>NZ_BIMC01000001.1 GCF_004000885.1 Paenibacillus glucanolyticus NBRC 15330
TTATATCAGGAACGTTTTCAAAGAATGAGGTGTTCATCATGTAATTCCAGCATGCATTACAATATGTCAGACGAATGAGAATACATAGACCTGGAGCTGCCGTGTAAATCGGGGCTTTTTTGGCTTTATGCTAAAATTTTTCGTGATTTTAAGAATTGGTTTGTAACAAATGATCGCCTCCAATTGTCTTAACTATAAAATTGAAGAGGTGATGAAGGTGGATCAATGGGATAAAACCTTTGACGTTGTCATTATAGGCGGTGGGCTGGCAGGTCTAACTGCCTCTATTTATTTAGCGCGGTCAGGTCTCTCCGTTCTTCTGGCCGAGAAATCGAATCGGCTTGGGGGACGCGCGATGACGGTGAAGAAGAAAGGGGCGGCCTTGAATCTGGGCGTGCATGCTTTTTACCAGGATGGGGAAGGGGAGGCGGTGTTGAATGAGTTAGGGGTGAAGCTGATTGGAGCCAACCCTCCTCCGCGCGTTGCGGGCATCTGGAATCGTAAAGTGTATGACATTCCTACGGGCCCTGTAAAGCTGCTTACCTCACGTTTACTCTCGTTATCCGGCAAGGCCGAGCTCGTTCGGTTCATGATAAAGCTTGGGAGAATCAAAACGGGGCAGTTGGAACGTCTGACGTTAAGAGAGTGGGCGGAGCGGGAAATTAACGACCCGATGATCCGGCACATCGTCTACTCGATCTGCCGATCCAATTCCTTCGTGCCCGATCCCAGCCTTCATGGGGCAAGAGAGGCTGTACGTCAACTGCAGCGTACGTTTGCGGGTAAAGCGTTTTATCTCGATGGGGGATGGGTATCGCTCATCAACGAACTGGAAGCGCAGGCTTCACGAGCAGGCGTTGTCATGGCAACCGGACTGGGTGTTGCTGAGGTTGTTCAACACGAGTCGGCGTGGATCGTTCATTTTTCAGACAACCGAACGACTACTGTTCCAAACGTGATGATGACAGGAAGTCCTGAACAAGCATGCAAGCTGGTAAGGGGCGCGGAGAAGACGAGTCTGCTCCGTTGGAAGAACGAGACTCGGCCCATGGCAGCTGCCTGCCTGGATTTAGTGCTTCGCCGGCTTCCGAATCCAAAAAACCGATCTTACATTGCCGGTTTCTGGCTGGATGCGCCAATTTTTTATAACAGTCCTTCATCTGTAGCCAGATTGAATGATGATGGAAGCTTTATCATTCATCTCGTTAAGCAGCTTGGTGAACACGCTGGGAATCCGCAGGATAATGAGCAGCAGCTTGAGGCAGCGATGGATTTAATGCATCCGGGATGGCGAAGCGAGGAGATTGCGCGGCAGTATCTGCCAAGAATTACGGTCGTTCATGATTTTCGTTCCACCGACAAGAGTGATCCCCCTCCGGGTCCGGCAGTACCGGAAGTGGAAGGGTTATATGTGGCAGGAGATTGGGTCAGCCATGGAGAAGTATTGGCAGACGCCGCGTTCGCAAGCGCCAAACGAGCGGCACATGCTATTATTAAACGCAATGATGATGAACGCAGGACTGGGGTGAGCCGCAATAGAAACCGAACATTGGTATAACGAATGGAGGCATCTGCTATTTTCTTTGTCATATCAGATGATGGGCAGTGTTATGGATGCTGAGGACATCGTGCAGGACGTATTTCTTTCGCTTGAAGAAGGGGACGGTACGCAAATTCGTAATGCCAAATCCTATTTGTGCAAAATGACGGTCAATCGATGTCTCAACAAGCTGAAGTCGGCCAGCAGGCAGCGTGAGACGTATGTTGGTCCCTGGCTTCCAGAGCCTTATGCAGCAGTTAGCGATGATCCTATGGATCAGTACATTATTAAGGAGTCACTAACAACCGCCTATTTGCTCCTTCTGCATCAGCTTTCAGATATGGAACGAATCGTATTTCTGCTCCGAGAGGTATTCACCCTGCCGTTTAGCGAGATCGCCATGATTGTTGACAAGAGCGAAGGAAATTGCAGACAGATTGATTACCGGGCACGCCGAAGTTTGGCGCAGCAACCGGAAACGCGGTCTGAGGTGAGAGCTGTGGGTGTGCGTCATGTCGAGACCTTCATTCAGGCACTTGCAACGGGCAATATGAATCTACTTCTGGATATTCTGAAGGTCGATGCCACTCTATACACCGACGGCGGTGGAAAAGCGCAAGCCGCTCTCCGGCCGATTGTCGGTTCCAAAATCGTCGCTCGCTATTTCGAGGCGATTCGGCCTAAAGTACCGCAGGATTTCGTATGCGAGCTTCGTGAAGTGAACGCTCTTCCGGGTATTGTTATCAAGACGGGTCCCTTTACATTTTCGGTTATTTCGATACAGATTGAGAATGATCTTATCTCCAATGTTTATATTGTCATGAATCCCGAGAAGCTGCTTCATTTTAATCTGTAAGATGCAATCCCCAAAAAACTGGTTGAAGAGGCCCTCAGCGATTTTGCTGCAAGGGTCTCTTATTTCATAATATCTATCTATTAATGGGAGAGGAATAAATATTTAGTAAAAAATTACAATTCAGTATAACTTTTCTCTGTTTATAAGCGTCTATATTACAAGAAGGTCAGTTGTGCCAGGTTTCAGCGGGAACATCTTAAATGTGAGAATTCCAGTTGTCCTGTTACAATATAAAAATTTTAGCACTCTTTGCTTAAGCTAAGGGTAAGGCGGACAACTCGTGATTACATAATCGGATTAGCTTTACAATTAGCTAGACTGAGAGTCACGGGAGGGGCTGGATTTTAGTTGAAACGAAAGTTGAAGTCAGCATTTGTTGCCACTGTTGTTGCCTGTTCCACGTTATTAATGTCTACACAAGCTTTCGGAGCAGAAGTCATGTTCACGAATTCCACAAGTACCAATAGCTCGTTTGACCGCGGCGGCGCCGCCGACTATGCAGAAACATGGGCAACACAAGCGAATCCTAGTTATGCTAATTATGGGAGTAACAGCGATGGAGGAGATTGCACTAACTTTGTATCCCAAGCATTGTATGAAGGAGGCGGACTGCCATTTAATGGAACCAAAGGACAGAATAGAAATACGGTGGATTGGTACTATTATGGCCCTCATGTTCCGCCGTCTACAAATCCAAGAACTTCTTCTTGGACGGGGGCACATCAATTCAGAGAGCATTTTGCAGTTATAAACGACCAAGGTGGAAAGAAGGCCTACAGGGCAACCAAATACACGTCGCAGGAATTAAGCAATAACTTCCAACCCATCTACAATGAGTTGTTTCGGGGAGATATTGTCCAACACGTGAATTCAGCCGGACATACGATCCATTCACAAATGGTAAACGGTTATGGACCTGGAAACGATCTCAAGGTTGCACAACATTCTGTTAGCAATGGAACATGGAACAAGGATATCTCGTTAAAATCTTATGTCGCTTACGGTTCGTGGATCGTATCCATCAAAATCAAAAGCTAAAGGAGCTGAGAAAAGTTGAAGAAAAACACGTGGATCATTCTGTCTGTCTGCAGCGTTTTGGCCATTGGAGGTTTTACATGGGCTAACATGAACGCAAATAAGGTTGATGCAAACAGTCCGAACCTGCAAGAGAAGGTTTCCTATGCACACGAAAGCTATGAAGCACAGAAAAAAATTGCGGATGCACCTGGAGCCACAACAGAGGATGAACAGAAGCTTAAGGAGCTGGAGAGCAGGGCTGGTGAATTAGACAATGAACTCCATCCACAAAGCGCCCTTGATGAATTTAACGAAGTTTTTGCAGGTTATAAAGACCTGTACGCAATTGAAAGTGCTTATTATGCGGACCAGCAGAATTCTGAAGACCCGCTCGTGCAGCGAGTTTTGAAAGAGCTGGAGAAAAAAGGAGAACTGATAACTCAATTTGAAAACCTGGCCACAAACCAGGCATTGAACAAATCTGATGCTGGCGAATCCCTATTGAATCAGTTCATGGCAGCAACAAGTGAACTGAATCAAGAGTTGTACCCGGAACAATAACTTGCCTGCAGATTTACAGGCCTTTCTGCGCGATTCGCAGTAGATGCAATATCTAGTGGTTCTGGTTCCATTATGCTAAGATGAGAGTTGCTCATGTTGGGTTCTGCTGTACAATGGGTGTGTGATAACTCCCATTGTACACCAATCCAGCATGGGCCTTTTGTTTTCTTACGTGTCGCAGCGTTTTTTTTGAAATTGAAAAGAGGGATGGCGTTAATGGAAGGCTTGTATTCATTCATGCTTCTTACGATTATGGTGGTTCAATGGATCCAGTATAAGGTCACGGATGTTGGGGAAGAAGAAATGCGTGATACACCTGGGTATAAACGGTATCTTATTGGTTCTTGGATTTTAATGATTGTAATCATAGCATTAATATGGATGATCGATCGAAGCGAACCTTATCCGTTATGGCCGTTCTTAGTGACCTTGGCCTTCTGCTTTCGTGGTTACATGGAATGGAAGCATATTCCGGAAGCGAGGCGCCACCGGGTTTCCATGATATTGGCAACAATCTCATTTTCGTTCACAGGGTTGATGATATTAATCCTTTTGTTAAAATATTAATTCTGGATTATAGGGGCAGGGAACCATGAAAAATATATTCAATCCTACGGATATGACCGAAATACTGAACCGAATAGATCGTTTAAGCCCGCTGTCACAGCCGCTATGGGGAAAAATGAATGTAACGCAAATGCTGGCTCACAACTCCGCGTTCCAAGACATAGCCAGCGGCATCACGAACCTGCCAAGAGGCTGGTTGGGTATGGTCGTTGGAAGGTTTGCGAGGCCTGTTTTATATAATGAGAAGCCAGTACCCCGTAATATGTCCAGCATTCCGGAAATATTGATTGCAGATCCAAGAGATTTTGAAACGGAAAGAGAACAATTGAAGGAGAAAATTATATTATTCCAACAAAATGGACCTGAGAAATGCACATCGCATCCCCATCCATTTTTCGGTAAACTGACCCCGGAGCAGTGGGGAAAAGGAATATACAAGCACCTGGACCATCATCTGAAACAATTTGGTGTGTAATACATAAAAAAACGCTTACTCGCGAGGTGATTTGGAGTGCTGGTCTGGATCATTCTTCGCCAGCTTCTCCACTTGATCGAGCACGAATATCGCATCCCCCACCCAGACCTTATTCAATTGATCCAAATACTCGTAGCCGCTATCAATAAGCGGAGAGAAATAAACCACGCGTCCATCAGGGATCAATACCGATAACAATATACCCGTGACTTGCCAGCTGCTCGATTTGGAAGGTGTTCTGGTTCTTGACGCCGTATCCGAGAGTTCAGCTCCTTCTACGGCACGCGTTTTGATCAAGCCAAATGTTTTTGAATAACATTTTAGGCATATGAAGCGCTTGGCTGTATCCATCTTCAAAAATATCGGGGTAAGCGTCGTAAGGTGCCTTGTTGCCTTTGGCCGATGGGCTGGCCGGATACCAGATCTGTACCATTAACTCACGCTTATCGTCAGGTTCCGCGGTGTTCAATTCCTCTCGCATCTCATCCTTCCAGTCATAGAGGAAGCAGGAGTTGGGGCGCTAGTTATCCTTGAGAGGTTATAGCGCATGGTTTGAATTGGATATAATTCGCCAAGTTCGGGTTATCCTAACCTCAATGAGTCTTGAACGCGTTCAAAATGCCCGGGGAAGGGTAATCATGAATAATTCCAAGACAATGCAGGAGGTTTGAGCATGAAACAAACAAACGGTATGTCCGATGCTGCGATTCTCGGGATGGGTACGGCATTGCCGAAACATTCCGTAGCACAGTCGGATATTGCAGAATTAATTGCATCTACGCTGCAGAACAGATCCGATCTGGCGCGCTTCGCCCGAAGAGTATTCAGATCCTGCGGTGTCGAGACACGCTATACTTGCGAATCGAACTATCTGGATCCATTGGAAGCATGCCGTTATCTGCCTTCCCATGACGAGTCAGCCGTTCCGACAACAGAGGAAAGAATGGATAAGTACAAGAGAGAGGCACTCCCGCTTGGCTTAACAGCAGCCGAGAAGGCTCTGAAAGATGCCGACATGGCACCGAATCGGATTACACATCTCATTACAGTCAGCTGCACAGGTCAATATCAGCCGGGCTTGGATGTTATGCTGATTCGGCATTTGGGACTGTCTCCGCGCGTCAATCGTCTGCCGCTGATATTTCAAGGATGCGCCGCTGGACTTAAAGCGATCCAAATGGCGCGAGATGTCGTTCAAGGAGCTCCAGGGTCGCAAGTACTGGTCGTATGCGTGGAGCTTTGTACTCTTCATTTTCAGCCGGTGAAGGAGAGAGAAGCGTTATTTGCAGCCTCTTTTTTCGGAGACGGCGCCTCCTCCTGTGTCATCGGCCCTCCTGAATCTCATCACCAGCATTATCTGAAGCTGGGTTCAGGTTATTCTGTTCTGCTGCCGGATTCAACGGAGGATATGACATGGGAGGTGGGCAATACCGGTTTTGATCTCTTTTTATCTCCCCGTATTCCGAAGCTGCTCGGTGCTCACCTGGAAGAAGAGCTGCGTGTATTGCTGGAGGGGGACAAGCTCCCTGAACTCTGGGCCATCCATCCCGGCGGACGGGGCATTGTGGATTCCGTGCAGGAAGTTATGCACTTAAGCGATGAGCAGACCCAATACAGCAGAGAGATTTTAAGAACCGCGGGCAATTTGTCATCGGTCACCATTATGTTTGTATTGAATGCCATGCGCCAGGACATGAAGGCGCAGGATCAGACGTTCACGGAAGGTGTAGCCATGGCCTTCGGACCCGGCCTGACAGCAGAGCTCATGCGTTTTAACTATGTAAAGGCTTACTCGTCATCGGTTAAGGAGCAGGACCATGTCCTTCTTTAGAGCTTTGTCCTCGCGGGCACAGGAAGAAGAGCTTATGGATGATTTCTCCATGGGAGGGGAAGAGCTGAGCGAAGCACTTCAGCATTTAAGGCGGCTGAACAAAATATTCGCGGCACCGGGACCCACCCTGGCCGGTGTGGAAAAGTTATGGAAAACGATGGGTAGTCCTGGAACCCTTAGTGTTTTGGATGTGGGTGCGGGATCGGGCGATGTTAATCAGAAGCTGCTGCAATGGTCGGATCAACAGGGCATCGAGCTAAAAATAACGCTTGTCGATATGACAGAGGAGGCATGCGACGAGGCCAAGCAGCTATTCCGGGATGAGCCGAGGGTTGATGTACGGCGTGCTGATGTCAAGGAACTGCCGGCTGCATCGGCAGATATCGTGACCGGTTCCCAGTTCGTCCACCATTTTATCGGGCAGCAGCTGATTGATATCGTGTCGCATATGCTGAGAGCCTCGGTTCATGGAGTCGTTATCAGTGATATCCATCGCCACCTGGTACCCTACACGGCCGTATGGATTACTACGCGGATGATTTCGCGCAATCGTTACATTCGGCACGATGGTCCGCTTTCGGTTGCCAAGGGCTTCAAAGGAAGGGATTGGAGAGAGTTAAAGAAGCAGCTTAACCACGAAACGATGACCTACGAATGGAAGCCTTTGTTCCGTTATTCCGTCGTGATTCCAAAATCATAAGACGAAATTGTCACCTAATGAGTAAAAGGCAACGTGCTAATGAAAGAGTGAAAAGGTGGTGTTCATACATGTCGAAGGAAATGGATGTCATCGTCATCGGAGCAGGAATTGCAGGCAGCAGTTGTGCGCTGCAGCTTGCCAAGCAAGGTCACCGTACTCTGCTGCTGGATCGTCAAGAATTTCCACGCCATAAGACCTGCGGTGAATTCATGTCACCCGAGACCAGGGAAATGCTTGAATACTTGGGTATCCATCTGCTCGGACATGAGGTTAACCCCGGCACCATGGAGCATGCCAGAATCATCATGCCTCAAGGCGGCGAGATAACAGCTCCATTACCCGGGCAAGCCTATGGTATCAGTCGTTATGTTTTGGATGCTCTATTGCATGAGAAGGCATTGGAAGCGGGTACGCATATTGCCACCAAAACAACCGTAATGAATATTCAGAAGGTGGAGCATCAGATGTATGAAGTAGAAACGAGGCAGGGGAATGAGCGTTTTCGATATCAGGCTAAAGCTGTAATCGGCGCATATGGTACAAAAAAGCCTCGTGGCGTTACGGCTTCCGATGATAATCGGGATGATACCGTATATGTTGGTGTGAAATCCCACTACAGCGGAATTACGCTGCCTCCTCGGGTCGAACTGTATTTTTGCGAGGGTGGTTATGTCGGGATGTCGCCGATCGAGAATGGAGCGGTCAATGTTGCCGCATTGCTGACACTGGACGCAGTACAAGGGAGCGGGAAATCGGTTCCGGAAATTCTGCACGCTGCTTCCCTGACGAACGGAAGACTAGCCCAGGGAATCGCCGCTGGGACGCCTGTTCCAGGAACCCAGGTATCGATTGCACCGCTCCACTTGTCGGACACGCCAGAGCCATGGTCTGAGTATCCGCATATCGGGGATGCACTGCTTATGCTTCCGCCTCTGTGCGGGGACGGGATGTCCGTTGCACTGCGATCTTCGCTGTTGTGTTCTCACTGGACCGACAAGTACCTCAGGGGAGAACTCAGCTATCTTGATTGGCAGAAGGAGTATACCAAGGAGGCCAATGATACCTTTACGCAGTTGCTTCGAAGGGCGAGAAGAATTCAGAAGTTCGCTTTTGCCAAAACCAATCGGTTCTACCCTGGCATTACACGGATGATTCCTGGACTGGCATCCTATTTAGTGAAAGCAACCAGGTTATCCGAATCAGGCATGAGTACACGGTAAAAGCCGCGTTTTAGCGGCTTTTTTATTTTTTTATTTTCATTTGCCGCCGAAGAGTTTCACTCGCGACCTGCTATGAAGGGACTTCACGTGCATCACGACTCTGGAGTTGGTGGTCCATGGTTTTGGATCATTCGTTTGGCAATGGATCCTTGACTCGTGAAGAGGTCCTGTCTATGGGGAACATACAAGAGACCAGGGATAGGATTAACCGGTTAAAGGACGAATGGGAGCGTGAAGTGGCTGGGTTACCGGGGGAAGCGCTGCTTTCCATGGAACGAACACGATGGCCCTTCGAAGATAGGCCATTCCATGAGCTGCTCGCATGGCTCAATATTGAACTTATGAAAAATGCGGCCGAGATCGGTTACTGCCGGTTCCTGTATGCTGTTAGCAAAAAATGATACAATTCATGGACCCATTACATCGTATAATGAAAATGAAATCGGTGCGAATGGAGATGCCTCGTGCCAATAAGAATTGATTTTTAGGGAGGTTCTTGAATGCGCATACAATATGATCGGTTTCCGGGCGGCGCAAAAAAAGCATTGACGCTTAGTTTTGATGATGGGCGTGAATATGATCGGAGATTGGTAGAAAAGCTGAATGATTACGGGATACGCGGTACGTTTCATTTAAACAGCGGAACACTCGGGAAGGAGGGGTATATCGATGAATCGGAGGTGGAGTCTCTTTATCGTGGACATGAAGTGGCTGCGCATACGGTGGATCATCCCTTCCTGGACCAGACGCCTTTGGAGCAAGCGATAGAACAGGTTGTGGAGGACCGGAAAAGGCTGGAATCGCTGGTCCATTATCCGGTAAAGGGAATTAGCTATCCGTTTGGCACTTACAACGATCAATTGGTCGGCCTGCTGCGTTCCCTTGGCATCGAATATGCCCGCATAGTAAACAGCCACGGCTTATTCCATAAGCCGGATGAGTGGCTTCGCTGGCATCCGACTTGTCATCATATAGAGATGGTGGATTATGCCGAGAAGTTTGTACATATGGAGCAGAGATTTTCACGGATGGCGATTCTGTACGTTTGGGGTCATAGTTATGAATTCGAGAATGATCGGAATTGGGATCTGGTTGATCGATTCGGAGAGAAGATTGCCGGTCGGGACGATATCTGGTATGCCACGAATGCTGAAATTTTTGCTTATTGCCGCGTACTGGAACAGCTTCGCTTCTCAGCGGATAGCCGTATGATCCATAACCCTTGTGCTCAGACCGTCTGGGTTAGTGTAGAAGGAGAGTCGCTGGAAATAAAAGCGGGTGAGATCACGCGGTTTTAAATGTAGCGAATAAGGGCTGTCATGTTGCTTCGTGCAACTCTGCAGCCCTTTATGTATTCTTCTAATTTTCAATAACGACGCGATTCCGTTTGAGCTTCACCGGTTCGGCAATCGTATCGCCCACAGGGCATTTGCTCTCCAGAAATTCCACAAAGGCCTCGACCTTTTCAACTGGCGAAGGAGTCTTGATGTAAAAAGTGTATCGAATATCGGAGTATCCGGGGCGTACCTCGGATCGGTTGAAAAATCCGTCAAGATCCAGGTCACCTTCCACATCTACCCTGAAATCCTCCAGAACTACATCGAATTTAGAAGCATAAACCCGGGCGACAATGGATTGGCATGCCCCAAGGGAGGCAAGCAATGCTTCGACAGGATTCATTCCGGTGTCAGTTCCTCCAAGGCTTTTTGGCTCGTCAATAACCAATTCAAATTGTCTTACTTGGGTCACAACTCGAACGCCTTCTTCTAAATGGGCAGTTGCTTTGAATGTTTGAACATTTGGCATGCTTTTACACTCCTCTTTGTGAGAACAGTCTCAGTACGGATAGGCAGGTTCTCCATTATTTTAATATATACTATTTAACTAGGTATAGTGAGGATTATAGGTTTGGAATCATCAACTGTCAACACCAATCATGGGTGAGGGAGAGTGAAGCCATAAAAAAAGAGAGTGCTCTCGTAGTTAACGAAAACACTCTCAGCAGTTGCAGAGCTTAATTACCCGTTTGGTTCTGCTGCTTCAGTAAATCGCGGATCTCGGCCAACAACAACTCTTCCTTGGAGGGAGCTGGAGGCTCTTCGGGCTTTTCCTCTTCTTTCTGTTTAAAACGGTTGAGCATACGAATGAACAAGAAGATCGAGAAGGAGACAATCAGGAAGTCCACAACCGTTTGAAGAAATACGCCATATGTCAGCGTTGCATCTCCGATCGTAGCCTTAAGCCCGGAGAAATCCACTCCGCCAAGCAGCAGCCCGATTACCGGCATAATGATATCACTCACCAACGAGGATACGATTTTGCCGAAGGCAGCACCAATAATAACCCCGATGGCTAAATCAAGCACATTTCCCTTGAGCGCAAAGGTTTTAAATTCTTTTAACAAATTCATTTTATTCACCTGCTTTTTAATCCATAATGTGAGGCATGTACCATTTCGCCACTCGAATTATCCTATCAGCAACTTGCCAATTGCGCAAGATCAAAATGGCAGAAAACTGTAACGTTATCAGGCAAATTCAAAGCCTTTTCTTGAATGATGAACTTAAAAAAGCTGTCCGCTATTCGGGGGTCAGTCCCGTCCCCCCCCATTCAGCGGCAGCTTTTTATCTTTCCGGTAACCTTCTTATTATAGTTCCGCTGTTACATCCCCCAGCGATTGGTCAAACGGAGGCCATCAAGCGCATAATTCCAAATGGATATATCATTCGGGCGGCTGTCCGGGACCTGCAGCGTGCAAATACCGTCCATTCCCCAATCGATTTCTTGTACATTCTCCAAATCGAGAAGAGTTTGAAGGAAGAGAACATTACATGTGCCGCGAACTAACGAAGATAACACCGCATGCAGCTCGGCTGCTTCGTCGGCGGTCACTTCCCCCCACCTGACAAATAAAACGGAGTCGCTATGTTCAAGAATTCTGAAGAATCGATCGATGCGATGATTGAGTCTTCCTCTGTAAACATCGTACGAATGCATCCAATCCTGGTTAGGCAATACGGGGAAATCATGCACGGATATGATGTTATACCGGGTATCCAGAATAAAATGGGCATCTTGATACACCTGATTTCCTTCAGACAAAACAGCGACTCCATCTTCCAACAAAGCCGAAGTACCCTTGGTCTTCTGCAGCTGTTCCAGATCCATAAATCCAACGAAGCGATTGTCCAATAATCGGCTGACATCCGAAATCGAGTTGGATATCATCCAGTCCAGCGGGAAGGCAAACCTTCTCAGTCCACGTTGCCGCAAATAAAGCGAAGGTCCGCACCAACTGCCCAAGCCGATAATTACATCGTAAGCACCCTTGACGTTTTGCAGTTTCAAATTCGTCACCACACTCTCTTGAACATCTAATCTATCCTATGCGGCTTGCTATCACTTCGCTTAGATGTTCACAGGTAAGAGGGAGCCCATTCTTATAGGGATTTCTGTTATTTTTGGTCAAGTACGGATGCGTGAACTCTAATTTTGTAGAAATTTATAAAATGCGCAATTCATAAGAAACTATGACGTTCTGTACATGCTATAATATTCAGGTAGTGACACAGGCGAGTTAGAAAGGGTAGACTGCCTGGCGTATGCGGGCTTGGCATTTATGAGGAATGATACTATAGAACCGAACTATCACAACAGGTATCAGAAACCACTACGATGGAGAGAATTAGGAGCATTGGATATTGGATATTCATTTTACATAAGGGAGTGGAAAGATGATGATTAGCCAACTTGGACAAATTATGTTGTATGTGAATAACCAGGATGAGGCAGTGAAGTTCTGGACAGAGAAGGTAGGATTTCATGTCATTTCCGAAGAAAGCAACGATCAGATGAAATGGATTGAAATTGCTCCTGCAAAGGGCTCGGAAACCAGCATCGTGCTGCATGATAAGGAACTTGTCGCTAAATTCTCGCCTGGCGTAAATCTGGGGACGCCTTCTTTAATGTTTTACACGGAAAATTTCGATGGATTAATGAGTGACTTGTCGAATAAGAATGTCAAGGTCGGTGAAATTGTAAATTTGCCTTCCGGCAGAGTCTTCAATTTTGCTGATGAGGAAGATAACTATTTTGCCGTAATGGAAAAGTAAGAGGTTGAAAAAATATAACGGGTATCTGTATAAGAGGCTCGTCCGAGTTCAAGAGTATAGAAGTATGAAGAAGTCGCCGGGATCGGCGACTTCTTTTATGTTCAACGATAATGGTGGTGCGCAGGAGCACACGCTGCCATTATACTTTCAGACTGTATTCGCTATAATGGATACAGTGATTTAGGAAAGGGATGTAATTATGAAGAAAGTCATCATCATCGGATCAGGGATCCTGGGGGCATCAACAGCATATCAGTTAGCGAGAATGGGAGCAGAGGTCCTAATCATAGATCGTCAGGATCAAGGGCAGGCGACGGATGCTGCGGCTGGCATTATCTGTCCCTGGCTATCGCAAAGGCGCAATCAAGCTTGGTACCAGCTGGCTAAGGCCGGTGCGCGTTTCTATCCCGGGTTGATCCATGAGCTGGAAAGCGAAGGAGAGACAGATACCGGCTATGCTCAGGTTGGTGCTCTTAGCATTCATGCGGATTTGGACAATATCAGAAAGATGGAGGAGCGGGCACATCAACGAAAAGCAGATGCTCCGGAAATCGGTGAAATCACCCGGTTGAATGAAACAGAAACCCATGAGCGGTTTCCCTTGCTGGCAGAAGGTTATCAATCGGTTCATATTAGCGGTGCTGCAAGGATAGATGGTCGTGCGCTGCGTGATGCGTTAATCCGATCCGCGCAGAGAAACGGGGCTGTCCTGATCAGCGGGGATGCCTCACTGGAGTATCAGGCAAACCGAGTAACGGGAGTAACGGTCGGGACGGATCGTTTCGCGGCTGACCAAGTCATTGTTTGTGCAGGCGCTTGGGCAAACCAACTGCTCCAGCCCCTAGGTATTCATTTTAAGGTGAGTTATCAAAAAGCTCAGATCATGCACGTGAAAATTCAGGGTGAGCAAGAGACAGGCAGCTGGCCTGTAGTCATACCGCCTACAGATCAATATCTGCTCTCTTTTGATAAACAGAAAATCGTGATAGGCGCGACCCATGAAAATGAAATTGAAGGTTATGATACTAGAGTAACGGCAGGCGGTATGCAGGAAATCCTCAATAAAGGGCTTGAATTAGCACCGGGTTTAGCCGACAGCACTTTTCAAGAGGTCAGGGTGGGTTTTCGTCCGTTTACGCCCGGATTCCTTCCTGTGATAGGCGTTGTTCCGGGCTGGAAAGGGCTTATAACGGCAAACGGACTTGGAGCGTCCGGACTCACCATGGGACCCTTTATAGGAAGCCAACTGGCAAGGTTAGCACTAGGAGACACGCTCGATATTGATCTACATGACTATGATCTGCGAAAAGCGATGGATTGATAGACTAAGGCATCAGACAGCTACTGGCATTGGGCCAGCGCTTCCTTCTCATATCGGCTCTGTAGTGTAGGAAGAGGATTTAGCTCGTGTTTATCGAATGGATATAGGTAGATGATAACGAATTAAGGAGGCTGACGCTATTTTTCTTCTATTAGCTCTCATTGGGGTAATCCAATTTGTGAGCAGTGGTTAGTAGCCGCCCAACTGGGCGGCTTTTTACTATTAAGGAGCGTTAGTGACAGTCAGCCTAGACGGTAGTCAAAGATTGCTTCAGCCGACTCGTTTTAATTTTACCGAATAAGAACCGTACGAGCGGTCCCATGATCAGGAGCTGAAGCGGGAAAGCAAAAACAAAATTTTTCAAGAATATGGCGAAATAACTTCCAAGCAAAGGCTCTCCTGCGAGGTGATGGGAAAGGTAAGCTGAAACTAATCCATACATAGACATAAAGAAAACCATCCCCGTCACCATACAGAATGACATTGCCAATATCGTAATCATTTTACCGGACTTATGGCGCGTTATCGAAAACACGATTCTCTGTGCTGTTGGACCGACTATAAACAGTTCTAGTAAGAAGGCAATGATAAAGCCCAGTACGAATTGACTGATTATGGCGATGAATGAAACTTCACCAATTAATCCGTTCGTGATTACATTGTAGGAGGTCATCACGATGACCATCCCGATGCACATCATCAACCCAAAATAAAAATGCTCTTTCTTTGTTGCTGGCAATTTCATCATCCTCTCTCATTTACCTTTGTAATTATAGAGATGAGGGAAAGTCTCTCGTAAGTGACAGATTTGTGAACATTTTCTGTAGCCGGATACCAGGTGCGCACTATGAGGGCGATCATCAAGGTGTCTTTTTTTGTGTTTTCCTATAGAACAGCGGATGAATTAATGGGTATTGAATAGTCCTAAAGTTTCAATAATGGAGCATATTCTGGTTGAAAAGTAATATAAAGGAGGAGCAGAAGCCTCATGGAATTATGGACCTGCGGCTGATGTGCGGGACAATCATATCGTGATAGGGTAAGAGGCAGGATAAGACCACCATTGTAAGTGAAAACAGCGATGCGCGTCGGATCCTCCTTTTTTATCAAAAAATGACCGAATTACGATTATGGTCAATCAGTATTGTCTGTGCTTCATTCAGCCCTATCCAAGGGCAAATACAAAGAGAATTATGGGATAATGGAGGGAAAAACCATGACACAAACGACACCGGTGCCTCAACCTAAAACCTACGGACCGCTGGGTAATCTGCCCCTGCTGGATTCAGCGGCTCCGATCCAATCGCTTGTAAAGGTCGCCTCGGAATTCGGGCCGATCTTCCAATTTCAGTATCCCGGGGGGCGCAAGGAACTGTACGTCTCCGGCCATGAGTATGTTAAGGACGCGTGTGACGAGAAGCGTTTTGATAAACGAATCTGGGCACCACTGCAGAATGTCCGCCCCTTTGCGGGGGATGGATTGTTTACGAGCGCGACGCAGGAGCCCAATTGGAAAAAAGCGCATAACATCCTGTTATCCAGCTTCAGCCAGCGTGCGATGCAGGGATATCATACGAAGATGATTGATATTGCCATGCAGCTTATCCAGAAATGGGCACGGCTCAATCCGGATGAAATAGTGGATATTCCTACCGATATGACACGCCTGACACTCGATACAATCGGCCTGTGCGGATTTAATTATAGGTTTAACAGCTTTTATCGCGAAGACAATCATCCATTTATCGACAGCATGGTGCGTTCACTTGATGAAGGCATGAACCAGCTTCACCGGCTGGGCATTCAGGACATGTTCATGATTAAGAAGAAACGTCAGTTTCAGGAGGACATTCAGTCGATGTTCTCGCTTGTGGATGAGCTTATTCAAGAGCGCAAGGCGCATGGCGGCGAGGAGGGAGATTTGCTGGCGCACATGCTGGAGGGCGTGGATCCTGATACAGGCGAGCGGCTGGATCATGAGAATATCCGTTATCAGATGATCACATTTCTGATCGCGGGGCACGAGACCACAAGCGGGCTGCTTTCCTTCGCGATCTATTTTCTGATGAAAAACCCGGATAAGCTGCGCAAGGCGGTAAGTGAGGTGGACCGCGTGCTGAAGGATCCAGTTCCTTCGTATAACCAGGTGCGGGAACTCAAATACGTCCGCATGGTTCTGAGCGAGTCACTTCGGTTATGGCCGACTGCGCCTGCCTTTTCGTTATCTGCAAAAGAGGATACCCGTATCGGTGGAACCTATCCCATTAAGAAAGGGGATAGTGTGACGGTGCTGATTCCCGGACTCCATAGAGACGCGCGCGTATGGGGAGACGATGTGGAGGCATTCGAACCGGAGCGCTTTGAAGATCCGAGCAAGGTGCCGCATGACGCGTACAAACCGTTTGGCAACGGACAGCGTGCTTGTATCGGCCAACAGTTTGCACTCCAGGAGGCCACCTTGGTGCTCGGGTTGGTTCTCAAATATTTTGAACTGGTCGATACCCAGCATTATGAGCTGAAAGTCAAGGAGACACTGACCCTGAAGCCGGATGCATTCCACATTAAAGTCCGTAACCGTAAGGGAGGGGCAGCCCTCTTGATTCCAGGAAGTGTTGCTGTGCCCGAACAGGAACAGAGGGAATACGCCCAGTCCGACAGGATTGCGGATAACGCTCATCATACGCCGCTGCTCGCGCTGTACGGGTCCAACTTAGGCACGGCTGAAGGCATTGCCAGAGAAGTGGCTGATGCAGCCAAGTACCATGGATTCGACAGTCAGGTAGGTGCACTGGACGACTTCGCTGGAAATCTTCCGAAGGAAGGCGCCGTTGTGATTGTAACCGCCTCTTATAACGGTCAGCCGCCTTCCAATGCCAAGGCTTTTATGGAATGGCTGGAGAATGCGGATGAATCCGAAATACAAGGCGTTCGGTATACGGTCTTCGGCTGCGGGGACCACAACTGGGCCAGCACCTACCAACGGATTCCGCGCCAAATTGACGAGCTGCTGGCAGCTAAAGGGGCACAGCGCTTGCTTGCGCGCGGTGAGAGTGATGCGAGCGGCGATTTTGAACGTGAAGTTGATGAATGGACGGAACATGTATGGCCCGATCTGATGCAGGCGCTGGGACTGCCAGTCACGGCCAGCAGCAAGCCGAAGCGCAGCGCCTTGTCTGTCGAGTTCGTCCAGGGAGGGGCAGCCGTTCCACTGGCAGCAACCTATCATGCCGTCACTGGACACATCGCGCACAGCCGCAACTTGCAGCATGCCGATAGCGGACGCATCACGCAGCATATCGAAATATCGCTGCCGGAAGGAACGAACTATGCAGAAGGCGATCACATGGGCATACTCCCAGTTAATCCGGAGAGTCTGGTGAAGCGTGTACTCCGCAGATTCCACTTGGATGCCGCGGCACATCTGGTCTTGTCCGTTCAAGGAAGAAGCAGCGCCCATTTGCCGGCAGGGGTTCCCGTGCGTCTGGACGATCTGCTGCATCGCAGCATCGAGCTGCAGGAGCCGGCCACAAGGGCTCAGATTCGGGAGATGGCAGCCTGTACGGTATGCCCGCCGCATGCCAAAGAGCTGCAGAGCCTGCTTGCGGAAGACACTTATCAGACCGAGGTACGGGCTAAACGTCTCACCATGCTGGAGCTGCTGGAACGGTATGAAGCCTGTGAGTTGCCTTTTGAACGCTTTCTCGAGCTGCTGCCAGCACTCAAACCGAGATATTATTCGATTTCCAGCTCTCCGAGGGTCAGCTGGACCCAAGCGAGTATCACAGTCAGTGTCGTGCGGGAAAGCGCTTGGAGCGGTTATGGGGAATACCGGGGCATTGCCTCCAATTATTTGAGCCAGTTGGAGACGGGGGCAGAGGTGTTGATGTTTATCCGTTCGCCTGAATCGGGCTTTGAACTCCCGAACAACCCAGCCACCCCGCTCATTATGGTCGGGCCCGGCACCGGTGTGGCACCGTTCCGGGGATTCATTCAAGCCAGACAAATCCTTCGGGCAGAAGGACAGAAGCTGGGTCCCGCGCATTTGTACTTCGGCTGCCGGAATCCGGAGCACGACTACCTCTACCGAGAGGAGTTTGAACAGGCAGCCAGAGAAAACCTGGTAGCTCTTCATACTGCCTTCTCGAGAGTGGAGGGTACGGAGAAATGCTATGTCCAGCATTTGTTGAGACAGGATGGGGAAATGCTGCTGTCACTGCTGGAGGATGGAGCGAGAATGTACATCTGCGGTGACGGCTCCCGGATGGCGCCTGAAGTTGAACAAACGCTGATTGCATCCTATCAGGATAAATACGGCGTGGACGCGGATGAAGCTGCCTCCTGGTTATCCAGGCTGGAAGCGGAGGGCCAATATGTAAAGGATGTTTGGGCAGGTTGATCTCCGCTGCGAAGGGCAATGGCTCTTGACTACGAGACGAGGCAGCCGAATGCGGTTAGTCAAGGACAACAACGAACAGGTATATGAAGCCGCGATATTCGCGGCTTTTTTTGCTAAACTGAAAAGGAGGAAAAAAGTTCGGAAGAATAAGGGATGCTGCAATTTCTCGGTTATTTTTGTGATAAGATTAATTCTCGACAGGGACCCGTGCTTTGCGGTTAGTGCCAGTTCATCTTGTCGATATCGAAACGATTCAGAAGGAGAGTGTAACTTGTGAGCGAAACCTGTGTACCGACGGGCGTGGGTGTAAAAGAGACCGGCTTTGGATATACGTTGTCCTTAATCGGCGGTAAGTACAAAATGATCATTATGTACTGGCTGTCTGAAAATAAAGTGATGCGTCATAATGAGCTGAAACGAAAAATCGGCACCATATCATATAAAACGCTAAGTGTCATGCTAAAAGAGCTGGAGGCGGATCATTTAATCGTTCGCACGGAATATCCCCAGGTCCCGCCCAAAGTGGAATACACATTATCAGAACGCGGACTTACGCTCATTCCGCTGTTAAACATGATGTGTGAGTGGGGAGAGAAAAACAGCAGCCTGCCACTGGATGCTGCGCAGCGGCAGGCTGCAAATTTGTGTTGAACATACGGCTGGATGAGAGCGATCTTTACAGGCTGTCAATAAAATTTAAGTACTCTCGCACATTTGTCTCCAGATCGCTTGAAGCCGACTCATCATTTACACCAGGCTCCGTTTCTTTACCATAATACGCAAAGAACGAGCGATAATTCGCACGGCAGTATAGGAAGGTTGTTTCGAATGGTGTCAGTAACTGTTCGAGTGTATAGCGATATTTTCCCTCTTCACGGTAATCCTCTTCTTTGATCCCGGCTGTTACAGCCAAAGCCGTTTTGCGATCCTTTAATTTATCTCCTCCACCTGAACCATAAGCCCAGCCGTAAGCAAAAACATCGTCAAGCCATTTCTTAAGAAGTGGCGGACAATTGAACCAATAGACAGGGAACTGCAGGACGAGGCTGCCATGCGTTTCAATTAATTGCTGCTCTTTCTCTGCATCAATGTTTCCGTCAGGGTACGCCTTATGCAGTTCGTGTACCGTATATTTGTCCGGATATTTTTGGAGTTCCTCCACCCACCGCTGATTAATGATGGATGTTTCTATGCTTGGGTGTGTGACGATTACAAGTGTTTTCAATGATTTGTCCTCCTTCAGGATGATTACTTCCTGAGTATAATGGGTGGACTTCGAATACGTAAGTATGCACTTTTACTACAGGTACTTACCAAAAGGTGAGTGTTACTCTAAACTCTAGTATTTATCAATGATCCACGCTTTTAGGTTTTAAATTTATTTATAGTATAATGGTGATTACTCTACAGGATGGATAAAGGAAAAGAGGGACTAGATGCCTACGATACTGGTTGCTGACGATGATCCGAACATTCGCGAGCTCGTCTGTTTATTTCTGAGAAACGACGGCTTCACAACGGTTGAAGCACGGGACGGCAAGGAAGCACTGGCCGTTTACGGTTCAACACCCGTCGATTTGGTCGTGCTCGATATTATGATGCCAATTATGGATGGCTGGACGCTGTGCAAGGAGCTGCGAAGAGCCAATCTGGATCTTCCGCTGCTTATGCTGACTGCAAGAGGTGAGACATGGGAGAAAGTGAAAGGATTCGAACTGGGAACGGATGATTATTTAACGAAACCGTTTGATCCGTTGGAGCTCACGGTTCGTGTCAGAGCATTACTGAAGCGATACAAGATTGGATCCACCCAGACGGTCCACTTTGGCAACATCATCCTGGATCGGCAGACATACAAGGTGACGAGAGGGACAGAGTCGCTCACGCTGCCGCTGAAGGAATTCGAGCTGCTCTATAAGCTCGCTGGAACACCCGGACAAGTCTATACGCGCGAGCAGCTGATTGATCAAATCTGGGGAATTGATTATGCCGGAGATGATCGAACGGTAGACGTACATATTAAACGCCTGCGTGAACGGTTCGCGGAAACGCCCGATTTTCGGATCGAGACGGTGCGCGGTTTGGGGTACCGGCTTGAGGTTTACGAATGATCAAAACGTTATATATTCGTGTGGTCCTGACATTTTTGGTCTCTGTCATCGCCGGCACGGTCATTTCTTTTTTTATGTCTACTTTAATATTCGAGGATAAACTGAACGAAAATGCTCGGATCAATTTGCGTAACTTCGCCCAAGACATCGTGCAGATTTACAAGATCCTTCCATTACATGAAGCGGATTCATTCGTAAGCGGAATGAAGCAGCTCGATTCCTATCATATTCGAATTTACGAAGCATCGGGACAGTTCCAGTCCTATGGTAAGTATCATGAAGATCAGCCTGCCGCTGTGTCGACGGAGCAGCTGCAGAAGGTATTGGGAGGAGGCGTTGTTCAGGACACTCCGAATGGTATTGCTACGGTCCTCTTAGGGCTGCCCTTGAAAACGGAAATGGGAACGAAAGCGATGTTTCTGGAAACGCTCGCCCCACCATCCTCCTCTTTTGTTGTCAAGTGGGCATTGATCTTTGCATCTTGTTCGTTGATTGTAGGGAGCATCTTGATTTTGATTGCTTCTATATTCCTAGTTAGACCCATCAAAAAACTGACAAAAGCGACCAAGCGAATCGCCGCTGGAGATTTTAACGTCAAGCTTAATATCAAGCAAACAGGGGAGCTCGGGACGCTGGCCCGCAGCTTCGAGGACATGATGCGTGATCTGCAGCAGTTGGAGCAGATGCGCAGGGAATTTGTGACAAACGTGTCGCACGAGGTTCAATCTCCGCTCACCTCGATATCGGGGTATGCTCAAGCGCTGAAGCAAGTCAATCTCGCCGATCACGAACGAAGTCGTTATCTTGATATTATCATCGCTGAGACAAAGCGGATATCCAAAATGAGTGATAGCTTGCTCAAGCTGAGTGTGCTTGAATCGCAGTCACAGCAGCCCCGGCTGGTCACACTCAGTCTGGATGAACAGATCAGAAGGGTCATTGTGGCCCTCCAGCCGCAGTGGTCTGCCCGCAATATTCATTTTGAGCTTGAGCTGCAGAATGTGAAAGTAACGGCTGATCATGACCAATTGAATCAGGTGTGGACAAATATCCTAAGCAATGGCATCAAATTTTCCAAGGATGGCGGCGGCGTGATTCACGTCAGCATCAAGCTGGATGTCAAAAATGTAATCGTCCGAATCTCCGATACAGGCATTGGGATTCCTCTCGAAGACCAGAAGCGCATATTTGAGCGTTTTTTCAAGGCGGATCGTTCTCACAGCCGCAAGTATGATGGCAGTGGTATGGGACTTGCTATCGTTAAACAGATTGTATCGCTTCATCAAGGTGATATCGTTGTGGAAAGCGAAGTTGGTCAGGGAACGACCTTCATCGTTTCATTGCCAATCACTCCACCCACCGATATTTAGACATACAGGAGAGATGAATGTACAGAACAGAATATACACTGGATTATGGTTTAAACCGAATTTTCAGGCCACGTTTCACATACAAGCTTCCTTGTATGTGAAACGTGGCCTTTTTGTTGTTAGTTCATACTCCGTTCATATTGTCGTCATGGTGAGGACATCTTGGTTGGTTAGGCTTGCATTAACGGCTTGTTACGGCCATTAAACAGATGAGCATAGGAGCAGACACACAATCGTTATAGCCATGGAAATCCAATGAGCCGCAGCAGCAATGAATGATTCACGACAAACAGTTCAAGACAGGAGAAGATGAGAGTGACGCAACCAGAGGAAAAGAAAGCGAAGAATGGATCGAGGGCCAAGAAAGTACGTAACATTATACTTAAAATATTAGGAGCAATCGTAATCGCCATTGTTCTGTTTCTAGGTATTGTTTATATCACGAATGTGATCAGTAGCAACTCAGAGGCGAAGAAGATAGAGCCATACGGCCAGCACGTGTCTGTAGACGGGAAAAATATGAATGTGTACATTCAAGGAGAAGGCAAGGAAACAATCGTGCTTCTTCCCGGTTATGGAACAGCAGCACCAGCGCTAGATTTTAAGCTGCTTATTGATGAATTATCTCCATTTTACAAAGTTGTTGCAGTTGAGCCTTTCGGCTATGGATTGAGTGATGGAACTGAAAAAGAACGAACCGCAGAAAATATCGTAAGTGAAGTTCATGAAGCTCTACAGCAGCTTAATATTAACAAATATATGCTTATGGGCCACTCCATTGCAGGCATTTACGGCATTGATTATGTGAACAAATATCCGGATGAGGTAACTGCATTCGTCGGAATTGACAGCAGTGTTCCAACACAACCGGGTATTGATGCCAAATTACCTACAAAAATGTTCGGATTTATTAAAAAATCAGGTCTCCAAAGATTAGTGGTTAAATTTGGTGGTGACCCTTATGCTGGACTCCCATTTGATGATCACACCGTCGAGCAGATGAAAATGCTGTCAAATAAAAACTCAAACAGTTCCACGATGTTGAATGAGATGGATCATATTTCTTCTAATTTTAAAGGGGCTCAAGGTTTAACCTTCCCCAAAGATCTTCCTCTTCTTCTCTTTGTACAAGGGAATAATGAAGACGTACAAGGATGGATACCTCTGCATGAAGGGCAGATCAAAGACTCGGTACATGGAAAAGTAATCATCATGGATGGATCCCATTATTTGCACCATACCAAATTCAAGGAAATCGCTGAAAACGTGAAAACTTTTATGAAAGAAGCAAAATAAGTGTACGGGGTAAGCTTCATCCGCGATTTTGCAGATGTCAATTAGTGATATGAAAAACGTCCTTTGGGACGGTTTTCCACAGTTTGTCCAATTCGGCTGATATCCGTAATGAAAGAGAGGGTTACATATGAGATTATTTGAAATACTTTTAGTTCTATCCTGTTTCGCTTTACTCGTAGATCTATTGTTTATTAAAAGAAGTGCAAAGAAAACAGGATTGGGTTTGGCTATAGGAAGTAGCGTGATATTTGTAGTTCAATTGTTGGTTGAAGGATACAGATGGCAATTACTTTTGGTATATATCATGACAGCTCTATTCATACTCATCGTTTCATTCAGGCATTCAGGTAAGATGGTGAATCTAAAAATAGGAAAGCTGTTGAAATATAGTTTATCTTCCCTAATCGTCATTCTGCTTGTTGGTTCTACCGTCTTGTCTGCATACTTACCTGTTTTTGATTTGCCGAAGCCTGATGGCCCAGAGAAAGTGGGTACTCAAACCTTTCATTTTACGGATCAAAACAGAGATGAAGTCTTAACTGAAGATCAAAGCGATAAGAGGGAGCTAATGGCTCAAGTTTGGTACCCTACTGAAAATAGGAATAACAACAAGCGTGGAACTCTTTTTCCAAGTGATACAGAAATGTTCAAAAAGTATATTCAGAGCTTCTCTACTTCTTTAAAGCTGCCCGCCTTTGTGCTCGACTACTGGAAGTATAATAGAACCAACTCTTATGAAAATGTAGAAATATTGCCTTCTACAAGCCCTTATCCCTTGGTACTGCTATCTCATGGCATGGGAACCAGTAGAGTTTTACAGGCATCACAGGCCGAGAATCTGGCCAGTCATGGTTTTGTCGTAGTCACAATCGATCATACGTACAGCACCTTTGCTACCATTTTTCCGGATGGCCGTGTAACGGATTATAAAACAAAGATGACAACCATAGATGATCGTACAAAAATCGGGAATATATGGACAGAAGACGTAGAGTTTATACTAGATGAAATCGAAAAGCTGAATTCAGGTGCAATTGAAAGTCAATTTAAAGGGAAGATCGATTTAAAAAACATAGGCGTGATGGGGCATTCTTTTGGGGGTGCAACGGCGTTTAATACAACTTATTTAGATCAAAGAGTCAAGGCCGGGGTCAATATGGACGGGTCACTAAATGAAGTGGAAAATAGAGATGATATAAACAAGCCGTTTATGTTCATCAGATCGGGAGGTTTTAAAGACTGGTTAGTCAATTTTGAAAATGATAGAAATTCGGATAATGAAGTCAATAAATTTCTCTCAGATGAGCTGCACATTATGAAAAATGTTATCGAACATGGGGGAAATGTGATTTATGTAGAAGGAACGCAGCACTTCAATTTCACGGACCTTCAATTCTATTCGGAGTTAATTAAACTGTCGGGGATAACAGGAGATATCAATGGTAAAAGAGGATCAAGCATTGTTAATCAATATGTACTCGATTTCTTTAATAAACAACTAAAAGGAACGGGTGGAAATCTGATTCAGGGACCGAGCGACATGTATCCAGAGGTGAAATTTATAGACCCGGAAGAACTAAAACATTTAAACTCAGAATGAGAAATACACTTCAGGTCTATCTCAATGCCTTTGCAGTATATGACCAGACGGGTATTTGTAATTATCACACCGTGGTCAGCGGTAAGAATGAGGTCATCTTGCCAGAGAACGGACGTATTGTATTTGCAGGTGAGGCTGGCTCCCAATTTGAAATTTCATTAAACGAGTAAGAATATGGGAAAACACAAGTGAAGATATCTTTACATTAGAAGTCGCGAGAAATCGCGGCTTTTTTCCGTTTGCCTGCGGAACTGGACTAAAGTCGGGGCTCCAATCTCATTCCCAGGCCTAATGTTAGCACTCTTTCAGGGTGATATACTGAACAGGACTTCGGATTTGCAGCGGAAGTGGAATCGTAAAGATGGAAGGACTGGAGATACGTTATGCAGAAAAAAACAGGTTTGTTGATCGTTGCGGTGGGTGTGCTGCTGCTGATTATTACGATGAACCCGATAAAAATCTTTTCGGGTATCAACTTCGGCTTTTCATTGGATACTCAAGAAATCAGCGAAGGGCAGACCTTCGACGCGAACGATTTCCGTCACTTGAACCTTCACACAGGAAGCAGTGATATCCATTTCGTTCAAGGGAATACCGATCAGATTAAGGTTAGCCTAGACGGAAAAGTAAGTCCAAAGTGGGCGGATCAAGTGAAGCTGAAGGCAGAACCAAACGGTGATACGCTGGAGCTTGGGATAGATGTACCCCAAGGTATCGACGTGGGCGTACGGATCATGCATCTGGATCTGACGGTGGAGCTGCCGGAGAAACAATGGGCATCCGCCGAGATTGACAGCAGCAGCGGCGATATCGAAATCGCGCGATTGCAGGGAGATTCGGTTACGATCAAGGCAAGCAGCGGTGATGTCGACGTGCAGCAAGTGAAGGGCGGCGAATGGGTCGTACACACCGGCAGCGGTGACATTAAAGCCGAGGAGATTGCTGCTGATTCGATCCTGTTGGAGTCAAGCTCCGGCGATATATCGGCCGAACGCTATGAGGCTTCGGAGTTAAGCTTTCAGAGTGGCAGCGGCAAGGTCGAACTGAAGGACGGAGAATCAGCGATACAAGGAAAAACGGGATCCGGAAGTATACTTCTTGAAGCGGACGGGATCATGCATGAAACCGATCTTCGATCAGGCAGCGGCCGTGTGACCATCGATCTCGCTAAAGAGCCTTCCTCGCTGGAAGTTGATTTTGAAGGAAGCTCCGGCAATTGGGATTTGAAGTGGGACGGAATCCGTTATGAGGGTAATGACCAAGACGAGAACCGATTAAAGGGAATGTTCGGCAATGGCGGCGTGATATTAAAGGTTCGCACAGGGTCCGGAAATTTCATATTGAAATAACGAATGAGTGCTCATTTGGTTTGCAAAAAAGTAGAGACATCCGGGATCGGATGTCTTTTTTGCTCGCATGGAATCGACAGCAGCCCGTATAATGGAGAGGGTTTCGCCCTAAGCCTGACGCCATCGAAACTCCATCCGAGAAGAATACATTCTTTGAAGGATATGGAAAAAGGATAATAAATGAGCAGGAATACACGTACTTTGAAGAAGGACTGTATGCATTTTTCTAGCTTAAACCTGGTGAACTGGACATGGGAGCAGGTTCAATATTATAGTTAAAAGAATGAAGTTAACGAACGTTAGTTTTAATAGCAGCTGCTGAATTTCTTCTGTATGAAGTGGCGCAACATTTTACTAAACGTTACATAAGTGAGGGAGGACATATATGGAACAACCCCGCATTTGGCCGGATCGGTTCAAGCGATTTTTTCTGAACAACAAGTTTGTACTTCTGCTGCTCATTCTGCTTCTGGGGGGAGTCAACATACTGGTGCTGAGCAAGATTTCATTTGTGCTGCACCCGCTCGCCGTGCTGATCAAGACGATCGTATTGCCGATCATACTGTCCGGAATACTGTATTATCTGCTTAATCCCCTTGTGGATATCATGGAAAAGAGGAATATCAAACGCGGATGGTCCATACTTATCCTGTATTTGGCTATTGCGGGTATACTGACGGTGGTCGTGCTTGCGGTCATTCCGGTGTTGCGCAATCAGATTACGGGACTGATTGACAATTTCCCGAGATATAGCGAGAATGTTAGGCTGCAATTCGAGGAGCTTACAGGCAGTCAGTTGTTTAGTCAGCTTCAGGATGCAGTGAGCATTAACTCTCAGGATTGGTGGAATACCCTTACTCAGAAAGCTACGGAAATATTCAACCATACATGGGCCAGAGTGGGCGGGTTCCTGGGGGCTTTTACCGAGATTGTGTTGTCGATCGTGACGGTGCCATTCGTTCTGTTTTATATGCTGAAAGACGGCAAAAAGCTGCCGCAGAAGATTTTGTCTTTCTTGCCAACGAAGAGCCGTTCCGGCATATTCCACGTACTTCAAGACATTAATCACCAGATCAGCTCGTTCATCCGTGGACAGATTATCGTCAGCTTTTGTATCGGTATTCTGCTCTATATCGGTTACATGATCATTGGTCTGGACTATGCACTTATATTAGCCATCATTGCCTCGTTTACGAGTATCGTACCTTATCTGGGGCCAGCGATCGCGATTACACCAGCGCTGATTGTGGCTCTGGTTACTTCTCCCGTGATGCTGCTGAAGATGGTGGCAGTCTGGACCATCGTACAGTTAATTGAAGGCAAATTTATCTCACCACAGATTATGGGCAAAACGCTTAAAATTCACCCGATCACGATTATCTTCGTTATTCTCACATCGGGTAATCTGTTTGGTGTCGTCGGCATTCTTCTGGCCGTTCCCGGGTATGCGGTGCTTAAGGTTTGCGCAACCCACATCTTTAAATGGTTTAAAGACACATCAGGGCTATATGATTCACCGCCAAACCATCTGAAGTAATTGAACTCCCGTCCAACGGCGATCAGCCGGAAGGCGGGAGTTTCTGCTTCATGAACAATGATCATAGTATCAACGTTCTCGTAAATATCTCAGCACAGCCAGATCTGAACCGTTGACTTTGTCCTTAGGGCAACGTGTACATTGTAATGGAACAAAGATTCGGACTTGAAGCGTTCATCCGTATACCAACAAAAAGAATGAGGTGATCCCATGCTGTCCATCGGAGAATTCTCGAAAATATGCGAAGTATCTACCAAAACGCTTCGATATTATGCGGAGATCGGATTAATTCTTCCCGATGAGATTAACCCGGAGAACGGTTACAGGTATTATTCCATCAGTCAGCTCAAAAAGATGCTTTTTATCAACCGTTTGAAATCCTATCATTTCTCCCTGGAAGAAATTAAAGCTATTCTGGAACGGGAAGAAGATCCATCTGAAGAACTGCTCTGTGCAGATCTATGTCGTAAGAGAAGGGAGATGCTGGAGAAGCTGAATGCTATAGAACACACTTTGAAATTAATGAGTCTTGATATCTCAAATTTAGAGAAAGGCGTCCCCCTGATGTCGTACCTCGACAGCATTGAAGTAGAACTCGTTGAAACCCCGTCCATCCGAATTCTTAGTATGCGTCAGATGATAAGAGGTGATGACTACGCTCTAGGATATGGAACGTATTTCGGAAGTTTGTACGAACAGATTGCAACTGAAAAACTCACCTTGCTGGGTACGCCCATGACGATTTATCACAGCTCTGAATACAAGCCTGACGGCAATGATACCGAGTTTGCCATCCCGATCGAGGAGACGGTAGAGGGGACGCGAGATTTGTCTGGAGGTCTATGTGCGAAGTCTGTCCTAAAGGGCTCATATTCGGAGCTGACGTCGGTATATGCAACCCTTATGGAATGGGTTGAACGCGAGGGATACGAATTGGAGAATTCGCCATATGAAGTTTATATAACCGACCCTAAACGAGCCACGGGTTCTGAGGACTGCGTGACCGAGGTGTATTTTCCAGTGAAGAGAAGGAGGGGCTGATGATGCAGCATTATGAATGGCCAACCGGAGAATGGCAAACTGAGGATCCTGCAGTTTTGGGAATGGATGGAGAGAAGCTGTCAGAGCTTGAGTCTGCCATTAATTCCGGGTACAGCAATATAAACGGAATCGTGGTTGTGAGGCATGGGCATATTGCTTATGAGCGATATTACAATGGCTATGGCCCGGATGATGCGATTCATGTCGCATCCGTAACAAAAAGCATATTGTCTGCCCTTATTGGTATAGCCATTGATGAAGGATGCATTCAAACGGTGAACCAGAAGGTGCTGGATTTTTTCCCTGAGTATGCTCCTGATGCTATTGATCCGCAGAAGCAGGAAATCACAATACGCCATCTGCTGACAATGACGGCTCCTTATCCATTCGAGGACTGGCATGAACCCCTCGATAAGCTGTGCATGCAGCCTGACTGGGTGAAGTATACGCTGGATATGCTGGGGAAGGGCGGAGATATTGGTGCATTTAAGTATTCAACCGCTGGGGCGCATCTGCTGTCAGCCATTCTTACTCGCAGTACGGGACAAAATGCTCGCGCTTATGCGAACGAGAGATTGTTTAAGCCTATCGGCATGAACGTAATTCCGGATTACGGGATGACATCATTCGGGTTTGAGGATCTGTTTGGGAAGAACGTGAAAGGATGGGTTGAAGATCCCCATCGTCATTCCACGGGAGGATGGGGGCTTACGCTTCGTCCCCGCGATATGGCACGAGTGGGTCTCCTCTATTTGAACCGCGGCTTATGGGATAACCGCCAGATCATATCGGGGTCCTGGATTGACGAATCTACAACGATGAATCCCCATAACTACGGTTATTTATGGTGGCTGCGCGAAGAAGACGGCGTACGTGCCAACCTGGCGTTAGGCGATGGCGGCAATGTGATTTGCTGTATTCCGGAAATGGAGCTGGTCGTAGCCATTGCCTCCGAGTTCATCATGAACCCCCGGGACAGGTGGGCACTGATTAAGGAATACATCATCCCGGCTGTTATAGACTAAAGGTAAGCGACAAATGGCCCCTATCTTGTTAAAAGCGAGGGCCATTTGTCGCTTATATTTGTTTATGTTGCTTCCCGTACCAATCCTTGTTTTAAGCGGTCCAGCTGAAGAAGATGATGCCGGTAGTGCATTTCAACAAGCAAAAACCATTCCTCCGCACACAGTCCACCGAATGACGGATGGGGCATTGTATTCTCTTTGGACGTTTTTTTAAGGCTCGGTTCGATCTCCTTCATTCTCTGGATAACCGTGTGTAACCCTTGAATGAGCTGCTCCTTGTTTGCTGGCTGCTCCGGCGTATATTGTGGGGAAGGCGGAACATGAATTCGAATGGGCGGGAAGCTTCCTTGAGCAAATACAGCCGCACCAAGCTCGGTTTTTTCCGTTCGAGGAACCAAGGGATCTTGGTTTGGCATCAAGCATTGATCCAGATTACGAAGCTGCATATCAAGCGCCGAACTGATGAGATGTTGAACCATCTGTCCGATAGACCACTCGTTGTCACTTGGCACTTCCTTCAACTGCTCTATATTGAATTGATCTAGTTCGTGAATATAATGTGTCGCAGTTTCTTCAAAACGTTGTAATGCTTCTTTTGTTGTAATCATCATGGATCAGCTCCTTTAGTCTTCTTCTTATCTAAATATACAAAAACGCTACTGACACCATTATGTCAGTAGCGTTTTAACGTTTTTTCCAGTTCGTTTCTAACCCGATGTCGGAAGGATTCCGGCTCCAGCACAACCACTCCGGCTCCCCAGCCAAGCACCCAATGCAGCAATTCCTCTGGCTGCCGAACGCGAAGGGTCACCAGCAAACCTTCCGCTTGTTCCTCTATGGTGTCTATATAGTAGTTGTTCGATTCCCTTACCTTATCGGCAATGTCAGGTTGGACCCAGATGCGCACTCTGACATTACGATCGTCTGGAGGCTGGTATACATCTAAATGAAAATCTGCTGGCAGCATAAATCTATCATCCAGTTCGATCAGCTCCGTCATTCGGGACAACCGGAAATGACGGATATCTTGACGCAATTCACACCATGCAATGAGTACCCATGATCCTTGATGAAGCACAAGTCCATAAGGAGCAACCGTACGAACACTTTGGCGGTTCCCATTAGCTTCAGCGATTCTTTTGGAATAGTGAAAACTTATTTTCCTCTCCTCCAGTATCGTCCGGCGAATCACTTCCAAGTATGTCTTCTCTTGTATTCGTGTTTTATCTTCAGCGGTTGCTAGCAAACGAAAGCTCTTGCGAATCCGGGTTGCCTCACTGCGGATCGGTTCCGGAAGAATGGCTTCAATCTTCTTTCTAGAAGTGCGAGACTTACTGCTGTAGTGGGTATCGAACCACTGCTCGATAAAATCTGTCCCAATGAGTAACGTCACTGCTTCTTCCACCGTGAAACTGACAGGCGGCAGGAAATACCCCTCCATTAAGGAGTATCCCTGACCTGGAGCCCCTATCACGGATACGCCAGCTTCACTCAAAGCCTGAATATCCCTGTAGATCGTCCTCACGCTTGTTTCAAATATAGCGGCCAAATCCTCGGCACGTAACACTTCGTTACGCTGCAGCTCAAGCACTATGGCTAATAAACGATCCGTTTTGTTCATTGCAATGCATCCTTTACCGAGAGATTCGCTACCTTTTAAAACTCAAGATCCTCCTAATTAATAGAGTACCTTAAAAGATTGTTTATATGACATCACTTCTCATTATTCTACTACAAATAGGCAAAAACTATAAATTAGCTGTTGATATTTCCAGATAGACAATTGGTGCGGATTGCATTTACAGGTGGGTAGTATTTTACGCTTATGACTAAAACGAGGCAGCCGCCCTTACACTTGGGTGGCTGCCTCGTTTTATGATGTAAGGTGTTTCTTTTTACTGAATGACTCTATCGGTATACACGAACGGGCAGGGAGGAGAGCATTTGTCCCGCTGCGGATGGAGTCAAGTTATCTTCAAGCTTAAAGCCTGGCACAGCTTCAATCCGAGAGAATTTATCCATGAAGAGGCCAATCCCGGTATTAGCCTCTAATCGGGCAAGCGGAGCACCCAGGCAAAAATGGGGTCCGTTGCCAAAGGTCAAATGTTGTTTGTTGTTGGGACGATGAATATCCAATGTGAAGGGGTTATCAAATACCTCCTCGTCCATGTTTGCAGCGCTCATCCACGCAACAACCACATCGCCTTTTTTCAAATCAACCCCAAGTAAGTTATTGTCCTGTTTGACGGTCCGATCCATTTTGGCAATATTAAACCGATAACGGAGCATCTCCTCCATGGTGTTAGGGAGCAGCTCGCGGTTATTTCGAACTTCCGCATAGATTTGGTTATTATCATACAGGAATGCATAGAATGTATTGGCTAACAGATGGCTTGTCGTTTCAATACCGGCACCTAAGATAAACATCGTGGTTCTTACGATTTCGTCATCGGTCAATCGGTCACCATCCACCTCGGCTTGAATCAAATCTGAAATAATATCGTCTGATAGGTTTGCTCTTTTCTGAACGATATGAGGGTAGAGATAACTGTAATACTCTTTAGCTGCGCGGCGTTTCAGCTCATTTACGCTTTCTGTATTTTCTTTGGGGATGGGAAGGAATAAATCGTATACCCATTGTTGAAACAATTGTCTATCCTGTGAAGGAACGCCGAGCAAGTCTGCGATCACGATCGTAGGCAGAGCGCTGGCAAAATCCTTAACAACATCAATGACCTCGACTTCTTCCATCTCATGGATAAGTTCGTTCACGATCTCCTGAATCCGGGGCTCCCACAGCTTCAAGCTGCGAGGAGTAAATGCGGCAGAGAGCAGGGAGCGGCTTTTTCTGTGTTCCGGAGGATCTGTCATCAGGTTAAACTTGCCCATATGTTTACCCTCATCATTATCTGCGCCTACGCTGATGGTTGTGCGCATCCTCACATTGGAGAAGTGATCGTAGTCGCTAAGCACTCGCTTGACGTCTTGGTAACGGAAGACATTCCAGGTATCGGTTGCCTGATTATAGCTTACCGGTTCATTTTGCAGTTTGTGTTTGTACCACACATAAGGGTTGAATTCCTCGGTTGGCGATTGAAATTGAGTAATTTCCTCTAAAGAGATAATTTCATTATTCATATCTGTCCTCCCAACTGCTAAATTTTACTAAAGTTAATTTAACACATGTTATTTTAACATATATAAACAAGGGGAGAATCTTGCTAATGGCCTAAGACAAAAGGACCCTAATCGTCTTTATTTGTCGAGTTATGATTGAAGAACGAATTCGTAGGCTGTAAGCTTACTATATTCGTACAAAAAGAACATTGAATCTAATGGAGAGGTAAGAATACATGTACATTGAACTACTTATATTGATCCAGATCGAAATGGCTCCTAAGCATGGATATGAGATCAAGAAGGAAATACAACGGGATTTGGGTTATTTAACAGATGTTAACCACAATATGTTATATCCCACTTTGCGCCGATTTACGGAACAGGGTTTGATTACTAAAAAAATAAACGAACAGGATGGTAAACCCAATCAATTCGTTTATGAAATAACCGAGGCGGGTAAAACCAAAATTACGGATCTTATCAACGCATTTTCGGAGAAAGACGCCAAGCATCAAATCGAATTTCTCATCCGAGTGTCGCTATTTCAGCGCATTTCTCGGGATAATCAACTCCGAATATTAAACATGAGAAAAAAAGACCTGGAAGCGCTTTGGGAAGATCTTAAGAAACGGGAAGGCAAACACGTGGACGATGGGTACAGAAATGAAGTTCTGCAAGTTTCCATATCCCAAGTAAAGGGAGAAATGCTGTGGATTGATGAGTTGATTCGTAAGACGGACAGCTAGAGAGGCATCTTGAAGGCTTTTTGTATGAGAGGATAGAGGTTATGACTCAAAATGTATTCGTACGATAACGATAAGAGCAGAACAGCAGCAGGGAGGATTCAACATCATGGTAAAACACAAAAAAGCAGCCATCCTCATTTTCTTATTCCTTGTATTGATATCTATCGTCTTACTTATTAACAACAAGACAAACCGGGTTAATCAAGAAACGAATGCAAAATACTACAGCGGTTTTATGTCCAATGTCATGACATTGAAGACAGTCATGGATCAAGCGGTCGATACAGACTCCGATCCTGAATCAACCGCAATCGCTATGTTTGACGTATTGTCCAATATCGCGTTCATTCATGATCGATTGAATCTGATGATGAATGAGACGACCCACGGGAATGAATATGCTTCCCTGAAGGATCAATTTTTGAGATTAAGATATTCATATGAATCTCTTGTACGGAGTCAGCTAATGAAAAGGGACAGATCCGATTCCGAAGAAAAATTAAGCTTCACGCAGCAGCAGCTTCAACTCTTCATCAATGATCTGCCCAAAGAATACGAGAATTCTAAAGCGTTTTTCATTCTTCTTCATAAAGCGGAAGCGCATATTAAGCCATTAGAATACATGAACTTCTCTTAATGGATCTGACTCTAGTGATAGGAATCTAATCATTCAATCCTTTGCCATCAAGGATGTTCTGCACATGTTTCTCGACTCTTGACTCCCGCGTCTTGGCTTGTTTGGCTTGATTAATATAATGTACGTAAGCACGCTTGCGACCAGGGGTCAAGGCTTCAAAAGCCGTTTGCAGGCCTGGGACTTCATCGAATTTATGTTGAAGCTCTTCAGGAATGACAAGCTCATCATTCTTTTTGAAATCCACGGTCAAGCCGGCTTTTTCAATTTCGATGGCTTCATGAATATAGGCTTCCAAGACAGTTTCCATTTCGATGATCTGTTCAACATGGGTGAACCGAATTTGACGACCTGCTTGTACGTTTTCTGTCTGTTGAATAAGAATGCCGTGTGGATCCTTTAACAAAGCACCTTTGATAAACAGAACCGCACAATATTCCTTGAAGCCATGGATCAATATGATGTTCTTGTTCTGAAACGTGTAACAAGGATGCATCCACTTAAAGTCTTCGGTCAGCTGACAGTCCAGAATAATCTCCCTCAGCTTCTCGGATTCTGCCTTCCATTTCTTGATTTTACGCAGATATCCATCCACCTTAGGATTAGTATTCGTCATTAAGAAGCACTCCTTCATTTATCTCGCATCAACGTTCTATATGGCTTAATTGTAATGATTTTTAATGGATTGTACAGTTTCTGTCTCTATATATCAATATGGCCACGCCCTCTCCCTTATATAAGGGGGGCTATGCATTGTGATCAGAAGAAGCGGGGAATATAGTATAATGTACGCAATACGATGAAAATATCGTTTGGATTTTAGGAGGGAAGCCACATGGACGTTTTTGCAGATTATTTGAAGGGCATCGACAACCCGGACCATCGAGCGCGAATGGAGGAAATCTTCGCCTGGATTGTTGGGAAGTTTCCGAATTTAAAGCCGAAAATCGCGTGGAACCAGCCGATGTTTACCGATCACGATACCTTTATTATCGGCTTCAGCGCATCCAAGCAACATATGGCCGTTGCCCCTGAAAAGGCAGGGATTGTCCGTTTCTCGGAGGACATAGTGCAGGCAGGTTATGACCACACGAAGGAACTGGTCCGTATCCGATGGGACGGCCCGGTGGACTATTCGTTACTTGAGAAGATGATCGAGTACAATATAGAAGATAAGGCAGACTGTTCTACTTTTTGGCGAAAATAGAGTAGTTTGGATGTCCGATGTAAGAAGCCCAATACCCGGCAAGACGTCTGGGCTATAGTGAAAAATAGTGATCATAGAAGAGCAGCAGACCTGCCCGTCTCTAACGGGTGGCAGGTCTGCTGCTCGTTGCATTATAGCGTTATTATTTGGTCCATGTACCGAGCTTATAAGCTCCATCAGCAAGCCTGTCGGTGTTCGCAAAATCAACCCCCGGACGGTTGGTTGAAGGGTCCAGGATGGCGATGGCCAGTTCATAGGTGCCGCTTGGCAGTGTGCTGGTAGAGATTGAGCCTGAGACTGTGTGCATTCCCGTTCTCCAGGTTCTCAAGTCCGCTGACGTGGATTGACGTGCCACGATGGTGCCCCCACTGCGAAGCTGAATTTCAACAGGCCAGTTGAACGGGAAGTGCTGAACGCCCTTGTTCTCTACGTGGATGGATACATCCAGTGTGCTTCCGTTATTCGCTTGCGGGTACGCTGCTTTGTTCACAACAAAGTGATAACCCATTCGTTTCTTAAGTATGTTCATATTGCCTTGCAATGGATTGCCCAGGGACAAGGAAGCTGGAGCATTCGGTCCCAGCCAGCTCGGTTTGCTGAGCTCCGTTTGCCGGAGCGTCTCATTAAAGCCGCTGCCTGTCGTAAGTGCAGCATTCATGCCATTGGCACCACCGTAAAATTCACCGCCAGAAACACGGGTGTCCCAGAAGTTGGCGTGATTGGGCTGCTGCTGACCGATATCGTCCCAATATCCGTTCTGTGTGCCCGTATACCAGCCCCATTCGGAATCGAAGCTCGGCTGATCGCCGAACACATCGTTGTACATGCCGAGAATGAGGCCTTTGTTATTATTCTTGGCCAATTCCACGCTCCGTCTGATCAATAACTGCGTATGATCCTCCTGAGCGGCAAAGGCATCAATATAGTGTTGAATGTACTGGTTGGATATGGAGTTTGGAGGGAATGCGCCTGTGTAGTTGCTTTCCCCGTTCGGCCCTACGTAGGGCCAAGTGTGAAATTCTGCCCAATGGCCCAGCGAACCGATCTGCACAAACGCAATCGGGCTGTCAGGCGTGTTGTAATGTGCAGCAATGGCCTCAATGGCAAGTTTGTGTCTCGCAATCAGATAGTCAGAGCTGTAATTCGGGGAGAAGCCCGTATTGTTGCCAGCTCCCATACCTCCGGTTGCATCTTGATAAGCGGTGCCGGGCGACTGTCCCAGACTGACCATATCGTTATACAGCCAATCGGGAATATCCCGGTGAGGCACGCCGGTAGGACTATCGAGAATAAAGCGCAGCACGACCTTGACGCCGCGGCTTTGCCAATAGCTGAAATGATTGGCCGCTTCGATGGCATCGAAATCATAGCTGCCTTTGGTCGGCTCCAGCTCCTTCCAGGTGACACCGACATAAACCAGACGGTGGTCCTGGGGATAGCTGGTGGATTTCGCTGAAGGAGCCCAGCCCTTGAACGGGTTGTTAAGCGGATCATTCAGCTCAGGCGGATAAAATTCGATCATATTTCCTCCGGGACTTCTCTCATTAATGGTATAGACGGGGAGTGATTGGTTCTGCGCCGGCAGCCGATTCACATTCGAATTGTTGTCGAGATACCCGATATTTACGGTACTGCCTACTGTGAGTCCAAGCGTGGAGAGTGGAATGGCTGCCTCGATTGTTGATGAGGTCCGTACATATTGCGAAGAAGACAGCGTGGATGACCAATCCCAATTCCAGCTGCTTCCGTCACCTGAATAACGGTATAGCGATTGATTCTCAAGCAGCCATTCAATCCCGGTTGTGCCCCAACCGTAGGCTTGATAACCAGTGGAAGCATTCCCGTCTGTATTTAGCCAGAAACTCCCCATGGTGGTGCTGAGACCTGAGCCTTCGACAAGTAAATAAAGGTTCACGTCATCGTGGGAAGCCTTTAAGACTCTGGCTGTCCCGGAATTGGTGGAGATTGCCGGAATACCTGCCCAATCGCTTGAGTCACCGTCTACGACGATAGATGCAGCTTCCGCATTCGAAATAAAGGGTGAAACAGGGAACAAGGTAAGAAGAATAGCCGTCATCGTAACAAGAATAAATGTCAATTTCATTGAATTACCGCGTGTTTTCATCAAGAACCTCCTTACAATATGATGGGTTGCCTGTACAGCCGCATATCCAGCATTCTTCCAGCTTGGAAAATCAGTCTATTGGATTCGAAGCGCTCACCCCCTTTCATAAGCAGAATGTTCATGTACTATGAAAAAAAGAGCACCGTGTCAGGGTGCTTGATCCTTGATTTGGCGCAGGTTGTTAAACCTGTACGTGTGTCGCCCCATACCTAAGTAGAGCTGCGTACGACCAAGCGGTTGGGCAGAATAACCTTCTTAGGCAGGAGAACGTTTCCGTTGATTCGGTCTAGTAAGTTATCGACAGCGACCATACCAATTTCTTTGGTTGGGATATCGATCGTGGATAGCGGAGGATTGGAATACTTGGAAACCTCGATATTGGAAAGTCCTATAACAGCCACTTCATGAGGAACAGAGATGCCGTTGTTGTACAAGCCATTGAGGGCCGCCATCGCCATCAGATCGCTGGCGGCGAAGAAGGCGGTAGGGTAATTCCTGGTTTTGCATAAATGATTGACTTTCTCGATACAGACCGCTTCATCCCACATGCAATCAATAACCCAATCTGAATTTACTGACAATCCGGCAGCATGCATGGTGGAATAGTAACCTCGATAGCGGCGGCTGTCTTTTAAGTTGCTTGTTAATCCGCTTCCCCCGATATAACCAATACGGGTATGTCCCTTCTCAATGAGATGGTTTACTGCCATAGAAGCTACATGGTAATGATCATAGCCCACATTGTCGATATCTCCGCGTTCCGTGTCAATGCCCACGATATAGGGGACCTGCTTGCGTATATACTCGTAAGTCTCGCTGTTCAAGGATTCCATAAGGATAAGGCCGGTAATCGGTTCACTGAAGGTGTTGAATAGAACCTTATTATCATTCAGCTCTATTCCTGTGCGAATAAAGGCAATGTTATATCCTGCACTGAGCAACCGCTCTTCCACACCCGATAGAATCGACATGAAATAAGGGTCGTTATATTTATCTTTTGTCACGCTCAGGATGCATCCGATTTTGATATGGGACTTGCTCTCGGCATCATCCTTGGGGGTAACCTTTCGCTTGGGGCTTGCGCTGATTTTATAGTTGAGCTGAGTAACGGCTTGCCATACCCTTTCTCGGGTTTCGTCGGTGATTTTATATTTCGTATCATTGTTTAGAACTCTGGATACGGTGGCAGTGGATACCTTGGCTAATTTAGCGACATCCCGAATCGTACTCATAAATAAACACATTCTCCTTTTAAAGTTACTAATGATCACCATTTAGAGTTTATAGGAATGTTACATTCCAGACAATGATTACTCAAATCAGGATATTTGTTACGTAATATTGTTACGTTGATTAATTTTGAGAATGTCTGCTATTTATAACTCATCATAACACATCTGTGCCGCGCTATGTTACATGAAATTTTAAAAAAACGTAAATTTATATTGCAAGGTTAGGGGTGGGTGATATAACATAAGATTACTAAACAAAATGATAAAAATCGCAACAATAACGTAACAAATAACGTAACAAAATGCAAATTCGTTTAGCACATGGTGGGGAGGTGATGCACGTGAACAGAGCAGTGACGGTTTATCCGGTGATATCCGATGACATCTTAAGCAATCCAGGCATCGGTTTTACAGCGGCACCGGGGTTAATGGGGGAGCCGGACCGAATCTATGATAATCGGGGCGAAGAACATAGCAAATATAAGTTCACCGAAAACGGCAGAACCTTCAATCATCCCGACAGCAAAGTGTATTTCTGCAGTGCACGCTGGAGGGACCTGGAAATCAGCAAAGGGGTTTTTCATTGGGAAGTGCTGGAGGAGAAGCTGGACTACGCCAAATCGATGGGCTGTACCGCCGTCGTTCGTTGTTCGCCATACGCGTTAAGTGACGAAGAAGATATTCCGGCATGGTTTCGGGCGGAATATCCGGAGGAACCCGAATTTCCATTCTGGAGAGTAGATCCACAGACGACCCCATACATAGCTTATTGGTCTGATTTTATCAAGGCGTTCGCGGCACGGTTTGACGGGCATCCGGTCATAAGTTCGGTGGATATGACGATTGTAGGGGCATGGGGAGAAGGCGGAGGAACCGAGTTTTTGAAGCCGGAGGCCATTTCGCGCATAACGGATGCCTATCTGGACGGTTTTAAAATAACGCCTCTCCAGGCACTCCTGCATGACCCGTTGTCAATCCGGATCATAAAGGAACGTAAAGCTAAAGTAGGCTTTCGTGTTGATTGCTTGGGCGATATGGGCGGGTTCCATGGCGACCAATGGTCCCATATGACGGACTTCTATCCTCAAAATATACAGAATTTTCAGATGGCCGATGCCTGGGAGAAGGCGCCGATTTTATTTGAAGCCTGTTGGCACATGAATGATTGGTATCTGCAGGGCTGGGATATTGATTATATCATTCAAGAAACGCTGAAGTGGCATATCTCTTCATTTAACAATAAAGGAACGGTCGTTCCGGAGCCGTGGAAAGAGAACATCAAGGCATGGCTGAACAAGATGGGATACCGCTTTGAACTGAGGAAATTCACATACGACTCGGAAGTGAGTGCGGGCGCAGAGCTCGGTATTGCTGCTCTGTGGGCGAATGTGGGAGTCGCTCCGATCTACAATCATTATTCACTTGTGGTAAGGCTTACAGGCAATAGTCAGACGTATACCCTTCGAAGTAGGGAAGACATTCGGGATTGGCTGCCTGATGTGGATATTGCTTGGGAAGAAAGTTTTACTTTACCGGAGGATATGCCGGAAGGAGAGTACAGCTTGGAGGTTGGCATCGAAACCGGGGTAGCCGAAATCGGCAATATCCAGCTTGCGATCGAGGGAAACCAGGACGGCTATTACCCGATGGGCAAACTATTCATTGAACGGGGGAAAGAAGCGAAATGCTGAATGTGTTGAGTTATAACGAATGTACGGCAAGCTGCAATTTTGATGATCTGCCGGATGGATTGGAAGCAAAATATAACCGCTATGAACCGAATCGTAATCCGTTTCTCATTCCGCGCGAGTTTCTGCACGAACTCTTCGATCTGTATCAAATTCCAGAACATACACAGCAATGGCTCATTCATGGGATTGAGGCGATCGAACAAGATGCCGTGTTGTTTCACTTCACCAAATTCTTAGTAGATGATATGTGCTCTGCGCGAAATCGATGCGATGAAACCCATTATACGAACATGACGCCTGGATGCATGAAGGAATACGGGGAGTTGTATTCATTTTTATTGCTGCTGGCTTGCGTTAACCCTTCCATGCAAAGGCTGCAGGAGCGCTCCGTGCCCAAAGCGTATTACGAGCAGATTCCTCATCAACCGCTGAAAGTTCAGTTAGAGAAACTGGTTTTGCATGGTGATGCGAAGGTACATGATTTTCCGTGGGTGATGAATTTCTATACCTGTTCCATCTTTCTGTTAGATCGGTTTTACTTTATTCCCTACCGATTCGGGGATTCTTTCACGATGTTTCGTCATGTGGAGACACATGAAGTGATCGCCCTTGCGCATGCGGGGGAAGAGTTCCGCAGCGATGGACAAAGGAACGGAATCAATGACGTTTACGACCCTGAAGGCAGCTTCACTACGGAATGGCAGGAGAATGACATTTTTGTTATAGCTAACCGGATCAATCCCATGGGATTCGTGGAAAGAGAACCGACTCCCATCTTAAAGGCGGAATGGGTGCCTGTTCTGGAGCAGGGAGACATGCTCTTGGCGCTTCACATTCCAGCCGGACCCGGGTACACACCGGACAGATTGAAGAATTCAATGGCAATGGCGATAGCATTCTATGATCAATATTTTCCGGAATTAGCCATTAGAGGCTTCTGGAGTGCAAGCTGGCTTTATGATACGCGGTTAGGGCTTGTTTTGGACAACGAGAGCAGCAACATCGTGCATATCCAACGGCAATTTTATAATTATCCGACGATGGAGGGAGACGGTATGCTGCGTTATGAGGTCTTTGGGGATTGGAAGGCTGATCCGGTCCTAAATCCCGGGGAATGGACTACATCACTGCAAAAAGCAGCGGCGGCATACATGAAGACGGGAGCCCGGTTTAATACACTAAGCATGGTGGTGCTAAGCGAAGAAATCGAGAAGATTGGGCTTAATCCCTACATCAAAGCCTCCGACATTGAAGAATTCCTCCAAACCGTTGACAGCCATATAAAGGGGAGTATCGGATGACTCCATACTCGCTTGAAAACTATGAAAAATATAAAACCGTAAAAATTCGGCCGGTTCCCTTACCGAATAAAAATCACGATCCAGGCCACGGACAGTTTCAATATGTCCGATTGTCATGGAGGGAGTTGGAGCCGGCAAGAGGAGAATTTAGGCTCGAAGGGATAGAGGAAGCCCTGCGTGCTGCCCTTAATCCAATTCTAGTCCTGATGCCGGATTTGCCTGTGTGGGTGAAGAATGATGCCGATGATTGCTTTGCGGCCTTGATCCGCAAAGTCGGGAGTTATATCGGCTCGGACAGGCGCCTTACAGCCGTTCTGATATCCACCCTGTCTGACAGCAAGGAAGAATGGAACGCCTATATAGAGGCGTTTGACTCACAGACAATGCTGGCTGAGCTGCAGAATGATCGATTAATCCAATATGTAAAGGAACGCAGTTGTGGATTTGGCCTGCTGGTGAGGTGCAGCGAAGCGAATTGGATCGAATGCTGCGAGGCGTTTGCCGTGCAAAAGCTGCAGCATGTATGGAAGAGCCACCCGGTTGTCCTCCATGTGACTGATCTAGCGTGTGGTCCGAATATCAGACGGGAAGCATTGCGATGGCATGCAAGCCTCTCGAATGTGAATGCAGGGCTTGGGTATGATCTTGCTCTGCGCAGGCTGACTTATCCGGAAACCGTGTCCAGCCATGGGAGCCTGCCACTGCGATTCTGGTTTGCCAACACGGGCAGTTCGAGGATTTATCGGGATTTTCAAATCTGCGTTCAGTTAAGGCAGGGAGAAGTATCCTATGAACTACCGCTGCACGCGGCTACCCATACATGGCTGACCGGGGACCATGTCCATAACGAGATGGTTCCATTGCCGGACATGTCGCCGGGAAGTTATACGCTGAGTATAGCCCTCTATTTCGAAGACCGTTCCTATGTCGCGCTGAATATACAAAACCGGCAGCAGAACGGATATTATGAGACAGGTTCAATACAAGTCGAAATCACCCATGAAGATCCACTGACGAATATATGGGATACGTATTATCCGGAAGGATATTATCCCTTGGAAGACCCTGTAGTTCCGGAGCAGGAATAGCTTGTTTGGCACAAATACGAGAACGCTGGAGGTCATAGATTTGAAGTTAGCATTAATCGGCGCAGGACAAAGAGGCATGATTTACACAAGATACGCTTACCAAAGCGAAGACATCGTTGCGGTGATCGAACCAAATGACGACAGAAGAAAGGCTGCTGCGGATGAGTTCCAGATCCCGCTGGACCGACAGTTTGAATCCGTAGATGCATTTTACCGGCTCGGAAAAATTTGCGATGCCGTCATTATCTCTTCCATGGATAGAGACCATTATGAGCAGACGATGCAGGCGCTCGATCTGGGATATGACATTTTGCTTGAAAAGCCCATTTCCCCAAGTCCTGAAGAATGCTTGAGAATCCAGCAGAAGGCCAATGAAAAAGGGCGCAAAGTGATTGTATGTCATGTGCTCCGTTACACTCATTTTTTTGCCGAGATTAAGAGAATCATTGATAGCCAGGAGCTTGGCAAGGTGATCACGATTCAGCATAACGAGAACGTTGGCAATTTCCATATGGCTCATTCCTTCGTAAGAGGCAATTGGAGAAGAAGTGATCTGGCGAGTCCGATCATTATGCAGAAGTCCTGCCATGACATGGATATTCTTTCCTGGCTGGTGGACAGCGGGGCTAAACGAATCTCTTCTTATGGCAACCTGACTTATTTTAAGGAAGAGAATGCGCCGGCCGGCAGTGCCGAGCGATGCCTGGACTGCAAGGTGGCCGCAGACTGCCGGTTCGATGCCAGAAAGGCCTATCTGCCGATGAGAGGGCAGTGGCCGGCAACGGCCATATCGGTCGATCAGAGTGAAGAGGGGCTGTTAAACGTATTGGCAACGAGTCCTTACGGACGCTGTGTATATCGGACGGACAACGATGTGTGTGATCATCAGGTGACACTGATCGAGTTCAAGAACGGGGTAACGGCCACATTTAATTTAAGCGCGTTTACCAACAAGATGTACCGCACGATTAAAATTATGTGCGAGCATGGAGAAATTCGAGGGGACGATAACCTGAACGTCATCGAAGTGACCCGCTTTAACTCCAATATGGCAGAACCCGTTGAGCAGACCGTCGTTCGGCCAGCCATGATGAGCGGCGGACATAATGGCGGCGATACCGGTCTGATGATCGATTTCCTGGATAATTTGGGGAACGCCGGCTTCAGCAGCCGATCCTCCATCGACATGTCCGTCGAAAGCCACATGATGGCCTATGCAGCAGAAGAGGCAAGGCTCACCGGCACCGTCATTGATCTGGATCAACTGAAGGAGAAGCTGCAGCACAGCATTACAGCATAATCGTTTAATCACAATGCAAAGGTAGTGATGGAATGGGTTCGGGTGTTAAGGGCTTTCTATATGAAATCAAGAAGAACAGAATACTGTATCTCATGTGCGTGCCTGCTCTGATCGTGCTGATCATGTTCTCTTACATCCCTTTTGCGGGAGTATGGATGGCATTTACCGATTTTAATGTCGTGGATGGCATCTTTGGCAGCAAGTTTGTGGGCCTGGACAATTTCAAATACTTTTTTTCGGCAAACAGCATGGGGTGGAAGGTTACTTACAATACACTGTACATCAACTTTTTCGGTCTTATCCTAGGCATTATCATCCCTGTTACGATTGCCATCATGATTAATGAGATCCGGCATAAAACCTACAAAAAGATAGCTCAAAGCATGATGTTTTTTCCGTACTTCATATCCTGGGTCGTCGTTGGGGCGATCCTGTACGGCATTTTCTCCACGGATGTGGGCGTTGCCAATCATGTCTTGGAGTTCTTTGGCGCAGAACCCATTCGGTGGTACTCGGAGCCTAAATATTGGAAATGGATCATCATTCTGTCAAGCGTCTGGAAGTGGAGCGGGTACAGCTCCATTATCTATATGGCGGCGATGTCCAATTTCGATGGGAGTTTATATGAAGCAGCCAAAGTTGATGGCGCGAACAAACTGCAGCGCATTCTTTTCTTGACTGTGCCCATGCTGAAACCAACCATTATCGTCTTAAGCTTGCTGAGTGTCGGACGAATCTTCTATGGCGACTTTGGGATGATTTATGGTATCGTCGGCAACAATCCGGTCCTGGCTGAGGAAGTAACGGTCATTGATACCTATGTGTATCAGTCGATGCGTACGCTTGGCTTTTCCTATTCGACGGCCATCGGGTTATTCCAGTCCTTGATGGGACTGATCCTGATTACGGCTGCGAACAAATCCGCTAAGAAAATAAATGACGGAGAGGGTCTATTTTAATGAAGGAAAAGAACAGATTGCTAGGCGATAAATTGGTGATCGGCGTTGCCTATGGTTTCATTGGCGTATTTGCACTCATTTGTCTGTATCCCCTTGTTCTAACCCTAAGCGTGTCCTTTTCTTCGGAACAGGCCGTGGCGAGAAACGGATATTCGATTCTTCCCTTGAGCCCAAGCCTGGATACGTATAAATATATCTTCGTTAATAGCGGAACGAAAATACTCAAGTCCTACGGCGTGACTTTATTTGTAACCTTTGTGGGTACAATGGGGGCTTTGCTGATTACCAGCATGATTGCATTTTCCCTATCGATCAAAAAGCTGAAATATCGCAATGTACTCGCTTTTATCAGTAATTTCACCATCATCTTCTCGGCCGGCTTGATTCCGTGGTACATGGTCAGTGTCAATTATTACGGACTGAAGAACAGCATTCTGGCCTTGATCCTGCCTTCGATCTTTAGCGTATGGAACATGTTCCTCATGCGGACGTATTTTGCAAGCATCTCTTCATCCCTATATGAGGCGGCGGAGATGGATGGCGCTAATTATTTTACGATTTATGTGAAAATAGCGCTCCCGTTAAGCAAAACGGCACTGTTGACGGTAGGTTTAATGTATGCGCTTCAATATTGGAACGATTGGTGGCATGCTCTGATTTTTATTAATGAACGCGATTTGTTCCCGCTGCAGTATTATCTCTACAACATTCTGTCCAACGTCAATGCGATAAGCTCCGGGCGCATTCCATCAGGGGCCTCCGGCAACATCACATTGCCTGCGGAGACCGTGAAGATGGCCATTACGGTCATTACGATCGGGCCGATCATTTTCCTGTACCCGTACATTCAGAAATACTTCGTGCATGGAATTATGGCCGGTGCGGTCAAAGAATAGACACCTAAGTGGTTACTGGCCGATACAGGCTTTTAACATAGATTAACCATTTGATTAGGGAGGGTCTTTCATGAGAACAAAGAAAATGCTGATCTTTATGGTGTTACTGATTGCGGCTGTTTCCGTTATGGCAGGCTGCAGCGGCAAAAAAGAAGGGGGAGCTGCTGCGCTGGAAACGGTTACGATTCTGTACCCGGGAGATCGAAGCGATCGGATGAGCGAATTTCTGGACAATGAATTTGCCGAGAAAATGGCTGCCGATCTTGGCTTGAAGGTAGAAGTTGTATTTGTGCCGTGGGCGCAGTATTGGGAACAAAAAGATATCATGCTGGCTGCCAACGAACCGATTGATTTATATTGGGATGGTCTCCCGGACCTCTCAACAATCGTGAACAAGAAACAAGCCATGGTTTTGGATGATTTGATTCAGGAACATGGCCAGGATATGCTCAAAGTCCTGCCGAAGGAGCAGCTTCAGGGCGCAACCATCGACGGGAAGATTTACGGTATTCCTTCAGCTTATGCGCCGTCCTCTGCCATGTATCAGTTAGTTGCCGTGCGTCAGGATATCCTCGAAGCCGTGGGGATGACGGATCTGAAGACTGCCGACGATTTGAAAGAGTTTGCGACAAGGGCGGCCAAGGATTTTCCTGATATGAAGGGGCCTGCTGACATTATCTTTAAACCGTTAACCCGGTATTTTGCCGAAGAACAATATAACTGGATTGCTGTAGAAGATCTGGTTGTGTTTGGGGAAGACAGCAAAAAAGCATATAGCTACTATGAAACGGAAGCTTTCCAGGAAGTAGCGAAATTCAACCGCGGCATGTATGATGCGGGGTTATATACGGAGGATCTGACCATTAAGTACAATGAAAGAGACTCCCGGATGCAGACCGGCTTGTACTTATGGGTTGAAGGGTCTTTGGGCAAGGAAATGGAGATTGTTGATGCGATTAAGGCAAATGCACCGGATGCTGAGGTCAAAACCTATCTGTTAGCGGCGGAGAAGCCGCGTTATATTACGGCCACAGGCGGAGAAGTGCTAGGTATCCCTGTGAATGCTCCAAATCCGGAAGGGGCCATGAAGTTTGTCAACTGGCTTTATAAATCCCAGGAAAATTACCTGTTTGCTCTCTATGGCGTTGAAGGCAAGGACTACGAGATTGTAGACGGAAGAATCAACAAGCTGACTCCTAACGAATTTTTCTATGAATGGATGTTCAGAAACCAGAACTATCAATTGTTCGGGCCGAATGTAGCACAAGAGTCCATAGATACTTATGAGAGCTGGGATGATCAGGCCGTACGATCGGCTTCACTCGGTTTCCGGTTTAATAATGAGAAGGTTAAGTTAATCGAAACGGCATTGAAGGAAGTGGCAGGCAAGGATTTAGCTGCCATACGTTCCGGCTTTGTAAATTTTGAGACCGAATATCCGAAGGCCATCCAGAAACTGAAGGCGGCAGGCATTGATGATTACGTAGCGGAAATCCAGCGTCAGTTGGATGAATATTTGGCTGGGCAATAAGCGAGAAGCTGCAAGCCGCTGAATTTATATTTAAATAGAAAAAGGAACAGGATGAGACGATTGGGGCAGTAAGAGCCGATATCGTCTCATCCTGTTCTGTTAGAGTAACTTTACGTATGGGTATATTGTCGTGAATTTAATAGAGTCAAGATAGGAATTTGTTTAAGCAGGGGATGCGGCAAGCAGAATCCTTTGTCCTCAAGGTTTTACCGTACCTGTCTGGCGATCGGAGAATACCGTGTACTCTGTTCCGTCTGCAGAGACAGCGGTGGGTGAATAGGCTGATAGAGAGACGGTGACAAATAAGGCCGCAAGCAATACAACGAATCTTCTTTTCATGGACAAACCTCTTTTCCATTGGGATTAGGTACTGCTACTACCATTTTAATCCATGTCCATTGCGCTTGAAAAGAGCCTTGGAGGTCGTTTGGGATGGATTCATTCATAAAGGAAGTATTATGCTGAACGTAAAATGTCCGTCTTGATGATGAAATTGAAGCGCTCCGCTGTGCAGCTCCATAATGCTGCGGGCTATGGAAAGCCCAAGACCGGAACCAGACTGGATTCTCTGAAAGGTACGGGCATCGTCAGCTTTGTAAAAGCGGTCGAATAGCCGGGACGCCTGCTCTTTCGTAATCGGCATTCCTTTATTTTCGATGGAGAGCTCCATATGATCATCGCTGTGGAGTAATGTTATGCGAATAACACCGGGCCTCACCGAGAACTTCAGTGCATTCATCAGCAGATTATCGATGGCTCTGCGGATCATCTCCGGATCTGCCTCGCGAACAAGGGGGGCTTCATGGATGTTCATCTCCAATCGAAGCTGGTTTTCTTTGGCAATCGGTTCAAGCTCAACCAAGAGTTGAACCAACAGTTCCCTCAGATCAATCCTCTCCATCTCCGGGCTTACTTCATTCGAAGCCAGCCGGGTGTACGCAAACAAGTCATCGATGAGCTGCTTGAGCTGCAGCGCTTTGTTGTAGGTATTGCTTACAAAACGGTCATGTTCCTTCAAGTCCTGGTACGCCTTGTCTTTCAATAAATCCAGATAGCCGATAATGCTTGTGAGAGGGGTGCGCAGGTCATGAGATACGCCCGTGATCAGTTCCAGCTTGGCTTTCTCCATCTGTCGCTCCCGGCCAATCTGCGTTTCGAGCTTTTCAGCCATGGCATTGATATTCAGCGCAATATCCCCCAGTTCATCCTTTCTTTTTACCATAACTCGGTAATCCAGCTGGCCTTGAGCGATAGTGTCAAGACCAGAGGCCATTTCCGACACGTACCGGATGATATGACGCGTCAGGAAAAAGAAGGTGAAGAAAAAGGGGAGGATGAACGACACCAGCACAACCAGCAAATTCACATAATAGACTTCTGTGAACCTAGGCGTTACCAGTGAGACAAGCAAGCCCACAAGTATACTGATGACAAAAGACCAGAGCATTCGCATCCGTAAGCTGCCGGCGCCCGTCAGCAAGGAATACCGTTTATTTTTCAATTTTATACCCTACTCCCCATACGGTTTTGATGTACTGCGGCTTGCGGGGGACCAGCTCTATCTTTTCTCGGATATTACGGATATGGACCATCACCGTATTGTCAGAGAAAAAGGGGGTCTGTTCTTTCCAAACGCACTCGTGAATCTTGCCTACGCTGAAAATCTGACCGCGATTCGCCGCAAGAAGCTCAAGAATGGAAAACTCAATAGGTGTCAGGGAAACCGCAGCACCGCGAACCTTCACCAGATGCTGTTTTTTATGAATGGACAGGTCGCCGATATGAATTTCGGAAGGTTCCTCTTCCCGAAGACTCAGGAAATTTTGCCGCCGCAACTGGGCCTTTACCCTCGCCATAAGCTCCACCGGATGGAACGGCTTCGTGACATAATCGTCCGCCCCGGTTGACAGTCCCGTAATCTTATCCAGAGATTCTACTTTGGCCGAGAGCATAATGATGGGAATCGCTGATCGCTCACGTATTTGAAGACAGGCCGCGATCCCATCCAGTTTCGGCAGCATCACGTCGAGAATGATGAGCTGAACTTCATGTTGTTGAAGAAGCTGGAGGGCATGAAGCCCATCTTCCGCCTCCAATACGTGATAGCCTTCATTGCGAAGATAGACGTGCAGGACGTCGCGGATTTCCTTATCATCATCGACGATCAGAACGTTAATGTTTTTCAAGGACATGCTCTCCTTTGCTAGTAGGCTCCCAGGCCAAGATCAAGCTTGAATGTCGGCGCAATCTAATGAAAGAGTAACATAGCGGATAAGCAATAATAAAGTATTCAACGATGAGGCTCCTCAGCACTCAAATTTACTTTTTTCGACACACGTAAACGAAGGCTGGAGGGAAGTTCTTCGGAACGAAATGAATGTTGATGATGTCAAAATGCTCCATGAGCTGCTTCTTCATCTGTTGTGAATATTGAAATGCAATAAAGAGCCCGTCCTTGTTCAAGGCTGCAACAATTTCGGTTATGATGCGGTCCCGAACGTATTGTGAAAAATTAAAAAAAGGAAGTCCGCTGATGATGCAGTCCAGTGACTCCAGGCCTTCCTGTTTAAGGAATAGACGAAGGTGACTGCCATCGGTGTAACAGGAATAGTGCGGATATCGCTCTTTCAGCTTACGGCGAAGATAAGGGTCTTTCTCAAATAACAGCACTTTTGTATCCACTCCGGCAGCGGATTGTATGTGTCTTGTAATCGCACCTGTACCTGCGCCAAGCTCTGCAATGGTCCTTATATGCTCCCAAGCTACCGGTTTCACCATGGTCTCTGCAAGTTCTCTGGAGCTTGGTGCTACACTTCCGATCTGCCCCGGCGATATAAGAAATCTGCTTAAAAAAACAGCCTGCTCGTGCAGCCAATCCATCAGCCTTGTCATTGTGTAAATCCCCCCGTAATCATGTTATGGATTCTATTCTAAGGGGGAAATCTTGGGATAAAACGAGGGGAATTCTGAATTAATTCTGAAGAACTTCTGAAGAAGCATTTCTAGCTTAGTGAAGGGGCACCACAAAAAAAGAGTGCCTCATGATCAAGAGGCACTCTTTGTACGTATAGCCTAGCGCTGATCCATGGCGTCCACGTAATTCTTCGCATCTTTCAGGGAGAGATGCATAGCCTCACGTAATTCTTTGATCGCCTTAATCTTATTTCCTTCAGCCAGCAGTTGTCGCAGGCGTTGCTCCAGCTCTGGTGAAAGCTCTGAGCTCCCCGAGCTTATGAAATGAGCATCAACAACAGCCGGCTGCTGTGGGCGGGGAGGAGGATAAACCTCCGATCGGCCCTCCAGGCGTGCAAGATCGGATGTAAGCTCATTGATTCGGGATTGCATTCTAAAGTGCTTAAGCAGAAGGAAGATGGATATTAACAATGATACTATTGCTATAATTTCAGTTCTTTCCATATCATACCCCCATCTCTTTTACTTACATATTAAACCTAATGACAGGGAAGTCAAAAGGAAACAACGGCACACGGATGGAACAAGGCATGATGATCAAGAAAACAACGGATAAAATGCTGCCTTCAATCAACACACGCATAAAATCCAATTGGATTCACCTCATTTCAACATTTTCACACCCAGTATAATCCACACATGTTTACTTAACGACAAATTGTTTCTAAATATAAACAAAATTGAGTGTATACAAATATGTTTTAATCGTATAAACTGTACTTGTGTTTACTTCATTGCTTCTGGAGGAGGGCATTACAAAAATAGAGCTTGTACTGGACTCCCCATGAGTCCTCCCTCCGTGAAGGAAATCCGGACGGATGCTGCGAAAGAGCTGCCAAGTTTTTGCCTGCATCGATGTTCTTGTTCAGAAAGGAAGGTAATTAAATGAATACACTTACAGCTCCTTTGCGGGAATCATCGACGAAACGAGAAATATTGTTGTTGCTCAAAAAATTAGGATCAACCACCATTCAAGAAATGTCAGAACATCTAGGAGTGACAGGAATGGCTGTTCGTAAACATGTAAATGCATTGAAAAAGGATAACTATATCCAAAGCTCGACGATTCGTCAGCATATCGGTAGACCAACTTATATATATAGTCTGACTGATTTAGCGGAACAGTTATTTCCTACTCAATATGATGTCCTGTCTTTAGAGCTGATGGAAGAGATTAACCATATGTTCGGTGAATTATTCGTTGACGAACTATTTAAGCGAAGAAGGAAAAGGCTTGAACAAAAATACCGATTAGCCATGACTGGACAAAATTTCGAGGAAAAAATAGTAACACTCGCCAAAATCCAGGATAATGCAGGATACATGACCTCACTAGTGAAGATTCACGATGACAAGTATTCCTTAGAGGAAGGAAACTGTCCCATTTTTCAAGTGGCTAGCCGATATCGGCAAGCGTGTCAATGCGAGCTGGCTATGTTTGAATCTTTACTGGACAGTCGCGTCGAACGTAAGGAGTGTATAGCAGATGGGGGAACAAAATGCAGTTTTACATTCGAGAATATCTGATGTCGGGGATAAGTTTAAGAACGTTCAGTTTATCGGTTTCCCAGCCAATAGCGACTTCCAGTTCTGCCGCTCGAACACCTGGATTCTTTTCGATGATATGTAAAAAATCACCCGTCCACAAACCAGCAGGGCTGGCCTGATCCAATCGCTCAAGACGCTTGTGAAGCGAGGTCAATTGTTCCTCGTCCAGCTCATCGTTTTCCCTTAATGCTTTCCGGGGATCATCCCCGACCCGAATAAACTTAATTCGGTAGACCGTGCCCTCTTGCTGTACGAGTTTAGCTCTCTCCGTAGCTGCCCTAAAGAGTCATTCCCTGCATGAGTGGCATCTGTTTCAGTGATCTCCGGTTCGGGAGCGATCGTTGGATATTCTTTTTACTGGAACGAGAGATGGTGGCGACATGTGATGACATTATCATCATCATGGCATTGGAAATCCAATCCATTTTTTGGTATGGTATTTAGTGTATGATGGTTTGCCAATCATTTTTTTGAAATACAAGATAAAGGAGGTTATACACACACGGAGTTCGATATTAGTCCCATGAATTATCATTTCGAATTCGAATGGAGGTATTGTTATGTTTCAAGCTCAAGCGCTGCGTCTTATGAGAAGGCCAATGAAATGGATGGTTTCCGCCATGCTCGCCGTTCTGGTTTTTGCCGTGTCCGTTATGCCGGTATTTGCGGCAAGTCCTGAGAAAACCGTAAATGCTTCCGCCACACTTGCTTACAATCTCAAGGGACTTAACCACAACGTGGCCGTTCAGAAAGCCTATATCGCAGACAAGTATCTTTACGTCACCCAACGCTCGGGGGGAACATGCTATCTGTCAAGACTGCTTATGAGCGGGAATGATGCCACATATGTTGATGAAATGACCATCACCAATTCAGGCCATTGCCAAACGCTTGACATGTATACCTATAATGGAGAAAACTACTTTTATTTTAGCTCAAAAGCAGATCCTTCCACCACGTATTACTGGTCTCTTCAGGTAGCCAGGCTTCAATATTCGGCCGGAACGACAGTGGATTATACGGACCTGCATCGGTTCACATATATGAATTATGCCAATACAACAGGTGCAAGATTAGGTGAGACTTATCGCGTGGATGGCGGGGGCAACAGCACCCACACGGTTTTCCGCGTACAAACATCAGAAGGAACCGTAACGTGGTCCATTTATGACACGGTAGCATTAAACAAGCTGCTAGACAGTAATGAGCAGGTGAGGATGGACAGTGCAGCAGCTGTCAACGCCGCGGTCAGCAGCTTTACGCAGTCGGGGAGTAATATCATCAGACCTAACGGTTCTTTCCAAGGTGCTGATATGCTGGGAAAAACAGAAATCTATACCTCAGGCGGCGCGGATGGCGACACTCCGCAGATCGCATTCATATCCAGCACAGGAGCTTACAAAACCCTTGTGAATATTACCAATGTGGGAAAGCGCGAGATCGAGGGAGTACAGACTAAAAATGGAAACGTATATTTCACCATAGTTACAGATCCGGTAAACAAAAAAGATACGCAGAAAGTTTACTACGTCCCTGATAGCGTATTTAAATAATCGCCAAAATGAATTAGCCTTTGCAAAATATGAAAGCCGCAGATTTGCGGCTTTTTTATTTCAGGTCTTTTTTACAGCTATCCCAAATCCCCTCTAAAGTGTACTGAACAGCGTAGTTAGCATTCGCCGTCATTTCCATCGCCAGATTAACATTCGGCGGCGCAGCAACGCTGCTGCAAACAGCGCTTGCAGAGCAGCAGGTGATAGCAAAGTGGATATGGTCATTCCAATGCGCACAACGGTATGGAATTTGGCTAACGTTGGCGGGGGAGTAACAGGAGGCGTTTTACTTGAAGTCTTTGGTGCCAGCTCTTTTCCGTGGGGATTGTTCACGCTCTTAATCCTCGCACTCCTCGTGGCCTGGTGAGGGAAACAGCATTCATTCCCTGCGAAATAAGGAGCTTTCGAGTATCGTCATAGGGAAGATCAACATGAGCAATCAAGAAGAAATATGCTCGTCAGGTTTGTGATAGAGTTAGCGTAATCGAGATGAAGGAGGTAGGAGCAGGTAACGATGTCACAATCTGAAGCAGATGAGAAAAAGCATTGGAAAAGGAATATTGTTCTCTTTTTAAGCAGCCAGACCATCTCGCTGTTTGGTTCGGCCTTGGTGCAGTATTCCATCATGTGGTATATTACGCTGACTACACAGTCAGGTATTATGATGACGTTATATATCATTTGCGGATTTATTCCGACTTTTTTACTTTCACCTTTTGCTGGGGTGTGGGCTGACCGTTTCAACCGCAAATGGCTAATTATGATCGCGGATGCCATGATCGCAGTGGTTACGCTTATTCTGGCCATCGTTTTTTTGCTGGGCTATGAAGCGTTATGGCTGCTGTTTGTCATAGCTGCTGTACGCGCACTTGGGGCAGGCATTCAGACACCTGCGGTCGGGGCGATTTTACCACAAATCGTGCCGCAAGATCAGCTAACAAGAGTAAACGGCATCAATGGCACCTTGCAGGCGCTCATTATGTTCGTTGCGCCTATCGCCAGCGCGGCATTACTCACCATGGCGACAATCGAAATAATTTTTTTCATAGACGTCATCACAGCGGCAATCGCGATCCTGACGTTACTGTTCTTTCTCAAAATTCCGCTCCACCAAAAGGCAGCCAGTGCCCAAACGACAGGTTACCTTGATGATTTCAAGAAGGGTTTGGACTATATTGGCCAGCATGCCTTTTTAAAAACATTTTTTATCTTTTTCGCCTTTTTCTTCGTGCTCATGGCCCCTGCGGCCTTTTTGACACCGCTGCAAGTGACGCGTACCTTCGGTGACGACGTATGGCGCTTGACTGCCATCGAGATCGCGTTCTCCATCGGCATGATGGTTGGCGGGGGCATTATCGCTTCATGGGGCGGTTTCAAAAATAAAGTGTACACCATGACGCTCGCCAGCATCATCATGGGCGTGTGCACCTTCGCGCTCGGCATTGTGCCGATCTTCTGGATTTACTTGGCCGTTATGGGTGTGTTTGGAGTGGCAATGCCTATTTTCAACACGCCTACGACTGTTTTGCTTCAGGAGAGAGTGGACGACAATTATTTAGGGCGCATATTCGGGGTCTTCGGCATGATCTCGACTTCCATGATGCCCCTCGGGATGTTGGTCTTCGGACCGCTTGCCGATGTCATTGAGATTGAATGGCTGCTCATGGGAACGGGGCTGTTCATGCTTGTACTTGCGTTATTTTTCATTCGCAACAAGCGATTAGTTGAAGCTGGCATGCCGCTGGTGAAGGAAGCCACGCAGGAGTGATCATCCGACACCTTCTAGTCCCATACGATTCTGATCTTTCTGTTGTAGTCCGAAGCATATCCCACTAATGAAGTGCCCTTGGAGTCTACACTCCGGGGGTGCTTTTTTTGCGATAATAGCATAGTCGTGCGGTTTACGTCGTTCGCCAAGCTATTATGCCAGATCCGTTCCTTAAAAGGTGTTGGCATCTCGCAAAACATCATACTTTTCCTTCAATTGCTTGATATCTGTTCTAGGCGGGCAACCGAATAGACGCGCATATTCCCGACTGAATTGGGATGGACTCTCATAACCAACCCGGAAGGCAACATCGGCGGCATCGGCTGATTCCGACAATAATAATCTCCTTGCTTCCTGTAATCTGAGCTGCTTTTGAAATTGCAGCGGACTCATGGCGGTTACCTCTTTAAAATGCCTATGGAACGAAGATACACTCATTCTCGCGGTCTCAGCTAAACTTTCGATACGGAGCGGTTGATCACGATGCCGGATAATTTGCTCAATAGTCTCTCTTATTCGATAAGTGCTGCTGTCTTCCATAGCGATTTGAGCCAATGCAACACCGTAAGGCCCTTGCAAGAGTCTAAACAAGATTTCTTTAGTATAAAGCGGCGCAAGGAATGATATTTCTGCAGGATGATCCAGCAAGCGTGCCAACCTAACCATGGCTTCCAGAAGTGATGCCTCCATCTGACCAACAAACAAAGCTCTTCTCGCGTTTTCCTTAGTCAGGATCGGAAGTTCGTATTCGTTGAGTACCTCAAGGATTTGATTCTGCGTAAACTCTAGCTTCAGGCTCAAAAAAGGAACTTCGTTCGAAGCATGTATGACCTGACCCACCACCGGCACATTCATGGAGGAAATCAGATAATCAGCGGGTCCGTACACATATCGTTCCTGCGCCAACAATACCTCTTTTGAACCTTGTGCAATAAAACATAGGGAAGGATTGTAGACCCGATGAACCGGCTCCGTAACTTGCAAGTGACGAATGAAAAATAATGATGGAATATCCGTCTTGTGAACCCCGCTTTGATTCGCATGTCGCTCCAATAGTTGTACCAGCACATTCCGGTGTTTGCGTATTTCCTCGGACATAAGCTCCTCCTTGTTATTTCACTTCTTTCAGTATAAGGCATGTTTCTCTACAGCGATAATGTAATGAGAGGATTAGGCAATCATTTAAGACAAATGAGATATCGATCTCCTTATAATCTATAGCATAATGAAATCATGTTATGTATGTAATCTAAACATGAATCAATGGGAGGGAAGATGATGATGCAAATGCGCGAATTAGGAACAAGCGGATTAAAGGTTACCGCCATTGGGCTTGGCTGCATGGGCATGAGTTATGGCTATGGCCCCGCAGCTGACAAGAAGGAAATGATATCGGTGATTCATGCTGCCATTGATCGAGGCGTTACTTTTTTTGACACAGCCGAAATATACGGTCCTTTCATCAACGAGGAACTGGTAGGAGAAGCGCTTGCGCCGTTCAAGGACAAGGTTGTATTGGCGACTAAATTTGGCATTAGGATGGTGGATGGCAAACAGGTCCAGGATAGTCGACCTCAATGCATCCGGCAATCCGTAGAAGGCTCGCTCAAACGGCTTGGCGTGGAAGCCATTGATCTCTATTATCAACATCGCGTGGATCCCAAGGTACCCATTGAGGAAGTGGCGGGCGTCGTGAAGGATCTTATCCAGGAGGGGAAGGTGAAGCATTGGGGTCTCTCGGAAGCAGGAGTCAAAACCATTCGTCGTGCGCATACCGTCCATCCCCTGACTGCGGTTCAGAGTGAATACTCCTTGTGGTGGAGACGTCCGGAGGAGGAATTATTGCCTGTTCTGGAGGAACTGGGTATAGGTTTTGTTCCATTCAGTCCTTTAGGTAAGGGATACTTAACCGGAAAAGTGAGTGCAGATACTGCCTTCGATGAAAATGATACGCGCCGTATCCTTCCACGATTTACGGCAGAGGCGATTCAAGCCAATCAAACATTGATTCGAGTACTTCAACAAGTATCTGAACCCAGAAACGTGTCTCTGGCTCAGGTAGCACTTGCATGGCTGCTTGCTCGGAAGCCCTGGATCGTTCCAATACCAGGTACACGAAAATTACATCGGTTGGAGGAGAATTTGGGAGCAGCCCAAGTGGAGTTGACGCCCGAAGATCTGCTTGCGATCAACTCGGCTACATCTCGAATCACGCTTACGGGTGACCGTTATCCCGAGGAACTGGAGAGAAGAACGGGTTTGTGATGGAAGAACGGGCTTTCAAGCACTTATGGCTGCTCGTATGTCAATTGGCTTTCATTCCAAAAAAGACCGTTCCACAGAACGAGTGGCTTTATCGATGAACGCTGCTACTTCTTCAGGGCTCTGGGTCATTCCGTTCTGAACCCACTCCTTAATCGCTGCTGCGCTGCCGCTGGATATAAATGAATATAAGGCTTCAGGCGTATGGACATCGATCTGCGGTGCTTGTTCCCTCCAAGTCTCGATACTGCGATCGTGCAAAATATAGATCACACGTTTCAGATAATCTCCATCTTGGTATAGCGGATTCTGCGGTCAACTTTCATGTTTTTGATTTTTTCGTTCGATAAGCGGCAATATTTATCGAACTGGCTGTTGATTATCTTACACAGTGTTACTATATTGTAAACACATTTTCAGATCAATATGTACTTGGAGGGAACTCATGAAAGTAACTTATACCATGATGGATAGGGAATTAAGATGGAGAGGAAAGCTTCTAGGTCTCTTATTGGGCACCTCCAGCGAAGCTAAATTTGTCAAAACGATGTTAAATCGAAAGAAACAAAGCGATAAACGGAAAGGCAGTCACATGGAAGGTTTAAATGTCCGTGAAGAATGGATTACACGTAAAGATGGCTCCAAACTGCGCATTCTAATTTATGAACCCCATCATACGAATGAAGAGGTTCCCGGTATCTTGTGGCTGCATGGAGGGGGGTATGCGATGGGTGTACCCGAAATGTTCGAGAATACGTACAAAAAATTAATGGACACCAGCAGCTGTGTCATCATCGCTCCCGATTATCGTCTATCCATCGAAGCACCCTATCCAGCAGCATTGGAGGATAGCTATGACGCTCTTCTATGGATGAAGAATCATGCCAGGGAGCTGAGCATCCGAAGTAATCAATTGATGGTAGGAGGGGAAAGCGCGGGGGGAGGACTAACGGCTGCCCTTACGCTTTATGCAAGGGATAAAAGAGAAGTGAACATCGCTTTTCAAATGCCGTTGTATCCAATGATTGATGATCGAATGATGACGGAATCGGCCAAGGAGAATAACGCTCCTATATGGAACTCCGACATGAACCAATGGGCTTGGAAGTTATACCTTGGGGACCGCTACGGAAAAGAGGTGTCTCCCTATGCCGCGGCTGCCAGAGCCACCGATTACACCCATCTTCCGCCTACCGTCACTTATGTCGGTGATCTCGAACCATTCCGGGATGAAACCATTCATTACGTGGAGAAATTAAAGCAAGCAGGCGTTCCGGTTGATTTCGAGTTGTACCAGGGCTGTTATCATGGTTTTGATATCATTAACCCTAAAGCGGCGGTAAGCCAAAAGGCAGTCGCGTTTTTCTTGCAATCGTATCAATATGCGGTGTCGCATTATTTTGCAGAACAAAAATAGAGAAGAAGAGTGAATGGCGTCTATAGTAACTATGGGAAAGCGAGGAGTAATCATATGAATTATGCGAAGCTTGGAAATACAGGCTTGGATGTGTCCCGGCTGTGCCTTGGCTGCATGGGCTTTGGATCGGCAGAGGGCTGGGTTCATCCATGGGTACTTGATGAAGAGAACAGCCGCCCCATTATTAAGAAAGCCTTGGAATTGGGCATCAATTTTTTTGATACGGCAAATGTCTACTCACTTGGACATAGCGAGGAAATCGTGGGGCGTGCTCTGAAGGATTATGCCAATCGCGATGAAATCGTGCTAGCCACGAAGATTAACGGACGCATGCACGAAGGTCCGAACGGCGCCGGACTTTCCCGAAAGGCCATCATGAGTGAGATAGATAAAAGTTTAAAACGACTGGAAACCGATTATGTGGATTTGTACCAGATTCACCGCTGGGATTACAACACGCCCATTGAAGAGACAATGGAAGCCTTGCATGATGTGGTGAAGGCCGGTAAGGCCAGATATATTGGAGCTTCAGCCATGTATGCATGGCAGTTCCAAAAGGCATTGTTTGTTGCCGAGAGTAATGGTTGGACTCGATTTGTATCCATGCAGAACCATCTAAACCTCATCTACCGTGAGGAAGAGAGAGAAATGCTGCCTCTTTGCAAGGAGGAGAAGATCGGCGTGATTCCATATAGTCCGCTTGCCGGTGGGAGATTGACAAGAGATCCGCAGGAATCCACGCTTCGTTCCGAAACCGATCAAATCGCAAAACAGAAATACGATGGGACCGCAGCATCTGATCGCTTGATTGTTGATCAGGTTGCAGCTATAGCGAAAAAACACGGCGTTCCGCGCGTTCAAATCGCACTTGCCTGGCTGCTGCAGAAAGAGCCGGTCACGGCTCCCATTGTTGGCGCTACGAAGCTATCCCATCTTGAGGATGCGGTCGCGGCTCTTAGCATAACATTAACAGCTGAAGAAATTGCATCATTGGAAGAACCGTATGTACCTCATCGGATCGTGGGACATCAGTAATGGGTGCGAGTTGAACAGGGGCGAAACCTATACGTTGGAGACGAGACAAAAATATATATGCTTTATAAGTCGCCATGGGACTGACCCCCGTTTGTGAGACAGGGATCAAAACACCTTGCAAGTTTAAGCAGCCAGTTGGCGGAAATGAACCGGCGACTGGTTGTTTAGTTTTGTTTGAATGCGAATTGAGTTATAGTATGTTATGTAGTCTCGAACGGTCTGCTCGACGATGGCCGTCGTCGTACAGGTTAAACCTTCGAGATAGAACGTTTCAGACTTTAGCGTGGAATGAAACGATTCGATGGGGGCATTATCAGCGGGCGTACCCTTGCGGGACATGCTCATGGTAATGCCTTTTCCCTTTACAGCTTCTTGATAAGCCTGAGAGGTGTAGACGCTGCCCTGATCGCTATGGAGCATGGCGCCCGACAGCGTGGGCAGCTGATCCAGCGTGTCCAGGACAAACCCAGTGTCTTGCTTGTCAGATATACTGTATGCCACAATCTCTCCGTTAAACAAGTCCAAGATGCTCGACAGGTATAACGTTTTTCCGCCAAACGGCAAATACGTAATGTCTGTCACGAGTTTTTGCATGGGAGCATCGGCCTCAAACTGACGCTTTAACAAGTGTTCTGCGATGTAAGTTGGCTGCCCTGTAGGTTTGCGTTTCTTCACTTTGACACGACATTGGAGCCCCTCTCGCTGCATAATCCGCTGCACGCGTTTATGGTTAATCTTGTGCTCCATCCGAAGCAGTGCCGTGATCTTCCGATATCCGTAACGAAATTTATGCTGACTACAGAGTTCACGAATCTTCTCTACCATGTGATCTTTATATGGGCTCCCGTAGGCGGCTTTCCAACGATAGTAAGTGGAGCGAGAAAGCCCGATCCATGCACACGCTTGAGCCACACTGACTTCCCCTCGAACGGACTCAACCCACTCTACTACAGTCTTTGGCGACACCTCCTTTGCATTTCCGCGAACTTTTTTAGCGGATCTAATTGTTGCTTTAGAAACCGATTTTCCGCCTGCACCTTCTCCAGCTCTGACGTATATTCAGGCCCTTTACCATAGCTGTATTGTTTACCGACAGGCTGCTCCAACCGGTTCCATTGGCCGCTGCGATACCATCTCATCCAGGTCTCTACTTGTGTCTTATTTCGTATGTTCAGTTGGTCCATGACTTCTTTCACTGGAATGCCATCTAGTCTCATTTCAATGGCTTTTTTCTTCACTTCTACCGGATAGCTAACTCTTGTTGCCAACGCAAAAACACCTCCAAGGTTGTCTCCATATCTTACGACATGGTTGCATTCTCTTGAAGGTGTTTTAATTTGTCTCACGCTATGGGGTCAGTCCCCCATATTGGCGGCTTTTTTATTTTGTACCATTCACTTGAATGTACGAGAAGAGGTTGAAGAACATTCTGGGGTGCAGAATTTTGGCAATATGAAAAAATTTACCTTAACAAACAATGGATATTTTGTCGATAAATATATGGGGTAGTAACAACAAATTTATCGACATAGGAGGCAGAATATGGACTATTTACAGTTAGGAAAGCAATTCATAGACGGGGAATGGAGAGATGGTAGTAGCAGTATAACGCTGCCTGATATCAATCCTTATAATGATGAGGTAATCACCGCATTTCAAATCGCCAGTGTTGCTGACATTGATGCTGCTTATCAAGCGGCCTGTAAAGCTCAGCTGGAATGGGACAAGGTTAATCCTTACAATAAACGCGATATCCTTGAGAATGCCGTTAAATATATTGAAGTGAATGAGGAAGAGATTACGTCCATTATTGTTCAGGAGCTGGGCGGAACGCGGCTGAAGGCCGCATTTGAAATCGGTCTTGTGAAAAATATCATAAAGGAAGCAGCTACATTCCCTCTTAGAATGGAGGGTAAGATTCTGCCTTCTGTAGAGAACGGCAAGGAGAACCGGCTGTACCGTATGCCCGCTGGCGTAGTTGGGGTGATCAGTCCGTTTAACTTCCCTTTCTTCCTGTCCATGAAATCAGTTGCACCGGCGCTGGGTGCTGGCAATGGAGTGGTACTGAAACCGCACGAGGATTCACCTATTACGGGTGGAACTCTGATTGGCAAGATTTTTGAGGAAGCCGGTGTACCGAAGGGCCTGTTGAACGTAGTGGTGACAGATATCAAGGAGATCGGCGATGCGTTTGTTGAGCATCCGATCCCGAGAATTATTTCCTTTACGGGTTCCACTAAGGTTGGGAGCTATATTGGACAATTGGCTGTCAAGAATTTCAAAAAACCGCTGCTGGAGCTTGGGGGAAATAGCGCGTTCATTATTATGGAGGATGCGGATATCGACTACGCGGTGCAAGCGGCGACATTCAGCAGATTCACGCACCAAGGTCAGATTTGCATGTCGGCCAACCGAATTCTGGTACAGAAGACGATCTATCAGGAATTTATCGATAAATTCGGAGCGAAGGTCTCTACGCTTACAACAGGTGACCCGAGTGATCCTCAGACCATCCTTGGACCCGTCATCAACAACCGTCAGGCAGAGACACTGCAGCAGCTGATTGCACAGGGCATTGAGCAAGGGGCGGTTCCGCTGTTGAAAGGTCAGATTACGGGCAGAATGGTGGAGCCTACCATCCTCATAGACGTCAAACCGGATATGGTGGTAGCGCAAGAGGAGCTGTTTGGCCCGGTTGTGTGTATCATTCCGTTCGAAACAGAAGCAGAAGCTATTGAAATTGCCAACCATTCACGTTTTGGGCTTAGCGGGGCTATTCATACCTCCAATCTGGAGCGTGGGGTAGAGATGGCGAAGAAAATCCACACCGGTATGATCCATGTGAATGATGTCACGATTAACGACGAGCCGATTGTTGCTTTTGGGGGAGAGAAACAGTCCGGGCTGGGCCGCTTGAATGGGGCATGGAGCCTGGATGAATTCACCACGATGAAGTGGATATCGGTTCATTACGGACAAAGGAAATTCCCGTACTAAGGGCTGGGGGGAGATAGGATGGTAAATGTGACTGAAGTTCAAACACAGCATGAGCTGATCCGAGCTTTTGTAAGGATAGCTCCACTGCTGAATAATCTTACGAATGATGACATCACCATTGGCATATATGATACGGAGAAACTGATCATCAACTATCCGGGCAAAACGTTCTCATTGAATGTGAGCCCAGGCGACCCTTTAATGGAAGGGGATATCGTCACTAACGCGATCAGGAATAATACGGCTCTATCCGCGGTCGTTCCGAAAGAGCTGTTTGGTTTCCCGCTTGCTGCACGCGCGATCCCGCTGCATGACGAGCAGGGCCGCGTTATTGGCGGCGTAGGCATGGGGACCAGCCTCGAGAAAGCGAATAAGCTTTTTGAGATGGCCGAAAGCTTCTCTGCTATTGTCGAACAGACAACGGCGTCCATTGAAGATATAAGCCAATCGGTTTCTCACCTCACCGAGCGTGTAACCAACGTAACGACTCAAATGAAGGACGTCAGCTCAAGTGCTCAGCAGATCGGTAAGATTTCCACCGTGGTTAAGGAGATTTCGGAGCAGAGTAACATGCTGGGGCTGAATGCTTCCATCGAAGCAGCAAGAGCAGGTGAAGCGGGAAGAGGTTTCTCCGTCGTTGCCGATGAGATCCGGAAGCTGGCGACCATCTCCAAAGAGAATGTGGATCGGATTAATGGAATTACGAAGAATATTCAGGAACTGCTGCTGGGATTAAATCATGCTTTTTCTGATATTCACACGTTAACTGACAGCCAGTCAGGGGCGATTCGAGAATTCTCGGTAACGATCCAGGAAATAAGCAATAAAGCCGAGGAATTAGCCCAGGTGGCAGAAGAAACTCTTTTCTCAAAAGAAAGCAAGCCCATTGTTTAGTATCGAAGAAGCCGCGATCATCGCGGCTTTTTTTGTTGGAAACCGACGCGGGTGAGATACAGTCACGTTAATATGGTTAATAAGTTCATAGAAGATCAGTCAGCCCGATGATAGGATATAAATACATGTAGGGCTCTTATTTAGGGGATACTATTTGTCGATTCATTTTAATATTTTGAAGAAGGAGCTCTTGCACAGTGGTAGACTTCCTAATGAAATTCAATCCGATTACGCAAGCATTCATTGCGACTTTGTTTACATGGGGAATGACTGCATTAGGGGCAGCCCTTGTGTTTATGACAAAAACATTAAACCAGCGACTATTGGACAGCATGTTAGGTTTCGCCGGTGGTGTCATGATTGCCGCTAGTTATTGGTCTTTATTAGCGCCAGCTATAACCATGTCGGAAGGAAATCCCATAGGGAACTGGTTTCCGGCAGCCTTTGGATTCTTATTAGGCGGGGTGTTTCTGTGGGGAATTGATAAAATATTACCTCACCTTCATCCCAATTCTTCGATTGCTGGTGCGGAAGGATATCTTCCAAAACGAAGAAAAAGAAGTACATTGCTGGTGCTCGCCATTACGCTTCATAATATTCCGGAAGGCTTGGCAGTAGGGATAGCCTTTGGTGCGCTCGCCCATGGGGGAACCGAAGCTTCCCTGGCTGGTGCTCTGACGCTGGCCCTCGGCATTGGCATACAAAACTTCCCGGAAGGCGTGGCGGTTTCCATGCCTCTAAGAGGAGAAGGGATGTCTCGAAGAAAGAGCTTTTTCTATGGACAGTTTTCGGGTATGGTCGAGCCCATCGCTGCCGTAATCGGTGCAGTGGCTGTCTCATTTATTGAACCTTTATTACCTTACGCATTAAGCTTTGCAGCTGGAGCTATGATCTTTGTAGTAGCCGAAGAGGTTATACCCAGTTCGCAAGAAAAAGGCAATAAGGATCTAGCGTCAATGAGTTTAATGTTCGGCTTCACATTGATGATGATTCTTGATGTTGCATTAGGATAAATGACAGGAACATGTATGTATAGAGAATTCAATTTTCTTAGAGAAGAAGGCCATGAAGGATGATTCCTTTCATGGCCTTTTACTGAGCTAGGCTGATGATTGGTTCTTATTAGATAAAAGCACTTGTGATGATAACCAGCAAGATGAACAATACCAAGATTGCTCCTACACCGTTACCATATCCACCATATCCACCATATCCACCTTCTACTACTTCTCCCATGGCTCATTCCCTCCTCCTTGTAAAGCATATGATATTCTATGATGATCTGATGGAAAGGACAGGGTGTTCCGGCAATGAAGTTTTGAAGTGGGTAGAATCAGAGCTAGAGAGCGATAATGAAGCAGCTTAATCCAGCTCGATTCTGTTACAATAGATATACTATCTTATAGAAATGATGTTGATCATGAAAATTGAACTGGGACACCAACAAATCGAAATTCATGTGGAATACGGTCCACGGAAAAAACTCTCGATCCATATCCATCCCTCAGGGCTGGTTACGGTGAAGGCACCGAATTATACGAGTGATGATGTGGTGATACATACCGTAAGGCAGTATGAGAACAAGATATTGAAGCAATTGCAAGCCATCGAAGCAGCACGTACCTCACCGAAGGTCAGGGAATACGAAGAGGAAGGCAAGTTCCTTCATCTCGGTCAATATTGTTCGCTTCATGAGTTAATCGAGACGAAGGGGCGTACGGAAGAAGAGCTTCAGAACGATTTGAAGAAGTTCTATTTTGCAAGCTGCAAGAAGGTAGTCGGTGAACGCATCAAAATCTATCAGAAGCTGCTGAAAGTCACGCCTAAATCCTTCATCATCGAGGAGTCCCGAACAAAATGGGGCAGCTGCAGCTCGGCTAAACATCTCACCTTCAACTATCGTCTTGCGATGGCGCCCATCGAGGTCATTGACTACGTGGTCATTCATGAGCTTTGTCATCTCTTGCATATGAACCACGATCGATCCTTTTGGCGGCTTGTCGGAAGTGTAATGAAGGATTACAAGGAAAAGGAAGCATTCCTCGCCAGGTATGGTCACGCCATGACATTGTAACGCTTCAAGAAGCTCCGTGGAGATGCTTGTGGACAAAACACCTCTACTCGGGGTGAATCTGTCACCCTGTATGATCTATCCGTCTACATCAATGCCATACGAAGTGGATGGGATTACACGCTTGTGAACAATATAATGGGCATAATAAACGCCGATTTTCTTAAGGATGAATTGCATTTAGATAAGCAGCTGAACAAAAATCAAGATAGAACTTCATGTGGACGATAACTCAAGTTATCACAAGAAGAGAACGCCTGAATCAGGCGTTCTCTTTATATTCTTTTCAAGCCTGTTTTGTTCCAGGACGGTCTTTTAAAACCGCCCTGTAGCCAGCATACGCTCTCTGGATATGCGGCTGAGAGAGAGGACGACCGCCTGCGCTGCTCCATAATCATGGCTTGATAGAGCTTGAAGTGTATCCCGGTTGATTCCGATCGCGCTGTAATGCTTGATATGTGGAGTTTGCTTGAAGCGGACGATCGCATACATGCATAATTTATCCCGAAATGAGTCAAACGTGCTCAGCATTACGCCGTTGCCCAAGGATTCTACAATTTCTCGCATTAATAGGAAATGATGCTTGGTGTATAACGGATAATCATCCATCTGCTCGGCGATTCGCTGTGCCTCAACATGAGCTGCAAGCGACTCCAAGTTTAGGCGAATCTCCCGCTTCGGGTCTTTCATGATTTCGAAACAATAGAAGAGCATGGACTGAATTTGTTCAATTAAATCGAGAAACTCCTTGCTGCTCACTTCCTTGACCAACACGCCGCGATTTTTGAGAGAGGTAACATAGCCTTCCGACTCCAGACGGGCAATCGCATGGCGGACCGGTGTACGGCTCATTTGATACTCCTCGGCTAATTCATTCTCCGATAGCAGGGTGCCCGGCATGAGTTCTCCGAGAACCATCCGCTCACGCAGCAGCAGGTATGCTGTGTCGACAAGCGATATTTTGTTCATATAAGTAGTTCCTTTCTGCCCACGACCAGTGTTTCTTGAGATGGTCTCTTTCGACACTCCACGTTATTTTAACATTTTACCCTATATTAACAGTCTTCTAAGAAGGTGCGCAACCAATTCGGAAATTTAACAAACCTGTTCATCTGCGAAGATATCCTTCTTACATTCAACTTGTATCCTACTTGTGTACCACAGAATATGAGATCTATTTCAGGAGGATATAGGATGCTAAAAAACAAAAGACACACAGGTCGCCAAAGTTTGATTCTAACGCTTGTCATGATGATGGTTATTCTCTCCGGCTGCGGAACTGCCGCAAGTTCCGAATCCGGGAGCGAAGGAATTCCGGAAGTCATCCGCGTGGGCATGATGCCAAGTGAAGAGGGGGAGATGAATCGTTCCCAGGAGCAGCTGGCCAAAGACATTACAGATGCAACAGGCATTCCTGCCGAAATATTTGTAGCTGAGGATTACAATATGGTTATTGAAGCGCTTCGTGCAGGTAAAATCGAGATTGGACTCATTGGTCCGTTTGGCTACATCATCGCAACGGAGCGGGCGAACGCCAAGCTGCTTGTCCGTTCTGAAAGTGGACAATCATCCAACACCGTCATTCTCGTTCGTGAAGACTCCCCTTATCAAAGTGTAAAAGATTTGAAAGGCAAAGATTTTCTATTCGTCGATCCGGCATCGACTTCAGGTAACTTGTATCCCCGTGCCACGCTGATGAATGAACTCGGCCTGGCAAACAATGAGCTGGAATCCTTTTTCGGCAGCGTCGCCTTCTCGGGCGGACATGACAAATCGCTCCTTGCCCTGGCAAATAACAATGCCGACGCAATCGGAACGTCCAGTTTGATGCTGCCGATGCTGGCAGAATCGGGTCTTGTTAAAGAAGAAGATTTCCGCGTGATCGCCGAGTCCGAGCCCATCGTTGGCGGTGCTCCGCTGCTGTATCGGCAAGATCTGCCTGAAGAGCTGGTAACCAAGCTTCGAGAGCTTATGCTGGATTATCACACTAAAAATCCTGAGTTTATGGAAAGCGTAGGCGCTTCTTCATTTGTAGAGGGGAGCGACAGTGATTTTGATCCGATTCGTAAAGTCGCTAAAGCGCTTGAAATGTCCCCTGAGGAATTGCTGAGCAAATAGAGATAAACAAGGGAGGATTTAAACATGACACTATTGCAAGTGGAAGGCCTGTCTAAAATATATCCGGATGGAACCAAAGCACTTGACAACCTGAATTTAGAGATTCGTCCGGGAGAGTTCGTTGTTGTTATCGGACCCAGTGGTGCCGGCAAGAGCACATTGCTGCGCAGCTTGAACCGTATGATCGAGCCGACAAACGGGAAGATACGTTTTAAAGGCGAGGAGACAATGGGGATCAAGGGGAAAAAGCTGCGCGAAATGCGCCGCCATATGGGCATGATTTTTCAGGGATATAATCTTGTCACCCGCGTAACGGTAATCAAAAATGTGCTTCATGGCCGCCTCGGTTATATGAGTCCGTTCAAGGGCGCGCTTGGCCTCTACTCCAAATCGGATACGGAAGCTGCCAAGAGCATGCTGCAGCGTGTCGGGTTATATGAGCAAATGTACAAACGCGCCGATGAGCTTAGTGGAGGCCAGCAGCAGCGAGTAGGGATTGCGCGAGCCTTATCCCAGAAGCCGGACTTGATATTAGCGGATGAACCGATTGCGAGCCTGGATCCGGCTTCCTCCGAGACGATCATGCATTATCTGTACACGATCTGCAAGGAAGAGGGCATCGCCTGCCTGTGCAATCTTCATCAGGTTGAAATCGCCAAGAAGTATGCCACCCGCATCATTGGTATCCACAAAGGTTCCAAAGTGTTTGACGGGTCCCCCGAGGAGCTCACAGACGATATGATCCAGCTCATCTACAACCAGAGCCATGCTAGAGTGAAGGAGACCGCCTGACATGAATGCGGCACAAATGCAATCCGCTCGTAAAATGAAACGGACCCAGACGATACTGTTCCTCATCGTGCTGCTGGCTCTTGTTATCTGGTCTTCAATCGGCGCCGAATTTTCGCTTCCCGCGCTGTTTGCAGGGGTGGGGGAAAGCTTTCGCTTTATCTTTCTCGATTTTCTGCCGCCGGATTTCTCTTCACTGCCGAAGCTCCTCGAGCCTGCGATGCAGACCATATACATGAGCGTCGTGGCGATGGTTATCGGTTCGATTGTAGCCGGACTCCTGTCCTTCTTAGCGGCAGCCACGACAAGTCCGCATCCTTATCTGCAGGTGTTTGTCCGAGCGGCTACGTCGTTGTTCCGGAACATTCCGGTTGTCATCTGGACTATCCTGCTGGTCGCAGCTTTCGGGCTCGGCACTATCGTTGGCACGATGTCGCTCATATTGATCTCGATTGGCATGCTGACCCGATCCTTTGCGGAGGTGCTTGAGGAAATCGACATGGGCCAGGTGGAAGCGGTTCGCGCGGCTGGAGGTAGTTATTTTCAAGTATTGTCTCAAGCGGTCATCCCGCAATTCATGCCTGGATTTATCGGCTGGAGCCTGTACAATTTCGAAATTAATGTGCGCGCTTCGACGATTGTCGGGATGGTTGGCGGGGGAGGCCTCGGTTTTATTCTGCAATCCAATCTGAAATTGTTTCAGTACCAGAAAGCCAGCATGGCTGTACTTCTCGTGCTTGTCATTGTTCTTGTAGTTGAAACGATCACCAATCGTGTAAGGGAGCGGATCATATGAGGGCGCAATGGAATGAGCCAAAACCATCCCTGACGGTGCTTACGTCTATGGCGGAGCCCAAAAAACCCAAAAAGAACCGCCTTCTTGTGGTGGGAATGCCTCTTGTTGCCTTGCTGTTTGTGTTCAGCTTAATTCAGCTGCAATTCGACTATTCTCGGATCGCCGCAGGTTTCATGAAGCTCATGGGCATTGTCCAAGTCATGTTTCCTCCCGACTTTACGGCGTGGCGGCATGTGCTTCTGGCAGCGATGGAATCGTTGCAGGTCGCCATTCTGGGAACCGTGCTGGGTATCCTGATTGCTTTTTTTCTCTCCTTTTTGGCAGCAAGCAATCTGACGCCCCATCCGTTCATTGCGTGGATCATCCAAAGTGCCGCTTCGCTGCTGCGTGCGATACCGACTGTCGTGTGGGCGCTTATTTTTATCGTGTCTGTCGGGCTTGGATCGCTTCCAGGCGTGCTGGCTATTACCGTGTCTGCGGCAGGCATGCTCATTAAAGTATTCGCGCAATCGCTGGAAGAGGTCGACAAAGGCGTGCTGGAAGCGATGCAGGCCACCGGCGCCAGCTGGCTTGCCATCGTCATGCAGGGTATTTTGCCAACGGTAAAGACGGCCTTTATTGCCTGGTGCGTACTGCGGTTCGAGGGGGACCTTGGAGAATCTACGATTCTTGGCGCAGTCGGTGCAGGCGGTATCGGATATGAGCTGACCCATGCGATGAAATCGTATAATTTTGCCGGGGCTTTGTTTGTCGGTCTCGTTATCTTTATCATGGTATTCAGCGTAGAGCTTGTGGCGAATCGATATAAAATGAATCTGAAAGTTCGTAAACACTAACCACTTGTTAAATAAAAATAGGAAATGAGGAGTTCTGATCATGTCTATATCAATATCAAACAACCTAGTAAAGCAGGGCCCCTTAGTTCAAGCCAAATACAGCGTCGGCAACCGGATTACGATGTCCTGGAATACGGCTGCACATGTTGAAGTCGAGGGCATCTACCTTTCATATCAACTGGAATTTGACGAGTCCCAAAGCGCGCGGCTTGAAGCTCATATCGATCTGGAGGCTGCTTCTGTAACAAGAACACAGTCCCCGGGTCGCAATTACTATCACCTAAAGTTCAACGATGGCTCTGTCTCAACAATATATGACCGTATGATCAATACAGACGGAGTGATCAATTTCCGTGATATGGGCGGATACCTTACAGAGGATGGACGGACCACTCGCTGGGGAGCACTGCTTCGCTCCGCCGATCTGCATGAACTGAGTGAGCAGGATCTGCATATTGCGGGTACACTCGACATTGACTGGATATGCGACTTGCGCAGCGATTTCGAGGTAGCGAAACGTCCGAGCCCCGCAATGGGCAAGGCAATCAATACGAATATCCCCTTTATGGCGGAAGCTAATCCGGAGGATATGCAGAAGATCGGACTTGACCTGAACGCAGGTTACAAAGCCATGATGATGAATACGGAGAAGTGTTCGCTCATTCTTCATGAGCTGTTACAGGAAGGTCGGCACACGTCTTTGTTCCACTGTGCTGCCGGCAAGGACCGCACAGGGGTGGTATGCGCGCTTATTCTTCTCACGCTGGGTGTGCCGCGCGATGTGGTCATCGAGGATTACGAATTGACCAATCTGGCGGTGGATGAACTCATGAAGCGTTTCCTGGCAGACAGCAAGGATTACATGGACCATATGCCTGAGTTAATGGGAAAGACAGGAGAGATCCCGGAAATGATGAAAGCTAACTTTATACAGGCTTCGCTCGAAGCAATTGATGAGAATTACGGATCCTTTGATCGGTATCTTCATGAAGGGCTTGGCGTTACTGAGGAAGAAAGAACGGTACTTAAAAACAAGTACTTGGTATAGATGGACGTCTTACTCGTAGAATAATGATCAGCTCAACCGTACCCATACGTTCACGTACATTCCATCCTCATAGTCTGCGGATTGTTAAACTATACGGTTGGTTTGTCTTGAATGTTCAAACACCCTCTTTAAACAAGAGGGTGTCTGGATTTTTATTCATACATGTTGGCTATAAAGCCGCAAGCTGGTTACCAGCCAACGCGGATAATGAGTCCTTTTGGATCACCCACCTCTAAATAAGCGGCTTGACCGTTGACATCATCATAGGCAAAACCGTATGCCAAACGGTCGATACTATGATCATGCCAGAATTTCGCATAAAAATTCGCTGGTGCAGCTTTATAATAGTTGGATACCGTATTCCAGTCGCTCGTTGTGTATACATGACGGTTAATGGCTGCGCAAGTGGCAGCATCTGTAAGCGCACCATCACATCTTAGAATGTCCTGCGTGCTGTAGCTTGAGTATCCGCTAAAATAATTGGCATTGGCTCCGCCTGGAGCAAAGGAGCCATGAATCGGTGCTACAATCCGGTACGGAGCCTGTATCGTTGCAAGTGATTTGAAAGCGGCAGGCACCTCATTCTGATATTTGGTGAATATCCCGGCACGGGTTTCCGATTCAAGCTCGCCAACGGTCTTATCGTAGGAGCCCGATTGGTTTACGAGACGATGTTGAATGGGGAAACCAAAACCATCAACACGGGTCGTATTTCCATGATACCCTGCGTTGTCAATCGTAAATTCCACAAAATCGAAGTAAATATTCCGGTTCGGATCGGTGGGATTGTTGATATCAGGTCCGGCAAATCCATCGTTGTAAGTCTTAATATAGAGCGGTGTGCCTACGCTTAGAAACATTCGGCCGGATGTAATTTTGGGCAGATTCACCCACGATGCGTCACTCACGGTATGATAGATATTGGCATAATGGATCCCATTTTTAGTCAGATGTCCGGGCGCATCATTCAGAGCCGTAGAAATCGGCACCAAATTTCCGCTTAAATCCAGATAACTCCACTTATTGTTGGCAGGGTTTATGCCGAGAACGCCCCAGTATACTTGGTTGTCAGCGTATGCGCCTCCTGTGCCGTTTAATATTTTCATGGATATGGAGCCGCCTGGTGCAACGGGAATGGTGGACGGATTGATGTCGTAGATGGAACCGGAAGAATTGGATGGTGGAGGAGTATTGCCAGCAGTATATGTGAATGTGCCGGTATCGTAAGCGGGAGTTCCATTGTTGTAAGTGAAGAAATAAGTAATAACGGAGCCACTGTTTATGCCTGAGATGGCCTGTTCATATCGGGATTTGCCGCTATTATTGGCCATTCGATAATTTTGCTGGGGGCCGCCATTAATTTGATAATGAACATCCACCCAGCTCGTATTCACGGTTGATTTGAACCAGACCGTCGCCACAGCCCCGGATAGTTCAACCCCTTGGGTGTAGTCAGCAGCCTCTGCTCTGGAATTAAACAAGGAAAAGGATGTAACCAGCATGAACAAGACTAGCAGGGAAGACAAGCATTTTCTCATCATTGTTCCTCCTAAGTATGAAATTAGATTACAAGATGCATCCTGCTGGGCAGGGGGGCTCAGCGACCCATTTTACACACATCACCCTCTTCATCAAAAATAATATATATAAACCAATAAATGCGCTTACAATCAGTATTATAATGACATCTCCGAAGCAATTACAGGAGCGAGATTTCGGATGAGGGATTCAAAATTCGGGTCAAATAGGATTGACAGTTCAAGAGAAAAGCAATTATACTCTGGATGAACTTAATCGTTTAAGTTAAACTTGAGTGGCCATCATAAACGTTATTTTAGTAAGGATTTACACATCATCAATGAGACAAGAAAAAGGACTATATATCACTTTCACTTAATCGATTAAGTGTTGAAATGAAAGGTGGAAAAGAACGAATGGAATCCCGGATTCTTAGCTTATCTGGTCTTAATGCAAGTCGATTGAACAACGAAAGAGATGCTTGGATCTATTTGCCTCCAAGCTACGATGACTTGCAAAGCCTAAGGTACCCCGTGCTTTACATGCATGTTGGACAGCACGTATTTCAATCCCGCAAGCGATCGGGAGAAACCTGGGGGCTTCGGGAGACGCTGGACGGTTTGATTCGAAACGGTGAGATCCAGGAGATTATAGTGGTTGCGGTTGAACATAAGCAAAACGAGGGAGCGAGTGAGTATTTCCACGATCAATGTGCGTATCCGATTCAAATGCTGGGTGAGCAATATGAATTTTTCCTGATTTACGAGTTGAAGCCGATCATCGATCGAATGTTTCGGACGCTGTCGGACGCTTCCCATACAGCACTGATGGGTTCCTCAGCCGCAGGACTTGCGACTTACAACATCGGTATGCGGAATCCTGATGTATTCGGTTTGCTCGGGATTCTGTCCCCGTTCTTTGTCCATCTGGATGAAGAGACGTTTGTCGAACAGAAGCAGTATCGGCCGCATAAGCCAAATCCCGGTCAAAAGCTATGGCTCGACATCGGTGGAGCCGAAGGTTTCTTCATGCCGATTCACGTTCGTTCGGTGGCGGAAGAACTGTTAAGCAGCGGTTGCGTACAAGGGGAGACGTTGTATTTCTACGAGGAACCTGACGCCGCGCATGCTGAGACCGATTGGGGAAGACGTGCGCAGCTTCCGCTGCGATTCTTTTTTGGCAGGGAGGGCGTCTCCCAACGAGTTGACTTGTTCGGACCTGACACGGTCGGAATGGAGGGGGCTTCCGCAACGCTAAACGCAGTTGTAACGCTGGACAACGGGTTGATGTACACCGACTTAGAAGGAGGCTATACCGTCGATCATCCCGCAATTCTGGAGGTGACGCCTGAAGGAAGGCTGCATCCTAGGAAGCCGGGAGAAACGATCGTTCGATATCAGAACCGCAATTCGCAAGCAAGCGTAAAAATCGCGGTCGTAGAGAAACTCTCGGCTACCGTCACGGTGGAAGTAGAGGTGAGTGTACCGGACACGACACCTGAGGATGCATCCATTCATGCGGTATTTAAGCTATCGAAGGTCCGAAAGGGTCTCTACAGGGGTACTGCCCGCCTTCCGAGGGGAGTCTGTTTCCAATTCAAGGTTTCACGGGGGTATGAGAAGGAAGAAGCGGATGATCAGAACCGCCCGGTACCGTACCGAAGATTAGACGCTGACAGAGATCAGAAAGTTTCGTATATAGTGGACAATTGGATTGATTTGCCTGCAGGAGAACATACGAAAGGGGAGTTATCGTAATGAGTTGTGCCAGAATCATTACGTTTCAATCGTTCTATTCAACGGTTCTGAATAACGTCCGCGACATTCACATTTACTTGCCGCCAAGTTACGACCGTGATACACAGACGCGGTACCCGGTTCTATATGTCCATGACGGGCAGAATGTATTTCATTCTGGCTTTAATGGTCAGTCCTGGCGTCTGGATCATGTGTGCAACCGGCTGATTTCGGAAGGCCGGATGGAGGAGATTATCATTGTTGCCATAGGCAATGCGGGCTTGCTCCGAAACGAGGAATACGCGCATGAAGGCTCATTTGCAGAGTTGTTGCCATATCCATGCCGTGGAGAAGCATACGAACGCTTTTTAATCAGAGAGCTGAAGCCATTCGTAGACCGATCCTTCCGAACGAAACGTGAAAGCCGTGATACGGGACTGATGGGTTCCTCCAGAGGAGGGCTGGTCACGTATCATCTTGGTTTCAATCGACCCGACGTTTTCGGCAAGGTGGCTATGTTGTCGCCCTATTTCTATCAATATCATGAGAGTTCTTTAAGCCATGAACCCATATTCAATCAATATGAGGAGAAAGGACCTCTTAAGCTCTGGATCGATACCGGGGGCATGGAGGGGATGACAGTGCTGGCGGACCACGTCCGGGAGATGGCCGCACGCCTCTTGCGTCTAGGCTATCGTTATGGAGAGGAGCTGGCTTTCGGGTATTTTCCGGAAGCAGTACATAACGAAGAGGCTTGGGCGGATCGGGTTCATGGACCGCTACTATTCTTGTTCGGTCATCTGGGGGAACCAGAAGGAGTGGAGCTCACAGGCAGCCGGGTGGCAGGGATGGAGGGTAAGCCGACCTATGTGCACCCGTTGCTCCGGTACGCAGGAGGCCTGACCATCGTGGACGGAGAAGCCGAACTCGTATTGGATCCAGAAGACAGTGCGCATATCGATGAGCATGGTTTGATCGTACCACGGTCAACAGGTGATTGCTGTGTGCGGTATGAGAAGGGCCGACTCGGCAGCGCCCTTCATCCGTTGACCGTGCTGCCTCATCTGCGGGAGAAGGCGAACGTTGCGATCCGAGTGCGCGTGCCGGCGGATACGCCAGAAGACGCCAGAATTCATGCGGGGATTCCGCTGGTGAAGAAGGGGGTTGGCATTTATGAAGCCGAGGCCGAACTTCCGTTAAATGCAGGATTCTCTTTTCATATCACCGAGGAATCAGGCCTTATGGAAGCGGATCATGAGGGAAAAGTTTCTGTACAACGACACTTCGTTGTGAATGGTGATTTAAAATTACAATACGAGGTAATCCAATGGACGCGGGGACAGGCATTCTAATCCTAAGGTAGCACCGCTTGATTGATGTTTAAATGAGCATAAACCTTGTCCGCTTCGTTCGTTGACGTACGAATGAGCATTCTTTATGATTAACCTAGCAAACACGGCTTCTGATGCGAAAGCCGCCGATTGAGATTGAGTAAAGGATGCTGAAACACATGAAAAAAGTAACTATGAAGGTGATTGCCGAGGAAGCGGGCGTATCGGTGGCGACCGTTTCCTATATTCTGAACAACGTGAATAATCAATCGATCTCTGCCGAAACACGGGAAAGAGTAATGAAAGCTGCCCAAAGGCTCAATTATAAACGAAACTTAACAGCACTGGCGCTGAAAAGCGGCAAGTCGGAGCTGATCGGCGTTCTGTTACCCGATCAGACGGGTGAACCTTACTGGGCGCGTTATCGGTATTCACAGGCATTGTATCATCTAGGGAAGCATTTGAACGACGCTGGATACCAGCTGGTCGTTTCCTATATCGACCCGCAATTTTCCAAACTTCCGATTCTGTTGGAGAGGGAGCTGGACGGGGTCTTCATTCTGAATGCTTCTTCCTCCATTTTTCATCGCATCTCCAAGCATTACGGTGTCGGGATTCCCATCATCGGGATCGATACATCGCTGGATGACCCTCTCTTCCATACGATTGTCCCAGATTTTGAGGCGGGCATCAAGGAAGCTGCAAGGCGACTTGGAGCCGAGCCGCAATTTCTTCTGGTCGACCATTATGTCGATCACGGCATGACGGAGCAGATTAGGGAAATGGCCGGCATGGACGAGAAGCGGATGCATGTTTATTCCAGTGCTTCGGAGCTTGAAAAGTTTCTCGCTCAATACTCAGGTCTACCGGGCGTTGTCATCAATGAATTCTTGTGCGAACAGGCACTCCGTTTTGACACCGCAGGCAGGCTCGCCGCTTTGTGTACAAGCGGTTGCCCAGAACTAATCTCCGGGAGGGCGAAGACCGTTGTTTTTGATGCTGACGCTTATCGGGAAGCGGCCGAAGTTATGATTCAGTACATTGCCCGCCCACAGGATAATTATCCGAACAACCATATTTTACAGAAGATCGTTCATGGGGAGACGCTAGCATAACAAGTGTAAAAAACGGCAGTCGGTTAACATCGGCTGCCGTTTTTTCGTGCTTGATGCTGCAGCTGCACACCATCAACTTTTTAGATATTGCTCTTATAAACGAGTGTGGTGCTAGGGTAGAGAGCGGTTCATTGTCAACATTTGCCCAACACCTGCGCAACACCGTTTCGAAATACCGTTGGTGCGACTCCTTTCCACTTACGAAAGGCTTTGCTGAAATGAAATTCGTCGCTGTAGCCGCAGGCTTGAGCGATTACGCGCAACGTATGATTTGTATAGGTCAGGTAGCGTTCGGCGTGCTGCATCCGGATGGCGGTCAAATAGTCTTTGGGCGGGAGGTGGATGTGCTTCAGGAATAGTTTTCGCAGATACGAGACCGAAATGGCGTGCTCCCGAGCCATCTGCTCGATATGAAGAGGCTCCGCGAAATGATTCTCGATCTCCTTCTTAATGCGAGCGTATCGTTCAAAAGCCTGCTCTTCTTGCACAGGAGCCTGTTCCTGCTGATGCAGCTTTGCGATCAATCGGAGAAGAATGGCGCTGCTCTCCAGCTCACTGTCGGGATTAGTCGGTACCCACGTATGCGTAACGTCCCTGAAAGTAGAATCCAGTTTTAGAGCAATATCCCCATTGAATTTCTTGACGAACGGCAAATCCAGTCGAGGAACAGCTGCCGGCATCTGCCATTGACCCGTGGAAAAATGCACAGCGCAGCATTCAAACAACACCATGCTCATGAGCAGGGGGGATTCGGTAGAGCTTGCCATGCGCATACGCAGCCCAGGCTCCATGTAAAACAGCATACCCGGTTCGACTTGATACGTTTGATCCGTATGAAAAACACCGCTGCCTTCGTGAATCCAATAAAAACTGTGCAGCGTGGTGTTGTTTCGTATGTCCGACCAGTTGGAGGAGGTCATCTTTTGGAAACACCAATTAATTCGCACAACCAAGTCCTGCATCTGATACATAGCAACTCACCTTCTGAAGTCGATTTTTTTGGTAAATTGATTAGAGCGTGGTTCTTTCTTAAGCTTATCCTAACCACGGGTTGAATTCCAATTTTCAAAAGAGCGATTTTGACATGTAAATGCCCTTCTTGGCTATGGTGTTCGGGAAGGGGTTCTTTTATGTTTATTAAAAAGGACGATTAAAAGGAGGCCTACTATGATTCGACTATTCAGCACGCACCAGATTCGTAAGAGCACGGAACTTGAGGGACTTTGGGATTTCACGCCTGCTGCTCATATGGGGGAAAAGGTAGGAGCGTATCGATATCGATTACCGGTACCGGGCTGTTGGGAGATGCATCCCGAGTTTGGTAACTACCGGGGGATTGGCGTCTATAGGCAGAAGGTAACCCTTCATCAACGAAGTAATCTCCGCTTGGAATTCAAAGGCGTTAGCCATACGGCTCATGTTTATTTCGATGGCGTAATGAAAGCCTGTCATTATAACGCATATACTGCTTTTGAGTGTGTCATCCCTCAGGTAGAAGCTGGTACTCATGATTTGGTGGTCTACGTTGATAATTCATTTCATGAGGATTCCGCTCTCCATGTACCCAATGATTATTACACCTATGGAGGGATTATACGGCCGGTTGCCGTAGAGGAAATAAGCGATTTATACATTCAAAATGTCATGTTTACACCCGTCAGGCAGGGTCTTGGTTGGCATGGTTCATGGAAAGCGGTCGTCCGAAACATGGGTCAGGTAGAGAGAATGGTATCGATCCGAGGGATACTTGCAGGAATAGACGCGGAGCTGGGCAGGTCCCTGGTGAAGTCGGGAGAAACTGTGGAGATTTCTTCGTGGGTGGCATATCCGGATGTGAAGGAATGGTCATTGGAAAATCCCAACCTCTATGCACTGACAGCCATCCTTACGACAGAGGAAGGCTACGATTGCGATGATTGGCTGGATCGCGTAGGTTTCCGGACGATTACGACGGATAACGGAAAAATCCAGTTGAACGGCAAGGATGTCGTTCTTCAAGGAGTCAATCGGCATGAGGATCATCCCATGGCCGGATCAGCGCTTCCTCTTCATCTGATGGTGAGAGACTTGGAACTTATCACGGATCTGGGATGTAACGCCGTTCGGACGAGCCATTATCCCTACGATGAGCGTTTTCTCGATTTATGTGATGAACGCGGTATTGCGGTGTGGGAAGAGAATCATGCCAGAGGCTTGAGTCTGGAGCAAATGCTGAATCCGAATTTTGGCTGGCAGAGCGAGCAGGTGACACGTGAAATGGTGCAGCAGCATTATAACCATCCGTCCATTCTTATATGGGCCATTCTTAATGAATGTGCAAGTCATACCGAAGAGGGGAGAGCCCATTATGAGAAACAGCTGACGATCATCGGCGAGCTTGATCCAAGCAGGCCCCGTTCCTTCGCTTCCCATCACAGGGATCAAGAGAAGTGTTTTGACTTGGCGGAGATTGTGTCTTTCAATCTTTACCCCGGTTGGTATACCGATGAGGATCCGGGAGAACTGGCGGATCAGGCAAGGCTTTGGGCAGATGCGTTAGGCGGAAAGGGGAAACCCATGATCATGAGCGAGTTCGGGGGGGACGGGTTTTACGGATTCCGCAGTCCGAATCGGGAGAAGGGCTCGGAGGAGAGGCAGGCCGATATTATCGACAGCAATTTAAGGGCTTACCTGGAACGGGATTATATATCCGGCATTTTCATATGGCAATTCAGCGATTGTCGTGTGACGGAAGGCCTTGGCTGGCTGCTGGCCCGTTCATGTACACGTAACAGTAAAGGCATTGTGGATGAATATCGACGTCCCAAGCTGGCCTATGAAACCGTTAAGCGATATTTTCGGGGACGATGATGTTAGGTGAAGCGGCACATTAAAGCGCAACTTCTACCGATGCTATAGGAAAACAGCCTGTCATGGATACGCCAGGGAAAATGCTCAGCACGAGGGGGTTTGAAGGCGTTTGATTATATCGCGTGATGGCCGGGCTGATAGTCGAACATGCGTTGGATGCGGATTTCTATAAAAGATTATGGCTGTCCCCCAAGATTGCTTCTAATTTTGGGGGACAGCCATTTGCAGGAGTATACCAAAGCGCTCCTCTTACAGCGAGGAATCCCTCTCGTGCAGGCGCTGCAAGTCCCTCACTAATTCCCTATCGGTAAAACATTTAAGCCAGCGCCAACATCTTTTCCCCGTAATTTGCATCTTCCAGCAGCGGTCGGCCAATGGCTATTAAATCCGCCATTTGATCTGCTAGAATGAAATTGGCGAGCGCTTGGGTACGGATATTGCCCACTGCAATGACGGGGATTTGTACATATTGTTTGATCATGGCAGCATAAGGGGTTTGGTAGCCTTCCGGCGTGGCTAACGGAGCAGTAGGGACTAGGCCGCCAGAGGATACATGCACCGCATCAAGCTTAGCTTCCAGGTAGGTCAAGGCTAGCGCAACCTCGGCAGGGGTCAAACCGCCATCGGAAAAATCGGAGGCGGATACCCGCAACTGCACCGGGTAGTCGATTCCCACTTCGGCACGGATGGCTCCCAGCACTTCTTGGATGAACCGAAGTCCTCGCCAATAGAGAAACAGGAATAAGATTTCATTCGGGGGATAAGAATAGTTCACGATAGAACTAAGGTAGAACTACTTATGAACCTTGTGGAGGATATGAAGCATGAGCAGATTAGCTGGAAAAGTAGCCGTCATTACGGGCGGAGCGGGTGGGATCGGCAAGATTACAGCCGAGAGATTCCTGAAAGAGGGAGCCAAGGTTGTCATCGTAGACCTCATGCAGGATGCCCTCGATAAGGCGAAGAGTGAGCTTGATGGTCATGGCGAGGTTATCGCCATTAAAGCGGATGTTACGAACGCTTCCGAGGTCGAGAGTTATGTGAAGAGGGCCATCGAGCACTTTGGCCGGATTGATGTATTCTTCAACAATGCGGGCATTGAAGGGAAAGTGGCTCCACTTGTCGATCAGAAAGTAGAGGATTTCGATCAAGTCCTCAGCGTTAATGTTCGCGGCGTGTTTCTGGGGTTGAAATATGTGCTTCCACACCTGATCCAACAAGGCAGCGGCAGTGTAATCAATACTTCATCGGTTGCAGGACTTGACGGCAGCCCTGGCGTAGCTCCCTATATCGCTTCCAAGCATGCGGTCGTCGGTTTGACCAAAACGGCGGCGATTGAGGTAGCGGGATCGAACGTACGGGTAAACTCGATTCATCCATCTCCGGTGAATACCAGAATGATGCGTTCACTCGAAAGCGGCATGAAAGTGGATGAGCACACGCTTGCCAAAACCATTCCGCTCGGGCGTTACGGAGAAACCAGCGATATCGCAAATCTGGTTCTGTTCCTGGCATCTGACGAAAGCACCTTTATTACAGGTGCTCAATATCGGATTGATGGCGGTATGGGAGCTCTTTAACTGGTTTGCAGGATCTAGCACGTTAAAAAACCATCCAATCGTTCGTTAAATCCCTGAACGGTAGATGGTTTTTTTCAGTGGCAGCCCTGCTCCAATATTTCACGGTTTATCTGTGCGTTTGATTTGGGTTTTTACGCTTCTCGGACGCCAGTTGATCATAAGAATCAGCTGATCTCTCATGTGAGTGACCGGATATTGGAAGCCGCTCTCAATCCAGTGAGACACAAGGCCAATCAAGGCATGCATGTTGTAGATGACCAGAAGCTCATGGTTGAGCTCACCGCTGGGATAGTCCAGATCCTCCATGGCGATATGCTTTAATGCCGAGAACATTTTATCCCGCACAAGCGGTAAAACATCGCTTTTGAACAGGGCGGTATACACATCTGCATTTAGATGGATATGATCGAATATTTTCACTGCATTGGCGGGCAGCTCATCGATATGAAACACATCGACTTCACCGTAAGGAGCCCTGTAGGAAGCGACCAGTTCTTCCATTAGCGGGGTGAGAATATCATCCAGCAGAGCTTCTTTGTTGTCATAGTGGGTGTAGAAGGTTCCACGATTATAATTGGCCAGCTCAACAATCTCCGTGATGGAAATGCTGGAGAAGCTTTTCTGGGACAGCAGGGATAGCAGCGCTTGTTTCAATGCTTCTTTACTGCGGATGATCCGCCGATCCGTCATGTTTTTCGAGGTTTGCATAGATTCGACTCCTTTCGGTTAAATATAAAACGAATTTAAATATATAAAAAATAAACAATTCCGTTCTTTTTGTTCATTATCGCACAGTTTCGCTTTTTTTAATGATTGTGAGTTATATCATACTATAGTTATACTAGAATTGACATATGTCGTATATTGAACAGTTGTTGAATGATGTTCGTCATTTCCATCGATTTCACAACCACTAATGGAGGTATGAAACATGAGATTATCTGGTAAAGTTGCGATTGTTACAGGTGCTGCTTCCGGCATGGGAAAAGCAATAGCTGAACTGTTTGCTGCCGAAGGGGCAAAGGTTGTTGTGTCTGACCTCCGTCTGGAAACGGCACAAGTTGTTGTTGACGGCATTGTAGCCAAGGGAGGCACAGCTCTTGCTCAGGCAGCAAATGTTGCCAAGGAGGAAGAGGTACAGCAATTGGTTGACGCTACCGTGAATGAATATGGAACACTGGATATCTTGATCAACAATGCGGGAATTATGGACAACTTTGTTCCGGCCGCGGATGTGACCGATGAATTGTGGGACCGCGTATTTGCCATCAATACAACCGGACCGATGAGAACCATCCGAAAATCGTTGCCGATTTTCCTGGAGAAGAATAGCGGAGTTATCGTGAACATCGCATCGGCTGGCGGACTTATGGGTTCCAGAGCCGGTGCAGCCTATACAGCCGCTAAACATGCTGTTGTCGGCTTGACCAAGAATGTTGGATTCCAGTACGCCACGAAGGGCATTCGCTGTAACGCGGTTGCTCCAGGCGGGGTTAGCACGAATATCAACACAACCATCAACGATCCGAATCCGTTCGGCATGGAAAGAGCAATGGCCGGTATGAACTTGAATCCCCGGGCAGGCGAACCGGAAGAGATTGCAAAAGTTGTATTGTTCCTCGCATCGGATGAAGCCAGCTTTGTAAATGGTACTGTCGTGACCGCCGACGCAGGCTGGACAGCCTATTAATAAATTATTGTTCCCCACGGGCTTTCTAAAGGATAACTCCTTTAGGGAGCCCTGTTTATTTTTTATCCAATGCGACGGATGTAACTAAACTTATCATCGGATAAATAAACCGCTATTCTTCTACGCAACCTATTGATGAGTTCATGGCTGTACATGATGAAGATACATAGAGGATCCAAATAGAGAGGAGCAGGCGGACTATGGAAATATTTCTGATGGTGCTAACATTTCTGGTCCTGGTCGGCATTTCCAACATCATTCATCGTTTTCTGCCATTCATCCCCGTTCCGCTGATCCAGATTGCACTGGGTATCGTTGCCGCCTATATCCGCGGATTTCATCATGTTCCGTTAAATCCGGAATTGTTCATGGTGCTGTTTATCGCTCCGCTCTTGTTCAACGATGGTAAGCTTACACCGCGTGACGAGTTATGGAAGCTACGATCCTATATCCTGCTGCTTGCTCTTGGGCTTGTGTTTGCTACCGTCCTGATTGCGGGGCCTTTCATTCACTGGCTTATTCCTGCCATACCGTTATCGGCAGCCTTTGCGCTGGCCGCGATACTTTCTCCTACCGACGCGGTTGCGGTGGGCTCCTTATCGGGAAGAGTCAAGCTGCCTGGGAAAATCATGCATTTGCTTGAAGGCGAAGCGCTTATGAATGATGCATCCGGACTTGTTGCGTTCAATTTTGCCATCGCAGCTACGGTAACGGGGTACTTCTCCTTAACCAATGCGATCGGAAGCTTCTTTGTCATTGCGGTTGGAGGAATCGTGGTTGGCGCTCTGTTAGGATTTCTTGTGATATGGTTCAGAATGCTGCTGCGTCGTCTTGGTATGGAGGACGTTACGCTGCATATGCTGATTATCATACTGACACCCTTCATCATTTACCTGATCGCAGAGGAATTCCATGTATCCGGAATCCTGGCTGTTGTTGCAGCGGGTGTCACCCATGCGGTGGAGAGGGATCGCATGCGATCGGCATCCATTAAGCTCCGCGTCGTATCGGACAGCACCTGGTCCGTCATTCTCTATACGCTAAACGGGTTGGTGTTTATCCTGCTGGGGCATGAAATTCCGGGAGTTATTAATCAGATATGGAGTGATCCGGCCTATAACAACGGACAAGTGGTCGGCTACATTGTACTGATAACGGCGGTGCTGATCCTGCTGCGTTTCGGTTGGGTGTGGGCTTCAACGAACCGGCAGTTTAAAACTTCTCTGTTGACAGCCCTGTCGGGAGTTCGAGGTGCCTTGACATTGGCGGCGGCTTTCTCCATTCCCTTGACACTTGCGGATCACAGCCCTTTTCCAGAGCGGAGTTTAATGCTGTTTATCTGTGCGGGTGTCATTCTGTTAACTTTGATTATCGCCAGTGTTCTGCTGCCGCTGCTTACCCGTGAGAAGAATACCGAGACGGTTTCAACAAAAGATCATGAGCGTGAAGCGCGGATGCATATGCTGCAAGCGGGTCTTCGGGCTGTGCGGGAAGAAATGACGGATGAGAACAAAGAGCAGGCCCTTCAGCTCATCTACGTATATACCAAGCGTCTTCAGCAATCTCAAATTTCGGATAAGGCCGACATGCGGGAGTTTTGGGAAGCTGCGATTGCGATTCGGCAGAAGGCGCTGGAAGCAGAACGTAACGTTGCGGAGGTTTGGCTTAAGGAAAAAAGAGTATCCCCTGACATAGCGGAGCTATTCCAATCTTCGCTCAACAGGGTAGAAATGCTGCTTAGCAGCCGTTATAAGTTTAAACTTCTGTTGAAAGCATCATGGCGGCATCTGAGAGGTCTGCTGCAAAAACCGGAGCATAAAGAGGCCCCCATGTCTCCCGGTCATCCGGATTGGGAGATGTATAAAGATCTGAAGCTGGAGGCGATCCGCGCAGCGATACATGAGATCGAAGCCATGCAGCCTATAGAGAACCTGGAAATTGCCCATGCCGTTATCGCAGATTATCGCGCGATGGAGCATCACATCGAGAACGATCGAATATGGAGCCGAATGGAACCCGAGCTGAGCAGCGAGCGCAGAGAGCTTGAGCTGAAAGCAATTCAAGCGGAGCGTAACGAGATTCAGCGAATGTTTGAACAGGGAGAGGTGGATCGTGCGCTGGCAAACCATCTGAGGATGGATGTAAATTATCGCGAGGCGAACTTATTCGAGTCTCAAGAACTGGTTGAGAACGAGGGTCATTAAGGGAGAGCCCTCGTTCTGCTTGATGGAGTGACAGGTTTACGTTACAATAATGAGAAGCATGGGGTCAGCATCTTTTGCTGCCCACTTGCCATCAGGAACAGCTAATTCTTAACGAGGGGGAGGAACATGAGCATCCATAAAGAAGCGGCCTCCAAGAAACCTGCAACGGCCTGCCCGTCCACCTTCAAAACATTCAGTCTCGCAGTACAAGCATTGGTAGCTCTCGAACGTCACTCCGGCAAATGCTCAAGCGGTGATATTGCTTCGTATTTGCACTTGGAATCCACCTTGATTCGTCGTATTCTGAAAACACTCGCCCATGCTGATATGATTGAGTCGCGTGAAGGCAGGGACGGCGGTTACCGCCTGAAGAAGAATGCCAGCGATATCACACTGGCTGAAGTATATTCGATACTCCAGGTTCATAACTCCATAAGCGACGGCATGCTGGATGCCACGACAGGGCATTGCTTTGCAGCGGAAATCAGGGAGTCCTTTGCCGGAATTTTATCCGAGATTGAGGAAAGCACGCTGAAAATATTGGAATCCCGTACCATTGCCGACATGGTAGAACAGACGATATAAAATGTGTTGACAACGAATTTATGTCTGCTATATACTGTGCATTAAACAACACAGTTAACTCGCGATATAAACTGTGCAGAAAAATGCACAATATAAAATGTGGAGGGAATAAACCATGTCTACTGTAACCAAACCTGATTTCCAAACTGTAATTCAGGAACGTCATTCTGTTCGTCAATACGATCCGTCGGTGAAAATTCCGAGAGAAGAGATGGAAGCGATTCTGAAGGATGCTACATTGGCACCTTCTTCAAGCAACCTGCAGCCTTGGCGCTTTCTGGTGATTGATGATGCTGAGCTGTTGAAGAAGCTGCACCCGATTGCCAACAATCAGGAGCATGTACTTCAAGCGTCCGCAGTCATTGCTGTTTTGGGAGACTTGAAATGGTATGAGAAGGGCGAGAAAATCTATTCAATGTCTGAAGAAGCAGGTTATATGACCGAAGAGGTGAAGCAGCGCTTTATCTATGCAGCGGAGAATATCTACGCCGGTATGGATAATGACGTGAAAGAAAGCATTATCGACGTGGATGCGGGACTGATTTCCATGCAGCTAATGCTGAGTGCACGCTCCAGAGGGTATGACACCGTGCCGATGGGCGGATATAACAAAGTCAAATTTGTGGAAGAGTTCCATATTCCTTCCCACTACCGCAGTGTGATGTTGATTGCAATCGGAAAAGCAGCCGCTCCGGGACGGCAGACGGTAAGACTACCGCTCGAAGACGTTGCTTTCTGGAATGAAATATAAATCGTTATACAAAAAAGAAGGGGATCATCATGATGATCTCCTTCTTTTTTGTGTATGGCCTGAAAAGTGAAGAATCAATGGGAAAGTTTCACGGCTCCATGCATGAACAGATCCACAATCTCAATAGCCATCTCATGGGGGCCAGCATAACCGCTGCGGGTATCTTCGCGATTACCGAGCATCAGCATAGCTGAGAAAGCCTGCGCCATCAGCATTGTGTTGCCTTTCCGAAGTTCACCGGCGAGCATCGCTTGATTGAAGCGCTCAGAGAGAACCTCATGAATACGCTGTTCTGCTTCACGGATCGCAGCCATTTGCTCCTTGGATAAGAAGGGCTCTGCTTCCCGCATCATGGTCTCCATCTCAGCGTGGGGCTTTGCAATCTTCGCTTCAGCCACCCGGATTAATCCGGATTCCAGGGTATCCGCTTCATCCAGGAACCTGCGTGTTGAAGCATATGCTTTATTAAGGATCGTGGTTACCGCTATTTTAAACAGCTCAGGTTTACTTGTGAAATGATAATAGATGGAAGCCTTGGTCACTTGGCAAGCCTTCGCGATTTGTTGCAAGGATACGGACTCGTACCCGTTCTCCATAAATAGCTTGGAGGCAGTCCAAAGAATAGTATCCTGGACTGGCGCCTGATCGGCAGCAGCTTTGGGACGTCCGGGATTTCGGGGGTTGCGTATTTTTGTCATGATGACCTCCTGTCTATAGTGTAAGACATGCGGAGTGCTTTTTCAAAATAAATATTGATAATTAACCTTTCGGTATATATAATTAATTTTGCGCTGTTATGTTCCCAGATTTATTAAGAGAGAATCATGATATGTATGAAGAATAACACCGATTGGAGAGGATCTACATATGCACGGAACAGGACCGAGCTATGGGAAATGGGTTGCTGGAAAGAGAAGCAAATGGGTCACGCTCTTGGTATGGGTGCTCATCGCATTGGCTTTGAATTTGTTATGGCCTGCTGTAGGAGATAAAGAGGATAACCATGCAGCCAATCTGAAGGAGAATGTCCCTTCCGTAATGGCAGAGGCGATTGCAGATCAAGAATTTCCCAGCAATGGGGGAATTCCGGCGTTAATCGTATGGCACAAGGAGAATGGCTTGAATGAAGGCGATCTGGCCCAGCTCCAAGAGCTGACAGCGAGTCTTGAGTCAGACCCGCTGCCTTATCAGAGCTTCGTTGTTCCCTTTCATAAACTTCCGCCGCAAGCGTTGACCGCGCAGCTGTCAGAGGATCAGAGCACACTGGTAATGCCGGTGTTGTTTGATGAGGATCAGGAAACGGATCAGCTCAAGGAAGGGACGGGAGAGCTCGAGCTCCGGACGGAACAGCTGCTTGGCAGCAATCCGTTTCAGGCACCTATTCAGAGCGGGGACGGAATCAGTGCACGAATAACAGGGCCTGTTGGAATCTCCATCGATGCAACGGGATTGTTTGCAGACGCAGACGTGTCACTGATGATCGCTACCGTGCTGCTGGTTCTTATATTACTGCTGCTCATTTACCGTTCACCAATACTCTCCTTGATCCCGCTGGTCGCAGTTGGTTTTGCTTATATGGTAACAAGCCCGATCCTCGGCTTTATGGCCGATCAAGGAGTGATAACAGTGGATTCCCAATCCATTGCGATTATGACGGTGCTGCTCTTTGGGGCGGGGACGGATTACTGCCTGTTCCTGATCTCACGATTCCGTCAGCTGTTATGGCATGAACCTGATAAACGCAAAGCCTTGTTCCAGGCAATTACAAGTTCATCGGGCGCCATTGCCATGAGCGGCTTCACGGTGGTGCTCTCGCTGTTTGCACTTCTTCTGGCCCAGTACGGGGCCTATCAGCGTTTTGCCGTACCCTTCAGCTTATCGATTCTAATTATGTTCATAGCCAGTCTGACATTGGTTCCGGCATTATTGGCCATTTTCGGCAGAGGATCGTTTTATCCGTTCATCCCGAGAACCCCGGAGATGCAAGCCGAACACGCTCAGAAAAAAGGAAAACCCGTCAAAGCTCCGCATAAAGAGAAGGAGAGCTGGATCGGTCGCGTGGTGACAACGAAACCATGGACCGTTGTTTTGGTTGCATTGGTATTACTTGGCGGGCTTGCGACATTCTCATCCCATATCAAGTTTACCTATGATCTGCTCTCGTCTTTCCCGGAAGATGTTCCTTCGCGTGAGGGCTTCGCCATCATGGGGGAACAATTCTCGGAAGGAGAGCTTGCACCCGTTCGATTGATGGTTAACAGCAACGGGCAAACTTTGGATTTGGGGGAACGGCTGCAGTCACTCGAATACGTGGATCGGGTGTCGGAACCGCAGAACGGTGCGGAGAATAACAACATTATCGGTTATGACATTGAGCTTGCCATGAATCCATACTCTATGGAAGCGATGCAGCATATTCCGGATTTGCGTGAAGTCGCAGAAGCTTCTCTTCGGGAGGCAGGCGTTTCAAACCCCGGTGAAGCGGTGTGGATTAGTGGTCAAACGGCTACGCAGTATGACACGGAAATTGCGGGAGAACATGATGCCAAATTGATTATTCCGGTTGTCATTGGACTGATCACATTGCTGCTGCTGGTCTACTTGAGATCCGTTGTTGCGACTGTGTATCTGATAGCCACCGTAATTTTATCGTACTTCTCGGCACTGGGCCTTGGCTGGATCATTATTCACTACGGCCTCGGAGCGGAAGCCATCCAGGGAGCGATACCGCTGTACTCCTTCGTATTCCTGGTTGCTCTGGGGGAGGATTACAACATATTTATGATCTCAAGCATATGGCAAAAGAGGAAGCAGATGCCGCTGAAGCAAGCGATTAAGGAAGGCGTTGGCGAGACCAGCTCGGTGATTACATCAGCCGGATTAATCCTGGCAGGAACGTTTGCCGTATTGGCAACTCTTCCGATTCAGGTATTGGTGCAGTTTGGGATTATCACGGCAATCGGAGTCATGCTGGATACGTTTATCGTCAGACCATTCCTGGTGCCTGCAATAACAACGCTATTGGGCAAGTGGGCGTTCTGGCCAAGTAAATCTCACATGGCAACAGAAGAGAAACAACCACTGCAAGTCGAGAACAACGCATAAGTTAGATGCAGCGCATCGTATAGGAATGCAACTTCTGTCTGGTCAAGTAGAAGCGAAGGGATTAGCCGTTAGTATTCGAACAGATTTGTGCCGTGACGATTAGATAAATACAACAATTCAGTAGGCAGCCACCTCTATTTCTTAGGATGGACTAGGGAATCGAGGGTGGCTGTCTTCTGTTTTGACTTGTACGGAGGAGCGCTGGTAAGATAAGGAAGAGAATGTTTTGAAAAAGGAATCGAGAGGGATGTGACCTATGTCGACGATACAAACGGCAATCGAGCTTCGGTCAGCAGGCAAGTCGGAGGAAGCCAAGCAAATTCTTCTGGGTCTGCTGGAGCAATCGCCCGAAGATCCCGACATTCTGTATCAACTGGCCTGGGTACATGATCTAATGGGGCTCGAAGGTGAAGCAGTACCTTATTATGAGAAGGCGATTTCTTCCGGGTTGAAAGATCCCGAGCGGCGCGGCGCTTTGCTTGGTCTTGGAAGTACTTACCGTACACTAGGCTTGTACAATAAATCCAAGGAGATTTTTGAACGGGGAAGGCAGGATTACCCTCAGGCGAGGGAGTTTAACGTATTCTATGCCATGACATTGCATAATCTCGGTCAATACGATAAAGCGATGGAGTTTCTGCTGAAGGAGCTTGGCGAAACGAGCAGCGATGAGGGAATCCATCGTTACCAGAGAGCTATTGTCTTCTATTCCGACAAACTAAATCAAGTTTGGGAATAAATTTTTGCAAAAGAAACATAAATTATATTATGTAAACTAATTGTTTGGGTGGGTTGGTTTGACGGATAAATCATCATTGCCGTCTTTAAAATTAATTTGTTTTTAGGTTGTCTTCATCTCTCGCTAAGGTTCGGACCTTATACTAAGTATGTCACTAAGAGTGATGGAAGGAGCAACGCAGATGAACAAGAAGAATAAAATGAATATGTGGTCTATTGGGCTGGGAAGTGCTTTCCTGATGATGATGCTTGCCAGCAATGATCATGTCCAGGACGGACAAGCCCAATCCGGCATGGCTTCAAGCGCAGTCAGACCCAACGTGGCCATTCAATCCGTGAATAAGAATTCAACAGCCCAATCGCATGAAGACCAACAGATTACAACAGAAATGATTGATCAATTCTTAAAAATCGTAGCAGAGACATAAGTAAGTTCGCCTTGCGTCCCAATACGTAACCTTTATGAAGACCAGTCCCGATGTAAGGGGCTGGTCTTTTTGACACGTTGCTGTGCAGTTCCGGATCATGATCATAAAAATAATACCTCACATCTAAAAATCAATACATTCCATAAAATGTTATTTGGCCCGATAATTGTTTCAAATGCACTGGGGGGACATTCTCATGGACGACGTAGAGAAATACGTAAACAATGAGTGTCTGGTGGAAGTACCTCAGAGAAAGAAGGTGAAACGAACGCCCGTTATGCAAGCGCTTACCTTGGAGAGGAGCCTGTGATTAAGAATATAACAGCTAGCTGTTAAAGACACCGTCGGAATCAGGAATATTTTAAGGACAAACAAGGAGGTAGCAAATCTTGAACATGAAACGGTTCGTTTCATCGATATCCATTCTGGCTATCGTACTCGGTTTATATTCAGTGAACCCCGCCGCCACGGAAGCGGCAGATGTCGAAGTAACCGCTGCGAATTCAAGTATTTTTGGACCGAATGTATATGTATTTGATCCTTCAACTCCTGTCGCCGAAATAAACAATATCACAAACACCGTGTTCAGTCAGATGGAATCGAATGAGTTCAGCAGCAACCGGTACGCTTTCCTGTTTAAGCCGGGATCGTATAACGTTAATTTTAATGTCGGATTTTATACGCATGTAGCCGGTTTGGGACAGAATCCATCGGACGTTAATATTACCGGGGGATTGAATGTCAATGCGGACTGGGACAACGGGAATGCAACGCGTAACTTCTGGCGTGCCATCGAGAATCTGAGTATTACTCCATCCAGCGGCAAAACGCAAATTGCGGTCTCTCAGGCAGCTCCCCTGCGGCGTCTCCATATTAAGGGCGAGCTGGATCTGTTTGATTTTGATAACAATTGGAATGCAGGCTGGGCCAGCGGGGGATTCTTGGCAGATTCCATGGTTGACGGCATTGTGGTACCCGCCTCCCAGCAGCAATGGTTCTCGCGGAACAGTCAGTGGGCCAACTGGAACAATGGAGTCTGGAATATGGTGTTCGTGGGCAGCAACAATACACCGACCGGGCAATTTCCTGATCCTCCGTATACCGTGGTTGACAGAACGCCGGTAATTCGCGAGAAACCATACCTCTACGTTAATCAGGCCGGACAGTATCAGGTGTTTGTTCCCTCGCTTCAAACTAACAGCAAAGGGGTCAGCTGGGCGAATGGTTCGACACCGGGCCAATCGATATCCATCGATCAATTCTATATTGCGCAGCCTGGAACAGCAACAGCAGCCAGCATTAACAGTGCGCTAAGCCAAGGCAAACATCTGCTGTTTACACCGGGAAATTATCATCTGAACGATACGATTCGGGTCAATAACCCGAACACGGTTGTACTGGGGATTGGACTCCCTACGCTCATCCCGGACAATGGAAAAGCGGCGATGTCGGTTGCGGACGTGGACGGTGTAAAAATAGCGGGTCTGGTCCTTGATGCAGGGCCTCAGGAATCTCCCGTCATGCTCGAAATTGGCCCGAATGGAAGCTCGGGATTGCATGCTGCTAATCCGACATCGCTCCATGATATTACAGTAAGAACCGGAGGAGCCACTAGCGGGAAATACGATAAAGGCATTGTCATCAACAGCCACAACGTGATTGGCGATCACTTCTGGATCTGGCGCGCAGACCACGGTGCCGGGGCAGCCTGGAACACCAATGTGTCCAAGAATGGTCTTGTCGTTAACGGCAACAACGTGACGTTGTACGGACTGTTTAACGAACACCATAACGAATATCAGACGGTATGGAACGGAAACGGGGGTCGACTATATTTCTATCAGTCGGAAATCCCTTACGATGTTCCTAACCAACCCTCTTGGATGAGCAAGAACGGAAGCGTTAACGGGTTTGCCTCGTATAAGGTGGCTGATCACGTCACCAGCCATGAAGCGTGGGGGCTTGGCGTGTACTCGTATTTCAGAGACGCCGCTGTGAAACTTCAAAGCGCCATTGAAGTGCCGAATGTGCCCGGCGTCAAAATTCACCATGCCACCACCATCTGGCTTAACGGAGTACCAGGCAGTGAAATCACGCATGTCATTAATAATACAGGCGGAAAAGTGTATGCGAACTCGCCTGCTGAAGCCATGCGGCAAACGGTAGTCGAATACGCTGGCAGCGGTTCCGGTGATACAACAGCGCCAACGGTACCCGGGAACTTAGCGGCAGCGGCTGTCAGCAGCAGCCAAATCAATCTGAGCTGGACCGCTGCGACGGATAATATGGGTGTAACCGGGTATGACATTTACCGTAATGGAGTCCTGGTTGGCAGCGCAGCACAAACCTCTTACGCCGATTACGGATTAGCTGCCGCAACGACATATCAATATGCTGTAAGGGCTAAGGACGCAGCAGGCAATCTATCGGATTACAGCAGCACGGTAACAGCCGTAACGGCTCCAGACAGTGGCGGTGGCAGCTTGCCGCTGAACCGAAGCGGCTGGACCGTCATCTCCTCTCCAACGAGCGGGGATGTGCCTGAGTATATGCTCGATGGCAATATGTCGACACGCTGGAGCACTGGAGCCGCGATGGCACCTGGACAATACATTGTCATGGATATGAAGGCCGCAAAAAGCTTTGGCAAAATCGTGATGGATTCCACGGGCAGCAATGAGGATTATGCCCGTGGGTATGAAGTCTTTGTATCCAATGACGGCACGAATTGGGGCAATGCGGTTTCCAGCGGCAGCGGAAACGGACCTGTGATTACGGTGAATTTTGCGAATCAAAATGCACGGTATATTAAGATAGTACAGACCGGTACGGCCTCCAGCTGGTGGTCGATTACCGAGTTGAATGTGTACGGTTCGGAGAATACGGGGGGAGGCGCTGCGCTTGACCGTACCACTTGGACCGCAGCGTCTACACCTTCCAGTGGAGATATACCAGCCAACCTCCTGGATGGCAATATGTCGACACGCTGGAGCACGGGTGCAGCCATGGCGCCGGGCCAATACTTTGTCGTTGATATGAAAAGCGCGAAGAGCTTTAGCAAGATTGTGATGGATTCCACGGGCAGCGATGAGGATTATGCCCGCGGTTATGAAGTCTATGTATCCAATGACGGAACGAGTTGGGGAAATGCAGTTTCCAGCGGCAGCGGAAACGGACCTGTGATTACGGTGAATTTTGCGAGTCAAAATGCACGCTACATCAAAGTTGTACAGACGGGCACCGCATCAAACTGGTGGTCGGTTCGCGAGTTCAATGTATTCCAATAGCAATTAAAGCGTCAGCAGTCCTGGATCCGCCATTCGGAGCCAGGGCTTTTTTATATGATTGGATAAAGGCTGGGGGAGGGGGGCTTTCAATTGCAATTTAATTTACATCATTAAATATTAATTAGATGAATTCAAGATTGCTGTGATTTTTTTGAAAAACGGGAACCCACGTTCTTGTCATATCTTCCCAGTAAGCTTATTATTATCAATAGGGTTGTTTAAACGTTGACTTCAAGTGATGGGGGCGGAGGAATGAACGATAAGGATCGGAAATGAACCAGCTATTAGAAAAGGCAGCATAGCGATGTTCCTGATGGATTACGGAAGGTAATGGCATGATCTTATTCAATCTTCTGTCGCTGTGTAATCCGAATAGTTTGAACGGGATTGCTGTGAAGCAGCTTCCTACGACGTGTTACTCGAAGCGGGAGGGATTATGTACGAATGCAAAGCGATCAAATGTTAAAAAGCAAGCGAAGGACCGCGGGTGTTGGTGTCTACCGGGACATGCTTGTCCGATATGTATTCCCTCACAAAAGGCTGCTGGCAGCTTTAACGGGGCTGCTGTTATTTTCCATTGGACTGCAGCTGATTAATCCGCAGATCATCCGGTATTTTATCGATACGGCACAAGGAGAGGGCAGCATGGCCTCCCTTTATTACGCGGCCGGTTTTTTTATCGTATTTTCATTGCTTCAGCAAGGCGTATCCATTGCGGCGGCCTACTACAGCGAGAACCTGGGCTGGACGACAACTAACAAGCTGCGTGCTGAATTGGCGGAGCATTGTCTCTCTTTGGATATGAGTTTTCACAAAACGAAAACGTCAGGCTCGTTAATCGAGCGGGTGGACGGCGACGTCAACGCACTTGCTAATTTTTTCTCCAGTTTCATTATCCATTTGTTCGGCAATCTGATCCTCATGATCGGGATATTGGCACTTTTGTACCGGGAGAACTTCTGGATCGGATTTGTGATGACGGTGTTTGTTATCGGAAGCATCTACGTTATTCAACGGATACGGCAGTTTGCCATACCGGTATGGAAGCGGTGGCGCGAGCTGAATGCGGACTTCTATGGATTCATTGGAGAGCACCTCGAAGGTACGGAGGATACGCGAGCCAATGGAGCCGCAGGATATGTCATGAACCGATTCTATGAGATGGCCAGACGCATGCTGCCGGTTCGCGTTCGGGCGTTCATTGGATTTTTTCTGATGTGGAGTACAACGATATTGGTGTTTGCGCTCGGAAATGCCGCCGCTTTTATTGTGTGCTTCATTCTGTGGAAGAATGGACAGAGCGGCTTGACGATCGGTTCCATTTATCTTGTCTTCTATTACACGGAACTCCTTGCGAAGCCGATCGAGAAGATCCGTACCCAGCTGGAGGATCTGCAAAAGGCAGATGCCAGTTTGATGCGGGTCCGGGAACTGCTCGCGACCGAATCACTGATTAAAGACGGCCCGGGAGCTCAGCTTCCGTCTGGTCCGTTGTCAGTGGAATTCCGCAATCTGAAGTTTGCGTATGAAGAAGGTGGGAAAGCGACGCTTGAAGATCTGCAGCTGCGTCTGGAGCCTGGGCAGACGTTAGGATTGTTAGGGCGTACAGGCAGCGGTAAAACAACGATTGCACGCCTGCTGCTGCGATTCTATGATCCCCAGGAGGGGAGCATCGAGCTTGCAGGAATGGATATCCGGGGCTGCAAGCTCCATGAATTGCGTCGAAAAGTTGCCATGGTCACGCAAAATATTGAGATTCTTGAAGGGACGGTCCGTGACAATCTGACTTTGTTTGATGAGGGAATCGCTGACAGCGATATCGTGTCCGTTCTGGAAGAACTCGGTCTCGGGGATTGGTATGCCTCCCTTCCGAATGGATTAGATACGAACCTCGCCTCAGGCGGTGGCAGCCTGTCTGCAGGCGAGGCCCAGCTGCTGGCATTCGCACGCGTGTTCCTGACGGATCCAGGCCTCGTTATCCTTGATGAGGCATCATCGCGACTCGATCCGTTAACCGAATACCGGATTGAAGCAGCCATTACGCGTTTGCTGCAGGAGAAGACGTGCATCATCATTGCACATCGTCTGGCTACCGTCCAACGTGCCGACCGCATTCTCATTCTGGAGAATGGAAGAACGCTTGAGAGCGGACGCCGGGATGAGCTTGCTTCAGATCCGCAGTCGCGGTTTAGCCGCATGCTTGCCGTTGGAATGGAGGAGGTGCTGGCATGAAAACAAGACATTTTTTCTGGCGGCTGATTCTTTACCGCCCCGGTCTATATCTTTTGAACCTGCTGGCATGGTCCCTCATTCATATGGCACCGCTGGTTCCCGGACTGCTGACCAAGGCCTTCTTCGATCATCTGGAGGGTACATATACTTTCCCTTACGGAGTCTGGGCGATTGCGGTGCTTCTGATTGGTGCAGCTTTAGCCCGGATCGCACTTATCTACGGCGGATTTATGACAGACGTGCATTTTCGGTTCCGTATCAGCACCTTGCTGCGCCGCAATATGCTGTCCCATGTTATGAAAGAACCGGGAGCACGGGCAATTCCATGTTCCCCCGGGGAAGCAATTAGCAATTTCCGAGATGATGTTGATCAGGCCGAAGAAGCCACCAGCTGGTCGGTGGATACTCTGGGACTGATCGGTTTTGTTATGGTTGCCAGCTGGATTCTCATCTCCATTGATCTGCAGCTTACGATTCTCGTATTTGTCCCGTTAATTCTGGTGGTAACCGCAGCACAAATCGCAACGGCACGCATTCAGAAATACAGGGCGGCAAGCCGGGAATCAACGGCTAAGGTAACCGGGGCGATCAGTGAAATGTTTGCCAATGTCCAGGCCATTCAGGTGGCTGGCGCCGAGAAACGCGTAGTCGACCGGTTCGTAAGCCTTAGTGAGAAACGGCGTCAATCGATGGTTAAGGATAAGCTGTTAACGGAAACCTTGTCCTCCATATTCACCAACTCTGTCAATTTGGGTACAGGGCTGATTCTTGTCCTTGCCAGCTTCAAGATGCGGAATGGCGATTTTACGGTCGGTGACCTGTCTCTCTTTGTATATTATTTAACTTTTGTTACCCAGCTCATATCCAACGTAGGCAACTTCATGACCTATTACAAACAGATGGCGGTCAGCTTTCAGCGGATTAAAACGATGCTGCAAGGGGCGCCTGCGTCACTGCTTACAGCAGCCAACTATATCGGTATCGGTCGAGTTAAGGGCAAACGCAGGAGCCATGGCGAAGAAACCGGAAGTCGTGTGGCTGAACGGGATTCAGAGGCTATGGGGATGATGGAGAACTCAGCCATCTCCATGGCTGAAGACGGAGGGGAGAGCACTTATATTCAGGCACCTCCCCTCTCGATATTGGAAGTACGGGGACTCTCCTATCAATATCCTGAAACCGGACGCGGCATCTCGGACATTGACTTCACGCTGAAACGCGGTTCCTTTACCGTTGTTACGGGGATGATTGGCAGCGGCAAAACGACACTGGTTCGCACACTGCTGGGCTTGCTGCCGGCTGAAGCCGGTGAAATTCGGTGGAACGGCGAGAAGGTTGCAGAGCCAGCGGATTTCTTCATTCCACCTCAAAGTGCTTACACCGCTCAGATACCCAGGCTGTATAGCGACAAACTGCGCAACAACATCCTGCTTGGAATATCCGAACAGCCGGGAAGCCTGGATCGCGCGCTTTATGCAGCCGTTATGGAAGATGATATGAAGCATCTGGAATATGGTCTGGAGACGATGGTCGGTCCGCGCGGGGTGAAGCTGTCCGGCGGTCAGGCGCAGCGGACTGCTGCCGCCAGAATGCTGGTGCGGGACGCACAGTTGTATGTGTTCGATGACTTGTCCAGCGCACTCGATGTGGAGACAGAGCGGAAGTTATGGGAGCGGCTCTTCCGCGATCGAGACGGCGCGACATGTCTTGTTGTGTCTCATCGGAAGGCGGCGCTTCATCATGCCGACCATATCATAGTATTAAACGGTGGAGTAATCGAAGCTGAAGGTACAGCAGAGCAGCTGCTGCGTTCAAGCGAGAGCTTCCGTCAGCTGTGGTACGGTGAAGAAACAGGGTGAGAAGAGCAAGCTCATAACGGGTAGCGTTCATTGTCCCGCATCATAGCAATGCCGCAAAGACCTTTCGTCTTTGCGGCATTGCTTATTTATCTTGTTAAAGTTGATTGATTCCACGCCAAGTAGCTTCTAAATTAGAGGCGATATATTCCAGTATCGGTTTGCTGTAGAAATAACCGCTGTGAGCGAGCGGATTCCAGCTTGTCAACCAGTTTCCAACATTAACGGCCACATCTTTACGCACGGTGCGATCATATTCTTCATTTACGTTTTTGAGGGGGTATGCGAGGATATCGTCTGCATCATAGAAATTAACCCATTCGCCGAGAAGCTGGTGATGGTAGTTCTTCAACTGCTCGGAAGGAACCTCGATCGGTCTGTCAAAGTCACGGTAGCGCATGCTCCACAGGGGCAAGGTAGTACCCAGAGTGTAGAACAACGTCAGCAGTTCGCCTCGCTCCAAGGGAGATTTCGGGTCAATGACCAGACGGTGTCCGCGGGAGGAGAATTGCAGATCATAGAAGAAATTGCTTGCGATCACGCTCCCCAGGCTATGCGAGATGACACATAACGGAGCATGGGGACCGGCGGATAAGGTTAGTCTGTGGAGGGCTTCACTGATGGTCCGATGGACGGCTTCGTAGTTCTGGTCTTCGGATTCCACGGGCTGATAAGCTACCGCATCCGCCAGATTATGAATGACGTACTGCCTGAGCTGCTGGTAACGCAAACGATAAGGCTTTATGCTGCTGCGGATTAACTCATCTTCACGAGACGCAAAAACATCGGCCCAATGCACGGCTTCCATTGCCAATTGATCATGCGGAATTCCGGATGTTCGAGAGAAGGTTTCTTTTAATTTCTGCATAAATTTATCCGCATAATCTTTTTTCTGTGTTCCCAATCCGTGTATAATGATCACTGCAATTTTTTGCTCCATGCAACGGCAGCCCCCTTCATCGGAAATGGAATGAATGGATACCTTTACCTCTTTATAAGCGATATGTACTCCGATTGTAAATAGGTTATTACAGTGCATAGCACTGTGAGGGAATATCTCAGGGCTGAAGATGACCCCATAATTGTGAAAAATCTGTCCATAAATCAGAGACGATTTCGTTAGCATATAGCTCGATATGGTCATAGGACAAATTCAATTCCATTGATATAATCAGTTCATTCCAATACGAGCAGGGAGGGAAATGAGTGATGGTCTTTGGCATTCGTCCAGTTCATGGTGTCGATGCGATATGTTGACAAGAAGGCGAAATAAAACCGCAATCCTCTGTTTCACAATGGTTGCAGCCGTCTTGATAGGACAGGCAATCATCTCTGTCTCAACTGCCGAAGCAGAACTGGCCAATACAACTTCGAGCACTGGCGAGCTGCAAGCCCTGATAGATCAGGCGCACCCAGGGGAGCGCATCCGGGTTCCATCCGGGGTTTATGAAGGGTCATTAATACTATCGAAGAAGATTACGCTGGAAGCGGAGACGGAAGGAAGCGTATCCATCGTAAACGCCAACCCTAACACGAGGTCAGTCATACATATTGCAGCAGATGATGTGAAAATTTCGGGTATTCAGATCATTAACGAGTCTCCATCTAAAATTCCTGCGCTTCTCATAACAGGGGACCGCACCGTTGTGGAGAACATGAATATTCAGACAGCATCACAAGGCATAGTCCTCGAGGATGCGAATGATGGGCAATTCAGGAGCAATATCATTCAGTGGAGTGACTCGGCGGCAGACCGGGCCGTGAAGCTGTTTGATAAGGGAAACGGGATCGACTTGTATAATTCGCATCGGAACATCATTCGCGATAATACGATTCAGCGAGTGCATGATGGGATCTATATGGAGAATAGTGATGACAATCGACTGACCTTTAATGTGATTGAACATTCCCGTTACGGGATTCACAGCATGTATTCAAAAGGAGCCGTTATTCAGAATAACCAAGGGAATTTCAATTATACCGGGGCGATGATCATGGCGAGCCGTGAGGTAGAGTTAACCGGGAACGTGTTCAGAAAACAAAGCGAGAACGTAAACTCGCAAGGAATCCTGATCTTTCAGGTACAGGACTCTCTATTTAAGGACAATAAGGTGATTGGAAACCGGGTGGGTCTGTATCTGGAACAATCCGAGAACAATCGGATGGAGAATAATGAGATTGCGAATAATTTTATCGGCATTCAGCTCTTGGGTGCACGGGACAACCTCATCACGGGCAATACCCTGTCCGGGAATGTTACCGAAACATTGGCCCAGGACAGCGCCAACAATTCACTTGATCGTAATTATTGGGACTCGTTCCAAGGGATTGACACGGACGGCGACGGCATCAGCAACATTGCGTATGCGATCAATCCTTTTTTTCAGGGGCTTATTAAAGAACGACCGGCATTCCAGCTTTTCTTCCAATCACCGAGCATGGTATTTCTGGAAGGGCTGTACCAGGCTGACCAGAATACCTGGACCTCCGATGAGGAACCGCTCATGGTTCCGTTGACCTCTGATCAAACTTCCGGCCAAAAAGCTTCGTCTACCGCAAGCGGACTTATCGGAGCAGCTTTATTGATCTTAACGTTATCTATTTTACAATGGGCAAGGAGAAGAGAATGATGAAATGGACAAGAAGTTCCAAATCGTACCGGGTTTCGCTAACTGCGCTGTGTATATTGGCCGTTTGGCTGATGACCGCTTGTGGGAGCAAGGACTATAAACCGCAGGCTATTAATGAAGAAACCGATCGCTGCGTTATTTGTAACATGGCGATAAAAGATGACGTATTTGCGACTCAAATCATCACGACTGACGGTCAGTCGCTAAAATTTGATGATATTGGCTGCATGAATGAATGGATCACGCAAAATGGTACCGATACGGTAGGCGCTACGTTTGTCAGGGATTATAACAGCAGCCAATGGCTGAAATACGAAAAAGCCTATTACGTTTATGATGCATCCATCAAAACACCGATGGCATACGGTCTGGTTTCGTTTGAACAAAAAACGGAGGCCGAGGCGTTCATGAAGGAACAAGGCGCAGGCAAACTCATGACAGCCGAACAATTGGAGGACCATTCCTGGGAAGTCAACCGAGACATGATGGATATGGGATCACATGACCATTCCCACACTGAAGAAACAGCTGATGCGGAAGAGACCCACAAGGAAGAAGAACATCATGGTAAATGATGCGGTGCATATTGCCGTCAGAGAAATGAAGATGGGGTTTCGCAATCCGTGGTCCTATTCATTCATGGGACTGTTTGGATTGTTTATGTTATGTTTGCTGCTTATTAATAACGGCGGCTATGTGGAGGGATACTCCAGCATAACGGGTACCATGCTGAATTTGATATTGTACCTGCTTCCGCTGATGACGTTGATGCTGGGCGCGTTCTCCCTGACAGGCGATAAGGAGGACGGAAGCTGGGAGCTTCTATCGTCTTATCCGCTCCGAACGTTGTCTTTTATATTAGGGAAGTTTGCGGGGCTTGCTGTCGTTCTGTTTGTTCTTGTTTCCTTCGGCTTTGGCCTGTCGGCCGTTATGGGGTGGATCACGGGCAGAGGTCTGGACGCACATACTTACATTCTGTTATATGGCTATTCGATCAGTCTGGCGCTTATGTTTCTGGCGGTATCCTTTCTGATCGGCACCGTGGCTGTCAATCGCTGGCAAGCATTGACCGTTGCTGTTGCGGTATGGTTTTTCGCCATTATCGCATGGTCACCTCTGCTTATTGCGGTGCTTGGCATGATGCCTTACGGTTGGATAAAACCCAGCATTTCTGTGTTTACCTTGTTTAATCCTGCAGAATTGTCGCGGATATTTGCTGTGGTGAAACTAGGCGGCGGCTCCGTTCTCGGACCGCAGTATTACGATTGGGTCCGATGGATTCGGCAGCCGATGGGTTCGGCGGGTTATATCATAGCCATTCTGGTCTGGGTAGGGGCATCAACCGGTTTGACTCACTGGCTGTGGGAGAGGGGGAGAGCGCGATGAGTGAAACATTTGTACAAATGACTGATGTAGGCAAAACGATCAAGGGTCAGATCATCGTCAACCAGCTAAACCTGAAGATTCCAAGGGGACAGGTTGTGGCTCTCCTGGGAGGAAACGGCGCCGGCAAGAGTACGATTCTCCGGATGCTGGCCGGAATCATCCAGCCCACCCGCGGGGACATCCGGGTAGGGGATTGGAGCTGGAAGGAGAACCGCAGAGGATATGCGGAACTTATCGGTTATATGCCTGACGATTACAGATTCAGTCCTGGACTGACGGCAAGGGAGACGATGGCCTTCTGGGCTAAACTTAAGGGACTGACGGCAAAGCACGGCGATGATATGCTTGCCCGGGTCGGATTGGAGCATACCGGAAACAAAACGGTCTCCTCCTTCTCCAAGGGGATGCGGCAGCGCGTTTTGTTTGCGCAAGTATTGTTGGGGCAGTCCCCTCTTATCATCATGGATGAGCCCACGAACGGTATGGATCCCTATTGGATGCAAAGCTTTGTGGAAATGGTTCGCGAAGCGGCGTACCGAGGTCAGACGGTGTTGTTCTCAACACACCAGCTCCACATCGCGGAGGCTTTGGCAGATCGAATATTATTTCTCAAGGAAGGCGCGATTCGTTTCGAAGGGTCCGGTGAAGATATTCGGCAGCAGTTGGGTTCATCAGGCATGGAGAAAGCATTCGATTATTTATTCGGTATAGCCGATGGTCCCAGATGAGTAAGAGCCGTAAGTGACAGTTGACCTGCTCACGACGGCTCTTTTGCTTATCGTATGTACTTAATGATGGTGGTGTCCTCCTCCGTCAGGAGTCTGGACAGCGTCACCCTTAAGGGACTGTTCGATTAGAGCTAGCTTCTCGACTGCTTCATTGCCAATCGCAAAATACCGGGAAGGCATCACCTGATAATCCTTCGAATGGACTCGGCACGTTACAACATAGAGTCCCTTATCCAGTTTCTGGCTGGCTTCATAGAGTCCCGGTTTCGTTTGGTGACCCTCAACCATTTGTACAGCTTCCGGATCGTTCTCAGGGAAAATTTCAAATTGCACCCGATCGGCATCCTGGAACGGTTGTTCATTGTGCTCGATGGCAACGGAGAAGGTTTTGTTGTTGTCCGAATCCGCCCTTGTTGTGATCTGTAAGTCAACCGACAGGTGAGGGAGAAGGCCGTCTGCCGATGGGGACGGATCATGGGAAGTGCATCCGCACAGCAAGAGCATCATGAGCAACAAACCGAATACAGCTGTTTTTATTTTAGATGGCATTTGCGCAACTCCTCCTAGGCTGTAAACCAGTGTTTTAGTTGTTTAATATGACGAATGATCAGTACATCGAGCAGCAAGACAACCAGAATGGATACACCGACCAGCGGCATGATCACCCCAAAGCACAGCATAATCGCCAGCACCCCTATGGTCAGTCGTTTGTCCTTCGCTCGGCCCGGTGCTCCAAGCTTCCCTGAAGGCTTGCGTTTACGCCACATGAAGTAGGAGCTGATCGCGATAAGCATGATGCCGATGCAGGTCAAGAGGCCAAGAATCTGATTCGCAACCCCGAACAATCGTCCTTCATGGAAGGCAATGCCGAGCGTGATCGCTTTGGCCATGATGCCATAATCCTGAAACCGAACATCGGTCAGGATGGCTCCACTATACTGATCGACATGCAGCGTAGCATTAAGACCTGGCTTCTTATGGTCGGTAGAGATGGTATACACCCCGCTGTTTCCATTCGGCATGGAGATGGTGTAAGGCTTCTGAACGTTTTTCTGGTCTGCGATTCCGGTCATTTCATTAACATCCAAACGGATATAGCTGCCGCTCATCGATGCAGGTACCGGAATGTTCTCGGCGGCCCATGGAATGTCTTCGGCAACATCTTTTGCGACCGTAACCGATTGGGGCTTGTCCATAAAACCTAATGCATACGGGGGATAATTGGTATGCGTGGCATTGGCAAACCGATCGATTTGTTTACCCAGTACGCCTGACCACGGAAGTCCGCTGAGGATGAGAATCACGATGCTGATGGACAGCCAAAAAGCAGGGACGGCATGGAGATCACGCCAGAATGTGCGGCTGCCTCGTTTGCCTAATCGGGGGAGCAGCGTACCCCATATCGCTGATTTATTGCGCGGCCACCATAAATAGAGACCTGTAATGACAAGGATGACGGCCCAGCAGGCTGATAGCTCGACGAGCCGGTTCGGCCATGTTCCGCTCATCAGCAATTGGCTGTGCATTTTTTTGAAGAAAGCGGAGAAGGTTTGGTCGCTGTTCTGAATCCCGCGGATCGTGCCTGAATAGGGATCGGCATACAGGATAACGGATTGTTCATTGCGTATGGCCGACATTCTGAACGTGGACTCCGGGTGATCAGGCAGGGTGATCGAGGATATCTTGGTACCCGGATAAGCACCCTCTGTCTTGGCAATGATCTCGGATGGACGGAGTGCCTGCGAGCCCACTTCGCGTACAGTGAGCATGTCCTTGTACAAGTACCCTTCAATCTGCGGCTTGAACAGATACATGGACCCGCTGAACGCCAGAATAATCAGAAACGGTGCGAAAATAATACCAGCATAAAAATGCCATCTCCATACCGACTGATAAAGGGAAGTCGTCCAACGGACACGCGGTTTTTTGGATCTTGTTGCTGGGGTGATAGCATCCTCTTCTAACATACTTTTCATCAATCATTACTCCCTGTTAAACTGGAATTTTTCTTACAATTGTTATTATAGATGCGACTCTATCTAGCACCTATGGCTCGAAGTAGTCATTTTCATCGGTTTTTGACAATATTTTGATGATGCTTAAAGGAGGTCAATATGATTCGCAAAATTTCCACAGGAAATATTCGAGTGATCCGGCACCTGTTGTTAGGGGGTGCACTGATCCTCATTGTCATTCTGACAATGAAGTCGGTTCTTACATACACCGCTAACGAAGCCGATGTTCGAATCGGCCATGAAGTCCCTGATTTTACGTTAACCACGATGGACGGAAAGGAGATACAACTGAGTGATTTCAGGGGATCGGGGGTATTGCTCAATTTCTGGGCTTCCTGGTGCAACCCTTGTGTTAACGAGCTCCCTCTTATGAACGAGGCTTCCAAGAAAATGCATGGCGTGGAGGTGGTGGCCGTCAATGTCGGAGAAGACGCAGCCATCGTAGAGCGGTTTGCAGAACGCTATGATCTGGAATTCAAGATCTTGCTGGATCAGGACAATCAAGTGAAACGCCTGTACCGCATCACAGGTTTGCCAGCGACAATTCTGATCGATAAGAACGGCATCATGGTTGATCGCGTCGTCGGCGAGCTGGATGATTACAGCCGTATCCTGGGTCTTATGCAGCGGGTTCAGTCAAGCCAATCCGATCTCCAATAGCTCTTTGGAGCCATACCGATATATAATGATATTGATTACAATGAGGGAATAACGAGCTTGACCAGACATCACGAGATAAGTCATGAAATTAACGAAGGCGGGAAATAACATGTCCTATAAACAAATGAAATGGTTGATCTTAATCATTCCAACCTTGACGATTGGCATCTGGGAGTATGTTCGCCATGAGTTCCTGCTGCCTTATATATCGATGGATTTAGGGAATTGGCTTGCGCCGGTGATTGTGTTTTTGGTATCCATTCTGTTTCTGACGCAGCTGTTCTCGTTGATAGAGCGTAACCAGGCGGAGCTGAATGAAGCCCGGGCGCTGCATGCATCCCTGCAGGAGCGGGAGAAAATTGCCCGCGAGCTTCATGATGGCATTGCACAATCCCTGTTTTTGCTGAATGCTCAGATCGATCGGATGGAGGCCATCGGAGACTCCGGGGAACTTCCGTATCAGGAGGTCAAAGAGAGTGTGCATCGTGCCAATACGTATGTGAGAGAGGCAATCGCCAATCTCAGATACCCTATAGATCCGGAGTCGGTCTCCTGGATGCAGAGCATGAACAGTCTGATAACTGAAATTAAGCAGGAGACCAACCTCCAATTTGATATACAGTGGGATATTCCGGACACGATGCTGTCTGCCAAGGAAAAAGTGGAGCTTCTGGCCTCAATAAGGGAATCCTTATTGAATATCCATAAACACGCCGAAGCAAAGCATGTATGCATAACGGCGGTAGAAACGGACTCAGGCTGGAAATGTTCCGTCAGCGACGATGGAAGGGGCTTTGAGTTGAACAAGCCGCTCAGCAGCAACCGATACGGGATCAAAATTATGAGAGACCGGGCAGAGGCCATGGGCTGGAAATTCATGATGGAAAGACTGCATAACAAAACGATTATTAGCATTCGGAAGGAGATCACCTAATGAATAAACAGCCTTTTCGGGTATTAATCATCGATGACAGCGATCTTGCGAGAGAAGGAATCCGCACCATCTTGAGCAGTGATTCTACCTTTGAGGTGGTAGCTGAGGGGCAGAGCGGCGAGGAAGCCCTGGAGCTCACGGAGAAATGGATGCCTGACATCATCCTGATGGATATTCAGATGCCTGGAATGGGCGGACTAGAAGCGACCAAGCAGGTCAAGGACAAGTTTCCTTACGTTAAAATCGTGATGGTCACGGTATCCGATGATATCGCCCATCTGTTTGATGCCTTGAAGCGCGGAGCGCAGGGGTATCTGTTAAAGAACCTGAATCCTGAATCGTGGCATGAATATCTGAAAGCTATAGCCGTGGACGAAGCGCCGATGAGCCGTGAACTCGCTTTTCGAATACTGAAGGAGTTCTCGCAGCAAGAGAAACCGGATCCAGGCAACAGTCCGCTAACCGCACGGGAAAGAGAAATTCTGGGCCGCGTGGCCGAAGGTTTGTCCAATCGCGATATCTCTGTCGCCTTGTGCATATCCGAGAATACGGTCAAGAATCATCTGAAAAATATTTTGCAAAAGCTGCATTTGGAGAATCGGGTTCAGCTTACCCGCTATGCCTTTGAGCAAGGCTGGATGGGGAAGAGAACGTAAGTATAGCCGCAGATGATACCAATCTCCAATACGGTTTAAGGGATGAAGAGGACACGAAATTTAAGATTCCGGCAAAAGAAACCGGTGCATGGTGTGTCTATTTCTGTTTAACAAGGAAGATGCCAACCGCAATGACTCCGATGCCGACCCAGTTCTTCCAAGTTGGAACTTCCTTCAGGAACAGGTAAGCCACTCCTAATGAAATCAGGATTTCCAGGCATTTAGAGAAGATGAGGGTGTAGCCTAATTGATCGGTAGCTTTGTATCCATAGCGGATCCCGTATCCTATGCACATATTGGCAATGAGGAACAAGGGGAGCATGAACAACTGAAACTGCAGCGTAGGCCAGAAAAGATGCTGGATATGCTTGGTTTGGTATGAAAATACGAGATTGATGATCGACAGACCGCCGAAGAGCAAGCCGATACTGTAGATGTAGAACATAAAGCGCCTCCTATAACCATAGTCATTGCGGTACGCCATTAATGTTTCCTCGCAACAACTTTTTTATCCATGGACAATTTGAACGAATGCTGTTGTGCAGTCCTGCTGAAATTTTGTAAGGCCTTCGGTGCAAGCGAAGAGTGTGCTTGGCAACATAAAAAGGATGGCTCCCTTACAACCGGGAACCATCCTTCTTTCATATGCTTAATGAACTTGATGAAGCCGGCTGTACACGCCGCCGGAATGAATCAATTCCTGATGTGTGCCCTGTTCGGCAATGCCATCGGAATTCACGACGATAATCCGGTCCGCACTCTGAATCGTGGTCAGGCGGTGAGCGATAACCAGCGTTGTTCTGCCCACCGACAGTTCTGCAAGCGACTTCTGGATTTGGGCCTCCGTCTCTGTATCCAGTGCGGACGTGGCTTCGTCCAGGATCAGAATCGGCGGGTTCTTAAGGAACATTCTCGCAATGGATAATCGCTGCTTCTGACCGCCGGACAGCTTGACTCCGCGTTCCCCGATGATGGTCTCCATGCCGTCTGGCAGGCTGCGTATCAGGTCATCCAGCGATGCGCGCCGAGCGGCTTCCCAGATTTGATGATCGGTTGCATGTAAATCGCCATACGCGATATTGTCCCGGATCGTGCCGGAGAACAGGAAGACATCCTGCTGCACGATGCCGATATGCTTGCGCAGGCTTCGCAATTGGACATCCCGGATATCGATTCCATCAACCGTAATGCTGCCTTGCTCCACCTCATAGAAGCGGGGGAGCAGACTGCAGATCGTCGTTTTGCCCGCACCGGAAGGACCGACAAACGCGACGGTTTCCCCGGCACGAATCGACAGGTGAATGTTATTCAAAATGGTTCTTGACGACTCATATCCAAAGGTTACCCCTTCAAAGCGGATATCTCCCCGGACGGAGGAGAGGGAAACGGCATCAGGGGCATCCGCGATTTCCGGATCGGTTTCCATAATCTCCAGGTAACGTTTAAAGCCGGCAATGCCTTTGGGATAACTCTCGATAACCGCATTGATCTTCTCGATCGGGCGGAAGAAGATGTTGGAGAGCAGCAGGAATGCCATGAACTCACCCATTTCAAGCTTGCCCTGGATAAAGAACCAGGCACCGCAGATCATAACAAACACCGTGATTAATCTCATTAGCATATAGCTGACCGACATGCTCTTTGCCATGGTTTTGTAAGCCAGCAGCTTGGTGGCACGGAACTGCTTATTCTCCTCGGCAAACAGCTTCTTCTCATGTTCTTCATTAGCAAACGACTGAACGACACGGATACCGCCAACGTTGTCTTCGATGCGGGCATTGAAATTCCCTACATTCCCGAACAATTGTCTATACGTTGTTGTCATCCTCCCGCCGAATTTGATGATCAGCCATGCCATGAATGGCACGATGATGAAGGTTAGCAGTGCAAGCTCCAGATTAATGTAAGCCATTAGGGAGAACGATCCGAGCAATGTCATGATGGCAATAAACACATCCTCCGGCCCATGGTGAGCTACTTCTCCGACATCGTTCAGATCATTCGTGATGCGGCCCATGAGGTGGCCGGTTTTGTTGTTGTCAAAGAAACGGAAGGATAACTTCTGAATATGAGAGAACATGTTCTCCCGCATATCCGTTTCAATATTAATGCCCAGCATATGTCCCCAGTAGGTCACAATATATTGCAGCGCGGTGTTCAGCGCATAGATGGACAGCAGGACGATACAGGCGATAAGGATCAACGGCCAATCCTGGCTTGGCAGCAGATCATCAATAAATTTGCTAACGGCCAGCGGAAAAGCAAGCTCAAGGAGTCCGGCGATGACCGCGCACGTAAAATCAAGAATGAACAATCCCTTATAAGGACGATAGTACGAAAAAAACTTTCTGATCAAGTATCATCACGCTCCAAGTTATACCTCTGTCAGGGTTATGGGTTTGAATAAACAATGTCTAACAGCCATTAACGGCTGTCACTGGGCTGCTTCGTATCATACAACTCAAAAGCTTGAATGTACTCGTGAATGATCTGATCCACGGCCTTCAGCTCTCCGCTGACCACGTCTTTAATTGCTTGAAAGTCGGGGTCATTTACCTGCTTCTTCAAGGTATCCCGTTTCACATATAAATGGTCTAGAAAAGACAGCGCACGCCCCCTGCGAAACGTCTGCGCCATCTTACCGCCTTCTCTGCCGCCGTGGTGTTCCTCAAGACGTCTTCCGTGACGCCCGCCCTGACGGTGGCTATCGCGATGGCGGAATTCCTCCCGGTTCTGGCCCGGCATATCCTGATCCTCTTTTCGCATGCAGCACGACCTCCTTCAAAATTAATTGTATACGTATGTATACCTCATAATTTGATTGTATACGTTCGTATACAATTTCGTCAATCCATTTATTTAGGATATTGGAAAATTCGAGGAGACAGAGGGAAGATATGCTATGATTATACATAATCGCCCCGAGGAGAATGTAGAGGGATTGTGACCACGGGAGCGTAGAGAGTAGAGACCATAGAGGGGAGCTTAACGCAATGACCGAACCTAATCATGAATACTGGATGCAGATAGCCATCGAGGAAGCCCATCAAAACGTTCAGAATGTGGAGGGTGGACCTTTTGGAGCGATTGTCGTTAAAGAGGGGAAAGTGATAGGCAGAGGCCGGAATCTGGTTACTGCTCTGAATGACCCTACAGCTCATGCCGAAGTGCAAGCGATACGAGAAGCATGCCTGCATATGGAGGATTTTCAGTTAAAGGGCTGTACGATTTATACCAGCTGCGAGCCTTGCCCGATGTGCCTGGGAGCTATCTATTGGTCAAGACCGGACGCCGTCTATTATGCAAGCACCAAAAAAGAGGCAGCCGAGATCGGGTTTGATGATCATTTTATATATGACGAGATTGCAGCACCCATGGAACAGCGTTCGATTCCCATGAAGCAGATTCAGACCGATGATTATTTGCTGCCCTTTCAAGCTTGGAGCTCAGCCGAGCGCAAAATTGAATATTAACATGAAGAACCCGGGTTTCCTGTAAGGGTAGCCCGGGTTTGTTTATGACTTGGCAATTTTGATGCCAAAATAAGTATTGAGCGCATTCGCATATTCCTGCTCGTTGCCTGGCTTAAAGGAATGGACGCCGCTGGGCTTGTAGATTCTGAATTCGTCATTGTCAACAGTGTTTCTGCCTTCTGCCGTACGGATGGATACTCGGGCGGTTTTGTTAAAGGGCGATTCGGGAGCATGCTCGCACCAGAATGAAGTCGTAATGAAATCTCGGGGGAGATTCGTTTCATCCGTAAAGGAGAATACGGGATCCCAGGCTTCCTTCTTCCACTCCTCAAGCATCCAGCCGTATGCTTCTGTTTGTACGAGACGGTAGGTTTCATTGCCCTGGGTTTGTTCCAGGCCATCCACCAGCTCCAGCGGCTGACGCGGACCTGCCCCTCCCACACCAACATCGGCAATAAAGCGCTGCTCCCCGATATTTATCTGCAGAATATGATGCCTGCGTTTGGCTGGAGTATCGGTTTCATCCCGCCAGAAGCGGCCGAAGTAATGAGTGACCTCAAAACCCAGCTCCTGCAGCAGCCAGCCAAACAGGGCATTCAGCTCGAAGCAGTAACCGCCGCGGTGCCTCGTCACGATTTTATCGTAAAGATGGGGGATATCCAGCGAAAGGGGAATCCGGTCCAGGATATCGAGATTTTCATAGGGTACGGTGTGCACATGCTGCTCTTGCAATCTGGCAAGCATATAGGCACTATTTACAATTGGGCCGGTGTATCCAATACGATCCAGATACTGGTTTATGTCCAGGGTATTGACCTTGTTATTCATTTCATCACCGCAACTTTCGTATTTGGTCAGCTTGGTAGAACGTAGCGAAATATAATTATATACTTTATATCATAAATCAGAACTTTCTAATAGAGAAGGAAACGGAGTGGAGATTATGCCGATGGATATGACCGCCCTTCTGACGGCAGCTAGAAAAATAACATTCATACCTGAGCATTATAGACTTGTTATGGAGGACAATACCCCTAAGGGTTTTAATGAAAGAGCAAGAACGTTTATTTGGGAGGATCCTCAGCTTAAAGATCATAAAATCGAGGTATCTTTAAGTTTGAAAACCGGACAGCTGATGAGGCTGGAAATCGAACAGGAGTCACATGAATCGATGGAGGAGGCTGTTGCAATTGAACAGGCGAAGAAGGCCGCGAAAGCGTTCATGAGCAAGTTTCATCCGGATCATAAAGGGTTGACCTCTATTCACGCTGAGTTTAAGAGAAACCGCTATGATGTCGAAATCAGGGCCGAAGTAGGAGGATTGCCTCTGCCTAATACCGGATGTGAAGTCAGACTTGATCAAAATTTAAATGTGGTCCGATATCAGGCGGACGAATACACGGGGGTGGAATTTCCCGGTTGGCCTGCTGAAATCGTCACCCCTGAGGCAGCGAAGGAGCGAATCATTCAGGATATCCATATGGGGTTAATCATTACGACATTATATCCGTCTGTGTACGAACTGGAAGGGAATGAGGATCAGCATCGTCTGGTCTATGAACCGGTTCAAGGACGTCGCAAGATCGATGCCGTGACGGGTGAGCCCTTGTTTGCTCTGCAGCACGATCTGCTGCCGCCTACGGTTCCAATTCCCCCTGCTCATGATGAGATACAGCAGCCGTCCAAGGGGACTGAAGGAGCATTGCTTGAGGCGATGGCTCATTCAAACCCCGAAACGGAGAATATGTCCTTGGATGGATACACAAGCCTGATTCGCTTCTGGGAGGCACAGCTTGGCATAGATACCACAAGGTACGTTCTGGATCGGCCTAGAGGAGACGAGGAGAACCTAATTCTATTATATTTTGAAAAAAACCTCGTGAACGATGAAACTGGGGCGGATCAGGAGAGTTGTCCCACAACGGACCCGTTATCCGTTGACGGATACATGGAAAGACGATGGGGAGATGCACTTCGAAACTTTGATGCAACTTATATGGTACATATTGATAAATCGACGGGCCATCTGGAAAGGCTGCATTATAAGCTAAGGAGCCCTGAGGGTGAAGCGGTGTTAACGCGTGAGCAATGCTGGAGGGTCGCAGAACGATTCTTGCAGCGGTTCTTCCCTGAATATGCGGCATACTTGCAATTGGAAGTGGAGTGGGATGAAGAGGAGCCGGTAGCGGATCAAGAGCTTGAGGAAGAACAAGGCGCAGCTGAACCGCGCAAGCGGGAGAACTTCTATCTACCGTTATTTGTTGATCAATACAGGGTCAGGCTCGAGCGTGTTCATATCAGCGTAAGTACCATTACAGGAGAAGTCCTTCTCTACCGCAGTGTGTCGAAGGAGAGAATTGTAGAGCTGGAGGCCTGCCGGTTTGAGCCCATGGTTTCGCCCGAGGAGGCGCTTGCCCGTTACGCGGATCAGCTCGAAGTATCGCTTAGATGGTTCATGGACGGTGACGACAACACATCATGCTACAAATTAATCTATGATCCCGTCTACAAGAGGAGAGCAGAGCTGGAAGGAACAACTGAATCGCATGTACTGGAATTCATCGATGCCATGAACGGAGAGCCTGTGTGGATGAAGATGTAAGTGTTTATAAATGTTCATATTATGCCATATCACAAAAAAGGGTGCCCAACCGCCAGAAACTGGCGAGGGGCACCTTTTCTTATATAACAGCTCAAACCCTATATTAACCGCAAGTGCAGTTCAGAACCGGTTTGCGTGCAGCGGTTGTCTCGTCAAGACGCTTCACCACGGTTGTATAAGGTGCGTTGATGACAACCTCCGGAGTGGTTTCAGCTTCCTTGGCGATCTGGATCATCGTGTCGATGAAGCCGTCGAGTGTTTCCTTGCTTTCCGTCTCGGTCGGCTCAATCATGATGCATTCTTCCACGTTCAGCGGGAAGTAGATGGTTGGCGGATGATAGCCAAAGTCGAGAAGCCGCTTGGCAACATCAAGAGTACGTACACCGTATTCTTTCAGCTTTCTGCCGGACAGGACGAATTCGTGCTTGCACAGCCCCGGGTAAGCGACCTCGTAGTATGGAGCCAGACGATGCATCATATAGTTGGCGTTCAGTACGGCGAGTTCAGAGACGCGGCGGAGCCCGTCTGGACCGTAAGTGCGAATATACGTGTAGGCCCGAACCAGGATACCGAAGTTGCCATAGAATGCCTTTACGCGGCCAATAGACTGGGGCCGGTCGTAATCCCAATAGAAGCTGCCGTCCTCGCGTTTGGATACAATCGGTTTTGGCAGGAACGGAATCAACAAACTCTTCACACCGACAGGACCAGCACCCGGACCACCGCCGCCGTGCGGGGTGCTCATGGTTTTATGCAGATTGAGATGAACTACGTCAAAACCCATGTCGCCTGGTCGGGTAATACCCATAATCGCATTGGAATTGGCTCCGTCATAATAGAGGAGACCGCCTGCCTCGTGCACGATTTCCGCAATTTCCACGATCTGCTCCTCGAACAGACCCAGTGTGCTTGGATTCGTCAGCATCAGGGCTGCCGTATCGTCGCCAACAACTGCGCGCAGAGCATTCAGATCCACCATACCGCGCTCGTTGGACTTGATCGTGATGGTGTCGTAACCGGCTACTGTCGCACTGGCTGGATTGGTGCCGTGCGAGGAGTCGGGAACGATCACCTTGGTGCGCTTCTCGCCGCGGCTCTCATGGTAAGCACGGATAAGCATTAGACCCGTCCATTCACCGTGTGCACCCGCAGCAGGCTGCAGCGTTACCTGATCCATGCCGGTAAGGGCCGCCAGATCGTTCTGAAGGGTATAGAGCATCTCCAGAGCACCCTGAATGCTTTCTTCAGGCTGGTACGGATGAATCTTGGCAAAACCGGCAAAGCGGGCAACATCCTCATTAATCTTCGGATTATATTTCATTGTGCATGAACCGAGCGGGTAGAAGCCGTTATCGATACCAAAGTTTCGTCTCGACAGCTCGGTGTAGTGCCGTATCACATCTACTTCGTATACTTCCGGCAGTTCAGCCGGCTTGCTGCGAAGCAGATCTTCTGGGATGAGGGACGCAGCGTCCGCTTCCGGAACGTCACACTCAGGAAGGGAATAGGCGACACGCCCCGGCTTGCTGAGTTCGAATATCAATGCTTTTTCCGGTTTCATACGATCGCCTCCAGTTCGCCAATGAATTGGTCGATTTCTTCCTTCGTCCGCCGCTCGGTTACGGCAATCAGCATGCATCCTTGAAGCTCGGGATAGGAGACACCGAGATCATATCCGCCGATATAACCCGCATCCAGCAGCTTCGAGTTAAGCTCCTTGATGTTAGTTCCTTCTGGCAGCTTCACTACGAATTCGTTGAAGAATGGAGAGCTGAACGGAAGGGAGAGGGACCCATGGGATGCACGCTCAGCGGCATAGTGGGATTTGCGCACATTGAGAAGTGCAACCTCCTGCATGCCCGCTTTGCCCAGCGTGGACATATAAACGGACGCACACAAAGCGAGCAGGGCCTGATTCGAGCAGATGTTCGACGTTGCTTTCTCGCGGCGGATGTGCTGTTCGCGTGCTTGAAGTGTTAGCACGAAGCCCCGTTTGCCGTCCTGGTCAACGGTTTGACCCACAATACGACCGGGAATCCGGCGCATGAGCGGTTCGGATACCGCAAAAAAACCGCAGGTGGGTCCACCAAGAGATGCAGGAATACCAAGCGGCTGAGCATCGCCGACCACAATGTCGGCCCCAAGGACGCCTGGAGATTCCAGCAAACCAAGGGAGAGCGGATTCACGCTTAGCACAAGGAGCGATTTTTTCTCATGCACCAACGGTTCGATCGACTTCACATCTTCAATGCAGCCGAAGAAATTCGGCGATTGCAGAAGTACGGCCGCTGTATCTTCTGTAATGGCGGCAGCGAGAGCTGCCTGGTCGGTAACCCCATTCACAATGCCGACTTCAACGACTTCCAGGTCGAGGCCATGAGCCGACGTGAGTACGATTTCCCGTGCTTCTGGATGAACAGCGCGGGAAATGACGATTTTCTTGCGTTTGGTCGCCCCGCTGGCGAGCGCCGCAGCTTCGGCAAGTGCCGTAGATCCGTCATACATGCTGGCATTAGCCACCTTCATGCCGGTCAATTCGCAGATATAGGATTGAAATTCAAAGATTGCTTGAAGCTCGCCCTGACTGATCTCCGGCTGGTATGGCGTATAAGCGGTATAGAATTCGGAGCGGGAGATGACATGATTGAGCACAACAGGAATTTGGTGGTCATATAAACCGGCGCCGAGAAAGCTTGTATAGCGATCGAAATCGGCATTGCGATCCGACAGGCTGCGCATATGCTTCAGAAGTTCCGGCTCACCCAGTCGTTTCGACATAGGAAGAACTCCGTTGTAACGGACAGCTTTCGGGATATCGGCAAACAGATCCTCGATCGTCTCCGCACCGACTGCGGCAAGCATGTCGGCCTGATCTTGATCGGTCATAGGCAAGTAACGATGCTTCATGATAAGGCAGCTCCTCTTTTGTAGAATGGTGTCTTGACCACTTTGGCTTTTAACTTCTTACCGCGGATTTCCACCCATACCTCGGAGTCCAGGCTTGTATAGGCGGTTTCGATCAGGGCCAGGCCTAGATTTCTCTTGAGCGTTGGGGACTGAGTACCGCTTGTTACTTCGCCGATGGGTTCACCTTCACTGTTGAATACAGGATAATGGGAGCGAGGAATGCCACGGTCGATGAGTTCAATGCCGACAAGTTTACGCGGCACACCCGCATTTTTCTGCTGCTGAAGCGCTTCCCGACCGATGAAATCACCGCTGTCCAGCTTCACGAAGAAACCCAGGCTGGCTTCAAGCGGAGAAATCGTGCTTGAAAGTTCCTGCCCGTACAATGGCAATTTCGCCTCGAAGCGAAGCGTATCACGTGCACCGAGTCCGGTTGGAATGAGTCCGTAAGATTGTCCGGCGGCTAACAGACCACTCCATATGACAGGTGCATCTGCAGCGGAGCAGTAGATTTCGAAGCCGTCTTCCCCGGTGTAACCGGTTCGGGACAGCAGCGCTGTGGCGCCGCATACTTGAGCGTTCTGAATAAAATGGAAGGAAGGGAGCTCGCTTAGTGCCTCGGAGGTAGCCTGCGCCATGATGTTTACAGCGTCAGGTCCCTGAATTGCAATCAGCGCTGTCTCTGCGGATACATTCTGGATTATGACATCACCCGTAAGATGATCCTGAAGCCACTGGAGATCCTTGTCGATGTTGGAGGCGTTCACAACCAGCATGAATTGATCCGCCGACAGTTTATAGACAAGCAGATCATCAACCGTACCACCGTTGTCGTAACACATTAGGGTGTATTGGGCCTGACCAGCCGATAATCGGGTTACATCATTCGTAGTCATCTTCTGGATAAAGGTTTCAGCGTCTGCTCCTGTGACGATAAATTCGCCCATATGGGAAACGTCGAACAGGCCAGCCTGCTTGCGCACAGCTTCATGCTCTTGAACAATGCCGGAAAATTGCACGGGAAGCTCCCAGCCGCCGAAGTCGATGCAGCGAGCCGAAGGAAAATCGGAATAAAGCGGGTAGAGCGGTGTACGTTGTAATGAACTCATCTCTTCACCTCTTCTAATTGGCATGATTAAAGGGGGGAACACCAAAAAAGGACAGGCAGAAGGATAACAAGAGGCGCTCGAAAAAAAAGCCCGCTCATTAAATCATCCTTCTGCTCTGTCCTTTGTACCTGAGAGTTACCCCACATGTCATGTTAGTATTGTGTAAATCGTGTGTGAGTTTCCCCGTGGGTGATTCTGCATTTAGAATTCTCTCCAGAGGTGCGTCCGGTAAAGGTCCTTTTGCCTGAGAGATTCACCGTGTTACGGCTTACTCCTTCGGCGTTACCTGTCAATCCTGTTGGTAATCTCTCCCGCTACCATCATCCGCGTGAAAATATATTGAGTTGTAATGATCTTCCTATGTTCTTGTGATTATTATAAACGTCTTTCTCCATAAAGTGTCAACCTTTATTTCACTTAAATATTTTCAATGCTAAAATTTTTGTTAGATATCTTGACATCGCCTCGTCCCTGTTTTATTCTGTGGGAGAATAAGCCAATCGAATATGCGGATGACGATGGATGGGAGAGACCGCCGGAAAGGGTACTACTGCCGGGCGGCACCGAAGGAGCAAACCGTTGTGCCTGCCGGGCTGACGAGTAATCTCTCAGGTAAAGGTACCGCCATCTGACGCAGCTCTGGAGAGTGCGCAAGCCACCCAAGGGGAAAGATAAGACCAAGGCGACACGTGGTCGATCACAAACTCTCAGGTACCGAGGACAGAGAGAAGGCGAATGCCTTTTTTGTGTTCTTTTTTTTCATTTATTCACCTTAATTTCATTTCTTTAAGAAAAGAGGAGTATCCGTAAATGAGTGAAATCAGAGAGAATTTGGTGTACAGCGACGATCATGAATGGGCATTGAAGGTAGAAGGAAACGTGGTGCGCGTCGGCATTTCCGATCATGCGCAATGCCAGCTGGGCGATATCGTATTCGTTGAGCTGCCTGAGGCAGGTGCTGCGGTTTCCGCAGGCGATAGCATTGGTACAATTGAATCGGTTAAAACCGTATCAGAGCTGTATTCCCCTGTATCCGGAACCATTACCAAAGTGAATCATTCACTGGAAGACCAGCCGGAGCTTGTAAACGGAGAGCCGTACGAAGGCGGATGGATTATTGAGGTTGAGGTGGAAGGTGAGCTGGAGGAAGCCCTCGGGAAGCTGCTGACTGCTGAAGCTTATCGTGCGAAAGTGGACTAAGAATTGAATCATAATCTGTGATGTTAAAGCATAAACAGCTGCGTTCGTAACGAAGGTTACGAGGTGCAGCTGTTTTAATTTTATGCTCCAAATGCTATTTCTAAAGCGTGTTTGATGCCAAGCGTCTTGCGCTCATGCGTGCTCGAAGTTCGGGAAGATTGATGACGACGATCCCGCCAATAATCAACAGACTGCCAAGGATTGAATAGAGTGAAATGCCCTCAGCATACAGGAGCACACCCAGTCCCAGCGCTATAATCGGAGAAACAAACAGCCAGGTGGAAGGGAAAAACGCATTCGTTGCTTTCAGCAGCCAGGCATACAGGCTATGGCCCAGCATCGAGCCGATGATCATCAAATACAATACAGAGCCTATAGCAGGCAGGGTCAGAATATCATGCAACCGAACTTGTTCACTGAATACCGACAGCAGCAATAACGCAGCTCCGCCATACATCATCTGGACCGCATTGATCGTGATCGGCGAGATATCGGGCATGTCAAATGACAGTTTGCGGGTAGCAAGGGAGCCTACGCTGTATCCGATCTCCCCGATTAGAATGACGATACAGCTCAGAAGCCAAATCATATTGCTCCCCAGCACCAGATTTGGCATGATGAGCACGCAGACCCCCGCAAAACCGACGGCGCATCCCCAATAATCGCTGCGCCGGGCTTTTTTCCTCATCACAACCGATTGGATTATCAGAATCATCATTGGACCTGTTGCCGACAGAATGGCAGCGATTCCTGAAGTAATATGCTGCTCAGCCCAGTACAGTGTTGCAAATGTCATAAACGTGCTGGTCATTCCAATCAGAATGAACTCCTTGCGCAGGAGCAGGTTCAGCTTCACTTTACGCCGTGATATCATCCACAGGAAGATGAGTGCGCCTGCCAGAAGGAATCGAAGCCCCGCCGAGAAAAAGGGCGGCAGTCCGGCTTCAACGCCAACCTTGATGGCGAGAAATGTTGTGCTGAAAATAGCGCACATTAGCAAGTAGTTGAAAATAATCATGTAGCATCCTCCTTTTTCTATACTATAATGAGTAGTTAGTAGACCAGATCGCCAGAAGATAGAACAGATGCGGAAGGGTATAGATCGGGGGGAAACACCTATGGAATTTACAACGCCGGAGGCTAAACAGGAAAAGCGGAAGCTGCAGCAGTCTGTCTATGACGCCATCGTGGATGGCATAAGCCAAGGCGAGTGGAAGGAGCTGGATAAGCTGCCCTCCGTGCGAGTGATGGCCGAGAGAATGAACGTTCATCGATTGACGGTGCTGAAGGCTTATCAGCAGCTGCTGGAAGATGGGGCTGTTCATGTAAAATACAAATCGGGATATTTCGTATCGGCATCGGAAACGGCAGCCGCCGATGCATCGCCAGCATCGCATCGGGACAGCCGATCATGGGATTATCAGGCCAGATCGCTGTATGTCCATCGCAGCCGGTTATCGGACATTCACAGGCAGCAAGTGGAGTACCAAATGTCCGAAGCCCTGATTGATCCTGGTTTGCTGCCGAATGCCTACCTGTCCAATCATGTCAAACAAGTGTTTGATATGTACCCGAAGGTGCTGAGCACTTATTCCTCGGTGTCCGGAGATATAGAGCTGCGGGAGGAATTGGCCCGGTATTTTATGGAGAAACAAGGCATAACGGTACATCCGGAAGAACTGCTGATCACAACGGGCTCTCAACAGGCAATTGACTTGATTTCACGTTCCTTGGTGAAAGACGGAGATCGCGTATTGATTGAACGGCCGACATACAGTTCGGCGATTGATTTGTTTGTGCAGCAGAATGTGAAGCTGCTTCCCATCGAGATTACGCCGCAAGGATATGATCTCGAACAGATTGAATTTCTTATGCGCACAGAGCAGCCGAAGCTGTTCTATATGAACCCTACGTTTCAGAATCCAACGGGATATACGGTTCCCGTGACGCAGCGCAAGGCGCTCGTTGAATTGGCGGAACGATATCAATGCATTCTGGTGGAGGATGAGGTATATCACGACATCTATTTCGGAGCTCCGCCGCCGCTGCCCTTTTTTTATTACGATACCGAAGGGTATGTCATTCACATTCGAAGCTTCAGCAAATATGTGGCTCCCGGCTTGCGAATATCGGTGCTGGCTGCGCGTCCGGAGCTGATGAATGCCATTATTCCGATCAAGGCACTTTCGGACAATGGAACGCCGCTGCTGACCCAGAAGATATTCCAGCATTATTTCTTCTCCAGCAGACTTCAGGAGCATGTGGCTAAGCTTCGAATTGCGCTGGAGCTTCGTAAAGCCAGAATGGAGAAGCTGCTGGCGGCTACGGATTGGCGATGGACCAGCCCGGGAGGAGGCTTGAATCTGTGGATAGAGCTCCCGAACAACGTCAACGTGGATGAGTTATTGCGGCAATGTCTTGCTGAGTCGATAGCCTTTGTTCCCGGGCGTATTTGTGATCCTCTGGATAGGATGGACTCGTGGATCAGGCTCAGTTATTCGTATATCAGTGAGATCCAGCTGGAAGAAGGCATCAGGCGTCTGATTCAGATAGCGGATCGTGTGAAGGTATAAGAGATACACAGAATCAATGCATCTGCCATCAAGTGACAGGGCAGCAGAGTCGGCTGAGCCGGACGGGTGGATTGAGATCATTTTTTCTTCTGTATGGTGTCACAAAACATGCTCCAATCTCGTGTTATGTGCAAATCGCATATAAAAAAGGAGATGGGCTGCCAGCATCGGAGGTATGAACTACTCATGCCGGAAGGCATGCGGCTCAGGTTATAAGCAGTCCAGCTCTTCGGAGTGGGCTGCTTTTTTGGTTAATACCGGTGGGGCTGGAACCGCTGGCGTTCATTCCATGAGCATTTTATGAAGGAATGATGAAACTGGATTCGCATTCCATTTTGCAGGGTAATTAAATCTCGGGTTCACGAGCGGATCTGTTGCCAATCGCTGCACTCGTCAGATGCTCATCTACTACATACCAGGAGGTTCCGACAAATGGACAATTCAAATTCCAATCCGAATGCTAACAACCAGAACAAGACAAGCAAGGACCAACAGCTGGAGCAATTCACGGTAGACAATGACGGCAAGAACTTGACAACCAATCAGGGACTTAACGTCTCAGAGGATGAACATTCGCTTAAAGTTGGTGAACGCGGTCCGACATTGATGGAGGACTTTCACTTCAGGGAAAAAATGACGCATTTTGATCATGAACGAATTCCGGAGCGAATCGTGCATGCCCGCGGTTTCGGGGCACATGGTTATTTTCAGGTATATGAATCGATGAAAGACTATACAAAAGCCAAGTTCCTTCAGGATCCTTCCGTGGTCACACCGGTATTCGTCCGTTTCTCCACGGTTGCAGGTTCCAGAGGCTCAGCTGACACGGTCAGGGATGTACGCGGTTTTGCGACCAAATTTTACACGGAAGAAGGAAATTATGATCTGGTGGGCAACAACATGCCGGTATTCTTTATCCAAGATGCGATGAAGTTCCCCGATTTCATTCATGCGGTAAAGCCGGAGCCTCATAACGAGATTCCGCAGGCCCAGTCCGCTCATGATACCTTCTGGGATTTTGTTGTTCACAACACAGAAAGTGCGCACATGATTATGTGGGCAATGTCCGACCGCTCGCTCCCGCGAAGCTTTCGGATGATGGAGGGCTTTGGCGTGCATACCTTCCGTTTCGTGAATGAGGAGGGAAAAGCGCATTTCGTGAAATTCCACTGGAAACCGGTACTCGGCACACATTCCCTCGTATGGGACGAAACGCAGAAGCTGGCAGGGAAGGACCCCGACTTTAATCGCCGTGATCTGTGGGATGCCATCGAGTCCGGGAATTATCCGGAATATGAGTTTGGCGTGCAAATGATCCCGGAGGAGGCCGAGTTCGATTTTAACTTTGATATCCTCGATCCGACGAAGGTATGGCCTGAAGAGATCATTCCGGTAAAAATCATTGGCAAAATGACACTGAATCGCAATACGGATAATTTCTTTGCCGAAACGGAACAAATCGCATTCCATCCGGGACATGTCGTTCCCGGTATTGATTTCACGAATGATCCACTGCTGCAAGGTCGTCTGTTCTCTTATACCGATACGCAGCTATCCCGGCTGGGCGGACCGAATTTTCATGAAATTCCGATCAACCGTTCCGTTGCGCCGGTTCACAACAACCAGCGGGATGGTATGCACCGCATGACCATCAATAAGGGACCGGTCAGCTATCACAAGAACGGCATCGCCGGCAATACGCCGAAGCCGGTTCCGCCTGAGAAAGGCGGCTACGAGCACTATACGGAGAAGGTTGAGGGACGCAAGGTCCAGGCCCGCAGCGATAGCTTCAAGGATCACTTCAGCCAGGCGGCGATGTTCTGGAACAGTATGTCGGATGTGGAGAAAATGCATATCGTATCCGCTTTCCAATTCGAGCTTGGTAAGGTGCAGCGGAAGGAAATCCGCCAGCAGGTCGTTGATCTGTTTGCTCATGTCGACAGTGATCTCGCAACCCGCATTTCGGAAGGCATCGGAACGATTCCTCCCCAAACCAGCGGTTCGGCTTCCAGTGAGTCTTCGCCTGCGCTGAGCATGATGAATACGGTAAAGCTGCCCTTAACGCGTAAGGTGGCTGTGCTTGCAGGTAACGGATTCACAGACGAGTTGCCGTTTGTGTTATCCCAGCTGCAGCAAGCGGGCATCATCGCCGAAGTGGTTAGTCCGAAGCTGGGGACCATTAAGGGTAAAACCAGCGGGGAGCTGGAGGTTCAGCATTCCCTCCTCGGGGCTGATTCGGTCTTGTTTGACGCGGTGCTTGTCGCAGGGGGCGCCTTAAGCGTGTCGGAGCTCCTGACTGAGCCGAAGACTCTCGATTTTATCAAGGAAGCCTACCAGCATTTCAAGCCAATCGGCGCTATTGCGGAAGGGGCTAATCTGCTGCCATCCGCAAATGGAGAAGGTATCGTGATTGCTCAGGAGAATGAGGAGCTTAAACCGTTCGGACAAGCCTTCATGGAGGCAATCGCTGCGCATCGTCATTGGACGCGCGCTATTTAACTTTGGGTATTGCTTGAATACAGGAATGGATTAAGGTATAATTCCCTTTAATCATTTATGGAGTGAAGGGGATTATATCATGATGAACATCCAATGGAATCAACTTCATCATCACAAGCAGCGTTAGCACACCTGTAACCAATCAGGGTGGGCTGACGCTGTTCGCGTTGGCCTCCCTGCCGCATAATAAGGCGCGCGGGACCAAGAGGTCCGGCGCGTTTTTTATTTTCAGAAGAAGAAAGGATGATCTAAGGTGCAGAACGTAAAAGGGACATACGACTATTTTGGCAAGGAGCAGGCCGTTCGGCGAAAGGTGCAGTCCACACTGCGCGACGTGTTTGAGAGCTATGATTATGAGGAGATGGAATCCACCATCCTGAATGAGCGGGAACTGTTATCTTCGAAGTATGCAGGCGGAGAAGAAATTCAGAAGGAGATGTATCAGCTGACCGATCAGGGAAAGCGAGACCTGGGTCTACGATACGATTTGACGATTCCATTTGCCAAGGTGATTGCCTTTAACCCCGGTATCGAGCTGCCGTTTAAACGGTTTGAGATGGGGAAGGTCTTTCGGGATGGACCCGTTAAGCGGGGAAGATTGCGGGAATTTCTGCAATGCGATGTCGATGTGGTGGGGATTCCGGGTCCGGAAGCGGAGGTCGAGCTGATGCAGCTCGCAGTTGAAGCGTTTCGGAGATTGGAGATTCCGGTTCTCCTCCGATGGAATAACCGCCGATTTTTGGGGGAGGTACTTGAATCGATGGGCGTTCCCGCAGAGATGAAATCAACGGTAATGCTAACGCTCGACAAGATCGAGAAGATTGGCAGGGAAGGAGTTCGGCAAGAGCTGGTGAGCAAGGTGCTGGCTCCTGAGGTTTGCGATCACATCCTTGAGTTTGTTGATCTTAAAGAGCCGTCCTTCGAACAGATTGTCGGGAGATACCGCGTAGGCGACAACCCCGGTGCACGTGAAGTCCAGATGCTGCAAGACATGCTGCAGCGAGTAGGGCTTGAGCAGGATTGTGTGTTCGATCCATTTCTTTCACGCGGATTGTCTTTCTATACGGGTACCGTATATGAAATCTTTGATGTCTCGGGCAGCTACCGTTCAAGCCTGGGCGGAGGGGGACGATATGATGCCATTATCGCACACCTCGTCGGAAGGGATGATATTGCCTATCCGACGGTTGGGCTGTCGTTCGGAATGGAATCCATCATGGAAATGATCCGCAACCGCCCAATGGGAACGAGCAAGCCGGAGGTGATTGTTATTCCGATAGGAGATGCCATTCCGGAAGGGCTTCGAGCAGCTGCAGTCCTCAGAAACCAAGGATTACGTACCGAATTCGCTCATAACGGACGGAAATTGAAAAAGACGCTGTCGAAGGCCTCTTCCGATGGCATCCCGTATGTCATTCTGATCGGCGAAGAGGAAGCGGCTGCGGGACAGGTGCGATTGAAGGATATGCACGAGAATACGGAGGTTCAGATGCGGCTTGAAGAAGTCGTGGCATTCATGAAGCAGAATTCATGAATCAACACGCATGAACCAAGCGGTTTGCATCAGCTTGGATACACGAAGACCCCGCTTTGCCGGAAGCGGCAGCGCGGGGTCTTTCCATCTACATACCATCGGTCAAGTATGAAATATCGTAAAGTAACTCCAGATGGCAAGGACGGACAGCACGATCAGTAGTACTCCTAAAATGATGGAATAGCGGTACTCCTTTTTCATATTTCTTGCTTTATAATTTTTCCGGTCGACCGTCAGCATCATTAGACCCGATCCAAGGAGCATCACGCTTGCATAAGCTGCAGAGTTAAACACAGAAACCATATCAATTCCCCCCTAATCTACCTTCATGCCGACTCTTCTTATATCGGAGCTCACATGAATAGTGTACGTCATGTTGGAGTACAACAGGGCCCAGTCATTTTTGTCACGAATGTGTTTGTGCCAGTAATCCCGGTTGTTTGCTCTTACGATCTCACCGAAACCTATAATATCCGATTTATCTTTTTGAGTTTTCTCAAGTAAACTCGTGATCATTTCTTTGACAAACCGGTTAAATCCCCTCTCAGCCATGTTCAACTCTTCCTGATCGTCCATCCCTGGCTTGGGACTGTATTTCTCGGCCAATTCAGCCTGGATTCGGACGTTTATCGTTGCATGAGGTTTACCATTCCGTATGTCGACTTTGATGCTGGACTGGCGCTCTGTAGCACGGATCGTAACAAATCCAATACCCGGAACATTGTACATTGCGGTATAACCCCCGGGATTAAATCCCTTAGCCGCCATGTAAGCACCGATTTCGATGGGTGTGGTCGTACCGACCAGCTTATTGGAATTAAAATAGGCCAAGCCTTTAATCAGAATGTTTTCTTTTTGACGAATCGATACGTAGGGCAGGTAGGCGTTCTGCCCCAGCTTCGATTCACTATTCCAATAGTTGGAGAGGGAATTCTTCGGGAACTTCCCCATGTCGGCAGCCTTCTCAAGCATGGCCAATAAATATAAGGTAGGTACCCGCTCTAATGGCGGAGCAACTCCCATTAAATCCGCCGCTTTGTTATCGGTTATCAGCAGCCATGTGGATCGGCGAACCTCCTGATTACGGCGCAAATAATCATTCAGATCGTCCATGCCTCTACGTGCAACGTTCTCATTGACAACAATGACTCGAAGATGAATCAATGACCGGGGATCCGCAATTTCCTGCTGCAGATTATTCATGGCATCATTAATGGTATGTCCCACGACACTAACCACCCAGACCGGTTCTTCCTTGCCCTCGGCCGAGCCTCCATTACCGCCAGGACCTAACGGAATACGGCCGGGTACGGCAATCTGCGCCGTTAATCGAATCATGCGATTGTCCAGTGGCGCTGCTTCTTCCCTGGAATGGGTAGTTAAATCTTCTGTACTGCTTGCCCCTTCCTCAGCCTCATCAATGCCAATCCCCAGAATCAAGGCCCGGTCCTCGATTTCAATTCGATCCCAGCAGCCTGTCAGTGAGAGCACTAATAAAACCAGAAGCATAAGGCTAATCTGTCTCTTGCACTTCGCTAGAATTCCCATGCGGTTCACCTCTAACTTTCCTCAATAAAGCCACGATCAGTAATATGAAGGGATAGCCTATGGTCAGCGCCAGTCCGATTATTCCCACAATCTCCACAAACACGTACAAGGAAAACACGCTTTTGGGGATCATCGCCAGAATAAAGACGAAAGGGAGAAAGAAATGGCTAATGAAACGATGATCCTGACTTCCGAATACCTTCTGGGCACCATTAATCGATATATAGTAGCTTGCTGCGAGTGAGGTAAAGACCGAGACCACCCATACGATGATAAAAATAGCATCGAGGCGCTCCAAGGTGTCACCCGGAATGGTGGTGGCCCGCGCGAGTTCCAGAGTCGGCCACATGAGATGATTGATCTCATGCGGTCCGAATACAGCTACAGCGGCGCAGACAATCAGCATATACAGCGTACCTGATATGAAAATGCCGCCCAGAAAGGATTTGATTGCTTTTTTTGGCGTTTGCATAGCCGGGATCAGCAGTGTAACGATAAAAGCCGGCTGGAACAAGGCGGCAATCGTTAATGCCCCTTTTCCGTATCGTGCAGGAATGTTCCCGATAATCGGCTGAAGATTCAGAAGTTCAGCATTTTGCAAGGACACCAGGACGATGGCAAGCCCCGGGACTAATATGAACGGGAGATAGAAGACATGGAAGTATGTGAATTTCAACAGCTTCTGTCTTGTAGCCATTACGACTAATATCATCATGGTGATAATGGTGACTTCTGTTGGAGTCCGCCGGAGGACGGCTGATGTAATGACTTCTCCGAATTCGCGCACCGCCAGAGCGGTCAGCAAGATGAAGAAGACGGCCAGACATGTATTAAACACATAAGCCAAGGGGCGCCCTATAATTCTCTGTCCATATTCGAAAATACTCTCACGAGGGAAGCGAATGCCCAGCAGCGTGAGCAGGAGCAAACCGATAAACGCGATTCCGATTCCAAGCAGTGTGACAAGAGGAGCCCCCGTGTTGGCTTCTTCTGCGGCTATTCGCGGCAGGGCAAGTATGCCCACACCAATAATGGCACTAATGACCACTGCACCGACCTGCCGCTCCGTGATATGTGAGGAAGCTTGCATGACTTATTCTCCTTGCTTGTTGGATTGAAGAACAGGTTCAGCTTTCGGCACTCCTTCGTAGCCTAATCGATCATCATCCAGGGTATGCAGATGGCTGGGCCGCTTCTTGAAACTCCAGAGCGGTCCTCGAATCAAGGAATCCTTCAGCCCTTGTTTGCTTACCGGAGTTACCGGGTTCATATATGGAACGCCAAACGAGTCAAGGAACAGCAGGTGATTCATGATGATGATCAGACCGATCATGAGGCCATAAAGCCCGAACATCCCACCGGCGATCAGCAAAGGGAATCGGAGCATTCGGATCGAGATGGCAGCATTGTAGGCTGGTGTAGCAAAAGAACCGATCGTGGTCAGCGCGATGACAACAACCGTGATCGGACTGGCAAAGCCTGCCCCTACGGCGGCCTCGCCAACAACAAGCACGCCGACAATGGACAATGCACCGCCGATCTGCTGCGGTAATCGAAGCGTCGCTTCCCGCAGCACTTCCATAGACACCTCGATGAGTAATACTTCCACAACGGCAGGGAAGGGGACACCGGCCCGCCCACCGGCCACGGCCACGGCGAAGTCTGTCGGAATCATCTCCGGATTGAAGGAGATAATGGAGACGTACAGGGCAGGAAATATAAGGGAGAAGACGATCGCCAGAAGCCGGATAAATCGAACCAGGCTCCCCATGATGAACCGTTCCGAATAATCATCCGTCACTTGATAGAATTGGTTGAACACCGCCGGAATGATAAGGGAGAAAGGGGACCCATCGACCATAATGATAACTCTTCCTTCGAGGATGGAGGCAGTGGCCTTATCCGGTCGTTCTGTGTTTTGAACCTGAGGGAATGGGGAGTAGGGATGATCTTCTATGAACTGCTCAATATAGCCGGAATCCAGGATGCCATCGATGTCAATCTTGGAAAGTCGTTTCTCCGCTTCCTTCAATAGTTTGGGATTGGCAATGCTCTCGATGTAACATAAGGCGACTCGGGTTTTCGTTCTTTTTCCAATGCGAACAATTTTTATTCGAAAATCGCCCACTTTGATACGAGCACGCAGCAGGGAGATGTTGGAATCCAATACCTCGATAAACCCGTCCTTCGGACCTCGAATGGAATGTTCGGTTTGGGGCTGCTCGATACCTCGTTTCTCAATTTGCCTAGTGTCGAGCACAAGGCCGCCGGGAATGCCATCGATGAGCAGCACGGTGCTGCCTTCTGTAATGGCATCCAGAATGTCAGCTCCATCAGATACCCGTGCCGTTTCGCTAATGTACAAGGTCTCATTCATCAGGGTGTCCATCAGATTATCCAAATGAATAGACTTGTCCTCCAGATGACGAGGCTTATACATCAGTGGTTTATGAATATCACGATATATGGATAGGGTGTCGACCAAGGTTGTGTAGTAGATGATAACGCCTTGAAATTCATTGAAAATATGCAGATGGCGAATTTCGATGTCGTCACTGTCTCCTAAGCAGGAGCGTACGATCATTAAATCAGACTCTAAGCAGCCCGTCAGTTTCTCTGGTGTACCAGGCGTTCTGCGAGTGGTCAGATTCGGATTTTTTTGCGGTTTTTTTCGATTTCTAAATCGTATCATGCGGATAACCACCTTATGATGTTGCTCTAGATACAGGTAGTCTTGCATGATTAAGGAAATTTATTCGTTCTGGCTTAAAACAACAAAAAGGCCGGTCGTGGAAAATAATGCTCTACGTTTTGAGGAGGTCCTTTATAACGTGTAGGAAGATTGTCCCATGCAAATATTCATTGAACTCGTTTTTGTCATGTTTGACTATAATTGATTTCTACCGAAAAGGCACTCGCGCTCCCATCGATCTCCGAGTAAAATAAAACGTATAGAATTTACCAGGAGGGAGCGGATTGCAATGCTGCACGAACAATATTTTATGCTGCACCAAAAGCTTGCTGTTAACGCTCCAGCCAGCATGGCTACGGAAGTAACACTTGAACAGATTGCCAACACGCTGTATTGTTCAGCTCGAAACGCCAAGCTGGTTCTGCGCAAGCTGGAAGAGAAGGAATGGATCATCTGGAAGGCAGGTCGTGGAAGAGGGATACGTTCCATGCTGACTTTTCAGGCGGATAAGGAAGCGCTGCTGCAGGAAGCGGCACAACAGCTCACGGAAAAAGGAGAATATAAACAAGCCTTTGAGCTGATGCGCAACTACGGTGAGGAAATCCGCACGCATGAGTCTTATGTGGAATGGATGAATGGGCATTTCGGGTTCTGCAAGGAGGAGAAGGAGGGAGAGGAAGCAAGGGATTCCTTGCGGCTTCCCGTCTACCGGTTAATTGATACGCTGGATCCCGCAGAATGCTACTACAGCTTTCCGGCTCATATGATCCAGCAGATATTCGACCGATTGGTGATCTATGAGAACGCTACGGATCAGTATCTTCCGGCGATTGCACATCACTGGGAGAACAACAATGACGCAACGGTCTGGACCTTCCATCTTCGGAAAGGGATTCTGTTTCATGACGGCAAAGAATTAACCGCAGATGATGTGAAATTTACGATGGAACGCTTGGGACGAAAAAGAAACCGCTGGATCTTACGCGAACTGAAAAACGTTGAAGTGGTCTCTCCTCGCGAAGTTCGATTTATCCTCAATAAACCGAATCGGATCTTTATACGGTATCTCTCTGCCACGTGCATGTCGATTGTGCCGCAGCATTTGCTCCGTTTCAATGAGGAGCAATACTGGAAGCTTCCTGTGGGGACGGGACCTTTTCAGGTAGAGGAATGGACGGAGGATCGATTGTCTATTCGGGCGAGTCCCTATTATTATCAGGGGCGGCCGCACTTGGACAGCGTCCAAATCATCTTCATGCCGGAAGATGCAGAGCACTCTGATGTCAGGTGGGAGCGGTTGCTGCAGGATTCGGATCCAAGCGATCCTACGGAAGAGATGAGTGGCATGGACACCGTTGAATCTCTGAACGGCTGTACCACCTTGATTACGTGGAACATGAGGAAGCCGGGGCCATATCAATCCATCGAATTTCGACGTGCTTTCAGCCTGATTCTCAATCGGTCCGGAATGGTACGTGAATTAGGGGAGTACAGACTGTATCCGGCCAGAGGTTTTCTGATAGACGATGGAGCGCCTTACCACAAAGATCGATTCGATCCGGATTTGGCTAAACAACTGCTGCAGCAGTCAGGTTATGACGGTTCCCCCATTCGAATGGGTTCTCTCGCTCATCATATGAAAGATGCGGAATGGGTTCAGAATCAATGCGCTGCCATTGGCATTCTATTGATCATCTGCGAAGAGAAGATGGACACCATTCACAAACCAGAAGTGATGAGTAATATGGATTGTATCCTGCAAGGTCTTGTTCTGCCTGGTGAAGAAGTATGCTTGATCGAAAATTACGAACAGGAGGACAGCGTTGTCAAGGAATTCATGGATCCGTCGCTGCACGACTGGGTGAAAGAATGCATTGATGATGCGCTTGCCAGGGAGGAGTGCAAGGAAAGGCTGAATCTCTTGGCCAACATCGAGGAAAGGCTTCGGGAGGAGGCACAAGTCTCATTCTTGATTCATTCCAAGTTTCAAGCGCAGTTACATTCATCATATAAGGGTGTCGTCATTAATAATCTGGGTTGGCTCGATTTTAAGCAAATTTGGCGGGTGTGATCCGCCAACAAAAAGAGCAAGCGAGAACATCCTCGCTTGCTCTTTTTGATTTATAAAGATTTATGATGGCTTCTTCGTGATCTGCGTTTTCGAAAGAAGCCATAAAGCTTATCGAGAAGACGGACATTTTTGGCGGCGCGTTGGGATTTGCTTATTCCTGTCTCGTCATAAATAACGAATCTTCCCTGACGATCAAGTTCATCCAATCTTGTCTGTTGGTACTCATGTAACTTCTCCAGCGTATATATATCGTGGTTCATGTGACCTCCCTGCAAGACATTCATAAATTCGCTTCATCCATGCGGAATGTCTTGATACTTTCATTATGGAGGTCCACCGAACTTGTAAAAAGTGTAAACATGAGCAGCAGATTTTCCCCTTTTAACGAACTACAGGGCTGCCGCAGGGAAGGGCTCAGACTTTATTCTTCTTATGAACGATAGCGGTATTCTCAATCTGAATCGTGGCATGTTCGATGTGAAACTGGGTGTCCAGAAGGTCGATGGCTTGCTGTAAAACATCAAAGCTATCTATGTCATCTGCGATAACAACGTGGCAGCTCAAGGAGTCGAAATTGGACGTAATCGTCCAAATATGAAGATCGTGGATACCTGTAACCCCTGTAATGGATAACAATGACTTCGTTACGGCCTCAGGGTCTACGGATGCCGGTACCCCTTCCATTAGAATATGAACCGTATTCTGTATGATTCTCCAGGCACTTTTGAGTATTAATATCGATACCAGGATGGAAATTATGGGATCGGCAATATACCAGCCGAAAGCAATCATGACAATCCCGGCGACAATAGCACCCACAGAGCCAAGCGCATCCCCAATGACGTGAAGGTAAGCACTGCGGAGATTTACATTGTTCTTCACATCACCCGTTCGCATTAAGAACCAGGCACTGAGAAGGTTCGCTAGCAATCCGATAACGGCGATCAGCATCATGCTCCCGCTGGCAACAGTCGGAGGGTCATTGAAACGCTGGATCGCCTCCCACACGATAAATCCGGCAATGACAAACAATGCGACACCATTTAAAAGAGCCGCCAAGATTTCAAAACGGTAAAATCCATAGGTTTTATTCGGTGATGAAGGCTTTGTGGCAAACCATAGAGCTACCAAACTGAGCAATAAAGCACTGGCATCACTTAACATATGGCCCGAATCCGATAACAGAGCCAGACTGTTGGTCAGCAATCCTCCGACAAACTCCAGAATCATGATGCCAACCGTGATGATCAAGGCAATGCGAAGTCCTTTCTTATTCCCTGACCGGGCATGATCATGATGGCTATGATCATGTCCGTGTTGATGGTTATGTTGATGCATAATCCAAAACTCCCCTTCCAAATGAATGATGTTAACATTTTGATTAAATGGTTGTAATACAAGCATGATTTAAATATGAGCATATGTTCATATATAATGTTATTTCTTTAATTGGGAGTTGTCAAGTTTTTCCGGGAATTATTCAATTGAAATTAATTTGATTCTCACTTGTTTCGTTATCTAGTATGCTTAAGGGGCAGGCGATTTCATCATCCGGCACGGCCATATCCATTCAATTGAACAGAAGGAGTGACTGACCTTATGAACGAGCAACATAAATCTCTTGGCGAAGCTTATAATGAGACTACATATCCATTGATTGGGCATAGCCGCAGGAATGTCGAGGTGTTATTGGAGGCATTTCAGCCTGTGGACGGGTCTCAGGCGGGAGATATGTACGGCAATGGTGCCGTTATTGAAGATTTTCAGAAGTTTATGGCAGACGAATTAGGGAAGGAATCGGCCGTGTTTTTTCCAAGCGGAACGATGGCGCAGCAGATTGCCCTGCGGATATGGTGTGATGAAGCCGAACTGAAACGGGTAGCGTATCACCCGCTGTGCCATTTGGAGATTCACGAAGAGGATGGGCTTAAGGAGCTGCATCAGATTGAGACAATTCTCCTTGCTGGCGAGGATCGTTTGATCACACTCGAAGATGTTCAGAATCTGAATAGCGACATTGCATGTTTGCTGCTTGAACTGCCGCAGCGTGAAATCGGAGGGCAGCTGCCCGATTACGCGGAGCTTGAGGCCATTTCGGCCTATTGTCGATCTCAAGGCATAAAGCTGCATCTGGATGGGGCAAGATTGTTTGAAATTACGCCTTATTATCAGAAAACCGCTGCAGAGATCTGCTCGCTTTTTGATAGTGTATATGTGTCGTTCTACAAGGGCATCGGAGGGATTGCCGGAGCCATTCTGGCTGGCGACAATGATTTCCTGGCTAAGTCCAAAGTATGGAAGCGACGTCATGGCGGTGATTTGGTCAGTCTGTACCCGTATATCATCAGCTCGGAGTACTATTATAAACAGAGAATAGAGAAGATGGGCCGTTATTATGAAGAGGCCAAAGAGCTGGCGGCGATGTTTAATCAGTGTCATGCCATTGTCACTAAGCCTATAGTTCCGGTATCCAACATGTTTCATGTGTACTTTCAACTGGGCAAGAATCAGCTTGAACCGATCCTGATGGATATTTACAATACGACCGGCATCGGATTTATCAGTTATCTTAAAGAGGCAAGTGAAGATCATTGCCAATCTGAGGTTCATATAGGGGAACGATACGGCAAGACGCCGAGGGAAGCCATTCAAGAAGCCTTCCGTGTGTTGAATGAGAAGCTGCTAGAGGCTGTGCAGCCATAAAAAGGACCTATATGGAGAGGAGCTCATGGAAAATGATCGCCATCGGCAAAGCAGAAATCGGGGATTTACCTGCAATACTTGACCTACAGCACGATGCTTACATGAACGCTGTTGAGAACCATTATAGTGATGTTAACCGGGCAGAGCTGTTCACAGGTCACAAAAGCACGAAAAATCTCGCATTTTACGAAAGATTAGGTTATACCAAGTTTAAGGAAAAGGTTATGAATCATAACCTGACAGTGATCTATTTAGGTAAAGATATTTAATCAGCGTGTAAAACAAATGGATCGTGTTGTTGATCGTAGCCTGAGGATATAGATCCTTAGGCTTCTTTTTTGTCACGTATACAACTATACTTGTTTCAAGTTTTCCACATATCGATCCTGACTCGCGTATAGGGGACGAGGCCCGGGTTCGTACATCCCAAACTCTTCTTGATCCCTCTCTTCTTAAATAGATAAGCGTCAGAGAATAGTGGTTACTTGTAACCGTACTACAAGGTATCCCGTGTGGGCACGTCGAATGTCCAAGATTACAAGTTGCACAAAATCATTGTGATCGAATGAACGAAGCGTGAAGGAGGGGGCCGATGATATGAGTGAGTTATTAACCGGTATGGAATCATTGAACGGGATCCATACCTATATCGAAGAGCAGATGAAGGCGTGGAAGGTTCCCGGATTATCTGTTGCGGTTGTGAAGAATCATGAGATCCTCATGATGGAGGGTTATGGTCATCGAAATATCGATCAGGGACTTCCTGTGACAAGTGAGACCATCTTTGCCATCGGTTCATCCACGAAAGCCTTTACTGCGCTCGCTGCTGGAATCCTGGCGGATGAAGGGAAACTGGATTTGGACAAGCCTGTAAAGGAGTATTTCCCTACCTTCAAAATGTTTGATGCTTTTGCAACGGAGAGAATCACCATCAGGGACATGTTGTGCCATCGTTCCGGTTTACCCAGACATGATCTGATGTGGTACAATTCCGCCCTGACGAGAGAAGAGATCATACATCGTCTGCAATATCTGGAGCCGAATGAGGATTTCAGGGCGAAGTGGCAGTATCAGAATATAATGTACATGGTGGCAGGATATCTTGTGGAATATGTAAGTGATTCTTCTTGGGAAGAGGTTGTGCAGAACCGGATATTTACACCGCTTGGTATGACCTCAAGTCAGTTCTCGGTGGATCAGACGCAGCTTCAGCATGATTTTGCAATGCCTTACATACTTCTCGAAGAACAAGCTAAACCAATACCATTCCGCAACATCGATACCATTGGTCCGGCGGGTTCAATTAATTCCAACATAAAGGACTTGGCACACTGGGTAAAGTTTCAGATGAATCATGGGATCTATGATGACCAGCACATCGTGTCAAAAGAAATGCTGCAAGCTATACATTCGCCCCACATGGTATGTGACATGACGGAGATCAATCAGAACCAGACGAATATGGCGAGTTACGGTCTTGGCTGGGCAATCGAGCCATATCGCGGTTCACGCATGGTATATCATGGAGGTAATATTGATGGGTTCACTGCTCATGTCGCCTTTATTCCGGCGGAGCAAATAGGTATCGTTGTTTTATCGAATCTCAATGGCACCCCCCTTCCCGTGCTGATTGCCAATCATATTTTTGACCGTATGCTGGGTGGAGAGGTAGAGGATTGGAGTGCGCAAGCGCTGGAAAAAATGAAAGCATCCGAGGTGGAAATTAAGCCGACAGCAGAGGGTGAGACACTTCCGGACGTGAAAGCACCCGTCATTTCATTAACGCTCTCATTACTGCATTTTACGGGAACCTATGAACACCCGGGATACGGCAAAATGGTTGTTGAGCTGGATGAGGGAGAGCTTCGGGCAACCTTCAATTCCATGCAGTTCCCCCTCACACACGTTAGCGACCTTCAGTTTGAACTTTATATTGCCGTGTTTAACATTAAAACGTCCGTGACCTTTCAACTGGGTTCAAACGGGCATGTTTGCCAATTTTCTACCATGTTGTTATTTGAACCTGGCACGAAGGAAATTGAATTTGTTAGAATAGAAAATAATAATGAACGATCCCATTCTTTTCAGCGAGGTGAAATGCATGGCTCATAGTAGAAGCACAACCGTTCAAACCGTTAAATCAGGCTCCGAGCAAAGCAGCACGGAGATAAGCGAACAAAGATTTGTTCGGAGCCTATTTCTATACCCATAGCGGCTTATATTTCATGTGAGTGCTTTGCTCGCTATTTACACGATTCTATGTAGATAGGAGCAGTGAGAATGAGATATGAAAAAGCACAGTTTATTTTGCCCGAACACCTAGTCGAAATGATTCAACAATATATTGACGGCAGTTATATCTATATCCCCAGAAAGTCGGAGAATCGGAAGGCATGGGGGGAACAAACCGGGATCAAGAAGGCTCTGAATAACCGGAATCAGATGATTCTGGAGAGCTATCTGAAGGGTGATTCCATTCAAGCCCTATCCGCGCGATATTATTTAACGGAGCCATCCATCCGTAGAATTATTCGGAGTGAGAAAATGAAACTCTAGAATTAAAGCGACATTTGATGATACCCACGCGGATTCATCAGATGTCGCTTTATGTCTTCTTTCGCGCGATCCTGATTCATTCAGAATTAAACATGAACTTGAGTTGTCAGCCTAAAGAAGCTAAGTTTAGATCAGGTATAACTAAGAAGGGAGAGCTTCATGTTTATGACTCAAAACATATATGATAATGATGAATTCTTTAAAGGGTATAGTCAACTTAGCCGATCTGTCCACGGACTGGATGGTGCTCCTGAATGGTCGAGCCTGCGATCCATGCTGCCGGATCTAACCGGAGCTCATGTGCTGGATTTAGGCTGCGGGTTCGGATGGTTCAGCCGCTGGGCCAGACTACACGGTGCCACTAAGGTGTTAGGGGTCGATGTATCCGAGAACATGCTGACGCGGGGAAGGGCCGAAACGCAGGATTCTCATATTACTTATATTCGAGCCGATATGGAGGTCCTGGAATTAGAGCCGGAGTCGTATGACTTGGTCTACAGCTCCCTGGCTTTTCATTATATTAAGAACTTGTCGGGTCTGATGGGGGAAGTGTACTCATCACTCAAACCTGGGGCAAGCTTGGTGTGCTCTGTTGAGCATCCGATATACACCGCATCGATCCGTCCTGAATGGATCCAGCATCCAAATGGATACAACACATGGCCTGTTGATAACTACCAATATGAGGGGATGCGTACGACGAACTGGTTAGCCGATGGCGTTGTTAAGCAGCACCGGACGATGGGAACCTACTTGAATATGATGATAGGGCTGGGTTTCACGATTACCCATGTAGAAGACTGGGGGCCGTCCGATGAACAGATCATGTCCCATCCGGAATGGGAAGAGGAATGCCATCGCCCCATGTTTCTATTGATATCGGCAAGAAAATAGGGGCTAGACGGGCCATTGTTGCAGTATACGTGGAACGCGGTATAGGATCTGGTATGGTACAGGAGGAAATGGCGTCTAAGACGAGTGTCTTGGCCGCTTTTTATATGGAACCGCGCTTTATACTGTCAGAGAAATGGTGACAAAATTATAAATATTGTTTCTTAATGATTTACCAACATCAGGAAAACTATTAAAATAGAGGTTAACGGCATTTGCAAGAGGCTTTGCATGGGCTAGAGCATCAAGATGCGGAAGCGATTGAGGCTGAAATACGGTCTTACAGGTAAATCATCATAGACCTGTTCGTTACACATTACACAATTACTGGAGGCATCTCGTACATATGAGTCCAAAACCCGTAATCATCGAAGAGTACAATCCGGAATGGCCAAAAAAGTTTCTTGAGATCAAAACCATACTTGAGCATACGCTTGGTAACGATGTATTGAGAATCGAGCATGTAGGGAGCACCTCCATCCCGGGGCTGGCTGCAAAACCTGTTCTGGATATCGATGTAGTGATCGATTCTATGAAATCGCTTCCTACAGTTATAGCGAAACTCGAAACCCTAGGTTATTATCATCAGGGGAATTTAGGCGTCGAGGGCCGAGAGGCTTTTGGGAGAAAGGATGATTATGTCCCCTACAGCGATGGGCTTGAATTGAAACTTGCTCAACATGTATATGTCTGCGATCAAGAAAGCCGTGAATTGCATAGGCATATTGTTTTTCGGGATGCACTCCTTCATCATCCAGAATGGGTTGTGGAATACGCCATTTTGAAGAAAGAGTTGTCCACCGTCTTCCGGCATGATCGCGAGGGCTATATGGTAGGAAAATCAGATTTTGTAAACCGAGTATTGGAGTTATCCGGAGGACAAGGAAGCCTCCTCCCATAAAATACATATCAGTGAGGTACATCGTATGGAAATTATATTGAAAGTATTAGATAGCACGGAGCTTAAATGCACCTGGAAAGAAGGATTCCAGCAGCAAAATATACACCGTTCGGAAGAGTATTATAATCTGTGTGAATTTGAAAACCAGATTGGTATTCGTGTCACCATGTTAGCTTTTGTTAATGACAAATTGGCCGGAGTTGCCCACTTGAAATATGAATCGGACTATCCGTACTTTCGAGATCAGAACATTCCGGAGATCAATGATCTGAACGTATTTCCTGAGTACCGAAGGAACGGTGTAGCGAACAGGATCATTGAACAATTCGAAACCATCGTGAGTAAAAAGCTGCCGCGTATCGGAATTGGTGTGGGCTTGTACAAGGACTATGGTCCAGCACAAAGAATCTATGCCCGGCGCGGTTACATTCCCGACGGAAACGGCATTATGTACAACCTTGTGCCTGTTGTTCCCGGCGAAATGGTATGCGCTGATGATGATCTGAATTTATATCTAATTAAGGAGTTAGGGAAATAAATCATTTTCCACTGAGGATAAATTCTTCAATTCTTAGGATTGCCGGGAGATGGGTACATGAGATTCTTCATTCGATTAAATGTTTCGAGTTTTTTGTATGCAATGTTCCCTTTCGCAGTCCTTGAACTGATGGCCAATGTTTACCGAATCAGTCGAGTAACAGGTTGGGAGTTAAGTCATGTGAACAAGCTAATCCTGGCCTTCTGCGTGGCTGGCATCACCGTATCCAGCATTGCGTTTCCGAAGCTGATCAGGCATTGGCTGGATGGCCGTAAAGCAAGTTATTTTTCGCTTATCCTGTGGTTTCCCTATTTCGTGATACTGGTCAGTATTCTCGTTTCATGGCTGCCGATCACCGAACCAGCAGATCAACCTAACCCTGTGACAGGACTTATTGCCATGGCTGCATTGGCCTTGTACCCATTCTACTTAGGTATCCTTCATCTGTTTGGTACTACAGCAAAAAACATGGATAGATGAAAAGAAGCAAACATTAAAGATGTCCAACTGATCATGGCTAAGTGACCGGGAATTTTAAGCGAGAAAACGAGAAAGACAAATAATTGATAACAAGACAGGAGATAGGATCATGGATAGAGGTTTTACGCACTGCTTGCAAATCTTTCCGACCGCTGATTTTCAAAAAACAATCGAGTTCTATGAGCGGATTGGGTTTCGTGCGGTTGCCTATCTGGATTCAGGAGAACCGCATGTGTGTCTCTATCAGGATTCCATAGAGATCGTGTTAACCAAGTCGGAGATTGAAGTCGTGCCGAATCGGATTCGTTATGGCTACGGATATGATGCGTATTTTATTACTTGTAATCAGTACGAAATTCAGGAAGATTTAATGAACCTGGATGTGAAGATTGTCAGACCATTGTCCACGACGGATTATAACAACCATGAGTTTGTGTTTGAGGATGTGGATGGGCGCTGGATTGCCGTTGGCAAGAAACAACAAACCTGAGTGCGGATGTTAAACGGAGGCTTACACATGGTTGAGATTATGGTTGTACGACACGGACAATCGGAAGCGGATATTTTAAATCGGTGTGAAGGACGGGCTGACTTTTCTCTTACCGATCTCGGGTTGCAGCAAGCACAGCTTCTGGCCGAGTGGATTCAGCGTAATTACGCCTTGGATGCGATTTTTTGCAGCACCTTGATTCGGGCCAAGCAAACCGCGGCAGCTATTGCTGAATTGACGCAAGTGCCTGTAACCTATGACAATGATCTCATGGAGCAGAATAATGGCGTCATCGCTGGGATGTTGAGAGATGAAGCATTAATGAAGTATCCGATACCGGCCGGGGGAAGAAAGCGGCATGATGCCATTGAGGGCGGAGAATCTGAAGTACAGTTCAGAGCAAGGGCGGAACACTTCATATCCAAGCTGTTTACGACAATGGATAGCAAGCCTGAGTTACAAAGAGTCTGTATTGTTTCCCATGGTGGCATGATCTCGATGTTATTTCGAAGTTTCTTGAATCTTCCCTATCATTCCGAGATATTCATTCCTACTGGCGATACGGGCGTCCATCTATGGCAATATGAACCGAGTGGGAAAAAGGTCATAATGGCAACGAATTGGCAAGAGCATTTGGCTGCGACCTGATAGGTTCAGTCTCTCCCGTAACGGTCACATTGGTGTTACGGGTTTTTTACTAAGTTTGTGACACAGTTCTACATCATCTTAAATATTATTAACGGATCAGAGAAACTTTTTTACCAAAATTTACGTCTAATAGTATGACCTCATTAAATATCAAAAAAGGATTAGAAGGAGTTATGGAATGAAACTGAAGAAACGATCATTGCTTACCGTACTGGCTGTTGCCCAATTAGCTGCAGCTTATCCGGCGAGCGCGGATGCAAATGCCGCAGACAAGACACAGCCACCAGTCACCCAAGAAGTGTATGAGCAAAACACCGCGGCATCTAACGCAGTGAAATCCGGGGCCAACGATACGACTCAAGAGACACCTGAAACAACAGAGACAGAAGGGGCTCAAGAGACGAATAACTCAGGAACAACGGACGTGCCTGTCACTGAGGAAACCGGTGAAGTTAAAGACCCAGCCACGGCAACGGAAGTGCAGGGCAACCAGAACAACAGCAATAGCCAGCAAGTCGCAAGCGGAAAAGAACTTATTCTTTTTTTTAACAGCACAAAAATGATTCAAGACGGCGTCACCTACAATGCACCACAACCCATGCAAGTCAAAAAGGGAGTATCCTATGTTCCCATTCGTGCTCTTGTGGACCGCGTAGGCTTCAAGGTCACTTACGATAAGAAGACCAAGGAAACGGTTATCACAAAAGGAACTAACGAGCTTCGTTTTAAGACAGACAGCAGCAAGTATACCGTAAACGGTGTATCCAAGGATATGAAAGGGACTTCCTATCAGACCAACAGCACGTTCATGGTTCCACTGACAGCGATTACGCAGGCGCTGGAAATCCCGTATAAAGTGGATAACGTAGGTAAACGTGTCATCATGAGTTTGGTTAGCAAGCCAGTCGCCAAATTTACGGTAGGGCCTAAAGAGATTTTCGCAGGAGAAACTACAGTTACCTACACACCGCAAGTTGAGAATGTGCAAGGCGAGATTATCAACGAGCGTTGGGAAGGCAATCAGGATATCTTCGACGCACCAGGTCAATACATAGTCACGTACTCTGTACAGGATTCTACCGGAACGTGGAGTGATCCTTACAGTCAAACGATCACGGTCATTCAGCCTAATCTTCCGCCTGTGGCAATGTTCGAAACTGACAAGTCGGAATATAAAATGGGTGAGCTGATCACGTATACGGACAAGAGCTCGGATGATCAAGACAAGACCGAGGATCTGACGTATAAGTGGGAGAACAAGGGCTATGCCTTCTTTACACCCGGCGTTCATACCATTAAGTTGACCGTTACCGATAAGAAGGGACTTAGCTCCAGTTATGAATCGACGGTTTATGTAACCAATGAAACACTGTATACAGAAGAAGATTTTAATATGCTCTTCATTCCGGAAGGGGAGAAATTCTCGTTCCTTGGCAACGTGACGTCCCGTCCGAAAATCAATTATGATTTTAACGATGAGCCCAGCACGCTGATTCGCAGCAACAGCCCTGAAACGGTAAATTCAGAAGGTATCGTTTATCGTGAGACAGCGGTTGGAGACATGCGCTTCATGATTCACCATGTGAACAATCTGAACAAGAATGTCAAAATGTACGTAATTGCAACGAACAAGAACAGTACACCTGTGACATTGAGACAAGATTACCTGGGATTTGCTGGGCCATCCCCGATTGCAACGGCTGCAGGCAAAAAATCCGTACAATACTATTTCCAATCCATGCAGGATGGATCGAAGAGAACATCGGTTACGCTTGCTCCAGGTGAACAGAAGCTGGTTATGACAGAGCTGAGCGAGATCCGAATGAAACAGGGACATGTTATTTCCCTTTACTCGGATATGTACAGCGACCAGCCGATTCAATTCGATGTCGTTATGATCGATGAGAAGTCCGATCCATTGAAGGTGCTGGGCACACTGCCGATCCTGGACCGCGATGGGGTGCATAACCGCGGAACTTACCCGGATTCAACACGCATTATCCGTTATTCCGAGCTCGTTGGTGCGGAATCCCAGCGTCTCGTTCTGGGAGATAACCAGGATGACCCTAACTTGCAGGGAATGGATCCTATGGTCGGAGATATTACGCACAATACAGGCAACTTCGGCGTCTTGTACAAAATCACGCTGGATCGCGTGGCTCCAAATACACTGATCTCCTTTAACCCTAGGGGCGGTAAATACTCTGGCTATGCGATGATGAATGGTACGATTGTACCAATCTATTCCCTCGGACAGGTATCTCCTGGCGAGCAAGCGGTTCTGTATCGCACAGGTGATTACGAGCAAAAGGTTGAAATTATGCTTACAGCAGCGCCGGGAAGTAACCTGCCCGTCAATCTGCTGTTTACCCAGATGCCAGACACGGTTCATTAATACACCATACGGAAGACTTCATCCCTTCAGTTTGTACCTGGTTCAAGACCGGGTCACAGGTTGAAGAGTGATGAGGTCTTTTTTTTATTGGAAAATGAAGAGATGAATGATAAAGTGTTGGGTATAGACTCCGTCGGGTTGACGGACCATACTGGAGTGATGAATGGTGGTCAAATCAGTGGATGTACCCTCCTAAAATGAAATGATTTATATTTTTAGGAGGGATAAGACCGATGAATTTTAATGTGATTGATATTAAGCAGTGGCCCAGAAAACCGTATTTCGAGCATTATACGTCCGTTCATGAATGCACGTACAGCATGACTTTAAACGTTGATGTATCTCTGCTGCTTCAGTCGTTGAGGGCTAGGGGATTAAAGTTCTATCCTGCTTTTATTTACATGGTAACTAGAGTGGTCAACGAGCGGGTAGAGTTCAGAACTTCATATCATCCCAAACCGTTGTTAGGTTACTGGGATTCCATGACACCGAGCTACACCTATTTTCATCACGATGACCAGACCTTCTCTTGCGTATGGACTGAGTTTTCTGATGATTTCTCTCGGTTTCATAATCGATATGAGCAGGATATGGAACGCTATCGTGATGTGAAGGGAATCTTCGTTAAAGAAAATCCCCCTCCGAATACATTTTTCATATCGATGATACCCTGGGCAAGCTTTAGCGGTTTCAATCTGAATATGACGAACGGGAACACCGATTTTCGGCCGATCATTACCGGGGGCAAATTTGCCGAGCAAGGCGGTCGCATGTTGTTACCCATCGCATTGCAGGTACATCATGCCGTGTGCGATGGATATCATGCAAGTTTGTTCTTCCAAGATCTGCAGACCTTAGCTGATTCGTGCAACGAATGGCTATGATAAAGTAATTGTACATTTACTATTCGATAAACGACTGCTCACGCAGTCGTTTTTTGTGTTTTACAGAGGGGAGCATCGGTTATATACAAGATTTCAAGTCGACATGGTCATCAAAATGAATGATATCGTCATGAATACAAACGATTTTACAACGATTCCCAATGACCTTATGCTAAAAGATAGAATTAGACCACGCGCATGAAGGGATGGGATCGGATGATGCTTGAGAACCAGAACATGAACCAGAACATGAACCAGAAATTGTTAGTGCTTGTTGGAAGCCCGAGACGAGACGGGAACTCTGCCGCGCTGGCTGCCGCAGTTAAGCGAGGGGCCGAGAAGAAGGGCACGCAGGTGGCTTTGCATTTTGTAGATGACTTCATCTCTAGTTTTCTTCATGACTGCCGGATTTGCCGGCTCCCAAGTGGAGAATGCTCGATACAGGATAACTATGAATCCTTAATCATGGGAGAGTTTGTCCCGGCGGATGGCGTAGTATTCTGTTCCCCAATCTATTGGTATGGCTTATCTGCCCAGATGAAAGCATTCTTCGATCGCTTGTTCTGTTATTACGCGGCCTCGTACAAAAATTCGTCTGTGATATCGGAAGGAATGTCTAACAAACGGATTGGTTTGACGCTTGCATCGGAGGAAACCTATCCGGGTGCGGCCTTAGGCATTATTCATCAGATACAGGAATACGCTCGTTATACTCATTCTGAATTCGTTGGGGCAGTTCGTGGAGTAGGTAACAGCCGTGGTGAGGTAGCACTGGATATCCAATCGCCGCTGATGGCTGCTGAACAGTTGGGGTATGATATTTTTGAACGGAAATATTCGGACTATCAGAAGGATTCTGTTCGAAGCACTAAGGTCTGGTCTTGATCGCAACAAGAAAAAAAGCGTACACCGCTTGTGAGGCGGTGTACGCTTTTTTGGATCATACATTAATGAACACTGATCTGGAAGGTTTCCCATCCCGATGCGGTGCTCCGATTGGCAATGAGGGGAGAAGCCCCGGCATTATCCGCGCTGACAAATTGGCTATTCGCAGCAGCTCGCAAGGTAACGCCGCCGCTAACGCTGGCAACCTGGAACGTTTCCCATGTCCCGATGGAGCCGCTTCGAGCGATTAATGGCGAGGCCCCCGCGTTCTCTGCAGCAACAAACCGTCCGTTGGCCATGGATTTAAACGCATAATTTCCGATGCCCAGATTGATTCGTTCAAAGGATTCCCACGCACCGCCCACAGCATCGCGATTGGCGATCAAGGGACTGTTGCCCCCGTCCTCAGCAGCGACGAATTTGCCGTTAGCCGATGCTTTTAACGAGATCACGTCCCGGGTTGTCTCCCCGTACCACTTGAATGTCAGAGCAGAACCAGCGGGAATGGTGTAGGTGAATGATTGATTGCCCCAGCGGGCCTTGAAGGTCTGGTTCTGATTCTCGGAGTTCGCCACTACGAGCACTTTGGACCCGTCCGGATTTTGAAAAGCGACATTATCCAGGCTGTTAGCATACGTATTGGTATCCACTCTGTATGCTCCAGGTACGACAAATTTGCTTAAGTGTCCCATCGCATAATATTGATTGTTATAAGTGACTTGATCTTGCGCATCCGAACGAATTCGCAGCATACCATAGTTAATGCTGTTGGAGAGCAGGGAAGGGCCGTTATTCTGATCCAGCGCAATGTTCCACAAAATGTACGATTTGGACCAGTTCCGGGTAACGTTAATCATCTCCCGGATCTGGTTCTTAAAGCCGTCATTCCATGAGCCGAAGCCTCCCTCGGTAAACCAGATATCCTTGTTCGGATGCAGGTTATGAAGCGTCGTCATGGCAGTGACATCCCCGCCGTAATGGTGGAAAGCGCTGCCGGCAATATAAGAGGCGGCGGCCGTGTTATTCAAGACGTCCCGCGGATACGTATATTGATCATAGTTATGGTCATAAGCGATGATTTTGGTCTGTAAACCGCTGCCGCGAAGGGCAGGCCCCAGATGATCGCGGATGAATTTAGTTTGATCATCCACCGACATATACATGGTCGGATATTCGTTCGAACCGTTAAACAACGGTTCATTCTGAGGCGTTATGGCATAAATCGGAATGCCCTCCGACTGGTAGCTTTGAATGAATCTACGAAGGTACTGTGCGTATACCTCGTAAGAATCATGGTTCAGATAGCCGCCTATCATGGAACCGGTGGATTTCATCCAGCCCGGCGCACTCCAAGGAGAAGCCATCACCTTAATCTGTGGGTTTTTCGTCAGGGCTGCTTTGACCATGGGAATGATGTAAGGTTTGTCGCGGTTAATGCTGAAATTGTTCAGGTTCCAGTCCCAGGCTGTATCTGCATAGCTGTACATTTCCCAGTTGAAATCCGAAGCGCCAATCGTTTGGCGCAGCATGCTGAGTTCGATGCCGCTCTGACCGAATAATCGCTCCATGACCTCGGCACGTTTCGAATTCGACAGCTGATGGCTGATTAGCCATGCGGATGAGTCGGTCATGGAGGCACCGAAACCATCCATTTGCTGATATTTCAAAAAGTCATTCACATCAATGGTTCGCTGATTACTGGGACTGTCCTGCTGGAAGACGATATCGCCCTGCCTTTGCAAAGCAGTGCTAAGATTATCGCGAGTCATCCAGACCTCAACCGATGGTCCCGCCGCCTTAATCGGCAGAGAACTCAGGGCCGAGCCGCTCCATATTACGGACAGCATGGATAGATAGAGCAGCGGCTTTTTCATATTCAACTTGAACTTTAACATGACCAAACCCCCTTCAATTCATTTGGATTAAGCGTTTGCAAAAGTACAATTCCTCCTTTCTTTGGATTAGTTTACCATCGAATTAAAACGTTTTTAGTGTATCATTTTTTCGAAAAGGTATTTGTTTTTACGATGATATATGGTCTTGGGTATGCTGGATTCCATTATGAAGCTTTAACTCCAGATGTTTTATGCCTATCAATGTTCTTGATCCAGCCTATGACAACGTGACGTTACGGCAAATACACCTACAGCTAACGCGACTGCAGCCCCAGGCAGGTATTCGAGACTGATGGGGTTCATGCTATAATATGAGGAAAAAACGGAGTAGGTGGAAACCTTGAGTAAACATACATCGGAGCGATCATGGCGTGCGGACAAACTCTCACAGTTGGGTTCTTCCATATTCTCAGAGGTTAGCGAGTGGAGGCTGGAGGCGCTTCAGTCAGGACGACATATTATCGATTTGAGCATTGGCAGTCCTGATCTTGGTCCTTCAGTTGAAATTCGTGAGTCGCTGAGCCAGGAGGCGCTGAAAGAAGAGAACTATACATATCCGGGTACAAGAGGAAGCGCGGAGTTCCGCGGACAATCAGCAGCATGGATGAAGCACCGATTTGGCGTGGAAGTCGATCCAGAGACCGAACTTCTGTCTTTAATGGGTTCTCAGGATGGATTATCGCACCTGGCTCAAGCCGTATGTAATCCTGGAGATATTGCGATTGTGCCGAATCCGGGATATCCGATCTATACGAGAGCGCTTGCGATTGCGGGTGTAACTCCTTGGTATCTTCCGTTGAAGGAAGAGAACGAATTTCTGCCCGATTTGGATGACATCCCCGAGGAGATTTGGACAAAAGCGACTTTTATTTTGTTGAATTTTCCGGGGAATCCGATATCGGTGCGGGCGGATTTGGCTTTTTTTGCAAAATTGGTGGGCTTGGCGAAAAAATGGAACGTGCTCGTGGTGCATGATCTTGCTTATTCTGAAATGGGCTTTGACGGTTACCGTCCTGTTAGCGTTCTCCAGGTTCCAGGCGCCCGGGAGATTGCGGTTGAATTCCATTCCTTCTCAAAAAGCTTTAACATGGCCGGCTGCCGCATCGGATTCGTTGCGGGGAACGCAGATGCGGTTGGAGCACTCCGGGAGTTAAAAAGCAACATTGATTTTGGCATATTCAAGCCGATTCAGGCCGCAGCTATTTATGCGTTGGAACAGGCAATGGCATATAGCGAAGAGGAGGATGGCGTGGCATCATTGTATCAGCAGCGCCGCGACATCCTGGTAGCCTCACTGGCCGAAGCAGGATGGAACGTACTGAAGCCGGAAGCCACGATGTTTCTATGGGCTCGGCTCCCAGAGGGGTTCCGCAATTCATCGGCGCCATGGAGCTCACGCCGTTTCGCCCGCGAGCTGCTGCTTGCAACCGGGGTAGCGGTTATCCCGGGAGATGCCTTTGGCAGCGAAGGCGAGGGTTATGTGCGGATAGCACTTGTCCAGGAAGAGGCAGCCCTGCAGGAAGCAGCACAGCGGATCGGGAAGTTTATTAGGGAGCATGGGAGTCCCTCCACGTAAAGGACTTACAGTAAAAAGTCATACGGATCAATTAGCTAATCCATTGATTAAAGGGTGAGCACATGCGGAACTATGTCCCTGTACAAGCACCGACGCTGGAGAATCGATCTGCTGATTCTTCTTATACCTATCAGGAATACCTGCCAAGCTGGCCATTGACTCCTTATGTGGCCTGTTATTGGACAATGCATTATGAAGTTTTACCGTTTCAACATCATCGTCTTCATCGTATTCTTCCGGATGGTTGCGTAGATATTATATTTAATCTGAAGTCGCTGGAAGCCTCAACCTCTGGATTTATTGCCGGTCTGATGTCCGGTTATGAAGCTATAATACTTACGCAGGATCGAACTGATTGAAACGTTTTTATTGAACGTCATCAGACTGAATCATGTCCGTTCCGAGCCGCTGCTGAAGCATGGCATGCAGTATTTGTACGCGGCAAGAGGAAGAATGACGATTCATGACTTGGCCGACAAGCTTAATTATAGCGAGAGAAATATACGAAGAACGTTCCAGAAGGAACTGGGAGTCAGTCCGAAGGAAATGACGGATATTATTCGATTTCAAAATTTGCTGCAGGAGATGCGCCGGACCAAACCCACCCGGTTTCCCGAAATCGCTGCACAATACGGCTACTATGATCAGCCTCATTTTATTAACAGTTTCAAGCGTTTATACGGCATGTCACCTAAACAGGCATTTATGCCCTAAGGGATAGAAATGAAGGTGTGAAAGCTTCAAGGATGTCCGTTTTTTACAATCCTTTATTGCCGAAATCAACGAAAATGAGTAAGTGGTTATGATAATGATGTACAGGAGGTCATGCAAAATGAGAGCAAGCATATCCGTATTGACACTTGGCGTTGATGATCTTGAGCGCTCACTAAAGTTTTATCGGGATGGGCTCGGTCTTCCGACCGAAGGGATCATTGGGACTGAATTTGAGCATGGAGCGGTAGCGTTCTTTGACTTGCAGGCGGGCGTGAAGCTGGCGATATGGAATCGCAAAGACCTGTCGATTGAAGCGAATGTTCCTTTGTCTCCTGTGAGTTCCTCAGAGTTAACCATCGGACACAATGTGGGCAGCAAGGAAGAAGTGGATGAGGTGATGGAACAAGCCAAAAGGGCGGGAGCTGCGATTACCGTGCCGGCACAAGACACATTCTGGGGAGGATACTCCGGTCATTTTCTCGATCCGGACGGACATCTCTGGGAGGTTTGCTGGAATCCTAATTGGGCTTGACTATGTTGTAAGGGATATGATAAATTAATCATCGATTGTTGCGCAACGGAACTGAATATTTGAATTTGAATGTATAACCTCATTAATATGGTCTGAGGGTCTCTACCAGGAACCGTAAAATCCTGATTACAGAAAATGTATCTCATTTTTTGTAATCGGGATTTATTTTTTTTGGTTGACTATAAGCAAATTTGACTTCGAAGAAAGGGGATTTCATTCCAGATGAATCTGAAAGTATTAATTCTAGCGATTTCAACCATATCCGTGGGATTGGTAGAACTTATTGTTGGCGGAATTCTGCCGCTGATTGCAGATGATTTAAACATTTCGCTTGGCACGGCAGGGCAATTGATTACGGTATTCGCATTGGTCTATGCGATTTCGGGACCGGTTCTCCTTGCACTTACGGCAAAGGTGGAACGCAAACGGCTCTATATCATTTCCTTATTTGTATTCTTCATCGGTAACTTGCTGGCGTACGTGAGCCCGAACTTTGTGCTGCTGATGGGTGCCAGAATATTAACTGCTATGAGTACTGCTCTTATCATCGTCTTATCGCTTACGATTACAGCTAAAGTCGTTGAACCCGCACATCGTGCAAAAGCACTGGGCGTTATCTATATGGGGATTAGCTCGTCATTGGTGCTTGGGGTGCCGCTTGGTATTTTAATCAGTGAAGCTTTTGGATGGAGAGTATTGTTCCTTGGCATCGGCATTCTGTCCATCGGTTCCATGGTGCTGATCTATATGTTCCTGGATCGGATCAAGCCTGAAAATGTAATACCGTTGTCTCAGCAGATCAAAGCGCTGGGCAAGTCCAAAATCGCTGGTGCCCATCTGGCGACCTTGTTTATGCTGGCAGGGCATTACACCATTTACGCTTATTTTACGCCATTTCTCGAATCGGAACTCGGCTTGACTCCGTACTGGATCAGCATTTGTTACTTCCTGTTCGGACTGTCGGCCGTTGGAGGCGGGGCGTTCGGAGGCGCACTTGCCGATCGGATCGGATCACACAAGAGTATCGTGATTATCATCACTTCTTTTATCCTGGTGCTGTTCCTGCTGCCCTTCTCAACGTTCTCGATTGGTGTATTTTTAGTCGTGATGATGGTATGGGGCGCATTAAGCTGGAGCCTGGCTCCGCCACTGCAAAATTACCTGATTCAAGTCGATCCCGCTTCGTCCGATATTCAGCAGAGCTTCAACAATTCCGCGCTGCAAATCGGAATCGCGATGGGATCAGCAATCGGAGGGCTCGTATTGGAACAGGGCGGCTCGGTTGCCAGCACGGCTTGGGTAGGCGGAGGAGTCGTTATAGTGGCATTGGTCTGTGCTGTCTATTCCTTAACAAGACCTGCGCTGGCATTGAAGGCTGACAAATAGTCTATGATGTAATTGATTGTTATCAAAGCAGTTGTCATCATGGCAGCTGTTTTTTAACATCCTCGCTCCAAAAAAAGCAGGTGCCTATCTAACCATTGCTTGTTATCGAGATACTCGAACGAATTCTGACTGAGAGGGCGCTTAAACAGCAAGTCCTCTTTTTTTAAAATTAATCCCTACTTGACAGGTGTCATTAATTGGTTTAATCTAAGCGACAAGCAATTTCATTTAGCCATCATTAAATGATGGTTCATTATCTCAGTATTAAACAATATGATCAGCCGATTGGTCCACCAAAGGCTCCTGTTTACTGTTTTTCGTGATGCAGCGAGAAGCGTAAATAGGGGCCTTTCTGTATATTTATAACGACCACACCAGGTTGTAGTGAGAACAAACCCATAGGCTGATACATAGGGGTTGGCATACGGAGGTGTATGACCCGGGAGAGGAGCGGCATGGAAGAGAAGGATTGGGCATTGCTGGAGGAAGCCGATTGGCATTTTCGCAGGATGGTTCGCAGATTCGTGAAGGAGCGCGACAAAATATCAGTGGAAGGCATTTCGTTACCCGGCCTGTTGATTCTAAATACGATACATCGCGATGGGGAACAGAGACTGGGCGAGTTAGCCGAAGAGCTGGACTTCACATCCGGGGCGGTCACGGCTTTATGTGACAAACTGGAGGCTGGCGGGTTTGCGGTTAGAAGGCGGAGCGAGACCGACCGGAGATCGATTGCGCTTGCCATCACGGATGCGGGAAAAGAGATGCTGAAGCGTAACGAAAACATGGGCGGGTATATGATTGAAGTCGTTTTCGGGGCGTTCTCGCAAGATGAGTTAAGTGATCAAATCGCTTTTTTTAAACAGCTGAATAATCGTCTGGAAGGATTTGCGGACTCCGTACTCGAGCAGACCCATTCATCTGATAAATTATCCGCAGACATTTCACAGACGAACGTAAGCCATCCGAAGCGTACGAACAAATTTATCTCTTATTGAATCTATTCATTAATCAACGAAAGGGAGTAGAGAACGATGGGACATCCGACGATTTATCCAACAGGTACAACGGTATATAACCCTGCGAAGGCATGGAGCGGTTACACGATTTATCAAGCGGCGGAGACAGGTGCGCTATTAATCGACATGAACGGCAGAGAGGTTCATTTGTGGAAGGGGCTTCGCGGGTTTCCGAATAAGCTGTTCCCGGGAGGGTATGTCCTTGGCAGTACATCCGAGCGTGATCCGAAATACGGATTTCAGGATGAGACCAATCTGGTGCAGGTGGACTGGGACGGCAATATCGTCTGGAAGTTTGATCGCTATGAATACATAGAGGACCCCGGACATCCGGCTCAGTGGATGGCTCGCCAGCATCATGACTACCAGCGTGAGGGGAATCCCGTCGGTTATTATGTTCCGGGGCAAGAACCGAAGGTAGATTCCGGTAACACCCTTATTCTGGCGCATAAAAATGTGAAGCGTTCCGATATATCCGATATTGAGCTGCTCGATGACACGATTATCGAAGTGGATTGGGAAGGAAACGTAATCTGGGAGTGGGCGGTCAGCGACCACTTCCATGAGCTCGGATTTGATGAGGATGCCAAGCTGGCATTATCCCGTGATCCCAATACCCGTGGCTTCGGCGCCCACGCAGGGGATTGGATGCACATCAATTCGGCCTCGGTGCTCGGCCCTAACAAGTTCTATGACGCAGGAGACGAACGGTTCCATCCCGACAATATCATCTGGGACGCACGGGAGAGCAATATCATTGCCATCATTGATAAAAGCACCGGGAATATCGTGTGGAGACTTGGCCCCGACTATTCAACCGCGGAAACCAAGCATATCGGCTGGATCATCGGCCAGCATCATGCCCATCTCATTCCGAAGGGCCTTCCGGGAGAAGGCAACATCCTGATCTTCGACAACGGCGGCTGGGGCGGGTATGGACGGCCAAACCCCGAATCGGAGGATGGGTTGAAAATCGCCCGTCGCGACCATTCCCGCATTCTGGAGATTAACCCGGTCACTTTGGAGATTGAATGGCAGTATACACCAACAGAGGCCGGCTTTCAGGCTCCGCTCGATTCTTATCGCTTCTACAGCCCCTATATCAGTTCGGCCCAGCGGCTTCCCAATGGCAACACATTGATAACCGAAGGCGCAGACGGTCGGATATTCGAAGTGACAAGAGAATTTGAGCTGGTGTGGGAATATATCTCTCCTTATAAGAACAGCCGCAACTCCAACATGGTGTATCGAGCTTACCGGGTTCCATATGAATGGGTGCCTCAGCTCGATTTGCCTGTGGAAACGGAAATCGTGCCGATCGATGTTGCCGATTACCGCCTTCCGGGCGCGGCGCCCAGAGGTGCCGTAACCAGTGTGGAGGTTGAGGGTACGATCTCGTATGGAGAAGGCGCGCTTTGCGTAGCCCGAACGGATGAAGTCATGCAGAAAGAAAGGGAGCGCGATGAATAGAAGCCGACATATTTGGAAGCGTTGGAGTGTTCTGCTGCTGGGTACAATTCTCGCGGCCAGCGTACTTGGTGCTTGCGGAAACGCCTCAGGCGATCAGCAAGGAAGCCGCCTCAAACTGAAAATCGCCGATATCTCCACAAATACCGTATTCCGAGTGGCAAAAAACAAAGGGATCTTCGAGAAGCATGGAATTGATGCGGAACTGGTAAACTTCGCCACGCCGGCAGAAGGCGTTAACTCCTTATTCATCAAGCAGGTGGACGTGGCATTCGGAGCTGATTTTCCACTTCTGAATGCTGTCAGCAAAGGCGATTACTCCATATTCGCTTCGTCCGGGACAGCGACGGACCTGAGTGCAAGTGAATGGAAGCTGTTCGTTCGTCAAGAAATCGGCAGTGCAGCTGAGCTGAAGGGTAAAAAGCTAAGCTTCTCCAGGGGGACGTTCGTGCCTTATCTATGGGACGTTTACCTTGGGGAAAACGGGGTGGCCCTGTCCGATGTGGAGTTAATCGGTCAGGGTGGTTTTGACGAAGCTTACGTAGCGCTCAAAAAAGGCGAGATTGACGCGGCTTGGGTATACGGTGCGGTGCTGAACGAGAAGTTTGGCGCGCTTGCGGAAGCGAAAGAGCTGTCGGATATGTCGAAAACCCCGGTACGGCTCGGAACAGGACTGATCGCTTCAAACGAGCTGCTGGAGGGCCATAGGGAAGTTTTCGTCCAGTTTCTGAAGGCGCTGGATGAAGCATCAATTTATGCCCAGGCCCATCCGGAGGAAACCGCCGACATCATGTATGAGGAAGTCAAGCAGCCGAGAGAAGCCACCTTAAAGGATCTGCCGAAGAATCCATGGAAGCTTGGATTTACGGATAAGGCCTATGCAGGATTACAGGGCCAGAAGGATTATATGGTAGCTAACGGGATGATCGAGCAAGATTTTGAGTTGAACGATAAATTGAATTTGGATTTGGTAAGAGAAGCATTCCCGGAACGTGTAATCGATTTAAAGTAAGGAGATGAAGGCGATGAGAGCCGTGTCAAGGCAGAATGAAATCCATATCGAACGGTTGAATAAGAGCTACGCACAGCCCACAGCCGGTGATTTGCATTATATTATCCAGGACGTCAATCTGGCGGTAAAGGGCGGGGAGTTCTTTGTGCTGCTGGGTCCGAGCGGGTGTGGGAAGTCGACGCTGCTCAGTCTGATTGCGGGCTTCGTATCCAAGACCTCCGGTCAAGTGAGAGTGGGGGAGAAGGAGGTAGAGCGCCCGGGCCAAGACCGCGCGGTTGTATTCCAGCAGGCAGATTCTTCGTTGTTTCCATGGCTTACCGTTAGAGAAAATGTGGAATTCGGTCTCCGCATGAAACGAATTCCTGCGGCGAAGAGAAAGGAAATATCCAATCAGTTCATCTCGCTGGTGGGGCTTTCAGGCCATGAGAGCAAATATCCAAGAGAGCTGTCGGGCGGGATGAAACAGCGCGTACAGCTTGCTCGGGTACTATCCAATGATCCCGCGATTCTGCTTATGGATGAACCCTTCGGCGCATTGGACGCCATGACAAGGCGAACGATGCAGCGGGAATTGGTGCGGATATGGCAGGACACGGACAAAACCGTTATCTTCGTGACGCATGATATTCAGGAGGCGCTTCTGCTGGGGGGACGAATCGGCATCATGTCAGCGGGTCCATCCTCCCGGATAACGGACATCTACGAGGTGCCGCTTGCCTATCCGAGAGACTTGTCAGATCCCGACTTTCATACGCTGTACAACCAAATCCAATCGCACTTTGATGAGTAGAGGGAAGGTGAAGACCACATGAGCAACAGACTAAAAAAAGGGTTGCTGCACATCCTGTTCTGGTTGGCCGGACTTGGGATATGGCAGCTGCTGTCCCTTGTGTACGGACCCGAAATTCTGCCGGGACCGATCTATACTGCGAAAGGCGGATACGAACTGTTGATGGATGGCACCTTGTTACAGTACATCGGAATCAGTTCATACCGGGTGCTGCTCGGGTGGACGCTTGGGAGTCTGATCGCGATCCCGGTTGGACTGGTTATCGGCAAGGTTGGGACGATTCGGGTCTTTGCGGAACCGTTTCTTAATTTCATCCGGTTCATTCCGCCCATCGCATTCATCACTTTATTCCTGGTATGGTTCGGGATTGGAGAGACATCCAAAATCATGCTTATTCTGTATGCGACCTTTTTCATCGTGGTCCTGAACACGTTGACCGGAGTCTTGGCAGTGGAAGAGGATAAGATAAGGTCCGCCCGCAGCATGGGTGCTTCGGAGTGGCAGATTGTGCTTCATGTGATCATACCTGCAACGGTACCGTACATGTTCACCGGCATTCGGCTTGCGATGGGAACATCGTTCATGGCCATCATCGGAGCAGAGATGATTGCTTCCAATGAAGGAGTGGGTTATCTGATCTGGAATTCACGTTTGTTCTTCCGTACGGACTGGATTTTTGTCGGGCTGATCTGCCTCGGATTCATGGGATTCTTGACAGATCGTACTGTCGGATTGCTGGGCCGAAAGCTGCTGTCCCGATACGGCGTAGTCAGCGCAAATTCATTGCGACGGTGAAGAGATGGCTTCATACACAACGTAACGCACCCTCTGATAGAGGGTGCGTTTTGCGTCTATGAAATTCACACTCACTGTTACTTGGGATAATGGATAACCATGCTCAAGCGATTCATGGAATCGCCGGAATTGTGGTACACATGGGGCTTGTCTGCTGTGAATCGAATCGCTTCACCATGGCCCACCGTATATTCTTCGTTATCGATGCGCACCGTAAGTTCTCCTTGGAATACGGTGATAAACTCCTCAGTACCTTCGATATGGGACTCGGCGGTAAGATAACCGCCCTTGTCCATTTCGAGGGAATACATCTCAAAGCGCCGTCCGTCCTCAAAAGGGAAATGCGGATAAATCCGAATTTTTCCATTATCTTCTATTAGTGCCTGCGCGTCATCCCTTGATACCACGACCGTATTCGAGTAGGGTTCATGGATCAGGGAAGTGAATGAAAGCTTCAGCCCGTTCGCAATCTTCCATACGGTTGTGATGGAGGGACTGGATTCGCCGCGTTCAATCTGCCCCAGCATGGTCTTGCTGATTCCGGACAGTTCCGCGACTTTATCCAGACTGAGCTTTCTTTGCTCTCTGAGACTCTTCAAATTATGAGCCAATATAAGATGAATGGGTTTCAACGTCATCAACCACCTTCGTGCACATATTGTACGCTATAACATACTTATGTATAATCATAACGTACGGACGTTATAACGTACAGTTCATTACATTATATCATACATACAAGAAAGGGGTGGGTAGTTTGTTTATCGTTCCGCTGTTGACCTATGCGATTGTCGCTTCATTCACGCCAGGTCCCAACAACATCATTTCAATGACCAACGCACGAAGTCATGGTTTTAGAAAAACGCTGCAATTTATAGGAGGGGTAGCCGCCGGATGTTTGGTCATTATGCTGCTCTCCAGTTATTTCAATCTGGTATTATATCAATTCATCCCGAAGATCAAATTCACAATGAATATCATTGGATGTCTGTATATGCTCTATCTGGCCGTAAAAATCATACGCAGCCAACCACAGGAGCAGGACGATAAGGAGGAGGGCTTCAACAGCTTTTTCTTCGGATTCGTCTTCCAGTTCATCAATCCCAAGGTCATTTTATACGGAATTACGGCGATTTCAACATTCGTTATTCCTTTCTATTCATCGCATGCCCATCTGGCATTATTCTCGATGATACTCACGCTTGTCGGCATCTGCGCTAACATGACCTGGGCTTTATGCGGTTCGCTGTTTCAGAGCCTTTTGTCCCGATATGAACGCCCATTCAATATACTTATGGGGCTGCTTCTCATTTATAGCGCCTTTTCTGTCTTTACGGTGAGCTGATTTTGTCATCAGTGATCATAACATTATCCCTGTGCTGAACGAAAAAAGGCCTCACGGATCATGGATCCGCAAAGCCTTGGGCGTTATTCAAAGATTTTGGAGATCTGTTCCTTCAGCTTATTAGCGGAAGCGTGAAATTGGGTCAGTTCCTCGTCATTGAACTCAAGATTGAGAATTTCCCTTACCCCTGTGCGGTCAACCACACAAGGCACGCCGAGGTATACGTCAGACACGCCGTGATAATCGGTGAGCAGTGTCGACACATTGAGCACCGATCCTTCATTTTGCAGTATGGAGACGATGATCCGGTCAAGCGCTAACGCGATTGCATAAGAGGTCGAGCCTTTAGCATTGATGATTTCATAGGCTGCATTCTTGGTCCGGTCAAAAATATCATCTCTTTCATCATCTGACAAATCAATGCTGATACCAGCTATGTTGGCAATGCTCCACAGCGGCAGCTCGGAATCGCCATGTTCTCCGACAATATGGGCGTGAATGCTGCGCGGATTAATTCCCTTGTTCTGTCCGATCAAATAGCGGAATCTGGCGCTATCCAGAAGCGTACCCGAACCGATAACCCGATTTACAGGGAAACCGCTCTTTTTCAAGGTAACGTAAGACAGAATATCCACCGGGTTGGTAGCTACAAGAATGATGCCGTGGTCATTGTATTTCACGATGTTCTGAATAATATCGTCAAATATGGCCGTATTTCGCTTCAGCAGATCAATCCGTGTCTCGCCGGGTCTTTGGTTGGAGCCTGCTGCAATGACAATGATATCTGCATCCTTGCAATCGCTGTAATCTCCAGCCCACAGCTTAACTCCTCCTGCAAAGGGGAGACCATGGTTCATATCCAAGGCTTCACCAAGCGCTTTATCGTGATTCGCATCGATCAACACCAGCTCAGATACTCTCTCTCGTAAGAACAAGGTATACGCAGTCGTTGCTCCAACCGCTCCTGTCCCGATAATAACCACACGAGACGGTCGCTGAGTTTCATTTTGTGCCATAGTGCATCTTCTCCCTTGTCGTCAATTAAAGAAACCTTTGAATTTGCTTTACGAGGAACTGCATGCAGCTGCGCTTTAAAGCATCCTCGGTAGTAATGATAACATAAACAGGAAGAATTAAGCAGCAAATGCAGCCTGATGAGGGAGGTCTCATACTTTAAGAAGCAGAGATAAATCTCTGCTCCGCTTGATTGCAGGGATGGACTAGTATTCATTCAGCAGCGTAAACAGGACTGGCACGACCATGGTCATACCCGCAAGAACCGCAGCACCGATGGCTCCGCGGTAATTTTTTTGACGCCATAGCTGAGGGGTCAGACTTCCAACATAGAAGGCTGCCCACAAGGAAAAGATTCCGACCAAAGTAAGCTTGGCAATCTGAAGCATCATTCTGTCATCTGGTCTCCTTCAATGACGGGACCGACTTGGTCTCCGTACGTTCTCATCTTGAATTGGATATTAAGGTCGTATTTGGCCGTGTGGATGTGATCTCTCCATTTGTAGGCGTACCAATCCTGAAGAGTGGGAAAGCTGCCGCGAATCTGATTCCCGATGTGGAAGCAATCGACTTCCCATTTATACAGCATTTTATTTAGCAGTTTAGAAGCTCTTTCCTTTAATTGCTCCTCGATGGATGTTTCCAGCTTCTTCGTATTTTCCGACTGGGTATAATCAACATCGGAAACCGAACCTAACAGATCACCTTCCATCGTTATATTGAAGGTTATCTGAATATGATCATCGAAACGTTGTGCATGCATGACTTTATTGGTGAGTGTGCCCATGTTGATACTGATGTTCAGCTTCGGATCGGAAGGGTCGCGAAATTCCCATACGGTTTTCTCGAACTGGCCGCGCAGCATATTCAGTGTTTTGGTCTCCATACCGTTAAGGAATCCTCGTAATTTCTGCCCCTTGTACACTGCGGCGCCAAAAAAATCGATAGGAACTTCTCCAGCTCTCGGTAAATCTCCCGCTTTATGCTCACTAGCCATTGGCTGGCTTGTATTTGAATTGTTGGCAGATTCACCATCATGCAAGTTCTCACTGCCCTTGTCGATATCAGGCCGCGCAGCCGTTAAGATGGACGTTGCACCGTTACCCGGCTGTTCCATGTCCAATATAAAATCATGAAATCGTGCCTGCTTGGGTGTAATTGCCCCTATATTGTGAGGGTCTAATTCCAGTTCGAACCATAGATTAATGTCATTTTCCATCTTGGGTTTAATGTAATGCATATATTCCTGGGCACGACCCTTCGTTGTCAGGATGTTAACGTTCCGCCTAAACTCCGTATTCCGAACAACCTCGCCAACAACAGGAAGGATGCCTTGACGCGCAAGCTCTTCCCCAAGGACAAGGGCTTTGGAGTGGATCAAGGTTAGTCGTCTGGCGACAAAACTTTGACTTGTCAGCAGGGCAGCAGACAAATTGGCTCCTTCCTCAGAGAAGATTGTGACGACCTTATTGCTGCTCTGATCCGATCCACTTACGCTTGAAGCAGTTGCTCCGCTGCTGGCTTTCGGCATGGCGACGGCAAATGTATAGATATAGTCATTTTTCGGGCCGGTGTCCACTCCAATTGCCATAATAAAGGCCATGTTCTCTGGATCCAGCCGATCCCAGCAACCCGTCAGCATGGGAATACATATCGCAGGGATGAGAAGGCAATGAATGATCCGTCTCATAAGTTTCATGCAGTTCGTCTCCTCATTCTGTGCCTCATGATTCCGGCGAACCAGGTCAACATGGGTAGAGCTATGGAGAAGATAGATCCATAGGTACGCAAAAACCCACCATCCCATGACACGGCTGTCATTTCATTGTTCGGGAGCAGCGCAAATCCATAAACAAGCAGTGTAAGTGGAAAGATGAGGGTTTGGACCTTGGGTAATCGCAGAATCTGAGACATGGTGGCCGCGGTGCAATATAATCCTATGGCCAGTTTAAGGGCTGCGCTAATCAGCCAGGCAATCAGAAACAGACTCTCCAGGCGTTGAATCCATCTGCCGAATATAATCAGTCGGCTGACTTCGAACATCGGAACGTTTAATCGAATGGCGGTTGGATACGGGAATACATAAAGATAGACAATAGTGGTGCTGAATAGGGTGATGGATGAGATTGCGATGCACCACCAGACCGCACGTCCCCATTCCCGGGATTTGCGCATTCGGGGCAGCAGGAAACCAAAGACCAGCATCTCCGAGAACAGTGAGCTTTTGGCAATCCCGCTCATCATGATCCTGGATTTCCCCGTTCCCCAAAAAGGGGACAGCGCATTGGGCTCTGCGTGTGTCAGCAGACCACCAATCAGCACAATCAGCACACTTCCGATAATCAAACCAATGGTAAGCCAGCAGATTCGGCCCAATGACTCGATTCCGCAGTACGCTACAAAGGCGATCGGAACGATCAGAAAGATCAGAATCATATTCATCGGCGTACGCGGTAAAATATCGGAGGATAGAAGCTCCGAAAATTCACGCAGCACGAGAAAGGTTATCGCAAAGAAAAAGCAAAAGTAAGCGAGATTCAAAAAGGTCCCCACCCAGGGGCCCCATATTTCTTCCGTAGCTTCGATCAGCGTGGAGCCTTGCTTCGCATTCCGGAGAACGCCGCGGATCGCCCACCACGTCAACGGACAGAAGATGGCGGCGATAATGGCTATCATCCATCCTGCCGTACCTCCTGCTTCCGCCAGTGATCTCTGAAAAGGAAGGAATATCTTGGTGATGATGAAAATGATCCCAATGGATGCGGCTTCCCTTACTCCGATATGATGCTGGTACATTAGTTTTCTCCCCCTTGCTCGGGAGCACCGTCTTGTCCATCCGGCTTTTTCTTTGATCGTTGCGGGCGCACAGAGAAGGGCCGCGCGAGCGGTTTCTGCAGGGGGCCGCGAAGCAGTGTATTTTCATTTTTAGGGTGAGGAGTAAGGGGTGCCAGACTCGGTACGCCGAATCGGTTCACAGACATCCAGCTTGTCCAGAGAATGATGGAGAGCAAGACGATGCCGATTAATCCCATAAAAGATGCGAATGCCAAATAAACGAAACGGAGGATTCGCGTTGTGAATTGCATATTGTAATTAGGAATGGTATAGGATGCGAGCGCCGTGGCGGCTGTCACGATAACCATGATCGGACTTACAATATTGGCTTGGACAGCGGCTTGTCCCAGGATAAGAGCGCCGACAATACCGATTGTGGGACCGATGACACTCGGAATGCGGACGCCTGCTTCCCGGATCAGCTCAAACATGGATTCCAGAAGAAATGCTTCTGCCGCCACGGGAAGCGGAATCGATTCGCGTGTCCCCGCAATGGCAAGAACGAGAGTAGTCGGTATCATCTCATGATGGAAGTTAGCAATCGCCACGTAAACCGCTGGTAAATAAAGGGACATGAGAAATCCAATCGCCCGTATGATTCGCAGGAAGGAACTGTATTGCCAACGAAGATATCTGTCTTCGGCGGTTTGCAGGAACAGCGGGAATTGTGTCGGTACGATGAGAGCGAAGGGCGAGTTGTTAACCAGAATTGCAACATAGCCATCCGCAATTTGAGCTGCCGTATGATCCGGACGCTCTGTACTAAGCATCCCCGGGTATATGGAATAGGGCTTATCCTCAATCAATTGTTCTAGCATTCCGCTATCCCCGATGTAGTCGATCCGAACTGCGGCTATACGCCGGCGAACTTCGTTGACCAGTTCGGCATTCGTGATAGATTTCAGATACACAATAGAAACGGCTGTTTGGGAGACCGTGCCTACAACACCGGATTCAACGATCAGATCGGAAGTGCTAAGACGTCCTCTGAGCAAAGACAAATTGGTTTGCATATCTTCAGTGAAGCCTACCTGTGGACCGCGCACTACATTTTCCGTTTTTGGACTTTCAAGACCTCTTTTCTCACCGCCTTTGACATCAGCCAGAATCGCAGTATCTAATCCATCGATGATAATAGCGGCGGAACTGTTCAGAATCTCATGGACGATTTCTCCGAAATAAGAGGTTGATGTTAAATGACAGTCTGTGACAATATGAGTTTTCAAAGTATCCACGCTTAAAGGCTGATCCTCCGTCAGCTTGGCATTGATCAAGGGATGAATGACGAATTGGTTGAGATGCTGCGAATCCACCTGACTCTCCAAGTGGACAATCATGCCCTGAACCACCGCCCCTGTTTGTTCGATGACAAAAGGACGAAAGACCAATCCGCTGTTCTGAGGATATGAGAAATGCCCCTTCAGCCAATTGATATTCTGCTCTAATGTCGACGTCATCGCGAGGGGACCATTATCCCCAAGCAAAGGCTTGATTTGTGGCATGCTGGCAGGTTCTTGTCCATTCAACAATCCGGCATCTTCATCATTTTTTAAAGGTCTCAATGCGAATGGAGCATTTGGATTTTGGGTCTGAGACAGGTCAGCTACGAGGTATTTTTTAATTTTATGCCAACCCTGCATAATTCCATCTCCTGTGAGGTGAGTCAGGGACTCACGTTTATTTGTTCCTAGGTTTTGTACATACAGGTAAAATTATGCGGATATGATTGCGATGACTATGCTCTTCGCGGATGGTTTTAAGGTATAATTCAGTAAGAATTCCAGCATGAAGTCATAAATCATAATGAGAGCCTGAGGTGGTCTCTTGTTTGATTTATCAGGGACAAAACCTATTTAACGGATCTCTCCCTTGAAGTGCCACGTACCCCAATGATAAGATGTTTCATAAAAAATTTCGTGTTGTGGAGTGTACATTACATGCTTCATTACTCACTAAGGAGATATCGTTATGGCAACTATTGAGGATTTCACCCAACTGGACATTCGAATTGGGACGGTTATAGAGGCAGAACCCTTCCCTAAAGCCCGTGTTCCGGCTATTAAGATGAAGATCGATTTCGGGCCGCTTGGGATTAAACGAACCAGTGCGCAGATTACGAAGCGGTATGATGAGAATTCGATCGTAGGACAACAAGTGGTAGCTGTCGTGAATTTCCCACCTAGGCGGATCGCGGGCTATGATTCTGAGGTTCTCGTCATCGGCGGAGTTCCGGAGCAGGGGGATGTTGTGCTCCTGAAGCCGGATTTCGACCTCCCCAACGGAACTCCGATTGCTTGAGCTCCATTCATCTGCCGGTCTGGATAGGTTGAGGGCGGAACGGCTACCACTTACGGAAAGTTCTTGTTAAGCGAACTGGACGGTTGTATTATGGAAGAAAAAATATAGCTGGAGATGATCTAATGAGCAAAATTCAATTCTCGGTTCAAGTTCGTTTAGTATCAGACCTTACCCGTTCCAAGTTATTTTACGAAGAGGTGCTTGGATGTGACGTGAACGACGTCTGGGCTGTGCGGGATGATTTTGCGCTCGGCTTCAAATTGCTTCAGGCGAATTCTGCTACAGACGTAACGCCAAACCGAGCAGGCAAGGATCAACATACGCCATGGGATACATATGCATATGTGGATACACATCATGAACTTGATGAATTGTATGAAGAGTTGACCTCCAAAGGGGCAGAAGTGGTACAGGAGCCAGTATTAATGGAGGCGGATTGGGGCGTATGGAAGGATTTTGCGATTAAAGATCCGGACAACTATGTCATCGCTTTTGGCTCGGGGAAAAAGAGTTAACGATCTATGAAGGACATCGACACAAAACAGGTCTTGATTAGCAGTGACCCCGCACTGTTGGATGTTGAGGCGATTGTGCACTTTCTTCGGCAGAGCTATTGGGCTAAGGAACGGTCAGAGGAAAAAATCCAAAAGTCGCTTGAAGGTTCTACATGCTTTGGGGCTTATTATAACGACCGTCAGATCGGCTTTGCCCGAGTCGTGACCGATGGTGCCACGGTATATTGGTTATGTGATGTGTTTGTGGATACTACCTGCCGCGGACTGGGTGTGGGTAAGAAATTAATTGAGACGATTACCACCCATGAAACTTACCGCAATTTATTTGGAATCTTGTCAACGCAAGATGCCCATGGTCTCTATGAGCAATATGGTTTTGTCCGTGACCACGGGAAGACGTTGACCCGGAGACCGGATTTTCTTAAAAAAGAGTAATTGCCTACTTAAAGATGTATGATTCCGGTACTGAAGGGATGTCATAATCCTTACGCGTAACCCTGCTTAGAAGGGAGGATTCACCGATGATTATATGGGTTAACGGAGCATTCGGTTCCGGTAAGACCCAGGCTGCGTACGAGCTTCACCGAAGAATTCCGAATTCGCATGTGTATGATCCTGAGAATGCCGGTTATTTCATTCGGGACAATCTGCCAGCCGATGCCAAACACGATGATTTCCAGCACTATCCCATGTGGAGGGAATTCAACTACGCCATGTTTAAGTATCTGGATCAGGAATTCAATCAATTAATCATTGCACCGATGACGATAACCAATGCTGATTATTTCGATGAAATTGTCGGTCATTTAAGACGCGATGGGGTTGCAGTGCAGCACTTTACACTGTGCGCATCCAAGGAAATACTCCTCCGACGTTTGCGAAGCAGAGGGGAAGGTCCAAACTCATGGGCTGCTGGGCAAATCGATCGCTGCATCGACGGTCTCTCAAGTGAAGTGTTCCGGCATCATATTGATACCGACCATTTAACGATGGATGCAGTGGTGGAGACAATTGGCGCTTTGGCGCATGTGGATCTTATACCCGATCATCTAAGCCCTGCTAAGAAAACAATGGACTGAAATAAGAACCCACTGGACACATATCCGTTTTTTTGGATAGTCTGTGGCTAAACAAGGAGATGGATGGAATGGAAACATCAATGGGGAAAAATCCGATCTTGTTGTCTTTTCCAGACATGAACGAAGTGTCAGAGTCGCGGAGAACTGCGGTTTCGCATTGGAAGGTGTATCGCGTAATGTCAACCCCAATGATTCCGGCGGATTTTCTCACTTGAAGATCTATTCTAAAGTGCGTGGTGTGGAATACTAAACTAAACCTGAATCAGGATTATCAAAGAAGACGGTTTCTCTTCATGAGAAGTCGTCTTTTTGCGGTCGCGGAGCTGATTTCATTCCAATCATATTAAAATATTTATATAAAGCTAAATATGTTGCGCATATGAAAAAACAAGCTGTAAATCATCAATTAAACTAATGAAAACAAACTTTTCGTAAAAGAAAAGGAGGGGTGAAAACCAAAAAAATTAAAATTTGCATTGACAAAAGCCTATAGATGGATTATTTTTTGTACATGGGAATTAAAGTTGCACAAGAGCAAAATAATTGGCAAATGGCAGGACGGGTTTTAGGGGATTATATATTTTATCTAAATGAATGGAGCGAACTCATCATTTATTGGAGTGGAGGAGAAGAAGATGAAGAACAAGAAGACTAGGAGAACCAGGATATTGATAGGAGCTGCCATACTGAGTTTGCTGCTGGTATTATCTGCATGCGCAACGGGGGAAGTTGATCAGGAGGGTGCGGCAGGCGAGCAGCCCGATAAGAAAATTCGTGTAGTCACGACCATTGGACAGATTGCGGAACCGATCTCCGTTATCGGGGGAGACCGCGTGGAGGTACTCAGCTTGATGGGACCAGGCGTTGATCCGCATTTATATAACGCAACTCAAGGTGATATCAAGAAACTGGACAGCGGGGATGTCATTTTCTACAGCGGGCTGCATCTGGAAGGAAATATGACGGAAATTTTCGAGCAGATCGGCAAGAATAAACCTGTACTGGCCATTGCGGACGCCATTCCGAAGGATCAACTGCTGCAGGATGATACACAGGCTACAGACCCCCATGTGTGGTTTGATATCGATTTGTGGAAAACCTCCCTGGATTCAGCCGTAGAGAAGCTGAAGTCTCTGTCACCGGATGATGCGGCGTATTTTGAAGAGAACAAGCAGAAGTATTTTGCACTATTAGACGAATTGAAAGCAGAGGCCCAGGATAAATTGAGTCAAATTCCTGAAGAGCAGCGGATCATGGTTACCGCGCATGATGCCTTTGGATACTTCGGCCGCATGTATGGGCTGGAGGTAGTGGGCCTGCAAGGTCTTAGTACGGAGGATGAAATCGGCCTCTCGGATATCAATGGAACGATAGATATTTTGCTTCAGCATAAAGTCCCTGCCGTATTCGTTGAGAGCAGTGTCAATCCTGCTTCCATCAATGCCGTCATCGAAGGTGCCGCCAAGAATGGCCTTAATCTAAAGCTAGGTGGCGAGTTGTTCTCCGATGCAATGGGTGAAGCAGGAACAACGGAAGGAACTTATATCGGAATGTACCGCCATAATGTCGAAACGATCTACCATGCACTAACAGGAAGTGGTGAATAAAATGTCTGTACTCCAAGTCCAAGGCCTCAATGCATCCTACAGAAAAAATAAAGTGCTTCACGATGTGTCCTTTGAAGTGGGGCAAGGTTCTCTAACCAGTATCGTCGGACCGAATGGTGCCGGTAAATCGACACTGTTAAAGGTCATGCTGGAGCTTCATCCGAAGCTATCTGGCGATGTTTCCTTCTTCGGTTCAAGCTTAAGCAAGACCAAAACCCGCGTTGGCTACGTGCCGCAGCGCGGGTCCGTGGATTGGGATTTTCCAACAGACGCACTGGATGTTGTCATGATGGGTTTATACGGCCGGGTGGGATGGCTGAAACGTCCCAACAAGAGCCATAAAGAGAAAGCGATGGCGTCCCTTGAGCAGATGGGCATGGCCGATTTTGCCGGCCGACAGATCAGCCAGCTCTCCGGCGGACAGCAGCAGCGGGTGTTTCTCGCCCGGGCGCTTGTACAGGATGCCGATCTGTACTTCATGGATGAGCCGCTTGCAGGTGTTGATGCAGCGACCGAGAGAGCCATCATGACCACGCTGAAGGATCTGAAAACGGCAGGTAAAACCGTTATGGTTGTCCATCACGATCTGCAAACGGTTGAGGATTATTTTGACCATGTTCTGCTCCTGAACCGTACGGTCATCGCGCACGGCAAGACGGAAGAAGCATTCACGAAGGATCATGTATACCGTGCATATGGCGGTACGCTTCGCTGGATGAAGGAGGCGTAACCTGTGCTGAACTCACTACTATCACCGAACACGCAATGGGTGCTGTTAAGCACATTGATATTAGGCATGGCAGCAGGCATGATCGGCTGTCTGGCTTATTGGAAGCGTCAAAGTCTCATGAGTGATGCATTGTCCCATGCAGCTCTGCCTGGTGTTGTGATCGCTTTTGCATTGACGGGGAGCAAGAATCTGCTGGTTATGATTCTCGGAGCAGCCGTGAGCGCATTGATCGGGGCATGGATGATCCAGTGGATTCGTTCCTCCAGCCGCATTAAGGAAGATACGGCAATGGGCATGATTTTATCCGTATTTTTCGGTTTAGGCATTATGCTGCTCACGATTGTTAACCGTACGGCTGGCGGGAATCAAAGTGGTCTTGATAACTTTATTTTTGGTCAGGCGGCGTCCATGGTCCGCAAGGATGTCTTTACGATGCTAATTCTGGCTGTATTGGTTATCCTGGTTGTGTCGATCGGTTTTAAGGAATGGAAACTGTTTCTGTTCGATCCCGATTTTGCCCGTGGTTTGGGGCTGAACAGCCGACTGATGAACAGTCTTTACATGGGGGTGCTGGTTCTCGTGATTGTCATCGGCATCCAGGCCGTTGGCGTCATTCTCATGGCAGCAATGCTGATCATCCCTGCAGTCAGTGCAAGATACTGGACACAATCGTTTAGAACGATGGTCATCCTGTCTGCTGTATTTGGCGGCGGCTCCGGATTTATCGGCACGTTGATCAGCACACTCGGAAAAGGATGGCCGACGGGGCCATTCATCGTAGTTGCTTCCTCTGTGTTATTTACCGTTTCACTCGTATTTGGCGCAGAGAAGGGACTCCTTATCCAGGCGATGCAGCTGCGCTCCCAGAAAAAGGATCATACCGAATCCAGCAATCAAGCCGTTATAAAACCACAGCTGTCGGAGAGGGGGAACCATCAATGACGTATACAGGATGGATATTATTGACCGCCTCACTTGTCGGTTTGTCTTGCGGAATCGTTGGTGTGTTCCTCATTCTGCGCAGAATGGCGATGATGGCAGATGCGATCAGCCATACGGTGCTGCTTGGAATCGTAACAGCTTTCCTCATCACAAGGGAACTAAGTGGTCCTCATATGTTAATCGGTGCGATTGTGGCGGGATTGCTTACCGCAGTGCTCGTTCAATGGTTTAATTCCCGGGGCGTCCAGCAGGATGCATCTATCGGTGTTGTATTTACTACGCTGTTCGCGATCGGTGTGATCCTGATTGCAACCCAAGTAGGCAATGCCCATCTGGATACCAAGCATGCCCTCATGGGGGAAATTACATTTGTGCCATGGGATTTGATGCATGTTCCGTTGTTAGGTGAGGTACCGAAAGCAACCTTTATGCTGGGTGCCGTATTACTTGTCGTTATCATTGTGATTTTAGCATTCTACAAGGAATGGAAAATCACATCCTTTGACCCGGCTCTAGCCGCCAGCATCGGAATTCCCGTGGTGTTGATGCATTATGTATTCATGTCGCTGGTATCGATCACAACCGTTGCCGCGTTTGATGCCGTGGGGGCAATCATGGTGGTGGCCATGCTGATAACACCTGCAGCGGCTGCCTATCTGTGGACGGATAAACTCTCGACTATGCTGGTGTTAAGCGGAACATTCGGCGTGATCTCCGCATTCACGGGTTACTATATCGCGGTATGGCTGGACACCTCGATCTCAGGATCGATGGCTTTTGCAACAGGAATCGTATTTCTCATCAGCTTCCTGTTCTCTCCGAAACATGGCGTGCTTTCCCGTTATCTTCATAAATTCAATACGCACGGCAGCCAGGAGAAACTGGATGGTACATCCTGACATTACGTGTTGCAAGAAGCTTGGGCGAATAGGATACTCAGGCTTCTTTTTTTATAACGCAACCCCCAATGCCATGTGGTATAATTAGTAAAATTTCTGTAACGGCATAAAATGATAGCCGTTTTCAAGGAGTGCGTCCATATGCAGATGGAGTCGAAAAGACTAATGATCCGGGATTTTCAGGAAGAGGATTGGGCAAGCATCCACGCATATGCTTCAGATCCGTTAGTGACTGAATACACGATGTGGGGACCGAACACGGAAGAGGATACATCGAATTATTTAAAAGAGATATTTCAGATGATGGAGCAAAACCCGAGGGACAGCTATGAGCTAGCGATCGTACTGAAGGAAAACGGCCGATTAATCGGCGGTGTGGGTCTTCACCGTTCCAAGACGAATGCGGAGCTTGGATACTGCTTGAATTCTCATTACTGGCGTCAGGGATATGCTACGGAAGCTGCAAGAGCCATGTCTGAGTTCGGCTTCAGAGAGCTGGGCGTGAACCGGATATTCGCTACGTGCCGGCCCGGCAATGTCGGGTCAGCAGGTGTGATGCGCAGCATTGGAATGAAGCAGGAAGGGCATCTGCGGCAGCACTTATGGTTTAAAGGCGGATACCACGATTCTTATCTGTTCTCCCTCCTGAAAGAAGAATTCGAAGCTCGAAATACATAGGGTTAAAAAGGGGATTCTACCGTTATGGGAAAAACGGAATTGTTGATTCGTCATCATGGGATATCGATTTACGAGGAAGCGTCAGGTAAAATCTATTATACCAAGGAACATCATCAATCCGTTGTTGTTCTGGCTAAGCAGGGTGAGGAGTTTCTGCTGATCCGCCAATATCGCGCTGCCGTGGATGAAGATGTTATTCAGCTCCCGGGAGGTGGCGTTGATGAAGGGGAGGATCTGGAATCTGCAGCCCGCCGGGAGCTGCTGGAGGAAACAGGCTGCACTTGCGGCAAGCTTGTTTATCTGGGCTGGCTGTACCCGGCATCCTGGAGATGCAATGAGATTGCGCATGTCTATTATACGGATGACGGAATCAGTCAAGCTGAACAACAGCTCGAAGGATATGAGAACATTGACGTGGTCCGGCTGAGCGTGCAGGAATGCTTGCGGCGGATTCAGGCGAACGAGCTTCAGGATTCCGAGCTGGTCTATGCAGTGCTGCAGAGCTTGCTTAAGGGATTTATTCAGCTAAGCGTTAACGAAGTGAACAGGCATATCGTGGATCAAAGTGTCTAGTCGATAGTTGATCCAGCTTGATCATTATTTCATCTAAAGAGCCGTTACTATGCAGAATATCATCTGCAAGGGGCGGCTTTTTTTCATGCAAATATGGACCAATTCATCATTTATGTCCAAGGAGCAAACTTGGAGGCTCGAAGACGAATATAATCTATTATGAGTAAAAAGGAGTGTGCGATTCATGGGAAGGCATCTGCTGATCTATGATGTGGACTGGTGGATATTAGGGAAACATGCAAAGGTCATACAGCGTCATCATCCTGATCTATACCTGATGTCCATTCAGGATCTGGATCGGTATTTGGAGCAGCACAGCAGCGAAGAGCTTAATCAGGCTTATGACCGAACATGTGCGATGTGTCTGGGCATCGCCGCCTATTGTATATTCAAGCATATTCGTATTGATGCCTCTGCCGCAGTCTCCTATTATTACTTCAGTCAGAATTACGAGACATATCGCGAATGGACGAATGATGAGCTCATCCCCGATCCGGAATTCCTCAGGTTAGTCATACCCCGAGTTGGAGTCATAGGCGCGATGAATGAGCGGCTGAGCCGCGCTTTGCAAGTGGCTGCTCCGCAGGCAGACGTGCAGTATATCGGGCATTTTGTGGATCACCGATTATTTCGACCGTTAGATACGCCCCGCGAGGGCCGTGCTCACTTGGTGGTTGGCTGGGCCGGGGATCCTGCCAAACGTTCCAAAAATTATAATACATTATATAAACACATCCGAGAGCACTTCCGGAATGATGAACGGATCAGGTTCGTGGAAACAGCCGGAGCGTATGCATATGAAGAGATGCCGAGATTCTATCAACAGCTGGATCTGCTGCTGATCACAGCAGCCAATGAGGGGAGCGGAGCACCCGCGCTGGAGGCCTATGCATGTGGAGTGCCTGTTCTAGGCACTCATGTGGGCAACATAAAGGCCGCGGCTCATCCGGATGCGTATGGGTTGATACTGGATAGCGACAACCCGGAAGATTTTATTGCTTCGATCCATCAGTGGATCGGACAGAAGCACGAGCTGGCTGGTATGGGGCAGAAGTGCAGACGTCACATTGAATCATTTTGGACCATGGATCAAGTGATCCCGCTCTGGTTATCCGTATTATTCAATTTAAAGAAATAGGAAGCGCCTAGGAGTAAGGAGGGAAGGATGTGTTTGACCGCGTATCGGTACTGATTCCGTATCAATCGGATGGTAACGGACCCAGAGATTGTGCATTGGAATGGGTGTTAGGCTACTATGCGAAGTCCATGCCGGAAATCGAGTTATGCATAGGCGAAATATCCGGGACCGAGGAGCCCTTCAGCAGATCCAAAGCCATCAATCGAGCCTACACTCAGGCTACCAAAGAAATTATTGTCATTGCAGACAGTGATATCGCTTATGACCCGTATCTATTGAAGGAATCCATCGCGCTCGTGAACAGCAGACAGTGGGTAATCCCCTTCAGCCGAATTCTGCGTTTATCCGAGGATATTACCGGGCTTGTGCTGCAGCAAGCAAGCGAATGGCCCTTGTCTATAAAGATTGACATGCCAGCAGAACAGGCATCTTCTTTTGTAGGAGGGTTTAATGTGCTTGGCCGCGAGGCATATGAAACGGTAAGAGGTTATGATGAACGGTTTATCGGCTGGGGCGGGGAGGATGAAGCATTTGCGTACGCGCTGGATACGCTGATTGGCCAACATGTTCGACTGGACGGAGAAATGGTTCACTTGTGGCACCCATTCGTTGGGCCTTCCGGGAATCCCAACTACGATTCAAATTACGCGTTATACCAGCGGTATCAAAAGGCACGCGGCCACATGTCCGCCATGCTGAACTTGATTCACGAACAAACTTGTTAATAAGGAGGTACCCTAGCGATGAGACTGTCAGTCATTGTTCCGGTATTAAATGAAATCACTTTTATCCCCTTATATATAGAAAGTGTAAGCCGATACGCCGATGAGATCATCATCGCCGATGGTGGCAGTACGGACGGAACGTTAGAACAAATAGACAGTCTGCAGAATCGGTATCCGATCCGGTTGCTGCATGTTCAACAAAAGGGCTTGCCCTATACCGAGGATTGGAACGAGTCCGTGGTCCGCAATGTTCTGATTGAACAGGCTCAGGGAGACTGGATCATGAATCTGGACATCGACGAGCTCATGGATGACCGTTTTGTCGAGGTTTTGCCAGAGCTCATGAATCGTACAGATGTGGACGTCTATCAGTTTCCCTTCGTCAACTTCTGGGGAGATCCTTGGACGATTCGGGTCAACAGTCCCGGGGATGAACGCTGGTCCAACGACATCACCAGAATGTGGCGGGCTCATCAGGGCATACGTTATCGCGACGAGAAGCATCATTGTACGCTGGAAGCTGCGGAAGGGCGGAGTATATGGAGCATTCCCCGCGGGCGCTGTGATGTGAACGTGTATCACTATCACTATGCACTGGGCAACAAAATCAAATTTAATGACAATCGAAGAGGCGACGTAAATGTGCAGCTGAATGACGGACAGCCGGATTGGAATTACAGACCCGAGGAATATGAAATCGTCACCAAGCCTTATCAAGGCCAGCATCCGGAAGTGATCATCAACCATTTGAGTCGGCAGGGGATTTGAGGGTCTGAACAGCGTGTTTCGGATAAAAGAATACAACAATAGAAGAATAGAAGAAAGAAGGCCCCTCCTAGAGCTGAGCGGAACTCAGTCAGAGCGGAGGCGCCTTTTTTTTAGAGTATCTTTATTTTGTTACATGATCCACAGAGCAGCGCAGATCGTTTACGACTTGAGATACTGCGATCCGCTCCAGTATCCGGAGATTCGGTAATCGAGTCTGCAAGGATGTAAGCTGTTGCTCATGATAGCTTAGGGGATCGGCCCAGTACTGTTCGGAGTGAATCTGCGCATGAACAACTGGGGATCCGCAGTAGATGACCTGATCGAATAACACCTCAGAGAACAGATCAATCCGGTTCGTAAAATAAAGCTGTGGCCCGATCTTCCGAGTGCCCACAATAAGATTGCCATGGTATAAGTGGGTATACACAATCACCAACAGATCTTCATCTTCGGTTAATCCCTTCACGATCTGCTGCCATCGCCTTGAGTTGGTCTCCCATAGAGTGAGTCCGAGCACCAGCACAACGTGCTTACCGGTTTGCCGGATCCTGGACGCTATTTCCGAAGGTTGATCCACCATATGAAAAATGCTATGCGGTCCTTTTGGCAATCTCCACGACTTGTTCCATTTCTGCTCGTAATATGCTTTGTTCTTGTTCCATAGCGAGTTGTACACGCTATTCTTCAGCTTCTTGATCGTAGCGCTGCCGTGATGGTATACAAAAGCGTCCTCGACAATCGCCAGGCGGTACCCGGCATTTCTTACGCGCTCGCAATAATCATCATCCTCAAACATCCCCAGACCAAATGCGGGATCCAGAGTTCCTACACGTTCCCAGACACTCCGTTTAATAGCCACGCAGAAGAATCCTAGGAGATCCGTATAACGGGTTCTTCTCCGGTACCGCTCGTAGAACTCGCTAAGCCAACGCGGACTGGCGCCTTGTACAGCATCCCCTATGAAATGATCGAGCGCTTGATCATTTCCCACATGATTGGACATCGGTCCTGTCATGGCAAGCGAGGCATCCTCTTGAAAAGGTCTGAGCAGACGGGAGATCCAGCTCCCATCCGGAACAAGGGTATCGTTATTGAGCAATATGATGAATTCTCCCGTAGATGCTTCACACCCCATCGTATTTCCGGCGGCGAAGCCAAGATTCGTAGTCGAGGTTATAACCTTGATCAGCGGATTGCTCAGGCTTCTAAGATAGGAGGAGGTTTGGTCCCTTGAGGCATTATCTACAATAATAACCTCCAGGTTAGGGTAATGACCCGGCTGCATTAGCCGGTGGAGGCATTGCTGCGTGTAGGAGCAGTTATTATGAACCACCAGGATGACACTGACCTTGGGATACAGCTTCTGCACAATATGGGTATTCAGTGCTTCATAACGATGCTCCCAATTGTTATGCTCCGCAAATTGCTGCCGCTGCTTCATAACGCCAGCTTCGGCTTCAATCAGTGCAGCTTCAATTGCCTCCTCATACTCGGCAGCCGTATTGGCAATCGAGATCATGTCGCCCGCAACGGTCTTCACTTCAGGTAGCTCTGTAGAGACAACCGCCTTGCCGGCCGCCAAATATTCGTATAGCTTGACGGGATTGGTAGCTTGCGTCAGTTCATTTTTTATGAACGGGATTAACGCGACCTGAAATCGATGCAGATAAGCCGGGAGTTCATGATACGGCTTCTCCCCGAGCAGCAATACGTTGCTTAGATCCTCAATGCCTGAGGTATCGCAGCCAAAGGTGTGTCCGATGAGGACAAACGTCCAATCCGGCCGATGTCGAGCTAGCGATTCGATCAGCTGAATATCAAACCAGTCGGAGATGGCGCCATAATAACCAATGATCGGCTGATCGATCCCTTCAAGCTCGAACAGAGGTTCATTATCATTAGGCGGTTTGGAGAAATGAACAGTATCTGCTGCATTGCGAATAAGTACTGTGGACGGATTATAGGGAGCGGCCCAATCGTACAGATGCTGTGAGGTGGTTACAACAAGCTCGGCTTCACGCAGAAGCTGTTCTTCTTGATGGAGCATGGTCTGGTCGTTGGTTGAAAAACCGGCATGGTGATCCATGCAATCGTAAACGATATGATGCTGATCCATTGCCGTCACGAGTGGAGTCCAGAACGGAAGATCCACGATGGAGACCAATTGAAACAGTCCGAATTTATCCCGGACATACTCAACTGACCATTTCAGGTACTGGATATCCCACAGATCCATTTCGTCCTGGTACAAATTTAACGGTTGATTGGCACATAAGGTGACAAGCCAAACATTCCGATCAATATTTTTAACCGTTACCTGGCGGCCGATTTCTTCCTTTGATGCTTCCTCTTTACCTAAACCAACCATCTCCGTCGTTACATAAAAAACCCGATGTCCTTGCTGCGCAAACTGCTCCGATAACTGCTGGGGACGCTGCCATCGAAACTGCCAGTCAATTACGGGAAAACGCATGATATCGTATAGAGGCGCGGATATAGGTTCGGTCTTCTCGGCTGTCTGCAAGTCGGCTTCTCCAGACTTTACAGGCTCAGGTTCAGTATGCGATAAAGACCGCGAATATGTCATTGGCAGCGAGACAACGGGGGACACCCTGGAAGCCAACCGCTTCTTTCGGTTGAACATCAGTCTACTGTGGCGGGCTTTCCACTGACGTGAGGCCGATCGATTGGAAGAAGACTTGCGGCGGCGGTGTTGCTTGATTTTATTCAAGATTAGCCTCCTCTCTGGTGCAAAGGTCTATTTAACAAAATATGTATCATCTAAATCATCTGTATGGGTAGATCACCATTTGGAACGGAAATACCCAAAATGTTCGGGGTCTCCTTATGGCTTGATTGAACCCTAATGTCCCTCGGAGTAGGCCATTTTCTTATCTTTGGCATTCTAGGTTGCCATTGTCCTGACCGTAACATAAGGTACCAATGAGTATATACAGGGGGGATGCACTAGTGAGGAGATATTGGAGCCGGAGGCAGCAAGGGGAGTGTAAGGAGATCACGGGGCGAAGAAAGAAGAAACAGGGGCGACCTTCACATTCGATATGGTGTAAACTCCGGATGCTTCATCGTAAGCTCATACGGAATTTGGCACAGATCCGGTTGCAGCTTAGCCGGTTAACTGCCCGGGTTCAAGCATTACAGGAGCAGGTGAACGAACGGCAAGGAGGTCCAAGCAGCAGTGTCACCGCTTTGTTAACTGGAAAATTGAATACTCGGCTGACGGTTGAAACGACGGCGGGCTCCGTATTCGGAACGCTGATCGCGATCGGTGAGGATTTCGTTCAGATCGCAGAGCCGAATGGCAGTATTGCCATCATACCGATGCGCAGCTTCTTATCTATTTCTTGATCACAGTCCGAGGAGGGGAACACAATGGATTTTTCGGAAATTCTGGCGACTTTCATAGGCAGGACGGTAGAGATCATCCAAACCAATCAATTTCTGCAGGGACAGTTACGATCCGCAACGGATGGATTCATTACAGTGGAGGTTGTAAGCTCAAATTATATCCCTACATCACAAGTGGTCACAGTACTTAATGAGAGCATTTCATTTGTTCGCATTTTGCCTCTCTGAGTGATCGGCTTATTCCAATTCATTGAACACATCTTTTGTAGAGTTTCTCCATGCTGAATAGTGCAGAGGATGGCGATGAGTGGTGCTGGAGCTTCGGAGTCTGCGGTGGTATATCGACTCTGGCACATGGTACAGTTTGTGATGAAGGGATAGTCTGGACAGCAGATCGATATCTTCATAGAGTCTTCCTTCAAATAGCATGTCTTCGTTCCAGCCTTTCACCTGTTTAAGCGAAGAAACATTAAACATGCGCGGAGCTATAGCATATGCATCGTTTCGCAGACTATCGCAAGACAGGGAAGAGGGGGCCGTGTGTACTCTTTGATACACCAGCTGTTTGTTTGCACGCTCAAGCCATTCTACATGATTGCCGTAAATAACGTCAGCATACTGCACCCTATGGGCTTCCCGCAGAAGGACTTCAAGCGCATTTGGTGCCAGCCAATCATCGGCATCCAGCTCTAGCAGCCAGCGGGCATGGGATAGATGCAATATTCGGTTTAATGCATGCGCTTTACCCCGATTCTTTTGCTGTCTTACTATTGTAATGCGGGAATCTTCGGGCAGATGCCGCAGGCAGGCTTCTGTCTCTTCAGACGTTGAACCATCATCGAGGATTACAAGCTCCCAATCCTTACAGCTCTGTACCAACACGGATCGGACAGCCCAAGTCAGATACTCGCTGTCATTATAAGTACACAGAGCAATTGTGACAAGCGGGGGGCTAACCGCTTCCGTCCGCTGTGAATGGGTATGGGCAGCTGCAAGAAGAAGCGGCGACACCGCCAACCATTCTTCTGCTTCCTTCATCCAGGCAGGGGCCCTGCGATGATGACACAATATGGCTTGGCAATCCATTTCAGACCATTCATATTGGCCGGATAATTGGAGCTGTTTATCAATTAACACATATTTCTGAAACGGAAGCTGATCCTTTGTTGCAAAACCCTTTTGATGGCCGTTCATTACAGCCTGCGTGCGCCATATCAGGGGTCCCCTGGGAATACGGAGAGGTGAAGCGGTCCTGGAAGCTGAAACATGTGGCTGACCTATCATATGGACGGGATTCAGAATAAAACCTGCTAGTTGGTCAGAGGCGGTTCGCAGCCATCGTTCCAGCTCGATTTTTGCATGAGGCTGTACATCATCACCGGCGTAGAGTGTCATAAACCAGGGAAGCGTCTCTACTGACAAGGCTTCATTCATGACCCAGGCAGCGCGTTCTTCGCTTGGAATCACAATCGGACGAGCGTCCGGAAAAACGCGTTGAACCGAGGATACGGTGCTCTCGCTTAATTGAGAATGTGTTCCCGGTAGAATAAATACCAACATCCGCTCACGTTCCTTTCCCTCGTCTTGTCCTTAAGGCTGCTTATGTACATAGTTGCAATGGATATGATGCCGGTTCCTTGTTATCGTATGCCCCTACATGAGGGGCGGATACAAATTGCATCTCACATTCTCTTGGGTTGCGACCACCTGGTAAATGGGGAATAATAGAGCTTAGTGTCCGGATTTATAGATGGAGGGGGTTTACGAATCTAATGAAGTCAAATGAGCGTCAGATCATATTGCAAGCCCAGGAGTTTACACGTTCGGTTCTTGAACGGGATTCGAGCGGTCACGATTGGTGGCATATCCAGCGCGTCACCCGCATCGCCCGTATCCTGGCGAATCTTGAAGGTGCCAATGTATACATATGCGAGCTGTCGGCGCTGCTTCATGACGTGGCGGACGAGAAGTTAAATGAATCCAAGGAAGCGGGTTACGAGCGGGTTCAGAATTGGCTGATGCAAGCCGGTGTTGAGACCACTGACCGGGAATTAGTGCTTGAAATCATAAACACGATGTCATTTTCAGGCGGAACGGGAAATACAATGCGGACCCTGGAAGGCCGAATCGTGCAGGACGCCGATCGTCTGGATGCGCTTGGCGTCATCGGCATTGCCCGTACTTTTGCTTATTCCGGCTGGAAGGGGCAGAAGATGTATGATCCTTTCATTCCTCTTCGAGAGAAGATGACGCGCGAGGAATACCGGTCGGGTGAAAGCACGGCCATCAACCATTTCTACGAGAAGCTACTGAAGCTGAAGGATCGAATGAACACGGAATCAGCGAGACTTCTTGCAGATAACAAGCATCAGAGTCTCGAACTTTTCCTGCAAGCATTCGACAAGGAATGGGCGATCGGGAATAACGCATACCTGTCTGAATCTCCAATTCACCGAGGCAATGTAACCAGAGTCCATATTGCGTTTGATGACTCTACCGCCGGCTCGTTAAAATTAATGCTGCAATCGAACCTCGGGGAGATTGTAGTTACACTGGGAGATAACCTCATGGTCGGACCGCTTCCGAACGACCGTGATTTCTCCCATTCGTTCTCCGGCAGAAATGAATGGATTCAGGAGCGATACAGCACTGCATATGCAGACGACAGGAAGCAGAGCATGCTGCAAGCGGCGTTTAGTTGGCACATATGGCCGCAGCAGTTGATGGAGGTGCCTTGTCTTATATGGGCGGGAGATTCCGCTTCTGAACAATTAGGTCTGCGCAGGCTGTTGTCCTTGATGCCAAACCATCCCGATGCCATGGTGATCAATGCAACAAGCATTCTTCATGAACAAGATCCAAATACCTGGTATAAGGGAACATATGAGATGACTCCGAAGAAACTCCAAACCGTACTGAACGTATCCGAGCTTGTGAGGCTATCGCCAGAAGAGCAGGCTGGTTACCGCGAGGAGTGGAGTCGGCTGTTGAACGAAGACGGGACACTTCGGGTGCTGAAAGGCAAGGAGCTGCACACGGTATCGGAGTCTGATTATGATGCTGATATATTAGAAGCTGCATATCGGGTTGAAGCCAGACACGGGTTCTTCAAGAAATCAGCCCGTATCATTGGCGATGTGATCGGCAATGGCGAACTGACCGTTCCGGACTCATTCGTTGAGTACAGGGTTCGCCACCTGATTCGGGAAGGAGCTTTAGTTCATACCGGTGATCTGAGTACAATGCGTAACTACAGCGTGTCTCTTGTGGATACTTCGATACCTGAGGAGCAATGGAGCCATGAACAGCGATTGGCCAAGGTCGTGAAGGTGAGGTCGCTGCTCCATGAGATGATGGAGATCAATCTTTCGGAAAAAGACGTGATGGAGCAATTGAGCCAGTTGGATGCTGCCGCTCTCGGCTTACCTCCTTCTGCTCAGCCGGAAGTGGATGAAGGTGGTATCCAAGCTCTATTAGATGAACTGTTGATTACCTACCAACAACATAAAGAACAACGGATATCCATCATGGAATCGCTGGGCAAGATGTTAAACCACATGCATCAGGATACTCATAAAGAGTAGGCCAGTCCGTACAACCTGGGTGCGGTGTCAATAGAATAGACAGAGAATGACGGAAAGTGGTGGCGATATGTTATTTACGAATCAGCAGCTACGAACCATTAGAGAGCATGCGCTAAGTATGGACAAGGAAAGACAAGTAACTCAGGAAGTATTAGATATCCTATATGATCATCGTCTGTTTCACTTGTTTGTGCCTGATGAGCTTGAAGGTCGAATGACTCCGCTTCCCGAGGCAACACGTATTTTTCAGGAGAGCGCCAGAATCGATGGGAATTTGGGGTGGCTGGTTACGATTGGGGCAGGCGGTGGGTTCTTTGCAGCCATGATGAATCCGGAAGTCAGCCGCGGCGTATTCGCATACCGGGAAGCTGTGATTGCCGGCAGTGGGATGCCGTCCGGGACTGCAACAAGGGTAGAAGGCGGGTATGTTGTGAACGGCAGCTGGAAATATTGCAGCGGTTCTACTTATGCGACCACCTTTACAGCCAATGCTGTCATTGAGCCAGCGCCCAACCGTAATGATGCCGTATCCTCTTCAACACCTGGCGAATCCGAGATTCGTTCCTTCATCCTGAATCCGGAGCAGATTGACATTCTGGCAGATTGGAACGCCTTCGGTCTGCGAGCAACTGGAAGCCATACGATATCGGCGGTGGATGCATTCGTACCGGATGACATGACATTCTTGCTCACGGAGACCAAGGGATATGAGCAAGAAACCATCTATCGCTATCCCTTCCTTCCTTTTGCACAAGTTTCTTTTGCAGGTGTTGCGGCCGGGATCGCAGAGCATTTTCTGGAGGCGGCAGAGGCACTTGCGGTCCAGCGGGGAAGCTCATCTTACGTCATCGGCAAGCTGGAGGAATGTAAGGCAGCGCTGGAGCAATCCATGTCAGTCTTTTATGTGACGGTAGAGAAATCATGGGAGGAACTGCTTCGCGTCGGCGGATTGTCAGCTGAGACAGAGGCCGAGGTAACGGCGAAGAGCATAGCAGCGGCAAATACGGCTTTATCCTGTGGTCAGCAGTTGTTTCCACTGCTGGGACTGTCCGCAGCTATGGAGGATGCGGAAGTGAACCGCTGCTGGAGGGACCTTCAAACCGCATGCTCGCATGCGCTGCTAAGAAACTTCTCATGAACAAAAAACCATGAACTGCGTGGTAAGCCGTTCATGGTTTTTTAGTATTACTATCCCGAAGCTTCTTATATATCTTGGGGTTAAACGAGGAAATAACGCTGTGACAGGGGGAGATTGGCAGATGGTGCGCTTGTCAGCTTCTCGCCGTTCACGGTAACTGCGTAAGTCACAGGATCCACCATAATTTCCGGCGTCTCACCATTGTGGATAAGATCCGCTTTTCTCACGGTCCGGCAGTTCTGAACAGGCAGGAGCTGCTTTCGCAATCCTAATGGATCAAGCGTCCCCATTTCTAGGGAGGATTGCGAGACAAAGGTCGCGCTAAGTGCAGCCTGCGCTCCACCGTAACTGCCAAACATCGGCCGATACATATAAGGCTGCGGTGTGGCGATCGAAGCGTTCGGATCTCCCACGACCGCATGGACAATCATGCCGCTTTTCAGCACCATCTCCGGTTTGGCGCCGAAAAAGGCGGGCTTCCAGAGCACGAGGTCGGCCATTTTCCCCACTTCAATGGAGCCGACATAATTCGAGATGCCATGGGTGATGGCAGGGTTAATGGTGTATTTGGCAATGTAGCGCTTAATCCGGAAATTGTCAGCAATTGTATCCGGACCTAACGGACCGCGCTGTTGTTTCATTTTGTCCGCCGTTTGCCATGTGCGGATGGCGACTTCACCAACACGGCCCATGGCTTGAGAGTCGGAGCTGGTCATGCTGATGGCTCCAATGTCATGTAGGATGTCTTCCGCGCCAATCGTCTCTGCCCGGATTCGGGAAGCGGCAAAGGCAACATCCTCCGGGATGCGCGGATCCAAATGATGACATATCATCAGCATATCCAGATGTTCATCCAGCGTATTGACGGTATATGGCATCGTTGGGCTGGTAGAGGAGGGGAGAACGTTCGGCATGGAAGCCACCCGAAGCAGGTCAGGTGCATGGCCGCCTCCGGCGCCTTCGGTATGATAGGTATGAATTGCCCGACCGTTAAAGGAGCGCAGGCTGTCTTCAACATAACCGGCTTCGTTCAGTGTATCGGTATGAATATTAACCTGTACATCCAGCTCTTCAGCGACATTCAGGCATTTATCGATGACATATGGCGTGCTGCCCCAGTCTTCATGAATCTTAAGTCCGGCAGCGCCTGCATGCACCTGTTCCGCCAGCGCTTCAGGGCGGCTGCTGTTCCCGCGCCCCAGAAATACCATATTAATCGGCAATGCATCGGTTGCCTGCAGCATGCGCTGCAAATTCCATACCCCTGAAGTACAGTTCGTAGCCAGCGTACCCGTGGCGGGTCCGGTGCCTCCGCCAACAAATGTGGTCACACCACTTTGAAGTGCAATTTCCACTTGCTGCGGACTGATGAAGTGTACATGCGAATCCACACCGCCAGCCGTTACAATCAAATTTTCGCCTGAGATGACTTCGGTACCAACTCCGATAATCATGCCGTCGGTAACGCCATCCATCATCAGGGGGTTCCCCGCTTTACCAATGCCGCTAATGAATCCGTCCTTAATCCCGATATCGGCTTTGACGATGCCCCAGGTGTCGATGATGATGGCATTCGTAATGACCAGATCCAGTACGCCTTCCGCACGGGTCGCCAGTGGATGCTGACCCATTCCGTCACGAATGACTTTACCGCCTCCAAAAACACATTCATCCCCGTAAACGGTAAAGTCCTTTTCAATCTCAAGCCAGAGGGAGGTATCGGCGAGTCTTACGCGATCTCCTGTCGTAGGCCCATACATACTGGCGTAGGTAGCGCGATCAATCTTTGTCATAAGCTCACCATCCCATTCGTTTTTCCGTTTATCAAACCAGCAAAGCCATGAATTTCTTGACTGCCTCCAATCTGCACAAGGACAACCTCTGAAGTTTCCCCGGGTTCAAACCTTGTGGATAAACCAGAAGCAATATCGAGCCTGTATCCTTGCGTGCCGTTCCGATCGAATTGCAGGGCCGGGTTGCATTCGTAAAAATGGAAGTGTGAGCCTACCTGGATCGGGCGATCACCGGTATTCGTTACTTCACGCTTAATGCGGGGCCGATCAGGAACCAGCTCGATGGGCTCATCACGAAGATCGTATTCCCCGGCAATCATACCCGTTGAAGCGAGAGTGCCTTGGATCGGATCATGAACACTGACCAACTTGGTGCCATCCACGAAAGTAGCTTCCACCTGGACTTCTGTAAGCAAATGGGCAACTCCATCCATGACTTGATCCGCAGACAGGACATGGCGCGCCTCTTCCATTAGCTCCGCTACAGACTTGCCGTCACGAGCACCTTCAACAACGTAACCTGAAATAAGTGCGGCCGCTTCAGGATAGTTTAATTTCAACCCGCGGGCCAAACGTTTCTGCGCTAATTCAGACGCTAGAAAAAGCAATAATTTGTCTCTCTCTTGGTAAGTAAGATGCATCCAAGTCACTCCCTTTGTAATAATTTGAGTCAGAATACATAACACATAATTGTGAATTCAGACTGACACGCTGCGTAACGGTGTTTATTTTGGATAAATGTAGCACTTCATAGAAAGTTAGTCAATATTTATGTTAGATAAATTAACATATAATTAACAGAAAATGTTCTAGTCCTCTTAAAATATATCTAACGAATATCCAACGAATACCATGTCGCGCATAGGAACATCTTTAGCGGGAACCTTAGGCTCAGACAGGGTTGACATTGAGGACAAGCAGGAGGGGTTACATGCTGAACAGCATTTTTTTGACAGGGATATTATTGCTCGGGATAAGTCCCGGTGATCATCAGAGCATGGAAGAATCCTCGATTAATGACTACCAGCAGGCCATTCTTGAATCCGGCGCCCAGCTCGTGGAAGAGGCCGTGAGGACTTGTGAGGTACATTTCGGGAAGAAGATCCTTTTGCCTCCGCAGCTGCCATCCGTATCTTTCACGCATCAATATGGTCGCTGCTATGACGCACAGGGAGGATTGGACGAGCATCTGGAGATTCGTTATCAACATCAACACAAGCCTGAGAATGAGTATAAAGTCGAGCTGTATCCAAGAAAGAACCGACAACAACTGAATTATCTGTCGTTTGATGAAACGGAGCTTGCGGATCATAATGTGGCCAAGTTCTACAAGGGACCCATCAACTCAATCCAGCTATTGGCATTCGAAAAAGGTGACTGGCAGTATCTGTTGACGGCAGCCAATCAAGCCTCGTCGGCAATCGGTCAACAGGAGTTGACAGAAATCGCGCAGTCTCTAATTCATGTCGTTGATAGCAAAGACCCGGCTTATGCGAAATGGGGGAATCTCGCAGTAAATCAAACGAAGGAGCATTATCATATGGACGTAATTGATTATCTCTATATGGGGAGAACCACGAAATCCAGCGAATTGGCGGAGGAGAAATTCAAGCTTTGGTTGAAGAAGGGAACCCGTGAATTCGGCGTTTATGCGATCGTTGTGTTCAATCCGACCACGGATCAATTCATAACGATACGATACGAGGAATTCTAAAAGGAATAACGGTTTGGAAGCAGGGATAACACCATTTTCAGGAAAAAAATTACACATGCTTTTCTGAAAGTCGTGTTTTCCTGCTGTTCAGACGTCTGCTTATGGTGTACCATATTTGGTGATACTTGCCTCCGTTATTTCTACATTTTGCGCCAGTATATAGCGATTTAGGAGTGATTCGCTTTGCCGTTTATTGTCCTTAAGCTCCTATTTGTTCCTTTGATATCGGTCTTTATTATCGTGTCGTCGGTTTATCTGGATTACCAATCATCCATCCCTTTGATGCTGTTATTGGCAGCACTATTGTATTTATCCGTCGTGTTCGATCGAAAGTATGAATGGCTCCGCAATGTTCAATTTCTCTTCCTCGGGGCCTTTCACTATGTTAGCCAATTGAATTGGTGCATTCTCTTGTATTACATATTTATTATTAATCTCATTCATAAGAAAGAGAATTTTAGAGACTCGATGTCGCTGTGCTTTCTCATGATTCTTCAATATTCCGTCATTCGTCTGACCTATTTGCCGTTAACGAAGTATCATATATTGGTCTCTGTGTTTGATACCTTGGCGTCTTTTGTCATCGTGATCTCTTTTCATTTCGTGAACTTTCTCGATTCGGAGAAGAAGAAGTTACATAAGCAGAATGATTATCTGACGTATCACGATCCTTTAACGGGTTTGCTCAATTATGATGGATATTTGCATAAAGTTCAGCATTTAATTAAATTGAACAAACCTTTTCAATTGGTGCTGCTGGATATCAACAACTTCAAATCATTGAATGCCAAAGATATATCGACCGCCAATGAGATTCTTATCAGTTTCTCGCGCGCACTGCGCAAGCTGTTCCTGAACGATATGCTTGCAGCTTCCCGGTACGCAGGAGATCGCTTTGCTATACTGCTCCCGGAGCATGTAAACATCGAGAGCAGCATGTTTAACTTTGAGCATATCGGTGTTCAGGTGACTTACAGCATTACGTGTTATCCCCATGAAGCGTTAACCTATCAGGAGATGCTCAGCACCGCGGAGGACCGGATATTTCAGATGCGGCGCAATTCCTGGATGAGAAGCCAGGAGGAGATCCTTCGAACGGAAAAGATGAAGATGGTGGGAGAGCTGGCTGCCGGGATGGCTCATGAAATCCGGAATCCCCTCACCTCGATTAAAGGCTTCATACAACTTTCCAAAAATCAAAGCTATAACATACAGCCCTGGTATGAGGTGATTATGGGCGAAATCACGAGGGTAGGGGAATTGACAGCGGAGTTTCTGCATTTTTCCAAGCCGCATGCCAGCAACATGAGAGTTGAGTCGCTTACGGATTGTATGACCCGTGTCTATTCCCTATGTGAATCCGAAGCTGCTTCCCATGGACATCTATTTACGCTCGATTTAAGCGATGATCCGATCCATATCGTCATGGACCGCGACAAGATCATTCAGGTGCTGATTAATTTGATCCGGAATTCATTTCAGGCGATGGAGCATACCGGCACGGTTCGTATCTCGCTAGAGGCAGTAGAAGCGCTTGCAGTGGTAAGGGTCGAGGACACAGGTAAAGGGATTGCTGATGAAAATCTGGCAAAGATTTTCGATCCGTTCTATACAACCAAAGAAGAGGGCACGGGTCTCGGACTGTCCCTGTGTCAGAAAATTGTAGAGGATCATGGCGGGAGAATTACCGTACAAAGTGAGCTTGGTAAGGGTACGACATTTACCTTGCGGATTCCGTTGGCCTAGAAAAAATGGATAGCAATATCGTGGAATATATCCTATGATAGGATAGTTATTTAGCAGTCGGATGTTTTAGAGAAGAGATTAATCATGATATGCATCGTTGTGTTGCAGGAAAGGAAGTAACCGTTCGTATGTCGATTTCCACCAATGAAGCCAGCTCTACGATGGTACTAACGCGCAGAAAGAGGCTTCAGTTTGCTCTGATTCTCGGATCACTTTCAGCATTTGGGCCATTATCTGTTGATATGTATTTACCGGCGCTTCCCAAGCTGTCAGAAAGTTTGGGTTCACCTGCCTCATTAGCTCAGCTCAGCCTGACGGCATTCTTGCTCGGACTTGCACTCGGACAATTGGTAGCCGGACCGTTAAGTGACATAAGGGGGAGGAAAGGGCCGCTGATCGTCTCACTGATTATTTATTCGGTGACCTCCTTGCTCTGTGCATTTGCGCCTAGCATATGGGTCCTGGTTGCACTTCGTTTCATACAGGGAGCAAGCGGAGCGGCGGGCATTGTTATCTCCAGAGCAGTCGTCCGGGATTTATACACCGGTTCCGAGCTGACCAAATTCTTCACTTTGCTGATGTTAATCAATGGTTTGGCACCGATTATTGCGCCTGTGTTCGGAGCATTTATCCTTAACTTTGTTTCATGGCGCGGGGTTTTTGTTGTATTGTTCCTGATCGGTGTGTTGATGCTGCTTGCTGTCCTCTTCGGTCTTCCCGAGACGCTGAACCGGGAGAAAAGAGCAACCGGTGGCATTAAGCAGACATTTCGCACATTCGGTACACTGATCCAGGACCGTGTATTCGTTGGCTATGCGCTATCTCAAGCGTTTGTATCCGCCGCAATGTTTGCTTATATCTCGGGATCTCCGTTCGTTCTGCAGGATATATTCGGTGTTTCCCCTCAGATGTACAGTCTGTTTTTTGCCGTGAATGGAATTGGTATTGTTTTGTTCTCGCAGATAACAGGCAGATTGGCTTCTCGCACCGGTGAAACGAAACTGTTAATGACAGGACTTGTGATTGCCGCATTTGGAGGGACCTCGTTATTCGTCATCACATGGCTTGGCGGAGGATTATTATTCATTGCACCGATGCTGTTCCTGATTGTATCGGCCGTCGGTATGGTAAGTGCTACGACAACATCGCTCGCGATGCAGAAGCAGGAAGCCCGTATAGCGGGAAGCGCCTCGGCACTGCTTGGTTTGCTGCCCTTGTTGTTAGGTGCAGCGGCCAGTCCCCTGGTGGGACTGGGTGACGGCACAACGGCGGCACCGATGGGAACGGTAATCGGCATTGCAGAATTGCTGGCGATCAGTTCGTTTTTATTCCTGGTCATGCCGCTCACCCGCCGCAAAGACACTCACGTTGCACTATAAGTACCTTGTGTAGAAACCCGACCTTTCATGGTGCGGGTTTCTTTTTGCATTTTATAAGGCTTTGCATGAATTGTCTGTTAAGCAATCATAATACCATAGAGAAGAAATATACGGAGTAGTAGACCGAGCAAGCACGGACAGAGGATAACCTAAAGAAAAAGCGGGTGAACTGGTTTGAGATGGATGTCGGTTGTAAGCCTATTGTTCTTACTCTTGCAAGAGAATGAACCGGATAACAACAATTTAACGATTATGCAAGAAGGAAAAGTCATGACCAGTGTAAGTCGTAGCGAACACGCGCTTGACGTGTTCCCGCTGCTGGACATGGATAAATACGAGCAGTGGGTGGATATGCTTGATCGGAAAACATATCTTGAAGCACAGAATGCCCGCATTGGCAGCAGCGGACAGATTGTTCCCGGACAGAACGGTCATCGGCTGAACCGTCGTAAGCTGCTGGAGCAATACTATGCTTATATGTACGGCACCGGCTCTGCTTCCATCGAGGCTCCATGGTACCCGACCTATCCCAAGGTGGACACGGAGCTTCTTGCGGCAATCCGGGTTAAACCCATCGGTTACTATGTCACTTATTTTAATTCCAGTAATAAAAATCGTTCCCACAATATTGCATTAGCTTCAAAAGCGATTGATAGTGCCGTCGTATTTCCGGGCGAAACCTTTTCCTTCAATGAGGTTGTGGGCATGCGAACGATAGACAGAGGTTATAAGCGTGCAGGCGTTATTGTAAGAGGTGAACTGTCAGAGGGAGTGGGGGGAGGAATCTGTCAGGTATCCTCCACACTGTTCAATGCCATCGACCGGGCTGGATTGCAAATCGTCAAGCGGTACTCCCACAGCCGTAATGTTCCCTATGTGCTTCCGGGGCGGGATGCGACGGTCAGCTGGGGCGGACCTGACTTTGTGTTTGAGAATGCATATAACCAGCCTATTCTAATTCGGGCCTACGGTAGTGGCGGAAGAATGACGGTATCCATATTTTCCTCTGAGCTCATTGAATACAAGCCGCGTAATGTGCCTAGCATATCGAATCGATTGCCGGAGGAAACAAAAGACAGCTTGCACAATCCTGTCAGCGGGGATTAATGGAATTGCCCAAGAAAGCTTCCCTTGCCTTGATGGGGTCTTCGAACCAGACCGCGATTTCATCAGCCGTCTGTTGGTCAGCGGCGGCCTTCATGAGTAGTCCTGCAATATGCTCGGGAAGCGGCTGTGTCATTGCGTTGGTCCATTCCGTAACCGCAACGATATAGGCCTTTACCCGGTTCCAATAAGCTGCGCTAACAGCTTCATCCCATGCGGCTTCCTTGTTTGTTAAAAGGGTTTCATAGATTTGCTCAGCCGCATAGGATGCCGTATTACAGCCATGACCTGTAATCGGATCAGTCAAAAAGACACTGTCGCCGCATCCCAAAATAAGGGTGTGATTCTCCATGACATAAGGGCGGTGAATGATCGAAGTGATCGCTGTCTGAAGATAAGCCTGTTCATCAAGGAGCCCAAATGAAGCAGGAGTGATACGAGCAGCGATTTCAGGAAAATATTCCTCGACCTCGACAGTGATGTGCATACGTTCTTCGAACGCTTCGGAAGTTTTAATCTCCTTGAATGTGTCCAATATCCCATCTGGAACAGCTTCAATAAACAAAATCGTGGCACGACCGGAATCGGTGACGGCCGGGATTTCAAATCCTGAGAAGTTACACGACCGGGTACAAAGGTCACGCCTTGCTGCTCAAGATCCTTCATCGCGCTGGAAAAGCGTAAACGTTGATCGGTTGATGTCGCAGAGCCAGCCAGTTGTCTCGTAAATAACCGCTGCTGACCTATACATTAGTTTACATAATATTTATTATGGTATATATGTGAAATGCACTTAAATTAGTTGTGGAAATCGATACGGGTATCCCGTGTTGTTTTCTATAAGTAAGAGGCGAATCCCGTTTAGCGGATTCGCCTCTTGTTATTTGAAGACTATGATTCCAGGATTGCTCATGATTCAGGGTGGAGGGCCAGCGGTATTTCTTCCACGCCCCGGACGATCATGCCAGGTCTCCATCTAAGTTCATCCACACCAGCCTGAAGCTCAAAATGAGGATAGCGTCGGAGCAGCGTGTTGATTGCAATTTCGCCTTCAAGTCTGGCTAGCGGCGCCCCCAGGCATAGATGTATCCCTTTGCCAAAAGCTAAATGCTGGCTCTTCTCCCGCGTAATATTAAAGAGATCGGGATGTTCAAATGGACCGGCATCACGGTTTGCGGAGTTCAGGGAAACCACGACCAAATCGCCTTTTTTCATCTGAACACCATGAAACTCCATATCCTCCGCGGCCCAGCGGGAGGTGCTGAATTCAACCGGACCGTTATAACGAAGCATTTCTTCAATAGCGCCATGAATGAGTTCGGGTTGTTCCTGCAGCAGCTTGCGCTGCTCCGGATATTCAAGCAGCGCAAGCACGCCATTGCCGATCAAGTTAACCGTAGTTTCATGGCCGGCAATAATCATAAGTGTAACTACGCCATACAGCTCCTGTTCAGATAAACGATCCCCTTGATCCTCGGCCATGACCAGCTGACTGATCATATCATCGCCCGGATTCTCGCGAACCTTGGCAAACCAATCCTTCAAATAGGCGATAAATTCATGCATATGCTGAATGACCTCTTCGCTTGTTTCCCGATTCGAAGCACCGATGATGGAGTTGGACCATATCCGGAACTTGTCCTGATCCTCTGTAGGTACACCAAGGATTTCGCTGATCACGATAATAGGAAGCTTAAAGGCATACTCATCAATGAGATTCATCGTATCTTTGGTAGAGGCTTCATGCAGAAGGGTATCGGCAATGTCTTGTATATGGCTCCGCATATCAGCAATTCTCTGGGGAGTGAAGCCTTTCTGCACCAGTCCGCGGAGGCGTTTGTGATCCGGCGGATCGGCGAACAGCATGTTGGTGCTGAATACACTGGTATGTTCTGCTCCGTAAGCTTTGGTAATGTCTTTTATAAACCGGCCATCCTTCAGCGCGGCAACCGCCTCATCGTAACGGGTGATCAGCCATCCATAGCGACCATCAGGAAACTTCAGATTCAGAATCGGTTCGCTTTGTCTTAACTTCTCGTAAACGGGATAGGGGTTTTGGGTGAATTCCTCAGTAAACAACGCATTTTTCAGAGATTCGTTCGCACTCATACATTAGGTTCTCCTCTCGAAAATGTTAGCTTCTTATCCAGTATAAGGGATGGGGAAGGTCATAACCAAATTTCACATTTAGTCTATCACTTTGTAATAATTGTCATTTCCATCGAATGAAATCAACATCTCTTTTCACCTTTTGCGAATATCGCTGGTCCGCAGCTTCCATTAATCTGTGATAGAGCACAAAAAAGCTCAATCTGGTGCTTGCCAGCGAGGATTATCTTGATGTGATCTTGGGTCTGAACATTTCGCCTGCGCAGCAGATGATCTACGCTACGTGAACGGGCCGACACGCCGGTATCGCATTATCCAACTATTCCATGCCTGCTAATTTGTCAGGAGGGCAGAGATGACTTTGAAGCAAAAGTTGAGCGGATTAAACGCCATGTGGATACGGTTCGCAGGTTAGGAATCAAGCACATGCGTCATGATGTGACGGCATTCACGCATTCACGCTACCTCCAGAGAAGATGGGCATCGATTATCTGGAACCCCACCTGAATAGATTGGGGAAGGATGCCGGCAGATCGCCGATTATGCGGCCCAATTCGATAACGAGTATGGGAGGAAGTCTAGCAGCAGAGGCTCGCGAATCAGCGAATCGTAAGGCGAATGTGACCGTGACTATATACATGAAGCAGGCCTGCCACGAAGTATAATCCTGGCTGGCCTTTTTGTGCAGATTCACTGATGAATCGACTGCTGCCCAATACGAAGTGAAATCTACCTGTATCTAGTAAAAATGGATGCTGAAATGGACAAATAGGATGCGAGAGACCAATATCAGTGATTGACAATTTATGGGTTGCGTTTAGTATTAAACTGAAGGATAAATTTTATGGTGATCATCACCAGCCAAGGGGGATAATATGAACCAAACCACTGTGCCTTATAACGAGATTGAGCCGCAGCTGCAGACCGGAGATATTCTGCTCGCTCACGGTGTAGCCAAGGGAAGTTTGCGCATTGAAGAGCTGGAGCACTGCCCATGGTCACATGTTGCGATGGTCGTACGTGCGCCGAACGATGAAGTGCTCTTATGGGAATCCACATCGCTCGATAATCTGGAGGATTCATGGTTACATGTCAAAAAGTCAGGTCCTCAGATTGTGAAGCTTCGGGATCGATTGTCAACGGATGTTAGTAACCATTATGATACGATGTTTGCGATCCGTCATCTGCATGCTGATCGAACACCTGAAATGTATGAGCAGCTGGATCATTTTATCGAGCAGGTGCATGATGCCGTGTTTCCGGATAAAAAACAGATGTATTGGGAAATCATCGAAGGCAAGTTTGGCATTACATCTTCCTTCCGCGACTTTTTTTGCAGTAAACTGGTGGCGGAAACTTATATCCAATTAAAACTGCTATCCTCAGCTAAGGCACCTAACAGTTACGAACCCAAAGATTTTACGTCGAAGCGACATCTTTCTCTGCTGGGAAATGCTCGATTAAGCGATGAAATTTACATTGATGCAGCGTCAATTCTCACATGAAATGGCGTAGACACGCGGCGGCACTCATTTTTTTTACCTGATCCTGTCTGTGGATTGCCATTCGAAGGTTGCGGCAGCCGAGTCCTCCACTTCGGTGAAGGACGGTGAGTTACAGCTTGCAGAATGGAATTTTGCCACAGATGGGAGTTTGGAGCTGAACGGGAAGTGGGCATTTTATTGGAATCAGCTGCTAGAGCCTGCTGACCTGAAACAGGGAACGATTCCTTCGGTCAGCGCCTACGTGAATGTCCCCGATTATTGGACGAACTATACCTTAAATGGAATGAAACTTCCAGCCGACGGATATGCAACGTTTCGTTTGAGGATTAATGGACTTGATTCAGAACAGTCCATTGCACTCAAGCTGCGTAATACATATTCCTCTTACAACTTGTGGGTGAACGACACCCTGGCAGCTTCGGCCGGAAAACCAGGATCAACGCCTGATTCCACCGTTCCGAAGTACGGTGCATCTTTAGTCGTACCCGTGCAGCCCGACTTGGATGGACGATTAACACTGCTGATACAGGTTGCCAATTTTACGTATCCCAAGGGAGGAATTAATAACGCCTTTGAGCTTGGAGATGCCAAGCAACTGCAACTGGAGAAGTCAAAGGAGCTTGTACGAGACAGTCTTGTCATCGGCTCCCTGCTGGTTATCGCCGTTTATCATATAATCCTTTACATGTTGAGGCGCAACGACGTCACTCCGCTCTACTTCGGGTTGTTCTGTATTTGCATTGCAGTTCGAACGATGCTGGTTGGCTCGAGATTTGTACTGGAAGTATTCCCAGCGTTCTCATGGGAATGGTTTGCCAAAGCATCGTATTTAACGATTTACGTCGGCGAGTTTTTTTTGATCTCATATATCTATCACTTGTTTCCTCAATTTCTGTCCCGCAAGGTATGGCGTTTGACGCAGTTATTCACGATGGGCTTAACTGTGCTGGTGCTTACAACCCGTATTCGGGTGTATGATTATTCACTGATCCCGTTTCAGATTTATTCCATAGGGCTTGTCCTGTATGCCGTCTATGCATCCATTCGGCTAGCAAGACAAAGACAAGAAGGGGCTGTCCTTCTCATACTCGGGTTCAGTCTCATCTTCCTGACAGCGGTTAATGATACCTTAAATCGCAATGGAGTCCTGGCCACACCAGCTTTGCTGCAATTCGGCGTACTCGGGTTTGTCTTTTTGCAGGCATTATTGTTGTCCATGAAATTTTCCCGGGCATTTTCCCAGGTGGAGCGTTTATCGGAGCGATTGTTAACGCTGGACAAGCTGAAGGATGAATTCCTGGCAAAAACTTCGCATGAGCTGCGTACTCCGCTCCATGGCATTATCGGTTTAGCGGATGCATTGATTGATGGGAGCTCCGGCAAGCTGCCATCCCCCGTTGTCGATCTGTTGCGGCTAATGAAGGTTAGCGGTCAGCGGCTTGCGCATTTGGTAAACGATATACTGGATTTCTCAAAGCTAAAGCATCAGGAGATTGGCTTGGTCATCGTGACGGTTAACTTGCGTCTGTCCGTAGAGCTGACCCTTCAAGTGCTGAACCCATTGGCCCAGAAGAAAGGGCTCCTATTATCTCACCAATTGCCGGACGATATCTACGTGATGGCAGACGAGAATAGGCTGCAGCAAATATTGCATAATTTAATCGGCAATGCGATTGCATACACGGAAAATGGAACCGTTACTGTCACGGCGAGGAGAATGTATGGACAGGTATCGGTTCAGATAAGCGATACCGGAATCGGGATCGCAGAAGCAGATCAGGTCCGCATCTTTGAATCCTTCGAGCAGGTTGATCCCTTGCATCGATCGCAGCAAGGCGGTACCGGGATTGGACTCTCCATTACTAAGAAGTTAATCGAGCTGCATGATGGCAGCATTGGAGTAACGTCCAGACTTGGTGAAGGATCAACGTTCAGCTTTACACTTCCCTTGGCTGGTGAGGGAAAACCGAAGGAATCTCCTCTACCCGTTACAGACTATATCCAGACCGAGTCATTCCCCCATTGGGAGATCGTTCAGACCGAGAGGGAGCCAGCGAACTCTAACATGCAGCTGCCCTCCGTGCTTATCGTGGATGACGATCCGATTAATGTCCAGGTGCTCTTGCAGTTCCTGGGCGGAAAGTATTCACACAGGTCGACATGCAGCGGTCAAGAGGCCTTGGAGTGGATCGAGAATGGATATAAACCGGATATCGCGCTGCTGGATGTTATGATGCCGTATGTATCCGGACTTCAGCTAGGAGAAGAAATACGCAAGCATTACAACTCGGGGGAATTGCCTATCTTGTTCCTCAGTGCAAAAAGTCAAATGACGGATCTCGTTGCCGGTTTCGAACACGGCGGCAATGATTATCTTGCCAAGCCCGTTGCCAAGCAAGAGCTGTTGGCCCGTCTGGAGCTGCATCTCCAACTGGCACGCTGGAATGCAACGCTGGAACGCGAAGTGGAGGCAAGAACCATAGAGCTTGAGCATTCTTTGGAAGAACGGGCCAGGGCTATGTCGAAGGTTTCCGTTCTGGCAGAGCGGAATCGGATTGCTGGAGATATCCACGATCACGTGGGGCATATTCTTACAGCCAGCGTTGTTCAGCTGGAGGCCGGTTTGAAAATGTCTGCCCATAACGCACCGGAATCAACAGAGAAACTGAAGCATGCATCGGACCTGCTCCGCAGAGGACTTCATGAAATGCGGAAATCCGTGCATATGCTTGCCGAGGAGGAGGCTGCCTCGGCAACGTTCCGGAACTCCTTGCTGCAGATTATCAATGACTCCCAGCAATATGCGGAAGTTACAGTGGAGCACAAAATTGAAGTTTCGGACGGCAGCCTCGAGCCAGAGGCTGAGAAGCTGATCCGCCATGCCCTGCAGGAGGGGATCACCAACGGAATACGTCACGGGCAGTGTACAATCTTCCGGTTTGAATTAATAGAGACCGAAGAATCCATTCGGTTTACACTCGAGAATAATGGACTTCCCTTCGAATCCGAACGGCTTGGATTCGGTTTGACTATGATGCGCCAAACTACCCGGCGAAGGGGCGGTACCTTCCAGGTCAGCACGAAGGATGGAGCAGGCTGTATGCTAGTACTCACCATGCCCCGATCCACGCTTAAGGAGTGATCAGATATGTCAAGCATAACCATACTTATTGTAGAGGATCAAACCATTGTTCGTGAGGGCCTGGAGACGATTATCAATCTGGAGCCCGACATGGATGTTGTTGCCACCACGGACAATGGACAGACCGCCTGCGAGCTGGTGGAGCAGCTGCGCCCTCAGCTTGTGTTAATGGACATCGAAATGCCGGTTATGAACGGAATTGCGGCGACACGCCAGATTAAGCAGTCACATCCGGAAACCATCGTGCTGATCCTCACGACGTTCACAGAAGAGGATTTCATTATAGAGTGTCTTGCCAATGGAGCATCGGGATATTTACTTAAGGACTTCTCTTCCAACAAAATTATTACTTCGATCCAAGAGGCGGTCCGCGGCGAGATGATGCTCCCCTCGAAGGTGGCGGCAAAATTGGCAGCCCGGTTAAGAACAACCGGAGCTCCTCAGTTTCCGGCACAACATTATAATCTGACACCACGAGAGTTACAGATTGCAAAGCTGATGACGGAATATAAGAATAATCGGGAAATCGCCGATATGTTATATATCACGGAAGGAACGGTTCGGAACTACATTAGCGTCATCTATGAGAAAATCGGCATGAATGATCGGACCAAGGCCATTCCACTGCTTAAACATGCTCTTAGAGATTTTGATTGACATTTTTTTGATCTTCAAGAACACCGCTTTCTATGGAAAGTGGTGTTTTTTTGTCATGCGTATCTACGAGTATAGGGTTTGATCATCGTTTGGAACAGTTACTCCTGTCATATAAAAGTCATATAAGGATCATACAAATGTCATGCCTTTTGTCATGTAATGGTCATACCAATTGGCCCCCTCATTACTTATAGTAGTTATGCGAGGGAAATACGTTGAAACTGAACAAGATGGCGTTTGTAACGCCATCTTGTTCTTTGTTTCTATCAGAATTCATTGCATTTGAGCTCAGTGAGGTTTTACTTTCGGGGCAAACTGATATAATATATAACGTGGATAATGATTATCCGTTTTAAGCATGAATTGAGAAACTGCAATTTGAGTCATGCTACTTACCTAAAATCGAGGTGCTGTTCATGCATATGAAAACAGGGGTGGAACAGTCGATGTATGCTCTGGTCCTGCTCAACATGCTGCCCGACAAAGCAGTGCTGCCTGGAGAAGCGATTAGCCAACAGCTTGGAGCATCGGCAACCTATTTTCAAAAACTGTTAAGAAAGCTGGTCACAGCCGACATTATTACGTCTGTGCCTGGCATTAAAGGTGGCTTCAGGTTAAAGAAGAAGCCTGAAGATATTCGTGTATACGATGTTTACCTCGCGGTGGAAGGACAGCAGTCGCTGTATTCATCCCACGGAATTCTGGTGGACATGCTGGATTTGGAAAAGGAAGAAAGCTGCTGCCTGTTAACGAATTTGATGGAAGAAGCTGAATCCTCCTGGAAAGCTGTATTGAAGCGGGAGACCATTGCTTCGCTGTCGGAGGAGATGTGTGGTGAACGCTTTAAGGACAAAGTGGCAGCTTTGGAGGAATGGATTAACAACAAAATGGTCGTCTAACCGAAGAAGGGGATGGAATTTGCATGAGATTAAGCGTATTGGATCAGGCCCCCGTGACAAGTGGCAATACAGCGGAGGGTGCCTTGAATAAAGCAGAAGAACTGGCTGTCTTGGCCGATGAACTGGGATACAGCCGAATGTGGATGGCAGAGCACCATGGCGGTAATACCTTTGCCAGTTCAGCACCGGAAGTAACGGCAGCCCGGCTGGCCGCCAGAACGAATCGTATTCGAATCGGCACCGGCGGCGTGATGATGATGCATTATTCTCCGCTCAAGCTGGCGGAAGTGTTTAAAACGCTAAGTGCTTTTTCCCCGGGCAGAATTGATTTCGGCGTCGGACGGGCTCCCGGCGGCGATACAAGTGCCATGTATGCACTGTCTGAAGGGCGCCAGTTAATGCTGCACAACATGTATGACAAACTCGGTATTACGATGCAGCTGCTTCAAGACCAGATTCCGGAAGATGAGCTGTATGCGAAGAATCTCGCGGCTCCAACAGATGTAGCACTCCCGGAGGTGTGGCTGCTCGGCTCCAGCGGCAATAGTGCACTCAAAGCTGCGCAGATGGGAGTGGGGTATTCCTTCGCGCAATTCTTCAACGGTGCGATGAGTAATGAGATATTGGACCATTACCGGGATCACTACCAGCCTTCTGTTTTCATGGACAAGCCGGAGATTAATGTATCCTATATGGTGACTACAGCTGAAACGAAGGAAGAAGCCGAGTATGAGGCGCTACCGCAGGATATCTTTCGCCTGATGATGAGTAAAGGCAGAATTACTCAAGTGCTGACACCCGAGCAGGCTCAAGAGGTATCCTTAACGGAAATCGACCGGATGGCCATCGCAGAAGGGCGCAAGATCCATCTGGTTGGGGCGGTTAAAGACATCGCCGTACGCCTGCAGGAAGAACAAGCCCAGTACGGATTCCAGGAAGCGATGATATGCAGCATTCCCCATTCGCAGGAGAAACGGCTTGAGGTATATCGGCTGCTGGCTCGCGAACTGCTGGGCTCGTGATAGATTCCATCAAATCAAACGCCAAGTCCTCGACTGAAGAGACTTGGCGTTTTTTTCATGCATTTGTGTTGTAGGAACAGGTTGGAAGCAGATGCAGGAGAGCAACTTTGTTTGCGTGTGGAGCGTTAAAGATAAGGAACGCATTCGCTTAAATTATGAAGAAGTTAGGAGAAGCCATGCCTTTTACATTTGCTCATCCTGTCATTACCATGCCCTGGTGGAGGAAAAAATCACTGCCAGTGTCTGCTCTCGTAATCGGCTGCATGGCACCGGATTTCGAGTATTTTATCCGGTTTCGAGCGGCTTCGGTATGGAGCCACGAGGGCTTAGGCGTTATTTTGTTCAATCTGCCCATGATCGTGCTGCTTTACCTGTTGTTTGAATGTGTCATAAGACCGGTTCTACACGTGTATTTACCTTCATGGTTCCCATATCGCTGGAGTAGGGAAGGGAAGCTGCCCATATCATTAAAAGGCTGGCTCCTCGTTCTCGTCATGGGAATGACAGGTGTTGCCACACATTTGCTGTGGGATCAGTTTACGCACAAGGGAGCATGGCTCGTCAATCATATTCCCTTGCTTACACAAACATTTCAAATGGGATCTATACATATCCCGGTGTATAAGCTGTGCCAGCATGGCAGCACCCTCCTCGGTTTGGGTCTGATCGTATGGTGGATTCATCGCCATTTGTACGTGATGCCTGAGAAAAGGAAATATCAGCATCCGATTTTACCATTTTGGTGTGTGGGGGCAGCAATCTTTATCGTCATAATGGTTATGGCGATGATTACGGTGGTGGATGGAGATGGCTTGGCATTTATATTGCAGTTAGTCGTACCGGCGATCAGCAGTTTCTTGCTGGCCTTGCTTATGACATGTCTTGTTTTTTGGAGTAGAGCTAGACAGAATTAATAGAATTAGCAAATAACTGCAGGGAGCCCTTTCTGTCCATAACGCCTCAGGACGGTGAAGGGAAATGGAGCCGCTACAGTCTGTACTTGGCTGGCGATGGGTGTAATCAGATCAAAATACCGGAGCTGTGCATGGACTCATGTCACGAAAACTATAAAAGCGTAGTTTGCCTAACAACATTTTCATATTGGAATCATAATTTATGGTAAGGCAGGGAAGTGGGAGGTATGTAGTATGGGCCAAGGAACGCAGGGCAAAAATCAAAAAAACCAGCAAGCAACTTCGAATACGGCTACACTTAAACAATTAGCATTTATTGCGGCACTTCTAGTGCTAATCGCCGCAGGCATAGGCCTTTATATAGCATATGATGACTTGACCTCGGAAGAAAACGTGGAAATTATCATATAACAGCGAAATCAGGAATTATCTGAAACTATCAAAAACTTGCGATACACATATATGATCTGATCTGTGACCCTTATCTCTAACTCCTCACGAGCCATAAATGGATCCTCACAAATAGCTGGAAATGGTGATGAAGATGGAGCAAGGCCGCGCATATTGGAACAGCATACGGCCAGTCGTCTTGCATACAAGCATGGCTGTATTTAGCAATATTCAGAAAGGGACCTTTCCTCATTGTTTCATGCAAAAAGCCAGCCTGTTCTGCGTCGATGCTGAATATGGCTGGCTTTTTTTGTTTTGCTGTAAAACTCAGGCGACCCTAATCCCGACGCGGCAGCAGTTTCATGCCGACATGGTCCAAATGAATATCAACTTGAACGACAGCCAATGAGTCCTCATCTATAATGAGAGGCGAGGTTTGTTTCAGTTTTTTCCACAGAGCCGGTTCTCGTTTAAACAGAATGTGCTCAAGGCTATAAATGTCAGTTTTCGCTTTCAGCCCATTTCTGAAGGTATCGATGATCTCTTGTCTTACAATCTTTGCGGCTTCCCGTTCATAGTCGCTCTTGGTGAAATCGACAAGCGCTTCAACGACGTTTCCGTTTAATTTAACATGGAGTTCGTATTTAGGCTCCCCGTTTACGATCTTTAACTCCTTGCGAATCTTGGGCGATTGAAGAACCACGACTCCAGCATAGTCTTCATCTTTCATGATCAGAACGGGTGAACGTTTCGTGTTTGCCTGTACCCAGCGTAATCCGTTAAGCTTATCGTTGGTCAAGATCGCACTCATGGTGTCCTTGACGATGGTAAATACACCGTCAACACGTAATTTGGGATTAGGTTTTCTGTCCTTCGCCCAGGTTTTCTGGTCCACGGTGAGGTTTGGAAGCAAGGCCGTGTAGGCAGGCTCGGTCATAAGAGCCAAAAAATCGAAGTACCGAAGGGGAACGATAAACGATTTCTGTTTATACTCCTCCAGTGGTTCATGGGACAAGGTGCTTAAGGGGGAGAGATTGAAAAACGCCGGCGCCGCCAGGAGATCTTCAATGGATTCCCTTGTTCCGAACACCCAGGGCGTCAGGCGGACTTCCTGATACCGGGCGATGGTATCGAGTTGAGAAATGATCTGGGTTTTCAGTACTTTTTCACTGATAATGATACTGGAAATGTGGCTCCAGATGGTCCGCTGCTGAGCGGTATCGTACAGTTGATTTATGGCCATATCCAAGGTTTTGCCTCGGGAGGTGGAGGTCCAAACTTGTGCCGGTTTCCCGGAGTTTCCGGTCTCTGTTTTGGCAACGGACGTGAAATCCGCCATCTGGGTATACACAACGAAATGCCCATCCTCATAATCGATGCCAATGGCCGTAATATAATTCAAGTCCTGAATTTCTTTGATGTCCCAGCAACCGGAGAGGACGTTTAACGTTAGGAGGACCAACATGATTTTTACTAAGAACCGGAGGCAGATTGTCATCTCATGATCCATCCCCTTCTTTGGAGGTACCATCTATCGGATTAAGCATTTCCGGTCTCCTCCTGCTAAAAAACCAAGGCTTCTTAAGAACGGCGCTTACCACATCCTTCGGCGTTAACGGCGACAAGGGGGCAAGATACGGAAGGCCAAAGGATTCCAATACGGATAGATAAGCGATGATGCTCATCATCCCCATGAAAAAACCGAGCATCCCGAGAAAAGAGGACCATGCAAGCACGTACAGTCGAATGACGCTAACGGTTCCACTCAGCGTCTGATTGACCAAGGTAAACGTAGCGACGGCAGTCGTGGCTGAAACGACAAGCATCGTAGGCGATGTAAGACCCGCCCGTATTGCAGCGTCACCGATAATCAACCCTCCAAGAACGGCAATTGTCTGTCCGACCGCCTTGGGGAGGCGGATTCCCGCTTCCCGGAACAGCTCGAACATGCCCAGCATAATCAAAATTTCCATAGGGCCAGAGAAGGGGAGGCCAAATCTGGAATTGGTTACCGTAGCAAGCAGCGGGAAAGGGAGCTGGTCCATGTTAAAACTGGTCAATGCGATCCAAAAACCAGGCAGGAATATGGCGATGAGCAGACCGAATAACCGAAGCAACCGTTCGAATGTGACAAAATAAAACGGGAAATACGAATCTTCGGGGGATTTTAACAGCTCAATGAGATTACACGGACCGATGATGGCCATCGGCGACCCGTCAACCAAAAAAACAAATCGCCCGCGAAGCAAGCATTCAACCACGAAATCGGGTCTTCCGATATAATCAACGAGCGGAAACAGGGACAGTGATGACTTACAGATGCCTTCCTCCAACTGACCGCTGGTGACCAGAGCATCGACTTTAAGTTCATCCAGGCGTTTCTTGGCTTCCTGGATAAACTCCGGACGCACAATATCGGAAATATAAAGGAGCGATACTTTGGTTTGACTGCGGACTCCGACGACTGACTGCTCATGATGCAGCGAGGCGGTGCGCAGCCTTTTGCGGATGAGTGCCACATTGGTGCTAATATCTTCGGTAAACCCGTCTCGAGCACCCTTGATGGCGACCTCAGTGTTGGACTCCTCCGGCTGTCTCTTCGGCATCTTGGCAATGTCGATGGAGTAAAAACATTGATGGGTTGAAAAGAACAGAATCAGACGTCCCGCAAACAATTGCTTCATCACTTCGACATGCTGCTCCACCCGGTTCCATTCCATCGACGTATCCAGCATGTTGGAAAGCTCATCCCATTCCGATGAGTCCCCCAGCTTATGCTCCAGATTCGGGAGAACATACTGCGTAAGTACCATCGAATTGATCATTCCTTCGCAATAGAGGAGGAGAACAGGAACCGCCCCTTTGTCCTTACCGGGGTATGAGGTGATGATGACATCGGCGGAAGAGGAAAACATGGCACGCAAAGATTCTTCATTCAATGATTCCAGATCAGCTTTTTCCTCATCTGCTGTCGCATCTGGGGCTGATTTCACTTCATCTCCGCTTGCTTTAGACTGACGCTGGAGCATTCGATTTCGGATTTTATGGTGCTTCATGTTTTCTGCCCCCCTTGTTCTTAGCTTTGATTAAAACAGCGACAGCAATGACTAGCGTTAAAGATGCAACAAAACAGAGGAAAGCCAGCGAATATTTTCCCAGAACGAATAATTCGATCTGTCTGTCAATTGTAGAATTCAGAGTCAGTATGGAGAGGGTTACCCCGAGCGCTAACAACGTCCAAGCCCGGTGTTTTGGCTTCTTGAGATCCATGCCGTCGGTGATAATGAACAGAAACAGGGAGATTCGGATGAGTGTACCCGAGATCCACTGATACAATGCCAAAAAGTCGACATGCGTTATATATTTCGTGATCGTTACGAGCATCCACTGATCGTATGCTGGGTAGCGTGCCTGCATGGCAGGAGTGGGTCCGAATGTGGCGATCGCTCCCATTAACGGGCCGAGTGTTAATCCACCTAACAGCAGTGACAGTAACACGATATAAAAATAATTCATCCGGCGTTTCATGTGATGCTGAAAGAAAATAAGGACAATCATCTCCATAAAACCGCCTGCGGCGATGACCATGCTGTTCAGCATGGGAGTATAACCCTCGACAAACAGCGGTGTTAACAAGGAATAGTCTTTGTACTCCAGATTGGATACAGCCACAAAATGTCCCAATAACCATACGACGGGCAGCAGAATTCCGGATATGATGGCTATCGAACGAATTCCGTTATAGGTCACATATACGCATAACAGCACAATGACCAACGAAACAACCGTTTTGGGAGTTTGAGGCAAGTACGTGACCCTGATCCACGTTGTGGTTTCTCTTAATATGACCATCGCCATCACAAAAAAGTAGAAACTTGAGATGGTAATGAATATCCGGCCAACCGTCTTTCCAAAATGCTCTTGAAACCAGGCAAATATGGATTGGTTGTGGGTTCGCTTCATGATGAAGTAGAGAATATACACCCAGCCGATGTGAAGAATCATGGTCACAATCGTGCCCATCCACGCATCACGGCTTGCGGCTTGCAACAGCAGCGGAATCAAGATGACATGGTTGGTAATCCCTAAGGAAAGCAGCATGATAAAGAAAACGTCGATGATGGATATCTTTTTGCTAGTGGGCATTATACTAGTCTCCATGTGTGGGAATACATGCTAATTCAATACAGTGAGTATTTACCATTTGCTGAAATTTATGTACGCAGGCTGGAGGAGTATTCTTATCCCATCCGTTATGTGAGCCAATACGAACCAGTATCTGCTCTGCTGGCTCAGTGAGTATGACGGATGGTTCATTTCTGAGCAACGACATGCCTTATGTCGAATGTGTGTGGTTTTTGCGATTACCCAAGAAATAATTATTGGAATCATGGGCTACAACCTGGCTGGGCAAAAAAAGAAACAGGCACGCTTGCATCGCGCCTGTACATTGAGCATCTCAAACCAGGTCACAGTTCCATCAGAAAGGGCACTGAATGGATGGAATCAAACTATAAGGAGGACATTACATCAATAGTTAATGTAATTAACTATTACAATTAATGTGATTAATTATTTATATTTAACGTGATTAATTAACTGTAATTAATGATATTAAATATATCTCCGAAAATGCCGTTGCCATCATGTTTGGCAGGTGTTTATCGTAATAAGCACCATGTACAAAAGGCGTCGCAACCCGATTTCTCAGGTTAGGACGCCTCTATGAATTTTCCTGAGTGCTAGTAAGCCACCAACTACTTGGCAGCCGGTAAGTTGTAGCTTTCTCGTATTAAGGAGAAATAATGATCGGCACGGACCACTTTGAAATCCGTTCCGAGCTGCTCGGTAAGCGCCAGTGCATCGGAAGGGGTCATGCTCCATGCGAGCAAGCCGAAGGAAATAAACAGCGGCGATTTACCGTCCCAATTCGCTTTCGCTTCTTGAAGGACCTTTAATCCGTCTTGCGCGGTGCTAATGCCGCGAATCGTAGAGACGGGCATGCTCCCGCCAAGGATTTCTATCCCATAGTTGTCTTCATAGCTAATGAAAAGTCCGGGCGCCTTATAATCCTTCTCGTAAGCGGATGCTTTAAACGGGGTGAGCGGGATGTTCTGACTGTCAACCCGATTCAGCACGTAAGGGATCGTCATTCCTGTCTTTTTCAAATATTGTTCTGTCTGCTGCAGGAATGGTCGGAAGCTTGCATCAGGCCAGGGACCCGGATAGAAGTAGCCGGCACCGGAAGGTCCTGCAATCAGCAGATCGTTCTCGGTTGCCGTGTTCAGATAATAATTCAATATCGCAGGGGCACCCTCGTAGAGCAGCGGGCTGGAAGTCCAGTTAATCGGAACTTTGCCTCTGGCCGGATCATCCCACATCACGCGCATGCGATGCTGATTATACTGAAAATTATCGCCTTCGGTAAAGGTATAGGTCACATAGATTTTGTTCTCAAGGGCGGGCCGGGGAGGCGTTTTCGCCAATTTGAAATTCGGCTTGGTTCCCGAGAAAACAGTCAGATTGCTGAACCAATCCGCCGCCAGAACATAAACGCCATAACGGGACGCAATCTCGACCGAGCTGAACTCGCCTTCTACATCATTGCTGAACCAGCCGAGATAAGGGGTACCCGGTTTGACATCAGACATGATTTTCTCGAAGAGCGCTTTCTGCTCAGGCACGTTGGAATCCAGCCAGAATACCATTGCTTTATTGGCGACAGCGTAATCTCTTAAATACGCATAAGGTTCACGCTGCTCGGCGGAGGGTGGCTGAATATTCCCGGCTGAAACCTTGTACTGGTTCCACATATCCACTTCGGCGGTCAAGCTCTTCGTTCCGGCAGGAGGGGAGAATTTATATACAAAATAATTGCCGTTGTCGGCGAAGCGGTGACCGCCTTGACCTTCGGCAAATTTGGAATTCTGTCTGTCATAGAGATAGGCTTCTTCTTCCGGGGTTCCTGCAATGAAGTGCGCAATCTCTGTGCCGTCAGCTTTGACCGTTACTTCGTGTACCGCAGGCCCCCAACCATCCTGGGTGAAGGCATCATCAAAGCGAAGATAAACTGCTGATGTTCCCAGGAGAGAGGACAGGTCGAGTGAATACGTATTCCGATTGCTTGCATCCCGAACCTGCTCCTTCTCCTCGGCAATCGTAACAAATGATTCAGGAAGACCTGGAGGAATGCGAATGGCTGTATCCGGATCAAGTCCGATTAACATCTGATGTGTCGTCTGCTTCCACAGGTTCTCATACTGCCAGGTGTAAGCGTCAATTCGATTATCGAATTGACCTCGCAGATCATCAAGGATCTTCAATTTATACGGAGCTTTCGACAATTTGACGGCCAGCTCCGGGCTGGCAACCACGGCATTCTTCAGTCCTGCGAGCGTGGTAGCGACATTAATCGTATCAGGTACCTCAGGATCATATACAATCATGCCTTTGGCTTCGCTGCGATAAGCAGAGAACACTTCCCAATAATCTGGATGAAGCGTGTAAGGCACGTCCATATCCTCAAGCCAGGTCCATTTGCCTTCTTCCTGGGATTCAATCAGATAGATTCGGGGTTGTTCCCTGTTAACGATTCCCTGCAAGGTCCCTAGCAGCAATTTGACATCACCTGGCGCATCATAAATATCGGCAACGTCCAGATGCTTCGGCTTCTTGAAACTTGGCAGTTCGCGTTTTGTGGAGCCGTCAGGTTTAGCGGATTGTACATCCGCTTCGGAAGCGAAGGCTGCGCCAGCGGTTAAGGAAAAAGCGCAGAGGAAGGCTAAACAGAGAAGCGTGAATCTACGAGCCATGGCGAATTCACTCCTTGTTATGGTTCAAAATTGGAGCGTGTGTATCTGCAACATCTGTCCTCCTTTTGCGGCCGGTTGGCCATGAACACATCGCATCACAACACATATTAAATATATACAAATATAACTTTTCAAGGGATTCGACAAAACTTCCTACCGTTCTTGGGAATCAGTCATTTATAAAAAAGAGGATGATAACGGGGTTGTGACGTTTCTAAATGCGGATATGCTCACGCTTGTTTATTGCGCTTGTATGTGTAAGGATATATTATATATTTCAAATATTATGAATGAATTGGTGATGTGATTAGAATGAGTGCAAATGATCGTATTCCACTGTATCAACAAATCCAGGACTATATCAGACACGTTATAGCATCAGAAAATATGAAGCCCGGTGATCGCATACCGACAGAGAAGGAACTGATGGATCAGTTCCATGTCAGTAAAATCACGGTGGCGAATGCCTTAACGGGATTAGCGAATGAAAAATTGATTGCCCGCGTACCGGGGAAAGGCAGTTTTGTAGCGGAAGAAGCGGATATTCCGCCGGCGACATCAACGGCCGCGGTTGCGATTAAGGGGAGGGAAGGAACAACAACCGGATTGGTTGGCGTGATTATGCCGACCATCCATGATTATTTTGCCATCAGGCTCATTGATGGCATTGAGCAAGCTCTGAATGAGAAAGGCTATCGCAGCATGATCATGTTGACCGACGGGAAGCTTGATAAGGAAAAGAACGCCATTAAAGAACTGAAAGCGCTGGGCGCAGAAGGACTGCTTATCTTCCCGGTTGATGAGGAGAATTATAACGAAGAGATACTCGGCATGAAGTTATCCGGTTTTCCGTTTATACTCATGGACCGGTATTTGCCCGGAGTCGAGACACATTATATTGCGGCCGATGGAAGAATCGGCACAAGGCTCGCGGTTGAGCATCTGTGGGAGCTTGGTCACCGGGATATTGCCATCTGCTCGGATTCTCCGCTTCAAACCGTCACGGTACAGGAGCGGATCGAAGGGTATATGGACGGATTGAAAGACAAGGGCGCGCTGATCAATCCGGCTCATATGATTACGGACTTCAAGCCGCTCAGCGTGCTGAAGGATGCGGAAGCCCACCCCTTATACCGCTATATCCGAAACAGAATGGTGACGGCATACATATCGCTTAACGGAAGATTGGGTGTGCAGATCTATCAGATGGCGAAGCAAGCGGGACTACGCGTACCGGAAGATGTATCGATTGTAAGCTTCGATGACCCCACTTCCATCGTGGAGGAATTCAGCATCTTTACACATGTTAAGCAATTCGAGCGGGATATGGGATACCGGGCGGCCAGCAAGCTGCTGGACATATTGCGTGACCAAGGAGAAATGAAGAGTTACAGCAAAGTGTTGATCGAACCCGAACTGGTGATACGTCAAACCTCGGGGACCGTTCCCAAAACCTGATATGCTCGAAGAAGAACAGCCTTTTCCGTATAAAAGCGGAGAAGGCTTTTTTCATGCTGATATAAAAAACATATTGAATATATTAATATTATATATTATATTCTAGAAAATGATGGATAATCATACACGCAACCCATATCCAACACGAGCAGGGAGGCTAAGCATGTGACAAGAGATCGAAAGGAAGAACGGACCGGATTTCAGGAATCGGCTGCGTATCATCCCGATTATGATCTGCAGACCGACTTTGTGATGGTCTACGGGATTGATGATACGATGCCGGAACGTATTCAGACATGGAAGGAAAAAGGATACGTCGTCCATCTGATGACAGGAGTCGCTTGGGGAACATACAACAGCTACCTGGATGGCGAGGTTGATGGCCGTTCGCATTGGGATGAAGCCCAAATGGACCGTCACGGGGAGATGATCCTTCACGGCGATCAGCCGGTTATTCCTTACATGGTGCCCACCATTTCCTTCGGCCGCTATATAGCAGATCGAATACGCATTGCCGTTGATGCCGGCGTGGAGGCCATCCATCTGGAGGAGCCTGAATTCTGGGTGAACGGGGGATATTCAGAGGCTTTCAAACGGGAGTGGCAGTTGTATTACAAAGAACCGTGGATTCCACCTCACGCATCGCCTGATGCACAATATCGAGCTTCGAAATTGAAAGCGTATTTATATACCCGCGTTCTGGACCGCTTATGTGCCGAGATGAAGGATTATGCGTTAAGACGCTACGGCCGCGTGCTTCGGTTCTATGTCCCGACCCATAGCCTGATCAATTACACGCAGTGGCGAATTGTCAGTCCGCAATCCGGGCTCCTTGAGCTTCCATCCATCGACGGCTATATCGCCCAAATCTGGACGGGTACATCGAGGACCTCCAATGTGTATGAAGGGGTGCGCAAGGAACGCACTTTTGAAACCGCTTACCTTGAATACGGCGTCATGCAGGAGCTGGTGCGGGGAACGGACCGGCGCATGTGGTTCTTGCATGATCCGATCGAAGATAATCCGAATCACACCTGGACGGATTACAAACAGAACTATTTAAAGACCGTTGTTGCCTCGCTTCTGCATCCGGGTGTCGCCCATTACGAAGTCTCACCTTGGCCGCGAAGAATCTTTAAAGGAACTTATCCATCTGATCATGGCTCTGGCAAGGAGCATATCCCGGCTGACTATGCAACAACGCTGCTGCAGGTCATGCACACGCTCGGCAATATGGATCAGGATGTGATGGAAACAGAAGGCGATTCGTTACAAGTGGGTGTTCTGATCGCAGACTCTGCAATGTTTCAGCGGATGAAGCCCGACCCGAAAGCACCCGAAGCCGGTAAATACGATGGCACGGATCCTGAGGGGTTCCAGGAGAATGGCGATACGGAGCTGCTGGATTTCTCCCCTTTTTACGGTCTTGCGCTGCCGCTGCTGAAACACGGAATTCCGGTTCGTCCGCTCCAGCTCGATAATGTGAGGCGGTATCCGGGTTACCTGGCATCCTATCGCGCGCTTGTGCTGAGTTATGAATTCATCAAGCCGGAGTATCCGGACATTCATTATGCACTTGCGCAGTGGGTGCACGATGGCGGGGCGTTAATCTACGTCGGCGATGACAGTGACCCTTATCACGGCATTCGTGGATGGTGGAACCATAACGGCAAGGACAGCAAAGTGGGAGATAACGAAACGACGTACATCTCCCCTCGAGCGCATTTGTTTGAACAGCTTGGCCTTGAGGGGATGGGAGAGGGCGTTCATCGGATAGGAAAAGGAGCGGTTTGCTGGCTGGATGAGCATCCGGAAAGCTTCTCCCTATCCAAGACAGGGGCTGACCGCCTGCGCCAGTCCGTGAAAGAAACACTTCAGACCCTTCACGGGCCAGATCTCCAATGGCATCCGAAGCCGTATTTTAAGATCAAACGCGGGCCTTACATTATCGCCTCTGCGCTGGATGAATCGGTCAACGATGAACGGCTGGTCATTCCAGGCCCGGTTGTTGACTTGTTTGACTCGAAACTGCCTGTTCTGCGCCAGGTGGCTTTGAATGCCGGAGAACAAGCACTGCTCTATGATGTTGAAGCCGGACGTCCACCAGTTGGGGAAGTATCCGTCATGGCTGCTTCCTCCCGCATTGAAGGTCTGTCCAAATCCGCCGCAGGATTCCGATTTGTAGCAAAAGGTCCGGCCAACATGCAAGCAACAGCGCGGCTGTATTGTCCGGCCGAACCGATATCCGCCCACTATGTGGTCCAAGATCAAGCGATACCTGCGATCTGGGAGTGGGATCCAGAGTCGATGACGGTGCATCTTCGATACGAGCATGGGAACGAGAACAATGCAGAGCTTCATGTCAATTGGGCTCCTAACTCCTGATCCTGCAACAGATTGATGTAATAGAGAGGAGTTGATCATCATGCCATACGAACCGATCAGACGAGAGCCGTTAAAACAGATGTTGGATAAACTTCGGGAGGCCATTTATAAGCCGGTTGCCGAGTTGGACGTGACGGCATGGGTGACTCCCGAGCCGGTAACTTACGAAGAGCGAATGTCCGGCACGGAAGTTACACTCGCTCATGGAGAGCGATGGGGATTGTTGTGGGACTGTGCCTGGTTTCGATTTTCAGGCAGGATTCCGGAAGCTAGCCCAAGCGAAAACGTTGTCCTGCTGCTGGATGTGAGCGGTGAGCTGTGTTTGGTCGATCAAGAAGGATCACCTGTACAAGGATTGACCACCGTTAATTCTGAATTCGATTTTTCATTAGGGCTCCCCGGCAAGCGTGTTGTCCAGCTTCATGAGATGTTTATGAACGGGCAGGAAATTGAAGTGTGGGCTGATGGGGGCAATAACGATTTATTCGGTAACTACCGGGGAGGAACATTGAAAGAGGCAGTGATTGCGGTCAGCCGGGAGGATATCCGAAGCCTCTACTACGATACGGAGGTGCTCTTGGAAACGGCAGAGCAGCTTCCTGACGGAAGCGCCCGCAAGGAGAGGATGTATCAGACGCTCTATGACGTCTCTATGCTGCTGGCAGAGTTTTCAGAAGAGTGCTTAGAGCAAGCGAAAAAACGATTGGGTGAGCAGCTGAGCTTGCAGGGAGGCGATCATGTCCTCACGATCAGCGCCGTTGGCCATGCGCATATCGATTTAGCATGGTTATGGCCGATCCGGGAGACGATCCGTAAAGGAGCCAGAACGTTCTCAACCGCGCTGCGCATGATGGAACGCTATCCTGATTATGTGTTCGGCGCAAGCCAGCCCCAACTGTATGAGTGGATCAAACAGCGTTATCCCAAGCTGTATGGCCAGATCAAGGAGCGGGTACGCGAAGGCAGATGGGAACCCCAAGGTGCCATGTGGGTGGAGTCGGATACCAATGTACCCGGGGGCGAATCTCTGGTGCGCCAGATTTTATACGGCAAACGTTACTTTCAGCAGGAATTCGGGCTGGAGATGAAGTCGCTCTGGATGCCGGACGTGTTCGGATACTCCGCCAGCTTGCCTCAAATATTGAAGAAATCCGGCGTCGATTACATGATGACCCAGAAGCTTTCCTGGAGCGAATACAATCGGTATCCGCACCATTCCTTTCTGTGGGAGGGGATCGACGGCTCGGCTGTATTGACGCATATGCCGCCCGAGGATACGTACAACAGTCCGGCGGCACCGCGTTCCATCGTGAAGGCAGAGCGAGAGTACTTGGATAAAAACGTATCCGGTCATGCGCTGATGCTCTTCGGGATCGGAGACGGTGGCGGCGGTCCCGGTGAGGAGCATCTGGAGCGGCTGTCACGAGAGAAGAACCTGCTGGGCCTGTCCCCCGTCACGCAGGAGCCTTCGTGGAAATTCTTCGAACGGCTGAATAAAGAGCGGGCGAGATTCCAGACTTGGCGCGGCGAGCTTTATCTGGAGAAGCATCAAGGTACCCTCACCAGTCAGGCTAGAAGCAAGCGGTATAATCGCAAGATGGAGAAAGCGCTGCGCGAATTGGAGTTCGCCTCCGTACTGGCGGCCGCCCGGTTAGGACGGTCATATCCATCCGAGCCCCTGGAGACGATCTGGAAGGAAGTGCTTCTCTATCAGTTCCATGACATCCTTCCGGGCTCTTCCATCCAGCGTGTGTACGATGAGTCGCTCATACGGTATGAGGAACTATTACAGCAGACAGAAGCCATGATCACGGACACCTACAGCTTTTTAGCCGATCACATTACATCTCAAGACGATGGCTCCGCAAGGATCGTGGTATTCAATTCACTGCCTTGGACACGAGAGGAATGGCTTCACATGGAAGGACGATGGCGCAAAGTGCGGGTTCCGTCTATGGGCTATACCGTGATCGCAGATGGAGTTGATCAAAGCTCAGAGGATGAAGCAGCGTCCAGCATTGAGATGGTTCCGGAAACCTGGGATTCGGGAATACGTGTTACAGCTGAAGGACACAGCATAGAGAGCGATACCTTTATCGTGCAATTTGATCAAAACGGTGCCATCCTCTCGATTCTGGATAAAGCCGAGGCTCGTGAAGTCATCCCGCAAGGCCGTCTGGGCAATGACCTTCGCGTCTATCATGACAATGGGGACGCTTGGGATTTCCGTCATGACTATGCAGTAAATCCGGGCATGCCGTTAACTCTGCGCCGCATCCGCGAGCTTCGCGATGGTCCACGAATCGGGCTGTTCTTCGAATACAGCTACGGGGAGTCCTCGCTCTCCCAAACCGTTGTTCTGACAGAGGGCAGCCGGCGGATTGATTTCGAGACCCGCGCGGACTGGAGAGAAGACGGTAAAATGCTGCGCACCTCTTTTCCGGTTCATATCCGTGCCGATCAGGTCCATTGCGAGATCCAGTTCGGCAGCTTGAGTAGGCCGACTCACCGCAATACGATGTGGGACTTCGCGAAGGATGAGATATGCGCACATCAATGGATCGACTTGTCCGAACCGGATTATGGAGTCGCACTGCTCAATGATTGCAAGTATGGCCATAGGGCCATCGAGAACGTGCTGGATCTGAACTTGCTGCGCAGCAGCTCCTATCCGGATCCGGCAGCGGATCGTGCAGAACATGCGTTCACGTATTCGTTATATCCGCATCCAGGAAACCATGTGCAGGCCGAAGTCTATCGAAGAGGTCATGAACTGAACATCCCGCTTCGAACGGTTTCCATGTCATCTCCGCCCGATCCGGAGAACGGACAATTGCCTTATACGACAGCATTTGTGGAGCCGGACCATCCGTACATCATGGTGGAATCCGTCAAGAAAGCCGAGGATGGCGATGACATCATCATCCGGCTGTATGAAACTTCCGGAACTCATGCCAAAGCAGCCCTCCGGCTTGGATTCCAGGCACTCGAAGCCTGGATGGCTGATCTGATGGAGAACATCCTTTCACCGCTTCCGATTGCCGATTCATCGGAGATCGCATTAGCCTTCACGCCATTTCAAATCATCACGCTGCGATTAAAATTACCGCAGGTATAAGCAGGGGCGACTATCCGCCCCCCATGAGAAAGGAGAGGTGGGAATGTGATTAAGCAACGAATAACAAACCATCGATTGATGAAGCGAATCTGGCAGCACAAGCTTTTCTATTTGTTCATGCTGCCCGGCATTGTCTGGTTTTTCCTGTTCTCCTACGTGCCTCTGTATGGAATTCAAGTCGCCTTCAGGGATTATACCTTTGTCGGCGGATTCACGGGGAGTCCATGGGCAGGCTTCAAGTACTTTGAACAATTTTTCAATTATTATCAATCCGGCGACATCATCCGCAACACCGTCATCATCAGCCTCATGAAGCTGCTGATCGGATTTCCGATGCCGATCATTCTTGCACTCCTGTTAAATGAAGTCCGGAAACTGAAATTCAAGAAGACGATTCAGACCCTATCTTACTTGCCGTACTTCGTATCCTGGATCGTGGTGGTCACGTTGATGCAAAGACTGCTTACTCCGTATGGTGGTCCGGTCAATGACTTACTGGGTTCATTAGGAACGGAATCGATCCAGTTTCTCAACAACCCCACCTGGTTCTATCAGATGATTGTGGGCTCCGATATCTGGAAGAACATCGGTTGGAATTCCATTATCTTTATGGCCGCCATTGCGGGTATCGATCAGCAGCTGTACGAGGCAGCCAAGATGGATGGCGCAGGCCGATTTCGGCAGATGTGGCACATAACCCTTCCAGGTATCCGCAATGTGGCCATCATATTATTCATTCTCGCCGTAGGCAATCTGATGAGTGCGGGTTATGAGCAGCTGCTCCTCCTGAATGGACCTGCAACCGCGAGCATGGGCAGCGTACTCGACGTGCACGCGATCAACTCCGGTATCCGGGAAGGGCGTCTCAGCTACGCCGCGGCTGTCGGACTGTTCCAAAGCATTATCGGGCTTATCCTGGTTCTGACCGTCAATCGGATCGCCCGCAAAGTCAGTGATGTATCCCTGTTCTAAGGAGGTGACGTTATGAAACGCAAATGGTCCCTGTTCTCAATCGTGAACTATACCTTTCTTGCTTTGGTTGGTTTCTCCATGATCTACCCGTTTATTTATATCCTGGCTTATTCCCTGAATGACGGCAAGGATTCGATGCAGGGGGCGATTTATTTCCTTCCTCGTAAATTTACGCTTGAAAACTATGCCCAGGTGTTCGATAACGCCCGCATTTGGAAAGCGTATCAAATTACGCTCATGCGCACCGTGCTGGGAACCTTCCTGCATGTGGTCCTGTCTACGCTTATGGCCTATGCGCTTTCCAAAAAGACGCTGCCGGGCCGTTCCTTTTTTACCTTTTATATCTTTTTGCCTACGATTTTCAGTGCCGGGTTCATCCCGTTCTTCATTACGCTTCAGAAACTGCATCTGATCAACAGCTTCTGGGTATACGTGCTGCCCATGCTGTTCAATTTCATGCATATCGTCATCATTCGGACGTTTCTGCAGGGGATCCCGGAGGAACTGGAGGAATCGGCCCGCATCGACGGGTATGGCGATTTTCAAATCTTCCTGCGGATTATACTGCCTCTTTCCGGGCCGGTGCTGGCCACCATCTCGCTCTTTATCGGGGTGTCGCATTGGAATGACTGGTTCTCGGGTGCTTATTACGTATCCAACAAGGATTTGATTCCGGTGCAGACTCTATTGCAAGAAATGCTGACGGAAGCAGAGGCGCTATCCAATTCGATGCAGCGCGCAGCCCAGCAGGGCGGACAGACGATTGGAGGTACCAGCGGCGCAGGAGCAACGCCAGAATCGCTCCGCATGGCCTTGCTTGTCATCACGGTCTTCCCGATATTGTGTATTTATCCATTTCTGCAGCGGTATTTCGTAAAGGGGGTTATGATCGGTTCGGTTAAAGGTTAGGTCATCCTGACCCGGAATTTGCAAAGGCTTGTAACAAGATCATGGAAATCCATATTCCAGGAGGCGATTGGTTTGAACAGGATTTGGTCGAAAGGCATATCCCTATTGCTCGTGTCCATCATGGTAAGCGGTTTGTTGATCAGCTGCACGAATTCATCAGGGAACGGAGATAACGGAGAAGGCGCTGAAGGAGAGAATTCATACAAACTCAAAATACTGCACAATTGGAACGGTTCCAACGGCTCCGATACGATAACTCCTGTGGAGGAAGTCATTAAGGAGAAGACCGGTGTTACCCTTCAGTGGGAATATACCAAAGGCAGTGAAACGGAGAAGGTCAACCAGATCTTCGCCACGCAGGATTTGCCGGATATTTATACCGGTCCCGCATGGGGAGGGGAGCTGGACGGCATCATCAAGGCGGCCAAGGAAGGACAATTGGTTGATATATCCGACAAATTGAAGGATTACCCGAATCTGTCCAAATCCATAGCGGAAGAAAATGTACCGCCTGCTTTATACGAAAAAGCGATTGATGCTTATGACGGCAAAAAATATTTACTCCTCCAAAATCAGCCTGCGACCAACGAGGACGGCATGGATTGGCTCTACGGCTTCTACGTTCGCAAGGACATCGCCGAGAAGGTCGGCGTCGATCCGCAGTCTGTCGTGACGAAGGAGGATTTCTATAACTTCCTCAAAAAAATCAAGGACGCCAAGCTGCAGGAGAACGGCCAGCCGGTCTTTCCGCTTGGCGGGTTCAGCAACGGCTGGGCCGTGGGTATCGGCAACACCATGTTCTACTCAGGGGCCAGCTATGTTGACAAAGGCGATGGAACGGTAGAACGTGACTTCTTCACCAAAGGCTATGAAGAATACACGCTATTCTATCGTAAGCTGGTTGAGGAAGGGCTGTTGGATCCTGAAGCCTTTACTCAGACAGATCCGATCGCCAAGGAGAAAATCAATCAAGGTCGCATCGCCATCCTAGCCGCGCATTACCCGGCTATACTGGACGCCTCCAAGGAATATGTCACCTCCCATCCAGAAAGTGACTACATTCCACTCGGTCCGTTGGAGCGGGCGGACGTTGAGCCGAACCGGCCGGTGGATCTTGGTATTCAAGGCAATAACGTGACAGCGATCACGAAGAACTGCAAGGGCGCCTGCGTGGACGCAGCGTTGAAATTTCTCGATTTCATGGCTTCGGACGAAGGCTTCATGCTGGCCCGGTACGGGGTGCAGGGCGTCCACTGGGACATGAAGGACGGCAAGCCTGCTGCCAATCAAGAATGGTTTGACAAATTCAGCACGGACACCAACATGAAGCAACGCAAGAACGAGGGTATCAGCATCGGCCTTGAATCACTGACGGGTCTGGACCGTATTAATTCCGCTGCCGGGGGAGATATCTGGGCCGAACAGGAACGGCTTGATGCCATGGAGCAAGCTCGCAAAATCCTCCGTCCGAACGGTATTCATGTCATTACAGCGTATAATCCGGGTGATGTGATTACGAAAGCACCGGAATGGGAGATGTTGAAACCTTCGATGGATCGAATGGGAGATGCCTGGAAGGAAGCAGTGTTTGCCAAATCGGATGAAGCTGCGATGAGCATCATTAACGACCTTCGCGAGCAGCTCCGAAACACCGGATATGAGAAAGCCATGCAGTTCACGAACGAAAATCTGCAAGGAAAAGAAGTAGTGACTGTCCAAATGCCGAACTGACCGTAATCATGACTTCCCTTAATAAGGGAGTCCGGCAAACCTCAAAAGGCTTCGCAGCACCTTGACGCACAAGGAGGGCGAGGCCTTTCGCCGTATTATGTTCCCAATCGCAAGGATATCCTTGGCGTCATGAAGAATAAACTAAAGGAGTTGAATGTAGATGACAACAAATTTCAGACCTTTTAGACCTCCGTCCGTACCTCTGGTAACCGTAGATCCTTATTTCAGCGTATGGTCCGCTGCGGATCAACTGTACGATGATCATACCCGGCATTGGACGAACAAGATCCATGGTATGGTGGGACTTGCGATCATTGATGGCAAGACCCGACGCTTTATGGGGAGAGTGGGTATGCAGGATTCAACCCATTTCCAAGAACCTGAGACGCTTGATCAAACCGATCTGACGGTCGAGCCAGTAACCACCCGGTATACGTTTCAGGGGGAAGGCATCGAGCTTCAGGTTCGGTTCACCACACCTCTATTGCTGGATGATCTCGATGTGTTATCAAGGCCAGTCACCTATGTGACGTATGAGGTTCGTTCTATGGATGGAGCATCACATCAAGTGAAAATCTATTTCGATGTGACAGGCGAATGGTGTGTACATACACCGGATCAACAGGTGACTTGGGAGCATCATGTGATGGATGGGCAATGGAATGCCATGTCGATGGGCACCGTGGAACAGCCGGTTCTAAAACTTGCCGGGGACGATACGAGAATTGATTGGGGATACGTCTATTTGGCGGTTCCTCGTACGCCTCATATCCAGACGGTTATTCATTCCGCATCAACTCGCGAGTCGTATGTTCTAAGCGGTCAATTACCAGCGGAAGATGATACTCAGAAGCCGAGAGCTGTTTCCGATAACATGCCGATCATGGCAGCAGAGATTGATATGGGTGTCATCCAGGAAGAGCCAGTGACTCAGTACCTGATGCTTGCGTATGACGATGTTCACGCTATCGAATATTTTCACAAACCGCTGGATGCGTACTGGAAACGAAGCGGGTTAACGTTCCGCGACATGCTGTTAATGAGCGCCCAGCAATATGAAGAGATCCAGCGAAGATGTGATCGCTTTAATCGGGAACTGCTGACCGAGAGCCAAGCCGCAGGCGGTGAGAAGTATAGGGATATCCTGGCGTTAACGTACAGACAGGCGATTGCCGCGCATAAATTGGTAACCGATGAAGCGGGATCTGTTCTATTTTTCTCCAAAGAGAATTTCAGTAATGGATGCATCGCTACCGTCGATGTCAGCTACCCGTCGATTCCGTTGTTCCTTCGATATAACCCTGAATTGATTAAAGGCATGATGCGTCCGATTTATAGATATGCCATGAGCCGTGATTGGACGTTTGATTTTGCCCCGCATGACGCAGGGACTTATCCTAAGGCTAACGGACAGGTTTACGGCGAGAACAAGCTTGAGTACCAAATGCCGATTGAGGAATGCGGGAACATGCTCTTGATGGCTGCGGCGGTGAGCAAGTATGAGGGAAATGCGGAGTTTGCCCGGGAACACTGGGGTCTTCTTACGAAATGGGCGGGGTATTTACTTCAGAACGGACTTGATCCTGAAAATCAGCTGTGTACCGATGATTTTGCCGGACATTTGGCACACAACGCCAACCTCTCCATTAAGGCGATCTTGGGCATTGCTGCTTATGCGTATATGTGCGACAAACTCAATTTACAGGAAGGAGCCGTTTACCTTGAGGCCGCGCAGAAGATGGCCAATGAATGGGTAGCCATGGCTGATGCCGGAGATCACTATAAACTGACTTTTGACAGTCCGAACGATTCATGGAGCATGAAATACAATCTGGTGTGGGACCGCCTGCTTGGTTTGCACCTGTTTCCGGAAGAGGTTGCGGTTCAAGAGCTGGCATATTACCAGCAGCAACAGAATCGATATGGCTATCCGCTGGACAGCCGCGATACGTATACAAAATCCGATTGGCTGGTATGGTGTGCTTCTATGAGCACTACGCCGGAGTTGTTCCAATCATTGATCTCGCCTTTATGGGATTTCATGAATGAGACCTCCGCTCGCGTTCCGGTAACGGATTGGTATGACACGATCTCCGGCAGGCAGATGAATTTCCAGAATCGTTCCGTTGTCGGGGGATTCTTCATCCAACTTCTCATGAAAGAGTTCATGAATGAATCAACCGCAAATTCGAGTGAAGACAGGTGATGCAGGTGAATAACGTTAAGCCGGAAGCTCGTATGGACTTCAACCTATTGAAGCGGGAATTTATGAATCCGCAAGCCGCGTATCGTCCGCAGCCTTTTTGGTTTTTGAACCATGAGCTTGAGAAGGCGGAACTGGAGAGCCAGATTCAAGCGATGTTTGAAGCGGGTGTTGGGGGTGTCGTTCTGCATGCTCGTCATGGTATGCAAATTCCATACCTGTCGCCAGCATTTATGGAGGTACTGGAATTTTGCACAATGGAGTGCGAGAAACGAAATATGGTGGTTTGGCTGTACGATGAGAATAATTGGCCAAGCGGCACGCTGGGCGGTAAGCTGACGCGGCAGCATCCGGAATATCGCATGCATTACTTAAGGGTGGAGGAGAAAAGGCATTCGCGCGCGGCAGATTCAGAAGCGTTACGGCTGGATTTTGCCTGCCATGATCATAATGAGCTAATCGCCATTCTGGCTTATCGTGCTACCCGGAGTGACGAGGAATGGCTGCTGCATGACGATCCCGAAGATATTACACATTTATGGGGACGGGATTGGACTCCGACTACGGAGGACGCCTATATCGTGCTGGCCTGTTGGTCCTGCGAAATCGCGGAAGGCATCACGTTTGCCCAAGGGTATTATCTGGATACACTTAATCCGGAAGCCGTTCAGACCTTCATTCAGATGGCATATGAACCGTTTCTGCCTCTGCAGAAATATTACGGCTCCACCATTCAAGGTGTGTTTACCGACGAGCCAGGGCTTATGATCCATGATGGTTTCTTCGGCGTGGAGGCGATCCGAACGGCGGTGAATGATGTAGGCGCTACCTTGCCGGGCATGGTTTTTGCTTGGACATTTGGGATGAGGGAGCGGTTTCAAGAGGAGAACGGGTATGATCTGGTCCCAAGACTAGGCGCTTTATTATATGGCATGGCGGATGGCAGCCGCTCAACCAAACAGCAATATTATGATTCGATTACCCGCTGGTACGTTGAGGGCTATCATGCAGCTATCCGGACATGGTGTGAGCAATATGGCTTGTTATACATCGGTCATACGCTGGAGGAGCCGGTCTGGGGACAGGCCCGATCCCAAGGGAATCAGACGCGGGTGCTGCAGCAGTTCCATTACGCAGGGGTGGATTATCTCACGGCGGGCATCGGCACGAAGGAGAATCCACACCGCATCGTGTCCGTTAAAACAGCGGCCTCTGTCGCACAACTGAACGGGAAGGAACGAGTGATCTGCGAATCCTTCGGTGCAAGCGGTCACGGCTACTCCATGCGCCAACGGCGGCTGGATGCGAATTTCATGGCATTTCTGGGTGTGAACCTGTTCATCCCTCATGCATTCTATTATTCATTTGCAGGATACCGGAAGACCGATTTCCCGCCGACCGAATTCAAACATGCGCCGCATTGGCCGCATTATCAGTCCTTTGCTGATTATATCGGACGTTTGAGTGTACTGGGTGCTTCGACGAAGCGGAAGCCCGAAGTGCTATTGTTGTCCCCTATCCACACGGTGTACGAATGTATGTTCCTGTCCGGGCAATCGGATCAACATCCTTCTGCTGACAAATGGTTCTCAATCTTGTCAGATCGCCTGCTTCGCAGCTCCATTGATTATGATTATGTCGATGAATGCCAGCTGAGAGAGGCAGAAATCGTTCCTGGAGCAGGGTATCGATTCTGCGGGGGTGAGAACATATATTCGGTTTTGATCATGCCGGGGATTCAGGTGATGTCCAAGGATGTCGCCGCGAGGCTTGTTTCCTTCGTTAAACAGGGTGGAACGCTCATTGCGGTAGGGGCTATTCCGAAGCATAGCGAGCGTATGCGGCAGGATCCAGAGCTGACGAAGCTTATGAATGAGCTATTTCAGCCGCATCCGCGGCATGGTGAAATATATGCAATGGGGAAGGGATACACACAGTATTATTCCCTAGAGGATACGGCTCATGAAGCGTCCATGATCATGGATGACAATCATAGTTCTGTATGTGACCATGACCAGGAAGAGGGAGTATGTAACGACCGTGCTGCAACTCTTGATGAGCAAGAGAAGGTACCACTGCCAGATCTGTTTGAGCGATTTTGTGTTCATGTAAGCAGGCTGCTAAGGATTTCACCGACCCTGCGTTGGCAGCTTGAAGATGGGCGAAATGGGGATTTGATCTATGTGGAACGTATGTTCGACAACCAACTGCATACTTGGCTGATGAATTGGTCAGAGCAGTCTGTCACGATCAGGCTGGATCCAGGAGCAGCGAAGGATTGTATAGAAGAATGGGACTTGGAGAGCGGAAAGGTTCAGCAGTTGAGCCATGGTGCAACTCTATCCTTTGCGCCTGGAGAGCTGCGCATATTCTCGGTTACATCTGGTGAGAGTTCGTATATGCATCAAGAACATACGTTCTTTAACAGGAGCGAAGAGAACAGCATCTCCGAAGTTGTGGCTATTCTGCAGGATCCATGGCAGTTCCAAACTACTGAGCCGAACGTTCTTCTGCTCGATCAATGGCAGGTCACTTTGAATGACCGACAGTCCAAAATGAATGCAACGATGCCCGGACAGGTGAATACGTATCGGACTACGTTTACCATGACACAGGAATTGATAGGCCTTGTGCAGTCTGCGAGTCGTTCTGGTCCTTCGAATAAATCCGGAAGTGACAGGCCGACTGAGATAGAGCTGGTTCTGGACGATGTTAAGCAGAACATCCCTTCACATATCGGTTTCCTGCAGCGCAGGCGGAATCTTGAGATTTTTGTTAATGGCGTCCGGCAAGATGCCCTGCGCCCATCAACTTGGCAGGACTCCCACTATAAGCGTGTAGATATCACTAAGCATTTGGTTGCGGGCGAGAATGAGCTGGAGATTCTGACGGTATCTTTATTGGAGCCGATGGCGGCGATCTCGTTTCCAGCCTTTCTGTTAGGACCATTTATAATAGAAGGTCATATGACACTAAATGCGGAGTCGGAACATATGTTTGGTTCTTGGGATTCGGCCGGCTATCCTTATTATTCAGGAGCGGGAGATTACACTCAGCAAGTAAATTTGGATATGGCTCAACTCCGACTAGGATCAGATGATGAGTTATGGCTGGAAGCCGAGGATATCAGGGAGACAGCTTGCTTATATGTGAATGAGAGGGAGGCCGGTGTCCGTTTATGGCCGCCTTATCACTGGAATATCACGTCCTATGCAGGGCAGGGGAACAACCAAATCACTATACGTGCAGCGAATACACTTGAGAATTTATATGGAAAATCAGCATTGCCTTCTGGAGTGAATGGACAGGTAAAGTTGGTGCGTCGTTCACGAATCCGGGAAAAAGATCGCAGTCAAAACTAAGATATCCCCAAATGACTATAGCCCTGCGTAGGTTATAGTCATTGTCGTCATCTCATAAGTTTACATAATATATAATATGTATACCATTACTGTGTTGAAACTTTAAATATCGGATATTCAACCTGCTGGAAGGCATCGAGATTTAGTAGTCGAAAAATTGAAGACTAGGTTCTTACACAATCAACGATTTGTGATGACAATCTCCTAATCCTGGAGCATTAAGCTTAGATGGTTCGGTGACTATTTCAACTCGGAGGTGCCATTAAGTGCAGCTGAAGAAGAAAACCATCATGGTTTTGGCGCTCAGCTTGTCCATTCTTTCGCAAGGCATGGTTGTCCATGCGGCGAAGGAAGAAGGTTACAAGTTTAAGCCGGAAGGTAACGGTAAATGGATGACGGGTGAGTACCACGCACATACTTATCAATCCGATGATGCCAGTCAATCCCTGCAAGAAGTGCTGGACCATGGATTTCAGGAGTACAATCTGGACTGGATTGCAATTTCTGATCATCTTCGAACCTCTACACGGGATGAAGATGGGAATGCGATTGCTGGCGGACCTATTCCGCTCTCTCAGGGACTGGCCCAGTACCAGGTTCCCGGAATCAAGCAGCTTCAGGCAGCAGGGAAATATAAGAACAAAATTATCTTCTCGGGGTTTGAATGGGATATGCCTACCTATGAGCATGTGGGTATCGGTATTATTGCGGGCAAATTCGGCTCAGAATCTAGCCTGAAGGCCGTCAGTCAATTTGAGTATCTGTTCACCAACCGTGAAGAATCGTTGTTCGACCCCGCAGATGTTGCGAATTGGAATAAACAAGGAAGCAGGGCATTTACGACACGGGAGGATGCTCGCACGGCACTGGCTTGGCTGGAGAAGAATTATCGGAATAGCAGTTACGCCTTGCTCAACCATCCCTCTAGAAAAACCGTGTACACCACTGCGGACATTCGCGACTTCAATAACATGGCTCCGAACGTCGTATTTGGAATGGAAGGCATGCCCGGGAATCAGATGGAGCCGGATCGAGGCGGCTTAAACCTGACAACGCCGGAAAACAGAACTTATGGCGGCGCTGACTTCATGATCGCCAAGGTTGGCGGCGTATGGGATGCTTTGCTCGGAGAAGGACGCGAGTTCTGGAATTTCACGAATTCGGATTCGCATTTTGAGATTAGTGAAAACCGGTTGTATTCCAGCGGATATTGGCCAGGTCAATACGCCAAGAATTACACTTGGATACAAGGCCAAGACATGCAAAGCGTATTGGATGGTATGCGTTCAGGTAAATCATTCTCTGTCTTCGGCGATTTGATTAACGCACTGGACTTCCAGGTCCGTCATGGTAACAAGCAGGCAGAAATGGGTGGAGATCTTCATGTTAAGAAGGGAACGCCCATCGAGATCACCATCCGCTTCAAAAGCCCGAAGAAAAATAACAATGGCGATGCTGTAAAGGTGGATCATGTCGATCTGCTCGCAGGGGATGTAACGGGTAAGGCACAGCCAGGCACGGCTGCATATAGCAAGAGTACCAACGATTCTACCAAAGTCGTTAAACGGTTTACAAGCAAAGACTGGAAGACCGATCGGGACGGATACAACGTGATCACATATCGAACCGTAGCCACGAAGGATCAATATTTCCGTCTAAGAGGTACCAACCTTGGGGTCAATGTAGCAGGAGAAACAAGCAACGGTAATCCGTTAATGGATCCTAAGACGGACATCGAAGACCATGAGATGCGTTTTGCGGAAATTAACAAACGAAATTATAGTGATCTGTGGTTCTACTCCAATCCCATCTTCGTTTCTGTAGATAGTAAACCGAACAAACATGGGAACCATTCGGAACAAAACTGAATACATGCAATGCATGAAAGAGACTGCCGATCTGTCGGCAGTCTTGTTTATTCATGACATTAATTATCCCGCTGCTTATGAAGGAGCGGATTGGGAGTGGGGCAGTTTTAGCTAATTGTTATGGTACTTAACAGCTCAATAAAGCCACCTACTATATGGGGCATTGCCGACAAAACACAGATAATATATGGTAATACATTTTTTGGGAAGATAAAACCCTAATTTTTCTAATCTAAGTAGAAAAATCAGGGTTTTAATATTTAACTGAGTGGTTGACTTATTATTGTATATTCATTATATTTAACCATATGGTTGAACAAAATAATAATCTAGATAGTGTTTTCCACGCCTTGGCTGATCCAACACGAAGAGAAATTGTTCGTCTTATTGCCTCTCAAGAACGTACAGTATCGGAATTGGCCGCACCTTTTGATATGTCTTTAGCAGCTATTTCTAAGCATATTAAAGTCTTAGAACGGGCAGGCATTCTTGATAGGAGTGTAAAAGGTAGAACACATACTTGTCGCCTTAATGCCGAATCCTTATCATCTGCAACGGATTGGCTGCGCTTTTACGAACATTTTTGGAACAGACAGTTTGACGCTCTTGAACGTGAGCTTAGTAACGCTAAAAAGGAGGAACATTAAGGTATTTGCAATAAACTTACGATAAAATTATTATGAATAGGATGATTGAGATGATCACTTCAACAACTACCCTAACAATGACACGTCGTTTTGAATTCACTGCGGAAAGAGTGTTTGATGCGTGGGTAAACCCAGAAATGATGAGTAAATGGCTATTTAATCCAGAAGAAAAAGCTAATTTTGTAGAGAATGATTTTTGCGTCGGAGGGTCTTATAGGATTAGGGACCCCAAAGAAGGAGAAGCTATTGGGAAATATCTTGAAATCGATAAACCCTTCAAATTAGTATTTACATTTCAAATCCCAAAATATAGCGAAACGATAGACCGAATAACCGTATTATTAGAACCCATAGATGGTGGCTGCGAAATGACTTTCACACAAGAAATAGTGGTTCCTCATGAACAAGGATGGACCACAGAAGACATTGAAAAGGCGCATCGTGAATTTAGAGATGGTTCTGAACAGGGATGGAACAACATGTTTGATGTTTTAGTTAAACATTTATCGAACAGAAATAACCCCCAAAAATAACTAATCAAAACAGAAGCATGAACTTGAACGTCTTTTTTAGATTGAATAGTAGTCTCACTGTTTCACGGTTGGAAAACAATATGACATTTGGAGAAGTTTCTTCAACAAACGGGCTCGATTGTGGAATAAAACTTTATTTTACCTCCATCAAAAACTGGACGGGGGTATGCGTTTTGAAAGTATTTAACATGAAATCGGAAAGTAACCTTGTGAAAAAGTGAAAGATCTGTGTCGTAACAGGGTTTTCCGTCATAAAAAGTTGCTGATTTTTTCACAAAATAAACAGGATACTGATTAAGAATCACTCTTTTTATGATATTTATCCTTGGAAATTATGACGATCCAAACTCATGAAAAAAACAGGTCCAGGTTCTTCTGGGATATCTGGGACCATTTTAATAATCTGAAACCCAACTTTTTCATAGGCTCGTATAGCTATACTATTGTTAACCTCTGGATTAATAATACACCTATCTACACTTTCATCGGAAAAAACAAACTGACTTAGAAAACGTGACAGAATTTTTGTGCCAAGTCCTTTATTTCTATACTCCTCTTCTCCTATAAATAGGTCTAAACTGGCTGAATTAGTTAGATCAACATACTTTTCAAATACTGGATAATCACTCCAATTGAATGTTTGTATATAACCAATAGGAGTATCATTATAAAGAATTAGATACGGATCAGTTGGTTCAACCCTTTTGATATAATCAGAAAACTCTTGGGTTACCTTTTCATAAGGTTCTTTTTTGTTGTAAGCCCAAAAACGGTTAACAAAACGGTCATTTCTAATCCAGTCATACAGAAGTGGTAAATCTTCAAATATAAGCCTTCGAAACTTAATCATGTTTGGATCCAATTTCATATTTCCCCCTTTGAACAGGTTAACGTGATGGTTACTAATTTTTGGCCTAATAAAATTATTTTAAATTTTCAATCTTAGTACAGCTATTATTCCATAATCTGGCCCTCTTGCTTAACAATATTGTATCAGAATTATCTTTATAAATGCCACTTAGTATTGAGGGTTAACGTATCAAAAACGACCGTTTTTGGTATGAAAGGGGATGTTTGTATTGAAATTTGGTTATGCACGTGTTGGCACACAAGATCAGTCATTATCATTACAACTCGATGCATTGAATCAATATGGGGTTGATGAGACCTTTAAAGAAAAAGACATAACCGTCCACAGTTAGATGAACTTCTTAAAGTTTTGCGCAAAGACGATACAGTGGTTGTCTATAAATTAGACCGAATCAGTCGAAGTACCAAGCATTTAGTTGAACTTATGGAACATTTTGAAGCAAAAGGCATTAATTTTGTATCCATTCAGAATAAGATTGACACGACAACAGCAATGGGACGATTCTTCTTTAGAATGTTAACTAGCATAGCCGAATTGGAACGAGATATCATTAGTGAAAGAACAAAAGATGGACTGACGGTAGCTAGAGCTAGGGGAAGAAATGGAGGGAGACCGAAGGTTGAATCAAAAAAAATCATGCTTGCCATAAAGATGTATGAAAGCAAAGACTATTCTTTATCCCAAATTAAAATGTAAAGAAAGAATCTTCCAGCGAGACCCCTGATCGAACAGCGATTTAAGCATGCGGTGTCCAGATTTTCGACAGGCAATCTAGCGGAAGGATTATCTACCGCCTGGCGTCAACCTTTGGTATCGGTATTATTTTATCAGCCATTGTACTATTTTGTTGGCAAGGATTATTCTATGTTCTGGCCGGTGCTGTGTTGGTTTTTATCACACCGGAGCTGTTAACCGAAATATCCATTGTTAGGGGAATCTTGATTCTGAGTTCTGGCTTGAGCATACTAGGCATCCGGCATTTCAAAACGATGAATCTAATCCCAGCGCTGCTGATTCCGGTTGTGTTTATTACGCTTAAGACGATGCTGGGTATGTGATGATGAACCGTCAATTTCAGGTTAGATATCTGAGATGGACGGTTTTCTTCGTTTTTTAGTTTACATAATATTTATTATGATTCCTTATTCGGAATAGGCATACACCTAGATGTGGGCCATTGCATACACTGCCGATGAGGAGTCGTCACACCTATGTTGTTCTTACGTTCGCATCTGTGAAAAAAAGAATAACACATAATCCGGATTCGTCCACATAACCATGTACAGAATGGACATGATCGCTTGTCCAATCACCGGCATGAATCCGGTTATTAACGAAAGGAGGAGGATCAGTTTGTCATCCACCCCAGAAGGGAAATGGACTGCGGATCATCGGAGTATGGCTAAACGAAGATTCAGGTTTACACGCAATGACTGGATGGGCTATCTATTCAGTGCCCCGCTTATTATCGGGGTTGTGGTATTTGCCATCTATCCCATGTTCGCCGCGCTGTTCATGAGTTTTCATCAGACATCTGGGCTCAATTTATCGGGCGCTTGGGTGGGCCTCAGCAACTACCGATACGCACTGGAGGATTCCTTATTTTGGCAAGCGCTTACAAACACATTTATGATGGGGATATGGTCTGTTCTGCTTGGTATTGTACTGTCTTTTATTCTGGCCAGCCTCATTAACAACTTGAAGTGGAATCTGGGACGTAATTTTTTTAAAGCCGTATATTTTCTGCCCAATGTGGTATCCGGAGTTGCGACAAGCCTCTTGTTTTCGTTCTTGTTCTTTCCGTCCAAGGAGGGACTGATCAACTTTGTTATTGGCTTGTTTGGCATGGATCCTGTTGGATGGTTCACGAATCCTGAAGTCGCACGGTACAGCATTGTGCTGATGAGTTTGTGGGGCGCGCTCGGGTATAACACGATCATTTTCCTGGCCGGATTACAAAGTGTTCCTCGGGATCTTTACGAAGCAGCAGATGTGGATGGAGCCGGAACGTACCGGAAGTGGTGGTATATCACGATTCCTTATTTGCGTCCAATCTTTGTGTTTATGCTCATTATGGGAACCATTGGCGGCATGAAGCGGTTTACCGATGTCTGGTTAATCGGGGGAACGGCTGGCAATCCAGGAGGAAGCTTGATGACGGTCGTGCTGTACATTTACCGGAATGCGTTCCTTGCTTCACAGATGGGTCTGGCCACTGCCGTATCCTACTTACTGTTCTTGATCATACTCATTCTGACGGCATTCCTCATGCTCCTTAACCGCCGTAAAGACAGTTTAGACTAACTCGGTCGCCTTGCCGATTCGGGAACCTTAGGGAACCGTAAATTCACAAGACAGGAGGGTAACTATGATCGATTCAGCCTTACCCAAGGAACCTGTACGCCGTAAACGAATCACACTTCAACAGCTTATTTTAACAATGGCCCTGCTGCTGGGTTCATTTATTATGATTGTGCCGTTCCTATGGATGCTCGTGACCAGCTTCGATTGGGGGGCACGACTCAATATCTCTTTCCCGCCCAAAATATGGCCGGAGGAGCCTTCGATCCGAACTTATGAAGCCGCTTTCACTAACATCAATATGTTTCGATATATTGGCAATTCAACACTTGTTAGTGCAGGGGTCATTGTCATCAGCTCGTTGTCAGCGCTTTTGTCCGGATATGCCTTATCCAAACTCCGCTTCAAAGGGGCAAACTTCGTTCTGCTGCTGGCCTTAAGCACGATGATGATTCCATTCGAAATGACGATGATTCCTCAGTATCTGCTGTTCAGCAAGCTCGGTTTGGTTGACAATTATCTGGCTTTTTATTTGCCGGCGATGAATTATGCTTTCGGTACTTTTTTAGCCAAGGCGTTTTTTGATCAATTACCCGGCAGTTTAAGGGAAGCCGCGGTATTGGATGGGGCCAAGGAAATTACCGTATTCAGCCGGGTTTACCTGCCGCTATGTACTCCCATTATCGCCACCATGGTTATTCTGCTGTTCCTTGGCGTCTGGAACGATATGCTGTGGCCGCTGCTGATTCTGAAATCCGCTACCAAATACACCATTCAGATTGGTCTGGCGATGTTTACCTATAACAACGGGATCAATCAACAGCCTTCGATCATTATGGCGGCAACCACAACGAGTCTGATTCCGGTTATCGTCGTCTATATGTTCCTGCAGCGTTATATTATCGAAAGCATTGCGCTCTCCGGTATCAAGCAGTAATCCCGCGTTACGCGAATTTCATATATTTTTTACGGAGGTGTGTCTGATATGAAGAAGACGGTACTGCTTATTCTGTCTTTTGTACTTGTGTTTACGATGGCCGCTTGCACTGGCAGTTCGGGAAAAGATGTTACCGGCGGCGTCCAAATTGAGAAAGTGTCTGATATGCAAGGAACGGTTCGCGTTGCGCTGGCAGGCTGGCAGCTCGAGAACGGGATTGATGCGTTGACAGGGAATCCGACGATCGGCCTTAACGAATATTTGGATAAAACGTTCAAGAAAATGTATCCGAACATTAAACTTGAGGTATATCAAATCCCATGGGAGAACGTAAAAGCAAAACAAACGGCCATGCTGCTCTCCGGGGACGCGGATGTATTATACACGGGCGGAGCTTTTGCTTCCCAATGGTATCAGGAAGGACTGCTGCGGGATCTGGACGATCTGATTGAAAAGGACACCTCATTTGACCCCAACATTTATCTTGAAGGCATCATGAACAATTCCTACAGCACCAAATCCCCGGACGGCAGCAAGCAATTTGGCATTCCTGTCGCCCTTGGTCGCCGGATGACTATCTACGATAAGAAGCTGTTTGAAGACTGGGGAGTGGATACACTCACCGCACAGCCTGGTCCGGAAGAAATTCTGGATAAAGCTAAGAAAATGACTGGCAAAAACCCGAAAACCGGTGAAGACAATTACGGCCTGTATTGGAGCGGCAACTCGCTAAACGGATCTACCTTTGTTGCGCTTACCCTTGCTTTTGGCGCGAAGGGAGCGGAAGGGTCGTTGAAAGATATCAAGAACATCAAGTGGCATCTCAACACACCGGAAATGGTGAAGGTGCTGGAATGGCTGAAGGAAGCTGCCAAGCTGCCGCCGGCCGGTTTCGTCAACGCCCAGGGTGCCGAGAATTTCGGGCTTGAGAAGAACAACATTGCCATCGCGCTGGATTCTACCGGCGGTTCAACCATGAGTGAATACCGTTCGAAGCAGAACAAAGAGCTGCTGGACCGATTTGAGCCGGTATTGAACCTGGGTCCAAAAGGCGAAGGCTGGGTTGCAGTCGACCCGTTCATCATGGCAAAGAATGCAAAAGATGTGGATGCGTCATGGGAAGTGATGAAGTTCTTGACGAGTTACATGACGCAAAAATATATGTATGAAAATTTCTCGAATACCCCCACATTGAAAAACGCTGATTTCGTAACACCGGAAGATAAATTTGTGAAAAAAGCGCTTGAAATCGCGGAAGTTGGCCACTCGGAACTCATGGATGAAGCCAATCCGTTCTATATGAGCGACATCGCTCCAGCCATTAACGGATTTATTAGCCAGGCTGCATCCGGTCATGCACCGGATATTCAGAAGTTTCTGGATGATCTGCAGGCACGTGCAGAGAAATGGTCTGCTAATCTTAAGTAAGGTAGGTTACAAGAGGACTGCATAAAGCGCGCAACTCCTCAGAGACAGGCCTAATCATGATGATTATATGAGCCAATATGCAATATATTCCAGTTTATTGTAAAATGTGCATGGTCCAAATCAAGTGAAGAGATGAAGCCGGCCCAAGTGGCCGGTTTTTTTTATGAGATGGAATGGAACCCAGCATATTTTCAGGATATTTGCTGCTGCTGGTTACTGATATGGGAATCAGGCTTTAAGCCTGGTGCAAAATATGCGGATGTACCCGAGACTAAACGCCTCTACCGGATGCTTTGTCCCCACATACGATAAAAAAACAGGTTCTTGTGACGAGATACCCTATCAATGTGGCAAGGAGTTGAGACGACAATGGGTCGGCTGAAGACCGTACAGACAGAGATTCAAACCTATATTTCGCATCTCAAATCCTTACAGTTTCCGGACGGATCCTGGAGATTTCTTTTTGAAACGGGGCCGATGACAGATGCCAATATGATCATTCTACTGAAAAACCTGGATACCAAGCCGGAGCTAATTCCGCAGCTCGCGCAGCGTCTGAAGCAGCGTCAGGCTCCAAACGGCGCATGGAAGCAGTACGACGATGAAGTGGGCCATCTGTCTTCTACGGTCGAAGCTTATACAGCCCTGTTGCTATCCGGTTGTGCAAGCCGGGAAGACGTTATGATGCAGAAGGCTGAGGAGTATATTATACAGCATGGCGGTGTGGAGCAAGCCCATGTTTCGACTAAATTCATGCTGGCGCTAAACGGGTTCTATCCTTGGCCTCGTTTTTTCCCGCTGCCCCTGTATTTGATACAGCTTCCCAAATCAAGTTCTTTCAGTTATTACCGTTGGAGCTCGTATGTCCGCAGTCATTTTGCTTCCTTGCTGATCCTCGGCCACCGCAAGTTTAAGCTCCATCATCCTCCGGAGATCAACATCCATCATCTGTTTGTAACACAGCATTTTCATAAACTACGTGAACCGAGACGTTCAAATCGCACACGGGAAAGAAAGAAAAAAGGTTATCTGTCGAGAAGCGCACTTAAAAAAACAGAGCTAATCCTCCTGCAAAATATTGAAAATGACGGAACACAATACAGCTATGCCAGCGCGACCTTTTTTATGATTTATTCTCTCCTTGCCATTGGATATAAGACGGACTCACCGATGATCAAGCAAGCGGTAGAAGGCTTGGTTTCTTTCGGTTACACTGCGCTCGACGGGTCGCTGCACATTCAAAACTCCCCATCAACCGTCTGGGATACGGCACTGATTGCCTATACCCTCCAGGAGGCAGGAGTATCAACGGAAGATGCCGCAATTCTGCGAGCCGCGAAGTATCTTCTTTCCTTGCAGCATTTGGAGAAGCAGGAGTCGGAAAGAGACTCACGGCATCGTACCTCCGGTGGATGGGGATTCTCCGAGAGCAACACGGCCAATCCGGATGTTGACGATACACAGGCGGTTATTCGCGTACTTACCAGGTTAGCAGCTCAGCAGAGTGAATATAGCGCGGCATGGAGAAAAGGAATTCAATATGTATTCCGTATGCAAAATGATGATGGAGGATGGGCTGCTTTTGAGAAGAACAGTGCCTCGTCGATTATACGTTTATTTCGAATACCGCATTTTGCTGAAACTGCCTCCGACCCTTCCTGCGCGGATATTACCGGCCGGGTGCTGGAGCTGCTCGGGAATCACTTGAAACTGCGTTTATCCCATCCGCGCATTCAAGACGGTTTAGACTGGCTCGTGAAGAAGCAGAAGAGCGACGGCTCCTGGTATGGCCGGTGGGGAGTGTCTTTTATCTATGGCACATGGGCAGCGGTGACTGGAATGGCTGCTGCCGGCTTGCAGGCAGATCATCCTGCGATCCGGCGGGCCGTGGACTGGCTGTTGAGAATCCGGCATGAGGACGGGGGATGGGGGGAGTCCTGTCGGAGCGATTTCATTAAGAAATATAATCCGGCTCCATACTCTACGGTCGTCCATACGGCATGGGCTTTGGATGCGCTGATTGCAGTTCACGACAATCCAACCGAGGTGATCGATCAGGGGATCCTTCGTTTAATAGAGTGGAACCGACAAGAAGGCAGGAGAACCACATATCCTGCCGGTGCGGGTTTGCCGGGACATTTTTATATTCATTATCACAGTTATCCGCTGGTCTGGCCGCTGCTTACCTTGAGCCATTATGTGCAGAAGTACCAAAAACAGCCCTAATTCATCATATTTCGAAGCCTTCTGGTTATACACCCTGTCCATATTGGAAACATAGCATATGCTTTTATTACCGACGAATTGTCGGAAGCGGAACCAGCTAACAATAAGCGTTTACTGTATTTATTATTCAATCCTGAGGAGAATGAAAAGAAGCTTGCGAAAGGAGAAGGCAGATGGCATATCTTGATCCTGAACTAATGGGAACGTTTCGAGGCAAAATGATGAATCCGAGATACTTCCATCAAGTGTATGGAATTCTCTGCAAGAAACGCTGCGAGGATTTGCGAGACTATAACAGGTGCTGCGGGATGATTGATGAATTGTCCAATTGCTTGGGAGTACCGGTTACTCCTTGTCAAAAAGAAAATGCAGCGAAGTGGCTTATGGAATGCGGCGTCGATCCTCAAAATGGATATCATCGCAGACGCATGTGGAATATGGTATGGGGAAGAGGCTAAGCAAATAAGGCGAGTTTGGTTTATGCACCTTCGTTGAAGAAGTCGCGGGAATCCGCGGCTTTTTTATTTACTGAGTTGGGTACCTTGGTGAGACAGCTTATGTCTTGTTATGTATAGTAGGTTTAAAAATGGTTATAGTTGTATATGTAACCACCATGAATATTTACAGTAATTGGAATGTAATTGGAATTGAACTCGAAAGAAAAAACCTTTGAACAACCAAGCAAGGAATGCGAACAATCAAGGAATGCGGAATCGGTAATTTAGACGTATTATCATGTAATCTGTTTATGAACTTTGGAAAACCGAACTTAAATACCACATCGACGACGAACTGAATGTTCCGTTTAGAGTAAGTTTAAAGAAGCAGAAGCAGAAGCAACCAGAAAGACCAATATGGGCCGAGAAATAATATCTCTGTCTGAAGGTTTTTGTATGAAATCAATGATTCTAAGTTTTCCCGAGAGTCTATTTCACAAAACTCGTATTTTGTACATATATCAAAGAATAACGAAATCATTGATTGGATTTCAAACATTAACCCTGCGATCTTAGTACTTCTTCAAAATATTTAGCTTTCCCATCTTCTTCAGCAATCTGCATGATGATTTCTATTGTTTGCTTATGAACATGACCAGGGTAAATGCTCATCTTTTTTGTGCGCTCTATATACTCCTCAAAAATTATACGATTGTTTATTTTTTGGGTCATTGCCCAATTAAACAATTCTTTGGAAGATTTTATTATTTCGGCAGCTGCATTTCGTAATACTACTCGCTTCCATACTTCTGCAAGATCGTTACAGGTTTCCCTTCCCCTTAAAACTTCTAGAATGTATTCAAAAAAGTTATACATTAATTCAGCATTTTCTGTCACTCTTACAGGAATAAGTGTCCCTAACACAGTGAGTGCCCCAGCGTGTAAAAATGCATCGCTAATAGTGTACTCTCCTTTCCCTTTTGGAGCAACATGGCAAGCACTAAGTATAATAATGGGAGGTACTTTCTGTGTTGGAATTGGCATCCAAAATTCATCACCAACATCTATTCCTGCTATTCCTTCCGCTCCATACCTTCCATGAGCGGAAATTACCAAACAATCAATTTCGGTTGTTTCCATTAGTATAGAGTTCAACTTTTCGATTGAATTGCATTCTTTGTATATTATTGATGTCAGATCACTGGATTGTAATAAGTGATGAATAGCCAACCATCCTAAGTTAGAGTCATTTCGAATTCGGTCATCTTTAGATAGACATTCAATGATTAATACTTTAAAAGGTCTGCTAGTATTGATATAGTGCTCTTCTACTCTTTGAAGACCACGTTGGAAAGCCATTGTTAATGGTGTTATGGGCCTGTAAGAGATTGATACCATACAACATAAAGGATCACTATATCCTGGCAAAATAGCTAATCCTATCGGAAAGTCTGTGAAAGCTATAATTCTCGTACTGTTAGCAATGAATGTTCCAATTTCATCAGAGCCTATAACTTTCTTAAGTTCTTGTCCAAACCATTCCATGGTTTTTCTAATATAAAAAGATTTTTGATTATCGTGGGCTCCTATTCCTTCCGGAAAGGCATGCTGGAATATGTTCTCGACGATGGGCTGCAGGGAGAGCCTGACCATTTTCTCCAGCAAGAGCTCTGGCGGCGTGGCTACCTCGATTTCAAAGTCGCGCCCGATGCGATGCTTTAATATCATCATGTAATGCCGCACATGGTTAAGCTCGTTCGCAATCGTGATCTCCTCCAGATTGGTCTGAATGGAATAACGGAGCATGAAGGCCATGGCCTCCACCATGTCCGAGATCTCATCCGAATCCTGGACGATGGCGTAACAATTGATCGTCTCCAGTGTGTTGTACAGGAAATGCGGATTGATCTGCAGCTGCAGCGCCTGAAACTCTGCCCGCTGACGCTCAAGCTGTATATCCTGCAGCTCCAGCTGCGTTTTTTGATTGTGAAGCTCCGTATCGTACACCTGCTCGATCATGTCGGATAACCGGCTGACCATGAGATTGTAGCTATGAATCAAGCCGCCGATTTCATCCTCCCGCGGTTTTGCGTCAGAGATATGCGTCCAATTCCCCTTCTCTGTCTGCCTCATGCCATTCTTCAGATTGCGAATAGGATTCACGATCGATTTGCCAAATCTGTAGGCCAGGATGAGCGCAATAATCAACGTGACCAAACCTACAATAATGGTGGTAGAACGAATCCCTGAAATGGGAGCACGCAGCTCTTCCAGCGGCATCATAATGACAAGACTCCAACCCGAATATTCAGACTGGCGCGAGATGATCATCGTTTTGTCGCCAAGCACCGGTTCAATGAAGCGGTTGTCGCCCTTCGCAATAATGCGCTCCGGCAGATCCGTTGCCGTAATTCCGTCCATATCCACATGCTCGGGCGCATAAACGACTTCACCTTCGCGATCCAGGATGAAGAAGAAGCCCTGCTCTCCCAGATCAACGCCGTTCCATAAGCTGGACAGTTGATCTTCATTGAACTCAACCGCAAGCACGCCCTTTACGTCGTACGAATTCATCCCCCGGATTTTGCGCGCAACGGTAATCACGCTATCCCGATCCTGTTCCAGCAAGCTGGTCTTCAGGATGACAAATTCCCCGTTTTCCGGGGTCTTCTTCATCAATTCCCGGAGGCGATCGGTAGGATCAATCGACATCGCGGAGAAATTCTGATTCTGGTCAAAAATCGACCTGCCGTGAAATCCCAGAATATACATCATGTGCGTTTGGGTCGGATATTGAATGAAAATTTTCTGAAAGACATCCTTGCGGATGAGATTCGTGAACCTGTAGTGTTCGTAACTGTCGCTAGGGTCCATATCCAGAAATTTTTTAACGGAATCCTGCAGCAGAATTGTATTGCTGATCCGCTCAAACATTTGCAGATGATTGTCCGTTTGTCTTGCGGCGTTCGTGATCACGGTGGTCATATACTTCTCTACCTGCTCATCAATCGCTTCCGATGATTTCATGTAGAAGAAAACGCCGACCGTGGTAAGCGAGAACAATACAACGATAAAAAAATACAGGAAAATTTGACGGGACAAACTCCTCCGCATCATTCGATCCCCAGCAGCTCCCGGTATTCAGAGGGAGTATACCCGGTTACCTTCTTGAAGGTTTTCGTGAAATGGGGATGATCCGCATACCCCACCTCGAACGATATATCCGTTATTTTATAGTGCGGGATGGCGAGAAGTTTCTTCGCCTTCTCCATTCTTTTTTTGATCCGGTAGTGGACAAAGGTCTCATCCGTCATCTGTTTGAACAGCTGACTGAAGTAAGACGGGTTGAGTCCGAGCATATCGGCAACCTCGTCAAGCGAGAGATCCCGGGATAGATTACGTTCAATGTAAGCTTTTGCCTCTTCAACAGGCTCCTTGGCATTGCCTTTTCGCTTCTCCCGAATGAGCTTCACCGTCTGATCCACTGCCTGGCGGAAATCCTCAAAGGTATTGCGTTTCCCGCCGGCTTCCGATTCGGGCATTCCTGCCAAAGACTCAAACGAATACACATCCCTGCCGTTTAGCTGCTTGATCAGCTTCGCGTAGAGCTCATCCAGCAATTCCTGAAGCTGAATGGCTTCAAGCCTGCGCTCATTGCAATAATCCTCAATTTCCTGCAGTTTGGCCTGGATGTCATTCATTTGCAAATGCCATACGGCGAGCTCCAGCTGCTCCAGCCAATTCTCCAGCTTGGACAGAGGGAAATACATTCGTTGTTTCTCCTGCATCGATTTCCGGTCCGACATCAGTTTATTCATCGTGTGATGTACCACCGATTTGGTCACAGGCTTAAGCAAATACTCCTTAACCCCATACGACATACATTTCTGAGCGTATTCGAAATCACCGTAACCGGAGATAACCACCACCGTAATGTCGCCATATTTCTCATAAAGCTGCTTGCTCAGCTCCAGGCCGTCCATCTTTGGCATTTTGATATCCGTGAAAATGAAATCCGGTCGTGTCGTCTGGATCGATTCCAATGCTTCAATGCCGTTCTCGGCCGTATCCGCTTGAATCATCGAAGGATCCGCCTGGGTGATCAGTTTCGCCAAGCCCATTCTTATCATAGGTTCGTCATCAACGACCAGAATGCGGTACATTACCCGTTCCCCTTTCGAAAGCAGCGAGAGTAGTTTAGCTTTAGCAGATACTCCTCTGCTTGATCAAGCAAAGGAGTCATTCTTCAACACTATACTAAAACATGCTCTGCTTATTCGAAAGCGTTTTCTTTTTCGTTAAATCGTTTCGTTGCTTCTTCAATAATCTCGTTGCCGCCTTTGGACAGGTATTCTTCCAGCACCTTGCCGTAATCTTCGATCGGCTCCCTGCCGTATACCATGCGCAGGACATGTTCCAGGATCAGAGGCGGAAGTTCATCCGATTTCGGATTCAGCTCGGGGTACTTAACCATCGCTTCCAGTCTCGGATCGAACTCGATCCCGCGGCGACCTTCCTTCGATAACATGTTATCAAAGGCACTGATCAGTTCCTTGCCGGAATCGGACAGCTCGGATACGCGCTTGTTGTACGTTGTATCCTGCACAAGCCACAGCCAGTAGTTCAAATACCGCATTTTATCCGCGCCGGCGGCATCGGTCGGAACCTCAAAGACCGGCTTGCCATCGGTTACTTGATAGTCCTCGCCTTCAATCCCGAAGCTGAAGAACAATTCCGCATCCTCACTGACCATCCAGTTGAAGAATTTCACGATATCCTCCGCCTTATCCTTCGCTTTGGCGTTAATGAAGAAAGAACGGGTGACCGGATTATAATGGGCATAGCCCCCCTTGCCATCAGGTCCTACCGGAGATGGAATCAGAGCTACTTTGGCATCCGGTACACTCTCGGTGAGCTGGGTTCCCCAGATCGGAAGCTCATTGGCATTCATGGACCACATGCCAGCTTTGCCGCTCGTTACGATGGACTTGAAATCAGCGCTCTCGATCGTGGCGAATTCCTTGCTGATCAATCCTTCTTCATGCATTGTCTTATAGATTCCAATCGCTTGCTTCATATTCTCCTCGTCGAAGAAGGTAGGCTTCACCTTCCCGTCCGGGAACACTTTGAACTGGTTCAGATAGCCCAGTACGTCATAAGCGCCGAAGAAGGTATCGGCATATTTGAAGTTCTGGCGACCGGCATAAGGCTGCTCCACCCCGGCTTCTTTGAACGCTCGGAGTACGTCCATCGTCTCCTCAACCGTTGTCGGAATTTCCTTGCCCACCTTCTCCAACAGGTCGGTACGAATCCACGTTGCCCGTCTGGATGGATTGGAGAGAATTTCGGGAATCCCGTAAATGTTGCCTGTCTTCGAATCCGTCATCCGCTTCCAGGCTTCCTCCGGGATAAACTTGAGCAGATCCTGCCCGTGCTCTTGCAGAAGATCGTTCAGCGGCAGAAACACTCCGTTCTCGACAGCGCCAGCCAGCTCAGGGCCGCTGATTCCGCCAGTTCCCTGCACCACATCCGGAATGTCGTTCGTTGCAAACATCTGCACCATTTTATCCTGGTACTCATTATGCGGAATGAGACGGATATCAAGGTCCGTATTCGTCTTTTTCTCCAGCTCCAGCACATATTTATCCTTGTTGATATCCGCATTCTTCTCCACATAGGATACGTTGAGCGTCCGCATCGAGATGGAGAATTTTGTTGCTCCCGCTGCTTCCCCGCCTTCTGTTTTACCGCCACCGGCATGGGTCCCGGCGTCGCCTCCATTGTTACCCGCACAGCCAGCAAGCATGGTCAGAACAAGACCTGCCGTGAGCGCGCGCGTCCACCTTTTTCTCATGATTACCCCTCTTTTCAAGCTAATATAGTTGCTCATAATAGCGCTTTCAAACTTAATATCAGTATAGAGAGCCGTCAGGGCGGGAACAAGGAATGTCTTTGGCTCGGTTTGTCGTTTTTTTAGGATCACGCTTTGGACTACTCCACTGAATTATTCTTTGATCGACCCGATCATCATCCCATGAATGAAGAACCGCTGCAGAAACGGATACAGGAGAATGATGGGCACCGTGGCTACCAGAATAACCGCCATCTGGATGCCTTGCACGGACTGGGAGCTTGCTTCAAACGCAAGGTTGCCTGTATCGGTCAATCCTTCGTTCACGAGCAGCTCTCTTAACTTCACCTGCAGAGGATACTTGGCTCGATCGTTGATATAGTAGAGTGCATCCATGTATTTGTTCCAGTTGGTCACCGAGTAGAATATACCTACCGTCGCCAATGCCGGCTTCGACAGCGGAAGCACGATGCTCCATAATGTGCGGACCTCGCTGCATCCGTCAATACGGGACGAGTCGATCAGTTCATTCGGAATCTGGGTGAAGAAGGTTCGAAGCACAAACAGATTGAATGCACTGATTGCTGTTGGCAGCATCAACGACCACAGTGTGTTCACCAGATTCAGCTCACGCATCAGAATAAATTGCGGAATCAGCGGCGCCGTGAAAATCATCGTCATCAGGATGATGATCATGATCGTTTTTCTGCCTACATACTCGGGTCTGGACAGTGGATACGCCAGTGAGGCAGTAGCTGCCAGATTAATGAAGGTACCGAACACTGTAATATAAACACTGATTCCAAAAGCCCTCCAAATGGAGACGTCATTGAATACGTGCTGGTAGTAAGCAAACGTAAACTCCACCGGCCAGAACATGACCTCTCCCCGGTCAATAGCGCCTGGGCTGCTGAACGACTGAGCGATCACGTTGAGAAAAGGGAACAGCATGGTGAGTGCAAGAAAGGTAAGGATAATATAGTTGCACACAAGAAACAGTTTTCTGCCTGCACTGTCATATTTCACGTTGGATGTCACTCCCCTCTAATACAGCGACTCGCCGGTCGCTTTCTTGCTGATGGTGTTCGCTATCGAGATCAGGAACAAGCCGACAACGGATTTGAACACCCCGATGGCTGTTGCATAGCTGTACTGAAGCTGCTGCAGGCCAGCCTTGTAAATGTACGTATCCAGAATCTCGCTGGATTGAATGTTAAGCGGGTTCTGAAACACAAAGACGCGTTCAAATCCATAATCCATGAAATCCCCAATCTTGAGCAGGAACAGGATCGTAATAACAGGAAGCAATGCCGGCAGCGTAATGCTGAGGGTCTGACGCCATCTTCCCGCTCCGTCAATATCGGAGGCTTCGTAGAGATCCGGGTTGATACCTGCAAGTGCCGCAAGATAGATAATGGTCCCCCATCCGACGTCCCTCCATAATCCGGAGCCCACCAGCACAGAACGAATATAGGAATCCTCTCCAAGAAAATAGATCGGTTCCATGCCGAACCAGCCCAGCATCACATTCACGATCCCGGATGATGGAGACAGAATGCCAACAAAGATACCGCTTACAATGACCCATGATAGAAAGTGCGGCGCATAGAAAATGGTCTGCACAATCTTCTTGTAAACGACTTGGCGAACCTCATTAAGGAGTAATGCCAGAACAATAGGCGCTGTAAAAGCAAACAAAATGTCGTACGTGCCCAGTAGAAGCGTATTGCGTAATATTTTCAAGAAATCGTAATGCTGGAACATCCGTTCAAAGTGCTCGAGACCCACCCATGGACTTTGGGTCACGCCGGCAAACAGATTATAATTCTGAAATGCGATGACAGAGCCCATAAGCGGAACATACTTGAACAATCCGAAGAACAGAAGACCTGGTAGGGATATGAAATACAGTGCCCTGTATTTCCACATGAAGCCTAATATGTTTTTGCGCTTGGTATGTTTTCCCGGCAGCGCCTTGCTTACTGCTTTTGTTGGTTCGGCCATCTGTGCTCACCTCTTGTTTCTCAAATTGGCCGGTGCATGATCATCTATCGGAATTTCGTCAAACTGGATGCTGATGAATTCGGGTTCACGATCAATAATACGGGACAACTCTCTTGTAAAAACATCAATGATTTCGCTCTTCTGCTCATCCGAGCGTCCCTCATACATTTTAATAGTGATTTGCGGCAACGGCTTTCGCCTCCTTATGAAATGGATGTGATGAATATCCTTATCCTATAAGTTTTCAGGTACGGGCAGCAATGGAAGTTGATCGCTTCCCTTGTGTTTTTTTTAGGTGCAGAAGGCTGCTTGTGTTTTTTTAGGATCGGCTTGTTATTTCAATAGTTCTTCTGCTCCGCGTATAGAATTTATCGCCTTTCTATGGAACAATAGGTCTCAGCAGAAACGAGACATCAGCCGATCTATACCATAAGTTCTGGGAGGGTTACGATGAACGGACAACAGCAGGAAGCGATCACATCCTATTCGTTATTGTGGGAACGACTCGAGGCCAAACTATCACGCATGGCGGAGCAGCTGGCAGACAAGGTTCCCCATGCAACTAAGAACGGGATCTATGATTCCACCCGGATCGATTGGTGGACCTCCGGTTTTTGGCCGGGGATGCTGTGGATTATGTATGATATGACCAAGCAGCCGCAGTATAAGGAATGGGCTTGGGAATGGGACATTAGACTTGAGCAGGCCATTATTGCAGAGAGCAACTTTCATCATGATGTAGGCTTTCAGTTTCTGCCGACGGCCGTAATCAAACATAAGCTGACCGGGGATCAGGATGCCAGGCGCAGAGGGGTGCTGGCCGCTACCCTGCTGGCTGGAAGATACAATCCTGCGGGACGGTTTATACGTGCCTGGAATCAGGTGAAACCTACCTCCTGGAATCACGGGAATGAAGGCTGGTCCATCATTGACTCCACCATGAACCTCTCCCTCCTGTTCTGGGCCTCCGAGGAGACAGGTGATCCGAGATATGCGCATATTGCCAGAGAGCAGGCCAATACGGTAGTGGAGCATTTTATAAGACCGGACGGCTCCGTTCGGCACATTTGTCGGTTTGATCCCTTCACCGGGGAATTCATGGAAGCGCTCGGAGGACAAGGACTCGGACCCGAATCCGCCTGGAGCCGGGGCGCTGCCTGGGCCTTGCATGGCATGGCCAACACGTACCGGTATACCGGTGATATCCGATATCTGGACGCCGCGAAACGCGTGGCGCATTTCTTTATCGCGTCCCTTGAGGAGGATTCCATACCGCTCTGGGATTTTCGTGCGGCACCCGAGAGGCTGGAAACACCCGCAACAGCAGCAACCCATCAATCAGCTGAATCTCTCTTCATTGCGGCAGAACCCCGAGATACGTCAGCGGCATCCTGCGCTGCTTCGGGTTTGCTTGAGCTCGCAGATCAGGTACCGCAAACCGAAAGCGCGGTGTATCGCAGAAGTGCCTTGCGCATCATCGACTCCTTGACGACTCGTTACGCTGAATGGGATGATCCGAATTATGAAGGCATACTGAAAGAGGCAACAGGCCATCGACCTGGTGACCAAAATATCAACGTCTCCCTGATCTATGGCGATTATTATTATGTTGAGGCCGCTGCCAAGTTAATGGGGTGGAAAAACCGGATCTTCTGATCTGGTTTTTTTGCGTAAGACAACCTCCATTTAAATAGGTTGCATAATTATGGAATTTATTGTACCTTGATACTCAGCAATCAAATTTAATTAATGGGAATAGGTGCTGATGTTGAAGCCTCTTCAATTTCAGCTTAAAAGGGAAGTTTGGTGCAACACCAACGCGGTCCCGCCACTGTAACAGAGGAGTTTGCCATCGGATGATGCCACTGATCAGCTTTTGATCGGGAAGGCCATGGCAGACCTTGATTCTGGAGCCAGGAGACCTGCCTATTCTGACAACACTGCTTACCTACGGGAGATAGGGAGGTGTTAAAGATCGCAGCATCCGTATGTACACAACGGAGGCGTCTTTACCCTTGATATTTTGATCGGGGTAAAGGCGTCTTTTTTATTCAGTCATTTAAATATGTTGGTGGAGGCGAAGATATTGATGGCAAATGTTCAAAGCAGCAATCTCGGCTATCCGAGAATCGGAGCAAATCGCGAATGGAAAAAAGCATTGGAATCCTTCTGGAGCGGCAAGCTTGAGGAACACGAACTTCTATCCAAATTGGACGACATTCGGTTGGACCGTTTACGCATTCAACAGGAGAAAGACATCGACCTTATTCCGGTTCATGATTTTACAATGTACGACCATATGCTCGACATGTCGGTGATGTTTGGCTTGGTGCCACAGCGTTTCAAGTACGATGGTGGTCCTGTACCGCTGAGTGTCTACTTTGCCATGGCTCGCGGCAGTCAAGGTGCTGCTGCGTGCGAGATGACCAAATGGTTTAACACGAACTATCACTACATTGTACCGGAACTTCAGGATGCCAAACCACATCTTACGGTCAACAAGCCGCTAGAAGCTTACCGTGAAGCCAAATCCTCGCTAGGTATCGAAGGTAAACCTGTTCTTGTCGGTCCCTATACCTTCCTTAAGCTGTCTAAAGGCTACACCCCGGATCAATTCGAGTCCTTGCTGGACCAGTTCACGGATTTGTATGCGGTAATCCTGAAGGAGCTGGAGCAGGAAGGTGTTCAGTGGGTGCAGTTCGACGAACCGATTCTGGTTACTTCATTAACCAAAGATGAATTGGCGCTTGTATCATCCGTATACAAAAAACTTCATGCAGCGGCTCCGGCGATCCGGATCATGCTCCAAACCTACTTCGATTCGGTCAGCCATTATGTAGAGATCATCTCCTTGCCTGTGCAAGGCATCGGGCTTGATTTCGTACACGGCCTGGATGGTAATACCGAACAGCTTCTCAAGCACGGATTTCCTGAGGATAAGGTACTGGGGGTTGGTCTTATCGACGGGCGTAACATCTGGCGTTCAGATCTCGATGCCAAGCTGGAATTGCTGGACACCCTCTCCCAAAAGGTGAAGCCTTCTCAATATGTGATACAGCCTAGCTGCAGCCTGCTCCATGTTCCCGTATCCACAGCTCATGAGGATAAGCTGGACCCCGTTCTTCGCCAGGCGTTATCTTTTGCCAATGAGAAGCTGGACGAATTGACGCTGCTCACTAGCGCGCTCAATAATGGGATTGAATCCGTTTCCGAGCAGCTGAAAGAGCATAACCAGGCCGTAGCCGCCATGAATCAATCATCGCTGCGGAATAACGAACAAGTACAGAAAGAAACGTCCAAGGTTGTCGGATTGAATCCAACTCGAGCGCTGTCGTTTGAAGAGCGGCGCAAAGCCCAGCAGAAGAAATGGAATCTCCCGCTCCTCCCTACCACAACCATCGGAAGTTTCCCGCAGTCGACCGAAGTTCGGCAGGCCCGGAAGAACTGGAGAAGCGGCGAATGGTCTGCCGAGCAGTATGAAACCTTCCTCGCCGAGCAAACTCGCGCCTGGATTGAGATTCAAGAAGACATCGGCCTGGATGTTCTCGTTCACGGGGAGTTTGAACGGACTGATATGGTGGAATTTTTCGGAGAAAAATTGGATGGGTTTGCCTTTACAGCTAACGGCTGGGTTCAGTCCTACGGATCGCGCTGCGTCAAACCTCCCGTCATCTATGGAGACGTTGAGTTCGTGAACCCGATGACCGTGAAGGAAACCGTATATGCACAGAGCCTGACCTCGAAACCCGTCAAGGGGATGTTAACCGGACCGATCACGATCCTGAACTGGTCCTTCGTTCGCGACGACATATCAAGAGAATTGGTCGCTTATCAGATCGCCCTGGCTCTCCGACTTGAGGTTAACGCACTGGAGCAAGCAGGCATCGAGATGATCCAGGTTGACGAGCCGGCGCTTCGTGAAGGATTGCCGCTTAAGCGTGAAGATTGGCAGGCATATCTGGATTGGTCGGTGAAGGCATTCCGTCTGTCCACCTCATCCGTGAAGGATACAACCCAAATTCATACCCATATGTGCTATTGCGAATTCCATGACATTATCGATTCCATTCGCGCCCTGGATGCCGACGTGATATCCATCGAGACTTCACGGAGTCACGGCGAGCTGATCGGGAGCTTCGAGGAGCATACGTATGATCATGGCATCGGCCTTGGCGTTTACGATATTCACAGCCCGCGCGTTCCGGAAGTCGATGAGATGACCCAGATGATTAAGCGTGCGTTGTCCGTACTGGATCCCGAACTGTTCTGGATCAACCCCGACTGCGGATTGAAGACGCGCGGGCGCGATGAAACCGTAGCTGCCCTGCGCAACATGGTTGCAGCAGCTGCCCAATATCGAGAGGTATTGTCCGTTAATCAATCCTAAAGGGTTGAAGTAAGAAAACAGCAAGCGCTCTTGCTTAAAGCAGAGCGCTTGCTGTTTTTTATATAGATGACTCCTGTCTCTGTACTTCCTGTTGTTGTCTGCTGGAATCGACGGGAATTTCCTTGGGTATCCGAATATAGAAGCAGCTTCCACCTGCTTGCTCTTTCCCGCTTTCAGCCCATACGTCTCCGCCGTGAGCTGCAACAAGCTGCTTGACGATGGCAAGTCCCATTCCGCTTCCACCATTTAACCGGTTCCTTGATTTATCTCCCCGATAAAGCCTTTCGAATATATACGGCAGATCGGAAGCTGGAATGCCTTGGCCTGAATCCTCAATACGAATCTGAACCGTATTCCCTTCGTCCACGAGATCAGTCTGGACCCTCCCGCTTGCCGGTGTGTGGTGCAGTGCGTTACTGAGCACGTTGATTAAGATTTGGAGCATCCGGTCCGTATCTACTTTAGCGATTATCGGCGAATCGCCGGGTTGATGCACGTATCGCAGATCCACTTGTTTTTCATTGTACGCGGCCCTTACCACGGCTACTGCTCTCTCTATAATCTTGGCCAGATCCTGTTCCGATCGGGATAACTGAAACTCGGGTGATTCCATATTATGCAGATCTTCAAGCTCAGTAACCAGATCAATCAATCGGTCAATCTCTTCCAGGCAGGTTCGAAAGCGATCGGCTGTCGGCTCCCATATGCCGTCCTCCAGCGCACGGGTATGACTCTTCAAGGTAGTTAACGGCGTTCGCAGCTCATGGGCAATATCCTGCGTCATGTTTCTGCGAAGCTGCTCCTGCTTCTGCAGCTGTACAGCCAGCTCATTCAGCGAAGAACCGAGTCCCGCGATTTCATCGTCTCCTCGGGTATCCACCCTGATATCCAGTTTCCCTTGTGTCATCATCTCAGCTGCTTGCTTCATCTGGATTAGGGGAGCCGATATCCTTCTAGCCACATAAATACCTATGATGGAGGCCACGGCTATCGACAGCAAGCATGTCAAAATAATGGATTGCATCTGCGCCTGCTCCAGATGTTCGTTCAGCTCGTCCATTCCGTGATGCCCATTCGACTGCTGCTGGTACATGGCTATATGATAATGGTTGGTCACAATATTGGTGACGGTAAACACGATCAGAATCCCTGCGGTGATGCTGATGATAATGGCGGCAAGCCTTAGATCCAGTCGCTGCTTCAAGACACCTCACCTCCAAAGCGGTAGCCGAATCCGTAGACGGTGATGATATATTGGGGCTGTCTTGAATCAGGCTCAATCTTCTGCCGCAAATTCTTGATATGCTGATCAATAATGCGGATATCCCCGATAAAATCGTAGCCTAACACCCGGTCGACCAGTTCTTCGCGCGAAAAATTCCGCTGTGGATACTTGGCCAGCAAGAGCAGCAGTTTATATTCGCTGGGCGTCAAATTTATGACCTGTCCATCACAGGTTACCTCGTGCTTCAACGAATTGATCACAAGCCGCCCCTGGTGATATACAATTACATCTGCAAGCAGCTTGCTGTCATCCCCCCGTCTTAAGACGGCTTTGATTCTTGCCATCACCTCGCGGGGGTCAAAAGGTTTTACAATATAGTCATCCGCACCGGCGGCAAATCCGCCAATCCGGCTGCTTTGGGCCACTTTTGCCGTCAACATCATAATCGGCACTGAGCTGAACGTTCGAATTTCCTGGCATACCCGCTCACCCTCCATATCCGGCAGCATCAGATCCAATATAACAAGATCCACAGTCTGCTCACGCATGTATCCCAATGCTTCGGCACCGTTTGTCGCTTCCAGTGTCAGATAATGTTCTTTAAGCAGATAAGAAGCAAGAACTTCTCTAATATTCGGCTCATCGTCCACGACTAATATGGTCTTCATGGTTGCTTCTCCTTATCGAGTGCTTTCTCAGTACAAGTCCACTTTAACATAAAAATTCATGATAACTGAAACTTGTGAAGATCTAGTGAGGACACGCCAAAAAAGCCCATGAATACCATGGGCATGGCTACTGTAATAATCCCCCTCATCCGTTTCTTTGGACTGCAGCCATTCGGGTCCTCAGGTAGTGAACACTCTGCGGCACCTCATTTTCTGACAATCCATGAAGAATAAGCGGTCCCTTGAATTGATAATCTTGCAGCAGCCTCAAGTAAGCTCCGTAGTCCAGCTCACCAGTTCCGGCAGCCACATATTTCAGCCCGTCAGCGGTCGAATAATCCTTCGCGTGCGCGATAATGACCTCTTCGCCGAGCAGCGACAATACTTGTTCCAGAACATCGGCCAAAGGCTTCTCCTCCTCCGGCCTGAACAAATTCGCCGCATCCAGCACGACCTTTAATCGGGCTGAAGCGATGGTATCCAGCAGCTGCCTGCCTTTGACGGCATCGCTAACCACATTGGCCGGCTCAGGTTCAATAGCGAGGTCAAGCTGGAATTCCTCCGCGATATTCACGGCCTCCTGCATCGTCAGGAGCAGATCATTCCACGCTTCCGGCGTATCGTTATCCGGATGCGTTCTCCACATATTGACCGGGTCCCTTGTGCCCGTGCACAAGGTGATGACCGAAGTTCCCATGGCATGGCACATCGCGGCCAAATGACGAAACCGGCGAACATCGTTCCGCAGTTTCTGCCGATCCGGGTGAATCATGTTAAAGGTACCGGAGACTGCAGCCATATGAAGATGCCGCTTCTCACACGCTTCCCTTATATGGACCGCCATCTCCATATCCACTGCATCCGGCAGAGACGGGAGACCAGCGCATGACAGATTGAACTGTATGATATCGAGTCCACTTGCCATGACTGCATCCAAATTCCCATCCAATGTCGGACGGTCATACGTCTTGGAGAAGATGCCAAGCCTCATGCCTCATACACCTCCCGTTACATCAGCCAGCCTCACCGTCTCCTTGCTCTCCACAGATCTTGCAATCGCCGCCATCGCCCGCATGGCGGCAACGCCATCCTCCAGATTGGCCCCCTTCATGGGTGCTTGGCCCAGAATCGTATCTGCAAAGCCCTCAACCTGAAGCTTGAAAAAATGCGCGTCTTCGCCAAGCGGTCTGTGATAACAGCCGTCACGTGCCGAGAACACCTCAACATCGCTTGACTTAAAGAGCCACGGATTGTAGGTTTTGCCAAGAATGCTTCCGTGTTCGCCGTATATTTGAAAGCCTTCATGCCAGTCCATCCGCACGGCAACCGTTAAATCCAGATGTCCGATAGCACCCGAGGCATACTGAACCGTGACAAACCAGTTATATGCATCGAATTTCTGCGTGTTCCAAGCCGTAACACTGACCATCTCTCCTCCTAAAAAGCGCGCCGTATCAACCAGATGGCTGCCATGGGTGAGCATGAAGTATCGCAGTTTATCGAGCTTCGGATTGCCTTCCGGTCTCAATGCGTTCGGACTCAGCTGCACCATCGGCTGCACGTTCTCCGTGACCGTGTAACGGTAGGTGGAATCGCAATACCATGCTTTCACAGCCAGCAGTTCACCCATCTCTTGATCCATGAACTGCTTGGCGTAAGCGATTCCCGGATCAAATCGTTTCATGTTGCCGACTTGTACCACAGACCCGGAATGCTCGGCTCTACGCAGCAATTCCTCACACTCCTCTACGGTGACACCGAGAGGCTTCTCAACCAAAACATGCTTGCCTGCTTCGATGGCTTTAAGTGCAGCTTCAACATGAAACTGGTCTGCGATGCCAATGATGACCGCGTCTACATCCGGATCGGCCAGCATCTTGTCATAGTCGTTGAAGGTCTGCACAGGCTGATGGATTTCGGCCATCCGCCTGAGCAAATCCTCAGCCACATCACATATGGCGTACAGCCTTGCGTTGCGCGCTCTTCTGCAAGCTTCAAAATGCCCGTACTGCGATATGGGTCCGCAGCCCAGCACACCGATATTCAGTCGCTTCTGATCCGTAATCATGACAGCACCTCCTATAGTTGATGATTATTAAAAAAGCCGCGGGATATACTCCAGCGGCTGCATTTTCCTTTATTTTTTTGCCATATACTTTCGGATGTCAAAGGCAACCGCTGCTACAATAATAAGTCCTTTGATGATCAATTGCCAATAAGGACTCACACCGATAAAGGTCAAGCCGTAATTGATGACACCGAAGATAAGCACGCCGGCCATCACGCCCGGAACCGTGCCGATACCCCCGGCAGTGGATACGCCGCCAACCACACACGCGGCAATCGCATCCAGCTCATACATATTGCCATAGTTGTTGGTCGCGCCCCCGGTTCTGGCAGCCTCCAGCACGCCGGCAATCCCATACAGCGCCCCGGAGATGGCGTAGATCGCTATGAGATTTCGGGCCACGTTAATGCCGGATACATGCGCAGCCTGAACGTTGCCGCCAATGGCATACATATTTTTGCCGAGCCGGGTTTTATTGAATATAACCCAGCAGACAAAAGCCACAAACACGGCAATAATAACGATGTACGGAAGAGAGTATCCGCCACCGAAATCGATGTATCCACTTCCCCACACGGTAAAATCGGGCCTTAAACCGCCAATCGGCTGGGATTGGTTCGGCTCCATATCAAAATAGATGGAATTGATGCCGTAAATGCCGACCATCGTGCCGAGTGTCGCAATAAATGGCGGCACATGCAGCTTGGCTACGATAAAACCGTTAATTAAACCAACGATAAGCCCCGCCAAGATGCCGATAAGAATCGGCATGAAGACCCAAACTTGAGGGAGATCCGGAAAGAAACGGTTGGCATAGACATCCGTTTGGAGCATCGATGCCGATACAACGGCACTTAAACCTACGACCCGTCCAGCCGAGAGATCCACCCCGCCAGTAATCAGAATGAATGCCGCGCCAAGCGCGATAATTAATCGGGTAGAGGATTGCTGCAGAATATCCCTCAATGTGGAGAAGGCCAGAAAGTTGGGATCTGCTACGGCAATCCCGATCACGAGCAATATCAATACAACGAATATGGCGCGCTGCGCCAAATAATCTTTAACTTTAACGATGGCTTGCGTATTCATCGATCTTCCCCTCCTGGATCAGCTGACCGCTGCTGTGCGGCAAGCCGCATAATTTCCTCTTCGCTAGCCTCATGCCCCTCAAGAATTCCCGTCATCCGCCCTTCACTCATCACCATGATCCGGTCGGACATCCCCAGCAGCTCGGGCATTTCAGAGGAAATCATGATGATGCTCTTCCCTTGCTTGGCCAGCTGCGTAATGATGGAATAAATCTCGAATTTCGCACCGACATCGATTCCACGGGTAGGCTCATCCAGAAGCAGAATCTCAGGCTCCGTGAGCAGCCATCTTGCCAACAGCACCTTCTGCTGATTGCCGCCGGACAGATTCCGAATCTGGGTATTCACCGACGGCGTTTTGGTTCTCAGCTTCTCCACATTCCTTCGGGCATCTTCCATTCCTTTACGTTCATTTAACAGAAATGCCCAATTCTGATACCTTTGAAGATTGGCAATGACCGTATTCTCGTAAACCGAGAGAACCGGGAAAATGCCGGTTGCTCTCCGCTCTTCCGTCAAAAGTGCCATATTGTTTCTCTTGGCATCGGAAGGTGACTTGATCTTCACCTGCTTGCCGTGAATCGATATCGTTCCTGAGGCGATCGGACGAAGCCCGAACATGGCTTCAATCAGCTCCGTCCGCTGCGCACCAACCAGGCCGCCAATGCCCAGAATCTCGCCTTTTCGGAGCTCAAAGGACACATTCTGGAACGATTTCGGATTCGGGGAACTCAAATTGTGAATCTTCATCCGGGTATCTCCGGGAACATTCGTGCGTTCAGGATAACGCTCCGTCAAATCCCGCCCCACCATGCGGGTAATAATCAAATCGGTTGTCAGTTCACCTGCCTGCCAGGTACCGACATATTTGCCATCACGCATGATGGTCACATCATCGGATATCCGCAGGATTTCTTCCATCTTGTGCGATATATACACAATCGACACGCCCTGTGACCGAAGCCTGTTCATAATGCTGAACAGATGCTCCACCTCATTGCCAGTCAGAGATGAGGTCGGTTCGTCCATCACAATCACCTTGGAGTGGTAGGACACGGCCTTGACGATTTCAAGCGACTGGATCTTGGATACAGAGAGCGCACCCGTCCTTGCCTTGGGATCAACATCGATATCAAGCTCACGGAACAGCCGGAGCGTATCGATAGCCATCTGTTTCTCATTCACAAATTTGAAAGGCCAGAAACCCATCATCGGAAATCGGCCCAGCCATATATTCTCCATCACATTGCGGTGCGGCACCGGATGGAGCTCCTGATGGATCATGGATACTCCATAATTTAACGCGTCCTTGGAGCTGTTAATGGTTACCTTGCTGCCATTCAAATAAATATCGCCGGCATCCGGCTTGTAAATGCCGAACAAACACTTCATCAGCGTTGATTTGCCTGCCCCGTTCTCACCCATGAGAGCATGCACGGTGCCAGGCTTTACCTTGAATGTCACATCATTCAACGCCTGAACTCCTGGGAAAGCCTTCGATATATTCCGCATCTCCAGTACGTACGATTCTGTCATCCCTGGATACCTCCTTCGCCTGCCGGGCCAAAAAAAGCCGAATATAAAGGGACAACGCTACGAATAGCCGCTGCCCCTTTCATATAACCCTGCCATTATTTCGCGTCGGCGATATTGTCCTTCGTTATTTTTTTGTAAGCGATCCAGACATATTTGCCATCGGTAATGTCAAAGCCGGTGTTATCCTTGTTCGGCGTTTCTCCCTTGGAGAGTGCTGCAGCAATCGCTACGGAAGCTTTTCCCTGGCTCTTTGCATCGTTAAGCACCGTACCGAGAAGTGTGCCGTCTTCAAGCGCCTGGATTGCAGGGGCCGTTGCATCTACGCCGACAACAGGCATGTATTTGTCGCCGCTGAAATATCCCGCTGCCTTCAATGCTTCAATGGCTCCCAGCGCCATATCGTCATTGTTCGCGAGAACCGCTTCAATCTTGTCGCCATGGGATGCGAGGAATGCCTGCATCTTTTCCTGGCCCTTTACGCGGTCCCACATCGCGGTATCTACCGCAAGCGCTTCCACTTCGATGCCTGCATCTTGAATCGCCTGCACGGAAAATTTGGTTCGCAGCTCCGCATCCTGATGGCCCGGTTCGCCCTGCAGCAGCACATACTGAAGTTTGCCATCCCCGTTCTTGTCTGCCTTCGGATTCGCCTTCCAATAATCCACGATGAGCTGACCGGAGATTGTGCCGGATTCCTCCGCCTTCGCCCCTACGTAATACACCTTATCCCATTTGTTCATATCCTCTGCGATCGGTTCCCGGTTCAAGAAAACAACCGGTGTATTAGCCGTCTTGGCCTTATCAATAATGACGCCGGCAGCTGTCCGATCCACCGGGTTGATGATCATGGAGCTGTATTTTTTTGAAATAAACAGGTCGATTTTCTCATTCTGGGTAGGCTGCGCATTTTGACTATCCACGATATCCAGCTTAGCCACGCCATCAGCCGCGTCGGACATTGCATTACGCACACCCGTCATGAACGTATCGTCAAATTTGTAAATCGCCACCCCCACTTGGGGCGTGCCTCCGCTCGCTGCTTCACTTCCCTTGCTTTCACCGCCGGTTGAACTGCTTCCGCCGTTATTGCATGCCGCCGTGGTCAGCATCATGCCCGCCATAAGGACAAACAACCATTTTTTCTTCACCTGGGTTGACCTCCCTGATTCATTCGATGATCAGCGATGTGTACGGCCATCCATTGCCGCATTTCACTGTCTATCGCCATTATGCCGTAACGGATGGCACATTCGAATTCAAAATCCTCATGTTTTCTATCAAAATCCTCATCACTTTTTACAGTTGTGGAATTACTTCACAAATGGAAACAACACCTTCTGATTATCCATCCAGAACATGTTATCCGCATCAATGACCTTGGTTTCAAGCACGATCGGCTTGTCGTATCTGGAGCCGTCCAATACTTTCACCGCCTGTTCTACTCCCAAATAACCTGTGCTGAAGCCATTCTGTACCACCAGTTTGTGAATAACGCCATCCTGAAGAAGCTGCAGCTGCTCCAGATCGCTGCCAAATGTGACAATCTTGATCCTCCCCTGCTCCTTGCGCCGAGCAATTTCTTTGGCAGCACCTAGGGATGCCTGAATATCCAGTGCCAGAATCCCGTCGATGGAATCCCGGTCAAGTAGCTGCTTGGCTGCCTGCCAGCAAGCATCCTCACGCTTGCCGCATGCGGCGCCATCCGCAATTTGAATGCCGCTGATATTCGACAGTACTTGCTTGGCGCCTTCTTCGCGAGCAATTAAGTCCGGATCTTCCCTGTCCGATCGAAGGATGGCCACTATGCCTGCTCCTCCAAGCAGGTCTGCGAGCTGCTGCCCCGCCTGGCGTCCTGCCGCTTCGTTGTTGATTGCAATGGCGGCCATCACACCTGTATTCATGCGGGCATCATTTAATGCAATCACCGGGATCCCCGCTGCTGAAGCCTTCACGCCGAGGTCCTTCAGCACAGCTTCGGATGCCGGGTCAACCAATATGGCAGAAGTGCCTCTCTCCAATGCCTGTAGCGAGACTTGAAGCTGCTCCGCTTCGTCGTCACTTGGCTCAAGGGCGATATAATCCAGCTCAAACCTGTATTCCTTGGCAGCCGCTTCGGCACCCAAACGGATGGCATCGCCCTGTTCTTCGGCGTGTACGGGTGCTACGAGCGCAATATGCCGCAGTTCGCTCTCCTCATCCAAGGGTGGCTCTGACGAACATGAGGTTAAGAACATTAGCGATAAGAGAACCGCAATGAAACAGACGATCGGGACATGCGGTAACCGAATTGAAGTAATCCTCTTAATCATCCTCGCGCACCTCCTCGATATTATCGTGAATGACAGGAATCTGAATGCGAACGGTCGTGCCCGCTTCCAGCTCACTCTGAAACTCCAGACCATACCGATGCCCATAATACAACCGGATACGATCGTGAACATTTCGAACGGCTACACCGGAGCCGGCCGTATTGACAAATTTGGCGGGATTCTGCTCAGGCCATTCATCGTCCAAAATTCCTTCAACGACCTCGGGAGCCATCCCCACCCCGTTATCCGCAACCGTCAGTTCTAACACGTCTCCCCGTACGGCTGCCGTTACGGAAATATGTCCCTGATCCACCAAATACTCGATGCCATGCACGATAGCGTTCTCAATTAAAGGCTGAAGCACCAGCTTGAGGGTATAACAAGACTGTGACGCTTCATCGGCCTCGATTGTAAAATCAAACTTCTGTTTATATCTCATCTGTTGAATGGTCAAATAATGCCTTGCATGCTCCAGCTCTTCCTGTACGCTGATGGATGTTTTTCCTTTACTCAGGCTCAAGCGAAACAGCTTCGACAAGGAGGTAATCATCGTAATGACCTCCTCCTTCTTGCTCATGCCCACCATGCGGACAACCGAATTCAAGGTGTTATATAAAAAATGCGGGTTGATCTGCGCCTGCAATGCTTCCAGCTCATACTTGCGCTTGGATTCCTGCTCCTTCACAATCTGTTGCATCAGCTGCCTGATCTTGTCCAGCATCAGATTGAATCGGCTGGACAACTGCATGACTTCGAGCGGCCCCTGCATCGGAAGCTCTACATTGAAATCGCCCCGTTCCACCGCTTTCATGGTTCTGCCCATCCGGCGGATAGGGCGTGTAAGCATTGCGGAGAGAATCAGCGACACGACGATGGCAAGCACCAGAACGATTGCGACAACCTGAACCAGATAGCGGTTGACCTCTTCTCTCGTGGTCATGATCTCGTCCAGATAAGACACACCAACGATTTTCCAACCAATGTTAACCACCGACTTCACGGTGTTCAGCCGCTTGATCCCGTCCGATTCGTCAATGTAGCTGTCGGAGGATGTGAGCGCCCTCTCCACGCTCTCATTCCGAAGCCCCATATAGATTAACTGCTGCTGGGGATGATACACGATATTCCCGGCGCCTTCATCGATGATGTACGCATACCCCCGCTTCCCTAAACTGATACGGCTGCTAAGCTCATCAATTTTCTTGAAATTGATATCCACGAGCAGGATGACGTACATGGGCTCCCCATTATGAACGACCGTAATGCCTTTGCTCATTGTGACGACCCATTGAAACGTATTGTCGTACAGATTCTGCACATGGGGCAGCGAGAAGCTCAAATGATTCGACACCCTCATAGCCGAGTGAAACCAGCTCTGCTCCGTCACCCGGGCGCTTGGTTTGACCGGCACGGCCGGATGGTTCCGCAGCATTTCGCCCTGCGCATTGAATAATGCGATGGAGACGATATCATCCCGGCTTCGCATGATCGTATCCAGCTGTTGGGTCACCTCTTCATCGTCCCATTGCCCATCCAAGAGCATATTATCCTCGATAGCCCGGTACAGCTGCGCCATTCCATCCACATAATCCTCCAGATTATAGCTAACCTGATCGACAATCTGCTGGGCATTCAGAAATACGCTTTGCTCTGCCGAGCGTGAGAATTTGTTGAAGAGCAGCACGGCTACGACAACCACAATGAGCAGAATAAATGCGGAGAACGACCACATGATGATGGATTGTATGCTGTATGTGCGAAATCGCCTAACCCAGCGCTGCATGGCCGGCTTTGCCGAATATCGCTTGGAATACGTGATTTTCACCTGTGTCCTACCCCCTCGCTTGCGCACGGTATTCCTTGGGTGATATACCAACCTGCTTCTTGAAGCAGAAGCTGAAATAATTCGGATCGGCATAACCGACGCGCTCTGCAATCTCAAAAGCCTTCAGATCCGAAGAACGCAGAAGCTCTTTCGCCGTTTCCATGCGCAGCTGCATTAAATACTGAACATACGTCATTTTGATCTCTTTTTTGAACACGCCGCTAAAATAGCCTGTACTGATGTGCAGCTGCATGCACAGCTTCTGCAGTGAAAGCTCCGGATCCACGTAATGCTCCCGGGTATATTGAAGCGCCTTCTCCACGATGTCTTTATAGGAGTGCTGTCTGGAGCTGGAAATATGCTTGCGAATGGTCAAACTGATGTCAAGAAGCCAGACTTTGGCTTCCTCCAGTCCGGAAAATTTAAAAATTTCAGCGTGCAGCTGAAACCCTGCCCCGAACAACTCCTCCATTTCAATTCCCGATTCCTTGGCTGTTCGCAATATGGAAGTGACCACTTCCAGCAGGTAGACCTGAACCTCATGAATGGTGCAGGAGGCACCAATCAGCTCATCAAATATGTGCGAAATCGCTTCACTCAACTCTTCCGCAGTACCCAGCTTCAGATTACGAATCAGAGCCTGCTCCATCAGCTCATCCAGACGAACTCCCTCCTGCCTCGGACTCTCCACATCATCAATGAAGATGACTTTCTCGGCACCGAGAATCAGTCTGTAATCCAGCGCCAGCAGAGCATCTTGATAGGAGTGCTTGAGATCGGACAGATGCCGAACCTTGGAGCCAACGCCAATCGTAACCGACAGCTTCAAGTAGTGAAGGACGCTTTTTAATAGACGGTCCAGAGTGACCTGCAGATCGTTGAACCATGCCTCACCCTCACGCCCGTCATTCGTAGTCAATAACACAATGCTGTCCTGATAGATGAATGCGCTTCCATAAGAAAGAGGATCCATGAGTTCTTTGGCTATGTTCAACATGGCGTGCAGCATTAAATCCAAATCGCCTGAATGGCGCAGCGAGCTTGAAGAAGTCTTCTCCTTATCCTCAGCCGCCGGATACAAGGCCAATACCGACGCCAAATAGCAAGCTCCATTCGATGGAAGCCCATAGTTTCGAGTCTTCTCCTCGATAATCGTACGAGGTAATTTACGGGTGAGCAGCGATGCCAGGAACGATTCCCGAAGCAAGGGCAGACTTGTGCGGTAATGCTCCTTCAGCTGTCTTACATCCTCGCGTTCGGCAACCTCCCTATCGATTTTGTCTTTGATCTTATGCAATAGCTCCATGAAGCTGTCCGCAGAGAATGGTTTAAGCAAATATTCATCCACACGGAGCGTAATCGCTTGGCGGGCATAATCAAATTCATCGTAGCCTGTCAGTATGACAATTTTGCATAGCGGCTGATGCTCCCGAAGCCATGCGGCTAACTGAAGTCCGTCCTGAAATGGCATACTGATATCAGTAATGACAACATCCGGCTCGAGTCGCTCTGCAAGTTCCATAGCCTCTCTTCCGTTCTCTGCCGTACCCTCGATGGTGAATCCGCATGCTCCCCAGTGTATTTCCTGAACGAGCCCTTCCCGCACATCGGCTTCATCATCCACTAACAGCACTTTATACAATGCGACCCCTCCTGTTTTCGTCCGTTAATAGTCTTAATGGATCTAAAAAGATCTTACATCGCCGTCCTGCAATTTGGAATGTCTGACTTTTACGTTTTTTTCAAGCCGTTACAAAGTTACAAAAAAAGAACGAATGTGCCTCTGATCAAACAGGTGGATTCCTGTTCCTAGAGTCATCATTCGTTCTCCGTTATCCATTGAATCTTGTTCCTTAAGCATGAACCGGTATCGATGTAGATGCAGCGGGCTTGCTCAACCTCTTGATACTCATATAATAGGCGATGCCGAGCGGGATGACTGCACCTAACCATGCCAGCGGATTAGCCAGGCTTGCACCGAGGAAACCGATCTGTGCGGTCAGGAAGATGGCAGCCAGAACGCGCATGATCAGCTCCATAATGCCTGCCACCGTTGGAATAAAGCTCTGTCCCAATCCTTGGAGGGTGAAGCGGTATATAAACAACAGCGACAGGAGTAAATAGGTGCTCCCGTTCGATAAGAAGTACAGCTTGCTGAGCGATAGCAATTCCTCCTGACCCTGACCGACAAACAGACTGACCGCGGCAGGACCCGCGAATATGACCAGCAATCCCACGGCGATGCTGAACGATCCCGAGAGCCAAATGCACTGTTTAACCCCCAGCCTGATTCGATCTATTCGGTTTGCCCCATAATTCTGAGCCGCAAACGTTGCCATCGTAATGCCAAAGGAGCTCATAGGCTGGGTCGCGAGCATATCAATTTTCTGAGCTGCGGTGTATGCTGCTACGGCGGTTGCACCGAGTCCATTCAGCGTAATCTGAAGAATGATGGCTCCGATCGCAATGATGGAGGCTTGGAAGCCCATGGGAAAGCCGATCCACATATGCTGGCGGATAAATGTCCAGTCTATGGACCAATCCGCGTTCTTGAACTGCAGCAGCGGTACTTTTTTGTGAATATAGATCAGACACAGCAAGCAGGAGAACAGCTGTGATACAACCGTCGCAAGTCCTGCTCCTGCTACGCCCATCTTGAATACAAGAATAAACAGCAGATCCAGTACAATATTCAGAATGCTTGCAACCACTAAGAAGAGCAGCGGCGTTCGGCTGTCCCCTAGCGCTCTGAGCAGATTGGCCAACAAGTTGAACAGAACGGCTGCGCCAACACCCCAGTTGATAACAATCAAATAGGAGTAGGCATCATCCAATATTTCAGCCGGCGTATTCATCATCTCAAGCACCGGTCTCGTAAACATCACACTGACAACGGTTAGAAAAATGGTGAAGACAAGGCTGATCCAGATGCTCGTGCCGACACTTTTACGGATACCTGCGATATCTTTTGCACCGAAGCGCTGAGCCGTTATGATGGACAATCCTGCGGTCAAGCCTTGAGCAAAACCGATGACAAAGAACAAAATGCTGCCTGTCGAACCTACGGCTGCAAGTGCGTCCACCCCAATCGTCCGTCCCACGATGAGTGTATCTGCCATATTGTAAAATTGCTGAAAAACATTACCGATTAAGAGCGGTATCGTAAACATCACGATCAGCTTGATCGGACTTCCCTGTGTCATATCTCTCATGTTATTTCTCCTATGCCTGTAGAGCGTTCTATTTATATGTTGAAATGAATCCCGTGATAAGGCCCCAAATGATGGGATTATCGGGATGTGGACCATCGTATTCCTGTGTATCTTATCATGAACGATCGTAAATTTCTGCATATTTATTATTAATTTTTAAATTACATATACTCGTCTCGGCACCACGGCACGGCAATAGCGAAACGGATGCTCGCGGCTGCTTCCTATAGAAATAGGCCAACCGGGAAGTGCCGGTTGACCTTAGAACATGATCAAGAGGGACAAGCAAGAAAGTTTACACTTTAAGCGATTAAACTTCTTCTACAGCAAGCATCTCCCATGCTTTTTTTGCACGTGAACGTGCCTCTTCTACATGGCTGGCCGTGGACAGCGCAACCGCGACGCGTCTTCCGACCTTGGTTACAGGCTTGCCAAAAATGCGCAGCTGAGTGTTCGGAACGGCAAGTGCCCGCTCAGCACCGGTAACCGTATAATGTTCCAGCTCTTTCGGTGCTTTCAACGGCCGGCTGGCTCCAGGCGTGATCCATTCGATCTCGGGTATCGGATACCCGAGAATGGCACGTACATGAAGCGCAAATTCGGACAGGTTTTGTGTGACAAGCGTAACCAAGCCGGTATCATGCGGCCTTGGAGATACTTCACTGAAGTACACTTTGTTCTCGGTCAAGAACAGCTCTACCCCAAACAATCCGAACCCGCCAAGCTCGTCCGTAATCGCCTTTGCTATACCTTTGGCTTCCTCAATCTGCTCTTCCGACATGTTATGCGGCTGCCAGGATTCGATGTAGTCTCCACTCTCCTGGATATGCCCGATTGGCGCGCAGTAGTTTGTCCCACTCACAGAGCGAACCGTCAGAAGTGTAATCTCGGATTGAAACGTAATAAATTCCTCAATGATCACTCTCCCGTTCTGCACCCGGCCGCCTTCCATGGCAATATTCCAGCAGGACGCGATCTCATCTTCTGAGCGGCAGACACTCTGGCCTTTTCCGGAAGAGCTCATAAGCGGTTTAATGACACACGGAAATCCCATCTCCCGCACAGCCTGAACAAACTCCTCATACGTATCGGCAAACCGATAACCCGCAGTCGGCAGCCCCAGCTTCTCCGACGCCAGTCGGCGGATGCCTTCCCGATCCATCGTCAGTTTCGCGGCTCTCGCGGTAGGAATAACGCGGTATCCCTCTTCCTCCAGCTTCACAAGCTCCGACGTTGCCAGTGCTTCAATCTCGGGAACGATCAAATCCGGCTTCTCCTGCTCTATGATCTCGCGCAGCTTATCCCCATCCAGCATATCAATGACATAACTGCGATGGGCGACATGCATGGCGGGAGCATCGGCATAACGATCAACGGCGATGGTTTCAACGCCCAGTCTCTGTGCCTCGATGACAACCTCTTTTCCCAGTTCTCCTGATCCTAGCAGCAGTATTTTCTTCGTTTTCAACATCGTTGTGATATCCCCTTTTTTTCATAGTTTCAGAGATGATAGAAGTCATTAGAATAATAAAAGAGGTAAGGGAAATAAGCTTCCCTTACCTCTGCCCAGGCGTACGGCCGTTGTCATCCATGTGCTCCCTCATGGTCCCCCATGCTACGCCAGTCACACATAAACCTATACATTGTTAGCTAAATCATACTTAATCTTTCCCTTAAATGCAATATCATCGGACAGAGCTTTTTCTAGGGTTTGGATATCATCATATCGATGAAATCTCTCTGCGCATGCGAGATCCATTTCTTAGGATGTATCACCATCTGTATGTCCAGTCGGATATCCGGATGGATAAAGGGAAGAACAGCCAGCTCTCCCCGCTTGATTTCCGCTTCGGCTACCATGCGGGGCAACAGCGAAATCCCCGAACCGGACATGACATAGCGCTTAATCGCTTCGGGATTGCCTAATTCCAATCCTATACGTAAGGGAACGCCGCGGGCACGAAGGACCTTTTCCAGCATGATACGATAATTGCAGCTATCCTCGGTCATAATCCATTCTACATCAGCCAGATGTTCAAGCTTAATGACGGGATGAACATGCAGAGGATGATTCGGGTGAGCGACCAGTAATAGAGGTTCCTCCCTGATTCGAATCCATGTTAAGGATGAATCAGACGGGTTATGTTCCAGCATGAGACCCATATCGTACTCGCCTTCCCTCACTTTACTCACAATGCGGTCTTCACGATCTGGCTGCAAACGAATGGAAAGATCCTCATATTGATGTCTCAGCCGATGTACGACCGGCGGAAGAAAATAAGCGGCTAACGAATCGATGGTCCCTATCGATAAGGTGCCCCCGCCTTGTTTGGTCAGCTTTTCCTTCGACTGTTGGAACAGATCCAGCATCTGAACTGCATACTTCAGAAGCTCCTCTCCGGACTTCGTCAACCGCAGACCTTTGCCGTATCGCTCAAACAGCTTGACGCCATATTCCTTCTCCAGCTTCTGAATCTGAGTGGTTACGCTGGATTGAGCATATCCTAACTCCTCCGCAGCTTTCGTGAAACTTTGACGATTCGCCACTTCCTTGAATGTTTGCAGGTAGATGAGTTCCATCTCGCTCTCCTTATCAATAATATTGATAATAATTATCTATTATTATAGATAACACTGATCCTGATTGCCATGATACAGTATAACCACAACCAATGAAATGGAGGAAGGGCCATGTTGAATGAGCAGCAGCTGCATGGAATTTATGTGCCTGTCATTACACCCTTTTCACAGGATTATGAGCTGGACCTTATTTCGTATCAACGTTATGTAGAGAACTTGTTAACCCATGACATTCAGGGTTTGGTCATCAACGGTACGACCGGCGAGGCGCCAACGGTTACGTGGGATGAGGTTGTTCGGCTTACAGGGGAAACCCGGAGAATTCTGGGCAAGCGGCAATTGCCGCTGGTCATCGGTACAGGAACGAACGATACGGTCTCCAGCGTGAAACGGACGGAACAAGCAGCGCTTATCGGTGCCAATGCCGTATTGGTAGTCACACCATACTACAGCCGTCCTTCAATAGAAGGGATCATGGAACACTTCCGTCAAGTGTCCGAGGTCGGTATACCGGTTATCTTATATGAAGTTCCTTCGCGTACAGGTATCCGGCTGCCGGTCGATGCCATAAGAAGAATCATGGATCTGCCTGGTGTGATTGGCATGAAGGATAGCACCTCAAGTACGGAGTTAATGAAGGAATTATCACAGAATCGTACGAAGCCTGTTCTATGCGGGGATGATATTCACTTCCAGGAAATGCTGTATCATGGCGCTTCCGGCGGGATTCTGGCGTCTGCCAACGTGAATACCGAGGCCTACATTCGCATGTATCAATTAGCTGCCCAAGGGGACTATTTTCGGTCTGAACTGGAATTTGAAGTGCTGATTCCGTGTATTCAGAAGCTGTTCGCAGAATCTAATCCCGCTCCACTCAAATGGCTGCTCGCCAAGCAAGGGCTCATCTCTAATGACACTCTTCGTCTGCCGATGGCACCCATTTCAGAGGAGCTAAAGCTATCCTTTGAAAAGGTCCTGCGAAATCTGTTCTTTCACACGCGTTGAGCAGTAAGTTGCTCTAAGAAAAAGGCAAGGAGGATTTGTTGCCTTGCCTTTTCTGTATGGCGGGCAGCCAAAGCCAAAGATCAATAGAATAGGATTGATGAAAGATAGGGACCAACATATAATATGGGTAACTTCGATCCTTGCAGATATTTGAGAGGAGACTTGCAGGTGCTGCCCTATCCCAACCAAAATCCTGATTTTGCTTTTGAACAAGCTGTAATTGGAATGGCAATTGTTTCACTTGATGGAACTCTACTTAAGGCCAATACGGCACTAAGTGATCTATTGGGTTACACGCAGCAAGCGTTAACTGCCGGGGCGCAGCAAGCGGAAAGCATACGCATGCTATTGAATTGTATCGTTCAGAACGTAAAGGCATCTCAAGATCATCAGCAATCCATAAACCCTTTTGAACATACCTATCATCATCCAGAGAAGCACAAGCTCTACCTCAACATACATACCGGGATTGAGCTGGATACGGAGAAGAATCCCAAGTCGTACTGGGTACAGCTTGAGGATCGAACCCTGCACCGTCAGCTTATGGAGCAGCTCGAACAGAAGGAACAGAAACTCATCGAGAGAAAACATACATTCCTGCAGCTGCTAGAGATTCTCCCCCTCTCTGTACTCATCACCAAGAAGGGTATTGTCCAGTACGTTAATCCCGCAGCGCTCAAAATGGTAAAAGCCACGCATCCCCGTGATGTTCTTGGCATTTCAACAGATGTAGTGGTCGATGTATCGTCTCATAATGACCTGATCAAGCGCCGTATGCGATATGAGAAAGATGGGGTTATTGGAAGCGTCAACTATCTGATCCGCTGCCTGGACGGGCAAGAGAAGATTGTCAGCGGCTGCACGATAATGGTCCATTATGAAGGTGATACAGCCGCCTTGGGCATCTTCAAAGACATCACCGAGCAGCGGATGGAAGAGGACCGCGTAATGCAGTCTGAGAAGCTAACGACCGCTGGACAGCTGGCCGCAGGAATCGCCCATGAAATCAGGAATCCGTTAACATCCATTAACGGATTCGTGAAGCTGCTGCGATCTTCGGAAAGCAGCAACGAGCTGTATTTTGAAATTATTGAATCGGAGCTTAAACGCATTGAGCTGATTGTCAACGAACTGCTGGTGCTCTCCAAGCCGCAAGGGGTTCATGCCAGCGGTCCAATCGAAGTACTGCCGATTCTGGAGCAGATTATTACACTGATGAAGGTTCAAGCCGCACTCAAAAATATCGAAATCATTCCTCATTACCCGGATGTCCCGATATCCGTTCAGGGTGAGGTCAATCAGCTTAAGCAAGTCTTTATCAATCTGCTGAAAAATGCGATGGAAGCGATGAATCAAGGGGGAACCATCACCGTAGACATTCTGCTCAGCGGCCACAATGTTCAAATTGTAGTGCAGGACGAAGGGATTGGGATGACTCCTGAGCAGATCCAATCCTTGGGACAGCCTTTTTTCACAACCAAAGATACAGGAACGGGACTCGGTCTCATGATAACCAAGAACATTATTCACAATCACGGCGGAACGATGAACGTGGAGAGCGTGCCTGATCATGGGACAACCTTTACGATTCAATTACCCGCCTTATGAAATCACCCAATATTGGAGGAATACGGTATGGATAATCAGAATCCAAATACCCATAAACAATTTGCAATGGACTGCTTCAATCAGGTGTGGGATATCTTAGAGAACAAACAGCGCACACCCCAAGAGGAAGAGGACATGATTCATATGTGTCACAGTTCTTTCTGGCATTGGACCCGGGTCGAGGATCATACACAGCGCAACCTTTCGATTGGATATTGGCAGCTCTCCAGAGTGTATGCGGTAGTGGGGCAAGGCGATCAAGCGCTGCGTTATGCCAAGCGCTGCATCACCGTTGGCTCATCCGCAAGTCTCGAACCGTTCTACATCGGATACGGGTATGAAGCGGAAGCCCGTGCTTATCTGGTCTTAGGGGATAAGGAGCGCGCTCTGGCATCCAAAGAATCGGCAGGATTGTATCTGGATAAGGTCACTGAACAAGAGAGCCGAAACATGTTGGCCCTTGATCTGGACAGCCTGTCATAACTTTTGTCCTTCTCTTCGCAGAATCGATCATCGGAATGGCGAAACGGATTGTAGCCAATATAATAGAAGATCTCCCGTAATTTAAAAAAAGGGATTATCCTGCGCCTGCTCTGATACGTCGCTCCGGGAGGCTGGCGAAGGGCTGGCCTTCATCTCCACGTCTTCTGCCATGATCATGGCGCTTTTCAACGATGCCACATACTCATTCTCCTATCCAGGGCAAGCCTTTCGATACAAATCAAACAGCCCAATATATCTCATTGTCAATCATGAGATATATTGGGCACATATTATATTATCGCAAAAAAACTATGACATGGTTTCCCATTCAGACCTTAACATCGCATAATAATACTCATCCCACCACACATCGCCTTGGGGAATGCACTGCTTAAAATGCCCTTCTCTTCTCATACCCAGCTTCTCCATCACGCGGTAGGAGGGGGTATTCTCTGGCTGGCACGTCGCAATAATCCGGTGTATGTTCAGTACCTCGAAGCCATACTGGAGCACTGCTCTGGCTGCTTCCGTGGCATAGCCCTTATTCTGATAGGATGAGTTGAAGATCCAGCCGATTTCATACGTAAGCTCCCCGAACCAGGGATGGAACACGATGTGACCGATCACTTGCTCTTCCATCTTCAACATAACCGCGTATTTTCTAGCTTGATCTCCCCTGTTTTCGGCCAAAAATAACTTCACCGTCTCCTGCGTAAACACCGCTTCCGGCATATACTTCATCACGACGGGGTCTGATGTATATAGAAGAACATCTTGCCAGTCGCCCGGTTCAAACTCGCGAATAACCAATCTTTCTGTAACGATATGCATTTGCCATACTCCTCTTCCAGTTGTATTTAAGTGTTATAACTTACCTTGGCACTTCAATACAGTGGCAAATGCGAGTCGCCGTGTATACAAGTATAACTTGATAACGCCAGGTCACCCTCTTTCTTATGTGTACAGATTACTCTGTGTATGTTCGATAAGAAGAATGAAATTCCTTCATATTGATTCAAAAAGGAGATTTTTACATTAAAATGACATGAAGTTTCATCGTCGATTCAATTCGTCCAATAGCTGAAGCAGTGTTTCCTCTTTCACTGCCCCGCCCCCAAAGGCAAGGAGATTACGAAGCGGCATATCCTTCATCATGGCTGCAAACAATTCGGAATGGGAATCGTCTTCCGCCATGCCCGACATGGGACTGGCTTCTTGGAATTTCTTCAGCAATTGGCCCGTGGTTTCCGCGGTCACAGGATCACTTAACAGTTCTCCGATGGTCGAATTCAGTGTATATTGCTGTTCCAATCTCACTGTAGACTGCACCTGCAGTGTATCCTTCAGCACAATCTCCTGCGAAGATTTGCCTATGAGCACTTCGAAATCTCCCGATTCCACATGCCAATCCTTCAGTTCAACATTGTAATAGGCAAAGGATCGTTTATCCAGCGTAATACTAACCGTCTTATGCTCGCCTGGCTCAAGGTCGACCTTGGCGAACCCCTTCAGCTCCTTCTCAGGACGGATCACCAAGCTCTCGACATCCCGAACATAGAGCTGCACGATTTCTTTGCCCGCGAGATGACCGGTATTGGTGACCGTTACACTCACTTCCACCGTTTCGTTATCCGCCAGCTCCGTTCGACTGAACTTTAGATTACTATACTCAAAGGTGGTATAACTTAACCCATGGCCGAAAGGGAACAGTGTCTTCATTTCTTTTTTGTCGTAATAACGATATCCAACAAAAATCCCTTCTTTATATTCTACTCGGTCCCCTTCGCCAGGAAAGTTCAGAAACGAGGGGTTGTCACTCAGTTTAACGGGGAAGGTCTCTGCGAGCTTGCCGGACGGGTTCTTCTTCCCGAACAGCACATCAGCGATCGCTCCGCCGACAGCCTGCCCACCGAGATAGCCTTCAATTACAGCTTTCACTCGATGAAGCCAGGGCATTTCTACGGGCGAGCCGTTGAGCAGCACCACCACGACATTATTCTGCACTTCCGCAATCGCATCAATCAGTTGAGTCTGATTCGCCGGAAGGGAAAGATGTGTGCGGTCATAACCCTCAGATTCATAACGATCCGGCAGACCGGCTATGACCACGGCCACTTGCCCCTGGCGTGCAGCCTGCAACGCTTCATGGATGAGAGTCTCATCCACGGCGTCATTCTCCAGCTGATAGCCCTGCGCATAGGTCACGTTCGACACGTGTCCGGACAGTGCAACGATTTCCTCATAAGGCGTGTCAAGCTGAGTCGGATTGATATGGGAGCTGCCGCCTCCCTGGAATCGCGGTGTTTTAGCAAACGCGCCAATGACGGCAATCTTGCTGTCTTGCCCAAGAGGCAGCAGCTGGTCCTCGTTCTGGAGGAGCACCATACTCTCGCCAGCAACTTTTCTCGCTAAGGCGTGATGCTCTTTTTGGTCATAGACTGCATTTTCTTTTTTATGATCAACCGCCATGAAAATAATTCGCAAGATACGGGCAACGGCACGATCCAGCGCTTCTTCTGTCAGCTTCCCGCTCTGCACGGCATGGATAACTTTACGTTCTCCACGTCCATTGCTGGAAGGCATTTCGAGCTCCATCCCCGCTGCAAGCGCATCGTCCCGCTGATTGACAGCACCCCAGTCCGATACCACAAAACCTTCATGGCCCCATTCATCCTTCAAAATTTCCGTTAATAATCTTGGATTCTCCGAAGCATAAGTACCATTCACCTGATTGTAGGAACACATCACCGTCCATGGCTTCGCTTTCTTGACGGCTCCTTCGAAGCTGGCCAGATAAATCTCCCGCAGCGTACGCTCATCAATGACTGCATCCGTTGTCATCCGCCGATGCTCCTGGTTATTAGCGGCAAAATGCTTGAGCGACGTACCCACGCCCTGGCTTTGAACCCCCTGGATATGGCTCGCAGCGAGCTCCGACGAAAGATAAGGATCTTCCGAGAAGTACTCAAAGTTTCTTCCGCACACAGGGGAGCGTTTAATGTTCGCACCAGGTCCAAGCAATACAGCAACGTCCTCTGCCTGACATTCTTCTCCCAGCGCCACACCCACTTGCCGGATCAATTCTCTGTCCCATGAGCTGGCAAGTCCGGCAGCGGAAGGAAAACACGTGGAAGGAACGCTGTCGAATATGCCGAGATGATCAGCACCCTGCCGTTGTTTGCGCAGTCCATGCGGTCCATCCGTCACCATAATCGATGGAATGCCCAGACGCTCCACCCCTTTTAGGTTCCAGAAGTCAAGCCCGCTGCACATTCCCGCTTTTTCTTCCAATGTCATCTGATTGATGATCTTCTCTATATCACGTTGTTCACTCATATCGTCAGCCTCCACATTAAACAGTTTTCAATGCTGACCCTATTATATGAAGGTTGCTCCTAACTTTATTGTAATTTCATTGGAATCTTGGTATTTTCTTTTCTTTATAAAGCGCAATCATGATAATTGCAGACTATATTGGGTCTTCCTCGCCTGAATGCGTACTCTTTAACCTGCGGCCTTCACGGTACTGTTTAGGGGTTACGCCTGTCAGCTTCCTGAATACCTTCGTAAAGTAGCTTTGATCATGATAGTTCAGCCGGGCATAAATCACCGATATAGGCAGATCAGTCAGGACCAGCAATTTTTTTGCCTCCTCAATGCGCTGCCCTTGTATATATTCACTAATAGACACCCCGGTTTCCTGTTTGAACCGTCTGGACAGATAACTGGAATTCATATGCACCGAGCGAGATAGCTGCTGTAGGGAGACATCCTCATATAGATGGTTAAAAATATACTGTTTGCACTTCACGACAGCTTTCGAGAAATCACCTTCTTTACATTCCTTCACCCGGTTTGCAAAATCGTAAGTCGCCTGCTGAAGTGCCGTATTCACTTCGTTTGCATCCGTCATCTCCTCCATTTGCTGAATATACAGGTCACTCATCGTATACGCAATCTCTGGATGCAAGCCACCTTCCACCGCTGCACGTGTCATCAGCGCTATCCCCACGATGCTTAGATTCTTCTGATGCCGAACATGGCTTGTTCTGGACAGCGTTCCTATCCCCTCCGTCGTCTGAATGAGCTCCAACTTGTTCACAAGCTCCTCCGGACGTCCATCGGTAACAAGCTGCATCAGCTCCTTCTCATAGATCGGATCATGGTGAAAGGAGACATTGATCCGCTGCTCCGAGACCTGAATATCTATATTTTCGCCCAGACCCTGATATCGCGATCCCCCGTGATTATGCTGCATGACGTCCATAATATCGATCCGGGTGTGATAGACCAGATAGTGCAGCATGGCTGCGGCATGAAGAAGCTTCTTCTTATCCATGATTACAAGCCTATCGTAATAACGCTCAAGCGCATCTCTATCCGTGATCCGATGATCACGCGCCAAGCCAACCAGCATATCCTTCGGGATGCGTGAATAAATGCTCGGACCGGCTATCAAACTTCCCATATAAACGCCATTTTCTTCGATTCGTGTTTCAATAAAATTTTCCAATAGAGATGTGCCCAGCATGTATGGACCCTGAACTTCGCCACGATGGGAACTCGAGATCAGCTGTATCATTCGCTCCTGAAGCTCCTTCTGGCCCTGTGATGATATTCCGGCAGGCATTAAGGAGTATTCAATTCTCCGATGTGGATTACAATAATGCATAGGCAGCCCCAAATTATCGTTCATAAGCTTGCAGATATCCATCCATTGCTCCAGCTTCATTCTCTTCATGCTGCCGCTCCCATCTATTTCATTCATTGCTTCATTCCATAATTATATGTTATCAGAATAACAATCAATTAGGGATTATACATCCTTCTGCATATCTTCATCCAATTATTGTTTACTAATTTCCATTGACATCGTTTTCATTAAGGATATAATATAAACTTATAAAGAGGTTAACAATATCCGGTTCTATAAAAAATTTGCTTATTAGTACTTTTTCACACCATTTAAGTTTATATAGTAAACTTAACAGAACAACAAACGTTGATACTAAAAAGGAAGTGATCACGTCCAATGGAAGTACATCTGCCCAGCACGATCCGCAGAATGAACAAAGAGATTGTGCTTAATACCATTAAAGATATGGGGCCTATTGCCCGGACCGAAATTGCCAAACAGACCGGAATTACCAAAGCCACCGTATCGGATATCGTCAAGACACTTATTGAAGAGAAATTGATCTACGACGAGAAGGATGACGCTGATTTAAGCAAACGCGGCACGAGACTTCATTTTGCCAAACATGCTGCCTTCGGCATCGCCATTGATCTCGGCGGGACCACACTCCATTTTGGACTATTCAATCTGGCAGGCGAATGCACTGCGAAGCATACGGTAGCTACGTATCAACACCAGACAAGTCAAGAATTTTTGGAGCATATGGCGGCCGATATCAAAGAATTCATTAAACAATCCGGGCAGCCGGAAACCCACCTTGCCTTCATCAGTATAGCCACTCCAGGAATCGTTGATCCTTCCAGCGGCATGGTTCTCGAAGGCTCGCCTAACTTGCCGGAATGGAAGAACATCGATCTTGGCCGGTACTTTCATAACGTATTTCATGTTCCCGTCACAGTTGAGAATGATGTCCGTGCCGCACTGGTTGGCGAGATGTATGCCGGGGCGCTTCAGGATCTGAACTCTGCCGTACTGATTGGAATTGGAACCGGACTCGGATCCGCCATTCTGATAGATGGCAAAGTGATACGCGGTGCGCGGAATGCAGCCGGCGAGATTGGTTACATGCTGTTCCAGCAGCACCAATTGTATGCTCCTTCAAGCAAGGGACATTTTGAAATCATATGTTCCGGTTCTGGTTTGGAGGCTACAGCACACGGTATGTTTCATAAGAACCTCACAGCACAAGAAGTATTCGAAATGGCTCTGCAAGGAGATATTCAGGCACGACATCTTGTATCCCGATTTGAGGAGCATCTCGCGATGGGCATCCTGAATATTATATCCCTGCTGAATCCGGAGAAAATCCTGCTCATGGGCGGCGTAACCGAATCGCTCTCACTCCAGAGTCTGACTGCTAAAGTGGGTCTTCATACTTCGAATGTAACCAATGTAGCCATCGAGATTTCGACCTTGCAGCATCAGTCGGCTCTCCAGGGTATAGCCATTCTAGGGCTGAAGCAAGCTTATCCCTCACTTCAATATATGAAAGACAAACAACTCTACTAACAGGAGCGTGATCAGCAATGTCAGGAATTCAACTGCACCCGCATGATATTTTAGATGAAGGTATGCCGCAGATCATGTCGTATATCCGCAAGCTGAAGGATGTACGCTATATCTTCCCGGAGGTGAATACCATCTTCGAACGAAATCCGAACCCTGTTGGCAACCTGCCAAGGAATGCCGTACATGAAGTCGTGTTCGGTACAGGAACCATACATGCTATCCTCCCCTCCTATCAAGGGCTTGATCAGCGAAGAGAACCCGGCCTTAGCGATGAACAGGATCCCCTGATGATCATTAAGGAATCGCTTCAGGAGGAACATTACGAGATCATCCCATGGCTCAATATTCTGAATGGTCATTTCGAAGGCCCTCTGCTTGCTCATAATCTGGTTACGGATCTGGATGGACAAGTCATTCCGCACTGGCTCTGTCCCAATGCGCCGGATGTCATCGACTTCTGGGAACAAGCATTGATTGACCTCCGCCAACGTTACGGTTATACCACCTACATGATCGACCGGATCCGGTATCCCGATTGGGGCGGAGAGGAAGTGAATCCAAGAGGATTGTTAACCTGCTTCTGTCCGCATTGTGAGAGAAAAATGAAGGAACAGCACATTGATGTAAGCGCGCTCAAGAATAACCTGCGTCAATGGATCACGCTCTTCGCAGAGAAGAAATTCGATGACGCCGTCACGTTTGCGGAAAACAATGCGCTGATTCAAGAATGGATCGCATTTCGACAACAGAGTGTAACCGGCTTTGTGGAACGTCTCATCGAACGCGTAAGAACTGTAAACGAGGACTTTACGCTGTGGCTGGACCTCTGGCCACCCGCTTACAGTTGGATGCTTGGCCAGGATTATGCGAGCATCACCAAATGCTCGCCTGCATTGAAACATTTTCCTTACCATAAGCTGGGCGGCGGGGCCGATGTACAGGGTTTGATCCATTACTTGGCGCATACTGCCGATGAGCAGGAACAAGCATTCCAGGCCTTCAAAAGATTCTTTGCGCTTCCCTATGATCTGACGTATGAGATGTTCAAGCAGGAAGGGTTCCCTATTCAATTCGTCGCGGATCAGAATAACAAGGTTCGCAGCCTGTCCGACCCCAATACACGTATCTATAGCGGAATCCAGATGTGGAACATTTCGCCGCAGAATCTGATTGAAGCGGTACAAGCCGGTGAGAACAGCGCAGCAGATGAGCTGTTGTATTACTGTTACGGCTGGGCGGCTGACGAGTTGTTTGAGGCTTTACAGACCTATCGAGAGAAAGGAATGAACTAACATGCAAAAAATACAGCGTCCGATCATTTACTTTCTCATCTTTGCCACCATGTTTGTCCTCGGCGGAATTCAGAACACCAAGGGTCTCATCCTTGAGAAAGTTCAGACGGATATCAATCTGGATCTCAGTCAAGTCGGTATCATGGTATCCGTCTTTCAGGTGGGATTTTTGTTAGCCAGTCTGGTCGCTGGCATATTCGCCGACCGCAAGGGAATCAAGGCGGTTATGACCCTCGGAACCATTCTGATGATCATTGGTTTAATTGGTACCGGCTCCGCTTATACCGTTGCCTTTTTTCTCGGATTCTATCTGATCGTGGGTGTCGGTATCGGGTCCATGACCGTCTCGGTTGCGACATTGATTCCGACCTATTTCAAGGAACGGTCCGGCGTGGTGTTTAACCTCGCCAATGCACTGTTCGGAGTTGGTATGATTGTTACTCCGCTCGTTCTGAACGCGATTTTCTCTCATAACATCAGCTGGCGCGCCTTCTACATTGGTGTAGCCGTCGTGATTGCCATCATTCTGGCTGCACTCATGATGTTTAAACCCGAACAGAGAGCTGCAACTGAAGGGCAAGATAAAGTCAGCTTAATGTCTGTCGCGAGGTTGTTTAAAGACCGGCAAATCTTATATGTCATTCTGTTCATTCTGTTCTATGTTGCAGCGGAAGCCGGCTTCCTGAATTTCTTCCCGATTTTCTATACGTCGCTGGACATTGCCGGGATGGATGCAGCGCAAAAAGCTTCAACCGCAGCCTATATCATCGCCAGCTTTGCATTTCTCTTTACCATTGGGCGTTTTGTAGGCGGGTTCATCATCTACAAGCTTGGTGAGAGACGCACCTTGATCGGCTTCTCCGTATTCGCCCTTCTCGCCTTGATTCTCGGCCGTCTGCTGGTTGTGAATGCCAGTTATTTAATGATGCTGTTCGGACTTGCCCTGTCCGTGTTGTTCCCGACGGCTCAAGGCATCGCCTCCAAGCTGACGAAGCAAGCCGGATCACTGCAAGGCGTTATCTATGTTGCATCCGGTCTCGGAGGCGCGGTAGTCGGACTCTTGATCGGTGAAATATCGGATGCGTTTGGCATTCAGCATGGATTTAATTTGATTTTCGTATTTACAGCTATCATTACGGTGCTGGCAATGCTGATTCGCACTCCTAAACAAGAAGAAACTAAGACTGCAGCTTAATAAGCCATTCGACCGCCCGAAGCCTTATCTTCGGGCGGTTTTTTATGTCTATCTGGACTTGACCGTTGGAATTACAGAACGATTTTTCAGCAGCTGTGCAACCTTTGAGACCTTCTCCCGTCTATAGTGGTGCAGCAAGTACAATTTACCAATTGAAATATCGCTTGGCTGTATCCTGGCTCGTTAGGATAATCTTTTATTTGGAGGATACCAACAATGAACAAAATCTACAAAGTACTAACAACCACTACGATACTCGCCATGACCGCACTGCCGATTGCAGCAAGTGCACAGGGCGCTCCTCCTGCTTCCATCCATTCGGAACAAGGCAGCAATGTGAATCAGGTGAAGCGTGTGCCTGGAACCCTGGGTTACATTACGGATTATGTAAATGACAAAACAGGCAAATCGATTACGGTTACCGGCCGCGGCTTGGCTGCTACCGATCAACGTGAAATCAAGCTTTCCATCTCCAAAGATACTAAAATCGTGGATGCACAGGGAAATAAAGTCCAGCTTCAGACCATCGTAGATAAAAACAAAGCCATTAAAGCTTTCTATAGCCCGAATATCACCAAAAGCCTCCCGGCTCAAGGAGCTGCACTTACCATCATTGTCTCGGACCATGACTTTGCCGCTATAGACGGGACCATCTCCGAAATAAACGAACGAGGTTTTCTTGTAGAAGGAAGCAACGTGTACGGTGACAACGCAGAGACCATTTGGCTTCATCCGGATCCCAAAACGACCATTATCGATCAAAATGGAAAGACACTGAAAGCAAGTGACCTGAAAGCCGGCATGACCGTTCGTTCCTTCTACGGTCCATATGTTGCGTTAAGTTTTCCTCCTCAATCCTCTACAAACTATATTCTGGTGAACACGGATCCCGCCAATGACGAGCAGGAAACCGAGGCCGGCATTAACGGTATCCTTACGGAGAAAACAGATGGCAGAATTTCGATTAGCGGCCAACCATCGAATCCTGACGGATATGAATACGTGGTGCTCGCCATCGATGGGGACACGCAGATCGTGGATGCACAAGGTAAGCCTTTAACATCTGATGTGCTGAACGAGGGTCGGCGGATCGAAGCACAATACGTGCCCGTCATTTACCCTGCGCTGCCGCATGCCGATAAAATCGTTGTATCTGATGCTTCAGCACCAAGAGTTGAAGGCACAATAACTGCATCTGAACGCACTACCCAGGATCTCCTGTACATTAATGTGGGTTCAGATCAATCCACGGATAACGATATCATTCTCAACATATCCAAGGACACCCAAATAATCGGTCTCAGCCCTGATGAGAAACTGAAGCCCGGCACAAAGATTGTAGCTTACCACTCCCTTATCATGACCAAATCAATCCCTGCTATCACTTCAGCGGAAGTCATTGTTGTTCAACCTGACATTACGCTGCCGTTCGAATCACCTATAAAAGGATAATCTGCACTATAATGCAAAAACCATCGTGTTCAGAAGTGCTGAATACGATGGTTTTTTGTGTACATACATGGATCGAGTTCTTCTATTCTTCAAACTCTACGTTATGATAGACCTGTTGCACATCTTCCAGATCTTCCAGCGCATCAATCAGCTTCTCGAATTGCGCCTCAGCATCACCTGGCAGTGTAACAAAGTTCTGTGCCAGCATGGTCAGCTCTGACACCGTAAACTCCGTAACCCCTGCAGCCTTAAAAGCCTCCTGTACCGCATGGAACTGGTCAGGTTCTGCATACACGATTACAGCATCTTCCTCTTCAAGGATGTCACGTACATCCACATCAGCTTCAAGCAGCAGATCCATGACCTCTTCCGATGTCTTACCTTCGACGCCGAACACGGCCGTTGGATCGAACATATAAGATACAGAGCCGCTGACGCCCATGTTACCGCCGTTCTTGTTAAAGGCAGAACGCACTTCCGGTGCCGTACGATTGACGTTATTGGTCAACGCGTCAACAATGATCATCGAACCGTTCGGACCAAATCCTTCGTAACGAAGCTCCACATAATTCTCGTCTCCGCTGCCCTTCGCTTTTTCCAGAGCACGGTCGATAATGGCTTTAGGCACATTGTATGTTTTCGCGCGCTCAAGCACGACCTTGAGCACACGGTTCGACTCCGGATCCGGTTCACCCTTCTTGGCTGCCACATAAATCTCAACACCAAACTTAGCGTAGACGCGACTTGTATTCGCATCCTTGGATGCTTTTTTTTCTTTAATATTATTCCATTTACGGCCCATATATTTCCGCTCGCTTTCATTATTGAATCTGTAGCCGGTATTCAATAAATACCCTTATCCATTATATCTCTATTAAGTAGCATGAACAAGGTTAAGAGCACATTTAGAGTAAATCCCAAACAAAAAACAATCTCGTCTATTCAAGGATATAATCGGCTCATAAATACAAGCAGATTGTGCCTGTTTTTAATTGCATACTGTAGACAAAAAATAAATTTGTATTGATTATTTATAGATATAATATTAATATGTCTATGTATTTAATAAACTAAATGCGCATCCGTTTATTAAATAATCAATTACGACTCCGTTTCACACGAGTCACGAAAGGAGAATCCTCATTATGCTTCTTAACAACCCGTATGTCCGAACGATTATTTTGTCACACGTTCTTTTAAATCTTGGCATTTGGGTTCGTAACTTTGCGATTCTGTTATATGTCACCGACATAACCAACAACGATCCTTGGTTTGTATCCCTCATATCGGTAGCCGAATTTGCCCCTATCTTCCTGTTCGCTTTCATTGGTGGTACATTTGCAGACCGGTGGCGACCTAAACGAACCATGATCGGTGCCGATGTGTTGTCGGCCGTTTCCGTTTTTCTCGTACTGATTGCTGTCCACAATAACTCATGGCAGGCGCTGCTGGTCGTTACGTTATTCTCAGCCATCATGTCACAGTTCTCCCAACCCTCGGCTATGAAATTGTTCAAACAGCATGTGCCGGAACATCAGCTCCAATCCGTCATGGCTATATTCCAATCCTTAATGGCCTTCTTTATGGTGATCGGCCCCATTGCAGGAGCATTCGTGTATCAGAAGTTTGGAATTGAAGCATCCCTTATCGCAACAGGTGTATTATTCCTGGGTTCCGCTCTGATCCTGGTGTGGCTGCCGAGAGATCAAGAGAAAGAATCAAAGTCTGAACAACGGAGCCTCTTGCAGGAAGCTATTGAAGGGCTGCGCTATGTGTGGAATAACCGCGCCTTGCGGACGCTGGCTACAACCTTCGCTGCCGCCGGTCTCGCTGCCGGACTTATTCAGCCCATGATGCTGTTTGTCACGATTGAGAATCTCGGGCAGGATAAATCTTTCCTGCAATGGCTGCTAACCGCGAACGGTGCTGCGATGCTGCTTGGCGGGGGCTTCGTTATGGTGTTAGCCAAAAGAATATCGCCGCAATCCTTGCTGGCGCTTGGCCTTACCGTCAGCGCACTGGGCAACCTCGGCATCGGCTGGTCTACGAGCATTCTCTTCACTCTGCTGTTGCAGGTAGTCAATGGTTTCTTCTATCCCACCATTCACATCGGCATCAACACGCTCATTCTGACGAATACCGAGAATGCATACATCGGACGCGTAGGCGGCGCTCTGACACCGATCTTCATGGGCATGATGGTCATTGGCATGTCGCTTGGCGGATTACTGAAAAATCAATTTTCCTTATTCACCGTATTCTCAGCAAGTGCCCTCCTGTTTCTGATAGGCTCCGCTCTTCTGATCCCTTTGTTTAAAAAAAGCAGGAACGCCACAAATAGTCTCGTACAATGATGATCAGAGCCACCTCATGCTGAGGTGGCTCTTGGCGTGAATCGGCTTAATCCACCATCTCCACGCTTGAGAAAAAATAAAAAACCGAAGCCCCTCCTCTCGGAGAGCTCCGGTCTGTCGTGTTTATTCACAGTTATCCTCTGAATCCCTATATGTCTCTTTACATTTACATGTTATGCGTGAAACTGCTGTCCATCCAATACTTCCTTCACATAGCCTGCGCGAATGACAAAGTCACCAAAGTGCTCGCCTTTCTCTCGCTCTTGTGCATACTGTGTGATCATCGGGCGAAGCGAATCCAAAATCTCGGTTTCACCGATGTTTTCCTTGAAGAGCTTGTTTAAGCGGTGCCCGGAGAAACCTCCACCCAAGTACATATTGTATTTGCCCGGTGCCTTGCCGATAAAGGCGATCTCAGCCAGCATCGGTCTGGCACATCCGTTCGGGCATCCTGTCATACGAATGACGATATCCTCTTCGCGCAGCCCATTCTCCTCCAGAATCGGATCAATCTTATCCAATAGCGTTGGCAGATAGCGCTCGGATTCAGCCATAGCCAGACCACATGTTGGCAAAGATACGCATGCCATGGAGTTTCTTCGCAGAGCGGAGTAATGGCTTCCGTCTGTGAGTCCGTAACGCTTGATGAGCTCCTCGATCTTTTTCTTCTTATGGCTGCTGACATTGGCAATGATCAGATTCTGATTGGCCGTCAGACGGAAATCGCCATTATGGATTTGGGCAATTTCACGAAGACCTGTCATCAGCAGATAATCCGCCTCGTCTTTAACGCGTCCGCTTTGGATGAAAAGTGTAAAATGCCATTTTCCGTTACTGCCTTTTACCCATCCGTAGCGATCACCGTTATGGTCAAAATGAAAAGGTCTTGCCTCTTCCAGCTTCCAGCCAAGCCGCTCGCTAAGTTCGCTTACGAACCAATCGATCCCTCGGTCATCGATCGTATATTTGAATCTAGCATGTTTACGAACCGCGCGGTCCCCGTAATCACGCTGGATCATAACGGTCTTCTCCGCCAAGTCAATGATTTGCTCCGGTTTGCAGAAACCAATGACTTTTGCCACTTGAGGGTAGGTCAGCGGATCACCGTGTGTCATCCCCATCCCACCGCCAACAGATATGTTGAAGCCCTTCAACTCTCCGTTCTCAACAATTGCAATGAAACCAAGATCCTGGGAGTATACATCCACATCATTGGAAGGTGGCACAGCCATCCCAATTTTGAATTTACGAGGGAGATACACCGGGCCGTAGATCGGCTCCTGTTCCTCGGCATCCTGCAGACTATCCACGATCTTCTCACCATCAAGCCAGATCTCATGATAGGCACGAGAGCGCGGATCCAGATGATCACTCACTTTGCGTGCCCACTCGTACACCTCCGAATGAATCTCGGATTGGTACGGGTTAGGGTTACACATAACGTTACGGTTGACGTCGCCGCAGGCTGCTAATGTACTAAGGAGTGCTTCATTAACCTCTTGAATCGTAGTCTTCATGTTCCATTTGAGCACACCATGAAGCTGAAACGACTGGCGTGTTGTCAACCGAATTGACCCGTTTGCGTACTTCTGCGCAACGCGGTCCATCATAAGCCATTGCTCAGGAGTAACCACACCGCCGGCAGCGCGAACACGCAGCATAAACTGGTACGCAGGCTCCAGCTTCTGCTTATGTCTCTCATTGCGTAAATCCCGGTCATCCTGCATGTAGCTGCCATGGAATTTCATCAGCCGGTTATCATCTTCCGGAATCGATCCGGTTATACGATCTTCCAGCGTTTCTACAAGACTGCCGCGCAGATAGTTGCTTCGACGCTTGATGTCCTCCACATCACTATGAGGTGCGCTATTAGATGATAATAAGTTATTATCAGACATATTCCTTTTCTCCTCTCGCAACCATGGGAATTGTCTTAATATACATCCCGCTGGTAACGTTTCTCTTGCTGCATGAGGCCCAAGTATTCCGCAGCTTCTTCTGGACTCATCCCGCCTTCTTGCTCAAGAATTGCCCCCAGTGCGGAATGCACATCATGCGCCATCTTCTTCTCGTCACCGCAGACGTATACACACGCTCCGTTCTGAAGCCACTGATACAATTCCTTGCTCCTCTCCAGCATACGGTGCTGTACATATACTTTCTTGTCCGTATCTCGCGAGAAGGCAACATCCATCTGTGTCAACACCCCATCCTTTAACCAGCGCTGCCATTCGATCTGATAGAGAAAGTCTGTTGAGAAATGCTGGTCACCGTAGAACAACCAGGATTTCCCTCCTGCACCTGTCTCTTCGCGCTCACCGAGGAAAGCTCTGAATGGAGCAACCCCTGTACCAGGACCGATCATGATGATCGGGGTGTCCGGATTCTCGGGAAGCTTAAAGTTCGGATTGTGTTGAACATACACCGGAAGTGTGTCTCCAGCTTCCAGCCGTTCCGCCAATTGTACGGAACATACACCGTAACGATCTCGGCCATGTGCCTCGTAACGAACCGTACGAACGGTTACATGGACTTCATCGGGGAAGGCCTTGGAACTGCTGGCAATTGAGTACAGACGAGCAGGGATTTTTCGTAATATCGATACAAAATCACTTGCTGCCACTTGCTGCAGACCATAATCCTGTACCAGGTCGAGCAAATCCCGTTCCTCGATATAGGTGCGCAATTCCTGCTCATGCCCTGGTTCCAGAAGCTTCCGAAGCCCTTCATTCCCTGAGACCTTAACCACTTGCTCAATCAGAGGTTTCGTGAGAACGGTTATTTCGTAGTGACGGAGCAAGGCATCCCGAAGCGCTCGCGCTTCACCATGTTTATTAATGACGACCACTTCATCAGCATTCCATCCCATAGCAGCGATAAGATCATCGACAAGCTGCGGATGATTTTCCGGATAGATTCCTAAGCTATCGCCCGGCTCATACTGCAAATTTGATCCTTCAAGAGAAATTTCGATATGACGTGTTTCACGGTCGGATCCTCTTCCGTTCAAATTCAAATTCTCGAGGATTTCCGCTTGAAATGGATTGCTTCTTGAAAATTCCGATTCCGTGCTATCGCTCAGGGCTACCGCACTCACGCTTTCAACAACGGACGATCCTGCTCCAGCCTCATTCAGCGATTGAAGAACCTGGTTCATCCATTCAGCGGCCGATTCATCAAAATCCACGTCGCAATCCACTCTTGGCGTCAGCCGCTTGCCGCCCAATTCTTCGAGCCGCTTGTCGAAATCTTTACCCGTTTGGCAGAAAAATTCATACGAGGTATCCCCCAGCGCCAGTACGGAATATTGAAGACTCTCTACTTGAGGCGCCCGTTTGCTGTGCAGGAACTCATAGAAAGGAATGGCGTTATCCGGCGGTTCGCCTTCGCCATGCGTACTCACAATAATAAGGAGATTCTGCAGCTTCTTCAGATTGTTCGGCTTGAAGTCGCTCATTGAGGACATTGTAACCACTAGACCAACCTCTTCAAGCTTCTTCGATAACTTCTTCGATAATCCATGACCATTGCCAGTCTGAGATCCGTATAATACGGTCACTTCTTTAGGTGCCAGCGCTGCGGGAACCGCTATTGCTGCTGTGTTTGCTTGTGGTGCTGTTGCAACTGAAGCGGCTGCCGTTCCCTGGATAGCGGCAATATATCCGCTGAGCCAGGACCGCTGGGAATCCGTCAGTGTCGGCAACAGCCGGTTCAGTAATTCTACCTGTTCCTGATTAAAAGGACTGTTCGTTACTTGAAGTTCCAACCATATCCACCTCTCAAAAGCGCACATTATTAATTCCTACTATTACGATACAATTAATTTTATTGCTCCTCTGAACCTATCACAGCTTACCGGGCCGGTCAATTACAATGTTCTTATAGCATTTATCAGTTTTCCTGATAAATCGATGATGAAGGATTTTTTTGCGATTTAAGAACTTCGCGAAGCAGGCAGAATATCGCTGTGTCGGATTGGTAATGATACGAAGGATAAGGAGGAAGATAGAAGATGCAAATTCATGACTGCAATTTCACGCCGCTTAAGCGCAAGCTGAAAGACCAGCTTATTGACATCAAAAAGCATATAGAGAATGTCATTGTCAATCTGGACCAGAACAGCTCCTGTCTGCTTAATGAATTGGATCTTGTACGCACTAAATTTTTGGAAGCCGAGTCAATTTCATCCACGTATTATCTCAATTGTTTTCTCTTCCCCTTCACAAGCAAGTACCAGGAAATCGCCAAATCCATATATCATCTCAGTCAAAAAAATCTGGGAGCGCTGATTGTGATTCAGCGGGAAGATCCTCTCGATTCTTTAATAACACCCGGCATCCCCTTATCTGCGGAAATCACGAGCCCGCTGCTGGAATCCATATTCGTTCCGGGTAGTCCGCTGCATGACGGGGCCGTTCTCGTTCGCAAAGAAATGATTATCTCTGCTGCGAATGTGCTTCCATTAACTGCAAAAACTTATGGTGATCGAAAGCTTGGCACTAGGCATCGTGCGGCTATAGGTTTATCCGAGATTAGCGATGCTTTGGTTCTCGTCGTATCTGAAGAAACAGGAAGAACCTCCTTCTGCATGAAAGGAACTCTCTACCCCTTATCGATTACCAGTCCTTAATTCATCAACACTCTTGGCTACATAACCTCTCTTTACAGCGCACCAATAATAAAGTGAACCTTCGCTCGTATTGGCATAGAAAAAAGAGCCACCGCGGTGGCTCTTCTATTGATATCCATCTATTCATAGGATTCTTATTCAAAGGTATACGTCCAGAAACGTTCAGTCCCGAAGCGGTCCTCGACTTCTTTTGCCTTCAACTGCTTTTTACCCAGCAGCTCTGCAGCCTGGAATTGGGAACGATGGGCTTGAATGGAATTCAGCTTCTGGACCATAAACATAGATACGTCCTGATAAACATCCGGTTTGCCAAGCTCCTGCTCACAATTTTTGGAGAATGCCAGACACTGAACCACAGGTCTTTCCCCAGCAGGCATCCGCTGAATCGTACGAATTACAGCTGCACCCGTGGCATCATGATCGGGATGAACACTATAGCCAGGATAGAATGTGAATACAAGTGAAGGTTGTATCTCCTGAATCAGGGCTGCAATCACACCATCCAGCTTAGGCTGGTCCTCGAATTCAATCGTTTTATCATGGAAACCCAGCAATCGCAGGTCTTGTATGCCTATAGCTTTGCACGATTCCTCCAACTCTGCTCTACGAATAGTCGGAAGCGTGATCCGGTTAGCAAACGGAGGTATCCCCATGTTGCGGCCCATCTCTCCGAGTGTCAGGCAAGCATAGGTGACATGAGCACCTTCTATAATATATTTAGCCAACGTACCGGATAAACCAAAGGCTTCGTCATCCGGATGCGGCAATACGACCAGTATGTTTTGCTCCATCGTTCCTCATCTCCTCTCTCTATTAAAAAGGCTCCCGGCTCAGCTGCAAAGCAACAACCAGCTTCCCCTGACTATCATGGCCCGCCATGATAAGTCTATCGGTATCAGCCTGTTCAAAATGGGTAAGTCCTTCGGTATATATCCAGCCTTGATTCATTTTTAAACCAACCCGGTAAGGACCGTTGCCGGATATTGAACCAGCGGTATAACGAATACTTGCATTTGTAATAAAATTGGCAGCAGGGTGCTTTGTGCTATCGTGATGGGCAGCATAGGCGCCTGTTGTCATCTCAAGATGAATATATAAATCCTGATCCTTCAATTTATCAATCATTTGTTGGACTTCTGCTTGATTTATGAGTTCCATAGTTCCCTCCAATATAAAGAATCACGACAATGATCACAGTCGGTATGATGATTCTAACATAATTATATGACCATGACGAAATACCTTGTATTTATCTTTCAGCAAACAGAGCGGAGTATTCCGGCTGTGCTGCATACACGCTGAGCTCGTGCTCAGAAATAACGGTATATCCTTCCCTGCGCAGAAGAGCTGTTGTTACGCCATAACCGGCTTGCTTCACATTGGCAAATTCTCCATTATAGATCATTGCGCTGCCGCAGGAGGGGCTGTTCTCCTTCAGAACGATAAGCAGTGCTCCGAGCTTTTGTGCCGTTTGAAGAGCCTGATATGCACCCTTTATATACATCTCCGTCACATCTCTGCCGGACCATTCTATTACTCTGGCACTTCCTGACAGGACGTCATCACCGTTACCGCCGATGATCTCTGCTGGCTCACGCGGAGTTGAGAATCCGCCAAGAAGTTCCGGGCATACGGTTACCGCTTTCTTCGCTTCCACTAACAGTTGAATATGGGTATCCAGGCTGTCCGTAGCGTTATAACGAACCTTCAACCCGGCTAAACAAGAGCTTACGATAATCACAGATGCCACCTCAAATCTTCGTGCTTTGCTTAATATATGGCTAAAGCGGTTCGGTCTGACTTAAGTATCATGAATCAGAACGCAATTGTCAACGCAATACGCATGATGGATGGCTGCTGCCATCACTCCAGCTTCCCTCTGAGAAGTCTCTGAGTCAAAGCTGAAGATCATCATAATTATCGTAACATGGGAGCAACCCGTTTAAGGAAATGGTTCATTAATAATGGCAAGGAAATCAGAATCGGTGGGTCATCTAACCGGGGAACATGCAGAGTCACTTGGAGATGCCGGGTCTTCGAGTTGGATGTAACGATGATCGGTTCCCTTGAACGGGTACGCAAGGTGGTGGATTGCGGAAGCAAGAAGTCAACTGCCTGCATACCCCATGGCACAGAAGTAGCCATCAGATAATATGTGCCCGGGCTTACGTCGGTAAATCGAAATGAGCCAACAGACGGAAGCAGTGTTCCATATAGAGGAAATCCTTCTGGAATGGGCTTGGCAAATAAGCCTATCAAAATAACTCCCTGAAATGGGGCTGTTGCTTCTATCGTTCCCTCAACCGTCAAGTTGGGATTCTGAATCGGCATGGATTCTCGCCAGTCGTTCAGACTCTGCAAAGATAACAAATGCTTGTCCGCCTCCTCCATGGAGTTCCGAAACTGGGAGGGGGTTACACCCACTCTCTCGGAGAAGCGGGTCGTAAATGTACCCAGGCTTTGCTGCCCAATCTCCAGGGCGATATCCCGGATGCTGAGGTGCGTGTGCAGCAGTAAATCCTTGGCTTTCTCCAAACGAAGTGATGAGACATAATACAGGGGCGGCAGTCCGATCCGATCCTTGAATATACGAGAGAAATGATAAGGACTGTATCCAATGTAACCCGCCAGTAATGACAAGGGAAGCGGTTCGTAAATATTCTTGTGAATATAAGCGATTACCTCGTCGATTTCTGAATATCGCTCAGTCATCATGCCCTGCACCATCCTTCATGTCATGGATATTGTAAAATTAAAATTGTAATTATCCTCAAATAAAGAACAAATGTTCTGTTCCATACTATCATATCCATATGGAAATTGGAAGCGTAGATCTGGAAATTTACCGTTATGATGACAACAAAAAAGCCGCGCAGTATACGCGGCTGAACTGCCACTAATCCAATTCCGGGATGTGGATATCCACTTCTTTTTTGCTCTGGGAAGAGCGCAGAATGCCGTCCAGGATTGCTTGATTCCGAAGCACCTGCTCTCCGGGTATCGGTGCTGGCTTGCCTTCGCGCACGGCGCTTACGAAATCTTTGATTTTCTCTTCGAATACGTTAAGCTGGTGGCTGATCAACGGAATTGCGCTTTCGGTATGATGCCCTTGAATGTCATGGAATAAGGAGATTGAGCCTACTTTCCCATCCCATACGCCACTCCAGGGTCCTGATCCAGCCGGCGTAATCTTCATGCCCGCATCCGTTCCAAGGAACATGGTTGCTCCCAAGGTATCCATATGCATAGCCCAGGACGTCTTAAAGTTCAATACGATGTCGCCTTCGAACCGAATGATGGCAACGCCGAAGTCCTCCACGTTAAACGCACCGGATTCCGAGTGGTATTTAGGATTCGTTCCGAAGTGATTAGAGGTATAGGCCGATACCGTTAACGGCTTTGGATATCCAAGCGCATTCAATGCCATATCCAAGGAATAGCAACCGATGTCCGCCATGGCACCTGCTCCGGCAATTTCCTGACGGATAAAGGTTCCACCCGGCATCCCACGGCGACGGCCGCCTCCCGTTTCCACATAATACACCTTGCCGAGCTCACCATTCTGGATCAGATTCTTAATGATTCCCATGTTCGGGTCATAGCGCGGTTGAAAGCCCACATTGAGTATATTCCCGGTCTTCTTCGAGATTTGAACCATCTCGATAGCTTCATCCAAGGTGACCGACATCGGCTTCTCGAGCATGACATGTTTGCCGGCTGAGAGCGCATCGATCGTTGTTCTGTGATGAGCAACATTTGGCGTACAGATACTCACACCATCCAGATCCAGATCAAGGAGCCTGCGGTGATCGTCAAATCCGATTGCCCCCTGAAGTCCCCAACGCTCAATGAACTGATCTGCTCTTCCTGGTAAAATATCCGCTACAGCGACAATCTGTACGTCTTCAATTTGTTTGTAGTACTTTGCATGCTCTCCTGCAATGCCACCGCTTCCAATAATTCCAATTCGAATGCTTTTGCCCATATGTGATACTCCCCCTACAATTTCACATTCATTGCCCGATATGTTGTTGGCGTATAGCCGTATCTCTTTCGAAACACGGTATGCAAATAACTGCCGCTCGAGAAGCCTTCATGAATCGCGATTTTATCAATAGACCAATTGGTATCGATTAATTTCCGGCACACCGCTTCTAAACGGACGTGTTCAAGAATTTCACTGAAGGATTGCCCAGCCGCTTGCTCCTTGAATATCCGCTGCAGCTGCCTGGAACTGATATGCAATTTCTCCGCGACATCATCCAGAACGACCTCACCCGAGGAATTCGCATGGATATACTCCAGTGCCAATTGATAGCGGTAAGCCTTCATGTCTCGTGAAGGCAACTCCGCTTCGGATGGCTCGGATTCATACGCGCGTACGGCACGCAGCAGTATCTGAATAATGCACTGCTTGATCGTTGTGTACAGACCCGGATATTTTTCCTGAGAAGCTTGGTAAGCCTCCAGAAAATAAGGCATCGCCCGATGGATATCCATCGACGGCTTCAGCGGCAGCCCCCTGAGCTTTTCCATGCAGTCGTCAGCCTCCGCCATCTCCCAAGGATCCGCAGCCGGCCATAACAGACGATCCGGATCATCGGGTGTTACGTCATGCGGAATAATGTCCACATGCAGACATAATTCGTCCATGGGCTCTGCTGCGTCCGCTTCCTGATAATGGAGAACATTCGGACCCGTTAAATAAAACATTCCTTCCCTCAAGGCATAGGGATTCTCTTCCATAATAACGGTCCCTTTGCCACGCGGTATGAAATGAAACTCATATTCAGCATGTTTATGGAAGGACACAATCTTCCCCGGAGGGAAGGTGGTGAGATGAAATCGAAGAACCCGGATCTCATAACGCCCCCAATAGACCCTCAGATCAAGTCTCTCCAAGGCATCTTGCCGATCTTTCATAAACTCATATGGAAAATGATTATTCATGCTGATACATCACCCTTGTAACTTAAGCTTGCAGTTCATCCAAACGAATCGCACGATGTTCCTTGGCCGAACGGTTGGAAGCCTCCATCAATTTCGTTAATTCAACCGCATATGCGATATTTTCCTCTGCAACGGTATTTTCCTGAATATGAGAGATCCACTGTTCAAAAGCACTTGCACGATTTGCTGGTACTGGCAGTTCAACCCACGCTTCCTTGTATTCTTCTTTCTTCGTTGAGCGGATAAGAAGTTTACTGTCTGGCGTACCATAGAGAATCGTTCCGTCTGTACCGTGAATCTCAATCGTAAACGGCGAGAAGTTATTAACAAAACCAGCCTCCACAATACCAACAGCACCCGTAGCTGTAGATAATGTAGCAACGGCGTTATCTTCGACCTCTTTACCCGTTATGTAGCCAAAATTCGCATGAACATCAACCGCTTCTTCTCCCAGGAACAGGCGTGTCAAATACATAGGATGGCAACCCAGATCAATGAGGGCTCCTCCACGAGTTTCCTCCAGACCATAGAAATGCTCAGGCAGCCAGCCTGCCGTTGCGCCGTTATGAGACAAGCGGACACGAACGAGTGTTACGGTACCCAGTAGTCCCTCTTGCAACAGTTCACGGATCGCCAAGGTGTAACCATCATTCAAGCGGGGGAGTGATACCGTTAATTTGACTTGATTCTCATTTACCGCGTTCATAATATCATTGACCTCTTGAAGGGTAGCGGCCACTACTTTCTCCGTAAAAATGTGCTTGCCGGCTGCCGCAGCTTTCAGCATCACTTCTCTGTGCATGGATGTTGGTGCATCCACGATGACAGCATCGATATCGCTTTGCAGCATTTCATCCAAGGATTCAAAGAAGGGTACTCCTTGCTGCTCCGCAGCTTTTTTACCGCGTTCCGGATTCTCATCCCATACGGCTACGATTTGTGCATCCGGATGCTCCTGCGCCTGTTTTGTGTAATCCCATGCGTGCACATGCCAATAACTAATTTTTCCGATTCTAATCATTATGGTCACCTCAGTATCTAATATTAAGACATCATGCCATTAATCTAACACATGAATTAGCCGATTCACAGTGTAAAATTGCGACAGTTGATTTTGATATTGCGACATCATTGCATACAAAAACTCCGCCATAAGACGGAGTAATATGTATTGTCACGCTATATTGTGAACCGTTCTCTTGCAGAAGTAATATGTGCTATGTGATGATTCCCATGCCATGCATACATGGCCGTGGCGTATTCAAGATGAGTCGTTCGCTGGTTCTCGGGATGATAGAACGTTCTTAGAAAGTCTTCATGGTCCATACTGTTTAATAAAGCGACCCATCTGGTATGTATGCCTTCAATCATGGCCAAAGATACTTCAGCAGCCACCGTCATGGAATCCGGAAGCGCTGCCCACAGCCGCTCGTCATACGGTTTGATGGTTGGATTGTCTTCTGTTAAAGCGAGTTTAAACCTCATATAGGAGTTCATATGACTGTCTGCAAGATGATGAACGACCTGACGTATGGTCCACCCACCCTCACGATAGGCCAAGTTAAGCTGTTCCTCAGACAAACCTTGAACGGCTGTCCGCAGTTTCCCAGGCATCCCCTCAATCTCTTGAATCCAGTGATTCCTATGTTCCGGTGACGACTGTCCCTCCCATTCAAATTGCCCTATGGGGTATCTCATATCCATGTTCCTCACTCCGATCTGCATGGTATCATCCCTTATCGTATGAATTGATAAGAACTTCTTCTCTATTATATAGAAGATGTTGTATAAACTGCTACAGCTGCTGAGCTAGAAATTATATTTACATAATATAATTTTCCAAAAGCATTTGCTATGCCCATCCTCAATAATTTTTAATGATTCAATTCTCGAATTATAATGGACATGGCTTGCAGTCTTTTTGAGAAAAAAGGGAGGCAGGCCGCACTTTGGTGAATGTGCCGCCCCCCATCATTTTTGACTACGAAATGCGAATGACATTAAACACTTGGCCCGAATATGTGGCAGAGCTGTTTGCCCCCGAAGTATCCATGATAATACGCAGAACATCGCCATTATTCAAAGTAGTTAAATAAGATTTTGAAGCTTCCCCATTGGTTACTAACGTTGCCCCAATACCAGAGATATTTTCAATGGAAAAACTGGAAACACTTCTCGGTTCTTGCGTAGTGCCATTGATTTGCACATAGAAGCTGACAAGGCGACTCGCCGAAGCCAACAGTGTAGGAGTTGTGGTTAGATGAACGGTTATTACAAAGTCCACCATATATACTCCGGACGCATTAACCGTAATCGTACCTGATGCCACGCTCGTTGTCGTATTTAGGGTAGGCCCTGCTGTTGTAAAAGCTACAGGTGTATTGTCAACAACCGTGATTAACGTAGTAGGGGAACCATAAATGGAACCATAACCTAGAGCAATAGTTCCCGTCGGGCCCGTTGGACCAGTTGCTCCAGTGGCACCGGTTGGTCCGGTTACACCAGATGAGCCGGTGGCTCCCGTAGCTCCGGTTACTCCCGTCAGACCCGTTGGACCGGTTGGGCCGGTTGAACCAGTTCTTCCAGTTGCTCCTGCCTCCCCTGTTCCTCCAGTAGGACCGGTTACACCCGTTGCTCCTGTTGGACCCGCTGCTCCAGTCAGACCGGTTACACCGGTTGGGCCTGTCGCTCCGGTTGGGCCAGTTAATCCTGTTGAGCCTGTTGCACCAATCGCGCCTGTGGATCCCGTTGCGCCCGTAGACCCCGTTGCTCCTGTTGGTCCAATTACACCTGTTGCCCCTGTTGGGCCAGTAGCTCCTGTGACACCAGTGCTTCCTGTTATGCCTGTTACTCCTGCTGAACCTGTTGCACCCGTTGGACCAGTCGAGCCGGTTGGACCGGTTGGACCGGTTGAACCAGTTCTTCCAGTTGCTCCTGCCCCCCCTGTTCCTCCCGTAGGACCGGTTACACCCGTTGCTCCTGTTGGACCAGACGAACCTGTGGATCCTGTAGCACCGGTTACTCCAATGGCTCCAGTCGAGCCGGTTGGGCCTGTTACTCCGGTTGAACCCGTGTTACCAGTTACACCAATCGGGCCTGTCGCTCCTGTTAAACCAGTTGGACCGGTTGCTCCCGTAACTCCGGTGGCTCCGGTCGAGCCAGTTGAACCTGTAACGCCTGTTACACCCGTTGACCCGGTCGAGCCTGTGGATCCTGTAACACCGGTTGCCCCCGTGTTACCAGTTACACCGATCGGCCCCGTTGGGCCTGTTACCCCAGTTATCCCAGTTGCTCCTGTGACACCAGTACTTCCTGTTGGACCTGTAACGCCGGTTGCACCAGTTGAACCTGTTGCACCAATCGCGCCTGTTACACCTGTTGAACCTGTCGCTCCTGTCGGACCTGTAACTCCCGTTGAGCCAGTTGCACCAGTTGGACCGGTTACACCGATTCCTCCTGTTGGACCGGTAACTCCCGTAGCACCTGTCAGGCCAGTTGAACCTGTAACGCCGGTTACCCCCGTTGAACCCGTGGCTCCTGTTGCTCCAGTAACGCCGGTTGCACCAATGGCTCCTGTCGGGCCCGTTGCTCCTGTTGCCCCCGTAACGCCGGTTGGGCCTGTTGGACCGGTGGCTCCCGTGTTACCAGTTACACCAATTAAACCCGTAGGGCCGGTGGCTCCTGTTCCTCCTGTTACTCCCGTTGCACCAGTTTGGCCTGTTGGGCCTGTGGCTCCGGTTGCACCTGTTGGGCCTGTTGGGCCTGTGTTACCAGTTAGACCGATTGCTCCCGTAACTCCAGTTGGACCGGTTATGCCGGTTGCTCCTGTGACACCAGTAGCTCCGATTGCTCCGGTTGGACCCGTACTTCCGGTTCCTCCTGTTAAACCAGTTGGACCGGTGACTCCGGCAGTTCCTGTCGCGCCGGTTGGGCCTGTTACCCCGGTTGCTCCGGTTCCTCCCGTTGAACCTGTCGCACCTGTTGAACCTGTAACGCCGGTTGCACCAATGGCTCCAGTCGGGCCCGTTACACCCGCTGCTCCTGTTGCTCCCGTAACTCCTGTAATGCCAGTTGGACCGGTTAATCCGGTAACTCCGGTGGCACCTGTTGGGCCTGTTGAACCTGTAACGCCGGTCGGGCCTGTTACTCCAGTTAACCCGGTTGCTCCTGTGACGCCAGTGCCTCCTGTTGTTCCTGTAACTCCAGTTGGACCGGTGACTCCCGTTGGACCAGTCAAGCCTGGGGATCCTGTAGCGCCGGTTGGGCCCGTTACTCCGGTTGCCCCGGTGTTACCAGTTACACCAGTCGGGCCGGTCGCTCCTATTAACCCAGTTGGACCTGTTGGACCTGTAACTCCCGTTGAGCCTGTTGCACCAGTTGCCCCTGTTCCTCCTGTCGGACCTGTGACTCCTGTGGATCCTGTAACACCGGTTACCCCAATGGCTCCTGTCGCTCCGGTTGAACCCGTGTTACCAGTTACACCAATCGGCCCGGTTGCTCCTGTTGCTCCTGTTGCTCCGGTTACACCGGTCGGACCGGTGACTCCAGTTACACCTGTAACTCCCGCTGAGCCAGTTGCACCAGTTGGGCCAGTGGATCCTGTTACCCCTGTTAATCCAACTGGGCCTGTTGTTCCTGTGACGCCAGTTGGACCAGTTATTCCCGTAACTCCTGTGGCTCCGGTCGAGCCTGTGGATCCTGTTACACCGATCGGACCCGTTGGACCGGTTACACCGGTCGGACCTGTTACTCCTGTCGAACCCGTGGCGCCAACAGCTCCAGTTGCTCCGGTTGGACCGGTTATCCCGGTTACTCCTGTGATACCAGTTGGACCTACTAATCCCGTAACTCCGGTGGCACCAGTGACACCAGTTGCCCCCGTTCCTCCGGTTACCCCAATCGGGCCTGTTACTCCCGTTGACCCCGTTGCACCAGTTGGGCCTGTTACTCCCGTTGACCCCGTTGCACCAGTTGGGCCTGTTACGCCGGTTGCACCTGTAACACCCGTTACTCCTGCTGAACCTGTTGGTCCCGTCAAACCCGTGACGCCTGTTACTCCGGTTCCTCCAGTCGGACCTGTGGCTCCGGTTGCACCGATTGGTCCCGTTGGACCTGTTACTCCGGTGGCTCCTGTGACACCTGTGCTTCCTGTTATTCCTGCAACACCGGTTGCCCCGATGGCTCCTGTTGAGCCCATTGCGCCAGTAGATCCTGTTGAACCCGTGGCTCCTATTGCTCCGGTAACGCCGGTTGGGCCTGTTAACCCGGTTGCTCCTGTTGCTCCCGTAACTCCTGTGGCTCCTGTTGCTCCCGTCGCTCCGGTTCCTCCTGTTGATCCGGTAACTCCAGTCGGACCGGTTACACCAGTTGCCCCGGTTCCTCCGGTTGGACCTGTAACTCCCGTTGCACCTATCGCACCAGTTGGGCCAGTGGATCCCGTTACTCCTGTTAATCCAGTTGGGCCGGTTAATCCCGTAACTCCTGTGGCTCCGGTTGGGCCAGTTGAACCTGTTACTCCGGTTACTCCCGATGGACCGGTCAAACCTGTGGACCCTGTAACACCGGTTGCCCCGACGGCTCCGGTTGAGCCCGTGGCCCCTATTGCTCCTGTAACGCCAGTTGCACCTGTTACTCCGGTTACCCCAGTCGGGCCTGTTACACCTGTTACCCCACTTCCTCCTGTTGGACCTGTAACTCCCGTAGCGCCCGTTGCACCAGTTGAGCCTGTGGATCCCGTTGGACCAGTTGAACCTGTAACGCCGGTTGGGCCTGTAGAACCTGTTCCTCCGATAGAGCCTGTTGCTCCTGTCACTCCATTTCCTCCGGTCGGACCTGTTGGACCGGTTAATCCCGTAACTCCGGTGACTCCTGTTACCCCGACCGGTCCACTTGGCCCTGTGGCTCCGGTTGGCCCGATTGACCCTGTTGCACCAATCGCTCCTGTCGCTCCCGTCGCTCCGGTTCCTCCAGTTAACCCAGTTGGACCGGTTAACCCTGTTGAGCCTGTTGCTCCTGTTGGGCCCATCGCTCCCGTTAAACCCATGATTCCTGTTGGCCCGGTTATTCCAGTAGCCCCAGTTGCTCCAGTCGAGCCTGTTACTCCGGTGGCTCCTGCTGCTCCTGTTGCTCCGGTTACACCGGTCGGACCGGTGACTCCAGTTACTCCTGTAACGCCAGTTGGACCTGTTGCTCCTGTCGAACCCGTGGCGCCAATAGCTCCGGTTGCTCCGGTTGGACCGGTTAATCCCATTTGGCCTGTTGCACCAGTTGGGCCAGTGGATCCCGTTGACCCTGTTAATCCAGCTGGGCCTGTTGTTCCTGTGACGCCAGTTGGACCAGTTATTCCCGTAACTCCTGTGGCTCCGGTCGGACCGGTGGATCCTGTGACACCTGTAACGCCTGTTGGACCGGTTAATCCCGTAACTCCGGTGACTCCTGTTGCCCCGACCGGTCCACTTGGCCCTGTGGCTCCGGTTGGCCCGATTGACCCTGTTAAACCCATGATTCCTGTTGGCCCGGTTATTCCAGTAGCCCCAGTTGCTCCAGTCGAGCCTGTTACTCCGGTGGCTCCTGCTGCTCCTGTTGCTCCTGTTGCTCCGGTTACACCGGTCGGACCGGTGACTCCAGTTACTCCTGTTGTTCCTGTAACGCCGGTTGCCCCTGTTGCGCCGGTTGCTCCGGTGACTCCAGTCGAGCCTGTTGCACCCGTTGGGCCTGTGACTCCCGTTGATCCAGTTACTCCTGTCGCGCCGGTTGGGCCTGTTACTCCTGTTAACCCATTTGGACCTGTTGCTCCTGTGCTACCAGTGCTCCCTGTTGTTCCTGTGGATCCTGTTGCTCCCGTAACTCCGGTGGCTCCGGTCGGGCCAGTTGAACCTGTAACGCCTGTTACACCCGTTGAACCGGTCGAGCCTGTGGATCCTGTAACACCGGTTGCCCCGGTGGCTCCTGTCACGCCAGTTGGGCCTGTTACCCCGGTTAACCCAGTTGCCCCCGTTGCTCCAGTCGGGCCTGTTGAACCCGTGGCTCCTATTACTCCTGTTGCGCCGGTTGGGCCAGTGATTCCGGTTGCCCCCGTGTTACCGGTTACTCCGGTAAAACCTGTTGCTCCAGTTGCTCCGGTGACTCCTATCGCGCCCGTTGCGCCAGTAGATCCTGTTGAACCCGTGGCTCCTATTGCTCCTGTAACACCGGTTGCGCCTGTTACCCCGGTTAACCCGGTGGCTCCTGTCGCACCGGTTGGGCCTGTTACTCCCGTTGCCCCTGTGGAACCGGTGGTTCCTGTTGGACCAGTTACTCCCGTAAATCCTGTGGCTCCTGTCGGGCCTGTTGAACCTGTTGCTCCGGTTGCACCTGTTGTTCCTGTGTTACCTGTTAGACCGATTGCTCCCGTAACTCCAGTTGGACCGGTTGCTCCCGTAACTCCGGTGGCTCCGGTAGCTCCTGTGGCTCCCATTGCGCCCGTAGCTCCTGTAACGCCGGTTGAACCCGTGTTACCAGTTACACCGATCGGCCCCGTTGGACCGGTTGCTCCGATCGGACCTGTGGATCCGGTTGCACCTGTTACTCCCGTGTTACCAGTTATACCGATTGTTCCCGTTGGACCGGTTGCTCCGGTGGCACCTGTCGCTCCCGTAGATCCCGTTAAACCCATGATTCCTGTTGGCCCGATCGAACCTGTTGCTCCAGTCGGTCCAGTGACTCCCGTCGCTCCGGTTGTTCCTGTGACTCCTGTCAATCCCGTTGGGCCGGTTATCCCAGTTGTTCCCGGGACGCCGGTTGGCCCTATTGCCCCCGTGTTACCAGTTACACCAATCGGCCCGGTTGCTCCTGTTGGACCTGTTGCACCACTCACGCCTGTTGCTCCGGTTCCTCCTGTTGCTCCGGTGACTCCCGTTGAACCTGTCGCACCAGTTGGACCAGCGGATCCCGTTACCCCTGTTAATCCAGTTGCGCCTGTTGTTCCTGTGACGCCCGTTGGACCAGTTATTCCCGTAACTCCTGTGGCTCCGGTCGAGCCTGTAGATCCTGTAACGCCGGTTAAACCCGTGTTACCAGTTACACCGATCGGACCCGTTGGACCGGTGGATCCTGTGACACCTGTGCTTCCTGTTGGACCTGTAACGCCGATTGCTCCTGTCGGGCCTGTTGAACCTGTAACTCCAGTTACTCCCATTGGACCAGTCGAGCCTGTGGATCCTGTCGCGCCGGTTGAACCCGTGTTACCAGTTACACCAATCGGCCCGGTTGCTCCTGTTGGACCTGTTGCACCACTCGCACCTGTTGCTCCGGTTTCTCCTGTTGCTCCGGTGACTCCCGTTGAACCTGTCGCACCAGTTGGGCCAGCGGATCCCGTTACCCCTGTTAATCCAGTTGCGCCTGTGGATCCCGTTGCTCCTGTGACACCAGTGCTTCCTGTTGGACCTGTAACGCCTGTTGGACCAGTGACTCCCGTAACTCCGGTTATTCCAGTCGGGCCTATTGCCCCGGTTGGGCCTGTGACTCCCGTTGATCCAGTTACTCCTGTTGTTCCTGAAACGCCGGTTGCTCCTGTAACGCCTGTTGCCCCGGTTGCACCAGTGGTTCCCGTAGCACCTGTAACTCCCGTTGGGCCAGTAGCTCCTGTTGAACCGATTGAACCTGTTTCACCGATCGGGCCTGTTACTCCCGTTGGACCCGTTAATCCCGTAGCTCCGGTGACTCCTGCTGAACCTGTTGCCCCTGTTGGTCCAGTCGGACCGGTGGATCCTGTAACGCCTGTTGGACCTGTTAATCCGGTTACCCCCGTAACTCCAGTGGCACCAGTTGCTCCTGCTGAGCCCGTCGCTCCTGTTGGACCTGTAGCTCCCGCTACTCCTGTAACGCCAGTTGCCCCGGTTCCTCCAGCCGGACCGGTTGCTCCCGTGTTACCAGTTACTCCAGTCGAGCCTGTAGCTCCCGTCGCTCCTGCTGCACCAGTTGGACCGGTCGAGCCAGTTGCTCCTGTATTACCAGTTCCTCCCGTTGGGCCAGTTGCTCCCGTAGCCCCAGTGACTCCTGCGCTACCGGTTGCTCCTGGTTCTCCAGTCGGACCTGTTAATCCCGTAACTCCTGTAACTCCAATCGGTCCCGTGGCTCCAATTGCTCCTGTTACTCCAGCCAGACCAGTTGCTCCCGTGGCTCCTGCCGCACCAGTCGAACCGGTTACACCCGTTGCTCCCGTATCTCCTCTGGTACCCGTCATCCCTGTAGCACCTGTTTCGCCGGTCGGGCCCGTCGCTCCTGTTATTCCTACCTCACCGCTCATGCCGGCTGCCGCCAGCAAGGTATAATCTGCCGATGCTCCGGGGATCCCCGTGGGATTGGCGACATTGACCAAATACGTACTACCATTGTATGTCACGACTTGATCCAACGGATAAGACTGACCTTGAGCTGGATCAAATGGTATAACCCCGTTTAAGCCTGCGCCTGCAGCAGCAAGCAATGTATAATCCGGCGACATGCCCGGAACGCCTTGAGGCGAAGTGACATTTGCAAGGTAGGTGCTGCCGTTATAAGTAACGACCTGACCTTGCATATAGAATAAACTTGATCCTGGATCAAAACTGACAATTCCATTTAATCCTTCACCTGTTGCTCCTGTTGCTCCTGCACCACCATCTGCTCCGCTATAGCCAATGGGTCCTTGAGGTCCCCTGACCCCCGGAGCTCCCGTTATACCTCTGGGTCCTCTTCTAGCGAGAACTACTTTTCGTATACATTTCCCACGTTTTCTTTTATGGTGATGATGATGTCGTTGCTTTCTATGATGTGACCGAGATTGTCTTGAAATGACCAAGCGATTTTTCCGAAGCGATTTTTGGCGACTGATCTTTTTCATTATTTTTTTTCGTTGAAGTACACGCTGTTTAGGCTTATTTCTGAGCGATTTCCGAAGAACCCATTTTCTTCTCAGCTAATTTCACCTCCTCGTTTTCGACTCGGTTGCATAAGTATATGAGAAATAACGCCTACCCTTGAATGATTAAAAATATTTAGCGTGATCATCAAGCAAAAAAAGTCCCCCGGATGTTTCCCGGCGGACCTATTTTCTTCAACACCCAATGCCATTCATGACGAACCTAGTATTCCTTCGACTTCATTTATCTGCGCCTCCGACAAAGGTCCAAAAGCAGCTGCCCCGATCAATTCCTCCACCTGCTTCCTGGTTTTAAAACCTGGGATCGGAATTGTCACATGACTTCTCCCCCAAATCCATGCAAGCGCCCCTTGAACTAAAGTTCGATTTCCGCTCGTTAAGACCTCTCTGACTGCCTCAAGCTTTTGGAGGTACGAAGGTACCGCCTTACCATTCTTAAAATAGGTAACCCATTCATGACGGCTTCCCCTTACATCCTGATCACTGAATCTGGAATCATGATTGAATTTTCCGCTCAAGAGGCCCATAGCCAGAGGAGTATTATTAATGCTGGCTAGACCATAACGTTCACATAGAGAGAGCATTTCCTTATCATCACTAAGCACATTCAATACGTGCTGTATGGCAGCTGCTTCCGATTTTTGAGCGAAGATTTGGGCATTGGCTACATCCCATGTGCTCCAGCCATATGTACGGATCAGCCCTTCTTGACGAAGTTCATTCAAACTATCGATGACTGTATCGATTTCCTCTAAACTTAAACCACCTACATGAATTTGGTACATGTCAACATAATCCGTTTGAAGACGTCTCAGGGACCTCTCACACGCATGACGAACATATTCTGGTGTTACATCGTGACGAGTGAATGCTTCCTTGGTTGACTCATCATAGGTATATCCGAATTTGGTAGCAATGACCGCTTCGTGTCGTCTTCCCCTCAACGCACGACCAAGCACCCCTTCGCTATGCCCTGTTCCATATACATCCGCAGTATCAAAAAAGTTTACACCCCTTTCTAACGCTGCATGAATCCCTGCAATCGATTCAGACTCATCGACCTCCCCCCATCCGTCCGGCAAGCCATCTAACGTAAATTCCCCACCGATTGCCCAACATCCCAACCCAAGCGGACTTACGGATATTTCCGATCTGCCTAACATCCTGTTCATGTCATTTCCTCCCTTTTCGGATCACTTCAACATCATTATAATAAGGACAATGGTTTATGATTAGATCCAATATTCGCTGTTATACAGGAACCAATTAGAGGAGGAAAATCGTGTACGGCATTTATGTGGACCGTGAATCTAAGGTACCGGTGACGCGTCAGATATGCCAGCAGTTGCGAATGATCATCGAATCGGGGCAGCTGTCGGCTGGAACCAGACTGCTTCCCACTCGCGTTTTCGCTAAGGAATGGGGAATTGCGCGCAATGTTGTCATCGAGGTATATGAGCAGCTGACAGCCGAAGGATATCTGGATGGTCGGGCAGGATCTGGCACCTATGTGGCCGAAGGAATCTTCCCCTCTTCCGATTCGCGTATTCCCACAATTTCCAGCGGAGCGGCAGTCCAACCACAGCCTAAACCGGAGCGTGAACAAATCATTGATTTTGCGACAGGGGTTCCTGACCAAAAATGGTTCCCTAGGCAAATCTGGGCGAAATACTTGAAAGAAGCAGCAGAAGGCACGTTGTCTGAAGAACATAATTACGGTCATATCCAAGGCGATTTATCGCTTCGGTCCGCGATATGCGAATATGTATACCGCTCCAAGGGCATTCAATGCACAGCCGAACAAATCATGATTGTTTCGGGCGCTTCCGAAGGTTTTTTTCTCCTGGCCAAATCATTCGCTCCAAAGTTTCATTCCTTGTACATAGAAGATCCAACAATCGATTTTACACAAGAGATTTTTAAGCTGATGGACTATCGTCTTGTCCCTGTTGAAGTCGATCTCAACGGAATGCGTATCGACTTCCTTACGAGTATCACTCCGGGTCATCTTGTTTTATTAACACCGTCACACCAGTTTCCTACTGGGAGCCTGCTGTCCATTCAACGCAGACATCAGATTATCCGGATGGTTGAAGAAGCGGACTCATTCGTGATTGAAGATGATTATGATAGCGAGTTCCGTCTTCGGGGAATTCCTGTACCCCCTCTACAGACCCTCTCCCCTTCCAGAGTCATCTATGTGGGAACGTTTAGCAAAACCTTATCGCCCAGTCTTCGGATCGGATTTATAATTGTTCCGCCGAGTCTAATCGATACCATTGCCGAAGTGAAAGATAAACTGAATTTGCACACACCCTTTATCATTCAAAAGGCATTAAGTCAGTACATTCTGGATGGCCAACTGGAACGACATATCCATAAGATGAAGAAAGTGTACAAGAAACGCAGGAATTTCATGACGGAACGGCTTCAGCACTTATTCGGTAATGATATTTCCATTCTGGGCGATGAGGCAGGCATGCATCTTCAGATCTCTTTTCATCCGAAAGCGTACGCTCTTCTTCCTTGGAATGATACGGCTGCATACGGCTTCCAAGCTGAAACGATTTCGAAATACAGGATCACCAAGCCGAGCCCCTCCACTCCAACCGGTATTGTATTAGGGTACGGGAACCTCACAACAGAAGAGATTGAGGAAGGACTGAGCAGAATTTATCAGTATGCTTCTCAGGCAGGGATACCTCGTGAATGAATACTTCTACAACCAAACAAAACGGCCTGTCCGCTTATTGCGAGCCGAGCCGTTTCATTGGAATACTTCTATGTTCTTCTACTTGCTGCACTTCAATCTCCTCGATCCGATCAGTTACGCAGCGTCCAAAACGCATTCAGGATTAAACCTGGCTTCTCTATCGATTATTACGACTCTTCATAAAAAATGATTTTATTACCGAATGGGTCAATGACACACAGCTCTTTACTGTTCCAAGGCGCGATCTCGATGCCAGGTCTGGAGTATGGATAATTTTTCTGGATCAGTTGTTCATGAAAATGCTCAATCCCTACCAGGTCCACCCGAATGGCTGCGCCGGGTGAGCAGTCTCCATAATGCTCCGTCAAATGGATTTTTAACGAATCCCTGGATATCTGCATGTATAGCGGTGCGGAATCATCAAAGCGATGTTCCCAATCCAAGGTGAATCCAAGATATTGGATATAAAATTCTTTCGCCTTCGTTTCATCGAATACTCTGAATAAAGGTATGATTTCGCTCATAACTCTCCCTCCCATGTCCTGTTTATTCTATTCAATCACTTACCTAAATCTCTTTAAACGCATTATGTATGTGTGCAGCTACGCTGTAAGCAGCGGTTGCAAGGGCATTCAAATCTGCAGACCTTTTATTTTAAAATGCAAATCATGCCATTCATTCATTTCTGGTGGCATTGGAGAGCTTTTTGGCTTTCTCACGTTTAACGCGATTCCACACAAGCAGGATAAGAAAGGAACAAGCCAGACAGATAAAGATTACCTTCAGATAATGTTCGACCACATTCAGAATATACTGCCACTGCTCGCCAAAGATATAACCTATGCTGAAGAAGGATATTACCCACGCTGCGACCCCCGTGTATCCATAGATCCATACCGTCCGGTAAGGTACTCGAATCATGCCGATAAAGTACCCGATGAATTGCCTCACCCCGGGGATGAAAAAACAAATAATGAGCAGCTTATTTCCATACTTGTTGTAATACACCTGTGTTTTCTCCACAAGGGATGGCTTAATGAAGAGCCATTTTCCATAGCGTTCTATGAGCGGCATCCCCAGCTTATATCCAAGGATATAGGTAATGGTTAACCCTATGGCTGCCCCTATAAAAGCTGATCCAAATGCAGGGACCATCTCAACGATCCCCTTATAGGTCAGGAACCCGGTGTAGGTTAAGGTGCTGTTTCCAGGAGGAATTGGAAGAGCAATAAAATCAAGGGGCAGCCCAATCAATAACACCAAATAACCATATTGTTCAAATAACTGCTCAACCAATTCCAACAAATTCATGGATAAACTCCTTCATCTTACCGATAACTGTCATAGTAATGGTGTAGGGCCTCGTTCTCAAAGACCTCTCTGTTCAGCACCCCGTACGGTACAGCTGTTATGTCGTCTGACCATTCGCGAAGCCGATAGCTCTGTTGAATATGGAGCAATCTGGTCAGAACCGATAGTGCGGAATCTTTATGGGTATTGATTGCGGCTTTGTGCTTCATCTCCTGCAGAAGTGCCGGAGTCGTAATCAACTTCAGCAATTGCTGTTTCAGTTCACCAGCCATGGCTTGCTGAGCCACGCCGATTCCCACCAGATAATCCGCATTATCCTGCTCTTGACCCGGCAGCGGTTTAACTAATAACATAGGACGCTCCATCGTCAACGCTTCGGATATGGTGAGTCCTCCTGGTTTTGTCACCATCAAATCAGCCATCGCCATCAATTCATGCATACGATCTACATAACCCATGACCGTTATTTGGGAATGATCCGAAAAATCCTCCTGCAGCGATTGATACAACTTCGTGTTACGGCCGCACACGATCATAAATCGCACATTCTGCGGGTATTCCCGTGATTTCATCCATTCGATAACCTCTTTATCGATCATGCCTTCTCCTCCGCCCATGATCAGCACAACCTGCTCAGATGCATGTATGCCGTAATGGTCTCGCAGCCGGCCCTGATCCACCGGTTGGCTGTAGAGAGGATTGACGGGAATTCCGGTGACTGAGATTTTTTTACTTGGCACGCCTTTGCGCTCCAGTGCAAGCTGTACGACATCAGAACCCACCATATAATAATCCGTGTGAGAATGTATCCAGTAGCTGTGATCCGTGTGATCCGTCATGACGGTAGCCGTTGGCACATCGGTAAAGCCCATTGCTTTCAATAAGGACATGCCTGCTGCTGCCGGGGGGAACGTACTGACTACAATTGCCGGCTTCTCCGTCTCCAGCATTGTGCTGAGTTTATGCAGGCTGAAAGTACTGAAGCGCTTCAGCATCTGAATTAGGGTGTTTTCCTCACGTGTTTTTTGAAATAGATAACCGTAGACGGATGGGAAATGCTTCATCCACTGCACAAAGAAATACTGGCCTGCCACATGCAGCCGTGGATGGGTTAGCTCCATATAATCCATTACTTTAACGCGCAGATGAGGGTAGTTTTTTTTAGCTGACTCCACAATGGCCTTCGACGCCTGGTTGTGACCCTCTCCCAGGCTTCCGGTTAATATTAATATTTTTTGCTCATTTATGGATCTCATTGATATTACTCCTTATCTAACGTTATGTGTTGCTTATTCGTTAATCAAAACTTCATCATCGAACCATCAATCATTCTTCACCTGCCGTCACATCAATCGAATCTTTTGGAGGCTGCACCACTGAGGTCTCAGAGCGTTTTTTCTTGCGGTTCTTAATCATCCGTACTGTGAACCAAACGCCCCCGATCAGAATCCCAACAGATAACAGAATAATCGTGAGTACACTATCCACCATATTCTCAGCTGCGCGGCCGTAAACATAGAACAGCACGCCCACGGTATAGAACTTCACTGCGCGGCCGATAGCCGCATAACTGAGAAGTTTCCATAAAGGATAGTTCATGCAGCCAGATAGAATGGTAAATATTTTAAAGGGAATTGGCGTGAAAGCTCCAACAAGTATGGCAGCTTCGCCATGCTTGGTGAACAATGCGGTTGCTGAATCATACCATTTTTTCTTCATGATCTTGTTTAAGACTAAACTGCCGGAAACTTTTCCAATTCCATAACCGATAGGCGTTCCAATCAAACACCCTGCAAATCCGATCGTCGCGAGCCAGATCGCCCGGTCCGGGCTCAGAGCGCTCAGGGACAGCTGCGAGAACAGTGCCGGAATCGGAAAAATAATCGCATCGATCATGGCATGAATAAATAATCCGATATCGCCTAAATTACGTAAAAAATCCATCAGGCCTTATCTCCTCTGCTTGGTTACCACCTACGCAACCCGTATATTGTGCGATATCGTTGTTTAGAATCAAATCAGTAAGCATCCGTTCACATTCCTCTCCCGTGTCTTGTTAATGCAAGGATATCATGATCGGAGAGGGTTATCTTCCGTCTTCAGACGATATTCATCCTAGACTTAGGTCTAGATACTAATAGTAGATATAATATAGTAGATATAGTATAAACGAGTTTTATGATCAATAAGTTGGGTTTATGTCCATTTGGTGTAAAACAAAAAAAAGCCCAGCCGCAATTCGCGGCCAAGCTCTAGGTAATATTCTATTCGAATTGGCAGATCTGCGCAACTTCCGAAACGGCATGCACCACATAATCGGCTTGGGATAAATCCTGATTTCCCGAATTCGGATTCACGAAGCCGATGCATTTCATCCCTGCCGCTTTCGCTGCGGCAACACCATGGCGGGCATCTTCAAGCACCATGCAATCTTGTGGCTTCACCCCCAACAATTCGGCAGCCTTGAGATATACATCCGGTGCTGGCTTCCCTCTCTCCACTTCTTCTCCACTCACAACGCATTCAAAATGATCTAGCAGATCAAACTTGCGGAGAACGGCCTTAATGAATACAGGTGGCGATGATGACGCAATAGCCGCCGGAATATTCCGTGCTTTGAGCTCTGCCAGGAGTTCCCGTATGCCATCGATAGGCTCCATCTCACTTGAAGTCAGCATTTCGATTTTGTTGGACAACTGGTATTCAATAATTTCTGAAACGGATGGAGTCAGATTATGCTGTTCTTTCACGGCTGCCCACATCTCCGGATTGGTCATCCCCACGTACTGCTCCAGCTGTTCATGGGTTATAGCCGACCCGTAATAGTTCATAACCTGAATATCCACTTCAAAGTGCATGGGCTCGCTATCAATAATGACGCCATCCATGTCGAAAATAAAAGCTTGTATCATGTTCATACCCCTTTGTTGTATTGTTTCTTGCTTAACCCCATATGATATCCAGCACCGTTCCCAGCGCCCCGGATTTATGGCCCCGCAGGACATCGGGATTGAATACCTCTACGAATCCGCACCGGGTGCAGGATACGAACAAATAATGGTGATAATCGATATCGAAAATTTTGCTAACACCGGTACCGCTCATGCTAACTTCCTGCGAGATGCAATCCCGATGACCACAGCGTCGGCAATTGAATTTGCTGATCATCAATTCCTCCATGCTGAGGCAGCCCGCTTCAGTTAATGGATCACTCTGGACGCTTGTCTCTTCATCCGGCCCAGATATCAGATGCTCAGGCAATACCTCGTGTTTACATACCGGACACGTCTGGTCAATCAAAGCTACATCGCTCGCACACCATGGGCATTGAACCACACCAGCACCTTCCTCCCAATCATGTAGACAACAACGTTCTCTCAAACCCTACTCGTGAATACCCTTCGGCAAAATAATTAAGCTCGTAACGGGTTTGTTGGTATCCGAGGCGTTTGTAAAAGTTGAGAGTACCTTCATTCCCAGGGTGACCCAAGGTGAATAAAACGGCTGTGAAATGGCCTCGATCCCGAATGCCTGCACATACGGCATCCAGTATGCCGGCGCCAATTCCCTGCCGTTGATATAACGGAGAAACCACCACACCAACAATTTCATATCTTTTCAGATCAGAATTCCATATGTATCCAGCATGACCCACAACATCTTCTGTATCCCTAACAGCCACCCAGTATTTCGCATCATCCTTATGTTTTAAATAAAGATTCCACCTTTCAGGATACAATCGCTGGACAAAGCCAGGAAATTGCAGTGGATGTCGCCCCATTAGCTCCAACACAAGTTTACAATCTTGTTCCTGAAGAAGTCCATAATATGGATCATGATCATGATACCTCCATATTCATCCTGCCCATCGAAACCGATCCTCTAAAACGATATAATATCGTGTAACTCCTCCAGCGTATGGATCTCATACTTGGGTTGAATGGACGTGGAGTTTGCCTTACGATGCGGGTTATACCAGCAAGTATCAATCCCGTAACGAATGCCGCCCTGTATATCGGAAGTTAGAGAATCACCAACGATGAGGACCTCCTTCTTATCGGGGTGGTTCAATTTATCGAAGGCATAATCAAAAATCCCTTCGTGGGGCTTTTGAGAACCGGCATCCTCCGAGACGATAATACATTCAAAGGCATCACATAACGCAGAACCGTGAATTCGGTTAAACTGTACTTCCTTGATTCCGTTCGTAATGATGGCCATTCGCTGCCCGCGTTCCGCAAGCTGACTGCATAGCTCTTTTGCCCCTTCGATCAGGTATGAGCCCTGTCCTAGATACTTAATGTAGGTATGACTGAATGCATCGGCATCCAGGTCACATTCAATGCTGTGTTCGGCCAGCAGCCTTTCGAATCTGGCTGTTCGCAGTTCACTCTGCGTAACGCTTCCTTGCTCGAATTCGTTCCATAACTGCTGGTTAATACGCCTGTAGCTGTCCACGATAGCGGCCGTGCATTCCTGATCGATCTCGCCAAATGAACCTGACAATGCAAAAGCCTCCGACTTGGCATAGTCATACAACGTATCATCTGCATCGAATAATATAACCTTATATCGCAACGATGTGCCTCCTCGCATGCTTTATTCTTGTTTACGCTGCTTACTCCGATGCCGATTCGGATGGCAGATGTTCTCTGGACTTTTGATTCAGTTCATGAATCTTTTGTCTTTTTTGATGGACCACATAATCCCTGCCACTCTTTACCAGCTTCATCTGATAATGGAGTATTAAAGATAACAATGTAATCATAACACCTGCAGCCAGCATAATCATGATCCACTCATCCACTGCCAAGAGCATAATGAGCAGCAGCTCAACGACGATGAATATCCCTGCTCCCAAGGCAAGAGTTTTCATATTACCTCCTTAACCCTCTTTGCTGAGCCTATAGTAATGATGAAGCTCCTGATCGAGCTCGACCTCGCCGACGTACGTAAACCCGCATTTTCTGATAACTTTATTGGAAGCCTCATTGCCGGGCAGAGCAGCAGCACATAATTCGAGCTCCCCTGTATTCTGGAACAAAAACTCGATTAATCCACGAGCAGCCTGGGTTGTATATCCGTGATTGTGATGCCGGTTGGACATTCCATACATGATTTCCCTGTTAGGATAAGGCAGCCCGTCCTTGGGTCCTGTGTTGCACCAGCCAATGGTCTCTCCGGTATCCTTCAACACAATAACTAATCGCAGACGCAGTTCGCCCACATCCCCGCCGTCCTGAACGGCTTGCAGGAACTGTCGATTCTCAACCATCTCATAGTTGGTCAGCCAATCAAGGCGCTGTTCCTTCGGCACATCCCAACCCGGCAGGTACTGCCTGATCTCCGGTTCATGCGTGATCTTGTATATGGCATCCAGATCCTCCAGCATATATTCCCTAAGAACAATATCCTCACATTCAATCATAAAGGGTTTGCCTTGCGGATCGGTCATTGTATAATTGTTCAAAATAGTCCTCCTACATTCATTTCCTTAACGAATCCGGCTTAGACTGCTTCCTCTAAAACCGGGTTTTCTGCAGCCTCTTCCATGATTATACAACGGTTACTGATACAGAGTAACCCCCGGCGCGCGAGGCACAGAGGCTCGAACCCCCTACAAGCACCTAACGCGCTACCTGTTTACGTCTATACCAATACGTATAAATCTCTTTATACTGTAACCGATCATACAAACGGTTAGCTGCAACATTATTTTGTATCACTTGCAGATAACTGCAAGTTGCACCTTTCGCTTTTGCCCATTGAAGGATGTGCAGCACCAGCTGCTTGCCGAAACCCCGATTTCTGGCAGCTGGCGAGGTGGCAATATCATAAAGCCCGAGAACCCCCTGCTCCAAAGCTCCAATCCCGCAGGCTACGGGCTTGGATTGATCATATAGAGTAAAGAATCCGTATGGAATAACAGATTGACATAACAACCTTCTCGTAGTTGCCAGATCCTGCTCTGACTGTCCCGTTATCACTCCCAGATTATGAAGCCAGTCATCGCTTACATGCTCCTGAACGGTCACTTCATGATGAGTAGGGGCCTCGATATCACGCAAATGCTCCAGGATTCTGACACTGGATGGATCAACAACAGAGTAATTCATAGAATCTAATGTTGAATCCAGATCGGGCGGGTTGAATGGCGTGATTTTGAAAATAACATCAAGTCCGGTATCTGCATAACTTCTCTCACATAGATGAATCTGCGCGTGAAGATCTATCGGATGTTCTGAATATAACGCGCTGATTGAGTTGGACCTCTTCGTAAAACCGTCTGCAAATCGCAGCAACCAGCCATGCTGGACCACCGTCTGGATGGCCGGCCACGCATTCAGTGTCAGTTCTTCAATTCGCTTATGCATATCTACCACTCCCTATAACCTGTTGAGAATAAATATACATTTTACCGAAAATTTATTCAATAATTTGAGCAAATTGATAGGAAGCTGCAAGTTACACGCATGCCTCTGCCTCTCCTCTAGCTTCCAAGTACACGCTGGATAAATTCTGTTTTTGCAGCCGTGTATGCCTCTCGATCATCCTGATTCTCTTGTGCCAGCTTCACTTTCAATTCAGCATATTGCTGAGCCCACTTAGGCTGCTCCCTAAGCCGATCCCGAAACTGAAGCTGCTTCTCCCATCTCGGCTCCTTGTCCAGCATCAGATGCAAGTGACACTCTCGCCGATCATTCCTGACTCTGACAAAAAATCTTCGGTACGTTCTCCCATCCAACTCTGGTGGAACATAGCTCCAGCGATGCACCTCCAGCATCTCAGCTATACAGTCAATCTCTTCAAAAGATTGGATCTTCGCCATGACATCGATAATCGGTTTTGCCGGCATCCCAGGTATGGACGTGCTTCCGATATGCTCGATCTGCACAACACCATATTGTGCCAGCAACTGCTTAAGTTCGGCAACCTCATGAAGTCCTTTGTTAAGCCAGGCAGGATCCGGTGCGGCAATACTAATCTTCTCCGTTGCCCAATCGGGCCAAGCTTCCTGATGAAACTCCCCCATGTCATTCACCTCGTGTTTAATTGGTTAAGGTCTGTATTGTTCTTCTAATAGGATGGCAGAGTCTCCCGCATACCGCACATGAAACAAACGATCTACGAGATTCATCGTGACCATTTCATGAAGCTTCACTTCAACCGTTCTTGACCCGTCCAGTACATACAGCAATGCATCCGTTGGGAGGTGTATATGCGTATCGTCTGTTACCGGATTGCGAATATAGAATCCATTGCTTAAAGAAGCAGTGTCAGGAACGCCATCCTCGGCGGCAGCTTGCTCTGCTGCTTCAGCTGAGAACCATTCTACATCATCCAATACAAGGGAATAGCCGGCATCTTCCTTCTTAACAGCTAGAATAAAACCCAGCTTTTCCTTAACCTGAGGCAGATGATCTACGATCTGATTGAGTTTCTTCATATCAGATTGGACCTCGGAAATGGCCTCGTCGCTCATGCTGCTGACCGCCACAGCCTCCTGTTGCTGATGAGCATCGGATTGTGGATTAACACGATCCATCTGCGTAATTTTGGACTGGGCCAGCAGCATATCATCCTGTAATTGCTTCATGTTCTCTTCCACTCTTTGAATGCTCTGGGCATTCTCTTGCTTATTCTTATGTAAGGCGTTGAATAATACCAGATTTGAAGCTAAAGAAACGATGATTAACAATATCAAACCGATGGCAACCTTAGGCTTTTTGGACATACGTACCCTCTCCCGATCGATAATCAACAGCCTATATTTCGAAATACAATGGGGCCGAAGCATGATACCCCCTCCACAGCGCTGATGATATTGATATAACGCAAAAAAACGAAGACCCAGCCTCAAAAACTCCCGTCTCAGGCCTCGAATCTCGATAAAACGCTATCAAGCACTTTACTCCAGGCGTTCATTTCGGATAACCATATGAAGATGGTCCTCCCACACACCGTTAATTTTCAGGTATTTGATTGCCAGACCCTCTTCATAGAAGCCTAAGCGTCTCACCACATTCAACGAGGCTGCATTCCTCGGCATGATATTGGCTTCCAGCCGGTGCATCTCCAGTGTATCAAAGCAATGGGATACGACAGCGCTCAGCGCTTCGGTCATATACCCTTTTCCCGTGTGACTCTGTGCCAGCTTGTAGCCGACATGCCCCGATTGAAATACGCCCCGAACGATGTTGCTGACCGCTACGGATCCGATGATCTTGTCATCCTGATGCAGCCACACCTTGAACAGGGAGCCGTCAGCTATACTGCGTCTTTCCGCCGCAAGAAGCTCTGCTTGTTTACCAATCGTAAAGTATTCCGGTTCCCTTACAGGCTCCCAAATTTTGAAGTAAGGCTCGTTCCCGACGATAAAATCCACCACTTCTGCTGCCCGATCCTGATCCAGGATCTTCAACTGCAGACGTGATGTTTGCCATGCAATGGACATGTGATGCTCCCCCTTGTAAACGTATCCAATACGTAAATAATATCATATCAATCTCTAGGATTATAATGTTTCAGTTGTGATCGGGTAAATCCGCGAGCTTCTCCCTCGGGAGTCAATCGGTACTCGAACTGCATAATATGGTTGTGCGCAAAATAGATGTATTCGACTTCGGGCTCATCCTTGAAGATCACAACCGTATAAAATGGAGGCAGCTTCACTCCCCATATGCCTTGAACGGACTGTATCTCTTCTTGCCGATAATGCTCTTCTTCAAGAAGGTAAGCGTTGACCCTTTTGGCATAGAGCATTTTGTTAACCTGTACGTACACAATGGGAGACAATACAACAAGCACCAACAGAATCAATAGTGTAATTTTGAACTTCTTCATCCTATTCCACTGAATCCTGCGCAACAAATTGATCTCCATCCCATATCAAGGTAGACTCGATTTCTTTTCCTTTCGAGTTGTTATAATAACTTTTTTATTAGATGAAATCTCTTCTGCCCTCAGTGTTTTTTCGTATCTGCAGTTGGTCAAATAACCACCCCTGGTCATCGACGGCACGCAATTCCAAACGGTCCGTTGTAACAACCACTTGAAGAAAATGCGGTACGGCCAAGGACTGCGATGTATGCCACTCTCTCTTGGGAAGCAGCCAGTCCGGCATGGCCCCGGCACCACCTGCTACAATGTAAACAATCCCATGATCGTAATCAATTATCCCGTCTCGGAGCGGATGGCTTCGCTCATATACAATCGTGTGCGAGTTCATAACCAAATCCACTCCGTACTCTTCAAATACCGGACAGAGCTGCCGGAGAGCCTCCACTTGGTAACCGCCTGAAACATACGGTGGATAGTGAAAAAACACGATGTTCCACCGCGCAGACGACGATTCCAAATCACGCACCATAAAATCATATTGCGGATTTCCCGGACCCATCACCCCGGAGCTGTAAGGATAATCCTTCTCTTTTATCAAATCCGTGCTGTCCAAACAGACGAAATGAACATCCCCATAGTTGAAGGAATAATAGTTCCGAGGTTCAGGAAAAGCAAAAAGGTCATAATACCAGGATGCGTTGTCCTCATGATTCCCCAGGCAGCTGTAAAATGGCGTATCCACAAAAAAATCGCGGCCGGGTCCGAAGAAATATGTATTCCAATCCTCATCGTTCTTCCCGTCATTGACAACATCCCCGACAAATAAGGCAATATCGGGTCTATACTGCTTCATCTGGCTGAATATCCTCTGATTGATAAGACCGTCTGTAGCATCAAACCCGCTGTATCCTCCGGTTTCGCTTGTCACCGTAAAGGAGAATGGCACACCGCGTCCTGCCGCGGTCTTGAACATATACAGCTTGGATTCAATCTCACCTGATTCATTGCGTGAGTGAATCTTGTAATAATAGATGGTCCCCGGCTCAAGACCCTCTACTGTAATTTGGTGAATCCTGGATTCAGACCCGACAGTGAACGTGCCGAATGGCTTATCCGGCAACTTGTAGTTCCCTTGATATCCGCTGTGTATTCGCTCAGCCAGCAAGACGTCCACTCTGGAGGACGCAGGTAACGAAGTTTCCCACATGACGGTTATACAATGCTCAGCCGGGTTTTGGAGATACGGTCCTTTTACAATGGAAAGCATTTTACTCCCCCATCCATTTTATTTCTCGGCAATGTGTTGTTATGCGACTCATCCTCTAATTATAACGATCTTTCCGCGAAAAAGTTACGAGTGCTTCACCATAACATTGGCCTTGAAAAACCGAAAAAAGCCGACTTAATCAGCCGGCTCCTCCACTATTCTATTCGCTTATCCAACCACGGCATCCAGATCCGACTCTCCCTGTTCAGTCTCCGGAACCAACACTTCAACCACGACTCTTGTCGGAACGCAAATGATCTGCTGGTATGGCTTTGAAATAAACCCCATATCCAGTGCAATGCTCTTCGGAGCATCCGAATATATCATCTGTATGCCGTAATCATAAACTTTCAGCGTGTTATGGCCATATTTGGTCTTAATATCAATGACACGCTCGTCTCCGATCAAAGGGACCGTCTCATATTCCTTACCATTGACCGTGATCAACGCCTGGAGCTGCCCCTGCTCATACGCCACATGCTGATGGCTCCACCATTGAAGAACCGTTACAGATCCAATAATCAGGATCATAGTGAACAAAATGATATCCCCTCGTTTTACTTTAGCCATGGCCGCATGCCCCTTCCAACCCTATTAGGAAATTAAGTATGCATGATTTATGACCAAGTTGAAATGATTTCCGTCATAATCTCCAATTTCCTGGATGTTTGTTCGGCTAACAGCTTGTACAAAACGAAAGGGGGACCTGTTTATTTGTCCATTGGTCCGAAATCAGCATAGGTTCGGCTGAATTTTTGCGAGAATGCACTGATGATTGCGAACAGCTCAATACATATCCGTTGACCTGCATGCACAGATGACATAACGTCCATAGACCTGTGCGCCCTGATAACACCAATCCCGTCCGATGTAAGGATGCGCTTGTTGGGAGATGCAATCCTGACACTTCGCCCGCTGCCCGACCGGATCACTTGTATACCACCACCCGGCAGGATAAGGACATAACCCTTTGCAATCAGTGATTACCGTGTTGGGTGTACAAACGATATAATCTGAAGGGCAGGAGGCGTCTGCCCCGCAGCCCGTGCAATATTGTCCGTGCGGAGGTCTGCAAGGGCCCGCGGCGAACGAGATTTTGACGATTTCATCATCGTCAGGCCGAACCAATATCTTGGCCAGCGTCTCTGCCGTCTTTTGCGCAAATTGGTTCAGAAGCGATTTGCGATTCATTTTCCGGGTAACCTGACTGATCAGCACCTGTGTCTCTTCATCCTTGCTTTCCGGCTTCCGCCACATGCTCTACACCCCTTCTTAAGAAGCTCTTGCTGCCTTCGCATACGCCTCGAGCTGTTCCCGGCTGTTAACCAGTCCCTTGTGCCGAATGACACCGTTCGTATCCACCGCATACGCATAAGGTGTAACCTGCACATCCAGATGGTTGGCAAACTCCGAACTTACGATAAGCACCTCATCCTCATATGCGATTTTTCGGATATAATCCGATGCTAAATCCACAGACGAGAATAACAGCAGGACCGGTTTCACGTTGTTCATCTCGGCAATCCGCTTGAAATCCGGCAAAATGTCGGCGCATTCCTTACACGTCGGTGAGCCAAAAAGCATTAAAGACGGCATGCCCATCAGCTCGCTGGTGGACCACTCAGTTCCTTGCAGCTTTGTTGTCACGGCTTCGGGAATTTTTTTGCCGACAGGAATACCGGATTGATTCACGCCCCTCGCGGTGCCCATCACCATAATTCCCAACTGCCGGAACAGGACCAGATTCAGAATCACCAAGGGTACAACCAGAAGCCATAGAATGGAATAAGAGATCCAGAAGAATGTGTTCATCGGCAGCCTCCTTAAAATCTTTTGAGTTTGGCATAATGAGATGCGGCAATATCGCGGTACAATCGGATCGCATGCAGGGCATCCGGAACCCCCACCATGATGAGCAGTGCAAGCAGCAGCAGCATGGCCTCCATTAGCAGACCTGTTATGGCGAAGGAGTAACCGTACACAAACCAGTCGGGATTGCTGTATGCCGCCAAACCGATGGAACCCATAACTAAATTGAACAATATCAACGGCCAGCCCAGCTTGGAATTAATCTGAGGACCCAGACAGCCGCAGTCCACCCTCCCCTTTATCCTAATGAAGTAAGCCACACCCAATCCCTGAGTGAAATAAAGTACCGAGATGATCAGGAAGCTGACAGCTGATGGAAAGCAGTATATCAAGGTAATCGACACCACTTGTGAGAGGATGAGTTGAGCATGCAGACGGGCACTTCCGGGAAAATGATCCGGATCACCGAATATACGGCTCCAGACAAAACTCACCACCGACAAAAGCATGGGAAGCGTAACCGATATGGCAACAAGCTCATACATAGGTCTATCAGGCTCCTTAACTTTAGTAGCTGATGATCCAAATGATGGATCCGATGATCAGCAGCATGGAAACGGCTTGCCGCACCGCGGTGAGCAGCGTGATGCTGCGTACTCTTTTTTCAAGCATGCGATATACAATGGAGCGGATCAGCGGCAGGCTGAATACCATCCCCCGAACGAACCCGAACGTTATGCCGGCCAGCAAACTCAGCCACCACGGTGAAGCAAACAGGGAAACCAGAATATAGGCGTGAAACAGCACGCCCACTTGCAGCGTGATGAATCCCAAACCCAAAATATGTCCCCATAATGCAGCAGAGCGATAACCTGCGTGCTTGATCCACTCCGATGGAACGATGAAATTGCCTGATGGAAGAATTCCCGTTCGATGAATCAACTCCAACACCAGGAATACGGCAAACAGCGTGATAATGATGTAGTTCTGATACAGACCGACAGGGGTGAATTTGAGCAAAAAATTAAAGAGCCCTATTGCCAGTCCCGTCACGGCTCCTCCCAGCATGCAGGACGCAATATACACAAGCGCATATCTGAATTTGCTGACCTTCGTGCTGTCCAGGCTGCCCAATACATTCAAGCCGCAGGTTGTATCCACACTGGCAATGGCGGCACCGATGGCAAAAATGAATAGCAATATCGACAACAAATCATTCCACCTCCCACAATTCCTTTCGGAATGAATGCTCCATCACTTCATCTTATGAGGGACGCTTGTCGATTAATTACGGAAATAATCCATAGGGCTTGGGCATGCTCTTTACATGGCTATCTAATTTAGAAAAAAATAAACCGTCCATGGACAATATCCATAGACGGTTTCTGCTTATTCCTATTGCTGGATACGTGCTCAGGATCATGATGCACAACACGAATCAGAGCCACCCTTTATCCTCCGCGATGGCGGCCGCCTGCTGCCTGGAATCAGCCTCCAGCTTCTGAATGGCAGAGGACAAGTAATTGCGTACGGTCCCTGTAGTCAGAAAAAGAGCCTTGCTAATTTCGCCTGTCGTCATCCCTTCCTTGGTCAAGCGAAGCATTTCGATTTCCCGCTCGCTCAGCGGATTCTCTCCCTTCATGAACAGTGCCGCCGCCAGATCGGTGCTGACGACTCGCTCGCCCTTCATGACCCGCCGAATGGCCTCGATCAGGAAATCGATCGGCTCATCCTTTAAGAGATAACCCTCCACCTGCGCATTCATCGCTTTCTGCAAATAGCCGGGGCGCGCGAAGGTTGTAACGATCATAATCTTGCACGGTAAGCCGACATGCCGGATATTCTCGGCAAGCTCAAGGCCGTTGATGCCAGGCATCTCGATGTCGAGCAGGCATATATCCGGCTGATGATGCCGTATTGCTTCCCATGCTTGTTCCCCGTCCGGCACTTCCGCCACCACCTCGATATCGTCTTCGAATCGGAGCAGCGAGGCGAAAGCGCCGCGAAGCATTTTCTGATCTTCGGCAATGATAATCCGAATCATGAATCGTCCTCCTTCTCGTGCTGGTGAATCGGAAGTTTCAGGGACAGAACCGTCCCTCCCGCAGGGGATGGGCAAATCGCGAAGGAGCCTCCTAAGATCTGCATTCGCTCCACCATTGACGGAATGCCATTCCCGCCTTCCTGCTGCGTAACCCCCTTGCCGTCATCTGTAATATGGATGACGTAGGATTGCTCCTTGACTTCCAGCATGATCGTGCACCGCTTTGCCCCGCTGTGCTTGATAATGTTGGTAGTAGCCTCGCGGACGCACAGCGACAGCATCGTCTCTTCCACGCTGGATAACAGCGGTGTCTTGCCATGATATTCAATATAAAGTGCGATGCCTGCCGTTCGGAGCAGTTCTACCGAATGCTCCAGTTCGCCGGGAAGAGAGATGAACTTCATCTCCGATACCAGTTCCCTCACCTGCTTGATCGCCGTTCTGGAGGTAGCCAGAATATCGCCTAGCTCCCGCTTCGCCTGGGCAGTATCTTTATCTACCCACTTGGTGGCCAGCTCGCTCTTCAATTTAATCATCATCAAGGTCTGTCCCAAGATGTCGTGCAGATCCCTTGCAATCCGCTGCCGTTCTTCCTGCTGAATATATTTCGCAATCTGCTCGTTCGCAGCATCAAGCTCTCCTTGAAGGCTTTTGGATTTCTCCTTGATATAGATGACGATGGGGTACACCGTCTGGATGATCATCACCGGCAAGTACACGGCATTAGATATCTGGAGCAGCGGTTCCATCCGAATGATGAACACGAACATAAAGGAAAGGGCAATGCCCGCGCTGCCGATCGCGATGTGCCCTTTGGATCTGGACCTGCCGAGCAGGTCGGCAAAAATAAACCCGAACCATAGGATGACCGGACCGATATACACCGCGAGGACCGCAAGAACGAACAGGCCGGACAATACGGCCGCCAGCAGCCCGCCGTCCCGGCGCCACAACGCAAAATAAAAGGAGACGAGAAACAGCAGGAGCAGCATAAGGCTGCTCCATAGTCCCAGCGCCCCATCCAAACGGAGCACGCGGTAGAATAAAAACACGATCAGCACGAAATCTATGAGCAAATAATTTTTAATTTGGTCTTTCGGATACAGCTTGTCGAGCATCCCTAACCCCCTGCTAATTTCTATCGAATAATCCTATTGCCGTTTTGCGGAATGTCTCCATGGGCCCCAGCCGGAAGCTTCGCAGCCACAAGGATGCAAATCCGAGAAGGGATACGGAGATCAGCAGCCAAACAACGATAATGGCGGCGGAATTCAGCTTGCCGGCCAGTCCCAACCCCCAGCCGTAGAAAACGGCGGATGCGATGAGGTTCTGGATCACATAACAACTCAAGGACATTTTCCCGGCATTCTCCAGAAGACGCCACAGCCCATCCCACTTCGTATATTGTATCATTTTGGCAATGATTGCTATATACCCTATCGACATCAGCGGGGCAAACAAGTATCGGACCGGCAGGTCGAATGCCCCACCCGGGATAAAAATGAACAGATTCAGAGGCAAACCGGCATATAGACCGATCTTCAACAGCTTCTCCCTCAGCTTTTTGCCATTCTCATCCGGTGAGAACACCCCTGCGCGCATGAAACGAACGCCCAGCAGGAACAGGAATATGTTCAGCGGGATGACGAAGATGGCCTCTATCCGGAGGGAAAGGAAGTTGGCCAGACGATACCCGACTTGATCAAGCCACGTCCCTTCTTGATATAGTGTGATAACGGCTTCGAAGCTGCCCGGCGATAGACCGCCGCTTGTCAGCATCAGTGCAAGGAGGGCCAGAAACATCGCTGCGTAGAGGCAACCGATAACGTTCATCGTGCGGGCGATGAGACGGTCGCCGCCCTTCACGATAAAGGCTGCAATAACGGCCGTCACGCCATAACTCATTAAGATGTCATACTCCATGACCAAGATAAAATGCAGCAAACCTTCAACGAACAGAAACATGACGGCCCATAAGTAAACGCCAGGCCATGGCTTTCCTATACGTTTGGCCTGACGGTACTTCATCTCCAGTCCGACGCCGAACATAATCGTCAGCAGGCCGAGCAGTTTCCCGTTCACCAGAAACAGCACGATCATGCGAAGCAAATCGTTCATCTCCCACCAGCCCTCGTAGTTAGAGGTGGTGATATAGTTCAGGTCTCCCGCATGAGCGAAAATCCAGATATTCGTCCCGAGCGTTCCCAGGATGGCGAAGCCTCTCAATATATCCAGCAGGCGGATGCGGTTCGTTTGTTGTTCCATGGTTGCCTTCCCTTCTTCCCTCGTAGGTTAATCTCGCAGCTTTATTGTAAATGCGAACCGTGAGGAACAACATTCACACCTGTAAAGAAATCCATATGACACCTGTCATAAGTCTGGGCGCGCATGAAAAAAGGTCGAAGACAAGAACTCATATAGAGCCTGTCTTCGACCTTTTTGGCCGTTCATGAATGAGAATTGGGGCTACGCCCTGTAGACTATCTACTATGGGGACAATTTCTTAGCTGTTGGCATCGCGGGATACGCGCTCTCGATCATGATGCGATGTTGCGGTAATCGGAGATATCCACCTCCAGCGACAGCTCGGCTGCGCGAGATTTCTGCGCCGCTTTGAAGAATAGGATCACGAGCACGACACTGATAACCGCACCTGCAACATACGATACATTCAAGGACTGCCTGAAGCCGATTTCGGCGTTCAAAATATACACCGTGGTTGTATAGAGTATAAACGCACCCGGAATCAGAGCCACCCAGTAATTCTTACGGGCAATGAACAGGTACATCGCACCGACAAACAGAGCAATGGCGGCTGTCGCCTGGTTGGCCCAAGAGAAATATCTCCACAGAATATTGAAGTCAATTTGCGTTAACGCAATGGAGATCACAAAGAGCGGAACCGCAATGAGCAGACGTTTTTTCATGCTGAACTGAGGTAGCTTGATATAATCGGCAATGATCATCCGCGCACTGCGGAAAGCGGTATCACCTGAAGTAATCGGCAATACGATGACACCCAGCACAGCCAGTGTGCCTACTACGGCTCCTAACGTTACCTTCGCTACTTCACTTACCACGAGACCTGTTCCTCCTGTAGCAAGCAGCTCATTCAAACCGTTGGCCCCTTGGAACAAACTCATGGCAGCGGCCGCCCACACCATCGCAATAATGCCCTCGGCAATCATCATACCGTAGAAAATTTTACGTCCCTGCTTCTCGGTCTGCGTAGTCCGGGAAATGATCGGTGTTTGGGTTGCATGGAATCCGGACAGAGCTCCGCAGGTTATGGTTAGAAACAACAGCGGGAAGATCGGCATTTGATCAGGATGAAGATTGGCTAGAGTCAATTCCGGTATGGGCACCTGCTGAATGATCAGCATTCCGCCGACACCTAATGAGGCAACTAGCAGCAGTGCACCGAAAATGGGATAAAACCGGCCGATGATCTTATCGATCGGCAGCAGTGTAGCCAAAATATAATAACCGAAAATAAACAGTGTGATGATCAACAGGCTGACTTTGCCGTTCATCAGGTTGTGAAGCAAACTGGCCGGTGAAGTAACAAAGACTGTACCCACCAGAATCAGCAGCAGGATCGCGAAAGCGTTCACAACATGCTTCATCACTTTCCCCAGAAACTTGCCTGCAAGCTCCGGCAAATGCGCGCCGCGGTTACGGATCGAGATCATGCCTGTCAGATAGTCATGGACGGCTCCGGCAAAAATACATCCGAGCACAATCCAGATAAAAGCAACCGGTCCATACAGTGCTCCCATAATCGGGCCGAAGATCGGCCCTACACCGGCTATATTCAGGAGCTGAATAAGAGAGTTTTTATTGGAGCTCATGGGGAGGTAATCAACGCCGTCCTGATTGACATAGGCTGGAGTGGCCCTCTCTTCTTTAACCCCGAACATTTTTTCAATGTATTTACCGTAAGTAAAATATCCGGCAACAAGCAGAATGATGGATATAATGAAGGTATACATGCCTTCGCCCTCCTCTATTGGAATCGCTTACATTGATTATAAACAATTCAGCAAGACGAGAGGTCGGTTTTGAGTTAACATGTCGTTCCCGCTCATCAAGATGCGCAAAATGAAGATTAACACGCATATCATGGCATGTACATCCAGCTCTATTTCTATATCATCCCTTACTGCATTGCTACCCAAACACCGCTTGCTATAACTCCATGGCTTCGCGAAACGCCTTGGCATAGTTTCGGCTCACAGCGAGTTTATCGCTGCAGTCCTTAAGCTCAAGCTGGAATGCACCGTTAAACCAGGGAACCAGCCTGTTAACATAATCCAGGTGAACCATGTAGCTTTTGTGGATTCGAAAGAACGGATACTTCTGCAGTTTGGCCTCCAGCTCCTTCAACGGGGTTTTAACACGGTAATGCCTATGGGCTGTGACGATCTTGGAATATGTATCCTCACGTGAGATATAGATAATTTCATCCGGATCGATAAATAGGATCTCGCCGTTCTCTTCCAGCGACAGCTTGCCGGAGGATTTAAGAGGAAGATGTGCGGCGGAAGCTTCTTTATGAAAAGCTTTTTCCAGACGCCTTACGGTCTCTGCCAGACGTTCCTCGTCAATCGGCTTTAACAGATAGTCCAGCGCTTCGAATTGAAAAGCCTCCACGCCAAATTGAGGATACGCCGTTGCAAACACGATTTGGGGGGGATTCTTCAATCTCGTTAATGCTCTTGCCGTCTCAAGTCCGTTCATCCGCGGCATTTCTACGTCCAGAAACACCGCTTCCGGCTGCAGCTGCATCGTCCTTAACACCGCCTGTTCCCCGGAATCTGCTTCCCCGACAATTTCCAATGCCGGATGCTGCTTTAATAGAAAGATCAGTTCTTCACGGCTGTAACGTTCATCGTCCACGATCAGTGTTCGAATACGTTCGGTCATGTGATGGGTCCCCTTCCTTCATGAATGGATTTTAACGTTAACTGCAGGCGGAATTCGGAAATTGATTTCGGTTCCTGCCGATTTGTCACTCTTGATGTTTAGTGATGCCTCGGGTCCATACATCAAGGTTAACCTTCGATTTACATTGTACACGGCCATTCCGGTTCCCGATGTTGAATCGAGCATTTGGCGGCCCAGGTACTGAAGCCGTTCCGGCGTAATGCCCTCTCCATTATCCCTGATCGTGACGGATACGCCTGAGGCAGGTTCACCCTCAACGAGGATATCGATGACACAGTTGTCCGTCTTGTCCCTGAAGCCGTGACGTATGCTGTTCTCCACTAACGGCTGCAAGGTCAGCGGCGGCACCAGCGCATGGAGCGCGACATCCTCCACCTCATAGCGAATAAACAGTTTATCCTCGAATCGAGTCTGTTCAATGCTCATATATGAACGTATATGCTGCAGCTCATCCTGAAGCGTCGCCTTCTCAGAGGTTGCTGCCGACAGATTCTGACGGATATAATTCGATAGATTCCGCAATAGTTTTCTTGCCTTCTCTGCATCAATCCGCGTTAAAGATAGTATGGTATTCAATGTATTAAACAGAAAATGCGGATGGATTTGGGCTTGCAGCGTCTTAATCTCAGCTTCTCTGGCAAGCTCCTTGGTTTCGGCCAACTGAGCGGCCTCCAGCTGGTAACTTAACAACATGGTAAGACCGGACATCAGTTCCTTCGTTACATGCGAGATATCCTTGGGACTGCTGAAATAGAACTTTAGGGTACCCACGGTGTGTTCCCCTTGTTTCAAGGGCCCGATGATCACCGCCCCAAGCGGACATTCCGTCTTCTGGCATTGAATATGATCCCGATCGGCGATCAATTGCTCCCCTTGTTCAATGACCCGGCGTGTTACTTCAGTCTGCAGCGGTCGGCCTGCTGCGTGGTGGTCATCCCCTGTCCCGATATGAGCCAGAATAACACGATCATCGGTCATGGCTATGGCACTGGCTTTGACTTCTTCGTATAAGATCCGGCATACCGCCTCCGCAGACTGTGGATTCATGCCCTGACGCATGTAGGCAAGCGTCCTGCGAGCGATACGAAGTGAGGTTTGGGCCTGCAGGGCAGCAATCCTCTCCTCTTCATTCAATACGGACCGGATAATCAGCAGAAATAAAGCACATCCGATCCCGTTTGCTACAATCATCGGAACTCCAATATATCCAACCAAAGACACGGCCTGTTCAAATGGCCTCGACAAGAGCAGGATGATCAGCATCTGAAGAGATTCTGCCAACGCCCCCATTAACAGTGCCGCTGAAAAAGAAACCTTCTCATTCTTCTTATGAAACAAGCTGGCCAAGTGTCCTGCTAATATGGTGGCCAAGCCACAGGCCAGACTCGTAAAACCTCCTAATGTAAAACGATGGAGTCCTGCTATCAGGCCTGCGCCGAGCCCGATTCTCCAACCTCCGAACATTCCGGCCATGACTACGCCGACAACCCGGGAGTTTGCAATCGCTTCTTCTCCGGTAACCTGCATCATCCATTTGTTCACTTCAAGCGATTCGGTATTTACGGTTATGCCCGTATACGTTCCGACGATACCCAGAACGCCAAAAACCAATATGGCTTGCAGCTGCTGCACAGGCGCCAGCTTGTCCTGACTTATCATCGTCCGAAAAAATCTCAGACGGGTAACAATAAAGGCAATCGTCACAATGATCCCGATCCGCTCGGTCATCGTGATCAGCAGTTCAAACATGGCGTCACCCCGCAATCCACATCTATTCGGTACTCAACATCTTCACTTCAGTATGAAGTATGCCGTTAAGCTGGCGATACATACTAAAGTATCATGGCTGAAGCTCAAAAAACAAGAAACCTCCCGCTTCGAATTGGAATCGAAGCCGAAGGTCAGAAGGTCGTTCTCTTTCAAGATTATCTATTCAGGTTTAGGTTGAGGGGCTTACTCCACTCCATATAAATGCGTTCATGGAATCCTGAATCCTCCGAGTGCCCTTCGGGCTTGCGTTCAATCTCCCGAAATCCTAATTTCGGATACAGCCGAAGCCCGGCTTCGTTGCTGTTCGCCACTTCCAGGACATAACGCCTGTAGGGCAGCTCCTTCATCACATGCTTCATCAACGCAGTAGAAACTCCTTTGCCGCGTGCTTTTTCCGTTGTGGCCACACATTCGATATAGCCGGTATCGTCATCGTATGGCAGCGCCAGATTAAATTCGTTTTTCATAACCTCATAAGCCAGTTTGCCGGTCTTGTCTCCAAGAGCATCCTGAAGCGGGGTTAACGCCACCGGCATCGCCCGCTGTCCGTTATGGGAACAAGCCAGAATCCCGATGATCACGCCCTGCACCTCGGCCACATAAAACACCTCGGGACTGAACAAGTCTTGAAAGGCTGTTTGCAGCGTGTTCCTGTCCTGCGTGAAATAGGACAGCTCGTTATAGTACCCGTCAACAAATACCTCGGCCACTTCCCTGCGAACGTCACGATCATAATCTGCCATTCTTCGAATCCTGATTGTATTCACCCTGCTTTCCTCCTGTCAAAAATGTAATCTGCGCTTGATGTCCTGGCGGAATCCCTTGTCAGCGAGCAGGCACATCCCGCCAAAGGTGAGCAGCGCGTACAGCGCAGCCGCAACGGCTGTCCATAACACGTGCGACATGCCGACGGCATACAGCAGCAAGGGGATAAATCCAAGGAGAATCAGGGTTAGCAGGTATCCTGCGAACTCCCGCCAACGCATTTTTTTCGTGCTGCAGATCAGCGTTATGAAAAAGGTTGCCGCCATCATCAGGAACGGGATCACGTAGCCCGTCGACCAGTAATTTGTATCCGCCACCACATTGATCCACAGCAGCATGCCGGACAATCCGAGCAGTTGAACGATGACCTTGCCGCCAAGATGTGATCGGGACATCAAGGTATGTCTGATGAACAGCCAGGCATACAGCACACAGGGCATCAGATACAGACTCCACCAAACATCGCGATTTCCCAGCGCGTTAATTATGACGGAAACACTGATGACGGATACAACAATAAAGGCGAGCCAGTTGGAGAGAAGACTGCTGGCACGCTCCTCCTCCCGAACCGTATAGGCGGGATACCATCGATTACCAGCTAATGATGCCGCGTCCTTGCCATGTAAGTTCCTACGGCACAAGGGACACGCTGCATGCACCGGATCTACGGTAACGCCACAGCTCTCGCATCTCATGCCCCCATCCCCCAATCATTGCTGATAATCCTCACGTCCAGACCGCTTAAGCCGGAGAGCTGGCGGAAGAAGTGTTGGATCACATCGTTTTCGACGATATTCCGTGCAAAGGTGATTGTGAGCTGATCGTTAATGGAGCATACGGCACAATTCATCGGGCTTTTGGCTGTGGGATACATCGTTGTTTCCATCGCTTCGATATGCGCTCCCATGCTGGCAGGAATATCGATTCGGCCGAGATTGGTAAGCGTGAGGGTTTTGGCTTCCTCACCGTAATGGTCGAATCCATACCGAATCGCGAGATCCTTCAACTTCAGGGGTGTAAATCTCGATAGAAGGTTCTTCTCGTACTTCATGCTGCTGGCCATCGCTTGAGTTAGATACGGCTTGGTTGTTTTTTCTTTCATCTGGGCTTGTACAATTTCGAGCACCTGCTCGAATGTCATGCCTGCTTCGATCCGCACGCCGATGTTGATAACCGCAAAAAAATTACGCAGGCTGCTGGAAGGAAAGATTTTTCTCAGATTCACCGGCATGCTGATCACAATAGGTCGGTTCTCGTTGTTCAAGGGAAGCGTGGAGTCATGAACCGCCATGATCAGAAGCGCCGTCAAGTAAGCAGTAAGGGTTGCCCCGTGCTGCTTGGCTGCTGCATTCAGCCGGGAGGCGTGAATCATTCCGTGGATCACGTTGTGACCATAAGGCGAAAAGCGCGTACCTGGAATCTGCAAGGCCTCCGGCGTCCTGATTTCCGAAACCGTGGAGGTATAGTGAGCCTTAAAGCTGTCCTGCGCTTCGGCATAACGGGCAAAGGAGGCGGGCGGCAAAATCAGCCCATCCCTGTCCTCCACACTCTCACCGATCCGATATAAATACTGGAATACCAGGGTTTTGAGAAACTCAAGCGCCCCTCCACCGTCGGTCAGTGCATGGAATATCTCCACACTGATCTTGTTGCCGTGATATAGAACCCTCACCAGACTTCCGTTAGATTCCGATAAAGTGACAGGTGAACAGGGATAGGCGTTTTCCGGTTTTACCATCAGACGTGTCTCCTTCTCCCTCAGGAATTTCCAGAACAGGCCGTTTCTCAGCTCAACATTCAATAGCGGAAATCTCGATATGACATCATCCAGTGCCGTCTGTAAAACTTCTTCGTGAACGGGGCTCGTCAGCATCATCGATAATCTGTAGGTCGAAGAATTCTCCCTTCCCGCCACCGCGGGAAACAGCTTCCCGGCATGGTCCAGTTTATACCAATCCTCCATGTATGGATCTCCTCCTTCAACCTTTAACCTTCAATCGTAGCCGATACCAGACTTGCCCCATATCCATCTTCATGTGCCTGCCTTCTATCCGACATTGAAAAGCGTTTCCTCAGCGAAGACCGGGTATGGATCAACATCATCGGGACAAGCAATTCGGTTCTTCGTTCGATGCGGCTTTTGCCCTCCGGGTGCATGACAGACAGCAGCATGCGGAGGTACAAAGTCGTTATCTTCTGAAAAATGTCTGGTTTCATCTCTTGATGCTCGAATCCGAGTCCATGCGTCAGGCCGCGGTGCAGCAGGGTAATTCCGACCAAGGCGCTGACCTCGCTGAACTCGGCCTGGCTTTCGTAGGCACAGCTTATCTGCTTCATGGATTTTCTTCCGAGCCTCGCGATTTTCAGAGCCGCACGATCCGGTCCTTCCGACCGAATTAACCTCAGGATCGTTTCGTTGTCCAGATGAAGCTCACCGATTAAATCTCCATTATGTATGACTGTGGAATCCTCACAGACGATGGGTTCCCCCTGATGCTTCTTAATCATCACTGTGCATATGCCAAAGTGTGAGATATGCGAGCTGCGAAACCGGGATATGAATGCAAAGATCCGTTCCCATATCATCCAGGTGCTCTGCATGACGGATTTAAGCAATTTGTGCAGCAGCTGTAACACCACCTTACTTTTTTTGATTGAATATTTCTTGCAATGAACGCCCCTGCAACATTCGTTAAACACATCATACCGAATATCCCGGCAGGGTCACACCGTCTCAGGTATAGCGCTGCACTCGGTCTCGAGGCGGAGATGCAGGCATAACTTGTTGCGATCGATGATTAATGCGAACATCCCGAATCGCAATGCGTGCTGTCTTGGAATTACATATTGCTTTTGATGCTGTACACAAACCAAAACAACCCTTGGTCTTCACCAAAGGTTGTCTGCCTAATTCCTATATCAACAATCTCACTAAGTTCTCTCTCCCCCAGAATGCTCCCCTCTCCCAATCAACCCGTAGTAGAATAGTCGATCAATATCCCGAAGCATAGTAGGGCTTGCTTGTGCAATGAATCCCGGACGCGCTAGCGCATCCTTAAACACTTGAATATAGAACAAAGCCGCTTCTATCGAAATATGGGGATCAATATCTCCTTCCTGCTTGCCTTGCTCAATCAATTTCACAAAAAAGGGAATCGTCCTTTCCTTGTAAAAAGCCTCGATATGCTCCCGAACAGACGGTTCATTGCTGATTTGAATAAAATCCACATTGATTTGATCCACGCTGTTCATTCTTGACCCCAACAACAATTTTAATTTTTCTTGAAAAGGGATAGGCTCTTCCAGGAGCTTCTCATACTCGTTCATGATTTTACTCATATAATCGATAAACGTCATACGTATAAGCTCTTCCTTACTGCCAAAATAATTATAAATGGAGACGGGAGACACGCGAGCGTGTTTCGAAATTTCTGTAATACTTGTCTTATCCACTCCATATTTGCTTATCAAATCGAAGGCTGTCTTCATAATTTGTTCTTTTTTCTTCTCCGTGCGTAGTTGATAGCCGTTCATCTTCTCACCTCTCGTATAAAACTATACTGAATGTTTTGTAATAATGCAATTCATATAGTTCAAAAACACCTTGCTTAATTCTGTTCGGGAATTTATTATGAATTATATGAATGTTTTCATTACAAATTATATAAAAAGGAAGTGTGATTATGAACAGAATCCCTGGACCCCACTCCGCCTTCGGCTGGAGGATCAATATGTTTCACTTTTTTCGCAGCCCTTTCGCATTTCAACAAAAATTGTTAGAAGGGTATGGTAAACTTTCGGCCCTGGGGCAAAGCGTCAAACCTTCAGTTGTATTTGCGTTTGGTCCTGAGCTGAACCGTCAAATTCTATCCAACCCGAACTTCTTTGAGATGAGCACGGCTCTTGTTAAAATACCCAAAGACACCGTTATGGGGGATTTATTCTACCATAATCTGCTATTAATGAGCGGTGAAAAGCACAAAGAGCATCGTCGCCTGATACAGCCCGCCTTTCTGCACAGTCAAATTGAAAGATACGGCCAGGACATGACGTTAATAACGGAACAGTTGGCAGACGAATGGAGAGGTCGTCCCCTGATTGACATTAACACTGAAATGAAAAAGTTAACGCAGCGCATCGCCCTTAAGACGTTATTCGGTGTTCAAAATAGTGAAATGATGGATACGATGGGGATGCTGATTAACCGGTTTACGAAGTCTTTTCTGCTTGCCACGCTTGCTCCACTCAATATTCCTTTCACTCCATACCGTCGCTCACTACGTAATGCACAGCAGCTTAATACTCAAATACGGTCCATGATTCATGAGAAACGACAGGAGTCTGATGCAACGGATGTACTTGCAGCACTTATTAGAGGACATGATGAGGAGGGCTCAGCATTATCGGATGAAGAATTAGTCGGACATGCATTCTCAATCTATACGGCTGGTCACGAAACCACTGCAAATGCTTTGACTTGGGCATTTTTTCTGCTGGTACAGCACCCGAATATATATGCAAACTTAATGGAAGAATTAAACGCCGTGATGGGTGGAAGCCACCTGACACAGGAGAAACTAAGTCGACTCTCCCTGCTGGACTATGTTGTCAAAGAGAGTTTACGTTTACTTCCTCCAGCTAGCATCGGCACCCGCATTACAAATGCCCCTTGTGAGCTGGATGGTTACGCTCTTCCGGAGGGCACAAATGTATTTTTCAGCCAATTCATTACACATCGTCTCCCTGAGCTTTACGAGGACCCAAATTATTTCAAGCCCCACCGGTGGCAGACCATCAAACCATCTGTGTTTGAATTCTTACCATTTAGTGCAGGACCTCATATGTGTATAGGTTGGCACTTCGCCATGCAAGAACTTAAGATCGTCCTCGCTGTTCTTCTTCAACGATTTAATTTTTCATTAGTGCGTAATGCAAAAATCACTCCGAATCTGATGATGCGGCCCATTCACGGCATGCCCATGCATATAAGTCTGAATCATGGCACATTTGAACGAGTTGACGTACGTGGTACCATTCATCGGGTTATCGACTATGGAGTCGTACCTGCTTGCCTTAGAAAATAATAACTTAACACGAATCCAACATCGGTTCTAATCGTCTATTTTTGTAATATTAAAAAGTAAACGCTTCAAAATAACACAGATTTGTATTTTTATGTTAGTTTCTTCATTTCGACTGCCGTTGAGTCAATTAGATTTACATCATACTGACAAGGATGTGAATAAAATGATGCTTTCACATTTACGCAGGTGCGGGCTCTTGTTTCTGGCGGCAGTTCTGATGGCTACAATTGGTGTTCCAATCCCCCATGCTCAGGCCGCTGCGTTGATTACGTTGGATTCTCATCAGGACGGGCAAACGCTGCAGCCGGGTGTGACTGAGTTATTCGGAACCTACTCCGGTGTATATGATCTCCAGCTCATCGTTAACGGTGAATGGGTAACGGACGTTCAGATGGATGATCCCAATGGGGATGACAGCGGGTCCTGGTCTTACTCACTCGATACAAGTCAGCTGGATGGCTCGGTCGAGATTGTCCTTAAAGCAAACGACGCGGTAACACGATATGGCATCTGGTCTCCTTGGATCCACCTTAACATCGATAATCCTGCGGCTCATATTCCGGACGTGCAGATTACCAGCCCTGCTGAGTTTACACAGCAGAACGACACCATTAAGGTTGGCATATCAGCCGAGGGTAAAAACCCGATAGCCCTGGTTGAGCTCCGCATCGACGGCGGCGCATGGATGCAAATTCCTTCTGCACATAATGGATACACATACGAATTTGACACGTGTCCATCCCCGCAGCAGGTTCACAGCCTGGAAGCCCGCGCCACCGATACGTATGGCAATACAGGTTATAGCTTAACGGTTTATGCAAGTTCCGGTAATCCATTACCCATTAACGAAGGTGATAATTCTGCTGCTGTTACCGATGCCGTGTATCCTGAAACGGTAACAAGCACCACCTATGGTCCTGAGCCGATGCCGGATCAGGACCGTGCAATCTGGATCTGGGAGAATGCCTCCTATCCACTGGTGCTGAATCCGAATTCGCGAAGCGTGCTCTCTTCTATGGCCAAGGATACAGCTACGTTTAATCAACGGCCGATTAAGACCCTTTATTTAGCTGTAGGTAAATATAACGGAGCTGCCATGCTGGAGGATTACCGAGGTGAGGTTCAACAATTCGTAGAATGGGCACACGGCGAAGGTTTCTATGTTCAAGCATTAATCGCCGGCGGCACCACTCCACCTTATTTCGGAGCGTATAGTCGTTATCACCCTCATGCCGTCAAGGAATTCGAGCAAATCTTGAATTACAACCTGGCTTCCTCCGAATTGGCCCGCTTTGATGGCGTAAACGTGGATACGGAGCCGTATATCCTGCCCGATTTCAAAACGGCAAAACCTTCCGTCCAAATCCAGTACCTGGATATGCTGAAACTGCTGATGGAACGCAAACAGGCATCTGGTCTCACCTTGTCCGTCGGCGCGGCCATTCCAAGATGGTACGACACCTCCGCCGATGCCAGCAATATCGCATGGAACGGAGGAACCAAATGGCTCTCTGAGCATGTTCAGGATACGGTGGACTACATCTCGATTATGGATTACCGCGATCAGGCGGAGGGCAGTGCGGGCATTATTGCGCAAGCGCTGAATGAGCTGGCCTATGCCAATTCGATTGGCAAGCCGAAATCGGTTGTGATCGGGGTTGAGACAAAAGATATCGCGGATGGCGGAGATCCTGAGACCATCAGCTTTCATGAAGAAGGACGCATCTACATGGAACAGGAGTTAAACAAGGCGTACAACGCTTTTCAGAACGACCCGGCGTTTGGAGGAATCGCCCTCCATCATTACTCGTCCATCGTTGATTTTCCAAGCGAGTGGGGACCGGGCGGCTACACATGGCAGCCTCCTTCGGATCAAGAACCGCCGAGTACGGTCAGCGGGGCAGAAGCAGTTACATTTGATTTTCAGCGGATTAACGTATCCTACGATATGGCAACGGATAACACTGCCGTGAATGAGTATCGTGTCTACAGGGGAACCGATGCCGCTTTTAACATTGGGCCGGATACTTACGCAGGGACTTCGAAAGGGCTCAATTACACAGATACGGGGCTCCTGCCGGATACGACCTATTATTATAAAATCACGGCCGTGGATATTAGCGGCAATGAAGGAGCCCCCAGCGCAGCGGCCACCGCAACGACGGCTCCCTCCGCGATGAAACCCATGGTCATCGACCACATGACCATCGTCTATTCCGCCGGTACGGCCAAAGTAACCGTGAAGATGGTGGATATGGAAACAAGACTGTCGGTAACCGCCAAAATCAGCGGACGCTTCACTCATATGGCCGGCAAGTATGTGAATGCCGCGACGAATGCGGCTGGCGTGTTCCAATCCCAATCCGAATCGGTCCCCGTATCCCGAGGCCAGATCGGCTTCCTGCCGCGGCGAATCATGGCCGACTCCTATTATTGGGCCAGCGCCTACGATCAGCTTCCATACCCGACGGTGATATGGGGGCCTTGATGCAAAAAACCGCCCGGGCATAAGCTCGGGCGGTTTGGCATATTCACTTCTGTATCGTAGGATGAGAACATCGTGACATCATAGGGGCATAGTTGATGTTACGCAGCAGCACATCCACTTTTTCGTCAACAGATACAGATCCAATAAGCCTCGTGCAATTACCGAATAATTCGGCCACTCTGATCGGGTCGTACTAATTCAAATCTTTGTTTTGTAATCCATCACTACGCATGCGGATCATGCTTCCGATCCCTGTTGCCCCCAGATTTCTGATTATCCTATGATATGGTTGAAATCCGGGGACAAAGGGGACCGCTTTCGCTTCTCCAGCATGATTCCACCTTCTTCGTTGGAGTAGGAAACCAAACAGAAACCTCTCTATGGTAATGGAGGTTGTAATCACCGCCATTACAGAGAGGTTTCTTTATCAAATCTACTTGACTTGTACAAATATCTTCACATGAAACATTGGATTATTATCCGCATATAGATAATTGCTGACAAGGCTGTTCACTATATTCCCTTTTTAAAATCAATCTTTGTATTTTTCAGGTACATATTCTATGTTGATAATGCCCTTAATCAAATTTTATCGATATATTCCTCATTTCATAAATTTTTTGCAAGGTATCAAGGTGCATAGATTTATCCCCGGGCGACTCCGCGAATGTATACCACTCCACAAGCCTGTATCCGAACATAGTAAGGATTAGTTCATGGACACAATGATCGGTGATATGGGACACATCCACATATTCCGAAAAACCCCTGTAATAAGCCGGAATGCATTTTTGGTAGTATTCAACCATATGACAGACGTCTGCTTCGTCCGCTATTAAACTCGCGATGTCCTCGCCCATGTACCCCCATCCAGCGGTATCCCAGTCAATCAGTGCGATTTTCCTGTCCGAGTAGAATATGTTTGCCACCCAAAAATCTCTATGGCAAAACACAATTGGCAGCTTTTCAATGCGACTGAATATTTCGTCCGCATGGTTATCTATGTCTATGAGCATTTTACATAGGTGCTTCGGAATTTCGCAGTCGTCGGAGCGTATATAATCATACAAAACTTTCCACGACTGATACCGCAGATAGGAGCTTTTTACGAAGTCAACCTCGCTTACATTGATCAGATTCAGTAATACATCCGATTGCTTAGCATATAGCTTGCCTTGAAACCGCCCCAATTCCTCGGCTGCACGTTCATACATTTCGGAGGTTAGATTTAAGCCTGACACCCCCTCAATATGTTCCATCCATAACTGTATCTCATCACCGTTCATTTCCCCGTAATAACATTCTGGCCAGCGGAGAGAATCCGTGAAAAACTTTGCGAAATCCGATACATAGAGGTCGTATTCCCTCCGCCATGAATCAGGGTCGCCGTGGCGTTCCCATTTTTTCTGTGTTTTCCACACCACCTTATACGGCAGACTCTCACCGTCGGAGGTTTCAGCCATCCCCGTAACAAGCCTAACATCCCCTAATGTCCCGCCTTGCAACTCTTTGAGTTGATAATCTGCGCGTACTACCGTCTTGTCGAGCATTTTACTCAAAACAAGTACCAGTATTTGGGGATTTACGAATTTTTCATCATGGTTGTTCATTTAATTGTAGCCTCCCTTTTACCCTTATGTCGCATGGCAATCGCCTTTTGCCACGCGAGGCAGCAATTTGACAATGCGCGAAACTCGCTGAAGTTCCGTAACCCTTCCGGGTATTACACCTATCGGCGTCGGTTCCGCTTCGATATAGGCGTATGGTTTCAAATCAGTCATTGAACCGATTCCCTCCTACAAAATCAGAGTTGTTTTCGGACATAAAAATACCGCGAACACGCAGCCTCCTAAGAAGCTGCTGTTTCGCGGCGAAAAGCCAGAAGTCGGCTTATGATCAAAAAGGGATACGACCGTCATCGTATCCCGCTTAACAGCAGTATTCACGAAAGGTTACTGATTACGGCATAGCTATAATCAAAGATTGGAACTTACTATGCCTGATATTCGGTTAAGGGAAAACCACCATTACCATATTAGCAGTCATTTAAAACATCTCCTTTCATAAGAAACAAGAATTGAAATGCCCTTACACATCCATAGTTTGGCATAATCACTTACGGGTACTCAATGTAAAATTTAAATATAAACAAACTTTATTTGGTAAGCTGCTCTCCAACAGATTCGAACCTTCATCGAAGAACCGCATACACACAGCCAAAATCCTGACATTTTTCAAATATCAATTTCCGCATCCATAAAATATCGGCCCTTTACGCCACTGATCACTTTATTAAGTTCACCCATCGCTCGTTTCACTTCAACAGGCTCGATCCACCAATTATCTCTTCTCCCTTTGGCACGATGGTCCGGGCTCCAGACAAACTCATACCAAGGCGGCATGAAGGTCTTGAGCAGGAGCTGGCATCGGCGCATATGACTGGGCGCACTGACAAACAACAACCGCTGGATTTGCTGTAATCCAAGGGCCCGGTCGAGTACGATCAGGGAAGCTATCACATTCTCTTTGGTATGGTTAGACATCGTTTCAATGAAGATGGACTCCGGTGGAACCCCCATCTTCACGGCTTCATCTCGCATCATGGTCGCCTCTGGTTGATCCCATTCACCGAATCGATCTCCGCCAGCAAATAAAATATAGGGTGCGCGACCATCATTGTACAGTTCAACCGCTTTCCACACTCGATCCAGATTTTTGCCCCCAAATACAAAGATGATATCTGCCAATTGTGTGCCGTCATCAACTTCGGATTCCGCTCCGAACACCACTTTGGTAATCTGTTCTCTCGATAATGCCTCTGGATTCATCTGTGAGATCAGCATACGAGCACCTCCCATTTATTGTGTTGATGGCAAACCATGCCTGCAATCTTTCAAAGAAAAGGGACCACCATGCGATCATCCCATACCTGAGCTTCGATGTATCGTTCAGGTCCCTACTGTTTGCTCCAATACTCGGGATCTCCCGTTTCATACAACTTCTCTCCCTCTTTATTGAAACTTCGGATCGTGATCGGTGAGTTTAAATCATCTTTCATAAGTGCGTACCATACCGTCAGAGAATTGTTTTCTATTATAGTGGCTGCTTTATTTTCCTCACTCAACAGCAAGATATGGCTGGTTTCCGGATTATTCACAACCCCGTACAGCATATGAATATTTTCCGAGTTGGATTCGATACCAAACCAGCTCAGATCATTTTCCAAAGCCACTTGATTCTTTCCGATATACTCTTTTACTCTAAAACCCCCGTAAGCCTCTTCTACTGTTACTACCCCGACTTCGCTTTGGATTGTTGAAAAAAACACAAGTGTTCTTGCTCTATCCATGTGTATATGCAGCACCTCATTCAAATCGGTCTCCAAGGAATGAATAGCTTCTTCGATTTGGTTATATACACTTTCTTTTCTTAGCGGCCCTGCAAATAAAAACCAAAGGCAGATCACAATCAACATCACGGATATAACCATTGCGTTTTTGTTAGATAATGGCATCATAACGCAGCCGATTCGATTTTCTGCTTTTCACGGTCTATGAAATCATATACTTTTGAAATTTCCTCTTCATAGTTCTCTTCCATTTCAAAATACGCAACTTCGAATGCCGGTGGTGAGGCAGTACATAGCAGCCCTCGATAATTAAATTCTGATTATTCTCGATATTGGTCATGATGATCCCTTTGAGGATCGGCCATAATTTCTCACCGATGTATTCAGTTGAATCCAGCGGCGTGAACCCGCAATTTTGATCCGCTCTGTATAACCCCATTTTAAAATGGTCAATCGAAAGATAAGGAACGTGATATTTCTCAAGTAATCTTTGAGCCATATAGGTCTTACCCGTGCAGCTCACCCCGCTTATGAGTATGATCATTGTATGAGACGCCCTCCCTTAGCCCATATTGCTGCATCAATCAAATCTCTTGGTATTCATTTTTCACAATGCCGTAGTAGACAAGATCCTCATAGTGATTTTCTTTCTTCACATGATCGATCAATACTCCTTCTTGTTTCATGCCTGTTTTTTGTATGACTTGCCCGGATGCCGGATTCGAAGCAAAATGCCGCGCATAGACCTTATGATAATGTTTCATCTGAAAGGCAAAGTCCAATATGGCTTTGGAGGCTTCTGTTGCATATCCCTTTCCCCAATACTCCTCACCAATCCAATAAGCGATTTCTCCATTATCATAGCGCTGATGATTAGTTAATGCGATTGCACCATATACCGTCCCTGTGTGCCTGTCACAAACAGCAAATTCATATGACTTATCCGCATCAAAATTATGTATATGATGTTCTATCCATGACAAAGCACAATCAAGTGTATAAGGGTACGGCAGCGTGAGTGTGCTTTTATATATATTGTAGTTATTGCATAGCCTGACAACCGTTTCAGCATCCGATTCCCTGAATAAGCGAAGCAATAATCTCTCCGTCGTCATCGTTTTATTGATCTCGTCATATGTCATTTCACTTCGCCTCTTTCATAAAAAAGTATTGAACTGCCCTAGATCCCGATCGACGCTCTCTATTGTCATTCGTTCCTCGGCGCAATACTGGTTATTTTCGCCTATCATACCATAATCATCTATGGCTAAACATGACAAAAAAGGCCGGACTTCTCATCCCGACCAAACAGATAATTTCTATGATCTTACAAACTAGCGAATCCACGAATCCATCACCCGCAGTCTCGCCAACCCCGGCCTCTTAAGGCTCAAAGCCCTGTTGGCTCACGAATAACTGCTCCTTCGGAAACGCCTGGCTAAACCGATCATAAACGACCTGATAGGCAGCTGGATCGTACCATTCCTCAAGTCCAAGCTCTTCATACAGCACCTGAACAGGCAGCCTCTTCGTCCGTTTCCCGCCGCTGCCGTCGCCCATGAAATAATCGTCGATGCACACGCGATTCACAAGCGGCCGCAGGATCTCGGGAAAAGCCGCCGTGCTCGGAAGCACGGGTGCGATCGCTGCCTGAGTGGGAATCCCAGCGTCTCTCAGCAGCTCCAGTGTTTTCAGTCTGGCTTGGACCGGCGGTGCAGATGGCGTAAAATGCTTGCGGATGTCCTCACGGTCGGTCTCAACCGTCATGCTGACCCGCACCCGATCTCCTAACTGCTGCAGCAGATCGATATCCCGCCGGACTAAGGGACTTCGTGTCTGCACGAACAGGAAATCCGGCGGTTCGCCGACCATGACCTCAAGCAGCGCGCGAGTTACTTGTTCCTTGGCCTCGACCGGCTGATACGGATCGGTGCTGGAAGACATGAAGATCGTAACGGGCCCCTTCGTTTTGGCACGTTTCAGTTCTTTGCGCAGAATGGCGGCAGATTCCAGCTTAACGTCAACCCAGCTGCCCCACTCCCCATTGCGAAAGATCGATACCGGCATTTGCCGGACATAACAATAAGAACAAGCGAAGGTACAGCCTGTGTACGGATTTAAAGTATGGCTGTATCCGTTCAGAAATCCCGTTCCTTTATTCAACAGGGTCTTGGGGGTCTTATAGAGCACTTCACTTTTAATCTCAAACACCCCGTTTCTGCACTTTCTTCTATTATACCATGTCTCTCCAGGCATCCTGGCCGAGGAATCCACCCCACTTATGAACCCTTTTACTTCGCATCATGAAAAATAATCCCAAGGCTGTACCTGGTCCCTGCCGTGATGGTGCTAACGCCGTGCCGCAGCGTGGTTCGGTAATACCCTCGGGTCCCCTGAACGGGCCGATGGTTGGTCGGAAAAATCAGTCCCGCGCCCTGTTCCAAAGTAATGACATGCCCCCGGCTCTGTGCCCGCGGCCGCTGTTCAACCAACAGAAACTCTCCGCCCGCGTAATCGACTTCCTTCTCATTCAGCACGAATACCACTTGGAACGGGAAGAATTCATCTCCATATAAATCCTGATGCAGACAGTTGTAGCCGCCCTTCTCATATTTCAAGATGAGCGGTGTAGAGCGCCCCTGCCCTTGCGAATGGCACATCTCAAGGAACTCAGCCAAGGTCCCAGGGTACCGCTCCTCGCTTCCCAGCTGCGTCAGCCAGCGGTTGGCTGTCAGTGCAAGCTCAGGATAGAAGCCTTCCCGAAGCTGTTGCAGGAGTCCTGGCAGCGGGGCCTGATAGTACTTGTACTCCCCAACCCCAAAGCGGTGTCTGGCCATGTTAATGGTATTGCGAAACCGCTCCTCTTCCGAATAGGTATTTATGATCCCTGTACATTCCTCAGGCAGCAGAAGCTTTGGAATGACAGCATATCCCTGCTCATCCAAAGCTCCCTGTATCCCTTCCCAATGTAGTCCCGAGATTCGCTCCTGCAACGATCTAGACATACTCCGCGGTCTCCTTTACCGGGACACGCCCGCGCTCCAGCTGAAGCAGCCAGGTCTTCATCTCAAGCCCTCCGCGATAACCGGTCAAAGCCCCGCTCTTGCCAATTACCCGGTGGCACGGCACGGTTATAAGCAATGGATTGGCTCCGATAGCCGCTCCAACGGCACGAACCGCGGCCGGCTTTCCAATCTGGTTGGCGATGTCCGTATACGTATAGGTCTCGCCATACGGAATATGGCATAACGCATTCCATACAGCCGATTGAAAGGCGGTACCTTTGTAATCCATAGGCATTTCAAACCGGTCTCTGTTCCCCTGAAAATACTCGGTTAACTCTTCCGAATATACCTGCATTTTCGCATCATCCCGTACAAGCTCGCTGCCAGGGAACCTGACGTTCACCCAGTCCGCTAACTCTTCTAACGGCTTATCCTGCGAGCCGACATAACATAATCCTTCCTTCGTAGCCGCCAGATATACATTCCAGTTGTCATGAGTCAGTCGAGTCCAGTAGATTATTGTATTATCGGATTTCATCATGATCCTGCACCTCCATGCTTGTATTATTCAACACATATTGCCCGCGATAACGGAGTGGAGTAACCCCCGTCTTCTTCTTAAACAAGGTGATAAAATAAGCCGTATTGTCCAAACCCACCTTATGGCCGATATCCGAAATGGTTAATCCGGAATCCCTAAGGAGCTCCTTGGCTTTGTCCATCCGGTAATCCTGAATGTACTCCATCGGGGTCAACCCTTTTACGCGTTTAAATATCCGGTGCAGATGATACGGGCTGCCGTGGCTCACATCGGCCAATACATCGAGTGTCAAATGCTCCGTGTAGTGGTTGTCGATATACTCCGTAACCAGCTCAATCCATTCATGGTCCGGTAGACGTTCTCCTGTCGGCTTGCACCGTTTGCATGGTCGGAAGCGTTCGGCCCTCGCTTCATCCGGGGATTGGAACACGCGCACATTTTCAAATTTCGGGGGTCTGGATTTACAGGATGGCCGGCAGAAAATCCCGGTTGTCTGCACCGCGTAGAAAAACTTGCCGTCACTCTCTTTATCATTGCTGATGATGGCCTTCCACTGTGCTTCGGTTGGCTGAATTCGGTTTGCCACGTTTCCTCACCTCCGCTAACATTATAACCACAGGATGGATTCGCTGTACGCTTTTTGGAATAGAAGAGCAAGATAACAAAATTATACGATCCGCATTTATGTTACAACTAGTATAGATAAGTTTATGAAGGAAAGGAACCGGTGAACATGCGAGATTCAAAACCTATGCCAAGCGGCACAATCCCTGCGCAAGACCCCATATTTCTGAAGAAGCTGCCGCCGGGCCAAACCGCCCACTATAACGGGGACATGGCTCAGGAACAAGACACATATGGCCGTTTTCTTCCCCAGGACAGCTGGGAGGATCTTCAGCATTCGTTAAAGCTGCACGTGCCGAAGGAATTCAGTTTTACCGAGAACCTCCATTATTTGCAGAGATCGCCAAACGAATGTCTCTATCATATTCAACATGACGCGATTTACAGAGCGCTTTCTCTCGATTCAGAGACGGCGGTCATTGAGGTTAGCGAGCTGCCTCAAGAACAGGCTATCCTTGTACGGTTTCTGGGTGATACTGCCCCAACGGAATGGAGCAAGCGTGCGGAAGTGGCGATTTATGTCCGGGACTGGTTTGATCTGAACACCGATCTGGTTCCCTTCTACGCCATGGCACAGACTGACCCTCTGCTCAGTCGAGCCCTTCATTCCTTCTATGGACTGCGCAACATGGGCATCCCCGACCTGTTCGAGGCACTGTGTTGGGGTATTCTGGGACAGCAGATTAACCTGACTTATGCATATACGTTAAAAAGACGATTCGTCGAGGCTTTTGGCCGCCGCGTGGAATGTGAAGGAGAGATTTACTGGTTGTTTCCCCGGCCCGAGGACATCGCACATCTAAACGTGCAGGACCTGGAGGAGCTCCGTATGACCGTGAAAAAATGCGAGTACCTCATCGGGGTGGCACAGCTTATGGCGGAAGGAGAATTGACGAAAAAGCAGCTGCTTGATACGAATAGCTTAGTAGAAGCTGAGAAACAACTTGTAAGCATTCGCGGCATCGGTCCGTGGACGGCCAACTATGTGCTGATGCGCTGCCTCCGGATGCCCGCGGCATTCCCCATCGACGATGTCGGGCTGCACAATGCCATCAAACATCTGCTGGGTTCGGAGAAGAAACCGACAAAGAAGGAGATTCTGGCACTATCGGCAGCATGGGCGAATTGGGAATCCTACGCTACCTTTTACCTCTGGAGGTTTCTCTATTAATCGCAGATAGAAAAAGGGATATCTCCCACAACTGCGGCGCAGTCTGTAAGGAGACATCCCTTTCTTAGCGATGATTTCTATCTCGAATACCTATTCGATGAAATATAATTTGCCGTCAACCTCAAGCGAGATCGCGGATTGTGCCAGATCGTCCTTCAGCTTTTTTGCATAATCCACCACTTGATTGAGCGAATCCTTGTCGAGTTTTTCGGCAAAAGCGTACACAATCGTAACTTTTTCCTTGATCAGGGTTTTATGGTTGTCCACCCACGCGCCTTCACCCGGAATCGCGGTAGCACCGCCAAACCAACCGGACAGTTTAGTCAAGGTCTGGTCAACAAACTTCTGATGTGCCGCATCTGTAATCGGGATGTCCCCTTTCACGGTGGAAGGGACATAAATTTTCACCACATGATCCAGATGGAATTGATCGTTCAGGGCACTTTGTGTAATGGCAGTAGCCGTCGGGTTTCCCTCTGCACTGAAAGACTGCTGAACCGGCACCACGATAAGCGTTAACAACAACGCTGCAGCGAATGCAATAAGCCAACCTTTTCTCTTCATCTTCATTTCTCCTCTATGTATGGTCTCGTTCTCCCCGTACGAACCGCTGGCTACCTTTCTTGTGCTGGCCGCCAACCGGACGGTGCAAACTAGCACATATTATATAATGGACTTAACCTGTCAGCTATGGGGCATACGGATTATATTATGCGGATTCATGCAAAAAAGCCGATATTCCCGATGTAAAAACTCAGAAAATCGACTTTATGCTGAAACAGAGCTTATTCTACCGTTATTTGATCGTACCGATCCAGGATAAACTCTCCACCGATCGATGATCCATACTGCCATTTAGGATAGCCTGAACGTCATCTAGTGTTTCTAGCAGCGATACCCGCTCGCCCTGTAATCTGGTATATGCTTCCGCAACGTAAAAAGGCTGCGAAAGATAGGCTTCCAGCCGTTCTCCCCGCTCATATACTTCCGTCTCGGATGCCGGAATGGCTTGCAGGCCTCGCACTTGAACCAGCGAACGCAGCTCACGGTAACGCCTCAGCAGTTTCTGGGCACGCTGCTGAACCGACAGGTGATGCTGATCCAGATGGACTCCTTCCAATACGGAAGATGTGGAGTATAACGGATTTACGGCCGGAAACATATGTCTGGCAGCCAGGTCCGCATCAAAATACCACAGCGTCTCCAGGGGACCGTAAGGCAAATCCTCATCAACAGCTGCCCCTTTTAGATCCACAAGAAAAGTCGTGACATTCTCAATGCCTTCTTGTTGAATACGTTCCTGAAGATCATAGATCTTCCCGGTTAAGACGTGCTCCCGGTCTGCTGCAAATACAATCTCCTTCTCCCTACTTGTATTCGCCACGATTGAATAAGTTTCTTCTATAGAGCTAGCCACCCGCTGCACATCATTAAGCATGTCCTGCAGCTCCGGATATTCACCTTCCGGCTTCAGCAGAATCGTCACATAACCTCCCGCCTTGAAGTGGTGGAACAATTCCCCCAGCAGCACAAGCTGACCCATTCCGGGACGGGCGACTAAACCGACGGTGCCGCCTTTTGCCAGCGGAGCAAATAAATCGAGCGGCTTGATGCCTGTTTCGATCATATCCACCCTTTCCCCGCGCAGGATCAGTTCATCTAAACTGCATTTCGCCAGGGATGCCAGTGCGGCAATGGTGCGGACTTCCGCCCGTCCCACGGGGATTTTTCCCGTGCACAGATTGGAGACCGTAGCAGGCCGCAGTCCAACGGATTTGGCGGCGCTAGTCAGGTTCGGAACCCTTTGTCGTAACAGTGATACATTGAGCTTCAGATTATCCAAGTGCGTACACCCTTTTTAATAGTGGATTGATTTTATGCTTTTTTCCATCAAAGAATCTGCTGTGCAGACAAACAACCCCTCATCCGGTTCAAAAATGTTGTGATCAAACTGCTCGAATTCCGCGATTTTGGCCTGAGGCAGTGATTGTTTGTATTGTTTCCACTGCATCTAATGAAACCTAGGACTTGGTTTTATGCCACGGATCATAAGAACTGGGCAAGACAATAGCGTCAGATCGTTCCACAGTTCTACTTTCGCTGTTACAGAGCATGTAAGGCAGAGGGCTTCATCCATCATTAGCCCCCCTCTTACCTTAATGCGCCAAAAGGCAAAAATGCGTGCACGCCCTTGGCCGTATTCACGATTTGAGTTACGCGCAGATCTACTGCCAATGTGGCGTAAGCGTACGCCTCTGTTCGCGTAATGGAGTAGAGTTCCGTCATGAGGTCAAGCATCCCGCTTAGAGCCATCCACATCGCTTCGTCCAGATCCTCATGAAACCCCATCGTTAGCCAACCGGTGCTCGTCTTCGCTCTTGGCATCGTAATCGGCATATCGTCCCGGATATGAAAGGTCAGACTCACCTTCTCCATGGGACATTCCAGGGCAGGCCCGCTGACTTCGCCGTCCCCCTGCACGGCGTGACCATCCCCTGTAGAGAATAATCCGCCATCGACCGGAATCGGCAAATACAGGGTGGAACCGGCGGTTAACTCTTTGCAATCCAGGTTACCTCCATAGGGGCGCGGCATAAAAGTCGTATGCTGGCCTTCTTCTCCTGGCGGCATGCCCATTATACCCATAAAAGGTTTCAGACCAACGTTGTACTTGAAGGTTCCGAATTGACTCCGGCCTATCAAAGTCTTGGCGTCCAATTCAAAATCCAGCATGATTTCTTGAACATCACGCATCCCCAGCTTCTCGTTCCAATAACTTGGAAAACCTCCGGCGGAGGTCCAACCCCATGATCCGGGAATAATCTCGTTGATCTGGATCTCCAATGTGTCACCAGCTTTTGCACCTTCAATATGTACCGGCCCCACCAATGCATGCCCAAACTGTTTCTCCTGCCGCCCCGGCTTACGCTCAGTGAACTTCGTTCTTGGCGCACCTGGCGCAGAGCGCTTCGCAATCCCCCAGGAAGCATCCAACGTTTGATAGAGGACAGTGTCCCCTGACTGAATATACAGAGCCGGTTCCAGCTCTTTGCTGAAAAATCCATGAAGCGAGTGAATATCCGGTTTTAGCCTATGAACGTTCGACATCGGTTCTTCTCCCTTCACACCCATGATCAGAATAGCGCCGCACCTAGGCAGGCTATACCCTGTTACGTTATAAAGTATTTTATATTACTCTAAAAGTCAATACATTTTTACTCTTTAAAGTAATTATAATTACGCATTAAGATGTGTGTTTAGTTGATGCTAGGTATCGACATTCAAATCTGGATACAAAAAAGTCCCCAGCCTCCATCTTATAGACTGGACGAGTGGGAACTTCAGTTATACTTAGACGGCATGTATTACCGTTTGTTATGCTGTGGTTTGCTCGGAGCCTTGTAGGCTCGTAACTTCAATTTCACAGATTCGAAGATCAGGAAGATTCATGGATTCTGAGATCCCTTGAAAAATAGTTCCATCGATTCATGAGTCTTATGAGTTCATTGTATCATTCATCCAGCAGCATGCCGCGTTCATCGTAAAACTTATAGTCCCTGAAGGTGTACGATTGATCTTCGGACGGAGGTAATTCAATATAAGTCACATCTGCACGGTTAGGGACGAATGTTTGCTCCAACAACTCCCCATTAATGCGTACTTGCATTTTGGCGACTTGATTATCGTGATGGGTTACAACCATCCATTTTTGAACCTCTTCCTTGGGATTATTCAGCATGAACAACCCGACAGGATCATGCGCTGTCTCTATATGTTTCCATTCATAGTTCCCTTTGGAATTTCGAGCAAACTCAATATACCCCGGCCTTTGGTCGGACAAGAATCCTACCACCCTGCTGTCATGGAAATCGGATATATCCAGAATCTCGATTTGCCTGTTTTCGTATCCCTCAATCGACTGAATTACTTTTTGGATGGACCCCTCATCGTTTCCATACAGCTTCTTGTCGTTACTAAGATAATAAGCTGATAGAACAACAATACCAATAACCAAAACCAAGCCAATCATTACATTTTGTCTTCTCAAAATTATAGTCACGCCCCAGTACGAAAGGATGTTGTAATTGAAATCTCGGGGTCACGTAGAGAGAATCCCATACGAACACACGAACCAAGCGACCCAATTAAGGTCATATGACTGAAATACCCACATGAACTCACTCTCCAGAACCCCCACATGAATATACTTTAATTGTACTCTAACGTATTATAGTCACGATTCGCTAATTTGGTGGGTATCCAACCGAGCATGCAAGCCATACTCCAATCAGCCCATACCAATGGCATAACGGACTCCACAGACGTTATTTACATTAATTCGCGCCGTTTGCAAATGTAACGGACCGAGCAGACGCTATACCATAAATATTTGCCCACTTTCCCTATTTTGTAGAGAATAAGGCGGCTGAGGTCCGTTATCTTGTTCAAATGTTCCTTTTGGAGCAAATAGCGTCTCCTGTGTCCGTTAAAGTGCAAAAAACGTTCGATCACGCGACCTCTCGTTCACAGGTATTTAGGGGTCCATCTTAGAGTAACTTGCCATGCAAATATTGGTTTGTTGTTACAATGGACTTGAGCCTTGAGATTGTATCATGCCTAATCGGCAGATTATTCGCCCTAAACAATAGAATGCCTCGCAAACACGCGATGGCTTCGAATAGTTCCAGCTCATCCTCCCCATATCGGCTCTCTGCACAAAATGCAGTACGGTAGAAAGAGGCCCACTTCTCGCTTACATAAATCCACATCAAGATAATGGACCAGGCTATGTCATATCTAGGGTCACCTATTTGGACGTTAGTCCAATCGATCACGGTCAGCTTGCCTTCTGACTCAAGAATATTGCCCAGATGGTAATCCCCATGAATCATGCACACTGGCTTCAAGTCTGCTCGCTGAACCAGCTTCACTAATAAATCCTGGATATCGGGGTGCTGATCCACTTGCGGATAAAAATAATCAATGAGGTCGTAGCTTGGTAACGCCGAACCAGTCAGACGATCAAGCGGGAACTTATGCACATCATTCAAATTCTTCGCAAGCTTCTTAAGTTTGGGCTGATCCACTTTATCTATGGGTGTCCCATCGTAACTGGTTAGCAGGACTTGATGGCCATTCACCTCATAACCCCAGCCGACAGGTTTCGAAACCGCACTTCCATGCGTGTGTAAGGCATTTAAGATTTCATATTGGAATTGCACATTAGGCTGAGACTCTTTATTCCAAACCTTTAAGACAAAATCAGACTCGGGTGAGCTGATTTTCATGACCTCAGCCTCCAACCCGGAATCCAGCGGAGTTACGCTTAGTGTGGTATCATCTTCCAGCAATAACACCATTCGGTCGCTTTTCTCCACCCAGTTTATTTCACGCGCTTGGAAATCTATCCTGCTCACTGCCTTTCGCGGGGATGGTTGCACGCACTAACACACCAGCTTCCCATATCATTTTATAATCGCTTCACCGCTAACTTGGTCAGATATTCCCTTCTATTTCTGGCAATTTACTCACCATGCCTTGCCATGTAGATGCATGCAGCCGTTATTACCTCCGTAATTTATAATCCTCCGTGTTTCCCACGATCCTCAGCCTAAATCAAGTACCCTCTTCTGTTCGTTGTTAGTATACCATCATATTTACGGCATCCATTTCTTCACGCACCTTCATAGCTGCAGCGATTCAATCGTTGTAAAGATTCGGGAATAGACATCCTGGATATTGGACTCATTGCGTACATCGTTGGATAACCCATATTCCCAGTAATGAGATTCCTCGCCATAGTAACCCGTGGCATAAGCGTAAGCTGAAAGATCAGGAACATCGGCATACGATAACTCCTCAATTGTAAAGGGGACGTGTGATTTCTTAGACTCGATATAGAAAAAAGGGATGTCCGAATGGTGATAGACTTTTGCATATTGTGGATTGGAAGCCTCCACTAGAAACTCTTTCGTAATGAAAATAGCGTCAAGGTCAGATGATAACTCTTCTTCCTCTAATTGTTTGAACGCAACCTCCACAAAATCCACATTCTCTTCCCTTATGTTCGGATTCTCTCCAATCAAACCAATAACTAGGCTCCTACCCTCATAGGGTGGACCCTCATAAGGTGGAGTATCAACGCTATCGACGTTAGATTTACAGACCATTAACATCAAACATATACAGAATAGGACCATGGCATTTTTCATCATTATGGAAAGCTCCTTCAGCAGATATAGGATAAATTCGCTCACCAGACTTAACGGTTATCTCTTATGGCAATTTGGGCTCGGCTTTCACATCCGGCACCTTAATGACCTTGTAGGTATTGATCGCTTTCTTCAGTTCCCCCTTCTCAGTTGCCTTGTGCTTCACCGCCTGCAAAGACTCACCGACTTTTCCAATAACTCCATATTATGTGTATTTCTCCACTTCGTAAATACTTATCTTCGCTATGGCCAAGTATCCGTACAACACAAAAACCGCGATATACGCGGTTTCTGCGATCTCTGTTTGCTATTTCTCGGATAAGGAACTCGCCTTTCCTAATGAAGTTCGATGCTCCCTCCTGGATGCTCCCCAATCATGTATCACATTGAGAACGTCTTCAAATTCTCTTCCCTGCTCCGTTAAGGAATACTCAACCGTAACCGGCATGGTTGGCATGACTTGCCGTTGAATGATTCCGTTCTGTTCCAAATGTCTCAGGATCACCGTCAACGATTGCGTACTGATGTTGCCCAAATTCCGGCGTAAGCGGTTAAACCGCTGAGGACCGTCATGCAGTTCTCCAATCACGTGGACGGCCCGTTTCACGGCAACTATTTTCAAAACCTCGCCAATAACCTCCGTGCATACTTCATATTCTTCGTTATGTTCTGAATGCTCGCTCAAACCATCACCCGCCCTAACCTAAAGTAAGTTGGTCTATAATAAATGATCTTATCAATAAATATTGCCTACTGTTCTTGTTGGTTTAGAGTCATTATAATTTGGCACATAGCTGTTGATCAAGGTGCATTCTTGAATCGACACTCTGAAAATCGCGCGATTCTCTTCGAATAGCCATATATCCGGAAATGTGGTTATGCACAACAATATACAGTACGAGGAGACGATGAAATGTCGACCACGATTAAAGAAATCCGCGCGCCCTTATTCGCCATCATCATTGGCATGTTTATGGTCCTACTGAATATGACCGCCATGAATGTGGCGATTCCGAAACTAATGAACACCTTTCAAAGCCCACTATCTTTAATGCAATGGGCAACCACGGGTTATATACTGGCCGAGGCGGCCATTATTCCGGTAGCCGGCTGGCTGGCTGACCGCTTTGGCGGCAGGCGCATGTTCATTCTGGCCATCTCCATCTTTACAATCTGCTCTATTCTTTGCGCACTCTCAATTAACGCTGAGCAATTTATACTGTTTCGCATACTTCAAGGTTTAGGTGGAGGCATTGTCATGCCGATTGGTTATGCCATCGTCTTTCGGATCAGTCCTCCGGACAAGATTGGCACGGTGATGGGTTCATACCTGGGCGTTCCCATACTTATTGCGCCAGCCATCGGGCCCGTGTTTGCCGGGTGGTTGGTGGATTACGTAAGCTGGCCTTATCTATTCTGGGTGAATGTGCCTGTAGGCATCTTAGGAATATGCCTCGGGCTGCGATATCTGCCTAAGTTGGAGAGTCAGGCTCAAGCCAAGCTGGATAAACTCGGCATGATTTTCGGCCCTCTTGCTTTTGCAGCCCTCATCTACGGCGTGCACCAAGGGGGCGATGCCGGATGGGACTCCATGCAGACCATCATCGGCCTTGCAGTTGGCGTAGTGGCGCTTCTGCTATTTATTCTGGTTGAACTTCGCTCAAGCGAGCCGCTCCTCGAGCTGCGTGTATTCCGTTCGTGGTCTTTTACAAGCGCCATGTTGATTCTTTGGCTAACGGCCGTTACGTTTTATGGAAACTTCTTTCTCATTCCGGTTTACCTCCAGCAGGTGAAGGGATTTAATGCATTTGATACAGGGCTCCTCATGATTCCACAGGCCATTGCCTGTATCGTTCTCATGCAGATTGGCGGTAGGCTCTTTGACCGGATGAGCGTAAAGCCGCTGGTTATTATCGGTACGGCACTTCTGGGGCTAGGGGCCTTCCTGCTCTCTAGAGTTTCTTCGGGGAGCGGAATGGGAATGTTAATTGTCGCTATGACCTTAGCAGGCTCCGGCCATGCATTGTATGGCATGTCTTTGAATGCATTTGTTATGAAATCTGCACCGCAAGCGCTGATCAACCGCGTTACGTCCTTGAACAATGCTTCACAGCAAGTGATGGGCTCGTTTGCGGTGGCTGCCTTCTCAACCTTGTTGACAGCTCGTGTATCAGCTTCATCTCGTGCAATACCGCAAGTTGAAATCTGGGCAGATGCGTTCTCGTTCACCTACCTTGTTGTAACGGCAGTGTCCATTGTTGGTGTTGTCATGGGGTTATTGATCCGTAAACCAACCGCTCTAACGGATGAAGCCATTGATCAACCAGATGCACGAGGCTTGGACTCCTGATTTTATAGTTGATTAGGTATAACGGCATTGCATCTGTTCTGCTATACTACGTTCAATATAAACGTTTCCCATATTAAAGAAACGGAGGTGAACTTCATACAGTCCATCGTTTGATTTCCGAGTTCTCAGCCATATATTCTTCTGATTGGAGCTGATCAAACATTGAAATTCGTGAAACTGCTGCTTGGGATGGCTGCACTCGCAACTGCGTTCCTGTTCCCGGTACAGGCTTTTGCCTACAGTAATCCATTTCATTTAACGGATTCCTGGCGTTGGAACAATAACGATTTCTACGGTGAGGGCGACCCTTACATCCTCAAATTCAACGGAACGTATTATCTGTATGTCAGTACGGTTGACCACCAGTCCGGCATCAAAGTGTGGTCTTCCCCCGATCTTGTCAATTGGGCCTACCGCGGTCTATGCGCAACAGATCCGATTACCAAAGCCGCTTATGCTCCTGAGGTATTCTATCATGTGGACGGAAATTTCTATATGTACACATCACCGGGAGGAGGAGGGCATTATGTGCTGAAAAGCGACAGTCCCCTCGGTCCGTTCGTTCCGGTTACTGGCAATGTGGGCATGGGGATTGACGGTTCTGTTTTCGTTGACGACAACGGACAGTGGACCTTTTATGCAACCGGGTCCAATCAGATCATGGCCTGGCCAATGAACAGCCCTACTTCCTTTGGTTCTGCGGTGTCGACCGGTCTCAGCATGAACGGCTGGACTGAGGGTCCTACCGTCCTTAAGCGCAATAACAAGTATTTCATGACCTATACCGGCAATCATGTATGGAGTACGGCATACCGGGTCGATTATGCTGTCAGCAACAACGCAACCCACGCATTCGCGCCCGCGTCCGGCCAGAATCCCGTTCTCCTTGAAACGGAAGGCCATCATGTCGGCCTTGGGCACAACTCCCTTGTGCGCGGACCTGATCTGGATTCGGACTATATGGTTTATCACAGCCATGCGCATGAAGGAAATTCGGTTTATCCGGGACGAAGGATGAATCTGGATCGAATCGTGTGGAACGGGGACCGAATGCTTGTGCTCGGACCGACGTCATCGGAGCAAACCAATCCGGAGCTGCCGTTGTTTGCAGATCGCTTTAACCGGACAACGATCGGAAACCAATGGATCAATGTTGGAGGAGGCACTTGGGGGATCTATAATCAGGAACTCATGTGGCAGGATACCATCGGCAATGCTTCTTGGTACCGTCAAGTAACGGCCAATGCTACGGAAGCCGATTATACGGCCGAGTTCCATACCAAACAGATGAAGCAAGGCTCTGGCAATACGCCTGTGTACGGCGTCGTATTTTCATATCAGGATGAATCCAACTACGGAACGGCCGTCCTGAACCGAAGCTTAAACCGGCTCGAAACCGACTTTGTCATTGGCGGCGTGAGTCAGGGATGGGAATATGCTTCCTTACCTTCGGGTTTCAATTATACGAAATGGCATCAAATCCGCGTGGAGAAAAAGGATTCCAGCTTCTCCATCTTTGTTGATGGCATGAAGAAGCAGACCCGGAACATCACCGGTCTGGCCGGAGGCAAGATCGGGTATGCCACGTCGAAAGTCCATGCCGATTTCGGCTATGCTGCCTTTAGCAACAAAGTTGGTGGCAGCAGTGCATGGAATGCCTATAAGCCCGTTGCCGGCACCATCGAAGCCGTTCATTACATGCAGGGCGGCGAAGGAACAGCATACCATGATCTCAGTCAAGGGAACACGGGCGGCGCTTACCGGAATGAACATGTTGATATTCGATCTTCGGCGTCTGAAGGGAAATATGTCATCGGCTGGAACCAGCCGGGCGAATGGCTCAAATATCGTGTCAACGTTGCGGAGACCGGGTATTATGATCTGAATCTGCGGGCAGCAACGACGTTCCCCAATGCGCAGTTCCGTCTCTGGAATGGAGCCGAAGATCTTACCGGGCCCGTTCCTGTCCCCAGCACGGGAGATTGGGAGAACTGGCGGTTAACCAGCGGCAAGCGTATATATTTGACTGCCGGCCATCATGAATTGCGGCTTGAAACGGTCAGCGGGGAATTCGATTTAAGCTCGCTCACCTTCTCGCGCGCGGACGCAGTCACCTCCATCAACGATGATTTCAATGACGGCAACGACAATGAATGGACTCGCTACGAGGGCGACTGGTCGGTTGTTAACGGAGAGTATGCAGGAACAGGGGCAGGCTCCTTTGGCAAAACGGTAATCGGCAGCAGCCTCTGGAGTGATTATTCGGTTGAGGCGGATATCAGGCGGCTGACATCAACGGGAGATGCGGGAATTGTTGTCCGTGTCAACAATCCGGCGAGCGGCAAGGCCTTTGTTAACAACCCGGATTATCTGCAGGGTTACTATGCTCATATCACTGCCCAGGGCGTGCATCTTGGCAAAATGAATTACGGTTACCAAGCGCTCGACTTTGCGGCCATGAGCCTGCCCGCCGATAGCTGGCATCATCTGAAGGTTGTCGTTAGCGGAACCCATATTAAAATTTATGTAAATCATGGTGTATCTCCTGTTATCGACTATACGGATACCAGCATGAATCCATTTACCCACGGCAAAGTCGGACTCCGTGTAATGAACAGCAATGCCCGTTTTGATAATGTTAAGGTAAATCCTTAAGGCTTAAGGGTAAGGTCATCCATCAAGCGAGAAATCCCAAAGCGGAGATACGCCTGCCACGAAGGTACCTTTTCCCTTTATGCGGGTAACTACGCCCTCCTCGGCCAGACCAGCGAGCGCATTCCTGGTCGTGATGACACTGACATGAAACCGCATGGCCAGTTCTTTCTCGGACGGGATGCGGTCGCCCGGACGCAGATTGCCCTGCTGGATCTGTTCTCTGATTTTATATTGTATTTGCTGGTATAAAGGAAGCTCCTTCACGATAGATCATCCTCTCCTCAACATACTTAAATGAACACATGAGATTTAAAACCCCGGCCAGGCTCCTATGCCTGGCCGGGATCATGTTTAGCTGTTTTACTCTCCGGAAGGCAGAGGAAGCAAGCTATGCTCAGATATTGGAAGCCCAAAATCGGGCAAGCCGTCCTCCTTCCAGCCGAAGCGTTGAATCCGCGTACTGCGTGGACCGCCAGCCGAACGCTGCTGCTCGGCTTCCGAGTAAGAATACGCATGGTAGACGATCCAATCTTCCGAACCGTCCGGTGAGACGGTGAAGCTGTTATGTCCGGGGGCGTACACGCCCTGAGCGGGATTCTTCGCAAACACTGGCCCTGCATGCTTGGTCCAGGCTGAAGCATCGAGCACATCATCCGTCTCCGAAATCGTAATCATCCCAAGACTATAATCATCGGACCAGGTCGCGCTTGCCGAGAATACGAGGAACAAGCGCCCATTCCGCTTCAAGAACACCGGTCCTTCGTTAATCGCCATCCCGCCTTGCTTCTCCCATGCTTCCGTAGGCGCCGATAGAAGCACATTCGGCCCCGTTAAGGTCCAGGGATTAACCATGCGGACCGCATAAATGGCCGAACCGTAGTCCGGGAAAAAACCGTATCCGGAATAGAAAAAATACAGCTCTCCCTTGTGCTGGAGCACGGTTCCATCCAATCCCGGATGCTCCGTGTTTATCACACCTCGAAATATCCACTCATCGTTCATCGGATCTTCGCCTATGAGCTCCAGCACGCATATTCTTCGCGTATCATCGCCGCCCCCATTGTTGGCCGTGTAATAGATGTACCATCGATCCTCAATGTAGTGAAGCTCCGGTGCCCATAAATGATAGGAATACGGCCCGTCCTGTTCAGGGGTCCATATCGTTGTCGGGTTTGCCGCAGCTAACCCGGTCATGGTATGGCTCCGCCAAAGGGCGATCCGGTCACCTAACGTCACCGTCAAATAATAATATCCATCCGTATGCTTGATGATCCAAGGGTCGGCACCATTAGGGAGTATCGGGTTCCTGAACGTTTGTTGAGTCAATTTATTTTCCTCCTTCCAAACTTAAGAAAGATTGATCTCGCGAATGATATCCAGCGGAAACTTCGGTTTGCGCTCCTCTGTCAATAAACCGTTCATCTCTTGCTGCACGTCCGTTAGCTGTGTGTAACAATATCCTACAATATATTCCGTATCCTTGATCGCTTGGTGAATGCTGCGGAACCTCGAGAGGAATTCCTCCTCTGAAGACTCCTGCTTGCCATAACCCCAGCCGGATTCCGATTGAAAGGCAATCCCCCCGAATTCGCTAACGATAATGGGCTGTCCTCCGTAATGGTATCCCTCTGCGTAAGCATACTTCCACTGGTTGAACGATCGTTCGTTATTCACGATCACATCTTTATTCGCATAACGCTTCTTGAATTGTTCCCCGGACTCGATATAATCGTGAAGTGTCAAAATATCGGACATGGTGTGCTCCCATCCGTCATTCGTGATCACCGGACGGTTCGGATCGAATGACTTCGTCAAGTGATAAATGGATTCGGTAAATTTCTGCTGCCTGCGGTCCTTGGCAATTTGCGCGATTCCCCACGATTCATTAAACGGAACCCAGGTAATAATGCTGGGGTGGTTATATTGCTGACGGACGATTTCCATCCATTCGTTGGTGAATTTCTGGATGGCATTGTCATTGAATTCAAAGGCAGCCGCCATCTCCGACCAGACAAGCAGCCCCTTTACATCACACCAGTACAAGAACCGGGCATCCTCCACTTTCATATGTTTGCGGACACCGTTATACCCCATTTCCAGAATTGCATCGATATCCTCAATGATGGCTTCCTCGGATGGCGGAGTGAGATGACTGTCAGACCAATAACCTTGGTCCAACACGAGTCTTTGATAGATCGGAACGTTATTAAGCAGGACTCTGCCCTTCTCAATCGATATCTTCCTCATGCCGAAATAGGAATAGACGTGGTCGAGCTTCTCCTCCCCTTGATGCAGTATAAATTCAACATCGTATAAATTCGGATGAGCCGGAGACCACAGGCAGTGCTTCCACGGACCGTTGGCTTCGTGAACCAGATCGACGTCCAATTGGAGCCACGGACGATCAATCGTCAAACTCACTTTCTTAACTTGCTTCCCTTTCAAGCTGATAATCGTCTCCAGTCTGGTCTCCTTCGTCGTGAAATCACCCTTCACCTGGTATTCGAAACGCACGGAGCGCGTATCCATATTCGGTGTTATTTTGACAGAATCGACATGGACCGGTTCTACAACTTCCAGCCAGACCGACTGCCAAATCCCGGTTGTCTGGACGTAAAAACACTCGAAATTATGCTCAACCCACCTCTGCTTGCCTCGTGGCTGGGTTGCATCCATGCTGTCCTCCGCTTTCACCGTTAATTGATTGGCAGCACCAAAGGATATGTACGGGGTAATATCAAATGAAAATGCCGAGTATCCCCCTTGATGACTGCCAACGTAGGTACCATTAATCCAGATTTTCGCCAAGTAGTCTACTCCTTGAAAATGCAGGACAACTCGCTTGCCCTCATCCTCCTGAGGGATATCAAGCGTTCGGTTATACCATATGAATGGATGGTGCTCCTCTCTGCCGATCCCGCTGGCCTTCGTCTCATAAGTAAAGGGCACCGTGATCTTCAATTCACCGCCAAAATCATCCTGCCACCGATCACGCTCACCTGTATTGTCATCGTCAAACCCGAAACTCCACTCCCCGTTCAGATTAACCCAATGTTCTCTCACGAATTGAGGTCGCGGATAATCTTTGCTATACATTTTTGTTGTCATGTTGTCTCCTGCTCCTTTGTCGCACGTTGGCTTGTGCTATGTTTATGTTGTCGGTATGCAGTTACTGCATTTCGATCGGTTCAACCGTTAGCGGCGAGAAGGTCCATCCCTTCGAGGAGGTACGCAGACCGACACGGCCGTTCAGGAAGGCGTTGGGGTCCAGCCAGCTCACAATCGGATCTTCACCGCCGTTGGCGTACACATGTATAGCGGCTCCTTCAAGTCTTACTTTAATCTCTGCTGGCTGATGTTCCTCCAGCTCAAGGAAGCCCGAAGCCATCTCCTCATTCACTTCATAACTGATCCGCTTTAAGATCACCCTTCCATTACGGAAAGACAGCTCATAACCCATGAAGGAGTCCCTGACCTGGTCCGGAAAATCCGATTCGTTGGATGTTCTTAACAACACGGACGCCTCCCCTGACGCTTCTTCAGTTGCGGTTAACTGAAAGCTCACTTCGTAATTGCTCCATCGCGGGTCCCCGCCGAACAACTTGCCCTCTTGGCCTTCCGACAGAAGCTCGGCCTGACCGTTTGCAAGGTTCCAGCTGCCGTATACGTCGGTGAATTCGACGTCATGACGTGGCGCTACTGGGGAAATTAAGCTGGACTCGATATAACGTATCGAGACATCTCCCTTTTTCCTCGTTAACGATAGCCATTGAGGCCCCTTACGCAGTTGAACCGACCCCAGGGGAATCTTCGTCCATTCGGATTCTTCGGAGAACCATGAAGGATCCAGCAGGATTTCCTTTCGTTCTCCCCCGGCATCCAGGACAAGCCTTGCACCGGCCGAAGCGTTCGATACCATCGCAGATAACAGATAACTGCCGTCTTCTTTTACATATACCGGAAACGTTAGTCCCTTGTGATCTTGAAGCACGGTTACCGCATAACTTCCGTCCGGTGTTTCCTTGTCACTGATTGCGTATTCGTTACGCTCAACTGAATCTTGGACACCATGTATGGCCTCCATCGTACCAGGCACCTGCTTCAGCACATCTTGGTCGCTGCTGCCGTTCGCTTCGTTTGAAAAGGCGGTATATCGCAGTTCCGGCTTCAGCGCTGGTGACCAGCTATATCCGATCCGTCCTGCCGTACCCTTCATTTCCTTATCGCTCAGCAGAAGGATCCCATCCCAATAAACTCGGGTTCCATGGTCCCCTGATTCGATGCGCAGCGCGTGATGCTTGGTCATATCCATTCCGTTAGGGAGACTGACGGATTGAGTTATGACTTCTTGTCCCCCAGCTCTTTCAAACATTGACATGGACATATCCTTGCCATCCACGCGAATGCCTCGGTAATGATCTCCATCCTCATAGGAAAACAAAGCCTCGAAATCCGCATCTTCCGAACCGGCAGGGACGTTCCCATCCGTGAGCACAGCATTGAACTCTGCCGTAAACCTGTTGTCCGTGCTTAGGCTGCTGATCCATGCTGCTGATCCATTTACAAGCTTCTGATGTTCCCAGCGCTCGCCTTGCGGCTCCGCTCCTCCGAGCACATCATGAAAGACCGGAAGTGCTGGTGCTTGCACCGGTATCCCATGCGTAGGTCCTGCAAGCGACATTTTGTCCCCATTAAAAATCAATCGGTCCATGTTCAACATCCGTACCGGCGGGCCTTCCGCCGAACGCCCCGCAAGATTGTGGTACACAATGTAGTAGGAATCCATGTCAGGTCCTAATACGGTTGCGCTATGCCCCAGCCCGTTAAACTCATCGTTAGTCGAGATGATGATGGGGTTATTCTCCGGAATTGAGTAGATTCCGTTAGGCGAATCATGGGCAACCGCATAATTGACGCGGTATCCGCGGCTGAACACATGATTGCCTGTATACGTCATGTAATACCGGTCTTGACGCTTGATGATCATGGAGCCTTCCGTCCAGTGGCCTAAAGACGTATTCAGTTTAGAGCCAACGTCAATGGAATACGGGTCCTTCATGGTGCTTGCCATGATGCCGCCTGATGCGGCATAAGTGAAATACCACTTGGCATCATCGTCTATGAACACCGAACCATCGATATTCAGTCCCAAATTATCGGTTTCTATTTGGAATGGACCCGTCGGATTGTCGCTTCGCAGAACATAATGTCCTTTGCCCCCAGGCGAGGTGTACATGTAGAATGATCCGTTCCAGTAGACTACCTCCGGCGCATAAGCCCCCTCGGTAAGCGGCTCTTCCGTAACAAGTCCTTCGTATTGCCAGCTCACAAGATCCTCGGAGCTCCATGCCTTAATGCCGACACGCCAGTCCTTTGTACTGCAATATAGATAATATCTTCCATTAAAACGCAGTACATAAGGGTCACCTATTCCATAATCCTCCCATTCCTGATCCAGCTTCATCGGGTTCAGATAGGTATGTTCCATTGTTATCTCCCCTCCGTATGCCTGCTTACCCTTGGTCGCATCCTGTATGACTGCAAGCGTAACGGCCACAGCCGCAACCGATGCCAACGAAATCCCTAACAGCCTCCACGGTTTCCGAAATCGTGTCATCGGTTATCCCTTAATGCCCGTAATGGCCAAGGATTCAATGAAGTAGCGCTGAGCCATGAAGAATACAATAACGACTGGCAGCAATGCCACGATGGAGGCAGCCATGAGCGACGGATAATTGGAGGTCGAGATGTAATTGGACTGCATACTTGCGATTAACACCTGAATAGTCTGCCTTTCCGGTGTGTGCAGATAAATCAAGGGGCCCATAAAATCGTTCCATATCCCCATAAATCCAAGGGCGGCCTGTGCAGCAATCGCCGGTTTCACGATGGGAAGCGCGACGGTCGTAAATGTCCGGAAATATCCGCAGCCATCTATTTTCGCCGCATCGATGAGGTCCGTCGGAATAGAGCCTTGCATAAATTGACGAAAGAAGAAGATCGTCACAATATTCCCGAAGAGACCAGGCACGATGAGCGGAAGCAGCGTATCCACCCACCCAAGCTCAGAGAAACCGATATATTGGGGGATCATGACCACGGAATATGGAATCATCATCGTGCCAAGCAGGGCCATGAAGATCCCTTCTTTGAAGGGAAAATCAAACTTGGAAAAGGCATAAGCTGCCATGGCTGCCACAAACAGACCTATTGTCAGTACCGTCACCACCACGATGGCACTGTTCATAAAACCATACAGGAGCGGGGCTTTGGCCCAGACATCCTTGTAATTCAGCCATGTCAGCGGATCGGGAATCCACTGCGGCGGTATATCAAAAACATGCTGCTGGCTCTTCAATGACGTTGACAACGTCCAGACTAGCGGTCCAAGCATGATGAAAGACCCCGCAAGCAGCAGGATATAGATCATCGAATGGATCAAACGGCGTTGTTTAACCATAATATCTAATTCCTCCTATATAAATGGCATGCGTCTATTCTTGGTAAACCCACCGCTTGGAGAAGCGGAACTGGAACAGCGTGATGATAAAAATGAGAATACCCAGCACCCATGCCACCGCGCTTGCGTAACCCATATTGAAATATTTAAAGGCTTCCTGGAAGATGTAATACACGATGGTCGCTCCGCTGTATTCAGGCCCTCCATCTGCTGCCAGAATGTACATCTGGCTGAAGGATTGGAAGGTGCCTATGATGCCCATCACAACGACATAGAAGTGAATCGGCGACAGCAGCGGAAGCGTAATATGCTTGAATTGGTGCCAGCGCGAAGCCCCATCAACCTGAGCCGCTTCATAATAACTTGAGGGTATCCCTTGCAATCCTGCAAGATACAGCACCATAGTGCCGCCAACGCCGCCCCATAAACCCATCAGGATGAATGACGGTTTTACCCAATTCGGGTCTCCGAGCCAGTTCGGACCCTGCACCCCGAATACATTCCAGATAAACTCATTGATAATGCCGTAATCGTAATTAAGAAGCCACTGCCAGAGTAATGAAACGGCAATAATAGGGGATATCACCGGAATGTAATAAATGGTACGAAAGAATGAAATACCCTTTAGCGGCCGATTCATCATGATCGCCAGGATCAGAGCTATGATCATGCCGAGCGGAATACCGAGCAGCAGATAGAACGTGTTATAAAGCGACTTGTAGAATTTCTCGTCCGCAAACATGTACTGAAAATTGTCCGTACCCGTGAACTTGGCGGGCGTGAACATATCCCATGACATGAAGCTTAATCCAAACGATGTCAGAAGCGGTGCCAAACCGAATATCAAGAAACCCAATATCGGCGGTGTGACAAACAGCAGTGACCATATGATTTCTTTGCGCCGATATCCCGGGGTTGTATTCTTCATCAATTTTTCCTCCCTGGCTGCAGCGGGAAAAAGCAAAGACGCTGCAAGCCGGGTTCCCCCGTCGTCTTCGCCTCTCCACCGCAGCATGTGCTGCCCTGCCTACTTATTGCTTTCGTCGTAAAGCTTCTGCAGCTTCGGCTGCTCCTCTTTGACAAATTCAGCTGCGGATTTCTTGCCTGTCCACACTTGACTGGCATCCTGCCAGAACGTATCCAGCCATTTGGTGTTTTTGGAGGTAACTTCAACTGGCGGACGTCCATAATCTTCAATGATATCGAGGAATACCTGACGAGTCTGCGGGGCCTTCTCCATGTCCAGGAATTCGCCCTTTGCCATATCCATCAAATTCGGAACCGCCTGACCCAGCATGTAATTTTCTTTTTGCGATTCCGGATCCAGGCTCAAGTACGCTGCCAGGGCAAATGAATCTTCAGGATACTCCGTTTTCTTTGATACAACGAATCCAAGCGAACCCAGCCACGTTGCGGTTTTGCCCGTATTTGGACTTGCCGGCCATGCGGCGATGTCCCACTCAAACGGCAGATCCCAGAAACCAGGCTGATCCCACGGACCCATTGGGAACATCGCCACTTTACCGGCAACGAAGCGAGCATAGGCGTTCTGGGCCTTCTCATCGTCCGGTGACGGACTGACTTTATGTACCAGGCTCAAATCGGCTACAAATTGCATCGCTTCTGCGAATTCAGGCGTATCAATTGTAATCTTGCCGGTAGCGGGATCGAGCCAGTCGGCTCCATTGGCCCACACCGCGGATTCGGTGGAGTAGCCCGCAACACCGAACGTATCGATCTTTCCGCGCTCATTCACAACGGTGATGGCTTTTGCATCTGCGACCATGTCATCCCATGTGTATTCGCCAGCCTTGGCGCTAGGGTATGGAAGGCCCGCTTTATCAAACAACGCTTTATTGTAAGCAAATGCCCACGGACCTACGTCTTTAGGCAATCCGAACAAATCTCCGGAACCCACATTGCTTCCATCGTAACGATAACGATCGAGTCCCTGCTTCCACACGTTGTCGGGGTTCACGTCGCTGTTGGAGTTGAGCTGGGATTCCAGATTTAACAGAACATCACTGGAGACCAGCTTATTGAAGTGGGCTCCTCCGGCATAAAAAACATCCGGTGTCTTGTTCGCCGCAATCAATGTATCCAGCTTCTGATAATATTCCGCAGGCGGAACGACAGTATATTTCACTTTCTTGTTCGGATTCTTTTTCATATAGGAGTCAATCAGCTTCTGGAATACGGCTTTCTCGGTATCGCCCCCCCATCCCATGAATTCAATCTGGGATTTTGCGTTTTCACTCGGTTCTCCCGTCCCACCATCCGATTTCGGGTCCTCCGGTGCAGCGGTATTATTGCTGGAACCACAACCTGATAGTACAAGCATGAAACTTAACACCATTGTCAATGAAAGCTGAACCCACTTTCCTTTCCAAACCATAATGGATGCTTCCCCCTTCGATTGATTTGCTGATAAACAAACAACTGCTCAAAACAGCGCTTCCATGAGTACATCTGGAGCCATGAACTTGTTTTCTCTGCCCATGATCCAAATTCTTCAATACTCATTCGTTTGTTTTATTACAATTAATTTGTTTATAAACAGAATAATATATGGTCATTAAATGTTTTGTCAACGCTTTCTTTCGAAATTATTGTTTTATTCAATAAAAAAAGTTTCAGAATGTTTTGTATTACAAAACATCTGAAACCTTAACATTTAATATGGATCAATCATACTGCAGCTTCATCACAATGCCCTGCGCGTAATCGCCAAATCCTTTTCCGAACAAATTGATACCGCCCTGATGCTTCGCATCGGGCTTGATCCCGATCCGAAACGTTATAAACGGCTTGTCCTCCAGATGAAGATCCCGAAGGGTAACATCCGAGCATTTCTCTTTATCCACCATGCTTCGGTTCAGATCGGTAGACCAGGTTTTCAGCAGACCGTGCTGTGTGCTGTTGTCATACCACCATGAAGGATTAAGCTTGCCGCGGTAATCGCCGAAATCTCCTGGCGAAATCCATGACCCCACCTCTATGTCGTTAATCCACACCGTAATTTCCGATGGCCAATCATTATTGAAGTTTGGCGCCTCGGAGCATATCTCGAGGGAGAATTCCAGTGACTGGATCTGTGCTCCTGCTGGAAGCTTTCGGGGAAACCGATATTCGATCCAGCCTTTACGGAACCATATGATCTCTGCGGTTCTGCTCTCTGGAAGATAGAAATTAACCGGATCGTCCTCTTGAAAAACCATCCCTGTCGCATTGGCCATTCCACAGGTAGGAACGATATCAAAATTAATGAAATGACCAATGGGCATTTCGATTTCCTCAACCTTGCTTGTATTTTGGTCATAGGCCTTGGGGTTCAAAATCATGCGTACATCGTCAAAATTTCGGCTGCACACCTTCATGGCCCCTCTTGTCGCAGGCTGAAGCTCTGTGACGATTAATTCGGCTTCTTCCAATACTTTGACGTTGTTTGCCGCTGTCGATACGGGAATATCAAGCTGTTCCGCGATTTCCAAGATATTAAGATTAGCTTTGGCCAGCAGCAGCTTAATAATGCCTATTCTGGTCTGCGTGCTGAGTGCATGAGCCACTTTTACCAATCGGTCAGAATCATTAATGGACAGTTCCAGCAATGTACAGTCACCTTCTCGTCATATTTCTTTATCTTACAATAATATAAACAACATCATGCGTATTTGTCCAGTTTTTTTGTAATAAAACAATGATACCATAATACTAGAACGCAAAAAGAAGCTTTCACTCCTCACCGTTTAGATTTCCATCTAAAACAAGAGAAATATGAAAGCTCCTAAACATGCCAGTAACGTTGAACAGCTTGGTATGCAGTTCTAAGAAACAAACGAAAATTCCGTCTGGCTACGATACTCCTGCCCTGCTCAGCTTGCGTTAGCTTTTCAGTCCCCGTCATCCTTACCTTAAGATCATTTCTTTCGCTTCCCGATCAGAGGAAATTCGCCAATTCGAAGCCTCGCGCTTCCATACGGAACTAACTCTAATTCCGTAATGGGCTGTCCATCCGTATTCGGATGCAGCGGTGGAGTTCCTGCGTTGTTGCCTTCCATTTTCCAATCCCGGATTAACTGTCCCTGCGCCTTCACCCTGACCGGTGACTCTGAAGCCAAGAACGGCTGCCGAGCCATATCCTGCTCCAGCACCTCGAATGACGTATCGGCAATCAAACCATATTTCCATGGCGATGCAGGATATACCTCCCAATCGTGAAACATATCCCGCTGCTGGATCATCTGCCAGTTCTCCTTCACAGGCAGCACATAAACCAGCGGCCCCCTTTCGATGCTTGCAGCGTACATGCTCCGCGACGAGGTTCTCACTTCCATCGGCAGGTGAATGTCCAGGCGGTCACCGCTCTGCCAGTTCTGAACGAGCCTTGCATAACCGGATGTAACCTGGAACTCCAATTCGTGCCCGTTCAGCGTAATGACGGGATGATCGCACCATGCCGGGATACGCAAGGAGAGAGGAAACGATTCCGGTCGTTCCAATGACAGCTTGATCTGGACGCGATCCTTAAACGGATATTCTCCGCTTACCTCTACAGCTGCGGCAACCCCTTGACCTACCGTTGTTCTCACGGTGCATGGCGCGTAGGACACGGCTGCAAGCCCCTCCTCCCGATCCTTCATCCAGAGATGTGAAGTCAGCTTGGGCCAGCCCTGGTGCATGTTGGCCGTGCAGCATCCGAAATTCGGCTCCAATCCGAACAGGTTGGCATCCGGACCATTGCTCCATGGCCGCGGAGCGACATTGCACACCATCTGATTGACCTGCTGGTCATACTGATGGGATGTCCAATCCGGAGAGATTGCGGCAGGCAGCGCATTAAAGGCAACCTTCTCCAGAATGTCCCCAAAGCGTCCGTCTCCGAAAATACGCGTCAACTGCTCCATAGAGAACATATACTCCACGACGGCACACAATTCCACGCCCTGACTCGGATGGGTACCGGACAACCATTCATCTCCCGAGAACATGCCGTGCGCTTGACCATGATAATTCATCAACGAGTCGATGCCTCGCAGCACGCTTTCCCGCTCTTTGACGTTGCCGTTTAATTCAAACAGCACGCCCGGCGTTTTGATTCCCATGGCTACGTTGACAACATGGGTCGTCCAATCCCACTCCTCAACCTTTCGCCAGAATGGGAAATCATGAAAGATATCGCTCCAGTCCGTCGTTTGTCCGGCAACGATATCGGCAAGCTCTAACAGGAAGGATAACGACGTGCGTTTATACAACCAGACAATGCACAGCAGCATTTCCGCGCCTCTTGTCTGAGCCCAGCCCCGAAGCGGCTGTTCCTTAATAACCGAATGGACATAAGCAAAAAATTTCGTGAGAAACGGGATGATTCGTTCATCCCCTGTTGCTTCTTCATGCTGCATCATCACTTTCAGCATGATCATGTAATGCCACCAGTCCTGCTCCTTGTCGATATCCTGATTTACCGATGTAATACGCGCCGGACCGAACATGCCATTCTCCTGCTGGCTGGCAAGCGACCACTCGACCCAGCGGTTCGATTTGGCAATTAACGACTCATCTTCAAGCAAATAAGCTAAAGGAAGCAACCCATCCACATAATACGGTCCCCGTTCCCAGCTCTCCCCCTGTCCACCCAGCCAGCCATTGTCAGCCCCAACGTCCTTCCACTGTTCCTCCAAATGTCCGGTAAGCCCGTTTGCCTGAATCTCAAGCTGATCCTTAAGCCAGCCAGCCGGCTTTATGGCTCCTAATGGGAGGTTGCTAAACGCAGTCTCATGCAGCATTCACTTCCACGCTCCTTGTTTCTGTCTTGTAGGTGTACACTCTGATAGAAATATATCATGTCATCAGACGGCGCCCTATACACAGAAGCAACCTGTTTTTATCCAATTACAACATCATGCGTCTTATTGAATTCTGATCAGAAAAGAGTATATTATGGAGAAAAAGTTTGGATGACAGGAGGTCAGACAAGCATATGCTCTTCCAATTCACGGCACTGCCGCTTCCTCACTATATTATTTGTGGAGAAGATACCTATCAGGAAGGACACCAGCATCCGAATCGGTTTAATATCGGTGTCTTTGATCTGATTCTGGTTACAAGAGGCGCTTTATATCTGGAGGAGTCTGGCGCTCCGTATCGCGTTTCCGCAGGCTGTTACCTGATTCTGAGACCGGATGCCGCGCATCGCACCTTTTTGCCATGCCAAGAGGAGACGCATTTTTATTGGCTGCATTTCCAGACGCTCGGCCAGTGGATCGAAGCAGAGGAAATAACCCCATTTGCCTTATCGCAATCGGAGCAGCCATATGTACATATCGAGAACTTCACCTTCTATATACCGAAATACGGACAGTTATCATCGGGAGAGCAGGCCGAACTGTTCATCGAACAATTGCAGCTGCTGGAGCAATCCCTTTCTTCCGCAGCGCGTTGGAAGCAGCAGCAGGTATTGCAGGAGCTTCTATTGTTGCTTCAAGCTGAAGAACAAGGAATTCAGAAGAGACAGAACCCTCATTATGTCATTGCCGAGAGAACGGCCAACTATCTCAGGAAACACTACAACGAACCCATGAGTTACGGGAGGTTATCCGATGCCATGCACTTTCACCAGAACTACCTTTCCATATGCATGAAAAAGACGTTTGGCTGCACTCCCCTGGAATTTCTTACACGGCATCGAATCGAACAAGCCAAACAAATGCTGATTCATACCAATGATCCCATTGGGCATATTGCCGAAGAATCCGGGTTCGGCTCATTTCCTTATTTTATACGATGCTTTTCCCGTTATACTGGCCTCAAACCCAAATCCTTCAGGCAAAAATACCGTTCACCATGAGCTTATCGTTCCATTGCCCTGGCCTAGAACACACTTCGGACCAAGCCCCCGTCTACACGGAGTGCTGAACCGTTGATGGCCGAGGACTTGGGGCTGCTGAGATAGGTAACAAAATCCGCAATCTCCTCGGGTCGAATCAATCGCTGAATAATGGACGTCGGCCGGTTTTCCTTCATAAATCGCAGCTCGGCTTCTTCGATGGTAAGCTTCTCATGAGGGTACAGAGTATTCAGCATCGTCTCCACACCTTCGGTCAGGGTGGATCCGGGCATGACGGTATTCACCGTTACGCGTGTGCCTGTTGTCAGCTCGGCCAAACTCCGGGAGAGGGACAGCTGCATCGTTTTGGTTGCACTGTAATGTGCCATCTCTTGCGATGGCATGACGGCAGCTTCACTGGCAATAAAGATGATTCGGCCTTCATTGCGACTCAGCATGTTTTTCAGATAATGCCGCGTTAACCGAACACCACTCATAATATTCGTCTCAAAGAACCTGAACCAATCCGCATCCGAAATATCGAAAAATTCAGCAGGCTCAAAGATCCCCAGATTGTTAACCAGAATATCAAGCACCGGAGCTGCTTCCCTAACCTGATGGCATCCTTCCTCCGTGCCAAGATCCGCAACGACAAAACGCACCTCGGCATCCGGGTGCTTCGAGTGAATATCATGGATCGTCTGTTTCACTTTATCCTCATGTCTGCCATTAATAATGACCGAAGCTCCCTCAGCTGCAAGAGCCATGGCAATAGCTTTGCCAATGCCGGACGTCGAGCCTGTTACCAATACGACTTTGCCTTGTAGATCCAGATTCATCATTTCTCTCTCCTTCCAGGTTATGTAGAAAATGGACTCTCCTTGTTTCCGAAGTGCAGCTGGAAATGAAGGAGAGCCGTAATATTTATTACACTTATATTGTTACCTCAAACGGATTTCTTAAAAGTCAAAATCGTCCGGGTCGGGACCAACTCTGAGGTCCTCATTCAAACTGTCGATACGCTGCATATCCTCATCAGACAACTCAAAATCGAAGATAGCCGCATTCTCTATAATCCGATGTTCCTTGGTTGATTTTGGAATGGTAATCACGCCGTTCTGCAGATCCCAACGCAGAATAATCTGGGCAATGGATTTATGATGCTTCGCGGCAATGCCTTGAAGATCCTCCTGATCCAGCAGCTGGCCCTGCATCAAGGGGGACCAGGCCTCGAACTGAATTCCGTTCGCTTGGCAGTACTGCTGCAGCTCCTTTTGCGTCAACCGCGGGTGATATTCCACCTGGTTCACCATCGGTTTGATTTCAGTTTCCTTCATTAACTGCTCCAGATGATGGATGTGGAAATTACTCACGCCAATGGCTTTTACCCGCCCTTGCTTGTACAGCGTTTCTAGCGCTTTCCATGCTTCTTCATATTTCCCTTCAACCGGCCAATGTATGAGATACAGGTCCAAATATTCCAGTCCCAGCTTCTGGATACTTGTTTCATAAGCCTTTAGTGTCGATTCATACCCCAGGTCAGCATTCCACACTTTAGATGTAACAAACAGATCTTCTCGCTGGATTCCCGCGGCTTCCAGACCCTCACGTATTCCCTGTCCGACACCTTCTTCATTTTCGTATATGGCTGCCGTATCCACGCTACGATAGCCGTGCTGGATTGCCGTGCGAACCGCATTTACCAATTCCGGTCCTTCTTCTACTTTAAATACGCCAAGTCCAAACCATGGCATATTAACGCCATTAGATAAAGTGGTTGTATCCTGTAAGTTTTTTGCTGTCATGTTGGTAAAACCTCCGATTATTTGTGAGAATGTTAGAAAGCTTCCCTTCTTGCTTACAATTAATTGATCAAGCTGCTTGGTCTCGATGCCCTTGCTGATCCTTCCGTTCCAGCTTCAAACTCCAACCGGTGAGCACAACAGCGCCCAGCACCATCAATGCGCCGATCCAGGCTGTATGAATCATGCCAAGTGAATCCGTAATCAAGCCGCCCATAAAAGCCCCGATTGCAATACCAGCATTGAAGGCGGCAATATTCATCGCGGAAGCCATATCGACAGCCCGGGGAGCAAACCGCTCAGCCAACATCACGACATAAACCTGAAGCCCTGGCACATTCATAAATGCAAGAAAGCCCATGAGAATGATTGTGATTAAACCGGCGACTTTGAACGGTGCAGTAAACAGCAGAATGAACAGCACCACCGCTTGAGCGATAAACATATAGAGCAGGGCTTTAAGCGGGTTTCGGTTTGCTGCCTTCCCGCCGATAACATTACCAATTGCAATGGCAATTCCGTATACAAGCAGGATGACCGCCACCGTGCTTTCCTTGAACCCTGTTACATCCTGAAGTAATGGAGACAAATAAGTGAAGACAACGAAAGTACCTCCATAACCCAATGCAGTGATCAAGAGCATAAGAAGCAGTCTGCCGTTTGTCAACAATTTAGCCTGATCACGGAATGTAGTGCGCTCTCCCTTGGGCAAATCCGCAGGGACTAGAATGCTGTTGGCAATGAAGGCGATAACACCAACTACAATAATTGCCACAAAAGCAAGCCTCCAGCCCAACTGCTGGCCGATAAATGTTCCAAGCGGAACACCCGTAACCGTAGCTACCGTAAGCCCCGTAAACATAATGGAGATGGCGGATGCTCTGCGATTCTCAGGTACGACGCTTGCTGCAATGATCGAGCCGATGGACATAAATACGCCATGCGAAAAGGCCGAAAGCACGCGGGCGGCAAGTAGAATGCCAATCGAAGTTGCACTGGCAGCCACGCTGTTACCGATGATAAAAATAATCATAATCCAGAGCAGCAGCGCTTTTCTGGGCATCCTGGATGTAAGTGACGTAAGAATCGGTGCGCCGAAGGTAACGCCCAGCGCGTACATCGAAACGGTTAAACCGGCGGTTGTCACCGAAATATTCATATCCTCTGCAATAAGAGGAAGCAGTCCCACGCTTATAAACTCTGTAGTGCCGATAGCAAAAGCACTGACCGCAAGGGCTAACAGTGCAAACAAACTTCTCTTTTTGTTAACGATCATGATGTTAATAGTTCCCCCTATCAAGTGTATAACTTGTATTTTGTGAAAATATTCTGTATGGTGTAATCCAGCTGGCAAATGCTATTATGATTGATATCATCTTTTGTGTGAAGAACGTACTTTTTAGTAAGGTAGGTACCACAGAGTACCCTAGGTACTTATTGGTGCCTATAAATTAAGGAGGATGTATATGCAAGCAAAGAAATACAACATAGCAGTAGAGGCAACCTTGGAGGTTATCGGAGGTAAGTGGAAATGCGTGATCCTCTGTCATCTGACCCACGGCCGCAAACGAACGAACGAATTGAAGCGGCTCATGCCTCATATCACGCAGAAAATGCTCACTCAGCAGCTGCGGGAGCTTGAAGATGACGGCGTGATCAATCGGATTATCCATAATCAGGTACCACCGAAAGTGGAATATGAGCTGAGTGAGTACGGTATGAGTCTGTGCGGAATTCTGGACATGCTCTGTGCATGGGGGGAAAGGCATATTACGAAAGTATACGGAGACAAGTTCAGTGTGCTTGAGGATAGCATACTGAACGACAAACTGAAGACAGGCGATGCACCATTAGATGTACTTTAGACTTAAATCAAGCGGACCTGCTCCCTTCTGTAGTCCAGGATTAGGATTCAGATGATGTTATGGACGCGATCCAATGCCAAAAGGGCGAAGTCAGATATCACTGACTTTGCCCTTTTTTAAGTTACTCTATATGTTCACCGCGGTCAAAGACGGTCTATCTTGTCCATTCACCAAATGTTGAATTCGTCCGCACTACTGCCATTAAATCTCCAGATGTACCCATCCCAAATTTCATCTCATTTCTCACGCGAATCATTCATACGCCACGTTTTTTATTTCGCGTTTTCCTTCTCTTTTTTGGCAACGATCATATCCGTCACTTCTTGTGCTTGAGCCAGGACAGCTATGGGGTCATACGGCCAGAATCGTTTGGCGTCCAAATAGAACACGCGATCTTGCTTGACAGCCTCAAGGGAGCTCCATACCTTGTCATCCTTGTCTAAGGTACCACCTTTCGACTCATCCAGGAATATGTAATCGCCAGCATAATCTTTAAGGACTTCCATAGAAACCTCCTTAAAGGTTTCCCCTGTGTCGATTAATTCCGTTTTAATGCGTTCGGGCGGGGTTAGTTTCAGCTCCTTGTAAATCGCCAAACCTCCACGATAGATGCCGTCTCCATACAGATAAAACCCTTTTCCGAAGGCACCGAAAATCGATACCGTTTCTCCCTCTGCCATAACACCGTTCATGCGGATCCGAAGCTCTCCGATCTTCTCATCAAAGCTGGCGAGCCATTTCGTTGCTTCTTCTTCCTTGCCCAGCATGGCCCCAAAGCCCTCGACTTCCTCATGTACGCTTCGGTAGGTCTCATATGGAATAATAACCGTTGGCGCAATTTTGGATAACTGCTCGTATATTTCGGGTTCCGAGTTAGCGCTTATGATTAAATCCGGGCTTAATTCCAGAATCTTCTCCGTCGCGCTCTCTCCTGTGCTCTCAATTCCTTCAATCAAGTCTTGAATATGCACGTTGCCGAGATCTCTTTCGGTCGCACCTACCGGCTTCTCACCAAGCAGCAGTAACGTAGGCAAGTAAGCATCGACCACAATTCGCTTAGGTTCAGCCGGGATCTCTATTTCTCCATGAATCGTCTCTATTACTCTAGTTGCTGGTGCTGAAGCTTCGCTCTTCTGATTTTCCGCGCCGACCGCAGTTTCCCCGGCAAATCCGGCACTGCTCGTGGTATTCTCTGTCCCGCTACAAGCTGTAATCCATAAAGAACATAGTACGAACATATATAAAAGCACTCGGAATTTCGTCTTGTACATAATATGAATCCTCCAGAATGGTTAATGAGTTCTATTAAGCGCCAAACTGTGCACGATGCAATCGGCTGTATAGGCCACGGGCCTCGAGCAGTTCCTCATGCATGCCTTGTTCTGCAATCCCCTGATCTGCCACTACTACAATCCGGTCTGCATTCTTGATGGTTGCCAGCCTGTGAGCGATCACCAGCGTTGTGCGGCCCTCGGAGAGCTCGGCCAGTGATTGCTGAATCGCAGCTTCGGTCTCCGCATCCAGGGCGGACGTTGCTTCATCCAGGATCAGAATCGGCGGGTTCTTCAAGAACATCCGCGCAATCGACAGACGCTGCTTCTGTCCACCGGACAGTTTAACGCCTCTCTCGCCTATCAACGTATCAAGCCCCTCCGGAAGCGACGCGACCAAATCCTCAAGCTGAGCACGACGGACGGCTTGCATGATTTCGCTATCTGCAGCGCCCAGTTTGCCATAGGCAATATTTTCACGGATGCTGCCATCGAACAGGAACACATCCTGCTGCACAATGCCGATATGGGAACGAAGGGATTGCAGCGTCATTTTTCGTATATCCATCCCGTCAATCGTAATCCGGCCCGCCTCTGTATCATAGAAGCGAGGCAGCAAGGAACACAGCGTCGTTTTGCCTGCTCCAGACGGACCCACAAGGGCAACCGTTTCTCCTGCTCGAATGGACAGATTCACATCCTGAAGCACTTTATCCTTGTTCTCATACCCGAATGAAACCTCGTGGAATGCAATATCTCCCCGCAGATGCTGGACCGGCTTCGCATCCGGCGAATCCGCAACATCCGGCTCGGTCGCAAGCAGCTCCAAATATCGCTTGAAGCCGGCAATTCCTTTTGGATACATCTCAATGACCGCATTGATCTGTTTGATCGGACCTAAGAATACGTTGGACAGCATCACAAACGCAATAAATTCTCCGTTGGTCATCCGTCCTTGGATCACGAACCAGGTACCGCACACCAGAACGAACAAGGAAATGAATTTCATCAGGATAAAACTGATCGAAGAGTTCCAAGCCATAATGCGATAGGCAATCAGCTTGGTCACACGGAAGCGGTTGTTGTTTTCAGCGAAACGTGCGATTTCATGATTCTCATTCGAGAAAGCTTGAACCACGCGAATGCCACTGACATTGTTCTCCACCCGCGCATTATAATCGGCGATATCTGAGAACATCCGCTTGAACGCCGCCGACATTTTGCTGCTGAAATACAGGGATAAATAAATCATCAATGGCACAATGACAAACGTCATCACCGCCAGCTGCCAGTTAATACTGAGCATGATGCCCAGCGCTCCGGCAAGCGTCATAACGGCAATAAACAGGTCCTCTGGACCGTGGTGAGCGATTTCCCCGATATCCATCAGGTCATTGGTCATTCGCGAAACCAGATGCCCTGTTTTGTTGTTGTCAAAAAAACGAAAAGATTGCTTCTGAACGCGGTCAAACAGCTTCTTGCGCATGTCCGTCTCAATGTTGATCCCCAGCTTATGCCCCCAATAGGTAACTACATAATGCAAGAAAGAGCTGATGACATAAATGCCCAGAAGACCCAGGCAAGCATATAGAATCCACTTCCAATTACCGCTCGGGAGCAAATCGTCGATGACCCGGTTCACGGCAAGAGGGAATATCAATTCCAACAATGCTGCAAAAATGGCACAGCAAAAATCAAGGATAAACAGGCCCTTGTAGGGCTTGTAATAAGAAAAAAATTGGCGCAGCATAAGGACCTCCTTAATCCATATTTCCGTTCATTGGGAGCAAGTCCATTTTTTAGCAAAACTCACTTGGTCCTGCAGCACACCTCGGTTTTTAGCCTTTCGACCTGGACAACAGGTACAGGAAATAGGGAGCTCCGATCACCGCAACAACGATCCCCGTCGGAATCTCTGACGGTTGAATGATCCAGCGGCCCAGGGTATCCGCCGTTATGACGAGCAATGCCCCCACCAATGCCGTTATCGGCAGCAGCATCTGATGTTTTGCACCCACCAGTTTCCTTGCTAAATGGGGTGCTATGAGTCCGACAAATCCGATCCCTCCACTTACAGCGACACAAGAGGCCGCCAAACCAACTGCCGCAGCCAGCAGCTTCAGCTGCTCCCTGGTTACGGAAGCACCGAGTCCGGTCGCCATCGACTCCCCGAGATTAAGAACATTCATCACCTGTGCTTTGTACATGACATAAGGCAAAAGCACAACAATCCATGGAAGCAGGGCAAACACAAACTTCCAGCTTGACCCCCAGATGCTTCCGGCAAGCCAAGTTGCAACAAATTGATATTTTTCCGGACTTAGCTTGAGGGTCAACACGATCATCGCCGCACTGATCCCTGCCGCCACAGCAATTCCCGTCAACAGAAGTCCGGTTGGCTTGAAACCCTCATTCTTTTTGTAAGCCAGCACGCAGATTATAGCAGCGGTCAAGCCAGCACCTATCAGCGCCAGAACCGGCAGCAGATATACCGGGGCCGATGTCGTGCTTGGGAAGAATGAAATGAACAGCATCACCATCAAGCCGGCACCCGCATTGATGCCTAAGATCCCGGGATCAGCCAGCTCATTTCGGGATATTCCCTGCATAATGCAACCAGAAATCGCTAACCCTGCACCAATGAGCAGAGAAATCACAATGCGCGGCAAGCGGAATTCAAATAGAACCAGATTCTGCTTGTCCGTCCCGCTGCCAAACAATGTTTTTATTACCTCAAGGGGGGATAGACGGATAACTCCCGTGTTCATACTGATGAGAAAAACGAGAACGATGAGTATCCCAAGTACAGACAGGACCACCATCTTTCGCTTCCTGTCTTTTCGCTCGTGGATGTCATTTGTTATTGCCTCCATTTACAGTCCCCTCCTTTCTTTACGCGCCAGGTAGAGGAAGAAAGGTACCCCGATCAGCGCAACAACCGCGCCCACAGGTGTCTCATAAGGAGGATTCACCATTCTTGCTGCAAGGTCCGCAAGGACAACAAGCAAACTTCCCAGTACTGCCGAGCAAGGGATGATCAGACGATAATCCACACCTACCAGCTTGCGGGTTACGTGTGGAATAATAAGACCGACAAACCCTACCGCACCAACGACCGAGACCGCAGCCCCTGCCAGCACAAGGACAATGACCGCCCCCGCTAATTTCACCAGACCCGTTCGTTGTCCGAGTCCTTTCGCAATGTCATCTCCAAGACTGAGCATTGTAATGGAACGCGACAAGGCAATCGCGCCCAGAATAGCAGCTCCGATCCACGGCAGCATAATCTTCAGGTGAATCCACTTAATTCCCGCCGCACCGCCGGCATACCAGAAGGCCATATCCTGTCCGACCTGAAAATATAATGCTATGCCTTCACTGAGCGCACTTAACAAAGCGCTTAGCGCAGCACCTGCCAGTACGAGGCGAACCGGTGTCAACCCCCCCTTTGCCATGGAGCTAACCCCATACACAAGTACTGCCCCGAGCCCAGCGCCAAGGAACGAGAACAGAATCAGATACATGTACGGTAAACCCGGGAAAAATGAAAAGCAGATGGCGATGACAAAGCCCGCTCCCGCATTTAATCCGAGCAAACCCGAGTCGGCGAGCGGATTCCGGGTCATCCCCTGCATGATCGCGCCAGATACCGCGAAACAGGCACCAACCATCGCCCCGCCGAGCACCCTCGGCAGACGCAGCTCCTGTATAATCTGATGCTCAGTCACAGACGGATTAAAGAAGAACACTGCTTCCCATACGCTCCTCAAATCAATCTCGGCTGCGCCCAGCGATATGGATACGGCGATCCCAAGAACAAGTGCTGCCACACCACCAATAAGAATAAAGGTTGCTGCCCATGGCCGCCTTTGGAGGTTGACGCTGGTCTTGGAATCTGTAAGACTTGTATTCGAAGTGTTTGCTGACATCGTTTACCCCTCAATATTTTGATATTGATTATCATTATCATCTGTAACTATAAAATAGAGCCTGTTCTTTCGTCCATGGACATCTTGAATTTCTCACCTGAAAAAAGTCCATGCCCAAGTCAAGCATTTTCTTCCAAAAAAAGCCCGCTTTCCGGATCATCGGAAAGCGGGCTTTTAAATGAGTTTCAGCGCGATTTGCGCCGAGTTATGCAAATTTACATCCAATCTTGTAAGTACTCCAGCGGAATCGTTCTGGAGAAGCGCAGCGGTCGCCTTTGCCGTCGGATTTCACCCCTATCCAATCCATTCATAGAAATCCGAGGACAACAGCGATCGGAAGAACGATCCGCATGCGCAGCGATGTCACCTCTTCCCCACCATCATGCAGGGTACATGTTATCGCATGCGAGATTAACATCCCATGACCTCCAGTGGAGAAGGCGGAATCGTTCTGGAGAAGCGCAGCGGTCGCCTTTGCCGTCGGATTTCACCCCTATTCATATCCATTCATAGAAATCCGGGGACAACAGCGATCGGAAGAACGATCCGCATGCGCAGCGACGCCTTTATTCAATAACTCCCTTGCTGCTTAAAAGCATACGCTCAAAACATGAACCCTGATTGTTCCTCACTTTATTCCCGCATGCATAAAACTATTGATGAATCGCTGCTGGAAAATCATGAACAAAACAAGCAGCGGAGCAATAACCAGCAAGGTCGCCGCGCTGACATCAGCCCATTGGGCCCCCGTCTCGAAGGATTGAGCGAAGATGGCAAGACCAACCGTGAGCGGACGGTTCTCCACTGAGTTCGTAATGATCAGCGGCCACAAGAAATTGTTCCATTGATGACTGATGGATACAACGGCAAACGAGACGTAAACCGGAATCGACAAGGGTACATAAATGCGCGCTAGCAGACCAATCTTGGAGCAGCCCTCCATCACTGCCGCCTCTTCCAGTTCAGCTGGAAGCTGCTTAAACATTTGACGAAGCAGAAAGACGCCAAATGCCGAGACAAAGAAAGGAGCCATGATACCAAGCTTGGTGTCGAGCAAATTCAATTCCTTGATCACATGATAATTGGGGAAAATCAATACATCGGCTGGAATCATAAGCTGGACAAGAAACAGGACAAAGATGATGTCCCTGCCCCAGAAATTCAACCGGGCAAAAGCAAACGAAGCCAAGGTGACCGTCACGAGCTGTACAGCCAGCACACCTCCAGCAATCAACAGCGTATTGAGATAATATTGGGCAAACGGCGCGGCCTGCCACACATGAGCAAAATTCTCCAGCGTAAAATTCCAGCTCCAGCCGTTTAAGGTTTCGCTTTTGGGCATAAAGGCTGCCCAAACCATCCATAACAATGGAATGACCCACAGCGCGGCCAGCAGATACATAACGCCATAACCGATCAGCATCGCTGGACTTTCCCTGCGCAGCCTTCGGGCGAAACGGAACCCTTGTCGAGACGAAACGGAGGACTCAGCCGCTCCCACGGTGATAGGCAAACTTTGATCTTTCATCGATGTTCCTCCATTTCTTTTAACGATAATGAATCCGCTTATCCAAGCCAAAGAACTGTGCGCAGGAGAGGATCAGCAGAATGCCTATCATAACGACGGTCAGCGCGCCGGCCATCCCTTGATCGTAGAAAGAAAATGCCGTCTCGAAAATATAAAACAACAGCAGGCTGCTAGAGTTGTCGGGCCCGCCCTTGGTCATTATCCACAGATGATCTACCAGCTTGAAGGAATTCGTCAGCGCTATGATCATCACGAACAGTGTCGTGGGCATCAGGAGCGGAAAGGTAATCCGCCGGAAAACAACAAAGCGACTGACACCGTCAACATTCGCCGATTCATACAGATCCTTCGGAATGTTTTGCAGGCCGGCCAGATAAAAGATCATGAAGTACCCTGCTTCCTTCCAAATCATCATGAAGGCCAGCGCACCCATCACCGTATCCGGATTTCCGAGTAAATTCATGCCCTCGGCATTGAACCAGACCGTAATCCGGCTTAGCAGCCCATATTGCGGTGTGTAAATAAACAACCATACGTTCGCCGCCGCTATCATCGGTATCAGGTTCGGGTAGAAAAAAGATACCCGCACCCACGACTTGGCGTGGATAGCCTTATCCGCAAATATAGCCATGACCATCCCAAGCAGTATGGAGGCAGGCACCGTTGCCAAGGCAAACCACAGGTTGTTGCCAATCACCTGCCGGAATACGGAATCGTCCAGCATGCGGGAATAATTATCCCATCCGGTAAACGTCGGAATCGGTGTGGCCAGATCCGATTGATAGAAGCTGATCTTCCCCGTCTTCCACATGGGATAAAGCGTAAAAAGCGCGAGAAACACCAGAGACGGCAAGAGCAGCAGCCAAGCAAAGCCATTCTCCTTTAAAGTAGAACGTACAGATGAAGACATCCTAATCTCTCCCTACTTATCGTTAAGGCTATTAGTCAGCGATCACTTTAACTTTCGCTTCACTTATCACCCGCGTAACATGTGAAAAGCAGACCGCCCGATAAGCGACCTGCCCCTTTCATATGGAATGAACATGAAGGTTACTTATTGAATGGCTCCAATGCTTTATTTGCTTCTTCCTGCGCTTTTTTCAGTGCACCTGCCGGATCGATCGTACCCGTTAACGCAGCCTGAACCTGATCAGACAGAGCCTTGGACACGCGTCCATTGTTATGTGTGGACAATTCGGCATGCGCATGCTCAAGCTGATCCCGGGCAACAACAGCGAGTGGGAAATCCTGCGTATACTGCTTCATTACATCGGTTTCATAGGCAGACTTTCTTACCGCTACATACCCTGTATCAATGCTCCACTGCGCAGCGCGCTCGGGCTCTGTCATGAACTTGATGAATTTCCATGCGGCTTCCTGTTTCTTCGGTTCAATATCTTTGAATACATAGAAATTGCCGCCGCCTGTCGGGCTTCCGTACTGCTTGTTCATCGGCAGGAAAGCTACTCCGAAATCAAATGCAGCGGAATTCTTGATATTGGTCAGGTTTCCGGTCGTATGTATGATCATCGCTGTCTTCTCGGCCAAAAAGTCCGAGGGTACCGTTGCCCAATCCAGTATGCCTTCCGGCATGACTTTGTGTTTTTTCGTCAGGTCTACCCAGTACTGTAAGGCTTCCACATTCTCAGGCGTATCGAAGAATACCTTCTTGCCATCCGGTGACATCAAATTTCCGCCGTCCGGACTGTTCTGCAGAGACAACAGCTGGAACATCCAATAAGCAAAACCGCTGCCCGGAATCTCGATCCCGGATTGACCGTTCTGGTTCAACTGCTTCGCGGCAGTAACCAGCTCATCCCAGTTCGCAGGAGGCTTCTCCGGATCCAGCCCCGCCTTCTTAAAGGCATCCTTGTTATAGTACAGCACAATGGTGCTGCGCTGGAACGGAATGCTGTAGGTTTTGCCTTCGCTCTGCGCATTGGACATGAAGGCAGGATAGAAATCTTCAATATAAGACGGATCTTCTTTGGCAATAAAATCATCCAGCGGAATAACGGCATTGCTGTCAATCATGCTGTATAGCTCCGTTGTCAGCAGAACGGCCACATCCGGCGGCTGTTTAGCCTGCACACCAGCCTGCACTTTGGTGGTGGTATCCGCGTAACTCCCGGTATAAATCGGCTTCACCTTGATATCCGGGTTCTCTTTTGTGAACTCCTCCGTCATTTTCTCAATAACGGACGTTAACGGACCGCCCACAGCAATCGGGTAATAAAATGAAAGCTCCGTCTGCTCACCCTCGGAAGCCACCTGTTCGGTGTTAGCCCCCGACTCCAGTTTCGGCTGCTGTGTATCCCCTTGTCCTGTCTTTGACCCCGATGTTCCGCAACCAGCCACGAACAGTACGCACATGCATAGTACCAACATTAATTTCGCTCTGAATTTCATTCCCCTTCATCCTCCATCTATGGGCTTGTCTGTCACCTTCTACAAATTACCATAGGAAAATACAGGGAATTACACGATCTATGTAAATCGATTGTTAAATTTATTGCAGGGAATGTGCTATTGACGGCAAACCTGTATTCCATTACAATAAATGCTAATTAAATGAGGCGATGGAGTTCGCCATAACCGCTTGCAAAAAGCTAATGACTCCTACCAGTGGTCGCTTCCCTGGTAGGAGTCTGTTTGTTATTGAGGGGTTAGCGGCGAATAATAAGAAACGGGTGAGCGGGAATGACTAAGAAATGGATCGAATTAAATCAAAAGTGGCCCTTAGCATCGCTGTTCGGGTACGTAATCAAATGGATCGTACTGGGTAGTATTGTGGGATTCATGACGGGCAGCGCTTCTGCCTTCTTCCTCTACAGTCTGGATTATGTAACCCAGCTGCGTATGGAAATTCCTTGGCTGTTATACTTCCTTCCTCTGGGGGGCGCAGCCGTCAGTTTCCTCTATTATAAGTTTGGCAAAAGTTGCTCCAAGGGAAATAATCTCATCATTGAACAAATTCATGGTAGTGGCGGTACGGAATCCGTTCCGTTGCGAATGGCGCCACTGGTCTTGGTCGGGACACTGATCACACACCTGTTTGGAGGATCTGCGGGACGGGAAGGGACAGCCGTGCAGATGGGGGGGAGTTTGTCCGATTGGTTGGGGAAGCTGCTTCACGTGAATCGGTTGGATCGAAAAATACTGCTTATCTGCGGGATAAGCGGCGGTTTTGGATCGATTTTCGGCACGCCGCTGGCGGGGACGCTGTTCGGACTTGAAGTCCTTGCGATCGGACTCATCTCGCATCAGGCGCTATGGCCTGCATTCGCGGCCAGCTTGATCGGGAATATAACCGCCACATCCCTATGGGGGGTGAGCCACCTGCACTATCCGATCGGCCAGATTCCCGTTCTGAGCTTCGTGGTGGTCCTTAAAGTCATCGTGGTGTCCATACTCTTTGGACTGACAAGCCGGTTCTTCAGTGAACTTACCCATGCGCTGAAGCGGTGGTACAGTTATGGGTTCAACAATCCGATGGTCAGAAGCGCAGTCGGCGGCGTGATCATCATTGGGCTGGTCTTTTTACTCGGAACACGGGATTACTTGGGGCTGGGCATCCCGCTCATCGAGAAATCATTCGCCGGCGAAGTTTCACCGTTCGCTTTTCTCGGGAAACTGATTTTTACCTCGCTGACGTTAGGCGCAGGCTTTCAAGGCGGCGAAGTCACTCCGCTGTTTGCCATCGGGGCAACGCTGGGCAACGCGTTATCGGGATGGTTCGGATTGCATGCCCCTTTTCTCGCCGCGTTAGGTTTTATCGCTGTTTTCTGCGGTGCCACAAACACTCCGCTTGCATGCTTCATTATGGGAATCGAACTGTTCGGTGGCGAGGGCGCGGTGTATATGTTTATGGCCTGCGTCATCAGCTATCTGTTCTCGGGTCACTCCGGCATATACACATCGCAGCAGATCGGCACATCCAAGCACCCGCTGCTCTCATTTCCACAGGGAACAACGCTTGCGGAGACCAAAACTTTATACAAACAGAAGAACAGACGAAAAGACGTCCGATGATTAGTCGGACGTCTTATAATTTGATCGGAATTACACAGTAGATTTGCGCAGACACTGACGGGAACACAGCGCAATGATCAGAACGACCGGAATGAACCACAGTGACAAACCGAGTGCAGTATGCCCGGCAAACCATTTAATGATCGGCCCCCACCACTCGTATCGGGTAGCGACCAAACTCATCCCCGAGAGAAATATCATAACGGCCGCAAGCATAACAAAAGTTCTAATCCCCCTGAATCTTAGGAAGAAGGCTCCGATTCCATAACCGAGCATCGAAAATGTAACGAGCAATATCAAATTCACAACGAACTGGGCCAGCCAGGATCCGTCACTCAAGTAAAGCAGATGAAAGAAATGCACCGTATTTCCCCAGGATCCCGTCCATACCTCTATATACGAGAGAAGAACTAGCAACGCAGATGTAATGATACTGATAAATAGGATAAATAAGAAGGTGCCTGAGAAAAAGTCCGTTCTGCGTATGCTAAAGCCCATGGCGAAAGAGAACAGCTGTATCGTTGTGGTTAAAGCGGTGACAAACATGAACACAAAAATCGTCGCAAGCCCCCCTGTATAAATGGTATCGCCTCCCACCAATACACTGACAAGTATATTTACCAGAAAACTTAATCCCATAATGGCCCAAGGCAGGTAAAACCATGTGAGCTTCTGTCTTAGCTGCATTTTAAAGACACTGTTCATTCCATTCATCAGCGGCTCGCCACCTTTCCGTTCTTCGTTAGATGAACAATTAATTGCTGCAGCGAGACTGGCGCCGTTTCCAATCCGGCTTGCTCTGCTGCCTGTTTCACTTCGGTTTCCGTTCTCCCCATAACCGTGGCTGACAGCGTCGATCCCAAGGATTCCAAATGAATAACATCCCTGCCCTTAATGAAGGATTCCACTGCAGATTGATGTCCGATGACGTTATGCGTGCGTCCGCGCAGTTCATCCGTATCCGTGTCGAGCAGTATTTTTCCGCTGTCGATGACAATGAGATGTTCAAGCAAGCGGCTGACCTCGTCAATAAGATGAGTCGACAAAATAATCGTTCGAGGATTCTCAGTGTAATCCTCTATCAGATGATCGTAGAACAGCTCTCTTGCCACCGCGTCTAGACCGAGATAAGGCTCGTCGAAGATGGTGATCGGCGCGCGGCTGGCAAGCCCGACTATGATGCCTACAGAAGACAGCATCCCTCTGGATAACCTCTTGATGAGGCGTTTCATGGGCAGGCGGAATACCTCGATCAAGGCTTTGGCATATTCCGCATCCCAATTCGGATATACACTTGATGCGGTAACCATAACGTCCTTAACCGTAAATAGATCCGGATATTTCTGTCCTTCCTTAATGAAGCAAATCTGCTGGATCACTTTTTTATTTTCATAGGGGTGTTCCCCAAATACACGAACCTCGCCGCTGGTCGAAAACAGCTGTGCCGTAATCATCTGCATGATAGTGGTTTTACCTGCACCGTTTCTTCCCAGCAATCCGTAAATCTTGTTCTCTTCGATTCGGAAGCTAACATGGTCGACAGCTGTGGTATCCTTATATTCCTTCGTCAAATTCCTGACTTCGATCACCGTTTGGCTCATCAGTCTTTCTCCCCTCTGCGGATCATTTCCGATAATTGATCTTTGGTAATGCCCAGCTTTGCCGCTTCCTTAACCATGGCAACAACATACTGCTCATAAAACTCTGTCTTGCGTTTCTCCATCAGCCGTTCACGAGCTCCCGAAGCTACAAACATGCCAATCCCCCGTTTCTTGTATAGAATTCCTTGATCCACCAGCAGATTGACGCCCTTGGCAGCTGTAGCCGGATTGATCTGGTAAAAGGCTGCAAACTGATTCGTTGATGGAACCTGTGTCTCTTCAGGCAGTCGTGCTTCTATGATGTCGTCTTCTATTTTGTCTGCAATTTGCATGAATATCGGTCTGCTGTCATCAATCTGAAATGCCATTCCCTCACCACTTTCGTTTATGACCTAGGTTGCATCATTGGTTAGTTACTCATGTAATTAACCATACAAGAGAAGAAGCATTCTGTCAACGGGCGAATGGGGATCATTTACAAAAATCAAGAAAAAATTGGACTTTTGTCCTAAATAAATAGTCCCTGTCGTCCGATATAGTATAGGCACAAATTTTGTGTCACCTGAACCAACTACAGACAAAGAGAAAAAGGAGTTTGAGGGGAAACATGAAGAGAATAATTGCAATCGTAGTGCTTGCTATGCTTACAGTAATGACGCCGCTGTATGCCGCATCCACTCCAAAAAACTTGGCCTATGTGGACAAGAACAGCCAGTCGTATGTTCCGGTCGGGGTACTCAAGACCTATGAAGACATACAGGTGACGTATACAGCTGCGGAAAAGAAACTCAACATCAGTCGTGGTGATAAAGCTCTGACACTATACCTGGGCAGCCGAAATGCCTATGTAAACGGCAAAAAAGTTCAAATGAAGGCAGCACCGTTCTCTGAGAACGGGTCCACCTATGTGCCGCTGCAATTCGTCAGCCAACATCTGGGCCTGGATCTATCGTGGAGCAACAACCGATCGACTCTTAAAATTACGGATGGAAACATGGTAAACACCCTGCCTGTTCTATCAGGAAATCTCATATCCAGCCAGTCCAAGCCCGTTACCACGGCTAGAAAAAGCTTCAAGGTTGGTTCAAGATCCTTTAGCGCGCAGGTTGTTACGGTTTCGCTTCTCCATCCGAAGGTAGAACTGGATGTCGTTCTTGCAGGCAATAAGGCAGGTAAAGTCGAGGATCTGCGCAGTATAGCCAAACGAAGCCATGCCGTGGCGGCCATTAACGGGACGTTCTTCGATGCCTACACTTCAGGTGCCTACAAGGCGCCGTATGGCTATCTTGTCAGCAACGGCAATATTTTTCACAAGGCCTCGGGAGATAATCGGACCATCTTCACATATGACAGCAACAATCTGGCCTCGATGATTCCCGGGCTTGATTTCAAATCCGTATACGATACCGGACATATGGACGGCGCACTTCAAGCTGGCCCGCGTCTATTGACGGATGGCAAGGTGACCCTCGACGTGAAGAAGGAAGGATTCAAAGATCCGAAGATTCTTACGGGCGGCGGTGCGCGAAGTGCACTTGGTATCACGAAGGATCACAAGCTGATTTTGCTTACGACAGGCGGAGCAACCATTCCTCAACTCGCTGAAATCATGAAGCAGGCAGGTGCATACCAAGCGATGAATTTGGATGGTGGCGCCTCAAGCGGCTTGTACTACAACGGCTCTTACTTGACAACCCCGGGCCGTCAGATCAGTAATGCCATTGTCGTGAAATATAAATAATGGGTTGGGACTTCTCTCCTCTGGTTATTCGGATTACTTCTTCCGGGTACCTGGGGGAGTTTTCTTTTTATTCAGCAATACCTCCGCTTCGAGGTGCATATGCTGGTCAAAGAAATGTTTCACTATGAAGACCAGATGTGTAAATATATAGAAAACTGTTTATCGTGTGAGTACCGGAATTCAATGGTTGAAGGATTATACTGCGGGGGGTGAATTCCATTACAGCTTCTATAGCGACTATCCGGACGAGAATTAGGGATATGGTCGAGGGTGTTATGGGTGCGTGGCGGGAATGGATAAGAAAATACCCTATGATAGCAAAGGTATATCACTTATTTACCTGGCTTTCCCTGCTAGTGCTCGTTATAAGCCTGATTCTGATCGAAGAGTCTCGTACCATGCTTGTCCAATATTTGTGGTCATTCTATGTGCTGGTGCAGTTTTGGCTGTTATGCCGGAGTAAAACGTTGGCCTGGAAACAGGTCAGCTTGTTTGTTCTTTCAGGTGTTCTTCTGGTCATTCCTTTGACCAATTGGACCATGCAGGGTCTTCATTTGATTTTTGGAGGACGGACAACCGACACATGGTCCTTCGCCATAATGACACCTGTCATTGAAGAAGTTTACAAGCTGATGCCGCTGGCATTGTTCCTGTGCTTCTCAAGAAAAGCCACCTCCCTTAGCCTGAGTGATTACGTACTTTTGGGCGCTGCCCCGGGTATTGGGTTTCAATTCATGGAGGAGTTATCAAGACGCCTGGTCCAGAACAATTATGGCGTCACTTGGCTCGGTGGAAAAACACTTCATTGGGAGTTCTTCGATCTATTCCCCGGATACTTCGAGGAAAGCTTTCTTCCTACCATGATGAATGTTACACATCCTGTACAAAGCGCCATGACTGCGCTTGGCATCGGAATCGCTATCCGGTACTCCAAACAACTGACGCGCTGGGTCTATGTTTTTCCTGTGCTGCTGCTACTCTGGACAATCCTGAATCATGCAGCCTGGAACGGTCAAAATCGGCTGCCTGACTGGCTTCTTGCCTTTCATGATTGGACCGGGGAGGGTTACCGAACCGAGGGCTTCTTCCTGCTCCTGCTGGCAGCGGGATTGTTCATCGACTATTTGGATTTGCACCGAATTCGCGAGCGGCTGCCTGTCCTGAAGGGTGAAACCCTCATCAATCCTTTTACGGAGCTTTGGCAGATGACGACGGCTCTTTTTACAGACCGGAAACGTCTTGGCTATCTGATCGGATTCTATCGTGATCGACGGGAACTCGGATTCTCGCTGCTGTATGGTAACGATGAAGCAGCTGGCCAAAGGGATCAGGTTCAGGAAAATGTACGGAGATACGCTGCCGTACTGGGAGCAATCGGACTCATTATTGTTGCTGCGGGGATCTTCTCCAATATGGGCATTCCAGCTCTCGCAAGTGAGTCCTCGTGTTTTGCATGCCTGTTTGACTCGCTTCAGAATTGGTGGGATGGGCTCAACGGCTGGGAGCAAGCGGCTATTATACTGGGCGCCTTCGCCCTTTCCATACTGTTTGTCAGCTTCTGGCCGGCCCTTGGCATCGCCATGACCGGTGCAGGTATTGCAGGTGGAGGACATGAAATTGCCGGATACATCCGCGATCCGAAGAAGCTGTTATCCCCTCAAAATGCTGCAGCTGCCGTATTAGCCGTTGTTCTCAGCCGAATACCGTTCGGTAAAGGTTTGTCTTGGCTGTCCAGGAAGCTGGGTCCCCGTGCGAGAAAGTGGCTGGATAACCTCGCCGAGAAAGTCGGGTCGAAGCCGCGCCAAGAACCGGATGCCCCATCTGGAGGAAGTCGTGATCACCCCCCTGACCACGAGCGCCCGCCTGAGAAGAAACCGGAACCAAACAAACCCGATGATGAAAAACCGGACGAAGCTGGCAACACTCCACAAGATGTGCCGCGATATTCCGGTGGGCTGCAGAAGGTTAACAAGCCGGATGCAGCCGCAGATGCGCTTGCCGAGCGACTTGGCGGCGAATCCAGAATGAAATTTGATAGCGATCCGATCGGCCGCGAATTCGATGCCATCAGCGATGAATACATTGCCCAGACAAAGCCCGCGCTGCAGCAGGTCAACAAAAAGGTGCGTGACCAAATGAAGGCCACCTTTGAAGCTGCCGAGCAGACTGGCAGAAAAGTATATTATCATTTTGAAGGAGAGCCTGCCCAATCGGTTATTGACAAATTACATGAATACAGCCAAAGATATGGAATAGAGGTCCACATTGATACCGATCCATTATAACGACAAGGAGTGATCATTCATGTATGAATTTCACGGCTGGGCTACCATCCAGGACAATCCTGCCGAAATAGATGCTGGGCAGCTGGATGCAATCATTCAGAAAATACAGCTTAAGATTACCGAGTTTGCTTGGGGCAGCGGCCTGCTGTCCTTAAATGCAGCAAACGGTTCATATTACCTTCATGTCGGAGGTTTTACCAACCGCAAGGGCGTCGAAGCAGACGAGGTTGTATCGCTGTACCAATTAATCGGTGAGATCGCTCCCGGATCGTACGGTCTTCTGTATACCCGGGATGATGAGAATACAGAGGGCTTTGATAACGAGTTTCGGGTGTCGGTGCTGGCACGCGGCCGATTACAGGAGCAGCATGATCCCTTCCTCTCCCCATGCATCCCTGTTATCGAGGATGAGCTCGATTAAACTGGACAAAAAATCCCGCAAACCCGACCATGAGAACATTGCATGGTTTGGATTTGCGGGATTTTTCAGCTGAGTCGCTGTTTGTCAGTTTAGCTGGTTAGCTGGTTCGTGAAAACTGATTACCGTATTCATCAATCGTCGATTGTACAATAACCCTCAGGGCGTCCAGCATGGTTTCATGTGACAACGTCGGCAAACCCGGCTTCTCCACCGCCATCTCCGTTGAAGCCGGAAAATGCACAAACCCGCCAATCGCAGTTAGCTGCTGAATCCGTATCTCGTTCAGAATGGCGTACATTGTGTTATTGCATATATACGTTCCCGCGGTATTGGACACCGAGGCAGGGATCCCCGCTTCCTTCAGCCGGTTGACCATCAATCGAATCGGAAGTGACGAGAACAATCCGTCTGGTCCGTCAGGATCGATGAGCTCGTCCTGCGGCCTCGCTCCCCGATTATCCGAAATCGTGGATTCGGGCGGGATGTCTTTAATGTTAACGGCAATTCGTTCAGGCGTAATGGCGGTCCGGCCACCGGCTACACCGCAGGCGATTACGGCATCAGGTCCGTACGCCCTCATCTCTTGCAGCAGAATTTCTGCACATTCATCGTAATGTACCGGGAGAAGAATCGTTCTTATCTCAGCGCCCTGGAAGGAATCATGCCTGATTTCCTCAACCAGTCTTTCTGTCGGATTGATGGAGCTGCCGCCAAATGGTTCAAAGCCAGAAATTAATATTTTTATCATATCTCATCTCTCCTGTGCTTGATTTATGTATGCTTGCTTGATCATATTCCCAACAAGTTGATTGGAGTATATCATATGGATTGCACGCTTATACCCTCGGCTTCAAGCCGTGATCGCAAAGTCCTCGCGAACAGGGATGCATGTGCGCCGTCTCCGTGAATGCAGATCGTATCTGCGGAGATCGGGATAACCTTGCCCGTCTGGCTTATAACCTCTTTATCTTTGACCATCCGAATCACATGTGAGACTGAAGCTTCCGCATCGGTAATTATGGCTTCCGGCCAATTTCTCGGCGTGAGCGTGCCATCATCCTGATAGGTCCGATCTGCAAATACTTCACTTGCCGTGCGAAGTCCGGCAGCAGCCCCTGCCGCGACCAGCTCGCTGCCTGCCAATCCGTACAGGATAAGAGACGAATCAATCCGGTGGATGGCGGATGCTATCGCATCAGCAAGAGGTCTTGAGGCCGCTGCCATATTATAGAGAGCGCCGTGAGGCTTCACATGCTTCAGTTGACCGCCCTCCTGTATCGTAAAAGCCATCAGCGCTCCAACCTGGTAGGTCACCATATCATAGGCTTCGGCAGGAGAAATCTCCATTCTCCTTCTTCCGAAGCCGACCAGATCAGGCAAGCCTGGATGCGCTCCGATCGCGATACCGCCCGCGATGGCCTGACGCACCGTTGCCCGCATCACGGATGGATCGCCTGCATGAAATCCGCAGGCGATATTAACCGAAGTAATGCTGCCAAGCAGCTCGGAATCATTGCCAATTCGGTAAGCGCCGAAGCTCTCTCCCATATCGCAGTTCAGATCCACTCGAACCAATGTTAGCACGCTCCTTTAATTTAAGCTTAATCATAGCTTCCGTCATCCGAAGCTCACGAATGTAATCCGTATAGAGCCGTTCTGCTTCTGCTAAGGTAATTTCCTTAAAGCGGATCATGCCGCCAGGCGGCAGCTGGGCAATTAACGGAACATCCACAGAAGCAACCTGGGCGATCTTTGGATAGCCTCCAAGCGTTTGGCGATCCGCCATCAGGACAATCGGCTGACCATCCGCAGGCACCTGTACCGTGCCTATGGATACCGGTTCGGATATATACTCCTTCTCTTGACTTAACCGCAGCAGCGGACCGGACAACCGGTAGCCCATGCGGTCCGATTGCGGAGTTATGCGGAAGGAATCCCGGAACAAAGCCAGCTTGCTGCTGCTGTCAAAATCATCATACTGGCGACCTCTCAGCACACGCACTACAGTCTCTTGATCGTTGATTGAATACAAGTCCGCAGAGACGGACCATTTTACAGTGAAAAAGGTGCCTGCCTCATCATAAGGAAACCCTGATGAGACCCGAGGTAGACGCGAGGGATGGGCATTCAGCACATCCCCCTTCTGCAGCGGTCTTCCCTCATAGCCGCCAATTTCGGCTCGCAAATATGTACTGTAGCTGTCCATTACCATGGGAACCTCGAACCCGCCAGAAACGGCCAAATAGGCGCGGCAGCCGGATAATCGCTGTTGAAAGCTCAGGACACTGCCCGCTTTGATGTATACGGGACGCCACATAGGCACCCTCGTATCCTGGATCGCTGGCGACATATCTCCGCCAGTAATTGCAACCCACATATCGCTTTGGAATTCTACCGCAAATCCAGACCATGTAATCTCAAGAACTGCGGCTCCATCCTCATTACCAACGAGTACATTGGCGACCCGATAGGCGAAGCCATCCATGACTCCTCCCGCGCTGATGCCGTATCTTCCATAACCGTATCTTCCGGCATCCTGAAGCGTAACGAGCAGTCCCGGCTTAATTACCGTCAAACCCATAAGCTCACTTCCCTTATCCGTTCATATTCCTCTGTTTCAATGGGCCTAAACCGGATATATTGTCCAGCCTTCAACAAGCTTGGCGGCTGTGCTCCCGGACGAAACAACGCAAGCGGTGTCCTGCCGATCAGCTGCCATCCACCGGGCGTCTCGATCGGGTATATCCCGGTTTGATTGCCTGCAATGCCCACAGATCCAGGCGGAATTCGCAGCCGGGGTGTCTTTTTGCGCGGCGTTGCGATAGTGTCCGGTATTCCTCCGACATAGGGGAAGCCTGGCGCAAATCCGATCGCATAGATCAGATAATCCTGGCCGGAATGAATCCGGATAACCTCCTCGGGTGTGAGCCGATTCTTATCAGCCACAAGCTCCAGATCCGGACCGTGTTTACCCCCATAGCAAACCGGAATTTCAACAACGTCAGGCACCGCACTTGCCTTCTCTGCTTCGTCAGCCACCATCCTTTGCTCCAGCATCGAGCAGATATACGCATATACGGTATCAAACTCGTCAGGTTTGTTAATTCTATGGAATTCATAGTAAATCGCAACACTGGTAAACGATGGAATGCACTCGACGAATCCCGGGAACGGATTCTCTTCGATACATCTCGCCGCAGCTGTGACCTCCCGATGTATGTTCTCGCTCACCCAGCTTTCGAATTGGATAAGGACTGCCGAATCTCCCAAAGGGAAGAACGAATAGGACCTGCTCATCATGACATTCTCCGTTCCGAATATACTGCCTGATACAGATAAATGAATCGAATGATTACTCCTATGATAGCAGAGAAACGAGCATCCTTTGAACATGAAATAAATAAAATCGCAGCTGGTTATAAAAAAGCACGTAACGCAGCTAAACGCCAGGAAAAGATGCTGTTTTCTGTATAAAATTAGGACATTGTTGGCAGAATACAGAAGTCATTCTCGATAAAGGAGGTGCCAAGATGAGCGAAACCAACCATAACGGTAACCAACCAACAAAAGCCGAAGTGCAAACCACGAAATTGAACAAAATGCCGGTTCCAGGTGAATTCGACACCGAGTTTTCTGCTGAAGAAGCTGCAGAAGTGTTTGAACAGCAGCAGCCACACGCTGAGAACAACTCCGAGAACCAACAATAATACATGTCGAAGACCTCACGGGCGATCCAATGGTCGTGTGAGGTCTTTTTTTTATATTCGCCCATCGTTATCGATCAAATGATGTATGTATCCATTTCCTGAAGCTTTTTTTGGACAAGCTTGATCCATTGACCTTCCGGATCTGCCAGAACCGTGCTCCAGGACAACTCCTCAGCAGGCCTCAAATTTTTTGCCTGGTCATCAACATAGATAGTGGATTTGCCTTCATCCAGTTTGGATGCAACGATATGATAGATCGGAAGATCCGGCTTGCAGCATCCCTCATCGCTAGAAATCGTCACGCTGGCAAGATAAGGCCTAATGGGATCAAGCAGCATCTGGAGCCATTCTGACCTGTGATTGCTGAGGAGATGAATATCGGTTTGCACAGACCACTCAGGGACTAGATCAAATGCCGGCATTGTGTGCAGATTATTAAATAATATCGTCTTCAATTCCTTCGGTTCTACAGGACAATACCCAGCTAGCCAATTCCAGAAAGCTTCTTCACTCATTTGACCTGTCCATAACGGTTTACGTATCTCGGTTGCAAACAACAACTTCAATTCGCCAAACGTAATTCCATTCGCACGGGTCGTATCATGCCAGAATGCGGGTGAGAAATTGGTGATTAATACCCCAGCAACATCCAGTACCAGCTGCGTCTTCTTCATTTTCCATCCCCTTGGAATCTATTCGTATGGATTTCTATCGTAGACTTCTTCAAACAGCAATCAATTCCCTCTTATTCATAACCGCTTGACTTGATATCGACCTGTTCGAATCTCAAGAATATAATCTTCAGGAGAGGGCATTCCCGATTGAATGGCATCCTGCACGGCCTGCTCAATATTGTAGGGAACACGGATAAATTGAATGTTCAAGGGTGCCGGGATACCACTCTCATAGCTTCCATCCAGAATAACATACGAGGCTTCCGGCATTTCAAGGGGATTGCCTACGCTGCCGGTATTAAACAGCGTTCTGCCTTCCAGATGCTGGTGGAACGCATTGTGGATATCCCCGTAACCGGCGACATCTGCTATTCTAGCGCTCCCACATAACGCGGAGCTGTGAAACAGGGTGGTCCGCTTCTCCTGTTCGTGCCACGGCTGTATCCGCTCATACACACTGCGGGGAGACGCATGAAATAATCGGATCCATTTGCCGCTCATCATGAACTCGATAGTATAAGGCAGACTGGAAAGATACTGTAGCCTCTCTGTTCCAAGTTTATGCTGCTGCCATTGCAGGGCCGGATCATCGGTTTCCTTGCCAATAAAATCATCCCAGTTGCCCTTGATCACCTGCTGGCAATGGGTTCTTACCATATCAACTGCGGTATCTCCGTCCGGGCCTTTACCAATCAAGTCACCCAAGCAATAGATGGCATCTACTCTACGCTGCTGTATATCCACCAGAACGGCCTCCAGTGCAGGAATGTTGCCATGAATGTCGGAGATCAATGCAATCTGCGTCATGAACCCGCCTCCAAACTTCATTTATTTCCGATTACTTTAAACGAATAGCATCCCTTAAATCATAATATGCGTCTTGCAGCCACGGATGGACTACCGCAAGCGATTCACGCTGATTCCATAAGTGCTGAATATATTGAAATGCTGCATGATCAAGCGAAATATGTAATTGCTCGGTTATATCCCTTAAGTACGGAGGACTCCCCGTCTGATCCCATTCAATCTTATCAGCGACAAACAGCACCTTGTCTAGCAGTGAAGCCTTAGCTTTCAAGGTAGTATGACAGCCGACTGCACTCCATATTTCAGGATCGGTCATTCCAAACAGATCCCTGGCCATGTAAGACGAAATTTTCTGATGAATGATCATGGGAAATTGCTGTTCTTCAGGCAATACATCCAGCCCGATCTCGCGGGATACCTGAATGCGGACATGGTTCGGGAAAATGGCGCTGATATCATGCAGATACCCGGCATATTCAGCAGCGACCGGATCTGCGTCATAAAGAACGGCAATTCTGCGGGCTTCATCCCCCACCTTCAGCACATGCTCCGCCGTTTTTGGACAATGATGCTCCTGCAGAAAGCGATACACATCATCTCTCAGGTTTCCGGTCAAATCGTGCACCCGAAGCTCATCGTAGCTGTTGATCATCAAAAACGCTCCTTTTCCATACCCTATCATTTTATAATGAGAATGGTTTGAAGCCATTATACAAGAAAGTCAAAGAAAGGGGGAATATCTATTCCATGCATCGTCTTCCAATCTTCTCGGGGTTACCGCTGCAGGTGTAAATTGTTATTCTAAGAATTACAAATCCGCACATTGGAAAGGAGGCCATTATACATTAGAGGGCAGCTCGCTGTATTCGCCACAAAAAAAAGCAGCCCGTGGGCTGCTATATTCCGAGATGACGTTGATTTAACAAGGCTTAATGCGTCTGCTCTGAAATTTGGCTGAGTGCATCGCCTGCTTCATTTACAAAGATATTCACTTTTGCCAAATCGCCAATAGCAACCATACCCACCAATTCCCCTTGGTCCACGATGGGAATCCGGCGGATCTGATGTTCTGCCATCGTTCGGGACAGCTCGTGCACATCCGTATCCGGAGAGGCACTCACAACATTCGTTGTCATACAGTGCTGACACGTCACGGTGTTGATATCCTTGGAATCAGCCACCGATTTAATGACGATATCCCGGTCCGTAATCATCCCCACAACATTCTTTCCTTCACAGACGGGCACAGAACCACAGTTGATGTCTCGCATAATTTGGGCTGCTGTGGATACAGAATCCTGAGGCGTGCATACTTTTACATTCGAGCTCATAATATCTCTTGCCGTTGTCATCTTGTCCTTCACTTCCTACTCCATATTTTTGGTCAATCTTTGATATTGTCTCCATGCGCTATGCAATTATTCCTTTATATGGAATGTTTCAATTTTTAGTCTATTGTTTATTATCTTAATCATATATTTTTACTCACGCGAGCTTGGTAACTGAATAAGATTTAAGCATGACTGATTTCACCACGTTAGGAGGCTGACGATAGTGAACACACGCAGGATGGTTAGCTTAGGGTTACTTATTCTTATCTTGTTAATCAGCGGTTGCGCGGGAACAACTTCAAGCGAAAAAACGAAAACGCTTACACTCTGGTATTGGAACCGAAGCCTGGACGACGAGCTGATCAAATCCGTCGAGCAAAAGTTTCCGGGTATCCGTATCAATGCCCAAAAAATCGGAGGCGATTTCAAATCCAAGCTCAAAACAACGCTGGCTGCCGGTTCCGGAGGACCGGACATCGTTGCTTTTAACGACTGGGTGGCAGAGCTGTTTACCAGCTCGGATCGCTTCTATGATCTGTATGAGCTTGGTGCCAAGGAAATCGAGCCCGATTTCCTCGATTGGAAATGGAAGCTTGGCGTTACCCCGGAAGGTTCCATGATAGCGCTTCCGATCGATACGGGGCCAACTGCCCTCTATTATCGGGCGGATTTGTTCGAGGAAGCCGGTCTGCCGTCCGAACCTGATGATGTGTATGCACAGATAAACACCTGGGATCAATATTTCGAGGCAGGGCTGAAACTGCAAGAGCATTTTGACAATAAAGTAAAAATGCTCGACAACATCACCAACATCTACACTCAGATTAATGCCCAGTCTGACCATATATATTTTGCCGAGGATGGGTCATTTATCGGTGAGTCACCTGAGTCCTCGATGAAGACGGCTTGGGATACAGCAGTTACAGCATCACAGATGAAACTGAGTGCCAATACCACCACCTCCTCCTCTGAATGGAATGCCGCCATGAACAATGGACGAATCGCTTCCTTTGTCGGTGCGGTATGGATGAAGGAGATTCTAATGCAGGCAGCACCGGATACAAGCGGCAAATGGAAGGTAGCACGCGCACCGGGTGGAGACGGCAACAATGGCGGTTCCTTCCTGGCCATCATGAAGACCAGTAAATATCCGCAAGAGGCGTTTGATGTCATGAAGTATATTCAGAATCCGGAGAATCAGGTTCAATCCTTCAAGAAAATCAATCTCTTTCCTTCCGCCACGGAAGCACTGGACGCCCCTGTGATGAAGGAAACCGAAGAATTTTTCGGAAATCAGGCCACAGGTGAAGTATTCTCGGAATCTGCGCGCAACGTCAAACCTGCTTACTTCGGCGGGAAATACGCAAATTTAAACGGCATTGTCAATCGAGAGCTTTCTTCCGTTGCACTTGAGGGCAAAAATCCCGATAAAGCATGGAAGGATGCGCTGGCAAGGGTCAAAAAAGAATTGCTGCGCTGAATCTTCGTGCCGGTGTTCAACCCATTGCAACCCTCGATTGCTATGAGTACTTAAATACCAACCGCTACAGGAGGTTACAGTACGATGGATAATCCACTGCTGAATCATACACCCGTGGAACACAAACCTGTTCCGAAGAAATCAAAGTCACAGGACCGGTTATCTGCTCAAATATGGAAACATCGCAAGGAATATCTGGCGATCTCCCCTTTTTACATCTTGTTTGCCATTTTCGGATTGTTCCCGATCGCCTTCTCCATGTTTCTGTCCTTTCAAAAGTGGGATGGCATCGGTGAGATGACCTTTAACGGCCTCAATAACTATCAATTCATGTTAACCGATCCTGAATTCTGGAGAGCTGTGGGCAACACGCTGCTCATCTGGATCTACTCCACGATACCGATGCTATTTATTGCGTTAGTTGTTGCTTTCCTTCTCAATGCATCGTTTGTGCGGTTCCGCACATTTTTCCGGATCGGGTATTTCCTGCCGAACGTCACGTCTCTCGTCGCTGTTGCCATTGTATTCGGCACGGTATTCTCCAACAACTACGGTCTGCTCAACTATATACTGTCTCTGTTCGGCCTGAACTCCGTGGAGTGGCTGAACAAAACATGGGGCATCCAGCTTGCCATTTCGGTGATGGTCATCTGGAGATGGGCGGGGTATAACGCCATTATTTATCTCGCCGGATTGCAGAGCATTCCCACGGTTCTGTACGAGGCAGCCAAGATCGACGGAGCTTCAGGCATACAATCCTTTTTCAAAATCACCATTCCGAATTTAAGACCGATCATTCTCTTTACGGTTATTACATCAACGATCGGCGGCATGCAGATTTTTACCGAACCACAAGTGCTTGTCGGGAATGACGGCGGCGTAAGCGGCGGCGGTTTGACAATCGTTCTGTATTTATACCGTGAAGCCTTCGTCAATAACTATTTCGGATATGGCGCTGCTGTCGGCTGGGGTATGTTCGTGCTCATTGCCCTCTTTTCCATCGTGAACTGGAAAATGGTGCAGGGCAATCCTTCCAATGACTGATAATGGGGGTGAATCGTATGTTCAAATGGAAATCCATTCTGCTGCATCTCGGATTAATCGCCGGACTGCTCTTGTCAATCTTTCCCTTCTACTGGCTGCTTGTTATGGCGACACGCACCACTTCGGATATTTACAGCTTTCCTCCTAAATTATGGTTCGGTCCCCACTTGTTAGATAACGTGTCCAGGGTACTCAGCAGCATCGACTTTTTCGGGGCCTTCTGGAACACCCTGTTCGTAGCTGCTGCGTGCACACTTCTGGTGTTGTTCTTTGATTCCCTGGCTGGTTTTACGTTTGCTAAATTCCAATTTCCGGGCAAAAAATGGCTGTTCGTCCTGCTTCTCGCCACCATGATGGCCCCGGCCCAGCTATCTCTGGTGCCATCGTTTGTTATCATGGCCGAGTTTGGATGGGTGGGCTCTTACAAAGCTTTGATTATTCCGGGAATGGTAAACGCTTTCGGGATCTTCTGGATCAGACAGTATGCGCAGGAGTCGGTTCCATCGGAGCTGCTGGATGCCGGTAAAATCGATGGCTGCGGATTCTTCCGCCTGTACTGGAATATATCGCTGCCTATTCTGCGGCCTGCTCTTTCATTCCTGGCCGCCTTCACGTTTATCGGCGTGTGGAATGATTATCTCTGGCCACTCATCATTCTGAACGATGAGAGTAAATTCACTTTACAGGTTGCACTCTCCTCATTGAACGGAATCTACACCACCGACTACTCGATGGTTATTGCCGGCACCCTTCTCGCCGTCATTCCGCTGATCGTCATGTTCCTGTTTATCAGCAAGCAATTCATTTCAGATATTGCGGCAGGCGCCATTAAGAGCTAATAGCAACAGAGCTGCCTGATCGGCTGAACACCGGCAGGCAGCTCTTATCATATGATGAACTACGGCGAAGCTATCTTGTTATGGAACCAAGACCAGCTTCTCCCGATCCTGGGATTCTTCGACTTCCTCTGCCGAATCAACGACAGCCTCCTTCACCTCTGCGGATTCATCCATCTTCTTGCGTCCCATAAACGTTGCGGCAAGAAGCGCTAACGCGGCAGGAGCAATAGCCCAGGCGAACGTTGCAGCTATGGAGGATGCCAGTGAGTCCGATATCGGTTTTAACAGCTCCGCCGGAATCAGCGCACGAGTCTCCGGTGCCAACAGCGCGTGGGGATCCTGCAGATTAAATCCCTCAGGAAGGTGACCGTTGTTCGCTCCGCCCGATGTTAAGGAACCCGCAAAAGAGCGGCTCTGTATCAACCCAAACACCGTTATCCCAATCGTCATACCGAGCGACCGCGTGAAATTGAAGGTCGAGGTGGCCATGCCGCGCTGTTTATAAGACAAGCCATGCATCACAGCGGTTCCCAGCACAGAGAACGAGCCCCCGATGCCAAGCCCAATTAGCACCATGTATAAGGTGACGATCAGCCGGCTTGATTCCGCCGTCAGCGTCGAGGCGAGCACCATGCCCCCCGTGAACAGGACCAGTGTTGGAATCATGATGTTTCGATAAGATATTCTGCTCATCAGAAAACCGCTCACCGTAGCTGTTATGACGGAGCCCAGCATCATCGGCAGCAGAACGAGACCCGAGTTGGTTGCGCTTCCCCCAAGTACGCCTTGGATAAAGATCGGTATATATACGGAAGCCACGATAAACGATCCGCCACTGAATAAACCGCATAACACACTGGACGTATAGAGTTTATTCTTAAACAGGCTGAATGATATGATTGGCTCCTTTGCCCTTCTCTCGGCTAGAACAAAAACAACCAGCATAACGGCAGCAGCAGCGAGCAAGGAAATCAAAATCCAGGAATCCCATGCCAATTGCTTGCCGCCAAGCTCCAGTGCAAACATGAAGCAAATAACGCCTGTCAGGAGAGTGGTTGCTCCCATCCAATCAATTGGTTGTTTGGAACGCTCATGCGACTCCTTGTAGAACAGCGTGACCATCATGAAAGCCACGATTCCAATGGGCAAATTGATATAGAACACCCACTGCCAGGTGATGTGATCCGTAATGTATGCCCCTGCCAGCGGGCCAAATATACTCGATAACCCGAACACAGCTCCGAACAAACCTGTAAGCTTGCCGCGCTTCTCAAGCGGAACCGTATCAAACATAATGGCGAATGCAATCGGAATGAGTGCCCCGCCGCCGATTCCTTGCACCGCACGATACAGCGCCAGTTCCGTAATGGAGCTTGCCGTTCCGCACAGCACGGAGCCCAGCATAAATACAATCATCCCGAATACAAAAAACTTTTTGCGCCCATACATATCGGACAGCTTTCCGAAGATCGGCATTCCTGCCAGTTCAGCGACCATATAAGCGGAGGTCACCCATACGAAATGATCGAGTCCGCCGAGCTCTCCCACGATATTTCCCATGGCCGTCGCTACAATCGTATTGTCCATGGAAGCCATCAGGATGGCGAGCAGCAGCCCGGCAAGCACGATGGGCAGTTTGTTAACTTGATTCGTTTTCACGTTTCTCAAACACTCCTTCTCAGTACGTTTCCTTATTTACTAAAGTCAGTGTAATCCAGAATGTATGACAGCTGATTGTCACACTTTTGCACGGGAATTCTATTTATATAAATTGTTCAGAGAACCCCCATCCTTAAAGCACAGGCAGCTCGTAGCGATAATCTGGTTATCTAATTTAAGTAGGGAGATACACATGGAATGAAGATCAGCGAATTATCACAACACAGTCATGTCCATGCGCTCCATCCGGCACTATGAGCAAAAAAGACTGCTGGAAGCCGACAGACTGGACAATGATTACCGCGATTTTAACGCGCATCCGCGATCGAACGGGTCAAGATGATTCCATTGTACTTGAAGCTCGGTCTGACCACAGATCAAATACGGGTATTACTCCGCGGTGAGGTGGCTTCGCCCGATGCTTACGAATACTGCGAGGAAATGCTCTCCTTCTACGAGGCAAAGTTAAACAATGTGGACAGTCAGATTGCTCACTGCATGAATTGAAACATCTGCTTCGGAGACAAATCTCCCTTACTCTGGACAAGAAAAAGAGGCAATTGCCGATATCGCCATCATCCATTTGTTTAGTGTCTACTGTTAACGTGATAGAATAAAGTGTACATCTGAAATGGAGGACATCTACATATGGACAATTTCGAGAAAAATCTGGAGAAATACGCGGAGCTGGTCATTAAAGTGGGCGTAAACGTTCAGCCAGGTCAAGTTCTAATCGTCAATGCGCCCATTGAAACCGTAGATTTGACCCGCCACATCGTAGCCAAGGCATATGATGCGGGCGCCAAATATGTGCAAGTCGATTGGGAAGACGAGAAAATCACCCGAATTCGTTATGAGAAGGCACCTGACGATTCCTTCGGGTATTATCCACAGTGGCAGGCAGATGCCATGCAGCAGCTTGCCGAAGGCGGAGGTGCCATTCTGCGCATTAAGGTACCGGATCCTGAGCTGTTCCGTGGAATTGACTCAGCCAAAGTATCTACGGCTGTAAAAGCTGCCGCTGTAGCCAGCGAGAAATACCAGGATTATGTGCGCAACAACAAAATCAGCTGGTCGCTCATTAAGGCGCCTACGCGTGCATGGGCTAATAAAGTGTTTGCAGACCTCCCTGAAGAAGAGCGGGTTCCAGCCATGTGGGAGGCCGTATTCCAGATGACCCGTGTCGGAAACGACGATCCGGTAGCAGCCTGGCGCGATCATATAGCTCAACTGAAGCTGCGACAAAATCACATGAACGCAAAGCGCTACAAGAGCTTTCACTACCGCGCACCGGGAACCGATTTGCGTGTTGATATGCCGGAGAGATATCTATGGCTCGGCGGCGGCGATGAGAACGAAGTCGGCGTATATTTTGTTGCCAATATGCCAACAGAAGAGATCTATACGATGCCGCACCGTACAGGCGTGAACGGTACCGTAACCAGTACGCTTCCACTCAATCTGAATGGCCGATTGGTTGAAGGCATCAAGCTTACCTTCAAGGACGGCAAGGTAGTCGAGTATGAAGCCGAATCCGGACGGGAGCATCTCACAACACTGCTCGACACGGACGAGGGTGCATCCTATCTCGGGGAAATGGCGCTCGTTCCGCATGACTCGCCGATCTCTCAACTGAATCGGGTGTTCTATAACACCGGGATTGATGAGAATGCCTCCTGTCACTTTGCACTTGGCAGCGCCTATCCGGTCAATATAGAGGGCGGTACCAAGCTGAGCAAGGAGGAACTGCTGGCTCGTGGAGCCAATGTCAGCTTGACGCATGTCGATTTCATGATCGGGTCTGCTGAGCTCGACATTGATGGCGAGCTGGCGGACGGCACGGTTGAGCCAGTATTCCGCGGCGGACGCTGGGTCTGATTACGATTGGAATACAAACACGAAACAAAGCCCTGCGAGGTTCGCGGGGCTTTGTTTGTATATAGAAGACTAGACCTGAATCTTCTGTATTCCACAGCCAATATTCAGTTGAACAGGCGGGTCGATCTTGTCATAGAATTTGTACTTTACTTATACTGGAAGCGCTTTTATAATTTATAATAACATAAATCGATTTATACTAACATGAAATAAATTTCAAACAAATCGGAGGTGATTTATTCTAGAAGTGTTTCACGGATTCGTTCTCTCTAATTCAGATTGAAAGGAAGGATATAACGAATGAACAAGAAGAGAAAATGGCTTACTTCGCTTGTGCTTGCCATTGGGTTGTGCGTCACGGGCGCACAGTCGGCATTCGGCGCTTTCTGGAACCTTAGCGGTGATATTGTCGTTCACGATCCAACGATCATCAAGGAAGGGAATACATGGTACACCTTCTCAACAGGACAGGGCATTCAGCTGCTGAAATCCAGCAACGGCACGAACTGGACCAGGGCCAATCAGGTATTTTCCTCTCCGCTTTCCTGGTGGAAGACCTATGTACCGAATCAGAGCACGAATGATCTCTGGGCACCCGATATTGAATATTTCAACGGTCGTTACTGGCTCTATTATTCGATCTCGTCCTTCGGGTCCAACACATCCGCCATCGGCTTGACTTCGACAACCAGCATCACCTCAGGCAATTGGCGCGACGACGGTCTGGTTACACGGACGACATCATCTAACAACTATAATGCAATCGATCCCACCCTGACGATTGACAAGGACGGTAACCCTTGGCTCGCCTACGGTTCGTTCTGGAGCGGACTGAAGCTGACACGCGTGGATGCAAGCACGATGAAACCGACAGGCACGCTTTATTCCATTGCCTCACGTCCTAACAACGGCGGTGCCGTAGAAGCGCCAACGATCATCTACCGAAACGGTTACTATTATCTGTTTGCCTCCTTTGATTCCTGCTGTCAGGGCGTGAACAGCACTTATAAAATCGCTTATGGCCGTTCTGCCAATATCACGGGCCCTTACGTAGACAAGAACGGAACCAGCATGATGAACGGCGGCGGCACGATCATGGACAGCGGCAATGCCGTCTGGAAGGGGCCCGGACACCAAGATGTGTATAACAACATCATCATTAGACATGCTTATGACGCAACGGACAACGGTACGCCGAAGCTGCTCATCAATGACCTGAACTGGGACGCCCAGGGCTGGCCTACTTATTGAAGGTAAAGGGACAGAGCGTTTAATCATTGGATAAAAAAATAACCTGCAAGAGCGCACGTTTGTTCAAGCGTCCACTCTTGCAGGTTACGATTCTCCTATCGCTTTATCGGCTTCGATAGTGGAATGAATATCGATGAATCTCCTCATGTAAAAGAGGCCTTCACCCATGAATATGCTTGGGCGAAAGCCTCTTGTTCATTGAATAACTCGTTATTTCTCCACTTTCTCGAGCATGCGAAGAATCATCATAACCGCTTCCGCGCGAGTCGCGGATTCAAGTGGAGCAAATCGGTTACCCGAGCGGCCATTCACGATACCGGCATCAACAGCAGCGGATATCTCCTTCTCTGCCCAGGCAGGAATGTTGCTATGATCTCGGAAGGAAGATTCCGCATCCCCCAAGCTCAGTCCCAGGTATCTCACAAGTATGACCGCCATCTCTGCACGGTTAACGGTTTGATTCGGACGGAATGAACGATCTTCGTATCCCTTCACGATACCTTCGGATACGGCCCATTGAACGGCTTCAAGCGCCCAAGGTCCGATGAGGGAACTATCTTTGAAGTTCAGCGTCGCGGAATTCCCGTGGCCCTCCATGGCTTTTGCCAGCATCACCATAAATTCAGCACGGGTTACCTGACGGTCCGGTCTGAAGGTCTGGTCCGGGTAACCTCCAACAATCTCAAGCTGAACGGCTTGTTCAATGGCTGACGCGGCCCAGTGTTCACCGATGTCCGTTAACCCTGCCGGCTTGGGATCGGGCTTCGTTGCTTCTGTCTCTTTAGCTTTACGATGAATGTTCAACTGATAGACCTTTGTCGCGCCATTCTCGGCTTGAACTACCAACCTCAGAATGTTATCCCCTTCCGTTAAGGCGATCAGCTGATCCGGCTTCACGGCTTCATCACCCAGAAGCACCTTGGCTCCGCTGTGCGCAGCGCCAACACGGAGCTGTACCGATTCGGCTTCCGTTTCAAGCCGATACTCCGTTGTATTCTGGTTGAACGCAGGAGATAGTTCTACCGCCTTGCCGCCAATGATCACTTCAAGGCCTTTCAGGTTTGTGTTGCCTGACCGTACGATGCCTCCGGAAGAATCTGAACCTGAAGATGGAGGATTCTCCGATGAAGGAATAACCGAAACGTTATAGGCACGGATTGCAGCCTGCAATACTATCACTGCATCCTCTACATCCTTGGCTGTGGCTTGATCCTGTTCCGCTACGACACTGGCACTCGCAATGGCAGTCCGTAAAGCGAATCGTGCGGCTGCCGGGTACTGGCCCGGCGATGAGCCTTCTTGGGTTTCATCGAGCCTTTGCTGTGCCAAAGCGATCCACCTTTTCAGCTCTCTTTTATCTACAGCTGCCGCCGGAGTTGTAACCGATTGATGAAGTCCATGGCTCTCTCCAGCCGCATTATAGGCTTTTACCGTAAAGTGATACAACGTATCCGGCTCCAGGCTGGAGACGGTATGTGAATACACGTCGTTCGTCACGGTAACCACCGGTTCACTCCGACCATTCTGATAGACGCGATAGCCATCCACGCCATCAGGTGCATTCGCCTCCGGCCAGCCCAAGGTTACACTTATTGGCGTAATGTCCGTAACCTTCAACTCTCCGGATGACCATACAGGCGCACCCGAAATGACCTCAGCATTCGTTGTAATCGTTAACCTGTCGCTTCGATCCGATTCGTTCCCTTGTTCATCCAGGGTAGTTACCTGGAATTCGTATACCGTGTCTGCCATCAGCCCTGTCGCTTCATACACACTCTCCGTTACAGTCGCTGTCTGCTGACCATTCTGATAGATATTGTAGCCCGCGACCTGCTGGTCCGGATGGTTCACAGAATCCCAGCCCAACTGAACCGAGGAGGATGTCACTCGCAGTGCCTTCAGATTCGTCGGAGCAGGAAGCTCCCCGCCTTCGGTTGTGAATGACCAAACATCCGATACGGTTCTCCCGCCGAATTCATCCTGTGCAAGAACATACCAGGAATACGTCGTCCCGTTCGATTGAAGCCCCGTCCATGGCTGCGTCACCTCTGCACCGCTGGCAACTTTCTGCGGTGCACCCAAAGCCGCTCCTTTCAGATGATTCACTTGAATCGAATCCGTTGCCACCCTTTTCAGCTTCGGCTCAAGATCCAGATTCATCGTAAACTCGTCCACTCCTGGATTTGTATAATAATTGTACTTATCCAGGTATGGAGAATACGTATTCACGTAAATTTGATTGCTTTCCTTATCAAAATGCAGCAAGCGCAGATAGCCGCTGCCACCATCGGCATGTCCCTGGTAGTCCGCAAGCATCTGATAGACGGTTCTGTCCGGCGTACCGTCACCGTCATCATCCAGCTCATTCTTGAGCAGACTGGCTCCCGTGTAATGCCCGCTCAGAACAGCAACTACATTCGGGTTCGGGACGACCACTTCTTTGTATAACTTGTTTCCTACACCGGAACGCGTTCCATTGGCAAGCATGTAATCATGGAAATTCAGAAACGCGATTCGGTCCGGGTACTCAGCCAGAACCTCATTCATCCACTTTATGTCCTCGTCTTCGACTCCCCATCCCATATACATCATGATGTAGTCGTTGCCTTCGGCGGAGATGAGGTCGTAATGACCGCGATTATCCTTGTAGGAGCCACCGTAGTAAGGCTGATTCTTATAGCGGTCCTCTCCAAAATATTGACTGTAGGTCGTGTAATCCCAATCATAACTACCCACGTCATGATTACCGGCAAGCACGCCATGAGGCAAGTTTGCATTCTCCAGCATGTTCATATATCTGTCGGCTCGTTCCCACTGATATTGCGCCGTCGGATCATTTACGATGTCACCGGTATGGAACAAATATTTAATATTCATATCATCCATGGAATCGACGATCCAGTCGAATTGTTTCTGTTGAATGTGCGGGTACAGCTCTGTCAAGAACTGGGTATCCGATACCCAGACAAAGGTATAGTCATAATCACCTCGGGTGGGAATTTCATCCTGTACGATGACATCCACCTGGTTGCTCCGCACGTAGTCAGCTGCGGCCAATTCTCCACGAAGCGTAAAATCATCTTCGGACTGGGCGATATGTTTCGTGATTTCCGTCCACTTGCTTGTATTGTAATTCCACGCGTACATCGTGACCTTGCGACCAGAAACGGTATGTCCTTCCCAGCCCACTTCGACGACGTCGCCTGGTTCGGCGGCTTGCTCCAGGTCAACCTCGAAGCGGATGTAAGGGAACTGGGATGTAGAATCCACGGTAACATATTGATCGTTGGACTCGGAGATGAGTTTCAATTCCTCTTCTGTCAATACGGTTTCGCCAGCCGGAAGCTTGACCTTGGGCGGTTCTTCATCCGAAGCGTTCTTGGACAACTTCACTCGATCACCGCTTAACGAGTGATACGTATGCGCCTGATGGAAGGAAACCTCAAGCTCGTCATTCGATGGATCACTGACTTGAACCTTCAGCTCTGGCGAAAGCCCTGTTCCTGTCTCCTTATCCGCTGGTGACACCAAGACCGGTACATTCGGATGCTCCTGAGCAGTGTTAAACGTAACGGAGCGTTCCGAACTGTTGCCGATCTTATCCACTGCGCGAATCTCCAGCTTATGATCACCAGGTGCAAGCTCCGATGATGAAGTCGCGTATGGCACCTCGATTAATCGACCGTCCAGTGTGACCTCCATACGATCCACGCCGGATACGTTATCCATAGCGGATACTTCGATCGGGATGCTCCCCTTATAAGACTTTCCCTCTTCTACACTCACATTGATTTCCGGCCCATGATTATCGGACTGAACGGTGGCAGATACTCCAGACTGGCCCTTTATGTTCAGTTGGACCGTATGCTGCCCGTCCGTGACTTGTGAGGTATCCCACGCATACGACAAAGCTTTTACCTTATCCGCCGGAATGTCAAAATAAAATTCAACCAGCGGCAGAAACCGTCCGTCATCACCCAGATCATGAATCAGCGCAGGGTCGCTGTATCGCGGATCCCGTATCTCCGTTCCGTCTCCTAACAGAAGTCGTACATTTCGGGCATTGAAGTCATCCATGTTCCCAGCAGGCTTGTTATCCTCGAAGTAGGTTCGCTCATTGTCGCCTGCCCGAAGCGTTATTTCGTTAATGCCGCTTGTCAGCCACTGGGGTTCAATCGGGACAGCGATCGTTCGATAGCCATCTATATTAGCCTCGGTCTTGTAGAGAACGTCCTTGCCGATGGTTACCGTGTTGATCCCATCATCGATACCATCCGCTTCAAATACAAAGTAGGCTGAGTGCTCCATGACAGGCACACCTTGAACCCTCTGTCCATCTATAAAAAGCTCCAGGTCGTTGGATTCCGCACCATTTGCGGCGCCCCGAATGTACGTTGTGCCGGTTACCGTTTGTTGATGATCCAGGTTCAATCTGGCGCTTGCTCCATTCCCTGTCAGATCGACCTCATACTTGGGGCTCTCCACTTCTTTAAACGTATTGGACACCGTGAAGAAATACTCCAGTTTACGGTGTCCCAGCAGTTCAAGATAAGAGATCGTATGCCGGAAATCTTGCTTTCCTTCCTGGAGCTGAACGACCGTGTAATCATTTTGATCATCGACACGATAAGATAATGCCACAGAAGTGACCATTCGCGCATCATGGGCCTCGGCAATTATCTCCAGATTATCTCCCGGCTCTACGTCCATGGCTGTCGTGCGGTTCGTCACGGTCGGTTCCTTCGTTATATCGATATGTACCGGCTCCGACGGCACCTCAGAATGCTGTAATGAACCCGGCGTTGCCAGATGCTCCAGTTGGGAGATCCGCTGCATCTTCAGGCTGCCGTCCTCAGGATATTTATAGAAGATCCCCAGATCAGGACCGTTATGGACTTCTCCGTCATTATAGAATGCAGACACGATCGGTCGCCCGGTGTTGGTCACTACCATGAGCTCCCGCATGCGCGAATTGGACATACCACCTGAGAATATTTTCACCACATCGGTGTTCTCAGTCAGCTGGGTGCCATAGTTATTATTAAAATCGCCAATCGTTGATTTATTGTTCTGACCGTTAATAATCCAGAACACCAGCGTACCGCCGGCTGGAATGGTCACCTCATCAGGGACGTGCGCCCAGAGGGTGTCACTCTCCAAATAACGGTAGCGTATTTTGTAATTGCTGAAATCGATGGCCTGATCGGTATTGTTATACACTTCAATAAATTCGTATCCATCTGCAGTTCCAACATTTGTAGAATCAGGTACAAGTTCAGTAATTAACAGCTCCGGAACGGTATTGCCTGTAGCCAGCTGCTCGGCTGAAGCTTGTCCGATGCCAACGGTGAACGAGGCTGATAAGACGATACAGAGAATCAAGAAGCAGGAAATACATCGATTAAGGACGATCTTAGACATGGAAAACCTCCTAGAAATGATTTGTTGAGCAATCAATTCAGTTTCCCAATTCTCCAGGTCTCCATGGGATCTCCAAATTTAAAATTAAAGCGTTTTCATCACAAGCTCCTTCACAACGCTCGATTCAGGTTGTCCCCTCGAGGAGTTGCGTTACCCCATCACCTCCTGAAATCAATAATTGCATATTCTACCCGGTTTTTAAACCACTTTATGTAAAATTTGATAAATGATATATTAGTCCCGGTAGTCCCTTCCACCTCTAGTCACAGGGAACCATTTGTCAGGCATTCTTTACTATTAGATATGGACTTGGGCTCCATTTACTGCACAAAAAAAAGACCCCGCGAATGATATCGCAGGATCCTTATGAGTGGGAAGCGATTTGAAGTTCGTTATGCAGCAATTTTCCAATTGCTAGGGTGCCTTACCTGAAAAGAATCGAAGAAATCTCGCTCTTCTTCTCCTTTTGCGAGTGTTCATGGCGAATCAACTGCCTTTCGGAATGACATCAAGTTCTTCCGTCCGTCGATTGACAATACCACTTCCCACTTATTCTATATTTACCCGATCCTCAATAAACGAAACAACTCTCTTTCAAAACCATTATGTCTGAGCGTTGATTTCTCATCGATGCGAGTTCGCCCCATTCAACTATTGAGGCGGCTCATTCTGCATCTCCATGGCCAGCTGTGCCAGCTTGTTCATCGTTTTCCAATTCCGCATCGTGACGGGTAGACTGAGCTTGGATAATTGCCCTGCCAGCTTGGAATTCCGGACGCTTTCCTTAAATAATAAATAGACCTCTTCACCTATCGCTTCAAAGGCTTCCTTGTCGTTCTCATAGTTCTTCAACTTCTCAACCTCTTCAACTGCAGGTACTTCTGGCAGCATGGCAACATACAGGCTTTCAAACTCTGAGGCTTCCTCGGCAAGGCGAATACGTTCTTCTGAGAAAGGACAATTCCGAATAATCCCTTCGATTTCCGAGGAGGTTCTGAGCAGCACCGGCACCGGGAAGCCAAACACTTCAAGTATGCCCTGCTCCATCTTTGCACGCAGAGCTGCTTTGGATTCCGCGGATTGAAACAGTACGTTTCCGCTCTGAATGTAGGTTTGTACATGGGTTAGCCCCATGCCCTCCAGCATCTTCCTTAAATCGGCCATTTTTATTTTATGGTGGCCGCCGACATTGATCCCTCGAAGCAGTGCAATGTAGATGGTCATGTGTTTGCCTCCTGATTACGTTCCATAATCTGACCAGCCGTATTCTCACCATTCGCAATACAGTCCGGGATGCCTACCCCATAGTAAGAACATCCCGCAAGAATCACGTTAGGATACGAATCTTTTAGTTTGCGCTCCAATGATTCTACAACCTGTCTGTGCTTCAAATGGTAATTCGGCATGTCGTCATGCCACTTCGTAACTTCACAGGAGACCGGCTCTGCCGTAATACCCAAGCTGCGGTTGATGTCCTCCATCCCGACCTGCTTCAATTCATCGTCCGTTAACCGGATTAACTCCTCATAATGCGGATTGGAGCTCTTGTAGAACAATCTCATCAATAATCGCTTGTTCTCGGAGGTATGCTCCCATTTCCGACTGGTCCAGGTGCAGGCATCACACTTCAAATGTGTGCCTTTGCCCGTAATGAATCCTGTGCCATCATAAGGAAGTTCTTCATCTTGTATATCAAAAGCAAGATACACACTGATGAGGGATTTGGTATACAGCTGATCGAAGTCTTCGTTAAGGTGTGGATCTTGCAGCAATTCCTTCGCAGATGAAGCCAGCGTGCTCAGCACAACATAATCGGCTTCAAGCTTTTCTCCGTTGGAGAGTGCAATTTCATAGCCATCAGCTAATTTCTTCAGCTTCGCTGCTGCCGTTCCTTTGTAAATCTCTGCTCCTGCTTGAGAAACCGTATCTTCCAGGGCATCAATCAAAGCCGAGACGCCGCCTTTGAAGGAGATGAATTTCTTGTTTCCCGCACCCAGATACTTCTGCTTATTCTCTGCGAGGCCGCCCATGATGCTGCCATATGTATTTTTGTAATCAAGCAAATAGGGGAAGGTGGAGGCAATGGTCAAGTCATGAAGATCTCCGGAATACACCCCTGATATGACCGGAGCGATCTGCTTCTGCACAATCTCCTTGCCAAGAAATGCTTCAAGAAACTCCCCCAGCGAATCATCCCTGGTGAATGTCTCATTGGGCGTGTAATAATCTTTGAGCGCCACTACCTTCCCCTCCGCGGATACGAGCTCACTTTCGGCCAGCGACCTCAGGCTAAGCGGTATACCAAACACACTCTCGTCCGGAATTTTCTTCAGTCCCTCGCTTGTGTAAATAAAAGAGGTTCCCGTGGCATTATACACAACCTGATCCGTTAGCTGAAGCTCCTCCAAGAGCGGTGCCACATTCGTTTTTCGGGACACGATGGAATCCGCGCCGGTTTCCATAATAAACTCGCCATTCTGAACGGTTCGAATTTTCCCTCCAAGCGTTTCGCTTGCCTCAATAAGCACCAGATTCATCTCCTGATGACGAAGCTTTAACTCTTTTTGCAGGTAGTATAAGGTTGAAAGTCCGGTAATGCCGCCGCCGATCACTACTATAGTTGTCACTATATACACCTCAATTATGTAGGTTCTTTACAATCTCATCCATGTTACTTACCATTGTATCCAATTCATAAGTATATCATAGAAGCAGTCCATCGAATGCCGCCATTCCCTCAATATTGTGAACAGTCTTTTCAGCAAAAGATCAGCATATCCAGCTGGGATGCAACGAAAAAAACTCCACGAGATGCCTCGCAGAGTTTTTTAAAGTGGGAAGCGGTTATTACCGTTCACAAACCATCATTACATTACTTAGGATGTCTTCGGAATAATTCAGGCGGTGCCTTCCTTATTCCTCGTTATATGCTTCATGGGTATCAAGTCCTTTCGGTAATTCCGACTTTAACAGTCTTGTTATCCGTCTGGTGTTGATGTGACTCCACTTCCCACTTAGGATATATATACCCGGACCACTGCCGATGAAACATGTTGCACTTGATATCTTCGAAACAGACTTAACCTTATTTCTCCTCCGTGAATACCTCAAGCAAGCCCGCTGGAAGCTCATACTTGCGATTGTTAATCTGAATGCTCTTCAGCTCCTCCAGCAATGAATCCTCACTCTCTGAATCCTTGATTGCTTGTACCTCATGATGCAATTGTTCCATTTGACGGTCCAGCGCATTGGCGGTATCCGCTGCATTCTTCAGTTCCTCCAGCAGCTGCTGAGGAACCGACTTATTATATTTGTAGAAGATCTTGTGCTCCAGGCTTGCCCAGAAATCCATGGCAATGGTTCGAATCTGAACTTCAACGCATACCTTTTCAACCCTGTCGGAGAAGTACACCGGTACTTCTACTAGAAGATGCAGGCTTTGGTATCCGTTCGGCTTCGGATTCTTGATATAATCCTTCACATTAAGAACCGTTAAGTCGCTTTGCTGCTGCAGCATATCGCTGATTTTGTAAATGTCGGAAATAAAAGAACAGGTGATCCTTAAACCTGCGATATCCTTAATGTTATCCTCAATCGAGCTTAGGGATATGTTTCCGCCTTTACGAAGCAGTTTCTTCATGATGCTTTCCGGTGACTTCAGGCGGGATTTCGTATGTTCAATCGGGCTATAATCATGAAGAGCCTGGAACTCCTCTTTCAATATTTCCATTTTGGTTTCAATCTCATCTAATGCGAATTTGTATTTCATCATGAAACGGGTAATTTCATTCCGAATGATTTTGAGCTGTTCGATTTGCAAAGAATTCATGGGATACTTCCTTTCGATTGTGTGATTCAGAGTCGTTTTTGACTCGATCGTAATTAAATATCGCTTGCTGATTACATACTAGAAGTTCCGTTCCCTCTCTAAATATTAGTTGAAAAGGAGGGGTGCCTGCAACTTTAGTGCAATAACGCAAAAAAGACGCCGCAACCATTTCAAGTTGCCCCGTCTTCATCTTATGCCGATATGCTGCTGTTTGACTTACTTTACGCCGCTGTTCGCGCGGACTTTCAAGACTTCTGTTCAACAAAAGGTTACAACGAAACTCACATCATAATATAACTATATGATTATATTTAGAATAAAAAAAGCCTGGCAATTGAACAATGTGACCATCGTTAATCACATTAATATTTCATATCACTTTTGTTCAACTGCTTAAGCATATCTTGTGGAGACGGCATCTCATTCAATACGGCCTGAATGTATGGCTTGTCTGCAACATTGAGCGAGTAATATACCCATTGTCCGCGCCTTTCTTCATTCACGATTCCCAGAGATTTCAGTTTTCTTAAATGTTGGCTGACACTTGGTTGTGACATATGCAGCACGTGAACGAACTCGCACACACACCACTCCCTCTCTGTTAGCAAGATCAGAATCGTCAGTCTTGTCTTATCTCCCAGCAGCTTTAGCTTATCGGAGATGATCTCCAAACGTTCCATTCTCTGAACCTCCAATACCATCTTGAGCCAGATTCCATCCACCGTTGATATATTTATCATTCAATCGCAATAAAATTACTATTACTATCATGAAGCGCAGGTTTTATTTCTCGGGCAATCGCAAAATAATCTTGGTTTCGACAACCGAATCTCACTTTGCCATCATGTCGTTACCCGTTCCCATTTTATTTTGGACAGTACCTGCTCCAGCCTGTTCATATCCTTGTGAAAAGGACTAAGAACCGAATGTAAACTCTGGACTCCATCCGGGCCAAATAACGAATGATTGTGCTTTATGAAGGTTGCAAGTGTTCCCCCTGGCCCCAAATCCACAAAAATCTTATCCTCCATGGGCAGCAAAGTTTTCAAGGCATCGCGAAAGCGGATCGGTTCCCGCACCGCGTTCCATAAATGCTCGGACTCAAAAGAAGCGCAGGCCCCTCCTGCCAGAGCTGATATGACTCCTGATTGAGGAGACTTTAAAGAACATGAGGTTGCATAACGCTTATATAGTGCTCCGGCAGGATCTATCCACTTAGAGTGAAAACCATAATGAATAGGTAACCGCTGAAACGTCACTTTGCGTTTTTTTATATATGCCTCCACTTCAGAGAGGCCTGCTGTTCCCCCTGAAACGACAAAATGATTATCAAAATTAACCGAGGCAATCTCACAGTTCCGATAAAGCTCCGGTTCGCTATGGAACAGCGATACTTGTTCAAGAATAGCGATCATCCCTCCCGGTTCGCAATGATTCTGTACGATGTCCGCTTGAACGACCAAACTCTCCAATGCTGAAGTGTAATCCAGCGCTCCGGCAACGGTACATGACGCAAATTCCCCCAGACTAGTACCAAACACATAATCAGGGTAGATCTGCTGCTCCATAAATACCTGGGCTAAGGCATATTCGATCATAAATATGGCGGGATGTGTGAGCGGCAATGAGTCAAATGGTTGACTTATTGGATAATCCTTATCGTACAGCTCGTCGATGACCGAATTTCCGGTTATTCCGTAATAATATTGATCCAGATGCCGCATCCAGTGGCGGAACACCGGTTGATCTCGATATAATTCCCTGCCCATTTGGTAGTATTGTGAGCCTTGCCCGGAAAATAAAAATACGATGGATTTCCCCACCTTTGTTCACTCCCCTATCATCGAAAATTAAATACGCTTTTCTGATTCGGCCTCATTCTGAAATCGACAAAATGCTTGCGCGAATCCAATTGAAAGTAAATATTCTGATCGTATAACCTTCTTATGGTTTGGCCTGGCTCGGCCCCGTAGGAATGACCGGGATACACACGCAAGTCCGGGGCAGCCAAAGCCTTGATCTTTTGGATACTCTCAAACATCGCCTCAGCCGAACCGCCTGGATAATGGCATCCCCCACAGCCCTCTATGAATAAAGTGTCTCCAGTAAATACGCAGTCCTCCAGCAAAAAACACATGCTTCCCGAGGTATGTCCGGGTGTCCACAAGCAGGTGACCTTCGTTCTCCCAATCGAGATGACTTCTTGATCCGAGACACTTATCAGGTTTCTGCAATGGAATCCGTAGTCTTCAATTTCCACATTCGACATGAATACGTCACATTCAAAAATCTCCGTGAGCACCAAGGTCAAATTCACGTGATCATAATGGGAGTGAGTCAACATAATCCCCTTCACGTCTGCATTCAAATCGTTCAGCTTGCCGAGGATGGCATCGAGTTCCCATGAAGGATCGATTAACAAGGCAGAACGACTGCTTTTGTCCAAAACAATATAGCAATAATTAATGTAAGGAAGCGAGACCGTTCGTAGTGCAAACACTTCGTAATTAACCATTGTCCTCCCTTTCGCATAGGCATGACAAAATCCCGACTAAGCGCCTTGTACCGCAGCTTAGTCGGGATTCGTTCACACCTTGCTTCCGTGTAATTCTTTCGTTTGCTCTTTAAACATCTGGAGGAACTCCTTGGTTATGCCTTCTCCAGAATATAACGCTTCGCAAAATGCAAAAATCGTTTCGTACGATTTAGCTTCCGACAACAGCACCATATGATTCGAAGGATCGATATCCATGACATGCAGGTCCGGGAACTGGCGTTCCCACTCCTTCCAGTATGCCGCTTGGTCTAGAACCGACGAATCTTCGGTTGTCGAGAAGTACGGCTCCAGCTCTCCGAAGATCAAGCCGCCCTTATTGCGGAAATAGTAGCAGGTTACGGCATCCGGGTCGGGAAGCGGCATCGCCGCATATTGATCGAATTGGTAAGCATGCTGTATCTTGACATTCGCCTCGATCATGGACACAATCTGATCCTCGGTCTTGGTGAGTCCGCGTGTGTTTCCCAGCTTAATAAGCTGCTCCAGCAGTTTGCCCTCTTCCACATTAAAGTCCAGTTCATCCCTATGAATCAGCGTCTGGATAAACTTGTCTGGTTCTTGAAAATTCCTCGAGGCAAGCGCCAAGTTAACGGCCTGCAATACGGCCGTTGTTCTTGAGACGGCTCCTTGCTGGAACTCTTTGCCGTATGGGGAGTCCAGCATCACAACCGAATTCACCACATGCCCCAGTACCTGCAATTGACGCGTTACTTCATAGGCCAGAACCCCGCCTAAGGAGTATCCTCCCAGATCATAAGGACCGTCGGGCTGAACCGATTGAATAATGTGGGCATAATAAGCGGCCATCGCCCCGACCCCTTTTAGAGGGGTACGGTCAGTCAACCACCCTCTCGCCTGAATTCCGTAAAAGGGACGCTCACTCTTTTGCGCCAACTTCTGGTACATTTCGACACCGCCCAAACCCCCATGAAACCAGAATACGGGCGAACCTTGTGATCCTTTGTTAAGCAGGATGAGCTCGGGAAATTGCGGCCAATTGACGGGTGCAATAGACGCATTCTCAGGATCAAGTCTGGGCTGCCTGTCTTCTGTCGGCGGCAATTCAATCATGGCAGCAATATCCATCACCGTCCTGCATTCCTGCAGCTTGACGAGATCAACCGCGGGATCCAGCTGGTGCTGCAGCTGCTGCAGCAGCTGCATCAATAGAATGGAGTCAAGCCCGTATCGATCCAAGGGCAGCCCCGGATTCATCTCAGCCGGTGCCATGCCCAGTATGCTCGATACGATATCGATCACGCGGCTGCTTATATAAGGATCAGGATCGGTCTCTTGTACATCGTCCAGCTCAGGCCAGCACCTTCTCTTCTCGAATGGATACGCGGGAAGAGATATTCTATGGACTCGTTCTTCCATATGGAGCCATTCCCAAGGGAACTGCCCGCCTTTTGTCCACTGCAGCGCTATGTTGGTCAAATTGTTTTCTGCAAAAAGCGACTGAAGCGCAGCCGAATCCAGTTTGGAGCTTGAGAAGGTTGTATCCCCAGTAAAAATGGCCGGATTCGTAATGGCCCCACCGGGGTTATCCGGCGATGCATTCAGGAATATCCTGAAACCAGTAATCAGTTCCTGCCTGCTGCTGGCAACCATAGCTAACCGGGACTCCATCTGTTCCCTTCCCACCTGTAAGGTATATGCAAATTCCTCTAATGAGAACTCGGAATGACGTTCTGCATATTCAAGCATTTGTGAAGCGTATTCTTGAAGCCGCTCTGTTTTTTTTGCCGACAGGACAATAATCTGAGGTTTCCCTGAAGGTTCTGCCCGAAGCAACCCTTCATCTGCAGGGATATACTCTTCAAGAATGACATGGGCGTTTACACCGCCGATCCCGTAGCTGTTTATCGCTGCGCGCCGCGGAAGCGTCTTGCCGTCTGCATCGGTTAAGGCTTCCCATTCATGATGCTCTGCGGAGATTCGCAGCGGACTGCCCGCAAGCGTAATATGTTCACTCGGACTTGTAAATCGGACCACCCCAGGGATAAGTTTATGCCTTATCGCCTGTATGGCCTTGATTAACGAAGCCATGCCGGAAGCCACTTCCCCATGACCCATGACGGGCTTCAAGGTGCTGATATAACAAGCATTGTCCTTGACTGAATCAATTGCAGACGAGCTGTTCGACGCAATCTCCTGATATCCCGCCCTCAGTGCATTCACTTCAATGCCGTCAGCCATCGGGGACGCAATGCCATGAGCTTCGATATAAGATATCGTCCGAGGATGAACTCCCGAGCCTTTAAAGGCTTGAGACATCGCGGCTTTCATGCCTCCGGCATTGGGAGAGGTCAATGACATCCCCTTGCCCCCATGCGAAACGCCTGTCCCTTTGATTACCGCATAAATGAGATTATGGTCCTTGATTGCTTTTGACAAAGGCTTGATGATCATCGCACCAACCCCCTCGCTCCGCACGAACCCGTCCGCGTCGGACTGAAAGGATTTGGCATGTCCATCCGGGCTAAGATAACCCATGGCATCAAAACCTATGAAGCCTATTGGAGAGATCAGCAGGTTTACGGCGCCAACGATGGCTTGTTCGCATTCTTGATCGCGAATAGAGCGAATGGCACGATGCAAGGCCACCAAGGTTGAGGAACAAGCCGTTTCGTAATATTCGCTCGGCCCTTGCAGGTTTAAGGCATAGGAGATACGGTTCGGAATCAAGGATGGAACGACCCCTGTCATCGCTTGGGGATTCCCCTGCGAGATCGAAGTGATGTTCATATAATCGCCTGGACCTGCAGCCACGAATACACCTGTAGGATCTTGCGACAGCTTGCCCGGTGCAATACCGGCATCCTCAACCGCCTTCCAAACCTGGGTGAGCAGGAGACGCTGCTGGGGATCCATAATCTCGGCTTCTCTCGGGGAAATACCGAAGAATAACGGATCAAATTCTTCCACGCCTTCAATGAAGCCTCCCCATTTTAGACTGGAATGCCCTTGAGCCTCGGAAGGATCATCCAGACACTCCCTCCAGTCCCATCGCTCCTTCGGTATTTCCGTGATACAATCCTTGCCCTCCACGATGTTCCTCCAAAATTCATTCACATCCTGTGCCATCGGAAACAGACCGCTGATACCTACGATAGCCATCGGCTCAGGTTCAGCTTGAGTGTCTTGGGCAACCTGGGCTAACTGGACAGGCTGGACAACTTTCGGCGCCCATCGGGAGCGAGGTTTTCTGACGGGATTCACTTCTTCCTTCTCAACCTCAACCTCTACTGCGTTTATCTCTATTACGTTAACCTCTGGAGCGTCCGACTGCATGTCCGATGGAGTCCCAGCGGTAAATGCAGCCGGATGTTCCGCGATCAGGTATTCGGCAAAACTATCCAGCGTTGTATATTCAAAGAACACGGTCGGAGTCAATTCAAGACTGTAGGCTTCATTCAACATGTTGGCAAATTGCGTAAGAGAGATCGAGTCGAATCCATACTCACTGAATTCCGATTGAATATCGATATCTTCCAGCTTGACCTTTAATAGTGTGGACACGTTCTGTATCAACACGGTCTCTACTCTATCCCTCTGCGTGCCGTCATCATGCTTGACGGTAGCTGTCATCATGCTCGGCTGTGGAGCAACGGCATTGGTTGGAGGGAGCATTCTGGGTTTCATTCGTGACATCATGCCTGTCATGACCAGAACCTGATGTCTTCCCGAGGCAAGCCCCTGATACAGTGCTTGAATTCCCGCAGAAGTCTGCATCGGGACGGTGCCCAGACTCTTCAGCATGATTTTTTCGACGTCATCGCCGACGCGCATACCGCCCTCTTTCCACAAGGGCCAATTGATGGATAACATTCGACCATGTCGCTGCTCGGATGCGGCAAGCGTATTTCTATACTCTGCGAAGGCATCCATGAAAGCATTGGCGGCAGCATAATCTGTCTGACCCGGATTTCCCGTCGCCCCAGCCACAGAAGAGAAAGCAATAAACAAATCCAGATGAATATTTTTACTGGCTTCGTCCAAATTTACGAGCCCGTTAACTTTGGGGGCCATCACCTCTTGCAGTTCCCCCACATCTTTTCTAAGAATAAGATTGTCCCGGATGATGCCCGCTCCATGAATGATCCCGTTCAGACGTCCATATTCATCCTGGATACTTCGGATCAAGGCGAAGACCTGCTGCCTGTCCGTCACGTCCACTTGTCTATAATCCACCTTGGCACCGCGAGCTCGCAGTTCGTCCAGCTCCGCCCGCGCCCCTGCTTGCAGCGCAGAACGTCCGGTAAGAATCAACACGGTTTCTTTGGCTGTATTCGTAATCTCTCTGGCAAAAATAATGCCCAGACCGCCAGCACCGCCCGTAATCAGATAGATGCCTTGGTCCTTCCACGGAGGAACTGCTTCCTTAGCATCAGCATGAAGCTCGCCCCATCCCGCAACCCATCGTTTGCCGTCCCGATATCGGATGCGTTGATCCGACGGCTGGCCGCTGTTCTCCATGGATACACCTGTCAATTTCGCAATTTCGGCTGAGCCTGATTCTATTTCGATAAATTGACATGCAAGCTTGGAACTTTCCAACTGTGCTGCCTTCATTAATCCCGAAAGACCCGAGAACAACAACCGGTCATTCTGCGGAAGGGATACAACCTGAATCAGAATTTTATCTTTCGGTTTCTCTTGCAGAACGGCTTGGATTTCCTCAAATATCCGGCTGGCATAACTTGTATACCGTTCTTCCATTCTTTCCTGAGATGATTCCAGCGTGATACAGCGTGCCTGAGTCATCTGTTGGTTCATGCCCTGCTGCAGGTCCAGACCGATCTCGCACAGGAAGACCAGATGTTTGGCATAACCCTGGGCGCTGGTGTTGCTAGGGACAGGCTGCTCCCTCCAGATCGGCTCCAGCATAAGAGTCCCGGGTGTCTCTGAAAGACCCTGTGACTTCACCTCACTGTCTAGCACCCTGGTTGAAAAACCTTTCATTATTACAAATACAGTCCCTTGAGCATCGCATAAATGGATATCCAGCTTCTGCACTTTGCTATCTGCATTATTTCCTTCGCTGTACCGGATCAGAGCCCACATTTCAGACGGGCAGCGGCCAAATACCTCAAGCTCCTGAAGTGCAAACGGAAGTCCCGGCTTCAGGGCAGCGGACGACGCTGGATCTGAGCTCATCATCATGGAAATCGTTGCCTGCAGGGCCGAATCCATCAAGCTGGGATGCAGAGTATACATTTGGGTTGTTTCAGAAACCACGGCGGGAATGGACAGCTTGGCCAATGCCTGACCACTTCCCAAATAAACCTTCTGTATTCCCTGGTGAGCCGGACCGTAATGAATGCCCATGGCTCTGTATGTTTCATAGATCTGGTTTGATGAAATGACATCTCGATTACATTCAGACTGAAGGGCTTGGATATCCAGCGATATATGATCCTCCATACTGCCTAATATCGCACTCCCTTGACTGTGCAGCACTGCTTCTCCATCTGCTCCTGGTTCGCTGCTGTATACTTCATAGGCAATTTCACCATTGTCCTCATGAACAAGATCAATGTAGACTTGAACGGGTTCATCTCGCACCGCAATAGGCCGAGCCCACACCACGTTCTTGAGCCGTATTCCCATGCGCTCTTCCTTCAGTATCTCTCCGGCCGTTTGCTCAACAGCCGCTCGCGCCATTTCAAGATAAGCCACACCAGGCAGGACAGGCGCCCCCTTCACCACATGATCCTTCAGGAAAAACTCGTTCCCCGTATACATCGAAGTGAAACGCAGCCCCGACAGGTCAGAGGTATTCCGATGAAGCAAAGGATGAACAACAGATGCTGCCGATGCTTCAGCAGGTCGGCTTGTTTCAGCGTCTGCCCCAGCTTCAGGGATCCAGTACGGTTCACCGGCAAAAGGATAAGTTGGCAAGCCGATCCGAGAAGGTTTAACTTCGCCATAGATCTGGCCCCAGTCAACGCTCAGCCCCCTCACCCATAAATTGAGAAGTTTGGCGTATTTTCCTCGCTGGATCCATCTAACGATGGCATCCTGGATTTCTTCATCAGCCTCAAGAAGCGACATCGTCTCCTTATTGCGCTTGACCTGCCCTCTGAACGTATCCTTGATCGAATCGCAGCCATTCGCGAACTCGTGTAATTTTGCCTTAAGATCGTCCACGGAGCCAACGATCATGGCCAAGCGATCCTCCATGGCCTCGCGTCCCACTTGAAGTGTATACGCTATATCCCGCAGGCTTGCATCCGTCAGCTGTTCTTCGCCGATGGCGTGCATTAGCCTTCTGGCCTGCTCCCGGAGCCTGTCCTCGTTTTTGGCAGATAAGAGTATTAATGCAGGGCTATGTGAATGAACGGCAATAGGAGCCTTATGGCTGTCCTTAGGGATATACTCCTCAACCACGATATGGGCGTTAGCTCCTCCTGCCCCGAAGGACGAAATTCCGGACCGGCGAGGTACCTCCTCCCCATTAATCGTGGGACGCTTCCAATACGCCGTTTCACTCTGCACGACAAATGGCGTCTGATTGAAGTCGATGTTAGGGTTCAGTCTTTGTCCGTGCATGACATTTTTCACAAGCGTTTGATGTTTCATTTGAAGCAACACTTTCGTAAGCTGCGCGATGCCGGCCGCTGCCTCCGCATGTCCGATGTTCGATTTGACCGAGGAGATGGAACAATAGCCTGTTTCTTCGGTATATCTACCAAATACGTCCATCAAACCTTTAATCTCGATCGGATCACCAAGCGCCGTTCCGGTACCGTGAGCTTCGATGGAGCTGATGCTTCTTGGGTCAATTCCACTTTGGATGAGCGCATTCTCAATGGCCTGTGATTGGGATACCGGACTTGGAACGGTATAACCGTTCGTTCTGCCCGCATGACTGACTGCAGTGCCTTTTATGACTCCATAAATGTAGTCCTGATCTTGGATTGCCTCTTGCAAAGGTTTCAAAAAGACGGCGCCTATCGCCTCGGATGGTACATAGCCTGTGCCGCCTTCACCAAAAGCACGGCATCTTCCGTCTGAAGCGCTGAATTGCCCCTGGCATAACGTAATGTATTTGCTTGGATGAAGGGATAGATTAACGCCGCCTGCAATCGCCATCTTGGACTGTCCGTTTCGGATGCTCTCGCAAGCCAGGTGTACAGCATAAAGCGATGAAGAGCAGGCCGTATCCACCGTTAAGCTTGGACCCGTGAAATTCATGATGTAAGACACCCGGTTCGCTATCGAGAACATCTGGCTCGTCGCCAGATACATATCTTGATTGGCTTGCTTGGCCGCATCGGCCATAAACAGCTGATAGTTGTTAAATGTAGCGCCTACAAAAACTCCGATTTGATTGCCATAACCCTCATGCTTCAACGATTCGCGCGTATAACCCGCATTCTCCATGCATCCCCAGGCAACCTCCAAAAACAGCCGTTCCTGTGGATCCATGTACATGGCGTCTCTTGGCGAAATATTAAAAAACAAGGGATCGAAATAGTCAATACGATCCAAGAAGCCTCCCCATTTGCTATAACTCAGTCCCTTGGCAACGGCTTTAGCCCGGTCCGGCTCATAGAATCCCTCCAGAGGCCAGCGGTTTGCCGGAATCTCTTCAATGCAGTCCTTGCCTTCGTACAAGTTGTTCCAGAACTGCTCCAGCGTCTCCGCTTTCGGATAACGGCCAGCCACCCCAATGATGGCAATATCCGCAGATTGGCTTGGCTGACGTTCCGTTAGAGATATTGATTGTTTGTTAGACGGACTAACGGATGAGATGGAGGCTGAAATAGCTGGCTTTTTTGTTGTTTCAACCTGCTTTAGACTCTTCAGGGACTTCTCCACAACGGCCACAGCCGTATCGGCTGCGAGTGCGGAAACCACGTCTTTATACTCCCGGATTAAATAAGCGGCTAATGTCTTGACGCTGTTGTACGTATAGAAGAGGGTGGTATCCAATTTCCCGATCCATAACTCCATTTTCCGATTCAGGGCAGTAATCATCAGGGAATCAAGTCCCAATTCTTCAAAGGAGGCTTCCTCCTCCAATTTATCATGAGGGATCCCGGTAACCTCTCCAAGGAGCATTCTTAATCGTGCTGTGGCTGCCGATACCATCGCTTCCGTATCCACGCTGCCCTGAAGAGGAGTTTGTTCTTCATTAAGGTCATCTTCCAAATCTTCTGTTTGGCTAGCTAATGGAAGCTCTTCTACTTCCGCCGCAGAATCGAAGCCCGTCTCTTTCTCCATCCCTACAGCAGCTGGCTCGTTCACGGCTGTTTCGGCAGAATCCACCCAATATTCCCCTTTTTCAAAAGGATAGGTTGGAAGCTTTACCTTATAAGGTTGATCTTCGCCAAACAGCAGATTCCACTCGATGTCGTACCCCTGGCAATACAAATCCGCCAGCACGAACAGCGTCTCTTGGAATTCGCTTTTACGATGACGCTGGGTGAGGCTCTTCGTAAGGAGCTCCTGGATATAAAGCTGCATCGCTTTTTGCCCGGTAAAGTCCCGCGGAACCCTGCCTGTAAACAGATTTGGCACTTTCTCGCTGCTGGAGGACAAGTTCAGTACATACTTCGCATCACCTAAATCCTGAATGACCACGGCACAGCGATAACTGAAGTGGCGGCGTCCCTTTAACAGCGTATAGCTTATATGCGGAAGATCTTCATCATTCCATGTCTCTTGATCAAGCGTTTGGATCATATCCCGGATTTTTTCGTCGAGTGCTTCCTTCGTTTTTGCCGACAAGGCAAGCAGATGGTATGGCGGACGCGCCTTGGACACACCACCTTTTCTATCTCTTGCATAACTCTCCAGAACCATATGCGCATTGGTCCCGCTCATACCAAATGCGCTTACTGCCCCGGTACGAACTGTTCCTTCCGGTCTGCTCCAAACTTTGGCTTCTCTGTTTACATAGAACGGGCTCGCACCCCAATGGATATAATCGTTCTCTTGTTCAAAATGGAGGCTTGGCGGAATCATTTCATGGCGCAGGGAAAGCACCAGATTGATCAGACTGACCAGACCGGAAGCTGCAAAGGCATGTCCGAAGTTGGTCTTGGAGGAAGTGAGTGCACAATAACTCTGTTTCCCCGTATGCGCTTTGAAAGCATCGTTCAAGGCATTGATTTCTACAGGATCGCCTAACTTTGTCCCGGTGCCATGGGTTACGATATATTCGATTTCTTCGGGATTTATTTGATATTGTGCATAAATTTCTCTCAACAATTTGCTCTGAGCAACTCCGCTTGGGGCCGTAATCCCATTAGTTCTCCCATCGTAATTCACCCCGCTTCCGCGAATAACCACCTGAATAGGATCTCCATCCGCTTCCGCTTGCGACAAACGCTTAAAAACCAGGACGGCAACGGCTTCTCCCGGAACGGTTCCGTTCGCCCGATTGTCGAAGGCGTAACATTTGCCGTCCGCGGATAATATCCCTGCCTGACTAATGCCTGCATAGGCTTGGGGAGTAAGCAGCAAGTTAACGCCCGCCACGATAGCGGTATCGCATTCTCCATTCCGCAGGCTCATACAGGCCTGGTGAGCAGCAACCAATCCCGATGAACATGCCGTATTTATAGCCATATTCGGTCCGCTCAAGTTGAGGAAGTAAGACAATCGAGCTGCCAGGATAGCGTTATGATTAGAGGTTATAGTCCCCTTATCCTTGACCAGCAGATGATAATCGCCATCCTCAACCCCAACAAACATTCCGATCTTGCCTGTACCAAGCCGGTCTTCACCGTACCCGGCATCCTCTAACGCCTTCCAGGATTCCTGGAGCAGCAGCCGCTGCCTCGGGTCCATCGTTTTGGCTTCATTCGGCGAAATCTCGAAGAACATCGGATCGAATTCGCTAACACCCGGAATGGTGCCACACCATTTACAATGGATCTGCCCTGATTCTTGCTCGCCATCCCCGTAATATTTCCGCCAATCGAACCTCTCGACGGGAACTTCCGACACTGCACTTCTGCCTTCAGCCAGAATCGTCCACATCTCATCGATATTCCGTGCTTCCGGAAAGCGCCCGCTCATGCCGATAATCGCGATAGGCTCATGCATGGCCGGCGGTGAGAGGTTCGGTATGGCCTTTCTCACAGGCCCTCGTGCCCGCTTAAATGCTGTTTGCTCCGATTCCGGCCTATTCAATGGTTGTCGTAAATCCGTATGCTCGATCTGACCTTCCTGGTAGAAATCAGCCGCCAATTCCTTATGTTCATCCAGGAAATAGCCGATTAATTTCCCAATCGTGGATTGTCCGAAGAACAACGAAGGTGTTATATCCAAGCCATAATGCTCTGTCAATGCGTTTGCGAACTGCGCAAGATTGATGGAATCGAAGCCGAATTCAGCCAGGTTCTCTTCCAGGTCCAGCTTATCGCGAGGGATTTTTAGCAATTGGCTGACGATTTCCTTCAAATCCCGCTCCAGACACTGCTCAAGGCTCAAGCCCTTCATTTCACTCGTCCAGCCCCTGCCTGGAGCGGATAACGCTTGAACGGTCTTCGACTCCTGTTCTTTCGCTTCAATAACGGAACCACGATCAGCAATCCCCAAAAATCTGTGTACGCGGCTTCGCTGCCCAACCAGTATCAAATGCTGCGAGTGGCTGTTAGATAAAATGCGCTCAAATATCTGTAATCCCTCTTCGGCCTCCAGAAAGCGCTGACCGCTCGATTTTAAATACAGCTCCGTATTCGCTTTATCCTGGAAGCCCATCCCGCCGTCCTTCCACAGCGGCCAATTGATTACGAAGGTACGACCGCTGCGTCTCTGTTCGTTCCGATAGCGGGCATAAGCCATCTGAAAACGATTGCCAACCGCATAATCGCATGAGCCGAAATCTCCGAGCACGGCCGAAGTGGACGAAAAATAACAGATAAAGTCCAGCTGCTGTTCCCCTTGAAGCAACGCCTCCAGCGCAAGTGTTCCTTCCACTTTAGGAGCGAGAATCTTATGGAAATCTTCAATCTCTTTTTCAAGAATATTCTGACTGCTGGACATGCCAGCTGCATGAATAACCCCATGAATGGCCCCAAAACGATCTTTTGCAGGGGCCAACCCTTCCCGCATGCCTTCTGCATCGCAAATATCGGCCTGAACGTAAACGACATGGCCGCCCCTATTCTCCAGTTCCTCCATGCTGAACCGCATTTCATCATTCATTGGAGATCTGCCTGTAAGGATTAAATTTGCGCCATATCGCTCAGCCATATGCCTGGCGAAGACAAGCCCAAGACCTCCACATCCGCCTGTAACAAGGTACGTGCCTCCATTCTTTAACATGTTGGAGCCATTCGCCATCACGGTGGGCTTGATCTGCCTAACATGGCGCTTACCTTTTTGATACCAGACGCTTGTTGCTTGATTGTTGCTTATTTCCGCCAACAGCCTTTGAGTCACTTCTCTCCAGGAAACTTCATGCGGCTGTGCTTGCGATTCCAATGATACGACGCTCACGCTAATGTTAGGCAGCACAAGACCGAGTGAACGTTCAAAGCCTGTCCAAGATTCCATATAACACTGTTCAAGCCGGTTCTCATATTGACCTGCCAATAACAACCGCTTCGGCTTCAGCCTTGCAGAGGCGATGGCTTGAATCAGGTGCACAACGCAAGAAACGTCCTTAACGTAAATGGCATCTTCCATAGGCCACAGATACAGAACCGCATCGATTTCTTTGAAATCTTCCTTGATGCTGCTCAATGCCTGCACGTACGTCTCCCGATCCGTCTCGGAAATGGTGTAATCATACGTTGTGTTCTTGGCAAATCCCGTACTTCGCGAAACAAAAATAACCTGGGTGTCCCCACCCAAGCCTGTCGCGGTCTCCAAAAATTTCTGTTGACTCCCATGCTGGGAAAGGAAACAGATCATCGTCTTCGTTTCTGTATTATGGGTACCCGTTAAGACTTCTTCCTCCCATACCTCTTCAAATGTCATCATCTCGTAGGATTCTTGTGTTTGTTTCATTGAAGCTCCCGTATTGTCCTTGCTCGGTCTGTTTGTGATCCGCATGCTTCGTGATTTGGTTCCGGCAGCATCCCCTTTGACGTCGTTCCGGGACGTCCAATACCGTTCCCTGGCAAATGGATACGTCGGAAGATGGGTTAGCCGAGCCGAGGTGCCTGCATATAAATTTTCGCCGCTCAGCTCATAGCCCTGACAGTAGAAATCAGCTAATGCATGCAGAGCTTCCCGATATTTGTCCGGATCTTCCATCAGAGAAGGCATGGTTCTCATAAGGTCTTGGACATACTGCTGAATCATGCTTTGCCCTTCAAAATCTCGCGGCACTTTTCCGCTGAACAGGCTTGGCAGCCGTACCTTGTCTGCGCTTGTCGACAATGCATATTCCGCATCCTGTTTGTCCCTTACAACAATGGCAATCCGATGGTTAAAATGCTGTCGTCCTTCCAGCAAGGTATAACCCAGATGGCCCATCTCTTCTTGTGATAGCTTCGTGTTCCTGAACATAGCGAGCATGTCTTGAATCTTCTCCTCCAGAGCTTCGCTCGTTTTGGCGGAGAACGTAAGCAAATGATATGGAGAACGGTCAGCAGACTCTTCAATCGGCTCTCTGGCGTAACTCTCCAGCACCATATGAACGTTGGTCCCGCTCATTCCAAATGCGCTTACTGCTCCCAGACGATTTTTGACGCTGTTGGAGGGCCAGGGTTTGTTCGTTTTATTGACATAAAAAGGACTTTCCGTCCAATGAATATAATCATTCTCCTCTTCAACATTCAGGCTTGCAGGAATCATTTCATGGCGGAAAGCCTGTATCAAGTTGATCATATTGACTAAACCGGAGGCGGCAAAGGTATGGCCGAAGTTGGTTTTGTTGGAAGTAATCGCGCAATAGCCTTGTTTATCGGTATTCGCTTTAAACGCATCTTGCAAAGCGTTGACTTCAACCGGGTCTCCTAATCTGGTTCCGGTGCCGTGTGTAACAACATATTCAATGTCTTCCGGTGTTACCCCGGACTGCTGATACACGGCTGTTACAAGATCCCTTTGCGCCACTCCGCTCGGAGCTGTGATACCGTTTGTCCTGCCATCATAATTCATACCGCTCCCGCGGATGACCCCCAGAATCGAATCCCCGTCTGCTTCAGCTCTGGATAAACGCTTGAGTATCACCACGGCAACCGCTTCGCCGGGAACAAGCCCGTTTGCCCGCTGATCAAAAGCAAAGCATTGTCCATCCTTGGAGAGCATGCCAGCCTGACTCATCCCGATATACGGCTCCGGGGTCAGCATCAGATTGACACCTGCTGCAATAGCCGTGTCACACTCCTCGTGCCGAAGACTGAGACAAGCCTGATGCGCTGCTGCCAGCCCAGAGGAGCAGGCGGTATCCACCGACAGCACGGGACCGTTCAGGTTCAAGAAGTAAGACAGCCTTGCTGCCAAAATGGCATTGTGGTTGGAGGTAATCCCCGCTTCCCCTCGGACCAGCTGCTGATAATCTCCTTGCTCTGCCCCAACAAACATCCCTATCTTCCCGGCTTCGATTTTCTTGGTCCCATACCCAGCATCCTCCAAGGCATTCCAGGCCTCCTGAAGCAATAAACGCTGCCTCGGATCCATCAGCTCCGCATCCCTGGGTGAAATTTCGAAGAACAAAGGATCGAATTCACCGACACCCGGAATACAGCCACACCATTTGCTGTCTATCGTTTGAGACTCCTTACCGGAGTCTGTGTAATAATCACGCCAATCAAACCGATCCGAAGGAATTTCTTTCACCGCACTCCTTCCTTCGGTCAGGATGGTCCACATTTCTTCTACATTCCTCGCATCTGGAAATCGCCCGCTCATGCCAATGATGGCAATAGGCTCGGGGACATCCGGGGAAGCGCTGCGTGATATTACCTTAGGCCTCTCAGACGACCGTGGTTTCGTTCTGGAGACGGATGCAACGGGCTTGCTCTCTTCAGCCTCATAATAGAACGCTGCAACCACCTCTTGATGCTCCGTCATCAAGTATTCCGCTATTTTATTTATGCTGGAATGCCCAAAAAACACCGCCGGGGTAAGCTCGATCCCGTAAAGCTTCGAAAGCGATGCTGCCAAGTGGGTCAAGCTTATCGAATCAAATCCAAAATCCGCGAGATTGATTTCACTGTCCAATCGATCCCGCTGGATTTGGAGTAAAGCACCTATCTGATCCTTCAAATCCAGCTCTACGCACTGCTGTTCATTCAAACCTCTCATTTCTCTTTTTCGGCCTTTACCTGATTCGGTTCTTCGATGATCAGCCTGACGATCCGACTGTTCCATATTTTCATTGGCATCGAATTTTACAGACTCATCCGAACCCAACGGTTCGATGAAGGATGCGGGCGTGGATATTATACGCTCACCATCCAGCTTATCAGCTATAAAATATCGTTCCCTCGCAAATGGATAGGTCGGCAGACTCCTGCGGCGCGGTTTAGGCCCTACGCTATACAGGCTGTTCCAATCCAAACTTGGCCCTTCGACCCAAAACCTTGCTATACTCTGATAATCCCCCAGCTGCAACCAAATCTCCATGTTTGCATTCACTTCTGTTATATCCTTCAGCTCTTTGCCAGCCTTGTTCTGTCCCTTGCTCAGCCCATCAATGTCTGCCTGACCTTCCAAATAACGCATCAGCTTAGTTTGAAGCTCCTGAATAGAATCCACAACGAGCGCAATCCGCTCCTCCATGGCTTCTCGTCCGATTTGAAGGGTGTACGCTACATCCGGCAGGTCGCTGTCCGATAATTCCCCGGCGCGGATAACCGACAAGAGTTGCCCTGCCCTCTCGTTTAGTCCCGCTTCGGTTTTGGCTGACAAAGGAACGATGACCTTCACATGTTTAACTTGCTTCACTTGCATCAGGGTTGGATCATTCCGGGATGCTTCCTCGGGTCTATATTCTTCGAGTATGACATGGGCATTAGAGCCTCCCGCTCCAAAGGAGGATACCCCGGCAATTCTGGGGAATTCCCTCAGCTTGCCGTCGAAATGAATGACCGGTCTTTGCCATTCTTCCAGTGATTGCTGGACAACAAAAGGTGTTTTGGCAAAATGAATATTCGGATTCAGCTCTTGGGCATGCAAGCTGGGCACCAGCATCTTATGCTTCATTTGCAAGACGATTTTGGTTAACCCCGCCATGCCAGCCGCAGCTTCCAGATGCCCGATGTTGGATTTGGCTGAACCGATGGCGCAATACCCTGTATCGTCTGTGTCTTTGGAAAAGGCTTGGGTCAGCCCGGTTATTTCTATAGGGTCACCGAGATCTGTGCCGGTTCCATGTGCTTCAATATAACTGACCGCTCTCGCATTTACGCCTGCCTTGTCCAGCGCAGCACGAACAAGCTCGCCCTGAGCTACGGGATTGGGCACGGTGTAACCGTTGGTTTTACCACCATGATTCGTGCTGGTGCTTTTAATGACGGCATGGATCTGATCCTCATCCGCAATGGCGCGTGACAAAGGTTTCAGCAGCACGATGCCGACACCTTCGCCGGGAACGAACCCATTGGCTCCTTGACCAAAGCTTTTGCATTTACCGTCCTTCGAAAGCATCTTCTGTACGCTCAGCCAGTGGTAATTGGAAGGGTGCAAATACAGATTTACCCCGCCTGCAATTGCCATTTCGCAATCACCAAGATGAAGATGTTCGCAGGCTTCATGAATCGCGGTTAGCGAGGAGGAGCACATCGTATCAATCGGCATGCTGGGACCTTGCAAATTCAGATAATACGAAACCCTGTTGGCGACGGAGCTGAAGGATGTGTACGGATTGAGATGTTCCCCCTGTTCCCATAATTCGGGGCCGTACAGATCGTAGCCCGTCTTCGTAATACCTGCAAAAACACCTACCCGGCGGTTATGCTGAACCGCCAGCTGCTCCCGAGTGTATCCCGCGTCCTCTAACGCTTCCCAGCAGGACTCGATGAACAGGCGTTCTTGAGGGTCCATCAGCATGGCTTCCCGGGGAGAAATGTTGAAAAACAGGGGATCAAAATCCGCGTATCCGTCTAGAAAACCGCCCCATTTACTATAACTCTTTCCCTGTGACGCGGCCTCCTGCGGATCCGGATGGAAGAAGCCTTCCATCGTCCAGCGGTCTTCAGGTATTTCAGAAATCGAGTCTTTGCCGGCCTTTAAATTCTCCCAGTACTCGCTCAGATTGCGGGCTCCCGGATACCGTCCGCTTATACCTATGATGGCAATGGGTTCCCGCGTGTTGCGGGCAGGCTTATGGGCAGGGAAGCTATTAGATCGTTTCGTACCTCGTCTGCGTGAAACGAGTGCCGGAAAGGAATTGTCCGGATGCGAAGCTGTTGGATTGCTTGCAGGTATTTCCCTGACGACCTGCTCTTCTCCCATCCCCGTCCACTTCACGCACAACTCCGTATATTCAGCAGCCAGATAATCAACGACTTCTCCCAACGTCTGATACTCATAAAATAACGTTTTGGAAAGAGCTCCGAAGATCCTTTCCAAGTTCATATTCAATTGGTTGATCATGATGGAGTCGATTCCGTAACGCTCAAGGGGTTCGTTTATATTTATTTTGGAAGCATCGAGCTGCGTAATCTCCCCGAATAGCGCTCTGAATTGCTGAGCCGTTCTATCTCTTAAACGTTCCCGATCCACCTGGGATCGATCTGCCGTTTCGGAAATCACTTGCTTAAGGGCGGAACTTGAGAGCAAAGTATCCCTCATCTTAGTGAGTTCACCTGGCAGAATAAGCACTTGATCATGGCCGGAAGCCAGTGCTTGAAACATAGCCTGAATGCCAGCATTCGTCTCCAGTGCCGTCACGCCCCAGCTATGCATCATCCGGTCCTCAGCTTGTGGATCAATTCCCATCCCGCCATCCTTCCATAAGGGCCAGCTGACAGACAAGGCTCGGCCTTGGCGAAGCCCGGATGCCGCCAGACCGTTGCGATGCATCGCGTAAGCATCCATAAAGGCATTCGCCGCAGCATAGTCGGCTTGTCCCGGATTTCCAAAACTGCCCGCTATCGAAGAAAAGAACACAAAGAAATCCAAAGGAAGCTCCTTGGAGGCAAGATCCAGATTCACGAGACCCGCTACTTTGGGATCCAGTACTTGCTGTACCTCTTGTCTGTCCTTCTTAATTATGAAATTGTCGCAAATGACGCCCGCACTATGGATGATCCCGCTCAGCTTCCCGAATTCCTCTACAATATATCGGAACAGACCTTCTACTTGATCCCTATGGGTCACATCCGTTTGCATGTATACGATTTGGGCTCCGCTTGACCTTAGTTCATGGAGTCTGGCATCTGTTTCCCCTGACAGCACAGAACGTCCCGTTAGAATCAGCACAGGGTCTTTCACTTGCCGCACAATATCGTTGGCGAATAGGAGTCCGAGTCCCCCCGCACCCCCGGTAATTAGATATATCCCGTTGTCTTTCCATGAAATCCTCGGCTCTAACGGTGAAGCTGCAATTTCATTCCAGTCTGCCACCATTCTTATACCCTGGTCATACTGCACGCGATCATCAGGCTGTCCCTTGCTTTCGTTCAGTTGCTGCACAAGTTGGTCTATAGTCTCATCAAGTTCTGTTACGATCAATTGAACTCTTAACTGCGGATTCTCCAAGTGGGCCGTTTTCAAAAATCCAAAGAGCCCGGTGAGCAGCTTCTGTTCACCCTGCGCAGACACCACCAGTTGAATAAGGGTCTTCCCTGTCTCTTTACGCTCTAATATCGTTTTTACCCAATCGAACATTTGCTGTGCATAGGTTTGGAATCGTTCATGAATCTCCATATATGGAGAGGATTGCAGCATATGAACTTCTGCACCCGACATTCTAACTTGAACGCTTTCTTGGGATACGTGCTCCATATCGCACAGGATAACCATATGCCGGGTTTCCTCTGCTGGCATGTGTCTGTCCATCATCCCTGCTTCTCTAAAATGCGGCGTAAACAAATGAACCGTGGACGCTGCTACGGACCTATTAGAACCTGAAAGAGTATGTTGATTTCTCATAGTTTTAACCCTCCCCCAACCATGTCGTGTCCTACAGTATATTTATCTTTGCTCTCCGTAAACCGGACTGTAAGTCCCTTCAATCTTGCATATACCTTACCGTGTTGATCATACAAGTCCATATCTACTTGTATATCCTTATTCCCCTGCACGCGATGTTCGCTCTTTCGTACATGGATCCATACTTGCGGTGTGGGTTCACCGATCATTTGCATCTCTTGCAAGTAGAGCGGCAGCATGGATTGGATAACATCACTGCTCATTCGAGGATCCCTATCCGCCAAAAGACCAATAGCCGCCTGCAAAGCGGCATCTGTAATACATGGGTGCAGAATAAAGGGATGAGACGAATCCGTCCAGGTTGCATGCAGTGAAAGTTTGGCAAGCACTTCATTCTGTCCGACAAACAGCTCGTCTACCACTCGATGCTCAGGGCTATAGACGGCTTCTGCCTGATCGTATGCCTTATACCAGTCTTCTTTTGAGAAATATTTCACGTTGCATTGTTCCCGTATGAGGTTCAAATCAATTGTTTCAGCTCCTGGTACAGGATAAGACGATACGCTCCCTTGATTGTGTATAACCGGTTCTGGGCTGCTCAGGCCAGAACTGCTGTAGATTTCAAACGAAATACCCTCATCATCAGGAAAGACGTCGATATGAATCTCCAAGCCTTCCATCCCTAACTCAACCGGACTGGACCAGACCATATCCTTGATCTGGATGCCTTCATGAGGTCCTATAAAAGCTCCCGCCGACATTTCCGCCGCTTTTCGTGCCATCTCGAGATAGGTCAAGCCAGGTATGGTTTTTGTTCCTTTGACATTCCCATAAGCCAGATAAGGTTCGCTGCCTTTAAACGTCGTGCTGTAGCGAACTCCTGACAGATCCGAGGTATTCCGATGAAGCAAGGGGTGCAGCATGGCCTGTCCTGGTGACGCTGTATCATGGGATGATAAACGTTTGTTTTTCTTATCCGGTACCCAATAGCGTTCTGTCGCAAAAGGATATGTTGGGAGGGACAAAATTCTATAACGTTCACCTGAGAACAATGCTTCGTAGTTAAGCGCATATCCTTGAACGTATAACTCAGCAATCGCAGATAACCGTTCCACGTACCCATTCGGATCTGCTGCGAAGCACTCCTCAATGCATTGATTTCCGTACCGTTTCAGCGAAGGCTGCTCCCGCCGATCATTTTCATTCCGTTCTGAAACGTATACCTGCGGTACTTTGCTCCTGGCCAGCCATTTGCTTAAATACGATATAAGTTCATCCACACTGCGAACAACGCAAGCTAAACGATGGTTGAAATGTTTTCTCCCCGCCAATAACGTGTAGCTTAAGTTGCCGCAGTCCGCTTGCTGATTCCGTTCACAGTATTCGATTAGCTGGTCAGCCTGCTGCCGCAGCTGCTCTGGAGTGCGCGCGGATAACGCTAACAAATACCCTGGTTTCACGGAATGGCTCCCTGCAGGTTCCGATGCTTCCTCAATAACAATATGGGCGTTTGTGCCACTGAATCCGAAAGAGCTGACAGCAGCCCGTCTTCTGTCATTGGAGCCGGTTTCCCAGTCCCTGAGCGTTGTATTGACATAAAACGGGCTGTCCTTAAATTGAATATTGGAGTTGCCCGACTTGAAATTAAGCGTAGGCGGGATTTGTTGATGCTTCATGGACAGCAGAATTTTGATGATTCCCGCGACGCCAGCCGCATGGGCCGCATGCCCGATGTTGGTCTTGATTGAACCGATGGCGCAGTATTCCTTATTGTCGGTATATTTCCTGAATGCTCTGGTAAGTGCCTGGTATTCAATCGGATCTCCCAGCTTCGTGCCCGTTCCGTGGGCTTCAACTACCTGGATGCCGCTTGGATCAATATGAAACGCATCATATACGCTGCGTTCCAAACTCTCCTGGGAAATGGCGCTTGGCGCCGTAATACCATTGGTGGTTCCGTCCTGATTCATTCCCGATCCGCGGATGACGCCGTAGATATGATCTCCATCATCCATCGCTTCGCTAAGACGCTTCAATACAAGCACGCCGGCCCCTTCACCGGGAACAAATCCATCCGCACGGTCATCAAAGGTATAGCTGTGTCCTGTTGCAGAGAGCATTCCGGCTTTGTTGGTGCTCAAGTAGTACCAAGGCGTAGACTGGATAAACACGCCTCCCGCCAGAGCCATTTCCGTCTCTCCTGCCCACAATCCCTGACAAGCGATATGAACCGCAACCAACGAACTGGAGCAAGCGGTATCGATAGCAATAGCCGGTCCCTTGAGATCAAGGTAATAGGCAATCCGTGCCGGAATGACCGACCCGGCTATGCCCCAGAAGGCCTGCGCGGGTGCATCGTCACCCGACAGCTGGTGATAATCCCCCGCTCCTCCAAGGCAACCGACATAAACGCCGCATTGGCGTCCCTGAATCCTGGAACCGGCATAACCGGAATCCTCCAGTGCCTTCCAGCACTCCTCCATAAACAATCTCTGCTGGGGATCCATATAATTGGCTTCAAGTCCGTTAATATTGAAAAAAGAAGGATCAAATTGATCGATGTTCTCTACAAAGCCGCCGCGGTTGCAATATTCGGCATCCTCCGGATAGTATGCCGTGAGATCCCAACGCGGTGACTCTCCGATAAGCTCCGCTCCATTGGATAGATGTGTCCATAATTCATCCACGTTGGCCGATTGGGCATACTTTCCGCTCATTCCAATTATGGCAATCGGCTCTTTTTGCATGGATGTCTTAAGGGCGACCCCCTGCTGTTCAAGATTAGCCATTTGAGAGTCAGGCAGTGGAGCCGCATCCATAAACCTGCCAAAGTAAGACCTAGGGGCGGAGGCGTCCTCTATATCAGATTCACCCGGCTTAGCCTCAACAACGACAGCTTCGTCTTTAAGGTTTTGTCCGAATTCACTGGCGACCGCATCTCTGTGATCCGATAAAATATACGCTGTGAGCTGCTTCACGGAACTATAATCAAAGAGGCTTGTCGTATCAAGTTCAATGTTTAAGGCTTGATTAAGCACTTGTACCAAATGAACACCGATAATAGAATCCAGACCGTAGTCGGCAAAAGAATCCTCCAGCTCGATTTCGTTCCTGTTCACCTTCAATGCCTCCGAGAGCTTCTCAATGATGGTCTCCTTCACATGATCCTCCAGCATCTGTTCGGTCACAGCCCTGGTTGTTTGCGTAGCCGCGACGTTCTTCTCATGTCTTTTTTCTGCTATAATCGTGGGCTGCAGCGTGGTCGTCGTGTCAATTCGGTTTAGCTTGGACATGCTTCTGACCTCGGCATGCGGGGAAGCATCCTGGAGTGCTATCTTCTGTCGTACAACCCCGTTGCTTCCCGCCGCAATGATCTGCTGTCCCCAATCATGAGCTTCTTGTGCCGGAAAGAAGACGCCCTCATAGCCTTCGGATTCCAACACGGCTTTCCAGGTTGCCGGATACAGGCCGGGGCTGCCGGGAATGCGTAGAGCTGCATCTTCATACAGCCACCACCCTTCCAGAAGTCCGAAAGTTAAATGAGTGAACAGCCGATTATCGCTGAGCTCGTTGATCAGAATGATGCCGTTCTTTTTTAACACGGCTTTGGCATTTCGTAACGTATGGCGGATATTGCGCGTCGCATGAAGCACATTGGTTGCGATCGCAATATCGAATGCTCCCGCAGGCGTATTCGGACCGGATGCCGGTGCGTCTACATTGAAGATTTTATAGGTCAAATAGGCATGCTCCGGACCATATTCTTTTTCAGCAAACAATAAAAATGCTTTGGAAATATCGGTATAGCAATACTCCTCAATATGGTCACGGTAAGGCTTCAGTTTGTGGAAAAGCATGCTGCTAGTCCCTCCGGTACCAGCCCCGATTTCAATAAGCCGCAGCTTTGCCGAAGGATCTGCCTTGATCCTGTCCTCCACATACGCGATTAAGGCATCTGCAAGAGCTTCATTGAAATAGTCTGCAACCGGATTATTTTTATAAATGCCTTCCACCATGCTCATCGAGGAATTAGGAAACAGGATATCGGTCGCGAGGCGCTGACCCGTTAGAATGTCAGGTAATGCGCGCAGCACCGCCTCCGTCAGTGTCATCCATGCTTTTAAGCTTGGATCTGCCAGCCATTCCTTCTTTCTCAGCTCCCATTCCTTCCACATTGAATCCCTGTCAACGGTTACCGATTTCATGGTTTGGTACGTCTCGCCATCCTGATAAAGGAATTGATTCTGTACAAGAACACGGTGGCTTTCCTCAAGCCATCTTTCGTACATGGGAGCCAATCCCTTGCGGGCGTTACCATCACTCGACGCCTTTATGCCCGACTTCAATAGCCCCATAGCCGTAAGCTCGCTCAAGAGCATTCTGGATAAGAGGTCAATCATTTCCTTATTCAGGCCCTGACCCTCGTTCAAGCTCGGAGCCTGGTAACCTGCCGCAGCGCTATTCCCCTTGAGGTTAAAACTGTGGATGGTTGGCGGTACGTTGTCCGAACGGATATCGAAACGCTCCTTAGGATTCATCCCTTCCACCAGGAGGGGTTTGGTTGTTGTAATCATGGCCATCTGATGGATGGGGTTCGATACCAGCAGTTCCACGGCCTTCATTCCATCCTCCGGTGTTATGAGTCCCAATCCGATTCGGGACAGCTGCTGTACATCCTCGGAAGCAGCAGCGTCAACGCTGCTCCAATACCCCCAGTTCATCACCTTCACCTTACACGGCCACTCACTCGCGAGCCGATGGGCGAACGCATCCTTGAATGTACACCCGGAGGCGTAAGAGCTTTGCCTTGGGTTTTTGATGAGAGCGATCAGAGAAGAGAAAAACAAAACAAAATCCAAAGGTTCCTCACGAAACACCTGAGCCATGCGTACGCTCACGTCAATCTTAGCCGAGAGGCCCGCCTGGAATTGCTCCTCCTCCATATCCGCAAGGCTGCAGTCCGACAGCACCATCGCTGAGTGAACGATGCCGTTAATTCCCGGGAATTCCGCCTTAATTGCTGTGTAGGCTCCTCTGAGTTCTTCTAAATGGGTTGCATCTGCTGCGATATAAACAGGTTTCGGGCCAAATTGTGAGATACGATCCAAATCCGACTGGATCTGATCATCTATAGGTCTGCGGCCAATCCATACCACGTTAGCCTTATACGTCCGGACCATGTATTCGCTCCATGCTTTACCGATTCCTCCGGCACCACCAATTACGACATAAACGCCCCCGACCTTAAAGCTTGATTCCACCATTGGAGGCGGGTTCATAAGTACGAGATGCTGCCTGTACCACTCCTGATTCCGGTAAGCCCAGGGGTGTCCGCGCCGATCGGCAGGCAAGGCCAATAGATCGGTTACGGGCCAATCACAACCGGCCTCCAGATCGACGATCCTAATGTTCCAGTTGGGATATTCTTTTGCCATCGAACCTACCAGTCCGAGAATACTGGCATGCGCAGGATTAATCGTATCTGATCCATGAACGGATTGCGTATTAAATGTAATCACGGTCCATTCCAAGCTGCGAGTTGAATACCCCAGACGGATAAGCGATTTAATCGTTCGGAACAACGGTTTAACGCCTGACTCCTGTCCTGCGATCCATTCATCTCCCGCGGTGGGTTCAAGTGAATGTTCAGAAGGAGCCATCCATATCACATGATCTATCAAACCGCGAGCTTCCATTTGGGCTGCAATGCCTGTAATTGTATCTTGGGACGTGATGTCGATGAATTGCATCTGAGGGTATATCTGCTGGATCGTACTTCTGTTTTCCTTCCCGCCGACAACCAGAACACGAGCCAACGCTTGGGGCAGCCTCTCTCCCTTATCTGGCAGCACCGCATCCCATACCGGGACGAGATGAATATTCCCGACAGGAGGCTGTGCATAGGACTCTTGCCGAATGGCATTCGACTGGCTGCTTGCTTGAGATTCCCCCTCCAGCACCCTTGTTGAGAACCCTCTCATACGGACACGGATACGGCCCTCTTCGTCGCATAAATCGATGTCCAGCTTTTGAGTTTTGCCTATCGTCGCAGCCGCATACTGATCACTGCTTCGTATCCATGCCCACATATTCGGAGTGCAATCGCCCAGTATGTCTAGCTCCTGCAGGGCAAAGGGCATCACGGGTTTAACCGAATCCGGGATTCTGCCTTCGCCTTCTGAGCTCATTAGAAAACCGATGGTAGCCTGTAAGGCTGAATCCATCAGGCTCGGATGAAGAACATACTCGTTCAGGGTACTGGTTACAATTGAAGGGATGGACAGCTTCGCCAGTATTTGCCCTGAGCCCTCTTCCTTATAAGCTTCTTCAATTCCCCTGTGCGCCGCTCCATAGTCCATGCCCATCGCATTAAAAACCTCATAAAAACGAGAGGCGGGAATGGATTGTTCGCCATACTGCTTCTTCAACTCATCGATATTCAGGACAACCTGCGTGCCAGGCCGTACCAGCTCCGCATGGCCTTTGCTGTGTACAGTAAATTCAGTGCCGGTATCCCCTCGAGGCGTGCTATATATTTCGTAGCCTATCCCTCCGTGTTCCTCGGGAAGCAGCCGAATATTCACGATGGCTGGCTCCCCCTCTACGGAGATTGGCCGAATCCAGACTACATTCTTCAAGCGAATTACTGTCTGGTGATCCGGTAGTTTGCCAAGCGATTGCAACATCGCCATCCGAGCCATCTCAAGATAGGCCACCCCCGGCAATATCTTCTGCTTCTTCACAACATGATCGGACAAGAAAAATTCATGTCCGGTAAACCTGCTGCTGAATCGCTGCTCCATGAAATCGGACGTGTTTTTGTGAAGCAGCGGGTGTATGCCCACTTCCGCTGCAGGCGCGATCGGCTTACCGATAACAGGAATCCAATAGCGCTCCCGTGCAAATGGATAGGTTGGCAGGCTGATCCGGGAAGCTCTGTTGTTGTCACCATAGAGCAAATTCCAATCGATCTCGATTCCCTTAACCCACCACTCAGCCAAATGCTCCATACGTCCCTCATGAATCCATTGGCTGACGAATTCTTCATTTGCTTCTCTCGCAGAGGATAATGAAACCGTGTCCTTATCCGGCTTGATCGTCCCTATATAGCCGCGTTCAAGTACATCTTTATTTTGCAGGAAAGCCTGAAGCCCCTCAATCAACTCCGAAATCTCCCGAACAACAAAAGCCACCCGTACTTCCATAGCTTCACGCCCTACCTGCAGCGTAAAGGCCACATCCTCTATGGAGGTTACGTTGTGGTCCTGCTCCCGATCCCATTCTTCCTGGGCAATCGTTTCGTCATGAGCCGCAACCTCACTCTGGGCTCGCAATCGTTCTGGATGCTCGTCCAGAAGATGTGCCGCAACCGAAGCGATCGTGCAACTCTGAACCCATTCCCTATCGTCCATCTCAACGGCGAATTCTTCCAGAATTTTGTCCTTCAGCTGTCGGATGTGAACGGGTTCGACTCCATATTCACTCCATGGAACAACGGCTTCAATAAGTTCTGCGTCAACATGAATGATCGCGGCTAAGATCCCCCTGATTCGCTCTTCCAAGAAGCCCGCAAGTTGCGACTCTGTATGCTCGATATCCAGCACTTTCTCACGGATAGGCAGCCCTTGCAGATGTTTGAGCAGCTCTACGGCATAGGATTTAAGCCTCTCATTGTTTTTAGCCGAAAGAGGAACAAGCACGGGCCGGTCTTGCTCACGCTTCGTCCGTGCAACTCCTCGAATTTGGGTATCTATGTATTCTTCTAGAATCACATGCGCATTTGAACCAGTGGCTCCGAACGAACTTAATGCTGCCCGCCGCGGATAACGAACCTGCCGCCCATCTTCCATCATCACGGATGGCTGCCATTCTTCGGTGACACGCTGCACATAGAACGGCGATTGCTCAAAATCGATATAAGGGTTCAATTCCTCAGCGTGAAGCGAAGGAACAAGGGTTTTGTGATAAATTTGGAGCGCTGCTTTCTGAAGACCGATCACCCCGGCTGCCGATTCCGCGTGCCCTATATTTGATTTTACAGAGCCGATCGAACAAAACTGCCGGTCTTGGGTATAACTTCCAAAAGCTTTCATCAATCCTTCAATCTCAATGGGATCACCGAGGGAGGTTCCCGTACCATGCGCCTCCACATAACGAATCGTCCGCGGGTTAATGCCGGATTGCTTCAAGCAATCGGCAATCGCCTCCCCTTGTGCCACTGGACCAGGCACCATGATTCCACTCACAGTTCCAACATGGTTAATGGCGCTGCCTTTTATAGTCGCGTAGATTCTGTCATTGTCTTCAATGGCTTTATTTAAAGGCTTCAAGAGAACCGAAGCAACGCCTTCTGCAGACACATAACCATCGCCTCCTTCACCGAAGGTATGGCAGTAACCATCACTTGAATGCATCCCCCACATTCCATAGGTCATATACTTGGCCGGATGCAGGGATAAATTCACACCACCCGCCAAAGCCACTTCGCTTTCACCGCGTTTTATGCTTTCCATAGCCAGATGGACAGCCGTAAGGGAAGAAGAACAGAGTGTATCTACGGTCATGCTCGGACCATGAAAATTACAAAAATACGAAACCCGGTTCGCGATAGGACCTGCATTCAATGAGAGTGGAAACGCCTCCCCTTGGGACAACGCCTCTGCCCCCACCAGGGAATAATCCTTGTGCATCACCCCGGCAAAAACACCTACGTTCCGTCTCTTGTTTTTCCCGCGAGGCGTCACCAATGATTTAGGTGTATATCCGGCATCCTCAATGGCCTCCCAGCACGTTTCCAGAAACAGTCGTTCCTGCGGATCCATCGTTTCCGCTTCACGAGGAGAGATTCGAAAGAATTTGGGGTCAAAGCAATCCGGATCTTCAATAAATCCACCCCATTTGGACATTTCTTTACCGCCAGGCGATTTAATTCCGGCCAGCCGCTTCCGATCCCACCGAGATTCTGGTATCTCACTTATGCAATCTTTTCCCTCCTGCAAGTTCGTCCAGAATTCCTGGAGGTTTCTGGCTTGCGGATATCGGCCGGACATACCGATGATGGCAATATCGTCATCGGCGGCTGTCCTTTCCTTGGGAGTGGAACCCAAAGCAGTAGGGGCTAAAGGTTTAGGCAAGTCATCGAATCCAGGATGGGAAGGCGATCTGGATACGGATTGCTCTGATGCTGCTTCGATTTGCTTAAATTGTGATGCATAATGCTCTTCCAGGTAAGCAGAAAGCTCGGCAATGGTTGTGTATTCAAACAACAAGGTGGGCGATAAAGAGGTCTTGATTCTGGACTCAATCGATCTCACGATCCCCAACAAGCCCGGGGAATCCAATCCCATCTCATAGTAACCGGACTCCGGGTGGATATCTTCCGCGGAACTATTCAAAACATCTGCCATGAGCTGCCGCAGGAACCTTTCGATAGAAATAACGGGTGCCGCATCACCTGCGACACCCGTATCGAGAGTGATCTTATCGGAGGTGGCCGGAGCTCCGCTTATAGGCTCCTGCCACGGAGATGATGGAGACGACAACTTCCGTTCCGGATTGATCAGTCCCGCTTCACGGACCAGTTTGCCCGCGAAATTTCTTAATTCTCCGACTTTTTTTCCATCCCGATTAAAAAACTCCATCGTCCAAAACATCAATTCGTTCTTATGGATCACCGAGGATTTCTGCACTCGTGTAATACATCGCTGCTGAAGAGGTTCTGACGCATGAAACGCTGCATAACTAAGAGGCAAGAATAATCGCTGTTCCTGCTCAGTGGCAGGCGCAAACATTCTCCCGGCCCCAACACCGCTGCCGTCAATCAGCGCAGGGTGGAATAAGAACTCTTGCGAGCTGGACTGAGCGTCCGGTCCGATAGAAAGATCCAGAATCACGGCGGCCTCCAGTTCATAGACCTGACCTTCTGCCTTCATAAATCCGGTATGAACCAGCTCCTGGCTTTGGTATTCTTCATATAAATCATATATGCCCAGCTCTCTGATTGCCGAGCGCTTCACGGAGCTCACGTCCAACGTCTCATCATACGACACCGGTTCTATAAGAGACATTTCGGCAGTAGCGTACAAGGTTGTCTCCGGTTCCAGTAAGCCATCACGCTGATTCTGCCCTTCGAGACGAATCTTCCACAAACCGGCAGAGGTTTCATTGCAATGAACGCCAAGTCTGACAGAGCAGCCTGGGACGGTTGCAAGCGGCTTGAAAATACTCAAATTACGAAGTTCGAGCCTGTCGAAAGAATAGTGATTTTTTTTGTAAGCTTGATATATAAGATCAATATAAGCCAGTCCAGGCAATAATTCTTGTCCATACACTTTATGATTGCTGATAATCGGATTCTTTGCAGACAGGTTAAATTGTTCGTACATCTCACTGGCTCCTCCCTAGTCGAATTTCTCCCAAAAAATATTCTGCGGAACGTCGGCTGCTGCTCTGCTGCCGGGTATCGTCATGGCATGCGTCTGCCACAGCCGCTGCTTGTTTAATGCCGGAAGTGGAACAGGCTGCCTTGTATTGCGTTGGAGAGCCAAATCCGCGGCCTCCTCCAAAATCACATGGGCGTTGGTTCCCCCGTCGGCAAAACAGTTAATCGCAGCGATTCTTGATGTATGAGCATGAGTCCACTCGGTATTTTCTCTGCCAAAATACAGCGGAGATGATTCTATGTCATAATGTGCCATAGCTTCTCGGCCAGATAAGAAAGGAACAAATCGTCCATGCTGCAGCATCAATACCACTTTAATAAAACTCGCGATGCCTTCGGCACAGAGCGGATGCCCGATATTGGGTTTCATCGACCCGAGCCCCAGCGGAATCGTGCTCGACTCCCGATAAATCGTATGGATCGCCTTAAGTTCCAGCAGATCGGTCACCGTCGTACCGGAACCGTTGGTTTCAACATAACTGATCTCCTCAGGTTTCCTGCCACTCTTGCGCAATGCGGATTGTAAAACTTCTCTCTGCGCCTGGATATTCGGAGTTGATGGACCTGCTGTCCGTCCGTCATTGTTAACGGCCACTCCCTTGATGACAGCGTAGATTCGATCGCCATCTGCAAGCGCCTGCTCCACGGTCTTCAACAGAACCATACCCGCACCTTCTCCCAGCACCACGCCATCCGCTCGCTTGTCAAACATATGGAAGTCCTGCACCGGACTTAAAATTCCCCGCTGCGCGAATATTCTGTGAGCACGATCCGTTGTCAGCAGACTTGCGCCGCCGACAATCGCTGAATCGATATCTCCTGCAAGGAGCGCTTGGATGGCCATGTTCATCGCTACCAGAGCTGAAGAACAGGCGGTATCCATCACAACGCTTGGACCACGGAGGTCAAGAAATTGCGAGATATTGGCAGCCAGATAGTTCTGTCCCACGGCCACAATGGGATTACGTGCTTGATGTAGGCTTGATTCTTCCGGCTGATGCTGTGTTCGCGCACCGAGGTAAACCCCGGTCGGCTTTCCCTTCATTTCTTGCATCGTATATCCCGCATGAGATAACAGCTTCAGACTTTCTTCCAGTACCATTAACGCCTGAGGATCCATGGCTTGGGCATCGGCTTTAGGAATCAGGAAGAAGGAGTGATCAAAGCTTGTAATGTCATTCAGCGTGCCCGCATAGAAGCCGCTGGAGTAACCCCATTTTTCATATGGGACCTGACGAATCGCTGATCTTCCCTCCGATAGAATCCTCCAATATTCTTCAAGCGACTCGGCACCCGGGAATCGGCATGACAAACCTACCACGGCAATATCTGAAGAAATAACTCCATGAATGCCTTTATTGGATGGTCTTCTTCTATCTTCTGAAGCCGCTGGTACCTGTGGTGGAGATTCTTTCCCTTCGTGTTCATAACCTTCCATATTCATAGACCCAAGCAACTGAGATACGGCAGCGGGATGGGCACTGACAAGCCACGCGGCCAATGATTCTATGGTTGGATATTCAAATAGCAGAGTTGGCTCCAGATCCAGCATGGCTAATTGATTCATTCGGCGCAGTAATTGAGCGATCATAATCGAATCTACGCCGTAATCCTGAAATGCTGTATCAAGCTCCAGCCGGGAGAAAGGGATTTTCAATTCTTCTGCCAGCAATTCGGCGAGCCAGACTTGCGTTTTATTTAATAGGCTATCGCCGCCAGGCTTGGGAGATACCAGCACTGCCTTTTGCCCGCCGTGCTGCGATCCGGTGTATCCTTCCGGGCGCTCCTGAATCGCATTATGCATAAGCATGCCAGGATTCCATATCTCCGGATTAACAACAGCCGGCAGAATCACCGATTCTGTTCTGCTGGAGAGAATCTGATCCAACAGCTGCAGCCCCTCTTCATTTGTCACGCTCAGTAAGCCTGTCTGCGCATAAGCCTTGCTCCTTACCTCGCCCATACCAGCCTCTTTCCAGCTTGGCCACTGGATACTGATTACGGGATTCGCATGCTTCTCCTTCGCCGCAAAATAGTCCATATAAGCATTTGCCATGGCATAATCGCTTTGTCCGGAACCTAAAACAGGAATCGTTGACGAAACGGACGAGAAAAGCATAAAAAACGATAAGGCTTCATGTCTAAAGCAATCATAGAGCACTTGAAGTCCCGCCACCTTCGGGTCAAAAACCCGCTCGATTCCTTCAACCGGCTTCCTTACAAAGGCAGGATTATGCGAATCAATTACGCCGGCACAATGTAAAACGCCTCCAATTGGCCCCATCGTGCTTTTAACCGCTTCCAGGCTATGCCGCATCTTACGTTCATCCGTTAGGGATACGGAGAGGACCCTCACTTCTACCTGTTGTGCTTCCAAAGCCTGGATCGCTTGAATTTTGTGGGCCACAGCCGTATTCTGACCCTTGTAAAATCCCCATTCCTCTCGGGGAGGCAGCTCTTCCAGTCCAGTTAGAACCAGCTTTCTAACTCCGTATTTCCTTACAAAATGCGCGGCGCATACATATCCAATTCCCCGCGTCCCGCCTGTGATCCATAGTACATGGTCCTCTGGAAAAGCGAACGGTTCCTTGCCGGGGCCGAAGCCCTGCAACTCATCCAGCGCTGCACGATATCGCGTACCGCTCCGGTAACCAACTTCCGCATCCTGACTTTCAGCTGCGAATTCGCTGACGATTTGCTCAGCTAGGGCAAGAACATCATATGCTGCATCCACATCCATATGACGTGACCTCAAGCGGCTATACTCACTCTGCAGCATTCGATACAGCCCCGCCCGATCAGCGCCCGACAAATTCACTTCGGTACTGAGAAATGACTCCAGCCCTTGCGTAACACCAAGGAGTGCCAGACCACCTGCGTCCGCATGCTCAATTACTTTTTGAAGCCAGGGAATCCACCCGGTCAACCCCGTCCCATTCCTGCCGCAGCCAACAACGTCGATACAGCCGCCATATTGCTTCCAATCCCGCTCGGTCTGATGAAATTCCTGTGCCATATCCTGAACATCAATGATCCGGCTGCGTGTGAAATGTCTCGACACATGCGCAGCTAATTCCATCGTTTCCCGGGTCGTCAATATGGCAATCGTTTGATTCTCGAACCTGCTCATATCAAGGGATGTTTCTATGCTTGCAGGTATCCACGTCTTGTTCAAAAAGCACATGTTACGCTCGACCGGATGATTTGGGATGACAGGAGGAGCTGCATCCTGTTTCGTTCCCGAACTTCTGTCCAACCGATCACGGCGATCATGACTCCCTTGGGGATACCAGTAACGCTCTTGAGAAAACGGATAGATCGGCAGGCTGATCCGTTGCGGGAGATTCTCGCCATATAGCAAGCTCCATTCCACATTCAACCCTTTCACCCAGAGACTGACGAGTTTGTTGTACTTTCTGCGCTGTATCCATTTAACAATGGCTTCCTGCAGTTCTTCATCCCTCGCAAATACAGATAACGTATCTTTATTACGTTTAACCTGGCCATAATGCACGCCGTCCCCATGCTCACGGCCTTCGATGTAATCCGTTAGTTTATCCACCAGTTCTCTCATCGTGGATGCAATCACGGCCAATCGTTCCTCCATGGCTTCCCGTCCGATTTGAAGGGTGTAAGCCATATCAATGAGGCTGTGTTCTTCATACTGCTGGACCGCGATATCCGCCAGAAGGCGCTGAGCCTGCAACTTCAGCTGCTCCTGATTCTTCGCGGACAATACAATGATGGCCGGATAATGGCTATCTGCTATCACTGGCGAAGGTTTCTCGTATCTTGGGATATATTCTTCTATCACGATATGGGCATTAGACCCGCCCGCTCCGAAGGACGAAACGCCCGCTATTCTCGGGTATTCCTTCCGTTCTCCGTCTATCTCTAACACGGGTCTTTTCCAATCGGCAAGATCCTGCTGAACAACAAATGGAGTATCGGCAAAATCGATGTTGGGATTCAGCACGCGGGAATGAAGCGAAGGAACTAACTGCTTGTACTTAAGCTGAAGCAGCACTTTGGTCAAACCTGCAATTCCCGCAGCACTCTCGCAATGCCCGATATTTGATTTAGCCGAACCGAGCGCACAGAACTGCTTGTCGCCCGTGTACTCCCGGAATATGCTGTTCAAGCCGGCAATCTCAATGGGATCTCCGAGCGATGTTCCGGTGCCGTGCGCCTCCATGTAACTGATCGTCCGCGGCTCAATCCCTGCCTTCTTAATAGCCCGGCCAATTACGCTCGCTTGAGCCTTGGGATTAGGAACCGTATATCCGTTCGTTTTCCCCCCGTGATTGATTGCGGTCGCTTTTATAATTCCATAGATCTGGTCCCGATCCTCAATGGCTTGGGCCAGCGGTTTAAGAAGAACCGCGCCTACGCCTTCACCGGGTACGTATCCCTCTCCTCCCTCGCCAAAACTCTCGCATCTGCCCCTGCTGGATATGAACTTCCCTTGAGACAGGTAGAGATATTTATTGGGATGAATCGAGACGTTGACCCCGCCTGCAATGGCAGCCTGGCATTCCCCTCTCTGCAAGCTTTGACAAGCCAGATGGATCGCTGTGATGGAAGATGAGCACATCGTATCTACGGTCATGCTCGGACCATGGAAATTGCAAAAGTAAGAAACGCGATTAGCGATGGATGCCGGAAGTCCGGGCAGCGCGAGAGGATTCCCCTGTATTTGTTCCTGAGCCCCATATAGCTGGTATTCCTGGTACATGGATCCGACATAAACGCCGACATTTCCCTCCAGACCATAATCATGGTATAGGCCCAAATTCTCCCGGGTATATCCCGCATCCTCAAGAGTTTCATAAACGCATTGCAAAAAGAGGCGCTCTTGCGGATCCATCATTTCCGCTTCCCGCGGCGATATATTAAAAAACAATGGATCGAAGCGGTCTACGCCTTGAAGAAATCCGCCCCACTTGCTGTAGGCTTTTCCCGGTTTGTTACGATCCTCATCAAAATACAACTGGGAATCCCAGCGGTCTTTCGGTATTTCCGTAATGCAATCCTTGCCATTCTTCAACACCTCCCAGAACTGGCCGATATTCTCGGCGCCGGGATAACGTCCGGACACACCGATGATGGCAATATCCATCGCTTCGGTTGTCCGTTCATTCCGCTCGCTCCTGGTTGGCGACAAGAACCTTGAACGCCTGAGACTGGCAACGTTCCGAAAGGCCTCTCCCTGTGTTGAAAGGGGGGGCTCCGCTTGCTGAACAGCAGCAGGTTCTATGGGCTCTGCATCTTCCCTCTCTCCCAGAACCTCCTTCAATTGATCCCGGTAGGCTGTAATGAAATACCCCGTTAATTCCCGTATATTTTGATATTCAAAAAATAGCGTTTTGGACAATGAGCCGAAGGTTTTCTCCAATTCGTTGGTCAATTGCGTGGTCATGATGGAATCGATGCCATACTGCTCCATCGGAGCATCCGTTTCTATTCGCTGAACGGGCAGCTTCAAGACGGCTGATATCTGTCTCTTTATGAAATGTACCGCTTTTTCCGCGAACACCTCTTCGCTCTTTTGAAGGGAATGGTCATTGTCCGAAGGTGGCAGCGACGCCTGTAACCGAACTGCAGGCTTCACGACCTGCTTCTCTGTCAATTTGGCATAGAACAGCTCAGGATTACCTGCCATGACAAGAACCTGGTCTTTACCGGACGTCCATGCACGATGGAAAGCAATCATAGCTGAAGGTGTCTCTATTGCGGCCATTCCCAGCCGCTGTTTCATCATCTGTGCGGACTTTTCATCAACCTGCATGCCGCCATCTTTCCATAAAGGCCAATTGACGGACAGCGTATGCCCACTTCGCTCGTTCGCGCGTACAAGTTCATTTCGGTATGAAGCGTAAGCGTCCATAAAAGCATTGGCCGAACAATAATCTGCCTGTCCCGGATTGCCCAAAACCCCATATATCGATGAAAAAACGACAAAAAGATCAAGCTTCAAATCCTTGGTTACTTGATCCAAATGGACAAGTCCTGCCACTTTTGGCGCCATCACCGCCTGCAGTTCTTCCGCTGTTTTATTGAGAATAAGACGATCCTTAATCACGCCAGCGCTGTGAAGGACTCCATTCAGCCCGCCAAACTCGGTGGCAATGTTACGAACGAGTTTCTCCACCTCTTTGAAGTTCGACACATCGACCTGCCTGTATTCCACCCTAGCCCCTTGAATTCTCAATTGCTCCAGTTGAAGCGCTGAGTCGCTACCTGGCGCAGATCGGCCGGTAAGAATTAACGTCACATCCTTCGTGTGCCGGGCGATCTCATTCGCAAAAATAAACCCGAGACCTCCCAGCCCTCCCGTAATCAAGTACGTTCCGTTCTCTTTCCAAGGAGGGCTCTCTTCGAATGTCGGTGTCTCCATGACGTCCCAGCCTTTAACGAAGCGCTTCCCTTCCTGGTATCGAATATGAAATTCCTCCGGGCTGCAATGGTTCTCCCTCAATACGCCAACCAACCGCTCCGCCGATACATGCGGCTCCATCTCGATCATCTGTCCTACGAATTTGGGATTCTCCAGCCTGGCCGTCTTCAGAAGTCCCGATAAACCGGATAACAGACGATGTTCCCCCTGCGCAGGAATGACAATTTGAATGAACACGTTCTTTTTGGAGCCGTCTTTAAGAATACTCTGAATTTCATCAAGCAGATTGCCCGAGTATGCTTGAAACCGGTCCTTCATGTTTTTTCGTTTCGATTGCAAGGACAGGATGCGGACACCCTCCATTTGCGTTTCAAGACTCTTCTTCGCCGTTTCGTCCATTTCACACAGCACGACACAGTGGTCATCATAACCGGATAACACCTCATGAGCCGCAACGTCCTGTTCCTGCCATGTCGGATGCAGCATGATCGTGCCCGTGCCTGCCCCGGATTTGAGCAAGGCCTCCTCTTTACTGAGTATCCTCCAGGATAACCCCTTCATCCTGACGCATAACATTCCTTGTCCGTCATAGAGTTCAATATCGACTTTCTCAGACTTTCCTGATGTCCTGTCCTGCAGACTATACTGAACCTGCGCCCACATGACCGACGAGCATTCGTGTACAATATCGAGCTCCTGCAGTGCAAAAGGCAGGAACAGCCTTGATGCAGCCTTGCCCTCCAACACGCCCAACATGTCTGAACCAAGCATCAGAATCATGGCCGCCTGGAGGGCCGAATCCATCAAGCTGGGATGCAAGATAAACGGATCTTCGGTGCCCCGAATGGAGGAAGGAATCGACAGCTTAGCCAGGACTCCGCTTGCTCCCGTATATACTTCTTCAATCCCTTGATGTGCAGGTCCGTAATGAATTCCCATAAGCCGGAAAACCTCATAGTACTGCGCTATTGCAGTATCGGCTCTGACAAACTGTTTTTTTAATCCATCGATGTTCACCTGTGGCGTCCCGCCAATCAAGTCGGCATCCAACACGATATGGCCCTGGCTATGAACAATAGACTCTTCACCGCCATCTTCCGGCTCGCTATAAATTTCGTAGGAAACATCGCCCTGTTCATCTGGATAAAGCGCAATGTTCACATGAGCATGATGATCTCCAACCGTGATCGGCCTGGCCCAGACCACATGTTCCAGCCGAATCGGCGAGTATGCATCAGCTGATTGTCCTGAGGCCCTCGAAGCAGCTTCCCTGGCCATTTCAAGATAAGCGACGCCGGGCAAGACACGCTGATTGTTCACGATATGATCCCTCAGAAAAAACTCTTCGCCCGAAAAGGTTGAGCTGTATCGCTGTTCTGAGAAATCGGACGTGTTCCGGTGCAGAAGCGGGTGTATACAGGAAGCTGCTGCACCCTCGGATACCAAGCTGACATCCGTGGTACCTTCTTCGGGTTCGGATATCCAATACCGCTCCCTGGCAAAAGGATAGGTAGGAAGATGGACATGCTGTATCTTCTCGGCCGGGAAGATGGCCTTCCAGTCCACCTCATACCCTTTTACGTATAATTCTGCCAATGCCATCAATTTACTGCCGTATTCCTGCACACTGCTCTTCTTGATGGATTGAAGCTCGGTGACAAGCACCTTGCCCAGATGTTCAAAGAGCGGCTCCTCCTTCTTCCCTGTTAAAGGGATTCGATCGTGGAAATACCCCTCAGGCTCATTTTTAGCAACTACCTGCTGCAGCTTCTCCCGAAGCTCACGTACATCCCTAACAACGTAAGCAGACCTTACTCCGAAATGCTCCCGGTGAAGGAGGAGGGTTGCGCTAACCTCCGTAAGCGCGATGTCCTGTTCTTGTTGGTCGAGCCAGCGTGCCAGATCCTGTTCCCGTTGGCGAAGCGATCCTTCTGTTTTGGCGGATAAACAGATTACGTACTGAGGAAGCTTTTTGCTCGATTTTTTCTTGGCAGCGGGGGCTTCTTCAAGCACGACATGCGCATTCGTTCCACCGAACCCAAAGGAACTGATCCCAGCACGCCTCGGATAGGTCTGTCCATCTTCGCTCTCAAGCAGCTTCCATTCCCTGAGCTTGTCCACCATGTAAAACGGGCTTTCATCGATTGAAATACGGTGGTTCAGCTTTTTGAAATTTTGCAATCCGGGCAGCTGCTTATATTTCATGGACATCAGGACTTTGATAACCCCGGCAATGCCTGCCGCTGATTCCAGATGACCGATATTCGTTTTCACCGAGCCCAGTCCGCAGTAATTGGTGTTCAGCTTTTGAGGCTCTTCCGGATGGAGTAATTGAAAAGCTTTCACAAGCCCTTGAAACTCCATGGGATCTCCCTTGGGCGTACCGGTCCCATGAGCTTCGATGTAACTGATGCTTTCCACGGGTACACCGGCTTTGCGATGGGCTTCGGCTATAACATCCGCCTGAGCTTCCGGATTGGGATAGGTGAGCGTATGCGTTTTTCCGCTATGATTAACGGCCGTTCCCTTCAGGACGCCATAAATGGAGTCCCCGTCTTCCAGGGCCTTCACCAGCGGCTTAAGCAGCACGACGCCTGCGCCTTCACTGCGCACGTAACCGTCAGCGCTGTCGTCGAATGTTTTGCATGATCCGGTTGGGGACAGCATGCCCGCTTTGGAAAAGGAAATATGGCGGGAAGGGGTGAGTATAAGGCTGATCCCGCCTACAAGCGCCATGTTGCTCTCTCCAAGAAGTATGGACTGGGCTGCGGAATGGATTGCGTTGAATGAACTTGAGCAAGCGGTGTCGATAGGAAAACTCGGGCCCTTCAGGTTGAAATAATGCGAGATCCGATTCGCAATTACGGCCGAAGCTGTCCCTATGGAATGATAGGTTTCAATAGTCTGATTGCTCTGCTCCTGCAATCCTTTGTAATCAAAATTAAAGACCCCCATGTAAACGCCGACCTTGTCCCCAGACAGTTGTGAAGGACGAATCCCGGCATCCTCCAGGCAGGACCACGATAATTCCAGCATAATCCGCTGCTGAGGGTCGGTCGCCTCCACTTCCCTTGCTGAGAGACCAAAAAAGCCCGGATCAAAGGCATCTGCGTCTTGTATAAAACCGCCCCACTTGCTGTTGCTCTTGTTCTTCCCTTGGGGATCGCCCCAATATTCCTTCCAGTCCCAGCGCTCCTTCGGTATCTCCTGAATGCTTGAACGACCTTCCTTCAGATTATCCCAGAATTCTTCATAATTCTGCGCTCCAGGGAATCGGCAAGCTATGCCAATAATCGCGATCTCGTTCTTCATTTATACGGTACACCTCACTTTTAATAAACCTCTTGTGTGCTTCGGCTGTTCTCCATTGCGATGTCATCCGTCTCCGAAAGCTTGGAGAAGCTCTTATATCTTTGATTGAGCAGTGCTGCCGTCTCCACCATCAGTTTCTCCGCAATCTCATCAACGCGCCTGTTCCGCCACTGCTCAAGCTCGGTTCCTTTAACCCATTGATTAAAAGCACCTAAGGCCGGTCCGCAATGAATTTGATAATCCACTTTATTTTCAGGGTCGCCCTGCAAAGCCAACCGTGTGCTGTAACTGAAATACCACCGGAATATCATGGCCATTTTGTATTTCGGGTTCCGCTCCGCCTTCTCGACGATTTGTGGATAGCGCGTTCTGACCATGTCATATACGCTCTCAAAACTGCGCTTGAAATACTTGTCCTGTATCTGTGCCTTGGTCTTCTCGTCGATTTCATCAATGGAGTTGTACTGACGGTACAAATCGTATAACTTATTGGAGCGCGCCGGAAAAAAAAGCCCCTTTTTCAGCACCTGCACCCTCGCCCCCATCTCAAACATATCTCCCGCAGGCGCGTATTCCGTGTCCTGGACGTTCATTTGCTGCAGCAGGTCCTTTGCTTCGTCGCTCGTTCCGGCCTCCAAGGTGCATTGATTGATTGAACCGGTAACAATAAAGTCGGCACCCAGTGTAAGGGCTGCCGATATCGCATCCGGTGTACCGATCCCACCTGCGGCGCCTATTCTTATTTTTTTGTGATATCGATACTTATCCATCATTTCATCCCGTAATTTAATCATGGCCGGCATTAATGCATAAGCCACTGCTCCGTCCGTATGACCACCGGAATCCGCCTCGGCGCAAATATCATCGGCAACCGGCATTTCCCTAAGCATCAGGGCCTCTTCCGGCGTGATTTTGTTTTCCTCCCGCAGCTTTGTAATGATCCGCTCAGGCGCCGGACTGAGAAATGCTTCCGCAACTTCCGGCCGCGATACCTTGGCAATAATTTTCTTAGAAGAAACAATCCTTCCATGTACGTCACGCGTCAAGCCTTTGGCCCGGTATTTAACCAATGCAGGCGTAATGTTCATGAAAGCCGCCGCCTCCATAACCCTCACGCCGCTTTGCAGGAACAGATCCACGGTTTGTTCTTCGATCTCCGGCTCGGTCGGATTGTGAACCAGGTTCATGCCGTAGGATTGGCCTTGAGAAAGCTCTCGTTGTATGTATTGAATTGCATCCGCAATCTGCGGTAATTTCAAGCCGCCAGCCCCGAAGAAACCCATCATTCCTGCTTGACCCATTCTTACAACCATTTCCTTGGAAGCAATGCCGCGGTACATGGCTCCGGTCATATAGGCGTATTTAAGATTATAGTCTCTGCGGAATTCAGCGCTTCCCAGGGAAGAAGGGAGAATATGATATTCTGACGATGGTACCGGAGCGGGCGGTTCCGCCCCCGATACTTCCATAGTCGTCGATTCCAATACTGACGGTATCTGTGCGGCACTCTCGATTAGTTCTTCATTCACGCTTTCTGCAACGGACTCCTCAACCACTTCCGGTTCATCCACGATCAGCGGACTTGCCTCTGTCCTGATTCTCGCTATTAGATCCGTCAGAACCCTCCCGGGCCCAACCTCTTCATATTCCTGTACGCCAAGCCCCATTAAATAGCGAATGCTTTCCGTCCATTTAACGGAACTTGTAATCTGTTGAACCAGATTATATTTAATTTCGGTTGGTCGATAACGTCTGGCATGCACATTGGAGATGACCGGAATCCGCAATGACTGGAACGTAAAGTTTTCCAGGAAAGCTTCAAATTCTCTCGCTGCATCCTCCATATGCCGGGAATGAAAGGCACCGCTCGTTCGCAAGGGAATGCACATCGTCACGTCCTTGTGGGACTCAAGAACCTTCATGGCATGATCCATGTCTGCTTTCGCCCCGGAAATCACGATCTGATGGGGGCTGTTAAGATTGGCAATGTCAATGCGGTCCAGTTTATACTCCTGCAGCACCTCTGAAAGCTTATTTTCACTTAGGCCGATGACTGCTGCCATGCCCCCGCCGGCAGCCCGGCTCATCAATTCGCCCCTTTTTTGCACAAGCTTCAGTCCTGTTGCAAAGTCGTAAGCTCCTGCTGCCAGCAGGGCGTTATATTCCCCCAGACTATGTCCGGCAACAAAATCGACCCTGCTCCCGGAATCCTTGACCTTCTTGAAGTAACTTAATGCACTAACGGTGTATAATGCGGGTTGGGTGAATTGCGTCTTATTAAGTTCAGAATCCGGATCTTCCAGACATAGTCTCTTAATCGAATATCCCAGAATACGATCCGCTTGCGCAGTCAAATCCTTGAATTCGTCAAACAACCCTTCGCCCATTCCTTTTTTCTGGGCACCCTGCCCTGGAAATACGTAAGCCAGCATAAGTTTCTACCATCCTCCCAATTAGATTTGTATAGGTATGTTTAATCCTTTTTTGATCGCCTTCATGTTCAGCCGCATCCCCTTCGGATAAGTGATGGAACAGACAAAGGAATCCAGCATGAAAGAAGTCGTTTCATATTGATAAAAGTTTTCATAATAACTCACAAAAACATCATCCTTGAGGTTGATTTGCTTCAATTCAAAGATAGCGAACGGGGTGGATAATCCCGTTTTCAGCACCTTGGATAGCGCCTCTTTAGCCGTCCAGACCAACGTCAGCATGCTGTCCGCAGAATAAGGCAGCGATTGTATCAAGCTTAATTCTCTCGCGGTTGCTTGATCTTGCAGAACCTCCCGATTGCCCTCACAGATTTGTTCGATATCGATTCCCATAAGGAACTTCTCCGAAAAAGCAACGGCGGCGGCGAGATGGCCAGAATGCGTTATACTAACTTGCGCATTCTGTGAATGCACCACGAGGGGCTGGTTAAAAATACCCCGTGCAATGAGAATTTGTCTCAAATCATCCTCGTTTTTGTACAGAGCAATCGCTTTTTTGGCTGCGTACCTGCCTGCCAGATAACTTCTGATCCTTCGTTCAAAATGGAGTGAGCGATAATACTGCCATTCTTCAACATGAAGAAATTCTGTCGTCTTCAACAGCTGTTCCTCTTCTGAACAAGAGAAAAAACATAGACTTGCCACGTTCGAACCCGTTCCTTCTCCAGACATTAAATGCTCAACCGTCATTTCCCAGGATGGACTTGTCATTCCCTTCAGGAGGCCTCCTCGATACAGAATAAGATCGATTCATGCGCATCATTCTTTTTAAAAATGAACATAAAAATGCCTACGAGGTCCTCCCCTAAATTGCGGGAGGATTCGTAAGCATTAACACTAGTCACGTGTATGTTATGGCCCTTAAATGCTCTTAACGCGCCGAAACGTCGATTAAGTCGATTTAAGTTTCTGTTAATTAAAGTCATTCATTACCAATATATTATTATATAATTATTTATTTGTAAACTATTAATCTTATATGATTAGTAGTTTATTTTTTGTTTAAATTCCTTATTTCGACATTTTTTTCTCAGATTGTTTGATATGATCTTCATCATCCAATAAGAAGGGAGGATCACATATGTCCTGGTACGCTTTATTTGTTAAAACCGGTTACGAATCTTCCATCAAACGATGGCTTGATACAAGGTTCGATAACAACTTGCTGCATAGTGTGATTCCTAAAAGAAAAGTGCCGGAGAAAAAGGACCGTACCGTCCAGCACGTAATAAAAACACTTTTTCCCGGATATGTGTTCATCGAAACCAAAATGAGCTTTTCCATTTATTATACATTAAAAGAAAATCCTTTCATTTACAACACACTGAACTATCTCAATAACAAGGATAAAAGATCAACCCTCCCTGATGTGCAAATGGCTAGCGTCGCTTCTGAAAGACCAGCAGCAGAATCGCATTTTTTCAAGGAGATTCCCAGCGAGGAGATGCTTGTCGTGCTGCAGCTGATTAACGAGAATGAGGTTATCGAGTATTCCCAGGTCTATTTCCAAGATTCCAAGGTGATCGTCCAATCGGGTCCCTTGAAAGGTTTGGAGAGCCACATAAAAAAAGTCGATAAACATAAAAAGCGAGCGAAAGTGCTTATGAATATTATGGGGAAAGAACAGTTGGTCGACGTTGGAATTGAGATCATTGAATAATCCATCGAAGTTTACTTACACAAAAAAGGGGCTGCAAGCAGCCCCTCATTCACAAACGGAAGCGCGGTAACGACAAACGCCCCCTCTCCAGCCCGCAGAGTAGCCACCCGTCGAGGTGTACAAGCTTCGGGTAATCGGTGACTTCTGTTATCCCATAGCTTATTTAGTCAATTTTGCATAAATCTCTTTCAATTTAGCGACAGCCTTAATCTCCAGAGCTTTGATATCCTGTACCAACGTTATCGCCTTGGTAGATTGATCTTCGAGATTGGGCTCGCCCCCTACCGGGAAAGGGAACATCTGATGCAGCACATTGAACCGTTCACACATCCCTGCATACAACATGTTTGCCTCCTCGAACAGCCCCGTAAGCTCCGGCTCTTCACCGTTCCCTTGCGGCCAAGCTGTAATCAATTCCTTGAAGAACTCTGCCGCGTAATAACGGGCATCTCTCAGCACTTCAATGTTGTAGGCGTGACCATTGGGCTCGATCTGCCGCCCCTGCAACGATTCAAGCCAGGCATCATATGCCGCGATTCCTTTGACGGCTGTGGGTACGACGCTTTCTTTTCCTTCATATTGCTCAACGGCAGTCTCAAGGGCAAGTCGAAGCTGCTGACGGAGCGTTATATCAACGGAGCCCTCGATGATCAGAACGAATAGATCTTCCATGACACTCCTGCCCAGATTTTCGTAAGGCAGCGTATCCACTCTGCCGCACTCCTCCGCGTACAGGGTTCTGGTCTCATCATCGTACCCATACAGCGTACCGAACTCCGGGAAGAAAATATCCCATGCCAGCACAGGGTATCCCCGGTCCAGCGAGCTGTGAATGAGATCGAGGGCTCTTGGCAGCTCTTGGTGAATGCTGCGTTTGCTCATCGCTTCTTTTTCCATGAGGGCAGGATCCAGCAGGTTGGTGTTAGGTCCGATTCCGTCCGACATCCCGTCAACGAATTTGGAATGGAAACCGATGTTATGAAGTCCACGGGATAACGCTTCGCCAAAGAAATAAGCGGTCGGACCGGCAATATGAACATTATTCGGTATGATGTTGATCCGGAAAGCATGCCCTGTAAGCCCCATCACCATAGGCAGTGAGAGCTTCCGGTCAGTGAATTGCAGCATTTTATAGGTGGCATCTGCAGCACTCGTCCAGGTTTTTGTTTCTTTCAGCGATCCTTCATACGGCAAAATTTTCTTTTTCATGATTCCCAAATCCCTTCTCGTCTTAATATAAGAGTCAACGGTGATACGGATTTTTTCCTGAATCACTTTCTTGCGTGACCTGGATATTATCTGATACACATTGGCCGAAGAGAGCTGAAACAGGTTGGCAATTTCTTGCGGCGACAGCTGATCGAAGAAATGGGATTCGAAAATAAGCCGTTCGCGAGGCTTGAGGCATTGAATGATGCCTGTCAAAACACGCAGCGTTTCCTGCTGGAGGATTCGTTCCTCCGGCACGCTGGAGCCTGCGCTTGCTTCATTTGCGGAACGGTGGAGCCGTCCTAGAATGCTGTCCAGATTGCCCCAATTGTGCGAGCCTCCAGTGCCATCTGCTCTTCCCACGCCCTCAAGCTCGGTAAATGTCTGCTCTTTAACAGCAGAGTTCCCTCTGAGTCGGGTATAGGCCTGGTTCCGGACGATCCGGTGCACCCATGGCAGGAACCGCTCTACATCAACCAGCTTGCCAAGATGCATGAAAGCGCGGATGAGTGCATCCTGCACAACGTCCTCTGCCAGATAGGACTCCCGGGTTATAGCTCTGGCATAGCCATACACCTTCGACCGGTGACGCCGGACGAGTTCCCCGAATGCTTCCCGCTCTCCTGCCTGCGCATATTTCACCAACTCGCGATCTTCCATCTCATCCCATTGGACCTTGCTGTCTGCTGTCGTTTCCAATTGCTTAAACCCTCTTTCGTATCGTTGACTACTTATATGACCGGAGAAGTTCGCCATTTCTGACAATGTGATTGAAAAACATTATACCTTTTTTTGATTTTCCTTTCATGACAAAAAAAACGTCCCAAGATGACCTGTACTTCAGTCACTTGAAACGTCTCTTTAATCCCCATAGGTTATCTAACATCCACTGCTGCGCGCTGGACCTCTTGGCGGAAGTGCCCCACATCCGGGCGCTGAAGACCGAGATGCTCTCTCAATGTTCGTCCGCTGTATTCGGTACGGAACAATCCCCGTTCTTGCAGCACAGGGATGACGGTATTCACGAAATCGTCCAGATCGCCCGGCAGAACCGGAGGCATAATATTAAACCCGTCACAGGCGTAACCTTCAAACCAATCCTGCATCATGTCAGTCAATTGCTCGGGGGTTCCGACAAACTGCATATGTCCCCTGGAGGTTAGTATCTTTCTGCCCAGTTCCAGAATCGACAGATTGTCTTGATAGGCCATATCCATATATAACTGGACTCTGCTCTTCATGCCGTTGGAAGCCGCTACAGGATCCGGAATGTCTCTTGGCAAGGGTTGATCCAGCGGATAACCGCTCAGGTCATAATTAAGGAAACCCGATAGAACGGTAATCGCGGAAGATGGCGGTATCAACGCCTGCAGCTCATAAAACTTGCGCCACGCTTCCTCCTCGGTAGCTCCAATAACAGGTGAAAGACCCGGCATGATTTTCAGGCTTCCGCTTGCTCTCCCATACTGCGACAGCTTGGAATTGACACTGGCATAGAAATCCTGTGCAGCCTTCTTGGACTGCTGTGCCGTGAATATAACTTCACCATATTGGGCGGCAAAATCCTGCCCTGGTCCCGAAGAGCCAGCCTGAATCAGCACAGGATAACCTTGCGGCGGCCTCGGCACATTCAGAGGACCCTTCGTGGAATACCACTGTCCGGTGTAATCCACAGGCTGCACTTTGGCTCCATCGGCAAACCTCCCCGACTCACGATCAAGAACAAGCGCATCATCTTCCCAGCTGTCCCATAAACGGGTGACCACCTCCACGAACTCATGCGCCATCTCATAACGAAGACCATGTTCTGGATGTTTCGGCTTGCCATAATTATGGGCTTCAATATCAAGCTGGGACGTGACGATATTCCAGCCTGCTCTTCCTCCGCTTATAAAGTCCAGGGAGGCAAACTTCCGGGCTACATTATATGGCTCGTTGTACGTGGTGGAGACAGTTGCGGTAAGCCCCAATCTGTCCGTAACGGTAGAGAGGGCCGATAATAACGTCAGCGGGTCCAGCATGCCGGAAGCGGAATTTTCGACCTGGGTCACATACAGCAAATCGGCAAAAAACATCATATCGAACTTTCCCCGCTCCGCGGTGGCGGCGAGTTTCTTGTACAGCTCGATTCCAAACATCCCCTCCACATCGGAATCGGCATGACGCCATCCGGCATGATGATGACCGGCATAATAGATAAACGCACCCAGATGCATTTGATGATCTCTGCGGCTCGTTGTTCCCATCTATGTAACACCCCTTTTTTCCATATGGCCCAGCGAACGATCGCTGATCAGCCTTTATATGTCTCTCTCCACCTCAGAAGCTTGGATTCCAGCAGACGCACAACCGAATCCGACAGCTTGCCCACGATGGCAAAAATAATAATGCCCACAAACACGATATCAGTCTGCGAATACGCTCTCGCGTCTTGAATCATGTACCCGATTCCAGCACTGGTGCCCATCATCTCCGCAACAACCAGGACGAGCCAGGATACCCCGAGCGACAAGCGGATGCCCAGCAGAATGTTTGGCAGCGCAGCCGGTATGATCAGGCGGATTACCAGCTGCAGCTTCGAATATTGAAAAATTCTTGATACATCATACAGCTTCACATCCACACTGCGGATGCCAAGGAAGGTGTTCACATACATCGGAAAAAATGCCCCAAGCGAAATCATGAGAATCTTCGAGAATTCCCCGATGCCAAACCAGAGAATGAACAGTGGAATCAGCGATAGCAGCGGCACTGTACGAAGCATCTGCAAGGAAGGATCAAGCGTGCGCTCTGCCATTTTGCCAAGCCCTGTTGACAATCCAAGTGCCAGCCCCGTCAATCCCCCCAGCACAAAGCCGGAGAGCGCCCGAAGGATGCTGATCTGAAAATGCTCCCACAGCTCACCGCTTAACCCCAAACTCACAAATTGCTTGGCAATCGTTAACGGTGTCGGGAGCAGCGTTGCCGATATCCACCCCAGTCCACCGGCTATTTGCCATAAGGCTACTATGGCTATCGGTACAAGCCAGGCATGAAGCGGTCCGGGTACCGCCCTCAGCCAATCCTGCCCCGCAGCTTTGCGGGCGGCTATTTCACTTTTCATGACTTGTCACCACCCTTGTAGCTATCCTGCCAGCGCAGCAGCCTGCCCTCAAGCCATTTTACGAGAGAATCCGAAAGCTTTCCGACGAGTGCGAACACTATGATTCCAACGAATACGACAGTCGTCCATGAGAAAGAACGCGCATCATTAATGATGTAGCCGATGCCGGAGCTGGAACCCATCAGCTCAGCCACCACCAGTCCAAGCCATGCTACGCCAATCGAGAGACGGATTCCGAGAAATATGTTAGGCAGCGAGGCCGGAACGATCAACCTGAGGATCAGATCCCACCGACTGAACTGCAGCACACGCGCAACATCAAACAGCCTGTTGTCCACTGATCGTATGCCAAGGAAAGTATTCACGTATAACGGGAAGAACGAGCCTTTGGCGATTAACAGTATTTTCGATGTTTCGCCGAAACCAAACCATAGGATGAACAGCGGCGCGATCGCTAGATGAGGAAGCGTCCTCAGCATTTGCAGCGATGGATCGACAAGCCGTTCCGCCTTATACGAGAATCCCACCCATATGCCAGCTGCCAAACCCAAGCTGCCACCGAGCAGAAATCCGAGCAGCGCGCGCCAGGACGATATGCCAAGATGTTGAATCAATTCGCCTGTGCTCGTTAAATGAACGAGCTCATTCCAGATCGCAAGCGGAGTCGGCAGCAGGATCGGATTGAGCCAGCCCAATGCTCCCGCAGCCTGCCATACCATGACGATAACAAGGGGGACCATCCAGCCTATCAATGCATTTGTGAACTTGATCAGAAATCGTCGATCTATTCGTTTCTGGCGCCTCATCGGTTCGGCGGGTATGGCAACCGCCCCTTTGCTGATCCCTTCTTGGAGCATGTAACACGCCTCCTCTCACCTTCGTATTGTTTGTTTGTACTATTTGGATACGGCCTCTATATATTGATTATCAAAAACCTCCTTAACCTGGATTTTCTTGCGAATGGTTTTCTGTTCGAATTGAAAATCAGCCGTTTTCTGCTGCTCAGCTATAATTTCGTCTGTTACAGGTATGTTGATGGATCTGGAGCGGTCAAAGGTCCCCTGGATCACTTCCTGGGGAACACCCCGCTCGTCAGCATATCGCTTAAGTGCCTCTGCTTCATTCTCCTTCTCCCAAGCTAGCGTCTGGTTCAGCACTTTAAGATAGAGCGTGACGAGATCCGGGTATTGCTCGGCAAAATCCTTCCGGACAATATTGAAAGATGGGGACAGAACGCCAAGCTGCTCACCATCGGCCAGCACTTTGCCTTTCCCTGTCAATGTATTCAAGGTTATATAAGGGTCCCAAGTGGCCCATGCTTCTACTCCGCCCGATTCAAACGCAGGCTGAGCTTCATCAGGCTGAAGCTGAATAATCTCAATGTCAGACACCTTGACCCCCGCGTCTGCCAATCCCCGGTAAAGAAAGTTAAACGCGTTGCTTCCCTTCGTTACGGCTACCTTCTTGCCTTTCAGATCACTCAGAGACTGCGCCGTACTGTCAGGCGGCACAATAATGGCCACATTCTTCTGACCATGCAAGCTTTGGGAAATCACCTTAAATGGAATATCTGCCGCCTGGGCCGCGATAATCGGCATATTCCCTAAACCCGCAAAATCGAGACGATTCGACGCCATCGCTTCCGTCATCGGCGGTCCGCTCTGAAACTCTGCCCACTCCACCTTGACACCCAGCTTGCCAAACTCCTCCTCAAACCACCCTTCCTCCCGGGCCTTGCCAAACAAACCTCCGCTTCCCTGTACGCCGAGCCTGACAATCAGATCTCCATACTGGCCGTCCGCTCCCTTCTCCACGGCACGAGTCTTGGATTGACTATCTGTGCTTGCACATCCGGAAGCCAGTACAGAAATGATGAATAGTAGAATAAACACGACTTTCTTGTTCATTGGTCTCATGATTAGCTCTCTCCCCTGTTATCTATCGTTCTGCCCGTTCAATATCGAATCGTCATGGATATTAAATGCCCGCACCTGTATCGAACTCCGGCTCTTCTACTTTCTCGAATTCACGCAGTACTTTGGTCCGCAGCTCTTGAAAAGATGATCCCGTCCGCTTGCGTGGAAAAGGCAAATCGATTGGCAGGATGGAACGAATATGGCCAGGTCTGGGGTTCATAATGACCACGCGCTCGCCGAGGAATACCGCCTCATCCAGATCATGGGTAACAAAGAGCATGGTCGTGCGGTTGTTTTGCCATATATCCAGCAGGACCTCTTGCATATGGGAACGTGTGAAGGCATCAAGCGCACCGAACGGCTCATCCAGCAGCAGCACATCCGGATTCCGCAGCAGCGCTCGGGCAATTGCTACCCGCTGGGCCATTCCTCCGGACAGTTCTCGGGGATAGGCCTTCTCAAAGCCTTGAAGCCGAACAAGCTCGATGAATTCATCCACTTTTTTGCGTACAGCTGCCTGCTTCAACGACAAATTTCCGGCGATATTCTTCTCCACGGTCAGCCAAGGAAACAGTCGCGGCTCTTGAAAAATGAACCCCTTCTCAATGCTTGGACCCGATACAGGTTTATCATTCAGCAGGACATTCCCCTCATACGAGGTATCGAGGCCCGCCACGATTTTGAGCAAGGTGCTCTTTCCGCATCCACTCGGTCCGATCAATGTAATGAATTCCCCTTTTCGAACCCGAAGATCAATCCCTTTCAATGCCATGACATTTCCTGTTGGGGCTTGGAAAATCTTGTTGACCTGCTCAATGATCAATGTATCCGCAGACATTCCGCTCACCATCCCATACATTAATTATTCTTACCTGATTACTTGGTTAAAAGAGTACAAGAAAAACGTCTAGCGACGTAATTTCCCAGAACCGGATAATAGCGAAACGCTTTCTTATGAGATAAGGCGACAAGCCTCTTCAAATACATGCATATGCTTATCTCAATAAAAAAGGAGATATTACGCTTGTCTAAGTACTTCCAATAGCTCGTACTTGTTCACAGGCGCGATATCTCCAGTTATCTGGTCGATTATCTTGGTATTCATTTGGTATGCCGTTATATTACAACTGCTGATAAAGGTTGTCAAACCTTTTTTCGTTCCGGACTCACTCCCCTGCATGTCAGAATATGTTCATACCTGCCAATAGACACCGGCGCCCAATAATGCGACAATATACTCTGCATGTCATACGATATATAATGTAAAAAAAGTGTTTCTACGCAACACCCGCACGCTTATGCTTCAAGTCGCATTTATCAGGAAAGGAACGAAAGCATGGCTCAATTATTTTTCAAACACGGTTCTATGAACAGTGGTAAATCGATCGAGATTCTAAAAGTTGCTCACAATTACGAAGAACAGAACAAACCTGTGCTTCTCTTCACATCCGCCATTGATGACAGGGATGCCGTCGGTTATGTATCCTCACGCATCGGTCTGCGCCGGGAAGCGATACCCGTTACGGAAAGCACCGATATCTACGGCATCGTGAAGGACCATCAGCCTAAGCCATACTGCGTTCTGGTGGATGAATGCCAATTCCTTACCAAGGATAGCATCCTTCAGCTCGTTCGGATTGTAGATGAGCTTGACGTGCCTGTGATGGGCTTCGGGCTGAAGAATGATTTCCGCAACGAGCTGTTTGAAGGCAGCCGCTGGATGCTGATTTACGCCGATAAAATCGAGGAAATGAAAACGATCTGCTGGTTCTGTGAGCGGAAAGCTATCATGAACCTTCGGGTCATTGATGGGAAGCCCGTATATGACGGCGAGCAGATACTGATTGGCGGGAACGACACCTACTTCCCTGTCTGCCGGAAATGCCATACCAATCCCCCATTATCATAGGACGTTGTATTCAATCCATCATTCAAACTTAAGGAGCAGGATGATCCATGCCTATTGTCAGACCATTATTGACCGATCAGGATTTTCAGGAAGTAATGGAGCAGCAGATCCGTATCCGCATATTCAAGGACAATCATCTGATCGATTCCGGGAGTCTCGTTATTCGGTTTACCGACGACACCATCATTACGCAGTCCAGTGTCAGTTCGCTCGGTTATCATAAACGGGATGCATGCGAATTTTTCGAAGTACGGAAGTAATGGAGCGATTGCCTGAGCGCTTGTCCGAGCAGACCTTGATCTTAAGTCTCTCCCATAGCTTCAGGCAATCAAATCTCCTCCCCCTCCCCAATAAAAAAACGGTCTTCTGCAGAAAAAATCTGCAAAAAACCGCTGATCATCCATCCATAACTGCTGTAACGTCTTCTAGTGAATATCGGCCTTCGCCATACTTCCACCAAGCACGTCCGCTACATTCTGAATCGAAATAAACGCATTCTTGTCAATCTCCTGCACTACGGTCTTCAGCTTCGCAATCTCAAGCCTTGTCACAACGCAATATATCATTTGCGTGTCCTCTTGAGAGTACCCGCCCTTTGCATATATCATGGTGGTGCTGCGGCCCAGACGCTGCACGATCGCACTTGAGATTTCTTCGTATTCATTGGATATAATCGTAACGGATTTGGACTCGTCCAAGCCCTCTACCACAATATCCATCACTTTTGCCGCTATATAGTAAGAGAAGATTGAATACATGGCTGAATCTGCACCGAACACAAACCCTGCCGTGATGAAAATAAAGACGTTGATGATCATGATGATCTGTCCGACTGGCATTCGCAGCTTTTTGGACAGCAGAATGGCCACGATCTCCGTCCCGTCAAGAGCCCCCCCATAACGGATAACAAGGCCTACTCCAAGACCCAGAATCAGCCCACCGAACAGTACCGCCAGAATTTTCTCGTTCGTAAACGGTTCTACATGATGAAGGAATGTTGTCGCGAGCGACAGCACTACGATCCCGTACAAGGTCGAGAACGCAAACGTTTTGCCTATCTGCTTGTAACCGATAAACAGAAACGGCAAGTTGATGATGAAGAGGAACACACCGAGTTTGATAGGTGTAATCGATGATAATACGATAGAAATACCGGTAATACCACCGTCGATAATTTCGTTTGGCACGAGGAATATCTCAAGCGCCACGGCCATCAGGATAGCCCCGATCGTAATAAAGATGAACCTTTTTAGAATCTCGCCGACTGTCATTTTTTTGTGATGTTTGACCATGCCATTCTCCTTTTGTATCTTTTTTCACACGATAATACCTGTCGAAGAACCATTGTATTAAAAAATTGATCGGCATGTCAATATTGACACAGTAATACGCACGGAACTTTAGGGCATTATCAGCTCATCGATACACAAGGATTGCAGATGCTGATCGATGATCTTCTCGATCTTATCCTGCGTGAGCTGCTGCGGTCTCATGATATGGTGAATCGCCAATCCATCAACCAATGCGTATATTCGCTCCTTCTCATATTCAAGATCCAGCTCCGGTTTAGCAAGCTTATGGGTGACCAGGGAATCGATGACGAAATGACATGCTTTCGTTAAACCATCATACATCTCATCGTTTATCTTCCGTAATTCGGGATAGATGAGCGCTTTGGCAACAAACGACATCCATACCTCCATTTCCATCGTTCTATCCTCATCCATCGGAAGAAATTGCATCAGCACCAGCTTCATATCCGAGAACACTGGCCCCTTCAATGATAAGGACGTTAAGCGTTTCTCAATCCGTTCAATAATGAGGTTCATGCAGAAGGCCAGCAGCTCAGCCTGACTTGAGAAATAATGCCGCATGGAGCCTACGGACAAGCCGGCCTCTTCCGCAATATTACGTACCGTCGCTTTTTCCAGTCCACCCTTCTGAATAACCCGCAGAGCCGCTTCGGCAACCCATTCTCTTTGTTTATCATGATCTACTATTTTTGGCATACCTCCATTATACACCTCCAACTTTTTTTAATACAGCGTACTATAATCAAGCATTAATCTCTCTTCAGCTGGAGCCAGATACTCCTAAAAATGGGTTTCCTCTGTGGAACACCTTGATAGAAAAAATACTATACATATTAATGGTACAAGAGAAACGAACACCGCATCGTGTTCCAGGAGAGGAGAGATCTGGTCATTCGTACATCAACTGAATTGAGTACTCATCATGGAATATCCCGGATATTCCGTGATCAAGAAGGCCGATTGAATTTGTTCTGGCGTATCGCCTTCGGCTGGCTGGCATTTGTAATAGGGCTCGGACTTGCCGTAGTCGTTGCCACGGCCGCAGGCACTTACGGCATTCCCACACTCGGTCTGCAAATCCTCCTTGCCGTTGTAACGACTAGCGTTACAGTGCCGCTGATTTATCTGCTTAGGCGTTATGCGGACCGGCGTCCATGGAGCGGGCTTGGTCTAAGCTCACCGCCATCGGGGCTTCGTTATTTCCTTCTCGGCATTGGCTTTCTGGCACTTGTTACGGCAGTGGCCCTGCTGCTGGGAAGCGCCTTCGGATGGCTCCGGGTTGTCGCTCTCCATTTACCGGCAGTTACTCTGCTCGTCATGCTCATCAACATTCCCATTGCCTTTTTCTATGAAGCCTTTCCTGAAGAACTCACCTTCCGGGGGTATTTGTTCCGTAATTTAAACACCCGTTATCCGCGCTGGCTTGCGCTAATCCTCCAGGTCTTCTTATTCGTTCTTGCACCCATCGCCGTAACTGGATTCATGGTGGCGGCAGGACTGGGTACTTGGGATCTGATTACGGTACAGTATATCGTTAATTCAATCGCTTTTGGCACGGTACTGCAGCTGCTCCGTATCGTATCCAACAATCTGTGGATAAATATCGGCTTTCACCTGGCTTGGCTTGAGATGGTCCGATACGTTGTCGTGCCTTCCGAATATGCCATCGTCGAGATCGAATACGTATCCATCTGGGGCAATTATATGGTAACGATAGGTTCCGTCATCATCGGGATCATTGTACTCTTTATTTGGTCCCTGCGGGGCAGGCACAGAGTCGACTGGAGCCGAATAGAACCGGATTAATCAAACATGAAGCAGATAAGCTCAAACTCAACCGAAATCGGAAGAGTTTGAGCTTCTTTTGTAGCAGGACAACTGCGATTTATAATATAGCTTCCGGTTATGCTATAATGTAATTCATCTGTAATCGACCAGAAATTACATAATTTTACCCTAGGCAGGGAGAGGATTCACTCATCATGTTGGAATGGCTTCAGAACGTATGGACCCATATGAAAGATATTGATATGGATCAAGTGCAGGGATGGCTTCAGCAGTACTCCCAGCTGGGACCCATCCCGGGCATATTGCTTCCATTTATAGAGGCGTTTCTTCCCATCCTGCCGCTTATCGTGCTGGTGATGGGGAATTCCGCTGCTTATGGCTTATGGTGGGGATTCTTCCTGTCATGGATTGGCGTCTGCCTTGGATCCATTACGGTGTTTTGGATTGTTCGCAAGCTGGGAGGCAAGCTCGGCCTGCTTATCCAAAAAAGAATGCCGGGATCTCAGCGTTTTTTCCATTGGATTGAGGAGAAGGGATTTACCCCCATCTTCATGCTGTACTGCTTTCCCTTCACCCCGTCCTCGCTGATTAACATCGCCTCTGGCATCAGCACGGTATCGGCAACAACGTTCACGATAGCCGTAATGGCGGGAAAGTCCGTTATGATCTTTATGGTCGCTTTCATCGGACATGACTGGAGAGCGTTCGTTGAGCAGCCCTGGCGCATTCTCATCGCCGCTTTGGTACTGTGGCTACTGTGGCTGGCCGGCAAGAAGATGGAGAACCGCTACCACCATGAAGACCAGCCTGACGGCGCGTCAAGCAATAAGAATACGAAGCCATAGTGGACTCATGACAAGACCCGCCCATCCCATAACAAGGACAGGCGGGTCTTGTCGTGAAGAAGCAAGCGTTCATCCCGTTATCTGATTACACTCCGTTGCTTCCCTCCGTGAATTCGGGATCTCCTGAATGAACCTGTCTGCCTGCAACAGAAGCAGGGCTGCCATATTTGAAAAGGCCGCCCTCATTCTATCCGTAAATCGTCCACTCATAAACTTCAGCTTTCTTCATTCACCCCTGCTTTGGAGGAATCCACCGCCTGAGACTCGCGCATCCGCTCCCGTTCGCGTTTAAGTGCAGGCTTCAGGTCGTCGTGGACACTTTTGTCCCACATGGATACACCCGATCGATAAGCGGCCCTTCCGTTCAGGTGACCTGCCACCGGTCCCGTAATGAACACGAATACGATACCCAGCAGCAGCTTAGCGCTGACATGCTCCAGGTAGAACGTGAAATACAGGAATGCACCTGCAAGGATCAAGAGGACGCCCAAGGTAGCGCTTTTCGTAGCTGCATGGGAACGCATGTAAACATCCGGCAGGCGAATCAGGCCGAACGCACTCAATGCACCGAGCAATGCACCGAGCAGCACTATGAGTGCAATGATAAACTCACCGATCTGACTCATCATTTGTGCGTTCAATGACATCACCCCTCTCAATATATCTCGCTAGTGCAGTTGTTCCGATGAAAGTCAAAATTCCAATTAACAGGATAATGTCGAAATAGACGGTTGTCCGAAAGAGCATGCACAGGACAGCAATCATGGATAACAGAATAATACCGATCGTATCCAGCGACATAATCCGGTCGTTCATCGATGGCCCCTTAATCAAACGGTACAAGCAGCCCAGTATCGCAAGAGACAGTATGACCAGCGAAGCAATCAGCATACTGTTGATCATGTGCGGGTCACCTCCTTAATCGCCCTTTCAAAGGTACCACGGATCTGGTTCGACAGCTCTTCAACATCCTCGATGTCCATCGCATGAATGTACAGCGTCTGTCCTTCACGCGACACCTCCAGTGTCAGTGTTCCCGGCGTCAGGCAGATCAGGCAGGACAGCACCGTGATCTCCCAGTCCGATTTCAGCTCGGTTGTATAGGCGAAGATGCCTGGACGTACGTTCAGCTTCGGCCGAATAATCTGACCGATGACGGTGATGCTCGATTTAAACAGCTCGCTTAGAAACAAGAGCAGCAGCAAGATGACCGACCACAGCTTGCGCAGATAGAAATCATTCGGCCAGAAGCGTCTCAACAAGTAAATCAGCAAGATTCCGATCAGATATCCGACAATAAACTGCTGAGGGGACCAGTTATTGTTCAGAAACATCCAGACAACGGCAATGATGATATTTAACAGGATTTGATGGCCCATATCCACTACTCCTTTAATACGGCATTAATATATAGTGATGGATCGGATAATACGGCGCCGGCTTGAGAGGTATAGGAATAAATCCACTCCGAGCCGACTCCAAGTACAATCACCATAACCGATAACCCGATAACGGCCGCATAAGCTGTCCGATGGATTCTGACCGGCTGCTGCGTATCACGCGGTCCAGGGACATCTCCCCAGAAAGCTCCCATGAACACCTTTATCAGGGAATACAATACAGCTAGACTTGATGCCAGGGCCAGTCCAGACAGCCAATAATGTCCCTCGCTCAGCCCGCCGCGGATAATAAGGACTTTTCCAAGAAAACCGCTGAGCGGCGGGATGCCAACCAGAGCAAGTGCAGCAATGAAGAACATCCATCCTACCAACGGATGACGCTTCATCAGACCGCCCATCTCACTCAGTTTATTCGTGCCAGCCGATGCTATGATGATGCCGCCCAGAATGAAGAGCAGTGCCTTCGCAATCATATCGTGCATCAAGTAGAATACGGCTCCATTCAAGGAATCGGAAGACGCGACTGCAACCCCAAAGGCAATGAAACCCACACTGATAATGATGTTATAATTCAGGATTCGTCCAAGATCCTTGTAGGCAACCGCGCCCAAGCTGCCTAGAATCATCGTGGCTGCGGCCATCCATCCGATGATGGCATGAATGCCGCCAATATCATGATAGAAGATCAAGGTAAAAGTACGGATAATCGCATATAACCCGACCTTTGTGAGCAGCGCACCGAACAAAGCGGTCACTGCCGCTGGAGGCGCACTGTAGGAGCCCGGCAGCCAGAAGAACAGGAACAAGCCTGCCTTCAGGGCAAATACGATCAGGAACAAAATGCCGATGACCGACAATACGCCATCCTGGTGCACTTCGGCCACGCGTTGGGACAGATGCGCCATATTCAACGTACCCACCGTACCATACAAGTAGGCAACGGCTGCAACAAACAGGGTGGATGAAATAATATTAATCAGCATGTACTTTAGGGTTTCTCTCAGCTGACGCTTCGTTCCGCCCAGCACAATCAGTGCATAGGAAGCGATCAGCATCACTTCGAAACAGACAAACAGGTTGAACAGATCCCCCGTCAGGAATGATCCGATTACGCCAGCAAGCAAAAATTGAAAAAAGGGATAGAAGTAGTGCTTCTCTCTCTCTTCCCCAATACTTCGAAACGCGTAGAACAGACAGCCTGCAGCCACAATCAGCGTTGTAAGAACCAGCAGTGCCGCGAGCATATCCGCAACAAACACAATCCCGTATGGTGGCAGCCATCCGCCCATATGAAGCGTCTGAATGCCTTCATGGTTCACTTGATTTACGATGAACAGAGCGACCAGTACGTTCATCACAACGCTGATGGCGCTAATCAAGCGCTGCGCGCAGACGTATTTGGAGCAGAAGATGAGAATTACGGCTGTAACCAGCGGAATGAGAAGCGGAAGAACGATTACATTATTCATCCTCCGTCCCCCTTAACTCTTCCATGTTATCAGTGCCGAGGCGTTGATACGCTTTATATGCCAATACGAAGAAGAACGATGTGACACCGAAGCTGATGACAATGGAAGTTAGAATTAAAGCTTGCGGAACCGGATCGACGTAAGCGGATGCCTTTTCGCCAAGCAGCGGTGCCGCTCCGGTCTTCAGCCGCGACATGGTGAGCAGAAGCAGGTGGACACCATGGGTCAGGAGCGATGTACCCAGAATAATCCGCAGCAAGCTTTTGGACAGAATCTGGTATATCCCAACGGCAAAAATAATCCCGATAGCAAGTGACATATAGAGTTCCATGGTCAGTTATCCCTCCCAATCGAATTGATGATGGTCATCGTTACGCCAACAACGGCTAAATATACGCCGAGGTCGAAGATAACGGCAGTAGCCAGCTCGGTTTCTCCAAGCAGTGGCAGGTTGAAATATCCGAAGGAATGACTTAAGAACGGTGCGCCAAAGGCAAATGAACCGATGCCCGTAAGCAGAGCAATGAGAAGTCCTGTCGCCATAACCTTCCGGAACTCGAAGGGCACGATTTTCCGGGTCATGTCCATGCCGAAAGCCATCGACAACAGAACCAGTGCCGCGGAAGTCATCAATCCTCCAACAAACCCTCCGCCAGGCTCATGATGTCCAGAGTTGAACAGGAACCATGAGAAGGTTACCACGATAAAGATGACAACTTTGGAAACAGTCCGCAGAATGACGTCGTTGCTGTTGGGCAGATACACACCTTCGTAGCGATCCCGCTCGCCTAGAATGCCTTCACCCAAATCGACTTTGATCAAGGCGTAGATTCCAAGGGAAGCAATGCCCAGAACCGTAATTTCAAGCAGGGTATCGAAACCGCGGAAGTCCACCAGAATGACATTGACGATATTTTTACCGCCCGCGGAGTTGTAGCTCTCTTTAATGAAATAGTCCGCAATCGATTCAAAGGCCCTGCCGCTGCTGGCAGCGAGTGCAATCAAGGTAACCACGGCCCCGACGCCGACCGATATGAGCAGATTTCTCCACTTCAGGCTCATCGGAACCTTTTCCCGCTTCAGCTTCGGCAAATGATAGAAACAGAGCAGGAACAGCATGACGGATACCGTCTCTACAACCATCTGCGTTAGCGCAAGGTCCGGCGCACGGAACAGGACAAAGAACAAGGTAACCATGTAGCCGGCAGCACCGGTTAATATGATCGCCATCAGTCGTGTACGGACGAACGGAAGCGCAATGACCGGAATGACCAAGCCCAGAATCGCAACTGCCTCATAAAAAGACATTGGCGCGTATGCAGACATATCAATCCCGATATTGTCTATCAGCAGCAGCCCTCCGCCAAGAACGGCAATAAAGAATACAAAGATATACATGACGTAATGACGGATTGAACCTGTCATGTAAGTCGAGGTCAGCGACTTGCCGCCTCTTTCGAGGACGCGCAATCCACCGTCATACAGACGGTTTAATGTGATTCGCTTACTCAACGGACGGTTCAGCACGCTCACGCTGCCATGAAGTTTATAGAGAACGGTACCCAGAACAATAATGCCGATTGTCATATAAATTTCCGCAGTCCAGCCGTGCCACATCTCGATCTTCACGTGGAAGCGGTCGCCTCCTGCCAGCAGCCCCGGATGAATGGCAGCCATAGCCGGTTCAATAAGGGAGTAGGACAACAAATTCGGAAACAGACCGAAGACGATGGCCAGCGAAGCCAGAATTACTGGAGGAATCAGCATCCCCAGCGGTGCTTCATGCGGCTTCTTCTCCAGCTTCTCAGGCTGGAATTTTCCGGTGAAGGTTCTGAATACCAGAATCATGCTGTACAGGAACGTAAACACGCTGGCTATCCATGCCACAACAGGGATCAGCACACCCCACGTATCTGCATTCCAGAAATTCATATGAGATGCCTGCAGCACGGCGGTGAAGAACATTTCTTTACTCAGGAATCCGTTAAACGGAGGCAGTCCGGCCATGGAAAAAGCTCCAATGACAGCCACCGTGAACGTAATCGGCATGAGTGACATGAGACCGCCGAGCTTCCGCAGATCCCTGGTGCCCGTCTCATGATCCACGATGCCGACCACCATAAACAAAGCGCCCTTGAATATCGCATGGTTGATCAGGTGGAAGATGGCTGCTGTGGTCGCTTTCGTATAGAGCAGCGTGTCCACGCCTCCTCCATAATAAGCAGCCGCAGAACCCAGTCCGAGCAAACTCATGATGAGCCCCAGTTGGCTGATCGTAGAGAATGCAAGCAATGCCTTCAGATCCGTCTGCTTGATCGCGCGAATTGAAGCATAGATCAACGTGGTCAAGCCTGTAATCGCAATGATCCAGAACCAAGCGGCCTGACCGGCAAATACCGGACTAAAGCGGGCAACCAGATAGATTCCCGCCTTGACCATCGTGGCCGAGTGCAGATAAGCACTGACCGGAGTCGGCGCTTCCATGGCATCCGGCAGCCAGATATGAAATGGAAACTGCGCGGATTTGGTGAAGGCGCCCAGCAGAATCAGGATCATGGCTGGAATAAACAGCGCTTCGCCGCTGATGCTTCCCACATTCGCCACAATCTCGCGGACACTGAAGGTGCCTGTCATGGTATACAACATAATGAATCCAGCAAACATGGCTAGGCCACCGAATACGGTGATCAGCATGGATTTCAATGCCCCGTACCGGGAACGGTCGCGATGGTGCCAGAATGCAATCAGCAAGAATGACGAAATGCTGGTCAGCTCCCAGAAGCCGTACAACACCATCAGGTTATCGGAGAGCACCACGCCCAGCATGGCCCCCATGAACAGAAGCAGATACACATAAAATCTGTGCACGGCTTCCTTCTTTTTGTCCATATAGAAGATAGAATACAATACCACAAGCGAGCCAATACCCGATATTAAGAGTGCAAATATCAAACTTAACCCGTCCAAGTAGACCGTAAAGTTAATTCCAAGGCTTGGAATCCATTCCAGAACGGCCTGAACTTGTTCACCTCCCTGAATGGTTGGGATAAGACCCAAAAAGTAGGCAAACAGGATAACCGGTACCGGCAGAATCACCCATCCGGTATGAACACGGCCTATGAGCTTGTAGGTCAGCATAACCACAAGCGCTACAATAAAAGGTGCCAGAACGGCGATGTGCAGCAAAGACAAAGTCTACTCCTCCTATAGTCCGAATTTTCCTTACATTAGTATTTCCCCATTAATTTAGGAATAAGTCCAAAAAAACACAAAAAGAGCCCGCTGATGGCAGGCTCCTCCGGGTAAAACCTTATGGTATTTTTTCGAATCACACTGAAAATCAGTATATCTTGTGAGCAAAACTTTGTCAAAGGTTATGTTGGAATGAAATGTGATCAATCAGGAAATCACTGTATATAAAGGAGTGGTTCCCATGATAATCAAAAAAACATTGGTTTGCGCTATCATTTTTGTCGTTATTTTAGCTGCAGCCATCCTAACCGATAGTCGTACACGATCACGCTATCAACCGGACAACACGTCTTATATACAAAGGTATCAAATGCAGGATTTCCAAGAGGAATCCCGATGGTTCTCGCCTAGAGAATATATAAAAATCATTCGGAAATCGCCGGAATCCGGACCGGATCAGCCATAGTCCTTGTCCTGTGGCTGTCTATCCGTGAAACTGAATTTCACTGTTTTCTTTGCTTCGCTTTTTTCTCCGGATCAGCCACGATATGATCATGATGACGGCGAGACCAGCAACTACAGCTGCCACATAGTAACCGTAACGGTTAATCATCAGTCCTATGTGATCAACCACCTGATCCCCAACAAACATCCCCAGAGAAAAATAACCGATGGTCCATACCAAGGACGCGGAATAGGAGAACATCGCAAATCTTCGATAGGGCATCCCCTTCATGCCTACCGCATAGGGAGTTACGTTGCGCAATATCGGTAAGAAAGCGCTGATGCAGATCGCATAGTTGCCGTATTGGTGAGTCAGTCGTTCGGATACATTAAGAAACTCGCGAATTTTCGATTTTTCCCCAACGCGGTTTAACAGTTTGCTTGCGGTAAACCGACTGAGCATAAATCCTACCGTCGAGCCTGAGCATACCCCGAGAAAAGTCATAAAAAAAGACGGTACCGGTGATAAAATCTCGGATGCCGCTAACGCTCCACCGGTCATGGCCACGACTTCATTAGGCACAGGAAGGCCGACCAATCCAAGGCATAATACAAGAAATAGCGCATAATGCCCGATCTGTTCAATAAAATCTAATAGCGTATCCACGCCTTGGCCCCCTAATCCGTCCCTTAAAATATATAACCAGTTTATATGCAAGCGCCGCATTCGCACACGTGCTGCAGACGAGGATATGCACTGGACCTGAGACTAGGATCAGTCCATCACGATCTCTTATAGATTTTTAAAAGCTGCAATAAAAGACTGCGGATCATCCTTCACCGTGTAAGAGTACACGCCTTGCTGGGTATGCAAATATAAAAAACCACCGCCGCCTCCCAGAGGGCGGTACGAGAGGTCAAACACCTGCTTAATCGGGAACTCGCGGTATTTCGTGACGATTCGATCCTCATACAAGAGCATCTCCCGGCCTTGCTCCTCGGTCCGTTGTTCGATGCCATCCACGACTCGGTTGATTTTGTAATAGGGCTGCATGGCTACACACTTCATAAGCTCCCTCCTTGCTGTCTGTGTCATCCTCGGTTCGAAGACTGCACTTCCCCTCTCTTCTTCCTGCGGTTCCTGATTCGTTCCATCAGCTCCAGGGCTCCAATGAATAGAACGAAAACTACGAATAACCCGATCGCCCGGCCTGGTTCAATCAGACCATATAAAGAAGCAGCGATGCCGGTAATCCCTACAATAATAATACCTAATACTGAAAGTTTCCAACCTGTTAACATATGTATGCTCCTATAATAAACATAATTGCCATTCATTAAATCGATAGCTTTAGGATTGTCCAAGTGTACATTTCCAGACACAGGGAATGTATCATAAAGGAGCCCCTACATTCAAGTTATAACGGAATCGGCAATTTCAATTGCCAAACACTCGTGACTTTTGCAATAATTTACTCAAGGAGAGAAACGATAAGCTGGCCTACGGAAACAAATAGACGGGAGGAATACTTATGAGCACATCCATTTGGATCCTGATCCTTTTGTTTATTTTGGTGGATATTTGGATTATTGCTTTTTTTGTCTTCAAGCGCTCGTTACGTAATCAAAATAGTCAACAGCCCTTTAAGGGCAATAAGCCTCGACGTGGAAAAATACCTGATCTGCCGCCCATCGTGAAAGCGGAAAGCCCTGCAAGTGAGCTTGCCGGCAGACTGGAAGCCGCCCTGCCTTATACCTATCAGAACACGCTGAAGCAGAGAGTGATGAGTGAGCACCCGGACATGTCAGAACCGGAATATGAATGGCGATGGCAAGAGCTGAAACGTTTCTTTATCCTGTGCGCTGTTCTGGATCGAGTCCCGATGTTCAGCAAAGACGTGGACGAAGTGTGGCATGAAATGCTGATGTATACATATGAGTATCAACAGTTCTCGGAGCGCTTTCTTGGCCGTATGCTTCATCACGCTCCCAACACCGGAAGCGAACATGTTCCCATCCCGAATGAACGGGCATGGTTTGACACGGTCTATGTCCAATTATTCGGCTGGCATGAATACAGCGCCAAGCTATGGGGAGCATTCTTCCGCGTCCCGCTGCCTCGCGAAGAACTGAAGGACTACGGTTCTGGCCATTTCGCCGTGGATCATGGTCAGAAGCGTTTTAACGCTTGGACTTATGAGAGCATGCCTGCGGCACGTACGGCGATTGATGCCGTCATTCATGATTTGCAGGATCGGATTAGAGCAGCCGAGGTGGAGCGGCCGCATGATCAGAAGCTGGTTAATTTCCGCAATAGCGATGTGCTGCTGGCGGCGGCCGTTTATTATGCGTGGAACGCACCCGAGCAATTCGCAGATCATATGATCCCTGATGAGCGGGAGCTTTATAAGAGCAGCAGCAGCTCCTCTTGCACCGCTGCTTCGGCTTGCGGGTCCGGCAGTGGCTCGGACTCCGGCAGCGGATCCTCCTGCAGCAGCGGTTCGTCCTGCGGCAGCAGTTGCGGAGGCGGCTGCAGCAGCTAATGTGAATCGGGGCCGCAGCAGGTGTGCCAGAGAGTTTATCAACTATATGTAGAACAGGGCCTGGAATAATTCCAGGCCCTGTTTATGTTATGGATGCGTTATTTCCCGCCGTCTACAATTTCACCTTTTCTTACCTTTACATCTCCCAGCCAGTTGATGTTAAGAGATTTCGTGCCGTCTCTAAACAGATCTGGATGATCCGACACTTGAAAATGCAGATGTGCCTCACTGGAATTGCCGGAATTGCCACACAACCCAATCCGATCACCCGATTCCACGTCCGTCCCCTCCAACACGCACACCGATCCCAGCTTAAGATGCGCATACAGGCTGTATTCATGGCTGCCATGATCGATGATGACATAATTTCCTGCAGGTTCGGTTTCGTTTACCACTCCGACGGGCACGTTATCCGCGATGTTGTTCTCAATGGCAATCACTTTACCGCTGGCACCTGCTAGAATTTCTTCTCCAAACGCGAAGTAACTTTCGTTCAAATCGGGATCCCCATGGTAGGTCATCCCTTCCTCCGTTCTCACAACATCGATGGCATACCGCTGGCTCGCCTCCACGTAATGATAATTGTCCATCACATGCTCGCCTCCCCAGAACACATACCATTTCCCCTTAAACGGCAATTTGAACGTTGTTGCCGAATAACGGCTATCCGATTCCGAAAATCTCTCAAGAGGCGATAACATGAATCCGACAATCATGCCCGCTTCATCGATCATAGCTTGGATTCCTTTTGTCCCGCTGTCATCCATCCAGTGAATCATTCGAAGTTTGTTCATCGTGTTGTCCAGAACGAGATGGAACGCACTCACTCCAGCCGTATATTCCTTGGACATCGCTTCGAATTGTTCCACCGTTACAAGTGCTCGCAATTCCTCCTCAAAAAGCTCATACAGCACGCGATGTTCCCCATCAAGCATTAATTTCGGAGCATCTACCATATTCAAGTCCTCCTCCATATGTATACGGGTCCACTATGACCCAAGTATACCTGATGAGATTTATCTTGATCGAAACAGAAGCTTAACTTTAGCTAAACTTTCTTCTGCAGCGAAAATTCAATGATCAATGATTTCATATTCCATATAAAAAGCACCTGTAACCATCCTTCGACGGTTCAGGTGCTCCTATTCACGATGTGACTTGGCCATATTATCCATTGGACGAGAGAATCATGCCGGAACGGGTCTGCGGCCCGACTTTGCGGATTGAAATCTGATTTTGTTCGGCCCAGCGTGTCAGCTCCCGAATTCCTTCGCAATTCTTCTCTTCAAATTTAAAACAGCAGTACATAGGGGGTACGCTCTTATCCTTGAGAATGAATTGAAAAGCGGCCTTGTGACATCCGGAAACCTTAATCTCACGAATCTGACCGGCATGAACTTCAACACCATTAATTGTAATCGTATCGGAATTCCCGTCAATCTGGACTTCACGCTTTACCAAACGTGCATAAGCTTCAATTCCTAATGCCGCAACAATAACGACATTCACAACCATCTGCATATAGAATAGGACAGGATACGAATATTCCGTCAGAGTCGCAACTTGAAACATCATGATGCTAATTACCAGAGCAAATAAAATAATGTCTTTCATTCTTGTAGAATAGTGAATTGCGAATTTCATAATCATCAGCTCCGTTCGTTCTGTAAGGGTTTTCATTTTCTTCTTTCCTTATTATAACACCATTGTACATAATTTTGACACATATCATTCACATTTCTGTCAAAAAAATATTTGCTTCGCTCCATATTCTATGCTTATTCGAATGGCGCAGTGTCGTCCATGGTCTAGCCAACCGCATAACTACTCGGTGATGATCAGAACCTGTCCCCAGTGAATGCGGAAAAAGTGGGTATGAGCGATTGGTTCCTATGGCATCTCTTAACAACAAAAAAAGAGCATCCCGCCAGATCCAAAATCTGTTGGGATACCCTTTGTTTCAACCTGTTGTCTTTACTTGGTTAACGCCGTATTTCCTTCCTTTCTCCGAAACCGTTTCATCACGACAGATACGGTATCAATAAGGGCGATGACCACAATAATGTAAATGAGGCCGTCCCTGGATCGATCCCAAATTAACTTTACGGTCTCATACGATCCATCTCCCGTTGTTACAAGTCCTGATTGAACGAGCTGATCCATGAATATCGGATTCCAAATCGTCATATCGGAGAACAGGATCACCGCAACGATAACGGAAGCAATGTTAAATATAACATGCATGACGGCAAGCTGCGGCGTCCACTTTCTTGTGATTAATTTCCTGGCTTCATTGAATATGCTGAAGGCGGTAAGAAGCCATATCAGCGGCAAATACTTGGCGAAGGCAGCCTGTTCAAACACCGGAATGGCGATCGAGTGTTCAGCAAATCGATGAACACCGATCAAGTTAATGGAAAACGTGTTAATGGAAAACGTGAACAGGACGAAGAACAGCACGGAAAAGAGGATGCCAAGCACCGGCTCGCTCGGTTTAATCCGGGTGGCTGGTTCTGGAATTGCAGGCAATTCCGAGGGTTTCCATGGATCATTGGAGACTTGGCGAGCCCCGCGGTATTCGATAAAGGCAAAAATAACGGTTACCCAGGCAAATCCGTGGATTCCTACGCTAAGCAGCGAGACAAGGTATTCCAGCAGCTTCTCGGCAGTGGGTTCCGTGCTTATAAAGAAATTAACGATGTAGACGATCCCAAGAGCAACGGCTATCGAATACAGAACAATCCTTAGGACGGACCAATAGCTGTCAATCAAACCAGGACCAATGAGATACCTTTCCCTTCCTCTGTATCTGGCTGCCATTTCCACGGGGGGGCCGAGCTCAAGCAGCACCTGCTCCACTTCTTCCAAACTAGCGGTCTCCCTGTCGGCTCCCCGGTCTTCCAGCATGTCTTCGACGAGTCCTTGAAGCTCCTTCTCAATATCCGCCCGCTGCGATTCGGGCAGCTTCTGGGTCACCGCATAAATATACCTGTTAATCAGATCCATCACTTTAGTCCCCCTTGTCATTTATAAGTCCCTCCAGACTTGTCATCATATCTTTCCATTCATGGTAGAGCTGCCGATATATATCCTTGCCTGTCTGACTTATGATGTAATATTTCCTCGGCCGGGCTTCATTTGTATCCCACTCGCTGTTAAGCAAGCCTTGTTTCTCCAGCCGTCGCAGCAACGGGTAGAGCGTACCCGCTTCCACGTTGATCCCCCTCTCCTGCAATATGGTCACTAATGAATAACCATACTGCGGCTCGGACAACTGACTGAGAACACCAAGGATGATCGTACCACGCCGAAGCTCCTGCACCATACTGTTTAAAATGTCCTGATCCTCTGGCATATCATCATCTCCTGGAAAAGATTATACTGTATATCACACACTAATGTAAATAAAACATTAATGATTATTTAAAATTATTTTTAGATGTCCTTATGTTAACTACTGCCAAGTTTGATGACTTACCAAATTCGGCCAATTGCTTGTACGCAAAAAAAGGTTATCCTACAGCCGTGACGGACCGTAAGATAACCTTCTCTATTTATGCTCAACCCATTACAGGGATACTGTGGATGTTCACGTCAGGGAACCTGGTATACCAACATTATCGTTCATTGGCAGCTACATGTTCATATCTTGCCTACCTTATCTCGTTTTTCTGGGAAATCCGTTCTGATACTGTGTCGGAATTGCCGTCTCCTTCTGCAGGACAGCTGCAGCCTCCAATGCCCAGTAAGGGTTCCGAAGCATTCCTCTTCCAACGGCAACGAGATCTGCTTCTTCATTGCCAACGACCGCATTCGCCAGTGCAGGTTCATCCAGACGGCCAACAGCTATGACCGGTACTTGCAGCGCTTCTTTAATTTGTCTGGCAAGCGGAACTTGGTATGCCACATGTGTGCCCGGTCTGCCTTCGGCCGCAATCGGTCCCTCGCCGCCTGCGCTGATATGGAACATGTCGACACCGGCAGCCTGATATTCTTTGGCGAAAGCAATGCTCTCCTGAATGCCGTAACCGCCTGTCACGTATTCTCTTGCAGAGATTCGCATGATTAATGGCATATCTGCCGGCATTTCACTTTTTGCGGCTTGAATGACTTCTTTACCAAACTTCGTTAAATCCTGTCCGTACTCATCGTTTCTTTGGTTCGTTAACGGGGAGTGGAACTGATGAATCAGATAACCATGTGCACCATGAAGCTCAATCGCATCAAATCCCGCCTTCACCGCACGGCGTACAGCCAGACGGAACTTCTCCACCATCTGCTGAACTTCTTCAGTTGAAAGAGCTCTTGGCGTTTTGGAATTCTCGTCAAACGGAATAGCCGATGGAGCCACAGGTGTCTCCGCATCCTCTGCTTTCCGGCCGGCATGTGCAATTTGGATCGCTGCCTTCGCACCATGCTGGTGAACAGCATCAACGATGCGAGCCAAAGCCGGGATATGATCATCCGACCATAAACCGAGGTCATAATCGGAAATCCGTCCATCCGGTTCGACGTCCGTCATTTCAACGATAACAAGTCCCGCTCCGCCAATCGCACGGCTGGTATAGTGCAAGTAATGCCAATCCGTCGCGATTCCGTCCTTGTTTGTTACGGAGTATTGGCACATCGGCGGCATGACCACCCGATTTTTCAATTCTAAAGATTTCAGTTTGTATGGGCTGAATAAATGTTCCATTGTAACACGCTCCCTCTATTCAAAAAGATTGATTCGCAAACTTATTAATGCATGCGCATGCATCTAAAATAACAAAATAAGAACCATCCGTCAATAAGGAGACTGAAAAATGGTCACGCCTGCACCTGTTTTAATACATCCTGAAGTCCATGCTTCAGCTTAGGCGCAGAGAATTGCTGCTCCAATACCCCTTGGACAGTAGCTTTCGCTTTTTGCAGCTTCTCTTCACCGATATGAGTTAGCGATGTATAGATCCCTCTTCTGTCATCCTCACAGATGGCTCTCTGCATCGCACCGCAGCTTTTGGCTTCAAAACGGCTGACGAGTCTCGATATCGCACTTTGACTAAGGCCCACCATGGTTTGCAGCTGCTGAAGGCGCAGTTTTTTCTCAGGCGACTCCGATAGAAATAACATCACATAAAATTCATTCAACGTTAAATCATGCTTTTGCTGCAAGGTTTGTTCCAGCTCATGGGTAATCATCGCCTGAACCTGCGTTAAAGATAGCCAACTGGTTATAAGAGTATGCGTTTGTTCTGTTGACATAAGGTCTCCACCTGTTCTAGGTATATTTCCATCAGATGATCCACTCTGCCACCATCCAACGGCTCACTATTAGTTATTAATAATAACAACTCCCCCTTTGGGACGTCAAACCTATCATTCGTTAAATCGTTCCGCCAACAACCAACATGCCAGTCTATAACCCTCAAGAGAGAGCTTCAACTGACACGCTGTAACGGACTTTTTTCTCTAAAAGAGACTAAACAATCTCCTGCGGTTCCTTATCCAACAGTCCCAGCATTTGAAGGCCGTGCTTGATCCCGTCCTGAGCAACATCCCGGGTCACGTATCTTGCTGCCTGTTTTACAATCTCCGGCGCATTCCCCATTGCTACACCGTGACCCACGTACGACAGCATCTCCAGATCATTCAGATAATCGCCAAAGGCGATAGTATCCTCTAATTGGATACCAAGCATATCAATCAATGGTTTGATTCCTTGGGCTTTTGAACCTCCCGCAGGAAGAACATCGATTCCATAAGGCCCCCAACGCACAAAATCAAACTGTCCCTCGAAACTTTTCGCATAAGCCGATTCCTCTTCCTCCGTACAGAAGACAATGGCCTGATAGATATCTCTGCCCAGATAATATTCCGGATCATATTCCGGGATTGTAAGTTTGAGCTCTCCCCAGCTGGAATCGATATGAACATGCTCGGTTACGTTCATCTTCATCGCTTCGCTGCCGGCATAGATAATCGGATGGTCAAGAAGAACAGCCTGTTCCGTAAGCTGCTGCAAGGAATCCTGCGCTAATGGATTGCCGTAGATCGGTTTGCCTTCATGCACCACATACTGGCCATTCAAACAGACATACGAATCGATACCCAGTTCCTCACGCAGTTCTTCAAAATGATACGGAGCACGCCCTGTTGCAATGGCAACGATGTGTCCGGCTTCCTGTAGTTGGCGAATGGACTCCCGTGTCGTTGCAGGTACCTTCTTCTCATGATCCAGCAGGGTTCCATCAATATCAAAAAAAATCATTCTCTTCATCAATAATACTCGCCTCTCTTCCGTATACTCAAGCTTGTAACTACATTGTAAATGATGAAAAGCATTTCAGAGCAAGCATTTTTTTAGCTTATCCTCCGGGTATTTGTGTTTCATTCGTCAGCCAAGATTTTCTTATGCAGCGTACAAAAAAAGCCCGCGTGTTAAGGCGGACTTTCCTTATGGCTTTAATTTGCTTCCGAGTGAACCTCTTCCAGCATTTTATCATTGAATCCGAACATCCAGGTCAGTACAAATGCAATCGCCATCGCCGTTACATTGCACAAAATGTAAAGTGGAAGCTGGCTGTTCAAGTATAACAGCGTGCCCGGGATAACGGTAATTGCCATGCCTGTGGCCTCAAGCTGAAAGATGGAAGCCATGAAACCGCCCACACCGCCACCGATCAAGCCGATAACAAACGGTCTGACGTAACGGAGGTTGACCCCGAAGATTGCAGGTTCGGAGATTCCCAGCAAGGCCGAGAATGCGGATGGCAGGGATAATGCCTTGAGCTTTTTATTTCTCGTTTTGAGTCCGACAGCCAGACAAGCTGCACCTTGAGCTGCCATCGCACTGGTCACGATCGCATTAAACGGATTGCTTCCTGTCTTCTCAAGCAGCTGAATTTCCAGGAAGTTGAATATATGATGCACGCCGGTAACCACAATAATCTGGTTGAAGAAACCGATGACCAGACCCGCGATACCGAACGGCAGCTCCAGCAAGAAGGTTGTTGCGTTCAGCACGACCTCTTCCAGGGAATGGAATACGGGACCGATCGCGAACAGGCCAAGCGTAATCATAACAAGCAAGGTTAAAAATGGCGTAACGATCAGATCGATGGCGTCAGGAATGCGTTTTCGCAAAAATCTCTCGAATCTCGCGCCCAGCAGTCCAATGAAGAATGCCGGCAGGACCGAGCCCTGATACCCGACGACCGGAATGAAATCAAAGATCATGAGTGCCTCAGCCGAACCGTTGGCGACGCTGTACGCATTGGGAAGAGCCGGGTTAACCAGCATCAATCCCAGGACGATACCGAGCACGGGGCTTCCTCCGAACACTCTGAATGCGGACCATGCCACCAAGGCTGGCAAAAAAGCGAAAGCCGTATCCGTCAGTACCTGGGTGAAGAGCAGGAAATTAGCCGAGATATCATCCGGTGTCGCACCGAACCAGGCAAGCACGGTATCCTGGGTCAGCAAGCCCCGTAATCCCATGAACAAGCCAGTGGCGACCAGTACAGGGATAATCGGCACAAACACGTCACCGAATGTGCGAATCGCCCGCTGAAACGGATTCCCCGACTTTTTCGCCTGAGATTTCAATTCTTCCTTGCTTGTGCTCTCCATTCCAAGGGATTCGACCGCTTCAAAAATCTGATTGACGGTTCCTGTTCCGAAAATGACCTGGTATTGCCCGGAGTTGAAAAAAGCTCCCTTAACCTTATCGATCTGCTCAACCTTCTTCTGGTCAATCTTCTTCTGATCATAAACCATGATTCTCAGTCTGGTTGCACAATGGGCAAAGGAAGCGATGTTCTCCCTGCCGCCAATGGCTTCCACTACCTGCCTTGCGATTTCCCGATTATCCGCTGCCATGTTCATACATCCCCTTCTTTATCTTTTACGGCTTCGGTCAGATCCCATTTCGCGACCTTCAAGCCGGCACTGCCGTTCTGTACAAAAAATCGAATATTTCGGCTCTCGCACTTCGGAAAAATCCGGCTTGTAAACACCTCTTCGCCATCGTTGATGAACAGCTCGACCGAAGAGATGTCCACAAACAGATGAAATTTGATCGAATTTCTTTCGGTTGGCAGCTTACAGGATCGAACCGTTCCGTAATCACTGACAATCGATGCTCCCGAAGAAGAGCGATCCAGCGTAACCTTCCGTTTGCCGGATTCATATCGAATAACGGTTCGTTCCCCTTCGCCAGCCCGAAATTCAATGCCAACAACGTCCGCTTCGATTGCTTGGAACTCGCATATCATCTCGAATGCGGTCCCTTGCACCCCCTTGTAACTCTTCACTTCGCTGTGAAGCGTATCCGCTGCCTCTGCGACCTTGTCGCGGAGCACCTGAAGCTCGGGGACCGGCTGTTGATTCAACCTGCCTTCACGGAACGTAAGCATACGAGGAAGCGTCAAACAATGGGCCCAGCCATGCGAGTCGGTGGGATACCCGATATCCGGCAAACCCATCCAGCCCACCATGATGCGCCGGTCTTTCTCATCCAGCATGGTCTGCGGCGCGTAGAAATCAAAACCTCTGTCCAGCTCGCAAAAGGAGCCGTGATCCAACTCCAGCGTATCCCTCTTCAGCGGTTTACCTGAAATATAGCCGGATTGATATATGTTTTGAAAATGGTCATCCTCCGGAAGCAGCCCTTGGGGTGAAAACAGCAGCACCCCTTGGCCTTCCAGTTCAAAATAGTCAGGGCATTCCCACATATAGCCGAAATGCTCAAGACGGGTTTGAATCTCCCCTTTGAATTCCCAAGACAGCAAATCCGAAGATTCGTAGATGACTGCCGAACCGGTCTGATCAACCCTTTGGGCGCCGATGACGAACCGGTATTTGTCTTGGTCTTTCCATACTTTCGGATCCCGGAAGTGTTCGGTATATCCGTCCGGCACATGATCGATCAGCGGCTTATCAAGCTTCGTGATCGATCCGTCGCGGTCCATCACAGCCATGCATTGATAAGATTGCCTGTTCCATTCCTCGTCCCGGGCATTACCGGTATATAACAGATACAGTTTGTTGTCTTTCACGATCCCGCTGCCTGAATATGCGCCATAAGCATCAAACAGCTGCCCTGGTTCAATGGCGATGCCTTTGTTATGCCAATGCACCAGATCCTTCGAGGAAGTATGATACCAATATTTCAAGCCATGAAACGTCCCCAAAGGAAACCATTGATAAAACAAGTGATATTCCCCGTTATAATAAGAAAATCCGTTGGGATCATTCATCAACCCCATGACGGGCTGTATGTGAAACGTCTGTCTCCATTCGCTTCGTCTCGCCTGCCTCCTTAATGAAGCAATCTCTTCGGGAGAAGCCTGATCCAGGCGGCGGTATTTCAGTTCTCTGTCCATATCTCTTCTCCTTATAAATGGGCTAACTAAAGAATCAAACAGACGTGCTGCACGTGTACGTGAACAAAACCAATCATAGTGGAACCGGTTCCAATCAAGTGTAAAAATAATGAACTCAGTTCCAATACAAGCAGCAAACGCCTGAGTTGGAACCGGTTCCGTTTTTTTAGTATAAAATAACTAATTCAGATTGTCAACGCTTTCCCGATGAATCATCTCGCAATTCATGACCGTCAGGAGATCCGCAGGCTCGTCGTTGACCAGCTTGATAATATGCTGTGCAGCGAGGTGCCCCGCTTGAAAATATCCATATTTAACCGTGGTCAATCCGGGGTGAATCACCTCGGTTACATCGTATCCGCCAAATCCGGTAACGGAGATTTCGCTGGGAATTTGAATGCCCTTCATATGAGCAGCTTTCATCACGCCAAGCGCGATGTTGTCCGTGGCGCAGACCACCGCCGTTGGCAGCGTTCGATTAGATTGGAGAATCGTCAACGCGGTCTGAACGCCATCTGACATTTTAAAGCCACTTTCATAGAGATCGAGATTCACTTCCACACCAACATGCTCGCTCACCGCTTTCAGAAACCCTTCCTTTCGTTTGACCCCAACTGCAACGTCTTTTTCCGTAACACCAATATAAGCTATGTTACGATGTCCCTTGGACAGTACATAACGCCCCATGTCATAGCCTGCGGCATAGTCGTTATAAATCATGCTGTGAACATCCTTGTGCTGTTGTCCGAGCAGAAGAACGGGAATGCCGATCTCTTTAATCGCGGCAAGATGCGTCTCCGTCACCTGTGTGGCGAATAGAATGATCCCTGATATTTTTTGTCTGGCGAGGTCATACAGCGCCTCAATCTCTCGGGATAAATCCTGGCTTGCATTAATGATGAGAAGCTGATATCCGTGTTCCCTTAGTTCTTCGTCCATTCCGGCCACGGTCTGCGATGCGGAAAATGAGTCCAGACGCGGCATAATGGTGCCAATCATACTGGTTTTTTTCGCTTTTAAGCTCTGTGCAAAAGAATTCGGAATATAGCCGGTTTCCTGAATGACCTGCTCAATCTTTCGGCGTGTCGCATGGCTTACGGATCCTCCGTTTAAGAAACGGGAGACCGTGCTTTTGGCAACTCCGGCTTTGTGAGCGATATCGGCGATCGTGTTCTTCATTCACTGATCACCGGAGCCGCACAACAGGCTTTGATTCGTGTATGCATGAAGCTCTCCCCTTCGAGTTCGCATTTCTCTAACTATACCATGACCTCCGGGCGTCCGTGAAATTGCAGGCCTAGGGCCTATCTTTTTATAGACCATACCTCTCTAAGATCCAAACTTTGGCGTGGATAAAGCGATTCGAAGGGGATTATTCTTGGTTCCCCTTTACTTAACATGCAGATGGTCTATGGCTTTCCCCTTAGACTTGCACGGTTCGCTCAGCCGATTCTACGGTATGCTTCAGCAGCGTAGCAATCGTAACAGGGCCCACGCCGGCAGGTACCGGCGTAATCGCGGAAGCAGCCTTCGCGCAAGCTTCATAATCGCAGTCACCGATATTCCCTTTGTTATAGCCTGCATCCAATACAACGGCCCCCGGCTTGATCCAATTCCCTTGAATGAAATTGGGTTTGCCTACGGCAGCAACAACAATATCCGCCTGCGAGACAATATTGGCGAGATCCTTCGTTCTCGAATGACAGATCGTAACCGTTGCATTGCGATTCAGCAGCATCATCGATACCGGCTTGCCGAGAATCGGACTGCGTCCAACAACGACGGCATGTTTCCCTTCAATCGGCAGGTTGTAATAATCCATAATCGCAAGTATCGCCGCAGGCGTACAGGAAGGATAGTCGGCAAAACCAAACGCATTTTGCGAGAACCCAAGCGTGGTGACCCCGTCCACATCTTTTTCAATATGGATGGTATCAAAAGCCGCTCGTTCATCGATATGATGGGGTACCGGATGCTGCAGCAGAATGCCGTGAACATTGGGATCCTCATTCAGCTCTTGAATGGCAGCCATCAGTTCCTCCGTTGTTGTCGACTCGTCTAACACCACTTTTTTGGATATAATTCCAAGCCGCTCACAGGCATTTCCCTTCATTCGCACATAGGTTGCCGAAGCCGGATCTTCTCCTACCAATATCGTTGCCAGACAAGGGGTTACCCCTTTCTCCTTAAGCTCCTGCACCTTCACGGCCAGCTTGGCCTTGATATCGTCGGATACCAGCTTTCCATCCAAAATCAAAGGTTCCTTACTCATTGCACATCCGCTCCTTCGCCATTGTTATTGTAATAAACATAAAGAGGCAAGGCGACATCTCTGTCTCCTTACCTCTTGCCCAGGCGTACGGCATATGATCCTATGTGCTCCCTCTTGGTGACCCAAGTTACGCCAGTAACACATAGATAACTTTTTTTAATATACCATGACTTTGGACTTCACGCTACCAGGATGATGCGCCCGTTCCAAATCGTAATCTTTTTGATTAGATTATTAAAAACACGTATGTTGCCGATTGTCCAAGCATAGAATGTGCTAAGAACATTTCGCTTCAGGAGGACTTGATGAAACATCCCGTTGTATTCAAAATGCTGCCCTTCATCCTGCCGCTTGTCTTCGTGATTCCGGTCTTAACGATATGGCTGCAAAAGGGTTCTGGTTCCAGGCTCGTCGAAATCCTTGACATGCAGCAGGTCAAAACCATTTTTACTGGCATCTTCCTTGAGGCGCTACCTTTTGTTTTGCTAGGCGTGCTGCTCTCGTCCCTTCTGCAAATGTTTGTAAAAGAGCAATGGGTGCGCCGACTTATACCCAAAAATCCGCTCATCGGCGTTTTGTTTGCTTCCATGCTGGGCATCGTGCTTCCCATATGTGAATGCGGGATGATACCGGTCGTCCGAAGGTTGATGTTAAAAGGGATGCCTGCCTACATCGCAGTCACCTTTATCCTCAGCGGCCCCATACTGAATCCGGTCGTGTTCGCCGCAACCATCATGGCCTTCCGCTCGCATCCCGAAGTGGTGATCGGCCGGATGGGACTAGCATTGGCCGTTGCCGTGACGGTAGGTTTAATCGTATATGTATTCTCCAAACATAATCCGCTCAAGCGATCCTTTCAGGAGTTTACCGAACAGGGCTCCGTCAATGGGGGTCGGAAAATACATGAGCACCCTAAAACATGGAGAAGCATGTTTGTTCACGCCGGAGACGAATTAATTGAAATGACCAAGTATCTGGTTCTTGGCGCGTTCTTGACCGCCTGTATCCAATCCTTCATTCCAAGGGATGAATTGTTGGCATTAGGAAACGGTCCTGCCGCCTCTTATCTGTTCATGATGGGGTTTGCGTTTATATTGTCGCTCTGCTCGACTTCGGATGCCTTTGTCGCGTCTGCGTTCACGCACAGCTTTTCGGTCGGTCCGCTGGTTTCCTTTCTTGTTCTCGGCCCGATGCTGGATTTCAAAAGCTTGCTTATGCTGTCCGCTACGTTCAAGACCAAATTCGTAATCGGTCTAAGCCTGCTGGTTATCACGCTGGTCTTTATCGGCTCTATAGCCGTTGATGCTCTGTTTCGAGGTTAGCTTATTGGGGAGGAGGCTGATGTAAACGATGATTTCCAGCTGGGCTATACGGGGCCATTATGTGCTTCGGTCGCTGCTCATTGCAGCTCTTGCCTTCTATATCATGCATCTGAATGCTACAGATTCTCTTCATTATTACCTGGCTCCACACATGCAGACCCTGCTGCTGCTCTGTCCGGTCCCGCTTCTATTCATTGCATTCGGTATGCTGTGGCACGCTCTTGGGGGTGATACCGGAGAGGTGTGTGATTGCGAGCATCCCCTGCCTAACGGCTTTGTCAAAAACATGACCGTCTACGGGTTGTTCGCAGTACCGCTGCTGTTCGGCCAGCTTCTGCCGAATCAAGCTCTTGGAAGCGACATGGCTTCCAAAAAAGGCATGATCTACACCTATCCGAACCCGGATGTCCGCCGTAAGGCCGAGGACCAGAACGCCTCTGCAGCCTCTGAGACAAATAACCACTCTCTATCTGCTGATCAATCGGCGACCCAAGACGCCTCGCAGCAGGAGCTGTTTATTGCCAAGGACATCTACAGCGTGGAATTCGCAGAGCTCGCCAAGCGTTTATATACGCTTTCCGTCATTTCGGTTAAACCTGACATTTTCTCGGAGACCGTCGGTGCCATCGATATGTATAAACAGCAGTTTCAAGGAAAATCCATTACAGTCCAAGGATTCGTCCATCGGGATAAACATATGTTAGAAGACACGTTTGCCGTCAGCCGATTCCTTGTCATGTGCTGCACCGCTGACGCCATCCCGTTTGGCATTATTGTCCGCGGCGCGAACGCTTCGTCTTTTGACAATGACACATGGGTCCAGATCGATGGCACGATCCAGGTGAGTACCCTAAATGGTGAGGAAACTCTTCAAGTGCAAGCCGAAGAAATTCAACCGATTGAGCAGCCGGCATCCCCGTACATTTTTACAAATGCGGACTCCGTGGCGGAGTTTGATGAACTGTATTCCAATATTAAAGATACCGGGAGGTAAGGAACCGATGAGCAAAGTGCCTGTAATTATGATTAGCGGTTTTTTGGGAAGCGGCAAAACAACGCTGCTGCTCAGACTGCTGGATTATGCCGCCAAGCAGCAGTGGAAGACAGCCGTATTGATGAACGAGATGGGCGATCAGGACGTGGATGGGGCTATCGTATCCGGCGAAATGCCGGATCTTCCGATCGAGAAGCTGCTTGACGGCTGCATCTGCTGCACCAAACGAAGCGAGCTTGGGCAAGCTCTGAACACCCTGTTAGATCAGAAACCTGATCTCATATTTATTGAGACTACCGGAGTCGCGAACCCTGAGCAGATTCTTGAGGATCTGCAGGATCCGTCCCTTGTGGATCGCATATCGATCCAGCGCAAAATCGCTTTGGCCGACGGCAGAAAATTTCTGGAATACAACAGCTTCTTCGCATCCAGCCGCGAACTGGTCCGTACCCTACGGGGACAAATCAGCTTCGCGGATATTATCATCCTTAACAAAGCAGGTGAATGCGAAGAGAAACATCTCAACAAGGTCATCACTTCCATACGAAAAATAAACACGGCCGCAAGCCTGTCCGTGACCGATTACAGCCTTATAGATGAGCTGGAAGTGTTTCGTGAATTCTCACGGCCAGCGGATGTTCGCATAGATCAAATTCAAGACACACCATGGAGTGAAGAGGCCCTCAAACATGAGCCTCATCCCCAGGGAGCCCCAATATTCGCGAATCACCGCCATCAACATGGAGTGGAGTCAGAGCAGACAAATCCCTCCTTCTCGGGTCTGGATACCTTAACGTTATCCGCGCCAACCCCTATCCCGCTTCGCATAAGTGTGATCGAAGCCTTTTTGACCGCGCGCAGGTCCAGCCTGATACGAGCCAAAGGCTATATTCAGCTCTCGACTGGCCCCACACTTGTTCAGTGGGCGGGTTCACAGCTGGAATGCCAACCAAGCACCCTGCGGCTGCAGCGCGGATATCTCACACTCATCGGCCATCGTCTGGATAAAACGCGCATCGTACAGGAATGGGAGGACTTACTGAGCGGCGTGGTGCAGTAAAGTGAAAATCAAGTGGAAATAATCCCAAGAAATGTGAGTGCAACCGCGATGGGAGGAACGTTTCATACATGGAGCACCTTCCAGCAGGAAAAGGGGCATCTCACAAGATCTAAGATCTTATGAGACACCCCTTACGGTGAAACTGGTAGTTTAAACACATACGTAATTCCGATAGAATCATAATTTAGTCCCGGGGATAATTCACTTCCATGATGTCCATAAATGAAATTTTAGTAACCTCACCATTATGTTTCATATGTACCTTCCCTGTTCGGGAGTCCATTTGATCGATTTGTCCGCGAACCGTCTCTTCCCATCCCCATACCGTTAATACAATCACAGATTCCTCTTGGTAAGCTTCTGTAAGTTGATTGCCGAGCTCTTCAAGTACAAACTCATCTCTAGTAGGTCTCTTTGGTACTTTTGCCTTGGCCATATCCTTGCCCTCCTGATTTATGTTGTTCATGCTGCAGCATTAAATTTCGAATGAACGATTTCTTTCATCAAAACGATGAATTGGGAATCTTCTTCCTATTATACATCAAAAACGATCCAGAATGCTCAGTCCATCACTTATCTCAACGGATGATAGGCAGAACAAAAAAACAAGCCTTGATAATCAAATCAAGGCTTGTTTTTATGCGTAATCATTACGATTAATTTCAGTCAAAAAATATAGTCCTACATAAGGGACTCATTCTCTTCTAATACCATCCATGGCAGCGGATTGTTAAATGTTGACCATTCAAGCTGCATTTCCTCGTCCGTTAACAGACATCCATCCAGGTCCTGCTCGATTTGCTCCCGCTCCATCTGAATGCCAATCATCACGAGCTCGGTCATCCGATCTCCCCAGACGCCATCCCATTTTCTCCGGATATCCGGTTCGCTCTGAATCAGCTCCTGCTGCTCCTGCTCGGTTAATGCAGCGACCCAGTATCCTGCCGGTCCGAACTGAATGGAGGGACCCGCCTGACTTAAGCTTGCAGCCACATCCTCACGCACAGCCAGCCATGCGATTCCTTTGGCGCGTACGACCTCTTCGGGCCAATCCCCCATGAATTCGGCCAGCCGCTCGGGATGGAACGGTCTTCTTCTCCGGTAAACAAATGAGCTGATGCCGTATTCATCCGTTTCCGGCACATGCTCTTCCTTCTGAAGCTCCTGAATCCATCCGGGCGATTGACTCGCTTTTTCAAAATCAAAAAGCCCGGTGTTCAGGATTTTCGCAGGGGAAACCTGTCCGTTCACTGTACGAATGATGCTGGCACTTGGCTGAAGCTTGCGCAGTATACCCTCGACCTTGGTCAATTCCTCTTCGCTTACCAGATCACATTTATTCAACAGCAGCACATCACACATCTCAATCTGATCAATCAACAGATCGACCACTTCCCGTGTATCCTCTTCGCCCAGCGCTTCCTTCCGATCGAGCAGGCTTTGGCCGGAAGAGAAGTCTTTCCAGAATCGGTTGGCGTCCACTACCGTTACCATGCAATCCAGCCTGGCGAGGTCAGACAATTGCACACCCGAGACCTCATCCGGATAGACAAAGGTCTGCGCGACAGGCACGGGCTCACTTATTCCCGTTGATTCAATCAGAATGTAATCAAAGCGCTTCTCTTCCGCCAGCTTCTGTACTTCCTGCACCAGATCTTCCCGAAGTGTGCAGCAGATACAGCCGTTGGACATTTCGACCAGCTTCTCATCTGTGCGCGACAAGCTTCCCTCTCCTCGAACCAGATCTGCATCAATATTCACTTCACTCATGTCATTAACGATGACAGCTACCTTCAATCCCTCACGGTTATGTAATACATGATTAAGAACCGTTGTTTTCCCTGATCCGAGATAGCCGCTAAGTACAGTAACCGGTATTCTTGTATTATTCATTTATTGAACTCCCTCCATTCATTAATCGTAATAATTACGATTAATACGTTTTGATATTATATCTCCTCCGTTCAAATGTCAATCCTTCTGTACAAAAAAAACGCCTCAAGCAGTAAAAAACCTCCGGCGCCTTATGTACCGGAGGTTTATGCCATATTGCAGCGAGGCGCGAGTCATGATGTTGAGCTACCCTCTATGATTTAACATGCTCTTTTGTCTGCTTATCGCAGAGTCAATCCTCTGCTGCTATTATTTATATTGAAGCCTATCATTCGTCTTTCCAGATGACCTGCTCGCCGTAATCTTTTCCCCAATCGTACATCAGTTTCAGGATTGGCATTAAGCTCTCCCCATAAGGCGTGAGCGAGTATTCGACTCTGGGCGGGACCTCGGGATAAACCACTCGATGCACCAACTGATCCTCTTCCAGCTCACGAAGCTGATTGGTCAGCATTTTTTGCGTGATATGAGGAATCATCCTGTTTAGCTCACCGAAGCGTTTGACGCCTTCCAAGCCAAGATGCCATAGAATGATCAGTTTCCATTTGCCGCCGATGACCGCCAGGGTTAACTCCTTATGGCAGTTTATTTCTTTGAGATTAATCCGCTGCTTGACTTCACTAGCCATAATTAACACCCCTTCCTCCCTATAGTATACAACGGGCGCGGCCATATCATCAAAATGGAAAACCTCACATAATCAAGCTTCTATTCCAGATTGGCGTGCAGCCCAAACATATTGTCCGACTGCAGTTCCTTCTGTTCCATCAATCTGAGTATGACGGCATCCAGCACGATCAGCAAGGTCTGCTCAAATAAGGAAGCCATCGGTTGAACGGTTACGAGATTATCCGGATTCTGGTCTTTGGTTGCGCCTGGAAGCACAACAACCGTATCTGATAGTTTACCCAATCGGGATTCGGGCTTAATGGTTACAACCGCTAAGGCAGAACCGATGCTTTTGGCCTTCTGGGCCATGGCCACCAAGCTCTGCGTCTCGCCGGAACCTGAACCGATCAGGAGTAGATCCCTCTCTCCAATAGCCGGAGTTACCGTTTCACCCACAACATGGACCTTGTATCCCATCTGCATCAACCGCATGGCAAAAGATCGGATCATCAGACCGGATCTTCCGCCTCCCGCTACAAAGATAGACTCGGATCTCATAATTCGTTTGATCAATTCCTCAATCTGGGTACCATCGACCTTCTGTACAGATTCCGAGATCTCCCTGGCAATCACATCTGCATGCTGAAAAATCGGTTTATCCATCGTCCTTAAGCCTGCTTAACCCATTGCTGCATTTGGGCAGCAGCGGCTTTCTTATCCGATTGGCCCGTGATTCCACCGCCAACGATTACGAGATCGGGGTTCGCTTGGATCACCTCAGGCAGAGTCTCCAGCTTGATTCCTCCTGCAACGGCTGTCTTGGCATTTTTGACTACACGTTTGATCGCTGCCAATTCTTCGAAGGAGTTTTTGCCTTCCGCCTGATGGTCATAACCGGAATGCACGCAAATGTAATCCACGCCGAATGCATCAATCTCCCGTGCTCTTCCCTCGATATCCTTCACATTAATCATGTCCACCATCACCTGTTTGCCTTGCTTCAGGGCTTCAGCCACAGCGCCTTTGATGGTAGAGTCATCGGATACACCCAATACCGTGATAATGTCCGCACCAGCCTCGGATGCCTTCATCACTTCATAACCGCCAGCATCCATAATTTTAAGGTCAGCGAGCACGCGCAGATGCGGAAATGCCTCCTTGATGGCTTTTACGGCGTGAAGGCCCTCGTTAATGACAACCGGTGTTCCAATCTCCACGATATCGATAAACTCGGCTACCTCGGCCACCACTTCCTTTGCTTCCGAAATATTCACCAGGTCTAATGCCAATTGAAGTTCCATATTGTTAATCTCTCCTTATGAGCGTATTGGTTAGCTGTTACACGCTCATTGTAGAGCCATTACTTTACTTTATGGAAGTACGTACTTATAAGTGAGATACTTACGGCGAAGTAAGTAATGTGGTGGGACAAGGGTTTGCAGGCTCTCCTTTTCCGCGAAAATATTTTGGATAACATGCTAGCGCCCAGGTAAAAAACAATTAAGGTCATTTATTCGCTTCTGTCTCACCAGCTGCTGTGGTTTAATATAGTTGTCCGGCCGGACTAAATGATCGGAAAGGAGGCTGAACGAATTGATTCAGAATATGGAGGTGGCATCTGCGTAAGCGGATGCCGCGTTAAGGGGAGTCCATCTTGGACTCCCCTTCATTCATTTTATTCATAAATAACGGCTTTGATTTCGTCACTATCGATGTTGTTTTTATCATACCAGTAGAAGCCCGTATCAATCTGCGGTTCTACCTTCTCTCCTTTGATAGCGGCAACAGCCGCTTTCACCGTCTCATATCCGATGCCGACCGGGTTTTGCGTGATGGCTCCCGCCATCGTTCCGTTCTTGATGGCATCGATCTGCGCTTTTCCGGAATCGAAGCCGACCACCACGATCTGGCCTTCCTTCTTCATCTCCGTTACCGCATTAATGACACCGACCGCAGATCCTTCATTCGCCCCGAAAATCCCTTTCAAATCCGGGTGTGCCTGCATCATCGCTTTGGCAAGGTCCGTGGATTTCAGATGATCTCCGCCCCCATATTGGATATCAACGATCTCAATATTCGGATACTTGTCTTCGATCTGCTTCTTGAAGCCGTCGCGACGGCTTACGCCCGTGACACTTGTCTGGTCATGGACCACCATCGCGATTTTGCCTTCATTCCCGATGAGCTTCGCCATCTTATCCGCCGCTAATGCAGAAGCTGCCATATTGTCTGTAGAAGCAGTTGTTACCGGAATGTCGCTTTCCACGCCGGAATCAAAGGCGATCACCGGAATATTGTTTTCCTGGGCTTTTTTCAGATAAGGAATCGAAGCCTGACTATCCAGTGCAGCGAACCCGATCGCGCTTGGTTTCTTGTCCAGTGCAGCCTGCAGCATTTCGATCTGCTTATCCACCTGGGATTCCGTTTCCGGTCCTTCAAAGGTAATCCGTACGCCCAGCTCCTGCCCAGCCTGCTCAGCTCCTGCTTTCACCGCCTGCCAGAATTGATGCTGAAAGCCTTTGGAAATAATCGGGATATAGATTTCTTCCTCGGCACCGGAGCCTGAGCTTGAACCGCCCTCGCTTGGACTATCGGTACCTGTCGCTGTACTGCCTGATGCGCCGCAAGCCGCCAGCAAGCCTGCAGTCAGCATGAGAATCAGAACCAATACGGAAAGCTTTTTCATAATTTCAATCTCCCCTTATGTTTCAGTAATGTACATCTATAGAACTTCCAATCCGGAAGTTTCTACACAACAAATCTGCTTCTGATCAAGCTTAATTCCGTCATTGAAACGCTTGAAACGCTTCACGCTTTACGTCTGCGAAGAATATCCGCATATACCGCAAGAATGATAACGAAGCCAACCACAACGGTCTGCCACTCCTGAGGCACAGACAGAATGCGCAATCCGTTCGTCAGCACACTCATTATCAGAGCACCGATGACCGTTCCGATAATGGTGCCCTTCCCTCCGCTGAGCGAAGTTCCCCCAATCACCACCGCTGCGATAGCTTCCAGCTCATACCCGGCACCCAGCGCCGGATTGGCCGAATTCAATCTCGATGCCATCATGACGCCGGCCAGGCCGGTAAAGGCGCCGGTTAAGGTGTAGATTACGATTTTCCAGAAGCCTACATTAACGCCCGACAATCGGGTCGCCTCTTCGTTGCTGCCAAGCGCAAAGTTATATCGGCCGATAATGGTCTTCGATAGGATAAGATATCCGACAATAGCGGCAACAAAGAAAATGACCACTGCATTCGGAATATCGAGTCCCGGTATCAACCAGCCCAACACGCTGCCTTGGGAGACCTCTGCAAAACTCTCGGCGTCGTTGAAATATACCGGCTTCGCCCCTGAGATGATTAACGCCAACCCTTTGGCTATCATCATCATCGCCAGCGTGGCAATAAAAGGCGGGATCTTCATTTTCGCAACCGCCGTTCCGGACAGAAGTCCGCATAAAGCGCCCATCAATATGCCTCCAAGGATACCAACAGGAACCGGCAAACCCCAGAACGTAATGCATACCCCTGTCATAACGCCGCTGAGTGTCATGACCGTACCAACCGATAAATCAATGCCTCCCGTAATAATGACAAAGGTTGAACCCAGAGCCAGCACGCCGATCACGGCAGTGGAGAGAAGAATCCCCACGATATTGGAGAACTGAAAAAAATTGCTGGATGAAATCGTGAAGAAAACAATGAGAACGACCAAACTTGCAAGCGCCAGCACTTGCTGAAGCGCACCTGACTTGATTTGAATGTTCATCTACTAATTCCTCCTGACGTGTATGGATAACGGCTTACATTCTCGCTGTTGCCAGATGCATAATGGTTTCTTGGGTAGCCTCTTCATGATCCAGTTCGCCTGTAATCCGGCCCTCACACATCACAAGAATCCGATGACTCATCCGCAGAATCTCAGGCAGCTCCGACGAGATCATGATGATTGATTTGCCCTGCGCCGCAAGTTCGTTCAGCAATCTGTAAATTTCGCTCTTCGCCCCCACGTCAATCCCGCGCGTAGGTTCATCGAAGATCAGAATATCGCAATCGCGCGTCAGCCATTTGCCAATGACCACTTTCTGCTGATTGCCGCCGGAGAGGAACTTTACCTCCTGGTCAACATGCGGCGTTTTGACCTTCAATCGTTCGACCATATCCTCCGCTTGCTTGCGAATCTTTACCGTATTCACCCATCCGCCGGGACGGAGAAATCCAGGGTAGGAAGCAATGACCACATTGCTCTTCACATCCAGGTCAACAACGCATCCGTATCGCTTGCGGTCTTCGGATAAATACCCGATTCCTAGACGTACCGCGTCATGCGGGCCTCTCATCTTCACCCTGGAGCCATGGATGTATATCTCTCCGGATTGGATGCGGTCCGCACCGAATATCGCTCGCGCAAGCTCGGTGCGCCCCGCACCCACCAGACCCGCAATGCCTAGAATCTCTCCTTTTCTCAGGGTGAAGCTAATATCTCTCAAGGCTCTGCCTTGATTCAGCCCCTTCACCTCCAATACCGTCTCGCGCTCGCCTGCCGCGGCTTCCGGCTTCGAGGTCTCGTAAATCTGCCGGCCAACCATCTTGGATATAATATCCTGGGTGGTGACTTCAGCCGTCAACACCGTATCGATGTACTGCCCGTCGCGCATCACCGTAATGCGATCCGTAATCCGCTTGATTTCGTCCATTCGATGCGAAATGTAAACGATTCCAACTCCGTCGGCGCGAAGCTGACGAATGATGCGGAACAAATCTTCGATCTCGGTCTCGCTTAAAGCTGCCGTCGGCTCATCCATAACCAGTACATCCGCGTTATAGGACAAGGCCTTGGCGATCTCCACCATCTGCTGCTTGGCTACCGTTAATTCCGATACCTGAATGGCTGGATCCATATCAAGCCCCATTCGCTGGAACAATGCCTTCACCTGCCGGTGCAGCGCCTGATCATCCAGAAACAGACGGAGCCTTCGCCGTGGCTCACGACCGATGAATATATTCTGAGCAACCGTCAAGTCCGGCGCCAGGTTCAGTTCCTGATGAATCATGCTGATTCCGGCGTCTTGAGCCGCTTTCGGATTCGTTAACTCCACGGGTTTCCCTTGGTACGTAACTGTACCTTCATCCTTCTGGTACACGCCGGTCAAAATCTTCATCATGGTCGACTTGCCCGCACCATTCTCACCCATCAGCGCATGAACTTCGCCGCGCCGCAGCTCAAATTGGCAGTTGTTCAATGCCAGCACACCCGGAAATTCCTTCGTGATTCCTTCCATCTGCAGCAGCACTTCACTCAAAATCTCTCACCTCTCCAGCATTGATGCATTTATTCATCATTGTATAAGCCGGTAAGTTTCACGGGAATGGAATATTCTCTGTTCCATGTTGAATATTCTACGATCCATCCATAAGCTCAAAAAAAGAAGCTACTCTTCCACAAAGGGAAAGAGCAGCTTCTGATTTTCCTCGGTATACATATTGTCCTTGTTGATAATTACGGAGTCCGTATAAACATTAGGAGACACCTTATCCCCTTCGATAAGGGATACGGCTGTTTTTATCCCCAAATAGCCAATGCTGAACGGCTTCTGAACGATGGTAGATTGGAGAACTCCCTCTTCCAGCAGCTTCACTTCCTTGATCGAGCTGTCGAAACCAACGAGTTTCACCTTGCCGACCAGTCCCTGTTCTCCAATCGCCCTGCCCGCCCCAACCGTGGAAGGCTCATTCAATCCCACGATTCCATCCAAATCAGGCCGCTCCCGCAGGAGCTCCATCGTGATTTCATAGGCTCTCTCCTCCATGCCCTCACTGTAATAGGTCCCGACAATCTCAGTGCCTTCACGCTGCTCCAGTATACTTCGAACTCCTTGTTCCCGCTCGATCTGCGTTGAGGTGCCCTGAACGAAACTGACGATAGCTACCTTGGCATTTACCGGAAGCCGTTCAGCAAGCTCCACAGCAGCCTTTTGCCCCGCATTGAAATTGTCCGTAGCGATCAGGCTCTGTGCATAATCACCATTTACGGCAGAATCAATCATGATCAGCGGAATACCTGCTTTTCGAATCGACTCCACAGTGGGGACCAAGCGGTTATAATCGCCTGCGGCCATTACGATGGCATCCGGCTGCTGCTTAATGGCTTCCTGCAGCATTTGGATTTGCAGGTCAACCTGAATTTCACGAGGAGGTCCTACCACCGAAACGTCCACGCCGAATTCACGCGAAGCCGTGTTTACCCCTTCAATCAGCACTCTCCAGAATTCGATCTCTTCCACGGCTTTGACGCCAACAATGATCTTCTTGGGCCGGGGTTCATCTTTAGACCATTGAAGAATGGCATAACCCACTATCAAGGCAGGAATCAGCAGCATCACAATATAACGCATGCTCAAGTAGGACTTCAAGGCATATCCCCCTCCTTTTCCCGCCGTTCCTCCGCATGAATAGCCGGAATGAGCAGCTTTACGCACGTCCCCGCACCAGGCTCGCTTGTATAACTCAGGCCATAATTCGCACCGAAATATAACTGAATCCGCTGATGGACATTCGCAATCCCAACGCTATTCCTCGATTGGTTCCCACCACTGGACGTTAAGAGGGTCTCCACCTTGGCCTCATCCATTCCGATGCCGTCATCCATGACTTGAAATACGATCATATGGTCTTCATGCGCACCCGTGATGGTGATCGTTCCCGGGCCTTCCTTGTTCTTGATACCATGATAGATAGCGTTTTCCACAAGCGGCTGCAGCAGTACTTTTAGCGTGAGATAAGAATAAAGCTCCGGATCCATATCGAGTGTATACCGGATTTTGTCCTGATATCGCATCTGCTGTATTTTTAAATAATTCGTAATGTGTTCCATTTCCGTGGCAATCGGTATCAATTCCTTCCCCTTGCTTAGTGACGCCCGGAACAGACGAGCTAAAGCCGATGTCATCAGAATAACCTCATCATGCTTCTTGCTCTCGGCCATCCATATGATGGAGTCGAGTGTATTGTACAGAAAATGGGGATTGATTTGGGCCTGAAGGGCATTCAATTCGCTTTTCCTCTTAAACTCCTGTTCAACCATAATCTGCCTCATCAATTCTTTGACCTTCGATACCATGACGTTGAAGCTGCGGGCCAGGCCGGAGATTTCTCTGGAATGCCCTACAGGAACGCGAATATCGAAATTCCCTTTCTCCACCTCCATCATTTTCTCCTGAAGCTTCTTGATAGGCCGGGTCAGGTTGCGGGAGATGACAACAGAGAACAGCACGCCTAACCCGAGGCATAACAATCCTGCTACGGCAAAAGAAAGCTGCATCTGCTTCTTATTATCCACCAGCTCATTCTCGTAAAAGACCCCGACGATTTTCCAGCCGAAATCCGTGTCCTTAATGCTATAAATTCGGCTTGCACCATCCTCCTTCACAACAAATCCCCCTTGCTTGTCCTGAAGCACCTGTTCCAATCGCTCCGTCTTCAGATTGCTGTAGAGCAGCTGCTGCTGAGGGTGGTATACAATCCTCCCCTGGCTGTCAATCACAAACACATAACCCCGGTTGCCCAGATCGAGCTTGCTGAGCATGTCGTTGATGACCTTGAAATTGAGGTCAATCAGCAGGATTCCAAGCCCTTGGGTAGGGGTAATGCCGCTGAGCTCTCGGCTGAGCGATACAACCCAGCGGTATTCTCCCTTGATGACCGGCTGCACATGCGACGACGATATGACCGTCTGTCCCTTGTTTTCCTGTGCCTGCCGATACCAGGGCTGCTCGGAAACCTCAATATAAGGATTTAACTCTGCATTCGTCCGATCGGAAATGAAGGTCCCGCCCTCGCCGAAAATGTTGATCGAAGCTATATCCTTGCGCGAGACCCGGATGGAATGGAAATATTCCGATATTTTCGCTTTCAGTTGGGCTAATTCAGCCGGCTGCAATTCCTCGGAAGAGGCAAGATATTCCCTCACGTTCGGGTTGTTCATGGTCGCAAGCGAAATGTCCTTCATGCCCGTAATATAGGTTTGGATGTTCGCATTCACTTGATTGATAAGCTCGGAGGTATAACTCTCCGCCGTTTCGCGAACAGCTGATTCGGATAACCGATAGGAGATAAAAATAAGCAATAGTGCCGTAAACAGCACCAGCATCACAAACGAGCTGGCAATGCGGGACTGAATGCTCTTGATCCGCTGCGAGGATTTCATGAGTTTGTTCCATCCATCGTCATTTTGTTCCGGTATTCCGTGGGGGTAACTCCGGTATGCTTCTTAAACAGCACGCTAAAATATTGAGGGTCCAGGTAGCCGGACCTTGCCGCAATTTCATAGGTTCTCATCGGCGAGTGCTTCAGCAGCTCTTTGGCTTTCTCCATTCGAACTTCCGTTACATATTCAACGAAGGTCTTCCCCGTATGAGCCTTGAACAAGGAGCTGAAATAACTTGTGCTCATGAAGATTCGGCTGGATACCGACTTGATCGATAGCTGCGCATCCTCATAATGTTGGTGAATGAAATTCACCGCTTCCAGCATCTGCGAACGCGTAATATCCTTCCTCGTCTTGGCCACGTCCCGTATAGCTTGCTCGCACACTTCTTGCAGCCAGCACTCAATCTCATCGAGGGAGCGAAATGAGTATAAATCGGATAGCAGCCTCTTTTCCTTGCCAACCCACTCATTCTCGTTGCTGCCGATTTCCGTTAGGGTCTGAAGCACGGCCAGCATGACCCGTACAATTCTCACATAACATAGCTCAATCGATATTGAAGCGCTTCCAATTTCGCTGATCAAACGCTTGATGCACGCCTCCACTTCACTCGCAGTTCCTGCACGGATTGCGGCTATAAGGGCTGCTTCATTTTCACTCCCGTCATGCAGCGGGCTGGTCTCCCGCTTTTCGAGATCCGTAATGCTGACCACCTGATCATGGCCCATCAGGAGCCGATATTCCAGCGCAGCCTCTGAGGCACGACAGGAATAACGTATCGCATGAAGCTGATAGCCGATCGTTCCTATTCCTAAGGTAACGGTGAATTTCATAAATCGTTTCGTAGACACGCGAATTTCCTCTGCCAGCTCTTGTGCTCTTGCGTACAGCTCTTCCTCGCCAAGACCGGACAGAATAGTCATGACTTTGTTCTCCTTATACCGAAAGACCGCTGCTCCCGGCTCCTCCGCTAATATCTCCTGAGTGATATTGTATAAGGCAAAAGCGTGCAGCTCATGATCCACATACCCTTCATCAGAAAGGAGTTCATCCATATCCGCCAGCATGGCTATATAACACGGGCCATGGAGTGGAATTGCAAAATACGTCAGCTTGTTCTCAATCTCCGTGATTTTCATCGGAGATGTTGCCAGTCGCTCCAGGAAACGTTCCTTGAGGAGAACCAGGCTTTCGTTCAACTGCTGCCTGAGTTTTTTCAGGTGCTCTGCATGTCCGCGCTCTTCATCCATTTCCAGCTTCAGTTTATCCAGCAGTTCTCTTAACTCTGCGGATGTAACCGGTTTCAAAATAAAATCCGTCACCTGCAGCTTCACGGCCTGCTGGGCGTATTCAAAATCGTCAAACCCGGTCAAAATGATAATTTTGGTCTTGGGGTGCTGCTGCGTAATATGTCGGGATAATTCCAGACCGTCCATATACGGCATATGGATATCCGTCAACACGACGTCCGGTTGAAGCCGGTTCACAGCTTCCAATGCATCACGGCCGTTCTCGCAATCTCCAATACATTCAAAGCCATGCTCTGCCCACGGAATCCGGTTCCGAATTCCTTCCCTCACAATCGGTTCATCGTCCACAATAAGGATTGTATACAATCGAAGCCTCCCCCGTCCGAAGCAAATTCGCCTTTCTTTCACATCTCATGAATATGAGGAGAATATACAGGAAAAGCCCCTCGGCAGGCAACTGCCAAAGGGCTTCATACGTTAACATTATTTGCGGGAGTTCATCCAGTTTATGAAGTTGTTCACCACGATATCAATGAAACCAATTGTCGGTTCATGGATCAGCTTACCGGTCTCATCCATCTTCTCATGTACCGCACCGATATATACCTCATTATTGGGAAGCAGCGGTGATGTAATGCCGACGGAAAAAAGGATATCCCGAAGATGCTCTTGAGCACGAACCGTGCCAAGCTGACCCATCGATGCCCCCATGATCCAGGACGGCTTCCCGTTCATGACCTTATCGACGCGGGATAACCAATCCAGTGCATTCTTAAGCACGCCAGGTATGGAGTAGTTGTACTCCGGCGTTATCCATAACACAGCATCAGCTGCTGCAATCCGCTCCTTGAAATCTTTGACCACCGCAGGCGGATCCAGCTCCACATCCTGATCGTAATGCGGCAGATCGCGAATGCCAACGATCTCGAATGTAATCTGATCCGCATAACGGAGCTTCAAATATTCTGCAAGCTTCATATTGTACGACTGTTTTCTGATGCTTCCTACCACAATTGCAACCTTCATGATACCCTCCAATTCTTATGCCTTAAGCACAAATGTTTCAGATTCTAGACAACTCTATTCAGCCTAACACCATATTTTACCATTGTCAAAATAACCTTCGTCCTACTTCATCAAGGAGAGCAGTTTACACACATCGCGTTCCAGCTCCACTCTTCGACCTTGCGGCACATACTGGAGCAGCGCCAGTGCAGCGTAGGGCACTTTGATTGCGTGAGGATCTTCATAGAGCCCGCTCCAATAGGACGAATCCATGATCGAAGCTTCATCCGATACCTTAATTTCCAGATGCGCGAGTTCTTGCGGTCTCAGACGGTTCAATATCGTCTGCCGCTGGTGGTTGCCTTGACCCAGCCTGGCCAGCTGGGTGTATCCGAGCCTTTCCAGTTCAATAAGCGCATGGGCATGCGTAATGCCGTGTTCAAGCTCTCCTGCAAAAAAGTAATACTTGCCCTCATAATGCTGATCCGGCAGCACCAGCTGCAGCTCCGATAGGGCACGGGAGGCCAAGTCAGACGCATCCTGGTAAGGTGGTATGTCATTGAACGAGAGTTCCGGCAGACTTTGCCGGGTATAATCCTCAATCCCATAATACCTGGCAAGCTTATGCTCATGCGCTGCATCTTCCATCAGCTTGAGCAGACCCCTGACGATAGACGGAGTCAGCAGATCCGGCCGGTCCCGCAGCGCTTTAAGGCCGAGGACTCCGAGGGTCACCCCATGCCCGGAGGTGCTCAGATTTGTCAGGTTCGGCAGCAATCCTTCTACCAATTGATCCATTAATTCAGGCTTAGCCAGCTCCGATGGATAGGGCTCAAACCAATCCTCATGCTGACTGCGCAAGTGTCGGCAATTGGCGGCCAGCCCCTGCCGCACGTCCTGCGGAAGATTATGCTCCTTCTGCATGTAATAAGCCGCCAGATACGCCCCGCCGACATGTCCTTCAAACCAACCCACCTCACCCCCGCGGCTTAGTGCCGTGAGTCCATCCTCCAAATATTGGTCGCTGATGTCCATGTCGTCTCCCTTCCCTTCACTCGTGTCCGGCAAATTCAGCCTGGATGCAATATCCTTGGGCAAACTCGTTTTCTTCAAACGAATATTGTAGCCATACATTCTAAACTGCAGACCATTTTCGTTATCCGACACGATGATCCGGCGATCCAATGAGGAGCGAACCCGATCCAGAAAGCGATCATCCGTAACCCCATAAGTTAAATCTAACGACGGTGCCAGCGCATACATCGCGATTGGAATCCATTTGCGCTTGGTAGACACGACGACCGCATGGGCCGTTCCCCCAATAACAAATGCAAACTGCTCCGAGTCCTTGGCAATCGTTAATCCCAACGTCCGTTTCATCCATAATCTAGCGGCTACCGGATCCTCTACAGGCAATCCCACTTCCCGCAAATACAGGACACCGTAAGGACCATTCGGAGTCAGAACCCCTTCTTTCAAGTCGTGATGGGCTATAAATTCAAGCAGATTGCCATCGCCGTCTTTGAAATACGCGTTCACACCGGAATCAAACCATTCAACCACCTCGCCGTCGGGCCATTGCAGCAGTGGCAGCTGCTCTGCGAGCTGCTGAATCGTAGAGTTGAAGCGGGAATAGGAGACTTCAAACGCGATATGAACCGGGGATAAGGGTTCGAACACTTCTTCGAATACAAGCGAAAAATCAGGTGTAGGCTGAAATTCGATCTCGACCTCATTTTCCCGCGTGATGGGGAAGTGAAGCAGTCCATGATAGAACTGCTTCACCCCCTGAATGGATAGGGTCTTCAATTTCAATCCGGAAAAATGTGTAATCACGATGGAAAAGCCTCCTCTTTACCGCTGACTTTCTTGACCAGCTCCATAAAGATGGATAGGGCTTCCTTGGCACGGTAATCCAGCACAAGTGTACCTTCTGCCGATTCGTTTTCATAAATGGCACGCTGAGAGCCACCAATGGAGATCCATTCCGGACTGTTAATTCCATGCAGATTGCGAATGGTAGCCTGCATTTGCTGCAGTGAACTCACACCTACTGCGCCGCCCGCCGAGCTTACGGATAGAACCGGCTTGCCTGAGAAATGCATCTGTCCCATATGATCCAGCGCGTTCTTAAGCACCCCGCTCATTCCACCGTGATATTCGGGAGTTGTCAAAATAATACCGTCTGCCTCCATTAACAGCCGCTGCAGCTCACGCACGCCCTCATGACGGTTGAATATTTCGTCCGGCGAATAGAACGGAAGCGGGCTTTCATACAGATTGAACAGGTTTACTTCCACGAACAACCGCCTCAATTGCCCCTCCAAAGCTTTTGCCAAAACGGTACTGGTTGCTTCCTTGCGATTGCTGCCTGTGATCATCACGATTTTCATAGCACTGCCTCCCTTTTAGATTGTCGAGTGATTTGTTAAGTACATTGTATAGGAGGCAAGCCATGGAATTCGTCATCACAAGGAGTGATTTCACGTGCAAAAACCCTCAAACCTTAGGCTGAGGGCTCTACAACTATAGTCTTAGATACGATCACTATGTAAAGTAAACTTTTATACGATTCCGTGCTTGAGCGCATAGATGGCCGCCTGTGTCCGGTCGGCGACACCCAGCTTATCAAGCAGATGGCTGACATGGGTCTTGACCGTCTTCTCGGTAATATACAGCGCTTCGCTGATTTCCCTGTTGTTCATACCCGAAGCGATCAGCTGCAGCACTTCCTGTTCCCGGCGGGTGAGTTTATCCAGCTCCTGCACAGCTTCTTCCTGCCTGCCGGGCCCGCTGGACGACTCCGCTCCTTCGGGTAATGTAACGTGTGTCATTAACAGTCCTGCTGCATCCGGATGCAGCTCGACCATGCCTTGGAATACGCGTCTGATGGCAGCTACCAGCTCCTCCGGTTCAATATCCTTCAAGAGATAGCCTCGTGCGCCTGCCCGAATGGCGGGCAGAACATGGTCGTAATCGACAAAAGAGGTCAGTACAATCACTTTAATGTGAGGCTGTTCTTTTTTCAGCCGTGCGGTCGTGTCGATTCCATTCAGCACAGGCATGTTCAGATCCATTAAAACAACGTCCGGCCTGAGATGAACCACCCGTTCCAAGGTCTCCTCGCCATTGGCGGCTTCACCCACCATTTCGATATCCGGCTGCGTAGCCAGAAAAACCTGCAGTCCCCGGCGTACCATGGCGTGATCGTCAGCAATTAACAATCTGATCATCGCATATCACCTCCATTCTCTGTTGATTTCAACATCAAGGGCAGCGTAACCTCAATGATGGTTCCTCCTCTGTACACACTATATAGACGGAATTGTCCTCCCAGTGATTCGGCCCGTTCCCGCATGCTGGAAAGTCCAATGGAGTGTCTTGTGAGCTCGCTCAATCGTTGTTTGGTAATGCCTCGCCCGCGATCTTCAATCCGAAGTTCCACTTCACCATCATGCAGGGTTAAAGCTACCGTAACTTCCTTCGTATCCGCATGCTTGCTTACATTGTTGAGCGCCTCTTGGCCGATCCTCCATAAGGCTTCTTCTATTAGCCGCGGCAGCTCGTGAATACCGCTGATATGTGAACGCACATGAAGCTTCAACCGTTCGCCGTATTGCTTCAGACCTGTCACAAGCCCTTCCTCAAGCCCTGGCGGACGAAGCTGCATAATCAGCTCCCGCATTTCCTTGAGGGCGCTTTGTGATAATGACTGTATGTCGTGAATCGTGTCCTGCAGCAAGCTTGTTTGACCATTGGATTCCGCTGCAAGCATACCGCCCACTCCCCTGGACATCATCACCAGCGAGAATAAGGTTTGGCTTACCGAGTCATGCAGGTCGCGTGCGAGGCGGTTTCGTTCATCCATCCGGGTAAGCTCTCGCCGGTTCTCCTCGAGGCGGACACGCTGAAGGGTCAAGCCAATATGTTCAGCCAAAGCCTCGATGACTTCGATATCCGCCCGGTACTGATCGCCGTATTGATCATAACCCACCAGAAGCAGGCCGAGTGAAGAGTCTCCGGCGACAGTGACAGCGGTAGCCACAGCACGGGTCAGGGATGAGACCCAGCCTTCCTGAACGAGCTGGTCTGCCAGCCGCTGCGCATCTTCTGCGCAGACCGGATCTCCTCCTGAGCGCTTCCTGTCGTTAGGGTGGGGACGTGCCATCTCGGCGAGTGGAAATTTGGCATGGGGCAGCGTTGTTTTTCCCTCGCTGTATAGTGCCCGGAGTGTGATTTCCTTTTCAAGCGGCTCCAGCAGCGCGACGACCGGCCAATCAAAATACCGGCCCATTAAACTCATCACCTGCTCTGTTAACTCAGCCCGGTTAACGGCTTGTGAAGCATAGGCACCGAGAGCGCTGCTGTATTCCCCGAGCCGGACGAACAAATCCGCTCGACGCTGCTCGGCCGCGTACAGCCGCATGCGCTCAATGGCGCTGCCAATCTGATAAGCAACCGACTCCAGCAGCGCCAATTCCTCTTTGGAAAAATGCAGCTTCCCGGGCGCAGCCACATTCAGCACACCGAACCTGCGGCTGCCGGATCGCAGCGGAACCGTTGCATGGTGGGTAATGCCTTCCGTGTCACCCCACTGATATCGAACCGCGTTATCCAGACGTTTGCAATTTAGAATGTTGACTGCATTCTTCAGGCGTCCATCATCGTAGCGCTCCAAGCACCAGCAGCTGCCGCATCTCATAGGCTCGTTATCCTCCCGGCTCAGTGCAGGCGGCAGATTTCGATTCGCTACAAATTCATACGTTCCCCGCTCATCCACAAGGAACAGCCAGCCGGTCGTAAGTCCTGTCAGCTCCAACAGCTTGCCTATGACGACATCCAGCATCAGGGTCAGCTCATTGGATTCGTTCAAGGTTTCTGCGATCGTCTTCAGCGTAATCAATTCCTGAATATGCGGATCCTGATTGGACATACACGAGAACTCCTTCTTTTTTTGCATTCTGAAGTAACTATATTATATAATCCAGTCACATACCATCCAATCCCTCATCCAGCATCCTCAGCCAGCCCGATATTTCACCCCATTAATTTTGGTAAAAAACAATTAATATTGTTTTATCTCTTGCATAATTCCACCTACATATGGCTTAATATAGAAGTCGGGCCGACGAAATGAGCTGAAAGGAGGCTGATTGAAATGATTCAGATCCGTGAGGTGGTATTCGCGTAAAGCGAATATCCGTTAAATGGGAGCCCGCTGCGGGCTCCCTATATCTATTTTAAAATCCAAAAAAAATCCTAAAAAACTAATTTCACGAAAGGAGGAGGGCAAGCATGATCAATGCAATTGTTTTGAAACTCAGCGATAGCTTAAATATGTATACAGAAAGAGGAGGGCATCGATGGGCCATTACAAGAACGGAAGAGAAGTGCTTCCCCCCGAGCTGCTGCAGCAAATTCAACAGTATATAGATGGAGAATTACTCTACATACCGAAACAGAGCGAGCAAAGAGCCGGCTGGGGAGAGTTAAGCGGTTCCAAACAACGCATCGAAAGTCGCAACAAAGAAATGTATCGCGCTTACTGCAAAGGAAGGTCTATTGAAGAACTGGAACGGACCTACTTCCTGTCAGGAGAAAGCGTGCGCAAGATCATAAGCAAACTTACCCGCGTAGGGACCTAAAGCGATGAGGCTTAACGGACTGCATGCGGATTAGCATAGGACTGTTCCCCAGGGGTGCAGTCCTTTTCATGTGACTCAGGCTAAACTGGCGTGGAGCCTGGCTTGTGTTGAACCGTATATCGGAATTCGAGATTCGACTACATAGAAAAAAGAATGCCCGGCTGTAGATTGTCTACGGCCGGGCATCTTCATGTCCAACTATCCTTCCTGCGGCTCACCCGCTATATCCCATCGATGGCGGAATTTCTCCAATCTCGGGTGCAAGTATGGAGGCTCGGACAACAGAATCAGCCTCAGCTTCACAATCCATTCCTCAAATGAAGAAAAAGACGCAAACACATTAGCCACCTCAGGCGTCAAAACAAGAAAATGCGGGCTTCCGTATTTCTCGACCAGATGACGAAGCGCAGTATCGATTGGCGTGTACTTTTTTCGTTTCGACTCGAAAGCTTCAATTACAACCGAGGAGTCTTCACGCTCCCCGACCCATTCCTGAAGCCGTTTCTCCCGTTTGTAATAAGGACTCACCGGCTCCTTGAACATCCGTCTTACCGTCTCTTCATGCAGCGGATACAGCACCAATTTTGAAAACGCCCGTTCTTCCAGAATGGCTACAGCCTGCTCCAGATCCTCCTGTACCTGTTCGAAGGAGTCGTAAAATATTAATGTTCCCTTGGTTGCCGGCTTCGGGGGTTCGTAGCCGTAAGGAACATGCACCAAATTGCGCGGCATGATGGAGCTTCACCTCTCTTTACTCTGATGACTGGGATGAAAGCTTTGGCGCTACGCGATGTCGCGTCGCCTGTTCAAAGCCATAGGCCAGCTTGATTAGCACGGGCTCACTATAAGCCGTTCCGATGAAGGTAATGCCCTGAGGGCCCTTCGTCATGTAACCGCCCGGAGCAATGACGCCATTCTCCGCGTAACCTCCAGGAACGGTAATCGAAGGATAGCCTGCTCTGGCTGCCAGATCCGGTCCATATTCATTACCCAGGAACAGCAAGGCATCCAGCTGGAACTCCTGCAAAACCTGGTCAATGCCCCGGGTCCCTGCCATCTCCCTGTTCTTCTGTCTGCTCTCGAGGTACTCTTGCTCGGTCAATGTACCGCTGGTTTCCTCGGCCCAAATCAACGTGCCCTGACCATATTTCAGGGCCCTGTCGGCATGTGCCTCATTATAAGCGATTACGTCGGCCAATGAGTGAACCGGCAGCGAAGAATCCACATTTGCCAAATAATCATTCACGTACTTCTTAAACTCATAGCGGAGGACATTGGCATCCCATTTCGTATTCTGGCATGGCAGATCGACCGGGTCGATTATGACAGCTCCCTGCTCCCGCAGCACTTGAATGGCGGATTCTACAATGTCTAGTCTATCCCGATCGAGATGCTTATAGTAGTGTCGGGGAATCCCGATTCTGGCCTGCTTCAGATATCCAGCATCCAGAAATTCGGTGTAATCCTTGATCCGATGCTGAGGATCTATGTTCGTGACTTCGTCCTGATCATCAGCCCCGGTGATGGCACCAAGCAGAATAGCGGCATCCGCGACAGTTCTGGCCATAGGGCCTGCTGTATCCTGCGTATAGGTGATCGGAATGATACCCGAGCGGCTAACCAGACCCATTGTCGGTTTAATTCCAACCAGACTATTCTGGCTGGATGGGCTGATAATCGATCCCGAGGTTTCCGTCCCGATAGCCGCCGCGGCCAAATTCGCCGCTACCGCTGCACCGGAGCCGGAGCTTGAACCTCCAATAAACAATTCACCCGGACCATATGGTTTTAAGGTAAGTCCTTTTCTCGAGCTATACCCAGCCCACATGGAGGCTGACATGAAGTTGGCCCATTCGGTCATGTTGGTCTTTCCAAGAATGACGGCACCAGCCTGGCGCAGCTTCTCTGCAACGAAGGAGTCCTTGGCTGCATAAGAGTCCGCAAGCGAGATAGAGCCGGCGCTTGTATGCAGCTTGTCTCCTGTGTCTATGTTATCTTTCAGCAGAACTGGAATTCCGTGCAGCATTCCCCTGACTTTCTTGGCGCTGCGTTCCTGATCCAGGTCCTGGGCGATCTGCAGCGCGTCCGGGTTCACCTCCAGAATCGAGTGAAGCTGTCCGTCGTACAGCTCGATCCGCTCCAGGTACAATTGAACCAGCTCCGCTGAAGTGATCCAGCCTTGTTTCAATGCATCCTGCATATCCGAAATGGTTGCTTCCACAATCCATGTTTTTTTATCCATAATCCGATACTCTCCCCCTGATTCATCGTTTTGAACTTGAAATAGATTAACGGGGATTACATTTTCATATTCTAGCCTCCAGACTGCTCATATCCGTTTTAATTTCGAGATTCGGACGCAAAATCCCTCTAATATCGGAGTATTTCAATCCTTTCGATCCATGCTTTATGCTTGTATAGTATCTATCGTACATCCCATGATGTTGTTCCCAAACAACAAACAAGCCGACCAAGAATAAACCCTTGATCAGCTCGCTTTCGTTAGGAAACCGGGTGCTACCGGTACCACTGTGCCTGTTTGTTAAACATCTCGGCATAATGCGCGTCCTGCTCGATTAACTCCTCATGCCTTCCCTCTTCAACGATCCTTCCATCCTTAAGGACCAGAATACGATCCGCTTGTCGGCAGCTGCCCAGCCGGTGAGATATGAAGATGGCGGTTTTCCCTTCCGTCATGGACATCAGGTTCTCAAATATAGCAGACTCCGTGAGCGGATCTACCGCAGCCGTAGGCTCGTCCAGATAGATTACCTCGAAATCCCGGTAAAATGCGCGGGCAATCGCTACCTTCTGCCATTGTCCCTGCGACAGTTCACGCCCGCCCGAGAAACGCGTGCCCAGCTGTGTTGACACCCCATCACGGAGTGAATTGACCAGCGAGGTCATCGATGCCTTATCGATGGCATGAGTCAATTGGCGCTCGCTTTTCCAATCATCCGTCTCACTCTCCTGCAGCGTGATGTTCGCTCCAAGGGTCAATTCATATCGGTAGAAATCCTGGAACACTGCCGTCACTTTACTGCGGAAGCTCGTGGGATCATAATCATGAATCGGGATGTTATTGTAACGCACCTCACCGCTGGTTGGCTCATACAACCCCAGCATAACCTTGACAAGGGTGCTCTTACCCGCACCGTTTTCACCCACGATGGCTACCTTTTCACCAGGCTTTATGCGAATGGACAGATCGTCAAGGATATTCCGTTCCTGGCTCGGATAACGAAAAGAAACACGATCCACTTCAATGCCTTGAAACAGCTGCCCGGCCATCGGCAGTTCTTTGCTTTGCTGTGGTACGGGCGTATCCAGAAACTCAAACAATTCATGAATGAACAGACCGTCATGGTAGATCTGTCCCATGTTCTGACTAATATTCTGTATGGAATAACGCGTATCCTGCACCGCTTGATAGAGTGCAACATAGCTGCCAATCGTCAATTTGACGCGGGAGCCCAGCCATATGAATACAGCCAGAATGCTAAATGAAAATATCGTAACCGCGGACTCCACCACAAGGCGATTTTTCATATTTTTCCGCTCAACACCCAGCATTTCATACGTGTTCTTGAAATAGATGTCCCTCCATCTGCTCAGTAAAAAATCCTTGGCATCAAACAAGCGAATTTCCTTCGCCGCTTCCTTGGTTTGCAGCAGCTGGTTCATATACACCGCCATCCTTGACGAAGCAGTCTGCTGATGAATGACTATAAAGCGGGAAGCCCCCTCCTTCTTCTGGATGACCAGCAGCGGAATAATCAGAAGCAGCATCACGATGGGCAATATGTAATGGAAGCTGAACAGCAGCACAAGCAATCCCGCAAGCGTAATGACACTCTGAATGATGGAGAATATGTAGAACACCATGTTAATGCCGCATATGCTCAGATTGCGAAGCGCTCTCTGCAGCTTGTCATAGCTTTCCGGTGATTCAAAGAACAAGAATGGAAGCTTGCTCAATTTTTCGGATACTTGAAGATTAAACCAGAACGATACATACGCGTTCATCTTGCGTTCCGTATACTTTTGAAAGGAGCTCAGCGCGATTCCAAGCAATATGACCGTCAACTGAAGAACCAACCAATACAGTGCGCTAAGAGGCGTTTCACCACGGGTCAGCACACCCGTAACAGCGTTAATGACTTGAGCCGTAATATAGATCTGTGCTACAGGCAAGAAGGCCTCAGCCAGATAAATAACAGTGGCCCTTGAGAACATGCGTGGAGAAACACGGTACACCTGCTTCATAACCTCAAATATCAGGTTTGCATATTTCATGGTGTATGGCCTTGAGCCTCCTTCACGATTAAGCTGATTTGTTAAAGGCTGAAGGTTTTGCATGCGGTAGCTGTGTCATCATTTGCTCAAAATGATGCAAGTAATTGGTGACACTTTTGTTGAGGATAACCTGCTCATCGGATAAGTAAAACGCAAAGGGAAACCGGTTCACTTTATACGAATCGATAAGTGCCCGATCCGCCCATACCACCTGAAAATCTGCTAATTCATTGGTGTTGACCATCTCTTCAGCCTCGTCAGCATCCTGTGCGTACAGAAATAACGTGACGGGAAGCCCAGGATGCGAAGCAATGAATGTTTTAACGGCGCTATAGGTTTCCTTGCAGGCATTGCAATTGTTCATGGTGAACAAGATGATTTTGGACTTGCCATCATACAGATTCACGGATTCTCCCCCCATACTCATATAGGTTTTACGGGGAATCGCCACCCCCAGCTCAAGCCCTTCCTTCGGCATTGTCGGCTCCTCCTTATCGGTTATCGCTGGCTGAGACTTCAAACTCCGAACATGTTGATACAATTTAATTACGAAGAACGCCAAGCTGAATATGAGTACATATTGAATAACAAGCACGGTAGTAATCAAATCCATGGATTATTCCTCCCTCCTCGGGTGCAATTGGGCTAGCGTATAATAGTTCAATACGACCAAGGCTAGAACGGCAACTCCGATGGCTGACAGCACGGTGAGAACCACTTCTTGTGCCGGTAGGCTCCAGAAATCCACAGACTCAGAGAAGATCGATAGCAGCACATTTAACAATCCTAATAACCCGATCTTGACGACCGTGCTCATTCCGAGCGTTTCACTGGACCACGAGCCGAAGCAGCTGCAGACAATCTCCTGTTTCCGCACAACCTTTGCCTGATAAACGGCGAATCCGAACCCTGCCAGCATGATGAAAATCGCGATCTGCGCATACATCCTGCTTCCTGAGAACAGCAGACCTGCCCCTGCCGCTATCTCAGCGGCGCATATGAGAACAGGTACAATGGGTGAGCGACCTGCAGGCATCTGCAATCGTTCTATCGTTGTCCTGAAATCCGGTAACGATAACAGTTTCGACACTCCCGAAAACACAAATATCACGGTAAGAGATAGCAGACCAAGCGCGGTCATCGACACGATTCATTCTCCTTCCCGACAGCCAGGGAGACCAGGCACCCATTTGATGACATTGAATTCTTGCTGACATCGGACAATCCTCATCATGCCTGCTCACGGCTTCTCTTCCATACTGCAATGGACCAGCAATCATAATCGATACCTCACTCTCCAACAGTGTTATGAAATAGTAGATTCCGCATGAAATATAAACAGCGGAACAAGAAGTTCCGCTGTTTATACGATGAGTGCATGCGTTTTCAAAAATTAGCAGCCGCAGCTATATCTTGCTTCGGAACCATTGCCGCAATCCCATACTTCGAGAAGAACGCCAAATTTGTCACGTCCGCATTGCTCTGTTGTGTTACAAGAAGTGTGACGAAGAATACACATTAATCTTCACCTCCTTTCAAACCATGAAATACATGTGCATTTATGTGAAAGGTGCTCTGGCAGCCGTGTTGAGATGTGTAAACCGCTTGATGTAGGGAGTCGTTCAGTCTAGTAAAGCGCATAGTTTAGTGAATAAATCCAGAGGTTGTTTAAGAGGAGCTTGATCTAACTAACTAGCTTGCAAGATATGATTAATATACTATATTTATCATTTCTTACAAGGATAATATCTTATAGTAAATAAATAGAATATTACCCCTTATTCAATAAATTACATATCTTTTACGGCGTTTATACTCCATTCTCCATTCCAGCTTTCGCCATGCGAGAAGAACATGACAAAAGGTTTCAATGCGGACTTGGTTTGCGTAACCCCTACAAAAAACATTAGGAAACAGAGGCCTCTTAGGCCACCTGCTTTGCAATTTAAATTAAGCATTTCCGATCGTAGGATTGTCTTCCTGCCCCCATTCATGCAACCAATCCCCTTCTGTCAGCGTAATAGAAGAAAACACCCGCTGGAAAAGGTATTTTTATTCGTAATCGCTATAAAAAACTAATTGAAAGAAGGAAGATCGTATGATTATTACAACAACATCTACCATTGAAGGTTACCCGGTTAAAAGGTATATCGGCGTTGTGACAGGCGAAGTCATTATGGGCGCTAATGTAGTGAGGGACTTTCTGGCCTCCATTACCGATTTTGTTGGCGGGCGCTCGGGTGCATACGAGAACAAGCTGCAGGAGGCAAGAGATGTAGCGTTTGCCGAGATGAAAGATAAAGCTGAGCGGATGGGGGCCAACGCCATTGTAGCAGTGGACATCGACTATGAAGTCATTCGCGAGGGTATGCTGATGGTGGCCGTCAGCGGAACAGCAGTGGTGATATAGCCGGTCCTGTAACAGACGACGAACGGCGCAAATCAGCCAGTAATCGGCTTATCGCAAGATTGATGAAGCCACGGCCAGTCAGACCGATTACGGTCTGACTGGCGCTGTCTTCTCTAAAAACCGTGGGCATGACTTGCCTGGCGCCTCAAACCACTTCAGGAAAGCTTCAGCAACCACCGCTCCTGCTAGGAAGGGAGTGAATGAATGTCACATTGATGCTATAAGTCGAGCTGCAATTGAAAAACGGCTTAATCGTTTGAAGATTTCGATCAAGTCTTTTCTCACTTGATTATAGATCTCTTTCCGTCTATACGTCGGGGTGAACACAATATGGTACTTGCACAGTGGTTTCATATTTCGCACGCTATCGCGTGCTCAACTGACTAAACTCATAAAAAAACCCTTGAATCATCAAGGGTCAGGCTGTCGAGAAAGTCTCGACAGCTATTTTTATATTCGATTATTTCAACACGACACCGCGTTAATGTTGTATAATTATAGTAATAAATGAGATCGGGAAGGTGTTCAATTATGCTGCGTTCAAACCGTGAAAAACAACAGGCTTATGAGTTTGTCTCAATTGAGGAGCTTGTTCCTCAGGACCATCTGCTACGCAAAGTGGAAAAGTATATCGACTTTACCTTCATTGACGAAAAGGTTCGTCCTCTTTATTGTGCAGACCATGGTCGGCCAGCCATTGACCCTGTTGTATTATTTAAGATGATTTTTCTCGGTTATTTTTACGGCATCCGTTCGGAACGTCAGCTTGAACGTGAAATTCAGACCAACTTAGCTTACCGCTGGTTTCTGGGACTTGGCCTTACGGATAAAGTCCCAGACCACTCCACCATCAGCTGGAATCGTCGTACTCGCTTTAAAGATACCGGTATTTTCCAAGACATTTTTGATGAGATTGTTCTTCAAGCGATTCAGCACCGAATGGTCGGTGGACGCGTCTTGGTTTCGGATTCTACCCATGTCAAGGCCAATGCCAATAAGCATAAGTACACCAAAGAGCAGGTTTTACAAAACACCCGTGATTATGTAGATGAATTGAATGCAGCCGTGGAGGCAGACCGGAAAGCACAAGGAAAAAAGCCTTAAAACCCAGAGAGGACGTGATAGAGGAAAAGGAAGTTAAAGTGAGCACAACCGACCCGGATAGCGGTTATATGATTCGTGATGGAAAGCCGGAAGGGTTTTTCTATTTAGACCACCGTACGGTAGACCTGAAATACAATATGATTACGGATGTCCATATTACGCCGGGCAATGTGCATGACTCCGTTCCTTATCTGTCCCGAATAGATCGACAACAACAACGATTTGGTTTTAAAGTAGAGGCCGTTGCTTTGGATTCTGGTTATTTGACTTCACCTATTTGTAAAGGGCTGCATAGCCGGAACATTTTTGCCGTCATTGCTCATCGAAGATTCCACTCGACTCGAGGTCTATTCCCTAAATGGAAGTTTACGTATGATGCAGAACACAATCTCTACGTATGCCCCGCGAAGCATGAGTTATTATACAAGACGACCAACCGTGAGGGGTATCGGCAGTACGCTTCGGATCCTCAACATTGCAAGAACTGCCCGTTCTTGAATGAATGTACTCGTTCACGCAATCACCGAAAGGTGGTCACCCGGCATGTCTGGGAAGACAGCAAAGAATGGGTACGGGGCAATAGGTTGAGCCGATCCGGCAAATATTTATACCGAAAACGAAAAGAAACGATTGAGCGAAGCTTCGCGGACGCAAAAGAGCTCCACGGGTTTCGCTATTGTCGTTTGCGCGGACTGCAGAACGTCAGGGAGCAAGCCCTGATGACAGCAGCCGTACAGAACATGAAGAAGATGGCGATCCACTTGGATCGCCTGGAAAGACGGGGTTAAACCTCCGTCCATCCCTTTTAAAGTAACTGCTTGAAGACGAGAAACCCTGTTCCTTTGAAAAAGTACAGGGTTTCTCGACAATCTGACCCTTGAATCATCAAGGGTTTTCTTCGTATAGGACCCAGAGGAATTTAACCCCTATCCTGTTTGGCATTCTCAATTAAATCACAACGCCTTTTTTCAGAATGATGTTTGCATATAATGCTTTTTCGCCTGTCGAGACGACCGCGTAAGCATTTTTTGCCCGTTCATAGAATGCAAACCGCTCCAGTTCCTTGAAGTCCATATGCACGGCATGAAACTCCCTCACGATCCCCCTGTATTCCTCCCAGATCGGTGTCTGCACCGTATCGCCAGGCATGACAGCCATCAGCGCAACAGGGGACTCAACATACGTATCCAGAGGAAACAGCGGCAATATGGCGCTCAGCAGTGCAGGGATACCATGTCCGTCTGCCCGGACCAACCGCCGGGCATGACTTGCTGCCGGGAAATTGGCGTCGCCGAGCACGATTTCATCCGCGTGCCCCATTTCCATGAGGATCTTCAGCAGATCCGGGGAGATCACATTGGATATTCCTTTTAACATGGCACGAGCCCCCTTCTATGACAACGTAACAGAATAATAACGAATCAAGCAATTGGGACGTCATGTTGCTAACATGAATGAAACGATGCAATAGCCTACTTCACTTGCTGCTGTGCGGTTATGGACTTGTAATGAGAGAAGGCTGCGTTCCAATCCTCTGCAGATGCCGGTTCATACCAGGCAAGCGGAAAAGAACGCTTGACGAGTTCTACTCCCTCTTCCCGATTGCGCAAAGTGCCATTCGCCACAAATTGAACCAGCATGTTCCCGATGGCACTTGCTTCAATCGGTCCAGCCCACACCGTTCGGCCCATGGCATTAGCCGTATACCGGCATAACAGCTCGTTTTGAATGCCGCCGCCTACCATGTGCAGCCCATCATAATGGCATCCGGTAAGAATCTCCATTCGTTCAAGCACTTCCCGGTATCTTAATGCCAAACTCTGCAAAATACACTGCACAAACTCGCCAGTACTCTGCGGAACGGGCTGGCTCGTCTCCTTGCAATACTCCCGGATCTCAACCGTCATATCCGCCGGATTCATGAAGCGCAGGTCATCCGGATGGATGAAACTCTGGAAGGGTTCTGCCTCTTGCGCAAATTCAACCAGCTCTGCGTATGAATACGTCAGTCCCTGAATCTCCCATTGGCGTTTGCATTCCTGCAAAATCCAGAGGCCCATAATGTTCTTCAGCAATTGAAAGGTCTCATAAGCCCCGCCTTCATTGGAGAAATCCTCTTCCAGTACCTCCATGTGCACAAGCGGCTCAGGAAGCTCCGTTCCGAGAAGCGACCAGGTTCCGCATACCAGATAAGCAAACTGCACCGAATTCGCCGGTACAGCGACCACGGCGGATTCCGTATCATGCGAGGCAACCGCAATAGCCTCTATCGCCGGAACCCCCAGCTCTTGTGCTACGGAATCCTGCAGCTTCCCTATAACCGTCCCCGGTTGAATGGGATCTATGAACAGGGAGCGGGAAAGCCCGAGCTCCTCGAGGAGCTTCTCGTTCCATTGCCCATCCGTCACATGATACAGCTGCGTGGTTGTCGCCATTGTAAACTCGCATGCCTGTACCCCTGTCAAATAGTAATTCAGCAAATCCGGGGTGAGCAGGAGTTTATCCGCAATATCCAGCATCGGCGATTGTGACTTCAACATCGCATTTAATTGAAATATGGTGTTAAACGGCATAAACTGCAGTCCGCTTTCTTGAAACAGGCGTTCCTTGCCAACCTGCTCACAAGTCTCCTTCACCATTCCCTCGGTCCTTAGGTCCCGATAATGGTAAGGAACTCCGATCAGCTCTCCGTTGTAATCAATCAGCCCATAATCGACACCCCATGAATCAATGGCGTAGCTGACTGGCTGATAACCGGCTTGAAAAGCTTTGCGGATGCCATGCTTAACTTCCTGCAGCAGCATCGGAAAATTCCAATGCAGATGCTCTCCCATCTGTACAGGGATATTGGCAAAACGGTGAATCTCGGTAATCTTCAACATTCCGGGCGAATCATGATCAGAAGAGGTGATTTCTCCCAGCAGCGCCCGGCCGCTGCTCGCCCCCATATCAAAAGCAAGCACCGCAGATGATTTGCTCATAAGCCGCATCCTTTCTCACCTTCAGTACTGTACCCATCCGAATATTTGAACCCATGGATCTGAACACCACGATCGTTTATTTCATCTTCTGCAACAGCTGGATTCGATAATCTTCACTTTCGAGTGCAGCGATGTCGTCCACTTCCTGTTCCGTCAGCGGCACCAGCGTGCCGGCAGCCTTCGCGCTCAAGTAGATTTTGGCACTCTCTTCCACAACCTGGGTCCGGTAATAGGCTTCCCGAAGATTCCGGCCGGTGGTGACCAAGCCGTGGTTGCCTAGCAGAATGGAACTGGCCGTTGTAACCTTCGCTGCAACGGCATCTGCCAGCAGGTCGGTTGTCGGGATAATATACGGAATATAAGCTGTTCGGCCGACCAATGCCGCTTGATCGGGGAACATCACTGGGAGCTCCCGCTCAACCAGCGTGAACGCAATGCAGTGTGACGGATGTGTATGCACCATGGCCCCGATATCCGGGTTGCTACGATAACCATACAAGTGCATCAATACTTCGGAAGAGGGTCTCAAGCCAATGTCGGTAATATCTCCCGTCAGGATGTCAACCTCAATCCATTGCTCCGGCTCGATCTCCTCCAGCGCAAAGCCGCTCGGGGACAAATACATTTTGTCCCCGGCTCTTGCGCTGATGTTCCCTCCCGGACCCACAACAAGTCCGCTGTCGACGATTTTTTTGGCATACTTGCAGAGCTCGTTTCTCGTTTCTAGGTTCAGCATGATTCCTTCTCCTCTCGAATGACCCGTTATTTATATAGGGGTCCGAAGTTCTGACAAGCGCGGAAATCAGCGCTTTCCGGGTCAGACGTTCCGAACATGCCCCATGCACGCGGACGGAACACCTCTTCGGCGGACACATTATGCATGTTGACCGGAATCCGCAGCACGGAAGCAAGGGTGATAAGATCTGCACCGATATGACCGTAACTGATGACGCCGTGATTAGCCCCCCACTGATTCATAACCTCATACACGCTTGTGAACGCTCCCTGTCCTGTGAGGTTCGGCACGAACCAGGTAGTCGGCCAAGTCGGGTCGGTACGCTTGTCGAGTGTATCGTGCACCTCCGCTGGCAGATCCACCGAGTAACCCTCGGCAATTTGCAGGACGGGGCCAAGTCCCTTCACCAAATTCAGACGGAACATCGTCATCGGCATTCCGCCGCGTGTCAGATAATCGGTCGAATAACCTCCGCCCCGGAAGTACTCTAAATTAGCCGGTCTCCACTCCGTTGCCCTCAGCGTGCGGTCCACTTCCTCGTCCGTAATCTCCCAGAACGGCTTCATGGCCGGTTTGCCGTCCTTCTCCTGCTCGCCCGTGCCATCCAGCGCTGCCGAGCCCGAGTTAATCAAATGCAAGATGCCGTTCTCCGCCTTGCCTTCTAGCTTGTAACCCGTGACCCGTTCAACCGATGCCGGACTCCAGTATGTTCTAACATCCGCGAAGATCTGCGCCGTGTTGGTTAACAGATGCCCGAAGAGCATGCCCACGCCATTCAAGCTGTCATTCTCGGTGGCGACAACATAAGGAGCGCGTTTGCCGTTCCAGTCGAAGGAGGAGTTCAGCAAGGTCTCCAGGAAATCACCATTCGGCGAATGATCCGTCCACTGGCGTTGTCCTTGAAAACCGGAAGCGATTGCGCTGTGCCCCTGCGCTTCCTCCTCGAAACCCAGCTCAGCCAGGCGCGGATTGCCAATCATTAAGTCGCGGGTAATCAGCGTCATTTTCACAACGGTTTCCCACTCCAGATCCTTCCGCTCCCGGCTGTTCTGAAGATGGTCCGGATTGTTGTCCGGTCCTTCCGCACAGTTCTCCTTTACCCAGGCAAGCGCCTTTGTATATTCTTCAGGATCGTAGATGCCTTCTGCTAGGCGCCGCGTGAACTCGCTCATATCCACATATTCATTCCGCATGCCCAGATATTCCTGGAAAAAGCTGTCGTCCACAATCGAGCCGGCGATGCCCATTGATACGGAGCCCATGGACAAATACGATTGTCCACGCATATATGCAGCGGCCAAGCCGCTTCGGGCAAAGCGCAGAAGTTTCTCCTGCACATCGTCCGGGATGCGGGTATCGCCTTCGTCCTGAACGTCCTCCCCGTAGATACCGAATGCCGGCAGTCCCTTCTGTGCATGGGCAGACAGTACGGCAGCCAGATAAACCGCACCTGGACGCCCTGTTCCATTAAAGCCCCACACTGCCTTGGGACGTGAAGGATCCGCATCCATCGTTTCGGTTCCGTAACACCAGCAAGGCGTAACGGTTATTGTTAGACCGACCTCCGCATTCTTGAATTTTTTGGCGGCAGCTGCTGCCTCAGCGGCTCCACCGATGCAAGTATCTGCAATAACGCATTCAATCGGTTCGCCATTCGGGTATTTAAGCTCGCTGGACAGCAGCTCGGCGACGGCCTTGGCGAGGTTCATCGTCTGTTCTTCGAGGGATTCCCTTACCCCTCTCCGTCTTCCATCTATCGTAGGGCGAATGCCGATTTTCGGAAATCCGTCCCGCCATCTGTAATCGTTTTCAATTGTCATGTTGCCACGCCTCCCAATCAGGAATATGACCTCATTGTAAATTTATTCGGCGCAGAGGATAACCCACTATTTTGTTGTATCGGACCATAATTTCAGCAAGACAGTGAACCATTCCAAGTATTCATGTAAACGATTTCCTCATGATGAGCATTATGCATTATAATGGATACAGGATGCTGCTTTCCAGGAGGGACGAGACCGTGCCAAAGATCGAAATCTCGCATAGCAAAAGCGATCAATTCCGCTTCATCAAAAATCCGCAGCTGCTGTTTGCCGGGCAAGTGGTGGACGAAAATTTTTTCTACGGGCCGCCGCAAATTCACGATTTCTGTGAGATCCTCTATGTGGTTGAAGGACGCGGGGAATTCACCATCGCAGGAAAAGTATATGAACTCCGCAAAGGCGATGTTGCGATTTACAACCCCGGTGTCCCCCATGAGGAACGATCCATCACGGACGGGCCTTTTAAAGTAATCTATTGCGGCGTGGATTCGCTCCACATTGAGGGCGTTCAGCAAGGAATGCTGCTGCCAGCGTATGTCGAGCCGGTTATTTCCTGTGAGAAATACGCCTATAAAGTCGAAAGTTATCTTTCGGAAATCATCCGCGAATGTGATTCGCAGGTGCTGGGTTACGAAACGCTGAGCACGAACCTGCTCATGTCATTGATCACCGTGATCTATCGCATCGTGGATGTAAAGCATCAATTCCAATCCCTGAAGGGCAAGAATGAAATCGCGCTCCGGACCAAACAGTTCATCGACGCCAACTATACCCAAAGCATCAGTCTGAAGGACATCGCGGATACGATGTACGTCAGCCAGCATTATTTATCCCATCTGTTCAAAAAAGAGCTTGGCGATTCTCCCTTCAATTACTTGATATCCCGCCGGATTGAGGAAGCCAAGCGCCTGCTTGCCGACTCGGAAATGCCAGTGCATGAGGTGGCCTCCCAAGTAGGCTATGGCAACGATAAATACTTCTCGATGTTATTCAAGAAAATTACCGGTCAAACGCCAAGTTCCTTCCGGGAACAGAACAAGCTGGCCTTGGAATAAAGGATTTACATGCGCGGACTATTTATATGAAGCCGTCTTTAAAGAACCTTAGTCCGGTGCTCAACTAGACTAGGTTCTTTGCATTTTTCTGGTAACGTTATGGATTTCCCTTGCGTGATATACCCCCTTCATTTTTTCACGATTAAAAAAGCATGCAAGAAAGGCCCGTTCCTCCTTATCGTTCAAGTTGGAATAAGCCTTTGAAAATTCCGATCAGTATAACACCAATCTGCGTATAGGTAGCTATTCTAATCTGCAACTCAAAAAATAGTCGCCAGATAATATCGTTCAAAAGTACGGAGCATGCCTGATTTTGATGGGACCCACCGCTTCGACACGGCTCTGACATCCCAAACGGTAGCCTTCCTCAATCTCTTCCGGATCAAGGCGCCCCTCTTCCGCAAGGTTCGGCTCGGACAAATATTGAATACCCTCCGCCACCATGCAGCGGCAGCGCGCGCAAGTCCCTCTTTTGCAAAAGGAGTTCCAATCCACGTCATTCCGCTCCGCAAGATCCAGGACGGTCATACCAAGAACAGGCGCCACATTACGCTGAATCTCTCGTCCCGTAAGCTCGATAATCAGATCCGGTACAGCCTCAATCGGTTCTCCTTCCGTACTCAACGATGTATCTCCGCGTTCACTACCCTTTTTATTCTTCCAGAATTTAAACACGCCGTTGTCCCCCTATGCATGTAATCATCAGGTTATGTATGAATTCCTGTATTTATTATACTTGAAAGTTTAAAAAATCAACATGCCTGCTCTTATCTATTCTATGACATCATGTAATTGGAACTCTATGAAAATTTTGCTATAATTGCATATGCTAGATTACCATTCCATGTAAGGCCAATCTACTATTATATGATGAGTTGGAGGAATACGGAGTATGTTACATAAACATGTAGGAAAAACAGCGGCCGCCACCGTTCTGGCCCTATCCTTGCTGGGTACTGCCACGAATATCAGTAATGCCGCCGCAGCACCGGCTATTGCGGTCATGCTGGATGATGTTCCACTGAAATTTGATGCTGCTCCAAGGATAGACAACGGTGTCACTTATGTTCCATTCCGGACCGTTGGCGAAGCGCTCGGAATTGAGATCACCTGGAACAGCAAGACGCAAACGGTGAGAGCGATCGGCAGCCTGAAGGGGCAAGCAACGGAGGTATTGCTGCAAGTGGGCAGTAAAACCGCAACCGTGAACGGGAAAAAAGTTACGCTCGCGGCACCACCGGTACAGCGGGAAGGGCGCGTGCTGATTCCGCTCAGCTCGTTCAGCAGCCAATTCGGTGTCGACGTGGGCTGGAACCAGGCTACGCGTACGGTTTCCCTGACATCTCCGCAGCGGGAGATGCATTTGAGAGCCTTCTATGCTCTAGAATCCTATCAGGAACGCGATATAATACCTTCCATGAACTCAGTCGCTTTCGGGTGGAGCCGCATCGACCGCGAAGGTCAATTTACGCTTGAGGGTAAAGAGTACCGCTTGCCTGCATCTGCCGGTGATGTAACGCCACAATCCATTGTGGCGGATGCAGCAGATCAGAACATTAAACCGCATCTTATGGTTTATGCTTTGGATGGTAATGGTGAACTGACCAAGGTTCTGAGTGACAGCACCCTTCGGCAGAAATCGATTGAGGGCATAACGACAGCCGTTACGGACAACGGCTTCGGCGGAGTTGTTCTCGATTTTGAAGGGCTCGGCTTTAAATTGGATGCAGGGCAGCAGCAGAAGCTGCTTAACAATTATGTCAAACAGCTGAAGGCTTCTTTACCGAATGACATCTCCCTGTCATTGGCAGTGCCGCCATTGAACAGTGCCTATAAAGGCTATGATTACAAGACTCTTGCCTCCATAGCAGATGATCTCATCATTATGGCTTATCAGTATAACCCGGTCGGCACCAAATCGCAGGTACCCGAGCCTAACAGTCTTGTAGATCAGGCGATTCAGCTTGCACTCCAAGCGGGTGTTCCTAAGCAAAAGCTCCTGCTCGGCATCAGCTTAAGCAGTGAAACTCCGTCTTCCGTAGATGATAAGCTGGGTCTCGCCAAGCGCTATGATCTAAAGGGAGCTGCCTTCTGGCGTCTGGGACTATTCCGGACTTATAATAATCAGATGGAAGGCGCTGTGAATGCTTCTGTTGTAAAGGAATAAAGTGATCAGGTCTAGCATCCCTCAATAAAAGAAAGCCTGACAAAGATGGATCTTTGTCAGGCTTTCTTAATATGTATTATACTTCCCGAAAAACTGCGTCTCTCAATTAGCTTGGACTGCCTACCAGTTTCGCATAGTTTTCTTGACTCAGTACACGACGCGCCGTTACATAACGCGGCTCATAATAAGAATCGCTAAGCTTGCTGATTCTTACACCCTTGCTGCTGGAAGCATGCGCAAATTGACCTTCGCCAATGTAAACTCCTGCATGCGAAATTCCGCTGCCGCTTGTATTGAAGAACACCAGATCTCCAACCCGCAGGTCTTCGCGATCCACATAAACCCCGGCTTTAGCCTGGCTTTGGGATGTGCGTGGAAGATCTATATCAAAATTTCTAAACATGTACAGTATAAATCCTGAGCAATCAAATCCACTGGTGGTCGTTCCGCCCCATTTATATGGAGTTCCTACCAATTGTTTCACTTGATGCTGAAAGTTCGGTTGTTGATCAGCAAATGCTGTTACGGCACCTGAAGAAAAAATAATTGCAGACCCAAGCAATGTGATGACAAATTTCTTCAAAATATGTTCTCTCCTTCGATGCCTACGGAGTTAGCTAAGGGTTCGGTTGAAGGTTCCCTATACTCTCTTTAGTACAAGAATAATTCACCCAAGACGGTTCCCCCGTTTTCACAAACGAAATTCGGCAAAAATTCATTAACATTTTGTAACTTCTCTTAATATAGTATACAAGCAAGGATGCTGTCAATAATATCCTAAGAATCTATCGTTTTATGTTACCCGCTGTCGGAATAATCGAATTTCGCAGCTTGATTTCTGTTAACAATCTCACATAGTCATGACAATTATGTAACTCTAGCGTATTCCTCTTACTCCATTTTCTTAAAACGTTTAGCAACTTTTTACAGGATCCTGCGTTTAACTATATCAGAAAAGAAATCATAGAGGTGATCCATTACGAATGAGTCAAATCACAATGGCTGAAGCTTTAGCCGTACGGGCAGCAATTCATCGTCTTATGAGCCAGCTGGCGTCGGAGCGTCTGAATAACAGCAGTACGATCATTGAAAAAGGAGAAACGGCTGAGTATCCCGCGCGGAGTGTAGATGTCATTACGGAAGAGATTGAAGCGGCGGCGGCGGATTTCAGAAAACTGGATTTGCTGATGGCCCTCTCCAACACAACGCAGACGATCTCCTGGAATGGTTCCGACATAACGATCATGGAAGCAATCGAGCTGGCGAAACACATTCGCGGTGATATCGGACAGCTTGCACACCTCGGCTCTCGCAAGAAGCTTGAGCGTCAAAGCAGCCGGGGAAGCGGAGACAACGCCACGACGCTGTTCAACGTCGCTCTGTATGATCCTGAAGCTTATCAGGCGGCAGCGCGCAAGAAGGAACGCGAGGTAACCAAACTCTCGTCACTGATAGAACATGCCAATCATAACGCCATGATATCGTTTGACGCATCGAAGTATATGGGGTAACGGCAGCCGCCGGCTCCAAGCCTACAGGTATTCCTAACGTGCGGGTTTGGAGCCGGCGGTTACCGCCGGCGGGCGGGAAAGTGCGGGCAACCGCTTGTTTGTCGGATACAAACAAACCATAAGAAAACCAAAAAGTCGAATCCTATGCACAAACGGATGACGGTTTACGGTTCACACTTATCACTCATTACATGTGACGGACTCCCCAATAGCAAAAAAATGATCGCCCCGTTTCCCGCTTCCCTGATACATAATGAAAGCCGCCCTTCTATGGGCGGCTTTTTTTATAACTACTGGCTATAAGAACCGTCTAATTCCAATTCTATTTCCCTGCCAAATGATCTCTATCTAAGCTTTATTCCATCCACTGCTCTATCCACTACCTAAGCATTGCAGTTGTCATCACCGGAACAAGGCTGCGGCACCAACCAGACCCACATCATCCCGCAGACCGGCCGGAACGATCTCGTACGTGCCTAAATAGGACGGCATGACCAGTTTATCTGTCATTTCCCGCAGCTGCGGGAACAGCAGCTCTCCTGCTCTGCTGACACCTCCACCAATTACGATGCGGTCCGGGTTGAAGCTGTGAATGACATTAACCAGACCTAGTGCCATGTAATAAATAGCACGGTCGATGACCTCCACCGCTACAGGGTCCTGAAGACGCTTAGCTTCAAATACGTGCTTTGCATTCACTCCCCCATCCGCTGCAGCCAGCTCTCTGATCACGCTCGGCTGATCGAGCATCCGCTGGGACGCTGCATGGCCGATCGCTGTCCCCGAGGCAAATACCTCCCAGCAGCCATGACTTCCGCAATTGCATCTGGGACCGCTCGGATCGATGATATGATGCCCGAGTTCGCCTGCAAAAGAATTACTGCCCAGAAACAGCTTGCCGTCCAGCACGATTCCTGAACCAATGCCTGTACTCAGCGTCACATACACCATGTTAGTTGAACCTCTGCCGGCTCCTCTTACATATTCCCCCCACGCGGCTGCATTGGCGTCGTTCAGCACCTGAACTTCCGTATGCAGCTCACGCTCCATCCAGGCTTTGAGGGGGACATTGGTCCATTCCGGCAAATTCGTTCCATGAATGACAATCCCCTCTCGGCTATTCACTGTGCCTGGTGAGGCCATCCCTACCCCTCGAAGCGGATGGCCGCCCGACACACTGCGGATCATGGCCGTAATTCTGCCGACCACCTCCTCCGCCGTCTGTGCGCCGGCGGTTTCCATCTGCTCCCGGTTCAGCAGCTGTCCTTCGGAATCAAAGAGCGCTGCCGCGATCTTTGTACCCCCAAGGTCAACGCCAACCACAAATTCTTGCTGTTTATTCCATTCGGTTTGCAATTTTTGTTCACCTGTTTCCGATAGGTTTGCTACTACTTCTATTGATGTATGCTGTCTGCCAGCGATCTCAATTCAATCGGATCAATGGGCTTCAGCCCTGACCGACCATATCGAACCGCCGAGCCGAAATGCACCTCGCTCACACCGGTCTGATCGATAAATTCACGAATAATTTCCCATTTCAGGCCATTGCCGGCCAATATCTTAAGCTCGCTGCCTTTGGTTTGTTCCACAAGCTCCCGAATTCTCGGAATTGCTTGTGGCGCTGGCTGGGGCCCTCCCGATGTCAGTACACGGGTAACGGACGGGTATTTCAGCAGCGTACGCAGACCTTCGAACTGATCCTCCAGCTCATCAAAAGCACGGTGGAAGGTGACTTGCATGCTGCCCGTCCATTCCAGCATGTTGGCCAAGGAAACCTCGTCAATCTTCCCATCCGGGGTCAACATGCCCAGCACTACGCCGGCTGCCCCGGCCTTGCGGATCGCCTTGACCTCCGCCGTCATGGTTGCTATATCGTGTGTGCTGTACACAAAGGACCGACTGTGTGGTCTTACCATCACATGGACAGGAATTTGAACAGCCTTCACAACCTCTTCAACGAGACCGATTCCAGGCGTAAGTCCGCCCTCGGTTATGGCCGTAATTAATTCCAGACGGTCCGCACCATTCTGCTCTGCGGTGATGGCATCATCCACGCAAGTTGCGATAATTTCTAGAAGCATCATCGTCACTCCTCATCTGAAGTTCTGTTCTCTATGTCTTGAGAAACTGCTTCTCCACATAATCTGCCAACAATCTGGCGCCATAGCCGGTGGCTCCCGCAGCGGAATAGGGAAACTCCCGTTTATACTGCACGGTGCCTGCCATATCGATATGCACCCATTTCATGGACTCGGCTACAAAATGGCGGATGAACAGCGCAGCCGTTATGGCTCCAGCCAGCGTAGACGTACCGACATTTTTTAAATCCGCATAATCGCTTCTCAGCTCCGAGGCATACTCATCCATAAGCGGCATGGGCCACAAACGCTCCCCGTTGCGTTCCCCGATATCAACCAAATCAGCTGTAATCTCCCGGTCTCCCCAGATTCCAGCAATCTCCAGGCCAAGCGCTGCGCCGACATTGCCTGTGAGGGTAGCGATATCAATGACCTTATCGGCACCGAGATTCGCTGCATGCAGCAGAGCATCCGCAATAATCAATCTCCCTTCCCCATCCGTATTGGCTACCTGAACACTCAGCCCGTTCGGATAATGGATAACGGAAGAAGGAAGCATGGCATCCGGTCCAGCTAAATTATCAGCCACGGCGATCAGTGCTGTGACTCGCACAGGTGCTTGGCGAGATACCAGAATATCCATTGCACCAACGACGGCAGCAGCACCGCCCATGTCCATGCGGGCATCGCTGATATCTCGGCCAATCTTGACGTTCATACCGCCCATATCAAAGGTTACGCCTTTGCCGATGAGCACGATATGAGGAATCTTCTCCGATGAAGAAGCTCCGTTGTAGGATAATTCAATCATGGCAGGGGCGTATTGGCTGCCAGCGCCTACGGCAATAAGCCCGTTCATCTGCCGATCATGAAGCTCTTGTCCGCGATACACGTGAAGCTGAACCGGTGCCTTCTTGAAGCGTTCCTCGACCACCGCAACGAACGCTTCCGGATTTAACGTTTCCGGTGATTCGTTAACCAAATCTCGCGTGAGCCGGGTTCCGTTTATGCGGATGGAAGCCTCCCTCAGGATGGATTCCATATCTTCACGGGTAAGCCCCTGCCAATCTTTCACTCGGAGATTCAAGGAGAGGTCTTGATGATTGGCTGTAACGCCTCGATGTTTATTGAATTGATATAATCCGTACATCCAGCCTTCCATCCATGCTTGAAGCTCCTCCTTCACCGATATTGCTGCAGAAGCCCCTCCCTCGCGGAATGAGGCGCGCACCAGCACCGCACTTGCTTTTTTCTCCTTAAGCAGTGCTCTCGCTGCAGATGCTCCCGTTCTGCGCACTTGCTCCAATGTCAGGCCAGAGCGCGGACCCATTCCGGCTACGAGATCGTCTGTCTCATGATGAGAACGGCCATAGAACCAGGTCAGTGTATATTTTTGCTTCTGGGATTCCGTTACCCGGAAAGGGGGCCCCTCCCCTTCATAAACCGCATAAATCGAAGTATCTACCGATTGCATATCGTCTATTGTGATTTGCATCTGAGTCCTCCTCCTCAACCGAACATCCATATCAAAGCTGCTTACACATGCTTCATGATCTCTTCATCATATAAATGACAAGCCACCTGATGCCCTGGTTCAACCTCACGGTATACGGGCGTTACCTGCTTGCACACTTCCATGCAGGAAGGACAGCGCGTGTGGAATCGGCAGCCTGTTGGCGGATTCACGGGACTTGGCAAATCGCCCTTCAGAATAATCCGTTCCTTCTTCTGCTTCGGATCCGGAACCGGAACCGAGGACAACAGCGCCTGGGTATACGGATGCAGCGGACGATCGTACAGCGTATCTTTATCCGCCGTTTCCACCAAAGTCCCTAAATACATCACACCGATCCGATCGCTGATATGCTCGACAACACTCAGATCATGCGAGATGAACAGGTACGTTAGCCCATACTCCTCTTGAAGATCTTGCAGCAGGTTCAGCACCTGCGACTGGATGGATACATCCAGTGCCGAAACAGGCTCATCTGCTACGATCAGATTCGGACGAACGGACAGTGCTCTGGCAATGCCAATCCGCTGACGCTGGCCCCCGCTGAACTCATGGGCAAAGCGTTCGGCATGGAAGCTGTTCAAACCCACCGTTTCCAGCAGCTCGCAAGCCAATTTATCCCGCTCTTTCGTGCTCATCTTGGTATGGATCAGCAATGGCTCTGCCACCAGCTCTTTCACCTTCATCCGGGGATTGAGGGAAGCGTAAGGATCCTGGAAAACCATCTGCATATCTTTACGAAGCGGACGCATCTGATTATCGTTATAACCGCTGATGTCTTGTCCGTTAAAAATCACTTCGCCTGCGTTTGGTGTCAGCAACCGTGTGACCAGCCGGCCTGTCGTTGACTTGCCGCATCCGCTCTCCCCAACAAGACTGAAGGTTTCGCCCTTCTGAATGGCGAAGGATATTCCGTCCACGGCGCGCAGCTGCTTGGCGTTACCGAAGAATCCTTTTTTCACGGTGAATGATTTCTGCAGGTTCCTGACTTCTAACAAAGGTGTTTCTTTCATGCGGTTTCCCCTCCTTCCGGATGCCCTTCCTGCGTCAGCCAGCAGCGACTTTGACGATGCGGTTCATTGGCAACGGGCAGCAGCCCAGGCTCCTGTGACAAACAACGCTCCATCACGAATGGGCAGCGCGGTGCAAACTTGCAGCCTTGAGGCATATTCATCAAATCCGGTACGTTCCCGGGTATCGATTCCAAGCGGCGAACCTTCTGTCTCAGCTTCGGCACGGAATGAATGAGCCCTTTGGTATACGGATGTTGCGGATTCTCAAACAGCTCCTCCACCGTTGCTTCTTCCACCACCCGGCCGGCATACATGACAACCACACGATCGCACATTTCCGCGACGACGCCAAGGTCATGTGTAATGAGCAGCATTCCCATTTCCTGCTCCCTCTTCAGCCGGTTCATCAGATCCAGGATTTGAGCCTGAATCGTTACATCGAGCGCTGTCGTTGGTTCGTCAGCTATGAGCAGCTTCGGATTACAGGACATGGCCATTGCAATCATGACGCGCTGCCGCATGCCGCCGGACAATTGGTGCGGATAGTCATCCACGACTTCGTCGGCTCTCGGAATCCCAACCAGTTTAAGAGACTCAATCGCATGATTACGCGCCTTCTTGCGGCCGTAGCCCAGATGGAGCATAATCGACTCTTCCAGCTGCTTGCCAATGCGCAGCACGGGATTGAGTGAGGTCATCGGCTCCTGGAAGATCATTGCCAGCTCGTTACCGCGGTAACGACGCATTTCTTTTTCCGACAGCTGCACCAGATCCTTGCCTTCAAAGCTCACGGAGCCTCCGGAGATTCTGCCGGGTGTATCTTTAAGAAGTCTCATGATGGACAGGGAGGTCACGCTTTTACCGCAACCGGATTCACCTACGAGCCCGAGCACTTCGCCTTTATTAATATGAAAATCCACTCCCGCCACAGCGAGCACCGATGAGCCCTCGCGTTTGAACTCGGTTTTGAGACCTTTCACTTCAAGCAATGTTTGCGCCACGATTTATCCCCCCTTTTAATTTTTTGTCTTCGGATCCAGCGCGTCATTGAGGCCATCCCCAATCAGGTTAAAAGCAAGCACCGTCAAAAAGATGATGAAGCCTGGAAAATACACGATATGCGGAGCAATGCTGAGGTAATCACGCCCCATGCTTAGCATGGCACCCCAGTCCGGTTCAGTCGGCTTCGCTCCAAGTCCAAGGAAGCTCAAGGATGCCGCTGCCAGAATGGCGCCACCGATTTTCATCGAGACGTTAACAATGATGCTTGGTACGGTTTCAGGAAAAATGTGCTTCCAGATAATCCGATTATTCTTGGCGCCCATCGATTGAGCTGCTTCGACATACAGCGATTCTTTGGCAGACAAGGTTACGCTTCGGATGATCCTTGCGAACGACGGCGTCCCGAATACGGCTACTGCTATAACCACGTTGGATAAGCCCGGCCCCAAAATCGCCACGATACCGATGGCAAGCAGCAGATCGGGGAAGGAGAACATAACATCGCTGCCCCGCATGATCAGACGATCGATCCAGCCGCCATAATAACCGCTGATTAGTCCGAGAATGGTACCCGCTATTGCGGAAATGAATACCGCGCTTAAGCTGACAGCCATCGTGAGCCTTGTTCCATCGATCAAGCGGCTGAGAATATCCCGGCCATACTCGTCGGTACCTGCCCAATGCGCTGCCGATGGTCCTTCCATCAGGGCGTCGTAATTCGGTTCATTTGGAGGATAAGGTACAATATGCGGACCGATTATTGCTACTATGAATAACAGCAGGATAAACGCACTGGATATAACGGCAAGCTTTTGCTTCATAAACTTAGACATAAACGCTTTGAATTTGCCTGTTGCCGGCCTGTTCACAAGCGTCTCCTCTGGTACAGAAATGACAGTCGCTGTCGAGTTGTCGCTCATTGGTTCCCCCTCCTATTTCGATGCATACCGGATTTTCGGATTCAGTACGCCATAAAGCAGATCAACGATCAGGTTGATTAAAATAAATTCAGCTGCAAACATTAACAGCAAGGCCTGGATCACGGTATAATCACGAAATGCGATGGAATCTACCAACAAACGACCCATGCCCGGTATGCTGAATACCGTCTCAACCATAACCGAGCCGCCAAGCAGGAACCCGAACTGCAGTCCGGCAACGGTCACTACTTGAATCAGGGAATTGCGCAGCGCATGTCTTCCGACAACGGTAAACTCGCGCAAGCCTTTGGCGCGTCCGGTTCGGACATAATCCTCACGCATCGTCTCCAGCATGGAGGAGCGGGAGTATCTCGCCAGCATGGACATAATGCCGGCTCCAAGCGTGAAGGAAGGCAGAATATAGGATTGCCATGTATCAATGCCCCCTGTCGGGAACCATCCCAACTGAACGGAGAAAACTTGTATAAGGACAAGCCCCAGCCAGAATCCAGGCAGCGAAATACCGGATATCGCGGCCAGCATACCGATATAATCCGGCCATTTGCCTCGATTAACAGCGGTTACAATCCCGATTAGCAGTCCAATAATAAGTGCCCAGCCAAGACTGGTAAAAGTCAGGATAATGGTTGGGAGAAAACGGCTTTCCAACATCTCCATAACCGGTATTCCGGAACGTACGGATTCACCCAAGTCACCCTTCAACAGATCACCCATGTAATTAACATATTGCTGCCATAACGGCAAATTCAATCCCAGCTGCTCACGAATACCGTTGATCTCCTCAAGGGTGGCATCCTTACCTGCAACAAGTCTCGCCGGATCTCCAGGAATAAGATGAATGAACATAAATACGAGTATCGATACAATGAACAGCAGCGGGATAACCCCCAGCAGCCTCTGAATTGCATATCTTCCCAAGGGATGAGCCTCCTTCCGCAACATTTGAGCTCTTTTTAAAATAAGATGGGCCGCATCCTTAATAATCTTAAGAAGCGGCCCACCACAAGGTATACGTTCAGTAAGCTCTTCGCTGTCTGATTACTTTATTTCGGCATTCAGCACATTGATGGAACCATCAGGGAATGCCTTCACGCCTTCAAGATAAGCTCTTTTACCCGTAATGACCTGATCTACACCGAGGAACGCCCATGGCGCATCTTCCCAGATTTGCTTCTGGATGTCGGCATAAATGCTTTTTGCAGCCTCTGGATCTACAGACTTATTGGCATCCATGATCCACTTATCTACGTTATCATTCTTGTAATATGCTGTATTAGAGCCAGCTGGCGGGAAGAATTCACTGCTGAACAGACCTTTAGTAGCTCCATCCGCATCGCCTGAAGATGGTGACCAGCTTACATACCACATTTGAATCTTCGCATCTTCCGGCGTTGCCGAGTTGATTTGATCGGACAGCGTAGCACCCTCCATCGATTTCACTTCGACTTTGATTCCGACTAGAGCAAGCTGCTGTTGAATGAACTGCATACCCTTCATCGTTTCGGAGTCGTTCTCTCCCCAGATTTCTGCTTCGAATCCTTCCGGATAGCCAGCTTCCGCAAGGAGTGCTTTGGCTTTCTCCGGATCGTAGTCATAACCGGATTGCTCTGAATAATACTGTGTCATTGAGGACATGGAAGAAGTCAGCTTGGAGCCAAGACCGGATTTGACAACCTTAATGTATGCTTCTTTATCGATTGCATAGTTGATCGCTTGACGGACTTTCAGATCGTCGTAAGGTTTCTTCATCGTGTTCAGTGTGATGTAACGCACGATGGTGGAATCGATCTTGTCAACAACGATGTTCTGATCGCCTTCGACCTCAGATACCTGCTCTGTCGGCATCGGGTAGATGAAGTCCGCTTCTCCGGTCTTCAGCATGGCAATACGGGAACCATTCTCAGGTACAGGCTTGAACGTGATGCTGTCGACTTTTGGCAGACCCTCCTGCCAGTAGTCTTCGTTCTTCAGCACAACGAGACGATCACCTTGGACCCATTCTTTGAATTTGTATGCTCCGGTACCCACGGGGTTCTTCGTGATATCAATACCGTCTTCAAGCGCTTTCGGACTGATGATCAGCGCCATGGCCGTCTTGTTCAAGAACGCGTTGTAGGGCTCGCTGAGAGTAATAACAACGGTATGTTCGTCCGGTGTTTGAACATCTGCCACTTTCGAGAAGCTTTTGCGCATACGAAGGTTGTTCTCTTCATTCATAATGCGCTCCAGATTGACTTTTACGGCTTCAGCATTGAAATCTGTTCCATCATGAAACTTCACGTTCTTACGCAGGTTGAACGTATACGTCAAACCATCTTCACTGACTGTGTGGTCTTCAGCCAGCATAGGCACGAGTTCCATTTTCTCATTGAAACCCATCAGGCCTTCATACATCGTGCGTGCACCGGAAATCGAGTGCGTGTCTCCAGCATTGTGCGGGTCAAGCGTAATGAAGTTGGCGTTGATGGCAATGACCACGTCTTTATTATCTTTTGTCACCGGCTTGGTTTCGCCGCCGCCTTCACTTGCACCTTCACCGCCTCCGCTATTTCCGCCGCAGCCTGCCGCAACAATCGTGAATGCGAGCAGCAGCATAAGCAGTGACCATGTTCTACCTTTGAATCTCATTGTTTACTCCCCCTTTGATGTAATAATATCTATAGATTCACTCGCCGCTTAAGAAAATAACATCTCTTCCTTAAGCCTTGAGTTCCTCACAGCTTAATCATTCCAGTCATACACGGCCCGCCGCTCGCCAACAAGCGTACCGCCATCGTTAAAGATCGCATTCGGCACAAGATCATACAATCGATCAATCGTAGCTTGATTGTCATAACCAAGACGCTCCAGGATGGAGGCAATGATACAAGGCCATACTTGTTCGGAGCCATCGGATACTTTAAGCGAGATGGCCAAGCGCTCCTCCCGAAGTCCGATGCCGTATACGCCTTTGGCGCCGCCCTTGGCAGCCAGATTGGGATCCCGGAGCAGAGCCGAGCACACAAATCTCGTATCTGCGATGACATCCGGATACTCGTTCATCAGCTGTGCCATTCTTGCAGCTGCATCCGCTGTCTGCGCATCGTGGATCAAATCCGGACAAGCCAGCTTAAGGAACGAGTACCCTATGCGATCCAGAGGAAGTGCGAAGATGGGAAGCCCACAGCCGTCGATGCCTTGCGGAATCGAGGAAACCGGAACTTCAGCAAAGTAAGCCAGGGTTTCAAGGATTTCCTGCTGAACCGGATGCTCCGGCTTGTAATACGTGCTCTCGTCCCAGCCCATATGCTTGCTCAGGGCAATCAAACCGCTGTGCTTGCCTGAGCAGTTATGGAATATCCGGCGCTTCTCCTCATGGTTGCGGTGCCTCTCTGCCTTTGCATCCTCATTCAATGGATAGGTTGCACAGCAGTGGAGGGCCTCCTCCTGAATCTCTGTTTTTTTCAGAATGGATTCCAGGGCATCGATATGAAAGCGTTCGCCCCGGTGGGAAGCGGCAAACAGTGCCGTCTCTTCCCCCGTAAGTCCGTAGACTTCGGCAATTCGGCGCTTCATAACCGGTATCGCCTGAAATGGTTTAGCCGCCGATCTCAGGAATGTCATGTGATGCGGATCACCTGCTGCATAAATGACCCCTCCGTTCTCGTCTACAACGCTGATCGCTCCGTAATGGACATTCTCCAGTACATTTCCGCGATATTCCTCTACCAATGGCACAAAACCCATAATCATGCTCCCCCATCTTTAGATGAATTAATTCAATTGAAAATAACGATCCTGTGCCACAAGTCCCGAGCCAATGATGACGCCATGCTCATGCAGCTTGGAGCGGACGATGGTGAAGGAATCCTGAAGCGGTTCCCAGATATACTGCGTATAACAGAGATTGGTAATCTCCTCATACACTTCGGGAAACTTGTCCAGAATTTCACCGCTCAAGATGACGCTGTCAGGATTGTACATGCTAACCACGTTGTTGATTGTAATGGCCATATAAGCAAGGGCTCGATCGATTAAGTAACACGCCCATCTTGTTCCTGCACGTCTCTCCGCGAATAACTCTTCTATAGTACGAACCGGTTTTATTTTGCTGGCTTCTGATAGCAAGGACGGTATGTTGATATAGGTTTGAAGACAGCCGGCCTTGCCGCAGTCACACATCATGCCTTCAGGATCCACCGTGGTATGTCCGATTTCCCCCGCACTGTTGGTCACCCCCCGGTAAATTTCCCCTTCCAGGATCAGTGCCGAGCCTACACCATTACCAAATCCCAGCAGAACCGTACGGTTGGAGCCATACGCTGAGCCTTTTAATTGTTCCGCCAATGCTTTCACTTTCAGCTCATTGTCTACGACAGCTTGAAGCCCCGTTAATTCCTTCAGTCTCTCGGCAAGCTGCACATTCTTCCAACCCAGCTGAACGGAAAAATTGACAATGCCTGCTTCAACATCGATGATGCCTGGCAGCCCAACGCCGATTCCCACAATCCGTCTGCGATCGATATCGCATTCAAGAATCAGCTCTTCAATAATGTCTGCGATCCGAGCCACCGTTGCTTCTGGCGTATCGCCCGAAGATCTGGGAAAATTGCCGCTGCACAGCACATTCCCCTGTACATCGATGAATCCGATGTTGGCCTGGTGACGATCCAGCTCGACGCCGATCGAGATCACGGCAGTATCCAGCAGCCTTATTAAGGAAGACTTTCTTCCTCGTCCGGCCGAAGCTTGTTCTTCCGTCTCATGAACGTATCCCTCTTCTGTCAGCTCTGACACTATGCGGCTGACGGTTGTCGGGCTCATTCCGGTTTGTTTGGCAATAGCTGCTCTTGAAATCGGCTGTTCATTCTTGATGATTTGGAATACCGTGAGTCTGTTCTGCCGCTTCATAAAGTCTTGATCATGCTTTTTCATGAAGACATCCCCTATTTAATTTCACCAGTAGATTAATTAGATCATTTTTCCATTTAAAACGACCTGTTATCATCAAAAAACAGTGATTTTTATCAATTTTATTATTTTTATTCTCCAGTGATATTAATAATAAAACGTCTTTTGTAAAAGTGTCAATATATATGACACATTTAAATTATTATTTTTTTATTTTGGAAATGTAAGCATTTCAATTTTTTGCGAAAGTGATACAATCCCTTGCATAGACACAGTTGCCCCTCTCACGCGCACAACATGACATTAATATGACACGAAATCTCCTGAAATGTAGATAACACCGCGGTTTGACTTCCATAATAAAGCCAACCGCGAAACGAATTATTGTATGTTTGCCAGCCTTGTTTGGTCGACATCCATCCAAGCATGCCCCGAACCTCGCATCAGGAAATTTTCCCATTCTAAGCGCCTCAATAGGTGGTTTTACAGGGGTTTAAAGTAATAACGATGTTGATTCGAGGCATGCCTACGTCGAACACTTCATCCAAGCGAAATAAACCACCCGAGAAATAAATTAGAGAGGTTTCTCTAATTTTAAAATGCACCCTATAAGATGACCTTTTTTAAAGTGTCTGTCTTATGGGGTACATTTTTTTCCCGAATGGCTTTAAAATTGATGATCTGTGATTGTAGTATTATCACTGGTTGTCATTGATTCTTTGTTTTTTGTTCCCGCTCGCTAGAAATCAGCCGGTCCCCTTGGAGCGAGTTGACCATCGCCCCGCAGCGCGTGATCGGCGCGGGGGCGAATGGCTGCCCGGGTCGTTCGATGGCTGTGCGTGTGGTTTGGTGGCTGGCATGGGATACGGTAGATGGCTGTACGACTCGGTGGCTGCCCGTGAGGGTTGGTGGCGCCGTGCGGTACGATGACTTCTGCGTGATTTGATGGATGCTGTGTGGTTGGATAGATGTCCGTCGAGGGCTGTACATGCGGTTTGGATGCTGCCCGAGGAGTTTGCTGGCTACCGCGTCGATGGCTGTCCACGCGCGTCGATGGCTGCCGGCGTGGGTCGATAGCTGCAGCGTGGTTGAATGGGTGGTTCTTAGGTGGTTGAGTAACTGAGGACGCTAACGGACTGGAACGCTCTTATCTACCTAAAAAACCAGCTTTTGATTTTTTAACGGACTGGAGAGCTCTTATTACTCGAAAACACCCCCAAAGGTGCTTTTCAGTGACGAATAAGAGCTACGGTGTCCGTTAATCCCTGCAATCGCTCGATTTCGCTAGAATAACGCCTGCTAGGTCCGTTAGGGTGATGCTCGCACACATCATTGATTGGTCAAGCTATTCTCGCATTCGATCTTTCAACCTCTCGATCCCTTAATCTTTTGATCTGTAGATCTTCCCCCACAGCGGAGGTTTGAGGATAGCCGATCCTTTGGGAGTCCGTTTCACCCCTGCCTATTCCAATCCAAGAAACGGACGGACAACAGAGCGGATAGCCTCAAACCGAAGCGCTTGCTAGCCTCAAACCGGAGCGCCCGAGCGCCCTACTTGTTTTTATAATATTCAACCGCTTTATCGAAGTAATGCTTCTCTTCTTCCGGCAGGTCCTCGAAATAGAAAATAGCGGCCACCGGGCATGCTGCCTCGCAAGCACCGCATGAAATACAGATATCCGTGTCTATGTAGAACTGGTCATCTCCTTCTTCTATACAATCCACAGGGCAAACGTCTACGCATTCTCCCGCTTTCTCTTCGATACAAGCCGAACCAATAACATACATTCGTGATTCCACCTTCCCATGTTATAATTTTTCATTGCCTATCATTTCCAAATAAAGTTCCGTGACCTTGAGACACTTTGTTTTTTTATACTTTTTATACTAAAATATATCATAATTATGTGGTCAAACATGTGGATTGTCAATAAACGGCGTCACATCAAGCTTACAAAACTGCTATTCCGGTTGACTTATAGAAGGTAAAGTCATAAGATGAGACATATTGCTTTTTAACGATTTTTAGTTGTAATAGAAGTAATTCATCGAGAAACAAGGCGGTGATTTTAGTGGATCAGGAAGTCGCATACAGCACTCGCGAGTATATCATGCAAATGTTAAAAATAAATGGTGAACTGAGCACAAAATCCATTACCGAGACATTAGGCATTACCGGCATGGCCGTCAGGCGTCATCTGGAAAGCTTGAAAAATGAGGGCTACATCACATACAGAACCGTGAAGCAACCGATGGGAAGACCCGTTTCCTTATACAGTCTTACCGATTCTGCGGAGGATTTTTTCCCTAAGAACTATCACGCTCTTGCTCTTGACCTGCTCAGCGAGCTGCAGGACGAAGCTGGTGATGAGATGATTTCGCTGCTGTTTGATAAACGAAAAGGTACACTGTTGAACAAGTATACGCCTGCTGTTAAAGCGGATGCCCTGGAAGAGCGTGTTATAGCGCTTGCCCAAATTCAGAATGACAACGGATATATGGTCGATTACAAAAAGGTAACGGAAGATGAATATATATTCGAAGAATTGAACTGCCCGATATCCCAGGTAGCCAACCGGTTCCAGCATGCCTGCCGCTGTGAGCTTGACCTGTTTCAATCGCTGCTGGAGGCCGATGTGGAACGTACCGAATGCCTCGCCAAGGGCGACAAGAAATGCGTCTACCGTATCCGAAAGCAGGTCGAAAGCGGACAAACATAATATCTGTTATTGCCACTTAAGGCCTCTTCCATACAGGAAGGGGCTTTTTTAGAACGGTACGGTACGCTTCTTCTATCCTATTCTCTCAAACGACAAGACATGTACAATTCTCTGAATTATTCCAGTACAAGCAGCCGGTCATCGTTATCGGAGGGCACACCCCGCCCATCGGTGTTGTTGGTAATGACATAAATTTTGCCGTTATATACTTTCACGTCTCTTAATCTGCCTTCATCCTCCAACACAACATCGAGTGAGGTACTCTCCGGCTGGAACCGGTACAGCTTCTGACCGCGCAAGGTAGCAACATACATCTGATCCTCTTCATCAAAAGCGATGCCCGAAGGAGCAATGGCCGTATCGCCGCTATGGTACACCGGGGTCTTCATGCCCTCTTGCTGCTCATCCCCAAGAATCTCGGGCCAGCCATAATTGCTGCCTGCGGTGATCTCATTAATCTCATCGTGTCCACCAGGCGTACCGGATGGTCCGTGTTCTGAGCTGTAGAATTCTCCTTCGGAATTCCAAGCCAAGCCTTGCGAATTTCGGTGACCTAACGTAAACACATAGGAGCCTGCTGTGGGGTTATCCTCGGGAATTTTTCCATCCAGCGTCAGCCGCAATATTTTCCCTGCAAGATTCTCCTGGTTCTGCGCAAGCTCGCCCTCTCCTGAATCACCGGTAGTCACATAGAGATGATTGTCGGGTCCAATCGCTATTCTTCCGCCATTATGCACATTGGAGCCCGGGATTTTCTCAATGAACGATTCCGCTTCTGTCCATTCATTCCCCTTCTGCTCCAATAGAACCAGCCGGTTCATAACCGATCCGTCCTGATCATAGCTGTGATAGGCGAAGGCTCTTCTGGATTCCTTGAAATCAGGGGCTAATACAAAGCCCAAGAACCCGCCTTCTCCTATCTGGGCAACCGGCTTCTCTGTATGTACAGACTGTCTGTTGAATGCGCCGTCCTGGATCTGAACGATATTCCCTCCCCGTTCGCTGATATAAATCGTTTCTCCGTCAAAATCAATCGCCCAGGGTGTCTTCAATTGTTCAGCAAGCATTTGGTATGGAGTATCGGGGGACTTTTCCTCCCGGCTGACCTCCTGCTCCTGCTCCTGTTCCTGCCGCTCTCCCTCCGTTGACGGGGATGAAGGGCTGGTACAAGCTGTCACAGTCAACAAAATCGCTGCTAACATGATGCCAATCGTTGTTCGTTTCAAGATTACACCTCCCAAGATCGCTTAAGCTTATTGTTCGGGTGACATCATCTGGATGCCGTGCTCCATGACCTGAAGGGAACTCAGCACAACCTCCTCATCGCTGAAAGAATCAACCTGGCTCCCCGCTACGTAACGGGTCTCATGACCCCGCCCGGTAATGATAATCCTGTCCTGGTCCCCGGCCATCTCGACCGCTCGTTGAATCGCCTCTTTGCGGTTCGGCACTACCTCCCAGTTGACGGCATGATGAGAGCTCAAACCTCCGAGCATCTCAGCTATGATCTGCTCCGGGTCCTCGGAGAACGGATTGTCCGTTGTGAACAACACATAATCCGAATAGGATGCTGCAATATCCGCCATGATCGGCCGTTTGAGCCGATCCCGTTCGCCCCGACAGCCCATCACGCATATCATTTTCCCCGAGGTAATTTCTTTAGCGGACAGCAAGGTTGCCTTGAGCCCATCCGGATTATGGGCATAATCTACAACTACGCGAAAACTCCTGTCTGTCTTTATTTCTTGAAAACGTCCATGAACACCTGCAAAATCCTGAAGACTGTTCCTGATTTCTTGGATCGGAATCCCTTCGAGCAGACAGGTAGTAATGGCCGCCAGCGCATTGTACACGTTGTGTATGCCATGAACCTTCATAGTGAAGTCGCTACTTCCCCATGGCGTCTCTACGATAAAGTTGCAGCCGTCGCCGGTATTTTGAATATGCAGAGCACGAACATCCGCCGGGTTATGAATGCCGTATGTCACAATCTGTGCGGATGTACGCTTCCCGTAATAGGATGAGGCCGCATCATCAGCATTCAGCACCACTTTTTTCTGCATGTCACGATCACTGTTGCCTAGTTGGGTGAATAGCAGTTCCTTCGTATTGCGATAACTCTCCATGTTCTGATGGAAATCGAGATGATCATGGGACAGGTTTGTAAAAACAACGGTCTGAAAATCACACCCCCGCACTCTTCCCATATCCAGTCCATGCGAGGATACTTCCAACACGCCATACGTGCCGCCATGCGCGACCATCGCATGAAAATATCGCTGCAGCTGGATCGTATCCGGCGTGGTATTCAACGTTTTCTCTACATGATCTCCGATTTTCATATAGAGAGTACCGATAATTCCCGTTTTGCGGTTGGAATCATTCAGCACCTTATCAACCATATGTGTTGTTGTTGTTTTGCCGTTCGTCCCCGTAATCCCGATCAATTTCAGCTGCTCGGTAGGATTACCGAAAAAGGAGTTGGCTAAAATGGGAAGCACCCTTCTTGTATCCGGCACAGTAATCCGCGTAATGTTCCCGGGAAGCTCCGGAAGCTCCTTCTCAGCCATAATGGCAACAGCACCGTTCTGTATCGCATGCTCGATATAATCATGGCCGTCTACATTAAATCCCGGAACGCAGACAAACAATCCGCCAGGTCTGATGGCTCTTGAATCCGTATCGAGATTCGTGATTTCCACAGCAGCGCTGCCTGTAATTGTCTTAAGAATCAGCCGCTCCGTCAGTGATTTCAGGTTCATGTAGGGTACCTCATCTCGTGATGTAATCCGTTCAAGGTCCGTTGTGATATTAAGGCGTAGAATTCACGACGATGTATCGTTTTAAACCAGCGTTTCTTATTAACCTAACCAAGCCAGCCCGTTATGAAACAAGAATATGATGACTGGAAGAGATAACCATGTTACGCTGGAAGTAAGCGGTTGCAATTCCAATATCGAATATCGAAACCAGCCGCTCATATGAACATCAGATTCACTTATTCGTTCTGCTATTTCATCACTGCTTGAAAGGAGAATAATCGATGGGACCATTCACCGAAGATTTACTTCAAAACAAAGTCGTATTGATCACAGGAGGCGCAACCGGACTGGGACGTGCCATGGGCGAGAAGTTCGCACAGCTTGGCGCCAAGCTGGGCATATGCGGACGCCGGGAGGAGGTTCTGCAGCAGACGGCTGATGAGCTAAGGCAATTGGGATGCGAGGTATGGCATCAGACCTGTGATGTACGGGATCCTGCGCAGATCACAGCACTAGTCGATGCAGCAGAATTGCATTATGGAGGCATTGATGTGCTTGTGAACAATGCGGCTGGCAATTTTATCAGCCCGACTGAACGTCTTTCGCCACGAGCGGTGGATGCTGTGTTAAATATCGTGCTGCATGGAACTTTCTACACGACCCTTGAGGTTGGCAAGCGCTGGATCGAGCAGGGGAAGAACGGAACGATGCTCAACATTGTCACTACCTACGCTTCAACAGGCTCAGGGTACGTGGTCCCTTCCGCAGCTGCGAAAGCGGGAGTGCTCGCACTTACCCGATCCTTAGCTGTGGAATGGGCCTCTTACGGTATTCGTCAAGTAGCCATTGCGCCCGGACCGTTCCCAACTGAAGGCGCATGGTCAAGATTATCGCCGACGCCGGAGCTTGAGCAGAAAATGATCGACCGCATTCCCCTGCGACGCGTTGGCGACGCGGAGGAATTGGCCAACCTGGCCGCCTTTCTCATCTCGGATTATGCCGGCTATATTAATGGGGACGTCATCACCATTGATGGCGGCGAATGGCTGAGGGGTGCAGGCCAGTTCAATGACCTGTCAGAAGTAACCCATGAGCAGTGGGATCGACTGGCCGAGCTGACGCGAAAAGGAAAATAATCTCACAAAAAAAACAACGAGCGACCGAGTAAACTACCATCGACGTGCTTGCAGAAAAACAGAACCCGCTTGGAGGGATGTTCTTCTTGCAGCTACCGAGATTTTTACCTTCGCCTGAAAATGATAGAATTCCGACATGCTAAACAGCCCCTTGCCTGGAGTATAAACATTCCTACTCCAGGCAAGGGGCTTATTGTTTATCTAATGATTACTCATAAGAATCTACTAGTACGGCATAGACGATGCCGGGTCCGTGAACGCCGATCGTCAGATCATTCTCGATATCGGCAGAACGGCTGGGACCCGAGATGAAATGGATGCCGGCAGGAAGCTGCTCACGTCCGCCTTGATCAAACTGAAACAGAATCTCGCCTAAACGGGTATACATCCGATCGACAGGAATGACGGCAATCAGTACCGTGGGCAGCAGGCTGACCGATCTTCCTTTATGCGGGGCAGATTTCACCGTAATCGAACCCGTGTAGGCCGCTGCATAATCAGCCATCACCACGCCAAAATCGGCCTTCGCGGCGACAGCTCTCCAGTCCGTGTCGGCAGCTTCGTTCCAGGAGAGAATCATGGCCTCCGGCAAACTCTCTTCAAGCTCTAAAAGGTCCAGAGCCTCTTCCCGTTGACGAAGAATCGTGGCCGCACTCATCTCCAGTGCCTTATCTCGAATAAACCGGCTTACCTCTTCACGATTGCTTACCCTGACCGCATGGCCTCCGGCAGCTTCAAAGTTCGCGGTAAATTGCGTAATCTTCTCTTCCAGCGGCCACTGGAATTCATGCCAGAAATCAGGCGCACCGCGAAAAGGATGCTCCGGAGCTGACCGAACGCGGTCTCTTCCCAGCTTCGCGGCAATCCCATCCATGAACAACTCCTGTTTCTTGCGCGAGCGTTCTTCCAGTTGGCTTAACCACCCGCCGTCTGCATGGTTACCCATGGGAGTCCTCCCCCTTTCGCGACTTCTGCTGCTGAAGCCGTTCCTTCAATCGGTTTGCGATTTCAGGCTCCATCTGCCCGGAGGTTCGGCGGATATCCCGCTCCATCTCCGGCCACCGATCCCGGAAGGACTGCTTAGGCAGACTCGGGGTCACTCGGTACGAGTTCCATCCTTTCAACGGGCCGATCCGTGTCCGAATCTCCCCGTTTCGAACGACAAACTTCTGCCCCCATTTCCCCAGGGATACCACGCTGCGATAACGTTTGGCATTACCCATTATCGCGGAGAAGCCCTTCATCCCCATGGCTTCCAGCTTGTCACCCCGTCCGGCCTCAATCTTTCTTCGCCGTAAGGATACCAGCATATCGTGGAGCGGAATCTTCACAGGACATGCCTCATAACATGCTCCGCACAGACTCGATGCGTTGGCGATATCATCCCATTCCGCGACATTCTTGTTTAACGCCGGAGTCAATACGGCACCGATCGGACCGCTGTAGGTGCCTCCGTATGCGTGACCGCCAATATGGCGATATACGGGACAGGCGTTCAGGCATGCGCCGCAGCGAATGCAGTTGAGCAGCTCCTGGAATTCCGGATCGCCGAGCTGGAGAGAACGCCCATTATCGATGATGATAATATGCATTTCATCAGGTCCATCGGCGTCCAGCTCTCTCTTGGGACCACTGATTCCAGACATATAGACTGTCAGCTTCTGGCCGGTCGCTGACCGCGGGAGCAAGGTGGCCATCACTTCCAGGTCAGCCCATGACGGGATGATCCGCTCCATTCCCATAAGCGTTATTTGCGTCTTGGGCACGGTGGTCACCATCCGGGCATTGCCTTCGTTCTCGAACAATACCATCGATCCCGTCTCGGCAATTGCAAAATTACAGCCCGTCATGCCAATATCCGCTTCGAGAAACTTCTCGCGCAGTTTCATTCGTACAAAACCTGCCATGATCGCCGTGTCGGGCGGCAGCGTTTCGCCCGCCTCCTCAGACAGAAGCTCTGCGATCTGATAACGGTTCTTGTGGATCGCAGGGATGATGATATGGGATGGGGTTTCATCCGCAAGCTGAATAATGTACTCGCCGAGGTCCGTTTCCACGGCCTCCACGCCGATGGAATCCAGTGCTTTGTTCAAATGCAGCTCCTCGGACACCATCGATTTGGACTTTACGACGGACTTGGCGGACTTGTGCTCCGCGATCTGCAGGGATAGCGCGACCGCTTCCTCCGCCGTCTCCGCAAAGTGGACATGAGCCCCGTTCGCCCTGGCCTGTTCAGCAAACTCATTCAAATAGTAATCCAGGTGAGCGATGGTATGAAGCCGGATTTGACGTCCTCGCTCCCTCCACTCATCCCAGTTGCCATGCTCCTCCGACGCCAGCTTTTTGCCAAGCCGCAGCCGCTCTGTTGTAAACTTCACCGCATTGCGCAGAAATTCGTTGTTCAGAGCGTAACCTGCACGTTCCTTAACCGAATGCGCTTTCGATTCAGCTGTGTTCATGCACGCTCACCCCCTCGTACAGAAGTTCGGCCAAGTGCTTGACCTGCACCTTCTCGCCCCGATGACGCAAATTGCCGGCAATATTCATCAGGCAGGCCATATCAAGACCGACCAGCACGGTCGCTTCCGTCTCCAGCACATGATCGCTTTTCTCGGTGACCATGGCTCCCGAAATATCCGCCATCTTCACGGCAAACGTGCCTCCGAACCCGCAGCAATCCTCTGCAAAAGGCAGCGGTACAAGCTCCAGCCCCTTCACCTGATTCAACAGCTTCATCGGTTCATCCTTAACGCCCAGCAGACGGCTGCCGTGACAGGAGGGATGGTAGGTTACCTTTTGCGGATAAACGGCTCCCACATCGGTCACACCGAGCACATCGACAAGGAACTGGGTAAACTCATAGGATTTGAATTGAAGCGCTTTCGCTTTTTTCAGGTAGAGGGGATCGTCCTTGAACAGATCCGGATAATGATGAATCATATAGGTGCAGGAACCGGAAGGGGAAACAACGAAGTCACTATCTTCGAAAGCGTCGAGAATCGTCCTCGCGCTTATTCGTGCGTCCTCCCAGTAACCGCTGTTATAGGCCGGCTGACCGCAGCAGGTCTGAATTTCCGGGAATTCCAAATGAACACCGTACCTGGCCAGCAGCCTTGCCATGGATTCAGCCACCCGCGGGAACAAGGCATCACTGAGGCAAGTAACAAACAACGAAATCTTCATGATTTTCACCCCGCTATCATCAGGATATGGACCGATTGATCGGTCTCTGGCAAGAACCCCCCGACCTCGGGGGGATTCCAATGTTGATGTCCATTCGCTGCTCTACACAGATTGAATGGTGATGCCTAAAGCTCGATAAGGATCGGCTTCCTCTTCCGTTAATCTCCTATCCGTAATAATCAGATTCACTTGAGACAAGTCGGCTACCTGGGCAAAAGCCTGAGCACCGAATTTGCTGGCATCGGCAAGCACAATGGTCTCATCCGTCATTCCAATCATTTTATGCTTTATTCTGGCCTGAAGCTCGTTGGATTCGCTAAGTCCCCTGTCCAGGTGCACGCCCTTGCAGAACAGAAAGGCTTTATCCACGTAATAAGCATCAAGAGAGCGTTCCGCAAGCGGACCGACAAAGGACAACGAGCGGTGTGCCAGAATGCCGCCGGTAGATATAACCTGGACGCGCTCCTTGGTGCTTAGCTCGGCAGCCACCTTGATTGAATTCGTCAATACCGTAATCGGAATATCCGGTATGATTTTTGCCATATACCAGGCCGTTGAGCTGGCATCAAGCAAGATACGGTCATTCGGATGGATTCGCTTGACCGCTTCCTCCGCAATGCGCTGCTTCTCCAGCGCATTCATGATTTCCCGTTCAGCATACGGTATCTCCGGCTGCGAGCGCTGAATTTCCGGTTGATCCTTCACACTAACCGCCCCTCCATGGGAACGGCGCAGGCGTCCTGCTTGCTCCAGCCTGTCAAGGTCACGGCGAATCGTTTCCTCCGTTACGCCGCATAGCTGACTCAGCTCGGAGACGCGGATGCTCCCTCTTTCGTTGACCAACTGTACTATTTTCTCATATCGTTCTGCAACCAGCATATTACCGCCCATCCTTACTATTCGATATATTCTATCTCTTCCGGGTCAGCTGACCGAACACACCACAGGCATCCTCCCATAGTGGAGTATCCTCGGGCTCGTAAGTCTTGACCGGGAATGATTCCCTAATAACGGCACGAGCCTCCCATATATCGGACAGCTCGCCCTGCGCAATCCACTGCACAGCCATATTGCCAATGGCGCTGCCCTCTGCAGGTCCAGCCCATACAGGCTTGCCGATGGCATTCGCCGTCCACTGGCATAATATTTCATTATGAATGCCACCGCCTACCATATGCAACCCTTGAAATTTCTGTCCGGACAATTCCTCGGTCAAATCCAGCACATAACGGTACTGCATGGCCAAACTCTCCATGATGCAGCGCACGATGGCACCTTCACCTTGCGGAATGCGCTGGTTGGTGCGAGCCGCATACTCCCTTACCCGCTTCGGCATGTCTCCAGCCGGGAGGAATAAGGGATCGTCCGGATCAATGAAACATGCAAAAGCAGGTGCTGCATCCGCCATCTTAACCAATTCGGGGTACGAGTAGGATAACCCTTCCCGCTCCCAGGTCCGCTGGCACTCCTGCAGAATCCACAGACCCATGATGTTCTTGAGCAGCCGGTAAGTACCGTATGCCCCTCCCTCATTCGTGAAGTTCAGCTCTCTGGCCCGTTCATGAATGACAGGCTGCTCCACCTCTGTTCCCATCAACGACCAGGTACCGCAGCTTAAGTAAGCAAATGACCGATCCAGTGCCGGTACCGCCACCACGGCGGATGCCGTATCATGCTCGGCAACCGTATAAACCGGAACGGACGCGATCCCCAGCTCCTCTGTTACGGAAGATCTCAAAGATCCAACGGGAGTGCCGGGTTGAACGACTGGATGAAACATCCCATGAGGTATATGCAAAGAATTCATCAGATAATGATCCCAGCTGCCTGAAACCGGATTATACAGCTGCGTCGTGGTAGCATTCGTAAACTCATTAGCCATCTCACCGGTCAAGAAGTAGCGCAGCAGATCGGGAATCATCAAGAACCGCTCCGCTTCTTGAAGCAGATAAGGCTTCTGCTGCCGGATTGAGGCCAGCTGATAAATGGTGTTAAACGGGAGGAACTGAATCCCCGTCCGTTCAAAAATCTCGGAAGGCGGCACGCTTTTCATGACCTGTTCCATCACACCGTCCGTGTGCGTATCGCGATAATGATACGGATTCGTCATAAGCTCGCCATTCCGATCCACAAGACCGTAATCCACCGCCCAGGTATCGATGCCTATGCTTGTCGGCAGTCCGTGCTGCCCTTTCGCCCGCAGCAAGCCCTGCTTCATCTCATGATAAATCCGGAGAACGTCCCATTGTAAGCGGTTGCCAACTCGAACAGGGTCATTCGGAAATCGGTGGATTTCCTTCACTTCAATGGTTCGGCTGCTTAACTGCCCCAGCATAGCTCTTCCGCTGCTTGCTCCAATATCAAATGCAAGAACGCTCAACGTTCTCTAGCCTCCTTGTCAGATCAATTTCCACTGCCCGACACAACGATGATTGCATAAAAAATGATCCTGCTCTACTTATGACCCGAAGCGCTTCAGTAATACGTCCTGCTCATACCGCTTCACTTCGGATAACCATTCTTCCCTGACGGGTACCCCCATGCGTTCGCAGTAGTAATCCCACACCGCTCCAAAGGGATAGGATTTAAACTCTTCCATTAACGCAAGACGGGTTGTGTAATCACCCTCAAGCTCGGCTTGCTTCAGCGTCTCGGTCGGTTCGAGCTTGGCACGAAGCAGCGCCTTAATCGTATTGCGAGTACCGATAACCCAAGCGGCAATGCGGTTAATGCTTGCATCGAAAAAGTCCAGCCCGATATGGGTGACACCAAGCAAGTCATTACGCACAAGCTCGCGTCCAATTTCAATTAACTCATCATCCATAATGACAACATGGTCACTGTCCCACCGCATCGGCCGGCTTACATGAAGGAGGAGCCCTTCCGTAAAGAGCGCGAGTGAGGACAGCTTTCCGGCAATGCCTTCGGTTGGGTGGAAATGACCTGCGTCAAGGCAAATCAGCTTATTATTCTGAATGCCGTACCCCATATAAAATTCATGGGAGCCGACAACGTAAGCCTCGGAGCCCAACCCGAACAGCTTGCTCTCTACGGCATCGAGGTTCCAGTCTGGATTGATCTCCTCGGCAAAAATCTCATCCAGCGATGCCTTCAGCCGTTGTCTGGGCGCTAAACGATCAACCGGTATGTCTTTATAACCATCCGGGATCCAGATGTTGGTCACGCAGGTCTGACCCAGCTGTTCACCAAAATAAGCCCCGATTCTGCGTGAAGCCTTGCAATGGTCAATCCAGAATTGGCGAATAGCCGGATCGGCATGGCTTAGCGTAAAACCGTCCCTCGACTTGTCGTGGGAGAAGCAGGTTGGATTAAAATCAAGCCCGATTCCCTGTACTTTGGCCCAATCCACCCAGGACTGAAAATGCTTGGGCTCCAGCTGATCCAAATCCACCGATTCCTCGGTGTCCGCATATATGGCATGGAGGTTCACCTTATGCGATCCCGGAATAAGCGACATCGCTTTTTCCAGATCGGCCCGAAGCTGCTCCGGCGTTCCTGCTGCGCCGGGATACTCGCCGGTTACGGAAATCCCGCCAGACAGCTCCTGATCCCGGAACAGAAATCCGCGAACATCGTCTCCTTGCCAGCAATGGATGGAGATTTTGATACGTTCAAGCTCCGTCAAGATTTCATCTACCTGGATGCCATGCTGCTCATAGAGCTTTTTCGCTTCTTCATAATTCCTTGCAACATCCTGCCTCATCTCATAACCCCCCGCTTGAATGAGGATCGCCGGGTCATAAGAGACCCAGCGCCCGATTATATGAAATATGATATCATCATGATTCCTTGTGGATCGCGTATGTGCATGTGCTTCTATCCAAATTAACGAGTAAATGCAGCCGGCACTCCGCCGTCAATGGTCAGCATGCAGCCGGTTGTCTTCGAGGATCTCGAAGAAGCGAAGTAAGCAATGCCTTCGGCAATGTCTTGCGGATATATATTCACAAGAAGAGTCGTGCGTTTACGGTAATGCTCTTCCAGTTGATCCGGTTCAATTCCATAGGCTGCCGCCCGCTCATTTCTCCAGTTCGAGTTCCATATTGCAGACCCTTGCAGAATCGCGTCAGGCAAAATCGTGTTGACTCGGATTCCGTATTCCCCGCCTTCAGCAGCAATGCAGCGGGCCAGATGCGCCTCCAGTGCTTTCGCGGAGCTGTATGCGGTCACGTTTTTCCCGGCATAGACGGAGTTTTTCGAGCCAACAAACACCATGCTTCCGCCGACGCCCTGTACCTTCATTAATTTAAAGGCTTCTCGGGCTACAAGGAAATACCCCGTCCCCAGAACGTTCATGTTCAGGTTCCATTCCTTCAGGCTAGTCTCATCAAACGGACTGGATGTTGCAAGGCCCGCGTTATTGATAATGATATCAACGCCGCCATAGGTTATTGCCGTTTCACGATAGGCGCGTTGAACCGCCTCTTCATCGGTTACATCCATTTTAACAGCAAACGCCCGATGATCTCCGTATTTTGCATTAATCTCCTCGGCAACCTGCTGCGCTCCTTCTAAATTTAAATCGGCCAGCACAACATGCGCTCCCCCGGACACCAATCGACGGGCGGTTGCACTGCCGATCCCGCCTGCCCCGCCTGTGATGAAGGCAACCTGACGGGAGAACTCCGTCTCGGCAGGAGCGAGGGACAATTTGTACAGCTCAAGCGGCCAGTACTCTACATTGTAAGACTCATTCTCGCTCAGGGACACAAAATCACCCAGTGCCGTCGCCCCCCGCATAACCGCAATCGCCCGATGGTACAGGGCACCGCTGACTTGCGACATTGCCCAGCTCTTGCCGGTATTAATCATCCCGATCCCAGGGATAAGGATAACGCGCGGAGCTGCTTCGAACATAACATCACCTTCATGGCGGTTGCGTTCAAAGTACGCTTTATACTGCTCTTTGTAGTCTGCAATGCCTTCAAACAGCTTCGCCTTAAGGCCTTCCACATCGTCAGCATCCGGTGTCCAATCGATGAAGAGGGGAACAACCTTGGTATGGACCAGATGGTCTGGGCATGCCGCTCCTACCTGGGATAGCTTGGGGGCATCGCTGCCGCCGACAAAGTCCAGCACATCGTCCTGATCGTCAAAAGACAGGATCATCTTCTTGACGTCGCTCACAGCACCACGAACGGCAGGCATCACCTCTGCCGCAATGCTGCGGCGTACCTCAGAGGTCAACGGGGCAAATTTGCGCCCGCCAAACAGCTTGTCGTTGTTAACCCGGGCTTCGATGAAAGCCTCTGCTTCGCTAATGATACGAATTGTTTGCGCATAACATGCCTCAGAGGTATCTCCCCAGGTTACGAGACCATGCTTCTCCATGAGAACAAGCTCAGCTTGGGGATTCGCCAGCACCCCTTCCGCAATCATCTTCGACAGTGTGAACCCGGGTCGTACATACGGAACCCATACGAATCGGTCGCCAAAGATTTCTTGGGCCAGTTCCTTGCCGTTATGAGCGCAGCATAAGCTGATGATGGCATCGGGATGCGTATGATCCACATGCCGGAACGGCAAGAACGCATGCAGCAGCGTTTCAATGGAAGCGCGAGGATGCTTGGCATCCACCATGCAGTGGCCCAGATAAGCCACCATTTCCTCATCGGACATCGATTCCCTCTCGAACAATGGCCGAATATCCTCCAGTCGCAAGCCTGTGAAATTGCCCGATTTCATGGTTGCAAGGTCGGAGCCGCTGCCCTTCACATACATGACCTCTACATCTTTGCCTCGGAAATCCTGAATCGTGGTTTTGCTGGATGTGTTGCCGCCGCCCCAATTGCAGACGCGCCGATCCGCCCCAATCAAATTGGAACGGTATACAAGCTCATCCAATGTATTTTGTGCCTGCTGCGCTGTAGATTGTTCCCATAAGCTCTGAACCATGAAGTTTCCCCTCCGATTGACCATATGAATTTGCTTTCATTTGATTCCTATATTATCATGTCCGTTTATGTTTGAATAGTGTGTTTTTCAAAAATAAACAAAGATCATTTATCTGTTTTTTTGTTTTGTTATTTAATACACGTTCCTCTGAAAACAAAAAAGCAGCTCCGCTGGAGATGCCTCCATACCGAGCTGCTGTGTAATAGAGCTATGATTTATCCGCGCCTGCGGATTGCGCCATTTGATCGGCTTTTTCAATCCCTTCAATCAGCGCATCGCGAAATGCGATTTCATCGTCGTTAATATATCCCCTAAATACAACCTCCGATATATCCTCATGGTTAAAAAAGATATTGGAATCCTTCGTCAGATTGCCATGAGGGTAGAAGCAGGCGACATAATCCCAACGCTTCAACGTCTTGGAGTCATTCTGCATCCGCCCCGTCTGATCCCATTCCTTGAATTTGATCACCGAGCCTATCGGCAGCAGCTGCTGTTCCATGATTATCAACCCTTCATTATCCTTTTCCCTGCCCAATAAACCAACGAAACTACAAGCGGGACTCCCACCAGGTAGGATATACAGATCACTGCCTTTTCCGCGGCCGCATATTCCGCATTCAGTAAATTGGGAACAACCGTGCCGAGCACGCCTACTATGCCAATGACCGTCATTATGTATTTGAACTTCCTCTGTCTATCGTTCATCGGCACTCTGCCTCCTTTTACCCGCTCCACCATGTCACTGCTTAGTTGACCAGACTGAGCAAATTGTGCCGAGACCTGCTCCAGTTGCTCGGGTGTAACCAAAATTCGATTGGACATAAAAAATGACGCCCCTTCTGTCATGCTGCCCGTTCTCGTTAGGCAGTCCAAATACAAATTTCAAATCCTTACACTATTAACCGATCCTTCAAGTGAATAACCATATTTTTCAATTTTAGTAGGTATTCAGGAAAGGAACAATCAAGCGAAGGGTTCATTTCTAGGCTGCTCACACTAGTTATTTAGCACTGGCTAAGATTTAATTCCTGAAGACCACCATCCCCTCCGTTATCCCCTATCCCCTCCTTAAGCCCAGATAGGAACCATTCCCAGGTACGGTAATTGATTACATCCCCAGCCCGTTAATAAGGCAGCCTTTCTCCTGTAAATTATAAGCAATTCATCATTACGGAGAGGATGTTAATCAATATGAATCAACCTTCACACGGAACAACCAACCAATTTGTCAAATTGTATAAGCAGGAGACCTGGCTTATGCTTGCAGGGCTGATCGGCTTCTTATTAGCCGGAATTTGCGGGATATGGGTCCTGCTGAATGGAGGACCTGTCGCCCCCGATGGCGATGTCTCCAAAGCAATTTCCTTTACTGCGGCGCTGGGAATATTCACGATTTCAACCGCAGCGATCTTGCCGGTATCCGGTTTAAGACCGAGAAGCAAGTCCATCTTCCGCTGCTGTTATATTTTTCTCGTTTTGTTTTCCTATTTTGCCGAGACGGTACAAAATTTCCGCGGTGTCAATCCGAGGTTCGTTCAGAACGGTTCCACCTTTGATGTGGTCATAGCGATTTCTTTCTCCGCCGTGGCTTTGCTGCTCTTGATACTCTATCTGATTTTTGGGCTTCAGTACTTCCGGAAACAGGCGATAAAAGCACACCCTGAGCTTGTGCTTGGCATTCGTTATGCCATGATCGCGGTGCTGATTTCGTTTGCAGCCGGCATATGGATATCCATCAATGCTGGACGCTTCACCGGAATCGGCGGTAACATCATCTGGCTCCATGGGTTAGGCTTTCATGCTCTTCAAGCAATCCCATTCGTAGCATGGCTGTCCTTGAGAAAATCCTTCAATCCTGCAGCCAAACCGATACTCATCCATATGAGTGGCATCGCTTATCTCCTTGGATTGGTTGCCATCGGCTGGCAAACGCTTCTCGGTTATTCCATTGCCGAATGGTCTTTACTTCCGATTCTGGCCGGAAGCTGTTTTCTCATCGCATTTACTCCTGTCATATGGCTCCTGAGACAAACCAATGCTTCGGCTTCAGCCCTACTCAGCTCCCATGCCCGAAATATATAATCCGGAATTAAAAAGGAGACAGCGCTGGGATATCCCATGCCCTGTCTCTTCTATATAAAACATCATCTGCCGGTGATCACGAGGTTCTTTCTCTATTTTAGATAAACAAGAATGGAATGAGGAATAACAGAGCGATGGCTTCCCAAGCAAATACATTGCCTCCCCAGCCGTATCCTCTTCCGTATCCACCGCCATAGCCATAGCCACCGCCGTAGCCATATGGTGCAAATGCGGATGTTTGCGCACCATTTTTAGCTGACTTTGAAGACTTCTTGCCTTTTTTGCCTTTTGTGGACAATATATATGCGGATGGGTTCGCAAATTCGAGTTCGAGGCCTCGATCATGTACACCGCGAATAGTCCCCACGACTTCAGTTCCATCATGCATGACAGCGCAGATGGATTTGCCGACGTAATTTCTGCATCCGTCTGCCGATATTGGTATTGGTTGCACTTTTTTTCCCCCTCCCAAGCGTTTGTGTATTATATTCCTGCTGGAGGGAAGTCGGCAGAGATAAATGTCCACAAAGCCAAAATTCCGCCTTTTCACCCTGCTTATTCACGCGCTTTACGGTAGGCTTGTTCCATCAGATCTTCGTTTATCGCCCCTTGAAACCGCTCCGAAATGATACCGTTTGGCGATATCACATAGGTAGTCGGATAGGCTACGACCTCATAGCTTTTTGTGTTCTCCCCGTTCCGGTCATATAGAACAGGAAAGGTTAAACCGTTCTGCTCGACAAAAGCCTGCACCTCGCTCATGTTAGTTTCCAGATGCGTCATATTAACTGCCAGAATCACAACGTCTTCGTCTTGATGCTTATCGTAAAAATCCTGCATATATGGCATTTCTACCTTGCAAGGCGGGCACCAGGATGCCCAAAAGTTAAGAAGAACCGTTTGTCCGCGATAATCCGACAGCTTTACCTTCTGTCCTTCCAGGTTCAGGAGTGCGACGTCCGGTGCGCGAAGTCCTGGCTTCAAGCCCTCGATAATATGATCCGCATGTTCTCCTTGACTCGGAGCACCGGCATCTTGCTCGCTGGCCGAATTGGAGGCAAAGTCATAGATTACCCATATGAACAGAGCTGACATGAGAAGCAGCACTGCCCTGTTCCTCCCTAAACCGAGCGTAAGGTAATGGGTTAGCGGCTTTTGGAATTGAAGCCAGCTCAGGATAAGCAGAACACCGAACAATACAATGTAGAACAACGAAATCGTTACACTCGCTCCATCCGCCCACAGCCACTGAAATATCGATCCTGCCAGTCCGCTCGCGAATGCCGACAACATAGCCGACTTGAGCAGCAGACCCGAATTTACCCTGCTCTTATTCCATCGAAGACCAACATAGAGAAGCGCAAGGATGCACCCCAGCCAGATGCCTCGGGTTCCGCCCGTCATATAAATAAGGGACGTCGGATGCTGAAGGGTTCGGATTGGATCAAACAGCAGCATGCCGAATTTCCACGAGATAAAACCAATGATCAGCGCAGTCAAAAAAATGTCAAGGACCCATTCCCGCTGCGGCTCCTGGCGCAAGCGAATTCGAAGTGCTGCAAGCCCGGCCGCAGCACAGATAAGGAAGAGAACGATATCTGACCTGATCATCAAAGGACCTATGGGAATAATACTCAAATGCGAACCTCCTACGATATGACAAGGATTAATAATTACCCACAGGGGTATATATGTTAATCATAGTAGATTGCCGCACGGATGTAAACTTTAAGAGGATTGCCTGAATTATGTGATCTTGTCAATGGAATCCCACAGCAATGCAATCTCGGTATGGGTTTTCCCGCCGATGACAATCTCTTTTCGTTTCTGTTCCTGTCCGCCCTTATGTCTATAAAAGTGTTCTGCCGAATTGCCTTCAAGCACCCAGACCAATAAGGAGGTGTATCCCTTCATATTCATATACTCTTTCAGCCTGGCAAACAGTTGGTTTCCATAGCCTTGCCCTTGAATCTCTTCCAACAGATAGACGGCGTAAAGTTCTCCTTCATGAGGCATCTTCTGCTCGCGTTCTGTGCCGTAAGACATAAACCCGTACACCTTTCCGTCTTCATCGGCCACGACAAGCAGCTGCTCGTCCTCCGGCATGTTCGCCAGCTTCCAGCGCCAGCCCTCTACACGATCGGCGGCAGACAGCGCTTGTAAGAAGCGATCGTCCACAATTCCCTTATAGGTTGTTTTCCAGCTGTCCACATGCACCTTGGCAATACCTTCAGCGTCATGTTCATTAGCGTATCTGATCTGCATGTTCTTCCTCCTGCTCGTTTTTTCTTCTCTTTGTATTCGCTTGACAGTCATTTGATCCTCTTTTTCGTGAAACACCGTTCCTCAGAAATGGCACGGTGCACCGTCCCCGCATAAATATATGGATATACTCCGCATTACGATCCAGTGTATCCGGGAAAGGAGCACATCTGAATGAATAAAGCACTAATACGCCTTGAAGATATCGGGCCAGGAGGAAATTACGAGAGTGAGGAACAACAAGCCAAATTACTTGTCATCGCTCAGTTCCTACATAATGAAGGAATCCCCTTCCATCTTGCGATCATCCCGCGTTATGTCGATCCAGCACAGAGTATTGACAGGTCTATAACCGATGCGGAAAATGATGTTTCCCTTCGTTTTGTCCTTATGCTCAGAACGCTGCTCACTCTTGGCGCCTCGCTCGGCATGCACGGATATACGCATCAATACGAGGACTCGGTCAGCGGAGACGGGTTCGAGTTTGCCTATCCCGATTGCAGCGCCAATTGTCCCCCCGATGATCGGTCCGATGCTCTCACGTCTCTCCTGCTGCTTCAGCAATCCTATGCGTATCAGCGGGTTCAGCTAGCCGAGAATGCCTTCCGAGCTGCCGATCTGGCCGCCGGCTGGTTCGAAACTCCCCACTATACTGCTTCCCCCGTCCAACGGCATATCATCGAGATCTGTAACGGCATTCTATATGAATCCCCGCCTTCCGCACCGGATGCGAGGACGCCTGTACTCAAACTCGACCCTGACGATCCATTCTCGAACGGAACCCTCTATGTACCTACCCCGCTCTATTACGTTGCAGGTGACAACATCGAAGAAGATGTAGCTCGTATCGGGCAAACCATAAAGGACTATACGGGCGGGAAGGATCTCGCGTCATTTTTCTACCACCCGTATCTCGAATTCTCATATATTCACCTTCGTGCTAACGGTACTGTGCATTATGATCCGAACTCGCCCCTCAGAAGAATCATTCGGTCCTTCAAACAGGAGCATAAATCCTTTGTCCCCCTAACGTCGCTGACCCCGTTCATACCGGATTTCAGGGAGAGCGGTTTGCTGAATAAACTCACAATCAAGCACCCGACATTGCTGCTTGCCAAAAGAATTCGGCAGCCAGATCAGTTATTTATTCGAAGTGAAACCGACAACCTATGGTGCATAGCGACTATTCGATTCGATGCTCCCCTTCGGCTCCATAACGGCGTGTTGTCCATACGCCCGTTATTGACGGGTTGGCCGCTCCATCCGGGCGGCACGGCTATGACAGGGGATTATGATGGGGACGGAAGGATGGATACGGCCGTGTGGTATGGGAAGCTTAGTTTGTGCGAGGTCGCCCTTGGCACAGGCACCACCTTATGCCCGGCGGGTGCATGGCTGTCAGAAGCTGAAGTCATGAACTGGGAGTGTTTGACCGGTGATTTTGACGGGGATGGCAGGCATGACTTATGTTTATGGAATCCTCGCAGCGGAAAAGCCGCCATTGCCTACAGTTTCGGGAGCGGCTTTGCTACTCCTGTTATTCAGAACAAGGTTGCTGTACGTGAAGGAGAAATTCCCTGCATAGGGGATGTGAATGGGGACGGCCTGGATGACCTCGTCGTTTGGAATCCCGCCACTGGAACCTGTCGGGTCTGGCTAAGCAGTTGCAGAGACCTCCTGGATGCCGGTATATGGTATTCGGCCCATAACCTGAGCGACTCGCAGCTGTCGGTGAGGCTTGGTGATGTAGATGGCGACGGGTATGAGGATTTGGTGCTTGTTGATCATAAAACGGGCAGCTGGTCTGTTCACTACAGCTCGGGAGCCGCCTTCGGTCCACGCGAAGCTCTATTTGGCCCATGGATATCTGGAGAACAGATGATCCCATTTGTTGGCGATCTGACCGGTAAAGGCCGAGTCAGTCTGCTGGCATGGTCGCCCCAGCTTCTTGGCGGAACTTTGGATGCTGCGATCAACATCAAGGACCGGACAATGGATTAAGGACATGATATACTTCTATACAATAAAGCCTGCGATTAGCCGGAAGTTCATCATCCTTATTCCCATTTTGGAGGAAAGATCATGCCATCCAACCATTCAGCACCCGTCAAAATCGTGAAGCCCAAACTCCCCAAGCAGCTTGAACCTTTGATCCTGTCCGATGCAGGTGTCGACGATGAAGCTTCATTTGAGCAATCCACCTGTCAGGACGAAACCTTATCATATGTTGCAGCCAACAAGGTTCTGTTTGATCAAATGATATTCAATAACGTTACATTCCAGCACGTCTCCCTCCACCACGCCGAACTTACAGATATCGTGTTCAATCATTGCGACTTATCCAACGTGGATCTCAGCGAGGCTATCATGTACCGCGTGCAATTCAATCATTGCAAAATTCTAGGGCTAGACCTAACGGCAGCCACCATCCGTAATGTGCTGTTTAATCACTGCACAGGGGATTACGCCACGCTTCGCTTTGCTAACATGAAGCAGGTTTCCTTTCAATCCACCTCCCTTGTAAAATCGGACTTTTACCATTCTGAATTAAGCAAAGTGGAGTTTCTGGATTGTCAGATCGATCAATCGCAATTCTCCGGCACGAAGCTGGCAGGGATTGATTTAAGCCGTACGGACTTCCATAACATAGGCGTTACGCTGGAGGATCTGCAGGGATGCATCATTTCGCCGCATCAGGCCATTCCTTTAACCAAAATATTCGGTCTTGTCGTAAAGGAATAACAGCGCGTTATGCTCGCAGGCGGGATGTAGATTGTCAGCCCTGCTGCCCGCCCGCAGCGATCGGGATGACCAGAAGGAAAATGCTGCACCAAGGTGCCTAACTTGGAGGAACAGTTTGTTTTGATTCCGATGGGGACTGCCGGGGAAATCCGCGAGAGCTCTTTATACTTAACAACGGATCAAGCATGTCCCGGTCCACGCATCGTTTTAAATAGGCAGCCGTCCGGACGATAAAGCGGCTTGCCCCGGAGGTCTTATGACCTTTCGGAGCAAGCCGCTTTATGAATGTCACCCTATTCTCAATCCAGTGTGTACTTCTGCAAATCCAGCGGCAGCGGTGCCGGGACGTCGCAGGAGCTGGCCATCTCATACCGTTTGCCTTCATCGGATGCATCATGGAATCCCCACATGGCTTCAAGCACATGATAGGCCAACTCTCCGCTGGCACGATGAGGTCTTCCGCTCCGAATGGCATAAGCCATATCGGCCGGACCAATGCCTCTCGTATTCTCGTGATATCCAGGAAGCAGCGGTTCTTCCGACCAATCACTTTCACCGGTCAATCGATATTTCACGGATCCGCCAAACCCGTTCGGATCCGGTACCAGGATCGTGCCCTCTGTACCGTAAATCTCAATATTTGGAAGCGTGCTGCCGCCAAATGCATCGAAACTCGTAATCAGCGTGCCAATGGCGCCGTTATGAAACTCCATGAGTCCAGCCACGTGAGTAGGAACATCCACCCGAATCTTCTGTCCGTGCTTCTTCTCGCTCGTAATGGTCCGCTCTGTAAGCGCCGCTCCGGTCATGCCGCTAATGCTGCGGATAGGTCCCAGCAGCTGGACCAACGCTGTCAGGTAGTAGGGTCCCATATCAAACATCGGACCGCCACCGGCAGCGTAGTAAAATTCAGGATCGGGATGCCAGTGCTCATGCCCGCGGCTCATCATGAACGCGGTCGCTGCAATCGGGGTGCCAATCCGGCCGTCCTGAATCAGCTTCAAAGCCGTCTGGATACCGGATCCAAGAAATGTCTCGGGTGCGCATCCTACCCGGAGCCCCTTGGCCTCGGCCAGGTCCAGAACCGCCTTGCCCTCTTCACGGGTAACACCCAGCGGCTTCTCAACGTACACATGCTTGCCGGCTTGCAGCGCATCCAGCATAATCTTCGCATGGAGTGCAGGAATCGTCAGGTTTATGACCAGCTCAATCTCCGGATCGGCAAGCAATTCTTCGGTGGTGTACACATTCGGGATGTTGTACTTGGCTGCCTGCTCCTCGGCACGGGCACGATCGATATCCGCGCAAGCTGTCAGCTCCAGAATGTCAAACTTATGGCAATTTTCCATATAAATGCCGCTGATTTTTCCGCAGCCAATAATGCCAACCTTTACTTTCTTCATGATCCAAGTCTCCTTCTGCCGCTTATTGGCTGTCTCCCATGCCTGTGTATCCTTGACCTTCCGTAAACAAACTCATATCCGAGCCAGAGTACAACGATTTGCCCTCAGCAGCCCACAGCAAACCTCTGCGCATCATTTCCTTTACCTGAGGCATGTCGACGATATCCGCATGATGACCGAGCGAATTATAGTATACGCGTCCGTATCCCCAGCGCTTGGTCCACGCCACCGGCATGTCAACCGCTTTGTTCAGGAGATGCGGTCCTGCCGCAACCGGAAAACGGGTGGTCGCCAGTACCTCGACTGCCGGGTCCACATGCAGGTAATACTGCTCGGACGCCACGGTGAAATCCTCCATCCCATCCACCAGCGGACTGGAGCTGGATTTGATCTCTACCCGGTAGTTCACACCATCATTACCCGGATGCGCAACCCAATTGCCCCCGGTCATGAACTGCCAATCCACGTTGCTGCGGAATGAATCGCACATTCCCCCATGACAGCCCGCCAAACCGGTTCCCTGCTGCACGGCAAGCGATACGTTCTCCACCTGCTCCTTCGATATTTCGCCCATCGTCCATACCGGCACGATCAGATCCAGTGCCTGCAGCTTATTTGCATCATTCAATGCATCAAGCGTGCCCGATACCTCAACCTCATATTGTTCCTGACGCAGCAATTCAGCGAAAATACCGGCCACCTGCTCGGGTTCATGTCCGTCCCAGCCGCCCCATACGATTAAAGCCTTTTTCATGCGTAGCACTCCCTTTTATGTGTCCGACCCTGTCGGTCGAATGAATTAATTACATTTCTGACAGTTGAACCCAGCGACGCTCCTCAATGGATTTATCCACGGCTTCCAGCACGGCCTGACACTTCACCCCGTCGTAGAAACTCGGCACGGGCTGTCTGCCTTCCGATATGGCGCTGGACAGCTCCAGGATTTCATGCGTAAACGTGTGCTCGAAACCAATCGTATGTCCAGGCGGCCACCACGCCTCCATATAATCATGTACAGGATCGGTTGCCAGCACGCGGCGGAAGCCCTGCACATCCTCATCGTCAGAGGTGAAATAAACCTCCAGCTCATTCATCCGTTCAAAATCAAATTTGACGCTGCCAAGGCTGCCATTGATCTCAAAAGAATTGGTGCTTCGGTGTCCGGCCGCAAAGCGCGTCGCCTCAAAGCTGCCCAGCGCCCCGTTCTCAAAGCGGGTCATGAACAGCGTCGCATCGTCCACCGTCACCTTTCCTTTAGGACCGCCATCACTTCCTTTTGCACTTAATCCGGTCATTTCGCTGGCAATCGGACGCTCCTTGATAAAGGTCTCGCTCATCCCGATCACTTCCTGCATATCACCAACCAGATAATGTGCAAGGTCGATCAGGTGGGCGCCGAGATCCCCGTGTGAACCCGATCCGGCGACTTCCTTCTGCAGCCGCCATACAAGCGGAAACTGCGGATCCATAATCCAATCCTGAAGAAACCAGGCGCGGAAATGATAGATCTGGCCCAATCTCCCGCTGTCCACCAGCTTCTTGGCCAGCCTTACCGCCGGCGAGAACCTGTAGTTAAACCCGACCATGTGGGTCACGCCTGCATCTTCCGCTGCCTGCAGCATCTCTTTGGCATCCGCCAGCGTCAACGCAAGCGGCTTCTCGCAGAATATATGCTTGCCTGCCTTGGCGGCAGCAATGGCAATCTCCTTATGAGCATCGCTTGGAGCGTTGATATCGATCAGATCAATATCATCCCGGTTCACAAGCTCCCTCCAATCGGTAACGCTTTCACGCCAGCCCAGCTGATCCGCCGCTTCTTGCACAGCCGATACATTGCGCCCGCAGATCGCTACCATCTCTGGCTTCAACGCCTCCGGGAAGAACATCGGGAGGCTCCGGTATGCATTACTGTGGGCTTTGCCCATAAATTTATATCCGATCATGCCGACACGTAATTGTTTCATCTTTCATTCCTCCTTGAATAAGGGTTCACTAATTTCGATGAAGCGAAGATGCACGAATGACAAGACGGGTGGATAGCTGCCGATGAAGTACCGCGTTCATCTCGCTCTCATCCTCGGAGTCGGAGGCGTCCAGCCTATGGAGAACATGTGCCGCGGCAAGACATCCCAGTTCGTAGAAGGGAACTCTGACGCTGGTAAGCGGCGGGGTACACAGTTCCGCAGCTTCCGAGTCGTCGTAACCGACAAAAGCAGGCATTCGTTCTTCAGAAATTCCGAGCGCGCGCAAGCCCTGCTGAAGACCAATCGCCATTCGATCATTGGCAGCAAAAACCGCTTCGATTCGGTCCAGCTGCCTTGCAATCAGCTCAGCTGCGGCATAACCGCTCTTGCGGCTGAAATTGCCTTCGAACAGCAGCGACTCATCCAGCGCGATCCCCGCTTCATTCAGCGCTTGAGCATACCCCTTCAACCGGTCGCGACTGTTGGAATACTGGGACGGTCCGTTGAGAAAAGCAATCTTTCGAAATCCCTGCTCGGTCAAGTGGCGAACGGCTTGATAGCTGCCATCCACATGATCGGCATCCATGACATGAAACGCCTCGCCTTCGAAGTATTGATTAATCAGGCAATAAGGATGATTTCCCTCGCTCAGCTGTTGAATGGCTTGCCGCTCTCCCCCATCATCCCTGGCACCAAGAATGATGCAGGCATCCACCTTCTGGGTGCGGAACAGATTCATGTAATCCATCGAACCGCCAGGCTCACGGAACAGCATCAACAGATCATATTTGCTCTCCAGCGCCTTGCTCCCAATACCGCTTAATATTTCGGAGAAATAATAAGCTGAGAATATGCGGGCTTTCGGCAAATAGGGCATCACAACCCCAAGGTTGCCGCTCCGGCGGCGGGCAAAACTTCTGGCAAGCGCACTCGGGGTATAACCGAGCCGATCCGCAGCTTCCAGCACGCGCAGCCGGGTCTCCTCCTTGATCGGTCCGACTCCGTTCAGAACCCGGGATACCGTGGCTTCCGACACGCCCGCAAGCTGTGCTACCTCTTTACGACTAGCAATAATAATCATGCCTCCCGCAATTTATGTACGCGCGTACATTTTCTCATGGAGCTGCACGGTTGTCAACTGCTTCACGACAATTCGTCCAACGTCTAACGGTTTCCTTCAGGACAATCCCTCTGCCGCTCAGACCAGCCTCATCAAACCTCGAATCATTCACAATTTGATGTATAATAGGAAAATTGATATTAAACTTACAACGGAAGAAGAGACACATATGAGTATTTTCATCACGATGTTATTCCTGGGAGGTCTTCTCGGATTTGTAGGTGCTGGTGGATCCGGATTCATCATTGCACTTCTGGTCACTGTATTTCATATTCCTGTACATACGGCGCTGGGCACTTCCATTGCTGCCATGGTATTCACCATGATATCGGGTTCCGTCAGCCACCTAAGAGAGAAAAATGCGATACTATCAACAGGACTTGCCGTCGGATTGTTCGGCGCCATGGGTGCTTATGCAGGCAGCTTTGCCGCTCGCCTGATTCCGGAGGACCGGCTTGTCTTATGTACAGCCATCATGCTGTTTCTATCCGGCCTGCTGATTATGCTGCGGACGCGCATGCAGTTTACGCCGAAGCCCATGCTGACCTCCATCCGCTCCTCGAGATTTTGGATGATGGCACTGATCTCCGGTTTGATAACTGGAGGCATGTCGGGTGTGTTCGGTATCGGTTCAACTCCGTTCATCCAGCTTGCGCTTATGGTTCTGTTCAATATGCCGATAACGCTGGCTGTAGGTACAACCATGATGGTTATTATGCCGATTGCGCTCTTCGGGGGCATCGGTTATTTTCAAGCAGGGTACATCGATTGGCAGCTGTTGCTGCAAGTGGTTGCAGGTACGATGATCGGATCGTACATCGGAGCAAAGTATACAAGCAAGGCACCCAGAACGCTGCTGCGATTCTCCATGATTCTCATGCCGATACTGGGAGGGATCATCATGCTGCTTCGCTAATCGTCCAGACTCCCTGAATCAAGATTGTTCTTGCGCCCCCTTAACAGATATGCAATAATCTTCAGCAGAAATTTATTAAATCAGTTTAAAAAGTCAAAAGAGGCGTGATCATTACGCGAGAAAAAGCGTTGTCGACGCCGCAATCCATGAAACACGCTGCTCGGCGCGCACTGCGCTCCTCGCTGCTGGAACTGGGCAGTGGAACCAAGGCAGAGCTTAGCGACAAACTCGGCATCAGTTTCCCGACGGTTGGCAAAGTGCTGGAACAGATGAAGCAAGAAGGGGAAGTCACCCTGCTTGGACTGGATGAATCGAGTGGCGGCAGGCGTGCGAATCGTTATGCTTTTAATCCGGATTACATGCTGGGGCTCGCTGTTTATTACGAGAAGGAGCAGAGCGTATATACCCTTTTCAACTGGAACGGCGACCTTATCGAGCGGACAGTGAAGACGCCATACTCCATCGCGGACCGGAGGCTCTTGCATCCCAGCTGGGAAACTGGATCCGGAACTACCCGAAAATCCGTTCGATTGCCGCTGGCTTGCCGGCCCCGTTCGTGATGGCGTCATTTTTCATATCCCAACGTATGGAGCCTTTCAGGACTATGACCTCAAGTCCTATCTGGAGACCCTGTACTCCATTCCTGTCGTGGTAGGCCGCCTGAGCGCAACCTTTGCCGCAATAATCAATCCCGATGCCATCATGTGGTGTGAGCATGATCTCCTCCCCTCCACCCTGATCTCGATAAAAGAACGGGCTTCCACTTACGTACCGGAACCGCATTTGCCTGAGATGCAACTTCGCGATTGGGAACAAGACTATATAGCCGGCTTAAAGCGGCTTGCTCTGGATATGATGATATCCGATACTCGTGCAGTGTAAAATTCAACGATGATGATTGGGGAATAACCGTGAATACTGACCTTCAAACGAAAGCAAAACCGAAATTCAGCAAGGATTACACCCTCCATTTGGCAACCATATTTCTCGGCTTTATCATTTTCGGGATATCGGAAAATATTAAAGGACCCGCCATACCCAGAATTCAATTCGATTTTCGTCTGGACGAAATGCAGATCGGCACATTGCTGTCGCTGAATGCACTCGGATATTTGATCGCTTGCTCCTTCACTGCCCTGTTAACCCGCAAGATCGGGATCAAATGGGTCAGCATGGCTGCCTTTGGATCAATGGCGATTTCCGGCGTGTTTATTTTTCTGTCACACAGCTATCCGATGTTTACCGCATCCTACTTCTTAATGTACATAGGAAACGGCATGCTCGAGATTGGACTTGCGATCTTGGCAGCCCGGATTTTTGTGCGAAATACCGGTACGATGATGAACCTGTCCCATTTCTTCTACGGGATTAGTTCAACGGTGGCACCGATGATTGCATCCGGCTTAATGACCGTAACCGTATGGAATCACACGCTGGACTGGCGGGGAATGTACCTGGCTATGCTTATGTTATCCGTACTGCCGATGATCCCGGCATTGATGAGCAAATTTCCCGGGGATGACCTGTCCGAGACGGAACGCGTTCCACTGAAACAATTGGTCAGAGATCCTGCCCTGTGGCTTGTTGTCATGATCCTCTCCTTCGGTGTTGTCTCGGAGATGGCCGTCGGCGGGTGGCTCGTCAACTTTCTTGAAAAATCGTACAATTGGGAGCCAACCGCAGCGGCTGGAATGTTATCCGCGTTCTTTCTCTGTTTCTCGGCTGCGCGTCTGCTGCTGGGCCCGATCACGGACCGGATCGGTTTCACTCTATCGATTATCATTCTGTCTGCTCTGACCGGAGTATGTACCTTTATCGCGATCTTTGGCGGGGAATCCTACGCCTTCCTGTTCGCGGCAGCCGGTATCGGAATCGCTCCGATTTATCCGACAGTTATGGCTTTGATTGCCAAAAGATATCCAAGAGAAAGCGATACCGCCATCACGTTTATCGTCACCATGATGGGGATTGGCAGCGTCATTGGCAATTACGCAATCGGTGCCATTACGAACGGCTTCAAACAGATGTATGGCAGCGAAACGGAGCTGGGTCTGCTGAGAGGACTCCAAGCCGGCTATGGCTTCATCGGATTATGCGCGGTGCTGTGCTCGCTGTTCGGCATCGTCTTGTATCGCTATTTAAGGGTTCGCAAGCAATTGATCTAATTATGGAGCTTTAGAAGAAAAAAGGGAGCCAGCCCGAAAATCGATTCGGGCGGCTCCCTTTTCCTTTTTCTCAGCCCAGATCGGGCTTATCAACAAGATGGACGCACGCATCGCCGGAATGATGCAGTTCAAATACCGTGATTGCATTGCGACCCTGCTTCAGCAGCGGTCCAGGCACATAAAGTGTTGCCTGCGGCCCTTCCTTCCAATAGCGTCCCAGATTGAAGCCATTGATCCATACTACGCCTTTTCCCCATCCATCCAGACGGATGAATGTATCGCCGATTTCATCCACTGTGAATTCGCCGGTATAGAAGGTAGGCCGATCCTGCTGATCCAATGCACCTTCCAGCGCTTGGAACGATGCCGTATTCGGATTCTCTAACGGCAGCGGATAGATGCTCCAGTCGAACAGGAACTGGTTGTTCATCCGAGCTCCCTCCGTGATGCCCTTATAGTCCTTCAGTTTCGGACCATAGTTAACCCGCCCCATATTCTCGACAACAATCTCCAGCTTCGCCCCGGCTGCCGGAATATCGAGTTGCAAGGCTTGAGGATTCCAGCGCTCAACGGTACCCTGATAAATACCATTCAAGAATACCTGAGCCCGGTCATGCACCTCTTGCAGATGCAAGAATTCACCCTGACGCGGACCCGAAACCACCGTTGAATACACAATGAACCCATAACTTTGACCCAACAACTCCATAGGAACAGGCGTTGTGCGTTTCACCTGCTCCGACAGTACCGGCAACTGCTCCAGTAAGTCGGCATAATGCGTCATGCGAACAGAGCCATAACTTTTCTTCACCGAAGGTGGAGGCAGATTGGGCAAATCCGCAATCTCAAGCCCCTGATGCTTAACAATCGCACTGCGAACGGCCTCATATTTAGCGGTTGCATCCCCGCATTCCGAGAGTGGAGCATCATAATCATAGCTGGTGACTGTCGGTTCATATTTCTCTTGATCATTCGCTCCGTTGTAGAATCCGAAATTCGTTCCGCCATGAAACATGTAAAAATTCACGGATGCATTCAGGCGAAGCATCTCCTCGAATACCTGGGCAACCTCCTCGGAGCTCCGCGTATGATGCGGTTTCAGCCAATGATCAAACCATCCGTTCCAGTATTCCATGCACATAAGAGGATCTTCTGTCCGGTACTCTTGCAGTTTAGCGAAAGCTTCCCCGGGTCTGGATCCGAAATTGACGGTTGCAAGCACGTTCGGTACGGTTCCCCCCTGCAGCATGCCATCCGTAGGACCATCTGAAGTGAACAGCAATACATCCACGCCACGCGCGGACAAGCCGTCTTTTAAATATTCCAGATAGGCCGTATCATTTCCATAACTGCCGTACTCATTCTCAATCTGAATCGCAATTACCGGACCTCCCTTGGAGGTCAACAGCGGAACTATTCGTGGAATCAGTTCATCGTAATAGTGGTCAACCTTCTCCAAATAGACGGGGTCCATACATCGCAGATGAATATCCGGATACTGCAGCAGCCAGGCAGGAAGCCCGCCGAATTCCCATTCTGCACATATATAAGGACTTGGCCGCAGGATCACGTGCAGCCCCAGATGACCGGCTTTTTGGACAAATCCTTCCAAGTCAGCTATGCCATCAAACGTAAATTGCCCTTCCTTGGGCTCATGCAAATTCCACGGAATATAGGTCTCCACGGTGTTGAACCCACACGCTTTAAGCTTCATCAACCGGTCTTCCCAATATTCCGGAACGATACGAAAATAGTGAACAGCACCTGACAGAATCTGAATCGGTTCATCCCCTAACACGAACTGTTGATTTATCGCTTTCAATTGAGGCTGCATCTTATATTCCCTCCATGATTCATATCATTTCAATTTCACCACACACTGATATCATCTATCAAAAGCGCTTTCTGCTCAATCTCCAAATGGATCATTCTCTATACCTTTTGTGTCAAATTCTCACGATGTCATGAACTTAATATGATAAAATAGAGGGCATACATATTAGAGTGAAAGATGCTAAAAAAGGAGCACGCTGCTATGGATATTACATTCCGCTTTCCCAATATCATTCACACGCTTCAGGTAACCGGATGCCATTTTGATATCCAGCCACCTGGCTGGAGTTATCCGAGGCATCATCATCACCTATTCGAGCTGCTGTACTGTCTGGAAGGCGAGGTCTTGCAGGAAATTCACCGGGAATCCATTACGCTTCGGCAAGGGGAATGGCTTCTGATCAAATCCGGGGTACCCCATCAAACCTCTAATCTATCCAATAAGCAGTATGGATACTTCAATGTTCATTTTGATCTCGATGATACGGAAATTCGGAGCTCATTATCCGCTGCCCCTTACCGCCATATTCGCCAGCATGAAAGCGAGCGCAGCAAACTGAACGCATACGTCCATGAGCTGGAGGAGATCGTTCGGCGCAGTCAGCCGCCAGCTCATTCGCTTCATCCGGAGAACCCGAAAGCCGAATACAATCTCACCTTTGAAGACAGGCTGCTGCTCCAATCCTATACCCTGCTTATCATTCATGATGTGCTCTCTCTCCTGAAGATGCAGGAAACACTCAAGCCACGACATTCCTTACCGGCGGCAGCGGGCGCTCACAAACCGTCTTCCTTGCTTGCAGCCGATGCGGCTCATGCCATTGAAGAGAAACTATCCTCGGGGCTCACCGAGGAGATATCTATCGCGGCGGTGTCCAAAGAGCTTAATTTAAGCCGCAGCCAATGCAGCAAATTGTTTCGCCAAGTCTATGGAATATCGCCAAGACAATATATCAGCCGTCAAAAGCTCAGCTTGGCCAAAGAGCTGCTTATCACGACCCATCTGCCGATGACCGCGATCGCCGACAAACTCGGGTTTCGCTCCGCCAGCCACTTTTCAAGGCAATTCCGCCGCTGGACCGGACAGTCGCCGACTGAATACCGGCCCAGACACTAAATTGTAAAATCCGATTATTTTTAGTTAGTTACTTGACATTCAATAGCATTATTGAGTATGATACAACTTGAGTTTCAACTATATAAAAGTTAGTTGATAACATTTCAAAACAAAGATAAGGAGTTGTTACATTTCATGCGTAGTTATTCTTCTACGGGCACATTCATTATTCGGGTTATACTGGGGGTCATCTTTTTGGCTCACGGTTTGGATAAGTTCCAGAGCGGCATCGGAAATATCGAAGGATTCTTCGCAAGTTTGGGTATCCCTGCATTTATGGCTACCGTTGTCGCCATTATCGAAATTGTGGGTGGCATTGCGCTGATTATCGGTTTGGGAACGAGAATTGCTTCCCTAGTTCTGGGTGTCGTACTAATCGTCGCTATTTTTCAGGCCAAGCTGGGCATGGGCTTCCTGGGTGGCTATGAACTGGATATAGCGCTGCTCGCAATGGCTGTTCATCTTGCCCTTAGCGGCAGCAGCCTGCTCTCGGTTGATTCATTGTTTAGCAAGAAGAACAAAGCCTAAAGTAAACGCAAAGATTTGCCGGTGATCCGAGGCGACGACCTCATGAAAGAAAAACGTCTATCGACGTACTCTCAAAGAAGACAGACCGCATTTAGCGGTAGTTTTTCTTGTGATATCATGCAGCAGATCCTCCGAAGTTTATACTTTCTGATATCTAAGAAAGAGCCGTACCTGACGATCAGTCTCCCATGACCCTGATCCAGATCCGCTTGCTGAAAATCTACTGTAGCCTTCCAATTTTTCACCTTGTCGGCCCCCGTGCATTCTCATGAGTCTCTATCGCTTCACTTGCGTTAGCTTGCCCCTCCTTCACTGACAATGCGACAAGCGATAGTCCAGTGAACAGGTAGCACCCCTCTGGTATATAATTTTATTTAGGTTAATTTAAAAGGATGCTTTGTTATGTCTAGTCCAAAATTGACCGGTTCACATTCTACATTAATTTTCTATAAAGGGGTGACATTTAAAAATGATTGTAAATGTTAATGTTTTAACTTTAATGATATTATAGCGGCATTACTGAGCGCGCAAGACGGAGATATATTCAATTTTTTTTATATAAAACGACATCAATTTCAGCAGCGGTGTTATGTTACAACAAAATATCACAATTAACCTGATAAATAGCAGCGGCAATAATAGTGTTACACTTGCGATTACAAATGGAGGAAGTTTTCGTCACTTTTCAACGTTAACAAACGGCAGTTTAACCGGAGTGTCGATGACCATAGGTGTTGGTATCATCCTTGATGGCGGAGGAACAGGCGGCGGCATTTTAATTTTCGGCTCCGGTTGTTCCCTAACGCTTGACGGCTGCATAATTACCAATTGCAGGAACAGTGGCAACGGTGGCGGCCTCCTGGTTCAGGGAATATCAGTAGAAGCAGTCTGATCATGAACGCCGCGTTCATAGAAAACTGCCAAGCCGATAGTGGTGGTGGCGTCTTTGCCGCGGGCTGTGACATCGAGATGAACGGTGGGGAAATAACAGGCAACCGTGCGAACAACAGCGGTGGCGGTATTACCACAATAGCGGGAGGGACCAGGCTCGGTTGCACCCTTACCATTAACGGAGGGAAAATCATCGCTAATTCCACCGTGTTGGCTTTCGGTGACGCAGGAGGTATAAACGCGTTTGACACCATCGTTACAATTCAAAACAGTGAAATAAGCAACAATACGGCAGCAACAATGGCGGCATAATTGCTAATAACATCGCATTCATGGACGGCGGCGCTATCATCGCCAATGGCTCGCTCGTTTCGATTGCCGGCGCTGAAATCATAAATAATACCGCGGCTGGGGACGGCGGAAGTATATTTATTGATATGCTCGCCAATTTAACGGTATTTGCCTCCGTTATATTCAGTGGAAACACCGCGCAGACATTATTGTATTTTCTAAATGTTTTTAACAATTACGACATTGGTGTCGGGATGAAGTAAAACAGCGGCGGTACCTCCGAAAGCAGCGTCATTAACGCGTATTCGAATGGTACCGCGACTGAACCCTTCTATCTCCTACTAGTTATTTATGCAGTTTGCTTGACGGGGTGCAGTTCAACTTACAGCCCCCTTGCTAGTATATGACTCCATTTATCGGCACCAACATCCGCTTCCCATTTCTGAATGCCACAAGCTCCTTATAACCCATACGTTCAACATCCGCTTTGGCCTGATCCAACAGCATCCCGATATCATCAGGAAAATGCGCGTCCGAGGACAAAGTAAGCGGAACCTTATATTCAGCGAGCACGGAGAGAAATAACGGACTCGGGCAGCTCTCCCCGATCGGGTAACGGTAAGCAAGTCCCGTATTGATCTCGGTAATGACCCCGCTCTGTACCATTTCCTTCGCCAGCATTCGGTAATAAGGAAGCAACTCCTTCTCGTCAACTGGCCGGAATCCGAATACCTTAAGGTTGTCCGGATGGGCGATAATATGAAACAGCCCCGACACGCAGGCCTGCCTTAACAGCTCGTAATAGTGCTTATAGGTCTGAACCGGATCTCTCCCCTCAAATTTGCTCTTCGTCTCAGGATTGTCAAATCCCCATCCATCCAAAAAATGAACGGACCCAATGACGTAATCCCACTCGGACCCTGCGAGAATTTCCCTCAGCTCCTGTTCTCCACCTGGAAAAAAATCGGCTTCGATTCCCAGGGCAAGATCCGGTCTGGAGGCCTTTGCCTCTGTTACGAAGCGGACAAAATCGGAAAGCGAAGCCACGCATACCTGATCCAGCCACGCTTGCTGCATTCTCCCGACAGGGGTATCGTCCAGCAGCATATGCCTCTCATAATACGGCCGACATTCCCGAAAACGGTATAAATGATCTACCACACCAAACTGTCCGATCCCTCTTTTGCGCCCTGTATTCAAATAGCGGTCCAGCCATTCCTCACTATAGCAGCCCTGCTGTATTCTGCGTGACAGGAGCTTTGCCATTTCCTCCCCATACTGCAGCGTATGATGGACTAATGATGCCTCCCGTTCAGGCTCCGTAGAGGCAAGCGCCTGCAAAGTGCGGGATAGCCAGCGCAGCGAATAAGGGCCTTCCTCCAGATGAAAATGCATATCTACCTTCATAAGTCGTATCCCCCTTGATCTAATCCCACGCCAGCATCGCTTCCGAAGGTTTGATTCCTAAATAATGGCACATCAACGGTGCCAAATGCAGCTGCGATATTGCCCCTGTCTGATCCGGCATCAAGGAAGGTGAAGGCAACTCGCCAAACACATAGAGCGGAACATTCCGTTCTTCAGGCTCGGTTCCTCCATGATGCCCCATCGCATTCATCCCGTGATCGGACGTGACCACCACATGATATCCCTGTAATCTCCATGCAGGAACCAAGGTCGCCAATATGCCGTCTACAACACGTACAGAACCGGCATATTCCTTGCTTTCACCCCCATGCTTATGGCCCATGTCGTCGATATTCATAGAATGAATATATAAAAAATGCGGATCGTACGTCGATCTCAAATGCTCGGCATCTATAAACAGATGGCTGTCAGGATAGTAATCCTCGAAATAGAACAGCCCATGCTGGATCAGCCTGCTGACATCATGCTGATAGCGGTCTGCGACAGGGTTAAATGGAGCGCTGTTATAAAGCTCGCTTACCCAATGATACGCGGCCGCAGCAGTCCTTAGTCCGGCCTCGCGTGCGAGATGGAACACGCTCTGTTCATGACTCAACCTCGCAATATGGTTCGCCGTGATCCCGTTTCTCGCCACGTGCGTGCCGGTCAGCAGCACTTCGTACAGCGGACGCGAGAGACTCGGCAGTTGGGATTGTACTCGGTAGCAGTTCGCCTCGCCCTGCTCAACAAGATGCTCCATATATCCCAAATACTTGCGGGCGGCATCGTATCTTAATCCATCCAGTACAACTACGATAAGCTTGGCTTCTCCTTGCAACATCCTTAATCCCCTCTTTTCGTGGCTTCAATCCAATGGATATGGTGGCTTCTAAGCCCTTGCAACCATTCCTTAGGCGGAGCAATATCGCTAACAATGGTATGAACCCTGTACATCGGCACAATTTCGATGAATCCTTCTTTATCCAGCTTGGAGCCGTCGGCCAATACGATGGTCTGGGAAGCTGCATCTATCATCCTGCGCGACATCCCAGTCTCGTTCGGATCATAGTCGCTGATGCCCCGTTCCAAGGACATGCCTCCAACAGAGATAAACGCCTTATCTACACGGAATTGGGAGAGGACGTGCTCTCCAAGCGTACCGGACATGGATTGCTGCTCCGGATTCAATTCACCTCCGACTACAAAAATCTTCCCTGAGAATCTCCCACTGTTCAAAGATTCCATTAAATGATAAGCGACGGCAAGCGAATTGGTCAGAATCGTCAGACGCTCTCGTCCATGTATCGCCTTAGCCAGCTCAAGCGTCGTCGTCCCTACGTCGACCGCAATGGTATCACCGGATTCAATCAATTCCGCAGCCATGCGCCCAATCCGCTCCTTCTCTTCCGCATTCACCATTTGGCGTTGTAAATAGGGAGGCTCGAAGCTGGTCATTTTCGTCAAAACCGCTCCCCCGTATACCCGCTTGGCTAAGCCTTCCTTTTCCAGCAGCACAAGGTCACGCCGAACCGTCTCCTCTGAAACCGTAAAATAGGCCGACAAATCAGGAACCTTTACCTGACCCTGCTGCTTCAATTGCTCGATAATCACTCTCTTACGTTGTTCAGATGAAATGGACAATTATTTTATACTCCTTCCTTCTCTAGCTGCAACAGTTGAGAACGATCCAAGGCAAGATTCACAAGGCTCTGCTCTCGAATTCTCAAGGATCGGCCATCATTAAGCGCATCTACGATTAACCTTACGCCGGCGGCATCAATGGTATAACGAATAATATTGCCCAGAATGGATATCGAATGGACAGTACCCTCAACGATTTGCTTATCTTCACGCGATGCTTCACTCAATGTGTCCGCACCCACCAATAGTAACGCCTCAGGCCGAATGGCGAAGCTATCCCCATCACCATTCGCCTTACCGAATAATTGCAGTACCTCGGGACGAGTCAACACGTTATAGCTTCCCATGAACTGGGCGACAAACTCTGTGCGTGGAGTTGTATACAGTTCTTCCGGAGTACCCTGTTGAACGATGCTTCCCTTATTCATCAGGCATACCCGATCGGATAAAGTTAACGCCTCCTCCTGATCATGAGTCACGAAGATCGTTGTTATATTGAATTTCTTCTGAATCTCACGAATTTCCGACCGCAGGTTTTTTCGGATTTTCGCATCCAGAGCACTAAGCGGCTCATCCAACAGGAGAACCTTAGGCTTAACTGCAAGTGAACGGGCGAGCGCGACGCGCTGCTGTTGACCTCCCGACAGCTGCTGGGGATAAGCATCCCGTTTTTCTCCAAGATCAATAAGTTCCAACAATTCAGCAGATCTTTTTCGTCTGGCTTCCTTGGAAGCTCCTCTCATTTTCATCCCGTACTCTATATTTTCTCTGACCGACAAATTCGGAAACAGAGCATAGGATTGGAATACCATGCCGATCTCACGGCTCCGGGGCGGCAGGTTCACGATGTCCTTGCTATCAAGCAAAATATGTCCGCCATCGAGGTCCGTCAGGCCGGCAATGCAGCGCAGCAGCGTACTTTTTCCACAGCCGGATGGACCGAGCAGCGTAACGAGTTCTCCCTCACGGATATCCAAATTCACATTATTAAGCACCGGAGTATCCCCGAATTGTTTGCGGATGCTTTCAAGCCTCAAATATGGTTTCATCCTGATATCCCCTTGTTCACTTTTTTGCCCAGCTTCATTAGGATCATAGACAGCACCAGAATAAACAAAAAGTAGGAAATCGCAATGGCACTGGCCAAATGCCCGTTTTCGTTGACCCTTTGATACAGATAAACCTGGATGGTCTGAATATGCCCGCCAACCAACATGTTCGTTAGAACGAATTCACCAAATAATACGGAGAACGATAACAATGTAGAAGTAACGATCCCTGGCCAAATATTGGGCATAATTACGGTTATGAAAGCTTTCAATCGACTGGCGCCTAGCATCTCAGCCGAGTTAACCAGTTCAACCGCAGACACAGTTAATAGACTGTTACGAATCCCTTGATACATGTAAGGCAAAATAATAATGAAATACGCACCGATCAAAATATACGCTGTGCCTGCAATAGGGATCGGCCCCGAGGAATAGGCCCGAATCAACCCTACCGCTGCAACGACGCCGGGCACGGCATAAGGTAGGACAACAACTCCCTTCATGAACGACTCCAGCTTGGGCAGATAAACGGTAATAATAAACACGGCTGGCAGCATAACGGCGAGGCTCAGCGCCACACTAATGATGCAGAGATATAGCGAGGTCCATAGGGCTTCCATAAACCTAACATCCTGAAGCATCTCCTTGAACCAGGACAGCGTCCAGCTCTCCGGCAGGATCGTTGCCTGCCATTCCTTCGCGAACGCATAAATCAACGTAGCAAGCAAGGGAAGCAGCAAATAAACCATCAAGAGGAGCATTAGTGATCGATGGCCCCAGCTTGCCTTCTTTCTATGGGTTTCCATTACAGTTCCTCCTTCACTGCCGAGGACTTAAGCTTGGGAAATATCCGCAGGCTCCTGGTGTTCTTTGTTGTAAATCCGGATTGAAGCATCTTTGAACGCTGTGTCATTTTATGATTAAGATACACTGCCAGCAGCGTCGATAAAGCCAGTATAACCGCGAGTGCATTGCCGAGCTGCGGCTCATTGACCACATCCCCCGCGACCAATGATCCTATCCGAACTGCAAGTAAATTGTAATTGCCTCCAACCAAGGCATAGGCTGTTGCGTATGCCCCCATCCCGTTAGCGAACAAAATTCCCAACGTACCGAAAACAGCAGGCGTCAAAATAGGCAGCCCGATCGTTCTCCAAAACTGCCATTTGCTTGCGCCTAACAGGGAAGCCGCTTCCTTCCACTGCTCCCGAATCCCGTAAAAGGAAGGGTACAGCAGCAATAAAGCAAGAGGTATCTGAAAGTACACATAAACCAGAACAAGTCCTGTCCAGCTATATAAATTGAAATCGGCGAACACGCTCCAGCCCCACTGCTTAAAGAGCAACGTAAACACCCCATTGCTGCCAAGCAGAATAATATAAGCGAACGCAAGCGGAACACCAGCAAAATTCGATGTCATATTAGACAGCATCAACAACCGATCCCGCATCTTTGGCGAGAATCGCGTAATCGAATAAGCGCAAATCAGTCCGGCTGCAATGCCAATCACGCTAGAAAAAATGGAAATCAGCAAACTGTTCTTAATCGCTTTCAAATAAAATTCGCTATGGATAATCCTCGAATAATAATCAAGCGTAAAGCCCGAACCGTTCCCTTGACTAATGCTTCCCGTCACCATCGACAGGATTGGAGCTAACTGAAACAGGACGATCATCACTACAAAAGGGACTAGCCCCAGTAAAAACCATCGATTCCTACGCTTCATGCCCTCACTCTCCTTCTTGTAAAAAGGGGCGTCGTTCGTCTGAAGACGAAGACGCTCCACCTTTAGGCCTGCTCATTAGTTCATATGAACAAGCACGCGTTCCTGCCAAAGCTGCGGAAGAGTCTTCGCGGTTTCTTCCCATACCTTGTAATCGTTAACCGGCTTCACGTTGGTATAAGCTTCCGCAGACAAAAGCTTGGCGGCTACCTCTTCAGGAAGCTGTACGCTGTCACGGATCGGTCTCGCATAACCTTTAGCCAGGTTAATCTGGCCTTCGTCGCTCAAAATATATTCACGGGCAAGCTTGGCGGCATTCGGGTGGGGAGCATATTTGTTGATAATCGTTGCATAACCGCTGACAACACTGCCCTCTTTAGGAATAGCTACGCTGAATTTATCCGCACCCAATTGATCCTTATAGTTGAGAGCGTTAAAGTCCCATAACAGCGTGACTTGAACCTCGCCCTTCTCAATGTTGGCCAGTGAAGCTTCTGCATTGGACAGACGACCCTTCTTCGCAAGCTCTTCGAAGTAAGCTATTCCCGGCTCGATGTTCGATTCATCGCCGCCATAAGCCATTGCTGCCGCCAATACGGCCATTTGCGCTTGTGCTGCCTTCGTTACATCGCCAACAATAATTTTATAGTCGCCGTTCTTGAGATCCTCCCAGCTTTGCGGTGCCGATTGAACAAGCTGTGTGTTCGTAAAGATCGAGATAGAGCCCTGGTAGCCAACGATCCAGTGGCCTTCATTATCCTTAGCCCAGTCCGGAATTTCATCCCAATAGGAGGTTTTATAGGCCTGCGTAACCCCCTTATCAACCGCAACCGGTCCGAAGGCAATACCTACGTCACCGATGTCGGCAGTAGGCTTGTCCTTCTCCGCCTCAAATTTCGCGATTTCCTCTGCACTCGACATGTCCGTATCTGTGTGTGTAAGAGAATATTTGCTCTTCAGATCCTCCCATGTATCCTTCCAGTTCGCCCAAGAATCCGGCATGCCGACGCTTACAACAGAGCCTTCTTCCTTCGCCTTGGCTTCCAGATCGGCTACTGAAATTTCTTCCGCAGCAGGATTAGCGCTCGTATCTCCGCTTGTAGTTGCTTCTTTGCTGTCTGTACCTCCACAAGCAGCCAGCATCAAAACAAATAAGCTTAGAACAAGACCCAATGCTAACTCTTTCTTCAACCAATATTTCATGTTTTTTCGCACTCCCTGTGAATTAATGTGGGTTTATCATATATTTACGTTGTTTTTAACCCTCTTAAAGTATAGAAATTGACTGTTTCCGCGGGATTAACTAAAGTGATTACATTTATTAATTGCCGGTAAAAGAAGCAGGTTTTGTATTAGAAGCATAAAAGGAGTGTTAAAAGAGAAGGCGCCAGGAGTTGAAACCGCAACATTAAACTTAGTCACTTAAGTCAAAATGGCATAAAACAACAATGTTGTGATGACCTCGGCAATAAGAAGTTTTTTTCACTCATTCAAAAAAAAGAAACCCTGAAGGGCATGAAGCCAGTCAGGGTCTTACGGTATTAGGGCTTGTCTCTCTGGATTCCTTTTGATCAATTTTACGCATTAAGCCGAAGCTTGCGCTTCAAACGGGTTGCGAATACTTCCAATAATATTGCAAATAACAGCATAAAATAAGTAATAATACCGACTTCTCTCAGATCGTAATAGAATACGCTCGCCATAAACATATCATATCCGATTCCGCCTGCACCCGCTGCAGCACCCATCGCAACCGCTACGGTAAAATTAATTTCAAATCTTAAAAACGTCCAAGAAAGCAGGTAAGTCATCGATGAAGGGAGCACTGCCTGAAATACGATCTGCCACCAAGTGGCTCCGCTCGCCTTCAATGCTTCGATCACTCCGTCATCCATCTCCTCGAACGATTCGGAGTAAGCTTTGACCAAATATCCGATAGAATGGAAGCTCATACCGATAACTGCTGCTACGCTCCCGAGTCCGGCGGCTACGGCAAAAATCAATACCCATAGCACCGTCGGAACCGCTCGGATGACGGCAATAATACCTCTGATATTAGAAGTTGTTTTTGACGCCAAATTCCGGGCGGCAACCAGGGCCAGAAAAAGTGAAATCGCGGCTCCTAACATTGTTGTCAGGATGGCCAGCCCAATCGTTATGAATAGCTTGGAAATTAATTCAACAAAAGTAAAGTGACTAAAATGCGGCTCCAAAAACATCGTTAGAAACGTCTGCCCTGTCAAGACAATGCCATCAAACACATGTATTCCTTTATAATCAAAAGTAAAAAAGCCCAGTAGGGTCACCAACACCAATACAAGCAGCGTCATTCGGATAACCAGCGTTGCCTTGTTGAATGATTTCACCTTGATTTTCGTTTCGGATCGGGTAATCATTACAGGATCACCCTCCTGACGTAATTTGATAACCATTCTATCAAAAGTATCGCGATGACAATGACAACTACGACGAGACTGGCCGCATGGTAATTCAAACTTTTGTAGTACAAATCAAATGCGAAGCCTATGCCCGTTCCGGTGAGGATGCCTACAAGCGTAGCCTGACGTATGTTGGTTTCAATCGCAAACAACACCCAACTAATCATCTGTGGCATGGTAGATGGAACGACCGATTTAAATACGATTGAGAAATATCCTGCACCAGTAGCTTTAAGGGCCTCAACTGGACCGCCGCTTACTTCATCAATGGTTTCCATAAAGGCCCGGGTCAAAAAGCCAAATGATCCGAAAAACAACGCGAAATATCCAGTCATCACATTCTGTCCGAAAGAGAAAAGCAGAATCATTGCCCACGCTGAAAAATCAATGTTACGGAAAACGATTGCAATCCCTCTGCTAATCACTCCGAGAAACACATTGAATCGGGTCGTGTGAGCGCCGAAGATAGCGAACAGGAAAGCAAAAGCTCCTCCTGTCACAGTTGCGGCGACGGATACGAGCAGCGTCTCCCTTATTTTCTGCAAAATGTCAGGGAGCTTCTCGAATGATTCTACATTCGGGTAGAAATTCGTAAAGCCCCAGACAATCGCCTTCGGAATAGAGGTGAAACCCTTAACCGGATCATATTCTGTAATGACGCCAGCCACGAAAGCAATAATAATCAAGAGTCCGAAGTATGCAAGAAAATTCATCCTTTTTCTTAGAAAAAAGTTACCCAGCATTTTCACCTCCGAGGTCAAACAGAAGATCTCCCGTTTCGGAGCCGTAGATATTGTGGATCATATCTGAAGTCATTTCTCTCGGCACTCCGTCATAGATGATTCTTCCCTTGTTTACCCCGATGATTCGATCGGAATATTTTAATGCAACATCCACCTGGTGAAGATTCACGAGTACGGTAATCCCCAGTGTAGTCGATATTGTTTTAAGATAATCCATAATGGTTTTGGACGCGTTCGGGTCCAAAGAAGCAATTGGTTCATCGCAAAGCAAGAGCTTAGGCTCTTGCACCAGTGCCCGGGCAATACCTACGCGCTGCTTCTGACCGCCGCTTAGCTGATCGGCTCTCTTGTAGATTTGGTCCTGCAATCCGAGCATGGCCAATATTTCTACAGCTTTCTTCTTTTCCTCTTCGTTGTACAAACCCAGCATACCGGCCAGTGTCGACTTATAGCCAAGCCTGCCGTGCAGCACATTCTCGATAACGCTGAGTCTGTTTACCAAATTATAATGCTGAAAGATCATGCCGATCGTTCTTCTGACTTGCTTCAACTGCTTTTTACCCAACTTTGTAACGTTCACATTCTGGAACACAACTTCTCCGCTGCTTACCTCTATCATCCGATTGATGCATCGAAGGAGAGTGGATTTCCCCGCTCCCGATGGTCCGATGATGGAAACAAATTCGCCTTCTTGAATGCTGAAGCTGACGTCGGACAAAGCTGTGCTCCCATTGCCATATTTCTTCGATACCCGTCGCACTTCCAATAATGCTTTCATTTGTTTTCCCCTTTGATGCGATTAGTTGGACAATTCTCTGATCGGGTTAAACCATGCGTCATCAACCGGAAGCAGTTTCTCGTCTCCGGATTTCGCGAAAATGCCTGAAAACCCGGAATCCTTCGGAACGAATACTTTCGGATTATTTGTAACTTCGTCAGAAGTCAAAGCCGCGAGCAGTTTGTCCACCGTAGCTTGATCCACGTTGTCTGTATTCACTACGAATGGAGAGTTCAACACCGGAGTAACCGAAATCAGTTCAAACTCTTCTCCCTTGAATGCATTGAACGGTTCTTCAGCATCGTCCTTCACTTTGTAAACGGCTCCCGCTTTGTTCTCCTCGCCGTCTACCCGTTCAACATAGTTATTTACGCATGAATCGCAAAACGCCGCTACATCTGCTTTGCCGTTCAGCAAGTTAACTGCGGAACCTTGATGGGAGTTGCCGTAAAGCACTTCACTGAAAAATTTTCCATTGCCGCCTTCCAGCAGGTCATCGGCTTTCAGTTCTTTATACGAATCCATTTTGCTGAAGTATCCTACGATACCGGACGATGGTACTTTAAAGCCGGAAGTGGAGCTTGTGGACACGAAGGACATTTTCTTGCCGGCAATCGGATCGATTTTAAATCCGTCACCATCCTTGTATTCGTCTTCGTTGCCTTTCTTAACAGCCAGCCAGCTGTAGTAAACTGCATCGTCCAATGTTCCTGATGATCCGCTCGGTACGACAAGCGGCAAAACTTTTTCGTTTTTATCGTGAGCTTCGATATAACCTTGAGGACCAAAGAACGCGAGATCGGCGTTGCCGTTTGCAATCGCTTCAATCGTAATAATATAATCGGTTGTCGTCTGATGCTTTACTTGCTTGCCGGTCGCTTCTTCGATCACCTTACCGATTTCATCGCGAGCTTCTCCAAGATCGGCGCCGGATTCATTCGGTAGCCATGCAATGGTAAGCGTGTCGCTGCCAGCCGAATTGGACGAACAACCAGCAAAAATCGTTACTATAACTAAAGCCAGGATAATAGACAACAATTTTTTCACAATAGTCACCTCTTCTAATTTAAACTGATTAAGTTAGCCTAATTAGCAATGCCTCGCAATTAATACAATATAGATTACATGTTATATAGGAATTAACTTATATGTTTACTTTTATTAAGAGGAGTAATAATTCCCATTTATTAAATAGCGCTAAAAATTCCGTTCTGCATGTTGTATTCGCGATGACACAAATTTTTCATGAACTCAAGATCATGGAAAATCCCCAGCATCGTTGTCCCTTCGCGCATCAGCTGTTCCAGCAATTCTCTGACCTTGATCTTGGAAGCATTATCGAGGCTTGCCGTCGGCTCATCCAGCAGCAGCAGCCTCGGATGCTTCACCATCGCTCTGGCTATGTTAAGCCTCAGCTTCTCTCCCCCGGAGAATGTTGCAGGGTAGCTGTCCCACAAATATTCATCCAGTTCGAAGTGGGCCAGCATATGTTCTGCCTCCTGCTTCGCAAAGTCTTCCCCGTTTCCCATCTCGACAATGGCCTGCTCTACCAGCTCTCTTGCGGTTGTGCGGGGCATTGCATTTAAAAATTGAGACACATATCCAATTTCATGTTTCCGCAAATAGACCATTTCCCGTTCCGATGCCTCTGCTAAATTCATCCGGCCAAATCTCTTCGAGATGTACCAGATGCTGCCTTCGTTGATGACATATGTGCGATAAATACTTTTCAAAATTGTCGATTTCCCGCTTCCGCTCTTCCCGGTTATTCCGACAAATTCGCCTTCCTGCAGCTCGAAATCAACACGATCAATGGCTTTAATATGTTTATCCAGATTGTGAAGCATAAAGGATTTAGACAAATTATGAATGCTCAGTATAGGTTCCACTAAATTCCACCCCCGGTTTAACGGTAATTGGTTTTTTGAATAAGTCTTCCATCGACGAACACCGCTGTAATTACCGGAAAGTTCGGTTCAATTTTTTCGATAATTAACAAGTCTGCTGTCTTGCCTTCCCGAATCGAACCAAGCTCATGATCCAGCTTGATCGCTTTGGCAGGATTCAGCGTAACCAGCTTAAACATCTCGACCAGATCCATGCCGTGCTTGCGGTTCATTTCAAATACGGCGTGCAGCAATGCGGCCGGGTAATAATCACTGCACAGAATATCGATGCTACCCGCCCGGATCGCCTCCGGCGCAGATAGATTTCCGCTATGCGAGCCGCCCAGCAGCACGTTCGGCGCGCCGGCAATGGTAAACATTCCGTTCTCCTTCGCCTTCAATGCAATCTCAAGCGTGATCGGGAACTCACTGATCACTGCGCCAAAGCTTTGGACAAGCTCGAGCTTCTCAAGCGAATCGTCATCATGCGAGGCAATCGTAATCTGATGCTCCCGGGCAAATTGCGCAAGTTCCCGGATGCCGTCGATTGTAAGCTTCTCTTTCTGCTGATGCCTTTCCAGAATCTGTGCGATCTCTTCATCGCTCTTATTGCTGTAGCCCTTGACCGTAGCACGGTATATTTCCAAGTTTCTGTATTGTCCCTGACCCGGTGTATGATCCATAAAGGATAATAGATGCACTTTCTTCTCTGCGATAAAAGTTTTCAAATTCGCGATCTCTTCAACGTTGTCGATTTCAAGCCGTGCGTGGAAGCGGTGGCGAACCAGATGCTTGCTGTGATGGGTTTTATCGATAATATCAATTAACTGCTTTACGTTTTCCGTTTCACGGATCGGCTTATAAGCATACTCCGTGTCTTTAAAGAGGGAAAGCGAATGATACATGGTCGTGATGCCATGCGTAATCAATTCCTTCTCCGTCTCCCTAACGCTTAAATGAAAGTCCATTAAGGATGTCGGTCTGGGAGCTGCCATATGCTCAATGTAGTCGGAATGCAAGTCAATGAAGCCCGGCGAGATATATCCGCCTTCGGCGTCAATCACCTGAATGGTTTCATCCGGATTGAATTCTCCTTGTTTAACCACTTTTTCAATGCGGTTGCCGGCGATCAACAGATCGAACCCTTCCAGTATGGCTTCCTCCGTTATGATTTTTCCACCCGTGATGAGATACATATTTCCCCCTACTTTCATCTGTTGTCTGCCGATTATAACAGCGAGTGAACCAATTGCTGCGTATACCGATGCTGCGGGTCCTCCAAAATCTGATCCGTCAGACCATACTCTATGACCTTGCCATCCAGCATGACCATCGTCCGGTCGGCCAGCATCCGGATGACGCCAAGATCATGCGAAACGATAATCATGCTGATGTTCAGCTCTCTTTGCAGCTTTTTAATCAAGTCAAGCACGTTTGCCTGCACCGAAAGGTCAAGTCCGGTTGTGACCTCATCCAATAGCAGAATCGGCGGGTTGTTCGATAGCGCCTTTGCGATTTGCACGCGCTGCTGCATGCCTCCCGAGAAATTTTTAGGCGGTTCCTTCATCCGGCGGATTGGAATATTCACATGCTCCAGCAGCTCGCGGCCTCTCGCTTCCATCGCTCCGACATTTCTGCCACCGGCTGCGATCAGCTTCTCCGCAATATTGCCGATTGACGAGAAGCCCATCCGCAGGCCAAGTATCGGATTTTGATACACCTTCCCCAGCTGATGATTGCGAATATAACGCTTTTGTTGTGAGGACTCCTCGAATATGTTAGCCTCGCCGTTCTTGTAGCTGGCAATAAGGGCCTCACCTTCGGTAACCTCCTGATCGAAATACAAGCATTGCATCAGAGTAGATTTCCCGCTCCCGCTTTCCCCGACGATACCGAATACTTCCCCGGGATACAGATCGAACGAAATGTCACGGCATGCGTATACGGTGCCGCATGTCGGACAGTAGTTTTTAATTAATGAATCCGATTGTCCCGAGCTACAATGAATACAGCCGGGTCCGAATTGCTTGCTTAAGTGGTTAACAGATAATATCGGCCGGTCAAAATCATCCATGTTGTATTACCTCCTATACATTTTGCTGCGTTTTTAGGTTTGCCGGAAAATTAATGATTCGCCGGTCGAGCGTTTAATCGGGAGATACAATAGCTGGTATCATTGCATTGATGATACGTCTCCCCTGTTCCCTCATCGATCAGTTCATCCAGAAACACTCCTGTAGCTCCGCACTGCCAGCAGCTGGCTCCCTCAAAGCTTTCGGCCTCGAACGGATAATCGTCAAATGCCAAAGATACGACCTTTGTGAATGGAGGAACGGCGTAAATCTTCTTCTCCCGGCCTGCGCCAAGCAAAATCAAAGCTTTCGAATAATTCATTTTCGGATTATCAAAGCGCGGAATCGGGCTAGGGGCCATCACGTAGCGGTCCTGCACCATGACGGGATGGTCCGCGCCTGTGGACATATGGCCGTACTTCATAATTTGCTCGAACAGCATCAGCCATGCGCCGCTGTATTCCTGCTCCGCATGCAGCCGCTGTGTTACGAACTCGCTTGGCTCATAATAACGAAGCGGCTCAGGCAGCGGAACCTGCAGGATCAAAATCTGATGCTCCTTCAGGGGAACTTCCGGAATACGGTGCCGGGATTGAACGACAGTTGCGTCCTCCGTGTCATCCACGGTTCGCACCCCTGTTGTCTTGGTAACCAGTTTCTTGATATTGACTGCGTTCACCGATTCGTCCGCCCCTTGGTCAATGACCTTCAGCATATCCTTCTTACCGATCAGGGACAGGGTGAGCTGCAAGCCGCCGGTGCCCCAGCCCCGGCCAATCGGCATTTCCCGTGAGGCAAACGGCACCTGATATCCCGGAATCGCGATTGCCTTTAGTGTCGACCGTCTAATTTCCCTTTTGGAGCCCTCGTCAAAAAAAGCAAAATTGTAAGCGATATTCATTCGCTCATCTCCTCCTCCGCACCAGATTTGTCTGCCTTTTTCGTCTTCCGCGCACTGTCCAGTTTCGATTGAAAGGTGACGTAATGCGGCATTTTGAGGTGGGACACAAATCCTGTTGCCTCAACGGAATCAATATGATAGAGCACAAACTCTTGATTTTCGGTAGGAAATTCGGGATTCGTGCTGCCAAGAGTGTTATCCAATATCCCCATGGCTATCGCTTTGGTCTCGTTCTGTCCATAGCAAATGCCGTAGCCGATCTCAAGTTCAATCTCCTTCTTGCCATGCTCTTTCTTGACCGTAACCGGAATGAGCATTTCCACCTCAGTGACTTTGACATTGCCGATAAAATAAGCGTCGTCCGGGTCAAGGCTGCCTACCGGATTATCTACATAGACGGGCAAATCTCCGACACGGAGCTCTCCGACCGTCGGGTGCAATTGACCGTAGCCCCGCAGAGAGGCGTAAGCGAAAGAAGTAACGGTTCCTGTCTGCCCCCTCGTCAGTACCTGTAACCTTTCGCTGCGGCTGGCCGGAAACTTCAGGCTCTTGCGCGTCACGTCATCCGGTTCCCGATCATCATTCTCGCAATCCGCAAGCAAGCCCTCTTTCCGCAAATAATCCAGCACCTTCGGCAAACGTTGCAAATCCGTTTTGTCCATATCCTCTGCAGACGTATCCTGATTTTCGAAATCCGCCAGCCAGCCCATAACTTCTTCTTCGGTTTCATTCATAAGATCGAAATCGATTAATCTATGGATAAAATCCGTCGTAGCACCTAAAATTTGACCTCCGGGAATATCTTTAAAGCTTGCCGAAATCCTGCGTTCCACCTGCATGTCATCGGAATGAATCGTTCTGGAATAATGTTTGCGGGGCAATGTGGAGCGATAAGCCCTCATCAGAAATACAGCTTCCTCCGGATTGCCTTCCGCCTGCTTAATAGAGATCGCCGCCAGTATTTCGCTGTAGAGGCTGCTCTCCGACATAACCTGATCAATCAGCCCCCTCATACCAGACTCAATAGAATCGACCTCCAGCACCATGCCCTTTTTTACCCGCTCGTATTTCAAGCGCCGGATCGATTCCTCGATAGCCATCGTTCCGCCTTTGACTGCTACATAACCCATTAATTGTTCACCTTCTTACTGATTTGAGTGGTCCGCGGCAAACATAACGTCCGGGAGTCACGGTCGACAAAGATCATATCAACGCCCAATGGATACTCGATGTTTCTCAAAGCACGCTCATCCAGCCAGCTTCCCCGGCTTTCGCTTCCACAGGTGGAAACCTGCACGTGATGTGTGTCTTCAATACCCGGTCCGGACAGAACCAGTCCATTGTCATTCGTAATCTGCTCCGCCTCTACGATAAATGTCGCCGATGCATGAGGATGGATCAAATCGCCCGCTTTGGCTTTACGTATCGCCTCTTCTAACTGGAATGAATTCGCATCGTTAAGCACAAAAATGAAATCAGCTGCTGCCGTTTCTGCTGCCTTCGCATACGTCAACTGGTTGAACAGCCTGACAATCTCTTCTTCCTTTTCCGAAATAATCTTGAAGGTCACTTCCGTATCGAGCAGCACTGCCGCCAGCAGCACTGTCGCATCAAAACAGTTCAATTTCAGTCCAACTTTCCCTGCAAGCTCACCAAGCTCGCTGATCAGTCCGGGTCTGGACATCGAATCCATCAGTTTTCTGTACGCAAGCTGCGTATCATGCACGAGATCTAGTTTCATCTGCCGCTCTCCCCTAGTTTCCGTCGTCCATCGTTTCAAAGTTTACTTTCGTTTGCAGAACTTTGTGCTGGAATGCCTTTTTCTTATGGTTGATGACTTCTTCTTCGGCCAGCAATACTTCCGTCCAATGCTTTGTTTCTTCAATTCCGGCCTGATACGCCGCGTCAATGACGGCAAGCTGGTAAGCAAGCTCAGACTCATGCCCCTTAACGAGTCCCAGTCCCATCGCTTGGCCAATTTGCACCTTGCTTTCTGTTACGAACACTTCGCCCAGATAGAACAAGCTTTTTTGCGATGTTTCTCTTACCTTCATCATAACCAACCCGTTATTGGGCTGTTCAAGCGTATTTACTTCATAACGGTCTATAATTTGCTGCGCCAATCGGGCTGGAATCTCTCTTGAGCCATTGATCAAAATTTCGGTCCGTTGTCTCCGCTGCATTCATCATTCCTCCTCATGGGACGGTTTTATGATATAAGTAAAATAGTCGCTTCTATACAAAACTCGCGTATGCTCCAGCACTTTGCCGGTTCGCTCATCCACGCAGCCTGATTCCAGCACCAACAGAGGAATCAGGCTGGAGCATTCCAGCAACTCGCGCTCGCTTTTCGAAGGAAAGGCGATGCTTATTTCAGTAGTTGTCGATGTGTAATCGGTATAGCCTTTGCTGTTGTAATAATCGAACATCGACGTAATCTGTCTGCCTTCGGCCGCGATATCATCGAACACGCTTTCCGCTACATATGAAATATGAAATGCAATAGGCCGCCCATCAATCAGCCGAAGTCTTCCGATACGGAATACCCGAATTTCCTCGCCGACCTGAAGGAACTGATAAATTTTCTTGTTGTGCGAAATCTGTTCGCAAAAAATATTGCTTGATTGGTAGCTGAAGCCAAGCTCTATCATTTTCTTGCTGAAACTGACATTCGAGAGAACAAGCGGAATTTGCTGCTGTCTGTTTCGGACATAACTTCCTTTGCCTTGCTTCGAATAGATGTAGCCCAGCTCATGCAAGGTCGTATACGCTTTGCGGACAGTCATCCGCGGGATTTTAAACAAATCCGCCACCTCATTCTCGGATGGAAGCTTGTCATCAGGCTCATAAATACCGGTACGAATATCGAATATGAATTTATCGACGATTTCCTGATCTTCCGACATCGATGAACCCTCCCTGATTACTAATATTCTGAATTTGTGTTACACTCCATACTTGACGATAAACGATTGAATATCGTTGAATTCTGCGAACCGTTCCTCCAGAACATTGCGCGGCCAATCCCACCATGCAATCTGTAATAATTGATCCACAATCTCAGGCTCAAATCTCATTCGGATCATACGGGCCGGAATGCCAACCACGATGGCAAACGGAGGTACATCCTTCGTAACTACGGAGCCGGAGCCGACAACCGCCCCCGTTCCGATGTGAACCCCCTTCATAATGATTGCACCGTGCCCGATCCATACGTCATGTCCAATCGTGACCTGGTTCGTACGCCGCCAATCGAAGAAAGCCTCATCATCGGTATCCGAGAAATCATACATTTTCCGACGATAGGTCATATGATGCTGTGTGACCCGATCCATCGGGTGCTGGACCGGATTGATGCAGGCATGGGACGCGATATTGCCGAACTTGCCAATCTCGGCGTAATTCACCGTAACATCATCCATCGTGTATGTGTAATCCCCGAAACTGGATTCGAAAATCTTATTGGAAGGCCCGACAGACGTCCATTCTCCAAAATGACTGTTAACGACATCGCTTGTCTCATGAATATGAAGCCCAGTCGATAGCTTCGTTCCGGCATGGGGATAATGGATATGATGCATCACAGGCCAACTCCTTTTTTAGCTTTTAAGGCATTGAGGCTGTTGATAACCGGATTCATGCTGCCGAGCGCAATTTCCTTCTCGCCATAGTAGCCGTGAAAATCCGTTCCGCCAGTCATAATCAGCCCGTATTCAGCTGCATAGTCTTTCGCTCTCGCCACATCTTTAGGCCCGTGCAGTGGATGCCACACCTCGATGCCTGCAAGTCCGCTCTCTACCAGTTCGGGCACAAATTCAAAATTGCGGTACTGTCCGGGATGAGCAAGAACCGGAATTCCGCCCGCCTCCAATACCGCTCGGATCGCCGTCCGTGCATCAACATATTTCATCGGGACAAAGGCAATCCCTGGAGCCTTTCCGTTCTCGCCGCGGGCGAACAGCTCCTTGTACAAATCCCCATAGATGCTGTCGGTGTAACCATTGTCGATCAGAGCATGCATAATATGCTGTTTGTAAACACCCGTTCCGTCTTTCGCATAAGTCTCGATTTGCTCCCATGTAATCTTGTAGCCTGCTTCGATCAGCCGATTGGTCATCACAAGAGAGGCTTGATGGCGCATTTCCCGCAATGGCTCGCAGATCTCCTCCAGCGCAGGATGCCCCTCTTCGATATAGTATCCCAGAATATGGACTCTACGATTTCTCTCAAAGTCGTAAGCAGAAATTTCCATTCCGGGAATGATCTCCACTCCGCTTTTAACGCCGGCTTCTACCATTTCCCCCAAACCCTTGGTCGTATCATGATTCGTAATTGCCAAATAGCCGACACCTTCCTGCTTGGCTAAAGCGACGATCTCGCCGAAAGATAAGGAGCCATCCGATATATTCGTATGGCAATGCAAATCTACTTTCACCCTGTGTTCCCTCCCCTGAGTTAACTGGTTCGTTGTCATCCTAACTTGATGCCAAGTTGCAAGGGTTATGCCCATGTAAAATTGCTTATGATTTATGTAAAAAGTATAGAAACCAAGCTTGCATCAACCGAAATATACCAGGGAAGCAAAAAGGCGACCTTCATTCCCTACTACTGGGAAATGAAGGTCGCCTTTTGTTTCATGAATTTAACTGCCCCGTCAAACTACGACTTTTTCAGTGGCCTTATCCAGATACGGCTCTTTTTATAACATTTTATGAAAAGTTGCTTCCGCTCGATTCTGTCGCTAAAGCCGAATTCCTCTGCAACCTCAGAAGCGTGAACGACAACCCTGCGGATATCGCAATACAGATCGAACCCACAATATACACCATACGAATGCCGAGTGTATCGGCTATTAGACCAATAACAGCAATTGATAAACTCGTGATCGTAGAGAGCAGGATATCACGTGAAGCGTATACTTTCGGCAGCATCTCATGATCTACACTGGATTGGAAAGCCGTTTGCTGCGCCACATCCCTCAGCTGATAGGCTGGTCCCATCGCAATGCACAGGATCAAAGCCACAATCGGGATACTGTTCAGACCATACCACAGGGTAAGCAAACTGAACACCGCTGAACCTACAGCCATGCATGGAATCAGATTTTTCTGGATAAAGGAAGACAGCAGCAGCATCAGTAACCCACCCACAATGGCGCCCACATAATAACTGGCGTTAATAAATCCCCACCAAGCTTCGCCTTGATGCAGCACTTCCTTGACATATACCAGCGTGATCGCTCCCACCCATATGGTTCCGGCAATCCCTTCAATCATATCCATGATCGTGACGATTCTTAATGTAGGATTTCTCCACAGGTAGAACCAGCCTTCACGAATCACTTCCCAGCTTGGTTTTTCTCGTCCAGCCGCAGCCGTTTCCTTCGCCTTCATGGAGCGCGCTGCGATCCAAAGGGACAAGACGGATACCCAGATGAGTACGCAGCTCATGATTAAAGTCGGCATATGTCCAAACCGTACAACTAGAAAGCCCGTAAAGGTATAACCTGCAATCTGCAAGGATTGGCTGGTCACGGATAGTGAGCTGTTGGCCTTAACCAATCGGTCAGGTGCAACTAATCTCGGAACCATGGACTGGATGAGCGGGTTTCCCCATCCTTCGGTAAAAGCAATGAACAAGATAAACATACACAATATGGAAACCTGAGATGATATGTATGGGAATGCAATGACCAATCCAGTTAACAACAGAGCTTTCATGACTTGAAGCCTTACCAGAAGCTTGGAGAAGCCGAATTTCTCCATGACAAGCGGAGCCGTAAAGCCGGCGACAAACCGTGCCACTGCGTTAAACAGCGGGAACAACGCGGCAATAAAGGCCGAGCCGGATTCCTGATACATAAAGGTGGTCAGTACCATGATATAGACAACGCCTGCCAGCGAAATGCTCGAATGCGCGGTCCAGTAGTATAGAAAGAAGCCCCCTCTTTTCATGTTCACACCCTATCCTGACGATCTTTTTTTCTAATAGTCATAACATAGGTTGTAAGTTCATGTAAAGATGATTGAAGTTGTCCCATACTAAAAAAGCCTGCCCCCATGACCCATACATGAGAGGCAGGCTTGACTATAATCTTCTATGAAGCGCTACTGGCAACCGACCAACGGTCTTGCCCCGGATATGGGCATCTCTTGTCTTTCAGCTTTGCTGCGATCTGTACGATGCAGCCGCACAGCGTGCACGTCGTGTCCCCTTGCAGCTTTGGACAAGAGAAGCACGCACGAAGACGGGTTTCATACTCCTCATCCGGCACGCACCGGTCCGATGCAAACACCGGGGAGGATAGAACGCGTGCGATTTGTTTATCGCTGATCCGGTAATCGTCATGACAACCTTTACACCGATGATCTGTCATAACTTCGCTTATTCCGCCGTAATCTCAAGAACGGTGACGGACATCGGCGGGAGCTTCGCATATAACACGTCCCCTTGCAGTTCGAATGTTTCGAATGGTGTCGGCTTGAGTACATCCGGTGATTCAAAGGTGTTATGAGCGTCCAGCGAGCCGGAAGCAAGCTGCTGTCCTGTGATTCCGGACACCGCTCCGCTTAAACCCCGAAGTTGAATGCTCACATCACTCTGCTCCACATGGCTCACATTGCACAAGCTTACATGAATTTTACCAGCTTGATCTCTAGAGGCTGTCACCGATACTTGCGGAATCTTCTCGCCGTCCATCTCATAATCGGCTACGCTGTAGTGGGTGGCAAGGCGTTCGGCATCCTGATGCACTTTATACATATCAAACACATGATAGGTCGGAGTAAGGAGCATCTTCTCACCTTCCGTCAGGATGACGGACTGAAGCACATTAACGATCTGCGCAATGTTCGCCATCACGACCCGGTCATTATGCTCATGGAAGATATTCAGCGTTAGACCTGCCACCAAAGCATCGCGAATGGTATTCTGTTGATACAGAAACCCCGGATTGGTGCCCGGTTCAACATCAAACCAGGTCCCCCACTCATCCACGATCAGGCCAATGCGCTTGTTCGGATCATACTGGTCCATAATGGCGGAGTGTCTTGTGATCAGCTCATCCATGTGAAGCGCCTTCTTCATGGTAGTGAACCATTCCTGTTCGCTGAACCCGGTAGCAGCGCCTTTACTTGTCCAGAATTCGCCCGGAACGGTGTAATAATGAAGGCTGATGGCATCCATGAATGGATGGGCTTCCCTCATCACGGTTTCCATCCAGCGATAATCGTCTACATTCGGACCACAAGCAATCTTATAGATTTTGTTATCGCCATAGTTCCGTACATAGGTCTGATAGCGTCTATACAGATCCGCATAATATTCCGGCCGCATATTGCCGCCACAGCCCCAATTCTCGTTCCCCACGCCAAAATACTTCACGTTCCAAGGCTTCTCACGGCCATTCTCCTGACGCCATGCCGCCATGGGCGACACGCCGTCGAAAGTCATATATTCCACCCATTCCGACATCTCCTGTACCGTACCGCTTCCGACATTGCCCGATATGTATGGCTCGCAATCCAAAAGCTCGCAGAGACGCAGGAATTCGTGCGTGCCGAAGTGATTGTTCTCCACAACGCCGCCCCAGTGCGTGTTAACCATTTGCTTGCGGTTCTCGCTCGGACCAACGCCATCCTTCCAGTGATATTCGTCCGCAAAACAACCGCCCGGCCAGCGCAGCACCGGAATATTCAACTGTTTCAGCGCCTCCAGGACATCATTGCGGATCCCTTCCGTATTTGGAATCGGTGAATCTTCCCCAACCCATATCCCTTCATAGATGCAGCGACCCAAATGCTCGGAAAAATGACCATAAATATTGCGATTGATCTTACCTTTTGACAAATCTGAATGAATGGTAATGACATGACTCATGGATTAACCCGCTCCTCGCTGTTGTTTTATAGATATTTATATGAAACAATTTAACAATCTCTAAAACAATGATATCGATCAAATCCGATTCCGTCAACCAATAAATTAAACGCTTTCACTAAAAAATTTAACTTTTTCGCAGAAAAAAAAGACCGGCAGTAAGCCGATCTTCCGATTCAGCTTCAAGCCAGTCTATCATTAGCGCATCGCCCGGTTTAAGAATTCCCGGGTACGGTCCATCTTCGGTTGATGAAATAGTTGATCCGGGCTTCCGGACTCCATGACCTGTCCGTTGTCCATAAAGATGATCCGGTCGGCTACTTCCTTGGCGAAACTCATCTCATGGGTCACAATCACCATCGTCATATGTTCCTCGGCCAATTGCTTAATGACCGCAAGGACCTCACCCGTCAATTCCGGGTCCAGTGCTGACGTCGGTTCATCAAACAGCATAATGTCCGGATTCATCATCAGGGCTCTCGCAATCGCAACACGCTGCTTCTGTCCCCCCGACAGATTCCCGGGATATACCTCTGCTTTTTCGGATAAACCGACCTTTTGCAGAAGCACAGCGCTATTGGACCTGACTTCTTCCTTGGTTAACTTCTTGACATGTTTAGGTGCAAGTCCCAGGTTCTCCTGTACGGTAAGATGAGGAAACAGGTTGAAATGCTGGAATACCATCCCCATGCGGGAAGTGATGGCTTTGATCTGCGAGTGATTGGAATACACGCCATCCTTCACAAGGTATTGATCCTGTACCTTGATGGATCCCCCGTTGATCTCCTCCAGATGCACCAGGCTGCGGAGCATGGTGCTCTTTCCTGAACCGGACGGACCGATGACGGCAATCACTTCATTCTTTTGAATTTCAAAGCTGACGTCCTTCAGCACATCCAGATGGCCGAAGGATTTTTTCATATGGGATACTTCAATAATGGCCATAACACGACAGTCCTTCTATTCGTATTTAAATCGTCGTTCCAGAAATTTAAAGAACAACGTCAGCACCAGCGTCATCAGCAGATAAATGACACCCGCAATAAAAAACGGCATAATCGTAAAATCACGATTGACAGCAGTATAGGCAAAATGTAAAAGTTCCGGGACAGCGACTGCATACAGCAGCGCCGTATCCTTCACCAGCGTAATCGATTCGTTGGAGACTGCCGGAAGTGCCACGCGAAACATCTGGGGCAGAATGACCTTCGTGGTTGTCTGCCATTTGTTCAATCCCAGCACCTTGGACGCTTCATACTGTCCTTTGTCGATCGCCAGAAGGCCCCCTCTGAAGATTTCCGCAAAATACGCAGCATAGTTTAATACAAATGCCAGACATGCCGCTACAAATCGGTCCAGCACGAGATATTCTCCAATGACCGGCAGCACCGGCAGACCAAAACAGAAAAACAGCATTTGGAGCAGCAGCGGCGTTCCCCGAAACACATAGATGTACGTATTGGCAAGCCAAGCCAGCGGCTTGATGGCACTTCTGACCATTAACGTGAATACAAACCCGAGCGGGATGGATGCAATGATTGCAATAAAGAACAATAATATCGTAGTCTGAGCACCCTCCAGCATCGGTTTGCTGATTTGAACGATGTAATCCATACTCATATATCCCTAACTCCTATTGGAAAAACTTCCTTCACCCTTGAAGTTCTTCAAAGATATCGTTAACTGATTGATTGGAACACAAAACCGGAGCCTTTGATCAAAGTCCGGTTTCATGGGATTCCTATGGAAGGATGGGTCGCATCCTCATGGGTTGACTTACTTCAGCACCTTGTCTTCGCCAAACCATTTCTCGGAAATCTTAGCTGCCGTGCCATCGGCGTTCATCTCATCCAATGCTTTCTGCAGGCTTTCCAGCAGCTCTTCGTTGCCTTTCTTAACCCCGATCCCATATTGTTCCGGGGCAAGGGACTCCTCCAGGATCTTGTATGTTCCCTCTTCCTTGGACATGTAGTATTTCATGACCACTTCGTCAATGACTACGGCATCTACGCGCCCATTCTTCAAGTCGCTCAGAGCCAGCACATTGTCCGGGAATTCAGAGATTTTCTCCACCTGGGCATGAATTTCATTGGCACTTAATGCATCCGCTGCCGAAGACAACGACTGCAAGCCAACCTGCTTGCCAGCCAAGTCTTGGATTGAGCTAATAGCGGAATCGGACAATACTGCTACAACCTGACTGTTCTCCAGATATGGCTTCGTAAACAGCACTTTCTCCTTACGCTCATCGGTGATGGTGTAGCCATTCCATATCAAATCAATGCGGCCGCTGCTCAACTCGGATTCCTTGGCTTTCCAGTCAATGGGCTGGAATTTCACTTCCTTGCCCATTTTCTCGGCGGCAGCACGGGCATAATCAATATCAAAGCCGACAATTTCATTGCTCTCATCGCGGAATCCCATCGGCGCGAACTTGTCGTCAATCCCGACAACCAGCTCATTACCCCCGCCTGACGAGCTTGAGCAGCCAACCACGGTTAATAGAAGCATAAATCCTGCTAATACGGATGCTATCTTTTTCATCAAAAAAATCCTCCTCGTTGGCATGAAACGCAGTCATATTCAGGATGTATATAAATCCACATCATATGTAAACTGCTTTTTCACTTTAACACGTTATCAAGACTCCATGATAGCATATTAGCAGAGAAGAGTCGATAGTTTCATAGAATGGTCAATTTGATGCGTGAAAATTCAATTTATGTATTTTCATCCCATTTTAAGGTTATTTTAAGGATGATTTCAGTTTAGCGGGAAAGAATGATGGCTGTAAGACCCCACACCAAGAAAGGCGGTAAACAACAATGGCAACCCATTTGAAGTTTGTGAAGCGAATGGTGTTTCTCACCATCGCTGTAGTCATGGGCCTCGCTTATCTTCCTGTCTCCGTTTCTGCGGATGAACCGGCCGGACAGCAGACCGAATCACCAGCTGTTCCCTCTTCCAGGGACGAGAACGGGCAACATAAACCCGGTCATATGTTTAAGGCAATCTCGGAGTTTCTGAAGCTGGAGCCTCAGGTTCTCCGCGATAAACTCAAGACCTCCTCGCTCGCGGAAATAGCCAAGGATCAAGGTATTTCCCGGGAGGCGATCAAAGCCAAGGTAATCGAGCTGCTAAAAGAAAAAATCGCCTCCCATCCGAAACAGCTTGGCAAATCCGTCGATTACGCTGCGGCTGCAGATAAGCTGCTGGATGCCAAGGGCGGATGGCAGAAGCAGCGGATGCATCAACGTCATGGCAGACTGATCTCGGATAGCGAGGAGCTTGCCAAGCTTCTGAAGACAACACCGGAGGAACTCAAGCAGTCGCTCCAATCCGGAAAATCGCTGGCTCAGATTGCGAAGGAAAGGGACGTGCCTGTCCAGTCCGTCATTGATCAACAAGTCCAAGCCATCACAAAGCGCCTGGATCAGAAGCTGTCGGAAGGCAAAATGACAAAGGAAGAATATGAGGAGCGCAAATCCAAAATTGCTCCGTTTGTCAGTGATGTGGTGAACGGGAAACTCCAACCGATGAAACACACCCGCTAAGATTCACAAGCTCACGCCTGGCACCTAAAAATGGGCAACGCAAAAGCCGCTCCATCGGTTATCCCTAACCAGTGGAGCGGCTTTTATTCGTTAGCTTCTATCATTGTTTCTTAATATGTTCCATATGTTTTAAGGCACGTATTGTTGTATGATCTTCACAACGACACCATCTTCAACGGTAATATGAAACGGGAACCATTTCATGTCAACGATGTCGTCCTTGTGGTAGATGTCCGTGAACTTGTTCAAACTCACCATCTGATTCCAGGAAATCTGCGCATCCTCATATCGCCCGGTATGATCGTACAGCTGAAGCAGCACTTCTGCATCGTCGGCTACCGCAAGCTCAATCTGCTCTTCCGTATCGTTTACGATATAGTATCCATCCGGAGCTTCTGTCATCTCGGGATCCTGCTCACGCTCGCGGAATATCTGATTCGCTTCCTCGCCCTCGTACCATTTGATCGGATCGACCGTCAGGTAAACCTTGCCGTCTCTAAGCTCAAGCCCGTTTATATAGGCAGTTTCCTGATTCGAAGCTTTCGGAACCGGCTCATAATTGTTGCTCGAGGCTACGCCAACGGTTGTCATCATGATGAGTACAAGCAGCATCATCGCTCCCAAACTCCAAGCCGACTTCTTCATCTTCTCATCGCTCCCTCTCGTCGAATAGGACTGAATCCATCGGGTCTATCCCGGCATATTCACAACGTTCACAACGTTCACAGCATTCTAATTTATTTTTAAACCAAATGCTGGGACTTGAAACTCTTTACTATGTACTTCTCGGTTGTATCTTCATTATACGAATCCGGCCTCTAAAAAGGATGTCAATTCGATGTAATTTCATTACAATATTTCAATCTTCGTAAGCGCTTATCACAGCAACAGCGATTAAAATCTACAATGCCATCAACAGTCAACACTAAAAAATGACAAAACAAGCCTGACCCGCTGAATGAATCAGCGATGGTCAGGCTTGTGCTTACATCATCTGAATTATTGATTAAACGCCTCAGTCAGAACAGGAACGATCTGCGATTTGCGTGACACCACGCCTTTAAGAAGCGCCTTGTTCTCCGACAGAGACACATTGTACGCTTTCTCAACAGCTTTGGACTCTTTGCCAAGGGCAAGAGCGATCGAATCGTTGTTCAGAATATCCGTCACTACGAACACAAACAGATCCAGATTTTTATCTGCGATAATGCCCTGAATGGCATCTTCGAGCTCGGCTTGACGGGACAATACATCATTGGTGTCAACCGCATTAACCTGTGCGATTTCAACTTTAGCTCCGCCCATTTGGAATTCCTTGGCGTCGAGTGAAATCAATTGAGCGATCGTTTTGTCGCTCAGATCTGCGCCTGCCTTCAGCATGTCCAGACCGTAGCTGTCTGCATCCACGCCAGCGATCTCAGCAAGCTCGCGGGCAGCAGCGATATCTTCATCCGTGCAAGTAGGGGATTTGAACAATAAGGAGTCCGAGATGATGGCAGAGAGCATCAGGCCAGCAATCTCCTTACGAACCGTTACACCCTTTTCCTTGTAAATCTTGTTCAGGATGGTAGCTGTGCAGCCTACAGGCTCGGCACGATAGTACAGCGGATGGCTTGTCTCAAAATTCGCGATACGGTGGTGGTCAATGACCTCAACAACGCGAACCTGATCTATATCGCTGGCGCTTTGCTGACGCTCATTATGGTCAACAAGAATAACCTCGTCTGCTTCATTCGCGACAGTCTCAACGAAACGAGGTGCTTCAACCTTGAAGTAATCGAGCGCGTATTGCGTTTCCCCATTTACGTCTCCAAGCCGTACAGGCTCAGCGGAAAGACCCAGCTGGTTTTTCAAATCAGCATAAGCAATAGCAGAGCAGATGGTGTCCGTATCCGGATTTTTGTGTCCAAAAATTAATGTTTTAGCCATATAGAATGCCCCTCTCGCAACATGAAATTTCATCGTTTATACCAATAAACAGATGATCACCTATCTGATTATAGCGTTAAATTCTACTTATTCCAATTCCTTTACAGAGATTATTTTTGCGCCGGGTTTATACCAGCACAATCTCCGGTTCCGGAACGAATCCAAATTGATTGTTGATAGACTCTGATATCAGATTCATCAAATACAGAATGTCCGTAGCTTTGGCATGCTTCTGGTTCAGAATCATGTTTCCGTGGTGCGGAGAGATGATGGCACCGCCATACTCCGTCCCCTTCAAGTTCAGCTGGTCTACGAGCGAGCCTACCGCAACCCCGTAATCATAATTATTCTTAAACACAGAACCGCAGGATGGGTAGTCGAAATGGCGTTTACTCGTCCGGTACTTGATGATGTCGAGCATCGACTGCGGCGTCTGAATCCCCTTGCCTGCCAGCGCATGAACCTCGCCCAGGAAGAACGAGAAGAAAGATGGCAATGAGGATGGGTGACTCCCGCGAGTCTTCCAATCCGTGAGCAGCACGGAAGTCGTGTTGATCTGCTCTTCCGAGCTGACCGGAATGTTAAGATCGGCCCCTACAACAATCCAGGGACGCTGCTGGAATATGGATTGTTTGTAGGCAAACAAACATTCCGATACGGGAATGGACTGTACGCTCAAGCTTGGATCCGTTGTATCGATATAATAAACGGTATCCAGAATATCACAGATTTGGCGTGCGTTATATTTGGCATTCATATAGATGCCGGCCCCGACGCAGCCTGGCAGCAAAAAGGTAAAGTCGAGAAGGTCCGTCCCGCCCAACAATCCCATCAGAGAGAGCAAAGACATCGGCGTTCCGGATGAAACGTGCCATTTTCCTTCGGATACCCTCAGATCCACCAGGTTTTTAAGCGATATAAACACCAGGTCGTGCTTCGGTTCATCTGGAAACAGAATATTCGAGCCCATCCCGAAAATGTACCATGGCATCCCGCGTTTGTTGCATTCCTGCAGCAGTTCCGCCAGGTCATTGGCGGTTTCAGGCATAGCTAAATAATGGGCTGAGCCGCCGATCCCGTACGTTGAAAAAGCAGACAGCTCCACATTGCGTTTGCACAATCGGTCAATTGCAGATGTATGTAAAGTCATCGTAGACATGTCACTCCCTATTCGTTCACATTCAACACCATAATCCTTACTAAATGTGGGGATGTTACATCATTATGATGCAACTGCTCGGGTGGTGTCAATCTGAAGGGACACATGGAATAAATAGCAAAAAATCCCTTGATTACAGCCTATAGACCATAACCAAGGGATTCATTATAAGCTTTTACAATTCCTAGGATTTATTCAAGGAAATCCTTAAGCCGTTTGCTGCGGCTTGGATGACGAAGCTTGCGCAGCGCCTTCGCTTCGATCTGCCGAATGCGTTCACGCGTAACACCGAAGACCTGACCGACTTCCTCCAGCGTGCGAGTCCGTCCATCCTCAAGTCCAAAGCGCAGCCGAAGCACATTCTCTTCACGTTCTGTGAGGGTATCCAGCACTTCCTCCAGCTGCTCCTTCAGCAGTTCAAACGCTGCGGCATCTGCCGGTGCCAAGGCATCCTGATCTTCAATGAAATCACCCAGGTTGGAGTCGCTTTCCTCGCCGACCGGCGTTTCCAGCGATACAGGTTCTTGTGATACCTTCTGGATCTCGCGTACCTTTTCCGGTGTGATATCCATCTCTTTCCCGATTTCTTCCGGTGTTGGCTCACGGCCAAGCTCCTGAAGGAGCTGCCTGGACACACGAACAAGCTTATTGATGGTCTCAACCATGTGAACAGGGATCCGGATGGTTCTCGCTTGGTCAGCGATGGAGCGGGTAATCGCCTGACGTATCCACCAAGTGGCATACGTGCTGAACTTAAAGCCCTTCGAATAGTCAAACTTCTCCACGGCTTTGATCAGGCCCATATTACCTTCTTGAATCAGATCAAGGAACTGCATTCCCCGACCAGCATAGCGTCTTGCTATACTTACAACGAGACGAAGATTCGCTTCGGCCAGACGGCGCTTTGCTTCTTCATCTCCCTCCTCTATTCGTTTGGACAGCTCCACTTCTTCATCGGCTGAGAGGAGGGGAACACGACCGATTTCTTTCAGGTACATGCGAACCGGATCACTAATCTTGATGCCTGGCGGAAGTGAGAGATCGTCGTGAACCGAAAAATCCTCTGCCGGAGAATTTGCCGTTTTCTCTGTATCCGTAACCTCACGTTCCAATGCAAAATCCGCATTCTGACGGTTCTCCATTTTATGCCCCCCTGTTGACAATCCCATATTTTCATGCTAATCTAGCATTAGATCATTATGACATTAAGCCAATAGTTATTTATCCTTCATTCTAGCATATTTCTTACACTATATCAACTTCTAATATATTCTAATCCAGATCACCCGATCTCATTACGAGATCGGGTTTGTTTATTTCCTGCAGCAGATGATGGCTGCCAAGGGTGTTCCGTCCCTTAAGAGGGGTAACTCCTTATTCTTTACATATGCTACGTTTACTTCATCTGATCTATTACTGCTTTCGTATCTGCATTCAGCTGTTTTACATCCGGAACCTTGACCGGCTCGTCACTTAACCGATACTTATCCTTCAATTCGAGCGTTGTCCTTACCCGGTCGTTCAGCAGTTCCTCAGATATCACACCGCTGTCAACCGCTTCGGTCAGTGCTTGGATGACGGCTTCCTCCTGCGCATACTCATGACCGATCAGAACGATGTTGCTTCCCGCAAGAATGGACTGTACGGAAGCCTCTCCTACGTCCGTATTACCGGAAACGGCCCCCATCGTCATATCGTCCGTTATGACCACGCCATCAAACCCCATCTCTTCTCTCAGCAAATCGGTTATGACCGGCTTGGAGTAAGAGGACGGCGTATCAGGATCAATGCTCTTCATCAGCAGATGGGCAACCATCACAACATCAGCTCCATCATCGATCGCTTGTTGAAACGGAACCAGCTCCAGCTCATGCAGACGTTTCAGATTATGCTCAACGACAGGCAAACCGAGATGAGAATCAACCGATGTATCACCGTGTCCAGGGAAATGCTTCACAACGGGCACAACTTCCTTCTCCTGAATACCCTTCATGGAAGCTATCCCTTGCGAGCTAACTTCCTCAGCTGTTGTTCCAAAAGAGCGATCGCCGATCACCGGATTGTTCGGATTGCTGTCAATATCCAGTACCGGAGCAAATACCATATTAAGTCCAAGTCCCGATACCTTCCGCGCGATAAGACCGCCCACATTCTTGGTTAATTCCAGATCTTGACGGCTTCCCACTTCGCCGCTCGACGGCAGCTTCACGTATTCATCCGGGAAACGGGTAACCCGTCCGCCCTCTTCATCTATGCTGAGCCATAATGGCACTGGATTGGCTGCATTCGCTTTTTTCAAATCATTCAACAGCTGTACCGACTGCTCGGTGCTCTCGATGTTATCCTTGAAAAAAATAAACCCGCCCACATGATATTCCTTCAGCAATTTACGTGAAGTATCGTCCGGGGTGGTCCCCTCGATCCCGACAAGAACCAGCTGGCCTATCTTCTCCTTCACTGTCATCGTAGACATCAGCTTGTCTACCGCATTCTGAGGAGCGTTCGCGGGGGGCTTCCCTCCCTCGTCTTCTTCTGGCGAAGATGACGGATCCCCTTCATCCGGTGGCAGGTTCTGAGATTCCTGTCCCTGCTCCGATGGTGAAGCTCCTTGCCCGTTGTTCGCAGGGCCTCCCGTCTCTGATCCGCCTTGACAACCTGCCAGAGCTACCATCAAGATGACCATCAGCATCCCGAAATACATCCATTTTGTGATACGCTTCAACATCTTCACCTTCCTTATGCTCACTAACTATATTCGTGCTCCGATAAGCAGAGTCCTTCCATCTTAACATGATTTCCTCTTAGCCTGAATCACAGACAGGCGTTTAGCCTCATGAAGAGAGCCGCATCGGCTGCGGCCCGTTGACTGCCTATCGGAGCAGTCCCAGCTTGCGGGCTTGCTCTTCCGTTAATATAAATTGCTCCGACTCCCACACTTCATCCTCATCCGTTCGCCCGAACATCAGCATAATTTCATCCCATATATTCTTTTGCATGGCCTCAGCTTGCGTGATGATCACCTTCATTGCTCCTCATTCCTTTCCGGTGTTATGATTCCCTAATACATATACAACCATCAACCATCGATTCGAATCGGATACAAAAGCCTGCAGACCGAAATCTGCAGGCAGGATCTTTAGCGTAACTATGAATAGGCGGGGTGATGCTTAATCCACGCCATCGCAATCGTGCCTTCACCTGCGTGGATACCCGCAACAGGAATAAAGGTCATGATTTCGGTCTTCAGGGCAGGATGCGCCCCGCTGATTTCATTTTGGATCTCTTCAGCCTCCGTAACGTTGTTTGCGTGCATGATACACACCTTCTTAATTTTCTCGATATCCAATTTCATGAGGTCCAGCATTCTCTGCTTGGCTTTCTTGAAGGTCCGAATCTTCTCTTCCACAATGACTTTGCCCTCATCAAAACGCAGCAGCAGATGAATGCGGAGCAGATTGCTCAGAAGCAGCTGTGTCCCGGACACCCGACCACTGCTATGAAGCCGATGCAGGCTTGCGGGAATGAGGTAGAAGGACATGTTCTGCACCATGGACTGGATTTTCTCTTTTATGACTTGCACGGTATCACCCTGACGATGCCAGTGAATCCCGGATATAATCATTTCACGTACCGGATACGCTCCCGCTTGAGAATCAATGCCAATCACGGGGACCTCAGCAATCTCTGCCGCCTGCATCGATGAATTCAACGTTCCGCTGAGCTCGGATGAACAGTGAATTGCAATAATATCATCGTACTTTACTTTCAGAGCTTCATATAATTCTATGAATTCTCCGATAGGAGGTTGCGAGCTGCTGACTTTCGGTTCATCCTTCATCTTCTCATAAAAGGCTTCAGCCGAAATGTCTATACCTTCACGGTATGCATCCTGTCCAAGAATCAACCTCAAAGGCACAATATAAATATGATTGTCTTTGGCGAATGCAGGATCGATTGTGCTCGTGCTGTCGGTCACCCATGCTATGGATCTCATTATAGTGTTCACGTCTCGCTTTCATGTAGTAAAAAGTAGGAAAGGAAGCGATTTAAGCCGCTGAATTAATCATATCCCACCCTTGCTACGATATGCAAATGGAAGGCATATGATATCTTTCCCACTCAGAAAACTGCCACAGAAAAGCCTTATTTTTTTACCACGTTATATCCCTTTTCGCCAAAAGGTTCCAGTCTTTCGATCCAATAGGCCTCCCGTTTGCTGACCGCATCCTTCAGATCATAGAACGGGTCCTGCTTCGGTTCAATCGTCTCCAGAATCTCAAAGACAAAAGCGTCATCCCCATACTCTTTCCATTCCTGCTGAAGCTGCTTGTTGTAACTCGTTCCCATCTGCAGCTCAAAACGCTTGCCGTTGATGGTCTTCAGATTATTCGTTCCGGCAACCCATATTTTGCCGTTCTTTGTATTTCGAATCTGATATACACCTGCTTCAATCTTGATTTCCTTGTAGATTTGATTTAATTCCTGTCTGCGGCTCATTGTCGTTACATCCTCCTTCTATACTGCCGTCTAGGTCGTTAACCAATACTGGCTTCCATCATCCCTGCGATCCAAAAAACCGTATTCAATCAGATATCGGCGGATCGTCACGTAATCCGGATTGTCCCGTCCGATCATATCGTTGATTTCATTTTCGGAGTACATGACCCCGGGTTTGAAACGGGCAGCTATTTCCCGCAATACAACGTACTTCTGCTTCTCTTTGAGCTTAAACGTCTTCAGCGGAGCCTCGGTCCCTTCGGGAAACACCTTGGCCAGAATGGATTGACGCTCCTCTTCCGTAACGTTGTAACGCTCATCCACCATCTTGGCTTGCTTGGGTATTTCCACCATGGAAGGCGCATGACGATCCTTCTCCTTCAGCAGTTCCATTAATGTCAGCAGAACCTTGGACTGCCGTTCCTTCTCCTTCAAGGCAAACCGATGATTTCGTATGGTCGATGCACTGCCTATGCCCAGCGCCTGCTGAACTTCTTTATCATTCATTCCTTCATAGAACAGCTGCAGCAGTCGGTTCTGATGCTCCGTCAGTCCTGTCAGTTTCTTATCGAGGCCCGACAGATATTGAAACACCGACCCATGCTCGCGCTGAATATGAACAGTCATGTAACGCTTGGCTTCGTATAACACGTCATGATCCGGGTAGATGATCCCTTTTTCCAACGTCTTGCCGCACAAGAGACATACCCATACCGGTCCTTCCTCCACATAGCCTTCCTTGAGTTCATCTATGGAAGCATTCCAGAAACGTTCACTGAGATCCAATAGGGACACCACTTTCCCAAAGTTATTTATATAGACATATTATTATTTTGTCTATGATTTGTCAATGCCAACCTAATTAACCATTCATCCAATCAGCATAAACAAACAGGTCACATCCTGGTATAGGAATACCAGAATGTGACCTGTCTTTTATAATAGGATAAACTGCACAAAATACGACGGATGATAGCTGGATCATACTAAAACCAGGCTGACCATGCTTTTATCAAAATCAATCCCAGAAATCAATCCTTGCCGATCCACCGGCACCTATCTTCTTCACGTAAAATTCTGCTCTTTTGTTATCCCCGTCTACAAAGCTGCCGATTCCTCGAACAATTCCGCATTGATTTTTAGATAATTCAGCTTTTCCTACATAATCATTATTATTGTTCCCCGGATCATCCTCCCATAATTCGTACACTGCCGTTGGACCGGAGTATAGGCAAAACGCAAAATCTCCACCCGTGGAGTAAGCAATGGCGCTTGAAGAAGTGAACGTAGAGGAACCAATATAATCCCATTGCCCAGGTACTGACGCCAATTCGGAAACCGAAACCAAAGAAATCGAAGCCGGAGATGACGTCGGGGAATCTGTTTCTTCACTCGCAAAAACGGTGGAAAAAGAGCTGACCAGAAACACGAGCAGGATACTGCATGCGATTTTTTTAAATTTCATCTGTAACACAACACCTCTTTCCTTTTTTTATAACAATCATGTATATAATAGCTTAGTTGTAATTTTATGTAAATAGATAAATGATAAATAATTCATCCATTTCCTAAATCCGATCCCAACGGGGGGATGAACAGCAGGGATCCTCCCTTCATAAGAAAGGGAATCCCTCTATAATAAATCTTCCTCCCATGATTCGAACCTGCTAGAATAGAGAGGTTGCTGCTGTAAAATTTAGGGGGTATCATCATGGGGTTAATACACCAGTCGGCAAAAGAAATGCGATCTTGGCCGCGCAATATTAAGCTGTTTTTTCTAGCTAACGTGCTGTATCAGATCGGTACCGGCATGTTCAGTGTGCTCTACAATTTATACATACAAAGCCTTGGGTATAATGACTCCATGAATGGAACAGTGGTCAGTATTCAGTCCCTTGCCACAGCATTAATGTTCATCCCGATCGGTCTGATCGGAGACCGCGGCAGCCGGAAACGCATTCTTGTCCTTGGTGCACTGTTAAGCGGGGCAGGGCTTATCGCCCGCTCGTTTCTGGAGAGCGAGTTCAGCTTGCTTGGGCTCGCGATATATACAGGCCTGTTTGCATCCTTCTTTCAGGTGCTGGCCATCCCCTTTTTGGCGGAAAATACAGCGAAATCCGCTCGCATGCGCATCTTCAGCATCCACGCCTCGCTGGTTCTGGCTTCTCAAGTGCTCGGGAGTATGGGCGGCGGATTCCTGGCGGATGCCTTGCAGGCATTTGGGATAAACAAGGTCGGCAGTTTGAAAACAGCGCTGTTCATAGGCGGTCTGGCAACCTTTGCCGCGTTCATCCCGCTCTTGTTTACGACAGATAAGAATGCCGAGGATGCACAATCAACGGATACACCCCTCCCTGATCATCAACCCGCTCAGTCCGGAGTTGCCGTTAACACCTCCGGTTTGGGGGATTTCAAGATCATCGGACAGTTCGCGCTTGCCCAGCTGTTAATTGGACTGGGCTCCGGACTCGTTGTGCCTTACTTGAATCTGTATTTTACCAATCGCTTCTCGGTGTCGTTATCGGCTGTCGGGATCCTTATTTCGCTTGGGCAAGTCATGACTATCGTTTCCATGCTGATCGGTCCGACACTCGTGAATCGCGTGGGTGCGGTGAGAGCCGTGGTGCTGTTTCAGGTTCTGTCCTTGCCGTTCCTGTTGTTAACCGGCTTTACCAACGTATTGATCATTGCATCCGTTGGATTCCTGTTCCGGCAAGCGCTCATGAATGCGGCTAATCCGATCCAGTCCTCTATTCTGATTGACCGTGTGCCGGATCATCGAAGAGGAATCGCCAATTCCGTCACGCAAACCGCCTTTATGCTCGGGTGGGCAACCATGGGACCGGTACAGTCCACACTAGTCACCACATACGGTAACTACTGGGGATATGCAATCACATTCTGCATCACCGGAACCTTATATGTTGTATCTTCCTTTTTGTACTACCGCATGTTCCGCGAACAAAAAGATAACAATCCACCTTCCGGCACGCCCACTACTCTCTAACCTCCGTGCGGAGGGGTTTAACATGAGACGGAACAGGCTGCCCGTTCAGCGAAATCGTCCGGGCCTGAAAACTTCCCTTATACCGGAAGACAGGCCCCAATATCGGATTGTTTACCTGAACGGATATCCGGTAACACTTGTCCCGTTCTTCATACCATTCGCACACGTCGGCCGTTCCGGTCAAGCACCGGGGGAATCGAAACCGCAGGATCCCTTCATAAAACCTCTGCTCACTCGATTGAATGCGGATTCCGCCGTTATCGCTTGCGCTAATCGCCAGATCCACTGCCAGATGCTGCTGATTGCCCAGATAATCCACCACGCGGCTGCGCTGTGAACTGTAAATCATCGTAGCATCAAACCGTCTGCGGATGCCTGGAAAATCGAAGCTTCGGCACCACGTCACCGTTTCTCTCCCCCATTCATCCTGATAAGCATAGTTCTCAATTCGAAACGGAATCCCCATCCCCCGATTCGGGAACATGATATGCCGCATCGTTCCGATATATAGTGGCAGCACTGCCCAAGGAGCATGCCAGATCTCTTCCATGACGCCTTCTCCAATCGAAGCGATGTTATCCTTGCTGTTAAACCCGAAACGTTCCCGGATTTTGGGATGAAGCTTCTGAAATTGTGCTCCGAGGGCTTGCTCATAGATCGAGGTCATATGCGTTCACTCCTTAGGCCGGGTCCATCTGTGGAGGCCGGTCTTCTCACACAGCGATATGTGCTTGGCAAATCGGCAGCCGACAGGGAAGCCGTGAAGCATAAAGCTATCATTGAACCGCTAAGAGTCAACGGATTAAAGGGAGCTTTCATCAACTGTGGCTCCGTGATTAATGCTCCCAGCATTAAAATAACGAGCAATAACATGACCAGCTTGTACTACCACCGACTCTTGTGAAAGAGCAAGGTTAATAATCCAACGCCGATCTCCGCGATGCCAAGCAAGACCAGAACCATGCCCTCCACCCCCTCGGCCCAGCCGGACTGTCTCAACAAATCAAGCTCTCCGGCTCCCGGAAACAGCAGCTTCGGCACCAGCCCCTCGTAGCACCATAGAATGACCAGCATGAACACGCTTAAGGCGTGGATCAAGGCATTCCGGATTGAAACCGACGGCGGAATGTCCTTCTCTGCCCATAAACGCAGAACATCAAAGCTCCAAGCCGTTGCAACGCCGAACAATGGCCGAAACAGCAAGCGGTCAAACCAGACTCCCAGCATGCCGAACCGTGTCTTGTAATCATATCGGGTCGAGAACTTCAAGATGCCTTGTCCACCGTCTGCATACTTCCAATAGCCGCTTCCCTCCCTTATCAGGGAATTCCGCTGATCGGAGCCGAATCGAAGCACCGAGACCCGGTGCCCCGACTTCGGATGCACCACCGTTTTCGTAGCACCTGCCCCCGTAACCTCCAGACCCAATCCAATCCGGGTCTTATATAGAAAACGCTGAGTCTCTGCATCCTTTTTAGGCAAATAATGAATTTCCGAAAATCGCAAGTCCCACTGCTGGTGGAGTTCTGGTGTCTGTGTGAACGACCACAGTTTATCCATATCCGTCTTCATATCGATTTCCACATAAATCGGTTTTCTCTTCATGCACTTTCATCTCCTGGTTCGTGGATTCAACCGCCCTTTTCGAATCCATGCTGTTGCTGGACCGGGCAGCCTTTGGTGTATACAGTCATTCTACTGTCGTCTCCCGCTGACCGTCAGACCTCACTTTCTTAGAACATGCAAAAGAGAGGTACTACATTTCGTAGTACCCCTCACACTTCTCTGTATACAAGCGCACCTGAGCTAACCAGCTTCGCCATTATTTGTCCCTCTGCCTCACGATTCCTTTGCGGCGAACCTTCTCCACGGCTTCCCTGCTGCTCTTCACGCCAAGTTTCTTCAGAATTTTATTAATCTGATTCTTAAGTGTGCTCTCGGTTTTGAACAGCTTCTTCTCCATCTGGGAATGGCTGTATCCTTCGTCCAGTAGCTCAAACACTTCCCGCTCCGCAGGGGTTAAGCCCCGCAGCTGTTCTTCGCGCTTCAGACGGGCAAATTCCTTCAGCAGCACCTCCATCGTTCCCGGGTGGAGCACTGCGCTGCGGATGGCAGCCGGAAGCTCCTTGAACCTGGTCTTCTCTAAGTAATTAACGGCCCCGGCCGTATACGATTGTGTAATAACAAACTCGTCAGCAAGCGAGGTCAGCATGATGACCTTGGCTTGCGGCTTGAGCTCATGAATTTCTGCGGCGGTATAGATGCCGTCAAGACGCCCCGCGGTCAGTTGTATATCCATCAGAACGATATCAAAGGAGAGGATGGCTGCCATCGCAATCGCTTGCTCGGGCGAATCCGCTGCACCGACAACCATCATATCCTCCTGCGCATTCAGAAAGACGGTCATTGCCTTAATCCAATCCGGGTCGTCCTCAACCAGAAAGATCTGTATTCGATTCAAGCCTCATCCCTCCCGGTCAGACGAATGATTTTGCTGCGAGGGTAATATAGCGTTATCTCTGTTCCCTCCGACTCACGGCTCTCCAGTCCTACGGAGCCCCCGCTTTTCTTCATCACATTATAGACATAGGACAAGCCAAGCCCGAAGTTAAGCTTCTCATGACCCTTCGTGCTATAAAAAGGTTCAAATATGCGTCCTTGCAGCTCTCGCGGAATGCCGCTGCCGTTATCCTTGACGGCGATAGCCGCTCCCTTGCGGTCTGCTGTTACCGTTATCGTAATCCGTCCGCCTTCCGGCATCGCCTCAACGCTATTTCGAATCAGGTTGCTGATCGCTTCCTTCAAATGAACAGCATCTGCCAGCAGCCAAGGCCGCTGCAGGTTCTGGACCTCCAGCTCGATACCATATCTACTTAACAACTCATATTCACGAAGCTGAACCTCTGCAATGAGCTGATCCGTACGGGCAGGCTGTTCTACCAGTCTGAAATCCTTCATTTGCTGCTGGATACGACCCACCATGGCAACCAGATGTTCTGAAGAATGTGTGATGACTTCCAGCTGCTCCATGACGGCACCGCTGTCCTGCGTCAGCATCAGCTTCACATTTTCCGTGCTGATCGCAATCTTGCCAATCTCATTCTTGATGGTATGGTTCAGCATCGATGTTCCCGTGCTTACGGCCTGCATCGTGCGATCCAGCGGATCGCGCTCAAACTTCAGACGAACGCCCAGAACGCCATATACAAAAGTACAGATAACGGCCACGGCTAACGAATACAGAATAAACAGCGATACATATTGAAACGAATCATAGCCGGGCGAGATTAAATTGCCGACATTGATCAGCAGCATTACACCGAGCAGCGTAGGCACCATGATCATGGTGGTGATCCACATGCTCTTTCGTTTCTGCGGATTCATCTCATATGACAGCGCACGAATAAGCAAGGCACATCCCGCCACATAGTAGGGGCACGTCCACACGAATAACAATCCATAATGAATGTGATGTTCGGGATGAAGCAGAACCTGAACCAGCATGATGAACACAGGCAGAAGCAAGCCTATTTTGAGATAGCGCATCCTCTGGGGCTGCTGCGGTCTCCGAGTATATACCATGCAAAATATCAGCACTCCATACGGAGTTAAAGTATGATTCAACAATTGAATCACCGGTTCATACCGGATCGGTATAAAACCGGAAGGCGCAAGCAGATCCGTCAATCCTCCACTCCCTGCACTCAACAGGAAAAAAGCCGCCCAGCGGTTCACCTCGCTCCGAGGCTGATTGAGCAGAAGCACAGCTGCCGCGCTCCATAGCGCTGCCACATAATAGAGCATACTACATCGTCCTATTCTCTTCCCAAATGTAGTTTCATCCTACCACAGTTGCTGGCAGGTGTGGTACAAAAGATCGCCCCTTATCCGCCTTCTTGGCCAGGATATCGGCGGTCTTTTTTTACATTGCGAAAACATTCAGTTTACATTCAGCCGCGTTTAAGAAAGAAATCAGGAACGCTTGCTAGGATAGATTTCGTAAGCAAGCTACGCCATGACAGAGAGAAACGAGGTGGAACCATGACAACCCCATTGAAATACCGGAACGAGCTGAAGTTTTTTGTGAATATCCATCAATATCATATCATCCGGGAGCGATTAAGAAATCTGGTGGCCTACGATCAGCATGCCGGTCCGAGCGGGGAATATCACATCCGAAGCTTGTACTTTGATGATATCAACAACAAAGCTTTGTACGAGAAGCTGGCAGGTGTCCGCGATCGCGTGAAATACCGCATCCGTATTTATAACGTTGCCGACGATACCATCCATTTTGAGAAGAAAATCAAATTCCGGGATTACATTGCCAAGCTGAAGGAGCCGCTCACAAGAGAGATGGTCGATCAGATCATGGCAGGTCAATATGAATGCCTCTATCAGCCGGACAAACCCCTGATGATGGAGCTGTATCATGAAATGAAACACAAATGGCTGCGTCCCAAGGTCATTGTCGATTATGTCCGCGAACCGTACGTATGCTATAACGGGAATGTTCGCATTACGTTTGACAAGGAGCTCCGAACCGGCCTGCACTCCACTGATCTGTTCAACCAGCATCTGCTGCCCATTCGGGCGATCGATGAGAATCTGATCATCCTTGAAGTCAAATATGACGAGTATATGCCAGATTACATCAAAATCGCGCTGCAGCTCGATGGCCTCAACCGACAGTCGGCATCCAAATATGTCATGTGCCGCAAATTTCTCAAATATAACACATGGGAGGATCAATAATTCATGAACGCTACACCGACTAATACGGAAACCACCAATTTCTCGGATATTATCAAAAATTCCGTAATGGAAAACTTCGTATCCGATATCAGCATCTCCAAAATTCTGATTACACTTGCCGTCGCTTTTGTTATCGGGCTATTCATTTACTTACTCTATAAAAGGGTGTTCAGCGGTGTGCTGTACTCCAAAAGCTTCAATGTTTCACTGATCGGGATGACCATGATCACCGCTGTTGTCATTATTGCCATCAACTCGAATCTCGTGCTCTCGCTCGGTATGGTCGGCGCACTCTCTATCGTCCGCTTCCGTACGCCCATCAAGGACCCTACCGATCTGATATTTCTGTTCTGGGCTGCTGTAGCCGGGATCGTAACCGGAGCCGGATTCTATACGCTGGCAGCGATCGGGTCCGTTGTTGTCGGTCTCATCCTGTTCTTCTTCATTAAAAAAGCAACGGTGGATACGCCTTATCTTCTGGTTGTCCATTGCGATAACGAGCAGAGCGAGCAAGCCGTTAAAGGTCAAATCGATCAAGCCGTGAAGCGCTATAATCTGAAGCAAAAAACAGTGACGCCAGGAAGCATTGAACTGACGCTGGAAGTAAGGCTCCGTGATGCGGAAGGCCAATTCGTTAACAAGCTGTCTCAGCTTCCCGGCGTTCACAATGCAGTCCTGATCAGTTACAGTGGCGACTATGTATCCTAAGTCAGGCGGTGGTCAGAGATGATGAACAAAAAAACGGCAGTATGGCGGCTGTCCCTTGTGCTGGCCATCGTCCTCCTGCTCGCAGGGTGTCAATGGACAACCTCCCCGGTCGCCAGCTCGGAGGTTGACAGCAGCACAGACGAAGAAGTCTTGCAGGATCAGATCAATTCCACGGTATTTCCGAAGGATAAAGTTATTGATGTGAAAATCACCATCGACGAAGCCGATTTTCAGGATATGCTGGACAATGCCAGTGCAGAGGAATACAAAGAAGCCTCCGTGAATTACAACGGCATGCAGTATGATCATGTGGGTCTTCGTACGAAAGGCAATTTAAGCCTGCGAAGTGTAGTCAATTCCGACTCCGACCGCTACAGCTTCAAAATCTCTTTTGATGAATATATCAATCAGACCTTGAATGGAATCAGCAAAATCAATCTGAATAACAACTACAGCGACGCCTCGTATATGCGCGAATTCCTTACTTACGAGCTGGCGGCATCCGTCGGATTGCCGACACCCGGATTCTCATACGTAAACGTATACGTTAACGATGAATTATGGGGCTTCTACCTTGCTATCGAACAGATTGGCGATTCTTATCTGCAGCGTCATTTCGATAATTCATACGGAGCATTGTATAAGGCTGAGATGACAGGTGTAGGAAGTGATCTCACATGGCTTGGCAAGGATCCGGATTCCTATACGGGACTTGTCATGAAATCCAAATCATCCAATGACGATATATTGATCGATATGCTGGATGAACTCAATAACGGCACCGATTATGAGAAGGTGCTTGATGTGGATAATGTGCTCAAGTACGTTGCCTTGAACGTAGTCGCCTCCAATATGGACAGTTATCTCGGTTCCAACAAACAGAATTATTACTTATATGAGAACAATGGCATATTCTCCGTCCTGCCGTGGGATTACAACATGGCCTTTGGCGGACTTGGCAGCTCCAGCATCCTGATTGACGAGCCAACCCAGGGTGCCTTAGCAGAACGGCCACTGATTGCCAAGCTGCTTGAGGTTGATGAATATAAGGAACGCTATCATGCCATTCTCACGGAAATGCTGGAGGGATACATGCAGCAGGACACATTCAATAACAGGGTAGCGCAATTGCAAGAACTAATATCCGAGCATGTAAAACAGGATCCAAGACCGTTCTACTCTTACGAGGAATATGAGCAATCTCTCCCGACGCTGATGTCTTACGTCCAAACGTCGTCTGATAACATTCAGCAGCAATTGGATGGAACCATCCCGTCCGCTGGTGATGGAAGCGGCAGCGGCGGTGGTATGGGTGGCGGCGGCCGCGGCGGTATGGCACCGGGCGGGGCTGGCGGCATGATGCCAGGCGGGGCTGGCAAAGTGGCGCCTGACGGCGCTGGCGGCATGGCGCCCGGCGGGGGTAACGTGGCACCTGATGGTGCCGGTGAGATGGTGCCCGGCGGGGCTGGTAACGTGGCACCTGATGGTACCGGTGTGATAGCGCCTGGAGCTGCCGATGGCAGCACTCCTGCTACTTCACCGAATGGCGCTTCAAGTGAGGGTACTAACAGAAACGGTGACGCTGATCCCAGCAATGCGGAAGATAACAGCTCCAATGATCAGCCGAAGGTTTCATTATCTTCTGCCGCGGCAAATACGGAACCAGCGCAAAATCCAGAGGATCCTGCGTCCCAGACGCCAACGCAGAATCAAGTCCCATCTGACGGAGATCAGCCAGTACAGAATCAAGCCCCTGCTAACGACCAGCAGACCCAGCCTCAAGCGCCGGGGCAGAATGGTCAAGGGGAACTGCCGGACGTTCCTCAAGGTCAGATGGGGAACGGAGGATTTGGCGGTGGAGAGTTCGGCGGCCAGATGCAGGGTGGTCGAGGAATGGGACGGCCGGGCGAATGGAGTAACGGAGCCTCCCAAGAGCAAGGCAGCACCAGGGAAGCCCTATACGCTGGAGTAGCCATCTTGCTGCTGCTTCTCTCTTGCCTCTTTGTGAGTTTATACAAGCGAAAACGACTCTAACTCTACCAAATAAGGGACGGCTGCAAAGAATGATACCTTTGCAGCCGTCCCTTTGTATGTTCAGAACTTTCTAACCAATACCCGGAGTTACCGCTTCATTATGCGCTTAACCACGTAATCAATGCCGGTGTTAGTATCAGTAACGAGCCCAGCGTCATTACGATCCTTGTTGTATTTCTTGACAGCTCACGCTGCGTCTCGGATGAGCGATACCAGCCGCTGAATTGCAGTCGGTTGCGGTAGAGAACAAGAAACCATAAAATATTTCCGCTGAACAAGAACAGGAAGTAGGACTCCTTCCATGGAATCCATGACGTCAGTATGCTCTGTTCAATGCTGCCCAGAATTGCTACTGCAATCATCATCATGATCATCATACGAATCATTTCCAGTATGGATGAGGCCAATTTGGTCATAACGTTACTCCTTCTTCATCATGCTGATTCTAATATAGTCTGCGTTTTCCATTGTAAAACAAAACAAGAAATTATGATATGCCAATAGGCGACATGGCATCCGTGCAGCCGAGCTATTCAGTTTGATTCTAACTCTTCTTGAATATCACGTGACGCTTGTTTTCGAATAAAATACGAATCCAGCTTCCGGCTGACCCATAGAGAAAGAATGATAAACGCAAGGACGCCAATCAGCTTGGAGGGCTCAGCCATAAAGTCGGACAAGTTAGCGCCGATGTACGAAACGCAGAATATCATAATGCCTTTGCCCAAGGTTACGGCCATGAGATAGGACATAAGGTTCATTCTTGCCAGCCCGGCAGCTACATTCACAGCTACGAACGGCCCGACCGGAAGTATGCCCAGCAGGAACACGTAACTGAATCCATTATGCTGAATCCAGCGCATTCCACGCTGAACCTTAGGTTTGTTGGCCCAGCGTTCGATCAGTGGCGTACCGGATATTTTGCGCACAATGAGGAAGGTCGTCAAGCACCCCGCAACCATCCCGATCCAAGAGTAAAGAAACCCCGCCCACAGTCCATATACCGCCCCATTAACACCTACGATTACAATCGTGGGCAGCGGAGGAATGAAAGATTTCAAGAAGGTGAGCAAAATTCCTGGCAGCGGACCTAAAGCTCTAAACTGTTCTAATAACCATTCCAGATTGCTCTCCGTAAAATAAGACATGATGTCCAAGTAGCCATTCAATAACTTCACCCATTTCTGCTATTGTATTGCCGACTAGCCCTCCTGAAGCACCTTGTTCAACTGAGCCAGATGGTGCTTGTCATGCCAGATGAAATCCCGCATGAATTGCTCCACTTCAAAAGGATGGCCGTCCCCGTCCGTATACCGCTTCGCGTACAGCGCTTCCGGCAACGCTTCGATGGTCTGAATCAGCTTCTCCCTTGCAGCTAGCGACTGATTCACCAGAGCTTCTGTCGATAACGTCTTGGCATATAACCGTGAATCCTCATTAAAAGCATCATAGTCCAAATGCTTGACGGTAAGCGTCTCCCCAGCGGAAACCTTGGCGATAGCCTCATTGTAAAAATATTCATCCCAGCGCATAATATGGCACACCACATCACGCACAGTCCATTTTCCCTCAGCGATCGGGCGATTCCAGTAACTCTCTCCCTGTTCTGCGAATTCACCAACCTTGTCGATCCATTCCGAATACTCATTCAACAGCAGCTGTTTATCAATCATACCCATTCTCCTTATCCGTGAATTGTTTGATTATGGCGTCCAGTTGATCCTCCGGCCAGTCGTACATCTTCAGCAGTTCCACATAAGGATCACCCGGTATATTCAACAGCTTCGCAAAGGCAGGCTCTGTCTTGTAACCTGACTTCTTCAGCTCGATGATGCTCTGTCTTCCGGCCTCGCCCAGCCGCTTCAGAAGCCTGTATTCCACCACCATATGCCGGTAACCGTTCTGATGGGTGGAAGGCAGCGGCTGCGCAAACACCTCAAATTCCCAGCCCCCATACCGAAACCGTACCACCATTCGCTCCAGATTGTCTACCGTGCGCAATGAGGAGCTTAAGCCCGGCAGGTTTTCTCCATAACGCTCCTTCATCCCTTGCTCAAACGAAACAAAATCCGTCACCTGACAAATGATATCCAGATCGCTTGAAGCTATATCAATACCGATAGGGATCGTCCCGACCCATATCGGATGGTAACATTTCAAATGATCCAACAGCTCAAGTCGATCTATTACCTCGGCTGCCTGCTGTTGTTTCGCAGAGCCTTGGCGCAAGTAATCGATGTTCAGAAAATCCATATCCTCATCCATGGCTGCTCACACCTGCCCGTGCTTAATGTCGTTACGCTTCGCGTTCTGTCCACGTTGTCCGGACATAACCAAGCTTCATGCCGACCGTCTCCATATTGCGATGACTCTGTGACAGGAAGGCACACTGGCCCACAACCAAACTGCATCCCGCTTGTTTCGCATCCCATATTCTCCTGCGAAGAAGCTCTTGCTGCAAGCCCTGTCTGCGGAACTTCGGCAGTGTTGCTGCAAAAGTAAGCGACGCATTGGAATGGTTCATATACATGACACCCACAGCAGCAGGCTGTTCTCCCGCATATGCCATATAGAAGCTCCAGCCCGGCCGTGAATGCAATACACGATTGTTCAGAGCTACGGACGGAATTCCCTGATCAGGCAGTCCCGTTCCAAGGCAATGAATTCTAGCATAATCTTCAAATTCATCTTTGTCTATCGTTTTGATCACAATTCCGGCATCCGGCATATCCTTCCATTCTTGCGGGTCCATATACATTGAATTATGAAACGCCGATTGGTAAAATCCCCGAGCGGCAAGCGAGCTTAACAAATGCTGATTAACCATGGCAGGCACGATCTCGAATTGGAATTTGCGGTCTCTTGATTTGTAGAAATCGATAATAGCATCGAGATGAATGGAGTCCTCTGACTGTATACCTTTTACCGTGTTAAAAGAAAGCCAGGGCATCGTCCTGCTGTACAAGCACAGCGCCTGACCGAATTGTTCTATCTCCACGCCTTCGGGATTGCCGGGCCGGCCTTCTATAGCCTTCATTCGATCCTGCATATAATCCGTTTCTGAATGCTGAATCCGATGGATAAGTTCCTCAGAGGGAAGATGCCGCATATTGCCTCCTATGTATTCGTAATAAAATAATGATAACGTTCGGATAATTAGAGCCCGAAGATCACTTGCTGATGCTTCGGGCTCCATGCTTGCTGTGTATGATATTATTTCGAGCTGTTCGGCAGATCGCAAGATCCGTCGGCACACATGCCGTCATTGCTGTCCGCCTCATTCACCATGACCAGCGGATTGGCTTCACGATAGGCCTTATCCAATGCATCTGTGAATACTTCCAGAGGCTGGGCGCCGGATACAGCATATTTGCCTCCGAGCACGAAGAATGGAACGCCGCGAATGCCCATGTTGGCAGCCGCTGCTTCGTCTGTCCGCACCTCAGATTGGAAGTCGTCGCTCTCAAGCGCTGCCGCAGCCAGTTCCCGCGAGAGGCCAACTTCCGCCGCCAGGTCCGCCAACAAATTCCGATCTTCAAGATTCTCGGCATCTGTAAAATACGCACGGAACAACCGCTCGGTCATCTCTTTCATTTTACCATGCTGGTCTGCAAAATAAACAAGGCGGTGTGCATCAAATGAATTGGCCGGAATCACCCGATCCATATGATACGTAAGTCCAACACCCGCCGCTTGCTGAGTAACGTTTGCGTTGGCCGCTTTAGCCTGCTCGATACTCATGCCATATTTGGCTGCCAACAACTCGTCCATGGAAACATCAGGTTTATAGGACGCATTCGGATCAAGCTCAAAGCTGCGGTATACCACCTCTACCTGATCCTTATGCGGAAATTGCTCCAATGCTGATTCGAAACGGCGCTTACCGATATAACAGAACGGACACATAAAATCCGACCAAATTTCAACTTTCATTTTTTCGCCTCCTAGCGAGTGTAATCCTAACTTACTTATTGTAACCCGCTTTCAGCATTGCATCAACACTTCACGCAGAAATCATTCACTCTGGGCTGCAAGCCGAAGAAGCCAACAAAGCCAGATGAGTGTTAAATAGATATGTTACCGTTGTCCTGCAATCGGGCATGAATCCACTCGGCCACGACCGCGCAGCCCCGAACGTTCCCCATCAGGGAATTGTTCACCACCAGATCTGCATACCAGCGGGTAGGCTCGACATATTCATCATGCCTGTATCTGACAAGCTGCAAATACTCCTGAAGCACGCTCTCTTCGCTGTGTCCCTTGTCAATGAACCACTGGTTTCTGCGCAGCATCCTTTCATCGGCGGGACAATCTATGAAGAGCTTCAGATCAAGGGAATCCCGAAGATCCTCGAATTGATACAGAAGAAATCCTTCAAGAAGGATGACATCGTATTCGCCACTGCGGACGGCCTGCTCATAATCCTCGGTCAAGCGCTGAATATGGACGGCATCCGGGTGATTAAAATCCTCAAAGACTCTGTTCGTGAAGGGCGCTTTGGCCATCGGTCTGACGGCTTTGTAGTATTTGTCCATGTGGAACAAGGCCACACGATACGCGCTTAACTTCTCCTTGAGCTTCAGACTCAGCGTTGTTTTTCCGCTGCCCGAGCCTCCGCCAATCCCAATTGTCAAGCACCGACTCTGCTCCATTTATTCCTCCATGTATAAAAAGGATAAAAAAACAGACAGCCTGCAGCCGCCTGTCATTTGTATTTTTTCCAATCCATCTCACTATGCTCGAGTAAATATTCAAAATCATTATCGCGCAACTTCTGTTCCGCCTTGCGTGCTGCTTCACGCTCCTGCCTTTCCTTCTCCAGCCGATCCGCTTCATTCGCTTTCAAGGATTCGGTGGTTGCCTTCAGCTTCGCCAGAACTTGAGGGTCCAGCATATCCTTTAACGTTGCAGGTTTATCCGTTGATTCTGTTCGTGGCAATGGGGAAGTCCGTTTCTTTTTTGCCATGTTCGCTCACCTCGATTTCCACATCATTATATCATTTTGCTGGCAGCCTGACATCCGGCTGGACCATATTTCTCATCCTCCATGATTGATTTCACGGACATGTAAATACTATACTTACTTGGACCTGGACTCCATCATCGGACCAAATAAAGAGTCATAGATAGTGAGGGTACACATTGTGACGATGCAAGCACTGGAGGTACAGCAACCATGATCTATCATATTGATTATGTTTCAGAAGGACTTCATGTTAAGGGGTATCTGGGGCTCCCCCCTCAATTGCCCCGTACGCTCAGCCACAAGATGGCTGAAGCGGTTGACACCATGCATGGCGTAACCGTAACTGGCACACTGGCTTGCTCCATTCTGAACAGAGAGCCAGCATCTTTCGAATCTTCCAACGAATCCCCTAAGCTGCCACTGGTCATCTACTGCCGGGGCGGCATTGGACGAATTGGTGCCGTACGGCTGAAGTGGGTGGAGGAATTCTCCGCCCAAGGCTTTGCCGTATTTGCACCCGCTTATCGCGGCAATGAAGGCAGCGAGGGACGGGATGAATTCGGCGGTGCCGATACGATGGATGTGATCTCTGCCATTGACTGGCTGTCCCGTATTTCATGGATAGACAGCAGCCGCATCCACGTGCTGGGCTTCTCCCGCGGCGCGATTAATGCCGCTGTAGCGGCCGCTGCATCCCCCCATATATCCAGAATGATTCTATGGAGCGGCGTGTCGGATTTGGCTCAAACCTATGAAGAACGGATTGATCTGCGCAGAATGATGAAGCGCGTTATCGGGGGCTCGCCTGCCAAGGTTCCTGAACAATATCTGCTCCGCTCCCCGCTGCACTATGCGGACCGGATCCCATGTCCCGTCCTGCTCGTCCATGGAACACAAGACGAGCAGGTCCTGGTTCAACATAGTTACCGTATGCTGGATAAACTCCGGGAATGCGGGCATGAGCCGCAGACGCATCTGTACGAAGGGCTCGGGCATCACTTTCCCCCGCCCCAGCATGCAGCGGCAATCCATCGGATGTTCGATTGGTTAAAGAAGGGAGATTGAACATTTGCCCGGCTCAATCTCCCGTGCAACCGGCCCCGTGCCTTCCTCACTCCTTATTACTGTGAATAGAGGTATCGATCCAGTATTTGCACTTCCCGTCTGCAATGGAGCTGAGCTCCCCCTGATTCCATTCAATGATGCGACGGGAAGGCAGGTTGGATTCATCACAGGTCAGCAGGACCTTGTTGATATGGTGCTCATAGGCTTTCTTAACTAACCCCTCCAGCATCCGCTTGCCATATCCCTTCCCCCGCTCCGAGGGCCGAATGACATACCCAATATGTCCACCCAGTTCAAGCAGACTCTGATTCAGCCGATGTCTCAGCTTGCCATATCCAACAGGTATGCCGTTCACATACAACCAGTAAATGGTCTGAGGAACATACTCCACCGGCAGATCGATACCTCTTGATATTTCGTAATTGCGATGGACCTTGGATACGAACTCTTCCATACTCCCGCTGTTTAAGCTGTTGACGAAGCCATTCCCGCCCGCTCCAATTTCCTGCACCATGAATAAGAGGGCTTCATCCGCTTTCTTCTGCAGTTCGACTAACTCTAATGCCATGTCTACTCCTCCACTTGAAAGATAGAATCCACGATGATAGGCAGCTGATCTCGTAGGGATACCGCGCCAAATACGGATCTGGCATGGGCTCCCCTCATCCCCTCCATGAAGAAGATTCCAAATAAATTTCAATCATTGTACCACGGAATGAGATCAGTACAAGCGTAAGAATAAAAGTTTCTCGATGTATCCTGCATTCCATGAGGACAAAAAGACCAACCCCGTACCATCAGGGTTGGTCTTCTCATCCATGCAACGAAGGCTTAAATCCGAAACGAATAAGATGCATATCGCTCCGCGTTGTTAATCGCCTGCCATACGTCCGTTGTCTCAGCGCCAGGGTACCAATAGGCATAACCCGCAATCTGATATTTGGCAGCCATAAGATGTTTCAAGGATAAGGAACGGGCTTCCTCCGTCCATATGCGATGCCTAAAACCACCACTGGTATATGCGGCTTCATACTGGGCCACATCTTCGTTCCACGCCAAGGAAGCCTTGTGCAGGCGGATTCGATGTCCCTGTTCAACCAAACTGATATCCTGCGAGGATACCGATGAGGCCAGATGCCAATCTCTTGTATACAATGGATACGCAATGATACTCTTCTTCGCCGTGACTTGGTTTACCAGCTTGTTCAGAGCCGATTCGGACCAAGGCAGCGAGGATACGGAACCGGCTTTTGGCGAGCCGCCCCAGTGCTGGTCATAACTCATAAGAACCACATAGTCCACTTGTCTGCCAAGCGCTGCGTAATCAAATGCTGCCGTCCAATCCGTATTCAGATCAGGCGATACATCAATGGATAGCTGGGCTCCGAGCCGCTTCATTTCCGCGGACAATTGCGTGATGAAGGTGGTCAAGTTCTGACGATCCTGAGGCATCACATTCTCAAAATCAATATTGATTCCGTCCAACCGGTATTTGGATACATTGGCAGCAATGCTCTCTACAACCGACTTCAGGTTCTGGGCGCTGCTTAGAACGGAATGCGTTCCTTCCGCATTCCCCCGGTTGCCCACCATAGCCCATACCTGCCGTCCATTGCTGCGAGCCCATGTGAGCAGCGCTTGATCGGTGTGGTCCGATACCTTGCCGTTTGACTCCATATAATACCAACGCGGTACAAGCACATTCAAGCCGGCTCGCTTGGCATAAGAAATGTACTCCTTGGTTGTCCCATTGTACAACCACCCCATATGAATATTCGCAGGAACCTGACCATCAACCGAAATCTTCACATTGCCCGACTGGAGCACCCGATCCAGCAGTTCCGCCGTTTCCTCCCGGGTGATGGCGTCCTGAGGTCTGAACTGCCCCTTGCTTCCCTGCAGCCAGCCGGTATCGGTTGCTGTTCCTACAGCATCCCAAGCCCACTTCGCAATCGAGGCTGAATCGAGATATCTGCCCGCCGTGTTCCCGTGATAAGCCTCGTTCTGCTTCATGGCCCGGGTGACAATCACAGCGGCTTCTTGGCGGGTAATGGGCGCATTCGGGTAAAACATGGAGCCATTCCCTTGTACGATCGATAGATTCAGGCCAGTATGAATCCAGCCATAATACCAAGCAGATTTGAAAACATCCCGGAATGCTGACACATCATTCTGAACAGGCTCCAATTTAAGCATTCTGGCGATCATCGCGGTAAATTCCGCCCGGGTCACCGGTTTACGCGGCAAAAAAGCCCCTGTGCCATCCCCGCTTACGATACCTCTCTTAGCCAGACGATCAATCGCGTCTTTAGCAAAGCTTGCAGAAATATCATGGAAGGCAGTTTGGCTCGGAGCTTGAAGCGCTGATGCCTGAACAGGGCATAAAAGCGATGTTAATGACAGCAGCAAACAAAGGGACAGGATATATTTTTTCAAAGGTACGCCTCGATTCTATCATCTGATATCCACAGCATATCAGATGATGATAGAATCAGGCATTATTCATTTCTTGGTAAAAATCGCATCTGGGCGAGCGCCTAGCAAGCTAAGACTACAGCGCCGATCCCTTCTACAACAAGAGAATCCGAGTTTAAACGTTTAATCAGCTCTTCACCAAGCAGAATCTTCCACTCCCCAAGCTCAGGCAGCTTTAAGGAAGACTCCTTGCGTGCGGCATAATAGAGTACATAGATATGTTTCTCGGCGTCGCCGCCCGCATGATCACGAAGCGTGAAGGCTACGGTGTTCTCTGGACTATCCTCGAATCGCAGATGCAGCCGGATCGAAGCCGAATCCCGCAATCGAAATGCCGGATGATTCTTGCGAAGCTTAACGAGCCGCTGAATGTAGCTCACGCCATCCTGATGCTCTGAGGCCATGCCCCAGTCAAGCCGGTTCACCTCATCGCTGGAGTTGTAGCTGTTCTCCACACCGTTCTTGGAACGGTAATACTCCTGGCCTGCATGCAGGAACGGGATTCCCTGACTCGTAAGGATCATGGCCGATGACAGCCGGTGCATATCCCGCCGAACCGCATCATTCTCTCCGTCCGTAGACAGCATGATTTTATCCCAGAGCGTATGATTATCATGACACTCCACATAATTCACGCATTGTACCGGTTCGGAAGCAAAGGCCTTGATCTCTCCGGCATACGGAATGCCGCCCACGATACCCTGCTTGACCTTGCCCTGGTATCCAATACCGCCGCTTACAAAGCCTTTGTAATCGAAATGAAAGATATCCCCTTTGACGGCGTCACGGAATCCATCGTTAAAATGTGCGATGCGCGGCATCAACGCGGCCTGGCGCTGATTCGCTCTTCTCTCTTCAGCCAGCTCGGTATCCATTACCCAGCCTTCACCAATCGTGAGGATGGACGGATCGATTTCATCCAGACGCGTTCGGATTTCATTCATCGTCTCTATATCCATCAAGCCCATGAGATCAAAACGGAATCCGTCTATCCGATATTCCTTCACCCACTGCAATACCGATTCTACGATGAATTTCCGCATCATCGGCCGCTCGGTTGCCGTATCATTGCCGCAGCCGGAGCCGTTCGAGAAGGTACCGTCCTTCTTATAACGCAGATAATATCCGGGAACCAGCTTCGTGAAGTTGATCAGGTATCCATCGTATACATGGTTGTACACCACGTCCATGATGACTCGAAGTCCTTGATCGTGAAGCGTCTGTACCAATTGCTTCAGTTCCCGAATCCGTACCTCCGGTACATACGGATCCGTAGCATACGAGCCCTCGGGCGCATTGTAGTTCTTCGGATCATATCCCCAATTGTACTGCGGCTCGTGAAGTCTGGTCTCATCCACGCTTTCGGTTGCATAGTCGTATATCGGGAGCAGCTCCACATGCGTGACGCCGAGCTCAACAATATGGTCAAGACCTGTACGAATCCCCCCGGGGCCTCTTGTTCCTGACTCTGCAAGACCTGTGAACTTGCCCTTATCCGAAACTCCGCTATCCGGATGAATGGTGTAATCCCGGACATGCAGCTCGTAGATCACAGCATCCACGGGACTGTCCAGCGATGGCTTATCCGCTGTCCAGCGTTCCGGATCGGTTGTTGTCATATCCAGAATACAGGCGCGATCCCCATTAACGCCCACCGCTGTGGCATAGGGATCGACGGCTTCGTTCCATTGATCCCCGATCAGAACCTGGTAGGTATAGAACTTGCCTTGAAGATCCTCACGAACCTTCAGCAGCCAAGTCCCTTTCACATCCCGGGTCATGGCTATTCGGCGGGCATCCGGTGCTTTCCAATCCTCGTATAACAGGACATAGGCCTCACTAGCCGTTGGAGCCCAGAGACGGAAGGCCGACTCTTGAGTTTGGTAGGTCAGCCCCAGATCGCTACCTTCATAATAAAATTGCTGGTCAAATTCCTTGTCAAAGACGGAAACTCCTCCGGTTACGGCCGGATCACCATAATGAATAATGGCATTGCTCTCTTTTTGTACAGACAAGATGTTCACTCCTCATTTAAACTTCCTATCTTGTTGCAGCCGTTCAAATTCTTCCTTGGTAATGTCACGGTTGCCATAGCGCGCTTCCTCGTACAGCTCTATCAAGGATTGCGGAATGCGATCGCTCTGCCCATCCCAATCCTTAAGATCGTGTTCGGTTTCCCGAGGGGTCAGAGCCGCTTTCCAATTATAGCCTTCACGGATGCTTCGGGAAAGTATCCTGCGATACATTTGGCGGATTTTCTGATTCAGGTGTTCCGATTCTTCGCCCTCACGATGCCTTCCACCGAAACGCACACCGGACAACAATCGTCTAAGACGTTTCGATGCAGGATCGTGTTCGATATTCTCCACTTCATCCTCATAACCCAGCGAGGGCTGAACGTTCTGTCTGTTGATCATTCTGTTCATCCACGCCGAGAATTTTCTGTAGAGCGTAGGCAGCACTTTGCCGAATCTGAACAAGACGTATACAACCCCAACCCCGATAGCAAGGAATACACCATAGATCAACATTTGTTCAAGCACTTTCATCCACTTGCTTGGCGACTTCGGTTCTTCCTCCATCATAGGCATTTCGGGCAGCGGCTCTGCCATCGAAGGCGGCTCCGGAGCCTGCTCTGCTCCAGAGCCGAACAGCCCGGAGATCCAGGCTGCTATTCCCCTCGCGAGATCGGAGAACCACTGCTGAAGCTGTGGCAGAAAAGCCACGATTCCGATTAGGATCAGTAGTACGATAATAAACCATCGATTGTAGCGCAGAACGCGCCGTTCCAATACCGGCTGATCTTTGCCCGGGAGCGTCTCATCGAGCACGAACTGCCGATTGACGATCAGCAGCGTCAGTACCAAGGCAGCAGCTCCCATCCACGTCAGAGCCGGTATTCCATCCTGAAATGAATCCATGAAGCTTAGTATGAAACTGCTGACCCCGTACAGGATCAAACCGACCAGGAAATAGGTGCCCGGGAACATCAGATTCCAGCTTATCTGCTCCATTCGGCTCCCGCGATAACTTGCAACAAATAATACGGGAATGGAATAGGCGAGAGCGAGATCAACTCCCAGCATGGCAATGGATAACAACACGGAAACCAGGCAGCCCCATAAGAATGCCTTGAATTGACGATTGAATTTAAATAACTGCCCTCCAGTATAACCCAGTATGTACCCCGCTAATACCAGCGCAGGCCATATCCATCGGAAGGATTCAGGCATTAAGTAGAATGCGGAAATAAACAGAACGGGGAAAAACAATATACACTCTACGAAGCCCTGCAGCAAAGCCTTCATATATTCCGATACGTGAAGATTCATGCTGACACCTCCTTCGCAGGAGAAGGAAAATCTGCGAGAGGGAGGACGTCGACACGATGTCCATTCTCACGAAACCGCTGCAACATCTCTTCCAGCCTTGGGCTCACATAAGTGGTCAGAATAAGGATATCCCTTGCCTCCTCATGCCGCGACAGCTCATAAGCCAGGTAATCATGAAAAGAAAGTCTGCGGGTGAGTTCCAGCCTTGCCAGCATTTCGAATATCAGATGCTGCTGCTCCATGCCGCCTGCAACGGGGACAAAGGGGTCATACTCGGTCTCCTCACCCAGCGTACCGTTCGTCCCCATTCCGATCTCCATCCCTTGCGACAATAAATGCGCCGTTATTCCAGCTGCCAGCCGGATTCCATGCTCGATGGGCTCAGGCCTTGTAGCTTTGCTCCACATCTGCTCATGGTCCTCAATATTCAGGTAGATTAACAGACGGCTGTCTGCGGTCGTATCCCGTCTGTGAACCTGCAGGGTGCCCGTCCGTGCAGTGGCCTTCCACTGAATATCCTTCAGCGGATCTCCATCCCGATATTCACGAACACCCGAAATGAGAAACGGGTCCTCCATGATCCATCTGCGGACCAGCATTTCGCCCATCCAGGTCTGCACGGGCAAATCCATATCCGACACATCAAGCGGCATTGGATACACCAAAATTCCGCCGGTTAATGTCTTACTCTGCACAATCGATTCCAGTCCGATCAGATCGCCTGTTGTCATCGATACGGTTCCCAGCTTGTACAGACCTCTTTGCTTCGCGGTAATCCGATGTCTGCGCAGGATTTTGGTCCATGGCAGAAGACTGAAGAAACTCTTGTGGTTCTGATTGAATTGTCCCTCACTGATATCCAGGTTTAATTGATTATCGAAGGCCAGACCCGAGCGGAATTGGGACTCTACCCTCAACCAGGGGACAGGCAATGCTTTGCGGTTCTCTATGATTTCGATCAATTCGACGGAATCTCCCTCATAACAAGTCGACACCTTGAAGGAACGGCTGTAATTCAGCTTTTTCAATGCCATCCGTTTAAAAATCTTGCCCTGTACAACGACAACCACAGCGGCGATGAACAATATCCAGTAGGCTCCCATGGCAACCGCCCCCTACGACGAAATGCCTTCTTCTGTCGGTACGGAAACCTGCTGCAGCAACCGCTCGATCACTTCTTCAGAAGCGGCGGCCCCGCCCCGGCTTTGAAGTGTGCCCCGAAGCTTCAACCGGTGTGCCCAGGCCGGTACAGCCAGCTCCTTCACATCGTCAGGCGTCACAAACTCCCGGCCCTGCAGGACAGCTTGTACCTGTACGGCCTTCAGCAGGGCCTGACATCCCCTCGGACTTACTCCGGAGGCAACCGCTTCATCCCTTCTGGAATGCTCCGCCAACGAAACGATGTAAGCTAACATCTCGTCACTGACATGCACCTTGTTGACAATTTGCCTGGCTTTCACGATGCTATCAGAGGCTGCAATCGCCGCAAGCGACTCCAAGGGTTGATTATCCTTGAATCGCTTCAGGATATCGACGCTTTCCTGTGAGGTGGGATAGCCCATATTCAGTTTAAACAGGAATCGGTCCAGCTGCGCCTCCGGCAGTGGAAATGTGCCCTGCTGCTCCAGCGGGTTCTGCGTGGCGATGACCAGGAAGGGTTCCTCCAGCTGATGGGTTACCCCGTCAATGCTGATCTGCCGCTCCTCCATGCACTCCAGCAAGCTGGACTGCGTGCGGGGCGTTGCTCTGTTAATCTCATCGGCAAGAAGGATATTCGTGAACAAAGGGCCCGGCCGAAATTCGAACGCCGAGGATTGTTGATTATAGAAATATATACCGCTCAGATCAGACGGCAGCAGATCCGGGGTAAACTGAACTCTTTTAAACGTGCAGTCAATGGACTTCGAGATGGATTTGGCCAGCAAGGTTTTCCCCGTGCCCGGTACGTCTTCAAGCAGAACATGGCCAGAGGTCACCATCGCAATAAAGAGCCTGTCGATCAGCTGTTCCTTACCCACCATAACTTTGGAAACGTTTGCTCGAATATCATCAGCAAGACGGCGAACGGCATGATAATCTGTAATGATTGGAACCACCCCTTATATAGTTTAACTTAACAACAAAGTTCGGCATGACCTGCCATAATTCCTGTTATTCGGTGCAAAATAAGGCACGGTCTGCGTAAAACTTCCGTTTTCCCGAGCGGACCAGCCAGACGACCATTCACTCTTCATAGTCATAAATAAGGCAAGAAGCTGTCCAGGGACAGCTTCAGGATTCATCATATAGATGTTGATTGTATCGCTGATCTGTTATAATTGCCCATGAAAAAAGATCAATCAGAAGCAGATTCCTCATCTGCATCTGCATCTGCATCCGCATCCAATCCGCTGCCTGGGATCAATAGTTTGACCAGCTCCAATTCAGCTTGCTCGCGACTGTCGATCCGAATGTCGATATAATGCTTGACCTCAGGCGGACTTGCGTAGAATGGTTCAAGCAATGCTGACCATTTCTTATAATCCGGGTGTCCCCGGAAACCGAGCAAATGATCTTTAATCCCGCTCCAGCGAACAAGGAATATATATTCATCCCTGTTCTCCACACATTTATGAAGCTCATGATCTACATATCCCTTCTTCGTTAACAGAACGCCGGAAGCCGCCCGGAAGGCGCTCTCGAAATCACTCGCAAGCCCGGGTTTAATATAAAGTATCGCTGATTCCAGTATCATATCGTTCCCCCTCTTGATATTTATCCATCAACCGTGAGGCAGCTTGTACTTTGACGGCATCACGCTATGAAAACAGTAGGTGCAGTCAAGTATATGCTGATATAATAAGAAGAATGAATACACTAACGAGGATGAGACAAACATGGCATTCGGCATCTCCAAACAGGAATTGCAGCAATGGAAGCAGCAGGTGGCGCGAGGCGACATCGCTTTTTTGACTCACTACTGGTATGACAAGCGATTCCCCCAGTTCAATACCGTAACCAAGGTGGGCTGTTCGAACATCCGACGTCTTGAAGATTGGTGTTTGTCCAATGGGCTCAATCCGGAGTATATCCATCACCGCCTGCCTTACCCGCATTTTGATCTGATCGGTCCCAAGCAGACCGAATTGCTGCATAAATATGAGCTTGAAGACCATATCACCCGATTTGGTCTGACTTAACAAAACCCGCCCTGTTTCACGGTTCTCATAGAGCATACCGTGCAAACAAGGCGGGTTTTTTAGAATCCTGCTGCAATTAGCTTAGACGGAAGCTTACTCAGACTCGCCGCCAGAGCCATCAGATTGCAGATTTACCTGTCAGCTGCTTCAATGTTTTGTTAATCCAGATGGCAGCCGTTGCACCTTCCCCCATAGCTACCGTGGTCAATTCGGAATGAACTCCCAAGTCACCTGCGGCCCAGAGCCATTCAACGCTTGTCATTTTGGACCTGGGATCGGTTATGACATGTCGATTATGCTCAAGCTCTGCCCCGAGCTGCTCAGCCAATTCCGAATAAATGCTGTTCCCTCCAAAGGAGATAAACCCCCGCTCCGCAGGCAAAAGGCTCCCATCCTCCAGCACGACAGCAGAGATGATGCCGCTCTCCTCAGAACGAATCTCCGCTACCTTCTTCTCCACATACGGAATCCCGAGCTCAGCTAATTGGCGCATATGCTCGGAAGAAGCCGGCTTCCCCTCATGATTGACATAGGTAATATCCCTGGTTCGCTCCGATAGCAGCAAGGCCATACTGGCACCGGGATCTCCTGATCCCATCACGACGGTCTTCCGATTCTGGATTTCATACCCGTCACAATCAGGACAGACAAACACCGAACTGCCTAGCGTCGACATCAGGCCCGGAAGCTCCGGGAACCGGTCCATCAAGCCGGTTGCCAGCAGCAGGGTTCGCGCCCGGTATTGGGCTCCGTCTTTCCCGGTTAACACAAAATGCCGCGCTTCATCCCGCTCCGCCTTCCGAATGTCATCCGCTGCAAAAGCAACGCCGACAGCCTCTGCCTGCTTGCGTCCCCGCTGCCTCAGCTCTTCGCCTGAAACCCCGTCCGGCCAGCCGAGAATGTTGCGGTAGCTCTTGCATATCGTGGAACGCCCCGTTCCCCTGTCGATCACCAGCACGTCGTAAGCTGAATACCGCCCCAATTGTATAGCGGCCTGCAAACCAGCAATACCGCCGCCAATAATGATGCAATCCTTCACTTTGGTGTCTATCATGTAGGTTCTCCACTCATTTCTATATAGAATTCATAGCTGGAGCTTTTTGTATCCGGTATGCTTCCTGCAAAAGGTATACCCTAAATATTTAACCAATTCATGGAGATTTACTCCTGGCAATAAAATAGACCCTGGCACACCATGCCAAGGTCTAAGCTAAATCATGCCTTACAGAAGCAGCTGACCGGCTATCGCACCGGCAATCACAACAAGCCACGGCGGGCTTTTCCAGAACATCAGCATTCCAAACAATCCCGCTCCCATCACGAACTCAAGCGGACTATGAATAGAAGATGTCCATATCGGGTGATACAATGCGGCCAGCAAAATACCGACTACAGCTGCATTCATCCCTGTCAACATGCCTTGAAGTTTAGGGTTTCTGCGAATGCTGTTCCAGAACGGCATCGACCCCACGATGAGCAGAAATCCGGGCAGAAAAATAGCAAGTGTTGCCACGATGCCCCCAGGTATTCCTTGTATTACAACACCGAGGTAAGCCGCAAATGTAAACAGCGGTCCAGGTACAGCCTGTGTTGCCCCATAACCGGTCAGGAAATCCTCCTTGGACATCCAGCCGTTTAGCACCGTCTCACTCTCAAGCAGAGGCAGAACCACGTGACCCCCGCCGAACACAAGTGACCCGGCACGGTAGAAGCTGTCAACAATGGCCACCCAGCCATTATCGGTCATCGCTCTCAGCAGCGGGAGCCCCACCAGCAAAACAACAAACAAACCTAGGCAAAACAGTCCGGCTGTCCGTCCAATAGGGATCTTCATATCGGCAGCCTTCTCATCGTTAGCCTGCCGCTTAAACAACCACAGTCCCGATATACCGGCAAGGGCAATGACCATTACTTGAGATATGGGGGATTGCCACAGCAGAACGACAGCCATTGCTATAAACGCTAAAGCCGCACGCACGGGGCCCGAAGCCAGCTTCCCCGCCATCCCGAGAACCGCTTGAGCTACGATCGCGACTGCAACAATTTTCAGTCCTTGAATCCATCCGGCCGAGCCCGGATCGAAGGTCTGCATCAGATAGGCAAAGATCATCAGCATGAGCACGGACGGCAGCGTAAAGCCGAGCCATGCCACTATGCCGCCCCATAGTCCCGCTCTCATCACACCGACACCAATTCCGACCTGGCTGCTGGCCGGTCCGGGAAGGAACTGAGCCAGTGCTACCAGATCGGCATAACTTTTCTCATCCAGCCACTTTTTTCGCTGAACATAAGTTCCGTGGAAATAGCCGAGATGCGCAATCGGTCCTCCAAACGAGGTGAGTCCCAGCTGAAGAGCAGTCCACCACGTTTCGCTAAGGGCGCGCCATCTTCCGGACGGTTGATTATCGCCCATTTGAGCCTGTGCCTGTGCTTGTTCTTTCTCGATCTCTGTGTTCAATATGTCTTCGCTCCCCTTACGCTAAAGTTCAATGGAAATAGGATTTTCATGAGTGCATGCCTAGGCATGCATCGTATGATCAAATTTTAGGTTACAACATATGCACAACATCAATCCACCTCTTTATGTAAACGCTATGTAAAATCTGAGCGCTAACTGCTATTACTGTTCACCTTGCACCGAGTACTTATAAGATAGGAGACAAATTTATGAAGCTATTGCTTTCATAGTCGATGTATGTCTGATGATAGTTGCGGAAGACACTCTATCTGAGAAAACCGTAAGAAAGCGATGATAAGGTTTTCCCCTTTAAAACGCTGTGCGTACACAATTTTGAATTTTGGTACAGGGATGACAAAAGTTAAGTCCTTTCAAGATATGCCACCCGATTCATTCGCCACGGAGTGGGGGTAAGAAAGACCTTGAGGATCCCCCCAAGGTCTACCAAAAAATCCACAATAATCTTTTAATCAATGTTTGACCATAAATCCTAACAACATTTCCGAGGTAGGATACTTAAATAATCATCCATATCTTTACCTTTTAAAGTGAATAAACACTCGTAGAAACCTATTTCTTCCTCATTAAACAAAAGATTTATTTTTTACAATTGCAACCACTAACCCTTCCTCTTACCTGAAAGTGCAATTTAGACCCCTTAAATCTCCCGTCTCTAATCCCTTGATTGCCGCATCGTAACCATTTTTATCTGGTGATAACTTCTTAGCGGTTCTAGTCGCAGACTTTGAAATTGATACATTACATTTGGTGTTATGTACACGAATACCCAAGTCCGTTACATAATACGTATGGTAGTCCGCAACCGTAAAGTTATAAACCATGACAGGCTCATCTAGTTTAATGAATTCAATTTTATCAATCGTCAAATCGTTCCGTCAGCCTGTTGGAGTTTGTCCCCTTAACTCCACCCAATGTCTAGCGGTAAGAGTATCAAAATCAATGAGTTTCTGTGAAGACATCATTTTTTTTATTGATGCTCTATGGTGCTTGCTAAGTCAACAATAACGCTACAAGTATAGTAGTGATTGTACTTGGGCGGATACTGGATGATGTTCTCCATCGCTATTTTCTCATCGGGCTTGTACACCAGTTCCACTCTCGTTCGCTCTCCATTTCTGCTATCCCCTTACTTTGCCGCTCGGCCTTTTTATCATAATTCCAACAAAATGCATGATTGACCTGTAACTACATCCGACATTGGAGGCTCAGAAGTATTGAGTTAAGCAAAGAAAAGCCTTAAAGGAGAATATAATCCTTCAAGACTTTATTTAAAGCTAGTTAATTAATGTAATAATGTGACAAAAAGCATTGCTCTGCGTTGGATTTGATCCCTCTTAGAACTATAAAGTTTGCACTTTGTTCGGTCAGTTTTCTCGCTTTAAGAAATATGTTCGGGGACACTGTGTCAATTCTTGCTACTTCATTTCCTTCTTTAATTGCTTGAATAAACTCCTCATGTACGGATAGGAAAATCCCATTTAGATAAATCACTTCGTGCCCTAACTTATTCGGAATCTTTGATACAATTTTAATATCATTCATATAATCAAAATTTACTATTTCATTATTGATCCTGTCCTTATAAGTCAGTTTTTCAGTTCCACCCTCAAAAATCAGATATTTGCTCGAATCATTTAACATTTTGTGAACGGTGGGGTATTCCTTTTCAATCCCTAACATGTCGAGTTCCTGTAGCGAAAACAGGCTAGTATCGATCCTATAATATCTCTTGTTTCCGCATAACATGATAACTTCATGACCTGACCAGAAGTATATGTTAGATAGCCCACACTCATCAATGTCCGCATTAAAGTCTATAACTTTTTGAAATGCTGTATCAATATTTAAGTATACAAACACTTTATTGTCGGGACAGTATAAGATAACCTCATTTTTATAAGGATTCTTATAAACTGTGTGAATTAAGATACCTTCAAAAATATCAATTGTGCTCAGCAACTCTAAATTCTTGTTGTATAAATTGATTCCTGAATAATTGTTATTAACAATTATAATTCCATGGTGACATTCAAGAACGTATATATCATTATCCTCAACAAAACACTCGCTTTGTAGATTTATCATCAATTTCACCCCCCTGCTATTTTGATGTGCAGGATATGGGCAGTCCCCACACCCTGCACGTAACAATTATTTTATATTTATCTTCTTGTTAAGGTCACGTGTTCCGGGTTTTAGTTTTCCCGTTAAAACGTCTGCTTCTCCAATATGGTTTCCTCTCTTATCATATACTTCTAGATGAGAACCCTTTCCTGAATGGAAGATATCTCTATGATAATATTTATCTCCGTTTCTATAAACTTGTGCACCCTTTACCGGATTCATCTTTGTTTTTGTAAAACTTCCGTTGCCTAATGCAGTTTCTTTATCAATCGGAACTCTATTATTTTTAATAAAGTCAGGTGTACAACTATTATGTGTCCAAATTCCAAGGTTAGAAACAAAGTACGTATGAAAGTCCTTCACCTTAAAGTTATAGACAGTCTTATGTTCCTTCTTAACCTCAATCTTTTCAATGGCTAACTCCTTGCCATCCGATGTTGTTAGAACATCGCCCACCGCAAGATGCTGTGCTTCCACCCAACCTCTGCCGACAATCCAGAACGGATGCTCATCGGTTGTCGTTATAACTTCGCCGCCAACAGTTATATTATACGTTTCTTCTACTACACGTTGGAAGAGCCATTCGACGTCCTTGTATGCCTGTTCCCCTGTTTCGTCATCCTTAGCAAGAACCTTATCTCCGACCTCAATGTCTTCGATAGGTTTCTCCCCTTCGTTAGTTATAAACTTGAATTGGGCAAAGAGAACGACGACAACTTTATGAAGCTATCGCCGCCAGTTCTGGCATAGGTGTAATACGACATTCTGTCTTGTTTCTCATCATGCTGTAAATGATAGTTACTAGCCTTCTCATAATGCAGATGATGGCTTGTTTCTTCTTTTTCCCTTCACTTAATCGTCACCTCGTCCATGTACGAATTAGTGGGTTTGTTACTTTTAGTCAACCAGAAGTCTTTTCCCTTTGTCTTCATCATTCGTTCCTTCCTTTTTACAAACATTGTCTGTACCGCCCTGTGGCGGCTTATGAAGTCAGTAAGGCGGCTAGCCCTTCACGTTACCTTACCTTTTCTATATCAACTGGCACGTTACCAAATTGTTTTACACAATAAGAATCGCTTCATATGTCCAGATCGTTGCGAAGCAAAATGAATAATTTGTTACTTCCCCCACACCATAGTAGTCGGACTATGTATCTCTATAGTTGCGGAGATTCTCTTCTCGCCCTCCCTATCAGCTTAGGAGGAGGTTTGTTGCGATTACTTACAATTCTAATTTATTTGGCAAAAACCGTGAGAAAACGAAGGGTAAGGTAATCGGAAATTACGGTGGTATCTGATGATTTTAAGGTTTTGATAAAGCAGGAAGTTACTAAGAAAAGGGTATAAAATTCAATTGTTGAGTGGTTTTGTGTGTACACGACATTTTGAAGAAAATTCATAGGGGGATTACAAGGGTTAGGTTAGCTTGGAATTAGTAGTCCGATTCATTCGGCAAAGGGTGGGGGTAATAAATAGACCTTGAGGGCAAATTCCCCACAAGGTCTCTGTTCTATTATTCTGTGATTAGGTAGCTGACGTTAAACAATATATTCTTTAGATTTAATTGATTAATAAAATCATGAATGGATAAATTACCCTGAATTATTTCACAATCCCCCCCCTGATATCTTGCCAAAAACATAATTGTTTTTGATGGAGACTGTTCTATAAAAAAACTTAGTATCCTTTCGAAGTCCATCTTAAATTGCGGTCTAATAATCAAAGGTGTTAGATTATATATTACATCTTCATTTTCAATCCAAAAAGGGACGGGTAAATGTTGAGCATCTCTTTCAAAATCTGAATCACACAGAAGAAAAGCATTTTTAATTCCTTCGTCATCTTTGACTAACGAATACCAAATCCCTTTTGTCTGACTCATGAATTTCCAAGTAGTTCCGAACCTTCTGATTTCCTGATTGTCCCTTTCATTCATTACCTCAATTGAAGATTTAAAAGGTATTTGTACAGGATCTTCTTGGTTTACTATTACGACTTCCAAATCGAATGACATATATCTCTCCTTTTCTCACGGGAGGAATGTGTTAATGTTCCAGTTAGTATCAAATGATGTTTTTCCATCCCTTGACATAATTCTAATTGTCCCGTCAGAACTCAAATGAATATCCGGATTATTACCCACTTTTTTCATCGAAGCCTTATACGGGGAGTTTTTATTAGTCAAGTCTTTAATAATATCCTGCTTCACCTGGTGAAATTGCCCCTTTTTCAGGTCGAATTTCCTTTCTATTTCTTTGGCAGAAAAATTTTTGAAATCCACTTTACAGTTATGCACCCATATTCCAAGATTGGATACAAAATACGAATGGAAATCAGCTACCTCAAAGTTATAAACCGTTGCTTCTCGTGGCTCTTTCTCAATCTTATCTATCGCTAGTGTAGAACCATCACTCGAAACAAGCAAGTCCCCAACCATAAGGTCTTTAACAAAGGTCCATCCCTTGCCATCAAGCCAAAATGGATGTTCCGCAGTAGCTTCGATGATTTCATCACCGATGTGGACCTTGTAAATTTCATCAGCTTGTTTTTGGAACAGCCCTACGACCTCTTTATACGCGACTTCTCCAGTTTCATCAGACTTAGCAAGAACCTTATCTCCGACCTCAATGTCTTCGATAGGTTTCTCCCCTTCGTCTGTCAGAACTTTGGTGCCTGCTACAAAACAGTTACAACCTTTAGTTATCTTAGATATAGCTTTACCGGCTGCTTTTGCCCCTGCTACAATTCCTCTGCCTACCCATCTTGCAAGTTCCCATACAGCTCTTATTCTAGCTTCTCCAGATGGATCAATAAACGATACTGGATTGTTACCTACATAGTTGTATCCGTTCTGAGTCGTTGGTTCAAGTGCAGAACCTGATAAGGGATCTTTTGTAAGAAATGCACCTGTATTAGCATCGTAATACCTAGCATTTAGATAATATAACTCCAGTTCAGCCTCGTATCGATAACCCGCATAACGATATGGATTAATATTTGCTAGATCGCCCTCTGCTTTAAGTATATTTCCCCATGCATCATACTCGTAGCTTGCAACGATGTCCTCATTAGAATTTGTGATATCAACAATGTTCCCATATCCATTAGTATGATAATAGTATGTTGAACCATCATAATCAAAACCAACTAACTTCCCATCTATATCATAAAAATACTCTAAGATGGTGTTTCCATGATCATCTGTCTCGTACAGAACCTGGTCTCCGCTATAATAGTAATTTCGGATGCCTTGACTGCTTTCTGTACGAATTCGCTTGCCCTCTTCATCATAGCTAGCCTTAAAGATGATTGTATTGCTTTTCTTACTTTTCACCTCGACAAGCTGGTCCAACTCATTATATACATATTGATACTCTGCATTTTCAGTAAGGTTACCATTGCTGTCATAATTGTATTTCTCATTGTTCACCGTTTCCAACTGGTTTGCACCATTAAACGATGACACCATGCTTTCAACTTCCGCACCTCTATGAATTTCTTTTAAAGAGCGGTTACCAACATCATCGTACTCATAATAAATAATCGTCCCATCTGCAAGCTCTTCCTTAACAAGCTGGTCCTTATTATCATAGGTATACGTAATCTCTCCACTAGGTGAACTAATTCCAACAATCCGATTATTTTTGTCATAGTTGTATTTGTACTCGCTGATCATGGATTGATCTGATTTCGAATTACGGTGTACTGTAATATTCTTGGCTAAGTCATAATCGGTTTTGGTTGTGGTTCCATTGTTTCTGGTTCCAGCTACTTCGTAACCGGCTTGATTATAATCGTAAGTCGAGAGAACCTCACCATCAACTTTCATTTCAGTCAACTGATCAGCTTGGTCCAGACCGTATTCTATATTAGTTTCAACAGATCCATTTGAATAAACCAGTGATTTAAGAATTCCATTCTCGTAGTATACATACTGAATATCGGAGTTTCGGTCCTTAATATTTGAGATTGCATTATTCTTGTTGTAGTTGTAGATCTTATTTCCATTTACAGTAACGATATTTTGATTTTCATCATATTGATAGGAATAGAGAAGATCGCCATTTACTTTAGTATGAACAAGTAAATTTAGTTCGTTGTATTCGTTAATGAATACATCCCCGTTTGGCGTCATCGTATGGATAAGATTTCCGTTGGAATCATAATCATATTGGTACATATTCCCAATCGCATCAATAGACTTCTCTAATTGACCTGACTTGTTATACTCATATATTTTTGATTTTCCATTGGCATATCCTGTTTTGTTTAAGTTTCCTAGCTTATCGTACTCGTAGGAAGTAATGCTGCCATCAGGTTCGATTACTTTGACTAACTGGTTGAGTTTATTATACTCATATTTTGTGAGGTTGCCTTTACCATCAGTTGTGCTAATTATGTTTCCAACCGCATCTGTTTTTTGAACTGTTGCATTTCCCTTGGGATCGAAGGACGTCTCAATGTAATTGTTAGCATCATCGTATTCGTAGGTTTCCTTGGTACCATCGGCCAGAACAACTTCTTTTAAATTACCGTAATCGTCATAACTGTAAGAAGTGACTTGATTTTTTGCATCCGTAACTGATTCTAAGTCTCTTCCATTTGGATAGTACTTATAGGTAGTTACGTTCTTTCTTTCATCCGTTTCTGTAAGAACACGACCGAGATTGTTATACGTATAAGATTTTGCATACCCTGCTTCATCAATTTCTTTCAATATGTTCCCTTCATCATCATACTGCAGTTCAAATATATTCCCTTTAGCATCCTTTGTCAGAAGAGGATTGTGATTCTCATCATACGTAATGGAAATCGTTCGTCCTTTAGCATCTATTATGGATTCCACAGCATAGTCTGTATTAAGTGTATACTTTTCTACGTTACCCATAGAATCCGTTACAGTTGCTTCATGGTTTACTGTATCGATCTCATACGTCGTTACACTAGACGAATCTTTGAAAGGTTCCTTTACGGTCTCAATTACATCCTCACCCGCATAAGTGAACTCTGAGATTCCACCATTTGGATCAGTAACTTTCCATATGAGCCCTTTGTCGTTGTACTGGAAATGGGTCCTGACAAAGGTATCGCTTGTTTCGTAATACTCCATACTCTCCAAACGCTTCTTGGAGTCATATGCATATTTTGTAATTTCCCCTTCAAGCGTGGCCGATTCTACCATACCCAGTGCATTATAAGTGAAAGCCAAAACCCTTCCGGAAGGGTCAACAATGCTCTCTAATCGCCCTTGAGCATCATGGTTATAAGTTAATCGGTTATCATTTAAATCTTCTTCATAGCTGATACGAGCTTTGATGATGCTTACTTCTGGATCGCTCTTTAATGCGTCAAAATAGGTGCGATATCCGTATTTATCTGTAATTACATATCCCGTTACGGCACCATACTCGTTTCTTTGTTTACTGAGATTCAAATATTTCCCAGGCGGCGAAGTATATGTTCCGTTGCCCGAATTGTACTCAAAATAATGCGTTGTACCGTCTGCCTCTGTATAAAAGACCCTGCCAGTTTTATGTGAATCAATAAGGGTCTCTGACCCGCTATATGACCATCCATATCCAAACGGTGATGATTCTTTCGACTTGGAATTGTAGGTTCTTGTAAATGCGAGCTGAACATCCCCTCTGCCTGTTAGAGAAAAGTCGTTATATTCGAGAATATTGTTGCCTGTTCCTAAATTTGTATAATTGGTTCCCGAATTCAGGGCTATATTGTTGAAGATCCAATGATCTTCCAATCCCAATCGACTGGCAGAAGTATAGGTTACGCTTAGAAGAGGAGTATACTTCGTATTGATCGTGTCATCGCCAGAGATAAATTTCTTGTACGTGTTTGTTGTTTCAGATGTGCTTTTCAACAGAAACCCAATATTAGAGTCCGGCTGATTGATCCATTTCTCAACCATGTAAGGTGTCAAAGACCATTTATAATTTGCAGCAAGCGATGTTAAGGGTCCTACAGGAACGGTAGCAATGTGCGAAGCGTTATAATCTCCTCCTGGAGTCGACCATAGTTTGCCTGCATCAGCATACATCCATGATGCCGAGTATTCCGTCCAAGGAGTGTTCACCGCATGCAGTGTGACATTCATATTAGTATCATTGGACACAGCAGCTAGCCATAAATTTAGATCGGCAGTAATGATATTTACACCTTGAGGAATGGAATTCACATTAAATTTCAATAAGGATCGAATGACATTGTTTTGCGTTGAGTTCTTGTATAGACCTACACCAATCGTTGTCTCGGTTGGTGCCGTTTGTTTCGGGAACTCGCTTCTAATATTCGTATCCGTTACAGCATACTGCGGTTGAAACTTCACTATGGTTGGATCCAAGGTCACCGGGTATACGCGTTCCTTATCAAGGAGCCAGTTTTGATCCGGTACAAGATCCAAGTATAGTTGATTATTTTCAGAGCGAATATCGTAATGAATATCATAGGAAATCGCTTCTTCCGGAATACTGCTCACCCCGGATACTTCTTTATATCCATCTGGCCGGAATGAATCAAACATCATAGGTGCCTCAAGATAATATTTCGTTTCCCCCGAATCTTTATCTACCAATAGGATGGATCCGTTCTCCTGTTCTTTATAGGTAAGGTTATCCAGATCCAATGAGAAACTGTAGATTACAGGATTATCCATGTTTGATGGACGCTCTTTCAAGATGATCTCTTCTTTTATACGATCATTTCCAAGCGTATACTTTAGATCGGCGTTGTCAAATATTTCAGGATATACAACTTCATTTTGTTCTACCTCCGCAGGAGTTTCCTCGGCGGTAGCAGATAACTCTTCTTCCATTGGACTTAAGTTGATTTCGTACTCATCTTCGGAGATATGTAGTAATTCATCTGTAGTGGAGAAGGTGCTATGTAAATCAACACTTAGTGGGTGATCATTTGAAACAATTTTGTTCTCTTCTTTTTTCAAATCATTTACGATCGGCTTCCATTTACTTATACCTTCATCGTAGTAGTGAATAGGTATTGGTGAAATGTCTGTCGTGTAGGACCCATCACTATTCAGGTAAGTTTTGGAGTATTCACTCCGCTCCGAAGCAACCTCAACTCTCTTTGTTTGGTCTACGGCAGATAAACCTTGTGAACTTTCCGTACTTTTGGTTTTTGTGGACAATGCAATGATATCGGGACTCACGATCGTGGTCGTTAACAATGCGCTAGCAATGGTAAGCGAAATCATCCTTTTTAAGTTCTTTTTCATGTGTCAGCTCCTGGATGTTTTTTTGAACTACGTGTCTTCAAATCTAATTTAACCATAACAAAATAGAGGCCAATGATAGAACAAAGGCCGCTAAATGAAGTTAGCTTTTCAAATTACCTGCGATAATGTCGAAGCAGGTTGAATAACATTCCACCTGGTGGCATCCTATATAAGGCCAACAGTCGCAAATTTCGCCGAGCTTTGCGATGCTACTTGGGATGACAGCCACTGCATGCTGGGGCTCAATCATTTTTAAAAATAGTGCTCGTGTCGTAACATCGAAGGGCAATCACAGTCTCTTCGGTGAGATCGATCATCGCGTATGTTGTATCGTGTTTTCATTTGGAAAGTTTACCGTATTTTGAGGTAGGTTTGATTTGTTTTGAAGAGGCACTTTAGAATCATATATGGAAAATATAGAATTTACAATTCGTAAAATATACCAGATTACAAGCAGACATCATCTAGTTCACTTTTTTATGTCCACTGGCTCTAAATTGAACTAACGCATCTAAGAGCAACCAGATATTAGTGAGTATTTTATCCAAAGATTAGCCGCAAGAATCAAGAGTTAATTCCAAACAAATAAATTAATGTGAGAATAACTAGTATTATCAAGATGATAAACAATGTCTTATTATTCATTATATTGCCCTCCGTATTTTTAAAGAGATTAATCATTTTCCCTAGCGATTTGTTGGTGCATGTGTTGTTCCCTTTCGTAATGTAGCCTCTTTACTAATATCTACCCGATATCATTCACTGTCATTACATTGGATAGAAAAATAATGATATATAAGCTCATGTCGTCTGACATCAGTCGAGTCCTATGAGAATTGGTGTCCTATTCGGAATGAGAACTTAACTTGTTAAAAAAACAAAAAGTCGCGTTTCCGCGACTTTTTTTATTCTCAGGCTCGAAGCTTATATGCCCGCCGGACCGTTGTCCAGGGAGCTCTTAAAGATGTCCTTAAAAAATACAACCTTGATAATACCCCTCCGCCGTTATGGCTTCTCCATCTTCGGCGTAGATTCACCCGACACTGAGGTATACCCCGGTTTGGCTGCGCCAAAACCGAAGAAGAACAGCACAACAACGACTGCGGACAGAACCATGAGGGGAACCTTCCAACCGTCTGTAGCATCATGCAGAAACCCGATGAGCATCGGGCCGATCGCGGCCAGCAAGTAACCCAGAGACTGAGCCATCCCCGATAACGCCGCGGCTTCGTGGGCCGTTTTGGTACGTAAGGTAAAGAACATCAGGGACAAACTGAAATTTGCCCCGCCGGAAATACCGACCAACATCACCCATAGGAGATTTAATGAGGACATGCCGGATAATAATCCTACGTAACCAGTGAGCATGGATAATGCAGAGATGGTCACCAGAACGCGCTGATTCGGATTTCGGCCAGCCAGAACAGGAATAATGAAGGAGAACGGCAAACTGACAAATTGAAGTATGGAGAGCATCCACCCGGCAGCACTATAATCCATGCCTTGACTTCTCAGGATCTCGGGCAGCCAAGAGATATTCACATAGAACGTAAACGATTGAAGCCCCATAAATAAAGTGATATACCAAGCAAGAGGTGAACGAAGCACACTCTTTTGTTTGGCAGCAGTCGAACGGACTTCTGCTGTCTTGTCAGAGCTGCTGCGTTGAATCAGCCATACGATCAGAGCTAATACGGATAATGACGCCCAGATCAACAAGGAACCCTGCCAGCCAAGACCTGCTTGCGTTGCAAGCGGGATACTAACCCCGGATGCGATGGCGGCTAGCAGATTCATTGATGCCGAATAGGTGCCTGTCATCAGTCCGATATGCCGCGGGAAATCCCGCTTAACGAGACTCGGAAGCAGTACGTTCCCTACGGCTATGGCCATTCCCAGAAATGCAGTTCCCAATAATAAAGTAATCGGCGATGATATGGAACGTATGCCGATTCCGAATGTCAAAACCACCATGCTAAGCAGCAGGGTGGTTTCCAGTCCCCACTTTTTGGCCATGGCGGGAGCCATTGGCGATAATAGAGCAAAAGCCAACAGCGGCAGCGTCGTCAGCATACCAGCCATGGTACTCGATATTCCTGTATCCTCACGAATGATCCCGATCAGCGGGCCTACCGAGGTTATTGCCGCTCTCAGGTTAATGGCAATTAGGATAATGCCTGCAAAGATCAACCATGTACGCCCTGTGGAACTTGTGGTTGGTTCTAACGATGTTCTTGATGTCATTACATGGACTCCTTACTCTGTTACGATATGTAAAAACAAACTTATCCGAGTTTATCATAAACCCGGACATTAGGCTATAGCTCAGGGAGGCCACTGACGCTGCTTCACTGGTTATGGCCACAAGCCATACCCTACACAAGCGGGCTCCAGGCGTACACCGATAATTTTTGAACATCTCGAATTAATTCGGTATACCGTCTCTGAATATCCTCGGACGAAAAATGACGGAATTGCTCAAATATCCCCATGCAGCGCAGCATTCCCCGATCGCTTTTAATCTTAATGGAATACTCCAGACTATCTACAATGTACTTCAGCCCACGATCAAATTGTTTGGAATTTAAATAGTATATCCCCAATTCGGATAGAAGCCGCGTATATTGGTTCATTGTGACGTGTTCACTAACTTTCCCAAGTTTGTTTTTCTGTAATTTAAATGCCTGGTATTCCCGAAACTGGTCCACTATATGATCTATGTTGAAATGATATCTGTTAGCAGCTACTACAAAGTTACACAGGGCTGTAAAAATCTCATCCGTTCTTGATTCAATATATTCTATATATTCAGGCAGTACGTCAGAATCTCCAGCCATGAGTCTATACAAGTAACGGTTCGCTTTAGCCCATTCTTTAAACTGATCAACAGTTATAATTTCCTCATCAGAAAATTCCTTTGCCTTTAACCAATTAGGATTTTCATACATTGAAAGATACTCTAGTGCACCCTCAAGGTTTCCTGCTTCACGACAAGCGTATGATAGACTTAAATACGAATATAATATGTAAAAAATGGTGGGTTTCTCTTGTTCATTTTTCGTTGTCTTTTTTTTGTTATTGTTTGTATATTGTATTTTCGCCGTACGGCCCATTTTTTCAGCCAGAACTTTCACCATATCACTTCTGAGCAAAGAAACGTTAACGTTAATAAGCTTCCTATATGCATCTAGTTGATACACATCATCCAGCCGATCAACATAATGTTCAAAAGTTACGGCCACCTTTAAGTTAGACTCCATATTATCACTTAATTCTAACTTAAATAGTCGATAATGACATAAGGCAAGCCTCTCAGAATGCTGGAACTTCTCACTCTCTGCTACACACTCATACAATATAACCGCTGCTTTATAATTTTCTTCATTGAACAAATCTTCCGCCAATTCAAAAAGCAGCGGAGCATAACTGATATTTTCCATCGTTAATCGGGCGGCTTTTTGCAGACAATCCAGCTTGCCAAGCTCTGCACATCGTTGAAGAAAGACTCCTAACCGTCTCCAGTCTGGCGTAGTATGAAATATACATTCAGAAATGTATCGATCATAAAAAAATCCTTCAGTATGTCCTATACTGGTAGTGATGCGATCCAATTGATTCATGGACATGGGACGATTTCCGTTAAGTATACTGCTCAAGGACCCCGTATTCACACCGGATATTCTCGCAAATTGATTTAGCGTTAATTCGTTATCCTGTAAAAATTTCGTTATTTCTCCGCGAATCGTGGCTGTCGTTTTCAAATAACAACACCCCCCAGGGAAATCCAAATATTAGTTAGTTCTACACTTGGGGACTCCAGGCGTATACCGATAACTTCTGAACATCTTGGATTAATTCGGTATATCGCCTCTGAGTTTCCTCGGAAGAAAATTGACGGAATTGCTCAAATATCCCCATGCAGCGCAGCATTCCATTGTCACTTTTGGTTCTGATGGAGTACTCCAGACTGTCCAAGATGTATGCCAGTCCACGGTCAAACTGTTTGGAATTTAAATAATATATCCCCAGCTCCGCAAGAAGCCGCGTATATCGGTTTAATGTTACCAGATCACTGATCTTTCCGAGCTGATTTTGCTGCGTTTTGTAAACCAGATGCTCCTTATACCGATCCAATATATGATCGATATGAAGTTGATAGCGATTGGCTGCAATCATAATGTTACACAGCGCCAAAAAAATCTCATTTTCTCGTGAGTCCACATAATCTACATATTGGCTTAAAGCGTTAGGTTGTCCACTCATTAAACCATACATATACCGATTAACCTCAGCCCATTCCCTGAACTGCTCTATAATTAGTAACTCTTCCTCATTAGGTTTGTTTATCCAATCAGGATATTCATATAACGACACATAATAAAACGCATTATCATAGTCTCCTTGTTCTTGATGGATACAGGCCTGAATTAAATACGAATATAATATGTAAAAGATAACTGACTTCCTAGGATATTCGTTCGTTCTGAACCTATATCTATTTTGTTGGTAATGAATTTTAGCTTTATGTCCCATTCTTTTTCCAAGCGCTACAATTTTATCCCACCGTTGTAATGATATATTCACATTAATCAACTTAACATACGCGTCCAATTGATACATATCATCCAATCTATCGATATAGGATTCAAAGTATACGGCTGCATGTAAATTATCTTCCTGATTCTCTCCTAATCCGATTACGAATAATCGATACTTACAAAGAGCTAGGCGCTCTGAATACTGAAACTTTTCACACTCAGCCACAGATTCGTACAACAAAGCTGCCGCTTTATGCTTCTCCTCATTAAATAAGGCTTCCGCCATTTCGAAAAGCAGCGGGGCGTAAGAAATGTTCTCCAATGTCATCCGGGCAGCTCTATGTAAACAATCCAGTTTACCCAGCTCTGCACATCGCTGAAGAAATGGCCCCAATCTTCGCCAATCCGGAGTCGCATGAAAGATACACTCAGGAATGTACAGATCATAGAAATAGCCTTCTTCCAGACCCATTGCGTCGGTAATCCGATCTAACTGATGCATGGACATAGGACGATGACCATTTAGAATGTTGCTGAGCGTCCCGCTGTTAATGCCCGATATCCTGGCAAACTGGTTAATTGTCATAGAACGATTTTGCAAATATGTAACGATTTCTCCGCGAATCGTGGCTGTCGTTTCCAAGTAACAACACCCCCAGATGAGTACCAGAAATTAGTATATTAAATATTTAATTACATGCTATTATTTTACTTTCGCGAGGTCAATAGCGAATCAACATAATGGATCTGTAGTTTTTAAATGATGAAATATACTAATAATACTACGAAATATAATAAAGAACGCTTCCGAGAATTTCGGAAGCATCTCAAAAGACACATCTATTCGAGTTTAAAAGATAATTATGTACCTCCAGATCCAAATCCATGACTTAAAGTTGAAAATACCGCTATTTGTTTGTTATTGTTGTCAGCATGAGTCGTTAAGTTTGGAACAGCAAATGTCCAAACTAAACTAAACATAACTAATAGAGAAACCAATTTTTTTCTCATTTAATTTTTGCACCTCTCTAACTAAATTGGTATACCGTTTTTGTGATTCCAGAGAAGAAATATGACGATACTGTTCAAATAACCCCATACATCTTAGCATGCCATTATTACTATTGATTGTAATGGAACTTCCCAAACTTTCCAATATAAATTCTATTCCTTTATCGAACTGCTCCGAATTTATATAATAAATACCTAATTCGGCTAATAAACGCGTATGTCTCTCTAATGTTACTTGCTTACTCACTTTACCTATGTAATTTCGTTGTTGCTTATAAACTAAATATTCTTTGTAATCCTCCAAGATATCGTCTACCTGAAATTTATGTCGATTAGCTGCTATCATTATGTTACACATAGCCACGAAAATTTCATCTTCACGTGTCGATACGTATTTCACATATTCAGAAAGAACCTCTGCTTGCCCGACCATTAACTGGTACACATATCTATTAGCAACTGCCCACTCTTTAAACTGGTTAATTATTTGTAGTTCTTCATTATTTGTGTTACTTACCCATGAAGGATCTGCATATTGTGATACATAGTATAATGCCTTTTCGTATTCTCCACGCTCACTATAGCTATTTTCTAATGATAGATTTGCGTATAAAATATAAAAGACAAGAGGATTCTTCCTTCTTACTTCAATATAACCTTTAGTCTCACTATACTTAAACTCAATCATTGCTTTATGCAACATTAGCTCAGCGAATTCCTCTACTTTATCCCATCTATGAATAGAACCATTTACATTAATTAAATCAACTAGCGCATCCAATTGATAGACCTCATCTAATCTATCAATATAAGGTTCAAAGTATACTGCAGCCCTTGAATTAACCTCCTGATCATCACCCAATTCCAACGTAAACAATCGATACTGGCATAAAGCCAGCCGTTCGGAATGCTGGAATCTCTCACTCTCAGCCACGCTCTTATAGAGCAGCACCGCCGCCTCGTGCTTCCCCTCTCTGAAAAAAACCTCCGCCGTTTCAAAGAGCAAGGGGGAATAGGAAATATTATCCATTGTCATCCGGACGGCCTTGTCCAGACAATCCAGCTTTCCCAGGTCTGCGCACCGGTGAAGAAACGGTCCCAGCCGACGCCAATCCGGTGTGGCATGAAATATGCATTCATCTATATACAGCTCGTAAAAATAACCCTCTTCCAAACCCATCCCTGCCGTAATCCGGTCCAATTGCTGCATGGAAATCGGTCGATTTCCGTTCAGAATGTTGCTGAGTGTGCCGCTATTGACCTCCGATATTTCAGCAAACCGATTAATCGTCATCTCGTTCTTATGTAGGAACTCTTCCATTTGTTCGCGAATCGTGGCTGTCATTTCCAAGCTAACACCACCCTTTAGGATCAGAACCCAAATATTAGTATATCTCTTTATAGTAATCATATTGATTAATATTCCAGCGGTCAATACTTAATTACGTCATATTTTTACACAAAATAACCAAAACACTTTAAAAATACCAAATATATTTACATTTCTCATCTATTTTATATATCGTCCGTTTTATTTCTACTATGAGAAAAAGCGCTCCGAAAATTTCGGATACGCTTCTTCTGCTTCCTCATTATATACTCTCCTGCTTTAATGCATCAATAATGTTTTCCTTCTTCACCTTCGAGCCGGAATACAACATGGCGGAACCGACGATCACAAATACCGCGACCATGACAGACAGAACGCTCAGCCACGGGAAGGTGAACTCGTAGCTAAATTTGTTCGCAAATGCTCTATCGATCAGATACATCACAACGAAACTGATGGGAAGACCGAAGATCAGCGACTTGACCCCGTAAAAAACACTTTCGTAGTTCATCATTTTCGCAAACCCTTTTGGCGTCATGCCAACGGATTTCAGCATCGCAAACTCTACTTTTCGAAGAGATATGCCGGTTGAGATCGTATTAAATATGTTCGCGATGGAAATCGCCGATATGAGTACGATAAAACCGTATGAAAAGACCGACATCAATCGTATCTGTTGTTCCTCGCTTCTTCTGGATTGATACACATTGTAGATATTCAGATTGGTCTCATGCATCTCTTCGATTTCCTGCTGCGTTTTCATCGGTTCCGTGCTTCTCAGATGGACGTATGTCTGAACGTTAGCTGAATCCTCGTTGTCTGTCAGTCGATCCATGACGCGTTCCGACACAATGATATTCAACCCGCCAACACCTACCGGGTTCATCCCCATGGGAGCTTGATCCGTCAATGCGGCAACGGTCACGTTGCTTATCTTCTTCGTTGATCCGCCACTTTCTTCACTGATATTCGTTAATTCGATGCTTTGACCGATATTCGCATACATAGCCTTCGTCTGGATATATCTCCCCGTATTCATGTCTTGGTAATGGATTGTATCCATCACAATTGCGGCGGGATGATCCGGATCCGTAAGCTGCGTGTAATCTGCGCCGACGGCTGTGGCATAGGCTTGCAGACTGGAATCGTTCAGTGCATGAATCTTGATATCGTAAGGATATTTCCCGTTCTGAAGCAACTCCCTATCCTTCTTAACCTTCTCCTGCAATTCTTCGGCAATCAACGCTTCCTCGATCCAAGCGTTCTTGTACCACTCGTGAGTCATATTGTACTCTGTAACACCATCCAGGGAAACAATCGATTGCATCAACCGTTCGTCTATTCTTTTGCCGCTGCTGTACGATACTTCAATATCAAAGTCGACGCCTTCCTGCGACAGATCCAGGGATCGTTTCATACCGACGGTGAAAAACGATACCGTTAGAAACAAAACGATGCTGATAACAAGCGAAAATACGATAGCATGATATCTCCGTTTGTTCCGTTTTAAATTTTTCAGCCCGATCTCCGCTTCAATGCCGAACAGCTTGCGAATGAACTTCGACGTTCTCACGGCTTTGACCGTAAGTTTCACATCGGTGGTTTGGCGAATCGCGTCCATGGCGGATACCTTGGATGCTCGGATCGCCGGGACATACGTCGAAATGAAAATCGTCAGCATCGACACCATACAAGTAATCAAGAGTGATAACGGCGTGACGATGAGTCTCAACTCTTCTTGGGTCCATAATGCCCCTTGAATCATGGAATTCATGAACCAAAAGGTGATTCCAATTCCGGCAAGCCCGCATAGGATGCCAATAGGAATGCTGATCAAGCCAATGACAATGCCTTCAAAAAGCACTGAATTTCGCTTCTGTCTCTTCGTAGCCCCCACACTCGCAAGCATCCCTAAATGGCGGGAGCGTTCCGAGACGGATATCGCAAAAGCATTATAGATGAGCGAAACCGAGCCGATCATAATGACCCCCATAATGATCGCTGATAAGGAGAACATCATGCTGTACGAGGCTTCGCTTTTGGACAGGCCGTAATAATGAAGCAAGCTGTTATTATATTGGACGTTACCGATATCGTTCTTCTCAGCCAACTCCTCCGCATGAACGAACAAGAACGGGTTGACACGCTGTAACACCACCAACGCATCGACTCGATCGTCTGCCCCGATGAAATTTTCATCGACATAACTAAGGATTGTATACCCCGGGGCCCAAGCCGATTCCCATACGGGAGATTTAATGATGCCTACCACCGTATACTCCCTTGTCTTGACATGCTCCAGCGTTTCGGTCAATGTGCCGTCTTCCCTGCGCAGCGGTTCGGTCTGGTCCAGACGATGATTGCCTTCTTGCTCGAATCGTTCCCCGACGCGAAGGGTGAGATGATCGCCGATGTCGTAATTCACTTTGGCGTCCATTGCAACAGCTTCGGATATGACAACTTCCTTGTCCGTCTGCGGGAGACGTCCCTTGCTTAGGTCAATCTGAAATTGCTCAAAACCTTGCGCATTATATTCCTTGATGAATAAATACGGCTTATTGGGATTCTCACCCCCTTCTAATGGGGCGTACCCAACATCTCTTGTCATCGCAACAGATTTGGATTCGTCATCGCCCTGTATTGCCGCAAGCTGCTCCTTGGTGACATCTTGATATTGGACATGCCACTCCCCGGTGTCTGCAATGGTGTGCCTGACCATTACATCCGAGAAGGAAAACACAAGCGTAGCGACAGCGGTCACCATGGCAACCGATATGATGACGCCGATGATCGTTACCAGCGTCCGTCTCTTGTTCTGCTTCAGATGCCGGATGGTTAGTGTATGAACAATGTTCATCGCCTGATCACCTCGTCTTTGGCAATCCTCCCGTCTTCAATTGAGATGATCCTGTCGGCTTGCAAGGCGATTCGTTCATCATGCGTGATAACGATCAGCGTCTGCTGATAGGTCTTATTCAACATTTTTAATAAATCGACGATCTCGCTGCTATTCTTGCTGTCCAGATTCCCGGTCGGCTCGTCGGCCAGCATGATCGCAGGATTGCCGATGAGCGCTCTGCCAATCGAGACCCGCTGCTGCTGTCCGCCGGATAACTGATTCGGCAGATGATTTAACCGATGCTGCAAATTCAGCGTATTCACAAGGCTGTCCAACTGCTGTTGATCTACCTTTTGCTTGTCCAGCAAGAGCGGCAGCGTCATATTCTCCTCCACCGTCAGGACGGGAATCAGATTGAAAAACTGGTAGATCAAGCCGATTTGCCTGCGTCTGAAGATGGCCAGCTGCGTTTCGTTCAAGGTATACATGTCCGTATCCTGAACAAAAACTTTGCCGCCAGTCGGCCGATCCACGCCGCCCAGCATATGAAGCAGTGTCGATTTCCCCGAACCGGACGGGCCGATAATCGCAATGAATTCGCCTTTTTGCACCGAAAAAGAAACATCGTCAAGCGCCTTCACTGCCGATTCACCTGTGCCATATATTTTAGACAACTGCTCGATTCTTAAAATTTCCATTGCCATACCTCCTGCACTTAATACTCAATTCCAGAAATATACCATTTCTCTAAATCCAACATCCCACAGGGTTGCATTGCCCTCCAGGGTGATCGTAAGCTCATGAGCCTGCGGAATGAGGATTTCGGACATATTCGCCTCATGGCGCTGCGCTTCTGCATATACGGACAGCATCTCATGTCCATCGACAGCAACCCTGATGCTGCCATGGGATTCCTTTTGATCAGGAATTCCATAATTCAGGTAGAGATAGATCTCCTCCTTGTTGCCTAACGTATACGTGTACGCCTCCTTCATTTTGCCTTCGATGCTGTACACATTATATTGGGGTTCTACAATTTGACCGCCGATGCTGAGACTGTATCGCTGGGTTCCCCTTGATGGGTTTCCGGTGCTGTCTTTCCATTCATTTATCGCCACAAACGGACCCATTTCTTTGGTAAACACTTGGTCAACTATACCGAAGACCCCCCATACCCCGAGCAGCAGGACAACACTGGAAATGCCCGCAGCAGCTATATTTCTCCAGTCGTTTTTCTTACGAAAGCCGAGTTTGTACGCCCCGAATCCGATGGCTGCGCCCGATGCGTTCTGTATGACGTCATTCATATCGAAGCTGCCGAGAAACGTCAGTGCCTGAATGGTCTCCAGCATGAGAATGGACAGGATGAACCCCGTCAGGAATCGTATAAAGCTGGTCTGATATAACAACGGAATCAAAATGCCAAAAGGGATGAAGGCTGCGATGTTCCCAAAGCCGACAAGATCCATCAGTGCAGGATGCAGAAGTTCGGATATATCTGGCAGCCTAAAAAAACTGCCCGGCAAGAACATAAAGGTGTGCTCCGTAATCTGATCTACCGTGTCTAATCGACCGAAAGCGAAAAACAAAAAATAAAGAATCAACAGGGTGTAACCTATCGTGAGGCCCAATATCATCTTGCGGTGTTGCTTCAATTGCATGGTTTCACCTCCATCGTTTAGCTGATGAATATCATTTTATCTGTCTAAAATGACTTTCCCATGACGATGGAGGTGACAATTCAGTCACTTACGGCGTGCCGACCCGCTATACCACTTGCTTATAAAATTTAATTCGGAACTGCGTACCCTGCTCGCTGTCGCTCATCACATCGATCACGCCGTTCTGGCTGGCAACGATGCTATGTGCCATCGCAAGTCCTATGCCAATGCTTCCCTCACCGGCATTTTTCCCTTTGTAAAAACGTTTGAAAATGTAGGGCAGATCCTCTTTCGGGATGCCTATTCCATTGTCTGTTATGACAATTTCCGTAAATAGCGTGTTTTCGGAATATGTGATGGCGATCGCTCCGCCTTCAGGCGTATGCTCCACACCGTTTTTTAGAATATTGATGACCGCTTCGGCAGTCCAATTGAAATCGCCGACAAAAGAAACGTTATCATCGCCCGCGATAGAAACGGACTGTCCCTTGATATCCATCGGAATCATGATCGGCTCTAATGCCTTCTGAATAAGGCTTTTCACGAGGATTGGATCTTTCTTGAAAGGGATGGTCTTCGCGTCCATTTTCGATAGCTTTAATAAGGAAGAAACCAGCCAATCGATGCGTTCAAGCTGGACGCGAATATGATGGGTGAACTCTGATCTTTTGGCAGGAGGCAGGTCAGGGGCGCTTAACAAATCCGCCATCACGGTCATGGAGGTAAGCGGCGTTTTGAGCTGATGCGAAATATCGGAGATGGCATCCGTCAACTGGATTTTGTCCCGCTGCAATAGAGAGCGGTGCTCCGAGAGCATAAGGGTCACTTTGTAAATATCATTCTTGAGAATGCTCAGCTCGCCTTCTTGATTATCGCGAATGTCAAGGGAATCATTACCGTTGCTAATTTCCCGTAAATAGGCGGACAGCTTCGCCAGCTCGCGATATCTCCATCTCGTGAATAACAAACTGGTGCCAATAAGCAGAATGGACAGAATGGCAACAAACGCCGCCGTGACAGACGAGATAAAGGCAGCAGCAACAATCGCCGATAAGCTGATTGCGCCCATGGCGAGCAATAACATTTGGACTTCCCGATTACGCAGCATCTAATCACCGACCTTATAGCCTAATCCGCGTACGGTTTTGATCAAAGTCGGATGTCCTGGATCATCCTCCAGCTTTTCCCTTAGCCTTTTGATGTAAACCGTTAACGTATTGTCATTCACGAAGTCGCCGGCCACGTCCCAGATTTGCTCCAGAAGCTGATTCCTTGTGAGAACCTGTCCGATGTGGTTGCCAAAGATCAGCAGTAGACGATACTCTAAGGCGGTAAGTGGAATTTCGGTCCCTTTTTTATGTACTTTGCCTTCCAGCGTATTAATTCGGATATGGTCGATGTCTATGATCGCTCTGGTGTGGGACGGCTTCTGGTATCTCCGCAAGACGGACTTGATCCGGGAGAGCAGCTCACGAACTCGAAATGGTTTGGTAATGTAGTCGTCGGCTCCCATGTCGAGCCCCATCACGACATTGACCTCATCGTCGATCACCGTTAAGAAGATGACCGGAATGTCTCGTCGCTCTTTCACCAGCTTGCACAATTCGTAGCCGCTCCCGTCCGGAAGCTGTAAATCGAACAAGCATAACGCAAACTGATCTATGTCCTCGGCGAGCACCCTCTGGGCTGATGCAACATCATGGCAGAGAACAGTTGAAAAACCATCCTGCTGCAGCGAATATTCCAGACCCGATGCAATCGTCTTATCATCTTCGACTAATAAAATGTTCATCTGCAAATCATCTTTGTGAACGACCATGGATCAACAAGCCTCCTATATTCAAACGTCCGCTAATTAAGATTAGCAGTCGTCAGGCATTTTACAACAAAGCATACACTTGATATTTCTGTTGGATTGTAGTTGTGGTTCACCCAACATTAACACGTTATCAGGAATCCATGCAAAAAGCGATGGAGATGACGGACATGGAAGAAATCAGAGTATAAAAAAAACGCTAAACCCTCAGTCTTAAGGGCTTAGCGAATATATTGGATGAAGTGTATCTCATCTCACAACAATATGTTTATCCCAGAACCAGACGATCGTCAGACAGCTTGTGACCGCTAATCTGCTCAAATTCCCCTAACAGCTGCTCCACCGTCAGGGATTTCTTGCGCTCTTCATCCACATCCAGAATGATTCGTCCCTTATCCATCATGATAAGGCGATTGCCCAGACGAATGGCTTGTTCCATATTGTGCGTAACCATCAGCGTGGTCAGCTTCATATCCCGCACGATTTCATCGGTTATTCGGGTGATCAGCTCGGCACGGGCCGGATCAAGCGCTGCCGTATGCTCATCCAGCAGCAGGATTTGCGGCTGCGTGAAGGTCGCCATCAGCAAGCTAAGCGCCTGGCGCTCCCCGCCGGACAGCATCCCTACTTTGGCCCGAAGCCGATCCTCAAGGCCAATGCCAAGCCGCTCCAAATGCTTGCGGAAGCTGGCGCGCTTGGAGGCTGTAACGCCTATGCTGAGCCCGCGGGACTGGCCGCGGCGATGAGCCATCGCCAGATTCTCTTCAATGGTCATATGCGGCGCAGTGCCCGCCATCGGATCCTGAAATACGCGGCCGATCCAGCGACTGCGACGGAATTCCGGCAGATGGCCGATCGAAGTGCCATCAATACGCACTTCTCCGGCATCCGGCTTCATCACGCCAGAGATGATATTCATCAATGTGGATTTGCCTGCACCGTTACTCCCGATAACCGTCACGAAATCCCCCGGCTTCAAGTGAAGATTGACATCCATCAAGGCAATCTTCTCATCCACCGTGCCCGGATTAAACAGCTTGGAGACATGATTCATTTCCAGCATCAGAGCGCACCTCCTTTGCTCTTCCCTTGAGCTGCCAATAGTTCGATTGAACGCCTCCGTGCCTGTGAACGCTGTTTCATCGCCCGGTTGATGGTTGGAACCACCAGGGCAATAATAACGATAACAGCGGTAATTAATTTCAGATCCGAAGCTTCGAGCCATGGAATCTCATAAGCAGCGGCAACGACAATCCGATAAATAATCGAACCGCAGATTACAGCCAGCGTCGTCCGGAATACCGAACCGGTACCCAGAACAGCCTCGCCAATGATAACGGACGCCAAGCCAATGACAATCATTCCAATACCGGAGCCGATGTCCGCAAAACTTGATTGCTGGGCAACCACAGCACCGGATAAAGCGACCAGTCCGTTCGAGATGCTAAGTCCCAGAATCGTGGTTGTATCGGTATTCGCGCCAAAGCTGCGAATCATCCGCTTGTTATCCCCTGTCGCACGGAGCGCAAGGCCAAGATCCGTGCGGAAGAATGCATCCAGCAGCAGCTTTCCAATAATTACAATCACCAACATAATATAGATCGGATCAATAGACCCGAAGATAATTTCTTCCTGGCTTAGTGAGATGTTAGGTTTGCCCATAATTCTCATATTGATCGAGTACAAGGCAATCATCATGATGATACCGGAGAGCAGCCCGTTAATCTTGCCCTTGGTATGCAGCAAGCCCGTACAGATACCGGCTACCATGCCCCCGGCAAATGCAGCCAGCGTTGCAAGCCACGGATTCACACCGTTTGTAATCAGGATCGCTGCAATCGCTGCCCCTGTCGTAAAACTTCCATCCACGGTCAGATCCGGAAAATCCAAAATTCGGAACGTGATATATACGCCGAGTGCCATCAGCGCATACAGCAGCCCCAATTCAATCGGACCATCCAGTTTCATCACGAAATCCAGCATGTCTTTGACCTCCTTTAGGATTAAGCAAGGCGCGGGCTGTTATCTCCGCGCCTTACTCTTACTCGATGATGTTATTGTCCGGGTCTTTGACTTCCTGTTTCATGGCGTCCGTCACTTCGATTCCATAGTCAGCCGCAACCTTCGTGTTCAAGATCAGATCCAGCTTATCCGGCTTCGTGATTTCCATGTCCCCCGGATTCTTGCCGTTTTTCAGGATCTCTACGGCCATCTGGCCCACTTGATATCCATGATCGTAGTACTTGAATCCAACCGTTGCAAAAGCTCCCTTTTCCACCGTATCGCGGTCACTGGAAAAGAACGGAATTTTATTCTTTTGTGCGGTCTGAATAATTGTCTCGACTCCACTTACCACGGTATTATCCAGTGTGATATAAAAGGCATCCACTTTACCGACTAGCGATTCCGCTGCTTGCTTCACTTCCGAAGTATTGGTAACAGCAGCTTTCACAAGCTCGATTCCATGCTCCGAAAGTACCTCTTCTGCCGTGTTTGCCATAACAACCGCATTTGCTTCTCCTTCATCTAAGACCAAACCAATCCTCTTAACATTTGGAAAATGAGTATTTACAAAATTCATCAATTGTTTGGTTGCTTCCGGGTTCGTGTCAGATGCCCCGGTGATGTTGCCCCCTGGTTTCTTCAAATCGCTGACCAGCTTCGCATCGAGTGGATCTGTTACAGCTGCGAACAAGACCGGCTTCTCCTTCACGTTCTGCGCCACAGCCTGTGCCGAATCGGTTGCAATCGCGATCACCAGATCCGATTTTGTATCCTTCAGTTTCTGACCAATCGAGAGGTTGTTCGCCGGGTCACCTTGTGCATTGTTGTAATCAATCTTCAGCGTTTTATCATCCTCCGAGAGGCCGGCTTCCTTCAGTGCTGCCAGAATACCCTCCCGTGTTGCATCCAGAGATGGATGCTCTACGATCTGTGATATCGCAATGCTGTACTCTTTCTTCTCTGCATCTCCGCCGCTACCCGTTTGGGTCGTGCCGCCTTCCTGCTTGTCCCCGCACCCAACAGCCGTAACCAGCAATGCGGACAGTGTAAGTGATAACCACATTTTTCTCTTCATCATGATTCCCCTCTCATTTGTTAACCACTTTGCCTTGCAAACCATAATTTTCTACATAAAGCGACAACGCTTCCCCGCTTTCATAGACGAAAGCATTAAAGTCAAAAAATAGGTCGTTCCAATTGAACAACGGTCTATTATGAACATTTTATATGTACCCAATTGTATTCGTCAATCAGGATTTTCAAGAGAATGATCCTTTACACAAAAGAACATCCCCGGACAACAAACAACCCCGGGGATGTCAGCCAAGCATGATATGTTCTTATATAGAAGATAAATTCTCCGAGTCTACAGAATCGAGCGCCCCTGCATTGTGGCTAACCAGGCTTCTGCCATGAGCGCATGACCTGCCGGCGATGGGTGTACACCATCCGGTGCCCAGTAACTCATCTCCATCTTCGAACTCGCTGCTGCAAAAATCCCATCCAGCGGAACGTATAAGGTTTCAAACTCACGTGATAATTCGCGAACGGCTTGAATTTTGGGATCCAGATCCTCACGCCATTCTTTCTTTGCTTCTGTAACAGGCAGCAAGAACGGCTCCATCAGAATGAAATTCGCACCGCTTAATTCGCGGGTTTGGATAAGAAGCTCCCGGTACCCTTCATAATAGGCCTCCACGGAGGTTGCTTCGCCCTGATTATACTTCCTGCCCGTTTCATTGATGCCGACCAATATGGATACCCATGTTGGATCAAGGCCAATACAGTCTTCCTCCCAGCGGCCCCGCAGATCAACAACCCGGTTCCCGCTAATCCCGCGATTCAGAAAACGCAGCCTTTTCAGAGGAGACTCCATGCCTAACCGGGCAGCAGCCATAAGTGCATATCCATGCCCCAAGCTGTCCGACTCCTCGTAATTTCGACCGCAATCGGTAATACTGTCGCCTTGAAACAATACGAGTGCATTATGCTCGATATGTACCATGCTGTTTAACGCCTCCATTTTAATGAAAGTGTTCTCCTGCTCACCCCTTCATCATAACCGCTTTCATTCGCTCTTGGAACCCCAAAATTCACATTTCATGGCAAACTTTCTATACATTTAAGTTGACTATGTGAAATGAATTCACTACAATTCTATAAGGTATACGTATGGCTGAATATATAAAAAGAACAGGTGATTAAATCATGTCAGAACAACAGAATTATCAGATCCTTCTCTATTATAAATTTGTTCAGATACCGGACCCTGAAGTCTTCAAAGATGAACATCTGCAGTATTGCAAGGACCTTGGGCTTAAGGGACGTATTCTTGTTGCCTCCGAGGGCATCAATGGGACAGTCTCCGGTACGATTGAACAGACGGAACAATATATGCAGGATATGCATGCCAACCCGTTATTTGCAGATATGGTGTTCAAGATCGACCCATCCGAAGGACATGCCTTCAAGAAAATGTTCGTCCGTCACCGCGAAGAGCTCGTGACCTTCCGCGTGGAGGACGAGCTCGACCCTAACATGATCAGCGGAGCCCGCTTATCGCCTCAGCAATTCTACGAGCAATTGCAGCGCGATGATATCATTGTCATCGATGGACGTAATGACTATGAATATGATATCGGTCATTTCCGTAATGCGATTCGTCCAGAGGTTCAGTCCTTCCGGGAGTTTCCGGATTGGATTCGGGAGAATCTGAGCGAACACAAGGACAAAACGATTTTGACTTACTGTACCGGGGGCATTCGCTGCGAGAAGCTGACCGGCTTCATGCTTAAGGAAGGCTTCAAGGATGTTGCCCAGCTCGATGGCGGGATTGTCACCTACGGCAAAGATCCTGAAGTGCAAGGTCGTCTGTTCGACGGAAAATGCTACGTGTTTGACGAGCGCATCTCCGTGCCGATCAATCAGACGGACGAGGACATTATTGTCGGTAAATGCCACCACTGCGGTAAGCCTGAAGACCGGTACATTAACTGTGATAATGATGCCTGCCATCTTCAGCATGTATGCTGCGAAGAGTGTGAAGAGCTGCATCATAGCTGCTGCTCGACCGAGTGTGAGGAGATTGTGGCTGCAAGCCATAACGCTTCCTGATTATAAGTAACCTGAAGAAATAACAAGCGACCGTCCCTAACAATTGCGAGGGACGGTCGCTTGTTTATTTAGAACATTTATCATTTTAGCGACATTGTCAATTCCATCACTAAATAAATCAAGAACAACGTGGATGCAATACCATTTATGGATTTATAAAACCCGGATTTATTCTTATACAAGCTTCTAACTTTAGTCACATCTAATTCTTTTCTCAACGAGAAAAGTATTGTGGGCATTGCGCGCGAAAAACCATACAAAAAGCCGAAAAGCAGCCCAACGGTTGGATCTTTAAAAAGACCAATATAGATGTACAGTATATAGAAGGTCATAAATGGTAAATACGTAAAGATCCCCGCTCCCAGAATGCTTCCCCATACCCACATATTTCGAACCGGAGGTCCATTAACCCATGATGCCGGGATTTGCCATTTCCGCTGTGGGACTTTTAAATTTAAAATTTTAAAATCATGCAGAATGTATAATCCGACTAATACGATCATGAATATCATTTTTAGAATGTACGGCAACCATGAGAAAACGACAAATAATAATAAAGTATACAAAAATCCTGATAGCGCGCCCGAAAGGGACGAAGCCGTCAAATAGTTAGCCCAGCACTTCATTCTTGTTTTTAAAGTCTTCTCACCGAGAAGACTGACCTCGAAGGTCACATTTAGCCCTCAATTTGTGCTTACTTTAGTTACGCCTGCTGTGCAAGCCAGGAATAACAATATGATGAATTCAACATATTCCAAGCCTAATTCCCCCTAATTATCTTATCGTTACGGCACATCCACAATCCGATGTATATGGTCGAGTGGAGTCGTTACCGCTTAATGTACAATCACAACAAGCTATGGAACCCCAAGAATAACCTAGGCACCAGCAGCCTGTCGATTCGTAACCATGCGCATAAGAGACTTTATAGCCCGTTGGACATTTGCTTGATTGTGAACTTGAACACCCTGGACAAGCTTTCCGGTTAGGAAAATTACAAGTCGCAGATTGATCGTATCCCCAAATTTGGCACCACGAGGAAGATCCATCCGCAAAAACCGGACGTGCCGAGAAAGAAACGAATGAAAGAAAAGCAGTCGAAAGAACTGTTTTTAAGAACGTAGATCGTGAAACTTTTCGTTCCAAGTTTTCAGCCATAACCTTAGTAAACCTATCAACCGATTCAAGCCATTTAATCATTTATTTTACCGTCCTTTCAGGGAGATTTGTTTCTTCAACTAACACAGATTCACCTTCAAGTGCCGATATTAAACCATGGATGTGTTCGATACCGTTGCATAATCCTTTTCCTTTGACTGTCCCATTCTCGTCTATAACAAATGCAAACGGTGTAACTCTAACCTGGCAGGATGCTAGTATCTCTCTTTCTTCATCTAATAATAGTTCGCCAATCAATGATTTATCCGCTAAAAGTTTGGAAAACGACGTCTTGTCCCCGAGCCCTACAATAACAAAGTTGATTTTTTCATTATATTTCATATAAGCTTTATTCCATTCGGGAATTAATTCCTGGCAAGGTTTGCAACCAGGCGAGATAAAAGCAATCAATGTCGGTTTATGAAAAAATGAATCGATCGGTATTCTTTCATTTGAAAAATACGATTTTGCTGAAAATTCAGGCAGCTTGCTCCCAATCGATACACCGTCTCGAGTAATGGCCTCACGTGTGCCCAAGTACACGGAACCAAATTGTCTATAAAGAAGAAATAATGAGAACAACATGAATAACACAACGATCCACAAGAGCACATTAGAATATAATAATATGTCCATAAACCCTCCCGTTAGGCTTTTAATAGCTTCATGTTTTTCTTATAATCATTCCATATTTTCTGCGAAAGAAAGTAGATAAAGACTATAACTATACCTAATACCAATGATGCTGCTGAGTATATAGAATGTTGAGACCATGTTACTCCTATTGCCAAAACATTCAATACGATTAAGGCACCATTACGGTACAACGAAAAAATATCCACTTGGCTTTCCAAGAAGTTTCCGAAACATGAGCATGTAACGGATCGTTTTGACTTGATAACCATGATATCCGCGATAAGAAAACTGACCAGCAGCAACAAAGTCATCATAAAGCCGTAGAAGGAACTGCTGTGAAATATAATCAAAATTGAAGCAAACAGTTCGATGACAGGCAGGGTATAACCATACATGACAGATAATTTCCTTGGAACGACTCTATACTCGATGACGCCATCGACGAATTTTTTTATGTTGGCAAGCTTTGGTACCGAGGATATTAAAAAAATCAAGAAAAATACAACTTTTAATATGCTGCCCGCTAGCTCTAACATAAATATAGTTCCCTTCGATTTTATTGATCTTTAGGTTCTTTACTCGAAATCCCTTCTTTAAATTCTTTCACAGCGGAGCCTAGCGATCTTCCCATTGACGGTAAATTCTTCGCCCCAAATACGACAAGGCCAAGAATCAACAATAGAATAATGCCTGGGACGCCGATTTGATTAAACATAACCTCTCCCCTTTCAGTTCTTCCGTTTATTTTCTAAAAAAGCGCACAATGCTAGCCCAATTTCGAAAATAGAGATTAATAAAATCATTGCAGTAATATCCGAAATAAAGTCAGGTGGAGTTAAAACAACAGCAGTTATACAAAAGATGGGATATAAAAATTTACGAAATTTCTTAATGGTAGTCGGGGATATGATTCCTAGATGAGTTAAAAAAACCATAAATGCGGGGATTTCCAGTATTAATCCGGTCAATAAACAGATCATAAATACAAACTGAAAGTAATCGGAGAAGTTATACATCGTATTCATACTCAGATCCTCGGTAACACCCAGAAAAAATGAAAACAAAAATGGTGTCAAGAAGTAATAGCCAATAAGCACTCCAAGAAAAAAGAGTATAGATACGATAATTGAGAACACTATAAAGCCTTTTGTGATATTCTTGCTAATTGCCGGCTTAATAAAAAGAAACAATTGCATAATTAAGATTGGAAATGATAAACACACGCTTTGAAGGAGCATCGTTTTAGCATAGATAGAAACAGATTCCGTGACTTTAAAAACATTTAGTTCAATTTCGTGAGAAATTGCTGACGATTGCAACAAATTCACAACATAAGGCGATGTAAAATACGTAATGATTAAACTCGTTAAAAATGCAGCTACGAAATAAAGTAATCTCTTTCGAAGCTCATAAAAATGTTCAATAAATTTCTTAGAATCGTTATCATAAATACGAGGTTCTTCAATAGCGCTTATCTTTTCAATTTCATTTAACATTTTCTCTCCCAAGTATTACGAGTAATAGTATTCGGATTGCTAAAGACGAAACGCCGACGGAATTTGACTTAGTCTCCCTCCTTCCAGCATGTCATTTCAATTTCCTTTAAAATATCCAAATAAAAGAAATATAGCCCAAATATTTACTTGGTATATCAATTATAGTTATATTAATAATTCTTTCAAATAGGACCATTAGCTCAAAAAGTATGATTGCCTAAATATGAAATTGAAATACAAACTCTGATCGGTAGACTATGCTTGATAATGTGAATATATAGTTGTATAATAAGATTCCAAAATTAGTTATTTGAGGCTGGCTAGGTTACTGGTGTTCCTCTAGGTCTTCAAAACCTTTTGGGAGATTATTGGATCTCCGGTGGGTTCGATTCCCACACAGTCTCGCCATTAACTCATTCACAATGTCCATTTTCGGATCTCTTTTACTCTTTTGGTAAATCGTAAGAGGTCCAGAAGTTCGAGAAACTTAACTAGATTTTTTCTTGGCATACTTAAGATTTCCCTTGCATCTTGCAGAGAAAATGGCTGTTGTTTTGTTGCGTGATATAGTAATTTAAATTGATCATCAAAAGTTTCATAATGAATAAGTTGTTTATCGCCTATTGGATAACCCAGTTTTTTCGTAATCATGAAATGATATGATTCATGTTCAAATCGACTATGGACATTTTCACTTCTGCAGTATTCCCCCCATTCCTTCACCTCCATCCGATCATGCTTTAAATTGTCTAAAACTCTGTCAAATTTCGACACAAGCTCTTTCGGGATATGAGGCTCAAAATCTGTCAAATAAATGATGTGCTGCTCCCTTGCAATGGTTCTCTTTTCTATTTCCTTGTTTATAACCGCCTCAATTAGTTTTTTAGGAAAATTTCTTTCCAAAATTTGAATGCACTCTGCTTTGCTTATCCCGATTCGGAAAGGATTTAATTCATGGTATTTGTGCACTTCAAACTTTACCTGGGATCCTGCATCATTATAAACTTCCTTAGAAGTGAAAAAACCAGGCTCGATTTCAACAATTTGATCGCTGTCTATCATCCCATTTAATATCTCGTTAATCTGATCAGAGCTAATTGACAACGATTTACTTATTTCATTTTTATCCAAACATTTTTTTGTTGATAATACATCTAATACTCTTTCTTCCGAACTTGCTTCTCTTTGTTGCAATAACCTCTGAATCGTTTCTTCACCAAATCGATATTTTTCACCGGCCGTACCAATAACCCATCCACCACCAATGGTTTCTGAAGGTGAAGGTCGTCTTATAATAAAACGATCGCCGCGTTTAACGACAATCGGATTCGTTAATCGAATTTGACACAAAACTTCAGAGCCTTCGCGTAATTCATTACGATCGAAGAATACAATGTATCCCGCGGATTCGGTTGTTCCACAATAAAAATGGATGGGGGTACGTTGTTTTACAGGATATTGAAGGTGATTTACTGAGTTAAGTGACACATCCACCATCGTACTTAGTGTGAAATTGGTTGATGTTACGATAACATCGCCCCTCTTTATTTTGCTTTGTTTAAGTGCACCACCAATATTGATGGCTACTCGCTGACCTGCCGAAGCTTTATCTTTAGAACAGTTATGTATTTGAACTTCCTTTGCCTTTACTGAGCATTGTTGCGGCAATACGATTAACGTATCCCCTTTATTAACAACTCCTTCGTATATCGTCCCTCTTACAACGACTCCATGACCGTGAATGGTAAAAACCTGGTCAATCGGTAATCTTAAAGCTCCGTTAGAAATTCGTTGCGGGATTTCTATCAACTTCTCATGTAGCGATAGCTTAAGTTCATCAATCCCTGTTTTTCTTATATTATCCACAAACAACGTTTCAACTTCTTCAAAAATGGAGCCTTTTACGACCTTATTTATATCTTCCACAACCATATTCAGAAATTCAGGTTCTACCCTATCAATTTTCGTGACAACAATAAGACCATTCACGATCCCTAACAGCGTTAGAATTTCAATATGCTCTCTCGTCTGGGGCATTACCCCTTCATCTGCGGCAACGACCAGGATGACAAGGTCTATCCCTGCGACCCCCGCAATCATTTTCTTTATGAATTTTTCATGTCCCGGTACATCGATAATGGATGCTTCTATACCATATAATGAGAATTGAGCATAACCTAACTCAATGGAGATGTTTCTTTCCTTTTCTACTTTCAAACGGTCGGTATCAATATTCGTTAAAGCCTTCGTTAATGAAGTCTTACCATGGTTAATATGACCAGCGATTCCAATCGTATAATACATAGTTTGATCTCCAATGCTATTCAATAGTTTTAAATCATACGGGTTCCAAAGATCTCGTTTAATCCTTGCGCAACAATCACAATTTCGTCCGCCTGTATCGTCCTAGCATCTAGAAGAAGGGCATTCTTATGAATTCGAGCAATGATCGGAGGATCATGCTTTCGTAGTTCTCTTTCCAACCACTGTACATCGAATCGATCGGAATGAACCGCGACAACAAAAGATGGCAATTTTACATCAGGCATCGAACCGCCACCGATCTCAGAGTAATCTGGAATGATTTTAGCATATGGTTTATAGTCGTCTAACAGTAGGTCACAAAGCTCCTCTGCCTTTTTCTTAATTTCTTGTGGCGTAAGCAGGATATCTCTAAGTGTAGGTAATTCTTCTACCAACTTTTTTTCATCAAGATACAATAATAGCGTGGATTCTAGAGCAGCAAGAGTTAACTTATCCGGTCGCAAAGCTCTGATGAGCGGATTTTTCTTTAATGTATTGATTAAATCACGTCTACCAATAATAATGCCGGCTTGAGGTCCTCCTAACAATTTATCGCCGCTAAAGCTGATCAAATCTACTTTCTTGTCGACGATCTCTTTAATAAACGGCTCGTTGCCGATTTTGTGTTTTTTTAAATCGTATAATACACCGCTGCCAAGATCCTCATACACCGGAATATGATGCTTCTGTCCAAGCATGACGAGGTCTTCAGTCAATACAGAATGTGTATATCCGTTCATTACAAAATTGCTCTTGTGGACCTTAAGTAACATAGCCGTATTCTCATTGATTGCTCGCTCATAGTCATGCGTATATGTGCGGTTAGTCGTACCAACTTCGTTAAGAACAGCCCCGCTTTCCTTCATGATGTCAGAAATACGAAATGATCCTCCGATTTCAACAATTTCACCTCGGGATACAATAACCTCCTTTTCTGAAGCTATTGCCTTGAGTATAAGAAATACAGCGGATGCATTATTATTCACAACCAAGGCTGCCTCTGCACCCGTCAAAGTCGTAATAAGTTGTTCGACGATATCATGTCTGGATCCGCGCTTTCCTGTTTCAAGATTATATTCTAAATTCGAGTATCTTCCGGCTATTTTTGTTAGATGCTGATTAACCGCATTCGGAAGTACAGAACGTCCTAGATTGGTATGCAAAACAACGCCAGTGGCATTAATGACTGGAACCATATTGGGTTTTAAACGCTTCCGAATAAAGTCTACAAGATCGTTTAGCAATTGATCCTCCGAGATGGATGTCAACTGTCCAGAGACGATTTCGCTTCTAACTTCTTCAAGATACTTTTTTATTAATATGGTGATATAGTCGGATGATACAGCATGATTTTCTACTATATTTTTTATAATGGGATGATTTAATTGGCTGGCAACAGAGGGAATAGAACGAAAGATCATATATTTCTCCTTGGTTTTAGTATAGGAATACTTAATTACATCAATTTATAGTATATATTCTAGGAAGGGAATCTTATGGTTTAATTATTACTAGATGTAAATTATAGTAATAATTAAATTTATTCTCACAATTTATTCCTTTTGAATCAAAGTATAATCATACTTTTTATATCAAGCAACCGCTTATCTTAAAAATCTACATAATTTTCAAGATGGAATATTGCTACACTATTTCGAATTTCATTATGATGCAATATGTAAAAATCCCTTTCTGCCAACAAGTGTTAAGTCATCGTTTCAGATGTACTTTTCAACATTTGTGTGCAAAAAGGGATGATATCAACATGTATTTAATTGTTTCTAGCGATTAAATATCATGGAAAACAGCCAGTTCAGCCTCGATAGCAGCTTTGATCTTCTCGACGCATTCTTCCGTCGTTGCCGCAAATACACGGTTTCCATTCACCATTGCATATGGACGCAGCTTGCACAGACCGCAAAGATTCATGCAATCCGCCCGCAGGACCGCGATTTCGGGATACAATTCCTCAAGATGCTCAAGTTCCAAAGCACTCATCAAGTTGCTGTCGCATATTTCCACAACAACAATTCCCATCCCCATCTTCATCACCACAATTCGATTTGACAATACGTTCATTCATTATGAGGAATAGACCCGGTTTTGTCAAATCAAAACGAACACTGCAGCATTTAATGAATGAGCGACTCCGCACCATCGATATAGATTTCCGTGCCGGTGATGTGCGAGGAATCATCGGATGCCAGAAAAGCCACCAGTTGGGCCACTTGCGCAGGTTGTCCCGGACCATCTGCCAAAGGCTGGTCCCCTTCCGGATATTCAATCGGGATGGTCACTTCGTCCAGCTCCGGCTTGGCAATCGTGCTCTGATCAATGTTGGTTGCGATTGCACCCGGACAGATCGCGTTTACCCGGATTTTATAACGTGCAAGCTCCAGAGCCGCCATTTTCATAAAAGCAACCTGACCTGCCTTTGTTGTGCTGTATGCAGAGAAACCAAACCCGGTAAACACCCGATTTCCGTTGATGGAGCTGGTTATGATAATGCTGCCCCCCGCTTCTTTTAAGTAGGGAATCGCATATTTCACCGTAGCGAAGGTTCCTCTTAAATTGGTGTTAATGGTTGCATCCCATTCGTCCAGCTCCATGATTTCGATCGGGGCCTTCGTTCCGTTTATTCCTGCGTTTGCGAACACGATATCGATCTTGCCCCACTTATCAACCGCTTCGCTAAAGCAATCCTTAAGCGATTCAGCATGGGAGATATCGCAGTTGCCCGTTATGGCTTCGCCGCCGCCTTGTTCAATGGTGTTCTTCACCTTCTCTACGCGTTCACGATCGATATCGATCAACAGCAGCTTAGCTCCCTGCTCCGCCAACAGAAGGGCTGAGGCCTGGCCGATTCCGGAACCCGCACCGGTAACGATGGCTACTTTGCCATCCAAACGTTGATTCGTTGACATTGCCACAACCTCCTTGTTCAGTTACATGATTATACATAACCCAAGGAGTCCAGCTCTGAATCTTGCCTGACCAATGCTGTCATACATTTTAATATCAAATCTTGTTCTTCCGCAGCTTAAAGCTGGAATACCGCTGGTTTCACGCATACCGGCTTCGATTGACTGACTGTATACCCTGTGAAGGCAAGCTTTCCATCTTCCGGATCTACATTAAATAACACCAGATTGTTCCCGTCCCTGTTGGCAACCACCATAAACTTGCCCCCCGGCATCAGCGTAAAATGACGAGGATGGCCGCCCTCCGTGGATATATATTGAACCGGGCTTAAATAGCCGGTATCTTCATGTACGGAGAACACAACGATACTGTCGTGTCCGCGATTAGATCCATACACCGTTTTGCCGTCCTCCGACACAGCAATCTCAGCGCAATAGCTTTCCCCGTCAAAATCCACAGGCAATGTTGATATCGTCTCCAGAACAGCCAAGCGTCCTTCGTCCTGGATATAACGAAGCACCGTTACGCTTGAATTCAGTTCATTAATGACATAAGCATAAACTCCGCTTGGATGGAATGCCAGATGGCGGGGTCCTACCCCCTCTTCAAGCTGGGTCTCATCGTGGAAGCTCAACTCGTTGGTATCCGGATTAATTGTATAAGACAGAATCTTGTCCAATCCCAAGTCCTGCACAAACACATATTTACCATCCGGACTGTAAAATGCCGAGTGCGCTCTGGCTTGCTGAGCTTCACGCACAGGCACGAGATCCGAATGTTTCTTCTCATCCAGCAGCTCACCGGCTAGACCTTCCTCATCGATAGAAAGAAGACCTACCAAGCCCCCATGATAACTTGAAACGATCAGATACTTACTTGATTCGTCGCGCTGTATATGACAAGTCGAGCTGCTGACACTGCGAACGCGATTCCGTTCGGTCAGCTTGCCGGCAGCAGGATCAATCTCAAAACTGACAACCTCGCCTGCTTTGCCTCCCTGCTCTGCCATCTCGCCAATGGCATATAAACGTCTGTTATCCGGGTCCACGTTGAGGAATGTCGGATTCTTAATGCCGGAGACCTCATCGAGCAGCTTCAGCTCGCCGCTGTCCTCATTAAATTCATATATACATACACCGCTTTGATCCTCTTCCGCATACGCACCTGTAAACAGCAGCGTACGCTGTGATCGGTTAGCCATATTACTGTATCTCTCCTCTCGTTTATCCGATAACTCTATATGGTATGTAGAGATCTTTCAGTTACCATGTTAACTTCAAGCCATATGAAAATCAAATGGCTTGTCTTTAATGCCTGTTTGTCTTTTGGCATTCCGGGTATGTATTTATTATACGGACAAAAAGGAGGTAATCCCATGAAACAACCAAGCAGTGAAGAAGTGTGCAATCATCAGAACACAAAGAACGACTCGCAGGAACAACGAGACAAGGTGAAGAAGCGGCAGGATGTGGAGCCTCAGGCTGAGAATTGGAATCCCCGGGATCTCCCCAAGCCTGACGATAAACAGCAATCTAAATCCTGATAGATCATATAAGAAGGCCGCATGGAAATGTCCATGCGGCCTTCTTATTATGCAAGTCTCTCTTCTCTTGGATAATTATCCTTCCAGAAGCAGTGACTCCGGATCTTCAAGAAGCTCTTTAATCGTTACCAGGAAGCGAACCGCTTCGGATCCGTCAACGATTCGGTGATCGTAAGACAATGCGATGTACATCATAGGGCGGTTCTCCATGCGCTCAGCATCGATGGCTACTGGACGAAGCTGGATCTTGTGCATGCCGAGAATACCCACCTGAGGTGTATTCAGGATCGGTGTAGACAGCAGCGAGCCGAAGACGCCGCCGTTCGTAATCGTAAATGTTCCGCCTTGAAGTTCAGACAAGGACAGCGCATTATTGCGAGCTTTCGCAGCCAGATTGCCGATTTCCTTCTCAATCTCGGCGAAACCCAGGCGATCCGCATCGCGAACGACCGGAACGACAAGTCCTTCCTTAGCGGATACCGCGATACCGATATCATAGAATTTCTTCACAACAATATCGTCGCCATCAATCTCCGCGTTAAGATGCGGGAATCTCTTCAGCGCGCCCACAACCGCTTTGGTGAAGAAGGACATGAAGCCGAGGCCTACGTCATGCTTCTCCTGGAATGCTTGCTTACGACGCTTGCGCACATCCAGGATCGCTGTCATATCGACTTCATTGAAGGTAGTCAGCATGGCAGCTGTATGCTGCGCTTCAACCAAACGATTCGCAATCGTTTGACGGCGGCGGGACATGCGGGTACGTTCAACCGGTTTGCCATACTCAGCAGCCGGAGCTGATGCTGCCGGTGCTGGCGTTGAAGCTGCAGGCTTGCTAGGTGCTGCAGGCTGCTTGGCTTCATTATGATTCTTCACATCATCATGGTAAATCCGACCGATCGGGTCGCGACCCTGTACCTGGTCCAGATCAATCCCGCGCTCACGAGCCAGTTTGCGTGCGGATGGCGATGCAGTCAGGCCTGCTCCTTCCTCGCTTGGGGCCGACACAGAAGCTTGTGGCTTAGGTGCTTCTGCAACTGGTGCTGGTGCAGCCTCCGGTTGTACAGGTGCAGGAGCTTCAGCAGCCTTCGATGCCGGTGCGCTTGCAACGCCTTCCTGTAGAGAAATTTGACCGATCACTTCCCCGATGGTCACATTCTCCCCTTCTTGACGAAGGATTTTTTCCACAACGCCTTCAGACTCTGCGCTAATTTCTAGATTAACCTTATCCGTTTCTAACTCGAGCAGAACATCACCGATGTTTACGCTATCCCCTTCTTTAACGTGCCATTTGAATATCGTTCCTTCGGTGATGGATTCGCCCATAGCTGGTACAGTAATTTCGCTCACAGCCGCTACCTCCCCAATGAGATCTGTTGATTTATAGTTTTACGATTAAGGGCAAAAGAAATGATGGTCTGTTGCTCATAAGCATGAACATCCTGATATCCGCTAGCCGGGCTCGAACGCTCAGGACGTCCGCTGTAACGGACCTCTGTGCCTTTAGGTGCAATTTCACGAATTCTCGGCTCCATGAAGCTCCAGCCGCCCATGTTCTGAGGTTCTTCCTGAACCCACAGAATCTCCTTCAGGTTCGGATATTTCTGCATAACACGGGAAATTTCCTCTTTAGGGAATGGATACAGCTGTTCCACACGAAGAACATGAATCCATGATTGGTCTTCATCCTTCTGTTTATCCAGCGCGTCCTCCAGATCGATCGCAACTTTCCCCGAGCACAGCACCAAGCGTTCGACCTTCTTCGGTGATTGGCCAAGACCAGGCTGTTCCATAACCTTCTGGAAGCCGCCTTCGCTGAATGCGTTCACCGGTGATGCCACACGAGGGTTGCGGATCAAGCTCTTCGGAGCCATGACAACCAGCGGACGGGCATCTTCCGTTTCAGTCAAAGACGCCTGCTTGCGAAGCAGATGGAAATACTGAGCTGCAGAAGTCAGATTCGCAACCGTCCAGTTATCTTCTCCGCTCAACTGGAGGAAGCGTTCCAATCTTGCACTGGAGTGCTCAGGACCATTTCCTTCATATCCGTGAGGAAGCAGCATGACCATGCTGGACTTCTGTCTCCACTTCGAACGTCCAGCTGTAATGAACTGGTCAATGATAACCTGGGCACAGTTGGTGAAATCACCATATTGCGCTTCCCAGATAACCAAGGTCTCAGGAGAATATACATTGTAGCCATATTCGAATCCAACAACAGCTGCTTCTGTCAGCGGACTGTTATGAATGGCGAACGAAGCTTTGGCTTGCGGCAAACGGTGCAGCGGGCAGAAGGTTTCTCCATTAACCGCATCGTGAAGCACAAGGTTACGGTGAGCGAACGTTGCCCGCTCCGCATCCTGTCCGGTAATCCGGATCGGCTTGCCATCCGCAAGAATCGTAGCGAAAGCCAGCGTCTCCGCATGACCCCAATCCACCTTCTCGCCTTCATCAAGGGAATTGCTGCGGCGCTCAAGGATGCGTTGAAGCTTCGGATATACCGTAAAGCCTTCAGGCCATTGCAGAAGCTCGCGATTAATCCCGCGCAGTACCTCTGCAGATACGTTCGTTGCAGCTTCCTTCTTCGATTTGCTATCGGTCGGTTTCAATCCTAGCAGGATCTGATCCACAGGATCCTTCGACTTTACGCGCTCATAAGAATTCTTCAATACCTCTACAACACGATTCTTCAATTCGTCCACTTGCTCCTGGGTCAGAACGTTTCCATCAACCAGCTTCTTCATATAGAGCGTGCTGACGGTTGGATGATTCTTAACCTTCTGATAGATCAGCGGTTGAGTGGTTTCCGGATCGTCCGTTTCGTTATGGCCATATTTACGGTAGCCAACCAGGTCAATCAGAATGCTCTTCTTGAACTTATTCCGATAGTCGCTGGCAAGTCGGGCAACGGCAATACATGCTTCCGGATCATCTGCGTTCACGTGGATAATCGGAATTTCATATCCTTTAGCCAGGTCACTCGCATAATGGGTCGATCTGGAATCCTTGCCCTCTGTCGTAAATCCGATACGGTTGTTCACGATAATGTGAATCGATCCACCCGTACGGTATGCCGGCAGCTTGTTGAAGTTCAGGGTTTCCGGCACGATGCCTTCGCCAGGGAATGCGGAATCGCCATGGATCTGAATGCTCAGCGCTTTGTTTACGTCCTGCTTCGGATATCCCGCTTCACCGCGTTCCTCCTGAGCCGCACGTGCAAAGCCCTCCACCACCGGATTGACATATTCCAAGTGACTCGGGTTATTCGCGAGCGTAATGCGAATCTCGCGTGCTTCATCCTTCTTCAGATAGCGGTCAGCTCCCAAGTGATACTTCACGTCACCTGTCCAGCCGTAGTTAATGCCCATGGAGCCTTCGGACGGCACCAGATGTTTATTCGGGGAGTGCATGAACTCCGAGAAAATCTTGCTGTAATCCTTACCCAGCACATGAGCCAGGACGTTCAAGCGTCCACGGTGCGCCATGCCCACCAGGATCGAGTTGACGTCCACTTCAGCCATCTGACGAACAATCTCATCCAGAAGCGGTACAAGCGCTTCGTTGCCTTCAACGGAGAAGCGCTTCGCACCTACAAACGTACGGTGCAGGAATTCCTCGAATTGTTCGGCCTCCAGCAGTTTTTTCAGAAGTCCCTTGCGCTCATCAGCGCTTATGTCGGACAAGAAACGGCCGGATTCCGCTTGTTGATTAAGCCACTTGCGTTCTTCTTCATCATGCACATGACTGAATTCGTAGGCAATAGAGCCTGTATATAGTTGTAACAGCCGCTGGATTGCCTCATAGCCGTTCTTGATATCACTAGGAGCCTCCTCCCAGACGATATCTGCAGGCAGAGCTGCCAAATCCGCTTGGCTGAGTTGGTAGCTTTCTGGTTGAAGCAGACGTGTGTCGGCTTCGTTTCCAATTCCAATTGGATCAATGTCGGCGGCAAGATGACCATAGGTTCTAATGTTCCACACCAGTTTGCCGGCAGCTACCCCTTTTTTCAATAATTGCGGGTCATAGCTTACACCTTGTCCCTGCGAATCCGCTTTCTTTTCATTGTTTTCCAAAGATGGAGGCGGTCCCCAGCTGGCGAACAGCTCACGGTATCCTGGCTCCACAGATTGCGGGTCTTGCAAAAACTTCTCATACTGATCTTGAATGTACCCCAAGTTCGGACCGTGATATTTCTGCCAGGGTCCCTCTGTCATTCTGTCAAGGGTCTTCATCGCTGACTCCCTCCGTCAGATTATTTTGATTGTTCATGGACGGAAATTCTGGTTTTACATTAAATTAACGTTTTCTTACGATTACATTATAATACACTTGACCTACTTACCGAAAATACCCTTTATATATAATAATGATCTCGGAAACAGATGAATTTGCGGCAACTTTTTGACGATTTGTCCATTCGCTAACCATTTATCTGTATGAGCATACAATTAAAGTCATTTATCGGTAAAGATATCCTCATCCAGCCAATTCATCTGCCTCAGCGGCTCGGGTCCGCTGTCCATTCCGAGTAAGCGAAGAAGCTGTTTCGCATTATCGGAAGCATCGCCTCCTGAATTGTTATTGAAGATTATCCAGCACTGCTCCGATTTCTCAAGCAGCTCTTCGATCCATCCCTTCCATTGATTGAGCTCCTCCAGGCTGTAACGGTACAAGTACCGCACTTCACGCCAGTTGGGCTGACCGCTGGAATGCCATCCCTCGGCATTGCGCCCATGCATTCGGATCATGACGGCATCGGTGTCCGATGTCTCCAACACGACGGGCACGGAACCGATACCTGCCTGGGGCTCGTCAGCTATGCTGTGAATCCAACCTTCACTGCGCATAAGCTCCATCGTCTTCTCGCGATATTCCGGCGCATACCAGCTCTGATGCCGAAATTCCAGAGCTACCGGAACATCCTTCATCCACTCCCGCGTGCGCTTCAGAATTTCCACGTGTTTGCGTTCGCACCCAAACCATGGCGGGTATTGAAAGAGAACCGCCCTTAACTTTCCCGCCAATTGCAGTTCTTCAACCGAAGCGAGCAGATGCTCAAACATCATTTTTACATTCGGGTACCTGTCTTTGCCCTGGCCGCGCGCATGGCCCGTCATGCCTTGATAGGCCTTTACAATAAAACCGAAATGGTCCGGGACCGCGGCTGCCCATTTACTCATCTGTTCTGCTGAAGGAATGGCATAGAACGAATTGTCCATCTCCACAATCGAAAAATGCCTGCTGTACATTTCCAGCTTATCGGCAGCCCTTGCCCCTTCATCGTACAACTTGTCATGGTCTCCCCAACCGGACAGCCCCATCTGAATCCGTTTCTCAAGCTTTTCTTCCTTTAACATAACAATCCTCTCATCAACATGATTTACCATATCGGGGACTTCTATTAATTAACCTCAACCCGGCGATTTCAAAAGCAAGCAGCCCCATACTGATTTTTCCAATACCTGCAGACACCTACTTCTGATCGTAAAAGATATGGCGTGCCTCCAGGGCTCCGTCCTGGATAAGAAGCCGTCCATACGAATACCGGGGCTGTCTCCGTTTGTCAGTTGCCGACCCCGGGTTAAACATTAGCACGCCTTGTTTTCTAGGAAAGGAATATGGGAGTGACCGAACACTATGCAATCCACCTCGCTATCATGGAATGCCTTTCTTGCACGTGATGGCGTCGTCCCCCCTTGACCGTGTCCATGCACAATGCCGATTCGTTTTCCCTCGGCAAGGACAATCCTGTGGTATCCTAAGCGATCTATAATCACCTCATCGTCAACATTGCCGGCAACGCCCTCAACCGGAGCATACTGGCTCAGCAACTCGTAGAGCTCCCACTTGGACCAATCCCCTGCATGGATGATCAGATCCGAATGCCTAAGGTCTTCTAACAGCGGAGCTGGAAGCTCCTTCGCCTTTTTGGGCATATGGGTGTCTGATAATACCGTAATTCGAAAAGGATGACTCATCCTGTGCAGCAGCCCCTTCTTATTCACATCAGATGCAAGCAGGTTGCTGCTGGCACTATCATATATCCTACCAAATATTCGGATTCAAATAAAACCGCGCTGAAGCTGCGCGGCTCTAAGGGGAGGATGAAGAGAAACATTTTCCAATTCACAGTTTTAGTTTGCCCCGAAGCTGAATACAATGTACGAGCATACTTGTACGAGTCATGCTTCGTTCCATTCAATCAGGGATAAGGAGGGATAACAATGAGTGTTTTTCTAAGCTACATGATTCTGGGGTTTTCTCTGTCTGCACCGATTGGCCCAATCAATGCTGCTCAGCTTGATAAAGGCATTAAGAACGGTTTTTGGCACTCCTGGATGTTTGGCGTCGGCGCTGTGTTTGCTGATATTTTTTACATGATTCTGGTGTACCTTGGCGTCGTCCACTTCCTGAGCACTCCGTTTATGCAGACCTTTCTGTGGCTGTTTGGTGCCTTTGTGCTGATCTATACGGGATTTGAAAGCATCATGAATGCCAATAAAGTTACAATCAGCAGCGCGCGCAGTGAAGACTCCATTCCCAAAACCATGTTCTCCGGCTTTATTATGTCGGTATCCAATCCCATGACAATCCTGTTCTGGCTTGGCATCTATGGTTCCATTCTTGTTAAGGCCGCTGCGGACGATAACAGCTCCGGTCATATTTTTCTGTACAGCCTTGCGGTCATTGCAGGGGTTGTTTTATGGGATTTGTTCATGGCAGCACTCGGGAGCTTCTTCCGGAAATATTTAAGCCAGAGAGGACTCTCCATCATTTCCATTATATCTGGAGTATCCCTCATTGCCTTCGGTATCTATTTCGGCATTCGGGCATTAACCCAGCTGTATCCCCTGGTGTTTTAACGGGCAGGCTTCGGATTCAGTTTGGATTTGTTGAGCGTTTTCCCTTGACCGCTGCCAGATTTCTTCCATATTGGACGCATACATAAGACAACCAGACCGATGATGACAAGGAAGCCGAGACTGATCAAGAGCCCTGTTCGGCTCGTGGGATGCATTGCTGTTCCGCTTACCGCAGATACAATGAGCAGCATGCCGGTGTATCTTTTGATCTGCCCCCACATCGTAAGCTGTACTATTTTGCCTGCAGATATAAGGATAAACAGCCAGTTGTACAATAGCATGAGACCGGCTGCGGTCGTCAAATATTCATAGATCTTGCCGGGAATGAGCAGTGACAGCACGATGGAGAGAATCAGACCTCCTGCTGTAAGGGAAAGCGCATAGACCGGAGCCTGCCGATGAAACTTTTTGGCTGCAAAGATCTTGGGCGCGTCATGATCCTCTGATAAGGTCACGAGCATCGTTGTGACCGCATAGAGCGAGGCAACCATCGTCGAGAAACCGGCTACAATTAATACAGCATTAAAAGTATGCGGGATGAACGGCAGCTGATAGGAGCTCAGTGCGACAACAAACGGACTCTTGGTCGTAGAGAATTGATTCCAGGCAACCATCATGACCGCCAGTCCAATTGAAAGAACGTATACAATCGACAGCAAGATGATCATCACTTTACCCGACTTGGGCGCTTCCTTTGGATTTTTCAGACGTACGGCCATCATGCCCATTACTTCAATACCGCCGAAGGCGTAGAATGCAAAAATCAGGGAAGACCACACACCCTTTCCTCCCGCAGGGAAAAAAGCATTCAAACTTCCTGGAAAGTTCGGCTTCGTCCCGCCTTTTAGCCATCCCATCCATGCGGCCGCCGCAATGATCAGGAACATAACGATAGCAGCTACCTTTATAACCGCAAGTACATTCTCCAGCCTGTCAAACCCTTTGTTCCCAAGCCATATGATAATCAGCCCAAGCACCGCATATCCAGAGGCAAATATCCACATCGGAACGGTCGGAAACCAGAAGCGTGAAAAAATAGCGAGGGCCGTCATTTGACTTCCCATGATCAATACCTCCGAGCACCAATACATCCAGCCTGTCGAGAAGCCTGCCCATCGGCCGAAGGCTTTTTTGGCATAGGTTCGGAATGAGCCCTTCTGCGGGTCTTCGGCCGTCATCTTCGCCAGCACATCGAATACAAAATAGGTCGCTGCCGCTGCCAATATAATAGATAGAAGAAATGCAGGCCCACCCAATCTGATGCCAAGTGCAGATCCGAGAAAATAGCCTGTACCGATAGTAGATGCCACTCCGAGCAGCGACAGCTGCCACCATTTCAAGTTCCCTTCCTTCGACTTCGCCCCTCTGTTCACGGTCTTATCCTCCAGACTTCATAATAAGTACTTCAAAACTTTCCTTATTATGAAGGGAATCTCCATGCATTATGTACCAGGTGTCTGTCCTTATAATCCCTATTTGTAATAATCGCCTCCCAGGAAGTCTTATTGCATTGCACCTTTCACTGGATATCCTCGCATATTTTGGCTGTTCCCCGAGAACTCTAAGCTGAAGAAAGTGAAATGGGGGATCGAATAACATGTCCGTTGCTCGCGGAATTCCAACGAATCAAGTATTCATGATCATGATGTTGACTGCCGGTTTGACCAACCATGTCATGATTATTCCTGTCCTGCTTGAAAAGTCAGGCCGGGATGCCTGGATTACAATTCTCTTGTCAGCGTTCTTGTTCATCCCCTGGATTCTGCTTATATACGGAATTATCAAGAAAATCGGCGACCGCACATTAACGCAGGCCTTGGAAGAAAGCAGCGGAAAATGGGCTCGCATCATCGTGATGGGCATGTCCGGATTGTATTTTTTCTCCTTTTCATTTTATACATTGAAGGAAGTTATCGACTGGACCAAATCCTCCTACATGATCCAAACGCCGGTCATCGCAACCACATTGGTGCTCATGTTACTATGCCTCGTCAGCGTGAATCATGGCATCAAAACCATTGGGGTTTCTGCAGGGATATTGCTTCCAGTTGTTGTCTTGCTCGGAATATTCGTATCCTTAGCCAATTTGAAGATCAAAAATTACAATTATTTGCTGCCCATTCTGGAAGATGGATTTATGCCTGTACTTAGCGGAATACCCGTCATGTTCGGCGGGCTTTCGCAAATTTTCTTAATCCTGTTTCTCCGCCCCCACCTTCAGAAAAAGCCGCGTTTTGTTACGGTTCTGCTCATCCATCTCATCCTCATCTTTTTAACGTTTGGTCCAACGATCGGAGGCATTGCCGAATTCGGACCGGAAGAAATGAAGCTGCAGCGGTATCCGGCTTATGAGCAGTGGCGGCTCGTCAAGCTCGGAAAATTCGTGGAGCATGTTGATTTCTTCTCCATATTCCAGTGGCTGAGCGGAGCTTATGTCTCTATATCGATCTGCATCTATTTGCTATGTGAAGCGCTGCTTCCCAAAACCAAGCAGAGAACCGGCGTGTTAGCCATTTCCACGCTGCTTATCATCCTGTGCGCCTCACCAATCAGCAATCTGAAAATGTATTATGCGATGGCTGATTATTTTTTGCCTGTATCCGCCGTGTATCTTACCGTGTTATGCCTGCTGATGTTTTTCTTAATCCACAAGCAGCAGCAAGCGAATTCCATTACAGCGAAAGGAGAATCTCAATCATGACCATTACCGAGCAGCAGCTCCGAGAACGTTATGCCGATTCCGATGACATCTATATTTCGTCTTATCCTGGAATGGAAGGCTCGGCACATCCTTGGGCTCTTATGATATACAGTCCGATGATGTGCAACGCCCAGCTGATGTCCAAAATCCTGCTGCCCGTCATCAGTAAGGAATGGAATATATCCGTTACGCAAAAACATGAGTTTGATCCTGGACATCTCGAATATTACCTTACTCTCGACTCCGTTCAGGCCAGCGCTGAATCCATTGATGACATTGTTTTCTCAGGCTATGTGGCGCTGTATTTCCCCAAGGATAACAAGTTATTCTCCTATAGTGCCTCCAAAAGCATCGGACGAGTACCCGAAGAAACGTCATCGGAGACTTCGGTTAAGGGGCCGCGGGACGGATTTGTCGAGGAACTGGACGTCAACGTGTCCCTCATTCGCAAACGCCTGAAATCTCCGGATCTTGTCTACACCTCCTACAAGCTGGGCGACCGGAGCAAAACCTCAGTAGGCATCATGTATTTGAAGGACAAGGTTATACCGCAAACGGTGAAAGAAGTGGAAGAGAGACTGAATCATTACTCCGGTGATTCACCGGTGGGCATCGGTGAACTCGCTGAACATATAACACCCTACCGATTTACGGTACTGCCGATGTTTGATTATACGGGACGAACGGATCTCGCATACGATTCTTTAACGCGCGGCAGATTGATCATCATTATGCAAGGAAGTCCCGTGGTATTGATTGCACCTGCCAGTTTTATGCAGCTCCTGTTTGCTGCCGAGGACCCGCAAATGCCATTTTATTTTGTATTTCCATGGAGAATCCTTAGGCTTGTGGGCTTCCTGATATCCATCCTGCTTCCGGGTTTCTATATCACACTGATGTCGTACCACCAGGATCAGATCCCCTTCCCGCTGCTGGCAACGGTGGCCAACACCCGGCTCGGACTTCCCATTCCGACCGGAATCGAAATGCTGGTTATCCTGTTTCTGCTCACCCTGCTCCGGGAGGCCGGCATGCAGATGCCTTCTCCTATCGCATCCACCATCACGGTTGTGTCCGGTATTATTATCGGCGATGCCGCCATTCGAGGGGGGTTCTTCTCGCCTACGATGACCGTAGTCGGTGCATTGGCCTTTGTGGCCGGTTCGACCCACTCCAATCAGGACTTTGTGGTAACCCAGACGATTTTTCGTTTTTTTGTGCTTGCTTTCTCTTCGGTATTCGGATTATTCGGTTTTTTTATCGCGATATTCTTGATGGTTCAGTATGCGGCCAACCATAATCCGTTTGGACAGCCCTTTCTCGCTCCCTTCTCTCCCTTCTCCCTGTCCAAGATCATTCGCAATCTCATGAGGTTTCCGGGTAAGCGAAAAAAAGGCGGCGCATTATGAGACGGGTCTTGATGCTTGTAGGTATATTGATTTGTTTGCTCACAGGGTGCTGGGACAACAAAGAAATACAGGATATTAACTACATCACTGCACTGGGTGTGGATTATAGAGACGGGAATTATATCGCCTATGTGCAGATGCTTGACTTCGCTACGATAGCCAAGCAAGAAAGCGGCAAATCAACAGAGAAAGCACCCATCTGGGTCGGGAGAGGTACCGGAACGACACTGGCCGGAGCATTCATCGACCTGTATACGTCGAGTCAGCAGCGGGTTTCCTGGGGACATGTTACTGCATTGGTGCTTGCGGAAGCTGTATTAAAGCCTGATCAGATGTCACAAGTGTTTGACCTGACCAACCGTTCCCAGGAAATCCGTTATACCAAATGGGTATACGCCACTCAGGATAACATGGAGGACCTGTTCACCGTCTCGCCATTCTTTCAACTCTCTCCCCTTCATTCACTGCTGCATGAACCCAAAGAAAGCTACGATCAGTTCTCGTTCATACGCCCGATCCAATTCGTCAATTTCATTCGGCTCTACCGGGAAAGAGCGGCTACAGTTGTCCTTCCGTCCATTCATATCTCCAGTCAAAACTGGTCTGAAAATCTGAAGCAGCACCCGATTCTGGAGGTCAGCGGCGCCTTTATGATTAAAAACCAGAAGCTGATGGGCTGGCTCAGCCGCTCCGACCTGCTAGGTACCCGCTGGTTGGCTTCCCCGCACACCCACGCTTCCATCATCGTTCAAGAGGAGGGTGAAGCCATTGGGAGCATCAGCCTGGAGAAGCCTCAATCCTCGATTGAGATCATACGCGAACCCAACGACGTGGCCTACAGAATTAAACTTAACGTGACGGGGACGGTACAGAATATGTACAAGAAGGTTGGTGTCAGCGAGATGAAGCGGTTAACCGAAGCCGCGCTGAAGAAAGAGATGCATACCACCTTTTATAAGGCTGCTCTGCTAAAAGCCGACCCCTACGAGTTATGTCTTCAGTTATATCGAACCGACCCCAAACTATGGAAGAAATTAGTCGAGCAGAAAAAAGAAATCCATGATGCTTCCCTTCGCGAGCTTGAGGTCGATGTCAACCTACGTTTCTGGGGACAACGCAAAAACCTGAACCGGTAACCATCCGAACCCGCGATGGATTGGTCATTGCCTACGTATTTATACAAAAAGAAGCAGGCCGCTGACTGGCCTGCTTCTTTACCTTGTTGAATTATTTTTTCATGATATCCTTGATGTCGTCCTTAATGGATTCTGCCTGCGGTCCGAATACGATCTGAACCGCACCCTGACCCAGACGCATGACACCGGATGCGCCTAATTTTTTCAATTCCGAATCTTTAACGGCCTTCTCGTCCTTAACAACAAGGCGCAGGCGCGTGATACAAGCATCGATGCTGGTAATATTATCGGCACCGCCGATGTTTTGCAGGACCTTGGCCGCCTTGGACTCTTTGGATACTGCACTGGATGGAGACTGGCCATCGGTTCCAGCGTCCTCAGAGGACAGATCCAAATCGTCGTCATCCTCGCGTCCAGGTGTCTTCAAGTTCAGCTTGACGATCAGGATTCTGAACAACAGATAGTAAACTACACCGAAAGCCAATCCTACCGGAAGGAGAAGCCAAGCGTTAGTGGACAGCTTCAGATTCACCAGGTAGTCGATCAGACCCGCAGAGAACGTAAAGCCCAAATGTACATCCAGCATATACATGATCAGACCGGAAAGACCTGTCAAGAATGCATGCACCACATATAATAATGGAGCTATGAACATGAACGCGAATTCAAGCGGTTCGGTGATACCGGTCAGGAACGATGCCAGTGCTGAACCGATGAATATCGATCCGACTAACTTGCGTTTGGACGGCTTAGCAGTGTGCATAAAGGCCAGTGCCGCAGCCGGCATCGCAAACATCATGATTGGGAAGAATCCGGACATAAACATGCCAGCCGTGGGGTCTCCCGCAAAGAATCGCCACAGATCGCCGTGAACGACTTCGCCCGCTGCATTCGTGTAATCTCCGATCTGGAACCAGGCGATGGAGTTTAATACGTGGTGCAGGCCCAGAGGGATAAGCAAGCGGTTAGCCATACCGAAGATGAACGATCCAATACCTTCAAGACCAACAACCCAGTTCCCGAAAGCAGATATTCCATCTTGGACCGGGCTCCAAACCATACCGATCAGCACGGCAAGCACCATCGTGGAAGCTGCTGTGATAATCGGAACGAAGCGCTTACCCGCAAAGAAGCCCAACCAATCCGGCATTTTAATATTGTGGAATTTATTATATAAGTATGCGGACCACAGACCAACAAAGAAACCGCCAAGAACGCCCATATTCAACTTCACGTCATCTGGTATAAACGGCATTTGCAGCGGTACTTGTGCAAGAACTTTGGTAAGCACCATGTACCCGATAAGAGCGGATAGAGCCGCAACGGCGTCTCCAGCAAAACCAATTGCAACGCCAATCGCAAAGATGAACGGCAAATTGTCCAGAATCGCAAGGGCACCGGAGGTCATGAACGGAGTTACATATTGATTCAGAAAAGCTCCGAAAGCCCCTAAAGGTATATCTTTTTGATAGTCAATCAATCCAAGCCCCTGCAAGATACCTGCCGCAGGTAGTGTAGCCACGGGCAGCATAAGGGACTTACCCAGCTTTTGCAATTTAGCCAGCATGTCAATCATCCTTTCAACTTCAATAATTTAGCTTTCTACTGAAAACGTTTACATAATGCGTCGAATATATAACTATTTCGTCCCTCCATTCGGGTAGAAAAAGAATCCTCCTCCTCGTGGGTTTCTTGTATTCATCGAAGATTCTTCAAAAAGAGCGACGATGACTAGAGGTACGTTATCTTGTGATATAGAACTCGGTCTGCCCTGCTAAAACAATGTGCATTCTATATCAACAAAAAAAGCCAAGGAGGACGGTGACTAAATAAAAATAGTCATGGTCTTCCTTGGCTCATGCCCACAAACGCGGTAACACGCCGTTCTCTTATTCATTTCTGCTGTTATCTTAATTCAGGTGTTCCTGTTTTGTCAATATCCAATATTTCAATCCATGATTCATTATGTTGCACTACTTCAATTCAATGGTGAGAACATGATCTTGCCCGGATACAACATCGCCAATCTGCCCTTCGACCTTTGAAGCCACTTCATCCGCATTAGTCACAATGATCGGTGTAATCGTTGGATAACCCGCGGCCTTGATAGCGGCCATGTCGAACTCAATGAGAGTCTGACCCGATTTCACCTGATCTCCAGCTTGAACATGACTGGTAAAACCTTCGCCCTTAAGACCGACCGTATTAATCCCTATATGAAATAAATACTGAAGCTGCGTCGCGGGATCTTCCAGCATCACGGCATGCTTCGATTTAATGACATGAGCAACCGTACCGTCAAAAGGGGCTACTAATTTCCCCTCCGAAGGCTCGATAGCAATGCCTTGGCCCATATGCCCGGCAGCAAACGCCTCATCCGGCACTTGGGATAAGGGTACTGCTTTACCTGACAATGGAGCTGTGACTTGAATGGCTGTTGCTGTCTTTTTCTTTTTCCAACGATCGAACATATTATGATTCCTCCCTGGGTTGATTCTTCTGCTGTATTCGGCCTGTGAACAGCCGGTATAGATGCATGGCTAGAAAGCAGATTTCCGCTTCCGGTACTTTCTTGCCGAGTTCCTTCTCCATCATTGCCGCAAGACGAGCAGCCATACCGTACTCATAAGTGAACTTGGTACGAATCTGTTCTGCGAACGGATTATCCACGTGGATCTCCTGGTTCAGCATACGATCTACGGAGAATCTCAAATGCATGAGAAGGCGGACATAATCCATACTCCCCCGGTCGAAGATCGCCTGCCGCTCCTCTTCTATATATTTCACCAAACTTCCCACCACATTCGAAGCCTTCACCAGATGGCCTACCGGCACATGGCTGACAGCAGAATAAACATGATAGGTCAAGAAACCAATCTCGTCCTCCGGAACCTCGATGTGAAAGGTCTGGCCGATGATTTCCGCTGCTTTGGCTGCGATATCATATTCTTTCGGGAAGCTGATTCGGGTCTCTTCAAGGAAAGGGTTTATAATATCCATACCCTTACGGATTCTGTAGATCGTAAACTGGATATGGCTCGGCAAAGCCAAATAAACCTTGTCGTTTAATGTGCCCGGAAATTCCTGTCCTATGAGATTGAGTATCTGGTCTGTGATCTCCATCACCAGTGGATCGAACTCTTCCAGCAGATGATGAGCTTGACTCCACTGCTCCCGATCCTCGAGCCTGAACAGCTTCTCAATCCGCTCATCGTCCGAGGAGATCGTACCGCCTGTTTTTACTCCAAAGCCAATTCCTTTGCCGAGGATGACGTATTCCGATTCTTTTTTGCCGCCATTAACCATCACGACATTGTTACCAATAACACGCACAACTGTAAACAACTCGATCCCGCTCATTGACTTCCCCCTTTCCTTTAAGTTTAATCAGAGAACAGCCGAAGGATTCATGTCCGAAGATAAGCTCCAGGCAAATTCCCGCAAACATGAAAAAAGCCAAGAAAAGACCCCTTTGAAAGCTGTCTCTTCTTGGCTCATGCCCTGTTAGGTAACACGCCGTCTCTTGTTGGTGCTATAACCCCATCATAAAACAATTCGCTTGCATTCGTCAACATTTGACACTCGAAACTGGACATCCCAAGCGGGAATTCACACCAAGCCCATTAACGGAATTCGTTAATTCCCTACCCATTTCTGAAGAGCGACAATAACCTCGTGAATATGAACCGGCTTATGAATATAACCGTTGGCACCATCGGCAAGGAATTGATCCTTATCCCTCATGGCATTCGAACTCATCACGATAATGGGAAGGTTGGACCACTCCGAATTCTCTCGAATCCGTTTCATTGTTTCGATTCCGTCCATCTCGGGCATCACCAGATCCAACAAGACCGCATTGATGGAGGATTGTTTGTTGAGCACCTCCAGGCATTCATAACCATTTTGTGCTGTATGCACGGTCATCTGGAGTTTCTCCAGCGCATTGGTCAAACCATACACATTACGGATATCGTCGTCCACGATTAATACCGTTTTGTGTTCCAATTGGCTAAGCTCGTCCAGCTCATACTCCTCTATCCGTATATCACTCAAGCTCGTATGGCTTGCGGCAGCGGCCACCTCAGGCAGCACAAATAAGCTTTCGCTGCCGCCATACTCTGTTACGAGCGGCAAATACAAGACAAATAAACTTCCGCTTCCTTCCTCGCTCTCGACGGTAATATATCCGCCCAGCAGCTTGGCAAGATGCAGCGATATCGATAAACCGAGACCCGTTCCACCGAATCTTCTGGCAGTGGTTTCTTCCCCCTGCTGGAAGGCTTCAAAGATCGGTTGAAGATGCTCTGCCGCAATCCCGATACCGGTATCCTCCACTGAAAAAGCAATGACTTCTCCACTGATGATGAAATCCGAAGTGACAATCGAATTCATTTTCTTTACAGACAGTTTTACGCTGCCGCTCTCTGTGAACTTGATGGCATTCGAGAGCAGGTTGCGCAGAATTTGATGGAGCCTCATCCCATCGCTGTACATCATGTCGGGCAGATCTTCCGCCATCTCAATTTCAAACTCCAGATTTTTGGACTCTGCGCTCTTGGAGAAATACCCTTCCATCAATTCCGGCAGCTCTGTCAGATTTACCAGATCCATCTCGATTTGCATCTTACCGGCTTCTACTTTGGACAGATCCAGAATATCATTGATTAAATTCAGCAGCTCACTGCCTGAATTATGAATGACAGAAGCATAATGCTGCTCTTCCTCTGTCAGGTTGCCCTGCTTATTCTCCGATAAGATCTGGGACAGGATTAACATGCTGTTCAGCGGTGTCCGAAGTTCATGGGACATATTCGCCAGAAATTGAGACTTATACTTGGAGCTCTTCTCCAGCTCCTTCGCATAATTCTCCAGCTCACTGGCTGCTATTAACGCCGCTTCCTTCTGTGCTCCCAGACGTTCATTCAGAAGATGCATCTCAACCGAGTGGGCTTGAAGCTCCTCCGTCTGTGTCTGCAGTTCTTCCGTCTGACTCTGCAGCTCCTCATTCAAGGTCTGCGATTCGTGATATAACTGCTGGATCTCCATTTTACTTCGAATAGAGTTCAGCGTAACCCCTAGCTGTTGATTAAGTTGTTCGAGCAGCTGAATTTCCAGTTCATCAAAGGGTTTGAATTTGGCTAATTCAATTACGCCAAGGACCTGCCCCTCGAACATGACAGGTGCAAGCAGCAAGGTCGTAGGCTCAGCATCACCCAGACCCGATTCTATCCGTACATAGTTCGGCGGGATATCGTCCAGAATAATCATTCGCTGCTCCAGCATACATTGACCTACCAAACCTTCACCTGGCAGGAAACGGTCTCTGACCTTGTTCCAGGGCTCACCATCAGGGTCAGCAAAAGCCGCGGCCTTTACCAATTCTGAACCGTTTCGGTTAATAAAAACAGCTCCATACGGCAGCTTCATGATTAAAGCAAGCTTATGAATGAAAAATTGCACGGCCGTCTCCACGCGATCTGACGATTGAAGCAGAGTGGACATGATCGAAATATGATCCTTGGCCCAATTCTGTCTCCCCACCTGTGCCAGCAGCTCGTTGGTTGTATCAGCCAACTGCCTCACCTCATCGTTGGAGCGGACATGAATCCGTTGGGACATATTGCCGCCTTTAACGATATCAGAGATGATATCGGTTACTTGAGAGATCGGTCTTACAATGCTCTTGGAAATAATCAAAGCCGCACAGATCGTAATCAGAGCTGCTCCGGCCCACAACGCATACATCAGAGACAGCAATTGGGTGTTGCTATCCTTCATGTCGTCAATCCTGCTTGTTGTCAGCTCACGTTCTGTGTCTCGGAACGAGAGGAATAACTCGTGAATGGAGTTCATCGCTTGCTGCCCGGGATCGTTGATGAAGAAATGAAGAGCTTCCTCATCTTGTCCAAGCTGTTTCAATTGAACCGCAGGCTGACCCGCATTGGTAATCCATTCCTGGATATTTTCTTTGATATTCTCCAAATGATTCGCTTGCTCAGAACTTTCGCTTACCAGCTGGTACAGCTTGTTGTACTTAATTTGCCAGGAGGACAACGCTTGGTTGAACGGCTCCAGATAGGTCTCGTCACCCGTGATAACATACCCGCGTTGACCGGTTTCCATCTCCAGCAAATCCTTCTCGATTTCGTGCGTCAAATTATGTACTTCGATATCATGCTTCTCTATAAAATCCGCCTCTTGCTGCAGTGAAGAGATGCGGTCCGATACAATCCAGAGAAAAGCTCCAAGACATAACAGTATCAACAAATATCCGATTACAATCTTGCTGCGGATATTGATTTTCAGGTTGTTAGACAAATGGCTAACCTCCCTTGTTCTCTATCAGAATAGGTCTGCTCCTATCCTCATAGTAATTGTTATGAAAATGGTTTACAAGCAAAACCATTTTGCATGATCTCAATGCTACTTTAGTCGTAGGCAGTCAGATTTATAAAATCCAAGCATATAGTGTAGAGAACAACCCCTGTACAGCTTCTATTGACACGTTTAGAAAAGGAGGACCGCTCTTATGATGACCTCTACGGCGCTTACGGCGAAATTACATTGACCCGGCATGTATTCCATCCGAGGAGGCAGGCCGAACGTATAACCGGTCAAGGACACGCCCATGTGTCATCTCAGGAGCTGCCCCTGCTCAAAGGCATGTTCGTGTCAGAAATCCACCTAGGGCGCGGCAAGGTACTTTCCCCTCATGGTCATCCGGACACCGACGAATTATGCTATGTCATTAAGGGAGAAATCAGCTATTCCCTGGTTGATCCGTGCAGCCACCGGGTTCACGCATTACACGTTACACCGGGTCAGGTGGTACATGCTCCGGTTGGCTGGTGTCACTGGGTTACCTCACTCACCCCTGACACAATTTTGCTGTTCATGTATAACGCGGAGCATCCGCACCAGATGGATATTGCCCCGTTATGGTCTCATGCATTGCGTGAAGCAGACTCATTTCAAATCAATGGCGCCCACAAACAACCGCAAGCGGAGCCAATCCTCCCCTCTGTTCCAATACAAAAAAAGATGCAGACAGTCGTTCAAAAAAGCCCCCTCCCAGCTCCACCCTTAATCATGGCTTCGAACCACAGCAACAAAACCACACACAGCCGATGAGTCGGCCATGTGTGGTTTTGTTATAGGGACGCTTGTTATGTAATGATTCCGAGCGTGTAATTTATGCCTGCCTGTTGACTGCTTCTAGTCAATATAAAACCTTTGTTCAGGGCGAATTTGCTTCTTCAGCAGACGCAAATCAGCTTCGAGCTTTGCAACGGTTTCCTCAATCTCTTCCGGATTGAGCGCAGGACGTTCTGCTTCTGGCTTAACCCCGGCTCTAAGATCACGAATAATGATCTGCTGCTCCTGCCATTTATCCATAAGATCTGAGATGGTTGCGTAAAAACGCTCATAATCTTGAATGACTTCGTCCAGAAAGGAATCCACTTCCTCCTGATCATAACCCCGCAGCTTATTCGAAAAATTCTTTTCATGGATAGACAAAGCGTCCAGTTGAATGCCTAGTTGCCGAAAAAGCTTTTTCTGTTTATCCAATCGGCGTTTCATGTGTTCATCCATAATGATTTACCTCCAAATATTGGCGCAGCCCGTCTTTAAAGACTTCTCTCTCCATCTTTGTTTATATCATATTAAGCACATCGATTAAAACACTCCGGGGCTTTTTTGGAGAATGTTCCAAAAACGATAGGCCGCCATTCCCATAATAAATGTGATTGTTACCAACACATTTCGGGTATTGAAAATACATGGGCAGCTTTTAATGGAGCTAAGCTAGAGAGGAGCGACTTTTGATATGACTTCCATAACAAAACAACAATACCATGAACTTCGACAACGGTTGCTCAGCGATCAGGAACGATTAGAGCAGCAGCTCGAGTCCCATGAGGGAACCAACACGAACACTTCGCTTCGCGATTCAACGGGTGAGCTGAGCGCTGCCGATAACCATCCTGCCGACGTAGGAACAGAGGTCTTCGAACGCGGGCGGGACCTGGCCATTCAAGAAACACTCGCTGACGAGCTGGAGCAGATTCGATCTGCATTACAACGAATGGACCAGGGGCAATACGGTACTTGTGCGGAATGCGGACAGGAAATTCCCTATGAGCGGCTGGAAGCTATACCTTATACCGCCTACTGTGTCGAGCATTCTCCTAGACAGGATCTATCCGATAATCGACCGGTTGAAGAAGATGCTATAACTCCGCCACCCTCCGGATCAGGTGTCAACCGCCAACGAGAAGACGGAAGATTTGACGACGCCGGTGCATGGGAGGCTGTAGAAGACTATGGAACCTCCACATCGCCCGGCATGTCCACTCAGCCTGGACAAGATGACTATAAGAACAATGTATGAACCCGTTTAGCAAAATAGAAGGCAAAGCTGGTACCAAGCCCTTAGGTACCAGCTTTATTTCGGATTCAGGATTCTTCCTTATTCCGAATATTAGAAGCAAAGAACTCGTATTCGTGATATCCTTCGCCGCGTTTCTTTTTATACGGGGTCAGCATTTTGTCCAGTTCAACAAAGAACTCACGCGCCTCATCCTCACTCATATACAGCGAAGTATTGGTTAGCATGGACGTCGTTTCGTCATCTTTGCTCATGTTCTTGAAGAAGCGGTCCCTGTTCTGATCGAACAGTTCGGATAATAGTTTGTTCGTCTCCGACCGAATTAATTCCTTAATGACAGGCTCCTCGGAGTTTTCTCCGCGTTTGATCTTTACTGCGCCTGAAAAGGGTTCATAATATTTAGCGATGATACCATTGATCTCTTTCGTGGATACGATCTTAACGAGTCCGATTCTCTCCAATTTCTTCATATGATAATGAACTTTAGCCGGCACGTCACCGATCCTATCCGCTACTTCCTTCACCGTTGCCGCACGATCCATCCTGTTCAATACATTCAATATCTGGAGCCGATATGGATCTGAATATATTTTGATCTCTTCCAGTGTAGTGAGTTCCTTCGTTTCCACACCGTACACCTCAGCTTCACGTTAATTTTTCACTTCTTTTCATTATAGGCCGAGAGTGTCGAAATTACAAAACAGCCCAAAGTTTAGATGGCACGGAAACTTCTTTTTCGGATCAGAAACAGCACGGGCAGCATCATCATTAATCCCATCATCATAAAGAGCATCGGCGGCGATTGATGCTCTGCCACAAAGCCTGTGATTACACTGCCCACAGGGATTGCGGCCGTACATAACACCGCCATAAGGGCACTAATCCTGCCGAGCATATGCCTAGGCGTGACTTCCATCAGATAAGTGGATATCGGGGCATTCAGCATGGAAACCGCAAACCCTGTAATGAACATGCACACCGCAGCCGACTCAACCCGGAATGCAGGCAAATGCCCTGGAATCCCCAAAGCAAAGTAACCGATTCCGAGCAGTATCGAACCTGACATCATCAAGGTGCTCTTCTTGAAGCTCTTGCCGAAGCGCCCGATCCATAACCCGCTGCAGATCATGCCGATCAGCAGCGCGGTTCCGAGCACACTCAGTCCTCCCGCTCCCGCGCCCAAGGTTTCTCTGACATAAACCGGCTGCAATACATTTAGCGGTGCCAGACAGAAATTATTAATCATGGCGAGAACGGTTGTTATCAACAGCAGTGTATGCTGCTTAACAAACAGGAGAGCTTCTTTAATATCACCAAGGACTGTCTTCTTCTCTTCCACAGACTGTGTAGGAGTTATTCCTGCTTCAGCCGGGTCAGCAGCATCTGGATTTGGCATAAAACCGACAATGATGGCTGCAAGGATAAAGGTCACGGCATCAACCAGAATGGTACCCGAGATTCCAATCAGGGCGATGAGCGCTCCCGCAATGGATAAACCGATCAGTTCAGCGCTGCGGCTAATGGAAGTGGAGAATGAATTGCCTGTCAGCAGCTTCTCCTTCGGAAGCAGCCTGGGCACAATGGACGTCTCAGCGGGCCGCGAGAAACACTCGAGCGTTGAATTAATGAAGGTAAACACGAACAAATGCCATACTTCGAGTGAACCCAGTGCATATAAAATGGCGGTTATCGATACCATGACGCCACGGCTGAGGTAGGTCAGCATCAGGACCAACTTCTTCGGCCAGCGATCCACATAGGTCCCGGTAAATAAACTGAATAGCAACCCAGGCAAGAAGTTGAAAGCGAACAATGTACCCATTAGAAGCTCTGAGCCTGTAAGCATGTAAACCATCCAGCTGTATGCAATGGAATCCAGTGAATCTCCAAATCGGGTAATCGCCTGAGCTGACAAATAAATCATGTAGGGACGAATTTTCAGGAGCTGACCAAAGCCTTGCTTTTCCACAACAGCAGCATTTTGCATTTTCTTATCTCCTCTTCGTAAAATAAATAATTCTGCACGTTAAATTTTTTCGCTCGTTAAAATAATAGTTACGTTAAAATTATTTTATCGTTAAATTTATTTTAATGGTTTTGGAGGAAAATGCAATAGACAAAAAAAATAAACCGCCTGCTTCGGCGATTTATTACTCTGAAGGCCTATTTAGTTGGCTGCGGTTCTATTTGATCTCCACGCGCGATGAGGAACTGGCTGCACGGAGACAGGCTTCAATCGCTCGGATGTTGCTGATGGCGTCATCCGGGCCGTACGGTAAAGGAACGCCATCCATCACCGCTGCTGCCATTGCATCTGCCTGCAGAGCAAAGTGATTATAGATGCCTACCTTCTCTTCACGTGATCCCTTGGCGGTATGAACGAATATTTGAGACATATCCTCCATTCTCTCCCATCCGAAGGCAGAAGGCAGCTCAATCCTTCCCTCTGTACCCGCGATTTCGAGCGAGCATCTGGAATAGGTCCACATCCCGCAATCAAATGTCAGACCCAATCCATGATCGAATTCCATCATCCCGTGAACCATCATGTCTACACCGTCGTGCTCCTCCGAGAAAAAGGCATGGGCTGTCACGGCTTTAGGCTCCTGCCCGTAAATCATCCGGGCAGCGGATATGGGATAACACCCCACATCATATATCGAGCCTCCGCCCATATCCTTGCTGTATCGCACATTGTCTTTATCCTCTGCATTGTTGAAGGTAAAGGATCCATGGATTCCGCGGAGCTGCCCGATTTCACCGCTTTCGATGATTTCCCGCACACGCGCATGCTTGGGATGATACCTGTACATAAAGGCTTCCGCGAACAGCACGTTGTTGGCTTGAGCAACATCGGCCATTTCACGAACATCTTCCTCCGTCAGTGCTGCCGGTTTTTCACACAGAATATGCTTTCCGGCCTGTGCGGCTTTAATCGTCCAGGGTTTATGAAGGTGATTCGGTAGAGGAATATACACCGCATCAATGTCCGGATCATCCAGAAGCTCCTCATAGGAACCATAGTATTTATCAATATGATAGCGTTCCGCGAGCTCACTTGCTTTTTCGGCATTGCGGCTTGCGACCGCCCCGACTTCACAGCGTTCCGATTTCAATATGCCGGGTATCATGGAGTTTCTTGCAATTCGAGCAGTACTCATAATCCCAAAGCGCAGTTTTTTGCTCACGAGTTCATTCCTCCTTCGGCTATATTCCATACGAATGTGTATTCAATAATTATCGTTAACCGCTTTATGAAGTATCCCCAAACATCGATCCAAATCACTTTTAACTTGCTTTTTATAAAGCTTGGCTTTCTCAGCGCCGTCATCGGTAAAATGATAGAGTACGATTTCCTGAAAATCGACCCGCGGATCGTTCCCCTTCAGCTGCTTGGTACGGTATAGAACCCCCTCCTGCACCAACTCATGCAGAGCCCGGTAGATTTCGCTTTGCGGCGGTGAATACCCATGGCTCTTGAAGTCCTGACGCAGTTCTTCCAGCATTTGATATCCATATCCGCGCTGCTGCTCCACCATGGTAATGAGATAAACTTTGATAAATGCTCGCTGCGCAATCATAAATGCCATCTGGGCGCCTCCTTTTTCTCCAGAGCTATTTGTCCCCATACTTTCCTCATTATAACCCACAGTTTCCCAGTTTGCACAATAGGAGGCATCCTCTTCTTTTTAAACCAGGAAGGGGTGGATTGAAACGTGGAAGGCTGCTATGAGAGCTGAATGGAATAGGGAGTCTCAATGTAATTAACTATTGTGAATTTTTCATATGTTGAAATAACATAATTTATAATTTCTCACATGTTGTTGATTGGTTCGTTGATGCAAGGTTCGGCAGGCGGCGTTCCATAAAAAAACCACCCCTCAGGGTGGTTTCTAGCATTCACATGCCCGTTGTTGATGAATGAGACGGACTGGATGGCTGCAGGGTTCGATTTTTTCTTTTTCCGGTCATTCCGACCAGCCACTTGCCGAACGGCAGCATAGCCAGCAGGCGTGTTGCCCCATAGGCCGCAGCCGCACTGATGAGCCACGAAGAAAGGATCCGAATCAGAGTAGGCATGCTGATCAGCCATGATTCGTCAACCACATAGCTTATACGCAGCGTCAACAGATGCATCAGATAAGCTCCATAGGAATACAGTCCGACGGAGGTCAGGAGCGAATTCACCCTCGCCCCTCCCTGACGGCAGATCCAGCCGGTCACATCGTACATGACCAATATGGAACTGATCAGGAATACCGACATCATCGGCCGCAGCAGAGACAGCGAATAGAATGTGATCGCTCCATTCTCCGCGGAACGGATTTCATTCACTGCCTGGATGAGCATCCATCCAAACAGGAACAGAAAGATCAGCCATATTCCCGTGCGTGCCTTCTGGATCCATTTTTTCCAAGATGTATGGTACAATCCCGCCGCTGCCCCCAGCGCAAAATAAAAGAAATAATATAGTGCATTTCGATCCGCATAGGTCGTAAACAGCTCACTCCACACGGGAATGTCCAAGCTTCCCATCCATCGGCCGATATCGCTGATAACCCCTGTTAAGCCCACATACAGCAACCCGGACAAGAGCAGTATAATCAGCTGGGTTCTCCATCCCCATCGCTCCTTGATTCCCAATATGGCGGAACGGAACAAAGGATACAGCAGATAAAATTGAAACAGCATAATGATATACCAAAAATGCGAGCTGGATTTTCCGGTTAACAGTACTCCCCCAAGATATTTCCAATCCTCTGCCTGGGTAGGGTTGAACCTATTATTGATCAGCAATGTGATCAGTGTCCATACAGCAAACGGAATGTAGATATCACCAAAGCGCCTCTGTATGAACCGGCCATAATGCAATGAACCTTTATCATTATAAAACAGCACCATGCCTGTTATAAAAATAAAGACAGGTACTGCGAACTTGGTCACCATAAGCAGAACCGCCATCAAAATCCCATCTCCGGTGGTAATACCCGGTTCCACGGTATAATGCGCTATGGAGTGCTGCAAGACTACGGCCAGAAAAGCAATCCCTCGCAGTCGTTCCACTTCCGGTATTCTTTCTCTGGACATACCGCTCCCCCTTCACGCTGTCTTTCGTTCATCCTAACACACCTCATTGTAAGGGAGACTAACCCCGATCGGGTAATCCAAATTCTTACTGATCCAGATGGTTTAAGCAACAGACAGCTGCCTGTATTCATATGTATCATAACAAAACCCGGCTCCTCGCGGAACCGGGTTCGGGTTAACCTTTTACAGTAAATACGTTCCTCGCGGCGGCAGCTTGTCGTCCCGATTCTGATCAACGGCCCCATACTGGTCCTCATTCCTGTAATCGTAGTCGCGGAATATATCGTAAATGCCTGTGTTCTCTTCGTCAGCATCCACGAGTACCAATATTCGTCCTTGCTCTACATAGGATTCATATTCTTTGGCCTCATCCTCCGGTATGCCAAGACCGATGAAACCGCCGACGAGCCCTCCGGCCCCTGCACCCACCGCTGCTCCTGTAAGCGTAGCGGCAATAGGTCCTGCAGCAAGAATGGGACCGATGCCGGGAATCGCCAAGGCTCCAAGACCTGCCAGCAAACCAGCGGTTCCACCCAGAATGCCGCCCGTTGCTGCACCAGCCGCCACCCCTTCAGGTGCCATCGTTCCTGTCTGTTCAGCAATCAGTTCAGCTTCGCGTTTATCCTTCGCTATAATGGATATGGCATCATTCGGAACCCCGTGACGCTGCAGCTGCTCAATGGCCTGAGCCGCTTCTTGCTCCGAACGGAATACACCCACAACTTTCTTCTCCATGTTAAACCCTCCTTCATCGGTGGTTGTTCATATCTAACATTACCCGAGGGTACGAGGATTTAAACCTGGAGCCTTGCTTTGTTAAGCCCTGGGTCTGGTCCGATGGGTCGCGGTTGCTTCCAGTGGATCATCCGGCCAATAATGTTTAGGATATCTTCCTTTCAAATCCTTTTTGACCTCAAAATATCCGTTCTGCCAAAAGCTTGACAGGTCTGAGGTCACCTGGACCGGTCTTTGGGCGGGAGACAGCAGATGCAAGGTCAGCGCCACCTTGCCTCCGGCAATGCGCGGTGTATCCTGTAGACCAAACATCTCCTGAAGGCGAACGGCCAGAAATGGCTGTTCGGGGTCACTGTAATTGACCGGGATCATGGAACCGCTGGGTACCCTGATATGGGTCGGTGCTTCTTTGTTCAGCGACTGCTTCTGCTCCCAGCTGAGCATATGCTCCAAGAGAGTTCCCGGTGCAAGCCGCTTGATATCATTTCGATTCCGCAGCCCATCCAGATAAGGCAGCAACCACTCATCCGCACGATCCATCAGGCCCTCATCCGACACATCCGGCCATGAACCATCCGGCTCATGCCGAAACATGAACGCCATTCGTTCCCTAAGCTGCAGCGCGGCCTTGCTCCACTGAAATAATCCAATCCCCTCCTGCTGAACGCCCTGCAATAATGCCAGCGCCGTTTCTTCTCCTGTCGGATTCGGATAGGCTTGCTCCTTAATGACCATGGCTCCCAGCTTCAGCTTCTGTCTTGCCCTGATGCTTCCTGATACCGCATCCCATATAACTTCCTTATGGCTTTCCATCTCGTTGCGGTAATACTTATCCAGAAAGCGCTCATCCAGTTCCGCGGCAAGCTGTATGTTCCCATCCGCGCCTTGATCATCAACGGCAGCCACTACCACATACCGGGCTCGGCTCAGGGGCTGTATTGCAGGGAATTTCACTCCCCTTCCACTGCGCATCAGGAACCCGCTTCCTCCCCGGTTCTTAGCAATCCGGTCAGGGTAAGCAAACGACAGCAGAAGCCCGCACAGGTCAAGGTCCCCCCTTGTTGAATACGCGATATCCAGCTGTGCGTGGAGTTTCTTAATTTCCTGTCTCATTCGCTGTATAACAGCTTCCTCGCTCCTGTCTTGTGAATGGTATGACTGCGAGCCCTGCTCATAAGAGAGAATTCGTTCAACACGTGAGCGCAAATCCTGATCCCGTATCACTTCATTTCGGCGCATTATATCCCGTTCCTGAAGCAGAACGGCTATCCGAATGGCCAGTGATGCTTCGTCCATTTCTTGTGCCCTCAGAAGCATATGAGCCAGTCTCGGATGAAGTCCAAGCCTGGCCATATCGTGCCCGTGCCCGGTTATACTGCCCGAATCATCCAGAGCCGACAGCTCCTTCAGCAAAGTTTGGCCTTGGGTGTAAGCGATCTGAGGGGGTGCATCGAGCCATGCAAGCTGCTTCGGATCACGAGTACCCCACGCTGCCAATTCCAGAGCAAGCGGTGCCAGATCCGATTCGCAAATAGCCGGCGTGGTGTGCTCTTGCAGGTGGCGGTGTTCCTCCTCGCTCCACATGCGATAGCATGCGCCCGCGGATACCCGCCCTGCTCTCCCTCTTCGCTGATCCGCGGAGGCTTTGGACAGTCGTCTCGTAATCAATTGCGGCAGTCCCGTTCGCGGAGAGAATATCTCCGTCCGCATATATCCGCTGTCCACCACCGTTTTGATCCCTTCAATCGTAATGCTGCTCTCGGCAATACTTGTGGACAACACGATTTTGCGTCTTCCGGTCGCATCAAGTTGGATGGCTGCATCCTGCTTCTCAACCGGAAGCGAACTATACAGCTCACGTATGACCACATCATGGCCTAGACCCGTTCTTACTAATTCATCAGCCGTTCGCCTGATCTCACGAGCACCTGGCAAAAACACCAGGATATCACCTTGCTGTTCAGCCAATGCACGATGAATAACCATCGCCGTGCCTCTATGTATCTCGTCCAAGCCGGAGGAGCGCAAATAGTGCGTGGATACGGGAAAAGCCCGCCCCTCACTAATGATAACCGGCGCGCTGCCAAGGAGCTCCGCAACCGATTCAGCTTCAAGCGTTGCCGACATGATGAGCAATCTTAAATCTTCGCGCAGCGCTCCCTGTGATTCCAGCGCAAACGCCAAGCCGGTATCGGCCTGCAAACTGCGTTCATGAAATTCATCAAAAATGACCATGCCGATGCCGCTTAACTCCGGATCGTCCTGCAGCATGCGGGTCATGACACCCTCCGTCACGACTTCAATCAGGGTATCCTTTCCGATTCGGCTATCCATCCGAACCCGATACCCGATCGTCTCGCCTACACTCTCTCCCAGCGAGGATGCCATATAACTCGCGGCGGAGCGCGCAGCAATCCTCCTGGGCTCCAGCATAATGATTCGCTGTCCCTTAAGCCAAGGTTCATTCATAAAGGCCAAAGGCACTTGCGTGGTCTTGCCTGCTCCCGGCTCCGCGATCAGAACGGCAGCCGTTCCTGTAGATAAAGCCATTTTCAATTGTGGCAGCACTTGGTGAATGGGAAGTTCAGTCATGGATACATCTCCGTTATCCTCTTCATATAATTCCTTAATTATATAAGACACCTCCACTACGTCAAGTGAACCCTTGGCGAGAACAGAGGCTGCTGGCAAGAAACGATGTAAATACGCTACAATATGTGAATAACGTTCATCGTCAGATTCTGGGTAATCTATCAGATCCATTTCGTCAGAAGGTGATATATATGGAGCAGCACACCCCCATTCGCGGCCGCTTCGCGCCGACGCCATCCGGAAAAATGCATATTGGCAATGCATTGACCGCCTTGCTCGGCTGGCTGCAAATGAGAAGTATGAACGGACAATATATTCTTCGCATCGAGGATATTGATACACAGCGTTCCCGCCAGGAGCTTGCGGTTGAAATCCTGAGGGATCTGGAATGGCTCGGTTTGGATTGGGATGAAGGCCCGGGCCGTGTCGGCGACTACGGGCCTTACCATCAGGCGGCACGCCAGGCATTATACGAGAGGGAAATTACGAAGCTGCAGCACAATCTTCTGCTGTATCCCTGCTATTGCAGCAGGGCAGATATTTCGGCTGCATCCCGAGCACCGCATGGCATTGCTTCGGAAGGCCTCCGCTACCCCGGGACTTGCAGATATTTATCTGAGGAAGAAGCCACTATCAGGAAGCTGCGCAAAAAGCCTTCGCTGCGAATGAAGGTCCCGCAGCAGCGAATATCTTTTATCGATGGCATCGCCGGGGCACAGTCGTATCTGTTATCCGATGGAGGCGATTTCGTTGTACGCAGGGCAGATGATATGATCTCTTATCAGCTTGCAGTTGTCGTGGATGACGCGCTGATGGGCATTACTCATGTGCTGCGAGGAGCTGACCTTCTGGATTCCACCCCCCGGCAGCTTCTGTTATACCAAGCGCTGGGTTATGAGCCTCCACAGTTCGCCCACACCCCTCTGATGGTCGATGCCGAGGGCAGAAGGCTGGCTAAACGAAACCGCGGATTAAGCCTCTCTTTTTTACGCGGACAAGGCGTTAAGCCGGAACGGGTTATTGGGTGGTTAGCCTGGACCGCCGGTCTGCTGGAAAAGCCGGAACCTGTTACTCCTGCAGACTTGATCTCGTTGTTCGACCTGTCAAAAATACCGTCTTCCCCGATAAAAATATCGGATAAAACAAGGCAGCAGTTATTCGAAACATAAAAAACAATCAGCGCCTGTGCTTTCGTTCTTGTGATAAGAAGAAAGGCTGGCGCTGATCTGTTATTCCTCACGGGTTAAACGGTCTCTGACTTGGGTTTCATACTGCGCAAAAGCGCTGTTGCCGCTAAGCCTGCGCTGTTCCATGAGCAGCTGCAGTCTTAACTGCCTTTCATTCAGCTTGCGTCGAAGCTGGTCCTGTTCACCCTCGTTCTGGGCAGCTCCGAGCAGATCGTACAGCTGAACACATTCCTTGCGCAGCGTCACTTCTTCGGGCACATAACCTGCATTCTTCATGATTCGATAGGACATTCTCATATCTTCGGGTAGGTGCGACAGATCGTCAATGGGCAGCTTCTTGCCGGCAAACGGCAGATTATCCAGCTCTCCGTTACGAACCGCTTCTTCGATCTTCTGCTCCGCCAATCTGGAAAAAATGCTCATATCTACAGAAGCGATTCCGCTCCATCAATGAATATTTGCGCCCCTGTAATATGCTTTGATTGATCCGAAGCCAAAAACGCCACCAAATCCGCAACCTCCTCCGGTTTACCAGGTCCATCCGACAGCGGCTGGCTTCCCTCCGGGTATTCAACCGGAATCACGATCTCCTCCAGATCCCCTTGTTTCTTCGTGCTTTGATCAATGTTGGTCGATATGGCGCCAGGACAGATTACATTTACCCTGATCTTGAATTGGGCCAGCTCCAATGCAGCCATCTTCGCAAAAGCCACCTGTCCTGCCTTGGTTGTGCTGTAGGCACTCATTCCAAAGTTGGAGAAGGTTCGTGTCCCATTTACGGAGCTGGTGATGATGATGCTGCCCTGTCCCCGCTTCTTGAGGTGTGGAATCGCATATTTGACCGTCAAAAACGTACCGTTCAAATTCACGCTGAGCGTCTTGGTCCATTCTTCCAGCTTCATGTCATCGATAGGAGTCATCACGCCGTTGATGCCTGCATTGGCAAAAACAATATCGATTCCGCCAAAAATCTCTACGGTTTCCAGAATAGCCTTCTCCACTCGGTCAGGATCTGTTGTATCCACATCGAAGGCTCTGGCAGATCCTGCCCGCAACTGATTGATTTCCGCTTCCGCTTTGTTCGTACGGTCATCGAGCAGATCGAACAGCGCCACATTTGCGCCTTCCTTTGCCAACAAGACTGCCGCAGCCTTGCCTATACCAGAACCTGCACCCGTGATGATGGCGGTTTTTCCTTGAAAACGTCCAAATCCTTCATTCATCATAAACACGCTCCTTTTTCTTCGTAATCCGTATACATTCATCTGTCACAAGATTACCCAAAAGTGCCTGTTTTATAATCATGTTTTTCAATTTAGCCGCAGCATCATGGCCATCAACGAAAAAAAACCGGCCCCCGAAAGGTCCGGGTCCGGTTAATCGTTAACATTGTGTTGCATCCATATAACTACCACATGAATTCCAAGAAGGAAGCGTCATCTTCCAAACCATCCGTATGAAGGGCATTCATCAGCACCTGAACCTGTTCATCCGGAATATGCTCCATCACAGCATCCAGGTCATTCAAGCCATCACTGTATAGCTGCAGGCGATATTCACTCTCATGATCCAGTCTGCTGCTATACACATGCGGCTTGCCTCCTACTGGACCGATGCGGGATGACCAGCGTTCCGCCGTACGAAAATGGTCTCCGAATAGAGAGGTCAATTCCCTCTGCTTATGCCATAAGCGCACACGAGAATCGCCCTGCCAGGCCAGCCATAGCCTTCCTTTGCGGCGAAAGCGCGTGGGAAGCTCGATACGCCCGCAAATATACATCGCTTCGCTTCCCATGCGCTGTTTCTCTTCCAGAACCTCGCGAAGCAGCTTAGGTGTAGCGGAATCTACTGAAAGATCGCGCAGCTCCCGATCCGCTTCGTGCGAAAGCTCCTTCAGCTTGCGTTCCAGCGATGCGGAGGAGAGCTCCTCCTGATTCTCCAGCCATTCCATAAGCCCCTGACCCAGCAGGCGCGAGGCTACATCCCCACGGTAGCTCAGTCCGACGCCGTCACACAGCACAAATCGGCACACATCTTCGTTCAGTGAAAATGCCAGGAAATCCTGTCCCTTCTCGGACAGCTTCACCGATTCGGCCGCCCTACCATAAGCATAACGACATGTAAATAGATCACGAATCCTCGTAAGCGGCTCTTCCCCGGTCTGTTTACTCTCGTAATAATACGTGGATGTCGGAGACTTCTTCCGCGCTCCCCAAGAATCCATGCTTCCAGCATATGATCGCTTCATATTCTTACCTCACCGGCGTGGCTGCCGACATCTGGAATCCGATGGATACCAGCTCCGAGCATGTGCCCGGAAGCATCATCAGGGCGCCGGGACTTAGCTGATAATCAGCTTCGAGCAGCATTTCACGATAGCTTTCAGGAAGAAGCGAGGACATCATTTTAAGTTTTCGCGCGTGCTCATCCTCCAATGATGTGTCCGTCAAGATTCCCTTCCAGCGACGAGGTTCAGTGATCGGCTGGTTCATCAGATGATCGGATATAAATATATTCTCGACAAGCACGTTCCCATCCGGAACGCTCATGCTCATAATCCGGCGGGCAATCGGTTCTGGATCGTCTCCTGTCGACACCCCATCTGTCATATGGCACACAAGCGGTGCAGGACAATCCTGCATATTCGGAATTTCCGATTGCAGAATTTTCTCTGCCTGAAGAAAGGCTTTAGCCGAATCAGAGAACCTCTTTGGCGTCAAATCAGGCAGTGAACCAATTGCCGCAATCTCGTCAATGCCCTTAATTCCGTTCAACAAATCATACACATCATCGCTATAGGCAAGTATGGCAATCCGGTACCGTGGTGTTAACCGGTTACCCTTGGTCGAACGGAATACCATTTGCCGAATGGCCAGGGATAATGCTTCGTAAACCACGTCGATCCGCCTGCGGTCCTCCATCAGCATATTCATAGACGCGCTGATATCAATCAAATATATGATGAGCGCTGGCGTGCGCTGTGAAGCCTGTATGGTATAGTTCATCGTGAATAACATTCACCCCTGCATTTCGTTATGTTTACTTCTTTTACAGTTTTGGTATCCAGTGACTGTCGTCACTAATGAATTTTTGCAAATTGTTGCGGCGACTGCTCATTTTGCCAACGGTCTTATAATAGGACTGATCCTTGTTATATAAATTAATAAATTCATGAGCAGCGTTCCTGGCCCGGTCTTTGTTGCCGGCTACCTGTGCATTGTATGCCTTATTGTATAAGGCAACCAGTTCCACAACGTTCTGGGAACGCTGCTTCTGGAGCTGGGCTGCCTGCGCTTGCTGAGCCGCCCTGGCTTGTGCCTTGCGATTTGCCTCGGCCTCGGCTGCTGCCTGAGCCGCCGCCTTGGCAGCTGCTTCATCCTGCGCGGCCTTCTTCTTGTTCTCTTCCTGCTGCGCTAGATAAGCCTCGTATTTGGCCTGGTTATCGTATTTTTCTTGCAGCTCTTGTTTCTTCTTCTTCTCTTCTACGGATGCCAGGTAAGCATCATACTTCGCCTGCCTATCATACTTGGCTTGAAGATCGGCTTTTTCCTGCTCTTTACGAGCCTGCTCAGCTTCCGCCGCCTTCTTGGCTTCCTCTTCCTTCAAGCGCCCCGCTTCCGCGATTTTTGCTTCTTCTTCCTTCTTGGCCGCTTCTTCCTGCTGCCTCCGTGCTTCTTCCTCCTGCTTGCGAATGGCTTCTTGCTCCTGCTGCGCCTGCTGCTCGGCTAAACGCACCGCATCCATTTGCCTGCTCTCTGCCTTCTCAGCCAAAATCTGATTGACCGTAATCGCCGAACCAGCCAATATGACAAGTGCAGCCGCACTTGAGATCATAAATTTACGAGATAATAACAGGGCTTTGAATCCTTTGTTCGATGTGTCTTCGACCGGCCGAAGCTGCTCCTCCAGCCCCTGAATCGCAGCGGCGAGCTCCACCTCAAGCGGACTGTCCTTCTTCACAAAATGATACGCGGAACGGAATATTTCCAGTGCACCTGATAAATTACCCGCCTTCTCCAGGTCACGGGCTTGATGGAACAACCGTCCAACCACATTATCATTAACTTCTCTTGTACCCGGCTCGATTCCTAGCGATGCCATAACCTCTGCAGGCACTTCCTTCGAACGTTCTGGAGCGGCTTCTCCCTCATCAGGAGCATTAGCTGCTGCAGCAATGGCTGATGCGGCCGGAACCTCTTTCACCACTTCTTCCTCGTTCAAGGTAGACAACGCAATGAGCCACTCGCCGAATGTCGGACAACTGCTCAAATCCTGACTGTCCCATGCTCTGCCGAACAAGTCCGAAATCCGTGCACCCCAACGCTGACCCAGCGATTTTTTCAGCAGAAAATATCGTTCGCAAGGTGTCTGCATTTCATGCTGGTCAAAATAGCTCTCGCCCCATGCCCGATTCACGATGGCCGAATCGCTCCAGCCCAGCATTTCCGCAATGATGACAGCCCCTGCAAAACGGTCAGCATATGCACTCCATAGCCCACTGTGCACCGTCCGATGAGCTGCATAACCTGGCGAGCCAGCCAGCAAAACATCGGGGCGGTCCATTTTGGGACTGTACATCTGCTCGACATCAACAAGCTCAACGGCGGCTGTGCCCTCCGGCAGCTTCACTTCCGAAAAAAACGGAAGCATGACATTCGGCGCAGACAGATCGCAATGCGCTAATCCACGCTGCTCCATGCTCGAACCAATAGCTGCCAATGCCTTGGCCAGCATCAGACTTTCAGAACGTCCCAGATTCCGCTGATCACTGATAACGTCAAACCAAGTGCAGCCATGAATCCATGGCATAATGACCGCGTACAGCAAATCCGGATATTCCGCTATCAAATCTCCGTTTCTTTCGGGAGTGAGCACCTCTCGGCTGCTTACTTGCAATCCCGGAATCTCGCGATAACTGCCCATATGCTCGGATTGATAAACCATAGCCGGAATTCTGAATTTCGGAAAAAACACTTTAAGCGCTTTGGCCTCATGCAGCTTCCCATCAACAGGAATCAGCTGGTAGACAATGCCTTGCCTTCCTGCCTGTGCATAAGCTACGCCAGGTGCTGCGGGATGTTGTCCTACTGTATAAGCCCTTCCATTTACAACAATCCCATCGCCCGGGTTTGGCTGAAATGTCATGAACATCACCCTCTCTATAACTCCATTACCAACCTATATGCTCGATTAAACGGCAAGCCGTAAATTTCAGTCAAAACAAGCTGGATTGCAAGAAAACCGGGTTATCTACCACCCGGTTTATTCTGCCTATTAAACTATTATAATGCAAATGCGGCCGAATGAATATTAACGGGATTCATCAGCCATACGGAATTTCTGAGCGATCGCTTTCAGCTCGTTGCTGATGCTGTCAAGGGTTTGTACGAAGGAGTTCATCAAGCGGCTTGCCTCCTGGAATTCCTGGAAAAAGCGCTGCTTCGTCATACCGTCCCATTGACCTTCCATTCCGTTGATCGATTGAGTCAAGCTGTTGACGATCTGCTGACTTTGATCACCGCTCTGTTTAAATTGGTTCGCTACTTGCTCCACTTGTTCTGGCGTTATTAAAATACGTCCTGCCATTTATGTAACCTCCTTGAAATTCAATTTCTGATGACACTTGACATCTTAGCCCAATAGACTTGGTTTATCAAAATGTCCTCAGACCTAATTTCAAGTTACCCTACACGTCCCAATTTGAAACTTTTACCATCTTGATTTTTCCAAAGAAGCAGGGAAATCAGTTAGCAATTCCAAACGAAGAAGGATCCGTAAAGGTCCAACCCTGACCGGACAAAGCCGCTTGTTTAGCCGAGTTTCCGTTATCCCCACTTGTCATGCCAACGGCAGCCGCTACGGAACTCGGATTCGAAATAACAGTAGAGGAGTTTCCATAATCCGGCAATATCGATAAACGTCCATCCATTCCGGAGGCAGCAAACAGAGCTGTTGGCGATACGGTATTTACGATCGCATGCTCCAAAATGGTATGGTACTGATGATCCGTTTCTTGAAATTGATCGGCTTTACTTTGAAGATGCTTGCCCAGCTGAGCAAGAAGAGCTCCCAGATGCTCTCCTAAACTTCGGGCATACTGCCACTCATCGATAACCGCCGCTTTGAGAGACGTCTCCCAGACGAGTGAATTCATTGCTTGGTTGAGCGTTCTCGTTATCGCCAAATATTCATCGCCACTATGCTGCAGCTGACGGCTTAACGTCCGGAGTGACTCCGGCTCGACAGAAATACGCATTGGTCCTCACCTTTCATACAGGCTCTGTTACTGTTTCAGCCACATGAGAAGCATATGACGAAACTGCTCTTTGGTCGCTGGTGCTGCGGTTAGCCAGTCCTGGTCTCCCTCCAGGCTCATACGCAGCAGCCAATTCATGGACTCGTTCACTATAAAAGCTGCATTCTGACTTTCCCAGCTGTTTCCGTTCCAAATCGACAGCTGGAGTTCCCCAGAAGATACCTTGTTCTTCATACATTTCGCGAGCGCAATGGAACCCTCGGCATCATCTGTCAGTCTCGCTAAACGATCACTGATATCATCGCTTTTCTGTTCGGAGGCAGAGGTATAAATATCTCCGAACTCCTTTCGGCTGAGCAATAAAGCCGGGATATCCCCCCAGTTCTGATCGCTTAGCGCCAGATCCTCCACCAGATGATTGCAGGTTTGTTCGATTGTTCCGAGTTCACTAAGCATGTAACGCCGGTTATCCTCACCGCTCCTGCATACTTGTATAACTCGTTCGTCCGTTACATGTATATATCCTTCAAACGACGAACCCTGATTTTCATACTTTAACCAGCACGCACGCTCCGCAAGTCCGGCAATCGCCACTCGTGAGAAGACATCAGGTGGAATCGACAATTCCCCGCCTTCCTCTTGAATCAAATATTGCTTGCTTAGGAGCGATTGTTTGGCTTTTTCCCATTCAACCGCGATTTCTTCGGTTAAGTATCCTACAAAAGGATCTTCTACACCAAGTAATCGGTCCGATCCGATAATTCCAGCCAAGAAGAAAAATTCCTTATCGTTCAGTGTGATCGTTTCTTGTTTGGAAGCATGAATTGTCAACATTATGAGCCACCTCCCCTCAAACTACAACATGCCATCGGTCGCGAATTTCTGTGACCCATCTCTGGGCATTCCATTCGTCATCGAACGGAACTGCGCCTTTTATTCTGGAAAATTTTCGTTTTACGTAGTACCCTTGTCCCGGCGGAAGAATTTTTAGTCCTCCAGGACTATTCGAAGACTCGGAAAAAGGAATTCTGAAGAACGATAAATCGTTTGAATCCAAAGTCCCGAATAAAAATCCGTTCTGTGCAGCCTTAATATCCGTAAACCAGTCCACGCCATACGTCGGGAAGTCGGCCGGAACGCCAGCAACAACGACATGAACCCGGCGGTCTCTTCCCTGTCTTACGATGGCAGACAATTGGTCCTTCAAGGTGAAATCAGAGAGCTGCTTGCTTAGAACATCAGCATCATCAATCATAAGCAGGATAGCCGGGTCTTCCCCGTCCTTCGATCGGGTCTGAACCCGTTCATGAAGGCCCGAAATGAGCGGTGCCAGATCCTCCTCATTCTCCGCATGTCCTCTGACATGCGGAAGATGGTTCATCCGGCTTAGCCCGCTGCTGCCATAGCGTGTGTCTACCGTATAGATTTCCAGCTCATCCGGTGACGTATGATACGCAAGCGATAGCATCCAGCTAAGAAGGAATGACGTCTTGCCGCCTTCCATCGGACTTGCAACGATAAAATGCGGCCCATCCTCAAGATTGATCGCAAAAGGCGTCAAATCATCCGTCGTCACGCCGACAGGAACCTGATATTTCTCCATGCCTGCACTTTCATAAGGATGTTGAACTTTAAGTAACTGGTGAAGCGGAATTCTGTCAGGCAGCGATTCAATATGCGGCGCATGTTCCCCTTGCCACGATTCATGATGAGCACGAATGCTATCGCGAAGCGCTGCGGAACGGCGTCCTTCGTCCTGACCTGAAGCCGGCAGTGCCGTTTGGAATTCAAGCGGCGGCACTTGTCCCTTGACCAGGCCTCTCCCGGGAGGAAGCTGGCTTGGAGCTCGTGCAGGACGTCCTACCGCATAATAATAATCAGCAGGGTCGGCGAGTTCATACGATACCGCCTGCGAAATATTGCTCCGGACTTTCTCGAACATATCCGATATCCGATTGGCGGTTATCACGAATGTGATTCCCAAACTGCCACCCTCACGCAGCAAATATTCCAGCATATCATTCTCATCGGGATATGAGTTCCGGAAGTTTAGATACCCATCAATAATCACGACTATTTGAGGAACTGCGATTGCATTCGACCGGCGATATGACGCAACGGTTTTCACTCCCGCATCAGCGATCATATCCTTCCGCAGGGCCGCGGTTTTCGCGAGAAAACGGAACAAACGCTTGATCCGATCCTCCTCTTCTGCGGTCATGACCGCTCCGATATGAGGCAGTCCTGCAAAGTCCCGCATCATCCGACCCATATCCACGATATAGCCGTGCCAAAAGTCCGGGTTGTACCGATGGGCAAGGGACATCAGCATCGTCTGGATGAAGGTGGTCTTTCCGAGGCCCGGCATTCCGTAGACTGCCCAGTGCCCTTGTTCCAAGTTTAAGACCAGCGGCTTTTGACACTGATTAGGCAGGTCATCAACCATCCCGACATAAGATGTAAGGGTCCATTCACAGAATGGATCCGTCTTTTCATATTCCATACCGGACTCAATCGCATCCAAATCCAGACTTTCGGGAAGCGGAGGCAGCCATGGTCCCTGAAGTCGGACTATCCCTTGTTGTCTTGCTACCTCAGCCACATGATCGATAAACACTTGCAGCTGTTTAGGCACTTCAAGATGGGCTCCTATCGAGGGATTCGAAGCAAGCAGGGGTTCTGTCCTGCCGTTGATCCTCACCTCGCGTATTGCCACAGCGCCAGGTGTATCCTTCTCTTCAATATAAGGAGCACCGCTCCAGGCATACTGCATTTCCTCAAACACTTCGTCGCTGCCGACTTGGAAATAACCTCTTCCCGGCTTGTTGATCCAGGCTGCGTTCGGAATCTTCAACATGTCCCGGCTGTCTCCCTCGCTTTGCACTCGAAGACAGATCCGAAAGCGCGAATTACTCCAAATTTTATCATCTACTACCCCAGCCGGTTTTTGTGTTGCAAGAATAAGATGGACACCGAGCGTTCGCCCGATCGCCGCAATGCTGATTAATTCATCCATGAATTCCGGTTGATCTTTCTTCAGCTGAGCAAACTCATCAATAATAATAACGAGATGGGGCAGCGGTTCGCCGTGGCGGCTGCGCAGCAATTTGTAATACTCGTCAATATGCTGCAAATTGCCCGCATCATTCAGGATTTTTTGTCGGCGTACAAGCTCGGCCTTAAGCGAAACCTTTGCCCGTTCGATCAGATTGTTATCCAGATTGGTAATCGTACCTACAACATGCGGCAAGTTTACAAACGTGTTGGACATGCCGCCGCCTTTATAGTCAATAAGCATAAATGCCAGGTCATGTGGATGGAATTCGGATGCCAGTGAAGCAACAATCGATTGAATAACCTCACTTTTGCCAGAACCCGTCGTCCCCGCAATGAGACCATGCGGTCCATGTCCTTGACGTTCTATTTTATCATGAAGATTCAAATTAATCTTCTTTCCGCCCGCGCGGACACCCATGGGAACGGGCAATGAGTCCGGATAACGGTTCTGCTGCCATCGTCTGTGCACATCCAGATCGTTGATTCTCTGAATATCCATCATTTCAAAGAGAGGCAGAACGCTAGGGATATCGGATGCAGAGGATCGTTTCAACCGGATCGGCGCCATATAACGGGCCAAGGCTTCGATCTGGTCTTTGCTGATCTGATGTGACTGGAACGATTGCCTGGAGACGGTGCCATCCTGTTTCTTAATGGTGTAAGCTGACTGCTCACGCTCTACCTCCACAATAAGCTGGCAGTGCATCGGCAGGCTTTCCTTCCGGTCAGACAAAACGATCGTGACCACATCAGCTGTTTCACCGTCTTCCAGCAACAGAGGAAGCAGCGGTTCTTCCTCGATTAATTGGGCAGCGGATAAAATTACAACGTATGCAGGTGTCTCGATCGATTTCTTGCCGTGCTCGGAGCGATTGTTCTTACGGCGGTATAAGTGCGTAAACAGCTCATCGGCAAGCTGATGCGCATTACTGCGCCGATCAGCAAGATAGCGGCTGGAGCGGTCATCATCCCATGTGTGCGGAAGCCATCGCAGCCACTGCCACTCACTCGCCTCTTTCTCCTCATAGAACGCGGCAATCTTCACTTCGTCCGGCGAGTGTCTTACAGCGGTTTGGGCCATCATGACACGAAGCATATTCAGTACCCGATCTCTTCCGCCAACAATTCCTATCACTTTGGATTCGAACAGCGGCAGAGCAATCGATGCCTCGTCAACCGTCTGAAACTCCGCAGACAGCAATTCAGCCGCCTCAATCAACGGGTCCTTGTCATATCCATCCGCACGGGGAGGCTTGACCTGAATGTAAAAAGGCACCTCCCCCTTGCCGACGCAAATCTCCAGGAAGTCCGTATCCTCCGGTGAACGCTCCCACAAGCTGCTGCTGCGGTTCTTTGCTACGTTATAACACACCTCCGGATCGCCATGGATGTCAAACAGGATATGAACCTGGTCCACCTGCTTCTCCTTAAGCTCGTCTCGGTGCAGATCAAGCTGTGCGCGATATTTCTGGTCTCGTTCCGCCAGCTTGATCTGGTAGGTCTTCTTGTTGCTTAAATACATGAAAAATGGCAGCGTATAGGATGTCAGCATCATAAAGATGGACAACATCTGAAACATCATGTAGTTGGGGTTGGACATTTTGCCGCTCATGCTCATATAGACATAGAAACCTACCGTCACGGCAGTCATAATAATCGGGATAATGATGGCAATCATCGAGAATGACGGTTTGCTAGGCTCGGACGGAGGTCTCAGAATCTCCATGTCTTCATTCGGTAAAGCCGGTCTAATACGCGGCGAACGTTGATATAACACGTTCATATGTTCACTTCCTCCTAATCCAGAGAGCATCTGAAAAGTACAGTATGTATGTTGTTGTTTCAGTCAAAACCAATGGGTTATTTACCCAATCCTAACTATCTTGAAACAACGATCTTCTGCCATAGACAGGAGCTTCCTCGGTTGTTGTAGAAAATGCCCGCTGTAAACGTATATAGGAGCCTTCTCTCAATCCAGCCTCAACAAGGCTTGAATGGCCCCCTACCGTAAACCACAAGCCTTCCGGAAATTTTGCTTCTAATATATATTGAATCCCTTCACTGGAGGGTTCATGAAAGAGACGCAGTCCCAGCAGCTCATTCAACCGTCCAATCGAGCATTCATCGGGCACGTCGATATCAAACCAGTCATCTTCATTGCGCCCGCTGATCACGGTGAGTATCATCTGGTTAACCTGCCTTCCCAAAAATGTTAATTCTATATGTTTATTCCATACTTCATGTCCAAACACCTATTTCAATAGGCACAAAAAATAGTTACATTATTGTAACTATATCATTACAGGATCTGTTCTGTCAATTTGTGTCATATTTCCTTTTTCCTATTTTGGCTGTGAAAACGTTGGTTCAGAAGAACTATTTATGTACTGATTATAGGCCAAATCGGGGCTTTTCGTTGTTAAAAAGTCGCTGTTCACAAAAATGTCACGCTCACAAAAATGATTCTGATTAATTATACGAATTTAAGGTTATTTTAAGATTGGCAATTTATAATGCAATTATCATGAAAAAACTTTCGTGAGGTGATTGATATGAAAACACTTATAATGTTCCAAAACAAGCCGGTTCCCGTGTACTTTACAACGGACAGCAAGCAGCCGGTACAGAAGGTACTAAAACTGCTGACCAGCGCGCTTGACCATAAAATTCAAACCGGCAAAAAGGCGCTGCAAAAATGCCTCAACTCCCTCATCAGTATTGAAATCGAGGGATCCGAGGCAATTCTTCACAGCAAAAGTGAAAACGACTCTCTTGCGCTATCTCTCTTTTAAAAAAAAGAGGGGTAGCCCTTTTTTTGTTTAGCTTCATTATAACCCGTAATGGCGCTCCTCGGCTATCTGTGCTCTCTGAATTCGAATCTGAAACAATTTCACGAGATTTCTCCGTGTCGTTAACTCCTGGCAATGGTTGAGCTTTTTTAATATAAACCGATCGATAGACATACAATTCATCCCTCCACTTCCTCACTTGGAAAAACGACCCTATGTTCTGATAACTTCTATTAACCGTGCTTTTCCGAGATTAAACGAAACTCCCTTCCTTATACAAAGCTTCTAATGAATCGACTTTTTTTTCGAAACAGTCAAACTGCAGCCCATTTATAGTCAGTACCTTGCATTGATCAGTACTAAGTGATATCTTATTGTAGACACTACTGAATATTAATTACTACCTCATGATGACAACACGAACAAGGATTTATGAAAGGAGGTATCGACATGGATGTCAGTATTCAATTTAAAAAAGGTGTTCTTGAAATTTGCGTGCTTGTGCTTATCCATCGCAGGGACCAATATGGCTATGAGCTGGCCCAAGCGGTATCTCGGCATATTGAGGTCGCGGAAGGAGCTTTATACCCCCTTCTTCGCCGGCTTGTGAATGAAGGCTACTGCACAACATACCTGCAGGAATCAAGCGAGGGGCCACCCCGTAAATATTATAAGCTGACCCCAAGCGGTGTGATCTATATGAGGGCGATGGTAAAGGAATGGAAGACTTTTGTTAGCAATGTGACCAATCTGATAGAGGAAGGAAATGGGTATGACTAAAAAACAGTTTATTTCGATTTTGGAATCGCGTCTGGCTGCGCTTCCTCCCCATGAGCGCCGGGAATTCATCGAGGACGTGGTGTCCCATTTTGACATCGGCATGCAGAACGGACGGTCCGAGCAGGAAATCGCCCGTGAGCTGGGAGATCCCTTTGAAATGGCAAAGGAAGCATTAGGCGACCGTTATGTAGACATGGAAATCCCGGTCCCTGCAAGTGCGGGAAAACCGTCTTCGTTCGGCAAAATCGCCATGGGAACGGGTTTATTCTTCTGCGCTATGGTCATGATTCCTTTCCTTGCGGCATTATGGTCCGGGGGAGTTGCCATTGCAGCTGGCTCGCTCGCCACCCTGCTCAGCCCGGTGCTTGTCCTGCTTGATTATATGGTGAACGGGACGTTTTATCCCGCCAAATTGTTCTTGTCCGTTTCATTCGTGGGAATCGGCATTCTTCTTGGTTATCTAACCCGCTCCATTATATCGGGATTGTTATCGATAACCCTCGGCTACTCCAGATGGAATACTCGCATGATGAAAGGTCGTGACGCAAAGTGAACAAGAAATGGTTGTTCAGTACAGCTATTGCACTTATATTGGTTGGCATCGTCGGTATGGCTGCGTATCAATTTAAATTTGGGGAGGAGCTTATCAGCTATCAGAACAAATGGGAGCTGCAGGATGCGGAAAATCTGAAAAAACTGAGGATTTCCAGCAACATCGAAATTGACTTTGCCTTCGAAGATAGCGGAGATTCGGGAGGATACATCGCTTTTGACGGTAAGTTAAGACCCGAATATATCGACATCCTCCAATCTTTTCATCCATCTGGTTCGGAAATCGAACTGGATCTGACCCCATCCTACAAGATTCAGTTTATGAGTGTGGACTTCCATTCACCCAAAGGAAAACTGACCGTTGTTCTGCCATCAAGCACAAAACTCGATGATCTGGAATTGTCAACGTTCTCCGATAACATCCACGTCAAAGGTGCATCATCCAAAACGGTGGACATTTCCGTGAAATCAGGCAACATTAACATGAGTGAGATACGTGCCGAGCAACTAAACGTGGAAAATATTTCGGGGAATATTCGCGGCTTCGATATTCAGGCATCCACGCAGCTTGTCAATCATTCCGGCAATGTCGTGTTGAAAGATCTGGAAGGCCCCGTAGACATCGAAGTTTCTTCAGGAAATGTGAACCTGGGCCTGGTTGGTGTTTCGCCCGTCCAAATTTTATGCAGATCCGGTGATGTGAAAGTGCAGCCCGATCCGTCATTCCGCGGATTCTATGATCTCAAGTCGCTGTCGGGATCCGTGAAGGCACCGGAAGCAATGGAGGAAACAACCGACACTATCCAAATACAAACCTACTCCGGCAACATTGATATTGTTCACTAGGATGTCATTGACAAACCATACAAATGAAATATACTATAATTTATAAAGTAAACCATACAACAAGGAGAGTTTTCATACATGTCTAATGTACTATTCATCAAAGCAAACAACAGAGCCATTGAGCAATCGGTAAGTGTAAAAATGTATCACGAGTTTCTGGAGTCTTTCAAAGCAAGCCACCCGGAAGATCAAATCACGGAGCTTGACCTCTTCGCAGAGAACCTACCTTATTATGACGGTGTTGCCATTAACGGAATGTTCAAAGCCTCCAAAGGCTTCGAAGCAACACCGGAAGAGCAAACTGCTGCAGCGAATGTCAGCAAATATATTGACCAGTTCCTCGCTGCTGACAAAATCGTTTTTGCCTTCCCATTGTGGAACATGACGGTACCTGCCGTACTGCACACCTATATCGACTACCTGAACCAAGCAGGCAAAACCTTTAAATATACGCCTCAAGGCGTTGTAGGTCTCGTGACCGGCAAGAAAGTTGTGATCTTGAATGCACGCGGCGGCAACTATTCCGAAGGACCTATGGCAGCAGCAGAGATGGCTGTAAACTTCGTGATGGGTAATCTCCGTCAATGGGGCGTACAAGACATCGAGACGTTGATCATCGAAGGTCATAATCAATTCCCGGATGAGGCTGAACTGATCGTCCAAAACGGTCTTGAGCTTGTTAAAAAGGCTGCTGCTGGATTCTAATAGAGAACTTATACTAACTTAATCTTATATGGTTACACACACGAAAACCACCGTTCCAATGAACTCCATCCCAATGGTTAGACACTATCTAACATTGGAGGTGCGGTTCAAATGAGGGTGGTTTTTTGTTTTGTCTATTGGCGGCTTGTTAAGATTTAGATCTTGTCCCATTGAGTCCATAACTCACGCGGATTTCGTACATAGACCCCGTTATCCCGGCTCATATACTTATGAATGATAAATTCCCGCCGGATGGTTGCGTAATCCGCATGATATTGCTTAATAAACTCGTTGATCTCCTTCTCAGGGTATTCCCGCCCCATTTCAAGCTGTTCCACCAGGTGCTCCATAATCACCAGCTTCTTCTTGTACTGTGCCGGAATTTGCCGCAGGCTTCCATCCTCAGCCATAAAATTTCTTAGTACGGAGGCTTTATACGCCTCACTTGCTGTCAATTCCATCATGATCAACCCTCCAAAAAACAAATTTTATAAGCATCTAATTTAATAAATATCTAATTAGAAGATAATCTAATTTCTAATGATTGTCAATCCCTCCCCCCACTCATGTGAAAAACCGTACTGCGTCAACGGGAAATCTGGATTTATCATTTTATTTGCTGTAGGATTATAATGCTGATCCATAGCGTAAGGTTAAATACATAAGGAGGTTCACCATGCTCGACGTCTTAATTATCGGCGCAGGCCCATGCGGTCTCGCAGCTGCCATTGAGTGCGGCCGCCAGGGCCTCAGCAGCGAGATCATCGATAAACACAATGTAGTCCATTCCATTTATCTTTATCCGACGCATATGCAGTTTTTCAGTACAGCTGAAATGCTCGAAATCGGCGATGTTCCATTTGCCATATCGAATGACAAACCGTTCCGGCACGAGGCGCTGGCCTATTACCGCAGAGTTGCCAAGCATTTTAATCTTAACATTTTCCCATATGAGGAAGCCCTCACGATAACGAAGCAGCCGGACGGCAGCTTTCAAGTGAAAACGCAGAAGCGCGGCGGTGAGGAGTCCATTCGACAAGCCAAACACGTAGTCATCGCTACGGGTTATTTTGACCATCCGAATTATATCGGCATTCCTGGTGAAGACTTGGAGAAAGTAACGCACTATTTCCGTGAAGCTCATCCTTATGCCGGCATGAAAACCGTTGTCATCGGAGGCAGTAACTCCGCTGTCGATGCAGCCATGGAGCTCATCCGCGTTGGAGCAGAGGTCACGATGGTGTACAGGGGCGAAGAAGTGTCCCAGAATATCAAGCCATGGGTACGTCCTCTGTTCGACGGCATGGTTCAGAAGGGACATTTACAGCTTCACCTGAACTCCCGTGTCGTTCAAATCGCGGAATCCTGGGTAACCGTTCTTTCGAATCAAGGTCAGGAAACGATCATTGAGAATGATTTTGTCTTGGCATTGACCGGCTTTCGCCCTGACCGCAAGCTGCTCGCCTCCTCTGGCGTCGAACTGAATGAGGACATGGAGAAACCGCTCTATAATCCGGATACGATGGAGACCAACGTTCCAGGACTTTATGTGGCTGGCGTCATCGCATCGGGCCGTAACGCTAATGAGGTCTTCATTGAAACGGGCAGATTTCACGGGCGCTTGATCGCACAGCACATGGTCTCGAATGTTTAACAAAAGGAGGGATCTCCCATGGACGTAACTTCACTCATCCTGCTGGCCATGGCCGGACTTGGCATTATCAGCAGCAACTCTGCTGTGACCATTGCGATGCTGACTTTGCTAATGCTCCGCGTAACCGGCTTTCAGCAGGCCTTCCCATGGCTGGAGAAATACGGACTGACCCTCGGTATCATCATCCTCACCATAGGGGTGATGTCGCCGCTGGCCAGCGGTAAGATGAGCCTGCAAACCATCGGCGAGTCCTTCCTCCATTGGAAATCACTGCTCGCCATTGCCGTCGGCATGCTTGTCGCTTATCTGGGAGGACGCGGAGCTACCCTGATGGGAAGCAACCCGACCGTGGTTGCAGGGCTCCTCGTTGGCACCGTCCTCGGTGTTGCTCTATTCCGCGGCGTTCCCGTGGGGCCGCTGATTGCCGCCGGTCTGCTCTCCCTGCTTATCGGCAAATCTTGAGGAAGGCTTGTTTGCCTTCACCTGCCATGCAAACAAGTAATAACACGTTGAATGATGGCCTCCCTGCTGGTTCAAGGACCCTTGGGGAGGTTTATTTTTTCTGTAGTGCGGCAACAGCTTGTTCACTCATCATTACCATATATAGTCTATTCTATGGTATGATAGCTATCGTATTTCAGCTCTTCTTCCCTACATCCCAGTGAAACATGATTGATCAGGAGGTTACATCAATTGTCATCCACAAATACGAATTCAGCGGCTGCCCCATTGAGGCAGCTTCCTGTGCTGCTCTTTAGGCAGCTTAGACCGAAGCAATGGACCAAAAATCTGCTTATTTTTGCCGCCCCCCTGTTCTCGTTCGAAACGATAAATCCTGGATCGCTCCTCGATACGCTGATCGGTTTTCTTCTCTTGTCCTTCGTATCCGGCTGCGTCTATATCGTGAACGACTATGCGGATCGCGAAGCCGATCGCAACCATCCGGTGAAGAAGTACCGTCCGATGGCATCCGGTGCACTTCCGCCCAAGCTGGCGCTTGTGTTTGGTGCGTTGTTGTTAGCAGCTTCTCTAGCGGTATCTTATGTTCTTAATCCGTTGTTTACCGGCTTGCTGCTGCTCTACTTCGCAATGAATGTTGCTTACTCGTTCCGGCTGAAGCACGTTGTCATCATCGACATCATGATTATTGCGGCAGGGTTTGTACTGCGGGCCATTGCAGGCGGTCTGGTGATTCATGTGCCCTTCACGCCGTGGTTCCTGCTGTGCACCATGCTGTTGTCGCTCTTTCTTGCTATCGGCAAGAGACGGCATGAGCTTCATCTGCTGCAAAATGACAAGGGCTCTCACCGCAAGGTGCTGGATCAATATTCATTTGATCTGCTGGACCAGATGAGCAGCATTGTCACAACGGCAACCATCATCAGTTATTCGCTGTTTACCTTTACATCGGGCAGAACCGTTCACCTCATGTGGACCATTCCGCTTGTCATCTACGGCATGTTCCGCTATCTTTATCTGATACATATCGAGAAGAAAGGCGGTGCGCCTGACCGGGTGCTCCTGGAGGACACTCACATCCTGGTTACCGTCATTCTCTATGTAATAAGCGTTGTCGGAATTTTGGTGTACTTTGAATAATACAGAATTGGTAATAGAGGGATCCCATATGAACCAGAAATTCGCTATATTCGATATCGACAAAACGGTGATTCATACGGACTCCATGTTTCAATTTTTGCAGTATGGTATACGGAAAAAACCTTCCACGGCACCCGTCATTCTGAAGGTCGTGCTGCATTCCGTGCTGTACAAGCTGAAGCTCTTGGAAGCCGAAAAAGCAAAAAGCGCTTATTTCCATGCGATGCGCCATATGGAAGACTCCGATCTGGAGCATTTTTATCAAACAGAATTAAAGCCCGCCATCTTTCCCGATGCGCTGAAAGAGCTGCAGCTTAAAAAGAGCGCGGGTTATCATGTCCTGCTCGTAACGGCATCCCCGGATGCGTATATGAGATACTTTGCAGAGCTGCCATGCGTTGACACCGTGATAGCGACAAAATTGACCCGGCAGGACGAACGCTTTACCTCAATGATTGAAGGCAGCAATTGCAAGGGAGAGGAGAAAGTGAACCGCATTCAGCAATATCTGGACGAGCAACAGCTGACCATTGACTATGAGTCATCCTGTGCTTATTCCGATTCCTTATCCGATCTGCCGATGCTCCGGCTGGTCAAGCACAAATATCTAGTCAATCACAAATCCGCTCATGGATGCGAGGGATTAACATGGAGCAGGTAAAAGCACAGGACTCTCCGCGCCACCTCGGCAAGCTGCTGATGGTTGTATCGGCCTTTTTGACGGCTACCGGGCAGCTGTTCTGGAAGTGGGGTCATACCAACTTGCTGTATATGGGGATCGGGTTTGTCTGCTATGGCCTCGGGGCTGTACTCATGATCAAATCATTTTCCCTGGAGAAGCTATCCGTAGCCTACCCCCTGATGTGTATCAGCTATATTGTGGCCCTGTTTTATGGTGATTTTTTTCTGGACGAACCTCTTACCCTAAAAAAACTGGCCGCTGTAGCCCTGCTTGGAATCGGGGTGACCTTAACTTCCTATGAAAAATGACATCCTGCTCTACTCACTTCTGCTCTTGATGACACTTCTGGGCTCGCTTGGGAGCGTATTCTTCAAGGGGTACACCGCGGGCAAACAAATCAAGCTGCTTCTGATCGGTTTTTTCTGTTACGGTTTGGGGGCGCTGCTGAACATTTACCTGCTTGGCCAGCTTCCCTACACACTGGTTATGCCAGCCAATGCGCTGACATTTCTGTGGGCATTGCTGTTTGCCAAACTGGTATTCAAAGAAACCATAGGGATTCGAAAAATCGCGGGTGTCGCGTTTATTATTTCCGGATTGCTTATGCTCATCTGGTGAATGCATGCAGAACGGCTCACTTTGAATACATAAAATGATTAGATTGGTGGAAAGCGAACATGACTTTTTTCCGTTATTTGTTTCGACATAAAAAAGATAATTATACGGCCATCGGCTTAAGCATCTGTCTTGCGCTATGGTATGTTTTCATGAATCTTCCCTTCGTGACCTACATTAAGGATCATGCAGCCACCCTGATGCCCCATAGCCCTTTCTATGGTGCACCTTTTACCTTGAATCTGTTTAACTTCGACCCTTCGATGGAATATGGCCCGGAAAATATCTCGATCATACACCCGTTCATTAATTTCCTGACAAGTCCGTTAACATCGATCATCGGGAGTTCCAACCTCCCTTATCTTCTGATTCAGTCAGTCTTGAATGCCTTGAGTGCAGCTCTGGTATATTACATCATCCGCAGAGGCGGAGCAGGCTGGGTGCTTTCCCTCGTCACAGCCGCTTTCTTTGGTTTCAGCTCTTACTCACTGTACACGGCTTTTATACCGGATTCCTATGCTTATGCGCAGTTTATGATCATTTTATCTGCGGCTTACTTGCAGCATAACCGAATCGAGAATCGGTTTGGGGTAATGCCTAACGCCTCCCTGGCCCTTATCAATTTCGGAATTACATCTACGAATGTAGCAACCTTCTCGGGAGCACTGTTGATCAGTATGTTGGATAGACGAATGAAACACGCGTTTAAACGGTTTATCATCATAATGCTGGTCTTTCTGGGCATGGTTGTAATTGTTACACTGCTTCAGCACCTGCTGTTCTCAGGCAAATCGTGGATCGGGAACGTATTTACAAGCATGCAGAACGGCGCGCTCAGCTACGTTTCTCCCTTCTCCTTCACGCATCATTCACGCGTGTTTTACATGCTGTTTGTAAGTCCTATTCTGTCGCCCGAGCTTGCTATGATTGATCCGGGAATCGCTGCGTTTGTGACGGATTTGTCCAAGCCGTATCCGATCCATGTCCATATCGTCGGTCTCGGCATGCTCTTGCTCGCCGTGCTCTCCTTCATCAAAGGCATCAAATCCCGTGATACGTGGGCGTTCAGCATCTACATTCTGTTCGCGATCCTGCTCCACGTCATCGTTGGCTTCGGTCTGGCTACGTATAATTACGATATGTACTTGTACGCAGGGCATTATCTGTTTGCGGTATTCGTACTCGCCGCGATGTTCATTGCAAAATTGAACAGCTATCGTATTCAGCAAGCTCTGACCGGCATCATGATCCTATTCCTGTTTATCACCTTGGTGAACAATATCGTATTACACGGTCAGACGCTGGATTATATTCAGACGACTTATGACACGGTGTTCCATAATATCGAGAAATAAGCATTGCCTCAAAGGGGGTGTCCCGAAAGATCTTAGATCTGGCCGGACGCCTTCTTTTTCCTATTAATAGACACTTTCTCTACGAATCGTTCCTCGTATCACTACCGCTTATCTACTCACTTACCAAGAACAGAATGCTATCAAATGTAATAAATCACTTTCTTTCTTCTTCTCTTGACGAACCACTACATAATGTAGTAAAGTGTAATCACTACGTAGTGTAGTAATTCATTTCGTTATGGACGCATAACGAACTCAAGAGGTGCTCACCGTGAAACAGGTACAAAAATTATCGGATACTGAAATGGAACTAATGGAAGTAATTTGGGAGTGTACGCCGCCTGTGACATCCACCGAACTTCTGCGTTTGTTTTCTCAAAAAGGAAGGGAATGGAAACCGCAGACTATATCCACCTTTTTATCGCGCTTGGTGGACAAAGAGGCGCTTGCAGTTACGAGGCATGGACGGACAAATCAATATATGCCTCTCATTTCTCCTAAAGATTATAAATTACTCGAAACGCAAAACGTGCTGGACGGGTTATATCAAGGCTCGGTGAAAAACCTAATATCGGCTCTATACGATGGCGACAAGCTATCAGATAAAGACATTTCAGAACTGAAGAAATGGTTTTCGGAAAAGTAGGTGCACCTTATGAATACGATACTTGAATTGCTGTCTATCCTTACCGTTGCCGGAAGTGTCGTCGTAGTCTGTATTCTTTTACTGCGGATCGTATCCATCCATGCTATTCCACCAAAATGGCGTTATAGAATTAGCAAAATGGCTTTAGGCTTTTATCTTCTACCTGTAGTGCTTGGTATACAGTGGGTTTCACGGTTCTTTACTTTCAAGTTTAAAGCAACCACCCCCATCTCAAACCAGTTGCCATTAAATGTACAACATACGCTACCTGGACATTCAGGGTTCAATCCGAAGCCATTTATGGCAGAGCAGACTATTTCAACCCATATAGCCCTTCTCCTCCTCAGTCTATGGGGACTCGGAGCTGTAGCCTTTGCCGCTTGGCAGACCGTTTCTTATCGCAGATTATTGAAAATACTGGAACAGACGCGTTCCTCCGTTTCGGAGAATAGTGAAGCAGCTAAACAACTCCTTTTTACCAAGCAAGCTCTTGGTGTTACTAGCAAGGTCCAGCTTGCGTACAGTTCTGCCGTTCGGAGTCCAGTGCTTGTCGGCCTTTGGAAGCCAACCATTTATCTCCCTATGGAGAATACCGTAGACATGGATATGGGTATGGTGATCCATCATGAGTTGATTCATCTGAAGCGAAAAGATTTATGGGTCAAGGCGTTCACCTTGGGAGCCAGTGCCTTACATTGGTTTAATCCCTTGGTACACATTCTTCAGAAGGACATTCACACATGGAGCGAGCTTTCTTGTGATGAAGAAGTCGTAAAAGGGATGTCCTACGCCGAACGAAAACGCTATGGAGAAACCATCTTGAACGTCATGGCAGGATCAAGAAATTTACCCGTACGATTTTGTGCCTCCTTATCCGGTGACGGAAAACAATTAAAAAGGAGATTAACGATTATGCTCAGCGTAAAGAAATTGAAAAAGAAAACAGTGTACCTCACGATAACAGCTGTATTTTTGGTGGCCGCAATTAGCACAACAGCAGCGGCATGGGCTTCCAGCAACACGCCCAAAGTAGTAGAAGATGAAAAAAGTCAATTTAAAGCTCAATCAAATGAAGTTACCTTAAAACCTATAGACGAAACTAAAACAAATGAGGTGGAAGTTTCTCGTTCTACACCTGCATCTGATAATGAAACAAATACAGGATCGCAAATCAAAGAAAATACGGATATACCCAAAGCTCCAGATGCAAGTGAAAAAAGCGCTCCTGACCCTCTAGCAGTTGAAGAACTGATTATGCCAGTAGACGAAGGTTATAGAAAGTCTCACCTAATTGAAATCCCTCCGGGCACTTCGATCACGGTAAGATCCATGACACCTGAAAAAAAGACTTCGATGAAGGAACTTGAAGAGGAATTACAAGCAACAATGAAACTCGAGGAGTCTATCGACTATGATGAACGTTCTCATAAATAACAATTTTGAAAAAAGCACTGCCTCAAAGGCAGTGCTTTTTTCAGATATTGTTGCCTTTATTTGTACACCTTTTCCATTTTTGATACCCTCCGCTTATTGCTGAACACCCCCTGCAGCTTTAAGTCTCCAAATGCTGCACGTTATACAATCTCGCATAACTTCCTTCGAGATTCATCAGCTCGCTGTGCGTGCCCTGCTCTGTAATCCGGCCATTCTCTAACACGACAATCTGATCGGCATGCGTAATCGTCGAAAGGCGATGAGCAACTATCAAGGTTGTACGGTTATTTGACAGGGAGGCAAGCGCCTGCTGTATCAGGTGCTCCGACTCCAGATCCAGCGCCGAGGTTGCCTCATCGAGGACCAGAATGTCCGGGTCTTTAAGAAAGACGCGGGCGATCGCCAGTCGTTGCTTCTGTCCTCCCGAAAGTTTAACGCCTCGTTCACCCACCTCTGTATCATAGCCCTGCGGCAGCTGGGTAATGAAATCATGCGCATTGGCCGCTTTGGCGGCTGCAACTATCGCTTCTTCCTCTGCTTCCGGATTACCGAACAGAATATTTTCCCGAACTGTGCCACTGAACAGGAAGTTATCCTGCAGCACCATACCTACGGCCCCCCGCAAACTGTCCAGCGTCAAATCCCTGACGTCGTGTCCGTTGATCCTCACAGCGCCTTGCTGCACGTCGTAGAATCGGGGAATCAGTCCGATGAGTGACGACTTGCCGCCGCCGCTCATGCCGACAAACGCAACGGTCTGGCCTTGCTTAATGGTCAGGCTGATATCTTTAAGCACCCAGCCTGCATCGTCATTGTACTTGAAGCAGACACGATCAAACTCGATCTGTCCGGCTCTCTTGAGCGTTTTGGCATCAGGACGGTCCAGGATGTCATAAGGCTCGTCCATGAGCTCCTTGACCCGCTCCAGCGACGCTGAGGCCTGTGTCAGAACCGTTGAAGAGTTGATCAGGCGGCGAAGTGGAGCATACAGCCTGTCAAGGTAGCCAAAAAAGGCTACAAACGTACCCAATGTCAGATCCCCCTGAATTACCCGGTACCCTCCGTAACCGATCACCAGGATCGGCGCAATATCCGTCAGCGTATTGATTATCGAGAAGGTGAGCGCGTTCCAGCGGGTCTGGGCCATCGCTTTATTCAGAAAATTTCCGTTGATTCCTTCAAATTTCTTCTGGTCATAACGCTCCAGGGTGAAACTTCGGATAACCGAGATGCCCTGAATCCGTTCATGCAAGTACGCCTGGATGCCTGCCAATGCCTGAGAGCGGTCTTTGGTCAGCCGCTTAAGCCGCTTGTACAGCAGATTCACCGCGAGTCCATACAAGGGCAGAATCGAGATGGCGACCAGGGTTAGCACCGGATTCATAAAGAACATAACAATCAAAACAAACAGCAATGTAAACATGTCCAGCCAAATGTTCATCATACCGACTTCGACCAGATTCTTGGACTGCTCCACATCGTTAATAAAACGCGATATCGCTTCGCCTACCTTGGTATTCTGATAGTAACGCAGAGATAAGCGCTGCAGATGTGCATAAAGCCGGTTACGCATATCAAACAAAATTCGGCTGGTAATAAACTGGGCAAAGTACTGCCTCAAGTATTCAACCGGACCACGCACAACAACAAACAGCACAAGTGTACCGGCCAGAATCCACATCAAATCCTGAATTTTCTGCTCGATGGTCATCTGCTGGTTAATCAATAGATCATCAACAACGTATTTCATGATCATCGGCAGTAATAACGGGATTGCAAATTTGATCATGCCGATAATGAGAGTCAGAATGATCCACTTCATATAAGGCTTTACGAAGGGATAATAGATTTTCCATGATTTCAATAGTAATAACAGCCCTTTCCCAAGATTATAGAATTATAAGTTTTCCGCGAGGCTGAGCCTATTCGATAATCGCAAGAAAAAACACCCTCCAAAGCGGGTCTGTCTTCTGTGAAAGTACATGGATAGACGTTTATATAGCGTAACATCCACCCGGTTGTTAGGGGAAGAGCAGTTGACAATTGTGAACTTCAATGCTTTATTAGTTCTAAACTTATAAATAGTATCATGTCACGCAGGAGGATTTAGTCATGACCAGAATTTTCGTGACGGAGGCCGTTATGCTAGCCATTTACGGCCAGCTGTTAATACCATCTAAACCCGTCGAATACATCATTCCATACACTACGATTTTGGAATTATATGAACTTCATACCACCGATGAACATCTCATGAACAGCAGTGCTGATGATCAGCACGTCAAGATAAAGATCGGCGAATTGATTTCCTATTTTGAAGAGCCGTTGAATAAAAAGAAGATCGAACGGGCCCTTCAAGTTCCCTGGGCGAAAAGCCCATCCATTCCCGTTGGCGAAACCACCCGGGTATCCGTTATGAACACGATGGACACAGCACCGTACGGGGAGTCGTTTGATCCGATTGAAACCGAGCTGCTCCTGGCATCCCAAAGAGCGGAAGCTCCCATTCTAACAGATCAATACGAATTGATCCAGCGTATCGTTGATAGCGCTCTTCCTGTTCAGGTCTATGATATCGACGATTTTGATTTTGCACTGGAGGTCCCGTTTTCCGGTCTGACTTAATGGTTGATATCGGATTGTGCGGAACACAAGCTAATATAGCAAAGGAGTCCCTCCCCCGGTTTGAATGGGGCAGGGACTCCTCATTATGACCGAAAAAAATTCCCCAAGCGGGGAATTGAAGGCATGCACGCTGATGCCACCTAGGCTTTCAGATTTTCTCTTTTACCTTATCCAGCAAGTGCACCGTAATGGCATCCATGGCCGGCAATGCATGAAAGTCAAAATATTTAAGTGATACTTCCGTATTAGGAGACAGATGAATTGCACTGTGCAGACCGGTTGCTGCATACACGCCAATCACATAATACTCCTCATCTCCGCCAAGATGCTTCTTCCTATACTCTGGACCCGATACAAGGTCCAAGAGTCGCATATCATCCGCTGTCAGGCCACTCTCTTCCCACAGCTCTCTGGACGCTGTATCTTCAAGAGCTTCGCCAGGCTTCAGGCTTCCCATCGGGAGCCCCCACTCGTCCTTGTTCTGCCGCTTCAGGAGCAGAATCTCTCCATTCTCGTTCAGCACAAGCACCGCCGCTTTCACACGGACCACCGAACGTTTGCCGATGTATTGGCGAATATCACGGTGATATACGCTCATCTTGGGAACCTCCTCTCCCTAGATGGCGCTGCAGTCTCTCACTCAAGTTAATTTACTGCGCCCTCTTCTTCATAAATATACGAAATGTCATCCAACGATTCCTCATATTTCACGCGAAGCGTATAACCGTTCAAATACCATAAATCCTGCTCTTCCATAAAGAACGTTACCTCTTCCGAACGCTCTGTCAGTCCCGCTTCTCTTGGTTCTTCTACTGAAATGCCTAGCGAAAAGCCGGGATGCAGCCCCCCGCCTGAACTATATCGCGGAAAGAAGCGAACGAACGTGCCTGCTTGAAGATCAAGTTCCTTCTTGTACCAACGTGCCGCCTGATCGCTGACTTGAATTTGCATGTATCGTACACCCTCCTTAGACGTCATATAATGTTGACCCCATCGTTATTAAGGACGGAGACCTTAGGAACGGTTCATATTTGGTTGTAGTATTATCATAACGCAAACGTATGTTAGGATACAAATCATTTTGATAATAAAATAGTGACATAAGGTTGTCCACTGCCTGCTGTTTGAAATAACCTGCCCTGTTCTCGAAAAAATAAGTTTGACACATTCCAGTTCATGGTGATAAAATTCAGTCCATACAAGAGCGATTTGAATAAATTGTAAAAATGACGAAGAAAGGGTGAGTGACATGTTTAAACTTATTGCTATGGATAAAGATCATCTGCATCCATTCCTACAATTAAATATGGATCGACTCTCCCATGGTGCTGTCTCATAGTCATTAAGCTTCGTTCATTCGCAAGAATGACCAGAACGAAGCTGCTAACCGCTGCACGGAAGTCATGATCACCGTGCGTATGATAAATTCAAAATTAATGAAGCATATCGTCCGTCCTCGGATGATGTGCTTTTTTTGGTTTTTGCGGGTGATATGATGTCAGAACTGCATACGAAAGGAAGGGATAATGTGTTTGCCGTACTTAAAAATTTAGGCTGGTTTTTCAAGCGAGAGAAGAAACGTTATTTGATCGGCCTTGCACTTCTCATCTTTTGCGGACTGGTTGAACTTCTGCCGCCGCTCTTGCTCGGAAATGCCATTGACGATATCGTCAGCAGTTCGATAACCTGGGCCTCCCTGGTCCAGTATTTGCTCATGATTCTCGGCATCGTCGCTGTTGTGTACTGTGCCACGTACATATGGATGCACCGGCTGTTCGGTGGAGCGAACCTTGTAGAGCGCCTGCTCCGCACCCGGTATATGAATCATTTGCTCCGAATGCTTCCGCCTTTCTTCGAACGAAACCGTACCGGAGATCTGATGGCAAAAGCAACGAATGATCTTCGCTCCGTGGCAGCCACCGCCGGTTTCGGCATGCTGGTCATGACGGATTCCACTATATATTTGATCGTGGTCCTGTTCGCCATGGGTTTCATTGTCAGCTGGAAGCTGACACTCGCTGCCATTTTGCCTATGCCGATCATCGCGATTGGTATGGTGATCTACGGAAGAGCCATTCATAAACGCTACACGCTGGCGCAGGATGCTTTCGGCGACATGAATGACCAGGTTCTGGAGTCGGTTGCAGGCGTGCGTGTCGTACGTGCTTATGTACAAGAGCGCGCCGATCAGAAACGCTTCCAGGACATCACGGATGATGTATATCGCAAAAATCTGGCCGTCGCCAAAGTAGACGCCCTGTTCGAACCGACCATTAACTTCTCCATCGGATTGAGTTATGTAATCGGTTTAACCTACGGGGTATACCTGGTGTTCCAGAACCAGATCACCCTCGGAGATCTCGTATCGTTCAACATGTACCTCGGGATGATGATTTGGCCGATGTTTGCAATCGGAGAATTGATCAACATTATGCAGCGGGGGAACGCGTCCCTGGATCGGGTTAACCAGACGCTGAATACTCCGCCGGATGTAACGAATGCTGAAACGACTGTAGACGTGAAGGTTCCGGATACCATTCAGTTTCGGGATGTGACCTTCCGGTATCCGAGCTCTACTATAGATAATTTGAATAACATCAACTTTATGCTGCAGAAGGGCCAGACGCTCGGCGTTGTAGGCCGTACGGGCAGCGGTAAATCTACGCTGCTCAAGCAGCTTCTTCATGAGTATCCTACCGGAACCGGCGGCATCCTTATATCCGGTGTGCCGATGGAGATGCTCTCCACCGACCAGCTCCACAGCTGGATCGGGTATGTACCGCAAGAGCAGATTCTATTCTCCAAAACGGTTCGGCAGAACATCCAGTTTGGCAAAAAGGATGCAAGTGATGAACTGATCATGGATGCCATCACAACGGCCGCTTTTGACCGGGACTTGGTTACCCTCTCCGATGGGCTAGATACGCTTGTGGGTGAGAAAGGCGTTGCCCTATCCGGGGGACAAAAACAGCGGGTCTCGCTGGCTCGCGCTTTCATCGGCGACCCTGAAATCCTGATTCTGGACGACTCCTTGTCCGCGGTGGATGCCCGGACTGAAGCCAGAATCATTGACAACATCCGGAGCAAGCGCGCCGGCAAAACGACGCTTATCTCCACGCACCGTCTCTCGGCGGTTCAGCATGCCGATGTCATCGTGGTGCTGGAGGAAGGCCGAATCATCGAGCAGGGAACGCATGATGAACTGCTGGAGCTCGGCGGCTGGTATCGTGAACAATACGAACGCCAGCAAGTAGAAAACAATCTAACCTCTGAGGAGGTGTCTTAATTGACTCCAACGGATACAACCATATCGAATGAATCCGGAATCGCCAAACGGCTGTTCCGGTATGCCTTAACGGCAAAAGGCACCTTCATCACGGCTTTAATTCTGCTGGCGATTGGCGTTGCCGCAGAACTGGCAGGTCCCTTCATAGCAAAAACGATGATCGATGAGCACATACTTGGCATCGAGCGGCCTTATTACGAAACCACGCAAGCCGAGGGTGCTGCTGCGTATAACGGGACTTACTACAAGCGTGAAGATCGCTTTCAACTAGGCGAGACACGCGGGCAGGAAGTACGCCTTGTCCAATCCGGCCGCAGTTTCTATTTCATCAACGAGCCGGTCGCCCGGGTAGAAGGCAAACGTTCCTTCCAGGATGGTGTATTGACGATTTCTTACGCCTCGGAGAAACAGCAGTATCCGGCTGTCCCATTATCCAAGGAGCAGCTGTTTGAATTTTATAAACCGGAGCTTCCCAGCATTTATAAGCTGGTCGGCCTGTTCCTGATCTGTCTGCTTATTTCCATGATCACGGTATTCGGCAGAACCTACTGGCTGCAATCCGCTGCCAATCGGGTCATTCAGAAGCTGCGTACCGATGTTTACGCCCATATTCAGCGGCTGCCCGTGAACTTCTTTGATAACCTGCCGGCAGGTAAAGTCGTTTCCCGGATCACCAATGATACCGAGGCGGTAAAAGACCTGTTCGTTGCAGTATTATCCAACTTCAGCTCCGGAGCCGTGTATATAACCGGTGTCTACATTGCCCTGTTCCTTCTGGATATAAGATTAGGCCTAATCAGTTTGTTTGTAATCCCGATGTTGATCGTGTGGACCATTCTCTATCGCAAATTCGCGACCAAGTACAACACCGTGATCCGCTCACGTTTGAGCGAGATCAATGCCATCATCAATGAATCCATTCAAGGTATGGCCATCATCCGTGTATTCCGCCGCCAAAAGGCTACCCAGGAAGAGTTCGAAGCACTGAATGCGGACTACATGGCCCATCAGAACAAAATGCTGAACTTGAACTCCTTCACCACCCACAATCTGGTGAATGTGCTCCGTAACATTTCCTTTGTAGTCGTTCTCTGGTATTTCGGCTCTGCATCGCTGAACGGTGCCGGCATTGTATCGATCGGGGTGCTGTACGCCTTCGTTGATTTACTCGGCCGTATGTTCCAGCCGATTACAGGTATGGTGAATCAGCTGGCAGCCCTCGATACCTCCATTGTCTCCGCTAAACGGGTATTTGAGCTCATGGACGAGACTGGAGAGAAAGTAACCGATGGCGGCATGCCGCGTTATATGGGGAATGTGGAATTTCAAGACGTGTCGTTTGCCTACAAGAAGGATTATGTTCTTAAGAACATTTCATTTGAAGCGAAGCAGGGGCAGACGGTTGCGCTTGTAGGACATACCGGATCCGGAAAAAGCTCCATCATCAATCTGTTGTTCCGTTTCTACGATCCGCAGAAAGGAACCATCACCATTGATGGTCAGCCTGTTACCGACATTCCGAAACAATGGCTCCGCAAGCATATGGGTATCGTACTGCAAGACCCCTATCTGTTCACCGGCACCATTGCTTCCAATGTCAGCCTGGGTGATCCGAGCATTACCCGGGAACAGGTGGAGCAGGCACTCCGTGATGTGGGTGCAGACCGATTGCTGGCTCACCTGCCGCAAGGCTTTGATGAGCCTGTCCTTGAGAAGGGCAGTACGCTTTCTGCCGGTCAACGGCAATTGATCTCATTTGCCCGGGCCTTGGCTTTCAATCCGGCCATTCTGATTCTCGATGAAGCCACGGCTAACATCGACACAGAGACGGAAGCGCTGATCCAAGATGCGCTGGAAGTATTGAAGCGAGGTCGTACCACGTTTATCATTGCCCACCGCTTATCCACAATCCGCAGCGCCGATCAGATACTGGTCCTGCACCGCGGGGAAATCGTTGAGCAGGGCTCCCATGATGAATTGATGGAGCTCGGTGGAAGGTACTTCAAAATGTACCAGCTCCAGCAAGGAAGCACTGCCTCCCTGCCGGACGGCAAGGAAACGGTTGGCGCCGCTGCCCATAGTAAGCTGGCTGGTGGCCATGTTTAGCTGATAAAAGAATGCAGGTAAAATAGAAGAAGGCTTCCCCATGCACGAATGCAACATTCGCACGGGAAAGCCTTCTTTTTACATTATATATGGACTGGTTCTATAAGATCACTTCGTGAAATTAATGATACCGGCCGATTTGACCGTGATTTTGGAATACTTGGCTGGCACCAGCACGTCATCCGAAGACTTGGAGATGACTTGCGGGTAAATGTTATCCGGATCGGGCTCAAGAACTTTGTAATAGATAACCGCTTCGGAATCACTGACATAGTCGACCGAGGATATTTTAATGCCATAACCCGGATTTGGCAGATCATCTTTGGTTACCGTTACTTTGTTCTGCGATTCATCCACCTTGACCACGCTGGTGCTTATACCCGATTCGGGCTGTTCGGGTTTCTCGGGTAACGTGATCTGCGGGTGCTCTTCAATGAACTGGATCGAATGATAAGCAAGCTCTGCCGCCTCAATCCGCGTTAAATGATTCGTTGGATGGAACTTGTCATTGCTATCCAGCTTAGCGATTTTGGTTAAGAGCAGGAACTGCACCGCTCCCCGGCTCTCCTCCTTCATCAAGTCCTCGTCAGCCACATGCAGATACATCGCAACGACAGGATAATTTCCCGTCTGCTGAATGGCTTCCGAGAGCAGAGTCGAGAACACTTCCCGCGTTATCGGTTCATTCCACTTCATGTCTGAGGATACGGATAATCCGTTCTGAACCGCGATATTCACGGCGTTGGCATACCAGGCATCCTTCGGCACGCTGTCAAACGAACGGCCGCTATAGTTCGGCTGCACTTTCAGATCAGCCACATTAACAATCATCTGGACCGCTTGGGCAGTTGTAATCGTCCTGGACGGAGCGAATTTGTCAGCACTTATGCCTTGGATAATCCCTTTCGCCTGCAGCTCCTTCACCATTTGCAGCGGCTTCTGCTCCTGGATATCCGTGAAAGCAGAGGCGGCGCCAGCACCGAGTAGTGACGAAGTAACAAGCATTGCAGTTAACAATTTGGTTGTTTTTTTCATATTTACACCTCCTATAATCTCTGACGCAGAGGTGCTGGAATATGTTTCATCTCCGCCCTATTTTCTTCTAAACACTTTTTTCGCTGTCCAAGCCCAGCTTCACGTACATTTCACGGGAATATCCTTGCAGTTTCTGCTCCAGCGCCTGGGCCTGGTCCTTGAATGCAGTCAACTCCCGAATCATTCGGGATCGACCGGCAGGGCTGAACGTCTCATGAATCCGCTCTTTGAAATAATCATGAACGATATAATTCCGCTGCTTCCACACTTCCTTTAGTTGAAGTGTTTCTTCTTCGGAGAATGGAAAGTAATGCTGGATCTCGTGCACCAGCTGACCGAGAGAACTGCTTAATTTCCGCTGATATAACTGCGTGAAATCTTCTTCCGAAGGCACGTTCCCTTGGGAGAGCTTGATCAGCATCAACAAATTCGCAAGCTGCTGCTCAAGAGCCTGTGAATAATACACCGCTAATCCGAAATAGGCAAACAGCTCTTTGGAGTGGTCACTGTCCAACAGTCGAGATTGTTTCATGGTATCCTCCTCTAGTATTGGCTGTCTTTACCGTTTCTATTTGTGTATATCCTATATGGTAAAGGAAGACTGCACCTACTTCAACCTACTTTTCGGATCGCATTCGCCGCATCCTTGCGGCAGGCAATCCATAGATATATCACCAGTAAAATAAAGCTGTATATGAACAAATATGTAATTGTCAAAGTCAACATCAGCATAGACATTCCTTCAGCATGCATAAACAGATTAATCATAACGGAGACGGGTGGCAGTATATAAGGGACAAATCCAAAAGAATCCGGCAGCCCCTGAACGATGGATTGTCCTGCTAATGCAAGTACGATAACCATGAACAGCAAGCCGGCTGCTCTCCCCTGGTTCTCCATGAAACTGATTTGAAAAAATAAGGACAGCGAAATGCCAAGCAAGGCTAGTCCAGCATGGCCCACGTAACCTAGAGCAAGCTCATCGAATGTAATCGGCTTATCAAACATCCCGAAAATGATGGGGTAAAGAACCGCAAACAAGCTGAAAATCAAAGACAGTAAAGCAACCGTGGAATATTGAGCGGTATAAAATCGTCTAGAGCTGCCGCTATGAACAATAAGGAGTATGGATTGACGACCTTGGTCATGATTAAGAAAATTCATGCCGAGCCAGGCTGAACCGATAAACAGCAGCACAGCGGTTACGGCATAACTGTCCAATATCGGATTTGGCCGGTAGGAGTATATAAATACCACCGAGATCAATATAAAGGCGACTGGGGCGAAATACCGGTACGATCTCGTGTAGCTCGCCAGCATGTACTTAATCAACGGAATTATCATGCCCTCATCCCCTCAACCTGTTGGCTTAAAGGAGATTCCACCTGCTCCATCGTCTCCCCGCTCCACGGCTCAAGGCGGATTATGGATCCCCCCGACTGCAGAATCCGGAGCAAGATATCGTCTGCTGAATGCTTGCGTACAACCATCGATGCCGGATTCCCTCGGGATATCCAATATAGAAATCCAGGCTCCCCTTCCAGCTCCCGCAATCGGTCCGGTTGAACGTCAGCGAATTCCAGCTTCGTTCTTGCGTCAACATTATGGATAGCGAGCACACCGTCTCGTTCCATCCGCCCCCGCTTCAGTTGTGTCACCCGATCGGCTAGCGAGGCAATCAGCAAGGGTTCATGAACGGACATCGCAATCGCTGTTCCCTGCCTCTTCATTTCGCCTAGGATACCGATCATCTCCATCTGGGAAGACTCGTCCAATCCTGACAGAGGTTCATCCAGAACAAGCACATCGGGCTGCCGAAGCAAGGCCTGCATTAAATTGACCTTTTGGAGCATCCCCTTGGAGCATAATGTCATTTTGATGTCCTGCAGCTGAAAAACGTTCAGCATCGCATCGATCCGCTTCGTCGCTTCTTGTGTATCCAATCCTTGAATGCTGGCCATATGGTGCAAATATTCTGAAGGACGAAACCGAAGAGCAGGAAAGCGCTCCGGTACATATCCGAAACGCAAGGATGCTTCTAGTTCAACTCTGGATCCCTCAGAGGGAATCGCAAGTCCGGCTATGATATGGAGCAAGGTGCTCTTTCCCGCTCCATTGCCTCCAATTATGGCTACGCACTCGCCTCGGGATAAACTCCAGCTGATATTTTGCAATACAGCAGACTTTCCGAAACGTTTATGTACTCCGTTTAATTCGAGCAGCTCCTGCAAACACTTCAACTCCTGTTCCCCTTGTTCTGGTGCTGTATGTATTGTAGAACTTCTCTATGCGAAAGCACGGCAGCTCCATTTACTCTTGGACAAGGCTCGTATCTTACATGACAATAACATTTTATGGACGTCGTTTCAATGATGGCTACCTTTCGTGTAAGTTTTTTTAATTGACGGGCAAAGGGGGTGCCATTATTTTAATAAGGTATCGTAGACGAATGGGGAATAGGGGCTTATAATTACTTATTTATAGAAGCATTACACACCATCATCTTAGAAATGGGGAATCAATGTGATACAAAAAGCAACGTTTGCCGGAGGCTGCTTCTGGTGCATGGTTAGTCCGTTTGAGGAACAGCCGGGTATTCATGGCATTATATCGGGATATATGGGCGGGACGCTTGAGAATCCTACATATGAGCAAGTCTTAACAGGAGAAACTGGCCATTTGGAGGTTGTGCAGATTACATTTGACCCGGACATTTTCCCCTATGAGAAATTACTGGAGTTGTATTGGCCGCAGATCGATCCTACCGACGCTACAGGCCAAGGCAATGATCGCAAGAGCCAATACCGTGCAGCTATTCTATATCATAATGAAGAACAACGCGAGCTGGCCGTCAAATCGAAGGAAGAACTCGCCAAGAGCGGACGCTTTGATCAACCGATCGTGACCGAAATCCGGGAAGCATCCGTATTCTATCCTGCGGAAGAATACCATCAAAACTTCCATCGCAAAAATCCGAAACACTACAAGGAATCCAGAGTATACTCCGGCCGCGACGCCATTATCGAAAAGTACTGGAAATCATTCTAAAGTGAGAAAAGGCGGCCCCACGGGTTCGCCTTTTCTGTACACAGCAGCCAACCATCTGTCTGCTGTTTAATCATTCGCCCAAACCTCAGTCCATACTAGGCTTGGCGGATCAAACCATCTGCTATCAAAAAACCTGTTCCCTGATTGACAAAGGGGACAGGTTTATGTACTTCTATTTTAGGCGTGGCTCAGCATTTCCTGGCAGACCTCGGCACATCTACGGCAAGCCTCCGCACATTCTTTGCAGTGCTCATGATCGTGCTTTCCGCACTCTTCCGCACAAGCCAGACAAGCCTTGATACACAGTTCGCAAATCTCCTTGACGTAAGGGCTTTTACGTGACATTGCTTGAGCTGCAAACGCACAAATATCGGCACACTCTCTGTTGAGTGCAATACAATCGCGAAGCATAGCCAATTCGTATTCTTTCAGACAGGATACATAGCATACATTGCAAGCGTTCATACATTGGAGACATGCTTCGATGCATTCTTTATATTTGAGTTCATTTAACATTGTGGATATCCTCCTTGTAGTTACTACGCTATGCCTTAGTATTAAACGCTGGATGGCTGTCTGAATCAAATGCAGGTGGGAGAAGCCCAAGGTACAATTAGCCAAAAGAATCCACAGCAGTACAGCTTATGCCAAACGGTTCTTCCCCTCCAGCGCTTCAAGCTGCTGCTGGAGCAGCGATTTCTGGAAGTGCTCACCGATAAACACGACCACGTCCGGTACTTGACCCTGAGGCGTGATTTTCATAAAATCGGATTCGCGGAACGCATACTGGAACAGAAAACGGCTGTTGGTATCGCTAAAGGTAAGAATGCCCTTGGCCCGGTATACATCTCTCGGAAGCTCCGCTATCAAACGTTCGAACTCCACACTGTTCACAGGCTGGCTGAAATAATACGTGTACGACATAACATGATCGTGAGAGTCGTGCGCGTGGTTATGGTCATGAGAATGAACATGAGTAGGGTCATGGCTAGAGTCATTATGTAGAGAATGCGCGGCATCTTCTTCACGAACATGAGCATTCATTGTTTGCTGATCATGACCTGCATCTTGAGTGTCAAAATTGGCCGGGTTCACGCCCCCTCCAATGCCGGTTTCCATCGCCGCACGCTCTTCACCTTGCAGCAGTTCCTCCACATTCACCGCACAGCGCACCGCAGGCAGAATCGGCGCATACGGATTCCAGCGCTCCACCAACTGCCGGATCGTTTCTTCATCCTGTTCGCTGACCTGATCCATCTTGTTCATGATCAGTGCGGAAGCCGCGCGAATCTGCTCCTGCATCAGTCGGTAGGTCTTTCCTTTTTGCTCGGCATTCAGATGCAGCAGATGTGCGGCGTCAACGACCGTAATCATCTTTTTCACATCGATTCTCATATATAACGAAGCTTCCGCGGCGGCATCCAGAATCTCCATTGGATTCGCAATCCCCGTCGCTTCAATAACGATGACATCCGGCTGCTCCCGCTGAACCAGCGTCGCAATCTCCGACGACAGATCAGAGCGAATCGTACAGCAGATGCAGCCGCTCAGCATTTCAGCTGTCGGAACCTCTTCGCCGGCGATAAGTCCATCAATATTGACCTCGCCGATCTCGTTCATTACAATAGCCGGTCTCAAACCCTGCTCCTTCCAATGCGCGATAAGCCGGCTAAGCAAGGTCGTTTTTCCACTGCCAAGAAAACCTGATAGAATATATATGGGTGTTACGTGTTCCACGTTCCATACTCCTTTGCGTGCATAATTTATTATGCTAGCGAGTGTACTACATTTCATCCACCTGCTGCAAGCGTCCTACCATTAACCTAAACAGGAGTCGTGATTCAGATGAACTCAGCACAAGAACATAAACGGCAATCCCCCGATTCCGTGAACTGCATGGTCATCACCGTCTCGGACACACGGACCGTTGACACGGACAAGAGCGGTAAACTGATGATGGGCTTGCTGGAAGAAGCCGGGCATGCGGTTGCGGCCTACACCATTGTTCAGGACGAATATGAAACGATTCGGGAGCTGATATACACTGCAGTGAGCAACCCCGGAATTGATGTCGTGCTATTAACCGGCGGAACAGGCATATCCAGCAGAGACACCACTTATGAAGCAGTATCCTCCTTGCTGGACAAGGAACTCCCTGGATTCGGGGAGATTTTCCGCTACCTCAGCTTTACCGAAGACATTGGTTCTGCTGCGATCTTAAGCCGTGCTATTGGCGGTACGCTAAGCCACACGGCCGTCTTCTCCATGCCGGGGTCTGCCGGAGCCGTACGGCTTGCAATGAACCGTATTCTTCTGCCAGAGCTGCGACATATAAAATATGAGCTGGACAAACACAAGTCATGATCACCCTTCGAGAGATCCAGGAGAATATAAAGAAAGCCGGATGCTTGTAGTCATCCGGCTTTCTTTTATTTTCGCACTAACTGCTGACGCGCCCTTGATATTTGGCCAACAGCGCGGGCGCTATTTTTTTGACCTGGCTGTAATAGTTATCCGTCTTATCTCCAGTCGATGTGTAGACGATCGACGTTTCCTTGTCGCTGATGATCAAATTGTGCCCGCCGGCCACGTTGGCGTCACCCTCCGTGACACCAAAAATCTCCTTGATTCCTTTTTCCCTGGCCGCTTGATCCTGGTAGACGTAGACGGTAATAAACTGGCTGGCATCATAATTGATCCGGTACTGATACGTGATGTTGCCAATTTCATCCTCCGCATAGGTCTCATTGGTCAGCGGCATCTTCACTTTGCTAAAAGAAGCTTGAAGCTCCTCAAGAAACTTTCCGTTCATACCACGTCCTGATATCCGGGCCTCTCTTGAGCCTTCCTCATAAGCCTTCATGTTGTATAGGCGCATTTCATCCTTGGCCACTTGTTTAGAGCAGCCTACCGATATGGCAAGAATGGAACACAGCAATACTGCTGCAGCGATTCCGCGATAATTCATGTTCACTCACCCTTCCCTTGGTGTCAAAGGTTACCTTGCCTTAGGATGCCTGCGGGTAATGAACATTATGCGAATTCAAGCTAATAATTAAAGCGATATGACACTTCTTCCGACTGCTCCTCCCTGCAAGATGGTATTCAGCACGTCAGGGAGATCGGTCAACCCGTATTCCCTGATTCCTTCTTGAAGTACGGCTGTCGGCTTCCATTCATCAGCAAGCCTGGACCAGACGGATCGGCGATAGACCATTGGGCAGTATACCGAATCGATCCCCAGGAGATTAATCCCTCTCAAGATAAACGGAAACACCGTGGTATCAAACGCACCGCCGCCAGTCATGCCGGAAACGGCGATGCCCCCGCCGTATTGTACACTTTTTAGAAGTGAGCTCAGCTGGCTGCCCCCGACAGGATCCACCACCGCTGCCCACCTCTCAGCCGCTATCGCTCCTTTTGAGACAGACTCGGTTTCTTCCCGGGATATAACTTCATCAGCTCCAAGCTTCTTGAGCCAATTCGCCTGACTGGATTTGCCGGTCGATGCCGTCACACGGTAACCCAGCTGACTCAGGATCGATACGGCAAAACTTCCAACTCCACCCGTTGCACCCGTTACAAGAACCGGTCCCTGATTCTGCTGGAGTCCGTTTCGCAGTAATGCCTCAATCGACAGGGCAGCGGTAAAACCTGCAGTGCCAATGGCCATCGCCTCTCTTGGCGACAAGCCTTGCGGCAGAGGCACAAGCCAGTCTCCCTTGACCCTGGCATATTGGCTGAATCCACCTTCATGCGATACGCCCAGCTCGTAACCGGTGCAGAGGACATCATCACCTTCCTTGTAACCGGGATGCGAGGATTCCACTACGGTTCCCGCCAGATCAATGCCTGGAATGAACGGATACCTGCGCACTATTTTGCCTTCCGGAATGCTGGCAAGCCCGTCCTTGTAATTAACCCCGCTGTACAATACCCGGACAGTAACATCTCCTTCAGGAAGCTGATCGATGGAGATGTTCTCCACGCTTCCACGAACCTCTTGCTCCTCTTGACGAAGAACATAGGCTTGAAAATTGGTTTGGCTGCACACACTGCTCACTCCTTCAGTTTTATATTTTGATTGTATCCCCGTATAAAATCTGCGCCATGAATGTTGAAACTGTGCATATCCGCCGGAATAAGGCGATTTCTGCGCTTTCCCGAGAAATAATCCGCAGCAACAGATTCAAAAGTAGTTACAGGTTATGTTAGGATGAAAAAAGAATCCTCCTCTTGCTATAACTACTTCATATACGGGAGTTGAACTGAACATTATGAACAATTCTATACAGGAAACTCAAGCGTCATCCTTCCGCTTTTCGTTCCTGCTTACCTTAGTGACATTACTTCTGTTACCCATCGCCAGCAAGCCCGTCAGTCAAGCTCTTAAAAGCATTGGAATACATACAGAATTGGGAGGCGTCGCCGGTTCATTTCTCGTTTTTTTTCTGAGCTTGGGACTTATCCTTTTATTTCTTCGCTTAGTCTACGGAGCTGTTCCCTTCATTACCCGGCCTGGCCTTAAAGTGTACTTACAGATGGGTCTCCTCTTTATCATCATTACAGGGACCTGCGAATACTTCAGCACTTACCGCTCGGTTGAAGCATCTGTATTGGATAAAAGCCATGCTTACCTTGAAGCCCCCTTCAGCGTGGAGAATGCCCGTATTATACATCCGAAAGCATCTTCAGATAAAGCCTATGCCTTTGTCATCACACCTGGACTGGGTCTGCAATTATCAGCCCATACCAGGGGATGGTTCGGATGGGATATGTCCGTTGTATCCACATTCTACCCTCCGGCTGAGAATTCCTCTTCGCCTTCCATATTTTCAGAGACAAATGTTCACTCATCGCTCGCCTTCGGGATATACAGAAGCGAAGAACCGCTTCGGATCTATGTGAACGGTCAGCCTGCACCATCTATACCTTATCGCCAATTAAGACCATATGTCAGTGAAGATTTGTACATGTGGTATTACGAACATCAGCCTGACCCTGTCATGAATAAGGATAAACTTCATCTGATCGCCCGCGATGCAAACGATAGCGTTATAGCTCAAGATCAGCTTGATTTGTAGCCATGCACAAAAAGACACTCCCTCGCATGCCAAGCAGCAGATAGGGAGCGTCTTATTTTATTTCCACAGGTTAATTCTATTTCTATTCTTCATGCTGTTCCATAAACTCAGCCATCATGCGATGCTTGACTTCCCAGACCTGCTCACTAAGGTTAACCCGGTAAATCTCCGGATTCAGCTTGCGCAAATATTCCGGCCAGAACTGATCAAGCTGCGTGTTATGATAACTCCGTATCTCTTCCAGCTTCGGCAGCTCATATACCAGCTCACCCTGCAAGAACACCGGTTCAAGCATGGATACAGCCTCAAAGTTCTGCACATTCTTACGCATATAAGGATGCAGCGGATTAAACAGCTTTAGCTTCCCGCTGTCCGGCGGCATCTCCTCTTCAGGGAAGCAGATGTAATCGGCAATGGCTTTACCGCTGCCTTTGGATATGATGCGGTAAACCTCTTTTTTGCCTGGCGTCGATACTTTTTCGGGATTGCCTGAAATCTTGATGGTCGGGACCATCTCACCGTCAACCTCACGCTCTACCAATTTATAGACGCCTCCGAGAGCCGGCTGGTCTGCGGCGGTGATTAATTGGGTTCCGACACCCCAAGTGTCAATTTTGGCTCCCTGTGCTTTAAGATCCAGAATGGTTCCTTCATCCAGATCATTCGAGGCTACGATGCCCACATAGTCAAGACCGGCCTCATCCAGCATTTTACGGGCTTGAATGGACAGATAAGCCAGATCCCCGCTGTCCAGACGGATGGCATTCATCCGTTTCCCCTGGGCTTCCAGCTTCTTCGCGGTTGCAATTGCATGTGGAATCCCACTCTTTAACGTATCAAACGTATCCACCAGCAGGGTGACCTGATCCGGCATCACCTCAGCAAATATGTCAAAGGCCTCCTGCTCGCTCCGGAAGGTCTGTACCCAGGAATGCGCATGCGTGCCTTTGGTGGGAATACCGAATTTCTCCCCTGCCAGCATATTCGAAGTGGCGTGGAAGCCCGCCAGATAGGCTGCACGCGCCCCCCAGACGGCCGCATCGGCTTCCTGCGCTCGTCTTGTGCCAAACTCCAGCAGGATGTCCCCGCTGGCAACCTGACGGATTCGGGAGGCTTTGGTGGCGATCAGCGTCTGGAAGTTCATGAAGTTCAGAAGCGCGGTTTCCACCAGCTGCGTTTCGAATATGGTGCCTTCAACCCGGATGAGCGGCTCGTTCGGGAAGACCAGCGCCCCCTCCTTCATGGAATGAATATTCCCTTGGAAGCGGAACTGGCGAAGCTCCTCCAAAAACTCAGGTTTATACTTCTCTTCCTGTTTGGCCAGATAGGCAATGTCATCTTCCGAGAACCGCAACGATTCAATGTAATGTACAATCCTCTCCAAACCGGCAAAAACAGCGTACCCGTTGCCGAATGGCAGCTTACGAAAATAAGCCTCAAATACCGCACGCGTACGATGAGATCCGTTAATCCAATGAGCATACATCATGTTGATCTGGTATTTGTCCGTATGTAGTGCTAATCCTGCTGTCAGCATCACGATCATCCTCCAGTGTTACCCGTTTGCCCCTTTATGCTTCCGGGCAATTCACAAGCTGTCATCTTAATTCGTTCATCTTATTTCGTACCATCTTCACTGCGCACAACCGCTGCACCGAGACTGCCTTGAAAATGACCTAAAGCCCACTGATGGCCCTCTGGATTGAAGCTTGCAACAGCATCCTCATAAACCGTAATCTTATATCCGTAATTGTAGGCATCCACCGCCGTATGAAGGACACAGATATCCGTGCATACCCCGACCAGATCCACTTCGGTAATCCCGCGTTCACGCAGCTTTTGATTCAGATCGGTGCCGCAAAATGCACTGTACCTCGTTTTGTCCATCCAATAGATCGTTTCCTTGCGTTCCTCGTACACCTGTTGCAGATCGCCGTATAATTCGCGCCCCCGCGTGTCCCGAATGTTATGAGGCGGAAACAGCTTCGTTTCCGGATGGTAAGCATCATGTTCCTCGTGAAGGTCTACAGCCATCACAACGAAATCCCCGTTGTCATTATACTGTCTGGTCAAGTCGACAATTCTATGCTGAATGTTAATGGCCGGCTTGCCTACAGGCAGACTGCCATCCACGAAGTCATTCGTGAAATCTATCACGATTAAAGCCTTCATCTGACACACTCCTCTGTACATTGATTAATGTGGCCGATAAAAAACAGTGGCTTGAGATTACATGTTACGTATAAATAGATAGCAGCGGTGCATGATCCGTAAATCGATACAATTGGGCCGGTCGTTGGGAGTACTGATTCGAGTTTAGAGGTTTGCCATCCTCATCACGGGCTTCCTCCAAAATTCCCTGCCTGCTTCGGGTAGAAGTAATCTTACGGATAAAGTTGGGTTCATTGAACTCCGGCACGACGGTTTGGATAACCTGATACAGTTCGCTCAGTGTAAAATGCTCCGGCAAAAACTGTCTGGCAATCGTCGTTTGCAGCATTTGCTGCTGAATCTTGTGATACGCATCCATGATGATATCCCGGTGGTCAAAAGCAAGCTCCAGCTCCTCCAGAGCCTCCGCTACCGTGAATAGTCCAACCTCTTCTGCATCATCGGCAGCCTGGCGGTGCTCCAGCATCCATTCTTCCACCAACGCGTAGAACGCATGGCTGATGATCCAGCCGCGTGGATCGCGACCGGGCGCGCTATACACACCCAAATATTCCAAATGACCGCCATCCACCCCGGTCTCTTCTTTCAGTTCCCTCTTGGCTGCATCGTAAATAGACTCACTCTCACGGCAAAAACCGCCTGGAAGTGCCCACATACCGGCACAAGGCCATGATCTGCGCCTAATCAGCATCACCTTAAGCTCCCGTATAGGCAGTGTCTTGGTGAAGGTCTTCCGCTCCCGCTTCGTCAAGGTAAACATGACGATATCAGCGGGTACACCATCCGGTGTTCTATATTTCTTGGCATTGCGCTGTGGCGCCTGTTCATGATCCGTCATTTCCATCACCATAACTATTAATTTGATAATTTCATTATGACATATTTAAAGATGATGTCAAGGATTTCCTCATCCCATCTTCTGCATAAGATTACTATGCCCTATTCAGCCTCATTCTGTGCATGATGGATACGAATAGAAAAGGTGCGGAACCATTCCGCACCTTCGAATCGCCTAACCGCAGCTGCTTGGCGGCGTATCTTTTCCTGTTTCTACATTGACTTTTTCCGAAACGGTATCATGAATCACGGATACGACCAGTTGAAGAAGATAGTTGATATCGCTTTGACTCTGCTGGAATTCCATAACGAGCGGGATGCCGTCAATCTCCTCTTGCAGCTCTTCGATCTCGCGTTCGATTTTCGCAACCATGTCCTTATTCTGAAAGGATTCAAAAGCAACGATTTCTTTTTGCTTTTTCTTGATGGTCTTGATCAATCCTTGAACCCGTTCGTGGTTTTGGATTTTCTCTTCTGCTTGCTTAAACATTTGGACTTCTTCGCTTGTGGATATTAAATTCGCCAGCTCACCGGCTTTTGCCAAAATATCATCGCGTATAATCAATTCACGCGAATTGAATGTTGACATACCATATGTGTTCGTACGAACATGATCTTGTGCCAAGGTTCATCGCTCCAATTCTTCATCATCTATAAGCATATACGCAGCGCCGGGCCGAACTCACAAGGACGGCCTTTACGTACGTCGTGGTAAATTTCTGCCTGCCTCTCTATTATACAGCATCCGATGCAGGAATCGGATTGGAAATCATATCGCCTTTAATATACCAGGTCTTCGTATCGGTAATTTGAACATTCACGAACGTTCCCACCAAATCCCTGGAGCCTTCAAAATGCACCAGCTTGTTCGTGCGCGTGCGCCCTGACAGCATGGAATCATTGTTCTTGCTGACACCCTCTACAAGGACCTCTACCGTAGCACCCAGCAGCCTGTCATTGCTCTGGCGGCTGTACTCACTGATAGCTGCATTCAAACGTTGAAGTCGCTCGCTCTTGACCTCCATCGGCACATTATCCTCCATCACCGCTGCCGGTGTTCCTTCACGGGGAGAATAGATGAAGGTATATGCAGCGTCATAACCTACTTCGCGGACAAGAGACAGCGTCTCCTCAAACTGCTCATCGGTTTCTCCAGGGAATCCGACAATGATGTCCGTTGTAAACGCAACATTCGGAATCGCTTTTTTAATCTTATGAGCAAGCTCCAGGTACGTCTCACGCGTATATTTGCGGCTCATTTTTTTGAGCACCTGCGAGCTTCCCGATTGCACCGGCAGATGAATGTGTTCTACCAGATTTCCGCCCTTCGCCAGCACCTCGATCAGATGATCGTCGAAATCTCTCGGATGGGATGTCGTGAAACGTACACGCGGGATATCGATCTTATGGATCGCATCCATCAGATCGCCGAAGCGGTACTCGATATCCTCAAAATCCTTGCCGTATGCGTTCACATTTTGCCCGAGCAGCGTGATTTCCTTGTAACCCTGACGGGCTAGTTCACGTACCTCAGCTATAACATCCTCCGGACGCCGGCTGCGTTCCTTACCGCGGGTATACGGGACTATGCAGTATGTACAGAATTTATCGCAGCCGTACATAATGTTAACCCAGCCGCGAAGCCCTTCCCGCTTCTTCGGAAGGTTCTCAATGATGTCACCCTCCTTGGACCACACTTCAACAACCATTTCCTTGCTGAAGAGCGCCTCCTGTATAAGATGGGGCAGACGGTGCACGTTGTGCGTACCGAAGATGAGGTCAACGAAGCCGTGTTTCTGGAGAATGCGATTAACTACGGACTCCTCCTGCGACATACAGCCGCAAACACCAAGCAGCATATCGGGCTTCTCGATCTTCAAGTGTTTCAGATGGCCGAGCTCGCCGAAGACCTTGTCCTCCGCATTTTCACGAATGGCGCATGTATTCAGCAAAATGATATCCGCCTGCTTGCGATCCTCGGTGGCTTGATAACCCATTTGCTCCAGCAATCCCTTAATGGTCTCGGAATCATGCTCATTCATCTGGCACCCATACGTGTATACAATATAATGCTTGCCCGCTCCGATGCGCCGGAACTCCTCCGGCAGCTCTGTATCGTACAGCACTTCTACGCTCTGCTTGCCGCGCTGCTTTTCCTGTCTATGATTAGGCTCCGAAAGAATATTGATTTCCCGGCCGTTGATGCGAATTCTCTTCCCGTGTTCATCTTCCGAGAGAACTTTGGCTCCTGAAAAATCAAAATATTTGGAGTAGTCCTTACTTTCTTTGGACATGCTTGGTCACTCCTTAGATCCACAAAATCTCTGGTTTTACATGACAAAACCTCTTAAATAGGCACTGTTTTAAATTATATCATGATCTTAATGCCTAAGCTACCACTCTGACATGATCGATGCAAACTTCAAAAAAGAGCCTGAAATCGAAATTCATCGATCCAGGCTCTTCCGTACGTGCTTCCTATAAGCGCACATACGTGACATATACCGTTTGTTCCTTCAACCTGACTGAAGTTATAAATTAGTCAATAATTTCAGCAGTATCTCCGTTGTTGGCACCAGCCGCATTCGCTTCGTCCGTATCGATGTGCATATCCAGCGCAAAGTTATCGGATACACGAGCAATCACATTTTCCAGTACAAGACCACGCTCACCGCCAAGACGCACTTTAAGCAGATCCTTGTCTTTAATGCCCCACTGATCCGCATCGGACGTATGGAAATGAATATGACGAGCGGCTACAATAACACCCTCATCCACCGTTACCTCGCCTGCTGGGCCTTTGATGGTGATACCAGGTGTTCCAGCGATATTCCCCGACTCCCGCACAGGTGCTTTCACACCAATTGCAAAGGAATCCGTACGGGAAATCTCAAGCTGGGTTGCAGGACGCGCAGGTCCCAAAATTCTTACTTTATCGAATTGTCCCTTCGTTCCAATTACCGCTACCGTTTCATTGGCTGCGAATTGTCCTGGCTGGGACAAAGGCTTGAATTCTGTAAGCTGATATCCAGGGCCGAATAATGCCTCAATATGCTCCTGGGATAAATGAATATGGCGGGCGGATACACCCACAGGTACAGTTTTACTCATCTGTCTCTCACTCCTTGTTTTTCTCTATATGCTGTACGTGCCATCACCTATTATACTCTCTATTACCCAAAAATAAAAAGGCAGCCCGATGATTCTGGGTGCCTTCTTCTCATTTCTCATATGATCTGCAACAGGATTGTCAAAGTTATCTTTGAATCATGGGCGTTATGCGAATTTTATTTCTCTTTGGACGGAGCCAAAGGCAAATTCTGTTCAAGAAACCGGAGCGCATAATCAGACATCCAGCCCTTCACCATTGATTCAGGATAATGCTTGAGGAGCAGCTCCTGGAAGTCTGGATATTTCCCCGGATGCTCAAGCCCGGCAACCCACTGATCAATCCCGTCAAAATCCGAACCGAACATCATGTGTTTCTCTCCGCCCAGCTCACAAATCTTCTCAATATGGGGCAGGATGTCCTCCGGCTTCACTCGGTCTGCATCACTCCGAATGAACCAAGGCACAAACGTAATGCCGATCATTCCGTCCAAAGCGATCAAAGCCCGAATCTGCTCATCGCTTAGATTCCGCGGATGCTTGCATACGGAGTACGCATTGGAATGCGAGGCCAGGATGGGACGCTGCGTAAGTTCGGTTAGCTCCCAGAAGCCGGCCTGGGACAGGTGGGAAACATCCAGAATAATGCCTGTGGAATTACACAGCTCCACCAGCTGCCGCCCTCGTTCCGTAAATCCACCATTCCGCTGCTCCAACGCCCCGTCCGCAGCCCAGTTGGCATAGTTCCACGTAATCCCCATAAAGCGTACACCCAGGTCATAACAGAGCTTAACGTAATGCAAATTGCCCTCCAGCCCGTCCACACCTTCCAGCGACAAAACACCAAAACGGCTATGACAGCTTTCTCTGATCTCCTGGACCTGTTCTTGCCAGAGCAGCGGTTTGAGATGACCTGGCTTCACAATGCGGCTGCGATACGTATCGATTTGCGCCAGTACCCGCTCAAATGAAGGACGTCCGTATTTTTCCGATAAAAAAACAGCGAATACCTGAAGCGCAAGATCCCCTTCCTCCATACGCTGCAGCGTAACATCCAAATGCCGATCATCAACAAAGGAAGCTTTGGGATCTTCCCACATTTTACTCAGGGCATCACAGTGAAAATCAACTGTCCGCATCGCGGGCTCATCTCCTTCCAATGTGTCACAGCAAAAAGCCTGTTTACGCAAAAGAGAGTAAACAGGCTAATACCTCCGAAATTTATCTAGGTTCTACGATCAATTTAATCGCCGTCCGGTCTTCGCCATCAATCACAATATCCGTAAAAGCAGGGATGCAAATCAGATCCACCCCGCTCGGTGCTACAAATCCCCGGGCAATCGCTACCGCTTTAATGGCCTGGTTCAGTGCTCCCGCCCCAATCGCTTGCAGTTCCGCTCCGCCCCGCTCCCGAAGAACTCCAGCGAGCGCCCCTGCAACTGAATTAGGATTGGATTTTGCTGAAACTTTTAATACTTCCATGGTAAGTACCTCCCCTGGGAATGTTGAGTGATGGTTTGCTTCCGCTTACTAGATGTTATTCGTGAGAGGGGAAAAAATTCCTGCTTTTTGCCATTCGTACCTAATTTAATTAAACGAATTTTACGGTTTTTAATCCATCCGCCATTCGTCTTCGTACATACGTATTTTTTGTATCTTGTGGGCTTTCCCTGTTTCTTCATCCATATCCACGCATACAGCATGGAACTGCCACTTGCCTTCATCGACCTGGAAACGAGCAGGAAGCTGGGTTTTGAACTTGTACATCACCGCATCGCGCTGCATGCCGAGTACCCCTTCCTTGGAGCCTACCATGCCGGTATCCGTAATGTAGGCAGTTCCACCCGGCAGTATCGTATCGTCATTGCTTTGCACATGCGTGTGCGTTCCAACCACCATGGAAGCCCGCCCTTCCAAATGCCAACCCATGGCAATTTTCTCAGAGGTCGCCTCGGCATGGAAGTCCACAAGAATGCATTTGTTCTTCTGGCGCAACTCATCTACAATTTCATCGGCTGCACGGAATGGACAATCGATGGCTGGCAGGAATGTTCTTCCCTGCAGGTTCACAATGGCCAATTGTTTGCCGTTTGCTTTAATAACCGTATATCCCCGTCCAGGTGTTCCAGGCGGAAAATTCGCCGGGCGAATCAAACGCGGTTCATCGTCGATAAACTCAAAAATATCCTTGTTATCCCACGTGTGATTTCCCAAGGTGATGCCATGGATGCCCCAATTGAAAAACTCATTGGCAATGGCCGAGGTAATGCCGCGTCCCGAAGCCGCGTTCTCGCCATTGGCAATGATGATGTGAGGATTATATTTGGACTTCAGCTCTGGCAGCGATTCTTTCAGCGCTTTGCGCCCTGTACTGCCGACAATATCACCGATGAATAGTACTTTGATGTCATTCACTCCTTAACGAGGGAAGCCTGTCCTGCTCCAGCAGGAGCGTTCCCGGTTTTATGGATATCAGCCACTTTCCGATCTGATATCTTCAAAGATAAAAAGTGGCCGAATTGCGGCCACTTTTTAAGGTCCAAACTCTATTTTGCGTAATCCACCGCACGGGTCTCCCGGATAACGGTGACTTTGATATGACCTGGATAATCCAGTTCATTCTCAATGGTTTTGGTAATGTCGCGTGCCAAGCGGAATGCTTCGGCATCATCGATCTTCTCAGGCTGTACCATAACGCGAACTTCACGTCCCGCTTGAATGGCGTACGATTTCTCAACGCCTTCAAAGGATTCGGAAATTTCTTCGAGCTTCTCAAGGCGTCGGATATACGTCTCAAGTGTCTCTCTGCGGGCTCCCGGTCTGGCTGCGGACAATGCGTCAGCTGCGCCAACCAGCATGGCAATAACCGAGGTTGCTTCACAATCACCGTGGTGAGAGGCAATGCTGTTGATAACCACCGGATGTTCCTTGTATTTCTTCGCCAGCTCCACGCCGATTTCAACGTGCGATCCTTCCACTTCATGATCCAGCGCTTTACCGATGTCATGCAACAGTCCTGCCCGTTTCGCAAGCACGATGTCTTCGCCCAATTCGCCGGCCATTAGGCCAGTCAAGTAGGCCACTTCCATGGAATGTTTCAACACATTTTGTCCATAGCTTGTACGGAACTTCAGTCGGCCCAGAATTTTGATCAAATCTGGATGCAAACCGTGCACGCCAACTTCGAATGTGGCTTGTTCTCCATACTCGCGAATGCGTTCGTCCACTTCCTTGCGGGATTTCTCCACCATTTCTTCGATACGAGCCGGATGAATCCGTCCGTCCGCCACGAGCTTTTCCAAAGCTGTACGGGCAATTTCACGGCGAATCGGATCAAACCCGGAGAGAATAACAGCTTCCGGAGTATCATCGATAATAAGGTCAATCCCTGTAAGGGTTTCAAGCGCACGGATATTCCGGCCTTCACGTCCGATGATCCGGCCCTTCATTTCTTCGTTCGGCAAGGTGACAACAGAAACCGTTGTCTCTGCCACATGATCAGCCGCACAGCGTTGGATAGCCAGCGTGATGATCTCCCGTGATTTTTTGTCAGCCTCTTCTTTCGCCTGCTGCTCAATTTCTTTAATCATTTGAGCGGTTTCATGACGAACCTCTTGCTCGACATTGCTGAGAATGATACTGCGGGCATCCTCCATCGTAAGGTTGGAGATACGCTCCAGTTCTGTAGTTTGTTTCTTGTAAATAGCGTCGATTTGCTGCTGGGTCTCTTCTATTCGTTTCTCTTTGTTCGCCACTTGTTCTTCTTTACGTTCCAAAGATTCTATTTTTTTATCCAGCGACTCTTCCTTTTGCAACAATCTGCGTTCCTGCCGTTGAATTTCATTACGGCGCTCACGAGTGTCTTTTTCAGCTTCGGCTCTGATTTTATGAACTTCATCTTTTGCTTCAAGAACCGTTTCTTTCTTCAATGCCTCTGCTTCCTTCTTCGCACTCTCAACGATCTGCAAAGCGGCATGCTCGGCACTGGAAATTTTAGCTTCTGCAAGGGATTTGCGAATAAAATAACCGAACCCAAAGAATATAGCGGCTACAGCGAGAACGATTATGATCCAGATCCATGTATCCAGCATCTGTTTCACCTCCTCGTTGTTTCCTCCAAGGCATTCCTTGGGAAATGTTCAATTGTCAGTTTACTCATTCATACATAAAATTTTCCGGCAGAACCTGCCGTCCATACTGCGCACGTCCCATTAACGTTCGCAAATTCCACCATGAACAGCGGAATACATTTCACTATGAATTGGCGTTATAAGAATCTTTCACAAAGTAGTCACTTTTTTGGAAGGAAAAAGGTTTCTAATTTATGATAAAAGATTCATATTTATTTTAGTATTTATAAAAAGATATTGTCAAGGGAAAGCAATGGGTAAACGTCAGTTTCATCCAGTGGAACCAAATTCTTTTGCGAAGTTCTGCATTATGGCTGCCTTTTATTCGAAGTCATCCAGCTCTTCGTCCCACTCGCCTTGTTGCTGATCCTCTTCAATCAGAAGTTTAAGTACCTGCCGTACCTGTTCTCCACCAAACCCACGCCGCATTAAATAGGCGCCCGTTTTACGTTTGCGATCCAGCAGCTCGCCATGGGTTTGCTGCCATTTTTTCCTCCCGACCGTCAGCGCACTCTCAAGTTCCGCATCCGCGCTAATCTCGCCCAACGCCTCTGATATAAGCTCAGTGCCTATTCCCTTTTGCCTCAGTTCCTGCTTAACCCACAATCTTCCCTTCTTATGGCTCGTCATTCGCTGTTCCGCCCACATCTTGGCATAGAGCGCATCATCTACGAGGTTATCCTTCTCCAAGCGCTCCAAGGTTGTCTCTACACTATTCTGCTCAAAGCCTTTTTGCTGCAGACGCTGTGAAATTTCCTTAGCCGTTCTGGGTTTTCGGGACAGATGATTCAGCGCCTCTACGTAAGCGCGCTGCCGTTCATCTGCAACAATAATTTCCTGCAGTTCCTCCTTGCGAAAAACATTGCCCTTCAACAAGCGATATTTCAGCATAACGTCCTCATGAACGGTCATCTGATAAGGCCCAAATGCGATCTGATAGCGGTGTTTGGGCTTTCTCAGCATCTCGACCGAAGTTACGATCAGATCCTCATTATCGGGAAAATGTCCAATACCTGAAGTTTCCTCCTCCTCAGACACTCCCATATTCTCTTCTTTCATAAACGCTCCTCTCACTTCAGCATCAATATCCCGGCAAAAATATCCGAGCGATTCCTCGATTAAGTTAAATGCAAAGAAGACCGTCAGGCGTTACAAACACCGGACAGTCCTCAACACTCTAAAAGCTAAACCGTTATTACTACTCTACCTTAAACAATTCCTGCTCTTCTATTTCATCTTGTTCCTTATCCTCTGCGGAAGGCTCAGGAACAGCCGTGGTCAGGTTGCTTGCTTCACGGATTTTATTCTCGATTACACTCGCGATTTCCGGGTGCTCCTTCAAGAATTGCTTCGCATTCTCACGTCCTTGACCCAGACGGTCACCAGAATAAGAATACCAAGCACCACTCTTGTCTACGATATCCAGTTCCGTTCCGATATCAATCAGGCTTCCCTCTCTAGAGATGCCCTCACCGTACATAATATCTAGCTCAGCCTGTTTGAAAGGCGGCGCTACCTTGTTCTTAACAACCTTAATCCGTGTGCGGTTACCCACCACATCGTTACCCATCTTGATGCTCTCAATCCGGCGCACGTCCAAACGAACCGTGGAATAGAACTTCAGAGCACGTCCGCCCGGAGTAGTCTCAGGGTTACCGAACATAACACCAACCTTCTCACGAAGCTGGTTGATAAAGATAGTAATCGTTTTCGACTTATTGATGGCACCCGACAATTTACGAAGAGCTTGAGACATCAGACGAGCTTGCAGACCCACGTGGGAATCACCCATATCGCCTTCAATTTCAGCTTTCGGCACAAGCGCAGCAACCGAGTCAATAACAATAATATCTACGGCACCACTGCGTACCAATGCTTCCGCAATTTCAAGCCCCTGTTCACCCGTATCCGGTTGGGAGAGCAGCAATTCATCAATATTAACACCCAGTTTGCTTGCATACGATGGATCCAAGGCATGCTCGGCATCGATAAATGCAGCTTGTCCGCCAGCCTTCTGAACTTCAGCAATAGCATGGAGGGCTACTGTTGTTTTACCGGAGGATTCCGGTCCATATACTTCAATAATCCGGCCTTTAGGCAAACCGCCGGTTCCTAAAGCTATATCCAACGCCAACGATCCACTTGGCACAATCTCTACCTGCATATGGGTGGACTCACCCAGTTTCATGATGGAACCTTTACCGAACTGTTTCTCTATCTGACGAAGCGCCATCTCCAGCGCAGCACGACGATCTGACAATTGTTCCACAACCCTTCACTGTTGATAGTCATATCATACCTTGTTTTGACACGTTTGCCAAGCTTTTTTTCGAACATACATTCGTTTTTTTATTCGGCGCTCCTTCCCTCCCATGCTCTGAACCCTATGTAAAAAAGAAGAAGAACCGCAGCAATATCATTCGATATGCCACGGTTCTTCCGTACTTCACATTATACTCGGAACCATTCTTCAATTCAAGAACAGCTACCAAGACAGGTGTAAATAATTTACTTTTTATCAAAAGCGGCTTCCTTCGGCTTAGGGGGAAGCTAGGCCTGCTTGGAGGCAACGAGACGCTGCCAAAGCCGATACAGCAGCGCCTTGGTTGCACGGAGCCGGATCGTCTCACGGTTGCCCTGCAGGTGCAGCTCATGCACTTCCGTTTCTTTTCCCCGTTCGGACAATCCAATGTACACAAGGCCAACGGGCTTGCGTTCGGCGTAACCTGGACCTGCTACACCTGTTACCGACAAACCAAAATCACTGTCGGTCACCATCCGGACATGATCCGCAAGCGCCTCGGCAACCTCCGCACTGACAGCGCCCGGCGCATCATCACCTTCAAGCAGCGCATGCGGGATATGTACAAGCTTCTCTTTGATCTGATTGGTATAACAGATGATTCCGCCCAGAAACATCGAAGCACTGCCGGGAATGGATGTCAGCGCCTCTGCCACGAGCCCTCCGGTACAACTCTCGGCCGCGCTCAGCGTCCAGCTTCGATCTGCCATAAGGTCTACAATGACCTTCTCAATCGGCACGTCCTCGTTGGCATACATAAACTCAGGACCTCTCTCCTGAATTCTGGTCTCCAGCTCATTCAGCCGGACCATAGCCTCAGACTCACTCGCTGCCTTCGTGGAGATCCGGACCGTAACCTCCCCTTCCTTGGCATACAAGGCGATGGTCGGATCCGTCTGTGCGGTTATCAGGTCCTCCAGTCGCTGATCAAGTGCGGATTCCCCAATGCCTGCGAACTTGAGCATCTTCGAGTAGATGGGGAGCTCGCCGGTCAGGACGTGCTGAAGAAGCCAGGGCTTGGCCTCCTGCTCAAACATCGGGATCAGTTCTTTTGGCGGCCCGGGCAAAACAATATAATGAGTGCCTTCAAAAGAAATAGCATTTCCCACGGCAAGCCCCGTCTCGTTAGGCAGCGGTGTACCTCCCTCGATGGCCAGAGCCTGACGCCGATTATTCTCCGTCATCACATATCCCCGGTCATGGAAGAAACGTTCGACCCGGTCCATGGCCATCCGGTCAATATGCAACGACCGGTTCATATAGGAAGCTAAGGCATCCTTCGTCAGATCATCCTGTGTAGGTCCGAGGCCGCCGGACAGAAGCACGATATCAGCTCTGCCGCTGGACAGCCTGAGGGCCTCCTTGAGCCTCTCCATGTTATCCCCGACAACCGTTTGATAGTACACATCGATTCCCATTGAAGCAAGCTCTCTGGACAAGTACTGGGCATTGGTATTGACGATCTGTCCCAGCAGAAGTTCTGTACCAACTGCAATGATTTCTGCTTTCATGATTAGTCGATCCTCCTGTATCTGCTGTATCTGCTGTCTCTACTGTATCTGCACATTCTATTCAACTTCATTATGTTCTTACGCTCACGGAAGAAAAAAGCAATAGGATTGCTCCTATTGCTATTATGCCCCGGTACCTTTGAGAAGGTGCCTGTTCTGGACAAAATATTCGATTCCCGAATATAGCGTAATAATCGCAGCTGCCCAGATGGCAATGACATCAAACGGAATCCCCATAAACACAAACGGGAAATTGTTGATAAGAAGCGCAACAATTGCCACAATCTGAATCACCGTTTTAATTTTTCCCGATTGGCCTGCTGCAACAACGGAACCCTCCAGAAGCGCAATCTGCCGCAAGCCGGTAACCGCGAATTCCCTGCTGATGATGACAACAGCAATCCACGATTCGCATTTTCCCATCTCTACGAGCGATATGAGTACGGCGGCCACCAGCAGTTTGTCAGCCAGCGGATCAAGAAGTTTTCCCAGGTTAGTCACCATATTGTTTTTTCGGGCCAAATAGCCGTCAATCCCATCCGTGCTCGCAGCAAGTATAAAGATCAATGCCGCAATCAATTGGTTATATGGCAGGACAAAATCATTCCACACAATGGGGGCCGGGTAAAAATCAAAATCCACCAGTAGAAAAATCATCATGACAGGAATCAAGCAAATCCGGGCCAACGTAATACGATTGGGTAAATTCATGGGGCAACCTCCCTTGCAACGGGTTGTCTAGCTAACTTGGCAGACCCCGCAGCAGTTAAACTGCCGCAATTCAACAGGGTCGCTCTTCCCAAGAGCCTAAAGGGTTTGAAGCGTGAATCGCTGTCTGTCATATTCATCCCCCAGTAATCTATGTATACGTTAATCCTTATATATCGTGTTTTAGTATAATATTTCAGTTGACACCCTGTCAAAAGAAACAAACCTGCCATTTAATTCGCATTCAAGCCTTTACCCTATTAAGGTGCGCGCTTATTTAAAATTGGTAAATTGGAGGTCCAGCGTAAGATCTGCTTTACGAAGCAGCTGCATGATCTGCTGAAGATCGTCCTTGTTTTTTCCGGTTACCCGAATTTGATCCCCTTGAATCTGGCTCTTTACTTTCAGTTTGGAATCACGGATCAAAATGTTGATTTTTTTAGAGTTTTCCTGATCTATTCCCTGTTTCAAGGTCAAGCGCTGTCTAACGGTACCCATAGAGGCCGGCTCAATCTTCCCGTACTCCACATTTTTAAGCGACAATCCGCGTTTAACCATCTTGGTTTGCAAAATATCAATTACTGCGTTGAGTTTATACTCATCGTCAGATGCAATGACCAGTGCTTCCTTGTCAATCTTCAAGCTGCTCTTGCTGCCCTTGAAGTCAAACCGGTTCTCAATCTCCCGCTCCGTCTGATTAACCGCGTTTGTAAGTTCCTGCATATCCATCTTGGATACGATATCAAATGAATTTTCTGAAGCCATGGTGAATCCTTCCTTTCATCAATCATATTGCTTCTATTATAGGTAAAACTCCGAGCCAAGTCTAATCATGTACAATGTATGTCTTATGTATACAGGAACGAAAAAGACTCCGTTCATCACCAACCATCTGGTGACAACGAAGCCTGCTCCGTCAATTGCTAGCTTGCTCATCACGCACCGGACGGCGGAACATACTCAGGATGCCGAGTAATATATGAGCCAATCCAAAGCCTAATATGCCATATCCCCAGTCACTCGGAATTAGATAGTAACCCAAGAGGCTGACAATAACGCCTAATCCGAATACAATCCAGTTGACCGTCAAGATGGCCTCACCTCTTTCAGGAAGTGAAATAACAGCATGCAGCTGCATGCTGTTATGATCTCCTGGAGTAAAGGGAATTATTCCCCGCCTGTGGTGTCAGCGGAACCATCCGCGGACTCCAGCACGATGCGGGAAGTCGTTTTTCCATCCGTTACAGGCTGACCGCCAACCGTGATGGTGGTTGCAGCGGAATTGCCCGATTTCACGTACAACCCCTGGCTGTCCAGTTCGAAGCTGAGCGCAGCTCCGTTCTCAAGCATCTGGAAAGCCAATTTCTCGCCGGAGGCGTTGTTGCCGCGGTATACCTCTACCCAGCTCTTTCCGTCACTGGTGGCCGTAATGTCCACCTTAACCGCAGAGCCTGTTACTTTGAATACGGTGTTCTTGCCTTCCGTCCGGTCCTGCGTCACCGTCGTTTCCCCAGGCGTTGTATTCCCCGGTACATCTGTATCCGTACCATCCGTACCCTCAGTGCCGTCCGTTTCCGTTCCTTCACCGTCCGTACCCTCGCCAGGCGTATCGCCCGGGTTGTTCTCTCCGCCTTGTGCTCCATCACCTGGCGTCGTGGTATCCGGGTTTTGCGAATTCTGCCCTGGATCGGTCTGAGATTGGTCGTTGTTGCTTACCGGCGGGTTTTCATCTTTGGGCTCATTCGAATTGATCGCTACCAAATAAATGACAACAACGATCAGAATCGGAAACGTCCACATCAGCAGCGTCGGCAGCCATTTCATGTTCCGTTCGGCTGAAGGTCTGCTGGCACGCTTTTGAATAACCGGCTCCATTGTCGCTTCCGGTTCTGATTTGGGAACGTCCTGTTTATGTCCTTCAAGCAGTTCGTCCGGGTCAATCCCCACCGCTTCTGCATAGGTTTTGATGAATGCCCGCACGTAAAAACTGCCGGGAAGTACTTTGTAATCCCCTGCCTCGATGGCTTCCAAGTATCGCTTGCGTATTTTTGTCATTTCCTGCACGTCATCAAGGCTCATTCCTTTTTGTAGACGCGCCTCCCTTAATTGCTGTCCCAGTTCGGACATGCCATCACCTCCTACTTTAGAATTTCGTGGTCAAAAAAATATTATAAATCGTCACTATAAGAACCCGTGAACGTATCATAAACGATTTCCTCATCCGGATTGTTTCGCAATTCGATTATAATATCGAAATCCTCATAGGAATATTCGGATTCACGAACAAAAATGTCCGGATGCTCAATCACCTTCGTGCTATCCATCCCCATAATATCCTGTAAGAGCTGATAATGGCGCTCGTTCGAACGGATAGTGCTGACAATCCCGTCAATGATAAAAATATTGTTTGAATTCATCTCATCCTCGGACAGCTGACTGCGAATCGTTTGCCGAAGCAGCGTAGAGGAAACAAACGTCCAGCGTTTCATCGCACAGACACTGCCTGCAATAATGGACTCCGTTTTGCCGACGCGGGGCATCCCGCGAAGACCGATGACCTGATTTCCTTCCCTTTTGAACAATTCACCCAAAAAGTCAACAAGTAAACCGAGCTCATCGCGTGTAAAACGGAAAGTTTTACGATCATCCGAGTCCCGGTCAATATATCGTCCATGTCGGACAGCCAAAATATCGACCAGTTTAGGGGGTCTCAAGGCTGTTACCGTAATATTTTTCATCTTGTTCAGCATTTTGCCCATCAGAATGATTTTCTCTTCATCATCCGTCTCAAGGAGCATACCTCGGGTTTGGCCTTCGACGCCGTTAATTGTCAGGATGTTCACTTCAAGCATACCGAGCACAGATGCAATATCACCGAGCAAACCTGGCCGGTTCTTATGTATCTTGTATTCCATGTACCATTGATTCGATTCCACAAAGACACCTCTTTGCACTTCTTTTCCATCAATATTCGACAAATTCCAGCTAAAAATGCACGCAAAAACAGGTCAAATTAAAAATGGATCACGTTAATGATATATAAAATAAAAATGAAAGGCAAGTATTAACGGTAACATGAAAATTACATTCTTTTTTCTTGACAAAAAGCCCCCGTTATCGGGGGGCTTTTTGGATGTGGGTTATGCGTTGTTCTTGGCCAATCTCACCATCAGACGGGCGATAACGTGGCGTTCTTCCTCGTTACCTACGTCCCACAATTCTTTCAGTGCCCGGTTGGATGAGTTTTGCGGGTCTACCTTCTCATCCAGGAAGTCGCCGATCTCAAAAGCCAGCTGAGAAATCGTGTCTTCGCTCATACCTGCTTTTTCGGCTTGAACGACGCGCTCTCCCAGAAATTTCTTCCAGGAATCAAAGTTTTTGATTACGGATGACATGAATTAAATCCTCCTTTTGCATGGTGGCAATCAGATTTAAAGTAACAATAGTAATATGTCCCCGTAACCAGAACCTTATGAGTGGTGAATTGCACCACGAACGAATATCAAGTCACCCAGCCGCCGTTCGGACTAATCACTTGGCCGGTGATGTATCCCGACTCAGGCAGCGCCAAAAAATATACCAACGAGGAAATCTCATCAGGCTGTGCCAGCCTGCCGATTGGAATCTCCTCTTCCAGCATGCGGATTTCATCCGAATCCAGATGTCCCAGCATCGATGTATCCACCGCACCGGGCGCAACGGCATTCACCGTAACGCCGGAAGGAGCAAGCTCCTTCGCCAGCGCCTTCGTGAAGGCATTTACGCCGCCTTTGCTTGTGGAATACAACACCTCGCAAGATGCACCCGACAGCCCCCAGATCGAGGATACATTAATGATCCTGCCGAACCGCTGGGAAATCATGCGTCCCATGAACGCCTGAGAGCACAGAAACATCCCCCTCAGGTTAATCGACATCAAGGTGTCCCACTGTTCTTCCGTGGCGTCAGACAGCAGCCCGTAATGGGATACACCGGCATTATTGACCAGGATATCCGGCTCCATGTTATGACTCTGAAGTTTCTCCTTCATCCGGAGTATTTGCTCTTTGTCCCGAAGATCGGCCGATACGGTCAACACCTTCGCTCCGTAAGACATACAGCGGCGGGCCACTTCATTCGCCGCCTCATGCGAATTCATGTAGTGAATAACCACGTTCATGCGAACCGAGGCAAAGCGCTCCGCAACGGCTGCCCCAATGCCTCTGCTCGCCCCCGTAATCAGTACCGTCATTTCCCCGATCGGCTTCAATTCTCTTCCCATGTCTTGCTTCATTACGGACTCACGACAATGGATACAGCCAGTTGATCCCAGTCGACATGCTCTTGCAGCCGACGGTTAACATCGTCTACCGTAATGGACTCATAAACCGGCAGAACCTTGAAGAGATCCGCTCCACGGAACTGATAGCGTGTAAATTCATGGGCGATGTTCTCCGGGGAATTGAGCATCCGTAAATAACCGCCCATTTTCTTTTTGCGGGCCCGTTCAAAATCCGATTTCTGGAATCCGCTTGCTTTCAGTTTATCCACCTCTGTGCGAATGCGCGCGAGCAGCTGATCCGGATCCTTGGTATCACCGCCAACTGCAGAGAATGCATATTGCGGCGCACTGTTGTATTCATGGCCAAAACTGTCCGAAATCAAATCCTCATCATACAGCTTCTGATACAACTCGGTGCTGGAGCCAAACAAGAGATCCATCATCAGCTTCGTGGTCAAATCGCGGTGCAGCTGCTCTTCAGCTGGTAATCCGACCTGCTTCTCCTTAAAGCCAAACAGGCATTTCGGCAGTGATACGGCCAGGCGGCTCTCTCTGCGCTTCTCTTCGACACCCTGCGGCTCCGGATCAAAAATACGCTCAATGGAGCCTTGCTTGTCATACGATTTTCCCGCCTGATTCGATCGGACAAGGTTCATCGTTTCCTCAGGATCCACGCCCCCAACCACAAACAACAGCATGTTGCTCGGGTGATAGAAAGCATTGTAGCACGTATACAGGTCTTCCTTCGTAATCGTTCCGATGGATTCCACCGTACCGGCGATATCAATGTGCACCGGATGCACCTTGTACATCGCTTCAATTAAGCCGAAATACACACGCCAATCGGGATTGTCCTGGTACATGTTGATTTCCTGCCCGATGATGCCTTTTTCCTTCTCCACGTTCTGATCCGTAAAATAAGGATTCTGAACGAAATCGATCAAGGTCTCCAAATTTTCATGGATGTTCTCCGTTGCAGAGAAGAGATATACCGTCTGGTCAAAACTTGTGAAAGCGTTCGCGGAAGCGCCGTTGGACGCAAACTTGGCAAAAATATCACCCTCCGGCTCCTCGAACATTTTGTGCTCAAGGAAATGCGCTATGCCGTCCGGCACCTGCGTCTCAGACTCGCCTTCGACCTTGAAATGGTTATCCACGGAACCGTATTTGGTTGCAAAAGTCGCATAGGTCTTCTGAAAGCCGGGTTTAGGCAGCACATACACATGCAGACCATTATCCATCACTTCGTAATACAGCGTCTCCTGCAGGTTGTCATAATGAATGCTCTCCACCGGCTACTCCTCCTTTTGGCCTTTCAGGAAATAGATCGTATCCAGGGAAAATGCCGAAGCTGCCTGCTTCACATCTTCCACTGAAATGCCCTCCACCTGATTCAGCAGCTCATCCGGCGTACGTTCACGGCCCGACAGCGTGCGGTTGAAATCATAGGCGATCATCTCAAAGGCCGAATCCTGCATTTCTTTAATGACATTCCGAATCATCGCCTTGGTCTGCGACATCTCGATATCGGTGATGGCACCCTTGGCCATGTCATCGAGCTGCTTGCGAATAATCTCTACAGCCTTCTCGAAATTCTGAACCTCGATCCCGGACTGAATGGTAGCAATCCCTTTATGACCGTCATAGCGGGAAGAGGCATAATAGGCCAGGCTCTCCTTCTCCCTCACGTTGACAAACAGCTTCGAATGCGGGTATCCGCCCAAGATTCCGTTATACAACAGCGCGGCTGCGTACTCGTCATCTCCGTAAGTAATGGTGCTTCTAAGCCCCATATTGAGTTTGCCCTGATTTATCTCAAGCTTCTCTACAACCGTCTGCGTCCCGCTCGCGGCGGTCCGCGTGGAAGAAGGAACATAGTCCTTGCTTCCCGTGCGGTTGAGTTTAAAATGCTCTTCTACGAGCTTTTTGACCTCATCAAGACTCGTATCTCCGACCACATACAGATCCAGAACGGATTCATTGAGCCAATTCTGATAGGACTCATACAGTCCTTCCGGGGTTATTCCGTCCAGATCCTTCCGTTCGCCCAGCGGATGCAGCCGATACGGCTCATTCTTGCACATCACCTCAATACAGCGCTCCGCAGCATAACGAATTTTATCATTAACGATAGATTCCAGCTTTTTGCGAACCGTGTCACGCTCGGTTTGTACATAGGATTTGCGAAATACGCCGTTCTCCAGCACGGGCTCGGTAAAGGCTTCTCCCAGGAAGGCAAATGAGGAGCGCAGCAGACTCTCGGGACTTTTTACAAAAGAATCATTAATCGTATCCATACGGAAGTGCACGATTTGATAATCGCCCCGCTTATATACATCAAAACCAAATCCGGCGCCGTACAGCTGCTCCAGCTGCTCGCGGAAAGCCCTTGTTTCCGGGTAGGAAACCGTTCCTCTTCGCAGTACAAAAGGAGTGAGCGCCGTGGATGTCACCGTATCTTCTGCTAACGGACTTCCGGCGTAAAGCGATATCGCAAATGTCTTGAATCGGTTCGTCGGGAGAACGTGAATCCGTATCCCTCCGGCTGTTCCGTGTTCAAATTCCGTTTTCGTCAAGGTCCATATCCCCTTACATCATGGATTGTCGTTGCCATAATTTACTTCATAATTAACTTTCATTCTAACCCATCGCAAAGTGAAGAAGCAACCGAAGACAGGCCCCGGTTGCTCTAATTAACGGCTTACATACAGAAGATATGCTGGCCAATGGTTTTGACTTGAGGACGCGTCCAGATCCATTCCGAGGTAGCTGTTTTCGGGTTGAAGTAGTAGAGACAGCCCCCTGTCGGATCCCAGCCGTTCAGTGCCTGCTCTACAGCTTTTCGAGCTTGCTCGTTCGGCTCAAGCCATATTTGACCGTCAGCCACCGCGGTAAATGCTCTCGGTTCAAATATAACCCCATGAGGGGAGTTTGGAAAACTTGGCGATTTCACCCGGTTGATAATGACAGCCGCTACCGCAACCTGACCTTCAAACGGCTCTCCGCGAGCTTCGCCATATACGGCATTCGCCATAATTCTCAAATCATTCTCGGAAAGCCCCATTGTATTCGAAGAGGCTAGGTTGTTATTGGTGCCCCCGTTGTTCGCTGAACCGCCGTTGCCGCCTGCACCAGCAGCTGCTCCGCCTTCGTGAAGCTTGGGAGCGGTTGGACGGAAATCCTTGGTTGCATTGTACAGTTTAAGCTTGACCTTCGGACCGACAACGCCATCCACCTTCATACCGAACTCCGATTGGAACCATTTGACGGCCCCTTGAGTCTTGGAACCAAATACACTGTCAATCTTCCCGTGATAAAAGCCCAGGTACTTAAGACGCCCTTGCAGCTCATACACATCTTCGCCAGTCGAGCCGAATTTAATGGTCTGCTGACTGAAGGTTGGTAAAGCTTCCTGAAGATTCGTGTTGTCATCAGCTTTTAGCCTTCCCTGTGCGAAGACTGCCGCAGATAACAGAATCGCAATGCTTATCAGAATCCAGATTCTTGAGTTTTTCATGCTGTGCTCTACCTTTCTCTTGTGGTTTAACAAGCCTCGCTAACGTTATTATGACAAGCCTGCCAGTTTCCTATGCACCTATTCCCCAATGCCAACCGAAGGCAGCGTCTCATTTCAACACAAATAGAGCCATTCCTAAGTCGGAACGGCTCTTGGCGATAGAATATGATTCAGCGATAACTACCCCTGGCTTCTGCTAAGTTCTACACACGCCATGACAAGCGCACCCACGCCGTGAAGATCATTCTCGCATTGCTGCCTCTCCACATAATGCCGGTAATCTCCAACCCCGGTGCCTATGCAGATCCTGGGCATAACCAGATGCCCCAGCTCATTGTAATATACGGAATGAACGAGGCCGTTATAACCTTGGCGTGCATGCGACAGCATGGAGGGGTCGAGATAACCGAGACGTACTCCCTTGGCTAATGTATAAATGAACAAACTGGAGCAGGAAGTTTCCAGCCAATTATCCGGCTCATTCCCTTTATCCAGCACTTGATGCCATAATCCCGTTACCGGATCCTGATAGCGCACAAGCGCTGCACACAAATCGCGAAGTACTGGTCCCAGGTCCTCACGCCCTGAGTGGTCCTCAGGCAATAAATCGAGGAACTCCACAAGGGATAGCGCATACCATCCCAGAGCGCGTCCCCAAATTTCCGGTGACTGTCCGCTAACCGGATCTGCCCATGGCATCGTTCGGCTCTCATCCCAAGCATGATAGTATAATCCCGTTATCTCATCCTTTGTATGGGAACGCATCAACCGCTCCTGAAACAGCACATCGTCAAATAATGGCGGCACTTTATACTGCTCCGCGTATTTCATGGTGAATACCCCGCCCATATACAACCCGTCCAACCACATCTGATAGGCATAACGATCCTTATGCCAATATCCGCCCTCCGTGGTCCGATTCAGTGTAGACAGCAGACGCAGCAGCTTATCGGCTGCTGCCCTATAGCGAGTCTCTGGGAATACCGAGTCAAGCTCCATCAGAAGCAATCCCGCTTGAACGGAATCGAGCTCCCCCCGCTCCAGCAGCAGATTGCCGCTCGCATCAACCAGATGATCTACATATCCTTTGATATATTTCAGATACTTCTGCTCGCAGCTAAGCTTCCATAATTGCGACATTCCAACCAGAAACACACCTTGATGATAATGCCACCGCCCTGCAGGGGGAAGCATCTCCGGCGAATACGTTTCCATGATGGATTGGCAAGCCCTGATGCCGAGTTCCAGCGGAGACAAGCTGGACTGAGCCTGATGCTGTACGGGATTTGACATACGTGCTCCTCCTTTTTTTGCTATACATAATCAAACGCTAGGGTTACAAAATAACGCCATCCTTAAAAATTGAAATCTCCCGAAAGCCGTTGCGTTCGTTTCGCGTCTGTTCAGCGCCCGATGCCAATTGAATCAACTCGTTCATTAATTCGCCATGAAGCTCATCCATGCTTTTCCCTTCCAGCAAAGCTCCTGCGTTAAAATCGATCCAATGCTTTTTACGGGCAGCTAGCTCGGAATTGGTGGCGATTTTTACCGTTGGGACAGGACCGCCAAACGGTGTGCCCCTGCCCGTCGTAAACAGCACAAGATGAGCACCGGCCGCTGCAAGCGCCGTAACCGAAACGAGGTCATTGCCGGGTGCTTCAATCAGGTTCAAACCCGGCTTGCTTGACCTGACACCATAGTGAAGCACATCGGATACTATAGCCGTTCCGCCTTTTTGCGTACAACCGAGAGATTTCTCTTCCAGGGTCGTGATGCCCCCTTCTTTATTCCCGGGTGAAGGATTTTCATAGATTTCCTGTCCATGCGATACAAAATATTGCTTGAAATTGTTAATAAGTTTCGTCATTTCGTGAAATACCTGTTCGTTGGCCGCCCGTTCCATCAGGATTGTTTCCGCCCCGAACATTTCCGGCACCTCCGTAAGCAGCGCGGTTCCGCCATGGTCCGTAATGGTGTCCGCGATGCGTCCTGCGAGCGGATTGGCGGTGATACCCGAAAGACCGTCCGATCCCCCGCATTTCAGTCCGACTTTCAGCTTGGATAGCGGAACTTCCGTCCGCTTGAAGCCTTCGGCATAATCCACAAGCTCCGATATGAGGGAAAGGCCTTCCTCCAATTCGTCCTCCATATCCTGAGCCCGCATATATTTAATGCGATCCCTATTCTTATCCCCAATCATGGCCTGCATCTGATCGATCTGATTGTTCTCGCAGCCAAGTCCTATAACAAGCACGCCTGCCGCATTGCCATGCTGTGCCAGCGATGAGAGCAGGCGCTGAGTGTGGTTCAAGTCGTCTCCCAGCTGCGAGCAGCCGTAAGGGTGCGGGAAGTGGTACACCCCATCAATGCCTCTTCCTTGAAACTGCTGATCTGCCAGACGCGCCAACAGCTCGCAGGTTTTGTTAATGCAACCGACGGTATTGATAATCCAGATTTCGTTACGAATCCCAACCTCGCCATTTGCTCTGATATAACCTTGAAATGTTGGTGAATCAAGCACGGCGGAAGAAACTTCCGCCGAAGATTTAGCGTTGGGTTTATATTCATACTGGACTTCACCGGCAAGACCCGTCTTTAAGTTGTGGGTATGAATCCATGTCCCCGGCAAAATAACTTTCTTGGCAACCCCGATCGAATACCCGAATTTGTATACATGGCTGCCCGGCTCAATCATGCGAAGAGCAACCTTATGGCCTTTGGGCACATCCTCAGTCAACTCAATTGCGTGTTCCTTCCCGTTCAGCAGGCCGATAGCATGTTCCCCAGCCGTCAGAGGACGAAGCGCGATACCGACATCATCCTTGGTGTGAAGTATAACGATATCGCTCATGTCACTTTCAACTCCATTTCCTCTATATATCTGCTCACTGATTCATGAAGATTTGGCACCTCGTTCAAGTCAGCTTCCCATAATGCCGTGTTACCAAGTATGGAGGTTACAAGGTCAGGTATCGTCCATTCCTTGCCATCCACCTTACGCCATGCCTGGTGGAACAGCTCAAGGCTGGCAGGATCATCTCTTAACACAACCTGCTCGCCGTGAAGTCGCTTTCCATACCACTGACCGTTTATTTTCTCAGCATCATACAGCATGATTAAGGAAGCCAATCCCACTGTCATGACTTCGGGCAGTTGGTTGTACGTGCGAACGTATCCCATTAAACTCGGTAGAAGTCTTACCTTAAACTTGGAAATACTGTTCATGGCAATATCCTGGAGCTTGTGCTGAATATAAGGATTGCGGAATCGCTCCCACACCGTTTCCGCATACGCACCGACTTCCTCTAGCGGGAGAGGCACCAGGGGGACGATCTCCTGCAGCATGGCGCTGTGGATTCGCTCTCCCCATTCCTTGCTCTCTGCCATCTCCCTGACTTCATGAAAGCCCTGCAGCAGACCTATTGAAGCCATCAAGGTATGCGTACCATTCAGAATCCGTACTTTTCTTACCTGATACGGGGTCAGATCGGGGACCCAGCTTACCTGAAGTCCCGCCTTCTGCAATGGCAGCCTGGACTCCAATGCCGGATCCCCCTCGATGGCCCAGAAGTAATAGGGCTCTGCCGTGTTCAGCAATCGATCCTCGCAGCCCCATTTGTCAAAATACGTCTGTGCCTCGGCCGGATATCCGGTTACGATACGATCCACAAGCGAGTTCAGGAACACATTATGCTCCACGACCCAGCTGCGAAAAGCCGACGGCAGCCCCCAGTCCTGCGCATGTCGGAGGACAATGGACTTCAATATGTCCCCGTTGCGCTCCAGAAGCTCACAAGGCAGCAACATCAATCCCTTGTCCGGCGAGCCGTCAAAATGCGCATAGCGGCGATATAACAGCATAGTCAACTTACCGGGATAGGACATGACAGGTTCGAACGGATTCCAGTCACTCTGCTGGTAGTCGAGACCTGCTTCCGTTGTGTTGGAGACTACGATATCCAGGGAATCCAGCTCCGCTATTTTCAGAAAATCCGCCCATTCGGTATAGGGGTCAATCAGTTCCGAGAATACCGGAATCCATTGTTCCTTCTCGATCTTCCGGCCATTCTGCAAACCTCGGGTCAGCAATCCGTAGATGCCTTCCTGTTCACGAAGCTGCTCCAGCTTGTGCCGCCCTCCCGGTCTTGGCTGACTCACGGCAATACTCCCCTGGAACAAGCCCTGGCGATTGCACTCATATATCATCCAGTCGAAAAAACCGCGCAGAAAGTTGCCTTCCCCGATCTGAAGCACTTTCACAGGATAGTTCATCATCGCCATATCTTGATGTACCCTTTCTTGATGTTTGAAGGAATCCCGTCCAATCCGTTTCCAAGAACGGTTTTCTCCTGTTTTTGTTTCCATCGCTCTAGCCCCCTCCCGGCTGCTCAAATCGGAAATAACTCTCTGCGTTGTTATAGCAAATATCCTGAACAATGCTTCCGAGCCAAGGAATATCCTGCGGTGCTTCGCCCCGCGTAACCCAATCGCCAAGAAGATTACAGAGAATCCGCCGGAAATACTCATGACGGGTGTAGGACAGGAAGCTTCGGGAATCGGTCAACATGCCGACAAATCGACTTAACAGGCCCATATTGGCGAGTTTGCTCATCTGATCCATCATGCCGTCTTTGGTATCATTGAACCACCATGCCGAACCAAACTGGATTTTTCCAGGGATACCGTCACCTTGAAAGCTGCCGATCAGAGCGGCAAGAATGTCGTTATCTCGCGGATTGAGCGAATACAGAATCGTTCGGGGAAGCGACCGCTCCTGGTCAAGCCGATCCAGCAGCTTCACGAGAGGTACAGCAATAAGACTGTCATGAATCGAATCATATCCGGTATCCGGACCCAACTCACGGAACATCCGGGTATTGTTATTGCGATGGGCATTGATGTGAAATTGCATTACCCAGCCCAGTCTGGAATAGATGCGTCCCAGATGCAGCAGCGTGTACGTCTTGAATTGTTCTTCTTCTGCACGAGAGACACCGTCTCCCTTAAGCGCTTTCAGGAATATTTCGGATGCATCGGATTCCGTAACCTCATGATAAGGCACATAATCCAGCGCGTGATCGGATACCCGTCCGCCAACCGAATGGAAGAATTCTGCACGCTGCTCAAGCGCAGCCAGGAATGCCGAATAATCTTCAATCTCCATCCCGCTTCGCTCGGCCAATAATCTCACCCAAGGCACAAACGTCTCTCGATTGATCTCCAGTCCCTTATCCGGCCGGAAGGATGGCAGCATTTGAAATCCCGTATTCTCTTCCTCTGCCAGCTTGATATGATATTCCAGCGTATCGACCGGATCATCGGTGGTACAAACGACCTTAACCTGGCTACCCGTTATCAATCCCCGGGTTGTAAAATCAGGCTCCAGCAAACGCTTATTCGCCGCCTCCCAGATGCGTGGTGCATTCGTTTCATTAATCATGTCATGGATGCCGAACAATCTTTGAAGCTCCAGGTGAGACCAATGGTATAACGGATTGCCAATTGTCATCGGAACCGTGCGCGACCAAGCCAAGAAGCGGTCATAGTCTTTAACACCCTGGGCTCCCGTAATGTAAGCCTCTTCCACCCCACCGGCACGCATAGCCCGCCATTTATAGTGATCTCCGTTAATCCAGGCTTCAGTCAAGTTCTCAAACCGATGATTGTCGTATATCATTTGTGGACTCAAATGACAGTGATAGTCAATGATTGGCATGTCTTTTGCATAGTCGTGATATAAAGCACGAGCCGTCTCGTTATGAAGCAAAAAGTGTTCATCCATAAAAGCTCTCATGATCTCACCGTCCATTTCTGTATATTCATCTACTATGTTACGGCATCATCAGTTGGATTTCTTCACTTTTATTGCGCTGTTAACAGATAATTCAACATATCTTGCTTTGTTTTCTGAAGGAGAAGTTGATACAATATAAGCTGATCCATTCGAGGATTGTTTCATCCTATATGATATGAACGAAGCGGGGGCAAATGATGATGTCCAGTGATACCCGTACCGTCGCCTACGGAGAAGAAGAAGGGGAATTTTACTACCACCGCATTCATCGCACCAAACCCTTTGAACGAAATAACCATTACCATGGAACCTACGAAATTTACTATTTGGTATCAGGCGAACGCCATTATTTTATAAAAGAAAAGCTGTACTCCATTCGAGCCGGCGATTTAATTCTCATCAACAAATTTGACGTACATAAAACCTCCGGGCAAGGAGACCCGGAGCATGAACGTATCGTCATTAATTTTAGCGATTCTTTTCTGGGAAAAGGCCATCCGTTGCTGGCATCCGGATTGCTTGGCATGTTCAGCCAGGATACACCTTTGCTGCGGTTAACCATTCCAGAGCAGGACACCGTTCTGCAAATTTTGAACAAAATGGCTGATGAAATTACAGAACGCTCGGATTCCTATGAGTACATGCTTCGTGTATTGCTCATGGAATTATTGATCAAGACCCATCGGCTAATCCGATCAGCTTCCTTGCCTGCACCCGCCTCCATGAACCCGCTCCATCAGAAAATCACCGACGTGGTAAAACATATCCACGCCCATCATGCTGAAAAAATAACGCTGCAGCAATTATCCGAGACCTTCTTCATCAGTCCGTTCTATCTGTCCCGGATATTCAAAGAAATCACGGGTTTTACCATCATCAACTACCTGAATCTCACCCGCATTCGCGAAGCGCAGCGACTTCTGACGGATACGGATCTGAAGATCGTGGATATCGCTGAAGCGATTGGATTTGAGAGTTTAACCCATTTTGATCGGACCTTTAAGAAAATTATGAAAATGACCGCAAGCAAATACCGTAAATTCAACAGCATCTCTTGAAAAATCCAAAAAGGAAACGAGCCAGACCAAGCACCTCTTGGTTCGACTCGTTTCCTTTTATTCTAGCGTGATGAATTCATTCAGCTCAACTGATACGATTCTGCTGCTGTTGGTACTGCTCCATCGACATGAGTACTTCCCGTGGCTTGCTGCCCTCATAAGGACCGATCACGCCTCGAGCTTCCATCGAGTCAATGAGACGGGCTGCACGGGTGTAGCCCACTCGCATTCTCCGTTGAAGCAGCGATACCGATGCCTGTTTCGCTTCCAGCACAATCGTCACCGCCTGCTCATACAGCTCATCCAATTCTTCATCATCGGAATTCGAAGATTCATCAATTTCAGGAACCAACGATTCGTCATACTCTGCCTGTGCTTGATCACGGACAAAATCCACAATGTTCTCTACTTCCTGATCAGTCATAAAAGCACCCTGCACCCGAATTGGCTTGGAAGAGCCCATCGGCATAAACAGCATATCCCCGCGGCCAAGCAGCTTCTCAGCCCCCGCCATATCCAGAATGGTCCGGGAATCGACTTGAGAAGATACTCCAAAGGCAATACGGGACGGAATATTCGCTTTAATGACCCCGGTAATCACGTCCACCGATGGACGCTGGGTGGCGATAATCAGATGAATTCCGGCAGCACGTGCCATCTGGGCAAGACGGGTAATCGCGTCTTCTACGTCGTTTGCGGCAACCATCATCAGATCGGCCAACTCGTCCACAATCACGACGATGTAGGGCAGTACCGCGGGCAAATTATCCTTCATCAGATTATTGTAACCCTCAATATTCCGTGTTCCGGACTTTGAGAATAACTCGTAACGCTTCTCCATCTCAACAACGATTTTCTTAAGCGCCAGCGAAGCCCGCTTCGGATCGGTTACGACCGGTGCCATCAAATGCGGAATCCCGTTGTAAACGTTAAGCTCAACCATTTTCGGATCGACCATCAGGAATTTAACCTCATCCGGCTTCGCTTTATACAGAATGCTGGTAATAATGCCGTTGATACATACCGACTTCCCTGAGCCGGTTGCACCTGCTACCAGAAGATGGGGCATTCGCGCCAGATTCCCAACAATCGTCTGACCGGATATATCGCGACCGAACGCGATCGACAGCTTCGATTCCGCTTCTTGGAAGGTCGGTGTCTCCATAACCTCCCTCATCGTAACGAGAGAGACTTCATTGTTCGGCACCTCAATGCCGATGGCCGATTTGCCTGGAATCGGTGCCTCCATGCGGATATCCTTGGCTGCAAGCGCCAATGCAATATCATCGGTCAGATTTACGATGCGGCTTACCTTGACCCCGATGTCAGGCTGAATTTCGTAACGGGTGACAGAGGGTCCTCTTACAACCTCCAACACCTTAGCCCGTACGCCGAAGCTTTCCAAGGTTGCCTCCAGCTTGCGAGCCGTTTGCATATAATCATTCTGGTCGCCACCCTTACCGCCATTGTTCGGTTTGGATAGCAGGCGGAATGGCGGCAGCTTGTACGGCTTGGGTGGTGGTGCAGGAGGTGCTGACGGTGCCTTACCAGCTTGGACGCCATCCCCCGCAACAGCTGTTGCATCCAGATCACCGCCGCCCGGCAGCTCATTGGCATCAATCGAGTTGGGACCGGCCGCTTTCCCTCCCGGCTCATCCTGAGCCAGAGGAGGCATCACGGCTTCCTGATCATCGTACTCGTCATCCAATCGTTCTTCTTGTTTCACCTGCTCGAAGAAATCACGAATAATCGGAGATGACGGAACCGAATCGACAGGAGGAGTCGCAGCATCCATAACTCCTTCAGGCTGATCCGAACTGTTAAACAGGACAACCTCGCCTTTCTCGTTAGTACCGTGCCCATTCCCCACTGTAAATACCGGCGCACTGTCATCAACAGCTTCCACTGCCTCTTCCGGTACTTCATTCCGCTTGTTGCCTTTGGAACTAAACAGCTGGAAGAACTGCGGCGCTTTGCGGCGCGGCAGCCTCATGCTCTCCATATCATCCAGATCATCATCATCCAGATCTTCCGGAAGCTGCATCCGTTGTTCCTTGGCATTTGATTTCGCTGCTGCTCTCGATTTCGTCTGCTGGCTGTTCACTTTCTTCTGAATCCGTTCTCCAGCTTTCACTACCCTCACACGGAACATGCGCATCAGATCAACATAGGACAAATTCGTTATCAGCATGAAGCTGATAAATAACATGACAATCATAATAAGTCTTGCCCCTATGCTGCCAAACAGCATCAACAAAAAAGCAAACTGCAGGGCTCCAACGTAGCCCCCGCTGATATCTCTGCCCATCACGGGATGATGTCCATCATCGACCCCGCCATCAAGCAGTTCGCCTTGCAAATCACTATGTATCTGGCTCATCGCATTCGATGCATTCAATTGTCCGATTGGGGCCAACTTGGACTCCAAGCCTGCGATGCTGCTCATTAAAGTGAGCGACAATATCAGAAGAAGGACACCGGTACGTCTGCTGTTCCACCGCTTGGGCCATTTCCGGTGAATCATTACCATTAACCCGTAATAAATGCCGATCAAGGGGATGATAAAGTAGTACTTGCCCAGCAAATATCCCGACATCTTGGATAGGGAGCGCCCGACCGGTGCTTCTCCGGATAAAGCGATGACCGAGAGTGTCATCAATACAATTCCATATATTTCATATTTCAATACTGCTGCAAAGGCTGCCTTCTTCTTCCTTTTCCGTTTTGCCAAAAGTGTCACCCCCGAATCCATATTATAGCATAATATTCGGTGGCGTACCTATGTTCTGTTTTTAGCCTTTTGCCTCATTTTTTACCGTCGGAATATAGCGAATGATAGACCCCGGAGTGTAGCGAGGGTTCAGATAATCCTGAAGTCCGCATTCCAGTAAACGGACAATCTTCGCTTGATCCTCCGCCAGAGGTTCAACTTCCATCAGTATTCCCTCAACACGGATCTCCCTGGATGTGACAGCAGTCTGATCCTCTTGGAACATTCCGATCGGGTCGAACGGCATTACACTGTACCATATCATTGCGTAATCCCCCCGGGACTGATCGGTTTACGCTCTGCGATCATGCTGTTTAAACGACTCAATGCCTGTCCGATCCCGCCTACTTCGTCCATTAACCCGTATTTGACCGCATCAACTCCCGACACTGCGGTTCCGATATCCCGGTTCAGCTCACCTGTTGCAAACATGAGATTCTTAAACCGCTCCTCCGTGATGCCGGAATGGCTCGTCACGAAGCGCACAACGCGTTCCTGCATCTTTTCCATGTATTCAAAAGTTTGCGGGACACCAATGACCAGCCCACTCATGCGAATCGGGTGAATGGTCATGGTTGCACTCTCCGCAATAATGGAATGGTCCGCTGCTACGGCAATCGGTACGCCGATACTGTGTCCTCCCCCTATAACCACCGTTACCGTCGGCTTGCTTAGCGAAGCAATCATCTCTGCAATGGCAAGACCTGCTTCAACATCTCCTCCTACTGTATTTAGGATGATCAAGAGTCCTTCGATCCGGGGATTTTGCTCAGCGGCGACAAGCTGTGGAATCATATGCTCGTATTTCGTTGTCTTGTTCTGTGGGGGAAGCACGAGATGGCCCTCGATTTGACCAATAATGGTCATGCAAAATACGTTGGATTCCCCACCATTCGGAAGTCCTGTCTGCCCCAGCTGCTGTATGGCTTCCGTAACAGCCGCCTTCTTGCCATCCTCCGTGGGAATGGTCGGAGGAGCTTCTGTCTCACCGGTTAAACCTGTTCTTCTCTTGCCCGTGGTCCATTGATCCTTGTCCATCGTGCATCCCTGCCTTTATCTTAATGTCTAGCTGCAGCAGCAATCACACAGCTAACGTTTAGTATGGCAAATGACGGGACTCTTTTATGCTTGCAGTGACAAAAGGACATCCTCATTACTCATACAGGCCAAGTCGAATAAACTCCTATCGAATTGCAAGTCCGAAAGCAGTTTCAAGGAAAAGAATATAAAAAGCCCCTCTTTCGCGGGAACCGTCCAATTATTACCTGCGAAAGAGGGGCGACTGTGTGCCTGATTTATTTTATTGTCTTGTATCAGACTTCCATAATGATCGGCAAGATCATCGGTCTGCGACGTGTTTGCTCATACAAGAAGCGTCCCAAAGCGTCTTTTACGCTGGTCTTAAGTGACGCCCATTCATTCACGTTTTCACTCATCAGCTTCTGAAGGGTGCTGGAAACGATACGGTTGGCTTCATCCAGAAGCCCTTCGGACTCCCGAACGTATACGAATCCACGCGAAATAATATCAGGACCGGATACGATGGAACCGTTTTGCTTGCTCAAGGTAACAACGACGACCAAGATACCGTCCTGAGACAGCAGCTTGCGATCACGCAGTACGATGTTACCCACGTCACCGACACCAAGTCCATCAATCAGAACGTTGCCTGCTGTCACTTTGCCGGCCTTGCGGGCCGAGCCACCTTGAATTTCAACAATTTCACCGATATCGGTAATAAAAATGTTGTCCGGATCGACACCGACGGACTCTGCAAGCAGAGCATGACGGCGCTGCATCCGATACTCGCCATGGACAGGGATGAAATATTGCGGTTTCATCAGATTCAGCATAAGCTTGAGCTCTTCCTGACTGCCGTGTCCCGAAACGTGGACACCGGAATTGGATCCGCTATAGATAACGTCTGCTCCAAGACGGAACAACTCGTCAATCGTACGTCCTACATATTTTTCATTCCCTGGTACCGGAGTTGCTGCGATGATGACCGTATCTCCCGGCAGGATGTCCACCTTACGATGAGTAGACCGGGCCATACGTGTCAGCGCTGACATCGGTTCACCCTGACTGCCTGTACACAGAACAACTACACGGTCCGCTGCCATTTTGTTTACCTCTTCAGGCTCAATCAGCATACCCTCGGGAATGTGCAGATATCCAAGCTCTGCTGCAATGGATACCACATTCACCATACTTCTGCCGATTACGGTTATTTTACGGCCTGTGGATTCAGCTGCGTTGACCACCTGCTGAATACGATGCACATTGGATGCAAACGTTGCAACAACTACGCGCTGCTCCGCTTTACGGAAGATATCTTCCAGAACGATGCCCACATTTTTCTCAGAAGGCGTGAAGCCTGGTCTTTCTGCGTTCGTACTGTCCGACAGCAGAGCCAAAACTCCCTTGCTTCCGATCTCAGCCATACGCTGCAGATCTGCATATTGGTCATTTACCGGAGTATGGTCAAACTTAAAGTCCCCCGTATGCACGACATTGCCTTCAGGTGTTTCAATGGAGATTCCCACGGAATCCGGAATGCTGTGATTCGTCTTGAAGAAGGTTGCTTTCAACGTGTTTCCGAGTTGAACTTCAGAATCTGCGTTGATCAGAATCCGTTTCGTCTCACCAAGCAAATTCGCTTCTCTGAGCTTGTTCTCAACCAATCCGAGCGTCAATTTCGTTCCATATACTGGAACATTCAAGTGTTTCAATACGTAAGGGAGGCCGCCGATATGGTCCTCGTGACCGTGAGTCAGCAAAATCCCTCTCACTTTGTCGCGATTTTCCGTTAAATAGCTAATATCAGGAATAACAATATCAATCCCAAGCATATCTTCTTCTGGGAACTTCAATCCCGCATCCACGACAACGATGTCATTGGCATACTGGATGACATACATGTTTTTCCCGATCTCACCGACGCCGCCCAAGGCAAAAATCGATAGTTTATCGCTGCTTATTTTCTTAGACAAATGTATCTAACCCTCCTATAGTTTTGGACGTCGTACCATTGTTATATTAAATTTCAAAAAAATACCGCACCCAGTCACTTGAATTCATTATACATGATGAAAAAGTGAAAACACAAGTCAACCACCTTCGTGAGCCTTAGGATGCCCCGAAACAGAGGGGTTTAAAACGAAGAAGCCACTGCCTTCAATGAAGGCAGTGGCTGTTCTGTATCAGCAATTATGTTACAGGGAAGAGAGTATACGGCGGATAAAAGCAGCCTCATTCTCGCTTGGAGAAACAAGCGGCAGACGAACATCGCCGACCTGATATCCGCGCTCCGTCAAGGCGAATTTGACCGCCGAGGGATTCGGAAGCGGCTCAGGGCATTCAAAGAGACCTTTAAACAGCGGGAACAGTGATTGATGAAGCTTTGCGGCTTCCTTCACATCGCCCTCCACATAAGCATGAATCATATCCTTCATCTGGGCTCCGGCAATATGGCTGGCCACACTTACGATCCCGTAGGCACCAACCGACAGCGCAGGCAGCGCAGCAGAGTCGTCACCGGAATATACAATAAACCCGTCCGGAGCTCCTGCCACAATGCTGGTGACCTGGTCGATCGAAGCACATTCCTTGGTTGCCACGATGTTCGGAAGTTGAGCCAGGCGCAAGGTCGTAGCCGTACTCAGGCTAATGCCCGTGCGTCCAGGCACATTGTACAGCATGACAGGCAGTGATGTCGCCGCGGCAATGGCCTCGAAGTGCCTGTAGAGTCCTTCCTGGTTCGGCTTATTATAGTACGGAGCGACAAGTAAAATGCCGTCGACACCGCAGTCCTCTGCTTTTTTCGTCAATTCTGCAGAATGTGCCGTATCATTGCTGCCGGTACCCGCGATAATCTTGCTTCTTCCAGCTGCCTGCTTCACAGCAAAAGAAAACAGCTCGAGCTTCTCGGTTTCACTTAGCGTAGGTGATTCACCCGTTGTTCCTGCGATGACTAACGAGTCCGACTTCTGATCAACAATCAGATGCTCAATAAGCCTCGCAGTCTCGTCCCAATTGATCTGACCATTCCGATCAAAAGGGGTAACCATGGCAGTAATCAATCTTCCGAAATCCACAATGACTCCTCCTTAAAGCTCTCTCGAGCGGAGAGCTTCCTTCGTAAGTAATCTATATTTGATGTTTCATTTCAACTTACCTCTGGCCTGCGTGCGCTCTGAAATACAGCTTATACATGTAGTTCGAATTTATGATGCAGTGCGCGCAGCGCTTGAGCCATATCTTCCTTCTTCACGAGTACCCATATCGTTGTGTTCGAATCGGCCGATTGCAGAATCGATATATCATGCTCACTTAAGGATTCTACGATTTTGGCCATAATGCCCGGGACGCCATTTATACCGCCGCCGATAACGGATACCTTCGCACAGCCGGACAAGCTTTTGGGTTTCAAATCCAGACCCTGCAGCACTTCGATCGCTTTCTCCGAATCGCTGTCAAATACGGTATAAAGCACTCCCGTAGGGGTAACATTAATAAAGTCTACACTGATGGAATGTTCAGCCATCGATTTGAACACCTTCAGTTGAAGACCTTCCGTACGGTCACATTCCACTGAAATTTGCGTGATATTACTTACATATGCAACTCCCGTCACAAAGCGGTCTACAATGCCAGACTGAATATCTCTGAAACCTTCCGGCTGGGTAACCAGCGTTCCCTCATTATCCGAGAAGGTTGACCGCACTCTGACCGGAATTTGGGATTGCATGGCAATCTCAACCGCTCTGGGATGTATGACCTTAGCACCCTGATGAGCCATATTACAGATCTCTGTATAACTCACATAACTGAGCGGCTTCGCATCCTCAACAATTCGGGGATCCGCTGTAAGGATACCGTTAACATCCGTATAGATGTCCACCATCTCCGCACGAAGTGCCGCACCCAGTGCAGTAGCCGAAGTATCACTGCCTCCCCTGCCCAGCGTTGTAAAGTCTCCAGAATCCGTCTGGCCCTGGAAGCCTGTCACAATAACCACTTGATGATACTCCAATTCCTTTAATACTCGTTCAGGTTTTACGTCCTTAATGCGTGCATTTCCGAAGTGATCGTCTGTAAGAAATCCGGCTTGAGCACCTGTCAGCACCGTTGCGGTTATCCCTTCATGCTGAAGCAGACTGCACAGTGTCGTTGCTGAGATAATCTCTCCGCAGCAGAGAAGCAAATCCCGCTCTCTGCTAGGCAGGGCGTTGCCGTTATGCCCGATCCAATCCAGAAGGGTATCTGTAGCATAAGGCTCTCCGCGGCGTCCCATAGCCGATACAACCACCACTAATTGGTATTGGTTGGCCAGTTCGCGCTGAATGTGCCCGATAACATGGGTTCTTGCTTGCGGTGTAGACAATGATGTTCCGCCGAATTTTTGAACTAAGATGCGCATTGAATATTCCTCCGTTTATATATGCCCAGGAGACGTAAATTGCGGGCCTACCGACTGAAACGGCCGGCTGTTAAGCCTGGCCGTTCCGTTTGTTCACAATGAGTTCTGCGATTTCCACGGCATTCCATGCCGCACCCTTTAGAAGGTTATCTGAAACGATCCACATGTTGGCCTACGCTTATGCGCCAGACCGCGGCGAAGCCGACCTACGAAAACATCCGGTTTCCCTTGGCATCCGTATCCAGCGGGTCCGATTGAAAGCTTGGATCCTCAACCAGCGTAACTCCGGGTGCATTCGACAGAAGCCGTTGAACATCTTCCAGATCATCGTCATTCTTGAATTCCCACATACACGGATTCAGAATGCCTCTCACAACCGGGATACGTACACAGATAGCCGTCACTTCGATGGATTCGTCGCCCATAATTTTTCTGGTCTCGTGGACCATCTTCATTTCTTCTAATGGATAACCATTCTCTGTACATTTATCGATCTGCGGAATCGCATTAAAGGCAGTTTGATGTTTCACGGGCAGCGATCCGACAGGTAAAATGTCAAGCCTCATCTCTTGACCAGCAAGAACTTCTGGGCTCTAGCACAGTATGCTTGCTGATCTGCCTGATCTCTCCGTCAAGAATAAAACGATGGCTGCAGTTGTTTCTAGAATGCGTATCGGGCTACAAGACCTTAACGCATTAAGAATATTCCACAATCATCGGCTGCAGCTGTTTCCCTTCAAGAGCCGCATAACACGCTTCCGGAATGAGATTCATTTTGGCGACAAGCGAGTTTGGTTTCTGCTGGGGATTATCCTGCCCATACGGAACAAAATAGATGTTCTTCGTAATCAGCAGTTTAGCGATATTCGCCGCATTTAGCCCAAGGCCATCGTTTGTTGAGATCGCCAGCACAAGCGGCCTTCCATTTCTCATCTGCGCCTTGGCTGCCATTAAGACAGGACTGTCAGTCATCGCATTGGCCAGCTTGCTGGTCGTATTTCCCGTGCAAGGAGCAATGACCAAAACGTCAAGAAGCTTCGATGGGCCTAGTGGTTCCGCGTCAACAATTGTAGAAATAATATCATTACCCGTAATATCTTTCAACTGTTTCTGCCAATTTTCCGACGTGCCGAATCGGGTATCCGTTGTCATGATCGTGCTGGATACAATCGGCACCACGTTGGCTCCCCCGTCCTTAAACCGCTGGATCTGCGGCATCACTTCTTCAAGCGTGCAGTGTGATCCTGTCAGGGCATAACCCACTGTCTTTCCATTCCAATTCATCTACGCATCCCCCCGAATCTTGATTTCTTCAGAAATCAGCTCCACCAGCGTATTGGCCATAATGATGCCAGCTGTTTTTGGAGCCACGATTCCGGGTAGTCCGGGTGCGAGCATGGCTTTGATACCCCGTTTCTCGGCATAGCGAAAATCGCATCCGCCGGGTGCGGAGGCGAGATCAATGATAACTGCCTCCCGAGGCATTTTCGAGATGATTTGTGCTGTGACTATCATAGTTGGAATCGTGTTAAAAAGCAAGTCAATAGAAGGCACATAAGACCCTAAATCCCTTACCAGGAAAGGTTTCCAGCCCATTTCCTCAGCTCTGGCATAATGCTCCGATTTGCGTACGCCCATCAGAATTTTGGCACCCAAACCTTGCAAGCTGCGAGCCATTGTAAAGCCTGTTCGTCCCATGCCAAGCACCATGCTGGTTGAACCGTGAATCGTAAAATCCGTATTCTGGATCGCCATCATCAGCGCACCTTCCGCTGTCGGAATTGAATTATAGATGGCAACATCGTCCCTCTCCAATATCTCTACCAGCTTGATCTTATATTTGTCACATAGCGAGCGCAAATACGGTTTCGCCATGCCTGTATAGATCACTCCATGACCGGGCATTGCTGCGATATGCTCCTCCTGCAGTCGCAATGGCCCTTCTGAGAACAGCGCACTGACACGTCCCTCATCATCACATCCAACCACAGGCAGGATCAGAGCATCTGCGTCCGATAACAGCTCCGGTGTGAACTGCTCACGAGTCACTCCCTGAAACGAATCCTGCAGCTTCTCAAACCCGGCGATCATGACGGAGGCATCCATCTCAGCGCATTTGCGAATCACTTCAATTTGCCTTGCGTCTCCTCCAACAAAGACGGTCCGGACTCCTGTCAGCATGGAAGGCCTCGCTCCTTTCTTCAAACCAACGTATAAACCATCTTATGCTGCCGCCTATGGGGTGGTGAGCGCATTTCAATTAAACTACCGCCTTAACGCATTAAATAAAGCCGCAAACCCGACATGGCCCGTTCAGGTCGTTTGCTGCAGTACATCAGCAAATTGAAAAAACACCGCCCGGTACAAACCGTGGCGGTGTTTAGCGTGTGCTGTATGATGTTGATGATATCAGAAGCTTTCTTGCTTGAATTTACTTGCCGGTATGTCCGAATCCACCCGCACCCCGTACGGTGTCGGACAATTCCTCTACCTCTATGAATTCCACGGCAGGGACGGTTTTAAACACCATTTGAGCGATGCGCTCATGACGTTCTATCGCAAAAGGCTCCTGCCCCAGATTGACCAGCAGCACCTTAACCTCCCCGCGATAATCGGCATCAATGGTGCCGGGGGAGTTCAGGCAGGTGATGCCGTGTTTGAATGCAAGCCCACTGCGAGGGCGGATCTGCGCTTCAAGCTCAGCCGGCATCGCGATTGCAAAGCCGGTCGGGATTAATTTGCGCTCGCCCGGATTTAAAACCACGGGCTCCGCAACCGCTGCATGCAGGTCGAAGCCTGCAGCAAGCTCGGACATTTTCACGGGCAGTTTAACATCTTCATTACCAGGCAATCTATTGATTTGAACGTAGTGCAACAAATTCATTCCTCCTAAGTACATTCAATGCTTTATCTGAAGTTCCTACCATCGCTAGTGCATATGGAGTCCCAAACATGCGGTCAAGAACCGCATCCACATCCTTCATGCTGACCTGCTCGATCCGCTTAATGATTTCGTCGAGGCTGAAATGATGGCCCAGCATCAATTCGTTCTTGCCCAAGCGATTCATGCGGCTGCTCGTGCTCTCCAGACCAAGAATGAGGCTGCCCTTAAGTTGTTCCTTCCCCTTGCGCAGCTCCTCCTCGGTCATCCCATTGGTCGCCACATCATGCAGCATTTCCGTGGTCAGTTGAAGTACTTCCTTCGTCTGCTTGGGAGCTGTACCCGCATAAATGGTAAACATGCCATTGTCGGCGTGGGAACTGTGGTAGGAATATACCGAATACGCCAATCCACGCTTTTCCCTGATCTCCTGGAACAGCCGTGAACTCATGCCGCCACCTATAGCATTATTAAGCAGCACCATCGCGTACTGAAGCTCGTCGCCGATGGAGCAGCCTGGAAACGACAGGCAGATATGATTTTGCTCTGTTTTTTTCTTGCGGAATTGCACGCCGTCCAGAAAAGCAGGCACAGCCAGCGGCTCGGCAGTTCCATGGTTTGTAAAACCGCCAAAATGGCGCTCCAACAGCTCGATCACTTCATCATTGATGTTGCCTGCAAGGGCAATCACCGTATTCTCAATCGTATAGTGTGTGTCCATGTAGGATTTAAGCACCTGTGAATCCATCGATTCAAGCCGTTCCTTCGTGCCGAGAATCGGATAGGCGAGCGGATGATCCCCATAAACGGATAACGACATCAGATCATGAACCAAGTCATCGGGCGTATCCTCATACATCGCGATTTCTTCCAAAATCACATTTTTCTCTTTCGCCAGCTCACCCGCATCCAGCTTCGAGTTGAAGAACATGTCGGACAATACATCAACCGCAATCGGAAAATGCTCATCCAGCACCTTGGCGTAATAACACGTGTATTCCTTGGAAGTGAAGGCATTAACGTTGCCGCCTATAGCATCAAATTCCTCTGCGATAGCACGGGCGTCAAAACGCTCCGTCCCTTTGAACATCATATGCTCTATAAAATGCGTAATCCCGTTGATCTCAAGCGATTCATTGCGGGATCCAGTCTTTACCCAAATGCCGAATGAAACCGAGCGACTCGTCGGGATTTGCTCCATTACCACTCTCAGGCCGTTAGACAATTGTATTTTTTTCACGATAGGGCCCCCTAACTGTTCCATCCAGGTTCACTTTAGCTGATCAACAGCCTCATGCCATCCATCATTCTATCAAACTTTACCATCCGGCTCAACTTCCCTTAGGCATGATTCGTTCAGGGGAAAGCGTCTGACTGACCGTCCCAATCTCCAGCCCTTTGGCCCTTATTCCGTCAATCATTCCTTTTAACGCTTGTGACGAGGAATCCGTAGGGTGCATCAGAATCAGGAAGCCCGGCTCCACCTTCGTGGATATCTTTTGAACGACCGCTTCCGGTGCAGGATGCTTCCAATCGATCGTATCGAGTGTCCACAGTACTGTTTTTAGCCCCCGTGCATGGGCGATGGATACAGTCTGCTGATTAAAGTCGCCGGAAGGCGGGGCAAACCATTTGTTCTCCACACCCAAACTTTCTTTCAGCAGATCCTGTGTTTTCGCGATTTCCATCTCTGCCCGCTCCCTGCTGAGACGACTCATGTTAGGATGCGTATACGCATGATTTTCCACCTCATGACCTCTCTTCAAAATTTCGCCGGCCAGCTCCGGGTTCTTCTTCAGCCAGCTCCCATCCAGAAAAAAGGTCGTCTTCACGTTTTCCTTATCCAGCGTATTCAGCATCGGCACCAGGAATTCATTCCCCCACGCCACATTAATCATGAGCGACACCATCGGCTTATTCGGGTTCCCTCGATAGATCGGCTGTTCACCCAGATCATTAAGAGTTACTTTAGCCGGTATTTGCCGGTAAACGTAAGGTATGGCCTCCCCGGGTTTTCGCTTTTTGGAAGATGCCGCTTTATATGTAGCTTCTACGTCAATCTCGATCCCGTTATAACCGGGAACCGCTTTCCATACCGAGTCAACCCTTGCATCAACGGGCTCGATTCGTGATTTCGCTGATGCGGCTTCAATCTGATTCAATAGATCCAGATCCACTGCCGTCTGTGTTCCATTTACGAAGTGCGCTTCCGGTTTCACCTGCAGCCCCGACACATATTCCCAAGCCCCGCTGAACACAGCGACAGCCGACACCATCGCGGCACCGGTTAGCAGCACGGCCATTTTTTTACCATTCATGGGCAATCCACCCTCCCCTTGAGAAGCTTTGTCCCATTTTATGAGAGGATAGGCGGAATTATGTGCTGCTAGAAACGACACCGCATATTCAAGGCAGGATACGCCTGCGTATCTATTCATAAAACAACCCCACAACGTGGGGCATATGCTGCGAAGCTTATCTAATATAGGTACGGGACCGAGAGAAACCGTGTTTCTTATGATCAAAAAAGAGCCAGAATGATAGGTTCTGCCTCTTTTTTCTTCATCCATATCCTGTTCACAAACCAACAAGCGCGAAAGCTTAAGAGCCGCTCTTGCTCGCTTCTGTAGTTAAAACCGCTTTGCGAGACAGGTTAATCCGTCCCTGCTGGTCGATTTCGGTAACCTTCACCGTAATGACATCACCAATCGCAACCACGTCCTCCACCTTCGCTACGCGCTCTGTAGAGAGCTGCGAGATGTGAACAAGCCCGTCTTTGTTCGGCAGAATTTCAACAAAAGCACCGAATTTCTCGATCCGTTTTACCGTACCTGTGTAAATTTCACCTACAGCTACTTCACGCACAATGCCTTCGATAATCGAAAGTGCTTTTTTGTTCATCTCATCATTGGCAGAAGCGATAAACACACGACCGTCTTGCTCGATATCGATCTTTACGCCGGTTTCCTCAATGATTTTGTTGATGATTTTGCCGCCAGCACCGATTACATCGCGAATTTTGTCCGGATTGATCTGCATGGTAATAATTTTAGGCGCATATTGGGACAAGCTCGTTCTTGGCTGCTGAATGGCTTCTGCCATTTTCCCAAGAATGTGCATGCGTCCTTCTTTTGCCTGCTGCAGAGCTTCCTGCAAAATCGCACGGTCGATTCCATCGATTTTGATATCCATTTGAATGGCGGTAACCCCTTCAGGCGTACCTGCAACTTTAAAGTCCATATCGCCAAGATGGTCTTCCATGCCTTGAATATCCGTTAGAATGGAGACATGATCCCCGTCCTTGATCAAGCCCATCGCTACGCCGGCTACAGGAGCTTTGATGGGTACCCCTGCATCCATCATAGCCAGTGTGCTTGCGCATATGCTGGCTTGGGAAGTCGAACCGTTCGATTCAATAACTTCTGACACCAGGCGAATCGTGTACGGGAACTCAACTTCGTTCGGAATGACTTTGGACAAGGCACGCTCGCCGAGCGCTCCATGCCCGATTTCACGACGGCCTGGAGCACGAAGTGGACGAGCTTCCCCTACGCTGAATGGCGGGAAGTTGTAGTGATGCATGAAACGCTTAGTCTCTTCCAGATCGATACCATCGAGAATCTGCACATCGCCAAGGGCACCTAGAGTACATACGCTGAGAGCTTGGGTTTGTCCACGCGTAAACAGACCGGAACCATGCGTTCTAGGAAGCAGGCTAGTATCACAATCGATAGGACGGATCTCAGACAGACCACGGCCATCCGGACGAACCTTGTCATGCGTAATCAGACGTCGGACTTCTTCCTTCACGATATCGTGAAGCACCTCTTTAACATCCTTCAACAATTCAGGAGTCTCGATATACTTCTCTTCAAACACGGTATACGCTTCTTCGTTGATGGCGTCAATTGCATCCTGGCGGGCATGTTTCTCCTCGATGCGAACGGCTTCAACCAGACGAGCTGCGGCGAAATCACGCACTTCACGATTCACCGCTTCATTGACAGCATGGAGCTTAACTGCCATTTTCTCTTTACCGCAAGCAGCCACGAGCTCTTCGATCTTAGCTACGATTTTCTTGATTTCCTCATGTCCGAACATGATGGCTTCCAGCATGACTTCCTCAGGAACTTCGTTCGCTTCAGCTTCAACCATCATGATGGCGTCTTTAGTACCTGATACAACTAGATAGATATCACTTGCTTCCTGCTGTGCAATATCCGGATTCACGACAAAATTGCCATCCACACGCCCTACGGCTACGCCGCCAATCGGACCGTTGAAAGGCACATCCGAGATACTCAGAGCTGCGGAAGTACCGATCATAGCCGCGATTTCCGGCTCACAATCCTGATCCACACTCATAACCAGGTTCAGAACCTGAACATCATTACGGAATCCTTCCGGGAACAGCGGACGAATCGGACGGTCTGTCAGACGGCTGGCAAGAATCGCTTTCTCGCTCGGTCTGCCTTCCCGTTTAATAAATCCACCCGGAATTTTACCGACTGCGTACAATCTCTCCTCGTAGTTGACCGTTAATGGAAAGAAATCCAAATCCTTCGGTTCACTGGAAGCTGTCACTGTACACAGGACTGCTGTTTCGCCGTAACGAATCATAACAGCCGCATTTGCCTGCTTCGCAAGGCGCCCTGTTTCGAACACGAGGGGTCTTCCGCCAAGCTGCATTTCAACACGTGTTTCCATATATTCCCTCCTCATGGGGATAAATTTTTTGAAATCTTCTAACATCAATGTTTTTTTGCAAAACGCTGTCCACATTTCCAAACCAGAGCCATCCATCGGTCCAACATCACTAACCTATGTACAGGAACAACCCGAACCGTATAGAACATTCTCCGCATAGACCATCCCTGGTTATAACCGTCAAACGAAACTCAAGCGAACAGACACGCCTACAATCTAAAAAAAGAATATATATTAAGATAACCCCACAAAGTGGAGTTTAGGCTATGAAGCGTACGCAGTACTTTGTGGGGGAGCACGAAAACAGTAAATTGTACAATACTTAGAAAAGAGCCCGGCTGCGCCGCTGTCGTTCCAAGAAGGACAGTGGACAACCAGGCTGTTTTCGGCACATCTTATGGATGATTAGCGACGCAATCCAAGCTTCTCGATCAAAGCACTGTAACGTTTAACATCCTTGTTTTTCAAGTATGCAAGCAACTTACGGCGTTGGCCGACCATTTTCAACAATCCACGACGGGAATGATGATCCTTCTTGTGCGTACGCAAGTGGTCAGTCAAGTTCGTAATGTTTTCCGTTAGGATAGCGATTTGCACTTCTGGGGATCCTGTATCGGACTCATGAGTTTTGTGCTCGTCAATCAGTTGTTGTTTACGTTCTTGAGTCAATGCCATCCTGTTCACCTCCCTCATTATAATCGCCATTGGCCCAGGTACCGACGGTGAGATCGAACATCCAAGCCAAGGTTAATATTGCCCACACTCCGGGCAACCTCTAAGAGTATAGCATACTTTACCTGAAAAAGAAAATCAGTTCAGTACAATTTGTCCCAAATCGTTTATTCGCTGACATTCAATATTCTTCGGGCTTCAACCGCATCCCTCTGAATCCATTCTACAAGCTCTTGAACCGATTCGAATTTATGCTCCTTGCGGATATATTGAACAATATCCACCGTCATGATTTGATCATATAGATCCCCTTCAAAATCAAACAGATGCACCTCGAAGATGGGCTCCGTGATTCCTTCATGGAAGGTTGGCTTCACACCGATGTTCATCACGCCCGGAATCCAGTTGTCATGCTTATTGGTCCGCGCCCGGACTGCGTAAACGCCTAACGCCGGTACAACGTAAGGATCCGTCAATTCCAGGTTAGCAGTTGGAAAACCGATCTTTCTTCCCCGCTTTTCCCCATGAATGACACTGCCCCGGATCCGGTAATTCCGTCCGAACCAACGGTTAGCATCCGACAGCTGTCCCGTTTTCAGTGCGATCCGAATAGATGAACTTCCGACCTTCTCCCCATCGACCAAAAATGGCGGAACCGTAACGACAGTCATTCTGCCTTCACCAAGCTCCTGAAGTTTGACTGCGTCGCCAGCGCCTTTATGACCAAAACGGAAATCAAATCCGACAACCGCCGTTTGAAGATTTAAGGGCAATAACATCTCTTCAACAAAGGTTTCCGGACTCACTTGGGAAAATTCTTTATTGAACTCAACAATGTACAGAATATCAATGCCCATCTCTTCAAGCAGCTGCTGCTTATCGGGCTGGGGCGTAAGATACCCCTCGTAGCTCCCTTTACCAATCACGTCTTTTGGATGAGGGTAAAAGGTAATGAGTGCAGCTGGTACTCCATTGTCCCGCGCAATATTCACAGCGGTTGAAAGCACGCTGGCATGCCCCAGATGAAGACCGTCAAACTGACCAATTGCGGCAACCTTCGGCTCGGCTGCTTCATGCGCTATTTCAGCAGATACAGGATAAGATAAAGAAACAATTCTCATGATTTCTCACCTCCACTCACTAAATCCAGTCATACTTAGGAAAATACTTTCACCGGAACGATAGCCCCTGTTTCCTCCTGGCGCTTATAGATTCCCAGAAAGTTTCCCTTTATATCGTACAAGCGAATAGGCTCCGAACTGTCGACAGCCGGCTCCACCGCTCTCGAAGACAATCGTTGTCCCTGCAATGCAGCTTCCGTTTTCTCTTCAGACACGGTATGCTCCGGCAGATTGTGAATCGCTTGGTCCACGGGAATAAGCCTCGTATGCAGCGTTCCTTCCTTCATGAACTGCTCAATCTGCTCCAGAGTCAAGCACTGCTGCTCCGTGATTCCTGCCGACACCGTACGTTCCAGCTTGACCATGACCGAAGGCAGGCCGAGCTTTCGTCCAATATCTACGCAAAGCGTACGGATGTATGTACCTTTGGAGCACAGCACTCGAAATGAAATGTCCGTGTACTCGCCCTCAGCATCAAAATCCGTCATTTCGATTTCATGAATCGTTACGGTACGACTCTTGCGTTCCACGGTCTTTCCTTCTCTGGCAAGTTCGTATAACCGTTTGCCATTGATCTTGACAGCCGAATACATAGGGGGGACTTGAGAGATTGGGCCCATAAAAGATTGCAGCGCTTCAATGGCTTCATTCTTCGTTACATGAACTTCATCTGCCGTTTCTGTCACACTTCCGGTAATATCCTCTGTGTCCGTCGAATATCCCAGCCGGAGAACCGCATGGTACTCCTTAGGCAGTTCCTGCAAGTATTCCACAACCCGTGTTGCTCTGCCAAGACATAACGGAAGCACCCCCGTTACTTCGGGGTCCAGCGTACCTGTATGTCCAATCCGCTTCATCCGGAGGATTCCCCGGACTTTGGCTACCACATCATGAGATGTCCAACCTGCGGGTTTATGAACGGCCAAAATGCCTTCTAATTGCATCATAACTTTAATTTCACCTGCTCTACCACTCTTGGAATGATGTCATGAAGTTCGCCCTCGACGCTGCAGCCTGCTGCCCGTACGTGGCCGCCTCCGCCGAAAACCTGCGCCAATGCAGCTACATCAACTTTTCCGGCTGAACGCAAGCTTACCTTGACCACTCCGGACTTCAGAGATTTAAACAGGATTCCAACTTCGACTCCCTGAATGTTTCGGGGATAATTGACGATGCCCTCAAGGTCTTCGCTGACAGCACCGCATATTTCCATATGCTCAGGGGTTACGTTTACCCATGCTATTTTGCCATCATCCGATAAACTTAACGTATTTAACGCCTGAACCAAAACCTTCATCTGCGGAAGCGTCATTTCTTCCAATAAAGTTTCCGCAATTTCCGGTCCATTCACCCCATAGGACAACAGATCAGACGCAATACTCATTACCTTGGGCGATGTATTGGAATAACGGAACCCGCCTGTATCCGTCAACAAACCCGTATAAATGGCCGTTGCAATCTCGGCATCCCAATTCACATCAAACAAATTCAGCAGATCATACAGGATTTCCGCGGTTGCAGCAGCCTCTGGCACCACAAGGTTGATTGCCCCATACCGATCATTGGTTGGATGATGGTCGATATTTACGATGCTTGCATGATCCGCAAATACCTTTTGAGTATAGCCTACTCTAGCAAAATCCGCACAGTCCACACAAATGACATGCGAGAATGTTCTTCCTGGCTGTTGTTCGGACAGATTCAGGATGTCTTCCGCGTGCCACAGGGCTCTCATGCGCTTCGGAATGGGTCCCTCGTTGATCATGGTGAATTTCTTGCCCAGACATGAGAGAAGCCAGCCCACCGCAAGGGTGGAACTGACTGCATCTCCGTCGGGCTGAACATGCGACACAACCAAATAATCATCGTGCTCCAACAGGTATGACTTCACCTGCTGCAGCTCTTGTTCATAGGTCTGCATTCGCCCTCTCCTTTATAAAAACCACGTGTATCGACGAACTTTCCATAACCAGACCGCGATTAGTGATCGTAAATCAAATCACTCTATTTCTCTTCACGATCAACAATTTCGGTAAGCAGCTTCTCAATGTGGCTGCCATACGCGATGGAATCATCGAATTTGAAGATCAGCTCTGGCACATGCCGGAGACGAATTCGCTTGCCTAGCTCTGAACGGAGAAAGCCGCTTGCCTTCTCCAGACCTTTCAAGGAAGCTGCCTTCTGTTCATCGTCGCCGAGTACGCTCAGGTAGATCTTCGCTTGAGACAGGTCATTTGTTACATCAACACCGGTCACTGTGATAAAACCGATTCTTGGGTCTTTCATTTCCGTTTGGATCAGTTGGCTGAGCTCTTTTTTAATCTGCTCGCCTACGCGCCCAGTTCTGATTTTTGCCATCTCTGATCACCTCATTCGTTAGCGCTCTACCGTCTCCATGATGAAGGCTTCGATGATGTCCCCTTCTTTGACGTCGCTATAGCTTACCAAGGTAATACCACACTCATAACCCTGTGCCACTTCTTTAGCGTCATCTTTAAAACGCTTGAGGGAATCGATCTTGCCTTCATGAACGACAATACCGTCACGGATCAAGCGAGCTTCTGCATTACGTGCAATTTTACCGGATGTCACCATACATCCAGCAATCGTACCCACTTTACTCACTTTAAAGGTGCTGCGGACTTCCGCATGACCGATCACGGCTTCTTTGTACTCCGGATCGAGCATCCCCTTCATAGCTTGCTCAATTTCCTCGATTACATTATATATTACACGGTGCAGACGAATATCAACCTTCTCCTGCTCTGCGGTTTGCTTCGCTTGAACGTCCGGACGAACGTTGAAGCCGATAACAATCGCGTTGGAGGCAGCTGCCAAAATAATATCGGATTCCGTGATCGCACCGGCACCGCTGTGGAGGATTTTGACGCGAACGCCTTCCACTTCGATTTTGTTCAAGGAACCTTTCAGTGCCTCAACAGAGCCTTGTACGTCACCTTTGATGATCACGTTAAGATCTTTGATCTCGCCGTCTTTAATGTGCTGGAATAGATCATCCAGCGTAACGCGGGTGTTCGTGTTCAGCTCGGATTGACGATGGGTAATCGAACGTTTATCAGCGATGTTACGAGCTTTACGCTCATCTTCAAACACCATAAACGGATCGCCGGCACCCGGAACTTCAGTCAAACCGGTAATTTCAACCGGCGTTGAAGGACCCGCTTCTTTTAAGCGACGGCCTTTGTCATTAACCATTGCACGAATACGTCCGAAGCAGTTGCCCGCTACAAACGCGTCTCCCACTTTAAGCGTACCATGCTGAACGAGAATACGTGCTACCGGGCCTCTGCCTTTATCCAGCTCAGCTTCAATAACGGTACCGCGCGCACGCTTGTCAGGATTTGCTTTGTATTCATTGACTTCCGCTACCAGAAGGATCATTTCAAGCAAGTCTTCCATACCCATGCGCTGTTTCGCCGAGACGTTAACAAAGATGGTATCTCCGCCCCACTCTTCAGGCACTAACTCATATTCCGTCAGCTCTTGTTTCACTTTATCCGGGTTGGCATCCGGCTTATCAATTTTGTTCACGGCAACGATGATTGGCAGTCCAGCTGCTTTCGCATGGTTAATAGCTTCCACCGTTTGAGGCATTACGCCGTCGTCCGCTGCCACCACAATAATGGTCATATCCGTTACTTGCGCACCACGTGCACGCATAGCTGTAAAGGCTTCGTGACCCGGTGTATCCAGGAACGTAATCTTCTTGTTGTTAATTTCAACTTGATAAGCACCGATATGCTGGGTAATGCCGCCAGCTTCGCCACCCGTTACGTTAGTTGAGCGGATTGCATCAAGCAGCGTTGTTTTACCGTGATCGACGTGACCCATGATCGTAACGACCGGTGGACGCTCTTTCAATTCTTCAGGAGTATCATTTTCTTCAACGGTCTCAAAACGATCTTCCTCAACCGGAATTTTCACTTCGACTTCAACACCAAACTCCCCAGCAAGCAGCAGAATGGTATCGATATCCAGCTCCTGGTTGATGGTGGCCATCACGCCGAGGAAAATCAGCTTCTTGATGACTTCGGAAGCGTCCTTATGAAGCAGCTTCGCCGTTTCACCGACGGTCATGTTGCCACGGACGATAATTTTCTTCGGCGTGTTGTCGATTTTCTCACGAGGCGGCTGCTGATTATACTGATTCCGGCCACGGTTGTTCTTCCCACCGCGATTGTTGCCACGGAATCCTCCCTGACGATTGTTGTCATCAAATCGCTTGGAATCTTGACGGTTGTTATTGTTGTTGTTGGTTCTGGAACCGCGGTTCTGGCTGTTATTGCTATTGTTGTTGGAGCTGGAAAAACCGCCACCGGTTCCACCCGGTTTGCTCTGTGGACGTGCTCCGCCTTGGTTGTTGCTTCCCTGCGGACGCGATCCAGTCTGATTACTGCCTTGCGGACGTGCACCCCCTTGACCTCCGCCCTGTGGACGTGAACCGGTCTGCGTGCTGCCTGCCGGTCTGGATGCTTGGCTACGATTGTTTTGCTGGACTCCTTGAGTGGAGCCAGACTGACTTCTTCGGGTATCCTGTCCTCCTTGGGGACGCTGGGAACCTGAAGCACTCTGGTTGTTTTGATTAGTTCTACTATTCATACCTACCTGCTTTTCCTGTTGTTTTTTGGGCTGGCTTTGACCTTGTTGTCCTGGTGCTCGCTGTCCTGAATTACGCATACCGTCCTGCCCATTACGGCTGCCTTCGGTACTTACATTAGAGGTGGTACCCTCTGATTTAATATTGGATACCGCTGCAGCCGGACTGGCTCCGGAAACCGAAGGTTTACGGTTCTCGTTTCGGGAAGATTCTGAACTATCCCGCTTGGCAGCAGCGTTGGATTTGATATCTTTGAAGAATTGTTCAACCTTGGACACCGTATCGTTCTCCATTACGCTCATATGATTATTGACCGGAATGTTTAAACGCTTAAGTATCGTAATAATTTCTTTACTGCTCATGTTCAACGATTTAGCATATTCGTACACTCGAAGTTTATTGTCTTTGTTTTCTTGTTTACTCAATATACTCCACCTCCGACATTGTCTCCATTTTCTTGGAGATCATTTCTGCGAATCCTTGATCCGTAACTGCCAGCACAACCCGCTCGGGTTTACCTACACTTGTGCCCAGACTTTCCCGGTCAAATCCGATTACCAGAGGGATTTTATAAGAACCGCATTTATCGCGGAACTTCTTTTTTGTATTATCTGAGGCGTCACCCGCCAGAATAACCAATTTTGCTTCAGAAGACCGGATGCCTTTGAGCACGATCTCATCTCCGGTAACCACCTTACCTGCCCTCATGGCCAGGCCGAGCTGAGAAAGCGCCCTATTCATCATCGGCAGCACTCTCTTTTGCAGCCAGGAATTCATCTTCAACCTTGATAAAATCCTGTGCCAACTGTTCATAGATCTCAGGTTTCACATGCTGTTTCAACGCTCGATCTAACGACTTATTTTTGTGTGCCAGCTTGAAGCAGGAAACTTTACCGCATAAATAAGCTCCCCGTCCCGACTTTTTGCCGGTGAGATCGATCAGGACGGCATCCTCAGGTGTCCTTACAATCCGGATAAGCTCTTTCTTCGGCATCATTTCCTGGCACGCTACACATTTGCGCAGTGGTATCTTTCTCTGTTTCAAGACGACAACCCCCCGTCACTTGGAATTAATCGACAGAGACGGAATCCTGGTGCATTTCACCAGATTGGGATTTCGGTCTGCCAAATTCCTGTTCCGCTTGACTTTCGCTCTTAATGTCAATCTTCCAGCCTGTCAGTTTCGCCGCAAGACGAGCATTCTGACCTTTGATTCCAATTGCAAGCGAAAGCTGATAATCCGGAACGATTACGCGTGCCATCTTCTCATCTTCAAATACCTGGACTTCAAGTACTTTGGATGGGCTGAGTGCATTGGCCACGTACTCTTCAACTTCTTCGGAATAGCGTACGATGTCAATTTTTTCGCCGCGAAGCTCATTAACAATCGTCTGTACGCGCATACCTTTCGGTCCTACGCATGAGCCTACCGGATCGACTTCGTCGTTACGGGAATACACCGCAATTTTGGATCGGAATCCAGCTTCACGTGCAACCGAGCGAATTTCAACCACGCCATCAAAGATTTCAGGCACTTCAAGCTCAAACAGGCGCTTCAACAGACCTGGATGCGTACGGGACAGCATAATCTGCGGACCCTTCGTTGTGTTCTCAACCTTGGTAATGTACGCCTTGATCCGGTCGCCATGCTTAAACTTCTCGTTCGGCATGAGCTCGGTCAGCGGCAGCGCAGCTTCAATCTTGCCAAGATCAATGTAGATGTTGCGCATATCCTGACGCTGCAGCGTACCGGTTACAATGTCGTCTTCCTTGTCAATAAAAGCGCTGTAGATCAGGCCGCGTTCGGCTTCTCTAATGCGCTGGGTGACAACTTGCTTTGCCGTTTGAGCTGCGATCCGTCCGAAATCGCGAGGCGTAACCTCGATTTCCGCTATATCTTCAATCTGAAAATGCGGATTGATTTCCCGGGCTGCATGCAGTGAAATTTCTGTCCGCGGATCCAGAACCTCGTCCACAATCAGCTTCCGTGCAAACACCTTGATGACGCCCGTGTTACGATTCATGTCAACGCGGACATTCTGTGCTGTGTTGAAATTGCGTTTGTAACTTGAGATCAGTGCCGCTTCAATGGCTTCAAACAGCACATCTTTGCTGATGCCCTTTTCTCTCTCCAACTCGTTCATCGCTTCAATAAAATCCATACTCATTGAAAATCGGTTCCCCCTTTCAAAACTTCCGTTTAAAAAATGATGGCCAATCTGGCACTGGCTACTTTTGCATATGGAATGACGTACTGCTTCTTGACGGTTTGAATGACAAGCTCCTCGTTATCAAAGGATTCCAGTTTGCCTTCAAACTCTTTCAATCCGTTAATCGGCTCGTATACGGTAACAAACACGTTCTTGCCAACAGACTTCGCAACATCCTCTTTCTTCTTCAGAGGACGTTCCGCGCCAGGAGAAGAGACTTCAAGAAAATAAGCTGTCGGAATCGGATCGTTCTCGTCCAGCTTCTGGCTCAAGTATTCACTGATCAAACCGCAATCGTCAATGTCAATGCCGCCGTCTTTGTCAACAAACACGCGCAGGAACCAGTTGCTTCCTTCCTTAACGTATTCCACATCTACCAGTTCAAAGCCGTGTTCATTCAAATACGGCTGCACCATTTCTTCCACAGTCGTTTTAATCTTTGATGTGCTCAAAGAACATAACCTCCAACTTCATTTCCTATATACCAAAGAGTAAAGAGTGGGTTGCCCCACTCTTTACACAACGGTTTTATCTCCATGATTACCAAAAAAATTATAACATAGTCTGGTAATAGTGACAAGTATGACTCCTTGACTGTCAAGGCGTCATGGCAATTAAAGAATGACAAGAATTAGAACAATGATAACTGATTACTCTCCGGCAGACCACGGAAGCAGCCCATCTGGGTTAACAGCTCCACCGCGGTTTTACTCGCCTTCGATTTTTGCTGGAAATCCTCAATGGAGAGGAACTCGCCGAATTCCCTCGCGGCGGCAATGTTGCGGGCCGCGTTATCCCCGATCCCCTGCAAGGCCGAGAATGGCGGAATGAGTGAATTTCCATCCACCTTGAATCTTAGCGCATCCGACTGATAGAGGTCGATATTCTTAAAGCTGAATCCCCTTGCGGTCATTTCCAGCGCCATCTCCAAAATCGGCAGCATTCCTTTTTCCTTCGGACTCGCTCCAAAACCCAGCTGCTCGATCTCTTCAATGCGCCGGTATATCGCTTCATAGCCCTGACAGCATAATTCAATGTCAAAATCCTCGGCACGTACCGAGAAGTACGTTGCGTAATATTCAATCGGATAATACAGCTTGAAGTAAGCCGTTCGCACCGCTGAAATAACATATGCGGCGGCGTGGGCTTTGGGGAACATGTACTGGATTTTAAGACAGGAATCAATGTACCACTGCGGCACTTTGCATCTCTTCATCTCGTCGATCCATTCCTGCGACAGCCCCCGGCCTTTACGCACGCTTTCCGTGATCTTAAATGCGAGGCTTGCGTCCATACCGGCCTTATAGATCAGAAATAACATGATATCGTCACGACAGCCGATTACGGTTTTGATGTTGCATGTGCCATTCTTGATTAACTCCTGGGCATTGCCAAGCCAAACGCCGGTCCCGTGGGACAGGCCCGAAATTTGCAATAAGTCGGCAAAACTCGATGGCTGGGATTCAACCAGCATCTGGCGAACGAATTTTGTCCCCATCTCCGGAACACCGAATGTAGCCACAGGCGAGCGTATTTGCTCTGGCCTTACACCCAGGGATTCCGTGGAGTTGAACATACTCATGACCTTCGGATCATTCATCGGAATGGTGGTTGGATCCACCCCGGTCAAATCCTGAAGCATTCTCATCATGGTCGGATCATCGTGACCGAGTATATCCAGCTTGAGAAGATTCGCCTCAAAGGCATGATAGTCAAAATGCGTTGTTTTCCACTCGGCGTTGACGTCGTCCGCCGGAAACTGCACAGGCGTTATCTCTTCCACCTCGATATAATCCGGTACAACAACAATCCCGCCGGGATGCTGACCCGTGCTCCGTTTAACGCCGGTACAGCCTGACGCAAGCCGGTTCAATTCCGCACCGCGCCAGCGCTTGTTGTTGTGCTCCTCATACTTCTTGGCAAAACCAAAAGCCGTCTTTTCTGCCACGGTACCGATGGTGCCGGCACGGAAGACGTTCTTCTCACCAAACATCTCCTTGGTGAAATTATGGGCAAGCGGCTGATATTCACCGGAGAAGTTCAAGTCAATATCGGGAACCTTGTCCCCTTTGAAACCGAGGAACGTTTCGAAAGGTATATCCTGTCCCTCGCCTTTCATCATGTTTCCGCACTCCGGACATGCTTTGTCGGGCAAATCGAAACCGCTCGGAACGCTGCCGTCCAGGAACCATTCGCTATGCTTGCAATCACTATTGATGCAAATATAATGAGCGGGGAGCGGGTTAACCTCGGATATGCCAAGGAATGTGGCAACAACGGAAGAGCCTACCGATCCCCGCGAGCCTACCAAATAGCCGTCCCGGTTCGATTTTTTAACCAGTTTCTCGGAAATCAGATAGTTCGCTGAGAAACCGTATTTGATAATCGGCTCCAGTTCTTTCTCCAGCCGCGCGACCACGACTTCAGGCAAGTTCTCCCCATAGATCGACTTGGCCGTATCGTAGCAAGTGTTACGAATCTCTTCATCCGCACCCTCAAGGATTGGAGTAAACAGTTTATCCGGGAATAACTCTAATTCTTCAAAGCGGTCCGCGAGCTCGTTCGTGTTAGTCACAACAACCTCATAACATTTGCTCTGACCCAAGAACTCGAATTCCTCCAGCATCTCTTCCGTGGTCCGGAAATGGGCATCCGGCTTGCGCAAATCCTTGAGCGGGCTGAAACCGGTAATGCCATGAATGGTAATATCCCGAAACAGCTTGTCCCGTGGTTCGAGATAATGCACATTCCCTGTAGCAATGACCGGCTTGTTCAGCTTCTCCCCGATGCGTACGATTTTGGAAATCGCCGTTTTAATCTCTTCGGGGCTGCCGACCAGTCCCTTATCCACGAGGTGCATGTACATCGTCAAAGGCTGAATCTCCAGAACATCGTAGAAATCTGCGATTTCTTCGGCCTCCTCCTCCGTCTTGTTCAGCACCGTTTCGAAGAACTCTCCCTTTTCACAGCCGGACAGCACGAGCAACCCATCCCGCATCTCTTGAAGTTTGGATTTAGGGATGCAGGGCACGCGCTTGAAATATTGGGTATGGGACATGGAGACCAGCTTGTACAGGTTTTTCTTGCCAGTCATGTTCAGTGCATAAATACCGCAGTGGAATGGACGCGTGTTGGACAGATCTGTCCCAACATAATCGTTAAGGCGGTCCAGGATTTTGACGCCTTTTGTTTTTTCCACATCGCCAAGCAGTCCGTTCAGAATCCCTGCCAGCGCAACTGTATCATCAATCGCACGGTGATGGCTCTCCAGTAGAACCTTATACTTGTCAGCCATGGTGTTAAGACGGTGATTCTTGAGTCCCGGATGCACAAGACGGGCCAGCTCCAGCGTATCCAGATACGGATTGTCCAGGGTATCCATGCCTGCATTCTTCAATGCTGCCTGAATGAAGCCCATATCAAATCGCGCATTATGCGCCACGAGCACGGCATCGCCTACGAAATCCACAAACTCTTTGAGCACCGGCTCCAGCTCGGGGGCATTCTTAACCATATCGTCATTGATGTTGGTCAATTGCTGGATGTGATACGGAATTCTCTCGTGCGGGTTCACAAAGGTAGCGTACCGGTCAATCTCTTTACCTTCGTTCATTTTAACGGCTGCAAGCTCGATGATTTTATTTGCGGTGATGGACAAACCAGTAGTCTCAATATCAAACACCACATAAGTCGCACTGCTGAGTTCAATCGGCTGTGCCTGTTCCACGATGTTGACGGCATCATTCACGACATTGGCCTCGATGCCGTACATCATTTTGATCCCGTGTTTCTTGGCATTCTTGGCTGCATCGGGATAACACTGAACACCGCCGTGATCGCTTACGGCAATGGCTTTATGGCCCCAACTGGCCGCTGTCTTGATATACCGGTCGATCGGCGTGACGGCATCCATGGTGCTCATCGTTGTGTGAAGGTGGAATTCCACCCGCTTCTCGGCTGCATTATCCTTCCGGCTCGGGGGAGAAGGCACCTCTCCCAGATCCGACGGAATCATAACAAGTTCCGGTACCTGCATGAAGCGGTCATATTCCACACGTCCGCGCGCCTTCACCCACTTGCCGTTTTCAAGCAGGCTCAATACCTTAAGTTCATCCTTCGTCTTGCCAAACATTTTCATTTGCAAGGAATCACTGAAATCTGTCAGATAGAATGTGAATAACGTACTGCCGTTGCGAAGCTCCTTACGATCCAATCCGAAGATGGTCCCCTGAATCGTAATTTTCTTCTCTTCGTCTTGGATATCCTGGAGCGGAACCGGCTGATCCTTGATATCATACCCGACCTGCAGCCGAACCGCGCCCTCTTCCTCATCCTCCGCATCCAGCTCAGCTTCCATGCTGCTCATGATCTGCTCGATGACCTCGCGCTCTTCCTCGCGCTTCTTCTGCTCGAACTCCTCATAAGCCGCCTGACCGTTATCTCCAACCTGCATTTTCACACGCAGCGTCAGATCAAAGTATTGTCCGAAGAAACGGGTAATGGCTGCATCGATCTGCTTCTTGCGGGCAAGCTCAAGTGACATGCCGTCCGACATGGAGAGAAGGACTTGTCCATCCTCCACCTCATGTTTGGCCCTTGTCATCCACCCATTCACCGAAGGAATTTCCCGATGGGCCCATTCCAAAAACAAACTCCAGTACTCTTGCACGATATCTGCTTCAGGAACGCTGCTCCCATACCGGAATACAAATTTGATCTTGGCGATATGGCTCATCTTCTCCTGAATCCTCAGACAGAATGTACGGTAGACCTCGGACGGAACCAAGGTGTCCTTAAGAACGGTTATTCTCCAGTCCTTGCTCGCCCGGCTTGTCTCTACTTGCTCAATCACGCCATCCAAAAAATAGGGTTCCACCAGATTGGCCGGAACTTCTCCCTGCTTCATCAGCAGTTCAAATCGCTTCCTTTTATCTTCTGTTGTGCCCATGGTTCCCTCCCCCTGCAATGCACAAAAACTATAAAAATTCTTCTCCCAGCATACATTCTCAGAAAAAAACAGAATAAAGCCTCCGCCGGCAGCACCCATTCGTCCTGCTCCAATAAAGAGAGCGTCCGCCATACTGCCATCCGGAAGCTTACTCCAGATGATGAACTCCGGGACTTGACGAAGGCCCTGCCTTCGCCGAACCTATCCCGCTGAATTCATAATATCGATATACTAGTACGCTCTGGCGAACAAAACAGTATGCTTCGCAGCTTCACCACATACGAGGCAATTGGTTTTCTTCTCAGCCGGTTCAAAAGGAATATTTCGGCTTGTAGCACCGGTTTCTTGTTTCACCGTATCTTCACAAGCTTCCGATCCGCACCAACCTGCCAATGTAAAGCCGCGTTTCTCTTCCATGCTGTCTTTCATTTCATCCAGTGTCTCTACCGAATAGAAATGGTCTTCACGGAACTGCTTCGCACGCTCAAACATTTCTTGGTGCACCTGCTCCAGCATGTACTGCACTTCCTGTGTCAGGTTTGCCTGCTCTACTATTTTCTTCTCACCCGTAATGCGTGAGACCAGCACGCAGACGCCATTCTCCATGTCACGCGGTCCAATCTCCAGACGTACCGGTACTCCGCGCATTTCATATTCATTAAATTTCCAGCCTGGACGCACATCCGGATTGTCATCAACCCGCACACGAATACCGGCGGACTTCAGTTCACGGAACAGCTCGTCCGTACGTCCTACAACAGCCTCTCTTGTCTTCGGAGGACCAATCGGGATCATGATTACTTGAGTCGGTGCGACTTTAGGAGGAAGCACCAAGCCCCGGTCATCCCCATGGACCATAATGAGGGAACCGATCAGACGTGTGCTGACACCCCAGGAAGTGGTATGTGCATATTCCAATGTATTTTCACGGTTCAAATATTGAATTTCAAAGGCTTGCGAGAAATTGGTGCCCATGTAGTGAGAGGTACCCGCTTGAACAGCCCGTCCGTCCTTCATCATCGCTTCGATGGAGAACGTATCAACAGCTCCTGCAAATTTCTCCGAAGGAGTCTTCTGCCCTTTAATGACCGGAATCGCAAGATAATCCTCCACAAACTGCTGGTAGATATCGAGCATTTGCATAGTTTCCCCTCTAGCTTCCACTTCCGTCTCGTGAGCGGTGTGGCCTTCCTGCCATAAAAACTCACTTGTACGCAGGAACGGCAATGTGCGTTTTTCCCAGCGTACCACGTTCGCCCACTGGTTAATCAGCACAGGGAGATCACGATAGGATTGAATCCATTTGGAGTACATATGCCCAAACATCGTCTCCGAAGTCGGACGGATAGCCAGACGTTCTTCAAGCTTCTCGCCAGCTGCTTCCGTTACCCAAGGCAGCTCAGGGTTAAAGCCTTCGACATGCTCCTTTTCCTTCTGGAAAAAGCTCTCGGGAATAAAAAGAGGGAAGTAGGCGTTCCGGTGTCCCGTTGCCTTAAAGCGACGGTCCAACTCTGCTTGAATATGCTCCCAAATTTCATAACCGTCCGGTTTGAAAACGATACATCCTCTGACTGGAGAATAATCCATCAAGTCGGCTTTTTTGATGACATCAATATACCAGCGCGAGAAATCTTCCCCTTGCGGCGTGATCTCTGTCACGAATTGTTTATCCTTCGATTCCTTAGACATATAAATCGTGTTCCTCCCATTAATAAAAACGCGTGGTCTTTCGCTCCTGATTCAGGGGCTTGACTTACGTTATTTTGGCAATATGTGTGAGCAAGCCGACATTGAAGTCAGCCTTGTTTAATTGTAAAAATATGTCCTGCACTAGGATTCTCCCCGAAATAGAAAAGGTACGGCTCTGATGCGGCTGGCGCACCGAGCCGTACCTGGGGTCTATCCGTTAATCAATCGTAGTATATCGTTATAGGTTACTGCAATCATGAGCAGGAACAGCATTGCAAACCCGACAAAGTGAACCATGCCTTCCCTATTCGGATCAACAGGTTTACCTCGTAAAGCTTCGATGCCTAAGAATACAAGCCGGCTTCCATCCAGTGCCGGAATCGGCAGCAGGTTGAATATACCTAGATACAAGCTTAATATTGCCGCCCAGTAGGTCAGCTGTTCAATGCCCTGTTTTGCAATTTGGCCTGTGACCTCAAACGTTCGTACAGGACCGCCAAGGTCGTCCATCGAGAACTTCTGAATCAACTGCCTGAATCCTTGGAAGATGATATTGGTTGTGTCTACCATCGCTGTCCCGGAGCCGGTAATCGTCTCACCTAGACCGGCGGATCGAGTAGGAAGTTCAGGAACAATCCCGACCTTACCGCCTTCCTGTCCCTCCATCGTGCGAGGGGTTAACGTCAGATCGAAGGATTCCTCTCCCCGTCGTACCGTCCATTCCATCGGCTTGTCCTGGGAAGCCGCAATCAATTCGATCATCTTCTGATAATCGGCACCAATGGCGGTTCCGTTAATACTCTCGATGATGTCGCCTTCCTTGAGGTCGGCTTCGTCTGCAGGCATGCCTTTGGTGATCTCACCAATCTGCACATAAGTTGGATTATCCACCGGAATTCCGGCCATTTGAATGTGCAGGGCAAAGAGGATGAAGGCCAGGATGAAGTTCATGACAGGGCCTGCAAATATCGCAAGCGCTCTTTGACCAACGGTCTTGCTGCCGAACTGACGGTCTCTTGGTGCGATCTGCGTCTCAACACCTTTGGCAACCGTCAGCGCCTGTGGATGGATTTCATATTGCTGGAATTCACCATCCACATCAAGCCTTACCGATAAACGATCGACCATATCCATGAACTGAACTTCACCGCGAATGACATTTTTGCGGTTGTCAAGTTGATCCAGGTAAATCTTCTTCACTTGATTCTCTGCATTCAATCGAACCGCAATCGTCTGACCAGCCTGAATCTCGACAAGTTCCGGATCTTCTCCCGCCATGCGGGCATATCCCCCGAATGGAAGAAGACGAAGCGTGAACTGGGTTTCATGGCGTTTATATGAGAACAGCTTTGGACCAAATCCAATCGCGAACTCCCGAACCAATATTCCGGCACGCCGGGCAAAATAATAGTGCCCCCATTCGTGCACGGTAACAATAACAAAAAACATGAGCACCGTTAAAAAAACGACCCGAACCATTTCCAATTCTTTACATCCCCCTTTTCCTCTGAGAACGCAGTATGTCCCTATAGATTATCATTATTCTCCTATCGTCCACAAGAGAATCACAAATCGTCAGCTTTTTTCAAGGGAGATTTCAAAAACAGCTTCAATTCCTATAGTCGGGAAGCTAATTCACGTGCTAGCCGATCACTCTCTTCAATCGTCTCCAGTGCCGGCTCCGGTGTGTTGTCATGACCATGCAGCACTTCTTCTATAATCTCTTCGATCCGCAGAAAAGAGATTTCACTGCGCAGAAACCGGGCAACGGCGATTTCATTGGCTGCATTAAATACCGTTGGTGCTGTCCCACCCATTTTACCACATTCATAAGCAAGCCTTAAACAAGGAAAACGTTCAAGGTCCATTTCCCGGAAGTGAAGCTTGCCCGCCTCCGCCAGAGATAGCCTTGGAGCAGGCGAAGACCAACGTTCCGGATAGGTCAGCGCGTATTGAATCGGTACCCGCATATCCGGATTGCCAAGCTGTGCGATGATGCTGGAATCGCGGAATTCTACAAAGGAATGGATAATGCTCTCCGGATGAAGAAGAACGGAAATGTTGTCATAAGGAATCTGATAAAGCCAATGGGCTTCCATCACCTCTAACCCCTTGTTCACCATGGTGGCTGAATCTATCGTGATTTTCGCCCCCATAGACCAGTTGGGATGTTTAAGCGCGTCCTCCACTGTGACATGGACCAGCTGCTCACGCGTATAATCCCGAAAAGAGCCTCCGGATGCCGTCAAGGTAATCCTTTCAATATCCTCCTGCCGTTCTCCATTCAAGCATTGGAAGATAGCGGAATGCTCACTGTCGATAGGCAGGAGTTTTACCCCTTTGGCCGCCGCACGAGCAGTAACCAGGTGACCTGCAGTCACCAGGGTTTCCTTATTGGCGAGTCCGATCGTTTTCCCCTCTTCAATCGCTGCAAGCGTAGAAGGGAGGCCCATGCTTCCAACAACGGCTGTAACGACCAACTCCGCGTCCGTCCCTGCCGCTATCTCTACCAGCCCTTCACGGCCATAGTAGATTTCTGTTCCAGCGGGAAGGTCATGTCTGATTTTGTCGGCAAGCTCTTTCGAAGCAACCGACACTTTTCGCGGAGCAAATTCCTTAACCTGCTGAAGCAGCAAGTCCGAATTGTTCCCTGCAGCCAGACCCTCCACCTGAAATTGTTCCCGATGCATCCTCACCACGTCCAAGGTCTGCGTACCAATGGAACCGGTGGAGCCGAGTATGCTGATTTTCTTCATGCACATCTTTCCTTTCATCAGTAAGGCAGGAGACTCAATATATGTACGAACGGAAATACAACGATCCAACTGTCACATCGGTCCAGTATTCCTCCATGTCCGGGCAGCAATTTGCCTGAATCCTTGATGCCATACACCCGTTTATATGCGGATTGTACCAAATCCCCAAGCTGACCGATTACCGCGCAGGACAACCCGATTAGAATCGCTTGTCCAGCTGCCAGGAATCCGTCAGAGAAGAATGAAAAGAGCAAAGAAGTGAACACGGCGATGACAACTCCGCCTACCGCACCTTCAATGGTTTTGTTCGGACTGATGGAAGGCCATAATTTGTGGCGGCCCATTGCACGGCCGACAAAATAGGCTCCTGCATCACTTGCCCAGATAGAGGCCAACAGCAGGAAAGTCCAGAATATTCCATGACCGTCAGGAGCATGTCGCGATTCGGCAATGAAGGAAAAACCGATGCCGATATAAGCTGACGCCAAAAACAATAATGAGACCCGCTTAATATCAATCACATTTTTTGTGAACACTGTCGCCAGCAGAAACAAGAGCAGCAGGAGCCACAGAACATGCTCCCACGGGATCTGAAAATCCAACTGAAGCGGACCCCATGGGAATACAAACAACAGCACCCCCGCGTACCCTATCCATGCCGTTCCTCCGAACGGTGCCGTATTGGTCATGCGCAGAAACTCATAATAACCGATTAGTGCCATCGCCAGAATAAGAAGATGGTACCACAGACCGCCTATGAAACATAATCCTAAAAAGACCGCTCCCGCTATAATTCCGGTAATCAATCGCTGTTTCAAAACGTTCCATCCTCCATCGGCTACGACAGTCCACCGTAGCGTCTTGTTCTTTGTTGGTATTCGGCTATTGCCTCCACCAAGTGATCCTTGGTGAATTCCGGCCAATATGCGTCAGTAAACCATAACTCACTATACGCCAGCTGCCATAACATAAAATTGCTCAGACGCAGCTCGCCGCTTGTACGGATCAGTAAATCCGGATCCGGCAATTCGCCTGTGAGGAGCCGCCTGCCAATCAGTTCCTCTGTAATATCCTCAGGACGAAGGATTCCGTCACTTATTTCTTGTCCAAGTGCTTTAAAACTTTCCGTGATCTCTTTACGGCTGCCGTAATTGAGCGCAAAGTTAAGCACAAGACCGTTATTGCCGGCTGTCTTCGCAACAGCTTCTTCCATCGCGGACACGGTATGGGACGGAAGTTCTTCCGGATGCCCCATCATTCTGACCTGAACATTTTTCTCAATCAGCTCTTCAAGCTCAATAGCCAGGAACTCTTGCGGAAGCTTCATAAGAAAATCGACCTCATCCTTCGGACGTGTCCAGTTTTCTGTAGAAAAAGCATACATCGTCAATATTTTAATTCCCAAATCATCAGCAGCAATGGCTGCTCTTTTAACAGCCTTCATGCCGTTCTGATGGCCAACGATCCGCGGCATACCGCGCCGTTTCGCCCAACGTCCATTACCATCCATGATGATAGCTACATGATGAGGGATGTTGTCCGGAGAGAGCTGATGCGTCTGCTGACTGTCCTCCTGATTCAACCACGATCGAACCCGTTTGATCATTCCATTTCCTCCAGGCATCTTTCTGCAAAAAAAGAGACAAACCCCACCATAAACCGGAGGGGCCACAAGTCTCTTAAACTTCCATGATTTCTTTTTCTTTGGCAACGAGGACTTTGTCGACTTCTGCGATAAATTTATCCGTCGCTTTTTGGATATCTTCCTGATGTCTCCGGGACTCGTCCTCGGAAATATCCGTTTTCTCCAATTTTTTGATGTCATCGTTGGCATCGCGGCGAATGTTGCGGATGGCCACTTTCGCTTCTTCGCCGAATTTCTTCGTCATTTTTACCAGTTCGGTTCTGCGCTCTTCCGTCAGAGCAGGAACGACGAGACGAATTTGATTGCCATCGTTCGCCGGTGTCAATCCAATATCCGATTTCATGATCGCTTTCTCGATATCGGCCAAGGACGACTTGTCCCAGGGCTGAATCATAAGCGTTCTGGAATCCGGCGTACTGATGTTCGCCAACTGATTGAGCGGAGTTGGTGCTCCGTAGTATTCAACCGTGATCCGGTCCAGCAGCGCCGGCGCTGCCCGCCCTGCGCGCAGAGTTGCCAGGTCACGTTTCAAAGACAGGATCGCTTTTTCCATGCGTTCTTCTGCATTCTTTTTCACCGATTGCGGCATTAATCTACACTCCCTTTAACGATCGTTCCGATCTTCTCGCCCAGAACGACGCGCTTGATATTACCTTGCTCCGTGATAGCGAAGACGATGAGCGGGATGTTGTTGTCCATACATAACGATGAAGCTGTAGAGTCCATTACCCCAAGGTTTTTGTTCAATACGTCTAGATACGTCAGCTGCTCGTACTTCTCGGCAGTTTCATCCTTAAATGGATCAGCAGAGTACACTCCGTCCACCTTATTCTTCGCCATGAGAATCACTTCTGCTTCGATTTCCGCTGCGCGAAGCGCTGCAGTCGTATCGGTGGAGAAGTAAGGGTTACCTGTTCCTGCCGCAAAAATGACGACACGGCCTTTTTCCAAATGCCGAATGGCTCTGCGGCGGATATATGGCTCGGCAATTTGCTGCATTGAGATAGAGGTTTGTACCCGAGTCGGCACATCGATCTGCTCCAGGGCATCCTGAAGAGCCAAAGAGTTCATCACCGTGGCGAGCATTCCCATATAATCCGCCGTTGCACGGTCAATTCCGTTCGCGCTGCCGGCGATACCGCGCCAGATGTTTCCGCCGCCGCATACGATAGCGACCTCAACACCAAGCTCGACCACCTCTCGAACCTGCTCAGCGATCGATGAGATCGTCTCAGCATCAATACCATATCCATTCTGCCCTGAAAGGGATTCCCCACTGACTTTCAATATCACTCGTTTATATACAGGCTGTTCCAAATGATAACCCTCCACTTTAAGACGGCGCCTAAGAATACGACGCCCGTTTGAAAAACGACAGACAGACACACCGGCACTGCTTGACGGTTTATAAAAATCGGGTAAAAACATCCGTCTCAAGTAGAAACTTCTGGTCGTCTAATTAAGACTTGATTCCATTCTTTCTAGTGAGATAAGGGTAGCCTTCACTCCGAGTTTATAACAATCTTATCTCTCTTTATGCCTTTTATATCTCTTAAAAAAGAAGGAACACAGGTGTGTTCCACTCTTTTCTATACTTATATTAGCCTATTCGGCTTATTTATTCACCTGGGCCATAACTTCCTCAACGAAGTTGTCTTGTTTCTTCTCCAGGCCCTCGCCCAGCTCAAAGCGAGCAAAACGACGAATGGAGATGTTCTCACCGATCGTGCTGATTTTTTCGTTAAGCAGCGTGTTGATCGTTTTGTCCGGATCCTTGATGAAGGATTGCTCAAGCAAGCAATACTCTTCATAGTACTTGTTGATACGGCCTTCAACCATTTTTTCAACGATTTTCTCAGGCTTGCCTTCGTTCAAAGCTTGGTTCTTCAAGATTTCTTTTTCTTTCTCAAGCTCTTCCGTTGGAACTTCTTCACGACGAACAAATTTAGGATTTGCAGCAGCAATATGCATTGCGATATCGCGAGCAAACTCTTTAAATTGATCTGTTTTGCCTACGAAGTCGGTTTCACAGTTGATTTCAACGAGAACGCCAATACGTCCGCCGCCGTGAATATAGGATTCTACAACGCCTTCAGTTGCAACGCGTCCAGCTTTGTTAGCTGCTGCTGACAAGCCTTTCTCACGAAGTACCGCGATCGCTTTGTCGATATCACCATTTGTTTCATCCAGCGCTTTTTTACAATCCAGCATGCCTGCGCCTGTTCTTTCGCGAAGTTCTTTTACCGCACTAGCTGATACTGCCATTAGAATTCCCTCCAAATTGGTATGATGAAGTGTGCTTTCTGACCTGAAGACAAAATGTCTGCACACCTGCTCTTCAAGAAGCCAGACTGCTTTAAGTATTCGTTTCCTTGCGAAATCAGGAGCGCAACTGATGAGCGTTATTGGCTCTGACATCTTAAAAAAAGGGCAGTGAGAGGTTATCCACCTACCAACCACCCTTTTCATTTAATTCATTCTTTATACGTTTAATCCCGATTAAGCTGTTGTTTCTTCACCTTGGTGAGCTTCAACAACGGCATCAGCCATCTTACCAGTCAACAATTTAACCGCGCGAATCGCGTCATCGTTACCTGGGATTACATAGTCGATTTCATCCGGATCACAGTTCGTATCAACGATACCTACGATTGGGATACCCAATTTGCGAGCTTCCGCTACTGCGATGCGCTCTTTACGAGGATCGATAACGAACAATGCGCTTGGAAGACCCTTCATGTTCTTGATACCGCCCAGGAATTTCTCAAGACGATCTTTCTCTTTGCGGAGAAGGATGACTTCTTTCTTAGGCAATACTTGGAACGTGCCGTCTTCTTCCCAAGCTTCGAGTTGCTTCAAGCGATTGATACGCTTTTGGATCGTTTCGAAGTTGGTCAAAGTTCCGCCGAGCCAACGTTGGTTGATGTAGTACATACCGCAACGCTCTGCTTCTTCTTTCACGGAATCTTGAGCTTGTTTTTTCGTGCCGACGAACAGGATTGTCCCGTTCTCTCCAGCTACGTTTTTCACGAAGTTGAATGCTTCTTCAACTTTCTTGACCGTTTTTTGCAGGTCAATAATGTAGATACCGTTTCTTTCAGTGAAGATAAATTTATCCATTTTCGGGTTCCAGCGACGAGTCTGGTGACCGAAGTGAACGCCAGCTTCCAAAAGCTGTTTCATGGAGATTACTGCCATCTTCACGCACCTCCTAAGTTTGGTTTTTGTGTGTCCCTCCGCCAAGATCATTTTTCATTAAGACTCCCAATCCTGGAAGCACCCTCAACGAAATCACTCTGGCGTGTGTTTTAACACCGTCAATTACTATAACATAACCATGGGCAGGTTGCAATTCTTTTGTATTCTAAACGAGGTTCAGACGATCAACGGTCGGGCAGGGCCCTATAAAGAAAAAAACCACTCTCAACCAGGAATGCTAGTTGGAGGGTTTTGCTGTGATTTTTGTAATAATCGAATTGTAACTCTCGCCTGCTGTAAACGAATAAGTCCCGCTCTGGATCGATGTGTTGATTTTTTTCTCCGTTGCTTTATTGATGAATGCCTGTTTGTTGTCAATCACTCCGGCGCTCAAAAGGTGACTTGCCACATCACTTAGGTTATTTCCAGCTCGAATATTGACTTTGATGGGGGCATTAGCCTTAACAGGTGTCTTCGGCTCCGCCGGCTTGTTCACCTCTTTGGGTTTCTGCTCTTTGCCATCCGCCTCAGGTTTCTCCGGCTGTTCCGGTAGATCCGGCTGCTTCGTTCCTATTTCCTTGGCCTTATCCGATCCTTCGGTCTCTGAAGAACGCTCACTGAGCTTTTTCTCTTCCCACTGGTCCGCGGTCAACAGCTCTTCCGAGTGTTCAATCACTTGCATGTCCAGAGCTTCCGCAGCAGCCATCAGCTGCTCCTTCGTTAAATCCTTTGCATCCGATGCGGTTGATCCTTGACCGATCCACATCAGCTGGAGCAGTATCGCGCCGACAACAAGACCGCTGCCAAGGCCCATCATAAATGTACGGTTCTTGATCACGCGGACTCCTCCTGTTTGGCTAATTGAATAATAAGCTGAACCTCGCCTCGCTGAAGCCCCGTCGCCTTGGCAATCATATCGATAGATTTCCCTTGCCCATGCAGATCAAACAGCTCCGCGTACCTGGATTTGATGGAGTCGACCGGAGGAGACACCTCTGCCTCTGAAGAAGCGGCAGCCCGATCTGCAGACAAGGAAGTGGCATGAACCAACTTGTCCTCCGTCGTTCGAAGACGGGTTTCGGATTCAATCATTTTCTGCTCCATTACAAGCATGCGTTGACGCAAATCACTCACCTGCTCTTGCTGTTCCTGTTGCTTTGCACGAAGCTCTTGCTTCATTTGACTTACCAGCTCTACAAGCTGCTCGTTCTCGTTCTGGATTTCCGCCATGTACCCTTCAAGCGTGTTCTCCACTTCTTTTACAACCCGCTCGCTGGATACACTCTCTTCACGGCGTTTCGGCAGCATAAAAGCATACAGCACCGCCGCTACGCCAAGCAGCACGATATATATCCACGGTCCCAAATCCATTAACTCCTTTGTGCCAATAAATTATCTAGAGAGAAACATCAAAATTCCTGCCTTTATAGGGATGCTCCGCCGGCTGCTCCACAGATTCGCCCGACTCGGATGATCCCCGTTCTTGCTGTCCTGGAGACTGACGGCTCCCGTCATCACGAACAGCTGTCTCCGCTGTCTCGCTAACTTCCGTGCTTCGCTGTGCTTCCGCGCGGCTGTTCTTGATCTGTTCCCCGGCAAGCAATGTCTGATCGTTCATGGGGCGCTGCTGGAACTCATTATGGATTTTGCCCGCTTCGTTGGTTCTTGGTACTGCGATTTGCATTTCTACCGATTTTAAACTCAATGGAATCACCTCATAGCCAGGATCATATCCACAAGCATTTAATATGTCTGTTCTACCCTACAATAACGGCACCATGGTGATATCTCCTTCATGATAGTAAAAAGAAACCCGCTGTGTGGGGTCCTTAACAAATCGGGTATACCTCCCGATGACAATTTTGGCGCCGCCGTAGATCGTCTTTACCACATTAACTCTCGCTTTGCCAGTATCCTCAAGCATCTTCTCGATTTCGAGCATACGGTCTTTAATATCCGCTTGTTCGGCCACATTCGATTTCTTGGTAGCATTCAGCTTAATGCGCAGCGCGAGTTTGTCTGGCGACAACTGGCCTGACGAAGCCAACTGATTCAGTAGATAAAGTGCTTTATCCGTTTTATCCATACTCTCAATCGACAGCTTCAGCTGCGCTCTCAGATCCGCCAGTTCATTCCGCAGTTCGGGAAGAACCCAAACCTCGATGACGGTAGCAGTCGACATGGTATTTCCGATCGTCCGGGCTACTACTTTCTCCCCGGCCTGCAGGACGCCGCCTACGACGAGACCCTTCATGCCGTTGCACTCGATGTTCTGAACCGCACGGATATTGGAGTGCATAATGCTCTGCGAGACAAATACGCTAGCACCGGCTATAACATTTCCATCCTGGATAAACGAGCTCTTGACATCCTGTCCAGCCTTTACAAACCCCTTATTATATCCGATTATTCCCCCGGAAATATCGATGGAGCCCTCTGCGTCGAGCTCTGCGCCTTCCACAAAGCCGGTAACACGAATGTCCCCTGCTGCCTTGATTCTGAATCCGGTAAGAACGTTCCCGCGAATGACCACCGTACCGACAAAGTCAATGTTGCCAATACTGTAGTCAACATCGCCATTGATTTCATATACCGGAAACACATTGATTTTTCCCTTTTCCGTTTTGGTCAGCAGCCCGTCCAGCGCCGCATACATTGCGCTTTTCTCAGCATTGACCACAACGTTCTTCCCCACTTTGAAATGAGCTTCCTTGCCTGGTTTACTCGGAATTTCCTCACCGGTAACCGCGGTGCCAGGAACTCCTTTCGTTGGCGGGATTCGGGTTGCAATCAATTGGCCCTTCTTCACATTATTTAAACGAATCACTTCTTTATAATCGACTTTGCCATCTTCGATCTCCAGCGGCTTCAGATTCGTCTGATTCCCCAAATTAACGGTGAACTCTATTTTGCCGTTCTGTCCGTGCATAGGCTCCGTTCCCATTGCAATCGGCGTTCTACTATATTGATATTCCTCCGAATGATCTGCGATTCGTCGCAACGTATCATGTTGAAGTCCATATCGTACCTGGTGGCTTCTCAGAAATTGTTCAAGAGCTTCTACAGAGCAGGAGAAATCCTTCTCCCAGTTGGTGAACTGTATATAGGCGACGACTTTGTCATCCGATAGCGTAACGCTAAAGTACTGATCCAATGCATAATCTACAGACAATCCAGGAACCCCCTTCATAAATGGCAAGCGTCAGTCGTTTTGCATCAGCAAATCCCGATCTTTATCGAGCGCGCCCCGAAGTCTCAAAATCGCCTTGGAATGAAGCTGTGATATTCGTGAAGGTGATAGCGACATCACTTCAGCAATTTCACTGAGTGATAAATCCTCATAATATAATAAGGAAACTACAGTCCGCTCTTTCGGGGTCAATTTACCGATTCCCTTCATCAGGGCTTCTCGCAGATAAAATTCATGGACCTTGTGATCCGGATTCTTCGCTTTCTCATCAACCAGGAGCGACATTCGGGTCTCAGACTCCTCCTCGCGGATCGGATCCTCCAAAGATGTCAGTGTCATGACCGCCACTTCCTGCAGCATGTGCCGGAACTCCTTCTCGGTCACGTCAAGGTAATCACTCATCTCAGAGTCACTGACGCTGCGTAAATACTTCTGTTCCAACTGCTGATATGCAGTTTCAATTCTCTTCGCCTTCTCACGAACCGAACGCGGCACCCAGTCCCCTTGGCGCAGCGAATCCAGAATAGCACCTCGCACACGCCAGGAGGCATAGGTTTCGAATTGCAAGCCTCGTTTATAATCAAACTTCTCAATGGCGTCTATCAAACCCATTACCCCATTGCTGGCCAAATCTCCCTTGGAAACGTTCTTCGGAAGACCGATGGCCAAACGGCTTGAAACATAATCAACGATGTGCAGATGATATTCGATAAGTTTCTTCTTCGCTTCATGGTCTCCGTCTTCCTTCCATGCGCTCCATAATTCCATATGGTTCAGCACAGAAGCTTTTCGTTCGTCCAATTGCCTTCACCCTCCTTATTTATCCGTAAGGTGACGAACGGCCTTGGCCAGTTCTTCAGGATCTTTCGTTGAAACCAGCTTGGGAGGATTCAGCGGAACAAAGTCACCGTTCTCTTTGCTGCCGGATTCGGAATGAATAAGATCCATCAATTCCCGATCCTCATCAGGTGTGGATAAATCAAGAACGGTTCCTCTCTCCTGCTCGCTCTGCGCCTTTGAGTTCCCAGATCCATTCTTATCAGCTCTCGGTGCAATGATGGCAGCAAATATCCATTTCAGCGCGAACGCCAGAAGAAACCAGATCGCAAATGCAAGGAGAGCCCGATACATGCTGGTCATCCACAGATTGTTACGTATGGTAAAAATAAAAGTAAACACAAAACCGGCAATTCCAGTCATTATATAAAAACCGAGTTTTCCCATCATGGCTACAATTCCTTTATGCCCTTTTGTACACTGCGTATTGTAAATTTACCCGTTGCACAGTCCAATTCAACGGTTCTTCCATAATTCCCTCCGGTATCCTCCGCGATCAGCGTAATGCCCATCTGCTCCAGGCCTGCTTTGCACGACTCCACATTGCGAGGTCCGATGCGCATGGTATCACCGGAACCGGCAAAAGCAAACATCTGGGCTCCGCCGGCCATTTTGGCTACCATGCGTGCTGGCGAAGCTCCCAAATTCCTCATCTTGTTCAGCAGAATAGGAAGAGCCGTATCCGCGTACTTCGCCAGGTTTAGCTGCCCTTCTCTGGCAATCGCTGAAGAGGGGAGCATCACATGCGCCATGCCACCGATCTTCGTCACCGGATCATACAACGTAAGTCCGACACATGACCCCAGACCGGTTGTACGCAAAATACCGTTTGGACCTGCGACGTTCAGATCCGCCATCGCTACTTTCACTATGCTTTGTTCTTCAATCATGCTCTAAAGGCACTCCTAAAGCTTCGAATATTTGAGCAAATGATTGTGGATCGGGAATCAGGAAGAATTGACCTTCCACCTCGTTCTGCCCTTCTAGAAACGTCGTGTTGATTAAGAGGGCATCGTCTCCCATCTCACCAAACTGTATCAATCCATAACTTAAGATCGCACCCGCCATGTCCATCGCTAACGCAGGAACGGTGGGCGTCATGGACAGATTGGTGAAATCGGCCAGCGAGGATAAATACGATCCCGACAAAATATTTCCGATCTCGCACAGCGCAGACTGCTCCATCTCAGAGAATTGTTCCTCCTCCGACACTTCGATGCCTGCCAGATTCTGCAGCAGGTTCTTCCCCGCTTCCGGACTCATGATAAAAAAGAGATTTCCCGGCGCGCTTCCCTCCACCCGCAAGAATACGGCAAGAACAAGTTGTTCACTACCGCCTACACTTTCCGCGATCTGTTCAAACGGCAGCAGCTGAACTTGGGGAACTGCCATATCAATAGGTTTGTTAAGCAAGCGGGAGAGGGCAGTTGCCGCATTGCCCGCTCCGATGTTTCCGACTTCCTTCAGAACATCCATTTTAATTTCCTTGCTATGCTTAAACAGCTCCACTGTCTATTCCTCAAGACCTTCCAGCTGAATGATCTCCGTTTTGTTTAACACTTCGGACAAATTCAGCATAACGAGAAGGCGCTCCTCTCCTACCTTCGCGACACCCCGAAGATATTTCGCTTTGATTCCGCCCACAACCTCAGGCGGCGAATCAATGCTGTCCGTATTCAGATCGATAACATCGCTTGCCGAATCTACAATAAAACCGACCTGCATGTCATTGACCGCTACGATAATAACCCGTGTCTGATCGGTAGCCTCGATTTCCCCCAGACCAAATCTGCCACGCAGATTGATAACCGGAATGACGACGCCGCGCAGATTGATAACCCCTTTTACAAAAGCATAGGTTTTGGGAACACGCGTAATCGGCATCATGCGTTCAATGGTCTGAACCTTGTCCACCTCAATGCCGTATTCTTCCTCGCCAAGTTTAAAGACGATAACCTTGATTTCTTCTCCCATGAGTAAGTCCTCCTTCAAAATGTGTGGCCTGCCGAGTTAGATGACATCCCGTTATTTGATAAATGCATTTGCATCAATGATGAGCGCGACTTGTCCATCTCCAAGGATGGTTGCGCCGGATATCCCTTGAATGGCGGGAAGATATTTGCCCAGATTTTTAATGACGATTTCGCTCTGACCGATAAAGTCATCAATGGTGAGTGCTGCCAGTCGGTCTCCTTTGCGAATCACCACAATTTCAGTTTCTTCTTCCAGCACTTCATCAAAATCCGGAACTTCAAACAATCGGCTGAGCGAGATGACCGGAATCAGCGATTCGCGGAACTGGATCATCCGGCTGCCGTGTACTTGCTTGATCTGCCCTCGTTTGATAATGGCCGTTTCAACTATTGAGGATAACGGAATCGCATATTTTTCGGATCCCATCCGAATCAGCATGGCGGCGATGATCGACAGCGTTAATGGAAGCTGCACGGAAAAATTAGTGCCTTTTCCTGGGGTCGAATAGATTGTGACGTTTCCGCCCAAGGCAACGATTTTGGATTTAACGACATCCAATCCTACCCCTCGGCCGGATACATCGGATATTTTCTCAGCCGTACTGAATCCTGGTGCGAACAGCAGCTGATTGACCTCATCATCCGACATGGACGCAGCTTCGGCTTCGGTGACAACCCCTTTTTTCAGCGCGTTCTTCAGAATGTTCTCCCGATAGATTCCGCGACCATCATCCTCGATCTCGATGAAGACATTGTTGCCGCTATGGAATGCTCGCAGATGAACGGTACCGGTTTCCGGCTTGCCCGCCGCGATGCGGTCTGCTACAGGTTCGACACCATGGTCAGCCGAGTTGCGCAGCAAATGAACCAGTGGATCTCCGATTTCATCAATGACCGTTCGATCCAGCTCCGTGTCGGCTCCCGTAATAATCAGGTCAATCTTCTTATCCAATGTTTTGGCAAGGTCGCGAACCATCCTTGGAAAACGGTTGAACACCGTATCTACGGGTACCATGCGAAGTTTCAGAACGATATTCTGCAAGTCGCTGCTGACTCGGCTCATATGCTCAACCGTATCCGTCAACTCCTGATTCTTCGATTCGATGGCCAGCTGTTCCAGCCGCACCCGGTCGATAAGGAGTTCGCTGAACAGGTTCATTAATACGTCCAGCCGCTCGATATCAACCCTTATCGTTCTGGACGGGTTGCCCCCCCCAGCATTTCGGGCGGATGCCTTGGACTCTTTGGCCGGAGACGGGGCACTCTTGGTTTCCGCTAGCTTTGTTGCCGCTGGAGCCGTCTCCGCATCTACGGATTTAACAGCTTCCGCTGTAGCGGCACTTTCCTGAACCATCTGCTGCAAGGTTTCATGATCCAGCGCAACAACGGAGGTTATCTCAATCTCTGAAACGCCCAGAATCTGGCTTTCAATTTCTTCTGTATCTCTTTGCGTTATGTAATACAACGAAAATACGCGATCGAATTCACCCTGTTCAATCTCTTGAACATCCGGATAGGTCTTAACGATTTCCCCGGATCTTTCAAGCGTTTCGAATACCATATAGGCCCGAACCGCCTTGAGCTGGCAATCCTCTCGCAATGTCACTTGTATATAGAGAACCTTATGTCCTTCTGAAATCGACTGATCGAGAACGGAAAATTGAAACTCATCCAATTCAATCCCCTGCACAGCTGCTGCGGAATGGCTCTCATCAGCAATTCCACCGTTAGGCAATGCTCCTTCTCCACGTACAATCGATTGCAAGGAAGCCACAATAGCGGATACGTCCGCCTTGCCGTCTCCGCCTTCTGTAATATCCTGCACCATCGATTCCAGGGCGTCCAAGCTTTTGAAGAGCGTGTCAAAGATAAAATCCTGCATTTTCAACTTTTCGTTCCGGACAAGATCCAGCACATTTTCCATCTGATGGGTGAGGGAAGCCAGATCTTCGTATCCCATCGTTGCCGCCATGCCCTTCAACGTATGCGCTGATCGGAAAATAATCTGTACGATCCCGATATCGTCCGGGTTACTTTCTAATTGAAGCATGTTTTCATTTAATGATTGCAGATGATCATTTGACTCATCAATAAACATTGTCAAATATTGATTCATGTCCATTGAGAGACACCTCCTCCTCAAGTTCACTTTCCGTTATTTACAGCTCGAACCAATCTAGGTGCAATATCATGGAGTGGCAGTACATGGTTTACGCATCCAAGCTCAACAGCCGATCTCGGCATACCGTATACGACACAGGTTTGCTCACTCTCTGCAAAGGTGGAATTCACCCCCGTATCGTACAGTTTCTTCATCATTCTCGCTCCATCGCTCCCCATACCGGTCATCAGCACCGCATGACGCTTAACCATGGTGAGCGGCAGCAGAGATTCGAACAACACATCAACGGATGGACGATGACCATTGCGGGTTTCATCCTGACTTACCCTGATCTGGAACGCACCGCTTTCCGAGCGAAACACCCTCATGTGGCTGCCACCCGGGGCAATATAGGCTTTGCCGGGTTCCAGTACCATGCCTTGTTCTGCTTCCATCACCTCCAGCGGACTGAATGAATTCAGACGCTGCGCAAGCGACTTGGTAAAATTCGGCGGCATATGTTGAACGATGACAATCGGAGCGCAGAAGTCACCGGGAATTTGCTCGAGAAATGCTTTTAATGCCCTCGGACCGCCCGTTGAGCAGCCAACCGCAACCAGATCCGTCAGTTCGTTGGACGGCTGAAGCTTCACTTCGCGCGGTGGGTGAATCTCGTGTTCCGGCAGTGCTGCTGAAGAACTGTCCGCCACAGGTTTACGATCAACCTTTTTGCGTCTCGGTTTGGAAGCATCCGATGCCTCCGCACGTGCCAGTTTATCCTCCTCAGGGCGAGGAACCCGGGTTCGGGGCAGCTCCGCAAGCTTAACGCGCTCCTCGGCTCCGCCGATCGTTCGTCTCGTTTCCTTCATCTGCGGCTTCTTATTCAGCGTTTTGTCAGAAGGCTTTGGCGAAAGAGGAACCGATATGTCCGCACCCTGTCGTCTCTGCTCTTCTTCTTCCCACAATGCCCTCCGCTGTTTTGCCTGCATCGCCGCATTCAGTTGCTTCATTAATTCTGAACGCACCTGTTCAATGTCAAGCGCATTAGAAATGGAAGGCTTTCGTATAAAATCAAATGCACCCGCCTCAAGGGCAAGAATGGTTTCCCTCATGCCTTGCTCATTAATGCCGGATAGCATGATTACCGGACGAGGACCTGTCTCCATAATCAGCCTCAAAGCATCAAGCCCGTTCATTTCCGGCATTTCTACATCCAGCGTGATGACATCCGGATCCAATGCCTTTACTTTCTCAACGGCATCCCGCCCATTGTCGGCTGTTCCGACAACCTGAAAGGATGGGTCTCGTTCGATGAAATCGGAGAAGATTCTCCTCATAAATGCGGAATCGTCCACCACCAGCACACGAAAGGGCTTCATAGATGTCCACCTCAGTTTCCATTATTCCAAATAAGAATCATTTCGTACGTTTGAGCCAACGATGCATAAATCCTTTGATTCCCTTCGGAGCTTCAGGCTCCGTGGCAGCAGGAGCGGTCATGTAACGAAGTGCGATGCGCCTGATATCACTGGAGGCGTTGCATCGTGGATATGCTGCTGTAAAAGGGATCTGCCGCTTAACAGCCTGCACAACATGCGTGTCGTCTGCTATCGAACCAAGCAGCTTGATATCCAGATCCAGAAATCGCTGGGCAGTCAAAATGATTTTGCCCGCTGCTTCACGAGCCTCAATCTCATCCCCCGCCCGATTGACTATCAGGCTGAACGGAACCTTGGATTCCGTTCCGTGCACCACCTTGATCAGCGCGTAAGCATCGGTGATTGAAGTAGGTTCCGGCGTTGTTACGACGAGGCATTGATCCGCCGAGGTTATAAATTTCATATTTTCCTTCGACAATCCGGCTCCGGTATCAAAGATGATGTAATCCATCTCTGATGAAATACGCTCAATCTGGGAAATAAAATAATCCATTTCCTCTTCGGACAGCGAGAGCATGTCCGCAAGACCGGATCCGCCCGCTATGTAAGGAAGTTTGTTCGGACCGTACTGAATCACTTCCTCGATGCTCTTCTCCCGGCGTATGAGATGATACAGACTATACCGCGAGCTGACACCCATCAGAACATCGATATTCGCCATCCCGATATCGGCATCAAACACCAATACTTTTTTGCCCATGGATTGCAAAGTCAGAGCGAAATTCAACGTGAAATTGGATTTTCCTACCCCGCCTTTACCACTGCTGACCGTAATAATCTTGGCGGTTCTTGTTGATGGTACCTTGGAGCTGTCCCCCGGCTGCTGGGCCGAAACGAGCTGTCTAAGCGAATGAGCCTGATCCGTCATGTACGAATCTCTCCCAGCAGGAGATTGCATAATCGTTCACTGTCGGCCATAAGCAGATCGTCCGGTACGTTTTGACCATTGGTCATATAGGACAATCGAAGGTCATGAGCATCGATGAGATTAAACATGGAACCATAACTTCCGGTTTCATCCATCTTCGTGAAGATCACCTTATCCAGTGCATATTTGTTGAAATGATCCGCAATTTCAATCATATCGCTGCTCTTGGAGGTCAAGCTGAGAACAAGATAGGTTTCACTTTGATCGGAATGGGAGAACAGGCTCTGAAGCTCCGAGACGAGTAATTCATTCCGATAGTTACGGCCGGCTGTATCCATTAATATCAAATCGCAGTCCTGCAGCTTCTGAAGCGCACGCTGCATGTCCCCGGGAGATTGCACAACTTCCATCGGCACATTAAGAATCGATGCGTAAGTTCGGAGCTGTTCAACGGCAGAGATTCGATACGTATCCGAAGTAATGAAGCCAACCTTGCGCTGATGACGAAACAGCTGCTCCGCTGCAATCTTCGCAATCGTTGTAGTCTTGCCAACACCGGTCGGGCCGGCAATGTATACAATCCTGGTCTCAGGCTGCACGCCGCCGCCGATGCGTCCCTCAATGAACGCCGCCGCCTGCTTGTAGATCACATCCTGGAGCTCGGCATCACTTAACTGCATATGGTTCGCTGTCCATGCCTCTTCTGCAGCCATAAGCCACTCTTCCGTCAGCTTGGCCGAGAGATCCTGCTTCAGCAGCAGATCGCGTAAGGAATGCAGAGGTTCCGGGAGATGCTGCGCCTCGAGATTTTGCCTCGACAATCTCGCAATCCATTCTTTCATTTCCTTAAGCTCCTCAAGGACTCTTTGCTCCGATTCGCTTATACCGAGGCGGGAGCTTAAGGATTCCTTCTGCTCTGGGCGGGATGAATCAGTGCTCTGAACAGAGTCAGCGATTATCACCGTATCTTCGTTTCGAACGCTCACCGGTGCAGCTGTCAGCTGCTGCCCCAAACTGTCCTCGCTCTTTGGCTGAGCGGCAATTTCCTGTGAAGCCGCAGCTTGGCTTAGCAATTCGGCGAAACGATTAGAGTCAGCCTGTTGTGATACAACGGAATCTACGGTCGTATTGTTCACCTGAAGAGATTCAGTCTGCGAACCGGATCTCGAAATTTCGGCTGTTCGCTGATAGGCCTTAGGTACAGCTGCTGTCGGTAGAGAATGCTTCATTTTGTATTCGGCCGGGGCAGAGCCTTTGGATTTCTCCGCCTGCTCTACCGCAGCGATAACCTCAATTTTCTTTCGGGTAAACATTCCCAGGAATCCGCCTACTTTTGTCTCTTTGGTGCTCAGTATGACGGCATCCGCACCCAAATCAGTGCGAATATGCTGCATCGCCTCAGGCATCGTGTCGACGATATACCTTTTTACTCTCATAAGTTCACCACTCCGACACTTTGAATTTCGACGTTTGGCTCGAGCTCACTGTAGGACAATACCGGGATATCCTGCATGCTGCGTTCAATGACCTGACGCAAATACATCCTTATGGCTGGAGATGTAAGCAGCACAGGCTGCTGTCCCATCTGGATGATCCGGTTCACCTGTTCACTGAGCTTCTGAAATACGCTCTGCGTTGATACCGGGTCCATCGCGAGATAACTCCCCTGGTCGCTTTGCTGAACGCTTTCGGCAATCTTCTTCTCCAGCTGAGGTCCAACCGTAATGACCCGCATGGCCTCGCCTTCCTGAGCGTACTGCTGGGTAATCTGCCGCGAGAGGGCCTGCCTTACATATTCAGTCAGAACATCAGGATCTTTGGAATAATGACCGTAATCCGCAAGGGTTTCGAGAATTGTGACCATGTCCCGGATTGAAATTTTCTCGCGAAGGAGTTTCGCCAATACTTTCTGCACTTCCCCAATCGTCAGAACGGAAGGAATGAGCTCGTCCACAAGCACCGGATAGCTTTCTCGGATGTTGTCCACCAGCGCCTTGGTTTCCTGGCGTCCAATCAGCTCATGGGCATGTCTCTTAATCAATTCGGTAAGGTGTGTTGCAACAACGGAAGGTGGATCCACTACGGTGTAGCCAGCGAGATCCGCCCGTTCTTTCACGGCCTCGTCTATCCAGAGTGCAGGCAGTCCAAATGCCGGTTCCGTTGTTTCGATTCCCGTCACAGAATCGTCTTCGTATCCAGGACTCATCGCGAGATAGTGATTTAATAATAATTCACCGCCGCCGACAGCATTCCCTTTTATTTTTATGACATATTCGTTCGGTTTTAGTTGAATATTGTCGCGAATTCGGATAACCGGCACCACAAGACCCAGCTCCAGTGCGCATTGTCTCCGAATCATAATGATTCGATCCAGTAAATCCCCGCCCTGCTGCGCATCGGCGAGCGGGATCAATCCATAACCGAATTCGAATTCGATCGGATCGACCTGAAGCAGGTTGATCACACTTTCCGGACTTCGAACTTCTTCGATCTGCTGTTCCTCCTCAAGTTGCTCCACTTCGACCTGCTTGCGGTCCAGATTGTTTTGCATCGTTCTGGCTGCAATAAACAATATAATGGCGATCGGAGCGGTTGTAATCAGATGAATCGGAGTGAAGAGCCCCAGAAACATCACGGTTCCCGCTACGATATATAGCAGATGTGGATAGGAGAAGAGCTGTCCTGTGAGATCCTCGGCCAAATTCCCTTCCGATGATGCTCTTGTTACAATCAGACCGGCTGCAGTCGAAATGAGAAGAGCCGGAATCTGACTGACCAGTCCATCCCCAATCGTCAGGATCGAGTAAGTACTCATCGCATCACCGAAGGACATGCCGTGAATCGAGATCCCGATGATAAAGCCACCAATCAGGTTGATCAGCATGATGACAATCGTTGCAATCGCATCACCTTTGACGAATTTGCTCGCACCATCCATGGCTCCGTAGAAATCCGCCTCGCGCTCGATTTTACTTCTTCGCTCCCTGGCTTGCTGCTCATTGATTAAACCTGCATTCAGATCCGCGTCAATGCTCATCTGTTTACCTGGCATCGCATCGAGTGTAAACCTTGCCGCAACCTCAGCCACCCGCTCCGAACCTTTGGTAATGACGATGAACTGTACAACTACGAGGATCAGGAAGACGATAAATCCAATCGCGATTTCGCCGTTTGCTATCCATTTACCGAATGTGGCAACAACTTCCCCTGCATTTGCTTCCGACAGAATCAGCTTGGTTGTCGAAATGTTCAGCGCTACTCGGAAGAGTGTCGTGATGAGCAATAAGGAAGGAAAAATCGAAAAGTCCAGTGCTTCCTTGGTATTCATGGCCACCAGCAAAATAATAAGCGCCAGCGAAATATTGATGATAAGCAGTACATCGAGCAGCCATATCGGGATCGGAAGAATCATCATGAGTACGATGCCAATGACACCCGCAAGGACAGATAGATCTTTTATTTTCACTGCACTGACGCCTCCGGTCCCTAGTTATTTCGCTTTACCTTTTAGTTTATATACATAGGCCAGCACTTCAGCTACGGCCTGGAACAGGTCTCCCGGAATCGAATCCCCGATTTCCGACCGTTGGTACAAAGCTCGTGCCAGCGGCTTATTTTCCATCGTTATAATTCCGTGTTCCTTCGCTATCTCTTTAATCCGCAAGGCCATGAAATCCTGGCCCTTCGCAATGATCTGCGGAGCTTCCATCATGGAACCGTCATACTTGATAGCCACTGCAAAGTGGGTCGGGTTCGTGATGATAACGTCGGCATTCGGAACTTCCTGCATCATCCGCTGAAGTGCCATCCGACGCTGGCGCTCCCTGATCTTTCCTTTAATGAGCGGATCGCCTTCCATTTTTTTGTACTCATCTTTAATATCTTGCTTGGACATTCGAATGTTTTTTTCATAATCATACCTTTGGTACATGTAATCCAGAACGGCCAGGATTATGAGGCCAATCGCAATCTTAAATCCCAGAGACATGGTGATATCCGCAACGAAATGAAATATGGCATCGGGACCCATGGTTGACAAGGAGGATAATCCCTCTCTGGCAGCCCATAAGGTGCTGTAAACCAGATAACCGATGATGGTCAATTTAATGACCGACTTCAAAAATTCAACCAAAGAACGCATGGAGAATATGTTTTTGAAGCCTTTGATTGGGTCTAATTTTTCAAACTTCATTTTCAGAGGCTCACCGGTCAACATAAATCCGACTTGCAAATAATTGGAGATCAGCGCAATCACAAAAATCGAAATAAATAATGGAGCCAGCAGAAGCAAGATTTGAATGCCATATTCTCCAAACAGCTGCATCACATTGTCTTTTGTAACGTCCATGGAGAGCCGATTAATATAGACATCGGTGAATAATCGAACGGTATGGTCTCTCATATAACCGCCGAAGATTAACAGGCAAAAAAAAGCCGCAAGCAAAACCGATGCACCCGATACCTCCATGCTCTTGGCAACTTGGCCTTTCTTACGCGTATCCTGACGTTTCTTCGGTGTCGCTTTCTCCGTCTTTTCGCCAGCGAACAATTGTAAGTCGACCGGATACCGGTATGACATCCGCTTCATCTCCATCCTCCTTATGTCGGCCCGTCGCCAACAACACCGAGCAGCTGCCGGAGCGCTTCAAACATTTTGGCAAACAGATGATCAAACAGTGATACAAGCATGGGCATGAGCAGCATCAACAGCACGAGTCCAACGATGATTTTGATAATGATGCCGATAACAAAAACATTGAACTGCGGAGCCGTTCTTGCCAGAAAGCCAAGTCCTACATCGGTCAGGAACAGGGCTGCTACCAGCGGAGCTGCCATTTGAAGTGCCAGCACAAAAGAGTGCGAGAACGTTCGAACGAGAAAATCCGTTACATTGCCGTCATGAATCTTTCCAAACACATCGCCTGTAATCGGAATCCAGTCATAACTGTACATGATGGCGTCGAGCAGATAATGGTGGCCGTTCATGCTTAAGAACACCAATAAAGCCAGATAGTACTTGAAGTTACCGATCAAAGGTGTTGAGGCACCTGTGAATGGATCAATGACATTCGCCATACTGAATCCGATCTGAATATCAATTAATGCCCCAGCTGTCTGAACAACGGCCATAATTAGATAAGCAGTAAAACCAAGAAGCAGTCCCACCAATACTTCCTGGACAATCAATATGACGTAGGACAGATCCTGCGGAACCACTTCGCCAAGCCCGAATGAAAAATAGACGATCAGGGCGATGATAGCCGAAAGGGCTATCTTGTACGAAGTAGGAACACTCCGAGAAGTAAACACAGGCGAAATTACAAAAAAAGATGTTATTCGACAAAAAATAAGCATAAAAACAGGTAAACTTTGCTGCAACCATTCCATGGACACTCAGCCTATCCGATATATTTGTAGAGATTGTCCAAAATACCGTGGGTAAAATCCACTAACGTCGTTAATATCCAAGGACCAAACAGCAATAATGATACGAGAACGATAACAATTTTCGGCACAAAAGCCAGCGTCTGTTCCTGGATTTGCGTTGTTGCTTGAAAAATACTGATGATAAGTCCGACAACAAGTGCGAGAACCATCATCGGTGCGCTCACCTGGAGCACAATATAGACCGCTTGTCCTGCCAGACCGATAATAAATTCAGAGCTCACGGCTTAGTCCCCCTGTATTCGAATTACTTGCCGCTTATTGCTATGGGTTAAAGCTCATCAGCATGGATTTAACCACCAGATACCAGCCGTCTACCAGAACAAAGAGCAAAATCTTGAATGGCAGCGAGATCATGACCGGCGGCAGCATCATCATCCCCATCGCCATCAGCACGCTGGCAACAACGATATCGATGACCAAAAAAGGGATAAATATCATAAAGCCCATTTGAAAGCCTGTCTTCAGCTCACTAATGGCAAATGCCGGTACCAAAACCGTTAATGGGATATCCTCGTAGGTTTCGGGCTTCTCCGCACCTGTGTAATTCATAAACAAGAGAAGATCCTTTTCCCGTGTATGGGAGAACATAAACTTCTTCATTGGATCCTGAGCCTTATCCAGTGCCTCCGTCTGGCTAATCTCACCTTTGAGATATGGCTGCAGCGCAACGTCATTTATGGATGACAACGTCGGTGCCATAACAAATAAGGTAAGGAAGAGTGCCAGGCCGATCAACACCTGGTTCGGCGGGGTTTGCATGGTTCCGAGTGAAGTACGGACAAAACCAAGCACGATCACAATCCGTGTGAAACTTGTCATCAGAACCAGAATTGCTGGTGCAATACTAAGAATCGTGATCAGGAGTATCAAAGACAAGGAGCTTGTCCCCGGCGTGTCTCCTTCATTGCCGATTTGAATATCGATGTTCGGAATGGGATCCGCAAATGCCGTATGAGAAAACAAAAATCCAAACAATATGAAAATCGCGATAGCGTAAGAGATCTTTTTATTCATGAATCCTTATGATCCTCCCGCAGCAATTCTTCGACCTTTTCTTTCCGGTTCGGTACGCTGCGCAGCTTGGATTCAAACACTTCATGGAATGAAGATGTATCGTCCAATTCAATTTCTTCCGGTGGTTTTTCTTTACGGAGTTTTGCCGCCAGTTTCGAAATAAAAGGCGGCAGCGCCCCATTATGTATTCCAGAATCCTGTTCAAATGCTGCTAGGATAAGAGCAACCTCTGCTGGATCAGAAATTTTGTCCACCAACCGGACGTCTTCGCCAACTCCGATCACATAGATGCTGCCCCCAATCTCAACGATCTGAAGGGATTTGTTAGGGCCCATCCCAACCGCACCCAATGTGCGAATAGAACGGCCCTGCATCCAGCTCTGATTCTTTTTGCTCAGAAAGCGAATCAGGAACACGATCAACGCAACGATGATGGCAAGAACGATAAAGACATAAAACAACTGTAAATAATACCCGGTAGTACTACTAGAGCTTAATCCATCAGAAGCTGCCATCATCATAAGAGATATCCTTATACGCCAAGCGTCTTATTGATGGCTTCAATTACTCTATCCGATTGGAACGGTTTAACGATAAAGTCTTTCGCTCCTGCCTGAATCGCATCAATCACCATTGCCTGCTGACCCATGGCGGAGCACATAATCACTTTTGCGTTCGCATCAACTTTTTTAATTTCTTTAAGTGCCGCGATACCATCCATTTCAGGCATCGTAATATCCATCGTGATCAGATCTGGACGGAGTTCTTTAAATTTCTCGATTGCTTGTGCACCGTCCTGTGCTTCCCCCACAACCTCGAATCCGTTCTTGACCAATATGTCACGGATCATCATTCTCATAAATGCAGCGTCGTCCACAATCAGAATTCGGTTAGCCATTGATAAAAATCCTCCCTAAAATGTTTGTGCTATTGTAATTTTTGAATCCGGTCCCATTGGCTTACGATATCCGTCACACGCACACCAAAGTTCTCATCGATAACGACGACCTCACCTTTGGCAATCAATTTATGATTGACAAGGATGTCTACAGGCTCACCGGCCAGCTTGTCCAGCTCGATAATCGAACCTTGCGACATTTCCAAGATATCCTTAATTTGCTTTTGAGTCCTTCCTAATTCTACGGTGACTTTAAGGGGAATGTCCATCAGTAAGTTCAGATTGTTTTCATCCACCTGGGTGTACGGTGCAGATTGCAGGTTAGCGAACTGCACAGGCTGCACATTTACATTACGATTTGGCATTCCGCCATACTGCTGTGGATGCCCTTGATAAGGCATCTGAGGCTGGCCATACGGCATGGATTGCGGAATGGGTCCTCCATGGCCTTGTGCAGGCTGCTGGTAGCCTTGTCCATAATCATATCCGTGCCCCGTTTCATTCGCATACCCTGGATCGACTGGTGATTGAGCCGGTTCCTGCGTGTTAACCGGTGCTTCCACTGTTGGTGCGGCTTCTTGCTTCGCAGGCTGAGGCTCTTCTGTTCCGTTGATGAGCATATGGACCATGTCCTTGGAAAAATTAACGGGAAGCAGCTGCATGATGGTTGAATCAATAAGTTCACCGATAATTAATCGGAATGAAATCTTAATCAGTGTTTCATCCTGCGGAAGGTTATTTACTCCTTCCCCATTCGCCATATCCAGAATGTCAATGCCCGGTGGAGATATATTGACAAACCGGTTGAAAATCGTCGACATGCTCGTTGCGGAAGACCCCATCATCTGGTTCATGGCTTCCTGAACGGCACTGATATGAATTTCGTTCAGTTCCTCTTCCACGGGGTTTCCTTCCCCACCTAGCATCAGGTCTGCAATGACTTGAGCATCGCGTGTTTTAATGACAAGGGAATTAATCCCTTCGAATCCATCTACATAAGTAACATGTACTGCTACATGTGGCTTCGGAAATTCTTCTTCGAACTGGCTTCGTTTAATGATCGACACTTTAGGTGTCGTGATATCTACTTTTTTGCCCAGCAGGGTGGACAGAGCCGTTGCAGCACTGCCGAAGGTAATATTGCCTATCTCACCCAGTGCATCCTGCTCTAGAGGTGTTAATACATCATCGACAGTCGCCGCCGAAGGAATTGATGCTGGTGATGCCATTTCCGACTGTTTTAACAAAGCGTCGATTTCTTCCTGGGATAAATAATCTTTACTCGTCAAATTCTTCAGCTCCTTCGATGACAATTTCATCGATTTGTACAGCAACCCGATCTTTTATCGTTCCGGGACTGCCAATATACTTTAATTTGTCGCCAACCTTTATGGATAGTCCATCATGCATCGGTTTGTTCAATGAAATGACATCTCCGACACTCAGACCCAAAAATTCGGATACCGTCAGCTGTGACACGCCAAGCTCGGCAACAATGGAAAGCTGGGCTTTGCTTACACGCTGTTTGAGAGCATCCACTTCCTCCGGCACACTCGCCTTTTTCTCCGAGATGAACCATTGGTGCGCGGATAACTTCGACATAATCGGCTCCAGTACAACATGCGGAATACACAGATTAATCATTCCTGTGGTGTCGCCGATTTTGGTACTAAGCGATATCAGTGCAATGGTTTCGTTCGGAGAAACGATCTGCATAAACTGCGGGTTCGTTTCCAGCGCTTCAAGACGCGGCGATATGTCCAGCACCGTTTTCCATGCTTCTTGCAGGCTGTCAAATGCCCGGCTGAATATCCGCTCCATAATAATCGTTTCGATCTCGGTCATCGAGCTGATCGAAGACGGAGCAATTCCCGTTCCTCCCAGCAAGCGGTCCAACATCGCGTAGGCAATGTTCGGATGTACTTCGAGCACCATGCGGCCTACCAGAGGTTCTGCCTCAAATATATTAAGAACTGTCATTTTAGGTATAGAACGGATAAATTCATCATATGGTAGCTGTTCAACCTGTACCACATTGATTTGCACAAAAGTACGTAACTGCGCCGAGAAGTAGGTTGTTAAATATCGTGCAAAATTCTCGTGAATCCGGGTCAAACTTCGAATATGATCCTTCGAAAACCGGAGAGCCCTCTTAAAGTCATAAGAGCGAATCTTCTTCTGTGTTTCCTCTTTTTTCAGTTCTTCAGCATCCATTTCCCCTGATGAGAGAGCGGCCAATAAGGCATCGATCTCATTCTGCGATAAAACATCAACCATCTACTCACCCCCTTACAGGTTGTCCGACGAACCGATTAGATTTCAACGATCATTACATCTGTCATTTCGATTTGAATTAAGCGCCCGGATGTTAACGACTTATTGATCAGATTCTGCAGCTTAGCGATAAACTGCTCTCGTCCCTTGGAATCGTTAAGCAATTCGGGTTTCGTGTCGACTAACGTCTTGATAATAATCGGTTTGATCTTGATTTCCTTGATTTTGTCGAATTCTTCCTTTGCTTTCTTGTCACTCAGCTGAAAAGCAAAGGCCATCTGAGCAATATATCCAGGATCAGCGATATTTGTCTTGATGCCGGTAATTTCCGATGTCATCTTCACGATCTCATCAGCCGACATTTTCGACAGGGCAGATCCGTTCCCGGAGGCAGTATCCTTTTCGTTATCTCCAACCAGCTTGTTCGACAACAAGAATATCGCCAGAACAATCAACGTGATGGACAACAGAATCGTAATTAACCAGGGGAGCATCTTTTTCATGAAGGTTCCTCCAATTGCTGCACTTTAATGGTGGCTTGGTGAATGCCTACCTCGTGATGGTACGCTTTAATGGAAGAGATGATTTCATTTGCACTTTCAAGCACAATCATTCGCTTTCCATTAATTAATGTAATGTAGGTGTCCGGAGTCTCCTCAACCATTTCTATCAACAGAGCGTTAAGCCACAACTGCGAACCGTTTAACCTCGTTACCGATATCATGGACAGCCTCCTTGTTTAATTAGGGAGGGGGTTGCCCCTCCCTACCCATCCTTATCGTTTCAGATTGACAACCTCTTGAAGCACTTCATCCGAGGTTGTAATAATCCGGGAGTTGGCTTGGAAACCACGCTGAGCGACAATCATTTCTGAGAATTCGCTTGTCAGATCAACGTTTGACATTTCAAGCTGGCCGGCAATAATCGCACCCGTTCCTTCTTCAGCGTCGTTCCCTTCAAACATAACGGCAGCCACATCGCCATCAGGTACTGCATTCAGGGTCACGCGATACATATTGCCTCCGATTTTCTCCAGACCTTCCGGATTCGGAATTTTTGCAACGCCGATAATAGCTCCCGCTTCAGTAGTCCCGTCACTCAGCTTCTGTATAATAGCGCCATTCTGAGCAATCGTGAATGCCGTAACGTCATCACCCAGCTGAATAGGATCACCCGCTGAATCGAGAACGAGCATTCCGTCTGAAGTAACCAGGTTACGCGCTACATCGACATGGAAGTCGCCTGCACGAGTCAAGAAAGGTACTTCTTGATCCTCGCTAAGCTTCACCATGAAAAATCCGTCTCCGTCAATTCTCAGGTCCGTCGGGTTATGGGTTGTCATGGCACTGCCTGGCGTATGCATGGTATCGATCGATCCGATCGACACACCAAGACCGATCTGCTTCGCATTTACACCACCGGATGGATCGTCGGTTCCCGGTGTAACACCGGACATCGTTTGGCTAAGGATATCTTTAAACATTACACGTCCCGCTTTAAACCCAACCGTGTTTACGTTGGCAATGTTATTACCAATGACATCAAGCTTGGTTTGGAAACCTCTCATTCCGGAAATGCCGGAATACATGGATCTTAACATCGATTTTCCTCCTTCTGTTGTGGACCGCCTCTGTCGATCAGCGGCCGCCTGGCTTCCTCTACGGGCCAGCCAGATTTATTTATGAAATAATGACCGCGCTATCGATTTTCGTGAACACATTATCCTTCATCGCCTTACCATCCATCGCAGTGACCACGGTCCGATTCGGAATATTTACAATAAGTGCCATATCCTTCATGAGGATGAGTGATTCCTTGCTCCCCTTGGCTGCAGCTTTTTCCACTGCGCTCTGGATCTGTTCGAGCTGATCTCCTTTTAATTCAATTCCGCGCTGCTCAAGCCTCTTGGCAGCATGGTTACTGATTTTAAGAAGATTCTCATTCAGCAGCTCCTGAAACGTACCCGCTGGTGGACTGGACTGAGCCTGCACTTGCTTTCGATCATTATGAAGCGCGGCGGGATGTATCTTCCCAGGATATAGCTGTCCAATCATCATACGGTCGCTCATGGCGTTGTCCCCCCGGACTCAATCTCATCTTGTGCGGGTGACTCGGCTTCAGGTTCTGTCGGATCAGGATTGCTTGTTCCCGGTTCCGATGGACCTGGATTCGGCATTTCCGGATCATTCCCGGCTGGAGCGTTCTCGATTTTCAAAATCTGATCAAGGGCTACTTCGCTTTCCCCGATCTTCGCATAATGAATGCCGTCACGAACAATGATCGAATCAACGATACCGCTCTTCATGACCGTATTCTCCGATCCATCCTCCGGTTTAAACATCCAGCTGATCTGTTTGCCGATCAAACTTGAAGCTGCGCCCAAAGACTGGCTCATTGCGGTCAATTGCGTATTGATATTCATCAATTGCTCCAGGGAAGTAAACTGGGCCATTTGGGCGATAAACTCCCGGTCCTGCATCGGTTGAAGCGGGTCCTGATGCCGCAGCTGTGTAATCAAAATGCTCAAGAACTGATCTTTTCCAAGCTCCTGACCATTTCCGTTTTTGTTACTGACATTCCCTTTGGCGTAGTTAGGCCACATATTTTTAGTAGATACCGGCTCTGTTGCCATCCAAGCTCACCTCCTCACTGTTAGGCTTTAGCGGTAAATGTTCCAGTTTGCACGCCTTCTACTTCCGCTTGATGCTCTGCTATCCATTCGTTCAGTTCTTCCGTCAGGTTTGCTGCTAATACGGCATCATCGGAAGGCCCGTCCTTCTCCTTCGAGCGATGCTGCGACTGCTGCTGTCCTGATCCAGGCTGGCGGCCGTCCTGATAAAGATTCGACGTCGAAGGCTGGCTGCTCTGTGTGACTTCTATTTTTTCTACCTGAAGTCCCTGTGCCAGCAATGCGCTCCGAAGCTGTGCCATTTGCTGGTCAATCAGCTCTTTCGCATCCGTTGACTTGGTCATGAACTGTGCAATCAATTGCCCGTTCTGCATCGTAAGCTTAATATCGACTTGTCCCAGATGCTCTGGATTCAAGGAGATCCTTGCTTCCGTGAACCCGGTTTGCTTCACGATTTCCATCTTATTAATGATGAAGGAGGTCATTTCGCTCGAGAAATGCTCTACAGGCACCGGCGGTGCCGCAGGTTTCACTGCAACTTGTGTTCCGGAACGCAGGGCTAGTTGACCCGCAGTAACCGGTCCTTGCTCCAACAGTGAATCTCCTTCGGTCATAACGAACTCCGTTGCTGCGCCGTCAGAGCTGGCCTTGGTTGTCAAGGAAGCCCAATTGGCATTAGCTGACCCTGTCGTTTGGGACAAAGTCGACTGACCGGCTGTGTTCGTGGATGCATTAGGTAAAATCGCATCCGGCTGCTTCTGGTTTAAAATGCTGTTAAAATTCCCGTTGGCCTTGCTCTCTGCCGTTCCCGTTCCTTGACCCAGTAGACTATGGAAGGATTGGACCAGCTGTTTTACGGCTACCTCGGTGTTCAAATCCAGCTTGCCGGATTTAGAGAGCATGGATGCCAGCTGGCTAATCGTATCCTGTACAACAAATCGAATCGTATCCGGACTGGAAGCCAATGGGGACATTTCATTTCCATCCGTGTTTCCTTGTGCTTGAGAAGCAGCTCCGCTTAACAACTGATTAGCTTGTGTCAGCCAGTTCTGAAGCTCCTGGAGCAAGGAAGGATCCTCGTTTAATGCCTGGTCCATGGAGTCAAGCTCCTGAAGCAGGCCTTGAAGCAGTTCCATCAAGCCTTCCAGCGATTCATCCGTTTCCGATGAATAATTCGCGAGCAGGGATTCCAGCTTTGCAGCAACTTCAGTTGAAGCGGTCGAAGCGCTGTTACCACTGCTGTTCATCTGGTAAGCCAGGGTTGAATCGAAGGAAACGCCCGCTGCCGCTTGGCCAGCCGCACTTGCCTTCCCGCTGCCAGAAGAGCTGCTTACGGATGTAGACATGTTCTGTACCATGATTGTCATCGTCTTATTTCACCTCCTTTCCCAAGGATGGAGATTCATTTCAGAGCTTATTTAGAGCCCATCAGGCGATTCAATATCTTAGCTGCCAGCTCCGCGTCTTTTGAAGACATTGCATTTAAAATTTGTGAACGTGTAGCATCATCCACCGTATTCAGAATGGTCATTGTCTTGGCGGGGCTGATCTTGTACGTTTGCATCAACAGCTCGGCAGCATTGGCAGGTGTCATTCCGGCAAACGTCTGATTCAACTGGTTTTTGTCCAGATTATCGGATGTCTTCTTCTGCGCAGCTTCCGTTTCATTCTTCTTGACCCTGGATTGCAGAGCCGCAATGGCCATATCCTCGGATGTCTCCGCGTCTTTGAGCATCATGGTTGCATCCGCTGCTGTTTTTGGATCCATCTTTTGAAGAATAGCGACCCGGTTGCTGCTCTTCATCTGGCTGAGCATCAGCACCATTTCTTCCAGCGTTAAGTTCTGCATGATCGGTGCCGCTTTGCTCGGGCTCATATCGGCGTAAAGCTTGGACAACTCGCGAATCTGCATCGTGTACGCATCTTCCTCTGGCGCCTCGCCGCTAGCCGCCGTGCTTTGCATTGAATCAATCTGGGTTTCCAGCTCTTTTACCTTGTTTTCCTGTGTTGCTTTTTGCTCGGTTACTTCATTTAATGTCTCTTCGCGTTCAGCAAGCTGCTTCTTAAGCTCTACAATCGTTGCTTCCGCACTTTCTTCCTGCTGCTTCGCTTCCTTAAGTTTCTGTTCTTCCGGAGTAAGTACCGGATCAGGAACCCAATTCTTCACAATTGGAATTTTGTTAGCTACATCAATGAGTCCATCCCGGACATCGGCTCTGAAAAATACCGCAAGAGCCCCCAGCAGGACGATTGTGAATATAGCTGGCACTAAAATCAATAATATCCGTTCAAATCCTCCACTTGATTCTTCTTTGTCAAGCGGCATATCTTTTCGTGACACTCTCATTCCTCCTTCGCGGTCATTACCCAGCGGTATTTGCAGACCTTAACGGGCTTTGATCGCAAAACGTACCGTCGCCATTTCGTCCAGCTCGTTTTGTTCCCGAAGGAGACTTTCATGCCGGAACTTTTCTTGGGATTTGTCTCTTGCCTTCAGCCACACTTTCTCATCAAGCATCTTGTCGGATAACACCTTCTGTTTCTTCGTTACATTGACATGAGCGAGCCGTATATCATCCCGTTTCCGCTCAATGCATTCTTCCAGATGCTCTGCATAAACCTGAATATTTCGAATTTCAGCTACAGGTACGCAGCGCGATGCTGCTTCTTGTTGAGCGTGATACATTTGATCCCGCATCGCATACAGCTCATTCAGACTATTCTCTTCCGCCTGAAGTTTTCCGATGGCACTTGACAGCATCCATTCGGCTTGTGTTTTCTCGTTGCTTTTCAGGTCTACGATTTTCTGGAATGCATAATGAAATTTCATTCTTCAAAGTCATCTCCTTGAAAACTCGGAAATCAAACGTTCCTGAACCTCATTCAATGTTGTTTTCTCATTCACTTTTTGCTTCGTAAAATCCCATATTCGCCCGATATATTCGATGGACTCATCGATATCGGCATTCGAGCCTTCTTGATAGGCTCCGATATTGATCAAATCCTCGGAATCCTTGTACACCGCCATCAGTCGTTTTACATTCTCGGAAGCGTCAATTTGCTCCTCAGGCGAGATATCTTTCATCACCCGGCTGATACTTGCCAACACGTCGATAGCCGGAAAATGTCCTTTATTTGCTATATTCCGGTTTAACACGATATGGCCGTCCAATATACCCCTAACCGCATCAGCAATCGGTTCGTTCATATCGTCGCCATCTACAAGCACCGTGTAAAAGGCAGTAATGGAGCCTGTCGGCCCAGTTCCTGCACGTTCCAGCAGCTTAGGCAGACTTGCAAATACCGAGGGAGTGTAACCACGCATCGCGGGCGGTTCCCCTACGGCAAGCCCCACTTCGCGCTGTGCCATTGCATACCGGGTAACGGAATCCATCATCAGCATCACATTCAGCCCACGATCCCTGAAATATTCGGCAATCGTTGTGGCGATTAAAGCTCCTTTAATGCGGATGAGGGCTGGCTGATCTGAAGTCGCAACAATCACGACGGATCGCTTTAGCCCCTCAGGTCCCAGGTCCCGCTCGATGAAGTCAAGCACCTCTCGACCGCGTTCTCCGATCAAGGCAATGACATTAACATCGGCAGAGGTGTTTCTTGCAATCATCCCCATCAAGGTACTCTTCCCGACACCCGACCCGGCAAAAATACCGACCCGCTGCCCTTTGCCGATGGAGAGCAGTCCGTCAATCGCTCGAACACCGATGCTGATCGGTTCCTGAACTCTCGGCCGATTGAGCGGATTCTGTGGAACGTTATGGGTTGAATAATGAGGCATGCGAGCTGGAATGATGGAACCGTCCAGCGGCTGACCTAATCCATCCAGCACCTTGCCAAGCAGTTCAGAGCCTACCTGCACACTCAGTGGCTTCCCGGTGCCGACCACATCACAGCCAGGGCCGATGGAATGAAGCTCGCCCAGCGGCATCAGCAGCACTTTATTATCCCTGAAGCCAACGACCTCAGCCTTGAGCGGCTTGGATTGCTTCGTGGGATAGATGTAGCACACATCGCCAATGCTTGCGTCCGGGCCTTCGGATTCCACCATCAGTCCGATAACCTGAGTTACTTTGCCGTTGATTCGAACGGGATCTAAATGCCTTAAATGATCCATATATCGTGCGCTATTCAGCTTCTTCATCTTGATTTCTCCGTTCCTCGTCATCAAGAGCGAACCGCACCAGTTCTTTTTTAATCTCGGACAGCTGCGTATCGATGCGGGCATCCACACTTCCGAATGAGGAGCGGATCACACAGCCGCGATCCTTCACCGTAGAATCCGGCAGAATTTGAAGCTCTGCCTGGGAATCGATTGATAATCCGAGTTCTTCCCGTGCCGCATAGACAAATTCAAACTGTTCGGGAGCCACACAGAGCGAGATGATTCCTTTTTCCCGTTTGCGGGCCAGATTCTTCCGAATGAGCTCCAGGGTAAAGTCAGGCTCGATTGTTAACTGATGATCCAGCACCTTCTCGGCAATGCTGCAGCTGAGCTCCACCAGGAACGGCTCCGCCTCCTGAATTAAATCGTCCTTGGCCTGGTGAGCCAGTTGGAGCAATTCGCTAGCTTGAACCGTCGCCTGCTCCATCAGTTCCTTCATCTCAAGCTCTGCCTTGGCGGAGCCCTCAGCATATCCCTGATTAAAGCCTTCCATCTTCAGCGTCTCAGACAAATCATCATCCTGAAGCCTGCGTCCAGTCCACCATGCTTCAATCTGCTGCTGCGCTTCGGTCAATAACCGTTCCGCTTCTTCCGAAGCCTCCCGTATTTGCCTTTCGGCAAACTCTTGGGCATCCTTCAGCATCTCATGCTTCAAACGTTCGGCTTCAGCCAGCGTCTGCACAACTGCCGGCTCGGCAGTCGGAGGAGCATACTCCTCGACCGTTTCCTCGGTTGGTGAAGCGTAACGACGAGCAAGATCCAACTCTTTCAACACATCCATCGGTTTATAGTGGGACGATTTGATCAAGTTAGACAATGATGTCATCTCCTCCGCCACGGGCTATAATGACCTCGCCCGCCTCTTCGAGTCTTCGGATCGTGCTTACAATCCGAGTTTGAGCTTCCTCAACATCACGCAGCCGCACCGGACCCATGTATTCCATTTCTTCGCGGAAGGTTTCGGCCATACGCTTGGACATGTTCCGGAAAATAACATCGCGCACCTCTTCGCTTGCCACCTTGAGCGCAAGCTGCAAATCCGCATTCTCGACATCGCGGATAATACGCTGTATAGAGCGATTGTCCACATTGACGATATCCTCGAAAACAAACATCCGCTTCTTGATTTCTTCTGCAAGCTCGGGATCCTGGATTTCCAAGGAATCGAGGATCGTTCTTTCCGTTCCGCGGTCAACCCCGTTCAGGATTTGAACGATGGACTCAATGCCGCCGGCACTTGTATAATCCTGAGTCACCGTCGCTGAAAGTTTCTGTTCAAGCACACGCTCGACCTGGGAGATGACTTCAGGAGAAGTACTGTCCATCACAGCTACCCTGCGGGCAACTTCTGCCTGCTTCTCTTGCGGAAGCGAGGACAAAATCGCAGAGGCCTGCTCGTACTGGAGATAAGACAATACGAGAGCAATCGTTTGTGCATTTTCGTTCTGGATAAAGTTCAGGATTTGGCTTGGGTCCGCTTTGCGGGCGAAGTCAAACGGTCTTACCTGAAGCGTTGCGGTCAACCTGTTGATCACTTCCATCGCTTTTTGTTGACCAAGCGCCTTCTCCAAAATTTCTTTAGCGTAATTAATGCCGCCTTGGGAAATGTACTCCTGGGCCAAACAAATCTGATGGAATTCTTGAATGATGCTATCTTTCTCGACACTGTCGACTTTGCGAACGTTCGCGATCTCTAGTGTTAATTGTTCAATTTCATCATCTCGAAGATGCTTAAATATTTGAGCAGACACTTCCGGGCCAAGTGTAATGAGCAGTATAGCTGCTTTTTGACGTCCGCTTAACATTTGGTTATTTCCCTTAGCCAATGCTTCCACCTCTATTCCTCAGCTAGCCATGTGCGAAGTAAATTCACGAATTCATCTGGCTTCTTCTTCGCCAAGGTTTCGAGCTGCTTACGAACCTGGCTTTCATTGGTTATACTTTCGAGATTTATTGATGGGAATTCTGTAACTGGCGGAAGCTGAATGTCATCTTCAAGCTCTTCCTGCTGTTGTCTGCGTCGGCGGATAAAGAAGTAGGCTCCCCCCGCAATCAATGCTAACGCAGCAATACCAATTCCCCATAATACAGGCTGAGAAAAAACAGTTTTCGTATTTTCATCCGGATTTACATTAAATACCTGTGAATTAACCGAAACTTTTTTGGACAGATCAGCGTCTGTATAAGTAGAACCCGAATCTGCAAGCGATGCTCTTACAATGTTGACCAGAATGTTTTGAATAGCCGTTCTTGTAGGATCGTCTAAAGCTTGTTGTCCCGCAGGTGGTTCAACCGAGACATTAATGGTTAAATCTTTAACAGTATATGGGCTTGCAATGATATCCTTGGTAATCCGGTTAACTTCGTAGTTAACCGTTTTGGAGAGCTCTTCCGAGTTCGTTTCACCGCTTCCAGAGTCGCTTGGATATCCTGGAACAGCCTCTTGGCCTACACCGGCCACTCCGCCGGTCGGACTGCTGGTTCCCGAATAGTTCTTCTGGATTTCCTGAACACTGAGCTCAATCCCCTTCATTTCTTCTTCATCCACAGGGGTTACGATGTTTTCCTTGCTCTGCACCTGATCGAAATTCAGTTTGGAAGCGACGAGAACATTCACTTTATTCGAACCCATGTACTGCGATAGAAATTGCTGGACATTTTGCCTAACTTCGCTTTCGAATTTTTTCTGAAGAGCAAAGTTCTCTTCCACCTTGCCAATCAATCCGCCTTGACCGCCCTTAGCTGTTGCGAGCAGCTCGACTTCGTCATTGGTGATTGTAATATTCTCAACCGGCAAGTTTGGAATCGCAGTCTTCACGAGGTTGTAATAGCCGTCGATGACTTCCTGATTAGGACGATAGCCCGGCTTAAATTGCACAACTACGGAAGCACTGGCTTTATCTTCGTTCCCGTTTTTCGCAAATACACTTTCCTTGGGAAGGTTTAATAGCACGGTTGCATCTTGAACGCCCTGCATCTTCTCAAGCAACCGTTCTACTTCGCCGTTCAGTGCATTTACATATTTCACTTCGAACTCGTTATCGGTCATTCCGATGGCTGACGCATTCTTCTCGAAGGTTTCGAATCCGATCGTACCATTCTGCACAAGTCCTTGTGAGCCTACATCAATCTGGACTTTAGCTGCACTCGTGCTAGGTACCAGGATGCTTCTGCCATCCTCACTCAGCTTATAAGAAATTCCTTGGGTCTCCAGGTGGCTGATGATTCCCGCAGCATCGCTGGAATTCAAATCCCGGAATGCTACTTCGTATTTCGTCTTAGAGAACTGCATCGTTAGTACGATCAGAGCAATCAGAACAAATGCTATTGTAGCGATTAACATTATTTTTTGTTTGTTGCTGAATTGGTTCCAATATTGGGTCATTCTTTCCCGATACTGGGCGATTCTCTCGTTCACATTGTCACCCCATCCGAAACTTTGCTAGAAACATTTAGATTTGCGTGCGCATGATCTCTTGATAGGCTTCTACCACTTTGTTTCGGACCTGTGTTGTGAGCTGAATGCTCAACAGAGCCTGTTGGGCGGATATCATCGCCTGATCTACGTTTACTTGTCCAATCATTAATTTATCGGTCATCATATGTGCATTCTGTTCCTGTGCTGACACAGAGTTCAGTGCTTCATTCAGGTAAGAACCAAAATCGCGGATCGATTCAGAAGGAGTCGCTCCATTTTTCACTTGCTCTTGTAGTTGAAGTGGCTGTACGCCCTGAACACTGAACATTGCGTTTTGAATCATAATTCTGTCCTCCTACTATGTGTGCTTATGTATTTTATCTTCTTATCTTCCAATCTCTAATGCCTTCATGATCATGGCTTTCGAAGCATTTATCGCTGTTACGTTAGCTTCGTAAGAACGGGTGGCTGCAAGCATATCCACCATCTCCTTCGTTATATCCACGTTAGGCATAAAGACATAACCTTCTGTATTTGCATCGGGATGAGTAGGGTTATATACCCGTTTCAGCGGCGCTTGATCTTCCTGCACTGCCGCAACCTTTACTCCTTGTCCCGCGTCCTGACCACTCATCTGAGCTCTGAGAAGTCCTTCAAACGATTCTTGCTGCGGCTGAAACACAACAGTCTTTCGGCGATACGGAACGGCTTGTCCATTCTCGATTCGCGCGCGAGTGGTTTCCGCATTGGCTATGTTGGAGGAGATGACATCCATTCGAAGCCGTTGTGCTGTAAGAGCTGATGCATTAATCCCAAAGCTATTGCTAATATTCATGAACCCTATCTCCCTTCAATAGCTGTACGCATCATTCGAATCTGCTCATTTACAGCTTGTATGTATGAATTATAACGAAGCTGATTCTCTGCAAGCAGCGACATTTCTCTGTCTGCATCGACATTATTCTGGTTGTTGTTCATAGAGCTGCTTCCATCCTTCATGACTGAAGCGTCGGGAATCCCCCCTGTAGGACCAATAACAAAATGTCGGGGATCCGTTCTTCTGCCCTGAAGCGATAAATCGGCTCCATCCATTTCCTTTTTCAGAAGACTCTCAAAGGATACCTCGGATCGCTTAAAATGAGGAGTATCCACGTTCGCGATGTTGTTCGCAATCACATTGTTTCTGAGATTTGCCGCATCCAAACCGCTTTGAAGCCGTTGAAAAGAACTATTGTTCAACAGATTCACTAGCTCATTCCTCCTGACTGGACTTTGCAAGAAGATATTCCACTCTTCCCAGCTAAATCCTCTTTTTTCGACAAAGAATATAATCCGTACGCACTAACCTAGGTCTTAAGTAGAAAAAGACAACATGATGTCACATAAACTAAGTTTCTTAAAGATTGGGACTTTTTACAATAAGAAAAAAGCCCTGTCTTTTACCAAAAAGAAGGGCTTTGTATTCATTTTTATTCGGTTTTTTTCTATATTATTGCAAATCGTACCACTAATTCTGTAAATTTTAATCGTTTTTCCCCAAACGATAGGTCCCGGAACATTTAGAGAAATTCACAAAAAATTGCGAAAACCGTCCCGGCACCTTCCAACATGCGAAAGCTCTTCGACAACTTGCTGCGAGGTTTCACGATGAATATCGACAATTATCTCCGTGCGTTTACTCGGCTAATAGGCCTATATGGCTGCAACTACAGGATATATTGGCTTAAATCCCGATCCTGGGCGATACCTGCGAGCTTTTCCCGGACATATTCCGGCGTAATCACCATACGGTCCAGCGTAAGCTCAGGTGCCTCAAACGAGAGGTCTTCAAGCAGTTTCTCCAATATGGTATGAAGTCTGCGTGCACCGATATTCTCCGTGTTCTGATTCACTGATGCAGCAATCTGGGCAATTTCCCGAATCGCCTCAGGAGAAAACTCCACTTCAAGATCCTCCGTTCGCAGCAGATTGACATATTGTTTCGTTAACGCATTTTTCGGTTCTGTCAAAATCGACACAAAATCGTCCAAAGTCAAACTGCTCAGCTCTACCCGGATCGGAAAACGTCCCTGTAGCTCCGGAATCAAATCCGATGGTTTGGCAATGTGAAATGCGCCTGCAGCGATAAACAGCACGAAATCCGTTTTTACCGGACCGTACTTCGTCATGATCGTTGAACCCTCTACAATCGGCAAAATATCGCGCTGAACGCCTTCTCTGGAGACATCCGGTCCCGATTGTCTGCCTTGACTCGCAACCTTATCGATCTCATCAATAAAGATAATACCCGATTGTTCAGCCCGGCGTATTGATTCCTGGATGACGTCATCCATATCAATCAATTTACCTGCTTCCTCTTGTGTGAGTACTTTCCTTGCTTCCTTGACGGATAGTTTGCGTCGCTTGGTCCGCTTCGGCATGAGGTTGCCAAACATCTCCTGCATGTTCATGCCCATCTGGTCATTCCCTTGACCGGCAAACATATCAAACATGTTGGGAGCAGCATCCTCCACATCAATCTCTACCGTGTCATCCTCAAGTTTGCCCGACAGGAGATTAAACCGGATCTGCCTGCGTTTCTCCTTGAGACTTACGTCCTTATCTGCCGAATCCTCTTCTTCCGCCTGTGTATCATTATTGTTTCCGCCAAACAGCATTTCGAATGGATTACGCTGACTCTTCTGCCCCTTGGTTGATGGCGCCAGCAGCTGTACGATCCGCTCATTTGCCAATTCTTCGGCTTTGTCCTTCACCTGCTCCGTGCGCTCCAGCTTCACCATGCGTATAGCAGTTTCCACAAGGTCCCGTACCATTGACTCCACGTCACGGCCAACATAGCCAACCTCCGTGAACTTTGTGGCCTCGACCTTCACAAAAGGCGCATGGACGAGCTTCGCGAGTCTTCTCGCAATCTCCGTTTTACCCACGCCGGTAGGTCCGATCATCAGAATGTTTTTCGGTACGATCTCATCCCGCTCGTCATCGGTAAGCAAACTGCGGCGATAACGATTGCGAAGTGCAACGGCGACTGATTTTTTAGCTTCCTTCTGGCCTACGATGTATTTATCCAGTTCGGATACAATCTGTCTAGGCGTCATCGATTCTTTACTCATCGCGAATACCTCCACCCTGATATGGCTATTTGTTGCTATATGGCATTCTTACAGCTCTTCGACAATAATATTGCTGTTAGTATAGACGCACACCTCTGAAGCGATTTGAAGCGCTTCTCTGGCTATGTCTTTTGCTTCCATATGCCCCGCATGGCGCTTAAGCGCACGTCCCGCCGACAATGCAAAATTGCCCCCTGAGCCAATGGCCAGCACATCATCGTCAGGCTCGATAATTTCTCCGCCGCCAGAGATCAGCAGCATCCCCGTTTTATCCATAACAATCATCAAAGCTTCAAGCTTGCGAAGCACTCGGTCTTGACGCCAATCCTTCGCAAGTTCGACAGCGGCACGCTGCAAGTTGCCATGATGCTCCTCCAGCTTGCCCTCGAATTTCTCAAACAACGTAATAGCATCCGCCACAGAACCGGCAAAACCGGCGACAACTTGTCCCCGGTAAAGACGGCGCACTTTCTTGGCGGTCTGCTTCATGACTACACTTTCACCGAATGTGACTTGACCATCGCCGGCAATGGCAGCTGTGCCATTATGCCGAACAGCACAAATCGTTGTGGCGTGAAAAGTCATTTCCATGATGGCAGGACCTCCCTTAGAAATAAGTTACATCGTATTTAGTTCTTTAGCATTAATAAACACACGAATTCCGTCAAGAGCACGGTTAGCAAGAGCGTCATTTTTTTCCTTTTTGTTACGTATGCGTTTCTCCAGATTTGGAAGAAGACCGAAGTTCGCATTCATCGGTTGGAAATTATCAGGATCTGCATGGGTTATGTAGTATGCCATGCTGCCGATAGCTGATTCCTGAGGGAAAACGACACCCTCCTGCCCCTGTGCTGCTCTTGCTGCATTAATTCCTGCAATCAAGCCGGATGCTGCTGATTCCACATAGCCCTCAACGCCTGTCATTTGCCCTGCCAGATAGAGATTAGATCTGGTCTTTACCTGATAGGTCTGTTCGAGCAGCTTAGGCGAATTAACAAACGTATTCCGGTGCATAACGCCATATCGTACGATTTCAGCGTTCTCTAGTCCCGGAATCATGGAAATGACCCGCTTCTGCTCGCCCCACTTCAGATGGGTCTGGAAGCCAACAAGATTATACAGAGTTCCCGCTGCATTATCCTGACGCAGCTGCACAACCGCGTGCGGAAGCTCGCCCGTATGCGGGTTTACCAGTCCCACGGGCTTCATCGGGCCGAATAAGGCCGTTTGTTTGCCGCGTTTCATCATAACCTCGATCGGCATACAGCCCTCAAAATAAATCTCCTTCTCAAACTCTTTCAATTGGGCAACCTCGGCATTGATAAGGGCATCATAGAAGGCATCAAACTCTTCTTCCGTCATCGGGCAATTGAGATAAGCTGCCTCACCTTTATCATAGCGGGATGCCAGATACACTTTGCTCATATCGATGGAATCCTTCTCCACAATCGGAGCAGCCGCATCGTAAAAATAGAAATAGTCTTCGCCCATCAGCTCTCGGATTTGCGATGACAGTGCGGGAGAAGTGAGCGGTCCTGTTGCGATAACAACAATGCCTTCTTCAGGTATATGCTGAATTTCTTCATTTACGACCTCAATCAACGGATGGTTATGCAGCGTTTCCGTAATTTCGCCTGAGAATCCATCACGGTCAACGGCCAGTGCGCCGCCTGCCGGTACGGAATTGCGATCTGCCGAGCCGATAACAAGCGAGTTCAGCATCCGCATTTCTTCCTTCAGTACGCCTACCGCATTAGTCAAGCCGTTCGCCCGAAGTGAATTGCTGCACACAAGCTCAGCGAACTTGTCCGTATGATGCGCCGGTGTCTTTACGACCGGCCGCATCTCATATAGTGTAACGGGTACGCCACGGCTCGCGATCTGCCAGGCAGCCTCACTGCCTGCAAGTCCCGCACCGATAACCGTAACCCTCTGTGAATCTGTCAACGTCATTACCCCCTGTATGCCTTACAAATCTGCCGCTTCATCCGGTTCCTCAACCATTTCGGAATAATCACAAGAGGTACACTGAAGCTTGACCCCTTGCTTGCTCTTCTTCTCCACCATTAAACTGCTGCAGCTCGGACACGGCTTCGTTGAAGGTTTATCCCAGGATACAAAATCACATTCAGGATAACGATCACATCCAAAGAAGACGCGCCCCTTCTTGCTTCGCCGTTCCACCACGTGACCTTCCTTGCATTTCGGACACGCCACACCGATATCTTTCACAATCGGTTTGGTGTTACGGCAATCCGGAAAGCCCGAACACGCAAGAAACTTGCCGAAACGGCCAAGCTTATAAACCAGGGGCTTGCCGCACTTCTCGCATATTTCATCGGAAACCTCATCTTCGATTTCGATTTCCTTCATTTCTTCCTCTGCTACTTCAAGACGCTTTTCGAAGGATTCGTAGAACTCAGCCAACACCTTTACCCAGTCCTCGGAACCTTCCTCCACATGGTCAAGGTCCTCTTCCATGTTCGCGGTAAACTCCACATTGAGGATTTCAGGGAAGAACTGCTCCATCTGTTCGATGACAAGCTCACCGAGCTCGGTTGGCATGAATTTTTTCTCTTCGATTGCAACGTAGCCCCTCTTCTGGATCGTCTCCAGTGTCGGCGCATACGTACTAGGACGCCCTATGCCGAGTTCCTCAAGCGTCTTGACCAGCCTTGCCTCTGTATAGCGTGGCGGCGGCTGTGTGAAATGCTGCTTCGGCTCAATATCCTGTTTCTCCAGCACGTCACCCGTGTGAAGCTCCGGCAAATACTTATCTTCCTCTGTCGTCCCGTCGTCGTTACCTTCGACGTAGACCTTCATGAATCCAGGGAAACGAACCTTGGAACCGGTCGCGCGGAAGACCGTATTGTTTGCAGCGATATCTACAGAAAGCGTATCCAGTACTGCTGAAGCCATTTGACTCGCCACAAAACGCTCCCAAACGAGTTTATACAAGCGAAGCTGATCCCGGCTCATAAACGGTTTCATGGATTCCGGATCCCGAAGTATGGAAGTGGGACGTATCGCTTCATGCGCATCCTGAGCGTTGGCTGCTTTTTTCGAATATTGTCTCGGGCTCTCCGGTACGAACGAATCACCATACTTCTCGGTGATATATTCCTTCGCTTCTTCTTGAGCTGTCCCGGAAATACGGGTCGAGTCTGTACGCATATAGGTAATCAAACCGACAGTGCCTTCTTTGCCCAGCTCGACACCCTCGTAAAGCTGCTGGGCAACCGACATCGTCTTGGCAGCCCGGAAACCAAGTTTGCGTGCAGCTTCCTGCTGCAGTGAACTGGTCGTAAATGGTGGTGACGGGTGACGCTGGCGCTCCCGCTCTTTCACTTCACCCACTTGGAAGGAAGCATCCCGAATGGCTTCGAGAATTTCATTCACTTCCTGTTCGTTGGTCAATTCCTTCTTCGCACCGTTAAACTGTGTAAATTTCGCTTCGAATGCAGATCCGTTCACGGCCAGCTTGGCCGTAATGGTCCAGTATTCTTCCGGAACGAATGCACTGATTTCGTTCTCGCGATCCAGGATGATTTTGACGGCTACGGATTGAACACGACCAGCCGAGAGACCCTTTTTCACTTTCTTCCATAGAATAGGGCTGATCTTATAACCAACCAAACGATCCAGGATGCGTCTTGCCTGCTGCGCGTTAACCAAATCCATGTTAATTTTGCGCGGCGTCTTAAAGGCATCCTTCACGGCCGTTTTCGTTATTTCATTAAATACAACCCGCAGGCTTTGGGTATCATCCAGCTCCAATGCATGCGCAAGATGCCATGCAATGGCTTCCCCTTCGCGATCGGGGTCAGCTGCGAGGTATACTTTCTTCACCTTTTTGCTAGCATCCTTAAGTTCCTTTAAGACAGAACCTTTTCCGCGGATCGTAATGTATTTCGGATTGAAGTCATTTTCAACCTCAACCCCGATCTGGCTCTTCGGCAAATCGCGAACATGACCCATTGAAGCCTTAACGATATACTTGCTGCCGAGATATTTGCCAATCGTTTTCGCCTTAGCAGGCGACTCTACGATGACGAGTGAATCCGCCACAGGTTCATCCTCCTCTCCAACATTCAAACTTTCCCATTATATGATCTTATATATAGCACCGGGTAATTGGGTAATCTGCTTTTTTATGATTAAAGATAACAGAACTGAATGCAAATGTCCAAAATCCCACTGGGTTCGCTCGATCATCTCATCCAGCGACCCGGGCCCCTGTTCGAGCATATGGTATATGTGTCGTTCATCATTTGTCAACCCGGCTTGTAAATCCGGCTGCTCCTGACGATGGGCCCGCCGCTCCTTATTGTATGTATCCGAAGCCTCTTTTGGCAACCAGGAATCATATTCTTCTATTATATCCCGGGCATCCGTGACCATCTTGGCCCCTTGCTTGATCAAATCCAGCGTCCCTCTGCTCTTAGATGAAGTAAGAGGTCCCGGAACGGAAAACACATCCCTTCCTGCCTCCAGCGCATAATCTGCCGTAATTAATGACCCGCTGCGAGCATCCGCCTCAACAACCACGGTACCCAGCGTTAATCCGGCGATAATCCGGTTTCTCTGCGGGAAAAATCCTGGTAACGCCTTCGTTCCCGGCGGATATTCAGAAATGACAAGTCCCTTGGCCGCAATCTCTTCGTAAAGCGAACGGTTCTCCGGTGGATAGATGACGTCAATGCCCGCTCCTAGAACCGCCACCGTCATTCCGCCGCTTCTCAATGCGGTTTCGTGGACAACGCTATCGATGCCTCTGGCCATACCGCTAACAACCATTAATCCCGCCCTTGTCAGCTCTTCGGATAGCATCGATGCAATCTTGCGCCCATAGGCTGTCGGCATTCTTGTACCCACCATAGCGATCCCCGGTTTAGACAGCAGACGATAATCACCCATGCAATACAATACCCACGGGGCCTGGGGTGAAGATTTCAATGATTCCGGATAAAAGTCATCAAGGGCTGTTATAATACGTATTTTTGAGCGGTTTGTCAAATTCCATACCTCAGCTTGATTCTGTCGAAATTCGCCGTCGCCAACATTCGACATGTCGCTGCGTTTTCTTTCGACGGTGAGTGGGAATTCCTTAGTCAATTTATTCGCTCTTTCGACAGATAGCCCGCATGCTCTCCAATCGTTTGCATCGTAGGATAGCATCCCTTCATGCAGTTCCCCTCTAGTTATAATCCGGTTAATCGTCTTCCATCCAATACCGTCACTTTCATGCAGGGCGACCAGCAGCACGCTTTCCAGCTTCATTATGTGACCTCCTTAAAATATAAAATCGAAAACAAAAAAGCAACCCTTCATTTCCTGTTCAGGAAATAAAAGGTTGCTTACCTTACATTATGAACACAGACTTAACCTGTTATCTGGAAAAAATCATGCCTTAGTGAGTCTTGCAAGACTCCAAAAGACCTTGCTCCTCAAGAACGCTAACCAGAGTTGAGCCCATTTCGGCAGGCGTTGGAGCTACCTTGACACCACAAGCTTCAAGCACGGCAATTTTCTCCTTAGCCGTTCCTTTACCGCCAGAAATAATCGCGCCAGCATGGCCCATGCGTTTTCCTGGAGGCGCTGTGGCTCCACCGATGAAGCCAACAACAGGTTTGTTCATGTTCGCTTTGATCCATTCAGCCGCTTCTTCTTCAGCTGTACCACCGATCTCACCGATCATAATTACCGCTTTGGTGTTAGGATCTTCATTAAACAGTCTCAAGACATCGATAAACTCAGTTCCTTTAACCGGGTCACCACCGATACCAACGGCTGAGGATTGTCCAATGCCGCGAGCGGTCAGCTGATGAACAGCTTCATAAGTCAGGGTACCACTGCGCGATACAACCCCTACATGTCCCGGCGTGTGGATGTAGCCCGGCATAATACCGATCTTACATTCGCCCGGTGTAATGACACCTGGACAGTTAGGTCCGATCAGACGAGTTTTCTTGCCTTCCAGATAGCGGGATACTTTCACCATATCGAGCACTGGAATACCTTCCGTGATACAGATAACCAGGTCCATCTCAGCATCAACAGCTTCCAGAATGGAATCTGCTGCAAAAGCTGGCGGTACATAGATTACGCTTGCGGTCGCGCCAGTTTTGGCTTTAGCTTCCTCAACGGTGTTGTAAACCGGCAATTTGACAGTTTCACCGTTCTCCAGCGTGATTTCGACTTCAGTTCCACCTTTACCAGGTGAAGTTCCGCCGACCATCTGGGTACCGTAATCCAGGGCACCTTTTGCATGGAAAAGGGCCGTCTTGCCTGTAATCCCTTGTGTGATAACTTTTGTATTTTTATCGATCAAAATACTCACGATTGATTCACATCCCCTATTGTTATTTGAAAATGAAAGCAACCGCACGGCCGAGCCCTAAAGCCCATCGTGCCATGCCCCTTCAGGAATGAATTATTACTGAACGAGGGAGACGATCTTCTGTGCTCCGTCGGCCATGGAATCAGCAGGCACGATGTTCAGACCGGACTCAGCCAAAATTTGCTTGCCGAGGTCAACATTCGTTCCTTCCAAGCGGACAACAAGCGGACGAGTTAAGCCCAGCTGTTTCGCTGCTTCAACAACACCGGTAGCGATAACGTCGCAACGCATAATACCACCGAAAATGTTGACAAAGATTCCTTTTACTTGAGGATCGGACAAAATAATCTTGAAGGCTTCCGTTACCTTCTCCGTTGTTGCACCGCCCCCAACATCAAGGAAGTTAGCAGGGTCGCCGCCATAATACTTGATGATGTCCATAGTAGCCATCGCAAGACCGGCTCCGTTAACCATGCAGCCGATATTGCCATCAAGAGCTATGTAACTCAAGTCGTATTTGGATGCTTCGATTTCCTTCTCGTCTTCTTCGTCCAGGTCGCGCAGTTCAAGAATGTCCTTATGACGGAACAGCGCATTGGAGTCAAAATTGAGTTTGGCATCAAGAGCCATGACGTTTCCGTCACCTGTTACGACAAGCGGATTGATCTCAGCGATAGAGCAATCCTTCTCAACAAATGCCTTATACAGGGCCAGCATGAACTGAACGGCTTTACCAACCAGTTCATTCGGGATATTAATGGAATACGCTAATTTCCGTGCTTGGAACGTTTGAAGTCCGATCGCTGGATCCACGACTTCTTTAAAAATCTTCTCAGGAGTTGCTGCTGCAACCTCTTCGATTTCAGTACCGCCTTCTTCAGACGCCATCAAGACGACACGGCCAGTAGCACGGTCAACTACAACACCGATATAATACTCTTTGCGAATATCGCAGCCCTCTTCAATGAGGAGACGCTTAACTTCCTTGCCTTCTGGACCCGTTTGGTGAGTCACCAACACCTTGCCCAGAATTTCTTCAGCATAAGCACGAACCTCATCCAGGTTCTTCGCCACTTTAACGCCGCCGGCTTTACCCCGGCCACCTGCGTGGATCTGTGCTTTGACAACGGTTACGGGACTGCCCAAAGACTGTGCAGCTTCCACTGCTTCTTCCACCGTAAACGCTACCTTGCCGTTCGGAACAGCTACTCCATATTGCTTCAGTACTTGTTTTCCTTGATATTCATGGATATTCATTCTCGAATCCTCCTATCAACATGACTGGAACAAGGCTGGTTAACATGAGACTAATCTATGAAAGAAAGTTATTCTCGTGTCAACCTTTATATATTAAACCCAAGCTATTGTAACATGTTTTTAAAACGCTTACCTTAAAAAGTTCACCGTTTATCCACTCTATTTAGCATGGGTTTGATTCCTTCCAGATATAAATTGGAAAAGTATGTAAAATAAAATCTACTTTTTCTTCACATAGTGCAGTAATCCGACAATCCCTAAAACCACGACGGCGACTCCGATGAATCCCGCAACGAGCGTAATGATGATATTCCCCCATAATATTGTCATTTCGTCCCCTCCCCAACCTGTTTTAATTAGCATATACTGTAATATTATACCATTAAATCCCTTATTCAATATACTAAACTATGGCATACATTAAAACTTTTTATCCTTTTTATGCTATTCACTAGAATGGTACTGGTTTATTTTCTCATCATGATGTCGTATTATTTTCCTACAATATTAGGGTCGTTCTGCATCAGCATGATGAGTTTGTGGATATCAGCTGGCAGGCGGATGGTATTAGCAAAATGGACGATCGCTTGTTAAAAAAATGACCGGCCGACACCTGTCGAATACCGAAAGACTCACTGGCTCCGGAAATAACAGGTGTGCGGCCTGCCGCATTAACCTTTAATGGAGCCATTCAAGGCTCCTTTTAATCCTACCGAGGATGTAAATCCACATCCCTTTTTCAAATGATCTTTACCTGTATTCAGATAAATCGTAGTAAATTTTACCCACTTTTGATATACTAAAATCATTACTTTAGTCATAGGTGCGTGATCAATCAAATGTGGGAAAAAGAACTGAAGATAGCCATACAGAAGAAGCAAAGCGTGACGATATATCTTATCGATGGCGCAGTATTACAAGGCATCCCTGATGCTTGTACAGATTGCTTAAAGATGCGGAGCGTTTATGGACCCGTTTGGGTACCATTAGAGGAAATAAAGCATGTGAGTCGATTAATACGACTAGACGCAAAAAAGAACCTGCTGGCATATAGCTAGTAGGTTCTTTGCTTAAAGAACTGAAAATCCCATGGGATGAACAACCAAAAATGAATCCACATCCCTTTCCTTTTTATGAGCCTTTAAAAGCCGGAAACAAGTGGCCCATATCTCGACAATTGTGCAAGGTTTGACAAATGAAAAAGCGAGAAAAGGCACGCCGCACTCATGCAGCCGTGCGTGCCTTTCTCCCCTTTTTCATGCTTACATTCTATTACGAGAAAAAATTCTTGAATAATGTAAATAACCCGCAGGAAAATCCCGCGGGTTATTTACTTGGCAATATTAATTTTTCCATTCCCAGAAAGGTGAGCCTTGGGCAATTATTAATCTTTCAAGCCAAGTATTAAAATCAATTTCATATCTGATAGTTGGTGGATCCTCAAAATATTGTTCGTGGTTGTGCCACATCAAATATCCTTTTCCAGTATCCACTCTATCTGAGTCGATGAATAAATAATCTCCAACATAATAACAAATAGGAATCCAGTTTTTAGGCATGTAATTTAAGTGGTATTCATCCATTTGTTTATGGCTTAACAAGTCAAAACCTGTCCCGAACTGGTCTCTAAACAAATAGCATCCGTTACAATACAACAAAAATTCAACATACTGATCTGGAAGTGTCCAGCCTTTTTTCTGGCATAAATTTTGAATGTCACTTAGTGATGCAGGGGAATTAAATGCTGATTTAGTCTCATTCAGATTACCGCTGCTGTAATGTTGAATATATTTATCATTATTTAAACATTTTCTATATGCTTCTAAGTTGTTAACTACATCTGATGCCAATTTTTAATCACCCTTTATTGTAGCTGTTCCACCAAGCTGTTATAAGTTGTTGATGAATTGATCGAGGAACAGGTATTAAATTAGATTTTTCGTTTCCACCACCATATTCACGTGGTTTTATATGATGTATATCGTATGATGCCCAATCCCATCCAGGATTTCCATAAGTATTAATGTAATAAGTAATGTATGCACCTCTATCCTTACTGCTATCCCACGGAGTTGGATTTGGAACATTTTTCCATATTGTATAAGACGGCTCATAATTGACCAATCCAGAGAGTGAATCTACATATTTAAAATAAGGCATTGCCGCGTTGTTATACAGTATTCGATCAGTGTCACCGGTTTGAAGTCCGACCGGTACTCCTTTTTCAAAGACTTTTACTTCATTCGATCCAATCCAATACTTCGTTTGAGATCTTAAAGTTGAAGTAAATGATTGATTTCTTGTTAAGTGTTTTGAATCTCTTCCTTTCTCTGCGTAGTATCCTTTGTTACTGGTTTGTACATCACTGGCAAGAAATTTATTGGTAAAACTTACACTGTCGGGTTTACTTCCTACATAACTAACGTATTTTGTTGTGATTTCGATATTTCTAGTATTTAAATTACCATTAATTGAGTTTACCCAAACAATTCCACCAGTAGCAAGTGGTTTAATCTCTTCGTCATTAAGACTTGTTTTAAAGGAGCCTTGCTCTTCGAGTTCTTCAATATAATTGTCGAGCGATAAAGTCGCTCCACTATCATTGTACAGTAAAACATTTACACTGAAATCACTGATGATTTGCCCATCAGAAAGTTCAGGTTTTTCATTCAAGTATTGTTTTACTTCCTGTAATACTTCATTTTCTGGAAACTTGTTAAGTGTATCTACAATCTCGTTTTTTTTTCGCTTCTAATGAATGTATAAAGGATTCATTATGTTCTGTTATGGCGTCTTGTAACTCAGCAACATTCAAATCACTTGCTTCGGAAGCATAAACTCCAGATACCATGGAAAGTGTCAAAATGGGCGGAGGACATGAGACCCTCACTATTTTTTAAAGACTCGACGCCTGCACTTCTTCCTTCTTTCTTTCGGAGGACAAACCACTTCGGTTTTCTTTTTACGGTTAATTCCATGTTCAAGGCAACTCAATCATGACACCTCCCCATAAAGATGGTTTAGGGTACTTGAGTGTTTTGCTTTAAGGTTGGACTAATATCCAGATTGGGCTAGATTAGAACCCATCTTTATAAAAAATGGGTTCATGCGCTTACTTATTGTCTTGGTTTTACTAATAATGTTCATACTCTTTCAAATGCAGACAACTCATATTTCTCTCGAGCCTCTCCTAATATGATTTGATTTTCTAACCAGTTACGCCGTGGTGGGGTGTGATTAAAATCGAGGGCAACCCATTTGCTGTCGATATCGAGGAAACTGTAAAACAGAGAGAACGCATATGAATTGACATAAGCTGGATAAGCTTTTACAATACGGACTATAATCACCAGCGAAAGGAGGAAGCACCCTTTTCGAAATCACGGATGTTCTATAACGAATACAATCCACTGATATCTGAAAAAGAGGTGCTTTTTTATGTATGGAAAACTTCATAGCGCGTGCTTGCACGGCATTGATGGCGTTGTCATTCAGGTAGAGGTGGACCTTGCCAATGGTCTGCCGCAAACCGCCATTATCGGGCTGCCCGATTCCTCTATCCGGGAATCCGTGGAGCGGGTACGGGCAGCGATCAAAAACTGCGGATTTACCTACCCGCTTAAACGGGTAACCATCAATCTCGCCCCGGCAGATCTTCGCAAGGTGGGATCCTCCTTCGATCTGGCGATCGCTGTTGGCATATTGCTGACAAGCGAGCAATGGACCTTTACGGATGCAGGACGAATGCTAATCGTTGGCGAACTTGCACTGGATGGTGCGCTCAGACCCGTAACGGGTGTTCTGCCCATGGTGGAGCAAGCCAAAAAAGAGGGTTTTACTGGGGTTGTCCTGCCGCTCGAGAATGCTCCTGAAGCAGCATTAATTGGGGGAATCGAGGTTTACGGGCTGCAGCACCTGAAAGAGCTCGTTCAGGATGGGAATGATCCCAATGGAGCCATGGGAAATTTAATGGCTGACGTTTCGCTGTCAAAGCTCCGCTATGATAAATCATCGCAGTCTGGTGGAACACAACATGAAAGCCCGCAGGACACACAGCTTGAAGATTATACAGATGTGATCGGACAGCAGCATATCAAGCGGGCCCTCACGATTGCTGCTGCCGGGATGCACAACATCTTGCTTATCGGCCCTCCCGGTACCGGAAAAACGATGCTCATGAAGCGTCTTCCCACCATCCTTCCGCCGCTGGCAGACCAAGAAGCGTTGACAACTACGAAAATATTCAGCGCTGCCGGCAAATTAAAATCGTCCGACGGCTTGATGACCAAACGCCCCTTCAGGTCTCCGCATCATACCATCTCGGCCGGCGGGCTCATCGGAGGGGGAACCATTCCGAAGCCGGGGGAGGTCAGCCTGGCCCACAAGGGCATTCTGTTCCTTGATGAACTTCCTGAGTTCTCCAGGCATGTGCTTGAGGTGCTGCGCCAGCCCCTGGAGGACCGCGAAGTAACCATCAGCCGGGCACGGGCGGTATTTACCTTCCCGGCGCATTTCATGCTGGCTTGTTCGATGAACCCTTGTCCGTGCGGTTATTACGGCAGCGATCATCCCCATCAGCGATGCACTTGCAGCGTTACTCGAATTGCTCAATACCGCGCTAAGATCTCGGGTCCCTTAATGGACCGGATCGACCTGCAGGTGGACGTGCCCAGGCCTAAGGAATGGCCGGGAAGCTCCACTCCTATATCCTCACAGCAAATGCGGGATCAAGTCTACGCGGCGCAAGCCATTCAGTTAGAGCGCTACCACAGACTTCCATTTTGCTGGAACAGTGAACTCTTTGGAAGCTTCCTGAGGAAACATGTGCTGCTGGACAAGGACTCGGCAGAGCTTCTGCAAGCGACAATCGACACACTTGGTCTTAGCATGCGCGCCTATGACAGGATTCTGAAGCTGGCTAGAACCATTGCAGACTTGGAAGCATCCCGAGAGATTCATAGCCGTCACGTTGCTGAAGCGATTCAATACCGGCAGCTGGATCGACAGCATATCGCGACCGAAGAAACATCCCGCTAAATGACAGCGATTGGAGTGAATACATCATGGAAGTCAGACCGATGGCCCCTGCTGATATGGATGATCTCATCCAAATCTGGCTTGATGCATCCAAGGAAGCCCATCATTTTGTCCCAGCCGAATATTGGGAGTCCCGGCAAGCGGAAATGCGGAATGTCTATCTCCCGATGTCAGAAACCTACTTGATTGAAGACGCAGGAGGCATCCAAGGGTTCGTCTCCATGGTTGAAAATGATCTTGCCGCATTATTTGTTAACACAGGCCAACAAAATCAGGGATACGGAAAAGCACTTCTTCACTGCGCCATGAACCTTAGAGATGTTTTGAAGCTTCGGGTGTATGAGAAGAACCAGAGGGCATTCCGCTTCTATATAAAAAACGGTTTTGAAGTTCTTGATGTTTCGGTGGACAGCGACACGGGGCAAAAAGAACAGGTCTTGATCTGGAGCAGCAGCAAATAAAACCAAGGAGTGATACCATGACTACTTCTATTTTTCAGCATATTGACACTGTCTTTGTACCCACCCGGAATATGAAAGCTGCAAAGGAGTGGTACACAAATGTTTTGGGAGGCCGAGTCGGTTGGGAGAGCGAGCAAGGCGAATACCAATGCATCCTGTTCGGGCAGACATCCCTCACCCTGTTCTCTACAGAAGAGGGTAAGTATTTTGAGCCCCGTCACGCTATGTTTAATTTTTTTGTCTCCAATGCCGAGGAGGCTTATCAACACCTGAAGGACCATGGCGTACGCGTCGATACCATTCTGGAGTACGGCGCAACCTACTTTACCTTCTATGATCTGGATGACAACTGTCTGGAAGTCTGCCAATACTAATGGAAACTCACCGTTTAAGTAAAAGAAGGTGAAGGAGTTTATCACTCCGCCACCTTCTTTTTTTAATTCGTGTTATGCGGGGTAGCATTCACTTTCAATCTAAAATGCATTCTCGATATGCTCCATCGAGACAGCCGTCAGATCAGCGCCAAGAATTATCGAGATGACATCGAAGCGAACCGACCGTTCATGGTGACGTTTCTGATGCACGTACTGCTGTGCCGTATTCCGAACCTGTATCATTTTGCGGGCATTTACGGATTCCGAAGGCGTACCGAAGCTTGTCGTCCCGCTTCGGCTTCTTACTTCAATGATCACGAGGGTCGCCCCGATCTCGGCAACGATATCCAGTTCTCCAAAGCGGCAGCGCCAATTGCGGTCCAGTATGCGGTAACCTTTCTCAACCAAGGCTGCTGCCGCCAATTCCTCAGCAGCCGCACCTTTTTGCTTGCGGCTGTCTTTCTTCCCGAATCGAGAGGGCATTACGGCATCATTCCCTCCTGCTTCGCCTGACCATCCGCGCGATAAACGTATGTCAGCACTTCGGCTACGAGCTGATAAAGCTCTGCAGGGATCTGCTGGTCCAGGTCCAGCTTGGAGAGAATCTCCACCAATGCGGCGTCCTCCTGAACAGGAACCCCATGCTCTTTGGCTTTATCCAGAATAGATTCCGCCAGCTTGCCCTGTCCTTTGGCAACAACCATCGGCGCTTCACTCTCGCCAGGCGTATATTTAAGAGCAACGGCCTTTTTCATGGCCGTCATCGATCCTTGTTCTTGCTCTTGCTTGGTCATATCCGCATATCCACCCCTTTATAGGTCTGAGGGGCGTATTCTGCGGCCGTTCCCTGCACCGACATATCCGAAGACGGCTGTGGATCAACGGGCAGCGGTTCTGTTTTTACGCTTAACAATTGATAACCAATGGACGCAACAGCCGTCGCCAGCTCTTGCTTTTTTCCTTCAAACAGTTCCGCGGCAAAGCTCTGGTCATTCCGGAAGCTGAGGCTGACAATCCGGTCGACGACCTGCACATCAATGAGGGTCGGTCCCAGAAATCTCATATCCAGATCAAACAACAGCCGGCAGTTGGTGGCATCGAGCTCGCCTTTGCGCCCTCTGCGCGACTGAATATGTACGGAGGCGGTCTGTTCTCCGTCCGCGCCATGCAGAGGGATAAACATGGTAACCTGGGCGAACGGTGCTGTTCTATCCGTGTTCAGCAGGAGCTGCTGCCCCGTTAAATGCTGCACGATTTGCTGAGCGGCTTCCTTCAGTGCCGACGGTGTTTCCTGGCTGGACAGAACTTGAAGGAGCACCCCCTTCAAGGTGTCCTGAAGGGCTTGTGACGAGTCGCCTGCCTGCGTTGAGGCGATGACTGACTGCTGCTGCATGCTCTGGACCATACTCTGCTGTGTAGAAGGCACAGAGGGTTGTGCCACGCCCGGCTGATTCGCTGTGCCCGCTTGGGCAACCGGAGCTTGATGATTTATGCTTGCTGCGTTACCAGTCGTAACAGGGGCGCTCGCTACGGCCCCTGAGCCGGTACCGGCAGCATTGGCGGCTGGCGGCTGGGAAGCGGCGACTCCCCCAGCTGCCGCCTGCTGCTGTGCCGCAGCAGGCGGCGATAAAGCAGCACCCACTGTCGATGGAGCGGGTGCTGGAGCAGGAGCAGGTGCGGGGACTGCCGCACTCGCTCCTGC
>NZ_BIMC01000002.1 GCF_004000885.1 Paenibacillus glucanolyticus NBRC 15330
GCAGTAACGGACTTGAGAGCCGCTATTTTATATAAAATAGCCTGATTTTGAGACTAACGGACCGAGAGGCCGTTATATGTCTAAAAAACGGGTGAAGTTACCTCTAAATCTGGGAATAGCGATCCTTAGGTCCATTAGAATTGTGAATTGGACCTTTCTAAGCCAATAAGGTCCTGTCGGTCCGTTAACCAAATAGAGGAGGAGGGGAGAGTCGGGAGGGAGTAAGCAGTAGAAAGGTAGAGAGTAGGGAGTGGAGGTAGAGGTAGAGGTAGAGAGTAGAGGTAGAGAGTAGAGGTAGAGAGTAGAGGTAGAGAGTAGAGGTAGAGAGTAGAGAGTAGAGTGTAGAGTGTAGAGTGTAGAGTGTAGAGAGTAGAGTGTAGAGAGTAGAGAGTAGAGAGTAGAGAGTAGGGAAGCGGGGGCAACGAACGGATGGTTCAACACAAAAAGAGGCTAATAGGCCCACGGCGCACAGCCCAGCCCCAAACGTTAGCGAGTGCGCCCCCCCCCACAGCCCAGCCCCAAACGTTAGCGTGTGCAGATCCGCAGCACTGCGCACTACCGCCCACGCTGCGAGTGCAGAATCACAGCACTCGCAGCGTTTTCCATGCAAAAACAAAGCAAGAGGGCTGAAGTGTACACCTCAGCCCTCTTGCCTGTGCAAACGATGGAGTCTCCCGAAGGGAGACAAAATCTTAGTTGACTCTATCAGTCATGAACCGCCGACGGGCGGTAACTGCACTGCAGAAGCCTTCTTATACCAGCTTCAAATACTCCACTGCTGTCAGCAGCCCCTTATCGAAATTCTCCAGATTAAAATGCTCATTCGGAGCATGCAGATTCTCATCCGGCAAGCCGTAGCCCATCATGACCGCAGGGGCGTTCAATGTGCTGGACAGCTTCTCCACGATTGGAATGGAGCCGCCGTCCTTCGTGAACAGGGCACGTGTGCCGTACACATTCTCGAAGGCATCCGCCGCTTTTTGCAGCATCGGATGGGATGGATCGATGTTGAAGGCAAACGCTTTTTCCTTCGGTTTGAACGTAAGCTTCGAACCGACCGGAGTGTGAGCATGCAAGTGTGCTTCAATTGCGTCAAGAACTGCTTGCGGATCCTGGTTCGCCACCAGGCGGCACGTGATTTTGGCGTGGGCTTCCTTCGGAATGACGGTCTTGCTGCCCTCGCCCTGGAATCCGCCGTACACCCCGTTCAGCTCTAACGTAGGACGTGCACCTACCCGTTCCACGAAGGAGAAGCCTTCTTCACCATACAGGGAATCGAGGCCGAGATCCCGCTTCAGCTTCTCCTCGTCAAATTCCTGCTTGGCAAATTCCTCGCGCATTTCCGGGGACAGCTCAAGTACGCCGTCATAGAAGTCTTTGACAGCGACACGGCCTTGCTCATCATGGAGCGAGGAGAGCAGGGAGACGAGGGCATGCAGCGCGTTAGGCACCCCGCCGCCATATGTACCGGAATGCAGGTCGGTATTGGCTGTTTCGAGTGACAGCTCCAGGGAGCATAATCCGCGGAGGCCCGTAGAAATAGCCGGTTTACCAGGTGCGAGCAGGGACGTATCCGAGATCACAATGGCATCCGCCGCAAGCTTGTCCTTATTGTTGTCGAGATAGAGCGGCAGGTTTGGACTGGATACCTCTTCCTCGCCTTCGATACAAAACTTGATGTTGACCGGAAGCTCCTTCTCCTGTTTCAAAATAGCTTCGACAGCTTTGACATGCAGGAAGAGCTGTCCTTTGTCGTCCGTAGCGCCGCGCGCGTACAGCTTGCCGTTTCGAATATCCGGCTCAAACGGCGGAGTTTCCCACAGATGCAGCGGGTCTACCGGCTGCACATCGTAATGGCCGTATACGAGTATGGTCGGCTTGCCTTCCGCATGCAGATGGTCCGCCGTAATAATAGGGTGTCCTGCCGTCTGATGAACCTCGACATGCTCAAGCCCAGCCTCTCTAAGCTTGCCAGCAAGCCATTCTGCTGCCTTGGCAACGTCGCCTTTGTGCTCGGACAGGGCGGAAATGCTCGGAATGGACAACCATTCCTTCAATTCGTTCAGATGGGCTTCGCGGTGTTCAGCGAAATACGCTTTATAATCAACACTCATCATTTAGGATCCTCCTTGGATTAACATTGGCATACAAGAATGCCGCACCTTACTATTCTACCCCTTTTTAGAAGAATACGAAATATGGCGGAATGAAACTTAAGACTGATCGCGAACATGATTGGGCTGTTGAGATGAAAAATTGTCCAGGAGATTTCTCCAGAACATTCGCAGTGCCGGACTAATCAGTTTATTGCGGTGCCGAACGGCATAGATCTGGCGTTCAGGCAGCCAGGACGGGATGGGCCGCGAACGAAGTTTGCCCTCTGCCAGGTCCTCCTGAATGGCGGCTTCTGCAATCATGCCATACCCGAGACGGTGCCGCACCGCTGATTTCAGTGCCTCGGTACCCGAGATCTCCATCGAAACCTGAAGCTGCAACCGATGTTTGTCCGCCCAGCGGTCAATAAGCTGCCGGCTAATGGAGCCCGGTTCATGGGATACGAAGGGATGTCCGGCCAGATCTTCCGGAAACAAATCTTCTGAACTCCCAAAGGGATGGTCCGGCGCGAATATAAGCACGAGATCATCATGAATCAGCGGCTGGGCGATGAATTCAGGGTCCTCCACTTGCGTGTTCGAGATGATGCCGACATCGAGCTCGTATTTTTTGATTTTTTCGAGAATATAGGCTGCCGGACGGACATCCAGCATGATGGACAGCCCTGGATAATTGAGCTTCAGCTGCTGCAAGAGCGGCGGCAACAAATAGGTGGCTGGCGTATGGGTGCTGCCAATGGCGAGAACCCCCGCGGCCGTTCCCCGGTATACGTCCATTGTCGATTCAGCTTGCTCGGACAGGGAATGGATCTGTGATGCGTAATGATAGAAGGCGTGGCCGGCTTCCGTAAGCTTGATGACATGATAGGACTTGGTATGAAACAGAGCGATGCCAAGCTCTTCCTGCAGCTTGTTCAGATGGAAGGTGACGGTTGGCTGGGTGATGCCAAGCTCTTGAGCTACAAGGTACAGCTTCTTCAGTTCCACGGTGAGAACAAACACTTTTAATTGCTGTAAGTTCATGGATTACATCCCTTTCTTCCAGTTTCATCATCGATCCTATTAATCTTATCCTTCATTTGATAGATATTATTTAACTCTTTGTTAACGCAGCGATAATTTTTAATTGAATCTGGGGCGTTATGCTGAAATGGAATCAAGAAGGCCAATTCAAAACAGGAGGGTGACATGAATAAAAAGACAGGTTTCAAATATGGGATGTTGTTTGCATTAACCGCGCTCATGTGGCTATTGTCGGCATGCGCGCAATCCGATGGACAGCAAACGGTCCGATCGGGAGAAACCACCGTACCCATCGCCAGCGGAAGTGGGGCTTCGGGGCAATCGGAGGTGTCCTCAGGTAACGACAAGGTTGAAGACACCGGGGAAACGATCTATTTATACGGAAATGATTTTGTGGATTTCATTGCTCCGAAGTTTATGGAAGAGACAGGCTTCAAGATTGAAGCCGTGCATTATGGCGGGGGAGAAGCATTGGCCAAAATAGAGGCCGAGCAGGGGAACCCGCAGTGGGACGTGCTGATGATGGACGGTCATGGATCGGTGCGAAATTTAGCTGACCGCGATTTTCTGATGACAGGCTGGCAGCCTGAGAATCTGGGGAATCTGTCTGAGAACGGGAAGGCTTATGTGCCGGAGGATTTCGCCTATTTCCCGGTCGGCATTCATGCAGCTGGCGTGATTGCTTATAACACGGATCGGGTATCGCCAGAGAAGGCTCCGACCACATGGGAACAATTTTTCAAGTATGACGGTCCAGTCGGTCATGCAGATCCTGCTGTAGCAGCGCCTGCCTATCCACTCGTATCTGCGTTTTTTGAACAGTGGGGCGTAGCGGAGGCGGAGCAGAAATATGCGCAGCGTTTTGAGAAGGGACTCCATGTCTATCCCAAGAACGGCCCGGTAGGCAAAGCCTTGTTAAGCGGAGAGATCGAGGTTGCGGCACTTCAGGAGCACAATGCTTATGAACTGAAACTTGCAGGTGAGCCCATTGAGGTGATTTGGCCGGAGGAGGGGGCACCCGGGAGCCTTCGTGTGGTAGCGATCAGCAAACAGGCCAAGAATCCGGCTGCGGCCAAGGCGTTTGTTGAATATATGCTGAAACCCGAGACACAGCAGATGTTAACGGCGCTGGATTCAACGGACAGCTTCTTCACGCCGCTGGTTGAAGGTGTGCCGGCACGAAGTGAACGTGAACCAAACGGTGCCTTTATGCTGCCTTCTGCAAAGTGGGCCTCCGAGCATGAAGTTGAGATCAAAACCTGGTTTGCGGATCAGAACGTAAGGTAGGCAGATTACATGAATACTTCGGAAGCTCGCTATGGAGGCGGGGTAACCCTCCTCCTGTTTGTTTTTATTTTTTTGCCGCTGCTCGCCGTTCTGATCAACGTGATATTTCCCGGACTCTTTTTCGGGCAGATTCAGTCCAGCAGCCTGGGCTTGATCGGAGAAATATTTCATCGTCCGCTGTGGAAACAATCCCTCCTGAATTCAGTCACATTAGCGCTGGGAACGGCCAGCTTTGGTACGATCATCGGAGGCGTTCTGGCTACTATACGGGCAAGATGGAATTTTGCCGCAGCGAGGTTGCTGGATATGACAGCTTGGGTGCTGCTGATCGCTCCCTCCTTCATGATTGCACAGGGCTGGGTATTGTTTGCGAGTGCGGATGGACTGGTTCATCAGTGGCTGGGTCTGACGTGGGTTACCTCGTTCATTTTTCAACCGGCCGGACTAGTGTTTGTCATGTCGCTTAGTAAGTTTCCGCTGGCTTATCTGGCTATCATGGCCGCATCGGAATGGAATATCCGGCAGTTTGGTTACGCGGCCAGACTGAACGGCGCCAAGCCGTTCACCGTGTGGAGAACCGTCGAGCTGCCATTGGCGCTGCCTTCATATGCAGCGGGCTGGACCTTGGTTTTTATGGATTCAATCGGCGATTTCGGGCTGCCTGCCGCATTGGCAACGGTGTATAAATTCCCCACGCTGACCTACTCCATTTACTCGGCTATTTACCAGTCGCCTGTACGTTTTGATATGGCGGGAGTGCTGGCCTTTTACCTGGTCTTGATCCTGGCACTGGCGATGACTCTGCTTATGGTGACCCTTCGCAAATCCAGATTTGACTTTCTGAATGCGAGAGCCGTCAAGCTGGAGAAGGTGAAGCCGCGTTTTGCGTGGATTTACAATCTGTCGATTACGGTTTTTCTTGTTGTGAGCCTCGGGATTCCGATTGGGACGAGTGCTGCGGTATCTCTGCTGAAACAGGCAGGCGGCGGCCTGAATGCGGGTAATTTTACGCTCGATCATTATCGTGAATTATTTGCAGGGCAGGCTGGGGACCACCGGCTGCTGGGTTATCTGGAAGGAATGTATCATTCACTTGCCATTGCTGCCGCTGCCGCATTGTTTAGCATGCTGATCGGGTTTGTTGTTGCCTATATGCTGACCTTCACGGAGTCGAGGCTAAAACCGCTGCTTCAGCTGTTCTCTATCGTTTCATTGGCAGTGCCCGGTGTTGTTCTGGGAATTGGCTATATCTTTATATGGAATCAAAAATGGCTGGAACCGCTTGGTTTGCACTTGTACGGAAAGCCTTCGCTGCTCGTGATTGCGGGCATAGCCGGTGCCATCCCCTACGCGGTCAGGGTCCAGCTTGGAGCGTTCGGCAATTTGTCCAGCACGATGCTGAAGGCAGCCGCTATCCAAGGGGCAAGTGTATTCGAGCGGATGCGGGATATCGTACTGCCCATGGTGCGTCAGTCGTTGCTTATTGCAATTCTGGCTTCGTTTGGAACCAGCGTGTTTGATTTGGCCCTGGCCTCGATGCTGAAACCGGCTAATTATTCGTTGATGCCGCTGGTTATCGACAGAGCTTTTGAATTCTCGCGCTATGGCTATGCTACGGCTGCTACCGTGGTAAGCTGCGGTACCGTGGTGCTGATCATCGTATTGCTTCAAGCAGTGGGGCGTCTTGTATTTCGATGGCTGGATGGCAAGAAATCGCGGTAGATGGAATTGGTTGTCGATAGAGTGTGATCAGACTTGGAAGGGATGGAGAGCGGAATGATCTTAAGGGTAAAAGGCGTATCGAAATCATTCGGCTCACAGCAAGTATTGGAGCCGATCACGTTTGAAGTGGGGGAAGGAGAACGCATCTGCATTCTCGGTCCATCGGGCTGCGGGAAATCGACGCTGCTGCAGATGGTTGCCGGACTTCAGCGCATAGATTCAGGCGAGGTGGAGATGGCGGGTGTCACCGTGGAACGGGGAAGGCACTATGTTCCCCCGGAGAATCGGCCTATCAATATGGTGTTTCAGGATTATGCCCTATGGCCGCATATGACGGTGAAACAGAATATGGAGTACGGGATGAAGCGCCGGAAGCTGGACACTAAAGACAGGGCGGATAAATTGGAACGACTCCAGTCGCTTCTGAAGCTGGAGGGCTTATTGGACCGCCTTCCCGCCCAGCTGTCGGGTGGACAGCAGCAGCGCGTCGGCATCGCAAGGGCCCTGGCAACAGAGCCCAAGCTGCTGTTGATGGACGAACCGTTGTCTAATCTGGACGTTAAGCTTAGAACGGACATGCGCGGTGAACTGGCGAGACTGCTGGGGGAGTTATCCATCGCTTCCTTGTATGTGACGCATGATCGTATGGAGGCATTCACGGTGGCGGATCGGATTCTGATTTTGCGGGATGGACGAATTGATCAATTCGGGGAGCCGAGGGTGTTGTTTGAGAGACCGGCAAGCCCTTGGGTTGCGCAGCTCATGGGATATCACAACCGGCTGGAAGCCGAGCTGGCCCGGAATGGGCAGCCTGAAGCCATACTTGCCGGGCGTCCCATTGCCGGACTTCGCTCAGGCGGGGATATGGGAGACGGCAGAGCCGTGATAATGATCCATCCTGAATCCATCCGGATATGCAGCGAAGAAACTTCGGCAGCAGGAAGCCTGCTGAAGGTGACGGTGGTACAGACGGTGTACGAAGGGACAAGATGGAGAGTCATTGTGGAAACGGCAGATCGGCAGCCCATTCATTTATTCCATGATTGCACGGTGGATGCCGGAAGCGAATTGTGGATACGACTGTCTCCGGATCAAACCATGATATATGCAGACAGCAGCATGCTAGCCCCATGAGCCAGGTGTACGCTGTTTCGGATGTTCATGGTTACGGTCATCTGCTGCAAGCTCTTCTGCTGCATGTGCATTATGATCCGAAGGTGGACCGCTTGTTCCTGCTTGGGGATTATGTAAACAAGGGACCGGATTCAGCAGGGACACTGGATTATGTGAAGGAGCTGTGTGATTCCGGTGCCGTTGCGCTTCAGGGAAACAACGAACGCAAATGGCTGCATCAACGGCCGGAACAAGCTGGGCTTGCGGCTTCCCGTTTCATGAAGTATCAGCAATTCATTGGAACCATGCCGTTATGGACCGAGTATAAACAATATGTGTTTGTGCATGCAGGGATTCGGCCGGGCATTCCGCTTCATGCACAGAGCCCGGTAGAATTAACGGAGATTCGTGAGCCGTTTCTTCTGTCCCCCCGATGCATGGACAAAGTTATTGTGTTTGGTCATACTTCTACGTTTCGTTTGGGTGTACCGCCAGAGGAGCTCTGGCATGGAGACGGTAAGCTGGGAATCGATACAGGTGCAGGCCACGGATACTATTTAAGCCTGGTGAATCTGACCTCTGGCTTACAGTGGTCCATATCGGTTAAACAACCTGGGAGCATTACGTGCCGGAAGATGAAAATAACGGGAGCATTCGGCCTTCCTGAATATATTACTCCATTTCAAGAAGAAAAACGCAGCATCACGGACGAATAGTGATGCTGCGTTTGACAATGGAAGACCTAGATCACTGCAGCATGGATCAGAATTGATCCCAGCCGTTTCCGATCAGTTGACGCTGCAAGAAGGGCAACTGCTGCTGCTGTTGGATGAATTGTTGCCGCTCCTGTTCTCGTAATTGCTGCTGCGAGCGAAGCTGCTCTTGCTCTTGAGCCTGCGTTCGCTGTGGATCAGCAGCATACGCTCCATGCTGCGGTTGTTCCTGTGCCTGAAATTGCTGCTGGAACAACTGCTGCTGTTGCTGCTGTTGATATTGCTGCTGCTGTTGCTGCAGCAGCTCATAGTCACGGTTCACAGGGCTTCCTTGATGGTAGTAGTGCTGGTTGTGATGTGACGGGTGCTGCTGCTGATGCATCGTCTGGCCCTGCACCTCCCCTTGGTGCATGCAGTTCTTAGGCGGCCCGATTACAATCGTATCGGTAATAGGAGCGAAAGTCTCTTTCACTTTGGCTTCATCCAGGCAATACGTATGGGCGAAGACATTGGCCGGGGTTAATCTGAAGAGGTCGGAGCCAGGAATGAATTCAGGCACAGGCGCATCAAAGATGGCTAACAGATGGGTATTGTCAGCCGTCGCCATTTCATAATGCCACCAGCCTTGAGGCACAAGCGCGACCTGACCCGGCAAGACCGGGAAGTTCAGCAGCTCCTTGGTGAACGGATTAATGATGGAGACGATGGCCGCTCCGGAAATGACATACACCAACTCGGATGCATTCTGATGAGTATGCGGTTCGACCACATTTCCGGTGCTGAGATGAATATCCAGCAGAGAAGCGTTGCCGAGCGTGTTCAATTCTTTTACCGAGAGTGAATTAATATAGTTTTGATTGTCTTTTTTGAAAATTTGGTTATTGTTCAGATCATAAGTATAACGAACAGATGGAGAGGTGAAATCCATATAAGAGACTGCCACGGTGATTCCTGCCCTTCATAATGTAATAGGCGTTGACCCATAGGATACGTTATTCGGATGGGCAAACATCCGTGAGCCCATTTTCGACAAGGCGGCAGCAAGCCACCCGTTAGCCGGGTGGCTTGCAATAATGTAATAGGAAGGGGGAAGCACCTTACCTGTCAGGTCGATTGTGGCAGCAGCGCTCTTTTACCGGCAGCGAAACTGATAAGTCCGGCTGCGAGACCAAGAGCGAGCACAACTCCTCCGAGCCATGGATGGTATTGAAGCGTGGATGTCGTGTTTAACATGAAGCCCCCTGCACCCGCTCCTGCAGCTAACCCGAAGTGAACAACAGAGGTGTTCAGGCTGAGAATCAAATTGGAAGAGCCCGGTGCCCGCTGGATAAAATAACTCTGGACAGCGGGACCTGCCGCAAACATGGACAGTACCATGATGCTTATCAGCATGAGTCCAATGAGCGACTTGCCCGAGAGCAGCGGGAGAAGAGCAAATACCCCAATATGAATGAGTGTACTGAGAGTGATCACCCTGGGTGGCCCAAACCGGTCGATAGCATACCCACCCAGCTTGGAGCCGATAGCCCCAAAGAGACCGAATACCAGCATCATGAGACTGATGCTTGAGGGCTTGATATGAAAAATATCCTGGATAAACGGGGTAATGTACGTGAACAGCACCGAATTGCCGGATTCCCGGAAGAAGGTGAGAAACAGGGCGCTCAGGATCACTATACTTCCCAGCACTTTGAACTGCTGATGAAAGGGAACGGCCGCGTCCCCTTCGACATCCGGCAGGAGCTTGGCAAGGACAAAGGCAACCAACAGAGTGAGCAGAGCCAGCAGCAGGAAGATGGATTGCCAGTTCAGCATATTGGTTATCGTGATGCCAATCGGAACTCCAAGCACCATGGCGCTGCTGAACCCGAGAACGATGGTACCGATCGCACGGCCCAATTTATCCGGGGGTACCAATTTGGCTGCGGTTCCCATTGCGGCAACGAGATACACCCCTGAGCTAATCCCCAGGATGATGCGGGAACCCATAAGCAGCCATACATGGCTGCTGGCATAGGATGCGAGACTGCCGACAATGAACAACAGAAGCGAGCCGAGCAGCACCTTTTTACGGTTGATTTGCGATGTGAGCGAAACCAGAAACGGTGTCCCGATGGCAAAGGCAAGTGAATACGCGGTGATTAACTGACCGGCAAGCGCCAGTGAAATATGGAGATCGTCTGCGATTGCATACAGGATACCCGAGACGACCAGTTCAGAGGTGGCGGTAAGAAAGACACCAAGCGCTAATAAATATATCGTGAATGGTTTCATGTAAATTCATCCCTTCGGTTATGGCATCCGGTCTTGCGAATCATGGCTAGCACATGCTGCAGCCGGTTTAGGAAATGCTCGAGATCTCGTTGTGTTTGTATTATAAGCAGAGCACATATATTATGTAAGAAGGCAAAGCAATTGGACATTATCCAAACATTTTGATTAACTTACTATTCGTAAGCGGTGGGGTGAGGCTGTGGAACCCGTTAGGGAAGAGTTTCAGGAAAAGCCAGCGTTCAATCATATCTGTTCGGTGCTGCAAATTCTTGGTGCCAAATGGGCGTTTCTTGTCATCGCGCAGTTATCCCAAGGACCGAAACGCTTTAACCAGCTTCATCGGGATGCAGCTATCATCAAGACACAATCCTTAACGGATGTGCTTCGACATTTGGAAGGCAGCGGTATCGTAAGGCGCGAGGTTTTCCCTACGGTGCCCGTGTCCGTGGAGTATTCCTTGACGGAGAAGGGGATGGATTTTCTGGACTCTTTGAAGGAAATGGAGAAGTGGGCGGAAAAATGGGGCGTGGAGCAATCCTCATAAGGTTGATAAGTGAAACGATACGGAGTTTAAGAACTCATTTCTTGTTGTTGATGACAGGAAATGAGTTTTCTTTTTTTTGAGAATTTCGTATTCTTATAGATAACATTTTCAGATCTGGAATGAAGTGATGGGGAGGGGCTGCCGCTTGCGAATCCATAAGATTAACCTGCTGACCAAGCTGTTGATTTCCTATTTGCTTGTCCTGATGTTTCCCGTGATTGTCATCCTGTGTTATTACTATCCCTATTCGGCAGACGTAGTGAAAGAGAAGGAGATGGACTGGAATGCGCATATTACGGAACAGTTCATGACATCAATGGATACCTTTACCCGGTATGTGTACAATCTGCCGTTTGAGCTGGTACAGAATCGGGAGTTCAAGATGTACAAAGCGGAGGAAAGTGACTACCAGCGGGTCATCATCGCCAATGAGATGAAAAAATACAATGCAACCGATGCGTTTATTTACAACACCTTGCTGTATGTGAAGAACATCGGTTATTTGTTTTCTAAAACTGGAAGCGCATACAGCATGGAGGATCTCTCCATTCCTGGGGTCGGCTATTATTATGAAAACTGGGAGCACCAAGATATGATACAGACCCTGAATGATCTCAAAGCCCCTATCGTCCGGCCGGTTGAGAATGTGGTTGTGCCTGGCAACAATCGTGTCAGAATGCTGACCTTTGTGCAGCCGCTTCCGGTAGGAGGCACCCATTCGCCCGGAGTCGTTATGATTATGGTTAAGGAAGATACGATTGTCCGCATGATGAAGTCTGTTTCGGAGATTTATAGCGGCGATTTCTTTGTGTTTGACGGCCAGGGAAGGAGATTGGTTTCTTCCAATGAGACGTCCTACCAGTCTTCCGATGATTTCCGGGCGCTTGTGCAGGGCATAGGGGAGGAGCGTTCTCCCACCTCCGGCATCTACGCGATCAGTGGATCGGACTATCTGGTATCCCACTCGGTTTCAGACAAGAACGGCTGGAAATATGTCAGTCTGCTGCCTGTATCCCAATCTCTGAAGGGCATTCGAACGATACAGCTGAACACGGTTGTTCTTGTCGGGCTGATTCTGCTGCTCGAAGTGTTCATCATCTATGTATCCATCCGTAAAAATTATCAGCCGATTCGGCGTCTGGTTGATCTCGCTGTTCATGTCTTCGAGCCGCAGGAGCGAAGGCCGATGAATGAAATCGATACGATCAAGTACACGCTGGAGGAGCTTTCACAAGCGAATAGCAAGCTGGACGAGCATGTGAAGGGATCCTTGCCGATCATGCGGGACAACCTGCTGTTCGAGCTGGTGAGCGGGCAATATGCAGACTGGGAGGAATGGGAACAGGAAGCCGGAAGGATAGGCATTAGGTTTAAATATGAACACTTTACGGTTGCCGTGGTATGCTGTGAATCGGATGCCGGAGCAACCGAGAAGATCTTGGCGTGCTGCCGCAAATACGAAGAGCTGCTGCCGGACGGGGTGCAGACCTTCTTCTTCAAGAGCATCTATCAGCATGAGCTGATTCTGGCAAGCTCCCATGAGAGTGATTTCCCCCTCGAATCCTGTCTTGAAAGCATGCAAGAGTCATTGTTGAAGCACAATGGACTGCGAACGGTGATTGGCATCGGCAAACCTGTACGAGCACGATCACCGGTGGATATTCATGTGTCGTACCTGCAGGCGCTTCGGACGGCGGAGTTTCTGCGGATACGCAAAACCGGTTCGGTGCTGATATTTGATGACATGGAAATTCCCCAATCTGGCGCCGTATCCTATTTTGCCGAATTTCTGCAGTCGCTTGAGCTCTCGATTCTGAAGAATGATGCCGTGATGCTGGCTTCCTTGTCGGAGCGTATGATCGGGTATTTAAGCAATGACAGTTTACCGCCGCATATGATCCGAAGTGTATACCTGAACACGGTTACCGTTATCTTCAACGGGCTCCAGCGGTTCCGTCATGATGATCAGAGCCTCTTGCGGCTGACCGATGCCGCGTTCAAACATCGCTATACGCTGGAGCAGATGATCGGAATCATCCGGGAAAGCTGTACCAAGCTGTGCGATATGATCAGCGAGACGCTGCCGCTTGCCCGTCCGGCTACCCAAGAGGCGATTCTATCCATCATTGCGGAAAAAGGAATGGATCCGAACTGCTCGCTGCAGATGATGGCCGATTATTTTGATATGTCGGTCTCCAACTTCAGCCATCATTTTAAGAAAACGATGGGGCAAAATTTTAAAGAGTACATTGATCAGCTTCGGATTCAAAAATCCATTCAGCTTCTGCGAGACAGCGAAGAGACGCTTGAAGCTATATCTCAACAGGTGGGGTACACCAGCACCTCGAGTTTTATCCGCTCCTTCAAGAAGATGGTGGGTACAACGCCCGGACAATATCGGAATACACATAAAGCCTGAACGAAAGACCGTTGATGCCGAGATCCACGGCAGCCTCCAAGCGGTCTTTTTGTAAACTTATGCCCTTATATTCCGCCTCGCACGATTTCTTTTCGAAGATGAAAGAGCTTCAATTTTTGAATATATGCAATATTTGAATCCTTCTGGCCGACAGGCAACGGGTGCGGTTGTTGATCCGATAAATATAAGCGCTTTCAAAAAATGAAGATCCTTAAAAAACTGTGCGTTTACGCAGCTCGTCACCTCCAATTAGAGTGAAATGTGTCCGCAGGCAAGGCGAAATTCAAGGCTGCAATCCCTATGGATCAGACCCACAAACTAAACCAGGAGGTAATGAAATGAAGAAAAAGGTAAACGTTTTCATCTCTTTTATCGTCATCACTGCACTGCTGTTAACGGGATGCAGCGGAGCCGGAGACGACCATAACGAATCGGCGGAATCGCCCGGAGACGCATCAGGCAAGAAAGTGAAGTTGACAGCTCTTATTACCAAGCATCCCCTTACGAAACCTCTTGCTGAAATGGAATGGCTGCAGAAGGTTGAGGAAGCGGCAGGCGTGGAGATCGAATGGCAGGAAATCACGGCCGACTGGGGACAGAAAAAAGGAACGATGCTTGCCAGCGGCGATACCCCCGATCTGTTCATCGGGCCGAACGTCATTACAGATGCCGATTTCGCCCAGTTCCAGGGACTGTTCCAGGATCTGTCCAGTATGCTGGATCAGGCACCCAACGTACAGACTATGTTTAATGAAAAACCGGATACCAAAGTGATTGCAACGCAGTCTGACGGCAAAATATACGGTCTCCCGAAATATCAGCGGTTCTGGCCGGCCTCGGCCAGCAGGCAATTCATTAACCAGCAGTGGCTGGATAACCTCGGACTTGGCATGCCGACAACGTGGGATGAATTGTATGAAGTGCTCGTGGCATTCAAAGAGAAGGATGCCAACGGCAATGGCAACCCGAATGACGAGATCCCGATGGATTGGCCGGGAGGCATCGGCGGATACTTTAATCCTGCTGTTCTTCTCGGAAGCATGGGCATCACGCTGACGGACGGCAGCGGGCAGGGCTATTTTGTGGAAGATGGGCAAGTGAAGAATTTTCTGACCGATGATCGGTACAAAACGATGGTTTTGTTCCTGAACAAGCTGTACAAGGCAGGGCTGATCAATCCGGAAGTGTTCACCCATGATTATACAAAATATCAATCTATCGCCCGCGGTGAAGGAGACACGGCCAAGGTTGGCTTCACCTGGGGATGGGTTGCCTCCGACCGTTTCGGTGAGCAGCTGGCACCGCAGTATGCCTCCATGCCGCAGCTCAAAGCATTCGCGGATTACAACGGGAAGCTGTCATGGAGCTATGACTATTACTCCCTGAATTATGGGCCGAACCATATCGTCATGTCCGCCAAGACCAAGAACAAGGAAGCGGCCATGAGATTCATTAATGAGTTATATGCGCCTGAGGTGGGAATGCAGGTGCTGTTTGGCTCCATCGGTCCCAATATTAAAGATAACGGTGACGGTACATATGCCGTTCTGCCTCCAGCTGATGCCAAGATGGACCCGGGCACATGGAAATGGACCTCGACGATGGCGGATAACGGTGCTTTCTATATACCGGATTCCTTAAAGCTGACACTCGGTACCGATATGCAGGAGGTGCTGGGACAATCGGAGCCACTGGAGCCTGCATTAGAGGTTGACCCTGACAAGGATGTATTCCCCGGCATGTTCATCAAATATTCCACCATCGACAACAACACCATGAGCCTGAACAACACCAACGTGATGAACCTGGCAGAATCCAGCTTTGCGAAATGGGTAACCAAGGGCGGCGTGGAAGCGGAGTGGGATTCGTATATCAAGGAGAGCCAGAAGGCTGGCCTGAAGCAGAATCTTGAGATTATGCAGAAATATTATGATGATTACATGAATCAAAACTAGGAGGGAGGATATGGAATCCCGAAAAAGACGGAACACCTTCAGACGTGATTATCAGCTGTGGATCATGATTTTTCCGGCTATCATCGTCATCCTGCTGTTCAATTATATTCCCATGTACGGAATCCAGCTTGCATTCCGAGATTATGACTTCAGCCAAGGCTTGACCGGAGGCGAGTGGAGGGGGTTTGCCTATTTTCAGCAATTCATCGACAGCTACTTGTTCACGGATCTGATGCGAAATACGTTTCTAATCAGTCTGGCAACGATCGTGCTTGGTTTTCCGGCACCGATCCTGCTGGCATTGATCCTTAATCAGATTCGCAGAAAAAGAATGAAACAGCTGATGCAGACAACAGTCTATTTGCCCCATTTCATATCCATCATCGTGCTGGTCGGCATGCTGAATGTGCTGTTATCCTCTGAGACCGGGGTTGTCGGCCATTTCATGAAGGCGCTGGGACTCGGTCATATTAATCTGCTGGCCTCCACCTCGACCTTTATCCCGGTGTATGTGCTCTCCGACATATGGCAGCACTGCGGATGGAACAGCATTATCTATCTCGCAGCCCTGTCCACCGTGGACCCCCAGCTGTATGATGCCGCCAAAATCGATGGAGCCAGCCGGTGGCAGACGATCCGGTATGTCGACATACCTGCGCTCATACCAACCATCATCATCCTGTTTATTCTCAGCATGGGGAATATCCTTGGCACCGGCTTCGAGAAAATATTCCTGATGCAGAATCCGCTGAACCTTCCTGTCTCTGAGGTCATTGCAACATACGTTTATAAAATTGGGATCATATCGAATCAATTCAGTTTGGCCTCGGCCATCGGCTTGTTTAATACACTCATCAATTTTGTATTCCTGTATGCGATGAACACCATCTCGAAGAGAATGTCCGAAACGAGCCTATTCTAATGCTTGGGAAAGGAGAAACGGTTGTGGAACATGAATATACCAGAAAGCGCGTCAATGGCAAGGAATTGATGTTCAGAATAACATTGGCATTTCTGTGTGCTTTTATTTTTCTTCTGGTCGCGTACCCGCTCTATTTTATCGTGATTGCTTCCTTCAGCGATTCCACGCTGGTGTCGACGGGGAAGGTCATGTTTATCCCCAAAAATATAAGTTTTTTCGGTTATCAGGAAATCTTCAAGGATATGCGGATCTGGACCGGCTATCGAAATACGTTGTTTTATACGGTCTTCGGCACCCTGATTAATATGCTGTTTACGCTTCCGGCAGCGTATGTGCTGTCCAGAAAAGAGTTTCGTGCAAGGCGGATTATCATGTTGATTTTTGTCATTACGATGTTTTTCAACGGAGGGCTGATCCCCACATACCTGCTGATGAAGGGGCTTGGTCTGACCAATACGATATGGGTGTTTATTCTCCCGTTTTCCGTGAATGTGTTCTATTTGATCATTGCCCGGACGTTTTTTGAGAACTCGCTGCCGCAGGAGCTGCACGAAGCGGCCGTCATGGACGGCTGCTCGCACTTCACCTTTTTTTTCAAAGTGGCGTTGCCGCTGTCCAAAGCCTTGGTATCCGTCATCGGGCTCTATTATTTGGTTGGGCACTGGAATGATTTCTTCACGGCCCTGATCTACATTCGGGATACGAAACTGCAGCCGCTGCAAATTGTTCTGCGGGACATTCTGCTATCGAATCAAGTATTCTCGAGCGGTGCGGGAACTGGGGGAGATGCAGGAGGATACGCTCAAAGATATGCTGACCAGATTAAGTATGGCGTCATTATTGTATCCACGCTTCCGATCCTGCTTATATATCCGTTTATGCAAAAATACTTCGAGAAAGGTGTTATGATCGGCTCTATCAAAGGGTAACTGGTTACGAATACTTGCAGCTGCTGATAAGGACAGAGATCCCCTTCGGGGGATCTTTGTCGTTCATGAGAATCACGGAAATTGCGAACAAGGGACGTACAGGTAACGATTAGCACCCTCGATATAACAAATGTCACCTTCAAAACAGCAGAAACATTTGTTACAATCTATCCAAATTGATGACGCTATAAGGAGTGGGAAGTTTGACCCGCAAAACGATGACGATGGTGCTGATGTTTTTACTCTTTTTTGTAAGCGCTTGCTACAATCAAAAGCAGGACCGTTATGATGTCATCTATCGAATGGAACCGGTAAAAGCGAGCTCATCTTCTTCCATTGAGGATAAAGAGCCCCGTCCCTTTACGATCGGCATCGTTCCCAAGGTGACGGGCATTCCTTACTTTAACGTGGTGGAAGACGGTGCTGTGGAAGCGGCCAAGGATTTGAACGTGAACGTAATCTACGATGGTCCGCTGATTGCCGATGCCGAGCAGCAGATCAAAGTTATCGAAGACATGATCAAGCGAAAGGTCGATCTGCTTGCGATATCGGCTAATGATCCTAAGCGGCTTGTGCCCGTGCTGACCCAGGCCAAGGAACAGGGAATCCGGGTTATCACCTGGGATGCCGATACCCTGCCTGAGGCCAGGGAGCTGTTCGTGAATATGGTGGATCCCGAGACACTCGGCCGCCATCTGCTGGATACGCTCGCCTGGACGATGGGAGAAGAAGGGGAATATGCCATCATGACCGGCGCTCTTTCCGCTTCAAACTTGAACGAATGGATCAAATGGATTCGTTATCAGCAGACGCATTATTATCCTGGCATGGAGCTGGTGGAGATTGCGGCAACGGATGATAATCCGCAACAAGCATACGAGGTCGCCCGGGAGCTGCTTAACAAGCATCCTGATCTGAAGGGGATCATCGGCAATTCCTCGGTAGGACCGCCGGCGGCCGCACAGGTGGTCAGCGAGACGGGCAAGAAGGGCGATATCAAGGTGGTTGGCCTGTCGACACCCAATCTGATGAAATCCTATCTTCAGGACGGCTCCGCCCAGATGGCGACACTATGGAGTCCGAAGAAACTGGGGTATCTGACGGTGGTAATTGCCAAGAATTTGCTGGAAGGCAATCTCCCTGTCCATGGCCAGGAAATCGAGAATGTAGGCAGCATCCGGTTCAACGGGGATGTAGTCATTATGGGCGAGCCGCTTGATTTCACAAGAGAGAACGTGAGCCAATATGACTTCTGAGAGACGGCGGCGGTTAAGGTTTAACCATTACAGGCTGAGCACGAAGCTGATTCTGACCTATATCGTGTTAACCGTGATTCCGATGGCTGTGCTCGGAATCTTCTCCTTTATCCAATATAAGGAATCCATCGAGGAACAGATCGGGGAATACATGCCGCGATTTTTGAGACAGGCGAACGCCAATATCGACAATCATATTGCGGATGTGATGGCGATGCCCAAGCTGCTGCTGAATTCGGAGAATACACTGGCGATCCTGCGCAAGGATTCCTACCAGAGCCAGGCGGATCAGAACAAAGACCAGTATGCGGTGAATAATTATTTGACGCGGACGTACCTGAACGGGAGCAATAGCGACATTCTAGGCGTATTTGTATTATCCAGGAACCGGCTGTTCCACACCTCAAGGATCCCGTTTACCGGTCTGGATTGGGAGAGCATGCTTACGCCGTATGGTCAGGACATGGATTTGAGAGGGAAGGAAAAAATCATTCTTCCCAGCGAGATCAAACTCCGGTTTGACGGGGATATCCCTTATGTCATGATCATGAAGCAGATTCAGGACACGGACAACCGCAAGGACCTGGGTACCATGTTTATAGCGGTGCAGCTCACATTCATCGATCGGATCCTGCTGGACTTTGAGCAGAATGAGGATGCCGAGATTGCCATGGTCAGTCTCAAAGGCGAGGTCATCTACCACACCCGTCATGAGCTTATCGGATCGATGGATATGGCGGTTCATGAGTATCCGATCTGGAACGGGAGCTTCAGGGAAAGCCGGAGCGAGAAGCTGATCAGTGTAACGGAATCGCAGACATTTGAAGGAATTCTGGTTCACAGCATTCCCCTTGAGGATCTGACAGCCCGAACGGATTGGACAAGAACACTCAGTATTATGATTTTTAGCGGATTTGTGATCGTGACGACTTGCTTGACGGTTGTGTTTGTGCTGCGTGTGATGAGCCCGATCAAGAAGCTGATTCATCTGATGAAGGAGGTCGAGCGCGGGAAATTCCAGGTTGGCTTGAACATGCAGCGACAGGATGAGGTAGGCATTCTGGTCCGCAGCTTTAATTCGATGATTGCGACCATTCGGGAGCTGATTGAGAAGAACTATGATATCAAAATCCGGCAGAAAGAGGCAGAGCTGTATGCGCTGCAATCGCAGATTGATCCCCACTTTATGTACAACACGCTGGAGACGATCAGCATGGCCGCAGAGGAGGGAGAGAAGGAAGCTGTTGTGGGCATGGTGACACAGCTTGGACGAATGCTGCGGTTCTCGGTAGGCAACAAATCGAGGTTTGTCCCTGTTCGGGAGGAGCTGCAGCATGTCATGGACTATTTGACGATCCAGAAGTTTCGTTTTGAACAGCGGCTGTCGTTTGATATCCTGGAGCCTCACGATTTGGAGTTGTATTATACGCCGAAATTCATCGTGCAGCCGATTGTGGAGAATGCCGTCAAGTATGGACTCGAGTCCCGTGACAAGCTGATTGTCGAAATCCTTGTAAGCAGGGAGCTTGGTCTGCGAAGCGGTATGGAGGATATCGTGATCAAGGTCAGGGATAACGGGCCCGGGATTCCCTCCAGGCGGCTGTTGGAGGTGGAAGAGTCGCTCAGGCAGCAGACCCTTACAGGCAAAGATTCAGAGTTCGGACTGGGGAACGTCAACACCCGGATTGTGATGATGCATGGGCCTCATTATGGCATGCAGCTGCACAGCGTTGAAGGGAAGGGGACCGAGGTCACCCTTCGAATTCCAATGATCCGTTTAGAGGATGTATCTGATCTTGAACAAGATTGAGCAGGGAGGGACAAGGGGATGGAAGCCATACGCACGATCATCGTAGATGATGAGGCACGGATCCGCAGAGGCATTGGACGGTTATTGTCTACTTGCGAAGGAAATTGGGAAGTCGTTGCTGTGCTCTCAAGCGGCTTGGAGGCGCTGGAGTATATGGATCAAAGCCATGGCGACATCGATCTGTTGATTACAGATATCAGAATGCCGGATATGGACGGGCTGACTCTCGTGAAGGAGGCGAAGCGCCGATACACCTTCTACCCGGTTATGATCAGCGGGTACAACGATTTTGAATATATGCAGACCGCCATCCGTGAAGGAGCGGTGGATTATATTATGAAGCCGGTTGACCGGGAGCAGTTCCGGCGACGGATGAAGGAGATCAGTGCGATCATTCTCCAGAACAAGCGAAACCGCCTGCATCTCCATAAGATGGAGCGGGAATTGAAATTAACGCGGCAAACGCAAATGCTGAGTTACGTCACTTCCGCGGGACTGGATATGGGAAGGCTCGGTTACTGGGTGGAGGATTTTCCGAAGGGCTTGTATGTGCTGTTATATATAAGTCTTGATCCGGTACCGGTCAAGTCCAGAAGCTATACCTCCAAGGATTGGGAGGCCTTTGATTATGCGATGGAAAATATCATCATCGAGGTAGCGGACCGTATGCAGGAGCAATACGAGGGGCGGATGGAAAAATGGTGCTGGAAGGGCGGCGATTCCGACTACTGGGTGATGCTTCACAGTAATGGAAACCCGGAAGCCACTGAAATCGAGCAATCGGCCAGTGATTTATCTGCAAGCATTCGTACAGCTATCGCGCTGCATACGCCATTTAGTGTGTCGGTGTCCTACGGCAATCGAATGGAGGATCTGTATATGCTTCCAGAGGCGCGGCAGCGATCCCTGTCGCTGATGAATTACCGCTTGCTCTACGGCAGTAACCGGACCTTTCACGATGATATGGCCGATTGGGCGGTGGAACGGATGGATAGTGAGCTTGCCCATTTCGCCCACCGGCTGCGGGCGGTGGCGGAGCAAGCCAATACGGAGGAAGCCGCTGCCTTGTCGCAGCAATTCTTCCAGCGGCTCAGTCAGATCAACTCCCCGATGACGATTCAATATGCGGTACAGAACGCCTATATTCAAATCCATTCCGTAGGCATTGAATATGTCAGCGGTGATACCGTACCGGTATCGCTCGAGAAGGGGATTCAGTCGTTATCCCGGGCGGCACATTTACATGTGTTGAAAAAGGAGCTGGACACGCTGATTCTTGATGTCATATCCCTGGTGCGCGACTCCCGCCAGAGCGGCAGCCTTAAGCCGGTGGAGCAGGCGAAAGCCTGGATCGTTGCCCATTTGGGGAGCGATCTTAGCATAAAATCCATTGCCGATCGAGTGTACATGAATCCTTCCTATTTCAGCAGAACCTTCAAGATGCAAACCGGTGTCACGGTGCTGGATTACATTACAAATCTGCGTATGGAGAGAGCCAAAGAGCTGCTGACTGACGCTAAACATAAGGTTTCGGATGTATGCAGTTTAGTCGGATATCAGGATGTGAAGTACTTCAGCCGGCAGTTTAAGCAGCGGTACGGGGAGACGCCTTCGAAGTACAGGGAGCGGCTGGAAGGAGCAGATTAAGAATGAATATCGTGCAGAAGCGAGACGGCCCCTGTCATTAGTGATGGAGGCTGTTGTAGTACCGACATGTGTGGTGCGCTTGTCGATTAAAATATTCATGAAGTGGATACCGGCATAATAGCAATTGATAAGAAATGACGACATGTTGTAATTGGTAGACTAAGGTTAGTCTAATCTCATTCTCATCCATTAAAGGAAACTACTTTATTCACCTAGGAAGGGGAAGCATTATGAACAGGATCAAAGGAGAATTACCGAAAATCGTGACACGAGACGAGTGGCTAGCGGCCCGCAAAGAGCTGCTGACCAAGGAGAAGGAAGCTACCCGCGCGCGGGATGCACTGAACGCCGAACGCCGCCGACTGCCGATGGTCGAGATTGACAAGGAATACGTTTTTGAGGGGCCGGACGGCAAGGCAAGTTTGCGCGACCTGTTTGACGGCCGAAGTCAGCTTATTGTCGGCCATTTCATGTTCGCTCCTGACTGGGAGCAGGGATGCTCGAGCTGCTCGGCCGGAGCTGATGAAATGTCAAGCGGCCACCTCCGGCATCTGCACGCCCGTGATACGTCTTTTGTGTATGTCTCCCTTGCCCCGCTAGCGAAGATTGAACGGTACAAAGAACGCAAGGGATGGACGTTCCCTTGGTATTCCTCGTACGGCAGCGACTTCAACTACGATTTCCATGTCACGCTGGACGAATCCGTCACTCCGCTCGTGTACAATTACCGCAGCAAAATCGAACACGCTCAGGTCGGAGAATCCATATTTGAGGGTAAGCAGCCGATAGAAATGCCCGGTCGCAGCTCCTTCCTGCGGGACGGTGACAGAATCTTTCACACCTACTCGGTCTATGCCCGCGGACTCGAGCAAGCTGGCGGCTCGTACTACTTTCTCGATGAGACGGCGCTGGGTCGGCAAGAGTTTTGGGAGGAGCCCAAGGGCCGTACGGTCGCCCCAAGAGGCGCAGTCCCTAACTTCTTGGATTGACTTTGCGGCGTGGTTATTCCCAACTAGCAAGCCTCGGTGCTGAAAACCGACCTTTTTGAACACGCACTGATTTTATTCAATGCTCCAGTTATGTTTGATCCAAAAAAGCTTCCCGTCAATGATGAATTGATGAGGGGCTTTTTTTTATGGGGAGTGAATGCAAACAACGCAAAGAGAATGAAGAAAACGCAAATGTAGTCAGAAATGACCCCCTTCATAACCGGTTTGTCTACTACAAGGAAAGCGCTTTAATTAGTAACCTAGGATCAGTACAGTAAACTGCGAAACAGCCAACAAAACAGGATTCGGAGGGGTGAGCGATGGCTGGGTACATTCTGGAATTGAAAGGAATCACCAAAATTTTTCCCGGCATCAAGGCGCTGGATAACGTTTATTTCAAGCTCAAGCCAGGCGAGATTCACGCATTGATGGGAGAGAACGGCGCGGGTAAATCCACCTTCATTAAAGTCATTACCGGCGTATATCAGCCTGACGAAGGCGAGGTTTTGTTGAATGGAGAGCATGTAGAGTTTAAGACACCCAATGCTGCCAAGGATCAGGGCATCGCTGCCATATATCAACACGTTACCTGTTATCCGGATCTGTCGGTGACGGAGAATATCTTCATGGGCCATGAAAAAGTTCAGCGGGGAACGAAGCGGATTCTCTGGCAAGAGATGCATGAGGAGGCGCAGCGGCTGCTATCCGAGCTCGGGGCAACCTTCAGTGCCAAGACGCTGATGGGGGAGCTCAGCATTGCAGAACAGCAGATCGTAGAGATTGCCAAGGCGCTGTCCTCCAATGCCAAGATCATCATCATGGATGAGCCGACCGCAGCGCTGACCAACCGCGAAAGCGAGGAGTTGTACCGGATAACCGAACAACTGCGGGATAAGGGAGCTGCCATCATCTTCATTTCCCACCGGTTTGAGGACATGTACCGGCTTGCCAGCAAAGTTACCGTGTTCCGCGACTCCAAATATATCGGAACCTGGAATGTGAATGAGATCTCCAATTCGGATCTGATTGTAGCAATGGTTGGACGGGAGATTACCCAGCTATTCCCCAAAAAAGAAGCAGCTCTAGGGGAAGAATTGCTGCGGGTAGAAGGGCTGTCGAAGACGGGGTATTTTGCGGACATCAGCTTTATGCTCCATCGGGGCGAAATATTAGGCTTGACCGGTCTCGTAGGAGCGGGAAGGACGGAGGTATGCCAGGCGTTGTTTGGAATCGAACCCTATGATGAGGGCAGCGTTTTCTTCAAAGGGCAGCCTGTTCGAATTCGGAGTCCGCTTGATGCGATGCGCAAGGGAATCGGATACCTGCCGGAGGATCGGCAGAAGCAAGGGCTGGTGCTGGACTGGAGCATTGCCCGCAATATTACCTTGTCCTCGCTGGAGCATGTGAGCAAGCGGGGGACGATCGATACGGCCGCGGAAGCGGATATAGCCAAGCGAATTGCCGAGAAGGTCGGTGTGAAAGCCAAGAGTATATTCGATCTGGCAAGCTCGCTCTCCGGCGGCAATCAGCAGAAGGTGGTATTCGCCAAGCTGCTCACCAGTGAGCTGGACGTCATCATTCTGGATGAACCGACCAAGGGGGTCGATGTCGGCGCCAAATCATCTATCTATGAGATGATCAGCGATCTGGCTGCGCAAGGTTACGGCATTATCATGGTTTCTTCTGAAATGCCGGAGATTATTGGCATGTGCGACAGAGTTGCTGTCATGCGCGAGGGACGAATCACGGCATTTCTGGATCGTCCTTCAATTTCGCAAGAGGCGATTTTACAACATGCGATGGCGGATGAAGCTCCCCTGAATAAACGAGCATAGAAGGTGGGAGAGAACCTATGGAAGACAAGGGCACAGGTGCAACAATCGCAGCTTCACAGCCCGCTACGGGAGGGACAGTCAAGACACGATCTTTTGCATCGAATATTTCGAAGTTCAGGGAAGTGGGGTTGCTCGGTTTCATCGTGCTGTTATCGATTGCGGTGCAGATCAGGAACCCGAGCTTTCTGACCCTTGAGAACATCAGCGATATGGCAACCAATACGGCTATATTAAGCATTTTGGCAGTAGGGATGATGCTGGTTATTGTCACTCGGGGCATTGATCTGTCCATTGGTGCCATTTTAGCGCTGTCCGGTATGACTGCAGCACTCACAGTCGGGGCATTCCCGGACCTGCACCCGGCACTGGTCATTATGCTGGGAACGGCGGTAGGTTGGATCAGCGGGTTGGTCGTAGGTTTCCTGGTGGCGAAGGTGGGCATTCTGCCGATTATTGCGACACTCGGGATGATGAATGTGTTCCGAGGGTTGACATATATGATCAGCGGGGGAAAATGGGTCAGCGCCCATCAAATGCCGAGCAGCTTCAAAGGTATTGCCACCGGCAGCTTCCTCGGCGTGAACAACCTGATTCTCATTGCCATTGTTATTTATCTGGTTGCGTATTATTTCATTCAGCATACTCGTACAGGTCGACAAATTTATGCGGTGGGCAGTAACCCCGATTCCGCCCAGATCAGCGGGATCAAGTCGAAACGCATTATCTGGCTGGTCTATGCCATTATGGGCTCCTTGGCCGGTCTGGCAGGGGTGCTGTGGGTATCCAAATTCGCGTCCGCCCAAGGGGACACGGCATCCGGGTACGAACTAAGCGTGATCGCAGCCTGCGTGCTTGGCGGTGTCAGCATCGCTGGCGGCTCGGGCAAAATATCCGGCATTCTCTTAGGCTCCATCCTGTTTGGTATCTTGAATAATGCTCTGCCGCTAATCAACGTATCGCCATTCTGGCAGATGGGCATTCAGGGAGGCGTCATTCTGATTGCCATTTTGGTGAATGCGTTTGTGAAGCGCGGGGTAGACCGAAGTCATTTGATGAGGAGGAGAATTTAAGACGATGGAAACAAGAGTGCTCATCCATAAACAGGATTTTTCCTGGAAACGCTTCTTTCTCCAATGGGAATGGATGCTGGTTCTTCTGTTTATCGCAATCCATGTCATGAACATGAATTTGTCCGAGTATTACTGGGATTCGGCAAATCTGCGTGATGCCACCATGGGGTTTTTGGATAAAGCGTTCATTGTACTCCCGATGGTGTTCATCATGATTCTGGGGGATATCGATATTTCGGTAGCTTCGATCATCGCTCTGTCATCGACGGTGATGGCTGATCTGTATAACCATGGTGTGCCCATGAGTTTTGCCATGCTGGTCTGTCTTGGTGTCGGTATCCTCTGCGGCTTCATTAACGGTCTGCTGATCGTGAAGTTTAAAGAGCTGTCAGCGGTCATTGTGACCTTGTCCACCATGATCATTTATCGGGGCATTGCTTACATTATGCTGGAGGATCAGGCTGCAGGCTCGTTCCCGGAATGGTTCAGCTTCCTCGGCTGGGGTTACGTGGGCCCGATTCCCTTCATTCTGATTGTATTTGCTATCTTTGCCGCAGGGTTCGGCTGGCTGCTCCACAAAACGAAGTTCGGGCGCAGCGTGTATGCGATGGGCAGCAATTCGACGGCAAGCCGCTTCTCCGGTATTCAGGTGAATAAGATCAAGATGATGGTATTTACCTTGACCGGGCTCATGTCGGCAATTGCGGCCTTGTTCCTTGCCTCCAGAATGGGCAGCACCAGACCGAATGTAGCGACAGGCTACGAGTTGGACGTCATTGCCATGGTAGTACTTGGCGGTATCAGTACAGCAGGCGGGAAGGGGCGCATGATCGGTGCGATTTTGGCGATATTCCTGATCGGCTTCCTTCGCTACGGACTCGGACTTGTTAACGTACAGGCCCAGGTGCTGCTCGTCATTATCGGACTGCTGCTTATCGTTGCCGTAGCTGTTCCCAAGCTGAAATTTGGCAAAGGGTTATCACGTAAGGGCTAGTACAGATTTACATGTTGGTAGCTGCTGGCGTGTCAAGCGTCGGTGATACGCATAGAACATGATATATAAAAGGGAGGAACGACGGATGAAGAAGTGGGTATCCACCTTGCTGACAGCGGTTATGGTCATGAGCTTGCTGGCGGCATGCAGCACGAAAGCGCCTGGAGAGAGCAGTGCTTCTGCGGGAGATGGTAACAAGGACGGTAAGAAGAAACACGCCATTATTTTCAAAAACACAGGAAATCCATACGGTGAGAAAATGATGGAGGGTTTCAAGAATGCGGTGGAGGAGCAAGGGAATGAAGCTATTCTGAAGGCTCCGGATCAACCGACAGCTGAAGCGCAGATTCAGATGATCGAAGAACTGATCTCACAGAAAGTCGACAGCATTTCCGTGGCTGCCAACGACGAGGATGCCTTGCAGCCAGCGCTGAAAAAAGCGATGAACGCGGGAATTCAAGTGCTGTCTCTGGATTCGGCACTGAATCCGGCCAGTCGAAAAGTCCATGTCAACCAAGCCGACCCTGAGCGTATCGGTCGTACCTTGATTCAAGGGGTAGCCGAAATGATTGGCAATGAGGGACAGATTGCCATTCTGAGTGCGACATCCCAAGCATCAAACCAGAACATCTGGATCGAATGGATGAAGAAGGAACTGGAAGATCCGAAATACAGCAGCATTGAGCTTGTCAAAGTGGCTTACGGGGATGACCTGCGTGATAAGAGTGTGTCCGAGACGGAGGCTCTGTTGAAATCGTATCCGGATCTCAAGGGGATCATCGCTCCCACCACCGTCGGTATCGCTGCGGCAGGCAAAGTGCTGACTGATAAAGGCCTCAAAGGCAAGGTGCAGCTGACCGGTCTCGGGCTTCCAAGCGAGATGGCCGAGTACATTCAGAGTGGTGTCAGCCAGTGGATGTATTTATGGAACCCGATTGATGTTGGTTATATGACGGGTTACACGGCGGATGCTTTGGTCAAAGGCGATATTACCGGGGCCGTAGGCAACAAGTTTACGGCCGGCGAATTGGGTGAGAAGGAGATTGTCGCCGACGGTGAGGGTACGCAGATCATGCTGGGCGACCCGTTCAAATTCGACGCCTCGAATATTGCCGAGTGGAAAGACGTGTACTAATAGCACGCCGCGTAAAGCTGATAAGTTAAGGCGCTCTGTGCATTAGGGGCGCAACTTGAGCATGTAAAGTGATGGGCGAGTAAAGTAGAGAGCAAGTAAAGTAATAAGTAAGTGAAGTAGTGAGCAAGTAAAGTAGAGAGCAAGTAAAGTAATAAGTAAGTGAAGTAGTGAGCAAGAAAAGTGATGAGCGAGTAAAATAGTGAGCAAGTAAAATGATGAGCATGTAAGTAATGAGCGAGGAAGCCGATCCAGCCGGATCGGCTTTTTAAAGTTGAACAGATCGTCAGGCTGTATGAAGCGCCGATTGATCGGATTTCAGAATGTGTTCACCGGCGAGGACATGGAGTGATTTCTAACGGACACAGCAGGCGTATTATCGAAAAGCTCCTATCACAATTGTAACGGACAAGAGGCGTTATAGTCGTGAGAACCTCTTTTGCAAATATAACGGACACAAGAGGCGTTATTTTCGAAAATAAGCATCTTTTCCAAATGTAACGGACACAGCAGGCGTTATGAAGTCGTTTCATCGCTTGTTTGCCTCTTTTTTGTGTAAATAACGCTCTTCAGGTCCGTTATCTTTTTCAAATGGAGCATTTCTTTCGAATAGCGCCTTCTCAGTCCGCTAGGGATTCAGATTTGGATCATAACATTTGTTTCGACATCCATAGAATATTTTGGTTCTCGATCTCATTAATATGATAATGTCGCTGATCGGTTACGATGGCGAACGAATTCATAAAGGGGATGATGAGATTTATGAAGAAGGCACGCTCACGTTCGCGCAGGCTGAAGAAAACGACCATGACTGTCATGGCACTGCTGCTGTTGCTGGGCACGTTTGTTACATGGGGCATCGTGAGCGCCGAACCGCAAACCTCGCCCGGTGAGGCGTCAGCCGGTGAAGTTGCGGTGCTTGCCGAGTGTGCGGCCGTACCATGGAGTACAGGAAGCGCCTATAGCAGCGGGGCCGAGGTATCACATGCAGGCAAGCTATGGAGGGCCAAGTGGTGGACGACAGGCGAGGAGCCAGGTACAACCGGACAATGGGGAGTATGGGAAGACAAGGGGCCATGCGGACCGGGTGAAGGGGATGGCGGAGGAAGCGCTCCGCCGGAGGTGCCTTCTGATGCGATTGCATGTTCCACAACATCCTGTCTACAGAGTGCATTGAAGAATGTGGTTCCTGGTAAACGCATCGTTCTGGCGCCGGGTACATACGCAGGGAGCTTCTCGTCCACGGTTAAAGGGACTGCACAGCAACCGGTTGTCATTGAGAGCCAGGATCCGGCGAATCCGGCCATTATTTCTGGTTACTCTACGGGCTCGGGGTATAGCTTACGGGTTCAAGGTGACTATTGGATCATCCGAAACTTGAAGTTTACCAATGCACAGAAGGGCATTCTGCTGGATAATTCCAATTACAGCCGCATAACGAATGTGGAGGTTTACAATATCGGTTATGAAGCTGTGCATTTTCGGGACGGCACCTCGTACAGCACGATTGAGAATTCCCGTATTCACAATACCGGCAAGACAGGCGCGGGCTTCGGAGAAGGCGTATACGTAGGTTCCGCAGAGGGAGCGAGCTACAACCAGAACACCCACTACAATACGATTCGTAATGTCACTTTCGGTCCAAATATTACGGCAGAGCACATCGATATCAAGGAGAGATCCATCGGGACATTGGTGGAGAATTGCACCTTCCATGGCGAGGGAATTAGCGGCGCCAATTATGCCGACAGCTTCATCGATGTGAAGGGGAATAACGCGATTATTCGGAATAATGCGGCTTATCAGAATGGCAACAGTGTCATTGTAGATGCGTTTCAGCTGCATGAGATCGTTCCAGGATGGGGGATCAATAATACCTTTACGGGCAATACCGTTTACTTGAGCGATCCAGCTGTGTACGTAATCGGTGCGTATAATAATACCTCAGCTACGGCCTCTCAGAATACGAGAAGTCCGGCAGGGAACATGTACAAGGGGAACGTAACGGTCCAGTAGCCGTGGAGGAAGCACCCGAGGTAACGACAAAAACAATGGTCTGTATCTGTGTAGCGGCATACGCAGAGTTTAGTAGCCGTTGGAGGAAGCACCCGAGTAACGACAAAAACAATGGTCTGTATCTGTGAAACGGCATACGCAGAGTCTAGTAAACTGGGGAAAAAGCACCCGAGGTAACGACAACAATGACAGACCCGTATGCCATGAATCGGCATGCGGGTCTATCGTTGCCGTAACATACTGGTTACCATCGCAGATGAATTTCGTGGGTAATTTATCAGGCTGAGAGGCAACCAGACCATTCTCGCGCATCAGGCGTCAGGACTGATCCCGAATCATATCCACGAAGTTCATGGCTGCGGCGGATAAAGGCTCTTGTTTGCGGGTGCAGACCGCGATGATATTTTGCAGCTGGATTCCTTCGACATACACCCGGCTAAGCTCTCCGCGCTCCACGTATTCGTGCACAACAAGCGAAGATACGAAGTTGGCACCGTATCCGGCAATGACGGCGGTGATCGCTTCATGCAGACCATTGAATTGCAGCGCGATGCGCGGCGAAGGGGCGCTATGGGTACGGCATAAGGCCAGTAACCGTTCACGGGTTGAGCTTCCCTCCTCCCGCATCACAAAAGGCTCCCTCATCATCTCATCAAGCGAGATATGCAGATTGGCAAAACGGTGATCCGGTGATACCACGAACCACAGCTCATCCCGAAACAATTCTTCGGTCTGAATCTCATCTGGAGATTCTTCAGGCAGCCCTCCATAGATGGCAATGTCGACTTCCATATTCAGCAGCTGCTTAAGCGCATCGCTGGAGTTGGTCGTTGTGATACTCATCTCCACGCCTTCATACTGCTGTTTATATCTCGCTAACCAGGCCGGCAGCAGGAAGTGGGAAGGGAGATAAGTGGCGGCCAACCGGATATGTCCTCTCGAACCGCTTCGAAAATCCTGACAGAACTGCTCGATCTGCAACTCAACGGAGAAGAGTCTTTTGGCAAGCGGGACAAGCTCCTTTCCGGCTTCCGTCAGAGCGATGCCTCTACCTTTCGGTTGAAGCAGGGTAAGGGAAAGTTCTCTCTCAAATTTCTTGACTTGGGCGGTAATGGCGGGCTGGCTTATATTTAACAGTTCGGCAGCGCGGGTAACACTGCCTGTCGTTGCTATGACATGGAATAATCTTAGCGCGTGTAAGTTCATGTGAAGCGCTCTCCCTCCATTTATATATTTAAGTTATATAAACAAATAAAAGATATATTATATCTATAATAATAAATCACATACAATGAATTTGTAAGCACTATGATTAATGAACAAGAGGAGGAAATCAAAATGAAAACGAATGATGTCACGACGTGGGGAAAAGTGGACGATTACGTTACGGAGCGCTTGATCCCTTACGATAAGGTGCTGGAGCAGGTGCTGCTCGCAAACCGGGAGGCTGGCTTGCCCGAAATCGACGTATCCCCGGCTCAGGGAAAGCTGTTGAATGTCATCGCCCGAATCAAGGGAGCCAAGCGCGTTCTGGAGATCGGAACACTTGGCGGATACAGTACGATCTGGATGGCTAGAGCGATCGGACCGGAGGGAAAACTGATTTCACTGGAGCTCGATCCGTTTCATGCTCAGGTTGCCAAATCCAATGTGACATTGGCAGGGCTTGAGGATAGAGTCGAAATCCGGGTAGGCGATGCGTTGGTGCAGTTGGAGCAGTTGGCCAAGGAGAAGGCGGAGCCGTTCGATCTGATCTTCATTGACGCCGATAAACCGAACAATCCGAATTATATGAAATGGGCGTTGCAGTTCTCGCGTCCGGGTACCGTTGTCATAAGCGATAATGTCATTCGGGATGGAGAAGTGATTGACCATCACAGCACGGATCCACGGGTGCAGGGTATCCGTAAGTTCATGGATATGCTCTCCGGCGAGCCGGCCATCTCCGGGACCGCGATTCAAACCGTGGGAAGCAAAGGGTATGACGGATTCTACATCGGTATTGTACAGTAGGCAGCAATATGAGATCACACTAAGCCCTTAAACGGAATGAGACATACGCTGAAAAGGCAAACCAGGAGAAGCCATGTATCGGAACGCAGGAAAAAAAGAGCTGCACCCAAGGTAAGTTATACCCTGGTGCAGCCCTTTGTTGTGTTTAACCAGCATGCACGGTCCGTGTGAAGCACCGGATAAGCCTGGAGAAAGAGAAACTGCCGCTCACATGCAAGGCGCTTCTTTTTCATAAAAGAAGGCAGATCAGCATGCATGTTCGTGCGCTGGAATTACATTTTCAGATCATGTCCCTTACTGGAGGATTCGCTCCGCTCTTTGGGAGTGAAGGGCCACCAGTTGGCCCGGCCGAAGATGCGTACCATGACCGGTACGAAGAATGGCAGGAATACCAGTGCATAGAGCACAAGGCCAACCAGAACCACCGTTGCGATCTGCATCATCGACAGTACGCCGGATGGATACATTGCTGCAAATGTACCGCCAAGGATGACCATGGCAGACAGGATCACCGTACCCATATTGCGCATGGCATGAAGAATGGCGTCCTGAACATCCCAGCTCTTATTCTCGTTGAAGCGTGCCATCAGGAAGATGCTGTAGTCCACCCCGAGCGCGATCAGCATGACAAAGCTGAAGAACGGCGTGGCCCAGGTGATGCCGGAATATCCGAAGCCGTGGACAAAGATCATCTCCGTAACACCGACTGCGGTAAAGTACGTAATGACCAATGAAACAATCAGATAGATCGGCATCACGATGGAGCGCAGCAGCACGACCAGAATGATGAAGATCCCGCTCAGCATGAGAATCACGGTCCGCGTGTAGTCTTCATTCGAAATATTCTGCAGGTCGTTGTTGGTGCTGGTGATGCCGCTGATGGCAACTTCGGCGTTCTCCAGCTTCGTATCCTTCACGGCACGATCGACTGCAGTTTGGATCTGCTCGACGCTGCCTAGCGCTTCTTCGCTGTATGGATTGGTAGCCAAGACAACATCCAGCGTCATCACTTTGCGGTTATCGGTCAAGTAGGTATCAAATACGGTCTGAAATTCTTCATTCTCAAGCGCTTCCTGCGGAATGAAGAATCCGCTGAGCTCTTCATCCTGAACATCCTGAATCTGCTGCAGATAATCCTGGGCGGAATGCAGTCCGTCCGAGATTTGTTTCAGCCCGTCGGCACTGGAATTCAGGCCTTCGGTCAGCTCTCCGATCTGCCCGGTCAGATCGCCAAATCCGTCGGCAAGCTGCTTCTGACCGCCCTGAAGCTGATCCAGCCCACCTGTAATGGAAGGGATTTGACCTATGATCTGGCCTTGCCCGCTAGCTGCCTGGGAGAGGCCGGATTGAAGCTCATCGATACCGGACACCAGCTGCTGGAGTCCGTCGGCAAGCGCCTTTTGCCCGGCGGCCGCTTTAGCGTATCCGGTGTTCGCTTCCGATAAGCCGGCGGATGCGCCCTTGAGCTGCTCGGAGATCTGTCCAAGACCCGCAGCCAACTCGGCAGTACCTGCTGCTGTTTGTGTTACGGTTCCCTTAATGGTTTGGTAGTCGGTATCTTGAATTAGCTCCGGATAGTTGCTCTCAAGGCTTGTGAAGGAACCGTCAAGTCCGCCCAGTGCAGCAGCTACGCCACCTAGCTGCTCCTGAAGTCCGGCAACGCCGCCGTCAAGAGCTGTTAATCCGGTATCAAGCTGTTTATAGCCCTGGAGCAGCTGGGCATTTGCGGCAGCTAACTCTTTAGCGCTCTGCGCAGCTTGCGCAAGTCCGGATTTAAGTTCGCCGGCGCCCGCACTTCCGCTCTGAATACCTTTTTGAATGGCGCTGAGACCTTGACCAAGTTCGGTAATGCCGTCCTTAAGATCGGCGGTTCCCTTGGTCAGTTCTTTGGCCCCCGCTGCGGCTTCATTCAGTTTAGGCGTATTTTCGCTGAGCTGTTTGCCCGCTTCGGATAATCCATTCTGAATTTGAGTCAGTCCGTCTTTGGACTCTCCCAACCCTTCATTTAACGTTTTGACCTGCGTTGGGATGAGGAAATCATTAATTTGCTCGCCGGTTGGACGGGAGAGACTGCGGACGCTGGATACGCCATCAACCTTTTCCACCTCACGGCTGATTTTCTCCGCGAGTCCCATATATTCCGCCGTATCCATTCGATCATCATTCTTGATTACGATCGTGGAGGGCAGCGATTGCCCTGGACCGAAGCTGTCCGAGATAATGTTAAAGCCCTTGACCGAAGCGTAACTTGGACCGATCTCCTCCAGACTGTTAAACGACAGCTTGCCGCTGTACGTAACAAGGAAAGGGGCTACGATGACAGCCACGACCAGCAGTGCAGCCCAAGGACGCTTGAGAGAGAAGGAGCCTGCTGCTCCCCATAGTTTGTTCTCGCTGTGCTCAAGCTTGCCGCGTGACGGCCAGAACAGTTTCTTGCCAAGCACCGCCATGAAGAACGGTACGACCGTAACCAACGCTAGAAGCATAACCGCGATGCCGATCGCAACCGCAACCGCGGATTTGTAGAGAATGAATTTCGATAAACCGATGGCGGCAAAACCGACAAATACGGCAAGCCCGGAATAAAGCACGGTCCCTCCGGCTTTCCGATAGGTCTCGATGATAGCCGATTGCGTATCTTCTGATGCCGTCAGTTCTTCCTTGAACCGGCTGATCAGCAGGATGCAGTAGTCGGTTCCGATCCCGAACATGACGGCGACCATGAAGATCTGGGTGAAGCTCGATATCGGGAAGTTAAACTGGTCCACGAGAAAAGATACAACCGATTGTGACACAATGTAACTGAGTCCTACGGTCAACAGTGGAACGAATGGCGCTACAAAGGAACGGAATACCACGAATAGAATGAGGAGAATAAAGACAACCGTAATATATTCCGTTTTCTTCAGGCCTTCTTCGGAGCTGACGATGGTATCTTCATTAATGAGGCCTTCACTTGTCAGGTAATGATCGGCTTGAACGCCCTCCAGCACCTCATTGACCTTATCGGGAAGTGCCTTTACAGCCTCTTGGCCTCCGCTGACCTGCAGTGCGACCATGATGGTCTTGCCGTCCTTTGCAATCAGGGTGTCTTCCAGCTCCGTCTGCGTGAACGGTTCATTGATGGAATCGATGTGGAGGCTTTCTTTATTGTCGTTTAAGGCTTGAACGCCTTGCCGGATACTATCCTTGTCCGCGGTGCTTAGCCCGTCGGGCTTGTTGAAGACAAGTGCAACCTGATGCAGGGTTTCTCCGCCTTCTCCGCCGGATGCTTCCTTGAGAATTTCTGTGGCCCGCGACGAGCTGTATCCGTCAGGTACGGATAGCTGACCCTTCTCCCGAACCAGGTCTGACATGGAAGGCGCGAGCATAAACAGCACAACAGCCGCTGCCAGCCATAGAACGATGATTGCCCATCTTGCTTTCAGTATGGCTTTCAATTTTTTCTCCCTCCTGATTCAAACATCAACTGCCCCAGCTTCTCGAACATCGAGATGAACATTTCAATATCTTTTTCTTCAAAATGCTGCAAGTAAGGGGAGATGATCTCCCGCACCTGCTCCTGGGCTGACTCAAAAATGGAATTGCCGTATTCCGTTAACGACAAATACACCAGCCTTCGGTCCGCTTCGTCCCGGGTTCGGTCAATAATGCCTGCATCCACCAGACGATTGACGATGGCGGTGATCGAGCTCTTACCAACGGCAAGCGTCTCAGCCAAATGGGATGAAGTACAGTGATCGATGCTGTTGATCAAACGCACAACCTGAAACTGGTCATGGGTCAGATCCTCTCCGAGATGCTCCCGAATCTGGGCGTTGATCCGGCGGGTTACCAGCAGGTAGACGTCCACATACCGGTCGATCCATTGCTTTGCCTTATCGTTCAAGAATAGTTCTCCTTTCGAATAGTTCACGTGTGAAATAGTTTCATTAATGAACTATATGGCAGAAGGAAAGAAAAGTCAAATGTCAGAATGGGAGCAAACAGACCGCCATGAAGGAGTCTCCTTGGCAGGTCTGTATTATGTAACTGTTGAAGAACCGACCCCGTTCAAACAGGAGTTAGAACTTTACCTTGGGTAATACGAGAATCCCGGATATTTTACAACAGGCCATTTTTCTTTACGTAAAGCATCGGTTACATCGGGTCCGACTCTTAGGTTATCCTGGACCAAGTCCCGAGGAGTCAATGCCATCCATTGATTCAAGGATACATCCTCGAACCGGTCGCTTCTGAACATTTCCAGAAACCATAGCGATTCCGTGCCTGTGTTCTGGATGTAGTGGCCAAAAGCAAATGGAACATATCCCACATCACCGGCTCTGTAATCAAAGGTCCGTGCCGTGCCGTGGCCCGCGAATACGGTCATGCGTCCCTGTCCGGACAGGTAATACTGCCATTCATCCTGATTCGGGTGCCAATGGAGCTCCCGCATGGCGCCTGGTTTAATCTCGACGAGGGCGGCAGCAATGGTTTTGGAGATCGGGAAATTACTGGAGTCCGCGATTCTTACACTTCCGCCAGGGGTTACGATCGGTTCTTGCGCCAGCAGCCGGTGCTTGAAGCTGAGCGGCACGTTCCCGTAAGGCGACTGGACCTCCTGGCTTTCGAGCGAGCCCGGAACCTGATCCTGAAAAATGTAGACCTGTTTGTCCGGGATATGGTCAAATGCGTACTCTGGTACGCCGAAGTTGGCAGACAATACATCCTTGGGGGTATGGGCAAACCAATCGGAAATCGACAGGGTATTGAGATCCGAGAAGTGGCCGTCGTCAAACACAAGCAGGAATTCACAGCCCTCCTCAAGTCCCTGGATGGAGTGGGGGAGACCGGCGGGAAAATACCACAGATCGCCTGGACCCACGTCTGCGATGAAATTTCTTCCGTTTTGATCCACTGACGTAATTCTGGCGCTGCCCCAGATCATGTAGGCCCATTCCGCCTGCTGATGCCAATGCAGCTCCCGCACGCCGCCGGGCGTAAGGCTCATATTGACGCCGGCAAGTGTGGTGGCAATCGGCAGGTCCCGCACCGTAATTTCCCGCGACCAGCCACCATGATTGAGCTGCATATGCGTGTCGGAGAAGGACATTTTCAGATTGGGCATTAAGCCCGCATCCGTAGCTGGAGGCACAAGCAAGTCGGGATTCTCGATATCCCTCATCACGTCCCGCGGGCCATAGTCAGGCCCGCCGGCTCCGTCACTGCGTATTGGCTGAGGCACATGGCGCTGATTCTTTTGGTTATGGCTCTGATTCCCCATGAATTTTGTTTCTCCCTCCACGTGTTCATTTATCTACGAACATCCGATTAAAACTGCTATCTTTTATGATTATGAGGGGGTGCTTGACTAATATGAGGGTTAAATGCGGCACACGATAAACCCCTATGCCATGATGTTTATCACTTGCAAACGAAAAGATTGTTGACTTTTGAAAGCGCTGCACATACAATAGGTCTCAAATAGATCTATGATAGATCTATCATAGATTCGGGAGGGACAAGCATGAACAACAATGAGCTGCTGCTTGCTTTCTATGGCGATGACTTCACCGGTTCGACGGATGCGATGGAGGCACTGGCCCGAAGCGGTTTCCGCACGGTATTGTTTCTGGAAGCACCTTCGCTTGAGCGGCTGAAGAAGTTTGAAGGCATTCGCTGTGTAGGTGTAGCAGGTACAAGCAGAGCCAAATCTCCAGAGGATATGGAGGCCGAGCTTCGGCCTGTATTCGAGAAGCTGTCCATGAGCGGCGCACCGCTCGTCCACTATAAGACATGTTCAACCTTCGATTCTTCTCCAGAGGTTGGCAGCATAGGCCATGCGATTAGGGTGGCAAGAGACTATTTTCCTGACCAGGTTACGGTTCCGCTGCTGGTCGGCGCGCCCCGTCTCGGACGTTATACGCTGTTTGGCCAGCATTTTGCGAAAATGCATGATACGGTGTACCGTTTGGATCGGCACCCCGTGATGTCGAAGCATCCTTCCACTCCGATGCATGAGGCGGATTTGCGTCTTCACCTTGCCGGGCAGACCTCGGAAGTGATCGCTTTGATGGATATCGTAGAGCTTGACGGAGACCAGGATACGGTTCATCACCGATATCATGATAAACTGGTAGAGAAACCGGGAATTCTGTTATTTGATGCTCTGGATGAATACAGGCTCAAGCGATGTGGGGAGCTCATTCAGGATAAGCCGGAAGGGACGGGAACGTTTGTTGTCGGTTCCTCTGGCGTTGAATATGCTCTTGCTGCTCATTGGGATGAGCTTGGACTTAGCTCGCACTCATCGGAGAACAACGGACCTGATGCCCGTATTCAGCCAACCGATACAATTCTGGTTATGTCAGGGAGTGCATCGCCTGTCACTCAGCTTCAGATTGAGCGGGCGATAGCCGAAGGTTTTCATGGAATACGCATAACGCCGGACATGATGCAGAATACGGATGAAACGACCCTGTCGGAATGGATCCATCAAGCAGCGGACAAGCTCGCTGAAGGACAGAGCGTGGTGCTGTACACTGCACTTGGTCCTGAGGATGAAGCCATCGGAGAGACACGCAGCAGGTTGAATTCGCTTGGGCTGTCCGGAGCGGAAACCGGTGAGTTTATCGGGAGACGGCTTGGCAAGCTGACCAAACGGATCATGGATCAGAACCCGGGCCTTCGCCGTGTTGTCATTGCTGGAGGAGATACCTCCGGTTTTGTCACCAGTGAAATGGGTGTATACGGGCTGGAGATGATATGGGATGTTTCACCGGGCGCTCCACTGTGCAGGGTATATTCAGACGATGCCAGACTTGCCGGTCTGGAACTGGCGCTTAAGGGTGGGCAGCTGGGATCACCGGATTATTTTATTAACGTGCGGGATGCCGGTTCGCTTGAACCGAATGAATAGCCAAGATAGGAGAATACACGAATGACGATGGATAAAAGCAAAGGGGCATCTTCTCTTCTGTTAAAGGATGTGGCCTACAATGAAATCAAGGAAAGCATTCTGAATGAGAAATTTGAGCCGGGAAGATTTTTGTCCGAGAGGGAATTGATTGAGCTGCTTGGGATGAGCAAGACGCCGATTAAAGCGGCACTGACACGGCTGGAGACCGAGGGGTTTGTCACCGTTTCCTCGAAGCAGGGCATCATCATTAATGATCTGTCCGTGAACCGGATTGTGGATATATATGATTTGCGGATTGCGCTTGAGACGTTCAACTGCCAGCAGATCGAAACCAGACTCACGCCTGAACAGGAGAAGGAGCTGGAAGGCAATCTGGAAGAAACGGCAGAAATCGTCAGCCGACTTGATGTGAAGAATTTTGCCCAGGCCGACCATGACTTCCACCTGATTATCTGCGAATGCACGGGCAATCAGGAGATTCACCGGGTGCTGCTGAACTACCATGATCATCTGCAGCGGATCACGCGCCGACATTTGCGTAAGGATCCGCATCGGATGGAGAAGTTCCTGGAGGATCATTGGAAGATTTACGAAGCGCTGAAGACTGGCAAGGAGAGCAGTGCGGACGTGATGCGCCGTCATTTGCAGGAATCGAAGCAAGCGCTTTTTATATAACAGAGAGATACGAATACCGTGAAGCTTGAATTACAACAAGGGGGAGAGACAATGAAGGCTGTATATGTGGAGGATGCATACAAAGTTGTCGTTAAAGACGTGGATATACCGGAGATCGGGACGGGGGAAGTATTGATACAGGTAAAAGCCGCCGGTATTTGCGGTTCGGATATTCATACTTACAAGGGATTGCATCTGTTTCGGAAGCCGCCGGTCATTATCGGACATGAATTGTCCGGTGAAGTCGTGAAGGTCGGCAAGGACGTCACCTCCTTCAAGCCGGGGGACCGGGTAACCGTTGAGCCGCAGGTGGGCTGCGGCAAATGCGATTATTGCCTTACCGGCAGAACGAATTATTGCGCGGAGCGGGGAGCGCCTGGCCTGAAGGGCTGGTATGGCTCGATGGCTGAATATTTTGCCGCCCCGGAGACGTGTGTGTTCAAACTGCCGGATCATCTGGACCATGAGCTGGGTGTGCTCGTTGAACCGTTTGCGGTAGGGGTTCATGCGGTAAGGAAAGCCGGAATTGAAATTGGAGACAAAGTTGCCATTCTTGGAGCTGGTCCGATCGGGCTGCTCGCCATGACGGCAGCCAAGGCGGCAGGGGCTACAACACTGATGGTTACCGATGTGATGGATTACGCGCTTGAATCCGCGAAGGAGATGGGAGCGACTCACACCTTAAATATTCACGGCAAGGATCATTGGACAGAGGAAGCCAAGGCAGACATTGCAGGCGAATTTGATAAGGTGCTGATTGCGGCCGGCGTTCCGGGAATCGTGGATGATGCCCTTTCCTTGCTTCGCAAAGGCGGCCGCTGCGTAACGATTGCGATGTTCCATGGCACGCAAACCTTCGATATCGTAAATTTGCAGCAAACAGAGAAAGAAATTGTGGGCTGCATGACCTATACGCGTGAAGATACCATTTCGGCCATTGATTTGTTGTCCAGCGGGGCGGTGAATGTCAAATCAATCATTTCCCATCGTCTGCCTTATGAAGAGGCGGCGGAAGGCTTCCGCCTGGTGGACAAGAAAGAAGATTCATCTCTGAAAGTCATTATCACCTTTGAATAATCAGCATATTCCCCGCGGCTTCTGCTTCTAGGGACGGAAGCCGCAGGAACTTCATATCAGATTGGGGGAACGGCAAATGTGGAAAAGAATCACAGTTGTCATGGTGGTTGCACTGCTCATTGTAAGCGCTTTATTTATAACCAGGCCCAATACGAGCGATGGTCCGATCAAGCTGAGGCTCGGCCATATTACGGGCGAATCCGATCCATGGCATCTCGGTGCGCTTAAATTTGCGGAACTGGTCAAGGAGAAAACGAACGGAGAGATTGAGGTCGAGGTTTATGCCAGCTCCATGCTTGGGAATGACCGAGACCTGATCGAAGGCATGCAGATAGGGTCGGTGGATTTTGCACTGCCGGCCGGCGTATTATCCAATTTCTATAGTCCTTATGCCATTCTGGAGCTGCCATATTTGTTCCGCGACAAGCAGCATCTGGAGAATGTGCTCTATGGTGATGTCGGAGATGAACTGAAGCAGAGCTTGCTTGATAATGCCGAGGTCCGTGGCTTGGAGTTCTGGATGAGAACCCCGCGCGAGTTGACCGCGAACAAGAAAATTGAAACGCCAAGCGATCTGCGCGGTTTGAAAATCCGCGTGCCCGAGATTCCGGCTTCCATTGCAGCTTGGGAAGCGATGGGCGCTACGCCGACGCCAATGGCCTTCGGAGAAGTGTACTCCTCGCTTCAAACCGGAGTCATCGATGCACAGGAGAACCCGGTTGCTTTTACGGCAAGCTCCAAAATTCAGGAAGTCCAGAAATATATGATGATGACGGATCATGTATACGGCTACGTGATGCTTGCTATGAGTGAAGTGACGTACCAACGCTTGAATGAGTTCCAGCGGCAAGCGGTTGAAGAGGCTGCCAAGGAAGCCACCGAATATGAGAATCAGTTGGTGTTTGAGCAGGAAGAGCAGATCATCAATCAACTGAAGGAGTTTGGAACCGAGTTCGTTGAGGTTGAAAAAGGTCCATTCGAGGCCGCTGCCAAATCCGTGCATGAACGCTTTGCCAACATGTACGGAAGAGAGCTTTACGACAAAATTATTAATACGCCATAACCATTTTTTCTCAATAGGGGGGATAAGCCATGCGGCAGACATTAAAAGCGATCGACGCGCTCAACAAACTCGTGGGCATCGCAGTGGCCATGATCCTGGGTGTAATGTCCATCCTGATTATCATGCAGATTATTTACCGGATTATCGGTTATCCACTTCACTGGTCCGAGGAACTTGCGAGATATTTGATGGTTTACCTCGTATTCCTGGGTTCCTCGCTTGCACTGCGGCATCACCGTTTGGTTGCGATCGAGCTGCTGCCGGAGCTGGTGAGTGAAGTAAACAAGAAGGTTATCCGCATTACCGTGATGGTGATATGCATTGTGTTTTTTGTTCTTTTGCTGGTCCAGGGCATTGATATTCTGAATCGGGTATCCGTGCAGTCGTCGGCAGCCATGGGACTCAGCATGTCGATCCCTTATGCGGCGATTCCTGTCGGGGCGATGCTGCTCATTATCAATGCGGTAGCGGTCATTCTGGAAACGATTGTTTCCGAGAAACTACCGCCAGCGAAGGAGGAAGGATTATAATGCCTATCATACTATTCGGATGTCTAATCCTTTTCTTCGCTATCAGCGTACCGATAGCCGTCTCAATGGGAATGGCTTCGGCGGTGGCGATCTGGTGGGAAGGCGGCACGCCGCTGCTTGTTCTGGTTCAGCGTTCATTCACGTCAACGGATTCATTCCCCTTAATGGCGATTCCATTCTTCGTATTTGCAGGGACATTAATGGAATTTGGCGGAATTTCAAGAAGGCTCGTGAATCTGGCCAATGCACTGACAGGTCATTTACCCGGCGGACTTGGACTTGTAACGATTGTAACGTCGATGTTCTTTGCTGCGATATCAGGCTCTTCCGCTGCTGCAACGGCAGCACTTGGCAGCATTCTGATTCCTGCGATGATCTCCCGAGGATATCATAAGAACTTCACGGGCGCCCTTCAGGCAACATCGGGTGAGCTGGGGGTTATCATTCCGCCAAGTATTCCATTGATTCTATATGGGGTAGCGGCGGAGACTTCAATCGGTGATCTGTTTATGGCGGGACTTATTCCGGGACTGATGATTGGATTGTCGCTGATGATAGCCGTTTACATGATTGCTAAGCGCAAAGGCTACGCACGGGAAAAAAGAAAGACGCGCGCAGAGGTATGGCAGGCTTTCAAGGAGTCGTTCTGGGCAGTTCTTATGCCAATCATTATCCTTGGCGGAATCTATGGCGGTATCTTCACGCCAACAGAGGCCGCGGGCGTTGCTGTAGCCTATGCCTTCATCGTTGGCGTATTCGTTTACAAAGAGATTAAATTCTCCAAGCTGATTAACATTCTGACGCAATCTACGATTACGACCTCTGTCATTATGTTCATCATTGCAAGCGCCGGATTGTTCAGCTGGATTATGACGCGCGAAGGAATTCCACAGGCAGTTGCTGGCTTCTTCGTGAACATATCCGATAATCCAATCGTATTCCTGCTGTTGGTTAACGTATTCCTGCTCATCGTAGGAATGTTCATGGAGTCCAATGCATCGATTATTATATTAGCGCCGCTGCTGGCTCCTGTAGCTGCCGAGTTCGGTATTGATCCAACCCATTTTGGGATTATCATGATCGTCAACCTGGCGATTGGGATGTGTACACCGCCGCTTGGCATCAACCTGTTTATATCCGCGCAGATTGCAAAAATCCGGCTGGATCAGATCAGCAAAGGCATGGTGCCGTTCTATATTGTGCTGATTATAGACTTACTGTTGATTACGTTTCTTCCGCAATTGTCGATGTTCCTGCCAAACTTGTTGGGCGGCAAATAAGGGACTCACGAAGTCAACGTGTAGAAGTCAACGTGTAGAAGTCAACGTGTACTAGTAAGGGAATCTCAAGTGAAAAATATAAACTGATTCAGGAGGTCGATCTCATGGCTAACGTGGAGACGATTAGAAAAGAACTGCAGCATACCGGTAAATATATGATGCAATACGATCTGGCTTGGGGAAATGCAGGCAACATCTCTGCTAGGAGCGAAGGTGATCGTTACGTGGTCACGGCCAGCGGTACCTTCCTCGGAGAACTGGAGGAGGCGGACTTGATCGAATGCGATCTGTCCGGGAACGTGTATGGAGCCGAGGGACGTAAACCGTCCAAAGAAACCCCCATGCATCGAGCGATTTACGAAAGCCGTCCGGAGATCGGAGCCGTGCTCCATGCTTCCCCGTTCTATACGACGCTTATTGCGTGTTCAGATCTGGAAATTCCTTCGAACATGTTCGTTGAGACGATGTATTACCTGGAGCGAATAGAAAGAGTGCCGTATTGTCATCCAGGAAGTGATGCGCTGGGTGAAGGCGTTCGGAAAAAGGCCAAGCTTGCCAATGTGCTGCTGCTTGAGAACCATGGCGTGGTTGTTTATGATACCACCATCCGCGAAGCCCGGATGGCACTGCAGACGCTGGAGGTTGCCAGCCGTATGTTGATTACTTCGATGAGCGCGAAGGTGGGCATACAAGGACTTGGCCCGGAGACGGAGCTGGAATTCCTGGAGAAAGCCGGGTACAAGCCTAGACGTAACTGGAGCTAAACACAGAGCTTTGGATAACATGATGAATAAGTAATGTAATGCTGCCGGATGATGAGATCCGGCGGCATTTTTTTTAAAAAAACACGAGTAGGCATCAACTTCGAACGTTTAACAATCTCTGCGAATGGGCGCAATCTGCTTCCCAAGCGTTAGACCAAACCATACCAAACAAAGTACGACGGGTAAGGAAATCATAGTTCCAATTGGGAGTGCAGCAGGTTCAACGAAATCTTCGTTCAGGAAGCGATAAAGGGTGTAAATGCCATATGGGATTTCCAGAAGCGCTGCCGTAATGACACCGGGCGTATACGCTTTAAGCGCGATAGAAGCTCCTACATGCTTTATGCCGTCCAGCAGGAATACCGCAACGAAGCCGGTAAACAGGGCATTGAGGCCGCTGCCGGGTTCAAAGTGCAAGGCAGTCACGAAGGTAATGCTGGTGAGTCAGAGCCGATCAGAAGTACAGCCCGTGTAAATTGCAGGGTGATGTTCTTGTCCCACCGGAAATTACAATACATGGGTTATATGCATATGTGAATATTCGTTGACAATATTTGAGAGTCGATTGTAATATAGGAGCAGCTACATATGTGATGGAGAACAGGAGAATCACATCATTGCTTGTCTGTTTAGGCATGCAGTTTTGTGACTTTTTTTGTTCTCTTTTTTTGCGGAATTTTGCTTTCCATTTCGGTTTGAGGGGAATATCCCAAAGAAAGGGGAATGGCAATTGCCTAATTATGAAAGCGTTTTAAATGACAGAAAATCTAAGGAGGTAAGAAAAAGAGTTTGGAAAGAGCATGCTTTAGCCTATGGATTTTTGGCACCCTCCATCATCGTATTTGTGATGTTTCTGTTCTATCCGATGTTGAAATCAGTTTATCTTAGCATGACCATTACCGATCCCCGAGGTCAAGTGGTCGAATTTGTGTGGCTGGAGAACTTTATCCGGCTCTTATCGACAGGACAATTTTATAAAAATTTGGGTGTCACCTTGATGTTTATACTGTTCACGGTCCCTACCTCCTTAATCTGGTCGCTATTCCTGGCTGCCATTACCCACAACAAGCTGCGCGGCATGAAGGTGTTTCAGTTTATCTTCTCCTTGCCCATCGTGATTTCGGTCGGAACCGGCTCGATTATTTGGTTTCTGTTGTTTCATCCTACGGCAGGGATGCTGAATTATTTTCTAAGTCTCGTTCATGTCGGGCCGATTCCCTGGTTAACCGATCCTTCGTGGGCGCTTATCTCCATTTCCATCATGACCATCTGGATGAACATGGGATTCCTGTATATTCTGCTGTCAAGCGGATTACAAGGGGTGCCGGAAGAGATTTACGAAAGCGCTAGAATGGACGGCTCCGGGCCGATTCGGACATTTCTGCAAATCGTGCTGCCACTGCTGTCACCGACCATCTTCTTCGCCTTGATCGTTTCGGTTATCAGTGCATTTCAGGCGTTTGGGCAAATTCACATTTTGACGAAGGGCGGTCCGATCAATTCCACCAATGTGATGGTTTACTCCATCTATCAGGATGCGTTCGTTAATTTCCGATTTGGCATTGGCAGCGCGCAGGCTTTGATTCTGTTTGCGATTATTCTGCTCTTGACTCTGCTGCAGTTCAAAGTACTGGAGAAGAAGGTGCATTATCAATGATCCTGCGAAGAGCTGCGTCCGCATTCACGTATCTGCTGCTTTTGCTCTTGTCTTTGGTCGTGTTGTATCCGCTTATCTTTACCGTGTTCTCTTCCTTTATGACGGAGAAGGAGGTAGCTAATTTTCCGCCGCCGTTGTTCCCGTCGAGCTTCTACCTGGGCAATTTCGCGGAAGCCATTTCAGGGTTTCCCATCGTCCGCTTTATTCTGAACAGCTTTATTGTTTCTACCGCTATCATGCTCTGTCAAGTTATTACTTCGAGTCTGGCGGCTTACGCATTCGCATTTTTGAATTTTAAGGGGAAGGCCGTGCTGTTCGGACTCTTCCTGTCCACGATGATGATTCCATGGGAAGTGACGATTATTCCTAACTATCTGACAATTAAGGATTGGGGATGGATGGACAGCTACCAAGGGTTGATCGTACCTTTCATGGCGGGTGCTTTTGGGGTGTTTCTGCTCCGTCAGTTCTTCCTGCAGCTTCCGCGCGAGCTGTTTGATGCGGCCAAGATCGACGGATGCGGTCATATTCGTTGTTATTTCTCCATGGTGCTCCCGTTGTCCCGGTCGTCCATTGCCACGCTGGCAGTGTATACATTCCTTACCCATTGGAATCACTTCCTGTGGCCGCTGCTCATTACGAACAAGGCGTCGATGCGCACGGTGCAGATCGGGGTCGCCATGCTCCAGCATGCCGAAGTGATGTCATGGAATCTGATTTTGGCGGGCGTGACGATTGTACTGATCCCGTCGTTTGTGCTGCTCGCTTTTGGCGTAAAACAACTGGTTCGCGGAATTACGGCAGGTGCGTTGAAGGGCTAATGAAGTGGTGCGCTTGCACTTATGCAGGCTTATCATAGGTTGTTATTTTGAATAGAAAAGGGAGGGCATTGGTGTGAGGAAGAGAAGAATCAGGATGATTGGTGTGGTGCTGGCTGCGGTCATGGTGCTGCTGAGTGCATGCAACGTTAATATGGGGGAGGAGCCGGCGAAGGGGACGGATACTGGCAGCAAGACAGAAGCTGGCGTGCAAAAGGTTGTGTTCTGGCATGCGATGGGTGGAGCGACAACCAAGGTGGTTGACCAGCTTGTCGCCAACTTTAACGAGTCCCAGGATAAGGTACAGGTTGAAGCGGTGTATCAGGGGACTTATGATGATTTGTTAAGCAAATTAAAGGCGTCGATGGGTACAAACGAGGGGCCGTCCGTTGTGCAGATGTACGAGATTGGCAGCCGTTTTATGATTGATTCCAAACTGATTACCCCCATGCAGGACTTCATTGATGCGGACCAATGGGATGCGGCTCAACTTGAACCGAATATCAGCGGCTATTATACATTCGAGAACAAACTGTACTCGATGCCGTTCAACTCATCCAATCCTATATTGTATTATAACAAGGACTTGTTCAAGGATGCCGGACTAGACCCGGAGAATCCTCCGAAGACGTTTGAAGAGTTGACGATTGCGGCCGAAACGATATCGAAAAAGGGGAAAGCCGTGGGCGCTAATTTCGCGATTTACGGCTGGTTCATGGAGCAGCTATTCGCGAGCCAAGGTGCTGAATACGTGAATCATGGGAATGGCCGTGATGATCTGGCAACGGAATCACTAGTAAACACGGAACCTGGAGTAAAGGTATTAACCTGGTGGAAGGAATTGATTGATTCGAAGGCTGCCAACAATCTGGGACGCAAGACCGACGATTCCAAAAAGGCTTTCTCGGCAGGCCAAGTTGCCATGATTCTGGATTCGACTGCGGCATTGAAAGGACTGGTTGACAGTGCGGAGGGGAAATTCGAGGTGGGAACGGGGTTCCTTCCCAAGCCTGCAGGCTCGGCTGAAGGAGGAGTAATCGTTGGCGGAGCAAGCTTGTGGATGATGAACAGTCGTCCTGACACAGAGCAAAAGGCCGCATGGGAATTTATTAAATTTCTGACTTCTCCATCACAGCAAGCATACTGGCATATCAATACCGGGTATTTTCCGATCACAACGAAGGCGTATGAGGAGGACAGTGTGAAGGAAAATCTGGAGAAATTCCCGCAGTTCCAAACCGCGATTGATCAGCTGCATCAGACGAAACTGGTCAAGGCGACACAAGGTGCGGTGATGGGGGTTTTTCCGGAAGCGAGGCAGATCGTGGAAGGCGCAATCGAAGAAGTGCTTAACAACAAAAAGTCTCCGCAGCAGGCACTAGATGATGCCGCCAAAGAAATCACGGCTAAAATTCAGGACTATAATCGAACCGTGAAGTAGCACTTTCAATCATTTGCCCCCGACTAAAGTCCAGGAAGCAACCAGTCCAGGGAAGCGTGTTAAATCCTGCCATCCAGTTATAATGGATTTATACATAAACAGGAATGGACTGGGAGGATCATAACATGAAAAAGCAAAGAACGATGGCGGTTAAAATCGCATCGCTAATGGTTTTTGCCGTGCTGGTCGGGTGTGATGCAGCCAACAACGCAGATGAAGCCGTCATTCAGGAGCTTGATAAATTAGCACAGGTTGGGAATATTGCAGGAGATTCCGCGGTGGCAATCAGCGATCATGTCAAGCGGGAGGGGAAAGAGTTCGAATTGACGGCGGCCCAGGAAATCGGCACAGCCGAGGGATTAGTTGTTGACCATGCCGTGGGCAATATCGAGCTCATCGCAGCATCCGACAGCGAGATCAAAGTAAAAACAACCGTGTGGTTTAACGAAGCTTTCTTTAAGAACGATAACATCCGTACCCAGGTTACAGAGCAGGCGGCCAGCTCCTTTACACTCAAGGACGGCATGCTGGAATTAAGAACCCATCCTAAAGAGGACTCAAGCACGAGTCTGTGGGATTGGTCGCAGAAGCAGTTTGGCGATTCCGGGTTCATGATTGATTATGTGATCGAAGTGCCGGAAGCCCTTCAAGAGGTTCGCATGAATAATGATGTCGGAAAGGTCCTTGTGAACGATTTGAAGGGGGCTTTTGATCTTCGATTAGGGACCGGGGAGATTCAGCTCAACAAAACGGAAATTACGGGGAATTCCAAAATCGTAACCGAAGCCGGCAGCGTCAAGATGTTGCTTGAGGAGATCGATAAGGACAGCACCCTGGCGGTTAACACGTCGGCAGGGAGCATCACGACCACGTTTGCGCCGCAGATGAAGTATACGCTGGATACCCAAACCGAGCTTGGGCAGATTACAGGCGCAAGCCGGGGGCAGAGCGACGTGAACGGTGGCGGAGCTGCGATATCCCTATCGACCTCGGTGGGCTCCATTAAGGTTAATCCATAGAAATCGTGTGCATACGGTCACAGGAATCATAAGGTCATAGAATGCAAGAAACAAACCAGCACGGATGTGTTCCATCCGTGCTGGTTTGTTGTATGTGTACACCACAATATGAAAGGGAACTGGAATTACACTAATTTCAATACTCGGCATAACTGGTATAGGTAGTGTACGCCGCGCATTTGGTTGTGGTTGCGGTAATTCAGATACACCAGCGTGTCCTTCAGTACCCGCCTGGCGTTATGGACATGATGGTGCTCGAGTTCTTGCAATACATCCTTGATGACCTCCAGCGGGTAATTGGCCGAGCGGAGAATACGAATGATCATAATCTGCCGGATCTGAGCATCATCGAATTTCCGGTAACCGTTGTCCTGATCTCGAGGCAGGTTAAGAATGCCTTCCTTCTCCCAGTGGCGGATGGCCGAGGTGGGAACGCCGGTTTCAGCGGCAACATCACCGATCGTCAGCTCTTTTTTCCGGCCACGGGCATCTACAATATCAAGCTGCTCGGTATCCAGAATGCGGATCGTCCGCTCTGCAAGGATTTTATCCTGTTGAAGGCGGGCTTGTACCTCGCTTACGATCCAAAGCGCTTCATCCACTTCTCGTTCCTGCAGTTTGACCATCACTTTCTTAGTAACATCTACACCGAAACCGGGAAACATGGCCCTGATGCATTCAAAATAAGCGGCATGCTCCTCGGTATATACCCGGTATCCGTTCGGGGCACGTTCAGCAGGAGGGACGATTCCCCATTTCTCATAGTGCTTGAGTGCACTTGTGGTAATCCCCAGCTTTTTTGCTATATCAATCGGTCTGATGCCCATAATGGTCCCCCTTGCCTTACGCGGATCTGCCATAATCCTTTTTTCTGGGGGATTGTATCATGAAGTAAGGGTCAAAGAAAAGAAGCCTGATGGGAAAATAACGAAACGAACTATTTATAGCCCATTATCTAGTCCGTGCGATGGTACACGGATAAACCGCCAACAAACATTGTACATAAACCTTAAAGTGATGTGACGGATTACGCCTTTGAAAACGGTGATGGATCAACCTTTTTAATTGTGGAATTTTAGACTTGCATCAATGTTGTAAGATGGGTTTGTAAATCGAAGGAGGTTGGAATTATGAATGGAACGATTAAGATTCGCGGTGCGCGGGAGAACAATCTGAAGAATGTCTCGCTTGAAATCCCGAAGTACAAACTGGTTGTCATGACGGGCCCCTCAGGATCGGGTAAGTCCACACTCGCAATGGACACTCTTCAGCGTGAATGCCAGCGGCAGTACATGGAATCCATGGGCATGGTGTCGGACTCGGTCAGCAAGCCGAAGGTGGATTCGATTGAAGGTCTCTCCCCGTCGATCAGCGTGGGTCAGCACATTACGAACCGGAACCCGAGGTCGACCATCGGAACGGTGACGGATATCTACACGCTGCTGCGGATTTTATTTGCCAAGCTTGGTGAGCGTACCTGTCCTTCCTGCGGGGACACGGTCACGCCGAATGTGGAGGGGGAAACGTATCGCGGTCCGTCGGACGCGGAAGAGATCAGCGACTCCCACGAGACGGTTCATTGTAGGCGATGCGGTCACAGTCTTGATAAGTTAACGATGTCGCATTTTTCCTTTAACAAGCCGGAAGGCGCCTGCGAAACCTGCAGCGGACTCGGCCAAACGGTCAGCCTGAATATGGATGCCGTGTTCAATCAGGAACTGAGTATAAGAGACGGTGCGGTCAAGCCATGGTTCAACGCTTTAGTTGAGTATCACACGAGTACGATGAAAGCAGCCGCGCAACATTATGGCTTCACGTTCGATGATCATTTGCCGCTGCGGGACTATAACGAAGTTCAGCGTGATCTTCTGTATTACGGCGTTGAGAGTGAGCAGTTCATTCGGCATTTTCCGGAAGTGAAGCCGCCGAAGTCCGTAGGGCAAGGCAAATACGAAGGTGTTGTAACCGGAATATGGAGAAGGTACCGGGAGAAGGGGAGCGAATCCGGTGAGGCGGTTCTGTTTCAGGAGCAGCAATGTCCGGATTGTCATGGAACGAAACTGAAAGAAGGCAGCCGCCGGGTCCTTGTTGCCGGGGCGGCTATCCATGAGGTCAATGCCTGGTCGATTGGGGATGCACTCGCTTGGATGGAAGCATTACTTGGAAAGCTATCCTTGGATCAGTTAATGATCGTGGAACCACTCATCTATGATTCCGTAGTGAGACTGAAACGCATTATGGATGTCGGCCTTGGCTATATGTCCATGGATAGACAAGTAGTGACGATGTCGGGCGGAGAAGCCCAGAGGCTTAGACTGGCATCGATTCTGGGATCGGGGCTTACGGGGGTCCTGTATATTTTGGACGAACCGACAACCGGGCTTCATCCCAAAGATACTCGTGGACTCATTCAGGTTCTGAAACAACTGAGGGATCTGGGCAATACGGTGCTTGTGATCGAACATGACGAAGAAGTCATGCGTGCCGCAGATCATATCATCGACATCGGACCGGGTGCGGGAACGATGGGCGGTACGGTGGTGGGTCAGGGAACACTGGAGGAATTAATCCACAGCTCCGACTCCGTTACCGGATCGTATTTCCGAGAGAATGGAATGCTTGCGGCACCGAGCCGGCGCAGGACAGGCAACGGCAGCCTGCTTACGATCGAGGAGGCGCATTTAAGGAATTTGAAGAACATAACCGCATCGTTCCCGCTCGGCTGTCTCATATCGGTGACAGGCGTGTCGGGATCAGGCAAATCCACGCTCTTGTTTGACCTTCTGGCGGAATCCGGAAGCGATCAATCAACTCCAACCGGCTGCAAAGCGATTACGGGCTGGGATTCCGTGGGACAACTCATTACAGTTGACCAATCTCCGGTATCCCGCATGCAGCGCTCCAACATTGCCACTTACACGGATGTGTATACCCATATTAGAAACTGGTATGCCGCTATGCCGGAAGCCAAACAAAGCCAGCTGACAGCGAAGCATTTTTCATTCAATACACCAGGCGGCCGATGTGAGACCTGCCAAGGTCTTGGCGTGGTCTCGGTGCATATGCATTTTCTGCCGGAGCTGGAAGTGCGCTGCCCGGATTGCAGAGGGAGGCGCTTCAAGGAAGAGGTTCTGCGCGTGACTTACAACGGTTATACGATCTCCGATATTCTGGATATGACAATTGAAGAGAGCCTGACGCTGCTGGAGGAGCGGCCGAAAATCATGGAGTTGACCAAGCTGCTCTGCGATGTCGGACTTGGTTATTTGAAGTGGGGTCAATCGGTTCGAACGTTGTCCGGCGGCGAGGGTCAGCGGATTAAGCTGGCGAAGGAACTGAGCAAGAAGACGAGGAACCACACGCTATATTTGCTGGATGAACCTTCAACCGGCTTGCACCCAGGAGATGTGTTGCAATTGCTGCTTCTGTTGAACCGCTTGGTGGATGCGGGAAACACCGTCATTCTGGTTGAACACAATCTGGACCTGATCTGGAACTCCGACTGGATTCTTGATATTGGTCCTGGCGGGGGAGCCTCCGGCGGATCGGTGGTTGCAGCGGGAACGCCTGAGGAAGTGGCGGCAGTGGAAGCATCGTTTACCGGCCGTTTCATCCAAGAAATCTATATGTGATCATAGCGAAAGAGATAGGAGGGATTCGATATGGAGCAAACCGTAGAAGAAGAGAAAGGCAAGGTAACGAAGACCACGATTCGCTATTTTATCCAACTGCTGCGTTCCGCGGGTATTCCGAAGCTGGTGCTCTTTCTTGCCATTCTGCTAAGTATGGTCGGGGCGGTGACCGGACTGGTCGTCCCGCTCATCACCGGCCAATTGATCGATAATTTTGCAGCGGATTCGTTTAATGTCCGCACGGTCGGATTTCTGGCGATTCTGTTCCTGCTGGAAGCCGTAGCAAGCGGACTCTCGTATTATATGCTTGCCTTTGTCGGAAACCAGACGGTGAACAAGATTCGCAAACGGCTCTGGAGCAAAGTGCTGGCGTTACCGGTTCCGTTCTTTGACAAGCATCGCTCGGCGGATACGATGAGCCGGGTGGCCAACGATACGAATGAAGTGAAGACGCTGATCACGGATCATCTGATCGCTTTTTGTTCGAATCTGTTGACCGTGATCGGTGCCGTTGCGATCCTGTTTTATCTGGATTGGCGGATGACCCTCATTATCCTCATCGCAGTCCCGGTAGGGTTCGGAATCTTAATGCCCATCGGCGGTAAAATGTACAAAATCTCCATCAGCATGTATGGACAGCTTGCCCAGTTGTCGGCCATGCTGACCCAGGTGATCGGCGAGATCCGACTGGTGAAGGCATCCAATGCCGAGCGGAAGGAGGAGAAAAGCGGCTACGACGACATGGACAGCCTGTATCGCTTCGGTATGAAGGAAGCCAAAATCAACTCGGTCCTGATCCCGTTGATGTCCATGGTCATGGTCGTGCTGCTGGTCGTTATTATCGGGTACGGCGGCGTTCGCGTCTCTTCCGGTGCGCTCAGCGCAGGTGAACTGGTGTCGTTTATCCTGCTGCTGTTCCAGATCATGTTTCCGTTCAGCCAATTCGCTACGTTCTATTCCCAGCTGCAGAAGGTAATGGCAGCTACTGAGAGATTGCGGCTTATTCTCGAATTCAAGCCGGAAACCGATGATCGAGCCATACGTCTTGCACCGCAAGGGCATCGGAACATTGAATTTAAAAAGGTTGGGTTTGCCTATCATGAAGGGGAGACGATCCTGTCCGACGTATCGTTCGCGATACCTGCCAAGAAGGTAACCGCCCTGGTTGGGCCGAGCGGCAGCGGAAAAACGACGGTTTTTTCCCTGATTGAACGTTTTTATACGCCTTCCGGCGGGGAGATTTGGTTTGGTTCGGACGAGATTCGCGATTATACGCTGGACTCCTGGCGGCGAAAACTCGGGTATGTCTCCCAGGACAGCCCGCTGATGACCGGAACGATTCGGGACAATATCGTTTATGGAAGGGAGGAGCCAGTCTCCGAGGAAGAAATAGCTGAGGCGGCAAGACTGGCTTATGCCGAGGGATTTATCGAAGCTTTGCCAAGAGGGTATGACACGGAGGTTGGCGAGAGAGGCATCCAGTTGTCGGGAGGCCAGCGTCAACGGATTGCAATTGCCAGGGCGCTCTTGCGGAAGCCGGATATTTTGCTTCTGGACGAGGCAACGGCAAGTCTGGACAGTGATTCCGAGCATGAAGTGCAGAAGGCCTTGAATAATCTGATGGTGGAGCGCACGACCGTGGTCATCGCCCACCGGTTATCTACCGTTGTTGAGGCCGATCAGATTATCGTCCTTGAGAAGGGTCATATTACGGGGAGCGGTACGCACGAGGAATTAATCGAGAGCCACCCATCCTATGTGGAATGGGCGAAGAAGCAGTTCCAGACCGGTGAATAGAGGTAGTAATAGAAATCGGGGAACAACCGGATTGGGGAGAATGATCAGTATACCGTATTCAACATATTCACCGATATAAGAAGGGCTTTCGGACAGCCCGAACGAATAGAAATAATAGGTAACATAGCTTGAGCTTAGATGAGAACAGAGGAGATGAGATGAGCGTGGCACAGATTAAGATTTATGGCGTCAGGGAGCGCCTGAACCCTGTGAAGGAAGAATTATCGGAAGTGATCCATTCGTGTGTGGTTGAAGCGTTTGGACTTCCCGTTGATAAAAAATTCCATCGCTTTTTCCCCATGAACCGGGAGGATTTCTACTTTCCTGAGGGGAGGACGGATCGTTACACCGTGATCGAGATTAGCATATTTGAAGGCAGGACCGTGGAAGCCAAGAAACAGTTGATTCGACTGTTGTTCGAACGAATTCAACACCAGCTGCACATCTCTCCCCAGGATGTGGAGATTACGATATTCGAAACGCCGCAGCACAATTGGGGAATCCGTGGCCTTCCCGGCGATGAACTGACATTAGGGTATCAGGTGAATATTTAAGAGTGCAGCTATTTCTGATACGCAAGAATGAAAGACGTGTGAGTGTTTTTTAAGACACGGAATAGCATGGAATACATGGATTAAACGGAATAAATGGAAGATAGGTAAGACAAATAAGACAAGTAAGACACGATAAGACACGTAAGATACGTAAGGCATAGAAAACTTGGAAGACACGGAAGACACTTAAAGGTCAGTCAATACGGCTGTCCTTTTTTTTGTGTACAGTTCCATTTTAAAAGGGAGACCGGAGCAGCTTGAAATTTGAGTAATCTGATCTTGGCTTGTTCCTAATGGGCTTGTATAAGGTGAGCGATTCAGGTAATGAATCAGATTCCTTCATGCTGTAGACTGTATAATAGAGATATAGAAACATGAACGACCAGCTTCATAGAGAAGCGTGAAGTTTTGATGAGGGGGATCACATTGACCTTACAACAATTAAAATACGCCATCGAGGTAGCCAACCGTGGTTCCATGAATGAGGCGGCCAAACGATTATTTATTTCCCAGCCCAGCCTGTCCAATGCGATAAAGGATCTGGAAGAGGAACTGCGCATCACGATCTTCGAGCGAACCAATAAAGGCATCTCACTGTCCAAAGAGGGAGCCGAGTTTCTGGGTTATGCACGGCAAGTAGTAGAACAGGCGGAGCTTCTGGAAGGGCGTTACCTGAACGCCAAGCCGTCCCCGCAGCATTTTTCCGTATCGACCCAGCACTATGCATTCGCGGTGAACGCCTTTGTAAACCTCGTTCAGGAATACGGTCAGGATGAATACGAATTGGCTCTGCGGGAGACGAAGACCTACGAAATCATTCAGGACGTCAAAACGCTGCGCAGTGAAATCGGCATTCTCTATCTCAATGAATTCAACGCGAAGGTAATCAATAAGCTGCTGAAGGACGCGGGCTTGCAGTTCACCAGCTTGTTTACCGCGAAGCCGCATATTTTTATCAGCATCAACAATCCGCTCGCCAAGCAGTCCATCGTCACGATTGATGAGCTGCAGAATTATCCGTATTTGTCCTTCGAGCAGGGGGAGTATAATTCGTTTCATTTCTCCGAGGAGATCCTCAGCACACTGTCGCACAAAAAGAGCATCCGGGTCAATGACCGCGCGACGCTGTTCAATCTGCTGATCGGGCTGAACGGTTATACCATCTCCACCGGGGTGCTAAGTGCAGACCTGAACGGGAATGAGATTATTCCGGTTCCGCTCGATTGTGATGAGACGATCAAGGTGGGCTGGATCAGCCATAAAAATGCATCGCTGTCCAAGCTGGCAACAGCTTATGTGGAGGCGCTCCATCAAGCGATAACAACTTGATTTTGTACGATATAGCTTCTTACTATAACTGGCTATAGTTTATTGGATTTACTATAGAGCAGCATCCATATGGTATACCTATCTTAACAGAGAGATTATTTTCAGGTGAGGTAGAGAAACCATAGAGGCAGAAAAAACTGAGTTTTAATTAAAGAAATAGCAGACCAGATCTGAAAATCGTAATGATTTATTGCCCCTTCAAGTTAATCATAGGCAGATGTTTTCCTATGAATGCTGAAGGGATTTTTTTTACCGAAAAATCTAATATAGCATATTTATGTGCGGGATATTGCATGCGTGTGACTTTTTGCATACAATGGAATGGTAAATGTTATGTACGTTTTAGAACTTCGGATCCACGGGAGGAATTTATATGGCCAGCAACTCGTTAAGCGCTTTCTTACAGGATAATCTAACAGAACTCAAGCAGCAAGGACTTTATAATACCATCCAGCCTCTTGAAAGTCCGAATGGTCCGATTATTACTATTCAGGGCCGTGAATTTGTGAATTTATCTTCCAATAACTATCTTGGTCTAGCAAATGATGAGCGACTGAAGGAAGCTGCAATTCAGGCAACAACCGATTTCGGAACCGGAAGCGGGGCAGTTCGCTCCATCAACGGAACGCTTGCGCTTCATATTGAACTTGAAGAGAAGCTTGCTCAATTCAAAGGAACGGAAGCGGTGCTTACGTATCAATCCGGTTTCAATTGTAATATGGCGGCGATCTCAGCGGTGATGGGAGCAGGAGATGCTATCCTGTCGGATGAATTGAACCATGCCTCCATCATTGACGGCTGTCGCTTGACCAAGGCGAAGGTGATTCGTTTTAACCACTCGGATATGGACGATTTGCGTTCAAAAGCAAAAGAAGCGAGAGAGTCCGGGTTATACAGCAAAATTATGGTTATTACGGATGGTGTATTCTCGATGGATGGCGACATTGCAAAGCTTCCTGAAATCGTGGAAATCGCCGAAAGCTATGATCTGATCACTTATGTGGATGATGCGCACGGCTCGGGCGTTCTTGGCGGCGGTGCAGGTACAGTGAAGCATTTTGGGTTGTCGGATAGAGTGGATTTTCAGATTGGAACCTTGTCCAAGGCAGTTGGTGTTGTCGGAGGGTATGTTGCAGGATCCCGTGATTTGGTGGATTGGCTCAAGGTCCGCAGTCGGCCGTTCTTGTTTTCAACAGCGCTGCCCCCAGGCAGCATAGCGGCCTGCATTACGGCCATCGACATCCTGCAGAACAGCAAAGAGCTTCAAATGAAGCTTTGGGAGAATACCCGGTATCTGCAAGAAGGACTCAAGAATCTTGGCTACTCTGTCGGACGGACGGAAACCCCGATTACACCGTGCATCATTGGAGATGAAGCAACGACACAGAAATTCAGCACTAGATTGTACGAAGAAGGCGTGTATGCCAAAGCGATTGTATTCCCGACGGTGCCAAAGGGCACGGGAAGAGTTCGCAACATGCCGACCGCTATCCATACACGGGAGATGCTGGACCGTGCACTTTCGGCATATGAAACCATCGGACGCGAACTGGGTCTGATCTAACTTAAGGGGGCACGAACAATGAAACGAATTATGGTAACGGGTGCACTCGGTCAGATTGGTTCAGACCTGGTAGCAACATTGCGGCAGATTTACGGCGAAGAGGCGGTTCTTGCAACAGACATACGACAGATCCAGCATGAAACGGTACAGTCAGGACCGTTCCGAATACTGGATGTGACCGATCATCATGCATTTCACGAGGCGGCTCAAGCGCATCGGGCCGATACGATCATTCATCTCGCAGCCCTGTTGTCGGCTAAAGCCGAATCCAATCCGGCGCTTGCCTGGAACTTGAACATGGGCGGACTGTTAAGTGCCCTGGAGACGGCTCGCGCATTATCCTGCCAATTCTTTACGCCTAGCTCTATCGCGGCATTCGGGGCAGATACCCCAAAAAGCGCAACACCGCAAGACACCCTGCAGCGTCCGCACACGATGTATGGAGTCAGCAAGGTGTCAGGTGAACTACTGTGTGACTACTATTATCACAAATATGGAGTGGACACCCGGGGGTTGCGTTTTCCGGGACTGATCTCCCACTCCGCGCCTCCGGGAGGAGGTACCACGGATTATGCGGTTGAGATGTTTGGTGCCGCCATCCATAAAGGCAGCTATATCTCCTACATTAATCAAGGGACGTACCTTGATATGATGTATATGCCGGATGCGATTCGGGCTGTCATTGCATTAATGGAGGCCGATCCGGCAAAATTAAAGCACCGCAATGCCTTCAACGTAACGGCGATGAGTGTCGATCCTGAAGGTATTGCGGCCAGCATCCGCCGTCATATACCGAATTTTAGCCTTGGCTATGAGGTGGATCCTGTCCGCCAAGCGATTGCAAACGAGTGGCCGGATTCAATCGATGCAACTGCAGCACGCGAAGAATGGGGTTTTGATGTACAATATGATTTGAACCATATGACCGATGATATGGTGTCAAAGCTTATGGAGAAGTCGCAGGCTGATCAGAGCAAGATCAGTTAACGGCTTAGCATCAGAAGGAGGATATTGTTACACTTGGAACCCATTCATAAAAAGGTAGGGAGAAATCTGCAAGCCATTCGTAAATCCCGAGGCCTCAGCCTCGATAACGTAGCCGAGTTGACCGGCGTAAGCAAAGCCATGCTGGGACAGATCGAGCGCGGTGATTCCAACCCAACGATCTCCGTGCTGTGGCGTATCGTTAGCGGTCTTGGCATTTCATTCACCACACTCATTGAAGAGACGGAAACCGAGGTGACCGTGGTATCTCCGGATGACCTGGAGCCTTTTCACGAGGCAGAGGGCGCGTACCGGGTGTACCCGCTGTTCTCTTACAACCTGCGCACTAAATTCGAGTCGTATATGGTTATGATGGATCCGGGCTGCGACCATGGATCTGAAGCACATAATGAAGGCGTGGAGGAGTATATTTTTGTCCACCAGGGAGAGTTGGAACTCTGGCGCGAAGACGAGAGCTATACCGTTCCTGCCGGAAGTTCCGTTCACTTCTCTGCCAACCGGCCGCATCGTTACGTCAATCCAGGCAAAGAGACAACGAAGTTCTACACCATTATTTTCTACGCGGATGCCGCAGCCCGGGGGTGATCACCACGTGCTGCTTGGGGTAGCCGTTCCTTCGGGGGCGGTGAATGACCAAGCGGACCCGCAGGGTGCTGTTCAACCTTTTGGTGGCTCAACTGGTAGGCGAGTGTCCAAGCATGTTGCTGGGTCAGGATAGTGGACGAGTGTCCGGGTAGCGGGATGGGTCAGAAGGTAGGCAATTGTCCGAGCAGTGCGCGGGGTCAGAAGGTAATTGAGTGTTGAAGTAGCGTGCTGGGATCAGAAGATAGACGAGTGTTGAAGTAGCGTGCTGGGTTATAAGGCAATCGAGTGTCCGAGCAGTGCGCGGGGGTAGCAGGTAATCGGATGACTCCAGCAGTTTAACGGACCCAGGATACCCTATTTCCTGAAAAAAGGGGTTTTGGCGAATCCAATGGACATGAGAGCCGTTATTCTCTATAACAGACGACTTTTTGGTCGCTTTCAAGCTGAATAGCGGCTGTGGAGTCCGTTAGATAGTCGGATGGGCATAAATCGGGTGAATAACGTACCTGAGGTCCGTTAAGCCTCGGAGGTATGTTCATCCACCGTCGTCAAGGTGACTACCGTGGCAGCAACGGTTGCCAACAGTGGCTGGAACCGCCGAATCTTGAGAATTTTCGAGAATTATAAAGGCACCTGTTTGTGCCATACCAAAAATGTACTGAGGTAAGTACAGGAATATGTCCTGAACTTGCCTTTTTGTTTGTTCTTAAGCATTCCCATTCAACGTGTTTCCCGCCTTCACCAAGCGAGTGGTCCAAGCAGCGTGCGGGTTCAGAAGGTAAGCGAGTGGTCCAAGCAGCGTGCTGGGATCAGAAGGTAATCGAGTGACGAAGCAGCGTGCTGGGTTAGAAGATAGACGAGCGTTCAAGCAGTGTGCTGGATCGGATAAGGTAATCGAGTGTCCGAGCAGTGCGCGGGGGCAGCAGGTAATCGGATGACTCCAGCAGTTTAGCGGACTGAGGATACCCTATTTCCTGAAAAAAGGGGTTTCGGCGAATCTATCGGACATGAGAGCCGTTATTCTCTATAACAGACGACTTTTTGGTCGCTTTCAAGCTGAATAGCGGCTGTGGAGTCCGTTAGAAAGTGTGATGAGCATAAATCGGGTGAATAACGTACCTGAGGTCCGTTAAGCCCCGGTGGTATGAACATCGACACGTCTGCTGGCACATTAAGCAAATAGCCCCTCTCACTTTACTTTGACAAAATAAATTAACTTATGTTAATTTATTTACATAGGTTAATCTAAAAGGTGGTGCGAGCATTGACAACACATTCAGATATCCCATTAAGAGAATTAAAAAAAGCCAAAAACAAAATCACGCTGTATGAAGCGGGATTGTCCCTGATGCAGGGGCGGATGTTCAGCCAAGTCATGCTGGAGGACATCTGCCGGAGGGCAGAGCTATCAAAGGTTACCTTTTTCAAGTTCTACCAGCGCAAAGAGGATATCCTGGTTTATTTCATGCGGATATGGCTGACCGAGCGGATCATTGAGATTGAGACGGAAGGTAAAAAGGGATTTCAGGCATTTCGCCATCTGTTGTCCCAGGTGGCGAAGGAACATCAGGTGAGGCCGGGGATGATGCCGAGCCTGATCTCCTTTCTGGCCGAGCAGAACATGCAGCCCAGCATGCCTGAGCTTAGCCCGGCGGAGGTGACGCTGCTCTTTCCCGGCCAAGAGGAAGCCGGTAGCTTATCGCCCAATATGTACGAATTGTTCCAGCAATTCATGAAGGAAGAAGCCCAGGCCGGTAACCTCAATAAAGCCTTGACCTTGGAGCAGGCCGTGCAGATAGGTTTCACGGTTTTTTACGGCGCATTTCTAACGGCACAGCTGTACAATTCAACAGACATAGAACGTTTTTACGAGACCCATCTGGGCCTGCTGGAAACGAAAAAAGAGGAGTGATACACACGTATGAGCAAGGTAATCCCAGGGCGTTATACCGCACACATAGATGGACCCTTCGTTGTATTTGTGATCGGGATGCGGATTAATAAATGGTGGTCGGTGCATAAATGGCTGCCTGTGGTGAACGCCATGTCCCCCATGATTCAGGAGCTGTACCGGAACAAAGAGGAGCTTGGATTTTTGGATGGCACTTTTCATTTGTCGTGGCGGGGAGTTACCCTCATTCAATATTGGAGAAGTTTCGAACACCTGGAGCATTATGCCCGTCATGGAGCCAAACATCTGACCGCCTGGAGGGACTTCAACCGCAAGGTTGGAACGGGTGGGGACGTTGGTATTTTTCACGAATCCTACCTCATCGATCAAGGTCAATACGAATGTGTATATAACAATATGCCGAGGTTCGGTCTGGCGAAAGCCGGAGCCCATGTTCCAGCAACGGGACGCAGGGAAACGGCAAGCCGGCGGCTGGGCCGCGAGGGAGAACCCGCTGTGCCCACTCCTCCCAATCCTCCCAATCCGTAGTCTCCGAATATCGGCGGTGGGCGGATCCTCTGAATTACCACACAGCTAAGGGTAAGGATAAATACCATAGGATTAAGATCCAGTCCATGCTATGCAAGTAGTGATGCTTTAGATGTGTTTTTCATGACTTGTCCAAAAAAGTGTTGGTAAACCCCGGGCGTTCTTCTATGATGAAATTACTTCCAATCGATGAATCGGATTAGGAATTCTATCACTCAGGGGGATGCCTATGGGAAGAAAAGCGTGGTTTTACCGACAGCTTTTATCGTATATGCCGGTCTTCTTTATCGTGATTTCCTTTGTGTTTTTTGTATTTTTCCAAATGCTCGGCGAACAGTCGCGGCAAGGCGCGATTCAGGCCAATGAGATGATGATTCAGCAGGCGATGCGCTCGGTGGATAATTCGCTGAAAGCGATTGACCAGATGCTGGTGCAGGAACTGTTATTCAACCCGGATATGTCCGAGTTTTTCAATCATGAAGATCAGGATAATGTTTATTTAAACATGCAGGCGCTGAAGGCGATGAAGCAGTTCAAGGTCTCCAACCCGCTCGTGGATTCTATGGTGCTTGTTCGGGCACAGGACGAGTTTGTCTTAAGCACTTCATCCACCTTCAAATTACAGGATTATGCTGATTATAGCTTTCTCAGGCCCTATTTAAGTCAGGCCAACAGCGAAGCCAAGTGGAGTGGCGTCAGGGATTTTCATGAATTCAGCTTTCATAACGCATCGAAGGTGCTGACCCTTGTACGTGAAGCGCCCTTCGTTACGCATGGCAAAGGCATCATAACGATTAATATCAAGGCAGATGCCATACATCAAATGATACGCAGCATGGTTAATCCCGAGGTGAGTTTTATTCATGTGTTGGATGCGGCAGGTCATGCCATGAATGCAAGCACCTCCGCCTCGGAGGATGGGGAAATGGTCTCCCGTGCGGTGTCTCCGTATACCAATTGGGTTTATGAGGGAGGATTAACCCGGGGCAAGATGGCGGATTTCGTCAGCCAACTATACAATGTATGGTTTATGGTCGGCCTACTCATGTGCGCAGCCGGTATCGTCTGGATTATATGGGTGACCCGTAGAAATTATAAACCCATTGAGGCCATCGTGTCCCGGATTCAGAAATATTCGCAGTCCAAGACAAGCTCCTTGCTCCATGGCAGTAAACAGGATGAATTTGCTTTTATCGAATCTGCGCTGGAGAGCATTCTGGAGCAGTCGAACAGCTTCCAACAGCAGCATCGGGAGGATTTGCATCTGCGAAAAGCGTATTTGTTTCAGCAGTTGATGGAAGGGCAGTACCCGTCCAGCCTGGAGCAATGGAACGTGCAGCACGATGTCATGGGATTGCCTGACTTGTCCAAACCGCTAACGGTTCAAGTGATCGAGATCGACAAATACACACTGTTCTGCGATCAATACCTGCAGCAGGACCAATATTTGATGAAGTTTGCCCTGAAAAGCGCAGTCCAGGAAATTGCTGCAGGACAGGGAGCGGTCATATGGACAGAATGGATATCTGCCTCCAAGCTGGGCGTCATAACGGAAGCACGGGAGCAGAACGCTGAACAGCAGATGGTTGCGCTGTTTGAGCATGCCCGCCTGTGGACGGAAGAGTATCTTAAACTGACCATTACAATTGGCATTGGGGAGATAGCAGAGCGGTACACGGACATCACGGAGTCCTACGAGCAGGCACTTACCGCATTGAAGTACAAAATGATCCTCGGCGAGAACCGAATCATTCATTATACACAAGTAACCGGCGAGGAGCGGGGCCATGCCTTTGATTTTCTGAACCTGATCCGGTCCATGGCTCAATCTTTCCGGCTTGTTAACGGGGACTGGCAGGCGAAATACGATACCCTCATCCATAACATTGAACAGAATATGCTGGACCGGGACGGCGTGGTGAGTTTGGCCGATTACATGATGTATTCGCTGGGTCGGGAAATGTCGTGCATGGCCAAAGAGTTTCAGGATTTGTGGATACAGGAGGGACAGCCGGCCTTAAGGAGGGCTCTTCAATCTTCCGAGACGCTGGAGCAGCTGGAGCATAGCTATGGGGAAGCTTTATCCAGCCTGTTCAAGAGGATGTCAGCCCTGATGCAAGGGCGCAATCATGCGGATGCGATTTTGAAAATACGCTTGTTTATGGAGCAGAACTCGAGCAACCCGGACCTATCACTCCATTATTTGAGCGAACGCTTCGATATAAACTGGAAGACGCTGAGCAAGCTGTTTCGCGAGGAGACTGGACAGAAATTTGTGGATTATTTAATCGAGCTGCGGATGAATCATGCCCGGAAACTGCTTCAAGAGACATTGCTTCCCGTGCAGGATATAGCCACCGAAGTCGGATATTCGAATGCCATCTCGTTTGGGCGGATGTTCAAAAAAATGACGGGAATGTCGCCGGGTGACTACCGGGAGCAAGCGGCTTCAGACACTCGGACTACGGGTGCCGACCGTTCGATCTAACCCTTCTAATACATGACCTTGCCATTTAGAAAGTCCTGCGGATTTTGCGGTCCTGCCGGGCTTTTTTGCTATAACGCGAGATTGGTTTAGTGGAGAAAAAGGTTTATCGCTCGACGTTACATGTATGGATTGTGCTGCGTCTCTTTTAGCGGAAATACGTTGATCCGGAGAATCTTGTTTATTGAACGGGGCGAGGCGTTCCCTCTAAACTTGAGGTCATCACGAAGTGAAGGAGGGTGACCTGATGGCTCGTATGAGCAAAGTCATGACATTACCTGCAGGTGCATCTGCACCACCGAACAAGCCCGTAAACCGAACGAAGAAGAAGCTGATGAGGCACTGGCAGTTTTACCTGCTGATATTCTTCCCGCTGCTCTATATCATCCTCTTCAAATACGTTCCGATGTTCGGCGTCTTGATTGCGTTTAAGGAATACAACGTGGTGCAAGGCATATTCGGCAGCCCCTGGATCGGTTTCGATTATTTCAGTCAGCTGTTTGAGGCACCGTTCTTCTGGCAGTATGTCCGCAACACGCTGGAAATCTCCCTGTACGGTCTCCTAGTCGGTTTCCCTGCCCCCATTCTGTTGGCGCTGGCGCTGAATGAGATCAGGAACGGCCGATTCAAGAAAACCGTCCAGATGGTTACGTATGCCCCATACTTCATATCAACAGTTGTGATCGTCTCCATTCTGATTGTGAATCTCTCGCCAAATACCGGGCTGATGAGCAATCTATACCGGGCGTTGGGGCTTGAGACTGTGGATTTCCTAGGCATTCCAGGGCTGTTCAAATCGATTTATGTCTGGTCTGATGTATGGCAGTTCACCGGATATGGCGCCATCATCTATATTGCGGCCTTGGCTGGAGTTAACCCCGATTTGTATGAGGCAGCAAGGGTGGATGGTGCAACCCGCCTCCAAAAAATCATCCATATCGATATTCCCAGCTTGGTTCCCGTCATCGTCATCCTGTTGATTCTGAATCTTGGCAACCTGATGAGCCTCGGCTTTGAGAAAATTTATCTCATGCAAAATCCGCTCAATCAGAATACGTCCGAGGTCATCTCCACTTATGTGTACAAGGTCGGATTGCTTGGAGCAAACTTCAGTTTCTCGGCCGCAATCGGCTTGTTCAACTCGTTGATCAATTTTATTTTGCTGGTTATTGTCAATTACGTATCCCGAAGAGTCTCATCCACAAGTCTATGGTAGGAGGAATCGCATGAGCAGAACCACAGTACGGGAGTCCGCTGCAGACCGGATATTTCTTGGCATCGTATATCTGTTCTTAGCCATCATTCTGATCGTTATTCTGTTTCCGCTGCTGCATATTGTAAGCGCATCCTTCAGCTCTCCTTCGGCAGTGTCCTCTGGCAAAGTGTGGCTGTGGCCCGTGGATATTACGCTGATGGGGTATAAAGCTGTATTTCAGAATTCCAACATTCTGATCGGGTTTGGCAACTCCTTGTTCTATGCTGTCGTCGGCACAGTGGTTAATGTTGCGCTCACGGTGATGCTTGCTTATCCGCTGGCCCGAAAGACGTTTTACATTCGAAATATGGTGATGATGCTGCTGGTGTTCACGATGTTTTTCGACGGGGGATTGATTCCTAACTATTTGCTCGTGAAGTCGCTGGGCATGCTCGATACGCGCTGGGCCATGATTATACCGGGCGCGCTCGCCGTATTTCAGGTCATCATTGCCAGAACCTTTTTTCAGACCACCATTCCAGAGGAACTGGCCGAGGCTGCGGAGATGGATGGGAGCAGCGACATTACCTTTTTTATTAAAATCGTCCTGCCGCTTTCCAAGCCGATCCTGGCTGTGCTCGCACTTATGTATGCGGTCGGTCATTGGAATTCTTATTTCAACGCCTTGATTTATCTCAAGGACAGCAGCCTGTTTCCGCTTCAGATATTCCTGAGGGACATTTTGATTCTGAATTCCGTCAGCTCGGAGATGGTGACCAATGTGAATGAGCTTCTGGCTCGTGAGGGACTGAAGGACTTGCTGAAATATTCGCTGATTGTGGTTGCAAGCGCGCCGGTGTTGATCATCTATCCGTTTGTGCAGAAGTATTTTGTCAAGGGTGTCATGATCGGCTCCTTGAAAGGATGAACCTTAGTTAACCGGATGTTATGGAGGGGGTGAGGCCGACATTGCAGAATAGGGTATTTCTGATGTTCAGACAAACTGGGGGTCGTTGCTAAAGCGGTTTCATACAAGATCAATGGGCGGGTATTCCATATTAAGGAGGAATTGATTTGAGAAGGTTCACTGGATTATGTTTAAGTCTGATTCTGGCCGTTGTACTGGTACTATCAGCTTGCGGTAAGGCGAGTGAAACAGGAACTGAAGGTTCGGCAAGTTCCCCGGGGTCAGGCGCACCTGTTGAATTATCGGTGTTTGCTCCTCAGACAGCGGGGATTGAAAGTCTGGATGTCAATCCGTTCTCTAAGCATATTGAAGATAAGCTGGGCATTACATTTAAATGGAATACAACGCCCGACGCGGTATTCAACGATAAGAAACTGTTGATGCTGGCAAGCGGGGATTATCCGGCCCTCATCATGAATGCCGGCATATCCAAGGCGGATCAGATCAAATATGGCATGCAGGGGGCTTTCATTCCGTTAAATGACTTAATTGACCAGCACGCACCCAACATCAAAAAAGCGCTGGAGGAAGTTTCCTATTTAAAACCGGCCATAACTGCGCCGGACGGGAATATTTATGCACTTCCCAAGGTGAATGAGTGCCTGCACTGCACATATGGTCAGCGGATGTGGGTCAATACGACCTGGCTTGATAAGTTGGGGCTGGAGATGCCCACAACAACCGATGAGTTCTATGAAGTGCTGAAAGCCTTCAAGGAGCAGGATCCGAATGGCAATGGCAAAGCGGATGAAATTCCGATGACAACCTCCCTTGATGTGTGGGGTGGAGGTGTAGATGCTTTTTTGATGAATGCCTTCATCTACAATAACGGCACAACCTATTTAAGTGTCAAGGATGGCAGGGTGATCTTGTCCGCGGCTGAGCCCGAATGGAAGGAAGGGATGAAGTATCTCCGCAAGCTGTACAGCGAAGGACTGATCGACAAGGGAGCCTTTACGCAAAATGGGGATGCCGTGAAGCAGCTCGGGAACAAAACGGACAATGTAGTCGGTACCGTTGGGTACGCACTGATCAGCAGTGTGCTGGAACCGACGGAAGCGAAGCCGCGTCATAAGGAATACGATGTCGTGCCTCCGCTGAAAGGTCCGGGCGGGGTACAGCTTGCAGGGTACAGCGTAGGTGCTGGAGACGGATCGTTTGTCATTACAAACAAAGCGACAGAGGAGCAGCGGGTGGCAGCGATTAAGCTGGCGGATTACCTGTTCTCCGAGGAAGGCACCGTGATGACCTCGTGGGGTTTTGAAGGAGACGGCTGGCGGAAGGCGGAGTCCGGGGCTCTCGATTACAATGGCAAGCCAGCCGTATACGAAGCGCTGAAACGGGATGTGCCCGATGGATCGCTTGACGTGACCTGGTGGCAGCTCGGCACGATGCTGATGGTGAACTCGCTTCGGGAATCCTTTGTGGCACCGGCGGATCCGCTCGGCAACGGAGCCTATGAATATCGCCTATGGCTTGCCGCGAAGAAATACGAGCCATTTGCGAAGCCGGATGCGGTCTACCCGACGGACGTATTTATCGACCCCACCGATGCAACCTTTATCGCTCAGATTCAGAAGACTATTCAAGATTACGTGAAATCGAACCTGGCCCAATTCGTGACCGGCAGTAAGGATATTGAGAAGGATTGGGATGCATATGTTAGCGGGTTTAAAGGACTGCAGCTGGATAAGTATCTGGAAATTCACCAGAAGGCATTAGACAACCAAGGATAGATAGGAATGGGAGGTTTATCGCGTGCACAATTTCATTGAATACGCTGCCAACATTAAGCCCTCGGAGCGCCAACTGGCCGTACAGGAGATGGAGTTTTATGCTTTCTTTCATTTTACAATCAATACGTTCACGGATATGGAATGGGGCACCGGAAAAGAGGATCCCGCATGGTTTAATCCCGAGCAGCTGGATGCTGACCAGTGGGTTGAAGCCTGTATCAGTGCCGGCATGCGCGGCTTGATCCTCACATGCAAGCATCATGACGGGTTCTGTCTCTGGCCAAGCCGCTATACGGAGCATACCGTGAGGAACAGCCCTTGGCGAAGCGGGCTCGGCGATGTGGTGAAGGAGGTTGCCGATGCTTGCAGAAGAGGCGGAATCAAATTCGGGATTTACCTGTCCCCTTGGGATCGGCATGAACCGTCATATGGAGATTCAGCGCGATACAATCAATTCTTCCTGAATCAATTACGAGAGCTGCTGACCGGCTATGGCGATCTATTCTGCGTCTGGTTTGACGGTGCCTGCGGTGAAGGACCGAACGGCAAGCGTCAGGAATACGACTGGGAGGCGTATTACTCGCTGATTCGCGAGCTGCAGCCGAACGCCGCCATCTCGGTATGCGGGCCGGATATCCGCTGGTGCGGGAATGAGGCGGGACACTGCAGAGAATCCGAATGGAGCGTAGTTCCTTCGTCATTGCGCCAGAATGAAGCCATCCAGGAAAAATCGCAGCAAGCCGACGATCGGGAGTTTGCGCGCCGTTATGAGTCGGATGAAGAGGATCTGGGCAGCCGTGATGTCATTCAGGGCGAGCAGGAGCTGGTGTGGTATCCGGCTGAAGTCAACACGTCCATCCGTCCGGGGTGGTTCTACCATGCTTCCGAGGACGGTAAGGTTAGATCTCTGAAGGAACTGCTCCATATCTATTACGGATCGGTTGGCGGCAACGCGACTTTTCTGCTCAATATTCCGCCGGATACCCGGGGACTGGTTCATGAGCATGACATGCAGCGGCTGCGGGAGCTTGGAGATGCCATTCGCAATACGTTCAGGACCAATCTCGCAGCGGATGCGCATATAACGGCATCGGAAAGCAAGCAGGGATGGGACGCGCGTCATATGCTGGATGGCAGCAGAGATACGTATTGGAGTCCGGAGGACGGTACCGAGTATGCCGTGATTGAGCTGGACTTCGGACGTGAGATCGATTTCGATCATATTGTACTGGCTGAATACCGGTATGGACAACGAATCGAGAGGTTTGAGCTTGAATATATCGCAAATGGAACCTGGCATCCGATTCAATCCGGCACCGTTGTTGGTCACAAGCGCATCTGTCGATTTTCTGCCGTGCGTTCTCAGTATATTCGGCTGACCATTATGGAATCGAGATGGTGCCCGCGCCTGTCCAGCTTTGAAGTGTACAGGGGCGCTGGGGATTGATAGGCTGATTACGAAACCGAATCATATTTTTCCAAAAAAAGATTCGTTCACCTTCCGCTCCCTCCAGATTAGTGTAAGATGTATGTGAGACCAGACCTTACTCCACAGTAGAGAGGATGTATCGCGCATGAGCCAATCCGTAACGTTCCAGACCCGGCTTCTGAGCTCCTTGTCCAAAGTGTTTGCCGATGAAGAACTGTTGCAAGGTTCGTATAACAACGGGTCCGCATTTTGTAATGAGACGTTTTCGTTTCAGGTCGCTTACCGTTCCAATCGCTTGTTGAAAAACATCCGTGTCATGCTTCAGTCGGAGATAAGCCCGCACATTATCGTCCGTTCCGTTGGTCTGGTTCCATCAGAGCTGCCAGCGTACCATGATCATGACGAATTTGTCTTAAGATCCACGTCGGGCCTGTATCCGGACCCGCTGCTGCCCTTGACCGCAGAATCTGTTGTGACAGGATACCCGAACCAGTGGAGAAGTCTATGGATTACGGTGCAGCCTGAGGATGAGGTAAAGGGCGGTACATATGAAATAGGAATCCGCTTTGAAGCCGATTCGGGGGAGTCGCTTGGTGAAGAGGTCTTCACACTGGAAGTCATTCCGGCATCATTACCTGCCCAAACGCTGATTCATACAGAATGGTTTCATGCCGATTGTCTGGCTGCCTATTACGGTGTCGAGATTTTTAGTGAGCGTCACTGGGTCTTGATGGGACAATTTATGGGGACTGCTGCCCGGCATGGGATCAATATGATCCTTACGCCTTTGTTTACGCCTCCGCTGGATACGGAAGTGGGCGGGGAGCGCCCCACGGTACAACTGGTTGATGTGGCTGTTAGCGAAGATGGAACGTATGCGTTTGCATTCGATAAACTCGACCGCTGGGCGGACTTATGCGATACTCATGGGATTCAATACCTGGAGTTCTCGCATCTCTTCACGCAATGGGGAGCCCGGCATGCGCCGAAGATTATGGGCAACGTGAACGGCAAGAGCGAGAAGCTGTTCGGGTGGGATACGGATGCGATGGGATCTTCGTACCATGCCTTCATCAGACAATTCATTCCGGCGCTGACCGGCTGGATCGAAAGCCGGGGACTGAAACAGCGCTGCTATTTCCATGTATCCGACGAGCCGTCTGTCTCCCATCTGGAGGCATATGGTCATGCGAGCCGATTGATGAATGAACTGCTGCCGGATTATCCAATTATTGATGCCTTATCCGATATTTCGTTCTATGAGCAAGGACTGGTGAAGCGACCGATTCCAGGCAGCAACCACATCGAGCCTTTTCTGGACCAACAAGTAACGCCATTGTGGACCTATTATTGCTGTTCCCAGTACAAAGAGGTATCGAACCGCTTCTTCAATCTGCCGTCGGCAAGAAACCGGATTCTCGGCATTCAGCTGTATAAGTACAACATCGAGGGGTTCCTGCACTGGGGATACAACTTTTGGAACTCGCAATACTCGCGCCGCGCCATTGATCCATTCCAGGTGACGGATGCGGACGGCGGTTTTCCTTCCGGGGATGCTTTTGTGGTATACCCTGGCGAAGAAGGGCCTATCGAATCCATTCGGCTGAAGGTATTTCAGGAGGCACTGCAGGATTTGAGAGCGCTTCAGCTGCTCGAGACGCTGATCGGTCGAGAAGCCGTCATGCAGTCGCTGGAGGAAGGGCTGGAGGAGCCGATCACCTTTAAGTGCTACCCCAGGGATATGGAATGGCTGCTGTCGAAGCGGCAGTGGATGAATGAGGAGATCAAGGCGAATATGGTTGTGAAGTAAACGGGAGGGCAAGTGCAGCTCCATCCAAACCCGTGTGAATATATTGAAAATGCCCCGCATTCACCGTTTAACGGTGAATGTGGGGCATTCGTTTTATGTACATAACCTCTGCTTAAAGAATTCGATTGTTTTTTTCCACGAGTCCACACTGGCTTCCGCAAGTTGCTGCTTGGTTCCCGGATCGGGGGAAATCGCACGCAAGTAAGGTATGCCGATGTAATGGCCTGCCCCATCATAGATTAGATGCTTGGATATCGCTGCTGGATCGTTTTGTGTTTTTCTCCGTAATCCTTGCTCCGATAGAGCAGCAGAATCCCAGCTTTCATCGGCTGATCCCGATATCATTAAGACTTCGCCGTTTATTTTTTCTAAAGGGATGGTTGCCCTCTCCAGCCAATCGATGTTAGCGGACAACCCGTCGTGCCATTTACGGAAAGGATTTCCCTTTTGGCTAATCCACATTTCTTTGCATTCATTCGCCAATTGGACTGGATTATCTGGCTGCAGATAGGGGAGCGGCTGGCCTTGGTAAGTCCATGCAGGTGGAAGCGTTGGATCATTACTCCATGGGACAATTCCGCTGAACGATACGGCTGATCCGTTCAAGGAGACAACGGCTGTGATTTCAGGAAACAAGGCGGCTGACCACAGAGCAAGTTCACTGCCCCTTGACGTACCGTGAATTCCGAATCCTCCTGCCTGAACTTCAGATCGCTTCTGCAGCCATTTTATGGCCGATTCAACGTATTCAAGTGGTATATCCCTTAGCTGCTTTTGGAGATTCTCCACGCCGAAATAGGCAAGCGCGAATACCGAGAATCCGTGCGAGGCCAGAAGGGCAGCAGTTTTCTCGTTCATTCCTCCCTCGGATCCGCCCACAACGATAATGCCGGGTCTGGGTTTCAAATCCTTGTTATAAAAAAAGTTCCCAATCAGACCTGCTTCCCGCACGGTTTGCTTCACAGTATCATTGCTTGTCCAATGGCGGGTTACAGCTTGATGTGCCACAATCTCATCATGAGTTTCCAACAGCATTAGCGAGGTTTGTGGCGACAGTTCATCACGAGTGTCGGGTTGATTATATTTTTCGTCCAGAACATGCGTCAGTGCATTCTTTACGGTAGGCTCCATGGACCAAAACAAGGCCATTCCATCCACGCCGCAGTATGTGCCATGGATGGGTGCTTGATGGTCCAGCTCTACTTTACCTTCAGGGTCTGCAACAAAACTCGCCTGTGAGGCTAAATATCGTTCCTCATTTATTTTTTTGATCAGATGGAATGTTACGGTTTCTTGCGGCTGCATCCCAGCGGCAGATATCTTTATAGAAGCATCTACCATGGAATGAGGATCACTGATTATAATTTTAGATCGGTTCACAAGCAACAATCGCCTCCTTATTTGAGTGAAGATGATATAGTTCTGCTTATCAACGTAAAAGTCCTTTTTTAACCCATAGAGGTGGTTGAGGGATTCATGGGCGATTAAGGCCAACCACGCCTTCGGCGAAAGAGGTCTGCTGTGGTTCTAGTGGTGCAGCTGAATTTATGCCATCATAGAGGCAAGGGGGTAATACGATGTATTTGGATTTCAAGTTTGCGGATGACCGTCCGGCGTATATTCAAGTCAAGGATTACATGAAGCGCTTGATGACAACCGGTGCGCTGCAAGCGGATCAGAAGCTTCCCTCCACGCGAGAGCTGAGTGTTTTACTTCGGGTTAGCCGTAATACGGTGCTCAGCGCTTACTCGGATTTGGAGGACGAAGGTTATATCTACGCGGTCAAAGGGCAGGGACATTTCGTTGTCCCGTCGGTAAGTGGGGTATCTGTACAGCTAGAAGGTAAGCGGCTGGATTGGGCTCCGCGTCTGAATGATTACGCCCGGCTCGCGGAAGAGAATGATCTGATGAAGCATGGCATCCGCGCCGAGAAGGGCGCCATATCTTTTACAAGCATCGCTCCCGATGAGAAGCTGTTTGATCTGCAAAATGTAAAGCGTGCATTTCTGGACCGGATGTCGCTTGAAGGGGAGGTTCTCCTTAACTACGGTTATGCCAAGGGTTATAAACCGCTCATCGATTATCTTCTCCGTTATATGGAGAACAAGGGCGTGAATATCCAGGGCAAGGATCTGCTTATCACAAGCGGTTTTACAGAAGCGCTGAGCCTGGTCTTATCGACCTTGAACCAGGGGCATGGACGCATTCTGTGTGAGAATCCAACCCACCATACAGCCATAAAAAATTTTAAAATGCACGGGTACGACATCACCGGCGTCGAGATGGAGCCGGACGGCATCAGCCTGACAGGGCTTGCACGCGAGCTGTCGAAGCGCCCTTACGATCTGGCGTACCTTGTGCCTTCCTATCATAATCCTACAGGAATTGTTATGTCTCACCAGAAGAGGCTTGAAGCTCTGCGATTGCTGAATGAGTATCAGATTCCCGTTATTGAAGATGGTTTCAATGAGGAGCTGCGTTATTCGGGCTCGCATATTGCCCCTCTCGTTGCATGTGCAGGCGGGGAGAACAACAGCGTGATCTATTTGGGCAGTTTCTCGAAAATTTTGTTCCCTGGCCTGCGCGTCGGTTGGGTGCTTGCCGACAAGACGCTGATCCATTATCTGGAAAGCGTGAAGCGTGCCCGCAGTATCCATACGTCGACGCTGGATCAATCCCTGCTCTATCAATATCTGTACAACGGCAACTTCGAGAAATATTTGAAACGGGCCAAGGCGGAGTATAAGCGAAAATATGAGCTTGCGATCCGCTGCTGCGAGGAATGGATTCCGATGGAGCGCTTGTCCGGAGACGGTGGACTTCATCTGTTTGTTGAATTTGGTCCGGATTTCCGGACGCGGGAGCTGCTTGCTGCCTGCTCCGCCCAGGGCGTCGTATTCACGCCGGGTGATATTTTCCATACCGATGGCGGAGGTCATCACACGATGCGCCTCGGCTTCTCCCGCGTCTCGGACGAGAACATCGAGAAGGGGATCCGCATTATCGGTGAAACGGCGAGGAAGCTGCTCAACTAGCAGGGCAAAAAAGAGATCGGAAGAATAACAGTTTAGGAGGACAGCATCATGAAGGTTGGTGTCATCATGGGAGGCGTATCATCAGAAAGGGAGGTTTCGCTGGCTACCGGCAGGGAGATGCTCGCCCATCTGGATAAAAACCGCTACGAGGTTTGCCCGATCGAGATTGATGACAAACGCGAGCTGATCAGCAAAACCGAAGGCATCGACATCGCCCTGCTCGCGCTGCACGGCAAATACGGGGAGGACGGCACGGTGCAAGGCACGCTGGACTCTCTCGGAATACCGTACACCGGCAGCGATGTCCTGTCCAGCAGTGTCTGCATGGATAAAGACCTGAGCAAGAAGCTGCTGCGCTGCGAAGGTTTGTTTACCGCAGACTGGGTCGTGGTGGGCAGTATGCAGGAGCTGGCCGCCGCGGATGTGGAAGGGCTGGGCTTCCCCGTTGTTGTGAAGCCGAATGCAGGCGGGTCCAGCATTGGCACCCGGATTGTCCGTATCCAAGATGAGCTGGCATCCGCTGTCGAGGAAGCGCTCCAATGGGATCGCGCCGTGATGATTGAACAATTCATCGATGGTGAGGAGATCACTTGCCCGATCCTGAACGGGGAAATGCTTCCGATTGTGTCGATTAAACCGAACTCCGAATTTTTTGACTACACGTCCAAATATGTGGAAGGCGAAGCGGATGAGCAGGTGATCGAGCTGCCCCCCGAACTTCGGAAGGCAGTGAACGCGGCGGCGATTCAATGTTACAAGGCACTGAAGTGCAGTGTGTATGCCAGAATCGATATCATCCTGAAGGATAATATTCCTTATATTTTGGAGGTTAACACCCTCCCGGGTTTAACGCGGACCAGTCTGCTGCCAAGAAGCGCGGAAGCAGCGGGATTTTCGTTCAGCAGTTTGCTCGATGCCATTATTGAATTCTCATTAACGGAACGAAAAAGCGAAAAACAAGGAGTAGAAGGATATGAATACAACGAGCAGCTTTATATCGCCGACTGTGCAAGATATGCCCCCATCCGGAATTCGACAGTTTTTTAATGCGGCCGAAGCGGACGATGATGTCATTTCTCTGGGCGTAGGTGAGCCGGATTTTGTGACACCTCAGTGTGCGATAGAAGCCTGCAAGCGCGCTTTGGAGCATGGGCGTACGATGTATACGCCAAACGAGGGTCTTCTGGAGTTAAGAGAAGCAATTGCGGAATACCTGCACAAGGGCTTTCAGCTGGAATATGAACCGTCACGAGAGGTTCTGGTCACCGTTGGCGGCAGTGAAGCGATTGATCTTGCCCTGCGGGCGCTCATCTCGCCGGGAGACGAAATCATCATTCCGGTACCCGGGTACATTGCCTATGCTCCGCTTGTTCAGCTGAATGGGGGGAAGGTGGTAGAACTGGAGCTATCGGCAGAGGAGGGCTTCAAATTAACCGCGGATGAACTTCAGAAGGTAATTACACCCCGGACCAAAGCGATCGTTGTTAATTTTCCGACCAATCCGACAGGTGCCGTCATGACTTATGAGGATTGGCTCCCGATTGCCCGCCTGGCCGTTTCGCACAATTTGGTGGTCATCTCCGACGAGATGTACGCGGATCTTACCTATGGCCGCACACATACCAGCATCGCTTCACTGCCTGGAATGCGGGAACGCACCATTGTCATCAGCGGCTTCTCCAAAGCGTTTGCGATGACGGGCTGGCGTGTCGGCTACCTCTGCGGAGATCGGGACTTGGTGAGCGCCATGGTCAAGATTCATCAGTACACCGCCCTATGCGCACCCATCATGGGACAGATTGCCGCTATCGAATGTCTGCGGAACGGACTCGGGGATCGGGATGCCATGAAGCTGGCTTATGATGAACGCAGAAGGATGTTTGTGCAGGGTCTGAGCGATATCGGCCTGACCTGCCGCGATCCGCAAGGTGCTTTCTATGCCTTTCCCAGCATTGCAGAAACCGGCCTTGGGTCGCAGCAGTTCGCAGAGCGGCTGCTTCGGGAAGCGAAAGTCGCTGTTGTACCGGGTCATGTGTTCGGCGCTGGCGGCGAAGGTTTCATCCGCTGCTCGTATGCCGCTTCCTCCGCTCGGCTGACAGAAGCGCTTGATCGAATAGATCTTTGGCTTAGGGCACACTCATCCCGTGCAGCCCAGGATCTGCACATCCTACAGAATTCTTGAGAGTTTACGGTAATCCGTAGCGGTGATCCCCTCTAACCTGCGGAAAATCCGGCTGAAATAATGAATATCCGGGTATCCGACGCCTTCGCCAACCGCCTCGATCGAAATATCGGATTCCCGGAGGAGCCGCCTTGCTTCCCGGTGACGAACGGATTGCACAAATTCACTGGGTGGCATTCCGGCAAATCGTTTGAATAATTTCGCGGTATGATCGGCACTTAACATTAAATGCTCGGCTATTATTTTATTGCTCCAGTCTTTGGCTGGAGTTTTTTCGATTTGGCTCATCAGATCAATCAGTTTGGCATCATGCGGTGACGTTTCCGTCAGGGCCTGGAAAGGATGCGTCCGACACAATTGAACCAGCACGTCCAGCATCAGTCCTTTGCAGGCGAGTTCATATCCGGCAGGACGGTAGGTGAACTCTTCAACGATGCGTTCCATCATCTGAACACAAGGCAATGGAGGCGTGTAGATGGTCCGTGAGGACAGCGGAAGGAAAGCGGATGAAACCGCTTCTTGAGCAAATTTATCCGGAGCCAGCACGGATTCGTTCACAATCATGTCCGCTTCGGTCTGAATGTCCAGTTCATCAAAAAAATCAAAATGAATTCCCAAAAATCGCGCATCAGGCTCAGATATCACCTCATTCTGATGGTAAACACCGGAGGGCAGGAAAATGAGCTGCCCGGCTTCGATGACATACCGATTCCCGTTCATCGTTGTGGCGGCTGCGCCATGGCATACGTAGAGCAGCTCGAAATCGTACAATCTTCGCCTCGGGAGAGCCCCCGTCGCCATGCGTTGGAATTGAGCATAATGAATGCTGGGCGACCATTCCCGGAAGGACGCTTCACGCTTTATCGGGTAATCCGAGTTTGTATCGTTCATAGATAAATCACTCCAGAAAGGGATGAAATAAAATTTTTGAAGAGAACGGAATTGTCCAAATAATCACTTTTCTATCTAAATCATTTGATGGAATATTTATTTATTATATAAGTATTATTACATCCTGATGGTTTATTTACAACTTGACGGAAAAAGTCAAATGCTGCGTTACATGAATCTTTCAATTTATTTTCAAAGACTTCCATGTGAAAGCGGAAGCTGCATCAATCAACCTATTGATTTGAGGAGGGATTCGTCATGAAGAAAGGGATTAACATTTGGTCATTCCAAGGGGATGCGGCCATCTCCGACTGCATCCGATTGGCAAAAGAAGCTGGGTTTGACGGAATCGAATTGTCATTAAACCAAACGGGCGAGCTTGGGCTCCAAGCCGGTGATAAGGAAGTGCAGAACATCGCTGCACAGCTGAAAGACGCGGACCTGGAAATTGCAGGACTGGCAACAGGCCTTTATTGGGATTATCCAATGACAAGCGAAGACCCGGTTGTCCGTGAAAAAGCGATGGATGTTTGCAAGAAGCAGCTGGAACTGGCTGCCGCATTCGGCGTGGACGCCATTTTGGTTATCCCCGGCGCGGTCGGCGTCGATTTCATCCCTGGCTCCGCCGTGATTGATTACGAATATGCATACGATCGCGCTCAAGAATCCATTCGTAAGCTGGTGCCGTTTGCAGAGAGTGCCGGTGTTGCCATCGCGCTTGAGAATGTGTGGAACAAATTTCTGCTGTCGCCGCTGGAATTGCGAAATTTCATTGACGAGATCGGTTCCGATTATGTCGGCTCCTATTTTGACGTAGGGAATGTTGTTCATAACGGTTATCCCGAGCAGTGGATTCGGATTCTGGGTCAGCGGATCAAAAAAGTCCATTTCAAGGACTACCGCAGGCAAGCTGGCGGGCTGCACGGCTTTGTTGATTTGCTGGCAGGAGACGTTGATTACCCGGCCGTGGTGGAAGCACTGCGTTTAATCGGCTATGACAACTATGTTACGGCAGAGATGATCCCGGCCTATACCCACTATTCGGAGCAGATCATTTTTAATACATCCAATGCAATGGATGCGATTCTCGGACGTACACCGTCATTGCGCCAGCCTGACGCGCGCCAGCGTCAAGGCCAATCATAATAAGGGATACGGAGGGAATATAGGATGCTGAAAATCGGAATATTGGGTTTTGGTTTCATGGGACGCATGCATTTCGACAATTATGTCCGTCTCATGGAAGAAGGTGCCGACATTAAGCTGGTTGCCATCTGCGATCTGCGTATCGATGAGCTGAAAGACAGCAAAGCCAATGGCAATATGGCCACTGAGCGTGATGTATATGATCTGGAGCCCTATCATCTCTACGATCATGTAGACAGTATGCTGGAGAATGAAGAGCTTGATATCGTGGACGTATGTCTGCCGACTTATTTACATGCGGATATGACCTGCATGCTGCTGGAGAAGGGGATTCACGTCATGTGTGAGAAGCCGATGGCAGGCAGTGCAGAAGAAGCCTGGCGCATGGTGAAAACAGCAGAGCGTACAGGCAAAACGTTGATGATCGGACAATGCCTGCGTTTCTGGCCCGCTTATGAATATTTAAAAGCCTGCGTGGAGGACGGACGATACGGAAGCATCGTAGCAGGGGAGTTCTTCCGCGGCTCCGAACCGCCGAAGGGCTGGTTTCTGGAAGGGGACAAAAGCGGAGGCTGCATCACCGACATGCATGTCCATGACGTGGATATGATCCACTGGCTGATGGGCAAGCCGGAACGGGTATCCACATTCGCCAAGACCATCATTGAAGGCAGCCTGTATGATATCGTGTCCACTCATTACAGCTATCCGGATGGTAAGGTGATTAACGCCCATGCGGACTGGACACTGAGCGGTGAACACGGATTCCATATGGGATACCGGGTGAATCTGGAGCAGGCTACGCTTGTGTTCCAGAATAATGAATTGAAGGTTTATCCTGAAGATGCTCCGGGCTTTACGGCTGAGCTGTCCGGTGATTCCGGTTACTATCGCGAACTCCAGTATTTCCTTGAGCATGTTGCACAAGGGACACCCGTAACGGTATGCACACCGGAAAGCGCTGCCGGATCACTGGAAATTATCGAGGCCGAGATCCGTTCCGCGAATGCGAACGGCTCCTTGGAGACATTGCCTGGGAAGCAGACCGTATCTTAACTAAGTTCATCAACATGGCATGAATAAAAAAAGCAGGCAGATCGGGAAATATCCTTGATCTGCCTGCTTTTGCATATGGAGCCCGCTGCGTGAGGCTCTTATTAGGCCCAGACCCGTTGCAGCGAGACTCTGTATGGTAATGAATCGGTTAGGCTCTGAACGTCTTCAGAAAATCTACGGCGAGTTTGATGTCAGCCTCCGGATTTGCTTTCACTTCGCGTTCGATCGTCAGATATCCGGTGTAGCCAATGTCTTTGAGGGCTTGCAGATATGCCGACCAGTTCACGCCGCCTTCGCCGAGCGGAACCTCACGGAACTTCTCGCCGGATTCTGCCATATCGGCGATTAAGTCATGGTCCAGCGGCGGCGCTTCGTATCCGAAATCGCCGTATACATCGCGAGGATCGATATAGTCGGCGAGCTTGATTCCGTCCTTCGCATGCGTATGGACGATATAATCCTTCAGGTTGTACACGCCCTGTACCGGATCATCCCCTGTAACCATGACCATATTTGCCGGGTCGAAGTTAACCGATACGCCGTTGGAACCCAAACCGTCGAGGAATGCCTTCAAGTGGGCGGAAGGCTCGGGGCCCGTCTCGATGGCAAAGAATGCGTTCATGGAATTTGCGAAGGTGCTGAGCTCCACGCAGGCATTGTGCATCGTTTCGTATACGCGGCCGTTGTGGTCCTGCGGAACGATACCGATATGGGTTGTGATAATATTCGTTCCAAGCTCCAAACCAAGCTCCATGATCCGTTTGGATTTTTCGATCTTGGCCGCATTTTCAGCAGGGTCCTGGAAGCCGTGTCCGCCAAGGTCACCCACGAGTGCGGAGATTTCAAGTCCGAGTGATTCGATATAATCCTTCAATTCTTTGCGAGCGGAAGCAGACAGGTTGGCTGGGTCCATTTCGCCATGAACGGCATAAATCTGAACACCATCGGCACCAACATCCCGAGCCTTGATAAGACCTTCTCTTACGCCAACACGAAAGCTGTCCACAATAACGCCAATTTTGTTAGGCATGATAGGCTTCGACATCGTTATATCCTCCTTATATCATCCATCGTCCGTCTGAATTAAACTTCATTCCATGCTTTGCGGACATATTCCAATCCAAATTTGGCTCCCGTACGGCAATCTTCCAATCCTTCGAATTCGATCGAGATGTAGCCGTCATAACCGGATTCTTTCACGATGCGAACGACTTCCGGCATATCGATATCGCCTTGGCCGACAATCGCGCCCCGGAGCCAATTGCCGCTCGAGGTGTTGAACCAGCCGGATCCAGGCACACGCTTGGCCGGGCGATAATAGAAGTCCTTGAAGTGAACCATCGAGGCCAAGCCGATATTGTTGGCTACAGCCACGGTGGATACCTCATCCGCACAGAGGAAATTCCCGATATCCAGGGTTGTTTTGAAGTTTGGATGATTTACGGTTTGGACAAGTGTTTTTACACGGTCGCTCTGCTGTATGAAATATCCGTGGTTCTCCACGCTGGTGGTGATGCCGTGTTCTGCCGCGTAATCGGCAATGATACGGCAAGCATTGGCCAGACGCGGGAGTTCCTCCAGAAAATGAGTAATGGACAAGTCCTTGGAAGAAGCAACGTCATGGCGCATCAGCTTAACGCCAAGGGCCGCCGCTATGTCCACTTCGCCTTTAACTCTTTCAATTTCCGCTTCATAGGCAGCGTCATCCAATTCCGCAAAATTGGCGCCGATGGCATAATTGGAAATCTCAAGCCCTTTGGATGCAGCATGGGATTTGATGGTATCGATCAGCTCCGGCGTTTCCTTCAGGTTAAAGCCGAGCGGAACGATCTCGATATGCTCTCCGCCGATCTCTGCAACGTAGTCGATGACATCGGTAATGGTCATCTCGCCTTTGTTCATGGCCTGATACAGGCTGTATGAGCTCACTCCAAGTTTCATAGCAGAACTTCAGCTCCTTTCTCAGCGGATTCATAGATACCGCACAGAATCTTCATGATCTCAACGCCGTCTTCAACCGGGCTGAGCGGTGTCGTGCCGTTCTCGATACAGGAAATGAAGTGATTGACTTCGCTTTGGAAAGCGGCATCGAAGTCGAATCCTTTGTTGTCTGTTTGCGGCTGGATATTGATGATGGTATCGTGTTTCTCGGTTACGATGGAAACCTCAGGATCAATCTCGAATCCGCCCTTGTCTCCATACAACTTAACGGATTGCAGGTTTTCCTTGGAGTGCAGGGTGAAGCTCACGTCCACCAGCAAAGAGGCACCGTTTTCAAAACGGATCATCGCATTTGCCATATCTTCAACCGTATTCTTCTCCGCGTCGTAATCAGCTGCCTTGTAGAAGGACAGGTTGCGAACATTGGAGCGGTTGCCCAGTTTCCGGTATGTATTTGCACTGACGGCAACTGGCTTTGGACGTCCCATCATATACCAGCACAGGTCAATGACATGCACGCCGATATCGATGAGGGGGCCGCCGCCGGAACGTTCGATGTCGGAGAACCAGCCGCCTGGATTACCGAGACGACGGATGGAGGACGCCTTCGCGAAGTAAATATCCCCGAATTCCCCCTTGTCTGCAAACTCACGCAGCATCTGGGCGTTAGGGTCGTAACGTCTTACGAATCCGACCTGAAGCAGCTTGCCCGAGGATTTCACGGCTTCCTGTACTTGAAGCGCTTCCTCAACCGTACGGCAGAGAGGTTTCTCAACCAGAACGTGTTTGCCGGCATTCAGTGCCGCGATGCTGATTTCGGCATGGGTATTGTTCCAGGTACAGATGCTAACCGCATCGATATCGGGATCAGCCAGAAGTTCGTTATAGTCTGTATAGACTTTGGTAGCGCCGTATTTTTCAGCTGCACGCTGTGCTCTTTCTTCATTTAAATCACACACGGCGAGCAAATTCGCGTTCGCATGTTTTTGATAGGATTGCAAATGCATAGCAGAGATCGATCCAGTGCCAATGACGCCAACATTAATAGATTTCATGATTTCACTCCTCTGAATTTACTGCATTACACTTTCGTATTATAATCCTTTTAGAGGAAGACACCATGATAAACCGTGCTGTTTGTTTGTACAATTGTGCTGTCTTACGGGAAGGAGATCAGAGCATTGGACAAAACACTGCGAGAACCGATGACGATGCCGGATCCTCAGTTTCCAATCAAGGTTCATCGTTGCGAGTTTGATGGCCGGGGACAGGTTTTATTTAACCATCATTGGCATGAGCATCTTGAAATTCTGTATTTTGTTTCGGGGGAAGCGACGCTGGAATGCGGATCGTCCACCTTCACCGCCAAGGAAGGCGATATGATCGTCATTAACCGGAATGAACTGCATTACGGGCTCAGCCAGTCGGAACATTTGTTTTATTATGCGTTAATCGCTGATTTCTCGCTGCTGCAGAGCCATTCCCTGGATGCGCCCGAGATGAAATTCATCACACCGATCACCCAGAACCGTCTGATCTTCGAGAACCGAATCAACGGGGATGATGCGCTGGCACCCATGCTATCCATTATCAAGGAGCTGGAACGGCAGGAATTCGGCTATGAGCTGGCCATCAAATCGGAGCTGTACCGGCTGCTTACGCTGCTGCTGCGAGGTTATGTCGCCACGGTTCTCACACAGGACGAATACGTGGAGCGAATGAAAAATGTGGAGCGGTTTGCGCCGATATTCAAATACATTGAAGAGCATTACCGGGACGATCTGTCCGTGGAGCTGTTATCCGGCATGGCCGGTCTCAGCCGTTTTCATTTCAGCCGGTTGTTCAAGGAGATCAGCGGCCGGACCGTGACGGAGTACGTGAATGAAACCAGGCTTAACCGGGCGGATTACCTGCTCCGCGAAAGTCCGCTTACGGTATCAGAAATTGCGGCGGCTACCGGATTCAACGATATTTATTATTTCAGCCGGACCTTCAAGAAATATAAGCGAATGGCTCCATCGGCTTTACGAAAAAAATGACATTAGACCTGCAAAGTTCTAATAACAGGTTCTATGTAGACATAAGCATAAAAGCAACATATAATGAATAATCATATTTATTGCATAAACGGGCAGAGATCATGGAGAACCCTTTTGCTTCAATGCGTACTGTATTTCAGTATGCATTCAGCAGATGCGGTTCTTTTTTAGATTTATACGTTTTTCTTAATAGATTCAGGGAGGGGAATGTCAGGTGGGCACAAGCTTATCCGCTAGGATGCGGACCCAATATTTGCAGGACATGTCGGCTAGCAAGCTGGATGTGCTGGTGATTGGCGGCGGTATCACGGGTGCGGGAATTGCTTGGGACGCCAGCTGCAGGGGGATGGCTGTCGGCTTGGTCGAGATGGGCGATTTGGCTTCGGGAACAAGCAGCAGATCGACGAAGCTGATCCATGCCGGTCTCCGGTATTTGCGGCAGGGAGAGCTTGGCTTGGTACGTGAAGCAGGCTACGAGCGGGCGCTGCTTCACCGGAGCGCTCCGCATCTTGTGGAGCCGATTCCGATGCTAATGCCTATTTATAAGAAAGGCACCTACGGTTATTTGGCCAGAGCCATCGGACTGTATCTGCATGACTGGCTGGCGGGGGTCAAGGGCAGTGAGCGGGGGACCATGTTCCGACGCGAGGGAACCCTAGCGCTGGAGCCGCTCCTTCGTAAGGAGGGGTTACGAGGCTGCGGTTATTATTATGAATATCGCACCGATGATGCACGGCTAACGGTTGAAGTGATGAAGTCTGCACGGGCCAGGGGAGCACTGATCGCGAATTACGCTAAAGTATGCGCATTTATTTATCGCGGGGGAAGAGTGGTAGGCGCTCACGTGGAGGATCAATGGAGCGGGGAAACCTATGAGGTATTCGCCAAAAAAATCGTGAATGCAACCGGTCTATGGGCAGATCAGGTCAGGCAGAAGGACAATTCGCTGAAAGGCAGGTCATTATTATTCACCAAGGGCGTTCACCTGGTGGTGGATCATGCGAAGCTCCCGATACGACAAGCTGCTTATTTTGATGTGCCCGGTGGCCGAATGATATTCGTTATTCCCAGGGAGGGCAAGACCTACATCGGAACAACCGATACCGTATACGAAGGTGCAACGGAGACGCCGGGCGTTACCGCTGAAGATCGGCGGTATCTCCTTGATGCGGTTCGTCATGCTTTCCCGGATGTCCATTTGAAGATAAGCGATATCGAAGCGGGCTGGTCTGGACTTCGTCCTCTCGTGCGCGAGGAAGGGAAGGGGCCCTCGGAGATATCCGGAAAGGACGAAATGGTTGTATCCGATTCTGGATTGATTACCATTGCAGGCGGAAAGCTGACCGGATTTCGGAAAATGGCCGAGAAGGTTGTGAACCTGGCTGCCAGACAGCTTCAAGAGGCAGATGGCACCATCTATCCTCCTTGTACAACAGACCGGGTACCGATAAGCGGCGGAGAGTTGAATGGTCTTACTTATGAGGAATTGCGAGAAATGCTGGTTAAGCAGGGGAAATCGCTTGGCATCCCGTCGGAGCTCATGCTGGGCTTGATGACCCGATACGGCTCTAATACAAAAGAGCTGCTTCATCGGATTCATGCTGCTTCGCAGGCGTCGGAATCGATGGAAATTAGAGTGCTGCGAGCAGAAATCCAGTACTCCATAGAACATGAGATGACAATAACCGCTGTTGATTTTCTGCTAAGAAGAACGGGCTGGGTGCTGTTTGACCGGCCAAGGGCCGAGAGGTTAATCGCTCCCGTAATCGAGATGATGAGGGATTATTTAGAATGGAGTCAAGAGGAAGTTGACAGACAGCTGGAGCTGCTGCAGGATCAATTGCAGTTGGCATGGGGGGCTCCTGCAGGCGACAGGACGGAGCTGTTTCCGTATCCTTTGGGTAGGGAACATGTAGAAATGGTGGACACCCAAGAGAAAGAGGAGGATTCTCCCACCATCTCAGCCATGATTCGATAATTCTGAATTATTATCATCTTGTCAAATGTAAAAGCTGGATGTAGTATAACCATATGAAGTTATAGAGCTGGGCAGAGATGATGAGAAGCCCTTTGCATAACGAACCTTTCATTTGTCATGGATGAAAGCGTTTTTAATGCGAAGTGTTTCTCTTTTTTTTGTATCCGTATGATCGCTTGTCCAAGGACTAAAGGGAATGGTGCTGTCATATGTATACATACGGATGGGGGCTGTGATTGCATAACAGAACTGATCTAACCAGAACATGTCCCATTTACGTCCCATTTACGTTTGCAGGCGGAAGTTACAGATTGAACATGCAGAGGAGAACGACAATGGATCATTTTTCAGGTTATATTTTTGATTTGGATGGTACGATCTATCTGGGGGCCGAGGCGATTGATGGGGCTGTTGAGACCATTCACTATTTGCAGGGGCTGGATAAGAAGCTGTTGTTTTTAACTAACAAAACGATTGATTCCAGAGAAAATTATTTGAAGAAATTAGCGAAGCTTGGCATTGAGGTAGAACTGAAGCATATATTGAACCCTGCACTCGTTACGATCCATTATCTTCAGAAGCATCATCCGGGTGCACAGGTCTACGTGATCGGTGAGGACATATTGAAGAATGAACTGCTGGATAACGGAATTTCATTCGCATCTACGCCGGAGGAAACCGATGTTGTGGTCGTTTCGTGGGATCGGGAGTTTCACTATCGGCATCTGGATTTCGCATATCAGGCAATTAAACACGGCGCCGATGTTATTGCAACCCATCCGGATCGAACATGTCCCATGCCCGGCGGGGATATTCCCGATTGTGGCGGCATGATTGGTGCCATCGAAGGTACAGCGGGCATCCGAATTACGACCGTCATGGGCAAGCCCTCCGTCTTGACGGCATTGACGGCACTTGATATTTTGGGAGTGAAAGCGGAAGCATGCCTGATGTCAGGGGATCGGCTGGATACGGATATTCGGATGGGAAACGAGGCGGGAATGAGTACGGCATTGGTGCTGACTGGCGTGTCGGGCAGGGATGACCTGATCGGCAGCAGCGTTACGCCTACCTACGTCCTGAATTCGGTCCACGATATTTATCTCGCAGGTCATGCCTTGGAGCAGGCAGATGAAGCAAAGTCATGATGGATATAAAAATATGCCGGGGCAACGGGAGAATTGGAGATGCTGCTGCGGCAACGAGGTGAAGACATGAGAACCAGTGTAGAAGGTGCACAGCGAATTTCGTATTGTTTGAAGCGAAGGCCCATTATCACATCATTAATGCATGCCGAAGAACTGCCCGCCGTGCTGGCAACCGAATCGAATATCGTTTTTATTCTCAAGACCGATATCTTTATGATTGAATCGATTGTCGAGCAGATTTCTGAGGCTGGCAAGCTCTCATTTGTTCATTTTGATCTCATTGAAGGAATCGGCAAAGACAAGACGGGAGTCAGGTATTTAGCCGAGAAGGCAGGTATTGACGGAATCGTTACAACAAAAAACACAGCGATCGTGGAAGCAAAAAAATTGGGCTTGTTGACAGTTCAGCGTCTGTTTGTATTTGACTCCGTCTCACTGGATAACGGAATCAAGATGATTAAGGCCTCCAATCCGGACGCAATCGAAGTTCTGCCGGGCATGGTATGTCAGCGTATTATGGACCGTATTCGTGCCGAGGTGGACGTGCCTGTCATCGCGGGAGGACTCATGATCGATTTGGAGGATTTTGATACAGCTCTGAAGAGCGGTGTAATCGGCATATCCACCTCCAGCAAAGAGTTATGGCGCTGGCAGGATGAACATATGGCATAACGAAGAGCCGCCTTAAATGACAAGGATGGGTGGAGATTAGGAATGGATGTGTTTCAACTGGATACAGGGACCATGCTGATGCGGCTGTTATTTGCTGCGCTGCTTGGCGGTTTAATCGGTTGGGAGCGCGAACGCAGAAACAAGCAGGCCGGTCTAAAAACGCATCTCTTGGTAGCCGTCGGATCAACGCTGATTATGCTGACTTCCATTTACGGGTTTGATTCAGCCCTGATCAATCATCCCAATGCGAGGTTTGATCCTGCCCGGCTGGCCGCACAAGTTGTAAGCGGTATCGGTTTTCTTGGAGCCGGGGCTATCCTGCGGCGTTCGAATCATATCATTTCAGGTCTCACCACGGCGGCAACCTTATGGGTAGCGGCGGCTATTGGTTTAAGTGTTGGTTCCGGGTTTTATTGGCCAGCGATCATAACAACGGCGATTGTTCTGGTCAGCACGCTGGTGCTGAATAAACTGGAATCGAGGTTTCTCTTTATTAAGAAATCCGGCAGCCTAAAAATCATGATTGAGACCGGGGACCGTCCGGTTCATGTCAGCACCATTACCGATTTGCTGCAAAGGGCGAACATGACCGTTGAGGGCATGATCGTCAACAACGATACATTGGAAGATGATTCAACCAAGGTGACGATGGAATTTCGGGTCTATTCGTTTAACAGCAAGGGAATTAACGGATTGTTCGAGCAGCTGTGGCAGGTTGAGGGAATTAAGCAGGTACGCATGAATTGGCGGGATTAAAGAGGGGCCGGTACCAGTTAGGTCCTTAATAGGATAAAGCAATGAATGATAACAGGGCTGAGCCCGGGTGCAAGATGGACCCGGGCGCAGCTTGTTTTGTGTTCTATTTAAAAACCGATGTGTTAAGGGCTGCGTTGCTTGCGGATTGCATGTGAGGACTATCGAAGGCTGCAATGCTGCGTGCAATGAGAAATTGGGCGGCGTAATAGGTTGTCATGATCCACACGCCGGAGTAGCGAATATCTGAAACAAACATGTTCCAGGACAGGATCGAATCCGAGATGACAAACAGCAGGCTCCCGAGCATCGCCCACCGGTTCCCGGTCATGATGGCCGACCAGAGCATAAGTGAAATGACCGTGATATAAGCGATAACCGGAATAATCAAACCGTGATCTCCATTGGCCTTAATCGAAGACACCAATTCGCTGCCCATGAATAACGAGTAGATTGCGATTGGAACGATGCTGAGGAAACGGAGGAGCGAGTAGCGCCATTGTGTGAGGAAGCCGGCCGCATAGAACAGATGTCCAATCAGAAAGGCGGTGAGACCGACCACGAACCAGATCAGTGTTCCATCACCAATCATACAGAAGAACAGCCCTATCACCAGAAGATAATGAACCTTTGATTTATATGGCGGGAATTGCCAATAAGCAAAGAGTATGATGAGCCACATCGGAATCAGCTTGAACAGCAGTTTGACCGCTAATGGCTCAGATGGAATCAAGAAAATGTAAATGACGCTCATGATCAGGATGACCAATGGCAACCCGTAACGCTTCAAAATAGTATCCTCCCTGTGAATATAGTCTTCATGCATAGACAATTCTTCGCTCCGTATCTGAATTCCTCTTTGCTCTCCGCATGAAATAGGAATGTAAAGCAAATAATGGAGATAACTTGAGTTTTGAAGGATGAGGATACCAACATGATAGGCTACCGATCTCGTAACCGCCGTAAAGCTCCAAAGAAGGATTCAGAGGAACTGGAGCTATCCTCGAAGACGAGGCCATCCGTAATTTCGGGCAATATGGAAGAACAACTGGCTCGTATACGAACTGAATCCGGAGACAGCCCGGATATCGTTATCCGCCGTTTGAAACTGGGCGGTAAGGATAATTGCGCCATCGTTTATCTGAACGGGCTTAGCGATCCCCAAATGGTCAACCATTTTGTGATGGAATCCCTGCTGCATGTAAATCCTGACCTATTGAATAAAGAAGACCCTGAAGCCATGCTGAAGCGGATCATGGAGGATGGGCTCGCGATGGGTGAATCCAGGGCCATGACCGAGTGGAATGATATTATGCTTGCCATACTGTCTGGCGATACCGCCATCCTGATCGAAGGGTCGGAAAAAGCCATCGTAGCTGGTACGCAGGGTGGCGAGTGGCGGTCTGTGACGGAGCCGACTTCACAGCTTGTTGTCCGGGGCCCGAAAGACAGCTTTGTAGAGTCCATTGCCACGAATATATCCTTGATCCGGCGGCGGATGAAATCTCCTGATCTGTGGCTGGAGACGATGAAGATCGGGTCGGTAACCCATACGCATGTGGCGATTATGTACGTTAAGGGGAAGGCAGATCCTGAGATTGTGAAAGAAATCAAAGAACGGATACACGGAATCAAAATTGAAGGGATTCTGGAGTCCGCATACATTGAAGAATTTATTCAGGACAAAACGGTGACGCCGTTTCCGACGATCTATAATACGGAGCGTCCCGATGACGCAGCTGGCAAATTGCTGGAGGGACGCATTATCGTTTTGGTTGACGGAACGCCATTTGTCCTGGTGCTCCCAACGGTATTCGTTCATTTCTTTCAGTCGCCGGAAGACTATGCACAGCGATTTGATATTGCCATTGTGATGCGGATTGTCCGCTATCTTTGCTTCATTATTTTGATCTTGGGCCCGTCGGTGTACATTGCACTCACTACGTTTCACTATGAGATGGTACCAACCTTATTGCTGATTAGTTTGGTGGCTCAGCGGGAAGGTGTGCCTTTCCCTGCCTTTGTTGAAGCAATGCTCATGGAGATTGTTTTTGAAATACTGCGGGAAGCCGGCGTGAGGATGCCGAGAGCCATCGGGCAAACCGTTTCGGTTGTGGGTGCTTTGATCCTGGGACAGGCAGTGGTAGAGGCTGGACTGATCACGCCTGCGATGGTCATCGTTGTCGCCCTGACCGGTATCGCAAGCTTTGCGATACCGGCGTACAACTTGTCCATTGCAGGCCGATTGATCCGGTTTGGATTTATGGTGCTCTCAGGCATGTTTGGCTTTTATGGGCTCACCTTGGGATTAATCGTGCTTGTTGCGCATATGAACAGTCTCCGTTCCTTCGGTGAACCTTACCTGGCGCCCATAAGCCCGTTTCGGTACAAGAGCCAGAAGGATGCCGTCCTGCGGATGCCCTTTAAAACGCTTCAGTCTGCCACTCTCACCGCTTCGGCTTCCGGATCCGGCAAGCAGGGAAACCGTTCATCGACACAGCAAGGCATCGGGGCCGGTTCGGGCACTGCAGAACAGAACAACGGCAGCGAGAGAGGGGACGGGGGCAGCAATCAGCATGCCGTCGCTCCCAGTGCCGAGGGGAATCGTAACTCAGGTTAGGAGCGATCATGAGATATGTTGAAACACAGATGGTTTGCCTTCCTTGTGCTTGGCTGCTGCCTTGCCATGATGACCGGCTGCTGGGATGCGGTGGAGTTAAACCGGCGGGCGATCGTATCCGGCATCGGTATCGATTGGATGGAGAGCAAGAGTCAGTACTTGATCTCTTTTCAAACAGTGGTTGCCGATGAGATCTCCGGAAAAGCAGGAAGAGGGGCCACACCGACATCAGTCTACCAAGCATCCGGTAAAACCGTTATTGAAGCGATGCGCAATACATCCCGAAAAGTACCGCGAATTATATCGCTGGCGCATACGGGCTTAATTGTCATATCTGATGATGTCGCGAGGAACGGCATCGTCGATTTATTTGATTATCTGGATCGGGATTCCGATATCAGGTTGACAGCTGAAATTCTGGTTGCCGGGAAGGGGCAGCGGGCCGAGGAGGTTGTCGCTGTATTGACTCCTATCGGGAAGATTACAGCCTTCGCATTGGCACAGAAGATCGATTTGACCTCCAGACAGTTAAGCGAGAACTTTCGGGTTGAAGTGGATGATGTTATCCGGGGGATGCTTACGCCTGGAGGTGGACCGATTATTAATGGTGTCATTATCGAAGGGAGCAAAGAGGGGGCAGCTAAGAAATCGAATTTGGAGAGTGCGAAGAGCGACGGGTTAGCCGTCATCTCCAATCTGGCTGTTTTCAAAGGCGGAAAACTCAAGGGCTGGATGACGAAGGAAGAGAGCCGCGGGACCGTGTGGATCAGGGATAAAATGCAAAAAACGCCATTGCATATCAAACTTGAAAATGGACAAGGTGAAGTCGCTTTCGATGTCATGCGCTCCAAGACCCGAATTGAAGCCGAACTTCAGGATCCGCTGCAGCCAATCATTCGAATTTTTGTTGAGCCGAACCTCTCGATCCGGGAAGTGAACAGCAGTATTGATCTGAGGGACCCTCATACGATGAAGATTCTTGAAGAGGCTGTCAACAAAGAGGTTGTGCGAATTTTGAAAAAAGCAGTAGAAAAAAGCAAGAGATTGGATAGTGACATTTTGGGATTCAGTCACGTAATCGAACGGACCAAACCGGCGGTCTGGCGGGAATTGAAAGACCGCTGGGATGTGATTTATCCGCGAATTCAGGTTGAATACCAAGTAAACTCAGTCGTGCGAAATTCACAGATGAGAGATCGTTCCTTTAAACACGACATCCACATCGAGTAACGAAAAGGAGGAGCCGTATGGAGAAGGTGAGAATTAGTCCGCTCCAATTCTTCTCACTGTTGGTCCTGTTTCAATTTGGAACCACGCTTGTCGTGAATCTTGGATTGCAAGCCGGTAAGGATTCATGGATCGCGATGCTGATCGGCATGATCATGGGTCTGCTGCTTTTCTCAATGAACGCTTTTCTCTACTCCCTGTTTCCCGATAAACTTCCGACTGTATATTACCGAATATTGCTCGGGAAATATTTAGGGGGATTTGTCGGATTGTCGTACGGTGTGTTCTACTTGCATACGGCTTCCAGAGATGTTGTTGACGGAGGACTTCTGGTGATGGCATCGGCAGCGCTGAAGGAGACTCCCCTGCTTATCGTAAATCTTATCATGGTGATGACGGTTGCGTACGTGCTGGGCAAAGGGATTGAGGTGCTCGCCCGTACTGCGCTGATCTTCTTAGCCGTCGTATTGATTATCGGAGGGTTTAGCTTGTTGGTCATCCTGTTTGCCGGGATTGTGGACCTGCAGCGTTTGCTGCCTGTGATGGGAGAAGGCACGGGGCCGATCTTGAAATCCGTAGTGGAGAAAAACATTCACTTTCCATTCGCGGAGCTTATTGTTGCTACAGTCTTAATGCCTGCCTTGAATCAGAAGAAAACAGGGATTAAGGCCGGTTATTTGGCGATATTATTTTGCGGTGTCATGCTGGCGCAGACCTCAGCCATTACCATTTCAGTGCTGGGAACGAATATTACCGAGCGTTCGGTATTTCCGCTGCTTACCATGGTCGGCAAGGCCAATATTTCCGAGTTTATCGAGCGAACAGAAATACTCGTGGTGATGGTATTAATCATTGGCGTGTTTTTCAAAATAAGTTTGTATTATTATGCGGCGCTGATGTGCACATCGGAGCTGTTTAAGATTCCGTACAAAAAACTAATCTATCCCTATGCTGTAATCATACTGGGGAATTCGATGGTTCTGTCGCGCTCCTATAGCGAACATCTTATGAAAGGGAGCAAGTATCTGTATACCGTGCTCCCTGTATTCACGATTGTCATTCCTGCTGTCTTGGTTATTCTGGTGATGATCCGCATCCTGGTACGGAGGATGAAATCCAAATCCAAATCCAGATCCGAACCTAATTCCAATTCAAGTCCCGCTTCGTGAGCCACATCCTATTATAAGAGGATTAGGATTGGCTTGCATGTCGGGACTTTTTCTTTTTGAAGAATTGATATACATCCGGAACGAACAATAAGATCAGCAGCAGGATAACAGTCCATTTTTCTACAATGGAGAACAGCGTGAATTTCCAATTGATGATAAAGTTAGTCCATGGGAAACCGAACAGGATGTCGGTGATTACGGTGAAGGCAAGACAGAGTGAGCCCATCAGGAAGGTGATTCCATATTTCTTCATATACATCGTTATGTCCTCGCGCTTCGTAAAGTATATACTACAGGTTCCAGAGCTTGGTTGTTTTAGTATGAGGGGTTTCTTGAATAAACATACCCTGTGGAGGATGAGTAAATGGACGATCTGGCGTCGGGTTGAAATGTTGAAATTATGCGGAATATCCGGTTTCGACATTTTCTCAAAAAATAATGCTTGCTTTTTAACTTCTGGCGTAATATACTCTTAATTACGGTGATCAACACAACACCGGCTTACATAATACGCGGTCGTGGCGGAATTGGCAGACGCGCACGGTTCAGGTCCGTGTGGGCTAACCCCCGTGGAGGTTCGAGTCCTCTCGACCGCATCCAAGAACTTAAGCTGTTTTTCAAGTGAATTTCTACTTGAAGAGCAGCTTTTTTCGTTCCTATTCAGAGAGAAATCGCGTTATACTAAAGATGAGAGTGTGTTCTTCATTTGGGTGAAATTGATGGAGTTGGATATATAGTATAGAGGACCCGTTAACCGTTGTAGCCGATTAATACTTTGAATGCAAGGGGTGTGATCATATGATAAAACCTCGAATTGGGTTTGGCTTTATTTTACTGCTGCTTATCGTTGTGGGCCTGGTTGCAGGCTGCCAGCCATCGGATGGAGGGGATGGGGCCCAAGCTCCGGTGCCGGAGCAATCCCCGAATGCTCCGAACAGAGCTAACCCTGAGGGAGAATCTCCTGCCAACTCGAATCATGCTGCGGGTGAAGCTGATGACGCCGGAGATCATAGTGCCGATGCAGAACAGAATCATACGAATGACCAGCAAGCTTCGGCCTTACAGCCCGATGTGGATTTAGCGGATGTGACGGCAGTCAGGCTGGTTAATCATAAAACGGGATGGATAGGCGGAGAAGGCTGGATTGCATATAGTGATAACGGTGGTACGGAATGGGAGGTTCAAGCTCAGCTGAAGGGAACCGTGCGTCAAATCTTTGCACTGAACGGCAAGCAGGCTTGGACCGTTATGGAGAATAACGATCTCTACCGCACAACCAATGGCGGGCAGACATGGGACCGGATTGGAAGCACGCCGAATGGGGATTTTCTCCATTTCATATCACCAGAAAGTGGATTCAGTGGTCAGGCCATAACAGAGGATGGAGGAAAGACCTGGAGCGAAATGGATATACCGGATACAACCTTAGGCGAGGATTATTTTCATGAGTATTCAACGGGCTATGCAGGGGAGCCGATGGATGATAAATCGCTTTGAATTGTGAAAAACCGCCGGTGAGGGTTTTCTCAAAATGAGAAAAAGCAGACGGGGAAGCGAATGGTTTCCTTGTCTGCTTTTTTGCTGCACTGCATCTTGGGCAGGGGGTTGTAGAATGTGGAGCTTGGCAATTGATTTTTACGTTTACGGAAACTCTTTGAATACAATGCGGGAGCCAGCCCACCGCCCGGCTGTAATTCCGAATAAACCGAAGAAGGCAACCAGAACTATCAGATCGTAAGAGTGCCAGCCTATCAGAAATCCGATGCCGCTGCCCATCGTAGTTCCGGCCAATAATCCCAATGCCCCGCCAATTTCCTTATGGCGCAACTTCATGCGTGAGTCACCTCCATTCTGGATGCCGCGATTCTCGATGTTACTTGTATTCCCTGATCTCTTCCAAATATGCCATAACAAAAAATAAGCCCAGCCAAGCCGGATCAAATCCGGCCTGCTGGGCGTTTGGTTCGTCATCTTAAGTATGGTTATTAAAAATCATGATAACTTCATTTAGGAGAATCTTGCTTCAATGCGCAATCTGCGAACAGAACAGATTTAGGGATACGGAAGAACTGTTCCGCTTTTTCCTGAAATGCCGCGGATGGTACGGTGCCTTGATGCAGCCATTTGCGGAACGTGCCGGGATGGACGCCGATCCAGCGGCTGACATCGCTTACCGACAAATCATGAACCATGCACAGGCCTGTCAGAATCCGATTGCTAACCGGAGAACGTGTCAGGGTGCGTTTCATGAAGCGGGAAGGTGCAGGCTGACAGATCAATGGTGATTTCTCCAGCAGTTCTTCTCTGAAGAGGATATGACGGGGATAACCCAAGTAGCTGCAGGCTTTCTCCAGGTTGTTTTTTCCGGGAACGCGTCCCTCATACACCCAGGCACTGACACTACGGGAGGATACTCCCAGTTCTTCGGCCAATTGTGACAGCTTGATGTCGTTGGCCATAAGTATGGCTAGCAGGACGCGGTTACGAATTTGGCAGCGGGTCGGCCGGCGAAAGCGCTTGACTCGCACACCTTTCCCCAAATATTTACGATTGATCAGGGACCACGCCTCTATGGAGTGTTTTTCTTGCTGCAGTTGTGTAGGCATAATTCCTCCGATTTTTTTAACACAATACTACAATATTCGACACTCACTTTTCAATAGCCAATCGTTAAACATTTGTTTCCATTTCGTTGTTACGTGATTTGTAAGGGCAGTGTAATAGTCTGAAAGTCCTGGTTTAACAATTTGTTTACAGATGTTATTGTTCGTCTTTTAGCCATTATATTATTTTATATCAGTATTTATTATTTGTTTATGCTTAAAACACGAACGATAAACATGATTGTGTTTGACATATTCGTAATTAGAGTTTATATTAACTGTGGTTGTTGAAGTTGAATGATGCTTATTCGTATATCCCTGATAATAAGGTTCAGGGGTTTCTACAAGGGACCTTAAATTCCTGACTACGAGCAGGATGCGCAAGCATACCTATTCGAAGCAGGATTTTTTTGTGCCTGGAGTCGGTGTGCAAGAGTACAGTCAAACACACAGGGGGATATGATGAGCAAATATGATGTTATCGTGGTTGGCGCCGGACCGGCGGGAATATTCGCGTGTTATGAACTGACATTGAAATCACCGGGCAGCAAGGTGCTGCTGGTGGACAAGGGGCATGATATTTACCGGAGAAGCTGCCCGATTCTGGAGGAGAAAATCAAGCTCTGTCCGCCAGCCATAGGGCGCAAAGAATTTGCCGGATGTCTGCCGGCTTGCTCGATTACGGCTGGTTTTGGCGGAGCTGGGGCATACAGTGACGGCAAATTCAACATAACGACAGAGTTTGGCGGCTGGATGACTGATTATTTGCCTGGCTCCAAGGTAATGGAGCTTATTCAATATGTGGATGCCATTAATCTGGAGCATGGAGCGACACCGGCGATTACGGATCCAACCACGAATGCGATTCGGGATATTGAGCAGCGAGGATATGCGGCCGGACTTAAGCTGCTTCGCGCTCAGGTAAGACATCTTGGAACCGAACAAAATTTGGAGATTCTGAAATCGATCTACGAATATTTGAAGACCAGGGTCGATATGGCCTTCCGGGCAGAGGTCGAGGATCTGGTTACCGTCAAAGAAGACGGAACGTACCGCGTTACCGGCATTGCAATGAAGGGCGGAGAGGTTCATGAGGCGAATTTGGTTATGGTTGCCCCGGGACGAGACGGCTCTGCCTGGTTGACCAGCATATTAAAAAAACGCAGATTGAAAATGCATAACAACCAAGTGGATGTGGGCGTGCGTGTTGAAACCTCCGACGTAGTCATGAGAGAAATTAATGAGCACTTGTATGAAGGCAAATTCATCTTTAATACCTCGGTTGGAACCCGCGTGAGAACGTTCTGCAGCAATCCTTCGGGTCATGTTGTCGTTGAGAACCACAGCGGTGTGATGGCAGCCAACGGCCATTCCTATAAGGATCCGGCATTAGGCTCGGCCAATACGAACTTTGCGCTGCTGGTGTCCCATAAGTTCACGGAGCCGTTTGACAAGCCTAACGAATACGCGCGGGAAATCTGCAAGCGGGCTAACGATTTATCCAGCGGCGGTGTTATTGTACAGAAATACGGAGACGTGCTGCGCGGCCGAAGATCAACCGAAGGGAGAATCCGCGAAGGTTTTCTGGAGCCGACTCTTAAGGAAGCAGTCCCCGGAGATCTGGGCTTGGTTCTGCCCTACAACACGATGAAGAGCCTGATTGAGATGGTTGAAGCGCTGGATAAAGTCACGCCGGGCATTGCATCCGAGCACACACTGTTCTACGGGGTAGAGGCGAAGTTCTACTCCGCTCGGCCGAAGCTGACGGAGTCCTTCGAGACGGAGATCAAGGGTCTATTCTGTGGTGGCGATGGAGCCGGAATTACGAGGGGACTTGCTCAAGCCGGGGCGGCGGGCATATGGATTGCCCAGAACATGCTGAGCCGTCTAAGTTCATGATATCAATGACAATTATCAATAACAGGAAGTTCTATCAGGAGCGCGTTCCGGCAGCAGCCGGACGATGCTCCTGTTTTGTTTTCTCGGGCTCCGTATCGGGACGGTTTACCGGCCTGCATGTAGGTGAGAGCGATTTCTTTTTTTGGACGAACGGGTTATGATAGATACGGGAGAATTACATAAACGCGAGAGATGGAGGAACGGGCGATGATTAAACATATTGTGTTTTTTAAATTGAAGGAGCCGACGGCTGAGAATATTGAGAAAACGGTTCAGGTGCTGCGCGACATGGATGGGAAGATCCCGATGCTCAGATCCATAGAAGCGGGGGCTGATGTTATTCGCTCCGAGCGCTCTTATGATTTGGCTTTAATAGTTGAAGTGGATAACCTTGAAGATCTGCAGGCTTATGCCGTTCATCCTGTTCATCAGGAAGTCATCCGTTACATTAATACGGTGAAAGATCATACGCTTAGCGTCGATTTTGAAGTGTAGGCGGTTTACAATAGACATACAACAACAGGCTGGAGGAGATTTGCCGTGTATTATGTGAATCAAGAGCAAATTGAACGGCGGCTGAAAGCGATCCCTGAAATAGCTGAAGGATTGCGGACTGCGGCGCAATCATGGGATGGGGGCCTGGTGCTTGGCTTGGTACAGGAGCGCGGGCTTCATCTGGCGATTGAGGTCGTTACGGATGTCGGAAGTTATCTGATTGATGGGTTTATTATGCGGGATGCCAGCAGCTATGAGGATATTATGGACATCAACCATGAGGAAAAGGTGTTCCCTCATGAGGTTCATACCGTGCTGCTGGAGCTGGTCAGACTGCGTAAACCGCTCGTTCAGGACTACTATGAATGGGACAGGCATACACTTCATCCTTTAACTGCCGCTCTGCCTGATGTGCTGGAGCAGTTTGCTGAGAACGTACGCCATTATCTGAAAAATGAAATGTATTAACTGCTTGCTGTATCTCTTTAGAAGCAGTTCCCATGTTAGTTAATATAGGCTCGACTCTATAACTATTTGCAGCAGACCGCCAAGAATCCCTTGAGCGGTCTGTTTCTATGTGGGGATCCATCCATAAACACACGTTGTCTGAAGCCCTGCGGATTCCGGTTTTGTTCCTTGCCGGAAATAAAAAAACTTGTGATGTTGTGTCAATACAAGCCCATCCTGCTTATAATGCATCAAGCGACTAGGCATTCGCCCGGTCGGACGAAAGGAGGAGTTCCCTATGACAGAGTGGAGTGCGCTGGTGGCTGGCGTCGGCATCGTTCTGATTGCGGTAGCAGCGATCATCGTGATGCTGTCGATGAAGAAACTGCTGAACCGGACCGAGGCCATGCTGAGCAGGCTTGAGGAAGACAGTACTCAATTAGCACAGGAGGCCTCGCAGGTGCTCCGGCAAACGTCTGTCTCTTTAGAGATGATTCAGCGTCAGCTGGCAGCTGGCGAGGCTTTTGCCGCTTCCATGACTGATGCTGCATCGGCGGTAGCCAAGACGGCAGATACCGTTCACGCCGTAGGGAAAAAAGCCTCCATCACCGCCATTGAGCATTTGGAACGTGCACGCCTCGATAATGAACGTCAAATCGGGGAGATGTTCCGATGGGTTGATGCCGGGATGACACTCTGGCATTCATGGAGCAGGTACACCTCCAAGTCCGGCGAAGGGCAGGCCAAATAGAAGGAGAGATGGGATATGAAAGAGAAGGGCAAAGGACTCCTCTGGGGAGTATTGATCGGCAGTGTTGCAGGTTCCGTTACAGCGCTTCTTCTGGCTCCGAAATCCGGCAAAGAGCTTCGAGGGGATATTGCTGACGGCGCCCGGGGTATCGGCAGCAAGGTTCAGGAGGTAGCGGAGAAGGTAGGAGAGCAAGGTGTTAATCTGATTGGGATCATGACCGATCGGGCAGAGAACGTAATCTCCGACATTCAGTCATGGCGTAACCGGCAAGAGAGCTGGCTGGCTGAAGAAGAAGTTGCGCAGGTCTCTTCATTTGATGACGAGGATTTTGAAGAAGAGCCGTTTGCGTCCTACACTTCGGATGTGAAGGTCAACGATTAATAAGAGTTTAGCATTCGGTATCTAGCGCATCATTCATGAGGATAAGCAATATGCCAAAATACATGAAAGCCGGTGTCTCATTTGAGACCCCGGCTTTGCTGTGAATTGGAGATGAGAGATGATATTAATGCCCCTTGTTCCTGTAATGAAAATACGGCGAACGGATTTCGTTATTATAGGATTTATGAAAAATATGCGTTGTCGCTGGTGAGACTGGAGGGATCAACCAGCTCCAATCCCCGGTAAGCTCACGCTTCGCCTGCTCTTCCCGTCGTTCAAACAAGCCGAACTGGGTTGCCGCCGTATGGTGATCTACGATGCTGACGCCTGCTTTTTTGAAGGAATAGAGCACGGCATAATTCAGTTCAACCAGTGCGCGATCCCGCCACAAGGTGGATTCGCTGGACGTATCCTGCCCCATAAGCTCGGCAATAAGCGGAAGTTTGTTGTAACGTTCCTTATCTGCCAAGTTGCGTGCTCCAATCTCGGTTCCCATATACCAGCCATTAAACGGGGCGGCCGTATACATAATTCCGCCGATCTCCAGCAGCATATCCGATATGATGGGCACCCCGTACCATTTTAACCCCTGGTCGATAAGGTCCGGCAGTTCCGGATGCTCCAAGGAAACCTCCAGTACAGAGGAGTGTGGAATCGACAGCCATTCCGGCGGTTCGTTGCCTTGCTGAACAACGAGCGGCAGGACATCATGATGGGTCAAATCACCTTGCCACCCAAGCTCCATGCATTCCTTCGTGAAGGATATGGAAGCCGGGTCACCTACTGTACCGTCAGGCGTTTCGTAGCCCGCATATCGTATTAATTGATGGTTTTTGATCGTGAGCGGGGGTTCACCTGGACGGGATGGTCGGAAAATCGTAATGGTCGGTACGATCTTTCCGCCATTGGTGGCATTCTCGATATGCCGGATAAGCTCCGAAAAGATGTCAGAAGTCTTGCTCAAGTGTCTGGCATCGGTTACTTTGAGCCGATCCCAGAATAATCTGCCGATGCAGCGGTTGCTGTTTCGCCAGGCCATTTTAGCTCCGTGCGTCAGCTCCTCTGACGTATGCTCATATGTACCTGTGAGCTCGATCTGTGAGCGGATGTCCATGAGCCGGGATTCCGCTTCTTCCTGAGTCCGGTTTAGTTCTGCATAACAGAGCCCGATAAATTGTTCCGCCGACTTCATAAGTTCGGATGGATGTATGTTGTCATTCACGTGATATTCTCCTTTACTATGCGCACTCATTATAGTATAAACTACCCACGTTTGACGAATAGCACAAGAGTCCTACAATTGCATGAACAAAGTAAGAGGAGGGCTCTACAGCGGCGTCCTCATTGAAGACAAAGGTAAATTGGGGTAAGATTTAAGGTACATTTCGATCCGAAATGACATATGGTATCACTGTAAACCATGAATTTGATAAGAAGGAAGCGGTGGGTTCGTGCAGCAAGCAATCGCAATACTAGACTCGGGTGTGGGCGGGCTGACTGTCGCTAAAGAAGTGATGAGACAGCTCCCGAGAGAGAAGATTATTTATTTCGGAGATACAGCCCGCGCACCCTACGGACCCCGTACGCCGGAAGAAGTCCGATTATTTACGGAGCAAATTGTAGATTATTTAATTCAATATGATCCCAAAATGATTGTTATCGCCTGTAATACAGCAACGGCGGCGGCGCTCGATTATATTTCGTCTAAAGTGTCTGTTCCGGTAATCGGTGTTATTCACCCCGGTGCCAGAGCCGCAATCAGTGCAACCAAGACCGGTAATGTCGGCGTGATCGGCACAACGGGTACCATTGGCAGTGGAGCGTATACAGCGGCTCTGAAACAGCTGTCACCTTATGTCGAGGTGCAGAGCCAAGCCTGCCCTAAGCTGGTGCCGCTCGTCGAACATGGATTATTTCGCTCTAAGGAATCCTTGCAGGTTGTGCAAGAATCCCTGAGAGGCATCAAGGACACGTCCATAGATTGCCTTATCCTGGGCTGCACACATTATCCGTTTCTCAGGAATACCATTCAGACCGTCATGGGTCCGGCTGTCAAGCTGATCAGCTCCGCCGATGAGACAGCACGTGAAGTCAGTACCATTCTGTACGATAAAGGCCAACTCGCAAGCAGTGAGGAAAGCCCGGTGCATCAATTCTTCTGTACAGGAGATCCGGTGATTTTCCAGAGCATCGCTACGGAATGGCTCGGGGATCATATCAAGCGGACGCCGGTTGTTTGGCAAATTACGAAGCTATAATCTATGGTTCATTTCCTTGGGCTTATCAGGAACGATGAAGGTCATCAACATAAGCAGGCCGGACAAGGGATATCACCTTAGCGGTCTGCTTATTCAATTTCACAGCATACATGTTGGACAACCAGCTGCTCATATACATGGAATGGACGCTAATCGAAGCGGCCTTGCCGCGGAAAGGAATCCATTATGCAGCAATATGTCGTACAGAAAGGCGATACGCTTAGGCGCGTGGCGGCCAGATACAGTCTGGCGTTTGAACAGCTGATTACGGCGAATCCATGGGCGGCGCAGCAGCCGTACCTCCAGCAGGGACAAATGTTATATCTTCCTACTTCATTGCGGCGACGGTATGTTATTCAGGAACATGATACCTTTGATAGTATTGCCGCGACCTTTCGTTTTCGGAAGGAAGCTCTGGAAGAGCTGAACCCCGGGTTATCGGCGAACCATCTGCCACAGGGAAAAACGATTGTCCTTCCGGCAACAACGCATAAACATTGGATACGATTATCCGGCGAATATGGACCGCGGGATTTGGAGCGGGATATACAAGAGATGCAGCTGCATTATCCTGCAATCGAGTGGAGTATCATCGGCAGGAGTGTTATGGGCAAACCGATTTATGCAGCTAAAATCGGTAGAGGCCCTAAAAACCTTCACATCAATGCCGCTTTGCATGCCAATGAATGGATGACGAGCCCCTGCCTGATGCGGTTTCTGGAGGAATACGCCCAAGCCTTGACGGAAGGTTCATCGGTCTATTCTAATGAGCCGGATGAGTGGTACCGAAACTATACATTATGGATTGTGCCGATGGCGAATCCGGACGGCGTAGAGCTTGTACAAGAAGGGGTTACGCCTTCTCATCCATATTACGAGCGTCTTATTGAATGGAATAGCGGGCGTGAGGATTTTCGCCGCTGGAAAGCCAATATTAACGGTGTAGATCTGGGAGACCAATTCCCTGCCCACTGGGATGAGGAAGTGGCGCGTAGGGGGAAGGTCAGGCCTTCGCCGCAGGATTATGCGGGAAGCGCACCGTTATGCGAGGCGGAAGCCATCGTGTTGTATCAGCATACCCTGGACATCTCACCGGATCGTGCGATCTCGCTTCATAGTCAGGGGAAAGAGATCTATTGGAATTATCGGGATTACGAGCCGCCGGAAAGCGAGGGTATGGCCAGAACATTGGGTCAGGCAAGCGGTTATCGTCCGGTTAAGCTGCAGGGCAGTGATGCGGGTTACAAAGATTGGTTTATTCAGCATTTTCGGAAGCCGGGTTTCACCGTGGAGATTGGTTATGGCATTAATCCGCTGCCGCTCGAAGATTTCGAAGATCTGTGTGTAGAGGTGGGATCCGTCCTGGCTGCGTTCATGTCTTTGAGATAGGCTGTTTTGAAACGAAAAAGGCACTGCAACGTATAGCATATACAGAGAAAGACGGCCGCTGCTATAATGGATCATGGCAGTGGTCTCTTTTCGCCTATACCGAATGTAAGGGTCTCGAATACCGTGATGCTAAGGTTTTCTTAGAGATTCGTGAATTGGGTAATGATATATAGACATGCAGTTGAAATGGAGGGAAACACCATGAAGTGGAGAAGATTATGGTCGCTTCGGCGCTGGTCGCACGTATTCCAGCGGATATTCGGTTACTTGACCTCTTCCCAGGTTGCGCTAGGGGACAAGCTGTTATTCCTGATTCCGGTTGCGCTGTACTGGGTGCTGCCGGACTTGATGCCTCTGCTGCCGATTGATGATATCGGATTTACGATGCTGCTGATGAACTGGTTTGTATCCCGTGTCGAGCGCAATACCCGAGTCTGCCCAGCTAGATAACAAGGTACCTGCAAGCGTGCCCGATAGGCGGAATTCAGGCTCCGGAATAGACAGGGCCCTTGCGAAAAAGTCGGCTGGGGTCTACAATAACATATTGAATGAACCATCCGTGAGGAGATGAATATACGTGAAATGTAAAATTACCCGCAATGCGGCCAAGGTTATAAAGCGAGAGCTGGACAAGGAAGAGAACACGGGCAAGAAACTTCGCGTCGTGGTTACCCACGCGCATGGAGATCATGCCCATTACGGGCTCGACATGGATACACCTAAGGAAACGGATGTCGTTGTCTCCACAGATAAAGAGATCGACGTCATCTTGGAGGCTGGACAACCCTTCCTGGACGGTGTCAAAATCGACTATCTTTATTTCCCTGAGGAAGGTTTTGTGATTACAAATCCGACCCAAGGCAATCACGGCGACCACTAGGTCACTTCAGAATGAAGAAGGTAATATTCCATGGCTAACGATATCCGCGTTTGCGAGAAATGCAGACACACAAGGTTGAAAACAATGATCCCGAAGATTCAGAAATTGGCCCCGGATGCCGATATTAAGATCGGCTGTAAATCCTATTGCGGTCCATGCGGCAAACGCGCGTTTATTTATATTAACGGCCGCTATGTCAGCGCACCAACAGAGGATGAGGTGCTGGCGAAGGCGTTAGCGTTTGTCAAATAATGATCCATATGCATTCAAGTTGAAGTATTCACGGAAATTCCCATCCTGCGGGTATAGTTCCTGACTCAGCCATCCATGCTAAGAGGGCAACAGGAACCAACAACTATTGAAGGGAGTTTCCGTCATGAACAGTCACGATTCCAGTCTTCATTCCAACAGTCCCAGCAACAGTGCGCTTGATTCCGTGGAGAAGCTGCACCGTGCCGTATCTTCGGCATTGTCGCATCCGACGGACCAGTTAATTCAGCAAGCGGAGAATTCGTTGTCCCACACAGAACGCGCGGTCGATCAGGTGATCGAACAAGGGAATCCGAACGCCGTTGAATTGGCGGAAGAGTTGTTAGGTGAGGAGCAGGAGCGTCTGTCCAAGCTTCGTTCAGCTAAAAAGTAGTTATAAATCCTGTGCAGCCCGTTTAAGAGCCTGTAAGCTCTTGAACGGGTTTTTTAAATTTTTATGAATCAAATATATATCTTAGAAATATATACTTGATTCCGATATATATTTCTGTTAAATTCATGTCATGGATAGAACAAGTCTAATTAAAGGACATTTGGAGATGTGTGTGTTGGCCATTCTGAGCAATGGCAAGAGTTACGGTTACGAGATTATGAAGGAGCTTGAGAAACATCAACTGAAATTGAAGGGAGTAGGCAGCATTTATCCGATCTTGTCGAAGCTGAAAGACCAGAGGTGGGTCACGGATACAAGAGAATTTAGTGATAGTGGTAAGGCCAGAGTGTATTATGAAATAACGCCAAATGGAAGGGTATTTCTGGACAACAAGATTCAGGAATGGCAGGAGCTGCAACAGGATATTCGGTCACTGTTATCAGCGAATGTGCAGCTATATGCAAACGGCGAGGAACGGGAGAGCGGGAGATCATGACACTATCCTATGAAGAAGAACAATTTATAACCATAGTCCGTCAAGAATTGAAAAACTACGATATTACGCCTCATCAGATGGAAGAAATGGTAGCCCAAATTCAGGAACACTTGGAGGCATGCAGGGAGCACGGAGAGATGGGACTTCAAGATTTGGACTCTCCCATTATTTATGTCAGAGACTATGCAGAGGTACAAGGCTTTTCAAGAGTAAGTGACCCCAGTCAATCCACCCCTGCTCCGAAAGACTCCGGAGAGCGAACCAGCACAGGAAGGTTGTGGGGATTTCTGAAGTATCCGCTTATTTTTGCTGCGGTATACGTCATTTGCCAGTTGGCATTTTCCTTCTCATTAACAACGGCATGGGTAAATGGGTATGAGATTACGGGCTTCCATTTACTATATCGGATATCTGATCAGACGTGGTGGAATATGCTTCTGATATTATTCAGCCTTTTGATATCTTCTGTTATTACGCTGGTGGCCTATGTTTATGACAAAAGAAAACATCGACGTCCTTTCCCGGAAACGGAAGCTGGGAGCGTAACATGAGAAAGAAGTGGATGTTTACGATCTTGTCCGTACTGGTATTCCTGTTTCCAACATTCGATCATGCAGTTGAAGCGGAAGATGCACGATTTGGAAAGATTGATCTGTATATGAAAGAGATGATGGAGGAATACAAGATTCCTGGTCTTTCTGTTGCAGTCGTGCAGGATGAGGATATTGTGTTTACGAACAGCTATGGTGTAACTGGGGAGGGCAACGCTGTCAGTTCCAAGACCCCGTTCTTACTCGGATCAATTTCTAAATCCATGACGGCTTTGGGGATTGTTCAACTTTTGGAGTCCGGTCAGGTGGATCTGGATGGGTCTGTTGGAGATTATCTTCCGTGGTTTACGGAGGAAACTTCTCCCGAGGTATCATCGATAACGATAAGACAATTGCTGGCACAAACGAGCGGCTACAGTACATTTACGGGCTTGGAGTATTCCGATGTGGCTGCCAAGGAGGCTTCTACCTTGAAAGAGAATGTTCGTAATCTCTCCAGGGAGAAGCTTAGCAAGGCGCCTGGGGAAGAGCATCAATACAGTAATGCCAATTATATGATTCTGGGTGCTATTCTGGAGGAAGTGTCCGGGCAATCCTATGCTGATTACATGGAGAAGCATGTGTTTGGACCGCTGGGTATGAGCATGGCTGCGGCGGATGAGAAGCGGGCTGCCCAGACCGGATTTGAGAAGGGGTTTCAATCCTGGTTTGGTTATCCTAGAGTAAGCAGTATACCGTATGATAACAGCGGTGCTTCATATGGTTACATCACAGCCAGCATTGACGATATGGCGCGTTATCTCCAGTTTCTGCTTCAGGAGAACGAAGGCTTGATCCGCCGTGAATACAAGGAGCTGTTCCTGTCACCACTGGTCCAGTATAGGACTGATCGTGCCTATGGATTAGGCTGGAGAATAAGTGAGACAGACCAAGGGGAGGCCATGTTATGGCATTCAGGATCAACACCTGAGGCTCGCGCGGAGATCTTTTTTATCCCGGATCGGGGTATGGGTGCCGTCATTCTGAGCAACAAGGACCATATTCTTGAGGAAGCCAGACTAATACAGGTATCAAAAGATCTGAGGAGCATAATTGATGGGCAAGACCCGAAGCCGCTTTCCGTGGGGACCCATCCATTGATTTGGCTGTTAGCAGGAATATGGATCATCTTGATGATCATCGTTGTATGGATGCTTATCATAACGAATAAACGTAGCTTTAAGCTACACCTTGCTCTTCCGTTTAGCTTGATTCTCTTTGTTATTTCAGGTGGTATCATTCCACTGTTTACGAGTTTGTCAAGTTCGCCGTGGAACTCCATCCGTCTTTTTGCACCCGACATTGCCTACTTGACGCTGGGGATCGTTGCCTGCGTTGCAATCATGGGACTCTTGCTCTTGTACGGAGCGCTTGTCAGCTGGAGAAGACGTCAGAAGTCAATATCCCATCGGGCTTGAATTGTGAGCTGTATGGAGCAGCTAGAATAAATGACTTTATGCGCGTGATCAGTTGCTGCAGCATAATAAAAATACCGGCAAAAGTAATACAATTCAAATAAACCATAGCGGTGCTCAGGATGTTACTCACGCCGTTATGGTTTATTTTTTATTGTGGACGCTTGATAAAAGATATGGGCGAGCGAAATCGTTCTGGCTTCCGGGCTTTCTTGCGATCAACCAGCAGGAACGATTCGTACATGGAGCGGCTTCAAACGCAAAAAGGGCTTCCCGCAAGATCTAAGATCTTTTGAGAAACCCTCGTTTTTGCAAAGAGAACAAAGGTAAGGATGCCTGGTCTGGCTGCCTTGTTACTTCGTTTCTACTCCGCCCTGTGTTTTGAATTGCTTCAGCAAATCATACGTTATGACTTGATCCGATATCTTAAGCTGCTTTTGCGTCTCATCATATCCATCACGACATGCCTGGATGTCGGTTGGCTGACGCGTCACCAGATCATAACAGGTTCCACCTTCAAGCCCGGCCGTTTCGGAAGGCAGGTAGAACACCTTTTCATCGGAAAAAGCGCCGCTGCGAAGCGGAATCAGACGCGGCTCCTCATCAAACAAATGACTTCCGATCCAGTAATACGGCTCGCTAGGCACACCCAGCAGATGCAGGATGCTCGGCGTCACGTTCATCATGCCGGCGGCATCTGAATATACTCCCGCATTTTCGCCGTCCGGCAAGCGGATCAGCAGGGGAACCTGGTTCATGATTTGTTCCATGTCGAGCGCGTTCAGCTCCCGTCCGAGGAACTTCTCGTAGTCCGCTTTGTCCTTGATCGAATTGTCGTGGTCGCCGTAGATGATCAGCATGGTGTTATCCCATAATCCTTGCTCTTTCATCTGGTCCACGAACTGGCCGAAAGCTTCGTCAACATAATGGATCGACTGTAAATAATCCCCGAACATCGTGCCTTCAAAAGCACCTGTATCCAGCTTCCGGGCATCCTTCGGCACATAATACGGATGATGGCTCGTTAACGTGATCAGGAAGGAGTAGAAGGGCTGCTTGATGCTGTCCATCTCATTCAGCGATTGCTCCAAAAACGCTTTGTCACTGAGTGACCATCCCAGCACATCGGTCATATCAAAATCTTTTTTGCTGTAAAACCGATCATACTTCATTTCCCGATACATCGTCGTCCGGTTCCAGAAGCTGCTGTCATAGGCGTGGAAAACATTTGCGGCATAGCCCTGTTCCTTCAGAATCTCCGGAAGGGTATCGTATTCACGATCGGCATACCGCGTAAACACGGAACCCGTGGGCAGCGGCAGCAGGGAACTGTGTGTGACAAAGTCCGCATCGGACGTTCTTCCCTGCCCGGTTTGATGATAAAAATTGCTGAAATACATGCTCTCTTTCATCAATCGGTTGAAGTTCGGCGTGATTTCCTGACCCTCGACGGACTGGCCAACGACAAAATTCATGAAGGCTTCCGTCTGAATCGTAATAACATTACTGTTTTTATACTTGCCAAACCAAGCGTCAGAACCGGATGGCTTCATACGTTTGGCATCAAACCAGGCCTTGACCTGATTGACCTCCTCCTCAGCCAGCTTGGGCTGGCCAATCAGGTGATCCCGGCCATATCGGTAAATATCATATCCGTGGAAGCCGATCAGCCCCGTCACGTTATAAAGCGTGATATTCCACCAATTGCCCTCAAACAAGCCTACCGCCCATGTATCCGAAGCTCTTTTGATAGGAACAAAAGTCATGACAAGACCAAGGATGAGAACGAGCGTACCTGTTACCAAACGGCGATTGATCCGCTTGTGACGCTGCTGGCGTTGTTCACCAGGGAACAGGTAACCATTCGTGGTCGATCTCCGTTTGCGGAATACCATGACTGCCGTAAACGGAACGATGATCAGCCAATCCAGGAAAAAGAACAGGTCATACCCGTGAATAAGAGAACGGATGCTGTCTCCGAGGGAGCCGACTTGCCCGGCCTGCAGGAGCACCGGTACCGTGATGAAATCATCGAAGTAACGGTAGTAGATCAAATCGGCGTACAGGATGCCTGTCCACAGCAGATTCAGTAAAGTTAGCGATACAAGCCTGCCTCTTGGCGGAAGCCAAAAGGTCCAGAAGGAGACCAGCAGAAGCGAGCCCACGGCTATGATATAGTCTGCTTGATCGAGCTTCATATTGGAAATATGGAGATGATGATCCAGCAGGATGAGCTTGTACATCATAAGGACAAGGAATAATAAATATCCGGTATATCGGTAATGGAGCCCTTTGGAGGCCCGTCTTCGGATATCAATCCATGAATGGGATGAGAGCAATGGCATATCCTCCTTCACCAGCATTATTCTTTAGATTATAGTTTGGGCCGGCATGAATTCAAACGGAGCCCTCGCAAAAAAAGCCGCCCGTGGGCGGCGATGGAAGTAGGATCATTATATTATTCTGCCGGTTTATTACGCGGCGGCAGGGGACCCAGATATTGATAGTACTGGCATTCAATCCGGCCATTGAACAGCTTGCGGCGCTTGTCTGCCTTGCGGCCGAAGTAATGCTCGAACTGTTTGGTCGGGCTCAGTGCGAAGAAGGACCAGGTCGGAAGCGAGTGCGTCACAGATCCGAGCTGGCGGATCAGACGTTCAACCTCCTCTTTCTCGCTCAATCGTTCCCCATAGGGCGGATTGGTTATAATACATCCGAATTCACCTTCAGGAATGGCCTTGGCTGCAGGAAGAACGTTGAACTCGATTTCTCCGGCGAGACCGGCACTCTTGGCAGACGCCCTGGCGACTTCGATGGCTTTCGGATCGATATCGCTCCCAGCAATCTGCAGCGGAATATCGTCCTTCACAGCGTCAAATGCTTCCTCGCGCGCATCTTCCCAGAGGTCGTTCCCGATGATATCCCAATGCTCGGACGGGAACGAGCGGCGCATGCCGGGAGCGATGTTCCAGGCCAGCATAGCGGCTTCAATCAGAATGGTGCCTGAACCGCAGCACGGGTCATACAGCGGGCGATGCGGTCCCCAGCGGCTCAGCTGCAGCAGAGCGGAAGCCATAGTTTCCTTCAGTGGAGCTTCCGTTACCAGCTTGCGGTAACCGCGTTTATGAAGGGCAGGTCCCGTCGTATCGAGCGTCAGTATGGCGCGATCCTTCAGCAAGGACACTTCAACTACATAACGGGGACCGTCCTCGGGGAACCATTCCGTACGATGCGAGAGCTTCAGCTTCTCCACGATCGCTTTTTTCACGATACCTTGGCAAGCAGGAACGCTGCTAAGCTGCGATTTATGGGATCGGCCTTCCACAGGGAACTCACCATCCGCCGGAATCCATTCTTCCCACGGAAGGGCCTTCGTTCCTTCAAACAGCTCATCAAAGGTGAAAGCCTTGAACTCACCCATTTTGACGAGGATACGATCTGACGTACGGAGCCACAGATTACAGCGGCAAATATCAATCAGGTCACCCGTAAAGGTAACTCTACCATTCTCTACTTCCATGTCCGTGTACCCGAGCTCTTTCAGCTCGCGGGCAACAACGGCTTCAAGCCCCATCGGGGCTGTCGCGATCAATTGTAATCGAGGCATTAACGATGTCAACTCCATTTAACATGTGTACGGCGATAGTCGCCGCCGGTTCAATCTATATAGTATAGGCGATTGCATTGACTAAGACAATTATCATATGATAGATCTCGTTAGGTTTAACGGGAAATAAGGTATGCTACTAAGAAAAAGGAGGCAGCGTCATTGCTTACGACCCCTGATGATTATGTTAACCAATTATATCCTGAAGATGAAGAGCTTCAGCTTGTGATAGAGGCCATTCGCGAACATGGCATGCCCGAGGTTTCGGTGGCACCGGCTTACGGCCGGCTGCTGACCCTGCTCGTACAGACAGCCGGCGCACGGAATATTCTTGAGATCGGTGCGCTTGGCGGATACAGCGGAATCTGTCTGTGCCGCGGGCTTCCTGCTGACGGTAAACTCACTTCACTGGAATTGAAGGAGGAGTACGCGGCGCTTGCGGGCGCTCATCTGGAGAAGGCCGGCTTCAAGGATCGGGTGGAATACCGGATCGGTCCGGCTGCGGATAGCCTGGCGGCTCTGAAGCGGGAAGGGCGGACATTTGATTTTTTCTTTATTGATGCGGATAAGGAGAATTATCCTCTGTACTTGGAATATGCGATGGAGCTTGCAAATCCGGGTGCCCTCATCGCCGGGGATAACTGCTTTTTGCGGGGAAGAACGTTGAATTCGGAGAAAAACGGACCTTCGGTTCAGGCGGTACGCCGTTTTAATGAAATCATTGCCACCGACGAGAGGCTGGTTAGCACGCTGCTGCCTGCCTATGACGGGTTGATCCTTGCACGCGTTAAATGATTAAACACACCATGATGTTGTGTACTGAACGATAAGATGAGCATGGGAAGGAGTGCAGCCATTGGACTGTCGACTGGAAGTCAGATTTGGGCCAGTGTATGAATTCTTTAACAGTATCCACACCTATATGTGTCCGTATGCCGTATGCAAACAGCAGATCCCTGATTTCAGGGAGGTTTCCACAGGTCATTTTGCTGCTTGCCATCTGATCTGATTCATAACAAAGGGGCTGTCCTCGGGTCGATTGTGACCACGGACAGCCCCTTGCAATTTGGAGCGATATTGGAGCGGTGCCATCAGGAATTGTATATCTAACGGTACTTGGGCGAGGGTTTGTCTGAGAACAGCTTCCGCCTCACCCAGATCATGTTGATGATCAGCAGGCAGCCTGAAGTAATAAACAGCCCCTCAATTCCGATGAATCCGGACAAGAACCCGCCGATCACTGCTCCGAGCATGTTGCCAAGCGCAAGTGAGCTTGTGTTGAAGCCGAAGGAGCGGCTTTCCATGCCGTCCGGGGTATAGGAGCGAATCAGCGCGTTGACACTCGGCAATAATCCGCCCATAAAGACCCCCATCATAAACCGTACGATGATGAGCTGCCATACGGACTGCACAAAAGCCTGCGGGATCAGCGTAAGTCCCGTTCCGATCAAGGCATACGTCAAGATCCGGTGTGCCCCGACCTTGTCGCTGAGCTTGCCGAGAATCGGCGAGGCGATCATGTTCGAGAGCCCTGTCACCGCTACAACGAACCCGGCCCATATGGCGATATCAACCGCCGACCCATGCAGCTTCTGAACATACAGCGGAAGCAGCGCCATCGGACTGATCATGGCGAATTGAAGCAGGAACGTGACCGCGAACAAGGACGGCAGCTGCGGAATGTGGCTCAGCTCCTTCAGTCCGGCGATAACCGAAGTCTGAGGTGCCCGGGCCGCCTGCTCACGGTTGAAATTCTCTTCGACGAGGAACAAAGCGAGCAGCGAAGCTGCAAATATCAGTCCGCCCGTAATATAGAAGATTGGCCGGAACCCGACCCAACTGGCCATGAGTCCGCCAATTAATGGACCGAGTATCGTGCCGGCAACTTGTCCGGACTGCATGATGCCCATGGCAAATCCCATCCGGTTCTTTGGCGTGGTCCCCGATACGAGGGAGATAGCCGCCGGGTTAAATCCCGATATGGTACCGTTCAGAAGACGGAGAACGAGCAAATGCCACGGATGGGTGGCAAAGCCCATACACGCAATGACAAGCGCCATGCCGAATCCGGAACGCAGCAGCATCAGTTTACGACCGTACTTGTCCGCGACTTTTCCCCAGATCGGCTGAAAAATGAATGATGTCAGGAAGTTGGCTGCGAATATCAATCCTGCCCATAGTCCTATTTCCCGGTCCCCTACAACATTCAGGTCCTGCGCCAAATACAATGTCAGGAACGGGGTGATCATCGTCATCCCGGAGTTGACCAAAAACTGTCCGAACCAAAGCACAATGAGATTGATTTTCCAATTGGTCAATGTGCCCGTCACTTCCTTTCTAAGCTGTCGAGTCCGGAATGAACCGGACGAATGGAGTCTTACCCTAAAATTGCCGTTCTTCCAGTATAACATATTTGAAAAATGCCAAAAGCTAACAATGTCATAAGATTGTCATGCGATTTTCATAGGATGTCCATGTAAGACGGTTGTTACTTACTTTTAAAAAGGGCATAATGTTCTATAGGAAACTTTATACACTGATGGGGGCCGTAATCATGACCTATAACGATCAATTTATCCGCGCTTGCCGTAAGCAGGAAGTAAGCCATGTTCCTGTGTGGTACATGCGACAAGCGGGACGCTATGACCCGGAGTATCGAAAGATCAAAGAAAAGTACTCCCTTCTGGAAATATGCAGTCAACCGGAGCTGGCGGCTGAAGTAACCTTGATGCCGGTACGGAAGCTCGGTGTGGACGCAGCTATTTTATATTCCGATATTATGAATCCCGTTGCATCGATCGGGGTAGACTTCGATATTGTGAAAAATATCGGGCCTGTGATCGACAATCCGATCCGATCTGCAGCGGACGTAGAGAAGCTTCGCCCTATTGATGTGGAAGGCGATCTTGGACATGTGCTGGAAACAATCCGCATCTTGGACAAGGAGCTTGAAGTACCGCTGATTACATTTGCCGGTGCTCCGTTTACAATTGCCAGCTATCTGATCGAAGGAAGACCATCCAAGAACTATCTGCGTACGAAAGAGCTCATGTACAGCGAGCCGAAGGTATGGTTCTCCCTGATGGATAAACTCGGAGACATGGTGATTGCTTATTTGCGCGCCCACGTAGCGAACGGAGGGAAAGCGTTTCAATTGTTCGACAGCTGGGTGGGGGCCTTGTCCCCGCAGGATTTCCAAACCTTCGTGCTTCCTACCATCAAGCGTATTTTTGCAGAGCTTCAGGATCTGCACGTTCCGAAAATTTATTTTCCTGGCGTAAGCTCAGGAGAGCTGCTGCCTACGCTAACGGATCTCAGCGTTGATGTGATCGGCCTGGATTGGAGAGTGTCAATTGCAGAAGGACGCCGCCGTTTAGAGCATAAATATGCTGTTCAGGGTAACCTGGACCCGACCGTGCTGACCGGACCGATGCCGGTCATTCAGCAGTATGCGAAGGAGATCATCGATCAAGGGATTCAGGAGCCGGGCTTTGTGTTTAATCTAGGGCACGGTTTATTTCCGGAGGCTTCCCTGGAGAAGCTGCGTGAGCTGACATCCTACATCCATGAGTATTCGGCACAGGCACTACAGGCAGGTGCACAACGTTCTTAAAAGGTGAATATTTTATTAGTCAGAGGTGAGATGGTATGAAGAACAAGATTGGTGTATTGGTTATGTCCTACGGCACACCTGAGAACATGGAAGGAATCGAGAGTTATTATACCCATATCCGTCGCGGAAACAAGCCGACGGAGGAGCAGCTTAAGGAGCTGACCGACCGCTATGAGGCGATTGTGGGAGGTGTGTTTCCGCTCCGTGAGAACACAGATCGTCAGGTTCGGACGCTGCAGGATACGTTAAATGTAGATCCGCGCAGTGCCGACCTTGAATTTGTATGCTATCAGGGATTGAAGCACGCTGCCCCGTACATTGAAGACGGTGTTGAGCAAATGGTGCAGGACGGCATTAAGGAAGCTGTCGGCATCGTGCTTGCTCCCCATTATTCCACGATGAGTGTGGGTTCCTATGTGAAGCGTGCTCAAGCCAAAGCGGATGAGCTGGGACTTCAGATTTCGTTCGTGGAGAGTTATCACATGCACCCGAAACTGATCGAGGCTTTTGCAGGCCGCGTGTCTGCCAAGCTGAATCAGTTCGAAGAGGCAGGCGCTGATCGGGACAGCGTGAGAGTGCTGTTTAGCGCGCACAGTCTTCCTGAGCGTATCTTGTCCGTAGGAGATCCTTATCAGGAGCAGCTGCTTGAGACTTCCAAAGCAGTAGCGGAAAGAGCTGGCGTGAAGAAATGGCAGTTTACTTGGCAAAGTGCGGGCCGGACAGCCGAGCCTTGGCTTGGCCCGGATATTCTGGACACACTGCAAACTCTGAATAAAGAGGAGCAGGTTGAGGATGTGCTGGTTGCACCGGTCGGATTCGTATCAGACCATCTTGAGGTATTGTATGATCTGGATATCGAAGCCAAAAGCATTGCCAAGGAAATGGATATGCGGCTTGAGCGTATCGATTCGCTGAACAGCGATCCGCTCTATATGGAAGCGCTCAGTGATTCCGTGATCACGCTGATTGGACTGTAAAGCCGTTATTCGCAAAATTTGAATATGAAACATGGATATAGAACTCCCCGGTGACGGGGGGTTCTATTCTTTGCCGGGAAGCTGGTATAATAGAGGGAGCGACTTATTGCGCTATTGCGCGATCTTATAAGTGAATAAAGGAGTGACCTATGCAACTGTCACGATCAGAGAAGAGCAAGGCCGAGAAGAAGGCCCGTAAGCAGCGAACCGGACAGGTTTGGATCATACTCAACCTATGTCTGATTTTGATGATTGCTGCTTTGCTTGTCTATCATTTTAAATTTAGAGAAGATCCTGTTCAACAAACGGCACATCTGCCTGGTATGCCGGAATTTGGCGTGGAAGGGAACGATCCGGATCAGCCGGGTTCCGGGCAGCAGTCCGGCGGCGAGGGAACGGATTCGGCCCACCCGAATACGGATGAGCCCGATGAACAATGGGATCCCGATACATCCGAACCTGCAGACAGTGGAGCCGATGAACCAGCCGGCACCAATGACAACCAACGGGTGATCATGCATTTTGCCGGGGATACCTTATTCTCTGGCAAAGTGGAGGATGCGCTGAAGAGACATGGGTATGACTATCCATACAAGCACTTGGGCACCGCATTTCTGGAGGATGATTTGACCGTTCTCAATCTGGAGACCCCGGTCACGACCGGGGGAGTTGGCGCGGCCAATAAGAAATTTGTATTCAAGACCTCGCCTGAGGTTCTGCCTTCCCTTCGAGAAGCAGGGATAGAAGCTGTTAATCTGGCTAACAATCACATTCTCGACCAAGGTCAGGAAGGACTTCTGGATACCTTGAAACATCTGAAGGACCATGATATCCGCTATGTTGGAGCAGGCCGTAATGAAGAAGAAGCCTTTGCGGCACAGTATTTCGAGCTGCAGGGCATGACGGTTGCACTGCTTGGATTCAGCCGTGTCCTCCCGGAGACGTCCTGGTATGCCCTGGAGAACAGGCCGGGCGTAGCGGGTGCCTATGATCACGTTCTGCCGAAGGCGGTTGAAGCGATTCAGGACGCGCGTTCCAAAGCCGATCTGGTCGTTGTGATCGCCCATTGGGGAGAAGAGCTTCACAAGACGCCAAATTCATACCAGATCAATCTGTCGCGTGCGTTCATTGACGGTGGAGCGGATCTGATTATCGGAGGGCATCCGCATGTGCTGCAGGGCTTGGAGCAGTATAAAGGCAAATGGATCGCGTACAGCACCGGCAATTTTATATTTACCAAATCGGGGAATGCCGATACGTGGAGCACTGCCGTATTCCAAGCCTCGTGCAGCCGTCAAGGAGACTGTGACCTGAAGCTGACGCCATACCGAACGGAGATCGGACAGGTCATTCCGCTGGAAGGCGAAGAAGCTCAAGCTTTGCTGCAGGAGGTACAGAAGCGATCCATCGGCGGTGTCAAAATAGCACCGGATGGTGAAGTTATAACAGGTAAAACAGTGGAATAATGTTAATTCGTTAACAGTTACACCAAGGAGGTCCCACCATGAACAATTTATGTGTGGCTCACCGGGGATTTTCCGGTATCGCACCTGAAAATACGCGCGCAGCCATTCAGATGGCGATGGATGAGCCTTTTGTGCACTGGATGGAAATCGATGTGCAGCTGACTCAGGATGGAGTCCCTGTAGTCATACATGATTTCAGCGTAGATCGTACGACAACAGGCCGGGGCAAGGTGAAGGATCTAACTTGGCAGGAAATCCGGAGAATGGACGCTGGAGAATGGAAGGGACGTCAATTCAGGGGGGAGCAGGTTCCTTCACTGGATGAAGTCTTGCAGCTTGTCAAAGGACGATTGAAACTTAATATCGAGCTCAAGACGAGCGGAGATATGTATCCAGGTCTGGAAGAGGCTGTGCTGGAGCGGGTCCATGCTCACCGGATGCTCCCGGATGTGGTGCTCACCTCCTTCGAGCCGAAAGCCTTGATTAAAGCGAAGGAACTGGATCCCGAAGTGAATACAGGACTTATTATCGATGCTCATCCCCGTAATTTGTTATCACGCTTGAAGCAAATGAAATGCTCTTTTTTATCCATTGGTTATTCTCATCTGGATGCAGCCTTTGCGTCGGATTTGGTGAAGAATGGCATCACCCCCATGGCGTGGACGGTGGATGATGCGAAAAGTATGAGATCACTGGCAAGAATGAATCCGGCCATCATGATCTGCACGAACCGGCCCGATACTTGGGGTCAGATTTTTATTCATAAAATTGCACCAAAAGTTCCATTCTGGCGAAGAAAATGGAGGTTTTAATGTATGTGTGCCCTAGTCAATAACGTATATTGCGTTGGTCGTAATTATCAATTGCATGCCGCCGAGCTCGGCAATGCCGTGCCGGAAGAACCGATGATCTTTCTCAAGCCTTCCCATGCGGTCGTTCCGCTGGACGGAAGCGTGCTGCAGCTGCCCCTGGATCGCGGCAGTCTTCATTTTGAAGGGGAGCTTGTCATTCAGCTCGCGGAGGATTACTCTCCAGGGATGACGGTTGATGAGCTTGTAAAAACAATGGCCCTTGGCATTGATTTCACACTGCGTGACGTTCAGACGGTGATTAAGGAGAAGGGGCATCCATGGACCGCGGCGAAAGCCTTCAAATCCTCTGCGCCCCTTACCCCATCCATAACATTCCCGGGAACCGCAAAGCTGGCGGCTACGGATTTCACCGTATTGAAGAATGGCGATGAGGTGCAGCGGGGGAACGTGAAGGATATGATCTTCTCCCTTCAGCGCATTATTGATTATATTGGCGAATTTTATGGTCTTGGCAAAGGGGATTTAATCTTCACGGGAACGCCGGCAGGTGTCGGTCCAACTGAATCGGGGGATGTATTCGAGTTATTCTGGGGAGACATCCGTCTGGGCCGCTGCGAAATCGGGTAATCTGGCAAGCTATCATGGGAGGGATTGCAGATGGATTGGCTGATTGGAGCCGCAGGCGCCATCATTGTTGCGGGAGCGGCCTACCGGAAACGATCGCTATCGGAATCCGGAGCCGCTGCCGCTATTCTGATGGGCACCATATATTATGGAGCAGGGAACGTGTTTTGGTTCGGGACCCTGCTTCTTTTTTTCATTACTTCTACGCTGCTCTCCCGATATGGAAAGAAACGCAAGGCTGATCTGGAGAAATCTTATGCCAAGACCGGCCGGAGGGATGCAGGACAAGTATTCGCCAACGGCGGTATCGGCATGGTGCTGTGTCTGTTAAACGCATGGGCTCCGTCCGAGTTGTGGGTGCTGCTGTTTATAGGGGTCATGGCTACGGTGACGGCAGATACCTGGGCGACGGAGTTAGGAAGCCTCAGCCGGCGGCCGCCGCGTTCTGTCCTTAACGGAAAGGTGCTGACTGCCGGAGAATCGGGAGGCGTATCCTGGGCGGGCTCCATAGCGGCAGCGGCAGGGAGTGTACTGATCGGAGCCGGGGGATGGCTGCTGGCTGAATGGAGCGGTATGAACGCGGAGTTACTCTCATATGTTCTGGCGGCCCTTGCCGGGGGATTGGTCGGTGCATTTGCTGACTCATATCTCGGGGCGGCTGTACAGGTGATGTATCGCTGCTCGGCGTGCGGTAAAACTGTCGAGGTGGCGCAGCACTGCGGACAGGAGACCGAACGCATGCGAGGGTATTCGTGGATGTCCAATGATGCCGTCAATCTGCTCAGCTCACTTCTTGGCGGGGCAGCAGCATATGGGACTGCAGTGCTGGTTGCGTTATAATGTAGTTCATTCATCGATTAACGATTAACGATTAACGAAATCTATAGATGTAAGTAGGGATCAGACCAATGAATATCTTGACCGTAGAGCAGGTAAACAAAAGTTATGGAGATAAAATACTGTTTCAAGATGCATCCTTCGGCATGGAGGATCAGGACAAGATTGGCATCATCGGCGTAAACGGTACAGGAAAATCTACGTTTCTGCGCGTTGTCGCAGGACTTGAGCCGCCTGACTCCGGTAAAATATCGATGGGCAATCGCATCCGGGTGCGCTATCTTGCTCAGAATCCCGAGTTTGATCCGGATAAAACCGTTCTGCAGCAGGTGTTTGAAGGGGATCTCCCCGAGATGAAGGCCGTCCGGGAATATACCGAAACAATGGAGCTGCTGGAGCTCCATCCGGGCCATGAAGAGCTGCAGCAGAAATTGCTGAAGCTCAATCAGACGCTGGATTCGCTGCAGGCATGGCAGCTGGAGAGTGATGCAAAGACCATTCTGTCCAAGCTTGGAATACGCCATTATGAGGCGAGAATGGGGACACTCTCGGGTGGACAGCGCAAGCGGGTGGCTTTAGCCGCTGCCTTGATCCAACCGTCGGATTTACTCATATTGGACGAGCCGACCAACCATATCGACAACGAATCTGTAGCCTGGCTTGAGCAGTACTTGCAGAAGCGCCGGGGCGCCCTGCTTATGATTACGCATGATCGGTATTTTCTGGACCGGGTGGCCAATGTCATGCTGGAGTTGGATCATGGGCGGCTGTTCCGATATGAGGCGAATTACAGCCGTTTCCTGGAGCTGAAGGCAGAGCGCGAGGAGCGGGAAGCCGCATCCGAACAAAAGCGCCAGAATCTGCTGCGGAACGAGCTTGCCTGGATTCGCAGAGGAGCAAAGGCCCGTACGACCAAGCAGAAGGCGAGAATCGACCGTTTCGAGAAACTGAAGGATCAGGAGATCATACAGGGCTCCGGTGATCTGGACGTCTCGGTTGCTTCCACCCGTCTCGGCCGCAAAATTCTAGAGATTGAAGGTCTCCGTAAGACGGTCGGCGACAACATATTGATTGAGGATCTATCTTACATCGCCGTGCCCGAGGATCGGATCGGTATCGTGGGTCCGAACGGGAGCGGTAAATCCACGCTGCTGAATCTCATTGCCGGAAGGCTTCAACCGGATGCCGGCGAAGTCGTGCTTGGGCCAACGGTTAAACTGGGTTATTTCACCCAAGAGCATCAGGAGATGGATGGCAGTCAGCGCGTGATCGAGTATATCAAGGATGAGGCAGAGGTTGTTCGTACGGCGGACGGCTCTGCCATTACCGCGGCCCAGATGCTGGAACGCTTCCTGTTCCCGCCTGCGCTGCAGTGGACGCCGATAGCGAAATTGTCCGGAGGCGAGAAGCGCCGGTTGTACCTGCTGCGAGTGCTGATGAGTGCGCCGAACGTGCTGCTGCTGGATGAACCGACAAATGATCTGGACATACCGACATTGTCCGTTCTGGAGCAGTATCTGGATGAGTTTCCGGGTGTTGTCATCGTGGTATCCCATGACCGGTTTTTCCTGGATCGAACCATGGATAAAGTCATGGCGTTTGAGGGCATGGGGCAGATTCGTGTCCATGTTGGCTCTTACAGCGAGTACGCAGAGTGGATGCAGCGTCATGGCAGCGAGGCTGCCGGAAGCAAGACGGATGCAGCCGGTGGCAGTGGCGCTAAATCAGCATCGGGAAGCAACACGGTGCCGGGCAGCAGTTCAAGTAAAGATACACCGCGCGAACGTCTGAAATTCAGTTATAAAGAGCAGCGGGAATTTGAGCAGATTGATGGTCTGATCGAAGCTGCCGAGAACAAGCTTGTATCCGTTCAATCGGAGATGGAAACCGCCGGCAGCGACGCAGCCAGGCTTCAGGAGCTGATGCGGGCTCAGGAGGAAACGGAGCGTGAGCTGGAGCATCTGATGGAGCGCTGGACCTATCTGAACGAGCTTGCCGAGAAAATTGAGCAGAGCAAGAAATCCTGATGCATCAGGCAGGTTCAAAGAGAAAATAAGGGGCGTCCCCAGGCCTTGTGCCTTGGGGACGCCCCTTACCTATAGAGCGGTTTATTTCACGTAGGCTGCCAGCAGTTTGACGGTGTTAAGAACCGCCTGTTTGTGCGTTCTTTCCATCGCGTGGGATGCATGGACGCCGGGACCGATCAACGCAGCTTTGATGTTGCTGCCTGCGGAGAGCGCCGCCGAAGCATCGGAGCCGTAATGAGGATAAATATCAACGGCATATGCAATGCCTTCGCTCTCGGCCAGTTCAATCAAACGACTGGTCATGTCGTAGTCATAAGGGCCGGACGAGTCCTTGGCACAGATGGACACGTCGGTTTCCTTGCAGCTTAAATCATCGCCGATACAGCCCATATCCACCGCAATCATTTCATTGATGTCGGCAGGAATGTAGGCTGCGCCGTGTCCAACCTCTTCGTAGTTGGAGATAAGGAGTTTTACATTATATTTGGGCTTCCAGTTATCGCGCTTCATGCTTTCGAGCAAGCCGAAGAGTGCAGCGACGCTGGCTTTGTCATCCAGATGACGTGATTTGATGTAACCGCTGGGAGTAATGACCGCACGGGCATCAAAGGAGACGAAGTCTCCAACGCCGATGCCGAATTTTTTTACATCATCGGCTGATTCAACTAATTCGTCGATCCGAACCTCCATATTGGCTTCCTGGCGCTTTAAATCACGGGCGTCACTGTATACGTGAACCGAAGGATGGGTGGAGAGGATGGTTCCGGTATATGTCTTGCCGCTGCGTGTATGGATGATGCAGTATTCATTCTCAATGCTGTTCATCATGTATCCGCCAACGGAGGTAAGCCGGAGCGTACCTTCCGATTTCACGGCACGAACCATCGCGCCAAGGGTGTCGACGTGAGCGCTCAGCCCGATCGTACGGCTGCTGTCTTGTCCAGCGATGGACAGGATGGCGCCGCCTTTTTCGTTCCATGTAAGAGGAACATCAAGGGAAGCCGCTTCCTGTTCAATCCGCTTCATAATGGTGTGGGTATAGCCGGTAGGACTCGGTGTATCGAGCAATGCCTTAAGCAGGTCCAATACGTATGTTTCATTCGGTTGTATAGCAGACATTAGATGTCAGGCCTCCTTGTTTCTTTCATTCATATTGATTCATCATCCGGGGACATCAGGGTTCAGCAGGGGTGTCCTTCGGATCTTTTTTCATTTCCTCGTCCGCAGCTTGCATTTCAGGAGTGTATCCCGTTACTTCACGGATATGTATAAGTTGTTCCGCTAACGAACGGATTTCCTTCTGCATTTGATATTGACGGTAAATGCCGAATGTACCGACAATCAGTCCCCCGATCAGAGAGCATCCGATAATGAGCAGAATCAGCGGTACGTTGACAGTACCGAACAACAGGTTTACTGCAACGGGATTGACATTGATCACGGCAAATACGGCTGTAATAAGGGCAAACAATAAAGCTGCGATTAGTGACCATTGAATTTTCATAGGGAACACCTCCTTCCTCAAACAGTATAAAATCCCTTGCCTGTAAAGGGCAAGGGATTTTATTCCACTGGTCAATTGAGAATGATGCATCTCGCTCAAGCATTGATTATTTTGTCAACTGCTCCATTTGGCTGATGATGTCTTCGAACACACTCATGGCCTCGCGGATAGGCTCCGGAGACGACATATCCACGCCAGCCTTCTTGAGGATGTTAATGGAGTAGTCGCTGCCGCCGCTCTTCAGGAATCCGAGATAGCGGTCCACCGCAGGCTGGCCTTCCTCCAGAATCTGCTTCGAGAAGCTGGTTGCAGCCGAGAAGCCGGTTGCGTATTTGTACACATAGAAGCTGTTGTAGAAATGAGGAATCCGTGCCCATTCCATTCCGATTTCTTTATCCACTTGCATCCCTTTGCCGTGATATTTCACGTTCAATTCATAGTAGATGTCGGAAAGATCCTGAGGTGTCAGGGATTCGCCGCTCTCAGCGCGCTCATGAACGATTTTCTCGAACTCGGCAAACATCGTTTGACGGAAGACCGTTGTACGGAACTGATCGGCATAGTAAGTCAGCAGGTACATTTTTTGTTTGGGATCCTTGGCGTTTTTCAGCAGGTAATCCATCAGCAGGGCTTCGTTGGTGGTTGATGCCACTTCAGCCAGGAAAATGGTGTACTGTGCATCCCGATATTTCAGGGCGTTGTCTGAATAGTAGGAGTGAAGGGCATGCCCCATCTCATGAGCCAGGGTAAACATGCTGTTCAGGTTGTCTTTATGATTCAATAATACGTAAGGATGGGTACCGTATGCACCCCAGCTGTATGCGCCGGTTCGTTTGTTCTCGTTCTCGTATACATCGATCCAGCCGTTGTCATAACCTGCTTGCAGGCTGCTCAGGTAATCCTCGCCAAGCGGCGCAAGGCCTTCCTTGGTCATTTGTTTTGCTTCTTCGTAAGTGATGTCCCATTTGTACTCTTCCACGAGGGGAGCGAACAAATCGTACATGTGAAGCTCATCCACGCCCATCAGCTTCTTACGGAGCTCCATGTAGCGGTGCAGGAGCGGCAGACTCTCATGAATGGTGTCGATCAGGTTTGTGTAAACTTCCTTCTGGATGTTATCGCCATACAGGGCCATTTCCAGTACAGAAGGGTATTTGCGGACACGGGAATAGAAAATATTTTTGTTTACGTTGGCATTCAGCGTAGCAGCAAGGGTGTTTTTCTGCTTGCCATAGGTGTCGTAAACCGCTTTGAAAGCACGCTCGCGCACTTCGCGATTCGGGCTTTCCAGGAATTGAATATAGTTGCCGTGTGTGAGTTCAACTTCCTTGCCTTCTTCGTTCTTGATTTTCGGGAATTTCATGTCCGCATTGTTGAGCATGCCAAAAATCGTTTGCGGTGCAGAGGAGAGGTTGCCGACTTGAGCCAGCAGCGCTTCTTCCGTCTTGGAGAGAACATGTGCTTTCTCCCGTTTCATCTCCGTCAGCGTGAACTTGAATTCCTTGAGGGCAGGGTCCTCGATCAATTTGTCCAGCTCCGCTTCAGACAGGGACAGTATTTCAGGCGTGATGAAGGAGAGTGCTTCTCCAGCTTCGACATTCAGTTTTTTGGCTTTGGCGGATAGCGATTGATATGTAGGGTTTGCTGTATCTTCATCATGATGCATGTGAGCATACACGTATAGACGCTCGGCATGATAAGAAATTTCGTCTTCGAGCTCGAAGCATTCTTTGATGGATGCCGCGTTGTTTAATTTGCCTTGATACTCGTCTGTGCGTTTAAGAAGATTCTTCAATTCCGCAAAGCTTGCATCCCATGCTTTCTGGTCGGCGAACATATCCTCGAGTTTCCATTGATGCTCTTTAGGGACATCCGCGCGTTTCAACAATTGTTCCATAGAGATCCTCCTTGAATGATGTGTATTATTGGGAGTCCGGGTTCCTTCAGATAAGGCTTGGGAGCGGGCAGTAGAAACAGCGATCAGGCTGATAGCAAGTGTAATGCACATCACCTTGGCGCCTCTCATGGCATAACCTCCTCGGATTAAGCTATCCGAGCGATAGTATGCCGCGTACCCGCTACTTTCATCCTAATAAAATTTACGAGGAACCCAGATTAAAGAAACTGTATACAATAAGGTAAAAGGCAAACAGGATGAAGGCGACCGCAGTCACGGCCATCCCTCTTCTCAGTTTTGTTGGAATCCAATCCCGGTTCATGATCATAATGGCACCCAAACTGAAGGCAAGAATAATGAAGATGACAATATTCGTATAATCCATGTTACACCTGCTTAAAGGCAGCCATCATTTGTCGCCATTCATCTTCCCGGCCTTCAAAATCATCCTTGGGGAAGCGGTTTTGAGCCCAGTGCATCAAAGCTGGCCGGCTCATAAACGTATGTGTCTCCTCACCCCATTGGTCAGAAATTTCTCGGAGAACGATGTATCGGCCCTGTACTTCAACCGTCATCATGTTCCATTTGTCTTTTTTGTATATTTCATGTTTTTTGATCATATTCAGTCTCCGTTTGCTACTTAGGCTTTTGGGTAAATGATAACGCACTCGCGGTCTTAAAAGCAAATAATCTTTACATTAAAATAGCGGCCCAAAAAAGCATTGCAGGGTGATTTGACGGATTGCATTGTCATAAAACATGGGATATAATATGGATATTCGCCATAGATGGCGGTATTTTTAGGAGGTTGTTCATTTGAAAGGTACAGTTAAATGGTTCAATGCAGAAAAAGGTTACGGCTTCATTTCCGTTGAAGGTGGCGAGGATGTATTCGTACACTTCTCCGCAATTCAAGAAGAAGGCTTCAAGAGTTTGGAAGAAGGTCAAGCGGTTGAATTCGACATTACTGAAGGTAACCGTGGTCCTCAAGCAGCCAACGTAACAAAACTGTAAGCTAACTCCTGATACGGAGATCTTATAGAATTACCAAGGCATGAAGTGCAGTTCTCCCCCGAGAACTGTGCTTTTTTGTATTGTAATGGGACAAGCCCATACTTGTGAAAAAAAGGGGAAGCCCGGATTGCCAATCGCCATGGGGTCCGGACTTGCTCTTTTTGAGGTTAAGGCGCAAAGGAATCTGCGCTGCATTATGCGCTTATTCCACTGATATTCATATCCTCCGGTTTGGCAAAAAGGTGCCGGTAGAGAAACCCGACAAAGGCCACGAAGGCTAGAAAGGCGGCAAGCAGGTAAAAGGCCGGTCTTCCCGCAGCTTCAAACAGCAATCCGCCGAAGGCTCCGCTGAGAAGTCCCGAGGCGCTCGACCAGAAGATGATGAAGAGCGCCATGCCTGTCGCCCGGTACTGCCAGGGAATGATCCTTGTAATATAACGGACGGCGGTTACATAGAACACGCCAAAGGTAATGCTGTGAAGCGACTGAACTGCAAGTACGGACAGCGGGTCGGATGCCAGCGACATGAGCAGAAATCGGAGTGCAAACATCAAGCTTGCAAAGCCAAGGAGCGGCAGCTCCTTCATCTTGTCACCATATTTGCTGAGCAGAAAGAAAATGGGGATTTCACTTGCAGCCGAAATCATTAAGGACCAGCCGATGAGACCCTCGCCGGCACCCAATCCGGATAAGGTGAGGGTAAGAAATGCTTCATTCATGCGGTGTGCGATGGCAAGGCAGAACGAGCAGCCGAAGAACCACAATATCTCTTTGGAGCGCAGAATTTTGAGGAGGGCGGACAGCTCCACCGGCTCGGATTTGGTTGCAACTCCGTCGCGGAGAAGAAAGGAACAGAGCAGCGTAAACACACCGATCCCGATGCCGATAGCCAGTGTCGCTGAAGCGCCGGCAGCTCCGACAGCATAGCCAATCGCCAGCGCGAAGAAGGCATACCCGAGAGAGCCGAATACCCTGATGACCGTAAAGCTGCGGCCGTATCGCTGAGCCGTTTGGATGGCCATGGTATCCGCCAAGGGATAAACCGGATAGTAGAAAAAATAAAACAGGCTGATCGTGATCAGCACAACGCCAAAACTGGAAACCTGCCACAAGACGAGCATCGTCACAAGCTGTCCGATAATCAGAATGTTCATGATGCGCTTGATGGTCCGGTACTTGTCGCTTGTGTAGCTCCATATCATATTGGAGAACATGGATATAAGCGGACCGACCGCATACAAATAACCGATTTGCGCGCTGCTGAAGCCGATCTCTTTGTAATATAACGGAAAATAAGATATGACAAGGGCTGTTGTACCAAATATCGTAAACATAAAGGCGCGCAGCCAGTTCTGATCCGGTCTGGACGAAGCGGGAAGTTGCATGATGGGATCTCCGATCTCTAATGAACCCGCTTGTACAGCGGCATTCACGAGGTAAGTGGTCTGTTATTTAGCTCCGATTAGTATATAACATACCACGAAATGGAGATAGTTGGACTAAACCTGACAATAAACGACATACAGGCGTCAATGATATGTGTTATTTGTGCAAAATGAACGATCATATTATAATAGGTTTGATTTGGATAGGTATAAAAAGACAACCATGTGGAGGCAGAGTTCATTGAATAATCAAGAGCTAAGCCGTAAAGTTCCGCGCAGTCCGGTTGGGCTGATGAGCCGGGTGTACAAATTTATACTTCCGGAAGTGCGGATCGAGTTGGAGAAGTGGCGCCGGGAGGCTGAGCAAATTCCGGATGAGGAGCTACGAAAGCAGGCACTGGCCAGTTTAGATACCAAAAAATTTCACTGCCAGGGCGGTGCAGTTTATGCCGCAGCCAATCTGCCGGAGAGGCATATTCTCATTCCATTGATTGTAGCTTACCAAACAATTAGCGATTATCTCGATAATTTATGTGACCGCAGTACTTCGCTGGACCCAGCGGACTTCAGACAGCTCCATCAGTCGATGCTGGATGCCGTTACACCTGATACGGAACCTGTTGATTATTACGCTCTTCGGACCGAGAGGGAGGACGGAGGGTATCTTCTTCGTCTTGTGCAGAAATGCCGGAATTGCATCGGCGAATTATCAGGATATGAAGCGGCAAAGCCCTACATAAGGGATTTGGCTGGGCTGTACACCGATCTTCAGGTGTATAAGCACATCCATCCGGATAAGAGAGAAACGGCATTATTGGAGTGGTGGTCCCGGCATGCCCACCGTTCACCGCATCTGCGGTGGAATGAGTTCGCGGCTGCAACGGGATCGACCTTGGGCGTGTTCATGCTATTCTTGGCTGCAACTGATCCGTTTTTGGATGACGAGGATGCTTCCTCCATTCATGCGTCTTATTTTCCGAATGTATGCAGTCTCCACATTATGCTGGATTATCTTATTGATCAAGACGAAGACAGGCTGGGTGGCGATCTGAATTTTTGTAATTATTACGAAGATGCCGATACGATGCTGAACCGTATAGCTGCCATTGTGGAGTGGGCCCGGAAGGATGTCAGAACAATTCCCTCGACCCCTTTTCATCGTATGATCATTGAGGGGTTACTGGCGTTATATTTATCCGATCCAAAAGTCAGCGAGCAGCACTTGGTTCGCAACGTATCCAAACGTTTGATGAAGAAGAGTCCGATGACCCGGATCTTTTTCTACGTCAACAGCCGATGGATTCGCAAGCATAAGCATGAGTGACATTGAAGGAGGAATAAGAAACATGGCAGAGGTTAAAAAGATTGCAGTTCTTACAAGTGGTGGCGATTCCCAAGGGATGAACGCGGCGCTGCGAGCGGTTGTACGAAGCGGTCTGTATTATGGTCTGGAGGTATACGGGATTCAGCGCGGATACCAGGGGCTGCTGGAAAACGACATTACACAAATGGACCTGCGCAGTGTGGGAGACATTATTCAGCGTGGCGGTACCATCCTGCGCTCAGCGCGCTGTGAAGAGTTTAAGACACCCGAAGGGCAGCAGAAGGGTGCCGACATTCTGAATCAGCACGGCATTGACGGTCTGGTCGTTATCGGAGGAGACGGTTCTTACCATGGGGCGAACAAGCTCAGCAAGCTTGGGATCAAAACGATGGGTCTTCCAGGAACCATTGATAACGATATTTCCTTCACCGATTACACCATCGGCTTTGATACGGCTGTAAGCGTCGTTGTGGACGCTGTAAATAAATTGCGCGACACCATGTCCTCTCATGCCCGTTCGTCTGTTGTAGAGGTTATGGGGCGCCACTGCGGCGACATTGCTCTTCATGCCGGCCTTGCTTCGGGTGCAGAGACGATTCTGGTGCCGGAAGTGGAGTACAACCTGGATGAAGTGGCTTCCCGTTTGCGTGAGAATTTTGCAAAAGGCAAACGCCACAGTATTATCATCGTAGCTGAGGGTGTTGGACGCGGCGAGGATATCGTATGCGACCTTAAAGAGTGCCACGCATCAATCGATGCGCGTGTAACGGTGCTCGGTCATATCCAGCGCGGGGGAGCTCCAACACCGTTTGACCGCAACCTCGCAAGCCGCCTTGGCGATTTTGCGGTTCGCAGTCTGATTAATGGGGAGTCCGATAAAGGATGCGGCATTATCAAGGGTGAACTGGTTCTCACGGATATTGACAAGGTCGTTAACACAAAGAAGGAATTTGACCGCGACTTGTACGATTTGGCACTGCGTTTGTCTCAATAAGCAGGGTCCGGCGTATAACGGAGCAACCCCTAAAAAAAACCGTCTCCAATGGCAGAATGATTTCTGCATGGAGACGGTTTTTTTATGATGGTGCGGATACGGTCGAAGAGGCTGCCTGGCGTGCAAACTTTCCCTGCACCTTGACCAGGCGGAGGAGCATCAGGACTGCACCGACGGCAAGTCCCGTTATTAAACCGATCCAATAACCGAAGGCCTGCCAATCGGTGTAATTGGCGAGCACATATCCGACAGGCAAGCCGATTACCCAAAATGACAGGAAAGCGAGCATGAAGGCCACGTTGACGTCTTTGTAACCCCGCAGCGCGCCTTGGGTCGGTGTGGCGATGGCATCCGAGATCTGGAAGAAAATCGCGAACAGCAGAAAGTGCTGGATCAACGCTACAACGGCAGGTTCATTAGAGTACAGTCCGGCAACCTGGTGACCGGCCACAAACAGAATGACAGCCGTAATCAGCGAGAGGACAACGGCTGTACTTATCCCGAGCTTCGCGTACTTCCAGGCGTCCTTCATTCGTCCCGAGCCGGCTTCATAACCAACAAGAATGGTCAGGCTCATACATATGCTTAACGGCAGCATATACAGTGTCGTGGCAAAATTCAAGGCTGCTTGATGGGCGGCAATGGTCGCCGTATCAAAGTTGCTCATAAGCAGTGTTACGGCTGCAAACACGGCGGTCTCGAGAAAGATGGAGAAGCCGATGGGGACGCCAATCTTTAGCAAACCTTTCCAAGCGCTCAAGGAAACTCCCTGCAGCTGCCTGAAGACAGCAAACGAAGAGAACGGGTGTTGTCTGTGAATCGTAATGATCGCGATCACCAAGACCGTCCAATACGTAATAGCAGAAGCAAGACCAGCACCTACACCTCCCATTCTTGGGAAGCCCCACAAGCCATAAATGAGCAGGGCATTCAAGCCCACATTCACGGGAAGGGAGATCAGCGTGATCACCATGGAAATCCTGGTTTGCCCCAGCGCATCGATAAAGCTGCGGAGCACCGTATAAGCGAACAGCGGGATGATGCCTAACGATATGGCGGCGAGGAATTGCGAGGCGATACGCCGCACCTCAGGCTCCAGGCTCATCGCACCGAGTATGCCGGGTACTGCGGCATACCCGATAGCGAGTACGACAATGGCGAGTAAAATGGACAGCCAGAGTGCCTGATTGACCTGGTAAGCGACCTTGTTTTCCTGGCGTCCGCCAACGAGCTGTGAAACGATGGGGGTAATCCCCATTAAGATACCGCTAAGGCCGGTCTGAACTGGAATCCAGATGCTTGTAGCTATCGCTACGCCTGCCAAATCGACTGAACTGAACTTTCCTGACATATTGGTGTCAAAAAAAGTAATGGCAGATAAAGAAAGTTGTGTAACCAGGATGGGAATCAGAATGATCGCGAATTGCTTCAGTTTTTCCCAGGTTGTTGTTGTCGGCTGCATGTGTGATTTTGCCCTTCTTTTTTCAAGGTGATTTTATGATATTGCTCTCATAATTCTAGGTGGATCCTATAATGTGTACAATAACCTGTTCATTGAGCGGTGAGAAAGAACTCAACCAGCGGTTGAACGGGAAGTATCAACAAGAGTTCTCAGGGACCTTGTCAGGTCCCAACAACCATCATAGCACCTGCTGTCAAGGGGAATGCCGCCTTCAAAGATACGATAATGATCAAAGGGCCAGCCGTTGGATGGCTGACCCGTTGTTCTGATGATCGATGAATTTATTTATGTGTAACACCTTCGGTGTACCGGTTGGAAGCATTCCAGAGCAAATATTCATCGACATTCGTATCCTTGAGGGCACGAATCTGCTCCTCAATTTCTTTTTTACCGTACTTGGCATAATTTCCGCTTCCGAGCCAGCTGGCCGTAAAGTCCTGAATCCAAGGTCTGATGATCGGTTTCTTTTCTCCCAACTCGTCAAGCTTTTTGTGGGTATCCTCCATGGAGCCTTTAATGGTTTGGTAAGGAGCTTTATCCGGAACGGGGGAGCCGAACCAGCCTGCCGTGTAATGGCTCGGGTACACCATCGGACTGATGATATCCACGTTTTTGGAAATCTTGACAAAGTCCTGGCCAATGCCTTCTGCGGCCGGGACCGAAGCTGCATATCCGAAAATATCTACGGATACGCGGATGCCAAGTGGTGCCAGTTGTTCACGGGTATACTGCACGAAGTCGGATACCACGTCCACGCGGGATTGATCCGTCTTGGTATATTTGAGGGAATCGGCGCGTTTCTCGAAGCCCTCTGGAAAACGAACATAATCAAACTGGATTTCCTTGAATCCGAGTTTTGCTGCTTCTTTGGCAATTTCGATGTTGTAATCCCAGACCTCTTTGCTGTACGGGTTGACGAAGCTGTCGCCGCCGCCATTGGTCCATACGCTGCCATCTCCTTTACGGAAGGAGAGCTCCGGGTTTTTCTTGGCGAGAATGGTATCCTTGAACACAACGACCCGGGCAATAGGATAAATATCGTGTTTCTCCAGACGCTTCATCAATTGGTTGATGTCTTTGATAAAAGGCTGGGATTTACCGAGCTCCTTCAGTTTCGGATTATCGGTCTTGTACGTTATGTATCCCTCATCATCCTTGATGTCGATGACCATGGCATTGAGTTCGGTCTTGTCCATCAGATCGACAAGCTGATTCATTCTGGAGCCGCCTGCGCTATAAGCTGTTACATAAATGCCTTTGACTTTAGGCGCATCAACCTGCGGGTCGATCTCGGTGGTGTTTGGCTTGAGGCCGCTCTGGCCTTGAGTTTGATTGTTTTGATGCATGCCTTGAATCATGGCGGTATTTAATGATGCCTGAAGTTTGGCGGTAAGCGTGCTGTCCTGTGGACTGGAACCGCCGAAGCCCGCTGACGCCAAGATGAATAAAGCCAAGATGATATTCATAATTACTCTCTCCCTTGTGTACATTCACATCATGATTATAAAGGAACGTATGCCTTCAAAAAGAACAGGTTTGTTACAATCGACAATAAACTTAGAAGCGGCGGTAAGCATACCTTGTCTACATTAAACGGTTGAAGGGCGTTTTAAACGATAAAAGGGACTTTTGCTGTAGAAGACCGTGAACAACATGTGAACATGGGGGAGTAACCGTTATAGTAACGACGCGAGAGTTGCGGATAAAAAATGCCGTTATTCACCGGTCGATATATCCCCGGAGAAGAACGGCATTCGTCGTGCAATTTTCACGTATTGCTTAAAATTAATGCAGCGGAGTTTGGTTCTGATGCTCGCAAATGCTGAACTGAATGATTTCAAGAGCGTCCTCCTGCTCCAGAATACTCAGCCCGTCCCGCAAAACGATCATGGAGTTCAGTTCGTTCTGTCTAAAGAACGGTATCATTTCCGGGAACCACTTCATGACGATTTGTGACAATTTTACCGTTTCCATTTCCATAAAAATCACCCTTTCCTTCCAAGTTGGTTAGGTAGGACGTCTTCAGTAAAACGGAAAAACAATTAAAATTGGGCCAGGAGAGATGCCCGGGAAACAGATCTCATGAATTATTGTAGGAACCGCGCACAAATATTATACCACAAATTTGCCGTACCCTCACACGCGGCAAATATTTAGTTTTTGCGGAATTGTCCTATTACGGCCGTGGTTTCCACGATATTAACAAAAGCATGCGGGTCCGTTTCTGTAATAATTTGCTTCAGCTCGGCGAGCTCATATCGTGTGGTGACGGTCATAAGCATATCCTTCTCTTTATGACTGAAGGCTCCCTGGGTTTTGATCTTGGTAATACCGCGGGGGCGTTTGAGCAGCTTCTCGAGCAGGGCTTCCGTCTGGTTTGTCACAATGAACACGGTAACCTTGATATGGCTGACATGGAGCATATCCACCATTTTTCCGGCAACATAGATGGATGCCATGGAGGCGAGTGCCAGATTCCAGTCGTTTTCGAGATAAGCAACTGCCATGATGACGATAGCGTTCAAAGTGACAAGCACGCTGCCAACAGGAAAGTCCCGATATTTGGTCACAAGGGAGCCGATGATATCAAAGCCACCTGTCGATCCGCCAACCCGAAAGGAAAGGCCGGTACCGAAGCCGACAAGCACTCCACCGAATACGGAGGACAGCAGCATTTCGGTGGCAACCACCTTAACCGGGATGATCTCGAGGAACAGGGTTGTGACAACAACTGACAGTATACTGAGCCCGACGAATCGTTTTCCCAGCTTGAACCAACCCGTAAGGAGAATGGGAATATTGAGCACAAAATACATGATACTGATATTAAGCGGCGTAAAATAGCCGATAATTAAGGCGAGACCGGAAACACCCCCGCTTAGTAAATGATGGGGAATCAGGAACAGGTTGAATCCGCTCGCAATAATAATGCCGCCGAATACAATTGAGAAATAGGTCCATAGACGCTTCAACATAGGAATCACCTCCCGGTTATTATGACTTCTTTAAGCTTGCTGGTATTCCAGAATTGTTTTGTGATATAATGTATTGGATATTCTTGAGTAGTCCGTTACATTGATAACTTTGCAAGCTTATCAGGATGATTATACATTAACCAGTCCATACACTGGTGATAAGAGAAATATACCGGTTCACCTCGTGCAGAAAATCCTGCTGGCCGGGAAAGCCTATAAACGTTACCACTACTTAAGAATACAGATAAGAAAGTGGATGTCCACAGATAGAAGGAGTATGAACCTATTGAAAAATTTCGCAGATTTTGGCTTGGAGCCGCGCGTGCTGCAAGCAATTACTGAGCTTGGCTTTGAGGAAGCCACACCGATTCAATCCCAATCGATTCCGATTGCTCTTACCGGAAGAGATATGATTGGACAAGCACAAACTGGTACAGGTAAGACAGCAGCATTCGGCCTACCTCTTATTCACAAAATCGCTAAGGAAGAAGAGCGTATCGTCTCTCTCATCATGACGCCTACCCGTGAGCTTGCCATTCAGGTTGCAGAAGAAATTGGCAAGTTGTCCCGCTTCAAAGGAATTCGTTCCTTGGCTATTTACGGCGGACAAGATATCGGGCGCCAGATCCGCGCTTTGAAAAAGAAGCCTCAAATTATTATCGGTACACCAGGTCGATTACTTGACCACATCAACAGAAAAACAATCCGACTTGACGATGTACAAACCGTTGTACTGGATGAAGCGGATGAAATGCTGGACATGGGCTTCATGGAAGACATTCAGTCGATCCTTAAGCTTGTTCCTGAAGAACGTCAAACCTTGCTGTTCTCCGCAACTATGCCGGCTAACATTCAGAAGCTCGCATCCCAGTTCCTGAAAGATCCTGAGCATGTATCCGTTATTCCTAAGCACGTAAGTGCACCTCTGATTGATCAAGCATATATCGAAGTTCCTGAGCGTCAAAAATTCGAAGCGTTGAGCCGACTTCTGGATATGGAGTCTCCTGAGCTTGCGATTGTATTCGGACGTACCAAGCGCCGCGTAGACGAGCTGGCAGAAGCTCTGCAAAAACGCGGATATTCCGCAGACGGCCTTCATGGCGACCTGTCCCAGCATCAACGTGATACCGTTATGCGTAAATTCCGCGATGGAAGCATCGATGTCCTGGTGGCAACAGATGTGGCAGCACGTGGTCTCGACGTATCGGGCGTTACCCACGTTGTGAACTTTGACTTGCCTCAAGATCCGGAGAGCTATGTACACCGTATCGGTCGTACAGGCCGTGCGGGTAAAGAAGGTACGGCATGGTCTTTCGTGACTCCTCGTGAGATGGATCACCTCTATTTCATCGAGCGCGTTACACGTCATCGTATCCCTCGTAAGCCTTTGCCAACGATTGCTGAAGCGATTGAAGGCAAACAGCGCATCATCGCGGAGCGTGTGCTTGAGATCATCGAGCAAGGCGAATTGACGGAATACAAAGGTCTGGCTATTCAACTGCTGGAGCAGTATGACTCCGTACAATTGCTGGCAGCAGCGATGAAAATCCTGACTGGCGACAAGAAGGAAGCATCTGATATTCATCTGACACCAGAAGATCCGATTCGTGCGAAGCGCCGGAAGCCGGATATCCGCAGTGGCCGCAAACCAAGCGGTGGCTATGGTGGCCGCAACAACAGCGGTGGCGGCGGATATCGACGTGAAGGTGGCAGCGGCAGTAGTGGCAGCGGCAGCAGTGGTAACCGTGGCGGCTACTCCAAAGGCGGATATAACCGTGATGGCGGCAGCAGCTATGGCGGCAATCGCGACGGTGGTGGTTACAACCGTGACCGTAACAACAGCGGTGACCGTAAGCCGCGCTCTTACAGCGGAGGCGGCGAGCGTCGTCCTAACCGGAGCGGAGACGAATAATGGGTTCTGACGGTTAATTCTTTTGACCGAAATAACTGAATTCAAGACGAAGCAGCTCCCCGTCTAAGGTGGAGCTGTGCTTCGTCTTTTTTTCATGGTAAAAGAAGGTACACCACCAAGGGTGTACCTTCTTTTTAACCGCGCAGTTTTACGCATAACAGCGGATCTGATTCGGGAGACATTAGATATAGAATGTGCTCAGAATAATTACAAGCAGAATGAACAGAACCAGGACAATACCAACATTATTTCCGTAGCCGTAACCGCCTACACCTTCACAAGACATACATAATCCCTCCTCTTAATTTTAAAAATTGAATCTTGTTAAATGGATTACGTGATATCCTATGGAGAAACAGCGGCATTGGATTGGATATACACCTAGCACTCTTCAAATTAGGCTCTGGCAATGCATGTGCAAAATAAGGTATATTAATAGATACATGCATGATTTGAGTGAGGAGGAAACGGATTTGGAAATGAAAGGAGCCATGGGTGGCTTATATAAGCTCACCGAGTGGATTACCCGTATTGCTTTTTCTAACATCTTGTGGGTTATTTGTACATCGCCTTTCCTGTTTATCGTACTAACCAAATTCCTGATGGCCGTTCAGACACCGGATGCGCATAATGAGCAGCTGTTGTCGAACTGGATGCTGGGAATCTTGTCACCGTTTGTGTTGTTCCCGGCTACAGCAGCTTTATTCAACGTTGTACGCAAATGGGTTATGGGTAATTCGGATGTATCCGTATTCAAAACATTCTTCAGGGGTTATAAGGAAAACTACAAACAGAGCATGATCGGCGGCATATTTTATACGCTGCTGTTCGTGATTATGTATGTGGATTACACGGTTTATATGACGCAGCTCGATGGCTTCCAGCTTGTCGGCATTGTCATGCTGGTGCTGCTTATTGTGTTGTTTGTCTCCTTGTTCAATTTCTTTTCCATGACGGTTCATTATGAGATGAAGACCCTGCAATTGCTGAAAAACGCAGTGCTGTTGACCTTGATTCGTCCGTTTCGTGTATTTTCGACGTTGATCGGAAGCGCTGTCTTGGTGTATATCGGTACACAGATGCCGGTGCTCTTCGTGTTCTTCCTGTTCTGCCTGATGGCATTGTTTGCATTCTTCAACTTCTATGCGACCTTTACGAAGATGCAGGAACAGCAGGAGAAGATGAAGAAGGCCGAGGAGGAGTCGGAAACGGAACAGGCGCTTCTGGAAAGCATGGATTCCGTCAAAAAGGAAGAGAACGGGTCGAAGCCTTAAATAACGAGAGGTTTACTTTTCCGGCAAAACCTCCTATAATAAGACTACATCCTGCGATGTTCGTTTCGGTTTCCCGTTGTTTTGAACCAATGACGATGTCTAGGGAGATCAATACGTAATCGTGGCTGGAATGCCCTGTCTATATGACAAGGGGAATTCATAAGCGATTCTGCGGTCACCCACCTGCTAATGCAGGTTCGAAGACAATGTTTACCGGACGGCATAGGCGGGTTTCGTTAAACCAATGAATAGGCATCTCTTCTATTTCGAATTCGAAGTGAAAGAGGTGCCTTTTTGCTGTATATAAAGGTTTGCTGAAAGCATAAACAATGTTAAACTAGAGTATGGAAAGGAACGGTCATTTATAAAGGAGGAACGGTCTTTGTCATTAAAACGAGTTCTAATTGGTATCGTGCGCAGCTATGACGGCACAAGCGACCGTGCTAAAGATCCCAAGCTGAAGACGCGTTATTACAATCTTTCAAAAGAAAAGTGTTTTGAAGAGGTTTCCTCGACACTGAAAAAAATTCCGGGCTACAAAGTTCTGCATGAGGTTAAGTCCGTTGGAGAAATCACACTCGAGAAAAGAACCTCATTCGGACGTACACTGGACATTACCGTATCCGTGCTCGGCATCAGTCCGGTTCGCAGTGCAGTTGATATGTATTCGGCGTCTCGCGGTTCCCTAGGGGATCTGGGGGCGAATTACCGGGTCATCCTGAACCTGTACGCCGTACTTGACAAAAAACTGAGCAAGTATAAAGTGGATGCTTAGTAGAATAAGAAAAAAGCGGGAGAGCTGCTCTCCCGCTTTTTAAAAGTGTACAGTGTATGTAGCCTTTGGCGGTGTTATCTAAGAGATTTAACCGCTTCTACGGCAGCCTCGTAATTCGGGTGCTCTGTCATTTCGCCAAGGTATTCTACATAGGCGATTTTATCGTTGGCATCCACTACGAAGATCGAACGCATGTCGAGTTGGAATTCCTTAATGAGCACGCCATATGCTTCGCCAAAAGAGCGAGATTTATAATCGGACAGCGTGACGACACGGTCAACACCTGCTGCTCCGCACCAACGGGCTTGGGCAAACGGAAGGTCGGCACTGACGGTGAGAACAACAACGTCATCGCCCAGTCCAGCGGCTTCTTCATTGAAACGGCGTGTCTGCGCGTCGCATACCCCGGTGTCGAGGGAAGGGACTACACTGATCAGCTTGATTTTACCTGCAAAATCTTTAAGAGATGCGTCTTCCAGCAGGTTTTTGCTCACTGTAAAATCTGGAGCGTTGTCACCAGCCTTGAGCTCTGGTCCGATGAGTGTAATAGGATTGCCTTTAAAAGTGGCAGCTCCTGAACGTTCTTGAGCCATGAAAAATCTCCTCCTTGGATATCAAAGTTTGGTGATCAGGTTCATGGTACATTATAATCTTTTTAAAAAGGGAATGTCCACTAAGGGCGCCCTTGGCCTGGTTAGGATGAGGAGGATGCTATGATTTTCGTACGTTATGAAAACTGGAAGAGTTATTTGCGTTATTATCCTGTGACATCGCTGCTGCTTGTGATCAACCTTGTAATGTTTGTGATTACAGCGTTTGACGGAGGATCCAGAAATCCGGTTACGCTGCTGAAATACGGCGCTTTGTCGGATTTGCCGGAATTCGTAGATCAGGCATGGAGATATGTCACGGCGATGTTCTTGCATAACGGCTTTGATCATCTATTGTTCAACAGCTTTGCACTGCTGGTATTTGTTCCTCCACTGGAGAGAATCATGGGGAGCTGGAAGTTTGCTATTCTGTATCTGCTCAGCGGTGTTCTCGGTAATGTAATCGGATTGGCTTATTATGAGCGCATGGAACACTACACATTCCTTGTAGGCGCATCAGGAGCCATCTACGGAGCTTATGGCGCTTATCTGTACATCGCCCTGTTCCAGCGGCATGTCATTGATGAGTCGTCCCGCAAGACGCTGTATACCCTGCTTATTCTGGGGATTCTGTTCTCGTTCACCCCTGGGGTCAGTCTTGTAGCCCATGTCGGCGGATTGGTAGGCGGATTTTTCCTCTACGGCCTCATGATTCGATTATTTAAACGTCGGACATAATCGGACCTTAGAGGGTCTGTTATAATAGAATTGGATGATTTGGATAAAGTCTTCAAGTCTTCTAGGGAATAAGAATGGAGCGATAAAAGGCGTGGAATTACGACAGTTGCAATACTTTGTAAAGGTTGCGCAAAAGGAACACGTTACCCAAGCGGCAGAAGAGCTTCATGTGGCTCAGTCAGCCGTCAGCCGTCAAATTCATCAGCTGGAAGAAGAGCTTGGTGTTAATTTGTTCATGCAAAAAGGCCGGAATCTGCAGTTAACTCCGGTAGGTCAGCTTTTTTGCAAACGGGTGGAGAGCATCATGAAGGATTTGGACCGCGCGGTCGTCGAGATACATGAATTTCTGGATCCGGAGCAGGGAGAGATTCGCATCGGTTTCCCTCACAGCCTGGGCATTCATCTCATTCCGTCCATTGTGGCTGAGTTCCGCAAGAAATATCCGAACGTGAAGTTCCGCTTCAAACAGGGGATGTTCCCGACATTGATCCGGGACGTGGTCGGGGCCGAGGTGGATTTGGCCTTTGTATCCCCTTTTCCGGATCGACATGATCAAGTGGATGGGGATATCGTGCTGACAGAGGAGCTGTTTGCGATCCTGCCGCCGAATCATCCGCTTGCCGGAGAGCAGTCCATTAAGCTGGAACAATTGAAAGAGGAGCGCTTTGTGCTGTTCAGCAAAGGATATTCCCTGCGTCCGATTGTGTGGCACGCATGCCTGGAAGCTGGATTTACGCCGAAGATTGCCTTTGAAGGCGAGGAGACGGATACGATTCGCGGACTGGTTGCTGCCGGCATGGGGGTCAGTCTGCTTCCTGAAATGGCGCTCTTCCAGACGAACCCGCTCCAACCGGCTCGCGTTCGGATTTCCGAGCCGAAGGTAACGCGTTCGATCGGTCTGATTCACCGTGCCGATGAGAAGCTCCCGCCGGTTGCTCAGGCTTTCCGCGCGTTCTTGCTTCAATACTTTGGTATTGACCCGTCACCAAAAAAGGAAGGGAAAGCGGACACCGCTTCAGCTCCCTAGGTTGGCTTCATTAAATTACGAGAAAAACATCATCAAATATAAAAAGAGGGCTTTCCTCTCCACCGATCAATGGTGAGAGGAAAGCCCTCTTTGTTAGTTCTTATACCGATGTTATGTTAATCGCGGTTGCTTGTAAAGATCATAATATAACGAATCAGCTCCAGCAAGGAGATCAATGCAGCAGCGACATAAGTCAATGCAGCAGCGTTCAATACCTTAGCAACTCCACGTTCTTCGTCATTGGCAATGTAACCTTCCTGTACCATGAGCTGGCGAGCACGGTTGCTCGCGTTAAACTCGACCGGCAGGGTGACAAGCTGGAAGGCAACGGCACAAGAGAAGAAGATGATGCCGAGACCGACAAGGTTCATGGCCTGGAACAGGAAACCGGCAATCAAGAGAAACGGCGCGATACCGGATGCAATGTTAACGACCGGGAACATCTTGTGACGGGCAACGAGCATCGGATAATGCTCGGCATGCTGGATGGCATGGCCGACCTCATGACAAGCAACAGAGACAGCTGAGATGGAACGCTCGTAATATACAGGCTCTGACAGACGGACAACACGCTTGGTCGGATCGTAGTGGTCAGACAGCGCGCCTGGCACCGGTTCAATGGGAACATCGTGAAGACCGTTGGCATCCAGCATACGCCGGGCTGCATCATAGCCGGTCATGCCTGTGCTGTTCTCAACCTTGGCCCACTTATTAAATGTGCCTTTAACACGGAATTGAGCCCATAGTGAGAAAATAAACGCGATTATAATGAGAATAAACATCCAGTCAGAATACATTTATCATACCCCCATACTAAGTTGTAATTTGGCGCGGCATTGTTACATCGAAGTGAACTGATTCAGCAAAATTTGAAGTGACTCGATACAAGCAGCTCCTTTGGGAAGAATATTAGCAAGTACCTCCTTGGCTTGACTGGGCTTTAGTTCGCTCAGGAGTGGATTGAGTTCCTTAACATCCCGTTCCAGCTGTTTCATCTGTATTTCGAGCTTGGTCAGCTTTTCCGTCATTTCGGAATCATCGGCAACTGACTTCCACCGATCCAGTCTTTCCTTAATCTCATCGAGAGTATATTTCTCTTGCTTTAACTGATTAATACGTTCGAGAGTGCTTAAGGTTTCAGAACTGTACAACCGGTAGTTTTTTAACGTCCGTTTTTCAGGGGAGATCAAACCCAGCTTAGTATAGTAGTCAATGGTTCTTTCGCTGATTCCGGCAGCCTTGGCCAGTTCGCCTATCCGGAAAAGGTTTCCGCTCATGATCCCCATAATCATCACCTCACAAGCCTTCATTGAATTGGACATTAATGAATGCATTTATATTTTCATTTTAATAGAAATATGATACATGATCAGGAACCATACAGTCAAACGTCATAGTTGTGACGAAAAAACCTTGCAGTTAAGCCTTTTTTTAACTACATATGATGTAAGGTCATTTGCACTGTATGCGCTTAATGTTATATTACATTACATAAAAGACGTATTTTGGACTTTTTTTTGAAAAAAACCGTTGCGAATTTTCAAGCGTCCCCCTATAATGACAATATGAATTCAAGGATATGTTATATTAGTTAACACAAAGGGGAGTGTAAAACATGAAAAAAAGATGGCTAGGTTTAATGGCGGGAGTAATCGCACTACTCGCATTCCCGGCGAGCGCGTTCGCCGCTGATGGGGGAGCCACAAACGTTGAATTAACGGCTGGTTTGAATTCCGTGTTCGTATTCTTGGCAGCTTTGCTCGTATTCTTCATGCAAGCAGGATTCGCTCTGCTGGAGGCCGGATCGGTTCGTATGAAAAATGCGGGGCACGTTGCAGGTAAAACATTCCTGACTTTCGGTATTTCGATCGTAGCATTCTGGGCGCTAGGATTTGGTCTAGCATTCGGTAACGGGAACAGTTTTTTCGGATTTGAAGGTTTCTTCTTAAGTGGTGACAATGCATCGGGTTCATTCGATTCATTATCGGCTTATGATGTGCCTACCACGATAATGTTCTTGTTCCACTTATCCTTTGCGGCCGTATCCCTGGCTATCGCTTGCGGCGGTATGGCTGAACGTGCAAAACTGAGCGTTTATATCGTGTTCGGCTTACTGTTCACCATCGTGATTTACCCGATTGTTGCTCACTGGGTATGGGGCGGTGGATGGCTTGGGGCTCTGGGCATGCAGGACTTTGCCGGATCGACCGTTGTTCACTTGACTGGTGCTACGGCAGCTTTGGTGGCTACCATTCTTCTGAAACCTCGTCTGGGCAAATATAATAAAGACGGGAAGCCTAACAGCATCCCGGGCCACAACCAGGTCCTATCTGTCCTCGGCGTATTCATCATCTGGATCGGCTGGTTCGGATTTAACCCAGGCAGCACCATCTCCGCACTTACGGACGGATTCTTCGGTTTCGTGGCATTGAATACAAACATCGCCGCTGCGGCAGGTGCACTTGCAGCACTGCTGATCTCGTGGGCGGTTCTTGGCAAAGCAGACATTCCTAGCATGCTGAACGGTATCCTTGCTGCATTTGTTGCAATTACAGGCGCTTGCGCATTCGTAGAGCCGTGGGCGGCCGTTGTTATCGGTGCGGTTGCGGGTACGATTACTTTCTTTACCGCTCAGTGGTTTGATCGCAAAGGCATTGATGATCCGGTATATGCATTTTCCGTACATGGTATTGCGGGTATGTGGGGCGCAGTGTCCACCGGCTTGTTCGCAGCACCAAGACTTGTTGAAATTACGGGTGTAGGTAAGGCAGGGCTGTTCTACGGCGGCGGCTTCGGACAGCTTGGGGTTCAGCTTCTGGGTCTGATCGGTACGTTTGCATTCGTTCTTGTGATCTCATTCATTATTCTGTACATCATGAAAGTTACGATGGGTATCCGTGTAACGGAAGAAGAAGAATTGATGGGTCTAGATATTAGTGAGCATGGTACTTATGGATATCCGGAGCAAATGAAACTCCTGGTGGAATCGGAAGGCAAATCTCCCGAGTTTCGTTCCGGAAGCAAAATAACTCCTGGAAGCGATGCGTCATTATAAGTCCTAACCATGAATTGCTTATGAAGCATGTAATAAGGAGGCCGCGGCATGAAACCTCTGAAATCCGTAAATCTGTTTCCGGTATTCTCGGAAATTCAGAAAGCAGTATCAGCCCAGCAATTACGAGATGAACGGATCGCTTGTCAGAATCATCTCCTTGAGAAGCGTAGTGACATGGAGCTTAGAGAATGGATCGCTTCTGTGAATCGGATGCACGATCTGATTGGGCAGCGTGCCGCGGCTATCTGTGAGCAGGACATGTGGGAGGCTGGCTACGGCCGGCCTCCTGCACGTTATGCGTTTGTTGCTTTTGGCAGCAGCGGAAGGCAGGAAGCTACGTTGTGGAGCGATCAGGATAACGGTCTGATCCTTGGCGATGAGCTGGGCGAGGAAAACCTTCCATTTTTTCGGGAATTTGGACTTCGTCTATCGGATCTGTTGGAGTATACAGGCTACCCTAAATGTTCGGGAAAGGTGATGTGTTCCGAACCGTTGTGGAGTAAACGCCTAGAGGATTGGAAGAATCAGATTAGTGATTGGTGCAGCGACCAGCAGTGGGAGCCGATTCGCAATTTCATCATCGCTGCGGACCTGCGTCACATCTCGGGTGCTGGCGAGCTTACGGAAGCCTGGACGGAGCATTTCCGCAGTTCCGTTGAACAGCATCCGGACATCGGCAATGCCGTGCTTCGGAACACTGTCAAGCACAAAGCAACGCTTAATGTGATGGGAAGGATTGTCACGGAACGGTTTGGTGAGCATGCCGGAGATTTTGATGTGAAGTATGGCGTGTATATCCCTCTTGTAAACAGCATTCGAACGATGGCATTACAGCGAGGCATCATCGAAACCTCCACGCTGAAGCGAATGGAGAGGGTCATGCTGCTGGAAGGAGGCAACCTGCTTCTGGAGAGTGTCCAGCGTGCCTTCCTGACGGCGCTTCGTTTAAGAAACGACACACCGTATCGGATCGAGAATGGACTGATCACAAGCAGCGGTTATATCCCGCAGGAGCAGCTTAAGAGCAAAACCATGCAGTATGAGCTTCGCGATACACTTGGTGTTGTCAGGCGGATACACCGGTCATTGCAGCGCGAGCACCGTTTTGCGGAAAGGAGGAACCCATGACGGAACCGGTACAATCAAACGGCGGCTTCTGGAGATCGCTGCGCTCAGGTAACATTAATTCCGCAATCGCCTCCATGCGCGGGGCACAGACAGCGCAGCAGCTCGCCTTCATCCGGTCCCAGATGAAGGATAACCGGAGACCGGAGGTCCTTGGAACTCCACTGGACGAGCTTGAGGTTGTTGTATTCGATCTGGAGACAACAGGGTTCAATCACCAGCATGGCGACGAGATTTTATCATTCGGTGCAGTCCGGGTCATCGGGGAACAGGTTATCGAGCAGGAGTCCTTTCATATGATCGTGAACAGTGGTTCCCCTGTCCCTCCATTTATAACCGAGCTGACAGGCATCACGCAGCATATGGTTGATGCAGCCCCGCCTTTAATGGAGGGGCTGCATGATTTCATGGCTTTTGTAGGGGGCAGGGTTCTGGTCGCCCATGCAGCTGCGCATGATCGGGGATTTCTGAATGCAGCTCTGTGGAAAACTTCAAAGGTTCGCTTGACCCACAGGCTGCTCGATACGATGATGCTGGCGCAGAGGCTATATCCGGAACAGACGGATTACAGCCTGGATGAACTGCTGCGAAACTGCAGCATTCCGGTGGAGGGCAGACATCACGCACTCTCGGACGCGCGCATGACCGCCAGGCTGTGGGCGGACTATATAAAAGAGATTCAGGCGCGCGGGGATGCAACTACACTGGGAGATATGTACGTTTATTTAAGCGAGGCATAACAGCGGGGAGCCCGTTATCCTTCCTGGATATCAAAAGGAATCGGGGCAAGGGCGTACGACTCCGCATTGTGCTGTGCCAATGTGTTTACTTTACAAGGGTCAGGGGATTCCAGGCGTGTTTTTCCCCTGATAATCTTGTAAGTATGAAGCTGAAGCGAATGGTTGCCAGAGGCAGCGGAGACTGTCGGTGCTGCGATGACATACACCTGAAGCAATCCACCGAAGGTTGGAAGCTGAAGCATATCCTCTCGGGATGGCTCGGGCGAAGTGTGCGGGTGGCTGTGAAACAAGCCGACGAGTCCTTTTTCGGTTAAAGCCAGACGGGTCCAATGAACCGGATCCAGATGAAATGAATGCAGCGGAGACTCCGCTGTATTTTTTACGGGAATAAACTGTGTAACGGTCAACGTCCGACTTGCCGCCCGTGAATGCCCGATAAGGACCCCACAAGCTTCCTGCGGCAGGCAACCGTACATATGCTCCGTTATATGTTCAATAACCTCTGCGTGCAGCAGGAGCTGCTCCAGGGGCGCGTCGCATGGTGTCATCTTTTTTCCTCCAGACAAAATTCAGGTCGTGGCGTGTTTGAAAGATTAGGGTTTCAGGGTACAATAGGGACTATAACTAAGATAAGCAAAGGAACCTATACCTATGAAACGTAACCTGATCATTATCGCTCTGCTCATCGTCGCAGCAGGTGCGGTTATCTATAATCAAGCCGGTGATCAAATTCAAGCCGTATTCATGCAGGAAAAACCGCTCCCGACAGAGACCGGGGCCCGGGCAGGGCTTCTGGCTCCTGCATTTACCCTGAAGGGGATGGACGACAAGTCTTATGCCGGCGGCGGAGCGCGCGATAAAGCCATGATCATCAACTTCTGGGCATCCTGGTGCGAACCTTGCAAGCAGGAAGCCCCAGAGCTTGACAAGCTGGCAGAGAAATATGCAGATGAGCTTGAAATCTATGGCGTGAACGTGTCCAAGTACGACAATGAGAAGAAAGCTCGTCAATTCGTCAAGGATTTTAAACTTCGATATCCGATCCTGCTTGATCCGAAAGGAGAGGTGTTCGAGAATTTGTATAAAGGGCAAGTGTTCCCGACCAATGTCCTTATCGATCGAAATGGCGTGATCCAAGAAATTATTCTTGGCGCTCCTGCTCCCGAGGATCTTCACAAGAAGGTTGCCAAGCTGGTGAAGTAATCGTCAGATGGAGGTAAGACATCAAAAAGCGCGTTCCCTATGTTCATAGCGGATACGCGCTTTTATTTATATTTCAGAAATCAATGATTAATCAAGCCTTGCCTTGCGGCGGATTCATGTGTCTGCTCCGGTGAAATCTGGCCTAGCAGCGCATAGCGCATACTATCCACAAGTGCTTCCCAGCTCGCCTCAATGACGTTGCTGGATACGCCAACCGTGTTCCAGGCATTCTCGAAGTTCTTGGATTCGATCAGAACCCTTACTTTAGCAGCGGTTGCGTCCTTGTCATCCAGCACACGGACCTTATAATCAGCTAGATGCATTTCCTTGAGTGTCGGGAAGTATTGGACCAGTGCTTTACGCAGTGCATTATCGAGCGCGTTGACAGGACCGTTGCCTTCCGCTGCGGTATAGATGCTCTCGCCGGCCACGTTGACTTTGACGAAGGCTTCGGAAACGACCGGCTGCCCGGCTGACTTCTCCACCAGCATTTTGAAGGATTCAAACGTGAACAGCTCCTGAAGCTCTCCGTTCGCTTCCCGAAGAAGCAGCTCCAGCGAAGCATCCGCGCCTTCGAATTGATAGCCTTCGTGCTCAAGCTCCTTGATCTTGCCAATAATATGCTTGGATTGCTCGCTGGCCGGATCAAAGGCCAGACCCATGTCCTGCGCTTTGGATACGATATTGCTTTGTCCTGCCAGCTCCGACACCAGCACACGCTGCTTGTTTCCGACCTTCTCCGGCTCGATATGCTCGTACGTTCTGGAATCGCGCAGAATCGCAGAGACATGGATGCCTCCCTTATGGGCAAAGGCAGCGTTGCCAACATACGGCTGATTAACCGGCATATTCACGTTGGCGATTTCGCTGATATAACGTGCGGTATTTGTCAGGGTGCGGAGTTTATCGTCCCCGATGCAATCATAACCCAGCTTCAGCTGGAGATTCGGAATGATGGAGCACAGATTTGCATTGCCGCATCGCTCTCCGTATCCGTTCATGGTGCCTTGGACATGCTGGACACCAGCCTGTACAGCGCTCAGGGTGTTGGCAACGGCAAGCTCGCAATCATTGTGTGTATGAATGCCGAGTGGAGCGCCAGGGAGCTGCCCCGTTAGAGAAGTGACGATGTCCGAGATTTCATGCGGCAGACTGCCTCCGTTTGTGTCGCACATAACGAGCCAGTCAGCACCTGCATCTCGTGCCTTGGACAAGACGGCAACGGCATATTCCGTATTGTTCTTAAAGCCGTCAAAAAAGTGCTCGGCATCAAAAATCACTTCCAGGCCTCTCTGTTTAAGGAAGGCGATGGAGTCATAGATCATGGCCAGATTCTCTTCAAGAGTCGTCTGAAGTGCGGTGTGAACGTGGAAATCCCAAGACTTCCCGACCAGGGTAGCCGCTGAGACTCCGGATTCCAGTATTCGAAGCAGATTGGCATCCTGATCAGCAATGGAACCTTTGCGGCGGGTGCTGCCAAAAGCGGTTACTTTTGAAGTCAGGCCGAGATCCTGGACTCTTTTGAAAAATTCGATGTCCTTGCTGTTGCTTCCCGGGATACCGCCTTCAATATAATGAACACCAAGTGCATCGAGTTTCTTGGCGATTTTGACCTTGTCGTCCGCTGACAAGCTGATTCCTTCGCCTTGGGTTCCGTCGCGAAGTGTCGTATCAAAGATGGAAATGGACTTAGACATGATGTCCTCCTTTGGGTGTCCGGGATTGGACCGCATTGTTTATAATTTTGTATTATAGCATTTCTTTGCGGGAAAGTAACAGAGTAAAAAACTTTTCACAAAGCGTCTCCATTGTTGACCATCGTCAGGCGTGAGCGTTATGCTGAAGGCATTGGCCGTATTCTTTGATTCCTGATGAAATATAACATAGGACATTCCGATGTCTAAGCCAAATATAATGGAATGGAGGTCTTGCCATGATTCAATATTCTGATGAACAGGTGACGGTTTTTCAAAGTGCGTTATTTCAGACCACTTCAACGGTCATCCAGCTGGATGAAAGCATCATTATCATCGATCCGAACTGGCTGCCGCACGAAATCGATGAAATCCGTGAACATGTTAACGGGGTTCGGGGAGGCAGGGATTGTTATCTCATCTTCACGCATGGAGACTATGACCATATAATTGGATATAAAGCTTTTCCGGATGCCAAGACGATTGGAAGTGCCGGACTCCGAGATCACCCGGACAAAGAGCGTAAACTGAAATTAATTCGTGATTTTGATGCTTCCTATTATATTACTCGCAACTATCCTATAGAATTCCCTGTGCTTGATATCGTTATCGAGGAAGATGGACAGCAGCTCGCACTAGGTTCCACGACACTAACGTTCTATAAAGCGCCGGGACATACGGCTGACGGTCTGTTCACCGTGATTGACTCCGTGGGCGTATGCGTATTTGCAGCCGGTGACTACTTATCCGATTTTGAGCTCCCGTTTATCTACCACAGTGCATGGGACTATGAGGGGACGATTCGCCAAGCTGCAAGGATACTGAAAGAGCATCCGGTAACTCTGCTCATCCCGGGGCATGGCCAGCATACGACAAGCCAATCGGAGATGGATCGAAGAGTGGAGATCGCCCGGAGCTATCTGGAGCGGCTGCGTCAGGCTGTGGTTGATGGCGATGATATGGCCCTTGATCAGCTGCAGGAGGAGCACGGATTTGTCTCCGAATTTACGGCGGAGTGTCACAAGGAAAATGTGAGAATCATTCAAAATGAGTTTCAAGCTGAGGGCAGTCATCAGAGTTAAGTAGAACCGAACCGAAAGAAAGAAGGAATCCGTCCGTGGGACATATCGACCATTATTATCCGGCCAGCGGCCGCGTTATTCTTCATGTGGATATGAATGCTTTTTACTGTTCCGTGCATGAGGCGGAGGAGCCTGAGATCTATCGGGGCAAGCCTACGGCTGTTGCAGGCAGCATCGAGCTGCGAAAAGGCGTCATTGTGACATGCTCCTACGCCGCACGGTCACTCGGCATACGCACCGGAATGAATGTGAGGCAGGCCCTGCGGATCCACCCTGACTTGATGATTATCCAGCCTGATTTTCATCTTTACCGCAAGTATTCCAATGCGTTTATGAATATAGCTTATGCGTATACCCCGTTATTGGAAGCGACTTCGATTGATGAATGTTATCTGGATATTACGGGCTCGAAGCAGTTCGGCACGCCGCTGGATATCGCCCGGGAAATCCAGGAACGCATTCGCGAGGAGCTGTCACTGCCATGCTCCGTCGGCATTGCTCCCAACAAACTGCTTGCCAAGATGGCCTCGGATATGAAAAAGCCCAATGGGCTGTCCGTCCTGCGGATTCGGGATGTGCCGCAGGTGCTGTGGAACAAGCCATGTGCGGAATTGTTCGGCATTGGCAGCAAGACCGCCGAGAAGCTGCGAAAGCTGAATATTCAGACCATCGGCCAGCTCGCCGCTGCTGAAGAAAGCCTGCTAACCGCCACGTTCGGTGTCATGGGATCGTGGATGAAACGCGCGGCCAGCGGCATAGACCATGCGCCGGTGGTCGCAGAACGGGAGCAGAGCAAATCGATCGGGCACACCACCACGCTTCCGCAGGATGTTACCTCGGCGGATGAGGCGAGAAGGGTGCTGCTCAATCTGAGCGATCAGGTGGCACGCCGGCTTCGCAAGCAGGGGCTGATGACCAGTGGTATACAGATCACGCTCCGTACACCGGATATGAAGACCATTACCAGATCCAGACATCTCGCTATCCCGACGGAAACGACGGAGGATATCTACCGCGAGGCGTGTAAGCTGTATGATCGGCACTGGAAGCAGGACAAGCCGCTCCGTCTTCTCGGCGTAACGCTGCAGCAGCTGATCGCCAAGGAGGAATCTGCGATTCAGCTGGACTTGTTCGATTATGAGAAACAGCCGAAGAAGGAGTCGTTGACCCGGGTCATGGACGAACTGCGCAATAAATTCGGCGAGAGTGCGGTGCTGACCGCGGGAATGCTTGGCGATGATCCATCGTCACTCATCCGCAATCATAAACGGCGAGGGACTTCCTTGCAGATGGATTTTGTAAGGGATCTTGAGCAGGGTAACAAAAAGACCGAGCGACCCTCCTCCGAGGAGGCAGATCGCAAATCATTTGACAACTAGTTAAAGTTGTTGATTTCCTTAAGTGTGGAGCCGATTTTTGTCGGAAAATCTTAGGAAATATATTTGTATTCCTAAAAAAATTGTATTAATATATGTAGATGGTGACGGGTGACCCGTCATATTATACTATGTCTTATAGAGATGTTTATAGATATACAGGAGGAAGAGAGACTATGGCGAAGTTTACTTGGGTAGATAAAGATACCTGCATCGCTTGCGGCGCATGCGGCGCAACGGCACCCGATATTTATGATTACGACGACGAAGGCCTGGCAGAAGTTATTTTCAACGGAGACAACAACCGCGGGGTAACCGAAATTCCGGAAGATATGCATGACGATATGCTGGATGCTTGCGACGGCTGCCCGACGGATTCAATTCGGATTGCAGACGAGCCGTTTGACGCAGAATAAGAACACCGCTCGATCCCTGATATTCCATCTTAATTGAACTTATACCGACGTCCTCTGCTCCTCAACGGCAGGGGGCGTTTTTTCGTATATAGGCATTCATACATATTTGGTGTCATTATACCGATATACAGGATAATAGAGGTGAAAATGTCATATAGGAGGCTCTCGAATGAACAATTCGCTGTACCTCAAAAGGTATGTGGAGACGCATCCTGATAATAAAATGGCCTGGTATTTGTTGGGCAAGGAATATGAGCAAGCCGGTGAACAGGGGAAGGCCAACTATTGCTACAATAAGGCGGAGGGAGTCTACGAAGCCTTTGAGCTCAGTCAGGTTCCGTCTGATATATGGAAAAATTATGAGCAGCGTTTATTGGAGATGGAGAGGGATAAGGACCTCAAACGGAAACGCATCCGGCGTTTGCTTGCAGCGCTGGTGTTATTGCTATTGGTATTCATTCCGCCAGCCCAGGCGCCAGGCTCTTCTTCAGCGGAAGTTGCAGAAGGCAGATTCCCGCCGGATGAGCCGGTTTCAGCTTCTTCCGCCAATAAAGGGAAGAATCATTCCCGTAACGAACCCCTATACATAGCCGTTGCATCCGGTCAGGCGAATAATTCCTCCGGCATGCTGCCCTCACTCCTCCAGCAGCCTCGGCAGCTGCCTGCCTGGTCTGTTGCGCTTGGAATGAAGCGCTCGGGCAAATGGCTGCTATGGAGCAAGGATATGGAGCGATTATACGGACTGCACCGCAATGATCAAGGGGCTATCGCCATTCAGCCTTATGAAGGAGCAGCAGGAGAATGTAATTGTGAACCCGCGAGCAGTTCGGCGCTTAAGCGGGGGGCGGAACGATGGGCGAACTTGCAGGTCGAAACGGCGGTTCTGCAGGAGGCGGCCAACAGGTATAAGGCCAGGCATGACCAGCTGCCGAAGAGCTTGAATGATCTGACACAACCGTATCCTGACAATTGGCTGTCGGGACGCTCCAAGGCGATGGAGGACATGTTCGGGGCTCTGATGAAGCAGCAGTCGCAGGGAGCAGGCGGACAAGGGAATCAACAAGAGCACATGACAGAAGAGCCGGGGTACTGGGGAACTTCACCGAAAGGCGATCCTTTTTTTGAGCAGCCGCTTCAGGTTATCATTGATCGCAAGCATCATCGTCTTGCCGTTGTAAGCGGCTCTGTCCTGCTGCGTAATTATGCTGTCGGGCTAGGCGGAGCGAAGACGCCGCTGGGCGATTTTCATATCAGTGATAAGGTTGTGAATCCGAACGGGACCACGAAGGGTCCCTATGGCACGCGGGGAATGCAGCTTTCCGATACGTTATACGCTATACACGGCACTGAAGATGTGGACAGCATTGGAGCGAATGAATCCGAGGGGTGTATTCGAATGCTCAAGCAAGATGTGGAAGAGCTGTTTGACATGATTCCGATGGGGACAGCCGTGAAAATCCGGGAAGGGGTCCTTCCTGAAGAACTGTGGACGCCGAAAGAGCGCTTTAAGCTCAAGCATTCCCAGGGTCAGACTAACCCCGGCAAGGTGTACCACTGGCTGGATTAAGGCTGGGCAATAACAATCAGAACGATAATCAGGATAATAAGAAGAGCGATGCCGGAGCCGATCCATACGAGGGCCTTCTTATTAACCTCTTCTTTTTTCTGCTGCAAAGTTGGAGGTTTACGTTTGGCTGACATGGTCTTTCCCCTCTTTCTCTTATAATCGCGAAAATATTTATACAACCTTCTATTATTGTATAAGGTTTGTCCTAAAATTACCATATCACTTCCTCATTAGTCGATAGCCTGGTTTATGCTGAAGAACTTTCTTTTTGAGACAGAAACGGATAAACTGAAGGATAGAGAAATAACTGGATGAGAGGAAGAGTGGATGTGCTGTACCGCAACATAGGCAAACCTATATTTTTTAAACTGGATCCCGAAAAGGCTCACCACCTTGTCGTTGGCGGGCTTGGACGTGCCTCCGGCGTGGTCGGCGCAGACGCTGTCATGCGGGGGATGTACGGTGTTAGCGAAACACCGGATTTGGCTGTGGACCTGTTCGGGCTTCATTTCCCGACACCGGTCGGACTTGCCGCCGGGTTGGATAAAAATGCACAGGCCGTCAAAGGATTCTCCTCCATCGGCTTCGGATTTATGGAAGTAGGCACGGTGACCCCGAAGGGACAACCGGGCAATGAACAGCCGCGATTGTTCCGGCTTCCTCCGGATGAGGCGCTCATCAATCGGATGGGCTTCAACAACGAAGGTGCAGAGGCGATGGCAAAGAGGCTGTCAGCACTCAAGGAACGCCGTATTCCGGTTGCCGTGAATATCGGGAAGAACAAAGCGACTCCGAACGAGAAAGCCAACGGTGATTACGAAGCTTGCATCCAAGCTTTATTTCCGTATGGTGACTTTTTTGTTGTCAATATCAGCTCACCCAATACGCCGGACTTGCGCAGCCTTCAGCATGGAAGCGAATTGGCATCTTTGCTGGAAGCCGTTAAGAACGAAATGTCACGGCAAGCCCAAATCCATGGAGGCGATAAGGCCGTTCTGGTGAAGATTGCGCCGGATGTAAGTGATGCCGAACTGGAGTTCATGGTGGATACGATTAGCACAAGCGGCGTTTCGGGTATTATCGCAACAAATACAACGCTTTCCCGGGAGGGTCTGACTCACGGTCATGCCAAGGAAATCGGCGGCCTTAGCGGGAAGCCGCTGCGTGAGCGCTCTACAGAGATTGTATCCCGCATTTATAAGCAGACGGGCGGTTCGCTTCCGATTATCGGGTCTGGCGGGATTTTTACGGCGAGAGATGCATATGACAAAATACGCGCAGGCGCAAGCCTGGTGGAGATTTATACAGCACTTATCTATGAAGGGCCTGAGGTGAACCGCAAGCTGCATTCCGGTCTTCGGGATCTGCTTGCACGGGATGGATTCAACCATATTTCCGAAGCCGTCGGGGCTAATCATCGGTAAAGGGGTTAAAGACAGGAGGCAAGGCGATGGACGTTAGAGACTGGGGGACATTTTTGCTTCCGTATGAGCAGACCGTTGAGGAATTGAAGGTCAAATTCAAGACGATGCGCTCCGAGCTGAAGAAGCGGGAGGAATACGCACCTATCGAATTCGTAACGGGTCGGGTCAAACGGATCTCGAGCATACTGGACAAGGCGAAGCGCCTCAATGTGCCGATGGACGAGTTGGAAACCGGGATTGAGGATATCGCAGGCATTCGAATCATGTGTCAGTTCGTGGAGGATATCCGGCGGGTTGCCGAATACATCCGGGCACGGAAGGACCTGACCGTATTATTTGAGAAAGATTATATTACCAACTTCAAAGAAAGCGGCTATCGCAGCTTTCATATGATTATCGAGTACCCGGTGCAAACTGCCCTGGGACAAAAGAAAGTTCTTGCCGAAATCCAGGTCCGCACATTGGCCATGAACTTCTGGGCGACGATTGAGCATTCGCTCAGCTACAAGTACCGGGAAAGCCTTCCGGATGATATCCGGGCACGGCTGAAGAAGGCCGGAGAAGCAGCCAACACGCTGGATACGGAGATGTCGAGCATCCGCGAGGATATTTTGGAGGCACAGCGCAAGTTCGAGGATGACTCGAATATTACGACGCAGGTGCTGAATGCGATTCACAAGCTGTATTTCTTCCACCTTGTTAATGAGGCGATTGCATTTCAGAGCCGGTTTAACGTGATTTGGCAAAATCACGACATGGATGCGATGAAGGTACTGCTCGACGAGGTCAAAGAGCTGCTCTCCGAAGCGAAGAAGAAAGTAAACGAACATGAGTTATGAACCGTTATACGTAGCTTACCTGGTATATTTCAACCGCGATCAGGATTATTTCGAATGTCATGAGGTGCTTGAGGAGCTGTGGCTTGAGCAGGACCGCGATCCAAGATATAAGGGACTGCTGCAAGTGGCTGTGGGGCTCTTTCATTTTCGGAACAACAATGTAAGAGGAGCGTACAAGATGTTCACCAGCGCCGTATCCCGGCTTGAGGTGTATCCTGAGGATGAACTGGGAATCTCCCTTGGGAAGCTGATGAGTGAGGTGCGCCGTTATGCCAAGCAGCTGTCGTCCTATGACGCTCATCCTTTTCCCTATAGGGATCTGACCATAGAAATTGGGGATACTGAGCTTAGGCAGGCGGTTGAGATGGCTTCGGAGAATATAAAACCCAACATTCCGCAGCGGCGAAAGCCGGAACGGTCACATTCCCATTGAATGGGAAGTGCCAAGGGGAAACAAGGTGAAAAAAAGAGCTGCCCGTCTGTAGAGTGATCTACTCCGGGCAGCTCTTTTATGCGGAAATGCAGTGATCAGGATTCGGTGCCTTTGTATTTGTTATCGATGAACTCTTTGATCTCCTCGACGGATTTTCCTTCATCATGAAGCCGCTTGGCATCCTGCAGCTCGGTCAGACAGATGCCGCATTGGGCGCCATGGTCCGTCCATTTGACTTCGCCGTCCTTGCTCTCGGCGATGAAGCAGCGGTGGAGGGAATCGTGATAGCCGGTTTCCTCATCCATACAGCCGCAATAACATTTGATATCCTTGATGATGTCCTCTAATTCGGCGACCGTGGCATAGGTTGCTTGCGTATTGTCGGTATAACTCGACAGGAATTCCGGCATGACCGTCAGGCTCGCAGTTGTCTCGTATCGTTCAGAATCGGCGCCGTGCTGATGCCCCACAGCGGATTCTTTGCCGCCGCAAGCGGTAAGCAGCATGCCTGAAATGACGAAGGTAAAGAGTATAGCGCGAGTGCGGTTCATGGCGTCACGCTCCCCTTGTATTTATCAAGGAATTGCTTGAAGTCTTCCACCGAGTAGCCTTCACTGGAGCCTTCCGGCTTCAATCCGCCAATCATGCGTTCTTTCTCCACACCGTTCTCATAGTAGACAAGCGTTGGGGTGAACTCAATATTGTATTCCCTCCAGCCTTCCTGGTACTCACGGAGGTTATACTGGTGCATCGTAATGCCGGCATCATCTGCCAAAGGCATCAATTCCGGGGTTGTCGCCCGGCAGTGCGGACAGTCGGAAGCAAAGAAGTATACGAAAAAGTTCTCTTTGTTGTCTACCTTGCTCTTCAGCTGATCCGGCAAAATAATTTGCTGGTAGTTCGGATCATTAAGGAGTTCCTGCGTGGCCGGGTTCAGGCTGGAGACCTTCTTACCGCCATACAATTCGCTTGCTTCTCCTTGACCGTTCAGGAAAAAGAGTGCAGCGACCAATACAATGAAGACTCCGCCAAAGGCGTATAACGCGGTGTATTTATTCTTTTTTTTGCGGTTCATGGATCCACCCCCTAATGATTAATAATAACAAGGACTTGTCCTTTTTAATGTAGTTTATTATACAATATTAAAAGTCGGAGCGGAACATGCGAAAGTCCGCTTCGGTAATGCGAAAATATCATTCAAACCGATACGATACAGAACAGGTAGGTACTTAGTATGGCATTACGTCTGCCTTCGCCGTTTCTGGCGAAGATGAAATCGCTGCTTGGCGAAAACTATGACAATTTTATGAAGTCGTATGAACAGCTTCCGTATGCAGGCATTCGGGTCAATACGCTGAAGATCAGCAGAGAGGAATTCCTGAAGGTATCGCCCTTTGAGCTGGAGCCCATTCCCTGGTGTTCTACCGGTTTTTATATTCGGGATGGGGAACGCCCGGGACGGCACCCTTATTATCATGCAGGGCTTTATTATATACAGGAGCCCAGCGCCATGGCGCCGGTTGAATTGCTGGGCGTTGCCCCTGGGGATATCGTGCTGGATCTGTGCGCAGCCCCTGGCGGCAAATCCACGCAAATTGCGGCCAAGCTGAAGGGGGAGGGAGTACTGGTCAGCAATGATCTTCATCCCGACCGGACGAAGGCGCTGGCCAAAAACCTGGAAATGTACGGCGTCCGGAACGCCGTCGTTCTTAATGAGGACCCGGAGCGGATTGCCGGGGCTTTCCCCCGATTTTTCACGAAAATATTAATTGATGCTCCCTGCTCCGGCGAAGGAATGTTCCGTAAAGACGAATCCATGCTGAAGTATTGGGAAGAATCGTCTCCCCTTAAATTTGCAGAGATGCAGCGGGAAATCTTGACGTCGGCTGCAAAAATGCTTACGCCTGGAGGTCGGCTCGTGTATTCCACCTGCACCTTCTCACCGGAGGAGAATGAGGGGATGATTGCGGAGTTTCTGAACAACCATCAGGATTTTCGCTTAGTCCCAGTGGAGCATTCGGACTATTTCTCCCCGGGTGAAACCAAGTGGCTGACAGGACAAGGGCACGTGGGGGACGACGTACTGATACAGCTGACCGGAACGGCCAGGTTGTGGCCGCATAAGGTGAAGGGTGAAGGGCATTTTATGGCTGTGCTTCAGCGGGAGGGCGAGCTGACTTCAGGGGATGACGAATCGAAACGGGCTGCCTTGATGCTGCAGGACCATTCGAACGACGGGACGCTTGCCGTCTCCTCCCGAACTGATAAACCGCGCGAGCGCAAAGGGAAACTGTCACTCCGGGAAGAAAAGATGGGGCAATCCGGGAAAAACAGTAAAAGCGGTAAAAGTGCTGCTCGTCAGCAGACATCACGCCGGGGCAGTGGGGATCGTCAGGCGGATTACATCTCAATCGATCCGTTTTATGACTTTATCCGCGAGCAGCTGCATGGAAGTCTGTCAGGATACCCTGTGTTGTATGGAAACCACGTGTATATATCTTCGCTGCCGGAAGATCGGCTGAAGCAACTGAAGGTGATCCGTCCTGGATGGTATATGGGACAACTGAAGAATGAACGGTTCGTGCCCGGTCATCCCCTGGCGACGGCGCTTCATCCGGAGGAGGCTGCAAGATATGTGAGTCTGTCCTCCGAGGACGGGGAAGCGGTACGTTATTTGAAAGGCGAAACCCTGTCGATCTCTGAGGAGCGCGTGGTATGCCGTCAGGGTCCTGAAGCTAAGGGTTATGTGTTAGTCTGTATAGACGGGTACTCAGCGGGATGGGGCAAATGGCAGGCAGGCATGCTGAAGAATGAGTATCCGGCAGGTTGGAGGTGGACATCGGTATGAGTGCAAAGGGAAGAACAACGCAAAGATTGGACAAGGTGCTCTCTAATCTGGGTTTCGGCTCACGTGCCGAGCTGAAGAAAATGGCCAAACAAGGAAGCATTGTTGTTAATGGCACGGTGATGAAAGATCCCGGCAAACATGTTGATCCTTATACGGACATCATTGAGTTTGAGGGTGAGACCATTCAATACCGGGAATACGTGTATATAATGCTGCACAAACCTCCGGGTGTCGTTTCGGCAACAGAAGACCTTCGGGATCGAACGGTGCTGGATCTTCTGGACAAGGATTATCTTGTCTTCGAGCCGTTCCCGGTGGGCAGACTGGATAAGGATACGGAAGGACTGCTGCTGCTGACAAACGACGGTAAATTGGCCCATGAACTACTGTCACCGCGAAAGCATATCCCCAAAACCTATGAAGCGATTGTAGAAGGCCGCGTCGGGGAAGAAGATGCCCGGCTGTTTGCTGCGGGGGTCACCCTGGATGACGGGTATGCTACCATGCCAGCGGAGCTGGTGATCCATTCCCATGAGGAACGGGATGACGGAGTCATTCTGTCGCGCATCTCGCTGACGATTCATGAGGGGAAATTTCATCAGGTAAAGCGGATGTTCGAGGCGGTCGGCAAAAAGGTCGTGTATCTCAAAAGAGTCAGCATGGGTGAGCTTCGACTGGATAAAAGTCTCGAGATCGGGACATATCGGGAGCTGACCGAAGAAGAGCTGGCTTTGATTGGAAGAACAGCGTCATTATAGAGAAATAGATATTTAAAAGGATGGATGGAGAATGGCATACAAGTTGGTGGCACTGGATGTTGACGGAACGCTGCTGAACGATGATCATGAAATTACGGAAAAAACCAGAAACACCGTCATGGAAGCTGCAAAACAAGGGGTAGAAATTGTACTGTGCACAGGAAGAGGTCCGCTGAATTCGATTCCTTTTATGAAAAGTATGGGTCTTGGCGGTTATGTTATCAGTCATAACGGCGCGGCAACGGTCGAAGTGGAGACCCAGAAGATTGTGCATCAGTTCGGCATGGATCCCCTTCAGCTCGAGCCCTTCATGAAATACTGCCGTGAGCATGGCGTGCATTTTGACGTGAATACTGCATTTGAGATGTATGTGGACCAAGTGGAGGAGCTTGCTGGCCCTGTTCGGTTTATGTATGAAAACTACTTGATGCTGCCAAGCAACCTCCCGGCATGGGAGGAGCTGTCGGGCCCGGTGGTGAAACTTACGGCTTTCGGCGAGTCGGCCGATATGGACCGGGTTTACGGGGATTGGAGCAAGTGGAACCTCCCACTCAACATGCTGCGAAGCGGGGAGTTCTTTATCGATCTCATGCATCGTGATGCATCCAAAGGAAATGCGCTGAAGCAGCTGGCAGCCAATAGAGGTTATCAACAGGAAGAGGTGCTTGCCATCGGCAATTACTTTAATGATATCACGATGCTGACTTTTGCCGGGATGGGTATTGCGATGGATAATTCTCCTGTGGAAGTAAAGGCTGCTGCCAATGCGGTGACGACTTCAAATAACGAGGATGGCGTACACGAAGCGCTGGTAAAATACTGCTTGTCATAAATCGAATAGGCTAAACAATGAACCCCGCCACAGACACTTGAATCAAGTGCCTGTGGCGGGGTTTTTGTGTGGAATGGGTCTCTTCACAGAGTCCATTCGGAACCGAATGTCATGCATATCCTTCCAAATTTGGATTGACACCCTAATGTTGGCATGCTATTTTTATAAATGAAAATGATAATCATTATCAATTATTTCGAGATGGAGAATACATCTGTTCATCGATTTGATCCAAGGGAGGCTGCTCATGCGTACAGAAGAAGAGCTGAAAATAGAAGATTACATGTTGGATTCGGACCGGAATGGAAAAACCAGCCTGGTTGAGATTAAGGAATATATAGATCGTCATTATAACGAAGCGTTATCCATTTCCCAATTGGCGCAGATGGCTAATATTTGTCCTAAATATTTTGTGGATCTGTTCAAGAAGACCTTTGGTCAGACGACCATTGATTACTTGACCGATGTGCGTATTAATCACGCGAAGCGCCATTTGGTTGAATCCGACGATCGGCTAAGAGATATTGCGCTGAAGGTTGGTTATAAGGATGAATTCTACTTCAGTCGTAAATTCAAGAAGAAGGTGGGCATGTCCCCGACGGAATATGTCAGAAATTCAAGGCAGCTGATTGCGGCCTGCTCTTCATCCATCATTGGGCAGCTGGTGGCACTGAATGTCATACCCGCGGCCGCGCCTCTTGATGCCAAGTGGACCCCATACTACTACAATGCCTACAACTCGGAGATCAAGTCCCGGCTGAAACTTACGTCCCCCTACCCGGATAGCCGATTCGAAGAGAATATCGAGCAGTTATTTCGCGCAAAGCCTGATGTCATTATCGGTATGGATCATCTTGGTCCAGACAATATCAGCAAGCTGAAGCATATTGCTCCTACCTTGATCGTTTCATCCCGTGCAGGATGGAGGGATCAGCTTAGGACAATCGCCGCTTTTTTGAGCAAAGAAGAACAGGGGGCATTATGGATCGAGCAGTATGAACAGAGAGTCCGGTATGCACGCTCGCAAATGCGGCAAGTGGTTGGAAAAGAGAAAGTCATCGCGCTGCGGATATACGGCTCGAACCTCTATATATATGGTAACCGGGGGCTTGGGGAAGTGCTGTATCAGGATTTGCAGCTGATTGCTCCCTGCGCTTTGGATGCCAACCATAATCAGCCGATTTCGCTGGATGATCTGCTGGAGTGCAATCCTGGCCGGATCCTGATTGCGGTATGCCCTGAAGCCGCCTCTCGCCGCAGTTGGCTTGCGCTTCAGTATTCTGCCAAATGGCACAAACTCAGAGCCGTCGCTCAAGGTGGTGTATATATGATCTCGTCCGATCCCTGGTTTGAATATTCTGCGCTTGCGGTTACGAGAATGCTGGACGAGGCGCTGCTGCTGTTTACAGGAGATAGTCCAAATGGAGTTCTGGATAAAAGCCATGGTGAATCTTTTGCCACATAATATATACTCGACTTAATTGAGAATCATTATCACAGGAGGAGATTGATTGTGGCAAAACGTGTGAACCGTGTAGAGGGTAGTTGGAGAATCAAAATATCAGCAATTGTGTGCTGTGTACTCGTCATAGGCTTGCTGTCAGGCTGTGGGGACAAGGGCGATTCCGGGACAGCGGATGGTGATCAGCAGGCAACAAAGAATGCAGCGACTGAAGTCTCTAATGCAGGAGAAGGCGGCGACAAATCGACAGAGGAAACGCAGACGCCTGATGAGGTGGCAGCTGCAGGGGAGGAACGGACGGTTACGGATGAACTTGGGCATGAAGTTAAAATTCCGGCCGACGTGAGTAAAGTATTCGCACCTAATATGGAGGATTCATTGTTGAAGCTGGGTGTGAAGCCTGTTGCACAGTGGGCTAACGGCAAGATCGGACATGCCTATTTGCAGGAGGAGCTGAATGGCATCCCTCTGATTGATTTTTCAGGAGGCTTGCCTTCACCGGAAGCGTTAATGTCCTATGAGCCGGATCTTATCGTACTGCATACAGAAACTTACGCAGCGGATGGAACTTATGAGAAATATGCCAAAATCGCGCCGACGTATGTGTTTAAGAATGCCTCCGGCAATGTTGAGAAGTCTCTGGCAACGCTGGGGGTTCTGCTGGGGAAAGCTCCAGAGGCTGACGAAGCCCTGGCCAACTATAGGCAAAAAGCAAGCGAAGCGAAAGATAAGCTCAGTCAGGTGGTTGGGGACAAGAAGGTTGCCATTATTCGTTTTGCACCTAGAGGTGTCAGTCTGATGGGCGGAAATTATCTGTGCGGGTTCGTTATTCATCAGGATCTAGGGCTTGGCAAGTCCAAGCTTGTCGAGAACGAAAATGCGGCTAACATCTCATTAGAGATCCTTCCTCAGCTGGATGCGGACTATGTTTTTGTAATTAACGCTTATGATCAAGGAACCGAGCGCATGAAGGAAATGACGGAAAGCCAGATCTGGAAGAGCATGCCTGCTGTCAAGAATGGGCAGGTGTATGAAGCAAATAACGCTTACTGGCTTGGAAGTGGCCTCATTGCATACGAGAAAATCGTAGACGATGTCGTTCGCTCCATTACGGGTCAATAGGGAGGGCATCATGAGCAATCCTATACTCCATCTGGATATGATGCGTCGCAGTGTCGAGCTGTCAAATGCAGAGCATTGGGTAAAACAGTCGAGTGCAGGGCATCGCCGCTATCGGATCATGGCCGCACAGCCGATGGGGCAGGCTCCTCCGGCAGGGTATCCAGTTATTTATTTGTTAGACGGCAACAGCGTGTTCCATACGATGGTCGAAACCCTGCGTCTGCAGTGTCATCGACCGGACAAAACGGGGATTCTGCCTGCTGTCATTATCGGTATCGGTTATGAGACGGAGGGGCAGTACGCTCCGGACCGGTTCTATGATTACACGCCTTTTCCCAATACGAAATTCAGGAACAAGTTTGATGGCAACTCGGTACCGGAACAGGGGGGAGCGGCTGAATTCCTGCAATTTATGGAGGAGGACTTGAAGCCGCAGATCGAAAGCGAGTTTAACATTGACCGTAATCGCCAGGCGATATTCGGCCATTCACTTGGCGGATTGTTCACGCTGTATGCCATGTTCAGCAAACCGCAGGCATTCAGATATTACATTGCAGGGAGTCCTTCCATTCATTGGAATCAGGAGTATCTGCGTGAGATGGAACAGCGCTTTACCGAGCGTGTGAAGGAAGATCCGCTCCAGGTGCGGCTGATGCTTGGCGCGGGAGAACTGGAGAGGTCTCATGTGACTGGCAATTGCATAAGCGCTTGTCAGCTCGCAGAACGCTTGGCTCCTCTGTCGGGATACGGCATTCATGCTGAATTTAAGGAGTTTGAGAGCGAAGGGCATCTCTCTGTGCTGCCCGTCCTCATAAGCAAAGCCTTGAGGTTTGCGCTCAATCCTGATGACTAAGGAGTTGAATGATATGGAGTATGCAGGTATCCGAGGAAAAGTGGCACTCGTGACCGGGGCTGCCCAAGGTATTGGGGAGGCGGTGGCACGAGCTCTCGCTCAGCAAGGAGCCATTGTGGCGGCTTGCGATCAGAAGGAGGCTGAGCTGATCAGCCTCGCCGCTGATTTAAGCCAATCGGATGCGCTAGCAGCCGCTTATCAAGTCGATGTCGGTCACAGCGCCGATGTCGAAGCTGCTGTTGAGCGAATCGAGAGCGAGCTTGGTCCGATTGATATTCTCGTTAATGTCGCGGGTGTGCTGCGAATCGGCGGGATTGATTCACTGGATGACGAGGATTGGCAGACGCATTTTAACGTCAATACAAACGGCGTGTTCTACACGTCGCGTTCCGTTGTGCGGCGTATGGCGAGACGCAATAGAGGGGCTATCATAACGGTCGGATCGAATGCGTCCAAAGTTCCGCGTGCACAGATGTCTGCCTATGCTTCCTCCAAGGCAGCATCGACCATGTTCACGAAATGTTTGGCACTCGAATATGCCCGTCATCACATCCGATGCAATGTCGTTTCTCCCGGCTCTACCGATACAGAGATGCAGCGTTTGTTATGGAGGGGCGGTCAAGGGGCAGAGTCTGTCATTGAGGGTTCGCTTGAATCCTTTCGTGTCGGCATACCGCTGGGCAAAATCGCACTTCCTTCCGATATTGCGGATGCTGTTCTGTTTCTGGCATCCGATCAGGCAGGACATATTACGATGCAGGATTTGTGCGTAGATGGCGGTGCGATTTTGGGCTGCTGAGGATTCTCGGATTGTACGAGATTCCAAAAAAAATATGGGTAGGCTCATAAGCAGAGAGGAGACTGTAATGTTACGCTATGATGCTCCAACCGCAGCCGAGGCTGCGAAACTTATGGAACAATATCGGTCGGGTTCGTCTTTCTTCTTCTCATCGCCGCGCAAGACGTTATTAACGCATGGAGAGTATTCGAGGCTGTCGATCCCCTCGGGAAACGACAACAGGTCGCTGCCGGAACGTGTAGCGGAGCTGCTGGGAGCAGCGAAGCAAGCGGGACGAACGGAAGCCGTGGTTGTAGGTGCCATCCCTTTTAACACATTGCAACCGGCAAACCTGTTTATCCCCCTTACAGCACAGTGGTATGACTTACTTCAATTCACAACGGGAGAAGCGCCCGAAAGACCGCAAATTTCCGGTTATGAAGTACAGCCTGTTCCGGGACCCGCGCAATTCAAGCAAGGCGTAGACCGTGTGCTGGAGCTGATCCGGCAAGATGTACTCCAGAAAGCCGTGCTTTCCCGAACATTATACATCCATCTTCCCCAGGCCTTGCAAATTCCTCAAATCTTGTATCACTTAGCATATTATCACGCTCATGGTTATACCTTTGCGGTTCCATTGCTGCCGGAATTATCGCTCTCCACCAGTCCTGATGCCATTGCATCGACACGAACGCTATTCGGTGCAAGTCCCGAGCTGCTCGTTACGAAGAAGGGGCTCCGGATTCAAGCTAATCCATTGGCCGGCTCTGCAGCGCGCAGTGAGGATCCGGTTGAAGATGAGCGGCGGGCGGCGGCGCTGCTGTCCTCCGCGAAGGACAGATACGAACATGCGGTTGTCATTGATGCGGTGGCAGCTGCTTTACAGCCTTATTGCAGCAAGCTGGACGTTCCCCCAGGCCCTTCGCTTATACAGACGAAGGCCATGTGGCATCTGTCTACTGAAATCAACGGCGTGCTGAAGGATGATGCGGTGACGTCACTGGATCTTGCCCTGGCAATGCATCCGACACCAGCGATATGCGGTACGCCCAGCGATGCGGCCCGGAATGTCATTCAAGAGATCGAGCCGTTTGATCGCGGCTTCTATTCGGGAGCCGTGGGCTGGTTGGATGCAAACGGGGACGGAGAGTGGGCTGTCACGATTCGCTGTGCGGAAACGGAAGGGCAATTCATGCGGGTATTTGCGGGGGCCGGCATTGTGACAGGCTCAGATGCAGATGCAGAGCTGGCCGAGACGTCAGCTAAATTCCGCACGATCCTGGCTGCTATGGGCTTGAACGAACAACAACCGATGACTCTGAAGGAGGAATAAGCCATGTTGGCAGGATGGAGGGCTTGGCCTGAGGAATTTGCGAACCGTTATCGCGCGGAAGGATGCTGGCAGGGAGAAACCTTCGGACAGCTGCTGCGGAAGCGGGCCGCAGCAGACGGAGAACGGATCGCAGTCGTGAGCGGTGATCAGCGGATCAGTTATGCGGAGCTGGACCATCGAGTGGACCGTTTGGCTGCCGGTTTTCTTAAACTCGGAATTAAGGCCGAGGATCGAATTATCGTTCAGCTCCCGAATATAGCGCAATTTATCGATACGATATTCGCGCTGTTCCGGATCGGGGCGCTGCCTGTCTTTGCTTTGCCTGTTCATCGCAGGAGCGAAATCGTCTATTTATGCGGGTTCAGCGAGGCGGCTGCCTATATCATTACAGACAAGGACTCGGGATTTGATTACCGGGAATTAGCGTCTCAAGTCCAAGCATCGGTCCCATCGCTTCGTCATGTCATCGTGGCAGGCGACCCGGGTTCGGGGGCATTTACCTCCCTGGACGATTTGTATATAGATGCCGCGAACGAAGTGTACGACCGGTTAGACGCGGAGGGTCCTGATTCTGGCGACGTTGCATTCTTGCAGCTGTCGGGAGGAACGACCGGGCTTCCAAAGCTCATTCCGCGCACGCATGACGATTATATATACAGCCTGCGCGTTAGTGCGGAAGTATGTGCTCTCCATAAGGAGAGCGTCTACTTGGCCGTACTTCCGGTCGCCCATAATTTTCCGCTCAGCTCGCCGGGCGTGCTGGGGACATTGTATGCGGGAGGTTGCGTGGTGCTTGCCCGTTCAGCCAGTCCCGATGTCGCATTTCCTCTTATAAGATCAGAGGCAGTGACGATTACGGCTGTCGTTCCGCCACTGGCCTTGATCTGGCTTGAGGCGGCTCAATCCCGTCATTATGATCTGTCTCATCTGCAGGTGCTGCAGGTTGGCGGGGCCAAATTCAGTGCCGAGGCAGCCAAGCGGGTGAAAAGGGTCCTGGGCTGCACGTTACAGCAAGTATACGGAATGGCGGAAGGCTTGGTGAATTATACCAGGCTGGATGATCCTGAAGAAATCACGGTGAATACACAGGGGCGACCGATGTCGCCGTTCGATGAAGTGCGGTTGGTCGATGAGGATGATGTTGAGGTACCTCCCGGTGAGGTAGGGGAGCTGCTGACACGAGGACCCTATACCATTCGCGGTTATTATAAAGCGGATAAACATAATGAGAGGGCATTTACGTCAGACGGCTTTTATCGTACGGGCGATCTTGCAAGCATGACGCCTTCCGGTTACTTGGTAATTGAAGGCCGTTCGAAGGATCAGATTAACCGCGGAGGCGATAAAGTAGCGGCAGAGGAGGTTGAGAATCATCTGCTTGCCCATCCGAACGTGCACGACGCAGCTGCGGTAGCCATGCCGGACGAGTTTCTTGGCGAGCGGACCTGTGCTTTTGTGATCGTGCATGATCCTGCCATCAGCGGCAATGAGCTGAAGGCTTTTCTTAGAAAAAGAGGGCTGGCTGCATATAAAATCCCCGATCGGGTGGAGTTTATGGAATCCTTCCCCCACACCGGGGTAGGCAAAGTGAGCAAAAAGAGTCTGCGTGAACTTGCGGCACAACAGCAGGATGAACGGGTGAACGTTTCAAAATAAACGAGAAAAGAGGAGATAGGATGGCACTTCCTAAGATATTACCTTATCCAATGCCTGTGGAGACAGATTTACCCAAGAACAAGGTGACGTGGACGGCGGACCCGAGTCGTGCCGTGCTGCTCATCCACGATATGCAGCAATATTTCGTTGATGCATTTACACCTGATCAATCTCCTGTCGTGGAGTTGATCGCCAATATTCAGAAGCTGCGTCTTTACTGTACAGAGCTGGAGATTCCGGTTATCTATTCCGCACAGCCTGGCGGCCAGGCGCCCGAGCAGCGCGGCCTGCTGCAGGATTTCTGGGGGTCCGGCATCGATGACGGACCCTATCAGAAAAAGTTCGTTGATGCGGTTGCGCCTGCTGAACAAGATATGCTCCTAACCAAATGGAGATACAGCGCATTCCAAAAAACGAATTTGCTGGAGATTTTGCGTGAGCAAGGGAGAGACCAGTTGATGATATGCGGCATCTATGCGCATATTGGCTGCTTGTTGACTGCCAGCGAGGCCTTTATGAAGGATATTCAGCCCTTCTTCATTGCGGATGCACTTGCGGATTTCTCGGAAGAGAAGCATCATCTGGCGCTTACCTACGCTGCAGAACGATGCGCTGTAACACTGACGACGGAACGCCTTGTCACCTCGCTGACCCAAGCTTACCGGCCCGAGTCTGAGGGGGTTGGATCGTTCGGCGGAGGAATGGATGAAAGGGTAGCTGTGGAAGAACAACCCCTGCTGACACTGCAAAGACTTCGAGATGAAGTGGCAGCCCTATTACAGGAGGAGTCTGCTAATCTGGGCGAAACCGAAAATCTGATCGAATACTGGGGACTGGATTCCATTCGAATTATGAGTTTGACCGAGCGTTTGCGTCGCGACGGCATCGATATCAGCTTTGTGGAATTAGCTGAACATCCCACACTGGCCGATTGGTGGAAGCTGCTCTCAATCAAGATGAGTGTGTCGCCGCCTAATTATGATTACTATACGGTATAGAGGGAGGGGATTTATATGCTTGAGGAGAAGAGGGGGCGCTGTTCTCTGTCCGGAGCTCAGCTGGGTATTTGGTTTGCGCAGCAGCTTGATCCAGACAACCCGATATTCAACACAGCGGAATGCATTGAGATACGCGGTCCTGTAGATCAGACTCTATTCGAAACGGCTGTACGACAAGCGGTGGGGGAGGCGGAAGCCTTACACGTTCGCTTCGGTGAAGATGCGGACGGTCCTTGGCAGTATATCGTTCCTTCCCCGGAGTGGCAGCTTCAGGTTATCGATGTCAGCGGGCAGGATGACCCGGTTCATGCTGCCCAATGTTGGATGGAGCACGACCTTGCCCAAGTTGTAGATCTGAGCCGAGGGCCGTTGTTCACGGAGGCACTGCTCAAGCTGGCATCCGATCGCTACTATTGGTATCAGCGCATTCATCATATCGTAATCGACGGTTTCGGCGTATCGCTGCTGTTAAAAAAAGTTGCCCAGGTTTATACGGCATTAGCAGGCGGTGGATATTCTGAACCAGCTGCTTTTGGCCCATTTCGTACGATCCTGGAAGAAGATACGGCTTATCGCATGTCCCAACAGGTCGAGGCGGATCGTCAGTTCTGGCTGAAGCGCTTTGCTGATGAACCGGAGGTTGTCAGTTTAGGCGGCCACGCCCAGCGGTCTGCACGGAGCTTCCTGCGCCGATCTGCGCAGCTTCCCGAATCTGCGCTGCATCGCTGGCAGTCAACCGCTCAAGCAACAGGGACAAGCTGGCCGGACGTCGTTGCAGCTGCAGCGGCTCTGTACGTACATCGTATAACAGGGGCAAATGAGGTTGTGCTTGGCTTGCCGGTCATGTGTCGACTAGGCTCAGCCTCGATCCGTGTTCCAGGCATGATGATGAATTTGCTGCCGCTTCGCGTGTTTGTACGGCCCGATATGAGTCTGATGGAGCTGCTGCAGCAGGTCGCAGCAGAGATTCGCGACATCAAGCGTCATCAACGCTACAGGCATCAGGACATTCGACGTGATCTTAAGCTGCTGGCGGATAACCGCAGGCTGTTCGGGCCGATGGTGAATGTGATGCCCTTTGTAGAGGAATTAAATTTTGGAGGATACGGCGGCAGCGTCCGCAATCTTGGCTCCGGTCCCGTGGATGATCTGTCATTGAACGTGTATGGTAGCATGGATGGGAACGGGCTGAGGATGGATATGGATGCCAATCCGTCCATTTACAGCGAAGAGGAGTTAGAGTCCCATTTACACCGCTATTTGTATCTGCTTGATAGTCTTGCAGACGCTGAACCGGCTGATCCTGTCGGAGGCTTGTCGATTATCCTGCCAGAAGAACGGGACAGAGTGCTCCTGGAGTGGAATGATACAGCGCGTCCATTACCGAGGCTAAGTGTACCGAAATTGTTCGAAATGCAGGCCGCACGCACCCCGAAGGCGGAGGCGGTCGTATGTGAAGCGTTAACGCTTCGTTACGAGGAGCTGAACAGGGACGCTAATCGCCTGGCTCATATGCTTATTGCTCGCGGTGTAGGTCCTGACCGAATCGTTGCCATATCGCTGCCGCGTTCTCTGGATATGGTTGTTGCGATTCTGGCTGTGCATAAGGCCGGAGCGGCCTATTTGCCGATAGATCCGGATTATCCGTCCGAACGGATCGCTTACATGCTTGAAGATGCGAAGCCGATGTGTCTGATTACGGCACAGGAGCTGGCTGAGGATTTTGGCAAAATGATAAGAACAGAAGCTATTGTAGCGTTGGATGCACCGGCCACCCTCCATGATCTGGAGCGGCAGGCCGTTCATAATCCCGGAGATGACGACCGCATTAGCTCGCTGTTGCCGCTTCACCCTTCCTACGTCATCTACACCTCCGGTTCGACAGGGCGCCCGAAAGGGGTGATGCTCACTTTTGAAGGACTTGCCAATCTACTTCTGGATATGCAGGAGCGCATTGAGATCGGTGAACAGGATCGCCTCCTGTCGGTTACTACCATTTCCTTCGATATCTCGGTGATGGAGGTGCTCCTGCCGCTGACATGCGGCTCGACACTCGACATTGTCATGAGGGATACCATTCTCGACGCACCGGCTCTTATTCGCAGAATCCATGAGACGGGCGCTACCATTATGCAGGCTACTCCGACGTTATGGCAGTCGATTGTTGCTTGCCGTCCCGGGAAGTTTAAGGGGCTGAAAGTCATTACAGGCGGCGAAGCCCTGCCGGTTGGACTTAAGCTTGCGCTTCAGGAACTGAACTGCGAAGTGAATAATCAGTATGGCCCGACCGAAACGACGATTTATTCAACGGCTGCCAAGCTTGACCATGAACGCGAGAAGCCATCCATAGGGGGGGCGATCTGGAACACGAGGTTATATGTGCTCGATACGTCACTCTCTCCGGCACCTCCTGGCGTAGCTGGCGAGCTGTACATTGCAGGATCCGGACTGGGCCGGGGCTACTTGGGCCGACCCGACCTGACCGCAGAACGGTTTGTGGCCGATCCCTTCGGTCCACCCGGATCCCGAATGTATAGAACAGGCGACCTCGCCAGATGGCTGCCGAACGGCTGGATTGATTATTTGGGGCGTGCCGATCATCAGATCAAGCTGCGCGGATTCCGTATCGAGACCGGAGAGATTGAGTCTGTGCTTGTCACTCATCCGGATGTGGAGCAGGCTGCCGTCATCGTTCGCGAGGATCGTGCAGGTGATCGCCGGCTAGTCGCTTACATCGTACCGGCATTATCAGCTTCATCTGGTTTGATAGATACAGCAGAACTGCGGCGCTACGCCTCCCTGAAACTGGCCGAATATATGGTGCCGTCTGTCATCGTAAGACTTGAGACCATGCCGTTAACTCCGAATAAGAAGGTGGATCGTAAAGCGCTGCCTGTGCCCGATCATCATGCGGCGATTGGCCGTATGCCGCGAACTCCGCAAGAGGAAATGCTCTGCAGAATTTTTGCTGAGGTGCTTGGCTTGCCCCGGGTAACGATAGATGATGATTTCTTCGCGCTTGGCGGTCATTCCTTGCTTGCCGGTAGGGTGATGGTTCGTGTCCGCGAGGCTTTCGGCGTAGAGCTGAGCATCGGAAGTTTGTTTGAAGCTTCAACAGCAGCGAGTCTGGTGAAGCGGCTTGACCATGCACAAGAGGCAAGACATGCGGTTCGCCCGGCTGAACGGTCAGAGCGTCTCCCGCTGTCGTTTGCCCAGCAGCGATTATGGTTCCTGTATCGACTGGAGGGGCCAAGCCCAACCTATAATATTCCGCTTGTGGCTCGCCTGTCGGGTACGCTGGATCTGGATGCATTGAAGTCGGCACTGGGGGATGTAGCCGCTCGGCATGAATCGCTGCGTACGATATACCCGGATGATCTGGGTGCTTCATATCAGTTTATCTTAGCCATTGAGGAGGCAAGGCCTGAGCTGATTGTATCCGAAATAAGCGAAGCAGATCTGCCTGAGCGGTTAGCTGAGGCTGTCCGATACCGTTTCGAGTTAGCAAGCGAGATTTCCTTGCGCGTAGAGTTATTCAAGCTGGGTGATGATGAATATGTGCTTCTGCTGCTGCTGCATCATATTGCAGGAGATGGCTGGTCGCTAACCCCGTTAACACGGGATCTGTCCCACGCCTATGCGGCACGGTGCCAGAGGAGTACCCCTGGGTTGCCTCCGCTTCCAGTTCAATATGCAGACTATGCGATCTGGCAGGAAGAGCTGCTTGGCAGCTCGGGAGACGAGAGCAGTCTGATCAATCGCCAGCTGGATTATTGGAGAGGCGCACTTCGCGGCTTGCCGGAGCAATTGGATCTGCCAACCGATTATCCAAGACCGGCAGTGGCCAGTTATCAGGGAGGAAGCGTGTCGTTTCCGATTACGCGCGAGCTGCATCAACAGTTAAATGCACTGGGGCAGAACAACAGGGCTACTTTATTTATGATATTTCAGTCTGCCATGGCGGCACTGTTCACCAACCTCGGCGCGGGAACGGACATCCCGATTGGCAGTCCCGTCTCGGGCCGGAACGACGACAATTTGGACAACCTGATCGGCTTCTTCATTAATACGCTTGTGTTTCGTGTCGATACCTCAGATGATCCGTCATTCACTGAACTGCTGCAACGCGTACGGGAGATGAGCCTGGCTGCGTTCGAGCATCAGGACGTGCCGTTCGAACGCCTAGTAGAGGCACTGAACCCACGGCGTTCCCGGGCGCGGCACCCGCTCTTCCAGGTGATGCTGGTTCTGCAGAATACACCGGAAGCCTCGCTTGATCTGCCTGGAATTACGTCCAGCTTGCAGCTGCAAAGCGTGGGTACGGCGAAGTTTGACTTAACGTTCGAGTTGACCGAGCGCCGGGATGCAAACGGCGAGCCTGACGGATTGGACGGATGGATCGAATTCAGCACAGACTTGTTCAAACATAGTTCTGTGGAAGCGATGGCGGAACGGTTTGTGCGTGTGTTGGAGAGTGCTGTCATTGAACCAAGTAAATCAATCAGCAAACTTGATATTTTGACTGAACAAGAACGTGAGGAAATGAGACAGCAGTGGAGCACTCCGCTGCCTGTCTCGAAGCAGGCTACCATACCCCAGCAGTTTGAAGCACAGGTAGGCCGCTCGCCTCTTTCGACAGCCATCGTCTGTGATGGCGAATCGCTGAGTTATGAGGAGCTGAACGAGCGTGCGAACCAGCTTGCTCATATGTTAATCGCGTCAGGTGTCGGTACGGAACAGATTGTGGCTCTGGCACTCCCGCGTTCTATCGAAATGGTGATTGGTATTCTGGCTGCACTCAAGGCGGGAGCCGCATATCTGCCGCTGGATCCGGAATATCCGGCGGATCGACTGGCTTATATGATGGAGCATGCTTCTCCAGTATGTCTCCTGGCAAGTGTTCAGGTGATGGATCAGCTCCCGAATTCAGCAAGTGTGCAGCGTATTGTAATCGATGAGCCTGAGCAGGCTCTGCGACTGCAGCGCTATTCCAAGCAGAATCCAAGCGATCTTGAGCGACACCGGCCGCTTATGCCGCAAAGTGCGGCCTACATCATCTATACATCCGGATCTACGGGCAAGCCCAAGGGTGTGCTTGTACCGCATCAGAATGTCATCCGGTTATTTACGTCTACTGAGCATTGGTTTCATTTTGATGAGACGGATGTGTGGACTTTGTTCCACTCCTATGCCTTTGATTTCTCGGTATGGGAAATATGGGGACCGTTGTTGTACGGCGGGCTACTTGTAGTTGTTCCCCATACGATCAGCAGGTCGCCGGATGAAATGCTAAGCTTGCTGTCCCAAGAAGGCGTAACGGTGCTGAACCAGACTCCATCGGCGTTCTATCAATTGATACAGGCGGATCGGGAGCAACCGGAGACGGGAAGGAATTTGGCGCTAAGGTACGTTGTATTCGGCGGCGAGGCTTTGGAGCTTGGGCGGCTGGACGACTGGTACCAGCTTCATGCTGATGATGCCCCGCGCCTTGTTAATATGTACGGCATAACGGAGACGACCGTTCATGTCAGCTATTTGGAGCTGAACCGATATAGCGCGATGCCGGGAGCTAGCAGCCTCATCGGAGAATCCATCCCGGATCTTCGGGTATATGTGCTGGATTCCAAACTCCAGCCCGTTCCGTATGGCGTAACCGGCGAGATGTACGTCGCGGGGGCGGGGCTGGCACGTGGTTATTGGGGGCGTCCCGACTTGACAGCCGATCGGTTTGTTGCAGATCCTTATGGTCCCCCAGGTACGAGAATGTATCGGACCGGAGATTTGGCAAAGCGATTTGCCGATGGCACACTGGATTACTTGGGACGTTCTGATCATCAGGTCAAAATACGCGGCTTCCGCATTGAGTTAGGGGAAATTGAATCGGTTCTGATACGCCATGCTGACGTCGCCCAGGTTGCCGTTATCGTGCGTGAAGATCAGCCCGGAGATAAACGGCTTGTCGCCTATGTCGTCAGCCATTCCAATGAGACGTCCTCGGGTGCAGAGCTGCGCCGTTATGCCGCTTCCCTGCTGCCTGACTACATGGTTCCGTGGGCGATCCTATTCATGGACAAGCTGCCGCTTACGCCCAACGGCAAGCTGGATCGCAAGGGGCTGCCAGCCCCGGATATAACGTCTGATGCAGACGGTCGTAATCCGAGAACTCCGCAGGAAGAAGTGTTATGCGAGTTGTTTGCCGAAATATTGGGTGCCAAGAGGGTTGGCATTGACGACAGCTTCTTTGAGCTCGGCGGCCATTCCTTGCTGGCCGTTCGATTGATCAGCCGTGTTCGTGAAGCGCTGGGGAAAGAATTAAGCATTGCAGCTTTGTTCGAAGCACCCACGGTTGCGGGGCTTGTTGACAAGCTCGAGATGGGTGGCGGGAACAGCGCGCTGCAGGTCGTTCTTCCGCTTCGGACACACGGTAATCAAATCCCGCTGTTCTGTGTGCATCCGGCCGGGGGATTGAGCTGGTGTTACGCCGGCTTGATGAAGCATCTTGGCATGAACTATCCGATTTACGGCTTGCAGGCAAGGGGGATCGCCCAAGCGGAGGAGCTGCCGCAATCTTTGGAAGAGATGACGGCAGATTATATCCGCCACATACGTTCCATTCAACCAACGGGACCTTACCGGCTGCTTGGCTGGTCCTTAGGCGGTAACGTCGCTCAGTCCATTGCGGTACAGCTGCAGGAAGCGGGCGAAGACATCGAGTTACTCGCCATACTGGACGCTTATCCCAGTCATTATTTGCCGATCAAGGATGATCCCGATGAAGACGAGGCTTTGACCGCGCTGCTCGCTCTTGGCGGTTTTGACAGGGAAAGTATTGAGGAGGGGCTCGGCGACACGCCATTAACCATTGCGACGGCGCTTGAATTATTGCGTAACGAGAGCAGTGCACTGGCATCCCTTGAAGAAGAAACGATGATGAATCTGAAAACGACCTATGAGAATTCGGTTCAATTGTTGAAGGCCTACGTTCCGAAGCGATTCGAGGGGGATATGTTATTCTTCCATTCCACCATCATTCCCGATTGGTTCGATCCCATTGATCCGGAGATGTGGAACCCTTATGTGGGCGGAGTGATCGAGCGGCATGATATCGAATGCCGGCATAAGGATTTATGCCAGCCGGGTCCGCTTGATTATATCGGCAAGTGTATTCTAGGCAAGCTGGAGGCAGCTGCACATCAAAAGCAGACAACTGATGACGGGAGGGAGCTAATTTATGACAAATCCTTTTGAACAAGCCGATGGCAAATATGTCGTATTGATGAATCATGAGGGACAATATTCGCTTTGGCCGGCTTTCGCGGCTATTCCAGATGGCTGGACTCAAGCGCTGGGGCTTAGCACACGAGAAGAGTGCATGACCTACATCAACGAAAACTGGGTCGATTTACGGCCGCGGAGTTTATATGCGAATGCCGGATCGGCACCGGAAAACAGGCCATGAGCCGTTGGATGAATCCGAAAAAGGTATTATGCATCGTCTATGTGGCAGCGATGTTTGTTGTTGCTATGGACGCCACCGTACTGAACGTTGCACTTCAGACGATCAGTCAGGAGCTTGATGTACCGCCAGCGGCTTCGGGTATTCTGAACGTCGGTTACTTGGTCAGCCTCGCCATCGTTCTGCCGATGGCGGGCTGGCTTGGCGACAAGTGGGGGACAAAGCGGACGTTTCTGCTGGCGCTGGCCATATTTACCGGAGCGTCCGCATTATGCAGTTTTGCCGACAGCTTAACGTCCCTGACGTTATTCAGGGTAATTCAAGGCATCGGCGGAGGTTTACTGACACCGGTCGGCATGGCGATGCTGTTCCGTACATTTCCTCCGCAGGAGCGTGCAAAAGTCTCCCGTTCACTCATTCTGCCGATTGCAATAGCACCAGCAATCGGACCGATTGTGAGCGGTTTGATGGTTGAGCATTTTACTTGGCGGTGGATCTTCTATGTGAACTTGCCAATTGGAATTCCAGCGCTATTGTTCGGGCTGTTCTGGTTGAAGGAACATAAAGAACCGAATGCGGGCAGATTGGACGTACCCGGTTTTCTTCTGTCCGCGCCGGGTCTTGCGCTGCTTATGTACGCGCTCAGCCAGGGACCGCTTCATGGATGGAATGCCCCGCGGGTATGGATCGCAGGACTGGCAGGCATGATATTGCTTGCTGCATTGGTCAAGGTAGAACTGAGCGTCAAGCAGCCGCTGCTGGATCTGCGACTGCTTGGCAACCGCTTGTTCCGAACAACGGGCTTCATTGCGATGTGCGCTTCCGCAGGGCTGCTAGGCATGCTGTATGTATTCCCTTTAATGTATCAGAACGCATTGCATGTCTCAGCGCTGGAAACGGGGCTGACCACGTTCCCTGAAGCCATCGGTCTCATGATTGCCTCACAGCTCGTGCCCTGGACGTATCCCAGGCTTGGTCCGAGACGCGTCATTATCATGGGACTCTTGGCAACGTCGCTTATCCTCATCCTGCTCAGCATGGTGGACGCAAACACAAATCCGTGGTTTATCCGCTGCTTGCTGTTTGGCGTGGGCATTTTCCTGGGCCAAACCGTCGGATCTGTACAGATTGCTGCCTTCGCTACCATTCCGCCAACCTCAATGGGGCGGGCTTCGACTTGGTTCACCGTGCAGAACAGGCTGGGCCCTGCAATCGGCTTGGCTGTGCTGTCTGGCATCCTGGCGGCTGTCGGTACGGGAAGTGTGAACGCAGCAGGGGACATGGAGCCGAATCTGATGGCTTACCGGGCGGCATTGCTTGGAGCAGCAGGATTCCTGCTCATCGGTGTCGGTTTTGCGTGCTGGATTCGGGATTCGGATGCCGCGGCTACGATTCGCAAGCCCGTTGCTTCGAAGCCGGTGAAAGAACAGGCATCTCCGGTTGAAAGTTAAAACAAGATAAAAGTATTTTAGGGTTAGTGATGTTAAGCTCGAGCAGATCGTGTGCAAATGTTAATGATGAGAGCGGCCTTGGTAAGTTGGACAAGGTGGCTTTTTATCATTGATTGTACATCGTATGGACTTCTCCTCATCCGCACGATGCGTGGTTTTGGGGCATGCTTGGATGGCTGTCGACCATTGTTACTCTTTCGATTCAAGAGATAAGATCAGCAAGCTATCTGCATAAAATCTTTAATTAAAGATTCTTTGACTTGACTTATAATCAGTTAACTGATAAATTGATAATAAGATAAAGCAACAGCAGCATGGAGGAGGGATGGGATGATATGGCGATGAACTTGATGACTCGGGGAACTCGGTTACGATTATTTCTATCCGCCCAGAACGCAGCTAAAGCTTGCAGAAGCGGTAATCCATGCCCAAGGTAGGCATGAGCTGGATTAGAAATTGCATATCCCTTAACCTCATGAAAGCTCGGATGCTGACTAAAGAATAAACGGTATACAAACAGTGGAATACGAAAATCATATGTTATCAATGTGAAAATTAAATCGTCCTAATATGTGCCATGACGCCGTGGCGGGCGTTATAGATCGGTGTCGTAATGGATATATATTTTTTTACAACATCACTTAATTAGTTAATTGAAAGAGGTGGGAATTGTTATGCATCACATTCCGGGGCATCATCATATATCCATGCTCACGAAGAACGCTCCGTTAAATCATGAGTTTTATCATAAGAAATTGGGTTTGCGCAGAGTAAAGAAGACAGTCAATCAGGACAATCCTTCCATGTACCATTTGTTTTATGGGGATTTAACTGGAAGTGCCGGGACCGAGCTATCTTTCTTCGAAATGCCTGCTGCAGGCAGAACGGTCCGCGGCACCAATGCGATTACGCAAATCGGGCTGCTTGTTCCCTCCTCAGATAGTCTGAAGTATTGGAAACAGCGGTTTGAACAATATGAAGTTACCCATGGTGACATGACCGAGTACGCAGGCAGAGAAGCGCTTCCATTCGATGATCCGGAAGGACTTCGCCTCATTCTGATTAACCATGACGGTGCCGAGGTACCGGCTGGTTGGGCAGCTTGGGAAGATTCCACGGTTGAACAGGAGCACCGCATTCTGGGAATGGGGCCGGTTGAGATGACCGTACGCAATCTCGGAAAAATGGCGGCAATACTCACGGAAGTTCTTGGATATACCGAAGTTTCACGTTCGGAACATGAAGCGATATACCAGTCCGTTGAAGGGCAGGCGCTTGGTGAGATTGTAGTTAAGCAGCAGGATGGGCCAAGCGAAAGACCAGGACGGGGCAGTGTACACCATCTGGCGATCCGTGTAAACAACGAGGAGGAGCTCGCTTATTGGAATGAGGCTGTCATAGAACGGGGGTTCCAGTCGACGGGAATCATCGACCGCTTTTATTTCAAGAGTCTGTATTTTCGCGAAGCGAACGGCATCTTATTTGAAATCGCGACGGACGGACCGGGCTTCACAGCAGATTCCAGCGTAGAAGAGCTGGGCAAGCGGCTGGACCTGCCGCCATTCTTAGAGGGCAAACGTGCTGAAATTGAAGCAAAACTGACACCATTAGATTCATAAAGGAGGCACCACATCATGAAAGAATATCGTATTGATCCGGATAAAGGACTCGAAATCGGCATTTATTCCATCGGTGAGCATATGATCAATCCGCTGACCGGAACCCGCATTAGCGCTGAACAACGTATACATGAACTCATCGAGGCAGCGAAGCTGGCGGATGAAGCCGGATTGGACGTAGTTGCGGTAGGGGAAAGCCATCAGACTTATTTCACCACGCAAGCACATACGGTCATACTGGGCGCGATTGCCCAGGCAACAAAGAATATAAAAATCGCAAGCTCGGCCACGGTGCTGAGCACATCGGATCCGGTGCGTGTGTACGAGGATTTTGCTACGCTTGACCTGATCTCGAAGGGTCGTGCCGAAATTGTAGCCGGCCGCGGTTCACGTGTTGGGGCGTACAGCCTGCTTGGTTATGACGTGCGTGATTACGAGGAATTGTTTGAGGAAAAGATGGAGCTTCTGCTCAAAATCAATGCGGAAGAAACCGTAACCTGGGAGGGGCAGTTCCGTGCGCCGCTGAACCATGCGGCTATACTTCCGCAGCCTCAATCCGGAAGATTGCCGATCTGGCGCGCCGTCGGAGGACCGCCCGCGAGTGCAATCAAAGCAGGTTATGCCGGGGTTCCGATGATGCTGACCACGCTGGGCGGCCCGGCCAGGAACTTTAAGCTTGCGGTTGATGCGTACCGTGAAGCGCTGCAGCGCAGCGGATATGACCCTGCTCTGCTTCCGATAGCAACCACCGGCTTGTTATATACGGCAGAGAACTCGCAGGATGCGCTTCGTGAATACTATCCGCATATTAATTCCGGCATGATGGCGCTCAAAGGCGGCGGTTATCCGAAGCAGCAATTCGCACAGTCAACGGATCACCGTGATGCGCTGATGATCGGGAGTCCGCAGCAGATCATTGAGAAAATGCTCTATCAACATGAGCTGTACGGACAACAGCGCTTCTTGGCGCAGATCGACTTTGGCGGACTGCCATTTGATAAAATCGCCAAAAACATTGAGCTTATTGCTACGGTCATAGCACCGGCGATCCGAAAGCATACGGCTAAAACAAAGGAGAATATCGGATGAAAATTGTAGGAATCGCCGGCTCGAACGTCGGCACCAAAACCAAAACGGCGATGGACTATACTTTGAATGCAGCCCGCGCTCAATATCCGAATGCCGAGATTACTTTGCTGGATTTGGCGGAATACACCATCGTGTTTGGGGATGGAAGGGATTATCGCGAGTATGATGGAGATACGAAATATGTGGCCGAAACGATTATGGAGGCAGACGCAATCATCATCGGAACGCCTACTTTCCAAGCTTCGATTCCGGCAACGCTTAAAAATATCTTTGACTTATTGCCAGTGAACGCATTTCGCGGCAAGGTGGTCAGCATGCTGGCGACAGCAGGATCAGCCCGGCATTTTCTGATGATAGAACAGCAGTTAAAGCCTTAAAGCCAATTCTGTCTTACATGAAGGCACATATCGTACCAACCTACGTGTTTATCGAGGAAAAGGATTTTCACCGCAATGAGATCGTAAATGATGATATTCTCTTTCGGATTGATCGGCTGGTGGAAGATACGGTAATGCATCTGAACGTGCTGACAGCCATTCAGGAAGCCAAAGATGCAGCCTATGATTTTTGATAAGATGAAGACACGCAATAGATAAGGTAAGATGAACAAGGGGTTATCCTCTGCGTAATTGCAGAAAGGATAACCCCTTTGTTGGTGTTCCGTTGGACTTAAGATATCGGGAGATAATCATTCAGGCTCAGCGAACCGTGTCATTCTTGCAGTTCGTTGAATCAGAATATCACTTCGGATTCCGCAGGCCTTTAGGCAGATGATTCTTAAGCTGACCGCCGCTGGATTTGCCCCAGCCGATGGGGAGTCCATCTGTAGTCACTAAAGTCCACCCCCGGTATTCGGAAGGAATCGAAAGCACCTCTCCCCGCAGATAGGCGGCTACTTCCGCCGAATCTGAGGCCAGATCCCAGCTTCTCGCAGCTTGGTCGCGTTTCAAGGACATAGCAAGGGCATGTGCGGGCTCGATCCGGTTCTTCTTCAGATGCGCCAGGTGAAGTCCTGCACGGGGCATCTTCAGTCCCTTAAGCTGCTGGTCATTCCAATCCCAGCCTTCGCTGACCGGGAGCCAGTACAGCTCCTCGCCAAACAAGATCGGTCTGCCGCCGCTAAGCTCAAAGCCGGGGATGTCCTGCTTCGCCCAGTCCAGAAACGCGTCCAACGCGGACTGCGCAGGGGGTTGATTGCCGCTCTGTCTTGATTTAGCCGGAAGTTTGCTGTTTGTTGACAACGACTCCATGTTCTGACTTACAACTCCGGCAGGCGATTTGGTCAAGACGGCAACAAAATGCCCCTCGCCGCGTTCCAGATGCGGCCATAAACGCTTCATTTCTCTCAGTTCCATGTCGGGATACTGCTTGAGAATATGCCCGACCATTTCCTCGTTCTCGGCTTTATTGAATGTACAGGTGGAATAAGCCAGCGTTCCTCCGGGTTTGAGCATGTGGTAGGCCTCCTGGACAATGTCCCACTGCCGGGAAGCACACAGTTCCACATGATCGTGGGACCATTCGGCAATGGCTGCGGCGTCCTTTCGAAACATGCCTTCACCGGAGCATGGAGCATCAAGCATGATCCGGTCAAAGCAGGCAACGAAACGGCGGGATAGCTGGTCCGGGGCCGCACTCGTAACAACAGTATTCTTAATGCCCATACGCTCCACGTTCTCGGCCAGGATCCGTGCCCGTTCGGGGTGGATTTCGTTAGAAACGAGCAGCCCTTGCCCCATCATCTTGGACGCAATATGGCTTGTCTTACCGCCGGGAGCCGCTGCAAGATCCAGGATGGTCTCCCCGGGCTGAGGATCCAGCAGTTCTACTGCGGACATTGCAGAGGGCTCCTGAATATAATATAGTCCGGCGGCATGGTAGGGGTGCTTGCCTGGACGCTCGTTATCATCATAATAATATCCGCTGTCACACCAAGGCACCGCTGTCAGGTGGAATTGGCGAATCAGGTTCTTTAGGTTGTCTGCGTCATGAACCGCTTTCAGCCGGTTTAGGCGCAGTCCATGGGTGCGGGGCGAATCGTAGCTGTCCCAGAAGTCATATGAAGCATCTCCGAGTATTTCATTCATACTGGTAACATAGCCTACAGGCAATAGTTCCTTTCTCATTCGTTAAATAGCTCCTTCTATAGAATAAATAGCATCTTGAAGTGTAAAGGCAAAAAAACTCCTGTTCAGAGTTGATCGTTCTCTGGCTTTAAGGAATCGGTCATTAGTTTATCACGTTGTTGCGGTACTAGTAAAGAAATGTCAAGCTAAAAAAGGGCTGCCCTCTATACGAAGAGGGCAGCCCTGCCGCCTGTGTTATCCGGCAGATTCCTTCGGTTCTGCTGACGCGGTTTTCATGGACCGGTAATCGGACACCTTGTTCTTGCCGTTTGTCTTCGAATGATACATCGCTTTGTCTGCCTGTTTCATAAGCTCGTCACCACGAACGCCTTTGCGCAGCACGCTGTACCCGATACTGAGGGTTACGATGGTTTCGCTTGCCACCCTGGCCCGAATATTCTCGGCAACCTGAGCGGGCTTGACCTTGCGGTCAACCACCAAGGCGACCAGTTCCTCGCCGCCATACCGGCCTGTAATCCCGATTCCTTCAAGCTCTTCCTCCATAATGGCGGCGACTTGCTTCAGCACTTCATCGGCTCTGGCATGGCCCTGCGTATCGTTGAGTTTCTTGAAATTATCGATGTCACAGAAAATGGCGGATATTTTCAGTTCCTGCGACGTGTAATGATCAAGATACTTCATAAAATGCCTTCGATTGTATAGCCCTGTCAATCCGTCTGTGATGGCAGAGCGGTATATGGATTGCATCAGCTCGACGATGCGTCTGAATAAAATGAAAAATACAATGCTGTAGAACAGCACCGGCAGCGCGAGCGCAAACCCTTGAAGTACAGAAGCCAGGGTGTTTGAATAGGTATGTATGGATTGCAAAATACCCCAAACGGTGTACACGGCAAGCCCCATCGCATATTTAACCGGTTGTCCGATACGAGGGGTTACCTTGACAAAAGCCAGGTAGAGGGCAACGAATTGAAAACAATCAAAATATATGCTCTGCCATATCGGATCTAGGGTGAAAGGAAGGAAAGAAGGAAGAATGAGCGGAAGCACAAGCAGTGCGGCTGACAGCAATGGAAGCCAGTAATGCACGGTCTTGATTTTACGGTACAGCATGACAACCGAGACGTTCAGCAGGACAAACGAAAAAAGCTGGATAAAACGTAAAATGTCCGATTCCGGTGAAAAAACAGGCATTTCCGTCAATGCTGAATGGATGTTCAGACCCTCGTATGTCATAATAAAGAGGAAAGCTGCCGCCATATAAAGGTAAGCATTCTTGCGCTGCTTGCTGTACATAAACAGACACATGATCAGCATCATGAGGGCGATATACGCTCCGCATACAGCAAATATGGTGGGTAGTGGAGAAGTGGACCAGTAGCTCAATTCATAGGACAAATCGATTCACTCCTGAAAAGGGATAGGTTTCCTTTGCATGAAACATATGTTCTAATATATCATATCGAAAAAGAATCTGAAAAGAGATTTAGAGAAAGGGGGATCCCCATGAAACTTCTTCAGGCATTATTTTTCCCTCCAGAACAACCAGGTGGCGTCTCGTCCATGATTCCTTATTTGCAGGAGCGTTTTCATTCTTCCCGTTGGGAGATGGAGATGTTCTGGCTGCCCAAGCGGATCCGCAACAAAGGCCATGAGGATCCAATATTCCATACCTTTGATTGGAGAGAATACGAAGAAAGTCCGATAGTTGCCAAATACCTTCAAACGTACCGGGACTATCTGTGGTGGACGCGTCTGCGCATTCAAAAGCCTTATGATCTCATTCATAGTCATCATCCCATTGCAGGCATGGCCATGAAAGCCGTATTCCCCGAGGTTCCGCTGATTCAAACCGTGCATTCCAGTTACGAGCGTGAGCTCATTCTGAACGGAAGGATCAAGGAGGGGGGGCTTGAGCACCGATTCCTGGTTTCTTTGTACAGGGAGCTCGAATATATCAGTGACCGCCTGCTGACGGTATCAAATTCCTTCAAGGCTTACATGTCGCCGTATGTGAACACGCCTGAATCGATCGGGGTTATCCATAACGGATTTGACGATAAGCGATTTAAGCCGGTTCCTCATGAAAATGCGGTGCCTCAGCTTATTACGGTATGCCGTCTGGTGCCTGCCAAAGGATTGGATATTCTGCTTCAAGCCTGCGCGGAGCTGAAACGGAAGGGATACGATTACGTCCTTCATATTATCGGCGACGGACCTTCCCGTCAGGAGCTTGAGGAGATGGCGAAGGAGCTCGACATTTACCAGGAGACGATTTTTTATGGATATACGCTGCATCCCGAGGAATTTATGCCGTTCTTTGACATCTTTGTCCTGCCTTCAAGAGCGGAAGCGTTCGGCTCGGTGTTTGCAGAGGCTGCGTTAAGCTCGCTGGCCCTGGTCGGCACTGACGTTGGCGGTATTGCCGAGCAGATTGAGGACGGGGTGAACGGCTTGCTTGTACCGGCGGAAGACCCGATGGCATTGAGTGTTGCACTCGAGAAGGTCATCAGTGATCCGTTGTATCGTTATGAGCTTGCCCGAACCGCTTCGGATAAGGCGAAGAACCAGTACTCCCTGGCCAGGTCGGTGAATGAACTGAAGAAAATGTATTTGAAATTTCAACCCCAGATAGAGAGTTAGGGATCGGCTATGGCTTCTTTTCGATTTATTCATACCGCAGATTTACACCTGGACAGTCCGTTTATCGGCATAAGCGGACTTGATGACAGCTTGCGGTCTTTCGTTCAAGATTCGACTTTTCGCGCGCTGGATCAGCTCGTTCGGCTCGCCATGGATCAACAGGTTGATTTTATCGTGATCAGCGGGGATATCTATGACAGCTCCAACATCTCGCTTCGGGCACAGCTCCGATTCATGGAGGCCCTTGAGCGTTTGGGTAAGGAAGGGATTGCGGTATATGCGATTCATGGCAACCATGATCCGCTGGACAGTACCAAGCTCTCGATGACGCTGCCCTCCCATGTCCATGTGTTTGGGGGCGAGCCTGCCAGCGTAACGGCGGTTCGTCGTTCAGACCGTGAAGAGGTGGCGGTCATTACCGGGATGTCGTATCCAACCTCGAAGGTAACGGATAATATTGCGATACGATATCCAGCCCCAACCAGCGGGTTGTATCAGATTGGACTGCTGCATGCCAATGTGGACGGAGACCCGCAGCACGAAACCTATGCGCCCTGCTCGAAAAAGGATTTGATCCACGCCGGATTTCATTACTGGGCGCTCGGACATATTCATTCCCGTCGTACCTTGCAGGAATCTCCTTACATTGTCTATCCGGGCAATATCCAGGGACGCCACGTTCGGGAGACCGGCCCCAAGGGTTGTTATGTCGTCGATGTTGATGAAGATTTCAACACGAAGCTCTGTTTCCATGAGCTGGATTCCATGCGCTGGAACGTTGTAGAAGCTCCTATCGATTCTACCCAGGACGTCGATGCGTGGAGGCTGTCGCTGGAGCGGATTCTTACGCACACGTCCCGGGAGAACCCGGAGCAGCTGAGCATGATCCGGGTTCGGATCACGGGTCGAAGCCCGGTTCATCGCCAGCTTGAAAGCGGATCTGTGCTGGATGAGCTGCTGGCCGATCTGCGTAGAAGAGAGGCTGCGAAGGGACGGATGTCCGGTTATCGCGGCTGCGTCTGGATTGAGAGCTTCACGCTTCAATCGGGGAACGCAATCGATACAGAGCGGCTGCTGCAGGAGGACAGCTTTGCGGGGGATTTGCTTCGGCTCGCCAGGCAGGAACAGGGAAGGCTTCATGAGCCGGATGGAGTTGCTGCCAGGAGTGTGGAGCCTTTGCTTGAGCACGCCGAAATCCGGTCTCTGCTCGATGACACAAGCCCGGAAGAGATGCTGGATTGGCTTCGCAGGGCAGAGGAACTGACGCTGGGGTTACTGCTGCGTGACCGTTCGCAGGGGGAAGGTGCCGGAGCATGAGACTTGAGCGGATGAACATCCAGGGCTTTGGAGCAGTGCGTGACAAAAGCCTGACGATTGAAGCACCGGTAACCGTGCTTTACGGACCGAATGAAGCGGGAAAAAGTACCGTGCTGTATTTTATCAGAGCCATGCTCTACGGTTTTCCCGGCAAAGGCTCACCGGCGGAGCGCGGCGAGCCTGCTGATGAAGGAATTCATGGGGGTGAGCTGCGCTTTTTGGATGAAGAGGGTGTGCCATGGGTCATCAAGCGCTATAGCCGGTCCAGGGAGACCGGCTCGGCGGCTGGCAAGGGTGACCGTTTACATATTCATAAACAAATAGCAAACGGTATGGTCATGGAGCTTGGACAGCAGGAGCTGGAGCAGTATGCTCTAGGCGGCGTATCCAGGGATATGTTTCGTCAGCTGTTTGCCATATCGTTAAGCGAGCTGCAGGAAATCCGCAGCCTTCAATCCGCGGAGATGAGCAGCTATCTGTTTCATGCCGGAATTGGCGGCGGCGCCAATATACTGGATGCTGAGCGCAAGCTGTCTACGGAGATGGACAAGCTGTATAAACCTCGCGGGAAAGTGCAGCAGACGGCCAAGCTCCTGCAGTCCATAGAGCAATTGAGGGCACAGGTTAGGGAGAGCCAGGCCTATGTTCCCCGCTATAACGAGGTTGCTGCTTCCATCCAGGAGGCTGAGGAACGGCTGGATTTGCTGGAGCAGGAGCGCGCCAGGAATGCTGGAGATTTGGCATTGCTTCGAAAAGCGGTGGAGATCCGTTCTGTTTGGCTGGAATGGCGTGAGGCCAGGCTGGAATTAAAGGATCTGATGGACAGTGATGCCTTTCCTGCTGATGGAATAACCCGATACGAAAAAATGCAGGAGGAAGAGCGTCTTCTTCTTGCTCAGTCCCTTCGTGCCGAACGGGTGATAGAGGAAATAGAGGATAAGCTGAAGGCATTTGCCTCGAACGCTTTTATGGAACAGTATGGCGAAGCGATTGAGGATCTGTGGTCGAGGCGTAATATTTATGAAGCAGCGAATCGGGAACTCGCAGAGCTCACAGCCGAATATAAGTCGCAAGAGATCAGGCTGGAGCAGCTGCTTCGGGATATAGATCCGGCATGGACTCAGCAGGAGCTGCTGGCCTTATCGATATCCGCCGCTGAGCGTGACGAGGTGCGGAGAATCAGCGCCGCTTTCAGTGGATATGACCGCCGGATGGAGGCGTTGTTCATTGAACAGCGAGGCGCCGAGCGTTCGGCGGCAGCAGCTGAATCGGCGCTCCGGGAAACCCGGCGGCAGCTGCGTGAGGAGGCGGAGCGGGGGGAAGAGACGTTTGCCATAATAAAGCCGGCAGCGCCGAAGGAAACCGCTGCGCTATGGAATCAGCTTCAGCTGGAGATCGAGCGTTGGCGTGAAGCAAGATTGAGCCGGACTCAGCCTGAAGCGGCTTCCTCTAGCAGGCCGGTGAACAGCCGATTACCGCGAATGCATTCGGTGCTGCTTGCGGGTATGGCGGTCATGACACTGCTGCTGGCAGCGGTTTTGTTCTGGACGGCGACCCCGGAAGCCGCAGTAATCTCCAGCATTATGATGCTGCTCGGTATGGGGTATGTATACTGGAGCGGTCGCCGCGGGCTGGCCGTTGATGGAGTACCGCCTCAGGAAATATCCGCTCATGACAGGTACGGAACAGAAGAGATCAACCATCTATATTCCATGCTGATCGCTGCCCCCTATGCCGCTGCGAGCTCGAATCTGGGCAGCCGAAGGGACAAAACCGCAGCGATGGCACATGATCCCTTAACGGTAGAGGCACAGATGCGCGAGCTTCGGTCTGTGATGGAGGGATGGCAGGCCTGGCGGCAGCGGCTGGATCGATTAAGCTCGGACTGTGCGGCGGCCGAGGAGAAAGCCGCACTTCAAGCTGCTGAACTCAAAACGGTTCTTCAAACGATTCAGCAGGAGGAGCAGCGATACTTCGAGTTGGAGCGGAAGTGGGAGTCTTGGCTGATGTCCAGGGCTCTTCCACAGAAGCTTTCTCCGGATGTGATGCTGGATGTGTTCGTTCAAGTGGAGCAAGGGCAGGAGCTGATCCGCCAGAAGAGATCGCTTGGACTGAAAATGGATGTCCTGTTAAGAGAGACGGAGGATTACGTGTTCCGATGCCATGAGATATTTGCGGTTGATTCGGAAGGTGACCTTAACGATAGCAAGAGCCTGACAGTGGCTGAGCTTGGGAATCTCCATTCCAGATGGAAGCAATACCAAGAGGATACGCGGCAGCGTAAGGTGCTGGCAGAACGGATTGCCGAGCTGCGCAAGGAAGCAGCAGCGATCAATGAAGAGACAGATGAACTGCAGCAGCGCAAAGCGGGCCTGCTTGCGCAATCCCAGTCGCCTGATGAAGAATCGTTTCTCCGAATGGGGGCGGCTTCCAAGCGGCGGGAAGAGCTGATTCGCATCATCCGTCATCATGAAATTACGATGTTCAGCGGCTGGAACGATGCAGGCCGCGGGCAGCTGGAACACCTGCTGGAGCTGACGGATGCTGCGGAGCTGGAAGCTCTGTGCAACCAGAAGGAAGAGTCTGCTTCAACTGAGGCCCGTCTTCGGGATGAGCTTCAGGAGCGGCGCGGGCGGCTGCTTCAGGAGCGGGAGTCACTGGAATCCTTGGGCAATCAGGATTCGGCCCTGCAGCAGCTCGAGGAATTGCGATCCGCACTAAGGGAGTTAGTCTCCCAGTATGCGGTTCGTTCGATGGCCTCCGAATTCATAAAGCGCACACGTCGTTTATATGAAGAGGAGAAACAGCCTCAGGTGTTACAGCTGGCTTCCCGCTATTTCTCGATCCTTACCGGCGGCCTGTACAGCCGGATTGTGATGCGGATGGGAGACCAGAGTCTGCTGGCAGAACGTCCGGAAGGCGAGCTGATTGAAAGCAGCAGATTAAGCCGAGGCACGGCGGAGCAGTTGTATCTGGCCATGCGTCTTGGGCTGATCCAGTCGATGCCTCATGCAAAAGGCCTGCCGCTGCTGCTGGACGATTTGTTTGTCAATTTCGACGGTGAACGGCTGGGGCATGCACTGCGGCTGATTTCGGAGTTATCGCGTACCCGGCAGGTTGTGATGATGACCTGTCACCGGCATGTGGCTGAACAAACGCAGGCACAGATACCCGGTGCGCAGCTGATTTCATTGCAGTCATAAAGAATGGGGTTGTCCCAAGGCACTTGATGACGTGCTTTTGGGACAGCCCCATTTATTTTTATTTATTTGCTCCTTATTTGTCCCTCACCTGAGGTGTTCCGAACAGAGTCAGACGGAGCACCCACAGCAGGCACAGTCCTCCGAACGTGGGGTAGAGCAAGGAGAGCAGGGAGCTGAAACCGAACTGGCTGAAGAAATAACAGAACACCATGATACCCAGGGTAATCACTCTTGGCGAGAGGGAGGTGCGCTGCTGCACCTGCAGCGTGATCCCGTAGATGTTGGCAACAAACGTGCTGAATATTTCAAGGAAGATCAGAATGAGATAGATGATCTGAACAAGCCAGCCCAGCTGATTGGCGATGCTGCCCATCGGAATTTCATATTGGGAAATGCCGGGCATATGGGCGGACATCGCAAAATGGGCTGCCATCAGCATAAATCCTACGCCTGTACCTCCGATGATGCCGCCCCATTTTACGGTGCGAGCGCTCTCCGTTTGACTGCCCAGCGGGACCAGCACCGGCATCGCCATCACCAGGTTAAAGGCCGTGTAGAGCAGCGGCGCAAGCCAAACCGAAGGGAGACTGTGGTCGGTCGTCAATGTTAAGAACCGGGTGGCTCCCGGTGTGTGAATCGTTTGAGAGACAATAGCAACCGATAGGGTCAGCATCATGGGAACGACGAGACTGTTCATCGTCATGATGGACTGAATGCCTTTTCTAAGAATAAAATAAGTTCCGATCATCGTTACAAACAATCCGGTCTGATAATTTAAATTCAGATGCTCCACAAAAACGGATCCGGCACCGGCAAGCATAATGCTGTTCACACCAAGCAGGATGATAAACATAAAGAGGCTGATCCAGCTCCCGGCTTTCTCCCCAAACAGAAACTTGTTCAGGTCTTCGAAGGATTGGGCGCCGATCCGTTTGGATATCGTCATGATTTTGGTGCCGAGCCAGATAAATAATCCGGTAGTCAGCAGAATGGTAAGTGTTGCCCAGTGCCCATACTGGGTAAAAAATTGAAGGATTTCCCGACCGGTAGCAAAGCCAGCGCCCACAATCGTTCCAATATATGTAAAGGCGATCTGTAAAACACGCATATAATTACGCAAGCGCCGCGGCCCCCTTGAAAGTTATTAATTCTGCATAGTACAAGGTATGCCTCACACAGCTGGGACATGACTCCAACCTGTCCGAGCGTACGCTTAATAAGGGGGTTATGTCATTGGTTGGTCTGTTTATGGAGCTTGATGTTAGGATTTATGACGGAAACCGTACACTTAAATGACGGAGTGATCGTTTGTACTTGCCGTACAGGGAGGAATATGTTACTTTTACGACAAAGGAATCGTGGGAGGTCTTTTTGATGGAATGGTTGAAAGAGCGGATCATTAAAGAAGGTGTCGTGTTGTCGGAGCAGGTGCTGAAACTGGATGCGCTGCTGACACATCAGGTTGACCCGGCTTTAATTATGGAGATGGGCCGAGAGTTTGCGGCAAGATTTAAAGAAAGCGGTGTGACCAAGGTGGTTACGCTGGAATCCTCCGGCATTTCAGTGGCATTTGCTGCGGCTTTTGAACTGGGAGTTCCTATGGTATTCGCCCGACGCAAGAAAACACTGCTGGCTGACCCCGATGCCTTGTGTGAGCGCGTCCCGTCTTTCACCAAAGGAATTGTTACGGATATTATGGTGTCACGCCAGTTTATAGGGGAACATGATAAGGTGCTCTTCATTGATGACATTATTGCCAACGGGGATGCAGCAAGAGGTCTGATCAAAATCATTGATCGGGCAGGCGCTGAATTAATCGGGCTTGGTGTTGTGATCGAAAAGAGTTTCCAGGCTGGGGCAAGAACCTTGCGTGAGCAAAATGTTCATGTGGAGTCGCTAGTTACGATTTCCTCACTTGAAGATGGTAAAATTTCGTTCAGCTAAATCGTTAGAATCGGCATAGGCGACTCAACGTGCAAGTGAAGAGGGCTAGGCCTTAGGTCATGAACGTTTGTACCTGTGCTATGAGATATGAAATATGGAAATTCGTAGTTGATTTTAGATGGATTTCCGCCTAAAATCGCAACAAATTCTTTTCGCCTCCGTGATTTTCGCTTATAATAAAGAGGTAGGCAAGAGAGAGGAGGCAGCACCATGGGGAAACAACCTGTAACCGAGCCGTTTTTGATTGATAAGCTGAATGAAGCAAAGGTACATTTTGAACGTGCTTTGGATTGTAAACATACGGAGTTTGATGATCTATATCCCTATATGATTGAACATCCTCAGTTTTTCTGGTACAAACGCTATGTTGCCTGGTCAGAACTGCTGACGATTGCCGGATTGTGTGAGGAGGTTTCCTTCGAGTGGAAGGAACAGTTCACACCTCAGCAAGTGGAATATATCGAGAAGCGTGTGATGTCTTCAACCGTTCTGGACTTCTGGTACGAGAAGAATGACAGCATCGAGCCGGCACAGCGTTAATGGGTATATAGAACATCCCTTAATCAGGATGTTTATCGATAGCGTATGGCATCGCATTCAAAAGACCTAAATGATATTCATTTAGGTCTTTTTTTGCAGAGTAAGATGATGAAGGAGGCATGGCGATGATTAGTGATGAAAGACTTGATGAATTAAGGGTTTCCGGTGAGCTGGTTCGGGTTGTGCGGGACGGCTTGGAGAGCAATGATATTATCGGCTTTGTTGTCGCCTGGGACCCGGAGCAGGTTATCATCCGCCGCCGAAACCGGCGTGTAGTCAAGCTGGATCGCAGGTACAGCTATCAGTTGAAAAAAGAGCCGAGAGTGAGCCCGATTGAAGAGTAGGCATAGATTTGGAACTCGTCGGACAACTTAACCTCTAGAATATTTTATTTAGAAGAGGTGTTCAGACGATGGAAATGTCCAACGATAAGATCTCGGCATATAAAAATGAAATCCTGAATTTAAAGCAGAGCATGCCCGAGATGGCAGAGGCGTATCATCAGTTTACCGGCGTCTGTTTTTCGGATGGCGAGCTGGATGAGAGAACGAAACAGCTGATTGCGCTCGGGATTGGGCTGTTCGCCAATAATGAGCTGTGTACCTTCTATCATATGGAAGAGGCCCGTGCCAAGGGAGCTTCGGATGCTCAAATTATGGAGGCCGTAGCAGTAGCGTCTGCCGCTAGTGCTGGACATGCTCTCTCGCAGGGATTGACCCGTGTGCAGCATAACCTTCACTAAGGCACGATCAAATTAAACCGTCTTATCCGGCGTATTGTGCAGCCGGGAAGACGGTTATTCTCTGTTGAACGGCCGCAAATAGCGGGCGAATGCAGCGGCAGGAGCAACCGGATGCTCGGTCGTCTCGGTCTCAGGCGGAACCAGCCCGAGATAGGCGCGCATGCGGTCCATCATCTCCTCGCGGAAGGATGGCCATAGAATATTCATCGATCCGATGTAACCCCGGCATGCATACCGTGCCTGAATTCCGTCCTGGCTCTGTACGATGTCATAAACCTTGATCGTTCGCTTGGCGAACTCCTGCTTCACTTCACGAAGAAGGACAGCCGCCCGTTTGGCACCGTTACCTACCACTTCCACATACAATTGAGGGGTCTTGAAGACACCACTCTCCTGGATGATCCGGCAATCCCGCTCAAACACTTTATGGATGAACCTCAGAAGCAAATAACTCTTGATCAACGCTCGTTCTTCCGTCGTAACAGCCGGTATGGCCATCAACTTCACCGCCTTTATATAGTAAATGGTTATCGAATGAGAACTTATGTTCTTATTTTAACCGAAAATCAGGTTTTTAATCAAGCTGAAAAAAGTGTTGACTCCATTTATTCTGCGTGATATTATATATCTTGTCGCCGCTGATTAGTGATTGACTCGAGGCAGACAGGCAATATGCGGTCGTGGCGGAATTGGCAGACGCGCACGGTTCAGGTCCGTGTGGGCTAACCCCCGTGGAGGTTCGAGTCCTCTCGACCGCATCCTAAAGAAAAAAACTCGTAAACTGCTTTGCAGTTTACGAGTTTTTTTGCGTGGAGATTCTATGGGACAGGGTTAATGACTTATACCAAAGAGATAAAATGCACGTATTATATTAAATAGTGATATAGATATAGGTAGTTGAGAGTAGGTGATTGCCTTGTCAGCCAAGGATTTGAGTCTCCAAGAGCAGCTTGCGGCTTATGCTTGGCTGCAAGCGTTGGGAACGAATATTGCTGCTCTGGGTCAAACCAAAAAGTTGTCCAAACGAAAGAAATTGCAGGCTGAAGGCCAAAGACTCTCTGTTCTTGGAAATGCGATGCAGTCGATAGCCAATGCGGCTCAGGCAGAGATTAGCGCAAAACTGAGGGGCACAGCCATGAATAAGAAAGCTAACGATCTTACGGTGGCCGGCAATCTTTTGCAATCCGTCGGAAATGCGCTGCAGGTTATTGCGGGAGGGGAGGATCCTTGAATGACAACACTTTTTACTCTTCTGAAGGAAAACTGAACTACTCAAAAAAGGAAACAAGGCGTTTACCTGTGACGGGAGGTGTCTTGTTTTTATTTTCTTGAATGGAGAGGTTTTCTTGTGCCTGGTGTCCTAATGAATGTTAACATTCAGCCGCTGTGTTACATATTTGAATAACTTTTCTCAAATAATACGGTTAGGTCTGGTAAGTATGATGGTGAAAGGAAAGGGGCGTCAACAATGCGGAAGGTATTTAGAAATTCGGTTGTCTTCTTGCTGTGTATGATATGGGGGATCACAAACGGAACACGGGGGGTCGGATATTTTGCAGGGACGGCCAACGCCGCTGAGCCTCCTGTTCAAGTAACCAGGCAGTTACGTGAGGAGCCTCTGAACAACAAGACTGGCGAAGGGCAGAAAATAAGTAAATTAGCGGTCATCATTGATGACTTTGGCAATGGTCAGAAGGGCACTCAGGAGATGCTGAGTCTGCCTGTCAAGATTACGGTTGCCGTGATGCCTTTTTTGCCAACAAGCAAAAAGGATGCAGAGTACGCGCATAACATGGGACATGATGTTATTATCCATATGCCCATGGAGCCTAAACAGGGACGAGCTTCCTGGCTTGGACCTGGCGCCATTCTGAGCTCGCTTACCGAAGAGGAGATTCGTAAACGAATGGAAGAGGCAATCGATTCCGTACCGTATGCGATTGGGATTAACAATCATATGGGCTCCAAGGTTACAGGTGATGAACGGATTATGTCGATCGTGCTTGATGTGTGCAAGGAAAGAGGATTGTTCTTTATCGATAGTAAAACCAATTACCGCAGCGTGGTCGGCAAGCTGGCGGCAGAGAAGGGGATGCCAGCGATAGCCAATGATATTTTCCTGGACGATGTTCATACGGTAGAGCATGTAAGCAAGCAGCTCGTGACGGCGGCACAGCATGCGGAAGAAAGAACATCCTGCATTGCCATTGGGCATGTTGGCGTATTCGGCACCCGAACGGCAGAAGCACTGAAAGTTTCCATTCCGGAGCTGCAAAAAAAGGTTGAGTTTGTTGGTATTAGCGATTTGGTTAGAGAGCGTTCAAGCTGGAGGCCTAATCCGCTGCCGACGTATTAATGCGTCCGGTTTAATTGCTGGAGTAGTCAAAATCGGTACGAAGTGAGGGAGGCTCGGGCTAAATGCCCGAGCCTCGTTCATTGTTATAAACAAACAGCCTTCCTGTTCAAGGCACAGGCTATTACCAACTTGATTGCATGAGAGCCTGTTTAAATTGAGGAAACCGCAATTAGCGGATACGGGAATCGGTGAGCTTGAATTGCCCCACCAGCTGCTGCATGGAATTTGCAATGACTTCTACATTACCGGAGGTGTGTCTTACGCTTTCGATTTCCCGGGAAAGCTCCTGAACCCTGCTCTCCACATCCTTGGAGATCTTGCGGTTTTCCTTGCTGACCGAAGCAATCTTCTCCATCAGCTGAACCACCTCATCCACAGCCTGATGCTTCCGCAGATCATCCTCAGCCGCCGCCGTCAACAGCTCGGAGGCTGCGGAAACCAGGAGATTGCCTTCCTGCACCACCTTGGTCCCTTCCTCCATGGATTGAAACGCAAACTCGGCATCTTTGTAGATATGACTGATAATGCCATGGACTTCCTCTGTGGACTGTCTCGTCAGGTCGGACAGCTTACGGATCTCGGATGCAACAACGGCAAAGCCTTGGCCATGCTCTCCGACTCTTGCGGCTTCAATCGATGCATTCAGGGCGAGAAGATGTGTTTGTGATGAGATTTGCTCGATGGCATGCAGCACACCTCTTATCTCCCGAACGGTTTGCATGAAGATGCGGATGGTATGGTTTGTTTCCTCGACTTTGGAAGAGATGTGTGACATCTTGTCCCCGATGCGGACCACCTCGTTCTTGGCCACATCGATCTGTTCATTGGCCTGCTGTTCAAGCTGGCGCAGCGTCTCCCGCATGTGCTCCGCGCGCTCCTTGACGGCATCAATATCCAGAAGCTGGCTGCGCATGCTGCGGATCATCTCGCTGATGTTGCTGCTGACCCGCTGTGCGGACGTCACAGTAACTGCGGTTGTGTCATTCATGATCTGTTGACTGGAGGAAACATCGCCTGCGGTCAATTTCACCTGCATCATGATACTCTCCAGCGAATCGATCATATTGTTGATCCATTTGGCTAACTCGCGGGTTTCGTCATGGTCGAAGTGACGGGTATCCAGCCGCTGGGTAAGGTCGCCTGTGCCTTCGGCATTAATGCGGATGAATCGGCTTAGACGGCGAAGGCGATCCGCCACCCGTTCAATTTCCTTGCGCCCCACCAAAGCAGAAGTGAGGAGACCGGTAATCAGACATGCGGCCAAGCCAATAATGGCGGCAGCTAGCGGAGATAAATGGGAGGCGGCAGCATATACAATCGCAGCAGTCAGTACGCTGGAGAGAAGCGTGGACGCGCTGTGCAGCCTGGAATGTCTCCATCTTATGCTGCGAATCCGGTAGACCTCCTCCAAATCGCCTTCACACATCATCCCCCAGTCATCCGGACAATGGGGCAAGCGAAAAGTCACGCCCTTGCCAATCACCGGTATATGGCGGTAATCGGAGTAACCGGGAAAGGCAACAAACAGATTGTCGCCGTTGCGGATGGTGCTGGCCACCCCTGGATGGAGTTGACCTGTTGCCGGATCGGTGAACATAAGCTCAAGTTCAGTATGCTCTTTGACTGATACCGTACCCCAGTCGGTGGTAACGCCATCCTTCAAATTCTCGCCGTGGGTAAAGGTGCGATCTTCAAATCGGCTTCTTGAAAGGGCCGTCCCCGGAGCGATGTGAAGATTCAACTCAGGCTTCGCCATAAAAATATAGTTGTCACCGGAGTCAGGGTATATGTGTCCGGATTCCCGCTGAATTAAATCCCCAATGACGTCATTAGGCACTCGCCCGCACAGAATACCTGCAAAAGCTCCGTCTGTATGGAGCGCATTCATGAATAAAAGTGTCATTTTGTCGTGAAAAGTGGAGGTTCGAGGACCGATGGTTAATGTGATGGGGTCGCCGTAAGGTCCGAAGAGTAATTTGCCGGTTCCAAGACCGGTGAGATGATGGATAGCACGGCCCAACTGACTTCCGTCATCATAGGTTGTACCAATATGTGAAGCGTATGTAGAATACGTGACCTCACCGGAGGGGTTCAACACAAACAATTCAGTGAAGTCGGAAGCGCGCGAGTAAAGGGCAGAGAACAGCTGCTCTTGATTCATTCGAGAGTCTGAAGACAAGGAATGCGCGCTGCAATCTCCTGAAGCATGAAGCTTGTCCAGCTGCTCCTTGAGGCGGTCCAGATGCCCCCAATATTCATGACTCCACGAGAACAGCAGCTCTTTGCGTGTCTCGGCAATGCCTTCAAATATCTCTTCAACATCTTCCTTCAACTTACGATTCAGACGCCATGAAATCCAAAGCGGAAGTCCCTGGCGATAGCCAAGCCAGTCAAACATAGCGATCTCCCCCAATCCCTATTTGAGTAATGTATCTTTATACATGTTAGTTATACTACCACAGTTTCTTGAAATTTCGATAAGGAATTTTGAAAAAAATGATACTTTTTTCATATTGATGTTAGATTTATTAACGTATGATCGGGTTTTAGGTCCTAGATCGTTAGAAGTTCCCCTGTCTAAACAAAAACAGCTCTGAACTACAGAGCTGTTAAATAACTTATGATCCCGTCGGCAATGGCCTCGGCAATCTTCATTTGGCCGTTGCGGCTGGTCAACAACGTCCGATCCTCCACATTGCTCAGAAAACCGGTCTCTACAATAACCGCAGGCACCTTGGTTTGATTCAGCAGATAATAGGGCTTGCCCAGCATGATGTGATTGCTGTTGTTATAAACCAGATTCAACTGTTCCTGGATAGTATCGGCAAGCAAAGTGCTCCGGCCTTCGGATTGATGGAGCACGATCCCGCCCCGTTTGGAGGAATTCTTCCCCCAATTCACATGAACGCTGACCACGAGCTTGGTCGGAATTTCGCTGCTGAGCTGCTTGCGCTGCGACAGATCGCGGCGGTGTCTGGAGGAGGTTCGATGCCAGCGGTTGTCATCGCTAAGTGCATAATCGGCATCGCGATTCAGCACGGCATGATAGCCTTCCTGGCGAAGCAGCATGAACAGTCGGCGTGAGATGGCCAGATTGATATCTTTTTCTAGAATGTCGCCATAGGACGTACCGCCATCGATTCCGCCGTGACCTACATCAATCAGAACGACATCATAAGGAAAAGGGTGCAGATGCCGAAGCTGGGTGTGGTCGGTTTCTTTACCGGAGGATTGGGTGGATTCCGGCGTTTCTGACAGAAGCTGGGTTGACTGTATTGAACTTTGATAAACGGATTGAGCGGGGGGCGCCATGGCTTGTTCTTTTGCTTGGCAAGCCTCCGCGACAGATCTCGGAATTGCCAGTGCAAGGAGGAGCATGCATACCCCTGCTGCCTTAACCATGATGGATTCCTTCTTTCACGTAAAAAATTTCGGCTTGATTAGAATGTGCATTTTGCGGAAAATTCATGCCGATCATATTCCAGCGTCTAGAATCCATTGAAACGGAGCAAACTGATAATGGGATGTGGATAAACCATAAGGAGTGAATTCATATGGCTAGCGGCGATGAATTAATTAAGTACATTACGGAGCGCGTAGTTCATTATATAGATACACCTAAGGATATCCGGAGAAAGGCAAGGGTCAAGGAATCCTGGACCACCCGTTGGTTCGGTATGATTCCGTTCTCTATGTCGTTATGGAAAGAAGACGTAACCTCCAAACGTAAAAAAAGGCAAAAGTAGCTGGAGCTTCATGCTCACAAAATTCCGAATTTACATCTTATACAGTGTAACAAAGGACGCTGCCCTTCAGAGGGCAGCGTCCTGTTTAGTCTGTATGTTTAAAACGATGAGGGCAGATGGTTGAAGTACAATTCAGAAGGAATGCTTAGATTGAAACCCTCTATTCCGGCTGTGCATAGAATTGGCCTTGCCCGATCAGATGAGATGCTGGCAAAAAGCGAAGGGTGTCGCTATCCCGCAGCGGAACCGACACATAAATCGCAGCCGGATTCTGCTGATTCCCAGAAGACCAGCGATGCCAGCCAGTTAAGCTGAAAGGGGATCCGAAGGCGGCATTGCTTTTTTTGGATTTGAATATCAGAGCAGAGTGCTCCTGTAGTAGATTCCGGAGATCGGCACTACTGCCAGCGTTTAGATGGGCTGACGTCAGCCAGAGCAGATTATCGTAAGGATCCTCGGAGGCTGCGGCTGATAGATTGGGTGTCTCGGCAAGCCAAGCATTCGAAGATGTCGAAGTGACGATCCCTTTTGTCGCTGCTGACAGAGGTGTTGGTAATGCCTTGATTCTGCTCGACTGAGGTTCATCCGGTAATGCCTCACTGTTCAGCGCGCTAAAATAAACAGGCTTCTTGCCCGGAAGCTGAACCTGCCACACAGGTGATACATCATACAGTTTGCGGACGACACTTCCTTGGGGTAATACCCCGCCTGTCTTCAGAAGACCTTCTGCTGCGAGGCGCTCATTCAGCGGCGCCTGGCTGAAGGGAAGGGTGGAGCCGATCCCGTACTCGCTTAGGATGTAACTACCATCGTCTGCTGCACTAATAATCATATATCCTTGCGGAATACCCTCGCTCGAAATCGTGATCAGCCAGCCGTGTGTGCCCGGACCGAGGGGGGTGAATTCCATCTCTGCTTCGTCCCAAGCGGTAAACGGTGCATGTACCGATAAATGATCCACGGTCTCCTCGGCAAAATCAACCAAACTGCCCGGTATCTGAGCCAGAATGGGGCTGCTTGACGTTGGCGTACCATGGATACCTCCATTACTGGCTGCAGCCGTGCTGGTCAGTGGATTTACCGCACCCAACCACAGAATGGCCGTTATCATGACAGAGGCTGACAACAATTTATAACGGAGAGACCGGTAGTTGCAGGGTGAATCCGATTTGCTGAAGATTCTTACGTTCCAAAGCTTCAAATCATCAACCGCCTTTCCTTGGCTCTACGCGCCGTGGATGTGATAACAATGATCATATCGGACAAGCTCTGCAAAGGCTGTTGCAAGCTGTCGCGGCAGGGGAAGGGGGACAGGTTCTTTTTTTGCCTGCTTTTGTAGAGGGGCGTCATGAAGAGGCATCCACGGGCGAACAAAGGTGAAACAAGCCGCAGGTTATGACGGACAAGCTCACTTTTGGCTCGTACTGCCACTGCATTTCGGACCTTCTGTTCCGGTATTGCTCCTCAATGAGTACCTTTTTCTCTTGGTCTTGCTCCTTGAGCAAGTCCTCGTAATAGCCATCGATCACCAGAAACTCATCCTTCAGACGTTCTCTTGCCTTCTCAGCCCAGTCGTAATCCAGCTTGCTCAATTTGTCGATCAGATGGTTCTCCAGCGTGGATACGGCCTGCTGAAGGGTAAGCACGGCAGGGCGTACATGAACGCTCTCCGGTAATCGGGGCGTAAGGTCGCGGCCCTTCAGGATAGCCGGGAAATCTTGAGCAATCGTTCGGCTGGATAGTGAGATTCCTAGAAAGAACAGCTCCTCACGCTTCAGATCGCAGCTGAACTCTACCTTAAAGCAGACGCTAAGCCACTGCTCATAAGGGGTCGAGCGCCCTCGGGGGCGAGGCTCGGTATCGCGCTGCTGGAACAGATAAACGCATTTGCCTTCCTCGCGGGCTGCATTCCAGATTTGGGCGAGCCGGCTGCTGCCATAACCGATATTTTCCCGTTGAATCCGGCCAGGTCCAAGGACAGGGAGTACCGGCGCATTTCCGTAATAGCGGGCCAGCAGCGGATCCTGCGCTGGTGCCGCGAGCTGAGCTTTGACTTCCGCCTCTTTTGTCTTCGCGAGCCGTTCATCGTATTTATCCGGATCAAAGACGAAGTTGAACGACAACGTTTCGGCTGGAGCGCCGGTACGTTCCACAAAGCCCCAGTAGTACGGGCGGTTGGTGAGCATTTTATCGGCCTGCGGGGACAGTTTCACCGTGACATGCTCAGGTGATTTTTCAATGACGGTGCATTCGGTGGCTTCCAAATAGGCCATGAAGTGCTGCTGCACCTGCTGCGGCGTCATGGTCATATTAGGCCTCTTCCTCTCTAAGGGTTTCTTCTTCGCTGCTTTCGAGCTCGATATCCTGTTTGATATGGTGTATCGTTTCGCCCAGTGTGCTGATGCGCTGCCGGATTTCATCGTCGTTGCCGGATTCCAGCATGATTTTGTACAGGCTCTTCTCAATGGATTCCTTCTTCTCAAACCGCTCCAGAATGACATCCAGTCCGCCGATGACCATCTCGAACATGTTGATCTTCTCATGCAGCAGGTTCAGGATATGTTCTTCAATCGTTCCGGAGGTGGATAAATTGAAGATTTGCACATCGTTGGTTTGACCGAGACGGTGCACGCGTCCGATCCGCTGCTCCACCCGCATGGGATTCCACGGCAGGTCAAAGTTGACCATATGGTGGCAGAATTGCAGATTAATGCCTTCTCCGCCCGCTTCCGTAGCAATCATAACCTGTGCTTTACCGCGAAAGAGATCCATCATCCAGTCCTTCTTGCCTCGGTTCATCCCACCGCGGTAAGGAACGGAAACGAGACCGTGATCACGAAAATAATTAAGCAGATATTCCTGCGTTGCCCGGTATTCCGTGAATACAATAACCTTCTCATTCATTTGTTGAATGAGCTCAATGGTTTTCTCGGCCTTGGTGTTCGCTTTTATGGCCTTGATCAGATAAACCAGCTCCCAGATTTTATCGCGGAGGGGGGAGTCCTCCGGGAGCTTCTTGGACAAATTAACAAGCGTAACGAACACCGCATCCCGGCTGCTGCACACCTCCCGCTGCAGCGTAACGAGGGACAGCATACTGCTTAAATTTCCCCCGGCTGCCTGATACTGATCTTTGACGAAGGATGTGACCCCGTCGTATAATGACTGTTCTTCTGGCGAAAGGCTGAGCCCTACATTGCGGACGGACCGCTTCGTGAATTTCACTTCGCCTTCGCCGCGGCGGTTGCGGATCATGACCTTGGACAGCTCGTCCTTGAGCTGGTCCTGATTCTTGGGTCTCCGTTTATCGACAACGAAATTCGCGGCAAACTGTCCTTGGCCGCCAAGCTGGCCCGGTTTCAGCAGCGTGATGAGATTGAAGAGCTCACTCAAGTCATTCTGCACGGGCGTGGCCGTCAGCAGCAGGCAGTATTTTTTGCGCAGCTTTTGAATGAATTGATAATTGGACGTTTTCTTGTTCTTGAGTTTATGCGCTTCATCGATGATGAGCATATCGTATTCTTCGTTTAGCAGAATTTCCTGATGAGGATCGCGTTTGGCCGTATCCATGGAGGCGACAACGATATCGTTGCCCCAGGAGTAGGCTTTTTTCTGTGCGACCGCAGGTATGCCGAACTTGGAGTTCAGCTCACGGACCCATTGCAGCACAAGGGAAGCGGGAACCAGTATCAGAACTTTGGATACGAGTCCGCGCACGAGGTATTCTTTTAAAATAAGACCGGCTTCAATTGTCTTCCCAAGTCCCACCTCATCGGCCAGAATCGCTCTGCCCGACATCTCGAACAAAACGCGTCTTGCCGTATCCGTCTGGTGGGGAAGCGGGGATAAGGTGCCAAGATGCTTGAGGCATTGCAGCTCTTCGAAGCTTGTAACGAGGCGGGATTTCTCGCCTTCTACGGCAAGCTGGGCCAGTCGATAGTCACCCCAAGGTCCGCCTTTGTCCAGGCGTCCGGCGAGATCGTCAAACCAGGAACGGTCGATCTGCAAGGGAACGGGAATGCGCGGGTCGATGATCATGCCTGAATCGGCAGATGGCTGATGGTTCATGTCGATCTCCTCCTGTTGTGAAATATTCCGGGCCAGCGGTGTATATGTAGTATGGACGAAAAAAGAAGTCTTCATAACCTTGCTTGGATTTGGGAGAAGCGAAATCCCCTGAGGGTGCGCGGCTGCTGGAATTGGATATTTTCATCCTTTTTTTCATAGGGAAGAGTGAAAAAGAGAGCGAGAGGAAGAAAGCAGAAGCTTGCGAGCGGGAGCTTGGAACAGTCGGCTTAATTTTCACATTATCGGCATAGTTAACCTATATATAGTGTAGTATAATGAATAAATAGCACTATATATAGTGTATATAGTGGTTTCGGATGTTTGACCGGCTACATAACAGGTTATGTTGTTGGTGAGCGCATACACTTGGGAATCTTTTTGATTTTATAACTTATATAGGAGGTAGTTGCTCTTGACTACGATGCAGAATCAGCGGCTGGAAGGTTTAAGCGAGAAGATCTTTTTGGACCGGTATGCCTGGAAGGATGCGGACACCAACAACGCGAAGGTCGGCGATGTGGTGCTTGTTCTGACGAAGGATGATCCTAAATTTCCGACTAAGGAAGTTGGCGAAATCGTGAAGCGCGAAGGCCGCAAGGTCACGGTGAAGACACGGAAGGGCGAGCTTGTGGAATCGGATGTGGAGAAGCTGACGTTAACCATCGAGAAAACGCCGGAAGAAATGTGGGATCGACTCGCAGCTGCTATGTCATCGGTGGAAGCAACGCCGGAACTGCAGGAGGAGTGGCGCGGGAAATTCCGCGAGATTCTGGATGATTGGAAGCTGGTGCCGGGCGGTCGGATTGCGGCTGGTGCGGGTGCAAGCGATGAATTGACGCTGTTCAACTGTTACGTGATTCCTTCGCCGAAGGACAGTCGGGGCGGGATTATGGAAACTCTGTCCGAAATGACCGAGATTATGGCGCGCGGCGGCGGTGTCGGCATCAACTTGTCCTCCCTGCGTCCTCGGCGGGCGATTGTGAGAGGTGTGAACGGTTCCTCCAGCGGTGCGGTATCGTGGGGCGGATTGTTCAGTTATACGACAGGCCTGATCGAGCAGGGCGGAAGCCGCCGGGGCGCGCTCATGCTAATGATTAACGATTGGCACCCGGACGTGGAGGATTTCATTACGGTGAAGCAGACGATGGGACAAGTTACAAATGCAAACCTGTCAGTATGCGTCAGCAATGATTTCATGAAAGCCGTGAAGGAGGATCTGGACTGGGAGCTCGTGTTCCCGGATACCACCGATCCCGATTATGATGAGTTGTGGGACGGTGACCTGGAGAAATGGAAGAATGCCGGACATAGCGTTATTCCATATAAAACGGTAAGGGCACGCGAGGTATGGCATACGATTATCGAATCTGCATGGAAATCCGCGGAGCCGGGTGTTGTCTTCATGGAATACTACAACCAGATGTCCAACAGCTGGTATTTCAACCCGATTATCTGCACGAATCCTTGCGGTGAGCAGGGACTTCCTGGCTGGGGCGTATGCAACCTGTCGGCGATGAACCTGTCGAAGTTCTATGATGAAGCGAATCATGACGTCGCTTGGGAAGAGCTGGCTACCACGACGCGTTACTCCGTGCGCTTCCTGGATAATGTCATTGACCGGACGCCGTACCATTTTGAAGAGAATGAATTGAACCAGAAAAAAGAGCGCCGCGTGGGCCTTGGAACGATGGGTCTGGCCGAGCTGATGATCAAGCTGAATATCCGTTACGGCAGCCCGGAATCACTGGAATTCCTGGATAAGCTGTACGGCTTTATCGCACGCGAGGCGTATCTGGCTTCCGCCGATATTGCCGAAGAGAAGGGTTCGTTCCAGGCATTCGATGCCGAGCTGTACCTGCAAAGCGGCTTCATGAAAAATATGGCTGAAGTGTATCCAGAAGTGGCGGATGCGGTGCGTGAAAAGGGCGCGCGCAACGTGACCGTGATTACCCAAGCGCCGACGGGCAGCACGGGTACGATGGTTGGAACGTCGACGGGCATCGAGCCGTACTTTGCCTTCAAATACTTCCGTCAAAGCCGTCTTGGCTTCGACGAGCAGTTCGTGCCGATTGCTCAAGATTGGCTGGACAGCCATCCGGGCGAGGAGCTGCCGGATTATTACGTCACGGCGATGACACTCTCCGCCGAGGACCATATCCGCGTGCAGGCGGCGATTCAGCGCTGGGTGGACAGCTCCATCTCGAAGACGGCCAACTGTCCGGCTGACTTCACGGTTGAAGATACGAAGCGCCTGTATGAGCTGGCATTCGATCTGGGATGCAAAGGCGTAACGATCTACCGTGACGGCAGCCGCGATGTGCAGGTGCTGCAGACGGAGAAAAAAGAAGATAAAGCAGCCGAAGCAGTGACCGCCCCTTCGGCGGAAACGGCCTTGGAGCAAAGCGCGGCAGGGCAAGCGGCAGAGGATGCGGCGAGCGTGGAGCAAGCGGGTGCAAGCGTAGCAGTGACAGCATCCGCAAGCAAGAGCGGGCTGGATAAACAATACAAGAAGCGCCCGCAAGTCCTGCGCGGAGCTACCTATAAGATGAATACGCCGTTTGGCATGGCGTACATTACGATCAATGATCTGGATGGCATTCCCAGCGAAATCTTCCTGAATGTCGGCAAGGCCGGCTCAGATGTATTCGCGATGGCGGAAGCCTTGGGCCGGGTCTGCTCCCTGTTCCTCCGGTACGGGGACCACGGCAATAAGGTGGAGCTGCTGATCAAGCACCTCAAGGGCATCGGCGGCACCGGCGCGATCGGCTTCGGTGCGAACCGCGTGGAATCCATTGCCGACGCCGTAGCGAAGGCGCTGGAAACGCACGTGGCGAACAACGCGGAGGCGGATCATGACCATGATCCGGCACCGGTTGCAGCCACGATGGCGCCTGCTGATGCAGGCGAGGCTGGTGCACCGGCAGCCGCAGGGTATGGCGGCCACAGCTCGCACGCAGGCGGCGGCTCCATGTCGCTGGATCTGTGCCCATCCTGCGGCGGGGCATCCCTGATTAACATTGAGGGATGCAAGACGTGCGGTAACTGCGGGTACAGTAAGTGTTCTTGAGGGATTGCCAAGACTTAAAATCATTTTGAAGACTACGGTAGAATAGAATCTGCACCCGAATCGAATATTCAAAAGCTGGAAGCACCAGTTCCTCTGCCATGCAGATGGAATTGGTGTTTTTTGCAATAGATTAACCGTACCATTAACACCCAACATTTATTATTCGGAAAATTTAATATATATGCATAAAATCTTTATTTTGATATAATAGTTAAAATATTACTTATGATATGACCATTACATAATTTCTCTACTGACGTTCTAAATCAAGAAGGAAAGAAGGGAGGTGAATGAATGAAGAAAGTAGTATTGATCTTGTTAATAGCATGTTTCTCTTTCTCTACTAGCGCATTTGCTGCGTATACTGCAACATCGCATGATTTGACAGTTTACCAACCAGCTCAACATAAATTAAGTGTTGGCCTATGGAGTTCTACGAATGAAACCGTTGAGCTAACGCTATATTCCAAAGGACCAGCCGGTCAACTTAGTACAGTCTTCACGACAACCGTGAATATCGGGCCAACCTCACCAAGTCCTGTCGAGTATTCAGTAGGGTATCTTAGTCCCGGAACTTATGTACTCAAAGGACAGTTCCAAGGGTCTTATGGTAGTCTGGGACCTGTTAGTTTAAACCAAGTCTATTAATAATAAATTCATAGAGATCCAAACGGCCAAGCCCCATCGATTGGCCGTTTTATTTTTTAAATTGAAAAAGGATCGGTTCCTAAACGGAGTTTGAGCGAGCCCAACAAAAGGTCACGCTTCGGGTGGCATTCGTCTCCCCCGGCCCACCAGAGTTTTTTTAAGGAAGTGGAATCAGCCGGACATACCTGCGTGGCTAAGTCCTGTCTGACCTGGTCGCAACGCGACCTTAAGACTCTCGGCCCCGTGAATCGGGAATATTATAAGGTCTGTAATGAATGGGGATTGACTTAAAGGAATGAGGAGTTTCGATGAAGCATGCTTTAGTTATAGGCGGTTCAGGGATGCTTGCCAACACTTCACTTTGGTTAGCGAATGAGGGCTTTACGGTGTCTGTTATTGGTAGGGATAATCATAAGTTGAGTAAATTAACCGGTATGAGTAAGAACATAATACCTATCTCGGTTGATTACTATAATGAAAGACTTTTTAGTTCCGAAATTCATAATTCAATATAATTTTATTAAATCATATTGAAGATTTACAAATTGCATTGATAAAGTACTAACATGATCGTAATCTAAAGATGACCGACGGCATCACATAACATTATATTCACGCATCGGAGTTTATCCGCTCCTTGGTCCACGAGAAGCCATCAGCAGGGATGCACTTACAGCGGACACATCCGCACCGACTAATCACCTCACGGCCGGCTGTTGGCGCAGCCTTAAGTCGGTTGGCCCTCGTGAATATACGAACGTTATGCGAGATTACCGAAAACAAAATTGGAAGGAACGTTCATTCTTGCTCTTTTAACAACAACAAGAGAAAGTAAAAACCCACCCCAAGTCTGACGCCAAAAGTGGGTTTCCATTTTAGAAAAAATGTACCATAGCAAATTAGAATGGAGAGCCATCGTGACCTGAAAAACTTGTTGGTGCTCCAATGCTATAATTAAAAATTCATGGTAGTAAGGAGAGGGTCTGATTGACAACAGAAATCTTTTTTTCTGCGAATATGATCGGTGTATTAACCAATGAACAATTACAGAGAATGTTAGATCGCTTTAACTTAGGTAACCTGATATCATATCAAGAAACTTCTAAAGGTGTAGGTAAGCAGACCCTGTTTGTCAGTACTACTTCAGGAGATTATGTATTAAAAGGAAACCCGTTATATGAAGGACAATTTAAAGAAGAAAAATTCTATGTAGACAACTTGAATAAACTCACAAATTTGCCTGTTTCATATCCCTATATAGTAGATGAACAAGAAGATATATTTGGATGGACCTATGCTATAATGCCACGGCTTCCAGGAATACATTTTACCGATCAAAATCAAAAAGAAAAATTGAACAAAGAAGAGAAAAAGAGGATTGTTGAACTGCTAGTCAACTGCTTGTGTGAGATGCATCAGTGGAAGGTAGAGCAATATGGAGAATTTGATTCAAAAAATCAACGAATCCGTCCGTTTGAAAGTACATATAAAACTTGGCTTTACAATCGAATCAGGTATTGGTTAAAAGATGCCGAGAAGTACTCTGTGATTACATCTAAAGATATTGAATGGGTTGAAGATTTATTGTTATCTTGTGAGGAAGCGTTTGACGTTCTAAATTCACCAACCTTTGTAATGGGTGATTTCAAAGCAGATAATGTGCTGGTTCAACGCTTAACTGAAGACTGGAAATTAAGTGGTATATTTGATTTTACAACTGGTTATTTTGGTGATGGAATAGCTGACTTGCCGCGGATCGTTTCCATGTATATTGAAGATGGGGAAGAGGAACTAGCCAAGCATTTTATCACAGCATATTTTTATCGTATAGAAAGCAAGGAAACGTTTATAGAAAGATTTAAAGTGCATATGCTTCATCAAAGAGTGTTGGATTGGGGATGTGCTAAAGCAATCGATAACGTAACTTGGGATCACAATTTATCCTTTTCAGAGTGGGCACAAAGATACACGGATTTTGTAACCTCTATATGATACAACAATTTCTGAAAGATACAGGCTTGAAATTTGATAAATCCATGATATCATAAGTGCAAATGAGCCAGATCTCCTTAAAGGAGATTCTGGCTCATGTTTTATTATTAGGAGATGAGAGTTAAATGAAAACTATGGTTATTGCAGTTAGCGGTTACTCGGGAGCAGGCAAAAGCACCGTAGTGTGCTTTGATGGTATAATCAGGAAAAAGGGTAGTTCAGGTAACCAAATTTGTATAAGAGGAGGTCATCAGCATGAACATCCATAGTGTTTATGAAACAAACAGCTCTTATTGGAATACCAAAGGAAATGACCACTTAAGAGCAATTGTGCTTCCTTTTTATGGAGCATTCATCACGGAAGAAAAATGCCAACTTTTTGGCGATGTCTCAGGGAAAAAGATGTTAGAAATAGGCTGTGGAAATGGACAATCCTTGCAATATCAAGGGGAGCGTCATGCATCTGAATTATGGGGGATCGACATATCAGAAAAACAAATTGAAAAGGCAAAACAGCACTTGACGGCGTGCGGGCTTTCAGCAAAATGGATCTGTTCTCCGATGGAAGAAGAATGTAGCATCCCTGAGGATTATTTTGACTACGTTTATTCGATTTACGCCATAGGATGGACAACCGACCTTGAAGGTACTTTTCGCCGGATCGCTTCTTATTTAAAAAAAGACGGCATATTTATTTTCAGTTGGTCTCATCCGATACACAAATGTGTTGTTGAAGAAAACAATACATTTTCGTTTAACAAAAGTTATTTCGATGAATCTTGGTATTCGGTATCTCCTGATTTTTGTCAAGGCGTGCTAACTTTATCAGATCGCAAACTATCAACCTATATAAAAGCGTTGGCAAAATCAGGGTTTGTTATTGAACAAATGGTTGAAGAAACCGAGAATGAAATCACACAACTACACGATGAAAATAACGATTTTGTCAAAAGAGCCAAGATGTTTCCTGTAACCTTCGTTATTAAAGCGAGAAAACTTTAAAACTTCGCCCGTCGTGTGAATAGGGGAAAGGAGAATACAGATGAGCCCTCCGAAACATATTGTTTCTGCAGCTGCAATTGTAATAAATGATAACAATGAGATATTACTTATTAAGGGACCAAGAAGAGGTTGGGAGATGCCTGGGGGCCAAGTTGAAGAGGGAGAATCATTGAGTAAAGCCGCAATCCGAGAAACCAAAGAAGAGTCAGGAATTGACATTGAGATCATCAGATTCTGTGGGATATTTCAGAACGTTGGAAATTCGATTTGCAATACCTTATTTCTCGCAAAACCAACAGGCGGTGAATTGACACCATCATCTGAAAGTTTTGAAACGGGATTTTTTCCGATTGATGAAGCACTAGAAATGATTACATGGAAAGATTTCAAGAAGAGAATTGAGTATTGTCTAAGAGCAGAGGTACAGCCTTTTTGTATCGAGTTTAACGACGAGATGAATATTTGAAAGGATCACAGGAAGTGTCACTAAATATAGAGTCCCGACTGACTTGTTACAAGCTCAGCAGCCCCTTGCGCAGTCTAAATCAGGGGGCTTTTCTAAACCTATGGAAATCAACGAACAGCTGTGTAACATAAAGGAGTTAGTTATGAAAATTAAAATCAGTGCCTTAAGCACATATATGATCACTCTAAATTTTATAATATTTCTTAATCTTTTGAATATGACTTACAACTTTGTTCGTAATATTACGAGCGATTTTAAACTTATACAATACGAGGGTTTTGTTATTAATGATGTTGAATTTAATAATTTATCTTTTAGGATACATACAGATTCCGAGGTGTTCAGTCATTTTTGTCACCCAACTATTAATCCTTTTTGGAATAACATTAAATATTGCTTATTACATAATCAAAGTAATAGTCGAAGGCAAAAAAGCAAATTCTGATAAACCATTCAGCGTAATCAAATAGTGTATCGAAATCCAAATCACCTGAAGCGGAAAGGATGGAAGGCAATGAAATTTGAGATTTTAACGGTACCCTCGTTCTGGAAAACGGACATGAAACAAAAGTATTATCAGCTATATGAGGAAAACAATAAACTCGTTGTTCTGTTTCCCGGAAAAAACTATCCTTGTGATAAGCCATGTCTGCATTTTGCTGGAACTTCCTCAATCCAAAGTGGTTTCGATTTATTGGTACTTGAATATGGATATCAAGCAGCGAGAACGGATTTGGATATGAATGAGCTGCAAAGAGTCATAGAAGATAGCTATGAATCGGTTCAACGAATCATTAGCAAGTATAATCAAGTTGTTTTTATCAGTAAGAGCATTGGAACAATAGTTGCTGGGGAAGTGCATGAACAACTTGAAATCCCAGTAAAACATCTGTTCTTGACACCAATTAAAGACACCATTCACTATGTTAACAAGTTTAATGGCCTTGTGGTTTATGGAACAAAGGATGAAGTGTTCAATCATGAGCTTGCCAACCAAATTAACATAGACAAAGTCAGAGAGGTAATTGAAATTCCGAATGCAAATCATTCTTTAGAGGCCCCTAGTGTTGAGGAGAGTATTGAGATTCTAAGTAAACTTGTAAAGATATATATGAATTTTCTAAATAAGTAATCCCATTAGTAAGGCAATATCAATAAGGAGCTGATATAAATTGCCAGAACGTCTTAAATATCATTTCGAGCCGAAAACCGGCTGGATCAATGATCCCAATGGTCTAGTCTTCTTTAAAGGGCGATACCACGCTTTCTTTCAGCATTATCCATTTGCTCCCCGTTGGGGTCAGATGCACTGGGGGCACGCTGTTAGCGATGACCTTGTTCATTGGGAAGAATTATCGATAGCTCTTTACCCTGACCAGGAATACGAAGACAGTGAGCAGGGTGGGTGCTTTTCCGGCTGTGCTGTCGTCAAGGACGACATCCTTTATCTCATCTATACCTCGGTATCAGATGTGCACGGTCAGACACAATCGGTTGCAATTAGCCATGACGGAATACACTTTGAGAAGTACAGTGGTAATCCTGTTATCAGGGAGTTTCCTCCAGAAGCGAGTGCTGATTTCCGTGATCCCAAGGTCACCTTCATGGACGGAGTTTACTATATGGTAATCGCGTCAGGCAAGGAGGACATTGGTAAAATACTTCTTTATCAATCACAAAATCTGCTGGATTGGGACTATGTAGGAGTCCTGTTTGAGGGCTCTGAATATGGAGGCGTCTTGGAATGCCCTGACTTCTTCCCTTTTGAAGGAAAGTATCTGCTGATGTTCTCACAAATAAACCGTGACACCCGTGCGACGATGTTTGCTTATGGTAATTTTTACGGAAAGCAGTTGGCTGATTTTTCATTGCATACGCCTCATATTGGGCCGCACTATTATGCACCACAGACTTTTCTGGATCCTAAAGGCCGCAGGATCATTATCGGCTGGTTATTCAACAAGGATGAGAAACTAAACGGGGGAGCCGATTATGCTGGGGCATTGACGATTCCATGCGAGCTAAGCATGAAGGACGGTAAATTGCTCGCCTACCCTGTAGCCGAAGCACAAGAGTTGCTAAACAATTCTGATGAACTGGTTGTTATCGAGAACGATAAAGTTTGGATCAAAGCAAACAATATTACCTTCCCTGTAGAATACGGCGGTGCAATAAACTCTATCAAGGTGCTGCGTGACACAAAAACCATTGAGGTGTTTGTTAACAAAGGAGAGGCCGTGTTTACCTACTGGTATGCAAAATAAATAAGCCGAGGAAAATGTGTGATAAGCACTTTATCTAACAATCTATTTAAACTGAGGGCTTACCTTTTATGTTAGCTTGAACAAAATCCCTAAGTATTGACATGGAAATTCATCGTATGTTAGCATTGCTGTATATGATACGAACGGAGGGGTTACGTGTGGCAAACTAATTCTCGATATTCTTCGCACAATGAATTGGATAGTGGTTTAAGGCTATTTTGTGTGCAAAGTAATCGAAGAATGGTTTGCCTTCACGGTAACCTAATTTAGTTATATGCGATTAGAGACGGGGGATTTTATTCTTCTATCGCGTTGACTGGACTTGAAGAAAATGTAATGAACCCTTTAAGGATCTATCTGGTGACTGGACTGAGAGTCTATCATAGGGTGATTATCTTATTTGTTCATTTTCAAATTCTTTTTCGATTACAGTATGCACAGGCCGATATAGCCTGTGTTTTTCTATTTTGTATAAACATTGGAGGTAGGAATTCACATGAACGAACGATTCATAAATGCAGATGGAATTAATATATGTACAGACAGTTTTGGAGACCCCGTTAACCCGGCCATTTTGCTGATTATGGGTGCCCAATCCTCCATGATTTGGTGGGAAGAAGAATTCTGCCAGCGTCTAGCTGATACAGGGCGTTTTATCATTCGTTATGATAATCGCGATGTTGGACGCACAACAACTTACGAACCTGGTCAACCCGATTATACTTTCGAAGACATGGCAGATGATGCTATTCGTGTGTTGGATGCTTATAAAATGGAGAAAGCGCATATCTTAGGCATGTCGATGGGCGGCATGTTGACTCAAATGATAGCTCTGCGTCATCCGGAGAGAGTTCTAACGATTACCCTCCTATCCACGTCCAATTTTGCTCCACATCTTCCCCCGATGGAGGAAAAGATAATGGACTTTTTCTCGAAAATGGGGGTTATCGATTGGTCCAACGAACATTCGGTAACGGAATTTGCTGTGGAGAGATCGAGAATTCTAGCAGGTTCAAAGCATCTTTTCGATGAGAATAAAGTTGGCATTTTGGCTAAACGAGAATTTGCAAGAAGTAATAATATCGCGAGCATGAGTAATCATGGCTTAATAGCAGGTGGCGAATCGTACTTGGCTAGGACGAGTGCAATAAATGTACCCACTCTGGTTATACACGGTACGGAAGATCCCATAATTCCTTATGAACATGGTGAAAATCTTGCTAACGAGATTCCGGGTGCGGTTTTACTAACATTGGTGGGGACAGGACATGAGCTTCATTATGATGACTGGGGTTTAGTCATCGATTCGATCTCAAAGCACACTTCAATTTCTGAATAGTTCAACTGACGGGTACGATAGCAACCATTGAGCGGAAGGGAGCCTATATTATGAAAGAATTACTTGAAGAGCCAAAAGGGACAACATACAAAGACCTGTTAGAGGTAGCGTTTAGCACATGTGACGAGTTTCTGTTAGTTAAAAGGGACCAACTTGATTTAAACAAAAACGCTAAACAATGGATTGAAGAGATAAAGCCGCACATAAAAGAAATAAGAAGGCAGGATGCATGGCCAGGGACAACTTTACTTGGACACTATGCGGATGTTTATTATTTTAATTGCAATCAAGAATTGAAAGAAGTGCTGATAAGGAAAACTGAACGCTTATATCAATGGCTTCAGCCAGAATTGCTTGAAGACATATGCTTTTTTAAGAACGGGAAAGAATGGTTGGCTACTGTAGCACATGAACAAATAGGTGTTATTATGACTGAAGATGAAAATGAAATTGAGAAAATTAGAGGAATAAAAGGAATTAAAATGTCATGAAAAATTAAAATGATTCAGTATTTTATAACAAGTCTTATACGCATATAAAACAAAGGTGATATATAACAATAGTCAACAAGAGGAAGTAAGAAACCCACCCAAAGGTCGAGGCCAGAGGTGGGTTTTCTCACAGAAGAAAGTACTTATGTAAATTGTGAAGCATAGTTTTTTTCTAAACGCGAATGTCAATACCCATATTACGTTGTTCTTGCAGGTTATTATTCTTGTTCTTGTCAGTATCCTGATTCTGCCCTAGCCTATCGGCAGTGTGTACAGGTTGATTAGATACCGGTAGATCCTCCTGGTTATCAACCTCTCCGGTGACGATTTTCTTATCATCGTTCTGAATATCCTCTCTAGTGTCTTCGATCTTTTCACTGATTTTACGATCCAATTCAGTAATTTTCCTCTCGATGTTTAATGCGTCTTCGGTTTTGGATTTATTAATTGTCAATTCCAAGTTCATTCTCATTTCCGATTTGCCTGGGTCACCGGGTTCATTCTCACCTCCAAGAAGCTCTCTTCCCTTTCTTACTTCCTGCCTAAGGGTGTCAGATTCCACTTTCAGTGATCTACGCACACTTGCCATTTTGGTCAATTGGTCATGTAAATTGCTGGCTTGTAAAAACTTTTCCATCGGTATGCCGGATAGATCTTGTTTACCTGTATTCGTTTCGGTTTTTTTAATTGAATCTTCCTTTTGAGAAGAAGCACTGTTTTTATTTTTAGTATCCTCAGTCTTCTCCATTCTTTTCTGCATAATTTGAGATTCAAGTAATTGCATGTCCACGGTTAACAGTTTAATTCTTTCATCTTTTTGTTTAGAGTCCAGTTTTTCGTCGGATCTAACACTAGCGATTTTTTCATTAATCATTCCTTTTTGATTGATTAGCTGCTCAATCTCCCGGTCAATGGGTGACATGATATTTGCTCTGGATTTTACAGGCGGTGTAGATTGTGATCTGCTTGAAATACTTGAGATTTGAGCCATGTAAACACTTCCTTTATAATGTAATGGTAAATATTTCTTTACAACTATTATCGGCTGTTCATCATATGAATATTATGAAAAATATGGATAACCGTACACGTTTTCATTCTTGCTTTTATTCTGGCGGATGGGTTTGGTACTTTAATGGGATTTCGGTAATCTAAGAGGGGAGCAATTGAAGATGACAATTTTTCTAAAGAAGTTTTCATTTTTTCAGAAAATGATGATAAAAACATGAAGACTAAAATTTTAATAGCAATTGTAATAGCTCTAGGAATATTCTTAATTTGGTACCTCACACCTAGACAATATACAGCTACTTTAGATGGCGTTTATTATCAATTAGACAAAGAAGAGGTGATCGAGAATGTGAAATTGCATTTCGAGGGGAAGCTGCAAAATCGTATGAATGGTAAAAAAAACTTTAACGGTGTAATTAACTTTGAGGGAATGAAAATTCCTCATCTCCCGCAAGATCGAACTGAACTGATATTACAGTATCAGGGTGATAATTTTAGCACCATATTTTCCGGATTTCGTGTCATAGATGAGAAAGGTAGAGTAGTGCCTGATATTTATACTTATGGCGGGATATATATAAATGATGACTTCACTCAATTTACGATAACTGTTTTTATAGATGGAGATTCTCAAACCTGGTCTTCATCTGACGGACTTATGATAACGGCACCTGCAAAAGACAGAGTAGAAGCATCGAATTTATCTAGAAAATTAATGAGCAGGTTGGGAATTACTTTAAACAATTGAGCTGACGAAGAACGCTAACTCATTTCCAAGATGGTATAAACATCAGATAACAATGTGTAAATACTATGTTGCAAGGCTATAGAAATGAAATGTTTTTTCGAAAATACATTAGACTTGTAGCAGCGCTTTCGCTCCCTTCCTTAGGAAGGGAGGTTCTCAGACATAAAAACGTAAACTGCAATGGGTCATTAAGGGTGAATTGAAATGATACGAGACTATACATAAGATTAATACGTCCTCCATTTTTTTGTGTTATAGGGATAATAATATTTATACTAGCCGTAATAATGAAATTATGTTTTATTTATGCGACCGATATAGGTGTGAAAATATTAACCTCCACATTATTTGCGGTTTTATTATGGTGCAGTACTTTTTGGGGGATTTTTTCGATTCTATGAATTTTTTATTTTGATGAAGGCATGTATACATTTGAGATTGAGATATACCAATGGGGAAATCGATGGAACAATTTATCATGACAAATTAAGGGCCTCAACATCAAATTACATAATCAATACGATTTATATGATAATTGTAGTTCTTTCATCTGTTTACGTTGTATTTAATTGGGAAGAGATCAATATCTAAAGAAAGCACAAATGGAATAAAAATTACATTTATGCTGGATTAGATAAGTATCAGGAGGCTTGGCGCTTGGGGACCGTTTTATAGTAAGCTTATACTTAGTGATTTTTAAACTTGGGAACTGTGAGGAAATGAAGATGACGAAGAAGCTGTATTACGAGTCCGCTTATATTAGGGAGTGGGAAACAAGAATCACGCAGAAGTTGGAACGGGAGGACGGCATCTATCTGGTATTGGAGGAGACGGCCTTTTACCCTCATGGTGGGGGACAGCCCTGCGACCTGGGGTGGATCGATAAAATTCCGGTTCTTGATGTCGTTCTAGAAGAGGGAGCGATTCTGCATAAAGTCGAGTTTTTTCCGGAAAAGGAAGAGATTGGCTGCCGTTTGGACTGGGACCGTAGGTTCGACCATATGCAGCATCACAGCGGTCAGCATCTGCTGTCAGCCATGTGCCTGGAGGCATTCCAAGCCGAGACACTCAGCTTCCATCTGGGTCAGGATTACGCGACTATTGATGTCGCGCGATCGGGTCTGTCTCAGGCTGAGCTGATGATGCTGGAGCTGGAGATCAATGATCAGATTTACCTGAATCGAAAGGTATCGAATTATTTTGTGAGCCGGGAGCAGGCTGCTGTTCTGCCACTGGTGAAACAGCCGAAGGTAACCGATGATATCCGGATCGTTGAAATCGAAGGTATTGAATATAATGCTTGCGGCGGCACACATGTCTCCGCAACGGGTGAGATCGGAATGATCAAGCTGCTTAGAGCGGAGAAGCAGAAGGGGCACGTGCGTATTTATTTTAAGTGTGGATATCGAGCGTTAAAGGAATTTAATATTGGAATGGAGATTCTCGGCAGCTTGTCGGCCAGGTTCAATACCGCCAAGGAAGAGATTCCGGACCGGATAGCGAAGTGGGATCTGGAACAGAAGCAGCTCCAGGCTGAATTGAGTGCAGTGAAGGCTGAGAATGATGTTTATTTGGCTGAAAAGCTATTGGCTGATCGTCAGGGCAGGCTGATCCAGCACGTTTTTGCGGACAAGCCGCTGAAGGATATGCAGAACCTGACGGCCAAGCTCACCGAACAAGCTGACGTTATCGCACTCTTCGTGTCCAAAACAGACCATAAGGTAGTTCTCGCCCAAGGAGAGAGGGGACCTGCTTGCGGAGCTTTTTTCAAGTTGCATCTGGCCGATTATGGCGGTAAAGGCGGAGGCAGCGATAAGATGGCACAGGCCGGTTTTGCCACTGCGGAGGATGCCATGTCGTTCTATCATTTTACGTCGGAGTCATTAATGGCGCTTGAAGAGGAGTAAGCGGCTTTGGTTGAAAGCTTCATCTGAGGGCATGCTCGAAACCAGGGTTGGCTGTGTTCACGGTTTATTAATTAATATAGTGCAGAGTTATCGCGGATGACCTGCAGCGATGTCATGGAGATGACCTGCTGCGGGTCTTTTTTTCGATATATGATACGGAGATATTCCGGTTAATCGTAATATACACGGGTATTTACGAACTGCAAGAACAGGGATATTATGGAAGTGTCTAAAGAAGAGGATAGGGATGCCAAGTATTTTTAAAGGAAGGATGTGTTAGGATGCTTCACGATTTACAGGGCGAAGAGAATATGTCAACGATTGTGGGGATGTTATATGGCGCGGTAAAAGAGAATAGTCAACGACTAAAGTCCATATCGGAAGGCATGCTGCAAGAAGAAGTAGATTACAAGGGGCCAAGCAACCATTATAATAGCACCGCTCAGTTAATCCAACATCTCCTGTACGTTGATCTGAATTGGGTTTATAGAATAAAGGGACAGCCGCTTCCACAGTCATTAAAGGACAAATATGGGCCCATGATCGATGATATTAACAGGCTTCCGATGGTCAAAGGAATACCTCTGGAGACACTTATGTCTAATTACGAAGATGTACTAAATAGGTTGAAGGAAACATGCACGCAATTAACGGATGCTGATCTGGATAACATCGTCACATTTGGTCATGAAAATGAAAAGCAAGCAACCATCCGCTGGGGATTATGGCATATCGCAGATCATAACCGCTATCATCAAGCCCATATCAACCAGCTTAGAAAGTGGTACAGTGAAAAGTGAAATCGATTTTTCATACACTAATGGACAGGTATTGAACAACCCTGTTAGGGATAATTAACCCCGAGGAAAGGACAATCCCCATGATGACACAAACAGAAATGCTACATATCGTGCAAACACAGCTCGCTATCGATTTGAACTGTACCGTTGACGAACTGAACGGAGAAAAAGACAGCGTTATTTTTGTTGACGCCAAAGAAAATCCCGGACGCAGGCCGTATCCGAGGAAAGAGCGTTATTTTGAAATTTTGTCCATGGGTAAGTCCATTGTGGTATCGGCTACGCCGGAACGACTGGAGATTGCCAAAGCGCATATGCATGGCAAAGATAGAGACGCTATTTTTTCCTCACCGTTCATTAGAGGTCTCTACCTACACTTTCTCCCTGATTTGGAGAGAATCAAGCCGGTGTCGCCACCAGCCGGTTTTTCATATGAAGTGGCCGAGAAGAATGAGATTGCGAATTTCATGGGGATTAAGGGACTGGAAAATGCTATTATATCTGATGCGAATCTGCCCATACAGACGGTGTTGGTTGTAGTTGCCAAGCAAAATGGGAAGGTCGTTGGTTTGGCAGGGGCGTGTAATGCATGTGCCAAGATGTGGCAGATTGGAATCGAGGTGCTTCCAGAGTACCGCCATTTGGGATTGGCCTCTTATCTTGTAAGCAGCTTAACTTTTGAAATATTAAATCGGGGCTGCGTACCAACATATGATGTCATCTCAAGCCATATTGCCTCACAACGAGTGGCTTACCGGGTAGGATATTATCCGGCATTCGTGACGGATTGGCGAGTTGACTTCAAGGATTTTGAAACTGGGGCAAACAGATAACGAAGAATTCGATACATAGTAAATGAAGTTAGCTGTCAATCTGAAGATAAAAAGAATACTTGGTTCGGGTATGCATTAGTTAGCCCCATTGAATCAATGAGGCTTCGGTCTATGCGGAGGTTGCGTTTAATGAAAAAGGTACGCCTTCTTGTGTTTAGTGTAGCTGTATTATTAATTGGAATTGGACTAGTTTGGTATTATGTTTATCCCATTAAGATTCAAGAGGTTATGAGACATACAAACAAGATTGAAAAGATGGATTTTGTATCGATTTCAGAGGGTGAATCCAATCATTATTCTATAGCATTTCATGAGCAAGACAATACGAATGAGTTGATCGACATCCTAGATGCTGTAACGTATAGCCGAGAATTGAACCATTATAAAGGAAGTACGGACAGGGTAATTATGATGATTATCTTTTATCGGAACAGGGATGGAGAAATAAGTAACTATTCCTTCGATATCAATGAATCCGGAATCATTATTAGTCATCATAAACAATATCAGATGAATGGGGATACACGAAGGGTTTTTGACCGTCTTTCTGGATGGATCGAGAATAAAGGTACATACATTCGAGTGCAATAGAGGCTCGTTCCATCAACCAACAACCCGGAGGGATATTCCCTGCCGGGATGTTGTCCGCCCCCGGGACCTACTCCCTTACATACTCCACCGAGTAAATATGCGTCTTTGTTAAATCAATGACCTCTTTAATAAAATCCTCCCGGGATTCCCTGAAACCGTTTCGGATCCAGCTCAGAACCAGTCCGTGGAAGCCGTAGGCCGTATACTGTTTAAAATAATCCATGTTAACCGGGATGTTGTTAATCGTTTCGAATATGAATCGTTCCTTGTAGATTTTTAGAATCGTTTGAGGGAATTCGGTGTGCAGACCCGGTAAGGTATCCTCGTAGGTAATCAGTTCAAAAAAATCACGATTCTCGTAAATGTAGGCAACGATATTGAAGGAGGGTGTACCCAGATTTGCCGTATATACTTTGTGTCCAGGTATATAAAGTTTGCCCACCGATTCTTCCAGACCCCGGAGCATGGAAGCCCGTAAATCCTCGGCCAATTCGATTTTATCCTGGTAATGCACATAAAAGGTGCTGCGATTATATGCGGCCTTATCCACGATGTCCTTCACCGTTACGGCATGATATCCCTTTTCTTTTACAAGTTTGATAAAGGCCGATTTTAGATGTTCCTTTGTACGATTTTTTCGCTCCGATGTTCCGGTTTGTTCATGATTCACGAGATGCGTGCCCCCCTAAAAAAAGACAGTTTTGTTGTAAGTGTTGACTAGATAGACACTTCATAACATCTTACTGATTGTTAAATGTGAACAGAATAGTACAATTAAATTGTAGACAAAATAGTACTAAATTTAAAATCTTAAATTGATTCCATTTGAAGTGAGTTAGTACTATTTTAATAAATTTTACGGAGGTATCCAAGATGGGCAAATTACAAAACAAGGTTGCTGTAATTACTGGTGGTGCATCCGGCATCGGTGCAGCGACTGCACGCCTCTTCGCTGAAGAAGGTGCCAAAGTGGTGCTGGTTGATCTGAATGAGGAAAAAGGCAAGGCGTTTGAAGCTGAATTGAAAGCGCTGCATTATGAGGCGCTGTTCGTGAAAGCGAATATTACGAGTGAAGAAGAAGTAGCGAACATCTTCAAACAAGGTATTGAAGCCTTCGGCAAAGTGGATGTTGTATTTAACAATGCGGGCATCGGGCGCGTTCATTCTTCGCATGATCTGGCGTACTCCGAGTGGCGCAACACCGTAAACGTGGACTTGGACGGCGTATTCTTGGTTGCACGCGAAGCAATCCGCGAAATGTTAAAAGCAGGAGGAGGCACAATCGTTAATACGGCATCGATGTACGGTTGGGTCGGCTCTCCAGGTTCCGCGGCTTATAATGCCGCTAAAGGCGGTGTCATCAATTTGACACGGTCCCTGGCGCTGGAGTATGCCGAGCATAATATCCGAATCAACGCGCTATGCCCCGGGTTCATCGATACACCGATCATTCCGGAGGAGAGCAAACAAGCCTTGGCTGCGGTCACTCCGATGAAGCGTCTGGGACAAGCCGAGGAAATGGCGAAGGCCGTTCTCTTTATGGCTTCGGATGACTCTTCTTTCATGACGGGAAATACCCTGACGGTTGACGGTGGATATACAGCCAAATAAGGATAGGGACCAAGACATCTAGAGAAGTATAAATCAATCCGGGAGGTCTATACAAATGAGCAAATTTGATGGAAAAGTGATTGTCATTACAGGCGCAGCAGGTGGGATCGGTGCGGCAGCCGCGAAGAAGCTGGCGGAGCAGGGTGCCAGCCTTGCGCTTGTTGACTTGAACCTGGAAGCCGTTCAACGAGTCATCTCCGATCTGGGTATTGACGATTCCAGAGCGATTGCGCTGCAAGCCAATGTGGCCAAAGAGGAAGAAGTCAAAGCTTATGTGGATGCCACGATTGAAAAGTTCGGCAAAATCGACGGTTTTTTCAATAATGCGGGGATCGAAGGCATCACTGCCAATGTAGAGGATTATCCGACCGAAACGTTTGAAATGGTCTTTAATGTCAATGTTAAGGGTGCCTTCCTTGGGCTGAAATACATCGTTCCCGTCATGAAAAAACAAGGGTACGGCAGTATCGTGAACACCTCATCCGGTGCAGGTCTGATCGGTTCGCCCGGATTTGTCGGTTATAATAGCTCCAAGCATGCCGTAATGGGCATGACGAAAGTGGTTGCCTTAGAAGCTGCTCCGTTCGGTGTGAGAGTAAATGCGGTTGCGCCTGGAGTGATCAATACCCGCATGATGCGCCAAATCGAGAAAAATACGGTTCCTGAGGATGCGGAAGGAGCAAAAGAAGCATTCGGTGCCGCTGTACCGCTGGGAAGATACGGAGAAGCGGAAGAGGTAGCAAGCGTAGCTGTCTTCTTGTTATCCGACGATGCCTCCTATGTAACGCAATCCATCTATACGGTGGATGGCGGTCAAATCAATCAGTAAAACAGATTGGATTCAGAAGGTCTTGGTCAGGTGTTGTATACCTGACTGAGGCTTTTTTGTTTAGCCTGCGTGTGGCTCAGGGGGGGCTGTAAGGTTGGCATTCACCTGAATAGTCAGGTATAGCTCTAAGCTGATTATAAGTGTGAAATTATGAAATTCCATCCAGACAGATGAATTGCAGCTTGTGGGATTTTTTGCTATACTTTTTTGAATAAAATATGATTGGGGGTTATATAGATGGCAAAATTGAATTGCTCATTAGCTAGGGAGTCCTCACGCAAAGCCTAATCTGGGGCGATACTTTGTGTGAGGTGCGATAGGATGAATTCGGTCGCCCAAACGAACTTTATCGTTTCTAATAACGGGCTTTGCACCTTATGGATTTTTCATAAAAAATAAGGGGCTGAAGACCTATGAGTACAGCATTTATTAGAAACTATCAATTCAACATCATTAAAAAACAAGCGGAATTCCTTCTGAAAACATTGCGAACCGTGGCGGATCGGAAGGTTATAGAGACCGTAAGATATCGTTCTGCCGTAAACGTGATAGAGGCGTTCCCTTACCTTGAAGGGGATCAGCAGCAGATGCTGGAACAAATTTCGGCTCTCGAGACGGCATATGATTTCCAGAGATATCTTGAGACATTAGAACCGTATCTGGATCCATTTCCGCCGATTACGGTGAAGCAGATTGAGAAGCTATTCCCTAAAAATAAAAAATTGAAAGTGCCTGATCTTCAATCCATTGATTTTCGATATGTGACGTATCTAAGCTGGGTTGATATTGCCACGAATAGACTATTCATTGTGTATCCGTTCGAAGGACGGTTTATCGGTATTGAGGGAAGAATCACGCCGACAAACAAGAAAGGGTACTGCCTGTTCTGCAATCGTCATCAGGAGCTTGCTTTCTTCTCGGTCAAGACCAAGCCTGCGAACGCATCACCGGATAATTACGCTGCGATTGGTCATTACGTATGTATGGATAACCATGGATGTAATCAGGTGATTACGGATACAGGATCACTGGAGAAGTTCATTCTCTCCGTACGTAAATAACGCTATAACCCCAAATACGGCTGCCCTGAAAGGCAGCCTGTTTTATTTTATAAACAAAGGATGATTTCGGTAGCTGAGCGTGGCAGCGTATAACTACGCATAACAACATGCTTTGGCATGCTGCGAGGGATGAAGTCATAAAAATTCTTCATATAAATGAGTTCACCATCAGTTCACTTCATGTAACAATATCTTGACAACTCAAAGCAGCATGTTATCATATTACCGACAGGCAGTCGGTCTATGCAAAAGGAGGTGTAGCCATGAGGGTCGTAAAAAAAGCGGAGGATCGCAAGAACGAAATCCTTGACGCGGTGGATGAGCTTTTTGGACAGAAGGGTTTTGACGGAACAAGTACCAACGATATTCTTGAAAAGGTCGGCATTGCCCGCGGAACCTTGTATCATCACTTCAAGTCGAAGGAGGATATTATGGATGCATTGATCGATCGGTATGCGGTCCGATTGATAGATGGGGCACAGGAAGTTGCCGCAGACAAGAGCATACCAATCGTCGAGCGCATCATCCGTGTTGTAATGGCACTGAACCTAAGCGGGGGAAGCAGCGAGCAAATTATGGAGCATATTCATAAACCCCAGAACGCACTGATGCATCAAAAAATACAAAAGGTGATCATCAACGGCGTCCCCCCGATCCTGACAGAGATCATCCGCGAAGGCATCCAGCAGGGCCTGTTCAGCACACCCTTCCCGTACGAATGCATGGAGATGGTTGTGATTTATGCGAGTACCGTTTTTGATGATGATCTGGTCGTTATGACAGAGAAGGAGCGCAGCTCGCGAATTGTGGCCTTTGTTTGCAACGTGGAGAGGCTGCTCGGAGCAGAAAGCGGAAGCCTTATGGACGTTATGGGGATGTTTGGAGAGGGAGATGAAAGCAGCCGTGATTAAACCAGGGAAGTCTTTCAAGAAATTTCTCCTCTTATGGTCGGGACAGCTGGTTTCAACAATAGGAAACGGTCTGACTTCGTTCGGGCTTGGGATCTATGTTTTTCAGCAGACGGGAAAGGCATCGGCTATGGCGCTGGTAACCTTGCTTGCGTTTATGCCGTCGCTCTTTTTGAGCGCTTTTGCCGGAGTGCTCGCGGACCGGTATGACCGCAGGCTTTTAATGATATTAGGGGATAGCCTTTCCGCGATAGGGCTTGTATTCATCCTCGTTTGCTTGCTTCGCGGAGAAGCGCAGCTATGGCAGATATGCGTCGGGGTTGCCATGAGCTCCGTATTTTCATCACTGCTTGATCCTGCATATAAAGCTACGGTTACGGATTTGCTTACCGAGGAGCAGTACACACAGGCAAGCGGTCTTGTCCAGCTGGCGGGCTCAGCCAAATTTCTGATTTCTCCGATCCTTGCGGGTTTTTTGCTCACGATTGCAGACATAAAGCTGCTGCTTGTTATCGACATTTGCACTTTTTTTGTTACCGTGGGTACTACGCTCGCTGTCCGCAGCGGCATTGCTTCCAAGACCGGTCATCAGGTTACATCGTTTATTCGCGAATTTATAGACGGGTGGAATGCGGTTTCCAGAAACAAGGGTGTGTTTGTTCTGGTGATCATGACATCGGTGCTGACATTTTACCTTGGGGTGATGGAGACGCTCACGATACCGATGCTGCTTACCTTTACGAACAGTTCGATGATCGGAACGATTGAAACTATTGTGGCTTCAGGAATGCTCGTGTCCAGTATGATGTTAGGATTTCTTCCGATAAAAAAAGATTATGTGAAAATCCTTTCGATTTCGCTGTTTTGCGTAGGCGCGTGTATGGCAGCTTTTGGAGCTCGTGAAAATATCGTCTGGATATGTATTTCGGGATTCCTGTTTTTTGCCATGCTTCCGTTTGCCAACATGAGTCTGGATTTTTTGGTTCGCACCAACATGGATAATGCGGTTCAAGGCAGAGCGTGGGCGTTTATCGGAATCCTGTCCCAGCTTGGATTTGTTGCCGCTTATGCGCTATCGGGTGTTATGGCAGATTATGTGTTCACTCCATTATTGGTTGAAGGCGGAGCGCTTGCTGGGAGTGTGGGGAAAGTCATCGGCATCGGCCTTGGAAGAGGAATGGGATTTCTCATCATCATCGCCGGGGTGCTGTTATGCGTAACTTCGGCCGTTCTGTATAAGCTGCGATCGGTCAGAATGCTAGAAGACAGAGGTGGCTTATGTATTCCAGAATAATTCGCAATGATATATCCAAAAGCAAATTAATCACGTTGACAACCATGATATTTGTTGCAGCAGCAGCGATGCTCGTTTCGCTGGCCGTGATACTCGTTGTCAATCTTTCCGGTGCGATAGATACACTTATGAAACGGGCGGAAACGCCGCATTTTATGCAGATGCATTCGGGTGAGATCAATACGGATCGACTTACAGCTTTTGCGGAGCAGCATGGGAATGTTGATGAATTTCAGGTGCTTGAATTTGTCAACATGGACGGCGCACGCATCATATTAGGCGACAATTCGCTTACCCATAATGTTCAGGATAACGGGTTCAGCATGCAGAGCGACAAGTTCGATTATCTTCTTGATCTTGACGGAAACGTCATCCATGTATCCGACGGCGAGTTATATGTTCCCATCCATTATATGAGGGACAACACCACGAAGGTCGGTGACAAGGCACGAATAAGTGGAAAGGAATTTACCGTTGCGGGATTTCTCCGCGATTCGCAGATGAATTCCACACTCTCCTCCTCCAAGAGATTTCTTGTAAGCAGCCATGATTACGCGGTAATTCAAAACCTCGGGACCACAGAGTATCTGATTGAGTTCAGATTAAAGGATCTATCGGCGCTTGGCGCATTCGAAACCGATTATGCCTCCGCAGGTCTTGAAGCGAACGGACCCGTGATTACATATCCCCTGTTCAAAACAATCAACGCCATTTCCGACGGGATGATGATTGGGGTGATCCTTCTGGTGAGCGTGCTGGTCGTTGCTATCGCTTTGATGTGCATACGCTTTACGCTGCTTGCCAAAATCGAAGACGATTACCGCCAAATTGGCGTTATGAAGGCAATGGGGATGCGTATCTCCGACATGAAGAGGATGTACCTTGCCAAATACGCTGTGATTGCGGCTGCGGGCAGTATTCTCGGGTTCGCACTTTCATTGGTGTTCAAAGGCATGCTTCTTGAGAATATCCGGCTTTACATGGGGGAAAGCGAACATTCTTCTTCAGCATTGTTGTACGGAATCATCGGCATACTGCTGGTATTCCTTGCAATGATGGCTTATATAAATGGAGTACTGAGGCGCTTTCGAAAAATATCAGCCGCGGAAGCCATACGTTTTGGCAATTCACAGGGGCATACCGCCGCAGGTGCTAAGCATCTGAGATTAAGCAGGAACAGGCTGCTTAACACGAATGTTGTTCTCGGTATCCAGGACGTTCTCGCAAGGAAAAGACTTTACGCCACCATGCTAACGGTGCTGGTCATTTCGGCATTTATCATGATTGTTCCCCATAACCTGTACAGCACGATTTCATCGAAAGGCTTCATTCAATATATGGGTATCGGAAACTACGATATGCGTATGGACATTCAGCAGACTGACAATATATCCGAAAAAGCCGCAGAAGTACTAAAAAAGATGACAAGCGACAGTGCCATTTCACAGTATGCCGTGCTTGCAACAAAATCGTTCAAAGTGAAGACATTGGATGGCACGGAAGAAAATATAAAAATTGAGCTCGGCGACCATTCGATATTCCCCATTGCGTATTCCCAAGGCAAAGCACCCGCCGCAGAAGATGAAATTGCGCTTTCTTCTCTGAACGCCGATGAACTGGGCATAGGGGTCGGAGAAACCATGACTGTAGTTGTTGAAGGGAAGGAGGAAATTCTCACGGTTAGCGGCATCTATTCCGACATCACCAATGGAGGCAAAACCGCAAAGGCTGTTTTCCCTGACCAATCGGCGGATACGATGTGGTACGTGATCTGTGCGGAGCTTTCCGATCCATCTCTCATCAATAGCATGGTTTCGGAATATGCGAGCAAATTTAATTATGCAAAGGTTTCGGACATTGACAAATATATTGCACAGACATTCGGCTCGACGATAAGGGCCGTCCATAAGGCCTCCTATGCCGCCATTCTTGTCGCGATAATGATAACGGTACTGGTTACTCTGTTGTTTATGAAAATGCTTGTTGCAAAGGACAGATACTCCATCGGCGTTATGAAGGTGTTAGGCTTTACAAGCTCAGATATTAGGGCGCAGTATGTCACGCGTTCGGTATTCGTTCTGATACTCGGAATGGTGCTTGGCATACTTCTGGCGAACACGCTCGGAGAAATGCTGGCGGGGGTGGTCATCTCCATGTTTGGAGCGTCGACGTTTCATTTTGCGGTCAATCCGCTTTCGGCGTATCTGCTTAGCCCGCTGATGATGATCGGCTCGGTACTTATTGCAACCATAATCGGCACATCGGGCATGGGTCACATTAAAATTTCTGAAAACATAAAGGGGTAGGCATATGAAAAAGGTGATGATCGGTGACCATATCGTAAAATCTTTTGGCGAGGGTGATGAGAAGCACCATGTTCTGGACGGAGTGTCCGCCTATATCAATGAGGGCGAATTCGTTGCGGTTATGGGACCTTCCGGCTCGGGAAAATCAACGCTGTTGTTTGCGCTGAGCGGAACGGATGTCGTTGATGACGGTAAGGTAGTATTTGACGGCAGGGATTTAACGACGGCTTCGGAGAATGAGCTGGCTGATATACGCAGAACCCAGATGGGGTTTGTGTTTCAACAGCCGACGATGCTGAACAACCTGAATATCCTCGACAACATCATTCTCCCGTCTCTGCGGGACAACCGAAAAAACGTTGCAAACATAACGGCAAAAGCAAGAACGCTAATGAAAAGGGTAGGTATCGCGGAGCTTGAAAAGCGCGACATTACCCAGGTATCGGGAGGCCAGCTCCAGCGTGCCGGGATATGCCGCGCGCTGATGAACAATCCGAGAATCATCTTCGGCGATGAGCCTACGGGCGCGCTCAACTCAACGTCCGCGCAGGAAATGATGGACTTGTTTTCCGAGATCAACGCGGAAGGTACGGCGGTTATGCTTGTCACTCATGACGCCAACGTGGCTGCCCGAACGGAGCGAATTATGTTTATGCGCGACGGCAGCATTGTCAGTGAGCTCCAACTTCCCAAGTATGACGGAACGGATATGGAGGGCAGGATTGAACACGTTACAGTGAAAATGCGTGAAATCGGAATATGACACGATCTCATCGATAGGGTCAATATGAACTTTTGAATGCATTCAAGGCGCAGCCCTAGCGTCCTTTGTTCAACGGATGTATAATCATGGAAAATGCTCGAAAAGGGAGTGTTTTCCATGGAGCTTCAAGAAATTAATCGAGAATTAAAAGAGACAAGGAACGAGTTACTTGGCATCCTCAAGGGCTTGGATGGAGATCAACTAAACAGACGGCACGACTCCAACAGCTGGAGCATCAGTCAGATATGTCAACACTTATGTAAAACAGAAGAATTATATGTTGCAGCAATAAAAAGAGGACTAAAGAGCACGGATGATTCAATCTTAGAGAATAAACCTTTGGAATTTCTGCTGGACAGAAGTAAAAAGCTAGTGGCTCCCGAGATTGCCAGACCAACGGATGAGATTATGGAACACAAGGAAATGGTGGAGAAGCTCCATCAGTCAAGAGCAAAGTTAACGGAACTTCTAAATTCATTAGAAGATCCGTCCATCCTAAGCAGAAGACATTTTGTCCATCCCGTCTTTAAAGAGATGTTATTGATTGAATGGGTTAGGTCGCTGTACCTGCATGAACAAAGGCATATTCAACAAATAAATGAAATTATCGAAGGATTTGAGTGATGTTTTGAAAATTCCCACAAGGGTTGGAACATCTATTGAATTCATACATGACAGCCCTTGTTCAGGTTTGTTTTTTTATTTAATTGATCCTGCTAATTCTATGATTTCTTGTTCGCTCATAACATCATCTTCTGTATAATCAGTCACCGTGACTACTATTTTCCAATCTCCTTTTTCAAAATAAAGGTGTGGAACATGGATGAACTCTGGACTAGTAATCAATGTAGCCGTGACGTCTTGAATTGAAATTTCCTTCACTAGCGCTGTACCAGTAGTTTGTGCGTAAAACTCAGGCTGTCTATTGTTTTTATAATTAGCTATGACTTCATAGTAGCGGTCATTCGTACGTATGGTATAGTCATACCCAAGAGGTGAATCATCCTCTTTTCTAGTTCTAATTTCTCTTTGCCCAGACATCCCATCTAATGGATCAGGCCATGGAATAGAGATTCCAAGCGACTTCTCTGCCTCCTCCTTGTTTAAAACTAGAGATCGGGCATCACCTGCAGTATTCGCCCATGAATAACCGATTTCAGCATTTTTCACGTTTTTAATCCATTTAACCTCTATAAACTGCTCAATGAACGCCCGAACTGGGGATTGAGATAGGGTAAGAAAGCATAGTGAGCCAAGAATAGATAAAACAATGATTCGTTTTCGATAAATACGACGATTTGGATGACCGCCTGATTTTCTGTTTGAATATTTTTCCCATATATTCTCGAATAAAACAGATGCGTGTTTAGAGTCAATATGGGTATGTAATGCATCCTTAATATCCGACCGGTTAATTTGTTTCATGGTAAGCTCTCCTTTTGCGAAATTCAAAAACTTCATTTTCCAGCATCTGTTTACGAAGCGTAGTTAAAGCTGCATTGAGTCTTGATTTGCAAGTACCTAATGGTATACCTAAGGCTTCAGAAACTTCACTCAGCTTCAACTCAGCATAATAATGAAGTACGATGATTTCTTTGCTTTTCAATGATAGCTGGTTAATTTCTTTCCAAAGTTGCAGAGATTCTTCATTTTGTATGATCTTGTTTTCAATTAAATCCTCATCAGCCGTTTCTGGTGTGACACCGATGAATTTCAACCATTTTTGCTTGCGAAGCATGTTACGCATCGTATTTATCGTTATTTTATAAATCCAAGGCTGTATCGACTTAGTGGAATCGTATGTATTAAACTTTCTGAACACTCGGATAAAAGTCTCTTGCGTAATGTCATCAGCAAGCGCTTCCGATCTTGTTATCAGCAATGCGGTTTGATAAACATACATAGAATATTCGGTAAATAACTGTTTGGCTTCATCCTGTGTTATTTCAGGTAACATCAAATCACCCCCTTTTTGTTTGTTTTTCACCTTATATACACACTCAGACAAGATTTGGTTCGGTAGATTTTGATTTATATCGAATCCTATCAACATGTACTCTTGAGTTTATAGGGATCGGTCGCATATTTCGATGGTCAATTTCGTTAACGTTGAGGAGATGTATCAACCATTGTTCATCAAAAAAAGGCTAACCGCACGCGGTTAAGCCTTTTTGGTTTGCATACAGCTCGATTCCCGGCTATGTGCCATGAAACCTTGAATACGAAGTAGTTGTTAAATCGCAGCTCTTACTCCTTCACAGAGCCAATCAGCAGGCCTTTAATAAAATACCGCTGCAGGAACGGATAGAACAGCACCACCGGGCCAATCGTCAGAATGGCGGTGGCCATCTTCACCGATTCCTGAGGGAGCGTCTGGCTGCCGAGGATGGCTCCGCTGCTCTGCATCTGCTGGATCATGCTGATCTCGGAGTTCAGCTTAAACAGCAGGTATTGCAGGGGATACAGCTTCTCGTTGTCCACCAGCATGATGGCGTTAAACCAGTTGTTCCAGTAGGCGATGCCGTAGAACAGCGTGATGGTGGCAAGGACGGGCATGCACAGCGGGAAGAAGATCCGAAACGCGATATAGAAATCGCTGGCTCCATCGATTTTGGCTGCCTCCGTGAGGGACGGCGGAATCTGGGACATGTAGTTGCGCACGAGGAACAGATTGAACGGGTTGAATACCAAGGACGGAATGATCAGGGCCCAGATCGTGTTGTTCATACCGAGATTGAGGTTGATCAGATACCAGGGCACCAAACCCGTATTAAACACCATTGTAATGAAAAAGAACAGTCCAAGTCCGTTGCGGTAACGGATATGCTTGGCGGCCAGCGTATATCCGGCCATGGACGTAATCGTGACGGCAAGGATTGTGCCAATCACCGTCACGAAGATCGAGATCATGTAACTCTGGTACAGCGGCGTGCTGCCGAACAGGAGCAGCTTGTACGCATCCAGTGACAGCTCACTCGGAAACAGCTGGTACCCGAATTGTTTAATGCTGGCTTCATCCGTGAAGGAGACCATAAGCACGAGCAGCATGGGCAGGATGCAGAGGATGGAGATGATACCGATCAGGGCGGCGTTTACGGCGTCGAAAAATTTAGGTCTGGACGTCATCTAAGTTTTGCTCCTTTCCGAATGGTTCCGGCACATCTAGAACAAAGCATGATCCGGATTTACCTTCTTCACGATTTTGTTGCTGCCCCATACGAGAATAAAGCCGACCACGGATTGATACAGTCCGACGGCCATCGCTTGAGCCGGATTTCCGATGGTGCGGAGAGAACGGAACACATACGTGTCAATGACGTCGACGGTGGGATACAGCAGCCCGTTGTCCTTCACGATGGCATAGATCATGTCGAAGCTGCCGTACATGATTTTGCCCAAGGCCAGCAGGGTCAGGATGGTTATGGTCGGCAGCATGAGCGGTATGGTGATATGACGGATAAGCTGCCAGCGGCTCGCCCCGTCGATCCGGCCAGCCTCGTAATAACTGTCGTCAATTCCCGTAATGGCTGCCAGATAGATGACGAGGTTCATTCCGATGTCCTTCCACACCGCCGCGGTCGTAAGAATCCACGTCCAGTATTGCGGAGAGGCGTACCAGTTGACGGGATCGACATGGAAGAACGCCAAGATGCGGTTCAGGATGCCGTAGTCGGTAGACAGCAAGCTGTAGACAATGTAGCTGACGATGACCCAGGACAAAAAATGCGGAAACAATATCGTGGATTGGGTCACCCTTGAGAACCAGCGGCTGCGGAGCTCATTGAACAGAATGGCCAGTGCCATGGCTGCGAGCGTGCCAACCATGATGAATAAAAAATTGAGCTTCAGGGTGTTGAACGTAACCTCAAGCGCCCTGGGAGACGAGAAGAAAAACTTGAAATTGTCAAAGCCGACCCAGGCGGAATTAAAGAGACCTGTCTTGAAGTTGAATTTTTGGAACGCAATGAGCATGTACGGAAGCGTGAAATAACCGAAGACCAGTGTATAGATGGCAGCCGGTACGACGAGCAGGTAGGCGGATCCATTCGAGCGGATTTCGCGCAGGAAGCCGGAGCGGTTTTTTTTCACAGGTAGCACGTCCTTTCGTTTGTGATGGGGGCTGCAAGCTTCAGCGTTTCTGATTCGAGTGTAAAGAGAGTTGCCGTGTGCAGTAAACTATGAAAATGGAGTTTGGGCGGATTGAAGGGAGATAAGGCTGCTTTAAAAAACGGCAAAAACTTCAAATTTGAGTGTTCAGCACAGCGTTGTCCGGATTGAATAATCCCGAAAACCCCTTATACTGTAAGGGTTCTGGCTAATGATGCTCCTAAAGAATAGCCTGGGGATCAAAATAAAGAATGCGTTTTCATATTGATGAATGTCCTAAGCAAATGTAAGATGAGAGTAAACCAATAATCCGGTCCAAGTATTCGAATTGCTAGAAAACATGATTAAATTAACATATAGACTACATATAATGTTAGTAATGTTCATGGATGGTGGGAAATTTTGTAACTCCGAGAATTTCATTTTAACTTATAACAACCAGATGGCAAGGAGGGAGAAAATGATCCGGCAGCGATTATTCCGTTATGCGGTCTACCGAAATATGTTTCTCAGCTTTATTTTGCTTACGGCAGCCATGATTGCCCTCGTAACCGTTGTCCTGTTCATGATGTTCTCCTGGAGCACCGCGAAGGAGGTAGGAAAAATTTCCGAGTCGATGCTGAAGCAGAACAGCGCCGTATCGAGCGTAATCCGTGATCAGGTTTATAACGTAGGCAATCTTCTGCTCAGCGACAAGGAGATCGTGGGCGTCCTGTTGGACAAAGAGGCCGATCCGGTGAAGCAGTACGGGGTGTTTGGCACCCTTAACCGAATTCAGTCCACGTATCCGTTCATCCATTCAATCGGAATTTATAATGGCTCGAATAACACATATCTGAATACAAAAGGGATTACCAAGGATCAGGAGAAGGCATTGCTGGAGGAGATCAACCGCAAGAACACATCCTATTTCCACCTGTTCCCGCGCAGGATCTCTTCCGCTACTTCGGCGAACCGGAGCGAAGATGTCCTTACCTTCGTCCTCCTGCCGAGCTATTATTCGCCGCTAAGCTCCAAAGGCGCAATCGTGATCAACATGAGTACCGACACTATTCAGGATCTTATAGGGGGTTATCGCAACGAAGCGGTGGATTCACTGCACGTCATCGATGACAAGGGGACCATCATTACCCATTCGGATCGATCCCGGTTCATGGAGGATATTTCGCAGGAATCCTACGTCCAGTCGATTCTGGCATCGGACAAGGAGAGCGGTTATTTCACCCGCTCCATTGACGGACGCAAGAGTCTCGTCACTTACGTCAAGTCCAAGGATATGAACTGGACGTTTATCAGCGTAAGCCAGTATCAAAATCTGCTGTTCAACATGCAGGCCCTGCGGACGTCAGCGCTGGTTCTTGCTCTGGCATGCTTCGCCGTCAGCATGTTCCTCTCGATTTGGCTTACGCATCATGCTTACAACCCGATCCGCCACCTGCTGGAGAAGATGAGCGCCATTCCGAAAGTGAAGGATCGGCGGCAGATCAACGAATTCGCCATATTGGACATGACTTACGCCGAGATGACCGAGAAAATGCGATCGATGGAGTCCGAGGCTTCGGTCGCGCGTCAGGCCCATGTGCTGCAGCTGCTAAAGGGCGGCGACGAGACGGCATTCCGCCGTCTGGCCGGAGAAGGCAAGGGGCCTTACTTTCTGGCAGTAGCTCTTCTACTCGATAGCGAGGACGGATCGCCCGGCGGTGAGGACGAGGAGCTGCAATCGTATGCATGCGCAGCTGTAGCCCGGGCAGCCCAGCACATGCTGGAGCCGGAGGGAGCCAGCGTGGCGGCCGTGGGGGATGGGACGGTAGCGATCCTTCTCCCTATGAAGCAGAGCCGTCCCCCGCTTCATGTATTAGGCATGTTGGAGGAGCTCCAGGGTGAGATTCTCCGCACGCTCCGCGTGTCCGTTACCGTCGGTATCGGAACCGCTGCGCAGACGTACGAGGAGCTGCGTGAATCGTTCGATTGTGCGCAGTCCTGCTTCCGGCAGCGCTTCTTCGAAGGCAAGGGCAGGCTGTTCCAGGCCGATCCGGTCATTATCGCCGTGACCGAGCCTTCCGAAGCGCAGTATCCGGACAAGCGTGAGAAGCGTATCATTGATGCTATCAAACTGCAGCAGAGCGATAAACTGGAGAAGGAAATCGATCAGTGGATCAAGGAGATTCGCGATTACAACTACCATGAAGTTATGTTTTTCATCAATCAATTCATTGGGGGCCTGTACAAGCAGCTCAATGTACACACGGTGAAAAATAGGGAAAGCGCAGACCTCTTCCTCGGTTTCACGCGTCGGATTACGCGCTTCCAGACGCTTCAGGAAACCGCGGATGCCTTGAAGGAACTCGCTCTGCAGCTCTGCAGCCTCTCCGAGGAATCGGGTGCGGTTCGGCATGCGGAGGTGGTGGATTTTATCCAGATGTACGTACGCAAGCATTACGCGAGGCCTGATATGTCGCTCGAGCAGGTTGCGGGCGAGGTGAAGCTGTCCCGGAGCTATGTCGGCAAGCTGTTCAAGGCGCATTGCGAGCTGTCGTTCAACGATTACCTGAATGCCGTCCGACTGGAGAAGGCGAGGGAACTGCTCGCCAGCACCGAGGATTCGGTTCAATCGATCAGCGAACAGGTAGGCATTTTGAATACAACCTACTTCTATACGCTGTTTAAGAAGCACTATCAGATCTCGCCGGCACAGTTCCGAAGCCAGCATGCAATCGAGACGAAAAAGGCGCAGTGAGGGGCAGCTAAGATGCGGGTTCAACAATTCGGATCTTGTTCGACGCCGAGATTACTTCCTGATCTGATTCGTGATCAAAGAAGGCTTCCTGACAGCCGTTAAAGCGTTTTAAAATGGCGAAAACCATGATTTTGAAGTATACGCCATCCCTGATGTCTCCTTAAGATAGGAATCGTACAGCATGATAGGAATTACAGCATGACAAACCAAATGAAGTCAGGGGGAGACACGCATGAAAAAAAGGAAAGCGCTAGCACTATGGTTGGCCGCAATATTTATGGTTTCTGTGATCGCGGGCTGTTCCGGTGGAGGCGATTCCGGCGGCGAGAGCGGATCGGCGAGCGGAGAGAACGGCGGCGGGGATAAGCTCCCGGTCCGGTATTTGCTTCCGGGCTCCGCCCCGCAGGGCTTGGAAGCAGCGGTCCAAGCGATTAACGAGAAGCTTGAGGCCGATGGCCTGAACCTTACGTACGAACCGACATACATCGCGTGGGACGTATGGGATCAGAAGACCAATCTTATGATGTCGACGGGCGAGGAATTTGAGCTGATCGCGATCATGCATGATACAAAAGGACCGACGGTTCTTGCCGGCAGCGGCGGGATCATTCCGATCGACGATCTGCTGGATCAATACGGCAGCGAGCTGAAAGCTTCCATGCCGGACTGGATCTGGGAATCGTCCAAAATAAACGGCAAGATTACTTACGTGCCGAACTTCTGGGCGGATACCGCTTATAATGACGGCATGTTCACGATTCGGACCGATCTGCTCGAAGCGAATGGTTTGAAGGCTCCAACATCCCCGGAGGAGCTGCTGGATGCGGCGGAGACGCTGCAGAAGAACTGGCCGCAGGACAACAAGAACGTGTATATCAAAATGCTGGAGGAGCCTGCCTACTTCCTGCATACAACGTACGACACGTATCCTTTTACGGTGGCGGACAACATGATCTACATCGATCAGCAGGGGAATGTGAAGTCCTGGTTTGAGACCGAGGAATTCAAAAAAGACGTGCAGTTCATGAATGAGGCGTACCAGCGTGGACTGATCATGAGCGATCTGCTCACGACACCATCGGAGGTTATTAACCAGGAGGAGCTGGTCGGACGTTATCTGTATCGTCCGGGAGACGTTGGCGTGAGCGACACGATCCGTCAGTCGTTTCCGGAAGCCAAGCTGGATATTTATTATTTGGCTGAACAGCCGAAATTCAGATCCTACGCGATCCGCAATTCCAACGGAATCTCGGCTACGTCTCCGCACCCGGAGGCCGGTGTTCAATTCTTGAATTGGGTGTACAGCAGCCAGGAGAACATGGACCTTGTCCAAAGCGGTGTGAAGGATGTGCATTGGAAGGATACCGGAAAGAATACGAAGGATTATCTTGCGAAGAACGAGAACGGTTCCCCAGCTTATGAGCTTCCGTACTGGCTGCTCGGTCATGTGGAGATGAATCGTTATCCAACAAATACGGATCCTGCACGACTGGAGCGGCGGACATCGATTTCCGACGATGCCGTAAATAGCATCACGATCGGTTTCACCTTCGACCCGACAAACGTCGCTTCCCAGTACGCGAATTGTATTGCCGAGTTGAAGACCAGCGTCTATCCTGTGATGCACGGGGTCGTGAAATACGAGGATGCCTACGATAAAATGCTGGCTGCGATGAAGTCTGCCGGTCTCAATGAGGTCGTGGCGGAATATAAACGGCAATTCGATGAGTGGAGAGCCGGTCAATCGTAAATACAGTCGCAATAGGCGCAGTGTAACATCATATAACCGGCAATCCCTGCCCCGGCCTTAGTGCCGGAGAGGGATTGCTTTTTTTGTGCATAAACCAATCATAAAGCAGGCTGCGAGGGGAGGCTTGGCGGGAGCAGGTGTTCAGACGTTACCCGCAGCCCCGCCCCATAGCTTCAATTTTCCGATATTGGCCAATTTCAAAGTTTTCTCTCAAAAGTAAAGTGTTCAAGACAGGAATTCCCGAGCTAGAGTAAAGGTCAGACGAAGCCTGGAGGCTTCTCGCAGGACAAATAGACGACAATTACGATCGGGGCTGTCCGCATAACAAGAGCTGGGGCAGCATAAGGAGGACGTTGTTCATGACCAAGCAAGCACAAGCCATCCGGAAGGGCTGGCAATGGTTTACGGAAAGCCGGTACGGCATGTTTATTCATTTCGGACCTTATGCCCAATATGGGCGAGGAGAGCAGGTTCTGTTCCGGGAGCATTTGGACCAGGCGGAATACGCAAGGGAAGCCTGCGAGTGGAATCCGGAATTTTTTGACGCCGAGCTGTGGGCGTACACGGCACGCAAGGCGGGTATGAAATATGCCTGCTTGACGACTCGTCACCATGACGGATACTGCTTGTGGGACACGGAGACGACGGATTATTCGAGCGCGAAGCAGGCGCCGGGCAGGGATCTGGTCCGCGAATTCACCGATGCATTCCGTGCCCAGGGACTTCGGGTCGGCTTGTATTATTCCTGGATCGATTGGCGCATCCCGGCTTACTTCGACGGACCTGAGAAGGATCCGGAGGGCTGGGAAACGATGAAGCGGTATTTGCATGCCCAGGTAGAGGAGCTGGTCACGAAATACGGGCGCATCGATCATTTCTTTTTTGACGGGGTCTGGCCGCGAACGGCGGAGGACCTTGAGAGCATCAAGCTGGTCGAGCGGATGAAGTCGATTCAGCCGGATATTCTGGTCAACAACCGCCTCGGTCTGTCCGAGGAGGAGAAGCTGCATGCGGACGGTGGCGGCGGATCGGGTGATTCGGAGGTGCTAGGCGACTTCGGCTCCCCGGAGCATGTCATCGTCCCGGATCAGAAGCGTCTGTGGGAATCCAACCAGGTGACAACGTGGCGGCTGTGGGGTTACACGAACGGCGAACGATGGCGTCCTGCCGATGTCCTGCTCGACATGCTGTGCGAATGCGCGGAGAAAGGCGGAGCTGCTGGAGGGAATTTGCTGCTTAATGTTGGGCCGCAGCCTGACGGGCAGCTTCCTCCGGCATTCGTGGAGCGGGCGCTGAAGATCGGCGAATGGCTGGATGTTCACGGGGAGGCCATCTACGGCTCCGACGGCGGGAACCTTACAGAGTTCATTTCCTACGGGCGGCAGACGCTGAAAGGCAACCAGCTGTTTCTCATTATTCGTTTCTGGGACGGCCGTCCGATGCTGAGGCTGGCGGATTTGGTGACACCGGTATCCCGGGTTACGCTGCTGACGACGGGACAGGAGTTGTCGTTCCGGCAGGAGGACGATGTGCTGTATATCGAAGGGCTGCCGCGGGAACGTCCGACCGAGTTGTTCCCGGTTATCCGTATCGAATGCGAGAGCCGGCCGCAGACCAATCAATGGGGCTTGGAGCGCCTCTGGACCGGCGATCCTTCCCGAATCGCCGACTGGGCCAGGACGCGAGGGACATCCGTTTATGTCGATGGTCAGCCTAGAGCGAGAAAGGAGTAGTCCATGAGAACGCTGGTATTTTACGATGAACATTTTCCTTATGAAGGCGAGCGCCCGTCCGAGAAGGCGCTGGAACCATTGCGAGGATGGGGGGAGGTTGCTGATGCTGCGGCTGTAGGAGAGCGGCTGGCGGAAGGCGGCTGGGACGTGCTCCTGCATCTGCATGGACCGTACTTTCCGAAAGCGGCATGGACGACCATCGAGGCATATCTGAAGACCGGTGGAGGTTTAGTGCATGCGGGTGGTGTGCCTTTCCGCAGACCTGTTCGAGAGCTGGACGGAGCCTGGCATATCGAACGCGAACAGTTGGCTTATCATCAGCGAATGGATATCCACGATGTGCTGAAGGTCGATGTGTCGCGCGTCCAGGGGCTGAAGACCTCCGCCGAGTATCCAATCCTGCAGGGGCGCGGGGATCTGTTCGGCATCGAGCCGACCTGGGGCTTGACGCTGCATCCGACCAAAGCAAGTGATATTCCGTCCGAGATGGGGGCAGGCGGTCCGATGGACGCCGTTATCTCACCGCTGCTGACAGGTGTGGATCGAGATCAGCGCGAGCGGTCTGCTCCGATTGTCATGTTAGAGCAGCATAAAGGTGATTTCGCAGGCGGGCGCTGGATTCTGATCAACCAGCAGCTGCGGGCTTCGTTCTGGGAGACGGAAGGGCTTGACGTTCTGAAAGATTTGGCCGAATACGCTGGAATGGGCGTTACGGAGCTGTGGCTGAAGCCGAATTATGCTTCCTACGAGCCGGGCGAGGAGATGCGATTGACGGTTCAGCTTCAGGCTCTGTCCAGAACGTCCGTCCCGGCATCACGCTGGCATTTTGCGGTTTGCGTCATGAAGAAAGACAACGGAGAGATTGTCTGGACCGGGCACGCGAGGTCGGAAGCCGGTATGGAGCAGCGGGATCTGCAGCAGCTTCACTTGTCTGTGCCGGTAAGGCTGGAAGCGGGCCTGTACCGGATCGTGTGCGAAGCCGAGTCCGAGTCCGGGGAGCGTCGCTGCCTGACCCAAGCGGTCTGGGGTGTTGACCGTCCTCTGCTGCAAGCTGGGGAAAGGCTGGAATGCGGGCGCGATTACTTCCGCCGCGGAGGCCGATCTGTTCCGATCGTTGGGATGACATATATGACCTCCGACGTCGCGCGGAAATTTCTCCATCTGCCAAACGTTCAGCGGTGGGATGCGGATATGGCGGAGATGAAGAGGGCAGGGATCAATCTGATCCGGACAGGCATTTGGACAGGATACCGAATGATCATGTTTGCCGACGGCCATGCGACTGAGGACGTGATGCGGGCGATCGATGCCTTTATTCTGACCGCCAAGCGACATGAGCTGGAAGTGACATTTACCTTCTTCTCCTTCGCTCCAGAGGCTTGGGAAGGCGTGAATCCGTATCTGGATCCGCGATCGGTGGAAGCACAGAAACGCTTCATTGCTTCTATCGTAGGGCGTCACAGGGGAACGACCAACGTGCATTGGGACTTGATCAATGAGCCTTCGCTGTTCGATCCGAAGCGGATCTTCGAGGGGCCGGTATCGATAGGGGACCGGTTCGAACGACAAGCCTGGTCCGAGTGGCTGCGGCAGCGCCATGGGAATGATCTCTCGCTGCTTCAGGAGCGCTGGAACATGACGCCGGGTGAACTACCGTCATTCGACTCCGCACCGACGCCGAGTCCTGACGATAAGCTGTTCAACAGCGTGCTGCAGCCGAAGAAGTGGGGGCCGTGGCTTGACTTCACGCTGTTTACCATGGATATGCACAACCGGTGGGCATCTGAGCTCATCGGCACTATTCGCCGCTCCGATCCCCGTCAGCTGGTGACGGTCGGGCAGGATGAAGGCATCTGCTCCCAGCGCCCGTCGCCGTCGTTCTACGGCCCTGTCGTTGATTACACTACGGTCCACTCCTGGTGGCAGAACGATCACCTGGCGTGGGACGGCATCTTTACCAAGACGCCGGACAAGCCAAATCTGGTCCAGGAGACCGGCATCATGCACGTGCAGCGTCCGGACGGCGTCGCCAAGCGGACGGAGGAGGAGCTGCACAGCATCCTGGAACGCAAGTATGCCTATGCGTTTTCGACCGGAGGCGCGGGGGCCGTGCAGTGGATATGGAATATTAATTACTTCATGGATAACGCCAATGAATCCAATATCGGGGCGCTTCGGGCGGATGGAACGCAGAAGCCCGAGGCCGATGTGTCCTATGACTTCGGCAGCTTCATGAAGGAAGCATCCGTCCTGTTTGACGATGAGCGGCAGCTTGAAGATATCGTCGTCGTTTACCCGTACTCGAATGATTTTTCCAGCAGGAAGCTGGCATACGAAGCGACAACGAGGGCCATGCGCACGCTAACGTTCGGGATGAATGTCCATCCACGCGGTATCGGCGAATACCAGTTGGAAGACCTGAAGCGCTATTCGGCCAAGCTCATCATCGTGCCAAGCGCGCACAACTTCGACGATGAAGCGTTTGCCATGCTCCTTGAGCTGGCAAGGGAGGGCAGTACCGTCCTGTGGACCGGACCGCTGCGCACCGATGCTTATTGGGGGGAGGCACTGCATCGCCTGCAGGCAGAGATCGGCGAGACCGTCCAGGCCAACGTACTTCGGGAAGAAATGCTGGAGCTGGCGGGCGAGCGGTTTGCCGTTTCATATGGTGAGCGGAAGATCAATGTACTGGCAGTGGATCGTCCGCTGGGTCGGTTGGATGGAGCGCTGGAGCTCTTCACGGTAACCTTGGGCAAGGGACGATTAATCTGGTGTCCGCTCCCGGTTGAAATGAATGAGCGCTGGGAACCGATCCAGGCTCTGTATGCGGAAGCCCTTCGCTCCGCGGCCATTTTGCCCGAGCTGGAATGGCTGAAGGGGGGCGAACTCCCGGGGATATATGGCCGCAAGCTGGCATTCGGACAAGGAAGCCTCTATGTCTTTGTCTCCGAGCACGCGGCAAGCGCAGAAATCGAAGTAAGAGACCCGGTTTCCGGGACGGGTTACGCCTTCGTGTTGGAACGGGAGCGAACGGTCATGTTCATGACCGATGCGGAGGGACAGGTGCGAACGGTATACCGGCCGGAGGAGGTTCATATTTGGCAGAGCCCATCGTCCAGACCTTGAGTCGTACGCCCTTCCTCAACAGGCAGGAAGAGGGCTCGATGGAATTCGACTTAGGTACTGCGCGGTGATGCAGCTTTACTGAAGGACACGTTGAGGGAGGTTTTCTCGGCTGATGAATCAGATCGAGAAGCCTCTTTTTTCGTATCGGGGAACATATCATAGGGCAACCCCCACTGTGGTTTTAAGGTGTCGGTGGAAGGGAAATCGGTCAGCTGAAGTGCTGAACGATCACAAAAAGGATTTCCGGAACCCATGGAGAATACGCTTATACGGGCGGTTCCATGCTCATATCGAAGGAAAATTCGGGTTTATTAGACGGAATCGAGTGTTGTTATCTGCATCGTAAATTGCTGAGCGGTCGATATCAAGAATAAGCGAGGAGTGATATGAATGAACGAACAATTCCTTCAATTATACGACTATAACGTTTGGGCGAATGATAGAGTATTGGAACATCTTCAATCATTGCCGGACGACGTGTTCTTTCAAGAAGTGAATGTAGGCTTCAAATCCATTGCGGAAGTTGTCGGCCATCTTGCAGCCGCGGATGAAGTTTGGTTTGCCCGGATCAAGGAAGAAGTTTCTCCTGCCCTAGTCTCGAAATCATTTGCTAGCATTGAGGCAGCTCGTCATTATATGAGCCAGACCCAGACACAGAACCGCGAATACTTGGCATCGGTTCACGATATGGGAAAGCACGTGACGTATAACAAGCATCAGAATTCGATTTCGGAGATTGTTCAACAGGTCGTAAACCATGGAACCTACCATAGAGGCAATATCACCACGATTCTTCGGCATTTGGGACACAAGGGGATATTAACGGATTACATTGCCTTTTTATGGGCGAGGGCGTAATTCCATTATTGCAGTCTAAATAAAGGGACTCCCTGTTACATGACAGACTTTTATGTGGCTGGCGTTCAAGCAGGACCTGAATGTTATGTTAATATAGTTGAAGTATGATGGAATTGAAAGGATGGTTAACATGATTCAATCGATTGTCCATATCGCATTGGTCGTGAAGGATTATGATGAGGCCATAGCCTTTTACACCGGAAAGCTGAACTTTACCTTGGTTGAAGATACCTATCAGCCTGAACAAGACAAACGCTGGGTGGTCGTAGCTCCTCCTGGGTCAGTTGGCACTACGATATTGCTTGCCAAAGCGTCCAAGCCTGAACAAGAGTCTTTTATCGGAAATCAGTCTGGAGGCAGAGTATTCCTGTTCTTGAATACGGATGATTTTTGGAGAGATTATCATGAAATGGTATCGAGAGGTATCGAGTTTGTGAGAGAACCCAAAGAGCAGGATTACGGCATGGTGGCTGTGTTCAAGGATTTATACGGGAATATGTGGGATTTGCTGGAGCTGAGAGAGAATCATCCATTGATGAAACGGATGAAGTAAGCCAAAATACATAGATTGTATGTCTAAGAAACGTACAGGAGGGGACTCACAGCATGTCCAACATTCTGAATGTGATTGTCATTGCAGCTCACCCGGATGAGCCTGAAATTTACGCGGGGGCCATTTCGGCTTTATATGCAGAAATGGGCCACAGGGTGAAGTTTGTTACGTTAACGGATGGATGCTGCGGTCATCATGAGATGTGCGGAGAAGAACTAATCGCTCGCCGCAAACAAGAAGCGGATGAAGCGGCGAAGCATCTTGGCGTCTTGGAATATGTCGTACTGCCCATTCCGGATGGGGAGTTGATGCCGACACCGGAAGTACGCAAGGAAGTGATTCGTCAAATGCGGGGCTGGGAGGCGGATATCGTCATTACCTTCCATCCGGATGGGCCGGGTCATGTGGACAACCGAAACGCAGGGAAAATCGTACGGGATGCGGCAGATTTTGTGGCAAAGGTGCCCAATGCGGTACCGGAAGTGCCGTCCTTGAAGAAATCCCCGATATTCTTGCTGATGCCGGACTATGCGGCAAGGGCAGCCTATTCACCGGATATCGTCATTGATGCGGGAAGCGTGATCGAGAAGAAATTGCGGGCCTGTGACGCGCATGCTTCCCAATTCTATGAATTTGCGCCATGGCAAGGCGATTTCTTGCATGAAGTACCGGATACCTGGGAAGAGAAGCGGGCGTTTATTCTGAAGTATTGGGATCGTTTCCTGCGTGTGTCTGATGAACTGCTGCCAACGCTTGCGAAGCAATACGGTCAAGATTACGCTGCAACCGTTCAATATGCAGAGCCGTTCGAAATTGCGGATTATGGCAGAAGACCGGATGAAGATGAAATGAAGACCTTGTTTCCTACATTAACAACGAGTGCACGCATGTGATCTAATTCAAGATAGGCAGGAATACAAAAAGCGGATTCCTCTCAATGGAAATCCGCTTTCTTTTATGATCGAGCAATCCAACATATGCATTTGGCCATCTCTACTAGACTTTTTCTATAGGTGTTTCTACAGCAGGACAAAACCCGGGGTTCGTCGAACATAAGAGCTCGGCAAATTGCGGTTGGAGTTTGGTTAGTTCAGCAAAATAACTTCCAATTACATGATTGGCGCTAACCGAACCATTCTGGAAGTTGAGCGGGTTGTGGGTGTGGACATGACTGTAATAATATTTTTTTTCCCGTTTTGGCACCTTGTAGATATGCGGCGGTGCATGTGTCACAACGTCGAACAGGTTGGCGATGCGGAAGCTGCTCCGAACGTACTTCGCATAGGCCATAGCAAAATCGGGATCGCCTACACGGGGTGACCCATATGTAAACACATAGGGGGTAGTGTGGTCCGTGTTGGCGGCAATATCTACAGCACACAGCGTCGCAAGTGCTCCGCCAAGACTGTGGCCTGTGATATACAAGGTCTTGTCATGAGGCAGCCTGTTAAGCGCGGACATAATCTGGCCTCGGGTGGAGGCGTAGATGTTGGTGAAGCCGCGATGCGTGAGAGAGGGCTCTTTAATATATTTGAAGTTTTTTTGGGAAGCGATGGCATCTGAGATCCAATCTGTTGTGGAGAGAGTCCCCCGAAAGGCAATAATAATCTCATCCGGAGATTCAAGGATAAACCCGAAGCGTTCCGCCACGCCGATTAAGGAGTTCGCTTCAATGGTGTCGTGGAGCGAGTAACGCAGCGGCAGGACAAATGAGCCATCCGTATTGGTGAATTGTGTATAGGTCTGTCCACAGATGGCTGCCAGGAAAATGGCCCACTGTTCTTGTTCCATGCTTGTACCCATGCATATCCCGCCCTTCTGTTCTCCTACACTATATTAGGGAGCGGAGGGAATGGTGCCTAGATGCTCCAAAATGGCGAGTTACACCTCGATCCAAAGGGAATTTGCCGGATTTATTACTCAGAAGGTTTTGGAACAGGCAACTTATATGGTACGATTCAAGAGACATTCATAGGACGACCGATGTATAAGCATATGTGCGCCTTCAGATTGTACTTAATGATCACTAGAGAGAGCAGGGTTATATAGAATGACAGACAATACTCAACAACGCTTCCGTTTCAGCGAAGCGCCCATCTGGGATTTACAGCGGACTTATTATGAAGAGCTGGGGATGAAAGCCTGGAATAATGACCAGGTCCCGCAATATATTACGAGCAACCCCATGATTGCAACGGCTTACGCCGAAGTTATATTCGGATTCCTTCGGGACCGGGCCAGTCAAGGGGATATGACCGAGCCCGTTACCATTTTGGAGCTAGGGGCCGGAGCGGGGCGGCTCGGATACCATATCCTGCATAAGCTGTGCGAGCTGAGAGATTATGCAGGAATTGCGCTGCCCCCTTTTCGCTATGTCATGACCGATCTGCCGCAGAAAAATGTCTCCGCTTGGAACCAACATCCTGCGATGCAGACTTATATCGAGCAGGGACTGCTGGATTTCGCAAGGTTTGATGCCGTGCATGACAAGGAATTGAATTTGGTGGTATCGAAGACAACGATCCGACCCGGGGACCTGAAGCAGCCGCTGCTGATTATTGCTAACTATTTCTTTGACGGCATTCCGCAAGAGCTGATTTACGTGGGGGAAGGGAAGATTTTTGAGAGCGATGTTGTCATCGACTTTCCGGAGCAGTATGAGAAGCTTAAGCCGTCTGAAGCGCTGGAGCGAATGAAGCTGGCTTTCGAGCACCGGCGGGCACCCAAATATGAAGAGGAAACCTATCCGTATCGCGATGTGATTGCCCATTACCAGCAAGAGCTGGAGGATTCCCATATCCTGTTTCCGGAGGTGGGGTTGAACTGCCTGGAGCGACTGAATCAGTTGTCAACGTCAGGGTTTCTGCTCCTTACGGCAGATAAGGGAGATCATCGCCTCGAGAACTGGAAATTTGCAGAACCGCCGCAATTGATTTACCATGGCAGCTTCTCGTTAACAACGAACTATCATGCCTTGCAGCATGTGTTCGAGCAAAGAGGCGCGGAGGCGATATTCCCCACCCAGCATTATAAAAATATTAACATCGGCTGCATACTCATGCTGGAAGAGCCAACGACATATGCTAATACTCGGCTGACTTACCGCCAGTTTATCGAACGCTTCGGACCTGATGAGTTCTTCCTCTTGAAGGAATGGATCGATCGGAATATTGAAAGCATGGGGATTCAGCAGATTTTGTCCTTTTGGCGTTTGGGTGGTTATGATGCAGAGTTCTTCATCCAGAGCGCCAAGCGCATCTCGAATCTGCTGCCGGAAGCCAATGATGAAGAAATGCTGGATATCCGTAAGGGCATATACATCATGTGGTCATCGTACTACGTGATGGAGCAGCGTTATGACCTGGCTCTGGATGCGGGGCTGGTGCTCTTTGAGATGGATATGTACGAGGATGCGATGTTCTTCCTGAAAGAATCCGTTGAAACGGATGAAGATGAACCTGTGCCCACGGTTTTATATTGTCTCGCAATCTGCTGTTACGAGCTTGAGCTCGACGAAGAGGCACTGGAATACACGCGCCAGGCGCTCGTTCTGGAGCCGGATCATGAAGAGGCATTAGCTTTGTTGAATTGCTTTGAGTAAATTCAGGAAAAGAATAGAAATAGCACACTCGACCCGGCCCAGAGAATTTCGCAGCCGGGTTGTGCTGCGTAAACCAGTTGCGCTGGGAGATCAATTAGTACAGATAGCATCTGCGAAGATAGAAGTAGTGGAGTATAATGAATAAGGCATGGATAACAAAATGATGCTGACAGAAATAATACTCACAGAAATAATACAATGATAGGTGAAAACAATGAGAATAGCTTTTTTTGATTCAGGGTTAGGCGGATTAACCGTGTTGTCAGCGGCGATGAGGGAGCTGCCGCAGGAGGACTTTTTATTTTTTGCCGATACCCTGCACGTTCCTTACGGTACCAAAGCCAAGGAGGACGTCAAATCCTACATACATGATGCCATAAAAACCATTATGCAGGAAGAAGTCAAGGCCATTGTGATTGCGTGCAACACGGCTACAAGCATGGCGATATCCGAGCTTAGGAGGACTTATCCTATTCCGATTATTGGTATGGAGCCTGCCGTAAAACCAGCTGTAGAAATCAATCGGTCCAGCGGCAAGCGAATCCTGGTGTTTGCCACCCCATTAACACTAAGGGAATCGAAGTATCGGGATCTTGTCAGACGAGTTGATAGCATGCATATCGTGGATTCCTTGCCTCTGCCAGAGCTGGTGGAATACTGCGAAGCTTTGAATTTTGACCAAAAAATCATGAATGCTTACTTTACCGAGAAGCTTGACGGCTTCGATCTGAATGAGTATGGGACCGTAGTGCTGGGCTGCACCCACTACCCTTTTTACAAGAAGATCTTATCGGATCTGTTGCCTGAACACATCCAAATTATAGACGGCAGTACAGGAACCGTGAACAGGCTGATCCAAGTCTTGCGTGCGAATGATCTGCTCAGCTCCAGCGGTACGCAGGATGTCAGGCAATTAAATTCGAGCCAATCGATGGAGTACGCAGAGAAGATGGGGAAAGCACTGAGCATATACAGGGAAATAGAGAATAGGCAACAGGGATATCCAGAGAGGAATTGAACCCGCTCGGAGCGTCCTCAGTGGCTATTGATCAAAACAACGAATAAAATATGACTGACTACCCATGACCCGACCTAGGATAAGCTTTATTCTTAAGGCCGGGTTGTGTCGTATGGAGGGAGTTATGCAGGTATTCGCTATTGATCATATGAAGGAGGTTTCATCCAAAGCGATATGAGTCCTATTCTCCATCGCGAGGAGCTTGGGAGCAATCTGTCCCCGTAAACAAGTACATCGACCATGGGAAAAATATTGTCTGACAACAGGCAGGATTAGTTCACTCTAGCATGGAAAGGATGCAGTTACACATGATCGAATTCATCGTTATTATCCTGATTGTGGGTTTGGCCGGGATAATCAGCAATCAATATTCTGCACTGAGAAGAATGGATCGTATGCAGCGTTCACTGGATGAGCTAAACGTCCGATTCCAAGAAATGAAGGATAATGAGCCCAGACGATGACCTGAGCAACCGGATATTCGTTTTCATGAGGTGACTGTTTGCATAGGAAGTTGAGGCGTTTAATTCAGATAGAAGCGGGAGTATGACGATCATGACCCCTTTTAAGAATGGCAAAAAAGAAATCAGAACGCAGTTTGAGATCAATCTGCTGCAGCAAGCACAGGCCAAAGTACCAGGGAAACCTCATCTCCCTTGGACATATGAAGTTATTAGGCGTGACTATACAAATGTAGGGTGAGAGGTCAGCATGTCCAAACGAAGTCTCAGAGATTTGATCTATGTGAATGGGAAGGAGTATCGTAATAAATGCTTTTAATTCCTATGGTATTGAGTTCTATGAATTTATGTCCTGTGTCCGTCATCGACCGGAGCATCTGATTCTCCTTAAACACAAGTTCGATGATGCGCGGCGGAATATTCATTCCGGATTTGATTATGTGACACCTCAAGAAATTTCAAGATTATTGGAAGATGACGTATACGGTTATGGAGATTTTTGCTGGGTTGATGTGCAGAAGGAAGAAGCTCTTGATCAATTAACCAAAATGAAGATTGGGGAATTATTAACCTTTGCTCATCTTGCCGAACCCTTGCAGGTAATACCTAAAGTAAGATTTGCTTACTACGCCCATGATGATGGGTGGTTTAATAAGCTGTATGTGTCTGATCTTGAAGATTATAAGATACTGTTGTCTAAAGTAATCGTATCCAAATTACATAGATTAACGCGGCGAAAAATTGGGGATATCCCAGATGATGTTGCCTACGTTCTAATGGAGTCTACGAAAGAAGGATTGTTTATGGATTTTTCCAAGATAGTGAGGAGCAGAGTCAGCCTCAGATTGCCTATTACTGCAGTAGGACATTATCAGGATATGGACAAGGTGTATGAATATAGAGATGAGATAACCGAGCACAAGCTGTGGTTGTCTTACACGAACAGAAAATGGAGTCTAGTATATCATCTGGGATGAAGACGAACAGAAGCCGAGCGAGAGAAGAACAGAAGTTTAAGATGCATTTGCAGCATATTAGAACGGGAGACAGCAATCAATGATAAAATATAATATTTGTTTTGTTCGACGTGGTCCTGAGATTTTACTATTAAATCGGGATTACGCGCCATGGATGGGGTGCTGGAATGGAGTAGGGGGCAAGCTGGAGGGCAATGAAACGCCCAGGGAATCGATGATTCGTGAGCTGTATGAGGAGACTCAGATTCAGGAATGCAGATTAACATTCAAAGGTCTTATCACTTGGACAGCAGATGGCAAAAATCCGGGTGGGATGTACCTTTATGTCGCGGACATACCTGAGGATTACAGCTATGTTACTCCGATTAAAACGGACGAGGGGATATTGGATTGGAAGTCCACGGAATGGATTTTGTCCAAAGGGAATGTTGGAATCGCTGCCAATATTCCGGCATCACTTGAGACGATCTTGCATGATCCGAATTGTTACGAACATCATTGCATATATAAAGATGGTAAATTGTGTAAACAAACATCGACTGTGATTAGTGAATTGGTGGAAACGAATGAGAAACAGCGAGCCTCGTTATTTGAGAAGTACCTACATACATCACACGATCCGATTTATCGGTAAGAGGACCATTTAGCTGAAGCTGAACAAATCATGAGTTGAATAATTAGTTGGTGATGTGACAAGGCCGATTAAATTGAATCTGGATGAAAAATAAATTCACGGAGATATAAACATGAGGTATACATTACTGAAAAATGGTTTCGTCCCCGTATCACTCGGATTGCTGTTTGCGGCGATCTGGGTGCCGATCGGGATCATTACGTACATGAACACGTTGGCTGGAAGCATGACTCTAAAATACATCGTGCATTTTTTACTTGGGCTTCCCCTGATTGCGGTCATATTTGGGCTTATCCTAATTAGAAGAAAATCCGCGTATCACATATTTTCGATTTCATATTTGATCTTAACCTTCTTGATCACGGTGCTTATTCCCATAATTGCAGAGTCTTAAGTTTGAATGAGGGAGGGAATGCAGATGGACACATTGCTTTTCAAGTCTTATATTCAGGAGATTTTTGGATCGTTGTTGGATGATTTTGAAGAAGATGACGAGTATGGCTTTCATCAATTTTCATCGGATTCCTATAAAAGAATCGGCTATGCAACAAACATAACGCCAGAGATCGTCCAACAAGCCGCTGTACATAAGGTCGATCTGATCATCACGCATCATGATGCGTGGAGCTTTGTGTATGGAATGAAAGAACGCTGCCTGGAGTTACTGAGGGAACATGGCATCGCCCATTTTTATGTTCACCTCCCCCTGGACTATGCTGAGTTTGGAACCTGCAATTCGTTACTGCTTGAGCTTGGGGTAGAGCGTATTGTTCAACCATCCCGTCATGTGGAGGGTGACAGTTCGGTAGGCATTGGGGAGCTAAAGTCCCCGATCACGATGGAAAAGCTCGTAGAAACCATGTCCTCTGTGCTAGGTGAGAACGTGTTCTATCAGAAGAACAGCGAAAAAGCGATTCAGAGAATCGGCATGGTAACGGGGGCAGGCAACGGCACCAATCAATTGAGAGAGGCTTTGAACCATAACTGTGACGTTTACATTACCGGTGAAAAAACGCTCTATACCGTTCAATACGCCAGGTTTATCGGATTGAATATCATCGTGGGCAGTCATACCTTCACCGAAATTTTCGGTGTGCGTTCACTGGCGCAGAAACTTCAGGAAAGGTTCCGGGACATCGAAGTTATACAGCTTACCGAGGAGCATATTGAGGTTGTGCATACTTAAAATGATGTCTATTAAACAAGTTCCATCCAGTGGCTGAATGGGAAATAGGAGATGATGATCGTTGAACAAAGTAATCGATTATTATAATACGTTTGATGAATGGGGACGGTTGGATAGGGAGCCTGTTGAATTTATCGTTAATCTGCACCATATTTTGGCTATGTTACCTAAGAAAGGCCATGTGCTGGATAATGGAGCTGGTCCTGGGAAATATTCGATGGAGCTGGCGAAGAATGGTTTCGATGTTACCTTAACGGATCTTACGCCAAGACTGGTAGACATTTCGGTTGCAAAGGCAAAGGAATTGAATTTAGAAAAACAGTTTAAAGGCTTTCACAGTGCAGATGCCAAGGATTTGAGTATATTTCATGACGAATTATTCGATGCCTCGTTAATGATGGGACCGTTGTATCATTTGCAGTCGAGGGAAGATAGGGATACGGCAGTACAGGAATTGTACAGGGTTACTCGATCCGGCGGTTACGTATTCGTGGCTTTCATGACGAGAATCCGGCATTTAATGACTTCGTTAATGTACCCTGAACATTGGAAGCCTCATGATCATGTAAGCAGCATTAAGGAGTTTATGAAGACGGGAGTCTTTAATCATAGCGATGAAGGAAGATTTACCGGAGCGTATTATTACAATATCGAGGATATCAAGCCGTTCATGGAATCGCATGGATTCGAAAGCATCAAGTTGATTGCGTCATCAAGCATAGCGGGGGCGCTCAAGCCGGAGCAGTTTGATTATTGGCGTTCTCGTGGGGAAGAAGAATTCCATGAGGTTATGAAGATGATATATCAAGAAGCTGAGAATCCAAGCATCCTGGGGGTTTCATCTCATTTGTTGTATATTGGGCGGAAAAGTACGGAGCATCCGAGCATATAGAGGTTCTTGAATGAGAGAACTTTAGGAGGGCTATGAAGATACGGATCCGAAGACTTTTTTTAAGTACTAGGAGATATTAGGGATCACTTGCTGTTGATCGAGTGCGGAAATAAGTGGATTTCAATGTACCGGTTTCGTGGGATACCTACATGATCATACATTGAGAAGGGGAGAACCATGAAAACATGACAAACCTAATCGTACACGAAGTGGCTGACCTGAATGCAGCAGACCTTACCGAGATTTTGAGGGAAAGTACGGAGGAAGGACATAGACACATCAATCGTTTACTCCGAGAATACATAACAGGAACGAACAGGTTTGATCAAGAGTCTGAGGCGTTGTTCGAATGTCGAATGGATCATAGATTGATCGGGATATGCGGATTGAACAGAGATCCTTATGCTGAGGCGAACATTGGCAGGGTTCGAAGGCTCTATGTGTTGAAGGAATTCCGTGGACATGGCGTAGGGCGAAGACTGCTTGAAGCTGTCATTCATATGGCAAGCAGCCATTATAGTAAACTTGTATTAAAAACAGATAATCCCCAAGCTGGTGAATTCTATAAGCATTTAGGTTTTCGAGAGATTAGCAATAATGGCTTGGTCACACATGAACTCCAGTTTTGATCTAGTCTGTGAGATAAACCGCCCAGCATTAGAAAGCTGGAATTGTTGGTATCCCAACAGAAGCGTAACGGTTGGTGATTCTTTAGGAACGAAAAAAGAAGGTACTGACATCTTAAGTCGCCATAATGGCGACTTTTTCATCATCTGGGATGAAGACAGGGGATTTGCCAATACTCGCGGCGAAGAAGTAGAAGAATATATTCTGAAGCAATCATTTTAGGATCATGGAGGTTCACATGAGCGGAAGTCAGTTCATCATCACAGGGACATCGAAAGGAATAGGCGAGCAACTGGCCTGTATGCTTGTCGAGAACGGGAATGTCGTGTATGGCATAGCGAGGGGAACATCGGATCGGCTAAGCAGCTCTGCCAATTATAGACACATTGCGTACGATCTGAATGATACTTTGGGTCTTGAGAATGTAATGGACAGGCTATTTGAGTTGATTGACCCAGCCCATGCGGATATGATATGTCTCATTAATAATGCGTCGATGCTGGAACCGTTGAAGAGCATTGACTTGTGCGAACCGAAGGATATTCAGATGAACCTGCAGATCAGTCTGATCGCGCCAATGATCTTAACTTCCTCGTTTATCAAGAAAACGGAGGGGCTTTCCATTAGGAAGAAAATCATCAATATCTCGTCAGGATCAGGTGTTTATCCAGCACCCACCATGAGTGTGTATTGTACGGCGAAAGCCGGTATGAATATGTTTACGCAGAGTGTTGGAGCCGAGCAACGGAACCGACAGCACCCGGTAGAGATTATTGCGGTTAATCCCGGAATGGTGGAAACCGATATGCAGAGATTGGCCAGAGGCAAAAATGAGTCCGAATTTGACATGGCCCATGTCTTCGCGCAAGCGCACGAGTCTGGACAGCTGTTGTCTACGGAGGATATCGGGGTGCATCTGCTGCATATCATCGATAAAGAATTTGAACCTGGCCAGATTGTGAATTATAACGAGGTTTAAGGCGAAGGTGAAACAGTATATATAGGGTTTATCGAATAGAGAAACTAGTCATTCATAGGAGGGACATACTCGTGATCTATCATTTTAGCGAGGATTCGGATATTCAGAGATTTGAGCCCATGTGTGGAGGCTGGTGAGAAGACGAGTGAATCGGATATAGAGATGTTCTTCGGGATGTCAGGAACCCGCAGGATGATTGCGATCGAAGCGGGGTGGTACGAAAGGGTTAGAAGAGGGTACATTTGCCGTTATAGCTTTGATCCCGCTGATTTTGAATTATTTGATGCCAATGCAGGATATTATGTTGCCACGAACATAGTTGCCCCCATACATGTTGAACGGATGGATGATCTGGTGGCAAAGTGTGTACTGAATATATTGAAGAATTTAACTCGTAATGCAAGGCCGTATGCCTTGATTGAGAATGTGGTCACACATAAGGATTATAGAAGGCGAAGGCTTGGACGGAAGCTTCTGAATAAAGCCATTGAGATCTCACAGCAAAGAAATTGCTACAAAATGATTCCAGGACAAAATGATTCCAAAAATAATTCATGGTTACAATTGTAATGAAACGGCTGCCCGCTTGTTGAAATATGATGCCGGATACGTTACCATCATTGAACTAACAATTGTCGTAATCGGCCAGGTAAAGGAGTCGTGAATGCGATGACCAAGGTACTTGTAGTAGATGATGAAGTCAGTATATCAAGCGCTGTGGCTTATGCGCTGCGAAGAGAAGGATACACGGTTGAGACGGCAGGGGATGGGCAAGAAGCGCTTGAACGAGTGGAATCGTTCCATCCCGACGTGATGGTGCTGGATGTGATGATGCCAAGGCTTAGCGGATATGATGTTTGCCGGAAGCTTGAGAACCGGCAGCGTCCGGCCATCCTGTTATTGACCGTAAAGGACGATATTGTTGATAAAGTGCTGGGATTGGAGCTCGGCGCGGACGATTATATGACCAAACCCTTTGATATGCGGGAGATCATTGCCCGAGTGAAGGCGTTGTCACGAAGAAGCCGAACAGTTGAGAATGTTCAGCAGCCAGCCTCGCCACAGAATGAAATCCGAATTTCGGGGCTTGTCATTAACCTGTTAAACCGTACCGTGCATGCCGAAGGCAAGCTGCTGGAGCTGACTCCGAAGGAGTTTGATCTTATAGCTCTCCTGGCACGGAACCCGGAGCGGGTATACTCCAGGGAGGCTTTGCTGGAGCAGGTATGGGATATGGACTTTGCAGGCGGGACACGTACGGTAGATATCCACGTTCAGAGACTGCGTAAGAAACTCGGAGATCTGCATGACGTGATTCAGACCGTGTATGGCATCGGATACAAAAGCACGGAGAGTCCAGCATGAGTCTAAGAAAGGTGCGTTTCGGCTTGAAGTGGAAGGTCGCACTTCTTCTTGCCTTGCTGCTGATCTCAGTGCTCGTTGTTCTGAGCACATTGGTTCTTGCGGGCATACGAGAGGACCAGCGCGTCCGCCTGGAGCAATCCTTCGCTCATGAAGCAGAAGCGGCCAATCTTCGGGTTCATCAGGAGTTTCTGACGAATACGAATAATGAAATGCAGCCGGATGCCTTTATGGAAAGCGTGGGTCAACGGCTTGCAGTGGATCTTGGATCGCAGAGCGGCATGGCTGTCACCTTGTATAAGCTGGATGGTACATTCACGGGGACCTCGCTTCCATTTCAGCCCAAAATGGATGTGAAGGATGCGCTTGCCCACACGGAAGAAGGACGTTCGGCTTATATTACCGAGGGTGATCAACTGCTCTACCTTGCTCCGCTTCGCAATATGGACGAGCAGATCGGAACCATTCAATTCCATGCTTCGCTTGCGGAGCAGCATGCTTTCTATGAGCGAATCCGCAAGCTGTTTCTCGTAACCGGCATGTCAGTACTGGCTGCCGGCTTCCTGATCGGTTATCTGTATGTCTGGCGCCAGGTTCATGTCATCAGCAGATTGAATTTGGCTGCACAGCAAATCGGCGAGGGAGCCTATCTTAGCGAGCCGACGGTCAAGCGAAAGGATGAGCTTGGTGAGCTGGCGCAAGGTATTTTTGAGATGAGCGGGAGAATATCCTCCTCTGTGAGCCAGCTCACAGAGGAGAAGTTGAAGCTGCTTGATGCGATTGAACGGCTGCAAGAGCTGGAACAACAGCAGAAGCAGTTTATCGGGAATATCAGCCATGAGTTGAAGACGCCGCTCACTTCGATCCTTGCTTATGCAGATTTGCTTGATTTATATCGTGACGATCCTGAGCTTCTGGAAGAAGCGAGAACTCGGATTCGCAAGGAGGCCCAGCGTTTATACGGCCTGGTGGAGAAGGCGCTTCAGCTATCGTCCATGGATATTTATGAATTCGAAACCCATGCGGAATCCATAGAGCTGAAGCCGATCCTGGAGGAGGCGACAGCTCGTCTTCAGGCTAAGGCAGAGCAGAATAACATTACGATTCAATCCAATCTAACGGATGGCAAGGTATGGGCGGATCCGGATAATCTGATGCACATGATGCTGAATCTGCTGGATAACGGAATTAAATATAACAAGCCCGGTGGAACCGTTACGTTGACAAACGAGGTGCAGGGTCAACAAGGCGTTGATCGTATGGTGATTCGTGTCAGCGATACAGGAATCGGAATTCCGGATCATGCCAAAGAACGGATCTTCGATCCGTTTTATACAGTGAGCAGTGACCGATCTAGAGTTTATGGGGGGACTGGCCTGGGGTTATCGCTGGTACGCAGCCTGGCCGAGAAACAGCACGGCTCTGTACATTTAACGGAGACGGGACCGGGCGGCTCTACCTTTATAATTACCTTGCCGATGGATCGGCCGCGTCCAGAGGAGATTAGATCAGCAGAAGAAAGTCCAGACTTGGAATAAGGGTCTGGGCCTTTTTTGTATAGCAGCACATATGTTTACAAGTTCGTTACAAGCCCGATATGTTATCGATATATTCGCACTCTATACTGAGATCAACAGGGAAACATGAGGCATGCTAAGACATGGTGCTGCTGCCGAAGCTCCCTTTAGGGACCATTTGTAGGAGGAACCTGTTATGAAAAATGTAGTAGGAAAGCATTGTGCCCGATTATTGCCGGTTGTTGTTCTCGCCGCTGCGCTGTCTGCCTGCCAGTCCCAGGATCGGTTAACGATTGTGGAACCGGGCGGCAGCCATAACATTCAACCACCTGTCTCAAACGCAGGCAGCAATGCTTCGGAGGAGCGCAAGCTCACGGTAGTGGAAGGATCAACAGGGGGGACGAGTCGGGAATTGGTTGTGAATCAGACCCATCGAATCCCATCATCGAACATTGAGGCGTGGCTGTCCGAGAATGAAGTACGGGTTACCACCACCAAAATGGTGAAGGAAGCAACCGAAACGGAAGAACCGAAGTATGCTTATACCACGGAAGCCGTGAATGTAAGCACAGGCGAGCGCCGCGAGATCAAGAATCATGAAGAACAGCATCCAGGTGAACATTACGTCAAGGAAGATGCATCACCGGACGGTAAATACAGTTTCATTCAGAAGTGGAGGGATAAGTACACGGCGGACAATTATATGAAGGATTTGAGCACAGGCAAAAGTGTACTGGTGAAGGGTGACAATTATATGGAGGTGGGGGGTTGGCTCAATTCCGATACCTATGTCCTTGCAGCAGGCTCCATGAGCGGCAAAGGGGAGATTCGTCTTATTTCCACGGACGGTTCATATGAGACCATTTCAATCGAAGATGAGGATGTTGAATCGTATAACCAATTTGGGGCTAGTAAAGGCCGGATATATTATACGGATGTGAACCAAGTGCTTAAGGTTGTTGAACCGGGACAGTCGAAGCCTGTGAGACTCATTGAAAACGTATGGAGCTTTGAAATATCGCCGGACAGCGAATACATCGCCGTCTCTACCGCCACGAAAACGGACGGAGAACAAGGCAGCGAGCTGTTAATTTATGACGCGGCTGGTCGTCTGCAAGGCACGCTTATCGGAAAAGGCGATATGATCTCTTATTTATCCTGGTCGCCGGATTCCTCCAAATTAGCCTTCGACGTCTATTCTGAGAATGAGAGCGGAATGAACGGTGTGTATGTTTTTGATACGGCTTCCGGGAAGGTAAGCTGGATGGCGCCCTATTATTCCTCGGTTCATCCTGCCGCCCATCCTCAATATCCTCTGAATTGGAGTCCGACAGGAAAAAGACTGGGAATTACGATTGAGGATAAGGAAGCTTTAATTGCGACTCACGTCATCGATTTTAAATAAAAATATCGCATATAACCATTTTATGGATGAACGATCAACCATTTACTTATCGGCTTGAAATGTCGGTGAGACTACGAGAGGAATGAAGAGAATGAAACAGCTGAGAAAATCAATGGTGGCAGTTGCCGTATTAGGTATGACATTAACGGGAGCAGTCGGCGTATATGCAGGAGCGAACCTGGAGAAAATCTCGGCTTACCTGAATCATAGCATTGGCATCAAAGTCGAAGGTACAGCCTATAACACAGGTGGGAAGCTGACCCCTATCACCTATAAAAACACTACGTATCTCCCTGTTCGCGCGATTGCGGACGTGCTGAATGTTCCTGTTCAGTACGATGCGAAGAATAACCAAGTGCTGATCGGAAGCCATTCAGGAAACGGACAGACGTCCGAGCTCACCACAGTGAAATACAGCGACGCCCAGTTAAAAGAAATCAAAAGCGCATTCGCTAAATTCGATGGTTTCACAACACCCTATACTCCTAATCAGATGATCCAAGGGGATGTGTACCAAAAGACAGGGGCATCGGAAGATGGAGTCAATATGGTATTTAAACATATGACGGTCTATATCTCCCCAAGAGACTACTCTCACGGGTATGACAGCACACCCGTAACACTGTCCAACGGAACCAAAGCTAAATGGTATACGCCGGATGATACGGCTATGCTGGGATTCCAATTCCATGATCGCTTCGTAACGATCAGCTCACCGGATCATTCCTTAAGCAAAGCACAGCTGGAAAAGGTGGCTGTAAGTGTCGCTCAAGTGAAGTAATATATAGAGACTATAGAAGAGATATGAATGAGAGATTGAAAAAGGTTGAACAGCGGTTCATACAAAGAAGCAAGCAGGATCCTGCTTGCTTTTTCATTGTACTAGAATAAGTCCTCAGAGATATTTCCTGGGCAATCTATTCTGGTAAACGATGGGATTTCATGGAGCGAATAGTTCAAATAGAGTTTTCAAACACGTTGCAATAACAGGTATCCGCTAATGTTGGATGTTCTTTTGCGGAATACGATTTTGAATCCTACATCATTATCCAGCAAGCAGGCCAAGGCTGTGCTTAATAACGCATTCGGTGTCAAATCTGCTCTGCAAGGTGAAGAGCTGCCGATTACGCGCGCAGCAAGAATTCTGCGAGGAGAGCCAACAACGAGAGGGTTTCTTGACCAGTTGATTAATACAAGATCCGGCTGGGGAACAGCATTGACAGAAGCCATATGAATCACCTCTTCACTATAGTAGAATCACTATAGTAAATGATAAAGTGATCCGATATGTGCTAAATAAAAGGCGGAGCGGTTTATATAACCTGCCATTTGGGACGGGAAGACTTTATCTAAATCCGTTTAATCCCACATAAACTCGGGATCTGTATGGTATTATTTGGATGGGTGTGTTATAGAAGGAATTTGTGGGTGAGTGAGGGAGTATGACATGATTAGACTGCAACCTGTTAACCAGGAGAATTGGACGGAATGCATTAAACTGAAAGCGAAACCGGAGCAGGAAAGCTTTATTGCTTCCAATCTGTATTCGATTGCCCAGTTCCAATTCCTTAAGAATTTTGAGGCGATGGCTATTTACAATGATCAGACGATGGTCGGTTTTGCAATGTACGGCTTGGATTCGGATGACGGAAACTACTGGATTTATCGATACATGATAGATGGGCATCATCAAGGGAAGGGGTACGGCAAAGAGGCTTTGCGGTTCATAATTGAAGAAATCCGCAACAAACCTGATCGGACGAATGTCCTCATGCTGAGTTTTGACCCGAAGAACGAACAGGCAAGACAGCTGTACGTGAAAGCAGGTTTTGAGGAGATCGGGGTTATGCCGTGGTCTGCAGGAGAATCTGTAGCCAAACTTAATTTATAATTCGAGAGGTAACCTGAGGGAGACTGATGTACCAGGATGCAAACAACGAATCGCTGCAGCTGTTTTCTAATAGGAAAGGGAGTGTTAGCTGTATACAACAGCTGCACTCCCTTTGTATTGAGCTAATGATAGATTGGGCTCTTATTCCAATAATTTGGTGAAGTCCTGTAAGGTATCGGCATAATAATACTGAACTTCAATGCTATTATTATCGTTGGTGGCTTTTTGACCCTTGCTCCGAATGATTGGAAAGAATTCTGCATAGTGTGCGCCATTCAGGGATATTCGAACAGGCTGTTTAGGATTGCTCAATTGTTCGTAAGTGTAATAGGAAGGCTCCCCGTTTATGTTGATCTGCAAGTCGAGTTTCTCTGAAGCGTTCATGGCGAGATAGAACTCCGAGGCGCCATCGGGATTCATCAGAGCAAAATCAGAAACCGGACTTACTCCGTGTCCCGATCGCGATCCTGCATACATGTAGACTTTTGTTCCGTTCGGAATGAGATCGTCCTGCGACGGTGCCTTAATATAGCTGGCGCCTTCATAGTAGTTGTATATGCGATGCAGAATGACCGAGGTTTCGGCTAAGGTCACCTTTTGATTTGGACGAAAATATCCTTTTGCGTCGGGCTTCATGATGCCAGCCTCGGCAAAACCGAGCAGGGCATAGGCTTTGACGTAATCAAGGTCCGAAGCTAGCGAAGGCCCCCATTTTTTGTCTTGCAGCAACCCAATTTCAGGCGCTAACGGCTGATAAGCATACTTCCATTTTTCATATTGGTTGTAGGAATTGAAATATCTCTTGGGGATATCCTTAAACGAACGAAGTCTGGCAATATCTTCACCCTCCGGTAGTACCAGTGCGTAACCGATATCTTTAAAGAGCGCATTCAGCGTAATCAACAGGTCCCAGCGTGTTAACACTTTCTCCGGCTGGTAAGTGAATGTTTCATTGTGATAATTTATTTTGTCGGCTGCTTCAATTAGCCCGCTAGACATGCTGCCGTAAACATCCTTGAAAATGGGATAGGACGAGTGTCCATTGGGCACGCCCGGAATGTTGACTTTCTTGTCGCTGGGAACCCGGAACTCGGGAAACAGCCGATGAACCATAAGTGTAAGATCGGTCTTGGTCACCATCTTGCCTAATGTTTGGGTTCGATACTCCATATTCTCAAATACCCCTTGAGACCTAAGAAAATCAACGGATTTCTCGGCCCAGGCATATTTGGATGTGCTGGATTCCGCTGCACTTGCCATAGACGTCATGCATAGTGATAGAATAAGAGTTAAAGCGAATAATCGGCGCCACCTTTTTAACAACATGATTGCCTCCTGTATGTCTCTATGTATTGGTTTTATATTCCACTATTGTAGACGACAAATTATGACAATATCAATTGTTTTTTATTACGAAAGACCTATTCAGGGATTTTTAATAGAAGAGTGGCCGTTGACTTTATCATTCAAAATGGTAATATTTTAAGTCATTAGATCAAGTGAGTATTTCTGCTTATTCATATAACAACAGGATTCTGCTATCTTTAAATAGGATTGCATCTGATGACGGAGGAGGGAACGCATGGGAATAGATTGGTACGACATGATCGCACGCCGGAACGGTGGATACCAAGGAAGAGCGAAATACACGGTGGTCGGAAGGTCGGCTGAGGACGTGTACGAGGAGCGATTGGTAGAGATGCTGCCAACATTTCGTTCGGTGCTGGATGCAGGCTGCGGACATGGTGAATTCACGCTCAAGATGTCCAGACATGCAGAGCAAATCACAGGTTTTGACAACTCCGCGGAGATGATTCGAATATCCCAATCCCTACTGGAATCCAGCGGAATCGGTAATGTTGAATTTGTGTATGCCACCACGAAGGCGGAGCTGCCTTTTCATGATGGCCAGTTTGATTTCATCTATGATCGGCGGGGTCCAACCTCCATCCTGGAGCATCCGCGAATTCTGTGTTCTGGCGGAACCATCTTCGGCATACATACTGATGTGACTGACGTGAGAAGACGATTGTCCGAGAATGGCTACGTTGATGTAACGATCGAAGAATTTAATGAAGCGGTAACTTACTTCCCGAGTGGGGTTGAATTTGCATTAAATTTGTCGGATACGCCTGGTAATCCCGATTTCACCTTGCCGGAACGAAAGGGTGAGCTTGAAGCCAAGATACGGGAGAATCAGATCGATGGGCGGCTGGGGATCCGTGAGCTCAAATATATATGGAAGGCAACGAAGGCATGAAACAAAGATCTTTTATCATACCTGATAAGGAGTGATTGGATATGGATCATGATTTCAACCGACAATGGCTGATTACGAAGTTCGACAACATCCGCAGCCGTACGCTCAAAGTGCTGGTGCAGTTGAACGATGAGCAAGTCAATTGGAGGCCAAGACCTTCAAGTTTAAGCATATCTACGCTGATCAGGCATATCGATGGCAATATGAAGGAGCGAGTAACGAAGGGGATTCTGCATCAAGACGTTATGCGGAACCGGGAGGAAGAATTGACCCAGACGTTTGTAAGCCGGGATGATTTGATCCAAATCGTGAAGAACCGGTTCCAGTTCCTTATAGACACAGTAAGCTCCATGTCGAATGACGATTTTGAACAGGTTCAATCGGTAAGGGGGACGGAGAGAACGAATCTGGATATTCTGCATCAATGCGCCACGCATTACTCGGAGCATATGGGTCAAATTTTTTATATCGCCAAACAGTGTTTAGAGGTCCAATATAAATCCACATCGATTTAGTATGAAAGCCCCCCTTAGCTGGTGTGTATGTCCAGCTGTTTAGGGGGACTTTTGAATTGAGAAATATTCAACTAAGAAAAAATGAGATCAATCCAGCGCAGGGGTTACGCTGGCCTTCAGCTCATTCCCGCTGGTGGTCCAGTTCACATGGGCTCCAAATAGAACGGGAATACTCCGGATCGGAATCAGGGTGACGCCGTCCTTCATCATTGCGGCATCGCTGTTGTAGACCGCCTTGCCATCCATTTCAAAGATAGCCTGCCCGATCGGGATCGTCACAGTCTTGCCGTCGGCTGAAGCAAGGGCGGCATATTTCTTAGGGTCCCACTTCACTTCATATCCCAAACCCTCAGCCACCGAGCGAAGGGGAACGTAGAACTCGTCATTAATGATGGAGGAAGGCAGGGTGGAACCATGGATGGCGATGGAGAGCTTGAGATTGTTGATGAAATGCCTCTTATGGATGAGGGCGTGTATTCCCTTCGTTTTGTCCACGACCTGAGAGACCTCGTAGTCCGTGGCGGCACTCATGTAAGCATAGGCGGTTGCGCGATCCATTCCAAGCTTCTCATTCAGGAAACCAAGCGCTTCACGTACCGCTTCCTTCATGGCCTCATCCAGATCTGCGTCAAGACCGACGGGAATCCAGTAATCCTCGGTTTCGGCAAAAGGCTGCTTGAGCTCGGTTCGCGGAAGGGAGGGGTCTCCCGGCTTCAGCACAGTCAATCGGAAGGTACCGCGAAGGGAGGCCTCCATCGCAGTCAATGCGACTTCGCCGTCTCCTTGTGCAAAGTGAGGGTCTCCGGTATAGAAGAGTCCGCCTTTAACCTGGATCGGCAGATACAGGGTCGAGCCGACACCGAGCTCGTTGATATCGATATTCCCTCCCGTTTCGATCGGCGGGACACTGCTTACTTTTTCGCTGGTATCTGGCGCCACGCCCATAAGGCCCATGAAAGGTTTAAGGGGAAAGCGCACCTGGCCGCCCTTTTCAATGGGAAGCACGCCATAGAGCTTGCCGTTGATTTCTTCTACCGGTGTAAATTTGGATATATTTTGATATAACTCGGGATTCGCCGCGTTTGCTCCTTCCTTGCGCCCCTCATTCTCTGGATATTCACCGGGAAGTGCGCCCTTGTAATGCCGATTGGAAATGACGCCATAGGGAACTCGTGGAGTAAGAGACAGCACTTCAACCTTCAATACGTCACCAGGCTCAGCCCCCTGAATGTCGATGGGCCCCGTTACCACATGCGGACCATCTGCATCGAAATCATGCGGAAGGTCAGATGCGGCAATCGCTTTAGCATCATTAAGCACCTGATCCGGCCGGATACCGAATGAAGCAAAATACTTCTCCGGATCCCGTCCTTGGTCTTCGAGAATTCCCTCATGGGATAATGTATCAAAAGTGATGGTACTGCCGGAGGAGACAGTCAGGATGGATTGGCTGTCCCGATTCGGAAGAAACCCCCAGCTGATGTTCTCCAGGGAACTGGGAACGTAATAATCCGCTTTGATCTGATCTTTGCTAACGGATTGCAGGATAGGAAACGACGTATTCCCTGCGGCATGTGCAGGTACAGCTGTCAACAAAGTGAGGCTGCATAAAGCAACAGTTAGTGATCTACGCGTTGTTGTTCTCATTAATGGCATATTATCTCCCCTAACTCGTATGTATAATATCAATCTAGCAGCATTATACATCGGAATTATGAGAATTAACAATATATATGTAATATATTATAACATTAATAGGATGAATTAATTACATAGAACTAAATGGTATAAATTGAATTACCTAAGAAAACCTTCCATACCCCTTGTGATACGGAAGGTTCATGGAAGGTTTGAGTGATCTTCATAATCATTTTAAGGCTGACCAGGCGAAGGGGCTTGGTGAGTCTCCTTTTTCTGCATGATGCTGGTAAGCGGCAGAGGCTCCAGGTAGGTGATCGATTCGTTGACGCCGGCATCCAGCTGCCCGTTATTGAATTGCACTCCGACGAGATGCGTACCCGAAGGGGATGAAATACCTAACGAGCGTCCACTGGTGGAGGTGCCGTTCAATCCCTGATTGTTGCCCGGCGTGAAGACGGCAAGCAGCTGAGAAGGCGAGAGGTCGTTCTCATTCGCGTTATACTTGGCAAGGAACTGCTCCCTGCTCAGGTCATAACAGCAAGGCTGCTTCTTGATCCAGATGACCTTGGTTTCGTTGGGACGAATGATGGTGTCCGTGCTGTATCGGTCCTTTGCAATCGTCCAGCGGTTGGACTTCGATTTGTCGAATGGAAGAGCAGGGTCGTAATAATAGTAGATTTGGTACCCTTCCAGATCGATCTCCCGGTCATGGGGATTGTAAATCTCCACATAATTATAATTGCCTTGATCGCTGGAGTTAGCCACGACTTCCGTGATGTGCAGGGCGGTGGTCAAAGGGAGCTTGGGTACTGTTTCCTCCGTGGTTTTGTTGGTCTTCTGCAGCGTGCCCGTGATCATGATCGGATAATGGTCGCTTGGGTATTGCCCCTCCTCATTGTAATTAATAATCTCGCTGTGCAGGACATTCCATCCCGTGCTATGCAGAATCCAGTCAATCCGGTTACCGCTGCCGCCACCCGTAGGGTCCTTGTAATTATGGAAGGTCCCCAGGTCATCGTTAGTATGCTTCTTGGCGGTGATGTGTCCATCCGACAGCCCATTGCTTGTAAAAATAGAATACGTATCGCTTCCCGGAACGGTATTGAAATCGCCCGTCATAACCACGGGGATATCTGGTGCAAAGCCCTTCATTTTATCGATAATGAGCGCTGCGCTCTTCTGCCGGCAAACCTCGGATTGATGATCCAGATGCGTGTTTACCATATAAAAGGTTTTGCCGTTCCTCAGGTCCTGGAAGCGGACCCAGGTTACCATGCGCGGGATCTGATTTCCCCAGCTTGCAGAGCTGATGATCTGCGGGGTGTCCGACAGCCAAAAGTGCGACTGCTCCAAAGGCTTAAGCCGATCCATTTTATAAAAAACAGCCATATATTCTCCGAACTCCCCGCCTTCGCGGCCAACTCCGATTCGGCCATATCCCGGGAGGTCGTTCTCCAAATCAACGATTTGGCGGTGAAGGCCTTCCTGAGTTCCGATGACATCCGGTTGATTCTCTAATATCAAGTTCCTCATGACCGGTCGCCGGTTCTCCCATGGCTGATGATCATTCGCAGCATAGCGCAGGTTAAAACTCATGATCCGCAGTGGACCTGATGAAGTTTCAGCAGTGCCTGCCGGCTCACTGGCAGCGGAGAGAGACGTTGTTGTCAGAAATGTAAGCATCATGAACAGGCTGGTGATTTTGGGAATTCTCATAAGGGTTCCTCCTTTGTCATGTGCGAGACTTGTAAATCTTCTAAAAATTAGATGTATCCTGCTGTCCTCCCTTCCTGATTTGCCCATATCATAACCTATTTCTGGCAGGCAGCGTATTTACAATATTTTAGGTTTTTGCTTTGGTTTTGGATGTTCGTGGAGGAAATGGGTGAGCGTATACGGAATATATGGAGGAATCGAGGTGATAAGATTTGAAGTCATTGAATTACAGCACATTGATCAGTTCTTTGATTATCGGAATATCCATCGTTGCCGCCAGTTTCATCCTTCAGGGTGCTGAGGATTTAAAGTATGTGCCTGCCGTTACAGAAGGAGCTGATTCTGTGCAAACCGATCCTCCGTTAATGACTCTTGAACAAACAGCGGAGTTCTTGAACCTTACCGAGTATCAGGTGAAGAGCATCATTTCATCCGACAATGCGCTAAGAGAGCAGGGAGCATCAGAAGGTATGCCTTTTCCTTATATAGTAGTACAAAACGAAATGTACGTTAGCAAGCTGGGACTTATCTCATGGCTTGATGAGGCAACGCGGAACAGACGAAGATTTGAATAGAATCTTGCAAGTGCCTGAGGTCAATAAACTAAAGTTAAGCCGAGAGTAATAATCGACTCAACCGGAGGTTGAATATCAGGAACCGGCGTTCTACTGCTGCGTTATACTTTTTGGTTAAAGATTGGTTTATATTAGATGCATCTCATGGAGAACGAGGTGATCTTGGATTCATGAATCAGGCAAACAACGTGATGGGCAACAATATCGTCAGGCTGCGAAAACAGCTTGGTATGACACAGGAGCAATTGGCTAATGGGCTGGGTGTCAGTTATCAAGCGGTAAGTAAATGGGAGAATGGGCAAACTTGCCCGGACATCATCCATATACCACTGCTGGCAGATGTATTTGGAACCACGATTGACGAGATATTTGGCAGATCCGTACATCCTATCGATTTACGAAGCGGCCTTGTTCTGGAATATTTGTTCGACGGTGATGTGCGGGATACCAGCGGGGAGGGGCGTCATGGACGGCTGGAGGGCGGGGAGTATGGTCCCGACCGCTTCGGCAGGAAGGGTGGAGCTTTAACGCTGAACGGCAGAAGTGACTATGTTCAAATGGATAAACCGCCAATGCTATCGAAGGATGCTTTCTCTATATCAGTATGGTGTTATTATGACGCACATCAGGTGCTGCGGGGGTGGCATAGCGCGATTGTCTCTCAAGACGGTCACCATCAGAACCGGGCGTTACAGCTCAGCACGAAGGATGAATACATTACGTTCCATGGTTTCCTGCGGGAGCCGGACCTGATGATGAATGCCAGGATTGTGAAGGAACACTGGTATCATGTGGTCCTGATCTATGAGGACTCCCGTTACCAAATGTATGTGAATGGCCAACACACAGCCGAACGATCAGGCAGCTTCACACCTTATCCTGACGAACCCATGTATGTGGGCAGAAAATCTACCGATGAACCTTACTTCTTTTTTCAGGGGCGCTTGGACGATCTGCGGATCTATAATCGTGCCATCGGGGAGCGTGAGGTTGAAGCACTCTATGTTGAGAATGGTTATAAACCTGTTCCTTTACATCATAATGAAACGTCGACCGACCCAATTCCTGTGCTGGATCGTCTGGATGACATCCGTATGATCTTCACGAAGGATACCATCGGGCTGGCGGCGGATTGGTATACTCGGTATTTAGGCTTCAAGATATTAATGCAGGATGAGGGCTTCTATATGTTGACGCTCTACAACAGTCCCAATCTGTTATTAGAGAGCGTGGACGAAACAAGAGAATTGGAATTAACGACGGCGGCTTCATTTATATTCAGAACCAATCGGGATATCGAAGAGCTGCATTCCTATCTGTCCACGGCCGGAGCAAGAATGGAACAGATTCGGGACGAGGGTTTTGCGTGGTTTTTGGATTTTAGGGACCCCTTTGGACGCGAATGGATGATTATGAGGGAGAAGAGTGGATAACGTCAGGGTGGGGCTTTATTTTAGAACATGTGTAAAGGGAGGGGACTATGACGAAGAAGGGTATCGTACTTGTGGTAAGCATTACTCTTTTTCAAGAAGATCAGGTGTTGATCATCCAGGAGAACAAACCCGTGGTACAGGATAAATGGAGCTTTCCGGGAGGGCGGATCGAGCCAGGGGAAGATATTGTTGAGGCAGCTATAAGAGAAGCGAAGGAAGAGACAGGTTATGATGTCAAATTGACAAGTACGACAGGCGTGTATCATTTTCTCAGCAGTTTGAATCATTATGTGGTTATGTTTCATTTTACAGGAGAAGTGGCGTGCGTCACTCGCTTGCCCTGTTTAACCCGCCTTTGATTCTAACTTCCGGGTAAGTGCATATTCATATGTCTTAACTTGTTGCGTTGGTCAATGTTGTTCAGAAAACGTTGGGAGGATGTATAAAAGTGGATGCCATCCGTTATCCGATTGGTCCGTTTACACCTCAGGAAGAACCCACCAAGGAAGAAAGGCAGCAGTTCATTGGGCAGATTCCTGCTATCGTACCGACCCTTCGGCAAATCATTATGAACCTGACTCCGTCCGAACTGGATGCTTCTTATCGGGAGGGCGGGTGGAGCATTCGGCAGATTATTCACCATTTGGCGGATAATGATATGAACGCTTATTTGCGTTTTAAACGCGCACTGACCGAGGATGAACCCATGGCGAGTTCATACCGGGAGGATTTATGGGCGGAGCTGAGTGATTACAGCGAGGTTCCCATTGAGAACTCGCTTACGCTGCTGGAAACACTTCATTTCCGTTTTTTAATTTTGCTCAAGGAATTAAAGCCTGAGGATTTCCAAAGAACCATGAGAACCCAAGTGCTTGGTAGCATTACCCTTGATATCGCGCTGCAGCGATTCGTATGGCATAACCGCCATCACATCGCCCAGATTACATCTATATCGAAGCGTGAAATGCGTAGTTTGTTAGAGGAGCGACGGCCATGACTGGAGGTCGGAATATGCATATGGTGGAATTGTGTTTGATCTGGATAATAAAGTCCGTAAGAATTGGGGTTAATACATAGCTTGGAGGTGCACAACGTATCGCAGATCATAGAAAGTACGTCTGGAATTCGCATGCCGCCGTTCTAGGGTTGGTCGTAGGAATATATGTTGTGATTTACGCCGCAGTTGTTATCCGGTTAATCTATCATTATCATATTGCGTTATCTTTTGTATCGGTATCGTGGGTGTCCTTACCCGTACTGCTGCTGTTGTTCATTCTGTATCGGATATCCAGAACAACATGGAGCATGTTACTGAAGCAGCATTATGCGTCTACCGTCATAATCGGTGTGCTGCTCCTATTTTTCTCAATCTACGCCTTAAGTTACAACCTGTCGTCGCAGCGTTTTGATTACAATCGATGGGTGGGTTATCCTGAGCAGCGTGCGCTGATGGTGAACGATTTTCTACAGGAGCATAACCTCGTGGGCTTAACCCCGGCGGAAGTGATGGATCTCCTCGGTGCCAGCGATAGTGCCAATCGGGCTGACGATGATGATGATACAGTGGTGTATGATCTTGGCGCATTGCGTAGGATGGATTACAAGAGTGAGAAGCTCTTCATCTATTTGAATGAACGTGGTTATGTAAAGAGTTACGAGATCGTAACGAGGTAGGGGGAAAGCGGGGTGTCTATGACAATAAAAGCGATAGGGAGCACGGAGCGGCTTGCAAGCCATATGGTGTTCAAGAGATAGGGAACCATGGGATGACACTCTTGAAGCCAAGCCATATAAGACGATACATAAGCTGGAGGAATTGATCAGCATCTACACCCATCACCATGAACAACAAGAATAGCGATAAATCGTTAGTTAAGTTCAATTTCATGGAGGTGGACAGGGATTGCGACCGCGTTATAAAACCGAGAATGGACAACGGCTCATCTATGAATCCTATGATCGATTATTGGCAGGCTTGTCGGTTCCCCTAGAACAACAGAACATTCCTACGACATACGGCATCACTCACATTATAACGGCAGGCTCATCGGAGAATCCTCCCCTGCTGCTCTTGCATGGGACGGGAGATAACGCAGCCATGATGTGGGTCTATAACATGGAAGAGCTGTCCCAAACCTTCTATGTCATTGCAATTGACAACATCGGCGGTTCAGGGAAAAGCGAACCGAATGACAATTACAGTCAGCCATTTGATCAGGCGAAATGGCTGGACGAAATCCTTGAGGCATTGCGGATCAACTCCGTATATATTGCAGGAGTATCCTATGGAGCTTATCTCGCTTATCATTATGCCCTTATGCGACCGGATCGTGTTGAAAAAATCGTATGCATGGCCGGCAGCATTGCCGGGAGCCAGCTAGAGGTTATGAGCAAAATGATGAAAGCTTTTCTACCGGAGGCCAGAACGAAATGCGCGGAAATTGCTGCGAAAGCTGTGCGGACCGCAGGTCGCTCCATTCGAGGAACATCCCGAGCTTATGCAGCACTGGATCTATCTGCTCAAGTTCTTCAACAATGCATCCATGAGGCATCATAAGATTACGATTTTCCCTGCGGAAGACTTTCGTGTGATCCGGCATAAGGCCCTATTTCTCATTGGCGACCAAGACATGCTGAGCAACTACCCCAAGGCCATCCACCGATTGATTGATTATGGCATGATTTATCGGATCGTGAAGGATGCGGGACATGCCATCAATCATGAGCAGCCGGAGATTATTCATCGGGCAATCCAACAATTTCTGTCTGGGCAACAACGATACACAAAACACCATGTAGGAGAGAGAAGAGGGACAATAATTTAACAGGACTAACACTATTCTGACAGGAGTTGAGCACGTTATGGCGATTGATGATATATACAACAAACAGGCTGAGGCCTATGAGATCATGGTTAGCAGACAGCCCGATTTATCTGGTGTGATCCATGGAATCAGATCATACGAGGGATTGGACGTGCTGGATCTGGGAGCAGGATCAGGACGATTGTCCATACCGCTTGTTTCTGACGTCAGCTCCTTGATTTGTACTGACATCTCGCAGCCGATGCTGGATATTTTGGATGACAAGTTTATTCACCTTCACCATACGCGCAATTGGACTACGGTGGTTGCCGATCATCGCAGCTTGCCGCTTGCTTCATCGAGCGTGGACCTGGTGGTGTCGGGCTGGAGCATCAGTTATCTGGCTCATTCAAACCAAGAGAACTGCAGTCAGAATCTGGAGCAGGTGATGGCTGAGCTGCAGCGTGTCTTGAGGCCGGGCGGGACGATAATCATTCTGGAGACGATGGGAACCGGCACAGATACGCCGAACCCTCCTGACTTCCTAGTGGATTATTATGCACAATTAGAGCGTACATATGGATTTAACCATCGTTGGATCCGGATGGACTATGTGTTTGATACGGTGGAAGAGGCGCAGCAGTGCACAGGGTTCTTTTTCGGAGAGGAGTTATCAGATAAAATTCAGGCAAACCAATGGTCAACCGTGCCGGAGTGTGCGGGGGTATGGTGGAAGCATGTTTAAGGTTTGGAGGACATGAGCTTGCATTCTTTAACTTCATCGTGAGAATTGGAAGCAGCCCCCGAGGGGGGGGCTTGTTCCTTATTTAAGAAGGATGTGGATCACTCACATGATATCGTCCTTTGGGTACTACCAGAGGCGATCCCGAGACGGGGTCCGAGATCACCGTGCAATTAAGCCCGAAAATGTCTTTGACCAGCGTGCTAGTAATAACCTCGGTTGGCGTACCTTCAGCGACAAGCTTTCCTGTATCCAGCGCAAAAATATGGTCTGCATAACGCGCGGACAAGTTGATATCATGAAGCACCATGACAATTGTTGTTCCGTGTTTTCGGTTTAGATCGGTGAGCAGGTCCAGAATCTCGACTTGATACGTGATATCCAAAAAGGTTGTCGGTTCATCGAGAAACAAGATATCGGTTTGCTGCGCCAGAGCCATGGCAATCCAGACGCGCTGTCGTTGACCGCCTGAAAGCTCGTCAATATTATGGTTGGCAAACTCGGTTATATTCATAATGGTCATCGCTTCGGCAACAGCCTCGTGATCCTTCTTGGTCCATCCGCTCAGCAGCGATTGGTGCGGAAACCTTCCTCGTCCAACCAAATCCGCTACAGAGATCCCTTCCGGAACGATGGGGGACTGCGGCAGCAATCCTACCACTCGGGCCAATTGTTTGGCCGGGATTTTGCTGATGGGCTTGCCGTCCAGAGTAACGCTCCCCGATATGGGCTTGATAAGCCTGGCCAATGTTTTAAGCAGCGTAGACTTCCCGCAGCCATTGGATCCAATAATAACGCTTATTTTGTTGCTCGGGATAAGCAGGTCTACACCGTGAATAACTGCTTTATTATCATAGCCCGCTACGATTTGCTCGCCTTGAAAAATAGGTGTCGGTTTCATTATAATTCCCCCTTTCGATTCATTCGGATTAACAGGAAGATCAGATAAGGCGCTCCGAGTAATCCGGTAATGATGCCTACGGGGAATCTGTACTCAAAAGCAAACTGTCCGATTAGATCTGCCGCCAGGACTAGATTAACGCCAACAAGGCCTGCCGGAAGGGCGTTCGAGGAGCCGGCGCCCACGAGTCTTTTGGCGATTGGTCCCGCCAGGAAGGAGACAAAGGCGATCGGACCCGTGGTAGCGGTAGCAATGGCAACCATGCAGACGGAACTCACAATAAGCACAATTCGGGTCTTGTCCGTGTCTACCCCGAGAGAGGAAGCCGTTTGTTCTCCAAGCTCCAATATGCTTAGATGTTTGCTCAGCATTATGACGATTGGCGAACAGATGATCACCGTAATAACCAGAGGCGGCAGCTCTTGCAATTGGGAGCCGTTGAGGCTGCCCGTGAGCCATCGGAGCGCTGAGGGAACATCTTTCTCGGAACTAACCAATAGAAGGTAAGAGATGACAGCGTCAAGCATAGCCTGGATGCCGATTCCGATCAGAATTAACCGTCCGATGGAGAATACCTTGCCTCTGGAGAGTACATAAATGAATAATACTGTGGCCAGGCCCGCAATGACCGCAGCCAGGGAAACGACAGCTCCGTTTGCATGAAGGATTACGATGCAAAAAACAGCTGCAGCGCTTGAGCCTGACGTAATCCCGATGACATTGGGGTTCGCCAGGGGATTCCGCAGCATGGTCTGGAACGTGAACCCGGCAACGCCGAAGGCAAACCCGGCAAAAAGCCCCGCCAGCATTCTCGGTAGACGTATGGTACTCACGGCAAAAGAAACACCTTTGATTTGTTCTCCCGAAAGCGCTCGGATTACATCTTGAATCGGATAGATGGTGTTCCCGAGTAATAGCATGGCACTGCACAGCAAACATGCAAGCACAGCAAGGAGACTGGTAACAAGTATCCAGCGGCGGCGTCTTTGACGTCGGCCCGCCATAATAAATTCCATAGAATGATTTGTCATAATGAACGCACTTTCGATCGCATCGCTAGCATGATTAAGATGGGAGCTCCTATAAACGCTGTAACTACACCCACTTCAAGTTCTCCCGGGTTGCCGATGAGCCGGCCGCCGACGTCGGATACCGTTAGAATGATCGCTCCGGCGATGGCTGACATCGGTATAACAAAACGTAAATCAGGCCCAAGAATAAGGCGTACGACGTGAGTGGATAACAAGCCGATAAAACCGATAGGTCCAGCCAGAGCGGTAGCCGCACCGCACAACAGAACGCCAGCAAGCGCTGCAATAAAACGCAGGGTTCCTGTTCGTACGCCGAGTCCTGTCGCAACATCGTCTCCCAGCGCCAGCGCGTTTAATGCCGGGGCGGTCATAAATGCGATAATTACACCCACAATCAGAAACGGGATGAAGGTGCCAATCGCACTCCAGGTTGCCGAGCCAACGCTTCCCACTTGCCAGAACCTGAATTGGTCCATGACGTAAGAGCGTGGAATCATGATGGCTGTAACCAGGGAAGATAGAGCAGCGCTTACGGCGGCACCGGCCAGCACAAGCTTAATGGGCGTGGCTCCGCCACGCCCCATCGAGCCGATTCCGAATACAAACACTGCAGTAATCGCAGCCCCGGCTAAAGCCAGCCATATATATTGACTCGCGCTGGTGATGTTCAAGAACGCGATGCCGCACACCACAAACAGGGATGCGCCTGTATTTACGCCCAATATACTGGGGTCGGCAAGCGGGTTGCGGGTGACTGCCTGCATAAGGGCTCCGGAAACGCCCAGAGCCGCCCCGCAAAACAAACTGAAAACGGTTCGGGAAACCCGTTTGCGGACAATGTTTGCCCCGAAGGAATCCACGTCCGGGCGAAATAAGCCGTCAATCAGCTCATCAAATCTCACGGGCCGAGAGCCAAACGCCAGTGAAGCTACCACGCTTGCACCCAGCAGGATAACACACATGACCAGAACCCATGTAAAATGCTTCGGGGTATTTGAGCGCAGCGTATTGTTGTTCGGAATCGATGAACTATTCATTTATCTTGTCAATAGCTCCGCCGATTAATTTCAGGTAATCATCGATGGTATAAGAGATCGACAGCGGATTTGGCGTTCCGGCAGCTACCAATGGTGTGTCGCTCTCAATAAACGCAACAGAACCTCTCTTGATTGCAGGGATTTTACCAAGCAGCGGATCGGCCTGAATGGCTTTCAACAGCTCGTCATTGCCATATCCAACGATTAGATCTGCATCTTTAAGGGCCTCAGCATTCTCTCCGCTTAAATTCAAGGAGTAGCTGTTCGGGTCCGTAATCTGTTTCGTGATGCTCTCAGGATAAACCATCCCGAGCTCATGCAGGAAAGATACGCGAGAATCCACGGGTGTGTATATATGTAGTTTAGACATATCTTCAGCGGAGAAGTTAACCCATACGACTTTTTTGTCTTTAATCTGAGGATAGGCGCTTAATTTTTCTTTAATCATGTCCTCGGTGTCCTTAATGAGCTGTTCGCCTTCGGCTTCCATACCCATACCCATTGCGTTATAAGTGACTTGCTCACGCCACGTGGTTGCCCAAGGAGCGGTTGGATAAGCTACAACCGGAGCGATTTTGCTAAGAAGATCGTATTCTTCCTGGGTTATGCCGGAGTAAGCGGCAAGAATAACATCGGGGTTGGAGTCCGAAATAGCTTCAAAATCAAGACCGTCCGTATCCTGGAATACATTCGGGTCCTTGACGCCGAGCTCTTCGAGCTTCTTCGCAGTCCAAGGCAGAAGTCCGCTGTCATCCTGAACGCCGAAGTTCGCTGCCGAGAAACCTACAGGAACAACGCCAAGAGCGAGAACGACGTCGTGATTGGCCCATTGAACGGTAGTGATGCGTTCAGGCTTGCTCTCAATAACCGTTTCTCCAAGAGCATGTTTGATGGTAAGTGGATATTGAGTCTCTGTATCTGAGGAAGCGGGTGTTTCCGTACTTGGTGTTTCGGTGCTTGCTGAATTCGTCGCGGCCGAATCAGTTGCAGGTGTTGAGCTGGATTCCGGGCTGGAACAGCCCACTAATGCTACTGTAAGCACGAGCAGAAGTATTAGTGCTTGTAGTAAAAATTTACGGTTTGCCATCATTGAAATAACCCTTCCTTATTATGATCTGAGTTTGTAAATCGTCTATCTTGGAAAAGATGTATTCGCTTTCTGCTCCGGAGATCAAAATCGTAACTTTCGGGCCCTTGACAGTCATGATAATGATTATCATTTTCATCTTAATATATAGTCTCTTTTAGAGGTTGTCAATGAAAAAATTTGTCGTTTTATCACAAATCATAGGGGCTGTGATGGGATAAAAGATGGTTATGACGTTAGTGTTTTCACCATGATCTCCTGTACATATGAAATAAATATCATTTAGCGCATCTGCGCACATTCCTTAGATGGAGTGTGCGCTTTTTTGCATTTGGAGGAGGAACTTCAATGATGGGTAACCAAACCACAGGTCGGCTGGGTTGGGTGGACTTAAAGACCCCCAGTGACACGACCAGAACGTTTTACGGATTCCTTAGCGGAAAGGGCCATATTGCATTTCAACAACGGCATCGTTCAAGAAACGTCACATCCCGATATGGATCGGAGGATCGTTGTATAGTAAGCGCTTTACCCACGCTTCTATAATGGTAGCAAGCTGCGAAAGGCGTGTTCAACCAAACGGCTTCAATGCAGCACAGATGCAAGTGTAAAAAGGAGGCAATCTACAAGTGGTAACGAATCGCGATATGGCCGTGAAGGTGGGGGTGAATGCCGATACTCTCGTCCGGGTAACAAACGGCTTGATGGCCCTTGAAGTGGATTTGGAAAAAGGCGAGTACGCTTATGCAGGCAGCAAGGGATTTACTCTGCAAGCCGTGCGCAGCGGCTTTCGGTGGCATGGCCGGGAATACCATGCGGGGAATTATGACCGCCATGTTATGGTAGGTCAGCCCGAGAAGATTGAGGATGCATTTGGATCAGGCGTGCATGCCGTAATTCAGCATGAATCCGACCTGCTTCCTGGACTGGAGCAGCATTTTTATGTTTACGAGGGAGCTTCGTTCTTCATCTCTCGGGTCGTCGTTGTAGGGCAGGAGGAAATCAAGGTCAACCGCATCGCGGTAGTGAGCACCCAAGCGGTATCGAGCGGGAATGAGACGGTTCCGGATGAGGCGCTGCATGTGCTTCGCGTTCCATATGATAATGACAAATGGGTGCGTTATCTGACAGAGACGGCTCCGCTGGAAACCGAGAGTTATGAAGTGACGGCCTTGTTCCAGCCGGATAGCCGGAGCGGGCTGATTCTCGGCTCGATCAGTCATGATGTGTGGAAGACCGGGATTCGCGTGAAGGGAGAGACGCCGAAAAGACTGGATGAACTCGAAGTGTACGCAGGCGCAGCGGACATCATGACCCGCGATTCGCAGCCCCATGGTCATGTGAGAGGAACGCGCATCGAATCTCCGCTGGTTTTTGTAGGGGATTATGACGATTACCGGGCAGGGCTCGAAGCGTATGGGGAAGCAAACACAAAGGTTGCGCCAGCGCTGACATGGGAAGGCGGCGTCCCGATGGGCTGGAACAGCTGGTCAGCGGCGATGAGCACGCTGGATTACGAGCTGTATACGGCAACCAGCGATTTTCTGAAGCGGGAGGTTCAGCCGCAGGGTTTTCACAATGAGAACACGCTGTACATTAATTTCGATGCCTTCTGGGATCGGCTTACACCAGCCGAGATGGAGGATGCGTTGCGAAGGGTCCGCGAGAATGGGCATCGGCCCGGTACATACTGGACGCCGTTTGCATTTTGGGGAAGTCCGGCTGGGTTCGGCAGCCCCGTTGAGGGCACCGATGGGAAGTATACCTATGGCGATATCCTGCTTCGTGATCAGGATGGCGAGATTTTGCCGGATATTGCAGGCGGACTTGCGATTGATCCTACGCATCCCGGGAATCTGGCCCGAATCGATTGGTACATGGATAAATTCGTAGCCGAGGGCTTTGAGTACATCAAGCTGGACTTCATGGCGCACGGGGCTCTGGAAGGCAAGCATTATAACCCGGATATTACGACGGGGATCGCTGCATACAATTACGGTCTATCATATCTGACGGATAAACTCTCCCCGGAGCGAATCGGCAGACCGTTCTTCATCAACCTGTCGATCGCGCCGCTGTTCCCTTATTCCTATGCGCATAGCCGCAGAATCTCCTGCGATGTGTTCGGGACGATCCAGGACTCGGAATATTTGCTGAACTCGCTGACGCACGGGTGGTGGATGAACGATACGCTGTACCGTTTTAACGATCCGGATCATGCCGTGATCTATAAAAGCTTCAATCAGGACTCGACGACCCGTCACGAAGGGCGAAGCCGCCTGACCGCGTCCGTGATCTCGGGCACGGTGCTGCTGCTGGGCGATGATTTCCGTCATGAGGAAGCCGCATGGCGCGCCAAGAACTGGCTGGGGAATGAGGGGATCATCGAGATTGCCAGACTGGGGAGAACCTTTGTCCCTGTCGAGGGGAATCTGGGCAAACATGCTGCGGATACGTTTGTGCTGACACATCCAAGCGAAGCGGGAACGGCTTATATTGCGGTATTCAACTTCGATGCGGCCCAGTCCGCGCAGAAGACCGTCTCCTTGGCGCGCTGCGGGCTGGATGCTCACGCTTCTTACAAGGTGCTGGACGTGTGGGAAGACACGGTCGCTGAGGCCAATGAAACACTCGTGATCGAGCTGGCGCCTGCCGAGTCGAAAATCCTGAAGCTAAGTCCCAATTAAGAAGATGAGGAGGAGAGGTTCAGTGAATATCCAAACATACAGGTTCTTCCGAAGGTCATTCATGCTGTTCTTATCGATTCTGCTTGCGGGTGCTGCGCTTGGAGGCTCACTGGCTGCGGCGGAGCAGCAGGAGACGGCGAGTACGATGGCGGGAAGCGTCCTATCTTACGAGGCGGAGTCCACTATGAACACATTGACCGGGAATGCGGGCGTTGTCGATTGCGGCTTTTGTTCAGGCGGGCAAAAGGTCGGCAATCTGTATGGCGGCTCCTCGCTGAAATTTAATCAAATTCAGGTCGATAAGGCCGGTGTCTACGATATGAATATGTTCTACATCTCCGGGGATTCCCGCGCGGCTTCGATCTCGGTGAACGGGGCGGAGAAGGAGAACTTCAGTTTTCCGAAAACAGCGGATTGGAACACGATGGGCACCTATAAGATTCAAATTGCCTTGCATCAGGGCAGCAACACGATTCTGTTCGATGACGCAGGCGGTTACTCTCCGGATCTCGACAAGATTGAGCTGAGTTATCATTCTGCGGGCGATGACGGATCAGGCAGCGATGGGGACATCGGCGATCTGGGCCGGCAAAAACAAGTCACTCCCTACGGCTCCATCACCCTGACCGAGTATGCCAAGGGCTTCAAGGTATCCAATCAGACGTATGAGCTGATGTACAACACTTCAACCGGGTTGTCGCAGTTCAATTGGAACGGCCAAGTGGTTGCCAAGGGGTTATACAGCGAGATTGAACTCGACCAGATGGTGGCGAGCACCGATTACAAACATCACAAGTTTAACAAAAATCAAATCATCCCGTTTCAGGATGCAACCGGCAAGGGCATCAAGGTGACGGTCGTGAATGAGCATGGCGGATTGCCATCGCTTAGTCAAATCTATTACATCTATAATGACGGACCGTATTTGCTTACGGAAACGGTAGCCTCACACAAAACGGAGCTATCTACGGCGAATATAGCACCCATTGCGATGGAAGCGAGGGGCGGCATCGATATCGGCAGCTATGATGATAACCGGGTTCTCGTCGTCCCGTTCGATAATGATGCGTGGTCCAGATATCAGGCGAAGACGATGAATACAGGTCTAAACAACGGTCTGTACATCAGTTCGGAGCTTACGGCCATCTATGACAATACGAGCCGGAACGGCCTGGTCATCGGTTCGGTAACGCATGACACGTGGAAGACCGGCATCTATTGGAGCGGCACGAATGATAAATTGAATACATTGCGTGTATATGGCGGATTTACGTCATCTACCTCCACGTGGGACACGATCCCGCATGGAAAAGTAACGGGCAAGCAAGTTGCTTCGCCTAAGATCATGGTCGGTTTTTTCGAGGATTATCGGACCGGTCTTGAGGCGTTTGGTCATGTGAATGCAGCCATCGAGCCTCCGTTAGCCTTTGGCGAGGGTATTCCTCAAGGCGTTCCGGTCGGCTGGAACAGTTGGGGAGCGTATGACAGTGGTCTGAGTTACGACAAGGCGGTTTCCGTCTCGAATTATTTCAGAGATCATATTCAGGATGAGTCTTTTAACAATGAAGGTCATATCTATATCAATCTCGATTCCTACTGGGATAATATGACCGATCAGCAGCTGAGCGATCTGGTTCAGGTGATTCACGGCAATGGACAGAAGGCGGGCATCTATTATTCGCCATTTGTGTATTGGGGCAACAACATGGAGCAGGTAGTGGAAGGGACGAATGGTCAGTACAAGTACGGTGACATTGTGCTTCGTGATCCGGAAGGCAATGTGCTGCCAACGCTGGACGGTGCATACGCCGTCGATCCGACGCATCCCGGCGTGAAGCAGCGGATCTATTATTATATGAATAATTTTAAGAGCAAGGGCTTCGAATATATCAAAATCGATTTTCTAAGCCACGGGGCAATGGAAGGCAAGCATTATGATCCGAAGGTTCAAACCGGCATACAGGCCTATAACCAAGGGATGGCTTATCTGAATGAGGTGCTGAATGGCTCGATGTTCATCAGTGATTCCATCGCGCCGCTCTTTCCCAGCCAATATGCGCACAGCCGCCGCATCTCCTGCGATATCGACGGCAGCATCGGCAGTACGGAATACCAATTGAACAATCTGACGTACGGCTGGTGGCAGAACGGAACGATCTATCATTATACCGATCCGGACTACATGCACTTGACCAAGGGCGGATCGATAGAGGGAGCACGTTCGCGCGTGAATGCGGCTGCCATCTCCGGCACGGTCTTCCTGAATTCGGATGATGTAACCGATGCAACGGCCCGGCAGTACATGGAAACGCTGCTGACGAATCCGGAAGTGAATAAGCTTGCGATGAAGGGCAAGGCGTTCCGGCCGGTAGAAGGCAACACGGGCACGCAGGCCGCGAACGTATTCGTGCTGGACGATCAGGGAACCCGCTATGTAGCTGTGTTTAACTATACACAAAATGCGGCACAGCGCACCGTGGATTTGGTGCGGGCGGGTATCGCTTCGGAAGGGGCAGCGTCCTATACGGTGACGGACCTGTGGAGCGGTCAATCCCGGACGGTAACGGGCACTTCGCTGGATGTGGTGCTGCAAGCGGCTGAATCCAAGCTTTTGAAAATTGTCCCTAATCCATAACAAGTTGTCATCGATTCATTATGTACATCTACAAGTTCATCGCGGTTCTCGGCTCCATCCGGGGATCGCGATTTCTTGCTTTTGCTGTAAGGATAGTGCTTGTCTCCATACTGGAAAATCAAATGAAGAGGAGAAAACAACATGACAGATATGAAACTATGGTACACGAAACCGGCTCAGAGCTGGACGCAAGGACTGCCGATCGGCAACGGCCGAATGGGGAATGTGGTTCTGTCCGCCCCGCATCGGGAAGTCTGGAATATTACCGAAACCACCTACTGGTCCGGGCAGCCCGAGCCGGTCCAGGGCCGCAGCAATAGCCAAGCGGATTTGGAGCGGATGCGGCAGCATTTTTTCCAGGGTGATTATCGCGGAGGTGATCGACTGGCCAAGGAGTATCTGCAGCCGGAGAAGCTGAATTTTGGCACGAATCTGGGACTATGTCAGGTTATTCTGGATTTTGAGCAGAACACGAAGCCAGAGCCAGCCTTGGATTCTAGTGGAGAGGCGGAACCGCTGTTCCACCGGGAGCTGGATCTGGATGAGGCGGTTGTGCGTTCGGCTTGCGAGGTGGAAGGGATGGAGATGGCGCGGGAGGTATTTGCTACCCATGCGGATCAGGTGATGGTATCCCGGATACGGAGCCATGGTTCGTTAGGCGTGACATGCAGCATCTCGATTCAGGGGGACAACGATCCTTTTCAAACCACGGTTACAGGGAAGGACACAATCGAATTCCAGGGGAAGGCATGGGAAAACATTCACAGCAACGGCGAGTGCGGCGTGTCCTGCCAAGGCTTGCTGCGCGTAGTGGCAGAAGGTGGGCAGTTGAGCGGCTCCGCTGGCACCATTACGGTCGCGGGCGCGGATGAGATGTCGATTTATTTTGCGGTGAATACGGATTACCGTCAGGAAGGTGAGAGCTGGCGAGAGAAAAGCGCGTTGCAGCTGGAGCAGGCCATGCGGAAGGGATACGAGGCGCTGCGGACAGATCATCTTGCGGATTATCAGCCGTTGTATGCACGCGTAAGTATGGATCTGGGAAGCTCGGTGCACTCGGGTCTGCCAACGGATGAGCGGATCGCCAGGTTCAAGGGGGGGCAGTTGGATGACCCGGCGTTGTTTGCACTGTTTTTTCAATATGGGCGGTATTTGACGATCAGCGGTTCCCGCGAAGATTCTGTCCTGCCGATGCATCTGCAGGGGATATGGAATGACGGTGAGGCCAACAAGATGGCCTGGAGCTGCGATTATCACCTGGACATGAACACCCAGATGAACTATTTTCCGACGGAGGCGGTGAACTTAAGCGAGAGCCATCGGCCGCTCATGCAGTATATCCAGGAATTATCCGAGGCTGGTCGCTCGGCAGCCCGACATTATTACGATGCCGACGGCTGGGTGGCGCATGTATTCTCCAACGCGTGGGGATTCGCGTCACCGGGGTGGGAGACGTCCTGGGGCCTGAACGTGACGGGCGGGCTGTGGATCGCCACGCATATGATGGAGCATTATGCTTACAGCCGCGACGAGATGTTCTTGGAGGAGCTGGCTTATCCCGTTCTGAAGGAGGCAGCGGCCTTTTTCATGGATTACATGACGGTACATCCGAAGTATGGCTGGCTGGTGACCGGACCGTCGAATTCGCCGGAGAACAGTTTCTATACGGACAATCGGGAAGAAGGGCACCAGCAGTTATCCATGGGTCCGACCATGGATCAGGTATTGGTCCGGGATTTGCTGGAGTTCTGTGTGAAAGCAGCGCAGACACTGGGCAGGGACGAGGAGCTTCAGCAGAAGTGGCAGGCTGCGCTGATTCAGCTTCCGCCGCTGATGATCGGCAAGCAGGGGCAGCTGCAGGAATGGCTGGAGGATTACGAGGAGGCGCAGCCGGAGCACCGCCATTTGGCGCATCTATTTGCCCTTTACCCCGGCAGCCAGATCACGCCGCACCATACCCCGGAACTAGCTGCGGCCGCCCGAGTGACCTTGGAGAACCGGAACAGCCGGGCCGACCTGGAGGATATCGAGTTTACCGCCGCCCTATTCGGTCTCTTCTACGCCCGACTGCATGACGGTAACCAGGCCGTCCAGCATATTGCTCACCTGATCGGGGAGCTCTCCTTCGACAACCTGCTCACCTACTCCAAACCCGGCGTAGCCGGAGCCGAGGCCAACATCTTTGTCATCGACGGCAACTTTGGCGGCACCGCCGCCATCGCGGAGATGCTGCTGCTGAGCCACGAAGGGGAGATTTATCTCCTGCCGGCACTCCCGGCGATATGGCCTATGGGAAGTGTGAAAGGGCTGAAGGCGAAAGGGAATATTGAGGTGGATATGAGCTGGGAAGATGGGAAGTTGGTTGAGGCGAAGGTGAGGGGGAATGAGGATAAGAGTGTGCGGGTGTTTTATGGGGGGAGGGAGATGGGGGTGGGTGTTGATACAAGAGTGGTGGCTATAGTGCAGCCACAGAACTGGTAATAAGATGTTTAGGTAGCATGAGGTGGGTCATTCAGTTTTTTAGGGAGATGTAAAGCGCTGGATGAAAGATGGAGCCAAAGACATAATTCGAGTTTGTTGAATACGGTAATTACACAAAAAATGAGTGTTTGTTTGGGAAAATGAATTCGCTAGGTTTCAAAATGTTATTCGGGTACTTCTTAAATATAAGCTGAAAAATTGAGCAATAAATCGTGGATATTGACATGTGAATTTACGGATTTAAGGCATTCTTTTCTATGTATGATTATCGATATTTTATTTGTTTGAAGGTAGAGCGGTCGACTTTGCCTACAAATTCATTGCTACCTGAAACAAGCTGATATCCCTTTATACGAGGAAATCAGCTTGTTTTTTAATTTAATTTTGATAACTTTCCATCTCATCTTCAACTAGTCCTACCAACTCAGCAGCCTTCATATCCAGCGCAGCGGCAATGGCAAGTAATGAATTTAATGTGGGTTGGTGAATACCTCGTTCAAGCATGGATATGTATGTTCGATCAAGATTACTGCGGAATGCCAGTTCTTCTTGGCTTACCTTCTGCTCCTTGCGAATGTTCTTTAATACTTGTCCAAAAATTGCTTCTGAGTTCAAGGCAATACCTCTTTTTGTACTCATTATCATTGTGTTTGTAATTGCACTTCCACGGAGTATACTCTACAAAAAGATGTAAATCTCTATTTTTTTATGATATGATCGTAGCAAAATATACCAATTGAAGAGGAGAACGAATGAAATGAAGAATTGTCAGAATTGTGGTGAGTAAAAACAACAGCTCGATTTCTTGTTTGCGGGAAAATGATGTAAGAGGCTTAAGTGTGTTGATAGGATCGACTCAATAAAAATCCTTTTTATGGGGGTTGAAGCTATGGCAAATAGGAATAGGGTTACAGGCATAATCAGCCAGGGGAGTAATCAGGTTAGACTGGAAGGTGAACAAACAATGCCAGAACAGCCTCAAAGTGAAAATGAGCAGATAAGTATTGATGATCACGTAGAAGTTCAGGTTTATGAAGAGACAGGGCAAGAACAAAATCAACAAGAAGAGAGGCTACTTGCCATTGAAGATATTATAAAGCCAGGAAAATTCGGAGTAACGAACAGCCAAATAGTTTCGGCCATTAAGCAAGTGATTGCGGATGGCTCAATCGAAAAGCTGAGGATGCTTCGTTCCATGTACCTGTATTCTTTTGAGAATTCCCTAAGGTATCTGAAAAAGTCGGAGCGAGAGTTCATTCAAAATAACCTGAAATTGAACAGGCCGGAGCGTGGATAGGTCATGCGCTCCGACTTGTTTTTATTTTGTGGGATTTCAGCTTGTCTTGCGTAGAATGATGTGCTTTGGGGAGAGGTAGATCTATTTCTTTAATGGGGTAAGATTCCAAAAAAATTATATTTGTCATATTCGATGATTTGTCATCAAAAGTGCTCGAATTTAACAAGTTTGGAGTAGAGAAGAATCTGGCGTTGAAGAAGCTGGTGGGCTCGGGAAGGGAATCGGGTGGAATTGACGGTTGTTATAGAAGATATTGATTGATTAAATCAAAATGCTCGACTAGAAAAAGTCGGGATTTTTTGTCGATGCTTCATGTTTTATGCAGAATTATAGAAGGTAAATCTAGTATAATGTGGAATACATCTTATAGTTTCGCATTTAGTCAAAAGGGATGTGGGGGATATGCAAGTTCTAAATAAGCAATATATGAAAGAAAGTTCTTTAGATAGTGGATTTTGGAGAGAAATTGGTGTTAAGCACGATGCAATACATGAACTTGAGTCAATTTTGGTGCATTCAAGATTAAAAAGTATATTAGCACAAATGAAAATGCCAGCACTGAATGAACTTAGAAAACTTTATCAATTAGGTGAATTTGAAGATGATGAGAGTCTGAGGGAAGCGCTGTTCAAACTAGATTTAGAAGAAAGAAAGCTGTTATTAAAGCTACATGACTTTTCAAATCGAAAGAAAAAAAGTCTGGATAAATATTATGAAAGTGTGAAGTTGGAAGATGAAAGATATGATAAATCATCTTTAGCTAAACTTCTTCATCTTTTTCATTTGTCCCCTGTACATCTAATTGAATTATTTACTTGGTATTTATGGGATAACAAGGCTTCCGGAAAATTATTCGTGTTTGATAAGGAAAATATCCCATACAGCGAAGCTAAAAAGATTGCAGAAGAGTATACTTATAACATTAAATTAAGGGACATTCTGTACAAAGCATCAGGTTCAAAAAATCAGTATCGAGTATATTCCTATTCAATAATTTTAAAGAAAGTTTTAGTTCTTCTATATAGACAAATAAGTGATGCCCCAAGAGCTGACTTCGTTTCGGCACCGAGGAATAGAGAGGTTTCTCCCACTCTTTTCCTGATTGATATTGATAAAAAAACAGTTGAAATAAAATCTTTGATTACTGAAGAGGGAGCAATTAAAAATTACTTACAATCAACACTAGGTAGTAACCTTGGAGAAATACAATCAAAGGTGTTCGTTGACTATAACAAAGAGGTATTTGTAAATTCTATTTTAAAAGGATCTTCAGTTACAGCTTCTGGTGATATTGTTACAGATTTTACGGTATTTAAAATAAAGTTTAGAGGGACTCCTCTAAAAAACTCACCACAAGTAACATTAGAATTAGACTCTCTTGATATTTGGCCTTCTGTAGAAGAGGCTCATACTAATGGAACGATTAATTTAGAAAGCATTAAGGACCTGGAGAGCATACAATTTAAATCTTCATTAGGTAATAGGTTAATTAGATCGACAGTTTTAGATAACGGAAATGTGATTTTTACAATGGACGATAGTAATTTGGATAGTGTTAATAAAAAACGAATTGAGGAGAAGTTTCTGGATAAATTCGGGGTTCCTCTTTATCGAGAAATATCAAATGAACTGTTTGATGAGGGTAAGGCAGATAAAGTTGATTATCTAATGACAATAAGCACAGTTGAGAAACCAAGTGAATTTATCAATTCAATCCTTACTCAATTGATAAAACAGTCTATTCTTATGGAACTGCAAAATAGTTTCTATTATTGCCCCCATTGTCGAATTGAATATGTTTATGAGGAACCAGAAGAGGTTCCTCATACTTGTAAAGACTGTGATGGTGATAGAATATCGAAACGCTCATCTAAAGTCATTACCGTTAACTTGGATGCAGTATATGGCTTAATAAAAAAAAGATGCAATGAGAAATTAACTCGATGGGAGTTAGTAAGGGAAAACGTTTTGAAAGTTGGAAGTGTTGAACTAAAATGCTTGCATCTTTCACATCAACAAATAGAAATGGGTTTGCAAATTGTAATAACAGATAAATCTCTTCAAAAAAGTGCTTTAAAACAATTAAACCGATTAATGAAACCCACAATCTTAGTTCTAGTAGGTCAATCCGAAAGACTTATTAATTACTCTAATTATAGTTGCGTTGAGCCAGTGAATTTTGGTAAGATATACATAGAAGGGGAACAAACGTTCTCTAAACTTATGGAAGAATGGTCAAATAAATTACAAACAAGAACTAAAACTTTCTTGTCTGCAGCAGCAAACGAAGCTTATAACTCGATTGGGGAAATGACGGAATATGATCTTAAAAATAAAGTGTACACTGATAAGTTTTTTGAGGATGATGTGTTCGCTTTATTGAAAGATATCTTTTCAAACGCTGAAAAATGGGGCAAGGAACTTTCTGGAAAAGAAGTTCCGGAAGGAATCTTCGCTCTAGCTTTTAAACAGGACGGGAAGATTCGTCAACGAGTGTTTTCTTATGACTGTAAGCTGAATACCAATGGAAAAGGATATGATCTTAATAAAAGTGAGCAAAGAAAAGCAGTTGAATATGTAAACACTTTGAATTCAAATGACTATATACAGACATTTAGTGATAAGAATCAACTAAGTGGACATATTTTCATAAGCAATCAATTTAGAAGTAATAATTTTAAAACAATGACTGCTCACTTTTATGAACATTTAAATGAAAGTTTCGATTCTAAAGCTATATTTCTTGATGTTAGTGTTCTATGCTATTTACATGAAAATTTCTCAAAAAACCATCAAAAGATAATGAATAATAGGGATAAGTTCTATAGGGACTTATTTGATGTGTTAATGTCAGGAATAGTTAATACAGAATCAGTTGATAAAGTATTTAAAAAGGCATTAGATAATGATTTAGCTGAATACAAGACGTTGCCAACGCATAAGGTTACCAAGGAATTACAAGAGAAGTATTAATTTATGAAGGGAGGCCACTTCAAATCTTATACCATGTAGATGATTCGGCTCTCCTTTCCTATTGTCAGTTATTTAGTAAGGATATTGAAAGGAGCATACAACAGTTATGTTTCTCAAATTACACTTTAAAATTGGGAAATTATGATGTCGTTTATCAATTTTTTGATGAATTTATAATAAAGTTAATGGTTCAAGATAATATAGTTTTAAAAATTAAATCACTTACTTATGATGAATTTGCTCCAAAAGAGTTAATCCAACAATTCAAGTTTTTATCTGATCCCCCACATAGACTTGAACGTTATCTGAAACTAGGCGATGAGCGATTCCGTTTTGAAATTAAGGAAGCACTTCAAAGTAATCAATTCGTTCCCCTAATAACTAATTCTCAAGTATGGATTTGGTCTGAATACGATATTAGGTTAGCAATTAATAGCGATGGATTTACTCATTTATTGCTTGATAATCTGTAGTTGTATTTTGAATGTCTTGTCAGAAGGTTCATCTTTTTTATGGCTGCCAATTTTTAAACAAAAGTAGAGATTTTTTATTCCAGTAAATTTCGTGACGATGCCTTATGACAACTCATAAAGCACCCAATAGATTAGCCAAGGAAAAGTCACGGTATATTCAGTATCCGGTGAACTGGTTCCCTTGGTAAAAAGAGCTTTTGAAGCCTTTAAGTGCTACAACAAACTTGCTTCTTATCCATTGCGTATAGCTATTTATTGACCCACGCGTCTAAAAACTGAAGATTATCTGAGATTTGATTACAAAACAAGAAGAGATAAAATTCCGAAGCAAAAGTTAAAGAAGATTCTTATAAACAATACTTACTTAGCTTTAGAAATTAAAATCAAGCCCTTACCCCTCCCGGGTAAGGGCTTCTCTTCTTTCCCAACAAAATTCTAACTCTTGATAGCCCCCATCATAATTCCCTTCACAAAATACCTTTGCACAAAAGGATACACCATAATGATCGGCAGCGTGGCGACCATGGTCACCGCCATGCGGATGCTTTCGCTGGACACCGGGATCCGCTTGGAGCCCTGGGCCAACTGCTGGGCATCGGATATCATGCCGGCGGTTTGGAACTGGTTGAGGATTTTGACCAGCACGGCCTGCAAGGTCTTGAGCTCCGGCTTGTAGGTATAGACATAGGAGTCATACCAGGAGTTCCAGTGGCCGATGGCCAGGAACAGGCCGATTGTGGCGAGCACCGGCACGCACAGCGGCATGATGATGCGGAAGAACGTCTGCAGGTCGTTCGCGCCGTCGATTTTGGAGGATTCCTCGATCTCGCCGGGGATCTGCTCCATGAAGGTACGCACGAGAATCATCAGGAAGACGCCGATCAGGCCGGGGAAGATGTAGACCCAGAAGGAGTCGATCAGTCCCAGGGATTTGATAATCATATAGGTTGGAATGAGGCCGCCGCCAAAATACATCGTGAACACAAAGAAGAAGGAGAAGTATTTCCAGCCGAGCAGGCTGCGCTTGCTGAGCGGATAGGCGAGCAGCGTGATGAAGAAGATGGAGGCCGCCGTTCCGACAACCGTCCGGAGTACGGTCACCTGAATGGCGTTCCATATCTCCGGATTCCGGAAGATGGTCACGTAACTCTCGATGGTAGGCACTCTAGGCCAGAAGTACAGATTACCCCGCATCGTATCGGTGGCATCGTTCAGGGAGATGACCAGGATATTCCAGAAGGGATAGAAGGTCACGAGAAAGATGCCGGCCAGGAATACATATAAAGAGGCGTCGAAGATACGTTCGGGCATGGTTTTTTTGCTTAACATGGATGTACCTCCTTATGGTTTAGAATAGGGACTGGCCGTTGAGCTTCTTCGCCGTATAGTTGACGATGACCACAATGATGAAGGCCACAACGGAGCTGAACATGCCAACGGCTGCCGCATAGGAGAACATGCCGTTCTGGATACCGTAGCGGAACGAATAGGTGGACAGCACGTCCGAGTAATCCCGCGTCAGGTCGTTGCCCAGCAGGAAATGCTGGTCGAAGCCCGCATTCAGAATGCCGCCGAGTGCCAAGATCAACAGAATGACAATGGTCGGTTTCAGATGAGGCAGGGTGATGAACATAATCTGCTTGAATCGGTTCGCGCCATCCACCTTGGCAGCCTCGTACAGCTCCGGGTTAATGGACGATATCGCTGCCAGATACATAATCGAGCTGTAGCCCATATCCTTCCACGTATTGCCGAGCGCGACGATCCACCAGAAGTATTTTCCGTTCTGCAAGAATAAAACGCTTTCATTGGTGATATGGAAGAACTTCAATATGCCGTTTATTGCACCATCTGAAGACAGCAGGGTGACGATGATATTTGCCGCAATTACCCAGGAAATGAAATACGGAAGATAAGAGGCGGTTTGCACCGTCTTTTTGAATTTCACGTTCTTGATTTCGTTAATCGCGATGGCGATCAGAATCGGCATCGGGAAGGAGAACAGAAGCGTGATCAGCGTGGAAGCCAGCGTATTGCGCATAACGATCCAGAAGTCGCCGTTGTTGAAGAAGTAGCGGAACCATTCGAAGCCGACGAACTCGCTTGTGAACAGGGTCGACCAGAAGCCGCCCAGGGTAGGCTGGTAATTGACAAACGACATGTATAAACCAACCATGGGCGTGTAGGCAAATACAATGGCCCAGATCAGACCTGGCAGCATCATCAGGAATAGATATTTCTGCTGCTTCAGAATGGCCCATCGTCTTTTTCCGGGAGGACTTATGTTGATGTCACTCCGCGTCTGTAGTGTTGTAGCAGGTTTCATATGGGGCACCTCGCATCTCAAGTTATCTAAAATTATAAGACTCCCAAAAAAAGAGTGTCGATATGACAATGTAACGAATGATGCTTGAAAATAACTTACATTGTTTGTTCCCATAGTTAAAATGGCGAAATCGCTATAATATTAAGGGATAAGCTGACACAGGGGGTATGAACATGTATAGCATTTTTCTCGTGGATGACGAAGAACTAGAGCTTGAGATGATCCGAGATTATATTCGTTGGGAAGAGATGGGGATATATGTCGCCGGAACAGCCCTGAATGGCAGGGATGCTGCTGAGAAGATTGAAGTGATCCAGCCTGATATCGTGCTGACGGACGTCCAGATGCCTGTGATGAACGGACTTGATTTGGCTAAGCAGGTGAGTGAGCAGTTCGACTGGATTCAGTTCGTATTCCTGACCGGACATGATGAATTCAATTATGTGAAGTCAGCTTTGAATGTGGGAGCGGTCGGCTATTTATTGAAGCCGCTGGATTTAAGTGAAATTGTAAGCGTTATCGATAAAGTGAAACAGCGCTGCGAGGAAGTACGGATGAAGAACCGTTCGATTCGCGTGACCAAATCCAATATTGTTAGAGAAATGATTTTTGAGAAGAACGAGGAACGCTTATTGAACCTGGCTGGCAGCTACCATAAGCTGTCCCGTGATTCGGAGCCGAAGACGTATACCCTTGCTCTGCTGAGTATCGATAGTCAAAGCGTCACACCATGGGGACTGTCCATGGAGGATGGCCTGGCACGCCTTCAGACTTATATGGAGGAATGGCTCGCGGACAAAAAGCTGCAGGCTGACTTTGTTGTCTGCCGGGAAGGGGAGCTTGGCATCCTGATGGATGCTGCTTACCATCTGAGCCGGTATACTTGGGAAGATGTGCTGAAGGAGTTGCAGGGTACGCTCGGCTTTACGATGACGGCGGCTGTCAATGAAGAACCGGAGGAGCTGTCCCGCGTCCAGGATTTATACCGGGAGACGCGTTTCATGCTGGAGGAGATGTTCTACGTGGGGAACGGGAGAGTCATCTATGCCAAGGATGTGCAGCGGCAGCTGGGGAGCCGCCAAATTCCTCCCTTTCAAGAGGCCGCTTATTTTGAGGATATTCATCAGCTGGCATCGGAACAGGCCGCGCAGAAGCTGCGGGAGTTCTTCAGTCGGTTAGTTAAACTTCGGATTACGAAATCGGAGGTGTGCGACTTTGCGATTGGCGTGGTGGAGCGCCTGCTGGAGCAGATCCATGAACCGATGACAGAGAGCCACAAGCGGGCAGAGCTCTACCAATCCATCTATCAATGTCGGACGATTATGGAAATCGAAGCGATTGTCTTGGAGTTTGCCCGGCATGCAATCGATACGCTGGAACACCGATTCATGGACAAAAATGCGAGACTGGTGCATCAGGTGAGAACGACCATCGATCAGACCTTTCATCAGGCCATTACCATCAACAGTTTGTCCGATCAGGTATATCTGTCTCCCAACTACTTGCGTTCCATCTTCAAAGAGAAAACCGGGATGACGATCCATGATTATTTAACGAGAATTCGCTTGAGCAAAGCCAAGGAGCTGCTGGCTGACGATTCCCTGAAAGTCCAGGATGTCGCTCAAAGGGTCGGTTACGAGAGCACGTCCTACTTCATTTCCTTATTCCTCAAGAGCCAAGGAGTCACGCCTAATGAATACCGAAAAAGCATATAGCCCACTCGGAAGGCTGGGCCGTATCGCGAGGTCCTTCCCACTCGGCCAGAAGCGCGCGTATTCCAATTGGCGGCTTCGGCACAAGTTCTTTTTTATCTTCCTGATCGTGATCATCCTGCCGTTCTCGCTATTGATCTATTACTCGTATTCCTCGACCCGCAGCACCATTACGGAGCATACCTATACCGCGCTCAACGGATCGCTGGCACAGATTAACACGAATGTGGAGAAGCGGCTGGAGTATTACAATCAACTGTCGAACATTCTCTACATGGATGCCCAGCTCCGTAATTACCTGTCTACCGATTATGAGCAGGCTTATTATTATCTGGATGCGTTCCAATATATCAACCGCACACTGCCGTCCCTGATGACGCTGAATGCCAACATTCTGGGCATTACGATTTATACGGGCAACCATACCCTCTATTCCGACGGTCAATATGTCAAATATACGGAGGAGCTAGCCCCATCGTTAGAGGAACAGGTGCTGGAGGCCGCGGGAAACACGGTGTATTTCCATTCCGAGGACTTCCGGGCCGAAGATGCGTCAATCACCATTGCGCGTTCATTGAGTTATTTCAGCCTGCAGCATCCGTACGGCATTCTGACCATCGACATTAACGATAATGAATTTTACTCCCTGATCAAGATGGAGAACTATAACAAGAGCGTCTATATCATTGACCAAAATGGCAGCGTGATCAGCACGGGAGATCAGGAGCTGAAGTCGAACCAGCTGTTTGACGTATTTCCCATTCAGGAGAAGCTGACGGAGGACGACGGTTATTTCGATATTCGAATACACGGGCAGGAACGCTTTTTTACATATAAAAAGCTGAGTAACGGCTGGGCCACGGTCATTACCGTGCCATATGACGAGCTGCTGGCCAATACAAACAAGGCGACCAGGAATATCATCTGGTATTCTGCCGTAGCGATTGGCATCGCGATCCTGCTGCTCTATTTTACGACCAAGTTCATGACCAAGCGCATCGAGGTGCTGCTGCAGCAGATTCGGAAGGTGGAGCGTGGGGATTTCCGGCTGTCGATCAAACCGATGGGGCATGACGAGATCGGCCAGGTGTCCTTTGCATTCAATAAGATGGCCTCCACCATTCAGACCTTGATCCATGACGGGTACGTGAAGGAGATAGCAAGGAAAGAGTCGGAACTGAACACCCTGCAGGCGCAGATCAATCCCCATTTCCTGTACAACACCCTGTCCTCGATATCTTCCCTGGCGTTGAAGGAAGGGGCGATGCAGGTGTATCAGATGGTTAATTACTTGGCTAAGTATTACAGGGTATCGCTGAATAAGGGGAAGCGCATCATTCTGCTGGAACAGGAAATCAATCTGGTGAAGAACTATGTGGCGATTCAGAAAATACGGTTTCGGGACAAGCTGCATATGCATTATGACCTGGATAAGCAGCTGTTCGGGACCACGACCATCAAGCTCATTCTGCAGCCGTTCATTGAGAACTGCATCAATCATGCCATATGGGATGAGTCGGGGATCAACATCATTGTGAAGGTGAGGCGTGAGGGTGACGGCATTGTACTTCAGGTTATTGATGATGGCATCGGGATGACGCCGGAGCAGCTGGATCAAGCCCTGAATAAATCCGGCAATCTGTCCGGGTATGGCGTGAAAAATGTGGATGACCGGATCAAGCTCACCTATGGGGAGGAATATGGCGTCAGCATCTTCAGCCGACTCGGCATCGGAACGGCGGTCACCATTCGGATACCTGTAATCTCCGATAGGCATCCCGAATATCAACTGGACAGGCAGCAGGCCTTGTTGGAATGACAGACGTTTTGCATTATGAATTGTAAGATTGCGTTATAGAACAATGAACTCCCTGTTTTTACAATGATAGATATATTCGATCACATGAATATGACGACCTTAGAAAGGGGTTCAGGGTATGAAGAAACTAAAATTGATTCTGGCAGCAGCCCTTGTTATGACAACGCTTTCGGCATGCGGCGGCAACCAGAAGGCGGCATCGGGCGGAGACAGCGGTACGGAAGGGGACAGCAGCGCACCCATTACGTTAACCTGGTTTGACCAAAACACGGGGGATGCCTTCACCAATCCGGTTGCGCAAGTGATTACGGAAAAGACGGGGGTCACGGTTGAAATCCAGCAGCCTACGGGCAATCCGGTAGAGAAGCTGAACCTGATGCTGGCCAGCGGCGATCTTCCCGATGTTATTTTGATGAGTCGTGGAAGCGATATCATGAACAAATATATTACCTCCGGTGCGGTCATTCCGCTGAATGATCTGATCGAAGAACATGGACCTAATATTCAGAAAATGTACGGCGATACGCTGACCAAAACGAGAAGCGAGGACGGCAACAATTATTATTTCTCCAATTGGTACGGCCTGGAGCAGTACCCGGTGTTCGGATTCATGATGCGCAAGGACATCATGAAGGAGCTCGGCGTCGGCGATAAGATGGACAATGGGGAGCCGTTCACGGCGGAAGAATTCGAGGCATTGCTGGTAAAATTCAAAGAGAAATATCCGACCATCGACGGCAAAGAGAGCATTCCGATGTCACTTAATGGCGAGAATATCGGGAGCGTCAGCGGCAGCTTCAAAGGGATGTACGGCATCATGCCGTATTACGAAACGAACGGTGAGCTGAAGAAGGACATTCGCGATCCCCGCTACCTTGAAATGGTTAAATTCCTGAATTCCCTGTATCGCAAGGGGCTGCTCGATAAGGAATGGGCCACGATGAAGACCAAGCAGTACGAGCAGAAGCTGGGCAACGGCAACGTATTTGCCACGGCGGAAGCGCTGTGGAATGTGGGCAATGCGAATGCGCTGCTCAAAACCGAAGCCGCCGATAAGGCCACCGAGGACGAGCGCCAATTCTATCAATATAAAGTGCTGGCCCCGGGCGTGAAGCCCGAAGAGACAACCTACGGACCGAAGAGCTCTCTGGGCTGGGACGGGGTCACGATCAGCCGCTCCAACAAGGATCCGGTCAGAACGATGAAGCTGCTGGATTTCCTCGCCAGCGAGGAAGGCCAGTACCTGCTGATGTGGGGGGTTGAGGGCGAGCATTGGGATATGAAGGACGGCAAGCATGTGCCAAGACAGGAAGTGCTGGATGCTTTCAAGAAGAACTGGGACGAGGCCTCTCGTACGACCGGTATCCGCAAGTGGACCTGGATGATCAAGAACGGTCCCGGCGAGGACGGTACCCCGTATGACCTGATGGGCCGTTACCAAACCGATCCGGTCACGGATCTGGCGATTAAGAATCTGGCGGACACGTCCTTTGATACGGCACCTTATGACAATTTGGGACCTGCAGGCGGAACGCCGGAGGCCATCATGGAGACGAAGGTGAATGATACGATCAATAAATATTTTCTGAAGATGGCCCTGTCGCCTTCCGAGGATCAGGTGGTGGAGTCCTATAACCAGATGATGGCAGAGGTTGAGGCAGCAGGACTCGCCAAGCTGGAAAAGATCTATACGGACAACTACAACCAACGTCAACAATTATGGGATAAATAATCGTGCTGAGGGGAGTCAGAAGATGCTTCGTCTTTTGGCTCCCCTTTGCTCTATGATCCAACATCAATGCGCAGCGGAAGGATGATATTCAGTGACCATTCAATATCAAGAGTTGCATCGGGTCTTTGCCATTCAGACCCATCACAGCACTTATCTATTCGGGATTAACGACCAAGGCAGCTTGCAGCATCTGTATTGGGGACAGCCTGTCGGGGTGGAAGATGCGGCACGGCTGCTTCAGCCGAGATCACATAGCTCGTTCGACGCGGAAGTGCATTCGGAGGTAGAGGAATACAGCTTCTGGGGCGGAGTCAAATACAGCGAGCCCAGCCTGAAGGTCCGCATGTCTGACGGCGTGCGCGACCTGTCGGTTCGTTATGCCGGGCATGAAACGGTGGAGCGGGATGGCAGGCAAGCCCTGGTCATCACGACGAAGGACGACGTGTATCCGTTTGAGGTCCAGCTGGAATACCGGGTAATCCCTGAACATGACCTCATCGAGCGGACAGCCCGGATCATGAACCGCGGCGAGACGGATATCGTTCTGGAAAACGTGCAGTCTGCCGCTTGGGTTATGCCGTATCTGGCGGATTACCGACTCACGCATGTGACGGGAAAATGGTCCGGGGAGTTCCAGCTTCGGAACACCTTCCTCAGTGAAGGGAAGAAGGTGCTGGAATCCCGCAGAGGCTTTACGGATAGCCATGCCAACCCGTGGTTTGCGATGGATAACGGACAGGCGACGGAATCGGAGGGGCAGGTCTGGTTCGGCGCGTTGGCCTGGAGCGGGAACTGGAGAATCACGGCGGAGCGGACGGTGTTCGATCATGTTCGTGTGACCGGAGGCATTCATGATTTTGACAGCGAGTGGGTACTCGGAGCAGGTGAAACCTTTGATACCCCTTGCTTCGTTGGGGGGTACAGCAGCGGCGGCTTCGGCGGGATGAGCCGACAGCTGCACCGGTACCAGTATTCGGACGTGCTGCCGAGTGGTGAAACCAGGCCTGTGCTGTATAACTCCTGGGAAGCGACGTATTTCGATGTGAACGCCACCGATCAGATGGCCCTCGCCGAGCGAGCGGCACACATGGGCGTTGAACTGTTTGTTGTGGATGACGGCTGGTTCGGGCAGAGGAATCACGACCGAGCGGGGCTGGGCGATTGGTACGTGAACCGGGAGAAATTCCCGAACGGCCTGAGCGAGCTGATCGACAAGGTACATGAGCTCGGAATGGAATTCGGGATTTGGGTGGAGCCCGAGGCTGTCAATCCGGACAGCGATCTGTACCGTGAGCACCCGGATTGGGTGTACCATTTCGCGACACGGGAGCGGTCCGAGCTTCGCAATCAGCTGCTGCTGAACATGTCCAAGCCGGAGGTTAAGGCGTACATTCTGCAGTTTATGACCGACCTGCTGGAGAAGCATGACATCAAGTTCATTAAATGGGATATGAACCGGACGGTGACGGAGCCCGGAATGAAGGATCATCCGCTGCACCGCCAGAAGGAGATTTGGATTCGCCACGTACAGAGTCTGTACGAGATCTGGGCGGAGCTGCGGCGCAAATTCCCGCATGTGGCATTCGAAACCTGCGCCGGAGGCGGGGCACGTATCGACCTCGGCATCTTCCGTTATGCCGACCAATCTTGGCCGAGCGATAATACGGATGCCTTTGACCGCCACAGCATTCAGGAGGGCTTCTCGTATACGTATGCGCCGCGGATGATGACCTGCTGGGTAACCGAGTCGCCGACCGGCATGAACAAGAGAGAAGTATCTCTTAAGTACCGCTTCCACAGCGCCATGATGGGGACACTCGGTATCGGCGCAAACCTGAATGAATGGAGCGATGAGCTGATGGAGCAGTCGGCCGCGTATGTCTCGCAGTATAAATCGATTCGTCATTTGGTCCAATTCGGCAGCCAGTATCGGTTGTCATCGCTTCAGCATAAAGGGGTAACGGCCGTACAATATGGCAGTGAGGATGGAAGCGACAATGTGCTGTTTGCGTTCCTGCACAGCCAGAAGCTGGGCGAACCGCTGCCAAGATTGCGGCTTACAGGGCTGCAAGCCGATCAGTCGTATGCTATTGAGGGAGTGGAGGGCGAGTGGAGTGGCAGGGCTCTGATGAACATCGGAATTGAGCTGCCCTTGCGCGGGGATTTTGACAGCTTGGTTTATCGGATACAGATTCAAGAATAGATGCTGTCTACCGGAACGGAAACGCCGTGTGTCTTATAGACGATACGGCGTTTTTTTGCCGTTGACTTCTACGCTAACGGCAATGTTATCGTCGCTAGCCCTCTACTGTATATTCCATATCCTTCACTACATCGGATTGGCCGTCAAGCATGACAACGGTCCAAACATTCTTCGCCTCGGAATAATGAATCGATTTAACAAACGGCAATCCGATCGTGTTAAAGTGATCCAATGTCCTGATAATTACTTCTTGCTGAGTGAGTCGGGATGCTTCAGGCTGTTCGGTTTTGATGATATCTATGTTCTTAGCTGAAGCTTGGGCAGGATAGGAGGTTTCGATGCCGCCATCGAGTTCAATGGAAACTTTTTGACCTAACGCTATATTTTTCTTGGTTCTTATCCAAATCGCGTCATTTAATTCGGATTGTTCATCGTAATGGGTTACCAAGATCCTGTTCTCTTCTTGTTGAACGACATACCCGATATACTCAGGCTCAGGTTGATCCGCGCTATCACTGTTATTACTGCAACCACAGATAAGGATAGCCAATATCATGAAGACAAGCAGAGATTTGTTCATCGCTTTTTCCTCCTGAAAATAGTAAGGGCTAGTAGACGTGGTAAAGATCGAATTGGGTGGCGACGAGACTACCCCTTCCGGGTATCCCGATAATCGGAAGGGGACTTTCCCATGATTTTTTTGAACAGCCGCGAGAAGTAGTACGGGTCCTGGAACCCGAGCCGGTGGCTGATCTCCTTGATGCTCTGGCCGGTCAGGTCCAGATGCTGGCAAGCAAGCTGGATCTTGAGGCGCAGGTAGTAATCAATCGGGGAATAACCCGTCGCTTCCTTGAATCGGAAGGTGAAGTGAGGGACGGACAGATTGGCGTAAGCCGCAAGCTCCTTCAGGCTCACATTGCGCTCCAGATGCTCTGTCATGAAGCGCAGCGTCTCGTCCAGATCGTGCTTGTGCGGCAGTTGAAGGCCATGCTGGGGCTGAAGCCGGGCAAGCCGGATGATGGCCGCCAGGTGGCCCGCCAATTGCGAGACATGGATGATATGGTTCAGCGTATATCCCTTTTGCAGCAGATCATAACTCTCCTGGAAAAGCTCCACCATTCGCCGCGATTGATCGACCGGAATGACCGCCGGTTCCGCGGCGTCGCTGAAGCCTTCGTAATAATCGCCCGCAGATTGCCCTTTCATATGCCACCAGTAAATACTCCAGGGATGCTGCTCCGACGAAGCATACGCATGCGGAGTACCCGGCGGAATGACAACCACCTGGCCCTTAAGAAGCCGGACTACTTTATGGCCGTTCATCCGGCACCAGCCTTCTCCTTCCACGCAATACATAACGATGTAAGCCCCGCTGCCTTCCGGACGCTCCCGATAGTGATGAAGCGCACGCGGGAAATATCCGATGTCCGTCACATGCAGAGGCTGAACAAGCGGATGCCGGGCAGCTTCTTGCATAATACGATCCGGCAGGACGATAATTTTCTGGGATTGAAATCCGTCTGGTTTTCGTAAGGTATCCATAGTTCTACTATGATTCGGGGTCTGGTGTTTGTCAACCGTGTGGAATATGAAAAATCAGAATATAATCCATCATGAACATGAGATCGTCAATGGCTCTTGTGAACTCTGACTACTAAGATAGAAACAGAAGCAGCGGAGTTTACGAAATCGAAAGGGATGATGATCATGACACAGCCATCGCAAGTAAGGGTATGGGAGCAGACGGTGGAAATCCCCACGTATGAGGTGGGCAAGCCGGACCGCAACCCCATGTTTCTGGAGAAACGGGTATATCAGGGGAGCTCGGGGAGAGTATATCCGCTGCCTGTCATTGATAAAATTCACGATGAGAAGGTGCCCAAGCCTTACCGAATCATTTTCCTGGAGAATGATTATGTCCAGATCCAAATCATGCCCGAGATTGGCGGGCGGATTTACCGGGCCATCGACAAAACCAACAACTATGATTTTGTGTACTACAATCAAGTGATCAAACCGGCTTTAGTTGGACTTGCCGGCCCCTGGATTTCCGGGGGGATTGAATTCAACTGGCCTCAGCATCACCGTCCGAACACCTATGGGGAAGTGAATTGGAGGCTGGAAGGGAATCCAGACGGCAGCCAAACGGTATGGGTCGGCGAGATCGATCGAATGTACGGAACGAAGGTGTCCACCGGGTTCACGCTCTATCCGGGGAAGGCTTATCTGGAAATTCATGCGCAGATGTATAATCGCACCTCGGAGCCGCAGACCTTTCTCTGGTGGGCGAATCCGGCCGTGGCCGTCAACGATCACACCCAGTCCGTATTCCCGCCGGATGTTCATGCGGTGTTCGACCATGGGAAACGGGATGTGTCGAAGTTCCCGATTGCGACGGGCACCTACTATAAGCAGGACTATTCCGCAGGCGTGGACATTTCCAAGTACCGCAACATCCCGGTACCTACTTCCTATATGGCCTATCATTCGGATTACAATTTCGTGGGCGGGTATGATCATAGCTTGGATGCGGGAATTCTGCATGTCGCCAATAAACATATCTCCCCCGGCAAAAAACAGTGGACGTGGGGTCACGGCGAGTTCGGCCAAGCCTGGGACCGCAATCTGACCGACGAAGACGGTCCGTACATCGAGCTTATGACCGGCGTATACACCGACAACCAGCCGGATTTCACCTGGCTCGCGCCTTACGAGGAGAAGAGCTTCAAGCAGTACTTCATGCCGTATAAAAACATCGGCATGGTGAAGAATGCTTCCATCGATGCGGCTGTTAACCTGGAAGTCCAGGGCAAGCAGGCGGTTGTACATGCCTATGCCACCTCGGTCAGGGAAGAGGCTCGCATTCTATTGACGGGAGGGGGACGGACGTATTTGGACCGTAAGGTCAAGCTGTCCCCTGCCGATACCTTCAAGAGCGTGATCGAGCTGGATCACGATGTGAATGAAGAGAATTTGAGGCTTGCGGTTATTGCTGCGGACGGCAGCGAATTGGTGTCCTACCGACCGAAGCCGCGCGGATTGGAGCGAACTCCGGACCCGGCCCAAGCGATTAGTGCACCGGAGGAATTGAAGAATACCGAGGCCCTTTACTTGGCAGGGCAGCATCTGGAACAGTACCGGCACGCCACTTATGAACCGGAAGCCTACTATACGGACGGACTTCGGCGCGATGCGGGGGATGTGAGGCTGAACAACGCCTACGGATTGCTGCTGCTGCGCAGGGGCTGCCTGGAGCAGAGTGAAGCCTATTTCAAAAAAGCCATCGAGACCTTGACTCGCCATAACGCACGTCCGTATGACAGCGAGCCGTTCTACCATTTGGGCAAAGCCCTGAAATGGCAGGGGCGTCTTGATGAAGCATACGCTTATTTTTACAAGTCTGTCTGGTCGGGAGCCTGGCAGGGTGCGGGTTATCTGGCATTGGCGCAGATTGCCTGCGAGAAGCAGGAGTATGAGGAGGCGTTCGAGCTAATCGAACGATCCCTGGCTGCCCAGTACCGGAATTACAAAGCGCGCCATCTCAAGAGCATCATCCTAAGAAGGCTGGGACGCTTGAGCGAAGCGGAACTGTGGCTTCAGGAAACCATCAAGCTGGATCCGATGGATGCGGGTGCGAGAAATGAGCTGGTAAATGTATATCGAGAACAGAAGCAAGAGGATACCAGTCAGCGTACTTTGGAGTCGCTCTTCCAGCTTATGCGTGACGATCCGCACCACTATATCGCCCTTGCCCAGGATTATGCGGATGCGGGGCAGTATGGCGATGCCTTGGACATTCTCAAATTTATCGAACGCCGTACCAGTCCTGCGGTATATCCGATGGTTCATTATTATCAGGGCAGCTACCACATGAAAATGAACCAAGAGGAAGAGGCATCCGCCTCTTATCGAATGGCCTCTGCGGCCGATTCGTCCTACTGCTTCCCGAATTCCCTATATGACTATGTAACATTGAAGCAAGCGCTCAAGGTTCATTCTGATGATGCCAAGGCGTTGTATTACCTAGGGAATCTGCTGTATGACAAGAAGCGCTATGAGGAAGCCGTAAGCAGTTGGGAAGCGTCAGTCGCTCTGGATGACAGCTTCCCTACGCCGCAGCGGAATCTGGCGCTGGCTTACTATAACAAAAGGCAGGACCACGCCCAGGCGCTGGCATCCTTGCAAACCGCGTTCTCGCTGAACCCGGCGGATGCCAGAGTCTTCTACGAGCTGGACCAGTTGTATAAGAAGTTAGGGCATGCCCCGGCTGATCGCTTGAAGGCGATGGAGGAGCACATGGAGCTGGTAGAGCTGCGCGACGATTTATATCTGGAGTATATTACGCTGCACAACACGTTGAATCGTTACGAGGAGGCATTGGCATTGATTCTGAAACGTCACTTCCATCCATGGGAGGGCGGTGAGGGTAAGGTGCCGACGCAATACGTACTGGCTCGGGTAGAGCTCGCGAAGGGCCTGTTGATGGAGCATCGATATGAGGAAGCCGTGACGCATTTGCTTGCAGCCAAGCAGTATCCGCTCAACATCAATGAAGGCAAACTCACGGGCGCGCAAGAGAATAACATCGACTATTATTTAGGCTGTGCGTACGAAGGTATTGGTCGACTGGAAGAGGCGAAGATATACTTCCAGCGAGCATCCGAAGGGCTGGATGAACCGACAAGTGCGTTGTATTATAACGATCAGCCGCCGCACATGATTTTTTATCAAGGGGCCGGGCTAAGACAGCTGGGCAGAGAGCTTGAGGCGCGGAGTCGCTTCAACAAGCTGATTGATTACGGGGAGAAGCATATATTCGAGCCGCAGAGCATCGATTATTTTGCGGTATCGCTGCCGGATTTCCTCGTGTTTGACGAGGATCTGAACAGAAGAAACGAGATTCACTGCCATTATATGATGGGCCTTGGCTATCTCGGCCTAAATAAACGGCAGGATGCTGAGAAGCACTTGGGGCAGGCGCTCAAGCTGGAGCCTCATCATCAAGGAGCGGCGCAACACTTGGCGCTGTGCTCGGCTTCCATCTAATTGTGTTCGGACGCCCTCCAGGTGTGCCCGTGCTACTCGCCATGTGTGCGAAGGGACAATACGCAAAGATGTACAAAATCAAGGACCGTATGGTATACGGTCCTTGAGCATTTGTGTTGTGTTTTTCAAAGGTTATATGGAAGGAACGAAGAAGGATGACCATGTTGATCTGGAGCCAAGGGAAGCTGGATGGATATGAGGTATGGACAGGAAGCACTGGGGTTATGGAACTGGTTATGGTGCCTGAACTGGGAAGCAGGGTAATCTCGCTCCGCAATTGCAGAACCGGACGGGAGTGGTTGACGCAGCCAGCCGGAAAGCTGGAAGCGAACGAATATGCAAGCTCCTTCGGAGATCGGGACGGCAGCGGCTGGGATGAGATGTTTCCGACGATCAATACATGCCGGTACCCTGCATTCCCATGGAAGGGAACTGAGCTCCCGGATCACGGCGAGGTATGGTCCATCCCGTGGGCGGTTCACTGCGAGCAAGAGCAGCTTCATTGCAGCGTACAGGGGATCCGAATGCCTTACCAACTGCGCAAAAGATATTCCTTCGCCAGCGAGGACTGCCTGCGGATCGATTATGAAGTCTGCAATCCGAGCCAATTTCCGTTCTCTTTCTTATGGGCGGCCCATCCGCTATTTCAGATTGAAGAGGGGATGGAGATGATGGTTCCCGAAGAGCTGACCGAGATGATTGTATCGTATTCCGCCCAAGGCCGATTGGGCATAACCGGCGATGTCCTGAAATGGCCGCAGCCACTGGAGGAGAGAGTGGATATCCGCTTGGATCGAACCTGCAGCCGGCATGAGCAATCAGCAGAGAAATATTATTTTGCGGGAGAGCTGCCCGAGGGCAAGGTTTCACTCTATGATCCCCGGACTGAAGAAGGCATCCGCTTGATGTTCCCTCCAGAGAAGGTGCCGTACTTATCGGTGTGGGCGAACTATGGCGGTTACCAAGGGCAGTATCATCTGGCGATTGAGCCTGCTACGGGGCTGCTTGACGACCTTTCGTATGCGATGGGTCATCAGGCGGCAGCGGAGGTACCGGCGGGCGGCACGTATACGTGGTATCTTGAGATTTGCTGGATATGATGGCTGAAGAAATAGGATATCTTGCTCTTGAGTGAGGATGCTTTCACGATTTCATTCGTAAGATAATTCACGGATTCGTTGATTGGGGTTATCGGTATATAAGCCGCCATGATAACAGATCACGTTATGAATATCATAGTGAGTGAGCTTCTGTAAGGAAAGCTTGGCTAACGCCAAGTCAGAACTGGCTGCCGGGTCCGGTCCCAGCAGCTGACCGTCTCTAACGTTCATTGCGTCTGCGGCAATCAAGGTTTTGCTCGGTCGGTGATACAAGCTGGTATGACCTGGGGTGTGACCCGGAGTGTGAATAACTATGATGCCGCCACCTAGCGGAAGTTCCTCGCCATCGTGCAGGATACTGTTCACTTCCGCTTGGGGAGGGTTCTCAAGAGTATGCCTAAAAGCGTTCTTCCACTCCGGCGGAACGGCGGCAGGAAGCGAAGCCAGCGCTTGTGTTATGGACTCAGGAGATAATTTGACAAGTCTCTTGTCCCCTTCGATGTAAGGCTTCTCTATTTCGCTGGCGAACACTTCAGGTGTGCGGTTGCTGTTACGAATTACATCCGGCAAACTGCCGATATGATCCAGATCCTGGTGTGATATAATGATTTTGGTTATATCCTGAACGGATACTCCGCAGCTCGATAGCTGCTCCTGAATAAGCGCGAACTGTCCGGGATAGCCGGTATCGATGAGAACCAGATTCTGATGATCCCATATCAATGTCGGATGGATCGTTTCGATTCTTCCCATCATCGCGGCGGAAATTTCCAGCATTTTGATGCCTTGATTGATTAGCATATCTACATACCTCCACTATTAAGGGATATCACCTATCCCTATTTCATCTTCCAGAGAAGTTTAAGCAGAAGTAGAATATCAAATCAATATAATTGTGTAAATAGTAAATATTTTATCATAACATATATAAATTAATTTGTCAATATTTATTTCGTGATTGCTTTCAGAATGGGGAGTTTGTTGGATGCTTGTTTCCATATTTAAATTACTAGTAATAACTTCGCCTATTTTAATATCGGGGATAATAGAATACGCGATGTCCAAAGAAAGTGAGAAACGAATGTTAAGTTTTATCATAAAGGCGTACGTGGATGGCTTGAAAATACTTGGTAAACCGCTAGTGTACGTTTTACAAAAAACAGAACTGCTGCTCAATCGGAAGGAAATGATCCGTTTTTCTCTTGTTGTGCTTGCAATCTTATTCTTTATCGGCGTGTTCAGAGTTGTAGAGGGGTTAAACTCAGGAATTGACCTTACCATATTAGCTGAAGGTCTGACGATTTGTTCGGCCGCGATCAGCTTTATGCTCGTTTTGGATAGCGCTAAACGAAATAAGGAAACGAAGAAACAAAATGAAGACTTGATGCTTCGAAATACGGAGCTTCTGGAGGAAATCCAACAAATGCTAAAGGATCGTAACCATGCTGGGTAGCGCAATAAGGCTGTATCAGTCATTTATCACCCCATTGCGTCACTTAACCTAACATCATTTAACTATTGAGGAATATGTAATTGCTGGTATAATCCTTGAAAAGAGAAACGCGGCGACCAAGCGAATAAAAAGGGGAGGAACAGCAATGAACACGACGATTGAACTGAATAATGTAACCTGGAGACGGGAACAGAAGACCGTTCTTACAGGCGTGGATTGGACGGTACAGCAAGGAGAGCATTGGGCGGTTCTTGGGCTGAATGGCTCCGGCAAGACAACGATTTTGAATATGATTAACGGGTACATCTGGCCGACTAGCGGGACTGTTTCGGTGCTCGGGAATCTTTTTGGCAGAGTGGATTTAAGAGAATTGCGTAAATCGATAGGCTGGGTTAGCTCCTCTCTGCAAGAAAGAATCCGGCCCAGCGAGTCTACGCTCGATGTCGTGATTAGCGGTAAACATGCATCGATCGGTTTATACCAGAAGGTTGATGAAGCGGACCGGGAACAAGCGGAGCAGCTGATGAAGGATTTTCATTGCATCCATTTGCTGGGCCGTACCTATGAAACCTGTTCGCAAGGGGAGAAGCAGAAGCTGCTGATCGCCCGTGCGCTTATGGCATCCCCAAGACTGCTGATTCTGGACGAGGCCTGCAACGGACTTGATTTTCTGTCGAGGGAAGCGCTGCTGTCGAGTATCACTGCACTGGCATCAAAACCCGATGCACCGACTTTGCTGTTCGTTACGCATCATATTGAAGAGATTCTGCCGATTTTCTCGCACTCCTTGCTCATTCGCCGGGGCAGTGTATTTGGCAAGGGGCCTTCCAAGGATATGCTGACAAGCGACAATCTGACTTCGTTCTTCGAGACACCGGTAGAGGTGAGCTGGCAGAATGATCGTGCCTGGATGTCCATTCCGGATTTAAAATAAAGAGGTGTTGAGCACGCTGCGATATTCATGACCAGGGGGAGTGGATGGGGTGCCAAGTCAAATCATATCGGATCCAAGGCTGTTCAATCAGCGGATAACAGGCACGAAGTATGAGAGTCCGGAGGCAGCAGTCAGAGGACTCGGGGCTGTGCAGGCACAGGATTATCATCAGGCAGTGTGGGGGATCGGGCTGCGTACGCAATCTGCGAGGCTGTATGATGTGGAGCAGGCGGTGCTGGATCGCAAGATTGTGCTGACCTGGCCGATGCGCGGGACGATATTCTTCGTACCGGCTGAGGATGCTAAATGGATGGTGAAGCTGACAGAATCGCGCCTGTATTCCAACGACCAGAAAAAACAAACGGAGCTTGATCTGGATGCAGCCACCATGAACAAATGTAAAAATGTTCTGTATGAAGCCATGAAGGACTGTACGCCCGTCTCCCGTCCCAGATTGATGGAGCTGCTGGAGGAAGCGGGAATCAGCACAAAGAATGGCCGCGGCTATTATATTCTTGGGTATTTGGGGCGAAGCGGCATGATCTGCTTCGGCCCGCTTGAAGGCAAACAGCAAACCTTCGTGCTGCTGGACGAATGGGTACGCAATTCCAGAGAGCTTACATACGAAGAATCATTGACGGAGCTTGCGCTTCGATATTTTACTGGTCATGGGCCTGCAACGATTCAGGATTTTGCATGGTGGAGCGGTCTGACGCTGACAGAAGCTAGACGGGGCCTGGATATGATTAAACCCGAGCTTCGATCTGTCCATGTGCATGGTACGGAATACTGGGTTTCAGCCTCTGGTCCGCCGGTGTCTGGGGATACCCATTCGGTTGTTCTGCTTCCGGGATTCGATGAATATTACTTGGGTTACAAAGACCGCAGCGCAATCATAGAGACCGAGCACGATCCCAAGATCGCCCCCCATCGCAACGGGGTTTTTCAACCGTTGATGGTCATAGGCGGGGAAATCGTCGGCGTGTGGAAGCGGGAGATCAAACGCAGCGGCATCGAAATCACATTAAACCCGTTCGCACCGATAGGCGATCTGGAAGGGAAGTTCATGGAAGCCGCCAAGGATTATAGCGATTTTATGGGACTGCCGCTTACAAGAACAGAACTGAATCAATCTCTCTAAGCTTGTTGGCCGAGAGGAGTTTTTAAGGAGGAAGAGAAAACATGGAATCGATATTGAAGCTGGACGAATTAATTGCTGACATGACGGAGATTGTAACCGCCACGAGCGAGATGGAATTTAATTTGAAGCTTTCGCCTGATAAATGGTCCAAAAAGGAGATCCTGGGCCATTTATGCGACTCGGCGGTTCATAACCATGTTCGGTTCGTGAAAATTTTGCTGTCCGAGTATCCCATTGCCATTCAGGGGTACGCACAGAACGACTGGGTTCAGGTGCACGATTACCAGAATCAGTATGATCCATCGGAAGTTTTGTCGCTGTGGCAGCACCTTAACCGGATGATTCTGCGAGTGATGCGAGCAGCCGAGACCTCCGATTTTCAAAAAAAGTGCGTGCTCCCGGACAAAACGGAGGTTACGCTGGAGTGGTTGTTTAACGATTATGTGGATCATCTGATTCATCATCTGGAACAAATCGAGGCATAACCGCAGCCGCGGGGTTAGCGTGCACATGATAAATGGAAGGTATCTTGTAAGTTCAGGCGCTGAATGTGCAGCCTTAGGATCTGTTGTTGTTAACGTTTTGGATTTAGGCATGGAGCGATTGCCCGTTGTTCAATTGCACGAAGCATTTATTGCTCGACCTAAGAAGGCTGTCAACGTCTGTAATCGGACGGGGGCAGTCTGTTTCTATTGGATGCAAGCCTGGATTAAAAGACGAATTAAAGTTGCGTCCATTAGACAACAGGGGTGATATGATGGAGTGAATGCCTAGGCATATGCTCCAGCGCTGCTGGATCTCGTCCCGTAACACGGGCAATGGCAAGGCTTGCGCATCATATTCAACCTGAAGGTGAGGGAGATAAACTCATGACAGTAAAGATCGGTATGATTGGTTTGGATACATCGCATGTCTCCATTTTCTCGAAAATGCTGTTTGACACAGACCATCCATATTACGTTCCCGGCGCACGGATAACGGCAGCTTTTCCCGGTGGGTCGCCGGACTTTGAGCTTAGCATGAGCCGGGTGGAGGGATATACGAAGGAACTCGCTGCATGGGGAACCGAGATATTGGATCGTCCGGAAGACGTGGCAAAACAAGTCGATGCCGTGATGCTGGTAGCGGTTGACGGAAGGACGCATTTATCCTTGTTTCGTGCGATTGCTCCGTATTGCCGACGGGTATTTATTGACAAACCGTTTGCGGTGACAAGTAAGGATGCCAAGGAAATGATCGAACTGGCCGAGCGGTTTCAGGTGACGGTGATGAGCAGCTCGTCCCTTCGGTATGCCCAAGGGCTTCAGGATGAACTGGCCCGTTGCGGGGAAGGGGATATCATCGGGGTAGATTGCGCGGGACCGCTTCCCCTTCAGCCCACACAGCCGGGATTGTTCTGGTATGGCATTCACGAGGCTGAGATGCTGTACAGAGTTCTCGGTACAGGGTGCGAAAGTGTACATACTGCTGCAACGGAGTTCCATGACGTATTAACAGCAGTTTGGAAAGATGGGAGAATCGGGACGATTCGTGGCAATCGTGCAGGCAATGATCGCTTCGGGATCACCATTCATCGTACAGAGGTCAGCAGTTTTGTGGACATCATGGAGCATTCCAAACCGTACTACGCGAGTCTGTTGGACCAGATCATGCAGATGTTCACGACAGGTGTATCGGGTGTTCCCTTATCTGAAACTCTGGAGATCATTCGTTTTCTGGAGGCGGCGAATGTCTCCCGCGAAACCGGAGAAACGGTGAGGCTGGATGGTTATAACATGGCGTAACATAGGCATGACATATGTCGATGTCCGTTAGTGTACTTTCCAGTAGAACCTATTCCTATTCGGTACCGCTAATTGTATGATGGACAGACCAAGGGCGTTTGCCCCAAGTTTTTAGCAGAGAGAGGTGGATACGTGACATATCATATCCGGGTGAGACCGACGGCCCTGGTCTTTCAGGACGAGCAGATTCTATTGGTTGAATATGATGACGAGAACGGAGTCCATTATAATTTGCCCGGGGGAGGAGCCGAGCCGGGAGAGTCGATTGTGGAAGGCGCCTTGAGAGAATTGTACGAGGAAACCATGTTGGAAGCTGAGGCAGGACCTGTCGCGTTTGTGTATGAAAATGCCCCGCATAAGCAAGTACGCCATAACATATCGGATATTCATACGTTGTATATCATTTTTGAATGTTATCCGCTAGAGGGGGCGTTCCCTAAACTTCCACCTACGCCGGATCCGAATCAATCCGATGTGAAATGGATACCGCTTAGCCAGCTTGACGGCATTATTTTATATCCTAATATCAGGAATCACATCAAGCAGTACGCTCAGGAGCGTAGAAATATCGAGATCATTGAGGATTATATGTTGGATAAATATGTATGAGCCAGACGAACCGGGAGAACGTAAATGAAATCACCTTATAAAATGATCGCCTTGATCCTTCTAATCGGATACACCATTTTGCTGGGTTATTGGATGCTCTGGGGCTTCGGCCGGACCGTACGTCATGAATACAGCTATAATCTGGTTCCGTTCTCGACGATGGTCACCTATTTTCCTGTTCGCTCGACGAGCTCGATCATTAATATTATGGGGAATATCGCTGTGTTTGTGCCTTTTGGCGTGCTGCTCCCGCTCCTGTTTCGGCTTCGTTATCTGAAGATGCTGGGTGTCTTTGTAATCGGGTTGTTCCTGCTCGAAATGGCACAGCTGATCACACGGAGAGGGAGCTTCGATGTCGATGATTTTATCTTGAATTCGCTAGGGGCTACGATTGGTTACGGGCTGCTGCGTATCAGTATGAAATGGAGAGCCAGGTAGCGGCATATTTTAGATAGAAAACCCGATCGTTTATGATAAGGAGCAGAACGGCTTCACTACGGTGATTGTTCGATGAGAAGCTGGAGTTTACAATGATATCAGGGATTGGGGAAATATGTGCGGGAAGGTAAGGCATCCGTGAGAGATTCTGTGTTCAGCAAGCTGACTGAGGCATAAAGTGTACATAGGACTAAAGGATGGTGTAGAGAGCTTTTTTATCAAGCATGGAGAGCAGGCCAGTTATCATAAGGAAGGACTGAACACCTATGAATCATAAAACGATGGGCATGATATTTATCTGCATATCCGCCTTTTTGTATGGAACCCGGTATATCGCAGCTGCCATATTCGGATCGAATGTCTCGTCATGGAACAAAGAGATGTATGAGGCGATGTTAAGTTATGTAGGAAGAGGACCGTTGATATTAAGTATAATTAGCCTGACCATCGGTATTTTGTGTTTCATGGGGCCTACGATTCGTCGATGGCACGAGCAGGATCTCAGAAAAATCAAGAGCAACTGGAGAGAATTTGATCAGCCTAATGATAAACGAAGGGTTCAAAAAATAAAGCGTTGAGTTGTTTGAGGTTCTTAACGTTGAGGGGGGAATGGGATGAACGACAACCAAGTGGCTGGCTTTTGGATCCGACTTGGCGCAAATATTCTGGATGGATTGATTATTGGACTTCCTTTATCCATCATTGCAGGCATAATCACAGGGGATTATGAGAATGAGCCGATCAGTAATTTGATTTATGCTCTATACGGCCTTCTAGTGCCGGTGTATTGGAATGGTTATACCATTGGGAAGCGCATATGCCGCATTCGCATTCGAAAGTTCGATTTTCTTGAGCCGCCGGGCATTGGAACGATGCTGCTCCGAAACCTCGTAGCAGGAATCGTGTATGCGTTAACGCTTGGCATCGGAATCATTGTGAGCATTTTTATGGTGGCATTGCGTGAGGATAAGCGTTCCCTTCATGATTTTATTGCGGGTACGGAAGTTGTACACGACTAGGGAAACAGGGAGATTATGAACCATGCGAGTAGGGATTAACCGCAGGTTGATGTTTGCGCTGCTTGTAGCCATGACGTTGTCTTCGGGATGTTATGATCATCAGAGGTCGGGCGAGTCATTTTATACAGAAAGCGTGAGCGAAGAAGAACGTCCGGGACAAGAAGCCGATTATCGGGAAGTTCCGTACTCTCAGCTCTTATACTCCAAAACCGCCCCAGACTTTACGTGGGAGTATCGCACAGAAGAGCACCTTGATCCGGAAATTGAGAAGCTTTACGAGGATGGAATTCATCTGGCTCCCGGAGGATGGGTACTCAAGGAAACGAATGAGGAATTCTATATGTTGATTAGCGGGGGATTCCTTCCGACGTCCAAAGGGTTTCGGATTACGTCGATTCAGATGGCTGGCGAACAGAAAGGGAACGATAAGAATCACCTTTATATCACTTTGGAACCTCATCAGGGCGATGGCACGAAGAATTACCCCGGCGATGCCAGCATTACGTCTCTGATCAGCATCCCCAAATCAGGACTGCCCGCAGGGGCTGCGATTGATGGAGTTTCCATGAATGGGGTTGAGTAGATATCGAAATGATGATCAAAGGCATTGTGTTTGATATGGATAATACGCTGCTGCATTCAAGCATTGATTTTGGAGCCATGAAACGTGAGATCTATACATTTTTATGCGACCACCGATTGTTGCCCGCAGGTCTTAGCTTGGACCTTCACACAACCTCTACCGTCATTGCAGAAGCCATGAACACGGGTTTGCTGTCGGAAGAGCTGAGTAGCGAGATGTGGGATATTGCGAAAAAACATGAAATCCAAGGGATGATCGGAGCCCATCTTGAGGAAGGGTCCATGGAACTCATCCAGCAGCTGCACGGGCAGCTGCATCTGGCCATTGTGACCAATAACGCTTTAGAAGCGGCGATGGCGGCACTGAACGAGAACAGGATCGCTCATTATTTCGATCTTATTATCGGCAGAGAAGCCATGGGCTCATTGAAGCCTGCACCGGACGGTTATCTGCAGGTACTAAAGCATTTTTCGCATACGTCGCCTAAGGAATGGCTGTCTGTGGGAGATGCATGGGTTGACGGCAAGGCCTCCGAGAGTGCTGGAATGCCGTTCATTGCTTATCGTGGAGACGGAGCGAAAATGAACAGCATGGATGTTGCTCCGTTTGCGCAAATTCAGGATATACGGGAAGTTCTCGGTTTTCTTCAGCCGCTAGGAAAGGATTGAGGTCATTCGCAGGGCAGGCATTCTGTCAGGTATGTTGACCGAGGTTACGTGATGAGAAGATATGTATCCCACTTGTCTCTTGTTTTATTTGTCTGCATTACGCTGTTCACGTTGTACAGCTTCCTGTTTCCGTTTGTGGCGGGCAGTCCGTTTCAGGGACTATGGTTCGCTGCGATTCTTCTGTTGTCGCCCGTAGGTATCCTGCTGGCGCTTGTAAGCAAATATCGCGGCAGTCTCTCGCGAATCGGTATCACAGCCATTGCTGGACATTCGATGTTATTGTTATTTCTGGTTCTTTATATGACACTGGGTTATCTGATCCTTGGGGTCTAAATCATATTAATATGAAGCAATTTATCTGTACCCAACAGTACGGGGAAGGAGGCAGGGCTTCTACATGAAGAACAAAGTTTATATTACCGATCTGGACGGAACGCTGCTGCGATCGGATCAGAGACTCTCGTCCTACACAACGGAGGTTATCTCCAGTGCGCTGGAGCAGGATATGGTCGTTACGTTTGCGACAGCTCGCGGATATATTAGCGCTTTAAGCGTTGTCTCGGACATCACTTGGAGATACCCCTCGATTCTGTATAACGGTGCATTGATATACGACGGCTTGACCCGTTCCGTTATAGATGGATACTGGCTGGAGCGGGATATCTCGAATGAGATTATCGACGTTGGGAGGAAGTATGGCATTACTCCTTACTATTTTTCATTGGATGTGGACCATCAGGAGGGCTTCTGCATGAGTCGCTGCAAAGAGAGGGAGAGAAGGCTTTTTTCCATAGTCGTCCCCATGATCCGAGGTTCATGGAAGTGAAGTTCTTGATTTGCCCCTCGGATTACCGCACATTAGCTCTTACATACATCGGATTACATGAGGAATTGGAGCCGATCAGGCACGAGGTCACGGAATTATTCGGGGATGTGATTCACGCGCATATGATGCCCGATTACTATATCCCGAACCATTATTTTCTGGAATTCAGCCATGCCAAAGCGAACAAAAGAGACGGGCTTCAATTATGGTCCTCCCATATGGGCATCGATCTGGAGAACACGGTGGTGTTCGGCGACCACATCAATGATGTAGGGCTGTTCGAAGCCGGAGGCACCCGGATTGCGGTGCGGAATGCGCATGAGAGCATTCAGCGGCTGGCCGACCATATCATCGACTCGAATGAGCTTGATGGCGTGGCGCGTTATATCCAGCAGCAGATGGAGATGTCGATTACAGAGACCATTCTCTAAAGAACACATGCAACCATCGGATAATGGGTCAGATACAGATGGCCGAAGTATTCAGAACAGGGTTAGAATATGAACTTTCTGGGGGCGAATAATGAGAATGAATCTAGCAGAAGAAATCTATTGATCTGGAGGTGGGCTTATGAAAAAGATTGAAGATGTTTTTGATCCATTCCCTATTCTGGAGACGGCAAGAACCTTGTTAAGACCCATCACCCAAAGGGACCTGATGGATATTTACAGATACTGCTCCGTGCCTGAGGTATCCAGACATACCTTATGGAATACGCATCAATCGACAGATGACACTCAGCGGTTCTTGGAGTTTGTGCAGCAGCGATATACCTTGCAGAAGGTCGGGCCGTGGGGGATTGAGCACAAGGGGACCGGCGTTATCATCGGAACCTGCAGTTTCATTGAATGGGATAATGATCATCGCAAGGCGGAGCTCGGTTATGTATTGTCCAATCAATTCTGGAACCAGGGAATCATGACGGAAGTGATCGAGCGGGTCATTACATTCGGGTTTGACCAATTGCAGCTGGTTCGTATTGAGGCCAAATGCCACCCGGATAATACAGGTTCCTATAGGGTGATGGAGAAGACCGGGATGAAGCTGGAAGGGAGGCTCCGCCATTATCTCAAGGTGAAGGGGCGCTATGAGGATATTCTGGTTTACTCCATTATTCGGTTATAAATGCTCCTTTATTTCAAAATTGACCTTGACCAGCTCGGCAAAAGCGGAAAAAGCCTTGTTCCTGAACCGGTCGTTCCGCCGAATCAGGCTTGTTGTGCTATGACGATAGGCCTCCGGTATGGAATAGCTGCCCATATTCGCACATTCTCCGCTCAGTACGGAGCTTGGCAGCAATGTAGCGGCAAGACCTGAACGCACGATACCGAGCTGAGTTTCGAGCGACGACACTTCGATCATCCTGGTAAGCGGAATGCCTTCACTTAACAGCCATTTTTCAAGGGTGCTTCGAAACGGACATCCGGGCGGGGCGACGGCCCATTTTGTTGTGGCAAGATCGGGAAATGGCTGCTCCTTCGATTTCGTTAACAGCTTGACCTCGTCCTGATCCACATATTCGGCAACGACTTTCGGCGGCAGACTTCCTGTTACAAAGGCCCCGTCCAGCTGGTAGTTCAGCACTTGAGAGATTAGCTCGGCTGAGCTTCCCGTCAATAACGAAAGCGAGACGTCCGGGTACATATTTTGATAGTCCGACAAGGATTGTATGAAGTACCCGCAATGAACCGTATCCACAACGCCAATGGTTAAGCAGCCGCTGGGATACGGTGTTTCCTGTACCGATCGAATGGCTTCCTCCGACAAATTGAGAATGGAGCACGCATAATCCCTGAGCGTGGCCCCCTTCTCGGTCAACGTCACGCCGTTGGAGTGCCGGTTGAACAAGGGGACACCCAGTTCATTCTCAAGCTTTTTGATCCGGGCCGTCACATTGGACTGCACATATCCGAGCTGCTCAGCAGCACGGGTGATGTTCCCCTCCTCGGCAATCCTTAGAAAAACCTTCAAATCCGTAAGCTCCATACAGCTGCCGCCTCTCCATCCTTCGGACATCACTAATAATGATGACAACATTATTAATTATCATTATACGGTATGTCGATTTTAGATTACAATCACAACTGCGAATCAATAAGGTTCACGATTATAAGAGCAGAAAGGAAGTGGTTGCAGGATGAAGAAGGAATGGTGGCTTTTATTGTTGGCGGGGGCGCTGGAAGTGGTATGGGTATCCGGCTTGAAGCATTCCGATGTCTGGTGGCAGTGGCTCATTACCATTGTCTCGATTTTATTCAGCTTTAAAGTTTTTTTGGATTCTGCGGCGAAGCTGCCCATTGGCACGGTGTACGTTATATTCACGGGTCTTGGGACAGCCGGAACGGTACTGGTGGAGATTCTGGTTTTTGGAGAGCAGGCAAACCCGGTCAAACTTCTGCTGATTGGCATGTTGGCTGCGGGTGTGCTCGGGCTTAAACTCGTTACGAAGGAAACGGATAGTCAGGCGAAGGAGAGTGGTTTGTGATGGAATGGATCGCTCTGATCGCCGCCGGGTTGTGCGAAGTGCTGGGTGTCATTGCATTGAGACGTGTGGCCTTGTTTCGCAGCTTCGGCTCCTATTTGTTTCTGACCTGTTCGCTTGGATCGAGTTTCTTGCTGCTGACGTATGCGATGAATTTTATTTCCATGGGAACCGCCTACGCCATCTGGACAGGAATGGGAACGGCGGGAAGCACACTGCTGGGGATGTTCGCGTTTGGAGAACCGAAGGAATGGCGGCGCGTATTCTTCATTAGTTTAATTCTGGCTTCAGTCATCGGTCTTAAGATGATAACGTGACGTTGCAATCGAACAGAAATTCGAAAGCTTGTGAAGGATATTGAGATTCGCATATAGAATTTACATAGAGTTTGGTGTTATGAAATCATTCCATCTGACGCCACGATGCATTTTTTATCATTGAAAGGACAGGTGTATCCTATGAAATTCAGCGAATATCGCTATGAACGTCCCGATGTAAAAGCTTTTGAGCAAAAGTTTAAAGAACAACTCAACGCCTTTACTTCAGCAAGCACGTATGAAGAGCAGGATCAGGCGATGACCCGCATCAATAAACTCCGCAGTGAGATGGATACACTCGGTCAGCTTGTGAGTATTCGTCACTCGATTGATACAAACGATGAGTTCTATAAGGCTGAACAGGATTTCTTTGACGAGAACGGACCGGTGATTCAGGAATACATAACGGATTATTACCGGGCCCTCGTGGATTCGAAATTCAGAACCGAGCTTGAGGATAAATGGGGCCGGCAGCTGTTCCAGCTTGCAGAGCTATCACTCAAAACCTTCAGTCCCGAGATTATTGAGGATTTGCAGCAGGAGAATAAACTGACCACCGAATACTCGAAGCTGATCGCTTCTGCCAAAATCCAATTTGAAGGCGAGGAGCGTACGCTACCGCAATTGACGCCTTTCCAGCAATCCAAGGACCGCGATATGCGCAAACGCGCCATGGAGGCTTCCAGCGGCTTTATGGCCGAGAATGAAGCAACTTTCGACCGCATTTATGATGATCTGGTAAAAGTGAGAACCAAGATGGCCAAGAAGCTGGGTTTCAACAATTATGTTGAGCTTGGTTATGCGCGCATGGCACGCACGGATTACAACGCAGAGATGGTTGCTAATTTCCGCAGCCAGGTGCTGGAGCATATCGTTCCGGTTGCATCCAAGCTGAAGGAACGTCAGCAGAATCGTATCGATGTGGACCAGTTGCTGTATTATGATGAGAACTTTGCATTCAAATCGGGGAACGCAACACCGAAGGGTGATCCAGACTGGATCGTGAGCAACGGAGCGAAGATGTATGAGGAGTTGTCACCGGAAACCCATGAGTTCTTCACCTTCATGCAGGAGAACGGCCTGATGGATCTGGTAGCCAAAAAAGGCAAGCAGGGCGGCGGTTACTGTACCTATATCAGCGAGTACGGCGCACCTTTTATTTTCTCCAACTTCAACGGTACGTCCGGTGATATTGATGTGTTGACACACGAAGCTGGTCATGCCTTCCAAGTATACGAGAGCAGAGGTTTCGAGGTTCCGGAGTATGGATTCCCAACGTATGAAGCATGCGAAATTCATTCCATGAGCATGGAGTTCTTCACATGGCCTTGGATGGACCGTTTCTTCGAAGATGAAGCGGACAAATACCGTTTCGACCATCTCGCAAGTGGGCTGATCTTCATTCCTTACGGAGTAACGGTTGATGAATTCCAGCATTTCGTTTATGAGAATCCGGATGCAACGCCGGCTGAGCGGAAACAGGCATGGCGTGAGATTGAGCGGAAGTATTTGCCGCACCGGAACTACGATGACAACACGTACCTGGAGCAAGGCGGTTTCTGGCATAAACAGGGTCATATTTTTAGTTCGCCGTTTTATTATATCGATTACACGCTGGCTCAAATCTGCGCTTTCCAATTCTGGAAGAAGATGCACGAAGATCGATCGGCCGCATGGGCAGATTATCTGCACCTCTGCCGTCAAGGCGGAAGCAAGTCCTTCGTCGAATTGGTGAAGGTAGCCGGCTTGATCTCGCCGTTCGAGGATGGCTGCGTCACTTCCGTCATTGGCAGCATTAATGCGTGGCTTGACAGCGTAGACGATGCAGCTCTTTAAATCGTAAATAAGCAGTGACAACGCATGCAGAGGGACACTATTGAGTTACAGCTCAGGTGCTCTTCCTGCATGTTTTTAAATGGAATGAAATTTTTGCGTCTGAACCGTTTCGCATTATCCATGCCTATGGAGCAGGAGGAAATAAACCATGATTACCTATAAACCCCTTAGCGAGCTTCCGATTCGGGATGCCTCGGAGCTGTGGAACCAATCGTTTGAAGGATACATCGTGAATGCCTCGATGCCGCTGGAGCGTTTCATTGCTCGAATCGGAAATGATGGCTTAAGTTTGGAGGAATCTCTCGCTTGTTATGTGAATGGGGCTGCGGCAGGCATCGTCATGAACAGCTTCCGGGAGTATGATGGCGTTAAGCTTGCACGTAACAGCGGTACCGCCATCGCTCCGGATTTTCGGGGCAAAGGGCTCGGCAAATCCATGATGGAGAAAAACTCGGAGCTTTACGAGAAGCAAGGCGTACATCGTGCCTATCTAGAGGCTATCAGCACGAATACAGCAGCAATCCGACTCTATCAAAGTGTCGGATATGTAATCATTGACCGGCTGCTTATCATGTCGAATGAGCAGTCGCTTGAGGAGCTTAATGTTCAGAATGCAGCTTCAACATATACTTTGGTCAGAGGCCAGGCCGCTGAGGTCGCCTCCGCCGCCTTCTATCTGCCCGGCGAAGTCTGGCAGACAGACGCCTCCAATATTAGGGATGGTGAGTGTGTTTTTGTATATAAGGAAGAAAAGCTCGCGGGTTACGGATTGTTTAAGCGAGTGTTTGACGCTGCCGGAAGTTTGACTGCAATCACACTATTTCGCTGTGAGGCAGCTCCCGGACATCCTGACGCAAAAGGGGTCCTTAAGAGGGCAGTGCTTGAGATCATGCAGCCTGGACATGCCTGCAAGCGATCTGCGTTCAATATCCGGGCCTCCCATAAGGAACTGGTGGAAGTTCTGACGGAGCTTGGATTTAACGCTGGAATGGAGCAAGTGCTCATGGTTCGCGAGTATAACGTGGAGTAAAGCAAGCATGAATTTTAGCATAGAGCGAAAGGGAACAGCGCATGAGAATAAATACGGATTTAAGCTCCTATCGGGCGTTATCGAATGATATCCATTGGGGTGTTGTGAAGGCCAGGTTTGATTTAGACGAAGATATTGATGAGTCGAAGGTGAGCAATGTCACGATTCTTCCGTTTACCGGAAATCGCTGCGTTGTCTTTCAAGTGGCGGATGGAAGCTGGGAGCTTCCAGGAGGTACGCTGGAGCCCGGGGAGCGATATTTGGACGCGCTGCGACGGGAGGTGAGGGAGGAGCTTGGTGCAGAACTGGAGTCGTACCGAGTCTTCGGCCAGTTTCGTTGTGAATCCAGTTGCAAGACCCCGTACCGTCCGCATATCCCTCACCCGCGCTTTGTCAGATTGGTTGGCTACGGGGATGTATGCATCGTCGGGGAACCGCTGAATCCTGAAGACGGCGAGCAGGTGATCGCTGTGGAGGCGGTCGAATTGGATGTGGCGGTTCAAAGATTTGAAGAAACGGGCAGGCAGGATATTGCGGACCTGTATAAGCTGGCTTATGCCATAAGACAACAAGACCTCTCGGGTAGATAAACCTATAATATCTTGAGCATGGGAATGGGAGGAACGAAGTAAGGCCATGTGTCGGATAACAATCAGGCATACCAGGATTATTGCAGAGTGAAGCCATGAATGAAGACGGGGTTTATGAGATTGATCCTAAAGGCCATGTTCTGGACAATAAAGAGGGGTAGACAATGGAGCACTTATTTCAAGAGCTGCTGCAGCATTATTTTAATGAGCCTGTGCATTCTATGGGCAATGTGCCATTTGGCATGACGAATGACTCCAGAATTGTTGTACTGAACCAAAGCAAATATGTTGCAAGAATATATAATCGTCATACTAAAAATGAAGAAAGATTACAGTTTGAGGTGGAATTAACAGCTTATTTGGAACATTGCTCTTTATCGTTTGGTGTTCCAGGGTTCCTCTCGAGCAAGGATGGCTCGAAGTATGTTATTCTGTCGGATGGTTCTTTAGGCTCCATAACCCGGTTTATTGAGGGTGAGGTTCCAGATTTATTAAGAAATTCGGATGTGCTTAGTTATGGACAGACGGTTGGAGAAATTTCGTATGCCCTTCAGCAATTCTCATCGGTACCCGTTGATTCGGTTCGTCCTACTATCGCATTTCATGACCCTTACAGCCTTCATCCGCTGTCGTATCAGAAGAGCATCCATGAATTTCTGTCCAGTCCTCCCTTTGCAATTGATGCCGATCAGATTGCTATTATCCAGGCGTATTACCAGAATATTTACAGGCACGCGCCTGAACTCAATCTTCTGCCTAAACAAATTGTCCACCATGATATTCTCATCTTTAATCTCTTGATCGAGCCTCAATTTAGGAAGATCAGCGGGGTATTGGATTTTGATTTTGCCGCTAACGATATTCGTATTTGGGAACTAACGATCTGTTTAAGTCATCTCCTTCAATTTGAAGACCAAACTTTTGAGAAGATAGAGCTGTTTTTGGATGAATATCGAAAATATATGACATTAACCCCTGCAGAGATTCAGTGGATTCCGTATGTTATGCAGATATATTACGTATCACTATTAAGCATCTATATTGGACAGCATTATGCCGGCCGGAGCATCGCCCCTTATTTTCGGTTGATGTTGAAGCAGCTTTTGAAGAGAAGAGAGTGGCTGGAATATAACCAGCATGCCTTTTCCGATTTGTTGCACTCGAAATTCTAATGTCCCAATCAACTTCTAGGATGTGAATGCTGTGAGATTACCTTATAAAATAGGATATGCCGTCACGATGGTATGGCTGGTTTGGATTGTGTACGGTTATATGAATTACGATAGTATAACTGACCGCGATCTGCTTCCCATAGTATTATGGAGTGCTGTGTTAGGCATCATCATCCTACCGATTTATTTTATCTCGGTGCTGCTGTACTATGTTTACAAGCGAGCACAGAAAAAGGAATAGAGAGGGGTGTTATGATGAGAGAACGATATGTATATCTGCTCGGAGGGAACTCCTTCCAAGCAGAGGCGAACAGACAGTTCATAGAGCAAGCGGGAGGTTCCGACGCCACGATTGCCTTATGTATCATGAACAGACCGGGCTGGGAGGAATATGTTCCACTGTTTCAACAGATGTGGAGGGAGTCGGGTGCTCACGATGTACAGGTGATCGTTCCTGATGCGGAAGGGCATTTGGATATGGAGCACGCGGAGCAGGTCCTTTCTCGCGCCACGGGAATTTTTATCGGTGGGGGAAATACGGAAAAATACCATCACTACTATGCGACAGGTGCCTTCAAAGACCTGTTGATCGACCGTTATGAAAACGGGGTTCCGATTGCAGGGAATTCGGCAGGCGCCTTAATTCTTCCCGAGATTTGCCTCATTTCCCCACTTGATAATGAGCAGAGCGTAATGCTGTTTAAACAGGGCGTAGGCCTGCTCTCCGATGTATTGATCAGCGTTCATTATACGGAGTGGGGCGATCAGACTAATCTGCTAGAGGGTATGAAGGCGAAAAAAGTACAGCGTGGTCTCGGCATTGATGAGCAAGCATGCGCGGTGTTCATTAACGAGCGGCTGGCATCCTCATTAGGCGAATCCGTCCATATGGTAACCATCCAGGATGTTGAGCAGGATGAATATATAGCGAAGGAAACATCGTGAATGATGATGTGTCAAGATATACGAAAATATGGACAGGGGGACTGGATGGAATGATCTATCATATTATTTCGATGGAAGCATGGACGGAAGCACAGCAGCAAGGAGTATACGAGCCGCACAGTTTACATACGGATCAATTTATTCATTGCTCAACAGAGGAGCAAGTCAGCGGAGTAGCCAACACGCTCTATAAGGGAACAGCGGATCTATTCGTTCTGGGCATTCAAGAAGATGATGTGGATGCTGAGATTGTATACGAGGACTTGTATGGATTGCATCAGTTGTTCCCGCATATCTATGGAAGGCTGAACCTGAACGCAGTTCATAAGATATATCGTTTGGAAGCTGACGAGAATGGGGTATTTGCGTTTCAAGCTTCTGCTGATTTCGAATATCAGGGATAAGGCAACTAGAAACCAGCTAACCCACTGTGACCAAGGAGGAATTCTATGATACTTGAAGTGGCGATACTGCAGGTGAGAACAGGGCTAACGGATGATTTTGAACGTAATTTCGAGTTGGCGTCAGGGATCATCTCTAAGATGAAGGGTTATCTCCATCATGACTTGAAACGGTGTTTGGAAGATGATCATAAGTATATTCTATTGGTAAAATGGGAGACGCTGGAGGACCATACGACAGGTTTCAGAGGATCAGCTGAATATCAGGAATGGAAAAATCTCCTGCATCACTTCTACGATCCGTTCCCTGTTGTTGAACATTATGTGGATCTTTAAAATCCTTATATAGTACATACCTGCTACATGATGAAGCGATCATTCATAAATTCCTTCACTTGTTTAGCTGTATTCGGTGCTTCTTGGAATATTCTCGGGACAAGTGATGCAGCGGCAGCGCTCTGTGTTTATATAGAGGGATAGTGAATGAGTTGGAGGAAATATAGATATGGTGAATTTTCAGGATATTGTACCTTTTATGGATCAGGTTCGGCAGATGCTGGAGAAGGAGCCTGCCCTGCCCTCGGAGCCATGGGATGAGAAGCTGACGGATGTAAGCGAAGTGCTGCAAAACAGCGGCATCATCGGCAAAAAGATAGAAGCGCCTAAAGCAGCCGTGCCTAGCGGTACATTGTCCTATGAAGAAGCGATGGATAAGCTGAATCAGGTCCGGGACACAACGAAGGAGATCATTGTGAGACTGGCCGAGCGGAATACCAATGACCTGCGTTACCCGCATCCCTTCGGTTTCGAGATGAACGCGAATCAGTGGGCCCATTTTATCGCAATCCATGAAACTCTTCACATCAGACAACTGGGACGGATTCGGGAAGCGAACAAGTAACCCATCGAGGCAGGTGTTTGAGATGAATTTGGAAGAGCTTATGGCGAAGCTTTATGGCCGCCGACCGTTAAGAATGAAACTCATGTCATTCGGTCACACCAACCAGGTGTACAGCGTGACTTTTCCACACGAACAAATTATGCTTAGAACCAATCACAAGCCCGGAATTCTGGAGTTTACAGCGAAGAATATGGAGATTCTCTCCTCTTTGGGCTTACCGGTACCGAAAGTCATTCATCATGATGTCTCTCTTGAGAAGGTGCCCTACGCCTATATGATACTGGAACGCTTTCCCGGTCAGGATCTGCGCTATGAGCTGGAGGGAATGACACATGAACAATTGGCCGTTCTCGCAGGCCAAATCATTTCATATGAGCGCAAGGTAGCCGAGCTTCCCAAGGGCAAGGGATTTGGATGGGTTCCCATCGGTGAGCAGGGTCCATTTTCATCATGGGCACAGATCATTGAGCGCAATCTTGAGAGTCATTTGGGGAATATAACCGATGAGGTGTCAGCAGAGGCCGTTAACCAACTCCAGGTAATAAAACAGCATTACGAGCCTTATCTCAACCAGGTGGAGCCGGTCTGTTTTCTGGATGATCTCACGATTAAGAACGTGATCGTACATGAGGGCAAGCTGCAGGGCATCGTGGATTTCGATTGGGTATGTTACGGAGATCCGCTGTACATGATTGCTCTCACGCAAACAGCGGTTGTCTCTGACATTGGAGATCAGGGTATGCCTTATGTGGAGGAGCTGTGCAGGCAGTGGGGAGCGGATCAGGAGTTGCGGGAGCTGATTGATTTCTATTCCGTCATACATGCCCTGCAATTTATCGGTTTCCATAAGAGGGAGAAGAATGATGTCTGTATGCAGCGAGTGTTGTCATTCATAATTGATAAAATAAACAGCCATACGAACAGAACCGCATGAGCGTGAAGAAGCCCATGCGGTTCTTGTATTCCCATCAGGAAGATGGAGTAAATCCAACTCGTGGTTTGTCTCTTTCCTTGGTATTCACCGATACGTAGCGGATGGCAGTTAACGGTACATACAGCATGTCATATTCATCCTTATATCGGATGAACTGTTCTCCCACCTCTTCAAGCGTGCCGCTCCGCACATAACTTCCATCCGTAAAATAAAGGGTCACTTGTTGATTCAGCAAACTTTTCAGCATACCTGATTTCACTCCTTGTGAATAGAATATATAACGGGTGCTTCGCAGAACCTGTTCATGCCTTTCGTTCCATCGTCACAGGTTGGTGACGATATCATCGATGATCCCGTAATCCTTCGCTTCTTGTGCGGACATAAAGTAATCCCGCTCCATATCCATTTCGACACGCTCCACGGACTGACCTGTTCGCTCCGATATAATATGTGCCAGCTTCTCGCGGGTTTTTATGATGCGTTTGGCTGTAATGGCAATATCGGTTGCCTGCCCTTGCACGCCACCATGCGGCTGATGGATCATAATCTCGCTGTTAGGCAGTGCGAGTCGCTTGCCTGTGGCTCCAGCCAGCAGAAGGATTGCACCGTAAGAAGCGGCAAATCCCGTACAGATGGTGCTCACTTGAGGTTTAATAATCTGCATGGTATCGTAGATGCCAAAGCCCGCGGACACGGAGCCGCCTGGACTGTTGATATACATATGGATATCCTTCTCCGGATCTTCAGCTGCCAGGAACAGCAATTGTGCAATAATGCTGTTAGCGATTGCATCATCAATGGCTGCACCGACAAACACAATCCGATCCTTCAGCAATCTGGAATAAATATCGTAGGATCGTTCGCCCCGATTGGTCTGCTCAACAACATAAGGAACAATATTCATGGTTTCCATCCTCCATATTCGTTAGGTTTTCTTGATTCAGCAAGTAAACGAAGAGGCAGCTGCAAAAGATACGGAGGAAGCAAGAAATAAATGATGGATATGAGAGTAACGAAAGGCAGACCTCATTCGTTTACATATAAGATATCTTACCGAGAGAAGGAAGGGAGTTGGCTTCTGATGACGATCTATCGACCGAGTGTCACCTCGCCGGGGGATCAGGACTTGGCGGAGCTGAACGCGATGCTGCACAGGTACTGTCTGTCTCTCACAAACTCCTCATGGGATACGGATGATCTGGTGCAGGACACATGGATCAAAGCACTCGAGCATTTGAAGCAGCGGAACCATGTCAATCCTGAGGCCCTGCTGCTCCGGATTGCCAAGAATACATGGATTGACCGGATACGCCGGGATCTGACCTACAGACGAATTCTTGATGAGAAGCTGGAGCATATCTTACCGAGAGAAGAACCATCGAATGAGGACAGCAAACTGAACATCGAGTTCGCTTTTCAATGGCTGATGGAGCATTTGTCCCCACTGCAGCGAACGGTGGTGGTGCTTCGTGATGTGTATGAATATTCCGTTTCGGAAACGGCAAACATGCTGCAAACGACGGATGGGGCAGTGAAAGCGGCTCTTCATCGTGCACATAAAGTGCTGCAATCCTTGGACATAGAAGAAGAGGAACACGGATTAACCATGCCGGAAGAGGAAGAGACCAGCTTGAATCTACAGGCATTGGCCGAGGCATATCAATCAGGTGATATTGAAGCTGTTGTAAGACTGATCCAGTGGAATAACAGTGAAGTTTCGGCCATTGGCAGCATGGAGCCGTTGCAGGTTCAGGGGGGCCAATCATCGAGCGCGGGTTATATGCTGTATAGCGGATATCAGCCAGAGATGAGAATGGCCGCGTAAAGCGGAAGTTTTTTCTTGCGAGATCAGGAGGTAAGCCTCTAAAGTTTATACTTTCTTATCTCTTCAAAAAGACCAAAGCAGAAGATGCTATGGTCTTTTTCTATATTGTGAATGTTCTGGAAACCTTTTCTTTGGAAAAGAGAGCGAGAATCAAACACGCAGCGGTTGGTTGATACACGAAGTCGAAGGCTTTTGTAGCATAATAGAACAAGGTTTTTTAGATTAAAACTATTGACAGCGCTTTCAGTTTATTCTTATAATTAAACAAAACCATATTAAGGAATGATGTTCCGTATTAAGGAACGAGATAAAAAGGGGGCCATGAATTGATTCAGTCAGTAACTAGGGCGCTGGATATACTGGAGTTTCTGAAATTGAATCCCGGAGGTTTAGGTGTTACAGAAATCGCCCAAAAGCTGGACGTAGCAAAGAGTACGGCACATCGGTTGTTAGCTTCGCTTGAAGAGCAGGATTATGTTCAGAAGACGGGAAAGGATAGCATCTACAGCCTGGGATTGAAGTTTATTGAAATGGCTGAGGTCGTTACCGAGAATCTAAAGATTGTGGATATCGCCAGACCATTGATCGAAAAATTAAGTAGAGATACGGGCGAAATCGTGCACCTTGTCATGCTTGACGGGAATGAAGTGTTATACATCGATAAGGTTGAAAACGCTTCAACTATCCGGATTTACTCACAAATTGGTCGCAGAGGCCCATTGTATTGCACAGGGGTTGGTAAAGCGATTTTGGCTTATTTACCGGAGGATGAGGTGGACCAGCTTCTTGCAGGAGTTACGATGCAGCCATTTACCGAGTATACCTTGACCACACCGGAAGAGCTAAAGCAAGAGTTCCAAACCATTCGGGCTAACGCATTTGCGTACGATAATGAAGAGCATGAGAGAGGGATACGCTGTGTTGCGGCACCTATCTTCGACCACACGCAAAAATCTCGTTATGCCATCAGCATTACGGGTCCCATCACCAGAATGTCGGATGATATTCTACGTGAATACATTCCGTGGACTAAAGAAACAGCCCTGGCGATTTCGAGAAAAATGGGTTTCAATCCACCTAAATCATAAAAACAATAAAAGGGGAGTTCTTATGAAAAAGTACAAATTTAGTTTGATTTTACTGACGATGTTCGTTGTTTTAACCGCATGCGGCGGGAATGATTCAGCAAAGTCTGGCTCGAGTGATACCGGCAAGGGCAGTAACTTTCCGAGTAAACCTGTAGAACTCATTGTACCTTATGCCGCAGGAGGAGGAACGGATACCGTGGCTCGTTCCTTTGCAGATATGGCTAAGAATGACCTGGGTCAGTCCATTGCCGTTGTGAATATGGAAGGTGGCGGTGGAGCGGTTGGTATGCAGAACGGTGCCAAGGCAAAAGCAGATGGCTATAAGGTATCCATGGTAACCGTCGAATTGCTTACATTACCGCACTCCGGTTTGGCTCAATTTTCTCATACGGATTTCAAACCGATTGCGCTATTAAATGAAGATTCAGGCGCTATCACAGTAAAAGCAGATGCACCATGGAATACGTTAGAAGAATTTATCGCAGCTACAAAAGAAAAAAAATTAAAGGTCGGGAACTCGGGAACGGGTGCGATCTGGCATTTGGCCGCCGCTGCTTTTGAGAAAGAAACGGGTGCCCAATTTAATCACATCCCATTTGAAGGAGCTGCTCCTGCAGTAACGGCCCTGCTGGGAGGACATGTGGATGCAGTTTCTGTAAGCCCTGCAGAAGTTGTTACACAAGTACAAGCAGGTGAGCTTAAAGTATTGGGTGTGATGGCTGAAGAACGTGTCGAGTCTCTCCCAGATGTACCTACACTAAAAGAAAGCGGAATTGATCTTTCGATCGGCACATGGCGTGGACTGGCTGTTCCTAAGGATACGCCGGACGATGTTGTGAAAATTCTTGAGGAGTCATTCGGCAAGACAGCTCAAAGCGACGAATTTAAAGAGCAGATCAAAAAGATGAACCTGGGTTACCGTTACGACAATGGAGAAGGATTCACGAAACTGCTGGAAGAACAAGATCAGTTATTTGCAAATTTGATTCCGTCTTTGAAATTGAATTAACCTTCAACAAATGAATTGGATAGAAGAGGCTAGTGATGACTAGCCCCTTCTATCACAAGAGGAGGTGCAGCCATGACCATGGCCAACCGAGTGATTGGATTTGGATTATTGATCTTGTCTGTGTATGCATGGTTAATTGCAAATGCGTTTCCATCTTCCAACGGTCTGGGACCTGGACCCGACTATTTTCCCAAAATAGCTGCCAGCGCATTAGGTGTATTATCAATTCTGCTCATAGGCCGGAAAGAGAAACAAGACGGAGCGGTTTATGCTGTTTCAGGGAAGCCTGCGGTTTTATTGTTTGTAACCGGAATCATCGTCATGATGGTTTACGTCCTGTTCGTGCAGTGGTTGGGGTTCACGGTTTCATCAGCTTTAGTCACATTGGCTTGGATGATATTGATGGGCATCCGGAAGTGGACAACATTGATTGTGGCGTCCGTTCTGATCAGCGCCGGAATTAGCTACGTGTTTGAATTCTTGCTGAGCGTTCCGATTCCGCACGGTATTTTGTATTAAAGGAGGGCTTGGTGTATGGATTTACTGCTTCAAGGATTGGGGAATGTCTTTCAGCCGGAAGTGATTCTCCTATTAATCGGTGGAGTTATTATCGGAATCATCATCGGCGCCCTTCCAGGACTTACGGCCACAATGGGGGTTGCGTTGTTTCTTCCGGTCACATTTGGGATGGATGCTGTAACCGGGGTTCTACTGTTGATCGGAGTATACTTCGGCTCCATTTATGGGGGCTCCATTGCAGCTATTCTATTGAATACACCTGGCACGCCGGCGTCAGCCGCGACCGCGCTTGATGGACATGCCATGACGAAACAAGGTAAAGCAGGTAAGGCTCTGGGGTATGCAGCCATTGCTTCAGGTGTGGGTGGGTTAATTAGTGTTCTCATGCTGATTCTGATAGCTCCTCAACTTGCCGGCGTAGCATTAAATTTCAGTGCTCCTGAAATGTTTGGGCTTGCCTTGTTTGGACTCAGCATTATTTCCAGTGTATCGGGAGGCTCTGTTCTAAAAGGGTTGATCGCAGGGGTGTTTGGTATCCTGATTTCTACGATTGGGATGGATCCGATGACGAGTTATCCTCGTTTCACGTACGACCAGCTTTCTCTGTTAAACGGATTCTCCTTTATTCCCGTTATGATTGGACTTTTTGCCGTTTCCGAAGCTTTGGTCATTATGGAAGGTGAGATTGGCGGGGGAGACAAGATCAAGAAGATTATTGCCAATTATGTCCTTCCTAAATGGAATGAATTGAAAAGGCTTTGGTTCTCGATGATTCGATCCGGGTTTATTGGAACAATAATCGGGATTATACCTGGCGCAGGAGCCGATATCGCTGCATTTGTTTCTTATAATGAAGGAAAGCGTTTTTTGAAAAAAGAAGAGAAAGAAACTTATGGTAAGGGAAATCCTAAAGGGATTGTCTCAGCTGAGGCCGCTAACAATGGTGTTACGGGTGGTGCCATGATTCCTTTATTGACACTGGGAATTCCGGGGGATGCGGTTGCGGCAATTCTGCTTGGAGCACTTGTAGTTCAAGGTATCCAGCCAGGGCCACAGTTATTTGCCACCAGTGGTGAGTTGGTGTATACGTTATTTGCCGGAATGATTATTGCGAATATTCTTATGGTGATATTTGGGATTAGCGGTATCCGGTTATTTGTCAAAATTCTATTGGTTCCGAAGAAAATGCTTGCACCTTTAATTTTGATTCTTTCCACAATAGGCGCTTATGCGATCAGTAACAATATTTTTGACGTGTTTACGATGCTTGTTGCCGGTATTATCGGATATTTTATGAAAAAGTACGGCTTTCCTGCATCGCCAATCGTGTTGGCCTTGATTCTGGGGCCTATGGCGGAAAGCGAATTCAGACGTTCGCTTGTTATGTCAGAAGGCAGTTACAGTATCTTTCTTGAAAGACCCATTGCACTCGGATTTATTATTATTGCCGTCTTGTCGCTCATTCTGCCTCTCGTATGGGGCAAGCTGAAGAAAAATAAAAAGGTGAACGCAGCATAAGAAAACCTTTAACGAGGCCATTCAAGGATGAGCGACCGCGATTCAATGGTAGGTTTTCTTGCGATTATAGAATTGTTCAGTGTAGCAAGAAAGCTTATAAATTCTATAATCTAAAAAAAAAAAAATGATCACCTGGAGTGGAGGTCTATATTGTGTATCCTGAACTTGTAACCATTGGTGAAACCATGGTCGTATTTGAGGCAGCCGTCGATGGCCCTTTAAGATATGCTTCCCAGTTTAACAAGCGCCATGGAGGAGCTGAGTCCAACGTAGCGATTGGAGTAGCCAGATTAGGGAGATCTGCCGGATGGATAAGTCAGGTAGGGGATGACGAGCTTGGAAAATATCTGGTATCTTCGATACGCGGTGAAGGCGTGGATACCTCATGCGTTCGATATGATCCTCACTATCCAACCGGACTTTACATCAAAGAAAAGATTCGTGAAGGCTCCACGCAGGTCTATTATTATCGCAGCGGATCTGCTGCCAGCCGCATGAAGAAAGAGGATATCGATTGGAATTACGTAAGGCAGGCAAAAATGATCCACCTGACGGGGATCACTCCATTTCTGAGCGAAAGCTGTCTGGATATCGTTTTTGAAGCGATTCGTATGGCTAAAGAGAACGGAATCCAACTCTCATTCGATCCGAATCTTCGCTTTAAATTAATGAAGCATGTACCGAATGCGAAGGAAATCGTGCTGGATATTGCCAGACAGGCTGATATTTTCATGCCGGGTGTAGATGAAGCGGAGTTTTTAATTGGAACAAGTGATTATAAGCAAATCGCCGACTATTTTTTACAAGCAGGAGTGTCCAAGATGGTCATCAAGAATGGAAGCTCCGGCACTTATTACGAATCAGTGGATGAGGGAGCGGGATTCTGCCCGAGCCACAAGGTAGAACGGGTGACGGACCCGGTCGGTGCAGGTGACGGTTTTGCTGCGGGCTTGTTGGTCGGCCTGCTTGAGCAGAAGCCTCTTAAGGAAGCGGTTGAGCTTGGGGCCATTATTGGCGCCATGGTAGTAACGGTAAAAGGTGATGTGGAAGGGCTTCCGGACCGTGCCTCTATTGAAAGCTTCAGCATGAATCAGCGTGATATTTTGAGATAGGGAGTGACAGGATGGGACAGGATCAACTCAAGAAGCTTTTACATTCCGGCATAATTGCGGTTGTACGGCGTGTGGACGAGGATAAAGTAATGCATGTTATTTCCTCGCTTGTAGAAGGCGGGGTTACCGGAATTGAAATGACGATGGACTCTCCAAATGTTTTGCAAGTTATACGAGATGCCAAGAAGAAATATGGGGATCAGGCTGTAATAGGAGCCGGAACCGTATTGGACGCAGAAGCAGCGGGATCGGCGATTCAGGCCGGAGCCGAATTCATTTTTGCTCCAACCTTAAACGAAGGGACCATCAAGGCAGCCAAGCGCTACGGTAAAATTGCGATTCCGGGCGTCTTTACTCCAACGGAGATGCTGCAAGCACAAGAGTGGGGTGCAGATGTTGTCAAAATATTCCCTGCTTCCGTACTAGGTCCTAAATTTATTAAAGATGTTAGCGGACCGTTAGGCCATATTAAAATGATGCCGACAGGCGGGGTCGATCTGGATAATATTGAGGATTACATCCGGGCCGGCGCCGTTGCAGCCGGTATCGGCGGATCACTGATGAAACCGGCACTCATCGAAAATGAGTCTTGGGATGAATTAACTGCGCTTGCACGGCAATTCACATCCAGTGTGACAAGAGCGAGAATGCAAATGATTAGGTAGTGGCTATCATGAAATCATATGAACGAGCAGATGTGCGAAGCTGCTCGTTTTTTTTGGTGCTTGATTTCCCATTTCGTGTGGATTCTTGCTGGAAGATATAGAATGAAGAATTTCAATGAACAGCTTCCGGTTGTATACTATAACCACGTAGAACCGTAGGAATGAGGAATGAGGGATGAGGTTGCAGACCGAAGTGAAGTTGTACACCATGTGCATGATACAAGACGGAAGCAGAATCCTGCTGATGAATAGACCAGATGCCAAGGGATTTCCCGGTTATATTGCGCCCGGCGGCAAAGTGGATTTTCCGGAAAGCATTGTGAACGGAGCGATTCGGGAGGTTCGGGAAGAAACCGGTTTGATTGTGAAGGACATCATCTATAAGGGCCTCGAGGAATCGTGTGAACCCAATACAGGTCTGCGGTACATGGTGTTTAATTATTTAGCCACTTCCTTTGAAGGTTGCTGGAGAATCCTCCCGAAGGGGAGCTGGTATGGGTGGACCTCGAAGAGGCATTGAAATTGCCCATGCAGGATTGGTTTAAGCGTCGGTTTCCCTTGTTTTTTGAAGAAGGCACATTTGAATTAAGCGAGATATGGGATGAGAAGACGGGGATTGTTCTGGAAGAGACGGTTAAGCAGTATCCGGCCAGATTGCCTCAATTGGCAGGTTTCGCAGATTAGCGAAGGACAAACAAAGCCGGCCTTAGGCCGTATCATGCTTACTGGTTTAATCGGCATATTGAGACTGAGTACGAGAAGATACGTAACCGCTTCATCTACTGGATGGATATTATAGAATCTTCTATCTGAAATGGGGTCGCATAACCATGAACCTGCAAGTCATTAACCATCTGTGTTTCTCCGTATCCGATCTGGATCGCTCGATTGCTTTTTACAGGGATGTGTTTCAAGCCAAACTTCTGGTTAAGGGAAGGAAGCTTGCCTATTTCGATCTGAACGGACTGTGGATTGCTTTAAATGAAGAAGATGTCGACAGAAGCACCGCGAATAGAACGTATACCCATATTGCTTTTTCGATGGAAGAACATGATTATGAACCGACACTTCTCCGGCTTGAGGCGCTCCAGGTGGAGATTCTGCGGGGTAGGTCAAGGGATGAGAAGGACAAGAAGTCGATTTATTTTCTGGATCCGGATGGTCATATGTTTGAGTTCCATACAGGCGGTTTGCAAGACAGACTGGATTATTACAGGGCGGATAAGGATCACATGACCTTTTACGAAACCGAATAAACGCGAAGGAAGAATCCAATTGCGGATGAAGGAGATGAGCCGGTGAATCTTGCGAACAAAATAACGATAGCCAGGATATTGTTGATTCCGTTATTTATTCTTTTTTTTGCGGAGTACCCACTATGGTTGACAGAGAACCATCGTTTTTTCGGATTTATACAAGAGGATGGACGTTACATAGCATTAGCTGTATTTATTCTTGCTTCGGCTACAGACAAGCTGGATGGTTACATCGCCAGGAAATACAATCAAATCACGAATTTGGGGAAGCTGCTGGACCCGCTCGCAGATAAGCTGCTCATATCGGTTGCCTTAATCATGATGGTTCAATCCGGTATGGTTGCGACGTGGATAGCCGTTGTCATCATCGCGCGGGAATTTGTTATTACGGGGCTCAGGATGGTAGCTTCGGAGCAGGGCATTGCCTTATCGGCTGACAAGCTTGGTAAATTAAAAATGGTGCTTCAGGTTGTTGCCATCGCAGCTGTATTGCTCGATAACTATCCGTTCCAATTCGTAACCCTGATCCAGGTTGATGAATGGTTAATGCTTGCTGCTGCTGGCTTGACGATCTATTCCGGCATCCATTATTTGCTGAACAATTACAGACTCATCAAATTGAACTGAATCTTAGACACTGGTATATATCCTACTTTGTGCCCAATTTATTTCTGGAAGGTAACGATTTAAACCGGGACTGTCGATATAACAGATAGATTGGTAAAAATACCTGCGAGACAGAAGGTACAAAGGAGAGAAATAAATGAGCTTAAACAGAAAGACAACGAAGATCTTTCTAGTCGTTGTGATGATGTTGGCGATGGTTTTTCCAACCAGCGTATTCGCCGCCTCCGGGGACGTAACGTCGATTGAATTTGATACGAACGAGAGCAAGATTTACTTAACCGTTAATGAAACAACGGAGCAACTTCGAGTATTGGCCAACATTGAAGGTTCAACTACGAAGAAGGATGTAACCAATGAATCGACATGGACTTCGTCCAACACAAGGATCGTAAAGGTTGATGGTGGACTCATTCTTCCACTGGAGAAAGGTACGGCAAGAATTACGGCAAAATATAAAGGCGCTATCAAGACGATAGATGTTGACGTCAAATTTGCCATTGATGATCTGAAGCTGGATCAGCCGGACAAAGTAGAGCATAAGCTTGGAACGGAAGGTTTAACCGTTAAAGCGTTGGCTGACGGAACGAACGATGTAACCACGGAAGCAAAGTGGACGACATCCGATGATAGTGTAGTAAAAGTAAGCAAAGGCGAGCTGACGCTTGTAGGTCTGGGCAGCGTAACCATTACTGCGGAATACAAAGGGCTTAAAGCATCGTATTCGATCAAGGTTGTTGCACCTTACCAAAAGCTTGCTATCGTACCAGGTGAGGATCAGGAGCTGTTAGTTGGCGATGCACCTGTAGAACTTAAAGTTTTCGCTAAACAATCGGAGACCGATGCCGGTACGGATGTAACGGACAAGGTAGAACTGAAATCCTCCAACACTTCTGTAGCTACAATAGAAGATGGCAAGCTTAAACCCGTAGCGTTGGGTAAATCTACAATCAGTGTAGGCTACCTGGGCTCAACAGCTAAACTGGATGTGTATGTGCGCAATCCATACGAGGCTTTGATCCTAGATCAAACGGATTTTGTGAAGAACCCGGTCCTGTTTATGAATGATTCCATTACGGTTAAGGCAAAGGTTAGAAACGCTGCCTCGCAATCCGTTGATGTCACGGGTGAATGGACATCTTCGAATCCGCTTGCCGTATCCGTTAACGGAGGCGTAATTACAGCCAGATCTTCAGGAACCTCCACCATTAAGGTAAGTCATCTTGGAATCAGTAAAGAATTTACGGTGAAAGTGTATCCAACGGTTACGAAGTTTGAAGTAGCCGATTCGAAGGTAGAAGTGCTGAAAGACGAATCCAAATCCTTCCCTAAGGTGACAGGAACGCTTCTGGACGATGAGGAACAGGATTTCAGCAGCGCAGTAACCTGGACCTCCAGCGATGAGAAGGTCGTAACCACCGAAGATGGCAAAATCAAAGCCATCGAAGCCGGTACAGCAACAATCACCGGTAAGATTGGGTCCAGAGAAGTAGCATCAGTGCCTGTTACCGTTAATGAGAAAGTGCTGGTTCTGCTGTCTGATGTAGAAGAATATCAACTGGTTATGGGTAGAAGCAATACACTTCCGAAGGTCAATGCTGTGCTTGAGGATGGCGAAGAGAAGGATGTGACGTCCTTGGTTGAATGGTCACTGACTGGCTCCGCAGCTGTCATCAAGGATGGTACGCTTAAGGGACTTACCAAAGGTTCGACAACGCTGAAGGGAACGTATCTGAATAAAGAGGTAAAAATTCCAGTCATCGTTGAACAGGAAGTTGTAAAAATCGTGGTGGAGCCTGAGAATATCGAGCTTAATATCAAGAAATCCAAATCGATTAAAGTCACAGGTTACTACAGCAATGGTAAGGCGGTTTCCCTATCATCCAAGATGAATTGGAGTACTTCGGACACCGCTCTTGTGACGGTATCGAAAACTTCCGTTAAAGCCGTTGCCGAAGGCACAGCTACAATTACGGGCTCCTACCAGGGCAAAGAAGTTAAGGTGAAAGTCAACGTTGTGCCGAAGTTGACCAAATTGACCGCAAGTGACAAGAGGCTGGATCTGAAGCCGGGAGATGTCAAAACCGTTACGGTGACAGCAGAATTTGATACTGGAGCCAAGACAAGTGTGGGTGACAGCGCGGTTTGGACGACCAGTAAATCTAGCGTTGCCAAAGTGACAAACGGACGGATTGAAGCGGTCTCCAAAGGAACTGCGCGGATTAAAGGGCAGTACAATTCCAAATCCGTAACCATTACCGTGTCTGTTAAATAGAGAGATTGATAGCAGCAGCCCGGCTCTACCCAGAGCCGGGCTCTTGTTTGTCCAAAAGAGAATCAATTGTTTTTTGAGTTGATTGGAATCAGAGGTTTCACACAGTAAAGCGTTATTTGTTTACAAACCAGACGAGCAGATGTCCGTTGTATACTTCGAATGATTTCACTTGAAACGCTGTGTTCTCTGCTAGGACATACATTTCATCGATCGTATAATATTTAATCTCCGCATCTATGAATCCGTCACCAGGCTGATAGTACGGCATATCCAGAAGATCCGGATCGTACTGATTGGGAGCAAAGTGACGTTTCCACGGCGTAGAGATGAGCAGGCTTCCGCCGGGAGTGAGTCTGTCCTTTATTTTACGCAGGACTGGAAGGGGATTGTAATTCATATGTTCAAGAATCTCGGTGAACAGAATAACATCGAATTGTTCTTTTCCCGGGATCTCCTCAGCTTCAATATTGCATAGATTCCATCGTACACCATAATCCTGTTCCAACTCTTCGGACCAGTAATCCGGAATCATATCCAGACCGTATGCCTTGGCTCCCGACAGGACGCTGTACATCAAGAGTGTACCGTAAGCTGCGCCAATGTCCAGTACCTTGGTACCTCGTGCCACTAACAATGAATCCAGTATCGCAAGCAGAGGGAACCAGTAGGTGGATTCTTCTTCCTTGTAGGCGGATAGATAGTGGCTTTTCTCCCGTTTGGCATGATAGGAGGAGATAATGGTCTGAGCACGGGAAAGTTTATCCTCTGGCGATAATTGGGTTTCAGGCGAAGGGTGTAATGAAGACATGGCTTTACCTGGCACGGTTCCCACCACTCCAACGCTTACGAGGAGGTACCCCGGCACATTGCACTTTTCTTCCTTCGTCAAGCCATGATACCACTTCGTGAGCCAATGCTTAACGGTCTGAGAATCCTGGATGAAATCAAGAAAATCCAGACTGTTTAAAAAGCCGATGCTACTCTCTTCAATCAGCGCTATTCCGCTCCTCTCAAATGAATCCTTCAGTGAGAAGATAGGATACTCTGTTCCATACATCCAGGTGCCGAGCTGCTCTGCGGCTTCTTTACCGGCGCGGTAGGGCAAGCATTCTGCAAATGGAGTAATGACAAGAACGGTCCCTCCCGGCTTGGTGACCCGTATCATCTCCCGTAGAATCGTTACTTGCTCATCTTCATCAAAATGTTCAAGCACGCCAGCGTTCCAGGTCAGATCAAATTGGTGGTCGGGAAGCTGCATTTCTCTAATATCGGAGAGGATGAAGGTGCCCGGTACTTTGGCTCTATAGAAGGCGCTGTGGCTGTTATAAAGTGCATTCTTCGAATAATCGACCAGGGTAACCTCTGCTTCCTCAGCGGCCAGACGAAGCGAGATTTTCCCAGAGCCGGAGCCAGCCTCTACCATGCGTTTTCCTTGAACGCCTCCGGAAATGTCGATAATCTTGTCGTATATCGTTTGGCTTAATGAATCCCAGTGGTATGACACTTCACGAGACCATAACTGATCCCAAACCAGCTTCTGTGGCTCATCCCTTAACATGTTATTCACTCCCCCCTTTTACGGTTAGGTGTATATTTATGAAACAGTTGGAGGAAGCCTTGCGAGTCCCTGTGGATTTCAGCCAATTCCCGTAACCCATATGCTCCATACTGATGAAACAAGCCTTCTTCGTTGATGGAGAAATCAATATGTTTGTCCTGAAGTGACATGCGCTGTGCCATCGTTGCATGGTATACCCACGATTCCAAGCAGCATTTGGGCCTCCACTCCGAACGAATGCCCATATAATAGCGCATCCCCAGAAGCAGACTGTCATCCTCGTATCCCTGCTTTCCGGGTAGAAAACGGGTATCATAACCGCCGATTCGGCGCAGGATCTCCGCATTATGAACGACCGGATGCACGAATCCATATGCCGTCCCTTCTCTTGAGAGCTGCTGGAGCGCAGTCATCAGGTGTTCCGGTGTCTCTGGTAGTTGAATGAACTCCTTCAGCGGCTGCAGTTCTCCGCTTGATGTCACGATACCGGGAGAAACCATGGGCTCTCCCGTATATGCCAGGTAACGGAGAAGCGGTTCGTACCAGCCGGTAGGGAGAATCATATCAACATGAATCTCGGAGATGTACTCCGTTTCAGGAAAGTGCTCCCATATGAACTCAAAACATGCTTGTCTAGCGGCTGCGATCCCTATATTGACTCCCTCTCCCTGAATGACGCACGATATGCCTTGAGTTAGCAGCCAGTCCTGAAGCTCTTCGTTGGTAAGACACCCTTGGTTGAACAATACCGTATTATGGTCTTTGGAGTTTTGCAGACTGCTTAATGCCAAGCCAGCCATATGCAAATCTTCCTCCCGTGAATCTTCCCGAATGAATAATGGCAGTGTATGAATTATTCTCATTACCTTCGCTTCCTCACATTAGTTAGTTTTATTCCTCCCATTCAACCAGAGAAGGTGACTCATCCAGAATGGATTCGTACTGTTCCCTCCAGCCGAATTGCGCTTCAGGATCAAGCTGTGAGTAGCGCTTATATTTCTCTAGCCTGTGTTCCGGTTTGGCCCATCCATAATGCTTCAGTCGGATAGATGACAGGTGATGCGGGAGATCGAATACATTGACCGGGAACCTGCCACAATGCTGTGCGGATTCCTTCCAGAAGTAGATCATATCAGGCTGGTAACGAAGGAGAAAAGGACGATAATACTTATGCGAGCTCCAGTATTCATCATCCCTGTAATGGATCTCGCTCCAGAAGTCATATAGCCTGAAGCAATATAAGTCGACTTCCTTCTGTTGGAGCATGGAGGGAAGCTCATCGGCAAAGGAAGATTCAAACCACTCGTCTGCATCCAAATTAAGAATCCACTCGGGGTGGATATTCAGGGTTTCACGCCATTGCTGCTTTCGAAGTTCGATTTCATTATGAAACAGGGATTCCGTATTGCTGATCAGCCGTATCGGAACCCCTTTCAGTGCCTTCAAACATAAATCGATGGTATGGTCAGTACTGCCATCATCGATGATAACAGCTTGATCGATATAACTGCGATGTCTTTCCAGTGCTTGGCGTAAATAGCGATTGGCTTCATTTTTAAGCACCATCGTCAGGGTGAGGGACGGGCGTGCTGAGCGGTTTACTTGGGTAACCCGACCTAGACTCTCTTCATCATGTTTTTCTAATTGGCTTAGTGTAACCTCAGGGATGGAGGAATTGGCATCCGTTGCTTGCAGAAACAGCTGGGCATTATGAAGGTCACTGTCGCGGTATATATGATAGGCCGGGTAATGAGTGTCCACATACAGGGTAAAGCCAAGTGCGGCTGCACGAATGCTGAAATGCCGGTCTTCCCCCCAGAAGGATAAGTTGTAGATCGGCTTGAAGTTCGCACCGCGGATAAGAGCACGGCGGCTGATTAAGGTGCAGGCTCCGAGCCCGCCGACTTCATATATCCCCGGTTCAATCAATTGGCTGACAAATCGCTGATAACGCTCTTCTTTTTGAGCTTCATCCAGGATTTCACCTCTGGCCTGTTCCCACTGCGTATATTCATCTTTAAGCCACACTTGGGGATGAGGCCTTGATTCGGGCTGCCACCGTGTCCAGAAGATTTCCGAGATGATATCTTTATCGGCCGCAATGAGATGGTTTAATGTGTGAGGGTCCAGCAGCAGATCTGAATCAACGAGGAATAAATAGTCGTATTGTAAATCGATAGCGTATTGAATGATCTTGTTCTTATAGTCGGCTACTTTCCATATCAACTGCTCATTCCAATAATGGGTTGTCTCGTTGCGGATATAGTCGTCCTGTCTATGAATGTTGTGGATTATGACATGGTTAGCTTTTCGGATAAATTCGCTCAATAGGACGCTGGATTGCTCCTCCTGATTGTCATCGATAAAGAAGTAGGTTATCTCCATAGGGTCCTGCTCCAATCGGAGCAGCGAAGTTAGAAATCGGTCCAGTATTTCCGGTTTCTGCCGTATGGGACTGCCAATCAGAACACGAATGCGCTCCTTGGTCATCAGACACCCTGCCTTTCACCTTCATCCTGAAGTTCTTTTAACTTGGTGCGGAAGTATTCCTGATTTGCCAGCATCGTTTCATCACCGGGACGATAAGTAAGTGCGGTTTCATTATGCTGATTGGCCAGCACATGTTCCCCGATCCGGTCATAACAAACCGCCAATTGCAGATGAGGCAGCCACGTGGAGAAGGAAGGATTGTGAAACCCCATATAATCCGCGGGCAATTCAAGCTCAGTCGCTAGTTTATACCAGTAGATTGCTGTATTGTAGTTGTTTAATTCCAAGAAACGATAACCAATCCGGCAGCAGAATTCTGCCCGGGGTGCCGCAAACTGAAGGGATCTGATAGAGGATTCAAATGCGGCTTGCTCATTTCCTAACTCGTGATAGCAATCGGCCAGCCTGCTGCACGCCGTAAGAATATCTTCTATCCATCCTTTTCCGGTATGTAAAAACTGTTCATAGTAATTAATGGATTTCTCGAACTGGCGGTGATCCTTTAATTCATTGGCATAATAAAATAAATCCCGTGGCGGGAACGATTCACCGGCAGCTTCACGTTTCTCGTAAATTTTTAAATTCCGGCCGGTATCGGGATCATGATTCAGGCTTAAGTGTGTAACCGCAACGTCGCTGTTTATGACATTTCCATAGACCTCCAGATATTCATGGACAGGCCCGATCCACCGGAAGGACTTGCTTCGTTTGACCAAGCGGTTGCGACGCAGGCTGAAAGTGACATTACCATATTCATCGGAGCTTAAATGATAGAGCATGGTGACAGAGTCGGTGTCGGGGGAAAGTGTTTCCTTGAGAGCTCTTAGTTTTTGCTGGTCTTGTTCCAGCAGTACATCGTCTGCATCCAGCCACAGGATATAGTCTTTGGAAGCTTTGCTAAATGCATAATTTCGTGCCGCGGAGAAATCGTCGATCCATTCAAAATCATAGACAGACTCAGTGTAAGATTGAACGATGGCCTTTGTACGATCCGTAGAGCCAGTATCTACGATGATTATCTCATCCACAATGTCGGCAACACAGGACAGACAACGGTTAATGACAAGCTCTTCGTTTTTTACGATCATGCATAAACTGATTGAGATCAATGAGATTACCTCCACATAGAATGGATTCAAACTAAATATGATAGATATATATTCAAGTCAGCTTATGAAATGAACCGTGTTTTATTTACATAATTCAAGTTGTCTATACAGAAATGATGAATATCGATCCTTGAAGCTCAATATTCTAAGTAATATATGGGAATGAATGAGATCCTAGCATCCATTTCACTTCAGGCGCAGCAATCATTCCACAAGGAGGGCTTGGCATGAGTATGCCGCAGATTCCCGAAGAGAATTTTCGACCAACCAAAGATGAAGTAGTTATTGATCTGTTAAAGTCTATTGCGATGGAGGAAAATGCAATTGCACACTTGCTTCATGCAGAAGCAGAGAAAATTCAGGCTTTTGTAGGGCATCATCACAGCATCTCAGGCGAACCTTGCCATGCGGACATCATCAAATTGAGCAGTCAGGTATCTAGGCTGCTGGATGTAATTGTGATGAAGGAATGGCTGTTGCTGCGCAAATTGGAGAATGTCATGGAACTGAATGACTCGGGACATGACTGCGATTATTGTGATGGTGAGGAGTAGTAGCCAGATGAAGCATACCCTGGAGAATGAGATAAGTCGAACATTTGCGGAGACAATGATACCGTCGCTGTTGGAACTGAATCAGTCATTTCATCAATACATGGATTCACTGAATGACCTTCAATTTTTGATGTTAAAAAGGGGCTTAGCCAGCTCGGATTCAGCTACTGGTGTTCAATTTGTTTCACAATTCCTATATATCTATCACCAAAAAATTAATATAAGTTTGTCTTGGCTGAATAAAAAAGATCGGGTCACATGGATTCCAATCACAATACATATGGTGCGGCTCACCGAACAATTAAGAGACAAGATGGGGCACCAGGTTTTGCAATCCAGACTGTCATCGAGATCACCGGTTTTTTATGCTGAGGAAGTTAAGCGGACTACTTCGCCTTCGCCTCCTCTTTTGGCGAAAACCATGTACTCACCCGATAAATCAAAGGACGAAGCAATAAAGATGAAAGGGGTGAGAAGATGACCCAAGCACAATTCTTCTTCCAGTATGTCTTTTGATATGACGGAATTAAGTCAAAGTATAACGCTGCTGCTCTCTTCAATCGCTGTAGAGGAAATGGCGCTCGCTCATATCGTAAACGGAGAAGCCGAGAAGATTCAGTATGTGCTCGGTACTTTACAGCCATCGCTGTTCCAGCCGGAAGATGTTTCCGTTGATAATTTGCTTGCTATTAATGATTCTGTTCAAAGAATTATGGAGGATGTGCTGCTGAGGGAAGTTATGCTGCAGATGAAGCTTAGTAATATCATCATTGCGCTGGAGAAAAACAGTACGCGTACGCATCGTACCTAATAGAAACTCATGCATGCATACGAGTGACGGAGGTGCGGAATGCCCAATGATAATCTATCTAAAGTCACTCCAGATCTTTTGCTGACAAGAGACCAAGCGATAAATCTTCTACTCACTTCCATTGCGATGGAGGAATTGGGACTAAGTCATATCATTAATGCGGAAGGGGAAAAGCTGCAGTATGTACTGGGTACAATCCCCGGATTAACGGGTCCTCCTGCTACGGTTAATGATGTATTAAATGTGAATGAAAGCGTAAGACAGACGATACAGGAGTTAACAAAAAAGCAGTGGCTCCTGCTCAATAAGTTAGACAGTGTACTATTCTCCTTGGTCGTTCCTACAGGTTCCCATGGTGGGGCGACCGGTACAACAGGTCCGACTGGAGCACCTGGGGCAACAGGCGCTGTGGGACCAACCGGTGCTACAGGTCCGACAGGGCAGTCTGGGGGAACGGGCTCTATTGGAGCCATGGGTGGGACAGGTCCGACGGGTTCTACAGGACCAACCGGTGCAACAGGGCTCACGGGGGATCCGGGGGTAACGGGTCCGGCAGGAGCAACGGGAATCACGGGTGCGACTGGACCTGCCGGAGCTACCGGAGTAACAGGAGTGACGGGACCTACTGGGCCCGCGGGACCAACGGGAGCCCAAGGAGGAGGTGCTACCGGAGTTACTGGGCCGACCGGATTAACGGGCGATCCGGGTGTGACGGGAGTAACAGGCCCGACAGGAGCAACAGGAGTAACAGGTGCAGCAGGTTTGATGGGACTTACAGGAGCGACGGGGGCTACAGGCGTAACGGGAGTAACAGGTGCAGCTGGAGTGACGGGAGTAACAGGAGTAACGGGAGTAACAGGTGCAACTGGAGTGACAGGAGCGACTGGAGTGACAGGTGCAGCAGGTTTGATGGGACTTACAGGAGCGACGGGGGCTACAGGCGTAACGGGAGTAACAGGTGCGACAGGAGCAACGGGAGCTACTGGTGTGACGGGTGTAACCGGGGCACCCGGTGTAACGGGAGTGACAGGATCAACCGGAGTAACCGGAGCAACTGGTGTAACGGGAGTTACTGGAGTGACAGGAGCGACAGGAGTTACTGGACCAACCGGAGTAATGGGTCCAACCGGTGCTACTGGAGTAACCGGCGCTACTGGAGTAACAGGCCCAACGGGGGTAACGGGAGCAACCGGTGTCACGGGAGAAACAGGTCCGACAGGGTTGACAGGAGCAACAGGAGCCGCGGGGTTAACAGGAGCTACTGGAGTTACTGGATTAACGGGAGTTACTGGACCAACCGGAGCAACAGGTACAACAGGGATAACTGGAGCAACGGGGGTCACAGGAGCAACCGGGGCCACTGGAGTAACGGGCCCAACCGGTGTTACTGGTGTAACCGGGGCCACTGGAGTAACAGGCCCAACGGGGGTAACGGGAGCAACGGGTGTTACAGGAGTGACAGGATCAACCGGAGTGACGGGCTCAACGGGGGTAACGGGAGCAACAGGGTCCACGGGAATTACTGGACCAACCGGAGCAACAGGTCCAACAGGGATAACTGGAGCAACTGGGGCCACAGGAGCATCCGGGGCCACTGGAGTAACAGGCCCAACGGGGGTAACGGGAGCAACGGGTGTTACAGGAGCAACCGGGTCCACAGGAGTTACTGGACCAACCGGAGCAACAGGTCCAACAGGGATAACTGGGGCAACTGGGGTCACAGGAGCATCCGGGTCCACTGGAGTAACGGGCCCAACCGGTGTTACTGGTGTAACCGGGGCCACTGGAGTATCAGGCCCAACAGGGCTAACGGGAGCAACCGGGGTCACAGGAGTTACTGGAGCAACAGGCCCTAACTTTGCAACGACAGGGTTCTCTGCTTTTCAAACAGCTTTAAGTGTAAGTACATCTGCTCAGTTAGTTAACTGGACTGTAACAGCACCTTATTACACGGATCCAAATTTCAACCCAACGACCGGGAATTTTACGATTCCGGCGACAGGAAGATATGCGATTAAGGCTACAATCAACTATTCTACTTCAGCTGCCGTGTCGATTTCTCTTGGGGCTGGAATTAATCCGGCATTTACCGTTCGAAGAACCTCACCGACAACAACGGATTTAATTAGCGGATTATTCCCGCTGTTAAATGTTAACGTGGCCTTGGTTTTGACCTTGAGAGCAGTGTTAGGCAACGGTGCAGTGACGTTGGCAGGCGACGTTCAACTGAATGCAGGTGATGTGGTGGGCTTGTTTTACGATGCCAACGGCCTTACCATTTCGCTCAATCTCGGAGGAGCGACCTCATCAGGGATTGTATGGTCAATATTCAGGCTGTCTTAACATGGAATCCGTAAACGCCGATCATCTTTTGAGTGGCAGTATATCCGCTGGTAACAGCGGATATACTTCTTCTTTTTTACTCAAAAGGACTATGCAAGCCTTGCTTGAATAATCCGATTTATTTTGAATGGACGATGAGGTATACTGGATTTGGGATTTTTCATAATCCTTGACATAGTATGTGAGCGAACATGAAGGAGCGAGTTTAACTTGCAGGAGAAAGCCGGATATAAATCGATTGCGCTTGATATTGCCCAGCGTATTGTGAGTGGGGAATTTCCCGTCGCCAGTAAAATTTCTGGACGTTCTTTATTAGCCGGTCAATACCAGGTATCACCAGAAACAATTCGCAAGGCGATTGGCTTGCTGAAGGAAGAGAATATTGTTTCTGTATCCCAGGGTAAGGAAATTATTATTATCTCGGATCGTAATGCATTAGAGTATACGACCCGGAACAATTATTTGAAATCGGCGTATTCCTTAAAACAGGATTTACAACAGCTTCTTCAGGAGAAGAAAGAGATGGACCGTAAATTTGCCGAGCTGTTCACTCAGATCATTGAGGCATCGGATCGGCTTCAAAATTTAAAGCCCTACCATCCCGTTGAGATCAAAATCAGCGATTTATCGCATGTTATCGGTCGTACGATTGGAAATCTGCTGTTTTGGCAAAATACAGGCGCCACCATCATTGCCCTTCGCAGAGGGACGGAAGTGACCATATCTCCGGGTCCCCATGTGATCTTAAGAGAAGGGGATATCATTGTTGCCGTCGGAGATGAACGCATGTATGAACGAACGGAGCAGTTTATCAACCGTCCGCTGGATGAGGAAATTCAAGCAACGGATCCATCATAATTTCATATCATGAACGGCAAATAAAAGCTGCACAGAACCCTGATTCTGGCGGCTTTTTTGCTATGAGAAATGGATCCTACCATATTTAAACAAACAATCTATTAGTTCATGATAAGTTGTCAGTAGGTCTAAGGTCTGGTATAGTATTAGTTGTACTTACAAATGAATGCTAAATGAGTTGGTTTGTTTGGAGAGCTTGGTCAGTGGGTAAAAGAATTAGCGAGTAAGCTAATTTTTGTTGCATCACAAAAAAAAGGGGGGTATATATGCTGAAATTTGAACATGTCGGCAAGAAATACGCCAATGGTTTTGAAGCAGTGAAAGATATTAATTTTGAAGTGGAATCAGGAGAAATCCTGGTGCTGATCGGACCGAGCGGATGCGGGAAGACCACCACGATGAAGATGATTAACCGCCTAATACCGAACACATCCGGAAAGATTTACATCCACGGTAAAGATATCTCGAAGGAAAATCCCGATACGCTGCGAAAGAACATCGGTTATGTTATCCAGCAGATCGGTTTGTTCCCGCATTATACGATTGAGGAGAATGTCGGACTTATTCCTCAGCTTAAAGGATGGGACGCAGGCAAGAAGAAAGAGCGCGTTCTCGAGATGCTCCGTCTGGTGGGATTAGACCCTGATGTGTTTGCCAAAAGATATCCGAAGCAGCTATCAGGTGGGCAGCAGCAAAGAGTAGGCGTGGCGAGAGCTCTTGCAGGCGATCCCGAAGTTGTCCTGATGGATGAGCCCTTTGGAGCGCTCGATCCCATTACCAGAGAGCAATTGCAGGATGAGTTATTGAAATTGCAAAAAGAAGTAAAGAAAACCATCGTATTTGTAACGCATGATATGGAAGAGGCACTGAAGCTCGGCGATAAAATCGCCATTCTCAAAGACGGAGAATTGGTGCAATTCGATTCACCTGAACAAATTCTTAGCCAGCCGGCGAATGAATTCGTGGAAGGCTTTATCGGTAAAAATCGAATTTATCAAAACCCCGAATACATTCCGGTCACCGATGTGATGCGGGATAATCCTTCTACCTCATATCCGGACAGGACTCCGGGCAAAGCACTTGCCTTTATGCGACAGCGGAAAACGGATACCCTGCTCGTTGGCGATGAATCAAACCACTTACTTGGGATTGTATCTGCCTATGATCTCGCCGCCAAAATGGAGGGAATCCGTACGATCGAGGAAATCATGACATGGCCTACGATTGTACTTCAGGATACGGCTACAGCAAGGGACGCATTGTCCTTGATTACACAAGCGCCACATGGCGTCATTCCCGTAACTACAGCAGACGGCACCATTGCCGGAATCGTTACGAGAAGCAGTCTCTTGACCGCTTTTGCCGCTAAATGGGTGGGAGAAGAGGAGGAGACATTATGAGAGATCGATCTTTATGGGAACAAATGAAACAGCAGCTGGAGAGCCGTGGGGATGACTTGATTCAGTCATTGGGTGTTCATATCCAGCTCGTCCTGATATCCATGCTTCTGGCAGTCATTATAGGTATTGCTTTCGGAATATTAATATCACGGATTAAGGCATTAAAGGGAATTACGCTGGGTACTGCAGGCATCTTGCAAACCATTCCGAGTCTGGCGATGCTTGGGTTTATGATTCCGTTGTTTGGCATCGGGATGAAAACGGCCATTGCGGCATTGTTTTTATATTCTCTGCTGCCAATCATCCGCAACACCTACGCAGGCATTACGGAGGTTGATAAATCGGTGGTTGAGGCAGCAAGAGGGATGGGCATGAAGAGTGGACAGATTTTGTTCAAAGTGCAATTGCCTCTGGCGATGAGTGTCATCATGGCGGGCATTCGAACAGCTGCGGTTATCAATGTAGGTACAGCGACACTTGCTGCCTTTATTGGAGCGGGTGGATTAGGTGAATTCATCTTCCTTGGGATTCAGCGCAACATTGAAGCGTTAACCTTAATGGGCGCGATCCCGGCAGCTCTTCTGGCACTTGTCATCGATTATTTGCTGGGATTGCTTGAAAAGGCAACGACCCCAAAAGGACTAAAGGTGTAATTGTAATAGGATAGACCCAACAGGATGTTTTCATAAAAATAATAAGGTAGCACAGGAGGTACGAATGAAGATAAAAAAGATTATGGTTGTATTGGGAATGCTGGCATCGATTGGTATGGTTCTAGCTGCTTGCGGTGGAAATTCGGATGGGGATCAAGCCGCCGAGGGCAATAAACAAATAACCGTCAGCTCCAAGAACTTCACGGAAAACGTCATTCTGGCGCATATGATGGCTGAGCTGATCGAAGCCAAAACGGATATTAAAGTGACAAGAACCGTGAATCTTGGCGGCTCCAACGTAGTATGGAACGCGCTGAAGAATAACGAGGTTCAGCTGTTCCCCGATTATACGGGCACCATTGTAGCCAATTATTATCAAGAAGAGACAGGGACATCGGAAGAATCTCTCAGCAAGACAAGAGAGCTGCTTAAGGCGGATAATCTTGCCTTCCTGGAGCCATTCGGTATGAACAATACGTATACTTTGGCTGTTACCAAGGAAACGGCAGATCAATACAATCTTAAAACCTTCAGTGATCTTGCCAAGGTTTCGGATGATATGACACTCGGCGTAGAGTTCGAATTTCTGGATCGGGATGACGGCTATCCGGGAATCCAGAAGCTGTATGACATGAATTTCAAAGATTCCAAGGGGATGGACCACGGAATCATGTACCAGGCCATTGAGAAAGGTGAGACGGATGTAACGAACGCGTATGCCACGGATGCACAGATTATCGTGCATAACCTGGTGATTTTGGAGGATGACAAACAATTTTTCCCTCCATATGATGGCGGTCCCGTCATTCGTCAGGATACGCTTGACCAATATCCGGAGCTTGAGGACGTGCTGAACCTGCTCAAGGGACAGATTACGGATGCTGAAATGCAGGAGTTGAACGCTCAGGTGGATATGGAAGGATTGAAGGAAGATGATGTAGCTCGAGACTTCCTGGTGAAAAAAGGCTTGATCGAAGGATAATGCAGCACAGCAAAACCGGTCTTTTTAGACCGGTTTTTTTGCGTGCATTTAGTTTTCTCGCATATAAAGGAGATGGGGGGCCCTCAGGGCAGGGCAGAGGTCAAATTTGTTCTGGATTTTAAGCAATGTCTAATGGTAAAATCCTCTTAAATTTCCAACACATTTCATAGATGATAGAGGAAGGAGGATTAGTAGATGAAAATGGTGCCCGTTCTTCATTATGATGCATTCTCCGTTCAGCCCAATAAGGGGAACCCTGCCGGCGTTGTCTTGCATGCAGATACGCTGACCGAGGAAGAAATGTTAGCCATCGCCCGCAAGGTCGGCTTCAATGAAACCACGTTTATTTTAAAGTCTGAGAAGGCAGATATCCGCTTGAGGTATTACACACCGGGTCACGAAATGAACTTGTGCGGTCACGCAACCATGGCATCTATGTATGCATTGCGAACCAAGGGGCTGCTGCCAGAGAAAGAAACCGTGTGGATTGAAACCAACGTGGGTGTGCTGCCGATAGAATTCCTTCATGAACAAGATCGGTTAACGATGAAGATGAAGCAGGATCATCCTCAATTCATTCCCTTTGAAGGTGATGTTGATCAACTGGCCGCCTCTATCAATCTGAAACGCGAGGATTTGGATCTATCGATGCCCATCGTATACGGAAGCACGGGAATATGGACATTACTGGTGCCGGTGAAAGGGTTAAGCGGATTTGATCGGATGGTCCCAAACAATGTGTTATTTCCGGACATTTTAACCGAAAATCCAAAGGCCTCGCTGCATCCGTTCTGTATGGAGACGATGGACGATTCTTCCTTCATGCATGCGAGACATTTCTCTTCACCCTATTCAGGCACAGTCGAGGACCCGGTGACAGGGACCGCATCCGGCGTAATGGGAGCATATTATTTAACTTATCTGAACACCGAGCTGCCCTCCGCGCAATTTATCGTTGAACAAGGCCAAGAGATGGGTAAAGACGGCAGAGTCCATGTTCAAGTGAATCGTAATCAAGACAAGATGGACGTATATATATCCGGTACGGCGGTTTTTGTACGGGAGTTCGATGTTCATATTGATGGATGACTTAGAGCGAGGGACGTAAGAAGGAGCGTATGTTATGAAAACATTTAAACCTGAGATGACTTTGGATTTAGCGATTGAGCATCTGAATCATATTGAAGGCGAGACCGTGAGGAAGGTCACACCTATAGAGATGGGTGAGCTTAGCAAGGTGTTCAGTTATCGGAAGGGCGATGCTGACTATGTTATTCATTTCAAAAGCAATAGGGAAAGTCTTGATAAACAGCTCTATATTTACAATAAGTACGGCGCACCATCCTTGCCCATTCCCCGCATTCACAAGATAGGGGAGTTTGGGGATATTCACTACTCCATCTCAGACAAGGTATCGGGCACACCGATTAGTGCCCTGGAGCCGGAGCAAATCCGAAATCTTATTCCGAGTTTAGTCCATCATTTTATACTTATAAACCAGGTAAGTGTTGGGGACTCCGGTGAAGGATTTGGCTGGATTACCCCGGAAGGAAAGGCGTCCCATCGTTCGTGGCCTGATTGCCTGGAATCTTTTTTTGATCAGGAGCAAGAGGGGTTCCATCATGGATGGAAGAGCTTATATGAGAGCAGTTTTCTGGAACAAGATTTTTTTGAAGATGTGTATGAAACGATGCTCGGGCTTGCTCAATACTCACCTCAAGAACGCTATCTGGTACATGGTAATTTTCATCTGGGCAATATGCTCGGCGAGGATCCGTTTGTGACAGGGATTGTGGATTGGGAGATGGCGATGTACGGAGACTTTATGCTGGATGTCGCTGTTCTTCACATATGGCATCCGATGCTGGAATTTCCACAAAGGCTGCTGCAAGCTATGACGGAGCGCGGTGTCGAGATTCCTTATTTTGAAGAGAGGCTGCTGTGCCATCAGCTCTTTAAAACGCTGGATGCACTCCGTTTTTATGCGAAGAAGGATGACGCCAACAGCTATCAATTCATAAAAAATCGTATCATGTCTTTGATAGATTCATAGACCCAATGATGCTAGTTGGGATAATGCGGTCTCGGTAGGAGCTGATCATTTCGTGAAAAAAATGATGGTTGTAGGTGCATCAGGTGTTCTTGGTACATGGATTTGTCTGGAAGTCCTTCGGATATTTACTCATAACGTAAGCTTGGTCGTAAGTGATTATAAAGCAGACAGAGGTAAAAACACGGCAGTTTCTTTAGGTGAACAAGTTCAATTTCGTTTATTAGATATTACTCATAAAGAGAGTATCGAACAGGCCGTTTGTGATATTGATCTTGTAATTGTGTCAGCCAAACAGCAGCAGCCGCTAATTCAACATGCCTGTATTAAACACCAAGTTCGATGTATCGATGTAACGGTGTTTTATGACTTTGTGTGTGAGACGAGGTCCTTGCACTACGATGCGGTAAATAATGAGATTGGATCGATAGTAATGTCAGGTTTTTTCCCGGGATTATCTGGATTAATCGTTAAGAAGGCAGTATCTCCGTTTAGCGAGATTACAGAAGTCAACGTGGGATTGTTGCAAAGCACGAATGCCAAAGCCGGAGTTTCAGGCATTATAGATATGCTGCGAATGATAAGCCAAGATGTTAGGCGTCACGATGGACAACAATCAGCTACCATATCGGGTTTTAAGATAAAAAGAAATATGATGTTCTCCAGTTCATTACGTAATCGAAAAGTCCGGTTAATCGAGCATGCTGAAAGAGCTTTTTTAAGAGAAATACTGCAAGTTGAACAGATTCATTATTGGACCGCGTGGAACAACAATATGTTCAATATCTTTGTAGGTTTACTTAAACGGTCTGGTATTCTTGCTAGAATTCTTAAATTTGATGCGAATGTCCTTGTTAAGTATGTGAAGCATAATCCTGCGCAACCTGAGGAGGCTTCTCTCTCTATTGAGGTAAAGGGAGTAATCGGGAACCAGCAGTGTGTCAAAACGTTTGTATTGTCTACTTTTTCTGATTATCATACAACAGCGATGTTCACTGCCGCATTAGCGAAAATAGCGATAAACAAAGAGATATCCGGTGTTGTGTTCCCATTTGAAATAACAGATATCGATGAAATTTTATCCATAATGGATTGCCCTCGAATTACGCTAACAGAAGCCGGGATTTCGTGTGGTACAGGCATTATAAAAAAAGAATGAGCCATAGGGGAAGTCCAAAGTCATTCCCACCTTGGACTTACTGCTTATCTCAGAACACAGCGGATGACATATTTCATTGTCAATCCGTTATCCAAAACCTTCACAGCCATGAAGGTTTTTTGGTCTTGTTTAAAAACGGGTATCAACAAGAATGCCAATCACCAACAACAAGAAGGTTAAATGTGTGAAATGGAATAGTTAACTGACGAGTCCAGAATGGAGGGCAAAGAATATACTGGACTAGGTTGAATTGAAGGGGCGGGAACGTCATGAACCATATCGACAGGGTAAGGAGAAGCGTACCGGAGGGCACGTTGATTCGGGGAATACATCCTGCTATTTATTTGTATGAGCGAGGCAAGAAACGTCCTGTAACTGATACGGAGACATTCCATTCCTATCGATTAAATGCAGAGGGCATTGTGGTATTGGAGGAGTCGGTGCTGGAAGAGATGGAGACCGGCACGCCGGTGAACATCTATGGGGATTTTACAACGAATAGCCCTGCAACACTTGTGGTGAAAAGCAGCGGTTCGGAAATTTACCTATGGACAGATGGTCTGCTTCATCCGATTGCATCGGGCAAAATATATGACAGACTGCGATTTCACTATTCAAGCGTAGTGACTTTGCCGGATGAACTGATTGCTTTCCTTCCAGAAGGGGATCCGATTCATGATGCAACGCTGCTTACTCATTCCCTGGTGAACGGAAGAGTATACAGTGCTCCTAACGGATTGATTTATTATGGGGAGCGGAACAAGCTGCGAAAAATCGAAGGTCCCTCCGTATTCTCTTTCTATCGATGGAGAGTGGAGGAGATTGTACATTTAACGAGGGATGAGTTTAACCACTGCCGGTTAGGGGATCCGATTCTGTAGATAGGTTTGCACTCCCATGGAGCTGTTGATGACGATAGGGGCGTACGGGAAGGGTGAGAAACTTGAAGGTACTGCTCGTTACGATATTCATGATTCCTCATGTCGGGGGACTGTGGAAGTACATGCTGCAGGTAAAGCAGGGGCTTGAAGCTCTCGGGCACCAGGTCGACATGATGGGTGACGGAATTGATTGTTTTTATATGTATGGAGAAGACAACCGGAAGGTGCTCAAGAGCCATTTTAAACCGATGCTGGAATATAAGCTTCCCACAACTTCCCCTATATTCACAGATCATTGGGTCAGGTATGCCGAGTCCGAGCGATTATTTCTCGAGCTGTCGCTTTCGTATTTGGGCTTGGAGCAATATGATGTCATTCATGCTCAGGATGTGCTGGCCGCAGCGGCCGTAAGTCGCGTGAAACCCGCTCGGATACCCCTGGTTACCAGCATCCATGCCTCCGTGGCTTTCACGATACGAGATATGCTTCAGACGGATCAGGGCATTAAACCTTCCAGCGCTCCCCTCGTATGGAATTATTACAGGTCGATTGAGAACATAGGCGGGTCATTCAGTGATCATGTCATGTTAGCTTCGAAGTGGCTGCAGGATGTGATGGTGTCTCATTTTGCACTGCCGGAGTCAAAGATATCACTGATACCCTATGCAATGGACATATCGAGCTTTGACAGTCGAATGAAGATGGAGCATGGCCTGTTCCGGCCAGAGAGTAAGAAAGTAATGATTAGCACCTCCAGACTAAGCTCTGAAAAAGGCATTCATGTGCTGCTGGAAGCCCTCGGCAAGCTGTTTAACATCCGTCAGGACTGGGTGTGCTGGCTGGTTGGGGACGGGGATCAGCGTTCCATGTACGAAGAACGTGTGGATCAGCTGGGTATAGGGGAAGCTGTGCATTTTTGGGGCTCGCGCGATGATGTTCCAGTATTGCTTGGCATAGCGGATATTTTTGTTATGCCGAGTTTGATGGAGACCTTGTCCTATTCCGTGATGGAAGCACAGCTTGCAGGATTACCAGTAGTCTCATCGGACGCGGGCGGGCTGAAGGAAGCGGTTTCGCATGAGGTGAACGGTCTTCTTTTTCCGACGGGGGATGAGGATATGCTGATGGCGCACCTGGATCGATTGCTCGAAGATGAAACATGCCGGAAATTTCTGGGAGAACAAGCACGGCAATGGGCTTTGGCCCATCGAGGTTTGGATACTATGGTGACGCGTGTGCTTGAAGTCTACCGGAAAGAGATCGACAAGAAATGATGTTGCGGAGAAGGGGGAGTGGACCATGAATTCGACAGAGGTACCTGGAGATCAGTATCGGGACCTGTTTTTATCCCAGCATACCCACCCTTTTATAATGGTCAATCAAGAAGTATGGGAGTTAACGATAAGCCGGCTTCCCAAGGATTATTTCATACCCGATTATCGGATTATTAATATGATGATGAACATGGTGTAGGAGAATAGAACGGAGGTGGGTGGAATGGGAACATCGAACTGGCAGAATTTATCCTATTGCGTAGATCTGATCCGATATGTATCTCCTAAGTCCGTGCTGGACGTTGGTGTCGGTTTCGGCCGTTGGGGGATGATTTGCCGTGAGTATTTGGATGTATGGGAAGGGCGGGTATTTCGCGCGTATTGGAACACACGAATCGAAGGGATAGAAATCTATCCGGTGAACGTCGATTCTTATCATTCGTGTTTCTATAACAAGATTCATGTTGCGGATGCATTTGACCATCTTCATGCGGTAGTGGAGCCGGGGCAGTTCGATTTGATCATTCTGGGTGACGTTCTGGAGCACTTTACAAAAGAGCGGGGTCTTGCACTGCTGCAGACCTGTATTCAGAAATCCCGATTTGTTCTCTTGAATATACCCATCGGAACGGACTGGCCGCAGGGCGCGGCATATGGCAATGAATATGAAACTCATCTAAGCACATGGACAACGGAGGAACTGGATCAGTTCCCGGTGGCCGACAAGAGGCATTTTAAAGATTATATCAACCGTGACTTCTCTACCTATCTGTATTCCATGAAAGTGTAGGAGGCTGCGCCGATCTTGAATCCCTTTCGGATGAAACATCTTCTGCGAAGAAGATGTTTTTGACGTTTAACCCACATTTGATTCATGGTATATTGTAATGGACTTTCGATATATGGAAAGAGGTTGTTCAGATAAAACTTAGAAAAGAGAGCTGATTCTATTCTATGAAAAAGATTGTTCTGGCCGGTGGAACAGGTTTTATCGGAAGTTATTTTGAGAAAAAATTCACGAGTGAACAAGCACAAGTATATATGATATCCCGCCAGGAAGGGGATATTTCGTGGGACGATCATGAAGGCATGGTTGCAGCGCTGGAGGGAGCCGATATGCTCATTAATCTGGCGGGCAAATCCGTAAACTGTCGATATCATGAACGGAATAAAGAGCTGATCCTGAAATCAAGAATCGATACAACGAAACGATTGGGAAGGGCCATTCAAGCCTGTGAGAATCCTCCCCTCACGTGGTTTAATTCCAGTACCGCTACCATCTACAGACCTGCCGAGGATAGGCCGATGACGGAGGAATCCGGAGAGATTGGCTCCGGTTTTTCCGTTAAGGTAGCGGAAGAATGGGAACGGGCATTTTTCTCATTCCCGCTTGACCGCACAAGGCAAATTGCGCTGCGTATTGCCATTGTGTTGGGTCCTGACGGGGGCGTTATGACACCCTATATGAATCTGGTAAAGTACGGGCTGGGTGGAGAGCAGGGTACGGGCAACCAGAGGTTCAGCTGGATTCATGTCGAGGATTTGTACCGAATTGTTCTGTTCCTGCAGGAGAATAAAGAGCTGAGTGGTATCTTCAATTGTGCATCCCCGCATCCGGTACCAAATAGGGAGCTGATGAAGCTGCTTCGGCAGGCGTTAAACCGAAGGTTCGGACTGCCGTCACCCAAGTGGCTGCTCGAGCTCGGGGCCCGAATGATCCAAACCGAAACGGAGCTTATACTTAAGAGCCGCTGGGTTATTCCCGACAGACTGATGAAGTCGGGGTTTGATTTTAAGTACGATAAACTGCATAAGGCATTGACGGAGATCGTGAAGAAGTAAAGAGAGGAGCACTTCTTCTGAAGGCTCTCTTCCAGCCGGATTGTTCCATCGAGAATCCATTTTCAATTCTTGGAGAATGAAGACCGATCCATACATGAGCTTCAGGAATGGGCGAAAGAGAATGATATACCCTTTCTCAAGAGGAATTTTTGGATATGGTTATAAAGTAGAACGTGAATAAGAGAATCGCAATTGGGCGTGGATCTAGGAGTAACCGAAGAAGAACTTGCCATAGCGCAGGTTCTTTTTTTGATGCCTAAAGCTCAGCGAATAAATCAATGGAAGTGTATTATTAGCCACTCGCCACAAAGTGGTATACTGTTTTTTAGCAGTATTGAGAGAAAGGATAGTGGTTATGGGTTACCAGCTGACCGAACGGGTGATCAAGCTATTGTGCGGAAAAACCTCCTACGATCGCGGTGGGGTCTTATATAGAGATGGGCAGGTAACGATGCGGATTCAAGATCCCGACAGCCGGAAGTACGAGGCGGAAGTGAGGGACAGGGAGTCCGGCATCGTCTATGCAGAGATTGACTCGAACGGAGATGTACTCGCCGAATGCAGCTGCACCGACTATGGATTATCCCGTAAGCGATGCAGACATATTGCAGCGGTGCTCCTGAACATCCGGGATATTGAACAGACGGCAGAAGCGCCAAAACGTCCTTATCCGTCGTTATTGCATACTTCTGCTCGCAAGCATAGCGAGGATGGAGGCATGACACCCAGGTTCTCAGCGGAGCTGCGCAGAGGTTCCGGCGGTAGCGAGGATGATGCGGTGTTGAGCAGCCAGCTGCTCGGTCTGTTCTCTTATTCCGGGAGCCAAAGGTCCACGGCAGCCTCCCGTTTTGATACGCGTGAGGTATTGGAACTGGAATGCATTTTTAAATTATTCCCTTACGGAAATCAACAACATCTGTTTGGCATTGAGCTGCGAATAGGTCAGAAACGCTTATATATCGTCCATCGGATCAGAGAGTTCCTGATGTGCCTGAAGCACGGACAATCCTGTGTGTTCACGAAGAATTTCGTCTATGATCCGGAGCGGCACAGCTTTAAGAAAGAGGACGACGATATCCTTCAAGCGCTGATCCGCATTTACGATCATGAACGGATGCTGCAGCAGACGCTGGCCATGCCTAACCATGGCAGAAACGGGGGCAGCGACCGGATGCTGATCATACCTCCGACGTTTTGGCCCGAAGTCAGGGCAATGCTGGATCGTTCCGTTGATTCCCTCTTGTCCCTGGATGGGGTCCTCACGGATAAGCTGGAGTTTAGTCAAGATCCAATCCCCCTCCAATTCGAATTTGATGAAGACGGGGATGATCACTATCTTATGAAGATAGAGGGATTGGATCGCATGACCGTTCTCGAGGAATACGGGCTAGTCATTGCGGACGGGAAGCTGATTGACATAGAGCTGGATGCTTGCCGGAGGCTGGCCGAGATGAAGTTGCTGCTGGAAACATCGTTTAAACCGCAGATCCGGATTCAGCCGGAGATGATGGAGTCCATTATGGAGCGGGTGGTTCCGGGACTAATGAAGCTTGGCAGCGTTCATGTGGCACAGACCGTATCAGACCGGATCGTGAAAACACCCTTAAAAGCGAAGCTGTATCTGGATCGGGTTCGTGGACGGCTGTTAGCGGGACTGGATTTTCAATACGGCGACATCACCATCAATCCGCTGGGAGGACACCGCGCAGCACGGGACAGCAGCTCGATCCTGGTTCGCGATGGTGAGGCGGAGCAGCGGATTCTTACGCTTATGGAGGACGCCTCCTTCGCCAAGACCGATGACGGCTTTTTTATGACCGATGAAGCTGCCGAATATGAGTTTCTGTATCATACAGTCCCGCAGCTGGAGAAACTGCTGGTGGTTTATGCAACAACGGCCGTGAAGGAACGTGTTCTTACAGAACCTATGGGTGCCAAAGTTCGAGTGGATATTGATGAACGGACGGACTGGCTTGAATTGAAGTTCGATATGGAGGGAATTCGGGAAGCCGAAATCCGGGAAATCGTCAAATCGCTCGAGGAGAAGCGTAAATATCACCGATTGCCTAACGGAGCACTTCTACCGCTTGAAAGTGATGAATTCCAGGCGGTGGTTGCGTTGATGAATCGGATTGGCCCTTGGCTATCGACGGATGGTACAGCGTTTAAATTACCGGCGGTCCAAGGGTTGCAGCTGATGGATTGGGAGGATTCCGGGTCAACGGTTCAGCTTGGCCGATCCTTGCGCCGAATGCTTCAGAATATGAAGAATCCGGATCATCTGGATTTTGCGGTTCCACCCAGTCTTGAACCCATCCTTCGGGATTATCAAAAATTAGGCTTTCAGTGGATGAAGACCTTGGCCCACTATCGATTCGGCGGCATCTTGGCAGATGATATGGGGTTGGGAAAAACCATTCAGAGCATCGCTTTCATTCTGTCGGTGCTTCCTGAGATCAGAGAACATAAAGAACCTGCGCTCATCGTTGCGCCGGCTTCACTGCTCTACAACTGGCATAACGAACTCAAGAAGTTCGCGCCGGAGATCAAGGCTGTCATTGCTGACGGGGTGCAGACCGAGCGGAGGCAGCTTATCAAAAGCGCGGGCAGCGCGGATGTTATCATTACCTCTTACCCGCTGCTTCGCAGAGATGTGGAACGATATGCAAAGCTGTCGTTTGCAGCGTTAATATTAGATGAAGCCCAAGCCTTCAAAAATTATGCAACCCAAACGGCTCAGGTCGTAAAAACACTTCATGCGCGCTATCGGTTTGCACTCACAGGCACGCCTGTAGAGAACCGTCTGGAGGAATTGTGGTCCATTTATGATGCCGTCTTCCCGGCTCTCTTCGGTGACCGAAAGGCCTTCCATGAATTGTCGAAAGAAACCGTGGCAAGGCGGGTGCGTCCCTTCCTGCTGCGCAGGTTGAAGTCGGATGTGCTGAAGGAACTGCCGGAGAAAATCGAATCGATTCAGGCATCGGGTCTGCTCATGGAGCAGAAGAAGCTGTATACCGCCTATCTTGCAAAATTAAGACAAGAGACGCTCAAGCATCTGGCGCAGGACGGCTTCCAGAAGAGTCGGATTCGCATCTTGGCAGGCATTACCCGCCTGAGGCAGATCTGCTGTCATCCGGCCCTTTTTGTTGAAGGCTACGAGGGAAGTTCGGCCAAGTTTGAGCAGCTCTTGGAGACCATCGAGGAATGTCGTCTTGCAGGAAGGCGGATGCTGGTATTCTCCCAATTTACGGGGATGCTGAAACTGATTGCCGGAGAGCTTGGATATCGGGGGATTCCGAGTTTTTATCTGGATGGGCAGACCCCGTCTGCCGAACGGGTGGAGCTCTGCGAGCGCTTTAACGAGGGGGAACGCGAGGTATTCCTGATATCGCTGAAGGCCGGTGGAACGGGCCTGAACCTGACGGGGGCCGATACGGTTATCCTGTACGATCTGTGGTGGAATCCGGCCGTTGAGCAGCAGGCCACAGACCGGGCGCATCGCATCGGTCAGAAGAAGGTTGTGCAGGTGATTCGCCTAGTGGCTCAGGATACGATCGAGGATAAAATGTATGCACTGCAGCAGAAGAAGAAAAACCTGATTGAGGAGCTGGTACAGCCAGGGGAAGAGTCGCTGCCTAGCTGGACCGAGGCGGAAATTCGGGAGCTGCTGACACTTCAGGGCTAACGGATCTGATCAGGTTGCGGAAGTTTTTAAGAGATGGCAGGAGATGTGATGATGAAAAAAACAATCTTTTTCATACTGGCCGCTGTAGTGGTTGTCATCAGTTACATGCCGCTGTTCTTCGGCGGTTATGTCTACAATGAAGAGCAGGCCATGCGCCGCTTCCATCCCGCCTATACGGGGGATAAGCTCTACGAGAAGATCGGGGATCAGCACAAACTGATCGTCTGGCATGATGGTCATGTGAAGATCGTAACAGCCGTAGAGAGTAAATGGGGACTGCTGCACAGGGTCAAGAATGCCGTCGTTCTGGAACACAGGACGGAAGAGGGACCCTTCACACGCATTTGGTCCGCCAGCCGGAATGATGACAGGATGTACGACACGCTGCTGGCGGTTGAAACGCCTGAGCCCAACAGTAAGAAAATTCTGGTCACCAATGAGCCATGGGAAGATAAGCTGATCGATAATCTGGATCAAATTAAAGCTTCGTCCGGGATATATATCGAAATGGATGTGGAACAAGGGTATGCCGTGGAATATGAATCATTACTCTACGGACAGACCGGGGGTTTCATATTCCGCAGTATAGACGCGGAAGGAAATATGATCTCCGTTCATCCCTGAGTATAGTCGATCAGCTGCAAACACTGATATAATAGAAGAATGTGGTATTTATAACGTATACTCCAGTCATAGAATAGGACGGTTATCGGTATGCTATCTTTTGTATTAACATTAAAGCGTCTCTTAAGCGGATTGTTTCGAGCGTTTAAGCAGCGGTATTTTCTGGCGCTGTTCGTCCTGATTGTCATCATGCTGATATCCGGTACGATGTTTTACACTAAACAAGAGGGGTTATCGGTGCTGGACGCTCTTTATTTCTGCGTTGTGACATTGAGCACGATAGGCCATCCGGAATTCGTACCGCAGACACCACTTGGAAAAACCTTCACGATGGTGTACATTGTTGTCGGAACAGGCCTGTTCCTCGGAATGGTTGGACAATTGGCGTATGCCCTAATCCGAACCAATCAAAAAGAAGAGAAGAAATCGACGCCGTCATAGAGATCAAACGAAAAGCAGCCCAGGATTCAACCGGGGCTGTTTTTTTTATGGGCCATTGAAAATTGAAGGGTTCAACTGAGTCCGTAGGAACACCAACATGTTTATACCCACATATGGCAGTTCTACTCCACTGTCACGGCAAAATAAAAATTGGCGCGTCCCTGTTCAGAGGCCATGTACACTGAATTTCGTACAGGTAGGAACCGGGGGTGGTCGGTAGGGTGTACCCGTCGTTGCCGGGCTCCGTCAGGTTTTGAAGGGTGAAACCGTTAATGCCTTCGGGCGGTGTCGTCTTGATGACCGCTCCGCCTGTGGCTATAACCGGCGTCATATCTTCAAGCCTGGGCATGGCTGAATCCGTCGTGGAAATCCCCCTTATCTATCACGATCTTCCTATATGGGCTAGTAAATATGTTATAATTTTGAAATCAAACACTTCCATTATAAACCAATCATAAGCAGCAGGCGTTATATAATATGAGATTCTTATAAAGAGGATGAAGCACATGACATTGAAATGGTTAGAGTGGGCAAAAGAGATGCAGGCGATCAGTCAAGCCGGATTGGAATATACGAAGGACGTCTATGACAAAGAGCGTTTTGAGCAGCTGAGGGAGCTTAGCATCACGATCATGCAGGAGTATACGGGCGCAGGCAACGAGATGATTCGAACGCTGTTTGCTAGTGAAACCGGGTATCAGACGCCGAAGGTCGATGTCCGAGGGGTTGTTTTTCAAGACGGGAAGCTGCTGCTGGTGAAGGAGAAGGCAGACGGCGCTTGGGCGCTGCCGGGAGGCTGGGCGGATGTTGGTCTGTCTCCGTCCGAAGTTGTTGTGAAAGAAGTGAAGGAAGAAGCGGGGTATGAAGTACGTGCAGCCAGGCTGCTGGCCGTATTGGACAAGAAATTTCATAACCATCCGCCTTCTGCCTTCCATGTGTACAAAATGTTCATTCAGTGCGACATTACGGGTGGATCGGCAGGAGTAGGAACCGAGACCTCTGCGGTCGGTTTTTTCCATAAGGACGAGCTGCCGCCGCTGTCTGAAGAAAGGAATACCAAGGAGCAGCTGCAGCGAATCTTCGAATTCGAGAACAACCCGCATCTGCCAACGTGGCTGGATTAATACATATAACAAAGGAGCGTAGACAATGTGATGGGTTTTAGACCTTACAAAAACGTACCGGATGAAGAGGAAACGAAGAGCAGATTCCATGGACGGATCAACATTTTCTTTTTCAGTGCCTTTTTAATCTTTTGTATCATTATCGTGCGCTTGGCCATCTTGCAGTTCGTTGAAGGCCCGGAGCTGGCTAGCCAGGAATCCGGGGGAGAGCAAAAGCACTTTCCGCTGCAGCCGATCCGGGGCAGCATCATCGACGCCTCTGGCGAGAAACTTGCCTACTCTACAGCTTCGAATTCCCTGTATATCACACTCATGAAGGATTACAGCGAGAAGACGGACAAAGGGAAAGCCAATCAGCCGGAAGCAGAGGAGATGGCTAAGCGGATCGTTCAGGTCTTTAACAAGTATGGGGATCCGAACATCGAACAGAAGACTGTAAAGAATGTGATGGATGACCTGGATCTGGAATATATCAAGCAGCATGGCTATGAACCCAGACTTATCAAGTCAGATTTGACCAAGGAAGAAATCGCTTATTTCATGGAGAACCGTGCGAAATTCCCCGGCATCCAGATTGTGGAGGAGAATGTAAGGCACTACGATCCGGATACGGTGGCGGTTCAGACGATCGGATATCTAAAGAAGTTCAAAGGTTCTAAAGACCTTAAGGATTATCAGGCTATTGATCAGAGCAATAAGGATCAGGATAATCCGGGATTAATTTATACGGAAGAAGAGTGGATCGGTTATGACGGATTAGAGCGGATGTACCAGGAGGAGCTGCGCGGCAAGAGCGGGTATCTCAGTATTCCGATTAATCCGCAGAATATGGTGGATGGCGTACCGACGATGGTTGCCCCCGAAAAAGGCCTGAATATCCACACCACGATCCATAAGGACATTCAGGTCGCGACTGAGCAGGCCATTATGGATCGGCTTCAATATCTTCATACCAACCCTGTGTCGGGCAAACTTCATAAGGATGCTGTCACCGGCTATGCCGTCGCCATGGAAATTGATACTGGCCATGTGGTCGCGATGGCCACCATGCCGGATTACGACTCGAATGTGTGGGGAAGCGGAGGCAAAATTACGCAGGATGTCGTGGACTCGTCGGGTAATGGCACGATCACGATATACGGATCAGGCAGATCGGGACACGGGTTCGAATCCATGATCTTTCTCGGTTCCGTTATCAAGCCGTTGACGGTACTGATCGGGTTGAATGAAGGATTATTTGGCCCTAATGATACGTATCCTGATCAAGGGTACGCTTCGATAGGTCGGGAAGGAAGCGAAACGAAAATTCGTAACTCCAGCGGCCATAGAATCGGACCCATTAAACCTCAGCAAGCGATTCAGCAATCATCGAATGCCTTCATGATCGATTGGGTTGGCAAAAGGTTAGTCAACAAGTATGGCGGCGAGAAGGGCGTTACGGTCTGGGATAAGTATATGGAGCAGTTTGGTCTTGGAGTAGTAACGGGGAGTGGTTTGCCTAAGGAGCATAAAGGACTGAAAAATTATACGGATACAAAAGCAGCGGGAAGTAATCTGGCGGCGTTAGCCTACGCTTCCTTCGGTCAGCAGGGGAAATACACCCCTCTACAGCTTGCTCAATACACGGTGATGCTGGCGAATGAAGGCAAGCGAATCAAGCCGCAGCTGGTCAGCAAAATAACGGATCAGAATGGAAAAGTGGTCAAGGAATTCGGGCGCGAGATCCTTAATGAAGTTCATTTTCCCAAGCAATACTGGCAAATCATTAAACAGGGGATGAATACACAAGGTATCGCGGGTTTCGAAGATTTTAAATATGATTTTGCCCGCAAAACAGGTACATCCGAGCAATCATATAAAGGTGTTAACCTTGATAACGGCGTCTTCATCGCCTTTGCTCCGCGCGATAACCCGAAGCTGGCGGTCGCCGTTGTTGTGCCGGAAGGCGGCTTCGGCTCGCAAAGCGCCGCGCCAATCGCACGGAAAATATTCGATGCTTATGACGAAGTATATGGCCTTGATGGAACGCCGCATCCGAAGAAGGCTGACGAGCAGGCAGAGGATGGCAGCCCGGACGAGTCAGGGGATAACTGATTCAGGTTTTTTCTCCATAATCAATTGCTTGTGCATAACGCATATAGTTAAAGGCAGGTTGAAGAGTGAGCCTTATCCTCTCCAACCTGCCTTTGTTGTGCTCCCGATGATCAATAAGGATTCTTCCTGATCTTCAGCACTTCCGCCAGGAAGGTCAAGGCCAATCCCTGACCCCAGCCTTGAATGCGTTTATCCGGCACGCCTTTGTATCCCGCGGTGTCCTTCATAACGGCTGTTCCCGCGGACACGCCGCTGACGGTGCCGTCCTCTGTAATTTTAGACAAGATCCCGTCAATCGATTTCTGCGTGTATTTGTTGTAGATTCGTCCTTTGGTCAACAGGGCGGCCGCGATACCGGCAGAGCCTGACGTTTCCAGCGGAGATTCCGGATCGGTGGTGATGGTATGCCACAGGCCGGATTCATGCTGAAGTCTCACCAGCGAGCTGAGCTGATCCCGCAGCGAGCCTTCGATGATCATGAAGGAGGGATGCGTGACAGAAACCAGCTCCAGGGCGCGTGCCATCGTAATCGCGGCCCAAGCGTTGCCCCTGCACCAGAAGACGCCTGACATATGATTGCCGGCGATGTTGTCCCAGCCGTGGTAATACAGATTCGTGACAGGGTCCTGCAGACAATCCTCATGGCCGTGATACTGCCTCAAGCCATCCTCGAAGTAATCCTCACGGTCCAGCATTACGCCGATCCGAAGCAGGAAGTATCCTGCCATAAACATCGTATCGACCCACGCCTGCTCCGGGAAGTTATACGTTTCGGAGTTAACGGTATGCTGAAAGATGCCGTTGCCGAAACGCAGCGCATCATGCGTGAGATACTCGGCCATTTCCTTGGCCGTTTCGATATACCGCTCATCCTCATAAACCTCGTACAAGGTCAGGAGGGAGTGGCCGATGGAGACGCCGTTGACGGACAACTTCGGCAGCCCCTCCTCCATATTTTCGTCCACCCAAGCTTTTAATTGCTCCATATAGTTCTTCTTTCCGGTTGCAGCGTAGGCTTCACATACTCCATAAAAAGCGACTCCGCCCGGCCAATCCCAGCTAAAATCCATGCGGAAGGTTCGGTCAACCACCTGGTCGATCACTTGTTCAATACGTTGTTCATCAAACACGAGTGTTGGCATAACAGTTACTCCTTTCATAATGGGCCTCCTGATCAGAAGGGAAGGCTATAGTGTCATGGGTTTCAAAATAAGCCGATTACCCTTTCAATCCCGTCGTGCTGATCCCTTCCACAATGTATTTCTGGAAGATGAAGAAAACGATGACGACCGGCAGCAGCGATAGCGTAGCCATAGCGAACATCCCGCCCCAGTTGTTAAGCGACTCTCCATCGAGGAACAGCTTCAAGGCAAGAGACACCGGATATTTCTCCGGGTTGTTCAAGTAGATGAGCGGATTGATGAAATCATCCCATCTCCAGTAGAAGGAGAAGATCGAGCAAGTAATCAGAGCAGGCACGATCAGAGGCACGACTACCCTGAAGAATATCCCGTATTTGCTGCAGCCATCTATTTTAGCCGCTTCATCCAGCTCCTTCGGAATGGTGCGGATGAACTGCATGATGAGGAAGATGAAGAACGGAATGCCGAAGAATTGGGGTACAATCAACGGCTTGAAGGATGATAGCCAGCCGAACTTGGCAAACATCACGTACTGCGGGACGATCACCACATCATGCGGCAGCATCATCGTAATCATCATGCAGGCAAACCAGAACTGCTGTCCGAAGAACCGGGTTCGAGCCAAACCGAAGGCAACAAGGGCGGAGGAAGCCACGGCCCCGATCGTGGAGATGATGACAATGATGAACGAGTTTGTAAAGAAGGTAGCAAACGTGGTCCCTGCAAAGCCCTTCCAGCCTGTGGCATAGTTCGAGAATTCAAGCCGGCTTGGAATCAGGCTGTAGGCGGTCGTAAATATTTCATGATTGGGCTTAAGCGAGCTTGCCACCAGCCACAGAATCGGATAGGTCATGCCGAGGGCGAACAATCCGACCAGGGTGTGGTAGAGGATGCGTCTGGATTTGGTCATAACCGTCAATCTCCTTTCGACTCGTAGTGAACCCAGCGGGTAGATGATCTGAAGATGAGCAAGGTCAGGACACCGACGATAAGAAGCATGATCCAGGCAAGCGCTGATGCGTAACCCATTTCAAAATGCGAGAACGCCTTGCGGTATAAGTAAAGTGAATAGAGCAGCGTCTGATCCAGAGGTCCGCCTTCTCCGCGCGATATGATATAGGCGGGGGTGAATGTGAGGAACGCCGATATGGTCTGAAGTGTCAGGTTAAATAAAATGATGGGGCTTAACATGGGCAGCGTAATCTTGAAAAAGCGATGGACCGCGTTGGCGCCGTCCACGCTGGCAGCTTCATAGTAATCCCTCGGAATGTTTTTGAGCCCGGCCAGAAATATAATCATCGAAGAACCGAACTGCCAGATCGATAAAGCGATCAGTGTCCAGAGTGCCGTACTGGGATTCCCAATCCAAGACGTGGTGGAATGAATCCCGAACAAGGACAGGGCAGAGTTCACGAGCCCCTTGTCACCGAAGATTTGCTGCCACATGATGGCTACAGCCACACTGCCGCCGATGAGCGATGGCAGGTAGAAGGCAGAACGGTATAGTCCTACCGCCTTGGTAGCGGTATTCAGAATCATGGCAACGAAGAGGGCGAAGATGAGGCGAAGGGGGACACTTGCAAATACATAGGTGAAGGTGACCTGAAACGACTTGCCGATTTTGTCATCCTCCAGAAACAATCGTTCATAATTGGCCAGACCGAGCCACCTGGGCGCTTCCATCAGGTTGTAATTCGTAAACGAATAATACAGGGATGACAGGATGGGATATAACGTAAAGATGAGAAAGCCAAGAACGAACGGAGCAGAGAATACATAACCCGTAATATGCTCGTTCTCACGGAGTCTCTTCATGATCTTCAACCCCTACAATTCAGATTTGATAACGCCCCGTGTTGGGGTCATTGATGTAAAAAAGGCATCTCTTGCGCACACAGGTAAGACGTGCGGGAGATGCCTTGTCTAACCATGTTCTGGTTACTGCTGAGATCTGGCCAAAATGGCGTTGGCTTCCTTGCGGAACTCAGCCGCGGCATCTTCGATCGAGATTTTCTTGAACAGGATGCGTTCGCTGAGATCGCGCAGGAGCTTCTCAATCTCAACTGCTCCGATTGGATTCGGAGGATCTCCTTGCGTGCTGTTGGCTTCCGCCCAAGTGACATAGTCAAAGATCTTGGCTTCGTTCTCTGACAGCAGCGGTTTGAGCGCTTCCTTCACCTTGGCGGATACCGGCACCCCGCGTTCGCCCTTGATCAGCTTGTTGGCTTCGATATCATTGATGAAGAAACTGATGAATTTGGCGGCTTCTTCTTTATGCTTCGAGGTTTCGGTGACCGAGAAATACATGGAAGGTTTCAGGAAGAGACCGTCTTTCGTTCCGGGACCCGGCATGGGATTCAGCTCCAACGGACGATCAGTCACCAGATTGGCCACGGCGAGGAACTGGTTGGACCAGCCGGTACCCGATATGGAGTTGCCAAGAACGATTTCATCTTCTTCGGCTACGCCTTTCTTCTGGGCTTCCTTATCCAGAGACAGGATATATCCGTTGTCGTACCATTTCTGGTAGCGGGTGAAATAATCGATGAACGCCTGGTCATCGCCGTATCCGATCGTCTTGCCGTCGGCACTGTACATTTTCTGGCCGATGGTTCTTAGATAATAGGGGAAGAAGACGTCATGCCGGTAAGCAAAGCCCCCGATTTGCAGTCCTTTTTCCTTGGCTTGGGCCCCCATTTTGTCCATGTCGTCCCAAGTCCATTCCTTGGATGGAATGTCAATGCCATTCTTCTTCATTGTCTCGACGTCGAACGTTGTTTGGAGTGCATTCACGCCGAGATTCAAGGCAACCAGCTTGCCGTTGACCTCGCCTCCGCTCAGCGCATTCTCGCTGACGTCGGCCACATCCAGCTCGCCGCTCTCGGTGAACGGCTTCAGATCAGCCAGCTGATTCCGGCCTGCGTATTGATTCAGATAGGAGATGTCCATCTGAATAATGTCCGGGAGTCCGCCGGCCACCGCTTGGGGAGCGAGCTTCTTCCAGTAATCATCGAACGGGGCGTACTCAGGCTCAATTGTGACGTGTGGATTCTGAGCTTCATACATCTCAATGACCTTCAGGGTGTAATCATGCCGGGATTGTCCGCCCCACCATGCAATGCGGAGTTTGACCGGATCCTTGCTATCGCTCGCAGCAGCTGGCGGTGTCTCGGTTCCGGTTTCATTGCTTGCCGGCGTCTCTGCAGCACCGCCGCCCGAACAGCCGATCAAACTTCCAATCAGGGAAAACATCAGAACTGCGGTTAATACTTTTTTCATTCCATTTCCTCCCCTTTGTTAATAAACCATATCGACCCTAAATGTTAGTGCTTACATTCCCAATTATCTTGTGTTAGAGGGGAAAGAGTAAGGAAAAAAACCGTGCAGTTTGTTTAAAAAGCAGAGATGTACGTACAAGTTAACCTCTATTTTTTCATAAATTCGGAGGGTGTACAGCCGATCTGCTTCTTGAATACCTGACTGAAATATTGAGGATTGTCACCGAAACCAAGCAGCTCCGCCATCTCGAATATTTTGATATCCGGGTCGCTCTGCATCATTTCGATTGCACGCTTCATCCGTAATTTCATAACGTAGTTGGAGAATTTCTCGCCTGTCTCCTTCTTGAAGAGTTTGCCGAGATAGTCTGCGTTCATATACAGCATGTCATTGGCTACCAGATTGAGCGTAAGCTCCGAGTTCCCAAGCTGCTGTTCGATGATCTCAACGACCTTGCGAACGATGGCATTGTATTTGACTTTGTTCTGCTCGAAGTTCCGCTGCGTAATTTCCCTTACCGTGTCTTCGAGAAATGCTTGAATGGCATGCAAGGTGCTCATCTCGGCGATTTCCGGAATCCGCGCATATCGCTGCTGCATCTGTTCAGGGTCGGTTAGACGGATGAGGGACACATATTGCTGGATCACGTAGGATTTGGTCAGTTCAATGCTGAGCTGCGCCCGCTTCAGCTCTTGAACGAATTCTGCCAGGGCAAGCTCCGCTTCTTTGCGGTGACCGGATCGGACAGGCATGCACAGTCGTTCCTCATCGAGAACAAAACCTCCCTCCAGGCTGCCACTATGAAGGGTATCCTCTGTGGTGATCATCCCGCTTTCATCCAAGTAGAAGCGGTAGTTGAGGCACTGCAATGTATCCCGGTAGAGCTTCCGCGCCAGAGTAACAGGCCCGGGATCGCTAATGGCGATCGTTACATCCATCTTGTAATACTGTTTAAAGGTACAGCGGATATCCTGAAGCTGTTGATGGAGCTGTTCATCGTCTCGATTCTCGATAAGCACCAGAACCTGCTGCCCAATGGTAGTGCTCAGCAGGGTGGAGTCTAGGAGGTCTTCGGCAATATTCTTTACGGCGAATTGATGCTCAAATTCCACGTTGCCCTCCAGCTGGAACAACAGCAGGCGCACGGGTTGATCGAAGCTGTATTGAAACAAGCTGCGGTATTCCTCCAGGTCATGACGTCCATAGGTTTTGTTGGTGACAAACTCCTTGAGAACCTGCTCTTTGACGTGAGGCAGCACCTTGCGGAGGCGGCCCTTCATCTCTTGAATGAATGACTCCTTATGCTGCAATGCCGTCAGTTCGCCAATGACCTCCTTCAGGGCTTCGCCGATTTTGATCTCGTCGGTAGGCTTCAGCAGGTAATGCTTCACGCCGTACTGCATGGCACGGTTGGCATACTCAAATTCGCCGAAGCCAGACAGCAGCACGAATTTGATATGGGGATGGGAGGCGTAGGTTTTGGCTACGAGCTCCAGCCCATCCAGTCCGGGCATGCGAATATCGCAAACAACGATATCCGGTGCCTCTCTCATGATTTTTTCATATGCCTGGATCCCGTTCTGGGCAGTGCCTGCAAGTATGGTCTGATATGCTGGCCAGTCTACCATCTGGGATATGCCGTCCAGAATAATTCGTTCATCGTCCACAAGCAGAACCTTATACATCGAACAATCCCTCCGTTATTTAGGTAACGACAGAATCACCCGGGTTCCAAGCCCCGGCCCGCTGTCAATGGTTAAGCCATAATGTTCGCCAAAAGCAAGCTTGATTCGTTCATCGATGTTTAACAGTCCGATTCCGTTACCACTGGTTGTCAAATTGCCGCTTCGCAGTTGCATAAGCGTATCCGGCCCCATGCCCGGGCCATCATCCTCCACCACAACGCAGAAAGCGGAGGGGGTCTCCTTGCAGAACAAGATGATTCGGCAAGGCTCAATTGAAGGCTCCAGTGCATAATGGATGGCATTCTCAAGCAGGGGCTGAAGGGTCAGCTTGGGAATGGGGCGCTGCCAGTCCTGCTCCTGTACATCCATTGTAAATTGGAGGCGGTCTTCAAACCGGAACCTCTGAATGAGGATGTAATTCCGGACAATCTCCAGCTCCTCGCCCAGCGTCAGAATCGGTTCTTTCAGGCTGACCGAGTTGCGGAGAAGGAAAGCCAGGGCCTGCACCATATCGGAGATTTGAGACTGCTTGTTCATCTTCGCCAGCCAGTTCACGGATTCCAGGGTGTTATACAGAAAGTGGGGATTGATCTGGGCTTGCAGTGCTTTGAACTCGGTTTCTTTAATTAACAGCCGGTTCGAATAGTTCTCGGTAATGAGGGCATTGATTCTCTCGATCATGAGTCGGAATGTCCGGTGCAGCAGGCCCAGCTCATTCATGGCTACAGGCGTCGCATCCTGGGGCAGAACATTGGCTTCTGCAAAGTTTCCTTTTTCCGCGAGTTTCATCCGGGTAATAAGACTTTCGATGGGACGTGTCAGCCCTCGGCTGAACCGTATACCGAGCAGGATCGCAACAGCGAATATCATCGTGAACACGATAATGACGAGCTCTTTAATGAATATGATTTGCTTGAAGGCTTGGTTGAATGGCGTGACGTTCATATAAGTCCAGCCCGTATTGGCGGAGCGGTTATGTGCGATGAAATAGGTATGGCCGTCCATTTCACGCGTGAGGTATCCGTTTCCCGATGACAGGGAGGATTGAATAGCTGCCGGATCAAAGTGCGGTGTTTGCGGATAGATTAGATCCGTACCCGCAGTCATGATCAGATCCCCTTCCCCGCCAGCGGACTTGCGAACGATTTTATCCATATTGATTCGGATAATGATGGTACCCAAGTAATGCAGGTCGAACAGCGTACCGGTATAGGAACGTATTTCCCGGGAAAGTAACAGGGCCGAGTCCTGTTCGTCAGGGTAGATCCAGCGTTCCTCGCCATCGGCATCCCCGGCAAGCTGAAGGATATGTTCTTTCTTAGTCGGATCAATTGGAACGATGCTGCCGACATCATGCTGTTTATCGTAGGAGTCAATCAAGTGGATGGAATAAAGCATGGGCTCGGAGCCGACATAATTCAGAAGGCGGTCCACAAGATGCTGCCTCAGTATGAGCCGGTCATAATCGGAGTCGCTCCCCGAGATGGAGCGCAACAGGTTTTGGATCTGGGTATCGGTTATGATGTTGAAGGAGAGCTGTTCGATCCGCTCGAGCTCTGACTCAATGGTAGATGAGGACAGGTGCAGAACCTGGGATGATTTGAGGTACAGCTGCTCGTCGTAGATGGAGAACGCATACTGCTGGACGATGACGGCGAAGGTAAATGCCATCGCAACGATCAGGCTGATAAGAAGTGAGAGTTTGTTTTTGATTTTCATATTTTTATAGATGGCACTCCATTTTTGCACGGCAACGTCTCCTTGTGCTTGACCTTGAAATGTTGTGTACACATTATGTACCGGGTTGTAAACGCTGTCAATATTGTTATTGGGCAGTAAACCAGTGCAAGGTTTCAAGATACAGTCGGTTATTTAAACAAGATGGACGGTTATTTGGATTTATTTCGGGAGGCGTGCGGTACATAATGGTTCAGAGGGTAACAGCAGCCTTGGGGAGGTGTAAAGGTACTATGTACAAGTTTGATTTTGGAACAGAAACACCGTGTCATGATCATATCAAAATAACGGCAGAGACCTTATATAGTCCAGAGCTTGGCTACGGCTTCCATTCCCTGTCTCCGTTATCCGCTGTGAACCGATTGGGGGAGCAGACGTTATCGGGAGATTTTGTAATCCCGCTGAATGCGGCATTTCAAATCGATGTGCCGGATGGTCTGTACACCTTGCACCTGCTGATCGGTGATGCCTGGTTTGATACCGAAACCTCCATCCGGGGAACGGAAGGGCAGATGCTGCTGGATGGTTTGCGGACACAGGGAGGTCACTTTGAACGATACAGCGTTACGGTGCCGGCTGTCCAAGGCGCAATCATGCTGTCCTTTTCCGGCCGCGCTCCCCGGATTAATGCCATGGAGGTAGCAGCTTCCCCGCATGCCTGCCATTTGTTTCTGGCGGGAGATTCGACGGTGACCAATCAGCCAGCGGGCGGATTTCCCTACACCGGTTGGGGGCAAATGCTGCCTTCCCATATCAAGGCCGATGCTGCTGTTAGCAATTACGCGCGTTCGGGCCGAAGTTCCAAGAGCTTTATAGCTGAGGGGCTTCTGGATCCGATTCGGGAAAAGCTGAAGCCGCATGATTATATGCTGATTCAGTTTGGTCATAACGATCAGAAGCGGGACGAGGAGAGATATACGGAACCCTTTACCACATACAAGGAGTTTCTGAAAATATACATTGACGTTTGCCGGGAGAAGCAGGCCACTCCGATCCTGCTAACACCTGTCCATCGGCGTTATTTTGATTGCAATGGCAGGCTGAAGGACACGCACGGAGATTATATTACAGCTGTTCGGGAATTGGCGGTGGAGGAGCAGGTCCCCTTGGTGGATCTTGCTGCGCTGAGTTTGGATTATTTTAACCGACTCGGGCCGGATGGGACAAAATCGGTGTTTATGTGGGGAGCACCCGGTGAATTTCTGTTGTTCCCGCAAGGGGTGATGGATAATACCCATTTTCAGCAGCGCGGTGCAGTCAATGTGGCGGAGCTGGTGATTGGCGCTTTGAAAGGGCTTGGTCTTCAGCCGTTGTCTCTCTATTTGCGATAGCCTTTATTTTGCGGGGGATGATTCGTCATACAAGGAACTTCGGTTGTGAACAGCGAATTGGTTCTAATACCTTATACACGAGGAGAGAGTACGGCATGTCAAAAGGCGAGAAACAATGGATCATCCCGGACGCTTACATTCCTCCTGTGAGCAGTGGAGAGCTTACCAGTCATGAGTCGGTCTGTGTCTTGAACTTAAGCGATCAGGATGTGGTGATTACGGTTCACGCTTACTTCGAGGATCGTGACCCCCTGCTCGGAATGGAAACAATCGTTCCAGCCCAAAGAACCAAGCACATACGGACCAGTTCGCTTGCAGCGGAGGATGGAGAAGGCATACCTTCGGGTGTTCCCTATGCGATGGAAGTAACCAGCAGTGCGCCTGTGTTTGTTCAGTACAGCCGTCTGGATTCGACTCAGGCAGAGAATGCCTTGATGAGTGTCATGGCGTATCCGGTATCAACAATTTAATGTGAAAAAGGATATACTGCGAAGGATTTACAGCGATAAAACGAAAGAAGGACCGAGTACACACGGTCCTTCTCTTTACGTTGATATGAATTCAGTTTAAATAATGGCGTCTTTCGTCATTTCGTAGAGCGTAATGGAATCCTGGCGTATTTCCAGTGAAATCACCGTATCCTCTTTTTTGAAAAAGTAGACATGACCCAGCCGGTTATCCTTCAGTTCCGTCCATCCTGAATCCTGTATCTCTTGGATGTATCGCTCTGGCGTGGACAAGCCCTGCTCCCCGCCGATGCCCTTTACTTCATATTTAACGCCGTTGTCAATGTTGGGATTTTCGGATGAGGATATGGTCTCCAATAGTGCCGAACTTTCCGGGATGGGGAAATCGCCATGAATGGAAGAGGTTGTGTACCCGTCGACAGGCTCCTCATATTTAGGGGTACATCCGATGGCCAGCAGGAATAAGGGTAACAACATGAAGGTGATAAGATATTTTCTCATGGGCATCGCTCCTTTCTATAATGAACGCAACAAGTCTGGAAAAAGTTGTGGGTGCATCCACTTTTCTAATTGAATGCTTCATTACCGAATGAACCAACGGCGTTATGCAGGGACAAGCGGTGACGGCATTATCTATGCCCGGGATTTTAGCGAATACAGGACGATAATGGGGGAGAGCATGGCAAACGACTTGCATCAGATGACAATTGAAGGGTGAGTATTCCGGTCACTAGCCTCTAGATACGAACGAGGGGAAAAATGTTAAAATAAACATCAGGCAGTTAGCTTGACGTTTATTTGTATGCTGCCCTGATGTTGCGAAATGAGAATAAATTAATACATATAACAACCACGGTAAGGTGATTTTGGATGATTGATGATGAGTCCCATATAACCGCTTACCGCCATACTTGGAAGAGAAGAACGTTTTTTCCGGCCATGATTTCCTGGGTGGGACGGGAGCATATTTGATGCAGGTCAGAATCTAGTAATCCAGTAATCTTTAGCAATCTAGTTATCTAGCAATTTAGTTATCCAATAAAGATCATAGGACAGCTTTCCCCATCAGTTGAAGAGCTGGCGTAGCACGACCCTACTTCATACGAGAATACGAGAGAACACGAGGTGATAATCATGAAGCCATTGTCAGTAGGAATTATCGGGACGGGGTTTGGCGGACATGTTCATGCCCCCATCTTCTCGTTGCATCCGGGATTCGAGGTCAAATCGATTGCGAGTGTCTATCGGCAGCAGAAGGCTGAAGAGCATACGTGGAAGGGAATTCAGCATTACAGAAATTGGCGCGACATGCTGGAGAAAGAACAGCTGGATCTCGTATCCATTGCATCCTCTCCCAGCCAGCATTATGAAATGACGATGCTTGCGCTGCAATCCGGTCATCATGTCCTGACAGAGAAACCTCTCGGCATGAATGCGGAGCAAACATTGCACATGCTGACGGAGTCAGAACGGGTCAAGCGTAAAGCCTTCGTTAATTTTCAATGGAGATGGACACCAATCCGACAACGCATCAAGCGTATGATGCAAGACAAAGAGCTTGGAGATATCCAGCATATTCAATATACAGGGAGCTTCTCTGGACATGCCGTGCTTGCGAATTCCTATCGTGGCTGGGAAGCGCGGCGTGAGGAGGGAGGGGGATTCTTGTTTGCAATCGGGTCCCATATGGTCGATTCCCTTCTATGGTGGATGGACGAGGAGATTACGGACGTGTACGGCGATTTGAGAACACAGATACCGACATATAGCGGAGACGACGGGCTTGAAGTCAGGGAAACGGACGATGCGTTTACCTTCATTGGGCGCTTCAGAAGCGGGGCCTCACTTGTTGCGAATGTGTTTTTTCCCGGAATCCGCGGAGCGGGCTGGAAGCTGGAGATCCACGGGACCAAGGGGACGCTGATGATGCGTAATGATGATACTCTTGAATGCAGCTTCGGCGGTTCATTTGAGAGAATCGATCTTGAGCCGGTTCATGCCCCGGCTAGCCTGGAAGCTCCGGCGGTGCATTACTATAATGGTTTTTATCAGATGGTCGATGGCATCTATAGCACCCTGGCTGGAAATCAAACCTTCCCGGATATTCCGACTTTCCTGGATGGCCACAAGGCACAAGCCGTTCTAGATGCGATACGTCTCTCGTCAGAGACGAACACCCGAATAAACGTTGATTATACCTAAGATAAGAGATTCGGCATGGATTAAACGGTAAACAGCAGGGAGGCGTGGATATGAGCCAACGACGTCTTCAAGTGGGAATGTGAAGTCAATGGACGGAAGAGAACTGGGAGGGCACGTACTATTCCGATGATGACAGGGATACATATATTAATAGTTGATTTCGGTGTTTTTTGATCGAATGGAGTGAAGAGTAACGCTATGATGAACCGGTGGGATCATTCGCTTATTAGGGGGAGGAGGAATCCTCGATGATTCAGAGTTTGATCGTTGTATTTCTGCTTACGATGGTTATTCATACGGCTGAGACCTTGTCTTACTCCGTCAGGTATGCGGGCGTGAAGCTGAACAAGATTGCTGTGGCGCTGTCGCTGACAGGGATTATCGTGCTGGTGTCCAGAACGTCCAACCTGATCCAGGCCCCGCTTACAGCCAAGTTTGTTGATTATGCACGAGACCATCCCACATTTGACGTGCTCTCTTATTTCAGGGCGATTCTGTTAGCCGCTTCAATCGGAACGATCATGGCCATTGCGCTGTTTCCGACCTTCGTGAACTTGTTCAGCAGAGTTATCAGTAAGCTGGAGGTTGCCGGATCGATTCCGAAACTGGTCTCCAGCGTAACCATCGGACAGCTCAAGAATACAAGGCATTACGTCCGGAAGCCGAATCTGAAGTGGAGCCAGTTCCGGTACTTAGGGATACCTAAGCGATTTATATTCATGAATGTCGTGGTGACGGCTATTTATACCGTGGGCGTCCTGTCATCTTTGTATGCTGCCCATCTTGTTCCGCAGTACAGCACAACGGCGTCTCAAGCCTCCGGTTTGATCAACGGGATTGCCACTATTATTTTGACAATATTCATAGATCCGCAGCTTGGCTTGATCACAGACAAGGCTACGCGGAATGAAGAAGCCAGAGATCAGCTGGGCAAAGTGTATACGATGCTGATGGTTTCAAGATTTTTCGGAACGATGCTGGCCCAGCTTCTCATTATTCCCGCCGCTTATGTGTTAAGCGTGATTGTAATGTGGATCTAAGAATAAATTGCCCGAGAGTAAGAAGGAGACACGATAAAACATGATCACCCGTAAACGAATTATGCTGGAATCCGTACTGTTTGCAGCAGCGATATATGGCGGTTATTTATTGTTCATGGTACTGCAGGGGATGATTCAAACCCAAAGATATGTACCGAATCTGGATGAAATCCGAGGGTACGAGCAGGCTGAATACCTCCAGACGGAGGTGGCTTTTGGCATGATCGAGCGGAACAGCGAATGGCTCGCAGTTACAGCCGTCGGAGAATTTATCCTATTGTGCGGGTTGTATGGAAGCATAAGATATATATGGGCAAAATGGCGTTCATGATGCCGACCTCATAAACAAAAGCCTACAGATTCAGATCAGCCCTGTTCATGGACAAACGTTCATGATCAGGGCTGTTTGGGTAGGGAAATGGAATCTAGCTTTTACCCATAGCTTGCTCATGGAATGAAGAGTAATATCCAAACCGTCATTAAAAAATGTGAATTTAAAAGAGTTAATTGGATGACCCAATTACCCGGAATATTGCGATAAAAGGGAAAAACTACCTGAATAAAGTGTTTGAAAGCGCTATTTTGATTCTTGACAGCCTTTTCAGTTGCGTTTATGCTAAACATGCGGTTAATTGGATGACCCAATTATCGTTTGCGCAAGAAGTGATAGAAAGGGTAGTCATATGACCATTAAGAAGATTAAATATCATCGGGTGTACGAGGATGTTATTGAGCAGATCAAGAATCTGATTCTGGAAGGAAATCTGACTCCGGGCGATGTTCTTCCGACGGAGCGGGAGCTGGCCCAATCTTTTGGCATCAGCCGCGGAACTTTGCGGGAAGCATTTCGTATTCTGGAGCGCGAAGGACTCATTGAAGCAAGACCTGGTGGCGGGCGCTTTCTGAGCAAGGCACTGGATGTAGCCGAGGATCGCAGCCGCATTCTGGACAATATCGAACGCGCTACCATTATTGAGTTATTAGAGGCGCGGGAATTGTTTGAGACAGGGATTGTGGAGCTGGCGGCTAAGCGTGCAACCGATGAGGATATTGCCGAGATCGAGGCTGCCTTCGAGAAGTGGGGACAGATCGATCAGGAGGCGGAGGATCGCTCGAAGCCTGACCAGGCCTTTCACTTGTCGATTGCCAAAGCAACGCATAACGTGGTTCTCGTCAATATGATTGAACTGCATATGGATTTGCTCCAGCGGACTCTGAGCAAGACGGCCCAAATTCCAGGGCGCAAGAGCGAGGTTTATGAGGAACATTTACTTATTATGCAAGCTATTAAGGAACGTGATCCGGTGAAAGCGAAGCTGGCTTTGCTGAACCATTTGAGCAGAGTCAAAGAAAACATACAGAAAAACTACATTCATGTATAAGAGGGGAGAAACTCGCCCCTTTTTAACACAAATTGGATAATCCAATTATCCAATGGGCATGAGTGAATATTTTGGTAAAGAGGGACTGCAGATGAATACAGACATTCGAATTCTATCACCCTGCGGCATGCTGGGGTACGGATTTCCTGAACAATCCTTCATGAACGGGATGGAGTTTGAGCTGCACGGCATCGTTGTTGATGCGGGATCTACGGATGGGGGACCGCATAAGCTGGGCGCCGGTGTATCGATCGTCAGCAAGCGTGCGGTGAAGAAAGACCTGGACATTATGATCACGAATGGATTGTCCCGGAAGATTCCCATCATCATCGGCTCGGCAGGCGGCTCGGGAGCTCAGACCCATGTGAACTGGACGCTCGATATCATTGATGAAATCTTGGATGAACGGGGCCTGCAGGCCAAGGTCTCTGTCATATGGGCAGATTTTACTCAGCAGGAGATCCATCAGGCGAAGGAGGAAGGACGCATTAAGGCACTGAGTCCGAATATTCCGCCTCTGACGAGCGAGTTAATTGATTCGACGAACAGCATCGTTGCACAGATGGGACACGAACCTATTGTGGAAGCGCTTAAACAAGGTGTGGATATCATCGTTTGCGGCCGTGCTTATGATCCTTCTCCGTTTGCCGCGATTGGGATTTATCATGGCAAGGACCCGGGGCTTTCCTATCACCTGGGCAAAATATTGGAATGCGGCGCTTTATGCGCGGAACCGGGAACAACGAAGGATAGCATTCTCGGCACGATAAGCGACGATTCGTTCACCGTTCAATCACTTAATCCTGACCGGAACTGCAGCCCGACGAGTGTTGCAGCACATACCTTTTATGAGAAGGAGCATCCCTACATTCTGCACGGGCCCGGATTTACGCTCGACCTGGAGCATTGCCGATTCGAGGAAGTGGAGAAGGGCGTCGTTCGCGTAACGGGCAGCCGCTTCCTTCCGGCTGAGAAATACTTTATTAAGCTGGAAGGAGCAAGACGAGTAGCTTACCGGACGTTCGTTGTTGCGGGGATCCGAGACCCGATTCTCATCGGAAAGCTCGAAGAGGTTGAGGACTATGTCCGCAATCAGGCCAGGGAATATTACCGGGAAATTCCGGAATCGGATTACCAGATTCAATTCTATAATTACGGCAAGAACGGCGTTCTCGGAAGCAAGGAGCCCGAGTCGTTCACCGGACACGAGATTGGCGTCATGTTTGAAGTGGTGGCCAAGACGCAGGAGCTGGCGAACAGCATCTGTGCAACGGTTCGCTCTACGTTCCTCCATTACGGATACGATGGCCGCAAATCAACGGCGGGGAACCTGGCATTTCCATTCGCGCCAAGCGATATCGAGTTCGGTCCTGTCTATGAATTCTCCGTGTACCACCTGATGGAAATGAAAAATAATGCTTTTCGGATAGAGCATCGATAAGGAGGATCAAACTGTGACTCAACTCGGCGATTTGGCGAAGGTGCTGCGAAGTAAAAACTCTGGCCCCTTCGAAATTACATTAGACGTGTTGTTTGATTCCAAGGAGCAATATGACCAAGTAAAACAGTCCGGCCGCATTACAAAACGGACGATATGTGAGTTGTATCAGATTCGGGAGGAGCAGATTCATCACCTGGTATTTTTCGATCAGGCGCTGGGCTTCAAAATTACGATGTCGCGGGATATATCGTCTGGCAGCGTTGGCGACCGCGATGTGTATGGAGCCCAGCAGCATGCACCTCTCATGAAGCTATCCATCGATTATCTGGAGGAGGGATAAGCCATGAAGGTGTTAAGACGCTTAAGGCAGGATTGGGTGCTGTACGCGATGCTGTCGTTACCTCTTCTCTACTTTTTTATCTTCCACATCATTCCGTTATACGGCATGAAACTCGCCTTTCAGGACTATCGGATTCTGGGAGATCATGTATGGGTAGGATGGAAGCATTTCAAGACACTCTTCAGTTCGCCTGCCTTCACAAGCGTACTGCAGAATACCATTATCATCAGTTTGATGAAGATCATTTTTGTCTTTCCGATTCCGATCATGCTATCACTTCTTATTAATGAAGTACGAAGCTCCAAATACCGCAAATATGTACAATCCGTTGTCTATCTGCCCCATTTTCTGTCCTGGGTCGTGATTGCCGGGATCTGGATCAGCCTCCTGAATCCTGCAGACGGCGGAGTCAATCTGATTGCGAACTTCTTTCAACTGCCATCCATCGATTACATGACAAGTAAGGAGCATATCCGCTGGGTGCTGGTATTCTCCGAAATCTGGCGAAGCGCCGGCTGGGATTCCATCATCTATCTGGCAGCTATTATGAAGATCAGCCCAGGATTGTATGAAGCAGCCAAGATCGACGGAGCAACACGGCTGCAGCAGATGAGGTTCATCACGCTTCCTCATTTATACAGCACAGTTGTAACCGTCTTCATTCTGAATCTGGGCTTCTTCATGAATGCTGGTTTCGATCAAGTATTTAACTTTATGAACGATTCCGTCATTAGTGTCGTGGACATTCTGGACACTTATGTATACCGAATCGGTATTGGGAACGGACAGTTTGCTTATGCAACCGCAGCCAGTCTGTTCAAAGGCGTCATCGGTATCGTCCTTATCCTGGGTACGCATTTCATATCGAAGCGCTTCTCGGGTAAGGGCGTCTGGTAAAGGAGGGATTTACGATGAGACGGCTGGAGATTTCTAAAATTGTCATTTATCTGATGTTGTTTGCGTTCACGCTCATGGTACTGGTTCCTCTCCTGCATCTGCTGGCGCTGTCTTTAACAGACCCTGGCAAAGCCCATCTGATGGGTGGACTGGATATCATCCCCAAGGGATTCTCTACAATAAACTACCAACTGCTATTGTCCAATCCTTTGATCACGGGCAGTATTCTGAACTCGGTCTGGATCACCGTTGCAGGTACGTTTCTCAATCTGCTGCTGACCTCCATGGCAGCTTATGTGCTGGCTAGAACCGAATTCATCGGCAAAAAATTCGTGTTGTTCTTCCTTATCGTCATTATGGTATTCGAGCCGGGCATGATTCCGGAATACCTGCTGGTGAAGGATCTTGGACTGATGAATACGCTAACTTCACTGATCCTGTACAAAGCGATCAACGTTTACTATCTCTTTATACTCATGCGGTTCATTCAGGACATTCCGGAGGAAATTCTGGAGGCCTCCCGCATTGACGGTGCAGGTCACTTCCGGTTGTACAGCCGGATTATCCTGCCGCTGTCCAAGCCGGGGCTGGCGACATTGGGCTTGTTCTACGGCGTGTATCACTGGAATGAATATTTCAGAGCCACACTCTACATTTCAGACCCGAGTAAATGGCCGCTGCAGGTCGTGCTCAGACAGTTTGTTGTACGCAAGGACAATACGTCGCTGATCGGCAACCAGAACATGTTTGACAGCTCGATCAATTTTGATTTTGCTTCCCTGCAGGCGGGTACGATCATGATTGCGATTGTACCGCTGTTGTTCCTATATCCGTTCATTTTGAAATACTACGCAAAAGGCGAACTGGAGGGAGGGGTCAAGGATTAAGCGGGGAAGGGCAGCTTATTGAAGGCATTGATGTTCAAATTCAAAAAAGGGGAGAAAGATGAACATGAAAAAATTAAGCCTGTTATTAATCGTTGCCATGCTGGCCATGGTCATGTCTGCATGTACCTCAAACTCGAACTCGCCGGGAGCGGGTCAAACAGAGCCTGGGACCACCCAGCCTGATGGAAGCGGCGATCCGGTTACGCTGAAGATTGTGTACAAGGATGAAGGAACGGCTAACCCCGTTTCCGTTAAATTTTTCGAAACCTTGGAGAAATCCCTCGCTGAAGATGAAGGCTTGAACGTGAAGTTTGAGCTTGTAGACCTCGCGCAGGGCAGTTATGCGGAAAACCTGAACCTCCTGCTCTTGGGCGGAACCATTCCGGATATCATCTACTTCCAGGGCGGAGACCAGCAGATTGCCGATCAAGGTCTGCTGGAGGATCTGACGCCGTATATTGAGAAATCTACCTACATTAAAGAGATCATGGAACCGCACAACCAAACACGGATGGCAAGTTATCCGTATCTGCTGTGGATTAAACCTCTTGCACCTAAGGCACCGGTTGTTCGTGCCGATTGGTTTAATGCCATGGAGAGCTCCAAGGCCTTGATGGAGAATCCGACAGTGGACAATTATTACGCCTTCTTCAAGGAACTGGTGGAGAAGAAGCCGGGTGAAGGCAAGCCGAGTTACGCGCTGACGGCAGCAGGCGATATCGCCGAGATCAACTTCATTTTCAACACGGCATTCGGTCTGGATACCACTTGGCTTAAAAAGGACGATGGAACTTATGAATACTCCAAAGTCTCTCAAAACGAGAAAGAAAAACTGACTTTCTATAACAAGCTTTATAAGGAAGGACTGCTTGATCCGCAATTCATTACGAAGCAGTGGGATACGAAGGAAGATGCCTTTTATAAAGGGGAAGCCGCGGTGATTACGGGGACAGCCGGCAAAATCATCGATTTGTATGATGGAAGAATGCAGGAACTGGGTGGAGATGACGCCAGCCTGATCGTGCTGCCGCCTGCAAAAGGCGAAGCGCAAGGATTCGGCGCCACCGACGTCACGAAGGAAGCAAGAGGACTTGCGATCTCTTCGCAGTCCCCGCATAAAGATGTTGCATTCAAAGTCTTTGATTACCTGGCAAGTCCCAAGGGCCAAATGCTGGACCGGCTCGGATTCGAAGATGAGCACTACAAGGTGGTAGACGGTGAGATTGAGCTGAACGAGAAATATTACAGTGAATGGTATGCACGTTTCTGGGAGCCAACCGAGATCCAATCGGAAACTCCTTTGAAAACGCCGCTCTTGGGCGAGCCGGGCACCGAATCGCTGAAAATGGCTTCGGATTACTACACGGAAGACAACAACTTCATTATTCCTGAGCAGTTCATTGCGAACTGGGATGCCATGAACAATCTGTACAAGGAATATTCAACCGACTTTATTACAGGCAAGAAGGACTTGTCCCAATTCGATCAATTTGTTGAGGCCTGGAACGCTGCTGGCGGAGCAGAGATTACGAAATACGCTAACGAAAACATCAAGTAAGGAGCTTATAACTATGACTTCGTTTCGTGACCGAGTAAGAGGCGTGGTGATATCCACCGCGCTTGGAGACGCAATGGGAGCTCCCATTGAGAAATTGACGTACGAAGAAATCAAGTCGAAATACGGACGCGTGGAATCCTTGATGACAAGATGGCATAAGATGGATCTTCCTGCCGAGGTCCGGCTTGGCCGGGTAAGAGGGGACGGGATTGTCACGGATGATACCCTGATGACGATTGCGCTCATGAATGTGTATCTTACCGAGGGCCGACATCTGGACGCCTATGATATGAGCAATGAATTCGTGAAGGAGATTGCGTTCCGCAAGACGTTTGTCCCTGAACTGAATGAGGAAACGCTCATTATAGACCGATTGTTTTATCCGGAAAAATACATCTTCATGCGTCATGTGCTGGCGAATTGCGACCCGAGAGAGGGCGGCATCGGGAATATGGTGAACTGCGGGGCGGCGATGTACATCGCCCCGATCGGGATTGTCAATGCGGGCCATCCGAAGGCGGCCTATGATGAAGCCATCCTCTTTGCGATGGGTCATCAGAGCAGCTATGGCCTGGAAGCGGCTGGCGTCCTCGCGGCATGCGTCGCGAAGGCTTTTGAGCCTGGGGTGAGCGTGGATGATATTATCGGCACGGCCATCAGCCTGGCGAAGGACGGTACGAAAGCTGCCATACAGGAGCTGACCCAGGCTGCCCGAGAACTGCGGCCGGAGCGGGACAATATGGACAAGGTGATCGAGGTGCTGCAGGCGATCATGCTCAAATATTCCCCGATGGGCGATGACGTTAGCCGTCATATCGACAAGGTTGGCGTTCCGAGCAATCATTATACGCCAAGCCGCCTGTGGTCGATCGAAGAGCTGCCCATGGCGCTTGCGTTCATGGTTCTGAATGAGGGGGAGTACTATCGTACGATCCTGGACGGCGTTAACTCCGGGCGTGACACGGACTCGATCGGCGTCATGGCCGGGGTGATCCTTGGGGCGATGCATGGTAGCGAGGTCATCCGCAAGGAAGATATCGAGCAGCTGAACAAGGTGAACCGTCTTGATCTGTGCGCCGTTGCTGACGAATTCAGCATGGTTGCCGCCAAAATCATTGAGGATGACCTTCGAATCCATGAGATGAGGAAGAACGTTGTTCAACACGAGCTGTAGCAATAAGAAATCATGCGAGGCTGACATTTTTTTGAATTAACCATTTGTTTTGGAGAAATGCAGTGTTCTTCTTCCGCTCCCGGATTTCTGCGATAAAAATTTGGACTCAAGGAAACTCGGGGGCAGTAGAGAACGAAAGAATGATCCGAATTTGCGGTGGAACACACAAAAAATTCATGTTTCAACTTTGAATGCGCAGAGGCTAGGAGGGAGAGTTAATGATACCTAAACAGTATGTAGAGACGGTATATGCAGGATTTATCGGGATGAACATCGGCATAAGGCTCGGTGCCCCCATCGAACCGGTTGCTTGGACATATGAGCGCATCCGGGATGTTTACGGTGATATTCGGGATTACGTGAAGCCGTACAAAACCTTTGCAGCAGACGATGATGCGAATGGTCCGGTGTTTTTCATTCGTGCGCTGTATGACGATGCGACGGACCGCGAGCTTGAACCGGAGGATGTGGGAAAAGCTTGGCTCAATTATGCAAGGGAAGGCATCGGCATGTTCTGGTGGGGCGGCGAGGATATCAGCACCGAGCACCGGGCTTATGTAAATCTGCGCAAAGGCATTTCGGCCCCGCGCTCGGGCTCCATCGAGGTGAACGGGACGGAGATGGCTGAGCAGATCGGCGGCCAGATCTTCATTGATTCATGGGGGCTTCTGTTCCCGGGTCGGGCGGAGAAAGCGGCAGATTATGCGGAAAAAGCAGCCAGCGTCTCGCATGATGGCAACGGGCTGTATGGCGCACGTTTCATGGCAGCATGCATTGCCAAAGCATTTGATGCTTCATCGATGGATGAGATCATCGCTGAGGGACTCCGTATGATCCCGGATGACTCAACCTATGCACGTGTGGTGCATGCGGTTATGGATTTTCATCGGGAGCATCCATCCGATTTTCAGGCTTGCCGTCAATACTTGGAGGATCACTGGGGATACGATAAATATACGGGTGTATGCCATATTATCCCCAATGCAGGCATATGCGTGCTTGCTCTGCTGTATGGCGAGGGGGATTTTGCGCGCACGGTAGAAATCGCGTCCATGTGCGGCTGGGACACCGATTGCAATGCAGGGAATGTGGGAAGCATTCTGGGTGTGTACGGCGGCTTAGCCGGAATTCCGGATCATTATCGCAAACCCATCAATGACTTCATTGTCGCTTCCAGCGTTTCCGGGTACTTGAACCTGGTGGATTTCCCCACTTTCGCCAAAGAGCTCGCATTGCTGGGTTATCGCCTGAATGGGGAGAAGGCACCGCAGGAATTAGTGCAGAGCGTGAAGCAAGGTGAAGTGTACTTCGATTTTGATCTGCCTGGATCAACCCATGGCTTTCGGACAAGCAACCCGTTCAAAACGCCGGTTGTGCGCCATTCCAATCAACGCGGATGCGATGGAAGAGGGTCGCTTGAAGTTGTTTTCGACAGACTGGTTGAAGGCGACAGCAGTAAAATCTACTATAAACCGTTCTACCGCCGGGCTGAATTTAATGATGAGAAGTATAAGCCTACCTTTGCGCCGCTTGCCTATAGCGGTCAGACCGTATCTGCGCGAATCTACGTGGACCAGTGGGAAGGCGCGCCAGTGACCTTGACCCCTTATGTTCGGAACACCTATACACAGGAGGACCAGATTCTGCAGGCGGTTACCCCGGTGGGCGGAGAATGGAATGATATTCAATTCGTTATTCCGGATACCGAAGGCGCTATGATCGATGAGATCGGATGGATACTGGAGAGCCCTTCGCCGCTCTTGAATCGTGCCATCGGAAGTCTGTTCATCGGACAGGTCCGTGTTACCGGCTCGGCGGAATACAAAATTGATTTTGCTAAACAGGCCAAAGAATTCGCTTCCATCACACCATTCTCTCACCATAGAGGCAAGTGGGAGCTGCGTGATGGAGCGCTGCATTGTACAGCAGAAGGAGACACTTCATCCTATTCCGGCAATTATTATGCCGGTGATACCGTGGTTGAAGCGACAATAAAACCGATTTCCGGCACCAGCCATTGCCTGATTACAAGAGCGCAAGGCGTGATGCGGCATTATTTGGCCGGTTTTGACGGTCCGAATTCTGTCTCGTTTATTAAACAGGACTTCGGGACCAAGCGCTTGATTACGGCCAGATATGATTGGGAGCTGGGCGAGGAATATCGTTTAAAACTGGTGTCTGAGAAGGATCGCTTCATCTTGTATATTAATGGAGATAATGTACTGGAATGCAAGGAAACGGCCTATGCTCATGGTATGTTTGGCTTTGGCTGTCTGGAGGATGGCGAGAACGAGATTAAGGATGTTCACGTCCGTACATCAGGGCAGAAGTCGGTTTAGAAGAGAGGAGCGGGGTATCTTTGCGTAAGCTGGTTGTCATTGGAAGCATTAATATGGATGTTGTAAGTAATGTGAATCAGTTCCCTCAGCCGGGGGAGACCATTCATAGCAGCGGAACGTCGTTTTTTCCTGGAGGCAAAGGTGCGAATCAAGCGGTGGCGGCTGCGTCGGCAGGCGCAGATTGTGCCATGTTGGGTGCGGTTGGTCTTGATCCTTTTGGTGATACCCTGATTGCTTCGCTGGAGGATCGCCAGGTCCGGGTTAAGTCCGTGCTCTCCAAGGAAGGCACCTCAGGCATTGCGATGATTACCGTCAACAAAGAGGGTGAGAATTACATCGTCCTGTCCGAGGGAGCCAATGGGCGTCTGACCGAAGAGGATGTTGCGTCTGAGGTGAATTGGGATGGAGTATATGCGGTGCTGCTGCAGAATGAAATTCCGTGGCAGACGACGCGGTACGTCATTCACTCGGCCAGTAAGGCCGGTGTCCGCGTCTGGCTGAATCCAGCACCTGCGAGAAGTATCCCCGAAGAGGTATTTCCGCTGCTGGATACGCTGATCGTGAACGAGACGGAAGCAGGAGTGGTTAGCAGCTTGAGAGTAGATGACGCGGCTTCTGCCGAGATGGCAGCCGATTGGATCATAGCCAAGGGTACCTCAAGCGTCATCATTACGCTTGGCGAACAAGGCTGCTTCTATGGCAACGCACGCGGGGAGCGCGTTGCCATTCCGGCTTACCGCGTGAAGCCCGTCGATACCACGGCAGCAGGAGATACCTTCATCGGCGCTTATGCTGCTGCTTGCACCGATGGTATGGACACAGAGGAGGCACTAAAGTTTGCAACCGCGGCGGCAGCCCTGACGGTGACCCGTCCTGGGGCGCAATCTTCCATTCCGACCAAGGACGAGATACTGGCTTTTATGGATAAGTAATGTTCATGCTGTGTAAGAGAGAGGGCGGTTGGATGCCTTCTCTCTTTTGTTTTTTCACCTCTTTGGTGCCTGAAGCACGAGAAGGTGTCAAATGTCGGCGGCGCCTGATCACTATAATAAAAGATATGGTGACGATCGCTCGGTGTATCGCCATACGTATAAAATATTGGTTAACGCATGGCTGTTGTCAAGGCATCTGTGTTGCAGGGAAGCTAATGAAACTGCCCGACATGTTCTGCTGAACCCTTTCATATATGTAAGAGTGACGATAATGAATCTATGAAATGGGGTATCTGACTCATGGCAAAACAAAAAAGAGGCAAATCACTTTGGCACTTACCTACTCGCGCTCGCGGTACATGTCCCGTATGTAAAAGCACTCGGATTAAACTGTTGTATCCTCGTACCAAATCGGACGGCACTGCGCTGAAAGTATGCAAGCGCTGTGATGGCGCATCCCAGGAGCGAGTGGATGCAGCAGTGTAGCGCTAAGAGCTGCAAGTCCCTTTGAGGGAGCCCGGCTCCGCTGATAGCTGCAAGTCCCTTTTAGGGGACTTGGAAGCTCGAGTCCAGCTCAACCCGGAGGCTTATTCACGTGTAACGGGCAAGCCTCCCCTCTCGTTGAATAACTCTGCTTTCCTTGCGGCTCAGGGATTATTTGGAATATAATAGTTTTACAATATGAGAGCATAGACCGTTTCCACGTGAGGCGGTCTATGCCTTTTTACACGGATTGAAGCGTGCTCTGTTTTTCGCATTCGGCCAGATCATGGGATATGTGGGAGATAGATGAACATGTGAACGTGAGCGTGAACAAGTAACACCATATTAAACCAATGGCGGTGAATTTAATGTTGGAGTTGCGGTTGAAGGAGTACATAAGGGAGCATAAGCAGCTGATGGATGATTTGGCTATCGTTCGAGATCTGGAGCTGTCGCAATGCTACATTGCGGCAGGCTATATTCGAAATTACGTGTGGGATATCCTGCATGGTTTTGAGAGAACCGACCGTCATACGGATATCGATGTTGTATATTTCGATCCCGATGATGTGTCGGAAGCACGGGATATCGATTTGGAACAGAAGTTAAGAGCAGCGACAAAGAATCCGAAATGGTCAGTCAAGAATCAGGCCAGAATGCATGTCAAGAATGGAGATGAGCCGTACAGCTCAACCCATGCAGCGTTAACCCAATGGCCGGAGACAGCTACAGCGATTGGTGCAAGACTGAACCGCGAAGGGGAGCTTGAGCTCTGCTGCCCTTACGGATTGGAGGATTTATTCGCTTTAAAGGTTCGAAGATGCCCGAATTTTCATAAGCGAAGCTATTATTTGGAGCGTGTCCGGAAGAAACAATGGAAGAATCAGTGGGCACGGTTAACAATACTCGAAGTTTAGAGGGGGAGAAGTTCTATGGAGATCCGTCCCTATCCACCGGTGATCTGGAGTCAAAAACCCCTTAATGAGAGCAATATAGGATATCCGGTATTGAAGGAGCGAATTTAGTGTCCGGATCGGATGAGAACACGGAATCGGCACTCCTTTATCATACCTTTGTAGCCAGCCGATCAAGCGAAGCGGGTAGCGGAGATGATCCGCTGCCGGGAATTTTTAAGTTATGAGAATAACGGAGTTGCCACGCACTTCAGTGCACTGTTTACATAGAAAGAGCGGCAAGGGCAAGGAATTGGGAGAACGCTTGTGGAATTTGTAAAGAGGTGGGCTCTGGAGAGGGGCGACAATGTGCTGCTGACCAGCGGGAACAAACCCGAGCGCAAGCGTGCCCATACGTTTTATGAGAAAATGGGGTTTCTCCATCGGGATTCCGGTTTGTGAAGACATTATAACAACATGATTGAGGGGTCTGTAGCATGGAAACATTCAATCACGCGCGTGAGAAGGAAATATTGTATCACGAGAAGTTTTATGAATCGGCCGCCTTGTTTGAGCCGGGCAGCTGGTTAGCACGCCCCGTCCAGACGGTTATGGATCATCTGGAGTTGTTGCCTTTTCAAAATATGCGAGTGCTGGATCTGGGCAGTGGTGTCGGTCGTAACAGCATTCCGATTGCACAGCGAATCCAACCTGCAGGCGGTAAGGTTCTATGCGTGGATTTGCTGCCCTCGGCAGTGGACAAGCTCCGGCAGTATGCTGCCTCCTATGGCGTAAGTTCCAGCATTGAGGCACTGGCAGCGGATGTGCAGCATTATGACATCGCGAAGGATACCTATCATTACATCATTGCCTGCTCTTGTCTTGAGCATATGAGCTCGGAGGCCGCCTTTGTATCCAAGATCAAACAAATGCAAGCAGGAACCATGGATCGGGGAATTCATTGCATATTAATGAGTACGGAAGTGAAGGAAATCGATCTGGAGACCGGTGTGGAGGAAGAGGGGTTAATCGAGTTGAATTTATCCGCTGACCAAGCCTTCTCTATCTTTTACGAGCTGTATCCAGAATGGGAGATTTTAATGAAGCGCCAAATACAGCAGGACATTCAAGAGGTGAAGGACGGAAGGGACGTCCTCTTTCGAAGCCAGTGGATTACGTTCATTGCCAGAAAAGGAGTGTCGTGACCATGGAGAAATATACGCATCTCGGCGTTTATGGTGTTCTGATCCAGGATGATCATATTCTGCTGATCCAAAAAGCAAGAGGGCCTCACAAAGGGAAGTGGGATTTACCTGGAGGTTCCATTGAATTTGGAGAGGAGCCGGAGTTTACGCTGAAGCGTGAATTTATGGAGGAAACCGGACTGTCTTCGATAAAAGGCAGTATTCGCACAGCCATATCCTATACCATTGTGTATCAGTATGCCGAGAACCAGATGGAAGAGCTGCATCACATCGGCATCATATATGATGTGGAGCTGTCTGATGATCAAGCTGTTATTAAGGCAGAAGGCGATGGACAGGATTCCTTAGGAGCCAGATGGGTTCCGCTTGAGTCGCTGAGTCTGTTACCGTTAACGCCATTTGTTGAGATGATGATGGAGTCGGCATTGATTGAAGAAGCCGAGGGGGAAGCATGACAACCTTATATTTTGTGAGACACGCAGAATCCTCGTATAGCGAAGGGAAGGAGCGGTCCCGCGGATTGTCCGTACAGGGTGCAAGCGATGCCGAGCGAGTTAAGGGTTTGCTGCTGGGAGAGGGTATTGGGGTTATCGTATCCAGCCCTTATCAGAGAGCGAAGGATACGGTACAGCCATTGGCGGATGCCCTGGGTTTACCGATTACGGTGCTGGAGGATCTGAGAGAACGGAAGATCGGGGATTTCCAAGGGAACTCATTTACGGATGCCAAAAGGAAACTGTTTAACGAACCCGATACCTGCTTCCCGGAGGGAGAATCCAGTAAAGATGCGCAAAGGCGTGCAGTCCAGGCAATGGAGGGAATTCTGGATACGTACAAAGGCAAGAATGTCGTGATGGGTACTCATGGGGACATTATGACATTAATGCTGCACCATTACGATCAGCGGTTCGATTATGAATTCTGGCAGGGAACGAGTATGCCGGACATATACCGAGCCGAATTTGAAGAGGGAAAACTCGTGAACATATCGCGGCTATGGCGTGAAGGCTAACAAGAAGCTCAAGTTGGTCCATAGTATATTGAATGTACAAAGAAACCGTTTCTTTCGTAAATGGTGGGTCGGACTTCCATTTTACCATAAGATGAATTCAGGATATTGGAGGGCAACAGCCGATTGGAGGGATGCTTCGTTCCGCAGCGGCAGCGTACTCATAACAGACAAAGGGGCCTCCCTCAGGTCAAGTGACTTTTGGGATACCCCTTCTGCTTTTATAAAAATAACAGCTTAACTAAATTCCTTATGTAGAATAGACGAATAAAAAATAGACGTTATACTTTTTAGAATTTGAAAATATTGATGGTCTTCTGCAGTTGGAAGACGGCATTATTCATCGCTTCGGCTTCCTCAGCCATCTTCTGGATAGACGAAATCCCTTCGTTCATGGAAGCAGATACCTGCTCCGTTCCTGCAGCGGATTGCTGCGTAATCGCAGATATGTTCTGAATGGCGGAAGAGATGTTCTGCGCACTCTCCAGCATGGACTCGCTCTCCTTGGAGAAAGCTGCGATCTGCTCCGAAATATACTGCACGCTGTTTACAATCTGCATGAACACCAGCTCCGCCTCACGGATCATCTCGGTTTGCTGCCGTACGACTTCTTCATTGATCTTAATATTCTGTGCTGCATGTTTGACATCCGATTCAATGCTCCGTACCAGATTAAATACCTCGCGGGTGGAGGAAGTGGATTCCTCGGCCAATTTACGGACCTCTTGGGCAACAACGGCAAAGCCTGCACCATGCTCGCCGGCTCTGGCCGCTTCAATGGAGGCGTTCAAGGACAGCAAGTTGGTCTGATCGGCAAGCTCGGATATGGTTTCGGTGATTTTGGTAATCCCTCTGGCGCTCTTGGCCAGTGCATCGATGGATTCCGAGACTTTTCCGGTGGCGTCGATATTTCGCTGCATCCCCGCGGATTGTTTGGCTACGGAATCTCTTCCTTGCTCAACGAGTCCCAGCGTCTCGATAGAACGGGCGTTCATTTCATGGGTGGAGTGCGTATAATTGCTGACCTTCTCTTCGATTTCGCGGATGGAATGCGTCATCTCCGATACGTCCTCCGAGATTTCGTTCGCACCGACGGCCAGCTCGTTGGAGGAGAGGGATACTTGATTCATAACTTGAATAAGCTCCTGATTTTTATTCGAAATGCTTCGGCTTGATGTCATTACCTTGCGGGTAATGTCCGAGGTTTCCTGTAAAATTTTGCGAAGCTTGTCCACCATGCTGTTGAAGGTTCGGCTTAGGTCGTTCATGCCTCCAACCTCTTCTACCTGGAAGGTAAAGTCGCCTTTGGCGATTTTGGCAGAAACGCTGGAAATTTCGGCGAATGAATTCGTAAGCGTTTTCTCAATAACGCGAGAAAGAGGAAGGGTAAGTCCAATTAAAGCCAAGACAAGTACCACGCCAATGATTGCTTTGCCCATTAGAATAAACGCAAGCAGCATTGGAACCGCAAATAAAGCGGCAATAAGATAACAGGCTGCAGTAATTTTTTGTGAGATTGGGAGTCTGTTGAACCATGCCATAAGAATGAGTCCTCCTCGACAACATAGGATATATTTACCATGATTATAGCATCGCCGGGCTGAACTAGATATAACGAATTGACAAAAAGTGTTGAAATGGGTCGAAAGAACTGATGTTTTGGAAGGGGAGGGGAAGCGCAGCTAACTAGCCAACAGACAAATCCCCTCTCGTTGCATAGATACGCAGCAATATTATTTTACGGCACGGAATAAGGCGGAAGCGAGATAATCGGTGTTATCCAGGATCATCCGGTCATGCTTGAATAACGTTTCCCATAACGTTACATCAAACAGAAGTCCTTTATCGCGCTGCTCAAATGTATCCAGATGACGTGTTTGCTCTTCCTTCAATTGTTCGTTGAAGTGGTTATACTCCAGAATTTCCTCCTGCTTAAAACCGCAAGCCAGCAAGGATTGTGCCCATTCTTCCCGCAGCATCAGATTCGGAATCCCGAAGAATTCCAGCAGCTCCTTGAGCTTTGGCTCAGGCATTGGCTTATTCAGCAGCAATTCTCTGTCCAGCAGAACGCCTCCTTGATCCAGAACGCGATAATATTCAGGGAGTGATCTCGACGTATCCGTGAATACGGTGACTGATTCGGCCATAATCAGATCAAACTGGTTGTCTTCAAAAGGCAGCTCGCACACATCAGCCTGCAAAAATTGCACGTCCATTTTCATGGCTTCGGCTCTGGTGCGTGCTTTTTTAATCATATTCTCATTGAGATCTATGGCCGTGACTTGATAGCCCATCTCCGAAAGATGGCATGCTGTCCTGCCTGTTCCGCAGCCAACCTCCAGAATACGACTGTTCGGCTCAATCGGATAATTCTTCAGCATTCTTAAGGTAGCCTCGAATCCGCCCGGATGCGCACTGCCCATACCTAATCTGGATAGCATGTGAATGTAGTTCATTTCATCTTCCCTTCTTCCTTGTAGTCATCATGAGGGTAATCGTTTATTTACCATATGATTAAGGTACGTTTGGGGTTTTTGCTGAATTAAATATTTTGAGCCCTTTTTTTCGGGAGCTATGAGAACTACTGGGGGAAATAGCCATGAAGAAGGAACCGATGGAGGCAGCAGAGCGTGTTATTCACCGTCATTATCCCGACTGTTTGCTAGCTGTGCTTGGCGGCAGTGCAAGCAGAGGAGAACATAACGAGCAATCTGATTTGGACATCGTCATCCTTGAGCGGGACGGAGATGAGATGCGGAGAAAGACCCTGGAAGCGGATGGATGGATTGTGGAATTGTTTATATTGTCTTTGTCATCCTATCGTGAATACTTCGACGAGGGCGTGATGGCAGCCAATCCGACATTGCAGCGGATCACAGCGGAGGGTAAGGTGCTGCGCTCGTTGCCGGAAGGAGAAGCAGTCCGCGCAGAGGCCCAGCATGATTTGAATTACGGACCGATGCCATGGATGCAAACCGATATTGATGAATACCGTTACATGATTACGGAATATGTGCAGGATTTGAAGAATCCTAAGCGGGATGGCGAGAAATGGTTTACGGTGCAAAAGATCATGATGGTACTTTGCGAATTTGTACTTAGAGTGAATGGGGAATGGACAGGGGAAGGCAAGATGCTGTTTCGGCTGTTCCACCGATTCAGCACGGCATTGGGAGATCAATTGGAGGTTTCGCTTTCAGCGATGTATCGACAGGACGATCCCTCCCTCCTTCTGGCATTCACAGAGCAAGTGCTGAACCCGTTCGGGGGCATGCTTCTTGTGGGTTATGAGGAATAGATTTTGACGGGTGAGCAATAAGAGAGGTACATTAGCCGTGACGTTCGCCTTCCACGACCAATACAATAATCATGTGATTCGGTCACGTCATTCTTTAAATCCAGGAGGGATCTTCATGAGCGGAGTATATGGCGGTGGATGGGGTAATTCAGTAGGTATTATTTTGGTTCTCTTCATCCTGCTCGTAATCATCTCGAGTGCTTGGGTTTAATTCGTCAAGCTCTTGGAGCAAATCGCAAAAGCCCGGCATGCGCCGGGCTTTTGCCTGTTATATAGAAGTGATCACGGTCTTGGCTTGGCTGATGGACTGTGTGCAGACACGACTGCGGTCATGACAAGGTGACTGCTGTCCGATTGGATCGCATGCAAAAACGCATCTTCGAGGGATTCAAACACCTTGGAGATGGAGCCGTCCAACCGGCTGGCATAGTGAACGCTTCCGGCGAACGTTCCTTTTTCCTTAGCCCGATGCACCTCTTTATAGATAACATCCATGTAATGGTCTGTACCCAGTGGATAAAGGGCAAATTGGCAGGCCGTGTCTATATCGGCATTCTTCCCAATCTCGCGGTTCAAACGCTCCGAATCCTCTGACATATATACATCGGCTTCCGTATCACCAGGACAGCCAATAGAATAAGTTCCGTTAAAGACGGTGTGCACACCGCTTGCTGCCGCATAAGCAAAAATCGCCCTCGTTACATCAAATACATGCTCCGCCCGTCCACGAATACAGGTGCTCACATCATCCGTCTGAATCCATACTTTCCCCGTGTTGACGGATTTCAGCGCGTCCATAATGACTTCCACAAATCGGTCAGTCATCGGAAACACCGAGAATCGGCATCCGACGATGCGACTGGTTCCACATGTTAGCTCACTCATTGTTGTTATCCTCCCCTATGATATAAATCCACGCAAAAAAACCGCACCCCGTGAAGAAAGTGCAGTTATGCCTACGTGAAAAAGTATAAACATAAATGCTACACTTCCCCACGCTAGTATGACCTAGATCGGGTGATAAGGGTTAACGGCAGCACGCCGTCTCTCAGCACATGGCACCCCTAGTACAGCCAACATGATATGCAGTTGGTCCCGGAACTATTGCCAGTTCAGGAAGACAAAGGTTTCTTGCTTGTGTTATTGTATCGTTTTGCCGGAAGATTTTCAATCATTCGATTTTTTTTTCGACATTGATCCAAATTGATGCAACCGATGAAAGACCAGACGCATCATAATTATAGAGAGGGGGAGATGGCCTGGATGTCATACAGCGCTTAAAACAAAAAGAAGAGGCGGCTCTCCGGGAATTGATGGAACAGTATGGAGATTATCTGCTTCGCACGGCGGTATTGCTGCTGCGTGACCGTCAAGCGGCTGAAGAGGCCGTTCAAGATACCTTTATCCAGGCGTTCGAGAATATCGCTCAGCTTCGTGACGGCGACAAACTTCGTAGCTGGTTGACCCGAATTGCAGTGAATCGATGCCGGATGCGGCAGCGAAAATGGGATTGGCGTCATATTTTTCCCATGCCGAGGATGGACCAGCATGTAAACGAAAGTGTACCTGCCGTGGATGAAATGCTGGGCGTCCATTGGCGTGAGGCTGAAATGATCAAATCAGTGCAGCAGCTGCCCTATACATACCGAGAAGTGATTACGCTCTATTATTATAATGAGTTGGGTGTTCAAGAAATTGCAGCGCAATTGCAGCTGAATATAAACACGGTTAAGGCACGTTTAATGAGAGGGCGGCATAAACTCCGGCAGATTGTTGTCGAGAAGGGGGAGAGCGATGCGTAGCGAAGAACAGGAAATGGCCGAACAACTAAAGCAGGAGCTGGAGGAAATTCGATTCCTGGGCGCAGAGAAGGTGATTTCTCGCACATTTCCAAAATCCAGCCGCGAACGTTTGTCTTCCTTGTGGAATAAGGAAGTAGAAATTTCTGCTGCCGCAATTGGTTATTTTGGCGCAGTAGCGGCCGTTCTGCTGCTCGGAGGTTTGTTATGGAGGGAAGCAATTGTGAGACCTGCTGTTTCCGTGCCCTTGCAGGTGAGCAATGAACTGCTTGAAGCCGGGGGGAATTATTACTGGAAGGATCAGTACGAGAGGATGGTGGCCAGGCTTGAAAATTCGGGTCAAGATTAAACACCTGGTGTTGGGGGTTTCGGGTTTAATCCTCTTCGTTATGATGGTATCTATGCTCACACCTCGAATAGGGCTGCTGATTGCGGAGAAGCAGATAGAACAAGGCCAAGCTGAGGGGATAGCCAAAGTCATTGACCTTATTCATGAAGAAAGCAGCAGCAACCGGAAATGGGAGATGATCGAGAAGTATGTGATTGTGCCTAGAGCAACAGAGCTATCTCATCGGTTTGATGTGTTTATTAGTCCGGGGTTCACCAGCACAGGAGGAAGCACCGATCAGCAGATTCGTTTTACTGAGGATGAACGTTTGCCGCTGCTGAATCAATATGTGCTGGGAGCGCCAGCCGGAGAATATATGAAATATGCCGCAATAGACCTTGCGGAGCATTATTCGATGAATGGTGATGTGGAGGGAGCAGCGGATATATTAAAAACCGCTATCCAAAAGTTCGGGGATCTGAGCAGCGGATATTCTCCGGAGCCTGTTCTTTATTCCTATCAGCATGAATTGGTGCTGGAGCTTGCGAGCCTCTATGACAGGCTGGACCAGCCTGATCAGGCGGCGCTGCAATATGAGCGATTAGGGAAAGTCCTTTCTGGAGATTGGAGGGACATCCATAGTAAGGCCCTTTTATATCACTCGGAAATGCTCCTGCATCGGGGGAGCCCCCAAGCCGCTATGGACGTGTTGAATCGGATATCAGAAGGGTCCGGCGGGAACTTTGCAAATTCGGATATCTCAAAACGGGCGAATCAGCTGAAAGGACGGCTGAAGAGGATTTTAGACGGAGAGACCTTGTCAACGGTAAGCGGAACCTTGCGAAATCGTGAGGGGGATCCGATTCCATTCGCAGGTGTATTTTTACGTAAAAACAACGATCTGAATCACAGTCTGCTGTTAAGCGAACCGTACCAAATGCTGACAGACGCGAACGGTCGCTATCATTTCGAGGGTGTAGAGCCCGGCAGGTATCAACTCGGCATTGGTTTGAATTATGAACAAATCAATGGCAGAACGTGGCCTGTAGAATCGGGGGATTGGGTGGAGGTCGCCCCGGAATCGACACGACGGATTGATGTCACGCTGCAGCCATTGATTCAATTGACAACTCCAGTAAACCATGATGAGATACGCGGCGACATGATCTATTTTGAATGGGAGGCTACACCCGAAGCCGCCTACTATAAACTGAGTGTTGGTATCGAATTTGGCAGCGGATCGATGATGACGGCGATGGATAACTATATTGAAGGGAATTCGCTGCGGGTTGCTGTTCAGGATCTGTATGATCTCAGAAGCGGACTTTCCTACGAGGATCCGCATGATTGGACGACCGTTGCACCTGAGAGTGTGCTTGGTTACTCGAACCCAGAGGCTCCCTATTTCTGGTCGGTGGATGCTTACAAGGAAGACGGCACGAAGTTAACAAGCAGCAGCGGGTACCGCCTCAATGAGAGCACCATGGGTTATTTACCGTATTTCTTGTTAAAGGGTCGTGAATTGACGCCGGAGGATCAGCTGGTACTCGAACGTAAATATGATGAAGCGCTCGCGGCCTATAGTGATAATGTGAGTGCGCATCCAGAAGATATTCACAGCTTAAGGATGAAACTCCGATTGCAACAGATCAAGGATCAGTTGTCCAAGGATGTAGATAACAGAAGTTCAGAGGAAACCTTATCCACCCTGCAGGAGATGATCGAACGGCATCCGGCACCAAGCTACCTGATGGATCTGGCGGATTACTTCTATAATAATGAAGATTGGGACAGTTACAATCCGGCATTCGATCGGTACTCCTCTGTACGGAGCGAAAGCGAGGATCATTCCTATACCGATTCTCTCCACGCAACAGCGCTTATGAAGCAGGGCAGGCTGGAGGAGGCGGAGAGATGGTTTGCGCGGGTGATCCGACAGGATAAATCCCACCGTTTTATCGGCAATTACCTCGCCGTTCATATGCTGCACAGCGGTTCGCTGGAAAGCACGCTGCAATTGGCCCGGAAATATCCGGAGCGCATGATGTCAAGCGATACGGATTGGGCTGTTCTGGTGGAGCGAATGCTGATCGAATCTGAGGGAAACTCAGGCTATACCGAGATACTGAAAGAGAAATTGCAATGGGGCATGAGCGGAGAGCGGGATGCCATTCAGTTGTGGACGCCGGGAGAGGACTTCCAAGAGATCAAGCCCTTCCTCCAGGCCTTATTACATGTTGATTAAGTAGAGTCGCAGTTTCACTGCTGGATAAAGTGTTGGTATGAAAAAAGGCCGCCTATCCAAGTTATCAAAAACTTGGGTGGACGGCCTTTTCCGCTAAGGACTTAGCTGTATACTTTCACGCGATCTTCAATCGGAGCAAATTCTTTTTCGCCTGGTTCAGCAACCGGTTTACCGAAAGGCATTTGAGCGATCAGTTTCCAGCTCTCTGGAATGTTCCATTCGGATTTCACCTTTTCGTCGATCAATGGGTTATAGTGCTGCAGTGATGCACCTAGGCCCTCTGCCTCCAGGGAAGTCCATACCACGAATTGCAGCATGCCGTTGGATTGGTTGGACCATACCGGGAAGTTGTCTGCATACAGCGCAAAGTTTTGCTGCAGGCCTGTAACGACGTCATTGTCCTCGAAGAACAGTACTGTACCGTATCCAGCGCGGAATGCGCCCATTTTTTCAGCCGTGGATTTGAATGCTTCTTCGTTACCGACAACTTCTTTCAAGATGCCCTCGGTCAGGTTCCACAGCTTGTCATGCTGTTCGCCGAGCAGTACAACGACACGTGCGCTTTGGGAGTTGAAGGAAGACGGAGTGTACTTAACAGCTTCGTTCACAATTTCCTGGATACGCTCGTCCGAAATGACAGGGTCCTTGCTGATAGCATAGTGGGAGCGACGATTTTTGAGTGCAGTTGAAAAATCTTTAGACATAAGAAAAAACCTCCTGATGTAATGGTGTTGCATAAGCCTGATAAGAAGATGTCCTTTAATTCAGGTAAATATGCATTTTAGTGAAGCATTTTGCTCATAATCATTATTCCATATCAACTAACAATTTGTTAGAAATGATATTTATGTTAGCATGTTAATATAATGAGTTGCAAATGTCAACAATTCAGAACGAAACTCAGAACTAAAAGTTTATCTTTAATACCCGCTTACTGAGAATTAAAACACTTTTCTAAGGTCAGTCCTCTGATTGCTTTACACGATATGTCGAAACTTCATATCATGAACAAATCGTGAACAAATGATACGCAGATGAGAAAAATTAAATGATTTTGATTCTCAATTAGGGTTGTCGAGTGAGAATGAGAGTGATATAATGCATATCAGAACGCAATTGATAATCAATCTCAGTGAGAAGCTGATGAGATTGCGGACTGTCGGATATTCAGAGACATACGCATAGAAGGAAGAGCCATGAAGATTAGATACTTATTTGCAGCCGTTGTGGTACTCTCCATAATCTCATTATTTATTGGAGTTAAGGACATTTCACCACTGGAACTGTTCTCCATGTCAGAACAACAACAACATATTATGCTTGTCAGCCGGATCCCGAGGCTTGTCAGTCTTATACTGGCAGGGGTCAGCATGAGTATCTGCGGATTGATCATGCAGCAGTTAAGTCGCAACAAATTCGTGTCACCAACAACAGCGGGTACGATGGATTCCGCGAGACTTGGAATTTTGGTTGCCATGCTGGTCTTCACAACAAGCGGTCCACTAATCAAGATGCTTGTGGCATTTGTATTCGCACTAGCGGGAACCTTCATCTTTATGAAGATCCTGGACCGGATCAAGTTCAAGGACGCCATCTTTATTCCCCTCGTTGGACTGATGTTCGGTAATATTGTTAGTTCGATAGCAACCTTCTTTGCTTACAAATATGATCTTATTCAGAATATGTCCGCATGGCTCCAGGGTGATTTCTCCATGATCATCAAGGGACAATATGAAATGCTATATATTAGTATCCCGCTTGTCATTCTGGCCTACCTGTTCGCTAACAAGTTTACGGTAGCCGGGATGGGAGAGGAGTTTGCAACGAACCTTGGTCTCAAGTACCGGAGAGTTGTGAACCTGGGATTGGTCATTGTAGCGCTGGTCACCGCATCCGTCGTTCTAACCGTCGGCGTGATTCCTTTTCTCGGTCTGATCATACCTAATATCGTTAGCCTGTATCTGGGAGACCACTTGAAAAAAAGCCTTTCGCATACCGCGCTGCTGGGGGCCGGATTCGTATTGTTCTGTGACATCCTTGGCAGGATCATCATTTATCCCTATGAGATTCCAATCAGCCTGACCGTGGGCGTCCTTGGAAGCGGTATATTCATTTTCTTACTGATGAGGAGAAAGGCTTATGACTTATAAAGCCAAAATCGGCCTGTTGGCCGCGGCGGCAATCATCCTGGTGGCAGTCTTTCTGTTCATTGATCTTGGCAGCAATTGGGACTACGCGCTTCCGAGAAGGATCAAAAAGGTGCTTGCTATTATTCTGACCGGCGGAGCCATTGCTCTGTCTACCACGGTGTTTCAAACGGTCACGAATAACCGGATACTAACGCCGAGTGTTATGGGATTGGATTCCTTATATATTCTTATCCAGACAACGGTAATCTTCGTCTTTGGATCGTTTACGCTGTACAAACTGGGCAGCAATGTGAACTTCCTGATTAATGTCGGAGCCATGATATTGTTTGCTGGAGTTTTATACAAAATACTGTTCAAAAGGGAAGGGAATAATATTTACTTCCTGCTGCTCATCGGTATGATATTCGGTACGCTGTTCTCCAGCATGTCCTCCTTCATGGAGGTGCTGATTGATCCGAATGAGTTCCAGTATGTGGCGGACAAAATGTTTGCCAGCTTCAACAACGTAAAGACGGAGCTGCTCATTCTTGCCATGATTGTGGTTGCTTTGTCACTTCTCTATTTTGCTCGATTCGCCAAGTATCTAAACGTGCTTTCACTTGGACGTGAGCAGGCGATCAACCTCGGTGTGAATTATGATTACGTGGTGAAGCGGCTCCTGATTATTGTCGCTGTTCTGATCTCTGTAGCAACTGCGCTGGTCGGGCCGATTACATTCCTGGGACTTCTTGTTGTCAATGTTGCCTATGAGGTTATGAAGACATATCGGCATTCATACTTAATCACAGCTTCTATACTTATTAGCATCATCGCGTTAGTGGGCGGTCAACTGGTTGTCGAACGGGTGTTTACGTTCTCCACAACGCTCAGTGTTATCATCAACTTCATCGGCGGTGTCTACTTCATATACCTGCTACTAAAGGAGAGTAAAGCATGATCCAGGTTACGAACGTATCGAAAGTCTATAGCGGCAAAAAAGTCGTTGATAACGTGTCGGTTACGATCCCGAAGGGGCAAATCACTTCCTTTATCGGCCCTAACGGTGCCGGTAAAAGTACTTTGCTGTCCATGATAAGCAGATTAACGGGCAAGGACAGCGGTCAAATTACGGTGGATGGCAAAGAGGTCAGCCAGTGGAAGAGCAGCGACCTTGCGAAGAAGGTTTCGATTCTGAAGCAATCTAACCATATCAGTCTTCGTTTGACCGTGCGGGAACTCGTATCTTTTGGCCGATTCCCTTACTCTCAAGGCAGGTTGAATGCGGAAGATGAGAAGTTCGTGGATGAAGCGATCTCGTATATGGAGCTCGGAGATATGCAGCATAAATTTCTTCATCAGCTCAGCGGCGGTCAAACCCAGCGTGCTTACATCGCTATGGTTATCGCCCAGAATACAGAGTATATTTTGCTGGATGAGCCACTGAACAACCTGGATATGAAACACTCCGTGCAGATCATGAAGATTCTTCGAAAGCTTGTCGCCGACATGAATAAAACGATTGTTATCGTGATTCACGACATCAACTTCGCTTCCTTCTACTCGGATTACATCGTTGCCTTGAAGGATGGCGCTATTGAGAGCGAAGGGAAGACCGAGAGCATCATTCAGAGCAATGTTCTGCGCGGAATCTACGACATGGACATTGAGATTGAAGAGATTAACGACAATAGAGTATGTGTGTACTACGCCTAATCTATAACAACGTTTGTAAGGGATAAGGAACGGTTCAACTGCCATCGGCAGGTTCCTTATCTCTGCTAAAATAGCTGGGGCTGCCTTGCGAAGGGACGGCATGATTCAATCTGTCCTTATTTAATTACTAATTCAACCATACATTCAAATATATGTTGAAGATCAATATGAAGCAGGAAAATACAAATATAAAAGATGGGGTGTACGTAATGAAAAAATGGTTAACTTTATTCATGGTAGTAATGTTTACGATTGTACTCGCAGCTTGTGGTCAAGACGATAAAACAACAGGTGCCGGTGGCGGAGACGCTGCAGGGGATACGCCTCCAGCCGAAGCAGAAACAATTAAGATCACCCACCAGCTTGGGGAAACCGATGTACCGAAGAACCCTTCACGTCTGGTTGTATTCGATTTTGGTATTCTGGATTCCGTAGATAAATTGGGCGTTGAAGTATTAGGCGTTCCGCAAGCGAATATTCCTGCTTACTTGTCCAAATTTGAAGACAAGAAGTACGAGAATGTAGGAAGCCTGAAAGAGCCGGACTTTGAGAAAATCAACAGCATTGATCCCGATCTGATCATCATTTCCGGCAGACAGCAAGATGCCTATGAGGAACTGAGCAAAATTGCTCCAACGATCTTCTTGGGCGTGGATACAAGCAAATACATGGAATCCTTCAAATCCAACATGAACACGCTTGGTCAAATCTTTGGTAAAGAAGCAGAAGTTGAGAAAGAAATGGCTGCCATCAATGAGAACATCAAAGCGCTGAATGAAAAAGCAACGGCAACAGGCAAAAAGGCATTGATCATTCTTGCTAACGAAGGCAAAATCAGTGCATACGGTCCAGGTTCCCGTTTTGGTATTCTGCATGATGTGTTTGGTTTCGGAGCAATAGATCCTAACATCGAAGTCAGCACACATGGTAAAGATATTTCGAACGAGTATATTGTAGAGATGAACCCTGACTATCTGTTTGTGGTTGACCGCGGTGCAGCTGTTGCCACTGGCGAAGGGGAATCAGGCGCTAAAGCGGTAGTTGAGAATGAGCTTGTAAAAACAACCAATGCCGCTAAAGACGGAAACATCGTTTACTTGAACCCGGATTTCTGGTATCTTTCCGGCGGCGGGTTGACTTCCGTATCTGAAATGATTACTGAAGTTGACGCAGCTATTAAATAATCCAAGACCCTTTTCGAAGGGAACGGTAATGAACATAGAAGACACCGGAGCAGCTTTTACCAGGCGCTCCGGTGTTTTATTTTTTTGCATTAGGGTAAGTGGTTAACGGATAATAAGATAAGGCAGATGTTGACGTAATGAGATGATGATCATCAGGCTCGCTCAACCTGGAATAGTCGATTAGGAGGAGGTCTTTATATGTATCGGAATCAAATCTATATAGATGGACAATGGGTCCAGACCGAGGAGCAAATGGACGTATACAATCCGGCGGACGGGAAGGTTATAGGCACCGTGCCTAAAGGCGGCAAGAGAGAAGCCCAGCAAGCGGTGGATGCTGCAGCGGCAGCTTTTTCGGATTGGTCCGGCAGAACCGCGAATGATCGCGGGGAACTGCTTCGCCGGTGGCATCAGTTAATTGCAGATCATACGGATGAATTGGCCCGAATCATGACCACGGAGCAGGGGAAACCGCTGAAGGAAGCAGCAGGCGAGATTCGATATGCCAACAGCTTTGTTGATTGGTATGCGGAAGAAGGTAAACGAATATATGGCGAGACCATACCCGGTTCTTCCAGTCGTCAACGTATCATCGTGACCAAGCAACCAGTGGGTGTTGTAGCTGCCATTACGCCTTGGAACTTCCCGGCTTCGATGATTACACGCAAGGTAGCCCCTGCGCTGGCAGCTGGCTGCACCGTAGTTATCAAGCCGTCCGGTGAGACGCCATTCACGGCGATCAAGCTGGTGGAGCTAGCAGATGAGGCGGGCATTCCTGCCGGGGTAATCAACATCGTAACTGGACCTTCAGGTGATATCGCTGACGTGTGGCAGAAGGACAGTCGGGTGAGAAAACTGTCATTCACGGGTTCAACCGAAGTGGGGAAACAACTGATGGCTGGCGCTGCGGCCAATGTGAAGAAAATATCGCTGGAGCTTGGTGGTCATGCTCCATTTATCGTGACAGATCAGGCAGACCTGGATCAAGCGGCAGCGGGATTAATCTCTTCCAAGTTCCGCAATGGGGGACAGACCTGTGTATGTGCCAACCGGATTTATGTTCAAGAATCAGTTGCGGAGAAGTTCGCAGCGAAGTTTACGGAGCTTGTCAAACAATTGAGGGTGGGGAATGGACTGGAGAACGGAATCGATATCGGACCCTTGATTAACGAGGAGGCTGTGGATAAAGTCGTTCGACAGATCAAGGATGCGGAAGAGAAGGGCGGCGTTATATTGGCTGGCGGTCAAGCTCTCCCTGATCTGGGAGGCAACTATGTCGAGCCAACCGTGATCATGAATGCCACGGATGACATGGAGTGCATGAATGAGGAGACCTTCGGTCCCCTTGCACCCATTACCACCTTCAAAACCATAGACGAAGCGGTCAAGCGAGCCAATAACAGTCCTTACGGATTGGCTGCCTATGTGTTTACGCAGAATTTGGGCGAAGCGGTCAAAATCGCGGAATCTCTCGATTATGGCATCGTAGGAGTGAATGACCCTGTACCTTCCACCGCTCAAGCTCCGTTTGGCGGATTTAAAGAGAGCGGACTGGGCCGGGAAGGCGGCCATTACGGAATGGAGGAATTCCTGGAGGTAAAGTACATTTCACTTGGTTTGTAAGAGCGGAATGAGTATTGCGATATTCAATGAACATGGACAAGCTGAGCTGTCCAAACGAATTTAAGCCGTACTGCATCAGGGCAACAAAAATTCAGGGGCGTTCTCCAGGTTCAGACCTGGAGAACGCCCCCTTTTGAGCTATTGCTGAATCAATACCGGCTTACCGGTTTCCGCGGATTCATTCGCGGCCAGCGTCACCTCGAGTGTCTTGAACCCGTCTTCGTAGGAGGCAAGCACAAGGCTTGGATCCTGGTTTCGAATGGCGTCGATCAAGGCCGTAGTAAGATCCTTGTAGAAGTCGGTTTTGCTGCGGTATACCACTTCTTTCTCCTTATCTGCGATGGAAAGCGTGGTTCCATCCAGAACGACCCGGAAATCGCGTCCCATGATCTCAATTCCGCTCCGATGATCGAATTGGATAAATCCCGTCTGCATATGGCCGACTGCTCCAGAGTCCAGCACGAATTGAATCGCGCCTACATCGGGAATGTCCAGATCCGGAATATCCTGCATAAGCAAGAGACTCATATCGGCATACAAACGGGTGATGTCGCCGCACAGGTAGCGTACAAGGTCCATGGTATGAGTAGACTGCTCAACCAGCTGTCCGCCGGACAATTCTTTTTTGCGCCACCAAGGAGTAGGTACAGGTGTCGTTATGTAGTGGGCACGGACCATGCCGATTTTTTTGTCTTTAAGAAAATCCTTGGCGATTGCAACGGTGTCCAGGTACCGCAGACAGTATCCGGAAGCTGCTATGATTCCGCTTTCATTGATGACTTTGACTTTGTGACGGACGGACTCCACGTCCAGACCCAGCGGCTTCTCGACCATCAAGTGAATGCCTTTGGTTGCTGCCTGTTCTTCAATATCTCCATGGCAGAATGGCGGGATGCATACGTACAGAACATCCAGCGGTTCCTGTTCCAGCATCGTGCTGCCGTCCGTATAATAAGCGGAGCCATACAATTCGGCCTGCTGTTTGGCTAATGCTTCATTCGTATCGCATATTGCAGCCAGTTGAACATGTTCATTCTGGTGAAGGTTTTTAATATGGACAGCGCCCATACCTCCGGCTCCAATTACACCTGCTTTAATCATAGGTTGCTCACTCCTGATCGTATAATGATGATGGATAAATATTCCTCAATTCTAGGACTCACACGTGATTATAGCCCCGCTATCCATATTATTCAAGCTTTCCTTTGATGCCGGTACAGAGGATTCACCTGGAAAAAAGTACAGCAAACCTTCCTGAATACATACTAGGTGCTTGCTGCTAATAACCCTCATACCCGGCATAGGTGCATCGGCAGCGCCATAGGGACGATGTTTCCCATAGCGCCAACACCAACTCTGACATCGGTATCATCCGGCAGACTCCTTTATCGTGTATATTGCTGCGGCATGTGTTATCCTTTAATCCCGTTCATGGCAATGCCCTCAATGAAGTAGCGCTGAAGGAATATAAACAGGATGATGATCGGAAGGGTTGCCATAAGCGCACCGGCCATCAGGAGAGGATAGTCGGTGGAATGCTGTCCCTGAAAGCTGGAGATTCCAATGGATAGCACCCGCATGTCCTCTGAGCTTGTCATAATGAGCGGCCACAGTAAATCGTTCCACGAGGCGAGTATGGTGAAGATGGCCAGGGAGACAAGCGCAGCTTTGGATAACGGTAAGTAAATATTCCAGTAGATCCGGAAATAACTGCAGCCATCGATTTTGGCTGCCTCCTCCAGATCCTTCGGCAATGTCATGAAGAATTGTCTTAACAAGAACGTACCGAAGGCACTGAAAATACCCGGTACAATGAGCACATAGAACGTATCCAGCCAATTGAACTCACGCATAATGACAAAGCTCGGGATCATCACAACCTGTGACGGTACCATCAATACCGCAAGGAGCGCGAGGAAGATAGCATTCTTGAAAGGAAATCTCAAACTTGCAAAAGAATAGGCTGCAAGTGAGCACAGGACAAGCTGGCCCACTGTGCGTCCGAGTGTGACGATAACGGTATTCAAGTAATACGTGCCAAAATCAATGGTTTGAATGACACGGAGGTAGTTGTCCAAGTGCCATTCGACAGGGAGCCATTTGGGCGGAATCGACATGGAATCGGCAAAGGACTTGAAGGATGTGGATATCATCCACAGAAACGGCATAATCATGAGCAGCGCCCCGGCAGCTAACAGAACGTGGACTGCCAGACGGCTTGCTTTTCCCGATCGGGTTGAAGTATTCACGTCTTCATTCCTCCTGTTATTGGTAGTGAACCCAGCGCTTTTGAATATACATTTGAACCATGGTGATGACTAGAATCACAACGAATAGAATGAAGGCCTGCGCTGAAGCGTAACCCATATTGAAATATTTGAACCCGTCTTCCCAAATGCTGTAAACGACGGTCCGGGTGGATTCCAGCATCGTAGTCTGCTGATCCATCATAATGAAAATCAGGTCAAACACCTGGAATGAATTGATAAAGGACATGACCAATACAAAGAACAGGCTGGGCGTCAGCAGCGGCAGCGTGATCCGAAAGAACTTGTACATCGTTCCGGCACCGTCCAGCGAAGCGGCTTCATAATAGCTGCTGGAGATGCCCTGGAGACCGGAGAGCAGAATGACGGCGTTATACCCGATACTGCTCCAGACGCTGACAAGCACGATGGAAAACAAAGCGAATTTTTCATCAAACAGCCAATTCGGCTGAGGTAGATTCAACACTCCCAGCACATGGTTGATCAACCCGAATTCGGAGTTGTACAGCCATTTCCAGACCATGCCGACCGCAATCGGCATCGTGATTACCGGGATGAAATACAGTGTGCGGTAGAAGACCATGCCTCTGATCTTCTGATTCAGCAGTACGGCCAGAACCGTTGCGATTGCAACGGACAACGGAACGGTGCCGACGGTATACATCATCGTGTTCAGCATGGAGCCGGTGAATTTGTCGTCCTTCATCAGATTCGTGAAATTATCCATTCCGACGAACTGGGGAGAGGTTAACCCGTCCCACGATGTAAACGACAGGAACAGGGATGCGGCGGAAGGGGCCATGTAGAACAAACCAAGCCCCAGCACGACCGGCAGGATGAAAATATATCCCCACAGGGCTTCGTGCCGGGCAAGTTTCCCGACCTTTCGCTTGGGCATCTCAGGAGGTTTCGTGGTCACAGTTATAGGAGAGCTCACAGGCTGCACCGTCCTTTCTTGGTATTCCTACTTGGGAGCGGATGGTTGTCATTTGGTTTCAGTTGCAAGGATTGCATCCATTTGTTCACCGGCGTTTTTGAGCGCTTCTTCAAAGGTTTTTTTGCCAAGAAAGGCTGCCTGGATTTCCTTCACTTCCGCATCCTGCCATTCCGCTGTTTTCTGGGACACCGGATAAGGCACGGCAAATTCCAGACTGTCCACAAATACCTGCAGATCGAGAGAAGGAATGGATTTCAGCCAGCCACCTTCCGTGCCTTTGTAGGCAGGCATCGAGAAGCCGGAATCGGCCAGCAGTTCCTGTCCTTCCTTGCCCGATAGTATCTGCAGCAATTCCCAGGATTCCTGCTCTACTTTTGTCTTGCCGTTGATTGCCCAGCTCAGTCCGTGAACGATGGAAGCTTTCTGTTTACCGGCAGGAAGAACAGCAACGCCGAGTTTATCGCCGAGAAGCTTGTGCAGCTCAGGCGAGTTGACCGAAATCCCCGGAAACATGGCGGCCTTGCCGGAGCCGAACAATTGGCGGGACTTCGTTTCAAGCTGCTGCTGCGCATTCGGCGAGTAGCCTTTGTCAATCAAGCCTTGTTCCCACTTAAAGGCCGACAGAGCTTCAGGCGTATTAAAGCCGGATGACTTCTTATCGTCCGAGATTACAAATCCTCCTGCTTGGGCAATAAAGTTGTAGTAACCGATTTGATTGTCGATCGGCGCTATGTAACCGTAAATACCGTTTGTTTTATCGGTCAGCTTGGCCGCATTCTCCTCTACGGTTTCCCAGGTCCAGGTATCGTCGGGATAGGACAAGCCCGCGTTGTCAAACAACTCTTTGTTGTAATAGAGTCCGATGGAATCCTGGAAGTAAGGAAGACCGTGAAGCTTGCCTTGATAGGTATACATATCGACGAGTGCTTCGGTATAAACCGAGGTGTCCAGTCCGCTTTGCTCAATGAGGGGAGAGAGGTCTTTGATCAGACCGGAGGAGGCGTAGGAGTGAAAGTTGGGTCCGTTCATCCAGTAAACATCAGGACCACTATTGCCGGCGAGGCTTGTTCTCAGCTTGGTCCAATAATCCGCCCATGGCGTATACGTTACTTTCACTTGAACATTCGGATGCTTCTCATTGAAAATTTTGATGGACTTGTCCAGCGTGTCCCGTACATTTTCGTCCCAGAGGGCGACGTTGATTACCTTTTTCCCATTGTCGCCACCGGAGGCATTGCCACCACAAGCGGACAGTAAGACAGTAAACACGAATAGCATCGTAATCAGGACAGACATTCCTTTTTTCATTACATAACCCTCCTTAAAATGTTGGCATGGTTTTGATCAAGCATGATGGGGTCATAAAGCTTGTTCGACGTGAAAACCAGTCTCCTTGGATGGGAGCGCCCCCTTTGTATAGCTGGAGTAAAAAGCATTAGTTATTCCAATCATCGAAAAAAGTTAACATCAACATGCTATCTTTTGTGACAGAATAACTAGCTTCTATTGCGAAAGATTATATAATCCCCTCGATTATTTTTCAAGATAGCGATTTCAATTACTTTTAAATTATTTTTTTCACATATTGTGAGGTTGGGATGAATTCTTACATATAACATTATTTTGATTGATGGAATAAGTTAATTTCGGTTATTGAAAATGTTATAGTGTAGCTAACCTTATTTTTCCGATACAGAAAGTCGCACTAATTGATGAACCTATAGAAAGGTTGAGCTTGCTTGAACAATATGAAAAAAGGGGATCACAAGCTGATCCAGGCGTTAAACCGATCCAAGGTGCTGAACAAGATTCGTACGGATGGTCCCATATCGAGAATTGAGCTGGCCAAAAAAAATAAGCTGAGCCCCTCCACAGTCGCTTCCGCCGTTCAGGAGCTGATTAAGGAGGGCTACGTCTCTGAAATCGGCACGGGTTCTTCCAGCGGAGGGAGAAAACCCATTCTTCTCCAATTCAATCCGGATAATCATTATTTATTTGCTGTAGCCATAACGAATTCATTCCTAAATCTGGCCCAGATGAACCTGGAGGCAAGGGTGCTGAGAAAGGAAACCTATCCGATCGAAGGACTTCAGGGTAATGCGGTTATCGAGCGGCTGCTCGAGCTCATGGATGATTTCACTGCAGGAGCGGAGGACTTGGAACGTTGTGTCGGCATTTCCCTCACCGTTCCAGGTATTGTGAGTGATAGTCAGGGAGTGCTGCACTATAACACCAAGCTGCGGATGACCGATGTTCCGCTAAGGCAGATCCTCGAAGACCGCTATGGAATGCGGACCTGGGTTGAAAACGATATGAATTCCGTTGTGCTCGCAGAGCGGCGATTTGGTGATTATGCATTCGGGAATTTGATCTATATTTCCATCGGTGACGGACTCGGCTCCGGTATATTAATAAACGATAGCCTCCTGAGAGGCAAGCATGGGGGTGCCGGCGAGTTTGGACACACCAGCGTGAATCGCAGCGGAATCCGGTGTGAATGCGGCAATGTAGGCTGCTTGGACAGTTATATCAGCTGGATCGCCGTGTATTCACGAATCATTACAGCAATAGCCACAGGACGACCGACTCTAATTCAGGAGCTGAGCGGAGGGGATTACAGCAAAATCGTTCCGTCCGTGTACAAGGAAGCCCTGTGCAGAGGGGACAAGCTGGCCATGGATCTGAATGAAGAAGTAGCGGAACACCTCGGCGCAGCCATTGTTAATCTGGTCAATATGTTTAATCCCGAAGCACTCGTTCTGGGCGGGGAGATGGCGCATGGGAATCCGGAGCTTTTGGCAATGGTTCGAAAATATATGGACCGGCATGCGATGCCGATCCTGAAGGATGATATGGTGTTTGGATTGGCATCCCTTGGCGAAGATGATAAGTTAATCGGTGCGGCTTCTGTCCTTCTGCAGGACTTATTTGGTTTCACCCTGACGGAATAATGAATTTGACAACGTTTCCACCTGCACGTTATCTTTGGTTAAATGCACTTAACGGAAGGGGAGAAGATGATTGGAGCAGTACATTCTGTCGCTTGACCAGGGAACGACAAGCTCTCGGGCAATCTTGTTTAACAGGGAAGGAGAAATTGTACACTCAGCGCAAAAGGAGTTCCCTCAGTATTTTCCTCAACCGGGGTGGGTGGAGCAGAATGCCAATGAAATATGGGGCTCCATCCTTGCGGTTATTGCGACCTGTTTATCCGAATCGGGTGTGAAGGCGGATCAGATAGCGGGCATCGGGATCACGAATCAGCGGGAGACCGCAGTACTGTGGGACCGCAACACGGGTGAACCGATATATCATGCGATTGTATGGCAGTCCAGGCAGACAGCCGGCCTATGCGAGGAGCTGATCGCTGCAGGGCATGACGGAAAGGTAAGGGAGAAGACCGGGCTTTTGATCGATCCGTATTTCTCTGGTACCAAAATCAAATGGATTCTCGACCATGTGGAGGGTGCGCGGGAACGCGCCCGGGGTGGAGAGATTATATTCGGCACCATTGATACCTGGCTGATCTGGAAGCTGTCCGGAGGCCAAGCGCATGTGACCGACTATTCCAATGCTTCACGCACGATGCTCTATAACATCCATGACCTTAAATGGGATGATGAGCTGCTGCAGCTGCTGGATATTCCGAAGGTCATGCTGCCTGAGGTAAGGCCTTCTTCCGAGATATACGCCAATACGGTGACTTATCACTTCTTCGGGCGTGAAGTGCCGATTGCCGGGGCTGCGGGAGATCAACAGGCAGCGCTGTTTGGTCAGACCTGCTTCTCCGAGGGCATGGTCAAGACAACGTACGGAACAGGCAGCTTCATGCTGATGAACACTGGCGACAAGCCGGTCAAATCCGAACATGGGCTGATTACGACGATTGCCTGGGGACTCGATGGCAAGGTGCAGTATGCGCTGGAGGGCAGCGTATTTGTGGCCGGATCAGCTATACAGTGGCTGCGCGACGGTCTGCGGATGTTCCGTGAGGCGAAGGACAGCGAGCCTTATGCGCGCAGGGTTGATTCAACGGAAGGCGTGTACGTTGTGCCCGCTTTTGTCGGACTTGGCAGTCCGTACTGGAACAGCAACGTACGGGGCGCTGTTTTTGGTCTGACCAGAGGTACGTCGAAGGAGCATTTCATCCGTGCAACCCTGGAGTCGCTTGCCTACCAGACCCGGGATGTACTGTCCGTCATGGAGGAGGATTCAGGGTATAACATCACATCCCTGCGAGTGGATGGAGGCGCGGTGACCAACACCTTTCTTATGGAATTCCAGAGCGATATTCTGAACGTTCCCGTGGAACGCCCGGACATCACGGAGACGACGGCTCTTGGAGCCGCATTCTTGGCGGGTCTTGCTGTTGGCTTCTGGAAGGACCAGGATGAGATATGCAGCAAATGGAGCATGGGGCGGAGCTTTACGCCAACCATGCAGGAAGAAGTAAGGGAACAATTATATGCGGGGTGGAAAAAAGCCGTTTATGCGGCAATGGCTTTTCATTAGCATTTTATATGTTATAATAATTCATAAGTGAATATTTGTCTGGAGACTTGGAGAGACCACTAGGCGCGGAAGACCTCATGGAACGAGGTTTGTTACTGCGTGTTTCGTGGTCTCTTTTTTGTTGCTGTTTCTATAAGAGGTAACAATAGATAAAAAAAAGGGTAAAACATACTGGGAGGGATTTGTTTGATGTTGCCACAGTCGTTTTCAAGCTTGGATCGCAAGCGTCGTTTTGAGGGAATTGCAGAGAGCACTTATGAGCTGATCGTGATTGGCGGAGGGATCACCGGTGCGGGGATTGCACTCGATGCGGTCACGCGCGGCATGTCGGTCCTGCTGGTGGAGATGCAGGATTTTGCCGCAGGAACCAGCAGCCGCTCGACCAAGCTGGTGCATGGCGGACTGCGGTATTTGAAGCAGTTTGAAGTGGGGATGGTGGCTGAAGTCGGCAAGGAACGGGCGGTAGTCTACGAGAACGGACCGCATGTTACTACGCCGGAGTGGATGCTGCTGCCCATACATCAAGGAGGCACCTTCGGGAAGTTCAGCACTTCTGTCGGCTTGATGGTATACGATTTCCTGGCTGGCGTGAAGCGGGGAGAACGGCGCTCCATGCTGTCTGTCTCCGAGACGCTGAAGCGGGAGCCGCTTCTGAAGCAGGAAGGCCTGAAGGGCGGCGGTTACTATGTAGAGTACCGGACGGATGATGCCAGACTCACGCTTGAGGTCATGAAAGAGGCAGCGGCCAGAGGGGCTGTGCTGTTCAATTACGCGAAGGCCGAGTCTTTGAACTATGATACGAATGGACGGATTACCGGCATCACGGTGAGAGATATGCTGGACGGCGAGGTCAGGACCGTAACCGGAACCAAAATCGTGAACGCCGCTGGTCCTTGGGTGGATCAGGTGCGAGAGATGGATAAGTCCAAGAAGGGAAAAATGCTTCAGTTGACCAAAGGGGTCCATCTGGTCATTGACCAGTCCAAATTCCCGCTCCGTCAAGCGGTGTACTTCGATACACCTGACGGCAGAATGGTGTTTGCTATTCCTCGTGACGGAAAGACCTACGTGGGAACAACCGATACGGTGTACAAGGCCAATCCCGTGCGTCCCCTGATTACGGTGGAAGACCGGGATTATATATTGAAAGCTATTCACTATATGTTTCCCGATGTGAAGCTGTCCGCGGCTGACGTTGAATCTGGGTGGGCCGGAGTCCGGCCGCTGATCTTGGAGGAGGGCAAGAGCCCGTCCGAAATTTCACGCAAGGATGAGATATGGGAATCCCCGTCCGGTCTGATCACCATTGCGGGTGGCAAACTGACCGGTTACCGCAAAATGGCGGATACGGTTGTGGATCTGGTTGCCAAACGAATTCAGGAGCAGGGCGGCCAAACGTTTGGTCCCGGGATAACGAAGAATCTGCCGATATCCGGCGGGCATATAGGCGGCTCCCGTCAATTTCCTGAATTTGTTCGCAAGCAGGCGGATATCGGAGCGGCACAAGGAATCGACCGTAAGCTCGCCGAGCAATGGGCGCAGATGTACGGCTCCAACGTAACGGAGTTGTTTCGCTTGGCCAGCGCAGGATCCGATCAAGCGGAAGCATCCGCGCTTCCCGTATCGGTTCTGGTACCGCTGATGTATGCGATCCAGTATGAGTTGGCGTCGAAGCCGACGGACTTTTTCATCCGCCGTACGGGTTCCCTGTTATTTAACATCCAGTGGACAAGAAAATGGAAGGAGCCCGTAATGGATTATATGGCTTCCGTTCTGGCATGGAGCGAGCAGCAGAGAACGGAATACGCAAGGGAACTGGATGAGGAACTGGCATCTGCCACACAGCCAATAGCACAGGAGCAATCGGAGGCAGTGTCCCTCTCACAAGACTCCACACAAGAAAAACTATCTTCTTAAACGATGTGCCTAACCAAGATGCAAGGAAGAGGGTTTGGTTAGAGCCATAACGGCTTATTCAAGCTCGACAATCTAGTCGTAAGGGCAACGGTATGATAATCTATATACGTTCACATTGAGAGGAGAGATGACCCGATGAACCACAAAGCGTATGAAGAATTATATCACGGAGAGAGCGCGGTTTGGCTCCAGCATGGCCCTTACGAAGCGGCGATATTGCCTGGGATCGGAGGCAATCTCATCGCTTTCAGGGATAACGAAAGCGGTTACCGTTTCCTTCGCGAACCTGAAGCACACGAGATGGAAGCATTCAAGTCCAATCCAGGCGTTCACGGCATTCCTGTCCTGTTTCCGCCGAATCGATATGAAGACGGGAGGTTTCCATGGAATGGACAGACCTATCAATTCCCGGTGAATGAGGTTGAGACAGCTAATCACCTCCATGGCTTTTTACATACGATACCGTGGACGGTCGAGGATTATGGCAGCAGTGAGGCTGAAAGTTATGTGGTCGTTTCCGTAACGATCGATGAGGATCACCCGGTGTACGCCATGCTTCCGCACACGTTCACGTTTCGGCTCCGCTATACGCTGAATCGGGATGGATTAGCCCAGCATGTGTTGATACGCAACCGGGGAACGAGCAGCATGCCTTGCCTGCTTGCCTTCCATACGGCGATCAATGCTCCGTTTGCACCTGAGAGCACAGCGGATGATTGCGTTGCAAGAATAACGATCGGAGAGCGGTGGGAAATGAGTGACCGCATGCTGCCGACCGGGGAATTCCAGTCCCTGACGGCGGAAGAAGAACGGCTGCGGACAAGCGGGGTCAACCCCTATTTTGCCCCCATGGACAACCATTACACGGCTGTACCGCAGAACGGCAGAAACCGTATGGAATTGACGGATACCAGGCTGGGAAAAACCTTGGTCTATGATGTCGGCAACTCATATAAGCAGTGGATGGTATGGAATAACAAGGCATCCCGGAAGTTTTTCTGTCCCGAGCCTCAGATCAATCTGGTGAATGCTCCAAACGTGAATTTGCCGGCGGATGATATCGGTTTGTTCGGTTTGGCACCGGGTGATATTTGGGAAGCCACCTCTCGGCTGTATCTTAAAGGCTGATCCTTAATTCCTCCTCCATAAAAAAGCGTATGGATCGCAACACCTGTTACTCAGGGCGTTTACAGTCCATACGTTTTTGCTATAAGACATATGATTTCATGCTTCAGCTCCCTGCGGAAGAGCCGGGAATCTCTTCACGCCCATGCCTGCGACTGCGTTTGATGTGGTCCGGAATGACAAAAAAGACAACATACATAAGGATAAATAATACAAGTGCAATGAATTCCTCAACCATAATGTATAGGGGATGTGGACCCAGCAGATCCAGTAGCGACGCGGTTTCCGGCTTGCGCATCAGGAACATGTAATTGGAACCAACAGCCCAATTAACAAGACCGACAAGCACGGCGGACACGTTAAGAAAGACCATCGTCCAGCCAATAGATTTCCAGGTTGGCCGGTATCCTCTTACCCATGTCATGTACAGCGCTGTTAATATAATGGCGGTATGGACGGTAAAGAAATGAAAGAAGCGGAAGTGAGGGAAAGGATAACCCAGATTGGGTGTCAGTATGGCCTGAAGCGCCCCTCCGATGCCTGCAAAATAAACGAGCGGATATAAGCGGCGCTCATCCGTAAGCAGGATGGCTATGGAGAGAAACAGGGTCAGACTGCACAATTCCAGCGGCAATGACGTGGCGGGATCCCAGATGCCGGTTAACACATACCAGAGGTGAAGGGAGGCCTCCGGCAACGAAAGTGCGGCAAGCAGGCTCCATTTCACGGTCTTTTGAAGGGCAGTCGTTGAGACGATTACAGACCTGAACAGATACAGGAACGCGGCAAGGGCGATCAGGATAACGATGGCTATCCAATGCTCGGTGGAGAAGGCGGCAAATGCCTTCGGATAACTCGGATCAAATAAGGATTCGATGCTGTATCATCCTCTCTGTAGTTCGCAAGCCCATTATGATCGATATTACCATGAACTGGATGTGGAATGAATATCATTTTTATGCCGGAATACATTGAAGTTATGTCGGTGTCGAGAATCCGAGAAGCATATCGGTTATTAAGGAAGTGGGTGCGTTATTGTGAAAAGACTGTATGGGCTCAAGCGGTATTTGAATATAGGATTACGTTTGGTTTTGATCTTCACCCTCATCGGTTTTGCTTACCCTGGTGAGGCGCAGGCTGCTTCCTCCAAGTACAAAAAGTTTTTTGATATTAGCAGAAAGGGAGCCGTGGTCCCCGGCTTATCCGGAAACAAAGAATGGATACCGCAGGGACTCGGCCTTGTGCCGAGCAAGAATTGGGTTATTATTTCTCATTATTGGGGCGATACAAAGAGCAAGCAGGCCAGCAGTATCTCGATCACCAGCAGCAAAACCAACAAGCGAATCAAAACGCTCTATTTATATGAGAGCGGAAGCAATAAGCATACCGGTCATGTTGGCGGACTCGCCGTCAGCAAAAATCATCTGTGGGTGGCGTCTGGCAAAAATGTGTACAAAATTCCGCTAAGCACCATCGAGGGCAAAAAAGATTACAGCCATGTTGTCATGACCCGATATGCGCTCGGTCATAAGGCATCTTATGCCACTTATTCCGACGGGATTCTATGGGTAGGTGAATATATGGATGGAGAGGATAAGGGCAGCAAGCAGTGTATACCCGGACCGAAGGGCAAGCTTCGAGGTTATAGATTGACTTCCGGCGATGACCTGCCGTCGAACCGGAAGGCGGCTTATACATGGAGCACGCCTGATCGTATCCAGGGTGCGGTTGTGACGAAATCCCGCGTATTGTACAGTCAGTCCTGCGGCCGCAACAATGCAAGCAAGCTGCTTATTTATACACGTGGGGCATCCGGCAAGGTCGCAGCTACCCCTTTGACCATGCCGCCCATGTCCGAGAATATTGCGATACGTGGCAATGATTTGTATGTTCTGTTTGAATCCGGTGCCCGGAAGTACAGAAATGGCGCATTACCGCTGAAGAACCTTTACATTGTGAATGCCAAGAAACTGAAGATTTGATACTGAACAAGCAAAAGATCCCGACTCCGCTCAACGGATAAGGGATCTTTTGCTTGTGATTCGAAAAACAGAACCATATACATGTTGCGGCACTGCTCAAACAGGCTGTTTGGATTCCGTGATCAGGCGCTTCAGCGACTCCTGCTTCCATCTCGGAATACGCAGATGCTTGGCAGAGGGCGCCTTTTCTCCAAAGTAAACGATGCCTTGCTCTACCGTAGTGACTTTGTCTACATTCACATAGCAGTTGCTGCCGACATGATAGAACTGTTTACCGGAGAGCAGGGATGCGATTTTGTCGGCAGTCATTCTCTTTTTAATATTATAGTTCCTGCCGTGAAAGCTGACCAAACCGTGTGATCCGGTTTTAAAGAACAGAATGTCTGTCTCCACCACGAAGTCCTCATACATGTTGCGGGATTCCGATACGTGCTTCATCATTCTGCTTCCCCCTTTGTCAAGATCAACAATTGATAACGCTTACATTCTAACATGTTTTCCGCAGGGTTTAAAGAACTTTTTATTTTGGCATGATAAAAGCCCCGCACCACGAGGGTGCAGGGCTTGGTCAATCTTTAGGGTGCAGCAGGTGCTTCCGGTGTCTCTGTTGCAGGATCTGCCGGCGCTACTTCCTCCAGCGTGTTGGTGATGGTTGCTTTGTCTTTCAACTCTTGAATGTAAGCGGAAGATTCCTGGTAAACTTTTTGATTCTCAAGCTGTTTACGGATTTCATCCTTCTTGTCTTCCAGAGTAGGATTCGTAGCTTCCTTGCGATCGGTAAGCTTGATAATATGATAACCGAAGGAGCTCTTCACCGGGTCGCTGATTTCATCCTTCTTCAATTTGAAGGCTGCTTCTTCAAAAGCAGGATCCATCTCGCCGCGTCCGAAGAAGTCCAGGTCACCGCCTGTGTCCTTGGTAGCGTCTTGATTTTTCTCTTTGGCGATTGCCGCGAAATCAGCGCCATCCTTAAGCTGCTTCACAATCTCATCGGCTTCTTCTTTGGTTTCAACCAGGATATGAGAAGCGCGAACCTGTTCAGGTGTAGCAAAGGATTCTTTGTTCTGATCATAAATGGTTTTGATCTCTTCGTCCGTTACTTTGATTTTGTCGCCCATCAGTTTTTTGAGTTCGACTTGGGTTTTGGTCTGCCCTTTCAGATCCTCAAGTGTCATTCCCGATTGCTGAAGGGCCATATTGAATTGATCTTCGGATGGGAAGGATGCCTTGAGAGCGTCAACTTCTTCATTCACTTCCGCGTCCGTCACGGTAATGGACTGCTTGGCCAGTTCCTGCTTAATCAGCTCTTCCGTGATCATGGAATTTACGGTTTGTACCCCGCCCGCTTCAACAAGCTCATTGTACAGGGTATCCTTCGTAATCTTGACGTCATTGACTTTGGCCACTGCCTCGTTACCGGATCCCTTGGCAAATGGAGGTACTATCAGGACTACGATCAACGCTGCCGCGAGTACCAGTGAAGCGATCATCCAGCCTTTGCTTCCATTACCGCTATCACCAGCCGGAGGCTGCTCATCGTGCAGGGGCTGCTCGGGCTGATCCTCTGAATGCATGACAGCAACCGGAGACAGGGGCTGATCGCTCTCTTCCTTATAAGGTTCACTGGATTCAGGATAGGTTGAATCCGAATCTATTCTTTCCTCTTCATTAGACAAGTCGCCCGGTTCTTGGGGGATAATCTCTTTCTCTTGGGCTTGTCCCTGTTCATCCTCGGGTTGCCCCGGGTGGTTTGGCTGCAAATCGTTATCTTTCATTTAATGATTGACTCCCTTCGACTGCATATAATAATGAGTTGGTTCATTCTTTAATCACTTTACCAGATAAGCTTTTGGTTTACCTTAAGAAAAAATAAAAATTGAAAATATAATTGAAAGCCCTTGATTTGAATACAACTGATTATAACTCTTTGAAAAAAGTGCACCCATGTGCTGGTTACAGTATAAGCATTCCCGCTATGCCGCATGCAATACCAAGCAAGACTACAGACGAAACCACAAACCATATGACCTTTCTCGGGAACGAACGTCTTACCATGAGAAGGGAGGGAAGGCTGATGGCCGGCAAAGTAAGGAGCAGCGCTGCTGCGGGGCCGGCTCCAAGCCCTGCTGCCATGAAGGCTTGAATGATCGGGATTTCGGCGGCAGTCGGAATGACAAAGAGCATCCCCATGACGGCAAAGAAAATGACAGCCAGCATGCTGTTCCCGGCTGCTGTTCCCAGGTGAGGGAACATCCAGACTTGCAGCGCGCCAAGCAGCAGGACTGCGATAAAATAAGCCGGAACCACGCGAATGAGCATATTGCCGATGCTGGCGAGCCAGCGTTTCCACAGTGGGCGATCGTCTTGCAGATCGGTGCTCGGCGGTGTGTCGATCTCCACCGGCTCCGATTCTTTGGCAAAGCGGTTTGCCAAGTAGCTGACGCCAAAGGTTAGAAGGATGCCAAAGACCAGTCGCAGCAAGGTGAATTTCCAGGATAGAACAAACGTCATAAAGACGAGTGTTGCCGGATTAATGGTTGGATTACCGATCCAGAACGCAAGTGCAGACCCTACAGATACCTTTTTCTTGCGTAGACCGATGGCGATAGGCGCGGCACAGCAGGAGCACATCATGCCTGGAATGGATGCAATCCCTCCTATCGCCGTACTGCCAAAGGTCGATTTGCCGAGAACGCGAAGGAGCCACTGGGAGGGCAGCAGGGACTGGACTAATGTGCCAAGCAGAATGCCCAGTACGGCTGCTTTCCAGACGGCTTTGAAATAAGTGATGGCATAATCCCAGGCAGCTTGCCATGAAGGGGTGGCACCGCTATCCATGCCTAGTATGGATGAGCCGATACTGTGCTCGACAATCGCCTTGAGTGCTTTATCGTAATAAGGCCACCACTTCACATAGGTCAGACCGGTTGCTGCAATTATAATGAAGATTGTGATGAACCAGATGGTTTTTCTGCGATTCGAATGATCAAAGGCCATTCTACCGTCGCTTGAGTGATTCATAATTCGTACTCCCCCGATATATCGTGAAATTATTTACATATCCAATCTAATAGTATATCACAATGTGGACTTGTCGTAGAGAGATTTTCCCGGGAATTGCAAGAAATAGGAAGATCATTAGACTTGCGGCAGCTGATTTCATATAATATAAGTATTGTGTGCATAAATGAAGTGATTGGCAAAGATTAATATTAGATGATCCCCGGAGTAGATGAGACGTATTTCGAGCATCCGTGCCGGGGTTGTTGCACGTGCTCTTGCAATATATCAAAATTTAGATGATGAAGGGACGACCTGTGATGACTCAATCGGAGAAAATAAAATTAACTTCCTATTCCTCTAAAGGAGGATGCGGCTGCAAAATTGGTCCTGCGGATCTGGCTCAGGTCATTCGCAAGCTCCCCCAAGCGGAACCCAATCCGAATCTGCTGGTTGGTCTGGATACGAGCGATGATGCAGGTGTATACCGTCTTACCGATGATTTGGCTATGGTCCAGACGGTTGATTTCTTTACACCGATCGTGGATGACCCTTATGATTTCGGTCAAGTGGCAGCGGCCAATGCAATCAGCGATATCTATGCGATGGGAGGCAAGCCGCTAACGGCATTGAATATTGTGGCATTTCCGATCTCAACGCTCGATAAGCAGGTGTTGACCGATATTTTGAGAGGTGCTGGGGATAAACTGAAAGAAGCGGGTGTAACACTGGTAGGTGGACACTCCATTGATGATAAAGAGCCGAAATTCGGCCTTGCCGTAACAGGTACCGTACATCCTGACAAAGTGAGAACGAATGCGGGAGCCAAGCCGGGCGATGTGCTGATTCTTACAAAGCCCATAGGTGTCGGTATCCTTACGAGCTCCATTAAGAAAGACCTGTTAAGTGATGAGGAGATCCGCCGGGTTACCGCCGTAATGGCAGCACTCAACAAGACCGCTGCCGAAATGATGGAATCGTATAACGTTCACGCGTGCACCGATGTGACCGGATTCGGGCTGCTTGGCCATACACTCGAAATGGCAAAAGGAAGCGGGACGGGGATACGCATTTCCAAGTCCTCTGTACCTGTCCTGGAGCGAGTTAGAGAAATGGCCGAGGGTGGTGTCATTCCGGGTGGGACAAAAAACAACTATGATCACGTGAAGGACGATGTTGATTTTCCGGACGATATGGATCAGATCGACAAGTGGATACTGTGTGATGCGGTAACTTCGGGTGGACTTCTTATCGCCGTTGACGGCTCTCAGGCGGATCAGCTTCTAATGGAGCTTCGGCAAGCCGGGCTGGAAGCGGGAAGTGTCGGCAAGGTCGTAAACGATCATCCGTCCCGCATTGTCGTTGAGTTGTAAGTGAGCCTTTTTTTTGGGATCAATAAAGGAGCGAGCAGACCATGTTTCAAGACATCAGCGTTAACGAGTTATTGGAGCTTCAGAATAAAAAGAAGATGACATTAATCGATGTCCGTTCCCCGTCGGAATACAGGGATTCAACGATCCCGGGAAGCCTGAACATTCCGGTCTTTAATGACGAAGAACGGGCGGAGATTGGCACCATCTATAAGCAGGTAGGCGTAGACGCGGCTAAAGAGCGCGGACTTGCCATTATGTCGGCCAAGCTTCCCGCCTTCGTTAAGCAATTCAAGGAAATTGACGGTGATAAAGCAGTTTATTGCTGGCGTGGGGGCATGCGCAGCCGGACAGCGGCAACCGTGCTCTCCCTGATGGATATCCATGTCAGCCGGATTACTGGCGGGATTAAGGCTTATCGAAAGTATGTGCTGGATACGCTTGAACATAAGACATTAGAGGCCGAAGCGTTTGTTCTGCATGGTTTGACGGGAACGGGCAAGACGGCCGTGCTCAGGCAGCTTCAGCAGGAGGGGTATCCTGTCGTTGACCTGGAAGGGCTGGCAGGTCATCGCGGCTCGATATTTGGCCATATCGGTTTACAGGCCAGCAATCAAAAGACCTTTGATTCGGAATTGGTTGAACGACTGAAGCAAGTGGAGTCGGCCCCTTACGTGTTATTCGAAGCCGAGAGCAAGCGGATTGGCAAAATCGTTGTACCCGACTTCCTTATGGAGAAGAAGGAGTCCGGCGTAGCTATCGTACTTGAACTGCCGATGGAAGAGCGTGTTCGCCAGATCATGGAGGACTACAATCCCGCTGCATACAAAGAACAGTATTTGGCGGCTTTCCAATTGATTAAAAACAGGATCCATACTCCTGTTGCTGCTGAGATCGGGAGGTCGCTGGAGGAGGGACGGTTTCCACAGGGAATCCGGATGCTGCTTGAGCATTATTATGATCCCAAGTATAACCATACCTCCAGTCAATATGAAGATGCCTCGCCTATCGTTGTCTCAGTGGATAAAGTAGAGGAAGCCGTGAAAGCCGTAAAAGAAATATTGCGGAATCAGATGCTGCAGAAGACCGGCACGTAATCATTCGTATAATCCGAGAGGATAAGGAGGATCCATTGTGGTTCTGTATTTAATCGTGATTACTTTGGCTTTGATCGGCGGCATTGCGACGCTGCTTGTTGGTTTTTCCCAGGAAAACCGCAAGTCGAATCCAGCGTATGAAAGTAAAACCAAAGCTAATATTACCAAGCTGATCGTCATCTATGTGTTGGCCTTGATCGCATTTATTGTGATTTGGTCACTATTCGATTAGAAAAAACAGATCGCCCCTGACCAAGAGCTGGATACCTGACGTATCGCTTTTGGCAGGGGCGATTTCTTTGAGATGAAAGGCTTTCTTTAAATAGACGAAAGGGCTTCGGATATGGGCGAATCGCCTGCGATCAGATCGAAGGAACGCCGGAAGGTGTTCTCTTCATCCAGGGATAACAGAATCGTGCTTGCTACATCCTCCCGCGGAATGGAGCCGCTATGGATGTCCTCGGCAGCGGTGATACGGCCTGTACCGGGTTCATTCAGAAGTCCTCCTGGACGAATAATCGTATAGGAGAGGCTGCTGCTGCGCAGGATCTGATCCGCATAATGCTTGGCTGCATAATAGGGCTTGATTTTTTCATTCCAGGACTCCCGGTTGTGGGCCTGTATGGCGCTAACCATAATGAAGCGTGAGACATGTGCCTGCTCGGCAGCCTCGATCATTTTTGCAGCCCCATCCAGATCAATTAAGAGAGTTTTATCGTAACCGGTTGCACCGCCTGAACCGGCGGCAAATACAATGGCTTGGCAATCCTGCGCGGCCTGTGCAAGCTCATCAACCGCTCCTTCCAGATTAGCAAGGACGGTTTCGATTCCGGCATTTTCGAAATATCGTGCCTGCTCCTCTTTTCGAACCATCGCTTTTACGGTGTAGGCTTCATGATCTTGAAGCAGGTGTGTAAGGTGTTTTCCGATTTGACCATTCGCACCGACTACTAGAACCTTCATAGGACAAACTCCTTTATCGTTAAAATTTATCATATTAGAGTAATAATACCAAATTTAGCATAACCTAAGGGAAATTTCTTGGGAATCAGCGCTGGACTTTTCTTTATCTCTGGAAAATGATATTATCTTGTTTTCACCCAAGTCATATAGATTTGAAACAACGCAAAGGAGAAAAGAGAGTTTGAGCGGACAGATGAATTGGGCTTCAGGAAGACAACGCTGGATTTTCTTTATATCACTCATCAGCTTCGTAGGATTTATCATAATGGCCGCATTGGTTAAGTTTCAGCTCTTGGCTCCACTCGATCTGGCCATCATAACCTCAATACAGAACCTGGAGCATCCATTCATTACGGATATCGCAATAGGCCTCTCATTTATAGGCTCGATCGGTCCGGTTACTGTATTGTGTCTTATCGTAATCGCCGTGCTATATTGGGTATTGAGGCGTCGCACGGAGATTCTTCTACTTATTGTAGTCGTATTCGGTTCATCTATTCTTAATCTATTATTAAAATTTATTTTTCAACGGGTGAGGCCGGATATCCACCGCCTGGTTGAAATTACGGGATACAGCTTTCCTAGCGGGCATTCGATGGGTGCTTTTTCCTTCTATAGCGTGCTGGCATATTTGTTGTGGAGACATATAGACAGCAGGACAGGAAGAGGAGTATTAATCGCCTTTGCAATCATCATGATTCTAAGCATTGGGCTTAGCAGGATATATCTGGGTGTTCACTATCCAAGCGACATCCTCGGGGGCTATTTGGCTTCCTGCGCATGGGTTAGTTTTATGGTCCGATATTATGAGAGAAGAATGGGGAAGCGGGCCTTCCCGGATGCGTGAACGTCATGTCGGCCTGCATCACTTTGGAAAAGTAAGGGTAATTCATGGAATAGCGGTTTAAGCGGAGGAGTATGTATCATGGTGTGTAAGCATAGATTTGAATTTGGGTTATGTAAGGAGGGCTGTCTATGGCATTTGGAGCAAGAATGTTCAAAACCGGCCTAGCCGTAACGCTGGCTCTTTATTTGGCTATGCTGTTTGATTTTCAATCCCCTGTTGTAGCCGCCATAGCCGCGATTTTTGCGATGCAGCCGTCTATCTATCGGTCGTGGAGATATTTTCTGGACCAACTGCAGACGAGTACGCTTGGGGCGATACTGGCGATGCTCGGAGGATATTTTTTATCCAATCAACCGATTTCGGTCGGTCTGGTATGTATTTTAGTGATCATGATCTGCATGAAATTAAAAATGGGAGAGACGATCGGTCTCACCTTGGTTACGGTTATATCCGTAATGGAAGCTTCCGGTCAATGGGACTTTGCACTCAACCGGTTTATTCTCACGATCATCGGCATCGTATCTGCTTTCCTTATTAATATTCTCGTATTTCCTCCAAAGCCGAAGGAGCAGTACATTAAACGGATTCATATTGTCTTCGGCAAAATGTCGCTGCTGCTGCGGACGGCCATTTCCCACGAGATGAAGGATTCGGTCTACCGTGCGGAGAAGAAGGAACTTGAAACAGCAATCAAATCGTTGTCGGACAAATACAATTTGTTTGAGGAGGAGCAGAAGAAGCTGAAGCGAGCCAAGTATAGTCAAGCTAGACAGCTTGTTGTGTATAAGCAGCTGCTCCAATCCCTTCGTAAAGGATATGAAGTGCTGGACGCCGTGGAGAATCATTACTTCCAGGCGGAACGGTCGGAACTGATCGATGAGCAATTTGATAGCAATCTGGAGCGGCTGATGAAGTACCATGAGCATATTCTATGGAAGTTCGAAGGAAAGCTGAAGCCGAATGAGGACGAGGCGGAGACCATGGCCGAGAACAATGAAGCGTTTATGGAGCAAGTGATGTGCGGACCGGGCGCAGATCCTGGCGGGCTTCGGCTGTCGGTTGTGGCTGCCTCCATGTATGATTACGGTTATCAACTTGACCGGTTGAATCGGGTGGCGGATCAAATCAGCCGTGTCGTGGAGGACAAGGAACAGGAAGAAGCCTTGTTCTCCTGGTTGAGAAAATAAGCATATCAAACGATATGAAGGGGCCGATCAAGACTCGCTTTTGATCAGCCGTTATGACCAACATGCGGATGGCAGGAGCTTTCTTGGCAAGCCCAATCGGACATGGTATGGTAGATGAACCACACGATATGAATGCAAAAAAACCGGCCATTCAGGCCGGTTACTAAATTCAAATGTTGTATTAACTGTAGCATGCTGTTATAATTAGCAATGGTTTGTCATTAAAAACAACTAATGTGGTTAGAATACCACAACTGTATTATATCACAGACATTTTGCGCTGTCAACCAGTATATTAGGGGGATGAACAATGGCTATCAGCGAACAGGATTGGCAAGAAGAACAGAAACGGGTAACGGAAGTATCAACGAAAATCAGCAATAAAATATCTCAGTTGGAAGCGAGTGTCGGAGATATCCGTGATGTCGTTATCGATATGCGGAAGGACTTCTGGGACGAAGTTACGGTTAACTTCAGCAACCCGGATGATTTAGGTGAAACATCGACCAATCTGAGACAGCAGTCACAGGTACTGGCAGAACGTGAGCATGCTCATCTGCAGTCAAGCAAGCTGCTTAAAAAGTACAGAAAACTCGTGGAATCTCCTTACTTTGGTCGCATTGATTTTAAAGAGGAAGGAACCTCGGAGACGGAGACTATTTATCTGGGAACCGGTTCTTTTCTGGATGAAAATATGGAGACGTTCCTCGTCTATGACTGGCGCGCACCGATATCCAGCCTGTATTATGACGGAGCCCCGGGTCCCGCCCAGTATGAGACGCCCTCCGGCCTGGTGAAAGGTGAAATGCTGCTGAAGCGCCAGTTTGTAATCCATAGCGGCCAGATCAAGGTATTGTTTGATACTGGCGTGACGATTGGTGATGAACTGCTCCAGCAGGTACTCAGCCACAGCGCGGATGACCGGATGAAGAGCATTGTAGCTACCATTCAGAAGGAGCAGAATGCGGTCATACGAAACGACAAAACACGCATGCTGATCGTTCAGGGAGCTGCTGGCAGCGGAAAAACCTCAGCCGCACTGCAGCGGGTGGCTTATCTACTGTACAAATACCGGGAGACACTCCGGGCCGATCAGATGATTCTGTTCTCCCCGAACCCGCTGTTTAACAGTTATGTGTCCACCGTGCTTCCCGAGCTTGGCGAGGACAACATGCAGCAAACGACCTTCCAGTCCTATCTGGAGCACCGTTTGGGCAAGGAATTTGATCTCGAAGATGTATTCACACAGACGGAAACTTTGCTGAATGCAGATGATTCGCTCCGCTACCGCGCGCGTCTGGAGAGCATATCCTATAAATCCTCCGGCGCTTATCTGGATACCATCCGACGATATAAAGAGCTGCTTGAGAAGAATGGCATGCTCTTTAAACCGGTTGTATTCCAAGGCAAGGTCATCGTCAGCTCGGATGAAATGACCGCCCAGTTCTATGGTTATGATTCAGCGGTTAAACTCGCCGGCCGGATTGATCTTATGAAGGAATGGATGCTGAAACGTCTGTCGGATTTTGCCCAAAGTGAAAAAGACGCTCCATGGGTCGAGGAGCAAATCGAGCTGCTGGATTCGGATGATTACCAGCGCGCCTTCCAAACGATGAAGCGGAAGCAGAAACGGAAGGAAGAGACGTTTGACGATTTTGATAAGGAAAAGGACGTCCTTGCAAAAATGGTGATCAGCCAACGTCTCAAACCGGTCAGACGCTGGATCAAGCGATTCCGCTACGTGGATGTCAAGGGGATGTACCGTAAACTGTTCACAGACGAATCCTTGTTCCGCCGGGCTGCGGGCGATCCTGAGAATCTTCCGGCACATTGGGAGGATATCTGTAAGCTCACCACAGCCTCCCTGGACGATAAATCGTTGATGTACGAAGATGCTACCCCGTTCCTGTACCTGAAGGAGCTGCTCCAGGGTTTCCGTACGAACACCGCCATTCGTCATGTGATTGTCGATGAGGTTCAGGACTATTCGGGTTTCCAGCTGGAATTCCTGAAGCGATTGTTCCCTCGGGCCAAAATGACGGTACTCGGTGATCTTAATCAAGCGATTTATGCGCATGGGGAGGCTCTGGGAAGCTTGGAGAACTTGGTCAGTTTGTATGGTAAAGAGGATACGGAAGTTATCACCCTGACGCAAAGTTACCGCTCCACGTATGAAATCGTTGATTTCACTCGGCAAATGATTCCTGGAGGAGAGCGGATCGTTCCCTTTAACCGTCCGGGTGAAGCGCCGCGGGTGATTCAGGTTCAGGATGAAGAAGCGCTGAACGGAACGATTATTTCCGATATACGTGAGCTTCATGAGCAGGGATTCCAGTACGTCGCGGTCATCTGTCGAACGGAAGAAGAGAGCCGGCGTGTGCACAAGCAGCTGTCAGATGATATTCATACGAGATTGATCACCAAGACGACCCCGGCATTTGAAAAAGGAACCCTTGTTGTTCCCGCCTATTTGGCAAAGGGTGTCGAATTCGATGCGGTTATCATTTACAACGGTTCCGAGGACGTGTATCACCGGGAAAGCGACCGGAAGCTGTTCTATACCGCCTGCACACGTGCGATGCATAAACTGCATGTTTATCATATCGGGGAAAAAAGCCATTTTATCCCGGAAACTTGAAATAGGAAGATCTGTCTGAGCTCTGGGTTCAGGCAGATCTTTTTTTTGAGGAGTGATTCATGAAAAAAAATGTTCTGTTTCATGCAAGGAAAAAATCGGAAATTATTTTGTGGATGAATCAGGGTAATTTCTTATGTCTTATGGAGGGTGTTATCCAATTTAAAGCATTATTTGACCGTTGATTAATAAATTTTTTGAAATATTTTTGGGTTAAGCGGTTTCATGGCCTCCATAACTATTCATTTTAGACACAATTTTGACGAAAATAGAATGGGGGTATATTACTTATCAAAGGTCGGGTGCTTGCGGATGAAGATAAAAACAAAATTAATTCTATCGTCTACGATTCTTGCGACGGTTACAGCGGTTATCGTAATCATTGCATTTATCACTTCGAACATGACGGAGAAGAGGTTCAGCAAGATTATTGAAGAGGATCAAAAGGTCATTTACAACCTGACCCAACTTGAAACATTATTGACAGGGATTTCAAATGACGAGCGCGGCTACTTGTTGACCGGGGATTCGACCTTTGTAGATTCGTTAAAATCGAGACAGGAATCCGTTAGTAAACTTATGAAAGAAACCAAAGTCCTAATGACGGCTGAGGAAGATGTAAAGGTCTTCAACCAGATTGAAACCGGATATGTAATTTACACGGAAGCTGTGACACAGGTCTTAAACAAATTGGGGTACGATACGGGGTTTTACAAGGCGGTACCATTTCGGGTATACGAAGCCGCGTTTAAACAGGAACGTGAGATTCGCAACTCTTTCAGTACGCTTATAGCGGAGTTCACGATCAATAAAAATGAAGCTTTGGCCAAGCAGGCCGATGAGATTGCCAGCAGCAGCGAACTTCAGAATATGATGATTATGCTGATTGGTGTGGCAGCCGTCGTTTATTTTGCGATCCAGGGATATCTTCTTACCCGCTCCATTCGTCCATTGAACCAGATGAGCGATCAGCTATTAAGAATCGCCGATGGCGGCGGTGATCTTGTTACCCGCCTGAACATAACCACGAAAGACGAGATCAGGGCGGTTGCCGATGCGTATAACAAGCTGGTCGAGGGGTTCCGAGCATTGGTTGTACAGGTGCAGGATACCGCTGGACAAGTCGGTACCGCAGCGTCGACATTGCACTCGACCACGGAGGAAATTCGTCAGGCATCTCAGCAAACCTCGGGTATCATGGAAGAATTGGCAGCCGGGGTTGAGAACCAGCTTCAGGATACGGAGGAAACGACAGCAACGGTAACGGATATGGCGGAAGGAATGAAGCATATCACGCTCGCCGCACAAGACGTATCCGGGTTGGCAGCCACTGCGAACAAGTTAGCATCCGAAGGCGAACAGGCGATTATACATACGTTGAACCAAATGGAAGGCATCCGCACCAGTGTAGATCAATCCGCACAGTCGGTAAGAGCTCTTGGTGAAAAAGCCTCAAACATCGGGGCGATGGGACAAATTATTATTGAAATTGCGGAGCAGACTTCCCTTCTGGCTTTGAATGCTTCGATTGAGGCAGCTCGCGCGGGAGAGCACGGAAGAGGTTTTGCAGTCGTTGCTGCTGAGGTACGGAAATTGGCAGACCAGGCTTCCAATTCCTCTGTTGAAATCAGGCAGTTTGTGCACGAGCTTCAGCAGGATATTTATGATTTGGCCGGGGTCATGGAACAGGGTACACGCGAGGTTACAGAAGGCATGTCCGTGGCGCAGGGAGCCGAGAGAGCCTTTAAGGACATCGAGCAGTCCGTTGTGGAATTGAATGAACAGATTCAAGGCGTAACCGTTGCAACCGAACAGATGAACTCCGGGGCTGATGATCTCGTTCATGCCATTCGCAGAATTCAGGAAGTTACAGAAACCACAGCCGGCGGAACACAAAGTGTCAGCGCTGCAACGGAAGAACAGCTGGCTTCCATGGAGGAAATTACCAATTCCGTAGAAGATCTGAACGTAATGTCCGGCAAGCTGCGACAGTTGATGTCCGGTTTTAAAGTATAAATAAGGAAAAATTGCATAAGGGAAAAATTGACCACCTTGCAGTCATGCATATTCTAGGCGAAAGAACCTACAATATGGATGACAGATAACGCAAAGGTGGTCTTCTCATGGAAAACAAGAAATGGGATCTGGTTGCCTTGGCATCCATACCACTCATCATGACGCTGGGCAATTCCATGCTCATTCCCATTTTGCCGCAGATTTCCAAAGTCCTGGGAATCAGCTCCTTTAAAGTCAGTATGCTCATTACGGTTTATGCTGTTGTGGCTATCTTGTTAATTCCGATTGCCGGCTATTTATCGGATCGGTATGGACGAAAGAAGATCATCATCCCAAGCTTAATCATTGCCGCATTAGGCGGAGCGGTATCCGCCGTGGCCGCATGGATGCTGAGCGGGACGACGGCGTATTATGTTATTTTGGCGGGGAGATTTCTGCAGGGTATAGGGGCCGCCGGTGCATTTCCCATCGTTATTCCGCTTGTGGGAGATATGTTTAAGGGTGAAGAAGAGGTCAGCAAGAGTTTAGGTATTATAGAAACCTCCAATACATTCGGTAAGGTAATCAGTCCGATATTGGGCGCTTTATTAGGGAGTTTTATTTGGTTCCTGCCCTTTACAGCGATTCCGATTCTGTGTCTGATTTCACTCGTTCTGGTCATATTTCTTGTGAAGACGCCAAAAACGAGCAGCAACAATAATAAACAGTCCCTCCGTGAATTTTTGAAAACGACAAAGCAGGTTTTGCACGAGAAGGGCCGATGGCTGTACGCGATTTTTGCTATCGGCGGTATCGCTATGTTCGGCGTGTTCGGTGTGCTTTTTTATTTGTCAGAGACACTGGAGAGCACCTACAAACTGCAAGGCGTGGTAAAAGGCCTTGTACTTGCGATTCCGCTTGCATTGCTGTGTCTCGCGTCGTATCTGGCAGGTAAATTCACGGGCAAGAACAAGGCGGCCAAAAAGTGGACAGGTTTTGCAGGTATGACCCTCTTAACCGCTTCCTTGATTGTGACCGGCTTCAGTTCACAGATTTATTTTGTGGTCGGTATGATGACGCTTGGCGGCATCGGGATCGGCATGGTCCTGCCATGTATGGATACGCTGCTTACCGAAGGCGTTGAGAAGGAACAGCGCGGCACCATCACTTCATTGTACAGCAGCATGCGTTTTATTGGCGTATCTCTTGGACCCCCTGTCGTCTCACTGCTGCTCGGCGCGAATCATTGGGTGATGTTCGGCACCTTGGCCGCTGTTGCAGCAGTGGGCGGGCTCCTCACATTATTCGCCGTGAAGCCGGAGGCCAAAGAAGAAGACGACTCGCCGGGAGGAAATGCATACCGAGCGGATTTCAAGAAGCCGCAGGAATTCAAGAAAAAGGGTCTTGTCCATAAATAATGGACAAGACCCTTTTTTGTATGGGCGAAAGCCGTTCACTCCAAATTGAATCGCTGCATTCTACTCCGTATACGGGTCTATTTCTTTGATCATACGATGCCCGGATGGTGTTTCCTCCCCTAAGGCGATTCTACTTATCGAGCAGACCCGCTTTGACGAGGTACTCCCGCGCTACCAGATCCTCGCGGTATCCTTCATCCACCAGCGCGTTCAACTCCTGCATGTTCTCTTCGTTGATCTGTCCGCCAAGCGCATTCAGCGCCTCGCGCACTTCCGGATACTTTTTCAGCAGATCGCTCCGCACAATGGCACCCGCATCGTACGGAGGGAAGAAGCCCTTGTCATCCTCCAGAACAAAGAGATTGTTCACCTTGACCTGTCCGTCTGTTGTATAGGCACTGGCAACGTCAAGGTCATTTTGGGCAATCAAGCGATATTTGATCCCCTGATCCATTCCTTTGACACGCTTGAAGTTCATATGGTACAGCTCCTTCAGACCTGGATACGTATCTGGCCGGTCCGTGAATTCAAACTCGGCGCCAAGCTCCATATTCTCAGAAACCTTGGCAAGATCACTGTAGGTCCTGAGGCCGTATTTCGCGGCGGTATCCTGAGTAACTGCAAGAGCATAGGAGTTGTTGAATCCGATGGGCTCCAGGAATTCCAAGCCGTCTTGTGCAACGAGCTCTCTTGTGCGCTTAAGAGTCTCTTCCGCACTGCCGGTTTCCTCCAGATAATAGTTAGCCACAATGGTACCGGTATAGTCGGGATAGAGCTGTATGTCATTGTTCTGCAGTGCCTTCCAGGTTACGCTGGATCCCCCGAGATTTAGCGTTCGCTTGACGCTCAGCCCCGTACGGTCTTCGATCAGGTCTGCCATCATATGAGCCAGGATAATGTTTTCTGTGAAGTTTTTGGAGCCGATGACCAGATCGGCAGGACCGCTGGAACTTACGCCGGGGGATTGCGGATTGGTACAGCCGTTAAGGCTGACGGTCAACGAAACAAGTAGCAGTAAAGTAAGGATTCTAGAAGCGGCAGATTTTTTTGTGTTTTTCATGCGGTTTCCCTTTCGCTCCACGTTATATTTTCAATCCGCGCGGTGTTGTCCACTTCTCGAGGAGTCCGAGCAAATAATCCAGCAGCAGGGCCATAATGGCTGCCGGCAGCGCACCCAGGAGAATCAGTGCATCGATATTGCGGGTGATCCCGAGAAAGATAAAATCCCCCAGGCCGCCAGCCCCGATAAAAGCCGCCAGTGTCGCGGTACCGACATTAATAACCGTTGCCGTCCGGATTCCTGCAAGGATGACCGACATGGCGAGAGGCAGCTGAACCCGTAACAGGATTTGGGTTCCCGTCATTCCCATGCCGCGTGCCGCTTCGATAACTGAGGGGTCCACATCCTTGATACCGGTGAAGGTATTGCGGATAATCGGCAGCAGTGAATAGAGGAACAGTGCGGCTATCGCAGTTTTCATGCCGATCCCGAGGAGCGGGATCATAAAGCCGAGCAGAGCCAAGCTTGGAATAGTCTGAAGAATGCTGGCTCCGCCTATGATCCAGGTTCGCAGGAAGCTATACCTGGATACCAGAATTCCGGCAGGAACTCCAATGATGATGGCGATGACCATCGAGATGAGAACGAGCTGAATATGTTCTCCAACGGATACCAGAAGCTCGCCCCACCGCAAAGAGAACTGACGGCCGATTTGCTCCCAGATGGATGAGGAATTCATGCTTCATCACCCCCTCCGGCCCAGTGGCTTGCAAAGGTGGAGATTAGAGTCCCGCGTGTGACAACGCCAATGAGCCGCTCCCGCTGGTCGACAACGGGAATGATGCCGAATGGGGCATCATTTACAGCGATTAAGGCATCTTTGGCCGTTGCCGTATCAGGCAGCGTCAGCTTCACGGGTTTCATAATTTGCTGCACAGTCGCCGCGGTATCGATGTTGGATTGCAGATCATAGGCCGATACCAGACCCGCGAGAACGCCATCTTCCGTTAGCACAAGCAAGGTATCCGTCTTCCGCTGGCGCATAAATGTGATGGCGCGCAGCGGAGACCGGTTCAGGCTAACTGTCGCCGGGTTTCTGCGCATCACTTCCGTAACCGGTATGAAAGTAGGATTTTGATAAACCCGATTCTTGCCGATGAATTCTTCAACGAATCCATGTCCCGGCTCCCGGAGCAGCGTCTCAGGTGAATCCAGCTGAACCATCGTTCCGGATTTCATCACGCCGATCCGATCTCCCATCTTAAGGGCTTCATCCATATCATGGGTAACAAATACAATCGTTTTCTTCATATCCTGCTGCAGCCGAAGCACCTCATCCTGCAGCTGTTCGCGCGTGATCGGATCGAGTGCACCAAATGGCTCGTCCATCAGTATGATTTCGGGATCTGCAGCCAGGGCGCGTGCAACGCCGACGCGCTGCTGCTGCCCACCTGAGAGCTCTTTTGGGTATCTTGAAGCAAAGGTGTCGGGATCGAGTCCGACCAATTCAAGCAGCTCATAGACCCGCTGCTTTTTCTTAGCCTTGTCCCATCCCTTCAAATCCGGGACCAGTCCGATATTCTGTTCCAATGTATAGTGCGGGAACAGCCCCGTCTGCTGGATAACATAACCGATGCTGCGGCGGAGCTCAACGGGATTGGTGGAACGGATATCCTTGCCATGAATCGTAATCGTTCCGCCAGTATGGGGAATCAGACGATTGATCATTTTCATGGTGGTTGTTTTTCCGCAGCCGCTTGGTCCGATCAGAACGAGAAATTCCCCCGACTGAATCTCGAAATTCAGTTCTTTAACAGCATGAAAGCCGTCGGAATAGGTTTTGCTGACGTTATCGAATGTAATCATAAACATCCTCCCTTGAACATGGGTGTTTCATATGGCTGTAACGAAAAATTCAAATAAAGCGCAAAAGTCTTCAGCGTAAGGCTGAAGACGGTTTGCACATGATTTTCATTTTGGCGTAAGTATGAAATCCAATTATCGTCATTGTGTCCGGGAGGTGGAAGCTTTATGCGTGAATGATCTGTGAATGGATGTTTACATGAGGGCAGCTCTGCCTGTTATGATCCTGCTGCCGTAGACTTGGTCTCCTCAAGTCTTGTTCGGGCTTTGGAGCGAGATTTGCCGATGATGTGCGCTAGGATATAGATCAGAATTAACAGTGCAAGCGCGAGGGCTGAATAACGGTACATGATGGCATACGATGTGGATTTGGCGATGGAACCGAGCACGATGGAGCCTATGGCAACACCGAAATCGAGGGAGTTAAAGAACATGCCGTTTGCCATGCCGCGCTGCAGGGGATGAACCTCCTGAATCATCCAGGTCTGGATGGACGGCTGAATGGCACCAAAGCCAAGACCGTAACATAATGCCGATAACAGCATGGTTCCGGTTGAGGATGCTAAGGTCAGGAGCAGAAGACCCGAAACCATCAGCACCGCTGCGGGCACAACGAGCGCTTTATGTCCATAACGATCATAAATTCTGCCGGAGAAGGGTCTGACCAGAATAATGGCGATCGCATTAAATAAGAAGAAATACTGGGGATTCCGAAGGTGAGCCTCGGCTCCGTACAGCGCCATGAAACTCAGCAGACCTCCGTAAGTAATGGACATTAAAAAGTTAAGAACGCTGGGGAGGATCAGCTTGCTGTTAAAGGAACTCCGTGGTTTATCTTCCAGGTGGACTGGCTCGGTTACGGGGCGCTCAGGTATTCGTCGTGCAGGCGCCCTGGACGTAAGAATGTAAGCGAGCGGGAAGATGAGGACATTGATGATAACGGTGATGATCACTAAGGGGGTGAAGCCGCCGCCTTGGAGCAATGTTAAACCGATCATAGGTCCGATCGACATGGCAAGGGTGGTGGATAATCCGAAGTATCCCATACCTTCACCCAATCGTTTGATGGGAATGACATCGGATGCCATCGTCGGAAACGAGGTGCTTGTCATACCGAATCCGATGCCGAACAAGATGCGCATCAGCAGCAGAAATACGATGCCGGATGCCCAATAGTATCCGAGCGTGGCTGCCAGAGATATCAGGAGTCCGACATAGAGAAGCAGCCGGAGCTTTCCTTTTTCAAGTGCTCTGCTTGAGACAAAGCGGGAAGCAATCGCACTGAAGGCGAAGAGGCTGGTAATCAGGCTGACCTGCAGGGGGCTTGCCATAAAAGTTTCCTTGGCATAAGCGGGCAGCGTGGTCAGCATCATCTGCAAGGTCAGAAACAGAAAGAGGTTGCTGACCATCAAGGTGATAAATTCTTTAGTCCATAATGGTTGTTTGGCTTTCATTTCATTCATGTGAAACATCTCTCCTGTTGTTGTGTATATGATTCATGTTGTTGTTGATGCGTGAGAGAGTGTCCCGGAACATCTCCAATTGACGATCGTCAATTCCTTCTATTATTTGGCGTCCGCATTCACTTTCGATTGCGGTGGTAGCCTCGATCAATTCTTTACCGGTGTCCGTCAAATAGAGCTGGAAAGCTCGGCGGTCGTTAACCGATACGGATTTGCGCGTGTAACCTTTTTTCTCGAGCAGATCCAGTATGCGGGTTGTCGTAGGTTGGTCTTTGTCCGCTTTTACGGCAACTTCCTTTTGGTTTAACCCTTCATGTTCGCCAATATGAAACAGGACCAGCCATTGTTCAGGGGTGATGTCAAAGGGTTTTAGGGCATTGGCAAACAATTGGGATGCACGGCGATAGGTGTAACCCAGGTGAAAGCCGATGGAGGGATTGCGTGTAGGTTCTTTCAAAAAACAAGTCACACCTTTCATTTTTAGGTTATCGAAATAATAGTTGTCTTAACAATTATATGTTTAACAATTAAATACGTCAAATCCTCATAAAATTTAAATCGTTTACATGACAGGGTTTCACAGGCCGATGTGGAATATGAAAATTGACGATAACATAGTTCTAACAATTGGGAGCTATATTTATATTACAAAACCAATATCCCAACACTCAGGAGGAATAAGGAATGTCACAATTGATTAATTTTGCCCACCGCGGCGCATCGGCCGTATGCCCGGAGAATACGATGGCAGCTTTTGCAAAGGGGCTTGAACTGGGAGCTACCGGGATTGAAACCGATGTCCAGATGACCAAGGACGGAAAGCTGGTTCTAATCCATGATGAGAGCGTAGCACGTACGACGGGAGCCGAAGGACTTGTCAAGGATTACACTTATGAGGAGCTCTCTTCATTGGATGCGGGTTCATGGTTTGGAGCTGCATTTCAAGGCGAGCGCATTCCGCTGCTGGAGGAATTGCTGGAATTAACAAAGAATCCGGGCACGATCGTGAATATTGAGCTGAAGAACGGGGCGATTCAATATCCGGAGCTGGAGAAGCGTGTAATCGAGGCGGTAAGACATTACGGCATGTCGGAGCAAATCGTCATCTCAAGCTTCAATCACTATTCGCTGGTAGAGTGCAAGTTAATTGATCCTGAAATCCGCACGGGCCTGCTGTATGGGGAAGGCTTATACAAACCGTGGGAGTATGCCAAGCTGGCAAAGGCCGATGCCCTTCATGCATATCATCGAGCGGTTCTCCCGGAGTGGGTAACGGAAGCGAAGCTGCACGGCGTTGTTTATCATCCATGGACGGTGAATGACGAGGAACAGATGAAGGCTTTGATCGATGCAGGCGTAGCCGGAATTATTACCGATTACCCGGATGTGCTCAGTGGATTGCTTCAAACCAAGGGAGTGTGACCCTGTGAAGAAAACATGGCTGCTGGGCTTTGGTTTTTTCAGCATTAGCATAACATGGGCGCTATATAATGCTTTTGTGCCCTATTTTCTGGAAGATTACATATCCAGTGTCGCATTGATCGGTTTTTTTATGACAATTGACAACTACTTTGCTCTATTCTTGCAGCCATGGATTGGAAGTCGAAGCGACCGGACACATACCCGGTTTGGAAGAAGAATGCCTTATCTGCTTATCGGAATGCCGCTGGGCGCCCTGTTTACGGCGATCATACCGTTTCATACCGGAATGGCAACACTCATTCTGTTCATGGTTCTTATGAATCTGGCGATGAGCTTGTATCGTTCACCGACCGTCTCTTTAATGCCGGACATTACAGAAGAGAAGCGGCGGACAAGAGCCAACGGCGTTATTAATTTTATGGGTGGCATCGGATCGATACTGGCTTTTGGCGTGGGCTCGGTGCTTTATAAAGCCCATCAGTCCTTGCCGTTTATAGCCGCTGCCGGCATAACGCTTGTATCTTTATTTATCCTAATGACATTTATCAAGGAGAAGCGTGACGCACCCGGCTATCAGGCCCAGACTGCCGCCAAGCCCAAAGTTTCCTTCAGGAGCCAGCTCGATCGGACGACGGTGCTGCTGTTGGCGGCGATCTTCTTCTGGTTTGTAGCCTATCAAGGCGTAGAGACGCTGTTCACATTGTATGGCAAGAATGAGGTAGGGCTGACCGAATCGCAGGCTTCCTTCTCCTTAACGTTTTTTTCACTTGCTTTTGTGCTGTTTGCTATTCCAAGCGGATGGCTTGGCGGCAAATTCGGCAAAAAGCGGATGATTCTCATCGGTGTCAGCGGTCTGCTGATTGTTTTCTCGATGGTACCACTGGTCGATTCGCTGTTATTGCTCCGCATTTTGCTGACGGTGGGTGGGTTGTTCTGGGCATGCATCAATATCAATTCCTATCCATTCATCGTATCAACAGGATCGGAGGACAGCATCGGAACACGGACAGGGATGTACTATTTGGTGTCATCGCTCGCGGCGATCTCCTCACCTCCTCTTCTGGGCAAGCTCATTGATGGAATGGGGTATTGGATTCTGTTCTATTGTGCCGCGGGCAGCATGCTGCTCGCCTTGATCTGTGTACTGATGATTCGTTATCCGGAAACGGCAAGCCCCTCCACACCGAAGGGAGCGACTGCCGGCTTATCCTAGTGGATGAATATGTCGTGACCGAAGTTTTGGCTCCTGCTTGTTAGTGCGGAATAACATTGACGAGAGCCGGTTAGCGCAGGTAGAATCTTATATCAGATACACCCGTATCGGAATATGCCGGCGAAGGTGCAGGAGCTGATTCTTAGGTTGACTACTATTTATGATATTGCGAAGAAAACAGGCTATTCGCCTACGACGGTGTCCAAAGTCTTCAACAACTATCCGGATGTCAGGGAGAAGACGAGGGTCAAGATTCTGGAGACAGCGAAGGAAATGGGCTATCTTCCGAACGCGAATGCCAGGTCTCTAACGACCAAGCGTTCATGGACCATCGGTATACTGTTCGTAGAAGCAACAGGAGCGGGGATTCGTCACCCTTACTTTGGGGCTGTTATCGAAAGCTTCAAGAAAATCGCCGTCTCCAAAGGGTATGATCTGATGTTTATTTCCAAGGATGTTGGCGGACTGAGAAGCAGCTACGTGGAGCATTGTAAAATCCGCGGGGTCGATGGCGTAGTTGTCATTCTCTCGAGCAACGATGATCCTGATTTCCAGGAGCTGCTGGACAGCGGCATCCCTTGCGTTATTCTGGATTCCTCGCCAGAGAAGGCCCATTCCGTCTGCTCCGATAACATCGAAGGAAGCTTGCAGGCACTTCGGTATCTGCATTCACTCGGACATCGCAGCATCGCCCATATCTCCGGCGGATTGAATACGTTTGCAGGCGATCAGCGTCAGCAGGGCTATGAGCAAGCTCTTCGCGAGCTGGGTTTGACATTCAGGAAAGAATACATAACAAGCAGCGACTTCTTCTCCATGGAGAGCGGATATGATGCGATGAACGGGTTGCTTGCACTGCCGGATCCTCCGACAGCTGTTTTTGCCGCTGGGGATTTACTTGCGCTTGGAGCTATTCGCGCCGTGCAGGATCGCGGCCTGAATGTGCCTGGGGATGTGTCGATTGTCGGGTTTGATGATATTGAGATGTCCCGTTACATAACCCCTGCGCTCACGACCATACGTCAGCATACAGAACAGCTGGGCTCTGTTGCCGCCGAGATTCTAACGTCTTCGATTGAAGAGCAAGATACCGCAGTGAAGTCGGTTATGCTGCCTGTTGAATTAATTATTCGGGATTCCTGCCGCCCGGTCACTTAGGTGAACCTGAAAGAGCAGGCCTATTTTTACACCATTTCGAAACCGGTTTCGAAATTAATTTAAGGGGGATACGAACATGGCAAATTACCGTTTTGAGAAGGATACCTTTGTTATCGAGCAATATGATCAAGCCAAGACCTTTTCCAGCTTTCTGCCGGGCATTGCAGGTTTGAAGGGAATTCCGATGTGGACTTTTTACGTGAATCGGGGTCAAGGGATATGCAGCTTCGGGATACGCGACAAGAACTCGCCGATTATGGAGTTTTCGCCAGCTAATATTGCATACAAGAATGTGTCTGCTACAGGATTTAGGACGTTTATCAAGCTTGCCGGGACCCCGTCCGTCTACGAGCCGTTTCAATCCTTTCAACCCGACCCGCAGGCGCAGCGAACGATGTTTATTCGTCAGAATGAGCTGGTGATCGAAGAAGATCATGCCGGAAACGGACTTCGCACCTCGGTATCGTATTTCCAGCTGCCTGGAGAAGACTTTGCCGCGCTGGTCCGTGAGGTTAAGATAACGAATGCTGGAACTCGGAACGTATCGTTTGAGCTGCTGGACGGTTTGCCGGAGATTTTGCCTTACGGTGTTGCGAACAGCGGCTACAAGGAGATCGGCAACCTGCTTCGCAGCTGGATGGAAGTGGAGAATCTGGATCAAGGCATCCCGTTTTATAAAGTGCGCTCCAGCACGCATGACGAGGCGGAAGTGAGCGAGGTTACGAACGGTCACTTTTATCTGTCATTTGATCAGCACGGAAAGTTAATCAAGCCACTCGTAGACTTCGAGCTGATATTTGGTGGGAATACATCACTAATCTATCCCGATCGCTTTGCCACAGCGTCCATCGAATCGCTGGCACAGACGATACCCTATGCTGTGAACAAAGTACCCTGCGGCTTTAGCGGCTTGCCGGCTGAGCTTGGGCCCGGGGAGTCGATAACCGTCTACACTCTGGTTGGTCATGTGAATGACATTACCAGAATCAATAAACGCTCAAATGATTTGTCCTCGCCTGCTTATATCCTCAGTAAGCGAATGGAGGCAGCCGCATTGACACGCGAATTAACCGATGATGTTGCCACGAATACGGGGTTGCCGATATTTGATGAATACAGCCGTCAATCCTATCTGGACAATTTCTTGAGAGGCGGGTATCCGTTTATATTCGATAACGGGAAGGAAGGCGCCGTTGTCCATCTGTACTCCCGTAAACACGGGGATTTGGAGAGAGATTACAACTTCTTCTCGCTCGCCCCGGAGTATTATTCGCAAGGGAACGGCAACTTCCGGGATATGAATCAGAATCGACGGAATGATGTGTTCTTTAATCCCAAGGTGGGCACATTCAATATCCGGATGTTTTTCAGTCTGATCCAAGCTGACGGGTATAACCCCTTAAGCGTGGAAGGGACCAAATTCCGCGTGACTGAAGGTATGGAGGAGCAGCTGGAGAAGCTGCTGCGCGCCTCGGTATCGGGGGATGAGGATTACGATAAGCTGAAGGCGGTCTGTGGCGGCGATTATACGCCAGGGAACATCATAAACGCGATTGCGGATCAGGGCATTGAATTGTCCATCGGCGAGGAACCCTTCTTATCCAAGCTGCTCACCATCTCCGATCAACATTTTGCAGCATCTTTTGGTGAGGGATTCTGGTCGGATCACTGGACATATAACATGGATTTGGTTGATGCCTACCTTAATATTTATCCTGACCGTTGTGAGGAACTGCTGTTTGGCGAGAAAACGTATTCGTTTTTTGACAGTCCGGTTTATGTGCTTCCGCGGCACGAGAAGGTTGTGATCAGCCGTGGCAAGGTTCGTCAATATGGTGCCCTGCTGGAGGATGAGGAGAAGCTGATGAAGCTGGGCAGAAAACGGAACGCGGCGGAATGGCTGCGGGTTGACGGCGGGAAGGGCAGCATATACCGTACCAATCTGTTTGTCAAAATGATCTCATTATCACTCAGCAAAATGGCTACACTCGATCCGTACGGGATGGGGGTCGAGATGGAGGCCAATAAGCCAGGCTGGAACGATGCAATGAACGGCTTGCCGGGCTTGTTTGGTTCAGGCATGAGCGAGACGATGGAATTGAAGCGCATGGCGGCTTTTATTGTGGATACTGCTGAGCAGTTCAGCCGGCATACCATTCAAGTACCGGAAGAGATTGCTTCCTATTTAGAAGGTGTATTTGCTGCAGTGCAACAATATCATTCCGGGGCATTGGATTCTTTCCGTTACTGGGATCAGGTGGCGGGATTACGCGAAACCTACCGCGCTTCCGTAAGGTTTGGCATTACAGGCCGCGAAGTCGAGTTGCCGGTGAAGGACGTGAAGATCATATATGCTGCATTCCTCGGCAAAATTAATGAAGGGATTGAGCGTGCGGAGCAGATGGGAGGCGGAATCGTGCCGACCTATTTCCGGTTTGAAGTGGAGCAGTTTGAGGAGATACGGGATGCGGAGGGGAATCCGGTGATAACCGGATACGGCCTGCCTGCCGCTAAAGTACTCGGGTTCAAACCCTGTGCGCTTCCGCACTTTCTGGAGGCCCCAGCCCGGGGAATGAAACTCGCCGGTGAGGAACAGGCAAGAGCGATGTATGAGCGAATCAAGGCTTCCGAGCTGTATGATCCGGAACTTGGGATGTACAAAACTTCCGTCAGCCTTGAGGAAGAAAGCGACGAAATCGGGCGCATTCGTGCTTTTACAGCCGGATGGCTGGAGCGGGAATCAGTATTCTTGCATATGACTTATAAATATTTGCTTTCTTTATTAAAAGCCGGCTTGTATGACGAGTTCTTCTCGGAGATCAGGTTATCGCTTATTCCATTTCTGGACCCGGCAGTGTATGGACGAAGTACGCTGGAGAACTCCTCCTTTATTGCAAGCAGCGTCAACCCGGATCCCCATGTCCATGGACGCGGTTTTGTGGCTAGGCTTAGCGGATCGACGGCCGAATTCCTCAGCATGTGGATTACGATGATGGCAGGGAAGCAGGTATTCCGTTACGAAGACCATCAGCTTCAGCTGCATTTGAACCCCGTGCTCCCGGCTTGGTTGTTCGATGAGAACCATGAGGTGTCGTTTACTCTCCTCGGTTCCGTCAAGATTACGTATCGTAGTAAGCGCACCGCCAATACGTACGGACAAGATGGGGTTCGTATCCAGCGTTTGACCCTGACGACAGTGGATGGAGATCAGGTTGAGGTAGATGGGCCGATTCTTTCAGGGGAATGGGCACATGAGGTTCGTAACGGGAATGTCCAATCGATTCAAGCTGTTATGGGGTAAAATAGTATCCCCAAACCAATAGACCGCCAGGCAGCAGAACGGCGGTCTATTGGTTTTCCTGAAGCTGCCTTTATTCCTCGGGCGGCTTTTTATGTTTGGTTGTTAAGATGGAGCTAAACGAAATGCCTATGGCAACACCAATCGCTATCCCGATGGCGATGTTATTCATGGCGACGCCAATCGCAATGCCGACGCCAATTCCTATACTTATGCCTAATGCCGTATTGTTCTTTTTCTTTTCCATATTGCTGTCACCTCCGCCTTCATGATGCTGCTCTACCGTTACTTCGCCGGGTCTCCAATCATCCTTGTCCTTGTGTTGGAGGATGTTGATCACAGCCATAGAAATACGGCTGCTTCGTATTCTTTCACTTGCAAGTCCTCTTGCTGCAACCCATAATAGGTATATCGATTTGCATACATAAATGAAACATCATCTTAGAGGGTTAGGAGGGGGCTGCATGCAGTGGATTGCAATGCTGACGATGCTGATTGATCATGTGGGGCTCGTGTTTTTTCCAGGCCAGGAGATTTGGAGAATTATCGGCCGCATTGCTTTTCCGATTTATGTATACGCTCTGGTTCAAGGACATCATTATACTTCTTCCAGGCCCAAGTATATCATGCGGCTGGCTATCATTGCAGCGATTTCCCAAATTCCGTATCAGCTTGCTCTGGATCCCGGGGGACTGAATGTGGTCGTAACGCTGGTTGCCGGAGCATTGGTGCTGTATGTGCTGGAACGCTCGGAGTCTTTGTTCCTATCAACGATGCTGGTCGTTGCCGCCTGCGCCCTGATGAGTGAATTTCCATTTGATTACGGGGCTTACGGTTTGCTGCTGATCTTGATTTTCCGTTATGCGCAAGCCAGCTGGCTTGTTTTTCTTCATATTTTATTGAACGTGATGTTCTGGTTTCTTAATAACTGGGAACTTCAGATGTGGAGTGTGATTCCGACGGCGATGATAGCTTATGGTCCGCATCTATGGAAAAAACTTGAGTCCATCCGGGTAAGCCAGTGGGTATGGCGTTCGTTTTATCCTCTGCATTTACTTGCGATTGCATTATTAAGGGTATTTATATAGAGAGGTCCTGATTAGGTCATACCTAATGGATGGATCCTTTACAAGGAGAGACACACATGTTGAATATAGCAATTGCTGCATGCGTCCTTTTGTTTGCTGCAGCGGGTTACATTGCGTTCATGAATTCCAGAATAATTGCGGATAAAAAACGGGAAGCATACATTCCTCCGCCCCCTTCGGAATATACCGTTTATATGACACCTCAATTCTCTGAGGAGGACAAAAGATCTCTTGTTCCCATCGGCGTGATGGAATTCCGTGATTCGCAAGAGATGATGAAGGTTTATCTCTGCCGGGTTAAAAATGAGAAGGATGACTTGCAGCTGGAGCAGGCCGGTAACGTATTTCTTCATCACCTGACCAAGGCCAGAGATACCGGCGCACTCATGTTTTACCGTACAGTGGAGGAAGCGCTGCAGGGACCGGAGGAGAAAAGCTTGACGGACCGAATCTCTGCGGTCGCGAAAAAAAAGGCGAGAACAGAATAGGCTTTCCGGGTCAATCCACCTACTTGCGGGGTAATAAAGAATTAAAAGACCGAAAGGAGATTTTCCGAAATGAAAACATTTAAAATCGGAAGGACATCGGTCTCCGTCTTTATAGGCGATATTACGACATGGACGGGCGACATTATCGTCAACGCTGCCAATTCGGGACTGCTGGGCGGAAAAGGTGTGGATGGCGCAATTCATAGCGCCGGAGGACCGGAGATTATGGAGCAGTGTATGGAAATTCGCAAGCAGCAAGGCGGATGCCCGCCAGGCAACGCTGTTATTACAGGAGCGGGCAATTTGCCTGCCCAGCACATCATTCACACCGTTGGCCCGATATGGGAGGGTGGTGGACGGCGTGAGGAGCATACTCTGGCCGAATGCTACCGCAATAGCTTACTGCTTGCAATAGAGGTCGGTGCGAGAAGCATTGCCTTTCCTAATATAAGCACAGGTATCTATGGGTACCCTAAAGCTCCTGCTTGTGATGTTGCGTTAAAGGCGGTTACCAAACTGCTGGAGGAGGATCCTCCGGATAACCGTCTGGAGCGGATAGACTTCATTTGTTTTTCTCCCGAGAATGAAGAGCTCTATGCTCATTGGCTCGAGCAATTCATCCAGGAGAAGGAGGCGCAAATATAAAAAGCAGGGGCGCAAATTGCGCCCCTGCCGTTTGTTTGGATGTCCTTACATATGATAAGAGCCGTTTGGCTCAAACAATACCCATTCCAGCATGGTGATCATATCGTCAAGACGAGTTTCCTGATGGAGAAGGGAACTGCGCTGAGGACTGTTCTCTTCAAGAGACGTTAGTCGGGTCTGCAGCATTTTCTTTTGCATTGTAAGTTCATTGATCTTGGATTTGATTTGATTTTCTGTTCGCATGGTATAAATCCTTTCGTTTGGTATGAAATCCACCACTTTACCCAATATTATAGCATTTGATGCTGCTTATGACGAAGGAGCGGGGCCGATATGACAAATGAAAAGAATATGAAGAAAATCGCGGCAGAGCATGCCGCGAAGTATGTGCAGGATGGAATGAAGATAGGCCTCGGTACAGGGTCTACTGCTTATTACGCCATTTTAAAAATTGGAGAGATGGTCAGAGGCGGACTTAACATTCAGGCAGTGGCTACCTCTGAAGCATCCGAGAGGCTTGCTGTTGAACAGGGGATATCCCTGACACCCATACAACATATGGATCGTCTGGATTTGACCATTGACGGAGCGGATGAGCTGGATGATCGTCTGCGGTTAATTAAGGGCGGAGGCGGAGCGCTTCTTCGGGAGAAGATTACCGCCTATCAAAGTGACCGGCTCGTGATTGTGGCCGATGAGGCCAAGCAAGTAACTCAGCTAGGAGCTTTTCCACTGCCGGTTGAAATTGTACCGTTTGCTTATGAGTGGACGGTTCAGTCACTTGCCCGGCTTGGGTGTTCGGTGCAGATACGCCGCAGCCTGTCCGAAGGGTTTTATGTCACGGATAATGGGAACTATATTGCGGATTGCAAATTCCAGCTCATTACCCACCCCGAGGAATTGAGTACGCGCCTTGGCTCCATTCCGGGCGTAGTAGAACACGGACTGTTTATCGGTATGGCGGATCAAGCAATTATTGGCTGTAAGGATGGAACCGTTCGGATATTGCATTCCGGCAGCTCTGAGGCGAAGAATATATTTGACAGTTGATCCGGCGTTCATTAACCTTAATTACATGATATCTTTCGGAGGGTGAAGTATGTCGGATATTCAAGAACAAGAGGACTACCCATTATATTTGCTGGTGGTGCTGGCTAGAGCTTATAACGCAGTCATGACGCATTCGAATCGGAGCATCAACAGTCACGGACTGAATTCCACGGAATTTGGTGTGCTGGATGTGTTATACCACAAGGGGCCGCAGCCGCTGCAGAAAATCGGTGAGAAGGTACTGATCTCCAGCGGTAACATTACATACGTGGTGGACAAGCTCCAGAAGAAAAACCTGCTCGTCCGCCGGGCTTCCGCTGAGGATCGCCGCGTTATTTACGCTGAGTTAACCGCGGAGGGGGAAGAATTCTTTGAAGCCATCTTCCCGGTTCATCAGGAGCTGATGGTGAAGGTGCTCAGTGGTTTGTCGGAGGACGAGAGAGCGAAGGCCGCCGTTTTGCTGCGGAAGCTGGGTATCAGTGCTGAGAAGATGTTATAGTCCTAGTTAAAACAGATTGGAGATTAGTATGCTTAAAGATATAACTACGCAGGCTTTGCAGCAAGAAGTGAAGGAATTGCTGGAATACTCGGTCTTTCCGGATCCAGAGGCGGTGGAACGCGCGGCCTCATCCTATCAGACCGGTGAAAGCCGGCTATTCGGATATGAAGAAGACGGACTTCTGGTGGGAGTCATCGGTTTTGACGTTGAGCAGGACGAGCTTACGATAAGACATATCGCGGTTCTTCCCGAGAATCGGGGTAAGGGGTACGGACGGGGCATGATTCTGGAGCTGCTGCTTGAGCTTCTGCCCAAACCGGATCGTGTCATTGCGGAGACGGACGAAGAGACCGTGGACTTTTATCGCAATATCGGATTTGAGGTTTACAGCCAAGGGGAGAAATATCCGGGTGTAGAGAGATTCCGTTGCATTTATGAGGTCGAGGAATCAGAAGAATAAGCTGTTATTGACATAGAAAGCATGTTCATCGTTGTGAAATGGAATTAAAATTGCCATTCGAGACAATATACCGTTTCCCGTTTAAGACATGATTCATATAATGTCGTAACGAGCGGGCAGGGGGTGAACATGTTGGTGTACCATTATACCGCTGTCGGCGATTCCTTGACCTTCGGGTTTGGGGCCATGCCAGGCAGCGGTTTTGTTCCGTTATACCGCCGGATGGCGGAGGAGAAGCTTCGCCAGTTCGTAGCCCACGAAAATCTGGGAGTCAACGGATTAACCTCGGATGAGTTATACGATCGGGTGGTTCAGTCTCCGGCTTATCGTTATCATCTGCAGCAGGCCCAGATTATAACGATATCCATCGGGGGCAATGATCTGATACGTGCCGTGAAGTCCACCGGGGGGCGTCCGAGCCGGGAAGTGCTGGATGCTGCATTGTATCGCTGTCAGAATCATGTAGCAAACATCGTCGGACATATCCGGAAAATAAAGTCACCTGTTAGCAAGCCGTATTATATTCGTGCTATCGGTTTGTATAATCCTTATCCGGTCTGGACAGAAGCTACGGAATACGTAGTTCGGTTCAATCGGCATTTGTTGGGGTTAAGTGATGGCTATTTTCGTATTGCTGATGTGTACTCGCAATTCTCAGGCAGAGAGAAGGAACTGCTGTCGGTGGATGGCATTCATCCAAACAGCCGAGGGTACCGAGTCATTGCAGAACAGCTAAACCGGCTTGGGTACAAGCCTCTGGGTTGACAAAATGTTTCATCAGACAAAAAGGGCGTCCATTGGTCATTTGACCAGTGAGGACGCCTTTGTTGTACGTTCCTGTATGTTTTACAATAATTTCCGAAAAAAACTCCGTACAGCCCATTTGCGTTCTTGCCGTTTTTTGTATTTAGGCAGTGATCGATAAACGTCCAGCGATTCCTGATAAGATTTCTTGGCATCCTCGGTCCTTCCGAGCGATTGATACATATAACCAAGTAAATAGTAGGCCTCGCTTGAGGAGGAGTGAATGGAGTGGAACTGCTCCAAATATTGCAGTGATTTCTCGCGGTCAGTATCTCGGAACGTATCAGCGAGGCGCAGATAAGGCCGGCCATATTTGACCCTTGGGTTGATCTCCAGTGCATGAAGAATATCAGCCTCGCCTTGAGCGATGCTGCCGGTATGTAAGCGAGCGCTGCCCAGATCGTCCCAGAACTCGGCGGAATCCTCCGAGCTTGATTGAATGGATTCGAGAAGCTGCAATGCTTCCCCATGCTTGCGCCGCTCCAGAAGCAACCTGGCAAGCTCATGCCGGGATGAGACATCGCTTGGGCTGACTGCAATCTGTCTGAGCAGCTTGGAGATATTTCTTGCACGTTTGATCGGCTTCGTAAAGCTTGGGAATATACCGACAAAACGGCGATCCAGCACATAGACAATGAGAAGCAGAACCAGGATGGCTGTAAACGGATTGCCGAAAATGTAAAACAGAAATCCAAACAGTATTAATTTAATCAAACAGATCCCTCGATTTCTATAGAATGTATAGCACAAATTATACCATATCATGAATTTTTTTAGGATGAAATGTCTTCGGTTCTATAGACCTTGATGGCATGCGCATGTCGGAATAGGTCATAGGTATTGAAAGACGGTCGAAGATAACCGATATAGTGTAGTAAAGAGGTGATAATCATGGCGAAAAAGGGACAGATATTCCATCATTACAGTTTCGAAACGAAGAAGAAGGCAGTCGCCATGCGGCTGGAAGGAATGACTAAGAAAGAAGTAGCATCCGCCTTGCAAATATCAGATATCGGACGGCTGAAAGTATGGATGCGTAAATACCGTGAATTTGGCGAGGAAGGTTTGGTCGATCGTCGCAGACGAAATTCAACTCCAGACCATGACAATGAGCGGGATGAACAAGAGCAGCTTGCACAGGTTTAAGAAGTTAACAGTTACATGAAGGCGTGATGAACGACGGATCGTTTCATTACGCCTTTTTGATATGGGATCAAGGAGAAGGAATGGTGTTCAACAAACCCCTCTCCAGACACATCTGGGCCAAATCACTATTCTTATTTCGAACAGGCGACAGCCTAGTCCACTTATAAGCCACTGACATAACATGTGGTATGTTCAAAAAAGGAGGGATTCATGTGAGCGGAGTAGTAGAAGGTTATGGCGGTTATGGATATGGTTCTTCTGTTGGTGCTATTTTGGTGTTATTCATCTTGTTGGTGATCATTACTCGCGCATTTATCTAATCCATCTTTTGAATGAACAATTCAAATGAATCAATAGGTGAATACCAATCAGGCAGCATGAGCAGTCACAACGACAGACCGTTCCAAGGGAAGGACCGACCCCTTTGGACGGTCCTGTTTTTTTTGGAGAGAACTGTCTGTGAAAAATAAAGTTATTCATCGCGGATTCAATATTAAATTGAGGATTTGTCGAAAATTGTCTGTTTATTATTAATGTTTGTCCTATATAATTTTAGTATATTACCGATAGGACGGTGTCACGTGGATATTGTATTATACATTGGTTTGGGGATTTTAGATGCATTGGCAATGCTGCTGCTGATCATGAAATTATTTAAACTTCCGATTTGGACGTACCGCTACAAAATAGGTGGATTTGTTCTTTTTATTGCCGTTTTCTCTTACATAATAAGGATTGTTTTGGAAGTCCCGCAAATCGATTTGCCCTTGCAGTATATTTTGTTCGCGTTGTTTTTACGGTTGGCCGTGAAAATAAAATTGCATCTGGCAGCGTTCATGTGCGGAGCGGGAATCACAGCCTATGCCGTGCTGCAAATGGTACTCTATTTTATTTTTCAATACACGGGTATTATGTCGGTCACAGTTGTACAGCAATCTATGGGCTGGCTGGTCTATTTGCTGCAAGCGACCTCCATTCTGTCCGCTTATTTAATCTCATATGGCCTATATCGTTTTAATCTCGGGTTTTCCTTCATCCCCAGCCCTCCTCATGATTTCTATTCCAAGGAGGACTACCTCTCTGACCATAACTATGTTTTGGTGATCGGCAATGTGATTTCTGTTATTACGATTTGTTTGACGTTAGTGTTATTGTATCGTGCAAATCCACTTGGATTATTGGTGTTGGCCATTATGAATTATGCGATGCTCTATTACTTCTCTAAACGGAGGGAGGATCATGATTCTTGAAAGCCTGTCGAAATGCCTGGCAACCCAAATAAAGGAGGCTGACCCGGAAGGACCCGGTTCCATTGAGGTGCTGACCTATGGGATTGGATTGAAATTGAACCTGTTCAGCTGTCTGGTGTTGACAGCGCTGTTCGGAACCATACTGGATACGTTGGCAGGTTCTTTTTTCGCATTGTTTTCCTTTATGGCTCTTCGAAGGTTTTCGGGAGGAGTTCATCTGCCCATTACACTATGTTCGATCGTCACAGCAATGGCTGCATCGATTATTCCCTTGATCACCATGTCGCCATCGGCAATCCTGTGTGTGACAACGATCAGTTTTGTGCTGATGCTGATTTATGCCCCGCAATATTATGAAGCCGTTCGTCGTAGCCGGTGGGAACCATGGTACAAGTGGATTGCCGCCTGCATCGTAGGCGGCAATTTTGTTTTAGTATCCAATATTTTGGCATTGGCGTTTTGCTTGCAGGCTGTATTAATCGTGCCCCTATGGAAAGGACGAGAGGAGGTGAATTGGAATTGAAGCCATCAATAGCACGTATACTTGCCAAACTTATAACGTCGTCTGCACTAAAATCCGCCACGCAGCCCAAGAGCATTGTCGGCACGTTGCCGCTTCCTGATGAACTGAAGAACAACCAGAAATAAGCAATTATAACTATTCTTACTGGATGGAGTCGACACATGATGGTGCGGTTCATAACATAATGGATATCTGTATACAATAACGCCTCCAAGCAAACTACTTGGAGGCGTTAATCATTACATCATAATCAATATTACTTTTCCGTTCACAAAAGATACGATATCGAAATTGGAGTACCCCCAAGTTTCAATGGTTTTTCCACCACCAGTGGTAATGTCCTTGGCTGCCGGATTCCCCCATGAAAGCTGTACCTGCTCTTTGGTCATGCCGAGGGATACCTGGCCTGCTTTAATCTGTTTCCACACCGATGCGGACCATTTATATTTTTGATAGGGATCGTAATTTAATAATGAAGAACGATCTGCAAACAGCTGCATTACTTCGGATGACCGCATGGGATAGCTTTTCACTGTTTTTCCTGATGTTGATGTGAAGATAACGTTGAATTCACCTTTGTCGTCCGGCAAAATATCGCTTACCTTTAATTTGGAGAAGCGTTCCAAGCCTTCAAAATCGTTCACCCAATACGTTCGGCCGATAAATTTAACCAAGCTGCCCTGCATCGCTTTTTTGATCAATCCAGCCGTTTCGCTGGAGACAACGGTCAGGGTTGCATCTCCGAAGGAGATATCCGCTTGTTTCCACTTGGCATCCCAGCTGATTTTGGCTCCCAGCGCATCGGAGAACACAGCAGCCGGAATCAGTAACTCGCCTTTATCCGTAAGTGGGGCTGTCTTCAGACGTATAGGATTACCATTCAGGATGGCTTGGCTGCTGCCAGCTTTGAACGAAAGCACGTTCTCGCCAAACTTCGCTTCGATGCCTCCGTTTTTAGCCGAATACGTGCCGCCGAGTGCCTGAATGATGGTTTTCGCTGGAACCATGACATTCCCATTGACCTGTTTGGCATATTTCAAATTGCTGCGAAGACTGGACGATACCGTTACCGACTTAGACAGGCCGCCAGAGGTTACCGTAATCTGTGTCTTGCCAACGCCCGCAGGTTTTAGCGTGCCGTTCTTTTGCATGTTCATTAAATATGGCTTCTCGATGTCGATCCGGGCATCTTTAACAGGTACCTTGATCTTGGCCCCATTGGTGTAGGTTTCCTGGATACTCATTTCCAGTGTGTCCCCTACAAAAGGCTTGGCATCGGAAATCGAGATCGATAAGCTCTTAACGACAGGCACATCAACAGGCTTGTTCTGTCCACCCTTATGATGTATCCAGCTTCCATCCGCACGCTGTGCATAGAACCCCTCCGACAGATCCGTTGCATTCCCATCTATGGATGTCCTAACGATCCCGCTAAGTCCGGAGACCTGCTCTTTGAGCTTCCAGCGGTCTTTATACACACCCGTTGTCCAAACGGTTCCGTCCTTCAGTGTCACAATCAGAAGATCCGTTGGCTCATTCGAGACATACACGATATGAACTGCATTCTGGGCCACGGTAACCGGTATGATGCGCCCGTTATCATCGAAGTTGGACGTCTCGTACACTACGACATCACCGTTGTCATGCAGGAGGGCAACACGCCCGCTATGAACCGTCATGGATCTAACCGTGACCGGGCTTTCCACGATGCCCAGCTTTTTGAATTGACCTCTTTTGTAATTATCCTCCAACAGCAGCTCTCCGTTCGAGGACAATGCGGCAAATTCCTGATCCGCATTGGCGATCAGCATAATGCCACTGAGGTTCTTTGCTTTTTCATTGCCGAACCATACCGTCCCGTCTGACTTCAGCCAGTAGGAACCCGCGATCTGCTTCACACCGCTTGTTCCCGGAACGACCTGGGGACCCTTGCCGATGTCCCATTCCGCTAATCGGCCATCCTTCGTCATGCCGATGCCCCTATACTCATAACCACTGATGGCAGCGACTGTACCGGGTGTCCGGATAGCATGGCGCCCGTCAATCAAGGACCACATCGAGCCATCACTCATCAGATAAGTGTTCCTTCCCGCAATGTCTTTGATCTGGAGCTCGGACTCCTCCGCAAAAGCAATGCCTTGCGTTGTCCCAGCAAACCCAAGCCCTGCCAGCATGCTGAACAAGACGAGAATATACAACATTCTTTTCACTTACATGACCTCTCCTCTGTACAAACAGGAATATTTTTCAAACAGCTTAATTGATTTCGACAAAATAGCTGTTATTCCTGCATGAGCGAATGGCTTGATAGCATAAAAAGAGAATCAAAAAAACGCTCCCCGAATATGAGGAGCGCTTAACTTATTTATAAGCAGATGAGGTTACGCCACCTTATGTGCCACCCTAAATAAAAAAAAGAACAAAAGCCCCGTAATCCATGCTGCCATTACAGGGCTTTTGTTCGGGAGCCTCCGGAGAGACTCCCTCATGGGAGAGGAGAAACCGGACGAAGAGCTTATGGGGAAACGTAAGTCTTCTCCGCGGTTGTCTACGACATTCATTGATGTCGATATTTCAAGGATGCCCGGCTGCTGCCTAAATATACCTTACTTAGAAAAAAACTTGGGAGCCATGAGGTTTCATTTTTCATATATGGGATGATTGTGTTACGATAATCACTGTCCATGGCGTTGTCATGGCATTAAATTTTTGGATAATGAAACGGGTGAATGAAGCAGTGAGAGTAGTATCCGGAAGTGCTAAAGGCCGGCCGCTCAAAAGTGTGCCAGGTACAAGCACCCGTCCGACGACGGATAAAGTGAAAGAATCCATATTCAGTATGATCGGCCCTTACTTTGAGGGGGGAACCGCGCTTGACCTGTTTGCAGGTACGGGAGGCCTTGGTATTGAGGCGTTAAGCCGGGGAATTGATCGTGCTGTTTTTATTGATGTGGAGCCGAAAAGTATCAGTACTATCAAGGATAATTTGAAGGCTGCCCGGCTTGAGGAAAGAGCCGAGATATACCGCAACGATGCGGCAAGAGCACTTAAAGCACTCGAGAAGCGCAGCTTCAAATTCGATCTGGTCTTTTTGGACCCGCCATACAGATTCAAGAACGGTGATGAGCTGATGGTGGATATGGCCGAGCGAAGTTTGCTACAAGACCTGGCTGTGGTGGTATTGGAATACGAATCGAGTTACAATTATCCTGAGAAATTTGGTGGTTTTTGTTGTCTCCGGACCGTGAAGTATGGAGAGACCGCCATATCGATATACCGTTATGAAATTGCGCAAGATCAAGCGGGCAAGCTTGACGAGGAGGAATCACAGGATGACAAATGAGAATACTAGTACATATCGCGTTGCCGTATACCCGGGCAGCTTTGATCCGGTCACAATGGGTCACATGGACATCATTACACGTGCTTCGAAGCAGTTTGATCTGCTGATCGTAGGCGTGTTGAATAATTTAAGCAAAAATCCGCTGTTTACGGTGGAGGAGCGGACGGAACTGTTGAGACAGGCCACAAAACACCTGCCTAATGTCGAAATCGACAGCTTCCGCGACCTTCTGGCGAACTATATCCGCCAGAAGAATGCCCAAGTCATCGTACGTGGCATTCGCACGGTCACCGATTTTGAATATGAACTTCAGCTGGCTTCCACCAATCACAAGCTGAACCCGGATGCGGAGACCATCTTCATGATGACCCATCCGAAATATTCGTTCTTAAGCTCAAGTCTTGTTAAAGAGATTGCCCACTTTAATGGAGATACTACGGATCTGGTGAGCCGCGAGGTTGATGCAGCCCTACGCCGCAAATTCAGCGGCGATAACGCTCAATAAAGCGGGAGCACAACCCGAAAACAGCTATCAACAACAAACAAATCACGGCCTGGAACTGCAAAAATGAAGGAAAACCGCTCCAAAAATTAAAAAGCTGTTCTGTGGCTGCATGCTCTAAAGGCTCCGTTCGGAATGCCGGTACAATGCCTGCCGAAAGAGCACTGGCGGGTTTCCATAATGCGATTGTAATCAGAAAAGCGAACACGGAATGCAGGGCGCGCTTCATCATAAAGAAACGCCAGGAGAGACCGGTTTCCCGCATCAGGGACAGGCTTTGCAGCTGGGCGCTTATCCCGCTCCATGCCAGTGCGGCAGACAGAACGGCCAGCTGCAGGGTTCCTGTTGAGAATGCTGAGGTGCTGATAGACTGGGCTGCGAGATGGATTTCCAGTAATCCTGATGTGAAATATGACGGAAGCTGCGGCAGCAGATGGCTGCTCAATACTCTTATAATGACGGCGAAGAACAATATAAAGCCGCCTGTCATCATTAAGGTCTGGACCGAACGGGTAACGGAATCGCCCAGCAATTTGCCGAAGCCCCGGCCATCCCGTTGATGAGCATCCAGCGCTGCGGCGGAGGCGCGTTTCAGGATGGGGTGTTTGGCTAAGTCGTTCATGTGTGTATGGTTCAGGGGCAGTGCAGCGATCTGCCTGTTTGCTGTATGGGAATTTTTACTGAATAGACCAAATGTCCAAGCGGCAAGCAGTCCGGAAATCCAGTGAACGATCAGCAGCAGGTAGCCTGCTTCAGGTTTATGCAGCAGCCCGGTTCCGATGACAACGAGAATGGTCATCGGATTGCAGAAATGGGATATAGCGGCGAGCTTGCCGGCATCGCTGGCATGGAGCTCGCCCTGTTTGTACATACCGGAGGCAGCCTGTGCTCCTGCCGGGAACCCGGCTGTCATTCCTGTTATGAGAACCCAGCCGCCAGTACCGGGAAGTTTGAATATTTTCCTCATCAGAGGGTCTAGGAGAACGCCAACTCCATGGGCCCAGCCATAGGCAATGAGTATTTCCACCAAGACGAGAAAAGGAAGCAAGGCGGGGAATACGATGTTCCACCATAGCTTGAGTGCTTGCAGGGTGGCTTGGAAGGCAGGCTCGGGTGCGCTGACGACAGCCAGTACAAGCAGGAATGCAGCGGCCCCCAGGAGGATGGTGTTCCACAGCCCGTTTGATGACTTGACGGCGTTGCCTTTATTCATAAGGAATCTCCTTTCTGCGTAAACATGGCTAGTACAACTTTATGCAAGGGAGACAACCGTCAGACCAAACTTGGTGGAAGGCTGGACATATAAGGCGGAGGGAAGGGAAATACATGAAGAAGTCCGTAAAACCGAATGGCTTAAAAATCGCGCTGTATTTATTGTTGGTCGGGGTTATGCTGTACGTTGTCGTTTATATGCCAACCCCTTATCTCGTATACCAGCCGGGAAGCGCTGAGGAGGTTCGCCCGATGATTAGCGTAGAGAAGGGCGATCCGGCGGAAGAGGGAACATTTATGATGACAACCGTGTCGGCAAGTTATGCGAATATGGCGCTGTTAATGCTGTCTGCTTTTAATCCCAATGCAGAGGTTGTAAAGAAGGCGGAAAAGATGGGCGAGCAGAGCAAGGATGAATATGCAGCCACACAGGTGTATTACATGAATTCCTCCCAGTCTGCCGCAATGGAAGCTGCCTACCAGGAAGCCGAGGTGGATTACAGTATTGAGCCTGCCTATGTATTTGTCATGTCGATCTCTGAGAATTCAGCCAATGCCGAGCATTTCCGGCCAGGGGACAAACTGATTAAGGTGGATGGGCAGCCGGCGGAGGATAATGAGAAAATTGCCAGCCTGTTAAGTGGAAAAAGCATAGGTGATGTGGTGTCCGTAGAGCTTGACCGCAAAGGGAAAACCGTTAAGGAACAGGTGAAGCTGGTTAGCATCAAGGACGATAAGACAGGCGCGGAGCGTCCAGGTCTGGGCGTTATGATCGCCACGATGCAGAAGGTGGAGCCGGCTGATCCGGACCACACGATCCACTTCGCGGATACGAATATCGGGGGGCCGTCGGCCGGGCTTATTTTTACTCTGGAGATTTACAATCAGCTCACCGCTGGAGATTTAAGTAAAGGTTACCGGGTAGCTGGAACAGGCACCATTGATAAATCAGGTGCTGTAGGCCCCATCGGGGGAGTGAAGCACAAGATTGTTGCTGCGGACCGGAAGGAAGCCGATATCTTTTTTGTGCCACAAAAGAATTATGACGAAGCCAAGAAGCGGGCGGACCGAATCAACACGGATATGAAGCTTGTGCCGGTTGAGGATCTGCAGGATGCCGTGGATTACCTAGAGGAGCTGCCGCCTAAGGGGTGAGCGGCGGCAGCAGGTAGTCGCTGTAGAAGTGGCGGATATCCGGCACGGGGTGACCGTTCGCGTAAACGGCGGCAGCCATCAGGTCCCGTTCCAGTTGAGGATGCTGAAGTAGCGTGGGCTTTTGGATCACGGGAAGCGTAGCGCTCTTCTTCATCCGTTTCAGCAGCCCGCGTCCGGTCTCGTTGAATCCGAGTACCCGAATATACCCGGGACCTTTGGCGAGCTCTTCAGGGCTCATAGAGCCCTTGTCATGGTTCAGCATGATGTGCAGCAGCATGCGCTGAAGCTTGGTACGCGTATAACGTTTGGTCTTCAGCGCTCCAAGGAGTCCTTCAACCGTCGGGTTCTCCAACTGTGAGAGCATGCGCTGTACGCGATGCTCCAGACCCTCGGTGACTTCGAGGTAGTCTTCAAGCTGGGCGGGTGTGTGCGTGAGCAAGGTTTGAAACAAGGGCTGGCGAAATCGTTCCCAATGGATCGGAGCTTGTCCGGCCTGGATTTCCCGGTTCATGATCTCCAGAGTGAACTCCGGTATGTAAGGTCTGGCAGCATTCAATCCTTCCGAAAGGATGATATTCCGGATAGCGGTTGCGCTGGCAATGGAAGATGATCCTGGGAGCGGATCGTGATATTGTGCCTGTTCTCTTGGAATGGTATAAGGTGTAATACGGCTGTTTAGCCGGTTGAGTGCGATCAGATAGTGCAGCCCAAGTGAATTGTTCGGCTGTGTCAGCAGTTCCTGCAATGGGTTAACAGCGGGTCCGGATTGGCCGAACACGGCCGCAGCTGCAGCACCATAAGCGGATGGGAAGTTCATTCCTTCCTGGAGATGCTGTTCAATTTTCGACCGGAATTCGCCGGGTTCGTTCGCAAGTAAACGGGAGAGCGGCAGAATCTGCTCCAGCGAGCCGCTCTCCGAACCGAAGGATAAACAGTCGACGACCCCGGTAGCCTCCAGAATGGATACCGCACCGTACGCGAACCATTCCGCTGGCTGAACGGCATAGGTGACCGGGAGCTCGATGCATAGGTCAACTCCCATGGCGAGCGCCATTTCGGCACGGGCGCGCTTGCCTGCAATTGCGGGCTCGCCTCGCTGCAGGAAAGGGCCGCTCATGACTGCAACCACGGCGTCTGCGCCGGTTACTTCCTTGGATTTATGATAATGCAGGACATGACCATGATGTAAGGGGTTATATTCAACCACAATACCAACCGTTTTCATTTGCTTTTCAACTCCTTGATAAGAATATATCATAATTACATGACGTTCCTGTAACAATAAACGTGTCGCCCTAGCGGGTGATGTTCTTGGGGTAACATGAGAAATATCGGGAAACAATAATGGTTCTTCAAGGTTATCCTGTTGACAAAACTCTTGCGGAATCGGTATAATAATCTTTGTTTGTTTGGAGTGATGGATATGCTAATTCAATTTCGTAAATTGACAACCAGCGATCAACCGTTACAGTTCCATCAAACCGTGGATGTAAGCAACGCCGTTAAGGGCCGAAAAGATATTGTTGCTGTTCAGCCACTAGACGTGGATTTGAAAGCAACACCTTCGATTTCCGGTACGGTTGATGTTCGTGGAAGTCTGCAGGGCGAGCTGGAGATGCATTGCTCCCGCTGCCTGAAGCCGATAAACGAACATGTGCACATCCCTTTTCATGAAGTATTCCAGCCGGTGGAAGATCCTGAAACCCTTCAGGATGAGAATGATGATACTACATACGTACAAGGTGAGAGTGTGGATCTCACTCCCTATGTAGAAGAAACATTTTTGCTCCACCTGCCGCTAGCTCCGGTTTGTAGTGCCGACTGCAAGGGACTTTGCCCGAATTGTGGCAAGGACTTGAATGAAGACACATGCAGCTGCGATACGGAAGTGATCGATCCAAGGCTGGCCGGACTCAAGGACTTCTTTAAATGATGATGGATATGGCACCCGTGTTCAGCGGGTTGAACTGATAAGGAGGTGGGAACATGGCAGTACCTCAACGTAGAACGTCCAAAACACGTCGTGACAAGCGTCGTACTCATTTTAAGCTGGCTGTGCCAGGCATGGTGAAATGCGAGCAATGTGGAGAATTGAAACTTGCTCATCGCGTATGTAAAGTATGCGGAACGTATAAGGCAAGAGAGATCATCAAACAATAGTTTTTAAATAAGTAGTACTTCATCTTTGGTGAGGTGCTATTTTTTTTGTCCGAAGTCCCCCTTTCTTTTTAACGTGACTTGATTTATACTTTACATTAGTACCAGGTTCTAATATTTGCGACTAATTTACATATATGAATTGAAGTATGGCGGCTTTAATAGCGGCAGAAGGAGTTGTTTCGTCATCGATCGTTTATCCAAGAAAGACCGTCACCAGCGGCTGATTCAGCTGATCGACGAGAATCCCTTTGTTACAGACCGCGAGTTGACTCGCCAGCTTAAAGTTAGCATTCAGACGATTCGCCTTGACCGCATGGAACTGGGCATACCGGAGCTTCGTGAGCGGATGAAGCAAATGGCGGAGCATTCCTATGACCAGGTTCGTTCCCTGTCGCTTGAAGAAGTGATCGGGGACGTTGTCGACTTGCAATTGGACAAGAGCGGAATATCGATATTTGAAATTCGTGAGGACCACGTATTTAGCAAAACGCGGATTGCCCGTGGACATTACGTGTTCGCACAAGCCAATTCACTTGCAATTGCCGTTATCAATGACGAAATCGCATTGACCTCTTCAGCGGATATACGGTTCCTGAGACAAGTGCGCCTCGGGGAGAAATGCATTGCCAAAGCCTACGTTAGGTCCATTGCCGGCCAGAAGGGAAAGGCCAAGGTGGAAGTGTTTACTTATGTCGCTGATGAAATGGTGTTTCAGGGGAATTTCGTAATTTACCGATCTACAGGAGAATGACATAAGTAAGGGAGGAACTTTGGCCATGAGAATTGTGGTTGATGCGATGGGCGGTGACAACGCCCCCAAGAGCAATGTTGAGGGCGCGCTGATTGCCGCACAGGAATGGAAGGATACAGAGATCATCCTCGTTGGGGATGAGGCGCAGATGGGAGCTTTCCTTAAAGACAAGCCAGCTAATCTGAAGGTTGTTCATGCAAGCGAGGTCATTGAAGCGGAGGATGAGCCGGTGAAGGCCGTCCGCCGGAAGAAAGATGCTTCGATGGTTGTGGCGGGGCGAATGATTCGTGAAGGCGAAGCGGATGCCATGATCTCGGCAGGCAACACAGGAGCCCTGATGACAACCGGGCTCCTCGTTGTGGGGAGGATGAAAGGCATAGAACGCCCTGCGCTTGCGCCTATGATTCCTACGCTTGACGGCAAAGGGATGCTTGCCCTGGATCTGGGTGCAAATATGGACTCGAAGCCGGAGCATTTGCAGCAGTATGCCTTAATGGGCAGTCTGTATCGCGAGAAGGTGCATGGTATCGCCAAACCGCGGGTCGGGCTGTTAAATGTCGGCACCGAGCCGGGCAAAGGCAATGAATTGACCAAGCATGCATATCCATTACTGGAGGAGCTGCCGATTCATTTTGTTGGCAATGTGGAGTCGCGTGATGTGATGAATGGGGTTTGCGATGTGCTTGTGTGTGATGGATTTTCAGGCAACATCCTATTGAAATCGATTGAAGGAACAGCCGGTGCCCTCTTTTCACTGTTGAAAGAACAGTTCAGCAAGTCGCTTAAGACCAAGATGGCTGCTGCCTTGATGATGCCGGAATTACGCAGCCTGAAGTCCACGCTGGATTATAAGGAGCATGGCGGAGCGCCTCTCCTCGGTCTCAGCGGCTTGGTTGTTAAGAGCCATGGTTCATCGGATGCGAATGCCATCAAGAATGGGATTCGCCAGGCGCGGACGGCGCTTCAGAATCGGTTGGTAGAGAGTATTTCGAATGAAATCAGCGGGAAGTGAGTGAGGACATGAACAATTTGCGTCCGGTCGGTATTATTGGAACAGGCAAATATGTGCCCGAGAAGATACTGTCGAATCGTGATTTGGAGAAAATGGTAGATACTAGCGATGAATGGATTGTCTCGATGACGGGCATACGTGAGCGGCATATTGCCGCACCGAATGAAGCGACCTCGGATTTGGCTTATCATGCAGCGGTAAATGCGCTCAAATCCGCTGGAATGCAGGCTGAGGATCTGGAATTGATCATTGTGGCAACCATTACGCCGGATATGTTCTTTCCGTCCACAGCATGTCTGCTTCAGGATCGATTGGGAGCCAAGAAAGCGGCGGCATTTGACCTGTCGGCAGCTTGCTCGGGGTTTGTATATGGCCTTGCTACAGCCACGAATTTTGTGAAGACGGGCATGTACAACAATGCTCTTGTTATCGGTGTGGACTGCTTGTCCCGCATTACGGACTATACCGACCGGAACACATGCGTCCTGTTTGGTGACGGTGCCGGAGCTGCGATTGTCGGTGAAGTGCCGGAGGGCAGGGGATTCCAAGCGTTCGATCTGGGCGCGGAAGGCGCGGGCGGAGCCCACTTGTATATCGAGGCAGGCGGTTCCAGATTGCCGGCTTCTGCCGAAACGATCAATACGAATAAACATTATATTTATATGAATGGCCGCGAAGTGTTTAAATTTGCGGTACGGGTTATGGGTTCTGCGACGGAAGCCGTATTGTCCAAAGCAGGCATCGACAAAAAGGATATTGATTTATTTGTCCCTCATCAAGCGAACATCCGGATTATCAAGTCGGCTATGGAGCGTCTGGAGCTTCCGGAGGAGAAGGTTGTTATCAATGTTGATAAATACGCCAACACATCGGCTGCTTCCGTGCCGTTAGCTCTTGTCGAGGCGCAGGAGTCGGGCCGCTTGAAAGAAGGGGACAAGGTATTAATGGTTGGTTTTGGCGGAGGCTTAACCTGGGGATCCTCGGTACTCATCTGGTAACAGCATTTATTTAGATCCTTTTGATAGAGATAGAAGGGAGCCAACGATTTTGGGTAAAACAGCATTTATATTTCCTGGTCAGGGCGCTCAGTCCGTCGGAATGGGTAAGGATGCATATGACGCGCTTCCCTCCGTGCAGGATATGTTTCAAACAGCGGATGATAAACTTGGATTCTCGCTGAGCTCCGTTATTTTTAATGGTCCTGATGCAGAACTTAAACAAACAGTAAATACGCAGCCTGCTCTGTTGGCAACAAGCCTGGCCTATCTGGAAGCCATTCGCGGTAAGGGAATCGAGCCGGATTACGTTGCAGGCCATTCCCTGGGCGAGTACAGTGCGCTTGTATGCGCAGGCGTGCTGTCGTTTGAAGAAGCGGTATCCATCGTAAGAGCCCGCGGGGAATACATGGAAGCTGCGGTTCCAGGAGGCCAGGGAGCTATGGCTGCTGTGCTTGGTGCAGACCGGGACGCTTTGACCACGCTGTGCAGTGGCATTACAGCAGAGGGGCACGTCGTGGAGTTAGCCAACATGAACTGTCCGGGTCAGATTGTCATTTCGGGCTCAGCCCAGGGCGTTGCAGCTGCTGCAGAAAGAGTTAAGGAAGCGGGCGGCAAGCGTGCAATACCGCTGGAAGTCAGCGGGCCTTTCCACTCTTCCTTGATGAAGGAAGCGGCAAACCGGCTTGCAGATAAGCTGGAGCATGCCTCCTTCCATGCACCTTCCGTGCCGGTGGTTGCCAATGTAACGGCACGCCCGGTGGACGATGCCGCTGCAATCCGCGGTTTGCTGGTGGAACAGGTATATTCCCCTGTGCTGTGGCAAGACAGTGTGGAATGGATGATCAGTCAGGGTGTGGATACCTTTGTCGAGATTGGTCCTGGCAGCGTACTTAGCGGTTTAATTAAAAAGATTGACAAATCGGTTAAAGTCATTAACGTGAATAGCCTGGACAGCGTCAACAGCTTGGAGACCGTCGTATAAAATAACTGCTGATCCATGTCGGATTACTCTAGAAAGGAGGAACAGGTATGAGTGAAGCTCTAAAAGGACAGACTGCGCTTGTTACGGGTGCTTCCCGCGGCATTGGCCGGAGCATTGCTCTCGGACTTGCTGATCTGGGCGCTAACGTAGCGGTCAACTATGCAGGGAGCGAAGCTGCCGCAGCCGAGGTTGTGGAAGCAATTCGCGCAAAGGGCGTATCGGCAATCGCGATAAAATCCAATGTTGGACGAACCGAAGAAGCCGAAGCGATGGTAAAGCAGGTAATGGAGACTTTTGGTCGAATTGATATCCTGGTGAACAACGCAGGGATTACTAGAGATAATTTAATCATGCGTATGAAGGAAGAAGAGTTCGATCAGGTGATCGAAACGAATCTTAAAGGGGTATTCAATTGTCTTAAAGCGGTGACACGTCCTATGATGAAACAGCGTTATGGACGGATTATCAATATATCTTCTGTTGTCGGGGCCCTTGGCAATCCGGGGCAGGCCAACTATGTTGCGGCCAAAGCCGGTGTTATCGGCCTGACCAAATCCGCCGCACGGGAGCTGGCTTCCCGCGGAATTACGGTAAACGCCGTGGCTCCCGGTTTTATCGATACCGATATGACCCGGGAACTTTCCGAGGACATGCGGGAAGGTCTGCTCGGCGGTATTCCGCTCGCCCGTCTCGGTCAGCCAGAGGAGATTGCCGGGGTGGTTGCCTTTCTAGCATCTTCCAGCGCATCCTATATGACTGGACAGGTGCTGCATGTGGATGGCGGTATGTATATGTAGACGCCGCCGATGATCTGGCGCTGGCCGCTGGACATTAAATCGTTTTCAAATGCCTTCTATGGCAATTTGAAGTCATATCTCGTATAATTACCAAGAGGAGGTGAGCCGGATGTCCGATGTATTGGAACGCGTGAAACGCATCGTTATCGACCGCCTGGGTGTTGACGAAGCCGACGTAACATTAGAAGCATCTTTCAAAGACGACCTTGGAGCTGATTCTCTCGATGTAGTTGAATTGGTGATGGAGTTGGAAGATGAGTTTGATATGGAGATCTCTGATGAAGATGCGGAGAAAATTACGACCGTAGGTGAAGTTGTAAATTACATACAATCTCATACCTAAGTCATTACAGTTAAGTCCCGTTCTTTAGCAAGGCGGGACTTCTCCACATTCAATCCTAGCTTCAGTGGCAACAAGTGATAGATTATTACTGCCTTTGTTCAGCTTGAGCCGGAGGTTCGGACTTCATGGCTGGACGGGCAGTCCATATAGAGGTGAGTTTGTTTGAAACAAAGAGTCGTTGTAACAGGAATGGGAGTCATGACCTCGATCGGTCAAGATCTTGATACATTCTGGAATAGTTTAATGGAAGGCAGGTCTGGCGTATCCCGCATCGAAGCATTTGATGTCAGCGAATACACAACCCAGATCGCAGCTTCCATGAAAGAGTTTAACCCGGAAGATTATATGGATCGCAAGGAAGCGCGCAGAATGGACCGTTTCGTGCAGCTTGCTGTTGCAGCCGGTTCGAAGGCACTTGAGGACAGCGGTCTTGAAATTGGAGTGAATGCCGACGCTGAACGGGTTGGCGTATCGATTGGATCGGGTATCGGCGGTTTGGGAACCTGGGAGGATCAACATAACATCCTGCTGGAGAAGGGCCCGAAACGTGTAAGCCCATTCTTTATTCCGATGATGATCGCGAATATGGCTTCCGGCCAAATGTCGATCAATCTCGGAGCCAAGGGTCCGAACACAACGCAAGTTACGGCTTGCGCTACCGGAACGCATTCCATTGGTGATTCATACCGTCTGATCCAGCGCGGTGATGCAGATGTGATGATCTGCGGCGGAGCGGAGGCAACGATTCGTCCGACAGGGATGGCTGGTTTCTGCGCTATGCGTGCGATGTCAACCCGTAATGACGATCCGGAGAAGGCCAGCCGGCCATTCGATACCGGTCGTGACGGTTTTGTCATGGGTGAAGGTGCGGGCGTGCTCGTGATCGAATCTTTAGAGCATGCAACAAAACGCGGAGCTAAAATCTATGCCGAGGTGATCGGTTATGGTTTAAGTGCCGATGCTCATCATATTACCGAGCCGGATCCGGACGGAGCAGCACGCTGCATGAAGATGGCCATTCGCGATGCGGGCATTGAGCCGGAGGAAGTGGATTACATTAATGCTCACGGAACTTCAACACCGGTCGGCGACCGTTCGGAGACGAAGGCGGTTAAAATGGCACTGGGTGACCATGCCTACAAAGTTGCCGTAAGCTCAACCAAGTCGATGACAGGTCACTTGCTTGGAGCAGCTGGCGGCGTTGAGGCCGTTATCTGCGGGCTGAGCCTGAAGAACCAAATTATTGCACCAACAATTAATCTGGAGGATCAGGATCCGGAATGTGATCTGGATTACGTTCCTAATCACCCGCGTAAAGCCGATTTGGATATCGTCATGTCCAATTCGTTCGGATTTGGCGGGCATAATGCTACGATTATCCTGAAAAAATACGCCGAGTAAGGGGACAGTGTGTTGAGTGGAGATCTGAAGCAGTTACAGCATAAACTTCAAATCCAGTTTCGCAATGCAATGCTGCTGAAGCAGGCCTTTACCCACGCATCTTATGTTAACGAACATCGCTTCAGTCAGAGCCAGGACAATGAGCGCCTTGAATTTCTAGGAGATGCCGTTCTGGAACTGACGGTCAGCGAATTCCTATACAACCTTTTTCCGGACCGTCCGGAAGGCGAATTAACCAAGCTGCGGGCCGCGATCGTATGCGAGCCTTCGCTGGTACAATTCGCTGTAGGTCTGGACTTTGGTCGTTACGTTCTGTTAGGCAAAGGAGAGGAAATGACGGGCGGTCGAACCCGCCCTGCTCTTCTTGCCGATGTATTTGAATCATTTGTGGGGGCGCTTTATCTGGATCAGGGATTGGAAGCGGTTCGCCGGTTTTTGAGCGACCATGTTTTTCCCTCGGTGACCGTCAATGGTCGTCCGCAGATGAGCGACTATAAGACCGAGCTTCAGGAACTGACCCAGCATCACGGCATGGGCGCACTGGAATATCGTATCGTAGAAGAGCGAGGACCGGCACATGAGCGGGAGTTTGTCTCGGAGGTATACATGGGAAGCGAATGTCTTGGACGCGGAAGCGGCAGATCCAAGAAAGAAGCCGAGCAGCAAGCAGCGGCAGTAGCCTTAAAGCAGCTGAAACGCGCGGATGCCTAAAGCTTCGCTGATGTGATGACAAACAAAGAGCAAAGAGCAGTCAAGCGGAACCGGATAGGATGACTGTTTTTTGCTCTTTTCGTTGTCTGGCATTTGCCTTAGGGACAGCTGTTTATGACGTTAGTGGACCTCGTCCAAAGACGGCGGTGAAGCCGATTCTACTTGTGTTACAATAGCAGGAGAGGTGATAGGTCGAATATGTTTTTGAAACGGATCGAGTTAGCAGGATTTAAATCATTTGCCGACAAGACAGAGATGGAATTTGTCCGGGGAATTACAGCCGTTGTTGGTCCGAATGGCAGCGGCAAGAGCAACATTTCGGATGGGATCCGCTGGGTACTTGGTGAACAAAGCGCCAAATCGCTTCGCGGTGGCAAGATGGAAGACATTATTTTTGCCGGAAGCGACGCGCGTAAAGCGGTCAATTTCGGTGAGGTTTCCCTTACGCTGGACAATGAGGATCATGTACTGCCGCTGGATTTTAATGAAGTGACCGTAACAAGACGGGTACACCGCAGCGGTGACAGTGAGTATTTCATCAACAGGCAGTCTTGTCGGCTGAAGGATATAACGGAGCTGTTCATGGATACCGGGATTGGTAAAGAAGCCTATTCTATCATTGGACAAGGGCGCATTGAGGAAATTCTGAGCACACGATCAGAAGATCGCCGGGGAATTTTTGAGGAAGCATCCGGGATCGTTAAATATAAATCACGTAAAAAAGAGTCTGTGCGCAAGCTGGATGAAACGGAACAAAATTTGCTCCGTATTCACGATCTGGTTACAGAGCTTGAAGATCAGATCGGGCCGCTTAAAGAGCAGTCTGAGAAGGCGCTTCGTTATAAGGAACTCCGCGAGGAGCTGAAACACAAGGAAATTTCGCTGTATGTATATCAAATTGAGCAGATACATACCTCATGGAGTGAAGCCAATGCGAAGCTGGAGCAGCTGAAGGAAGAGCAGCTTGCCCTGTCTACTGTGGTGTCCGCCCATGATGCCAAGCTGGAGAGCGACAGATCGGCTCTTCGCCGGCTGGAAGAGGAAGTGGAAGAGCTGCAGAGCCAGCTGCTTCAATTCAGCGAGCTGTTTGAGAAGAGCGAGGGCTACGGTGAGGTGCTTAAGGAGCGCCGCCGCAACCTGGAACGGACACGCGAGCAGCTGGAGGAGAGTCTGCACTCCGGCGATCATCGATTAGGTGAGCGCGTGGGCGAGCTGGCTAGAATGAAGAACAAGCTGCAGGAACTGCAGCAGGAATTAACTCATGTGCGAGATCAGCTGTCAGCGGAAGAAGCGAAGCTGGTTGGCGTAACCGGTGGAATCAGCCAGCAGCAGGAAGAGAGCTTGAAAGGGAACCTGCTGGAGCTGATGAACCAAATGGCTCAAGCGCGGAATGAAATCCGCTATGCGGACCAGCAGCAAGAAGCGCTGGATCGCCGGATGAACCGGGCACAAGAGGAGTCCGGCAAATGGGAAGCGTTGAAAGAAGATTTACTGAAGCGCAAAGAGAGCATTGATCGCAGCATCGAACGTTTCGGCAAAGAGATCGCGGATCTCCGCAGCGGTTATATCAGTGAGAGTGAGCGGTATCAATCCCTGCAGAAGCTGCAGGAGGAGACGCAGGGAGCGCTTCGGAAATGGGAGCAGAAGCGGGAAGCGCAAATTTCGCGCCGTGATACCATGAAGGAGCTTCAGGACGACTTCGACGGATTTATGCTGGGTGTTAAGGAAGTATTGAAGGCTTCTCGCAAATCCGTGCTTCAAGGTGTTCACGGCGCAGTAGCAGAGCTTATTCGCGTACCGGAAAAGCTGGAGCTTGCGATGGAGACAGCTCTCGGGGCATCTGTTCAGCATATCGTCATGGAGAACGAGTCCGTATCCAGGCAGGCGATTGCCTTCTTGAAGCAGCGTCAGTTAGGACGGGCGACATTTCTTCCTTTGGACGTCATTCGTCCACGGAATGTATCCGCATCGGATCGAACGCTGGCAGAAGGGGAAGCCGGATTTGTGGGCTTCGGCTCCGAGCTGGTTCAATACGATTCAAGATACAGCAACATTGTCGGAAGTCTTCTTGGCAATGTTGTCATTGCGGAGACTTTGGAGCAGGCGAACAAGATTGCAGCCAGATTCTCCTATCGCTTCCGCGTGGTCACCCTCGAAGGGGACGTGGTTAATGCCGGCGGTTCCATGACAGGCGGCAGTCAGCATAAGAAAACGAACAGTCTGCTGGGCCGTAAGCGTCAGCTGGAACAGCTGGATCAGGAAATTTCGGAAACCGAGAAGCAGCTGGAGAAGCTCCAGCAGGGCATTGAAAGCGTCCGGAATCAAATGGTTGAATCTCAGGATAAACTGGACGAGCTTCGAAGAGCCGGGGACGACAAGCGTGTCGAGGAACAGCAGGCAGCTGGAGACCGTAAGCAGCTCGATCATGAGCTGCGCCACGTCCTTGAGCAAGCAGAGCTAGCCGGTGAGGAGAAGAGCAGCCACGAGAAGGAAGCAAAAGAAATTCAGGAAAACCGTGTTCGGGCACAGAAGTTATTGTCTGAGCTTGAAGACGAGGAGAAGTCGACACATCTAGCGATCCAGGCTGCTGAATTTGCCCGTAAAGCAAACGAATCGGCGAAGGAAGAACTTCAGAGTCAACTGACGAATCTTAAGGTTCGCGAAGGTAAACTGGATCAGGAAACCTTCTCGCTGGAGGAGCAGCTCAAACGCCTTCAATCGGATGTGGACAACCATGAGAAGGAACAGAAGCAGAACCGCACGATGCTGGCCTCCGTTCAAGCAGACCTCAATCAGAACCAAAGCGAGAGCGTGAAGCAGATCGAGGATCTGAATCAGTACAAGCTGAAGAAGGAAGAAGCTACGCAGCAGCTGGAATTCAAACGGGCAGCGCGCAGCGCATTAAGCCGGAAACTGGAGCTCGAAGAGAGTGAAACGAAGGAGCAGCGGACTCAGCTGCGGGCTGTGGACGATCAGCTTCGCCAGACCGAAATTGGAGTAAACCGGCTCGATGTTGAGCTTGAGAATATATTGAAAAAATTAAGCGAGGACTATGAGCTGAGTTACGAACTTGCCAAGCAGCGGTATCCGATTCCCGAAGACATTCCGGCAGCGCAGAATGAAGTTCGTGATCTGAAACGGTCTATAACTTCTCTTGGTGATGTGAATCTGGGGGCCATTGAAGAGTACCAGCGCGTCAATGAGAGGTATCTGTTTTTGAGCGAGCAGAAGGCGGATTTGGTCGAAGCGAAAACTACGCTGTATCAGGTGATTAAAGAAATGGACGATGAAATGTCCAAGCGCTTCAAGCTGACGTTTGATGCGATCCGGCGCGAGTTCGGTACGGTGTTTACGAAGCTGTTCGGAGGCGGACGGGCTGATCTGGTCCTGATTGATCCGGATCGATTGCTTGAGACAGGGATTGATATCGTTGCCCAGCCTCCCGGCAAGAAGCTGCAAAACCTGCAGCTGCTGTCCGGGGGAGAGCGTGCATTAACCGCTATGGCGCTGCTGTTCGCCATTTTACAGGTGAAGCCGGTTCCGTTCTGTGTGCTTGATGAAGTCGAAGCGGCGCTTGATGAAGCGAACGTGGTACGCTTTGCCCAGTATTTGCGGGAGTTCTCCGAGCAAACACAGTTTATTGTGGTCACACACCGCAAGGGAACGATGGAAGAGGCGGATGTACTGTACGGCGTCACGATGGAAGAGGGCGGCGTGTCGAAGCTGGTGTCGGTTAGACTTGAGGATGAGGAAGCGGAGATCGCCTAATTTAACATAAACCATCACATGGAGGGAACGTATGAGCTTTTTTAAGAAGTTAAAAGAGAGCATTTCCAGCAAGACAGAAAACGTAACGAAACAGTTCAGGGACGGACTGGAGAAAACCCGGAAGGGCTTTATCGAGAAAGTGTCGGACCTGGTCATTCGCCGCAAAAAGATCGATGAGGAGTTCTACGAGGAATTGGAAGAGATTCTGATTGGCGCTGATGTTGGCGTCAATACGGTCATGGACCTGATGGATGATCTTCGTGCCGAAGTGAAAAAACGGCGGATCGAGGATGCTGCCGATTTGCAGCCGGTATTGTCCGAGAAACTGATGGGTCTCCTTCGTGATGACAGCAGCAATGAACTGCGCGAGAATCCGGATGGAATTACGGTCATTCTCTTTGTTGGCGTAAACGGAGTTGGTAAGACAACTACAATTGGTAAGCTTGCGCACCGTTACAAGCAGGAGGGCAAAAAAGTTATGCTTGCAGCGGGCGATACGTTCCGCGCAGGTGCTATTGAACAGCTCGAGGTATGGGGCGAACGGGTTGGCGTGGAGGTCATTAAGCAGCAGCCGGGTTCTGATCCGGCAGCGGTCATGTTCGACGCGGTTCAAGCAGCCAAACAGCGGCAGGCAGATATTCTGATCTGTGATACCGCGGGGCGTCTTCAGAACAAAACGAATCTGATGGAAGAGTTGAATAAGATATTCCGTGTCATTCAACGCGAAATCCCAAGTGCGCCGCATGAGGTATTGATGGTACTCGATGCTACAACAGGTCAGAATGCGCTAAGTCAGGCCAAACTGTTCGGTGAGAAGAGCGGCGTGACCGGGCTTGTATTAACCAAGCTGGATGGTACGGCTAAAGGCGGAATTGTCATTGCGATTCGTCAAGAGTTGAATTTGCCAGTGAAGCTGGTAGGGCTTGGAGAGAAGATGGGGGATCTCCAGACTTTTGATTCGGAGCAATTTGTCCATGCCTTGTTTGCCGGATTGATTAAGGAAGAAGAGAATGAAGCAGAATAAGAAGATTAGACGCTTCTGAAGTTAAATCAAACACAAAAGGACCGAAAGTTGTACTTTCGGTCCTTTTTCATGTTCGATTCGAGTGATAACCGGATGTGATTAAGAAGAGACGATTCGAACGAATTCAATCGCACGAAGCGGGATGATAGATGTATCGGTTGGCGGGCCATAGATGATGGGCGGGATTTTTAAAGAGAGGGTCCCTTCTCCCACTTCGGTCAGGGTGCCAATGATCACATCTCCCGACACCGTTACTTCGGTTTCGGATCCGATAAATCCTTGCAGCCAATCCACGTAGCGCATATCGAAATTCCCTCCTTGCTGTAATGAAAGTTTGAAACGGAAGATCAGCAGCCATTGAGGGGATTTATTGAACGGAAGTAATATTCGCGAATGGAATCAGCACAAGATCTCCGGAAGCTTCACGGAGCTGTACCCCGTCCTCGGCAGTTGCAAGAACAACGCCTTCCAAGGTGACAAAGGTGGTGCTGACCCGTACTTGCTGCCCTGTGCGGACTTCGAAATAGTGAATCAGTTCCGGAATGATGGTTAAGCCCGTGAGCACCTGACTCTCCAGTGACTCTACGCGTTCGGTCAATTGTCCGGTCTGCTGGCTTAGAAACTCAACTTGCCGTGTTAACATCTTTACTCGTGCAGCAAGTCGTCTGCAGAACAGGAAGCAACACATAGTCATTCTCCTTTCTGTATTACCATCGGGTGTGCCCTTCAATATGATTCTTTAAATCCTGAAGCGAGGCCGTACTTTCGTTCTCTGCTGCCCGGATCATAGGCATAACTTGCTGCACATGACCAGGACCGTACTTAAGGAAGGTTTCGGTTTTATCGATCAGGGCCTCAAGCGGTTGACGATAGTCGGTAAAATACTGACCTAGACCAAAGGAGCTTAGGAGGCTATGCACTTTGCTCATGGTGCTGAGCGCCAGTACAGGCTTACCCCCACGCAAGGCGGCCAGCGACGGATGAAGTTTGAAGGAGATTAAATAGTCAACGGATTGAATGAAACGGTAAGTCAGCTCAATGTCCATAAGAAACGGCAGTGTTTCAACGGAAGCTGCAGGCGTGCATTCCTTGATGTTTCGCTGCAGTTGTAAACAGGTGTTGTAGTCCGAGTACGCATTCCCCGGATGATGAATGACCGGTATAAGCACGACATGGTAGTCTTTTGCCGTAAGATGTCCCAGAAGTTTTGTCATATTGTCCATAGGGAATGATTCATAGGCGAATACAACAACCCCAATGGTTGGACGTCTGGAAAATCGCTGTACCGGGATGTCGGGCTGACGATAGCCGAACACCATGTCAGGAGCCGTCTCCACGTTAGGATGAAATCGCGCCCGCTTGGCTATAGCCGAGGAACGTTCATCCCTGAAGACGGCTCGGTTCGCTCTGGAAATCATGTCGCGATACGCGGCTACCTGCTCTTCGGGCCAAGTGTGTTCGGGGTAGGCATCAACGATACCTACGCCATACACCCATGTGGGCTGTCCGTTTAATTGTGGCGGGAAGTAATAACGGTTGAACGAGTAGGGTGTGATTAAATCGCCTCCTCCGATAATGAAAGCATCCGTTCGGCGCGGATCCAAGCGGGAGTTCCAAGGGTAGACGTGATGTTCGTGGAATACTTGCCTAAGGGTGTGAAGAAACAAGTCATCTCCGAAGTTTCCCATGCCATAGTATCCGGAAGCGGCAATATGCATTACGTTCACCTCCTTTGCGAATGCGTTCTAGATCTTGTCTGACTGCTGATTCCAGCTTTTGAACAGATTACGATTACGTTGGCTGATACTGGTGCCGTCGATGACACGATGATAGAGGACAGCCGTGACATGAGCTAGAGAGTTGTGTTTCAGGAGACGGGAGGTGACGTCCATATCTTCGAAGATACGTCCGAGGCGATCCTCACGATTCCACCAGCCGCCGATGGCAATCAGAGAAGATTTGCGATACATTCTGGGCACGATCGGGTGACTGCGGTCATTCGATGGATTGGGCAACGGAGCGGATGATTCTGAATGAAGCCTGCCGGAGTCCACATCTCTTCTCCACAGCGGACCGAACTGCCTGGTTCGTTCCCAGCAGCCATACCATCCCGTGGCGATACCGCCATCCGGATTCAGGTCAAGCGCTTCGGTCAGGAGTGCTACTGCGTTCGGTGCCAGCCAGTCATCCCCATCCAGTTCCAGAATGTAACGCCCCCGTGCTTCAAAGAGCAGCCGGTTCATCATCAAGGCTTTCCCGCGGTTACGCGCTTGCGAAAGAACACGTATTCTGCTGTCTTGATAAGCGCAGGCTTCCTCAAGACTCTCGTCCCCAGAGCCGTCATCCCCAATCAGCAGCTCCCAGTTTTCGTTGGTTTGTGCCAGCACAGAACGGATGCTCCAGCCCAGAGTGTCTTTCATATTATGAATGCTCATCAATATGGAAACTGCAGGTTGAGCAGGGACCACAGGAGATAAATCCCCTTTGTCTCCAGTTTGTTTCGCTTGAATCTGTGTGGATGCAAGTATCGGGAGAATATACGGCAGTTCCTTTTGAAACGAATCGTTTAGTGATGGATTCAGATTCAGAACAAGTCTTGAGTCCAGTGGCAGCAGATCGTAAGGCAGAAATCGGGCAGCGGGGAGCCTGGCGTTCCAATGGGTGAGCCTTGCGATCAGCCAGGTTTTTTTCCAATAGAGAGGAACACCATGAACACATATACAGACTACAGCGTCCGGGATATGTGCAGGCATAGGGAAGGAAATGAGTGTTCTTCTCATGGGAAAAGACCTGCTGAGGCTCCAGAGAACCCATTCTCTGTCCGCATGTGTGACTTCCTGAAGGATACGATCGCGGTACGCTGACGTATTGGTCAATCCATAGCCGAATGCTTGCGTGCGAAGTAAGTTGTACGGGATCAATTCGATGTCAAGCCTTTATCATGGAGGACTAGCCGGATGACCTGATCGGCTTTCAGTCCGCGCTCAATCCAGCGGTTCTCTCGGGCGTACGCAATCCGGGCCAGCTTATGCTCTGCAGTGTCAGGGTGATGAAGCATGGAGGCCAGCTTAACAAGGAAATCGTCATGGGTTGTCGCAGTGGTTACATGCGGCTCCATGGCGATGCATTCCGGCAAGGCCGTTGATAGCACCCGGACACCCGATGCCAAGTATTCATAGGCTTTAACGGGATTGGTTGCGAGCGTAATCGGATGGTATTGGAATGGAATCAACGCAACGTCGATATGAGTGAGGTAACGCTTGAGCTCGTGGTGCGGCTTTTCCCCGAGTATATGCACGTTAGGCAGCTTCGAATAGTCGCCTGAGCTGCCGTAAGGAGCTCCAATGGATACAAACTGGACGTTCGGAAATTGAATGGCGGCTTTAGCGAACAGTTCATGATCTACCCAATAGGCCCAAGCACCGATATAAGCAACAACAGGACCCGGAGGCAGATCAGCGGGTCTATCACTGGATGGAATATGAAAAAACGAAGCATCAGCGCCATTCGGAATCAAGGTCAGTGGTTTGTCGGGGTATGCCAGTGACAATCGGGTGCGAATGACCTCTGCCGTACATACGACATGATCCGCCTCGTCAATCATTTTGGGTTCGTATTTAGCCCAATGTGGAAATTCATCACAGCAGTCGTAGATTGTAATATCAGGGTCAAAGAGCGTGGAAATGCGCGTCCGGAGCTTGGACCAGGTCGTCCAGACGGCAACGGGATGCTCCTTTCGCAATGCAGGCAGCTTTTTGTGCAGAAATGCCTTGGTATCCGTAAACAGATACACATTCGGTTCAATCTCTTTAAACTCCTTATCCAGCGGTGCCAGGTTTTCGAAGAAAACCTGATGACCAAGCGAGCCCAATTGTGTCATTAGCTGCTGCGGTCTCTGTTTCATGTACGACCAGTTCATCGTTCTGGGATAAATGATGACAGCCAAGAGGTTTCCTCCTTTCTTTGTTCTCGCAATAATATATGCAATGCTAGCTTCATAGAATTGGACGAATGAGCCGAGTGATTGAAAAATGGATGGTTTTTCTCAAGCGTGCGTATGACCAGAACGAATCTATCAAATTTCCATATAATGCTTAAGATATGTCATCCCAGATATATCTTTTCATATGAAAGCGAGGGGGAGTGTGAAGATTCGTGGATCAAAAAAATGTTCTTGTTATCTTCGGAACGCGTCCAGAAGCGATCAAAATGGCACCGTTGGTCAAGGAATTGGAACGTACTCCGGGATTGACCCCAATCGTTTGTGTCACCGCCCAGCATCGGGAAATGCTGGATCAGGTTCTTCAATTTTTTGAGATCGAGGCTCAGATGGATTTAAATATGATGAAGGAAGGACAGTCGCTGTACAGCCTTAGTGCCGACCTGTTAAAAGGAATGGAAAATGTATTCCAGGCGCAAAGGTACGATCTGGTCCTGGTTCACGGGGATACAACAACGGCATTCATAGGCGCCTTGGCGGCCTATTATGCGAAAGTGCCGGTTGGGCATGTGGAGGCGGGATTGCGGACCTATGACAAATACGCGCCATTTCCGGAGGAGATGAACCGGGAATGGATTGGCCGAATAGCCGATATGCATTTCGCTCCTACAGCGCTGTCAGCTTCCAATCTCAGAGCCGAGCATCGTACGGATCATGTGTATGTAACGGGGAATACGGGGATCGATGCCATGAAATGGACGCTGCAGGCTCCCTTTGAGCACCCTATACAGAGCAAGTTACAGGAAAATGCTCGCTTAATTCTCATCACAATGCATCGCCGGGAGAATTGGGGTGAACCTATGAAGGGCGTGCTTGAGGCTGTAAAGCGAACCGTCCAGAGCCACCCGGATGTCGAAGTGGTGTATCCGGTTCATCCGAACCCCGTTCTGCAGCAGGCGGTAGCGCAAGCTCTGGAGGGACATGAGCGAATTCATCTGACAGGACCGCTGGATGTTGTTGATCTTCACCATATCATGCAGCGCGCATATCTCGTCTTGACGGATTCCGGGGGTATTCAGGAGGAAGCGCCGTCGCTGGGGAAACCGGTTCTGGTATTGAGAGACAAGACAGAGCGTCCTGAAGGGGTTACAGCGGGCACCTTAAAGTGTGTTGGCACGAATTGCGATGAGGTAGTGGCAGGAATAGAGAAGCTGTTAACGGATGAGGAGACCTACCGCAACATGGCAAGAGCCAGCAATCCCTTTGGTGATGGCACTGCCTCGCGTCAAATCGTCGACGCCATTTTGCAATTTTTCCGTTCAAAAGGGCGTTGATCTGGATGCTTGCTGGATTTTGTATGCTGGCAGGGCTTATAATGAAGTATAAGATTTCAAGCGAAAGGATACCTGTTATGGCCAATACTTACACTTATCCACGCCGAGAAGAGATAGCGAATGCAATAACACATGGCATAGGAGCGGCGCTAAGTGTTGCTGCGCTGGTGCTCTTGATTGTATTTTCAAGTTTGAAGGGCACTGCATGGCATATTGTCAGCTTTACGATCTACGGCTCGACGATGCTGCTGCTGTATTTGAGTTCAACGCTGGTTCACGGCTTGAGGGACGGTAAAGCCAAGGATTTCTTTGAGTTTATGGATCATTCCTCCATTTACTTGTTTATCGCAGGAACGTACACTCCCTTCCTGCTGGTGGCTATTCGTGGAACGCTTGGATGGAGCCTCTTCGGAATCGTCTGGGGAGTTGCACTGTTCGGCGTCATCTTCAAAGCCTTCTTCGTGAAGAAGTTTCTGTTTCTCTCCACGATATTCTACATTGCGATGGGCTGGCTGATCGTTATTGCCTGGAACCCTTTAACCGCCGTTGTGGCACCGCAGGGTATGAATTTGCTCGCTCTTGGCGGCGTGCTGTACACCCTAGGCACCATCTTTTACGTATGGCGGGGCTTCCCGTACCATCATGCGATCTGGCATTTGTTTGTACTTGCGGGATCGATTCTTCACTTTTTTGCGATACTGATCTACCTTCTTCCTGTCGGGTAAACAGGGTAGGAAAAAGGCTTGCTGCACATGAAGAAGGATGACAAGGGAAATTGCTTGACATCCTTCTTTGTTTTATGTATGATAAGGTTCGTTAAGCGAACTGTAAAGTGTTTTTCCTTGACGAGGGGGGTGCCCTTAAATGAGTCAGGAGAATCGGCTCGAGAAGACGAACCGGATCAATCTGCTGTTCGATTTTTATGAGCAGCTGCTGACAGAGAAGCAGCAGACCTTTTTGAAATATTATTTCCATGACGATTTTTCCTTGGGAGAAATCGCTGGTGAATTTGAGATTAGTCGTCAGGCCGTCTATGAACATATTAAGCGTGCAGAGCAGGTGCTTGAGTCTTACGAAGAGAAGCTTGGGCTGCTGAGCAAGCATGAAACGCGTGTCCGTGAGCTGGATAAGTTTCGGAAATGGGTGGAGATTAGCGACCTGGATGAACATGATAAGAATGTAATGACCGATATGGTTGAACGATTAAAGGTATGGGATTAAGTATGAACGGAGGTGGCGGATATGGCTTTTGAAGGATTGACCAGCAGACTACAGAATGTGTTCAGCAAGCTTCGTGGTAAAGGCAAGGTGTCCGAAGAAGATGTAACAGCCGCCATGCGTGAAGTAAGACTCGCGCTTCTTGAAGCCGACGTTAACTTCAAAGTGGTTAAGGATTTTGTATCCAAAGTGAAAGAGAAGGCCATCGGCAAGGAAGTGATGGACAGCTTTACGCCCGGCATGGTGATCATCGACATCGTTAATAAAGAAATGACGGAGCTGATGGGTGGCAGCCAGGCCAAACTGGTTAAGAGCAATAAACCGCCTACGGTCATTATGATGGCCGGTCTGCAAGGTGCAGGTAAGACGACGACATCCGGTAAGCTGGCCAAGCTGCTGCAGAAGCAGAACAGCCGACCGCTGCTCGTAGCCGGTGACATTTATCGTCCGGCAGCGATCAAACAGCTTGAGGTCCTTGGAGAACAGATTAATGTGCCTGTATTCTCTCTTGGAGACAAGACAAGCCCGGTTGAGATTGCGAAGCAAGGCTTGCAGCATGCCAAGGATAACGGTCACGATTATGTTATTATCGATACTGCGGGCCGTTTGCATGTCGATGAAGAACTGATGGAAGAACTGAAGCAAATCCACAGTGTTGTAAATCCCGATGAAGTGCTGCTTGTTGTTGATGCGATGACAGGTCAGGATGCGGTGAATGTGGCGGAAAGCTTCAATCAGCAATTGACGCTTACAGGCGTTGTATTGACCAAGCTGGACGGTGATACCCGAGGCGGTGCTGCCCTTTCGGTCAAAGCTGTTACCGGATGCCCGATTAAGTTCGCGGCGCTGGGTGAGAAGATTGATGCCCTGGAGCCGTTCCATCCGGAACGGATGGCATCCCGGATTCTCGGTATGGGCGATATGCTGTCCCTTATTGAGAAAGCCCAATCGAATATTGATGCAGACAAAGCCAAGGAAATGGAACGTAAAATGCGTAATGCTGAATTTACGTTTGAGGATTTCCTGGAACAGATGGACCAAGTGAAGAAGCTCGGTCCGTTGGATCAGCTGATGGATATGATTCCCGGCATGGGCAAGATGAAGCAGACCAAGGATCTCAAAGTTGACGAGAAGCAGATGGGACGCATTGAGGCCATTGTCCACTCCATGACTACAGCGGAGAAGCAGCAGCCTGATATTATCAATCACAACCGCCGCAAACGGATTGCGGCCGGCAGCGGAACCTCGCTGGCTGAAGTGAACCGGCTGATCAAGCAGTTTGATGAAATGCGCCGCGTCATGAAACAATTCTCGGATATGATGGGTCCCAAAGGCGGTAAAAATAAAGCAATGAAACAGTTAAAAGGCTTGACTGGTGGAAAAGGCATGAAGTTCCCATTCCGTTAAGTTTGGACATAAGCATGGACATTTTTTGAAGGAGGTGAATTTTCAAAATGGCAGTACGTATTCGTCTGAAACGCATGGGTGCTCACAAGGCTCCTTTCTACCGCGTGGTGGTTTCTGATTCCCGTTCCCCACGTGACGGCCGCTTTATCGAGGAAATCGGTTATTACAATCCGGTTGCTCAGCCGGCTGAAGTTAAGATCGATGAAGAGAAAGCACTGAACTGGCTTCAAAATGGTGCGCAAGCATCTGATACTGTTCGCAACTTGCTGAGCAAAGCGGGCGTAATGAAGAAGTTTCATGAGCTGAAGCATCAGAAATAAGACTGATCGCGAGGGTTATCTATGGAAGAATTAGTTCGCGTTATTGCTAAGGCTTTAGTGGATCATCCAGAAGATGTGACTGTGAAGACCGTTGAGAAGGAGCACTTGATTGTATATGAGCTGTACGTGCATCCTGACGATGTCGGGAAGGTCATAGGCAAACAGGGGCGTATCGCCAAATCATTGCGTACAGTCGTAACATCGGCGGCAGTTAAAATGGATAAACGGGTGACCGTTGATATCATTTCTTAAAATATACGAAAGGGGGTTAGGATGCATGTCCTAGCCCTTTTTCGTACATGCTGAAGAAATCAGTCGGTCATACATGAGCGAACGTTCATTAAGTGATGCAGGAGGAAGACCATGTCTGAAAAGTTGTTTACCGTAGGCAAAATCGTGAATACGCATGGAATCCGCGGAGAAGTCAAAGTGATGCCGCATACGGATTTTGCTGACCAGCGATTTGCTGTTAAGAGCAAGCTGTTTATTGTCCCGGACAAAGGGAGCATGATTGAAGCAACGGTGGATACATCCCGTTTTCATAAAAATATGTATGTCCTTAAATTCAAAGAGCTGCATGGAATTAACGATGCTGAGAAGTATAAAGGCTCTCTGCTGAAGATCAAAGCGGACCTTCAGGAGGAGCTTCCGGACAACGAGTATTACTTCCATGAGATCATTGGCTGCAAGGTGCTGACAGATGATGAACCGGCAGAGGAGCTTGGCACGATTTCAGAAATTTTAACGCCCGGAGCTAATGATGTATGGGTTGTGAAGACCCCTCAAGGCAAGGAAGTTCTGCTGCCAGCCATCCCGGATGTCGTTCTTGACGTAGATAAGGAAGCCAAGCTTGTCCGCGTGCATCTTATGGAAGGGTTGTTATAGTCCATGCGGATTGATGTGCTGACGCTGTTCCCGGAAATGTTCGACGGTGTGTTCCATTCGAGCATTTTAGGTAAAGCGGCCGAGAAACAAATTGTGCATTTAAATGCTATCAACTTCCGCCAGTATGCCGGGAACAAGCATAGTCAGGTGGATGATACGCCATATGGCGGTGGGGGCGGGATGGTGTTAAAGCCGGATCCGATATTTGCCGCAGTGGAGGATATTCTAACTCCACGTTCTTATGATCAGATTTCGAACAACGAGGAAGAGGCTGGGCTGGCGGAGGGCTCATCGAAATCATCAGAGGGCGTTAAGCCTCCACGCGTTATTCTGATGTGCCCGCAAGGCGAGACGTTTACACAGAAGAAAGCGGAAGAACTGTCTCAGGAAGAGCATCTTGTGTTCATATGCGGTCATTACGAGGGCTATGATGAACGCATCCGCGAGTATTTGGTTACTGATGAATTATCCATCGGGGATTATGTGCTTACAGGCGGAGAGCTGCCCGCAATGGTTGTTATTGATTCCGTGGTTCGATTGCTGCCGGGTGTTCTTGGCAATGAGACATCGGCGGTGACGGATTCATTCAGTACAGGGCTGCTGGAATACCCTCACTATACCCGTCCGGCTGAATTCAGGGGATGGAAGGTGCCGGATATTCTGCTCAGCGGCCATCATGCGAATATCGAAGTGTGGCGCCGTGAACAAGCGCTCAGACGGACTTGGGAGCGTCGCCCTGAATTGTTGGACAAGCTGGAATTGTCCAAACAGGATCGGATTTATATCGCAAAGCTTCAGCAAGAATCGAAACGTTTATAATGAATGCCATAGACAAAGGAAAGATCTGCGTATGCCGATCTTTCCTTTTTTTCGTATAGATTACTGCCAAAATCAATAACAATAATAAGAGAGGCTGACGAGAACATAATCCATATCCATTGAATAATGTGCCTACATAGGCGTTTGCGGATGAATGAGAATTGTTAGGGGTGAGTAGGTTAGATGCAAGAGAAGAGGAGGCGTAAGGGCAATAAAGCCGTGATCCGTGGGCTGGCTTCTGGACGAATACGAGTGAGGAGGACCGAAGCCGCGAGGTTTGTTGCGCTGATTTCCCAATTGGCTTCGCTGACAAGTGCATTTGTGGAGTTGCCAGAGAATGACAACTTCACTCGAATCAAAATACAATTACAGAGCCTGAACGAGCTGGTGTCCGGCATGAGGTTTGCACGAAGAGAACGCCGCAGTATGAAGGAAGCGGTCCAGCAAGTTGTGACGATTCCGAATGCAGATTACCTGCAGAATATTGCCTCAAGACTGAATGGGGTCGTAACCTTGCTGCAAACGTTTGGGGAACGCATTGGCGTAGGCAGTGTCATTAATCCAGTGCTTGCGGAAGTTCAGAATGGCATTCAAACCGTGATGAATGATCCGGCACAGCGTTCTGATCCGATTCCGTTAGCAAATCTGGTGATCAATTTGCCGCGATATGTTATGGATGCTGTCAAGAACCCGGGTGAACGATCCAGACAGCGCCTTGGAGATGTTCTTCAAGGTATCCATCAGAAGAGCAGTGTATTGGGTGTTTCGAAGCAGGAGCTTGGCGGGATGCAAGCTTTTACAGAAGGAATGGATAGGCTCTTGGGGAACGGTGCATCTTCAGGTGACTTGAGCGTTCAACTGGCCAACTATACCAATGCCCTGTCAGGTGTTGTTTCGGGTCTGAACCTTCCGAAAGCGGTCCGGGAAGCTGCATTGCAGTCATTATTGTCTATCTTAAAGAACACCAGTGCTGATCATGTTCAGGATCATGTAGAAGCTAAAACCGCTCAACGACACGGTTCTCCGAGCTCAAGAGAAACTGCTGAAGCAGGAGATTCCTTGGAATCAGGTCGAATCAGAGTCGCGGGACTAATGGGCCTGACGGTGGCTGCAGGTGCGACGGGAAAGAATCGGGCTACAGGTACTGCAAGAGTAATGACTCCGGGGGGCATTACTGGAATGACAGGAGTAAGAGGTTCAACCGGGGCGACAGGAAATACGGGAGCAACAGTAGCGTTTGGATCCATCGGAGCGACAGGCAGAGCGAGCCTTAAGGGATCGAGAGGGCCGACAGGTAGAATGGGAGCGGCAAGTCCAGCAGGCACAGCTAGAACAGCGGGTCCGACCGCGCCAACAGGTGTAGTTGGGGTCACGGGTGATAGAGGTCTATTGGGAGCGCCCGGATGTAATGGAGTTACGGGTACCACCGGGGGAACTGGGATGACGAGACCGAAGGGTGCTGTAAGTGGAAGGGCAGTAACCGTTCCAAGCGGAGCAGCGCGTGTGGTTGGGGTTACGGGAACTACGGGCGTAGCAGGAATCGCGGGTTCAACTGTCTCCATAGGATTTACGGGTGTTACAGGAGCCGCAGGAGTGACAGGTGCAGTAACCATCACGGGGTTAACAGGCCCAATAGACACCACAGGAGTGACTGGAGTAATCGGTTCTACGGGGCCAACGGGCGGAGTTGAGGTTACAGCGGTAATTCGCCGTACGGGAACAGCAGGAGCCGCAGGAGCGTCTGAAGTAACCGATGCTGCTGGTTCAACGGGGGCCGGGCCATGGGTTGGGGGAGCTGTACTTTATAACGCGGCGGGAAGGACCCAATCGGTTCCAGCGATGTCGCCCATCATCTTCTCGCAAAATGAACTGCAAGGCGTGACTTTTAATGGAACCACGACACTCGCGATCAACACCGCAGGTTTTTATTTCATCAACTGGCAAGTTGCACTTTCCAACCAGCAAAATTCACCAGGCATCTTCGGAATTGTGGTTAATAGCAATACGACTTCTCCGGCCAACATGGCATCTAGTGCAAATGACGATCGGGTATCCGGCTCTGCCGTTATCAACATGAAGGTTGGCGATACCGTACAGCTATATAATTTGTCTGCACAGACCCAAACCGTTACATCTACACAGACCGCCGCCAGGCTCAATATCACCAGAATGGGTTATTAAAATAAGAACAGCTGCAAGATTTTACATGTTACAGCCGAAATGTTTGTGGTTAATACATTATTGGAAACAAGACATAAGCATTGTTGAGGAGGCCCTTAATCGTGTCAGATAATAATGTAACGTATAACAATCAAATGGAAAAAGATCATACAGAAGTATCCTTTCAAACCGTCGATGATATTCTGGAATATTACGGCAAGCGCCATAAAGAGGCAAGCGATTCGAAAGAATCCGTAAATTAATCTTAGTCTAACCACTTTTGACATGTTATCTTACATGCCAAAAGTGGTTTTTTAAAGGTGAGTGTACTATAATTATGGATCATCTGGATGGGTGTAAAGATGAAATACTTGATTCTAACCGCAAAATGTGATACTATTTCTTTTGTTGTGAATACGGTGGTCCGCTGCGGATAATGAAGGAAATACATAGAATTTCCGGAAGATGCAAGAACGCCTGTGTGAGAGGAGGGAGTCATAGATGATGAATATCGTTCAAGCGATTACTGAAGAACAACTTCGCAAGGATATTCCGAGCTTTCGTCCTGGTGATACTTTGAAAGTACACGTAAAGGTTATCGAGGGAACTCGTGAGCGTATCCAGTTGTTCGAAGGTGTTGTAATTAAACGTCGCGGTGGCGGAATCAGTGAGACTTTTACCGTTCGTAAAATTTCTTACGGTGTTGGTGTGGAAAGAACTTTCCCAATCAACTCGCCTAAAATCGATAAAATCGAAGTGGCTCGCCGTGGTAAAGTGCGTCGTGCGAAGCTTTATTATCTTCGTGAACTGCGCGGTAAAGCAGCGAGAATTAAAGAAATTCGTCGTTAATTACAAGGCGGTAAAAAGGGGCTTGTGCGTATATACAAGCCCCTTTTGTATATCCAAAAATCGCTATTATGGAAAGCGATCTATAGAGAAGGACGGTGGGTTATGGAGAAAGATCAACAACATGAGGCATTGGACACAAACGTGGGGAAACCGGCCAAGAAGGCCAAAAACGAGCTGGTAGAATGGCTAAAGGCTCTTCTTATTGCTCTGGTTCTCGTCGTTCTCATTCGCTGGCTTCTCTTTAAACCGTTTATTGTGCAAGGTCCGTCTATGGAACCTAATTTTGTATCCAATCAAAAGTTGATTGTTAACGAGATTCTATATGATATCCGCAAGCCAGAGCGTGGAGAAGTCATCGTATTCCATGTTCCTGATGAGGGTAGGGATTTCATTAAACGCGTGATCGCTGTTGCTGGTGATACGGTTAAAGTTGAAGGCGATAAAGTGCTTGTCAACGGAGAGCCTGTGAATGAAACCTACATACAGGAAGCAATTGATAAGGCCCATGCTGAGGACAGATTATACAATAACACAGATTTTCCGAACTCCTTCGTTCCGGAAGGCGTTGTTCCAGAAGGCCATGTGTTTGTGATGGGGGATAACCGTTCCAACAGCACAGACAGCCGAATGATAGGATATGTTCCTTTGGGGGATATTATCGGTCGAGCAGACTTGATTTTCTGGCCGATTAAAGACGTAGGGCTCATCAACCATTAGCCACGACGCTATAGAACGATGAAAGTTTGCAGAGCAAAGTAGAGGTGACGACGTTTGACAATACAATGGTTTCCTGGACATATGACCAAAGCGCGCCGCCAAATTCAGGAGAAGCTGAAGCTGATCGATGCTGTAATTGAGCTGATCGATGCGAGGCTTCCGCTCTCAAGCCGAAATCCGATGATTGACGAGATTTTGCAGGGCAAGCCGCGGCTGATCATCATGAATAAAGCCGATTTGGCCGATCCTGAGGTTACAAGGCAATGGCAGGCTTATTTTAAAGAAAATAGCCTAACGGCCTTTCCTGTAGATGCATCAACAGGAACAGGCATCAAGGATATTCCAAACCAGATTAAATTGCTGTTGAAGGAAAAAATCGACAAACAAATCGCCAAGGGAATGAATCCGCGTGCGATGCGTGTGTTGATTGTAGGTATACCGAATGTGGGCAAGTCCACTCTGATTAACCGGCTTGCTGGCCGTAACATCGCGGAGACGGGGGATCGTCCAGGTGTAACGAAAGGGCAGCAGTGGATTAAGGTTGCCGGCGGGGAGATGGAGCTGCTGGATACACCAGGTATCTTGTGGCCGAAGTTTGAGGATCAGAATGTAGGGTACCGACTTGCGGTAACCGGCGCGATCAAGGAAGAAATATTGAACGTAGAGGATATTGCCTATTTTGCGATCAAATATTTCTCCAACTATTATTGGAAGACGATGAGTGAGCGATTTGATCTCAAGGAACGTCCGACGGATCTGGACAATCCGGATGAAATCGTTGCCGTCATGGAAGCGGTCGGAAGAAAACGCGGCTGTATCGTAAGCGGCGGCAGAGTCGATCTGGAAAAAGCCTCGAGCATATTCCTGCGTGAGCTCCGTGCAGGCAAGCTGGGCCGCTATTCGATGGAGTCCCCTTATTGATTAGCTTGGGGATAATGCGATAACATCTCTGCTCATGTCCGCCATGAGGATGATACAGCATAAAGGTTTTGTTTTTGGCACGTGATAAAAAAGTGAATGTAAGACAAGGTAAGAGCTGCCGGTGATGGCAGCTCTTTTTGTTGAAATGGTATGATCCTACCTGTTCTGGAATCGGCGTTTGCTGCGAAAGGGTGACGCCCTGTGTCTTGTGTGATAATCTAGAAGAGTTACTAGATTGAGAGTGTAGTTGACAGACCGTATGTACGGACTTGAAACAAGCGGTAATTCGGAACCAAAGGGGTTAAACCTATGACGGATTTATTAATGTACGAGCGTGACTATTGGAATCATTATATACATATTGCAGGCATTGACGAAGTTGGCCGGGGCTGTTTGTTCGGAGATGTGGTTGCGGCGGCGGTTATTTTACCGGAAGGGTTAGTGATCGAAGGGATTAATGATTCGAAGAAACTCAGTGCCAAGAAGCGGGAGACACTCTATGATCTCATCATGGAAGATGCGCTCGCTGTCGGTGTGGGGTTGGTGGATGCGGAAACGATCGACAGGATCAACATTAAACAAGCGGCAAGGCTTGCGATGAAGATGGCTGTTGAGCAATTGGCGGTCACCCCTCAATTTTTGCTTGTTGATGCTGAGAAGGTGGATTGCGATATCCCGCAGCGTGCGATTATCAAAGGCGATGCAAAAAGCCAGTCCATTGCCGCGGCCTCCATTATTGCGAAGGTCACCCGTGACAGATTGTGTGAAGGGGAATGGGAGGCGCGATATCCGGAATACGGAATTGCAGTACATAAAGGCTACGCAACCAAATTTCACCGGGAACAGCTGCAATTGCACGGACCTACGTCCATGCACCGGAGAAGTTTTTTGAAAAACATGGAGATTGAGCAATTGTCTTTATTCTAGAATTCGATGCAGCCCGCCCTCGTCAAAAGGCGGGCTGCTGCCGATATATAAGGTAAATAGAAGGCGTGGGAGGATAAATCGTGAACATCGGATCGTTGATTCGCGGACTCCTGGGAGAGCAAAAGCCGGGAGACGCCAAGACGTTGGAATTAAAGCCGGGTCAGGTCGTTCGCGGTGTGGTTATGAACGTATCGGAAGATGGGCAGGAAGCGTTAGTGCAGATCCAGGGCGTTCAAGTGAAGGCAAAACTGGAAACGCCGCTTCGAGCCGGAGAAACCGCGCTTCTGCAGGTTCAGCCACCGGGAGAGGGAGGGACAGCCGTACTCAAGCCGCTTAGTCCAACGCCGGGCCAGCCGTTGTCCCCATCCTCCATGGCGGAGGTGCTGGATTTTGCCGGTCTCCCGGATACGAAGGAAAACCGGGAAATGATTAAGGGCATGCAGACGGCAGGAGTTCCGTTAACGAAGGAAAATATAGCTATGTTTCGTGAGGCGTTGGCCGTGAAACCACCAATGGTTCCTGCGGCAGAATGGGCGGAGTCGGCTGCTATCGCGTTTCATCGCGGACTGCCGATTACTCCCGAAAGTGTGAAGGGGCTGCATCAGGCAGTATTTGGACCTCAGCTCCATCAATTACTGCAGTCTCTTGAGCAGCAGCTGGTGTCTGTTATAAGTGTCGGCGCCGTGCCTGCTGGAGATGGGGGAAAAGGCGCCGTGCCTGCATCTTCTCCTCTAGCCGGTGCTGCGAGCGGCGCAGCAGCTGAAACCGTACCGCAGCAGGCCAGCACTCCAGCAGGAGGCGCTGGCAGCGCAGCGCAGGCCGCGACAGGTCAGCAGGCACTGCTGACCAAGCTGCAAGGCCTGCTGCAGCAGCTGCGCGGCGAGCTCGCGCAGCCATGGGCTGGCGGCGGCACGGCAACGCCTGCCGCCGGACAAGCCGCCG
>NZ_BIMC01000003.1 GCF_004000885.1 Paenibacillus glucanolyticus NBRC 15330
CTTCTTCGTTGTCGGTGCATCTCGTTCGCACCAGCAACTCTTATAATATATCACACTCTCAAGTACTTAGCAAGCTTTTTTTTGAAAAACTTTCTTTCAATGAAAGCTGCGATATATATCCGCTCAGAAGCGGCAAGAAATAATATATCACAGCATTCTTATGTAGGTCAACCCTTTTTTTAAAACTAGGAAATGACTTCTTCTATATAGAGCTGTCGCTGCTGCACCAGATTGATAATCTCCCCTTGAACCGATACCATCGGCCTTGTCGGATGCTGGCTGTCGGTAAATACAATTTCCCCTGAGCTGCCATTGCTTAGACGCACCCTGGTTCCTGAATGCAAGGCTGTCACTTTATGAATGAAGGTCTGAACGATCTTCGGATCCAGTTTGCCGAAGGCTTCAAGCTGAATCTGTTCCAGCACTCGATATGGAGACTGGGCATTCCGATAAAACTTGTCCAGGGTCATCGCATGAAAGATATCCGTTACGGCTACGATTTTGGCATAGATATGAATCTTATTCCCTTCAAGACGAAGCGGATAACCTGAGCCATCTACTTTTTCATGATGCTGCAGGGCCGCGAGCCGCACCCCTTCATTCACCGCCGCCACATTCTTAAGGATCTGATATCCGTAAGTTGTATGCTGGCGCACTTCCTCGTTCTCTTCTTCGGTTAGTTTGGAAGGTTTGTTTAACACAATCGGATCAATTTTAGCATTGCCGATATCATGCAGCAGTCCCGCAAAAGCCACTTGCATCCAGTCTTTCTGCGGAAGCCCTACCCACTGTGCCAGCTTATATGAAGAAAGGGCACAGAGCACAGCGCTGTGATACCGGTAATCATGACGATTTGTCATGCGTGGAATAAATTTGAGAATATGATAATCCTGCTGATGCTTCAATAAATTATCCAGCTGATTACGAACCTCATACATTCGAAGCTCGCCCGTTATTGCAGATTGATAACAGTTTTTGACCAAGATCATGGTTTTGTCGTACTCTTCGTGCAGGGGAAGGTCTTTTCGAACGGGTGCCTCTTCGGTCCCATCCCCCTGCTGACTCCCTGTAAAAATCAGCGACGGCTTCTGCCCTGCAGATTTTACAGTTGGTATTCTTGTACTATCTGCTTCTACAGACTCTACAGCAACCTGATCCACCATAAAAGCTTTGAGTACTTCCAGATCCCGCGGAAGCAAGACCTTTCCTTTTTGAAGCAACAATCCTCCAAGAGGCGTGTGCACATCTTTAGCCAGCTTCACACCGGCCACCACTTCATTCACGGCTTTGATCGTCATGATCAACCCTCTCCATCTATTAGGCTGCACCATGGCAGCAAACTTCACCTTATATTATACATATTATAGTTCGACTTCCGCAGCCTGTACAATACCAATTCCCTGAATTTGTAATCCAAAAGCACAAAAAAAGAGCATAGATGCAAATCTGCATCTATACCCTCTTACTTCGTTATTCTTCAGTTGCCTCTGTCGGCGTTGTGTCGCCGTCCTGGCCTTCTTCATCTTCATCATCCGGTTCCGGATCATCGCTCTTATCCGCACGGCACACCGTACCAACAGAATCGTCCTCACGGATGTTGATCAATTTCACACCCTGAGCATAACGGCCCATGGTGGAGATGCCTTCCATGCTAGTACGGATAATGGTACCGCTAGACGTAATGATCATGAGATCTTCTTCCGATTTCACGACCTTCAATGCTACAACCGGTCCATTCTTCTCCGTAATATTAATCGTCTTGATCCCTTTACCGCCACGGGTCTGGCTGCGATAATCACTCGCTGGCGTCCGCTTGCCGTAACCTTTGGTCGTTACAATGAGGATATCAAGCTCCCGATCCACAACGTCCATGCCGATGACTTCGTCATCGTCATCCAGCGTAATCCCTTTTACGCCTGTCGCACTTCTTCCCATCGAGCGCACATCGCTCTCCTTGAAGCGGATGGACATTCCCTGCGCCGTTCCTATAATGATCTCCTGCTGACCGTCTGTCAGCTTGACCTCAATCAAGGAATCATCCTCGCGCAGGTTAATTGCAATCAGACCGCCCTTGCGGATATTCACATAATCCTCAAGCGGGGTTTTCTTGACAACACCTTGGCGTGTGGCAAAGAACAGGAAATTATCGCTATCAAAGTTCTCCACCGGGATCACGGCATTAATCGATTCACCCTGCTCAATCTGAATCAGGTTGATGATCGGTGTTCCGCGTGCCGTACGACTAAGCTCCGGAATCTCATAGGCTTTCAGTCGATACGCCTTCCCTTTGTCCGTGAAGAACATGAGGTAATGGTGAGAATTCGTCACGAAGAGATGCTCAACAAAGTCCTCGCTCTTCGTGTCCATCCCCACGACGCCACGTCCACCCCGCTTCTGGCTGCGATACGTGTTCGCAGGCAGACGCTTGATATAACCGGTATGCGTAATGGTGATGATCACTTCTTCCCGTGGAATCAGATCCTCATCCAGGATGCTGTCTTCCCCAACCGTAATCTCTGTACGGCGCTCGTCGGAGAAGCGCTCTTTAATCTCTTGAAGCTCATCATTGATGATCTGAAGCACAAGATGCTCGTTCGCCAAAATTTCGCGCAGTTCCGCGATTTTGGCAAGAAGCTCCTGGTATTCATTCTCAATTTTCTCGCGTTCGAGACCAGTCAGACGCTGCAAACGCATATCCAGAATGGCCTGCGCCTGCTCTTGACTAAGACCAAAACGTTCAATCAAGCCCTCGCGAGCGGCCTCTGTCGTCTGGGACGCACGAATGAGCGCAATGACCTCATCAAGGTGATCCAGCGCAATCCGCAAACCTTCGAGGATGTGGGCACGCGCTTCCGCCTTTCTGAGTTCGAACTCGGTACGGCGGCGAATAACGATGACTTGGTGCTCCAAATAGTAGAACAACACGTCCCGCAGGTTCAAAATTTTCGGCTCATTGTTAACAATGGCAAGCATGTTAATACCGAAATTCGACTGCATGGCCGTATGTTTATAGAGGTTATTCAACACGACATTCGGGTTGACATCCCGGCGCAGCTCAATCACGATCCGCATACCGTTACGATCCGATTCATCCCGGAGATCCGTAATTCCGTCAATCCGCTTGTCACGAACCAACTCGGCAATCTTCTCGACCAGACGAGCCTTGTTCACCTGATATGGAATCTCATGAACGACAATGCGCGCCTTGTTGTTATTCTCTTCAATCGTTGCCTTCGCCCGCATCGTAACGGAACCGCGACCGGTGCGATAGGCTTGACGAATACCTTCACGTCCAAGGATAAAACCCGCTGTAGGGAAATCCGGACCTTGGATATATTCCATCAGCTCCATCGGTGTGATGTCAGGATTACGAATCATCGCCTGAACCCCATCGATAACTTCACCAAGATTATGAGGTGGAATATTGGTGGCCATACCTACTGCGATTCCTGATACGCCGTTTACCAGCAAGTTAGGATAACGCGCAGGAAGAACAACCGGTTCATGTTCCTCACCATCATAGTTTGGAGCAAAGTCTATAGTCTCTTTATTAATATCACGCAGCATTTCCATGGCAATTTTCGATAAACGCGCCTCTGTATACCGCATAGCCGCTGCCATATCGCCGTCAATGGAACCGAAGTTTCCGTGACCGTCAACAAGCATGTAACGCATGGAGAAGTCCTGCGCCATCCGAACCATGGATTCATAAACTGCGGAGTCACCGTGAGGGTGGTACTTACCGATAACCTCGCCAACGATTCTTGCCGATTTCTTATGCGGTTTATCCGGGGCCATTCCGAGTTCAGACATCGCATATAAAATACGACGGTGTACTGGCTTCATTCCGTCCCGTACATCCGGCAAAGCCCGGCTGACAATGATGCTCATCGCGTAATCCATAAAGGACTCGCGCATCTCGGTACCAATGTCCCGATCTTTGATTTGGGAGAAATTTTCTTCCGCCATGCTGGACCTCCTTCATTTTCCTATCAACCATGCCTTGATCTATGTGAAAAAAGCAGAATAGTGATCAGAAACCTAGAAACGCACTAACCTTTATTATATTACTTTCACAAACCGCGCACAATTAAACCCGGGATGGATAGTGAAAGAATGATTTTTGCCCGGATACCGGGATATACGCCCTGTCCTCCGTGCCGCTTTTCACATACAATGCATTGCAAAGAACTTTTTCGAATCATCACATCTTTATATTATACCACTGTTTGTCATACTTGTCCTATGTTTTCCGGGTGCAGCCTCTCTTGCTGGAGTCGGTCCAAATCTTTCATATGAGCTCGGATAAACATGACCTTTTGTTACGAGACAGGCAAAATCCTGTCACACATCACACGGCCGGAAAGGATGAAGATGGTTGGCTATACAACGCGTTGCAAGTAAATGGGCGAAAACGAAAATACTCTTGAACAATAAAGGTCTCGCCTCTTATATTCCCTCTACCCGCCAATATTCTATGGAGGCGCTTGAAGATATGCTTAATACGCACACGCTTGTGTATATTAAGCCGGATCGGGGGACCTACGGCATCGGCGTCATGTCAGTCGAACAGCTCCATTCCCTAAACGCTGAACCTACCGGGACCTCAACTGCTTCCTACAGGCTTCGTTATGACCAAAAGAACGATGTGTTTACCTCCCTCGAGAGTCTCCATAAAACACTGAACGCTCTGTTTCAAGGCCAAGAGTATCTGATTCAGCAAGGGATTCATCTTCTTCGTCATAAAGGGCGCCCCTTCGATCTTCGAGTACTTACACAGAAGAGTCCATCGGGTCAATGGGTGAGCACGGGCATTATTGGCCGGGTGGCAGCCAAGAACAAAATCATTACCAACCACCACAGCGGCGGCGTTGCCCAACACTATAAACCGCTGATGATTGAGCATATGACAGCACAAGAAGCAGAGAACATCCGAAGAGAGCTGAATGTGCTCGGGGTTAACGTCGCGGCTCAGCTGCAGAAATCCTATCCCAATCTGAAAGAGATCGGTCTTGACGTTGCCATCGATGAACGGTGGAACATCTGGATTTTGGAGGTTAATACTAAACCTGCACTATTCCCGTTCAAGAAATTTTTCAAAGATCCAAGCGTCTATAAACAGGTTAAAAAATATGCTGACGCCTACGGTCGCAAGTTATCCAGCAAGAAAAAAGCGAACTAACCCCTACTGTCGTACGATTCGGTCCTGATAAAGCTTGAACGGTTTGTATAACAAGTACGTGAGAATCATATTCCCTGATGTTAGGACAATGTTGGCAAAAAAATAAAGGGGCCCCCAGGCCATCAAAGACCTTGGGATGCCCCTTTTGGCTTACATCCGTTTATACATCCAAATTCCGGACCGTTTTTGCATGCTCTTGAATGAAATCTCGACGCGGCTCAACGTTGTCGCCCATCAGGGTATCAAACAATGTATCTGCCAGGATTGCATCCTCGATTGTCACCTGAAGCATGGTACGGCTCTCAGGATCCATTGTTGTCTCCCACAGCTGGCCGGCGTTCATCTCACCGAGACCTTTGTAACGCTGTACGTTGATTTTGACGTTCTCGCCGAATTCCTTAATGATCTCGTCACGCTCTTTCTCACTGCCGGCATAACGGATCACCTTGTTGCGCTCGACTTTAAAGAGCGGCGGTTGAGCGATATATATATATCCCGCTTCTACCAGCTTACGCATGTAACGGTAGAAGAACGTCAGCAGCAGGGTACGAATATGCGCACCGTCGACATCGGCATCGGTCATAATGATGATTTTGTGATAACGGGCTTTGGACAGATCGAAATCCTCTGCAATCCCCGTACCCAGAGCCGTAATAATCGCCCGGATTTCGGCGTTGGACAAAATGCGGTCAAGCCGCGCTTTCTCCACGTTGAGGATTTTACCACGCAGTGGCAAAATGGCCTGGAAATGTCGGTCGCGCCCCTGCTTGGCGGATCCGCCGGCAGAGTCACCTTCGACGATGTACAGCTCACTGATGGAAGCATCCTTGGAGGAGCAGTCAGCCAGTTTACCTGGCAGAGCACTCACTTCAAGCGCACTCTTCCGGCGTGTCATCTCCCGGGCTTTACGCGCAGCTTCACGCGCACGCGATGCCTGGAGCGCCTTCTCCAAAATTCGACGGGACACCGACGGATTCTCCTGCAGGAACTCCTGCAGCTTCTCAGCGAACAAGGACTCTACAATACCACGCACTTCGCTGTTGCCTAGCTTGGTCTTGGTTTGTCCTTCGAACTGTGGCTCCGGCACCTTGACCGAGATAATGGCCGTCAATCCTTCACGTACATCATCACCTGACAGGTTGTTGTTGTTATCCTTGATCATCCCGGTTTTGCGGGCATAGTCATTGATAATCCGAGTGAGCGCACTCTTAAAGCCGGATTCATGCGTCCCACCTTCGTGCGTATTGATGTTATTCGCAAAAGAGTAAATATTCTCGGTGTAACTGTCGTTATACTGAAGCGACACTTCAACCTGAATATTGTCCCTTGAACCCTCAACATAAATAGGATCTTCGTGCAGAGCTTCCTTCTTCTCATTCAGGAACTTGACGTATTCAATGATTCCGCCCTCGTATTTGAAAAAGTCGGACGCACCCGTACGTTCATCCGTCAGTGTAAGTGCAATGCCCTTGTTCAGGAATGCCAGCTCACGGATCCGTGTTAGCAGGGTGGTGTACTCATATACCGTCGTTTCCGTGAAAATCTCCGGATCCGGCAGGAAGGTTACGGTTGTGCCGTGCTCATCGGAATCACCGATGACTTTGATGTCATATTGAGGTACGCCGCGATGATATTCCTGCTGGTAGATGTGTCCGTCACGTTTAACCTGAACCACGACTTTAGAAGACAGTGCATTCACAACCGAAACGCCGACGCCATGCAGACCGCCGGATACTTTATATCCGCCGCCGCCAAATTTACCGCCGGCATGAAGGACGGTCATAACGACTTCCAACGTCGACTTCTTCAGCTTGGCGTTCTCACCGACCGGAATTCCGCGCCCGTTATCGATAACCGTTACACTGTTATCCTCATGGACAATAATCTCGATATGGTCGCATATTCCCGCCATCGCTTCGTCAATACTATTGTCCACAACTTCCCATACCAAATGATGCAAACCCTTGGCACTGGTAGATCCGATATACATCCCCGGACGTTTACGAACGGCTTCCAATCCTTCCAGTACCTGAATCTGATTCTCATCATATGTCGGTTGATTCATAGACATGCGTTCACCTACTTCTACAGATTCTGTTATGCCTGAGCTACAAAATGATTCGCTCGTTTCTTAAGCGTTGCAGAGGAGATCGGGGAGTAATAGACGATCGTTTTCGTCACCACAATGGATTTCGGATCTTCTTCGCCAATCATCTCCACGACTTTATGCTGCTGGGCATGCGTGACGAACTGCTTGGAGATCTTCGAAGATTTCTCTATCGAGATATCAAATATCCCAACCAGCTCTGACGAACGGATGATCTTCTCTCCGCCCAAATGAATATACATATGGAATCACTCCTTAAGAGCCCACCTGTCCATCATGGACATGAAAAATGCTGGCACCCTTCAATTTGTCGGTATTCAAACTCTCAATTCCCGTCGCCGTGATGAATGTCTGCACTTTGCTCTGGAATGTCTCGATCAATTGTGTCTGCCGGTACGGATCCAATTCAGACAGCACATCATCCAGAAGCAGCACCGGATATTCACCGATCTCTTCCTGTATCAGCTCAATTTCAGCCAGCTTCAAAGATAGCGCCGTCGTCCGCTGCTGGCCTTGGGATCCATACGTTTGGACTTCTTTGCCATTAATATAAAAAGCCAGATCATCTCGATGAGGACCTGCCAATGTCATACCACGCCGTATTTCTTGCTCTTTCATTTGTGATAATTTTATCATAAATGTCTCAAATAAGACAGCTTCATCTTCTTCCTCCGCGTCAGCAAAGGACGGAAGGTAGTGCAGCGAGAGATCTTCGAGGCCGTTTGTGATGCCCTGATGGATGCTTTCGGCCCACTTTTGCAGCTTTTTTATAAATTGTTTCCTCTTCTTGACGATTTTAACACCATGTTCTGCCAATTGGCTGTTCCAAATGTCCAGCATCGCTTGCTCGGCGCTGCCTTTTCCCCATAATTGCTTCAGCAGATTGTTGCGCTGCACAAGCACCTTCTGGTATTGCTGGAGATGAAACAGGTAGCTTGGGGCCACCTGCCCGATCTCCATGTCAAGAAACCGGCGGCGAACCCCCGGCGTGCCTTTGACAATCTCCAGATCCTCGGGCGCAAACATCACGACATTGAGCGAGCCGATGAAATCGCTGAGCTTCCGCTGCTCCAGCCCGTTAATCTTTGCCCTCTTCCCCTGCTGAGACAGACTCAGCTCAAGCTTTAAGGCGCCATACTTGCGATCGATCTCTGCCGAGACATGGGCATGCGATTGCTCGAATCCAATCAATTCGCGATCCTTGGAGGTACGGTGGCTCTTCGTTAAAGCCAATACGAAGAGCGCCTCCATCAAATTCGTTTTTCCTTGCGCATTGCGTCCGATAATCAGATTGACATCACCAAACGCCTCAAGCTGCAGCTTCTCATAGTTGCGATAGTGCTGCAGGCTGACATTTTTGACAAACAAGCTTATCCTCTCCCTCGTCTTCCGCGCTTAGCGCCAAAGCGGCTGCGGGAGGCTGTCTATTGTGCTGCCACCTGAAACGTTCCGCAGTCCTCCACCTTGATAATGTCGCCGGGAACCAGTTTGCGTCCGCGCCGCTCTTCCTTTTCGTCGTTGACCAGGACTGCTCCTTCCTGCAGCAGAGCCTTTGCCATTCCACCTGTGGATACGCAATCTGAAAGCTTCAGGAACTGATCCAGCTTGATATATTCACTGTGGATAAATATTTGCTTCATGACTTCGTCCTTTCATCCCTATCAACATGGGGATAACTTTAATTGGCCGTACGGTACGGCAGAATAATATATTGGCTCTTGCTGTCGTCCAGCGGCTTCAGAACGATCGGGCTCATCACGCCCATAAAAGCGATCATCAGCTGTTCACTCTCAACCACCTTCAACACATCGAGCATGTACTTTGAGTTAAACGAGATGCGCAGCGGCTCCCCTTTGAAATCAATCAAATCCAATTCTTCACGCACTTTACCGAGCTCCGATGAGCTGGAGGAAATTTCAATGCCTCCGTGTTCCATCGTTTGCAGGAGGACAATGTTCGTTTTTTCCTCTTTGGAGAGCAGATAGGCACGATCGATCGACTCGCTCAATTTTTTTGTGTCCAAAACAAGTTCTGTTTTATGCGATGTTGGAATAATTCTAGAAGTATCGGGATAAATTCCATCGAGTATACGGGAATAGAACAGAACACGGTCAATTTTAAATAATACCTGATTATCTGCCACAACGATATCTACAAGTGTATTTTGGTCCGGAATGATCTTGCTCAGCTCATTGAGTGTTTTGCCTGCAATAACGACATTGTTGAACGAAATGTCCTGAGTCCCCTCAAGCTGTGCTGAACGCGTAGCCAAGCGGTGACGGTCCGTAGCGGTAAATTTCAGCTCGTTATCGTTAAGATTCCACAATACCCCTGTCAAAATAGGCGTTGTTTCATGGGTGGAGATCGAAAATACCGTTTGCTTGATCATATTTTTCAGCAGATCCCCGGGTATAGATACGGTTTGGCTGTCTTCAATGTTGGGCAATACCGGGAATTCTTCGGGATCCAAGCCGACCATCTGAATTTCCGTTGCTCCTGAAGAAATAAAGGTTTGGAAGTTGTCTTTAACCTCCATCTGAATTTCTTGGGAAGGCAGTTTCTTGATGATTTCAACGAAAAACTTAGCCGGCAGCACAACACTACCAGGCTGCTCTACTTGCACGATCGTATGTTTCTCATCTTCCGAAGGAATAAACGATTGAATGGAAATATCAGTATCGCTAGCGGTTAGTGTAACACCTGAATAAGTGACGTCCAGTTTAATGCCGCTGAGGATCGGAATTGTGGTTCGGCTGGAAATCGCCTTCGATACGTGTTGAATGGATTCGTTTAATACATTTTTTAATATGCTGATTTTCATCAATTTCACTCCTTACGGAAAAATGAGAGGGGTTTTTATCACGTGGCGAATGCCATGATGATCCCCCTCTTTATGGTTAATTTATTTATTAATTATTATTAGTAATAGTAATAGGGGCACTGAATATGTGGATAAGCCCCAGAAAAGGCATAAAATTAAGCCTATCCACATGTGTATAGATTGTGCATAGGCTTTGAACTTGTTCAGGATGGATTTTTGATTTTCTCTGTAAGATTATTGACCACTTTGAAAAGCTCCTGGTCATTTTTCAGAGATTGGGTAATCTTCTCATGGGCATGTATGACAGTGGTATGATCCCGGCCTCCGAATGCCTCTCCGATTTTGGGAAGAGAGTAATCGGTCAATTCGCGGGACAAGTACATGGCAATTTGCCGCGGAAACGCGACGGCTTTGGTCCGTTTACGGGCTTTGAAGTCTTCGAGCCTCAGGTTGTAATACTCGCCAACCTTCTGCTGGATGTCCTGAATCGTAATCATTCTCGGCCGGCTGGACGGGATGATATCCTTCAGTGCCTCAGCTGCCAGATGTGTTGTAACGTCCTGATTGGTCAGGGAGGAATAAGCAACTACACGGATAAGGGCACCTTCCAGCTCTCGAATGTTCGTATCGATCTGATTCGCGATATACATCATGGCTTCGTTCGGGATATCCAAATTCTCGGCTTTCGCCTTCTTGCGAAGGATGGCGATCCGTGTCTCCAGATCCGGCGGCTGAATATCGGTGATTAGTCCCCATTCGAACCGGGAACGGAGCCGTTCTTCCAGCGTCGGAATCTCCTTAGGCGGACGGTCACTGGATATGATAATCTGCTTCCGCTCTTCGTGCAGGGCATTGAACGTATGGAAAAATTCCTCCTGCGTCGACTCTTTGCCTGCCAGGAACTGAATGTCGTCAATAAGCAGAATATCGACGCTGCGGTACTTGTTGCGGAAGCTTTCAGCGCGGTTGTCCCGAATGGAGTTGATGAATTCGTTGGTGAATTTCTCGGAGGAAATGTACACGACTTTGCTGCTGGGATTGTGCTCCAAAATATAGTGGCCGATGGCATGCATCAAGTGTGTTTTTCCAAGCCCTACCCCACCATATAGGAATAATGGGTTGTACGCCTTAGCCGGAGCTTCGGCAACAGCGAGTGAGGCAGCATGTGCAAATCGGTTGCCCGAACCGATAACAAACGTGTCAAACGTATACTTCGGATTCAGCATATGGGACTGAATTTCTTCCCCGGATATCTCAAGCGGCGGCGATGGCTGCTGCAGCACAGGTTCGTGTCCTTTTGCCTCTTCAATAACAAAGCGAACATCAACCTGCTTGCCCACCACCTCCAATACAGTTGCACTAACCAGCTTGGTGTATCGGCTCTCCAGCCATTCCACCGCAAATGTTGTCGGTGCAGAAATGACGACGGAGTGATCGTTAATGGTCAATGCCTTCGTAGCTTTAAACCAAGTGTCAAAACTCGGTTTGCTCAGCTTGGTTTGTATAATCGATAATATTTCTTGCCATAATTCGGAAGTATGGCTTTCCAAAACTGTCACTCCTTTAAATCTTCCAAATGTGGCTAGAGCCATGTGTGGAAATGTCGAAAGAAAATGAATGATGTCTAATTATCCCCAGAACTAAACCCTGTGGAAACAAAAAAATATGGATAAATTGAAATTGTTCACAACTTTATCCACAGCCTGTTGATAATATTATAGCTTCATTCACATATTCACAACCAAAAGTAATATCATCATAGCAAAAGAAGGCCTTATTTTCAATGTATGTCGCTAATTTATCCACAAATTCAATACGTTGTGCATAATTATTATTCACACCACTATATATTGTTTATAATCTGTTTAGCTTTCGACATCATCGGCTTCAAAGCGCGAAAAATTATTCACAGGTTGTCCGATTCGCAAGCAGAATTTTCTTCTCTCACCATCTGTTCATAACTTTTGGTTGAATGTTCTAGCAGCAAATAAATCGACCAAAGGTGAAAAATGGCTGTGGATAGTCCTCGATGAAATCGAAAGATTTCAATTTGAGGGCTTTTTTTGATAGGGTATTGTGGTTTTGCATATATATGAGCTGTATAAACTATCAAATCGATGCATCTCATGAGTAGAACTCACATTGGCAGGTTTATATTACGCTGGATGTTGCTAGGGGCTGGAACGCTGGAAGTTTCATTGCAACCTTCTTTATCCTGAACCCGTACTATTAAAAAATGGGATTGGGGGAAACCCAGCATGTGGACAGAGGAGGAAAGCAGCTTGGAGTGGAGAAAAATAGGGCTTGTACTCTTCTTAGCCATCGCATTGGTTCTGATCGGAGTGTGGGCGAAGGGCTATTATTCGAAGAAAGTGTTTTATGTGGAAGGAGTAAAGTACTCGAAAGTTGTCGAATCAGGGAGCGGGGTCATCGAATACAGGGCTTCATTCGGCCGTGGGGAGCCGTTATACGTCCATTCCTATGATGAGGAAAAACGGGTTGAGATGGGCGGCGAGCAGTATGAAATCCGGCCGAATGATCCGAAAACAGGCCATTCTACGTCATATGATGTGCTTTATCCTGACGGAAAGAAATATCGTGTGGAATTGTTCGGAGAACGGGAATTTATTTCATACGATGAACAGGGGGAAATGGTGATCCCCGGCATGAGGTTCACGGATAGCGCTGGCCAAATTCATCGATCCGATCCGCAAGAGCCTCGCTACTATCCTTCAGAGCTTGCTAAAGCTTCTAATGAGCAGTTTCATGACCCCAACGGCAGCGTAGGATTCTTTTTGCTAGCCCTCGGGTTAGGGATCATGAATTGGTGTTTTTTCAGATATGAGCCTTTTCAACGCTTTATGTTTCATATGTCACCCTCGAATCTGATGATAGATAATCCGGAGCCTAGCGATTTCTACTTCTTTATGTGCAAGGCGGGGGGCATATTCGGTATGGGATTTTCTCTGTGGATATTTTTTAGGCATGCGCTGTAATAAAAAAATAAGAAAAGCCCGTTTTTCGACATGGATTTCTTCCGTCGAAAACGGGCTTTTACTTATATAGTAAGTTTACGATTGTTCGAATCTGCGCTGGAATTCGGTAATCGCTTCGTAATCTTCCTCCAGCTTCCGCGATATGCGGATAAAGATGGGCAGCAGCGCCTTATAAACATCGGAGCTTTCTTTTACAGGATGGTGTTCGTGGGTACCGCCGACCATCGTTCCAACGATGTCGAGTGATTCTGCTCTTCCTGTGGCGTACAGACCGAGCACCACGGCACCAAGACAGGAGCTTTCATAACTTTCCGGTACGATAACCTGCTGATCAAAGATATCCGCCATCATTTGCCGCCAGATGGGAGAACGGGCAAAGCCGCCGGTGGCGTGAATTTTGGCCGGTCGGCCGATTTGCTCCTCCATCGCCAGGAGCACAGTATACATATTAAAGATCACACCCTCCAAAACGGAGCGGATCATATGCTCTTTTTTATGATTCAGGGTCAAGCCAAAGAACGATCCCCGGGCATTAGGATCCCATAATGGTGCACGTTCTCCGGTCAGATACGGGTGAAAGAGAAGCCCGTTCGACCCTGGCGGAATACGGTCCGCGATTTTGGTTAACACATCATACGGATTGATGCCAAGCCGCTTGGCCGTTTCAATCTCCGAGGCTGCGAATTCATCCCGCACCCAGCGGAATATCATGCCGCCGTTATTAACCGCGCCTCCGATGACCCAGTGCTTCTCGGTAAGGGCATAACAGAAGATACGACCCTTGGGATCGGTCATCGGCTTGTCCACTACGGTGCGGATCGCACCGCTCGTTCCGATCGTGGCCGCAACGACGCCCGGCTGGATGGCGTTCACGCCCAAGTTGGACAGAACGCCGTCGGCAGCTCCCATCACAAATGGCGTGGACGGGGAGAGGCCCATGGCTGCAGCAAATTCATTTTTCAAGCCGTTCATGATATGGGTGGTGGGTACAATCGTGGACAAGTGGTCTTTGGTGATGCCGGCAAGTTCGAGGGCCTGCTGATCCCATGCCAGCTGCTCGAGGTTCATCATCCCGGTGCTGGATGCAATGGAATGGTCGACAACATACTGTCCGAATAACTTGAAATAGACGTATTCTTTAATCGAAATGAATTTGGCAGCTTGATTATATACGGATGGCAGCTCGTATCTCATCCACATGAGTTTGGTGACAGGGGACATGGGATGAATCGGTGTTCCGGTACGTTGGTACAGCTCCATGCCGCCCAGTTCTTTTTTTAGCTTCGCAGACCAGGCTGCGCTGCGGTTATCCGCCCAGGTGATGCAGCGGGTCAGCGGGGTGCCATTCCCATCAACGGCAATCACGCTGTGCATGGCCGCGCTGAATGAGACAAACAGGACTTGAGCAGGGGCTATTCCGCTCTGTGTCATGACCCCTTGGACAGAAGCAATGACGGTTTGAAAAATTTGCTCCGGATCTTGCTCTGCCGTAGAGGGGGTAGGGGTGAGCAGGGGATATTCACCGCCGGCTTTGGCTACAACCTCGCCATTCTCTTTGAACAGCACCGCTTTGGTGCTTGTTGTTCCGATATCAACACCGATCATATAGTTCTGCGTACTCAAGAGACATACCTTCTTTCTACGTAAGGGCACCCAGGCAGCTGCTTGAATATCAGCCTTCCGGGAGCCCTCATGTGTCTTATAGCTTTATTATACAATTACATTCAGAACAAGAGCCAACACAAGTCCAGTTACGGACAGGATGGTCTCCAGCACGGTCCAGGATTTGAGGGTCTGTGATACCGTCATATTGAAGAATTCCTTTACCATCCAAAAACCTGCATCGTTTACATGAGACAATACGATGGAACCTGCGCCGGTAGCGAGCACCACAAGCTCCACATTGACGCCTGGCGTCATGGCAAGCACGGGAGCGACAATTCCGGCTGCTGTTGTCATCGCAACCGTTGCAGAGCCGGTTGCGACCCGTATAAGCGCAGCGACAAGCCATGCAAACAGTATGATGTTGATGTTTGCACCCGTCGCGATTTCGGCGATGGCGTTACCAACGCCGCTATTGATCAGCACCTGCTTGAACGCACCGCCCGCCCCGATGATCAGAATGATCGTTGCAACAGGGGCGAGACATTCACTGGTGAAGCGGGAGAGATCATGTTTGTTGAAGCCGCGGGCGAATCCAAGCGAGAAGAAGGAAAAGACCGCAGCAATCAGCAGTGCAATGATCTCATGACCGACGAATTTGCAGAACACGGATATAAAGCTGTTGGACTCCGGATCGATAATATCAGCCGCAGAACCAATGAGCATCAGAATAACCGGCAGCAGGATCGTAAACAGGGTGATGCCGAAGCCTGGCAACCCGCGGTCCGCTTTGCTTGAGAATTGCTCGGCCAGCTCTTCAGGCGGATCCGTCATGATACGTTTACCGATAAATTTACCGAACACCGGTCCAGCAAGAATTGCAGCAGGTATTCCAACCAGGAATGAGTACAGAATGGTCATGCCAAGGTCCGCATTATAAGCTTCAATCGCGATCATTGGAGCGGGATGGGGCGGCACCAGACCGTGTACGGTGGACAATCCGGCCAGAATGGGAATACCGATGTGCAGCAGGGACATTTTTGTTTTGCGGGCAACCGTGAAGACGATAGGGATCAACAGGATGACACCAACCTCGAAAAATACCGGTATACCTACAATAAAGCCGACAACCATCATGGCCCAGTGGACGCGCTTCTCACCGAACCGATCGACGAGGGTGGTTGCGATTTGCTCAGCGCCGCCGGATTCCGCCATCATTTTCCCGAGCATCGTACCCAGGGCGATAACGATTGCAATCGTTCCAAGCGTACCTCCTAAGCCGCCTGTAATCGAAGTAATAACGTCTGCAGGCTGCATGCCTGTCAACAATCCAAGCATCAGTGCGGAAATCAATAGCGTAACGAAAGGATTCCATTTATATTTGGATATCAGCACGATCAGGAAGACGATCGTCAGCAGTGTCCAGATCATCAAAGTAGCATTATGACTGAGACCGAATAGTGAATTCATACCTTGCTTCCTCCTATAGTTGACCCATATTGAATCGGGAAATAGATAATAGTTGAGATGTTCCGGGATAGTATACCCAAATCAAAGCGAATCTCATTGTATACTTGTCGACAACTTAAAGCGTGCCAATCGTATAAAGGAAAGGAGGATTAACCTAACCCTCCGGAAAACTAAGATGAAGCGTTTGACGGGAATCATCAAAATAACGCTGAACCGCCGTCTGAATCCTTGCCGAATCCAGGGATTCCATCTCTGCGATGAGCTGCAGATGTTTATCCATGACATAACGGACTTTGAATTCCCCACCACTGAACACCTGACGTGTCGTAATTAACATGACAGTGATCACGATCGGACGAATGCTCTTCCATAGATGAAGAATTCGTTTATGACGGGCTTCCGTAATGATTCGTTCGTGGAATGCCAGATCCTGATAGGAGAACTCAACCGGGTCCTGGTGCTTGGCGGCAAGCTCCATTCGGTCCACGATTTGTTTTAATTGTTGGACTAATTCAGGCTGCGGATGTACAAATACATGTCCCTGAACAAAGCTCTCAATAAGATAGCGGACATCGTACAATTCCTCAACTTCCTTAAGCGATAAGCCCATAACCACTGCGCCCATGCGTTCCAATTGGATTAACCCTTCGCTGGACAGCGTTTTCATTGCTTCCCGGACAGGGGATCTGCTGGTGCCGAATTCTCCCGCGATTCGGTTCTCGGACAGGATTTCCCCCCGTTTTATGGTGCCGCTAATAATTTGCAGTCTCAGTTCACTTGCGATGGCCTCTCCGAGAGAGGCTCCCTGAAGCCAGGTTGAGGGATACTTCATAGCATGATTCTCCAATCCGATGCTGATTCTTGTGTTTCTAGTGGTAATAATACCACATGCGAAGAGAAGGGGACCATGAATGCGTTCTGCGCAGGATGCCCTTATGTATCAGCAGGGATTAACGAAGAAAAGAGCTATTCCGATTTCTCAACTGCATGGCCGCCGAATTCATTGCGAAGCGCGGCCACGACCTTGCCGTGGAACGCATCCTGGTCAAGGGAGCGGTAGCGCATAAACAGGGACATGGCGATAACCGGTGCGCTTGCTTGAACTTCGAGTGCGGTTTCAACGGTCCATTTTCCTTCGCCGGACGATTGCATAACACCTTTAATGCCTTCGAGCTTGGGATCTTTGGAAAAAGCATTCTGCGTCAGCTCCATAAGCCAGCTGCGAATGACGGATCCATTCGACCATACCCGAGCAACGTCCTCGTATTGGAAGTCAAATGCGCTTTTCTCCAATACTTCAAAGCCTTCCGCAATGGATTGCATCATGCCGTATTCAATTCCGTTATGAACCATCTTCAGAAAATGGCCGCTGCCGCTGTTCCCTGCATACAAGTAACCGTTCTCAACTGCCATATCTTTAAACAGGGGTTCGATGGTAGCAAATACGTCGCGGTTGCCCCCGATCATAAAGCAGCCTCCGTTATGGGCACCTTCCATGCCGCCTGAAGTACCGGCATCAAAGTAGTGGATCCCTTGGTCCGTCAGTTTGGCTGCGCGGGCAATGGAATCTTTGTAATGGGAATTCCCGCCGTCAATCAGAATATCGCCTGGCTCCAGTAGAGGTGAGAGAGAATCGATGACGGAATCTACGATATTTCCTGCAGGCACCATCATCCATAGGATGCGTGGTTTATCCAGCTTGGCCACAAGAACTTCGGTTGACGATGCGGGCTCGGCTCCATATCCAGCAGCTTGACTGACCAACTCCGTATTTAAGTCGTAAGCGACGACCTGATGCTGCTGATGAATCAGATTTTGAACCAGATTGAGGCCCATTTTGCCCAGACCGATCATGCCTATTTTCATAAAACAATGCAGCTCCTTCTTAGGTGTATACTTGTATACAACTTTAACTCAGTTATTTATACTACTCTTTTATAGCTCCTGTGTAAATAAGGAAGCTTTGGAGAAATGGAAAGGACATGATGATGTCCGAAATGACATTCTCAAGTTGTTTAAATAGGTTATCCCCATGTGGATAATTCAAAACTAGCAAAAATGACTACTTGTGGAAAACTTATGTGTGGGGGCAGGACAAGTTGGGTTTGACTTTTGGGCACGAACGTGATTAAATATATAAAGGCATTTTCTGTGAAGATGAGAACATTATCCGCTTGCTTTTAGCGGTCTGTTTACAAGATATACGTCCATAGACGTCGGTTCAACAAATCGCGGTCTATTCTTCCGTGAAAGTGCGTCAATTGACGTTTTGATCTTAAAATATGGGTAAGAGAGATTCCTGTAAGGGGGTGCATTAATTCATGAGACCGACTTTCAAACCGAATGTGAGCAAACGTAAAAAGGTACACGGCTTCCGTAAAAGAATGAGCACGAAGAACGGACGCAAAGTATTGGCTAACCGCCGTCAAAAAGGAAGAAAAGTACTGAGCGCTTAATATTGTGCCGCGAAGACCACCGAGGTGGTCTTTTTTTCGTAATATCTCCTGGAGTGTGAGGAGAGTCCTATATTATGAACACCATGCGCGTTAAATTGGTCGTAAAGTATTCAAATATAGGTGTTTATCGCTGTTTTGGCATGACTATACTATTATAATAGTAGAGATGCCGGGAAGCTTACGATGTGTTGAACTTGATTAACGGCAGGCGGGAGAAACTTGTGCATAGAAAACTTCGTTTACGAAACCGCGCTGATTTCAGCCGGGTATATCGACACGGAAAATCCTTCGCCAATCATCAGTTTGTTGTATATTGGTCACGCAAAAAAGAGGTAGAGCAGTTCCGCGTGGGCGTTTCATGCAGCAAAAAGATCGGCAATGCGGTGGTCCGCAACCGGATGAGACGGCTGGTTAAGGAGATTGTCAGGCACCACCAGCATCAGATTATCGAGCATATCGACTTGATCTTTATCGTTCGAAAAGGCGCCCTCGATAAGTCCTATCAGGAGCTGGAGAAAAGCGTGCTTCATGTATTGAGAAAATCGTCCCTTTTGAAAGCGAAGAGGGGCTGAACCATGTGTTTATTTGTCCATATAAATATGTTATGATTTACCGTGGAATGGAATGGCGAAGAGAGGGGTTTTGAAGTGTCGTTCATGAAGACAAGACGAGGAAAATGGTTCCTCCTCACCGCTGTAATTCTTGCAGTGGCCGTTATCTCAGGTTGTGCACCTGGAGCAGACCAAACGCGTACCATTGAAGATTTGAAAAATGGGGGCTTTTGGCAGAGCAACGTTGTTTACTACTTTACATTGGCACTGGATACGTTTGCTACATGGTTTAACGGTGAATACGGATTGTCCGTACTCGTGATGGTGCTTATCGTTCGTACCTTGATTTTACCGCTGACTCTGAAACAGGTCAGAAGCTCGAAGGCAATGCAGGCCATCCAGCCTGAAATTCAGAAAATTCGCGAGAAATATAAAGATCAGCCTGAAAAAGTTCAAATGGAGACGATGAAGCTCTTCCAGGAGAACAAGGTTAATCCGATGGCGGGATGTTTGCCGCTGATCGTTCAAATGCCAATATTTATCGCACTCTATCATTCGATTTACTATAACAATCTCCTTCGTGACCATGAATTCCTGTGGCTTCAGTTGGGTCAACCGGACAAGCTGTTCATTTTGCCGGTACTCGCAGCGATAACCACTTACCTGCAAACTAAAATGATGATGAAGATGAACCCGTCTCCGCAAATGGGGATGATGCAGTTCATGTTGTTCGTTTATCCGATTTTGATCTTTGTGATGTCCTTCCAGTTCCCGTCCGCACTTCCGTTGTACTGGTTCTACAGTAACCTTTACACGATCGTGCAGAACTACTTCTTGTACCGCAACAATGACAAGGCTGCTGTCGTGGCGAGCGTGGCCAGCGCAACCGAAGGTCAGAAGAGCAATAAAAGCGGCAATAAAAACGGGAAAAAGAGTGGCAGCAAAGGCGGGAAAAAAGGTTCGAAGGGAGCCAAGAAGTCGAGATGAGTAAAATCGTCGCAACAGGAAAAACCATTGAAGATGCTGTCGCACAAGGGCTGGCCCGATGGGGTGTAAGTCAAGACCGTGTATCGGTTCAAGTATTGAGTCAGCCATCAAGAGGATTCCTGGGCCTGTTCGGGGTCAAGGAAGCGAAAGTAGAATTAACGCTCCTGCCTGACCATGCCGGCGGCGATTCACCTGTGAAGGAAGCTCCTTCAAATACGCAAGCTGCATCGGCCAAAGAGGTTCAGATCTCTCATACCTCTGTTATGACGCCTGAGACGGCTGTCACTACGAAGGCAGAGGGCCCTGGTGCAGCTTATATTGAAGGGAAGGACCCCTACCAGGAAGCCACCGCCTTTCTCCTTGATACGGGACAAGCCATGGGGCTTGATATTACGGTGGAGTTGGAGAAAGGGAAAGACTATGCAACGCTTCAAATTTCCGGTGCCGGACTCGGGCTGATGATCGGCCGCAGAGGTCAGACACTGGATGCCCTGCAGTACCTGGCGAATATTGTTGCGAATCGGTATTCCGACAGTTATCTTCGTATTGTACTGGATGCCGAGAACTTCCGTGATCGCCGTAGAAAGACGCTGGAAGATCTGGCAGATCGATTGGCGGGACGGGTTCTGAAGACTCGCAAAGAGATTGTGCTCGAGCCCATGCCGGCTGCCGAGCGGAAGGTAATTCACTCCAAGCTCCAGTCACATGGAGCCGTGAAGACTTACAGCAAGGGAGAAGAGCCAAACCGGCGGGTTGTCATTACACCCAAGTCTTCCTAAATAAGTTGAAGAGCATATATGATCAATGACTCCTTAAGTTCCAAGAGGGAGTCATTGTTTTTTAAAGAGACCTATACAAAGAGACTCCGGCAGGGGTATTTCTTTTAAAGATTATCAATATGGCGGCCAAGCGAGTTCGTAGTGGTTGTGATATTGAGGTTTTTTTAATGAAAGAGGTGAAGGAAACTATGTTCAGTGATACTATTGCAGCTATTTCTACAGCAGTCGGCGAAGGTGGAATAGCCATTATTCGTGTTAGCGGACCGGATGCTGTTCAAGAAGTGGAACGTATATTCAAAAGCAAAAACAAATTAACGCAGGTGGACTCCCATACCGTACATTATGGTCATATTGCTGATCCGAAGACAGGAGAGAACCTGGAAGAGGTGCTCGTGACCGTTATGCGTGCTCCCCGGTCCTTCACGACGGAGGATGTAGTGGAGATTAGTGCTCATGGCGGGGTGATCTCCGTAAAGCGTGTGATGGATCTGTTGCTTCTATTAAACATTCGCTTGGCGGAGCCGGGCGAATTTACGAAGCGGGCCTTCTTAAATGGCCGGATTGACCTGTCCCAGGCCGAGGCCGTTATGGACCTGATTCGTTCGAAATCGGATCGTGCCTTCTCGGTTGCTCTAAAGCAGGTTGAAGGAACGCTATCCCGCAAGATCAACGAGCTTCGTCACACTCTTGTAGAGACACTGGCCCATATCGAAGTGAATATCGATTATCCTGAGCATGATGTGGAATCACTCACCTCGGAGTTCATTAAGGAGAAAAGCCAGCAGGTGATGCATGAGATTGATAAGCTGCTGAAGACTGCACAAGAAGGGAAAATCCTGCGTGAAGGAATTACGACGGCTATCATCGGCCGTCCCAACGTAGGCAAATCCTCGCTCTTGAATACACTTGCCCAGGATAATCGGGCGATTGTCACGGATATTCCGGGAACTACGCGAGATGTTATCGAGGAATTTGTCACGATTAACAACATTCCATTAAAGCTGCTGGATACCGCAGGGATTCGGGAGACGATGGATGTGGTAGAGCAGATTGGCGTTGAGAGATCCAAGCATGCGGTAAACGAAGCGGACCTAATTCTACTCGTACTGAATGCCAGCGAACCACTACATCAGGATGAACTGGAATTGATGGAACAAATACGCGGTAGACAATGCATTGTCATTATGAATAAAATGGACTTACCGTCCCAACTCGATCTGGACATTCTGCATCGGTACTACCCTGAGGAATTGATTGTTCCGATGTCTGTGAAGGCAGAAGAAGGTATCGACCGGCTGGAAGAAGCCATATCGAATTTGTTCTTCAGCGGCCAGATTGAAGGTGGGGATCTGACCTATGTAAGCAATGTGCGCCATATTGCCTTGTTGAAGAAATCCAAGCAGTCACTTCAGGATGCTTACGATGCGGCGGAACAGCTTATTCCGATTGATATGATACAGATTGATGTCAGAATGGCCTGGGAGCAGTTAAGCGAGATACTGGGCGAAGCGGTTGGTGATTCGCTCATCGATCAGATTTTTTCACAATTTTGCTTGGGTAAATAAGCAAGCAGGTTTACTATATAGAGGTGAGATTCGTTTTGAATTTTCAGGGATATCCGCAAGGGTGCCCTAGATTACGTATATAACACATTTTAGAACAGGAGGGTGAGCTATGAGTTATATGGGTGGCACTTATGACGTAATTGTCGTGGGTGCGGGTCATGCCGGCTGTGAGGCTGCACTGGCATCTGCACGTATGGGTGCCGAAACGTTAATGGTTACGATCAATTTGGATATGGTTGCTTTTATGCCTTGTAACCCGTCCATCGGGGGTCCTGCAAAAGGACATGTCGTGCGCGAAATCGACGCATTGGGTGGAGAGATGGGACGCAACATCGATAAAACCTTCATCCAGATGCGGATGCTGAATACGGGAAAAGGTCCGGCCGTTCACGCGCTGCGTGCTCAAGCCGATAAATTTTCTTATCAGCATACGATGAAAGAAACGATGGAGAAGGAAGAGAAGCTTACGCTTCGTCAGGGTATGGTAGACCAGCTCATCGTTGAGGATGGAGTGTGTGTGGGCATCCTGACCCAGACAGGTACAGAATATCGTGCGAAGGCTGTTGTGCTGACTACCGGTACGTACCTGCGCGGTAAAGTCATTATGGGTGAACTCATGTATGAGAGTGGCCCGAACAATCAACAGCCATCGGTTAAACTTGCGCATAACCTGCGTGAGCTTGGATTCGATCTCGTTCGGTTCAAGACGGGAACGCCACCGCGTGTTCACAAGGACACCATCGACTTCTCCAAGACCGAAATTCAGCCTGGGGATGACAAACCGAAGTTTTTCTCTTATGAAACAAAATCCTCCGATAATGAGCAGCTTCCATGCTGGCTGACGTATACATCGGTGGACACACATCAGATCATTAATGATAATCTTCACCGTGCTCCTATGTTCTCGGGCATTATTGAAGGAACGGGACCACGTTATTGCCCGTCCATTGAGGACAAAATCGTTCGTTTTGCCGACAAACCGAAACATCAGATTTTTCTTGAGCCTGAAGGTAAAAACACAAAGGAATACTATGTGCAAGGACTCTCCACCAGCTTGCCTGAGGATGTGCAGCTTGCGGTCCTTCGTTCCATTCCGGGCATGGAAAAGGTTGAAATGATGCGCAATGGCTATGCCATCGAGTACGATGCGATGGTGCCAACGCAGCTGTGGCCATCCCTGGAAACGAAAAAGCTGCCGGGCCTGTTTACAGCCGGTCAGATCAATGGAACCTCGGGTTATGAGGAAGCTGCAGGTCAGGGTATTATGGCTGGTATCAATGCAGCACGTAAAGTGCAAGACAAAGAGCCTGTCGTTCTGGATCGTTCACAAGGCTACATCGGGGTATTGATCGATGATTTGGTAACCAAAGGAACGAATGAGCCTTACCGTTTGCTTACTTCCCGTGCCGAATATCGTTTGCTGCTTCGTCATGATAATGCGGATCTGCGTCTCACCGAAATCGGTCATGACATCGGACTGATCTCGGCAGAACGTTATGCTAAATTCCTTCAGAAGAAGCAGTTGGTAGAGCAGGAGATCGAGCGTCTTCGTCAAGCGAAGGTGAAGCCGGTTGAGGTGAATGCTACGCTTGAAGCAGCCGGTTCTGCACCGATTGTGGATGGAAGCAATCTGCTGACAATCCTTCGTCGTCCGGAAGTATCGTTTGCGATGATCGAGTCGCTTTCACCATCTCCATATGATCTGGATGAGGATATGAAGGAGCAGGTAGAAATTCAAATTAAATATGCGGGTTATATTGAGAAACAGCTGGGTCATGTAGAGAAACTGCAAAAGATGGAGAAGAAGCGCATTCCGGAAGATATCGTATATGACGACATTAACGGATTGGCTATGGAGGCTCGGCAGAAGCTGAACAAGATCCGTCCAATCTCCATCGGTCAAGCATCGCGGATCGCGGGTGTAACACCAGCGGATATTTCGATACTTCTCGTTTACCTGGAGCACTACAACCGGGTGACCGCAGCGAAAGGATAAGGAATGGACAACATTCAGAAAGCTTTTGTTGACCGGCTCGGAGAGCACGGGATCACGATAGATGAGAAACAGCTTCAGCAGTTCGAGATGTATTATGAAGTACTGGTAGAGTGGAATGAAAAAATGAATTTGACGGGGATTACGGAGCGGGAGCAGGTTTATACGAAGCATTTTTACGATTCGGTAACGCTTGCCTTTTATGTGGATATGAGCAAGATTGGCAGTATGGCGGATATCGGATCAGGAGCTGGCTTCCCGGGTATCCCTCTGAAAATATGCTTTCCGCATATTAAGCTGACGATAGTAGATTCACTGAACAAACGAATTACGTTCCTTAAGTTTGTTGTGGACACCCTTGGTCTATCCAGCGTTGAACTGATCCATGGTCGTGCGGAGGAAGTTGCCCGTAAGCAGGGGTACCGTGATGGCTTCGACCTGGTGACGGCAAGAGCGGTAGCCAGAATGGCTGTGCTGAATGAGTTCTGCTTGCCTTTCACCAAGGTAGGAGGACGTTTTGCGGCGATGAAGGGCAGTGACCCTGCTGAAGAGGTGAAGGAGTCTGCTAGAAGCCTGAAAGAGCTCAGAGGGGCGCTGAATAAGGTGCATTCGTTCTCCTTGCCTGTAGAGGAGTCTGATCGGCACATTGTGGTCATCGATAAAAAGGGTGCCACACCTTCCAAATATCCTCGCAAGGCAGGTACGGCAGCGAAAACACCAATTATATAATCTACTTCTCTTCTTTAGAAGGGAAGTCATAGTAGAGATGGACTCGATGGAGTCCTTCTTTTTTTTATGAGTAGGGTAGGGTTGCCTCCATAAGGGTGAGAAACTCGAGCGATAGCTTTCTATCAGAGCTTCTTAAAAGCATGAGATTACGAATTTGCTAGTAGGCTTTTGTGTGAGGTATTGGATTTGTGTAAAAGGCAGCTTCATTTTTTTGAAATGGGAGTAATGAATGTTGTTTGCTCTTACGATAGGCTGAGTATCATGATGACATTCGTATTTCTATTCCGGTTGAATCTTGGATAGGATGGAATTGTTCCTATGGATATATACGTTAAAATAAGAGAATGTTTCACGTGAAACATCCCAGAAGATTTATAAATTAAAACAGTCTCTTTTTTACACAGTTGCTGATACTTGAATGAAAGCCTCTTTACTACCAGTGCAAGAACAAAATCAGGTTAGAGGGTTGCTGGACTCGCAAACATTACCTGATAGTGTTTTCTCCGAAATTTTGAACCTGGGTGGGTCCATTCCGGGGTACAGATACAGATTAAGACGTAATTCTATTGGTATATCCCACAATCATTCTGACAACTCATATCCCATGAAGCATCATAGGAGTGTAGATTTATCTACCATTCTTATTTTGGAAGTCAAAAGTTTGGAACTGTGCACAAATCATGTATAAACCAAGCGAGAAATGCAGGAAAAAAGGTGATATTGGAGAATAGAGTTATAGGACAAAAAGTGGTAGAATAGAATCGTAGTATCCATTTGAGCAGATGGGCGATTCTGCCCGTTCTTTGATGGGATGAAAGAGTATAAATCCTGGTTTGGTCACTTTTCCATCCTTGCTTCGTGCAGTCTTCATTAGAGAACTTGCGACTGCTGTTATTTGGAAGTTCCATGTCACCCAAGGGGACAGTGGTCTCTTACGAAGTAGAACTAATATATACAACTTGTGAGATATCGAAAGTTAGACAACATCATGCTATGGCCTCCTGATATATCTCTCAAGAAGCAACCGCTTCATGCAGCGGGGTTTGATCAGAGAAATGCGGTCTCGCCATTAGGGCTTATTCTCTAATCAGCATGAAATCTGTTTTTGCAGGGAAATGCCTGGCTCCACAGTGGAATCTAGCACCATGACAGCTTGGAAATTGCTATATCTAAAATGGGCGCTAGATTCATAAGGAGTTACCTCACATTGTGGTTGTCCAATCGCTTATACCGATTCCGGGAGTTTCCGGAGGCTCATCCGTGCTATCATGAAATTAGGTGGTAATATACGGAATGAAAGAACAATTTTCGAGATTGTTTGGCTTAGCGGCAGAGCGGAACCAAGGGGATGAAGTGAAACAAATCCCGGTAAACGAGATTGTCAGCAGCCCATACCAGCCACGGACGATTTTTGATGATGATAAGATTGATGAGCTGCTCCAGACGATTAAAACCCATGGGGTCATCCAGCCTATCGTCGTTCGTGTCCGTAATGGCGTGTATGAGATCATTGCAGGGGAACGCCGCTGGCGTGCGGTTAAGAAGCTGGGTCTGGACACGATTCCGGCCATTGTTCGGGAGTTCAACGATTCACAGGCGGCATCGATTGCGTTAATCGAGAATTTGCAGCGTGAAGGACTGACTTCGATTGAAGAAGCTGTTGCTTATCAAAAGCTGATAGATCTTCACCAATTAACACAGGAAAGCCTGGCACAGCGATTAGGCAAGAGCCAATCGACCATTGCCAACAAGATCCGTCTGCTGCAGCTACCGGAAGCAGTCAAGCTTGCACTGATGGAACGTAAAGTGACGGAACGCCATGCTCGTGCATTGCTTTCATTGGATAATGAAGAAACCCAGCTCAAGGTGCTGGATGAGATCATAACCAAAGAGCTGAATGTGAAACAGACGGAGGCTCGTATCGCCTTCTATAAAGAAGTAACTACGATGAAGAAATCCAAGCGCATATCCTACAGTAAGGATGTTCGTTTGGCCCTGAACACGATTCGTCAATCGATTGACATGGTCTCAGGTTCCGGAATGGCTATCAAAACAACAGAGAATGATCATGAAGATCATTATGAAATCGTTATAAAAATACCTAAACGTTAAGATATGGTGTGAAGCGGTATACATCGTACCGCTTTTTCTGTTGACCGAGGAGGGGAGATACCTCATTCAATTGAAATTCTCTTAACTCTCTTCGGCAGGCAGAGTCATATAGGTTTATTCTTACTTACAGATGAGAAACACGTGATTAATATTGTTGCTCATTTTCATCGGCGCTATATCCTGGAGCATTCCGGTACATGGGGATTGTTCACATATTTTATGTACAGCTAATTTGCTGTATACATCTATTGCGACTACTTAGAAGAGTCTTCCTACATTGAGGTGAAATGAGTGTCAAAGATAATTGCCATAGCAAATCAAAAGGGCGGTGTCGGCAAAACGACGACTTCCGTCAATCTGGGAGCTGGATTGGCTTCGCTAGGCAAACGGGTGCTTTTGGTGGATATAGACCCCCAAGGAAACACAACGAGTGGGGTTGGCATTAATAAAGCCGATGTTGCAAACTGCATTTATGATATTATCATCAACGAAGTACACCCGAAAGACGCCATCTGTGGGACAAACATAGAAGGTCTGGACATCATTCCGGCTACCATTCAACTGGCTGGTGCTGAGATTGAGCTTGTTCCTACGATCTCCCGTGAAGTGCGTTTGAAAAAATCACTTCAATTAATCAAGCCCCAGTATGATTATATTTTGATAGATTGTCCTCCGTCGCTAGGCATTCTAACAATCAATTCTTTGACTGCGGCCGATTCCGTTATCATTCCGATTCAATGCGAGTATTACGCTCTGGAAGGTTTGAGTCAGCTGCTGAATACGGTACGTCTAGTTCAGAAACATCTGAATACATCCCTCAAGATTGAGGGTGTATTGTTAACCATGCTGGACGCGCGCACCAACCTGGGCATTCAGGTGATTGAAGAAGTGAAGAAGTATTTTCAGGAAAAAGTGTACAGAACGATTATTCCGAGAAATGTTCGTTTGAGTGAGGCGCCGTCTCATGGACAGTCGATCATCACCTATGATCCCCGTTCAAAGGGAGCGGAAGTATACTTGGAGCTGGCAAAGGAAGTGATCTCGTATGAGTAAACGTTTGGGAAAAGGGCTGGATGCGCTTATTCCTTCTTTGTCTATTCATGATGATGACAAGGTAGTGGAAATTCCGCTCAGTCAATTGCGAGCGAACCCGTATCAGCCGCGCAAGACATTTAACGATGAAGCGATCCAGGAGCTGGCAGAGTCGATTCGTCAGCATGGCGTAATTCAGCCGATTATCGTTCGGAGTGTGCTGAAAGGGTATGAGATTATTGCCGGGGAGCGCAGATTCCGGGCGTCTCAGTATTGTGGAAAAGCTACAGTTCCAGCGGTGGTTCGTTCTTTTAGCGATCAACAGGTAATGGAAATTGCCCTTATTGAGAACTTGCAGCGTGAGAATCTGAATGCCATGGAAATTGCGGTGGCCTACCAGGGACTAATGGAACAATTTTCCTTAACGCAGGAAGAACTGTCTCTGAAGGTGGGTAAGTCTCGCTCTCACATCGCTAACTTTTTACGGTTGCTATCTCTACCGGAAGAAGTGAAGGAAAATGTTTCACGTGGAACATTATCCATGGGTCATGCTCGAGCGATCGTTGGAATTAAGGATCCGATCCTTGTTAAACAATTAGCGAAGCAATGTGTGGAACAAGAGTGGAGCGTTCGTGAACTAGAGGAAGCGGTTAAGAATTTGGATCGCAAGCCTGCCGACAAAGCGAAGGCGAAAGTGAAAAAGCGAGATCCTTATATTGACCATCTGGAAGAGGATTTGAGAGAGCGATTTAAAACAACGGTGAAAATTAAGCACAATAAAGACAAAGGGAAGATTGAGCTTAACTACTATAGTAGACAGGATCTGGAACGACTGCTGGAGCTCCTTCAATAATAGATGAAGGTTGTTAGTGAAGAGGGCTCTAGCACGAGTGGGATAGGTTATAGTGTGACGGATTGAAAAGCAAACCAGAGTGATTAAAAACCAAAGACATGTCGACGTTCCTGTATGGGAATGAGATATGTCTTTATTTAACTGAATGTGCATGGTGACAGGGATGTGAGTGTACTACAATGTGTCGATGTTTGACCATGTATTATAAGGCATCCATTATAGAAGAGATGAAGGGGAAACATCATGGACCCGATCGTTTATCTGGATCATGCGGCTACTTCATGGCCCAAACCTCCTGAGGTGTTTGAGGCCATGAGGAAGGCGATGGAAGACGCTGCAGCTAATCCGGGACGGGGCAGTCACCGGATGGCCGTGAAAGCTTCCCGTGTGCTATACGGGACTCGGAAGACACTTGCGAATATCTTCGGGGTGAAGAACCCTAATGATATCGCACTAACCTCGAATACAACCGAAGCGCTGAATTTAGCAATCAAAGGATATTTGCATGAAGGAGATCATGTGATTGCTACGATGATTGAACACAATTCGGTGCGAAGACCTTTGGAATATTTAAAACGCACACGAGGACTACAAGTGGATTATGTCCCCGTGGATGAGGAAGGTCATCTGGATTTACGACTAATTGAGGGTGCGTTTCGTTCTAATACCAGGTTGGTTGTATGCAGTCACAGTTCCAATTTGCTCGGCTCTATTGTTCCTCTATATGAACTGGGAGACATAGTGAAGAGGAAAGGTGCTGTACTGCTCGTAGATGCCGCTCAGAGTGCGGGCATGTTGGATATCAACGTGGAGGACATGCATATTGGTATGCTGGCTTTTCCGGGACATAAAGGGCTTCTTGGACCACAAGGAACGGGCGGGTTGTATATCTCACCAAATATTGATCTGGAACCCTTAATGCATGGAGGTACAGGAAGCCAATCGGAAGCGATTGAGCAGCCGACGGTGCGTCCGGATCGATATGAGGCAGGAACACCTAATACGGTGGGATATGCAGGGTTGCAAGCAGGAGTGGAGAAGGTGCTGGAATGGACGCCGCAGCATATCTACCGGCATGAATGGGAGTTAACGCAATATATGATGGAGGGTCTGCAAGAGGTAAGAGATCTTCGCTTACTCGGACCAGCTTTAGGAAAAGCGCGAACGGGCATTGTAGCGTTTGTGTCAGAAAGGTACAGTGCATCGGAGCTTTCGTTTCGACTGGACCGGGAGTATGGGATTGCCGTGCGTGCCGGTTATCATTGCACACCGCTTGCACATATGGCATCGGGAACGGAAAAGACCGGTGCAGTCAGAGCCAGTGTAGGTATTTCCACACGCCGTGATGAGATTGATCTGATGAGAAGAGCTATTGCAGAAATTCACAGTTAAACGATTAGATCAAGATGGAGAAGAGGAAGGAAGAAAGCATGTCTGAATTAAATGAATTGATCATGGAGCAGCTTCATTGGTTTGTCGTCGGAATGATCATGATCATCTTGATCTTATGGATAACGATAATGGTTCAAGGGGCAAAACTGCGAAAAATGAGGCGTCGATACGATGCGATGATGGCAGGCAGCGGGGTAGAGGATATTGAAAGCCTGTTGGTCCAGTTGAAAATTCAAATGGATGAAATTGAAGAGGGACATGCCAGTCACCAAAAAATGCTGGATACGATCAGCAGCAGCATAAAAGGGATGAAGTCCAAGGTGGGCATCGTCCGATACAATGCATTTGGTGAACGAGGGAACGAAATGAGCTTCTCCCTGGCTATTCTCAGTGAACAAGAGGAAGGGATTGTTCTGACCGGCCTGCATAACCGGGAGAGCTCCTATGTGTACGCTAAACCATTGAAGGATGGACAGTCTAAATACCCATTGTCTCCGGAGGAAAAAGAGGCCGTTACTCTTGCGCTGCAAGAAGGGTAGAGCGGTTCCACTCTTTGATACCGGCAAAAAGACAGGTTGCAATGATATCAGATAACCGCATGACCAAGCTCAAGCGTGTGTTCTGCAATACAAAGTACTCCATAAAGCCGCCGACATTGACGATACCCGTTACATGGATATCGCCGACCGGCGGTAATTCTTTATGTACACCGGCTCCAGGCTTGAGAGGTCCGTCGGATACCTGAATAGAGCCTACACTTGATGATTGACCCAGACAGGCATCAATTCCGATCACAAAGGGGTTATCATATTTTTCATGAATAGCAGTCAGGGTATCCTTAAGATTCATAGCGTGGACAGGCTCGTCCAGTGTTCCATACAGATGGAACAGGGGGCTGTTATAACGGGCAAGAGATGTGCCAACCAGAGGGCCCAGGCAATCACCCGTAGAGCGATCGGTACCGATGCAGACAATGACAAGCGGACGATGCTGAATACGAGCGTCAGAAAGATGGAAGAGCAGGCGATGTATAATAGCAGAATGGATGTTAGGGTCCGTATGTGGTATTTTTAAGCTTGAAGCCTCCGGGCGAGACGTGATTTTAGATAGACGGTTCATAGAATCTTCCTTTCGTCTGCATTTGGTAGTATCAGTATATGGATGAAAGACCGTTTTTATACTTTGGGATTTGCTTAAAATGTGATTTGGTGTTCATTTCAGACAGCTTCCTAGCTTAAAGAAAGAGGATGAGCCAGTCTTTACGGCTTTATACGGGTTTATATGAATAAGCTGAACTTTTTAACAGTTTATATAAAACTCTTATTATTAGGTCATGATGTTAAATAAGCATATTAATAGAAACGATAGGCATGATGGAGGAGGATGGAACAGTGGAGGGCGCGATGCTAATCGCATTTGATTCCACCCAGCAGGCGCTGCGTGCGGAGATGCTGCTGGAGTATGCGGATATCGAAATCGATCTCTTTCCTACACCGAAAGAGATTACGGCAGGCTGTGCATTATCGATTCAATTCCCGCCAGATGCGTTAAAAGATGTTCAAGAGATCATCCGACAGGAGCATGTGGAGATCCGGGGCATATTTGCACTTGATAACAACATGAGGTATATAGGCATCGAAGAATAAGGGGAGGACATCAGGCTTGAGGAGCTTGGTTATCTGACCGGGAGACAGGTAGTTTACAAAACGTTGGTGAGGGAGCAGTGGACTTGAAAAATCAAATCGTTGGATTTTTTACCGATGAAGCGATGTGGATGAATATACTGACATCGGGCATTCGGGTCATTATCATTTTTATTCTGACACGTCTTGTTATTCGGGTTGTGTATAAAATGATTGATCAATTCCTGTTGAAGCAGGAGAAGAGTCGGATTCAAGTTAATTCACGACGATTTGTTACAGTGGGAGAGCTGTTAAAAAATGTAACTTCCGTCGTATGTAATTTTGTTATGATTCTAATCATTCTCTCGGAGTTCAACTTTAAGTTAGGGCCATTGTTAGCCGGTGCCGGGGTCCTTGGCCTGGCCATAGGTTTTGGGGCACAAAGTTTGGTTAAGGACGTGATTACCGGGTTCTTCATTATATTTGAGGATCAGTTTGCTGTAGGCGATGTGATTAAGAGTGGTGAATACCGGGGAACAGTAGAGATGATTGGACTCCGCACATCGCGTGTAAGAGGATTGAACGGAGAAACATATATTATTCCGAACGGGATGATTACGAGTGTCACGAACTACTCGCTGTCCAATTCGCTTGCAATTGTGGATTTGCCGGTTAAGAATGATCAGCAGCTTAAAGATACGGTTACACTTATTCAAACGGCGCTTGAGGGTATCACGGAACGTCGCCCTGAGGTGCAGCGGACACCGGATGTGCTTGGAATTCAAACCTTGAACACATCGGAATATGTCGTTCGAATTGTAGCGGAATGTAATCCCAATGCAAGGGAAGCTGTGGAGCGTCAGATTTTCACCGATATCAAACAGGCGATCGAAGCACGGGAGATGGGACAAGAACGTGCTCAGGGTTGATCAATTTCGTTATCTAATGATATATAATAGATAAGATGAAAGAGATGAAACCAAGGGAGCGGAAACCATGGAACGCAAGGTATTTCAGTTAGGGGATATCGTTCAGATGAAGAAACCTCATCCTTGTGGGAATAATGAGATGGAGATTATTCGCATGGGGATGGACATTCGGATCAAGTGTACCAAGTGCCAGCATAGTGTGCTGATACCCAGAGGAAAGTTCGAGAAGAACCTGAAGAAGGTTTTACGTTCGGCACAGGATTCCGAAGGGGCAGGGGATACTCCGTAATATCTCCTCCCGAGGAGGTATCCCAAGCAGCTGTATGCGAAGCAAGGGATCTAGGGAATGGATATTTGGATTTGAACTTCAGCTTCGGTCACTGTGTCTAAGGTAGGTCAGAGAACAGACAAGCTGTTGACGAGACAACGTTTCCATGCTATAATCAATCTTGCTGTGGAAAGGTACCCAAGAGGCCCAAGGGGGCTGACTCGAAATCAGTTAGGCGTCGCAAGGCGTGCGTGGGTTCGAATCCCACCCTTTCCGCCACCAATCGTTAATACCCGCCATTACGCGGTTTACAATACGGTATGTGATGCGCAAGCTGTTCGAAATACATACGTTAAGGCGCTAGCTGATTACGAAGCGCCTAACTGATTCCGGAATACTCTCTACGTGATATCGCGTAGGGGGTATTTTTTCGTTATGGATAAAAGAACCGGTCGTAAAACGGTAGGCACGCGGCAACCGATCGTTAACGTAGCCTTGCCGTCTTATACGCTACAGGAAGCCGTTGATTTCGTCATTAAGATTAAGCGCGCCAACAACCTAAAGGGACGGACTATAAGCGGCTACATACAGAATATGAACTACTTTATCGAATGGGTTACGGAGAGGTACGGCGAAATCACTATTTGCGAGGTGACGGCCGATCTATTACGCGAGTATGTTTTATGGTGTGCGAAGGATAAGGAATACTACGCAGGCCATCCGTTTAAAGCGGAGTACGAGAAAGGGAAGCTCGGGTTATCGCCGGCATCAGTAAACGTCCGTATCCGCGTGTTAAAGACGTTCTTTGCGGTTCTGTACGGTGAGGAGGTTATCGATCGGAATCCGGCCATTAACGTCTCCCTAATGCGCCAAGATGTCGATACTGTTATGCCTCTAAGTGACGATGAGCTGCGGCGCTTTATGAAGGCGCCAGACCAACGGCAATGGGCGCAATGGAGAGATTACGTTATCATGACGTTGATCCTGGATACAGGCTTACGACTAGGCGAGATTTGCGCGTTAGAAAAGCCGGAGATTGATTTCGTTAAAAAGTCGATTACGCTGCCAGCATCGAAGAACAAGAACCGCAAATCGAGGACGTTACCTCTATCGACAGAGACAGCGCGCCTATTAAAGCAGCTTATTGCGGAAACGGAACGCAACTTCAACACTACATATGTATTTACTACTAATTACGGCGAGCAATTAAGCGAGAAGACGATACAGAAGTCATTTGATAATTACGCGGAGAGGGCGAAGCTAGGCCGGACAGTATCGCCGCATGTGCTACGTCATAACTTCGCGACAATGGCGGCCGAGAACGGTATGTCCATTTTCCACCTGCAGAAGCTAATGGGGCACGCAGACATCGCCACAACGCGTAAGTACGTCCAAATTAGCGAGGGCAGCTTGGCGGAAGAGCATAAGCGGTACAGTCCGTTAACGCGTCTGACAAGCCGTAAGGGAGGCCGTTGATATGACGAAGCCATCAGGCGGCATTGTCCGCGTTCAGAAGCGCGATAACGGCTATACGATTCTAGATCCGTATTTTCTTAGCGATGACCGCCTATCGTGGAAGGCGAAGGGGCTGCTCGCGTATCTCCTGTCTAAACCGTCTAACTGGCGAGTGTATATTGCGGACCTAGTCAAGCGGTCGAAGGACGGACGTGACGCCGTATACTCCGCGATAAAGGAGCTCGAGAACTGCGGTTATGTTGAGCGCCGACAGACGCGTGATGAAGCGAACCGAATAACCGGAATGGAAACGGTAATCTATGAGCGGCCGATTATCGATGATCCAGATCCGGACTTACCACATACGGATATTCCGGACGTGGAAAAACCGAAGACGGAGAAACCGACACAAGTAATTAATGATTTAAATATTACTGACTTTAAAAGAGAAATAGATAAGAGCGATAACGACGCCATTTTACAGGCGCTGGCTAAAGCATTGCGCAAGCTGCCGCTAAACGACACCGCAAGCCTGTACGACCACTATTTCGAGGATACTTACGCGATGCTGACGCGTAGATTTAGCGGTCAACTTGAGGCGGAGGTTATTGCGCTGGCTGCCGATCGGTACTTCACGAAGGCCGTTGATCTACGGACGGGATTGCCGAAGTCTAGCGTTTATTCTCCGGTGGGAGTATTTCACGATTGCTATGGGGAAGCTCTAGCGGAGTGGAGAGCGGCACAGTTTAAAATGAATAAAAGCGTGTAGACTTAAGTCTGATTACGACAGGTAGTTTATCTAATTCTTTTTGTGTTCATCTTTAAGAATATAGATGCCCAATCAAATGTAGAATGGTATAATATACAAGCAAGGTAAGCGGCCCGGTGGTGATATTCTGGACACTTATCAAATTATCATGATAGTATTTACTGCAATGACGTTTAGTTTGGCACTAGTGAAAGCTATCATTGAGTTGATAAAATTATCCCAAAAGAAAGAGTAGCCCACGCCTCCGCCAAGAGATGGACTACTCATTCAAGAGTTTTGATTGTAGTTTTTTATTACCCTTACCTTGCAAACACTTTTTGGTTATCGCAATAACGTTATAGCGATAATTTTATTATCGTCAGTTATATTTTACACCTGTCAAGGTAACGTTACAACAACAAATTATTGATTTTTATTGAAAAGCGCTTGACTTATGCGGATTATCGACCCGCGGTCCAAGCGTTTTTTCTATAATTTTAGAAAAAATCAAACACACATAAAAAGGGATTGTCAACATGAAAATTACGTATACGTAGATAAACGTTGACATAAAAATCGAGTGTGTTAAACTGGTTATCCAGCTAAAAAGGGGAGATGAACATCATGTCAGACAAAAATCTAAGAGAGACATTGTTGAAAATCAGTATTCGTACAGGGGGACCTATCGAAAAGAAGGAATACGTAAACGTTGATGTTCCTAAACCGAAATTTGAGGATACGCACGATAGAACAACGACTTGGTACCGAAAGGACTTACTTGCGGAGCTTAACGAAATAACTAAAGGTAAACGTGGATTGAAGACGCAGATTCTTAACGCTATTCTCGATGACTACTTGAGAGAGCGTCGCCGCAAGTTAGACGAATAGAGTGAATTACATAAAAGAAGACCGCGCCCACATTAACGGGGTAGCGGTCTTTTCTTCGTTTATATTCGCTTAAACATCGCAGTATCCCGCGAGTAATGCGTCCTGCAGCCGGTCTCAGCGTTACGAACACGCACGTAATCGGCCGTATACCGATCGATAAATCCTCGGTCAACTTCGGAGTAGACTCCGGCCGGATCTTCCTCCCAAATGGATATGAGCGCTTCGGATAGGGCGGCCGCGAAGAAATGGACGTCTTGGTAGAGTTGGCGTAATTCGCGTTCTGTACTCATGGCGATATCCCAAGGTAGCGCACTGTTATGTACCCAATAGCGGCAAAAACAATTAATGCTGCGATGGTTCCTCGTGGATTCTTCATTTTTCCCCATCCTCTATAATTTCTATTAATTCCCCAACGGAGCAGTCCAACGCACGACAAAGTTTCTCAAGAGTATCAAATTTAATGCCGTCAGTTTTCTCGTTATATAGCTTCGTTATACCATTTCTATGTAAGCCGGTCATATCCGCGAGTTCAGAAATCTTTATTCTCTTCTCTCCCATTATCCGCGACAAATGCACCTTAATCGCCATGTTCAGCCTCCATTCAATAAGAAAATTATAAATTAGAGTGTCAAAAATATCAATTAGGCTATTGACGATGCACATCGCAGTGTGTATACTAAAGGTAATCAAATAAACACTACAGTGTGCAAATAATATATTGGAGGTTTCAAAATGACTAATGCAGTTACGTTAGAAGTTTCTCAAGAATCGAACGCATCGTCCCTCGTTACCAGCCTGTACCCAGTAGGCTACCGCTATTCCCGCCGCATTGATCGTTTTATCCTCGTATGGAAGCCGCAGAACAAGCGCAAGCAAGAAATCGACGTTCCTATCCGTGTTCTCGCGTTGACATTGCCGGAGACATTCGCAAGCATCTGCGCAGGTTACACGGCCGGCTGCGTTGAGGTAACCGAAGCAGAGTTACGCGAACTAGGCTTTTACGTGGAGGTGACGCATAATGCAGGCAACGCTTAACAACGGACTATCACGTTCACACCGCGCAACATCCCGCCGGACAAGCCGCAGGACTCAACGGTACCTAATCCGCGGCCTAGCGTGGCTGATTGCTGCGATCATTCGGGAGGTACTCGCATGATTCTCGAACGCGTGCCGTTATTGCTCGTCTACACGCCGCACGAATCCGAGTTCGTTGACGCAACCATCGTACATACTGCGCCATTGACTGCTATGTATACCGTTGACGGTGCGTTGTGGATCGCCAGAATCGCGCCTCAACACGACCACTACGTCTGGACCGACGATGCGCCGCCGGTCATCATATCGCAAGATAAAGGGCCGGACGCTATACCAGAGATCCGCGCTAGGCTGCAGAGTGTGTCCGGACTGGACTTCCTTTGCCGCGACGTACTGGATACCGGCGTCGACGTTGAATTTTCGTTATGATTTCGTTCCCCGATGATGCCGGCCGCTCGAACGGCTGATAAGCGGAGGGGAGATCGGTAATGACCCGCCTAGGTAGAATGTTGAACGCAATTCCGGCCGTAGCTGCAGATGCGGCCGATCTTATCGTCTCCAAACGGTAAGGTTATCGGTCACGACTCCAATCGTGACCACCGGATACGGTGCGCTAACACCGATGATCCGAAGTCCGTAGCGCCAAATGCGGACGCTTTACTAATCGTCAGAACGGCGCCAAACGTTCAGGCGATCGATTTGCAACGCGGGTACGAGAGGCGCGAACCTCTCCCGGAAAGTATCCGCGTAATCACGGCGACAGGCTGGCCGTTGAGACATTTGCGGATGGAGGCGGCAACCTTCGTCCGCTTTTGTTTACCTATAATACGAATATAGGTTCTGTTGGTTCCATTTATTTTCATATTTTTTGCGCGTAAAATGTGCGAAACCAAATTTCCGTACGTCGAGGTATGTGAACGCGGAAAAACTTAACGGAGTTTGTGCGGATCGCGTTCGAGCGTTGTTGAAGACAATGTACACAGAATATTTCCGTAAAGTGTGCTGATCGCCCCCGGTCGGCAACAAAGTAGTGTAGACGGAATTATTTCGCGCAGAAGTGTACGGTACGGCTAATTGCGGTGTCATAACGTACGTAAACCGAGAAATTCAACGAGAAAGTGTGCGAAACAGGGTCGGCCGGGAACATATTTGGTAGGAAGCAAAATTTCACGCCAGGTTGTACGGTTTCCTATTGACGTCCGTCTATGTATATGAGGGCTGGAAAATTTCGCGAATCTTGTGCGAAGTCGGCTGCGGGCGGGAGCAATAACGGTAGAGGCGGAAAAATTTACGCCAGAATGTGCGAAACGATTCCGTAGCTTTCTATATTACGGTAAGGAGGCGATAAAATTTCGAAGCACATTGTGCGGATCTCAATTGAGCGTCGTTGATGTTAGCAGGAAGGAAAATTTACGCCGGATTGTGCGAACGCTGTGCGCCAGTGTAGATAATACAGTACAACCAAAAATTAAAACGAAAAGGGAGACGATGAAAAATGAAATTCAAAGTAACCGCAAATCAAAGCCTTAACAACTTCAATGAGGTGGCTCTTAAAGACATCTATAGTCAGTTTGATATATCGGTTGTAGAACTTTTGGAAGATGGGGAGGAAGCTGCGGTTTATTTCAACAATGACATGCTCAATAACAATCTAATCATCCGCGAAGAAACATTGTGGTCGGGGGATTTAAGAGTTGAGACAGTGATTAGCGTCAGACACTGTAACGAGTGGGATGCGGGGATTTGGTACTTTATTGGGGGGATCTTCTTGAACCGATCCAAGTTTATAGAATCATTCGGGACCTTTTCGAAATGTACAACGAACTTTCACTCTCTTCATTTTTAAAAACAGTAAGCTACCTATGTTCAACTTCTCAATTCGCGTCACAACAGATTCAAAGAGAGAATAAGGATCGGATGGTAAAAGGAATTAAGGACGAGATTGAACAGGTTAGACTTTGTTAATTGGACTAGAACAAGATGGGCGTCATCCTCGGCGCCCTAATTTACGCAAAGGAGGCGAGCTAAATGGACGTGATCGATCGACTATTCGACTTTTATATCATTCAGCACCGACGGTATCTGCTTCAATTCCCTGGCGGCTATTATAGGACAATCCCCGGAGGAATTAACCCGCTCCGACGCTACCATCTCGAATACCATCTCGAAGGGAAATCCGCGGTCGGCACGTTTGCCGGCCAATACTTCACGAAGTTGATAACGTTTGACGTCGACTTTGAAGACGCCGATTTCGCGAAGTGGGTAACGTACAAGCTTGCCGCAACACTGGACGCAGCCGGCATTTACACTTATCTAATTTCATTCAGCGGAAGCAAAGGATATCACCTCGATATCTGCCTGGCGGATGCGATCGCGGTTAAGAATGCGCGCAGATTCTTCGACTTTATTGTCACAGGCGCAGACTTAACCGAAGTCCAGGGCGGCCAGGTCGAGTATCGGCCGTCCGGAATGCAAGGCGTAAAGCTACCGCTCGGATATCATCAGAAAACGGGCGCTTATTGCGGATTCTGCACGGTTGAGGACGGGTTGCGCATCATGGGGCCGGAAGAATCGCACGCATACTTCCTTGCTGCCAAGAAGACGGAGGCCGCGTTAATTCTCGACACAATTGCGGGCGGTGACGGCGCATATAGTGAGCGTGAAGCAGCCGACATGGAGGAGGCGATCGGACGTCACAGGCCGCTCGAAACGTACGAACAATCGGAGAGCTACACATTGAGTCGCGCTGCCGAGCGATACAACGTCGGACTTACCAGACCAGGCCAGCGTCATAAATCGTTCCTACTTCTCGCGCGCCTCTTTAATCATAACGGAGTAGACAGGGCGGAAGCACGGGCGGCCATAACGGAATGGTTCGCGTGGCAGAATCCGGATTACTACGATTCAAGCCGAGAGTTTTGCGCGAAGGATCTCGCCGAGTGCGTTGATTACGTCTATGACCGGGATTTGACGTTGGCGGCGCAACAAAAGGATATAACGGTGACATTCACGGAGATAGACGACATCATGCGCAAGTGTCCGCAGAAGAACCAGAAGGCGCTGGCATACGCGATGCTAGTTCATTCAAAGAGGTGGGCGGACCCTGGCGGAACCTTTTACATGACGTACACGCAAATGGCGAGTGCTTCCGGTATGGATGAACGGACAGCGCGACGGCAAGTCGATAAGTTAGAGAAAGCGGAGGTTATCGAGATCGTTCGGCGCGACCAACGGAAAAGAGGGACATTTCTCAAGAAACCGAACGTTTACCGCATGCTTCTGGATTACGACGAGGATAGCGGCGTTTTCGAAGTTACCGAGGAGGCGGATTTTGTGGCGTGTCTGACACATTTCTACGATCGCGACCAATTACGGAAGACTTTGCCGCGAAAGCAGTTCGAATCATTAATCGGTGCCGTCAACACTGATAATACTGCTTAACCAATCATCCTAAAGGATAGAAATAACCATTTATAGGACAAAACGTACATCATTTTAAGGAGGCGATTGCCGTGATCCGTAAAGAGGAAGCGTTAAAAAAGATCCAAAATTTCATTATAGAGAACAAGGACGCACCTACAGTCTGGCGTTCGGAACTTGTACGAGGCTTGACGGAGGAACTAGAAAGTGAGGGATTCGTACCTGCGCTGTACTGGTTGTGGAAGATGAAGCATCCCGCATTACTCCGAAAGGGGGCAGCGCCTCAAACGATCGGCGAGATCTTGGCGGACTTCATACTTAATATAAGCGAGGTCGCGGAACGAAAGGCAGAATATCCGGTACTTGGTCCGGAAAGGGCACACCGGAATGAAAAACGGAGAGAGGCACGAGAACTCCTCATACGTTTTGAGCGCGATGACGATTCGGACAATCAACCGCCGGGAACCGTCTATGAAGATTCCTTTGTCGACGGTAATCCGGTTGAGGAGCAGCTATTCGATGAGCGATGCGATATGTCTGCGGAAGAGTTAATCGACCGACTCGAAACGATTAAGCGAAGCCCAGGCGAGTTCATCGGTAAGTATGCGGACGGCACCGAGTGGAATCGTGAGACGCACGATAAGCGTAGAACGGTCGAAAATGTGGCCGAGGCTATTGAGCGTACAGATATTAGGAGAGTAAAAGTATGCTTGGCATGCGGAAATGCGTTCTATTCACATAGTAAGCAACCAGGACGAGTCAAGGTCTGCGATACCATCATACACCTGAAATTCAAGCCCAAGACTCAGTGCCAAGTTACCCGCGACAGGGCACTTGCGCCCCTCCGCAAAAAGAGGAAAAAATCATCAGCGTAATCGAACCATTTTCCAATACTATATAGACGGGTAATCCGTCAGAGGCTTATTTTATTTGGGGTAAATGTAATTATTTTAATTGAAGGAGGGTTATGTAATGGACGGATTAAGCGTTATGGCGGTAAGGGTCAACGCAAATATGACCCAGGCCGCGTTTGCCGAGAAGCTACGTGTAAGCCCGGCTTTAATATCGCTTGTAGAGAGCGGACAAAGGTCGGTGACCAAGGAGTTACAGATTAAAATCGCGCTGGAATTTGGCGCTGGTCCTGACGTAATGCAGGCGATTGAACGCGCGAGAGAATCTAAGAGATTGGCGCTTTAATTGGCACCTTCCATTTTTTTTGGGGTTCACACCAAAATTCACTTATAATTCCCCACAATAATTATACAAAGAAATCAGGTAGAGGTCAAGACTTGGGGACCAAATATTATAAAGAATCCAAGCATGTCCTACAGTTCGGACCCTAAACCACTGGTGCACCACGCAGGCAAATTCCCGGCAAACTGCTGAAGCCGATGAATGGATGGTAAACATGACGGTTGAAATTACCCATGATGATCGATTTACGATTATTAAGTATGCGGAGGATAAGCGTCCGATAAAGATCGAGCCTTTCGTTATTAGGTCAGTGGAAGACGTTGATGCCCTACAACATATTATCGGATTCATCCAGAGCAAAGCTAACGCGCCGCATCATATTGCGCGGATGGATGAATCGAAATTATATGCGCTGATAGAAAGTTTATCTATGACGATCTGCGGAATGTACTCGCCTAAAGCGGAATGGGGTATTAGCAAGTTTGAGGTCCGCGCGATCGTACTATTCACGCTGCAGGCCGCGATTGCCACCGGAAAGTGGCCGGATTCATACAAAATGACCGATACCACGTTCGTTCAATATGGCGGTGGCCGCTATGAATAAGTTATGGCGCGCTGGTGACCGGCTTGTTGCTTACGTTGATGATCCCGCGGTAATCCGCAAGATAAATCGCAGTCATCCGTACTTCACCGAGACTAGCCAGTACTATGAGGGCGGAATATGCGTCGCAAAACAGTACAACGTGCCTGACTCGAAGAAACGGAATGCCAGACGGCTGCTCAGCGTGAACGTTGAAAGATAGGTGGTATGGTAAGCGCTGATATGATGCCGATACAGCCTCTAGAAGTTCGGAAGGTATAAACACCTTCGGGGCCTATTAATCATGCCGGAAATCAAGCGAAATCAGCGTAAAGCGTACCGAATATGCACGATTTTAGCGGAGGGGAGGCGAGGGATTGAATGACAAACAAGCCGACGCAAAGCATTACTGTCCTTATTTTCGAAGCGATTGCGGCTGTGTTTTGCTTCAAGCGATGAATAAGACGGATATTCGCTGTAAAGTGTGGCGCGGTGAAGAAAGTATCCGCTGCCGATACCTAGATACTCAAATCGCGAAAAGGGGATGAGCGCCGGCAATGAATGACGTAAAGGTAATCGCAATCGAACCGATCGAGTATCACCGCCGACGTGTTACCTTGCGGAGTGAGAAGACCGGTCATGAATACGTGATGGTTTTCGGAGAATCGATAAGTGAGCGGATTATTCGCAGAAACGCGCCGTTTCTGGTTAGAAGACAACACATTAAAAGGAGATGACAGAATGTTCAAAGAGAGTCTTACATGGAAAGGTTTAAATGCGGATGAGATGGCCGAAATACACGCAATGATTGAATCCACGAACTATAAGTCACCGGCCGCGCAACCGAAAGCAAAGCGCAGCAAAGGAACAGTTCGCAAGTTTAACGACCCAAAGCGCTACGGATTTGTCGAGGTGGACGGCACAGGCGAGCGCATATTCTTCCACATTAACGAGTCAGTCGATCCTGGCCTCACGTGGCTCTCATACGGAGAGAGAATTTCATTCGATATTGAAGAGGACGCAAAGGGCCGCAGTCAGGCCGTGAAAATCAAATTAATCGGGAGAACGAGTTAGTTATGAGCTAGGCGAGAAAGACGGGCGTCTTATCGCAGTCAAAATCGCTCTAGTTTAAATATAAAACAAATAAAAGGGGAAATGAAAAATGCAAACAATTTACATGAAAGAGACAGTAAACGGCTACGAAAAGGGACGACTCGTCGAGATGGAATATGTAGATGCCCTTCAAATTCAGGGCCAAGGCAAGGGAATTCTCGTAGAAGCAGGGCAGGACATCCAGCGTAGTATAGCCGAGAAAGTAGCTAAATACCGCGAGGACTATAGAGCCATGATTAATTCAGATGATCCGGTCTATAAAGTGGAAGGCGCAATTGATTACTACACAAAGCAAATGCAAGAAAAGCTGGAAAAGGAAGTTGCGGAACTTAACGAACAATGGAAATTAACCTATGCCGGCATGCGCAAAGCAGCGGACGAGGACGCAGCCAAACAGCGCCGTTATTTAACCGAGTCTGAGAAAGAATCAGCAAAACAACACGCCACTAAAGCCGCCCAAGCCCTGAAATACGGAAATGATCCGAGTGTACTCGAGGAATTGGTACGTCTGGCTCCACAAATGCCGAACGGACAGAAGCTCGCGCTATTAGACGAACTCGAGCGTATTGAGATCGCGGCCAACGGTAAACATGACGGGTTAATTAAGCGTCTGTACTCCGAGCTTAGCAGCGTTATCGAAGAGGATATGTTAGCCGTCAAAATAGTTGATCTCCTTGCGGACAGAAGCGTCGATTTCAGCTTCCGCACGCTTAAGATAACACACCCGACTTATAAACACTTGAAAATCAACACCCACAATAACCAAAGCGTTGGTACTCATGTATCTATGGGGGCGGTCTGATGAACATCAACTACAGGGCAGTAAGCAACTACTATAAAGGCGAGTCTAATCGCGTCCTAAATGTAACGGAAAAACATCTGAATTTTGAGGACGCGGAAGCATTCCACAAGTTTACCGAAGAGAATCCGGAAGCGTTGATCCGTCATTTTGACGTCAGAAATGGGAATATCTTCGCGCAAGTACAATTTACCGAATGGGAGGACATTTAATATGAACGGAACAATTACGATAACAAAGAGATTTCAAGAACGCTATGACTCGCACTCCTGGGGCGCATCTATCGAGTTTGATAACGGAGTAAAGCCGCTTTACCTCGGCAAGTACGGCGGAACCGGCTTCGAAAAGCACGTACCGCAGATTATCGAGGAAAATTTAGACGGCGCGCTCATCTTCTTGACCGATCGCAAGGAAACGGGCGTCAATCTTATCGTGAAGTTGCCGCAAGGCGTGGCGCTGTCTGACGCATACAAAACGCAAGTTAGTAACAAGTATCAAGCGGACGGCACGATCGCGACGATTACATTTGAATAACGAGGGGCCTTCGGGCCTCTCTTTTTAATTAAGGAGGAATCGACATGTACGAAACTGAAATTGACGCGCTCTCAGCGATGGAACCTGCCGCACGCCTAATCGCGCAGATAACGGAATGGCGGCGGCCAGGTGATTACCGGTTCAAGGCGGATTTTCCAGCGGAATATAAACAATGGACCAGTAGCGCTAACATACTGCGCAAGTCTAAGGACCGCGATTTCCGAGACTATGGTCAATACATGCGCCGGTTTAGTGATGTGATTACGGAATTGGACGAGCTGCCGAAAGATTCGCGCAAGTTTAGGCGGAAAATGGCGGAGTTCGGACGAGTCGTGGATCACGGTTTGAAGGTTCACGCCAGGATAAGCGAGAGGGTGGTGATTGCCGATGGCGTTTAATCTCGAAGGACGCATCCGAATAAAGGACGATGGCGCCACTCGAACGCTCGATAAGGTACGCAGGCAGACCGACCGAGCCAGAAGAGCGACCGATGAGCTTGCGCAGACAAGTAGAATGTTAGCGAGAGCGCAGGAGCTCACAGCATCCAATACGCGCGACCTTGCTAGCATGTTTGATCGCGCTAAGTCGGCCGCAGTCGGTACTGGAAGGGCGGTAAGATCGAGCGCCGGCATGATGAGCGGTGCTGCACGTTCAACGGCGGGCCTAACTCGGCAGGTGGCTGCGTTGACTTCCGGTTACCTTGCCGCCCGTGGAGCAAAATCACTATTTGATAAAACAATCAGCGCTGCAGCTCAGTATGAAATGCGCGAAGTAACGGTCAAGGCGATGTTCGGCAAGGAGAGCGAGAAGAACGCCAGGCAGTACCTCGATTTCGTACAAAGCCGCGCAGATATCTCCATGTTCACGATGGACGACTTCCTTGACGCAGGTAAATCATTTATTCCGACCACGAAAGATAATAAGCAGCTCGAGCGGATGATTAACCTGGCCGAACGCCTCGGCGCGATCGATCCTGAGCAAGGTCTGACCGGCGGTGCCTATGCATTGCGGGAATTCTTCTCGGGCGATGCTGTTTCGTTGGTCGAGCGGTTTGAACTCCCACGTGCTGTCGTAGCCGATTGGAAAAATCTCCCCCTAGAAGAGCAGCTCAACAACCTGGATAAATACTTCGATCGCATCGGAGCTACAAACGAACTCCTTAACGCTCAATCGCGGACATCACTCGGCCAGTATCGTAAATCGATCGGCCAGATTAACCGCGCATTCCGTGAGATGGGTACGGAGGGATTGCGCAAGATTAATCCGTTGCTCGAGGATTTTAACAAGTATCTGAGTGGTGAGAAGTTTAAAAGGCTCAAGGTATGGGCTACGGACGCGTTCAGCGGCTTGGTAAATGGCGCCGTCAACATGGTACGCAAGGCAACGGACTATATTAACCGTAATTTCATCGATAACCCGGAGTTTCAAAGTCTCGCACCGGAGATGAAGGTCCGCTATATCTTTAATAAACTGTCTGACGATTTCACCGCATGGTATAACGAGTCAGGTAGGGCTAAGGTTGAGGGGATAGCGAGGAGCCTAACAGATACGTTGGCAGGCGCCCTTAAGGCATCCCAGCCGTTAATTGATGCGGCGATTAAGCTAGGCACAGCGCTCGGCAGCGGTATCATCCAGGGCGTGCTGTCCGATCCGTTACTCGCAACGTTACTTGGCGGAGGAGCCGCGGCTAAACTGCTCGGCGGTGGCGGTAAGGGCGGCGGCAAAGGTGGCGGAGGTAAAGGCGGCAAAGTCGCAGCATTAGCGATTAATCCGTACGTAGTCGGCGGTGGCGCAGCGTTGGCCGCGATGGGCTATAGTTCGAGCGTATGGGAGAGTGTGAAGAGTAATCCGGACTCGATCTACAGCTCGAAGGTAATCGGCGGAGGTAGTAACGCGCGAGAAGTGGTGAACACGACGAAGATAACGGATGCGCAGGTTAACGCCCTGGTCGGTCACTTGAAGGGGCATTCGGGAGGTTTGCGAAATGTCCCGTACAACAATTACCAGGCGCGTCTGCATGCCGGCGAAACCGTCCTCTCCCGGGAGGAAGCGAAACGGTACCGTGGCGAAAGTGGCGCTAACTATGGCGCAGGCGGCGGATCGGGCAGCGTAGTCATTACCGGAAATACGTTCCACGTACGCGAGGAAGCGGATATCGAGCGAATTGCGAAAAGGCTGGCGTATGAGCTGGCGATGTAAGGAGGCGCAATAATATGACGATAGAGCTGATAGAGGGCGGAGGGTTTAGTCAGTTAAAACACGTCGTTAAAACGATCGGCCATAACAAGGATGTTGATATCGAATTTGCGACCGTTCTGGCGCCATTGCCGGGCATCCGAATAAAAATCGATAACATGCCGGTCGAATTGGACGCAGATGACGTTGTTGTCTGCGAGCATCTACGGGACCATATGCGCGAGGTAACGATCAATAGCGGCGAAATCGTAGAGTTGGCGGTATTGTCTCCGCTTAAGTCAGGCGACCGCGTTGCTGTAGCGATGTATGCGGAAAATCAAGGCTATCTCGTTTTAGACCGGATTTAATTACATGCGGAATCATTGGCGTTTAACACTGCGCTAGTGGTTCCGCTTTTTTTGCGTGTAACCTTTATGCATAACTTACGAAAAGTAAGCAATAAGGAGGAAAAGCTATGTCTGGCGGAGAGATTTCGAGAGAATTGCGAATATGAACGGGTGCAAAAGTTTACATATAGTCGGATTTTCGCTAATTTAACGAGATTGCGGACAATGGCGGAATACGGCCGAAATTGAGCGGATTCACATAATGACGATACTGACTATGGGCGACTATTGGCGCGATATTTGTGCGATTTATCCTTTGTGAATTAATGTGAATTTAGCGATTTTATCCGCCGCATGCCTGGGACGGACGTGCCCTCGAAAATTTCAGGGGGTCAAACCGCATATTTATACGCTAAATCGATGTATAAACGGTTTGAATACGATGCATAATCGGACGCAATCGGACTAATGGCGTAACCATGCGGGTTACAGCGTTAGCCGACACCGTTATGATTATCAATCAGCTAGGTATCGCGATGAATAACGCATGCATAACGTTCGATCCCGCGAAAGGGGGGGCGGGTAGGCAGCGAACGAGGTCGAAATCAGGTGACCACACCGTCCGCGCAATAAAAATAACTCAGGGACCCAATATATGGTAAAACATAACGGAGTCCGATTCGCTAAAAATTTCCGCCAAGTTTTTTAAACTCGGGATATCCGCGCTTGTCTCCGGAAAGAATACACTATATAATAGTAGAAACTAATCTGATAAGCGTAGATGAGACCGAATCAATCCGTTATGTGACCGTAAGCTGAACGTTGATACAACGCCAGTTATAACGGAAACGATAACGAAAATGTGACTCGAAATCAGTTAGGCGTCGCAAGGCGTGCGTGGGTTCGAATCCCACCCTTTCCGCCACCATCGTTTATAAGTTCCGCTGTTATGGATGTAAACGATACGGTTACATAAGTTAGGTGTAAGCTGTATATGCACCTTTGAATAAGACACTCTCTTGCAAGGTTATCCTGCAGAGAGTGTTTTTCGATTTGCTAAGGAATTTATCCAATCCACTTGCTGAAGCGAAAAAAAGAAGGACCCGATTGGGCCCTTCCTTCTGGGTAGGCGGTGCTTGTGAATTGGAATCATTTTATCAGCACTTATGCGAACCTTGTCAATAGCTTCACTTGTCCAAGAGGTCAAGCATTCGGCTCATTTCCTTAGCTTGCAATCCGTGTGAATATCAGAAACCTCATGCGTCGTTCAGCTGCAACGTTCAACGGAACCACACCTCTCTCATGCACCGCCTGATTATAATGTGCGCCTGAAGCATGATTTGTATGCATGGTTACGTTGATGGAAATATATGCCTCGCTGTTCAATGAGGGATTCACGTGGATGGATATGTGGATCCATAAAGCCCAATTTATGGCGGAACCTGTATCACGCGAATGCCATCTGCAGGTACAATGATCAACAGTGACGCGGCTTATTGGATAAAAGTGAGCACAGCTTTCTTTTGTTACTTAGGCTGTACTCTGCGTTTATTCAACCATACACGGTCATCATTCTGGGTTTCTGGAAAGGTGTCACCCCGGCTCATTTTGATCTGGCGCGGATTCTCGATCCCCATGATATGGTCTCTGACGCCTACTTCCATATAAACCCCGTTGTTGGGGGCCTTGTCGCCTGCACGAAATTCGGTCTGTTCTCCCATTGCGGGTCTACCTCCTCATTATGATGGATGGACTGCATGTATTATCATGCGCCAATGGACGGCAAATCATCGCAGGGAATGTGAGAAAAGCGCGGTAATAAAGGGAAGAGTGCCTGTACGACAGTGAAAAGAAACTTGCATCCGATCATCCGTTCTGATATAGTATTATGGTGCGAGTTAGACTCGCTCCTTGCTCTCAACAGGGATTGAGGGCCGAAGTCCATAAGGAGGTGAAACATATGCGCAAATATGAAGTGATGTACATTATTCGTCCTGACATTGAACAAGAAGCTGTTCAAGCTGCAGTCGATAAATTCCAAGGCATCATCTCCAACGGCGGAGAAATTACAAAGCATGACGTAATGGGTAAACGCCGTCTTGCGTATGAGATCAAGAAATTCCGTGATGGCGTATTCGTTCTGGTAAACTTCAACGCAACACCTGAAGTTGTAGCTGAACTTGAGCGTCTCATGAAGATTTCTGACGAAGTTATTCGTTATCTCATCACGAACGACGTTGCTTAAGATGTAGAAGACTTTGTAATTGATTTCGTTCTAGGAGGGGATTGGATTGTTGAACCGTGTCATTTTGATTGGCCGACTGACTAAGGATCCCGAGCTGCGATATACTCCTTCAGGTGTTGCTGTAACGCAATTTACACTTGCTGTTGATCGTCCATTTACTGGACAAGGCGGGGAGCGCGAAGCGGATTTTATTCCGGTCGTGACCTGGAGACAGCTTGCGGAGACTTGTGCCAACTATCTGCGTAAAGGCCGTCTGACGGCTGTAGAGGGGCGCATTCAAGTGCGGAATTACGAGAATAACGAAGGTAAGCGTGTATACGTCACCGAAGTCATTGCCGATAATGTTCGCTTCTTGGAGTCAAACCGTGAAACAAGCGGTGGCGGAGGAACTCGTGAGGAATCGTCGTTCAGCGGAGGAAGCAGCGGCAGCAATAGCAGCGGCGGAAACCGTGGGAACAATAACTACTCGCGAAACAACAATCAGGATCCTTTTTCCGATGAAGGAAAACCGATCGATATATCGGATGATGATTTGCCATTTTAATACGGAAAGGACTGACAACGCATGGCTTTTAAACAAAGAGAAGGCGGAGACAACGACAAAAGACCGGCACGCCGTGGCGGCCGCAACAAGCGTCGTAAAGTATGTTTCTTCACTGTGAACAAAATTACTCACATTGATTATAAAGATACAGATCTGCTCAAAAAATTCATCAGCGAGCGCGGAAAAATCTTGCCTCGTCGTGTAACAGGCACTAGTGCAAAATACCAGCGTGCTCTGACGATTGCGATCAAACGCTCCCGTCAAATCGCATTGCTTCCATACACAACTGAGTAATCATTGTGTTCCAGCGATCCAGCCTAACCATAGGCTGGATCGCTTTTTTATTGTGTAAGTCAACAGCTTGTCTGCGAGCAGAGGTAGCTTAGCAGGCATGATCCTTCTTGCTAGAGGTATAAATTGCCCCTCTGATAAAAGCTGAACGATCAGCAAAGAGAAAATGCCTGGGCTCATATCATCACAGCAGTGAAAGTAATCATCAAATTTATGGTGATATCAGTTTAACCAAATGTTGGGATACAATGTCTTCGTAGAAGAATACTGTCTCCTCAGAGTGTACATTTTGATTACATGGCTGTGCACAAGAAATACAAGTGCGGTGTAAAGCTTTCCAGTTTTAAAGCCCTGAAACCCTGTCTGTTTCAAATGGACATTGTCTATTGCAAGCAATACATTGTCAAGAATGATTTAGACCTTCATTCAGAAAGAAAAATTAAAAATAAACGGCTGAAAACCACCCTTCGAAAAAAATTCCTTCTATTATATATAGCTATACAGAGGCCACCTTAAATAAGCATGAAATCCCATTAAATAAACAGTCCAAGAAATCTACAAGAGATGTATCGAAAAATGAGATCATTACAGCATCATTTATGCCTCTATATAGAAGAGGATGTTCTGCCTATTTAATCAGAGAGAACGCACATTGCTGTAATAGTGCACTAAAGAAAATTTAATATTGTGATTACATAAAATTTGCAGAAATCTTTCAGTTCCCTGATGTCCACTCCAGGGATACAAGCGTACATGAAGTGGAAGCTCAATGATGTTAGTCTTATTATGCATATTCCTCCTCCATTATCCAAACGATAAGGAAAAAGGAGGTAGTTGTATGTGCAGAAGATTCTCACTATCCGCAGGGATCGATGAGGTGAATGAACGTTTTGGTATCCATCGGGTAATGTATTATTATAAGAGCCGGTATAATATTAGTCCAACCCAAACCATGCCCGTCATCGTACAGGAGCAGGGGGAGCGCGTGCTTGATGAGTATCGCTGGGGGCTGGTTCCTTATTGGGGAAAGGACGCGGTCAATGCCGATTTTACGACAGTGGATCAGAACCCAACATACCGGAGAGCAATCGATACGAGACGATGCGTTATTCCATGCAACGGTTTATATTACTGGAGAACGATTGGTAAACGGGGTTATGCTGTCAGAACGGTTATCGGGGAGAATGAAATTTTCGGCATGGCAGGGCTATATGAGACATGGCGGGATGCCAGAGGCAACGAAATGAGAACATGCACGGTCTTAATGACAGAAGCGAATGAAGCCATTCGGGAATTCGAAACACGCATGCCAGCTATTTTGTCAGAAGAGAATATGCGCAAGTGGTTAGATCCTGAGGTCCAGGGAACGAATGCGGTCTATCCGCTGCTTAACACGTATCGGGGACAGATGCGGATGTATCCAGTAACACCACTTATAGCTGACGATTCGCATGATCATCAGCAGTGTATTGAAGAAATGGATTTAAAATTAGCTTGGGTGAAGAACCTATAGTTCGTAAGTATGAAAGACAAAGGTCGATTTATCTGACATGGAATTCAAAGCAAAAAGCAATCTGGAGCTGTGCTCGGGTTGCTTTTTTAGCGTTAATGGAGCAGTGGACTAAACTATGAAAATATGGAAAGCGGATGAATTACGTCATCTAATAACGAGTAAAAGCTTATGGTCAGAATGATATATAACATGGAATTAAGTTCTTGCTTTATCAAGAAGGAACTAAATGGTATTGTGTAATATAACATAACATTTAGTTGACCGAAATATTGAAAAACAAAAGGTTTTAAATGATTAATAAAATACTGTGTTATGATTCATGACGTAAACAGTGCAAATACCAATGAGTTTATAGTTATTTATTGTAAATAAATCTTGATATTACATACATTTTCAGTAAACTAAGGATATACAACGGAAATAAACTTAATTATTACCCCCAAAAACGACGTTAAAAACATGATTTTTGAGAAAAATGAAAAAAAGTAATTGACGTTACCTAAATTTACACGTATCATAACATTAATTTTATAGGCAAGAAGATATTGCTAGAGACTTTGGCACTAATTGACCAATGGTATATTTTCTGTAAATCTTTCAATTTATTTCACATCATGCAATGACATCCCAGGAACTTTTAAGTATAAGTACCCGAAATTATTTAAGGATGATTTCAATATTCGTCCTGATAATTTATAGCAACAACATTTTTTAAGAGGAGGATTCGCATGAAGAAAAGAATGTCACTCTTGTTCGTGATCATGCTCATGGCCGTTACGGTTCTGGCAGCGTGCTCGGGCGGAGGAACAGCAGAACAGCCACCAAGTCAAGGGGAGCAAACAGAGCAACCACCAGCTGAAGGCAATGGCACAGAAACTACAGAACCGCCAGCCGAAGGTGGAGATGAGAGCCAAGGTTACTTCGAAGCTACTGATCCATCATTGAACCCAGCAGCTGCATTGAATCGTAAAGATACACTTATTGTTGGTATGACAGCACCAAAAGGGGTATTTAGCCCATTCTACTGGCAAACTGCATATGACAAATTTGTTGTAGAAGCTATGTTCGACTCTTTCTTCTCTATTCAAGGTGACGGTACTTACGCGAACCGTTTGGCTGAAAGTGTTGAGGTTTCCGAGGATAAGTTGAAGTATACATTCAAATTGAAACCAGGCGTTACCTATTCAAACGGTGACCCGGTTACAGTAAAAGATTATGCGTTTGCAATGAAGGTTTATCATGATTCCAGCTATGACGGTCAAACCGATATGCTGTCTGTCAACATCAAAGGCGGTAAAGAGTATAACGAAGGCAAAGCTACCGATATTTCCGGTATTAAAGTTATCGATGATAACACGATTGAAATTGAAGTTACAGAAGCAAATGCGATGACAAAAGACAATCTCGGAACCGTTTCGTTTGTTCCAGAATCTTACTATGGCAAAGGTTACAAGCAAGGAAATCTCGAGTACATGAAAGAACTGCACGCTAAACCTATTGGCAGCGGTCAATATGTACTGAAGAGCTTCTCCCCAGGTCAAGAGGTAGTATTGGAAGCAAATCCTAACTATTTCCTGGGCGCACCAAAAATCAAAAACGTAATTTACAAAACAACAACTGAAGAAACCAGATTGGCTATGTTCCAATCCGGTGAGATCGATATGGATATGGTTACAGTAAACGAGGATAATGTAGAGGCTTTGAAAGAAATGGGCTTCCTGGACATTAACATTTTCCCAACCAATGGTTATGGCTATGTTGCAATGAACCATAAAGATCCAAAATTCCAAGATCCTAAAGTCCGTCAGGCTTTGATCTATGGTTTGAACCGTGCAGAGGTTGTAGAAATCATCTATGGTCAATATGCTAACGTGATCAACATTCCACAGTCCAGCCAATCATGGGCTTACACAGAAGAAGGCATTGAGCCTCACGAGTTTGATATGGAGAAAGCGAAGCAGCTTCTTGATGAAGCAGGCTGGGCACCAGGTGCTGACGGCATCCGCGAAAAAGACGGCAAGAAATTTGAAATTCATTTCTCTGCTACAGCAGACAACCCGGTAATTGATGCACTGATTCCAGTAATGACTCAAAATTACCAAGAGTTGGGTATCAAATTAACCGCAGAAACTTTGGATTTTAACGCCATCATGGACAAGAAGGATAAAGGCGAGTTCGAAATGTTCTTTGCTGCATGGGGCTTGACTCCAGATCCAGACTCCACTGTATATATTACGGATGGAAATCAGAACGATATCGGATACTCCAATCCTGCTTATGACGCAGCTATGAAAAAAGGTTTGAACGCCTTTGATCTGGAAGAACGTAAAGCAGCTTATGCAGAAGCATATCGAATTCTGAACGCAGATGTTCCGGACCTCCCGATTTATCAAAGACGTGATGCATGGACAATCAACTCCAGATTGAACGGCATCGATATTACGCCTTACAAAACTTTCGCTATTGATCTTTACAAAGCGGAAATTGAACAATAGCATCAAGAAACATATGCTCAGCTCGCAAGAGCTGGGCATATCCACTTATAAGCCGGGAGGAATATTATGAAGCAGTACATTATCCGGAGGCTGCTGCAGATTATCCCGACAATGATCGGGATTTCCATTATCATATTTGCTATATCATCTTTGGTACCAGGTGATTATATCACTGCAGTGAACAACCCGACGATGACTGCTGAGAAGGCAGCACAGCTTCGGGCAATTTACGGTTTGGATAAGCCGCCAGTCGAGCGTTACCTGACGTGGGTCGGCAATATGTTAAAGGGTAATCTCGGAGATTCCCTTGTGCACAAACAACCTGTTACAACCGTAATGGGGAACTATGTATGGAATTCCTTTTTTATTGCCTTTTTCAGTTTGATATTGAGTTGGATTATTGCAATATTTGCTGGCGTATTCTCAGCCAAGTTCCAATACTCTTTATTTGATAAGATTGTCACATTAGTTATCTTTTTGTGTATGTCACTGCCTTCTTTCTTTATTGGACTCCTTCTTATCAAGTTTTTAGCTTTGGATTTAGGGTGGTTCCCGGTTGGCGGCATGAAGACTTCAGGGTTTAATGGAAACACATGGGATCAACTTGTTGATATTGCATGGCATATGTTCATGCCGGTTACCGTACTTACCATGCTAAGCACAGGTGGTTTGACGCGGTATTTCCGTACAAGCATGCTGGAAGTTATCCGTCAGGATTACATTCGGACTGCTCGGGCTAAAGGCTTGAAAGAACGTACGGTTATCTTCAAGCATGCGCTGCGCAATGCAATGCTCCCTGCGATCACTTTGATGGGCTTCGAACTACCAAGCTTATTTGGTGGGGCCATCATTTTGGAGAAGATTTTCATCTGGCCCGGGGTAGGTCAAGTATATCTGGAATCCATCAGCATGCGGGATTATCCGTTTATGCTAGGTTTCACGGTATTCATATCTATACTGACACTTCTCGGCAACCTGTTGTCTGACGTTCTGTATGGAGCTGCAGATCCAAGAATTCGCTTAAAGTAGGAGGAGATTCATTTGTCCGCAGAGGCTGCACCATTAAAAACGAATCTACCAGTTCAGAAGAAGCAGCCGGATTCTCCATGGCGAATAGCTATTCGCCGTTTTTCCAGAAACCGTCTCGCTGTCATTGGACTTTTCATAATCGTATTTATGTTTTTATTATGTTTTGTTGGCCCAGTATTCTCACCTTATTCCTTATATGATTACAGTGTAGCTGACAAGAATTTGCCCCCAAGCTCGAAGTTCTGGCTAGGAACCGATAAACTGGGGCGTGACATTCTCCTGCGTATGATGCTCGCGGGCAGAATATCCCTTACGGTTGGACTTGTAGCCACAGGGATTTCCATTATTATCGGTGCCACCCTTGGCGCTTTGGCAGGATTTTATCGCAGATGGGTAGATACGCTGATTATGCGTATGGCTGACATCTTCATGGCTTTGCCTACACTGCCGATCCTCATCATTTTGGGTGCTATCTTGTCCGACTTGAAGGTCGAACCAGCAGATCGTATCTATTTCCTAATGCTGATTATCGGTGTACTCGGCTGGAGCGGTATTTCCCGTCTCGTGCGGGGGCAAATATTGACTCTTCGTGAACAGGAGTTTATGCAGGCAACGGAAGCTTTGGGGCTTAAAGATCGTCGGAAAATCTTCCGCCATTTGCTGCCCAATACGATTCCTATCATTATTGTATCGGCAACATTAGGCGTAGCAGGTGCGATTATTTATGAATCTGCATTAAGCTTTCTCGGGGTTGGTGTTGTTCCACCAACGCCATCATGGGGGAATATGATCTCAGCCGCAAACAATTTGATTGACTTCCGTAAGAGACCGTGGCTCTGGATACCGCCAGGAATGTGTATTCTTGTAACGGTTGTAGCAATCAACTTGATTGGTGACGGGCTTCGCGACGCACTTGACCCGAAAATGAAGAAGTAGGAGATGCGAATATGGCAAAAGAATTAGTTGAATTCCGTAATTTAAAAACGCATTTTCAAACCTCCGCAGGTACTGTAAAAGCCGTCGACGATGTCAGCTTCAAAATCCGTGAAGGCGAAACACTGTGCGTGGTAGGTGAATCGGGCTGTGGTAAAAGCGTGACAGCCATGTCACTCATGCGTTTAATTGATACACCTCCAGTAGGGGGCGAGATTTTTTATGATGGCAAGGACCTTCTGAAGATGAGCAAGCGCGAAATGAGCTTGATTCGTGGTAATGATATCGCCATGATCTTCCAGGAACCGATGACCTCACTTAACCCGGTATTGACGATCGGGGAACAGATTGTTGAACCGATTCTGCTTCATCAGTTGGTTAATCGTAAAGAAGCAAAAAAACGTGCAATTGACCTCATCAATCTCGTTGGGATTCCGCGTGCGGAGAAGATTTTCGACTCTTATCCGCATGAACTTAGTGGCGGTATGCGCCAGCGGATCATGATTGCCATTGCACTCAGCTGTAATCCGAAGCTCTTGATCGCTGATGAGCCAACAACAGCACTCGACGTTACGATTCAGGCCCAGATTCTGGATCTGATGCGCGATATTAAAGGGAAGCTGAACACATCCATTATGTTAATTACGCATGACCTGGGTGTGGTCGCCGAGATGGCGGATTATGTTGTAGTTATGTATGCAGGTAAAGTCATTGAAGAAGCGCCTGTAATCGAGCTCTTCAAGCATCCGAAGCATCCTTATACCAAAGGACTTCTGAAAGCTAAACCGATTATTAACCAGACGCAGGAACGTCTGTACTCAATTCCGGGACAGGTTCCAAACCCGGTGGATCTTGGAGACAACTGTCATTTCCATGATCGCTGTGAATCGTGCATGCAGATATGTACAGAGAAAACACCTCCGCTCGGTACCGATCCGAATGGCCACAAGGTCGCTTGCTGGTTGTATGAAGAGGAGGGGAAAGCACAATGAGTCAGGCACTGGTCGAAATTGATGGTTTGAAGAAATACTTTCCCATTACCGGCGGCATATTGCAGCGGACGGTGGGCAATGTAAAAGCGGTCGATGGCGTCAGCTTTTCCATTAACAAAGGCGAATCCTTTGGGCTTGTAGGCGAATCAGGCTGCGGTAAGAGCACCATTGGCCGGACCATTCTTCGCTTGCTGGAAAAAACAGAAGGTAAAGTAATCTTCAATGGTCAGGATATCCATTCATTATCTAAAGAAAAATTGCGTGCACTTCGTCCGAAAATGCAAATCGTGTTTCAGGATCCATTTAGCTCGCTGAACCCAAGAATTAAAGTTGGGGAAGCGATTGGCGAGGCTCTGATTGACCACGGCTTAGTTAATCGCAGAGAACTTAAAGACCGGGTTATTGAAACGCTTGAGATCTGCGGCCTTGCCGCATATCACTATGATCGTTATCCGCATGAATTCTCTGGCGGACAACGACAACGGATCGGGATTGCCCGTGCGTTGATTCTAAATCCCGACTTTATCGTAGCGGATGAGCCCGTATCGGCATTGGATGTTTCAATCCAAGCGCAAATCATCAACTTGCTTAGTGACTTGCAGCGTGAGAAGCAGTTGACCTATCTGTTCATTTCTCATGATCTCAGCGTTGTAGAGCATTTGTGCAATCGAATTGGGGTAATGTATCTGGGATCGATGGTAGAAATGGCCAGCAAGGAAGAGCTGTTCCGCAATCCGCTCCATCCTTATACCAAAGCGTTGCTGTCAGCCGTACCCGTACCGGATCCAACGCTAAAGCGCGATCGGATCGTACTGAAAGGCGACATTCCAAGCCCGGCGAATCCGCCATCCGGCTGTAAGTTCCACACTCGCTGTCCGCTGGCTTCGGATCTGTGCAAACAGGAGATTCCAGAATACCGCAATATGGGCGATAATCATTTTGTAGCTTGTCACTACGCTTAATATGACTCTTCTTATCTAAGTTTTCTGACAATTAACTTCATATGGATAAGAAGTTTAACAGAGTTACTCAAGGATTTCCTCCGTCTATGGGCGGATGGGGGTCCTTTTTTCCGTTAAACCAGTGAATGAACTTACAAATATTCCTAAATATTTTTTTTGAAAAAAAGCAGACCAAATGCCCGTTTCATCCGTCTAATAGTATGGAGGGCTAAATTCTATGAAAAAACGGTGGCTTTGGCTGGTGATGGTATTGTTAATAACCGTACCCATTGGGGCGGTGGTCATAGGAAATATAGAACGAGCGGGGTTTAGGCCCAAGGTGGACGCGCGAGCGGTTGTCTTGATGGATCTGAACACCGGGCGTATTTTGCTCAGCGAGAACGGCGATATCCCCTTACCGCCTGCAAGCATGTCCAAGCTGATGACAGAATTGGTGATACTGGATGATATCAAAACAGGAAAAAAATCCTGGGATGATGAAGTTCAGATCAGCGATACGGCAAGCGGCGTAAGTGGAATTAAGATTGCCTTAAAGTCCGGTGAATTCCTTACGGTGCGCGAGTTGTTCCAGAGCATAACGGTTTATTCGGCCAATGATGCCGCCGTCGCTCTTGCGGAGCATTTTGCAGGTTCCGAGGAGGCGTTTGTCCAGAAGATGAATGCCAAGGCTAAAGAGATCGGGCTGTCCAGTGCTACGCATTTCGTGAATGCTTCGGGCGTAGAGAGCCATACGGACAAGGACCAGGAATGGTCTTCGGAGAGAGAAACCGTTATGACAGCCGAAGACACTGCCAAGCTTGCCGCGCATTTGATTAAAAGCCACCCCGATATTCTCAGCACCTCCAGCAAGACTCAAACGAAAATAAGTGGACGAAATTTATATTTAAGCAACACCAACTGGATGCTGCCGTCACTGGGAGGCCCCTACTCTTATGAAGGTACAGACGGCTTAAAGACAGGATACACGGTCAACGCAGGGTACTGTTTCACGGGTACAGCCGAGAAGCAAGGCAGCCGGCTTATCGCGGTTGTCATGGGAACTGAATCCAAAGAAGCAAGATTTGAGGAGACCCGAAAGCTATTTGACTACGGATTTGCCAAAACGTTAACATGGAAAGAGCGGCTGGATGATTGGTTTCAATATTCGGGAATCACAGCTGCTCTTTCGCATGATAAGCTTGCTCTTTCACATGATAAGCTTGCTGTTTAGCTGATAGATGAAGATTTGGTAGATTTATAGAACTGCCCGTGAAGGGTTCACAATTGATAATCATCTGGTTTACAATAGATGATGTGCTGAAGCTGGTCTTCTAAATAAAAGTGAGTCAACGGGAGGATATCCCGTTTAATAAGGAAAGGAGGGTGAGCCAAGTAGCTTTGGGTGCAATTAAGGGCCTTTAACGATCTGACTTATCCATTAATTTATTTTATAATAAAGAAGGAATCGAACTCATGAAGAGGAAATCAATATATATTACTCTCGCTATTGTCATACTGCTGGGATCATCCGCATTTTTGTTCAGAACACAGCTTGCGGTTGTAGCCTTTGATTTGTTTATGGCAAAGGATGTAGAGGAATCATTGCAGAAATCGTATAAACCGCTGCAGAGCGACAAGACACCCGAGCCTGTAGTACTTCAAAGCGAACCGTTCTCTGTCATGCTGCTGGGCAGTGACCAGCGGGAGGATGAGCCTGCGCGTTCGGACACGTTGATCTATGCAGTTGTGCGTCCACTGGATTCCAAGGTGCTGCTCATTTCAGTTCCAAGGGACACGTATGTCGATATTATCGGTAAGGACAAGAAGGATAAGATTAACCACGCATTTGCCTTTGGTGGTCATCAGATGGCCAAAGATACGATGGAAGCATTTTTTGAGGAGGACCTCAACTATTATGCCTCCATTAATTTTCAGGGATTGAAGGACGTGGTTGACGCCATTGGCGGGGTTGAACTGCCGATTGGCAAGGATATCGTCAATAAAGGCAAAGACCACGAGAAATTTACGATCGAGGCAAACAAGCCGATTTACAACGGTGAGGAAGCCTTGAATTATGTGCGTTACCGTGAAGATAGCGACTTTAATCGGGCGAAGAGACAACAGGTGTTTCTGGATGTCGCTGCCAAGCGGGTCATGAAGCTTGATCAGATCGGCAAGGTGCCGGAGCTGATTGAGATCATGGGTGATAATTTCCAAACCGACATGCAGCCAAAGTTCATTATTGATCTGGCCAAGCAGATGCTGACCGGAGGCAAGGTGGATATGACCAGCTATACGATTATGGGCGAAGGCATGAAAATAGGCGGTGTTTATTATAATGAACCCGATATGGAAGATGTGCAGGAAGCCCGCGATCTGATTGACAGCTGGATGGATCCGAACACACCGGCCAACCAACTGCTGCAGCCAAAAGATGCAGAGAAGCAAAAACTGAAATAAATAAACACCGGTACTTCCGGATGATGGTCATAGTGCGTTGCTTCACCTCAATCAGCAGTCCGGGTTGTCTGGCTGCTGATTTTGTGCCCTATACAAGGGAATCAGATCGATGAAGCTAACGTATGTATGAGTATGGATAGGGGAAGGAGTAACCTGCATACCTAGGCTTCATAAGAGAAGGTTACTTAACATGGCTTCATGATGTTGAAGTCATAAGGAGGATAATGTTTTATGAATATCGCTTTTTTTCTATTGCCGAAGCAGGAAGTAATCTGTTTAACGCTGGATTCCACACTCAGGCAGACGCTGGAACGAATGGAGTTTCATCGATATACGGCTGTGCCCGTACTCGGTAAGAACGGCGAGTATGCTGGAACGGTGACCGAAGGGGATCTGTTGTGGCATATGAAGAACTCGGATGGCAAAATCACATTTGAGAACGCTTCGAAATTTTTGCTGAAGGATGTTCCTTTCCGCATGGACATGAAGCCGGTGTCCATCGACGCCCGGATGGAGGATCTGATTAATCTGGCAAAAGTGCAGAACTTCGTGCCAGTTGTGGATGATATGAATCGCTTTATCGGGATTGTGCGCAGAAGCCTCATTATTGAGTACTGTGAACGGTTTGTTTCCAAGGAGACGATGGAGTCCCAAGGGGCGCCTCAATCCATCTAGGATTGTAAATAACAAGGGTGTGGGACCGCGATGATGACGTGGGTAACACGCCCTGTTTTTTCATAGTTATCCAAAAGATCAGAAGTCGGGGGAATAAGCTGGGCCCAATTGGAGTACAAAGAGAAGGTAGGTTATCTCTTTCCCATGGGACTAAAGGATGGACAGGGTGCCCTGGGCCTTTGTGTGGGTGGCTTTTTTTTATGCTATAATGGAGAATAAAGCTGTTTTCAGGGAGAGATGGATATGCCAAATATGCCGAAGGACTTGGATGTAGCTAAACGCGCTAAAGTGATTGAATGGCTCAAAACCGAAGTAATCGATAATGTATCCCGGTTATTCAAAGCTCTATGGGAAGGCAGCACTACAAAGGTTGGAGATAGTTTGGCAAGCCTGATGATGAGCTCGTACATACTGGGCCGAAGGCTCGGCTTGACCTATCGGGATATGGATGATCTCTTGTTAGAAAAATTGAAAAAGCATAAGCAGGAAGGACATCAGCTGGAAGATTGGTACCAGGATATTTCCGCACTCGAAGAACATTTGCGTAAGAGGTGAACATATTGAAACTGCGCTGGACTACGGCGGTATGGAGCGTTATTTATTTGCTTCTGCTGCTATCATTACTCACACCCTTTTCGATCGTAACGGCTTTCTTGTTAGTTCTGCCGGTTGCGATTCTATTTACGGCTTTGAATACAAAATCTTTTTTTATGCATGTGGTGCCGGTGTGGCTTATTGCGCTTCTGATTGATCCCATCTATCTGTTATTCGCGATTTATTTTGCGGTTCCGGGAATTATTATGGGGTATTTGTACAGGAAGCGGAAGTCGGCAATGCAAGTATTGAAGTATGGCATGGCTGTCATGCTGGTGGAGATGCTTCTGCTGCTGATGATCAGCACAGCTTTCTTCCAGTTAAACCTGTCGGATTATGTGGATGAGATCGTGAAAATGACGACCGCTCCGCTTTCGGAGATGGGCGTTGAAGGCGGGATCGGTGGTCAGTTCCTGGGAACGGAGCTTGATACGCAGCTGATTAAGGATCAGACGATGCGCTTGGTTCCATTTGCGATGATTATCAGCTCGTTTCTCATGACCGTGGTAACCCACGCGCTGGCTCGCCCTACACTCCATAGCATGGGATTGTCTGTGCCTCGGCTGAAGCCGGCTAGAGAATGGATGCTGCCGCGCTCCCTGATCTGGTACTACCTGCTTATTTTCTTCATCAATATTGCAACCATCGATTCGGACAATACCTTCATGAAGATGATTGTGGCCAATGCTACGCCATTGCTGCAGATCTGTTTCATGATTCAAGCGCTGGGGTTCTTCTATTACCTCGCTCACGAGCGGAAATGGCATCCGATTGTGCCGCTCTTGACGGCTATCCCGATTGTTCTGTTCCCGCCGGCTATGATTATCGGAATCCTGGATCTGGCGTTTCCACTTCGTCAGGCCTTTAGTAAAAACAAAAGATAGGGTGATGAGTCATGCCTAAATTTCTGCAGAAGCGCTGGCACGGCTATCATACCGTCTGGGCGTTTGCGCTAGTGCTTCTGCTTGTTATTTTCCTGTCGTTCTACAACACGATCCTGGGCCTGGTCGGGCTGCTGCTTGCGGTAACAGGCGGATACGCCATGCTGAAGACGGAGATGAAGTTCCGCCGCGAGCTGGTAGATTACATCGGTGACCTCTCATTCCGGATTCAGCGGGTAGAGGGTGAAGCCGTCAGTGTGCTGCCATTTGGCATTGTGCTGTACAGCGAGGACAGGACCTTGGAATGGCATAATCAATTCGTGGTCAACATGTTTCCGAATCAGACTCTGGTTGGCGTATCCTTGCAGGAGCTGTTTCCCCAGCTGGTGGTAGCGTTGCAGGAGTCCCAAGAGAAGAAGGAACACAAGGAGAAAATGCCGAAGGAAATCAGGCTGGAGATCTCTCACGAGGATAAGTTCTACGGAGCCACGGTCATTCCGGATGAACGACTGATTTATCTGGATGAGATCACCGAGCTGGCGGTGCTAAGGCAGCGTTATGAGGATGAGCGTCTGGCCCTGGGCATCATCATGTTGGATAACATCGATGAGGCTTCGCAGGGCATGGATGATCAGCAGCGGACCGCGCTGATTGCAAAGGTAACCAGCGAGATCACGGATTGGGCACGTGAATTTAATGTTTATCTGCGGAGACTTTCGTCGGATCGTTATCTAATGATGCTGAACCACAGATCTCTGGAAGCACTGGAGAACAGCCGGTTTCTGATCCTGGATGAAGTCCGGGAGATGACGGCTGATTTGAAGGTGCCATTAACCTTAAGTGTCGGCCTTGCCTTCGGCTCTGATGACATCACGGAGCTCGGTCAGCTGGCGCAATCCAGTCTGGATATGGCTCTTGGCCGTGGCGGAGACCAGGCCGCAGTCAAAGCGGGCCAGCGTCTTTCCTTCTACGGCGGTAAATCCAATGCGGTGGAGAAGCGGACGCGGGTAAGAGCGCGCGTCATCTCCCATGCGCTGCGTGATTTGATGCAGGAGAGCGACAAAGTCATCATTATGGGGCATAAGCTGCCGGATATGGATGTGATCGGAGCAGCCATCGGCGTGCTGAAAGCTGCCCAGATGTACAAGGTTGAGGCTTACATTGTCCTGGAGGGATTGAACCCATCCATTTCACGGATTATGGAAGAGGTCCGGAAGGATGAGGCGTTGATGAGCCGATTCGTTTCGACAGAACAAGCGATGCAGATGATGACGGAGCATACGCTGCTGGTTGTCGTTGATACACATAAAGCCTCCATGACGATGGAACCGCGTCTGGTGCATCGTGCCAGCCGGGTCGTTGTCATGGATCACCATCGGCGCGGTGAAGAGTTCATCAACGACGCTGTGTTAATCTATCTTGAGCCGTATGCTTCATCGACCTGCGAGCTGGTCACGGAGGTGCTTCAGTATATTCACGAGCGGGTATCCCTTACCCCGGTTGAAGCCACCGCGTTATTAGCCGGGATTACGGTGGACACGAAGCATTTTGCGCTGCACACGGGATCGAGAACATTCGAGGCCGCCGGATTCCTGCGGCGTCACGGTGCCGATACGATGATGATTCAGCGGGTGCTCAAGGAAGATCTGACAGAATTTATAGCGAAGGCAGAAATCGTAAAACATGCTAGAATGGTATATGACCATATCGCTATTGCGGTATCGAAGAACGGGGAGCCCATGCCGCAGCTGCTGATCGCTCAAGTAGCGGATATGCTGCTTAATATGACGGATGTGCAGGCATCGTTTGTTATTAGCGAACGCACCGACGGCAAGATTGGTATTAGCGCCCGTTCGATGGGCAAGATGAATGTTCAGATGATTATGGAACGTCTCGGGGGAGGCGGACACTTAACGAACGCCGCAGTACAGCTGGATACGACGCCTGAGAAGGCAGAGGAGAAGTTGATGGAGGTACTGGCGGACATCGAAGCGAAAGAGGGGTTATTTGAATGAAAGTCATTTTCATAAAAGATATGAAGGGCCAAGGCAAGAAAGGTGAAGTGAAGGAAGTATCCGAAGGATACGCTACCAACTTTCTGATTCCGCGCGGCGTTGCTCGCCCGGCAACCGATGGCAACATGAAGAACCTGGAGCAGCAGCAAGCTTCGGAGGAGAAGCGTAAAGCTCAGGAGAAGGAAGATGCACAGGCACTTGGCAAGAAGCTGGAAGAGATGACGGTTGTCCTGAAAGCCAAAGCAGGCGAAGGCGGCCGGCTGTTCGGAGCAATCACAAGCAAACAAATCGCTGAGGCGCTGGCAGGACAGAAGATCAAAATCGACAAACGCAAAATTGAACTTAGCGATCCGATCCGCAGTCTGGGTGTAACCCAGGTTCCGGTGAAGCTGCATCCTGACGTCAAGGCGACGGTCAAGGTTCAAATCACGGAGGAGTAATATGGGAGGAGAACTCTATTTCGATCGGGTCCCTCCGCAGAACCTTGAGGCAGAGCAGGCGGTGCTGGGTGCCATTCTGCTGCAGAGTGAAGCGCTGATCACAGCGATGGAGCGGGTGCAGTCCGAGGACTTCTACGATAAAACGCACCAGATGATTTACGAAGTTATGGTGCAGCTTGGAGAAGGCAATCAACCGATCGATCTGGTGACCCTTACATCTCTTCTTCAGGATAAAGGCCAACTGGAGGAAATCGGAGGAGTCAGTTATTTAGCGAAGCTGGCCCATGCGGTTCCGACGGCGGCCAACGTGGATTATTACGCTCAGATTATCGAAGAGAAATCGATGCTGCGGCGGTTGATTCGAACAGCAACACAGATTGTCAGCGAGGGATACACAGGAGGCGAAGATGTATCCGGCATGCTGAGTGAAGCAGAGCGCCGCATTCTGGAGATTTCCAACCGACGCACAGGCAGCGGGTTCATTGCGATTCGCGATGTGCTGATGGAAGTATTTGAGAAGGTGGAGGTCCTCCACCAGAACCGCGGGAATACAACGGGGATTCCGTCCGGCTTCGTTGATCTTGATAAAATGACGAGTGGATTCCAGCGAAATGACTTGATTATTGTGGCGGCCCGTCCGTCCGTAGGTAAGACGGCCTTCGCACTGAATATTGCCCAGAACGTGGCTATCCGGGCTAAGGAAACCGTCGCCATCTTCAGTCTGGAGATGTCTGCGCCGCAATTGGTTCAGCGTATGATTTGCGCCGAGGCCAATCTGGATGCAAATGTCATGCGGAACGGGGATTTTAAGGGTGACGACGATTGGTCCAAGCTGACCATGGGCATTGCGGCACTGTCGGAAGCGGAAATTTACATTGATGATACACCCGGCGTAACGGTTGCCGATATCCGTGCAAAATGCCGCCGTTTGAAGAAAGAGAAGGGGCTCGGCATGATACTGATCGATTATCTGCAGCTCATTCATGGACGCGGCAAGGCGGGCGAGAACCGGCAGCAGGAGGTATCTGAGATCTCACGTACGCTCAAGCAGATTGCCCGGGAGCTTGAGGTGCCGGTTATTGCGCTGTCACAGCTCAGCCGGGGCGTGGAGCAGCGTCAGGACAAGCGTCCGATGATGAGTGACCTTCGGGAATCCGGTTCAATTGAGCAGGATGCCGATATCGTGGCCTTCTTATACCGGGATGATTATTACAATCAGGAAACGGAGAAGAAGAACATCATCGAGATCATCATTGCCAAACAGCGTAATGGTCCCGTAGGCACAGTAGAGCTGGTGTTCCTCAAGAACTTTAACAAGTTCGTTAATTACGAGCGAACGCATGCGGATGCCTTTGCAGCCGGGTGACGACAGAGGCAGCTTGTTAGCAAGGATTCTATTGGTTTCTTAATGGCGCATGTGGCCTTTGTCGTAAAGTTCGGGAAAATCTCTAATACCTGCCGCAACCTGTAAGTTCAGGGCGTTTCTTATTGCACATTCCCGAATAAAGCAGAAATCATTCCATAATCTCGTCCTAATTCCGAACAATCGTACACACTGATGTGCGATTGTTCGTTTTTGTATTTGACTTTAAAAAATGGGGCTGTTACACTGTTATTGCTGCTTTAATGCAGTGAGGTTGTTTTTTAATCATAATGAAATGCTTATTACATCAGTGTTTTGTGAAATAATAAGGGTGTAACAGCCCGGGCGGAGGAATGATTATGTCAACGGTAGTCGTTGTGGGAACACAATGGGGAGATGAAGGGAAAGGGAAGATCACGGATTATTTAGCGGAAAGCGCTGACGTGGTAGCCCGTTACCAAGGCGGCAATAATGCTGGCCACACCATTCTGATTGACGGTAAAAAATTCAAGCTTAGCTTGATTCCATCCGGAGTATTCTATAAAGATAAAACCTGTGTGATCGGAAACGGTATGGTGGTTAACCCGGCTGCACTTATTGAAGAGATTAATTATATTCATGATAATGGATTCAGCACGGATAATCTGGTAATCAGCGATCGTGCTCATGTTATCATGCCTTATCATATGGTATTGGACGCTCTGGAAGAGGATCGCAAAGGTCCCAACAAAATTGGCACGACTCGCAAGGGAATCGGCCCTTGTTACATGGATAAAGCCGCACGTAACGGCATCCGGATCGCGGATCTGATGGATGCGGAAGAGTTTGAATTGAAGCTTCGCCATATGGTGAAGGAGAAGAACCAAGTGATTACCCAAGTGTATGGTGGGGAAGGACTTGAGGTTGAAGAAATCCTGATTCAATACCTGCAATACGCTGAAATCATTCGTAAATATGTGCGTGACACTTCCGTTGTCCTGAACGATGCCATTGACGGTAATCAAAAAGTATTGTTCGAAGGCGCACAGGGGGTCATGCTGGACATCGACCAAGGCACGTATCCGTTCGTAACCTCTTCGAACCCTTCTGCTGGCGGTGTATGTATCGGTTCCGGCGTAGGACCATCGAAGATTCAACAAGTGATTGGGGTCGCTAAATCGTATACGACGCGTGTAGGGGACGGACCCTTCCCGACGGAGCTCGACAATGAGATCGGCCATTATATCCGTGAAAAAGGACATGAATACGGCACCGTCACCGGACGCGCCCGCCGCGTAGGCTGGTTTGACAGCGTGGTTGTGCGCCACGCCCGTCGCGTAAGCGGCATTACCGGCTTGTCCCTGAACTCCCTGGACGTGCTTAGCGGACTTGAGACCGTTAAGATCTGTACCGCTTATAAATTCCGCGGTGAGGAGATCACACATTACCCAGCAAGTTTGAAGATGCTGGCTGAATGTGAAGCGATTTATGAAGAACTGCCAGGCTGGAGCGAGGACATTACCGGAGCGAAGACGCTGGAGGATCTGCCAGAGAATACTCGCCGCTATGTAGAACGTGTATCGGAGTTGACTGGTATTCCGATTTCCATCTTCTCCGTAGGCCGCAACCGGGAACAGACAAATCAGGTGCTTCCGATTTATGAGAAATAATATCGAGTTGGAACAAGAGTAGAAGCCATTCCAATTTGGAAAAGAAGATATATTGCGAAACCTGCTAATGGCGATGCCATGCGGGTTTTTCTTTTTATTTGGGATGAAATCTATGATTGTACCTCGGAAATAACATACAAGACCCAAAAGTGGAAGGATTTGTCCCTTTGTCTGAGGATATTATCCCCTAGCAGTATGTCCATCAACCCTATAATGGAGAGAGACATAGAGGACAGCACGCTGATTATTTGGAATTGGGGCTAAAGGCAGCGGATATATGCAGTCATTTCGATTTAGGGGGGACAGAAGCCATACGGCCAATTGGGCATGTGGCCTTCTTCGAGAGCCGGAATGTGTTTGCACATTCAGCATAATAAAGACCGGATTCATCCTCAGGTTTGTCGGGATGGATCCGGTCTTTTCATTCTACAGCAGAATCGGCTGCGGCTGCTCGGACAGCTTGCCGTCCTCGATATATACAATCCGGTCACACAGATCCAGCATACGCTTGTCATGCGTGACCATCACGGCGGCCTTCTGGCGCAGCTTCACCTCATCGGCCAGCATCTGCACGACGGTCCGGCCGCGTTCAGAATCCAGACTGGCGGTGGGCTCATCTGCCAGAATGAGCTCCGGGTCGTTCATCCAGGCCCGGGCAATGGCAACGCGCTGGCGTTCACCGCCTGACAGGCTCTCGGGATAATGATTCTTACGATGGGACAAGCCCAGGCGCTCAAGCAGATGGTCTGCCCGCTGCTTTGGTTCCTGGCCCTGCTGGCCGGCCAACTTGGCAATTAACAGTAGTTGATCACGAACGGTCAAATACGGAATGAGATTCGAGGATTGAAAGACAAATCCGATATGGCTCAGCCGCAGCTGATTCATTTTTTTGGCCGACAGCTTGGTGACTTCATGATCACCCATCCAGATTCGCCCCTGCGTAGGGGATAGCAGTGCCCCTGCTATGGACAGGAAGGTACTCTTGCCGGACCCGGAAGGACCGACCACCGCTACGAACTCACCGCTCTTGATATCCAGTGAAATGCGGTCCAGCACTTTAACGGACGTATCCCCATCGCCGAATTCCTTACTCACCTGATCCAGCATCAGTTTGGATTGTTTCATTATGCAGCCCTCCCGATAGCTTCGATTGCATCAATCTTGATAACACGATAGAGCGACAGCAGAGACCCCATCAGGGAAACCGCCAGGAACAGCAAGGAACAGAGCAGAACAACGGAAGGAGTTAAGGAAAAAGGAACGACGCCGGCTATCAGGAGGGATACCCCGTAAGTTAGACCGATACTGATGGCAAGACTGACCACGGTCAGTGTCAGCACTTGAAAGATCAGATTCCTTACGAGATAGCCGGTTCCAGCTCCAATGGCCTTCAGGACGCCGAACTGGTTCATTTTTTGAATCGTGATAACGTAGAAGAACACAGCCAGTACAAAAGCCGCGATGACAAACAAGAACACAATCATCATTACGAGTGAGCCCTGCTCCTCCTGAAAGCCGGGAATCCCCTGCAGTGCCTTGCTTTTCGTTATGATCTCGATGCCGTATATGTCCTGAGCCAAGGCGTCCATCTGCTCCGGACTACCATTCAGAGCGACCGCATTATAGATGGTCCCTTGCTGTGAACCGCTGGGCTGAAGCGCCTTCCATCCCTCAAAATTCAAGTGAATGACCGGGGCATGGCTGAAGGACTGTCCTTCTGTAAAGGCTGCAATCGTAAATGCGGCACCTGTTGCCTGATCAACGATCCGGTCACCAAGCCGGTATCCGTCATCCTTCAGGGAGCGGTCAGCCATCACATGTTCCGCATCCGTATTGTTTATCATGGTTCCTTCCACAACCTTGGGAGCCATCATACTCGCCATATCGATGGCAAAGAAAGCCGCGTCGAATTTGGCGGTGGAGCTTTCCTTGGTCAAGGTATTCATGTGGACCCCCAGCGGGGAGGCATGGTCTCCAGCCGGATGCCGCTGGATCTCTCTCCAGATCTCATCGGTCAGAATGGAACGGTTGATCCGATGGTCGGACTCTTCCTGGAGTATCAGATAGTCGGCCTTCATGTTTTGTATGGATGAGGCATTATCGGAAGAGAGCCCCTGAGCCAATCCGGTGACGAACAGGACAAGCCAGGATATCAGTACCATAATGAAGCCGATCAGCAAATAACGCAGCTTCGCGTGTTGAAGTTCGCGCAGTGCAAGAAACATGTTTCTCATCTCCATTCCTGTAATGGGGTAGCATCTTCTCCCTGTATGATCACTACGGGATATGCCACAAGTATAGGAATGGAATATGAACAGCGCATGAACTGGAACCAGGCTTAAGCTACAGGGTGGGCAGGGTCACGGTAAAGGTGGTTCCTTCTCCAGGCTGACTCGTTACTTCAATGCGTCCGCCGTGCATCTGCACAATCTTCTGGGTTATGGCCAGACCTAGTCCGCTGCTGCCCTCGGAGCGGTCGCGTGCCTCATCCACACGATAGAACCGGTCAAAGATGTGAGGGAGATGTTCTGGCGGAATGCCAATGCCCGTATCGGAAATCTCGATGCTGCATGATGGGTTGTCCTGTCCTGTGATACGCAGCGAGATGATGCCTTCCGGAGCGGTGAATTTAATGCTGTTGGTCATGAGATTGGTCCATACCTGATGCAGCAGCTGTTGATCGCCGTGGATATAGGTAGATGGCAGTGACATATCCATGGTCAATTCCTTGCTGCGCCAGCTCCATTCGGTGTGGAACAACACCTGCTTGATTTGCTCGGCAACGTCGAAGGTGGATTTCTCCAGGATATTTTCTTCTTTATCCAGGGAAGCCAGCATGAGGAGCTGTTTGCTAAGCTGGGACATCCGGCGGCTCTCCGCCTCGATAATCGACAAGTAGTGCTGCTGCTGTTCCTCGGACAAGCGCTTGGTTTGCAGCGTCTGCGAAAAACCTTGAATAGAGGCAAGCGGTGACTGAATTTCATGGGATACATTGGACACAAACTCCTGGCGCATCTGCTCCAGCTGCGCTATACCTTTGGCCATCTGGGAAAAATGATCCGCGAGCTGCCCCAGCTCATCTCTTCTCGCGATATTCAGCTGTACGTTATAATTGCCCTTTGCCACATTCTGTGTAGCCTCGGTTAATTTCACGATGGGTTTCACGATATATCGCGTAATGACGCCAACCAACAGAATGCTCAGCAGGATGGCGATAGCCATAATGATCGAGAAGAAGATGCGCATTTCGCCGAACTGGACGGTAATATCGGGTCTGATGAAGAGTGCATGAGGGCTGCCGTCTACCTGCAGCGGAATGCCGATAGAGTTGCTTAATACATTGTCGAAGAAGCCGGTAATGAACAGCTCTGATGGAAACTCTGCGATGCCATGGTACACCGTACCGTTCAGCACTTGCTGCACGGTTTCAGGCGAGAGATCCCGTTCACGGAAGATACCGCCATAAAGCCACTCCTTGCCGTGATCGTTGACCAGATAGAATTGATAGCCGAGCTGCCCGATGTGCTGCAGATAATCATGAATATTGAGTTCCGGGTGCCTGTCATAGAAATCCCCGATGTCCTTGGCCATGGTGGTGACCTTCTGGTCGTTATAAGGCTTAAGATTGTACTGGTAGTAGAGATTGGACAGCACAAAAGCAATCAAGCTGCTGATCACCATAATAGCGATGGTGGTAAGCACGATGCGCGAATAGAGGGTCTTCATTGCGGCGAGGCCTCCAATTTGTATCCTACTCCCCGGATCGTTCGTATTTGAAAATCGCCGCTTCGGTCCGCAAAGCGCTCCCGCAGTCTTTTAATATGAACGTCAACGGTGCGGTCATCCCCCTCAAAATCCGTCCCCCAGATGAGCTGAATCAATTCCTCCCGTGAGAACGTCCGGTCCGGATAGCTTGCAAGCTGAGAGAGCAGCTCAAATTCCTTCATCGGCAGCATCAGCACTTTTCCGTGTCCCTGAACCTCATAGCTTTTGCGGTCGATCGTGGTTTCGTTCAGATGAATTTTATCTGCGCTCACCATCTGATACCTCCGCAGCAGCGCCTTGATGCGAAACAATAATTCCTTTGGCTCAAAAGGTTTGGTTAGATAATCATCCGTACCCACAGCAAAACCCTTCTCCTTGTCCACGAGCTGATCCTTTGCCGTCAGCAGAATGACGGGAAAATCATAATACCGCCGAATCTCCTCGCAGAGCTGATAGCCGTCCATATTCGGCATCATGACATCCACAACAGCCAGATGAATCTGTTCTTCCGCCAAGCGAGCAGAGGCTTCCTTCCCATCAGCAGCTGTAAAGACCGTATACCCTTCCGATTGAAGATGATATTGCAGCAGCTCCCGAATATGCGCGTCGTCATCCGCGATTAAGATATGAATCATTACTAGAATAAACCCTCCTTCATATGCAGTTTCCAATTGACTATATATGTATCACAAATACCCCGGTCTGGTCGATTCCTGCCTTCACAACACGGGACTAGTGTGGCCTGAATTTACGTGAATCATGAAATATATCAAATAAGAAGTAGAAAAAATGGATAGAAAACGGTTGAAGCGATTCCGAGCCGTCAATACTGGAAAAAGAAAGCAATCATTGTCATGTCATTTCTGAGCATGCATGAGGAAGGAGGAGATACGGATGAATTGGATGAAATGGCTGCTAAAGGTCAGCCTTACCGCCATACTGGTGAGTACACTGACGATTGTGACAACGGGCATTGTGGTCAATGCTTATCTTCAATCTGTTCTTGCCAGTTTCAATATTCAACTGGAGACGGAGTCGGTGGGGGTTGGAGGCATTATGAAGACGATGCTGGGCATGGGTTCAGGCTCTAAGCCAGATGGCAGCAGCGGGGACATTCCGAAGGCACAGGATCCCGCCGGTCAGGGTGCAGCATCTGATGATCTGACAGCAGGGGCAGGGGCAGATCAGAGCGGAGGGACAGAAGAGGACACCAAGGCGACTACAGGCTCATCGGGGGATTCGGACGAGCCGCCGGTTGATGATCAGGCACCGGAAGATTCTCTGCCCGTGATGGGGACCACTACGACGGAGTCCGATGATTCCGCCCTGGAGGATCAAGAGATCGTGATGTCTCCGACGGATATCGTGGATCGGAAAGAAAGTCTGTCGACGGCGGATAAGGAAGAGATTTTTACCATGCTGATGAATAAGCTTCCCCAATCCGAAATGCAGAAGATATCCGAGGCCATGGAGGATGGCCTGACGGCAGCGGAGCTTACGGAGATCGAAGAGGGCATATCCAAATATTTGAACCCGGAAGAATTCGATAAATTGATCTCGATGCTCAAAGAATAACGGTTTGGTAGGTTTCAGACTCGGTTTGTCACTGTTTTGTCACTGACTGGCGAAAGTTGTATATTGGAAAAAATCAGGAAACCCGTGCTGCGCGCGGGTTTTTCGCTGTTTTCACAAACTTGAAATGATTGTAATGGCTATGTTAAAGTATACGAAGATCGAAAAGGTTAAAATTTTGATACCTTTTGACAGGTAGTGTCATATTCAATGCTAAGTCGGCAGGTTCAGATGAACAGAGTCTTACATATGAACAAGGCTTAAAGGAGAGAGACATGAAAGGTTCTAAGGGGAAACGGTGGATGAACAGCGTCTTGCGCAACCAGGCAGGCGAACATTCCGCCCACAACAACAACTCGAATAGCGGGTCCTCTGAGCCGTCGAGCCCACACAACCGGGGATGGAAATCGCCGCGCAGATGGGTTTGGATATCGGCAGGGGCATTGCTCATAGCAGGATCGATATATACTGGCGGAAAAGCGTATGTGAACGCGAACACGATTCCGTTCTACCATGTGCTTGTAGATGGGAAGGCAGTCGGTACCATTCAAGATGATGCTCAGCTTGACCAGCTTCTGAAAGAGAAGCAGAAGGAATATCAGGAGGAGTATCCCGATGTCCTTATGGTACTTCATACTGAAGGTATCACAACCAAGGCGGACCGTTCCTATAAGCCAATCGTGAACAGCGAGGAAACCCTTGATAAGCTGGACGGCATGCTGAAGGCCTATGCCCGCGGCGTGGAGCTGAAGGTGAACGGAGAGACCGTGGCAATCATGAAGGATCAGCAGACGGCACAAGCGGCCGTTGAGGCAGCGAAGCTGAAATTCGCTCCGACTGCTGCCAAGAAGGAGCAGACGCAGAAGGTCGCCTTCACGAAGACCTCCGCATCGGCATCAAGCAAGAAGAACGATAACGGCAGCGGGCTCCAGTCGGTTGATATTAAAGAAAACATCTCGCTGGCCAACACGAAGGCCGATCCGAACAAGGTGCTGGACGTGGAAGAGGCGATGAAGGTGCTTACGGGCACCAAGGACAAGCCGGTGGTTTACACGGTAAAAGAGGGAGATACCATATCCTCGATTGCGCAGCAGTTCGGCATGAAGTCAGCTGACGTGATGGCATTGAATCCCCAACTGGAGGAGAAATATGTGCAGATCGGCGCCGAGCTGCAAGTGACGAAGCCGGAAGCGCCACTTACTGTAAGAACGGTTGAGACGGTATCGGTGAAGCAGCCAAGCAAACCGGAAACGATTGTTCGCAAGAGCAGCGAACTTCCGCTTGGCAAGCGAAAAGTCGTCCGCCCTGGACGCGATGGTGTGAAAACGGTCGATTATATCGTAACCAAAGAGAACGGCAAGGTCATATCCAAGCAATGGACGGGTCAACAGGTGGTGCAGGAATCCCTGCCGGAAGTTGTGTACAAAGGCACCAAGGTGGCTCCTAAGAAAAAGACATCCACCGCAGCCATGAGCCAGAAATCCAGCGGCAGCATGTTTGCTTGGCCAGTGAGCGGAGCACGAATTACGAGTCCCTTCGGACATCGCTGGGGAAGAAGCCATGAGGGTGTGGATATGGTGGGAGGCAGTACCATTATGGCATCCGCCTCCGGAAGAGTTGTGTTTGCCGGTCAGCAGAGCGGCTATGGCAACGTCGTTATTGTCGATCATGGCAACGGATATCGTACCCTTTACGGTCATATGAGCAAGATTTCCGTAAGTAACGGACAGTCGGTCGGACAAGGCTCCAAGCTGGGGGTCATGGGCAATACGGGCCGTTCTACGGGAACCCATCTGCATTTTGAAGTGCAAAAAAATGGAGTTGCCCAGAATCCGATGAATTATCTGTAGTTCTGTGTTATACTAGGGAAACCAATGCGACATAAGCCATTATTGGTTCATATATCATAATAGTGAAGATGGCCGCTCCTTAACGGGGGCGGCCATTTTTGCGTCTTGGCAGGTGGGGATGTGGGACAGAACGGGAAATATCTTTCCAGCCGCTGTTGTCCGCCCTTTGTCTGAATTGTATGTTGTAAGGGGACAAAGGGCTCCCAAAGGCGTCTTCCAAGATATTTTCCCTTATCTGTTTGATCCATCCCCGCACCTTCCAGCCATGCTGCCGGAGCAAAGATGGCCGTCGCCTGAATCGGAGCGACCACTTAGGGGGGAGGGGATGTGGGACAGAACGGGAAATATCTTTCCAGCCGCTGTTGTCCGCCCTTTGTCTGAATTGTATGTTGTAAGGGGACAAAGGGCTCCCAAAGGCGTCTTCCAAGATATTTTCCCTTATCTGTCGATCCATCCCCGCACCTTCCAGCCATGCTGCCGGAGCAAAGTGGCCGTCGCCTGAATCGGGGCGGTCACTTAGCGCTGTGTGGGGGGGAGAGGATGTGGGACAAAGCGGGAATTTGCTGCCGATTACATTGAGATGGCTGCTCAGGAGCGGTGGGTGTGTAGCGGCGGCAGGTGTGGTAAAATGAAAAGAAGACCGTTTAAGTGAAGGTATGAGGTGAACAGGAAGATGCAGGGAACCATTCTGGTGGTGGATGATGAACAGCCCATCGCCGATATTTTAAAGTTTAACTTGGAAAAAGAGGGCTATGACGTCATCTGTGCTTTTGATGGCATTAGCGCCGTGGAGATTGCGCTCACGAAGCGGCCGGATTTAATGCTGCTTGATTTGATGCTGCCCGGTAAAGATGGAATGGATGTGTGCCGCGAGGTACGTGCCGCTAACCTGCAGATCCCGATCATCATGCTCACGGCAAAGGACGGAGAGATCGACAAGGTGCTTGGACTTGAGCTTGGCGCAGATGATTATGTGACGAAGCCGTTCAGCACGAGAGAAATACTGGCACGCGTGAAGGCGCAAATGCGCCGCCAGCAAAAGCCCGACAACTCAGCGGATAACACAGGCGGCACAAGTGCGGGTGGACAAGGCCTGCGGCTGTTCGAGCTGTTTATAGATACGGATATGTATATGGTATACAAGAGCGGGGAAGCGCTCGATCTGACGCACCGTGAATATGAATTGGTGTATTATTTGGCCCGGAATGCAGGCAAAGTGATGACGCGCGAACATTTGCTGCAGGCCGTATGGGGCTTTGAATACTTTGGCGATGTGCGGACCGTGGACGTTACCATCCGTCGACTGCGCGAGAAAATCGAAGAGAATCCTAGCAAGCCGGAATACATACTGACTCGGCGCGGACTAGGCTACCTGATGCGCAGCGCTAAAAACGGAGGCCTGTAATGAAGTGGCTGTCCTTCTTCCGCACCATTCAGGCGAAGGTCATCATCATTTATGTCCTTCTCATTCTGATCGCGATGCAGCTGATCGGGGTGTATTTTGTGAGTGCGATGAAGAACTCGTTGACCAGCAACTTCACGAAGGATTTGCAGGAGCGCGCCGAGCTGATGTCAGTGCTGGCAGCTAAGACCCTTGGCGGCGAGAATGATTCGGAAGAGGATTCGATCGACAGCCTGCGGATTATGGTGAACAATCTGTTCAATTTGAACGGAGCCGAGATTCAGGTGCTGGATTCCACGGGACGGGTTCTCACCACCTCGCTGCCTTCGCATGCAGACTACGTGAACACCAAGAATACACAAACGGTTGTCAGCCGAGCATTGCAGGGAATACAGGATAATGAGGAATACATTATCGATGATGATAATATCCGCAAGAAAGTGGTGGCCAAGCCGGTCATGTATAACGAGAAAATCGTCGGTGCCATCTACATTGTGGCCAGCATGAGCGAGCTGTACAGCACGATGCAGCGGATCAACAATATTTTTATATCGGGGATTCTGTTGGCGCTTGGCTTAACCGCGGTGCTTGGCGTCATTCTGTCGCATACGATTACCCATCCGATCAAGGAGCTGACCAAGCATGCCCGGGCCGTCGCGGACGGCCGGTTTACCGAGAAAACGCCGGTGTTCGGCAGCGATGAGATCGGCCAGCTCAGCCAGGCGTTCAACTATATGACCAGCCGTCTGCGCGAAGCCCTCTCGCAGAACGAAGAAGAGAAGGAGAAGCTTGCTTCGATTCTGACCAATATGAGTGACGGCGTTATCGCAACCGATGAAGCGGGACGTGTCATCCTGATGAACCGGCGCGCCGGGGAAATGTTGGGCGTGGAGGGGGAGGAGCTGGCAGGACATGATATCGTATCCCTGCTGGGTCTAGAGGAATCCGAATCGGAGGCGCTGGCGCGCAGTGAAGGGCATGATTCCAAGCTGCTGGAGATTGTGCCGCGCGAGGGCAGCGAGCCGTTCATGATGCGTGTGACCTTTACGCCGATTCACCGGCGGGAGATTGGTATTACAGGCACCATTGCCGTACTGCAGGACGTTACAGAGCAGGAGAAGCTGGAAGCGTCGCGGCGGGAGTTCGTGGCGAATGTATCCCATGAGCTGCGTACGCCGCTGACCACCATCAAGAGTTATACCGAGGCGCTGGAGGATGGGGCGCTGGAGGATAAACAGATGGGGCCGCGATTTGTCGGCGTCATCCAGAACGAGACCGGCCGGATGATCCGGCTGGTAACGGACCTGCTGCACCTGTCACGGCTTGATTCCAAGGAGGCAGCTCTGCACAAGGAGCCGACGGACATTGTGGAGATGTTGGAGGATGTAGAGGATCGCTTCTCTTTCCAAATGAAGCAAAAGCATATCCGCACCATAATTGAGGTTAAACCAGGGGTATCCACAGCTATGCTGGACCGGGACGGCATCGATCAGGTTCTCGACAACCTGATCTCCAATGCCTTGAAATATACGCCAGACGGAGGCACTATCACCATGGATGCAAGCATTACGGAGGAAGGCATGCTGTCTTTATCCGTTAAGGATACCGGGATCGGTATTCCGAAGAAGGATCTGGACCGGATCTTTGAACGCTTCTACCGCGTAGATAAGGCCAGAACACGCAATTTGGGCGGAACGGGACTCGGTTTATCCATTGCCCGGGAAATTGTCAGAGCCCATGGAGGCTTTATTACCCTGCAATCAGAGCTTGAGAAGGGCACAACCGTGACCTTCACCCTGCCCTTGAATAACGAGGGGAGGGCGGTTATGTGAAGGAACGTATGAAGACCGTACTGCTGGTTGTGTTGGTCCTTGGCAGTCTGCTGCAAAGTTATGTTCTGATATTCCGTTTCCCGGGCAGCGATTCCGTTGTTCAATCCAAGGATTCCTATATCCGAACCGAGGAGATGGGACCGGAGGAGAAGCCGGAGAATCTGCTCTTTCCTGATAAAATGGTCATTCATCTGGGAGAAGACAAACATACGGTATTCTATTCGAACGATACGTTTTACAATCTCGTGTATAACCGGCTTAAGGGCCGGACCTTTGATAACTTTCAGCGCCGGATGGTCAGCAATATCGACTGGACCAAGGTTCGTTCGGAGAACCGGGGCATTGAGCTGAGCTTTGATTCGGGCATTCCGGTTACTCTGCTGCAGCGAGTAATGCAGATCGTGCCGGACACGCTGTTTGAAGGGGAAAGCATCAATAAAATATGGCTGTACAGTGTGGAAGGCGAAGCTAAGGTTCACGTCATGTTCTTCAGCACGGAGGGCGATGTCGTCTATGAAGCCGCGCAGGCTGATTTGACGGTACAGGACGTGGATCAACTGGTGGATTTCGGGCTCAGCTGGCCATCGTATAAGATGGTGGATGGGCGCTACTATATACCGGAGAAGGAACTGAATATGGTCAGTGTCGAACTGCCGATTGGCGAATATACGGTGGAGCAAATGCAGCGCAGTCTGTTCTTCGATCCTAGCATCACCCGCAACATTAGGGAAAAAGACGGCTCCGAGATTTATACGGACAGCAAGCGGAGCTTACAGGTTGACGAGGGGCAAAAATGGATCAGTTATACCGATCCGGCTGCGCCGCCATCCGGCGAGAGCAGTCCCGGGAAGGATGTACTGTCCGCCATTGATTTCGTGAATCAGCACGGCGGCTGGAACGGAACGTATCGACTGGGCAAAGCAGGCGAATCCGAGGACCGGACGCTGGTGAAATTCCAGCAGTACTATGGCGGATTTCCCATCCTGAATACACCGGGCTTCCAGTATGGGGTGATGGAACTGGACTTACAGCAGGGTACGGTCACATCCTATGAGCGTTCGCTGTTATATCTGGAGTCCGCCCCGTTGAAGAAGCAAATGGTAAAGCTGACAGGTGGCGAGGCACTGGAGGCGAAGCTGAAGCCTTATGCTGAGGATAACTCCATCGCGAGTCTGGACCCTGCATATCTGCCAGTGCGAACGGAGGAAGATCTGCTGCTTAAGCCGGTATGGGCGGTCGAGCTTCAGAACGGGACAGTCATCACGCTTGAATAAGCGATAGTGTTCAACAATGAAGGAATAAGGAGGGAACATCATGGATTGGGGCCGTGCCAAAAATGTATTGATCTACGCGTTTTTGCTGCTGAATCTGGTGCTGGGCTATCAGCTCTGGATGGATTACCGTGAGCAGGTCGGCTCCAATCTCGATTTCACCTCGCTATCCGAGAGCACCCAGCAGGTGATGGAGGAGAATGGGATTCAATTGCTGAGCCCGATTCCGACGGAGACGCCGCAGCTTCCTAAAATTAATTATATATACAGTGCAGAAGCGCAGGGCGAGCCGGTAGGGCTTGAGGAGCCGGTTGACACCAAGCTGGTGTATGCCGATGAGAAGGAATTGCGAAATGCCTTTGAAGGGAAGGTTGCCGATCTCGGAAACTATCGTCATGATCCGCAGTCAGACAAGGAGAACATATTCGTATTCCGTCCGTTGGTGCAAAAGGAATGGCCGCTCTTTAATGTGGAACTGGAGTTCATTTATGAATCACAGAAGATTCACGCCTACCGCGAACCGGTCTTTGAGATTATGCCAACCGATGATATGGAGGAGCAGAAGGTACTGTCCGCATCGAAGGCGCTTGAGACCCTCATTGAACGTAACTTTATACCGCCGGATACAGCGGTCAGAGAGATTCAGCTCGGTTATTATGGGCAGCTGTTTAATACGGAGGATCAATTGGCAGCGCCAACCTGGCGGTTTACGCTGGATCATGGCGAGATGATTTATGTACAGGGCATCAGCGGGGATGTCCTTACGCCAAAAAGCGATACGACAAAGGAGTAACAAGACTATGGGGATATCATTTTCCGTGCTGTCGAGCGGCTCAACGGGCAATGCGACCATTGTCCGCAATGAGGATACGACACTGCTGATTGATGCGGGATTGAGTGCACGGCGCATTGATGAGCTGCTGAAGGAACGCGAGATGATGGGGGAAGAAATCGACGGCATCCTGATAACGCATGAGCATTCCGATCACATTCGGGGGCTTGGTGCGGTTGCCCGTAAATACAATCTGCCCATCTATGCGAATGAGAAGACGTGGGAAGCGATGACCAAGTCGCTGGGCAAGATTGCCGAAGAGAACCGGATTGTGCTGGAGAGTCATGAGGTCAAGGATTTTGGCACGCTGCGGGTGGAGCCTTTTGAAATATCCCATGACGCTGCGGCACCGGTCGGTTATTGCTTCTATGATGGCGATGAGAAGCTCGGCGTGGCTACAGATCTCGGTTATGTCAGCGATAAAGTGAAGAAAGCGCTGGATGGATCGGACGTGCTGGTACTGGAGGCGAACCATGATATCGAGATGCTCCGGATGGGACGGTATCCATGGAATACCAAACGCCGGATTCTCGGCGATATGGGCCATTTGTCGAATATTTCGGCAGGTGATGCCCTGAGCGAACTGCTGACGGGAGATACCAAACGGACATATCTTGCCCATCTTAGCCTTGATCATAACATGATGGAGCTGGCAAGAATGACCGTCCGTGATACGATGGAGGATCGCGGGTGCTTCTTCAAGGACAGTGAGTTTAAATTGTGTGACACGTATTATGACCGTCCAACCCCTTGGGATAAGGTAAGCGAGTAGACGTAAAGCCATTATAGATTCATTATATAATCATTAGAAAAACAGCCCCACCGTCATATTTATTTATGAGATGGAGCTGTTTTTGTTGTTATGGCCTATCCTGAGAACTTCGCCCGCGTTAACGCTTGCTGAGACTCTCCTGCGCCATGCGAACCATTTCCCGGACCATGGAACCGCCAATCGCACCGCCGACTTTGCCGGCCTGCTCCGTGGTCAGATCTCCGTTACTGCCGGGTTTAAGCGGTACCCCCAAAGACTTGGCGACCTCATATTTGACGTCTTGCTGACTCTGCGGGTCTACCTTGTAACCTTCATTCTGCATCACCTTGGTCATGAATTGCTGCATTTCGGGGCTCCGGTGCCGCCTTGATCTTCTTGCCATCCCATAACCCTCCTCACTGCTGTATGGTTTCCCCCTCATAACATTCCCCGTTGAGAACTTACAAATGAATGGATAACCTAACCATTTCAAATACTAGGGGGAGTTTGAGAGCTCTTCTGGTTGTTAATAGGATCATTTCATAGACAAGACTCGGATAGGAGGCTAGCTGCTGGGAAATCGGAAGTATTTTTGCAATGGGAAGCTTATGAAGAATAAGTTGCCGGGAATCCAAATAGGAATGATGTGTAGGTCAACCGGAGCCTACCTCCTGGCCTGTCTGATTTGTATGGATTTGGCAGCTCTTGGCGATCTCCTTTGCCATATTCTTAACACATTTGTTCTGTATAGTTCTTGAAGGGGGAATGCACGATTGAGGGCTGAGACGTTCAGTGCCTGAGGGATGTCGAAAGAATGGAACATGGAATAATATCCTTGAAAATGGAACCTCTTGGTTGTCTATCACGTATAGAAGGGTATCGTGTTCACCCGTGATTGTTGTTGTTCTGTAATGAAGAATTACGCTGTGTACAGACTTTTGGAATTGCCATCAATTTGGCATTTGTTTTTACAAAAGAAAGCTGACGTGAACCTCTGTTCGTGTGGTACAATAGGAGCACTAGAAGGCTGGATGCTTCTGTCAGAACCCGCATCGAACAAGACATCAGGGCCTCTGTATGGTATAGATCGAGCTGGTCCAGGTATTCCCAGTTTTTTTTACGAAAAACAGATGTTTCGCGCTTAAGCCGCCCTGTTTGTGGTAATAGAAAGATACAGGGTTTTTTTTGAACTGTCGGGTGGCAATACATACCTTTTATGGAACTAGATTTCAGCCGAAAGAGCCGGAATATTCGCTAAAGAGCCATATTTCGATAAAAGTTCAAAGAGAGGGTTCAAAAATGCAACTTTTTGAGCCGCTAAAGAGTTAATACAATAGAGAGATATTTAACAGGTGGCACGCTGCCGATTCATAGAAAGCTAGATACACTCGGTGCAGGGCGGTTGTTATGACGACAAGATGATTAAGTCGGTAATGGCGGAAGGTCTGAAGCTGGTAAAGTATCTTGACGTGTAGCAGCCAAGGGGAGAGAGGGATCGCAATGGGATTGTTTGACGATGATTTCTATTCAACTAAAATTTCCAGACAGAGCAAAAATACCAGCGAGGACCCATCTGAGCGAAAAACGAAGTGGCGGACTTCCCGCCGTAAAAAGAGTTTATCCACATTTCAGATATCCGCGATCAGCTCCGTATGCAGCGCATTGATTGCAGTCATGCTGTTCAGCTTCCTTACAGGACATCCTGCGACTTCGTCGCCCATGACCTTAATTAACGGCAGTCACCAGCTGTCCACGTCCGATGGCGATCCATACGAACGAATTATCAGCGCTGCTCAGAAGGTTCGGCCTGCCGTAGTCAGCGTACTGACACATAAAGAGACCGTCCTTCCCGAAGAGGAAGGCCTTGAGGGAGAGGGTCTGGAAGAGGAGTCCGCTGTTCCACCGGAACAAGAAGGAGACTTTGAGCTTCCGGAAGGGTTCGATTTCGGGGAAGATTTTGACTTTGGCAATGATTTCGGGGGCTCGCAAGAGGATGCCTTGGGCTCCGGCGTTATCTTTAAGAAACTGGAAGGCAAAGCCTTCGTTATTACCAATAACCATGTGGTTGAAGGAGCCGATTCCCTGGAGGTTGTATTGGTAGGCGGGGAGAAGAGGAAGGCAACCTTGGTCGGCACAGACAACGTCAGCGATATCGCAGTTCTGTCCATTGATAGTAAAGGTATCGGCGAGGTCGCAGAATTTGGCGATTCCTCCAAGCTTCGTCTAGGCGAAACGGTCATTGCCATCGGGAACCCGCTTGGTCTTGGCGATACACTCACTTCCGGCATCGTCAGTTACACGAACCGTATTATTCCGGTGTCACTGAATCAGGATGGCATCTACGATTGGGAACAGGAAGTCATCCAGACTGATGCCGCCATTAACGAAGGCAACAGCGGCGGTGCGCTGGTGGATCTGAACGGCAAAGTCATTGGCATCAACACAATGAAGATTGCTGACACCGGCGTAGAAGGACTCGGGTTTGCAATTCCGGTCAATGAGATTACGGAGGTTGTGACCGAACTGATGCTGAAGGGACACATTGCGCGTCCGTATCTGGGCGTCTACACGGTGGATCTAAGTAATCCGTATGCTCCGCTTAGCAAGAAGGAGAAGGAGAACCTCAAGCTGCCGAAGACGGTAACCGAAGGCGTGGTTGTACTGGATGCGCTTGGTCCTGCGCTGGATGCCGGTATGCAGTTGAATGACGTCATCATCAAGCTTGACGGCAAACCGATCACCACGACGCTGGAGCTTCGCAAGCACCTCTACCGTAACACGAAGGTAGGCGGTGACCTGAATGTGACCTTCTATCGCGACGGCAAGCTGCAGTCGCGGAAGGTGAAGCTGGAAGAAAAGCCTGGAGAATAATACGGGCAGTTCTGAAGAATATGGAATCAGGCCCTTGAAGATTTTTTTATGCCACGTGATCGTTCGTTGTTTAATGCAGCAAGTAACGGGTATATATTATCGTTAGCGTTGAATAGAATCCAATATATAGAGATTTTGAAAAAGGTTAGATTAGAGCCGATGAACGGCCGCGAAAAAAGAGCGTGATCCACGCTCTTTTTTTCATTTACCTGAAAGAGATGTAGAGAGCGCAGGACAAGTCCTGTGAAATCCATGGATGTGGAGGAAGCTTTTGCAGATTGAAATAAAGAGGGAATAGCCATTTGCGGCAAAAAGATTTCTTTTTGTCGTAGAGTGTGGTAGAACAGAAGAGTGGCTATACTTGATTGATGATAAAACACAACATGAGGCGAATGATAGAAAGGATGCATAGAATGTACGTCGTATGCAAGGAACATGTGGAACTAGCGATCGAAAATTTCGTGGATGAATATGAGGATGCCCCGGATATTGTTGATCTGAAGGAGACCGAGTTTTCGGACTGGGACCCACCGGTGAAGTGCGCGGAGTGCGAGAAGCATGCTGAGTTTTTAGTTGTGTAACTTTTGAACATTTGACTTGAATAGATGATACCGATGAGAAAGCGTGATGAATTCACGCTTTTTTTGTTAGAATCGATGGGATTATGTTTTCGCTAAAATCTTGGGAATGGTGGGGACGTCGATGACACAGAGGAGCATCCGAGGCATCCGTGTAACGGATTATACCGATATCTATCTCCTGAACTTGGAGTTTAATCCGAATCTGCATGCGTTCTCGGAAGATAAAGTCAAAGAGAAAATCGAGACCCTCATCCACCATACGAACGATGTGGTTCTGCTATGCGAATCTCATGATGAGGTTATAGGCTACATTCATGGAAGTCCTTATGAGCTGTTGTTCTCAGAATCTTTAATCAATGTGTTAGGTTTTGTCGTAAAGGAGAGGTACCGAAATCAAGGGACGGGAAGTCTGTTGATCGAGAGTCTGGAGCAGTGGTCCCAGAGCCACGGTTATTCCGGCGTCAAGCTGCTGTCACATCCGAGCCGTGTGCAGGCTCACAGATTTTATGAAAGACGGGGCTACAAGTTTACCAAGGATCAGAAAAACTTTATAAAAAAGTTTGAATAAACTCATGCTATCGTACAGGGACAGCCTTTTCAGCGAGGGGTTGAAGAGGTAATAAAGAGTATGCCTGCATTCCGAACGTACTTGTCAGATGGAGCCATAGGCTTCGATGTACAGACTGTCAATAGTGTATGATGGGTCTATAGATGGAATGTGGCGCGGTAAATACCTATCGTGAATGGAGACGATCACTGTGGATGACTACGGGAAATCATGGGAGAATGAAATCAGGCGGGCCGCAGATGAGGCCTACGATAAGGAAATGGATGCAATCAATCAACAGCTGAAGCAAGAGATCCTCATTGCGCTCATTGGCGATGTGAATACCGGGAAGTCTTCCACCATGAACCGTATCGTCGGTGAAGAGGTGGCAGGCGTAGGGGCTGAGCCGGGAGAGACAACCGAGATTAGACCGCACAAGTACAAAGAGCACATTTATTTTATTGACACTCCCGGATTGAATGATGTTAATACGGCCAATTCGGATGTGACCTTGAATTATTATAAACAGGCGGATATCGTACTGTTCTTCCTGAACGCAGCGGGTACCGTCTTCTCCGAGGTGGAGAAAAAGTCCTTTGAGAAGATTCAGAGCATCAACTCAAATATTTTGATTGTGCTGAACAAAATCGATGCCGCGGATGAAATCGACCGGCTGGTGGCGCGCATCAAGAAGGAGACCGGGGGGCGCTACGAAGTTGCACCGGTATCCTCACGGACGGGTGAGAACATCGACCAGCTGCGGAGCAGCATTCTGGAGCTGCTTAAAAAAAAGTCTAAAGACATTCTCTTTGCCAAAAGTATCAAAGAGAAGTCTGCGACAGCCAATGCCTGGATCATTGGAGCCTCCGTCTCCGCAGGGGCGGTAGGCGCATCGCCTATTCCGGGCTCGGATATCATTCCGATTACCGGCATTCAGGTGAGCCTGCTGACGCGGCTGGCGGTGCTGTACAATAAGCCGATCAGCAAGGAGACAGCGAAGGAGCTGGTCATTGCCACGATATTCGGGAATATCGGCAAGAGTATTTTTCGGCAGATCGTGAAGGTGTTTCCAGGAGCGGGATCTGTCGCCGGAGCGACGGTCGCGGGCGCAACTACGCTGGCGCTGGGGTATGCGGTGAAATATGCCTATGAGCACAATATCGAGATCAACACAGCAAATATTACGAAGCTTTACAAGAAGTTCAGGGATAAAGCGGAGTCTGAAGCCAAGAGCGAGTCCAAGTAATCTGATGGAATAGAAAAAGGGGCCATCGGCCCCTGATCGCAGCTGCTTCACGGCAGCCGATACTTCCTTATTTACTTTACCGCAGCATGATCGGATTTTGCCTGCTCCAGCATCGATTTCCAATCCGGGAAATCCGTTTCTCTTGAAACATGCCGGTCAAACAGTTCATCTGGAATGTTATCGATATCTTCGTGAGTTTCCACCTGGAAGTTACCCTTTATCAGAAATTCCCCAAAGCTGCCGTGCGATGAATGTTTACGCATAAACGCTTCATTGAACAGCTTTTCCAGAGAAATGTTATCCGGATCCTCCTGTACCGACTTTTGTCCTTGCAACTCCTTCAACAGATCGTCAAACGACATAGGCTTTTGCTTTCTCAGAGTACCACTCCTAAAACTTTTATTTGTTTTCAGTATAACATATCAGAAATATCTCATACGCATAACCGATTGGGCAGGGGCTTTTCAGTCAAGTTATCTTTTCAATAATGAAGACCACGTCTGCTCAAGCCAGACATCAAAGTCAGCGCCCTTGTCACCTTCGTACGTATCGTAGAGGTCGATTCTCATCTTTTTCAACTTCTCTTTGAACTCTTCGTACGTATGGTCGCGGGGCAGGCTTTTCTTGATGCGCAGCAGCACCTTCGTAGCGTCCTTTATCAGTTCGCCCTTCTGTCGTACCGGCATTTGCACATCTTCGCCGAAAGACAGCAGTTTATGATAAGCAGCCTCCCGCACTTGATAAACCGCATCCGTATTCAGTCTATGCTTGAGGATGTCGATGGATTTCTGATTTTTCCAATTTCCTAATTCTTCTACCGCATCCAAACGTTCTCTCCAATTGGCGTTCCGGTTGGCAGAGCTCTTCAGCTCCTCGTAATTCTCGGGCATATCCGTTACTACTTCTTGATTGTTCAATCATTTCATCTCCTCAACATGTTGTTTCAGGTGGATCTGTACCGTATGTTTAATTATGGGGTATCCTTATGGTTTCCGGCGTCGGCTGTACCGTTCGCCTGCTTGGCCCCTTTACTGGTATAAGGTTTGGGTTTACTCTTGGCTCTTCGAGCGCTTGCATCCCACCGGCTCCAGCCCTTCTTGCCCGTGCCTCTGCCTGTTCCGCCCTTGCCTTTGGATTTACTCAACAAATCACTCCGTTATGGTTTAGTCTTGTCCATATATGCTGATTGTTTACCAGCACTGTTGAAATATACACTGTATTTGCCCATATGTATAGGATACCACGGAATTTAGCATAAGAATCGGATTTTATTGGTGGATTTCAGCAGGAGTCATGTTAGAAGTTGACTAATTTCCTTCGGCATGCTATTTTATTTTTGAACTGACCAGTCAGAATAAGAAAAATGAATCGAAAATTAGCCGTGAAAGGGCAGATCCAATTGTGAGTAAAGATAAAATTATCCAAGCAGCCATTGAAGTATTCTCCGAGAACGGATACCACCGTGCAAGCATGGATGAAATTGCCGCCCGGGCACAGGTTGCCAAGGGGACCCTCTATTACAACTTCCCGGGCAAATCGCAGCTGTTCAAGACGGTTGTGAAGCAGGGCATCGAAGATATTATGCAGCGGACCGAGGCTGAACTGAACTCGCCTCTGCCTATGAAAGAGAAGATCGAGCGGGTGATCCGCGATCACCTGGATTTGTTTCTGGAATCCCGCCATTTTTCCCACATCGTGTTTAACGAGATTTCTAACGGAATCGAGCAGGAAGTACTGGATGAGCTGAAGGAGCTGAAGCGGAAATATTTAAGCTTCTTGGCAAGCATCATTGAGGAGGGTCAGTGTGAAGAGAACCTGTGCCGTGCCGTCGATGCCAATCTAGCCGCTGCCAGCATTGTCGGTACGCTGGAGAGCACCTGTAATTATTACCTGAGTCATCAGGATGCGTATTCCCGCGATGATCTGGAGCAGTTTGCGTTCACGATGATTACCCAAGGCCTGTTTATATCGCTTGAATAAGCGAGGCCTTCTTTTTTTGAGCATGTACAACTGACCAGTCAGTACAAAATTTACGGAGGAAAGCGACGGTGTTGATCATGGATTGGAATACAAACGGTTTACTGGCATTGGACTGGTTCAAACAAATGCGAATGGACTCCCCGATAGCGGCAGTTGAGGGGGATAGAGCCTGGAATGTGTTCAAATACGAGGATGTCAAAGCCGTGTTTACGAATTACGAAGTATTCTCATCCCAAGGCTCGTCTTCTACCGATGATCCCATTGAATCCAGTGTTCTGCGGCAGGACCCGCCGAAGCACCGTCAGCTGCGCAAGCTGGTGTCTCATGCGTTCACGCCGCGCATGATTGAATCGCTTGCTCCCAAGATTCAGGAGATTACGACTTCCCTGCTGGATGAAGCCGAGAAGAAGGGAACGGTGGATATCGTTGAAGATCTCGCAAGCCCGCTTCCGATTACGGTAATCGCGGAGATGCTTGGGGTATCGATGGAGTATCGGGAACGCTTCAAGGCATGGTCGGACGCTCTGGTGGGCAACAATTCGGATGCCTATTATCAGTGTCAGCAAGAGATGAGTGAGTATTTCTCCGAGATTGCCGAGGACCGCCGCCGGCATCCGCAGGATGACCTGATCACGAAGCTGGTGGAGGCGCGCATCGATAATGAGCATCTGACCGATCTGGAGATTATCGGGTTCTGTATTCTCCTTCTCGTAGCCGGTAATGAAACGACAACCAATCTGATCTCATCAGCGGTACTCGCCTTTGACAGCCTGCCGGAGGTTCGTGCGGAGGTGCTTGCAGACCCATCGCTGCTTCCGGGGGCATTGGAGGAAGTGTTCCGCTACTTCTCGCCTGTTCAGTTAATGTTCCGCAGCGTGAAGCAGGATACGGTGCTTCGGGGGCAGGAGCTGAAGCAGGGCCAATTCGTCTACATCTGGATGGCCTCTGCCAATCATGATGAGGATGTGTTCGAGAAGCCGGACGTCTTCAACATTCACCGGAACCCGAATCCACATCTGGGGCTGGGAAGCGGCATTCATTACTGCATGGGCTCCCAGTTAGCCCGCATGGAGTCCCGAATTGCCCTTCAGACTCTGCTGGACCGTTATCCCGCATACCGCCGCGACCGCTCCGTTGAGCTGGCACGGATGGACAGCACGATGATGTTCGCACTGGAGGAGCTGCCGATCATTTTGAAATAGATAGCAAGCGAAGAGTCGATCTCGGAGGAGAGCGGCTCTTTTTTTAATTGGTGATGTCATTACTCGAATAACGGTTGAACATGTATAGAAGCAATTGAAATGGCGATGCTCATCAGTTAAATGTTATGCGGCTCTCCTGTTGATTAGAAATTGAGGGAGGGTGGTGTAGCAATGCGGAAGGTATGACCTTTAACTGGGGGCGCTACCATGTTAGAATAAACGTCATAACAGCAGAGATTAAGGAGCGAAAGCGCCATGAATATACAGATGATATGCGTAGGCAAGTTGAAGGAGAAGTACCTGGTGCAGGGCATTGCGGAGTACAGCAAGCGCCTTGCCCCTTACGTGCGCCTCTCGGTGCATGAGGTACCCGATGAGAAGGCGCCGGAGAACATGAGCGAAGCGGAGATGCGGCAAGTGCAGGAGAAGGAGGGCGTGGGCATCCTCGGCCACATCAAGCCGGACACCCACGTCATCGCCCTTGCGATCGGCGGCCAGCTGTGGTCCAGCGAGGAGCTGGCAGCCCATATCGACAAGCTGGGCACGTATGGCACCAGCAGCGTAGCTTTTGTCATCGGGGGCTCTAACGGCCTCTCCGAGGACGTATTAAAGCGCGCCCAGACGAAGCTCAGCTTCGGGCGCATGACCCTGCCGCACCAGCTGATGCGGCTGGTGCTGGTGGAGCAGGTGTACCGCGCGGTGAAGATTAATCGGGGGGAACCTTATCATAAATGACGGCTAAAAATTGGGTTCTTTACTGCCGTCTTCGCGGCTTAGCCTGAAGTTGCCGAGGTCGCGAACGTTGTCTCCCGCTTTGAGAACGACGATGTAGCCCTGCGCGCCTAAGCAAAAATCGATTTCAAATTCGTCTTCCAGTTCAACACTTAGTTGGTTGAAGTAATCCTCGACCTGATCGAGGAGTGCCGCCGGAAGCGCCCCAACCCGGTGCAGCATGACAAGGTCCCGCTTAGTTTTGATGATTTTCAATCTATTTACCTCCTGAAAAAGAAAATGACCCCTCGAAAAGGGGGCTTGGTACTAGGTCACGAATATTATATATGTATCAAAAATTGCTTGAACCGGTTTTAAGCTAACTGGCAGATTAGCGAAAAAGGAAATTGCACATCAGTGACGATGTTGTAATCGTTAAAGCTTTGAATCTCATAATTACTCTTTTGTAAGGTGTGGTTAAATGGCCTTGGAAAACACAAAGTTTAAATACTTGGAGACTTTTTAAAATCCCGCCGTGAACGGATTAAGCCGGATCGTATGGTTTGGGCGGCTTTTTGGGACAAGTTGCAAAGCGTTTGGGAGCCGGCAAAGTATTGGGGACCGTTGGAAACCCAGAGAAAGCCAAGCTTGCCGCTTCCTTCGGATATGACGAATTATTTGTCCGGTCCGAATTTGCTGAGAAGACCCTGAAGTCCACCGGACAGAAAGGCGTTCACGTTGTCTTTGATCCGGTGGGGGGAAGCATGCGCAAACAAAGCTTAGAGGTGCTTTGCCTCTCGGCCAGTTGGTTGTTGTCGGAAACGCCAGCGGTGAAGAGGATGTCTCGCATTCCTTTAACCAAATATGGTTTTCCAACAAACAGTCCGCTGGTTTTACATTAGGCGGATACGCCGAAAGCAATCCTGCAGAAACCGGGAAAGCGGCGCGGGAAGCGTTAAGCATGCTGGCAAGAAAAGAAATCCATGCTGAGATTCACGGCGTGTATCCTTTGGAAAAAGCGGCAGAAGCTCTTACACTTTTAGAGCAGAAAAACACTGTCGGCAAACTGGTTTTGAAAGTATAAGCTCGAAGCAAAACGAGAGAGCTTCACTGTGAGCCTCTTTCCTAAAATACAGTTATTGAAGTAACGAAGACGATAGTTGAATAAAGCGAGATCTAAGAAAGGGCCATCCCGCGAAGGATGGCCCTATAACTTGCCGTTATAAACAACGCGGAGAACCGTATCATAAATAGTGGTAAAGTGGAGGGTAGAAATTGAATATTGATGCCCAGACATTAATCAAGATGAGAGAGCCTCACACCCAGAAGCTGAACAAAAGCGATCTGCAGGGGCATTTGGGTTCCATAAATATATAGATTCGTGAGTATGTGCCCTGCCGCATTACCGGCTAGGAAGATTCGGCATAAAAAGTGTATGATACGGTGCAGCAGCAACAGCGCCGATATCTGAGGACGGTGAGAAGGAGGGAAGAGCAGGAAACACTCTATCATTGATGTGGACCTATAATATAGATACATAAGTAACAGGGCACTCTTCGAAGTAGAGTGCCCTGTTTATAGTGTTTTAGCCAAATATACCATATTACACCGGTAAAAATGATTAACCTAGTTGTTGCACACCTTTGTACCATACGGCTTGGATAGACAAGGTATCCGAGATATTGGTTGTCGGATCACCAGCTACCAATACAAGGTCAGCGAGCGCCCCTACGGCAATTTGGCCCCGATCGTTAAGACCAAAGCGACGGGCCGGTTTTGAGGTAGCGGACCGAAGTGCTTCTATCGGAGTAAACCCGGCCATAACCAGCAATTGCATTTCATGATGAACGCTGGCACCATGCGCGAGGCCTCCGAGATTCTTAACGGGAACGGGGGAGACATCCGTACCGACCAGAATATCCACTCCGGCACGGTGAAGATCCATCACGTTTCTAAAGCTATTCTCCATATGGCCTTGCGGGAAAGTATTGAAGCTAGAGTTCAAAATATCGATCCATTCCGGACTTAATTTGGAATAAACACGCGGATCATTCGCCAATTCCGATGCCGGATTCCCAAGAATGGACGAGTTCAATACCAAACATGGTGTCACGAACGCGCCTGAATCGGCTATGGATTTCACCAATTTGGCCGTGTGTTCGGGCCTGTCGATAAACAAGTGACCCAATCCTTCCACCCCAATATCAATGGCGCTCTGTGAGGAATCAGCAGTCAAGACGTGAGCTATGACGATTTTATCGAACTTATGGGCTTCTTCCACGGCTGCTTTTAGAATCTCATCGCTCAAAACAGGCAGGCCAGGAGCAGCCATGACCGTCCCTTCTTCGATCATGATTTTAATATAATCGGCTCCATTCTCCACTTGGGTATGCACATGTTTGATCGCTTCCTCCACAGTCGTTACTTGGGGCACTTCTTCGTGATCGTGAGCGTAAGCGGCTAGCATAGCTTCCCGGTCTTCTTTCGATAACTTCTCCAATTCCTTTAATATGAAATCAGGGATTTCATCCCCATCCGGAAGCAGTTCATCCGGATGACCGCCTGGAGCGGTGATCGCTGTACCGGCAGAACGGACATCGGCGACGTCATTCACATTTTTCAACTGGATCGCCCGCCCTCTTTTCGTAAAATCGCCGTTCATTTCGAGTTCTGTCGTAACGCCGAATTTTAAGGCATCCCTTAGTCCACCAATGGAAGTGTGAACATGCGCATCAATCAAGCCTGGCAATAATGTCGCGTTTTTCGCATCAATGATGGTTGCGTTTGCCGGAAGATCTCCACTTACCGCAATAATGGTTTCCCCTTTGATGACAACATTTCTTGAATCGATAACCTTTTCCCCGTCGAAAATACGTGCATTTGTAATCGCCGTAACTTTTTCTAAAGGAGAGCTTTGGGCTGCATTCTTCATTTTGTTATTCCTCCTTGGAGTTGTACGTGAATCACTTCGGAGTATAACTGTTAGATAACTAACTGTCAACAAACTAATATTTATTTGACATGCAAGCTGGATCTCTGTATAGTTTATTTACTTACAGTTAGCTTTCTAACAATTTGAGGAGGTACGATCATGAAGCCTCGCAAGGATACGCCTTATCTGGATTTGTTTCAGATTATTGGCCTTAAGTTAAAGAAAAAAGCAGACGAGAGCATAAAAGAGTTGGGGTTAAACGCTCAACAAGGAAAAATAATTGGTTATATCTACGAGAACCAAGAAACTGAATTAATTCAGAGGGATCTTGCCGATCGGTTTCATCTGCGCGGGGCTAGCATTACAAGTATGCTTCAAGGTCTTGAGAAAAGAGGATTCATCGAGCGAAAAATCCCAGCCAATAATGAACGGCAAAAAAATATTTATGTTTTACCAAAGGCCGTTGAATTGATTGAAGACTTTAATGACTCCTTCCAAAAGGTGGAGGACGAAATCGTTCAAGTCCTTTCCGAAGAGGAGAAGCAAACCTTAAAGGAATTGTTGATCAAAATAAATGAACGCTTATAATGACTGCGAGGGTGATCTAAGCCTGATGTAAATTAGGCAGCCGATTACTTCGGCGGCTTTGTGTGCATCATTCTGAAGGCTTGATCATGGCCCAGAGATTGAGCAAAAAAGTTGGGAGTTAAGCGCCGAAGTGGAGTTTTCGCCGATAGACCCGTTAAGGCTGAACCGTATCATAAGTGACGGCGAAAAATATACTGTACTGTTCTGCTGATCTTCTATCTTTTTGTAATTTATGTTATGTTAGAATCTGGATTTAAAGCCAAGTAGCAGAGGTGATTACTCTGAGTGAAGAGTCTATGTTAATTTTAAAACTTCCATTTTATTGGAGAATGATCGATTCAGTAGTGAGTACTTTACATCAATACCCTAATGTTTAATTAGGAGGGGTAGACATGAGAAGAAAAAAGTTAGTAATCTCGCTGACAATCATATTTGTTATTGCATATGTTTTATTTGGAGTATGGATTGCTAATGACACAAAAGTGGTTTTAGAAAAGGCTATGAGTGGAGCAGCCGATTATCCCGAATATATGAACCAAACGACATATCAAAAAATTAATCCAATCGAACGTGGAGTTGGAAAAGAAAATTTCACGTATGACAAAGAGTTACATCGTATAGGATTTGTTTTTCCCTTGCATTTCTTTTTTGTATCGAAGGTCTATGTAACACAACAGTATGAAAATGATAGTCTCGGATTAAAGGAACCTGTCAATTTAAAACTAAAACTGAAATCTGGTAGATGGTATGCTACCAACGCACATATTAAACCTTAAAGAACAAAGAACAAGGTCCCATTTAAAGTCGCTAAATTAGCGGCTTTTTTTGTTTTATCGGTACAAGTTGTTGTCCCGAGCCAAGGACAACAACTTGTACCGATTGCCATAAAGGACAAGAACTTGAGGGCTGTCTAAGGTGTACAAGTCCATGCGCTAAACAAAAACTTGCGCCGTTACAGACAGCGCGGTGAACCTTATCACAAGTGACGGCTAAATATTTCTGGGAGAAATTCGGGCCTTCGACGCACGACGTGTGTAGGATGCGTTTGAGGGCGCCTCTGGAAATGCTCGCGCCAAAAGCGGCGGATGATGGGTAAATCCAAATCATAGCTGATCCATGGCTGGGAGCATAACCACGCTTCAAAAGACTCCTTGTCGTCAAATGTTGGTTCAACGTAATCAGGAGGTGCCACCAACGCAAACTCCTCCTGCATGTACGGGATATATTCGATTCCAGGGGCAGTAAGCTTTTGCGACATGATGATGATCTCTACCTTTTCCTCAAGCAGCCAGTCAAGTAGCTTGGGAGCGACACCGAGATAGGCAACGACGCGCATCTGGTAGGTGCCAATATAAGGAGCGATATATTCCCGAAAAAACTCATGTGCAGACCCGATTCGAAGTACGGGCAAAGAAGTGATCGCACTTGTCTTGAGGGTTTGTGTGGTTACTTCCAAAGCCTCGATTAGCCGAACCAACTGTGTATATAGTGCTTTGCCTCTCTCAGTCGGAATCATTTTCCGGGGAGCTCGTGTAAATAAAGGTTCACCCACCTCTGCTTCCAGATAAGCCAAATGCTGGCTCATGGCTGGCTGGGTCATCATCCTTGTTCTGGCGGCTTCCGATACGGAACTATGCTTGTAGATACTAATAAAGCTTCGGTACCATTCAAAGTCCGCCATGTTCGCTTTCCTCTCTTACTTGAGACATTTCTGGTGCTGTGCTCCTCATATCGTAAACAAAATTCCGATGACTGTCACGAGCGAAGCAACCCACGGTACAGCAGGGAGCCCTCCTGCAAAGCCCTAATCAATGACGATACCCCGATATAGGCACCAAGTGCATTGCCCAGATTAAAGGCCGCGATGTTCAATGTCGAGGCAAGTCCTCACGTGTATTATTCGCCTAATTTGCTTAATACTGCATCTGTGACAGCGAGCGTAGACTGAGGATTTTGTCCGGTAATCAGATTGCCGTCGACCTCTACATGTGTACTCCAGTTTGGTGCCGCTACAAAAATGGCACCCAGATCACGGATTTTGCTCTCCAAGAGGAACGGCAGGTAAGAGCCCAAGCCTGTCGCTTCTTCTTCTCTGTCGGTGAAAGCATTCACCCGCTTGCCTGCGACCAGCGGCTGTCCATTGGACAAGGTTGCGCCAACGAGACCGGCAGGACCATGGCAAACAGCGGCGACGATTTTTCCTGCTTCGTAAAATTCACGAAGCAATTGCTGGAGCTTTTGGTTGTCCGGCAGATCGAACATCGTGCCATGACCGCCAGGCAGGAATATCCCCTCGAATCCTTCTGCCATCACATCATCCAGCTTTTTGGTATTTTCCAGATGCTTGGAAGCGTCCAGGATTTCTTGTGGTGTTTGGTCGCCCACGCTGCCCGGGTCAATCGGGCTAGTTCCTCCCTTTGGGCTTGCTACGGTGATTTCATAGCCGTTTTCTTGGAAGGCCATATAAGCCTCCGCGAATTCCGATAGCCAGATTCCTGTCTTTTTGCCTTCCTGCATATCTGTATGATTGGTGACAACCATTAAGATTTTTTTCCCCATTTATATTGCCTCCTATACTTTTGAACTCTGCTTACAGGTGTTATTTTACGGCCGCGTTATCAATAAAACAAATTATGTTTTATGTGCATATATATAAATATATTTATACTTTGTACGTGGTAAGAGCAGTGCCGCCGCGCGGCACACTTAATCGCATTTTTCGCTGATAGACCCGTTAAGCTGAACCGTACCACAAGTAGGGCGGAAATTTCGCAAGAGGGGACCTTTATCCTTCTCAAGGGTCTACCCAAGCATTACTTTTTGGTTTGGATAACTGGGTTTTCCATCGAAAATCGAAAATACGAGATGGTGTAAATGAAATGACTTCGCCAGTCTCCAACGGGATTTCAGAGATGACTGGAAAAGTGTCCAAACTGTCCAGCAAACGATGCAAAGAGCGAACGAATTAAAAAAACTGATTAATGGTCCTTTTATGATCATACCTTTGAAAACTGGGAATAAAATTAAGAAATAGATGGAAAAAATGTGGACTTCGTTTTGTCATGACTGATTTCGTCGATTTTAGACCTTTCTTATGAACTGATTATTATTAATTCACAACGATCGTGCGAAAGGATGTGAAGCATGATTAATATTTGGTTTGGTGAAATTCAAATCGGCAAAGTATCAAGCTCATCGGGCGTTTTTTCAGGAAGTAATGAACAGTGGAAGTTTAGGAATACATCCAAGCAAAACCAAGCGTTTGGATCTATTAACGGAGAAGGGTGCTCGATTACCGATATCCTTGTCGTCCTGAATGATGACGATAAGGTGGATTCATCTTCGAGTTCAAAGCCTACTCAAAAGTGATAAACCCCTTTCGTAAAAAACAGCACCCGCGTACAGATGAGCTGATTCATGATATCCGTGGGCGATTGGAAGAGATGGAGTCTCTGTTAAAACGCATGGAGCAACAACTTAGCCAACCGGAATGCCCTCATCCAGGCATTCAGATCGAGACTGTCCACATTCACCAACCTGTTTTGGAGAATCTGGAATTTAGGCTAGATGCTTTGGATATCGACCAGCTCAGCGGATCACTCAACTTGGGCAACAACTTCGGAACTAAGTGGATCCGAAGTCGTAGCACATCCAAAGCCAAGAGCGGTTCCTCAAGCACTGCTGCCAACTCTGAGCCATCCAAGGAGAAAATTCATCCAACGTCGTCAGGCTATCGTTGGAATAATCGGGGGTGATGACTGTGGCTTCTTTTATGTCACCGCAATTCGTGATCGGGTCGATTCGTATTGGATCCGTGGAAAATGCTTCATGCATCAATATGGGGAATAACCGGCCGGCCGGCTTCGAGAACCATCAGAAATTGACCCAAGGTTTCGGAGCGGTCAGCGGAGATCGGAACCTGGTAGCCGGCATCCGCTCTTTGCTCAACGATTCCGATTTCCTGGATATGCTTCATGTCACGGACGGAGACATTCCCGAATGGCTCAACGGTATCATTTCCAAAAACGAGCACATAAAATAGGGAGGAACTTCATTTGGAGAAGGGTAGTGACTGAAGCGATGGATAAAAAAAAAGCCCCAAATAGCATTTGGCAAGGTTTCCTAAATAATTGGTCTGAGCAGATGCTTTTTGCAAACAAGGAATTGAACGCAAAAGGCATCGAAAATTTCGTTCAAGATACGATGAAAAATTACATGCCCAAAACTATGCTTCAACAGGCAGGCCTTCATCATTTTGCCGACTCACTCGATTACGAGCTGTTCGAAACGCATCAATCCATCTTCATAAGATGGAGTATACCAGCCGATGTTTCGCTGAAGAACATAAGATTTTACGTCAATAGTCGAATTTTAAAAATCGTACATGGCGATTCTTCCGAGGAGATCGCGCTCCCTCACGATGTGGATCCGGACCAGACATCCTCAAAATATGATCAAGGCGTCTTGGAAATCAGTCTTTCCAAGACAGGCGATCCAGAGCCGTTTCGGGAGATCTTTGTTCGCGACGGAGGCAAATGACTAAACGTTAATCCGAAAATGATAGGGCATTTGAAGCAAATTGGCCATTCCTTCAAGCAGAGGCTGTCTGCCCGAAGGAATATCCGTCTTTGCGATGGGAAGCTCGGCGAGTTGAGTCATGCAGCTTGTCGAATGCGGTAGGATATCCACGATCCGGACATTATAGCGGACGGAAGAATAAGGGGATATATCTACGGTCATACAAAATAACCGAGTCATTCATGACACCAAGGAGCCTTAGACGGAATATAAATGTAGAGATAGTCTCCTATTGGGGGTGAGCGGGTTGGCTGTAATCATTACGTTGGCAGCGGGAGCTATCAATGTGAATCAAATGAATAGGGGAAGCGGAATTTCGATAGGGGAGAACTCGCTACCCGGCTGGAGCCAGAATGGGAAAGACAATTACGGCAACGGTCAAAATATTGGGGCTAACGTACAAGTGGGATTCGTGGCTACCGTTGTCGATCCAGATGCAATTGATAACCCTATAGGTGAAATTCAACCTTCCGCTTCGTTACAAAATCAAACGATTTAAGAAAAAGGGAGGCGTGACCCATGGGAGATAAGCCGGTTTTAAAACCTTGCATTCGTTGTGGGCGAATACCGGGCGAGGAAGATGAGTATTGCAGCGACTGCGGAGTTCCGATTCTAAACCGTTGTTCGGACGAACCCGGAATATTTGGCAAAGGATGTACTTTTGTGAATCCTCCAACGGCGGTTTATTGCACAAAATGTGGGGAGCCTACCGTTTATCAATTAAATGGTTTGATCCAGCCGAAGTATCCCAATGGAAACAGACCCAAGTCTTCGGATATCAATTAGTTTCTCATATGGGGCCGCCGATGATATAGCTTATGTTTGCCTTCCTTAATCAAGATTCTCGCTTGGAGGGATTAGTATGGAGGAGCGGATAAAGACGAATACACCGAAAGATTTCTATAGCCAGGTGACTGAGGTACTCGGCGATGACTTTTGGAGTGAAATGAGTGAGCTTCTACCTAATTCGGGTCCTCGGATCGACGTCTTTCATACTTCAACAACGGTGGTTGTTTTAGTAGAGCTTCCCGGTTTGGAATCGGTGGAGCAAATAAGACTTCAATTAATCGGGCAGACGCTGGAATTGGAAGGCGACTTGCCTTGTCATTATCCCGTTACCGGTCCTCGGATCACAATAAGTGAGAGGTTCTTTGGCCCGTTCTGTCGGTCGCTGGCTTTGCCGAAGCCTGTGTCCGCTGAAGCAATTTCCGCGAAGTACACCAAAGGTTTGCTGGTCGTGGTGCTGCAAATTATCCAAGATGAAAATCAAACCCCGATCCAAGTCGATTTTGAACGATCCTGATCCAGCTAATGATGTTAATAATGAAGAACCCTGTTTACGAAGTAATTAGACTGGGATAGTTCACGACATTGTTTAAGAGAGAAACGGAAAAGTTTAGAGCATCAGTGTATTCATTACTTCTGATAAAGGAGGTCTAGTCGTTGAACGTATCGGGACAGAAGGCAAGCGTCATATTTCAAAAAATGATCGTTAACCATCTCGAGGATACTTCGGGGATTTTTATTGGGACCAACCAAGCGATTGGGTGGAGTACGATTAAAAAAACAAACCAAGGATTCGGCGAGTTGAGTCATACGGTTTTGTCGAATGCGGTAGGTGTTCTCCATGATGAGGATATTGTAGACTTCACCATTCAGGATTATCATAATATCATCTTAACGGAAGTTCCCAATAACCAGCAGCAATGCGCCATTCATTTCGGCTCCCTCCAGACGAATTCTTTAATCAACTCTTGTGCGATTGACTTGGGCGACAATAAGCAATTGGGATGGAGAACTGCCCGTAAAGATAACTTTGGAGTTGGCAAACCCATTGGAATCAATTCGCTAAAACGGACCATTGGGGTACTTAACGATAACGATGCCGTGGATGCGACGATAATTACAAACCAGCATGACGAAGATATATCTACGGTCATAAAAAATATTCGAATCACTCAGGACACCGAGGAGACTTAGATGGAATGTAATTATAGGGATAGGCTCTTATCGGAGGTGAGTTGGTTGGCTATCAACATATCGTTGGGGGCGGGAGCTATTAGTGTGAATCAATTGAATAAGGGGTGCACGATTGCAGTAGGAGAAAATTCTCAGCCCGGTTGGAGCCAGAAAGGGAAACACAATTACGCTAACTGTCAAAATATAGGGATCAACGTACAAACGGAATTCTTCGCTATCGTTTTCGATAAAGATGTGATCGATAACCGGATAAGTGGCATCAAATCTTTCGCTTCGTTGCAAAATCAAATGGCTTAAGAAACATCTTTCTATGACACCTTGGGATCGATTTGATGAGGCTGTAGAATGGTATCAACTGAGAAATGGGATGGAGGCGAAAAGGAACGGTCCTGACGCCAGCAAAAAAGCTTTTCTTTTCATACTGATATGGGACAGGCTAACCTAAAATCGTAATTACGGCTTTTTTGGACATGGATACTTTTGGCTTGATGTGGCGATGGCGACTATGGCGATACCGGCTGAGAGTAGAGAGCGGTTGTTGGATGTATATTTGGAAACGGCAAATGGACAGTGAGCGAATTGAGTATTCTTGAGGGTTTTGCTGGAGTCATGTTTGGTTACTTCGCTTTCTAGATTAACGGAAACGACAACGAGAGTGGAATCACTGACAATCAGGCCGCCGATGACTTCGGTGGCCTTCTGTCATGTTAAGAAGGCTTGAATCATAGCCCTTGGAGCGAGTAAGATTGGCAGCTATGTGTCGCGGGGATTTTTCTCCGATAGACCCGTTAAGCTGAACCGTATCATAAGTGACGGCGAAAAATGTTGTGACAAGAGGGATGTAGATGCAGCCTTATCTCTTCTTTGCAATGATGGGGGAGGCTTAGAAAGGAAAATGCCCCCGTACCTTTGGCAAGGATTGACGGGAGCATTCCAATCAATTGTTGAAGTAGTGTGACTGTTGGAGGTCGGGGAGCAGTGCTGGCTGGACGGGCCTCCATCCCAGAAGTTCCTGCGTTGCAGTGCTTGATCTTGGGATATCGAGCCCTGCAAGTGAGTAATACACCAATTGACCTAAAAGGAGCTTGTTAAAATGACAAACACACCTCAATTACGCGGTATGGCAAACATTAGTTTCTGGGCAGAGGATCTCAAAGCGGCAAAAGAATGGTATACGAAGCTTCTGGGAGTGGAGCCGTACTTTCAAGATTGGATTACCGCATCGGTAGTTGATCCCTTTGGAAACATTATCGGTTTCATTCATGGTCCGCATTATAAAGAAATTTGGGATTCTTTTCACCAAACATAACCTGAACTTCTAGCTGGTGTTTGTTACGCAAACTTACATCAGCTTTTCTGTGAATCTTGCTGCGCTTCGCACCGCACCGTCTTGGTCTGCCAGTTGCTTCTCCAGCATGGCTGGTCTTAACCTTGGGACGATTTTCACGGCGGTTCCCGAAGCGATGTGCTAACCCCATACTCGATTGACCTCCTCTATAATCGCTCTGCATCAGGAGCGCGGAATTAACCGTCCGATGGGGTGTACTTCCCAACGTCCAGCTCGAAAGTTGCTTCACTGGACGGGTCCAGCTCTACTTGGATGGTTCCTCGATTGTCGGTCAGCACAAGCATGCGTGAGCCGACGAGAGGAACGCGGTCAGCGCTGGTGCGCATGTGTGCTAATACGACATGAGGGGAACCTTCTGCAATATAAGTTACTTCAACTGTGAACATCGGATAATTGAAGAGCCAGTGGTTATCGAATTTTATGGCGGTCAACGTCCCGGCGAATGACGAGCCCTCCACGCGGAGGCGCTCGATGTCCGCTTGCCGCCGCTGGGCGTGGACGATGGAGCCAGGCAACCGCAGGAGTACGATGACGGCCCAGAGGGCGAAGCCAGCTCCAACGATTGCTCCGAGTTCTGGTGGGATTGTTGGCGACGTAACTATGGCCTCAAGGTCGAAGGGACGCGATGGATTGTTTATAAGCGTCCAGAGCAGAAGGACTCCCGCAACAGCAGAGATTCCACCTGCGATCGATAGCATTGAGTACAGGCCGGCGACCCTGATTTGTCCGAATTGATCGTCCGCTCGCGAGTACAGTCCACCGGTCGCACCGATCGCGGCGAGCAGCAGTACCACGGCGGCACCCACCGTTACAGGATGACCGAGGAACTTGCTGATCTCCGGTGTCGGCGCAAGGCCGAGCAGGGCGCCGAACGGCACGGAGCTTACCAGCGCCCATAGTACAGCAGCAGCGAGCAACCATGACAGCAGCGGAGCCACACGTCCGACAGGGCGTCCCGGTTGGAGCGCAGTCATCCGTCCGTTCTTGTCCGTGGTGGAAAACAGCGGCAGGATCTCAATATGATCTTGCTGCCCGTGCTTTTGCTGACCTTCCACAGTATTCCTCATTGGTATGTCCCTCCCGAGAAAGGTTCTCGTACCTCGAGCTGCGAAGGTAGAATCCCCGCGGCGCAGCCGGGCTGATCAACAATAAAATTCAATTTAATATAGTTGAGAAGCTAAAGGTGAATTTTGTAGGCATCCATAATTTTTCTATATATTACCACATGAATGTTGTCCACTGTAATACCTTCCACATACATTTTTTTACGAGTTAGAAGGTAATCATAGATTCGCAATATGGTGTGAGCAACTAACAGTCTTCGTAGATGTGAGGTTTTGCAAGACTTTGATCGCGAAGGTGTACATATCCCGATGGAAAGTTTAAGCCAGATCATGCCGTGACACGCTCGGAATTTGTAGTCATGCTAATGAATGCGCTGAAGATGCAAGAAGCAGGATCGGAGCTGATATTCACAGATAAGGCTGAGATCGGAGCATGGGCACAGAAAGCAGTCTCACAAGCACTACAACTGGGCATTATTAAGGGCTATGAAGACGGTACCTTCGGTCCGAATCGAAATATAACGCGCGCTGAGATAGCGATGATGATTGCGAAGACACTCAAGTTACCGAACGAAGAGAACGCGATAACTTCTTTCACAGATGACAAGGAAATTCCTGTCTGGGCTAAAGGTGCAGTGGAAGCCCTAAAGGATAATGGCATCATACAAGGAACGGGTACTAACCAATTCAACCCTCGTGCCGAAACTACGAGAGCAGAGGCAGCAACCATATTATTAAACATGCTAGATGACTTAAAATAAAGAATGAAAGGCATCCAAGAGGGTGCCTTTAAATTTAGCTCTATAGATGCTGTGAACCGTATGTGATCCAGTATGACGATGTCAGAGGTGTGTTCCGCATCCATCCTTGGAGGTAAGGGATTATTTTGGTAAAAAAGCGTACCCTCAACTCTTCAACGATACATTGTATAATGTCTGAAAAGGGATCGAAGGAGAGAAGAAGCATTGGGTTTTATCGAAGACTTTAAGCAACATATCCTCCGCAACGTCATGAAGGATATCGAAAAAGAATTTCAAAAAACATGGAGCATCGATTATAAAGGGCATGTGATCGAAATTCATCACGCGCTGAAAGAAGAGCAGCTCATACTGGACGGGCAAATCGTGGACCGCAAGCAGAAGAATCTGATGTTCTATTTGAAGTTGAAGCCGTATTCAACCTTATCCGGCACACTTGATGTAGGCGATGGCGTGAAGCAGAAGGTGAAGGTCAGGTTTGGAGGTCTTATCCGATTCAAATGCGTCGTCAAAGTGGGTCGGGCCGTCGTATGGAAGGAGTCAATCAAATTAGACTTTCTTCCGTGGAATCATAAGGAAATGCTGGTTCCTTTCATTGAGCAGCAAGTTCAGATCCACCACCGCGTGATGGATGATGCTTTACCTGATGACGAATACGTGTATAGCGACCATCATCCGCGGGTGGCTGCCGGTTATGCCGATCGGCACCTAGATGATGTGCCTACGCCGTTCTTCTCAAGAAAATTGCTCAAGAGATTCGCGAAGCAGCTTCATCATCCTACGGTCAAGACGCGAAAGGCCACGTACGAGGACATTATATGTGACCGGTTCGCCAGTTACGGAGGGGAGTTCATCGAACGCTTGGAAAAAGCGAATCTGGATGAAGCGCTTATGCAGCAAGAGGCCGTATGGCTGCTCGAGCATGCCGCCCATCGAGAGGTCGTCAAATTCGCCGTCACGGTTCTAGGTCATACGAATTGTGAACCGTTCAAGGAACGTTTGTGCGCGATTGGTATGCATGAGGAATTCACCGAGTACGTTATTTTTGCCTTGCTTCGTGGTACTCGAGAACCCAACCCGCTGATCTGGAAACTTGCTCAGTCCGTTCAGGGATGGGGCAAAATCGAGGCGGTGGTGCAGCTTGAAGCAACCACACCTGAAATAAAGCGCTGGTTGCTGACCAAGGGCTGCGAAAGCACCGTTCAACATGGTTATTTGGCCTATACTTGCGCGGTGAAAGGAGAACTTGCCTCCGCCTTGATGCAAGAGACGATCTCCAAAGAGCTGTACGACGGGACTAGTCGGATCATCGAGAAGATATTGCAGGAGGGTGATCCGGACCTGGTCGATTATTTGCTTGAACATGCGATCCTTTATCGTTTTGTCAGCCATGCTGCCGTTCATTGCAACAACGAAGGAGACTATCATGCTCTGATGCAATTAGCCCGATATTTAGCTGACGAAGAGGCATGGGAAGAATCTTTGGAAGATGTATGGAAACAGGAAGAGCGCAGATTGATCCAGCAGAAGCTGCAGCCCTTGATTGATGAACCAAGATGGCAATTGAGTCCAACTTGAAAAGTAAATTACTCAAGGTCTTGGGGACGGCCCCCGTAATGTAGCTACCCCGTAGAAGTGAAAATGAAGGCAATTAAAATGAGATTAGCAGGTATCCCGACGAGGGCTCGAAGCTGCGCTTCATCCAGTTCCCGCCTCCGAAAATAAAGAAGAACGCCACTACGGCGTTCTCCTTATCGCTTTAGAGGTATAAAACTTTCCCTATTCATTCAAAAGGGGCAGTGTTGATTAAAACGGGAATTTTCGTTCTTCTATTTGAATAGAAACCCATTTGATTTCTGTGAATTCGTCGATCACCCAAGGGTTACCGAAACGGCCCACACCTGAGCCTTTTACACCACCGAATGGTGTATTTTCAATCGCATTGACGGTTTGGTCATTCACGTGGGTCATACCAAACTCCAAATCAGCTGCCAGCTGCTACCTTTCTCCAAATCCGCTGTAAAGATGGCTGAGCTCAAACCAAATTCTGTGTTGTTGGCAATTTTAATGGCATCTTCATCTGATGCTGCTTTAATGATGGATACAATCGGTGAGAAATATTCAGTTTGTGCTAAACGACTGTCAGGGAACACATTTCCGAATATGGCAGGTGTCACAATATTTCCCTCACGTCTGCTATCCAGCAATACTTCTACACCTGTAGTTTTTGCTTCGGCAATAAATCCTTGTACTCTTATGATTTACTGGTATGCGATGATCTAATTCCGGATATAAATCGAGCATTGCTTCGAGAGTTACAAGATATTTTTCAAAATCGAATGTCCTTTGTAGGTGATCAGGCTTCTGAAATGGCACGACGTATTATTAATCTGCTATATTATCATTCGCCAATTATGGAGCAAATTAGTGAAAATACCTAACCCTTTTAAAATAAAGGTGAAACGTTACGGGCCATCGTACAAGGATGGCTCTTTTTTTGCCGTTACGATCGGAAGCCCTCAACTTGTACAGTTTTTGTACAGAATGGAATGATACAATTCGCGAGGGGGGGAACCCTCGGGTGAGGATTTTTTTTCTGCATAAAAGTATTGCTCCTTAGGGGATGGAGGTCGGCGGTTTGAAGTGGCGAAGTGGACGTAAGGTCTTGTGGATAGGACTTGTCTTATGGTTAGGCGCAGCCTTGGGGATCGGAGGAAGTTTGATCCAAGCCAAGGGGGAAAATGTAACGAAACGGTTTATTACGATGAATATGATCAACCCGAATGGTACGATGGCTACCTATTTACAGGGAGCGGAATCGGTCAATCCTGAATGGGCAGCGGGACGAGAGGCTCTCTCCGAATCCCTTGGGTTCTGGATGCAGGCGGCGCTGGCTAGTCATGACCTTGTTGCATTTGAGAAGAGTTATGACGCATTAACCCGTTATTTTACGGCAGATCGTCAATATATTGTATGGAAACTAAATCCTGAAGGCGGGGCGGAAGTCAGCACAAACGCACTTGGTGACGATTTGCGGATTATAGGGGCTCTGGTGGAAGGTTCCCGGATATGGAAGGGCCACTCCGAATGGACGGCGACTGCCAGCGATCTTGCGGAAACCTTGTTAAGCCGGTCACAAAAGAACGGGTATCTGGTGGATTTCTACGATTTCTCCACGGAGGAACTGCCCGACACCCTGAGTCTTGCTTATGTGGATCTTTCAGCACTGCGCAGGCTCTTGGAAGAAGGCATACTGGATATGAAAACGTACAATCGCTATCATTCCCTGCTGCAGGGGATGCCGGATGACGGCGTGTTTTATCCCAAAGCTTATCATGTGGTAAACGGGGAATATACATATGATGAAAATGTGAATTTAATTGATCAGCTGCTGGTCGCTATGCATGTCGGGGAAACGCAAAGGAGCCAAGAGTCGCTGCTTCAATTCCTCAAGCAGGAATTGAAGCAGACGGGAAAGATCGCGGGACAGTATAGACGCGCCGACCGAAAGGCCGTGGTGAAATACGAGTCTTCCTCGGTTTATGGTCTCGCTATCATGTTTGCTATTCAAATGGAGGACAGGCCCTTTGCCGTCAAGCTGAACAAACGTCTGCAGACCTTAAAAGGGAAAGATACCCGTTATCCTGGGGGGTATGTGTTCGAGAAGAACACGCATGTTTTTGATAACTTGCTTCCTTTATTAGGGGAATATGCTATTGATCGAGGTGGACATGGAAAATAAAAGATGGGTTCAACGCGCAGTCGGGGGATACGCCCTTCTGATCGGTTTAGCAGTGCTGCAGGAGCTATTGGTCTATATCAATGTCTTTAGAGACCAATCCTTTACCTTACTGGAGCTGGGATTCGCCATTGGCTGCCTTGCGGCTCTGATGCTGGGCTTCCTGGCCCCTGCCGGGGTCTCGGTCGTTTGTATTTTTGTATATATCGTGGCTTATTTTGTATGGCTTACGACTTATGCAAAGGTCGATGTGCTGTCCATCTCCTGGCTCTGGCTGCTCCCAGCCAATGTAGCCGTTGCCGCATTCATCAAAACCGGGCTGGTTCGCAATAAGCGGCTAATGGAGCGGCTGGAGGAGCTGCAACGAAAGAATCCGGAAGTGGATTTAGCCACCGCGCTAGGCAATAAGGAAGCTTTTAGGGAAACGCTGATCAAGCAGTCTAATCTCGCTAATCGTTATTCAGATACGTATAACTTCTGCCTGGTCATGTTTAAAATTGAATTTCTGCCGATGGTGCAGGAATCCCTGGGTTCACAAGGCTATGCCCAACTTCTCGCCTCCTTATCGGAAGGGATACGGAAGCATATTCGGTACGAGGATTACAAATTCGCCCTGGACCGGGGAAGATTTATTGTGCTGCTCCCTATGACAGACCAGGAGTATTTAATGACATTGACAGACCGAATTAGGCACGCGCTGGTAGACATTCCGTCTCAGGACGGGAAAGGCGGGGAGCTGAATCTGGTGATCCGTGCAGGGGCCCTGGTCTTTGCTAAGGAGCAATTCAGTCAATACGAAGACGCGGATGCCGTCATTGCCGCACTTGAACGCAACACGGAGACGGATTTGATCGGAGAATATATATGAATTTTTGCGCATTATTCAATAAGCAGCAGGCAGAGAAGGAGATGTAATAGATGTCTTACACTGCGTGGTTTGTTCCGTTATGCAAGATTGTCAGCCTGATGTTTGCCTTTGCGGTTCTGGGGCTGTTCATTGCAACGCTGAGCCTTCGGGTTCGTGTGAATCGAAGATACGACCGGAGGAAGAACAGTGGCTGACGCATTATTAATGTTTTGTATTATCAGCATATGGGGTGCGGTGTTTCAATCGATCCTGATAATGGTGGGAGCGGTCCGGTTTATTTTCAGACAGAGCCGTAAGGAATGGACCATTCCCGATGCGGATCAGATGGCACATTTCCCCAAGGTCACCGTCCTGGTCCCCGCGCACAATGAAGAATTGGTGATCGCGGCAACGGCGGAGCATATACTGCGGCTGAATTATCCGAAGGATAAGGTGCAGCTCATTGTCATTGCCGATAACTGCAGCGATGGTACCGCTGGAAGACTGAAGGCTCTGAACAGCAAGGCAGCGTATCGGGACCGGGATTTCATGGTATTTGAGCGTTCAGGAACGGGCGGTAAATCGGGGGCGCTTAATGATGCGCTGGCGTTTGCCAAACATGAATGGATTTGTATTTTTGACGCTGACGCGGCGCCGGAGCGGAACGCACTGTACTTTTTGATCGAGAAAGCAATGGAAGACCCCAAAACCTATGGAGCGGTCTTCGGGCGGAACAAGGCCAGAAACCGTGGGCAGAATTTTCTCTCCAAATGCATTAATCTGGAGCTGGTTACAGCTCAGCGAATCTATCATACCGGACTGTGGGAGCTGTTCAAGCTGGGAACCATTCCGGGGACGAATTTTATTGTGAAAACAGATTTGATCCTTGAGATCGGCGGCTGGGATACGGAGGCAATTACGGAGGATACGGCCATATCCTTCGAGATTATGACCCGGGGACAGCTCATCGCGCTGGCTCCCCAGGCAGAAGCTTATCAGCAGGAGCCGGAGCAGCTCAGTGTGTACTTGAAGCAGCGGGAACGCTGGGCCAAAGGGAACTTTTCCGTTGTGATGGAGAATATCCATCATTTGTTTGATCGGTCAAGCTGGCGCATTAAGCTTCATGTACTGTACTATGCGGCGAGTTATTTCTGGTTTTTACTGTCCATTATCGTGTCGGATATCATCATCGGTGTCAATCTGGTTTACTGGATGATTGCACTGTTCAAACCGGATGTGGTGTCACCGTTCCAGTTTGCAGATGATGTATATGTTTATCTGATGGTGGCCTGGGGATTGATGTATTACCTTTTTGTACTGCAGATCAATCTGGCGCTGGCAACCGATGTCGGGCAAAGCTCGATACAGAACTTTATTCTTTCCTGCCTATCGTATTTCACGTATGCTCAGCTATTCCTGCTGATCTCCTTGCGGGCCCTCTATTCTTTTGTTGTAGACAAAGTGACGGGGAGAAAAGCCAAGTGGTACAAAACGCAGCGATTTGGATGAGGGGACCGTTGCAGGAGAAGTTCTGATATAATGGGCCGGAGGAGGGGAAGAACATGCACACTATGGAGAGCTTAATGAAGCAATTGGAGCAGCTTGGCATTGACGGCTCCGGGACGCTGCTGATCCATTCTTCAATGAAAAGCATAGGCCCGGTCGAGGGTGGCGCGGACACTGTATTGGATGCGTTTACATCGCACATGCAAGAGGGGCTGCTGGTGCTGCCCACTCATACGTGGTCTTACATCAATGAGGAACATCCGAAATTTTACGTGGATCAATCACCTGTGTGCGTCGGGATCCTGCCCGAACTTTTTCGCAAACGTCCAGGTGTGGTGCGTTCGCTGCACCCCACGCATTCGGTGGCCGCATTAGGCAGGGATTCCATAGCGTTCACAAGTGACGATCACCATTTCGATACGCCGTGCGCCAGGGGTTCCTCCTGGGGGAAACTGCTCGACCGAAGGGCGGCCATTTTGTTGGTGGGGGTCGATTTAAAGCGCAACACCTTTATTCATGGAATCGAAGAGTGGGTGGACATACAGGGCAGGTTAACGGATGGGCATGAGAAGCTGTACACGGTTTTACCCGATGGCACGGAAATTCCGGTACCTTCCCGCAGACATTGCGGGTTGTCGTGGTCGGAGCATTTCTGGAAAGTCGATGAGGTCCTTGAAAGTCAAGGCGCGATGCATAAGGGGCGGTTTGGCGATGCCGTTGTCCGGGTATGCGATGCAGCTGCGGTGACGGATATCCTGACCGAGATGCTCAGGGACAATCGGGATTTATTCTCGGATAATCAGCCCTTGGAGGGTCAGCATGCTGAAGGAAGAGTTCGTTTATAATACATAGGATATATATCCGTTTTCACATTCGAAAGAGGAGATAGCCTGAGTTGTCTGCCGCTATTAAATCGGTTTGGCATAAGGCAAGGATTTCGGGAAATGTAAAAAATCGTCCTTCGAAGATACGACCTATTGGAATGCTATCAATTGACCCTTGAGAAGCATCCAGCGGCTGAAAATAAAGGGAATTTAAGAGCGCTCACCTGTCAGGTAGCGCTCTTATTTAAGGTGAACCCTATCCTAAGGCGTCTGCTTGCAGATCGGTCACCTTAAGTTTGGACTTAAAAGCCTCCATATTGTCTATCAGATACTTACTATTTTCGAATCCGGTCTGGGCAATGATGTTGTTGATATCCTGGACGAACTCGGGCAAGCTGGCGGTTGAGGCATGTTCGAATCTGTTCTCACCCGCGATGTCCCCGAACTGTCGTGCAGCTTCCTCCCGGTATTCCTCCACCCAATCCTTGCGAGTCGATACGTTCTTGGCAAAGTTCAGCAGGATGCTGTTCCAATCTTTTCCGTTCACTATCGCTTCTTGCAGCTTGTCCAGCGTGCTCGGCTCGAATTTCTTCATCATATAGGTTAGATCTATATAATCATCCGGGGCTCCAACCGGCCTCTGCGGCGGTGTTTCGTAATGGACCTCATTTGTCTCAGGATCCACCGTTCTGGTTTGGGAGATGGCTCCGATTTGACGGATCGTATTCATGAATTCCGCTGCTTCGTCATCTTCCATGTAGTTATCCGCCATATACTGGGCTTGAGTGAGTCCTAATTCCAATAACGCCGCTCGTTCTGCCTCTCCGGTCACGTCTGTAATGAAATTGGACTGAATGATGCCGTAAACGGCTTCCTTCACCTCCGGGGGTTGATCGGTGAGAAGACGATTCAGCGAATCATTGATTTGAGTGGTTCCAAAATAGACAGCCGAATGATTCACAATATCCGATGCCGCCAACTGTCTGGCAGCCGGGCTGATCTCCACGCTGTCGGTGTTATGCGGAATTATGGGCATCATGTCTGTGACCAGGGAAGGCTTCTCCGCATTCTGCTTTGAGTTTATGTATAGGTTTAAGTCTTGTTGGGTCGAGCTATGAATCTTCATCATTAACGCACCCCTATCCTATGTATTCCCATTGCTCTTCTTTCTACCTCATAGTATCGGAATAATCTTCCATATTCTTTAGGTTTTAATGGATAGAAAATGGCGATAGCGCTTCATAGAATCCGGGGGAACCGAGCGCAGCATCAGACTGGGCCTATTATAGCTTCATAATATAGACACAAGGATATCTCAATCCTTCTTCCTACCGCGATGTTAGATGTGGTAGATTATGGGTGAACGCCTATATTAGTGAATGGATTAGGAGAGGAATATTCCTTGGTAAAGGACCCGCCAAGCTACCAAATAAGAAAGAGCCATATCCTGTTATGGATAGGGTTATTCATCATCGTTCTATCGAGCATGCGCATATTGTGGATGGATTGGTTTCCTGATCAACGACAGGTTCCCATAAAGAACGGGCAATTGGATTTGCGTGATTGGAAGGCTGAAGATGGCGGCATTCTGTTGCTTGATGGGGAATGGGAGGTTTACCCTTCACAATGGCTGCAAGGGGGCAGCCGGCAGCATGCAACGGGCGAGCTGGAGCCGAGGCTGATCTCGGTTCCCGGAGGATGGAATGAGGCTTTGCCTGGTGAAGGCGAGAAGCCAACTCCATATGGATTCGCATCCTATCGCCTGCGAATTCTTGTAGATCCGGAAGAGGCTACTAATTATAGTATTCGCGTACCCAGCGTGCGTACGTCATCCGAGTTATATGTCAACGGCCGATTGCTTGCCAAATCCGGGCAGGTGGCGGACGTGAAGGAAGAATATACAGCGAAGAACCTGCCTTATTCCACAAGCTTTGCGGCAGACGACAACGGCGTCATTGAACTCGTGATTCAGGCCGCAAATTATGTGGATAGTCGAAACAGCGGCATTGTCAGGTCCGTTACATTCGGTTCCGAGGAAGCTCTTGCAAGGGCAATGAAACTTTCCGTTTCGATGCAGACGCTGGGGGCCGTCATATTTCTTATGCACTCTGTCTATGCACTCATTTTGTTTTTGCTGGGAAATCGGGAAAAGAGACTGCTTTATTTTTCTTTGCTGGCTCTATGTATAACCATCAGCAACGTATTCAGCAACGATGAGAAGCTGTTTCACCAATTATTTTACATTGGAAGCGATTGGGATTTCCGGCTTTCCAATATGGCATTCATCATCGGATGTTATGCGTTGTTGGAATGCACGAATCATCGGGAGCTTCCTTATTGGAGCAGGATGTATCCTGTTTACACGGCCATCAATCTGGGGACTGCGGGCATTACGATGTTTCTGGCTCCCCATCAGGTGATTATGCTCTTCCCGGTTTATTTCTTGTTGGCCGCTGTAGCTGTCGTGATTACAATCATGGCCATCTTTAAAAGAGTCATCCAGGATATCAAACACCATCTGTTATTGCTGTGTTCCATGCTCGTACTGGTTCATCATCTGTTATGGTCGTTATTCTGGCGGGAAAGCGGCTTGAGTATGATCCACTATCCGGTTGATTTGGTGATCTCGATGGGATGCCTGGCCTCGATCTGGTTCAAGGGTTATTTCAACATGCATGCAAATACCAGGGAGCTTGCCGCAACCTTGCAAAGAGTGAATGACCATAAGGATCAGTTCTTGGCAAACACCTCACATGAATTTAAGAACCCGCTCCATAGCATGTTAAACATGTCTCAATCCGTTCTGAAAAGGGAACGCCCTTCGCTGCAAAACAGGAGCATCAAAGAGCTTGAAACGATTCTGGCTGTAGGGCGTCAGCTGACCCTAATCTTAAATGATCTGATTGATGTGATGAGTTTACGGGAAGGCAATCCGCGGCTGCAGAAAAAAACTATATCGATTCAGCCTATTGTGACCGGCGTCATCGATATGCTGCAGCTTAACGCAGAAGTGAAGTCGGTAGCTACCTTGAATCAGATTCCGGAAGATTTTCCTTCCGTCATGGCGGATGAGAGCCGGGTGATTCAGATCGTGTTCAACTTGCTGCACAATGCCGTGAAATATACGAACGAAGGGAACATAACGATTCAAGCATTTGCAGATTCCGGAAGAGCTTATATCGTGATTGCTGACACGGGGATCGGAATGGATGAAGACATGCTGAAGCGTCTATTCCTTCCGTATGAGCAAGCGAGTGCTAGCGAGACCATGATTGAAGGCGGCTTTGGGTTAGGTTTAAGTATAAGCAAGCAGCTCATTGAGCTTCATCAAGGTACTTTAGAAGTATCCTCTGCACCGGGAGAGGGCTCGACGTTTACCTTCTCGTTAGAGCTGGCAGGTATGAACGCAGAGGAGGAGCAGAGCGGATCAAACCCGTTCGAGCCAGTGGGATTACGATGGACGCCGATCCAGGAAACAGCCGCAGCCGGCTTGGAAGAAGTGGAACGAATGCCGCCAGCTGCAAAACAACCGGTTGTAATCGAGAATAGTCGTGATCGCCCGCGTCTGTTAATTGTGGATGACGATCCCGTCAACCTGCAAGTGCTAGAAGCCATATTGCCACCTGACGAATATGATGTAACAATGGCAACCAGCGGTAAAGAAGTGTTGGCTGTTCTGGATGCTCAGGAATGGGATCTGGTCATCTCCGATATTATGATGCCGCAGATGTCCGGTTATGAGCTGACTCGAAGGATTCGTGAGCGTTTTACACTCACGGAGCTCCCGGTGCTGCTTCTTACTGCAAGAAGCCAGCCGAAGGATATCCAAAGCGGATTTTTGGCGGGAGCGAACGATTATGTGACCAAGCCGGTGGAAGCAATAGAGATCCGGTCGCGGATCGAGGCGCTGACCACGATTAAACAAACGGTCCGGGAACAACTACGACTCGAAGCGGCATGGCTGCAAGCTCAAATCCAGCCTCATTTTTTATTCAATGCATTAAGTGCTGTAACCGCTCTAAGCGACGTGAATCTGGATAAGATGCGTACCTTGCTTGATGAGTTCAGCCATTTTTTGAGGTATAAATTCAGGTTCCAGAATACGGATGGACTTGTTCCGATTGAAGAGGAGCTGAGTCTAATTCGATCTTACGTCTACATTGAAAGTGTTCGGTTTGAAGACAGGCTGCAGGTTGTATGGGAGCTGGATGACTGCGAGGAATTAAAAGTTCCGTTCCTTTCGATCCAGCCTTTAGTGGAAAATGCGATCAGACACGGCATTATGAAGCGCACGCGCGGAGGTAAAATACATATTCGGATTGCTGTCCGAACCACGCATGCAGAGATAACGGTTCAAGACGACGGTGTCGGCATGAGTGAAGCTAAATTGCAGCAAATATTGGATAGAAAAGCAGAGAATCGGTCGGGCGTCGGCTTGATCAATACGGACCAGCGGTTAAAACGGCATTTCGGAGCAGGACTCCGTATCCAGAGTGTGTTAGGTAAAGGGACCGAGGTAACTTTTCATGTGCGTCTCGGAATGAAGTGACAACGTAAGAGCAGTTTGAAACGCAGCCCGGTGTGGTTGCGTTTTTTTATGATTACTCGCTCGAACGCGGGCGGCTCTACGGAGGTTCGCTGACTTGGTTTGGCATATTGCCGCATCCTAAATTGGATCATCTGAGGTGCGAAGCCAAATTTCGCTATCTCATCTATGGATGCTGCAGCTACTCCTTGCGTTTTTCTCCAGGCACAGCTTGGAGTGGGTCTTATTGTATTACAAGATTTTAAGCTGACAGCCGCAACTTCCTGGTATATAAACGGGATGTTGAAAGCTTGAATACTCCGGTGAGTATTAACCTCCAAGCCTTGTTACCGCACCACAACTAACAGTACAATAATTCCGAGCCAAATCAGCCAGGTTACTGGGTGACCGAAATTTAATCCCCAGCCGACTCCGAACCTTTTCTCGACGATTAGGTTTGGATCTTTGCGATTGAAATAAATCATACCTAATAGCCATTTATCATCATCATGGACAGGTCTGACATTGGAGTAATCGGCAGATCGTTCCAAGCGGCTTCCGCCCTGACCAGCCCAGAACGATAAGGCGAAGGCGTATAGGATGATAAAGGCTATTATGATTAGGATAATGGGGATAGCGAAATTGATGTTAAGCAGAGACATCATGTTTAGTTGCACGACGGAAAACAGGATAACTATTAAGAAGCTTGCTGTGATCATAAAACATGACCAAGTACGGCGGAAAGTTACGTCTTGTCTGATGGAACGGTCAGGATCAGTGGGTTGAACCTGCTGCTTCACTCTGCGAATACTCCAATTCTCAAATATGAACAAAAGTGTTATGAACACTTGCACTATCGTAGGCATAAACACAGAACTATAAGATTTAGTTGCATAGCGGTCTACGTTCCAACTGCTGTTGTAATGGATCGGAATCTGATCAGGAATCAGATCGTAGTTGCGTAGCACAGTTACAATACTAACAATAATAATTAAAACATGAATGAGGAACCAATAACTAGACAAGCCAATGTTTCTTTTCCGAAATCCAGTGTCCACTGCCATGATCGATGGTTCCGGAGCAATAGGCAGCATAGGTAGTAACCTTTTCATTTTGAAATGATAGCTAATGTTTATGATTAGGGAGATTACGACCATGGCGAGTGAATAAGTGACAATGATCCAACTTTGTTGCTTGGAATGTTCATCACCGTATATTAGGCAGATGATACAAACAATGAATAGGATGGTATGCAAGGTAGCACTAATCCTGGCATATGACTTCCGCATCTGGCGCAAAGGCTCACTGTGGAATTGTACAGCGCTGACGGTGACCCCAAAACTAATCGTTTCTCTTGTTAAATAAGGCATGCTTACCATGAGTACAATGGTAGGTACAAATACAAAGACCATTACTATAACAGGCATTATCGTCATATCATTCGCCTCCTCTTATACATAAGTGTGTATTCGAAAACTCTATAACCCTTATAACATAATTGAAGAAGGGATTATTCCAATGCAGATCTCAGATGATGGTATTATTAAGCCTCAATATGCTTGGCGGGGAATAACGCTGAATAATAATGAACATCTGACACTTTATCCGAGGGATGAGACCCGTGGACTATATGCAGTCAAAGATACAAATATGAGCATTAGATATCAACTAAACAGATCTGCTAATCATTATGCTTGGCTTAGAGCTTATTACACCCCACCTTATGAATGGAGATCAAGGGTACAATACAAACAGTAACAGACACATATAAGGCTCCAGTTTCAGATTATTATATAGGATTTCTTCGTAATCTGTCCTCTGATGCATTTACCATCAATATATTTGAAATCAAGTTTTATTGCCAACCTTGGGTAAACCGATGTTCTGTTTCTTATGGGCATAGTAAGAGGACTTAAAAAACACTAATTGTCTTCTCCGTACATAACACGACGAAATGTGACATAATGGAAGCGAAAAAGGTCCGTGTTTCCCAAAGATCCCCCATTTTGAATAAAAGCATTGGCAACGTTCGTTTTGGAGGGGAACTTGGAGAAGGCCTGAAATAATTTAACGGCTTTTAAATAGCATATAACTATCATATAATAGAAATATCATATTTTTTTTGACCGGGAAGGGATGTACACTGTCTTGAATGAGAGCGCCTACATCTTTTCTTCAAATATTAACGTGTAAGGACGGTAAACATGAGCAACCGACAAACCGAAACAGACGTTATTTTAATTGGTGCCGGAATTATGAGTGCGACTCTGGGAACATTGCTGAAGGAATTGGTGCCGGACTGGAAAATCACTGTGTTTGAGAAGCTGGCAAGCGCAGGGGAAGAAAGCTCTAACGAATGGAATAATGCGGGGACGGGGCATGCTGCGCTGTGCGAGCTTAACTACACAGCTGAACGACCGGACGGTTCTGTAGATATTAGCAAAGCGATAGACGTGAATGAGCAGTTTCAAGTTTCTATGCAGTTTTGGTCTTATCTGGTGAATGCCAATCTGATTCATAATCCGCAGGATTTTATCATGCCATTGCCTCATATGAGTTTAGTGCAAGGGGCAGAAGATGTCGCGTATTTGAGAAAACGTTATGAAACGATGTCCAATCACCCTCTGTTTCAAGGGATGGAGTACTCCGATGACCCGAAACAGCTGATGGAATGGATTCCGCTGATCATGAAAGACCGTACATCGAATGAGCCCATAGCGGCCACGAAAAGTGACTCGGGTACGGACGTTAACTTTGGCGCTTTAACGCGCATGCTGTTCGAGCACTTAAAGAATCAGAACACCGATATCAAATACAAGCATAGCGTGGATGATATCAAACGCACGAGCGATGGCTCATGGGAATTGAAAGTGCGGAATGATCACGGTCAAGTCGAGCGCCATACCGCCAAATTCGTCTTCATCGGCGGCGGCGGCGGAAGTCTGCCACTGCTTCAAAAATGCGGTATCCCTGAGGGAAAACATACCGGAGGCTTCCCGATCAGCGGACTGTTCATGGTCTGTAACAATCCTGAGGTTGTAGCGGAGCATCATGCCAAAGTATATGGCAAAGCGAAGGTGGGGGCGCCTCCGATGTCGGTTCCGCATCTGGACACCCGATTCATTGATCATCAGAAATCGCTGCTCTTCGGACCTTTTGCCGGCTTCTCGCCAAAGTTCCTGAAGACCGGTTCCATGTTTGACTTATTCGGTTCGATCAAACCGAATAATGTGCTGACGATGCTGGCAGCAGGTGCCAAGAACCTGTCATTGACCAAATACCTGGTCCAGCAAGTCATGTTGTCCAAAGAAAAGCGCATGGAAGAGCTGCGCGAGTTTATCCCGAATGCCAAGATCGAAGATTGGGATATGTTGGTGGCCGGTCAACGTGTGCAGGTGATCAAAGATACGGATATCGGCGGTAAAGGAACGCTTCGATTCGGTACGGAAGTGGTTAGCGCCGCTGACGGATCGATTGCAGCCTTGCTGGGCGCTTCTCCAGGGGCTTCCACCGCTGTTTCGGTTATGCTGGAGGTTGTCGAAAAATGCTTCCCGCAGCATGTTAAAGCGTGGGAGCCGAAAATAAGGGAAATGATTCCTTCCTATGGCTTGTCGCTGTCGGAGAATCCGGAACTTATTCAAGATATGCATGCTTCCACCGCGCAGGCGCTCGGTCTGAACAGTAATTCGAAGCTTCAAATCGCGCGTTAAGGGGCATTAGTCCAATAAGCATCACAGGAGAGCAGAACAATCAGGTTCTGCTCTTTTTTTTGCATAAAAAAACCCCGATTCGACCGGGGGGATTATTTATTTAGAAGGGCTGCCGCTTCCAACTTGCGAAGGGGCAGCCCAGGTGTAATCATTTATTTATTTCCCTTACGTACCTTGAGCAGCTTGCCTTTCACTGTGGTGTTCTGCATCATCTCGAGCACCATAGGACCTTTGCCATTGAGTATCTCCACATCGGTCACAAAATCAAAAATGGTAATGATCCCGATGTCATCCGCGGTGATCCCATCCAGCTTCGCAATCGTTCCAACGAAGTCCACGGCGCGAAGCTTTTTCTTCTTGCCGCCATTGAAATTAAGCTTCATGATCTGCTGGTTCAGCTGCTCACGCTTGTCTTTTTTCAGCTTAGGCCGAATATTCAGCTTGCGTTCGAACGCTTCCCGGCATTCATCAACCTTCTCTTCAGAGGGAGCGGTCATCTTCGGAATAGCAAAGCCAATATACGCTTCGATATCGGCTAATCTCCCGGAATCCCTTGGGGTAACGAGGGTAATAGCACTGCCGGTCTGGCCGGCTCGCCCCGTACGTCCTGTGCGGTGTACGTAGCTTTCCTTCTCCAGCGGGATATCGTAGTTGATGACATGAGTGATATTGGAGATGTCGATCCCCCTGGCAGCAACGTCGGTCGCAATGAGATAGCGGAATTGCCCTCGTCGGAATGCGTGCATCACTTCGAAACGCTCTTCCTGCTCCATGCCGCCATGAATTCGATCACACGGGTACCCGAGATCAGCCAGCGCCCGGAATAGGGTATCTACATGCTCTTGTGTCCGGCAAAACACAATGCAGCTGTCTGGATTCGTGGTGATGAGCAGATTTTGCAGAACCGCGAGTTTATCTGCCTCTTTGACCTGGACCTGAGCGTGGTCAATCGTCGCAGTTGTGAGCCCGCTTGCCTTAATCTCGATCTGCTCCGGGTGATTCATGTACTTGTGGGCGAGTTTAGCCACATCCTCGGGAAACGTAGCCGAGAACAGCATGGTCACCCTGTTGCGAGGGAGGGCTTGAATGATCGACTGTACCTGCTCAATAAAACCCATGTTCAGCATCTCATCCGCTTCGTCGATGACGAGATGCGAGATCCGATCCAGTGACAGCGATCCGCGCTCTATATGGTCCAGCACCCGCCCCGGCGTGCCTACAACGATATGCGTTCTTTGCTTGAGCTCGGCTTTTTGCATATGGAAGGGATGTCTCCCATACAAGGGAGTCGCCTTGATTCTCTTGAAGCGTCCAATATTCGTAATGTCCTCGTTGACCTGTAGGGCGAGTTCACGGGTGGGGGTTAGGATTAAGGCCTGCGGCTTATTCTCATTCCATTCCACTTGCTCACAGAGCGGAATGCCGTAGGCGGCGGTTTTGCCGCTGCCGGTCTGGGATTTGACAACAAGATCCCGTTTCTCCAGCGCAACGGGTATGACCTCTGTTTGCACCTCAGTTGGTGTCGTGTAGCCGAGACTATCGAGCGCTCTCCTAATCTCTTCACTTAATGGATAATCTGTAAAACGCTTGTCGCTCATCATTAACCTCTTCTACGTTATATTCGAATACCTATTTATACAGGCTTATACCATGCATTTATCGTATACCTATCTATTATACTCCGAATCTTTCGGTTGTATTTGTTTTATCCAGAAATCAGGGGGTTCATAGACAATGAGGGAGTAGTCCAGTTCATGGCCTTGAGCAGTTGCTAATTGAACGAGCAGTTTTTTATTTAGATCAAAAGGTCGTAAAGCGCTCGTTTTTATCGATATTACCTGGACCCCGTCCCGTGAAGGCTTCCCACTGAGAACGATTTGATTGCCATGTGTGTACACATATGTAACCGTTGTCTGAAAAACAACGATATATAGATCAAGGTCCGTTCTATTCTGGAACACGGGGAACTCAATGCCTACATTTTGCTTAAAGTCTAATTCGCTGGAGATTCCGATGTCATATGTTGTGAATAATCGGTGAAGCGCATAATGTATGCGCATAGGCATGTAGCTCCATCGGCCACCCCAATAGGTGCTATGCCAGTGTTCTTCATATACAGGTCTTCGAAAGTCCGGATCATTCTTCAGTATTATAAAGGGAACGGCCGTACCTTTCTGGAGAACCTCTGAAATCGGGATGATGTCTTTAGGATAGAATGAGTCATCAATTATATCTTCTGGCCATTCCATAATGGTCTGGGGCTTGGATGGTTCCAATCGTTCTAAACGATGTTTAACATCCTCGCCCTCTGGAGGGGGACAGGCTGGAATGGTATAATCTCAGAAAGAATGATTAGAGTGGGAGGCATGAACGATGAGTGAGGAGCTTTTGGAGCAGCTGGAAGAGTGGCATGAAGAGGATGAATATGAAGAAATTGTCGATGCCATTATGGAAATTCCCGCAGAAGAACGGGATTATGTGCTGATCAGCCATTTGGGCAGAGCGATGAGTAATCTTGAGCGTTATGAAGAGGCAGTTGAGCAGTTCTTGCTGATTGCAGAAGAGGGTAAGGATGATCCGCTGTGGCATTACCGCATAGGCCTTGCTTATTACTATCTGGAGCAATATGAGGATGCCCGGAGAGCGTTTGAAGTGGCTGATCACTTGGAGCCCGGTGATGACGATACTTTGGAATTTCTGGAATGGATTCGAAACAAAACTGCTCCGAAGCCTGTAGTGGAATCTGCGGTTATGGCCTATACGGATCCTGACGTGCTGAGCTTTTGGAATGATAGCGCCCCTGCGGCAGAGAAATATGTTTCAGCCCCGCCGACAGATGATGTAATTGAGTCGGTGGAGGAAGCACTGGTCTTCAAACTGCCCGCATCTTACGTAAATATGATGAAATTACATAATGGGGGGATTCCCCACAATCGGTATTTCCCTCTGGGAGAAGCAACAGCTGAGGGAAAAGACGCCATTGAGATTTCCGGTATTCTGGGAATTGGACGAGAGAAGAAAAAATCATTGGCCGGAAGCTTAGGCAGCCGATTTATGATTGAGACGGGCGGTTATCCGGAGGTTGGCGTGGTCATATGTGACTGTCCTTCAGAATCCGAGGTCGTCATGCTGGATTACCGTTCATCCGGCAACGACGGGGAGCCCGAGGTTATCCATGTGGATAAAGGACAGGATTACAAGATCACCCGGATTGGCGTAAACTTCGAGGCCTTCATTAACGGATTGGTGAGTAAGGGGTAACAAAGATTCAGAAACATGCGATTTACAACGCAAGAAAATGCCTCTACAAAAAGGCCCAACTTCTCTGTAACTGTATAGAGGAAGTTGGGCCTTTTGCGTTATGAACCATAAATTGATGTAAACTGAGCCTGTGGAGGAAGCCGTTCATGCATTCATGGAGTTTGATAGCAACATGGGAGAACTGTATTCTGTACACAGACGATTGATGGTCTGGGTTGCAGACGAGGAGCAACATGATTTTCAAATCCACGGATTTTACCAGCACCATGGGTAGTGCTGCAGATCCACCCATGCGTAATGCAATTTTTTTCATGTCCTAAAATATTCCAACCTATGCTAAAATGTAAACAAAACAGAAACGTTAGGGAGGCATTTATTTTGATAGGGCGCAGTGGGAATCCAATACTCAAGGAAGAAACGTTTGAGAAGAGTGGGTATTACAATGACCAGGAAACGATGACGATTGGCGGAACGGTGAACAAATCGTTCATGCTGCTCGCGCTGCTGATCGGGGCAGCGGTCATTTCGTGGGTGATGTTTTTCAACGGGTATGAGGTATTCCCGTTCATGATCGGCGGAGCGATAGGCGGTTTTGTCCTGGCGCTGGTCATCAGCTTTGTGCCGAAGGCAGCACCGTATTTGGCACCAATATATGCGGTTCTGGAAGGCTTCTTCCTTGGGGCATTGTCCGCACATTACGAATATCTGTACTATGGAATCACGCTGCAGGCGGCCTTACTGACGATGTGCATATTCCTGGGCATGCTGCTCGCTTATAAGACAGGTCTGATCCGGGCGACCCCAGGCTTCAAAAAGGGAATTATTGCAGCCACGATCGGCATTGCGCTTGTATATCTGCTTAGTATGGTTCTGGGCCTGTTTGGTGTAGCCGTGCCTTACCTTCATGACAGCACCCCGATCGGCATCGGGATTTCGATTGTCATCATCATCATAGCTGCACTGAATTTCGTGCTCGACTTTAACTTCATCGAAGAGGGAGCACAGCAAGGCGCACCCAAATATATGGAGTGGTACGGTTCCTTCGGTCTCTTGGTTACCCTCGTATGGCTGTATATTGAAATCATCCGCTTGCTCTCGAAGCTGGCGAATCGGGATTAACGCTTTATTTTAGAATGTGAATGATCGCTGTCGGGATGTCCTCGGCAGCGATTTTTTAATATATGGGATGGGGCATGGGTCCGCAGAATAATTAATTCTCGAAAGTAAAACCCTATAAAGTGCGACTTGTGTTTAAATAATAAGTAGGGTAGATATCGTCATCATTAAACTGCGTGAAGAAGGAGATCCCATGACAGACAAGAAAGCCATGATAGATATAGGTTGGAATTTAGACAACAGTTATGCTCAATTGCCGGAAACTTTTTTTGCAAAACAGGCTCCCACGCCTGTGCGTGCACCGGAATTGATTGTGCTTAATGCGCCACTGGCGGCATCTCTTGGTTTAAACGCCAAGGCGCTGCAAAGCCCGGAGGGTGCAGCCGTGTTGGCGGGTAACGAAATGCCCGAAGGAGCCTTGCCGCTGGCACAGGCCTATGCCGGGCACCAATTCGGGTATTTTACGATGCTCGGTGACGGCCGGGCGGTTCTGCTGGGCGAACAGCTCACGCCGCAGGGCAAACGGGTGGATATTCAGCTTAAGGGTTCAGGCCGGACACCATATTCCCGCGGAGGGGATGGCCGGGCGGCTCTAGGCCCGATGCTGCGCGAATATATCATCAGTGAAGCCATGCATGCCCTGGGTATTCCGACCACCCGCAGCTTGGCGGTCGTGTCCACCGGTCAGCCTGTTACGCGTGAAAAGGATCTGCCGGGTGCGATTCTGACCCGCATAGCGGCCAGCCATCTGCGCGTCGGTACGTTTCAGTATGTAAGGGGGGCGGGGACAACCGAGGATCTGCGGATTCTCGCGGATTATACCCTGCAGCGGCATTACCCGGATGCAGAGCCTGGAGCTGGTGCTAACCGCTATCTGGTCCTGCTGCAGGAAGTTATCAAGCGCCAGGCCGCTCTTATTGCCAAGTGGCAGCTCGTAGGTTTTATTCATGGGGTCATGAACACCGATAATATGACCCTGAGCGGCGAAACGATTGATTATGGTCCTTGTGCTTTCATGGATACCTTTGATCCCAATACGGTATTTAGTTCTATAGATTCCCAAGGGCGCTACGCCTATGTCAACCAGCCCTATATTGCGGCGTGGAATCTTGCCCGATTGGCGGAGGCCTTGCTGCCGCTGCTGCATGATGAGGAGGAGCAGGCTGTCAAGCTGGCCGAGGGTGCCATCGGCGCATTTACCGATCTGTATCATGAGCAGTGGCTCGCAGGCATGAGAGCCAAGCTGGGAATTTTTCATATGGAGGAGGAAGACGAAGCCTTGATTGAGGATCTTCTCAAGATGATGAAAAATCATCAGGCCGACTACACCAACACCTTCCGTGCTTTAACCTTTAATAAGCTGGAGGACACGCCTTTGCAAGGCACACCGGAGTTTGCCTCCTGGTATGAGCGCTGGCAGGCCAGACTTGGCAGGCAGCAGGAATCGTGGGATGATGCCCGCGAGCTTATGCGCAGCAGCAATCCTGCCGTCATTCCGCGCAACCATCGGGTGGAGGAAGCGCTGGAAGCAGCAGAGCAGGAAGGGGACTACAGCGTGATGCAAGAGCTGCTGGACGTTCTGGCAGAGCCTTATGCGCATTCCCCGGAGCAGGCGGAATATGCAGTCGTGCCTAAGGGGTCCCGTCCTTACCGGACCTATTGCGGAACGTAAGGGAATAGAGGGTCAAGCAAGGAAGCTTCGTGCTTGACCCTTTTTTATATGGGCTCAGCCTTGTCCATCTGTTACTTCCGAATTCCGCATGAATCCAAATACATCACAAAAAAGCCCCTGGACCTAGAGTCCAAGGGCTGTATATCGTATGGCTATTTTATTCGAGACCTTATTCAACATCATAGCAGAACCGAAAGAAACAGTCTATATTTTTGCCCGGAAATACCATAGAGTGAGGAAGCCGGCAAAACAAATGAACGGGAGCGTGGTTTCATGGGGTGGGCTTGTCATCTCGATCAAGCGGATTTACAGGAGTATGTCGAGAAGGTTCTGGGTACCGGTTATGTTGTGGCGGAAGTGACGAGGATGCATGGTGGCGCGCAGAAGGTCGTCTATAAGATTCATTGCGATAACGGTTTTGTCTGCGTGCTGTATGTGTGGGATTTAACGATGAATTATTTTCAGGAAGAAATAGCGAACGAGCATGATGTGCACGAACGGTCCTTTGGCGCTTATTCGTTTGAAATGAATAACAGATGGCTAAGGGAACACGGCATTTCAACAGCTGCTCTGTATGACCTTCATGTCCATACGAAACAGAGCCGTTACCCGTTTGACTATGCTCTTGTTGAGTATATCGAGGGACAGAAGGCGGAGGCTTATGTTCAGCACCCGGATCAACGGGTCCAAGATGAGGTGCTGGAGCGGCTGGGCGACATGATCGCAGGTATGCATGCACATCAAAGACAGATCTATGGAAAACCTGATCCAAGCGAAGGGCGGCGCCAGGAGCCGTGCCATCTTATGCAGCTGGATAACGCCAAGGAACAGCTCTCATACGTTGTCTTGCATCATGCAGCGATCCGAGACCATCACGACAGGCTGATTGCTATATTGAATGAGCTTGAATCCAGAATAGATTCCCGTAAGCGGTACGGTTATATCCATGGGGAGCTGGGGCCGGACCACGTCTTGGTCACGGAACGCTTCGAGCCGTATCTTATTGATATTGAAGGTGCGCAATTCTTCGACACCGAGCATGAACATACGTTTCTTGAGCTTCGATTCGGAGAGAGCTACCGGTATTTCAGACCAACCGGGCTGGATCCGAACCGAATGTTATTCTACCGCCTGCATCACTACATCTCGCTAACCTCGGGCGGCTTGAAGCTGCTTCACCGCGGGTTTCCCGATCGGGCCTTTGCTCGAAGCCTGGCCGATTACCATGCCCGGAACACCCTGCGATTCATAGAGGAATGGAGATGATCCTCGAGGAGGGTGGCCGTGGCAGGCGGAACGGACTTACAATACGGTTCAACGGTGCCGTAATGAGCACTTACCGGAGCCTGCAACACCTGCAACAGCATAAACAGCCGATGATCTGCATGTTATGCAATCATCGGCTGTTTTGTTAGTAGTGGTGATCGGCGCTTGGCTCAAGAAGCTCAAACCTCGCTCTATTACTTGGAGGCCTGCTGCTTCTCGTTCAAATGCTCGGTCAGGAATGTTATGATTCCGTCCTCCGCATCCTGGGAGTACTGCCAGACCATCGCGCCGGCGAGGTCCTTGTTCTGGATGTAGTTGACCTTTTCCTGCAAGGCCTCCTTATCCTCGTAACTGATGAAGGTATTGCCGTTAAAGAGGTAGGCGGCCATGGCTTTGTTGTCATAATAACGCTTGAAGCCGTTTTTGTTCAGGTAGGCTTTCTCGATCTGTTTGTAATTGAGATTTACCTTGTCGATGTCAATCGGCGTTCCGGGTGCGAAGAGACCATCTTTGCTGCCCTTGACCTCCTTGACGTTCTTCCAGCCGTACGAATAGGCAGGGACACCCAACAGCAGCTTCCTGCTGTCGATATCGTGGTCCAGGTACATGGAGATGATCCCGTCGATGGAGTGCTTGGATTTCCCCTTGCTGTCCACGTACAGATTGGAGTTGAACCCGGTTGTGTCCGACCACTTGCCGGTCAGGTCATAGGTCATCACGTTGATGTAATCCACGTATTTCTCCACTTTTTTGACTTCAACATTGTCGAAATACCAATCCTGTGTTCCCGAGGCGAAGGTCAGCAGGTACTTCTTGTTCTTATGGGGCAGACGGTACAGCTTCTCCCGCAGTTCCTTCATCAGACTGGTGAAATTCTTCGTATCCTCAGGGCGTGCTTTCTGTGTATTCCAGGCATGGAATGCCGGATACTCCCAGTCAATATCTACCCCGTCCAGATCCAGCTCCTTGACCATATGGATGATACTTTCCGTGAACAGATAGCGGTTCCCGTCCAGGGAAGCATCGGAGAAGCCGTCTGCACCATAGCCCCCGATCGCCAGCACCATCTGGGTCTTCGGATTATGCTTTTTCAAATTCTTGATATTTTCTTTGATCTGGTTGTTGGTGGTGCTGTCTTCATGGAAATAGAGGTCCGTTCCCTTAATCTTGGCAAAAGCGATAAAAGCGATGTCGACGCCCTTCTCTGACAGCTTGATATTCTTGTAGTCCTGCCAGGCCTCCACGTATACAGCCGTTATCTTCCGGTCTTCCGCCGAGGAGATCTGATAGAAATATAAGCCCATGCCCCCAAGCAGCAGCACGATAAACATCTTGGTATATATCGTTATTCTCATCGTAGCTAACCCCGCCCGCCGAATAGAATGTAGGTTGCCGTTTTACTTAGGTTCAGCACCTTGACGGTGATGTAGCTGATGGCGAAGATGATGGAGATATTCACGATCAGGCTGAGGGACGCTTCCAGAAACGTAGCCTCGACCTCGGTTCTGCCGGACAGCATCATCTCCACCAGCAGGTGAATCAGATAGATGCTGAAGCTGGCCCTGGAGACCGAACTGATCAGCTTCTGGATTTTGTGGTTTACTTGATCGCTGATCGTGGCTTCCTTCTCCTTGAAGAAAACAAACAAGCCGACCGCCATGAAGAAGGTGGTCATGGAATAGTTGCCGTAGAACATCTCATCCAGCACACCGCTGCGCAGCGAGACAAAATAAGTGGCTACCGGCGTGAGGAAGAACGAGACGATGCCCAGATTGTATAATATATTTTTGAGCTTTAGCGGCAGCTCGTAATGGAACAGATAGTACCCCAGTATAAAATAGCCCAGGAATCCCATGAAGAACGGAATGTTCATAATCGGAATGTTAATATATTGATCGGTTGCCCGGAATACCGTGTCCGAGATGAAGCGATACGCAATGCTGACGATAAACCATAACAGCAGGTAGTACCTGAGATCCTTCTCGCTGCAGGATTTGATAAACTTGCTGATCAGCGGTACCGTCATATAGATGGCAATAATGGCATACAGGAACCAGAGATGCACATAATTCCGGTCGGTCAGCAGCCGATAACCGAAATCGACCACGAACTCATAGGCGTTCATGCGGCTTCTCATAATGTAGTACTGATTGTACAAGCCATAGATGAGCGACCAGGTCAGGAGGGGAATGAGCAGCGGCAGCACGCGCTTCACGTAGAATTCCCGGTAGGTCGTGATTTGGGTTCGGAGAATCATGGCGCCGCTGATCATGAAGAATACCGGCACGGCGAAGCGGGAAATGGAATTAAACCCGTTGCTGATCCACCATGAGGAGGAATTGAAGTCATTCGTGCTGGTCAGCACCTCCGCTGTATAATGCAATATAATGACGGCAACGATGGATAGAATTCTTAGAATATCTACGTATACGATTCTTTTATTTGGAACCATGCTGTTTGAGCAGCCTCCTTCTTCATGACTTAATTCGATCCTGCGGCGATGTTCTGGCTGATGGTAGCAACGCCTTTCCGCTCCACGAAGCCCCAGCCCTCATCATTGTCAAAATATTTAAATGTGCCCGCAATATTGATGTACAGCAGCAAATTTCGGTAGGTTAACAGCTCCACTTGGCTGAACAGGAACATTCTCATATAATCCATAAACGTATACGTACTGCCGTACTTACGGCATAAGTACAAAGAAATGATGACCTGGGCCGCATTGAGCAGCACGCTTATAAGCAGGAACAGGATGGCATGCAGCAGGTTTCCGCCAAAGATCAGCGTCTGCCCCAGATAAAATATCGTGGTAAATGCCGAGAGGGTTCCCAGCATAAACCCGTCAATAGCAAAAAACAGGCTCACGCTGACGCTGAATTTCTGGGACAGCCTGGACCAGTAGATCAGGATGCAATCAACAAATGCCTTCTGCCAGCGAATCCGCTGCTTATAGAAGTTCTGGAGATTCTCGGGGCATTCGGTATAACATACCGCTTCGGGCGCGTATACCAGCGTTTTCTTCAGTCGATTGGCTTTGATATATTCATGAATTTTCAAGGTAATGTCGATATCCTCGCCTACCGTGCTGCGGAAGCCGGCCACATGGACCAGAACGTCCTTGTAAAAGGCACCAAAGGCGCCTGAAATCACAACGATCGAATTAAAATGCGATTGCGTAAGTTTGCGGACATAGAAGCCGTGCGTATAATTGATGATCTGGCTCTTAATGAGCCCTTTTCCGCGAAATTTCTCCACAATCGCACCGTTCTCATCCCGCACAGCACCCTGCACAATCTTGACGGTACCGCCAAGCGCAATGATGTCGTCATCATGAAAATATTGATTCACATACTTGAGCGAGTCGGCTTCCAGCATGCTGTCTGCATCCAGGGTAATCACGATATCCGAGGCGGCATAATCGATGCCCGCATTCAGCGAATCCGCTTTTCCGCCATTCTGCTTGTCGATAACATAAATATGGTGGTAGAGATTGGAACGATAGAATCCTTTGATCGGTTTATAGGTCAGCTTGTTGTCTGCCGGCCTGTCATCCGGCTGTAAATCCAGCAGCTCGTCAAGCGTGGACATCGTCCCATCCTTGGAGCCGTCGTTGATGATCATGATCTCATAGTTGCTGTAATGCAGACCGGCCATGGCATCGATGCAATTTCGGATCGTCAGCTCCTCATTGTAGGCGGGAACGAGCACCGAAATTGATTTTTCGTCCAGATCTGCATTCAGCTTCTTCACTTTGCTGCATAGCAGCGGAATTACCGTATACAGGGCTTGAAACACCAGAAATACACCGGCTAATCCGTAAAAAAAGTACTCCAAACTCCTCACTCCTCTCTTCTCTATCTCTCTTTGTGATGAAGACCAGTATGGTGCGCCAACTCTATGGGATTTGAGGTGAATCGGCACTTTCTCTATATCGATCAATGTCAAGGGGTAAATTTGGTTGCGCAGGGATACTATCATCCATTTACAACCTTTCATTCCATATAAACCCATGTAACATCTTATGTAATAAACTATCGTAATTGGCTCCCAAAAGTAAAACCGCGCTATGGAGCAAGAAAACGAATACATAGATGCTTTTCGAGTACAGTCTCCGTTTTGGTGCATCTTCCTATATTTTAGGCGGCTAAAGCGATTTAACGAGGAATGCATTCTGGAACATTTCGTGTAACTTCGATAGAACTGGACTTAAATCGACGCCATTCTTCAGGAATGACTTGATATTTACAGGGGGTCCCTTAGAATGGTAGAGAAGAAGATGATAGAGGAGTTCAGGACATGAATGAGGTTGTTGTACGAAACAACGTGAAAGTGATAGGAGACGGGGAGCGCACACTCATGCTGGCGCATGGATTCGGCTGCGACCAGAGCATGTGGAAATATATCTTGCCTGCCTTCGAGCCGCATTATCGCATCGTGCTGTTCGATTACGTAGGCTCGGGACGATCCGATCTATCGGCGTATACATCGGAGAGGTACAGCAGCCTGGACGGGTACGTGCAGGATGTGCTGGATATCATGGAAGCGCTGCAGCTTCAGGACGTTATCTTCATAGGTCATTCCGTGAGCTCCATGATCGGGATGCTGGCATCCATCCAGCGGCCGGACTATTTTGAACAATTAATCATGATCGGACCTTCAGCCCGCTATTTGAATGGTGACGGGTATGTTGGAGGTTTTGATAAAAGCGATGTGACCGAATTGCTGGCGATGATGGAGATGAACTTCGCGGGCTGGGCGAGCTTTCTCGCGCCGATTGCCATGAACAATCCAGAGCTTCCCAAGCTGATCAAAGAACTGGAACGAAGTTTCATCTCCACAGACCCTGGGATTACCAGAGAGTTTGCCGAGGTGACCTTTTTCTCGGACTGCCGGAATGAATTGTCTCGCGTTACCGTGCCTGTGCTCATTATGCAGTGTTCGGATGACAGCATCGTGCCGATTGCAGCCGGCGAATATTTACATAAACACCTCCATAACAGTACATTCCGCCTCATGGAGGCAAAAGGCCATTATCCGCATATCAGTCATCCGGAGGAAACCATTACGATAATTCAGGAGTATCTGAAATAAGCGTGTATTCTAAGGATGAGGGCCCGTACGGAAAGGATCGATCAATAAGCAATGGATGAGCGATTGAAATATGCACCCTGCGGTTATGTCTCCATAACCCAGCAAGGCATCGTAAGAGAGGTGAACCAAACCTTCCTTCATATGATGGGATACCTTGAAGAAGACGTGGTGCAGAAGCATTTTGAAGCGATGATGTCGACGGCAAACAAGCTGATATTCCACTCCTATTTCTATCCGCATATCCATCTTGACGGACATGTGGAAGAGCTGTTTATCCGTTTAAAGAACAGTCGGGGCGATTCTGTTCCCTTCATATTGAATGGTCGACGGTTTGAGCGGGAAGGCGAAGAATGGCTGGACTGCGTACTGGTGCAGATGGGAAGGCGCATTGATTATGAGATGGAGCTGAGGACGGCCAAGAGGCAGATTGAGGAAGCGTATTGGGAGAAGGATCGGGCGCTTGGCGAGCTGAAGCATATTCATATGGAGATTGAACGGAAGCAGACGGAGCTGATGGAGATTAATGCGGTCTTGGTCGAATTGTCGAATACGGACAAGCTGACAGGACTGAAGAACCGCAGGTTCTTTCAAGAGCAGCTCGAAGAGCAGCTGAGACTTTACAACCAATCAGGACGTCCATTTTCCTTGTTCCTCATCGACATCGATTATTTCAAGCGCGTGAACGACACATGGGGACATGCGGTGGGAGATGAGGTTCTGGTTGATGTAGCGGGTATACTGAAATCCTGTGCACGTGAAGGAGATGTCGTGGCCCGTTATGGCGGGGAAGAGTTCGTGATGATTCTGCCGGGGCTGGATGTGGCGGAAGCAAGGGAGATTGCGGAGCAGTTCAGGCGCGCAGTCAATGATGCCATCTGGACAACAGGCAGCATTACTATCAGCATCGGCATGATCACAGCGACGCCGGAGGACCATGAGGCGGCACTCCTGCAAAAAGCGGATCAGGCTCTGTATGCCTCCAAGCAAAACGGCAGAAACCAGGTCACCCATCATGTGGATTTGAAGCTTCCCGGGTATTCGCACTAATAATGACGATTGTTTTGATTGCTACAAAAAGCCATAACCCAGGTGAGCTAAGGCTCGCATGGTTATGGCTTTTCAGGTTTATCCGAGTATTTCAGGTGGGTGTCGTCTCACACGCTTCATCATGCTTCGCCAAGTGGCGAGCAGCCAGAGACTTCGTCCCTCAGGACAGACGTTTACCGGGCAAGGCGGACCCCAAACACCGCTTGAATTACTGTCCGGCACTGCGCCGGTTGTACGAGTCGGTGTACGTGCTGTGCCGGAAGTGCAGAATCGGGTCATCGGACAGCGCCATGCCCTCCGCCATGACCGTGGGGTCCATGAGCAGCCCCTCGGGCTCCTCGATGATGTCGGTGACGTAGAGATGGCCAAGGATGACTCGTTTACGGTCGTCCGGCCATGCGCGGGTAGGATCATCTGTGGGATCGCCGGCTTCCCCGAAAATGGCATCCAGCTGGAATACAGCTGGTGCTGTCTCAAGGCGAAGGTGCAGCTCGTCCATCAGATAATCCTCTGGCTGCTGTGCGGCATCCTTGATAGACAGCGTCTCCACACCGCCTTCCGGCAGCCATTCGAATTTCACGGGCCGGGCATTTCCCTGCGAGTCGAGGAACAAGTAGGCATGGATGCAATAATAATGACAGGCAGCATAGCTGGCCGGCGGCTTTAGAAGTTTTACAGCCAGAAGGCTTTCTTTGCTCTCCGAGAAATGGATGATGATCTCTCGAATCAGATCTATCGGTCCCCGCTCGCCTTCCCGAGTCTCGTTAACGGTCTTCATGATGTCAAGAAACGATTCGGGTGTACGGGCAAAAAAGACCGGCACCGTGGCCCCTACCAAGTAAGTAACATCGCCCCCAGGCAGGGTGAATTGGACGGCCATCCCTTTGGCCGGAGATAACAGGTCAGCCATGGCCGGGTTGGTTGAAACGCCGGAGAAGCGGACGATTGCGGGCGTCTCCGCCTGTTCCTGCATATGAGGGGCCGTGGTAAAGGCTGCGCCCAGGCCGCTCGACCGGAAGCTGGCACGGCAGCAGAATCCCTTGGCATGCGCCCGGCGGTAGCCGGGATGCACGCCGGACAGATCCTCAAGGGCATTCACCGTTTGCGACGTGATATCGGATGGAGCAGAATCCGGAACCGGATGAGTACGGCCAGACTGCGCGTCTGTCATCATCTCTTCCTCCTCGCGTTGTCATTAATTACCACGAGAGTGTGCCCCATTAACTTGTTTTTTATGAGAGTAGGGGAATCTACATGAATTCGTAGAAGTAACGAATGAAATGAAAAAAGATCGGCGAGGTGTAGGTCAGGCTGTCCACCCGGCTTAAGTAGCTTTTCTTCAACGCATCGAACCGTCCATCGTCGCCGATTAATAGATCCCGCTTCAGCACCGATACCGTCAAGCTGCCGAAGAAGCCGCTGAGGCTGATCAGCATGCCGGATAAGAGGGCGAAGGTCGGGCTGAGCGGCGTCAGATAGGGGTAGATGAGGTAGGCGCATCCTGTTGTTGCAAGAAACGCACAGGCAAAGCCTTCCCAAGTCAGGTTGGGGTTCGATGTTGGCACGATTCTGCGTCTGCCAAAATAGAGGGAAGCGATGGTGTGCGCCACATCGTTGAGCTGTGTTAATACAACGAGAAACAGCACGAGTCCTGCTCCATACTGGGGCGACGCAAATTGGAAGTAGGCCAGGTGGCTGAGCCCGAACACCATCAGCATCAGACCCCACTGGGTCGAGCTGACGCTGCGCATGAACCCGACGGTGCCTTTGTTGATCAATCGCGGGAGCGGCAGCACCAGGAATACATAAATCGGTATGAATACAATAAACATGCCGTACCATTCGATATAGATCCAGTAGAACTGGACAGGTATGGTTAAATACGCCCACAGGAACAGTCGGCGGTCGGCTTTTCTTGTTTTGATCATGGAGAAATACTCTTTGAGCGTAAAGAAAGTAAGCACCATCAGGGATAGCAGAGAAACGACGGGATTCAGAAACGTCGCCAGGCAGAAGATGACCAGCATGCCCCACCAGGTTTTGATGCGGAATCCTACATCGGTATAATCGATATTCGGCTGCGTCTTGCTCATCACATAATAGAGGAGCTGAATGACCGACAGGACGGAGAATATCAGGATTAAGGTTAGTATCGAGCTTTCCATATGCCTATCATCACCAACTTGTCACGGGTAGGATTTTTCGTTCTGCTGCAGGAATCATATGTTATTATGAAGGAATAACTCCAAATTGATAAGGGGAAATTTCGTAAATGGTAGACGATCGCTCGGTCTTTATACTGCTTACCAATACCGGAACGCTCTTTACAAAAGTCATTCAGGGCTATACGAGAGCACCTTACAATCATGCTTCGATCTCCTTTAACCGGGAGCTGTCGGAGTTATATAGCTTCGGAAGAAAGAATCCGAACAACCCGCTGAACGGCGGGTTTGTGAAGGAGGATCTGAGGACGGGAACGTTCAGCAAGTACCCCAATACGACATGTGTCATCTATGAGCTTCGGGTGTCTGAACGCGACATCGAGAAAATGAAGCGGGTCTTGCAGGCCTTCATCCGAAAGGACAAAAAATACTTTTATAATATATTGGGTGTGCTGGGCATCGCGCTCAAGGAACCGATTGAGTTCAGCAATTCCTACTTCTGCTCGCAATTTGTGGCAGAGATTCTGCACCGATCCGGCGTCAGGCTGTGGGATAAGCTGCCTGCCCTGGTAACGCCGGACGATTTTCGCCAAAGCGAGCGCCTGAACTTGATATATGAAGGAAAGCTAAGCGAGTACGAGGCTTGAACTTGGCGGCAAGTGCGCGGCCGCTTGCAATCCTCCTCCTACGCTCCCCTACCCGGGCATCCGAATTACGAACCGATGATGAAGGAACTGCGCAGTAGTATATTTGATCGAAATGAGCAGGAGGGCCACGTGTTTTTTGATTATGAGACGAGGGTGTATTGGGGAGAGGTTTAACAGAGTTTATTGTTTAAGCGCCGCTCGCCCGGGGTACTGGTACTACGAGTGCACCGATGAACTAAAAAGGAGCGGATGATCATGGAAGTCCATGTCAGATCTTTTTTCGTGAACGATGATGGAGAGGTCCCTAACAATCCTGAGCTGCCCGTCATTGTATACAATGGCGTGTTCGCGGATGACCCGAGCGGGCTGGAGGCAGCCTTTAACCGGCATCAATGGAGCGGCAGCTGGGCAGGCGGCGTATATGATTATCATCATTATCACAGCAACACGCACGAAGTTCTGGGCGTGAGGTCCGGAAGCGCGACCGTCCTCGTGGGCGGTGACGCAGGGGAGAGGCTGGAGATTTCTTCAGGCGATGTGATTGTGCTGCCAGCAGGTACTGCACATATGAAGCTGAGCAGCAGCCCTGATTTTGAAGTGATTGGTGCTTATCCCGAAGGGAACACGCCGAATCTGAGGGAGCGGAATCCGACGGATCGCGCGCAGGCCATCCACGAAATCAGAAGTGTCCCCGTCCCGGATACCGACCCGGTATTTGGCAAGGAAGGACCGCTGCTGCATAAATGGGTGAAATGATAAGATCGATAACCGCCGTATGGGAAGTAAAGAGATCGGGAGGCCGGCACTAAGACTGCGCATGCTGCGCAGGGCAGGTGCGGCCTCTTTTTTTATATACAGGAAATTGTAATGGAACTTGGCCCATGCTATCTTAAATAATGGAAGGTTTGGGTACATGGTTTTCAATTCTGCTAGTGGAGGTGCGGTATATGAAAGCGCTTTTTATTGGAGGGACCGGAACGATCAGCTCGGCAATCACGAAGCAGCTGCTGGAACAGGGGTGTGAGCTCTATCTGTTGAACCGGGGGAATCGAAATGACGCGCTGCCGGAGGGAGCGCATGTGCTGCAAGCTGATATTCATGATGAGGATCATGTGGCACAGCTCGTTTCGGACCTGCATTTTGACGTGGTGGCTGATTTCATCGCCTTTGAACCAGCCCATCTGGAGAGGGATTACCGCCTGTTTGAAGAGCGAACCAAGCAGTTCATTTTTATCAGCTCGGCTTCAGCCTATCAAACGCCTTTGTCCGATTATCGCATTACCGAGGGCACGCCATTATCGAATCCGTATTGGGAATATTCCCGTAATAAAATAGCATGTGAAGACTATCTGATGAAGCAGTACCGCGAGACAGGCTTTCCGGTTACGATCGTTAGACCGAGCCATACGTATGATGAACGCTCGATACCGCTTGGTGTTCATGGCAGCAAGGGGAGCTGGCAGGTCGTGAAGCGGATGCTGGAGAATAAACCCGTTATTATTCATGGAGATGGAACATCCCTGTGGACGTTGACGCACAACAGCGATTTTGCCAAAGGCTTCATCGGCCTGATGGGCAACATTCATGCCATTGGGGAGTCGGTGCACATTACGTCGGATGAGTCGCTCACCTGGAATCAGATTTACGGAATCATTGCGGATGCGCTTGGCGTACAGCTGAATGCGGTCCATGTGTCTTCCGAGTTCCTGGATGCCACCAGCACGCAGGATTTCCGCGGCTCGTTATGGGGTGATAAAGCCAACAGCGTTGTGTTTGATAACAGCAAGCTGAAACGGCTGGCTCCTGACTTCGTGGCAGCCATTCGCGCGGATCAGGGTATCAAGCAGACGGTGCGCCATATTCTGTCCCATCCGGAGCTGCAGCGGGAGGACGCGGAGTTTGATGAATGGTGTGACAAGGTGATCTCCGCATTGGAGAAAGCGAAGTCCCTTGTCAACGAATAGTGTTATCAAGGGCACCCCGACCGAGGGGTGTCCTTTTTTTGCGGATTTCCGTTAAGCCTTTTATAAAAGAAGGAATATGTTAGAATGGTACGATATGTTGAAACATAAACAGAACGGGAGAATATGAAATCATGTCGAATTTGCCGAATTGTCCGAAATGTAACTCAGAATATACGTATGAAGACGGGAATCTTCTGGTTTGCCCTGAATGTGCCCATGAATGGACCCTGGAGTCTGAAGCGGAGCATGACCAAGAGGCCAGGATCGTGAAAGACGCGAACGGAAATGTCCTGGTCGACGGTGACTCCGTAACGGTGATCAAAGATCTGAAAGTAAAGGGCAGCTCCTCCGTACTGAAAATAGGCACCAAGGTGAAAAATATCCGTCTGGTTGACGGCGATCACGATATCGATTGCAAAATCGACGGATTTGGCGCGATGAAATTGAAATCGGAATTTGTGAAAAAGATTTAAATTGTGCCCGCAGTCGTGAAGAAAGCAGGTGTAACGTGGATATTGTTCTGTTCGTGTTCATTATACTTGTGGCATCCATACTCCAGACCAGCACCGGGTTCGGGTTCTCCATCCTGGCGACTCCGTTTCTGCTGCTGCTATTCCAGCCGGCTGAAGCGATTCAGATCAACCTGGTTCTATCCCTTGTGATTTCAGCTGCGCTGATCGCCAAGATTCGCAAGGATATCGACTATGGCATCTTAAAAAGATTGGTCATCGGAAGCGCAGCCGGTCTGCCTGCAGGGATCATCGTGTTCTCGCTCATCGATATCGATGCTTTGAAATTAGGCGTGAGCCTCATCATTCTGGCCCTAACCGCGCTGCTGATGCTGAAGTTTAGAATCCGCCAGAACCGGGGCAGAGATTTGGCAGTGGGAGGACTATCGGGCTCTCTGACAACCAGTATTGGTATGCCAGGCCCGCCGTTACTGTTATATTTCTCCGGCACGGATACGCAGAAGGCCAAGCTTCGAGGGACAACCCTGGCCTTCTATTTGTTCATATATTCGCTCAGCCTGATCATTCAGGTGACGGTGGCGGGAACGAGCAAGACGGTCTGGATGTCCAGCGGAATCGCACTTCCCTTGGTCTTCGCCGGGCTGTTCATCGGACAACGTTTATTCAACGTCATTAACCAGCGGGTGTTTCAAATCTTCACCTACATCATCTTAATCTTTACGGGTGTGTACATGCTGATCGAGAGCCTGTAATGAAGAGTTATCGTGCCGTGTTCTTCAGCATCGCCTCTGCGAGCAGGGGAAACAGGTTATCAAAAGCATGCGTATTGCCGTCAAATACATAACCTCCCGGATAAGCGGGATCTTGGCCCCGGAATTGGGTCATACGATCGTATAATTGCTGTGCCCAAGGGAGGTCATCCGTTTTCAGCGCGAGAATTATGGCCAGAGCGTATACAGCAGGGGACTCATAAGCCGCGTCCGGCTTGCGGGTCTCCCGGTGGTAGCGGCCAACCAGCTGTCCGTTCTGCTGAAACTCTTCCTTGAGGAAAGGTATAAGCTTCCTCGGTGGATGGTTCATCTCCGCCAGGTGAATGCCAACGATCAGCTGGTCAATCAGATTGACCGAGGTGTCGTATTCATATTGGCCGGAGCCGATCTGAAAAGTCTTGGGATAGAAGACGCCGTCATTCGGCATATGGAACAGCAGGTCTTGGTATCGTGCATAATCCTGGCTGGACAGAATTCCGATCTGCTCCATCTCCCGCAGTGCGGATATATCTGCATAGACCAGGCTTAACACGGCTGGCGATTCATTCCGCTCAAAATCATGATAATCCACCAAATATCCTTTGGTTTGAGAGGAGGCCTGCAATGTCGACCCGATCCTTTTTGCCAATGGAAGATAGGACTCGTTGTTGTCCCACAGTCTGGATGCCTTCAGCAAGGCGTCCAGGATTCGCAGATCATCGCCCAGCGCATTCGTGGTTACGTCGGATCGTCCGTCCGGTCTAAGCTTCCACCGGATATAGGTCTCCTTGTTCTGGTGAAGGAAATAAGTTGTAAGTAGTTGAACGCTCTCATCGAACCTTGCCTGATCACCGGATAGGATGGCGTACTGCATCCAGAGCCCGAGTGACTCGGATAACGCTTCTCTGCCTGCAACGATATCCGGGTGCTCTGAAGGAGCCGGCTTGAGATAGGTAGCCAGCGTACCGTTATCGTTCCGCATATGTTCTTCGATAAACGCAGCGGTCATGTCGGGGTTCTCCCTGTTCTGAAGGATGGAATAAGTTATAAAAAAGATGCCGGTAAAAGCAAGGGTGGCGGTGATTGCAAGAATGGTTTTCTTGCGGGTCGAAAATCGCTTTGTCATAGGTTCACCTCGAACATACTATTCTACACTTGCGTGCCAATGCCTTTAAGAAGAGCTGGGGATGGCTGCATACAGCCTTTTTTTGATTATAGCTTTGTTGATTATAAGCTTTGTTATACCCCAAAAAGGGCTGTACCCTGGATGTTTGAAGTACAAAACATCCAGGGTACAGCCCTTATGTATAAGCATAGGATCGGCTATTGCAAACGGACAATCTTCAAACTCTGATCCTGCAGATGCTGAATGATTCGCGGCAAGGCATCCACAACCGCCTGCGATTCGTGCAGAAGAATAATGGAGCCGGAAGCCTCGATGTGCTGGACATAATCCAGGATTTTATCCTCGTCGCGAGTCAGCCAATCCTCAGGGTCCCGGTTCCAGAGCACCATTTTGTTGCCTTGGTGACGGCTTAATGCTTCGGTCTGGCCATCAAACGCCCCGTAAGGCGGGCGGAAGAGCACCAATTTCTCGTGCGTAATATTCTCAATGAGTTCAGCCACGCGGGTCAGTTCCATTTCCTGCTGTTTATAGGATAGGCTCGACATTTGGCTATGGGTCATGGAGTGGCTGCCGATCGAAAATCCATTGGCATGGATAGCCTGGACATAATCGGGATGTTTTTTCACATTGGTGCCCACAAAGAAGAACGTGCCGCCCACCCCATATTTTTGCAAGATGTTCATGATATCCACGGAGTGCTTGGAGGGTCCATCATCGAATGTTAGAGCTACATAGCCTTTGGGAATGCTGAAGCTGATAAACTCATCAAGCTCCAGATATGGAACGGTGTCAGAAGGAAGATGATGATCCTCCGGCTGTTTCTCAGTTTCCTCCTCCAGCGAAGCTACGGGTTTAGCCATTATCGTATGTCGGTTCTCGGCCAGCAGCTGGATGACCGTTTCTACCTCCACCGCGGCCGTTGTTGCTTGGCGGGGCTGAATGCCACTTGGATCTGAGTAATTAAATGAACTTAATAACAACACAAAGATCAAACTCATCATGGTTGCGCTTACCAGCTTTAGCGGAAGCCGATGCCTTTTCCTTCCGGAACGTCGGGCGTCTATACCCTCCTCGGTCGGTACTGCTATGGGTTCATCAGGCTCAGATCGATACGCAGACAGGAAGGGCAAAGTATGTAAGTCATCCAAACGCCTTGCATTCTTAATCGACTCTAATTCGTTTCTGAAAGAAACCGAGCACGCGAATTGAAACCGATCACTATGATCACGATATGTACGCGTAATTAAACCCATGTATTGCTGTTGATTTACATCCCATACGGTTTGCAAGGATAATCGGTATTTGTGAATCCCGTTGAATTCCGACACGGCTGCTATATTCTCGATGGTATCGGTATCAGTGATCCATATTAGCTCTGCCGATTCAGTGAAGGACAGCTTGATTCGTAGACCGAAGACTTCGGAATCCCTCTCGATAGCCAGCAGTTCAATGACTTTTCCATAGGAGTCTGACATGAAGGCCCCCCTTTCTCTAGATGTTAGATTACGGGCTGTATTTATTCAGATGATGTGCTGGAAGCCGATGTCTTCGGTGAGAAGGAGAAGGACATTTTCTCGGTAAAATCATTGATGGTCTGCATCAGTCTGGCTTTATCATCCAGAATATTCTGGTATTGCTCCGCGTATTTCTCGTTTGCGATCTCCAGCTCGCGGACCTTCTCTTCAAGCGAGCTGATCTTGAGCATGCTTTGATATTGTGAATGGTTAGCCTCTTCATAGAGCTTGTTATATTTGGCGGTCTCCGTTTCGAGCTGGTTGGAGAGCTTCTCGTACGCCAGGTTCGATGTCAGCTGATATTCCTTGTAGTCCTCAAGCAGCTGGTCGTAACTCATCTGTTTGTTGGTCAGCACATTCTCGAGCTCGCGGATCTCTTTGTTCTTCTCCTGAACGAGCTGATCTCTCTTGATCTGCTCGTGCTTATACCGGTTAATCGTTTCGTTTGCGGTTAAGAGCTGGTCCTCCAAGCCTTTATTCTTATAAGACAGCAATTGGCGTTCCTTCAGCATGTTCTCGATGGACACAATGACGTCAAGGCCGATTTTGTCCTGATTATCCTTGGAGAACAGATGTTTATTGCTCTCTGCAGCAGGCATCTCAGCCTCTACGGAATAAGCCGTTTCCTCTTCTGCCGCTGCGGCGATCTCCTGGTATTCGGTGTTGTTCTTCTCGGGTTGGCTCTGATTCGAGCGAGCATTCTTAAACCAGACCATACCTTTTTTTTCTGTTTCCCTGGCCAAAATATCAACTCCTATATATTTCAATGAATGTCATATGAGATTAGAGTAAAAGACCCTACTAATAGTCATCGGTAAAAACACCCTAAAAACTTTGCCCTGTTCCCTTGTGAAAACAAAAAAAAGCCCCACAGCGTTGTGGGGGCATGAAAGCGGCAAATCAGCCGTTCCTTATGGACGAAAGAGCGGGGACTCTGATAGAAAAAAAGGATGTGCAGATGCTGCACTCCTCTATTCAGGCTTCTGAATGATCAGTTTCGGGGCGATGACATCCACCCGATTCGTCCAAATTCCGCCGCTGTAATCGTCTGGCAGCCGCTGCAGATCCAGCTCGGAGTCAAAGCCCTCCGACCAGCCCCCGTCTCCGGCAACCAGGATGACGCGCGTATTGATGCTGTCCATCCGGTTCAGGAATTTATCGGGCCAGCCCCATAAATAGCGGGCATACTTCTCCGGGATGTGCAGCTGGGTGTTGCGGCAGACCGAGGGAATGTAACCGCTCCAGCCGGCTCCGGCGTAGGATACAAGACAGCTCTTGAGTGTATCCATCGACATGACGCGCAGAGAAGGCAGCTGCGATTTTAACGTACGAATCGGTTGATCGTCCCCGTAAACGGTCAGCTGGCTAAGACGCTTCAGCGGCAGCCCGGCCAGATAGTCCGCAAGCAGCTTCCCTTCCTCTGGGTCTGTGCTTTTGATATGGATAAGAAATTCCCCGTCCGGGAATTCCGTTAACACTTCCTCTAATGATGGAATCAGGCCCACGCCCTTGCCGCGGAACGGATAGGTGGCCCCTTGATCAGCCGTGTAGCCATACCCGATGTCTATTTTTTTCAGCTGGTCCATGGTATAATCCTTGACCGAGCCCTCCACATTGGTGCGGCAATCCAGAGTCCAGTCATGGAACACAGCGATCTGACCGTCCTTGGTCGGCTTGACATCCAGCTCCACGATATCGGCACCGGCCTCAAACGCAGCTTCCATGGACGGAAGGGTATTTTCCAGATAGGCATGCTCCGGCACATAGATGCGGGAAGCGGTGCAAGTGTCAGCCTCAATGCCCTCCATCGGGAAGGTCTGACCGAGCCCGCGATGGGCCAGCAGCAGCGGCTCTCCATGACGGTCTTCGGTGAATAGCGATGTATTATTAACAAATAGAAATACAAACAGAACGACAAAAAACAGTGTGATATTCTTCCATCTTTTTAGTGTTCGCATGATCCAATCCCCCAAAATCGTTTACAATAAGCAGTATAGTAGATTTGATTAACTTCTCTCTCTAAGTTCTCTATTTCTTTCTCTTATTTAAATCTTAGTGATTTTGGGCGCATACTCAATGGCTGGAGCATGACAATTGCATAATAGCGAACTGATAAATACGATAGGTAATTTAAGGAAACAGGAGGGAGCATGATGGACAAATCCTCCTTTTTGATGGTGGAGCGGGGGAATCCCTACGAGCGTGGAGACGTAATACCGTTAACCAAACCGATGATGGTGCTTGGCCGCAAGGGGCAGCACTTTCATCCGGATATTGCGTTTGATAATATTTTTGTGTCCCGGCGGCATGCGGCGCTGCTGTATAGAAACGGGCATTTCAGCATTAAGGACCTGGACAGCAAGCATGGAACCTATGTCAATAAGGAGCGGCTGGCTCCTCAAGAGGAAGTTCCCCTTCAGCATGGGGATATCATTGTGCTGGCGGGCGATCTTATCGTGCTGTCCTTCTCGATTCTGAGCATGGATGAGACGATGGACATCACGCCGCTGATCAAACATCTGGCCGCTATTGAGACGTCCGGCGGATTTCAGCTGAACCCTTTTAAGCAGGAGATGGTATACGGCGAAGACGTGTACGCTTTTTCGGAAAAAGAGTACAAGTGCATGGAGCTGCTTATTCATCATCAAGGCCAGTTTGTGTCCAAGGAGCAGTTGAAGACCTACGTGTGGCCCGAGCGAAGCTGCAGCACGGACGAAGTGCCCGACGTGAGCTCGGAGGAGCTGAACGCGCTGATCTATCGGGTGCGCAAGAAGACGCGGAATATTCTGGCGATTGAGAGCATCCGTGGAAAGGGTTATATCCTTCAGTCCGAAGATGAGCGGTAATCATGTTTGCACAATTCAGATAAAAAACAGACAGGCAGGCTCTTCCTCATTTTGCGGGAGGAGCCTGTTTTTTAGCTGAATTTACGGCAATGGGGAAGAGTGAAGCCATTTATTTTCAAGGATTATGGATAGCGAAAGGGAACCTGATGATGTGTATCGAAGTGTAACAGCATAGAATTTTGAATGGACCATTCAGAGAGGATGAGTATGGGAGCATGAAGATGAAGCATGAACAACCGATCGGCATTGCCGTTAACCAGCTGGGCTACCGGAGCCAGGACACCAAGATTGCGGTTATCCCTGGTCAGGGAGGCCGTTATCATCTTGTAGATGATCAGAACGGCGAGACGGTTTGGCATGGGAGCACATCGCCTGCCATCGTGGATGCTGCCAGTGGGCAGACGGTAAGCCGGGGAGATTTCACGGGGTATGAAGCTCCAGGCACCTACCGGATCGAAACGGAGGATGGGCAGACCTCGGCTCCTTTTGTCATTGCGGAGTCAGTCTATGAGGATGCACACCGCGCATTATTGAAAGCGTTTTATTACTTCCGGTGCGGGATGGCCTTGGACGAGTTGCACGCTGGACCATGGAAGCATGATTCGTGTCATCTCACGCCTGCCATCGTTTATGGAGAGGAATCCAGGCAAGTGGATGCCTGGGGAGGGTGGCATGACGCCGGGGACTATGGCAAGTATGTCGTTCCGGGCGCCAAGGCGGTAGCCGATCTGCTGCTGGCCTTCGAGCTGTACCCGGAGGCATTTGCACAGCCGCTGCCATTGCCGGAAAGTGACGGCTCCATGCCGGATGTGCTCCATGAATGCCGGTATGAGCTGGAGTGGATGCAGCGCATGCAGGATGAGGAGTCGGGAGGGCTGTTCCACAAGCTCACGACTTTGCAGTTCCCGGGAGGAGACGTCATGCCGGAGGCCGATACGGCCGCACTGTACCTGTCGCCGATATCGGCGACAGCAACCGGTTGTTATGCTGCCATTATGGCAATGTCGGCGCGGATCTACGCCCCTTACGACGAGCCCTTCGCTGCCAGCTGCCTGAAGGCGGCAGAACGCGCTTGGGCATGGCTGGCGGAACATCCGGATATGCCGGGCTTCCGCAACCCGGCGGATATTGCTACGGGTGAATACGGTGACGGTCAGGATGCCGATGAACGATACTGGGCGGCGGCCGAGCTGTATCGCACCACGGGTGAAGGGCGTTACCATGAGGCTTTCCAAGCGTTAGCCAAGCAGAATGCCTTCGGTAAATATGAACTGGGCTGGGCCGACATGGGCGGTTATGGAACCTTTGCCTATCTGATGTCGGAGCGGGAAGAAGACCCGGAATTGGCGGAAGTTTTGATGCGGGGTTTAATTCAACGTGCGGACGAGCTTGCCGCGGTCAGTGAACGGGACGGGTATGGTATTTCACTTCATCCGGATCAATACATCTGGGGCAGCAACATGCTGGTATTAAATCACGCGATGCTCCTGCTGATAGCGGGCAGATTGTCCGGCACCGAAGACTATGAGTCCCATGTGCATGAGCATGTACACTATTTGTTCGGAGCTAACGTGATGGGGATGAGTTACGTCACCGGGTACGGGGCGAAGCCGATCCTGTATCCGCATCATCGCCCTTCCGAAGGAGACGGCGTTAAGGCGCCCGTTCCCGGTCTCGTCTCAGGCGGTCCGAATAAGGGGCTTCAGGATGATTACGCGCTTAAGCACTTGGCAGGCAAGGCGCCGGCAGCTTCTTTTGCCGATGTGATGGAGAGTTACTCTACCAACGAAGTGACCATCTATTGGAACTCGCCGGCTGTGTTGGTATTATCCCATTTTGTATAGGAAACATAGGGAATGCACAGAGGAAAAAGAAACGCCAAAGAGAGTCTCCGGCGTTTCTTTTTTACTAGTTTTCCAATCTGGTCCGGCTTGCCTAGTACATGGATTATCTCAAACGATTGATTCGTTATTTCTTCGACGGTGCTTCATTTTTGTGCTCAATCACATGCAATACTTTCGGTTCGACAGCTTTTAGCATTTGTTCATTTGAAGTTTTGCCTGTTGGAGCATCGCCATGATGCTCTCCTTGAATTTGTGTATCAACCTGTGTTTGGGCGATGACATCGATCACCTGTTGTTTTGAGACGTTTTTAGAGGCAGCAACCTCCACAACGGAGTTCCCTTTGGCCAATTCTTCCTTCAATTCCGTTGCGCTCATTCCTAATAGGGCAAACAGTTTTGCATCATTCAAGAAGGCATCGGCAAAATAATCCGGCTTACCGTTCGTGGTGAAGAAACCTTCTACTTCAGCGTTGGAGGGCGCAGCCTCACCTCCGATCTGAGAAGCACTGATGGTATTGCCATGCACAAATATCTGGTAGAACGGCTCACTGGCTCCCTTTTTGCTGTAATTCAGCATCCACGTTTTTTGATCCGGGTTGTCCATTGGCTCCATAGCAAACTCGTAATCTTCGACAGGGCCATACATTCTATTGATGAGATCATCTACCTTTGCCTTGATTTCCTGATCGGTCAGAGCCATGAGCGGCTTCTCCTTAGGCTCCCAGTTCTCTTGAATCACGTGTTCAATCGTACCCGACACACTGTTCATATGAAGGGTAATCGTTTTGCCCGTCCCTCCCTTTTCCCGCAGCATGATGCTGGTTTGAACGTCTTGAACGGTGCTTGCATTGACCATCTCGAACGATTTGGTTTCGGGAAATGCGCTATACAGCTTCTCAAGCGCTGCATTGCCAACCTCATCCGACTTGATCTGTTCGGTAGTCATGGATGTTCTGGTAAGGATATCGATTAGGGGAGGAGCCGCAAATGCCGCAGTTGGAATCAGAATCGCCGTGGCAACAATTCCGCTAATGAATCGTTTTTTCATCGTTTTTTTGCTCCTTTTGGGTTGGAAGTATTGTGAATAGGATTGTTCTATTCGTTTGGAAATGTCCGGGGGACACGCCGTAGCCTCTGCCTTTTTGTGCAGATGTTCACGGATTTTGTGTTCAATAGGCATTGATTTTTTCCATCCTTTCCGGGGGGAGATTCCGTAAGTTCTTTCGCAGGGCCGTAAGGCCTGCATGATATCTGGATTTGACTGTTCCCAGGGGGATTTCGAGCAATGTCGCGATTTCTTCAAGAGCATAGTCGTGAAAAAACGGAGGATAATCACCGTACGCTGTTTGTCCGTCAGCTGCTGGATTGCCTTCGATATCATCTGGTTCGTCTCATCCATGAACACGGCGGGCTGATCCCAGTGGGACTCTTCCCGCGAGAAGGCGCGGATACGTTCAAAAATTCGGAATCTCCGCCAGCTCTTAACCCGAAATCTCTGCACTTGTCGGATCACCAAGCCGTGCAGCCAGAAGTGGAATGGCCGGTTCGTATCGTAGTTTGCAAGCGAGGTCCACATTTGCATATAGATCTCATTCATGACATCTTCCCGATCCTGCGGGTGATCCACCAGAAAGGAAACGGTCCGGTAGACATCCTGGTAGGTAGCATCATACATCGCATGGAACGCCTGTTGATGCCCATCTTTCATTTGTGTAAGTAGCTGGTACATGTATTCACTTTGCATTCAGAGGGCCCTCCTGGGTAAGCAGCTTACACCCTATATTGTCTCTATGGCAGAAAAAGGTTCGGTCCCTCTTCTTATTTTTTTGCACAAGGCTAAAGCGCAAGAGGACAGCTATCGGTTCGTTGAACTTAGGAAGATAGGTGTACGGCTCCGTGAAATTCGCCCATTGGCAGGGTAATATCACTCATAAAATTGGAATTTACAGGGTGGTGCGGTCATGCGAATCTTCGAATGAAAACGCGAGCCATCATGTATTTTCAAAAAAACGACATGATCCTTTTAAAAGTTGTCAACAATATTCTTGACGAAACCCGCTTTTCCTTTCGTTGAGCCTTTTGCCGGGCTGACTTAACATATAGATGTCAGAGCAAGGCGACAACACAATATTCTATTGTTCAAATATGACTAGGAGGTCAATACGATGTCCAATGAGACAAATACAAACGCTTCCAAAGGTATCCGGGTAAGGGTTCAACAGCTCGGCCGTCTCCTTAGCGGCATGGTGATGCCGAATATCGGCGCGTTCATCGCTTGGGGTCTGATTACGGCTCTGTTCATCCCGACCGGCTGGTTCCCTAACGAGAAACTCGGGGAATTGGTCGGCCCGATGATCACGTACCTGCTCCCGCTCTTAATCGGTTATACGGGCGGACAGATGGTTCACGGCAAGCGCGGTGCGGTCATCGGTGCTGTGGCAACAATCGGCGTCATTGTCGGGGCGGATATTCCGATGTTCCTCGGCGCCATGATTGTTGGTCCGATTGCAGCTTGGGTATTGAAGCAATTCGACAAGCTGATTGACGGCAAAATCAAATCCGGCTTCGAAATGCTGGTCAACAACTTCTCGCTCGGTATTATCGGGGGCGCGCTGACCCTGGTGGCTTACACCGGAATCGGGCCGCTGGTACAGGGAATTACCAGAGCGCTCTCGGCAGGCGTGGATGTACTGGTCAATGCCAACCTGCTGCCGCTCGTTAACATTATCATTGAGCCGGCGAAGGTGCTGTTCCTTAACAATGCAATCAACCACGGGATTTTCAGTCCAATCGCAACAGAGGAATCAGCACGTATTGGTCAATCTGTTCTGTATATGCTGGAATCGAATCCAGGCCCAGGGCTCGGCATTCTGCTTGCCTATTGGATCTTCGGACGCGGCTCTGCCAAATCCTCCGCACCCGGCGCGGTAGTGATCCACTTCCTGGGCGGTATTCATGAGATTTACTTCCCATACATTCTGATGAAGCCGGTTCTGATCCTGGCCGCGATTGCGGGCGGCGTTGCCGGAACCTTCACCTTCCAGATCTTTGGAGCCGGATTGGTGGGGCCCGCGTCGCCGGGCAGTATCTTTGCTTTCATCGCTATGGCGCCTAAGGGCGGACTGCTTCCGGTGCTGGCCGGTGTTCTTGCCGCAGCTATTGTATCCTTTGCGGTAGCGGCATTGCTGCTCAAAACGGGTAAGAAGACAGAAGAAGAGCCGAATCTTGAAGAAGCCTCCGCGAAGATGAAGGAAATGAAGACCGGCGGCATGAACGACCAGGTTGCTCCTGCATCTGCGGCTGTTGCCAATCTGGATAAAGACAATGTGAACAAAATCGTGTTTGCTTGTGACGCCGGCATGGGCTCCAGCGCAATGGGCGCCTCGGTGCTTAGAAAGAAACTGCAGCAAGCGGGTGTCAACATTACCGTTGTGAACTCGGCTGTAAGTGAAATACCGGATGACGCGGATATTGTCATCACCCAGAAGACACTCACGGAGCGGGCCATCGCCAAGAATCCGAATGCGGAGCATATCTCGATCGACAACTTCCTGAAGAGTCCGAGATATGATGAGCTGGTGGAACGACTCAAAGACTAAATAGTTCTGCATCATATGACACGCTGGCGTAATTACGCCGGCGTTGTCTCCATTTCATGAAGAAGGGAGCCATGCGTCTGGGACAAATCACTGCCCGCCAGCGACAAATCCTTCTGCTCCTGATGAGCAGGACCGAGGGCATGACAGCTGCGGAAATAGCGGCTGAGATCGGGGTCAGCGTCAGGACGGTTCACCGGGAAATGGAGGAGATTGAGAAAGGACTGCAAGGCGCAGACGTTCTGCTTCATAAAAAGTCGGGAACGGGCATCCGGCTGGAAGGAGAAACGCCTGAGGGTATCGCCCAGCTGCGGAAACGCCTGCTTGAAGGTAAGCCTGCCGATTATTCCGTGGAAGAGCGCAAAATCCTCGTGTTATGTGCTTTGCTTGAGGCTGATGAACCCATCAAACTGTTTGCCCTGGCCCACAGTTTGAAGGTGACCGTGCCTACCGTCAGCAGCGATCTGGATGAGCTGGAGCCCTTAATGAAGAGGTTCAAGCTTAATCTGATCCGCCGCAGAGGTTACGGGGTTGAGCTTGAAGGCACGGAAGCCGTAAGGCGAAGGGCCATTTGCAGGCTTGCGGAGGAATATCTGGATTATTCGGATCTTGTCGGGGACGGTTACAGCGATGCCCGAGAGCCGGTGACGGCCCGGCTGCTCTCCATGGTTGGTAAACCGGTGCTGCTGGATGTGGAGAAAAGCTTGTGGGATATGAACTGGAGCTGGACGGAGAGCCTTAGCGAAAGTGCCTATACCTCCATGCTGATTGCCTTATCGGTTTCCGTGAAGCGGATCAGGCAGGGACGGCGTATGGAGGAGGCCGATATCGCCACTCAGGATGGAGCCTCCTCCTCCATGGAGGAAGCCAGAGATTTTGCCGTTCGTCTCGGTGAAACACTGGAGATCCCTTTTACGGATTCAGAAATGAAATATATCTCGAATTTGTTCGAGGCAGCCAGGGATATGTCCGAGGTCAGTGAGCTGGCCCATACGGATGTGGAAATGGTGGAGATGGCGCACCGCCTGATCGAGCGGGTGCAGCGGCGCACCGGCATTCCGTTTCAAGAGGATCGCACGCTGCGGGCAGGCTTGGTGGAGCATATCGGTGCAGCCATGAAACGGATTCGGGAAGGGACCCGGATTCGGAACCCGCTGCTGAGTCCGATCCGGAAGGATTATGAGGAGCTGTTCGGGATTGTCCGGCATTCGGTTGATGAGCTGAGGCTGGGCTTGACCATCCCGGATGAGGAAATCGGGTTTCTGGTTATGCATTTTGGGGCGTCAAGTGAACGCCTGAACCAGCTGGGACACCATCTGAAAGCCATCCTCGTATGCTCCAGCGGACTTAGCTCCTCAAGGCTTCTCGGAACCCGGCTGAACAAGGAGATGCCTCAGATTGAGGTGCTTGGCAACGTGTCATGGTATGAAGCGGCTCGAATGCCGAAGGAGCAATATGATCTCATTATATCGACCATAGATCTTCCGCTGCCGAAGGATCGATATGTGAGATTAAGCCCGCTGCTGACAGCGGATGATAAAGAGGCGCTGCTTCAATATATCCAGAGCACGTCCGTGAAGCCGGGTGGAAGCGGCACGGCCGTCAACCGGATCGAAGAACAGCGTAAAGCTGCATCATTCGAACGGCTTCGCCTGCAGGCCGCGCTGATGAATGCGATTGTATCGCTCCTGGACGGCTTTCATGTGCATGATCTGGATAACCGCCCGGATGACCTGGAGGGTACGTTGAACGAGGCCTTGGCCAAGGTATACGAGTGCGGTGCGGTCAGCGATGCGGAGAAGGTGAAGGAGCGGTTGCTTGAGCGTGAACGGATGGGCACTCAGCTCATCCCGGATACGACGCTGGCTTTGTTCCATACGCGCAGCCGTTATATCGCCTGCCCGTCGCTTACCCTGTTCCGGTTAGCGCATGCCGCACCGCTTGAGGATGGGGCGGAAGCAGGGGTCATTCTGCTGATGCTGGCACCGAAGCAGCTCCCGAAGGAGAGCCTGGAGGTGCTCAGCGAGATCAGTGCGATGCTGCTCGGCTCCGAGCTGATTGAGCTGATGGAGCGGGGCGGCGAGGACGAAATTCGGTCATACCTGGCTGAAGAGCTGCAGCATTTTTGCAATCACAGACCATAGAAAGAGGGAGACTAACATGAATAACATACTGTCCAAAGATAAAGTCGTATTGAATGCGAAGGCAAATGATAAAAGCGAGGCCATCCGCATGGCGGGGAATCTGCTGGTGCAGGCAGGCCACGTATCAGAGGATTACGTAGATAAGATGCTGGAGCGCGAAGAGATTGCATCCACTTATATGGGCGGGGGACTCGCGATTCCTCACGGCACCAAGGAAGCCAAAGGCATGGTTATCTCTACGGGATTGTCCATCGTTCGCTTCCCGGAAGGCGTTGATTTCGGCGGAGACGAGCCGGCGTTCATCGTCATTGGGATCGCGGCCGCTGGCGGTGACCATATGGAGATTCTGACAAACGTTGCGATGATCTTCACAGATGACGAGAGCATTGAGAAGGTGATGAACGCATCGAGCGAAGAGGAGATTCTGGCCATCTTCGAAGGAGGAATGGGCGCATGAAGGCAGTCCATTTCGGAGCAGGGAACATCGGGCGCGGGTTTATAGGGCTTCTGTTGTCCCAGGCAGGTTACGAGGTTTGTTTTGTCGATGTGAACGAGGAGCTGGTTTCGGAGCTGAAGGCTCGTGGAGAATATCCTGTAACACTGGCCAGCGAAGGGCAGGAGACAACGGTTGTAAAGGGCATTACGGCCCTCAACAGCGCTTCGGAGCCGGAGGCTGCCGCGCGTGCGGTGGCAGAAGCCGATCTCGTCACAACAGCGGTAGGCGTGAACATTCTGAAGTTTATTGCCGGTACCATTGCCGAAGGGCTGAAGCTCCGGTTGCAGGGAGAATCGGCACCGCTGCATATTATTGCATGCGAGAATGCCATCGGCGGCAGTACACAGCTGAAAGAGCATGTGTACGGTAAGCTGGATGATGAGACGAAGCAGAAGGCCGACCAGCGGGTGGCTTTCCCGGATGCAGCCGTAGACCGGATCGTGCCGCTGCAGCAGCATGAGGACCGCTTGAAGGTGGTGGTGGAGCCGTTCTATGAGTGGGCGGTGGATCGCTCGCAGATGTTTGAAGGCTACACGCCGGTAGAAGGCATTCACTATGTGGACCGCCTGGAGCCGTACATTGAGCGCAAGCTGTTTACGGTGAATACCGGTCACTGCTCTGCTGCCTATGTAGGCTTCCTGAAAGGCTATGAGACGATTCAGGACGCCATGAAGGATGACGAGGTGGCAGCCCATGTGCGCGCGGTGCTGGAGGAAACAGGGGCTGCGCTTGTGCATAAACATGGCTTCAATTCTGCCGAGCATGGAGCGTATATTGACACCATTCTGGAGCGGTTCCGTAATCCGGCGCTGACAGACGAGGTATCCCGCGTCGGACGCTCCCCGATTCGGAAGCTGTCTCCCGGCGACCGGCTGGTATCTCCAGCGATGCTGGCATTCGAGAGCGGGCTCCCTTACAAGAGTCTGGCCAAATCCATGGCAGCGGCCTTGTTGTTTGATGTGCCCGAAGACCCGGAAAGTGTAGAACTGCAAGCCTCCGTACGGGATATCGGAGTAAGCGACACGGCTTCCCAATATACCGGTATGGCTGGCGAGCATCCGATTATGGGTGAGCTGATGGAGCAATATGAAGCCTTGAAGGCGGAGACTGAGGCTGGGCGGTCATAATTTTTAGCTATGAGAGAAAACCCCTGATTTTCTTTACGGAGAAATCAGGGGTTTTTTGGGCTCGCTTCAGGATGAGCTCCGCTTCCTCAACGCTGGTGTCCAGCTGCCAGGGAGGAATTCCATAATTTCCATCCGTTGATTTTCAGAAAATTTTCGCTTATTTTCGGAATTAAGAGTACACTAGAAGTAAGAAACCGAAGTGGATGTGATGAACATGGCAGAAGAACTGATCTTGACCCAAGAGGGCTATGATAAACTCCAGGAGGAACTGGATGACCTCAAATATGTAAAACGCAAAGAGTTAGCGGAACGGATCAAGCTTGCGATCAGCTATGGTGACTTGAAGGAGAACAGCGAGTACCACTCGGCCAAGAACGACCAGGCGTTTATGGAAACGCGCATCATTATCCTAGAAAAAACACTGAACAGCGCCCGGATTGTCGACTCCAAGCAGGTAAGCTCGACAACGGTGAATGTCGGTTCGAATGTCGTCCTGAACGACATCGAGTTTGCAGAGAAGCTTGAATATCAGGTTGTAGGCCCGGCAGAAGCAGACGTGTTGAATAATAAAGTCTCCTATGAAAGCCCGCTCGGCAAAGCACTGATGGGCAAAGCGGTTGGCGACCAAGTCAACGTGGATGCACCGATGGGCATCGTCAAGTACGAGCTGCTGGAGATCAAGGTGTTGTAAACGATCGATCATTTGCGTCTAACGCCATGATGGATGGGATCCTTGGAACTGCTGGCTGTCTGCATAGCAGACGTTATTCAGATTGCCGCAGCATCTGTAGATGGATGAACTCATATATAAATGAAAGGCGTAATCCGGGAGTGTCATGTCCGGTTACGCCTTTTCTCATGATCATGCCCCAGCCGCAGCAGCCTTGCGCTCATACATATAGCAGGCTACCCCGAGAATGAAGGCAAGTCCTACTAATGCAGCTCCTACCCAAGGCAGGGAGGTTAAGCTCAAATGGGTAATGACCAATCCGCCAATGAAGGCTCCCGCTGCATTTCCGAGATTACCGGCGGAGTGGCTTGCCGTAGAGGCAAGTGCCGGGGCCGATTGGGCAAGACTCATCACGCGTACCTGCATCCCGGGCATCACAGCGAAGGAGGCAGCGCCCCAGAGCACGATGGTCAGCACAGCAGTCACCGGATGATAGATGGTAACGGTGAAGATGGTCAGGATAACGGCAGTCGTGAAGTAGACGCCCAGAATGGAGGGCAATAGCTTCCAGTCTGCAAGTCTTCCGCCCACGATGTTACCTGCGGTCACGCCGATGCCGAACAGCACCAGAATCCAGGTGACGCTGGGTTCTGCAAAGCCGGTGATCTCAATGAGCAGCGGAGCAATATAGGTGAATACAGCGAACAGGCCCGCGTTGCCAAGCGCTCCGATGAGCAGGAAGAGAAGCAGTCCTGGCTTCATAAGGGCTGTGATCTGCTGGGCGATGCTCGAGGCCTGCTCCTGGCGGATCTTCGGAATGAAGATCAGAATGCCAATCAATGCGATAACGCCCATAATGGCAATCGCCCCGAAGGAGGCGCGCCAGCCCATCGTTTGACCGATGAAGGTACCGATCGGAACCCCGATGATGTTGGCTATCGTTAACCCTGCCATCATGATCGATACGGCCCCGGCTCGCTTGTCCGGCCGTACCAGGTTCGAGGCGATAACGGCTCCCACGCCGAAGAAGGTGCCGTGTGTCAGTGCTGTCAGCATCCGGGCACCCATCAGCACGGCATAGTTGGGAGCAAAGACCGAGACGCCGTTGCCCAGAATAAATAAACCCATGAGCAGCAGGAGCAGCTTCTTTTGCGGGATTTGGTGGGTAAGAACGGTCAGGATAGGAGCTCCTACGGCTACCCCGAGCGCATACATCGTAATCAGCTGTCCGGCAGAGGCGATGCTGACGTTCAGATCGTCCGCGACGTTCGGGAGTATTCCCATGATCACGAATTCCGTCATTCCAATGGCAAAAGCGCCTACAGTAAGAGACAATATCGAGATGGGAAACGGCTCTTTAGGCCCTTTGTTCCCAGTGGCCTGCTGCGATAATTCCATGATGTTCAAGTCAACCTTTCTGCTGTGTATATTAAAGATATAAACCCAATCTATATTATCGGATTTGAAAGAGGGCCTGTTACATATTATTTAACGTTCTCTGATGATAATCAAGAATTTTATTTTTGGGCAAAATGGACATGCTGATCATGTAAGCTTATTCGGCATACCAGCTTGTCCGCTATGTAAAGCTTGAGAGAGTACCATCTCGGCACTCTCTTCATGAAGCAAGCAAACCATTGTGGTCATCCCATACAGCCGGTTGATCCTGTCCCTTTGCTGTGATGGATTTAGAAACAGGTAAACGACTCGATTCTCCCCAGATCAAATCCTGAGAACACCCACATTCTCCCGGTCCAGCGAAAGCCGGCAACCGATGTCCGGCCAACAAAGGTCGGATAAAACCAGAAGCCCGGCCCATTTCTCGGCCAAATATAGGTGTTGCGGAATAGACAGCCTGTGATTGCTCCGGGGTCAACGGCAAAGGTAGCTGCAAGCGGTTGTTGGGGTACAGTCTGCGGGGGTGGAGAAGAGGGCCCTTGTTGCGGTCCCTGAGGTCCTTGCGGCGGCATAAATGCCATAATGGATTCACTCCTTAATCGGTTTATAGGCTTGGAAGTGAGCAAGATCGGCCAGACGCATCAAGAATGCATGATGAGCCAGGCTCTAGGTATAGAGCAGGGTGATTACAAGTAATTCGAAGAGGACAAGGGGCAGAATGACATGATTATAGTAGCTGGGACCGAAACCGCGCTGGTGATTGTAGTCTGGCAGACTTAAGTATAGAATTCCCCTGTCACACCGGATAATCGTCCCTTCAAAGACGTCACCGTCCAGCGTTTCGACGCGAACCAGCTGGTTCGCATACTGTTTGCACAGATGGTGAATATGATCCCGAACGGATTGGATGCTGTCCCTCATATTGGGTTCAGCTTGATATAAGGTTTGTTCCTGGTGTCCTGGATATTGAAGACTCATATGGAAAGACCCCCATCGTTATTAGTCATACATGGATTACATCCTATGCGGATGCCTATAGCGGGGTGCTCCTGAAATTCCCGCATGGGCAAATTTGTAGATTAGTGATACTATTTAGATCAATATATGAATTGAGGAAGTGAGCGTTAGTCGTGATCAATATAACCATCCCCAAGCCGGACGTCACCATTACCAAGCAGGCTGCTCCGGAACTGAGCCATATTTATGGATTTACGGATTTTCACCTGATTCCAAGAGACCGGGGCGGGATCTTTATGTTCTACAACAGCAAGGAGGAGCTCTTGTTTGTTGGCAAAGCCAGAAAGCTAAGACCGCGGATCAAGAAGCATTTTGAAGATAGCGTATCTCCCATTAAGGACCATCGTAATGAAGTGACAAGAATAGAGGTCTGTGTCATCGAAGATGCCGTTCACAGAGAAATCTATGAAACCTATATCATTAATGAATTAAAGGCTGAATATAATGTGGACAAAGTGTTCTTTAAATAAAGGACATGTGTAATGGAGAAAGGAGAGGCAATAGACGGGGTCTTGGAGAGATCAACGTGTATTGCTTTTTTTTCGTTGTCGTCCATCGTTACAATAAAATTTAAATATTCTTTTACAGGAATATTCCTGATATGGTATATTGAATTCAAGAAATCAAACACACCATTATATCCGTAAAAAAAAGAGGTGATGATGATGACGGGAACAGAGAGAATGAAGAATTGTCATATCTCAAGGACCATCGGTGCTGTAACGGTCATCATGACACAATGGAGCTGACAACGTTTACCGCATTAGCTGAACCGAGTCGCTTCCGCATTGTGGACCTTCTGCTGAGGGGGCCGATGACGGTAGGGGATATCGCCGAACGTCTGGAGATCAGGCAGCCCCAAGCCTCGAAACATCTGAAGGTGCTGCTGGAGGCTGGGCTGGTGGAAGTTAAGGCCGATGCCAACCGGCGGAATTACATGCTTCGATCCGAGCCGTTTGAGGAGATGGACCACTGGCTGAATGATTACCGCAGAATTTGGAGCGAGCGGTTCGACAACTTGGATAACTACTTGGAGAAACTCCAGGCTGATACGAAGAAACAGGATTGAACTACTTAATATGAGGAGGAATGTATGATGGCAAACACCATGATTACCCGTGTGGAAGGGCAAGTACTTGTACTGGAACGTGTTTTTAATGCACCAAGAGAGCTGGTGTTCAAGGTGTTCTCTGACGGAGAGCATCTGAAGCAGTGGTGGGGCCCGCGCGGGTGGGAGGTTACCGTATCCAGCATGGATTTCCGTCCAGGCGGTTCATGGCATTACTGTATGAAATGCATGGATAAGAATCAGGGCGATTTCTTCGGCATGGAATCCTGGGGCAAATCGGTATACGAGGAAATTGAGGAGCCTGGCAAAATAGTCTACATCGACTATTTCTCGGATGCGGAAGGTCAAGTTGCAGAGGGGATGCCCGCAACCACGGTTACCATGACGCTTGAGGAGATGGATGGAAAGACCAAGCTGGTCAGCCGAGGTGTATATGAATCCCCAGAAGCACTCAAAACCGTGCTGGAGATGGGAATGGAAGAGGGCATTACCCAGACCTGGGACCGTCTCGAGGAATACTTGGCGGCCAAACAGTAAGTTTATTAGCACCATGCAATCTCGGTTACGCGATATAAAGAATGGCTGGAATCCGCAAGGATTCAGCCATTTTTTTGTTTTCCTGATATCAAGAATGTATACAATCCACCGCATCAGTTAACTTGTAACTTGAAAAACAGAAGCCAAAAGTTCAATATAAAGATAAATGGATAATCAAAACTGCGTTGTCTGTCGGTAGGGCGGGTCAATGACACATACATAACAGGAGGAAATCAAGATGGAGATCGGAGTCAGTTCATTTGTTGAGACATGGCCGGATGTGAAGACCGGGGAAGTGATCAGCCATGCGCAGCGGCTGCGCGAGGTAGTGGAGGAGATCATTCTGGCCGACCAGGTGGGCCTGGATGTCTATGGCGTAGGCGAGCACCATCGCAAGGATTATGCCGCATCTTCGCCAGCCGTTGTGCTTGCCGCGGCAGCGTCGCAGACGAAGTGGATTCGGCTGACCAGCGCAGTTACGGTGCTGTCCTCTGCGGACCCGGTGCGGGTCTTTCAGGATTTCGCCACCTTGGACGCGATTTCGAACGGGCGTGCAGAGATTATGGCGGGCCGGGGCTCCTTCATCGAATCGTTTCCGCTGTTCGGCTACGATCTGAGTCATTATGACGAGCTGTTTGAAGAGAAGCTGGAGCTGCTGCTTAAGATCCGGGAATCAGAAAAGGTAACCTGGAGCGGCGGACACCGTCCCGCGATCCAAAATTTAGGCGTGTACCCACGACCGGTTCAGAATCCGCTGCCGGTGTGGATTGGCAGCGGCGGCAATTCGGAATCAGTCGTGCGCGCAGGCCTGCTCGGTCTGCCGCTTGTGCTGGCGATTATCGGGGGCAGCCCCCTGCAGTTCGCGCCGCTGGTCAGGCTGTATAAAGAAGCGGCGGCTCATGCTGGGCATGATGTGTCAAAACTGCCAATTGGCTCGCACTCGCATGGATTTATTGCGGAAGATACCGAGATGGCAGCGGACAAGTTCTTCCCATCGACCCAAGCCAGCATGAATGTGCTGGGACGGGAGCGGGGCTGGGGATATTATGACCGTGCGAGATTCGATGCGGCACGAAGCTTTGATGGCGCCCTTTATGTGGGAGACCCGGAGACGGTCGCCCAGAAAATCATTCACCTCCGCAAACACGTAGGCATTACCCGCTTTATGCTGCATGTCCCGGTCGGGACCATGCCTCATGATGAAGTCATGAGAGCCATTGAATTGCTCGGAACCGAGGTAGCACCCCGGGTCCGCAAGGAAATTGACCGCTGGGAAGCGGCTGGTGAGCCAGAGGAATGAAGCAATGGTTGATAACAGGATCGGATTTAAATAGAAACCTTTCGGGGTCACCTCGCGTCTATTACATAGGCTAAGACAAGCTGAGAATAGGGTGGGATGGTTTTATGAACGTTGCCAAATATTTTGCGATGGGGTTCATATTTATGTTCCTGTTGACCGGAGCTTACTTCGGGCTTGAGTTAATGGAAGGATACAGTATCCGTACAAGTATGTATTACGGCATCCACAACTTGGGTTTTGCCTTAATTGCGGTGGTCTTTCTTGCCTCGGTGATTATTTACATGGTGATCATGTTTCCATTATCTTGGCTGCTGGGTTTCATCCCTTGGAAGAGAAGTGTCATGACGCTTTATCTTCTCTTATACTGTATATTATGGGTTGCGGCAGGCGTGTGGCTGTTCCACCAGCTGTATGATCCTGTATATGTGAAGGAGTATCATCTGCGTATCGACACGGCTATCTTTATATTTGGCGTGATGGGACTGCTCTATGGCTGGATCGAATGGCTGCTGATTCGAAGAGCTGCGATAAAACCCTGAACGTATTGAAAAGAAGGCCTTTGTGAGTGAAGTGAAGCTGCTTGGCCTTGAAGAGTCGCATATTAAAAGGAAAGGGCGTTCCTCTATGATCAGGAACGTCTTTTTGTGTTGCCGTAAGAGGATATCAAATTTGTGCCTATCGCCTTAAAACCAGCATTATCCGGAAAAATGGTATAATAAATGGAAAAACAGGAAGAGACGCTTTGATACATCATAGGAAAACACAGGCAGGGTTCGGATAGTCGATGCTATGGGGGCGGCTTGTACTGCAACGAAAATCAATCCCTAATCATCATAGGAAAGAGGGTTAAATCATGAATAAATCATATAATGCTATATTCGGTCCACATATCATCAAAATGGCTCAACTTATGTTCATCTTTGCACTCATCTCGCTCTCCGGGTGTACGAAAGCCGACGTTGCTCCCCCTGTTGCTCCGACTGAGAATACGCCCCAGACGGCACCAGCAGCTCTGGCTGACCCAGATTTCGTTCAACTCGAGAGCAAGTTTAGTGCTCGTCTCGGTGTCTATGCTATCGATACTGGCACCGAGCGGATCGTCGCCTACCGCCCCGATGAACGGTTTGCATACGCGTCTACTTTTAAGGCTCTTGCCGCAGGCGCAGTATTGCAGCAAAACTCGATGGACACACTCGATAAAGTGATCACTTACACGAGCAAAGACTTGGTCACCTATTCGCCGATCACCGAGAAGAACGTGAATACCGGGATGACCCTTAGGGAGCTTAGTGAGGCTGCTATCCGTTACAGCGATAACACTGCAGGAAATCTCTTGTTAAAAGAACTGGGAGGCCCTGATGGCTTCAGGACAGCATTAAAGCAGGCCGGTGACAACGTAACCAACCCCGAACGCTTCGAGACAGATCTGAACGAAGCCATTCCGGGAGACAACCGTGACACAAGCACCCCGAGAGCGCTTGCCACCACGCTTCAGGCTTACACGGTTGGCGACGAGCTCCCGACGGATAAACGCACGCTCCTCATCGATTGGCTGAAGGGGAATACCACTGGAGACAAACTGATCCGTATGGCCGTGCCTGAAGGCTGGGAGGTCGGGGATAAGACCGGAGCCGGAGGTTATGGAACGCGAAACGACATAGCCGTCATTTGGCCGCCAAACAAAGAGCCTATCGTTATCGCCATTCTGTCCAGCCGCGATACACCAGATGCCACTTATGACGATGCGCTTATCGCACAAGCTGCCAAGGTCGCACTTGACGCTCTGAAGTGAATCATAGTCAGCCCACACATCGCTAAAGATGTATGTAGTTCTTCAATAGCAGTCTATCTTGAATTGCATCTCCACGGGCTCTCTTGTCCGGCCGTTCGTTCCAAAAGCCGAAGCGGGTGCTATTCGTAGCGAATGCAGTTTGAAGCTCTCTCGATGGCGTCCCAATCCAGAACGCGGATCATTTGCCCGTTGCGCTCCAGCATCCGGTTCTGCACAAAAGCCTGCAGCACCCGGTTTAAATGCCGGTGTGTTGTGCCCAGCAGGCTGGCGATCTCTCCAATATGGTCGGTTTGCAGTTCCATGCCGAATGAGGCATTCGATCCGGGCGACATCGTCGACATAAGATAACTGGCGAAGCGGTTCTCCACGGACGCGAGCAGGTTGACCCGGGAAGCAGTCGTGCAGGTCTGGAGCTTGTAGCTTAAGTGATCCAGCAAAGTGGATGTAAAGCGGGGGTTCTTCATTTCATGCTGCTTGATATAGTCAAAGGAAAGCCCGATCAGCAAGCATTCGTTAACGGCTTCAATCCGCGACTGGACCGGTACATTTCGAATCAATTCAATATCGCCGATGATGGAAAAGGGATGGCCAAAGCGCAGCAGGAGCGATTTGCCGGTTTCAATGCTGGAGGTCACCTTGATTTTCCCCTGTACAAGGAACAAGAGGGAGTGCAAGGCGAAGCCTTCATGCAGAATGATCTCGCCCGGCTCATATTGCTGCAATGCAAAAGGCACAGGTCGGGTTAAGTCCAGCATGTGCTCGAATTGAAAATCTTTCAGCTTCGCGTTCAGTAATGGTTCGTTATGAAGCAATTTCATGGATTTTTCGGTGGCTCCCTTCTCTTCTGGACATATGTCCTTCTCATTATACGATCAACTGATATGATAAGGGCAATAGAAGATACAGGGGGAAGCAGGGATGAAATTTGTATTCGATCTGGACGGAACGATCTGTTTTAAAGGTCAGCCGGTTTCGGACGTGCTGTTGAAGACTTTCGAGGAGCTGGTGGGGCAGGGGCACGAGGTTATTTTTGCTTCCGCAAGACCGATTCGTGATTTGCTCCCTGTCCTCCATGAGCGTTTCCATCATTACCCCATGATCGGGGGCAACGGCTCAATGGTAGCGACAGGTGGCAATATCGTATCCACGGTGGGGTTTAATCAAGAGGTTTTACCGGTGCTTCTTGAGCTGTTGGCTAAGTATAATGTGAGTTATTTAATCGATGGGGATTGGGATTATGCTTACACGGGTTCCGAGGATCATCCGATCCGGCTGAATCTGGATCCGCACAAGCTGGCTAAGCGAGTGGCACTCCAGGAGCTGGAATCCATCGTGAAAATATTGATGCTGACCTCGGATCGCATGGCCGAAGTCGAAGAGAAGCTGAAGACACTGGATGTCGTTGTACACGTGCATGGGCAGGAGAACGTGCTGGATATAAGCCCGACGGGGATTCACAAGTGGAGCGGGCTTCAGCAGCTCGGAGTTAAGGAGGGCGAATTTGTTGCCTTCGGCAACGATGCTAACGATATCTCGATGTTTCAGCATGCGCTGCACAGCGTGATGATCGGTGACCATCCGCTGCTGGCCCCGTATTCTTCGGAGCAATTGCTGCTGGATGGTAATATCGAGCATGCCATTTCGGATCGATTGAAGGAACTTGGGTGTTTGTATAAGGTGATTTAGAGTAATAGAGCAGGTCATTATGTAGAAGAAACCTCGTCTCATGGGAGCCACTTGCTTATATTTGGTTAAGTCCCGCATATGGCCGGGATTCCGCTTATATTGCGGTTCATATGTACAAAGGCATGCCGTATGAGGACTATTTCCAGGCGATGGAGCGCATCTTCCTGCGTTATGGCGGTCGGCCGCATTGGGGCAAAATGCATTCCCTTGAGGCTGCGCAGTTGAAGGAACTGTATCCGATGTGGGATGCTTTCCTTGCGGTTCGGGAGGAGCTGGACCCGGACGGCATATTAGGGAGTGATTATACGGGAAGGCTGTTCGATTCATCCGGCGCTGTCTTCAACAACTTGCTTTTTCTTTGAAATTTACTTGGAGTATATAAAAAAGCCTGATGAGGAAATTCTAGTAGCAAAAAGAAAAGGGGGAATTACATTACATGAAGCAGCGATCCATGATCCATGTTCTGCTGTTATGCGCCTTGCTCCTGTTCAGCCTGGGAAGCGCAGCTGCCTATGCGCAGCCACAAGAAGAGAAGCCTAGGGAGCGGCAGCTCGAGAATGCCATGCTGCAGCAGTTATATCCGGTTATCCGATCCTCGCTCCAGGAGATATATAGCGAGGCGTACCCCTCGTTTGGCTGCGAGCGGATTATATCGATCAATGAGCGGGTAACGATGGCAGAGGATAGCCAGCATGCCAGTCCGGTGGATGCGATGCACGGGGCCACCTATTTTGAGATTACAGTGGGCTTATGCAAGGGGAGCGGAGAGAAGATCGAGCTGCGTCTCAAGAATGATACGCCTACGGCGCAATATTATGTGGACGTGTTTCATGTGAGATAACGCTTCTCTTGTTCAGCGTATCTGAGAAAAAATGAGTTAAACCATTTTATGCGGTTTGGGGTGCTTCATCCTGTAGTAGAATTAGTCATGATTTGCGATGCTGCTCATTATCCGTTTCATGAAGGAGTGAATGAACCATGGCGCATGCGCATGACGTTCTATTGAATCAGCTGTTAGCCAATGCGAATGATCCCAGCTGGCACGTTCCTTTCCAGCAATCCGTTGAGAATATAACGGAGGATGAAGCGTTCTGGACCCCTGCCAATGACAGCCACAGCATTGCTGAGATCGTGCAGCATCTGCTTTATTGGAATGAAACCTGGCAAACCAGATACCGGGAATCACGAATGAGTGCGGTGTCTTCTATTGGAGACAATCAACATAGCTTTATCATTCCCGACAATGCGACCTTTGCAGAGCTAAGAGACCGACTGTTAGCCGTCTTATTGCAGTGGCAGGAACTGCTGACAGAGGCGAAGCTCGAGCAGGAGGTGGACGGTTTTCCCGTACCGGCCAAGTGGTGGGAGATCATAAGCAATGCGGCTGCGCATAATGCCTATCATATCGGTCAGATCGTGTACATTCGAAAGCTGCAGAAGAGCTGCAAGGCGCTGGAATGGTAAGTTTCGTTAAGAAGTAAGGTTCCCCCGCTCTGGATCCCGTCTAGGCTCTCTGCTGCTTGATCCCCGGGCCAGCTTCCCTGCTCTAACGAGCAAATGCATGGAGGGGCCCGGATTACCCTGGACCCAACCATGCATGCACCTCTCTTACAACGCCTCTTTAATTATCCGTTTATAGAACAGCACCGATAACAGCCCGAATATGGAATACAGTGCCGTATACAGCAGCATAACCATAACCATGGGCAGCCACAGCTCGGTTCCGAAGAAGAACCAGCCGGATTTAACGGCGAAGTAACTATGGAACAGGCCAACGATCAGCGGAATGCCGAAGTTGAACAGCTGCTTCATCTGAATGCCCTTCAGCAGGTTGCCCTGAGTGAAGCCGAGTTTTCTCAGAATGGTATAGTTCGCTTTCTCTTCTTCACCTTCATCCATTTGTTTGAAGTACAGGATGCAGCCGGAGGTGATCAGGAAGGTGAGTCCAAGGAATCCCACGATGAACATCATCAGGCCCATGTTGCTCTTCTGGTTCATGATCAGCTCACTCTGGGACAGGTTCCCGGTAGACTCACTAATGCCGAGATCCTTGAAGATCTGATTGGCTTGATCGATGGCGATCGGGTCGACAAGGTCGATACCGTAGTAGACATTCGTTTCCTTCTGGATCTTCGGATCCAGATCCTGGGCCAGCTTGTCAAAGACGGTGTGGTCCACAATCGCTGCCGGCAGACCTCCGCTGGCAAAATAATAGGATACATAGGAGTCCTTCTCCAAGCCTATCAACTGCTGTTTTATTTGCTGGTTAGGGCTTGTCAGCTCAATATCCCCCGTGGCCTGAATCGACATAAACTGTTGAATTGCATCGCTGGATCCCGTGAACAGCGTCTCCTCAGGAGAAACATCGATTCCTTCCACACTCTCGTCGCTGATGACCGGTATGACCATTGGTTGCTGTTCTCCTGGACCTGATACGACCTCCAAGTTGGCCCCAATCACCTGAGAAAGGTCAGCATTCACTTGAATAACGTCACGTTTGGTCTGCTTGAACTCTATATTCTCGTCGGTCAGCGCTTGGATATATGCAGCCAGATCGTTGGAATTTGCTACCGTAAAATGATTGGGTACGCTCTGCCGTGCTGATTTCTCCGCGGAGTAGTAAGAGATGTAGCTGAGGGACAACAGTCCGATCGCTAACGCGGATACGGTCGTAATGATCGTTAACAGCAGTGCATTGGATTTCATGCGGAACATGATGGAGGAGAGCGACAGCACTTCATTCACGGATAAGTAACCGCCCTTGCTCTTCCGGATCGCGTTGAAAATAAAACTGACGGATCCTTTATAGAATAAATAGGTTCCGATAATGACCGATCCCAGGATCAGGATCATCGCCATGAACAGCTCGTTCATGGAGGTGAAATCCCCGCTGAACAGCTTGGTTGACACATAATAACCGAGAAGAATAAGTCCGATTCCGAGCAAGCCGAATAACATTTCGAGGAAGGACATCTTCTTGATCTGATTCTCCGTTGTAGATACCGCACGGAACAGGGACAGAATGCTCTGCCGCTGGATGAACGTATAATTCATGATCATGATCAGCACATAGATGACGGCAAACACAATGACGGTTTGGATCAGCGCTTCGGTGGAGAAGGACAAGGCGGCTTCAGCGTCAACACCGATAACCTTGAACAGAATCATCAGAATCAAGCGGGAAGCCGCAAATCCGGCAAAGATGCCAATCACCATGGAACCGAAATACAGAATCAGGTTCTCCGCGCTCAAGATTCGGAATATCTTGCCTTTGGTTAAGCCGATGAGCTGAAACAACCCGATTTCCTTGCTTCGCCGTTTAATGAAAATCGTGTTGGCATACAGCAGGAAAATCGCAACGATGGCCACAAGCAGCACCGAGGCGGCTCCCAGAGCTGCAGCCCCCTTCACAGATCCCTTGGCCTCATCCGTGGCCGGATCATATTGCAGCGTCACAAAGGCGAAATATAGACCCACGCTGAAGATGAGGGCAAAGACATACAGATAATAATTTTTAATATTCTTCTTCAGATTCCGGTAGATCAGATAATTAATGTTCATTCTGAACACCGCCTAGCACGCCCTGAGTCTTGATGATGTCATTGAAGAAGGCCTGCCGGGACTGCTCGCCCTTGTTCAGCTGGGTATAAATCTGTCCGTCCTTAATGAAGACAACCCGGCTGCAATAGCTGGCGGCCACAGGATCATGAGTAACCATGATGATGGTGGAGTCGATCTTCAGATTCAGTTCGCTTAATTTGTTCAACAGATCGGAAGCGGACTTCGAGTCCAGCGCTCCGGTCGGCTCATCTGCAAAAATAATGCTGGGATCGTGAATGAATGCGCGGGCCGCTGAAGTCCGCTGCTTCTGTCCACCGGATATCTGATTCGGATATTTGTCCTTGAGTTCGTATATGCCAAGCTCGGTTGCTATTTTTTGAAACCTCTGGTTCGCATCTTTTTTGGATACCTTCTTGATGGATAGCGGCAGTAGAACATTTTCTTTGACAGTCAGCGTGTCCAGCAGGTTGTACTCCTGAAAAATAAAGCCCAGATGGTGCTTCCGGAATTCGGCCAGTTCCTTCTCTTTCATGCCAGTAAACTCTTTGCCTTCGATTTTTATGCTGCCAAGGCTCACTTTATCGATGGAAGAGAGCACGTTCAGCAGCGTGGTTTTCCCTGAGCCTGATGCGCCCATGATGCTGACGAACTCGCCTTTATCCACACGGATATCGATGCCCTTCAGCACCTCCTGTTTATTGAATTTATTGCCGAAACTCTTATGGATTTGATTTGCTTCCAGAATTGCCAAGTTCCTCACTCCTTTGTTTACTGTCCTTATCATAAAGGAGCGGCAAGGGCCTTTTCCTTCGATTCGCCGAACAAAGTGCAAAAGCATGTGACATTGTTGTCACATGCCGATAATCCTCACAACATCGTTCTTTTTCGGAAAAATTAAAGTGAAGGTTGTGCCTATGCCTGGCTTTGATTCCACCTGAATGCGGATCAATAGGGCATTGGCTGCCTTCTGTGTCAGATACAGCCCCATGCCGGTTGCCGCACGGTCCTGATGCGAGGTCGTGGACGTGAAACCTTTATCAAAAATACGAGGCATGTCCTTCGGATCGATGCCGCGTCCGGAATCCCGAATGATGAGCCTGACATGGTCATCCACGAGCTCACTCTGCAAGGCAATATCCGATGCAGAGCTGTATTTGACCGCATTGGTCAGCAGCTGACGGATGATGAAGCCCAGCCATTTCGTATCGCTCAGCACCTCCGTTACCTGTAGGGAGACGTCAAAACCGATGCCTTTTTGCATGCACCAGGATTTGAGCGCCCGTATCTCCTGGAAGATGATCGGCTCAAGCGCGGATACCTCAATATGGAGATCGTTCTGGATAAAGGGGATGCGCTTTTGGTGCAGCTGCTGGTCCAGCAGCAGGTGGATGCGGAGCCATTCGTACTGTAGCTGTCCTTTTAACGTCTCATCCTCCATGCGCTCGATCATCAACTGCATGGTGGTTAGGGGCGTTTTCACTTCGTGGATCCAGGACAGCAGCTCATCCTTCTCCTCTTCCATCTCCATCAGGCGGATGGAGGATTCCTTCTTGAAGTGCTCGGTCTGGAGGGAGAGCATATCCATGGCAATCGTTTCAAAGGGATGCTCCGGCTCGGTGATGGCGGCTAAGTCGAAGGTGTCATCCCATGCCTGGAGGCTTTTGTAGAATTTCGTCTCCCGGTTGTACCTGACAATCAGAAACACAATGAAGAGCATAGACGACAGAAACACAATATAGAGAATGGGCAGGAACGGGATTTGGGAATCCACAGCGGCAACAAACAGAAGCAGCAGCTGCAGGAACAGAAATAACAGAATCCAGCTTAGTCGTTCCCGAATATAGGCAAGTATCATGCATGGGCCTCTTCTGTCGCGATATATCCTTGTCCCACCTTGGTTTCAATGTAAGGGTCAAGGCCAAGAGGCTCCAGCTTCTTACGCAGTCGATTCACATTCACCGTTAACGTGTTATCACTGACAAAATGCTCATGGTCCCATAAACTCTTGATCAGCTCCTCCCGGCTGACGATCTGATTCTTCCTCTCCATGAGGATCTTTAGAATATACATTTCATTCTTCGTCAGTTCGACCGTGCCTTGAGGGCTGCTAATGGTATTCTTGCCGAACTCGACGGTTGCTCCGCGCCAGGCTCTCAGCTCTGTTCGTTCGGTGCTGTAGTTGTAAACCCGGCGCAGGGTGGCCTGGATTTTGGCAATCAATACATCAAAGTGGAACGGCTTCTGAATGAAATCATCCGCTCCCAGCTGCATGGACATCACCATGTCGGTAGGATGATCCCGTGAAGACAGGAAGATAATCGGGACGTTCGAATGGGATCGAATCATCCGGCACCAGTGAAATCCGTCGAATTTGGGCAGCTGGATATCGATAATGACAAGATCCGGCTGTACGGCTGTGAATTCCTGGAGTACACTGCTGAAATCCTTGATGCCATATACGTCATAAGACCATTGCGAGAGCCGTTCCTGCACTTCATGGAACAGGGTCGCGTCGTCTTCGATAAGCATAATTTTGAACAAAAGATTCACCACGCTTTATAAGGTTGTCCCAAAAAAGCCGGGGTTCCCGGAAACTTCCCGTTGCTGTAGATGGGCCTTTTAGTTTTGGACTTTATGTAATCGGCACTTCATTCCCAGTGTATAGCAAAAAGGGAGCAAGTGCCATCCGGTGGATGAACATAAGCGCATGTGTAGATGACGAGGCTGAATTACCTATTTACAAACATTTCCTATCTCCCGATAATAGATATGAGCCTATGACCTGGGAGGGGACAATATGAATATGCATAAGAAGTTTAAATGGTTGACCGTACTCGTTGCAGCTATGCTTGTCATTATGACAGGGTGTCAGTCCGTGGGAGGTTTGGATATCAACAAGGCGATGCTTACAAGTCTTGATGTTAAATCCAGTGAATCCAGTGCAAGCATTCGATTCGAGGCGGTGCCTGCCGACCGGGCCCTGTCGTCTGAAGATAAAGAAGCGATTGAACTTATTAATTCGTTATCATTGAATGTGGATCGTGCCATCGTCCAGGATGCCAACACCGTGTCCATTCAGGGCAGTGTGCATTATTTGGACAAGAAGATTCCGCTTCACTTGTCCATGGATCCCAAAGGAATGGCGATTCAACTGGAAGGCGCCAAGCAGCCGTTCTATCTCTCAATGGATACAACGGTTCCCGGAATGCCTGACACCAGCCAATACGAGCAGGCGATTCAAGACGTAGTGAAGAAGGCGGCCGGGCTTGTACTGAAGCATTTTCCGAATCCAGCAAAAATTGCTGTGAAATCTGCCCAGGAGAAGGTGAATGGGGAGAGCTTGAACCTGACGCATCTCCATATGGAGCTGACCGGGGAAGAGATATTGACGATGTTCAAGCCTTTTGCAGAGAGTCTCATGAAAGACGAAGCAGGCTTAAAGCAGTTGATTGGTGATGCTTATGATGCCATTTATCCGATGATGGTTAGCATCGGTGAGGCTTACGGGGAAGATGTGGAGCTCTTGCCGCAGGAATCCAAGGAAGAGGTTGTGGCTTCACTCTACGAAATCGTTCATGGCAGCTTGGCCGAATTGACGGAGAATTACGATGAACAGAAGGAACAGCTGTTGGAGGAGTTCCCAGGAGGCGATACCGTCTTCGGTAAGGATACGGTTCTCAAGCTGGACTATTACTTTGACGAGCAGCTTAACACACGCAAGAACGCTGTGGAACTGACTGTCGCACTTCCGGCTTCCGAAGACATGCCATTGAAATCCTTCAAGGTGTACTCCGAGGGCGAGGTATGGAATATCGGCAGTGCGGTGAAAGCCAATAAAGTGGATACATCCAAGGGCGCTCTGGATGTCCTGAGCGAATCGGTGACACCAGGCCAGGTGCTGCGCAATTTCGAGAAGAATTCAACGATTTATAACGTGCTGAAGGATGATTTGCAGATCACGCACAAATCGCTGTATCTTAATACCTCGAACGAGGATGTTGGATACGGTGCGATCAAGAAGAACAATCAGACCTTTGTTCCACTTCGTTACCTGACCGATCGTCTTGATGCCGAAGTGAAGTGGGCGAAGGGCTCCAAGAACATTACGGTCATCAATGATCTGACAGGCGAGGAAATCAAGCTGACGGTAGGTTCCCAGAAAGCGACTGTAGGCGGTAAAAGCGTGACCCTGCAGGCGGCTCCGTTTGTCCATAGCGACGGATCTACCTACGTTCCGCTTCGATTTATGGCGGAAGCCCTCGGGGCAACGCTTCATCTGGAGGGCGATGGCTGGATTATCATTGAGCGTGATTAAGCGATAACCCATTTCGATAACAGACGGACCTGTCGGTCGGCGAGTTAGAGATGGATACACAGGGAAGTATTGCGGGGGCTGTTTCCCGTCATCTTGGGATGGCGGGAAACAGCCCTTTTTGTCATGGTTGCTGATGTGTTATCAGCGGTTCTTACCGCATAATCGCAGGGCAAGGAAAAGGTATGGATACATCCTATCCTTCCTTCGCCCCATCAACTGTATCGGTACAGTTGGCGTTATTTCTAATCGTAAGGGTGCTCCTCCCGCCGTATGCTAACTTTAGCAGATGCAACACTCCAGGATTGCAATGCATACGAGAAAATAAAGGAGATCATGATTATGAATACAACGCATACAGGCCGTGCCTATGCCGCAGCGTTAGGATATACCGTCATTATAGGTTTTTCGTTCATGTTTGTGAAAATGGCACTGATCGTATCCAACCCGCTGGACACGTTAGCACACCGGTTCACCCTCTCTTTCATTGCAGCCGCACTGGCATTGCTCATCGCCCGCAGAAGAGTTCCGCTCCATCTGAAGCGACTGCTGGTTATTGTGCCCTTGGCGATATTCTATCCGTTTCTGTTCTTTACACTGCAAACCTTCGGTTTGGTCTACACGAGCTCAGCTGAAGCGGGAATTATCCATGCTACCGTTCCGATCTTTACGATGCTGCTGGCATCATTATTTTTGAAGGAACGCTCAGGATGGGCACAGAAGCTGTTTACCGTATTGTCGGTAACAGGGATTATTTCGATTTTCGTGCTGAAGGGCGTTTCCTTTGAAGCCTCCAGCATGCTCGGTATCGTGCTTATTCTGTTGTCGGCACTGTCTAATGCCATTTATAGCGTAATGGCCCGCAAGTTAACCCAGAAGCAGTCGGTGCTGGATATTACGTTCATCATGACGCTAATTGGATTCGTGCTGTTTAACCTGATGTCGGTTGTTCAGCATGCGGCCCAAGGAACGCTCATGCAGTATTTTGACCCGTTTGCTCATCCTTCCTTTGTATGGGCGGTCCTGTATCTTGGTGTCCTGTCTTCCCTGGGTACGTCGCTTCTGTCGAATTATGCCTTATCCCAGCTGGAAGCGTCGCGGATGAGCATCTTCAACAATTTGGCAACTGTAATCACCATCTTTGGAGGTGTCTTCTTCTTGAACGAACAGTTGGCCTATTATCATTTCATTGGCGCAGGACTCGTTATTATCGGGGTGATTGGTGCCAGTTTCGCTGGAAGATCCAAGCGGGCTGCACCAACGGGATTGACCCCGGGTGAGTCCAAATCCACTTAACTTAACACCAGTGTGTAGAATAAGTGTAGAGAAATTGTCGAGATCCGCCTTGTATGATTACATGCTGAACCATCTGTTTCCCATTAGCAGGTAGTCATAGCATTCATTTTTAGAACAGATGAAATCATACAAAGAGGTGGATCTATACGATGTGGAAGAAAGGAAGCATTCTGGTACTGGCACTCCTGCTGCTGTTTCAGGGGATGTTCGGTACGGGTGCAGGTTTTTATGATTCGGGTCGTGCATGGGCTGCACCAGCTGATCCGGTTGTGTCGGTGGATCCCTTGGATCCGGGCAACGGGAATGGACCTGCGGATTCGGTAACGGATGCGGTATATCAAGATCCGGGCCAGACGCAAGGGGCGAACGCAGGCGCAGGACAGAGCATTCTGACGAAGGTTACGATTAAGGACAAGAACGGTACGGTCATTGATTCGGTATACAATCCGGATCTGGGAGAGCGTATTGAGCTTGGCTCGGACGTGAGCTTGTCGTATGAATGGGAGCTGCCGAATGGGCATGATTACGTCGACGGCTCGACCTTTGAATTCGACATTCCGGGCGCCTTCAAAATTTATAACAGCTTTAACGGGAGTCTCCTTGCCGATGGCGGCGATGTGGGGACGTTCTCTGTATCGACGAGCGGCCATGTGGTGATGACCTTTAATGATCAGGTTAACAACTCCGAGGTACGGGGGACGCTGGAATTCCTCACCGAGATTAGCAAGGAGACCGTTAAGGGCAGCACGGAAGTACGAATCCCATTCCCGATCCGGGACGGAGAGCAAGTGGCTATCCTGTATATCAAACCGGCAAAAGGCTCCCATCTGGACAAGAAGGGACAAGCCAATCAAGCGTCGAGCATCCTTTGGAGGATCGATGCGAACACCATCCTGCATCCGATTGACTTAGCGGTCATACAGGATCAGATTCCAGCAGGGTTAACCCTGGATGAGAGCTCTGTGAAGGTATACAAGCTGGACGTCAATATTGATGGAAGCACGGTACGCGGAGCGGAGGTGACGGCAGGGTTCAGCCTGAATACAGGGCCTTCTGCATTCACGATTGCTTTTGACCAGAAGATCACATCGGCTTATCGCGTGGAATATACGACGGCAGTAGGCAAGGGCGATGAGACGAGTTTCACGAATAACGCTGCATTATCGGGGAGCGGAATGCCGGACCAAACGGTGAACGCCACGGTGACAATCGATCGCGGAGAGCTGTTGACAAAGAAGGTTGCCAGCTATGACAAGGGCACCCGGACGATCGGCTGGAGTATCGAATACAATTTCCGTGAAAAAGAGATTTCCCGGCAGGATGCCGTTCTGGCAGACCGCTTCAACGGGACTCAGGAGCTGGAATCCGGCTCATTTAAGGTAAGACATGCCGGAACCGGAGGCGCGGAGCTGGTTGAGGGAACCGATTATATCCTGACACCTGTACAGAATGATAATGGGAAGAACGGATTTGATCTGTCCTTCCAAAGTGATATCGATTCCGGCTATATCATCACCTATAGGACCAAAACCGATGATCGCATCTATACGGATGAGACTGTGGTAAATACGGTTAAGGCCAATGGCGTAACGAAGACGGCTAGCCAGAAGCATGAGGCTGTTATCCTCAAGAAGTACAACAGAGCGGTGGATTACAACGCCAAAACGACAACATGGGAAATCAGCCTCAACGAAGACCAGTTCGATATGGACTCGGTGGTACTGACCGATACGTTCCCGAATGGCGGGTTAGAGCTGGTTGCCGGTACGCTGAAGGTGCTCCACGCAGATGGAAGTGCGGTTGATCCCTCCTGGTATACGGCGAAGGAAGACGAGCCTAAGAAAGGCTTCACGGTTACCTTCCATCAGACGTTCAACGAGACTTTGAAGGTGACGTACACCACGACTTTCAACAACGATTGGAAAATCGATAAGACCAAGTCCGAGTTCCGTAACCGGGCTCATCTGGCTTGGCTTGAAGGTACCCAGAACAAGACGATAACAAAGGACGCTGTGCTGAGCCCCGATAATTTAACGAAGGCCAACGGGGACAAGAGCGGTGCATACAATCCGCGAACCAAGGAGATCTCCTGGACCATCCGGGCAAATTATAATAAAAAAGAAGTGGCACAAGCCGTCTTCACCGATAAGCTGCTGCAGAATCAGAAGTTTGTTCCAGGGTCGCTTCTCGTATATGAAATGAAACTGACGGGCGCTGCTAACGGGACAACTCGGGGAGATCTCGTAGACCCGATCCTGTATGATGCGGTGTTTCCGGATGAAGCTAATGGCAACGAGCTGCGGGTAGCGTTCAAGAACGCTATCAACAGCCCTTATCAGATTGTGTTCAAAACCACGTTAGACGGAGAGGTCATTGCAAGCGAAGTGTCGAATACAGGCATTTTTCTTGATGGCACAAGCAAGCTGGCGGAGTGGACGGCCAAGGTGAGCATTCCGCAAGGTGGCGAATATGTATTCAAGAACGGCGTGCAGAACGGTGAGAAGCTGAAGTGGACCGTCTATGTTAACCGCGGTCAATCTTATGTGGAAGAAGCCACGATTATGGATGAGCCCACAAGCAATCTCATCCTGGTGGAAGATTCGTTCCACGTCTACGCAACCACTGTTGCCGCGAATGGTGCGGTTTCCAAGGCAGCCGAGTTAGTGCGTGACCAGGACTACACGCTGGAATTCATCTATGGAGCGACCGAATACTTCGTGCTTCGCTTCAAGAACCCGATTGATAAGGCTTATATTGTGGAGTATGAAACACTGATTGATGCGGCAGACAGAGAAAAGGTGGGCAATAGCGTCTCCTTTGAGGGGCTTGGTATTACAACCGGTATCCGTGAGACTACACAGGAGATCGAAGTACGCATGTCTTCAGGCTCCGGCACCGGCTCCGGGGTCCGCGGCAGTCTGGAGGTCCTGAAAGTCGATAAGGATGATGCTGCTCTTGCCCTGGAAGGAGCCGTCTTCGTTCTTCGAGACCAAGAGGGCAAGCGACCAGCCGTGACACTGACAACCGATGCGGACGGCAAGGTGTTGTTTACAAAATTGCTGTATGGCCAATATGTTCTGGAAGAGACGGCTGCTCCGCAAGGGTATGTGATCGATCAGGCGACGACTACGGTTACGATCGATTCAAGCATTAAACAGACAGGCAACATCAAGCGAATCACCATCACGAACAGCAAAAAAAGCGTTCCACCCGGCCCTGATCCAGGCACCCCTGGTCCCGATCCGGGTAACCCCGGCCCCGATCCAGGCACCCCTGGTCCTGATCCAGGTAACCCGGGCCCTGATCCGGGCACCCCTGGTCCCGATCCGGGTAACCCCGGTCCCGATCCGGGCAACCCCGGCCCTGATCCAGGCACCCCTGGTCCCGATCCGGGCAACCCCGGCCCTGATCCAGGCACCCCTGGTCCCGATCCGGGCACCCCGGGTCCTGATCCAGGTAACCCCGGTCCCGATCCGGGCAGCCCTGGCCCTAATCCGGGCAGCCCTGGCCCATCACCGGGAGGTCATTCCGATAATGGGACGCCGACCGTCCCCGGGGAGATTGTATCGCCCGGTGATCACGATGGGGTGGACAAGCCAGCCCATCCTGTTGACCCGGCAGTTCCGGGCGAAGTTGATCCAGAACCGATTCCTGTAGAGGAACCGGAAGAGGGCGCTTTGGTTAGTAATGAGATATCCAAGCCGGAAGATAAGCCGGCTCCACCGACGGAGCATGATGCGAATAGCGCCGATCCGGTTGATGAAACCAAACCGGACAGCGGGGCCGCCATGCTTCCGAAAACAGGAGAGAGCAATCCGCATCCGCTCCAATTCGGAGGGCTTGCACTTATGCTCGCAGGTTTCTTCTTGAGTCGTCTGCGCAATAAGCGTCAATAATGGATGAAATCCCCTTCTCCTGCTGATGCATGGAGAGGGGGATTTTGAATGTTAATTCATCCATAGGGAAGGACGGATAGAATGAGAAAACTCTCAATTGCTCTTATCGTGGTTGGGCTTCTCGTGTTCTTATATCCAATCCTTCGCGATTGGAATGGGGACCGCCAGCAGAAGGAATTGCTGAGGGAAGCCGCGCGATTAGAGGTCGAAGCTGAGCAGCGTTCTGTACAAGATTCCGCTGCTTATCAGTACATGGAATTGTCTCGCATCCTGGACGAGGGAGAGATGGCTGCTTCCGGACAAGAGGAGCCTGCTGATTATGAAGCCGGATCGCCCATCGGCATTATTCGAATTGATAAGCTGGATCTGGAGCTGCCCATTCTTGAAGGGGCAACCCAGTCTAACATGAAAAATGCAGCGGCTCGCGTTACGGGTACGGCGAAGCTCGGCCACACCGGGAATGCAGCCATTGCTGCCCATCGTGCCCATAAGACCGGGCGGCTATTTAATCGGTTGAATGAGCTCACATACGGTGATGAGATCATTGTTATGACAGCAGGACGCGAGTTGGTTTATCGCGTGGATCAGATCTCGATTGTGGAACCAACGGATGTGTCCGTATTGGAAGGCAACCCTGATGAACAGAGGCTTACGCTGATTACTTGCGACCCTCTTTACGAGGCGACGCATCGTCTTATCGTCCAGGCTGAACGGGTATCAGGCTAGCAGATTGATTGTCGCAGATCTGCAAGAAGTGCTGCGGTATATGAAGTGAGATGAGACCTTAAGGGGCTTCCGGGAAATCTGTATGATTTTGGGGAAGTCCCTTTCCGTTTGTTTTTGGGCGATTGAACCCAGTGCTGCTCTTCTTGAGATTATGCCTCTATATTAGCAGGAAAATAGTTTGTAATATTAGGTGACACCTAATAAAATAAGGTGTGAACTAATATTGTGTGTGGAATGGAGGGGGACCCTTTGCTCGAATGGATGCTACGAAACGTTATGGCAAAGAGAGGGATATGGTCGGGAGCTGCGTTAGCGAGGCTGATGAAAGAGAAGGCCGATTACAGTCTTTCAGCGGCTTCCATTAGTGCATTGCTGACGAGCCAGCCCAGGCAGATGAAGGCAGAGACGTTAGATGCCCTGTGCACAACCTTAGAGTGTACTCCAGGGGACTTATGGGTGCATACACCTCCTTCTAAAACAAAGGGGGCATAAATGGATGACAGTAAAAGCTATAGTGCCATTCGGCGATCCCATTCTGCGAAAAGTCGCGCGGCCTGTTGATCCCGTGAATGCGAGGGCATTAAAGATACTCGATGATATGGCGGAAACGTTGTATGACAGCGCTGGCCGTGCCGGCCTTGCCGCACCACAAATCGGTATTTTGCGAAGACTTATTGTTATGGACTGCGGTGAAGGGTTGATTGAACTTATTAATCCTGAAATTGTGGAGATGAACGGTGAGCAGGTGGGCCCGGAAGCTTGTCTATCTTATCCAGGATATTACGGGTATGTGCAAAGAGCCCATCACGTTAAGGTGAAGACCCTGAATCGGCAGGGAGAGACGATCATCCTGGAGGGTGAGGATTACCTGGCGAGGTGTATACAGCATGAGATCGACCATCTTAATGGACTGCTTTTTGTGGACCATGTTCGGGATGGATGGCTATACCATGAGGAGACTCATCGGCGCGTCGAGTTGTTCCCTGTTATTGGGTTATCCAATACAGGTACGTAGCGCAATCATGAAGGCTGCCTAATGATGGTCGACAGCGATCCAAGCATGTCCCCGACTACTCATGTGCGCACAATGTGTATAACAAAAAAACGGCCGGAGCCTCTCCGACCGTTTTTGCGATGTGTTGTTTTACGATCCTTTTTTTGATATCGACAAATTTTCGAATTCTTGAAGGGATTGACGAACCAGGAATATCATGATATTATTATCTTAAATTAAAGATATATTAAATCGAAGTAATAATTCAAGATAGTCGTGCAAACAATTTATGATATGAGATGGAGGAATTTAAACATGAATGGATTAAAAGGAATTCACCACGTAACAGCGATTACAAGCAGTGCTGAGAAGAACTATGAGTTCTTCACTTATGTTCTGGGGATGCGTTTGGTGAAGAAGACGGTCAATCAGGATGATATTCGGACGTACCATTTGTTCTTCGCCGATGATAAGGGGAGTGCGGGAACGGATATGACCTTCTTTGATTTCCCGGGTATTCCAAAAGGAAGACATGGCACAGACGAGATTTACAAAACCTCATTTCGGGTTCCTAATGATGCGGCTTTGGAATATTGGGTTCAGCGTTTTGACCGGACGGATGTGAAGCACCAAGGCATTCAAGAGCTGTTTGGCAAGAAAACACTTGCTTTTGTTGATTTTGATGATCAGCAGTATCAACTCATCTCCGATGAGAACAATGCAGGCGTGGCTTCTGGAACGCCATGGCAGAATGGACCGATCCCGCTGGAACACGCCATTACCGGACTTGGCCCGGTCTTTGTGCGGGTATCCAGCTTCGATCCCTTCAAGGAAGTGATGGAGAACGTGCTGCAGTTTACGGAAATTGCCAAGGAAGGCTCGCTTCATCTGTTTGAGGTTGGTGAAGGCGGCAATGGCGCTCAGGTGGTGGTTGAGTATAATGCGGTTCTTCCAAGAGCGCAGCAGGGTTTCGGAACCGTTCATCACGCTGCCTTCCGGGTAGAGGACCGATCGGTGCTGGAGCACTGGATCAAGCGTCTGGACGACTTCCAGTTCCATACATCGGGCTTCGTGGACCGCTTCTTCTTCCAGTCCCTGTACGCACGGGTGGCCCCGCAGATTCTGTTTGAATTCGCAACCGACGGTCCGGGCTTCATGGGGGATGAGCCGTATGAGACGCTGGGCGAGAAATTGTCCCTGCCTCCATTCCTGGAATCGAAGCGCGAGCAGATTGAGGGCATGGTTCGTCAGATTGACACGGTGCGCAGCACGAAGGAATTCGTGAAGGAATAAATATCGTGAGTCCAAGAAGCAATCCGGCTTGTTTATAACAAGCGGCGGATTGCTTTTTTTTATGTAACGACTATATTCATGCCATCACATTTAACCTGAGTGGAAGATCCACGATACGATGTACAACCAGCCACCGCCGGGCTGTTGTCTCACGATCTCCCTGTAGATGACAATTCCCTGCAACAAGCCAATTTACCGATTAAGCACATCAATTCTGGTTTAAAAACAAATACTGTATAGGAATTCATAACGAATTGGCTGAGGTGGAGCGTGTGAAAGGAAGTTTGTTTAAAAACGTTGTATTTTCGATATCGGCCGTAATCATTGCGGTTTTGGCTATTCTGGGGGCTATTAGACCGGGGGCATTCGGGGAAGTAGCAGGGTATCTTTTTAGATTCACAACCAATAGTTTCGGTTGGTTCTATTTGCTCTCGATATTCATCATCATCATCTTTCTAATTTGGGTTGCGGCAAGCAAATATGGCACGATTCGTTTAGGCGGAGACAAGGAAAAGCCGGATTATCCGTTCTTTACCTGGATCGGCATGCTGTTCTCCGCCGGTTTCGGGGTGGGGCTGGTATTCTGGGGTGTTGCCGAACCGATGAGCCATTTCTTTAATACACCCTTTGCAGGCGTGGAAGCAGAGGGCGTGGAGGCCGCGCGTGTGGCTATGGGCTATTCCTTTTTTCATTGGGGAATCAGTCAGTGGTCCGTCTTCGCCCTGGTTGGTCTTGTCATCGCTTTTCTCCAATTTCGCAAGCAGAAGGACGGGCTGGTCTCTACGGCACTTGAACCTGTCACCGGCACCAAACGGGGCGTGAAGAATACGATTGATATTCTGGCCGTTATCGCTACAGTCATGGGGATAGCTACCTCTATTGGACTGGGCGTGCTGCAAATGAGCGGCGGCTTAAACTCCATTATGGGAATTAACAATGGGGTCGGTCTGCAATTGATCGTGCTGGGGATTATTTTTGTAGCGTATATGATCTCTTCGACTACGGGACTGGACAAGGGCATTAAGTATTTAAGCAATCTGAACCTCGCGATGGCACTTGTCCTTTTATTGTTTGTATTTATTACCGGACCCTCTGTATTCATACTAGAAACGTTTACGCTGGCAATCGGGGATTATATTTCGAATTTTGTGTCGTACAGCTTGAGGCTCCAACCTTATGCGGAAGGGACATGGGTACGGGAATGGACGATCTTTTACTGGGCGTGGGCCATTGCCTGGTCGCCATATGTGGGAGCCTTCGTAGCCAGAGTTTCCAAGGGAAGAACCATTCGGGAATTCATTGTGGGTGTGATGGTCGTGCCGCCCGTCATTGCCTGTCTCTGGATTGCTGTCTTCGGCGGGACGGCAATTTGGTTTGATCTGCACGAGAATACAGGGATTGCGGCGGCCGTCAATGCGGATGTCACCTCCGCTTTATTCCAGCTGTTTAACCAGTTGCCCTTCTCGTCTGTGATGAATGTGCTCGCGATTATCTTGATTCTGACCTTCCTGGTGACTTCAGCGGATTCAGCGACCTATATCTTATCCAGCATGACGACTTACGGCAGCCTGAACCCTCCTCAAATTGCAAAAATCGTGTGGGGCACACTCATGGCAGCAATTGCCGGCGTGCTGCTCTACGCCGGTGGATTGGAAGCCTTGCAGACGGCTTCGCTGATCGCAGCACTGCCATTCACGGTGCTGCTGCTGCTTCTCATTATTGCGATCGTGAAGCTGCTGCGCCGTGAACCGCTTCCGATTCGGAAGGCCGATCTCAAACGGTTCCGTCATCTGGAGGAGGCTGCGAACAAGGGCAAGAAGTGAGAAGAAACCGTCGTAAGCAGCGGGAACAGATACTTTACGGTTTACCATAAGGGGCACTCATGCAGTGTTCCCTTTTATTTTGTTGCTGAAGATATAGGTTCGGCATGGACCACAACGGTCGTACTGCAAAAAAAGCCTTTATTACACCCGCGGGGAGCGAATAAAGGCTTTGGGAAAACCAACAGGAAAACCTGTTATTTTTTCTTGAGCAGCAAATATACAAAATACGGCGCACCGATGATGGCAACCATGATCCCGGCGGCGATGCCGTCAGGATCTACGATATTGCGCCCGATCGTGTCTGCAAGCAGCAGCAGCCAGCCGCCAATCAATACCGCAATCGGAATGTAGAGCTGATTCCGCGGACCTACGAGCGCTTTGGCGATATGCGGACCCATGAGCCCAATGAACGTAATGCCGCCCGTCACAGACACGGCAGATGCTGCAAGAGCTACAGCCGCCAGAAGCAGCACAATGCGTTCCTTCTCGATGGACACGCCCACCCCGATGCCTACGGGGTCGCTTAATCCCAGCAAGTTCATGCGCTGCGCTTTGTACAGCGTGAAGGGAACCAGGATAATCAGCCATGGCAGTAGCGCAGCAATGAAGGGCCAATCGGTACCCCATATACCACCCGCTAACCATTTGGCTATAAAATCGACCTTGGTTCGTTCAGCGGATGAAGTGAGTACAATCATGACACCCGAAAGCGCCATGGAGAACCCGACGCCGGTAAGCACCAGTTTAACGGGCTGCAGGCCTTGGCCTTTTCGGAATGAGAACAGGTAGATACACACCGCGGTCAGCACGGCACCGATAAATGCGGCAAGCGGCAGCATGTATATAAAGGAACCAGCTTCAATCGGGAAGAACAAGAAGAACACGGCTACCCCTACCCCAGCGCCGGAGTTAATCCCGATAATGCCGGGATCGGCGAGGTCGTTGCGGGTAATGTTCTGCAGAATAGCACCGGAGAGCGCAAGTGCCATCCCTGCCAGCAGCGTGATGATCATGCGCGGCAGACGAACATCAAAGATAATGAACTTTTCTTTGAAGCTGCCCTGACCGAACAGGGTCGGCAGAATCCGGTCATAGCTGACGGACGAATAACCCAGACCAAGCCCGATCAGGATGGTCAGCAGTGTCAGCACGAACAGGGCAATAAACGTTATCCGCTGCTTTCTTACTAAGGATGGATGAATCATGTTATTCCACGCCCTCCTTTATGCACTATGAACAGGAAGAAGGGCAATCCCATAATAGCAATCAGGGCTGCAACCGGCGTCTCATAAGGAGCATGCAGCGTCCGGCCAACCGTGTCAGCAAACAGCATGAAGATGGCCCCAACCGTTGCCGACATCGGAATCACGTGGCGGTAATCGGTTCCAACGATACCACGGACGATATGGGGAATCATGAGGCCGAGGAAGGCCAGATTCCCTACCAATGCTACGGACGTTCCTGCCAGGAGGACAATCACCACAAACAGAATGAGTTTGATGGCTGCGATATTTTGCCCCAAGCCGACAGCGACTTCTTCGCTCAAGCTGAGGATGGTCAGCTGTCTGGATAATACGATGGCGATGACAATGCCTATTAGAATAAACGGAAATATCGTCTGAAGCTGACCCCATGACGTGCCGATTACGCCGCCTGCCGTCCACATGGATATATCTTTGGATATTTTAAAATAAATACCGATGCCTTCTGCGATGGCGTACAAAAATGCCGAGACAGCTGAACCGGCCAACACCATCTGCAGGGGAGAGAAACCGCCTCTTCGCATGGCTCCGATTCCGAAGACCATGACAGCTCCAACCGCCGATCCAATGAAGCAGGCCACCATAATGCCGAAATAATTGGCGGCAGGAATGAAGGCCAACGTAAAAGCCAGAGCCGCATTTGCTCCGCTGGTAAGGCCTAACAGACCGGGGTCAGCCAGCGGATTGCGCGTGATTCCCTGCATGATGGCGCCGGAGACCGCAAGCGAGGCTCCTACCAGAATGGCAGCAACCTCACGGGGCAGGCGAATTTCCCGAAGGATGGATAATTTCTCGCCTTGCATTGAGGTGGTAAGGGCAAACCACACATCCTTGATGGTGGTTTCAGCCGCACCGAACACCATCGCAATGACAAACATGCCAATGAATACGATGATGCCTGCGATCAATTTAAGAGAAAAAGGAATAGACCGTTTTGTTGGCATGAGAATCATCTTTTCATTTTAAAGTTTGAATAACTCGTAGTTAGTCTGGCCCATGGCAGATTCATATGTTAGCTGCCCAGAAAATGTTCAATAAAGAAATCCAGTTGGTAGTCGAGCGTAGTAGCATCGTTAAAATAGAACCGTGTCGCATCAGCTTCGAATACGTGGCCATTCTTCACAGCCGGTATTTGTTTGTATGTTTCGGTCTCCTGGAAAGAGCTATCCGCCCCAGGGGTTTTACTGAAGATCACGTAGTCGCCTGCAAACTCCCGCAGTACTTCTGCGGACAGCGCATAGTAGCCGTCTTTCAATGCCATTTCTTTTACCTTCTCAGGCATTTTCAGCTTCATTTCCCCGTAGAGAATTTCGGTACCGCGGCCCCAGTTATCGCCGAATACATAAATTTGCTTTTCAAAATTCTCGATGACGGAAACCGTGGCATCCTCACCGATTTTAGCACGGATATCCTCACCGGCTTTTTGGGCGCGTTGTTTGAAATCGTCGATCCAGGCTTGCGCCTCTTTCTCCTTGTTAACCAGCTTTCCGATCTCCAGATGCTGGGTCAGATAATCCACTTTGTTGTAGGTATAGGTAACAGTTGGCGCAATCTCCTTGAGTTTGTCGACGTTCTTGATATTGGAGAGACCGATGATCAGGTCGGGATCAAGCTCAATGATTTTCTCCAGACTTTCGTCGCTGACTTCCATAGCATCCTTGATTTTATCCGCAAATGCCGGATTGTCTTTAGACCAGGAATCAACCCCGACAAGATTGACGTTCAGCGCAATCAGGTTGCCTGTGAACGCGGATAACACAATGACACGCTGCGGATTGGCCGGCACCTCGATGGGTCCGTTCTCGGACTCATATGTAATGGTTCCCGCTGCAGTTTCCTTTTGTTCCGCTTTAGGTGTTTCGGTAGTTCCTGCATTGCTGCTGCTTGTCTCTGCCGGCTTGCTGTTGCAAGCGCTAAGAATGAACAGCAGTGCGATAAACGGGATGAGTAGCTTCTTCATAGTTGTCGTTTTGCTCCGTTTTGAGTACATTCTCTTTTTCCCCTTTTAATAGATTGTATGTGATGCATATAGGTTTCGCGGTGCGGGGATCGCGGCCGATCTCTGCATCGATATGGAATACTTTCTTTAATACATCGTGGGAGATAACCTCTTCCGGATCTCCGGCTTGAATGATGTCTCCGTCTTTCATCGCAATGATGTAATCAGCGAATCTTGCAGCCTGGTTGAGATCATGCAGAACCATGACAATGGTACGCTGCTGCTCGATATTCAGCTTCTCCAGAAGCTCCAGAATTTCAAGCTGATGCGCCATATCCAGATAAGTGGTCGGCTCGTCGAGGAAAATCATCTCGGTCTCCTGCGCAAGTGCCATCGCAATCCATACCCGCTGGCGCTGCCCACCGGACAGAGCATCCACCGAGCGATATTTATATTCCTGGGTTCCCGTAACCTCCAGTGCCCAGTCAATGACTTCCATATCCTGCTTGGACAAGCGGCCAAAACCGCGCTGATGTGGATAGCGGCCATAAGATACCAGCTCGCCAACGGTCAGTCCGCCTGGCCCTTCGGGTGTCTGAGGCAGAATTGCGAGTTTCTTCGCCAGCAGCTTCGTGTTCATCTTGGCGATTTCTTCTCCATCGAGAATGGCGGCTCCGGCTTGATAGGGAATAATGCGGGTAACGGCTTTCAAAAGAGTAGACTTGCCGCAGCCGTTAGGACCGATAATAGTTGTGATTCTTTTATCAGGAATATCTACATTAAGACGATTCAATATCAGATTCTCGCCGTAGCCGACGCTTATTCGATCTGTACTTAGGCGAATCATCATGTCACCTCCAGAATAGTTAGCAATCAAACGATAATGATTCTCAATTTCATCCATAAATATAATGTGGAGGCGCGCCGTTGTCAATAAATATCTTAATGGAAATTTCAAATAATATTCATGTTTCTTCATAATAATAACAACATGTAGGTTATGGTCTTATGGAATGACTGTATATAGGCGAAATTATGACAAAATGAATTTTTTATAAATGTTTGATTGTAAAACAGAGGAAGTCAACGTATACTAATTGATAATGATAATCATTTACGTTACAAGGTGATCACAACAGCCTTTTAATCTATAGACCGGGAGTGAAATGCATGAGTGGGAATGAGATATTTGATGTAACCGTTATTGGTGGAGGACCAGCAGGATTATATTCTGCTTTTTATAGTGGACTGCGTGGAATGAAGACCAAGATTATAGAATATCAACCCATGCTAGGCGGGAAGGTTCACGTCTATCCGGAGAAAATGATATGGGATGTCGGAGGGCTGACGCCGACTCCGGGCGCGAAGCTGATCGAACAGATGGTTCAGCAAGGCTTGACGTTTAATCCCGAAGTGCTGCTAAACGAGAAAGTGGAATCGATTGTCCGCAACGAGGAAGGGCTATTCGAATTACATACCGCGCATTCCGGCGTGCATCTGTCCAGAACGGTTATCGTGGCGGTCGGCGGAGGCATCCTGAATCCGCAGAAGCTGAAGATTGAAGGAGCAGAGCGGTTTGAAGTGTCGAACCTGAATTACACGGTGAAGTCCCTGCAGCATTTCAAGGGCAAGACCGTCATCGTGTCGGGCGGAGGAAATTCGGCGGTGGATTGGGCAAACGAGTTGGAGCCTGTGGCGGAGAAGGTGTTCCTGGCCTATCGCAAGGGCGAATTGTCGGGTCATGAAGCCCAGGTGGAGCAGTTGATGAACAGTAAGGCGACCTGTCATCTCAATACATCAATCACGAAGCTTATTGCTTCCGATAATCATGAGGTGATCGAGCGGGTGGAACTGACCAATAACGAGACGGGGGAAGTTTCGTATCTGGCCGTGGACGAAGTCATCATTAACCATGGCTACGAACGGGATATGTCGCTCTTGGAGAACAGCAAGCTCGAGATTGAACGGAAAGACGACTATTATATTGCGGGCAACGCAAGCTGTAAATCCTCCGTACCCGGACTGTATGCCGCAGGTGACATCCTGCATTTTGACGGGAAGCTGCACTTGATTGCGGGTGCTTTCCAGGATGCAGCGAATGCGGTGAACAGCGCGAAGCAATTCATTGAACCGGACGCCACAAGTTACGCCATGGTTTCTTCGCATAATGATGTATTTAAGGAACGAAATCGCGAATTAGTGAAGCAATTGATCAATTAGAACGAAGGCATGCCGTTTTACTAGAAGAGAAGCGAGGGAATCCGAGCTTCTTTTTTTTTTGCGTTCCCCTATTGTTCTTGATAATCCCTGAAGTAATCAACGGGCCGTAGCTGATCAGCTGCGCCATCAGAGTCAGGGCGCCCTTTGATCTGATTCCCTAAGGAAACCGTCAACAAATGGACGCCCTGCGGTTCTTTCAAAACGTGACAAAACCCATCGCTTTCTTGGCTGCAAGGAGTGTTCCGCTGGCGGTTTCGGCAGCCCGCTGGGCCCCGTCCATCAAGATGCGGTCAAGCTCGGAAGAATCCACAATTTGATGGAACTTCTCTTGAATCGGAAGCAGCTTCTCAATGACCACCTCGGCCAATTCCTTCTTGAAGGTGCCATACCCCTGACCTTCATATCGTTTCTCGATGACGGAGATATCTTCCTCGGAGAATACGGAATAAATCTCGATCAGATTGCTGACAGCAGGCTTCTGCTCCCAATCGTGACGAACCTCGCCTTCGGAGTCGGTAACGGCTTTGGAGAACTTCCTGCGGATATCCTCCGGCGAATCCATCATGTGGACGCAGCTGTTCTTGTTGGGATTGCTCTTGCTCATCTTCTTCGATGGATCATCCAATCCCATGACGCGGGAGCCAATGTCCTGAATGATCGGCTCAGGGATTATAAACGTGCTGCCAAACCGGTTATTAAAGCGCTCCGCCACATCACGGGTCAGCTCCAGATGCTGCTTCTGGTCGTCGCCGACAGGCACATGCGTTGCCTGATAGAGGAGCACATCGGCCGCCATCAGGACCGGGTACGTAAACAGTGCCGAGCTCACTGTATCTTTCCCTTCCGATTTCTCCTTGAATTGGGTCATTCGCTTTAACTCCCCGAAATGTGCCTGCGTCTCCAGCAGCCAGCTAAGCTCGGCATGGGCAGGGACCTGCGATTGCAGAAAGATCGTCGCTTTACGGGGATCCACGCCCGACGCGACGTACAGAGCCGCTATGTCCCGCGTACGCTTATGCAGCTTCTTAGGATCCTGATACACCGTTACCGCATGAAGATCGGGCACAAAGAAATAGGATTCGTAATCATGCTGCAGGTTCACATACTGGCGAAGGGCGCCTCCGTATCCGCCGATATTCAAATCTCCGCTGGGTTTGATGCCTGACAATAATCGATTCATTACACACCTCCTGATGATTTGGAACAACACAAAAAACACCTCATCCCCCTATGGGACGAAGTGTAACTCCGCGGTACCACCCGAATTCGACTGAAGTGTCGCACTTAAGCATGACATAGGAACTTGACTGCTCGTTGTTTCCTGTCATCTCTCCCAAGGTAACGGAGGAGCACCGTCAAGGCCTACTGCTCAAGCGTTTCAGAGGTTCGGGTTGAAGCGAGAAGATCCATTCACATATTCCAGGGTACCGGGCCTCGCACCAACCGCCGGTTCGCTTTAACCTTGGAAATAAGCTACTATTTCTTCTCATAGCCGTGTGGTATGTTGTTCATGAATTCCATCGCCTGTTCAGCATAAGAGCAAGCAGGATGGATTTGATCAGAATCATTACACAGGTCTTATGTGAATGTCAACCAGGAAGGTAACCTTTTTCATACAAAGTGGCACTTCGTTATAGAGACACGATGAAGGGAGGTACGGAAGAAAGTGTTCCAGTGGATCGAGGATGCCAAGAGGGGTATCGCGGAAGCTCATGAAAAATTGGTCAAACATTATACAGGTATGGCGTTAGCTGTGGCTTACGACAAATTACAGGATCCCTATTTAGCGGAAGATGCGGTGCAGGAGGCGTTCACCGAGGCTTTTGGCAATCTCCATAAGCTGCAGGACCCCAGACGTTTTCCCGGATGGTTCAAGGTGATCGTGGAGCGTCAATGCTACAGATACCTGCGCCGAAAGCAGTTTCGGACACTGCCGCTCCATGAGCTTGAGAAGCCCATCGTAAATCAGTACAGCTTGGAGTCGATCGTGGAGAAGAGAGAAATGATCGGTCAACTGCACGCCACGATTGCGGATCTGCCATCGAACATGCGGATTGCGGTCCAGCTGTATTATTTTCAGGGCTACAGCCTTCAGGAAATTTCTGAATATTTGGATGTGTCCTTGTCTGCCTTGAAGAAGAGGCTGTTTGATGCACGGCGGAAGCTGAAGAACACGCTTCATGTTGCCGACTTTGTATCGGTGTTCTCTGATCTATATGAGGGAGGTAAACGCATGCTGCATATCGTAAATGGAGATTCGGTCGGGGATAAGCTGAAGCAAGGGAATACCCAGGGGGATATTCTGGTTTGGAGGGAGCTGTACTCGTTCGGTCCGGTATTCCCGCAAATGGATGAGCCCGATAATCGAAAGGCAAGGGCGCAATATCTGGAGCAAACGCTTGGAATTCCGCAGAAGGAATATTGGGATACATGTGAGTTGCAGGAACGGAAGCTGCAGGATTTTGGAAAATATGATGAAGTTGTGCTTTGGTTTGAGCATGACCTGTTTGACCAGACGATGCTGTCTTATTTGTTGAATTGGTTTAAGGACCGGCCGCTGGGGAATACGAAGCTTAGCCTGCTGTGCATAGGCGCGTATCCCGGTATCGAGCTGTTCCGCGGGTTGGGGCAGCTTAGCACAGCGCAGCTGGAGACTTTGGCGGGTACATGGCACACAATCGGAGATGAGGAGCTAACGCTGGGAAGTAAGGTATGGGAAGCCTACACTTCGGATCAGCCGCAGGAACATCAGCGCATCTTGCAGGACGATAATACGGCGCTGCCGTTTGTCAGAGATGCATTTGAAGCTCACCTGTCACGTCTGCCTTCCGTGAGCAGCGGGCTCGGGATCATCGAGCAGGCCACGTTAGAGGCTGTGGCGGGTGGAATCAACACACCTTATGAGTTATTTCGGAAGGTAGGTGACCAGCTTGATGTACTCGGGATGGGTGATCTGGAGTTCTGGTATTATTTATCCGCGATGACGGAGGGACCGCATGCATTGCTGGACATTGATGTCACAGCATCATTTCCAAATTTCAAGGAGAAGGCTCCCGATTTCCGAGATTGCGTGCTTCAGGTGACGAGTCTGGGAAGGGATGTATTGGCAGGGAAATCGGACTACGCGCATACAAACATCGTCGATAAGTGGATTGGCGGCCTGCATCTGCAGGGGAAAGCTCCGCTATGGCGCTGGGACCCGCAGCAAAAAACGATTGTGCTGCCGGACGAATCATAATAACAGATGATAAGGGGACGATCCCGCTTGGTTTATACCAAGTGGGGTCGCCCCTTTTTAGCTTGATCTTACAGATGGGATTTGTCTGTGCACACTTTGAACAACTCGGTCTCTGGACGGAGTAAGTTCTCATACCGGGGCGGGAATTCAGATCAGCCGGATTATCGTACAATGGCATCATATGAAGGGTAGTGCGCAATAACCATGGAGAAGGGAACCAAGGGATGAGTGATGCGTTCGACGTCTAAATCAAGCTGATAAAGATATGGAGGAAGTGCTTTGGAGAAGGGTGTCTTGATCGGAAAGGGCAGGAGTGCAGAGGTCTACGAATGGGGCGAGTTTCAGGCCTTGAAGCTGTTCTACCAAGGGTACCGTCCGGAATGGATAACGTATGAGGCGGAGATGGGGCGCATTGTTTCGGAAGCCGGCGTGCCGGCACCGGCCGTATTTGGCATGGTGGAGCTCGAGGGGAGGACAGGGCTCGTATATGAACGAATTACAGGGTCCTCGATGCTGCATCAGGTGCAATCGTCCCCGCTCCAGTTAAGGAAATGCGCGCGGGATATGGCGCGGCTCCAGCATGCCACTCACGGCTGCACAACAACCATACTTCCGCGGCAAAAAGATAATTTGGAGCATGCCATAATGGATGCCCGCGGCATTTTACAAGATAAAGCTCAGACGATCTGCAAGATGCTGGAGTCTTTGCCGGAAGGGGACTCCATCTGTCATGGAGACTTTCATCCGGACAATATAGTGGTTACGGAGGATGGATGCCGGGCGATTGACTGGAACAACGCCAATGTCGGTAACCCTCTGTGCGATGTCGCCAGGACATCCTTGATGTTTCAGTCTCCGTTTAACCCGTTGCAGCAATCATGGATTATGGCGGCTGCGCTTCGGGCTGCCCGTACGATATGGAATAGAGTATACCTGAACGAATACTGCCGCCTGTCCCATGCAAAGCGGGAGGATATCCACCGCTGGATGTTGCCGGTAGCGGCTGCCAGATTGAGAGAAGACGTTCCCGGTGAGCGGGCGTGGCTGATGGAGCTTATTGATGATCGGTTACGTGCGTATGCTTGATAAGCAGGTTATGCCGATCATCTCCAGGATAGATGCGCCATAAGGCGTAGTCATGCCGATCGGCTGAAAGTAATGGTACTGTTCCACGGTGCAAGAGATGGCTTTTTGAGCAGACCATCGTATAAGGGCTGCGACCCGGGCTCGCTGGACAAGAAAACAGGGACTCTATCCACATCGGATGGGTCCCTGCTTCTTACGGCTTGGCGGGTCCGTTAATCTTCTCGAAGTACGGAGCCAGCTTGGAGGCGAGCTCCTCAAACTGCTGCTGCTCTTCTTTGGTCAGCTTCTCCTCATGTTTGACCCCATTTTTATCGGTGATCTTCAGCTTTAACTGCATCAACTGCTTGGTCAGCTCCACATACTCCTTAAATTCATCTTCCGTGAGTTTGCCTTTTGCTGCTTGAAGCATTTCCTCAATCTCTTGATAATCTTCCTGGGTACCGCCGATCTGTTCAATGGTTGTAGAAGAACCGAATATACCATCGGCTAGATAGGAAGAAGCATATACGGCTGACGGAATCAGGATGGCTACTGCGGCAATACCTGCGAGCATGCGTTTTTTCATGGGAGATCTACCTCTCTTTTCGTTCACATAGTGTTGGTAGGACTGCTGAACACGTCCATACAATTCAGGTGGACAGCGCATCGAATCTGCCACCTGACGAAGCTCTTCACGTAATTCCTTGTCAATGGACATATGCGTCACCTCCCGTCATCTCGAATCGTTTTCGGAGTTCTTTCAGTGCCAGATGATGCCTGGATTTCACTGTGCCAACGGGGATTTGCAGCATGTCTGCGATTTCTTCCAGAGCATAGTCGTGAAAATAGCGAAGGATAACGACGACACGAAGTTTGTACGACAACTGACGGACAAGGCTGAACAGCTCATGCTGCGTTTCGGACCGCAGGACAGCGTTGTCCGTCCAGTCGAACGGTTCGCAAGTCGTCTGGCGGTTTCGTTCAAAGAGACGAATTCGCCGCCAGGCCTTTCTTTTCCAATCCTGGACAAGCCGGACAGTGATCCCGTGCAACCAAAACCGGAATGGCCGGTTCGGGTCGTACTTGTCCATCGACCGCCACATGCGCATGTAAACTTCATTCACGATATCCTCAATGTCCTGTTTGTTGTAGATGAGAAAAGCAACCGTCCGATAGACGTCTTGGTGAGTCGCCTGATAAACAAGCTGAAAGGCCGACTCGTCGCCGAGCTTCGCTTTTTCAAGCCACGGAAGTAACTCTTTATCATTCATTAGGGGCCCCTCCTGAACTTGTTACAACTCTTAATTCGCTCCCGTGGGCAAAAAGGTTCAGTAAGAGAATAAACTTTTTTTGCGATACTCGCTATTTCAGGAATTTCTTCAGGTGTATCATTAAATTTCATAATGAGGAAAAGCACATTATAGAGAAGGATTGGCACATCTATTAAATATGGAACAGCTTCTGGAAGGCTTGATTGGTCAAAGAGAAGCTGATGACGAGCTTGCCTAACTAGGAGAAGCGGACAAACAACTGGGGAATGGTGCCCGGGTCCTGAAGGGATTAGGCCATCGTCATATCCTGGCGTGATAGACCGAGGCTGAGGTTCCTGTCTGGTAGTAGGGGTAGCTCATATCCGATTTTACGAGCTCCACGGTCGGCGCATCGGTCAACTTTTCAAGCACGAAGAAGCCGAGATCAATGGATGAAGACACCCCTCCGCCTGTAATGAGGCGGCCATCCCGCACGATGCGCGCTTGAACGACCTCCTTGCAGTAGGGTGCCAAAAGATCGTAAGCCGAAGCATTGGAGGTAGCCCGCTTGCCCTCCAGCAAACCGGCTGCCCCAAGCAGCAGTGATCCGGTGCAGACGGAAACGAGATGTTTTGCTTCCCGGGCCGTTTGCAGCCATGCGATTACCTCGGAATCCTGTCGCAGCTTCCGCGTGGTAAAGCCGCCGGGAACAAAAACCAGCTCGTATTCGGAAAGATCCGGCTTTACCCGGCCGATCACATATTCCAGCCCGCGATCATCGGTAATGTGTGAAGTCATCGCGCAGTAATCCCAGGAGACCTCCGCTTCCGGCCGGATGCGGGAGAGCCTGGTTATAACTTCGGTGAAGCCGATCAGGTCCAGAGCCGTCATGCCATGGAACAGGATGAAAGCCATTTTCATGATAAATACCTTCCTTTCATAATGTGTTAAACTAATTCTAATCATGAGCTCGGAAAATGGAAGGACCATTTATAGCAACTGTATTAATACAGGGGGATGAGCGGGATGGATACGAAGCATGAACAAATCGTTGCGTATATGATCCGGGAAGTGGAAGAAGGTCATATACGGCCGGGTCATAAGCTGCCATCGATCCGGGCCGTGGCCCACATGTTCTCGTGTAGTCCCAATACGGTCGTTCATGCGTATCAGACCTTGGAACACGAAGATGTGATCTATGCGGTATCCAAGAGCGGGTACTATCTGGTAGAGGGGAAGGTCCGCTCCCATACACGGACTGAAAGCGGGCCGATCGATTTCGCCTCAACGACACCCAGGGGCAATTTTTTGCCGTTCCAGCAGATCGAGCACTGCCTGCGCCAGGCCATTTCCTTGTATACGGAGGAACTGTTCGGTTACACCGATCCGCAAGGGATCGCTACCTTGAGAAATGAGCTGCAAAAGCACTTCCATGCGCAGCAGATCTTTGCGCAGCCAGGCCAGATCGTGGTGGTGACAGGCGCTCAGCAGGCCTTCTCGATCCTGACGCGCATGCCGTTTCCGGGGGAGGGGCAGGCAGTTCTTGTGGAACAGCCGACGTATTTTGGGTTCCTGGCGGCCGCGGATGTTGCGGGGTGTCCGGTGATCGGAATCCAGCGGGATGATCAGGGGATTGACCTGGGAGAGCTGGAGGCCCATTTTGGCAGCGGACAGATCAAATTCTTCTTCACGGTGCCGAGGTTCCTCAATCCGCTCGGTACGTCTTATTCGATGGAACAGAAGAAGCGGATTGTGAAGCTTGCGAGTAAGTACGGTGTTTATATCGTGGAGGATGATTATCTTGCGGACCTTGAAGAGGATGCGAAGGCCGATCCATTGTACGCATTGGACGATGGCAAGCAGGTGATTTATATCAAGAGTTTCTCCAAGACGATTCTTCCGGGGATTCGAATGGGTGCCGCCATCCTCCCCGAACGACTTGTGGACCTGTTCATAAACTACAAGAACGCTGCGGACATAGCGTCGCCGATCCTCTCCCAAGGCGCGCTGGAGCTATACATGAAGAGTGGGATGTATAGGCGCCATGCCGCCAGAATCCGTGACCATTACCGAGAGAAGATGCGATATGCTACCGAAGTGTGCGCACGTGTCTTCGGCAGCGGCATTCAATATACGTGCCCTTCCTCAGGCGTGTTCATTACCCTGCAACTGCCGCAGTATGTGAAAGCTTCTATACTGCAGGATCGTCTGAAGCAGAAGGGGATTTCGGTGACAAACGTGGACCAGCACCTGCTGGTGAGGAATCAGCGGAATGACCGGATTCGGCTATGCATTATCGGCGTGGAGAAGCCTCAGATCGAGGCAGGGTTTATCTTGATTGAGGAGGAGATCCGGCGTTTGGAGCGCAGGGTGCGTTAACAGAGGGGGGGCTGTATTTGAATTTACATCATGAAGACAAACTAAAGGCAGCGACCTCATGTTAGGCCGCTGCCTCTGGTTTGCTATTAAGAACCCTTCAGATATGTCAGGATATGATTAAATGGATTGTCGATGTAGGAGATATTCAGTCGCAATGATGTACGAGTAAAAGCCCACACCTTCATGGCGTGGGCCTTTTACTTACTCATAGTTTCACAGATTGCTCGCCAGCAACTGATGAAACAGGTCGCAATTTACCAAGTATATGAAATGCCAGAGTGAGTTAGTACGGGTTATGAACCCTTGCCCAGGCCCACGCATAAGATGTAGTCACAAACCTGCTGCCTGGGAAAGGGCGTGACTTCATATGGGAATTCAATTAACTGCGATGCACTGGGTTTACCTGGCGTTCATCGTCCTGATCATGACGCTGCTGATCCGGCGGCGCGATACAACGCTTATATGCGTGACCGGAATATTTGCGCTTGGCCTGCTGGCAACGGAAACGCTGAGCGGTTCGGTCTCCGGCGTGTTTAATTCCTTCATTTATGCTACGAAAGAGCTGATGGGTACAATCATGATCATATCGATCATTGTGGCGATGAGCAGGGTATTGATCAAGACCGGCATCAACGAAACGATGGTAGCCCCGCTAACCCGGTTCCTCCGTACCCCGGCCATGGCTTATTGGGGAATCGGCATCATCATGATGGTAACGTCCTTCTTCTTCTGGCCGTCACCGGCGGTTGCGTTAATCGGAGTTGTGCTGCTGCCTGTAGCCATTCGCGTGGGACTGCCCGCGCTTGGTGCTGCGGTAGCCATGAACCTGTTCGGTCACGGCATAGCGCTGTCGGGGGATTACATTATCCAGGGCGCGCCTAAATTGACTGCGGATGCCGCCGGTCTGCCGGTATCCAGCGTGATGGCAGCGAGCGTTCCGCTTGTCATTGTGATGGGAGTTGTAACCACGGTGACGGCTTTCTGGATGATGCGAAGAGATCAGGGTAACGGCAGCTGGAGAGATGGATTGGTCACCATCAAGAGCACAGGAGAGACACTCGCCGCACGTTCTGAAGAGGATGACGCTGCTGCTCCTATTTCTCCTGGCATGAAAAGATGGCTGGCTATCGCCATTCTGCTGCTGTTTGCTGCCGACGTTGCGGCCATGTTCATCCTGAAGCTGCAGGGCGGGGATGCAACAGCCTTGGTCGGCGGTACCGCGGTCCTTATCTTAAGCATCATTACGCTGGTAGCACATCGCAACCGCGGACTAGAGAAGGTCACCTCGTATTTAATTGAGGGCTTCGTGTTTGGATTCAAAGTATTCGGACCCGTCATTCCGATAGCGGCATTCTTCTATCTCGGAGATGCGGCGTTTACCGATTTGTTTGGCAAAGTGCTTCCGGAAGCTTCCCACGGGATCGTGAACGACCTGGGGGTTGCGCTTGCGAATGCGGTGCCGCTGAACGGCGCGGTGGGTGCAGTGACGTTGACCATCACCGGTGCAATTACGGGCCTGGACGGCTCGGGCTTCTCCGGCATATCGCTTGCCGGCTCGATCGCGCAATTGTTTGCAACTGCCATCGGATCAGGTGCAGCTACGCTGACCGCGCTTGGGCAGGTTGCCGCAATTTGGGTGGGGGGAGGCACACTTATACCGTGGGCACTGATTCCGGCCGCAGCCATTTGCGGCGTCAGTCCCTTTGAGCTCGCAAGGCGTAATTTGAAGCCAGTGCTGATCGGTCTTACCGTTACCACGGTTGTGGCCATGTTCCTGGTGTAAGTGCAAACGACAGAAGGAAAAGCGCTGTCTCTTGAGGGAGCAGCGCTTTATCTCATGGAAGAACCATAATTGGTAATATTAATCTTCACATCATACGTTACGTTTGCCTTGCTGAAGGCCTCGTCCCAGTTCTTCTCAACCTTTTTCCATAACCGGGGATGCTTGATTCGGAGCTGTTCCCCGAATCCTGCGACATCGACATGATAGGTCTCCTGCATTTTGTAGAGCACCTGCCGAATTTGTTCGCGGACCGTATCCTCGAAGTAGCCCTCCAGCTCATCCTGGTAAGACTCGGTTGCTGTATGCTGCGGACTGCTCCAGTCCTCGATCAGGGCTCCTCTGGATGCGACCTCGACATGGAATGAAATTTGATCCCCTCGAACGATGGGGGTGATCTTGCTCTTCGTTACTTTCGGTTCATAGGTTATCGTATCTCCGGTTCTCGGTTTATAGGTTTTCAAAGCGCCTGTTCTGACTTTGCCCGTAATCCAGGATAGGCCCTCCAGATCCGTTTGGCTTAGACTGCCGATCCACTTCTTGCTTGTTCCCTTGAAGATGCCTGCTCCGGAGAATTTGTGCTCGCCCTCGGCCGTAATGACATTCTGCAGCAGAAAGCTCGAACCGGATTGCATCATGCCATCGAGCTTGGCCAGTGACATGGCAGGCAGAATCTTGTTGGATAATTGACGGTTATCGAACAACCCGGTCAAATATAAGGCGGGAATTTCCCCGGGCTCCGATGAATTCAAGGCTTCAACTGCACTTCCGTGACTGATCAGGATGAGACAGCTGGGCCGGATGTCGTTATCCCGCATAATATAGTCCAGGAGCTGCTCGAGATTATATTTCTTTGCTAATTCGGTGGACAGCACAATGACCTTCAAGTGATGGCCAATCAAGGGGCGCTCCCGTCTTAGAGCAAATTGCCGAAGGATTTGAACCACGGAATCACCAGTCAAGCGCTCGTTCAGATAAGACTTGCCCCCTTGCGGTGATGATGAGTTCTGGTTCTTCTTTTGCCCGCTGGACGGGGGGGTGATTTGAACGGTGACGGTCATGTTCTTTTTTTTCGGATAATGCCCTCCCTGCTCATTGACCTGCTTCTCAAATTTGGATTCTTGGGCAACGTCCATTCCAAGGCCTACATATAAATTTAATTCCTCGATCTCATCATTGCTCCAACACCCCGTCGTCGTAAGCAGCATGGAGCATATGAACACCATTCCGAGAATACGTGCAGACTGATTCAATTGGATGTCTCCCCTTTGCGGCGAATCTTGCTGATGATCAGCAGGAAGAATGGAAGGGTGCCAAATAAATAAACCGACACATTGCCCACTATCTGCCCCAGCATGAATAACTCCGAGATATTTTTCGGGATGACGGCAATCAAGAAAATAACCGGCAGCATCATGAACAGAAAGGGGCGGATGTTCTTATCGAATAACTGCGACCAGCCGAGTGATGCGGCATAATGCGTTATGGTAAAGGTCGAGAAGATCTGCATAATCCAGATGACAAGCAGCAGGGATTCGAACCGTTCAAAGATCAGGCCTTGAATTTCGAAGCTTCGGATTAAATCCAGACTGGGCCAGGTGGCAACCTTCACGCCGCCGAGGGACAGTCCGCCGATGGTCATGACTAGCGCAACCAGGTAGACAAACGTAGGAACGATCGTTCCCCAAGTGACGGCCTTCATTCCTTTTTGGGGAGAGCTCATAAATGCCATAATGATGAGCATGATCTCAAAGCCGGCAAATGCGAGCGTCGTCGATCTCATTCCCAGAAGCACGGGTATTACGCCAGAGCCCAGTACGGGGCGCAGATTGTTGATCTCGAATAACCCGCTGCTGAGCGAGAATGTAATGATGAAGATGACCAGCGTGATAGGCAGAATAATCTCGAACAGCCTGGCTATGCTGCCGATCCCACCTGTAGTCAGGTAGAGGCCAACCCACATAAAGGTCATCACGATCGCCCACATGGGTGTTCCTTCTAACAGGAACATCCCCGTGACTTCTGCCATGACTCTGAGCTCAAACGCCGAGATGGTAAGTAAGTAGCCGATGGTGATCAGGCTGATCAGAAAAGCAATTGCTTTGCCTGTAATTTGAGGCACGAATTGAAACCAGGTCTGACCGGGAAATCTCCGGCAAAGCTTCACGATAACGAATCCGGCCAGAAGAATCAGCAGGCTTGAGAGAAGGACCGAGATCCACACGTCAGGTGAATTGCTTGCTGTGACGGCCGTTCTCGGCAATGTCAAAATACCTGCACCCAGCATGTAGTTAATAATGATAACTGCAGCCTGTGCAGTCGTAATTTGATCACTCGAACGGCTCATCGGTGTCACCTCCGCCATATTCTTCAACATTTACTTTTTTCGATCCGAGTCCTTGGTCTTGATCATTTGAGGGCGTTCCTTCATGACTTGCAGCGGGAAACGCATGAACAAATCCTTCCAGTCACTGAAACGGTAAGGCACCAAGGGGCTTGCATACGGTACACCGAAGGATCTCAGCTTGACGATATGGCTGCAGAGGAATAGAAAGAACATGACAACACCGAACAATCCAAGGAAGGCAGCGCAGAACATGCCGATGAATCGCAGGAACCGGAGGCTGATGCCTGCGCTGTAACTCGGAATGGTGAACGAAGAGATAGCCGTAACGGCAACAACAATAACCAGAAACGGGCTGACAATCCCTGCATTAACGGCGGCGTCGCCAATAATAAGACCACCAACGATACCCATCGCGGGGCCAATTGGCTTGGGCAAGCGAATACCGGCTTCCCTCAAGATCTCAATGGCAATTTCCATAATGAGTACTTCGAGCAAGGCGGGAAAGGGGACTCCCTGTCTGGTCTCGATTATAGAGAGGGCTAGCCGTGTAGGAATTAGACCGGGGTGGAACGAGATAAAGGATACGTACAGCGCCGGAGCGAGAAGTGCCAGCATGGCTGCCAGCATGCGAAGCAAACGGACGAAGGACCCGGATATCCAGCGTTCGTAATAATCCTCAGGTGACTGCAGCAGCATACTGAAGGTGACGGGGACAATCAGAGCAAAAGGGGTCCCGTCCAGCAGGATGGCGACACGCCCCTCAAGTAAAGCACCAATCACCCGGTCCGGTCTTTCGGTATTGTGCACTTGTTGGAAGGGGCTCAGGATGTTGTCCTCAATCAACTGCTCCACGTACCCGGATTCCAGAGGGTCATCGATATCCATTCGCTGGATTCGCTGCGTGACTTCCTGGACAAGTCCATCATCGGCGATGTCCTTCATATACGCGATGACGAGGTCTTTCTTCACGCGGGTTCCGACTTGATGCCGGGTAAGCGAGAGGCTTTCGTTTTTTCCGTGAAGCCTGAGCAGTCCCGTGTTGTCCGCCAGCCTTTCTGTAAAACCCACACGCGGTCCCCGCAGCAGAGCTTCGGATAGCGGCTCCTCCAGACTGCGGCTTTTTCCTCCTGCCGAGAAGAGAAGGAAGGCGCCCTCCATCCCCTCCACCAGCAAACCGGTTGTACCAAACAAGACGGATTGAACCAGATCCCCGAGAGTCTGGGTCTCCGCGATATCCGTGACAGGCAACAGCCGCGTCTTCAGATAGCTGTTGATGGAGTGGCTGGATTGGGCGAAGCCGTCTGCTTCAGACTCAGGCACACCCCTCAGCATTAACGGAGTAATGAGATGGGTGTCGATGATGTCGTTGTCGCATAAACCATCGATTGTCAGTACGGCAACACGGGTTTGCGTCCCCTTGATCGTGAATTCTCTGATCTTCACATCGGTGTTGCGACTGGTATGTTCGCGAATGAGCGTGACTTCGGAAGCGTATTGACCCGTTAGTTTAAATGCTGTATGCGTGGAATCCTTCCCGCTTTTCTTCTCCGTTTCGGCAGCGGAACGCATGTCGCTGCGTGCGGAATGACGCCCGTTCAGGGCTTTCCTGAGCCAGCGCGTGAGCTTAAGCAGCAGGAGCGGGATGATAAGAAGCAATAGGGCTTGAACAAGAATGATCCAGCTGGGAATATGTTGGAGAACCATGGACAACAAACCAATCACCCCTGCGTTGTTCAAAATGAATGCAAGGGTATTGTTGCCCTATAGGCTGTTAATAATTCCTTTATTTTCATCCGGTGCTACTTCGGACCAACAAAAAAAAGGGATGTCCCCCGGAACCATGATATGGCCCGGTTGGATGTCCCTCGGATCAATCTATATAAATATCAATGTGGTCTTTACTTCTTCGATATCGAGAACGGCAGTTCTTCTGCCTCATAAGAACGGTAGCTTGGTGCGAGTCCGAGACGGAAGCTTAGGGATTTGCCTTCCAGAATATCGTCATGCGTAATGTACAGCTTGGTATAATCCTGCCCCTCCAGTTGGACATTTGCAACGAAATTGGACTGCGGATTATTGTTGTCGGTATGAATGTGCATCTGCTTGCCACTCGGCAGCTCAATCGTTACGCTGTCAAACAGCGGAATACCGAGCACATACTCATTGCTGCCCGGGCATACCGGATAGAAGCCCATGGAGCTGAACACGTACCAGCCTGACATGCTTCCGTTGTCCTCGTCGCCCGGGAATCCGTTAAAGCCGCTGTTGAACAGGTTGGTCATCAGCTGTTTAATGACAACCTGGGATGAGGCAGGCTGCCCCACATAGCTGAACAGATAAGGAATATGGAAGCTTGGCTGATTGGATATTGCCAACTGGCCATAGTCGATGGCAGCCATCTCACTCATCTCATGAATTTCAAAGCCATAGCCCCGCACGTCGAAGTCGGGCGCTTTATTGCACAATTCGGTTATTTTGTCGAAAAAACGTTCCTTCGAACCGTACGCCTCAATCAAACCCTGGAAATCCTGGAATACGGCAAAGCTGGTCTGCCAGGCGCTTCCCTCAGCATAATCGAGTCCCCAGCTCGTGTCATTAAAATCCGGACGAAACTGGCCGTTCTGATCCTTGGCCCGCATAAATCCGGTCTCTGCATCAAAGATATTGCGGTAATTGAGCGCACTCTGTCGGTAATGATTCGCCATATCCGGTTTCCCCAGCACATCGGCTACGCGGCTGATGCAGTAGTCGCTGTAGGCGTAATCCAGCGTGTGGTTGACACTCTCATGATAGCTGCTCGGAACATAGCCGTGCTTGATGTAATCAAGCGTTCCTTGACGACCATAACAGTTCTTCTCGCTTTGCGTGGTGGCTGCAGTCAGCATCGCCTCAAGCAGCTCTGGCATCAGGTCCTGGGCAATGCCCTTGGCGGCAGCATCGGCAATGACGGCGTCAATGAGCGTACCCGGCATCAGTCCGCGCTCATCAGGCGACAGCCATTTCGGCAGGAAGCCGGTTTCGCGGTAGGAGTTCAGGTAGCCCTCCAGCATTTCCTCATATTCCTTCGGCGCGATGATGGAGTACAGCGGATATACGGTTTTGTAGGTATCCCAGAATCCGTTATTGGTATAGAGCACTCCTTTTTTGACGGCTCTGGCAGTTGTATCATAGTGGACCGGCTCCATGTTGGCATCTAGCTCATAGAACTTCTGCGGAAACAGGAACATACGGTACAAGCAGGTATAGAAGGTTCGCAAGTACTCTTCATTGGTATGGGTAACCTGAATTTTGTTCAAGTAATGGTTCCAGGCCTGCGCGGCTGCCTCCTTCTGCTCTTCGAAGGATGTATCCAGCTCGCGTGTAAGGTTAAGCTCGGCTTGCTCCGTGCTGATAAAGGATGTGGCCAGCTTCACATCGAGGGTATCTCTCTCACATTCTATGAAACGCAGGACAGCATGCTGATTGACGCCGCTAAAATCGACCTCACGGGAGAATTGGCCATCGGCATCGTATTGGCCCGTCGCCCCGAGGTCGATGTCCTTGCTGAAACTCATGGCTACGTACATCCTGAACCTATCATCGTGGCAGCCCGAGAAGTTGCTGATATAGCCGGTGATTCTGCGACGGGCAGCATCAAGCTTGAACTCGCTTTGGCCCTTCGCGTTCAGCACGAAGCCGGCCTGCTGTCCGGAATGGTACTTCATGCGCATCGCCGCTCCGTAGCAGCTGGGAACCAGCTCGGTTGTGATGTTATAGCGCTGCTGCTTCACCTTCACGTAATGCGGCTTGAATGTCGCTTCTTCCGGGCGGTAGGAACTTTGACAGGTGAAGACGGACCCTCTGATTTTGTCATCCGCAATCGGGGTCATCAGGAAGTGGGCGAAGTCGCCCATCCACGGGCTTGGCTGGTGGGTCAGTCGGATGCCCTGGAACACGCGGTCATTGGGGTTGAAGAACCAGCTTCCCTCATTGTGGGTTTGTACGACATAATGATTCATGCCAAAAGGCACACCGGTGTAAGGAAGCGTATTCCCGTTGGAATAGGCATGTTGGTTGTTGGAGCCTTGTCGAGTATCGATATAGTGCAGCATGCAAAAGTCTCCTTTGGTTTTCAGAAATGAAGTGTCTTACAGTTTCTTTACGGTCTGGCGTTCGATGAGCTGAACCGGAACCACAACATGCTCAAGCGGTTGATCATTGGGGCTCTCGATCAGTGTGATCAGGCTTTGCGCAGCCTGATATCCCATCCGTCCAAAATCCTGGGATATGGTCGTCAGCTTGGGTTCAACGAAGCCAGCAAGATGAATGTTATCAAAACCGACAACGGAGAAGTCATCCGGTACGGAGAGGCCCAGCTCTTTGGAGATTTGAATAATCTCGATCGCAATCAGGTCATTCTCGGCAACGATGCCTGTAATCCCTTGTGCCATAACGGATTGAATAAACTGGATATAATATTCCCTGCCGTTATCGTTGTCATGGGTCAAATAACGGTCAGTTAAATCACTCACGCTGTAATCGATCAGGCTGTGATCATACAGAGCCTTCAGATAACCGAAATATCGCTCTCGAATGGAAGAGGAATTCTCTACCTTCAAGGAGGAGATAAAAGCGATTTTCTTATGGTTATTCTCAATCAGATGCTTGGACGCCTGATACCCGCCACCAAAGTTATCCGAGACAACCGACAGGAACGGAATACCCTCAATGCATTTATCCATCGTCACGAGCGGGTACTTCGCCAGGTGATATTGGTACAGAATGCCAAGATCCGAAATGCTGCTTACCGGATAGAAGATTAATCCTGAATTCGTACTTTGAAGTGCGGACTCCAGGAGCTTCCGTTGACTGACAATCGTATTGGACTGAATGTTCAGGGTATAGTCGGTTGTTGCAAGATATTCGTTAATGCCCTTTTCATAATCACCAAGTCCCGGGTTATGGGAGAACGGAAGGATCAGCAATATCTCCTTGCTGGTCCTGCTCACAGGACGGTGCGGAGCCTTGGCGGCATTCACGAAGCTTCCCTTCCCCTGAACCCGATGGATCAGCTTGGCATTCTCCAGCTCGGTCAGTGCCCTCTTCGACGTGATTCGGCTTACGTTGTATTCCTTCGAAATTTCAGCTTCGGTTGGAAGCTGGTCTCCAGCCTGGAGCTCTCCGGATTCTATCTTGGCGGTAAGAGCATTTACGATATGTTGATATAGTGGAATTTGTTCCATAGCGGATCTCCTCGCTAAATTTGATATATCATTTCGCGGCGTATATGTCAAAGTCTAATGATGTTTTTAATGTGAAAATACAGTGGTTATGTTGAATATACGAAAGACAAGAGACATAGGCAAACCCATTTTTTTATGTACGTAGTCCAACCCTTGATTATTGTGCATATAGGCAGGGCAAAGGGCTCTTGGCGGCTTTGTTTCCATTGCCAACGTTCAAACAAAAATCATGAACTTCTAGTTTCATAGTATAGTTCCCTCCGTTATATTTCAAGATTAAACGCTTCCAACTCCAATAAATAGAAATGTAAGCGCTAGACAAATAAATTGGTATATCTTATAATCGGATTTATGAATTAATTGATATATCAAATAATGGGGGTTGATGGAGTGTTTCGCGCTAAAAAAGGGAAGGTTGTCATGTCGTTGTTGCTGGCATCTGCTCTGCTTGTTACGGCTTGCGGAGGAAAGTCCGGGGAAGCACAGGATCCGAAAGGTAATGCATCTGCCGATACAAAAGAAATTTCGCTTTTACGGCCAAGCTGGAACAATTTACGGCCTGCATCCAGCGAGCTGTGGATGTGGCAGGAATATGAGAAGATGTCCGGAATCAAGGTGAAATGGGAAGAGCTCACCGATATCGGGGAGAAGAAGAACGTGATTTTGACGAGAGGCGATCTGCCGGATGCGTTCTATCAAGTCGACTGGAGCAACGGAGAACTGCTGAAGTATGGTCAGCAAGGCCTGTTCTTGCCACTGGAAGAGCTCATTAAAGAGCATGCGCCGAATCTGCAAAAATATCTCGAAGAGAACGAAGATGTAAGAAAAGGCTTGACCAGCGCAGACGGTCACATTTATGCAACCCCTTACATCGATCCATACCCGGAGGGTAACCGGACGATCCGCTTGTGGATCAACAAGAAATGGCTGGACAACCTTGGCATGGAGGTTCCCAAAACAACGGCCGAGCTGGAGGAAGCCTTGATGGCATTTGTGACCAAGGACCCGAATGGCAATGGCGTGAACGATGAGCAGGGCTGGTATATGCCAAGCGGCTCGCTCGGCTGGACGTTCGAACAGATGATGATGGGTTCCTTCGGCATCGGCAACGGTGGACGGAAGGCGCTCGGAAACTTTATTTATGTCGATGACAACGACGAGATTCAGCTGACGATTACAGCCGATGGATACAAGGAGCTCTTGAAGTATGAGAACCGGATGTACAAGAATGGCGCGATCAACAAACAGGCCTTCAGCGGCGTGGACTACGATAAGTGGACGGCGGACGCTGCCAAGGACACTGTCGGCGCATGGAACTGGGCGGCCATCGATTATATCGGGGAGAGCGTAAAGGATGATTTTGTAGCCATCAACGTGCTTGCAGGTCCTGACGGAGATACCGCATCGTTGACCGATTCCCAGGTTGCGGGGGCTTCCAGTTTGGTTGTAACGAAGGATGCGAAGGACCCGGGCGCGATCCTGAAATGGGTTGACTACTTCTACAGTGAGGAAGGCAGCGTATTCGGTTACCTGGGCAAGGAAGGCGTTACTTACAATGTGGAAGACGGCAAGAAAGTCTATATCGATGAAATCCTGAACTACAAAGACGGCATCGGACTGGGCGCATTCCAATACGTGGATAACGTATATGGCGGTTACTTCCCGTACATCGAGCTCTCCCCTGAGGTTAGAGCTGCTGCGGGCCGCAAAGAGGCGCCGGTATACACGGATCTGACGGAAGAGACCCTGCCAAGCGTTATGCTGCCGGATCTGCCGGCAACGATCCAGGAAGCGAATGAATCTTCCTCCATCATTGCAGACGTCGGCAACTATGTTGGACAGATGCGCGTGGAGTTTGTAACGGGCACCAAGGATATCGACAAAGAGTGGGATAACTACATTGCCCAGCTGAAGAAGATGGGCTCGGATAAATATCTGGAAATCAAGCAAACGCAATACAAACGTTATAAAGAGAGCTAAAAGAACCGCTTGTTGGGGAGATTCTTCTTGAATCTCCCCAAATTTTAAATTCTAAGGAGAGGGGAAAACCATGGAATCTTCACTTCACAAGAAGCCGTTCCTTAAACCGAAACGCAAATCCATTTTGAAGCAAAAGTGGCTGTACTTCATGATGCTGCTGCCGCTGACCTCCTTAATCATATGGAATTATATCCCGATGTACGGGATTATCATCTCGTTTAAAGATTACTCTCCCGCATTTGGCATTATGGACAGCCCCTGGGTGGGATTTGCCCACTTCGAACGGTTCTTTAACGCCTTTTACTTCTGGGATGTCATCATTAACACGCTAAGAATCAGTCTGTACAGCCTCCTGGTCGGAATTCCGCTTCCCATCATTCTGGCGCTCATGTTCAATGAGCTGCGCCGCAAGAAGTACAAGTCGCTTGCACAGACCATCTCCTACATTCCGAATTTCATTTCGATTGTTATCGTTGTTGGCATGGTCACGTTCTTCACGTCCCCGGTCGATGGTGTGATCAATACGGTCATTCAATATTTCGGCGGTACGCCGATTGATTTTGTCGGCAGTGCGAAGCTGTTCCCGCATGTCTTTGTCTGGTCGGGCATTTGGCAGACCGTGGGCTGGGGAACGCTGATCTATACTGCCGCCATGTCCGGCATTCCGCAGGATCAATATGAAGCGGCTTACCTGGAAGGCGCCACGCGTTTGCAGTGCATCCGGTACATCACCATTCCGGCGATCATGCCAACCATTGTGATCTGCGCCATTTTGGCCACGGGGTCGGTTATGTCTGTCGGGTTCGAAAAGGTGCTGCTCATGCAGAATGATGCAAACCTTGCAACGTCCGAGGTGCTGTCAACATACATGTACAAGTCAGGTATATTGAACGCGGAATACAGCTTCTCGGCTGCCGTAGGCCTGTTTAACAACCTGATCAACTTCATCGTCCTGTATCTGGTGAATAAATTCGCGCAGAAATTCAGTGAGACCAGCCTGTGGTAAGGAGGGGCAACCATGCAGTTTCATCTATCTAGAGAAGATAAAATTTTTAACTGGATCAACATTGTAGTCGTAGGAATCATCACGTTGCTTATTCTATATCCGTTGTTATTCGTTGTGTTTGCTTCACTCAGCGATCCTCGCCAGATCTTCGACAGTGCTTTGCTGCTGTGGCCCAAGGGATTTACGCTGGAAGGATATAAACGGGTGTTTGATAATCCGGATATATGGATGGGCTTCAAAAATGCCGTGATTTACACGGTGCTTGGAACAGCCGTGAACGTCATCATGACCACCTTGGCGGCCTATCCGTTATCCCGGAGGGATTTCCGGGGCCGGAACGTCATTACCATTCTGTTCACATTCACCATGTTCTTCTCCGGCGGGTTGATTCCGACGTATTTGGTGAACCAGCATCTGGGGATCATCAATACGATGTGGGTCATGATTCTGCCGGGGGCCGTTAGCGTATACAACATGATTATTATGCGTACTTACTTCCAGCAGAACATTCCGCTTGAACTGGAGGAGAGCGCGTTTATTGACGGAGCTACGGACATGCAGCTGCTGCTCAAGGTGGTTCTTCCATTATCGACTCCAATCATCGCCGTGATGATGATGTTCTACGGAGTAGGCAGATGGAACGGTTATTTTGACGCGATGATTTATTTGTCAGACCGCGAACTGTTCCCGCTGCAGCTGATCCTGAGGGAAATCCTGGTGCAGAACCAGATGGGGGATGCAGCGAACCAGGCGATGATGAACAGCAACCAGAGCGAGGTCAACCTGATCAAGCAGTCGATTAAATATGCGGTTGTGGTGGTGTCGAGCATTCCGGTGCTGGTCTTCTATCCGATTGTGTCCAAGTATTTTGAGAAGGGCATCATGGTTGGGGCGATCAAAGGATAATCTTCAACATATGCTTCTTCGCAGCAGTCTCTATCGTTAGTCGCCGAATTCATCGGGGAGGCCAAAACCGTCCCGGGATCCGGCGACAACGCGGTTAGGGATGCAGCTGGATTGATATGATCCTGTTACGGGGAAAGTGGGTTTACGGTTCGTTCCGAAGCGCTCGGAGGTTGATTTGACAGCTTGTCACTTAAGTGATAAATTGACAGAGATTAGGATCGAGGAGGTGAATGGAGCAAATGAAGCAATTAGGGTTTAGTCAAGAGAACCGGCTGGCGATGCTGTCATGGATTCGGATCACCCGTTTTCAACAGGTCGGCAATCAAATCTCGAATGAATTCCTGCAGCCCTTCTGCATTACCGTTGCCCAATTCGACGTGCTGATTCAGGTCATGGCACATCAGCCTTTATCGCAGCAGGAGCTGGCTGAATACCTTTCCATCAGCGGCGGCGGCGTTTCCCACATGGTGAAGCGGCTGGAGAAGCTGGGTCTGATAGTCCGCAAGCAGGATTGGAAAGTGAAGTATATCTCCCTTACGGAGAAGGGACAAGCCCTGCTGGAAGAGATTATCCCGTTGCTGTCGGATTTCCAAACCTCCATGTTTGATATTCTGGATGAACAAGAATTACAGCAGCTGTACAAAACCATGAGAAAGCTTCATCAACATAACCTGAAGAATAAGGCAGCGCAACCGGAGTTCATAGCCGAGGAGGAATAGCCCCGAGGTTATCCCGGGTGCCTCCATTCCATGAACTGAACAATAATTGTTGTATCCATGCAGTGTCAAGAATGCTGTGGCGGCGGTGAATCGGCTGCAGGCTTGAATGCCGGGAAGTAGACGGGGAGTCCTTTCATAGGGGATTCCTTTTTTAATGTTGTTGAGGTAGAGCTTTTTTAGGGTTGTGCCCTATATTTCTATGTACTTCGCAAGAACATTTGTTCTATAATTGAGGGGTGAATAAATCGAATCGTACAGGAGGTTGTTTCTTTTGAAGAAGAGTGCGCTATTGGTCATTGATGTACAGAATGAGATGTTTCATGTGAATGATCCGGTGTATGAAGGGGAGCGATTGCTCTACAATCTCAAGCAGCTCATTGCAAAAGCCAGAAACGGCGGCGTTCCTGTTTTTTACATACAGCATAATGACGAGGGTCTGGTCGAGGGGGCCGACGCGTGGAGAATTAATCCCGAAATAGCGCCCGCGATGTCGGATGTCATCATTCAGAAGACCAGACCGGATTCATTCTATAACACAACGCTTGAAGAAGAACTGAAACGACAGGATATTGAACATGTGATTCTGGCAGGGATGCAGAGTGAGTTATGCGTAGATACCACGTGCAGGAGAGCGTCCAGTATGGGCTACGCGGTTACGTTGGTGTCGGATGCTCACAGCACCTGGAGTAGTGCGGCGTTAACGGCTCAGCAGATCATAGATCACGAGAATGCTACGCTTAGATGGTTTGCGAGCATCAAGACAACGGAAGAAGTTATCTTTGCGGAAGAAGCCGGCGTATAATCGCCGGCTTTTTTTTGGGTTTCTGAGCGTTGTAAGAATACGCTCCTGCTTGCAGCAGGGCGTGAAGCTGCGGTGTATTTTGATTGGGTAAATCAGATTCTGACAAGCGAGAACGGCAGAGCGAGAATCATGAAGAGTTAACACTTTACCAAGATGCAAGCAATCACGATGGTTAACCCCACAGCGCGATGGCGATGATGCCAAACGTGATGAGCATGGACGTGAGGATTCGTCGCCAGCCTTGCTGCTCACGCAGAACGAGGATGCCCAGTATGGTGCCGAATACCGTGCTGATTTCACGAACCGGAGCGATATGTGCAAGCGGGGTAAGCCGCATGGCGAACAGAAACAATAAGTAAGACCCGGGTGCAAGGACGGAGCCAAGCAGGATCGTCCGCCAGTTCACCGACCATTCCTGCTTCAACTGTCCAGCCAGCATAACCGGAATGATCAGTGCGATGAAATAACTGATATTGGATAGCTGGATCAGCGTGACGGGGGAAACCCCCGCATCCAGAATGGCTTTGTCGGTAAGGGTGTATCCCGAAATGCAGAGCCCGACCAGGCAGGCGTAGATCAATGCTTTGGGATTCACGCCCGATGGGCCTCTGAACCTCAGACCGGATAAAGCAAATAACGAAAAAGTAATGATACCAAGCCCCATATACCCCAATGGTTTTAACTGTTCATGAAATAACACAAGGCTGCACAGCGAGGTCAACATGGCTCCGAGCCCCCGCATGAACGGATATACCTGAGACATATCGCCATGGGTATACGCTTTGGAGAGCAGCGTAATATAGCAGCCCTGGATTGTCATCGACAGAAGCATCAGGCCGTATATGTGCGGGCTCAGCTGGAGCTTAGACATCTCGATGAGAAAATAAGGCATCAGGAAGATTAAAGTGACCGAGTGGATGCACCACAGAAATACCGATTTATGAATGCTCCGCTTCGTGAACAGATTCCAAAGCGCATGCGTCAGCCCGGATGACAGTACCAGCAGCAGGGATAGCAATTCCATCAGAGATGTCCGATGAGCACTTCAATGCCGCGTGCGGACAGATTGTCCACCCACTCCTGTGAGCAGCCCCGATCCGTAATGACCATGGAGATATCCTCCAGCTTGGCAAGCTTGGCGAATGTGGTAACCCCCAGCTTCGAATGATCCGCGAGAACGATGCCTTCCTCGGCACGTTCCAGCATTTTTCGCGAAATATAGGCTTCGTCCAGATCATAATCGGTAATTCCGTCGGTTAACGAGATGCCGCCGACAGAGATAAACGCTTTATTCACTTTGAACTGCTCCAGCAGCATTTCGGTGAGAGGACCTGTTGCCGCTTGTTTGGTGCGGTCCATATCGCCGCCGATATAAATAATTTTCCCCTGGAAAATCTCCATCGCCAGATTGAGCACAGGCAGCGAGTGGGTGATGACCGTGATATGAGACCGGTCCTTGAGATAACGCATCACCTCAATCGTGGTTGTTCCGTTGTCCAGCAAAATCGTTTCGCCATCCTTGACCAGGGATGCGGCAAGTTGGCCGATAGCGGCCTTCTCTTCAGTCCGAGACTGGGAACGGCTGGTAAAGGATGGTTCAATATGCTCGGCACGCGATTTGACGGCACCGCCGTAAACTTTGCGAAGTTTGCCTTCCTTCTCTAAACGGTCCAGATCCCGCCGGATGGTTTCGGCAGATACCTCCAGCTGTTTGGCGAGAATGTGGACCTTTACCTTGCCTTCAAGTTCTAATTGATGCAGAATTTTCTCCCTGCGATCTTCATAAGTAACGGACATCTATTTACTTCACCTCGATATAATGTATGACTGATATTGACCGATAATGTGGATTAATCCTTATATTAGGGTGATAAAATCGTAAAGTCAACGAAAAATCATTGACTTTACGAAGTTCACTCCTCTAATATACACATAAAACCACAACAATGTTTATCAAAACCACATGCCCATATAAAAGGAGGAAATACGCAATGAAGCCGATTCTTCAATTCGGAGACGATCATACCTTCAAAATCGTGCAGTTTACCGATATTCATTGGATGAATGGAGAACCAGAGGATCAGCTGAGCCGACAGTGCATGGATACGGTGCTGGACCTGGAGCAGCCGGACCTGGTCGTGTTTACGGGCGATCTGATCTATTCAGGGGAAGTTGATGCCGGCTCAAGAAGGTGCGAGGATCCGGTGCAGGCTTTCAAGGATGTCGTGGCTTCGGTAGAATCCCGCGGCATCCGCTGGGCTTTTGTATTCGGGAATCACGATACGGAGGGGGATGTGACGCGTGAAGAGCTAATGTATGTCGCTATGCAGCACACCTATAACTGTGCGGAGCACGGTTCACCGGATATTCATGGCGTAGGGAATTATACGCTTCCTATATCCGGCAGTAATGGGGACAAGACAGAGGCCGTGCTGTACTTCTTCGACTCAGGGAGAGAGTCCGAACACCCTGCCGTTCCGGGATACGACTGGATCCGACGCGATCAGATCCGGTGGTATGAACTGGCCTCGATGGCTTACAGCGTTAAGCATAAAGGAGAACCGCTGCCGGCATTGGCTTTTTTCCATATCCCTCTGCCGGAGTACCAGGAGGTCTGGGAGCGGAAGACGTGTTACGGCAGTAAGTATGAGAAAGTATGCTGCCCGGAGGTGAATACCGGACTGTTCGCGGCGATGCTCGAAAGAGGCGATGTGCTGGGTACCTTCGCCGGGCATGATCACATCAACGATTATTGGGGCGAACTGCACGGCATCCGTCTCTGTTACGGCAGGGCCACCGGATATGGCACATATGGCCGGGAAGGCATGCTCCGAGGGGCGAGGGTCATTCGCCTGCATGAAGGACAGCGGCAATTTGACACCTGGATCACCCTGGCTAACGGCTCGCAAATAGGAGAGCAGGAGAAGCATGAGCCCGGCATGTCTGTCTGATTATTGCGTATAGCCCCCCAATACACCTCTTTAACGATACCCGGGACAATGAACCCGGCGGTTCCATAAGAGGTGTATGAATTGGGTTATTGTACTTGTGCGTTCATGAATATTACTTTGCTTGCTTGAGTATCACTTATTCGAGTTTACCGGCATTTCAACGGCTTTTTCAAAAAGCCATGCAGATAGCTGTTCAAACACCTCGGACTCCCTTTCAACCATTTTGTACATTTTGCTCTGGCCTCTTATAGCATAACCTTTTTGATTCATATCGAGGAAGTAATCATGTAATTCTCCATCACCATCACGATAAAAAATAGTGAACGCAAACGTCTCTCCTCCATCATTTCTTATGTTTTTGGTGACAAATGATCTTGCAGATCTCGTATACGAAACGGAATCCAGAATGCTCATCCATTGGTTGAGCTCATTATGGTTGTCCTCGAATTCGATTAGGTAAGGTGTTATGTTAGATCCATTCAGGTGATAAAAAAAGATTTTTTCTATTGTAGTAGAATGGCTAATGAGGCTTGTAGCAGGCAAGCGAACCGAGTAATAGTTAATGATCCAAGAAATTGTTAAGATTATCACTGCACATGTCATCACTAATTTCTGTTGTTTCCTCAGCTTCTTCATAAATTTCCTTTCCTCAATCCCTGTCTTATGTATTTATTAATCTAAACACTTGATTGGATCACTTGGTTGCAGAAACACTCCATTTATTGACTTCACATTGGTAAAAAAGAGCGAAGCGTGCTCATTTTTTGTTGGAACCGTACATTGGATCAAGCAGGGCGATCTCCTTTTTGTATTAGGATTCTTAGGTATGATTTTTTGGAAGGCGGGGTGTTGTTGCGGATGAAGGTACAGATGTTGGAGCAAGCTTACGTATTATCGGGGCTGTTCATCAAGGATGTTCTGGAGCAAAAGTTCTGTGTATTCGAACTGGAGGCCACTGATGACCAGGTACAGAACGCTGAGGTCATGGACATTAGAGCCGTCCGTATGGACAGTATGGGCATACAAGAAGGGCAGACGTTCCATACGTATATCAAACCATCCGGGCCGATTCCGCAGCCGATTGCAACCTCGACAGGAATCTATAATGCAGATGTGGAGGGTTCGCCCAGATTCTCGAAGAGGTACGGAATGTTTACCGATTTTGCTAACGGATGCGTCTTTGTCACGTACGGGGGATATGAGTTTGATCTGCCGCTGCTGCAGCGTGAATGTGCCCGGCATGGTCTGCCCGAACCTGCGAATCCCTGTATTGATATCAAGGCAATGTTCGCTGGCCTTCATCCTGAAGTCGAAGATGAGATCACGATGGAGATGATGATGGACTATTACGGATTCGAGACCACGAGTCATAAGAGTGGCAATAGAATCGGAAATTACATGTTGATCGGTCACATATGGATGGATATGATGCAGGAGCTTAGGGCCAGAAGCATCCAACACCTTGAATACCCCGAACCGCTGATCGTCAAAAGATTTCAGCTTCCGTCCAAGCGAAGCGTAGATACCAGCTCACGCAAGCTTCGTTTTCCTGCTCTGACGAATTCCCAGCGAAAGGTCATGCTCAGTATTCTTGTATTATTCTTTCTTACGATGACTCTAACGGGTATGGTTGATCTATTCACGTTCCGATTGAGATGGAATGGCGGTTTATCCGGCAATGGCAATCCTGCACTCTTGATTGTATTCCTGCTGGTGCCGTTATACGCCGTACTTCTGTGTCTGACGGGGGCGGCATCCTGTTACTTTTTCCGGGAAAAGATGAGGGATGGATGGTATTCCGGGGGCATGTTATCTTTCCTTGTCGTGATGACCGGCACCATAAGCTGGTTGGCTGTCGGATATTATTATAGGATCTTTCATGACCTTGTCGGGGCAACATCAGAGTCTGGCTCCACTATATTCCGGTTTGGGGAATGGGATCAGTATTCAAATACGGCCTTTATTAATATTTTTACATATAGTCTGGGCATCTCTCTTTCGTTGATAATAGGCTATGGGATTGCATTTCTTACACGTAAACAGCGGGGCTGATCTGGTGAGGCCCTGCCCTCAGGGAAACTTAGAACGTGCAGGAACGCGAATTGCCTATAACTCCCCTTGTGTTCGCCTCGGAATTTTGGGACAATAAGGAGTGGTGGACTATGAATGGAAAGAGGACCTATCAATGAACAAACCATCCATATATGGATTAACCTTAGATCAGATGACCGCTTGGCTTGGCGAGCGTGGACATAAGAAGTTTCGGGCAACACAGGTGTGGGAATGGCTGTATCGGAAGCGGGTCACTGCTTTTTCGGATATGACGGACGTGCATCCCGAATGTGTGGAGCTGCTCGCGGATCATTATACTATTCTGACCTTGGAAGAGCATACCAAGCAGGAATCGCTGGACGGAACGGTTAAGTTCCTGTTTAAGCTGGTGGACGGCAACCTGATAGAGACCGTATTGATGCGGCATAAATTCGGCTTGTCGGTCTGTGTGACAACTCAAGTGGGCTGCAACATTGGATGCAGCTTCTGTGCCAGCGGGCTGCTGAAGAAGAGTCGGGATTTGTCGGCGGCTGAAATTGTAGAGCAAGTCATGCAGGTTCAGCTCCACCTGGATCAGAGAGGCAAGGACGAGCGCGTCAGCCATCTCGTAGTGATGGGGATTGGGGAGCCGTTTGATAATTACGAGAACATGTCGGATTTCATCCGCGTGATCAAGGATCATAAGGGCCTGGCGATCGGACCGCGGCATATCACGGTTTCGACCAGCGGGCTGGCTAACAAAATCATGGAGTTTGCGGACAGCGATCTCGGCGTGAATCTCGCCATCTCCCTGCATGCGCCGAATGACGAGATTCGCACGCGCATCATGAAGATTAACAAAGCGATTCCGATTCAGAAGCTGATGGCAGCCATTGATTATTATTTGGAAAAAACGAATCGCCGGATCACGCTGGAGTACATTCTGCTGAAAGATGTGAATGACCAGCGCGAGCACGCGCTCGAGCTTGCCGAGCTCGTGGGCAATCGACGTAACCTGGCGAATGTGAACCTCATTCCGTACAATCCGGTGGATGAGCACAGCCAATATCAGCGGAGTTCGAAGGAATCGATTACCGCATTTTACGATACCCTGAAGAAGCAGGGGATTAGCTGCAGCGTGCGCCTGGAGCATGGCACCGATATCGATGCGGCCTGCGGACAGCTGCGGAGCAAGCAGATCAAGAAAGCACAATAGCACCGAGGGCAATGCTGGATACAGCAATCAAACAGGGCTTAGCGGACGAAGAAGAGTATACTCATTCCATGGGTATGCTCTTTGCTGTTTCCATGGACTTCTATAACTCGGGATAGAAATAAGGGCCCCGAAATGGGCCGTTATGCCTGCTCTCATAAATGTTACTGGAAACAGCTGCTCCTGCTCCGTTTCCTTCTTGGACTGCTGGTTGCTTAGTAAGCTTTTCTACCGCTATGGAACCGGTGCTTGTGGATCCGGCCTTGTTTTTTGACTTCTTTGTTGATTGCTTTGCCACCGGCTCCGCCTCCGACCGCTTGCTGCTGCCGGGTGCCCTTGCTATCGATGGCCGCGTTGGTTCCGCCTGTGCTGTATTTTCCGGCGCCGCTGGCAATTTGCGTAGCAGAAGCGCTGCTGCCCCGGCTCGGCAGCTTGGCTACCTGTTTGTTGATCACAAACACCACTTCCTTTGGAGGCTGTTTGGGCCGGCCGCGCTTGCTGCGGTGTTTCGAGGAATGATCCCTCGGATCCTTAAGTCCCAGGTTCTTGGCAATGCCGCCCGCGCCTATGCTTTCCTGCTGGAACGTATGCGGGGAGTTGATGGCGGCGTTGCTGCCGGATGCGCTGCTCTTTCCGGCGCCACTGGCGATTTGCGTTGTATTGGGAGCATTCGTGAATTGGTCGTTGACGACAACAATAAATCGTCCGATGCCTCCAAGCGGCGAGGTCAGGGAGAAGCGCTGGTTGCCCTTCTCGATGGTGATGGTGAGCTGATCCTTTTGAGCCACTTGCCTTCATCTCCTTTTTGGCAGGGTCTATGTTTATACTTTATCGTAGAACATTCATGCTGAGCAGGGTAAGGGGTATATGCCAAGAGACGGACCAATTGAGGAAACGGCCTGTATTCCAGCGGACGGTAGAGGAATGTATAAGATTTGTGGCTTCGTTGTGTATAATGAGTAGGGTGATAGAAAGGGTGGGAATATGCTGACAATCAAAGAGTACAGCGTGGAGTTGGTCAAAGATCCGTTCGGAATCTTGCCCGGCAAACGCTTTGAATTTGTATGTGATCTGGACGTTCCGGAGGAGGATGAGCTTTATTCGGAGCAGGGCATTTATCTAAGGGTGATTTTTCTGGATGACGAGGAGCACTCGCGTATCGTCAAGTACGATTTTTATGAGCGGACCACGGATCAGTATCTGGACTTCGATATGGAACCCGAAGAAGAAGAACAGCTTACGGCTTTTTGCAAAGAGCATTTGCAAGAGGAAGGTTAGAGCCGAGCCCGAAGCATTGTGAAAGGGCACCCTAGGGGTGTCTTTTTTTCGCAGCAGATTTATCGTTCAGCGGTAATTCAAGACATGCAGGCGTATTTCCTTAAAATCAAGAGCCAGACTATGCATACAATCGGTTGGCTATTTGCATGATATAAAATACAGAATTCAACATAATTTTGGATGAGCTGTAGGTCATATACTGAAATCATGGTGAAATAGAGGATAGGGTTACCATATTTTTACCCTATTCGTAACGCAATTTACATACCTGTAAACCTCTTCGAAGATTAAATATGTTATCCTAGACATACTAACCTTACATACATCATTCATTAGGGAGGGGATTGACCGTGAATATTGAGGTACGTTTATGCCCGAAGGAACAGTCATTTATTCTGCATAACATCTATCCACTGTACTTGCATGACATTGCTGAGATATGGGGGGTCCGCCCTAACCGGTTCGGTGTATTCGAGAAAGAGGATGTGCCAACCCTAAGCGAACAGAGCAGGCAGCTCGATGTTTGGTGGGAGCAGCCGTCGGTTCTTTTTCCTTATTTGATCAGTGTGGATAACATTGCGGCAGGGCTGGCGCTGGTAGCGACAACACCGTACATTCCATCACCGAATATCCAGTATTATTTGAATGACTTTTTTGTGCTTCGGACTTTTCGAAGACAAGGTGTAGCTCAACGTGCGGCTGAGCTTGTGTTCGATCATTTCCAAGGTGCATGGGAGCTTCAGACGAATCCGACCGAGCGTAATATGAGCACTCAGATTTTTTGGCGCAAAACGCTGAATACGTACACGGGCGGAAGGTATACGGAGCATGATGGCGTCCATCCTGAGAAGGGAGATATGCTGGTATTCCGTTTTAATAACAAATAGATCGGGAAACTCCAAGTATTTCTTCAATGTTGGGATAGGGGCTTGACAGCTAGGTGAGGCCGGGATTACACCGAGTAAAATTTTGTGAAAAAATGCTTGGATGAGGACGCCTGAATCGTAAATGAAGCTGAAATCAGAGAGCTGCTGGATGGTGCGAAGCAGTCAGCGGCGATGAATGGCCATCACCTCGGAGCAGATCTGCCGATGATTGAGGTCTTGAGGTGGATCCGGGAACTCCCTGCCGTTATCATGGGGCATCATTGATGGATGGTGATTAGAGCGCGTGCCGGTTTGATCGGCGCGAATCAGGGTGGTAACGCGGAGCGAGGCTCCGTCCCTACAAGGGACGGGGTTTTTTTGTGTTCCCAGGGTCATCGTACGCGCAACGCACAAGCGCACAATGCTTGATGACGGATGGATTCAGGACTCCAACAGCTGGCAAACAGGATTGATCCTGGGAGAGAGGGAGTGTACAAATGCTTGGGAAGTTGATGCCACGGGACGAGGTGCTGTATGGAGCGGATTTTATTCAGGATGAGGTCTCGTACAATCTGATCCATCTCATAACTGAATCGCCGCAGAATGTTGGTCTGAAATCGCTGGATGGACGCATGATCCTTGCGCAGTCTCCCCGTGGGAACGCCTGGTTATGGTTAGCCCAGGAGGTCACACACGAAGAACGGCAGAACCTGTTGCAAGAGCTGGTGAGGGAGCTGGGAGAGGCTGCACTGCCTGGAGTGACCGGAGAGCCGGACGTGGCGGAGCAGTTTGCAAGGATTTATGCGGACGCCCATAACGTGGCCTGCCGTCATCATATGACGATGGAATGTTACCATGCTCCCATCGTGAAGCGGCCTCTGCATGTAGAGGGTACAATTAGGCTTGCCGCACCCGAGAATACGCAGCAGGTGGCCCGGTTTCTGGTAGGCTTCTCGGAAGATGCTTACGGTGTGCGCGCGAATGCGGCAAGCCAGGTCGTGGCAGCGGAGCGTCTCATTAAACAAGGCGGACTCTATGTATGGATTGCCGGTGATCAAACGGTATCCATGGCCAACATCGCGCACCGGTCACCAAGACACGGACGGATAAATGCCGTATACACTCCGAGAAATGAACGGAAAAAAGGATATGCCAGCGCGTTGGTGGCCGAACTTGGACTTGTCCTGAGGCAGGATGGCCTGGTCCCCATGCTGTATGCCGATCAGGCCAACCCGGACTCCAATCGGGTGTACCGAAAGATCGGATTTAACCGGTGCGGGACGATTCGTGACTTTAAGTTTGTTAACCATGAATAACGAATCCTTGGATGTCGCCCGCCACGGCTTGGACAAAGCCGGGGCAGACGGCAGGCGCCAACAAATGTTATTCTATAAAGGTATCTAGAAAATGCCGGGCCCGATTGGACAGTACATGATCCTTGAGCCAGACAATGCCGACGTCGGACTGAAAATCAGCGCTTGTGATGGACAGTGTCCGGATGTTGGGGATCGCGAATGAGGACATGACCGATTCGGGTAAAATGGTGGTACCAATACCTTCAGCTACCAAGGCCACGATAATGGCGACGCTGGAACATTCACATATGACACGCGGTTCAAGTCCGCCGCGCTTGAATTCTTGTATGACCCGCTCATGCATCCCGATCGTCTGATCGGTCTTTAAGGACAGGAACGGATAATCCGCCAGCTCGCGCATCGAGATTTCGGACAGGGCGGCAGTGCTTTCCCAACTGCTGGGAAGGACCGCCACGAAGGGGTCCGAAGGCAAGGGCTGCACAGCATATCGCTCAGGCCCGAAGCTGGATTCGAAGGGGAGGCGGGTTACCGCCAGCTCAATGTTGCGTTTGTCGAGCTGATCTGCCAGCAGGGAATGATCCCCTTCCCGAATCTTGAAGGTGACCTCCGGATAGTGCCGCCGGAAGATATGGATCCGCTGCGGCAGGAGAGAAATGCAGGATACGACGGCGCCGATGGAGAGCATGCCGCGGACTCCTGCGTGAATCTCTTTCACCTCGGTTAGCGTTTCATTAAACTGGTTTAGCAGGGATGCCGCCCTGTTCTGCAGAAGCTCGCCTGCGTGCGTCAGCTGCAGCTGCTTGCCGCTGCGGTCAAACAGCGTAACGCCAAGCTCCTCCTCCATCATCTTCAGCTGACGGCTTAACGGAGGCTGCTCCATGTTCAGCTGTTTCGCTGCACGCGTGATCTGTCCTTCCTGCGCAATCGTCAGGAAATATCGTAGCTGCCGGATATCCATGCTCTCTACCTCCTCTCCATACCCAAAAGGTATGGTATCCCTATAAATCAGATATTTTTAATATAGGGTATCGATTGATATGATTCAACTAATAAAAACGTTTGCAGATTAAGGAGATGTGTGTACATGACTTACACGATACCCGTGGAATTAACGACTACCCCGAAGGCGAAGCCGAGCCATCATAAACAGGCCTTCGGCACTGTGTTTACGGATCATATGTTTATTCTCGACTATGACGCCGGCAAAGGCTGGCACGATCCCCGTGTCGTTCCTTATCAGCCTATTGAATTGGATCCTGCTGCGAAGGTATTTCATTATGGCCAGACGGTATTTGAAGGCTTGAAGGCTTATCTGACAGAAGATCAGCGGATTCTTATGTTCCGTCCAGGCAATAATATTCAGCGGCTTAACTTGTCCAATCATCGCCTCAGCATCCCGGCACTCGACGAAGAACTGGTGATGGAGGCACTCAAACAGCTGGTGCTCGTGGATCGCGACTGGATTCCATCCGAGCCGGGAACATCGCTCTATATCCGCCCGTTTGTCATTGCAACCGAGCCGGTGCTTGGCGTAGCGCCGTCCCTGCAATACAAGTTCATGATCATCCTGTCGGTTGTCGGCTCGTATTATGCGGAAGGCATTAATCCGGTGAGCATTTATGTCGAGCCGAAATATGTACGCGCGGTAGCCGGCGGAGTGGGTAACGCCAAGACGGCAGGCAACTATGCGGCAGGCTTGAAGGCACAGGATGAAGCCACCCTGAAGGGATATTCCCAGGTGTTATGGCTCGACGGCGTGCACCGCAAATATATTGAGGAAGTCGGCAGCATGAATGTGTTCTTCAAGCTTGGCGACACAGTGGTGACCCCGGCACTGAACGGAAGCATCCTGGACGGGGTTACCCGGAACTCGGTCATTCAGCTGCTCCAGCATTGGAACATTCCTGTGGAAGAACGTGCGCTTTCCATTGATGAGATCGTGGAAGCCCATCGCAGCGGATTGCTGACCGAAGCTTTTGGAACCGGCACGGCAGCGGTTATTTCACCCATCGGCTCCCTGGAGTGGGAAGACGAGCAATTGGTAATTGGCAAGGGAGCAACGGGCGAACTCTCCAGACGTGTATATGATGCGATCACGGGCATCCAGCTTGGAACGGCGGAGGACCCGTTCGGCTGGGCCGTTGAGCTTACATTATCTTAATGAACTTTAAAAGGACTTGCTTCAGGCGGCACACTGCTTGAAGTTGAGTCCTTTTTTTCTTGCCGCGGCTCATGTTACGATGTGGGTAAATCACGACCTCGTATTGATATTGAGGGCCATGGAGGTGAATGTGTGTGAATCGTCCGCAGAGCGTCGTTCCGGACGCCATCGATTTTACGAATGCTGCCTTTCCTTTCACTGCATCGACCACGCACGGTATATTTGCCGGAGCCCAGCGCCTGCATTGGCACCATGCTCTGGAGCTTAACTATATTCGCAGCGGCATCGGATTTATTCTGATCAACGGGATGAAGCTGCCTTTTCAGCAGGGGGACATTATTTTCATTAACAGCAATGATCTGCACCGGGCCTATGAAACGGAGAACCTCGTCATGGATGTCATTATGTTCGAGCCTTCGCTGCTGTCCATTGATCTCAAGTTCGATCCGGATTTGATGGCTCCGTTCCGTTCGCTGGGGAACGTGGACAGGCAGTCTCCGGTTCACGACGAATTGGCCCGGCTGCTCCGGCGCATGATGGACGAGAATGAAGCGCGGGGCACCTCTTATATGAGTCTGATCCGTTCGGATCTGATTCGATTCCTTAGTTTGGCGAACCGCCACCTGTCAACTCCGATCCAGGAGAACCGACCGATCAAGGGCAGGGGAATGCACGCGTTAAAAGAAGTCCTGCGCACGATGGAGCTTCACCTGGATTATGGCTGGACGCTGCAGGAGCTGTCGGATTTGACGCACCTGAGTCCTTCCCGGTTCAGCGCACTCTTCCAGCAGGCGGTTGGAACGTCCCCGCACCATTACCTGATCCAGCTGCGCCTGACCCATGCCGTGCATCTGCTGGAGACAACCGATCAGAAGATCATTGAGATTGCGGAAACCTGCGGATTTCGGAATTTGTCCAACTTCAATCGCTTGTTCAAGCAGCATGTCGGGGCATCGCCAAGCGAAATTCGGGAGCACGCGTATGCGGGCCGTCCCGTTAATCCTTCAACCATGAAGCCTGAGAAACAGTAAGATAGTATCACTCCTCGATGGTATAGCAGTAGATGGAACACGGTGGAAGCGGTATCTTGGATATATACCACCACATGATGCCGCTATAGGCGGGTAGGAGTGAAGTCCATGAGTTTGTATCTGGGTGTAGATGCCGGCGGCAGCAAGACGCACGCTGTGATCTGTGATGAACAAGGGAACATTCTTGGCAAGGGGGCTTCTGGTAACGGTAATCACCAGATTCACCGTGAACATGCGGCCCGTAACATTGAGGAAGCCTGTGATGCAGCTCTTCAACAGGCTGGTGCTGCCAAAGAAGATATAAGTTATGCCTATTTCGGCTTGGCAGGAGCGGACCGGGAAGCAGATTATGAGATTCTGCGCCCCATGATCGGAGCGCTGGGCTATGCCAGACATGGTATCGCATGCGATACCATTATCGGTATGCGGGCAGGAACGAGCCGTCCATATGGAGCTGCATTGATCTGCGGTACGGGCTTTAACAGCGCGGCGCGCAATCGCGCGGGAGCAGAGCTGCAATATGGGGGCTTCGGATTCTTATATGGGGACGGATACGCAGGCGGTTCGGGGTTCGCGAAGCTGGCCTTCCGGGCGGTTATTCGGGCCTGGGACGAGCGGGGACCGGCAACTTTATTGACTTCGCTCGTTCTGGAGCAGATGGGATATGCGTCCGTGGAACCGATGTACGAGGATGTTCTCTACGGTAAAGCTTCGGTTCCGCCAAGCCTGGTGAAAACCTTGTTCCAGGCAGCCGAAGCCGGCGACGAGGTAGCGACCCGGATTCTTCAGAACGAAGGCGAAGAGCTGGCCAATGCGGTATGCACGCTCATCCGGCGGCTGGATATGACGGATGAAGCCTTTGACATTGTCTATATCGGCAGTGTGCTGAACAGGCCGAACAGCTCCATTTTGACGGATGCGATTGAACGGGTCGTTGCAGTCCGTGCACCGCATGCAGCATGTGTAAGACTGACCTCCGATCCGGTTTCCGGCGCACTTCTCTGTGCGATGGATGCCGATGGGGTTACCGTGGCTGCAGAGACGGAAGCCAAACTGAAGGCTTTTACGTTCGAACAGGTAACCACGGCCTGACCAGCTTAGCGATGGAACAGATCATATGGATATCATATCTTGGAGGCGATGAACATGGCAGCAGGATTGAAGATAGCGGTCATTGGGGGAGGGTCCTCGTACACCCCGGAAATTGTTGAAGGTTTCATTCGCAATTATGAGCAGATGCCGATTCGTGAACTATGGTTCGTAGATATTGAAGAGGGCAAGCATAAGCTGGAGATCGTAGGAAATCTGGCGAAGCGCATGGTAAAAGAGTCCGGCCTGCCGATTGAGGTTCATCTCACACTGGATCGCAGACAAGCGATAGCAGGCGCTGACTTTGTAACGACTCAGATGCGTGTCGGCTTGCTGGCCGCACGTAAACAGGATGAGCATATTCCGATTATGCATGGTGTCATCGGTCAGGAGACGACGGGTCCGGGCGGAATGCTGAAGGCACTGCGCACCGTTCCGGTCATTCTGGACATCTGCCGCGATATCGAGGAGCTGGCGCCGAATGCGTGGATGCTTAACTTTACGAATCCGGCCGGAATTGTAACCGAGGCTGTTGCGAAGCACAGCAAGGTCAAGTCCGTAGGACTGTGCAACTCCCCGATTAACTTCCAGAAGTTTCTCGCGGCTGAATATGGCGTGTCCGAGAAGGATGTTCTGGCCGAGTTTGTTGGCATCAACCATCTTCACTGGGTGACCTCGGCCATCGTCAACGGCGAAGAGAAGATGCCGGAGCTGCTGGACGGCGGCAAGTCGTATACGGCGAAGAACGTGCCGACCTTTGGATGGGATGCCGACTTCATCCGTTCGCTGGGAGCCATTCCGACGTATTATCTTAAATACTTCTACATGACGGATACGATGCTCGCGGATATGAAGGCATCACTGGAGAAGGACGGGACCCGAGCGGACGTGGTTAGCCGGGTAGAGCAGGAGCTGTTCGAGCTCTACAAGGACGAGAATTTGGCGGAGAAGCCGAAGCAGCTGGAGCAGCGGGGCGGTGCTTACTATTCCGAAGCGGCTGTTAACCTGATGACCTCGATCTACAATGACCGCCATGATATCCAGACACTGAATGTGTCCAATGGAAACATCTACGACTTCCTGCCTGCGGATGCCAGCATTGAGATCAACTGCGTGGTGACAGGCCAGGGCCCAATTCCACTCGTACCGCAAAAGGTTCCTTCCCATGTAAAAGGGCTGATGCATGCGGTGAAAGTGTACGAACAATTAACGATTGAAGCCGCCATTACCGGTGATCGCGGCATTGCTCTGCAAGCGCTGGTTCATCATCCGCTGGTACCGTCCGTGACGGTAGCGAAGCAGCTGCTCGATGAGATGCTGGAGGCGAACAAGAAATATTTGCCGGCCTTTTTTAAGCCGGAGGCTGTGCTGTAAATCGAGTGGGGATACCACTCCACATAAGAAACAACGCTTATATTTAGTAAAAAAGGGCCTTCCCAAGATCAGACAATCTTGGGAAGGCCTTTTGCTGATGAAACCGTATGCGATTCGTTATACGCCCGAATAAGCCATGAAGCCGCCGTCCACTGCGATCACCGTTCCGGTGACGAACCCGGAGGTCTGGTCGTCCACGAGCCAGAGCAGCGTACCGAGCAGATCCTCGGGTACGCCGAACCGTCTCATGGGAGTATGCGAGATGATTTTATGAGAGCGTTCGGTTAGCGAACCATCGCTATGGGTCAGCAGGTTGCGGTTCTGCTCGGTCAGGAAGAAGCCCGGCGCAATCGCGTTCACACGAATGCCCGATTCCGCGAGATGAACCGACAACCACTGCGTGAAGTTGTTGATGGCCGCTTTGGCTGCGCTGTAAGCCGGAACCTTGGTCATCGGGCTTGGCGCGCTCATGGACGAGACGTTCAGCACGACGGCCCCGGGACGCCCCAGCATCCCCTCCGCAAAGATTTGCGTCGGAATGAGGGTGCCGATGAAGTTCAGGTCGAACACGCTGCGGAAGCCCGGCACGCTTAACCCGAAGAACGTTGTAACCTCCGGATCCGGCGCCCCCGCATCTTCCGGCCGGTAGATTTCATGGGTTGTGTTGGCATCCTTACGGTTGCCGCCGGCTCCATTAATGAGGATATCGCAGGGGCCATAGGCTTCGCGTACAGCCTTCTCGGCTTCCCGGACGCTCTCAACATCCGTCACGTCGCACGGAACGGCAATCGCAGCACCGCCGGCGGCGATAATCTCGTCGGCCACCTGCTGGCCCTTCGAGGCCGTGCGATTCAAGACAGCCACCTTGGCGCCTTGCCGTCCCAGTTCAAGGGCCATCGCCCGGCACAGCACCCCGGAGCCGCCCGTAATGACAACCGTCTTTCCCTTTAGTGACGGATGGAGCGGAAGTGACGGGGTATTTTGCGGCGTGTCTTCAGGGATAGCTTCTCCTGATCCTGGCCCGGAAGCTCCTGCAACATGAATATGAACCTCGCTCATTGAACAGCCTCCTTCCGCTCGGCTGCGCTCTCTGCACGCTCACGGCTGTATGCGTCCCACAGCCCCCACAGATACATAATGCCTAAGGCCCGGTCATACAGACCGTAACCCGGGCGGCATTGCTCACCCCAGATATGCCGTCCGTGATCGGGTCTTACATATCCGGTGAAACCGTTGTCATGATAAGCCTGCACAATACCGGATATATCCACGGTCCCGTCTTCGGTCCGGTGCGACGTCTCCATGAAATCGCCATTCTCGTAGACGCGGACATTTCGGATATGCGCGAATGGAATCCGGTCATGGAACTCGTGGATCATGGAGACGATATCGTTGTCCGGATTGGCGCCGAGCGACCCGCTGCACAGGGTCAGGCTGTTCGCCGGGCTGTCATACAGATGGAGGAATCTGCGCAGATTCTCCTGACTGGTGATGATTCGCGGCAGACCGAAGATCGGCCAAGGCGGATCATCCGGATGAATGGCCATTCGAATGCCATTCTTCTCGGCAGCCGGAATGACGGCGCTTAAGAAATATTCAAGGTTGCTCCACAGATCTTCCTCGGTAACGCCGCGGTAAGCCTCGAATAAGGACGTCAGATGCGCCAATCGCTCCGGCTCCCAGCCTGGCATGGTCAGGGTGCTGTTCCGGTTGATCGTCTGAACCAGCTCCATCGGGTCGGTGCCGTGGATCTTGGCCTTCTCGAAGAAGAGAGCCGTGGATCCATCCGGCGCCTGCTTGTGAAGATCAGTTCTAGCCCAGTCGAACACCGGCATGAAATTGTAGCAGATGACTTTGACGCCGACCTGACCCAATTTCTCAATCGTCCGGATGTAATTGGCTATGTATTGGTCGCGTGATGGGAGGCCGAGCTTGATATCCTCGTGGACATTCACGCTTTCCACGACGTCCACATGAAGTCCGTACGCTTTAGCTTGGTCCACAACTTCTCCAATTCGCTCCATCGGCCATTCTTCACCGACAGGAATATCGTGAAGTGCCCATACGATGCCCTCCACGCCGGGAATTTGTTTAATCTGATCCAGCGAGACCGTATCATTACCCTCGCCGAACCACCTGAATACCATGCGCATTTCTTCACCGCCTTTATAAGTTTAAGGAGTTAACGCAACAGCTGCCGGAAATCTGCAATTACGATGGTACAGCCAAGATGGAAGGCTGCGGACGGACAAGGAGGTGCACCCGCACCCGCCGCTTATGCCTTATTTAAAATAATCGGGATGCTTTTCTTTCAGCACAGCCAGATTGGAGATGATCAGGCTGAGATGTTCCTGCATCTCACGCTCTGCATGATCAGCGTCATGGCGCCGGATCGCGTCCACGATCTCCCGATGCTGCTCGTACAGGTTGGTCCAATTCGGATCGGCGGACAGCCATAACATCCGGCTCCGGTTCAGATGAGCATTCATCTGCTGCAGCACATTCCAGGTACCTACCTTGCGGCAGCCTTCAAACAAAATCCGGTGAAAGGTTTCATCCAGTTCAAACATATGCTTGCCGTCATGTTTCTCGATGCTCTCGCTTTGCTCGGACAGATTCCGTTCCAACTCAAGAAGTTTATCCTCCGGAAAGCTCTCGCAGGCAAGACGGACGACAGCCTTCTCAAGCTGCTCCCGCATGAAGCGGGCTTCCTCGACCAGCTCCGAATCAATGAGCGAGACCCGCGTGCCGCGCTGGGGAAGCACAACAACAAGGTCCTCCTGAGCCAGGCGGACAAAGCTTTCCCGCACCGGTGTTCGGCTAACTTCGAATGAAAGGGAAACCTCCTTCTCGGATAGAGCGGTTCCGGGGGGGAGCTCGAGACTCACAATTTGCTGCTTAAGCTGGGAGTACACGATATGTCCGGCCGACCCTGGCTGTAAACGCAAAGATTCTACCACGGCATCACCTCCTAATGTATTCCATACTACCATACTTGTATGGTAGTATGGAACTGAAAATCTAAATAAGAATCGGAGGGCAATCACATGAGCCGTTTGGATACGGAAAATCTGCTGCTGAACAGCAACAGTGCCAAGAAACTTTTTTATGATTATGCGGAAGGCATGCCGATATTCGATTATCACAATCATCTAAACCCGAAGGATATCGCGATCAACCGGCAATTCGATAACCTGACAGAGATATGGCTGGAGGGAGATCATTACAAATGGAGAGCCATGCGCTGGCTCGGTGTCAACGAAGAGCTGATTACAGGCAGTGCAAGCCCGGAAGAGAAGTTTATGGCCTGGGCAGGCTGCGTTCCGCGTCTGGTCGGCAATCCACTGTATCACTGGACGCATCTGGAGCTGGCGCGTTACTTCGGGGTTCAGGAGCGGCTAACCTCAGGCAATGCCAGGGAAATCTGGGAGACCTGCAATGAACAGCTCAAGAGTCCTTCCTTACGGGCAGGCGGGATTCTGGATAAATTCAAAGTGAAAGTAGCCTGCACCACGGATGATCCGCTCGATTCGCTGGAGTTCCACCGTGCCATTCGGGAGAACGGGGAATTGACCACCATCGTAGCGCCTGCATTCCGTCCGGATCGGGTGCTGGACCTGACCCATCCCGATTTCACCTCCTATGTGGAGACACTGGGATCCACGGCAGATCAAGCTGTAGATACCTACCAGGAATTGCTGGAAGCTCTGCAGCATCGGATACAATATTTCCACGATCATGGCTGCCGCCTGTCGGATCACGGCTTTGGCAGTTTTCCTTATGAACCGGCAGGGGAGAAAGAGGTTGCAGACATTTACGGCAAAGCCATCAGCGGTCTCAGCATAACGCCGCTCGAAGAACGGAAATACCGCACGTATACCCTGCTTAAGCTGGGCGAGATGTATCACGCGATGGGCTGGACCATGCAGCTGCATATTGGGGCGATCCGGAACAATAATGCGCGTATGTTCGCGAAGATCGGCAAGGATAGCGGGTATGACTCGATTATGGATTTTCATCTGGCGGAGAGCCTGAACGGATTCCTGAGCAGACTCGACAGCAGCGATCAGCTTCCGCAAACGATTGTATACAGCTTGTATTCGTCTCATTACGAAATGCTGGCTACCACGATCGGGAATTTCCAGGCGGCTGGCGTTGAGGGCAAGCTTCAGCTCGGGTCGGCCTGGTGGTTCCACGATCAGAAGGAAGGCATGCTGAAGCAGCTTACCGCGCTGTCTTCCATGGGGCTCATCAGCACCTTTGTCGGCATGCTGACGGATTCACGGAGCTTCATGTCGTTCCCAAGGCATGAATATTTCCGGCGAGTGCTGTGCCGTCTGTTCGGGGACTGGATCAAGGAAGGGGAGGTACCCGCGGATTACGATTATATCGGTGCCATTATCCAGGATATCTGCTACCTTAATGCCGAGCGTTATTTTCAAATTCGTTGACAATTTCGCGCAGAGCATGAACAATAGACTTACTATATGAAAGCGTTTGCCGACTGACGGATAGGCATGGGTTGGTAGGCAGATGGGAACAAAAGGCGAGGGGGACATACCGTGCACTTGAACCGGGCGATATTGGTGGATGACGAGGTGTTTACGCGCAAAGGGCTGCTGAAGCTGATAGATTGGGAAGCCTGCGGCTTTCAAATCGTAGATGAGGCGGATAACGGCGAAGATGCGCTGGAGCTGATTGAACGGCTTCAGCCGGATGTGGTCATTACCGATATCCGCATGCCGGTGCTGGATGGACTTGAGCTGATCAGGCGAGTTGTCACGCAGGATATCGTGAAGCCTTATTTTATTATTGTAAGCGGATACGATGACTTTAACTATGCGCAGCAGGCGGTTCGTTACGGTGTACACGACTTCATTCTGAAGCCGATTGACGAGCTGGAATTCAGTAATGCGCTGGTCCGGCTCAGCGGACGGCTGGAGTCTGACCGCGAGGCACGCTTGCGAGAAGAACGTCTGTTGTCCGGCGCCTTGATGGAGTCGCTGATTATAGGGGAAGCGGATGAGGCGCTGCTGGAGGAATGGGAGCGGCGTCTTGAGCTCTTGCCCGAGGACCGACTGTTCTACGTCTTCGTCGAGCGGAATGACCTACCGCTATCAAAGGACGAGGGTGAAGCGGGCGGAGGCGAGTTCAAGGACCGGGTGGAAGAGGCGCTCCTTGCCGTCACGAATGGAGCTCAGCCCTTCTACTTGCATGAGCACCGCAATCGAATCGGCATCATCGTACCGGGGCGTATTCTGCAATCTTCTCAGGATTGTCAGCGGGAATTCGCCAGACGCATTCAACAATCGCTCGTTACTGATAACGATAGGATCTTTGTCTATTTCGGTCAACCGGTTCAGCAGCTGTCCTTTATCCAGAATGCCTATGAAACGGCCAAGGAAGCCTTGTTATACAAGTACGTCTATGATGAGAGCGGCATCGTAATCCATGAGGAAGCCGCTCTGCATGCGCTGCAATATATCGGTCTGGAGGAGAGCCTCTACGAGCTGCTGCTGGAGCAGATCGAAGAGCTGCATTTCGCCAAGCTGGAGGAGACGATCACATTATTGTTTCAATCCTTCCAGGCGAAGCTGTATGCGCCTGAAGCCGTGAAGATGGCGATCAACCAATGCGTACTGGGCGTGGTGCGGGTGCTTAGCAGCATGGAGGGGGATCAGAGCCGGCTGTCCAGCCTGGAGCCGATGACCGAGTGGCATGACCGCAATCTGTCGCTGCGTGAGCTGAAGCGTCTGTTTACCGATTTTGCAGTTGAGAGCGCAAACTATATTTCACATCTTCGCAAGGAGCAGCACAAGGGCGGAATTCAGAAGATCCGGGCTTATATTGAGGCTAACTTTCATGAGAATATCAGTCTGAAGAGCATCGCGGGAAAGTTCTATATGAACCCGGTCTATCTGGGACAGCTGTTTAAAAAAGCATACGGCGTGTACTTTAATGATTTCCTGCTGCAGCTGCGCGTAAATGAAGCCAAGCGATTGCTGCGCCAGACGGACCTGCGCATCTATGAGGTGGCCGAACGCGTAGGCTTCGGCAACCCGGACTATTTTGTCACGCAATTCGAGAAGATTGAGCGGATGACGCCAAGTGAATATCGGAGCCGCTTGATGAAGGAGGCAGCGTCCGAAGGGACGAATCGATGAAGCCAAGCTTAAACAATGTCCGCCTGCGGGACAAGATGCTGCTGATGTATTTCCTGGCTGTTTTTTTGCCGATTCTGATCACCAACCTGATCTTCTATAATGTGACATCCGGCAGCGTGAGGGAGCAGCGGATCCAGGATATAACCGTAGCGCTTGAGCAGATGAAGAACGAATTCCGCCGAGAAGTCGAGGATGCCCTGGAGATCTCCTCGGTCTTCTATACGGATGTTCAATTGAACGAGATCGTGGAGACGGGGTACGACCACCCCGCCGATTATATTGAGGCTTATGACAGCTATCTTCGCCGCATTTTGAATTCGGGCAGCGCCGTATACAACTCGGTCAGCGAAATTACGGTATATGTGGACAATCCGACCCTGCTGTATTCCGGGGGCATCAATTACATCGATGACAAGGTGAAGGAAGAGGCCTGGTACAAATTGATCGCGGGCAAGAACGTGACTCAACCGATCGTGATGCGCACGGGTGGAAACGGCCAATTGGACAGCTTCAGCATCATCCGGAGCATGAATTATTTCAACTCCCAGAATGACTATACCAAGTATCTCAAGATTGATATGCGGATGCCCTCGATCCGGCAGATTATGAGCAATCTGAACGTGCAGGGCAAGGTGTACCTGCTGAGCGGCGCCGGAAATATTGAATACACCACAGATTCGAACGTCAACGTCATGCAGGGCTCCGTGCCGTACAGCAGCATCGAGCATGAGGACAAGTTTCTGGAGTTTCGTACCGACAGCTTCACAACCAACAATCTGAACTCCTGGACGATGGTGGCGGTGACGCCTGAGGATGTGGTGCTGCGGGATGTCCAGCAATCCCTGCGGTTTGTCATTGTGCTGACCTGCTTGAACTTTCTGCTCCCCACCCTGGTGATCGTCTGGATTAGCCGTTCCCTAAGCGTGCGGCTGGTACGCATACTCAAGCATATGAAGAAGGTTAAGAACCAGAATTATGACACGATTGAAGAAGCGGAGGCGCGCGACGAGATCGGCCAGCTGACGGGTGAATTCAACCGGATGACGCTGCAGCTCGAAAGCTTGATCAATGACGTATACGTGGCGGATATCCAGAAGAAAAATTTGGAGCTGCAGCGAAGGCACGCGCAATTGAATGCACTGCAGAGCCAGATTAACCCGCATTTCCTCTTTAACGCCTTGGAGACCATCCGCATGCGGAGCCTGATGAAGGATGAGGATGAGACGGCAAGAATCATTCATAACATGGCCAAGATTTTCCGTAATTCATTAGTTTGGAAAAAAGATATGGTGACGCTCAAGGAAGAGGTGGAGTTTATCCACTGTTTCCTTGAAATCCAGAGATACCGGTTTGGGGACAAGATTGATTATACGGTCCACGCACCCGCAGAAGAGGGTCACCTGCAATTACCCAAAATGGCGATTGTTACCTTCGTGGAGAATGCCAGCATTCACGGCATTGAGCCGCTGAAGCACGGGGGACGCATTGAAGTGCATATCGTACGCGAGGGTCGATCGCTCATCTGTACCATTCAGGATAACGGGGCCGGCATGTCCGCGGAGCAGGTCGAACGCATCTGCCGTTATCTCGATACCGAGGATGAGATGGGGGAGCGGATCGGCATTCAGAATGTGATCTACCGATTGAAGCTGTACTACGGAAGCCGGTTCCGGTTTGAAATCGACAGCTCGCCGGGACAAGGCACTCGGGTCCAGCTGTCCATTCCCATCGAACAATAACGGCGGCAAATCCTGCTTGGCATTCCGGTTTGGAATGACCAGAAGCAGGATTTGTTTGTTGCAGGGAGAAACCTGCCCTGCATGATGCCCGTACAGCCTTTTTTTTCTGCCGCTGGACACAGTTCTATAGTTTTCTAAGTATCACCTAAAGATTGACGGGTGAAAATCGCTCAAGGGCTCTCTTATAATGAAAGTGCTTACAATTAAACAAGACCGAAAGGGGTAGGTCAAGAGCATGAATAAGAAATTTTGGATGAGCTGTCTGACCGTAGTCATGATGGTATCTCTTCTGGCAGCTTGCGGCGGAAAAGACAATCAAACCGCGGACAACACGCCGGCGGCTGGTGGCGAAGGCGAGAAGAAGGAAGAGAAGGTCACCTTCACGTATTTCAACGCAGCAGCAGGCAAGGACAAAAATACGAACGAAACCACCATCGGTAAGATCTTCGAAGATCAAACTGGCGTGAACTTTAAGATGGAGCATCTGGTAGGGGATGAGAACACGAAGGTGGGAACCTTCATCGCCAGCAACGATTATCCGGATGTCATCGTACCGGGGAACTCGATTGACAAGCTGGTTGGCGCGGGCGCCTTTATCCCCTTGAATGATCTGATTGATAAGTATGGACCTAACATCAAGCGTGTATACGAGCCGTATTACAACCTGATGAAAGCCGAGGATGGCAACATCTACTTCCTGCCGCTGAGCGCGGTGGTAGGAGAGTACACGTCTGCTCCAAACATTGAGCAGGGTGCATTCTGGATTCAACGACGTGTTCTGAAGGAAGCGGGTTACCCGAAGATCAAGACCTTCGATGAATACCTGGGCCTGATTCGCGACTACGTGAAGAAACATCCGGAGGAAGGCTTGACCGGGTACCTGGCACTGACAACACAGGATAAATTTTTTGCACTGACCAATGCCCCGATGCACTTGGCCGGATATCCGAACGATGGCGGGATCATCATCGACATGGAGACCCACGTAGCGAACGATTATGCGGACGATGACATTACGAAGCGCTACCTGCAGGAGCTGAACAAGCTCAATACAGAGGGGTTGTTTGATAAATCCTCTTTCGTGGACAACTATGATCAATACCTTGCCAAACTGACTTCCGGTAAGGTGCTGGGCTTCTTCGACTATCGATGGCAGGTAGGCCAATCGATGAATAACCTGCGCGAAACAGCCAACGCATCGGGTAACGACGATCTCGAATATATGGCTCTGCCGATCGTCTACGATGAGAATATCAAGGACCAGTATCTCGATCCGCCATCCTTTGTTAACAACCGCGGCGTAGGAATCTCCGTCAGTGCGAAGGATCCAGAGCGTATTGTGAAATATTTCAACAACCTTCTTACGGACGAGAACCAGGTTCTGTCGAACTGGGGCATCAAGGACGAGACGTATTCCGTTGATGAGAACGGCCGCTTCTACCGCACGGAAGAGCAGATCACACAGACGAATACGGAAGCCTTCCGCGAGTCGTTCGGCTTCAAGTACTTTGAATACAACTGGCCTCGTTACGGCAATGGCTCCACGCTTCCTGACGGTAATTCCGTCGGTGCAGGACGCCAGCCTGAGGTTGCCAAAATGTCTTATTCCGAACCGGATAAAAAGCTGCTTGAAGCCTATGACATCGATTCCTTCTCGCAATTGTTTGCGGCGCCGGATGATCGTCCATGGTACCCGGCTTGGAGCATTCCGATTGATCAGGGCTCACCGGCACAAATCTTCACTCAGAAGAAAAGCGATTTGCAGCGTAAATACTTCCCGAAACTGGTGCTTGCAAACCCTGCGGAGTTTGACCGTATCTGGAATGAATACGTGGGCGAGTTCAGCAAGCTGGATGTGAAGGGATATGAGGATCTGATCACCGAGGAAGTCGCCAAGAAAATCGCAAATGCCCAAGGACAATAATAGATGAAGGAGAGGCGAAGGGGGCGGACCACTCGGTAGACTTGAGTATCCGTCCCTCCTCTTCTATACAACAAGCTCGGCGCTGAGAAGTTGCCTGCTTCGAACTTAACGGTAAGGGCTTGGATAGGAAGGAGAAGAAACCGTGGATAAAGCGAACCCGATTGGACCTGCAGAGACGAAGGCGTTGCGAGAAATGCCGGCGGAATCGAAAGGTTTCTTCAATAAACAACGAAAAAACGATACTGGTTTAAATACCAGGCCGCCATCAGGTGAAAAAAGCTTCTTTCAAAAGCTGCTGCAGCAGAAGGCGCTCGTCTTCATGTCGATTCCTTTTTTGCTCTGGCTGTTTATCTTTAAATACCTGCCACTATGGGGCTGGACGATAGCGTTTCAGGATTTTAAACCTGCGAAGAAAATCTTTGATCAGGAATGGGTAGGTTTGAAGCATTTTACCTTCCTGTTTCAGGATGAGCATTTCCTTCGGGTCATGCGCAATACACTCGCCATGAGTTTTATTAACCTCGTGCTCGGGTTTGTTACCGCCATTGTGCTGGCGATTCTGCTCAATGAACTGCGTAATCTGATGTTTAAACGGGTCGTGCAGACGATCAGCTATTTGCCCCATTTCATCTCATGGGTGGTGGCGGCGAGCATTATCTCGACGGCTCTGTCCTCGGACGGCGGAATCATCAATGAGCTGCTGCTGTGGCTCGGTCTCATCAAGGAACCGATTCTTTGGCTTGGAGAAGGAGAATATTTCTGGGGAATACTCGGTGTTTCGGAAGTATGGAAGAATGTCGGCTGGAACACCATCATATATTTGGCAGCCATGACGATGATCGATCCCTCGCAGTATGAGGCGGCGGAAATCGATGGCGCCGGACGTTTTCAACGGATTTGGAACATAACCCTGCCGGGTCTGAAGCCGGTATTTATTATCCTGTTGATCATGAATATCGGTAACTTGCTCGAATCCGGTTTTGAACCGCAATATTTGCTTGGTAACGGCATGAACGTGGATTATTCCGAGAACCTGGATATCTTCGTGCTGAAATATGGTATTCAGATGGGGAACTTCTCGCTCTCGATCGCTGCAGGCATGTTCAAGACGGTGGTCAGCTTCATACTCTTGTTCACGGCTAATCATATCGCGAAGAGACTGGGCGAGGAACGATTGTTCTAAGCGTAAGCTTACGAGGACCGTTTTCCTTCAGAACACTTACAGGAGGATTCATATGGCGAAGACATCAGATTCACCACGAGCTCATGCCCGGTTCAAGTCTCCCGCGGACCGGATATTCGATACTTTGAACATTGTATTCATGATCTGCCTAATGGTGGTTACGTTGTACCCGTTCCTGAATACGCTTGCAGTATCCTTCAACAATGCGACGGATTCGGTGAAAGGCGGCATTTATCTATGGCCTCGGGACTTCACATGGGAGAATTACAAATATGTGTTTAATGAAGCAACCATCTTTCAAGCTACCTTCATATCCGTGCTTCGTACGGTGATCGGTACGATCACCTCCGTATTCTGCTGCGCCATGGTTGCGTATACAATCAGCCGTCCGGAATACGTACTGCGCAAGTTCGTATCCATTGCTTTTATCTTGACCATGTATTTCAGCGGCGGTTTAATTCCGAACTTCCTGCTGATTCGCGAATTGGGCATGCTGGGCACCTTCTCGGTGTACATCATTCCGGGACTGATCGGCGTGTTTAACGTGATCGTCATTCGCTCCTTTATCGAAGGGCTGCCCGAAGGGATTCTGGAATCGGCCCGCATCGACGGCGCCGGCGAATTCACGACCTTTATGCGGATCGTGCTCCCGTTATGCGTACCCGTTCTTGCGACGGTATCGCTGTTCACGGCGGTATCGCAGTGGAACTCCTGGTTTGACGTATTCCTCTACAACTCTTCCTATACGGAACTGAGCACACTGCAGTACGAGCTGATGAAAATACTCCAGAACTCGAATTCCTCGATGAACTCGGGCAATGATTACGCAAGCCAGTTCGCAAGCTCGGAAAGCGGAGCGAACCAGGTCACGCCGACATCCATTCGGGCCACGATGACCATTGTGGCAAGTGTGCCGATCATCCTGGTGTATCCGTTCCTGCAAAAATACTTTGTGCAGGGGATGACCTTGGGCGGGGTAAAAGGTTAAGCTGCGGGAGCCGCTAAAGCTGTGCACCGTGCGCACTGCTTCCTGTGCGCACGGTACGTGGCCCGATGCATGCCTTGGATGACGGTCGACCAACCGGGATGCAGGTGGCATCACGATCATAAACCATCAATCTTGTTATTATCTCTAATTCAAGGAGGGACTGAATGTGACCAACCATCATCGTAGTGAACCAAAGCTGAAGGAAATGTTCGCGGATGACTTTCTCATTGGAGCGGCCGTAAACCCGCTGACGATCGAAACGCAGGAGGAATTGCTATCCTATCATTTCAACAGCATTACGGCGGAAAATGAAATGAAGTTTGTCAGTGTGCATCCCGCGGAGGATACGTATACGTTCGAGGATGCGGATAAACTCGCTGCCTTCGCCCGCAAGCATGGAATGAAGATGCGAGGCCATACGCTGGTATGGCATAACCAAACGACCGACTGGCTGTTCCAGGACAAGAATGGGAACATGGTGGATAAAGCGACACTGTACGAACGGTTGAAGTCGCATACCGATACGGTCGTGAAGCGATACAAGGATGATATTTATGCCTGGGATGTCGTGAACGAGGTGATCGCGGATGAAGGAGAAGAGCTCCTTCGTCCATCCAAATGGCTGGAAATCGCGGGTCCGGAGTTTATCTCCAAGGCGTTCCAGTTTGCGCATGAAGCAGATCCGTCGGCTGTATTGTTCTATAACGATTACAATGAGTCCCATCCGAACAAGCGGGATAAAATCTACATGCTGGTCAAGTCCTTGCTGGATCAGGGAACCCCTATCCATGGCGTAGGATTGCAGGCACACTGGAATCTGTACGATCCTGGCCTTGACGATATCCGCGCAGCGATTGAGAAGTATGCATCGCTCGGTCTGCAGCTTCAGCTGACGGAGCTCGATGTTTCGATGTTCCGGTTCGACGACACCAGAAAGGATCTGACCGAGGCGCCGGAGGAGCTTCTGGAGGCTCAAGCCAAGCGGTATGACGAGATGTTTGGCATTCTGAAGGAGTATCGGGATCATATTACGTCCGTTACCTTCTGGGGTGCAGCCGACGATTACACCTGGTTGGACAACTTCCCGGTGCGGGGGCGCAAGAACTGGCCATTCCTGTTCGATGAGCTTCATCAACCGAAGCGTGCGTTTCACCGCTTGGTGGAGCGTATGGTCAAGTCGTAATTGCTTTTACAAGGATTCCTACATTCAATTTAATTACCATAGCTAATATATGAAGCGGCTGAGGCTGCCATCAGCTCTTGTCGTGCCGGTCCTTGTGGCCGGCATCTGTATTTTACTGCCTCAGGGCAGCAGGAACTAGTGGAGTGAGAAGCTGGGAAATCATTGGCCTTGCCCAAACGAAGGGGGAACTTACGTTGAACAGCACTTTATATAAAGCGTGGCTGCAATATGCGCCCATCGAGGATCGGGAGCTTGCTGCCGCCTACAGCAGGCAACTCGGCACCATTGTTGTGGATCAGCAGCAGTCCCGAGTTGCGAACGCGGCTGTCCAGGAACTGAAGCATGCGTGTCAATCCATGCTTGGCATCGTACCGAATATCACCTCGGAAGCCTTGAACTCCTCCCATCTGGAGGTTCGTATTCATGTGGGGGCAGCGGCAGCAGCCGAAGGAGCCGCAGAAGGGATAACCGAGGCTATGGATAGGGGCCGGGCTGATACACAGCTGGATCCGGAGGGCTTCACGCTGGTACATTCAGGCCAAGGGCAGCAGGAGAAGCTTGTCCTGATCGGGGGATCCGGCAAAGGTATATTATACGGGGTGTTTCATTTGCTGCGGTTGCTGGCCTCCCATCAACCGCTAACCGGTTTGAAGGTGGCTGATCAGCCTGTGAATCGTCTGCGGATGATTAATCAATGGGATAACGTCGACGGCACCGTTGAACGCGGATATTCGGGTCAGTCGATTTTTTACGAGAACGGGCGGTTTACCGACAATCTGGAGCGAGTGAGGGACTACGCCCGATTGCTGGCTTCGGTGGGCATGAATGCAATCTCCATTAATAATGTCAACGTGCATGAGATCGAGACGCGATTCATTACGGCCGAATATTTGCCAACGGTTGCGAAGGTGGCTGATATTTTCAGAGAATACGGGATTACACTGTATCTTAGCATCAACTTTGCGGCTCCGCTCCACATAGGGGGCGTATCCACCTCCGATCCGCTGAATGAAGAGGTTCGGCAGTGGTGGAAGGATGCGGCGGATGAAATCTACGATCATATCCCGGATTTTGGAGGCTTCCTGGTCAAGGCGGACTCCGAGCATCGGCCGGGTCCATTCGCTTATGGCCGGGACCATGCCGACGGCGCCAATATGCTCGCCGAAGCGCTGGAGCCGCACGGCGGACTCGTGATTTGGCGCTGCTTCGTATATAACTGCATGCAGGATTGGCGCGACCGCAGCACGGACCGTGCACGTGCGGCCTATGATCATTTTACCCCGCTGGATGGACGGTTTAAGGACAATGTGCTGCTGCAGATTAAGAACGGGCCTATGGACTTTCAAGTACGAGAGCCGGTATCGCCGCTGTTCGGCAGCATGAAAGAGACCAATCAGGTGCTGGAGTTCCAGGTTGCCCAGGAATATACCGGCCAGCAGCGTCATGTGTGTTATCTGGTGCCGCAGTGGAAAGAGGTGCTGGATTTTGATACCTATGCGGATGGGGCCGGGTCTGAGGTGAAGAAGATAACAAACGGCTCGCTGCATGGCATGAAATATAGCGGGATTGCTGCGGTGTCCAACATCGGGAATGATGAGAACTGGACGGGCCATACGTTGGCACAAGCGAATCTGTACGGCTTCGGACGGCTGATCTGGAATCCTGAATTATCCTCAGAGGGGATTGCAGAAGAGTGGACGAGGTTAACCTTCGGCAATGACGAGTCAGTTGTAAAAACGCTGTGCCGCATGCTCATGCAGTCGTGGCCGATCTATGAGAGTTATACGTCACCGCTCGGCGTGGGTTGGATGATTACACCGCATACGCATTATGGTCCGGATGTGGATGGCTATGAATATTCCCGGTGGGGTACGTATCACTTCGCGGATCGGGACGGCATGGGGGTGGACCGCACGATGGCGACGGGTACAGGCTACACTGCTCAGTACTTCGAACCAAATGCCGCTCTGTATGATTCACTGGAGGACTGCCCGGACGAGCTGCTGTTGTTCTTCCATCATGTCCCGTATTCCCATATGCTGAAATCCGGCAAAACCGTGATTCAGCACATATATGATACTCACTTCGAGGGAGCCGAGGCTGCCGCTGGACTGCTTGACGCCTGGACCTCGCTAGAAGGCAAAGTCGATCCGGAGCGTTTCGCTCAAGTGGCACAGCGGCTGGCCGATCAGGCTGAGCACGCCAAGCATTGGCGGGATGTAATCAATACGTACTTCTACCGCAAATCAGGCGTACCGGATGACTCGGGACGGATCATATATTAATTCGGGCGAAAATATAGGGGGGTGCCCCATCAGATATTCCATCTGATGGGGCACCCTTTGGTTATAGCGATCCACAGAACCATTCATGTATCGATTCAACGAAATCTCATCCGTTCGGATAACCTCATTCCATAAGCTGGGCTTTATAGGGTGGGGGGCTATATGATATACTAGGTTCAGGATAGATTAGATTCAAGATGAAGGAACGGGATTTAAAGGAGGGGGAAATGGGCATGACAACTGAGAACCATGTACATGATGCTTGTGCTGTAACCAGCGAGCGGAAGAGCCATCATTCCGATAAAACGAAAAGCAACCTCATCAGCCGGTTGAACCGGATCGAAGGGCAGATTCGCGGTGTGAAGGGCTTAATTGAGAAGGATACGTACTGTGACGATGTATTAAACCAGATTTCCTCGATCCAGTCGGCATTAAACGGTGTCAGCAAATTACTGCTGGAGCATCATATGAAGAGCTGCGTCGTGGAGCGCCTTCAGGAAGGCGACGATGAGGTTATTACCGAGCTGTTAACAACGATGAATAAGCTGATGAAGTAACGGGGATGGGACTCTCAGCTGGAGAAGATCCGGTTGTAGTGAATAATGTATGGAGCTGCCACCTTCCGAAGGTGGCAGTATGTGTTTAGTCAAAGTGATGAATTCCGCACGGTCACGCGATGTATCCATGATATTGGAATTATTTTATAAAAAATCGAAAATAACTGGTTGACTAAATATAGGGTAGGGGGGTATACTAACTTCAAGAAATAGAAATTACAAGTAAAGTTCAGCGGGAATCCGAATCGAGTTTCTTGGATGATTCATCAACAATAAAACCAAACCTAAAGGAGAGATTCAGAATGGAACAGGTAACCATGAAAGTAGAAGGCATGTCCTGCATGCATTGCGTGAATTCAATTGAAGGGGCACTGAAGCAGCAGAACATCGAGGGCCATGTAGACCTGAAGGCGGGCACCGTTTCCGTCAAATATGATGAAGCTAAGTTCAATCTGGAAGAAGTCAAAGAGATCATTGAAGAACAAGGGTACAACGTAGTTTAACCAAATGGCACGAGGATGAAGAGGGGTGAGGAGAAGATGGAAGCAGGAGCAACAATGGAGCCGAAGAAAACGTCGCTGCAGTTAACGGGCATGACATGTGCCGCCTGTGCGAATCGGATCGAGAAGGGCTTAAGCAAAATGGAAGGTGTGCAGGAAGCCAATGTGAACTTTGCGCTGGAGAAGGCATCCGTGACTTTTGACCCGAAGGTGGTTACTGTCCAGCAGATGGAAGAGAAAATCGAGAAGCTGGGGTACGGAACAGCCAAGGAAACGGTTGATTTGCAGCTGATCGGCATGTACTGCGCGGCTTGCGCGGCGAAAATCGAGAAGGTTGTAAGCCGGATGCCGGGAGTCAGCGAAGCGAACGTTAACTTTGCCATGGAGACCGCCCGGGTGGAGTACAATCCTGCCGAGGTTAGCCTTGGCGATATCCAGCAGCGGGTCGAGAAGCTGGGATATCAAGCCGTATCGAAACGGGAGACGCTGGATCAGGAAGGTCACCGCAAGGAGGCCATCACCAAGCAGAAACGGAAGCTGCTCATATCGGCCATTCTGTCTCTGCCATTGCTATGGGCCATGGTGAGCCATTTTTCCTTCACCTCGTGGATCTGGATGCCGGATCTGTTCATGAACCCTTGGTTCCAGCTGGCCCTGGCAACGCCCGTACAATTCTATATCGGAAAACAGTTCTACGTGGGGGCTTACAAAGCGCTCCGCAACAAAAGCGCCAATATGGACGTTCTCGTTGCACTCGGCACCTCAGCCGCTTACTTCTACAGCCTTTATCTAACGATCGATTGGGCAGCGGCCGGAGCGAGCGTACACCATGGGCCCGAGATGTATTATGAAACGAGTGCGGTTCTGATCACATTGGTGATTATGGGCAAGCTGTTCGAATCTATGGCGAAAGGCCGTACCTCAGAAGCCATCAAAACCCTGATGGGTCTTCAGGCCAAGACAGCCCTGGTCGTTCGTGGCGGACAGGAGATCACCATTCCGATTGAACAGGTGATGGCGGGAGATCTCGTATTGGTGAAACCGGGCGAGAAAATTCCGGTGGACGGGAAAGTAGTGGAAGGCACGTCGGCGGTGGATGAATCCATGCTGACCGGTGAAAGTATTCCTGTTGAGAAAAAAGCGGGCGATGCTGTCATCGGTGCCACCATGAACAAGAATGGACGCTTGACACTTGAAGCGACCAAAGTGGGCAAAGAGACAGCTCTCGCCCAAATTATCAAGGTGGTGGAGGAAGCACAGGGCTCCAAAGCCCCGATTCAGCGGGTGGCGGACGTCATCTCGGGAATTTTCGTTCCCATTGTGGTTGGAATTGCGGTGGTTGCCTTCCTCGTGTGGTTCTTCTGGGTAACACCGGGTAACTTCGCCCATGCGTTAGAGATTGCCATCGCCATACTGGTCATTGCTTGTCCATGTGCGCTGGGTTTGGCTACGCCAACCTCGATTATGGCCGGATCAGGCCGCGCGGCAGAGCTGGGCGTGTTGTTTAAAGGCGGGGAGCATCTGGAATCCACGCATAAAATCGACACGATCATTCTGGACAAAACAGGCACGGTCACCAAGGGTAAACCCGAGTTGACGGATGTTGAAGTGAACGACATTGACGAGGAGCTGTTCCTGCGTCTGGTTGGATCTGCGGAGAAGAGCTCCGAGCATCCGCTGGCTGAAGCGATTGTTGCCGGAATTGAGGCAAGAGGGACACAGCTCCCGGCTGTCGAGCATTTTGAAGCCGTTCCGGGCTATGGCATCCGTGCCAACGTGGAAGGACACGAGGTGCTTGTCGGTACACGTAAGCTGATGGCACAGCATAACGTGGCAATCGACTCGGTTCTGGCCCGAATGTCGGAGCTGGAGACCGAGGGCAAGACGGCTATGCTTACCGCGGTAGATGGCCGATATGCCGGTCTGGTGGCCGTGGCGGATACCATTAAAGAGACGTCCCGGGCAGCCGTAGCCAGACTGAAGCAAATGGGCATTGAAGTGATCATGATTACCGGTGACAACGAACGCACGGCTCAAGCCATTGCGAAGCAGGTGGGCATTGACCATGTTCTTGCTGAAGTGCTGCCGGAAGGTAAAGCGGACGAAGTGAAGAAGCTCCAGCAGCAGGGCAAGAAGGTCGCCATGGTTGGCGACGGCATTAATGATGCGCCGGCACTTGCCGTTGCCGATATCGGCATGGCTATCGGGACAGGTACGGATGTGGCGATGGAAGCCGCGGACGTTACGCTGATGAAGGGTGATCTGAACAGCATTCCGGATGCCATCTATATGAGCCGCAAAACGATGAGCAACATTCGTCAGAACCTGTTCTGGGCGCTCGGTTATAACTCGCTTGGCATTCCGATTGCCGCCATCGGTCTTCTGGCACCTTGGGTGGCCGGGGCCGCCATGGCACTCAGCTCCGTATCGGTTGTGCTGAACGCCCTTCGTCTGCAGCGCATGAAGGTGTAACGGCAACGGATGAAGGATATTCGTAGAGCAAGGAAAAGATACTATGGTGACTTGATGGGAGTGTAGACATTGGCATCGCAAAAGTTTGCCGTAACCCCCGGCTTTGAAGTGGGCGGGACGCTGTTCCGCCCGCAGCAGCTGGCGGTACTGGGCTCCATCGTAGGTGAGGATGCCCGCATAGAGATGACAACCTTTAAGCAGCTGTACGTGGAGATGGATGAAGAGCGGGCGGAGGAGGCGAAGGCGAAGCTGGTGGCCGCAGGCCTTCAAGTTCATCCTGCCGGTTTTGTCTCCAAGAGCCTGATTACCTGTAATTTTTGCCGGGGAGCAGAGGATTCGGGCCTGGATGTTGCAGCTATGCTGGATGAAGTTATATCCGATCATCCGGTACCCAATCCCCTGAAAATCGGGTACGCCGGCTGTGCGCTGGGAACGAGCGAGCCCCTGCTTAAAGATATTGCCGTCATCAAGATGAGGGATGCCTTTGATCTCTATGTTGGCGGAGAGCCAAGGGGATTGAAGGCTGCTCTGGCGAAGCCGCTGCACACGGATTTGAAGGCTGAGCAGCTGGCGCCGATCATCTTGAAGCTGATAACCATTTATCAGGAGAACGGGAAGAAGAAAGAGAAGTTCTCGCGGTTTGTGGACCGCATGACACTCGATTACCTGCAGGAAGCAACGCTTCACGAGCGGATGGATACCGCTGCTGGATAATCGACCGGATCAGAGTAGGCATCACCTTAGGGTGGTGCCTTTTTTGGTGCAGGATGAGGTCAACCAGAAACATAATGCTATGCTGAAAGATAGTGCTGATCAGAGACATAACGCCAAGTCGAAACATAACAGAGAGTAGATAGCCTCCGCAAGAGCCGCCTAACACCTTACGGGATACTCCGAAATGGGGATGGATATACTTTAAAAAAGCACCGGGAGGTGCTTTTTTTATCTATCAGAACCTGAATCTGAATCGAAATACAGTAATTGAAATCATGGAAATAACAACCAAATCGGGCATTTTATCGCGGTTGACGAGCTATGTGAAAGGGTATACAATTTAATTGTTAAAAGCTTTTAACTATTTAAATTTGTAATATATAACGATGACGGACTTCGTCAGCACCGAGGAGATGAATACTGATACTGGATAAGCGGGAACAACTATCGAACATGATGGCTCGTCAGATGATGACACTTGTGGCGAACTATGCCAAGATCTTGGACAACGATTTGACAGCTCCTCAGTACTTCGTGCTCCAGACCTTGGCTTACGAGGGGCAGCAGACCAGCTCGTATTTTGCCAATGCTTTGAATGTTACACTCTCTGCTGTGACCAATTTAAGCAATAAGCTGGTCAGCAAAGGTTACATTGAGCGAGTGGCTTCAAGCACGGACAGGCGTCAGGTCTATCTTAAGATTACGGAGCAGGGCCGTGAAGTGGAGGCCCGAATGATTGCGAAGTACCGTGAATTGAACGAAGGTTTATGGTCGGATTTCTCGGATCAGGAGATGGATGTGCTGATCGCCTCGTACGAGAAGATGATTGAGCATTTGCAGCTTAAGATCAGTCAATCCAAGGCGGAAGACGGGTCCAATGACTAACAATTTCAGGAGGTATTCCTATGGGAAGATTAGATAATAAAGTAGCGGTGATTACGGGTGCAGCAGGCGGTATGGGTAAAGCTGACGCTCTTTTATTTGCGCAAGAGGGAGCCAAGGTGGCCATCACGGATCTTCAGGAAGACAAGATCAAAGACGTGGTTGCCGAGATTGAAGCGCTTGGCGGCGAAGCCATCGGATTGAAGCACAACGTGGCTTCCGAAGAAGACTGGATTCGCGTCGTGGACGAGACGATGAAGAAGTTTGGCAAGATCGATATCCTGGTCAACAATGCCGGTATCTCCAATGCTACGCCGTTCATGGATTTGACGGTGGAAGGCTGGGAGAAAACAATGACCATTAATGTGACGAGCATTTTCCTTGGCCAAAAATATGTCATCCCGCACATGATCGAAGCCGGCGGCGGTTCCATCGTCAACATCTCCTCCATTGCCGGTCTGACCGGCGGCAGCGGCGCAGGTCCCTACACGGCGAGTAAAGGCGCTGTACGTATGCTGACCAAAGCTACGGCTGTTGACTACGCGAAGCACAACATCCGCTGCAACTCGATTCACCCCGGATTTATTGAGACTCCAATGACCGTTGATATGTTCAAGGATGAACAGATGACGCAGTGGTTCCAATCCCAGACTCCGCTTCCACGCCTGGGCAAAGCGGAAGACATCGCGCGCGGTGTATTGTTCCTGGCTTCAGACGAATCTTCTTACATCACCGGTGTTGAGCTGCCGATTGACGGCGGATATTACGCGAAGTAAATCACTATAGATTTCAACAGGGGAGTGTTGATACATGTCCGATAACCAAACAATTGCTGTCATCACGGGTGCAGCCAGCGGAATCGGTAGAGCCAGCAGCTTGAAATTGGCAGAGAATGGCGCAACGGTTGTGCTGGTCGATTTCAACAAGGAAGCCGGTGAAGAAACGCTGCGCATGATTAAGGAGCGGGGCGGGGACGGCATTTTCGTGCAAGCCGATGTGACCAAGACCGAGGATGTTCAGAACTATGTGAACAAGGCGGTTGAAAGCTACGGCAGAATTGACTTCTTCTTCAACAATGCAGGGATCGTGCAGAAGTTCTCGATGCTGGACGATATTGACGAGAACGAGTTTGACCGTCAAATGTCCGTGAATGTAAAGGGCTGCTTCCTCGGCATGAAGTATGTCCTGAAAGTGATGAAGGAGCAGGGCAGCGGGCATATTGTCAATACCGCTTCGACAGCGGGTATTCGCAGTGAGCATAGTGCTGCCGCTTATTCGGCAAGCAAGCATGCGGTGGTCGGCTTGACGAAGGCCGCAGCACTGGAATACGTCAAGATGGGCATTCGCGTGAACGCGATCTGTCCAGGCGGCGTTCAGACGCCGCTTACCGCAGCGGTGGCCAAGTCCTTCACGGAAGGCGGGTACGTGCCGGAAGAGATTGGCAACATGCGGATGGGCCGTCCGGCTGAGGCGGATGAAATTGCCGACGTGGTAGCTTTCCTGGCTTCCCAGGGCTCCAGTTATATGACAGGATCCCTGGTGACCATTGATGGCGGGCTGACGCTATAAAAAAAGAGAAAGACCAGTTAAGCGCCGGGTTCCGGGCTTAACTGGTCTTTTTGGATAAGGGCTGTTATTTGATGCCGACGGCATCCGCCAGCAGCTCATAAGAGTGCAGACGCGCCTTATGATCATAGATCGCGGCGGCAACAATGATCTCGTCCGCGTTTGTTGTTTGCTGGAACTGCTCCAGCTGCGCACGGACGGTGGCCGGGCTGCCGATCGCGGAGAAGCTGAGCTGGCGCTTCACAATGGCCTGCTCCTGCAGGTTCCACAGATCATCCATGCTGTCTACCGGCGGACTCAGCTGGCCGGTGCGGCCCCGGATGATATTCAGGAACTGCTGGTACGGCGATGTGGCAAGGCGCTGCGCTTCCTCATCCGTGTCCGCACAGATCACGTTCACGCCGATCATGGCGTACGGCTTGCTTAGCTCGGAAGAAGGCCGGAAGCTGCTGCGGTACAAATCCAGCGCAGGCATCAGATAATCCGGGGCGAAATGGCTCGCAAATGAGAATGGAAGCCCCAGCTGTCCTGCCAGCTGGGCACTGAATCCGCTGGAGCCGAGCAGCCAGATCGGAACATGCAAGCCTTCACCGGGAATCGCCCGAATGCGCATGGACGAGCCGGAGGTGGGCTGGAAGTAATTTCGGAGCTCGCCGAGACGGTCAGGGAAATCCTGGCCATCACTGCCGGGTCCGCGGCGGAGTGCCCGGGAGGTTAGCTGATCCGATCCCGGCGCACGGCCAAGACCGAGGTCGATCCGGCCCGGGTAGAGCGACTCCAGTGTACCGAATTGCTCGGCAATGACAAGCGGTGCATGGTTGGGCAGCATAATTCCGCCGGATCCCACGCGAATGGTGTTGGTGCCTCCAGCGACATGCCCAATGACCACGGATGTGGCAGAGCTGGCAATCCCCGGCATGTTGTGATGTTCGGCAAGCCAGTAACGGTTGTAACCCCATTTCTCGGCATGCTGGGCAAGATCAAGCGTATTCCGCAGCGAATGTGCAGCGGTGCTGCCCGCTGTAATCGGTGCGAGATCCAGAATGGATAGAGGGATATCGCGGAGCGCTTTAGGCGCTGTATGATCAAGATGTGGTTCTGTCATATTGGAATGACCTCCTTATGCGTACGTAGTGCACGGTGAGTGAGATTATATAGATAACCGATAATGGTACATTAACAGTTGGAGATGGTATCTCTATATAACCCATATTATATACCTACTTAATCGATATGAAAAATAAGTATGTAATTACTCTTATATAATATATGCTTATTCACCTGATCTAAGTATCGTTTAAAAAGGATTCTGTGGATGCATAATAACGAAAACTTCGGCTGGCGTTTTACCTGCACGACCAATAGCCCAAAAAACAACGCGACCCTGCAGCGGCCGCGTTGTTGAATGTTCAGATAGGGTGGAGCTTGTTGTAATCAGTCTGTCTCGCTTGGCGGCGTAATTCGCTCCATTCCGTTCAGGTAGGGTCTCAGCGCTTGCGGGATCAGAATCGAACCGTCCTCCTGCTGGTGATTCTCCAGCAGCGGGATCAGAATCCGGGGCGACGCCACAGCCGTATTGTTCAGTGTATGGCAGTAACGAAGCTTGCCTTCCGCATCCCGGTAGCGGATGTTCGAACGGCGCGCCTGAAAGTCCAGCAGGTTCGACGACGAGTGGGTCTCTCCATAAGCTGCGCGGCTTGGCATCCAGGTCTCGATGTCGTATTGTTTGTACGTCTTCTGCGACATATCGCCGGTACAGACGGCAACGACCCGGTACGGCAGCTCGAGCATCTGAAGCAGTTCCTCGGCATTCGCCGTGATTTCCTGAAGAAGCTGCTCCGAGGTTTCCTCACTCGCTTCGCAGAGAACCACTTGTTCCACCTTGGCGAACTGATGAACACGGTACAGACCATGGACATCCCGGCCACCCGAGCCGACCTCGCTTCGGAAGCATAGCGATGCAGCAGCCAGACGGATCGGCTGCGTGACGTCAACGATTTCCCCGCTGTAAAACGATACTAAGGGGACTTCCGAGGTGCCAACGAGCCACTTGTCTTCCTCGGCTATGTGAAAGGCCTGATCCTGACCCAATGGGAAGAAGGCCGTATTCTGCATAGCCTCCGTCCGTACGGTCAATGGTACATCCATGAGGGTAAAGCCTCTGGCTGTCAGCATATCAACCGCAAGCTGCTGAACGGCCCGGTGCAGCATCGCCCCGATGCCGGTCAGGTAATAGCTGCGCGTGCCGGCGGTTTTGACGCCGCGGGGAATATCGATCAATCGGTGCAGCTCACCGAGTGTTACGTGATCCCTGTATTCAAACTCAAACTCGGGTGGCTGGCCTACGCGTTTAACTTCGACATTGTCTTGATCCGAAGCGCCTACAGGCGTATCCGGCGAAACGATATTCGGTACAAGTATGAGCAGCTCGTTGTAAGCAGCGTCAACCTCCCGGTGCAGCCCTTCCTGTATATCCAGCTCTGTATTGATAGCCTTGACCTGCTGCTTCAGAAGCTCTGCCTCTTCACGCTGCCCCTGCTTCATGTGGTTGCTAATATCGAGCGACATCGTATTGCGCTTCTGCCGCAATCCCTCCACGGCAAGCAGCAGGGCTCGCCGCTGTTCATCCAGCTCGACCAGTTCAGCAACCGACAGGGCGATGCCCTTCTGGTCAGCTACACGCTGCAATTGCTCCTGATTTTCTGCACTTTCCCGGACCCATTTCATGTCTAACATGATCACCGCGCTCCTTTTCTGTGGAAAAAATAAAAAAGCGTCCTAGTCCATATGGGACGAGGGACGCTTATGCGCTCGCGGTGCCACCCAAATTGATTGAACAGTAACCTGCCGCGAAAGCATGCCGGTCCTGGTTCAATCCACTTTGATTCCGCGGTAACGGGCGGTGCCGGTTAACTTAGGGGGATGGTTGATCAATTAAGGATCAATTCCCCTTGACGAGAACGCCTCAGAGTTGGAAGCTCTTCATTGGCCTGATGTTCATATTGTTGTTCAGTATACCGCATGAGCCGTCTTTTATACAAGGGCAGCAGGTTTTTTCTGTTGTTGAATGTTAAACTCGGTATTGAATGAAAGCGATTTAACGTTTAGTCTATTAGTGTAGTGCAAACTAGTATGGCAGTTGGATGAGGAGGCTATGGAGTCTATGAATTACAGACAATTAGGCAATACGGAACTTCACATTAGTGAGATCAGCTTCGGCACATGGGCCATCGGCGGCTCATGGGGGCAAACCAATGATGAGGAAGCTTTGAAGGGACTGGATCGCGCCATTGGGGAAGGCGTGAACTTTTTTGATACAGCCGACGTGTACGGCGATGGACATGCAGAGGATTTACTCGCAATCGCAACCAAAGGCAAAGAAGATTCGGTGCATATTGCCACCAAGTTTTGCCGTGCTGGAGATATTCATGATCTTCAGACCTATTCCGAAGCGTCGATTCGCCGCTATTGTGAGAACAGCTTGAAGCGGCTCAAGCGGGAGCGGATTGACCTCTATCAGGTTCACTGTCCTCCCTTCGAGGTGCTGAAGGACGGACGGGTGTTTGAGACGCTGGACAAGCTGCAGGCTGAAGGAAAAATCCGCCATTACGGCGTAAGTGTGGAGACGGTGGAGGAAGGACTCTACTGCCTTGGGGTTCCCGGGGTGAGGTCCTTGCAGGTCATCTTCAATCTGTTCCGCCAAAAACCCCTGGCAGAGCTCCTTCCGAAGGCAAAAGCGTCCGGTGTCGGCATTCTGGTGCGCCTTCCGCTGGCCAGCGGCCTGTTAACCGGGAAGTTCACGGAGACAACGGTCTTCCATGAAGGGGATCACCGGAATTTCAACGCCAACGGCGAGCAGTTCAATGTGGGCGAGACCTTTGCCGGACTTCGTTTTGAAAAAGGGGTTGAGCTCGCCAGAGAGCTCGCCTGGATCGCTGAGGGCAGAGGCGACATGGCTCGTGCATCCATGCGCTGGATTCTGGATTGCCCTGAAGTCACCGCCGTGATTCCTGGCTTCCGAAACGTCCGCCAAATCGAGGATAATCTCGGAACCCTGGATGTGCCTTCGTTTACGATGGAGGAGAAGGAACGACTGTCCCGATTCTATCGGGAGCAGGTGACGGAGCATATCCGCGGCGCTTACTAAGCACGATTTTCTTGAGGTAGAATAATAGAGAAGCCTCCCGATCATTCGGGGGGCTTTTGCTTGGGATGACGGCCTCCGTGAGAGCAAAACAACGGTTACAGCGCTGCTTTAAAGCGTATCCTATGCTTTATCATGGCAATGATACTATAATATAGGCAAGTATTCGGATTCGGAATGAGTTCATCAGGAGGATTGTCGTTTTGAATGATTTGTTGAAGCGGGAGCATGACATCATCAAGGTTTGTCTGTTAGCAGGCAAAATCATGCTGCAGAGCGGGGCCGAGACTTATCGTGTCGAGGACACGATGATGCGGATCGCCGCGGCTTATGGCGTGGAGAACAGCCACAGTTATATGACCCCGACCGGGATTATTTTCTCGGTGGAGGAGCCTCAGCACATTACCCGGCTGATTCGGATCTCGGATCGGACAACCAATCTGTACAAGATCGATCAAGTCAACAGCGTTTCCCGGAGGGTAAGCATCGGAGAGCTGACGATTGAAGAGGCCCGAACGGCTCTGGAGAAAATCGAGCATGAGCCGGCAATCTATCCAACGTGGCTGCTTATCCTTCTCTCAGCGGTGGCCAGCGGCTGCTTCCTCATCATGTTTCGCGGGATCTGGCCGGACTTCATCCCGGCGGCCATCGCGGGCGGACTCGGCTTCTCCTGCTTTGTATTTATGCACCGGGTCATACCGGTGCGATTTTTTGCCGAGTTCTCGGGAGCGCTATTGATAGGGATTGCATCGGTATGGATGGTCAGATACGGATTCGGTCATCAGCTGGATATGATCATTATCAGCTCCGTGATGCCGCTTGTCCCGGGCCTGCTGATCACCAATGCCATTCGCGACCTCATGGCCGGGCACCTGATCTCCGGTCTGTCCAAAGGGGCGGAGGCCTTTGTCACGTCCTTTGCCATCGGCGCGGGGATTGCATTTACTTTGTCATTCTAAAGGGATGGAGTGGAGGAACAGGATTATGGCAGCCTTTTACATACAGCAGCTCATCACGAGTTTTATTGCTTCGGCCGCATTCGGGATGATGTTCAATGCACCCAAAAAAGCACTGCTGCAGTGCGGATTTGCCGGAATGGTGGGCTGGCTGCTCTACATCATGCTGCAGGACATGATGGTTCAGCCGGTGACGGCCACCGTTGTGGCGGCTTTTTGCGTCACGATGATCAGTCATTTTTTTGCGAAAAAGTACAAGACCCCCATTATCGTGTTCAGTGTGTCGGGAATCATTCCGCTCGTCCCGGGCGGTGTCGCCTATAATGCGCTTCGCCATGTGGCGCAGAATCAATTCGATCAAGCCGTTCAGCTGGGGGCCCAGGCGTTCATGATCTCAGGCGCCATTGCGCTCGGTCTGCTGCTCTCGGAGGTCATCAACCAGGTCATCCGGAAATGGTCGATATCCCGGTCCATATCCCGGTAGAAGCAGGTGCAGCGCATTTCAATCCGAACGCAAGGCGCAAGCTCTTGGCAGACGCTGCAGCATCAGGAAGAGGCAGCCTTACCTGTCTTGAGATGAAACCATGAACCAGCCGTATTTACGCGTTGCCGCGGGATACGGTTGTTTTGGTGCTTGCGAAGATAAGGATCCTTTTGCATCTTTATTTACATAAGTTTCATGTTATTCCTTTTTATTGTCCTATCGCTCGCTGTGCTATATAATCTTCTTGCATCCAATGAAACCGTATTCAAATCAAACCTTTGTGTAACTATACTGCATTGCATTGATTGTAAGCGGACTGTCAGATGAAGGGACCAATAGTCCATCGGGAAGAGGGTTATCTATGCAGGAGCTGACTCTGCATCTGTTCGAACGGATGGGCATGCTGCTCATCTTGACTTTCATACTGACGAGAATTCCGTTATTCCGCCAGCTGCTGGATCGGAAGGAGATGTCCGGCAAGCGGATGTTCACGTATTCATGCTTGTTTGGACTCTTCGGCATCCTTGGAACGTATGCAGGCGTGGTCGTGGAGAATGGCGAGTCCAGCTCCTCCTTCTGGCTGATGCGGCTGACAGAGAATCAGGCCTTGGCCCATTCCGCTTTGGTTGGCGTGGTCATCGGCGGGCTGATCGGCGGACCGCGCGTCGGAATCGGGGGCGGACTTCTGGCGGGAGCCCATCTGCTGTACATTGGCGGATATACCGGGCTGGCCGGTGTCATCGCGGTGCCGCTGACGGGAGCCTTGGCAGGAGGCGTGGCGCGATTTTTCTCGCAGGAACGGGTCGTCTCCCCCGCCAAAGCCTTATTCGTTGGGATGTTTGCACCGATCCTCCTTATGGGGGTTATCCTGATCTCTGCAACGGAGCCGGACCAGGCGATTGAGCTGGTTAATCTGATCGGTCTTCCAATGGTGCTGACAAACAGCATCTCCATTGCCATCTTTACGACCATGCTGCGGGTTGCGCTCGCCGAGGAGGAGCGGGCAGCGGCCTATGAGACGGAGAAGGCATTCCACATCGCCGAAGCCGCGCTTCCGCATCTGAAGCAGGGGCTGACGTACCGGACGGCGCAGGCCGTGGCAGCGCTGCTGCTGCGGGAGCTGAAGACCACAGCGGTAGCCATAACCGACACAGAGCGATACCTGGCCCATGCCGGGGCCGCCAGCCGTACCATCGATCCGGGAGAAGAGATCCGGTCAAGCCTGACGAAGAACGTCATCTTAACCGGCACACTTCAGATCGTGGATAATGCGGAAGATATTCAGCCCCGCCATCCGTCACTTGGCGCCGCCATCCTGGTTCCGATCATCGAGGGGAGCCAAGTCGTGGGCGTCATTCAGTTCTACTTCAAGCGGCCGCAGGATATCCGCCGTGTGGAGCTGGTTATGGCCCAGGGCTTGGGACAGATGATCTCCTACCAGCTCGGTGCCACATCCCATGAGAAGATGAGCCATTTAATGAAAGAAGCGGAGCTGAAGCTTCTTCAGGCCCAGATCAACCCCCACTTTTTGTTCAATACGTTAAATGCGATCCATTCGCTGATTCGCACCGATCCGCATCTGGCAAGACATGCCACGATGCAGCTCGGAGCATTCATGCGCCTGAACGTAAAGGTTATGGCTTCACGCAGAACGACCATACGTGAGGAGATGGAGCTGTTGAATGCGTATTTGGATATTATTCAGATCCGGTTCGAGGACCAATTTACGTTTGAGTGCCAGTTGGATCCGGCGCTTGAAGAGCTTCTGATTCCGCCTGCCACGCTGCAAATGCTGGTGGAGAACAGCATCAAGCACGGCTTGCGTGACAAGGCAAGCGGCGGCATCATTCAGCTGACGCTGAGGCAGGTCGATGATATGGCGGTCATTCAATTGAAGGACAACGGGGTCGGTATCTCACCCGAGGTTCTGGATCGTCTCGGTGAACAGCCCGTCATCGGCAGCGAGGGTACCGGAATCGGCATCTACAACATTAATCAGCGTTTAATCAGCATGTTCGGCAAGGAAGCCAGACTGAGGGTGGAAAATCTGGCAGAGGGCGGCTGCGGCATAACTTTCAGCTTCCCCTGCATATCGGAAGGGAGTCGGTACCGTGAAGCGAATTAAAACGATCATTGCGGAGGACGAACGATTGGCAAGGGAGGAGCTGGCTTATCTGCTCGAACAAGAGCCTGATATCGAGCTGCTTCCTCATGCCGTGAACGGCAGAGAGCTGCTGGAGCTCGTTCCGTTGTGGCAGCCGAATGTCGTCTTTCTCGACGTTCATATGCCAGAGCTGGAAGGACTGCAGGCGGCACGAATGCTAAAGGCATCGCCTGCTTCACCCTTGATTGTGTTTACGACGGCTTATGATGAATATGCTGTCGAGGCGTTTGGTCTGGATGCGATTGACTATTTATTGAAGCCATACAGCCATATGCGGTTGAAGGAAACGCTGCAGCGAATCCGTAACCGGCTTCTGGAGGGGCACGCTTCCCCCCGCCCGGAGGCCAGCGCCTCCACTCCTCAGCGGGCCTCCAATTCCCAGGCAGACGCAGCTGCCCGAAGCATGCGCGGCAAGCTGCTGTTCGATGATGGAGACAAGCATGTGCTGGTTGATCCCGAGGGGATCCTGTACGCGGTGCGCGAGGAACGGGTCATTCGCATTTTGACAACGGAAGGCCAGCGGATCACGAGCAAGAGCACGCTTCAGGAGCTGGAGGAGAGGCTTGAGGGTTATTCATTCTTCCGTCCTCATCGCAGCTATTTGGTTAACGTGAACCGGATTGCAGAGTTATCGCCCTGGCAGAATGGGGCTTACAATATTGTGATGAAGGATGAGCAGCGGACGATGATTCCATTGTCGAGGGAGGCAGCCAAGGATTTGTTCCGTTTGCTAAGAGAAGCATAGCCTACGTGCGCAAGGAGGGTATTGTCCCCTGTTCAGGCGGCATATCCGCCTTTTCACGCTTCATATCGGGCGTTTCGCGCAGGAGCCGTAGTCGGCTGCGGACCTCCCGTATATAATCATTCTAAAGCGCTTTCAAGTGTTGGAGCCGCAATAGAATCTGGATCATCAATGGAGGGAAAGGCAATGGAGGAAAAAAGCTATACCGAAGTATGGCATTCTGAAAAATTCAAAACGCTGCTCTCCCGCAAGAAACGGTTCATTATTCCCATGACCGTCTTTTTTCTTCTGTTTTACTTTGCGCTGCCGATCCTCACTTCGTATACTGAAGTGTTGAATCATCCTGCTATAGGGCCGATTACGTGGGCATGGGTGTTTGCCTTCGCGCAATTCATTATGACGTGGGTGCTGTGCATATTATATTCCCGCAAGGCAGCCCAATTCGACCGAATGGTAGACGATATCAAAAAGGATATGGGGGCGTAATCGACTATGGCTATCGCGTTATTTTGCGGGATTGTACTTCTCACGCTGATCATTACCTATTACGCCGCCAAGAAAACAACCAACACCAGCGATTTCTATACGGCTGGCGGAGGACTGAAGGGCTGGCAGAACGGGACGGCCATTGCCGGCGATTATATGTCCGCGGCTTCCTTTCTAGGCATCGCCGGCTCGATTGCTTTGGTCGGATTTGATGGTTTCTTCTACAGCATCGGCTTTTTGGTTGCTTATCTGGTTGTACTGTATCTCGTAGCAGAACCGCTTCGGAACCTCGGCAAATATACGGTGGCCGATATGATCGCCGCCCGTTTCTCCGACAAGAAAGTGCGCGGCGTGGCAGCGTTGAACACGATCTCCATCTCCATCTTCTATATGATCGCGCAGCTCGTCGGGGCGGGTGCGCTCATCAAGCTGCTGCTGGGCCTGGACTATGTAACGTCCGTACTGATCGTGGGCGTGTTGATGACGATCTATGTTGTGTTTGGCGGCATGCACGCCACAAGCTGGGTCCAAATATCCAAAGCCGTGCTGCTCATGGCAGGCACGTTCATTATTTCGCTCATTGTATTTGCCAAATTCGATTTCAGCCTGACTCAAATGTTCCATCATATGAAGACGGCCACGCCGCTTCAGGAAGCCTTCCTGAACCCTGGCAACAAATACAAAATCCCGCTGGAGACGCTGTCGCTCAATCTTGCGCTCGTGCTCGGAACAGCAGGACTGCCGCATATTCTGACTCGCTTCTTTACCGTGAAGGACGCCAAGACGGCACGCAGCTCGGTTGTATACGCCACATGGATTATCGGCATTTTCTACGTCATGACGATCTTTCTCGGATTCGGTGCAGCGGCCTTCGTAGGCGCAGCGGATATTACAGCGGTTGACAAAGCAGGCAACATGGCTGCACCGCTGCTGGCTAAAGCCATAGGCGGCGACTTCCTGTTTGCGCTGATCTCGGCGGTTGCGTTCGCGACCATTCTTGCTGTGGTGACGGGGCTTGTGCTGTCCGCCGCATCGGCCTTCGCCCATGATTTCTACGGTCAAATCTTGCGCCGCGGCGAATCTTCGGAGAAGGAACAGCTGAAGATGGCGCGTTACGCATCGATTGGCGTATCCATCGTCTCCATTCTGCTTGCCTTGTTCGCTCAGAAGATGAACGTGGCGTTCCTCGTCTCGCTGGCCTTCGCCGTTGCAGCCAGTGCCAATTTACCGGTTATTCTGTTCACGGTATTCTGGAAAAGATTCAATACGACAGGCGCGATCACAGGCATGCTGACCGGATTGATCAGCACTGTGATTCTCGTAGCCCTGAGCCCGAATATATGGGATCCGGCCGGCAAAGCGATTCTGGTTGGCGATCCGATCTTCCCGATGAGCAACCCGGGCATTATCTCCATTCCGCTTGGCTTCCTGGCAGCTTATGTCGGCACGCTCCTGTCCTCCTCCAAGGATGAGGCCAAATATGCCGAGGTGCTGGTCAAGGCAAATACGGGCGCTTGATTCGATTTGAGCGCGCTTAAGACATTTGTTGAAGAAAAAAGGGCGTATCCTGCTGCTCGTCAGAGCAAAGGATTGTCCTTTTTTTGCCATTTTATCGTAGAATGGGAGAATAACAGCACCTCTGGGGCTGAGCGGAAGGAGGTCATCCAAGTGAACATGTCCGGCATCGTTTTTTTTCTGGCGATTGTGGTTGGCACGTTGATGATTACGTATTACGCCGCCAGGCGAACCACCAACACGAACGATTTCTATGCGGCGGGCAACCGGCTTAGCGGCTTGCAGAATGGACTGGCCATCTCCGGTGACTATATGAGCGCGGCGTCCTTCCTTGGCATTGCGGGTTCCATCGCGGTTTACGGCTTCGACGGTTTCTTCTATTCGATCGGCTTCCTCGCCTCCTATGTCATTGTCCAGTACATCATTGCCGAGCCGCTCCATAATCTGGGCAGGTATACGATGGCGGATGCGGTGGCGGTCCGGTTCGGCGAGAAACGGCTGCGCGGGTTTATCGCTGTCAACAATATGATGATTACCGTGTTCTATATGATTGCCCAGCTGGTTGGGGCCGGATGGCTCATCCATTTGTTATTCGGCCTTGAAACGTCGCTTGCCATCGTGCTGGTTGGCAGCTTAATGACTATCTACGTCACGTTTGGCGGGATGCTTGCGACGTCCTGGGTGCAGATCGTCAAGTCCATACTGCTGGTAAGCAGCACCTTTATCGTGAGCCTGATTGTGTTGGCCCGATTCGATTGGGATCTGCTCGGCTTATTCGCTTCCATGAAGCAGGCAACGCCGCTGCAGGAGCGGTTTCTGATGGCGGGCAATATGTTTGATCAGCCGCTCGATATGCTGTCCTTCAATATGGCGCTTGTGTTAGGGACGGCCGGACTGCCGCATATTATTGCGCGCTTCTACACGGTCAGAGACCCGCTAACGGTGCGCGCTTCGGTAAAGACGGCGACGTTTACGATCGGCATCTTCTACGCGATGACAATCTTTCTAGGCTTTGGAGCCGCCGCTTTTGTTGATTGGTCTGTTTTGTCCGAGCGGGTGGATCTGGCGGCGCCGCTGCTCGCAAGCGCACTGGGCGGCGAATTCCTGATGGCGTTTGTATCGGCCGTCGCGTTTGCGACTATACTGGCCGTGATCTCCGGGCTTGTGCTGACGGCATCCTCAGCGTTTGCTCATGATGTCTACAGCAGCATCTTCCGCAGCGGGCAAGCGACGGAGGCACAGCAGATGCGAGTGGCCAAGCTGTCGGCCATCGTGGTTGGCATGGCCTCAATTGTGCTCGCGCTTGGCGCGCAGAAGCTGAACGTGGCGTTCCTTGTGTCGTTTGCCTTCGCAGTTGCCGCCTCGGCCAATCTGCCGGTGCTGCTGTTCACGCTATTTTGGCGGAAATTTAATACGTACGGCGCCATGTCGAGCATTGCGGCCGGTTTGATATCTTCCCTGCTGCTCATGGCTATCGGGCCTAATGTAATGGACCCGGAAGCAGGCTGGATTCGGGCAGAAGCGATCTTCCCGCTCAAGCATCCGGGCATCGTGTCGATACCGATCGGATTCGCGGGGGGCATCATCGGCACCTTGCTGTCCGGCAAAGCCAGCTCTACGGGCCAATTCAAGAAGATGCAGGCGATCGCCCATGTCGCTCCGGATGAGATCCGTACGCGTGAGCTTGGCTAAGGCTGACTCCATATGTTTTTTTGAAAACGAGGCTCATCCCATGTCCCATCCATTGTGCATATGCACAATAAAAACCGTTATGGCGTCAATAGGATTGAATGCGGCATTCCGGTTATACTGTATCCTGTAAGCGCAATCATAGTTTCATAAAGGATGAATACATCATTGTTCACAAGCTATATTGCTTAAGGAGGCATACACAACATGGATGGGACTGTTATACATTGGGGCGGAGCCGTCGTCGGTCTGATTATCGCCATTGTCTTGATTTTTAGAAAAGTAAACCCGGTTTACGCGTTGTTTGGAGGCGCTGTCATTGGCGGTCTGCTGGGCGGAGCCACCATTGATCTGACCGTGCAGTATATTATCGAGGGCACCAACAGTGTCATGGGTGCTGTCGTCCGGGTCCTGGCTGCAGGGGTGCTCGCAGGGATATTGATTGAATCGGGAGCCGCGGAGCGCATTGCCGAGACCATTGTTGCCAAGCTGGGCGAGAAGAAAGCGCTTCTATCCATCGCGCTGGCAACCATGATTATCACCGCAGTAGGGGTATTCATTACCGTTGCAATCATTATCGTAGCGCCTATCGCTTTGTCCGTCGGCAAGAAGATCGGAATTTCCAAAACAGCCTTGCTGCTCGCGCTGGTCGGGGGCGGTAAAGCGGGGAACATCATTTCCCCGAACCCGAATACCATTGCTGTCGCCAAGGGTTTTGACGTCGATCTGGCTCAGGTCATGATCCATGGTTTCCTGCCGGCTGTTGCCGGACTGATTGTCACCATCATCGTGGCGAAGATGCTCACAAACAAAGGGGTTATGGTATCGGATAGCGATCAAGTGGCGGAGGAAGCCGGCAAGAAAGACAAGCCAAGCTTCGGACGTGCGATGGTTGCACCCATCGTGGCCATCGTCTTGCTGGCGCTGAATCCACTGGGAAGCATTCTGGGCATTGAAGCTCTTCAAGCCATCAAGATTGATTCCATGATTATTTTGCCGGTTGCCGGTATCATCGGTTTGATAGCCATGCGACAGACAAAGAGCATCATTGCTTATACCACCTCCGGTTTGAACAAAATGACCGGTACCGCAATCATCCTGATTGGTGCTGGCGCCATTGCCGGCATTATCTCCAAATCCAATCTGAGTGCTGTTGTGGTACAGGGTATCGATGTCATGGGCGTGTCCGGCACATTCCTTGCGCCGCTCGCCGGTATTCTGATGGGAGCCGCTACGGCATCCACATCGACGGCATCCATTGTGGCCGCAGGTTCGTTTGGTGAAGCGATTCTGTCCATGGGGACAGCGCCACTTGCCGCAGCCGTCATGGTACACACGGGGGCAACGGTCATTGACCATCTGCCGCACGGGAACTTCTTCCACGTCACCGCAGAATCGGTGAAGATGAGCATTAAGGAACGGATGAAGCTGATTCCTTACGAGAGCATTGTCGGTCTGACCATGGCCATTGTCGCTACGATATTGTACGGATTTGTATTTTAAAGAGACTACAGCATAGATTTGAAATCAATAAGGATAGGCAGGGGATAAACCATGAAGCAGGATTATGTAATTGTACTCGCGCCCGATTCATTTAAAGAGAGCATGACCGCCAAGGAAGTCTGTGAGGCGATGGAACGCGGCATTCTGAAGGCAAACCCGAATGTGACCTGTATCCATGTGCCGATGGCGGACGGCGGTGAAGGCACGATGCAGTCCCTCGTGGATGCAACGGGCGGCACGGTGCACACCGCGATGGTCACGGGTCCGCTGGGCAATCAGGTGGAGGCGTCCTACGGTATTTCGGGAGATGGCAGCACCGGCGTGCTGGAGATGGCCAGTGCAAGCGGGATCCACTTGGTGCCCCCGGCTGAGCGGAATCCGCTGGTAACCACGACTTACGGGACGGGTGAGCTGATTAAAGCTTGCCTGGATCATGGCGTGAGCAGGCTGCTGATCGGCATCGGCGGCAGTGCGACGAATGACGGCGGAGCGGGAGTTGTTCAGGCGCTCGGCGGCAAGCTGCTGGATGCGGAAGGGAAGGAGCTTGCTTTTGGCGGCGGGGACTTGGGCCGGCTTGCAAGTTTTGACTTGACCGGCCTGGATTCACGACTGCAGCATGTGGAGGTCGAGGTGGCCTGTGATGTAACCAATCCGCTCTGCGGCGAGACGGGAGCCTCTCATGTGTTCGGACCGCAGAAGGGTGCTACGCCGGATATGATCGAGCAGCTGGACAGCAATCTGCGGAACTACGCCGGGGTTATGAAGCAGCAGCTGGGCAAAGATATCGTGGACTACCCAGGGGCTGGAGCGGCAGGCGGTCTTGGCGGGGGGCTGATGGTCTTCCTGAACGGGACGCTGAAGAAGGGGATCGATATGGTTGTTGACTATACGGGCCTTGAAGAGAAAGTGCGCCAGGCGGATATGGTGTGGACCGGTGAAGGCGGGATGGACTTCCAGACGCAGTACGGCAAAACCCCGCTGGGCGTGGCGATGGTTGCGAAGAAGCATGGCAAGCCTGTTGTTGCCTTGGCCGGACGGATCGGTGACGGGATCGAGGTGCTGTACGATAAAGGAATGGACGCTATTTTTGGCATTATGCCGGGTGCGGCTACGCTATCGGAAGCACTGGTGAACGGACAGCAGAATGTGGAGAGAACATCGGAGAATATTGTCCGTCTCATGAACTCCTTGAACAAGTAATCATTCACTTCATAGCGAGGGAACAAGGGGGAGCTGACCTGTACGGGTCGGCTTCTTTTTCTACCGGCCGGATATGGATTGGAAGCGGGATGTGTAAACTATAGAGAGTGACTCTTGTATTGGGATCTTATACGGGGCAGTACGTGACAGGCAGGTAAGGAGGGACATAATGTATGAAACTATCACGGCCGCTGGCGGAGAATATCGCCAAAGAAATGATGCGTGTCATTCCTTACAATATTAATGTGATGGATGAGAACGGGGTCATTGTGGGCAGCGGGGACCCAGCACGGATCGGCACGCTGCACATCGGTGCCCAGAAAGCCATTCAGACCGGGAGAATCTATGAGGTCTATGAAGAAGGCGGCGGCATGAAGCCGGGGGTGAACGAGCCTATTGTAGTGAAGGATGAGGTGATTGGCGTGGTCGGCATCACGGGGCATCCCGATGAGGTGAGACCGCTCAGCAATTTGCTGCAAGTGACCGTCGTTCTCCTGATCGAGCAGGAGCGTCAGAACAAGGCCATGTTGAACCAACGCCAAAATCGGGAGAAGTTCTACCATGAGTTATCCTATCGCAAGACGCCTTACGATGAACCGTTTCTGGAGCGTGCCGAAGGCTATGGACTGGACCTGACGCGAAAATGCCGGGTGCTGCTCGTGCAGGGCTCTGTGGGAGGCAAAGTATTCCGGGGGCTGCAGCAAGCGTACCCTCAAAGCTGGAATTTGGAGAACGACAAAACCGTATTCTTCATGACAGACGCCATGAAATACCGGAGCCTTCTGGACAAGCTGACCGAGCTGGATGAAGTCCACAGCTTGGGGATTGGGGAGCGGGAGGAGCTGGCTGCCACATCGCTGGAGCAGGCGGTATCCGCTCTGGAGCTGGGCATGAACATCGACCCCCGCCGCAAAGTGAATTTCTACGAGGATTTAAGGTTTCTCATCAGCCTGGCTTATAATTCGGATGACACACAGGCTTCGCTGTATTCGCTTCTGGAGCAGGGCGGAGACAAGCTGGACCTCATTGAGACGCTTCAGGTATACATTTCCGAGAATGGGGATCACAACAATACGGTAAAAAGGCTAAATATCCACCGCAATACCCTGCATTACCGGTTAAACCGAATTAAGCAGCTGACAGGCAAAAATCCGCGCCATGTGCTGGACCTGTTCGAATTGTTGTGCAGCTTAATGTGGCGAAAATAAGCAGTGAGGCTGAGCGCGGTCTCGATCTGGAAGGGCTACCGGTTCCCGCTGACTCTTCCTGCAGAAATATTTCACGGCATATCATCGGCAGGGGCGGTGAAGTGAGAAAGGCGCGCGGCTCTTTTTTGTCTTATGGCAAAAGAGTCCAATGAACAACAGGGCAGCTTCAAAGGCCATTATGACCTTGGAGCTGCCCTGTTGTCTGACTTTATTTAATGCCGAGCCGCATGCGATAGCTGAGCATCACGGGGAGAGTACGCCCTTGAAAATGCTCCTCGACCAGCGTATGAAACTGTGCAATTTTGTCGTTGATTTCGTTTTGCTTCAGCTTGAATACGGTTTGGATGCCGCCTTGACTGACAGCAAGGCCGGTATAGCGTTCCGCGGTGAACGGCTCCATATGGTGGAATACAATTTCCTTGGAGAAGCGGAACACACCGCTCTCGCGGATGTGCTTCAAATGCTCGTTCTTATTCCCTTTATAGGCCTGCTCCTGAGTATCCACATGGCGGTCAATGATGGTTTCAGCCAGTTCAATCAACTCAAGATAGGTTTGTTCAACCTTCCGGGTGAGGCTTGGCGGCCAGTCGCAGTCATATACAGCGAATATACCGTCCTCGCGCAGCACACGGGATACCTCTTTTAACGTACTGGCAGGGTCCATCCAGTGGAAGGACTGGGAGCAGGTCATGATGTCTGCGGATTGATCCGGCAGTGCCAGCTGATTGGAATAACCGGAGACGAACTTGATATCGGCAGCTTTTCCATGGGGACTGCTGCCTTGCTCTTGCTGCAGCGACTGCCATTTGGCGATAGCTTTGCCCCGCATATCGTCATTCGGCTCGACGCCGATGACTTGGTCCGCGGTATCTCTCCATGCAAACGAGGATAACCCCGTCCCGCAGCCCAAATCGACAACAAGCGAGGGCTTGCGTTCCAAATATCCTGTTAGAAGTGTAACAACCTCCTGAGGAGCTTCCGGGCGATGCTGGTCATAGGTATCCTCAAAGCCGGTGAAACGATCCACATTACTGGCCCGATTGCCTTCGGGAACGAAATCCTTGCTCCACACTTCGGTCATATCCTTGGTCATCGTTATTCATCTCCTTATCCGGGTACATAAGCTGGGCATTGCAATTTGAGCTTGCTTGGCTGTGCGCGAGTCTGGATGAGGACTCCATTGCCGTATCCTGCTGCTTTAATGCCATCATATCACAGCAAGGGAGCTTATCAACAGACGGACTTGACCCAAGCGGTGCCTGTACAGGTACAATAGAGGGACAGGGAGAAGGAAGAGGGATGAATATGAAGAGAACAACATCACCGAAGGGAATCTTCTTCGATGTGGATGATACATTGTATGACCATTTGGCGCCTTTTCGCGAGGCTGTTCAAGAGACGGCCCGTCCAGGCGAGGCATTTCCCTATGAAGCGGCATACCATCGGATGCGATATTACAGTGACCGCTTGTCCGTTGAGCTGGGAGGTGCTGGCACGGCAGCTTACGGGGAAGCCGTCGAGGAGATGCGCAGACGCCGATTTCAATTAGCGCTGGCTGAATTCGGCATCCCACTGTCACTGGAGGAGGCCGAAGTGGTACAGCAGACCTATCTGGATCGGCAGTATACCATCAGAATGTTTGCCGGTGCCCGGGAGCTGCTGAAAAAGTTGGCGGACGCCGGGCATGTGGTCGGCTTGATTACCAACGGACCGGCGGATCACCAGATGAACAAAATAGCGGCTATGCAGCTCGGTGATCTAATCCCGCCGGATCGTTTGTTCGTATCCGGCGCCGTTGGCTGGGACAAACCCGATCCGCGGATATTCCGCCATGTGAACCAGCTGACCGGCACTGCGCCGGAGAGCTCTTATTACATCGGGGATTCATGGCGCAATGATGTGATTGGCGCACTCGCCGCGGGCTGGAATATCATCTGGTTCAATCACCGGAGCGTTGCTCCCGAGTCGGAACATGAGCCGCACCATATTGTCACGAGTTATGGCGAGCTGGAGCGGCTGCTTGATGAGCTGATTGGATAAGGATGAAATGCCGCTTCTAGGCTGCACCGGAGAGTGTTTGATGTTTGGTTAACCCCCCAGACGATGCCCAGGTGGTTGTTTATGATGGAGACCACGAACAAAATGGCCCGAAATGAACCGCGTGTGGATGGAACCTGGGAGATCACTGTGCCTCATGAGGAAGACTGGTTGGTAGAGGATATCGAGCAAGCACGGACCGAATACATCACCAAACCGAGCATGGCTGGGGTAAAAGATGTTTGAAGGGCTGGAGCAGCGTCTGGAGACAGGAAAGATGAATGATCTCGATCTAATGAACAAAGGAGCGTGTTTTATAGATGAAGAGTAATGATGCCGCTGGGCAACTATGGCTTTAGTGAACAATTCGGCTGGATCGCGGACAAGTTTGGCGTGTCATGGCAGCTGGATCTGCCAAACAAAGCATAGTGTCAGGCAGCCGATCTAAACAGGACGGGCCCAAGTGGGGCCGTCTTTTTTATGTGCCGGTACTGCAAATGCCGTGCAGCCGCTGCCGGGTGTCCAGAACCAAGAACCATCTCCTTGTTCTCCCTCCGACCCGAAATGACCATTCATATTGTCATGATCATCCCCACTCTCTATATGCCGCTTATTCCGTATACTGCTTACGGAATTGCAGCGGCGATAGACCGAAACGCGCGGAGAAGCGCCGGGAAAAATAGGGCGGATATTGAAACCCAACATGCTCTGCAATATGCGACATGGACCACCTTGTGGTCAGGAGCAGCCGCTTTGCCTGGTCCAGGCGGTATTGAAGCAGATACTCCGTTGGGGTTACGCCATGCGATTCTTTCATGCAGCGCGTCAAGTAATTGTAGTGAAAATGCAGGTCTGCCGATATCCGCGCATTGCTGATGGGTTCGCGATAGTGCATTTTGATATAGGATTCCACTTGTTCCGCCACTTTGCGCACCCGCGACTGTTCCTGGTCGGACCTCGACGGATCAAGCAGCTGCAGCAGCTCAATAAACAAGGTTTGTTCCCGCCAAAATGCGGTAGACCTCGGTTCGGTTGCCAATAGGTGCAGAGACTCAAACTGCTGGTAGACTTGCTCCGGATAGGGTATACGGCCTTGTTTGGGCAGCTCAATATTGTGTGAGATTGAATCATGCCCGGTTATATCCGGTGTTAGGGTCTGAAAATGCAGCCAGTAGAAGGACGTTTCTTCTCGGCAATCCTGTACCGCGAAGTGGTAAGCATCGGGGAGCAAGACGACCATATCCCCCGCACACAGTTTCCAGTGCTGCCTCTCTTCGCCCAAGAACAAGCAGCCGCTTTGCACCAGGATGATATCGAAGACGCCAAGATTTCTTCGGTTCGGATGCGACTCTCCCGGCATATAGTGTGTTTTACCTGATTCAAGGAAGAAGGGCAGCGGCAGTGAAGGGAAGGAAAGAACGCTTCGTTCCGTCACGGATTCACCTCCAAGGGATGTGTGAGATTGTATAAGAAATTAGGTCATTTTTGATATCGTTTTCATCCTATCATAGATCGTAGAATGGGAAGTGTCGAGGCTTTATCCTATCGAATCTCAAAGGAGTGTATTGAAGATGACGACTCTTGCTTCGCGTTCTGCTGCCGTACCTCTTAAGCAAGTGAAACTGACGGACCCGTTCTGGTCCCGTTACATAGAGCTGGTAAGGGATGTGGTGATTCCGTACCAGTACGAAGCCCTGCATGATCGAATCCCGGGTGTCGAACCAAGTCATGGCGTCTCCAATTTTCGAATCGCTGCCGGCAGGGACAAGGGCGAGTATGGCGGGATGGTATTTCAGGATAGCGATGTTGCCAAATGGCTGGAGGCTGCGGCGTATTCGCTTGCCATCCATCCGGATCCGAAGCTGGAACAGCAGGTGGATGAGCTGATTGATCTTGTGGCCGCTGCCCAGCAGCCCGATGGATACCTGAATACGTATTTCACGGTGAAGGAGCCGGAGAAGCGCTGGACCAATCTGACGGATTGCCATGAGCTGTACTGTGCCGGACATATGATGGAAGCCGGGGTAGCGCACTATCTGGCAACAGGGAAGCGGAAGCTGCTGGATGTGGTGTGCCGCCTAGCGGATTATATCGATTCTGTTTTTGGGCCTGAGGATGGCAAAATCCACGGATTTGACGGGCATCAGGAGATCGAATTGGCGCTTGTCAAACTGTATGAGGTGACCCGGGAGCCGAGATATTTGAACCTGAGCCAGTATTTTATAGATGTGCGCGGCACGGAGCCTCACTTCTTCCTTCAGGAGTGGGAGCAGAGAGGGCGAAAATCATTCTACTCCTCGGTAGCGAACCCGCCGCACTTGCCTTATCATCAGAGTCATCTGCCCGTAAGGGAACAGAGGGAGGCGGTTGGACATTCGGTCCGGGCCGTGTACATGTACACGGCCATGGCGGACTTAGCGGCCAGAACAAAAGACCCCGCTCTTCTGGAGGCGTGCGAGAACCTGTGGTTTAACATGGTTCATAAACAGATGTACATTACCGGAGGCATCGGTTCAACCCATCACGGAGAGGCGTTCACGACGGATTATGATCTGCCGAACGATACAGTGTATGCCGAGACCTGTGCCTCCATCGGTTTGATCTTTTTTGCCCGGCGCATGCTGGAGCTGGCTCCCAAATCGGAGTATGCGGATGTGATGGAGCGTGCGCTGTTCAACACGGTCATTGGCAGCATGGCTCAGGACGGGCGGCATTTCTTCTATGTCAATCCGCTTGAGGTATGGCCTGCGGCCTGTCGCCATAATCCGGGCAAGTTCCATGTGAAGCCGGTTCGGCCGGGATGGTTCGCATGCGCTTGCTGTCCACCGAATGTGGCGAGACTGCTGTCTTCGCTGGGTGAATATGTGTATACGATGAACGAGGATACGCTGTACACGCATCTATACATGGGGGGTGAAGCATCGGTTCAGTTCGGGGATGTGCCTGTGAAGGTCATTCAGAACAGCGCGCTGCCTTGGAATGGGGACGTTACACTTGCCATCCAGACGGAGAAGGCAGTTGAGTGGACGGTAGCTCTCCGCATTCCGGATTGGTCCCGCGGCAAAGCAGATTTGCGCTTGAATGGGGAAGACGTGAGCATGGAGGATGTTATGACAGACGGCTATGCCTACATCAAGAGAGTATGGGCGCCGGGAGATACCCTGGAGCTGGAACTCTCCATGGAGATCCATCAAGTAAGGGCTAATCCGAATATACGGGCCAATGCCGGTAAAGCCGCAATCCAGCGTGGACCGTTGGTATACTGCCTGGAAAGCGTAGATCATGGAGCGCCGATGTCGTCCGTATCGCTAGCTCGCGAGCCTAAGCTGAGCTCACGGTTTGATCCTGATTTTCTCGGAGGGGCGGTTGTCATTGAAGGGGAAGGCTGGCGTGAAGAATCCGGTGACTGGGGCGGTGATCTGTATCGTACTTCGCCAACGCCGCTGCGTCCCGCAGCGCTCAAAGCCATTCCGTATTATTTATGGGGCAATCGTGGCGAGAATGAGATGACGGTGTGGATGCCATTGCAGTAAAGGAAGCCAGGCAGCGAAAAAGGGCTTGCTCAAGGTCGGTTGATCTCGCGCAAGCCCTTTTTTTATTCGAATGTATGCAGCTCCAGATTTATTTCAGCAGCTTCTTGATATCTTCTTCCATTTTTTCCGGGGTATCCGTTGGCGCAAAGCGTTTAACCACCTTGCCGCTGCGGTCCACCAGAAACTTGGTGAAATTCCATTTGATTGCTTTAATGCCGAGCGCGCCGGGGGCTTCACTGGTCAGATGTTTGTAGAGGGGATGAGCGTGCGAGCCGTTCACATCAATCTTGGAGAATAAAGGGAAGGTTACGCCATGATTGAGCTTGCAGGCTTCCTCGATCGCGGAATCCTCCTCCAGCTCCTGATTCATGAATTGGCTGCTGGGGAAGCCAAGCACGGCCAGTCCCTGATCGCGGAATGACTGATGCAGCTTCTCCAAACCGTCAAATTGAGGGGCAAAGCCGCATTTGGTTGCCGTGTTCACGATGAGCATCACCTCACCCTTGTAGGGCTCGAGTGTTTGGGACTCACCACGTATCGTTTTTACTTCATATTCATAAATGGACATCGCCGTAGAACCTCCTCTGATAGGATGTATATAGAAACAGAGTATATCCTTTTACCAAGGATTGCAATTTAATAGAACCGTGATGTCAGGTTATACATGCTATAAATATGACAGATCAAGGAGCACAATACATGATGTGGAAAATATAAAGTAAAAATTTGTATTTTTATCTGGACGTATTTAGGAAATATGTGATAGTAGTAGAATAAGTAGTTAAGCAGATGAAGCAAGACAAGAAGGGTACTGCTGAAACAATGTATAGGAGGCCTAAATGAGATTAAGAACACAAATGCTCAAAACGACGGTGACCAGTCTGCTCGCTTTTATGTTCATCGTCCTGATTGTGCTGGTTCCAAGGGATTTGAATCTGTCGCTGGACGGCAATTTAGTGGTGACCAATTATTCCTTTGATCTGGGCCAGTATGTTACGTACATCCGTGACTATTTTGCAAGCGCTGTTCAGAACGGGACGCTCGGGGGAACGCGGTATATCGGCCAGTCCTCGGAAGCGGCTGCTTTTGAAGCTGTTGGCAAAAGCCTGCTGGTTATTGTATCCGCTTTACTGATAGGATTCGTGTTAGGTATTCTGAAGGGAGTTTTGGACTACAAATTGTCCAAGACCAAATTCAGCGTGCTGGGGCACTGGACGACATGGTTGTTCCAGTCCATTCCGGATTTTTTCCTGATGCTGATCGCCCAATGGGTGCTCATTAAGCATGTTCCGGCTATCCGTTATTTTGCGGTTGACGGCTGGGAGGCTTTCGTGCTGCCTTCGCTGCTTGTCTCAATTTACCCGATATTTTTTATTGCCCGGATCACGTCGGCTTCGCTGCTCGCACAGGAAGGCAAACTATACATACTGCTGGCTAAAGCCAAAGGGCTGAGTGACCGGAAGGTCGTCTACAAACATATGCTGCGAAACGGCATCGCAACCATCCTGACCCATCTTCCGGGTCTGCTGGTCTTCATCTTGTCGAACCTGCTCGTGGTGGAATATTACCGCAACTATCCGGGAGCGGCTTGGAGATTGTTTCAGGCGCTGGATTTCAATACGTTCAGCGGCACCGGCGGCAACTATGAGCCGGGTGTCATTATTTATATCGCATTTTCCTTCATGGTGCTGTTCATGATCGTTCAATGGATCAGTCATTCGGCACGCAAGTACTTTGATCCGCGATAAGAAACGAGGTGAGTTATCTTGAAGAATTTCCCTTTATGGATTGGCGGCATTCTGCTTGCTTTCTTTGTCTTTGTTATGCTGGCGGGGCCGTACATGCCCTTCATTGATAAGGATTTGAAGAATGAACCCTCCAGATGGGTCATGAAGGACGGCAAGCAGAAGCTGACCCTTCCGCCTTATAAACCTTCTTCGAAGAACTGGCTTGGATCGGATAAGAGGGGGGTCGATAACTTGAGCAAACTGGTTGTGACCGCCAAGGATACGATTCTGCTGGTGCTCGCGATTACGGCTGCCCGATATGCGATCGGGGTGCCCCTGGGACTGATCGCTCGTAAGAAAAAGGGCTTCACCCACCAGTTCATTACCTTCTGGAACCAGATGTGTTCCTATTTGCCGCCGGTCTTCGCATCCGCGCTGCTGCTTGCGCTTCCGTTCTTTCTCTTCTCCCAGCAGCGGATGGGCTGGGCCATACTGATTCTGGCCAGCGTTGAAGCCGGGCGGGTGGCCATCACGATTCAGCAGCAGGCCCACAAGATGGCAAGCGAGCCTTACATGGAAGCCGGAACCGCGTTAGGTCTTCGCACGAGGACGTTGACGAAGAATTACTATATCCCGGTCATGTTCCCCGAAGTTATCGTCAACTTCTGTTTGGATATGGGGAAGGTGATGCTCCTCCTCGGTCAGCTTGCGATTGTGAACATCTTCCTTGGTCACGAGTGGAAGGAAGTCAACTATTATGTCATGGAATTCGTGGAGACCGGGTACAACTGGGCGACGATTCTGTCCAAGAATCGAGCGGACATCTGGTTAGGAAAGTTCCAATTCGTTGTGTATCCGGCATTTGCCATGATGCTGCTGATCATAACGTTCAACTTGTTAGGCGAAGGCTTGCGCCGTCGTTTTCAGGTTAAGGGCTGATTAGAGCCCGGCTGTTAACGTCAAAAAAACCGGAAGAATGAAGGCTATCGCAAGGCGCTTCCCATGTGGAGGCATACCTGGCGGAGAGCCATTCTTCCGGTTTTTATAGTCTCTGTATAATGTGTCCGCTGTTTAAGCTTCTACGGGAAGCTCCGGGTGAGCCCAGACGGACACACTCCCGCCGTTAACCGGAAACAGAGCGAACCCGTCCTCACCGATCGTGATCCGTTCCTTCCGGGTGCGAGTCAGATCCACCCATATCTCTCCGGCGCGATGCTCACCAACAAACATTCTCTTCTCCCCGGCATCCCCGTTAGCGATCACCACGGCACAGCCGGAATGCTCGATTTCCTCGATCCCCCGGCGGACCCAGCCAATCGTGTTCGGATGGTCAAAATAATCATCTTGCTCGCCATACGCCCGGTTCACCCTGGCATACAGCAGCGGGTCAATGGCCTCTCTCTTGCCGGGAATGGGCTTCTCGCCGCCGATCCCGTAATAATCTCCGTAGAAGACGGAAGGATAACCGTCCTTGCGCAGCAGAATCAGCGCATAAGCGCTCTGTTTAAACCAGTCCTCCACCCACGATTCCAATGATTCCTGCGGCTGTGAATCATGGTTGTCCACAAACGTAACGGCATTCATGGGGTGCGATGCGACGAGTGTATCGTCGAAGATCTTTCGCAGATCGAAGGAACGGCCGGCTTTGGAAGCAGCTTGGAGTTTGTAGTGGAGGGAAACATCAAACAGATCGATTTTGTAATCCACCGTATCCAGGAAATGCCGGCAGTCCTCAAGCTCGGGATTCCAGAACTCGCCCACGATGTAAAAATCCTCTCCGCGTTTTTTCTTCATGGCTGCGGCAAATTCTTTAATGAAATCATGGTTGATGTGTTTGATGGCATCAAGCCGGAACCCGCTGCATTGCAATGTATCCACGAGCCACTGGCCCCAGGCGGTCATTTCCTTGCGTACATCCGGATGACCGTAATCTATGTTGGCAAACATCAAGTAGTCGTAATTCCCGAATTCATTGTCCACCTTGTCGCTCCAGGATTTATTCTCGCCCACAATTCGGAATATGCCGGAGCGCTTGCTCTTATCATCATAGTCGGTTCCGTTAAAGTGATTGAAATTCCATTGGAACGAGGAATACTGATCACCGCGGCCAGGGAAGGTGAATTTGGTCCAGCCCTCGATCTCGAACGGCTTGGATATATCCTTCGTCCGATCCATCTCATCAACCTGGATAACCTGAAACCGCTCGGTTTCATCAGCACCCGCCTTATGGTTCATCACCAGATCCACATAGACGGCAATCCCGTGCTTGTGGCAGGCTGCAATGGCATCGGTTAGTTCCTGCTTGGTCCCGTATTTGGTGCGAACCGTTCCCTTCTGGTCAAACTCCCCCAGATCGTACAGGTCATACACCCCATACCCGTTATCCTCGGCGGAGGATGCTTTGGTCACGGGGGGAATCCAAACCGCATCGATTCCTGCCTTGCTCAGCTCCGGTGCTGCGCTTTTGAGTCGGTTCCAGTGCGAGCCATCGGCTGCAACATGCCATTCGAAGAATTGCATAATCGTATGATTTCGTTGCATACTTCCATCTCCTCTACAATGATAGCTCTGTATAAATACTGCGTGCTAAATCTCAAATACCCAAGAAAGCAGGGGAGCTAAACCTTTGTGCCCGATGAGTGGGTCCAATTGCTTTAGTTTTACCCTAAAATGGAAGGAAAAAGACGGGGGTTCTTCATCGACAGAAGAGCAAGAAACGGACATGACACCGGAGGCATTTTCTTCAAATATAAGGTTGCAGCTCTCTTATTCCAATAGTTCCCGCAATTCGGCATCCACACACCTCTTCGGCTTGGTTCATCTGTGCAAAAAAAACCATCCCCTGCGCATGAATATGCGTGAGGATGGTTTTTGGTTCGTACACAATGGCAGCCGATCCCGCTCACTCAAGCCATAGCATAGGTAAGCAGGATTAGCAGCGCAGTGGTGATGGACATGGCCAGCAGCGGCCGCCATGCGCTGCGCAGATCCTTCAAGTGGACATTCAGGCCAAGTCCCACCATCGCCATGGCAAGAAGGAAGGAAGCTGCCTGAGAAATCGTATACTTGATCGGCAGAGGAATGATCGGTTGTCCGGTCCATTCCCAGCTTCCCAGTATACTCGCTGCAATGAAGCCGAGCAGGAACCAGGGGAACTCCATCTTCGTGTGGCTCTCGATGCGCCCGGTACGTTTCATCCAGAGCATGAGCACGACACTGAGTGGTACGAGCAGAAATACCCGTCCCAGCTTGGCAAGCAAGCTAATGGCCAGCGCGTCCTCACCCGCCGGAGCGGCTGCGAGGGCTACATGGGCAATCTCATGCAGACTTACTCCCGACCACACACCATACTGGGTGTCCGTCAGAGGAAGCAGCGGCTGAACGAGGGTGTAGCCAATGGCAACAATGGTTCCAAGAAAGGCGATAAGGCCCGCTCCAAGCGCCGTGTCCTTCTCCTTGGCCTTCACAATGGGGGACACGGCGGCAATGGCAGCCGCGCCGCAGACACCGGTTCCAATGCCGAGCAGAAGGGACAGGGACATGTCGGCTTTAAGCCATTTGGCAATTAGCAGCGTCAGCCCAATGGCTACAACAACGCTGATCACATCCTTCAGCATCAGGCCCAGGCCTTGCTGGAACACGATGCCGATATTCAGCTTCAGTCCATACAGAATGATGGCCAGACGCAGCAGCCGCTTGGCTGTGAATTGAATGCCGATGCGCAGCCGCTCCGGGTAGTCGCGCAGTTGCCGGTATAAGGCGGCGATCAGAATCGCCCAGGCAAGCTGGCCGAGGTAGCCAAGACCCGGGATGCTTGCTAGTGCGTAGCCCATGAGGGCAATGATAAAGGTGAAGGCAATGCCGCCTGCGGCGGCAGGCAGTGTATCATGTATCCAACGAACCAGGCGATGGACGGTTGCTTGTGATTTGGAATAGGCTGGTTCAGTCATAAGGTCTAACCTCCGATTCGTTCGGTTGGTCTGAACCCATCGTATCCCATTCGGCTGGATAAGAAAAATAAATCATTATAATAGTCATCATAAGTAATCAGTTATGGTAATATCATCTCATATTGATGAGGGACGCTGGAGAAGTGAAGGAGGTCCAAGATGGATCAAGCACTAGAGGTATTTGTAACGGTCGTGGAGAAGGGGAACTTCACCCGCGCAGCCGAAGAACTACTCATGACACAACCTGCGGTAAGCCAGTATGTCCAGGCATTGGAGCGGTCTGTTGGCACCAAGCTGCTGGATAGAACCAATAAATACGTCCGCCTCAATAAAGCCGGAGAAATTGTATACCATCACGCGAAGGAGATTCTGGGCCTGTACACGCGCATGAATTCACTTGTGGATGATTTGATGCACCGTGCTGGCGGGAACCTCTCCATTGGCTCCAGCTACACCTTCGGGGAGTATATGCTGCCGCATTTGATCGCATATATGAGAGAGCATTATCCGCTGATTCGCCCTACGATCACGATCGGGAATACGACCGAGGTGGCGGAGATGATTCTGCGCCATGAAGCGGATATCGGTATCGTTGAAGGGGATTATCATGATGAGAAGCTGCATATCGAGGCTTTTGCAGAGGATGAAATGGTGGTGATGGTTCCCCGCGACGGGCGGTATGATCATCTGCAGGAGCTGGCGCTTTCCGAGCTTGCCAATGAGACCTGGATTGTAAGAGAGGCCGGATCAGGCACGCGGGAGGCCACGGAGCGGATGTTTACCCGGTATGGTGTTCACCCTGAACATATCGTGGAGTTCGGAAGTACGCAGTTGATCAAGGAATCCGTAGAGGCAGGTCTCGGCGTTACCCTGCTGTCGCGATGGGTAGTGCGCAAAGAGGTTCAGCTCGGAACCCTGCATATGCTGGTACCCAACGGTAAGCCGGTAGCGCGGCAGTTCTCGTGGATTACGGAGAAGACACCCTATCATACAAAGGCGGTTGAGGTATTTCTGGAGCTGCTGCATCAGCGGCGCGGATTTCCGAAGGAAGTGTGAATATGCGTGAAATGATCGAAGAGAATGGACATCCCTGACAAGGGATGTTTTTTTTGTTAGGACATGATTACAAATGAGATAAATGGTCAAAAATAAATACTAAAATCCATAGATAAGCTATTCATGATGAATTGATATGAAAATCGGGCGTAAGGAGGGTTAAACGATGAAAACATTTAATACCATTGCTTTGCTGTTATTGATCGTTGGGGGCATTAACTGGCTGCTTGTAGGCCTGTTTCAATACGATTTGGTAGCTGCATTGTTCGGTGGGCAGAGTTCTGCAGGCTCCCGTATCATCTATACGATTGTGGGTCTGTGTGCATTATACTCGATCCGCTTTTTCGGTGATGTTACGAATGATGATAGAGATCCAGCTAGATAAGTCATGTTTCATAACATGTACATATCATAATTCGGGATTTAAATCGATATTCGCATCTGGTAATAAAGCTGCTCCGTTTCACGGGGCGGCTTTTTTTTCTGCCCTTACTCCGATATTGTCCATGGCTGCACAATCTCATGTCAGGTGCAAAATCAACATATATTCCTTGTTTTTCCCAGTGTTTATCAGTGTCTATATGGCCTATACTCCAAGTTAAAAACGACATATTTACGGAGCAGGGAAGGAACTCATAGAATAAAACCAAGTCATAACGATGCTTGAAGGAATGATAGATGAATGATAGATAATATAACACATATTCTATCGGGATTTCTTCTTGCACAAACAGAGAAAGGTCTGCCTCGCACATATAAACATGAACGAAGCAGACCGGAAGAACGGTGGACACCAAATATACATGAGGAAGGGAGCGAGATAGCTGCAAAGCAGGCAAGCCTCGATTTCGTTTAGGAATGAAATGCTCTGTACATGGCATCCAGCAGACTGTGTGTCGCATCGCAGCTGTATTCCCAGAACATGATACCCGCCAGCCCCTGATCCTGAATGTATTTGCATTTATGGGTTAACGATTCCGGATCATCGTATGTAATGAAGCTGCTGCCATCGAACAAATAAGGGGCTTTGGCTTCATCATCCCAGAACCGCTTGAACTGAGGGTTATTGAAATAGTCGGCCGTGAGTTGGGTGTAAGTCGGACCATAGCCGCCCGAGGATGGAGCGATCTGGAGATAACCGTTGTTTACATCCGGCACGTCCTTCCATCTTCTGGAGTAGAATGCGGCACCGATCACGATTTTCTCTCGCGGCACGCCCGCTAGGGTGAACATGCGTACGGAAGCATCCGCACTAATTCGAAACAGATCGCCAGTAGAGGTATAGAGGTTGGCATGATGGCCTGTTATTGTCTGGAACCCGCCGCGCATGTCGTAGGTCATGAGCTGGATGAAGTCGAGATAAGGGTGGATGTCGCTTATTTCGGTACCCTCAATATAATACTGATCGGCTCCGGCAGCGATGGTCAGCAGATAGCGATGATTCCTCCCCTGTCCGTAGTGATCGAGCGCTTCCCGCAGCTCCTTCAGCAGCACGGTAAAGTTCCCCTTGTCGTTAGGCGATGCAGTCGTTCCGGCTATTGAGTAGCAGGGATATTCCCAGTCCAGGTCGATGCCGTCAAAAGGAAACTCCTGCAGCAGAGCTATCGCTGATTCGCACACGCTTTGTCTTCCCGTTGCCGTGGATGCAGCTTCCGAGAATCCGTCTGAGCCCCAGCCGCCAACGGATAACAGGATCGTGAGCTTGGGATTGATGGATTTCAGGCGCTGGATTTCGTGAACGGTATCCGTGTCAGCATACGTAATCTTGTCTTCTTGGATATGAGCGAAAGCAACGTTCAGATGAGTGAGCCGCTGGGCATCCTCGGCAGTGATCTGGGATAAGACCTTGCGCCCTGCATAACCGGCCAGAATCCAGGATGATGTCTGCATACGTGAATACCTCGTTTCGTGAAGAATATGTGGGTTTTGTCTTTACGGTTTATTTTTCCAACTTACGTTCAGATCTGGCATCTGTCAAGCTTGTGCACGATGCTGTAATGACAACTTCAGGTGGGAAAAGGGTCAAATTCTACATGTTTTACTTCTCCGAAATGACAATGGCAAGTTGGGGCCAAAAGCCCAAAACCCCGTGATGACAGCACTTTCCGGGTCTTAAGGTGACAATTGAAAACGACATATTTACGGATGAGCCCGCGGTTCATACACTTGGGATGTAAGCGTTAACAATTTTCCGAAGCGAAGCAGAGCCGCACGATATCGAGGTGTGGTCAGTGGCCTCATTCCTTACATGTAAACAGGAGTGTTATTCGCTTTTCCTGCAAAGACGGCCGGATTTTCATTAGAAAAGGAGGGAGCAACCGATGCAGCCAGATGGGAAGTCCGCCTTGTCGCCAGACCTATCGGTGAACACGATTCCGAATCGCAAGAAAAATACGTTATGGAGGAGGATGATTCGAAACTGGGAGTTGTATCTGTTTATCGCGCCAGCATTTTTGTACTTTGTGATTTTCCATTACGGGCCGATGTACGGCATACAAATCGCATTTAAGAACTTTATCCCTACATTAGGGGTTACGGGCAGTCCGTGGGTTGGATTCGATCATTTCGTACGCTTCTTCAATTCATATTATTTCTGGGATTTGCTGTGGAATACCCTCAGCATCAGCTTGTACGAGCTGGCTATAGGCTTTCCGCTGCCCATTATTCTGGCCTTGGCCTTCAATGAGGTAAGGGATTCCTTCTTCAAGCGCACCGTGCAGACCGTAACGTATGCGCCGCATTTTATTTCCGTTGTGGTCATGTCCGGTATGATTATTACCTTCTTGTCTCCATCGTCAGGGATGATTGTCAATCTGGTGGAGGGCCTTGGATTCCAAGCGCCTCAATTTCTAACAGATCCTGCATGGTTCAAGACCGTGTATGTGCTGTCCGGTGTCTGGCAGAGTACAGGGTGGGGCACCATTATATACCTTGCTGCCCTGTCGGGGGTGGACCCGCAGCTGCATGAAGCTGCTGTGGTGGACGGTGCAAGCCGGTTCAAACGGATTCTTCATATTAACATCCCGGCCATTATTCCTACGATCACCATTTTGTTAATTCTGAACATGGGCAGCATTCTCGGCGTCGGCTTCGAGAAAATCCTGCTGCTGCAAAATCCGCTGAACATGGGCTCGTCCGATGTCATCTCGACATTCGTCTACCGTTCCGGTCTGGTTGATGCGCAGTACAGTTTCTCCACAGCTGTCGGATTGTTCAACTCGGTAGTGAATGCGATTCTGCTGATCGCGGTGAACCAAATTGCACGCCGCACCAGTGAAAACAGTCTGTGGTAGAAGGAGGGGAAAACACATGTCATCCGCGGTTAAGGAAAGCAGAAGCGACAAATTGTTCCTGGTATGCAACTACATCTATCTGACGATAGCGCTCGTCATTGTGCTGTACCCGCTGCTATACATCGTCAGCGCCTCAATCAGTGATCCCAAGTATGTCAGCTCCGGCGAAATGTGGCTTATTCCAAAAGGGATTACGTTTGACGGTTATGCCCGGGTGTTTGAGAACGCCAACATCTGGATCGGTTATAAAAATACGATTATTTATACGGTGGTAGGCACCATCGTCAACCTCATTGTCACCCTGCCGGCAGCGTATGCGCTGAGCCGCTCGGACTTCGTAGGACGGGGCTTCTTCATGGCGTTGTTCCTGGTAACGATGTTCTTCGGCGGAGGGCTCGTCCCGAGCTATCTGCTGGTTAAGGATCTTGGCATGGTGAACAGCATGTGGGCACTCATTCTGCCAGGCGCCGCATCTATCTGGAATATTATCGTATCCCGCACGTTCTTCCAGTCCACCATTCCGAAGGAGCTGCAGGAAGCGGCCCATATCGACGGGTGTACTAACTTCCGGCTGTTCATCCGAATTGTGCTTCCGCTCTCCATGCCTATCATTGCTGTCATGGCACTCTTCTACGGAGTCGGACACTGGAACAGTTACTTTAGCGCCATGATCTATCTGAATGATTCAGCGAAGTACCCGCTGCAGCTCTTCCTGCGCCAGATCCTGGTGCTTCAGGAGATGGCAGCGCAGGGCGGCGGAGCCATTGATGCCTCTTCAGCGACGGCGATGAATACCAAAGCGGAAATCGCTGCGCTGGTTAAATATGCCGTCATTATTGTTGCGACCGTTCCGGTCATTGCGATTTATCCGTTCCTTCAGCGTTACTTTGTGCAGGGTGTTATGATTGGTTCCGTCAAGGGCTGATCTTAAACCATAATCCACACTAAAAAGGGGAGTTGTTGTCATGAAAAAGCTTCGCAAGGCTTCATCGATTGTACTCTGCCTCACCTTATCAGCAGCATTGCTTGCAGCCTGTGGTTCACCCAAAGAAGAGGGAGGTTCCTCGACTTCCGGTACGGCCAGTACCGAAGGGGTCAAAAAAGAGGGATTCCCGATCGTTGACAAACCGCTGACGTTAAAGGTTATGTCCCAGGATGCGGGCGTAGCCGACTGGAACACGATGCCGGTCCTTCAAGAGATGGAGAAATTGTCGGGTATCAAGCTGGAATATCAGTTATCGCCAATCGACAGTTTTGAAACGAAGAAGAATCTGGTGTTCGCAAGCGGCGATTTGCCAGATATGTTCTACGCTGCGGATCTCAAGCCGGCTGAGCAGGTGACTTACGGCAGCCAGGGCATTCTGATCCCGCTGGAGAAATACATTGACGAAGGATATGCCCCGAATATCAAAAAGATTCTCGACGAGCATCCGGATGTCCGCAAATCCTTTACGACGCCTGACGGACATATGTATGCGCTGCCGTTCATCGATACGGCCGCCGTGTGGTACAGAGGTCCGATGTGGTATAACGGCGAGTTCCTGAAGGCGCTTAATGTGGAAGAGCCTAAGACTACGGAGGAATTGTATACGTATCTGAAGCGTGTGAAGGAAGAGGATCCTAACGGCAACGGTCAACCGGATGAAATTCCGCTTACTTCCGTAAAACTCGATGATCTTCGAATGTTTTTCTTCGGCTTCTGGGGAATGTACAACGAAGGAATCTATGCCGATAAAGACGGAAAAGTGCACTATCCTTACCAGGAAGAAGGCTACAAAGGCTATCTGACGTTCATGAACCGCTTGTGGAAGGAAGACCTGCTGGATCATGAGACCTTCTCGCAAACCGGCGATCAGAAAAAAGCAAAAGGCGAAAGCAACAAGCTTGCGCTCTTCAATGACTACCATCCGTACTTTACGCTCGGCGGCGAGCCTAGCACGGATCACCCGCTGATGACACCTGTGAAGAGTGAGATCGCAGACTCTCCTGTATACGGCAAGCACCCGGGTATGTCGGCCCGCGGCACCTTTGCGATTACCAGCAGCAACCCGTCCCCGGAGGCGACGATGCGCTGGATCGATTATCTGTACAGCTATGAAGGTGCGACCCTGTTCAATCAAGGTCCTGAAGGCGTGCTGTGGAAATTCAAAGACAAGGAAAACCGGGTGAAAGAGTGGCTTCCTGTCCCTGGCGGTGGAGACCGTGAGGAATACCGCGGCAAAATCACACCGAACTACGGCATTTTGACTCCGGGCATTAACGATCCGGATGTCGCGAAGGGTCTTCGCACCGAATTTGATGAGTGGATTGACCAGCAGAACCAAGAGAAGCTGGTGCCAATCGGAAAGGCTCCATTCCCTAACGTTTATTTGACAAATGAAGAGCAAAGCGAAGCAACCGCTCTATTGTCTGACCTGGATACGTATGTCAAGCAGATGGAAGCGAAATTCGTGACCGGTCAGGAACCGATGGAGAACTGGGATAAATATATAACGCAGATCAAGAAGATGGGCAGTGACCGTATCGTCGAGCTGTATCAAGGGGCATACGACCGCTGGAACACCGGAAAATAAGAAAATAGATCCAACATAAAAGCCAACTCATCCCGGTCCCTCCAGGCCGGGGGTTGGCTGTTGTTTTTAACGGGCAAGCCCTCATCATCTTGTTAAGGCCATAATCACAAATCAGATATCGGAGGTACACCATGTCGGAGAATAAGCTGGTAGAGGAAGAAGAGCAAGCGGTAGTAGAGCAGGGCGTACACAATTTCAGCAGTGAGGATAAGTGGGTGAAGCCGGAGGATCCGCTGCTTCTGGAACGCCTGGAGTGGTTCAAGGACCAGAAGCTTGGGCTGATGATGCACTGGGGACCGTATTCCCAGCTGGGTCTCGTTGAATCTTGGGCGCTGAGCGACAAGGATGCGGATTGGTCGCGTGACGGCATCGACTGGGATATCGATGCGGAGGAGCTCAAGCGGCAGTATTTTGACCTGAACAAGACCTTCAATCCGCTTCGCTTTCAGCCTGAGCTGTGGGCTGATCTTGCCGCGGATAACGGCTTCAAATATTTGAACTTTACCACCAAGCACCATGATGGATTCTGCATGTGGGATACGCATACGACCGACTATCGTGTCACGGGTCCGGATTGTCCGTTCCATACGCATAAACACGCCGATATCACCAAGGAGCTGTTCAACGCCTTCCGTGCGAAGGGACTTGGCATCTCTGCATATTTCTCCAAGGCCGACTGGCATACGCCATACTACTGGGCGCCGGGGATGGAGGCAGGCAGCTTCACGTCCAGGGGCCCCAGCTATAACCCGCAGGAATACCCGTGGCTGTGGGAGCAGTTTGTCCAGTTTACGCACGAGCAGATTATGGAGCTGATGACCCGTTACGGCCGCATTGATGTGCTGTGGCTGGATGCAGGCTGGGTGAACGACTACCGGGATCAAAATATCCGATTAGGCGAGGCAGTGGAAAAGGCGCGCAAAATTCAGCCTTGGCTCCTCTCGGCAGACCGTACGGTTGGCGGACCGTACGAGAATCTGATTACGCCGGAGCAGACGCTGCCTGAACGCGCTCTTCATGTCCCATGGGAGAGCTGCATCACGATGGGAACCTCCTTCTCCTTCCGCTATGAGGATCGTTATAAATCGGTGCGTCAGCTCATCCATCTGCTAGTCGAGATTGTGGCCAAGGGCGGTAATCTGGCGCTCAATGTGGGCCCGCAGCCGGATGGAAGACTGTCCGAAACGGCGATTTCACGCATGAAGGGTATGGGAGCCTGGCTAAAGGTCTATGGGGAGGCGATTTACGGAACGCGTATTTGCGAGCCGTACTCCTCCGGTGCCGTTCAGTTTACCCAAAAAGGCGATACCACCTATGCCATCTACCTGTATCGCAGCGAGCAGGAGTCGGTTCCCGAGGAACTGCATATTCCGTTGCAGTCGCCGTTTGGCCGCATTGATCTGGTAGGGGGTCAGGAGGCATTGGATTACCGCCGCACGGAGAATGGCATTGCCGTCCGTCTTCCGGAACAGGAGCGACAGGGTCTGGCGCCGATCGCGCATGTATTGCGGTTTCGTTAAGGAGCGGGAACAGCAGCATTACGAATTTTTCACATACAAGGACTTCGGAGAGGTGTGAACAGATATGCAGAAATGGTTCCAGGACGCCAAGCTGGGGATATTCATTCACTACGGCATCTATGCCGTGGACGGGGTTTCGGAATCGTGGTCCTTCTACAATGGACGGATTTCGTACGAAGAATACATGAAGCAGCTGGACGGCTTTACGGCATCGAGATTCAATGCGGAGAAGTGGGCGGACTTGATTGAGAAATCCGGTGCCCGATATGCCGTGCTGACAACGAAGCACCATGACGGTGTTGCACTGTGGGATACGCAGTACAGTGACCTCCATGTGGTGAAGCGGACTCCGGCCAATCGGGACATCGTGCGGGAGTATGCGGAAGCGATCAGGGAGAAGGGGATTCACCTGGGTATGTATTTCTCCCTGATCGATTGGTCGCATCCGGATTATCCGAGTGTGTTCGAAGGAGGCAGGGTGCCGGAGGATCTCAGCGGCGTCAACCCGCATTCAAGTCCCGTGGACGGCGTTCAGGATCAGGAGAAGTGGCAGAAATTTCTGGAGTTCAACAACAACCAGCTGCGGGAGATTCTGACGAATTACGGAAAGGTGGATCTGCTGTGGTTCGACGGCGACTGGGAACGGAGCGCCGAGCAGTGGAATCTGCCGAAGTTCAAGCATTACCTGCAATCCTTTAACCCGGACATTATCATCAACTCCCGTCTTCAAGGCTATGGCGATTATAAGACGCCGGAGCAGGGCATACCGATCACGAGACCGGAGGGGCCATGGGAATTCTGCACCACGATCAACACATCCTGGGGCTATGTGCCAACGGATCATAAATATAAATCGTTACACCAGATCATTCGGATGTTCTGTGACTGCATTTCGATGGGCGGCAATATGCTGCTGGATATCGGTCCGCGCGAAGACGGCACCATCGATAAGAGGCAGGAGGATATTCTGCTTGGGCTGGGAGCATGGATTCGGACCCATGAAGAGGCCGTGTTCGGAACGGGAGAAGGCATCATGTCCCGCTATTATCTGGGAGGCAGCACCGTATCCGAGGACAGAAAGACATTGTACCTGTTTGTGTATGACAATCCGAAAGAGAGTGTGTGCATCAAGGGGCTCTGCAACAAGATCAGGAAGATTACCGTGCTGCATTCAGGGAAAGAGCTTGCTCATGAGATTCACGGGGGCGTGCCCTGGTTCAACATTCCGGGAACGACCTGGATCAGGATGACCCCGGAAGACACGCATGAGCAGGTGACGGTGCTGAAGCTGGAATTGGAGGAGGAGCTGGAGATGTACGGCGGCTCAGGAGCCGTTGTGACTCATAACTAATCTACGGGGAGGGCCAAGCGCCGAGGGGTGCAGGGTCTCCCTTACGAAGCGGAGAGAGCGACATGAACCAAAGTGGAGTGCCAGAGCCGAGGATTGAGTATGCTCCCAAGCATTATATATGCCAGCGTGCGGGGCAGCCGCTGGTGCTGGACGGCCGCGTGGATAAGGCATTCTGGGCTGCGGCCGATTGGACTGAGGACTTCGTTGATATCGAAGGGGATCTTCGTCCTTTGCCTGGGAAGCAGACACGGGTAAAAATGCTGTGGGATGACAACTATTTCTACTTTGCTGCCGAGCTGATCGAAGATCAGATATGGGCTACCTTGACGGAGCGCGATTCCGTTATTTTCTACGATAATGACTTTGAGATTTTCATCGATCCGGACGGGGACACCCACCAATATTATGAATTCGAGATCAATGCGCTGAACACGGTGTGGGACCTGCTGCTGGTGAAGCCGTATCGGGACGGCGGGCCTCCGGTCAACGGCTGGGATATCAGCGGTCTCAAGACGGCGGTGTCTATCGACGGGGAGCTGAACCGTCCTGACGCCGATAACCGGAAATGGAGTCTGGAAGTGGCGATTCCCTGGACCAGTCTTAAGGAGTGTGCCGAAGGCGGGCGCCCGCCTGCTCCGGGAGAGTTCTGGCGCGTCAACTTCTCGCGGGTGGAATGGCAGGCTGAGGTGCAGGACGGTGAGTACCGCAAGGTGCTAAACCTGGAGACGGGGAAGCCTTATCCGGAGGACAACTGGGTCTGGTCGCCTATGGGCATTATCAATATGCATTATCCGGAGCTGTGGGGATATGTCGTATTCGCGGACGGCGAGGGGCCCCGGTCGTTTACGCTTCCGGATGACGAACGGATCAAGTGGGAGCTTCGCAGGCTCTACTACCGGGAACGTAATTATTATGAAGCCCAGGGTGAATTTACACAGGATGTGAAGCTGCTCATGGGTGAGGATTCATGGAGCATCGAGCCTGTCATTGAAACGACTCGCAGCCTGTTCCAGATTAGTGCGCCTTCCTCTGATGGAACAGCCCTAATCTGTGTACGGGAAGACGGAAAGTTATGGAGGGAGTGAACGGAGGATGACCAGCCAAACTTTGGTGTTCTCAATGGATTCGCAGATGCTCGAGCGGATCGAGCAAAAATTCCGGGAGAAGGTCGTGTTTGCGGAAGGCCGCAAAGATAAGCTGTTCCATGTTTTTGGGCAGGAATTAACGGAAGAAGAGACTTGGGCCTTAAAATATTTGTTTGCCTACATGCCGGTGAACGATTTGGCCGACTATGACGGAGAGTTGTTCCTCAGCCATGTGCGCAGAACGCTGGACACCCGCAAGCGCGTCCCTTGGGGAGACCGCGTGCCGGATCACTTGTTCCTGCATTTTGTGCTTCCCTACCGGGTCAATACGGAGAATATTGAGGATTACCGCGGTATTCTCTACAACGAATTGGCAGAACGGACAGCCAAGTTATCCATGGCAGACGCCATTCTCGAAACCAATTACTGGTGCCACGAGAAGGCAACTTACATCGGCAGCGATCTGCGTACGATATCGCCGCTGACTTTGATCCGCAATGCGCGCGGGCGCTGCGGCGAGGAGTCCACACTGGCGGTGGCCGCTCTTCGAAGCATTGGCATACCTGCGCGTCAGGTCTACACGCCGCGCTGGGCTCACTGCGACAGCAACCATGCCTGGGTAGAAGCTTGGGCGGACGGCCAGTGGTATTATATCGGGGCATGCGAGCCGGAAGCCCGCCTGAATCAAGGCTGGTTTAGTCCGCCGGCCCGCAGAGCGATGCTGATCAATACGAGGATTTTTGCCGATTATCCGGGACCGGAGGATGTCACGCTCTCCGAGAAGGGATATACGGAGATTAATTTGCTGGAGAACTATGCACCGGCTCGAACGATCCGTATACAGGTGAGGGATGTGCAGGGAGAACCTGTTGCCGGAGCAAGTGTCCGCTTTGAGCTGTACAATATGGCGGAATTTTATCCCATTGCCGAAATCAAGACCGATGAGCAAGGGGAGGCTGCTTTCAAGACAGGTTATGGCGATCTCTTGATTCGTGCGGTCTACGGCGGCCTGTGGAATGAAACCCTCTTCAAGGCTCAGGACGGCGAGTGTGTTGAGCTTGTGCTGGACTCATCAGAGCAGCCGGCAGGGATTGTGGATTTCGATATGGTCCCTCCCCCGGAAGGAGAGGGGGAAGCGGCGATTGCGTTATCGGAGGAGAAGATCCGGGATCACAACCGCCGTCTTGAGGAAGGGGCTAAGACCCGGAGCGAATATGAGCGTACATTCCCGAGTGAGGAAGAGGCGTTCGCACTGGCTCATAAGGCTGAACTGCCTCCGGAGCGGGTGTGGGATATTCTGCGGAAGGCACGGGGCAACAGCCGCGAAGTCGCAGCTTTTCTGGAGGGGCGCTGCTCCAGTGAATACGGCGAGTGGCCGCTGCGGCTGCTGGAGTCGCTGAACGAGAAGGATTTGATCGATACCTGTCGGCAGACGCTGGATGATCATCTGATTGGCGCACTCTCGCAGCGCGGACAATGGGCAGAGGATACGTTCGTGAAGTACATCCTGTGCCCGCGGGTTTCCTATGAAATGGTGGTTCCTTACCGAAGCTTGTTTCAGAATGCCTATTCAGCGGGCGAGGCGGCGGCATTCAGGGAGGAGCCTTCGAAGCTTGCCCGCCTTCTGGAACAGGGCTATACGCATTATGAGGATCTTCCCAACTTGAAGGGCAAAGGAAATCCGGCAGGGACCTACAGTCTGATGAAGGGGGATCTGCAGTCGCTTGATATTCTGTTTGTGGCTGTATGCCGCAGCTTGGGCATTCCGGCCCGATTGCATCCGAGCGAGCAGAAGCCGCAGTACTTGGTCGACGGAGGCTGGGAAGATGCCGTGTTCAGTCTCGGCTCGCCTCGCAATCAGGAGAGCTCCGGTTGGGGAATGCTGCAGCTCCTCAGAGATCCCGAGGCTTCACAGGATGCGCCGGCCGCATCCTATGCCGAGAACTTCTCGTTGGCCCGCCTGGAAGATGGCGTATATAAAACGCTGGTTTATCCGTATGGCAGCACCGATGTCTACGATGAGCCATACGAGGTTGAACCGGGAGCCTATCGCTTGACTACAGGCATCCGTCTGAAGGATGGAACCGTAAGCGTGCGCTTCCTTTACTTTACCGTGCGTGCCGGGGAGACCACGGAGGTTGTGCTGACTTATCGGGAGACGGTGGTCGATATCCCCGTGCTGGGCAAACTGGCAACAGGCAGTGTACTGACCCGTCTGGATGGATCAGAGGTCGTACTGGAGGATCTTCTGGAATCGGCGGGTTCCATTGCTGCCTGGATTGAACCGGAGCGGGAGCCGACCAAACATCTGATTCGCGAGCTGAGCGAGCTGGCTGAATCGTTCGATCAGCTGGGAATGCCGATCGTGCTGGTGATCGGAGATGCGGAATGGAACGTTTCCTTCGACCCTGCGGGTTATCCGAGGCTGCCGGTACGCACGGTTTTTGTGCGGGATTCCAGTTATGCCTCCTTGTCCGGTTTCATTCCGAAGCCCGCGGCTCACGAAGCTGGCTATCCTCATCTGTTCGTGCTGGATAGCCGGGATCAAATCCGTTATACGGCTTCCGGGTACAAGATCGGTACCGGGAAGGAAGCTCTGCAGATTGCAGCGGCGATATCTCAATTTTCGAATGGATCGGAGTGAAGAGTATGACGAACTATATTGCTGCAGGTTATGCCGTCGATGCTGTTCTTCCCGACATGGCGCATGAGGATCTGTTGAAGTTAACCCACCTGAACGTCGCCTTCGGCCACGTCAAGCATGGTGAGATCACGACCGAGCATTTGAAGAACGGCGAGGTTGTTCGGAACATTAAGCGGGATCACCCGCATCTTACGGTGCTGCTGTCCGTTGGAGGCTGGAGCGCCGGCGGTTTCTCCGAAGCCGCATCCACCGAGGCAGGGAGGAACAGCATGGCCGCATCGGCCGTCCGGGTGCTGGAAGAATACCCTTTTGATGGGATCGATCTGGACTGGGAGTATCCTTGTTACGGTGAAGCCGGCATCGCCTCGAGTCCGGATGACAAACGGAATTTCACCTTGCTTCTCAAGGCGATTCGGGAGGCACTGGATGCCAAGGGATCCGGGGATAGCCGCCATTATCTGCTTACAATTGCGGCAGGTGCAGACCAATACTACCTGGACGGTACAGAGATGGACGAGGTGCAGCGCTACCTCGACTTTGTCCAGTTGATGACCTATGATATGCGCGGCGGTTTTCAGGTTCTGACCGGTCATCATACGAATCTGTACACGTCGACCGGCGATCTGTTCCGAATCAGTACAGATGCGTCTGTGAACCTGTTCGCTCGCGCGGGCGTCCCGAAGGAGAAGATGGTGATCGGTGCGGCATTCTACTCGCGGATCTGGGCTGAGGTTCCGGATCGAAACCGCGGACTTCACCAAATGGCTGGCAGCACAGGCGGCTACGGTCCGGCCTTTGCCGAGCTGGACGCGAATTACATCAACAAGAACGGCTACGTTCGATATTGGGACGAGGAAGCCTGTGCGCCGTACCTGTTTAACGGGTCCAGCCTGATTTCTTATGATGATGAAGAATCGATCCGGTGCAAATGCGATTATGTGAAGGATCAAGGCCTGGCCGGGATCATGTTCTGGGAATACGGCTGCGACCCGACTCGCCGCCTGCTGGGTGCAGTGCATCAAGGACTTCAAGGCATCCCTGCTGCAAAATAGAAGGAGCTTGGCGTACGACGTAGTTTGGCTGGCTCGAAAAGTGACCGTTAAAATATACGAAAACCTCCCCTTAACTGTACGGCTAAGAGGAGGTTTTTGATTTATTGGGCGAATCGCTTACCCGATGGGATCTTCGTCGCCGTCGTTCGAAGCCGTTACCCGATGCGCTCTTCGTTGCTGTCGTTCGAAGCTGTTATCAGATGCACTCTCCATCGCGGTCGGCCGAACCCGTTACCCATCACCCGATACACTCCTCTTCGTCATCATCCGAGGAATCGGCCGAGCCGTTGGGACTGTGCATCTTGCGGTATTGTCCGGGCGTATAACCCGTCTCTTTCTTGAATTTACGGATGAAGTTCGGTGTATCCAGGTAACCGACACGCGTGATGATATCCTTTAACGGGTCGGTGGTATGCAGCAGCAGCCGGATGACCTCATCCATCCGTTTCTGCCAGATGTATTGAGTGAAATTCATGCCGATTTTCTCTTTAAAGGAGCGGCTGAAATACGATGAAGAGATGGTGAATTTGGATGAGATCGTGCCCAGGCTGAGGTCGTAATCCGTGAAATTGGCATCGATATAAGCAACGATTTCGTCCATCAACGAGCTTTCTTCCGTCTCGCTCTTCGCCTCGACATGGGCGCAGATTTCGGCGGCCAGGCCTGCCAGTTTCTTCTCCAGATCCTCCAGCGAGTCGTAGGAGGTAACCCTTGGAAGCTGATGAACCACATGATGGATGCCAAGCTCCGAGGCCGTTTTTAGCATCGTATTCAGAATATCGAAGCAGATGCAGCGGAGCAGCGGTACGGACGGCATTTCCGCTTTCAGGTTATTCAGCGCGGTGGATACCATCTGAACCGCCACATCGTAACTGCCCTGTTTCAAGCTCTGAACCAGCTTCAGCAGTACATCCTTGGGAACCCAGAAGGAGGAATCCTGTGTGCCGGAACCGGAAAGGGCGTTGAAGAAGGTGCTGCTGCCCTGTCCGTGCAGCATGGACGACTCCAGAGCGGTCGACGCCTCGATGTAGGACTGATTCAGCTGCTCGGGATAACTGTAGCGGTTGCCTATCCCGATTGCGGGTGCAGCGCCGGTATGCTCTGCCGCCATCGATTGCAGTGCTTCGACGATGGGCTCCATACGGGCATTCAGACTGGCTTCATGCCCGGTTTCGGCATCAAACCCGACAATAAGGGCCAGTTGATCTGGCTGTGGCAGCTCCACACCATAGGCATAGGCGGAAAACTCCGGCAGTTCCACATCGTTCATCAGCTGCATGACAGGTCTCCGCTCAGGGTTATCCCCGATGGGGAAGGCATGCGTTTCCCAGCCCATGGTCACCACAAAATAATGGGACCTGCTGAAGCGGATGCCGAGCTTCTCCGTAAACTCTGAGGGGAATTCTCCGGTATGACCATGCTTCAGCAGCATGAGCAGTATATGATTGCGAGCGTAGGGCTCCTGAAGATCCACGCGCTGGCTGTAATCGTGCAGCGTTTTCTTGATCCATTCCAGCTCGTTGCTGGATGTGGATGGTTCCGGGTTGTTCTTCAGTCGGATGAACTCCATCAGGTCTGATATCGGATGGTATTGTCGCCGGGCCAGCATAATGGCCAGAATGGTGCCCATCACCACCACGAAGGAGAACACCAGAATAATAAAGGTGCGAATATGGACGATCCGGCTGAAAAACTGGTTGCTCGGCATCGCGGTTACATAAGTCCAGCCAGCTTCAGATTTGACGGATACCACCGAATGCGGTTCTTGATTTAGTGAGAGGCTGTGCGTGCCGGGCTCAAGCGCAAACAACGCATTGACTTCCTCTTCGGTAATGGTTTCCCCTTTGTAATTGGCGGCCAGCACCTGCCCGTAATTATCGAAGATATAAGTCATCCCATGGTAGTCGCTGAGAATGGAATCAATCAATCCGGTGAGGTTGGATTCGTGAATCAAGTACATGACGGTTCCGTGGGCGGGCGTGTTGTTAGGTGCAATCGGTACAAGGTAGGCCAGCATGGAATTCTGGATTTTGGTGCCTTGCACGACCTGCTCCGCCGGGCGCATGGTGGGGAATTGCACGTTATTCAGATCGCGGACCATGTCCGCTTCGTTCCAGGTATTGAATTTGTAGCGGCCTGTGAATACATCCAGGTTCTCGAAGCCCTGAGAGGAGTAGATGCTATCATCTCCGCGGAAGAACAGGAATAGTTCATCGATAATGGAACTGTTGGCTTTGTATTTGACCAGGGCTCCAATCGATTCCCGGCTGTAGTAGGGATGGTGGGTCCAATACCGCGTTAACTGCTCGTCATAGGCAATGCGAAAGGCGATGTCCTGCAATTCTTTCATGCGGTCATCAATGACGGTTTTTGCCTGGGTCAGCTGATTGACATTGGTTTGTTCGATCTCTGATCGGAGGGTATTGACGGCATTATGATAAATAATGATGGTTAATATAACAAGAGGTATAAGGAAAATGGAGATATAGGACAGCGTGTATTTAAGCAGAAGCTTGGACTTGAAGTGATTCCATTTCATATCTGCAACCCCCCGTATTTTAAACAGCAGCAGCGATAGCGCTCTCATAAAGACAGCGAAGCTATTGCCATAGTGCCAAGCCGCTAGATGTTCCTACTAAAAATACTAGGAGAACTTCTCTAATAAATCAATGGATCAATGCTAAATTTCAGAGGAATCATGCCAAAAGTCTCAGACCAGGTACGGATGCACATGAGCATTCGGATGTACCTTACAGAAGCAGCTAGGGGTGGAATCCGAGGACATCTGTCAGACATATCATTGCCAAAAAAACCGGAGCCGTCCATGGCTCCGGTTGGTCTGTATAAGCTTGATATAGACAGCGATTAAGGTTTTGCGAGAAGCGTTGGTGCAACGCGGTGCTTCGTTGCCTGTTCATAGTCGTAGGCCAATCCGAGCAGATCGGCCTCGCTCCACATTTTGCCGACAAAAGCGATGGCAAACGGGGAGCCGCTCTTATAATATCCTGCAGGTACTGTAACCAGAGGAACCCCCGCAATGTTAATCTCGGGAACGGTGGTATCCGCGATTTTGTCTTCGCTGTGAAGAAGCGGCGTTTCTTTGTACATTTGAGGAAATACGAGTGCGTCCAAGCGATGTTGATCCATTACACCGTTAAAAATATGAAGATACTTTGTTCTGGCCTCTGTGAATTTGGATAAATCGGGAATGGCATCTGGATTTTTCAGGGCTTCCTCGTATTTAGCGAGTGCCGAAGGGGTCTCGCCGGTCTTCTTGATCAGTTCGTGAACTGATTTAATTGCTGCATTTGGCCCTAAACGCTTTAGATACTGTTCCATGTCATACACGATCGATTCAATGCCAATGGAGCCGGCCGATTTGGCGAATTCGGCAAATTCCGTATCGGCAAATGGATCGGTAACCACGATGGCCCCCTGGCTCTCCAGCTCCTTCACGGCACGGTCATACAGCTGCTGCGTTTCCGCTGTCAGTTCCTCGCCGAGCCATCCCGGTCCATAGAGACCGATGCGCTTGTTCTTGAGCGCGAGCGAGTTGAGCTTGGATGTGTAGCCTTTGCGGGGGATGTTGCCGATCGAGGCCACGGTCTTGGCATCTTCGGCCGTGTAGCCGGCAATGACGTCCAGCATCACGGCTGCATCATGGACCGTTCGGGCATGCGGACCGACAACGTCCCTGGTGCTTCCGGCGAGAGGAACAACTCCGGCATTTGGCACCAATCCGAAGGTTGGCTTGATGCCAACCAGCGCTTGGGCCGCCGCCGGATTCTGGATCGATCCGCCGGTTTCCTCCGCAATGCCGAGCACGGCAAAATTGCCCGAGATGGACATGGCTGTGCCGGAACTGCTGGCGCCCGGCACCAGCTTCCGGTCTACGGCATTATAGGTGTCGCCAGCCCAGCTGGAGCTGGCGCGCGTGCCGTCGGAGCTGAATGCCGGGATATTGGTCTTGCCCAATATAATCGCACCGGCTGCTTTCAGCCGGGCAACGACAGGGGCATCCTTCTCCGGAATCAGCTCGATCCCTCCGAGCTCTTTGCTGAGCGGAGCCCAGCCGAAGGTGGACGGAAAGCCGGCGACGTCAACGGCTTCCTTAATGACAATCGGAACACCGGCAAGGGGGCCGAGCTTCTCGCCAGCCGTCCGGCGGCGGTCAATCTCGCGAGCTTCCTGGAGCGCATTGACATTCATCATGGTAAACGCATTGTAATTGGATTCATAGATGTTGATGCGGTCAAGGTATGCCTTCACGATCTCTTCGGTCTTGAACGCTCCTGCGGCGTAACCCTGCTCTAGTTCCTTCAATGTAATTTCCTCATAGGTAAACCGCTCGGCCGCCGCCGCGGTAATGTTGTTCATCACCAATCCAAGCAGAAGTGTCATGGTCATCGCGCGTTTGAACAGCTTGGTTTGTTTTCTTAACATCAATGGCTTCCCCCATTCGTAGTTTTTTTCGCATCTCCCGTTCGATCGTAGGTGACTCGGAAAAATGGAACATATCGCATATGTTATTATTCATAACATATGTTAATGATCCAGACTCTCGCCACTCGTTTTCACCTCCTGTATCTAACATAATAATGACAATAAAGTAGATAATTCCTTTATTACTAAGTAAAGCTAATGCAATTTCTTGAAGGTGTCAATCATTTTAGAGCAAATTCAGTATAAATTATGTAAGATAATCTTACATTTGGTTCATAAAAAAGAACCCGTGAATATGACACCCTATTCGCATAGGCGTCTGTTCACGGGTTATAAAAGGTTCCGTCCTATTTCGGGGGAAACGAACGGTTTTAGGATATGCTGCCTTCCGCTTGCGACAGCAGCTGCTGCTTCCGGTAGATGAGTTTGGAGATAGAAACGCTGATCTCGTACAGCAGGAACAGCGGAACGATCACAATCAGGTCGGACATGATATCCGGCGGTGTGATGGTGACAGCTACGATACAGAGCAGGAAGTAGGCCGATTTACGTATTTTGGCCAGACGATGCGGATTCACGATGCCAAGCTTTGTCAGAAATACGACGATTGCGGGCATTTCGAACAGGAATCCGAACGGAACGGTCATATGAATCATGAACGTAAAATACTTTTGCGCCGTGTACATGGTCTGGAATTGTCCCTCGGCCATACGTTGCATGAACTGGAGCACCATGGGAAAGAGCACAAAGTATCCAAAGCATATGCCTGCAATAAATAACAGGCTGATTACGGGAATGAGCTGCATGGCAGAGCGGTGTGTCCCATCAGGCAATGCCGGCTGCACGAACCGCCATATTTGATAAGCGGCAATCGGAAGTGTAACGGTAACGGCAACCACACCGGCAATGATCATATACACCCACATTACCTCGGAGGGACCAAGCAGAACGAGCTGCTCGTCCATGCCTCGTACCAGCCAATGGTAGATCTTCTCAACATAGATGAAGGCGGCCGTCATCGCTACGAGAAACGCAATCAGCGTGCGGATCAGGCGCTTCCGCATTTCTTCCAGATGCTCGACCGCGCTCTGGTCGTTTGGATCAGCTGTGCTGCTTACTGGCTGCTGCCGTAGTTTGCGTAGCATCGTCTTTCTTCTCATTCTCATCGTCTCCGTTCATCAAGTTGCGGGTTGCGCCCTTGAATTCACTTAGAGTTCGCCCGAAAGCGCGACCGAGCTCGGGAAGTTTGGAGGGACCGAATATAATGAGTGCAATAATCAAAATGAGAACCAGGCCACCGATTCCGATATTTCCAAACGGCATGATGTTAACCCCTTTCTATGCTGGATTATGATTCTAATTTGAATCCGCTAATCGCCACGACGGCACAGCGCGCCATGTTCTCGCCGGAGCGGTGAGGCCATGTGCTGCTTGGCTTGCTGAGGTCCTCCGTATTCTCACCTGGGTGTTGAACGGACAGGAAGAGCGTCTGCTCATCGGGTGTGAAGAAGGGACCGGTAAGCTCCGACTCTACCGGACCAGAAGCAAATTGCAGCGCAGCTCCTTGATCCGGTCCGCTTGTTGGAATGACGAACAGTCCGTTATTCATAAAGGGTTTGTGAACACCTTTGTTCTGGCTGCTGCTGGAGATGTCCGTCACGACCCACAGATCGCCGTTCGAGTCGAAGGCCAGGTTGTCTGGTGAGCTGAAGCCGGATTGGCGTCCGCCCGCAGCAAAGATTTCAAAGTCGAATTCCATGGCCGCCAAATCGTTGCCCGCTTCAAAAATGCGCGTGATATGGCCGTGGATATTGCCGTGATTGTCGTTGTTTGTATGGCAGATAAACACCGTGTTATCGAACGGAGAAATTTCGATGTCTTCCGGACGGTCTGTCGGCGTTCCACCAACAAAACGCGCAGCTTCCTGACAGTAAGTCACGACGTCGCCCTGGGACTTGAATTTGGCGTGTGCCTCTTTGTCCTCTGCAATGGCTTTTGTTACAGCTTCCAGAGTGACCGGCTGCCATTTGCCCGACTTCAGGTTGGCAACATACAGGGTTCCCTCTTCCAGAAGTGCGGAGTTGGCGCGGCCTTTGCTTTTGTCATATTTGTTCTTGCTGATAAATTTATAGACACAGGCATCCTTCTTGTCGTCGCCCATATAGACAACGATCCGGCCGTCTGCGGCAAGGCCCATGGCCGTATTTTCATGATTGAATCTGCCGAGAGCGGTGTGTTTTTTCAAGAAGGATTTGTCGAACGGATCGACCTCAACGACCCAACCGTAATGGGTATCCGGCAGCTTCGAGACCGCTGCGGTTTCCTCAAAATTCTCTTCACAAGACAAAACCGTGTCCCACAGCGTTACGCCGCCGGAGCAGTTGGCAAATGTGCCTGTTGCGGTTGTGGCGCCTTTCAAGGCTGGAATGCCTTTGGCAGGGCCGGTAATGTCGAATTTAGTGAAGCCGTTGATGCGGCGGGCATGGGTGGAGGTGGTGTCCATTTTCCATACACCCTTCTCGTCGCGGTATACTTCGATCACTGACATGCCTTGGTAATACAGATTTTTATGGATTTGATCCGCGGACATTTTACCGTCCTTCACCGGTCCGATCGAGAATATGGTCGAGTACTCGTGATTGTTGACCAGCAGGCCGCGGACATTGGAGCCCTTAATCGGGAAGAAGGCGTTGTAGTCACAGCCGGAGCCGAATTTTTCGCCAGCGGGATTAATCACATCGTCGAAAGCTGCAATGACATCGTATTTAAAATTTTTAGGCAGGACGAGTTGATCTGCTTTGGTTGGCTCGATAGGCTCGAAATAGCCGCTGACCCGATTCGTTTTGAATCCGAACAGATGATTTGCGGTTCCGGACATAGCGGAAGCCTTGCCTTCTAATACGCCCAAGCCAGCGGATGCGGCTGCCAATGCGGTTGCGCCGGTACCCAGATAAGACAGAAACGTTTTGCGGTCCATTGTTTTACTCAAGCTTATCCACCCCTAATATAAATTGCCATCAGGACAAGTGTATAGGGGAAGTGTTAAGAGAGTATCATCCATTATTGGTGCAATTGTAAAAATAAAGTAATCTGAGGGGGTGTTATACCTTAAAGGGGCGGTCAGAACAGGTTGTTAGCGGCGCCCCCGTACATTTCTGGATTTACGGGATTTGGGGATAGTGCCAGGGGGAGTCTTGCGGATCCAGCGGATGAAGGATTGCATGGCAGGATTGAGCTGCAGAGCTGATATCGTAGTTAGCTCCAGATCAATGAGCTGTTTGTTTGTAAAAAGATGATGAATGTGTCTGTGACATGGGATACACAGCAGGGCCGTAGGAAGGTTAACGCCGCCATATTCCTTGGGTGTCAGATGGTGAATCGTTGTTTCTACACCTGACCTGCCGCAGCATTCACACCGATCTTCCGATGGGTCCACCGGATCTTCACCTCACCTTTATGGTTGCGGGAACCTTGATACTAATGGCATACCCCAGATGGGGGTGCCATTATACCTTTCCGCGGCTCCTGTTGATGGGCCATTCAGTGGCTTGCCCCGAACGGTGCTCTCACAGCGCGCGGGGCGGTGTGGGATGGAGGAGATGAACCGCACGCAACGCAGGCGGTTACATGGAGCCAATTGATTAGCGACCACACGCGGCAAGCAGCTACTAATATCGGTAACTACGTGAGCCGGGTCAACAAGCACTATCATCCCCAAGCATTAGCGACTGCGTGCATGTCACCGCATGAATCCGCCAGCCACATGCAGTGGCATTCCCACCCTTATATCTACTTGTTGTTATATCGCTGCCGCATCTGGTCAGCCATCATCCGGATTTCCTCGGTTGTTGGCATAACGAATCTGGAGGCGACTCCTGTTAAATCTTTGTCCGACTGCCCATTGCGGATAACCTCTCTTACCGCTGTTATAAACTGCTGTACCGCTGCTGCGCCGCTCCCGATATTTGTCAGTTCCTCGAGACTGGCCGTGCTGGTAGTTTCTACGATAGGGTACTGCTTCGGATCTGCTGTTTCCGCTGCAATATCATAGAAAGAACGAACGAGGCGGGCGCGTTCGCTGCCTGAGCCTTGGGCGATGATAAAAGCTTGAATGATAAAAGCTTTTCGCTGCCTGCGCTGGGCTATGCCGCAAAATTTAAGACCTCGAATGCTCAAATCGAATGTCCCGGGGCAGAATGCTCCGGCAATCTCGCCGGTATCGACCCTTTGCCCGGTGCTGTGCAGCGCTTCCCGGATCAGCTCCACCATGATCTCAAAGTCCTGATGAAAATCAGGCGCAGGTCCCTTGGATGCAAACGGAAGAATAAGGGACAGGTTTACGACCCCGGAGTCCAAGGGAACCGCAGCCCCGCCTGAATGACGGACGGCGGTATCATAGCCGAGTGAGCGAAGCAGGGCTTCCCCCTGTGCAGCTTGGGGCAGTCTGCTGTCGCGCACACCCATGACAAAAGCGCGCGGATGCCGCCATATATGGCAGATCGCGGGTCCGCCCTCTCCGGTCAGTCTGCATAGGAGCTCGTCCAGCGCAAAATGGCACAGCACGTCCTGCTGTGTTAAATCATCGGTTCGGTCGAGCAGCAGTATGGGTTGATCTTCAGGTAGTAACAGCGGGATATTCACGCTTTTCTTGCGCCTCCTTTATGAGTCCAGATATAAGTTTATAGATTCATGAATGGATTTGAAGGTAGGGGATTTAAGGAGAATGAAACCTTGTTCTTGTAGAAGAAGTACCTTAGCATAGGGTTTGTCTTCTTCATGCAGATCGAAGGGAATTTTCCTTAAAACAGCATACCATAAAGTCATGGTGGAGCGGCGAGCCATGCTCTTGCCGAGCCAAAGATTTTGCAGCGAGCAAAGGACGTAACACCTGGTGCGTTGTCATCCTGACAGAGTTTGGCGGCATGCTGAGCTTCATTGACAATAGGGGAGGAACTTGCATATAATCCGAGTAAGTTTATTGTCTTTGTTAGAGATTTGGTGGGGAGTTCCTTCACTTCATATATAAAGGAGAACGTCATGGAGATTTATAATAGCATTGTTGATATGATCGGTCAGACGCCAATGGTAAAACTTCAGCGGCTGGCGTCTGCAGAGGCCGCCGATGTTTATGTAAAGCTGGAGAGATTCAATCCTTCGGGAAGCGTGAAGGACCGCGCAGCCTACAATCTAATTCATACCGCGGAGGAGCAGGGCCTGCTCCAGCCGGGCGGCACGATCATAGAGCCGACCAGCGGTAACACGGGCATTGGCCTGGCGATGATTGCGGCAGCTAAGGGCTACCGGGCCATATTGATTATGCCGGATAACATGTCCAAGGAGCGGATTAACATATTAAAGGCATACGGGGCGGAGGTCGTGCTGACGCCGAGCAGCGAGCGTATGCCGGGCTCAATTGCCAAAGCGCTTGAGCTTCGAGAGCGGATTCCGGGAAGTTTCATCCCGCAGCAGTTCGAGAATGCCGCTAACCCGGATATTCACCGGGTGACTACAGCACCGGAAATATTGGAGCAGATGGAAGGGCGGCTGGATGCTTTTGTTGCGACTGCTGGAACGGGCGGTACGGTAACCGGAACCGGAGAGGAGCTGCGAAAGTCTCTGCCGAGCCTGCATATCGCGGTGGTCGAGCCGAAGGGCTCGCCTGTGCTTTCCGGCGGACAACCGGGACCGCACAAGCTGGTTGGCACAAGTCCGGGCTTCGTGCCGAAGATCCTGAACACGAGTGTGTATGATGAGATCATACAGATCGCTGACGAGGATGCGCTGCAAACTGTTCGGGATTTGGCACGCAAGGAAGGAATTCTGGTCGGACCGTCCTCCGGCGCTTCGGTATTCGCAGCCCTTCGCGTGGCAGAACGGCTGGGGGAAGGGAAGCGAGTCGTCTGCATTGCGCCGGATACGGGAGAACGGTATTTGAGTATGGATATTTTCTGAATGATGAACAAGCTGCCCAGGAGCTGCAGAGTACGGAGATGCTCAACCGGTTAGCGGCTGAGTTCGGAACTCCTGAATCGGTGAAACGGAGGCTGGATGGTGACACAAACCGGTAAGCAATTACGCTCCCAGCATACGGAAGCCGGGAAGCCTTTGTTGCGGGCGGGGTGCATGATTGCCCTGGTTTGAATCTCTAATGGACCCAGCGGACGTTATTTACCGTAAAAACGCACAATCCCAAATGTAACGGACACCACAGTCGTTATAAAGAGTTTTCGCTGTTCAAACACCTGTGATATTACGAATTAAGGTACCTCAGGTCCGTTGCGATTTTAAAAGGAGCTTTTTACCTCCAATAGCGTCAACTGTGTCTGTTAGCAGTAGAGGACCTCCGTTAGGAGGTCCTCTTGTGTCTTCTTGTGTCTGCCCATGATCAACGGCCACGCTCTCGAGAGCCGACGTACTGCCCATGATCAACGGCTACGCTCTCGAGAGCCGACGTACTGCCCATCATCAACTCCCATGCTCCCGAGAGCCGAAGTACTGCCCATCAACGGCCATGCTCTCGAGAGCCGAAGTACTGCCCATCAACGGCCATGCTCTCGAGAGCCGAAGTACTGCCTATTAGCAACGGTCATGCTCTCGATATGCCTGCTATGCTGCCCTCACCAATGACCATGTTCTCGAGAGGGCCAAAGCTACCGCCACTAACGGCCACGCTCTTGAAGGGCCGCCTGCCCTGATGCTTCTCTATGTCACGCACAATTCGAAATCGGTACTTTGCGTTCCGGTAGTAAGCATGGTTCCGTTAAGCTATGCCTGCTATGCTGCCCATTTCATCCGCATCTTCTAAGCTCCGTTTTCTAACTTGATCTCTGCGACCGGGTTGTTTCCTCCGGTTGGAGGTGACCACAGCTCCAGCTGCTGCATGAGCTGTTTATGGTTTTTCACAATGAGCACTTTATCGGGATAGCTCCTAAGCGTGTGCTGGATCCGGTGCCTGCCCTCGCGCTGAAAAGACGCGCTCCATTTGAACATGTTCAGGAGCATGATCCAGACGGGTTTATAGTGCGCCTGTTCCAGTCCAAGCCGCTGTTTGATGAATCTGGTGATGATCCGGTAGGTTCTTGTGGAGTAGGGAGGATTCAGGAAAACGATGAGATCCGCCTGCTGGAAGCTGGGGCTGACCCATTCAAGATGGGCGCCTTCAATGATCCAGCGTTCCGTCTTCACGATGTCCAGCAGCAGCGCATCCCGGTCCGCCTCGCTCCTTCGGATATCGTCAGGGTTGGCTCGCTCCCAGACCACATTGTCGAGCTCGTAATAGGGGATGCCATGCCGGGCGGAGAGCGCCCTGGCAAGCGTCGTTTTGCCGCTGCCGACCGAGCCGATGATATGTATTCGATTCGGAATCATACTGTTCATGGAGATCACCGCATTCAAGAGAATTAGTAGCTAATCCTTTCTGCATCGAGACAGCAATCTCCTGTTTCTAACATTCGAGGGAGTTACCGTACCTCGTGAGAATTACCTTAGCGCATCGAAGAACGCCACGATTTGCTGGGCAACCGATGCGGGTTGTTCAGCCGCAATAAAGTGCCCGCCCGAATTCAGATCCTTCCAGCGGATCACATTCGGAAATATTCGCTCCACGTATTCTCTCGGCGGACGCTCGTTTCGCTGTGCATTTAAGGTGACCGCATGCGGTACAGGCGAGGTTTCTCCCGGTCCCGGCCATCTCGTATGCGTGCCTTCATAATAGTAGCGGTTCGAGGCATTGATGGTCTCGGACACCCAATAGATGGAGACGTTGGAGATGAGCAGCTCTTTGCTGAAATGCTGCAATACGTTGTTATCTTCGGGGGATGTCCAATAATGCCATTTTTCAAGAATGAAAGCGGCCAGTGCCACAGGAGAATCATGCAGGCCGTAGGCTGCCGTTTGCGGTTTTGTACCTAGAATATGGGCGTAGCCGCCTTCTTCACGGTACCATTGCTGCTGATATTGGAGGAACGCCCTCTCCTCATCCGAAAGCGGGGAAGTCGAGTCCACGCAGGGGCTCGGGTTGCCGGGGGATGTGGTGTGATAACCGATGAACCGGTCGGGATGGTCAAGACACATGAGCCCAAGAATGCTGGCTCCGATATCATATCCATGGGCACCGAATCGCTCATAACCGAGCCCCGTCATTAATTTCATAAGCAGTTCTCCTGCCTGCCGGTCCTCAAAGCCTGGACGCAAGGGAATACCCGAGAAGCCGTGACCCGGCAGGGAAGGAATGATGAGGTCGAAGGAAATATCCGCACGACCCCCGATTGGCCCAGGATTCGTAAGGCAAGGGATCAGCTCCAGCATTTCATAGAAGGAGCTGGGCCATCCGTGGGCGATGAGGAGCGGGACGCGGTTGTCACCGCTGCCCTTAATATGTATATAGTGAATGTCTACCCCATCGATTTCAGCGACATAACTCGGATAAGCATGAATGGAGCGACGGAAGGCTTCCCAATCGAACTCATGCCTCCAGTAAGCGATTATATCCTTCATGAAATCAAGCGGGATTCCGTAATTCCAGCGGCCACCCGGGATTTCGTCAGGCCACCGGGTCATATCAAGGCGTTGGTACAGGTCATCAATCGCAGCGGGTTCAATTGGATAAGAAAAGGGTCTGATCTTCATTCACTTCACCTCTTAGGAAGATTGGAGTCTGCTATACTGATAACAACATACTTGCAGTGGATAGATATAAACAGGTAACAGGGAGTTCAACAACACGTGATGACTGTTAAAATAAAATTAATGGTTAGCTAACCGATAAATTCATTTTACTGGTTTGTCATGAAAACATCAATAGGAGGTTTGTTTGTTGTGGGAGCAGAATTGGAGCAGCTGGAAATCATAGCAGACTATATTAATACCCATGATAGACGGATGAGATATGAGGGCGATCCGGGCGTGGAGATTCTTAAAGGCGTAAATGACCTACGATCCTGGCTCTTGGAGTATGGCTTTATTCATGATTTGGACAGCGTAACCGAAGTGGATTTGACGTTGGCTCGTGAACTGCGCAGCAGCTTAAGGGCAGCCATTCCATATAACCCGCATGATCCTAAGGACGACGATTTCCAGACGTTGAATCGTATCGCGGGCCAATTCCGTTTCTTCTATCGTTTCGGTGAAATGTCCGATGTGATGGAGTCCGTGGAGGAACAGGGAAAGGGAGGTTTGGCACGGTTGTTGATTCTGGTGTTCCGACTTCGTGAAAACAATCTGTGGAGCAGATTGAGGGTGTGCACGGCGGCGGATTGCCAGTGGGTATTCGTCGACCGTTCCCGGCCGGGGACGGGCAAATGGTGCTCGATGAAAGCCTGCGGCAATCGCGCGAAGAATAAAACGTACCGGGAACGAGCCAAGTCCATGGGATGAATGCATTACAGGAATTCGTGAAGAATCATAGCCTTACAAAGGCCAATCAAGCGATGTACTTGGTTGGTCTTTTTTTCATGGAATCGAATCACGTAAACAGGAATATGTGATCCCATAACGAAATGGTTGTTACTTAATTATTTTTGTTGCTGCTTATTATTTAGGAAGAATGAAGATTTATGAAATGCATGTCGATTAGGCAATTCTCCATTCGTTGTATAAGTATAGAACGGGAATGCAAGGTTCCTATAACAGGAGGGAATATACCATGAGATTTATGATGATTGTAAGGGCAACCGAGGATTCGGAGGCAGGTGTGCTGCCAAGTGCAGAGCAATTGGATGCCATGATGAGGTACAACATGGAGCTGGCCAGAGCCGGTGTGCTGCTTGCTGCGGACGGACTGCATCCAAGCTCCGGTGCCATCCGGATTTCCTATCCGGAGCCTGGAGGCAAGGCGAAGATTACCGACGGGCCTTTTACGGAAGCCAAGGAATTGATTGCGGGTTATACCTTGATTGAAGTGAAGACGAGGGAAGAAGCGATTGAATGGGCCAAGCGCATGCCGGACCCTCACGGCTTCGGTGCAGGCCAGATCGAGCTCCGGCAGGTGTTTGAACCCACGGATCTGACGCAGGATCCACAAGCCCAGGCCAAACAATATGAGATGCGCGAACATATCCAAAGGCAGAATCCCTAATGCCGGCTGCAGATACACATCGTGCGATCGAGGCGATATGGAGAATCGAATCCTCCAAGATTATCGCCTATCTCACGCGAATGGTTCGTGATATCGGTCTCGCCGAGGATCTGGCGCAAGATGCGTTGATCACTGCGCTCGAGCGATGGCCAAAGGAAGGAATACCGGATAATCCTGGCGGATGGCTGATGACCGCCGCGAAGCGAAAAGCACTTGATGTGCTGCGCCGAAATAAAGTGCGCGATCAGAAGTACGCATTATTGGGCCGCGAGCTGGATGTCCGGATGGATTCGGACATGGAGGTACCGGAGCCGGGGGAAGTGAATGACGATCTGCTGCGGCTCATCTTTATGACCTGTCATCCGGTTCTTTCCCCCGAAGCCCGTGTGGCGCTAACACTCCGCCTGCTTGGCGGATTAACGACAGTGGAGATCGCCCATGCTTATCTTGTCCCTGAAGCTACGATAGCGCAGCGCATTGTTCGTGCCAAGCGGACGCTGTCGGCAACGAGGGTCGCGTTTGAGATTCCGCAAGGAACGGAGCTCAAACCGAGATTGTCATCGGTGCTTGAGGTCGTTTATCTCATGTTTAATGAAGGCTATGCAGCATCGTCCGGCAGTCAGTGGATTCGCCCGCTGTTGTGTCAGGAAGCGCTTCGGATCGGGCGGGTGCTGGCTGAGATTGCCCCACTGGAGCCCGAGGTGCACGGGTTGGTTGCGTTAATGGAATTTCAATCTTCCCGATTCAAATCCCGCGTCAATACGGGCGGTCAGCCTGTTCTGCTCCTGGACCAGAATCGGGCGTTATGGGATTATCTATTGATCCGCCGAGGCTTTGCCGCTCTCGATCGAATCGAGCAACTGGGAGGCATGACGGGACCTTATGCCCTTCAGGCCGCAATCTCCGCATGTCATGCCGGAGCGGCCAGTGCCGCAGAGACGAATTGGATTCGCATCTCCGCGCTATATGAAGCGTTAGCCCAGGTTTCTCCCTCCCCTATTGTGGAATTAAACCGTGCCGTTGCCCTCTCCATGGCTTTCGGTCCGGAGATTGGGCTTGAGATCGTGGATGCTCTGCAATCCGTGCCTGCCTTGAAGGGATATCACCTGCTCCCGAGCGTAAGGGGAGACCTGCTCTTTAAGCTGGGACGGCTCGAAGAAGCCTGTGCCGAGTTCAAACGGGCAGCATCGCTGACGGACAATCAGAGGGAACGGGAGCTGCTGCTCGATCGAGCGGCGGAATGCTTGACTGGTGAACCTTGAATATGAGCGCAAAAAAAGATCTGAAATTTTTTTGATAAATATTTAAAAATGTGTCGATTACGCCGAATCCTGTTCGTCATCTATATGTAAAACCATTAAACGAATAGAGAGGAAGACGAACATGCAAGCACAGATGGTACCGTTTATTATTTCCGAGGATGCAAGAGGACAGGCGGATTTTTACATACAGGCGTTGGGAGGAGAAATCGGCATACTGACTACTTTCGGGAGCATGCCGGGCATGCCGGAAGCCCATCAGGATAAGGTCATGCACATGTCGTTGACCCTGGCTGGCGGCAATCGACTCATTCTGACGGATGCTTTTCAGGAGACTCCCAAGGGCTCGAATATGGGGCTGGCTTTAACGTTTAGTCATGAGGAGGACGCCCGCGCCGCCTATCGTAATCTCAGCCAAGGGGGTACAGAGAAGTATCCTTTTGAGCTGCAGCCATGGGGGGCTTATTACGGAGAAGTCATTGATCGATACGGCATGACCTGGCAGATGGTTTTTCAGGGTTGATCATCAACAATGAGAATTGAATGAATAATAGGTTGGACACTATGATACGAAAGGGAGTTAAATCAGATGAATCAAGAAGTGACGGACTACATTGCGGCAGTGAATGATTCTTGGAAGGTTGAGGTCAGTGAGCGGCTTCGGGAACTCGTGCACAGCACAATCCCGGGCGTTGCGGAACGGCTTCAATATAAAAAGCCCCATTTTCTGAAAAATGGGAAATATGCGGCGGTGATCAGCATCTCCAAGACGGCCGTGAGCTTTACGATATTTAATGCGACGGGCCTGGATTGGCCGCAGCCGCTATTCGAAGGTCCACCTGAGCGGAAAACGATCAAAATCACGGCTGGGCAGCAGGTGGATTATGATGCGTTGGCATCTTTACTGAAGCAGGCGTCGGAAGGTTTGTAATCCATATGTAATAGGGGAGACGGTGGTCATGAGATTCCGAACAACCTGATCAAATAACCGCGATCCGTATGGATCGCGGTAAGTTCATTTTATTTCTTGGTGCTGTGTTGTTTGCCCGGGAGCTTGTCGCTAGGCGTACCTTTGCCGTGATTCTCTTTGTTGTGGCGGGCTTTTTCCGCGTTCTCGTTCATTTTTTTCACAAAATCATGCGTGCTTTCCATGGGATGTCAGCTCCTTTGATTCTGAATGTATGGCATTTTGCCTGATCGTGCTTAATATAACCATTTCTTTGTTATTGTATTTTATAATGTGGTTATAGGAGTTTAAGTCTGCCTCTCTTTGCAGAAGGAGGAATACATATGTTGTTCAAGTACGGATTCATCTCGCTGCTGTTGGCAGCCGCCTGTTTGCTCGTGATCGCGGGCTGCAAAGGCTCAATCCAGGATACAGCTGACGACGAAATCAGCCTGGTATCCGTTCCATCGTTAATCGGTCTGAAATCGGCGGAGGTTGATGCCATCCAGGTTTTTTTTGGGGACGGCACGCGTTTGACCCTGGATAAGGAGGAGGAGCTTGATCAGATCATGCAATGGGTGAATTCGCTTCAAGCCTATAAAATAGAAGGAGCTCGGGGCCCGGGGTTCCTGTATGCCATGGACATGGTGCAGGGGAATCAGAAACTTCGACTTGCCAATGAATTCGAGGTGGAGGGTCAGTGGTACGCGCTCTCAGGGCCGGAACAAGAGTTGCTGAGTCGTTATCTGATCGAGCAAGGGCGGGCGCACAATCCGGAGTTGCTGCCGGGGATCACCATGGAAACGCCAGAGGCATCCGGATACAACTACATGGATTACGCGCAGAGCGTTAAGTGAGAATGCCACGCTTCATGAACAGATCATCCTATTTCTCAAGTCGCTCCATTCCACCCCCCATCATAAAAAAAGATTCAGCCCGGCTAAACGCCCCCTGGCTGAATCTTGGATATGAAGCGGTACTTCGAGTCCGGTGCTATAAAGCGCCAGGGCATTGTTCCATTACTTGGTATGGCTGATCAGCAGCTCATATTTGTTCAAGGATGCGCCCAAAATATTCTCGTTGCGGCCCTGACCATGGGATTGCCGGAATGACTCGCTGGATGTCCAGCGTTTGAATGCTTCCTCATCCTCCCACACCGTGGAGACCTTCAATTCCTCAGCCTCTGCGCCTTCCTTTGCCTCATGCCATAATTCCATCCGCACGAAACCTTCAATCTCCTGTACACCCTTCGCTTCAGCGAATCGCTGCGCAATCTCTTTACCGAAGCCCGGTTTGACCTTAATCGAGTTTGTAACAACCAGCATATGCGTGATTCCTCCTTCGGTTGATGACCGGAAAAATTCCAGAAATGTCTAGCACCTTGCATGTATGTCCATTATACATGAAGGAACCGACTGATTTCATCTCGGGCTTGGGAGGAACCGGCTTCTGCATGCAAAAGAAGCATACGGAACGCTTAAGTAGCCGGAGGGCCATCCCCCGGAAACTCTGCTGCAGGTACGGCTGCAACCGGAGCTGCTTCCTTGGGTTTAGCCCTTCCGCTCCAAGACCAGTAGGTGCCCATGCGGAGCAGTCTCTCCACCGGACCGCTGCGGAACCTTTTTAGCCAGAGCAGGCTGCCCGCTGCCAGCACGCTATAGATCAGAACCGCCAGCAGCGTTCCTTGCAGCACGCCCAGCTTGCCGAACCATCCCAGCCCGAATCCGTAAAAGATCAATACGCATACAACACTCTGCGACAGATAATTGGTCAGCGACATGCGTCCCACCGCTTCAAAAGCCCGAATTACAATGGATTGCTGAGACGAGAACGCGTACAGGGAGGCGAAGAGGTACAGATAACCCAGCGCCAGCAGAGGACCGCCAAGCATGGTGAACACGCCGCTCCAGCTATGGGTTGTGCCGAGCATGACCGCTGCAGTTTTTAATCCAAGCCCGGCCGGAACGAGCAGAGCCCATCTAAGATACAGCTTGATTTCCATGGAAGGATGGAGAAAGCGCCCGCGTTTCGCGGCCACCATGCCAAACAGGAACATCGGTGCACTCATCAGCGGAGCAATCAAGATGACCAGCAGCATCAACCAGTCGGGCAGATCGATGGGCATCTCCTCCGTTGATCTGAAATTCAGAATTTCGCTGTAAGTGCCGTTGCCGTAGACTTCAATCGACTGCTTCACATAACTCTCCATGCGCTCTGTTTCACCTGCAACCGGCTCGACGGAGCCGTATCCAAAGAGGGATACCAGTGTGAGCAGGAGAACACCCCAGATCATAATGGTTTTGACCTTTCTTTTCACGAACAGCACAAGGAAGAGACCGATCGCACCGTAAAACAGCAGAATGTCGCCTTCCCATATGAATATCGAATGCAGCAGACCCAGAACGATTAACAGAACCGATCTGCGGAAGAAACTTCGACCGTACTTGAGCCCTTTGTTGATCAGGCTTTCCCTCATTTTGATCATGCTGTAGCCGAACAGAAACGTAAAGATCGGCATAAAGCTGCCCTCGACGAATACTTTCAGCATGTCATGGCTGATCTGATCCAGCGTGGAAGGCTGGAAGTAATGCAGCTCGTCTTTGCCGAACATGCCGTACTGAAAAATAAGCATATTGGCCATCAGAATACCGAGCAAGCTTAATCCGCGAATGGCATCGACCGCCGTTGAACGTTTGTTTGAATTCATGTATGTCACCTCTAACCCCAAGTATAAAACTTGAACATAAATAACGCGGAAACGGCTTCCTAACTTTTTCTTAACACTTCCAGCATTTGTTTAACTCCTGTTAAGGTTGCTGTGCTAGCATAAATAGCGGGTGAGGATAAAATGGATACACGAATTTTAATTGTTGATGATGAACCTTCCATCGTAAAAATGCTGCAGATGGTGCTGCGCAAGGAAGGCTTTAACCGCATATATACAGCTTCAAGCTGCAAGGAAGCCCTGAGCGAGATCGCCGCTCATGGAGCGGATATCGTGCTGCTGGATGTCATGCTGCCCGACGGCACGGGGTTTGATCTTTGTCCGCAAATCCGTTCGTATGGCAGTCCGCACATTCTGTTTCTGACGGCCAAAGCGTCCGATCTGGATGTGCTGACAGGCTTTGCAATGGGCGGGGACGATTATGTCACCAAGCCGTTTAATCCGCTGGAGATTGCCGCAAGGATCAAAGCGCGTCTGCGCCGGGGCGGCTTCGGGATGATGCCATCGGCCGAGCAGCCGGTTATTCAGCGTGCATGGGACTTCGGCCGGTTCAGGGTCGATGAATCCGCTGGCGAGCTGACGGTGCTGGGAGAGCCTGTGCCTTGTCCGGCACAGGTCTTTCAGCTGCTGCTTTATTTTTGCAAGCACCCGGGGGTAGTGTTCTCGAAGTCCCAGCTGTATGAAGCCGTATGGGGCATCGATGGCATGGGTGAGGACAACACCGTTATGGTGCATATCCGGCGCATTCGGGAACGAATTGAGGAGGACCCTAGCAACCCGCAGTATTTGCTAACGGTTCGAGGACTCGGTTACAAGCTGGTTAAGGAGAAAGGGCGATGAGACTGCGCAGAAGGCTGGCCTTTCATTTTACATACCAACTGATTGCGTTCTCAGCATTTATGTTCTGCTTTCTCATCGTTCTCTTATTCTTCCTGATCAAGCATATCAGTGATGAAGAGATGAGGCGCAACTTCCCGACCGGCGTCTTGAACAGCATTGTAACGGAGACGGTGACGGAGAACGGGAAGGTTCTGCTGGATGACCATTGGAAGCAGCTGCTCCAGGACAAAGAGATGTGGCTGCAGGTGGTGGATATGAAAGGGAATGTGATTCACGCCACCAATACCGCGCCGGATGTTCCCTCGGAATACTCGGTTAGCAGCCTGCTTGAGATCAAGGAGAAGCGGCGTCTTGGGGAGTACACAATGGACTGGCAGATGGATCTGACATACAAGGACCCGCTGCTGTATCTAGCAGGGCGAATTGACGAGAGCTCGGATCATCTTCGCGAGTGGTATGCACGGTATCAAGCGGGCGGCAGGGTGGACCCGGCGTATGCAGCTGAATTAAAGCACGACTTGGTAAGTCTGGGCGGATATCTGCATGTCATTGACCGGGATGGCCAGATTGTGCAAGCGATTGGAAAGGGAAGCGAGTATAAGGCAAGCTACCATCCGCTGGAGATCATTACGATGCAGGAGCAGCCCGGTACTTACTCCACGCATATTGCGGTTTATCGCGACCCGGCTACCGGCAGCACCTGGGTGTACCATACACCGCAGGATGAGACGCTGGAGAAGCAGCCTATTATGAATGAGCTGATCCGTGTGGCGCTGTGGACCTTGCTGAGTGTACTGATCTTGTCGCTGGCAGTAGCGATTTGGCATGGATACCGGTACAGTCGGCCATTGCTGCTGTTTACCGGATGGTTTGAGCGCATGGGGAGCGGAGCTTATGAGGAAGTGCTGACGCCCAAGGACCGGAAGCGCGTATTTCGCAAGAACGGGAAGCTGCGCATGCGCTTCAAGCTGTATAAGGAAGTGATTCACTCCTTCTACAGGATGGCCGAGAAGCTTGCCGAGACCGAACGGGAGCGCGAGCGGCTGGACCGGAATCGGGAAGAATGGATGTCGGGAATATCGCATGATTTGCGTACGCCGCTGTCCTCGATCCAGGGATATGGTTATATGCTGGAGAACGCGCCGCAGGACTGGAGTCAGGAGGAGCTGCGTGAGATGGGAACCGTCATTCGGGAAAAAGGCGATTACATGCTGGAGTTGATCGATGACTTCTCGCTTGTCTTTCGTCTTAAGAGCGAGATCCGGCCGCAGGAACTGGCACGGCTTGATCTGAATGAACTGGTGCGGCGCTGCGTGCTTAAATACGTGAATGATGTCACGCTGGATGCGAATTTTTCCTATATCGGAGGCGAAGAGCCGCTGCTCATTGATGGCAATGCCAAATGGCTGAAGCGGTTGATGGATAACCTGCTTACGAATGCCGTGAAGCACAATCCCGAGGGAGTTCATGTTGAAGTACGGGTAGAGAGACGTCCCGGCGGCGCAGCGATCGTGGTCGCGGATCAAGGCGTAGGGATGGACGAAGAGACTCGCCGCAACCTGTTTGAACGCTACTACCGGGGGACAAATACCGAGGAGAGTATGGATGGCTCAGGGCTTGGAATGAGCATTGCCAAAGCGATTGTCGAAGCACATCGAGGCCGGGTGGGCCTGTGGTCGGAAGTCGGCCGCGGAACAACTATCACCGTTCTATTGCCTGAGGTTTCCGTGCAAGATGGTGCGGATTGCACGGCACATGGTAAGGATGATTGACGTCATTACACGATTTCTTTCATTCCCATTGCAATTTGGTTAGTGTTCACTTATGATATGATTATGAAAAAGAAACCGCATTTCGATAGCAAGAAGAAGGAAATATTGCAGGCGGCCATGAAACTCTTTGCCGAGAAGGGCGTTGACGGGGTATCGGTGAAGGAGATCGGCGCGGCAGCCGGTGTGACGGATGCAGCGATCTATAAGCATTTTACGAATAAGGATGCCGTTGCTGCGGAGGCATTCGAGGAATACTGCGGCAGTTACACACGTTTGGTGGATGATTACGCTTCCCAAACCGGACTGTTCGCAGAGAAGTTGTCCGCCTTGGTCACCCGTGTATTGGAGTCTTATGACGAGGATAAATACGGCTTGCTGCTGTTGTCCCAGCATCACGAGCTGTTTACGGAGGTGCTCAAGAGCAGGGGGCGTCAGCCGCTCGATGCATTATGCGATCTGCTCGATCAAGCGGTGTTGCAGCGGGATATTCCGCCGCAGAATATACGCTTAACCGCGGTGTTGATCATCGGTGCATTCAATCAGCTGGCCGTTTCAACGATGCAAGGGGAGCTTGAGGAACCGCTCTCGGCGCTGGCGCCTGAGGTGACGGCACATCTACTGGCTTTGACAGGTTTAGGGAAGGGTCCGGTGTGACCTTTTCTTTTTACCTTAAGGTTAGTGTTTATTAACCAAATTAACAGGGGGAACGTGTATGAAAAAGATTTTGATTATTCAGGGCAATCCGATTGAGAACAGTTATGGAAGTCATTTGGCCAAGGGATATGCGCAGGGGGCAGCCGAATCAGGGGCAGAGGTGCGTGAGCTGGTGCTTGGAGAGATGGATTTTGATCTGAGCCTGTCCGGCGGCTATAAGGGGGATCAAGCTCTGGAGCCCGATCTGCAAGAAGCGCAGAAGCTCATCGCATGGGCGGATCATCTGGTATTTGTGTACCCGAACTGGTGGGGCGGCATGCCGGCACTGCTGAAGGGGTTTATCGACCGAGTCTTTTTGCCGGGCTTTGCGTTTAAGTACCGCCGGAACTCTCCATTGCCGGAGCAGCTGCTCAAAGGGAAAACCGCCCGATTGATTGTCACGATGGATTCGCCCTACGTTTACTATCGCTTCTATCTGGGTCAGCCCGGGCATCAAATGATGAAGCATTCCATTCTGAAGTTCTGCGGCGTGAGCTCGGTTCGTGCCACGAACATCACGCAGCTTCGCAAAATGCCTGAGAGCGCAAAAAAGCAATGGCTTGAGCGCGTACAGAACATGGGGAGGAAACTGGCGTAGAGGCCGTTGCCGCCGATGTGCAGTTCTTTCCAAACACTTGACTTCTCGGGCAAGAAGATTATAATTCATACAACAAATGAAACAAAAGAGAATTGAAGGGTAAACAGGATCAAAATCAAATCTTAATGTATATGCCGGGGAATAGGGCCCAGGCGTTTCTACCAGGTTACCGTAAATGACTTGACTACATGAAGGATGAGAGCCAGAGTCCAGCGCCCGGCTTCGAATGGAATGGAGAGGCGGGCGGTAAGATCACCTTGGAATCCGGGTACCGGCAGGTTTTAACGGATGGGGTGTTGTGCAGACTATTAGCAATGCATTGCTGATGCACCGGGCTTCTCTTCCTCTATGGATATAGTTAGTTCAGGCAACCCGGGCAGATACGCTGTCCGGGTTGTTTTACGTGCTTGCGCGTAGAATTGATTTTGTACTTTTACCGTTTCATCATAAGAAAAACGTCTATCGACGTACTTTCACAGATGACAGATCGAAGTTAGAAGAAGTCTTTATTGCAATATCAGGAAGTCACAAGCTTTGAAGTTTATACTTTCTGATATCTAAAAAAAGGGGAGCGTGCATTCATCATGAGTTCAAGCAAGAGACAGAAACGATACGAGGTCAGCCGGGAGCTGGGGAAAGTGGCGTTAGGACAGGCACCGGCCGACCTGGTTATCAAGAACGGCACGCTGGTCAATGTGTTTACAGGCGAGCTTCAGGAGCAGGTGGACGTGGCGATGGCATTCGGACGCATCGCTTATATCGGCAGCGCCGATCATACGATCGGGGAAGGTACCCGGGTCATCGAGGCGAATGGCCGTTACATCTCGCCGGGTCTGCTTGACGGCCATATGCATGTGGAGAGCACGATGCTGACCGTGACCGAGTTTGCGAAAGCGGCCATCGTTAGCGGAACCACCGGGATCTATATGGACCCTCATGAGATCGCCAATGTATTCGGTATGGAAGGTGTGCGGTGGATGCACGAGGAAGGACAGCAGCTGCCGCTTAAGGTATTCACTACCATCCCTTCCTGCGTGCCGGCGACGTTTGATCTGGAGGATGCAGGAGCCCAGCTTGGCGTGGAAGATATCGAAGAAGGGCTGACCTGGCCTGGAGTTGCCGGGCTTGGCGAAGTCATGAACTTCCCGGGCGTGGTATATGGCGATCCGACGATGAGCGGTGAGATCGAAGCCACGCTGCGTGCCGGCAAGACGGTGACGGGACATTTTCCCGCAGAGGACGACCGGATGCTTCAGGCGTATCTGGCAACCGGGGTAAGCTCCGATCATGAAACGGTGACGAGAGAGCAGGCGCTAGAGAAGGTTCGCCTCGGGATGCACCTGATGATCCGTGAAGGATCGGCTTGGCAGGACGTGAAGGAAGTCATCAAGGTGGTGACGGAAGACAAGGTGCGTACGGACAATATCTCCTTGGTGACGGATGACGTGTATCCGCAGACGCTGCTGAGGCTTGGCCATATGAACCATGTGGTGCGCCGCGCGATCGAAGAGGGTGTGGATCCGGTGACGGCCATCCAGATGGGTACGATCAACGTGGCTCGGTACTTCGGGATGGATCTCGAACTCGGGAGCATCTCGCCAGGTAAAACGGCAGACATTCTGCTGCTTGATGATCTGAACAGCATGGTGCCGTCGATTGTGATCACCGATGGTGAGGTGGTTGCGGAGAACGGCCAAGTTGTGAAGCCATTCCCTGTATATCAATATCCGGAAAAAGCGTTCCATTCGGTTCGCCTGCAGCGTCCGTTGACAGCGGAGGATTTCCTGCTCCGCAGCAAGTGGGATACCGCACGCACGGAAGTCAACGTGGTGCGGGTCATCGAGAACAGTGCCCGCACAGCCAAAATGACAGCGGTGCTCCCCGTGCAGCAGGGCATCATTCAGCCTGACCTTAACCAAGACGTGGTTCAGCTTGCGTGCATCGAGCGCCATGGCGCAACCGGACAAATCTCGCTTGGCTTTGCGAGCGGCTTCGGATTGAAATCCGGTGCGGTCGCTTCCACGGTGGCGCATGACAGCCATAATCTGCTGGTGATGGGCACGAGTGCCGAGGATATGGCGCTAGCGGCGAATGAGCTGGCAGCTTGCGGCGGCGGGATGATCGTGGTGCGTGACGGTCAGGTGCTCGCGAAGGTGGCCATGCCCATTGCCGGCTTGCTGGCGGATCGTCCAGTGGAGATCGTAGCGGAAGAAGTTGCTGCACTGGAGGAAGCCTGGAAGGAGCTGGGGTGCTTCATCCATGCGCCGTTCATGACCTTCTCCCTGATCGCGCTGCCGGTGATTCCCGAAATCCGCATTACCAATCGCGGCATCGCGGACGTGACGGAGTTCAAGCTCATCGAGACGGAGATTCGCGCGGTTCAATAAGGTGGTGGTATACATTAAAGCAGGTTGGCCTACATGGCGAACCTGCTTTTTTTGGTGCGTAAATACCGGGCTTGACCTGTGAGGGGATGCGGCAAGTCATGCTCCAATGGATAAACCTCACATAATTCCATTCGCACTTAGTGATTTTCGTCACAAGTTTATAACTTTTTGCCCCTAATCCTTCCTAATATTGTGATATTGATCACAATCCTTTCTGCCGCAGTCTGCGAAAATACAAAAAGAATCAAATTTAAAGTGATCACGTGAGCTAAAGGAAGGGGTATCTTTATGGATCCGGTTATGCTGGCGCGAATTCAGTTCGCATCGACAACCATTTTTCACTTTATTTTCGTACCGTTGTCTATCGGATTAGCGTTTTTGATTGCCATCATGGAGACGATGTATGTTGTCAAAGGCCAGGAAGTATACAAGAAAATGGCCAAGTTCTGGGGGAAGCTGTTCCTGATTAATTTTGCGGTCGGGGTAGTGACAGGAATTCTGCAGGAGTTCCAGTTCGGCATGAACTGGTCGGATTATTCGCGATTTGTTGGGGATGTGTTTGGCGCGCCGCTTGCCATCGAGGCCTTGTTGGCCTTTTTCCTCGAGTCAACATTTATCGGACTATGGATATTCGGTTGGGACCGATTATCGAAGAAGGTCCATCTGCTCAGTATCTGGCTGGTGTCCTTCGGCACCCTGATGTCGGCCTTCTGGATTCTGGCGGCCAATTCGTTCATGCAGCGTCCCGTTGGGTTCGAGATGAATAATGGACGGGCGGAGATGAATGATTTCCTGGCATTGATCACCAATGGGCAGCTGCTGGTAGAATTCCCGCACACGATCTTTGGGGCACTGGCCACCGGGGCGTTCCTGGTAGCAGGCGTGAGTGCCTACAAGCTGATGAAGAAGCAGGATCTGGATTTCTTCAAAAAATCATTCCACATCGCCATCGTGGTGGGGCTCACCACCTCCATTCTGGTTGCGGTCTTCGGTCACCAGCAGGCGCAGTATCTGGTGGATACGCAGCCGATGAAGATGGCTGCTGCCGAGAGCCTGTGGGAGACGAGTGACGATCCTGCGGCTTGGACGGTCATTGCGTCCATCGATCCGGAGAAGCAGGAGAACAAGATGGAGCTTAAAATTCCGTATTTGCTCAGCTTTCTGTCTTATAGCAAATTCTCCGGCGAAGTGATCGGAATGAAGGAGCTGCAAGCCCAGTACGAGCAGCAATACGGTCCCGGCGATTATATACCTCCGGTGCGGACCACCTTCTGGAGCTTCCGGATTATGGTGGCCGCAGGCAGCGTGATGATTCTGCTCGGATTGTACGGAGCCTGGCTGATGCTGCGCAAGAAGGTCGAGCACGCTGGCAGATGGTTCCTGAGATTGATGCTGTTTGGCATTTCATTGCCGTTCATCGCCAACTCGTCGGGGTGGATCATGACGGAGATCGGCCGGCAGCCTTGGACGGTATTCGGACTGATCACCACGGAGAATAGTATATCTCCGAACGTAAGTGCAGGCTCCATCCTGTTCTCGCTCATTACGTTTACAGCCATCTATGCGGTGCTCGCTGCCGTTATGGCGTACTTGTTCATTAAAGTCATTAAGAAAGGGCCGTATGCGGCGGAGGAAGAAGACCGCCCCGCAAGCGATCCGTTTAATAAGGAGGGCTACCATGCTGTCTCTTAATGAACTGTGGTTTGTGCTCGTTGCCGTGTTGTTTATCGGGTTCTTCTTCTTGGAGGGCTTTGATTTCGGAGTCGGGATGTCCACACAGCTGCTCGCCAAAAGCGACACCCAGCGCCGGGTGCTGATCAACTCGATCGGCCCGTTCTGGGATGCCAATGAGGTCTGGCTGCTGACAGCGGGCGGCGCGATGTTCGCCGCCTTCCCGAACTGGTATGCCACGCTGTTCAGCGGATTCTATATTCCGCTTGTCTTTCTTCTGTTGGCCTTGATTGGACGGGGAGTGGCCTTTGAATTCCGCGGCAAGGTAGGCGACGTTCGCTGGAAAAGGGTGTGGGACGGTGCAATCTTCATCGGCAGCGTGCTTCCTCCGTTCCTCCTGGGTGTTGTTTTTTCCTGCCTCATTCAGGGGCTTCCGATTAATGAAGAGATGCAGATGTATGCCGGATTCTTCGATGTCGTGAATGCCTATACCGTTGTTGGCGGGCTGACGATGGTGATGCTCTGTCTGCTGCATGGGTTAATGTTTACGACGCTGCGCACCATAGGGGATCTTCAGGAGCGTGCGCGCCGCATGGCCCGGAGATTGCTGCTCCCGGTGGCGGCACTGTTCGTGGCATTCGGGGTCATGACCTATTTCATGACGGATATCTTCGAGAAGCGTGGTGCGGTGTTAACCGTGCTGCTCGTGCTGGCTCTGCTTGCATTCCTGCTGGGCGGGTATTTCATGAACGTCAAGCGGGACGGCTGGGCTTTCGGAATGACCGGGGCCGTCATTGCTCTGCTGGTTACATCCGTGTTCGTGGGATTGTTCCCTCGCGTAATGGTCAGCTCCATCCATTCGGCGTTTGATCTGACTATCTATAATGCGGCCTCCGGACCGTATTCCTTAAAAATCATGACCATTGTGGCTGTATCGCTGCTGCCATTCGTATTGGGATATCAAATTTGGAGTTACTTCGTTTTCCACAAACGGGTACATGAGAAGGAGCATCTGGAGTACTGATGGGAAAAGATCTGCTGGGATACAAGGGCGCCAAGATCGTATTTTTCCTTGTCGCCGTATGTACTCTGGCACAGAGCATGGCCATCCTCCTGCAAGCCAAATGGCTGGCGGAAGCCATATCCGCCCTGTTCGCGGGATCCACGCTGCAGGAGCAGGGGGAGACCATTGCCTTGTTCCTGCTTGCTTTTCTGGCACGCCACGGCATTTTCACCGTGCAGCAAGGAATTGCACAGCGTTTTGCCGAGGAGACGGGCACGAGCCTGAGGAAGCAGCTTCTGGAGGAGCTGTTTCGGAACGGGCCGTCCTTTGTCCGGTCGGAAGGAACAGGCCATGTGGTTACGCTTGTGCTGGAGGGCATCGGCAAGTTCCGCAAATATGCGGAGCTGACCATACCTCGCATGATGGGGGCGGGCATTACCCCTGCGCTGGTATGGCTGTACGTATTCATGACGGACCGGATCTCGGGCATTATTCTGCTGGTGACCATGCCGATCCTGATCGTGTTTCTCATCCTCGTGGGACTTGCCGCGAGAAAGCAGACCGAGCAGCAGCTGGATTCCTACCAGATGCTCTCCAATCATTTCGTGGATTCGCTGCGTGGTTTGACCACTCTGAAGTTCCTGGGACAGAGCCGCAAGCACAGCGGGAGCATAGGGCAGGTCAGCGAGGGATATAGGGCTGCGACCATGCGGACCCTGCGCGTTGCGTTTCTGTCGTCCTTTGCACTGGATTTCTTCACGATGCTGTCGGTAGCGTCCGTAGCGGTAAACCTGGGCTTGCGCCTCATTAACGGCAGCCTGGAGCTGCTGCCTGCACTCCTCATCCTGATCCTGGCACCGGAGTATTTTCTTCCGGTGCGCATGGTCGGGGCTGACTTTCATGCAACGCTGGACGGCAAGCAGGCAGGGGAAGCGATGCAATTCATCGTCCGGGAGGCCCGGAAAGAGCGCTCGGAGGCTCAAACCGGTGCAACATTTAAAATTAAAGATAATATCCCGGCATCTACTGGCTCCAAGCCGCGGTTCCAATGGGAGAAGAGCAGCGTACTTGAGCTGTCCGGCATCGGACTGCAGCATGCAGGGGCGGGTCCTGCCTCCTTGGAGGACGTCAGCTTCCGAATATCGGGTCAAGGCCGGATCGGCATCGTCGGAGAGAGCGGGGCGGGTAAATCCACGCTGATCGAACTATTAGGCGGGTTTATGACGCCTACATCCGGTGAGATGAAGCTGAGCGGCGTGAAGCTGGGGCATTCCAGCCGGCGCGAGTGGCGAAGTGAGGTCACCTATATGCCGCAGCAGCCGTATTTGTTCAGCGCCAGCTTGGAGGACAATGTGCGCTTCTATGCGCCGGACGCTTCAAGGGCTCAGGTTGAAGCGGCAGTTGAAGCGGCCGGCCTGGCCGAGCTGGTGAACAGCCTGCCTGGCGGTCTGGCCGAGATGATCGGCGGAGGCGGGCGGACTTTAAGCGGCGGTCAGGCACAGCGCGTTGCCCTTGCCCGAGCGCTGCTCGGCGGTCGGCAGGTTCTTCTGCTCGATGAACCGACGGCACATCTGGACATTGAGACCGAGTATGAGCTGAAGGAGACGATGCTGTCCCTTTTTCAGGATAAATGGGTATTTCTTGCAACGCACAGGCTGCACTGGATGCGGGATATGGATTACATCATCGTTCTGCATCAGGGGCGCGTAGCCGAAACAGGAACCCATGACGAGCTTATGGCAAGGCGGGGCGTATATCATGGATTGATTACATCGCAGATGGAGGGAGTACAATGAAGCAGGAATCGTGGTTTCGGCCTTATGTGACGGCAAACTTCTGGCGTTTTCTGCTGATTGTCGTACTGGGCGTGCTCACCATCCTGTTTGCGGGGATGCTGATGTTCACGTCCGGGTATTTGATCTCGAAATCGGCACTCCGTCCGGAAAACATCCTGATGGTGTACGTGCCGACGGTAGGGGTTCGCACCTTCGGCATCGGACGCGCGGTCGTCCATTACGTGGAGCGGCTGGTGGGCCATGACACCATTCTTCGCATCCTGTCCCAGATGCGCCTGCGGCTGTATCGCATTCTGGAGCCGCAAGCCCTCCGCTTATCCTCCCGATACCGCACCGGGGATCTGCTGGGCGTGCTTTCCGATGATATCGAGTATTTGCAGGATGTATACATCCGAACGGTCTTCCCATCCATCGTTGCGCTTGTGTTGTATGCCGGAATCATTCTGGCCGTCGGCCTGTTCGACCCGGCATTCGCCCTGCTGCTTGCGCTGTATGTTGCGGTGCTGATTCTGGCGCTGCCGCTGATATCCCTGCTGCTTACCAAACGGAAGAACCGGGAGATGAAGCAGGCACGGAACAACCTGTACCAGAAGCTGACCGATGCGGTGCTGGGCATCCATGAATGGTATGTCAGCGGCAGACAGACAGAATTCCTGGCTGGTTATGAGGCGGATGAAGCCGAGGTAGACCGGACGGACAGATCGCTGAAGCGATGGTCGCGCCTTCGGGGCTGGATCGGCCAATGCATCGTTGCCGTAACGGTGGTGTCGATGGTGTATTGGTCAGGACGGCAGTACGCGGATGGATCCATGGATGTTACACTGATTGCGGCTTTTGTGCTGGTTGTGTTCCCGTTAATGGACGCATTCCTGCCCGTATCCGAAGCCGTGGAACGGATTCCGCAGTATGGCCAATCGGTGGCGAGGCTTAAGGGCATCGAAAGCGCCGATGAATCCGATGAGAAGCAGGCACCGCTGCAGCTGCTGAATAACGAAGAGACCGAGGCGGTTATACGCGGCGGTGTTCATGTGAAGGCGGATGGCATCATGTTCAGCTATGATAGGGCAGCCGCTGGCTCATTTGCCTTGGAGCCTGTCGGTGCGGGAGAGGCAGGACACACCTTAACCGAGGTATCGCTGGACATTCCCCCTAGGGCCAAAGTGGCCGTTATCGGCCGTTCAGGTGCCGGGAAGTCCACCCTGCTGCAGCTGATACAGGGGGTGCTGGCGCCATCGTCGGGAAGTCTTACCCTGGGTGGTGTGGAGGCGGCGCGGTTTGGGGACGAGATCTCTTCCGTTATTGCCGTACTGAATCAGAGCCCGCACTTGTTCGATACGACACTTGCGAACAACATTCGGCTTGGCCGGCCGGAAGCCACGGAGGAAGAGATACGCGATGCTGCTGCCATGGCGCGGCTGGAGCCGCTGGTGGCTTCTCTCCCGGGTGGACTCGACACCCGCATGCAGGAAGCAGGTCAGCGATTCTCTGGCGGTGAACGCCAACGCGTGGCTTTAGCCCGAATCCTGCTGCAGGACACGCCCATTGTTATTCTGGACGAACCTACGGTCGGACTGGATCCCATAACCGAGCGGGAGCTCCTGTCCACCATCTTCTCCAGCTTGCAGAACCGGACATTGATCTGGGTGACCCATCATCTGGTGGGCGTGGAGCAGATGGATGAGATCATATTCATGGAACACGGCCGAATCGCCATGCGTGGCACGCATGATGAACTGATGCGGCACTATCCGCGATATCAACAATTGTACCGGCTGGATTCTCCGGAACTATAGAAGGTCCATGGGAAGAACCGCCCCTTTTTTCACAGGGGCGGTTCTTTTTGTTCCCATCTTATTTTTCTTATAAGTCTGATAAAAGATCGGAATCCACGTTCCTTCTGGAAAGATGTAACATAGTTGTAGCCGATATAAAGGGTTAATTCTCTATTAGGGGTGTGGCGTATGGTGGATTTAGAGCGGTTAACCAGCGTGTTCTATCATTTTGCTGAACGGGAATGTCAGGGCTCCAGCGATTTATATGAGTATTTGGCGAGGCATATCGCTGATGATGAAGAGGTGCTGCGAGTGGCCTCGTTTGTTCGGTCAGGTCAGCCGGTACCCAATATGCTGTTCGGGGCTGTTCAATATTTGCTGCTCCAAGGCGAGGGGGCCGAGCTGAGGTCGTATTATCCCGGCCTGGTAGAGCAGCCGCAAGCGATGAAATCGTGTTACCCCCATTTTCGCTCGTTTGTGCTGAAGCACGAAGGGGTACTCATCGAGATTCTGGAGAGCAAGCGGGTTCAGACGAATGAAGTCCGCCGCTGTGCTTACTTGTATCCGGCGTTCTGCTCGATCTACGACAAAGTCCGCAAGCCGCTTGCCTTGGTAGAGCTTGGCTGCAGTGCCGGATTGCAGCTGTTATGGGATCAATACAGCTATTCCTATGGTGATGGAGCGAGTTATGGTCATAACGGCTCAAAGGTTCGCATGACTTCAGAGATCAGGGGGGATCGCCTGCCGCTTCTGCTGCCTTCCAGCCCTCCGGTGGTCTACCGGATGGGGATTGATCTGCATGTGAATGATGTACGGAACGCGGAGGATTTCTTGTGGCTGCGCGCCTTAATCTGGCCGGGCTATCATGATCGGGTGACGATGCTGGAGCAGGCTGTGGAGGTGCTCAAACATCAATCGGGGATACAGTTTCGGGAAGGGGACGGGACCGAGCTGCTGCCTGAAATTGTGAGGGTCATCCCGGAGGAGGCCGTTATCTGCGTATTTCACACGCATGTGGCCAATCAGATTCCGGAGACGTCCAAACGCCGCCTGCTGCAGCATCTGAGCGAGATCGGGAAGACGCGTGATATTGTACATGTCTACAACAATATGTGGGATGGCGATCTCCATGCCGATTATATTCTTGGGGGCGTGCTAAGCGAGTATACGATCGCGCGGACGGATGGGCATGCACGCTGGTTCGAGTGGTTGTTATAAAGCGCATGAATCTATATTTTTTCTTGGGCAAGTCTGTGTCATAATAGGAGAGATGGAATATAAAGCGTTTACGTTATTTCATGGAGCGGAAGACAGCGCGGCTTCAACGACAAGCGGCGGAAGCTTGCCCATGAAGTCTGGTTTCCAGGTTGTTTTTGACAAGAGCCATCATGTTATCTTAGAGAACTTGGAAATGAGGGCAAGACGGAGTTCAATCTGCCGATTTCGAGAGTGAGGACTGGCAATAAGCTCCCGTTCCATGGATAGCCTAAACTAAAGATGCCAAAGGAGGAAGTTGGGATGGATTACCGTATTGAGAAGGATACCTTAGGTGAGGTTAGAGTGCCTGCGGACAAGCTGTGGGCGGCACAGACGCAGCGCAGCTCCGAGAATTTCCGGATTGGAACCGAAACGATGCCGAAGGAGATTATTTCGGCGTTTGCAATATTGAAGAAAAGCGCGGCGATTGTGAATGGCAAGCTGGGCAAGCTGGACGCGGACAAAGTGGATGCCATTACGACCGCAGCCGATGAGATTGTGGCCGGCAAGTGGGATGCGCATTTCCCGTTGGTCGTTTGGCAGACAGGCAGCGGCACGCAGTCCAATATGAATGTGAACGAGGTCATTGCGAATCGGGCCAACCAGCTGCTGGAGCAAAAGGGCAGCGCCCTGCGTGTTCATCCCAACGATGACGTCAATAAATCCCAAAGCTCCAATGATACCTTCCCGACGGCGATGCATATGGCATCCGTTGTCGCTGTAGAAGAGCATGTACTGCCTGCGCTTCGCCGCTTGAAGAAAACACTTGAGAAGAAAAGCGAGGAGTACAAAGACCTGATCAAAATCGGCCGCACGCATCTTCAGGATGCCACCCCGCTGACGCTTGGACAGGAGATCAGCGGATGGCATCGGATGCTGGAGAAATGTGAATTGATGCTGTCCTCATCCGTAGAACCGATGCGCGAGCTGGCGATTGGCGGCACGGCCGTTGGTACCGGGATTAATGCCCATCCGAAATTCGGAGAAATGACGGCAGCCGAAATCAGCATGCAGATCGGAAAAAGCTACACCTCTGCCAGCAACAAGTTCCATTCGCTGACAAGCCATGATGAGATCGTATTTGCACACGGGGCGCTGAAGGCACTGGCTGCCGATTTGATGAAGATTGCCAACGACGTTCGCTGGCTGGCAAGCGGTCCTCGTTCCGGCATCGGCGAGCTGACCATTCCTGCCAATGAGCCTGGCAGCTCCATTATGCCGGGCAAAGTGAATCCGACCCAGAGTGAAGCACTCACGATGGTGGTCTGCCAAGTGATGGGCAATGATGCAACCATCGGCTTTGCGGCAAGCCAGGGTAATTTTGAGCTGAACGTATTCAAGCCGGTTATCATCTATAACTTCCTGCAGTCCGTACGCCTGCTGGCAGATGCCATGGATTCGTTCGACCAGAACTGTGCGATCGGCATTGAAGCCAACCTGGATGTCATCCGGGGGAACATGGAACGGTCGCTGATGCTGGTGACGGCGCTGAATCCGCATATCGGATATGAGAATGCAGCAGCCATTGCAAAACAAGCGCACAAAGAAGGCACAACGCTCCGTGAAGCGGCTCTGGCCAGCGGACTGTTAAGCGCGGAGGATTTCGACCGGATTGTCCGTCCGGAAGAAATGATTCATCCGAAGGAATAGGCGCCGAGCTTTCGCGAGGCATCTGTTTGACTACGAGCCCATTTCACTGCGGTGAAGTGGGCTTATTGTTTATCCATCGGCCGAAGGCGGTTATAATTAGGGTGTCAGATTTTACAATCATACATAAATCATGGGGATAAAGGATGGATGATAACTTGAGGAAACATCAGTGGTTTGCAGCATTGCTCTCCCTGATCTGCACCGGGCTCGGGATGTTTTATATCGGGACACCGGGCATGATCATCGGCGGGGTGCTGCTTATGGCGCTTCAGGGAGCGGCTCTTTATATTTTTTTCATCACATTAGGTTTCTTGGGCTTGATTATTGGCCCGCTGGTCATTGTCCTTCATATTGTAGGACTCATTATACCCATCGTTTACTTCAACTACCGATCGCCGAAGAAACCGATGTTCGACGAGAAGCGGCGGCGCCAGCTCTCCTCACCTTGGAAAATCATCCTGAGGACGTTAATCGGACTGGCCCTGTTCGCCGGGTCCATATATGGCGGGTACACCTGGGGATCTTCCCCTTTCATGAAGACGGCAGCGGAGAAACGGGTGGTTCAGGAAGCGGCTGAGTCTTATCTGGAACAGAAGTACAGCGAGCCCTTCAAGGTAACGGAAGTAAGTTATACCTGGGCTGTCAGTTCGTATAATCTTAGAGCCCATTCTGAGCAGGCGCCTGATCTGGAGTTTACCCTAAACAGTGATGATGGCAGCCCGCCTACCCTATCGAATGATACTTATCTGAACTTGCTCTGGGGGAAGCAGCTTGAAGAGCAATTGAAGCCACTGCTGGACGAGCTGTATCCAAACCAGGCTTTTGCGCAAGCCTACGTATTCTCGGATTCCGAGACGCTTGAGCGCAATTATAACAGCCTTGGCCAGGGGGCGGATGGAGCAGTTCGTCAGAATGTAAGTTTAATCGTATTTGCGGATCTCACCGCGGCTAATCTTCCAGAGGAGCAGGAGCGTGTGCTGGAGCTGATACGAAAGCTGCCTTCCGTGACCGTAAAGGGGGAAACGGACCTTCAGATCAATTACTATCCTTCGGATTTGAATACGCCCGATACTGCGAAGAAGATAGGGCAGGATTTTGATTATATGAGAGGGTTGCCGAGTACCCATTTTTTCAGAGAGTTCGATATTTCGAAAATGGCGTCTGCGGATGATATCGAGATCAGAGAGATGTAATCAAGATGACGGAGTTCAGCTCTTCTTATGATAAGAAGCCTGGCAGAGTCTATGACTCGGCTTGGCTTCTTTTTTTGATTGTGTGAGTCATCATCGTACCGTTAGTTCCTGGACAGATCAATTACGTGTTCTTTCTTTGTTCGTGAAATGGTCAGTTTCAGGTTGAAGGCCTTGGCCATGTCGCGTACAGGGACGTACAGGGTGTTTTTTGTGAAAACAGGTCCTTCGTATTTGCTCTCATCCAGCTTGCAAGAGTCCGATGCTTCCGGGCACAGCAGCTCCGGTTCATAGATGTTGATGTCATTGACACTCATCTCTTGGGTTGCCTTCCGCACGATCGTATACCCCCGGCTTGCGTTGCCCCATACCGATATGTGGGGAGCGCTTGGAGCCTTCAGATCATATTGATGGAAGTGGTCCAGTTCCGCTTGCAGAGAATAGGAAATCTCGTACCCGAGTGCCTCAGCTAACCCTTGGAGAGGAACATAGGCCTTGCCTTGGCGAATATATACGTCATTCATGAGTGTGCCTGCTACGTTTACGGAATAGCTCGGAGCGGCGGCGGCGGCGTCAACGTCCGCTTGCTCGCTGCTCCAGATGAGCGAAGTTGCTAACAGGACGCTTGTGAGGGCAAATAGAGATATTTTTCTGAATGTCACGGCAGTGATAACCTCCTTGAATACGGGATGAATTCAGGCATTCGGTAAGCTGCCAGTATAGGGCAGCCAGCTCCTACTATAATAGACGCTCCTTCTGGCTGATTGGTTAGCTGTCATATCGGAAAAAAAGGTATGTTTGTAAGGTATGCTTGTTTTATTCTGCGAAGGAGAAGATGAGAGAGGATGCTGTGGTTTGCCGTAGTTGCTAGATTCATTTCAATAGGCACAGATTTATATGTTATATAATATAACATATTATTTATGATAGGAGATGTTTGTTTATGCTATTTAGAGTATAATGTTATTTTAATTAACATATATATCCTTCTTTCATTATACTATACGAATCTATAAAAAGAGGAAATTGTTTAATAAATGAATGAAAATAAGTGATAATCACCGATATGTATATAATAATGCGCTTACATTATCGAATTCAAAGATTGTTAGGTTAATTTACATGATCTATGATAGTCACTAACTACCTAACAACATCGATAGATTGGAGCGTGCGTCAATGCGTAAAATGACCTCATGGAAATTAAAAGGGAGTGCGGCACTGCTTAGTGCCTCATTGCTGGCCGGATCGTTCATCCTTACTGGTACACCTGCGGAAGCTAGTTCCAGCACGAGCACGAACGCTGGACAAGTGAGCAGCATCCAGAAGAGCAGCTTAACGTCACCTATTACGGTTCAGGAATTCTCCAAACTGCTGAACGCGGTTGCGAAGGGGAATGGACTTGAATTCAAAGGCCTGGACGGAACCGGAACCATCAAGCGCAAAGACGCTGCAGCTGCCATCTATGAATGGATTGAATTGCCGGAGAGCACAAGCGAATATACAGATTTGTCAGAGGCTGAATCCGAGATTGCAGGTGCCTTGCTGAAGGCAGGGATTATGAACGGTTATAGCAGTACGGTATTTGCGCCCAATCAGCCGGTGACGATTTCCGATGCTCATGTGCTGATCGATCGGATCGAAGCCTATTTAACTCCTTTTGACATTACCGAGGCAACGATTGCAGAGATGCAAACGGCGATGGAACAGGGGAAGGTGACTTCCGTCACACTGGTTCAGCTCTATCTGGCAAGAATCCATCGCTACGATGATCAGCTCCATGCCATCCTGACCGTGAACGACAAGGCGGTGGAGGCGGCTAGAAAGCTGGATGAGGAACGCAGAGCGACAGGCCCGCGAGGTCCGCTGCATGGCATCCCGATCATTGTGAAGGATAATTATGATACAGCGGACATGCCGACAACGGCAGGCTGCGTGTGTCTGAAGGACTCCATCCCGGATAACGATTCGGAGCAGGTCGCCCGATTGAAGGCTGCCGGAGCGATTATCATTGCCAAGGCGAATCTGGACGAATTCGCTTTTAATATTACCACGTCCAGTTCACTTGGCGGACAGACGCTAAACCCTTATAATCTGGGGCATTATCCTGGCGGCTCCAGCGGTGGAACCGGGGCGGCGATTGCAGCCAACTTTGCAGCGGCCGGCCTTGGCACGGATACAGGCGGCTCCATTCGGATTCCCTCCTCCTTAAACAGCCTGGTAGGCATCCGGCCTACCATTGGACTGTCCAGCCGTGACGGGATTATACCGCTGGCGTTAACACAGGATGTGGGGGGACCGATGGCCCGGACCGTAGCGGACGCGGCAGCCGTTCTTGAAGCTACCGCAGGTTATGATGCAAAGGATCTGGTGACCACGCAGAGCGTAGGTCGTGTTCCAGACAGTTATTTGAGTTATCTGGACAAGGAAGGTCTTCAAGGTGCGCGGATTGGGGTTGTCACGCAGCTTCTGTCAGGCACGAAGGCCGAGCAGAACGAAGTGAATGATATCACTTTGAAAGCCGTGAAGGATATGGAGAAGTTAGGCGCGACTGCCGTTCATATCGAAATTCCGAATTATGAGGCTATCATGAAATTCCCAAGCCTCAGCGGTTGGGAGTTCAAATTCCAGCTGAATGATTACCTGGAGAGTCTGGGTGAGGATGCACCTTACCATTCCCTGGAGGAGATTATTGCTTCCGGTGAATATCTGGAATCGCATAAGAGCTCCATGGAAGCCAGACAAGCTCGCGAGACCCTGGACGACAACGAGTACCGCAAAATTGTGCTGGACCGTACAAAGCTGACGCAGGAATCGCTGCTGAAGGTGATGGCCGAGCACAATCTGGATGCGCTGGTCTATCCAGCCTCGGCCGAACCGGCTGGCAAACTCGGCGAGGGTCAGAACTCGGGTGTGAACAACAGGCTCAGCCCGTTCTCCGGCTTCCCGGCAATTACAGTTCCAGCGGGCTTTACGGATGGCGGGCTTCCCGTTGGCGTGGAGTTCCTCGGGAAGGCATTTGATGAAGGCACATTGATCAAGCTGGCATACAGTTATGAGCAAGGCACCCTGCATCGCAAATCGCCAACCCTGACTCCGTAAGGCTGATGGGGCAAATATCATGAGGGAAACGGACGGATCAAGAGGATAAACCTTGATCCGTCCGTTTGTTGTTATGGGCTCCTGGAAGAGGAGTCCTCACATTTTACATACTCATTGTATTCTTAGCTTCACGGTACCCGGACAGCTTGTTTACGAAGAAGGTAATCAGGAACGAGCAGAGCATGCTGGCTGCCATGGAGACCAGGAAGCCGACGGTGTTATTCGATGTGATCGGACCAATGAAAGAGGGGACGTATGCGGTGCCACGAACCCCGAATATGCCGACAAGCATGCCGCCAAGTCCAGCGGAAGCAATGGCGCCCGCAAATACAAATTTATTCGAGAACATGAATGGATAGGCAGCTTCAACAAAGGTGCCAAAACCCATATTGATGGCAAATCCGGGAGCGGCTACAGCGGCCTCCCCTTTGTCGCGGGGTGCAATGATGTTGGCCAGCGTAATTCCTGCGGATACCATGACCAAGCCGACCATATCCACCGCGCCGAGGAAGCTGTTGCTCGTGGTTTCCATCTCAAGCAGTACGATCGGCAGAATTGCCGCATGATAGACGCCGCCAATGATCGCAGGCCAGATCAGCAGTCCTGCAATCAATCCGGCAATGGCCGGGCTCCAGGAGACCAGCGTTTCGATCAGCATGCGGATGCCCTCGCCAGCACTCAGCGCAATCGGTGCGATGAGAAAGTAGACCAGCAGACCGGCAATCAGCCCTGAGACGCCGCCTGCAACGATGTTGACCGTCGTAGCCGGGAAACGCCACTCCACACATTGACGGAATATGTAATGGACAATGATGCCTGCGCCAATTCCGCCGATGATACCCCCGATAATGCCGCCTTCAACGGACAGGACACCGGCCACGATCCCGGCGACAATGGAGACCTCGTCCAGCTCGGATACCTGCTTGGCTGCAATAACGGCAACGATGACCGGCAGCGCCTTGATCATCAGATCAAACACCTCGGTCAGTGCCGATAAGCCCGGGATTTTGCTGACCGCGAGGATCAGAGCCATACCGATGAAGCCGGGAAGCGAGGCCATCATAATGCCTCGAATATTGATGCGGCGCCATGGAGATGAGCTTCCGGCTGCCGCGTGGATGCTCGCTGCTGCGTTCCCGATGACCGGCCGATACGGAAGCCGCCAATGCTTGCTGAGGGAAGTAGCAAACGTGACCGCTCGGGTGCGGTTGGTGGTGCCGGTTGTGCCGGATGCGGCAATGACGTATGCGCCTTTGGTCTGAATGATGGCCATGGACGTTCCTCCCGTACCGGTCACCGGCAGACGGAACTTGGCGGCAGCCTCAATGGCGTGTCGGTTGCTGCCCTCCGGGTCGGCACTCATTACAATGAGACCGTCAATCTCGCCGAGTTCAATCTGCTCGGCAATTTCCCGGTCAAGCCGCTCGGCAGCCTGATTCACTTGCTGAAGGGTGCCTTCAGCGATAATGACCGGCTCGCCTTGACTAGAATTCCAGCCGTAAAGTGCAGCGGGCGTTGAGTCCTTAGCTGCATCCATGGAGACCTGGGCTGCGATGAACTGTAGAGCCCCGCATGACAGACCGGCGCTCTCCATCTGCACCAATATCTCATCCAGCAGCTTGAGCGGGTCCCTGCCGCCCAGATTGTACAGATTGCCGCCGCTGCTTCCTATAATAGCTATTTGACGATTCATGTCTTGCTGCCCCCCATACGATAACAGATTGTAATTTCTATATTACAGCAGAGTTATAACTTGTTAAAGTGCTAAAATGTCGGCAAAGCATGCAAAAAGCCGCCGTGCATCACCCCGTAAGGGCTGCATGGCGGCTATGGTTCATGGTTCGCTTACTCGTTATGTTCCGTTGTTGCTGCCACGGCAGATGTTTCTTCAGCCGTATTTTCTTCCGTTTCCTTGACGATTTGCAGCTTCGTATAACGGTGGGTTTTCTTCTCGATGACGGTAAACGTCAGATCACGGTAGCTCCATGTATCGCCTTTGGCGAGCTCGGAGTTGTGTCCGTACAGCCAGCCGCCGATGGTATCCAGGTCATCCGTGCTCAGATCGGTATGCAGCAGATCATTGATCCGATTGATGGACACCTTGCCGTCAGCGATGATGCGGTTCGGCTCAGGCTGGGTCAGCTCGCGTTCCTCATCCTCGTCGAATTCATCGCGGATCTCCCCGACGATCTCCTCCAGAATATCCTCAATGGTGATCATGCCGGACGTACCGCCATACTCGTCGATCAGGATGGCCATATGCGTGCCTTCCTGCTGCATTTTGCGAAGTAATTTCTTGATCGGAATCGCTTCGGATACTGTCATGGCCGGATGAATCAGCTTGGACAGATCGATGCTGGCATTGTCATCAAACTCCAGGAAGAAATGCTTGGTGTTAACTATACCGACGATCTGATCCTTGTCGCCGCGTACAACCGGGAAACGGGTGTACTGCTCACGCTTGATAATCTGCAGGTTCGCTGCAAGCGGCTTGTCAACATACAGGCAGATCATATCGGTACGTGGCACCATGATCTCCTTGGCAAGCATATCATCAAAAGCAAAAATTCGGCTTACATAACCATACTCGGCTTGGTTGATCTTCCCGCTCTCATAACTGTCACTCAGGATCATGCGAAGTTCCTCTTCCGAGTGAGCTTCCTCATGTTCACTTGCCGGATGCATGCCGAACAGACGAACGATTTTGTTGGCGGATCCGTTAAGCAGCCAGATGAACGGGTACATAATGCGGTTGAACCATATAATAGGCGTCGCGCATAAGAACGACACAGCTTCAGCTTTATTGATAGCAATCGTTTTCGGTGCAAGTTCACCGATAACAACGTGGATATAAGTCATAATAATAAAAGCAAGCAGGAATGAGATCAGCGAAGCTACAGCTGACGGGATGGAAAAGTTATCAAACACCGGATGAAGAATCTTCTCGATGGTCGGTTCCCCGAGCCAGCCGAGACCGAGTGCCGTGATGGTAATCCCAAGCTGACACGCAGACAGGTAACCATCCAGATTCGAAGTTACCTTTTTAACGGCAAGAGCGCCTTTACGCCCTTCCATAACCAATTGGTCTACTCGACTGGGACGAAGTCTTATGATAGCAAATTCCGTCATAACGAAAAAAGCGGTAGCTGCAATAAGTACAGCGACTAAAAATAAATTTACGCCTATACTGTCATCCAAACAAAACACATCCTTTTTTTATCTGATCTGAATTAGTTTTTAAATAACCATGGTTTACTATGCATGGCTGTCAACATAATTCGACCTGAATTTCAAAGGTTCCAGCAGCATGTGCTTGAGGATCAGAAACATATCGGTTTCAGTACAGCATGTAACGTTATTCAAGGAAAGCAGAGACACATGGCGCTTATCTTCCAGCTTCAACCGAACAGGCTCCGGCGTTTTGGGGACCGGCGTCGACTCAGGCAGATTGCCTTCGGAAGCTTCCATTCCGTGCGTAGCCGCAGCGGAATCGGTTATGTCCACTAGAGGGACGGGCGTAACGGAAGCGATCAGCAGAAGGCCAAGTGTTGAACATATAATTCTGATTATCCTTCGTATGGGGTCCAAGTCGGATCGTCACTCCTACAATTCGTAATCGAGTTGCTCTAAAAAAATATATGGCTAAAATGTCATCCTATGAATGCGTAATTTGAGTTGTTGTACGTAATTTCACCACGAATGCGGTTTTCAAAACAAGGTATATTGTTAAGATTATAAAATTTATAGTTTTCAGCGAAGCTGAACAAATTCGATGATCGCAAGAAAAAATCCCTCTAAACGCGGTCTGTCTACTGAAAGTAAGTCGATAGAGTTTTTCTTATTAATCATAAGAAAAAGTAAGCCACTATGTCAAATGCCAGTTGCTTTCTGTTGTGTAATCCCATAGGGAGCAAGGATTGCAGGGTGAGCTGTCTATGAAAAAAGGACAACTCTCTATGAACCTGGAGAGTTGTCCTGTCATGAAACGAATTATTTATGGAGTGGCAGCTGTCTGACATAGCTGTCGGACAGGTGGAGCAGCTGCAGCGCCCGTTCGAACTCCTCCTGGGAAGCCTGTGTCGACTTCTCATCTGAGCTCGGCAGCGGGTGCTTGGTTCCATCCTCAAAGCCGATTCCCGGGATGTACAGGGTGGTATTGTTGATAAACGTCCCGGAAGGAAGGTAATACCGTTCCGGCAGCAAGTTGTTATCGGTGTTGTTCAGCAAATCCTGACCAAAATGAAGCTGTTGGTCCAACGATACGCCGAGCAGGTTAGAGACCGTTGGCAAGAGGTCGATCTGCCCGCCGACTTGCTCTTTCACTTCCGGTTGAAGGCCTTCGCCATGGATGATGAGCGGAATGTTGATCATATCGCCTGAATTATAGTCCCGGCCATAAATTTCGTGCATCAGCTCTTTATCTTTGTTATCCAGTGAGTAGATCGGCAGTCCAAGGTGATCTCCATAGACAACAACCATGCTGTTATCCCATATCCCGTCCTTCTTCAACTGCTCAATGAATTTGCCGAGCGCGTCATCTGCATAGTTCTGGGAGCGGATATAATCGCCGACAAACGTACCATCATACCGCTCTGGGAGCGTCATCCGGTACTTCACTTCAGGAATGGTATAAGGATGATGTGCAGACATCGATATGACCTGAGCATAAAACGGCTTTCCTGTATCGTGCATCTTTTTCAGCTCGGCGGCTGTCTTGGAATACAGGGCATCATCCGAGGCGCCGAAGAACAGCTTATCATCCTCACCGAAAAAGGCTTTATCATAATAACGGTTAAAACCGAGCGCTTTATACAGCTCTCCGCGGTTCCAGAACTCCACCACATTGGTATGGAAGGTGGCCGTATCGTAGCCTTCCGCTTGCAGCAATTTCGGCAAGCTAGGGAGGACCCTGTCCGCATAATGCTGCGTTGCCGCCCCCCGCGGCGGGATGTAGAAGGAGGTATTTACAACAAACTCGGCATCGGAGGTATTACCCTGCCCGACATTCTGGAAGAAGTTCGGGAAGTACAGGCTTTCACGAGCCAGCTTGTTCATGTTGGGCGTAATTTCCTTGCCGTCAATCTTCAGATTCATCAAGAACTGCTGGTAAGATTCCATCTGGATGATGATCAGATTCTTGCCCTGGGCTACACCGGAGAGCAGTGCTTCCTGATCCGATGCTCCAAGTCCCTTCAGTTCATTGATTTTATCCTGCGTGATGGTCTTGGCATCTGCAAGCTCGGTGTTTTCCTGTTGGAAAATCGTGTAGGCTTCGTAATTGAGAATTCCCATCTCCTGCGCCTTTACGATTTCGTTCATGCTTGCGCGGTTAGGCATAATCTGGAACAGGCACAGCATCAGGGAGAACACAAACACGATGGGAACGAATTTGCGCTTCTCTTTTTTGGCATGCCGAATCTTCCACTTCTTCACGCGGTCACTGCGCCACAGCAGCACGAACATGACAATGATATCCGTAAAAATCAACAAATAATAAGGGTCCATTAAGGAGAATACGCTGTTGCTGACTGCGGTTACCTGGTTGACTTGCTCAAGGGCGTGATACGTCACGATGACGCCATAGTATTTATAATACATAATAGCTGCAAAGAATATGGCGGTCAGCAGTAGGTTAACGCTCATATAGGCAGCAAGTTTCCGCTTGGAGGCAAACCATTCAATCAAGCTGAACACAAGCCAGATAAAAGGGATTTCTGTAATGAGTGGTTTCCAAGGCATCACATCATCAAAAATGACCATCCAGGCTAAGTAGCTTTTGAGCAGCATAATGACAGAGAAAAATATAAAAGGCTTCGTCATCGTTAACCGAAACCGCGAGGTGGAGAGCACCTGTATCGCCTTCCTTTCAATGCCGCCCAATATTAGGTTCAGGAGCTTTCAGCGGCTATTCGTTTTTTTACCATCGACAGACGTTATTCTTACGGTTCGTTTACATTAGACATGACATTAATTTAACAAAACTTATGAACAGAACTTATTATGACCTCTTCCGCGGAGGTTGTCAAAGAGTTAAAGTAAGTTCCGGAAATGCGCATAACAACACAAAAAAGACAACGAAAAAACCGGTCATCGCCGGTTTAGTCAGAGTCATGCCAATATTAGTGCAGAAATGCCATGATTAGTGGTGCGGTCCCGAGGGTGAAGAGGGCAGCAACAATCATCGAGATGCTGGAGATTGTGCCGGAGAGGGAGCTGAATTCGAATGCTTTGGATGTGCCGGTTCCGTGGGCGCTGGTCCCGAACAGAACGCCTCTTGCGATATCACCCCGAATCCGGAAAATTCGCATGACGGCCGGTCCGATCATGGAGCCCAGAATGCCGGTCATGATGACAAAGACAGCGGTCATGTTGGGCACCCCCCCGATGACCTCAGATACGTTCATGGCAATGGGCGTAGTAATGGAGCGCGGCACAAGGCTGGTGGCCAGAGAGCTGTTCAGGTGCATCCATTTTGCAAGAAACGCAGAGGATACCATCGCCAGCACCGACCCGGTCAGCACGCTGAGCATAATCTCGGCAGCATGCTTCTTAAGGGTTTGAAAGTTCTTGTACAGCGGAACGGCAAAGGCGATCGTTGCCGGTCCCAGCAGCTTGCTTATCCACTGCGCACCTTCATTGTATGTTTCATAGGATACGCCCGTTTGTGTCAATATCACAACAAGGAGCACCGGAGTAATCAGGAGCGGAGACAAATAGACCTTGGGAAAGCGGCGGTACAGCCTTTTGGCGCCCGCATAGATACCGATCGTTAACAGCAGCCCAACGAATGCAGACAGCAGGATGTTCATGGCGTTCTCCGCTCCTTTCGAGTGGAGATGAAGCCGGCTGTCAGCCCCGAACTCACCATCACGATAACGGTGCTGAACAGAACGACAACTAGAATCTGGAGCCCTTCGGCTTCCAGCATCGGGAAATATTTCATGATACCGACTGCAGCAGGGATAAAGAACAGCAGCAATTCGGCGAGCAGCCAATTAGCGCCAAGCTCAATCCACTCCAGACGCAGGATCTTGGCTTCGAGCAGAATAAACACCACGGCAATGCCGAGTATGCTTCCGGGTATCCCCAGATGCAGCCATTCGGCCAGTTTATCCATTCCGATGGAAAGAAGCATGAAACCGGCCACTTGCAGAGTTCCTTTCAATATGTTGATCATGACCGGCCTCCTATGTTTTCAGTATTAATGAAATTTTACAACGATAATTTTCATAGGTAAAATGCATATATCGAATGATAACTATTCCATTTATCTATACATAGAAGAATCAGGAGGGTGGATCGGATGGACATACGGCATCTGGAGTATTTTCTTGAGGTCGCCAGGAATCAGAGCTTCACCAAGGCGGCGGAGAAGCTTTATATTACGCAGCCGACAATCAGCAAGACCATTCGCAACATGGAGGATGAATGGGGCGTCACCTTGTTCTACCGGCAGGGCAAGCGAATCGAGCTGACGGATGCGGGCCATATCATGTACCAGCAGGCACAGCAGATGGTGGATTCCTTCCAGCGCGTATCCGCCGAGCTGGAGGATCTAATGAACCTGAAGCGCGGACATCTCCGAATTGGTCTTCCGCCTATGGTGGGCTCAAGCTTTTTCCCTGAGGTGATCGGGCATTTCCACCAGGAATACCCAAAGATTACCATTCAGCTTATTGAGGATGGCGCCAAGAAGGTGGAGGCTGATGTGGAGAGCGGCCAGACGGACATCGGGGTTGCCGTGCTGCCGGTTAACGAAGACGTGTTTCACTATTATTCCTTTGTGAAAGAGAAGTTGAATCTGCTTGTACATCCGTCCCATCGGCTTGCAGGCAGAGATCATGTGAACCTGAATGAGCTTGCGGAGGAAGCGTTTGTGTTGTTCCGCGAGGATTTCACGCTCCATGACCGGATCATCCGGGAATGCATAAGCGCAGGCTTCGAGCCTAGAGTGGTCTACGAAAGCTCGCAGTGGGACCTCATCAGCGGCATGGTGGCAGCGAATCTGGGGATAGCCCTGCTGCCGGAAACGATTTGCAAAGAAATCGATTCTTCGCGCGTTACGATTCTGCCGCTGGATAATCCGGTGATTCCTTGGCAGCTCGGCATGATCTGGAGGAAGGACCGGTATCTGTCCTTTGCTGTCAGGGAATGGATCAGCTTTACACGCGGGCTGCTGGGAGAACGGGGATAAGTTTGTTTTGAATTGAGCTGCATTTCATACATTTTCACTCCTTGGACATAATATCCATAGTAAGAGAACCAATTACAAGCTATCTATCCAAGGAGGAATGACATTCGTGAGTGGCCAGGAACATGAGGGGAATAATGGGATTAACCAGGAGCGCACAGGTTTTGCACAAAACCGGGGTGAGACGGAGCGGGAGGATACACTGACTAATCGTCAGGGGCATCCGATATCAGACAATCAGAATGTGAGAACGGTTGGGAACCGGGGTCCGATGACACTGGAGAATTATCATTTTCTCGAGAAGATTACGCATTTTGACCGGGAACGCATTCCGGAACGCGTTGTGCATGCCAGGGGAGCAGGGGCCCACGGCTACTTTGAAACGTATGGAAAAGTGGGCGATGAGCCCGTCTCTAAGTATACGCGGGCAAAGCTGTTTCAGGTTGAAGGCAAGCGAACTCCGGTATTTGTGCGGTTCTCGACCGTAGTCCACGGCTCCGGCTCGCCTGAAACGCTACGTGACCCACGCGGATTTGCCGTCAAGTTCTACACGGAGGAAGGCAACTGGGATTTGGTGGGCAACAACCTGAAAATATTTTTCATCCGTGATCCGCTCAAATTCCCGGATATGGTGCATGCGTTCAAGCCTGATCCGGTATCCAACGTCCCGGGGCCAGTCGGCATGTTCGACTTCGTATCCCGTTCTCCGGAAGCGACGCATATGATTACGTTTCTGTGGTCCCCTTGGGGCATCCCGGCGAATTACCGCCAAATGCAGGGCTCTGGTGTGAATACATACAAATGGGTCAATGCAGATGGAGTTGGTGTGCTGGTGAAGTATCACTGGGAGCCGCTAAAGCAGGGGATCAAAAACCTGACGCAGGAAGAAGCAAACAAGATCCAGGGCATGAATGACAGCCACGCCACCCAGGATCTGTATGAGGCGATTGAGCGCGGAGAATATCCGGAGTGGGAACTGTGCGTTCAGATTATGAGCGACGGCGATCATCCGGAGCTGGAATTTGATCCGCTTGATCCGACCAAGCTGTGGCCGGAAGATCAGTTCCCGTTCTTAAAGGTTGGTAAAATGGTGCTGAACCGCAATCCGGAGAACTACTATAACGAGGTGGAGCAAGCGGCCTTCGGAACCGGCGTGCTTGTGGACGGACTCGACTTCTCGGACGACAAGCTGCTGCAGGGCCGTACCTTCTCTTACTCGGATACCCAGCGGCATCGCGTAGGCACAAACTATCTGCAGCTGCCAATCAACGCACCGAAGAAGCGGGTAGCGACCAATCAGCGCGGCGGACAAATGTCTTATTTTGTGGATAAGGCGCCAGGGCAGAGCCCACATGTGGATTATGAGCCTTCCATGACGGACGGCTTGGTGGAAGCCTCGCAGACAGCGAAGCCGCATCAGCCTCACTACGATGCGAATCTCGTGCGCCAGAAGCTTGACCGCACGCTGGACTTTAAGCAGGCTGGCGATACGTACCGAGCGTTCGAGGACTGGGAGCGCAATGAACTGATCAACAATCTGGTGGGTGCGCTAAGTCAATGCGATGTTCGCATTCAAGAGAAAATGGTGGAGCATTTCACGTACGCGGATGAGGATTACGGACGCCGCGTTAGGGAAGGCCTGGAGCAGGCGAAGAAGGGCTCGGATGGAGATTCACGTGAACAAGCGGTAGAGGATGCCAGCCGCATGGGGCATGAGGCTGATCCTTATTAATTGTATCGCTTGTGCTTGTACACAGCGTCACTTTGATAACGAGAGAATAGAGAAGCCGCCTGCAACAAAGTTAGCCGCAGGCGGCTTTTTTCCGGTTGTAAAATATTTGCGGGATGTTAAGATGTTGCAAGGAATCACAGCGATCCTTATAGAATCAACATAGAACCATGGGAAGAGGAGGCTTGCGTTATGGCAATACAAGCGGGGATCATCGGATACGGCCTGTCCGGATCGGTGTTTCATGCACCGATCCTGAGAAGCGTGCCGGATTATAAGGTACACACGGTTGTGTCATCGGATCCGGACAAGGTTCACAAGGATTTGCCGGATACGGCTGTTGTCGACAGTGTGGATGAACTCTTGTCGGTTTCGGAGATTGACGTTGTCATCATTACGAGTCCTAATACAACACATTATGAATATTCCCGATTGGCCCTTGAGGCTGGCAAGCACGTGGTTGTAGAGAAACCGTTCACCGTAACCGCTGCCGAAGCGGACGAGCTGATTGAGCTTGCCAAGCAGAAGGGCGTCCTGCTTACGGTATACCATAACCGCCGCTGGGACAATGACTTTCTGACCGTCCGCAACCTGCTGGAAACGGGAGCGCTCGGCAAGCTTTCCATTTATCAATCACAGTTCAGCCGCTACCGTCCTGAGGTGCAATCCGAGCGGTGGAGAGAGCAGGCAGCTCCCGGTTCAGGCATATTATACGATCTGGGCTCGCACCTGATTGATCAGGCTCTGTTCCTGTTTGGTCTGCCGGAGACGTTATGGGCAGATTTAAGAATAGAGCGCAAAGGTTCCAAAGCGCATGATTATTTTCATCTGGTGCTGGGTTACGCAACGTTCCGCGTCATTCTGCACTCCGGCTCACTGGTACGGCAAGCCGGCCCGAAATTCGAGCTGCATGGCGATAAGGGAAGTTTCCTGAAATATGGGATGGACCCTCAAGAAGGCCAGTTGAAGCAGGGCATGCGCCCAGGGGATGCAGGCTGGGGGGAAGACTCGCCGGATCAATACGGAGAGCTCGCTACCGAGCTGAGCGGGCTGGCAGTCCAAGGTGAGATTGAGACGCTGCCAGGACGTTATCAGGCATTCTATCAGGGACTTGCTGAAGCCGTTCTTAAAGGGGGGGCTTTACCCGTCCAAGCGGAGGAAGCCCGCAACGTGATCCGGATGATCGAGTATGCGCTGCAAAGTCATCAGGAGGGACGTACCATCCAAATCACGTAGCACGGGATCTCTCTTGTGTCAGATTAACGTTGGTTTACACATAGTTTGCTCCGATTTGTGGGATATTAGGTGATGCAACCCTGGGCACGTCTTTCATAGGGGCGATTGATCCATATCACTACAAAGAAGGAGAGAGGCGGATATGAAGAAACGTGGAGTCCTTCGGTCGGCGCTTGTGCTTCTGATGAGTTTGGCGATAGTGCTGACCATCTCTGGAGCAGCCTTGGCGGCCGGAAGCGGTCCGTTTCACTTTGGATTTAAGAAAAGCGTCAATGGCCAGCTGCCCTCGATCAATGAGGAAGGCTTTAAGGAGCTTCTGCAAAAATACGATGCCATCTTCATGGGCGATGCCGAGCAGAAGGAGCTTTATCTCACGTTTGATAACGGCTATGAGAACGGTTATACCTCCCGTATCCTGGATACGCTCAAAGAGAAAAAGGTGCCCGCCACCTTCTTCGTGACCGGACATTACGTGAAGACACAGGCGGATCTGCTGAAGCGGATGACGGCGGAAGGCCATATTATCGGCAACCATTCCTGGAATCACCCCGATGTTACCACGATTTCGGCAGAGAAGCTGACCGAGGAGCTGGAGCGGGTGAAGAAGGAGGTCATGAGCATAACCGGCCAGCCGGACATGAAGTATTTGCGTACACCGCGCGGCATATTCGACGAGAAGTCCCTGGCAACCAGCAAACAATTGGGATATACCAATGTCTTCTGGTCGCTAGCGTATATGGACTGGGATGTGAAGTCACAGCGCGGCGCACAGTATGCTTACGACAAGGTGACCGCACAGCTGCACCCGGGTGCAGTCATCCTGCTTCATTCGATCTCCAAGGACAATACAGAGGCGCTGGGGCGAATCATTGATGAAGCGAAGAACCGGGGCTACGAGTTTAAGAGTTTGGATCAGATGCAGAAAAAAGCTCCATAAGTGACCGTTTCGCATAGCGTGCAGATGGTATCCTCGAGGATAACCGTCCGCACGCTTTTTTCTGTATCGATCTGCGCGGATGCTTCGCATTCAGGAACGAATGTTTGGTATAATACGCTTCATAAGAACATGAACGATAGGAGACCATCATGCCTCATACTATCCAAATATCCGTAAGGCCGCTGGTGGAATACGTCTTTCGCAGCGGCAGCATTACCTCGGGCTTTCGCACGGCGACCTCCCTCACCGAGGGTACCCGCGCGCATCAGCAAGTACAGCGCGATTATGGCGAGAACGATCAGAAGGAAGTGCAGCTTGAAGTCGAGATTCCGTACGAGGATCTGCTGTTTGTGGTGGAGGGTCGCTGTGACGGCCTGATTCGGGAGGAAGAACGGATCATGATTGATGAGATCAAGTCGACCTCCGGAGATTTGGGCGAGATTACCGAGCACACCTACCCGGTTCACTGGGCGCAAGCCAAAATGTATGCCTATATGTATGCGAAGTTGCATGAGATGCCAAGGATGGCAGTCAGATTGACCTATTTCCAGGTGCCGAGCGGAGAGCGGAAGCAGTTCGTGCAGGAATGGAGTTTGCCTCAGCTGGAATCCTTTGTGCTTGAGGTCGTGGGGGCATATGCTCCCTATGCGAACCTGTTAAGAGAGCATGCCGAGCGGAGAGATCGGAGCATCCGCGAGCTTAAATTCCCGTTTCCTGCCTACCGGGAGGGACAGCGGAAGCTTGCTGGTGCCGTATATAAAAGCATCGGTGAAGGACGGAGATTGTTCGCCAAAGCGCCGACCGGCATAGGCAAAACCATATCCACGCTGTTTCCTTCGGTTAAAGCGATCGGTGAAGGACTGCTATCGCGGATCTTTTACCTGACAGCCAAAACGATTACCCGAACCACCGCGGAGGAAGCCATGGCGCGCATGGAGCGTCAAGGGCTCTGTATGCACGCAGTCACGCTGACGGCGAAGGACAAGATCTGTTTCAGCGAAGCGGAAGGCTGCAGTCAGATGGGCTGTGCGTTCTCGGAGGGCTACTATGACCGGATCAATGACGCCATACTGGATCTGCTCTCGAATGAAACGTTGATCACGAGGCCCGTCATTGAGGATTATGCCCGCAAGCATATGGTCTGTCCGTTTGAGTTCTCGCTGGACGCCGCTTATGCGGCTGATGCCGTCATCTGTGATTACAACTATGTGTTTGACCCGCGTGTATCCTTCAAGCGTATGCCGGAGGAAGTGAAGAAGCGCAGCGTGCTGCTCGTTGATGAGGCGCATAATCTGGTGGACCGCGCGCGAGGGATGTTCTCGGCTGAACTGAATAAATCTGCGTTCTTAGAGCTGCAGAGGGCTTATAAAGAGAGCAATCCCACGCTGTACAATACGGCTAAACGGGTCAATAACCGCTTTAAGATTCTGCGTAAGGCCGGTGAAGAGGAAGAGCGGATTGTAGGCTCCCAGCAGCCGGAGATGATGGTCGAACTATTGGAGGATTTTGCCCTCCAGGCGGAAGCCGAACTGATGACAGGCAAAAGCGGGGATGAGGCCGATGCGCTTTTGGAGTGCTATTTTGCCGTACAGGGCTATCTGCGTATCTCCAAGCTGTATGACGACCGGTTTGTCACCTATGCAGAGATGAGTCAGAGCGAGGTGTTTCTCAAGCTGTTTTGTCTGGATCCCTCTTATTTGCTTCAGCAAGCGGCCAAGAATTATCGGTCCAGCGTGTTTTTCTCGGCCACCCTGATGCCGCTCGGCTATTATTGCGATATGCTGGGAGCGGAGGAAGAGGACTACAGCCTCTCGATTCCGTCCCCATTCTCGGCCGAGCAGCTGGATGTGCGAGTTCTGCCGTTGTCGACGCGGTTCAAGGATCGGGAGCGGAGCCGTGAGGCCATCGTGCGGATGCTGAGTGCTCTGGTTCAGGAGCAGCCGGTGAATACCTTGATTTTTCTGCCGTCCTACCCCTACATGCAGGATATTCATGAAGACTTCGCCCGAATGAATCCCGGGGCACGCACGCTGCTTCAGGGACACGGGATGAGCGAGGGGGAGCGGGAGGCGTTCCTGAATGCATTTCAGGCGGATGCAGCCGATCCGCTGATCGGCTTTGCGGTAATGGGCGGCATTTTCTCGGAGGGTATTGATCTGAAGGGAGAACGGCTCTCCAGTGTCGTAGTGATCGGCGTAGGATTGCCGCAGTTGTCTTTCGAGAATGACATCATCAAGGATTATTTCGACCGTACCGGTAAGAGGGGATACGATTACGCTTACGTGTACCCGGGGATGAACAAAGTGCTGCAGGCCGGAGGACGCCTGATTCGGTCAGAGCAAGACAGCGGTACGCTCACACTTGTTGATGACCGTTTTCTGAATCGCCAATACGGGATGCTGCTGCCAGAGGAGTGGAGGCATTTTAGGCGAATCTAAATTTTTCATGGGATGTTGACACTTGGAAATTGGAACTCTATAATACGGATATATTAATTAAGCAGAAGGAGGCTGATGTCAAATGGTTATGATGCATAGTGGATGGGTCGCTTTGACGTTGGTCTCTTTGGACGGGAAATTCTAATGGTAACGAAGAAGTGAGGCTTCAGATCGAGCCCTCACTTCCATACCTGGAACCCGCAGGAGACCGTGTTTGGTATCCTGCGGGTTCTTTGTGTCTATACTCGGGGTTTGGTATTGTCTTCACGGGGTAACCGTAGGGCATGATGCCTTCTTCTGGTGTATATTCAGATCAGCCGCAGATACAAATCTGCGGTTTTTTTGTGTTTTGATATAACAACCAAATTGATAATGATAAGGGGATATAACGAATTTGACTAAACAAGAAATGACACCGTTACACACATATGGATGGAATGAACACTGGAGCTTGATGGCTGAGCAGATGCCGAAGCAGGACAAAGAGCTCGTGCCGGCGCGCGTGACAGCCCAGTTCTCAAAGCAATACCGCATTATAACCCAAGAGGGTGAGCAGACGGCTGTTGTCACAGGGAAGTATGAATACGAAGCGGGCAGCAAAAGCGATTTCCCGGCTGTCGGCGATTGGGTGCTGGTCGAGCCGCTACAGGGCGAATCGCGGGCCGTCATTCATAAGCTGCTGCCCCGCAAGTCCGCTGTCACGCGCAGGGAAGCAGGCAGCGTGCCGGATGAGCAGGTTATCGCCGCGAACATGGATACCGTGTTTATCATTAATGCGCTGAATAAGGATTTTAATGTCCGCAGAATTGAACGCTATTTAATTGCTGTCTGGGAGAGCGGAGCTGCACCGGTCATCCTGCTCACCAAGGCGGATCTATGTGAATCGCCTGAAACATATGTCTCGCTGGTGGAAGAGGTCGCTCTCGGTGTGCCGGTGTTTGTGGTGAGCTCCTTAAAGGACCAAGGGAAGGAGCAGCTTCAAGATTACTTGGTGCAAGGGAAGACAGTGGCAATAACGGGCACTTCCGGGGCGGGCAAATCCACGTTATTGAACTGGCTGTCCGGTCAGGAGATGCAGCGTGTTCAAGGGATTCGGGAAGAGGATGCAAGGGGACGCCATACCACGACACACCGGGAGCTGTTCGTGCTGCCGGGAGGTGCTATCATGGTGGATACCCCGGGCATGAGGGAGCTGCAGCTGTGGGATTCAGAGGAGGGGTTTGAGACTGCCTTTGCGGACATCTCCACGCTCTCGCAGCAGTGTCGATTCCATGATTGCCGACATGAGACCGAAGCAGGCTGCGCGGTCCGGGAAGCATTGCAGGACGGGACGCTGGATGCAAAGCGTTATGCGAATTACAAGAAAACAGAGCGCGAGCTCGCTCATATCGCCCGTAAAGAAAAGGCAAGCACCCGGCGGCAGAACAAGAGCTCTGGCAAGTCGTCACGCAAGAGCGGCAAAGTGCAACGAGGGGCTTATCAGCAGCTTCTATACGACGAGGAATTATAGTGTTACGGGAAGACCGAAGTCGATTTGACTTCGGTCTTCCCCAGGTATATAGTTAGGTAACCAAATAGATTGGCAAACTATCTATTTAAGGAGAAATGCTCTGTACCATGTCAATTCAAGCTTTAGTGCTGTAGAGAAGAGGTGGCCCATGACACAGGATAAACACCCAGATTCACATAATGGAGATACCGTTGACGAGGAAAGACAGTCACAAGAAGGAAGGTGCATGAAGGGGGGCATGCGGGAAGACAGCATAGCCAGCAGGCTCCTGTACAGCATCCGTATGTTTCATAAGCAGGAATGGGATCAGCACATGATTTCCGGTTATACCCCTGGTGAAATTCGAGTTCTAATGGGACTCAGACATCATATCGAGCCTAACGGACCCGGTATGAAGGTGTCGGAGATTAGCAGCATGATGAACGTTACGTCCCCAACGATCACGCAATTCATCAACGGCTTGGAGAGTAAAGGCCTGGTGGAGCGGGTGATGGATGCACAGGACCGACGCGCGGTTCGTGTACAGCTTACGGAGGCAGGGAACCGTATTGTCCAGCAAACCTACCTGAAAGTCAAAAACAACTTTAACGAGCTGGTTGATTTTCTCGGTGAAGAGGACAGCGTCAAGCTGACGGAGCTGCTGACGAAGATTTACCAATTCCAAGAACATAAGCGCAATTCGAATGAAACAACATCAGACAACGAGTAGGGGTGGGGGATTTGTTAAAGCTGTTTCAATACATGAAACCATACCGGACAGCGGTCATTTTTGTTCTGCTGTTCACATTTTTCCAATGTCTGTCTGATCTTTACTTGCCGACCTTGATGGCTGACATTGTGGATATCGGCATCGTGAAGGGAGACGTTCCTTACATTTGGAGTGTGGGAGGTTTTATGCTCCTGGTTACAGCAGGCGGCATGGTCTGCTCCATTGCGGCAAGTTATTTGGCATCCAAATCGGCAACCGGTTTTGGCCGGATTCTGCGTGGTCGCGTATTCTCCCATGTCGAGAATTTTACGCTGCAGGAATTTGACAAGATCGGAACAGCTTCCCTGATAACCCGTACCACCAACGATATCACACAGGTGCAGCAGGTCACGATCATGATTCTTCGCATGATGGCCATCGCGCCGATGATGTGTATCGGGGGCATCGTGATGGCGATATCGAGAGATCCGGGACTGACAACGGTGCTTCTGATCGTCCTGCCGATTCTCGCGTTGGCTATTTTCATCATTGCCAAAAAAGGGATTCCGCTCTTCAAGGCCATACAGATCAAGATTGATACACTCAGCCGCGTGCTGCGTGAGAATCTGACCGGAATGCGGGTCATCCGTTCGTTTAACCGCATGGACCATGAGACGGTCCGGTTTAATGATGCCAATGAGGATCTGACAGCCACCTCGATCAAGGTTAACAAAATCATGGGTGCCATGATGCCCGTCATGATGCTTGTCATGAACTTCGCCACGCTGGCGATTGTTTGGTTCGGAGCCCACCGCATAGAAGCCGAACACATGAAGGTCGGGGACCTCATGGCCTTCCTTCAATACGCGATGATGATCATGTTCTCACTGATCATGCTGTCCGTCATGTTTGTCATGATTCCGCGCGCGCAGGCATCGGCAGTCCGGATCAATGAGGTATTGAACATGATACCGGAGATCCACGATCCGAAGCAGCCGCGGAATACCGGCATTCAGACGGGTTCCATTGAATTTCAGGACGTCACCTTCTATTATCCGGGCGCAGAGGAGCCGGCCATATCCGATATTTCCTTCCAGGCAGGCCCGGGTGAAATTACCGCGATTATTGGAGGAACAGGTTCAGGCAAATCAACGCTGATCAGCTTGATTCCGCGTTTCTATGACGTGACCTCCGGGCGGATTCTCGTCAACGGGACGGATATTCGGGACTTGATGCAGGAAGATCTGCGGAACCGGATCGGATTTGTGCCGCAGAAGGCGCTGCTGTTCACCGGTACCATTGCAGAGAATATCCGCTACGGCAAGGAAGACGCAACGGACGAGGAGATTCAGCATGCCGCGAAAGTTGCCCAGGCGGCTGATTTCATCTCTTCAATGGAAGGCGGTTATGATGCCGAGATTTCCCAAGGCGGTAGCAACGTATCCGGAGGTCAGAAGCAGCGGCTCTCCATTGCCAGGGCGCTGGTCCGGAGACCTGAAATCTACGTGTTCGATGACAGTTTCTCTGCGCTGGATTTCAAGACCGATGCGAATCTTCGTGCAGCGCTGAGGGAGGAAACGACCGAGGCTACGGTTCTGATTGTGGCCCAGCGTGTCAGCACCGTCATGGACGCTGACCGAATCATCGTGCTGGAACAGGGACGCATTGCTGGAATGGGCACGCATGGGGAACTTATGGCATCAAGCGATGTGTACCGTGAAATTGTCACCTCACAGCTGTCAGAGGAGGAGATCGCATGAGCGAGAAGAAACGGGGAGGACATCCTCGGGGCCAGGGCGGTCCCTTCGGCGGCGGGCCGCATGGTGCCGGGATGGCAGCCGAGAAAGCCAAGGATTTCAAGGGGACTTTGCGCCGGCTTACACGATACCTTAAGCCCCATACGGGGAAACTGCTGATCGTCTTGACCGCAGCCATCTTGAGTACGATATTCAGCATTGTGAGCCCGAAAATTCTCGGTGATGCAACCACGATCCTGTTCAAAGGATTCATGGCCAAAATGCAGGGCGTACCGGGTGCCGGGATTGATTTTGATGCCATTCGGAATATCATGCTCTGGCTGGCAGGCCTGTATCTGCTAAGCTCGCTGTTTGCTTATATCCAGCAATATGTCATGGCTGGCGTGGCACAGCGGACTGTTTACGATCTGCGCAAGGATGTCTATAACAAGCTCGGACGCCTGCCGCTTAAATATTTTGACGCCCGTACGCATGGGGAGACGCTGAGCCGGGTCACGAACGATATGGACAATATCAGTAGTACGCTTCAGCAGAGTCTTACACAGATGATTACCTCTGTGGTAACACTGGTCGGGGTTATCATCATGATGCTTACAATCAGTCCGCTGCTGACTTTGGTGGTTATATTGACCCTGCCGCTCAGCGTGGTGGTCACTATCATGGTTGCCAAGCGCTCTCAGAAGCATTTCGTGGCACAACAGAAGCATCTGGGCCAACTGAACGGACATGTGGAAGAGATGTATACAGGTCATAAAGTGGTGAAGGCGTTTGGCCGGGAACGACAATCGATGGAGCAATTCGATGAAGTCAACGACAAGCTCTATGATGCCGGATGGAAAGCCCAGTTCATCTCGGGAACGATCATGCCGCTGATGAGTTTTGTTGGCAATATCGGGTATGTGATCGTGAGTGTTGTCGGTGGCGTTCTGGTTACCCGCAGAGCAATCGAGATCGGGGATATCCAGGCGTTCATCCAATATTCACGCCAGTTCACACAGCCGATCACGCAGCTTGCCAATATCGCGAATGTTATTCAATCCACGATTGCATCGGCAGAGCGCGTATTTGAAGTGCTGGACGAGGAAGAAGAAGTGTCTGAGCATACGGCTCCGGCAGCCCTCAAGAAGCCGCTCGGCGATGTATCCTTCCAGAATGTGAGTTTTGGTTATAAAGCGGATCAGCTTCTGATCGAGGATATGAACGTCGATGTGAAGCACGGACAGACGGTGGCTATTGTCGGTCCAACCGGTGCAGGGAAGACCACGCTTATTAATCTGCTGATGCGGTTCTATGAGCTTAACAAGGGCAAAATTACGATAGACGGAACGGATATTACGTCCCTTCGACGGGGTGAGCTTCGCAGCCTGTTCGGAATGGTGCTCCAGGATACCTGGCTCTTTAACGGGACGATCCGGGAAAATATCGGATACGGCCGCGAGGGGACCACGGAGGAAGAGATCATCAGAGCAGCGGAAGCGGCTCATGCCGACCACTTCATCCGGACGCTGCCGGACGGCTATGACACCGTTCTGAACGAGGAGGCCTCCAACATATCGCAAGGGCAGAAGCAGCTGCTCACGATTGCGCGGGCCATTCTGGCGAATCCGTCGATTCTGATTCTTGACGAAGCGACCAGCAGCGTGGATACCCGGACCGAGCTGTACATTCAGAAGGCGATGAATGAGCTGATGAAGGACCGGACCAGCTTTGTCATTGCGCATCGTCTATCCACGATTCGCGATGCGGACCTTATTCTGGTCATGAACAAGGGCAGCATCATTGAACAGGGAACCCATCAGGAGCTGCTGTCGCAAGGAGGCTTCTATGCGGACCTGTACAACAGTCAGTTCAGCGATCAGCATGAGGCTGGATAACAGAATGCAGGCATAATTGAAGTCCCTGAAGACCCCTTCGATTGCAGAAGGGGTCTTCTTATTCCAGCATGGAGGGCTGATTTAAAGCTGCAGCATGATGGGTTGGAGGTGAACGGGGACCTATTCAAGCTGTACTGATTAATAGGTTCACGACAAAGGGTAATAATAGAAGCAAGACATTCCGGTACGGATATGAGGGGGTCATGGAATGATGTATAGTCGGGCATTGCTGGTGTACAACCAGAACGCAGGCCAGCAGGAAACGCTGCAGCAGCTGGCGGCGGTAATTCCAGTATTGGCGAAGAACGTGAAGGAGCTGGTGTTGTATCAGACCTTTAAGCCTGGCGAGGGGGAGGCATTGTGCAGGGATCAAGGCGGGACATACGATCTCATTCTCATTATGGGCGGGGACGGCTCGGTCCATGAGTGTGTTAATGGCATTGCAACGCTGGATCATCCGCCGCTCGTAGGGATTTTGCCTGTAGGCACTTGCAATGATTTTGCCCGCTCCATGAATCTGCCGGTGGAGCTTGCGCTCGCGGCTGACGAATTAATGAAGGGACATGTTCGGGAATTGGATATCGGCATGGCTCAAGGCCGGGTGTTCACGAATTTTTTCGGAGTGGGCCTCATTACGGACACGTCGGAGAATATCAATCCGGATTTGAAAGGGAAACTGGGCAAATTGAGTTATTTTATCAGCATGCTGCAAACCGTACGTGCTGCTGAACCCTTCTCTTACAGTCTGGAATATGACGGACATACCAGCGAAGGTGAGGCCGTCATGATCTACATTTCGAATGGCCGTTACCTCGGGACTCGTCCGCTTCCCTTTACGCTCGATTCGCTGTGTGATGGTTTACTGGATGTGCTGATTATCCGTGAAGCCGGACTTCCGCTGTTAAAAGAACTGTTAAGCCGCAAGGTCGAAGGGGAGTGGAAGCCGGCCAATGAGAGCATAGAGTATGTGAAGGCCGCTTCGGTCAAGCTGACCACGGCAAAGCCCATGAAGGCCGATACGGATGGTGAGGTCTATATGGAGGCCCCGGCTGACGTGTCTGTCAGGCCCCGCGGCTTAAGGTTTTTGGTCGGGGGAGAGTGAGTCGGCAGGCATATTTGATATTGCATTTTCATATGGTTCTTTTATAATGATGTTTATATCTTTAAAGGGAGCCATGATCATCATTGAATAAGTCCGAACTGAACCGAATTACGCAAGAGCTTCTACGTCGGTCGGGCAGCAGTGTCACCGTGGAGATGGATACGTATTTTCCAGGGGGCCGGTTAATCGGCGGGAAATACGTGATGCATTCACATCGTGTGACGATGTATACCGAGGTCATACGCCAGCAGTGTCTTCAGCTGTTTGGATCACTTGAGTCGTTTAATGCTTATTATGCGGTGGTGTTTGCCCATGAGCTGGGCCATTCGATGGACCTGAAACTCACGGAACTGTGTGACCGGATGGATGGAACGATCGATGAATGGGATCAGAAGCAGATTGCGCTGCAAATCGAGGAAAATGCCTGGAATAATGCGATGCCGTGGATCCAGGATATTGATCCGGCTTTCATTCGTGTCATCGTAGACCGGTCGCTCGAGGCCTACCGGGACGAGCTGGCCCCGGAAATCGCTTAGCTTGGGCCAGCCCATATCCACTGCCTTCCGCAATCACATGTCCACAGGCACCCGCGAGGGTGTCTTTTTTGATTGGACTGCAGGTGTGATCTAATATCGAATGTGATGCAGAATGAAACCAAAGATGGCAGCCACCACTATGAAAGCGCCTGCTGCAGCGAGGGTCATTAAAAAATCACGGATCAGGCCATGCTGCTGGATGCCGCCTAATTTTTCCTTCGCTTTCCGTTCGGAAACCTCTTCTTTAATGCGATCCAAATATTCAGGGCCAAGCACCATGGCGATTCCTCCTATAACGAATTTATTACGATCATACCAGAAATAGGATGATTTTGGTGTTGATTAGGGGATTAAGGCGGTTTAGAAGCCCGCTATTAAACGAATAACCAATTTAGAGTAAAAAAACGAGGCGGGACCCTTGGTTTCCGCCTCGTTTTATATATGGGTTACAGCATCATGATATTTAACTCTCAGCGTCCAACTGCTTCAATGGCTCTATGGCCGGGCCTTCCAGCACCTTGCCATCATAACGGAATCGGGACCCGTGACATGGACAATCCCAGGAGCGCTCGCCCTCGTTCCATTCCACCTCGCAGCCGAGGTGTGTGCAGGTCGTGTCCACGAGATGCAGATTTCCCTGGTCATCCTTGTAAGCTCCTGCCCGTTGGCCGTTATGACGAACGACGGCACCTTCGCCTATCTTCAGTTCGGTAATGTCGGCATGGGACAGGTCCACTTTGCCAGCCACAAAATCTTTGGCAACCGTCGCATTTTGCACAACAAATGTTTTGATGCTCGGGTCTGCCTTGAATCGGGACGGGTTGAACATGTCGGCATAACGGTTCGTTTTCCCCAAGATTTGATCACTGATGATGTTCGCGGCCAGTGTTCCTGTTGTCATGCCCCACTTGCGGAAGCCTGTCGCAACATAAATCCGGTCATGCTTCGAAGTGATTGGTCCGATGTATGGCAGATTGTCCAGTGTAATCAGATCCTGCGTCGACCAGCGGTAGGGAATGGCGGAAGCCCCCATCAGATTACCGGCAAACAGCTCCAGATTCTCATAATGCTGATGGGTGCAGATGCTGCGTCCCGTGGGATGATTCTCCCCGCCGACAATGACCAGATCCTCACCGTTATAGGAAGCTGAACGCAGGGAGCGCTTTGGCTTATCCACACTCAGGTACATCCCGCCTGGATAGGCCGTCTCAGGTTTAACGGCAATCGCATAGGAGCGTTCCACGTGCAGCCGTGTGAAGAACAATCCCTTCCCGTCATAGAACGGAAAATGGGAGGCGGAAACAGCGTGGTTGCAAGTAATGCGGTGGCCGCCCCGCTTGGTCAGCAGTGTAATCGGTCCTTCGGTTTCAGCCTTTTCATCCATGGTGGTGTTTTCATAGATCCGCCCCCCGAGCATGAGAAACTGTTCGGTCAGGTGTTTTAGATACTGCAGCGGGTGGAATTGGTATTGCCCCGGCATCTTGATAGCTCCCCGTATCGGCATGGGCAGGGGAAGGCTGTCCTGCCATTCTCCCGGAATCCCGAGCTGCTCATAGGCTTTGATCTCGTCCTCCAGCTTCGCGAGATACTTGTCGTCCTCCTGGGCGTAGATATAAGCGTCCTCCAGCTTCAGCCCGAACTTCTCTTCATCCCCGCCAACGATATTCCGTATGAATTCGATCGCTTCCCGGTTTCCTTCGTAATAGAGCCGGGCGTTCTCCTCGCCAAAATGACTCGTCAATTCATGGTAGATCAGCCCATGCTGGGCCGTTACCTTGGCTGTTGTGTATCCCGTCGCTCCGTTCAGTATGCGGCCAGCCTCAATCAATACGACATCCTTGCCGGCCTTGGCCAGCAGGTAGGCGGTTGTAATCCCGGTGATGCCGGCTCCGACAATGGCAACGTCTGCTTCTATATCTTCGGCCAGACGGGGAAAAGTAGGCAGCTCGGTTGTCGCTCTCCACAGCGATTCCGGATATCGCGGCAGCTCTTGATATGATGGATTGGATGGGTTCATTCCGATTCCTCCTCGGCTTCTTTAGGCATTATCCTCAAACTTAAGGCTCCTTGTCTCCATTATTACCACAGAGGGATGATTAGAAACGAAGCCCGAGCTGTGAATGGCGACTTAATCTACCCTTCTCCTGAATTTGCATGAATTTCTGAATACTCGTAATAATTTGGAACATTTGTGCAGAACCTAGAGAAACGACATGATCATCGGAATTCTATGAAAAACGAGGGGAATTATCATGAGCAGCGAGACACATAAGACACATCTAAATGCCTCACACGCTAAACAATGGCTGCAGAAGCAGCTCCATAAGGTCGGGGATATCGAGGAGCGGGAGCTTAAGAATCAGGAGGATCACGCGTTATTGCTTTATTTCAAGAGCATGTGCGATCCCGTTGTGGTGAATGAGGACCTGATTAACCGGTTTTATGAATTGAACTCTCTGAAGATTTACGAAGAATTCATTCGATCCTTCCCTTCAACGATTGAGCCAGCAGAGGAATCGGAGCTCATGCGCAATATGCTTCGGGGCTGCGTCGTGGTATTCATTCAGGATCGGGTGCTCCTGTTTGATGCCGTGTTGATCAATGCAGGCGATATTCAGCCTGCCAGCACGGAGAATGTCATTCAAGGGCCGGATGACTCCTTTACCGAGAATATTGAAGTGAATTTGAATTTAATACGCCATCGTTACCAAACGGCCAATCTGAAATCGGAGTTTATGACGGTAGGGAAAATATCCCAGACCCGGATTATCATCCTCTATGATGTGACCAAAGCCGATGAGTCGGTTTTGGAGGAATTAAGGAAGCGTCTTTCCGAACTCAAATCAGATATTGTCCAGTCTGCATCCGAGATTGAGCGGCATACGATGCACCCTCAGCTAAGACTGTTCCCAACGTTAATGTTGACCGAGCGGCCGGACCGGACGGTCATGAATATTTCCCAGGGAAAAGTAGCCGTCCTTGTTGACTCGACGGGGTACGCAATTCTGCTTCCGGCGATCTTCAACGATTTCTTTACAGCCATGGATGACAAAATCCAGCTGCCCCCTATCGGATGGTTCCTCAAGGGAATCCGGTACATCGCATTGTTTGTGACGGTCCTCATGCCGAGCCTGTATGTGGCTTTTACCTCCTACAATCCCGAAATACTCAAAATGCAGATTACACTGCTCATTGCGGGCAGCCGGGCCACCGTCCCGTATCCCTCCTTCTTCGAAGTAATCTTTATGCTTCTGGCGATGGAGTTTCTGACGGAGGCAAGTGTCCGGCTGCCGAAGGCGATAGGCCAGACCGCCTGCGTGGTCGGTGGACTCATACTGGGTACAGCGGCTACAGAAGCGGGGCTCGTCAGCAATATCATGATTATTTTGGTGGCTGCAGTGGCGGTTACGAACTTTGTTATTCCGATCAACATGATGAGTTCCGGCATCCGCGTGACCAAGTACATATTCATTCTCCTGGCTACCTTTTTCGGGCTGGTAGGCATTGTGCTGGGTGTCGTTGCAACGATTATGTACTTAACCAGCCTGCGGTCGTTCGGCAAGCCTTATCTGAAGATGTTTGCGGTGGAGTGGAGCAATAAGGGGGATCAGCAGAGTGGTTAGAAATAAATATTTTTATTACCTCTTCCTACTCAATGCGACCATCAACCTGATTAACTATGTGCCCAGGATCCTGATTCAGGACCGATTTGACGGTGCCTTGATATCCATTCTGATAGCGATCCCTATCGGATCCTTGCTGCTATATACTTTCACCAAGCTAATCCAGAAATTTCCGGGCGAAGGACTGCCGGAAATTTTCAATTCCATGATGCCTGCATGGATATCCGGCGTGCTTCTGGTTCTGTACGGATTAGGGTGGTATTTCTCCAGCGTCATTACGCTGGTCAGTTTTGTGGATATTACCAACCGGTATGTCAGCCCGGATGTGTCGCCCATTATCGTGCTGATTGGGTTTCTGGTTGTCGTGGCACTTAGTGCAAGGCTGGATTCGGAGTCGATCCTGTATGCCCTGGAAATGATCCTTTATATGACCGTTCCGATCATTATGTACATGGCTTGGCGTGTTTTTAGTAATCCCTACTACAGCTGGGATGCGGTCAGGCAGATCATTACGCATCTGTGGGACATACCCAATTACCGGACGGTTGCAGCCGCGACCTACATTTATACCGGATATATCAATATGGTGGTTTTCAATCGGATCTTCCACAAGTTCAGGGTAAAGCATATCTGGTCCATCGTCATCGTAAGTATTCTAACGCTGGCGGTATCCATTTTTGCGCCGATCGGACTGCTTGGAGCAGCGGGAGCAGGGGAGCATGTGTATCCTGCCTTCTCCACCGCAGACTCGCTTCGCATCCGCTACTTCATCATTGAACGGATGATTTACGTGTTCTATGTGGTCTATATGTGCCTTTCCCTCGTCAATTCCATTGTCCACTGGCATGTGGGCAAGGAATTGATTCTGGGCGGATTTCGGCTGAAGTCCGATAAACCGGAGTCCATTCGTAAGAAGCGGAAGGTGGAATGGTGGGTGCTTGCTGCTTTTTGCGTGATCATCCTTGCATCCTCAATGGCCATCAATCAATACTCTTTGAATGATATGGCCATTGTCTTCCTCGATGTTCGGTTTGCGGGAGAATTCCTGTTAATTGCCCTGTTATTCTACGCCGTGTGGAGAAGGAGAAGGAGGAGGAAGCGGGCATGAACATGCTGAAACGTCGGCTGGTCTGGGTGTTGTGCTGCTCGATGCTTACACTTACACTCTCGGGATGTGAGTTTCGGGATATCGACCTTCGCCTCTTTGTGGTATCCATCGGTGTTGACGTGTCGGAGAAAAGTCCCGATCTGTATAACTTCAGCTTCAAGATTTCGATCCCTTCGGGTGACCCGAAAACCGGCGAGGAGAAGTCGCTTCTCATTACCGAGGAGTCCGACAGCATCGCGGAGGCGATTCGTCAAGTCAAATCCAAAGTGGACAAAGAGCTCGATTTTGGACATTGCAAAGGCGTAATGTACGGTGAAGCCTATGCCCGCCGGGATATTAGCAAAATTGAGGACTGGACGGTCCGCCGGAGGGACATGCAGCTTCTGATGTATCCGGCGGTTGCGATCCCGACGGCGGAGGAGGTGCTCAGGGCAGAGCCGCCAACCGAACGGATTGCCGGTAACGCTATTTTTCTGGCGCTGAGCGAGGATGGCACGGAGTCCCCTTTTATTACGAGGACCTATTCCTTTGATCTTGCCCGCCGAATGACCGAGGTAGGGGAGGATCCTGTCATGCCTGTCGTTGAGGTAGGCGAGAAGAATGTTCTGAATATCAATAAGGTTGCCCTGATGGATAAGTCCAAGGTTAAGGTAATTCTCACGAAGGATGAGACCCGTCTGTTCAACCTGCTCGATCTTCGGAATCTAAGCACCAACTTTGGCACCCGCGTTGACGGGGAATTGATTGAGGTCAACACGGACAGGACGCGGGCAAGCTATAAGATCGTAACCAGCCCGAAGGGGCAAGAAGCGATCCATTTTCGGGTTCGCATTCAAGCCACGCTGGAGGAGAAGGAGGATATCAAGCTATTGACACCGGAAGAAATAAAAAAAATCGAGGGGATATACAATAAGGAGCTCTCTAAAGCGATAACCGATGTGCTGGAAAAAATCCGGAAAACAGGCCGGGATCCACTTGGCTTCGGTCTTCGGTACGGGGGTACGCATTGGAATAATAAAACCGAAATGGAGGAATGGGCGGCGATCTATCCTCATATCAAGTTTAATGTTTCCGTAAAATTAAGAATCAAATCTACCGGTTATAAGCAGTAGACAGGGTTACGCTGTCCATCGTACAGGAAGATGTTACAATAATGGGGAAGCATCTATCTTGTATAAGGAGGTTTCACATATGGAATTTAGAAGATTGGGCGGAAGCGGGCTGAAGGTCAGCGATATCAGTCTCGGGAGCTGGCTGACGTACGGAGGATATGTGGAACGGGAGAATGCAGTCAAGTCGATTCAGACGGCGTATGGGCTCGGCGTCAACTTTTTTGATACGGCGAATGTGTATGCCCAAGGAGCAGCCGAGGTGGTTGTAGGTGAAACCTTGAGGGCATTCCCAAGGGAATCCTATGTGCTGGCAACAAAAGTATTCGGCAAGATGGGGGACGGACCGAATGATCAGGGGCTTTCCCGCAAACATATTAAAGAGCAGTGTGATGCGAGTCTGAAACGGCTAGGTACCGATTATGTCGATATTTATTATTGCCACCGATACCATGAAGAGACACCGCTTGAAGAAACGCTGCGCGCGCTGGATGACCTCGTTCGGCAAGGCAAGGTGCTCTATGTAGGAGTCAGTATGTGGACAGCTGCCCAAATGGAAGCGGCATTGGCTGTTGCAGACCGATATCTGCTGGACCGCATCGTGGTGAATCAGCCGCTGTATAATATGTTTGAGCGTAAGATTGAGGAGGAGGTCATTCCGCTTGGCGAGAAGAAAGGGATTGGCCAGGTGGTCTATTCTCCGCTCGCGCAGGGGCTGCTGACGGGCAAATATGCCTCGAAGGAAGAAGTGCCGGATAACAGCCGTGCATCCAAGATCGGAGCGGATCGAATCAAAATGAGTGAAGACCGCCTCCTGAAGGTGCAGGCGCTCGGACGCATAGCTGACGAGCTGGGCATCACCGTCGGCCAATTGGCCCTGGCCTGGATTTTGCGTCAGGACAACGTATCCAGTGCGCTTGTCGGCGCAAGCCGCCCGGAGCAGGTCGAAGAGAACGTGAAGGCTTCCGGCATCAAGCTGTCGCCGGATACGCTGTCTGTCATCGAAGAGATATTGAAGGCGGATCAAGGCTAAGAGAGGACCAGGTCATTGATTTCTACGGCGGAGCATACGCGGTTGCGCCCGCTGTTCTTGGCGCGGTAAAGCTCATGGTCCGCTTGCTGGAGCAGCTCTTTGGCATCCTTCGACCGGACCGTATCCGGATGAACGGCGGCTCCGATCGACACGGTGATCCGCAGCCTGGTCCCGTCTTCAAGGACGAATACATGGCGTTCGACTGCGGCCCGGATCCGTTCGGCAATCGCAGCTGTTTCGTCGATGGTTGCTTCCGGAACGAGCACCGAGAATTCTTCCCCGCCGTTGCGGGACACTTCGTCAAAAGAACGGGAATGCTCCCTCAGCACTTTGCTGAGCTGCTGCAAAACGACATCTCCGGCCGCGTGGCCGTAGGTGTCGTTTATTTTTTTGAAATGGTCGATGTCCACGACCAGAACGCCCAGCCGTTCGCTGAAATGCTGGGCTTCGAGAAAGCGCTCGGACAACAGCTGCTCAAACTGGCGCAAATTGTGCAGGCTGGTCAGATGATCCGTCTCCGCGTTTTTTTTCATTTGCAGGAACAATTTGTTGGAGGTATGGATATACTCGGTCAGCATGTAGATGACAACGGTGGCAAGCACCGATATAATCAGATGCTGCGTAAAGACGGCAAACACTTTTTGGTGGTTCTGAATATTCATCCACATAATAAACAGGAGCACCAGCATGCTGGATATACTCATGATCATCATTTTGGTCAACCGGTCCCAACGCGTGCGAGACAGGGTTCCGCAGATCATGCCGATCAGCAGCATGCCGGCACCCGCAATGGCAGAGGAAGCGGACATGCCGAACAGGATCATCCGTCCGAGTGCAATCAGAACGCCTGCTATCAACGACGGAAGCCAGCCCAAGTAGCTGGCAATCACCACGATAGCCAAATGCCGCAAATCGGCAAAAAACCTGGGATCAATCGGAAAAGAATAGTACATCAGAATGATCCCGTAGATGCCAAAGAGCAATCCGGCATTGATCTTCACGGTAGTGGAGGGAGTCACGACGCCGGCCACATATTTTTTGGACAGCAGTCCGGATAAATATAAAAAGGTTACGAATATACAAAAGTTGGTGAACAGGATATTAGTCATGAGAAGGGATTCATTCCTTTCACGTGCTTGCACCAGCAGTGCAAGGCGATGAGGACATTCATCCCTATTTTATCGGAAAATGGAATTGTATGTCGAATATTAAGTTTTTATTTGTTAATTTCAGGAGCCTGTAGCGGCAGTCGGACTTCGAACATTGTAAGTTCCGTGCTGCTGGTTACCTGAATTGTGCCGTGATGGGCGTCGACGATGGTTTTCACGATGGCTAAACCCAGTCCTGAGCCGCCGGTTTGATCCGTGCGCGATTCGTCGGCCCGGTAGAATCGCTCGAACAGGTGGGGGATGGCATGCTGGGGGATCGGAGGGCCGTAATTGATCACCTGCACGATAGCAACCTTCGGTTCCCGGGATACTTTCAAATCCACCCTTCCGGCATCCCGCCCATGCCGCACTGCATTGGACAGCAGGTTCTCGAAGGTACGCATCAGTTTATCCCCGTCCGAGGAGATCATGATCTTCTCCGTAGCGGGCGTGAATACCACCTGCACCTTCTCATGCTGTCCCGTTAATGAAAAATCCACGGCCAATTGCCCGAGCAGCTCCACCAAATTAATATCGACCCGATTGATCGGAGAATAGCCCATACGGGTGTATTCAAACAAATCGCTGACGAGACCGCCCAGACGCAGCGATTTATCGTAGGCGATATCGGTGTAATAACGGAGTTCGACTTCATCCTTGTAACGATCCTCTTTCACCAGCCGCAAGTACCCGATGATGGAAGTGAGCGGGGTGCGCAGATCATGGGAGACGTTGCTGATGAGCTCGTTCTTGGACTGTACCGCCATGCGTTCTTCTGCCAGCGATATTTTGAGCTGCTTGGCCATTTGATTGATTTGCTTGGCCATTTGGCCCAGCTCGTCATTCGATCTGATGAGAATTTCCTGGTCCAGTTCTCCCTTTGCCAACCGTCTCGTTCCCTCCATTAGCTGGTTAATTTGACGAATGGTCCCTTGACTAAGGAGCAGTACAATGCAGATAAACAGTACAATGCCAACCATCGTTGCAACAATCGGAAACCCGAAGAAATTCTCCAGGAGACGATCCACACTAAAGAGAGCGGCTACCATTGGTTCCCGCCAATAATCCCGCCCGATCAATCGTATGATCTGCTGAGCGATAAACAACATGATCAGGGTGAGGCCTCCGCTGACCAAGAACAGCATGATGATTTTCCACTGCAGCTTACGCATGGATTTTGTACCCGACGCCCCATACGGTTTGGATCAGCTTGTAACCGAGCTCCTTCTCAAGCTTGTCCCGCAGGTTGCTGATGTGAACCATGACCGTGTTGTTGGATACGTAGTATTTCTCCTTCCAGACCTGCTGAAATATATCCTCGGCGCTGAAGATTCTTCCTGGTTGACGGGCCAGCAAGTACAGGATCTCAAATTCCCTTGCCGTCAGGGATACCGATCTGCCATTGGCGGTGACTTCATGCGTGGTCCGGTTGATATCGAGTCCGTCAATCTGGATGCGGTCGGTGTGTCCCTGCTGAAGCTCGGTATTGTACTGCGTGGAACGCCGCAGCAGTGTTTTGACACGTGTGGTCAGTTCCAGCGGATTGAAGGGTTTAATCATATAGTCATCGGCGCCCGTCATCAGCCCCAGGATCTTATCCATATCCTCGCTCTTGGCGCTCAGCATCAGGATAGGGATGGACGAGGTTTCCCGAATCCTGCGACAGGTGTCGATTCCGTTCAGCCTGGGCATCATGACATCCAGGATGACGAGGTCCACCGTGCCTTCGTTCGTTGCCATGGCCAGCAGCGCTTCTTCCCCGTCATGGGCCTGAATAACGCGGTATCCTTCATTCTCCAGATAGATGGAGATCAGCCCGGATATTTCTTTATCATCGTCTACAATCAATACACTTCTCATCGGTATCCTCCATTAAATCACCCATTAAAGTCTAAACTTTCCTAATAAACAGTGTACCCTAAAATAAGCCCGCACAGCTTAGATTTCACTCCGATGCGTCTTTAGGTTGGATATGAGTCAAGGGCCATTTAATTAAAAAGGAGGGATAGGAGATTCGAAAACATGCCTTGACGCTCGAAGCCGTAATTCATCAGCTTCCGGGTTTCCGTGAACCGCTGATCCGTGCTCTCGGTTCCCATCACGACAGAGATCAACCGATCCCCTCCCCGCGCTGCGGTACCGGTAAAACAATAGCCGGCTGAGCTCGTATAACCGGTCTTGAAGCCGTCATTGCCCACATAGCCGTGCGCTTCGCCTGGCAGCATAAGATTGGTGGTATGCAGGGTAAGGTCCTTCTGCGGCAGCGGAAAATCCCGTTGGCTGGTGACTTCAAGCAGATCAGGGTGTTTATTCATGATCCAGCGGGCCAGCATGGCCGAGTCTCTGGCGGTCATGATGGTCTCTCCTTCGGTGGCCGCTTCCGCAAACGAAGCCAGATCGGCAGCAGGCAGCCCCGAAGCATTGGCAAATACGGTACGGTTGGAAAGACCGATTTCCTTCGCCCGGGCATTCATTTCCTTCACAAACTGTGTCTCCGACCCTTTTAGATGTTCGGCAATGGCCACCGCGGCATCATTGGCTGAATGAATAATGAGCGCCTGGAACAATTGTGTCAGGGTGTAAGACTCCCCTTCGACCATGCCAATACCCGAACCCGGCACTCCTGCAGCGTAACGACTGATGGATACCTCCTCGTCCCAAGCATGCTGTCCGGAACGGACAGCATCAAGCACCAGCAGCTCGGTCATCATTTTGGACATGCTTGCAGGGGGAAGTGGAAGATCGGCATGCTGGGCATAGAGCACCCGGCCCGTCTCGGCATGAATCAGGATGGCTGAGCTGGCTTTAATGGAAGGGGGAATAATTACCCTTGTTATGTACACCGCCATAAGAATAACGACAAACAACAGAAGCAGCAGACTGAGACGGGCGCGTCCATTGCGGCGTTTTGCCCGATTGCTCTGCCGTCTGTTTGTTTCCTGCCGGGGTGGTTCGGATGTGGATGAAGGTTTATAGGGATGCTTGGCAACGGATTCCATGGCTGTATATCGACTCCTTTAACTGGCTGTTATTTGCATTAACATCTATGTTTCTAGTCTATCCATACAAGCTAAAGGAATTTTTAACGGAATCTAAAGAAATCTTAAAGATTACCAGCGGCATTTTCAGCGGCGGATATTGACCTTGAGATGAATAAGATTTATACTTGATCTAAAAATAAATTAAAAGGGTGAATACCTTGAGATCTTTAAATCTGACGACACAACGCCAAGCAGTATACGATGTCCTTCGGGAATCGCATGATCATCCGACAGCTGCGGATATCATGAACCGACTGGTGGAGAAAGGATATAATCTTGCATACGGGACCGTTTATAATTCCCTGCGTTATCTGACGGATAAACAGCTGATCCGAGAGTTGAAGCTTGGGGAGAGCGCAAGCCGATACGATGCCCGTACAGACGAACACCAGCACATTATTTGTGAAGTATGCGGAAAAGTCGACGAAGTCATGACGGAGGTGCCGGAGGATTGGGCGGCTACCGTGGCTGGCGAAACCAGCTATGTGATCCATCATGCTCACGTCGTATTCGGGGGGGTGTGTCCAGAATGCCAAATCAAACGGAAGAAATGATGGAGCCGGGAACGGTCTATCCGTTTCCGGAATGGAAATCCGGCAATCTGTTTGTTCGTCCGACGGCCGCTATGGCGATTGGCGATGCTTGTCCTACAACGCTGCGGGCCGCGTTATTGAGCCGTTCTCCAGGGCGGGTTCATGAAATGTTCATTACGTTGACGGACAACTGCTTTGAGGTGATGATGTTCCGAAAATGGGAACCGCGCCTGCAATCGGCTCTGAATACAGGACTGATCATTGCCGATATGACGGGCTGCCGGAATATGGCGGCATTCAACAAGGAGAAGGAGCTTCTGCTTCCCGAACGATCCTCCATTCCGATTCTGTACCTCGTGGGCGAGGAGCTGATGAGCAATGCAGGCTCAAGCCTGCTCGATGAAGAGCTTATGGTATGGCCTGCCCGCTCCAAGGATACGATGATGTATCAGGTACAGCGGACGATTCGATTGTTCTCACCCGCTGTGGGTTTGCCTGGAGAAGAGGAAGCTGTACGCGGTTTGGTGTACAAGGACTTATCGATTGATCGGGATAAAATGACCATTCACCGCGGAAGCACCCCCATTCACTTGACCAAGACAGAGTATCATTTGCTGATGCTGATGCTGGACAGCGAAGGGGCCGTCTGCACGCGTGAGGATCTGATGTGCAAGATTTGGGATACGGACTTTATGGGCGGCAGCAATGTGGTGGATGTCCATATCAAAAGCTTGCGTAAAAAGCTGAGCGACAATGCGGGAGCCCCGCGCTATATTGCAACAGTTAGAGGAGTGGGATACCGCCTGGCGGATTAATCCCCTCTTTTTTTTTGCGAACCTTCACGGTCTTTTCCAGCGTTCATCTGAACTTCATACAAGGATCATATAACACTCATGCGACAATCATGATCTGCTGGATTCTCCGATGATACAATCATCTCATAAATTTAGATTCAGTCTAAAATCAATTATAGAGATGATGGAGGTTCATACATGGACAGATTAACAACCAACCAAGGGGCTCCTGTAGGAGATAACCAAAATTCGAAAACGGCTGGCCGCCGCGGACCGACGCTGCTTGAGGATTATCATCTGATCGAAAAAATCGCCCATTTCGACCGTGAACGGATTCCGGAGCGTGTCGTTCACGCTCGCGGTGCAGGGGCGCACGGCGTGTTTGTGGTCGAGAATGATATGAAGGCTTATACCAGAGCTGCATTCCTGCAGGAAATTGGTCAGGAAACACCTGTCCTTGTGCGTTTCTCAACGGTTATCCATGGAACAGGATCACCGGAGACCGCTCGTGATCCACGCGGTTTTGCTGTGAAGTTCTACACGGAAGAAGGAAACTACGACATTGTGGGCAATCACCTCCCGGTCTTCTTTATCCGGGACGCCATTAAATTCCCGGATATGGTGCATTCCCTGAAACCTTCGCCCGAGAGCAATATTCAAGAGGCAGGCCGCTACTGGGATTTCATGACGCTGTCACCGGAATCCACGCATATGATGACTTGGCTGTTCTCGGATCATGGTACACCGGCAAATTATCGCGAGCTTGACGGCTTTGGTGTGCATTCCTTCAAGTGGGTCAATGGTGAAGGCAAAGTAACGTACATCAAATATAAGTGGGAATCCGTGCAAGGGGTAAGAACGCTGGATGTGGATCAAGCGGGTGAGGTGCAGGGCAAGGACTTCAATCATGCCACCCGTGATCTGCGCGAACATATCGAAAATGGTGATTTTCCGAAGTGGCGCCTGCAGGTGCAGCTGATGTCCCCCGATGAGATGGACGATTTGTCCTTTGATGCGCTGGATCCTACCAAGACCTGGCCGGAGGATCGCTTCCCATTCATCACCGTAGGTACGATGACACTAAACCGCAACCCGCAGAACTACTTTGCCGAGGTTGAGCAGGCCGCTTTCTCTCCAAGCGCTTTGGTGCCGGGTATTGAGCCATCCGAGGATAAATTGCTGCAAGGCCGCTTGTTCTCTTACCCGGATACGCAGCGTCATCGACTGGGACCGAATTATTTGCAGCTTCCGATCAACTGCCCGTACGCACCTGTGCGTAATCATCAGCGCGACGGCTTCATGAACGTGAAGCAGGATCCGTCACCGGTCAATTATGAGCCGAACAGTTATACAACGGGTCCTGTGGAAGACCCGTCGGTCCGCGAGAGCGAAGCTCCATTGACGGGGAGCGTTGTTCGTCAGCGCATCGAGAAAACGGATGATTTCACGCAAGCCGGTGAATTGTACCGTTCGTTTACGCAGGAGCAGAAGGACCATTTACTTCGCAATCTGATTGACGACCTGAGCCAGGTCAAATCCGATATCCAGCTGCGAGCCGTATGCAACTTCTACCGTGCAGACGCCGAATATGGCGCGAAACTCGCGGCAGGACTCGGCGTGGACCTGAGCGGATTTATCCCGGGCAGTCAGCAGAAGTAAGGCAAGAACAACCGATAGGAGCCTCCATCTTGTTCCCGCTGTGCAGGGTGGAGGCCTTTATATAAACGGTGATCCGAGATCACCAGCCAAGAGGGGTACCCGTGTTACAATGGGTACCCCTCTATTTGAGTATCCATTCCAATTTACGTTCTGAATGAACACGTACAGGATGATGGCCGGCTTCATACACCGGCTGCATTCTATGACATGGGTCTTGGGTTCCTTTCGTTATGGTCGCAGGTTTAGTAAAGGGAGATTTGGAAGAATAAGACCAAAGTGGCTTTATCTATAGGGTCAGGGCCTTTATACTGGAGTCAATACTAGATACTATAAGCTGTACTAAATTAACGGATGCACAGGCAAGAATTTAAGAGAGCGAGGCATATAAGATGGCACAGCATATGAAGGATCGGATCGTAGCCTTGGCCGGCCCGCGTAAAGCGGCAGACATGGCCAAGCTGGTGGAGAAGATGGGAGGAAGAGCACTGCTTCGTCCGGCGCAGGGAACTGTGTTTTTGGATGATGAAGTGCTGCGCAGCTCTATCGAGGCTTGGCTCAAGGCGCCTGCGCCGTGGGCGATCTTTACGACAGGAATCGGCCTGGAGGCCATTTATGATATGGCAGAACAGATGGGCCTTATGGATACATTGAATGAAACGATGCAGCACACCTTCATTGCGGCAAGAGGGTACAAAACCGCAAATGCGCTGAAAAAACGCGGTCTCGCGCCCGTTGTCAGAGATGATGACGGCAGTACGGCCGGTCTCATCCGGTCACTCGAGCCGCATGATTTCACAGGCAAGCGTGTCATTCTGCAGCTTCATGGCGAGTCGGCGCCCAAGCTGGTGGAGTGGCTCGAAGGCCGCGGCGCGGCGGTTGAGCAGATTCTGCCGTATCAGCATATTCCACCGCTTGAGGAAGACATTTCGCAGCTTGTCGATGAAATCATCGGCGGCAAGGTCCATGCCGTTGCTTTTACCAGTGCACCCCAGTTTCGTTTTTTAGCTGATTATGCCCGTGCCCATGGCAAGCTGGAGGCGGTGCTGGAGGCATTTCGGGGACCTGTCCTGGCAGCGGCTGTAGGGAAGGTTACAGCCCAGGGGCTGCGTGAGGAAGGCATTGAACGCATGGTGGTTCCGGAGGAGGAGCGGATGGGCAGCATGATGGTGACGCTTGGCCGCTACTTTGCTCAAAATCAAGAATAATGTCATGATATAGAATGGGAGCTGGCAAGATTAGCTTCCATTCCGGCTTCTGATGCATGTTTTCGGAGGATCATGTGAAATATGGAGTAGTAATAGGAGGATGACCAATGGATAAGAAAAAAGCATTGCTGCTCGGCAGCTATACCCACCCGAAGTTTCATCCGCTGCAAGGCATCGATAAACAAATGACGCATCTGCTGAATGATATGTTCACCGTGCAGTGCACGGAAAATCATAAAATGCTTCATGAGAGCAATCTGTACCCTTATGAGTTATGCATCGCCTACAGCGATTTGTGGGACGAGCGCGTCTCCCCCCGGCAGACCGCCGGCTTGCTGTCCTATGTAAGCGGAGGCGGTGGATTGCTTGTCATTCATAACGGGGTGACGCTGGCTAACCGGTATGAGCTGGCCCAGCTGATCGGCGCCCGGTTTGACGGACACCCGCCAATGGAGAAGCTGTATTTTGTCCCCGGGGAGACCGAACACGATATTACGGAAGGCATGGAGCCTTTTGTGCTGGATGAGGAGCCTTACCGCTTCATATTTGATCCCTTCACCGAGAAAACGGTGCTGCTGCATTATGAATTCGAAGGGAAGCAGTGGCCTGCTGCCTGGTGTCATACGTATGGCATCGGACGCGTGGTATTCCTGATGCCGGGTCACCATGAGCCGTCCTTTCTCCAGCCACAGCTGCGGCTCATGATCACGCAGGCAGCGAAGTGGGCTGCACGTGTTCCAGGTTAAATGATTTCGTGAGGATATCGGTGGGAGGGACGCGCGTGAGCGGGAAGATTTTAATTGTAGAGGATGAAGTGAAAATATCCCGCTTGCTTGAAATCGAGCTGGAGAGTGAAGGTTATCAAGTGACCAAGGCGGATAACGGACTGGATGCGCTGGAGGCTTACCGCAGTCAGGACGTGGATTTGATATTGCTGGACGTCATGCTGCCGGGGATGAGCGGGATCGAGCTGCTTCGTCGGATTCGTGCGCATGATACGCACACGGCCGTGCTGCTGCTGACTGCCAAGAGCTCTGTTGAGGATAAAGTGTCAGGGCTTGATCTTGGAGCCAACGATTATATTACGAAGCCGTTTCAGATCGAAGAGCTGCTGGCGCGGATTCGTGCGGCATTGCGGCTTCAGGGGGCCCAGCATTCGGCAGAGCAGTCAGACGGGGAGTGGCTTACGGCTGCGGACCTGAAATTGAATGAAGGCACGCGTGAAGTCATTCGCGATGAACGAAGAATGGATCTGACGCCGCGCGAATTCGACCTGCTCGTATACTTGCTGAAGAACAAACGGCAGGTGCTGAATCGCGAGCAGATTCTTGCCGCCGTATGGGGATATGATTACTACGGCGATACCAACGTCGTTGATGTATACATACGCTATGTCCGCAAAAAAATCGATCAGGACGGCAAGCCGGAGCTTATTCACACCGTTCGCGGTGTCGGCTATGTGCTGAAAGATACCCCATGAAGCTGAGCAGCAAAATCCACCTCTATTCGTCGGTGCTGATGGCTGTCATCCTGATTGTCATGAATTTATGCATCTATTATGTGTTCAGCAAAATGTCGCTGGACAGCCAGCTGAAACAGGCGGAGGTTGAGGCGTCCAGCATAGCCCGGGGCATGGCACATTCAGCCGCTGCCATTCCCGTCGGTGATTTGCTGCGAAGCTATGTACCAGCTGACGGGAAGATTCAATTCGTCCCGGCGGACAGCAAGGTCAAATCTCCGTTTGTGACCTCCTCCGGCGAGGAGATGGAAGGGCTCAAGCTGCCGTATAACATCAATAAGCAGGTAAAGCAGATTTCGTATGAAGGCATGCGTTACGTGATGGTTTCCATGCCGGTGATTTGGAGTGACGGGGCTGTTTACAACATCCAAATTTCCCGCAGCCTGGCCGCAACGATGGAGACGCTGCAGGCACTCCGAATCGTACTGGTGGCCGTAACCGCCATAGGACTTGTCCCGATCGTGGTTTCTACGCGGGTGCTGGGGAGATTGATCATGCAGCCGATCACGGGCTTGATCCATACGATGCAGGATATTCGTCAAAGCGGCCGCTTCCGGCGAATCGAGCTGAAGGAGAAATCCAAGGACGAGCTGGTTGAGATGGGCGCTGCGTTTAACGACATGATTACGCTGCTGGAGAGCAATCACGCCAAGCAGGAGCAATTTGTATCCAACGCTTCCCATGAGCTGAAGACACCTCTGACCATTATTGAGAGTTACGCAAGCTTGTTGAAGCGTCGTGGAATGGATCGGCCCGAATTGTTCATGGAGTCGGTTGAAGCGATTCACTCTGAGGCCATTCGAATGAAGGAAATGACGGAGCAGCTGCTGCTGCTTGCCCGCAATCAGGAGCAGTGGCAAGTCGAGATGGAGCAGGTGGATCTTGTTGCATTGTCGGAGTCCTCGGCGCGTGCTTTTCGCGATGCCTACAATCGCACGGTGGAGATTAAAGCCGATGGTGAGGTTCTCGGCTGGACAGACAGCCGCAGGCTGAAGCAGCTCTTGTTCATTCTGCTGGATAATGCGCGTAAATACAGTGACGAGCATATGATCATCGAGATTGGAAACCAATCATCCGAGGCCTATATCCGGGTTATCGACCGCGGAATCGGAATAACTAAAGACGAGCTGGAGCATGTGTTTGACCGCTTCTACCGGGTGGACGAGGCCCGCGGCCGCCGCGGCGGAGGGGCGGGGCTCGGCTTGTCCCTAGCGAAGGATATCGCAGCAGCCATCTCTGCCGTTGTGGAGCTGGACAGCCTGCCTGGCGTGGGCACAACAGCCACGATTCGCATGAGGGCCTCCCAATAGAAGAAAAGCACCCTTTTCTCATCGAATTCTAACCAAACTGCGCTATACTGACGGAAAAGACGAATGTGTCCGAGGTGATTAGATGCGTAAAAGAGTCAGTTTGCTGCTGGGTGTCGTTCTCGTGGTGGCTGTTATGATCATTGTGAATGCGGTCTGGAGTCCGTTCAGCCGTTCGACGGAGGCCATGTCACAGGCTGAAGCCGTTCGTGGGGTATTGGAGCAATACCAGGGCGGTAAGATTATAAAAGCATCCCTGGAAGGTGAGGTGTACCGGATGGAGCTTCAATCGGACACCGGAAAGTACGAGCTGACAGTGGATGCCCGTAACGGGGACATCGTGTCCATCAAACCACTGGACCAAGCGGAAGTGAAGCCGGAGCCGGAGCCGGTTGACCCCGTGCAGCCACCGGATCAGGATAACCCCCCCAAGCCGGGAGAGAACGGTGGGGAGGGAACAACAGGCGGCGAAAGCGGAAACGGTACAGGGATCAACAATCCCGAGCCGCCTAAAACGATGATTACCAAAGAACAGGCGACCAAACTCTCCTTAGGGAAGGTAGCGGGAACGGTTGAAGACGTGGAGTATCGCGAGAGCAAGAGCAGCCGTTACTATCTGGTGGAGATTGAGCGGGAAGATGGACGGGAAGCAACCATTCAAGTCCATGCGATTACAGGCGAAATTATGACGATTACATGGGACGACGATGATGACGATGAATAATGAGAGGGTATTTCACATTTTATCATCGTTTTCTAATCTTTCTCTCGGAGTGCTCTCATTTTGAACGTTTATATTAGGTTTGTAGAGATAACCAAGAGAGTATAGAGGAGGCGTAAGATATGAAAAAAGGAACATTGTGGGCAGGTGCGCTGTCCGTGGCAATCGCGGCAAGTGGAGTATACGGTTATAACGCTGTGCAGGCGGCAGGATCAGAAAAGGCCCCGGCAGCGAAAACCCAGGCGGCAGCGAAGCAGCAGCTGATCGGTATGGAGAAGGCAGAGCAGTTGGCACTGGCCGCTGCCAGCGGTAAAGTGGAGAGCATTGATATCGACCGCAAAAAAGGCAAGCTGGTCTATGATGTGGAGATCCAGCAGAAAAACCGGGATGTGGATGTATGGATTGATGCCTACACAGGCAAATCCCTCGGTGTTCGGGTAGACCAGGACGATGATGATAATGACCGCGACAACATTCCCGCCAATCTGATTGGTGCCGGCAAGGCTTCTGCTATTGCAGTCCAACATGTTAAGGGCGGGACTGCTGTGGAAGTGGATTTGGACCAAGATGATGGCAAATGGGTGTATGACGTTGAAGTCAAGACAGCCAAAGGGTCGTCTGAGGTAGAAGTTCATGCCGTCAGCGGCAAAGTGATCAAGGCAGAGAATGAGAAGCATGACGACCACGATGACGATGACGACCACCATGACCGGGATCATGATGATGATCGTGACGATAACGATAACGATAACGATAACGATCGTGATGACGACTAAGCCGTTTTTCATCCTCACGGAATAGATGCATAAGCGAACAGGCGGGGGTATGGTTTCCCCCGCCTGTTCGCTTTTTTCATGATGGCACCTGAATGGTCGTTCTGTTCATCTGAAACCAAGATGCCCTCATATTTAGAGTGAAATCAGGGGAAATTGATAAGGAAGCTTCTCTATACTTATGAAGGCAAGTCCAAGGATAGATGTTTTTGCCAGCATTACAGGTTATAATGGAACCAGACAACGACCGGGAGGGATATACCTTGAGTGATCTTTTTAAAAAAGCAATCTCGTTAGGATTGGGCCTTACCGTAGTCAGCAAGGAAAAAGTAGAGAAAGTCGTGGATGATTTGGTTAAACGCGGGGAGCTTGCTCCTGCGGAGTCCAAGGCACTTGTGAACCGTCTCGTGGAACGCGGCGAAGAAGAGCAGTCGCAGATCAAGACGTATATTTATGAACAGGTGCAGCGTGTATTGTCCGAGCTGGACGTACCTAAAGAGAGTGATGTCGCCAGCCTGGAACAGCGCATTGCCGCTCTGGAGAAGAAGGTCGTAGAACTGGAAGGATCGCAGCAGGAATAGATGGCGGTCCGAATCCGACATGCCGGACGTTACCGGGAAATCGCCATGGCGCTCATGCGTCATGGCTTTGGCTATATGGTGGAGGAGATGGGACTGTTTCATGTCCTGTCGCTGCCGGTCCGCTGGAGTTCCAGGGAGCAGCCGGAGACCATCACCTTAGGGGAACGCATCCGGCGGGTGCTTGAGGATCTTGGGCCGGCATTTGTGAAGCTTGGCCAACTGGCGAGTACAAGATCCGACCTGCTGCCAGACCATATTATCCAGGAATTGGTGAAGCTGCAGGAGCGGGTTCCTCCTTTTTCTTCTGCCAGCGCGCGGGAGCTGATTGAGCAAGAATGGGGAATGCCGATTGACGACGTATTGAGTGAGTTTGAAGAGAAGCCGCTGGCTGCTGCCTCGATTGGGCAGGTTCATGCCGGGAGGCTGAAGTCTGGAGAATGGGTAGCGATCAAAGTTCAGCGGCCGGGCGTAGCCCGAATGATCGGCCGTGACTTGGAGATATTACGGGATTTAATCTCGATTGCCGAGCGTCACTGGGAATGGGTCAAGCTGTACCGGGTGGACCGGATTGTTGACGAATTTGCCAGAGCCATGATGGCAGAGCTGGATTACAGCCATGAGGCCCGAAATGCAGAGAAGGTTGCATCGCAGATGACGGAGCATGAATTTATCCGCATTCCGCGGATTTATTGGGAGTACACGTCATCGAAGGTGCTGATGATGGAGTATGCGGAGGGTCTTACGTTAAGCCGGCGGCAGGAGATTGTAGCCAAGGGACATGATCTGAAGGCTATCGCGGAGCATCTGATTGACGGCATGCTGCAGCAGATTTTTCTTGAAGGGTTCTTTCATGCGGACCCTCATCCCGGGAATCTGCTCGTCCGAGAGGACGGGAAGCTGGTTTTTCTGGATTTCGGGCTGGTCGGACAGCTCAGTGAGAGTATGAGGGATCATCTGTCCGGACTCATTATTGCGCTGATGCGGCGGAATTCGGAAGGGATGATCCGGGCAATTTCCAGAATGGGCTTGATCCCGGAGGATTGTGATATGGACTCCCTGCGGTCCGATATGGATCGGCTGCGGGGAGAATATTATGATGTTCCATTCTCCCAAGTGCGTATCGGCAAGGCGCTGACGGATTTGTTTGCCGTAGCTCAGCGCCATCAGATTATGCTGCCTCCGGATCTGACACTGCTGGGCAAATCATTGCTGACGCTTGAAGGGGTCATCGAGATGCTGGATCCGAATCTCAGCATTATCGATATGGCGGAGCCTTTTGGACGAAAGCTATTGAAGAAGCGGTATAATACCCGCCGAATCGGCAGGAAGGTGCTGGATGGGGTAGCGGGTCTTGCGGAGAGTTTGCTTGATCTGCCTGGACAGGCCAGACAGCTGTCGGCTCTGATCAGCAAAGGGAAGCTGCGGGTGGAGATCAGCGTTCCGGAGCTGCAAGCGTTGATGCGCAAGCTGGATCAGATCAGTAACCGGCTGTCTTTCAGCATTGTACTTCTCGCTTTCAGCATTATTATGGTTGGCTTGATTATCGGTTCGTCACTCAGTCGGGAGCCGATGATGCTGTGGAGCTTCCCGGTAATCGAAGTCGGATTCATTGTAGCCCTGCTCATGGTCGCATGGCTGCTGTATGCGATATTCAAATCCGGGAGGTTCTAGCCTAGCCGGCAGATTCGGCTCTGGCTCGCTTGCGCTGCTGCACCCAGGCTTGGACCCCGATCAGGATCCACTCAATCAGGTGGAAGAACAGCGCAATGAACAGCGATTGCAGCCAGCCTCCGATCGGAATGGCCGGTATCAGCAGGGACACGATGTATAGCAGAACCGTATCGAATGCAATCGTAACGGCTTGCTTGATATAGATGGAGGCGTCCTTGCGAAGGAGCAGCCGCAGCAAGGCGATGACCAATGGGTGAATAAGGCTCTCGAAGATCAGGAATCCGATCAGAACGATGAGCGAGAAGCCCAGCAATACGCCATTGCTGTCGAAGGCAAGGGTGTCGCCGGATCCCGCTGGGTCGGGCAATGGGAACCATCCCGCATATAACATAGCGAAGAGCTCAAGCGGTATAATAATGAAGGCTGATAACAGCGGGATAAGCCACAGCTTCTTACGGAAGGGAACATGGGGCTCCCCGTCACGCCGCGATATGTAATTGATCATCAGATTGATAAGGCCGAACAGGATCAGCAGGATGAGTGCTGTCAGGATGAGCTGTACGTTGTTCATTTCGGAGCACCTCCTCGCTTAGTGTAAACTGGATATCTATATGTTGACATTACCAAAGTCAGGGACGTTTGTCAGTTTCTTTACAACTAGAACGATTCCGAAGGACATTTTGTTGGGACTAATACAGGTTATGCGTGATATCCAGCCAAACCAGTATAGAAGATAAACGCAGCAGATGCTAAAAAATTATAATGAGGTGGAACGTTTGCCGAACTTTCAACAACTGGGTATTGACGAACAAAGAGTAAGGAAACTGAAGGAGCAGGGAATTACGGTGCCGACTCCGGTGCAACAAGAGAGCATCCCGCTGCTGATCGATGGAAAAGATGTTATCGCCCGGGCACGCACCGGCACCGGGAAGACGCTGGCTTTCATGCTGCCGATTCTGCAGCAGATCGATCCCAAGCGGGCGTATCCGCAGGCGCTCATTATTGCGCCAACGCGGGAGCTGGCATTGCAAATTACGGAAGAAGCCAAGAAGCTCACAGCCGGAGAGCCGGATGGCATTAAGATTCTGGCGGTATATGGCGGGCAGGACGTGGAGAAGCAGCTGCGCAAGCTTGAGAGCGGGCGCCACCTGATCATTGGCACACCGGGACGTCTGCTGGATCATTTACGCCGCGGCACGCTGGAGCTGGGCGGTGTCAAACAGCTGGTGCTGGATGAAGCCGATCAGATGCTGCATATGGGCTTCCTGGATGATGTGGAGGCGCTGATTCACGCACTTCCATATCGGCGTCAGACGATGCTCTTCTCTGCCACGATGCCTGCCGGGGTGAAGCAGCTGGCTGGAAACTATATGAATCAACCGGTTGATATAGTCATTAAAGGAGCCTCCCCGATTCCGCTGGAGCAGATTCAGCAGGTAGTGGTCGAGTGTACGGACCGCTCGAAGCAGGATGCCTTGCGTACGATGATTGAGCAGTATAACCCGTTCCTGGCGATTATCTTCTGCCGGACGAAGCGCAGAGCGAGTATCTTGAATGATGCGCTGCTGGCCCATGGCTACCAGTCGGACGAGCTGCACGGGGACCTGTCCCAGGCGAAGCGGGAAGCGGTGATGAAGCGATTCCGGGATGCCAAGCTGCAGCTGCTGGTGGCAACGGACGTTGCTGCCAGGGGGCTTGACGTGGAAGGCGTTACGCATGTATTTAACTACGACATGCCTCATGATGTCGAGAGTTACATCCATCGCATCGGACGGACCGGACGGGCCGGGGGTAACGGAATGGCGATCACCTTCGCGGCTGGCAAGGACCTTAATGACCTGCAGCGAATTGAAGAAGGAATTTCCCTGCGTTTAAAGCGTGTGCGTTATGACTCTGGTGCTGGCAGCCTTCGGGAAAGCACTGGCGATTCAGGCAGGGATGCAGGCAGACCGAGAAACGCAAGAAGTGTCTCCTCACTCGAATCCGATAATGAACGTGGACAAGGCAGAGGCCGTGCGGATCGTGGGACGGGCTCCGGGCGGAGCCGGGGTAACCATTCTGGAAGCGCGCGCGGCGAGCAGAGCCGGGGAAGAGGCGAGTCGTCACGCCGGGATGAGCGTGGAACTGGCCGGGTCAGCAGCCGCGAGGGTCGCGCAGGCGAAGGCCAAGGACCGTCACAGGCTGGTGGACGTGGCGGCAGCAGCCGTGAAGGTCGCGCAGGCGAAGGCCGTGGGCCGTCACAGGCCGGAGTGCGCGGCAGCAGCAGCGGACGCGGGCAATCCAGGACCGAAAGCCGGGGGAGTCAGAACAGTCGCGGTGGTCAAGGCGGTACTCGTAATTCCGAAGGCCGCGGTGCAAGAGGCCAAGGCGGCGGACGGCGCGGCGGGCGTTAAGTATTGAGGGAATTTTTAGGAGAAACCTGTTTCAATTCGGAGGAGCACGGTTAAGTACAGAGCGTTACCTAGTCGAAGACAAGGAGGCGTTATCATGTCTGAACATAATCATGTTGTGAATAAGAATGGTGAGCTGGATGTGAGTAAGGTTGACCATGCGCTGGACCGAATTGACGATGGGGATAAGGAGCGGATTCTGGCTGACTTTGATGCCTTCCAATCCTATTTGAACAAGCGAATTCAGCTTGCTGAGAGCATCGGTTTGAATGAAGAGCAGCTCGCTCAGGCCGCAGAGAAGGTAGCAGGTTACCTGGCGGCAAATGAGGAGCCCCGTAATTCCGAGGAGAAGCTTCTTCAGGAATTATGGAAGGTTGGTACACAAGCGGAGCAGCATCAGCTGGCTCATCTGCTTGTTAAACTGGCTCAGAACCGTACGGCTCAGTAAGGCGAAGAATGAAACGAAAACCTTCCCCGGCCGCTGTCGGGGGAGGTTTTTTGGTTCGGAACAACGGCATGAAACCATAAACATAATTTATGGGAGGCAGGGCCTTGTTTCATTTTCGTTACATATTGTTTTCTCCGATAACAACAATAGAATATGAGGAGGGAGTTGCCTGAATGTCTCTGGTGATTCATGAGCAGAGAAAACCCCAAATGCAGCCCTTTTATTGGGTGATTACCTTCGAAATGCACGTGCTGGGGCTGCTCCTTAGCTTGGTGCTAACGATGGGACCCTTGATTCTGCTGTACCTCTGGAACCATGTTTGGTCCTGGATAAGTCTAGCTGCCATACCTGCAGGCATCTTTATGGGAGCTAAGCTGTTTAGAAGTTTGAAGGGACATGTCTGGAACAACACACATCTGGATGAGTACTTGTTATATGAGGATCATGTGGAGTACGAGAGGTGGGACCCAGAGTCAAAAGATTCATTCAAGGGGAGCCTATGGCTCGGCGATGTGAAAGAAATATACTATGGAAGGTATATTTTTTCATTTAGTTATGCCTATAAGAAGAGCAAAATGAGCGAAACACTGCCTATGGCAGAACTGATGCCAGTCTTGTATCTCGTGGGTACAGGAAAGCAGGGGGACCGGACGGTGGCCATTCCTTTTACCGATTCGATGGATGCCAACCGCTGGCTGGAGGTCATAGGTCGGCGGGACCTTCCGATATATCTGACCTCGATCATCGTACAGGATCTGGCAGATGAATCGGTTGCCGATGTGCTTCGCGAAGACGAGGATTTGGAACAGACCGCATTCGATGGCAATATAGAGCGGCAATATCGGCCTTATCTGGACCGTCTCTTGCAGGAGAGCGATGAGGAGCGGGAACTGACGGAAGAAGAACTGAATCAGCTGGAATACGAGATGAAGCTGTACCAATACGAAGAGGCGCTTCAAAAGCGGAGATCGGCGTTTCGCGGAACGGGGCTGCTTGCCTGGCTGGTATTCCCTGTTCAGTTCGGCATCGCATTCTGGTTGACCCGTGCGGCAGAGCAAGGTACCGTGGATCCGGAACAAATGCTGTACCCGATTCTGCTTCTTGGACTTTTCTCCATTCTGTTTTTTGTTCTGGTGAAATGGATGCGCTGGCTGCAGATTCTCATCTTCCCGGGGGTCACGTTCATTACGTTTGTTTTTTTGGACTTCTCCGAAGTTGAAACCGACCCTTCTTACCAGATGTCGAGCATGCTGCTTGCCATGACCATGCTGTCTCTGCCGGTGGTTACTCTTATCTATTTGGGTATACGGCATATGCGCAAAGGCCGTGACATCAAGAACCTCCCGCCCATCCCAGAGCCCTGCCAGCCTGTGTCCCAAACGAATGATGCAGGTGTCAGGCCAGAAAATCATCTGTCAACTCGAACTTGATAATATAAACGAAGAACGCAGCCCTCATACCTCGGGCTGCGCTTCATAATGGAATCGATACGTTGCCATGGGGTGGCTGGTGAACGTGGAATCCAGCTTTTTCTTCTCACCCGGTTTCAGTGTCACGCCTTCGTAGGTCTTGATAAATACCTCTTCATCCTCGCTGTCGTAGAGGTAAACCCGGATATGACCACTGAATGTTTGAGTCGCATGATAGTTGCCTGCATAGACCACGATATCGGCGTCATCCTCATTCTTATATGCACCGACATAAGCGATGACGTAATCCTGAGTCCCATGAAGCTGACCGTTTGCGTGTTTGTCCTCATACCGCTGATCCAGGCTTTGTATCATCGTTTCTTCCTTGTACAGGGATTCCTGGGTGATCAGGCCGATCGGGATCGTCAGCATAAAGTAGAAGATGAGCGCTGAGAGCCCTGTGCTTCGCAGCACCGTCTTCTTGTCATATCCGCCCATGATCAGTCCGATAAATGCAATCAGGACCATGAGAAGGACGATGAGATGCCATGGAGATAAAAACATTTCGGGGTATAATTTCATTGCTCTTGCCTCGCTTATGTATGAGTATATGATGGATATATAAGATCCAATCCTCTCGGGTCATTACCCTGCTGACCTGCTGTCTAAACATGCTTGTTTGTCATCAAGTATATGTCCGTTCATTATGGCAAAGCATGCAATGTAGGCTGAAGATCATAGTACCATTCAATTCGATACAAAAGGATACACTTTATGCTCTTTATGGCCATATCAGAACCGGGATTTGGTTTGATGGCATTTATTCGGTATGATGGAGGGAGACCACAAGGCTTCAGCGTCACGGCAGGAGTCTAATGTCCATTCAAAACAAAGCCGGGGAGGAGATCCAAAGATGTCAGTTTATGAATATCAAGCAACAAACCCATCAGGCCAGGAAGTTTCACTCGATCAGTATTCAGGCAAGGTTCTGATTATAGCGAATACGGCAAGTCAATGTGGTCTTACGCCACAATATGGCGAGCTTCAGCAGCTGTATGACCAGTACGGCCAGCAAGGGCTACAGGTTCTTGGCTTCCCGTGCAATCAGTTTGGCGGACAGGAGCCGGGGACAAGTGAAGAGGCAGCATCGTTCTGTCAAATAAACTATGGTGTGAAATTTCCGGTTTTCGAGAAGATTGATGTGAACGGGGAAGGGGCGCATCCGTTGTTTCAATATTTGAAATCGGAGCAGCCAGGACCGAATGAAGGCGGGGAGATCGCCTGGAATTTTACGAAGTTCCTGGTGGATCGTGAGGGTAACGTTGTTCAGCGGTTCGAACCGCGCGACACACCTGAATCGATGAAGAGTGCTATCGAATCACTGCTGGGTTAAAGGCAGAATATATCGCTAATATAACAGGGCTGTTTCCTAACAGGGCGTATTTGTCCGCAGGAGAACAGTCCTGTTTTTTCTTTTGGAACGAATATATTAACTTGAGGCTAACTCCTTCAGGGCATCCTCTATATGACGCTGGCCTTGAATCAGATCAAACGTGGTATTCTCCGTCTCCGGCAGTGAAAGACATAACACCGCGGCATGCGCAACATCATGACGGGATACGGGCCCGGCCTTCGGGAGATTGGAATCCGCTTCAACTGTTCCGGCAGGCTCATGATTCGTTAATTCTCCTGCCCGAATGATGGTGTGAGTTAGCGTACTCTCGGCAAGAATGACTTCTGCCTTATGCTTAGCGAGCAGATATGGTTTCAGCTCAGGCAGGTTCCCCGGATTCTTGGTCTCCATACAGCTGATCATAATAAAGCGTGGAATCCCTTCAAGCACGCACTGCTCGATCAGCCGGACGGTGCCGATTTGATCGGTCTCCTGCGGATCCTCGGTGACCCCGGCCCCCACTGCACAAATAACGGCATCGACATCTTTCAGGCCCCCTGAATAAGTCTGAGCCAAATCGCCGACAATTCCTTCTGCACCTTCCTGCTCCATATTTCGCTTATGATCCTCATCCGGAATGAGACCGCGCACTTGATATCCTTTTTGTACAAGAAGCTTCGCAATCAGCCTTCCGGTTGTTCCACCGGCTCCAGCAACAAATACGGTAGTCATCTCCAAACACCTCCTGCACACTCATTACCCGCTGTCGGTTGTTTCAAAAAGGGCATATTCTGTTATTAATAAGAAAACCTGTTTAGGCCTCATGCTTCTAATCTCACTTATCGGAACGACATCTGTTAGCTTGCCCTGATTTGAAGCCGGTATGCTGAGGTTTTAAGGTCCATTTATACGATGCTCACGTTGTCCATCTCATCGGCAATTGTCATCGCATCAGTCCATATTTTTCATCACTCACACCATGTGAATTTATGAACAATGTGTGAAATTCGAGATTGCCTATTGATCTGTGAAATAAATCACATTATAATGAGACTATAAAGTGAAAATATTCACAATAATATTTCCAGTCGCTGCATTCAAGTTCATCAAGGGTTACCAAGCATGAATCCAGTCAAAACAGCTCATCTTAAACAAATATAAAGCTTCAAATTTGGAGGAGGAAAAAACCATGAAAGTTGCCGTTATCGGTTGTACCCATGCAGGAACGTCCGCCATTGTAAATACCGCCAAGCTTTACCCCGATGCACAGATTACCGTTTATGAACGCAATGATAATATCTCTTTCCTGTCGTGTGGCATCGCGCTTTATGTCGGGGGTGTTGTAAAAGATCCTGACGGATTGTTTTACTCTTCACCTCAGAAGCTCGACGAGCTGGGTGTTGAGACCAAGATGAAACATGAGATTATTTCGGTGGATACAGATCGCAAAATTTTGAAAGTTCGTAATCTGGTTACATCGGAAACCTTTGAAGATACGTTTGATAAGCTGATCGTAACAACTGGATCGTGGCCTATTGTGCCTAAGCTTGAGGGCATTGATCTGAATAATATTCTGCTCTGCAAAAACTATAACCATTCCAACACCATCATCGAAAAGGCACAAGGTGCGAAGCACATTACGGTGGTTGGCGCAGGCTACATCGGCGTGGAGCTTGTTGAGGCTTTCCAGCAGAACGGCAAGCAGGTCACCCTCATCGACAGCGCCGACCGCATTCTGAACAAATATCTCGACCCTGAATTTAGCGGCAAGGTGGAAGAATCCTTCCGGGAAAAAGGGATCAAGATGGCGATGGGTCAGACGGTAACCTCTTTCCAGGGGGAGGATGGCAACGTGAACAAGGTCATCACCGACAAGGGTGAGATCGACACGGACCTGGTTATCCTCTGTATCGGCTTCCGCCCGAACACGGAGCTGTTGAAGGGGCAAGTGGATATGTTGAAAAATGGCGCCATCGTTGTGGATCAATATATGCAGACCAGCAAGCGGGATGTGTATGCGGCGGGCGACTGCTGCTCGGTCCTCTACAATCCGACGGGGAAAATGATGTATATTCCTCTGGCCACCAACGCAGTACGGATGGGTACGCTTGTTGCCCGCAACCTCGTGCAGCCGACAACGCCTTATATGGGCACCCAGGGGACCTCGGGATTGAAAATATACGAGCACAACATTGCATCGACAGGCTTAACCGAAGGATCTGCCAAAGACGAAGATCTTAAAGTGGAGACAGTATCCATAACGGATCACTACCGTCCGGAGTTTATGCCAACCTTTGAACCGGTCACGCTGAAGGTGGTATATGAACAGGATAGCCGCCGGATGTTGGGTGCGCAGATCATTTCCAGAGTGGATATGACACAGTCCATCAACACGCTGTCGGTATGCATACAGAATCGCATGACTATCGACGAGCTGGCGTTCATCGACTTTTTCTTCCAGCCGCATTACAACAAGCCGTGGAACTTCCTGAACACGGCTGGCTTGCAGGCATTGCCTGAGATCGAGACGAAAGCTCCGATACATTCTTAATGAGACAACAGTTGGAAGACCCCCTGATTCGGGGGTCTTTTTCTTGTTTAAGAATAATCGCGCAAGCAAAACTTCTTCTGAAACGTTTCTGTCTTCCATAAAAGGGAATCGATCGATTTATGTTTTTATGAAGGATTCAGGGTTTTTAAGGCGAAATGGAAATGGTCCGCACATTTAGATATAGTCTTTCAGAGAGGTAGGATAATGGAATGAATAAAAAAGTTATGCTGGTCGCTGCTGTGTTGTTGTCCATGCTGCTGACAGCTGCTTGTTCCAATGATCAGGCCGATCCCCCGGCAGAGACTCCACCGGCCGTTGTGGGTAACGAGGGGGCGGATGAGAAGGATCCGTCTGCAGAAGAATCGTCTACAGAACCGATCCAAGAGGATAAGGAATCAACTGCAAATACAGATGTGAAACCGATTGGCGAGCCTGCGGCTGTGGGCGACACGGTGGATTATCACGGCGCGGTCATTACGCTGAACAGCGTACGCGATTCAGAAGGCGATGAATACTTAAAGCCTCAGGCTGGCCATACGTTTAAGGTTGTTGAGCTTACTGTGAAGAACAATGGACAGGAGCCGCTTGTCATATCATCAGCGCTGTCTTTTTCCTTGACGGATTCCAGTGATCTTAACTACACGGTCCCTATTACGGATGATGTGAAGATGCTGGATGGTACGGTTGCACCAGGCGGAGAACTAAAAGGTGAAATTCCGTACGAAGTGAAGCAGGGTGTTCAGGGGCTGCAGCTAAGTTACGGCGATCCGATGAAAGAAGGAAGGGCCATTTGGACAGTGGAATAATGGAAGCTTCATTAGAATTGATTGTGAGATGGAAGGGATTTTGCGGGGCAGGGCAGAATCCCTTTTTTTCTGTGCATGCTGTTGCTGACTTTACACGGGGAGATGTTTTCAGTATGATTATGAGTAAACCGCATAGTCGGTTTCTTGTGAGGGGATGGATTCCATGAACCTTGACTTTCATTTTTATTAAGGGAAAGGTCTTGGCTTTGGGCTAAGATCGTTATTCCAGACAAGGAGTGCTTACATCTATGTCTTCAGAAAAAGCGCAGCGAAAGCGGGATTTGATTCTGGATAAAGCGAAAGAGCTGTTCATTCAGCGCGGGTATGCGGCTACATCGATGGATGAACTGGTCAAATATACAGGTGCCAGCAAGGGCAGCATTTATTATCACTTCGAAAGCAAGGAAGATTTGTTTGTCAAGCTGCTGGCGAAGCAGAATCAGGAATGGATGGAAGGCTGGAACGATAAAAAAGCCCATTACACCAATTTCGAAGAGAAGCTGTATGGAATAGCCGATCATATGGTTGATGATTTTCAGAATCCGCTGACCAAGATTGCGGAGGAGTTCTATATCAATCAGCCGGAGAATAAGACGATTGTGGCCGAGATGCTTGCTATTTTGCAGGGTCCGCGTACGCTGTACCGAGAGATTATGCTGGAGGGTGCGCGCGAGGGACGGATATCGGAAGGGGATATCGATGAGATCTCCATTATTTTTGGATCGCTGCTGGATGGGTTGTCGATTTCTTACTATGAACGATCCCAGGAGAAATCAAGGATTTTATACCGCAAGGGCGTTACGTACTTTTTAAAAGGTGTGTTAACGAATGGAAGGCCGTAGTTTGCATCAGGAAATGATCAGAAGCGTGTTATCGTTCTTGGAACGGACAAAAGGCGTTTCTGTAATTATAATTAAACCGAACAGTCGGTTTTATATTAGGGGGATGGAAACATGAGGCAATTGTTTGGAAACCGTGCGTTTGTACTGCTTATGGTCTCTGATTTTATGCAAAATATAGGGATATGGATCCGCAACATGGCGCTGTTGTTCTTCATTATGGAAAAGAGCAACCATGACCCGGTCGCCGTATCGCTGCTTACGGTCATTGAGTACGTACCGATTTTTGTTATCTCCATGATCGGTGGTGTGCTGGCAGACCGCTGGCGGCCGAAGCGGACGATGATATGGGGCGACGTGTTAAGCTTCTTATCTATCCTGCTTATTCTGTTCGTGGTGTTAGCGGGATACTGGCAGGCGGTGTTTGCCGTTACGCTGGTATCAGCGGTTGTTTCGCAATTTTCGCAGCCTTCGTCGATGAAGATCATCAAGCGGTGCCTGCCGGATGAACATGTGCCAGCGGCAACAGCTTTGTCCCAGACGTTGATGTCGCTGTTTATTATTTTGGGTCCCATGGTTGGAACGACGATTTATCAAACTTTTGGCCTTCTAGCTTCATTAATAAGCCTGCTGGTTCTGTTCGCTGCGTCAGCGATCGTATTAACCTTCCTCCCTTCGAGTGTAGATCAAGCACCGGATACCACAGAATCTGCCGGTTCTTTACTGAAGGATATGAAGGCCGGATTTTCTTACATCGCTTCCAGTCGATTACTGAAAGTACTGCTCGTGGTCTACGTGGTATTGGCGCTTGGCAGCGGACTCGTACAGCCTTTGGACATCTTTGTCATAACGGAGCGACTCCAGCTGGATATGTCCAGCGTCCAGTGGTTTACGGCTCTGGAAGGTCTGGGCATGTTGATTGGCGGACTGATCGCCGCTGTTATTGCAGGTAAGGTAAAAGGCACCTACTTGCTGTTTGCAGGGCTTTCGTTTCTGGGACTCTCAACCTTTGTAGAGGTGCTGTCCCAGTGGCCGATGCTGACCGGCACGATGCGATTTTTGACCGGGGTGCTGATGGCGATGGCTCAAACCGTATTAATGGCGGTAATGATGCAGCAGGTGGATGAGAAATTCATCGGTCGGCTGGGTGGCGTGATGATGCCGGTCTTTACCGGCATGATGCTGATCGGCTCCGGGTTTACGGGATGGTATATGTCGGCAACCTCGATTGTTGTGGTGTATTTCACGGCGGGAGCCCTCTTCCTATTGTCGTCCTTCATCAGCATGAAGCTTCCGATTTCCAGGGAACCTGTCCAGGAGGAAGCGGAAGCGCCTGTAAGTGTAAACGCCACGGTCAAGGTGTAACCTCTGGGGAGGAGAGTCGCTGGCCTAAGTCGTAGGATGGATGAAGAGCTGCTGATTACTCTAACTTCTGTGCAGAAACTGCAAGTTAGGTACAGCGCACGATAAGCGGGTTGGATGTTGGCTCAATCTGACATGGGGGTGCACATTCTGGAGGTTCGTTTGATCTGACAATTCAGTACATTTACTGGATTTCAGCTCTATTTAACATTTCGGCACACTCTCATGCACATCAGCTCCATCTCTAACGGACCTCAGGAGCGCTATTTGCGCTAATTAGCTTGATCTGACAATTCGCTACACTCTCATGGACACCAGCTCCATCTCTAACGGACTCCAGAAGCGTTATTTGTGCTAATTGGCTTGATTTAACATTCCGGCACTCTCTCATGCACACCAGCTCCATCTCTAATGGACTCCAGAAGCGTTATTTGTGCTAATTGGCTTCTATTGTAAACGTAACGGACACCAGCGTCGCTATGAGGCCAGATAATAGGACATTTCCCATCAAATTGACTTAATAATGACTCTCAGGTCCGTTAGAATTCAAAAAGCTAATTTTTCCGCCCAATAGCGTCTCTCCAGTCCGTTAGACCAGTCCACTGGGCTGGTGTACTCCTGAATGTGAGCTCAATCTAACATTGGGTTACACTTTCTGGAAGCTAGGTTGATTTAACATTTCGCTACACTCTCATGTACACCAGCTCCATCTCTAACGGACTCCAGAAGCGCTATTTGCGCTAATTAGCTTGATCTGACAATTCGCTACACTCTCATGGACACCAGCTCCATCTCTAACGGACATCAGAAGCGCTATTTGTGCTAATTGGCTTCTATAGTGAACGTAACGGACACCAGCGGCGTTATGCAGCTTGATAGAAGGCCGATCCCCATCAAATGGGCTAAATAACGCCTCTCAGGTCCGTTAGAATTCAAAAAGCTAATTTTTCCGCCCAATAGCGTTTCTCGAGTCCGTTAGACCAGCCCACTGGGCTGGTGTACTCCTGGATGTGAGCTCAATCTAACATTGGATGCACTTTCTGGAAGCTAGGTTGATTTAACATATACGGCACGCTCTCGGGACATCAGCTCCATCTCTAATGGACCTCAGAAGCGTTATTTGCGCTAATTGGCTTCTATTGTAAACGTAACGGACACCAGCGTCGCTATGAAGCTGGATAGAAGGACATTTCCCATCAAATTGACTAAATAACACTTCTCAAGTCCGTTAGAATTCAAAAAGCTACTTTTTACGTCCAATAGCGTCTCTCAAGTCCGTTAGACCAGTCCACTGGGCTGGTGTCTTCTGAATGTGAGCTCAATCGGACATTAGGATGCACTTTGGAGCTCCATCCAACATTGGGGTACACTTTCTGGAAGCTAGCTTGATTTGCCATTTCGGCACACTCTCATGCACACCAGCTCTATCTCTAACGGACATCAGAAGCGTTATTTGCGCTAATTGGCTTCTATTGTAAACGTAACGGACACCAGCGTCGCTATGAGGCCAGATAAAAGGACATTTCCCATCAGATTGGCTAAATAACGCCTATCAAGTCCGTTAGAATTCAAAAAGCTACTTTTTCCATCCAATAGCGTCTCTCCAGTCCGTTAGACAACCAGACAACCAACTGCCCTATAGTTCTAAAACGAGCGTACTTATCAACGGTTATTGGGTATTTCGGGTAAACAACGGTTTTCGGATAAATAACGGTGATCGGGTAAAGCAGCATATTCCATAAAAAAATAGCGGTGTATGGATTTAATCCACACACCGCTATTTTGCGTACTCTTGCTCAGATTGAGCAGGCCAAGTGCTCTAATCTAAGAATGTTGTCTGAACCAATGAACAAAGGCGCTCTAACGTCCGGCTGTTATTTCAATCATCCCAAGTGGTTTGACATCCTATTCTGTAGGGGTGATCTACTCGTATTCGGATGATTCGCCTTTTGACAAGGTGCTATGCCTGTATCCGTATATAGCGTAGATGATGATGCCGAGTCCGATCCATACGATGAACCCGATCCAGGTAATCCACTGCAGCGTGGTCAGCAGATAGAGACAGCTGGCAACAGCAATCAAAGGCAGCCAAGGCACAAACGGCACGCGGAAGGTGCGTTTTAGATCCGGATGCGTTTTGCGGAGCACGATGATGCCGAGCGAGACGGTAATGAAGGCAAAAAGCGTGCCGATGCTGGCTAAATCCGCCAGGTTGCCAAGGGGGACAAAACCGGACAGCAAGGCGATGCTGATACCGGACACCCAGGTGCTGAATTCCGGCGACTTCGTTTTCGGATTGACCGAGCTCATCCGTTTCGGCAGGAGTCCGTCCCGGCCGAGCGCATACAGCAGTCGGGACTGTCCGAACATGACACCCATCAGCACGGTGGTGAGACCGGCTATTGCTCCCAGCGAGATGAAGTAGGACATCCAGTCCTGCTCGATGTAGAGCAGCGCAAAGGCAACCGGATCTTTCACATTGAGCAGGTTGTATGGTACGAGACCTGTCAGCACTGCGGTAACCGCAATATATAACACGGACACAATCAACAGGGAACCCAGAATGCCGATCGGGAGGCTCTTCTGCGGCTGCTTGACTTCTTCGGCTGCCGTTGCAATGACATCAAAACCCACGTAGGCGAGGAAGGCAATGGCCGCTCCCGTCATGACACCTTCCATGCCGAATGGCAGGAACGGCGTCCAGTTATCCGGCTCCACATAGAATATCCCCACGCCGATAAACAGCAGAATGACGGCAACTTTCAGATAAACCATGAAGGTGTTAAGCCTTGTCGATTCCTTGGCTCCCCGCGATACAATCCACGTGATCAGAAGCGCGATAAATATAGCGGGGACATCCACATAGGTACCGTTGGCCGGATTAAAGGCATTGGTTATCGCGGTGGGCAGATGTATCCCGAAGCCCGCAAGGATGCTCTGGACGTAACCAGACCAGCTGCTGGATACCAAAGCGCTGGCGAAGCCGTATTCCAGAAGCAGGTCCCAGCCCATCAGCCAGGCAAAACCTTCACCAAAGGTTGAATAGCTGTACGTATATGCACTGCCCGCCACCGGTACGGTGGAGGCGAATTCTGCGTAGCAGAGTGCACAGAAGGCGCACACCAGACCCGCCAGTAGGAACGAAACGATTAATCCCGGTCCGGCATGGGTTGCGGCGGTGACGCCGGTTAATACAAAAATCCCTGTTCCCACGATAGAACCCACGCCGAGGACGATAAGGTCCATGGCACTGAGTTGTTTTTTTAATGCGGAACGTACTTCCCCACCTTGCATATTAGGGATCGGCTTCTTGCGAAGCAGATTGTGTTTCAAGCTCATAAATGGAGTCTCCTAGATGTTTATTTAGATAGATTTCCCCGATGTGTGACCCATCCATTCGACATTATAAAGAAAAACGAATTTCTTTGAAAGGGGGAATGTCTCATCTGAACGCTGTCCTCCCCTGATGGACACAAACGTGACATAATTCACGTTCAAGGTGATACAGCTGCGTTACAATGATGGTAAACGATAAATAGGAAACCAAGGGCTGCATCGGACATACGCAATAGAACGAATGCAGGAGAAATGAGGGAGAGACCATGGCCTACTACAAACCTGATCGTATCGCAGAAATTACCGTGGAGACCGGTGTAAAAAAAGCACGCAATTCCACCTTGAATGTTATGATACTAGGCTTTTTGGCAGGGGCATTCATTGCGCTCGGCTTTCTGCTGGATATCCGCGTTATCGCCGGAGCATCTCCGGCCTGGGGAGGGATTGCCGGTTTTATAGGTGCGGCGGTATTCCCGGTCGGGCTTATTCTGGTATTGCTTGCAGGCGGAGAACTGCTGACGGGCAACATGATGGCGGTGTCCTTGGCCAGATTCAAGCAGCGGATTTCCACCAAGGAACTGATCCGGAATTTAGCGCTTGTCACGGTAAGCAACTTGGCGGGGGCATTGTTTGTTGCCTATTTCTTTGGCCATGTGACCGGGCTAACAGGCAGCGGCGTATACTTGGAGAAGCTGGTTAATATGGCAGGTCATAAGCTGGACGACAGCTTCCTGCAGGCGTTCTTGTCCGGCATCGGGTGCAACTGGCTTGTTGCGCTTGCCGTATGGCTCTCCTACGGATCGGATCAGATGAGCGGCAAAATTCTGGGGATCTGGTTCCCGACCATGGCTTTTGTCGCTATCGGCTTTCAGCACGTGGTGGCAAATATGTTCCTAATCCCGGCAGCGATATTCGAAGGTTATTACAGCTGGGGGCAGTATTTCATGAACTTCATTCCGGTATGGCTTGGCAATTTTGTGGGCGGCTCGCTGTTTGTGGCCGCTGCTTACGGGTCTGTTTACTTGAAGAATAGCAATAGGGCGGAGGAGGTATCCGGCATTCACAATGACGCCGCAGCCGTGACAACGACTCCTGCTGCTGGAAGTCCTCCTGAGGTTCATTCAGCACAGCAGGTATCATAATAAATTCAGTATCGATTGCAGAAAATCGCGGGCACCAAGGGAACGTCTACCATAAAAAGCAAATTCGCCATGCCGGTCTCGGGGGAGGAGACACGGCATGGCGAATTTTTTGGGAGTGGTCCATGATTTGGCAAGGAAGAGAAAGGGTCTGGGTTCCTCTTCTTTGCTCTTGATAGGAATATACCCGGCAGGGAGAAGCGTGAATCACCCTATTTAGAAAAAAATGTATGACTTTACTGGAACCCTGATGTTCTTTTAAGATAAGGGATAGGATGCAGCCGAGCAGAAGGGGGAAATGGACGAAATGACTCAAGACATGATTCAGCAGGAAAATGGCATATTTCCAGGGGTATGTCCGTTGGATTGTCCCGATACATGCGGCCTGCTGCTGCATAAAGAGAACGGGAAAATCGTCAAGGTTACCGGAGATCCGGACCATCCGGTTACGCAAGGAGCCATCTGCAATAAAGTCCGCAATATGGCACACCGGGTATACCATCCGGAGCGTGTGCTCTATCCGATGCGGAGGGTAGGCACCAAGGGAGAGGGCGCTTTCGAACGAATCAGCTGGGATGAAGCGGTTCAGGAGATTACCGCGCGCTACAAGGGGCTGCTCGAGGAACACGGCTCCGAGAGCATTCTGCCTTACAGCTTCTACGGCAACATGGGCATATTGAGCGTGGACGGCATGGACCGGAGATTCTTCAACAAGCTGGGCGCCAGCCGGCTGAAGCAGTCCATCTGCAATTCGGCAGGCAGTGAAGGCTGGAAGTCCGTCATGGGCTTTAACGGAGGCACCGTGCCTGAGGTCACGGTGCTGGCTGACGTCATTATCGTCTGGGGCGGCAATATCGTCAGCACCAATATGCACCAGGTGGTGCTCGCAGAGAAAGCGCGCAAGTCCGGTGCCAAGGTCATTGTCATTGATGTTCATAAAAATCAGACCGGGCAATGGGCGGATTGGTTCATTCCGCTGTTTCCGGGCACGGACGCGGCCCTGGCCGTCGGTATTATGCACATTATGTTTCGTGACGGCATGGTGAATGAGGAGTTCCTCCAGCACTATACCCTGGGTCATGAGGAGCTGCGCGAGCATGTGAGAACATACACGCCGGCGTATGTGTCTTCCATTACCGGCGTTTCGGCTGAGGATATCGAGAAGCTGGCTGAGTTGTATGGCCGAGCCCAGGTGTCTTATATCCACATCGGAAACGGACTTCAGCATCACGATAATGGCGGATTGACGGTACGCAGCATAGCGGCGCTTCCTGCCTTGACCGGACAATGGCTCAAGCGGGGCGGAGGTGCCTCCAAGTCGAATGGCGGCTATAACAGTATGGACAGCGATGCACTGGAGCGCCCGGATCTGAGACCGAATCCCGAGGCCCGAACCATCAACATGAACCGGATTGGCGAGGCACTTGCGATGACCGAGCAGCCGATTAAGTCCATGTTCGTTTATTGCAGCAATCCGCTCGTTGTCGCTCCAGATACGGAGCGGGTGCGCGAAGGTTTTGCACGGGAAGATCTGTTTACCGTTGTACATGACCTGTTTATGACGGACACAGCGAAATATGCAGATATCGTGCTTCCGGCAACCTCTTCATTTGAGAATACGGATCTGTTCAGTTCCTATTGGCATCAGTACATCCAGCTTCAGGAGCCGGTCATTCCAGCGCTTGGGGAGAGCAAGAGCAATGTGGAGCTGTTCTCGTTGCTGGGACGGGCCATGGGTTTCAATGAGCCTGCTTTCTATGAGACAGAAGAAGAGATGATTGCAAGGGCGCTCGACTATCCGGACAACCCTTATCTGAACGGCGTTACCTTGGACAAGCTGAAAGCGCACCGCCACGTGAAGCTCGACATGACCCCGCTGGAGACGTATCTGGACCGTCTGCCGACGCCTTCCGGCCGGATTGAGCTGTATTCGGCACAGCTGGAAGCAGCCGGTCTTCCGCCTCTTCCGACTTACGTGCCATTGAAGGAAGGATATGATGGCGTGAGGCGAGGCCGCGGGCATCAATATCCGCTGATGTTCATCTCCCCGCCGAATCACAATTTCCTGAATTCAACCTTTGCGAATGTGGAGAAACATCAGAAGCTGGAGAAGGAGCCCGCACTGCAGATCCATCCGGAGGATGCAGCGGAGCGCGGGTTACAGGATGGAGATATGGTTACGGTATATAATGACCGCGGAACCTATGAGGTCCGGGCGAAGGTAACAGATAAAATGCTGCCGGGCACCGTGGTCAGTCAAGGCTTGTGGTGGGAAGGCGAAGGCCGGAAGCAGCGTGCTAACGCCCTTACGCCGGACAGGCTGTCCGACATGGGCGAAGGGGCCACCTTTTTCTCGACGGTAGTCGAGGTCAGGGCTAAAGAGAAGGGTATCTAAAAGATGAATACGAGACTGTCTTGAAGGTCTATATGACCTGAAGGCAGTCTTTTTTTATAGATAAGAAAGTGGGGGGCTGAAAGTGATAACACATTCCGGTGGAAGTATAAAAAATCGGGGTTTTGTTATATAGCTTGAATAAATTTCCATAGGTAGAATGGTACTAAGTCAATTGCAAGCGGTTTCGGAATGGCAGAAATTCAGAGACCCGGCATGCGTTTAGATCAATTCGTAACGGGAGGATAAATATGCCGCAAGCTACTGCAGAACAGCAATCACCCATTTCCCGGCAGCCCAAAGTTCACAGTAAAAGTTTCCTCAGACGCTTGATGAAGCAATGGGATGTTCAGCTCATGGTGTTACCCGGGGTCATTCTGGTTTTCATTTTTGCCTATATGCCCATGTATGGCGTAATAACCGGTTTTATGGATTATAACCTGTTCACCGGATCAAGGATTTGGGATAACCCGTGGGTCGGTTTTAAGCATTTCGAAGCCTTTTTTGCCGCCCCCGAGTTTGAGAGGATTTTGCGCAACACGATTGTCATCAGCCTGTTGAAGTTCGTTATCGGATTTCCGGCTCCGATCATACTGGCGCTTTTACTGAACGAAGTTCGCCATATGTTGTTCAAAAGAGTGATTCAAACGATCACGTATCTGCCCTATTTCTTATCGTGGGTCATCGTTGCGGGGTTTGCCACCGCCTTGCTATCCACGGAAAACGGAAGCATCAATATTTTGCTGGAGCGCATAGGGGCCATTGATGAACCGATCAATTTTCTCTCGTTGAAAGAATATTTCTGGTCGATCCTCATTTCGGCCAACGTATGGAAGGATATCGGATTTAACTCGATTGTATTCCTGGCTGCGATTGCAAGCATTGATCCTGCTCTGTACGAGGCTGCAGATATCGACGGGGCAAGCAAGGCGAAGCAGATCTACTTGATTACGCTTCCCTCGATTATGCCGGTAGTCATTATCTTTATGATTCTTGCCATCGGCAACTTGCTCAACGCTGGCTTTGAGGACATCTTGCTCCTGGCATCCAATCCTGTGCTAAGGCCTGTATCTGATGTGATTGATACGTATGTCTATCGGGTAGGCTTGGGGTCACATCGCTATTCTTATGCGGTTGCTATCGGATTGTTCAAGGCAATCATCAGTGTAGGACTGCTAACGATCGCGAACTATATGGCTCGAAGATCTGGTAACAGCTTATGGTAAGAATCAGCAGCCCTCAGGAGGTACGGCATGTTAAAAAGAATTAGCTTTGGTGACAAGGTCATGCTCATTGTGGTATACGCGTTGCTCAGTCTACTCGCCTTCACGGCACTCTATCCGTTCTGGAATGCGGTGGCTGTTTCTTTCAATGTAGGTGTGGATACCGCCAAGGGAGGGGTCACCTTCTGGCCACGAGAATTCACACTCGAAAATTACAAAATCATACTGCAAGATGAAAGACTGCTTAACGGGTTTCTCGTATCCATAGGCCGTACCGTAATCGGAACCGCAACCTCCATCTTCATGACAGCGCTCCTTGCCTTCGGGATGACTCGATCCTATCTGATCGGACGGAGCTATTATATGGTGTTCTTTATATTCACGCTTTACTTTGGCGGAGGATTGATTCCAACCTATCTCTTGATCCGTTCACTGGGTATGATGGACAGCTTTCTGGTGTTTATTATTCCATCACTTATCAGCGTCTGGAATATGATTATATTCCGAACTTTCTTTAAGGGCCTTCCCGTTGGCTTGGAAGAATCGGCCAATATTGATGGCTGCAGCAATTGGGGTATATTCTTCAGGATTATTCTTCCATTGTCCGGGCCGGTTATCGCCACGCTGTCCTTGTTGACCGCCGTTGGCCATTGGAACGACTGGTTCCTGCCAAGCATCTACATCACTAGCGATACTTTGCTGCCCATTCAGACGATATTGAGACAGACCTTGAATGCCAATATTGTATCCGGTTCAAGCACCGTGCTCGACAGCGCTTCGGTTGCTCTTCTGGATCAAGCAAGGCAAATTACTTCCAAGTCGCTTACGATGGCGATGATGATTGTTGTGACCTTGCCGATCATTTTGGTCTATCCTTTTGTGCAGAAATATTTTGTCAAAGGCGTGCTGGTAGGCTCGTTGAAAGAGTAGGTGGCCGAACGGTTTAAGGCGAACAGCTTTGAACATATATATTCTTGGAAATGAGAGGGGTTAGGTATATGAGAAAGACGAAAAAGCCATTGCTCGTAATGGTATCGCTTCTGTTGGTCATGGTTACTGTTCTTGCCGGATGCGGGAGTAAAAAAGAAGCCGCACCGCCGGCGACACCGCCTGCAACAACCAATGAGGGGAATAAAGAGACTGACCCTCCAGCAGAGGGGGATGGAGGTAAATGGGTGCTTGGCGAGAAGCCGCTGGAATTTTCAGCTTATGCACACTATGGAAACACAGATTTCCCTAAATGGGAAAGCACGCCTATCGGCAAATATTTGAGCGAAGAAAAGCAAGTTAAGCTCAATATGATAGCGGCTGCCGGAGCACATACGCAAAAGCTGAGCGCGATGATGGCATCAGACGATTTGCCTGACATGATCTGGGCAGACCGTGAGGATCAGGATATGGAGAGACTTCGTAAAGAAGGAAAGCTGGTAGCCTATGATGAATATCTGGATAAGTATCCCAACCTGAAAACGTGGATGGGCGATCTGGACCTGCTTCGTGCTGAAGACGGCAAGCTGTACAGGTTTCCTAACTGGTACTCATCCAATCCTTACGGAAATGCAGGTTATGTAATTAACAAGAAAATTTACGAAGAGCTGGGCAAGCCGCCACTCGAAACCACAGATGATTTATATAACTACCTGGTAAAGGTTAAAGAAAAGTATGGCAGCGAGATTGTTCCGTTCGAGCCGCATCGCGCACAGGATCGACAAGGACTGGGTGTGTTATATACGGCTTTCGGAGAGGGAGCAAGCTACACCAACCTTAACGCTAATTTGTTAGCGGTTCCAAAGGATGGCAAGCTGACGTCGCTACTCATGGATCCGGTATTCCGTGAGGCTCAGAAATATATCGCTAAACTTTACAGAGAGAAACTCATTTCACAAGATGCCTTTAACCAAACGGAAGATCAAGTGCTGGAGAAAGTCATGACAGGCCGAGTCGCTGTGTTTGCCGGAGCCAGTCCGACAGATATGGCAGGAGAAGCACAGCCGGAGTTAATTAAGAAGGATCCGGACGGCGGGTATTTCATGATCTGGCCTATTCATAAGCCTGGTCTGGATAAGAACAAGATTTATCCAGGGACCTACACAAGCTTTGGATGGAATGCTGCATATATTACAACGGCTGCCAAAGACCCTGAAGCGATCTTTGCATTCCTTGACTGGTATACAGGTCCGGAAGGAATGAACGTGCAATTCTTCGGTCCTGAGGGTAAGAACTGGAAAGGCTTTGATGAGCAGGGTCAGCCGAATTTCACCGAGACTTATAATCCCGAAGAAGTAGCCAAAATTCAATCCGAAAATTCTCCGGTTATGTTTGTAGGGAATACGAGTTATATTGACCCTTCCAAATATAAATATATGAAGGATCTTCCGTTCGAAGAGCAGGATTGGAGAACACGTTACCAACAAACGATTACTTGGCCAACTCAATTAAACGTTACGGAATTTTCCGGTATTGAACCATCCCCGGATTCCGATGAAGGCATTATAAAAACATCTGTAAATGAATTGTTCCTCGAAATTTATGCCAAATCCGTAATGGCTAAGAGTGACGAAGAGGTTGATAAAATTCTTGACCAAGGGAACAAGGATTTGATGGATCTGGGTTACCAGCAGCTTCTTGATTACCGTACAGCCAATTGGCAGGAGAACTTGGCGAAGAGAAAATAATTAATTACAGCGTTATTACAGGGAAGCCTCCCAAAGAATCCACCAGATTCTTTGGGATATCTCTGTTTTATTATCAAATAGTCTTTTGCACGTATGTGTAAGTAGAGGTGTATCTACCATTATGGAGGGGTTCCATGTACAAGGTGCTGCTTGTGGATGATGAAGAACTGGATCTTGAAGGAATGAGAAGATTCATTCCTTGGTCTGATTTGGACATGGAGTTAGTGGGGAGCGTCAATAATGCATTGTCGGCATGCGAAATAATAAAGAACCAGGAAGTTGATATATTGGTCAGCGACGTCAATATGCCCTATATGTCCGGGCTCGAGCTTGCTCGGATTGCGATTGAGCATAAACCTAACATTCGGATCATATTCGTCAGCGGATATCAGGAATTTAGCTATGTACAGCAAGCACTCTTATTGAAGGCGTATAGCTATGTTCTGAAGCCCATGAACGATCGGGAACTGGTTGCTTCATTAATCAAGGTAAAACGGGATTTGGATGAGGAGATCAAGCAGCGCGAGGTGGAGATGGCTTATCAGGAGATGATCCCCATTGTCAAAAGTGACTTTCTCATACGCCTGCTTGAACGGGAAGAATCAGAGGAATTATTGACACAGATGAGTATTTCTTATGAATTCGACCAGTTGAAGTGGCCGATCCGCGTCGCCGTCATGGAACTGGATAATCTGTCTTGGCGCCAAACAGGGAGTCTTTTTTCAAAGAGGGAACTGGCAAGAATATTTCTGCAGCGTATCCAGGAGGCGATTACAGATGGCGGCATGCTTCCATACTGCAAGCTGTCCTCGCAGCGGGTAGCGATCCTGCTTGAGGACGTAAGCGCCACCCATACGATACGTACCTTGACGGATAACGTTCAGTTGCATTTGACGACATCCCTGACAACGGGTATTGGGGAACCCGTACACAACTTGAATCAGCTTCAGCTGTCCTACAGGCAAGCGGTGGAAGCTGTGGAGGCCAAGATGTTTCTTGGCAAGGGAAGTATGATCAAGTATGAAGATGTCAGTGCGGAGCCAGGCATGCTCGATGCGCGGATGCTTGATGAGCGCATGAATGTCCTCCTAAAAGCGATGGAGAAATATGAGCTGGTTCAAATTTGTGATGAACTGGAGAAGTTATTTGGTTCTATAAGGAATCTGCGCTCCCGCTTTACCGTGCATAATATGTCGAATTATATTATCTGGAAGCTCGAACAATATTTAAGCAGTCGAAATGAAGATTTGTTTGACCTGTTGGGCATGGAGATCCATCACCTGGATATTTTGATGCAATTCGAAACCGTCAGTGATATTCGTTCCTGGTTTATACAGCACATATTCGGAATTTCCGAAAGATTATATGAGAAATCCAATTCTAAGGATGGTAAATTCATTCGTAGTGTTATCCAATTGATGAGAGAGCGGATGAGTGAGAATATAACGATCAAGGATATTGCGCAGCATTTTTGTTTTTCGCCGAGTCATGTCGGGTTCCTGATTAAAGAGAGGTCAGGAAATACGTTCAATGAACTGCTTGTCCAACTGCGTATGGAAAAAGCATGCGAATTGCTGAAACAGCCGGGTCTCAAGGTCTATGAAGTCGCCGATCAGGTAGGATACCGCTATCTTCCTTATTTCAGCCGGCAGTTCAAAGAGAAATTCGCGATGACACCCATGGAATTTCGAAAGAGAGAATTGGGATGAATACTCGCTGGACCACATCATCCAGAATAAACGGTAAGAAGCTGGGGTATATACCCATCGGTTACAAGCTCATGCTGACCTTTACGATATTTATATTGCTGTTGGTTTTCGTGAACTTTTATATTTCACACTCGATGTACGATGACACCATGCGCAAACAGAGCCGGGTCAACATCCAGGGGACGCTCAATCAGATCCGGGATAATGTGGCCTATAAAGTGGATGATATCGTCCAGACTTCAGCGACATTGTACGATGATCCTGCCTTCATTCAGAGTGTCCTCAGGAATTTATCAGGCGCTGATAATCATATCCGCATGAACAATGTCATTCTCCCGAAGCTGGAGAGCGCCGCGAAGGCGGTTGGCCTTAATTTAAGGCTATCCGTCTATTTTCATAATCAAACGGTGTACGAGAGATATAGAAATTGGGATAATGCCAATAATCAAGATTTCAACGAACAAAGCTGGGATATGTACCATATGACTCGAATTTCGAGTGAGTTTTGGTATTTCACGCTGCCGGAAGAGAAATATAATTCAACGATGACGTGGAGGCAGGTAGAAGAGGATGAGCGGGATGGGCGGATCTCGCTGATTCGGCGCATCGTGGATATGAATAATCCGCTCGATATTCAAGAAGTGGGAATCATGAGGTTCAGTGTTCGCTTGTCGCAGCTGTTCGACAGTGTGGATTACACGAAGCTTGGCGACGGAAGTGTGTTATCGGTGCTGGATCCTTTTGGGAATGTCGTGTTTACTTCCGGATCAATGGTTGAAGACCCTGACCATACCAGTGACAAGGTAAATCCGCATGCCGTTATAGCACCCAACGATAAGAAGAATTATTTGGTGATTGAAGAAGATTTGCCGCAGAAGAACTGGAAGATTGTTGCGCAGGTTCCGCTTAACATCATTGAACAGGAAGCGAAGAGAGTACGAACCGTATTAATAGTAATCTGCATCATCTGCGTCGTGTTGTTTACATATACAGGGTATGTGATATCCCGATCTTTCTCTAAGCGAATCCAGAAGCTTGTAGGGGTACTCAATGCATTTAGGGAAGGGGAGCTGCATAAACGGATCGCTTATCGGGGCAAAGGGGAGTTCCCGCAAATTGCGAATGCCTTGAATGCAATGGGCGAAGATATCGAGGCGTTAATCAATAAAGTGTATCTAACCCAGCTTCAAAAGAAGGAAGCAGAGCTTGAAATGCTGCAATCGCAGATTAATCCCCACTTCTTATACAATACGCTATCCTCCATTAATCAACTTGCGAAATTCGGCGAGACGGAGAAGCTGCAGAATATGGTTGTGCAGTTGGCACAATTTTATCGGCTTACACTAAATTCGGGAAGAATATTAATACCCATTGCATTAGAGATTGAGCAGGCCAATGCATATCTGGATATCCAAAAGGTAAAATACGGACAGCGCATGGAAGTCAATTTTGATGTGGATACAAGTATATGGCCTTACGAGACCATTAAACTGATTCTGCAGCCCTTTATCGAGAATGTGCTGAAGCATGCGTGGAGCGGGGATCGCATTCATATTCGGATTGTCGTCAAAAAGGAAGGGGATACGATTCTCTATCGGATCATCGACGATGGTCTCGGCATGAAGCAGGGGAGAATCGAGGAAATATTCGATCCCCGGGATAACAACCATACGGGCTGCGGCATCCGCAATATCGACCAGCGGGTGAAGCTGCATTACGGGAGCGAGTACGGCGTGTCTATCTTCAGCAAAGTGGGAATCGGAACTTCGGTTCAAATACGCATACCGGCAAGAGCCAGAAATGCAAACCCCGATAAGAGAGGAGGGTAGACAGGGCCCCAAACTATAGCTCTGCCTAGGGAAGAGGGATCCGTTCAGTTTAGTTTCATGTTCGCTGTCAAGGTAAAGCGTCAATGAGTGTGCTTGCTAAAAACATAGGCCCCAAGCGATACTAGGATTTGGGCGAAGAAATGACAAGCAATGTAAATTTCACAGGATGATATGATAAGTAAAAGACGTTGTCTTTCTCTTTTCTATTAGAAGAACCATAGAAGCCCGCAAGGGCTTTTCTTTTTGATTATATATGCTTATGCCGATTATACTGCTGCGAGGCTGCTGGGAGATAATAAACATGAAATGGTTGGAGCAGTACCCTAAGGAAGTTAAAGGTTTTCTTGTAGCAAGTCTCGTTGCCTCTGCAGGCGGCTCCTTGATGTGGCCGCTGACAACGATGTATGTATTTGATGAGCTGGGACGCAGCATGCAGGATGCCGGCTTTGTCATTCTGATTCAATCGATGGGGGGAATTGCGGGCCAGCTCCTGGGCGGGGCCATGTATCACCGAATTGGGGTGAAGAAACTCATCGTGGGCTCCCTGCTGTTGAATGCGCTGGGGTTGTTTACTCTTCCGTTCATTAACGGACTATGGGGCCTCTTCATCGCGATGATGGGATTCATCGGGTTCTGCAACGCAGTATCCATGCCGGCCATTCAGGCCTTTATCGGATTCAGGTTTGCCGATCGACGGGGTGAGCTGTTCAATGTCATCTATGTTGCTAACAATATCGGTGTAGCGCTAGGTACGGCCATGAGTGGATTTTTGGCAGAGATATCCTATCATTTAAGTTTTGTCTTAAACGGAGTCACTTCCTTCGGGTTTGCGATTTTCTTCCTGTCCTATCTGACGAAGCTGGACGGACCCGGCGTACCGGAGCAGTCCCATCACCCGCAGCCCAAAACTCCGCTTCCCGCAGGCCCCGGTGCTTGGGCATTGCTGGGAAACACCCGAATTTATCTCTTCATGGGTTTGGGCTCTCTGTTTCTGTGGTTCGGTAATTCGATCTGGAATACGGGCGTCTCTCCCTTCATCATCTCAGAGGGGATGTCCAAGACAGCCTATGGTTATTTATGGACCCTTAATGGCATATTGATCTTTGCCGCACAGCCGCTGACCAATGCAATCAAGCGCTGGTTTGCCCGGACGGAGAGCAGCCAGATGACGGTGAGCGCACTGTTCTACCTGTCTGCTTACCTCGTTATTGTGGCGATGCACAGCTATCCGGGTATGGTGCTTGCGATGGTGCTGGCTACACTCGGCGAAATGCTCATCTCACCTGCTGTACCGGCCTTTATCTCGGAGCGGGCAGGTCATGCAGCACCGTTCTATATCGGCGTTACAGGCGGTATGGGAGCTGTCGGACGGGTGATAGGTCCTTATGCTATGGGAACGATGTATGATGGCGGGGGATTGACGCCAGTGGCGTGGCTGGCAGCAGGCGTTGCGGTGTTGTCCTGCTTATCCTTCATGGTGCATGCACGGCTTAGCAAGAACAGCTCGCTGAATCATAACCTCCACGACAAGAATGCAAGACAAGCTGACGCTTCCAGCCCTCACTAAGAAAAATAACATGGAATGTTATAAAGCAGCAGGCAAGCTTCCGGCCGGCTGCTCTTTCTTATGGGGTCGAAGCTCACAGCGCTTGTCAAAAAATAGACTCATAAAAAAATAAAAAGGATATTGAAATCGCTCTCAAGGGAAGCTATAATGAACTTGTCGAAACGTTTCAAAACAGAATGCGTTTTTTGAAGTTATCAAGCAATCAAGCAGATTATTATGAATACACAAAAGCATGTTTATACCTGAAATAAGCATGAGAAGGTGCTTTATAGGGGGAATGAAGAGACATTAGGATTATAGATTTGTACTTTATCCAGCGTCTTTATTTTTTCGAATAAAATCGAAACGTTTCGAAGTAAGTGCTTTCAATTTAAGTTCCGTATTACGTTTTGCATGCTGGTAAACATTAAAAACGGGGTGAATGTAGAATGAGAAAAAAATCATTATTATGGACGTTGGCAGCAATGCTGATGTTCTCGGTTGTTTTAGCCGGATGTTCTGGTGGGTCTGAAGATGCCAAGGAAGGCGGCGAAGGCAAGAAAGAACTGAAAGTTTGGTTGATGGGTGACACAACAGACGAAACCTTAATTAAGGAATATGAAGAGAAAAATCCAGGTGTTAAGGTGAGCGTTCAATTGATCCCTTGGGGCAGTGCACATGACAAGCTGCTTACAGCGGTTGCATCGAAGAGTGGTCCTGATGTCGTGCAAATGGGAACCACCTGGATTCCAGAGTTTGCCCAGGCTGGAGCTTTGCTCGATCTGACGCCGTATCTTGAGCAGTATCCTAGCCTGAAACAAGAGAACTATTTTGACGGTGCTATCCAAACCATGAGTTATGATGACAAGGTTGTCAGTATCCCGTGGTACGTGGAGACACGCGTATTGTTCTATCGCACAGACATTCTGGCCGAAGTCGGCTACCCGGAAGGTCCTAAGACTTGGGATGAAATGAAGGATGCCGGTGAGAAGCTGGCAGCTAGAGGAAACGGCAATTACGCCATTACCATTGATGCCAAAGACATGAACTACCTGTCCATGTTTGCCTGGCAGAATGGAAGCGACATGATTGACGAGAACCGGAAGCCTCATTTTAACGAACCGGAATTCATGGGAGCCATGGAATACCTGAAGAGCTTCTACGATACCGGAATGACGCCGCTTGCGAGCGATTTGGATCTGTTTGCCGCATTTAAAGACGGACAATTCCCGATGTTTATCAGCGGTCCTTGGATGATTCAAGGTGTTAAAGACAAAGCGCCTGAGATTGAAGGCAAATGGGCAACAACAACACTTCCGGCTAAAGAAAACAATGCATCGTTCCTCGGTGGAGCGAACATGTCGGTATTCAACACAACCAAAAATGCAGAGGAAGCCGTTAAATTCATCTCTTTCATGAGTGAAAAAGAATCGCAGCTGACCAACTACGATGTAGCTAAAAACCTGCCTGCTGTTAAGAGTGCATGGGAAGATCAACGCTTTGAAGATCCGATTTTTGCTACCTTTGGAAAGCAGCTCGAAAACGCTAAACCTGTTCCGTTCATTAAGGAGTGGGATGCGATTTCCAAGGAAGCTATTGCAGCTTTTGAGAAAATTACCGTTGGTGGAGCTGACATCAAAACAGAAATGGATCTTCTGAATCAAAAAGCTACCGAAATGCTAAACAAAAAATAAGAGTGCGTCTTAAACGCAGCCCGGCTTGTTTCATCGAAGGATGAAACAAGCCTGACTGTTTAAAAACGTACGTTATTCTTATATTGAGAAACCCACACTTGCAGGAGGTGAATGACATTGCAGAACTTTATCAAGCGCTTTAACCATTATAAGTATCCTTATATGTTTATTGCGCCCGCACTGGTGCTGCTTCTGACGTTCTCAATCATTCCGATCATCGTTGCGCTAGTCATCAGTTTCACGGATATTGACCTTGCCGGCCTCGCGAATTATTCAAACATTGAAGGCGTTGGCTTTGATAATTTTATCAATGTATTTAAAGATCCGGTCTTTCTGAAATCCATGTTTAACACCATGTTCTATGTTATTATCGGAGTTCCGCTTGTCGTAATGCTTGCCATGGGCGCTGCCCTGCTGCTTAACTATGGCACGGGATTGTTGTTTAAGACATTCCGCGTCGTGTATTATATGCCTTCCATTACGAATATTGTGGCGGTCGCGGTTGTTTGGGGTTACTTGTATAACAGCCATTACGGCCTCTTTAACCATATATTGTCCTGGTTCGGAGTGCCGGCTCAGCAGTGGCTGACAGATCCGGCACTAGCCAAGCTATCGCTGATTCTTCTGGCCGTTTGGAAATCCATCGGACTTAACATGATCATTTTCCTGGCTGCGCTGCAGGGGATTCCGCGCTCCTATTATGAAGCGGCGGAGATTGATGGTGCAAGCAAATGGAAGAAGCTCCTGTACATTACGGTACCACTGCTTAGCTTCGCGACCTTCTTTGTCACCATTACGACATTGATCGGCTGGATTCAATTCTTCGAAGAGCCGCTGGTTATGACCAAGGGTGGCCCGCTCAACTCCACGATGTCGATGGCTCTCTTTATCTATAACAATGGCTTCCAGCTTAGCAATTTTGGCTATGCGGCCGCAGGATCGTTTGTACTCTTCATCATCATTATTGCTGTAACGGTCTTGCAATTCGCAGTCAAGAGAAAAGATGTCGAATATTAAGGCTCAGGTTCAAGCGACCATCCCGTATCGTAACTGAAGGAGGCTTTAGAGTATGGCAGCTAAAAGAATTGAGAAAACAGTCATGACGGTGCTGCTCATTGCAGGAGGACTGCTCATGATGATTCCGTTTATCTGGATGATCACGTCCTCGTTCAAGCCGGAAAATGAATTTACAGCGGTTCCGCCAACGTTATTACCAAAAGAATTTACAATTAAGAATTATGTGGACTTATTTACGAAGCTGGACTTTATTGTATATTTGAAAAATACACTTATCATTGTGTTCTGGTCTTTTGTCGGTCTGTTCCTTAATGCGCTTGCAGGATATGCATTCGCCAAATACGAATTCCCTGGCAATAAAAAGCTGTTCTATCTCGTGCTTGCCACGATGATGATTCCAGGGCAGGTTACCATGATTCCAGTATATCTGCTGATCAATGCAATGGGCTTGACCAACACGATGGCAGGTATTGTGCTGCCGGGCTTGGTTGGCGCTTTCGGTATTTTTCTATTCCGTCAGTTTATGTCCACCATTCCAACGGATTTAATCGAGGCATCAAGGCTTGATGGAGCAGGGGAGCTGCGTATCTTCTTCCAGCTGATCGTTCCGATCACAAAGCCCGTATTCGCGGTACAGGGAATCTTGGCGTTCATTGGAGCCTGGAACAGCTTCCTGTGGCCTCTCATTATGGCAAACGACCAGAAGCTCTACACGCTTTCGGTTGGTTTGCAGCTTCTGAAAGGACAGCATGGATCTGACTTCGGTCTGCAGATGGCAGGCGCGGCATTCATGGTCGTTCCAATTATTATCGTATTTTCTTTCTTCCAAAAACACATTATTGAAGGATATACGATCTCCGGTATGAAATAAGTTAAATAGAGTTTTTTATGTACTAGAAGGGGCGTAAGGAAATGGCAACGATTAAGGATGTGGCAAAGCTCGCCGGGGTTGCGTTGTCAACCGCTTCCTATGCACTAAGCGGCGATAGCAGGGTGAGTTCCAAGACAAGATCCAAAGTGCTCGATGCAGCAAGACAATTGAATTATCGGAAGAACGGATTCGCCATGGATTTGAAGCGGAGTCGTACCAAGACCATCGCGCTTATTCTGACGGATCTGTCCGGCCCTTATTATTCTGAACTGATTCGAAGTGTGCAGGAAGTGGCATTAACCAACGGTTATGATCTGATTGCTTGCAGCTCGATGGGCGGAAGAGATTCGACGGCGGTTAAATTTCTGCGCGAGAAGAGGGCGGACGGAGCCATCATTCTGGCACCCAATATTCGTGATGAAGTTCTGGTTGAGACCTCCGGTCCCCAATTTCCGATCGTTGTGATGGATCGTCAGTTGTCCAGTGATTATTTGCTTAACGTGCTGGTTGACGGAGAGCAGGGAGGATATACGGCTACCCGTTATCTGCTGGAGAATGGACACAAACATGTAGCCTATATCAGTGGTTCTTCTGATTCTTATGATAACCATTTACGTTACAAAGGGTATTTGCGAGCACTTGCGGAGGCTGGGCTGGAGGAACAGTCGAAATGGCGTCTCAGCGGCAATTTTGTGCGCGAGGGCGGTTATAATGCCACCAAAATGTTGATTATGCAGGGATCGCTCCCATCGGCTGTGTTTTACGGCAATGACGAAATGGCCATCGGTGGATTGAAGGCATTTGAGGAATGCGGGATATCGGTACCGAATGACATCTCTGTCATCGGATATGATGACATCCAATTAGCCGAATACGTAAATCCGCCGTTAACGACCATAAGACAGCCCAAGAGTGAAGCGGGGTCGCTTGCAGCCCATTTGCTGTTTCAAGCATTGGCCGGTGAATCGGTGAAGCAGTCTTACATGCTGACTACAGATATGATGGAACGTGCATCGGTAGGAAAGGGTAAAGCAGGGAATTAAGGTGCCGGATCGGAGATGAGGAACTTGGCGTGGATCACATGTGATTTTTATTCGGAAACACTGCAGCTGTCCACCAGCATGGAGGTGTTTCTACCCCAAGGCAGCTTAATGCCACTCCGTTCTTCTTCGAAGCTGCCGGTGCTTTATTTGCTTCACGGACGAGGGGCAGATCATACCGAATGGATGCGCAGGTCATCCATCGAGCGATATGCCGAGAGCAAAGGCCTCGCACTCGTGATGCCGGGATTCGGGCGCAGCTATTACATGGATATGGCGAATGGGCTGCCATACTTCACCTATCTCAGCGAAGAGCTTCCCAAGCTTGTTCGGACGTTCTTTCCGGTGTCTGGCCGAAGAGAAGATACCTTTGTCGCTGGAATCTCCATGGGTGGGTATGGTGCATTTAAGCTGGCGCTTAGCTATCCGGAGCGTTATGCGGCTGGTGCAAGCTTGTCGGGCGGGCTGGATCTTGCCAGCCGCGCAGCAGGAGCGGGCTTTCAGGAGTCGGAGATCCGCACGATCTTCGGCCGTGTGGAGAACGTGCGGGGGAGCCGGGATGATTTGCTCTTCTTAGCTGCAGAGTTTGCCGCATACACCGGAAACAAACCGATGCTGTATCAATGCTGCGGAACCGAAGATTTTTTGTATAAGGACAATCAAACCTTTAGACGATATGCGGACAGCCTGGGAATTCATATCACATACGAAGAAGAGCCGGGTGGACATGAATGGGGATATTGGGACAACAAAATTCAGCGGGTGCTGGATTGGCTGCCCCTGCCCTGAATTTTCTGTTCAAATTCATTGAAACGTTTCGAATTTATAGAGATATATGATGTGATTTATTCAATCTAAAGTCTGTTCATAATTAGCATTAAGACCTTATATAATCTATATTTTAATGGCTTAAAACGACTGTGTTTGATAAAATCAAAACGTTTCGAATTTATGTAGAATGGAATGTTGCAAAGACAAAGGAGGATGGGAAATGGCAGATCAACAACTGATTTCTCTGGTAGATCAGATGACGCTGGAGGAAAAAATCGCGCAGCTTCTACAACTGGCCGTCCCTTTTTTCGAAGGAACTCAGGAATCCGGACAGATTACAGGTCCTATGGAGTCGCTCGGCATAACGGATGCCATTGTAAGTAATGCAGGCTCCGTGTTGGGTTTAGCGGGTGCAGAGGCAGTTATCGCTGTTCAGGAAGCGCATATGCGCAAAAATAGGCTGGGCATTCCGCTGCTGATCATGGCCGATATCGTGCATGGGTTCAAGACCATCTTTCCGGTGCCGCTGGCAATGGGAAGTTCGTGGGATCCGAGTCTTGCCGAGCGGAGTGCGGAGATCGCTGCACGTGAGGCCGCGGTATCCGGTCTTCACGTGACCTTTGCGCCAATGGTGGACCTGGTTCGCGATCCCCGTTGGGGACGCGTAATGGAGTCGACCGGCGAAGATCCCTATTTGAACAGTGAATTTGCGCGAGCTTTTGTCAGGGGGTTTCAGGGTGACGACCTGAGCGGCGACCTGAACCGGCTTGCAGCTTGCGTGAAGCATTTCGCTGCCTACGGAGCAGGCGAAGGTGGCCGTGATTACAACACGGTGGACATGTCCGAGCGTCAGCTGCGGGAATATTACTTGCCTGGATACAAGGCGGCGCTGGATGAGGGCGTCGAGATGGTCATGACCGCCTTCAATACCGTGGATGGAATCCCGGCTACCGGCAATAAAAGGCTGATGCGCGATTTGCTGCGAAGCGAATGGGGCTTCGCTGGTGTACTGATTTCCGACTGGGGAGCGGTCAAAGAGATGATTCCCCATGGCATTGCGGAGGATGAAGATGAAGCGGCACTGAAGGCCATGGAAGATGGCGTGGACATTGAGATGATGACTTCCAGTTATGTTCATCATTTACCGGCACTGGTCCGAGAGGGACGGGTGGATGAGTCTCTGATTGATGAGGCCGTGCTGCGCATTCTAACTTTGAAAAAGCGCCTCGGACTGTTTGAGCGTCCTACGAGGGGAGCTGATCCGCAGGCTGAGCGGGAAATCGTATTCTGCGATGAGCATCGTCAGGCAGCACGGGAAGCAGCGGCTAAATCCTGCGTGCTCCTGAAGAATGAAGCTCTGCTGCCGCTGCAAGCGGAGCAGCGTGTTGCATTGATCGGCCCTTTTGCTGCAAGCGGCGATATTCTCGGCCCATGGTCGTGGACGGGCTCCAAGGAAGATGCAGTGACGATGGAGCAGGGCCTTCGCTCCAAGCTGCCATCTGGTCAGCTAACGGTAGCCGAGGGCTGCGGTGTGAGCACAATGACCGGACGGCAATTGGAAGAAGCCATGAAGGCTGCGATGGAAGCCGACGTTATCGTGCTTGCGCTGGGGGAGGATTCCGAGATGAGCGGAGAAGCGGGCAGCCGCGCCCTCATTACATTGCCACAGCCGCAGCTACAGCTGATTCAGCACCTCAAAACGCTGCAGAAGCCGATGGTTGCCGTCTTGTTCAACGGCCGCCCGCTGGATCTGCACGGTGTGCTGGATGAGGCAGATGCAGTACTGGAAGCCTGGTTCCCGGGAACTGAAGGCGGAGCAGCTGTAGCTGCACTGCTTACAGGCGAAGTGAATCCTTCCGGCCGTCTCAGCATGTCGTTTCCATATTCCGTTGGACAAGTACCGGTATATTATAACCATTTCAACACCGGGCGTCCGAAGGATGCGCCAGACGCGCAGGAGCGCTATGTATCGCAATATTTGGACATTCCGAATGAGCCGCTGCTTCCGTTTGGCTTCGGTCTAAGCTATACCGATTTCAAATATGGGGACATGACGCTGTCAACGGATGAAATATCGCCGGATGAATCTCTGGAGGTCACGGTTTCGGTTACGAATACCGGAGACATGGCCGGCGCAGAGGTAGTACAGCTGTATATTCGTGATCGATCCGGCGAAGTTGTCAGACCGGTCAAGGAACTGAAGGCTTTCCGCAAGGTACAGCTGCAGCCAGGCGAACAACAGGATGTAACCTTTACGCTGACCGAACAACAGCTGCGCTATCATCATTCGGATCTATCCTTCACCAGCGATGCGGGGGAATTCGATATTATGGTCGGAAAGAATAGCAGGGATACAGAGACACGGCGGTTTCGACTTCGGAAATAAACACATATTTTTGCAGACAGGAAGTGATACTTGTGACAGCCAGCAATGTAATGAACGATGACAAGATGGTTCTCAAGGCGGGAGAATTAACGTTTACCTTTTTGCCTAGCGGTGATCTGTTTCAGGCGACTTACGGCAGCACCATGATAAACCAGCTCCTCTCCAATTCGATTGATGGTGCCCTTAACAATCTGTTTCTGAGAATTCATACCGAGGCCGGCATCGAGGCGATTCCCCTGCTTGGGGTGCATTCGAACAGCGTGGTAACCCGCTTGGATAATCGGATGATGTGGGAAGGAAACGTTAAGGGAGTTGCCTATAAGGTACTATTCACCCCGACAGAATCAGGAGCCTGGTTCTGGGATATTGAGCTCCAAGGGGAAGGGATCCAAGTTGATGTTGTGTATGGACAGGACGTAGGGATCGCGCATCCGGGCGCCGTTCGAACCAATGAAGCGTATTTGTCCCAGTATATCGACCATGCCGTGTTTGAACAGGAAGACCTGGGTTATGTCGTGTGTTCCCGTCAAAACCAGCCGCAGGGAGGCGTGTTCCCCTATCTTCAGCAAGGCGCGCTGACAACAGCCGTTGGCTATGCCACGGATGGATTTCAGTTTTTTGGTCTTTCTTATAAGGAGACAAACCAAGCGGAGGCCTTGTCCAAGGAGAGCCTGGCTAATGAAGTGTATCAATATGAATTTGCTTACACTGCGCTGCAGTCACCATGCCTCGAGCTTGATGGCAAGGCGAGATTCGTATTTTATGGATTGTTTAAAGAGCATCATCCTGAGGCTGTCACCGAATTGGAGTTCCAGGATGAGCTTCAGTCAACTTGGCAGCAGGTTGAAGCTATCGGCATGACAGGAACGGGTCATAAACTAACGCGCACGGAACGATCGGAGTTCCTTGGGGAACCTCTGCGTACCGTGCCTTTGACTGCAGATGAGCTGAAGGCATTGTATCCTGTACGCCGCCAAGAGGAGCGTGACGGGGAAGAGCTGTTGTCCTTCTTCACGGATACCTACGAGCATATCGTCATGAAGGAGAAAGAGCTTCGAGTGGAGCGTCCGCACGGTCATATCCTGATGAGCGGTCAGAATGTGACGCTTGGCAGTCCTGTCTTAACGACAACCTCGTATATGTATGGGGTGTTCAATTCTCAGGTGGTTACGGGCAATACCAACTTCAACAAAATGATGAGCCACGCCAGAAGCGCGCTTAACGTGCTCAAAACGTCAGGTCAGCGTATCTATGTAGACATTGACGGGAAGTACCGTCTTCTTACCATGCCATCCGTGTTTGAGATCGGCTTTAACTATGTACGGTGGTATTATAAGACTGACAATGACATGCTGATCATTACCAACTTCACCTCGGCCGTATCGCCGGAGCTGACGCTTGAGGTTCGTTCTAAGAGCGGCAGGGCTTACCGTTATCTCGTCACTATGCAAATGACGATGGACGTCAATGAATATGAGGTTCCGTATCACCGTGTTCAGGAAGGCAACGTGATCACGTTCCGTGCGGATTCGGCTTCGCTCAGCGCGTCCGTATACAAGGATCTCCATTACCGTCTTCAGGTAAATGGAGCTGATGTGCATGTTACAGACGAAACCGCTCTGGCAAGCAATGTTGTATCGGGAGATGCTTCCCTGACGGTGTTAAGGCTTAGTGAGAGCGCTGAATGGACTATGACCATACAAGGCAATCTCGATGCGGCGAATGCTCCGATTCAGGCTCGGCAGGCCGAAGAGGAGATCGCAAGCTACCGCTCGTTCTATGCTTCGGTCATGAACGGGTTCCACTTAAGTTTCAAGGATGGTCAGGATGACAGCTTGTTCAAGGTGAATGCGCTGGCCTGGTGGTACACGCACAACATGCTGGTTCACTATTCCGTACCGCACGGGCTGGAACAATACGGCGGTGCGGCGTGGGGGACACGCGATGTATGCCAGGGACCTGTCGAGTATTTCATGGCAACTCATCAATACGAGCAGGTTCGGGATATTCTGCTGGAGGTGTACTCCCACCAATACGAAGATGACGGGAATTGGCCGCAGTGGTTCATGTTTGATCAGTATGCACATATACAGCAGGAAGAAAGCCATGGCGACATTATCGTTTGGCCGCTTAAGGTGCTTGGCGATTATTTGGCCGTTACTCATGATTACGACATTCTGGAGCTGGCCGTCCCTTATACTAGAAAACACAGCTTCGATTTTACAGAGCAATCGCATACCGTGCTTGAGCATGTGAAGAAACAATTGTCCTACATTCGGAATCATTTCCTTCATGACACCCATCTGTCTTCCTATGGAGACGGGGACTGGGATGATACGCTGCAGCCGGCCAACGCTCAATTGAAACAGTTCATGGTCAGCAGCTGGACGGTAGCTTTGACGTATCAGACCTTGAACCAGTTCTCCCATGTCATGGAGAACGTGGATACAGGAATGTCCGCTGAGATGGGGGAACTCGCTGAAGGAATCCAGCGGGATTTCAATGCGTACATCTTGAATTCCGAAGTCATTCCTGGATTTGTATATATGGAGAGCAAAGAGCACAGCAAATTCCTGCTTCATCCAACGGATCAGGAGACAGGAATCCAGTATCGATTGCTGCCAATGACGCGCAGCATGATCAGTGAGCTGTTAACGCCGGAGCAGGCAGCCAGCCATTACGAGATTATCCGTGAACAATTGTTCTGCCCGGACGGGGTGAGGCTGATGAATCGTCCGGCTGTATATGCCGGCGGCGTCAGCACCCACTTTAAGCGGGCGGAGCAGGCAGCCAATTTTGGCCGGGAAGTGGGCCTTCAATATGTGCATGCGCACATTCGTTTTGTGGAGGCCATGGCGAAGCTTGGCAAGAGCAGCGAGGTATGGAGCGGGCTTGAGCGCATCAACCCGATCGGCATTACCGAGGTTGTGCCGAATGCGGAGCTGCGTCAGAGCAATGCGTATTTCAGCAGCTCCGACGGGAAGTTCAACACCCGATATGATGCACAGGAATCTTTTAATGAGCTGCGCAGCGGACGCGTGCCCGTCAAGGGAGGATGGAGAATTTATTCCAGCGGTCCAGGGATTTATATGAACCAGCTGATCTCCAATGCGCTTGGCATTCGTGAAGCCGGGGGAGATCTCGTGATCGACCCGGTTCTGCCGACGTCACTCGATGGTCTTCAGTTCGAATTCCATTATGCCGGAATCCCGGTTACGTTCAGCTATCACATTGATAGCCGTGAGGAGACCCGTGTCACGATCAACGGACAGGATGTAGCCGCCGGTTCCATCCGGAACCGTTACCGCACAGGCGGCGTGCGCATTTCCAGCGCAGACTTTAAGCGATTAGCCACAGAGAGTCAGGTTGGATGTGTTGTGGATATTTACAGTGGAGTTAATGAACAATAATGCTTGATCCCTATAACTCGTCAGCAGGAAACACATCGTTCTGATATAATGAATGGAATGGTTATCGAAGCGAGGGATGGCGATGAAGACCCGTCAAGAGACAGTGACCATCCGGTTCTCCGAGATGAAGGACGCCGTTTCACTCATGGAGCTTGATGAACTGGTATGGGATTGTAATACAGCCCCTGAGCCGCTGAAATGGACCTCAAGGGATCATTACCTTCTGCAATGCCCGCCCGGCACGCAGCTTGTGGCGCTGTATGAGGAGGAGTTATGCGGTTATGTTGGATTCCGTGCGCCAACAGGCCTTCACAGCAATCGTCATGTGCTGGAGTTGAATATAGCGGTTCATCCCTCCCATCAACGGCGGGGCATCGGGAAGCGCCTTATAGAAGCAGTGAAGGAGATGGCACGGGTTGAGGGCATAACGAAGCTGAGGCTGCGCGTGCTGTCCAGTAATCCCGGTGCACTTTCCTTCTATAAGAACTGCGGATTTAAGGAAGAGGGCCGACTGATTCAGGAGTTCTATGTGGACGGACGTTACGTCGATGATATCTTAATGTGTTATTTCTTATAAACCGCGCATCGCTCAAAAGCACTGTCCATGTGCAAGAAGAGGATGAGTATTAGGTTGGAACGGCCCGGCAGCTTGCCGGGCTGTTTTTTTCTAATTCTGCTGCTTGACCGCTTCTGGACAAGAGCACAGGCGATTGCATATAGTAGATGAAAAAAGAAGAGAGCGGAGGTTACTTTCCATGACTTTAGGAATTGTATCACTGAATGTGGGAACGCCTGTAACCGTTGAATACCAGGGAAAAGACCTGTCTACTGGAATCTACAAGCAGCCAGTGGACGGCCCTTTGTTTCTGAGCACGGTGAATTTCGCAGGGGACGGGCAGGCAGACCTCGTCAATCACGGCGGCGTAGATAAAGCGGTGTGCGCTTATCCCTACGAGCATTACGCCTATTGGGAGAACAGTCTGGGGAAGCAGCTCCCCTATGCCGCCTTTGGAGAGAATCTGACGCTGCGGGGAATGCTGGAGGATCGGGTCTGCATTGGCGATGTGTACCGGGTAGGAGACGCAGTGGTGCAGATCAGCCAGCCTCGATACCCGTGCTTCAAGCTGTCTCAGAAGCTTGGTGTCAAGGACATGCCGGTACGTGTGCTGAACACAGGTTATAGCGGGTTTTACTTCCGAGTGCTGGAGGAAGGGGATGTCCGTGCCGATTCCTCCGTCACCCAGCTGGAGTCTCACGCTGCGGGCGCGACGGTGCTGGAGGTGCTTCGTATGATGAAGGATGGACGGAAGGATGAGCAGGGGTTGAACCGCATGCTTGAACTGGATGTGCTGTCCGTTAGTTTGAAGACGCAGTTCGGAAAATGGCTTGAAGCCCTGCAGAGCAGGACGGATTGATGTTTCTGGAGGGCGATTGGCAAAACCGGCTTGCGTCCTTTCTACAGGATACAAGCCGGTTTCTTTAAGATGATCTGTCTTATAATGACAATACGACGTTTTCTTGCGGCGTGATGAGAGGCCAAAGGCTGTCTTATGATCAAGCGCAGGTGCTGGTTATCTCATCCGCTTCCATTCGCTTTGAATCATGCCGTAAACCGCATGGTTAACATAGCCTTGAGGCAGCTTCTCCGCTTCCCGGATAACGCCTTCCAGCACAAATCCCAGCCGTTCCGGGATGGCCCGGCTGCGATGATTCGCGGTCGCACAGCGGATCTCCACCCGGTTCAGCCCCATGCGCATCAGCGCGTGATCCGTGAACGCCCGGCAAGCGCTTGTCATCAGGCCTTGGCCGGTAAAATGCTGATCCAGCCAATAGCCAATGCTGACGGAACGGTTGGTCCAATCAATCTCATGGAATGAGATGGTCCCAGCCAGCTCCTCGCGCACCCAGATGCCTGCCGAGAAGCCACCGTTGTCGGCCGCTTGCTTCATGGCCCCTTTAATATAATTGACAGAATCGTTTATCTCTGTGACGGCATCCACCCAGGGAAGCCACTTGCGGAGGCGGTCCCGTGACCGGTCTGTCATCTCGAACAGGGCCCGTGCATGCTCTATGGCCAGTGGCCGCAGCTCTACATGGTCGTCTAATGCGTATCCAAACATATATGTATTCTCCTTTGTTCACCATCGTGAAGGGTATGTCAGCCTTAACGAGTTCGCTTCACTTTTTGCTCTAATGCGTAAATATCTTCTTCAAGGGAAATCATACGCTGACTGACCACCGTTCTGCAGTCGCTGAGCGCTTGATTATATAAGTGCGGCCCCAGCGTTTCCATGAAAAAATCGAGAACGCTCTCCGCAGCCAGATGACCCAGGGTCTCGCCGCGCTCGGTTTCAAAATATTCCTGGACTCCTTCGATAAGCTGTTCGCGCTGCTCTTTGGGAAGTTTGCTAGGTTTCATAAGATTGACAGGCCTCCTATAATGGCTGTTTTCTCTTCATGCTACCCTATAAAAAAGCCCCCGTCAAAATGATTGTTGCAGGCATATCACCTTCTGCCGAATGAATTGTTCGCAGGTTGAATGCATCGATTGGATCGCCTGTCGATTGCACATCTGAAATGGGCGGCCTGCGGTGCTGAAACGCCGAATTCCTTGAACAATCCCCGCATTACAGGTATATTTAAGGGAAACACGTTTATACAGGAGATAGACAGAAATTCACAGAATGAAAGGTTGATCAACGTGGAGAACCATCGGGGAACCCCCTCCAATTTCATAAAGAATGTAATTACCGAAGACCTGAAGTCCGGTAAGGTCAAGGAGATCGTTACCCGCTTTCCGCCGGAACCGAACGGTTACTTGCATATCGGACATGCCAAGGCAATCTGGATCAATTTCACACTGGCCGACGAGTTCGGCGGACGGACGCACTTGCGGTTTGATGATACGAACCCGGTGAAGGAAGACATTGAATATGTCAATTCTATTAAGGAAGACGTCAAGTGGCTCGGCTTCGATTGGGAAGAGCTGCGGTATGCTTCTGATTATTTTGAAGAAATGTTCAATCGTGCGGTGCTGCTGATCAAAAAAGGGAAGGCTTACGTGGATGATCAAACCGCTGACCAAATCCGCGCAACCCGCGGAACCCTGACCGAGCCTGGTCAAAACAGTCCTTACCGGGATCGCGGCGTTGAAGAGAATCTGGATCTGTTCGAGCGGATGCGCAAAGGGGAATTCGCCAACGGCGAGCGCGTGCTGCGTGCGAAGATCGATATGGCTTCGCCTAATATTAATCTGCGGGATCCGGTCATTTACCGTATCTCTCATGCACATCATCATAATACGGGCGACAAATGGTGCATCTATCCGATGTATGCTTTTGCGCACCCGCTGGAAGATGCTATTGAAGGCGTCACGCATTCCCTGTGCTCCCTGGAGTTTGAAGATCAGCGCCCATTCTATGACTGGGTGGTAGCGGAATGTGAGATGGACAGCACGCCGCACCAGTACGAATTCGGACGTCTGAACGTAGCGCAGACGGTAACGAGCAAGCGCAAGCTGAAGCAGCTCGTAGACGAGAACGTTGTGGACGGCTGGGATGATCCGCGCATGCCGACGATCTCCGGACTTCGCCGTCTGGGCTATACCCCGGAGGCTATTCGCAGCTTCGTATTTGAGACGGGAATTTCGAAGGCATACGGTACAGTGGATCGTCAGGTGATGGAGCACTTTATCCGGGAAGACCTGAAGCTGAAGGCGCCGCGTACGATGGCTGTGCTGGACCCGCTGAAGGTGGTTATCACGAACTATCCTGAAGGTGAGACGGAGTGGCTGGACGCCGAGAACAATACGGAGAATCCGGAAATGGGGATCCGTCAGATTCCATTCTCCCGCGAGATTTATATTGAGCAAGAGGACTTTATGGAAGATCCTCCGAGCAAATATTTCCGCTTGTTCCCTGGCAATGAGGTTCGTTTAAAACATGCTTATTTCATCAAATGCCATGAGGTCATCAAGGATGAGAGCGGCAAGGTTGTTGAGATTCACTGCACCTATGATCCGGAGACGAAGAGCGGCAGCGGCTTTACCGGACGGAAGGTGAAAGGGACGATCCACTGGGTGGAGGCCACCCAGGCTGTACCAGCCGAATTCCGTCTCTTCGAACCGCTGTTCAAGGGCGAAGAGGAGGAAGCGGAAGGGGTGCAAGAAATTGCGGGCGAAGAGCAGGAAGTCGCAGCGGAAAAGTCCTTCCTGGACGACATCAATCCGAATTCACTGCAAATTGTGCAGGGCTTCGTGGAACCCAATATGAAGGATGCGGCACCACAGGACAAGTTCCAGTTCTTCCGCCACGGATATTTCAATGTGGACTCGAAGTATTCACAGCCGGGGCGTCCGGTATTTAACCGCGTAGTCTCCCTGAAGAGCTCGTTCCAGCTTCCGAAGAAGTGAGAAGGCTCGTAGAATGAACAAAAGGATCATGGACAGAGGCTGCTGATGTCTTTCATGCTCCCCATAACATAAACAAGACTCGAAGGCTCCCGCACGGGAGTCATTCGAGTCTTGTTATATTTACGGTAGTTAGTCTGGCATACATTCAAGTCGATCTAATTCGCAGTGTATCCCTCAGCCTCATCATCCGGGTGCAGCGGCTGGTAACCATGCTTGCGCAGGTTGTACCACATCCAGCCAAAACCGATGGCACCCACAATGGCAAGCATCATGCCGGTTCGGTACATGATCTGCGCCCCGAAGTTCTGGAACATCCAGCCGCCGGCCAAACCGCCGATGACGCCGGAGATGCCGCTCCAGCTTAAGGTGTAGATCGCTTGTCCGGATGCCCGGTAAGGCGTCGGAACAAACAGCATCGTGAGCTGTACGCCGACATAGAAATATCCGCCAAAGGTTACGCAGTGCAGAAGCTGGATGAAGGCTACCTCCAGCGGGCCATTGGCTTCCGCCATAAGCAGCCAGCGGAGCGCGAAGAGCAGGCTGACAATGGTCAGGCAGCCGACCAGCACATTGATCTTCCGCTTCAGGAAGCGGTCAAACAGAATGAAGATCGCCACTTCAAATATCGATGAGAGGAAGATTGCAAGACCGACCATCTGTTTGGTGCCGCCAAGCTCCAGAATGTATAAGGACATAAAGGTATTATTGGCCGTGTTCGGGATGGATACCATGATGCCTAACAGAATGAACCAGACAAAATGGGGATTCAGGAACAGTCGGGTAAGTCCTCTTAGGTTGACGGTTGCCGATGCTGTTGTTTTCTGAATGGAGGGCAGTGTGAACATGAACAAGGCCGCCACGAGCAGCATGATCGAGAACACAATGGAGATGCGTCCGGATCCGAGCTGATCGATTACTGGTCCTGCGACAATTGCTGTCAAGGCCCATCCCAGGGAGCCCCATAGCCGAAAAGAGCCGAATTTCTGCTGCGTTCCATCAATATAGGTTAGAATCAGTGAATTCGTCTGCGAGAACATCGGAGTCTGGAAAAAATAAAAGAAGATCATCGTCATGTATATCATTGCGTAGGTATTCGCTTGAAATACAAACTGAACCAGCAGCAGTGTACCGGTCATCATGATCAGAAGCACGCGTTTGATGTTTGCCGCCCGATCACTCCAGAATCCCCAGAAAGGATTTGCAAAGATGGACACAAATGGCGCGATGGCCATCAGGCTGCCGATCTCAATTTTGCTCATGCCGATATCTTGCAAATACAGCTGAAAGAAACCGGTGAAGATGACCATGGTTCCGTAAATGAAGAAGTTGAACAGCTTGAGCGATGTCAGCGAAGGTTGAGCATTGTCCATATTCCGCAAGTAGGTCATTCCTTTCAAACCGAATACAATCAAAAATAACGGCGTCCAAAAAAGCCGCTTTCCTTTCAATGTATCACGCATTGAAAAGGGATACAAACCATCTTTTAAATAATTTTCCATTTATCTGGTTATTATCCCATAGACTGAATGATGTTTTTACAACGTGTTAAGAAAGTGTGGTGAAACGAATGAGTGGTCAAACCGTCGTCGTCAATCTGCCATCCGCTTCGGTGACGGGCATCGTGCTTGCAGGAGGAGCCTCCCGGAGGATGGGGAGGAACAAAGCCCTTCTGCCTATGGGAGAAGCGAGTATGATCGAGCGGGCGGTACAGGCTATAGGCAAAGTGAGCAGCCGGGTGATCATATCGACCAACGATCCGAAATCCTATCATTTTTTGGGAGTGGAATGCGTTCTGGATATCCACGCGGGGAAGGGCCCCATGGCGGGTCTTCATGCAGCACTTGGGGCGTCGAATACTCCATGGAATGTGGTTGCAGCATGCGACATGCCGTTTATTCACGAGCAGTTTCTTCAGGGACTGCTGAATCTGGCGATTACGCAGGACACGGTAGAGGCCGTAATCCCGGTTGTTCAAGGGAGAATGCACCCGCTGCTGGCGGTATATCGCAGGGAAGTTATGACGAGTCTCGAACGAAAGCTTCAGGCGGAACAGTACCGCATGGTCGAATGGGTGGAGGAGCTAAAGGCTGTATACGTGAACGAAGAGCAATTAGAGCACATGACAGGTCTTGATCCGCGAAAGGTCTTATTCAATATGAATACGCCGGATGATTATGAGGCAGCAAGAGGGTTTTCCTCATCCTAAAAAACACCCCCGCCCGTTGGATGCTGGCGGGGGTTGCTTATTTACTTCTATGTTTATTGAGCCTAAAATACAATCTGTCTTCCGCTCGCTTACAGCTCGCAGAGGGCTAGCCGCCGATCTGCGACATGCGCCGCACAGTGGGGGTGTGGCTCTGTGCTTTTTTCTCAAGTGCCAGTGCCATTTCATGATTCAGCGGCTTTGCACCCAGCGCTTTCCGGAACAGGTTCGCAACCGCCTGGGGATCATCGATGACGCGGCGCACGTTAAACTCGTCGGACCAGTACAGACAAGCCTTGATATGGCCGTCTGCAGTCAGCCTGAGTCGGTTGCAGGAGTCGCAGAAATGGTCGCTGACCGGATGGATCAAGCCAAACGTTCCTGTAGCTCCGACAACCTTCATGTTGCGGGAGGGCCCGTTGCCGGATGGACCCTGCTCTTCCTGGATGCTCCATCCGGCCTCCTGACACACTTCGGATACTCGGCTTAGTGGCAGGTACGAATCGCGCCAGGCATCGGATGCTTGACCAATCGGCATATATTCAATAAAGCGGACATGTAAAGGACGATCGAGTGTCATGGCGATGAAATCGCGGATCTCATCTTCGTTAAAGCCCTTCATCAGCACCATGTTCAGCTTGATGGGATCCAGGCCGGCTTCATAGGCTGCTTCGATGCCTTCCAGCACTTTAGACACATGGCCGCCGCGCGTAATGCGTGCATAACGCTCCTCGTGAAGCGAATCCAGACTGATGTTGATTCGCGTGAGTCCTGCTTCCTTAAGAAGCCGGGCTTTTGATGGCAGCATGATCCCGTTGGTTGTGAGGGATATATCTTGAATTTCTTCTATGGAAGCAATCATATGGACTAAGTTCTCCAGATCCTTGCGCACGAGCGGCTCACCGCCGGTAAGACGTACTTTGGATACGCCCATGGGGGCAAGAACGCGGAGGATCGCGGCGATCTCTTCGTAACTCATAATCTGATCGTGAGGTTGGAATTCCATTCCTTCTTCCGGCATACAATAGACACAACGCAGATTGCATCGGTCCGTCACCGAGATACGAATATAATCATGGACCCGACCGAAAGAGTCTTTAAGCGGTTCAATCATGGAAATCCCCCTTTCGTAGCATACATGGTCACATTGTAGCTATTCCCTGAATCGGAGTCAATGCGACATTTAGGTCCCTCCCGGCGGACAAGCTGCAGGCAGATGGTCGTGATTTTGTGACAAGTATCACAGAAAACGCTTTCGAAATCATGTATATTGAACCTGTGGACAAAAGCTTTCTCCCCTTGAAAGCGAGTAGTGACATTCTAGATTTCCGGAAGTTTCCTTATTTTTCCGAAATTTTCGGAAATCATTTCAAACTGCTTTCATTAGACGTTCATCTAAGATATACTGTCAAGGATATCACATCCAACAAGAGAGGTTACAAAGTAGGAGGTTCGATATGGGGATATCACCTGTTCAAACTTTGGAGGTACCTGACGTCTGTCACAGGTGGCTTGAAAACCGGGGAACGGTTTATGAGCTGCTGATTGATTTTTTGGGCAACTGGCCCAGCTTGTCTATGATTGCAGAATGGAGCCGCGGAAGCGGAATTAGCAAGGCTGCGGAGTGTTCGAAGGCAGGTTCAGACCTGATGAAATATTTGTGCGGACGCTCGCCTGAGGAATTGGTTCGGATTTGCGAGTATGAAGAGGCGGAATACCGCCGACTGCTTGAGCAGACCAAACAGCGTCAGGCCGCTGAGTCCCATTATACCCAGGATGGATGCGCTCAGGATTTGGCCGAGTGTTATGCATCCGCTGGTGTAGCATTCAATAAACTGCATGGCGAAGCGGACGATCATATAGCCCTCGAACTGGAATTTATGACACTGCTTCATGACCGTATGCTGAACAATACGTATTGTGAACACAGCATGCTGCAATTAATGCAGGTTCAGGAGAAGTTTCTGGAAGAGCATCTGTTGTCATGGGTGCCCTCTCTCTGCAAGGATCTGAAAGGTTCTACGGAGAGTCCGCTGTATCAGGCATTATTCAGTCTGCTCGAGGAGTTCCTCGCACAGGATCTGAACATGCTGAAGACGTGGAAGCAATCTAGGGAAGCTGTAATGGTGCATTAGAGCAGCAGATAAGAAAACATGCGAATCGTAGTCATCTACAAAAACAAAGCCCCGGTCTCCTAAATAGGAGGCCGGGGCTTTTGTGTTATATCGGATTAATCTTCGATTCTTTTCTTGCTGAACTTCATCAGGAACTCATACACGATAGGTACAACAACGAGTGTGAGCAGCGTCGAACTGATCAGACCGCCGATAACGGTTATGCCGAGCCCGCGTGAGATGATACCCGCGCTGTTCTCCCAACCGAATACGAGAGGCAGCAGCGCACCGATGGTGGCCAGTGCCGTCATCAGGATTGGACGAAGACGGGTTGCACCGGCTTCGAGCAAGGCTTCGCGAGTGCTCATTCCTTCGCGTTCCATGTGGATAACACGGTCGATCAATACAATTGCGTTCGTGACTACGATACCAATCAACATGAGTACGCCCATGAGAGCAGATACGTTCAGTGTCTCGCCTGTGATGAGCAGGCCGATAATGGCACCGATGACGATGAATGGCAGTGAGAACAGGATGGCAAATGGTGCAAGACCCCCGCCAAACGTCACCACGAGTACAAAGTATACAATAGCAATGGCCGCCAGCATGGCGAGTCCAAGCTGTCCGAAGGTTTCATTGATTTGCTCGGTAACGCCTCCGAACTCTACGGATACCCCGTCTGGAAGCTCAAGTTTGCTGACTTCGGATTCCAGATTGGTGGAAGCCGAGCCTACATCGCTGGACAGGATATCGGCTGTGACACTCACAACCATTTTACCATCGATGCGTGTAATGGAGTCAGGCGTGGTTCCTTTTTCAACTTTGGCTACATCCTTGATCGGTACTTCCATACCGAGTGGAGACGTTACCGTTTCGTCTTCAATTTCTTTAATGCTCTTATAGGTTTTGCTGTCGGTTTCAATGTAAACATTGTAAGTTTTGTCCTCAATCTTAATTTCCGTCAAGACTGGACGCTCCCGTACGGGTGCCAGCTTCATAGCCAATTGTCCGGCTGTGAGGCCAAGAGAGCTTAACTTCTCTTGATCGGCAACCAGCGTGTACTGCTCAAATGACTCGGATAAACTGGTCTCCGCATTGTCGAAGGTAGCGGTATCCTTGTTCGCAAGCTCGGCAATTTGATCAGCTACAGGCTTGATCTGCTCCAGGGAGTCGCCGAAGACGTTAACCGTCAATTGGCTGCCTCCGAATCCGCCGGCCGCCATGTCCATATTGGACCAGGTGCCATCCGGAACTTCCTTGGCTAGATCCTCGATAAGTGCCGTTTTGACATCTTCGAAGTTTTTCGTGTCCGGATCGTACATAATGTAGAACAATCCGGAATTAGCGGAGCCCATTCCAAGCGGATTGCTTCCGCCGATGGAGTACTGCATTGTCTGTACGCCAGGTTGATCCAGAATCAGCTTCTCGGCTTTTAGTGCACGTTCCTCTACATCCTCCAGCATAACGCCAGGTTCAGGAGAGTAGGTCACCATTGCGTATTTGTCTTCTTGTTCCGGGATGAAGCTAACCCCCAGATACTTGGTCAGGAACAAGCTTCCTACCAACAGCACGATGGCTGCCAGGAATGTAATGGCTTTGTGATTCAGAGTCCATTTCAGGATCGAACGATAGCCGCGGGCCATTGCGCCCGGCTTCTCCTCATGATCATGCTTGTTCTTCAAGCCTTTGCGGAACAGGCTGTGCGCCATAGCAGGTACAAGCGTAACCGCCACGACCAGGGAAGCCAGCAGCGCGAAGACCATCGTCAATGCGAATGGCATGAACAGCTCGCCGACCATACCGCTAACCAGTGTAAGCGGCAGGAATACCGCGATGGTTACGATGGTGGAAGACATGATGGGAACAAACATTTCACGTGTAGCGGCACTAATGAGCTCTCGGCCTGTCAGTTTTTCGGTCGAGAGGGACATGCGCCGGTAGATATTCTCGATAACAACAATCGAATCATCGACAACCCGGCCGATGGCAACGGTCATGGCACCGAGTGACATCATATTCAGGGTAATATCCATTTGCTTCAAGCACAGTACCGCAATCAACAAGGATAACGGGATGGAAATGATCGATATGATGGTCGAACGGATATTGCGCAGGAAGATCATGATGATCAGAACAGCAAATAATGCACCGAACAATGCCTTGGAGAGCATGGTATGAACGGAGTCCTCGATCGGTTTACCTTGATCCAGCATGATGGTCAGATCCATGCCAGGGAATAGGCCTTTCAATTCCTCTGCCTTGTCTTTTACCTGATTAACAACGTCAACCGTGTTGGCATCGTTCGCCTTAACGATTTGGATACCGATGGATTCCTTCCCGTTGGTGCGGGAGATGGATTCCGAGGTTCCGATAACTTCAATCTTGGCAATCTCGCTGAGTTTTACGGTTGGAATGCCGGTGGGAGCGGATGGAGCGCCATTCTGTCCACCAGCACTGGCATCAGCACCGGGAGCTCCCTGCTGACCTGCAGCCCCAGCCGCATCGCCAGGAGGTTGCTGCTGTTGAGCTGCACCAGCACCAGGAGCGCCAGCTCCGGCAGATGCATCGGCACCGCCTCCGCCTGGAATAACAGGAATGGCGATATTCTTCAGATCGTCAATGCCGATGATGCCGCCATCAATGGCTACGGCCTTTTGGGATTTTTCCATTTCGAACATACCGAGCGGAACATACAGCGCTGAACCCTGCACGATGCCTTTAACGGTATCTTCGGTCAGGCCAAGCTCGTTCATTTTGTCCTGGTTAAATTTCAGTTGGACTTCATTAACAAATTGTCCGGCTACCTGAATGGAAGCAACCCCATCCAAATCTTCGAGCTCGGGTACAATGTCATTCTCTGTGATACGGGTTAATTCATCCAGTGCCATGTTGTCTTTGTTCGATATACTCAAGGAGACAACCGGCATGGAGCTCATGCTGAATTTGGATATGGTAGGTTTCTGAGCATCCTCAGGCAGCTTGACTTCATTGATTGCTTCCCGAACAGCTGCTGTAGCGTTGTCCAGATCACTACCATAATCAAATTCAACCATCACGTTGGCTGCATTCTCCATGGAAGTGGAGGTTACGGTTTTTACGCCGTCGATATTTCTCAGTCTTGTCTCAAGCGGTTTGGTTACATCCTCTACAACTCCTTCAGGAGCTGCACCCGGATAGATGGCGGTGACGCTTAAGAATGGGACGTTAATATCCGGAATGGTTTCTTGTTTCATTGTCAGTCCACTGTACAATCCACCAAAGCTGACGATGATGGTCAGCAGCCAGATCGCAAACTTGTTGCGCAGCGAAAAATTGATAATTCCTTTCATTAGGTGATTCTCTCTCCTCTCCAAAATAACGCTATGTCTCTAACTTCGACCCGTTTCCCTGCATAATTCCACCAGGGGTAAGATAGCTTTCCAGCACGGTAACAATGGTGCCCTTGAGCTCGGTATACAGTGCCTCCAGGTCCTCGATCCCCTCCAGGTTAGCAAGCATTCCCTTTAGAACGGCCCTGCTGGGCTGGAGGCCAAGCAGCTCTTTCTCCATAATATTGAGCGACTCCATAGCATCTTCCCGGACTTCCGTCTCTACCGTACTCTTCTTCAGTTCATTTTTCATTGCTTTAATGACGATAAGCGGGTGACGGGTTGTACGAATGTCGGTCTGGCATAACTGACTCAATTGCCCAATCGCCTCCATCGGAATCAGAGGTTCGGGACGTCTGCGCAGAATGCTGTTTACAATATCATCGAGCAGCTGGATCTGGTGGTCTGCAGTGATTCCCACATTCAAATGAAACCCTGGCATGAACAGGAAGCGAATATACGAACCCAGCATGCTGGCCATAAACATGCCAATCTCCATCGTATAAGGCTCTACGTCCGGTCCATAAATGCTTTTGAGCTTATTGTTAAACCACTGCAATGCAGCGAGCATTTCCTGCCGCATGTTTTCCTTGTCAATAGGCGGTTTCCCCGGCATCTGATCATGGAACTGCTTCAGGAGATATTCCCGGATCTCCAGAAAATGGACAAGAAGCACTTCCGTCTGCTTGCGCAGCTGCTCCTTAGGCTCAAGCAGCGGATCGTGATCGACACGGAGGATCTCATCTTTAATCCGGTTTGCGATATGCTCGTAAATGCTCTTTTCCAGTTCCTCTTTGGACTTGAAATGAAGATAAAGGCTGCCTTTCGACATCCCGCATACTTCGGCGATTTCCTGCATGGAGGTAACCGAAGAGCCCTTCGCGGAAAACAGCTGCATCGCAGTGATGAGAATTTGCTGTCGTTTCTCTGCCGTTTTATCAGCCAATCAAAAGCTCACCTCGCTTGAGAACTTTTCAGTTCTGAGATTGACCATATGGTCATGAATAAGTATATATGAAAAAGAACGACCGTTTCAACTTTACTACGGTCGTCCCTTTTCTTGGTTCTGAAAATATATGAAATTTTCTAGAAAAATCGCCTAACTTATCAATTTCAGACCGACAGCCGAGCACAGAATCATGGAAATGAACACCACTCGCCGCCAATCCTTCGGCTCTCCGAACAGGAACATCCCGACCATGGCTCCACCGGCTGTTCCAATTCCCGTCCAGATGGCATAAGCGGTCCCCATCGGCAGCACGGTCATGGCATAAGAGAGGAGGGAGAAGCTGATACCAAACGATAAGGCCAGAATCAGTGTATAATGCCATCCCTTGCGCTGCGACACGCCTTTAATACCAATGACACCGCCAATTTCGAATAATCCGGCAAATATAAGCGCAACCCAAGCCATTATTTACTCACCTCCGGTTCTGCATGATCACTCGTAACCAGCTTAAGGCCGACTACACCTGCAAGCAGCACGCAGATCAGAAGAACCTTGACCAATTTGAACGGTTCTCCAAAGAACAGCATTTCCGATGCCACCGTGCCGGCGGTTCCGATACCTGTAAAGACGGCATATACCGTTCCGACCGGCAGGCGTTTGGCTGCTTCGATAATAAGATAGAAGCTGGCTGTAATGGCGACTATAGTACCAAGCCACTCCAACGTGTTGTTGGAATACTTCAGACCCATAACCCATATGACCTCGACCAATCCAGCCAGCAGTACATAAATCCAGTTGCGATTCATTATGATTGTCACTCCTTTTAATGAAAAAGAATTGTTATCTCCTGCAGACTCTTATTCTCCTTGAAATTTATACTTATCATGCGTAGTTCTGCGATAATTTAACTCTTGCTGTTAGAACTTTGCTTCGTTACCCCTAACCAAAATATCGGCCAAGCGGCGGTCAGACGTTTCAAGGCGCGTTCCTCCCCGCCGTAAACGGCTTCCAGATGAATTCCATCGAGCAGGGTCATAAAGGCGATGGCTGCTTTACGTGGGTATCGAATGATACGCCCATGCACGGGACAGCCTGCCGCAAGCAGTCTGGACAGGTTGTTCTCCTGCTCGTCCAGCAGCGGATACAACATAGCCATCACCTCATCGTAGAAGGTGCTAGGCGGGAAGAAGGCCATCCGCATGAAGAATCGCACTTCATCATCCCCTTGGTAAGCCTGGAGACTGTTCTCAAGAAATCCATGCAGCTGCTGCTCCAGCGGCAAATCCGTGTGGTTAAGGAAATAGCCCACCATTAATTTCTCTTGTCGTTGGAATACGTCTTGAAGCACCTGCAGGAACAAATCCTCCTTGCTTGAAAAATGAGCGTAAATAGACGGTTTCTTGATTCCGCAATCGTCGGCGATATGTTTCAGCGATGCCCCTTCATAACCGTTCTTGGCAAAATGGGCAAGGGCGGACTGTTTAATATTGGCGGCACTCATAATACTCCTCCTAACTAACGGTCGTTAGTTATATTTTTATCAAATGATGCCAGTATTGTCAATGTCAATATTTGGGCTTGGAGCTGTCTGACTATCTGCAAGAGAACAGTCTTTAGTTCCGGGGGGAGATCATGTAGAATATGTGTGATCGACATCGTCCATACAAAAGAGACAGAAACGATGAATAACAAGGGGTAAACTGACATGAGAAAGGGAATAGAGGCTGTACTGATCACCGCGCTTTTGATCGCGTTTTATTATTTTGGCATGCATTATTTCGGAAAGACGACAGGGACGGTCATCGGGATCTTCTCCACCCTCACCGTAGTATCTATCGGATTCATGATTTTTATGGAGAACCGCCATCCTTCCAGCACCATGGCCTGGATTCTGCTGCTTGCGCTCGTTCCCATCGTCGGGCTTGTTTTTTATTTCTTGTTCGGGCAGAACTACTTCAAACGGAGAAAATATGATAAAAAAGCACAGAAGGACGTCCTGGTATACACCAGCGAGGTGCTCCGCAAGAGCACCCCTGACGTTTCCTGCTTTAAGCCTGAAACGCAGCAGCTGCTTCAGCTGTCTTCCCGGCTGGCGCGCACGCCGATTTCCTTCTCCAGCGACTCGCGGGTGCTGACCGATGGGGAAGAGACGTTCGCGGCATTGATAGCGGAGCTGGAACGGGCCGTGCATCATATCCATATGGAGTATTACATTTATCGGCCGGATGCCATCGGCACGCAGATTCAGGAAATTTTGATCCGCAAGGCGAGGGAAGGCATTGCCGTTCGGTTTATGGTAGATGCCGTGGGCAGCCTGCAGCTGCCGCCGGCCTTCCTGCAGGAGATGAGGGATGCCGGCATACAGGTCGCCGTGTTTGGCAGTCCGAAAACGATATTTTTTACCAGCCGTGTAAATTACCGCAATCATCGCAAAATCGTTGTCATTGACGGCAGTGTTGGATTCGTTGGCGGATTGAATGTAGGTGATGAGTACTTGAGCCGCAGCAAGGCCTTTGGTTTCTGGCGAGACACCCATATGCTTATCCGCGGAGAGGCTGTAAGGACGCTTCAGGTTGTATTTCTGCAGGATTGGCAGTACATGACAGGAGAGCAGCCGAGCGAGCCGATCTATTATTCACCGGATCTGCTGGAGAACCGCAGTGGAGCGGTCCAGATTATTGCGAGCGGACCGGACAATGAGCGGAGGGCGCTCAAAAATATTTTCTTCTCCATGATTGTGTCGGCTCGCAAATCCGTCTGGCTGGCGACACCCTATTTTATACCGGATGAAGATATTCTAACCGCGCTCCGGGTTGCTGCCTTGTCAGGGCTTGACGTACGGATCCTGTTTCCGTCGAAACCGGACAAGTGGCTGCCCTTCCTGGCTTCCCACTCCTATTTTCCCGCTCTGCTGGATGTCGGGGTGCGGGTATATGAATATGAGAAAGGTTTCATGCATTCCAAGCTGCTGATCGTGGACGGGGAAATCGCGACGATTGGCACCGCCAATATGGACATGCGGAGTTTTCATCTTAATTTCGAGGTTAACGCACTCTTGGTACATACGGAAAGCGTGGCCAAGCTTGTGTCGGATTTCGAGCATGATCTGGAATCGGCCATCGTGTATGACCGCAACCATACCCGCAAGAAGAGGATCATGACCAGGCTGCTGGAATCGGCAGCCCGGCTGATGTCACCTCTGTTGTAAATCGGCAGGGGAACGCGCGTTGAATGCAGCTGCACTCAATGCGCTTTTATGTCGGCCTAATTGTTAGAAGGTTGTGAACCCGAGGAACTTTTGAATCCGGAACAGAACATCTTTGATCCAGGTGGTTTTTCCCTGATAAGCTCCGGCATCAAGACTGAATTCGGCGCCCTCGTTGAACCATATCTGATTAAAGTACCGGTCCAGGTCCCGGGTAAGCGGATGATCCTTTGGGGCGGCGATCCACAGGTTGTTCTCCAGATTCAGATCGGCCAGATTTCGCTGGGTGAAATTAGTGGATCCGCCCGTCATTACGGATTTGCTGGTTGGTTTGGCAATGTACATCAGTTTGGTATGATACTGCTCTTTACCGGTGTTGTACCAACGAACGGAGATATTGCCCTTTGATTTCTTGATGAGTTCAGCGGCAGCCGGACGGTTGGGGATCCCGATTTTTTCCCTGCCGAATGCATTCTGGTTCGGATCCAGGATAAGGCGTATGTCGACGCCGCGCTCCGAGGCTTTCAGAAGCTGGTCCATCACCTTGCCGTCGGCCAGATAGAACATCCCCATCCAGAGTGTATCTCCGGATTGAGACTGCTCAATGGCCTCCAGAACGTATTTGTATATTTTCCCTTCCGTCAGGTACCGAACATCGACGCTGGCCTGCCCGGAAGGCTGCTTGGGAGCTGCCGCCTTCGGTTCATATGCCGGCAGTTTGATATCGCTTGAAAGATTGACGGCAGCTTGCTCAGTGGCCAGTATATCGCCAATGATGTCGCCGCTTGTTTCAAAAGCGATGTTCGAGTGGAAAGCGCTGGCATCATGAATGTTGGCTGAAGTGACAAGCGCTGTGTTTTCGCTGATGACGACCTTACGATGATTGGCCTTCACGTTCAGCAGCTTCAGATAGGAGCGAACGGTAATATCGGGCGCTTCGTTTGCCATCAGATTGGGGAGCGTTCCTTTGCCGGATTGACCAAACCATTGGAAAAAGGTGCGCCATACAGCGGAATAGATCGGCGTCGAATCCCGCAGCCGGTTGACATCGGTTATAATGACTTGAATGCCCGCGGCCTTCATGGCCTCGAACTCCGGAAGCGGATAGGAACCATATCCGGTGTTAACTTCATCGCTGATAAAGAAGATGTCCATGTCGGGATATTTTTGTTTATGCTTCACAAGGCGATCGGTGAGCTCCTCACTCACCTTCGGAAATGTCTGGCCTTTATGGGCGTAACCGTTGAACAGAAACATATCGATAACCAGGAATTTTCGGGATTCATCAATAATCTGGCCGATGCGCGGTCCGATCTCGCGATCATGGACCGGTTGACCGTCCGGACCGGGATAGGTCAGGTCGACCCACATGGCAACCTCGCTCTGATAGAGCGGGCTTTCGTAAGAAATCCCCTTGGGCAGAGGCTTGTGAGTCTGATAGATCATCACGCCGATCAGCCATAGAATGAGAAGGACAAGGCCGGTAAAAATATATTTTCGTGTTCGGGAACCTTTGGTATGCGCTTTACCTGGCATAAGTGGAGTATCTCCATCAGGGGGATGCGGATGATCTGAAGTGCGGCTGCGAAATAAATGACGGAAATCCAAAATAGCCCATCCTCCTATAACTTTCAGTTGTATAACGTTAATTAACATCAATCACCGGACATGACGCACTCCGTCTGCCATATGTGATAAGGCTCCTTATGCCGGGTTGTTGACCCGTTTCAGGGGTAGAATGATAATATACGGTTTTTTGTTTCATTCCATGCGGCAGAAAACGGACATCTGGCTTATATTTTTGCTTGTTGTTCTTCATATCATACAACCGGCCATATCCGGCACCCTGTGCACGCTAATAAGATGGTTAATTTAAGGATGAATTACTTGAACAAGGAGGCACGGAATGAATTCAGAACATAAAGATACTGCGGGCATGCCCGCTGAAACCATTACTGGCAGTGGAACCGGGAGATCCGAGGGCCGGCTGCTGCCGGAAGTACCAACCGGTGAACGAAAAATAGAGCATGTGCGCCTATGCCTTGATGAGGAGGTAGGTTCCGTCGGTTTAACATCAGGCTTTGAACGTTACCGCTTCCGTCACTCCGCGCTGCCGGAGATCGACTTTGAAGATATTAAACTGGACACCACGTTTCTGGATATTCCGGTACGAACGCCATTGCTGATCAGCTCCATGACGGGAGGAAGCAAGGCGACCGGAGAGATCAATATGAGGCTGGCCGAAGCTGCGGAGCGCCGCGGCTGGGCGCTTGGGGTGGGCTCTGTCCGGGCTGCGGTGGAGAAGGAGGAGCTTGCTCCTACATTCCGCGTGAGAGAGTGTGCACCGAGTGTGCCGGTTATCGCAAACCTGGGGGCTGTACAGCTGAACTATGGCTTTGGTCTTGACGATTGCCAGCGGGCGGTGGATATCGCGGGTGCCGATATGCTCGTTCTTCATCTGAATGGACTCCAGGAGGTATTTCAGCCGGAGGGGAATACCCGGTTTGGCCGTTTGCTTGGCCGAATTGAGGATCTGTGCCGAACGCTGGAAGTGCCGGTGGGCATTAAAGAGGTCGGCTGGGGAATTGATGGAGAAACCGCGCGAAGACTGCTGGATATCGGGGCAGCGTTCATCGATGTGGCTGGTGCGGGCGGCACCTCCTGGAGCCAGGTGGAGAAATTCCGCAGCAAGGACCCGGTACGCCGCTGCGCTGCGGAAGCTTTTGCCGGATGGGGCAATCCTACCGCAGAATGCATTTTGGAGGTGCGGGAGGCTGCTCCTGCCTGTACCCTGATCGGCAGTGGCGGGCTGCAAAACGGCGTTGATGTCGCGAAAGCGATAGCGCTGGGCGCTGACCTGGCTGGCTTCGGACGCGGATTGCTGGGCTCCGCCGTTGACTCTGTAGAGGCGCTGGACCAGCGGCTGGCGCAGGTGGAATTGGAGCTGCAGACAGCCATGTTTGGAATTGGCGCAGGGAACATCGAAGCTCTGAGGTCCACCGCGCGTCTGATTCGTGCCTGAATTGACCGGCTTGACTGCCGGAATCGGGACGGAGTGATGGCAGTATATTCGTATTGAAGTCTATGGGGTATCTGCTATAATTAATAAGATTGTTTAGCTGGGATTGGCAGCTTAGGTGATATGAACCCAAGCTTTGAATACTTACTAATAAGAGTAACTTATAATAAGGAGTTGTCACATAAATGGCTTTAAAGGCAGGGATCGTCGGTTTGCCAAACGTCGGCAAATCTACATTGTTTAATGCGATTACACAGGCGGGCGCCGAATCGGCTAACTACCCGTTCTGTACAATTGACCCGAACGTCGGTGTCGTGGAAGTGCCGGATGAGCGCCTCGATAAACTGACCGAGCTCGTTCAACCGAACAAGACGGTTCCGACGGCTTTTGAATTTGTGGATATCGCGGGTCTGGTTCGCGGTGCAAGCAAAGGCGAAGGGCTTGGGAACAAGTTTCTTGCCCACATTCGTGAAGTGGATGCCATCGTTCACGTGGTTCGCTGCTTTGAAGATGAGAACATTACCCACGTCGATGGCAAAGTGAACCCGGTGAGCGATATCCAGACCATTAATCTGGAGCTGATCCTGGCTGATCTCGACAGCGTGGAGAAGCGGATTGACCGTGCCAAGAAGAATATGAAGGGCGGCAACAAGCAGTATGCCCAGGAAGTTGAGCTGCTGGAGCGCCTGAAGGAAGCTCTTTACAACGACCAGCCTGCACGCAGTGTGGAACTCAGCGATGATGAGAAGCTGATTGTTCGCGACCTGCACCTTCTGACATTGAAGCCGGTTCTGTATGCGGCTAACCTGAGTGAGGACGGAGTAGCGGAAGCGGACAGCAATCCGTTTGTGCAGCAGGTTCGTGATTTCGCGGCGGCAGAGAATGCGATTGTGGTTCCGATCAGCGCGAAGGTGGAAGCCGAAATTGCCGAGCTCGAAGGCGAGGATAAAGCGATGTTCCTTGAGGAGCTGGGACTTGAAGAATCCGGCCTGAACCGTCTGATCAAGGCAGCGTACAGCCTTCTTGGACTGTACACGTACTTTACAGCTGGCGTGCAGGAAGTGCGTGCGTGGACGATTCGCAAAGGAACGAAGGCACCGCAAGCGGCAGCTGTTATCCATACGGACTTCGAACGAGGCTTCATCCGTGCTGAAGTAGTCGCTTACGATGATTTGGTTGCTGCTGGATCGATGAACGGAGCGAAAGAACGTGGACAGCTCCGTCTGGAAGGCAAGGAGTATGTTGTCAGCGACGGCGATGTTATGCATTTCCGTTTCAACGTTTAGAAACGAGAGGTTTCAAAGGCCATGGCTCCATGTCACTTTGTGCATGGGACTGTGGTTTTTTTCTAGTGGTGGAGCCCTGTAAGGAAAGAATGGTTTATCCAGGTCAACAGCCTGCTAGTCAAATGTGTTGTTTCATGGTAAAATAAAAAGTCGTTTGCACTTCATTTTTGTTTGGATATGGAGTGCGAAATGGCATATCTTCAGGAATATATCTTAGAGAGGTGAATTCCTTTGTTGGACCGATTACAATCCCTTGCGGACCGTTACGAGAAATTAAGTGAACTGTTGTGCGATCCTGATGTCGCTAATGACTCCAAGAAGCTCAGGGATTATTCCAAAGAACAATCCGATTTGCAGCCTGCATATGAGGCTTATGTTGAATATAAAAATGTAATTGAAGAACTCGAAGCTGCCAAAACCATGCAGGGCGAGAAGATGGACGACGAAATGCGCGAAATGGTGAAAATGGAGATCGAGGAACTTTCCACGCGCGAGCGAGAGCTGGCGGAGAAAATCCGTATTTTGCTGCTGCCGAAGGACCCGAATGATGATAAGAACGTAATCATCGAAATTCGCGGAGCGGCTGGCGGAGACGAGGCGGCCCTGTTTGCTTCCGACCTGTACCGGATGTATACCCGCTATGCGGATACCCAAGGCTGGAAGGTCGAGCTGATGGACGTTAACACGAATGATCTGGGTGGATTCAAGGAAGTCATCTTCATGATCAACGGCCGCGGTGCCTACAGCAAAATGAAATTCGAGAGCGGCGCGCACCGTGTCCAGCGCATTCCGACAACGGAATCCGGCGGCCGTATTCATACTTCCACCTCAACCGTTGCCGTTATGCCGGAGGCGGAAGAAGTGGATATTGAAATCCACGATAAGGATATCCGCGTGGATACGTTCTGCTCCAGCGGTGCAGGCGGCCAGTCCGTTAACACAACCAAGTCGGCGGTGCGTGTGACGCATATACCGACGGGCATCGTGGCTACTTGCCAGGACGGCAAATCGCAGAACTCCAATAAGGATAAGGCGCTGCAGGTGCTTCGTGCCCGTATCTTTGATATGATGCGCCAAGAGGAAGAAGCGAAATATGCCGGGGAGCGGAAGAGCAAGGTAGGTACGGGCGACCGCAGCGAGCGGATTCGGACGTACAATTTCCCGCAGAGCCGCGTAACGGACCATCGGATCGGACTTACCGTTCACAAACTGGATCAGGTGATGAACGGGGAGATTGAAGAGATCGTTTCAGCACTGACGATTGCAGAGCAAGCTGAACTGATGGAAAAAGGAGTATAACGCTTTGAAGCGGACGATATTTGAATTGACGCCGCAGCGCAGCATAAGAGAAGCCTTTGTGGAGGCTTCTTCTTTTTTAGATGCCATGCGGGTAATGGAGCCCCAGCGGAATGCGCAGCTGCTGCTGGAGCATGTACTGGGGTTGTCGGGAACCTCATATTATATGGCCCTGCCGGAGCCTTTCCCGGCGGAATGCCGCCACGCTTTGGAAGAAGCGATCCGTCGCAAGGCGGAGGGGGTTCCTGCGCAGTATATTATCGGTGAGCAGGAATTTTACGGTCGGCCGTTTGAAGTAACGCCGGCGGTCCTCATTCCGCGTCCGGAAACCGAGCTGCTTGTGGAGGCGGTGCTGAAGTATGGGCAGGAGATTGCTCCGCGTTCAGAAGCAAGGCTGAAGGCAATTGACATTGGCACCGGCAGCGGGGCGATTGCCGTTACGCTGGCACTGCAGGCCCCTTCCTGGGACCTCCTGGCGAGTGATATTTCGCCTGAAGCGCTCGAAGTTGCCACGCGTAATGCGAAGCAGCTCCATGCGAATGTGGAATTCCGGCAGGGGAACCTGCTGGAGCCGTTTGCCGGCCTTGCGCCGGACATTCTCGTCTCCAATCCGCCCTATATACCGGCGGAGGACATCGAGGGCCTGCAGCCGGAAGTGCGCGATTACGAGCCGCGCACGGCTCTGGACGGCGGTCGCGACGGATTGAATCCGTACCGGATCATGATGGCACAGCTGCCTCTGCTGACAGCGCCGCCGCGGCTGATCGCTTTTGAGCTGGGCATGGGCCAGGCCGGGGATGTGGCCGAGCTGCTGCGCCAGGAAGGGCATTGGCAGGAAATCGTCACAGTACCGGATTTGGCCGGGATTGACAGGCATGTTCTGGGAATTTGCCGTTAATTGTATTTGGGGTGGATTTCTTTTAGAATAGTTAGTGGACTTGGCGGAGTAATCTTTATTCCGTTCAGATCGTAGATACGGACTGATAACAGCTCAGTGTGTACAGCTCCAGGCACAGGGGGACCAGAGCATGCTTCAGAAATTCAAGAAGATTGATTTTGTCATTGTTTTTGTGCTGTTGATGCTGATGTTTGTCAGCATTACATCGATATATAGTGCCACCTTTGACACGACCGGCTACGAGCGACACTACATCAAGATGGCCGTTATTTATATCCTCGGATTTGCAGCTTTTTTCGGGTTGAGCTTGATTGATTACCGAATCTGGACCAAATATGCAATACACATATACATCGGCGGATTGGTCATGCTGCTGCTGCCTTCCTTCATCGGTCAAACCAAAAACAATGCTACGGGTTGGATCGATCTCGGTATCGTGGATATTCAGCCTGCAGAGCTGTTCAAGCTTGTGCTCATCATATTTATAACGTATGTTCTTCTTCGGAAGAATAAAGCGAGGCTTTCTTTTTGGCGGGATATCATTCCAATCGGATTGTTGACGTTCATCCCGTTTGCCATTGTCATGGTTCAGAATGATTTGGGCAATGGACTAAGTTATATCGTCATCCTGCTTGGGCTGTTATGGATCGGGAATGTGAAGCTCACGCACGCGCTTATCGGGCTGCTGATTGTAGCCGGTGTTGCCTTCGGCGGAGCACAGGCCTATATCCACTATCATGATGAGATTAAAGCATCGAAGATCATGGAGAGCCGCGGACATTGGATGGAACGGATTGACCCGTGGCTGATCCCGGAAAAAGCAACTCCGAAAGCGAGTTACCATACCAACAACGCGAAGCTGGCCATTGCTTCAGGCGGTATGAGTGGTGAAGGGTACTTACAGGGGAGCTCCGTGCAATCGTCACGCGTACCGTACACGTATTCGGATTCGATTTTTGTGCAGATTGCTGAGGAATACGGCTTTATCGGCTCCTCCGTTCTGCTGCTGTTATATTTCATACTCATTCACAGGATGATCCTGATCTCACTGGAAAGCCGGGGGAAAGCCGGGCCGTTTCTTATCATCGGCATCGTTGCCATGCTGCTGTATCAAATCTTTGAGAATATCGGCATGTTTATTGGGTTAATGCCATTGACAGGGATCACGCTGCCTTTTATCAGTTATGGCGGAACATCGCTTATTATTAACATGGCGTGTCTCGGGGTGGCCATGAGTGTGAAGCTGCATGGACAGGAAGTGGAGGAGGATTTGCCTAATCCGAATTCTCCAACGTACGTTGCCGCACCATCCCAACAGGCTTGATTCGGGATGCTTGTGTTTCTACATGATCATAGCGGGGAATCCAAGGGATGCTATCGAAAGCAGCATCTCTTTTGTGTTTTCTGCCCAGCGATTGCAGGATGGACGTCCTTGAATTGTGTTAAGGAGGAAAATCTTTTAGAATAATTCATTAGGGGCTTATTATGATCATGTATCGACGACAAGCCAAAGCAAACAAGGAAACAAGGCAAACTTTCTGTTCGAAGAATCGTTATATGCCTGTATAGGCAAACTGGGGTTTGACGACTCCGGGCACAGGGGGATCATAAGCATGCTTCAGAAATTCAAGAAGATGGATTACGTTATTGTTTTTGTAATGGTTTTGATGATGGGTATCAGCATTACGTCGATATACAGCACGACCGTTGACACCAAATTTGAAGGCTCTCATATCCGCATGATTGCTTTTTACATTGTCGGCTTCATTGCCTTTTTCGGCATAAGCCTGCTGGATTACCGGTTGTTGATTAAATATGCCAAATATATTTACTTGGGCGGATTGGCCGTACTGGTCCTCGTTATGTTCATCGGGAAGGATATCAACGGTGCCCAGGGCTGGATTTATATTGGGGGATTAAGCATTCAGCCTGCCGAATTGTTCAAGCTGATCCTTATTATTTTCCTGTCCTATGTATTGGTGCGCAAAAACAAACCGCTGCTGTCCTTCTGGAAGGATATTATCCCGATTGGGCTCTTGGCGTTCATACCTTTTGTGCTTGTCATGGCTCAGAATGACCTGGGGAATGCGCTAAGTTATGTGATCATCCTGCTGGGTTTGCTCTGGATCGGGAACGTGAAGTTCTCCCATGCGCTGATCGGTCTTGCACTTGTGGCGGGATTAGCCTTCGGCGGAGCGCAGGCCTACATTCATTATCATGATGAACTGCTTGAATCAAAAATACTTAAGCCCCACTGGGTGGAGCGGATCGATCCATGGCTATACCCGGAGAAGGCAACTGCAAAGGCAAGTTATCATACCAATAACGCGAAGCTGGCTATTGCCTCAGGCGGCATGAGCGGTGAGGGGTATATGCAGGGGTCGTCGATCCAATCCGGCAGAGTGCCGTATGCGTATTCGGATTCGATTTTTGTACAGATTGCCGAGGAATTCGGTTTTATTGGCTCATCGGTGCTGCTGCTGTTGTATTTCATATTGATCCACCGGCTGATCCTGATTTCGCTTGAATCCCGAGAACGTGCAGGGCCGTTTCTTATCATAGGGATCGTTGCCATGTTCTTATACCAAATTTTCGAGAATATCGGGATGTTCATCGGTTTAATGCCACTGACCGGGATTACACTTCCTTTCATCAGTTATGGGGGAACCTCGCTCGTCATCAGCATGGCCAGTCTGGGGGTAGCCATGAGTGTGAAACTGCATGGGCAGGAAGTGGAGGAAGATATGCCCGATCCCCACGCTTACCGTCCGGCTTCGCCTAAGCAGGCATAGTTTGTTTGGATAAGGAGTCACATGATCATGGCGTACCGCGAGTTAGTATGAGATGGGCCGCCCGTTGACTTGAATCCTGCTGATATCCATATCCCTTTAACACTGAAAGATGCTATTCCCTGTTCCTGGGGAGGGCATCTTTATTTTTTTGCAGCCTGATCTGTGCGAATCTATTAACAAATTGCTAGAGTCCACGTTTATAACTCTCTCAGCCGGACATACTGATAGCATCATAGATTATTCGTTTGAGAGAGGCGGCTGGCATAGATGAAGAATTATAGTGAGACCCTCCGTATTATTGTGAAGAAAATGGTTGTGCTCTTATCCTGTATGTTTATGGTTATCATGACGTGGGAAGGACAGCAGATTGATGCATCCGTTGTTGGCGGTCCAATCCCCCAGGAATCGATTCGACTTCGCATTCTCGCGAATTCAGATAACCCGTCCGATCAGCTCGTGAAACGAGAGATTCGTGACGCGGTCGTTGAGCAAATGCAGCTCTGGGTTCTCCAGCTGGAGAATCCGCAGAGCCTTGAAGATGCCAAAGAAGTAACCCGTCAGCATCTTCCGGAAATCCGTCAGCTGGTAGGGGAAGAATTGAGCAAAAGAGGCATTACCTACAGTTATCAAGTGGAGCTTGGCGTAGTGCCGTTCCCAACCAAGCTGTACGGGGGAACGGTCTATCCGGCCGGCGACTATGATGCGCTGCGGATCACTTTAGGTGAAGGCCAAGGCCAAAACTGGTGGTGTGTTTTGTTCCCGCCGCTCTGCTTCATTGATGGCGGCAGCGGGGATGCTGCGGCACAATCCGTTGACGCGGGTGTCCAAACGGCTTCTGCCGACGCTGGCGAAACGCCTCAGGAGGAAACTCCGAAGAATGCAGGCGATAGTAAACCTGAAGTTCGGTTCTTTCTGTGGGATATGTTTCTGGGGATTTGGAATTGGGTGGCGAGCCTGTTTTAAGGATTAGGAGCGGATTGATGTTCAATCCTGACGGTGTATGATAAACTTTAGTATAGAAGAGTGCTTTCTCTTTGGCGCGACTGGTTTCGATTGGAACTGGCACGGGACTGAAGAACCAAAGCACTTTTTATTTTTGAAGTAAGCGCAAAACGGAATTTGATGTTTATATATTTTATATACAGAAAGCTTGGGGTAGGTATGGAACAGAACGGAAATGACGTATTGCAACAAGGACAGCGGAATGGCGGCATCCATAATTCAGAGACAACAACCAAGGTTTGGCATGTACCAACCTCGCTCTTCCAGGAGAGCTTGAAAATGGCGGCGGAGCCGGAGCTTCAGGAAGCCGGGTTGGTGTTGGCCCAGGGCGGTACGGTGGCGTTTCCGACCGAAACGGTGTATGGCCTCGGTGCCGATGCGGGCAATACCGAAGCGGTGGAGCGCATCTTTGCTGCGAAGGGGCGTCCGGCGGACAATCCGTTGATTGTCCATATTTCGGAGCTTGCGCAGCTTGAGGGTTTGGTCCAGCATGTGAACGAAACGGAAAGGGCGCTGATGGACTCCTTTTGGCCCGGACCTTTGTCGCTGGTACTACCCGTGAAGCGGGACGCTGTGTCACCGCGTGTAACCGCTGGTCTGGATACCGTTGCTGTGCGGATGCCTGATCACAGCGTTGCGCTTGCCCTGATCAGCGCTGCAGGGCGTCCGCTTGCTGCACCGAGCGCCAACCGCTCGGGCCGGCCGAGCCCGACATTGGCCAGTCATGTGCTGGCAGATCTCGCCGGTTACATTGACGGCGTGCTCGACGGCGGCCCTGCCGGGGTGGGCGTCGAGTCGACCGTTGTGCAGGTCGGCGAGGATGGCGCCGTGACGGTGCTCCGCCCCGGCGGCGTCACGGCCGAGCAGCTTGCCGCCGTAGCGGCAAGCGTGCGCCTCGACCCG
>NZ_BIMC01000004.1 GCF_004000885.1 Paenibacillus glucanolyticus NBRC 15330
GGACGAGAATCCCGTCATAGTCCTTGCTGTTCAGCTCTTCGAATGCATACTCGGCCTGAGCCGGAACACCATATTTGCCGGTGTACGTTTTTCCTTTTTCAAGCCCGGCAAGATGGACCTCCGCCCCCTCTTCACGGACCCGGTATACGGGGTACCACAATTCCAGATCCTCAAATTCCTCGTCTACAAGCGCTATAACTTTTTTTCCTGTCAGTCTCATGTTATAACAGACTCCTTTCTCCGCGAATGTTTTGATCTATCCGTATTACGACTGATTACATCTCTTGAGTCTGTATATATTGTAACAAAGATAGTGGGGCGTTTCATAGGAATGACCCGGAAATGGACATTTGGAAACATATTTGGTAAATAAAGCATTATCACAAATTAGCAGGATTCTTTGGTATGATAGTCGAATAGAACTAGTTTAGGTGACAGATTTGTGACAAGGGACTTTTGGTTTTAGATTACGCGATAGGATTTGGGGTGGGCAATTTGTTCAAAACCTGCAACTGCGGACAATTTATGAAGTTAGAACTAAGAAAGCTGATTCATGAAAGAAAAACTCGAATATGTCATGTTCCTGTTTATGCCTGTCAGGCTTGCAAGAAGTATGAGCTTCTACCTCTTATTAAACCGGATTTACTTCGCTATCTCGCATCGATTAGCAATGAGAGCAGGCGAATAAGCGTCTCGTTTGCAGATGTCAATGAGTCAGCCTATGTTCTACGAGAAGTGTTCCGTACATACGTTGATGATTCTATGGTAGAATTGCAGTCACGCTGCATGGAAGCTTTTGATGACCGAATTAACATGCTGTTGGATCTGTTTCGGTATGCCCAGAACATGGGCGATGATGACTGGATGAGACAAATGGAGGGGAGACTTGAGCAGTTAAGCGCCATAAAATCCCTCATTCCTGAAAACTCCGGTCATTATTCAAGATAATTTTCAGAAAATTTTCGCGGTTGTTGGATTTTTCACGCACTTTTTGTTAGGATAGAGGATAGGAACTTCAATACAATGAAGGGGATGTATATCCTATGGCGACGTTGACGAAAATGACTACTATCGAGGAGTTACGCAACACGCTTGAATCTTCGGAACAGAAGCCCTTGCTGTTGTTCAAACATAGTACCAGATGCCCAATCAGTGCCAGAGCTTATAAGGAAGTCCAGGCTTACCTCCAGTACCGGCCGAACGAGCAGATTGACTATGTATGGATCGACGTCATTGCTGACCGACCGATATCGACTCAGGCTGCGGAAACTCTGAGCACTGTACACGAATCGCCACAAGTTATTCTTGTAAAAGAAGGAGCGCCAGTCTGGCATACATCCCATTTTCATATTACGGCTGAAGCGCTGAAAACTCAATTGGACGGCATCTAGTGCCGTGTCGTTGCACAAAGCAGTAATTTGTCGTATCATAAATTCAATTGGTATTGAACGAATGAAAATCTATTGGCAATGGAGAGAAGGAATTTGACGGTAACCATTTACGATGTTGCGCGCGAAGCAGGCGTTTCCATGGCGACGGTATCCCGGGTTGTAAACAATAACCCGAACGTTAAGCCTCAGACCCGGAAAAAAGTATACGAAGCGATTGAACGTTTAGGGTATCGTCCGAATGCGGTAGCCAGAGGTCTGGCCAGCAAGAAGACCACAACCGTCGGCGTTGTGATCCCGGACATTTCGAACTCGATATTTGCGGAAATTGCCCGTGGTATTGAGGATATTGCTAACATGTACCACTATAATATAATTTTGTGTAATGCCGACAAGCGGAAGGAAAAAGAAATCCGCGTAATCAACACATTGCTGGAGAAGCAAGTGGATGGCCTGCTGTTTATGGGCGGGACTGTGACGGACGAGCACATCCAGGCATTCCAGACATCGGCTGTGCCGATTGTTCTGTGTGCGACAAGCGATGAGAGAGGTTCGTATCCTTCAGTCGATATTGATCATGAGCAGGCGGCATTTGATGCGGTTAGCACATTGGTTCGGCATGGACATCGCGAGATCGCTATGATCAGCGGTACATTGCAGGATCCGGCTAACGGTTATGCCCGTTTTCAAGGCTACAAAAAGGCGCTTGAGGCTGCAGGCATCGAATATCAAGAGGATCTGGTGCGGATCGGGAACTACCGCTATGAGTCCGGTGTTGAAGCTATGAAATACTTCCTGGGACTCAAGAAGAAACCAACAGCGATTTTTGCCGCTACCGATGAGATGGCGATTGGTGCCATTCACAGCATTCAGGATGAAGGTTATAAGGTACCGGATGATTTCTCGATTATCAGTGTAGATAATATCCGGATGGCTTCGATGGTTCGTCCGCAGCTGACAACCGTAGCTCAACCGATGTATGATCTTGGTGCAGTGGCGATGCGTCTGCTTACCAAGCTGATGAAGAAAGAGAACGTGGAGAATCCTCGCGTGATTCTGCCGCATGAAACGATTCTTCGTCTGTCGGTTAGCCATGTGAACGAGTAAGAAGAGAGTACCAAAGCTTTAAAATTAACACCGAATTAATCTGAAGAAAGCTCCTGGTTTTAAGGGGCTTTTTTCTGGTGGAAATCTTTATGCGCTTTTGAACAGGAGGGACGAAGTATGACAACACAGGTAATCGGCCTCATTGGGGCCATGGACGAAGAAGTGGAGCTGCTGCTTGGTCAATTGGAGAATAAAGTGACGACGGTTAAAGCAGGGGTTACTTATGCTTCGGGAACGCTTCACGGCAAACAGGTTGTGGTTTGCAAGAGCGGGGTGGGCAAGGTTAATGCTGCTGTCACCACGCAAATTTTGATTGACTCCTTTGGCGTTTCGAAAATATTGTTTACGGGTGTTGCAGGTGCGCTGCATCCGGATCTGAATATCGGCGATATTGTCATTTCCTCTTCATGTATGCAGCATGATATGGATGTGACCCCGTTAGGATTTGCCCGTGGCATGATTCCTTATCAGGAGGTATCTGATTTTCCTGCGGATCAATCCTTGATCGAGCTCGCAGAAGAAGCTTGCAAAGAGTTGTCTGTTGATCACTATGTGATCGGTAAGGTACTGTCCGGTGACCAGTTCATTGCCAGCCGTGAAACCGTCCAGACTCTCTACGAGGATCTAAACGGAGCTTGCGCGGAAATGGAGGGCTCTGCCGTTGCGCAGGTATGCTATATGAACCGCGTGCCTTATGTCGTGATCAGATCCATGTCGGACAAGGCAGACGGTTCGGCGCATGTCAATTTCCCCGAGTTTACAGTGAAAGCTTCCAGGCGCTCTCACGAAATCGTGAATTATATGCTGGGCAGACTCTAGCAACGAAATAGTATAAAGCGAAACTATCATAGTCTTGCATATCGTAGCGTAGTGCAGGACAATATAAACAAACTCCCCGGGGAATCCGGGGAGTTTGTTTATATTCTATCGATTAATACATGAATCGCTGTCTGAACCGGATGCGGTCGAATTGCTCTTGCGATGATAGCGGCACATGTCGCCCGATTTTGACCATCAGACAGTTGGCCGGGTGGGAACAAATCTCCGGATCATCGGTAGCATACCATTCCATATCGACCACTTTCATTAATCGCTCCATCATTTTGCGGTAATCCCATACGTTAAGGCCGCTTCCCTTGAGGTCCCAATGCCAGTAATATTCTGTGGTGAAGACGATGTACTGCTCCATCTGTCCGTCTTGAAAGGCAGTCTTAATCATCTGCTGCCCAAGTCCCAGCGAACGGTAGTCGTTCGCTACTTCAATAGCACCCAGCTCAATTAAATCTTTCATATTGCCCTCAGACCAGCGTTCCTGCTCATCCGGGTAATGAAAAGTTACATATCCTACGATCATGTTGCGGTCTCTCGTGATGATAATTCTGCCTTCGGGCAGGCCTGCAATTTCCACCAAAGCTTCATGCTGCTCACCAGGACGACGAAAAGCCTTGAGATCAGGGTGCATGGTTAGTTCGGATAGTTGCTCGGGAGGTACAGGGCCTTCGATGATCAGGCGGCGGTCTTCAGGGAACAAAACATGAGACTGGTATACCTTGCAGTGTTCCATCCGTTACGCTCCTTTCAATTCCATACCCTACTTATAGCAAAAAAATAAAAAAATGAAAAGCAATGACAGGCAAACAACAGCTATGATATAATCTTTTCGACATAAAACCTTCACAATTATATCGTACTTAACGATATGTTTCCTTGCGAAATCTAGGGCTTCATTACTCGATGACTGTGACAACATGACGGCCCACCGCAATGTGTAAATCGTATGTTTCATTCAATCATTTTGTAAGCGCTGTCCACTATGAGGAGACGATATGAGAATGAGGAGGATGTTATCATGAATCAAACGCATAGCGAAATATTGCCAAGTGAAGTTTCACATTCCAATATGAAGAGTTACGAGCAGGCACGCTCCGAGTTTTCATGGGACGAAATCGAGAGACATTTTACTTGGTATGAGTCGGGTAAAGTGAATATGGCGTATGAGGCTATTGACCGGCATGTAGCGGAGGGACGAGGAGACAAAGTTGCTCTCTTGTATAGCGATGCTTCACGCGAGGAATCTCTTACTTATGCACAATTGAAAGAGCAATCCGACAAATTCGGCAACGTGCTGCGCAAGTATGGTGTCGGCAAAGGAGATCGGGTCTTTATCTTTATGCCGCGTGGTCCCGAACTCTATGCAGGACTGTTGGGGATTTTGAAAGTCGGCGCTGTGGTTGGACCCCTGTTTGAAGCATTCATGGAGACGGCGGTGAAGGACCGTTTGGAGGACAGCGGAGCTGTTGCGCTGATCACTACGCCTGCATTGTTGTCGCGTGTAAAGCGAGACGAGTTGCCTGAGCTGAAGCATATTTTTGTTGTTGGTGAACTGGAGGAAGAGGATCCGCGGCTAGTAAGTTACTTCGAAGAAGTAGAAGCTGCATCCAGTGATCTGGAGCTTGAATGGCTTGAGCGGGAAGATGGATTGATCATGCACTATACATCAGGCTCTACCGGGAAACCGAAGGGCGTCTATCATGTGCAGAATGCGATGATTCAGCATTATTATACCGGCAAGGTTGTTTTGGACTTAAGGGAAGATGATATATATTGGTGCACGGCGGATCCGGGCTGGGTAACGGGTACTTCGTACGGTATTTTTGCGCCTTGGTTGAACGGGGTTACGAATGTTGTCCGTGGTGGCCGTTTCAGTCCGCAGGATTGGTACAGCACGCTTGTAAACAATAAAGTGACGGTATGGTACAGCGCCCCGACTGCATTCCGCATGTTGATGGGTGCAGGCTCGGAGCTTATCGACCAGTATGATTTGAGCAATGTGCGCCACGTGTTGTCCGTCGGCGAGCCGCTTAACCCCGAGGTTGTCCGTTGGGGTCACAAGGCTTATCACCAGCGTATTCATGATACGTGGTGGATGACAGAAACTGGCGGTCAGCTGATCTGTAACTATCCGGGCATGGCAATCAAGCCAGGATCCATGGGACGCCCGCTGCCAGGCATTACGGCCGCGATCCTGGATGATCAAGGGCGAGAAGTAGCTCCGTACACGATGGGGAATCTGGCAATTAAGACTCCATGGCCGTCCATGATGAGAGGAATCTGGAATAACGAAGCGAAGTATGAAGAATATTTCCGAATTCCAGGCTGGTACATTTCAGGTGACTCGGCGTATATGGATGAAGAAGGATACTTCTGGTTCCAGGGCAGAATCGACGATGTTATCAATTCGTCAGGCGAGCGGATTGGACCGTTCGAGGTAGAGAGCAAACTGGTTGAGCATCCGGCTGTTGCCGAAGCAGGCGTTATCGGTAAGCCTGACGTTACCAGAGGCGAGATCATCAAGGCCTTTATCTCCTTGCGTGAAGGATATACTCCTTCTCAGGAGCTCAAGGATGAAATTTACCGTTTTGTGAAGGAAGGATTATCTGCTCACGCAGCCCCACGGGAAATTGAGTTTAAGGATAAACTTCCGAAGACACGTTCCGGTAAGATTATGCGCCGCGTACTGAAAGCGTGGGAGCTGGATCTTCCTACAGGTGATCTGTCCACGATTGAAGATTAAACTAAGAATCGATGCAGGGCTGAGAATGAGCACGGTTTCGACCATGCTCGTTCTCAGCCTTTTTAAGAGATAAGGAAGCATAAACTTATAGAGGCCCGTCAACCTGATCCAGCAAGTAGTAACTTCTGTTATATGCGTTCTGTGTTCAGAGAAGATACGATGAACTGATTCTAACAAAAAAGCCAGCCCCTCGAACAGGTAATCTGTAAGAGGGACTGGCTTTCTATTTAACGCAACTATTTCTTCTCAAAATATACGGCCGGTGAAGCCGGGGATTCACCGATCGGATTCACAGCAGTAATTCTATAGGTACCGCCTATCGGACCACCAGAGGAATAGTAGAACTCCGTACTCTTGCTAGAGCCAAGAATTTGGTAGTTGCCGTCGCTATTTGGACTGATGTAAATGTTGTAGACCATTACCTCTTCCTCTGGAGCATTGCCGCTCCAGCTGGCCGAGAAGCCCTCAGGAGTAGCCACCAGGGTCGGCTGACCCGGTGCAGTCGGTACGGTTGAAGCACCTTCATTCCCGAGTCCAGGATCGATATTGGGATCTTCCTCCGTGATCCCGTCATCCGGATTGTCGATGGTATCATCAGGATTCGTTCCAGTTTCGCCTGGAAGAGGGAATCCTGGTGTGGTACCCCCCACAATTGCACTTGGCTCGGATGTTTTCCCGGCTACATCAACGGCTACAACATAATACGTGGCAAACATGCCGTTAGCCCCAAGGCCTGAGAAGACAAGGCTTTCGTCGCCAAGGATAACCTGACCTTGATGCGTATACGGACTGCCGTTAATGGATTTAAAGAGTCGGTATCCGACAACGTCAGGCGATCCGCTGGCATTAAAGCTTATCGAGCCGCTGCCCATCGAATAATGTACATTTTTCGGTGGAGTAGGGGCTTTGCCATCATCGGTTCTTGGGTCGACCTTGCTTGGCATGCCTTTCTTTGCGTCTTGTGGAAGATAAGATTCTAGAGGTCGCTTATCTCCTTTCATGACTTTCAGGGCATTCTGCAGCTCAACAATCAATTCATCAAGCGGTTTCTCTCGCTTGATTACGATTTGCTCCCTGAGCATATCAAGCGGCGTTGCTTCCTGCGGAATGTAATTTACACCCCGGTAAGTGATATATTTCGCCTTTGCGACACCGTCATCGCTTTCAGTAGGTACAAACTTCGCATTGAACAGATCCGTTACGAATTTGTCCGTTAATGCCGTCGGTATTTTACCGCTGTATGCGGAGACTGTTTTGGAGATAATGCCTTCCGGTTTCTCGAACGTTTTGGTAGGGAACAGGTCCGGTTTGACGTCTGTCACTTCGTTCATGATTCTTGCCCAAATGGCTTGGGCGTGCTTGCGCTGATCGCCAACCAGAGTGTTTTTTTGCTCCTTGTATCCGACCCATACTCCGAGTGTAATGTCAGGCGAATAACCCATAAACCAGACATCCCCGTAATTCTGGGTGGAGCCCGTTTTACCGACAACCGGAACTTCATTAAATTTCTTGTAATTGTCTCTAACCTTGCTGCCTGTACCGTTCGTAATAACGGTTCGAAGCATATCCGTCATGAGATACGCTGTCTGCTCGGAGAATACCTGTTCCGGCTTTACATCGTGCTTGTAGACGATTTTTCCTTTGGAATCCACGATTTTTTCAATCATGAATGCATCGGTGAATTTACCCTGGTTACCGATGGCGCTGTAAGCATTGGTAAGCTCTTCTACCGTTACTCCGTAATGCAATCCCCCCAGTACACCGGTTGAAGCATTATAATCGTCTTCCTCCAAGGTAGTGATGCCCAGCTTCTTGGAAAACTCCCAAGCCTTTTCAATGCCGACCGTGTTGTTAAACAGTTTGAGTGCCACCGTATTGGTCGAATCGTTGAGTGCCTGCCTGGCTGTCATCAATCCTCTGTACCCGGTGTACGAGTTTTTAGGGATGTGGTACACCTTGCTGTAGTCTTTTAATATGATGGGTGAATCATCGACTACGCTCGCAGGCTGGAGTGCCCCTGAATCCAGTGCCGGTAAATAGGCGGCAATAGGTTTCATGGCAGATCCAGGTTGTCGTTTCATTTGCGTAGCATAGTTCATTTGTTCGGTGTTGAAATCCCTGCCCTCGATCATACCGAGAATGGCGCCGGTTTTGTTGTCAATCATCATGGCGGAGGTCTGTTCCATTCCTTTTTCCGCGCTGTCAGGGAGATAGTTGCTATCATCCTCCGCAATGGTGCGCATCGTTTTGTACAATGTACGGTCAATCGTTGTGTAAACACGGTAACCGCCAGTACTCAGCTGAGTTCTGGAAGCATCCATAAGCTCTGAGTTCCCTTGGGCGCCTTTTGCGTTCTCATCCGCTTCCTGACCCAGTTTCATCAGAATATTCGATGCTTGGCGTTCTACTTCCATCATGAGATAAGGATAAGTCACATAAGCCTTCTGCGTGCGAGGGGCAAGTGATTGTTTGATATCAAATGCTTTAGCCTCTTCATATTGAGCTTGGGTTATCTTGCCTTCCTCGAGCATGCTCGCCAGTACCCGGTGCTGGCGGTTCACCGCGCGGTTGAATGCCTTCTCATCAAATTCTCCCTTGCCGTTGAAGGCAGAGTAGGAGGATGGAAGCTGCGGAAGACCTGCCAAATATGCTGCTTGAGCAACGTTCAGGTCATTCAGATTGTTGATGTTGAATATCCCTCGAGCGGCGGCCTTGATGCCGAACAACTGGTATCCGCTTGAGCCGTTACCGTAAGGAACCTTGTTCAAGTAAGCTGTTAGAATTTGATCTTTACTTAAAAAACGTTCCATACGCATGGCCAGCAGCATTTCCTTAACCTTGCGGTTGTCGGTTTTATCGCGACTTAGGAAAGTTAGCCTGGCGAGCTGCTGTGTCAAGGTACTGCCGCCGGTTTGGACCGGCTCATTCAGCACACGTTCCTTTACGGCGCGAGCTGTACCTTTTATGTCAACACCCTTATGTGTATAAAACCGGTTGTCTTCTATAGATACGACGGCATCTTTAACAAGCTGGGGGAGCTCCTTGAACTCCACCGGTCGTCTGTCTTCTTCGGTTCTAAGCTGTCCTATCGGTGAGCCATCCGCGAAGTAGGCGAAGCCGGTTATGGCATTATCGTTCATCGTGTTCTCGATGAGCGCTCTTGATCTTACTGGCTCATTCTCAACGATAGAGGTTACATAGCCGGCTACGGCTCCTCCGGCGAACAAAGCGCCCATCAGACCTACCACAAAGAGCCATCCGATAACGGATCCGAAAACCCGCAGAAAGGACCGTTTGCGCGGTTTTTTCTGTTTCTCAGGCTCCTGTTTTTTCTCCTCAACCATGAATGTATACTCCTCCTTTTAACGCACCTATTATAGCATAAATCGAAGGTTTTGAATCATGTGTACACGTATAGCGTGTCCTTTTTTGAGGAAGTTTGACTTTTTCGCAAAGCCTATGTTACAAATAATGCAAAGTTCATATCGAAAAAAGCGTTGAAGGACTCCAGTAGAAGGCGGATCCTATCGTTTCAGAGAGTCGGTGGCTGGTGCAAACCGATAACGATACCCCTTTGAATTACCGTCCAGAGCTGTCCGGGGGAATAAGAGCTGCGTATTTGGTGCACAGCTGCTGTGTAGTCCGGTTCCGGGATGACAATTCCGTTATGGTAATGAAGTGAAAATCCGTTTTTTTGCGCGAAGGTTTTGTGTGAAGACGGGTTTTAATTAGGGTGGTAACGCGAGCGCTCCTTCTCGTCCCTTGGGATGAGAAGGGGCTTTTTTGCGTTTCATAATAGAGAGGAGGCGTGCTGAAACATGAAGTGGGAACTATTGTCAATGGTACAGCGGCAGGAGGTAGAGCGTCAGATGGAGGTCATCTCCCGTGGGGCCGTGGAGATCGTTCCGGAAGATGAGATGAAATATAAGGTGATGCTATCGGTCGTAACCGGCGAGCCGCTGCGTGTGAAGCTGGGAATGGACCCGTCTGCGCCGGATCTTCACGTAGGCCATACCGTCGTGCTGCAGAAACTGCGCCAGTTTCAGGAGCTTGGTCATCAGGTGCAACTCATCATTGGCGACTTTACCGGCCGAATCGGGGATCCAACCGGTAAATCCGAAACGCGTAAGCAGTTGTCGGAAGAAGAAGTGAAGCATCATGCGGAAACGTACAAAAAACAAATTTACAAAGTGCTGAACCCTGATAAAACAAAGATATACTACAATTCCGAGTGGCTCGCACCGATGACTTTTGCAGAAGTTGTCAGTTTGTCGGCAAAGGTAACCGTTGCACGTATGCTGGAGCGTGATGATTTCACTAAACGTTACCAAAACGGGCTGCCGATCAGTATTCACGAGTTTTTTTACCCGCTGATGCAAGGAATGGATTCCGTTGCGCTTAAGACCGATGTAGAGCTTGGCGGTACAGATCAAAAGTTCAACCTGCTGATGGGGCGTACTTTGCAGAAGGAGTATGGCACAGAGGCGCAGGTTGCGATCACAATGCCGATTATCGAAGGACTTGACGGCGTGCAGAAGATGAGTAAAAGCCTGGGCAATTACATCGGAATCGATGAAGAACCTAACGAAATTTATGGCAAAACCATGTCCGTTCCGGATGAGCTCATGCTGAAATACTATAGGCTGGCTACCGATGCAAGAAGCGAGGATTTGAACAAGCTGGAGACAGGGCTACAGGACGGAAGTGTACATCCTCGGGATGCCAAAATGGGGCTGGCGCACACTTTGGTACGTATGTATCATGGAATGGAAGCAGCGGATGCTGCCCAGCAGCATTTTGTAACCGTCTTCCAGCAGCATGCTCTGCCTGAAGAGATTGAGGATTTCGTTGTAGCCGAAGAGACACTGGAGAACGGCAAGATTGGTTTGATCAAGCTGCTTACGCAACTTGGCTTTGCGGCTTCGAACGCTGAGGCCAGGCGGTCAATCCAGCAGGGCGCTGTAAAATGGAATGAAGAGAAATGGACTGACATCTATGGTGAAATCACTCCTCAAGATGGCGATATTATTCAGGTGGGCAAACGTAAATTTGCCAGATTAAAGCTTTCTTAAAACAAAGGCACAGTAAAGTACGTGATCACAGAGAGAAAAGACACAAGACGGTTTTACACTCTGTTGGGTATCGGATGAATCAAGAGGGTCCGTATTTAGGCATAAAAAAACCTGAAGGCAGGAGCCTTCAGGTTTTTTGAGTTCTGCGTTAATCTTAACGGTTGTAGAACTCGACGATTTGTTTCTCGTCGATATCTTGGGAAAGTTCGGAACGCTCTGGAAGACGGATGTACTTTCCTTCCATTGAAGCTTCATCAAGCTCGATGTAAGCTGGAAGATGTACACGGTTAGCCAAAGCTTCCTTAATGGAAGAGAGGCTGCGGCTTCTTTCACGAAGACCGATAACATCGCCTGTGCTTACAGCGTAAGAAGCGATATCGACTTTCTTGCCGTTCACAGTCACGTGACCGTGAGCAACCAATTGACGAGCGCCTGCGCGGCTGTTGCTGAAGCCAAGACGGTAAACCAGGTTGTCCAGACGGCTCTCAAGCAGGAACATGAAGTTCTCACCAGCAATACCTTTCATGCTAGTTGCTTTGTTAAACAGGGTTTTAAATTGCTTCTCGCCCAAGCCGTACATGTGACGCAGCTTTTGCTTTTCTTGAAGCTGCATACCGTAGTTGCTTACTTTTCTCCGTTGGTTAGGACCATGCTGACCTGGAGGGAAAGGGCGTTTTGCCAATTCTTTACCTGTACCGCTCAGGGAGATTCCCAGACGACGGCTTAATTTAAATTTAGGACCGGTGTAACGTGCCATGTTATATAGACTCCTTTTTAATTAAAGTTTCATTAGGGCTCTATTTGCGCCGTATTTGTTTACTCTAACCCGTGATTTCCGGAAGATCTGTCAGGAAAGTTCAGCCGCTGTCCTGTCAGTAACAAATAACGTGAGGGTGACACAACCCGCCCAAATTCATCGAATGCATTGCATTCTTACTCAACAATAAATATTATATGAAGTAATGATATAAAGTCAAGTTCAACCTGTAACTTACCATTTCTTGTTTTTTGTCTAAATTTGTCGATAGGACCATGGACCTAAAAATATTGTGAAAAACGCATAAATTTTAATGCAAAAATGGGTAGAAAAGAGTAAGATATTAGTGAATTAAGTAGTCGCATTTATCTAGTTACATAACGGAACGTTTTCGGTGATTATACTCCCCAACATGTTGAACAGCTGGGTTACCGCAATCTAAAAGCGGCAGCACTAATGGATCCTTACATTATGAATCGGAACGCCAGTCTTGGATAGGCCTTTTATAATGGTGCAAAGGAGCGCCCAATATGTCAGAAGAACAACGGAAAGTGTACGAAAGCTCTCCCGGTTCTGTGGTCATGTTCAATGATTCCGGGCCTATTCCGGGAAATGAGCCTTGTCTTTGGCTTCAGGGCTTGGATATTACACCCCATGATTTCCCTTACCTTCAGCCTCTCATAACAGACAGCTATATGGAGTGGCAGAGAGAAAGTGCAGGCACACAAGCGATGAAGAAATTCAGCTGGGCCCTTCTATCTCATGAGGGGACTTGGCTGACAGGGGCACCTGAAATAAGAGAATACCTTTATGCGAGCGAAGACGATACGCTATCGCATACTATGATTGCTAAAGAAGCCGCGGCAGGTATGGGTAAGGAGTCGTTTGAGGGGAGAGTGCTATGCTCTGTTCCGCTGTTCACCCGTGTTCATGGCGATTTGTTTGGGGTGCTGGTCTGCGTCTCTACAGATGCCATGGAACAGGAGCAATCGCTTATGCTGGCAGAGAGTCATGCCTTGTTGTTTCGCTCCTGCTTCTATCGCCAGCTCGAATACATATTTGCTGATGATCTGGAGAAAGTTCATTCCCAGGCGGAGCGCGAAGTTCATCGCCGTTCCATTTTATTTCAGTATGTAAAGCGGATGCATGTTCAGATTAATGTGGACAACGTGCTTATTGAGGCCATTGATAGTGTCCTGGCTCTGTATCCTAGGGCGAAAGTCGAATTGTTTATGTCCCAGGATCATGAAAGCGGGCATCCGCTGGTGCGTCCCTTGCTTCTCCATCACTGGCAGGAGGAGGTCTACGTCCGAACATTTATGGAAGGCACCTTGACGATCCGTGAACATGAGCCTCCTCATCCTATAGTGGAGATCGGGATTCCAATGGGGGGCAAGCAAGGAGTTTACGGCGTGCTTCACGTGGAAGTGGACAAATCCGAACTGCCGGACATGGATTTGGAATTGCTCGGCATGATGGCCGATGCGGCGGGTACAGCGTTTGAGAATGCCAAGCTGTACGAGCAGTCCAACCTGATGATCCACGAGCTCCGTATGATTAATGAGCTGACGCAGCGCCTGAACAAAAGTTTGCATTTGGCGGAAATATTCCAATTTGCCAACCATGAGTTGCTCAAAATCCTAGAGGCGGATTATTGCTGCATTCTGATATACAACGAGGAGCTTGGCGGCCTTGAAGTGGTGTCCTGCAACGCCGAGTGGCTGGCGAAGGAGGTCTTTGAGAAGGATTACGGTCTGGGCGGTCTGGTCTATCATTCGAAGGAGCCGCTCATTCTGTCGGATTATCATGAAGAACGTCCGGCGGAGTCGAGACTGATGGACAGCACGAATTCAAGCTCGATGATTGCAACTCCGCTGACGGTTAACGGCGAGGTTCGGGGCGTGGTTCTCTTAACACACGCGAAGCGGCATTATTTCTCATATGACAGCTATCGTCTGCTTCAAGCGCTTACAAGCCATATCGGTCTGGCAATCGGGAATGCCTTTTTGCATGCCGAGGTGCGACGAATGGCGAATCGGGATATGCTGACTGAACTGTATGCAAGACATTATCTTGATGAGATGATTCATGAATGTCAAAACCGAGATTTTTGCGGTTCTCTGATTGTTGTGGATATCGATGAGTTCAAGCTGGTCAACGATACGTTTGGCCATCAGAGAGGCGACAAGATCCTGAAGCAGGTCAGCAGCATTGTGAAAAGTACCATTCGACATAGCGATATTCCTGCCCGTTGGGGAGGCGAGGAACTGGCGGTGTATTTGCCTGGACTCGGCATTCAACAGGCAGTGCAGGTAGCTGAGCGTATTCGTTTAAGGGTGGCGGAGGAGACCGATCCGAGAGTCACGGTTTCCTGCGGCGTTTCCGAGTGGAACTGGACCAACGACAAGATCAGTGTGGAATCGCTCTTCTATCGAGCGGATATGGCGCTGTACGAAGCGAAGAATAGCGGGCGCAACCGGATCGTCGTGGAGAGGGCGGGAGCCGAGATTGCTTTGGACTAACAACTCTGCAGCTGAGTGGCTGCAGGGTTTTTTTTGTAATCTGAATAATGTCATGAGCCGCGGATAGCCTAAGAGCAAGATCAACGAGAGGCTGATGATTATGAGAATGAGGAAATTATGGACACTCATCGGAATGATTTTGCTCATAAGCTGCTTAACGGGATGTGCCTGGCAGGAACAGCTGTCCGCCGAAGAATCGTTCAATCGTGCCCTTTCGGGACTGTCTGGCATCGACAATTTCTCATTTAAAGGGGAGGCGGCGATTCGGAGCGAGGAGAATGGTCCGTTTCAGCAAAGTATGGCATTTGAAGGGCATTTGCAGCATCACAAGGATTTAACGTTATCGTCAAAAGGCGAGGCCGCGAAGCTGCTTCAAGAAAAGGGACCGGCGGATTCGATATATAAAGCAGATGGGCTTAAAGTGACACTTAAGCGCAAGCAAGGCAGGTGGAGCACACTCTCATCACAGGGAGCTGACGAAATGTGGATGACCCGCCTCAATCCGTTGGAATTGCTGGAGTATTTGGGTAATTCGGAGAAGACGGTGACTCAAGAGCTCGGCGCGGCAAGAGGGACGAAGGTGCTTCGAATCGAATTGTCCCCGGAAGCGGCAGCCGAGATGGCATATGGCTCCTTGGATGAACAGATGAAGGTGCTGGCAGAGCGGATTGAGCGTAAAGGAGATCCGCTATACAACGACAATCCCAAGGTGCGTAAACAGCTGAAGACCGTGTGGGAAAGAGATTATAAAGAGATGAGGAATAGGCTGCAGAAGGCGGATGCTCTTTCCGTAAGTCATTTGACAATTAACAAGAAAAACCATCTTCCAGCCAAATTAACGATGGAGCGAAAGCTTTCATTTATAGATAGCCACGGCAAGACTCGGACGGAAACGCTCTTGTCTGAAGTTACATTTACCGGCTATTGACGTAAGTGACGTGAAAATATTTTTCACGTGGAGCGCTGACGCAAGCCGGCTTCCATGCTACAATAATCTATAAATTTACCGCTGTTCAATTATTGAAGTAGGGAACAGTCAACACAAGGAGGATAAGACATATGCGTGATCCCAGAATTCAGAAACTGGCTCAGAATCTCGTGAATTATTCCGTAGATATGCAGCCGGGAGAAAATGTGCTCATCGAGATGATCGGATCGGAGCGTGATTTGCTGAATGCGATCATTGAGGAGGTCGGGAATCAAGGAGGCCGTCCGTTCGTACAGTTGACCGACCGCACGGTTCAACGCGCCATGCTGAAGAATGCCAACAAGGAGCAGCTGGAGCTGTGGGCCGAGTTGGACCTGGAGCGTATGAAACAAATGGATTGTTACATCGGCATACGTGCAGGCGAGAACGTCAACGATATGGCTGACGTGCCTGAGGAGAATATGAAGCTGTACAATGCGCTTTATTCCCACCCGGTACATAGCGAAGAGCGAGTCAAGCGTACGAAATGGGTAGTTCTCCGCTATCCTAACGCCAGTATGGCGCAGCTTGCCAACACGAGCACAGAGGCATTCGAGGATTTTTACTTTGATGTCTGCAATCTGGATTATTCCAAAATGGACCGTGCCCAGGAACCTTTGGCCGAGCTGATGAGAAACACCGATAAGGTTCGTATTGTCGGACCCGGTACGGAACTCAGCTTCTCGATCAAAAACATCGGTGCCGAAAAATGCTCCGGTCAGAAAAATATTCCGGACGGCGAAGTGTACACGGCTCCTGTTCGCAACTCTGTTAATGGAACCATCTCTTACAACACGCCGACTTTGTATAACGGGGTAACCTTCGAGAATATTAAATTCCGCTTTGAAAACGGGAAAATCGTAGAAGCAACGGGCAGCGACACCAAGCGTCTGAACGAGATTTTGGATTCGGATGAGGGTGCAAGACACATCGGTGAGTTTGCCATCGGTTTTAATCCGTACATTTTGACGCCGATGAAAGATATTCTGTTCGATGAGAAAATCGCTGGAAGCCTGCATTTTACGCCAGGTCAAGCATATGATGTAACAGACAACGGCAACCGCTCCTCCATTCACTGGGATCTGGTTTTAATCCAGCGGCCTGAGTACGGCGGCGGGGAAATCTACTTTGACGATCGTCTGATTCGCAAGGATGGTATATTTGTGATTCCAGAACTCGCAGCGTTAAATCCGGAAAATCTTAAATAGATTGGAAAAAATGTTGCATAAGAAAACGGATTCAATGTATCATGAAGGTGCAGTGATGAGCTTTATTCAGATCCTAAAGTTACGGAGGGATTCGTATGTCCAATAATCAATCTATCGTGGAAATTTCACAAACCGCTAGCCAGTTCTCTTCCTCTATCGTTTTGCAGGCAGAGAACAAGTACATCGATGTGAAAAGCATCTTGGGTCTGTTCACAACGCTTGTCAACAGCCAAAGCTATGAACTGCATGTACACGGACCAGATGCTGATGAAGCTAAAAAAGCAATGATCGACGTATTCACCAAACATGGTTTGAATGTATCCGTCGTGGCTGAATAACAGTCGCCAAAAACACCCTTCCATTCAATGGAAGGGTGTTTTTTCGTAGAGCAGGGGTCTATTTTATTCAGGTCCTTGTATTGAGATTCGATTTCGACTAATATTAAAGATAGTAACTGTGCTGTGATTTTTGACATAGGGGGGAAGATCATGACTTCATCTGATTTACAGGAACAGCTGAATCTAAAAGCGATCAGTCTTCTTCATGAAGATGCAGATAAAATCCTAAAGCTTATTGAAGTACAGATGGAGAATCTGGCGACCCGTTATTGTCCTCTCTATGAGGAAGTGCTGGATACCCAAATGTACGGTTTTTCAAAAGAGGTTGATTTCGCGGTGCGGGCCGGGCTTCTTCCGGAAAGTACGGGAAAGCAGCTGATCAGCAAGCTTGAACGCAATCTGGCGCTCCTGTACGAAGCCATGAATCAATCCAAATAGCCTGTACTTGTACAGGCGCATACATAGAGAAACGCATGTCGCGCCCACACGACATGCGTTTTTTGACATGCGGTTTTTCTTGCATTCATACCGGGGCTGCGGCTTCCCCTTATGTGGCTGTGCCTATACCATAAAGAAAGAGACGCCTAAAATTACATATACAGCAATCAGCAGAAGGCCCTCATACCAGTTAGAGGCTCCATCCTGCGTGATGGACCTTGCAATGAATACGGCGACGCCGATTGCAACCAGCTCGAGCGTGGTGAACACGAGATCCATTGTATTGCCGAGAAAGAAACTGATGAAGACAAGCACCGGAGCAACAAACAAGGCAATCTGCAGGCTGCTGCCAACGGCAATTTCAACCGCAGCACCGATCTTGTTCTTCATGGCGAGCATGATGGCTGCACTGTGCTCGGCCGCGTTACCGATAATGGCCACAAGGAATGCCCCGATAAAAAGCTCACTGAGACCGTACTCATGGCTGATCGGCTCAAGCACTCCGACAAGCCATTCGCTTACAAACGCAACCATGACGGTTGCAACCACAAGGAACAGAATCGAGCGTTTCTTGGACCAGGTGGGACCGTGCTCGTGCGGCAGCGCATCCTGATGATGATCATCACTGACATCCGCTAAATAATTTTTATGCGTGATCATCGAGAACCCAAGCCATGCGAGGTAAGCCACAATTAGAATTCCCGCGACAATGAGGCTGAGCGTTTTGGTTTGTCCCTCCGTAATGGAGTGGGTGTTCAGAAAGACTGCAGGGACAAATAGCGCAATGATGGCCAGCGTCATCAGTGATCCATTCAGGCCCGCCAGCGTCACGTTGTATTTCTGGATTTTAAACTTCAGTCCTCCGGCAAACAGGCTGAGACCCAACACGAGCAGCAGGTTGCCGATAATGGAGCCGGTGATGCTTGCCTTGACCATATCGTACAAACCTTCTTTGATCAGAAGGATTGCGATGATCAGCTCCGCCGCATTTCCGAAGGTGGCGTTGAGGAACCCCCCGAGCCGCTGACCGGCGTAATGCGCAACACTTTCGGTTGCCCTGCCCAGAAAGCCGGCCACAAAAATAACCGAAATGGAAGACAAAATAAACTGGAGCGTGAAATTCCAATTCGCAAAGTGCCCAAGCGCGCTCAGCAGAAAGGTAAAGATGAGAAGCGAGGGATTCAACCACTTTTTCATAACCTGCACCTACCTTTAGTTTATGTAATGATAAGTTCTATACGAGTCCAAACGACGATTCTCGTATTACTTTTTACAATATACCCAATTTTTTTGAAAAATTATCCGGCTTTTGCGAAGTGAGCATTTGCTTTTTAGGTCCGTTACCATTTACAATAACGGATAATGAGGTGAAGGAGGATATGGCATGACGGAACAACTTCAACTGGATAACGGTTTGATTCGAATATCGGATGATGTCGTCTCGAAAATTGCCGGATTGGCTGCCTTGGAAACCCCAGGTATTGCAGCAATGTCCGGTGGATTGTCAGAAGGCTGGGCTAAGCGACTGAGCGGCAAAAATGTGCAAAAGGGTGTTACGGTAGAAGTAGGGCAGCTGGAAGCTGCGATCGATCTGCGGATTATCGTGCTCTATGAGACACCTATACATGAAGTGTGCCGCATGCTTCAACAGAATGTCCGCGAAGCAGTGGAGAGCATGACAGGGCTTCGTGTGGTTGAGGTAAACGTGAAGGTCGAAGGTGTAGCATTTAAAGACGATGAAATCGACGATATTCAGTTTCGAGCAAAATAAGACGAATCCTAGGGGGTTACTTCCCCCGCGAACAATGAAAAAAATGAAGAAAAAAGACTACACGGTTGCCCGGTAGTCTTTTTTAATTACGGATTTAACCTGCTCCTCTTTCATCGGACGGTTGCTGTCTCTGGATATGCTGAGCACAATACCCATACTCAGCATCATTACCAGCAGCGAAGATCCGCCATAACTGATGAACGGAAGGGTAACACCGGTAATCGGAATGGTATTGGTCACTCCGCCGATGTTGATGAATGCCTGGATGGCGATGAGTCCCATAATTCCGACACCTGTTAGCGTCCCGAACGGATCCGAGCAGCGTAGTGAAACAATGATTCCCCGCAGTATGAAATATAGATAGAGCAGCAGGAAGATGGCGGTTCCGATAAAGCCGAATTCTTCACCGATGACGGAGAAGATAAAGTCATTGTAGGGATTCGGCAGGTAATGCAGCTTCTGCACACTTTCTCCATAACCGGCCCCGGTAAGACCACCCTGACCGATAGCAATCAGCGATTGAACCAAATTGTAGCCAGTGTCTGATTCATCTTGGAACGGATCCATGAAAGCCTCGATACGGCCCACTTTATAGTTCTTGGAGGCCTGCTCCTGATCACCGCCGGAGTTAAAGAGCGATCCGATACCCAGTGTGAGCGCCAAACCGAGCACAACCAGCGAGATACAGCCAAGAATATGCTTGAGGCTGGCTCCGCCTGCATAGATCAGCAGGCCGCTGGTAGCGACCAGAATGAAGCAGGAGCCTAAATCCGGCTGGAGCATGATAAGGCCGGCAACGATCCCCACAATAATGAGTACGGGGAAGAAACCGCCCTTCCACTGACGGATTCGTTCCCCTTTTTTGGTGATCAGCGCTGCCAGATAGACAATGGTCGCAATTTTGGCAAGCTCGGTCGGCTGAATGCCAAGTTTCCCCAAGTTGAACCAGCTTGTGGCTCCGTTGGTGGCTGAGCCGATGATGACCACAAGAATCAACAGAATCAGTGTCAGAAAAAACACCGGAATAAAGAGCTTCTTGAATTTCTTGTAGTTGATGTTCATCGTGACAAACATAACCAACGTGCCAAGGACCGCAAATGCGACTTGCCGTTTCGTAAAATGCAGTGGATCGTTATTAAATTTTTCATTGAAAACGGCCAAGCTGGAGCTGGAACTGAACACCATGATCAGTCCGAATCCCACTAACAGCAAGGTAAGGATCAGCAGTTGAAAATCAGGCGTCCCTCTCTTCGGCTGAGGTTTGGTCGTATTCATAATGTTCGACCTTACGCTTCCAGAAGAGCTTTGAGCTCTTGAAGCTTCTTGGTTGCCACATTCATAACAGGCTGAGGAGCCATGGATTCATACTCAAGTCCGTGCGGGAACGTAGCTTTACCCAGGTATACCGCTTCGATTTTGAGGATGGTATCCGGTTTTTCGAGCTTGCCTTCAACCGCACGGGTGTTCATGCGCAGGAAGTACTCAGCCTGATTTTTTTTATCTTCGATTTTCAAGTCATATGTAGCACGGTAGTATTCCCACTGCCAACGAATGAAACCAACTTTCTCAGCACATTCGTCAAGGTAAGCTAAATCACTGTGCAATCCGTCCAAGCCTGTATTTTCGAAAATCATGTGGTCGTAACCCCCTTAATAGTCCTTGCAAAGTTCTTTAATATGATAGTATGTTTCAGGAACTTGTGCAAGCCTGAAGCGCCCGTCACGCTTCATTTGAGACCTTTTATCCAGAAGAGATTTTGATAACGACAGGCATTCTTCTTTTCTGTTAGAATAAAAGAAAGTGAAAACGCTGTGAAATGTACGATTTCCATTCCAGTGGTTATATATTCATAGGGCTTCAATTCAGATGAAGGGTGGAAATTACCTATGAATCGCATCGTTTACCGCACGGATTATTACGCAGTGGAAGAAAACACGCAGAAGGAAATTGTTGTGATGGACCAGATTCCGGAATCGGCGGCGGTGGTGGCTGTTCATCAGGGCTGTTTATTGTTGGTATGTCAGCATCGTGAAGCGGTTAATGAAATCACGTGGGAGCTCCCAGGCGGGACGGTTAAGACGGGGGAGGAACGCACGCTGGCCGTAAAGCGGGAGCTTGAGGAAGAAGCGGGTGTTCTTTGCAAGGATCTGACCTATATGAGTTGCGCTTATCCAATGGCTTCCCTGGCTAACCGCTGCGTGCATTATTATTTCACCGACGATTTGAAGGGGTCCGGGAAGAAGGAGTCGAATCAAGAGGATGACGAAGATGTGACAGCTGTGTGGGTTCCGCTCAGGGAGGTGTATCGCAAGATGAAGGAGGGCAGCCATATGGATGCGATGGTCGGGCATGGACTGCTGTTAAGTAAGCTTTACGGATTTCTTGCGATCGATTGAGCCGCAATAATAGCGGGGAGAGGAAGATGCAACTTGATGAAGGAAGTTTTTTGGGAGCAGTGGTTTCCACGGATGGTGGAATGGCGGCGTCATTTACATATGAACCCGGAGCTTTCGTTCCAGGAGAAAGAAACTTCAGCATTTATAGCGTCCCGGCTTCAGGAGTTGGGTCTGGAGGTCAAGACGAATGTAGGCGGGCATGGTGTTATAGGCATTCTAAAAGGGGATAAACCCGGCAAGACCGTGGTGCTGCGGTCCGATATGGACGCACTGCCGATTGAAGACGGTAAAAGCTGTGAATACAGATCCAAGGTTCAAGGGGTTATGCACGCTTGCGGACATGATGGTCATGCCTCCATGCTGCTCGGTGCTGCGGCATATTACAGTACGTATCCGGAAGAGGTTCAGGGTGAGATTCGGTTTATGTTCCAGCCTGCGGAGGAAGTGTGTCCCGGCGGAGCCGTGGAGATGATCAAGGATGGAGCGCTTGAAGGAGCCAACGTGGTGTATGGACTTCACCTGTGGTCGCCGTTCCCCGTAGGGACGGCAGCCAGTGCGCCAGGTCCGCTGATGGCAGCGGCAGATGAGTTCTTCATTGATATTACAGGGCGCGGAGGACATGGCGGGATGCCGCATGTTACGGCTGATGCCTTGGTGGCCGGTGCAGCGCTTGTCATGCAGCTCCAGACGATCGTAAGCCGTACCGTTGATCCGCTTCAGCCGGCCGTTGTTACGGTAGGAACCTTTCAAGCAGGGACGGCGCAAAATGTGATTGCCTCCACTTGCCGGATTACCGGAACGGTTCGCACATTCGACGAACATACCCGGGTTTTGATCCGGGAGCGGATCGAGCATATGGCCCGGACGGTTTCGGAAACCTACGGCACAGAGGCATCGGTTCGATATCTCGTCGGCTATCCGACCGTCGTAAATGATGAAGCAGAAACCGCGCGTTTCTTTCGGACGGCACCTAAGGTATTCGAAGCGGAGCAGGTGCTGGTCTCTCCTAAATTAATGCCTGCAGAGGATTTCGCTTACTATCTGCAAGAGATCCCGGGCTGCTTTATTTTCGTGGGGGCGGGTAACCCGGATAAGCAGGCGATTTATCCTCACCATCATCCGATGTTTGACTTTGATGAAGATGCGATGCGTTACGGGGCGAAGCTGCTGATAGAAATGGTATCGAGTTATCAGAATGGGGAATAGAACCCATAGAAAATCGCATTCATAGCGCATGAACCCTCGTATTTTGGAAATCCTATAAATCATAGGGGAAGTTCAGATCCATGACATTGGATGTGGGCTTCTTTTTTTAGCTCAGCTATGGAAAACGGAGATCCATATGATACGAGGAGGGAAAAATGGTGCACAACAAACCATGCATTGTCCAGCGGGATCGGACCATACTTCTTGAAACCACGCATGCTGAATTTGAGGCCGCACGAGAACAATTGGCGCACTATGCGGATTTGATCAAAAGTCCTGCAACTTTTCATACATATCGTTTGACCCCGTTGACGTTGTGGAATGCCGCCGCCGCGGGAATGACGGCAGAGATGATTTGCTCGAGTCTCCAATCGCTGTCAAGGTGGGACGTGCCGGCAGCGCTTCTGGAAGAGGTTGGACGGATCGTTGGCCGCTACGGGCAGTTGTCGCTGCTTCCGCATCCAACGCTTGAGCATTCCTTGCTCCTGCGCAGTGAGGAGGAATCCGTGATGCAGGAACTGAAGTCCAAGCACTCTCTGGTGGAGATCGGGGTGCAGTTTATTTCGCCGAACGAGGCAGAGGTGTCTGCCGGCCGCCGTGGCGTATTAAAACAGGAGCTGACCCGGCTTGGCTATCCTGTTCTGGATCATGCGGGATATCTGGATGGACAATATTTGAACATCTTCTGGGCGGGAGAACGACCGGATACGAGAAGAAGTGAGGAATCGAGCGGAGAGTTGCCGGAAGAAGCTGATCAAGAATTCAAGCTTCGCGAGTATCAGCAGAAAGCTGTGGAATCCTTCAGGGATATCGGCGGTGAAGGAGGCAACGGGGTGCTCGTGCTGCCCTGTGGAGCCGGAAAGACGGTGATCGGCATGGCTGCCATGCGCGAGCTGCAGTGTGAGACGCTGATCCTTACCTCCAACACAACGTCTGTCAGACAATGGATCACCGAGCTGTTACACAAAACGTCGCTGTCTGTCGATGACATTGGTGAATATTCCGGTCAGCGCAAGGATGTTCGGCCGGTCACGGTAGCCACCTATCAAATTTTGACTCATCGCCAGGGAAAGGACGATGAGCAGCCGCATATGAAGCTGTTTAACGAACGCCGTTGGGGTTTGATCATCTATGATGAGGTTCATCTTCTTCCTGCTCCGGTGTTCCGTGCAACGGCCGATATTCAAGCAACACGCAGGCTTGGCCTGACGGCCACATTGGTTCGGGAGGATGGACGGGAGCATGACGTGTTCTCGCTGATCGGTCCCAAACGGTATGAAATGCCGTGGAAACGGCTGGAGGAACAGGGCTGGATTGCCTCGGTGGACTGCGTTGAGATGAAGGTGCCGATGCCGGAAGAACTCAAAGAAGCTTGCGGGGCTGCTGGCAAAAGGGAGCAGTATCGGCTGGCGGCCGAGAATCCGTCCAAGCTGCTAGTTGTAAAGCAGCTCGTGGATTTACACAAAGGAGCTCAAATCTTGGTCATCGGCCAATACCTGGATCAGCTCAATACTATTGCCCGGCAACTGGATGCACCCCTCATTACGGGACAGATGGCGCAGGATCAGCGGAATGAATGGTATAAGGCGTTTCGGGAAGGAGCCGTGCGCGTGCTTGTCGTTTCTAAAGTGGCTAATTTCGCAGTGGACTTGCCGGATGCTTCCGTTGCGATCGAGGTTTCGGGCAGCTATGGTTCAAGGCAGGAGGAGGCACAGCGGCTCGGACGCTTGCTGCGGCCGAAGCAAGGGGAGAACCGGGCTTATTTTTATGCAGTAGTCTCGGAGGATAGCCGGGAGGAGATGTTTGCCATACGGAGGCAGCTGTTCTTGATTGAGCAGGGGTATGCATATCACACGGTTCTGGCGAAGCCTCCGGGTTCTGTTGATCTGCGCGGGATTTCGGGGACTTCTCGGTTCGAATTATCTCGTGGGAAGGAGGCTTCCTGGAGATGACGGACCAGCAGAACAGCGCGGGACGCTGCAGTTTAGACCAGCTTCATCCGAAGGAGCGTTCGGTTCTCCAACACATCTGGCGCCGATTTGCGGGACAGAGCTTTGACGACGACAGGCTGCGCTCCATGCATGTTCAGCGTCTAAGCGGGATGGAGGTGCAGCTCGCATTTGTATCCTTGCGGCAGCAGGGCTGGGTCCAGGCGGTCAAAAAAGGATGGAGCGAGAGGCTGTACTTTATCCCTTTTGACAAGCTGCAGACGCTTCAGGAGGCTTTCTGTCATCTGAAGCCTGAACCGCTTACCGCGACAGCCGTGAAGCTGCTGCAGGAAGGCAGGAGTGGCATCACAGTCGATCTGTTCAATGTACTCGTATATATTGCCAAGCATCACGCAGCTATGACCGGCAAAGGGGTTCTGCATAAGAAGCATATTCAGAGGCTTGGTAGCGTGGCAGAACTAACACCGTCCGACGTGGAGGGACTTCTTCTCCGTTATGCCCATGATGAAGCTTACCCTCCTCATGTCGCGGTTATATTGGATCTGCTGCTCACGTTTGAGCTGGCAGCTCCGGTGCAGGGCTCACTGAAGGCAAACACGGCCGCATTGCAGCATTGGCTGGCACTTCCGCGTGAAGCGATGGACCGATTAGTGCTTCTTAACATGATGGAGCGCTATGTTCCGAATCAAGCGGAATATCAGCATTTTACCTGGCGGATATGCGATTCTTCTCTAACCAGAGGCATCTGGTTTGCCGTTGATCAGCTGCTGGCAAGCAGCATGGATCGGCCCGAAAGGGATGCGTCCAAGGCACAGAGCTTGTCGGTGCAGGATGCTGCTCCATGGGTACGGCTGCTGACCGGGTGCGGGTACACCGATCTTGGAGTCGATGAAGAAGGCAGGCTGCATTTTAGATGGCGTATGGATCCATCAGCTTTGCTGAGTGGGGGGAACCGCAATCATCCCGTGGAAGGGCAGCTCTTTATCCAACCGGATTTTGAATTATTGATCCCACCAGATGTGTCTTATACGGTTAAATATACGGCTGCCATGTGCACGGAACGCATCTCGGATGATCTTATGACGGTTTACCGTCTGACCAGAGACTCTGTGGCACAGGCAGCGGAAGCAGGAATGGGACCGGAAAAGATACTGTCCTTCCTTAAGGAGCATGCGGGGACGGGGGTTCCGGAGAACGTGCAGGCTGCGTTATGTCAGTGGGGCAAGGATACTGAAAGATCGTGGAATCCGGAGAACTTACCACAGGCGAGCATAACCCTGGAGGAAAGAGTCGAAGTCTTGGCCTGCGACGGATCGGATAATCGTTACCATGCGGCTCGTTATGTGTGCAATCCAGCCTGCGGATTGATGCTCCCTGCGCGCAGGGAGTTTGTTCTTGAGCTGGATGATTGCGTTCCGGATAGAGTTTCGATCGTTCCGGACCTGAATCATATTCCTGTGATGTGGACGCGGGATTGGCGATCGTATCACAGCTCGACGGCGAAGCAAATGATGGAGCAGGCACTTGAGTTGTCAGCCAAATTAGAGATAGCGATCGATGGCAGCCGCATGGAGTTTATTCCGTTTCAGCTTGAACGCCAGCCATGGAAAATTTCGGGTGCGCTATACGAACCGGATTCGGAAAAGATGGGGAGTACCGTGCAGTTAGGTGAAGGGGAATGGAAGGAAATGCGGCTTGTCGTTCCGTAAAAGCGTTTGAATTTCCCCTTCTTAAGATGCGAGCGTTATGCTATGATAAAAGAGTCCACTCCACCCAGGTGTGGGCCAAACTAATAGAAAAGCGGGATGAGTTCATGAGCGTATCGGAATTAAACACGGTCGATATGGCCGAGGTGCTCACCTATGCCTATGAAATAGGCGACATGATTAATGCTTCCGTCGAAGTGGCGGATTATCTATATTGGAAGCAGGAAGTAGAGAGTGATCCGACGATCCAGGCTTTGATCAGAAAGCTTGAATCCAAGAAAGAACTGTTTGATGAGACTCAGCGGTTCGGTCACTTCCACCCGAATTATCATTCGGCGAAGGATGAAGTAGCCGCAGTGGAATCCGAGCTGGAGGCGTACGAGCCTGTCGCGCGGTTCAAGCAGGCCGAGAAGAATCTGGACGATTTGCTGCACTCGATGTCGGAGAGAATTGCTTTTTCGGTCTCCGAGAGCATCAAGGTTCCGGGCAATGATCCTCTTCCGAAGAAGGGATGCGGCAGCGGCGGAGCTTGTTCCTGCGGATAAGAGGCACACACTAGAGATAGAGATGAAAGTGAGGCGAGGAGCTTAGGATGTTGGCTGAACGGACCGGTTTTATTATATGGGTCAGCGATGTAAAGGCAGCAAGGAACTTGGAGAAATACGGCAGCGTACATTATATATCACGCCGTATGCATTATGTTGTCATGTACGTCAACGCTGACCGTGCCGAAGAGACAATGAAGAACATCCGGAGATTGTCCTACGTTCGTAAGATCGAGCGCTCCTACCGGAATGAGATTAAGACGGAGTACAGCAGCAAAGGGCCGGACAAGGCGAAGTTTTACGGCCCCTAGCCCACAGGCTGTACCGGACTTTGAAGTCAACGGTAATCGCATAGTTGGCGGATGAGCGTAAAGCGGCCCCTTCCCGGGGGGCCGCTTTTTTTGTATAAGCATGTCAGCAGTTTGCAGCTTTCGCTTTTTGTTGAAATTCCATCGCTCACCTCCGCTGCGCAAAGTTTATTATGGAATGGGGACGATAGATTGGCATAAATCGGAATCTTGTTTGATAAAATAGTATAAATACGGTACAATTTACACTTTAATTGGTCCATCATTCCATATGACGTTGCACCTTCCCACACAGGATACAACTAGAGCTTTTTCTAAATTTTCGGTGATTGTTCACAAGAAACGATGTTTCAATCTTGTGAATACTAGTGGAATGATGTAATATGTTGGGTATATATACATAGATACAAAGACCCATTTGGTGGAGAGTGATATTCCATGCGCGACAAAGGGACTGAGCGGTGGAGCACCTATGAGCCGTTTTATATTACGTTAAATGATAAAAAGGTAGCCGACATCGTGATTACCAACCATGCGAAGAGCCGTTATACAGACCGGGTGGAGGGCAATGACACATCCCATGAGGAGATCGGAACCTGGATGTGGGAATGCCTGAAGCAGGACCGGATCGTGCCGTATTATCGTAACGAACAGGACGTCTATCTGATTGATGACGACCTGGTTGTTGTGGCGGAGTTTTCGGAGCTGGAGCATGAGCGTGATCTGATTGGCAATCCACTGCATCGGATGATCATTGTAACTTTTCTGGGACGTATGTCTGAAACCATTGAGCTTCGTGATTTGAAGTCTTATTACTCATGGCTTCGCCATTCGCGTCGTATGACACTGATCAAGAACAGCCGTAAGCGTAAATAGAGATGAACCATAATTCATGATGTGGCATGCGAGCGTAAGCGCGGATGTCTTTTTTTGTATGCGCTGCTGTGATCCGTTACAATGATAAAACAAGAGAGGCAGCGAGAGGGGAACCGATGTTATGAACTTTCATCAGCTACATATTTTTTACACGGTCGCCGAGCGGGGGAGCTTTTCCGCTGCCGCGCAGGCGCTCCACATGAGTCAGCCGGCCGTGACGATGCAGGTGCAAGCGCTGGAGGAATACTTCGGGACAAAGCTTCTTAATCGTTCCACCAAACGCATGGAATTGTCCGAGGCAGGGATGACGCTGCTTCCTTTTGCACGACGGAGTCTGGAGCTGTCTCAGGAAACGGATGCGGCGATGGCCGCTTTCTCGAACAAACTTCAGGGAAGGCTGCAGCTCGGGGCGAGCCTGACCATCGGAGAGTATGTTCTGCCCCGTTTGCTGGGTCCTTTTGGACGGGAGTATCCGGACATATCCATTATGCTTAAAGTGATGAACACCACGCAGATTCTTGAGGAAATCGCAAGCCACCAATTGAATTTCGGGTTGATTGAAGCCCCGGTGGAACATCCGGATATGGTGCTCGATGCGGTCATGGAGGATGAGCTCAAACTGATTGTACCCTCAGGGCATCCACTGGCGGCAAGGGAAGACAAAATCTATCTGGAGGAAGTGCTGGCCTATCCGTTTGTCCTTCGCGAGAAGGGATCGGGGACCCGGCAGGTCATGGAGGATGTTCTGCTGGAGCGGGGGTTTGACCCCGGGAGCATACAAACGGTAATGGAGCTTGGCAGCACAGGGGCGGTGAAATCAGCCGTAGAGGAAGACCTCGGCATTACGATGCTGTCGATCTCAACGGTCAAACATGAAACTGCGCTCGGTTTAGTCAAAATGATTGATATTGCCGATGCCTCGTTTAAACGGAACTTTTATTCGATACAATTGCGTTCAGCGCTGCTGCCCATGTCAGCCATAACGTTTCTGTCCTATCTAAGGGAGCGTCAGCGCTAGGCAAAGGCATATCGGAACTGGCAGCAAAGAAAGGAGATGGAGCAGGATGGACCAAACGACGGAGCGGATGGGCTGTGATCTTCATTCCCACACCCAGGCATCGGATGGAATGAATCGTCCCTCAGAGAATGTGCAGCTTGCCTTCGAGCGGGGACTGGGAGCGCTGGCAATAACGGATCATGACACAGTGGCTGGCGTCGAGGAGGCGTTGCAGGCGGGAGAACGATTGAACATGGTTGTCGTTCCGGGCGTGGAAATCAGCACCATGGCCGGAGGAACGGATATACATGTCCTTGGCTATTATGTAGATTACCGGGATCCCGTGTTTCTTGAACGTCTGGCAGAGCTGCGACGAACAAGGGAACAACGCAATGAGCGCATCATAGATAAACTTCAGGAGCTGGGAATTGAGCTTACGATGGAGGATGTAATCAAGGGTTTGGGACGGCTGCTTGAGCCTGATGAGAGCATCGGGCGCCCGCATATTGCGGATGCGCTGGTTTTGAAAGGACATGCCCTCCATCTGAGGGATGCCTTTGATCGTTATCTAGCGCAAGGCGCAGCGGCCTACGTCCCTCAGCCGCGAATTCAACCGAAGGAGGCCTGCGAATGGATTCGCGAGGCCGGCGGAGTACCGGTGCTTGCGCACCCGGGGCTGTACGGTGACGATGGATTGGTAAGAGAGGTAATCCAGGCGGCGGCGTTTAAGGGAATTGAGGTTTATCATTCCGATCATGAAGCCCCGGATGAGCTGCGGTATTTGGCAATGGCCAAGGAATACGGCTTAATCGTCACAGCTGGATCGGATTATCATGGCGTGAGGCAGGGCCAGGTATTTCATGGGGATATCGGCAGTCGGCAGGTGCCTATGCAGGTGCTGGAACAGCTTCAGCAGGCGCGAACCATATCAAGCTAAATCATAAACGGGTACCCTGGCAGGTCAGTTGATCTGCCAGGGTACCCGTTTCTTTGTGTAGCGATGCCACTGTGTTTGAGCTTGTATTAATTTCGGTTGTTTTTCACTGAATTGGGCAGGGCCTTGATTTGCTGCTCGTTCGGTGTGACGAACAAGGTTTTCTGATTGTCATAGATGACAAATCCGGGCTTGGCTCCATTCGGCTTGCGAACATGTCGAATGAGTGTGTAATCGACCGGCACGCTGCTCGATTCTTTAGCCTGGCTGTAATAAGCGGCAAGCTGAGCCGCTTCCTGCAGCGTGGCGTCACCGTAATCACTGCTTCGGATGACGACGTGAGAGCCTGGAATATCCTTGGTGTGCAGCCATGTATCATTGGAGGATGCGAGACGGTTGGTCACATATTCGTTCTGAAGGTTGTTTTTGCCAACGTAGAGCTCGACACCTTCGGATGAAGTATAGACATGCAGCGTCGGCTTGTCATTTTTTTTCTTTTTCTTGGCTTTGCGGTTTCGATCTCTCAAATATCCCTGTTGAATCAGCTCGTCGCGTATTTCGTCGATATCGTTCAAGGAAGCGTGCGCCAGCTGCTGCAGCAGGTTTTCGATATAATCAATCTCTTCACGGGTCTTAATCAGCTGCTCATCGATGACGGCGAGGCTATTTTTGTATTTGTTGTATTTTTTAAAGTAACGCTGCGCATTGTCCGATGGAGTCAAAAGCGGATCCAGTGGAATGGTAACGGAAGCTTGGTCCTCATCATAGAAGTTGGTCAGCTTTGCTTCCCGGTCTCCCTTCTGAATCTGATGCAGCGAGGCGAAGAGCAGCTCGCCATAGATGCGATACCGGTCTGCATCACCGGCTTCCTCCAAATCGGCATTCAGGTTATTCAGCTTCTTGATGTTCTTGGTTCGTTCATTCTGGAGGAACCGAAGCAGGTCGCTGACCTTCTGCTTAACCGTATCCCGCTGCGCTTTATCACCATAATAATCCTCCAAGCATTGACTGACGGAGTCGTAGGTTGCGGCTTCTCCTGCCAGGAGGCTTAACGGAATGACGGAGAAGACCGATTTCCCCGTTCCATTCAGGCCTGTAACCGGGGTATATTGATGGCTCCGAACTAATTCCATGATCTCGTCGAAAGTGCTCCACAGGCTGCCGCAGTCCTTCTCCGTTTCCTCTTCGGCAGATGCATGAGCGCCCGTGCGGTGGGTTATCTCCTGGGCTGCCAGAGGGCTTAGACCGCTGAATGTCCCTACGAGCCACGGAACGGCTTGCTCCTCACTCATCAAACAAGCTTCCCGGAAAGCTTCCTGCCCGGTTTCCAGCGGATTAAGTTTGTGCTGCTCCGGCGGATTCGTGTAGGAGAACCCGGGCATAACCACTCTGTAACTGCTGATGGACGGGGTTACGTGATGGATGCCGTCCAGAATGGTGCCGTTTGCGGGATCGAGCAAAATAATGTTGCTGTGTCTGCCCATTAGCTCGATGATGATTTTTTTGGAGGATATATCCCCGAGCTCGTCACGCTGACGGATCGTAATATGAATAATCCGTTCCATGCCGACCTGCTGGATGTCCTCGATGATGCCGCTCTCGCAATGCTTGCGCAGGACCATGCAGAACATCGGGGCTTCAGCCGGATTCACAAACGTCTCCTGTGTCAGATGCACCCGGGGATATGTAGGGTTGGCCGATAGCAGCAATTTGGCATTTCCTTGTTTTGTGCGCATATGAAGGACGATGTCCCGATCGTTCGGCTGATATATTTTATTGATCCGCGCACCCTGGCATGATTGAAGCTCATGCACGATTGCGCGTGTGACAATACCGTCTAATGCCATCATTCATTCTCCTATCTGTCTGTTACCCTTCCTAATCGTACTTCTCTATGATGCCATATTTCCCTCAAAAACTTAAGGCCCCTTCTGTGATAATTCAGGACCTGTCCGAATACATTTACGTAGAAAGGGTGGAAAAGCTGTCATCCGCCGGAACTTGCAAAACAACCGGGAGGGAATGGAAGCATGGAACAAAAGCAATGGCACCAGATGGATGTGGAAGAATTGCAGCAGGTGCTGCAAGTGCGTCCGCAGCAGGGCCTCACGGAAGAGGAGGCAGGGGAGAGACGGAAAAAAAGCGGCTATAACGAGCTCTCCGAGGGCGTTAAAATTTCTCCATTTGTTCTGTTCTTGAATCAATTTAAGGATTTCATGGTGTTGGTGCTCCTTGGAGCCACCCTGGTGTCCGGCCTGCTGGGCGAGTATCTGGATGCTGTAACGATTGTAGCCATCATTCTGATCAACGGGATTCTTGGCTTCGTTCAGGAGTTTAGAGCAGAGCGCTCGCTCCGGGCATTAAAGCAGCTGTCCGCACCTACGTCCAGGGTGATTCGGGACGGGAAAGTGGTTCAGCTTGCGGCAAAAGAGCTCGTACCGGGCGATGTGGTACTGGTCGAGAGCGGCGACCGGATTCCGGCCGATGTTCGCTGGCTCGAAATCAGCAGCTGCAGCGTCGAGGAATCGGCATTAACCGGAGAATCCCTGCCGGTTAACAAACATGCCGAGCCGATAAGCGATGCGGATGTTCCGCTGGGTGACCGCAAGAACATCGGATTTATGGGCACGATGGTGGCCCGAGGCACAGGCAAGGGCGTTGTCATTCGCACAGGAATGGACACGGAGATGGGCAAAATCGCCGATCTGATCCAGAATACGGAATCCCAGGAGACTCCACTACAGCATCGCCTGGAGCAGCTTGGCAAAATTTTGATCGGCGTGTCGTTAGGCCTGACGATTCTGGTCGTTCTTGCAGGCATTCTGCATGGACAGCCTGCTGCGGGCATGTTCCTCGCAGGTGTCAGCCTCGCGGTTGCCGCTATACCTGAAGGTCTGCCGGCGATCGTAACCATTGCCCTCGCACTGGGCGTGCAGCGGATGATTAAACGCAAAGCGATTGTGCGCAAGCTGCCATCCGTGGAGACGCTTGGCTGCGCGTCCGTGATCTGCTCAGATAAAACCGGAACGCTTACCCAGAACAAAATGACGGTGACCCAAGTCTGGCTGGGAGGCCGATCATTGGAAGTAACTGGACAAGGTTATGACCCGACGGGCCAGATCCTCCACCGAGGCAAGCCTGTTGAACTGAGATCGGATCAGGGATTGCGCAGGCTGCTGCAAATTAGCGGGCTGTGCAACAATGCCGAGATTTATGAGAACGTGCAGGAAGAAATGCGGAACAAGCGGAAGAGCAAGGAAGAACCGGCAGCCGCTGCCTGGGAACTAAAAGGGGACCCGACAGAGGGAGCGCTGCTGACGCTATCGTCCAAAATGGGATTAAACCGGAGCAGCCTGAACTCTGTCTATCAAAGAGATAAAGAGTTCCCGTTTGATTCGGAACGGAAGCTGATGTCTGTCATCGTCAGCCATCAGGGCGGACGCTTGTTGTGTACGAAGGGCGCCCCGGATGTCCTGCTTGATGCCTGTACCTATATAATGTGGGACGGCAATATCGTCCCGCTCACGGGGACGCTCCGTCAGAAGGTGCTTGCAGCCAATGAAGGCATGGCTTCCGATGCACTGCGCGTGCTTGGCCTGGCGTATCGGGATCTGCGCTCTTACGATAAGCCCGAAACGGAGAAAGAGGCGGAGAGTCAGCTTATTTTTGTTGGACTGGCAGGGATGATTGACCCGCCGCGCCGCGAAGTGCGAGATGCGATTGCGACTTGCCGCCGTGCAGGCATCAAGACCGTAATGATAACGGGCGATCACCGGACAACGGCAGAAGCAATCGCCGCCCAGCTTGGCATCCTTCCAAGGAACGGTCTGTCGATGTCGGGTCAAGAGCTGGCACGGCTGGATGACAAGGAGCTGGATGCGAAGGTGGATCAGACCTTTGTTTATGCCCGTGTATCGCCGGAACATAAACTCCGTATCGTCAAGTCGCTTCAGCGCAAAGGGCATGTAGTTGCCATGACGGGAGACGGCGTGAATGATGCACCGGCGATCAAGGCAGCGGATATCGGGATTGCAATGGGGATTACCGGAACAGATGTAACCAAAGAAGCTTCGTCACTGGTGCTCAGCGACGACAATTTCTCCACGATTGTTTCGGCGATCGAGGAGGGGCGTAGCATCTATGAGAACATCCGTAAATTCATCCGTTATTTGCTTGCTTCCAATGTTGGTGAAATTCTGACGATGTTTTTTGCCATGATGCTGGGCTTGCCGCTTCCGCTTGTTCCGATCCAGATCTTGTGGGTGAACCTGGTCACCGACGGCCTCCCGGCAATGGCGCTTGGCGTGGATCAGCCGGAGAAGGATCTGATGGAGCACAAACCGCGGGGAGCCAAGGAAAATATTTTTGCAAGACGTCTTGGCTGGAAAATCATCAGCCGCGGTATATTGATCGGCCTGTGTACACTCGGCGCCTTCTGGGTCACGCTGCGCATTGCGCCAAACGATCCCGCCCAGCTGGCCAAAGCGCAGTCCGTTGCCTTTGCTACACTCGTCATGGCACAGCTGATCCATGTGTTTGACTGCCGCAGCTCGCGGTCGATTTTCCACCGCAATCCGCTCCAGAACAAAGCCCTGGTGCTGGCCGTGCTGTCCTCGATCTTACTGATGCTTGGCGTGATGTACATCGAGGCGCTTCAGCCGATCTTCAAAACGGTTCCGCTCGGTCTGAAGGAATGGGCGCTTACGCTCGTGGCTGCCGGGATCCCTACGTTCCTGATGGGGGCGGGAAGCGTGTGGGGAGGCAGACGGAATCGCAACCGCCGCAGCATGATGACGAAGAGTGCAAATATTTCGGCGTAAAATGAATGGATGGCCCATCCCTTCTGCGATAAACTATGCACAAGCGTAGCAATTGCAGAGGAGATGGGTTTTTACTATGGAATTTACGAAAATGCACGGACTTGGCAACGACTTCGTTGTTGTATACGGTGAACAAGAACTTCCTAATGATGCGTCCGAACGGGCTGTGAAGCTGTGCCATCGCTTCTTCGGTATCGGTGCTGACGGACTTGTATATATCTTGCCTTCCCGGAAGGCGGACTTCATGATGCGAATTATGAACTCGGACGGCTCCGAAGCCGAGCAGTGCGGCAACGCCATTCGCTGTGTCGCGAAGTATGTATATGATCACGGGCATATCAACCGTGAGGAGATAACGATAGAAACCATCGGTGCCGGAGTGCAGCAGGTTCGCCTTACGGTGCAGGATGGTCAAGTGAGCAGTGTGCGGGTAGACATGGGCGAGCCTGTACTGAATGGACTGAGTGTGCCAACAACCATTGATCTCAACCCGGTTGTGGATCATCCCGTTGAGGTGGACGGCCGGGAGTTCCGTTTCACTGCAGTATCCATGGGTAATCCGCATTGCGTGATTTATGTTGACGATGCTGTTAACTTTGATCTGGGTACATGGGGACCTAAGCTGGAGGTGCATCCGCTGTTCCCGAGAAAGATTAACGTGGAGTTTGCGACCGTGAATTCACGGGATCAAGTGGATATGCGGGTATGGGAGCGCGGCGCAGGTCCGACCCTGGCTTGCGGAACGGGCGCATGTGCGACGCTGGTATCGTCTGTGCTGAATGGATCAACAGACCGCAGCGCAACGATATCCCTGAAAGGCGGAGACTTGTTTATCGAGTGGGATGAGAACGACAACCATGTCTATATGACAGGCCCAGCCGAGCTCGTGTATAAAGGAACGTTAGCCATTTAAGGCACAGCTGTTGGCGATTAGGCACGATTGCGAGATAAAAACTAGCATTTTATAAAGTTTGTCCTGTAGGGGTGGACACGGTAGGGAGGCCTTTGGAAGGTCTCCCTTTTGACTCTTTATCTTTATGAGAGTTTTATGATACATTAGTTGAAAATAAATGTCAGGTGGAGGGAAAACGCGATGAAACCGGATCTTCGGCAGGCATGGGAGAATCAGGTACTGGTCGGTGACGGCGCGATGGGTACTTATTTATATCAAAAGGGATTTCCTGTAGGCATATCATATGAAGAACTGAATTTAACCTCCCCGGAGGTCATCGGGAACGTTCATCGCCAGTATGTTGAAGCTGGTGCTCAGGTGATCGAGACGAACACGTTCTCTGCCAACTACGACAAACTGTCCAAATACGGTTTGGAGACGAGGGTAGAAGAGATTAACCGTGCAGGTGTAAGAATCGCCCGTGAAGCTGCCGGTAATCACGGATACGTAGTGGGGGCTGTGGGCTCCATTCGGGCAGGCAAAAGAAACAACATTTCTACCAGCGAGCTGAAGCGTTACTTCGAAGAGCAGCTGAAGGTTCTGATATCGGAAGGCGTTGACGGCATCCTGCTGGAGACGTTCTATGACGTGGACGAAATGCAGCTGGCGTTGGCGCAGGCGCGAATGCTGAGTGATATTCCGGTAATCTGCCAGTTTGCGGTCGAGGATATAGCCCGTACGCTGGACGGCTTCACGATGCCGGATGCTTACCGCATCCTGAGCCAGGAAGGCGCGGACATCATCGGCTTCAACTGCCGGACCGGTCCTAACGGCATTATGCGCGCGCTGGAAACCTTGAACGGCGTTATGAATCTTCCGGCATCGGTCTACCCTAATGCGGGGATCGCCGATTACGTGGACGGAGAATACCGTTATGGCGCGAGTCCGGAGTATTTCGGCAAGACGGCCCTGGAGTTTGCGGATCGGGGTGCCAGAATTATCGGCGGCTGCTGCGGAACCACACCGGAGCATATTTCAGAAATCTCCTTGGCCTTATCCGGGTACGTGCCTTCACCGCTGCCAGTCGTTGAAGAGGCTGAGGTCAACCGCATCGTGATCCATGAGTCGGCTCAAGAGCAGTTTTATGAGCGCAGCGGGGAACCAACAATCGTAGATATCGTGAAGGAGCGTCACACGGTTATCGTAGAGCTGGACCCTCCAAGGGATCTGGATATCACGAAGTTCATGAAAGGTGCGGAAGCTTTGAAAAAAGCCGGTGCCGACGCCTTGACCCTGGCTGACAATTCGCTGGCCGTAACGCGTATGAGCAACATGGCGCTCGGTCATCTGGTACAGGCGCGCACAGGTCTGCGGCCCTTGATTCATATCGCTTGCCGTGACCGCAATCTTATCGGAACGCAGTCGCATATGATGGGCTTCGATGCTCTTGGCATCGATCACGTGCTGGCCGTGACAGGGGATCCGGCGCGATTCGGAGACTTGCCGGATTCCAGCTCGGTTTATGACATGACCTCATTTGAAATCATACGAATGATCAAACAACTGAATGATGGCATTGCCTTCTCGGGCAAGCCGCTCAAGCAAAAAGCCAAGTTTGTTGTCGGGGCCGCATTTAATCCCAATGTCCGGCATCTCGACAAGGCGGTTGCACGCCTGGAGAAGAAGATTGCCTCCGGTGCGGATTATGTGATGACGCAGCCTGTGTACGACCCCGAGCTGATGGTTAGACTTAGAGAAGCGACAGCTCATTTGGAGATTCCAATCTTTATCGGCATCATGCCGCTGGCAAGCGGACGGAATGCGGAGTACCTGCACAATGAGGTGCCGGGCATTCAGCTTTCGGACGAAGTTCGGATGCGCATGGCCGGGCTTGAAGGTGAAGCGGGACGGGCCATGGGCGTCAAGATCGGCAAGGAGCTGCTGGACGTGGCAACAGAGCTTTTTAACGGCATCTACTTGATGACTCCGTTTATGTTCTATGAAATGAGTGTGCAATTAATGGAGTATGTCTGGGAGAAATCGGGCCGCCGATTGACCCCCTTGTTTCATTAATAATTATCAATTACAATAGTGTAATGGATGTGATTCCGATGTCATTGAGCATGACCGGATATGGGCAATCCGTTGTCGATTTTCAAGGTTACAATATCTCTTTCGAATTGAAGTCTGTCAATCACAGGTATTGTGAGATCGTCTTTCGAATGCCTCGTGAATGGGCATGCTTCGAGGATTCGCTTCGAAGGGCGGTACAGAGCCGAATCGGTCGCGGACGGATTGATGTTTATATTAACAAGGAAAACAACGGCGAGTCCCAGGGTGCTGTGCTGAACCACGCTATGGTTAAGGCATATTTGCAGGCTGCCGAGGATTTGAAGTCATACGGAATTAAGGGAGATCTGGCGGTGCGGGATATTATGTCGCTGCCAGATGTTCTTGTTAGTCCGAGCGGACTTCCCATGGATGAAGCGCAGCAGAAGTTATGGAATGATGCGCTTCTTCAAGGTCTTGAGCAAGCGTTGGACGGTCTGATGCAAATGCGCGGCAGGGAAGGGTCTTTTTTGGTGAGGGACATCGAACAGAGACTTGACCGCCTGCAGCTGCTCCACCGCGAGATGACCGAGCTCGCTCCAGACGTGCCGGAAGAATACCGGAAGCGTCTGCGGCAGCGCATCGAGTCGCTTGCTGAGGGGGCGCTTGCTGTTGATGAACATATATTCGGAATGGAAGTCGCTCTGTTTGCCGAACGTTCCAATGTGGACGAGGAGCTGATTCGTCTTCACAGTCACTTGGAACAGTGCAGGGAGCTGCTTCATCAGAAAAATCCTGTAGGCCGTAAATTGGATTTTCTGATTCAGGAAATGAACAGAGAAGTCAATACGATTGGATCGAAGGCCAATCATCTGACTCTGGTAAACCGTGTTGTCGAAATGAAAGCGGAACTGGAGAAGATTCGTGAGCAAGCCGCCAATGTGGAATAACCGCAGCTTCATCGGCAAATAAGAGTCAAATGTATAGGGGGAGCAACCGCACTATGGCAATCAAACTTATTAATATTGGCTTCGGAAACATCGTATCGGCCAATCGAATCATCTCAATCGTGAGTCCTGAATCGGCTCCGATCAAGAGGATTATTCAAGAAGCACGGGACCGTCATATGCTGATCGATGCTACATATGGTCGAAGGACACGGGCTGTTATCATTACCGATAGCGACCATGTGATTTTATCGGCTGTGCAGCCTGAAACGGTGGCTCACCGTCTGTCCAGCAAAGATGACGACAACGACGAATAAGATGGGGAGTACTATGTCTAAAGGATTATTGATTGTATTGTCCGGTCCTTCCGGGGTGGGAAAGGGAACCGTTTGTACGGCGCTTCGCAGCCGGGTTCCGGAATTGGTGTATTCGGTGTCGGCAACGACACGGTCGCCGCGGCTCGGTGAGGTAAATGGTGTGAACTATTTTTTCAAAAGTCGCGAGCAATTCATGGATATGATTGACAATGATCAGCTGCTTGAATATGCGGAATACGTCGGGAACTATTATGGGACCCCGCGTGATTTTGTGGAAGAAACATTAGCCACTGGTAAGGATATTATACTGGAGATCGAAGTGCAGGGTGCACTGAAGGTGAAGGAGAAGTTTCCGGATGGTATCTTTGTGTTTCTCATGCCGCCGTCGCTGGATGAATTGAAAGACCGAATCCAGGGCCGGGGAACAGAGAGTCAGGCTACAATCGACCATCGTATGTCCGTAGCTGTTGACGAAATCAATCTGCTGCAGCATTATGATTATGCGGTAGTGAATGATGAAATCAATCTCGCTTGTAAGAGAATAGAATCTATCATTATAGCCGAACATTGTAAGGTGAGAAAGTAAGCTGTCTGTCTGTTCATAGACGGCATAAACTTTCAAGTAAAATAAGAAGAGGTGCTTCGACTGTGTTATATCCATCCATTGATGAAATGATGAATAAGGTAGACAGTAAATATTCTCTTGTGGTTGCGGCTTCCCGCCGTGCACGCCAATTGCGTGAAGGAGAAGTTAGCGAGTTGAAACATCCGAAATCTCATAAGTATGTCGGTGTCGCTCTGGAAGAGATCTACGGCGATTACGTGAAGATTGAGAAGGGCCAGGACTAGGACTTTTTCCGACATTTGAATACAACAGCGTTAGCGCGCAAAAATGTGACAACCGAAAGGTTGTTATTTTTTTGACAAGATATGATAGTGTAACTTTCAGACCAATCGAAAGCGGGGGATTGTCATGTTGAACGGAAAAGTCATCGTACTTGGCGTTACAGGTGGCATTGCCGCGTATAAAGCAGCGACTTTATGCAGCAGGCTTGTCCAGAGGGGAGCGGATGTGCACGTCATTATGACGGAATCGGCGAAGCAGTTCATTCCGGAATTAACGCTGCAGACTCTGACCAAAAACCCGGTTTATAGCGATACTTTTGATGAGAGGGACCCGTCGGTAGTCTCGCATATCCACTTGGCCGACTTGGCCGATCTGGTGCTGATCGCTCCAGCAACTGCGAATGTTATTGGTAAAATGGCGCACGGCCTGGCAGACGACATGCTGACCACAACGCTGCTTGCGACCACTGCACCCGTCATGATCTCACCGGCGATGAATGTGCATATGTACACGCATCCGGCCGTTATGGCGAATATGGAGACGCTGGTTTCCCGCGGAGTGGCCATGATTGAACCCGGAGAAGGTCTTCTGGCATGCGGATATGTCGGAAAGGGACGGATGGAAGAGCCGGATACGATCGTTGACGTGGTTGAACGGTTTTTCAATGATCAAGCATCTCAGCTGGAAGAGGTGAGCATGAGCACGGGAAGCGAGTCTCTTGGCCCATTGCAAGGTAAAAAAGTGGTTGTCACGGCTGGGGGTACGGTAGAGCGTATCGATCCGGTCCGTTATATCACGAATGATTCTTCCGGGAAAATGGGGTTTGCGATTGCTAAAGCTGCCCAAATGCTGGGAGCGGATGTTCGCCTCATTGCCGCCCACACGGATGAAGCTCCGCCTGAGGGAATCTCCACGGAAAAGGTGGAATCAGCTCAGGAGATGTACGAAGCGGTGCTTCGCGTGTTTGAGAACAGTGATATCGTTGTTAAGGCGGCAGCTGTCGCTGATTATCGCCCGGCAGAAGTTGCAGCGTCCAAGATCAAGAAGCGCGGCGAGACCATGACGCTTGAGCTTGTAAAAACAACGGACATTCTGGAGAGTCTGGGGCGCCGGAAAATCTCGCAATTCTTGATCGGGTTTGCCGCAGAGACGGATAGTGTGGAGCAGTTTGCCCAAGAGAAGCTGAAGCGTAAAAACTGCGATCTGATCGTTGCCAACGATGTTACGCAGGAGGGCGCGGGATTTGGCACGGATACCAACAGCGTTCATATCTTTGACGCAGAGGGGCTGGTATTGCAGCTTCCCGTAATGTCCAAGGAGGAAGTGGCCCTGAGGCTCTTAACGCTGGCGGCGGAGCGGTTACCCGGGAGGTTATCCTAATGGAAATGGCCCGTGTAATTGTGGACGTGCCGTCCAAGGATACGGACCGGCCTTTTGATTATTTGATCCCGGAGGATCTGCGCCCCTGGATTGAGGTAGGAAGCCGTGTCGGAGTGCCCTTTGGACACCGTACGCTGCAGGGTTTAGTGGTTTCTCTGCATCCGCGTCCCGAGATGGATACGGCCAAAATGAAGCCGATTCAGGAAGTGCTCGATGTGATGCCGCCTCTTTCTCCTGAACTTATTGAGGTCGGGGAATGGATGAAGGAGCGCTATGCTTGCCGTCATATATCTGCTCTCCAATCGATGCTGCCAACGGCGCTGAAAGGAAAAGCGGAGCGCTATATTTCCCTTGCCCATTCTGATATGGACATGGACAGCACAGAGGAAGCGGACGGACTATTTGCTCTCCTGCCCGAGAGTGAGCTGGAGCAGCAGATCATCCGGTTTGTCGGTCAGAAGGGCGAGGTGTCGCTTCAGCAGCTATCCCGGGCGTTTCCGGATGGGGCTGCAACGATAAAAGCGCTGATCGGCCGAGGACGGCTCAGCGAATTTCAGCAGATCAAGGATAAACTGCAGAAAAAAACGATGAAGGCGATAGAGCTTGCCGTTTCGAGCGAGGAAGCGAGCACGGCTTTAGCGTCTTTTCCGGCGAAGGCTCAGCGTCAGAAGGAAGTGCTCCAATATATTTTGGAGATGGAGGACTTTCTGCCGATATCGCAAAAGGATCTGCTGCAGACACTTGGCGTCACAGCGGGTACCGTCAAAGCGCTTGCTGACAAAGGGCTGATTACCCTTGAAGATGTCGAAGTGTTTCGCGACCCATACAGAGGGCGGAACTTCACGCCGAGCACCCCATTGGCGCTCACGCAGGAGCAGCAGGTGGTGTACCGCAGCATCGTGAATAAGCTTGACGAACGTGAGCATGGCGTATTTCTGCTGCATGGGGTTACAGGCAGCGGCAAGACGGAAATCTACCTGCAGACCATTCAGCGCTGCCTGGAACAGGAGCGTCAGGCGATTGTTCTGGTTCCGGAAATATCGCTCACCCCGCAAATGGTGGAACGATTCAAAGCCCGCTTTGGCGACCGCGTGGCCGTCATGCACAGTCGGCTTTCGGACGGTGAACGCTATGATGAATGGCGCAAAATAAGGGAAGGCCGCGCCTCTGTAGTTGTGGGTGCCCGATCGGCGGTGTTTGCGCCGTTTGATCGCCTAGGTCTGATCATTATGGATGAAGAGCATGAAACATCATATAAACAGGAAGAAACACCGAAGTACCATGCCAGGGACGTTGCGATTCACCGGGCCTCGCTGACCGGCGCTGCCGTCATTTTAGGCTCTGCAACGCCTTCGCTTGAGAGCTATCATGCGGCAAAATCGCAGGCGCAGGATCATTTTGCGCCGCAGCTGCTGGAGATGCCAAGCCGCGCGCTGGGGAACCGGCTGCCCGAGGTGCAGATCGTGGATATGCGGGAGGAGCTGCGCGAAGGAAACCGCTCTATGTTTAGCCGTTCCCTGCATGCAGCGATTACAACGCGGCTTGAACGCGGAGAACAGACGGTGCTGCTTCTGAATCGGCGGGGCTACTCTACGTTTGTGATGTGCCGGAGCTGTGGATATGTGGCAGGTTGTCCGGAATGCGATATCTCGCTGACCTATCATCAGAAATCGAACAATCTGCGCTGCCATTATTGCGGTTATGCGGCACAGGCACCAGAGGTGTGTCCGGATTGCGGAAGCGAGCATATACGCTATTTCGGTACGGGCACACAGCGCGTCGAGGAAGAATTGGCCAAGCTGTTTCCCGGGATACGCGTCATTCGAATGGATGTGGACACGACCACAGAGAAGGGCTCCCACGAGAAGCTGCTTAAGCAATTTCGAGATAAAAAGGGAGACGTCCTCCTCGGCACCCAGATGGTCGCCAAAGGACTGGATTTCCCGGATGTTACCTTAGTCGGTGTCATTACAGCCGATTCGGCGCTGAACCTGCCCGATTTCCGGGCTGCCGAGAAGACGTTCCAGCTTCTCACTCAGGTTGCCGGACGTGCCGGGCGCCATCAGCTGCCTGGTGAAGTGGTCATCCAGTCGTATACTCCGGAACATTATTCGATCATTCACGCGAGCAGCCATGATTATTTATCCTTCGTCAAGGACGAACTGAAGCACCGCAAGGCGCTCCACTACCCGCCGTATTGCAGGCTGATACTGGTGACGCTATCCCATGAGCAGCTGCCGCTGCTGGTTAGAATGGCGGAGAATTTTGCCGCTGCCATAAAAAGCGAATCCGACCGGCGAGGATGGTTCGGAAGCCTGGACCGGTTTGACGCGAGCGCGCTCGATATACTGGGTCCCGTGGCTTCGCCAATTCCGCGGTTAAAAAATAGATACAGATTTCAATGTATGATAAAATGGCGAGGAACGATGGATGCCGTCTCGCTGGTGCGTGTGGTTGCCGAGAAGCTTCAGGATTCGGCGCGGGACAGCAAACTCCAAATCAGTATTGACGTTGATCCGCAAATGTTAATGTAATACCGCATATAATGATGAAAAGCACAAGGATGGTGTCGTATACATGGCGATTCGAATTATCGTTAAAGAACCGGATGAGGTTCTTCACAAGAAGGCAAAGGAAGTTACCAAAATCACGCCGAACGTACAAAAGCTGCTGGATGACATGGCAGATACGATGTACGATGCAGATGGCGTGGGGCTGGCTGCGCCGCAGGTCGGCATATTGAAGCGTCTGATCGTCATTGATGCTGGTGACGAGCACGGTCTCATCAAGATGATCAATCCAGAGATTGTGGAGAGCGAAGGCGAGCAATTCGGACCGGAAGGCTGTCTTAGCATACCGGGATGGAACGGGGATGTGCGCCGCGCGGAGAAAGTGACGGTTAAAGGGCTTGATCCTGAAGGCAATGAGCTCATCATTACGGGTACGGGGCTGCTTGCACGTGCGTTTCAGCATGAAATTGATCATCTGAACGGGGTGCTGTTTACAGAAATCGCTGATCGGGTGTATGAATATGTTCCGGAACAGCCAAGAAAAGAGCTGGAGAACCGATGAAGATCGTATTTATGGGCACCCCGGCCTTTGCAGTACCCAGCCTGGAAATGTTGATTGCCGAAGGTTATTCCATAGCGGCCGTGGTTACGCAGCCAGATCGTCCGCAAGGGCGTAAAAAAGTGCTGACTCCGACGCCGGTGAAGGAAGCCGCGCTTCGCCATGGTATCCCGGTTTTGCAGCCTCAGCGCCTGCGGAGCCCGGAAGCTGTGGCTGAACTGGCGGAATATAAGCCGGATCTAATCGTAACGGCCGCTTATGGTCAAATCCTGCCGAAATCAGTGCTGGATATGCCATCGCTGGGCTGTCTGAATGTACACGGATCGCTGCTCCCCGCTTACCGGGGAGGAGCACCAATCCAGCGCAGCATCATCAATGGAGAAGCGGTAACAGGCATTACGCTCATGTATATGGCAGAGGGTCTCGATACGGGCGACATGATTGCCAAGGCCGAAGTTCCCATTGAAGAAACCGATACGGCCGGAACCATGTTCGAGAAGCTGAGCCAAGCTGGCGCGAAGCTGCTTCAGCAGGAGCTTCCGCGTTTGGTGAAGGGCAAGGTGGATGCTGAGCCTCAGGACGAGGCGAAGGCAACGTATGCACCGAATTTGACCCGGGATGATGAGAAGATTGATTGGAGCCGCAGCTCCCGTGAAATTTATAATCAAATCCGTGGTCTTGTTCCGTATTCCGGCGGATTTACGCTATGGAACGGAGAAGTATTTAAGGTATGGGCAGCGGCCAATCCGAGCAGCGCTCAAGTGATATCCAGCGAAGCCCAGCCCGGAACGGTCCTTGGACTTCACGAAGAGGGCATCGTTGTGAAGACCGGTGACGGCTCACTTACTTTGCTTACCGTCCAGCCTAGCGGCAAGAAGGCGATGGATGCTGCCCAATTCGTGCGCGGGACAAGCCTGGCGGTCGGGACGGTGCTAACGTGAGCGGTAACCGTAACCCGAAGGGACGCCAGGAATCCCCGCGGGAGCTGGCGATGAATGTACTGACACAGGTGGAGCAGGAGGGAGCGTACAGCAATCTCCTGCTCAACTCGGCTCTGCAGAAGGCCTCGCTATCCAAGAGTGATGCAGGCCTTGCTACGGAGCTGATCTACGGCACAATATCGAGGCTGAACACTCTCGATTATTTTTTGGACAGGTATGTCAACAAAGGGGTCGCCAAGCTTCAGCCCTGGGTAAGAGCGCTGCTTCGAATGAGTCTGTATCAGGTCGTATATCTGGATCGGATTCCAGATCATGCGGTTGTCAGTGAGGCTGTTAATCTGGCGAAGCGCCGCGGGCATCAAGGGATCTCCGGCATGGTGAACGGGGTGCTTCGGAATATTCTGCGTCAGAAGGCAGACCTGACAATCCCTGAAGACATGCCTGCTGCCCGGCGGATCTCTCTCCTGCATTCTCATCCGCAGTGGCTGGTTGAGCGATGGATTGCCCAGTACGGAACCGAGGCGACAGAGGCGATCTGTGCCGCAAACAATGAACCGCCGGCTGTCAGCGTCAGAGTCAACACAACGATGATCAGCCGTGAGGAGATGTTAAAGCTGATGGGCAGCCACGGCCTGGATGCGACACCTTCGCCCCTCAGTCCCTATGGGATTGTAGTTAAAGGCGCAGGAAATATGGCGCTGACCGATTGGTACCGGGATGGGCTGATCTCCATCCAGGATGAGAGCTCAATGCTGGTCGCTGAAGCCATTCAGCCTGAGCCGGGTATGCGGGTTCTGGATTGCTGTGCGGCTCCTGGCGGCAAAAGCGCCCACATGGGCGAACTGATGAAGGATGAAGGCTCCATTATTGCCAACGACATTCATACCCACAAAGGCAAGCTGATATCGGACCAGGCAAGCCGCCTGGGACTGGACAGCATTATGACCGTGACTGGGGATGCGCTGGATTTGGCCGATCGCTTCGAGCCTGCGTCTTTTGACCGAATTTTGCTGGATGCTCCCTGCTCGGGGCTTGGTGTGATCCGGCGCAAGCCCGATTTGAAGTGGGGCAAGTCAGAGGAGGACATCGCTGAGATTGCCGCGCTGCAGTTAAGGCTGCTGGAGTCGGTATCTTCCCTGCTTCGTCCAGGCGGAATCCTGGTATACAGCACGTGTACCATGGAACCGCTGGAGAACGAAGGCGTGGTATCTGCTTTTCTGGAAGGCCATGCGGAGTTTGCCATCGCGGACGATGGTCTTGGGAGTCTGAGCCGCCTGGAGGAGAAATCCCTTCTGCGAGGAGGCGGAGTTCAGATTCTGCCCCAACACTATCATAGTGACGGCTTCTACATTGCAAGAATCAGCAGACAGTCCTCTTAGGGCGTCCTGCTGTTATGACTATAGTCGTATCCCGCCAGTGCCGGCGGGTTTTCCTCTTTTACCGTCTCTTTTATTTATGTTAGAATAGGAAGAATGAAAAAAGAGATGCATATGAATGTAATAGCGGGATTTCAGGAGAATGTTTCCGAATATCCTCTAAATTAGACAGGTGTGGTGAGAATGAAACCTTTTATATACGATTATTCACTGGAAGAACTACAAGCATGGGCTCAAGAGAATGGAGAGCCGGCGTTTCGCGGAACCCAGATCTATGACTGGCTGTACGTGAAGCGGGTAAATGACTTCGAGGAAATGACGAATTTGTCCAAGGAGCTCCGCGGCAAGCTGGAGCAGCAGTTCAGCTTCGTTACGTTGTCCGAAATCACCAAGCTCGAATCCAAGGACGGAACGGTCAAGTTCCTGTTCGGCCTGCATGATGACCATGCCATCGAGACGGTCATTATGAAGCATAACTACGGTAACAGCATTTGCGTTACGACACAGGTGGGCTGCCGTATCGGATGTACGTTCTGTGCATCCACCTTGGGAGGCTTGAAGCGGAATCTGACCTCCGGCGAGATCGTGGCCCAAGTGGTTCAGGCGCAGAAGATTCTCGATAAAACGGGAGAGCGTGTCAGCAGCATCGTGATCATGGGTTCAGGCGAGCCGTTCGAGAACTATGAGGCAACCATGAAGTTTCTGCGCACGATGATCCATGAAAAAGGGCTGAATATCGGCCAGCGCCACATCACCGTTTCGACGAGTGGCATTGTGCCTAACATTTATAAATTCACAGAAGAGAATACCCAGATTAATCTGGCCATCTCCATTCATGCACCGAACGATAAACTGCGCTCGAAGCTGATGCCGGTCAACCGTCGTTTTCCGTTTGATGATGTGATTGAATCGCTTCGTCATTATCAGGCGAAAACCGGACGGCGCATTACGTTTGAGTATGCGCTGATCGGTGGGGTGAACGATCAGATTGAACATGCCGAAGAGCTTGCGGACGTCATCAAGGACATGAACTGCTTTGTCAATCTGATTCCGGTTAATCACGTGCCGGAGCGGAAATATGTTCGCACATCGCGAAACGACATTTTCAAATTTCAGCGTGCGTTAGCAGACAAGGGGGTCAACGTGACCATCCGTCGTGAACAAGGCCATGATATCGCTGCCGCTTGCGGTCAGCTGCGGGCCAAGCATATGGAGTTGAGGTGAGAACATTTGATCAAGACGGTTCATGTAAGCCATGTGGGACGTGTTCGTCCTGTTAATGAAGATTCGGTATTTGTTAGCACACTGGAGCATGGCTACACCTTAGGTGTGGTTGCTGACGGTATGGGAGGTCATCTTGCAGGTGACACCGCCAGCAGGCTTGCGGTAGACACCGTAGCCGAGGATTTGTCCTCACTGGAGCAGGACATGTCCATGGAAAGTATTCGGGCTGCGCTGGGGGATGCCATTTTGCATGCTAACGCAGTTATCTATCGGGAAGCCTCGTCTGATGAGCGGCTTCACAATATGGGAACGACAATTGTAGCGGTGCTGCTGCGAGGATCCGAGGGTTATATCGGACATATCGGGGATAGTCGGGCCTACAAAATCATTCCCGGACAAGTGATTCGACTCACGGATGATCACACACTGGTCAATGAGCTTTATAAAAGTGGTCAGATTACGGAAGATCAACTGGAAACCCATCCCCGGAAAAATGTATTAAGCCGGGCGCTTGGAACGGATGTGGATGTGACGGTTGAGCTTACACCGGTTACGATAGGAGAAAGCGAAGTGCTGCTTCTCTGCAGTGACGGGCTAAGCAACCGGGTCAGCCGTGAACTGATTGGACAAATTTCGGGTTCACTTGACCTTCCTCTGGAAGAAAGAGCGGATCGCCTGCTTCAACTGGCACTTCTCGCTGGCGGTGAGGACAACATTACTGTCGCAATGTTTGAACATCATGAAGAGGTTGACGGGCAACGTATAAAGGGGTGGGATTCATGATCGGACATGAATTGGCTGGTCGTTATAAGATTATTGAACGCATCGGTGGCGGTGGCATGGCGCTGGTCTACAAGGCTCAGGATATTTTGCTGAACCGAAACGTAGCGATCAAAGTGCTGCGCCAGCAGTTTGTGCACGACGAGGAATTTATTCGCCGTTTCCGGCGCGAGGCACAATCAGCGGCTTCGTTGTCGCATTCCAATGTGGTCAGCATCTATGATGTGGGCCAGGAGGAAGAAGTGCATTACATCGTCATGGAATATATCGAAGGCCAGAACTTGAATGAAATCATTAAAGAACGGGCGCCGCTGCAGGTGGAAGAAGCCGTGCGGATTGCTACCCAGATTTGTGATGCACTGGGGCATGCCCATCATAATCAGATCATACACAGGGATATCAAACCGCATAACATTCTGATTGGCCGCAATGGGAGGGTCAAAGTAACCGACTTTGGGATTGCCAGAGCGGTCACGTCGACAACGATTACGCAAACAGGCTCCGTTGTGGGCTCTGTGCATTATTTCTCACCGGAGCACGCCAAGGGCGTCGTGACCGGAGAGAAATCGGATTTATACTCGCTTGGTATCGTGTTATACCAGATGCTTACTGCCCGTCTTCCTTTTCTGGGCGAGAGCCCGATTAGTGTTGCTCTGAAGCATCTCCAGGAGGAATTTGATGAGCCGAGAGAGGTCAATCCGCTTATCCCTCAAAGCGTGGAGAACATTATTCTGAAATCCATGCGCAAAAATCCGGAGGAGCGCTACCAGTCTGCGGAAGAGATGATGGACGACCTAGAGACGTGTTTGCACCCGATGCGTCTCAATGAACCGAAGATGGAGTTTGAGGAAGATGCCGATTCAACCCTGGTCATGCCGGCACTCAAAACGATGCAGCGCAGTCAGCATGATGACCCGGACGATGATGCGGACAATGAGGAATATGAGGAAAAGCCCACCGGTAAACCGAAGAAAAAATGGGTCAAGCCGACCATTATCATCGGATCGGTACTCCTGTTCCTGGGTATCATGGCTGGTGTTGTCATGTATGTGAACAACATGCTGGAGGTACCGGAGGTTAAGGTTCCTCAGGTTGTAGGCATGACGGAAGAGGAAGCGATTCGCGAGCTCGAGGCGAGCGGTTTGACGGTGGATGAGGAAGTCCTCCGGGAATATAAACCGAATGTCGATGAAGGCATTGTTTTTGCGCAGAACAAGGAAGCAGAGACCATGCTGAAGAAGGGTTCTCCGGTTCAATTGTCGGTTGGGGATAAGAAGCCGCTCGAAAAAATGCCGGATCTCTCGGGCAAGACGTTTGATGAGGCCGTTGCCGAGTTGAAAGAGATGGGAGTCAAACCAATCTCCATTAAACAATCTTCGCAGAAAAATGATGATGTCGCGGAGGGTCTGATCTTTAAACAAAGTCCGGATTTTGAAACAGAATTCAATCCCGATGAGGTGGAAATCACCTTAACGGTAAGCGAGGGCAAAAATTTGGTCTCTATGCCGGGCGTGGTTGGTTTAGAGCAGGAGAACGCCGTCAATATTTTGAAGTCGAATGGTTTTAAGATTGGGCCAATTAAAGAGAGATCCAGCTTTGAAGTGAAGAAGGGCATCGTAATAGAGCAGTGGCCGCATGAGGCCAATCAACAAGTTGCACCAGGCGCCGAAATCACGCTGTTCGTCAGCTCCGGCTATCCATCGGATGCACTTGAATATAATTACAGCGTGCCGGTATCACCTAGCATGGAGGGCCAAGAAAGCAAGATTCGTGTGGTCTTTACCGATGCATTGGGAGAAAACCAGGAAGTCGTGAACAAGGTCATTACGACGTCGGAAATGGTGCCTGTCAAGCTGCTGCTGGCACCGAACAAGGATGCCACGGTGATGATATTCCGTGATGGCCGCCAGGTGGATACGTACAGCGTAAGTTACAGCGACGTCAAGAACGGAACCGTGCCGCAGCCGACCTTTGAAGAGCCGCCTGCTCCGCCTGATGTGCCGGTCGACACCAATCCGGACGAAGGCAACGGGGAAGAGGGTAACAATGGCGAAGACGATGCAGCCAATCATTGGGAATCCGGCAATAATGGCAACGGCAAGGGTCGAGGCAACAAGGATAATGATTAGGACACAAGTCATGAGAACACTAAAATTTCAACAAGAAAGGTGAGGCCTATTATATGCTTGAGGGATTGATCGTGAAGGCACTAAGCGGATATTACTATGTCAAACCACTGCAAGACGGCAACATTATATCCGGGGAGGACCCAGCGGTTCAATGCAGAGCCCGCGGCATTTTCAAAAAGAAAGGCATCTCTCCGCTCGTTGGAGATCACGTTATGTACTCACTGACTGAGAATGGGGAAGGGACCGTGGAAGAAATTCTTCCACGGTCTTCCCAATTAATTCGCCCGCCTGTCGCTAATGTCGACTTGGCGGTGCTGTTGTTTTCGGTTAAAGAACCGGACCTGAGCTTGCACCTGCTGGACAAGTTCCTGGTACATATTGAGCATGCCGGTCTTGAAGCGTTGATCTGTTTGACGAAGCAGGATCTTGCGGATGCCTCGGACGATATACTGGAGCAGGTCAAGCGCCAGTACGAGCAAATAGGCTACGAAGTGATGATTACCAGCTCGGTCGAAGGTACAGGCACCGAACAGGTAAAGGATCGCTTGGCGGGCCATATTAGCGTATTCTCCGGTCAATCCGGTGTCGGGAAGTCGTCTTTGCTTAATGCGCTGATGCCCGGCCTCACGCTGGAGACCAGTGAAATCAGTTTGCGTCTTGGCCGGGGTCGGCATACGACGCGTCATGTCGAGCTGATCGAGCTTGATAACGGCGGGTACGTTGCCGATACACCGGGCTTTAGCCAATTGGACTTTTTGGAGCTGGGCGTCGAAGAGCTTTCGACCTGTTTCAGGGAGTTTGCTCTTTATGCCAACAACTGCAAATTCAGAGGCTGCAGTCATCTGCATGAGCCGGGCTGCCGGGTGATTCAAGCCAAAGAGGATGGAATCATTCTTGCCAGCCGCTACGAGCATTATGTGGAGTTTTTTGCAGAAATGAAAGACAAGAAGCGGAGGTACTGAAACTATGATAAAAATTGCCCCATCCATACTGTCAGCTGATTTTGCCAAGCTGGGACAAGAAATTAAGGATGCCGAGGCCGGCGGAGCCGATTGGATTCATGTGGACGTGATGGACGGTCACTTCGTGCCTAATATTACGCTGGGTCCGCCTATCGTCCAAGCGATCAGACCGCACACGAGCCTGACGCTTGACGTGCATCTGATGATCGAGCAGCCGGAGCTTTATATAGCGGATTTCGTAAAGGCAGGAGCTGACCTGATTACGGTTCATGCCGAGACCTGTCCGCATCTTCATCGTGTGATCCATCTTATTAAGGAGCATGGCGTAAAGGCAGGCGTTGCGATCAATCCGGCCACGCCGGCCCATGTGCTGCAGGAGGTGCTTCCTGATTTGGATCTGGTGCTGGTCATGACTGTAAACCCTGGATTTGGCGGACAAGCTTTTATCGAGCGGACCGTTAACAAGATATCACAGCTCCGTGAATGGATTTCAAGCTCTGACTTCCCCAATATCCATATTGAAGTGGATGGAGGCATTACAGCGGAGACAGCGCCCCTTGTGGTGGAAGCAGGAGCTGATGTCCTGGTGGCGGGAAGCGCGGTATTCGGCAAGCCGGATCGCGCAGCAGCCATCGCAAATATTCGAAACAGCGTAACATCTTGACCGGAACGTGAGCAAGGGATGCATAGGGCGGGGTTTTCCCGCATAAATATGGTTACATGAGCAGGGTTCTCATGTAGCCTTTTTTGTCTGTGTTCACATCTATGGGCTTGGTGCATAACATAATCTAGGAAGGCATGAGAATGATGGGGAGGGTGAGACATGAAATTCTATACGTTCAAGCTGCCGAAGTTTCTGGGAGGTTTTGTGAAGGCGATCTTAAATACGTTTCACAAGAGCTGACAGCTTGTCCCGGCGTAACAAAACCTCCGCCCGGGACTGGCACCGCCTTGCCGGTTCTAGGGAAAGAGGCAAGAACACTCCGATCCGCGCATGGAGGAGATACCGCATCTCGTGCGGAAGTTTCTCTTGCGGTATAAGTAAGCCAAGCGCGATGTCTCCTTCGCTTTCTTATATCAAAAGAAGAGTGTCTAGCGACGTACTTATCGAAGACAGACCGCGTTCGACCGGAAGTTTTCTTGCGATATAAGAAAGCGGGAGTTTTGCTCGTTCATTTTTCTTATATCTAAATAAAAAAAGCACCTGCTATCCGCTCAAGGTGCTTTTTGTTTAGGAGAAGAATATGTATCTAAACGCAAGAAAAACTTCCTTGTCCCGGATAGCCCACAAACGGTGCCTGGAGATTAAGAAGTTTTTCTTCATATAACACGAGATGATTATACGCGAGTCACTTTACCGGATTTCAAAGCACGAGTGCTGACGTATACACGTTTTGGCTTGCCATCCACCAAAATGCGAACCTTTTGAACGTTGACACCCCAAGAACGCTTGTTGTGATTGTTAGCGTGAGAAACGTGGTTACCACTGCTTGGTTTCTTGCCAGTTACATAACATTTGCGAGCCATTCATTACACCTCCTTGTACCTAACCCTGCATAAAACAATACTTAAATATAATATCACAGTAAAAATTGCTCCGTCAACTATCCTAAAAACATTTATTTCTCTTTCTTCTTATAGTACAATGTTGATTAGTCCATAATATTTCCGAAGAAATATATTGTGGGCTAGTCGGCATGGCTCTCAAGATGCTTGGGAACGCCGGCAGACGTAGAGGACGAGAGGGTAGCCCATCAAGATGTTATGATCGATTTAATCATGGCAAGTCTATTATTTACCGTTTGGGCATTTCGTCAGCTATAAGCTATGAAATAGATAATGAAATTTACGAAAAGAAGTGTTATGGGTATCAAGCCAGGAAGGGGAATTCTCATTGAGTAAGCGTTCTTTGAATGGAACAGAATTTACCGCGATGGTCCTAGCCGGAGCGGAGCAGCTGCAGCAGCATGCAGAACACGTCAATTCCCTGAATGTTTTCCCGGTGCCGGATGGCGACACGGGGACAAACATGAATTTGACGATGACTGCAGGCGTTGCAGAACTGAAGAGTAAGCACTCGGAATCCGTCGGACATAGTGCCGGTGTGCTGTCCAAGGGGCTTCTAATGGGAGCCAGAGGGAACTCAGGGGTTATTTTATCCCAGTTGTTCCGCGGTTTCAGCCGGTATGCAGCACCATATACAGAACTTAATACCCATCAATTTGCTGCTGCGCTCCAGACAGGCGTGGAAGCTGCTTACAAAGCGGTTGTAAAGCCCGTAGAAGGCACCATCCTTACGGTAGCAAAGGAAGCGGCTAAACATGCAGTCTATTTCTCCCGCCGCAGCAACGATGTTGTTGAGCTGATGGAGCAGGTGCTGGCGAAAGCGAAGGAAACGCTCTCCCAGACACCGGATATGCTCCCTGTTCTGAAACAGGTTGGTGTCGTGGATTCGGGCGGTCAAGGCCTGGTATACATTTACGAAGGTTTCTTGCAGGCACTCAGACAAGACGTCCCCTCCGGATCATATGCTGTGTCGGAAGGACAAGCCGAACAGAGCAATACAGCACCGGTCTCCCATGCGGTCCCTGACTTCTCTGCGGTTCAAGCTCCGGTTTCAGCCCAGTCCAGACTGTCCACAGAGGACATTGAATTTTTATATGATATGGAATTCTTTATTAACAGACAGCTTGGAGAGGGAGCAGGCGCGGAATTCGATGAAGATTATTTCCGGAAAGCGCTTGCAGTGAACGGAGATTCCATCATTGTCATTTCCGATGACGAAACGATCAAAGTGCATGTGCATTCCAAAGCTCCGGGCGAAGTGTTGAATTTGGCGCTTCAGTATGGAGAAATCACTCAGATTCACATTTTGAATATGCGTGAGCAGCATCGTGATCTTCTGACAACAGGGATGGATATTGCACCGATGCCAGAGCTGTTTGCGGATATCCCGGCAGAGCATGTAACGCCGGAAGCGCCGGCTGTTCCTCCTGCGGACGAAATTGCACCTTATGGTTTCATTGCGGTATCGTCAGGGGAAGGCATTTCCGATATTTTCAAAAGCCTGGGCGTTGACGTCGTTCTCTCCGGCGGACAGACAATGAACCCGAGCACGGAGGATTTTGTCAATGCGATTTCTTCGATCTCGGCTCAGCAAGTGTTCATTCTTCCGAATAACTCGAACATCGTGCTGGCTGCCCAGCAGGCTCGGGAGCTTCTGGAAGGCGAGCGCAGCGTGACGGTTATTCCGAGCAAGACGATTCCGCAGGGGATGGCGGCAGCTTTCGCATTCCAGGAGGACGAAAGTGCGGACATGAATACGGACAGCATGCTGGACGCCATCACCCGCGTTCAATCCGGTCAAGTGACCTATGCGGTTCGGGATACCACGATTGATGATCTGGAGATCAAGGCAGGCCAGTTTATCGGAATTCGCAATTCCAACATTGTTGCAGCCAATGCGGATCTGATTACAACCTCGCAGGATTTACTTGGCAAAATGCTGGAATCCGGCGACGAGATTGTCACGCTTCTTACCGGAGCGGATGCAACCGAGGAATCGACCAACGCCCTGACCGACTGGCTAGGGGAGCACTACCCGAACGCAGAAGTTGAAGTACATTATGGCGGACAGCCGATTTATTCTTATCTGTTCTCTGTGGAGTCCTGATTCAAGAAATAGGGAAGTATGTGTACGTGTATAGAGGATTCAACATTATGCAGGGTATATTTTTAGGAGGGGTTCCGGTGAATAAGACCGTTATTGTGACAGACAGCACAGCGGATATTCCGGCAGACCTGGCGAAGCAACACAACATTCATATCGTGCCGCTGAGACTTATGTTTGGGGAAGATACGTATTTGGACGGAGTCGAAATTACGCCAGGCGAGTTCTACACCAAGCTGGTACAATCGCCACAGCTTCCAACGACCTCCCAGCCATCTCCCGCAGATTTTGTAGCCGTGTATGAGTCCATCCTGGAACAGCATCCAGGCTGCTCCATCGTGTCGATTCACATCTCATCGGGCTTGAGTGGGACGTATCAGTCCGCATTGCTTGCAACTTCTCTTATGGAAGGTGAAGCGGATATTACCGTGTGGGATTCCAAATCAGCTTCCTACGGTTTCGGATTATTTGTTGTTCATGCAGCCAAGCTCGCTCAAGAGGGAGCTGCTGCTTCAGATATTATTTTGTCCATGGAAGATCTTCGTTCCAAGCGCCGCCTCTACTTCCTGGTAGACACGCTGGAATATTTGCAGAAGGGTGGGCGGATCGGTAAAGCTTCGGCAGTGCTGGGCACATTGCTCAACATTAAACCTATCCTGTCCATTGATGGTGAAGGAATCATTTTCCCGGTAGACAAGGTGCGCGGACGCAAGAAAGCAACCGCCAAAATCATTGAGCTGTTTCAACAGGATTTATCCGGCGTAAAAAATATTAAAGTGGCTGTGGGTCATACAGCTGACCCTGCTCAGGTTGAGGATTTTCTGCAGCAGCTGTCCGCTGTGTTTACGATTGAGGAAACGGTGTTCTCCGAGATCGGTCCGGTTATCGGTACGCATGTTGGACCGGGAACCATTGCAGCATATATATGGCCTGCTTAAGTGAGGTAGATGATATGAGTCTCAAACTCGATCAAATATCCGTCAGACAGATCAACGGCGTGAGCGCCCTGAAAGAAGGGGAGCTTCACGCCTTTGGCGTCTCTACGGTTAAGGATTTATTGGAATATTACCCCTTCCGGTATGAGGATTACCGGCTCCGGTCCTTAAGTGAAGTGAAAGACGGAGACAGAATCACCATTCAAGCGAAGATCGCCAGTGTGCCTGTATTGCAGCGCTATGGTGGGAAATCCCGTCTAACCTGCAAAATGCTCGCAGAGAATTGGATGTTCACTGCGACTTGGTTCAACCGGCATTTTCTCAAGGATCAGCTGACGGCTGGCCGGGAGATCGTGCTGACGGGCAAGTGGGATCAACGGAGAATGCAGCTTACGGTATCCGAATCGGAGTTCCCGGATAAAGGGGCCTTCCGCAGCGGGACGCTGCAGCCGGTCTACTCCATCGGTGGGAAGATTACGCAATCCTGGATCCGAAAAACGATGGGACAGGCTTTGGAGCAGTACGGGGAGATGATTCCCGAGATTCTGCCGCAATTTTTGCTTCGAAAGTATGATCTGATGCCCCGTAAAGGGGCTATCTTGACGATTCATCAGCCTGTGGATTCCAGGGAAGGTCAGGAAGGGCGACGCCGGATGGTGTATGAAGAGCTCTTTCTGTTCCAGCTGAAGATGCAGGCGTTCCGGGCACTGAACCGGGGACGGATGGACGGTGTTGTACATACGGCTGACAATGCAACCATTCGGGAGTTTGTGCGCAGCTTCCCGTTTGAGCTTACCGATGCGCAGAAGAAGGTGGAGCTGGAGATTTTGCACGATATGCGCTCCCCCTACTGCATGAATCGTTTGCTTCAAGGGGATGTGGGCTCGGGAAAAACGATTGTTGCTGCCATTGCCCTGTTTACAACCGTGCGTTCGGGCTTTCAAGGTGCCTTGATGGTGCCGACGGAAATTCTTGCGGAACAGCATATGCGTTCCTTGCAGAAGCTGTTTGAACCCTTTGGAATTACCGTGGGTCTGCTGACAGGCAGCGTTACGGGGAAGAAGCGCAAGGACTTGCTGGCTTCCCTGCAGATGGGGCTGACAGACGTTGTGGTGGGCACACATGCCCTTATTCAGGATGATGTGTACTTCCGTGAGCTTGGGCTCGTTGTGACGGACGAACAGCACCGCTTCGGCGTGAATCAGAGGAGCGTGCTCCGGCGTAAAGGTTATAACCCGGATGTGCTGACGATGACGGCAACTCCGATTCCGCGGACGCTGGCGATTACCGCTTTTGGGGATATGGATGTATCCACCCTGTCGGAGCGGCCGAAAGGGCGTATTCCGATCACAACTTATTGGGTCAAACACGAGCTCATGGAGCGTGTGCTCGGATTTATTTCCCGGGAAGTAGACCAGGGACGGCAGGCATACCTGATCGCTCCATTGATTGAGGAGTCGGACAAGCTGGATGTCCAGAACGCGATTGACCTGCATGTTCAGATGCAGCAGGCCTTTCCCAAGTATGCTGTCGGACTCCTGCACGGCCGCATGACGCCTGCCGAGAAGGATGAAGTCATGCGCCAGTTCTACAGCAATGAAGTGCAGCTGCTCATCTCTACAACGGTAGTTGAGGTTGGGGTGGATGTGCCGAATGCAACGCTGATGATTATTATGGATGCGGACCGCTTCGGCCTGTCGCAGTTGCACCAGCTGCGCGGGCGTGTAGGCCGGGGACAGCATGCTTCCTATTGCGTTCTTGTGGCCGATCCGAAGTCGGAGGTAGGACAGGAGCGCATGCAGGTGATGACCGAAACCGAGGACGGCTTTGAGGTATCCCGGCGAGATTTGGAGCTGCGCGGCCCTGGCGACTTTTTCGGTACGAAGCAGAGCGGGCTGCCGGAATTCCGGCTGGCCGACATGGTGGCCGACTTCAAAGTAGTGGAAGAAGCCAGAGGTGATGCCGCTGCTCTGGTCAGTGACACTGCCTTCTGGACGTCACCCGAGTATGAGCCTTTGCGTGAATTTTTGCAGCAGGAGAAGATTTTTCAGGGCGATATCATGGATTAGCGGCGTGTAATCTGTTGGCACAATGGACAGACCTTCGTCATATAATCAAAAAAGGTGACAGCATTTATGACTGGAGGTGCTTCAACATTGGGTTATCAGCAGTACGGGATTAGTCCGCAGCTGGTGGAGCGGATTAAACTTAAAATGAAAAACCCGGCAATCAAGGAGAAAATCAAGGGACTCACCCAAGGATTGACCAAAGCCGATCTTCAAAACAGTACCAAGGTGCATCAATTGGTCCGAACCGCCAGCGGCATACTGAATGAGAAGCTGAGTTCAACGCAGGAGCAGCAAATGGTGCAATTCGTGCTTGCACAGCGTATTGACCCGAACAATACATTCCATCTGATCAAGCTGTGGGGAATGTTTCGTTAAACCATTGGATGACATCAAGGTTTTACAAGCATAGAAGAAGCCCCTCTCTGGAGTACTCTTCTCCTTATGAGCAGGGGCTTAAATGTTGTTGAAACAGGAATGATAATTCTGCAAGCAATTCTGAATGACGACTGGGTTGTATGGATCCAGGCACAGGCGATTGAATCATTGCCCAGGCAATGTCGCGAGGAGACAGGAGGATAGGCAAAGGTTTTTTGCGTTCAGGCTGACTTAGCTGCGAGTAATGGAGCGGATACAGTCCTCCGTATCATTTTTGACGGAATTGACCGTTGTGCTAACTGGTACGGCTTGCATATCCTGAGCGGGATAAGGCTTCAGAAGCTCTTTGAGAGATTGCAGGTTGGAGGGGTTACGCTCACTTGCAGCTGTCGTCCGTTCCAGCCATAATGCCTCGTCCTCGGGTCTGAGAATAACCGGCATCCGGTTATGGATGGGCTCCATGAGTGTGTTGGGCTCGGTGGTGATGACGGTGCAGGTGCTCAGTTTTTCTCCGCTGGGGGTGATCCAGATGTCATACAGACCTGCCATGCTGAATAAATCACCGCTTCTCAAGCCGATGCGAAAGGGCTGTTTGCCATTCTCGTTTTTTTGCCATTCGTAAAAACCGTCTGCAGGAATTAGGCATCTTTTCCGATAAAAGGGCATCCTATAAGCAGGCTTCTCCTCCAGTGTTTCGCTGCGTGCGTTGATCATTTTGGCGCCTGTGGAGGAATCCTTGGCCCAGGACGGGACAAGCCCCCATTGCAGTTGTCCGATTCGGTTGGTGCTGCCGTCATTGATGATGGCCGTTACCATTTGGGTTGGAGCAATGTTGTATCGGGGAATGTGAAAGGGAGATACCGACTCGGGATCGATAAGATACCTGGTCATAAGCTCTTCCCACGTCACGGTGAGTGTAAAGCGTCCGCACATAGTCTATGGCCTCCTGTAATCGATGTGGCTTACGCCTACCTGAAAATAGCGTACCAATCGAGGATATAGAGTAAACACCTATTGTGTTTTGAGTATAACAAACATCATGCAACTTACCAAAAGGTCCAGACTCTTTGGCTGGTCCATGCATCATGAATGGAGGATATTTTGTGTTTGATTTAAAAGCTAACGGTACCTCGGTTAAGACAGAAGTTGTTGCCGGGACCACGACATTTTTTACGATGGCTTATGTGACCGTTGTGAATCCGCTGATATTATCGCAAGCGGGCGTGCCATTTGAACAAAGCTTCACGGCTACGATTATAGCCGCTGTCATCGGTACACTGCTGATGGGGCTCGTAGCCCGTTACCCGATCGCTGTAGCGCCAGGGATGGGATTGAATGCCTATTTCACCTACTCTGTCGTTCAAGGACATGCCGGACTTGGGTATATTGAAGCTTTCTCCGCCGTTTTCATCGCGGGTATTCTGTTTCTGCTGTTGTCGATGACCTCACTTCGGCGCAGGCTGATCGAGATGATCCCTGCGAATCTCAAGCATGCAATCACGGTCGGAATCGGCCTGTTCATTGCTTTTATCGGTCTCAGGATGAGCGGCATTATTACGGCGCATCCGGATAATCTGGTAGCCCTTGGCGATTTGCATCAGCCCTCGGTGGTGCTCGCTTTGGTCGGGCTGGCGGTTACACTTGTATTGCTGTCCCGGGATGTGAAGGGTGCCCTCTTTATCGGTATGATCATTACCGGAATTATTGCTTATTTTGCCGGTATGCTGTCCTTTACGAGTGGCATTATGTCTGTTCCTACACTGCCGGAGGGCATTCTGGTATGGAATCCGATTACGGCAGCCTCGGATGTGATCAGACACGGGCTTTACGCCGTTGTGTTCTCGTTCCTGCTTGTGACATTGTTCGATACCACTGGTACGGTTGTCGGTGTTGCAGAGCAGGCGGGGCTGATGAAGGATAACAAGCTGCCCCGAGCCGAGCGTGCCATGTTCTCTGATTCGGTGGCAACGGTAGCGGGATCCATGGTTGGCACAAGCCCGACAACCGCGTACATTGAGTCCGCTGCAGGGGTCGGCGCAGGCGGGCGTACAGGCCTGACAGCGGTTGTGGTTGCCGGATTGTTTGTGGTTGCGGCCTTCTTCAGTCCGCTAATCGGAGCGGTGGCCGGACTATCTGCCATTACGGCGCCTTCACTCATCGTCGTAGGGTGCCTGATGATGAGCAATGTCCAGCACATCCGGTGGAATGATTTTGACGAAGCGTTCCCTGCGTTTCTGGTCATCTTGACCATGCCGCTTACATCCAGCATCGCGACCGGAATTGCGCTCGGTTTTATTTCCTACCCGCTCATGAAAATCGTGAAGGGCAAGTGGAAGGCAGTTCATCCGCTGATGTATATTTTTGCCGTGCTGTTTGTGCTGCAGCTTGTATTTGTCCCGCATTGATTGGAAAGTTAGGGCAGGAAGGATGAAGCAAGAGGGTAGAATCAGCAGTAAGCATGGAGCAGAAGCAAGAAACAAGAAACAAGACGTAAGAAGCAAGAAGCAAGAAGCATGAACACATAAAGCCGTGATCTAAGAGATAAGAAGCAAGAGGTAATAAGCCAGAGGAAAGAAGCAATAGGTAAGAAGTATAAAAATCCCCTGCAAGTTCAAGCCAGACCGCGCAGGGGATATTTGTCATGTTGAAGGCAGGATGGGGAACGCGTAAAAGTTATTTTACCCGATCCGGCAAAATAAGGGGCAGGTCATCCTCGGCATCCAAACTCCACCGGAGTTTATTCAGCGGGTTCGGCTCCAAACGTCCGCATATTTCGTGACAAGCCCGTGCTCGTCGACCTCCAGATCCGCTTGATAGGCCCCGTTGTTGCTCTCATAACGGTAGGAGCGTTCACCCGTACGCGTATATCGTTGAGGAAGAGGGCTGACGGTCAGACTTGGGAACTGAATCCAGACAGCGATCATGGACGCACTCTCCCCCGGTTTCAGCTGCAGACGCCGGATCGGGAGCGTGTTGGTGGACGGGGTGATCCCGAGATCAATGTCATTCATTCCCGCAAATGACGTTAATTCTGTGCCGCTGCTCCACCAGCGGTTGTCCTCATCCTGTTTCAGGTGAAGGGACTGTTCCTCGGTGCCATTAGAGAGGTAAATCCGAACCTCACGGGTCTTCCAGCCGCTTGTTGTTTCGACTTCATAGGAGCAATGGAGGGGCTGGGTATCCAGACTGGCTACGACCGTTCCGGTGAGCGTGAATCCCTCTTGATGCTGGTAGAGACGGCTGTGCTCCAGAGAGGGCAGGTCATGCCTGTTCCATAGCAGCGATTGCAGAAGCTGACGGGTTTCCCCGCTATCGTGTCCGGTTTGATGGGCATAGTTAACAGCGTTTGGGTTAAGATTCATAGTATTATACCTCGCTTATAGGTTGGTGTAGATCTTCTAGTCTCGCTCCGCACCCGCATCTGAATATGCAGCTCTCCCACGGTTTACAGCGACAGAGGGGAACCGATCGGATTGGCTTCACGTTGTGCCTCGCTAGACTCCTTTTTATTATATACCGAACGTATGTTCTTTTTGCAACTGATCAATATGCAATAGATGCATTTTTTGTTTATATAAAGAAAACAGTAGCCAGATGATGTATTGAAAGTGCGGTGGGGGACCGAAGAATATACGGGCGACGGAAGGAGCCGGAAGCTTTCCGGCTTTTTTTCATAGACAGGTTGAAATGTTAAATAAGGAAGCAAATTCAGATGGGAAGTACTGACCAAGTCAGCATGCCCTATATTTACGGGCTGATATCCTTCTGTCGAGGCACTTGGTTCTTGTACGTTAAGGGCGTCATGTTCATGGCATCTCGAAACTTGTCTATAAAATAGCTTGTGCTGTTAAAACCGACCCGATAACCGACATCTGTCACGCTCGATTCAGGATCGTGAAGCAGCACGAGACTTTGTTTGATCCGATAATCGATCACATACTGCATTGGCGATGTGTTGAGGATTTGCTTGAAATAACGGCACGTTTCGGAGCGGCTCAAGTTCCCCGCTTTTGCGATATCCTCCAATTTGATTTTCTCCGCATAATGCATATGGAGCCAGTTCAGCATTTCCTTCATGCGCTGATTCTTTCTTGTTTCGGCCTGATTGTACTCCAGTACCATTCCATTCTGCATGAAGTTTCTCCATATGGAAGCCAGATGTTCAACGATATGGATTTCATAATACGGCGATTGTAACTTGATACATGTGTTGATCGCCTCAATCGAACTTAAAATACGGAGAGCCCATGGTTCGGAGGGGGCAAGGAACAGAAAAGGCAGATTGGTTGCATGGATATATGGATATACATAGGTCGTATATAATTCTTGGGGCAGGACAAACGAAGGCGACACATTCAAACAAATGTAAACAGAGCCTGAATGATGCCCATCCTCGGCCATATGCAAGCTCCCGCTGTTGATAAATATGCCTTCGCCTTGTTTGACCACCTGCTGGACTTCGTTGACGCGAAAGAACGCTGTTCCTTGAACAACATAAACAAACTGTAACTCGGTATGCCAATGAAGCGGTATGTGACCGTGTATGTTTTGCTTAATGACCGTTTCATAGCAGGCAAGAGGAAGTACAATGGTACGATGGTCCGTAAGCTCTCTTAAGCTGCCCGCATCAATTTTGATCTCTTTGTGCTGCAAGAAGACACCTCAATATACTTATATTTTTAGATCTTATTTTTATATCCCATCTGTTGATCAGCCTTTACAATATCAATATCATGATATTTTGAATGGGGACATCAACATGGGAACACCTGCACGGAGAACCGGATTAGGTCTTGTCATCATCGGCGCATTATGTTGGGGAATGGGAGGAACCGTAGCGCAAAAGCTCATGCAGCAGTACGCTATAGATCTAAATTGGCTGGTGACGACGCGTCTATGCTTAGCCGGAATTTTACTGTTGAGCATACAGTTTTTCGTCAAGGACCGATCCCAGATATGGAAGATTTGGAAGAATGGCAAAACAGCGATGAAATTGATGGTTTTCGGATTACTTGGCATGCTAACGGTTCAGTATACCTATCTAGCATCGATAAAGCATGGGAATTCAGCGGTTGCGACGCTATTGCAGTATTTAGCACCTGTCATGATCATCGTATACCTTGCTATAAAGGAACGAAAGCTGCTGAGCAGGCAAGATATGATTACGGCTTTGCTAGCTGTATCAGGTTGTTTCTTGTTGTTGTCCAATGGCTCCGTCACGCAGCTTTCCGTGCCGACACCTGCTATCGTGTGGGGGGTTCTATCCGGAATTGCGCTGGCCTTTTACACGATATATGCAGTTCCTCTACTTGAACAATACGATTCCCTTGTTATTGTTGGATGGGCTATGTTGATTGGAGGAAGTGCTCTTGCTTGGTTTCATCCGCCATGGAAAATAAATCTGGCCGGCTTGCAATCAGAGGCCTATTTATATCTAGTCTTTGTGATCGTTTTTGGCACGATGATTGCATTTTGGTTCTACATCGAAAGTCTGCAGAGCCTTTCGCCCAAAGAAACAAGTTTGCTTGGAACGCTCGAGCCCTTGGCGGCTGTGCTAACCACCGTTTTTTGGTTGAAAGAGCCTTTTGGCGTTTTTCAGTGGGCGGGAACGGCCTGCATTATCGGAATGATTTTGTTACTGGCACTGTATCAAAGAACGAATGATGGATAACGTAACAACGATTCAGACTAAGAGCGCCTCAGGGCGTTCTTTTTTTTTGTCAACTACGTGAAGCGGATGGCAGAAAAAGACCCATAATGGATGGTCACGAATGGCCGACAACTCTTTATTCTGTGCAATGGGACAGGTCATAAAACGGATCTTGCTCCAGCTTAAATTCAGACACAAGAGGTGGATTATATTGTACGCAATAACATCACGGCACCGCATGCTGGCATGGTCATCTTTTATCGGCATGTTCTTCGTTTTGCTGGCAGGGGCGCTTGTAACCAAGACCGGTTCCGGTCGCGGCTGCGGCGATGATTGGCCGCTGTGCAACGGGAAATTCATCCCGGCATATACACTCGAATCCATGATTGAATATTCGCATCGGATGATAACCGGGGTGGTCGGCATCCTCGTTCTTGTCACGTATATCGTGATCCGGAAGTATTACGGGGGCCATAAGGAAGCACGCTATTATGCCGGCGGCACCTTATTGTTCACCGTCATCCAGGCTCTGATGGGGGCAGCGGCCGTCATGTGGCCCCAGCAGCCAGCGGTCATGGCTCTTCATTTCGGAATCTCTTTATTTGCGGTGGCCAGCAGCATGCTGCTGGTGGTATGGATGTATGGCACAAGCCCATACGATTACCGTTCCAATGCCAGGGTTCCGCGATCTATTCGTTATTTGGGCTGGGGGATCTGGCTGTATTGCTGCGGTCTGGTGTATCTTGGCGCCTATATCCGGCATACCGAGTCGGAGGCGGGTTGTATAGGCTGGCCACTGTGCAATGGCCAAGTTATCCCCTATCTGGGAGGCGCCTCGGGCATCGTCTTTCTTCATCGTGTTGCTGCTGCGATTCTACTGCTTTTGTTGATCATTCTGTTTCTAGCCGTAAGAAGATACGAGATCAGGGAGCGCTCAACAGGCCTGACAGCGCTGGCAGTTGGTCTCAATCTCGTGGTGCTCGCTCAGATTCTGAGCGGGGCGTGGCTGAAACTTGCGATGAACAACAGCCATGTCTATATTTTTGCAAGCCTGGTTCACAACGTGCTCGCCACCTTGCTTTTTAGTTTGCTTTCTGTTTTTGCGATCCGTTCGTGGAAGAGACGATGAGTTGATGAGATTGAAAATTCGGACTTGTATATGAAATTTGTTACAAAAAATTGAACTTGGCCTGTATTTTTAGTGAACGAACGGCTGGTGACACCGAATGTCTTCTCCACTAAAGTAAGTCACGACAAGTGAGCAGAGATTGGAGCTGAATGTAATGAAACGACCGAGAGCACTTCGATGGATGGGATTGGTTTTTTTGCTGTCCATCATGCTGCTGGCGATGACCGGATGCAGCGAGAATATCATTGTTCTGAACCCGAAAGGGCCCATTGCGGAGCAGCAGCGCGATTTGATGATTATTTCGACCCTGCTGTGCTGCATCGTCATCGTTCCGGTATTGATTTTGACTGCCGTCATCATCTGGCGGTATCGGGATAAAAAAGGAAGAAAAGCAGCGTATACGCCGGAATGGGAGCATAGCACGAAGCTGGAGCTGATCTGGTGGGGAATTCCCGTGCTCATCATATTGATGCTGGCCATTATCACGGTAAAAGCAACGTATGACCTGGAGCCGTCGAAACCGATCGCCTCCAGCGAGAAACCGCTTACGGTGCAGGTAACGTCCCTGAACTGGAAATGGCTGTTTCAGTATCCCGAGCAGGGCATAGCGTCGGTGAATGAGTTGAAGATTCCGGAGGATGTGCCCATCCGCTTCGAAATTACGGCGGATTCGCCGATGAATTCGTTCTGGATACCGCAGCTGGGCGGTCAGATGTACGCCATGTCGGGCATGGCGATGACGCTGTATTTGCAGGCCGATGAGGTAGGGGAGTATTGGGGCTCCGGAGCCAACTTTACAGGCACGGATTTTGCCAAGATGTATTTTGATGTGGAGGCCACGTCCAAGGAGGAGTTTGACGCATGGGTGGAGGAGGTCAAGACCGATTCGCCCAAGCTGACTTTGGAAGGCTATAAACAGCTGAGAGAGCCGTCCACATCTGAAGTTCAATCGTATTCCGCATTTCCGGAAGGTCTGTTCGAGATGACGGTGACCAAATATGCCGCTTCTCACAACCATGGTTTGTCATGGAAAAACACGCAAAACTTCGAATTCGAGGACCAGGTGACTAGGTAAGGAGAGAGCTTCTAATGTGGGAAAAAATAAAAGAGTTTGCTTCCGAGTTTTTTGTAACGGGCGATCCGTTAATCTATGGGGCGGATGTCACCATCGTGCTAACCTTGATCGCCATTGTAAGCGGCTTGACGTACTTCAAGAAGTGGAAGTGGTTATGGCGGGAATGGCTGACAACCGTTGACCACAAAAAGATCGGCATTATGTACATATTGGCTGCCTTCCTGATGCTGTTTCGGGGCGGAGTGGATGCGCTTTTAATGAGGGCGCAGCTGGCCATGCCGGAGCTTAATTTTTTGCCGCCGGATCATTATAACCAGATTTTCACTACGCATGGAGTTATCATGATTCTGTTCATGGCCATGCCGTTCATGTTCGGTTTGTTCAACATCATGGTGCCGCTGCAGCTCGGCGCGAGAGACGTAGCCTACCCGTTCCTGAATTCGCTCAGCTTCTGGCTGTTCTTCTCAGGGGCGATGCTGTTTAACCTGTCGTTTGTCATCGGAGGCTCGCCGGATGCCGGCTGGCTTGCGTATCCGCCGTATTCGGGTACCATGTACAATCCGGGCGTGGGGCAGGACTTCTATATATGGGGAATCCAAATCTCGGGGCTCGGCAGCTTGATGACCGGGATCAACTTCCTGGTGACGATTCTGAAAATGCGGGCACCGGGCATGAAACTTATGAAAATGCCGATGTTTTCCTGGTCGGTGCTATCCAGCTGTATTGCGATTATCTTCTCGTTTCCGATTCTGACCGCGACGCTTGCGCTGCTGTTTCTGGATCGTTATGCCGGGGCTCATTTCTTCACGCTTGACGGCGGCGGGAACCCGATGATGTATATCAACCTGATCTGGATGTGGGGACACCCTGAGGTGTATATCATCGTTCTGCCGGCATTCGGGATATTCTCAGAGATCGTATCCACGTTCTCGAAGAAAAAGCTGTTTGGCTACAAGTCCATGGTATGGGCCATGATGATCATCAGCGTCCTGTCCTTCCTGGTATGGGCCCACCACTTCTTTACGATGGGATCGGGCGCGGACGTCAATGCATTCTTTGCCTTGACAACCATGCTGATTGCAATCCCTACCGGTGTGAAGGTGTTCAACTGGCTGTTCACCATGTTCCGGGGGAGAATCACATTCGAAACGCCGATGTTATGGACGATTGGATTCATTCCATGTTTTATTGTCGGCGGTTTGACCGGAGTTCTGTTATCCGTAGCTCCGGCGGATTTTCAGTTCCATAACAGTTACTTCCTGGTCGCACATTTCCATCAGGTGATCATCGGGGGCGTCGTATTCGGGTACTTTGCCGGATTGTATTATTGGTGGCCGAAAATGTTCGGTTTCACACTGAACGAACGCATCGGAAAATGGGCGTTCTGGTTCTGGAACATCGGGTTCTATTGCTGCTTTATGCCGCAGTATGTGCTCGGCCTGATGGGAATGACCCGCCGGGTGGTTACTTACAGCTGGGACAAAGGCTGGTGGGAGCTGAACCTGGTGTCCACGATCGGTGCCGTGCTGATGGCTATTGCTTTTCTGTTTCAGGTTTGGCAGATCGTGGATGGATTCAAGCACCAGGCCAAGAACCGGGACACCACGGGCGATCCGTGGAATGGCCGCACGCTGGAATGGTCCATTCCGTCGCCGGCACCGGTCTATAACTTTGCCGTTCTGCCGAATGTATCCCGTCAAGATGAATGGTGGGAGCAGAAACAATCCGCAGGGGCGCATCAAACCATTAAGCAGAAGCTGGAGCCGATTCATATGCCTAAAAATTCCGGAGTCCCGATTGTCATGTCGGCTTTCTGGTTTATAGCAGGCTTTGGTTTCATATTCGATTGGACCGGATTCATATATACCGGATTGGCAGGCGTTGTTGGCTGTTTGCTGTACCATTCCTTTAACTATGATACGGATTATTATATTCCGGTTGATGAAATCGAGCGAACAGAAGCTGCCATAAGGAAGGTGAATATCTAATGGCTGAGTCCCAAACATCAGAACAAATATTGCAAGCTCACGCGCATGATGAACATCATGGTCATCCGGATATGGAGGAAGTGCGAACGTTCGGCTTCTGGATTTACCTGATGACCGATGTCATTATATTCGGAACGCTTTTTGCCACCTATATCGTGCTGCAGCAAAATACGGACGGAGGTCCGGGACCTGCAGACCTGTTTCAAATGGGCGGAATTATAACAAGCACGTTTATCTTGCTTGCCAGCAGTTATACCTGCGGTCTTGCGCTGCTGTCCATGCACAAGCACAACGTTAAGGGTCTCATATCCTGGCTGGCGGTTACAGCTGGACTGGGCGCCATATTTATCGGGATGGAAATTGCCGAATTCAATCATCTGGTACACGAAGGCGCGACGATAGGAACCAGCGCATTTTTATCCGCCTTTTTCACCCTGGTGGGTACGCATGGACTGCACGTACTGTTTGGACTGGTCTGGATGATCGCCCTGATCATTCAGCTGGCCAAGCGGGGAATCACCCCGGTAACCAAACGGAAGGTGAATGTGATTAGTCTGTTCTGGCATTTCCTTGATGTGGTGTGGATCTTTGTATTTACGGTCGTGTACTTAATGGGGGTGAGTTAATATGGTTCCATCGAATTCGCATCAAACCCCGGAGGGTCACGGTTCTTTCAAATCGTATACCATCGGCTTCTTCTGCTCAATCATTCTGACCCTGATTCCCATCACCGTTGTGATGAATGATTGGCTGGAAGGAACCTGGAACTCGGTCGTGCTGATGACTGCCGCGGTGCTGCAGCTTATGGTTCAGCTCTTATTCTTCATGCATTTGCGTGAGGAGAACAAGCCGCGCTACAATCTGATATCGCTGGTGCTGGGTCTGGTTATCCTGCTGGTTATCGTAGCGGGGTCCATGTGGATCATGCTGTATAACATGGTAGCTGTATGAAGAATGCCACCTTACTGGGGGATTGGATGCAGCTTATAAAGCCGCGCATTATTCAGCTTAATCTGGTTGCTGCATTTGGAGGCTACTGGCTAGCCTCCAAATGGGTGGTGGACTTTGGCCTGTTGTGCTGGATGCTGCTTGGAACAACACTTACGATGGCATCTTCTTGCATCTTTAATAACGTTTGGGATTACAAGCTGGATCGCAAAATGGCCCGAACCTGCAATAGGCCACTAGCGACGGGACGAATAAAGTTAACCCATGCTGTTTGGTGTGCTGTGGCTCTTGGTATCTCAGGAGAAGTCATTTTGTTCCTGAACGTGAACAAGGTTGCCGGGTGGCTTGGATTGCTGGGGATGTTCTTTTACATTGTCATCTATACGATGTGGCTGAAACGAAATTCAACCTGGAGCACCGCTGTAGGCGGGGTATCGGGAGCGGTTCCGCCGGTTATCGGATACTGTGCCGGCACGGGAACCGTGGATACCGGAGCTGTTCTGTTATTCTGCTTGCTGTTCCTGTGGCAGCCCGCGCATTTCTGGTCGCTGGCCATCCGGCGGGTGGAGGAGTACAGAGCGGCAGGGTTTCCATTGCTGCCTGTCCGTAAGGGAGTTAGGCGTACCAAAGTGCAGATGATTCCCTATGTAACGCTGCTGCTCCCAACCGTCATTTTGCTGTACGTTTACGGCTTCTCCGGTCCCGTATTTCTGACGGTGTCTGTGATTGGTGGTGTGATATGGCTCTTGCATACGCTGCATGGAATAACCGTTTCGGAGGATGAACGCTGGGCTAAAACCAATTTCATGATTTCCGTAAATTATTTGATGATCGTGTTCATTGTTATGATTCTGGATACGCCTGCGCTTTAATGATAGGCATGCATAATGGGGTGAAATGATGAAGAAATCGGGGTTGATTGTTCTTATATTGTGCGTGCTGCTATTAGTATCGTGTTCTTCGGCTCCTGCGTCCGATGCAGAGGTTGAAGAATTGATCCGGGTCGATCTGATTCTGCCGACGGGTCCGGTAAAGACCTCGGAGACCGTCCCTTTTGAAGCGCGAGTGACACAAGGCGAGTCGCTTGTTGAAGATGCCCAAGAGGTGGAATTCGAGTTCCGACTGGCCGATCAGGATGAGTTCCAACGGATAGAAGCTAAACATGAAGAAGACGGAAGGTACCGAATAGAGAAGGCTTTTGAGGTCGAAGGGACCTATGAAGTGACTGCGCATGTGACCGCAAGAGGCATGCATGTGATGCCAAAAAAAGAGATTGCTGTAGGAGATCATGTGGAGAAGTGAACTGAGGTAGCAGTGATCGGGTAAGAAGGGGTGGCGGATACAATGACCCGAAAATACAGGTTGATGCTTATTATGCTGGCGATGCTGGTGTTGTCTGCTTGCAGTGAAAGAACCGAGGACGACTCTGCGCTTCGCGCCAGTATTGTTACACCGGAGGAAGAAAAGGCGGTTGCCCTCTACAAGAGTCAGTGCCTCTCATGCCATGCTATCGATTTAGGCGGAAGGGTAGGTCCTAGTCTTAAAGATGTCGGAACGAGGCTCTCGGAGGATGAAATACGCGACATTGTAACGGATGGCTATAGAGGCATGCCTTCCTACAGGAAGATTCTAGAGGAGAGCGAGATCCAATCCATAGCGGCGTGGCTTGCGAACATGAACGAGGAGCAGGAGGGGGATACATGAAAAAGATCATGCTCATAGGCGTGCTCATGCTGGTGACGCTGGTGGCAGCCGCATGCGGCAATTCCAAGCCGAGTCAGCTGAGCATTCCGGTCCAGCCATTTGAATACATCAATCAGGATGAAGAGGAGGTCTCTTTAGCTGATCTGAAAGGGAAGGTGTGGATCGCGGACTTTGTATTCACACGCTGCATTACGGTGTGTCCAACCATGACTGCCAATATGGCAGAGCTGCAGCAGCGGTTGAGTGATGCGGGGCTCGAAGCCACGCTGGTATCCTTTTCGGTAGACCCGGAACGGGATGAACCTGCGGCACTCAAGAGTTACCTGGGCAAATTTGATGCTAACTTCACGAACTGGCATGCGCTCACGGGATATACGTTTGACGATATTAAATCGTTTGTGCTGCAATCCTTTAAAGCACCTATTGCCATGGATACAGCAGCAGATCAGGTCATTCATGGCACGTCCTTCTACCTGATAGACCAATCGGGCACGGTTGTCGCGAAATATGATGGCAACATGGACCCGCCTTATGACAAAATCCTGAAGGACGTTAAATCGCTGCTGAAGTAGGGGCGGTCTAAGCGAGGTGGAATGAAATGAACCGATTAGCTCATTCATCATGGATCCGATGGCTGATTCTTGCGCTTGTAACGGCAGCCGGAATATACGCTCTCGTACATGCCCTGCTGGGGGATCAGGAAACCGCTGAGATTGGCCAAACGGCTCCCGACTTTGAGGCGGTGAATCTTCAGGACGAGCCCGTCAGGCTCTCCGATTACAGAGGGCAGCCCGTGCTGTTAAATTTCTGGGCGTCTTGGTGCGGTCCCTGCGTTAATGAAATGCCGATCCTGAACGAAGCGTACGCGCAGGAATCCGGCACTCAGATTATCGCTGTCAATATAGGAGAAAGCCGAGAGAAAGCGGAGGCATTCGCTTCGAAGCATCATTTGGAGATGCCGATTGTGCTGGATCAGCACAATACAATCAAAGGCCAATACGGCATCAGCGGTCTTCCGGTAACCGTCTTGATTGATGACCAGGGTAAAATGGTTGATCGAGTCACCGGCGAGCTGCCGAGTCTTGCGTTCGTCAAGGAATTGATGAGCAGGATTCAATAGGAACAAGTGTGTTAGGACACGAGAACAAGGTTAGCTTCTGGTAAGCTAACCTTGTTCTTTATTCCAGGGAGGAGAAGATCCGTTAACGTCTGCCCTATTGAATCGTGGCGTGCAGAGCTTGAGCAAACCTCGAGATGCCGGACGGGATATCCTCAGCCCTGGCACGGGCATAAGTGAATCTAACGTAACCGGATGCTGAACCGTATACGCTTCCCGGCGCAAAAATAACGCCCTTTTGAATGGAAGCTTCCAGCAGCTTGCTATCATTCACTTCCGGCATGATTTTGCACCAGAGATGCAAACCGCCCTCAGGCACATGGAACTGAACGAGACCGTTCAGCTCTTTCCGAAGGGACTCCATCAGTAAGTCACGCTTGTACAGTAAGCTAGCTCTCAGCTTGTCCAGATGAGGCGCAAAATAGGAGGAGCTGAGAAACTGTCCAGCGAGGCTTTGGGGAACCACGCTCAGCCCGAAATCCATCTGCTGTCTGGCGTCCGCGAGCCGTTCAACGACAGAATTCGGGGCGACCATCCAGCCTACGCGGAGGCCGGACGCTGCGATTTTTGATAGAGATCCAATGTACAGCACCGACCCGATTGAATCCACGGACTTCAGCGGTGCAGGGGGCGAACACTGGTAGGCCGTCAAACTGAAGGGGTCATCCTCCACGATAGGAAGCCCAAGCTCACTTGCAACATCAAGCAGTTGGGCTCTTCTCTCTTCAGCCAAGACGGTGCCTGTCGGATTCTGAAAATTCGGATTAATAAAAATCATCTTGATCCGGTGTTTCTTGTACAGGGAGCGTATGTCCTCTGGCTGTACCCCTCGTTCATCAACAGGCAGTCTGAACAATCGAAGACCGGCAGATTGAAACATAGGCAGTGAATAGCAATATGACGGGTCTTCAATAGCCACTGCGTCACCAGGCGAAAGCAAGCACTGCGTAATGAGGTACAGCGATTGCTGGGAGCCTGACGTGATTAATATGGACGATTCGGTGGTATGAATCCCCCGATATTGTTTGAGATAGGTTACCAATGCCTGTCGTAGTGGACCATATCCTTGCGGATTGTCATAACCCAGGTAGGGAGTATCCGGTTTCTGACTCAATATCGTATTCATTTCTTCGTTCGGCGCCAAATCGCCGGCAAGCTCTCCGCTCGCAAAATCAATCAGGGAGGGATCATAAGCCAATGCTTCCCGAATGCGACGGAGAAAAGGCAGGTTAGGCAGGAAGTTTCCTCCCTCCGCGTAACGGTGCCAGTTCGGCGTATGCTTGGGTGTAGCTCCCCACTTGGAGCTGCTGACCCGAGTTCCGCTCCCGGAACGGCTCTCTATGATACCAAGCGCCCGAAGCTCCGAGTAAGCCAGAACCACGGTGCTTCGATTAACTCCCAATTGCTCGGCGAGTTTGCGTTCGGATGGAAGTAAACTCCCTGGCGGAAACTCACCGTAAGATATTCTTTGCTCCAGATCATCAGCAATTTGCTGATATAGAGGTTGTGTGCTGTTACGATCCGGCTTCCACACTTTCCTCATCCTCTCATGACATATTCAGGTTGTTCCTGTCTGTAATCTTGATCATATCACTATGCACAAATAAAGGGTTTTCATAATTTTATCATTATGATGACAAATCTCTATCAATCTGTTGAACATGGATGGTGCCTTCAGACCGTGAATTGGATGGGGTAAGCATGATAAACATTTGTGCCGATGATCATTCGTATTATCGTCCAGAGAACGAGCGAATATAGCCCGTAAGGGTCATTCTTCGGGGACAGCATGTGCACTATGATGATACAGAGCAGCATAAATATGAGATGAATAAGGAGAATGAACCCATTGACGACTTATAAATTCCAGCCAGATTTCCGACTCGGGGCTGCATGGATCATTTCGATTGCAGCAACTCTGGGAAGCCTTTATTTTAGCGAAATCAAAGGATATATCCCATGTGACTTGTGTTGGTTTCAGAGGATTTTTATGTACCCGCTAACCATTCTCTTGGGCATTGCGTATTACAAGAAAGATTTGGGAATCATGAAGTATGTTCTTCCTCTCTCTTGTATCGGAGGAGCCATCTCGGTATACCACATCGCGTATCAGCGCTTCTATTCGTTGTTTAGCAATCATGGTTTAGCAGCTTGCGGCCCCACTCCCTGCAACGTAAATTACTTTACCTGGCTGGGTTTTATTACAATTCCTGTTATGGCTCTAACCGCGTTTCTGTTAATCACCGTCCTGCTGTGGAGTTTATCCAGAGCCGCCAAGGCGGCGGGAGCCGGTACCGAAGACTAAGCGCAATCAGACCTGCTTCTTGACAAAGCATAAGAACAGGATTAAAGTATGGTTTAACTAATCGTAATCGTTACGATTAATAAAATGTGAGATGAGGAGGTGCTGAATATGAGAGTGACGGTAACTTTGGCATGCACGGAAACCGGTGACCGCAACTATACAACGACAAAAAATAAACGAAATCACCCGGAGCGGATGGAGTTGCGCAAATATAGTCCGCGCTTGAAGCGAGTAACACTTCATCGGGAAACACGCTAGTTCATACGAACCACCAGGAGCCGGACCCATGGTCCGGCTTATTTGACTTCATACGAAATGGGACTACACTGAGATTAGCAGGTTCCTGCAAAATTGAAGAGAGGAGGGATGATATGCATCAGGAACGACATGATGCTGGCGGCGAGCTGCTGCTGAGCACACATACCGACGAGCAGTGGCGTCGGAGAAGGCGGGAGTTAAACGATTGGATTAACAGACCCAAGGTGCGCAAGCTGCCCAAGCGTACGCGGCTATTCGGCAAAACGCCGGTTGACGAGCAGCTGCATCCGATATTGATCCGGCTGCAGCGTGCAGGACTGGTCACCGAGTTCTCCTGCGCTGGTGTGAGTCCCCTCGATGAACCTGTGGACCATTCGCTGTATGCCTATCTTACGTATTTTTCCGACCGCGGTCCTGCGGAGTCGTTCACGAACCTTCTTATGAGGAACATGAAACATCGAGCGCTCATAACCTATGAGCCTTCCCGTAGCCGCTACGATGTGTCTTCGTTTTTCATCGGACATAACCGTTCCTTCTGCATTCTTTTACTGCATAGCGCGGAGCAGTTCATTCAGGAATCCCGCTTGTGAAGATACTGAAATAACATTAGATGAGGTAAGGAGTCGTGATGGAATGATACGTAGCCGAATATCTTGGGATTCGGGTCAATGGACAACCGTGCCGATATCAGTCACCGAGACGAAGGAAGGACAATATTTGAAGGTAGAGTCCAGAGAAGGCAGTGATTATTGGGAGAAAACCTTATACGGGTTTCAACGCGACAGCGGACATTCTCTGCTCACACGGTGGGAAAAGGATACGGCCATGGAAGTAACGTTTCAGCTGCAATCGTTTACGGAGCTTTATGATCAGGCAGGAATCATGCTGATGAACGCTCCGAGGCAATGGATCAAAGCAGGGATCGAGATTAATGATGGAATCCCGCAGCTTGCTGTTGTTGTCACTCAAGGATACTCGGATTGGTCGCTCGCACCTGTACCGGAGTGGGTTGGCGAGAATGTCACGATCCGCGCTTCGAGAATGAATGATGCGGTCATCATTAGGGCGAGAACTGAGACGCATCCTTGGCGAACTCTTCGAGTGGCGCCTTTTCCGATCAATACAGCAAGTCAGGCAGGGCCTTTTATTTGTTCGCCGACCCGTTCCGGGCTGCACGTAACCTTCACACGCTGGGTAATGACCGATCCTGACAGTGACATTCATGTTGATCCGTCTACTGAAGATTAGGATCGTTTCTGTGGAATCAGTCAGATTAATATAGGGTCTGCTCTAAATCAACCACTCCAAATCGTAAGGATGCGATAATTATGAAGAAAATCATGAACAAACCGGAAACCCTCGTCAGAGAGATGTGCAGCGGCTTCGTCATGGCTCATCCAGAGTTGGAATTTCATCATAAGCATACCTTTATCCAAAAGAAAAACATGAACCAGGACAAAGTAACCTTGATCAGTGGCGGGGGGAGCGGGCATGAGCCTGCGCATGCGGGTTTTATCGGCAAGGGCATGCTGGACGTCGCGGTTTGCGGCGATGTGTTTGCATCTCCATCCCAAATTCAGGTGTATCAGGCAATCCGGGCATCGGCCAGTCGGAAGGGCACCCTGTTGATTATTAAGAACTACAGCGGAGATATGATGAATTTCAAGAATGCCGCCTATCTGGCGAATGAAGATGGCATTCAAGTCGACTATGTGAAGGTTGACGATGACATCGCGGTTGAAGACAGCCTGTACACCGTAGGAAAAAGAGGGGTCGCGGGCACGGTTTTGGTACATAAAATAGCGGGTGCGGCCGCAGAGGTCGGCATGTCGCTGGAGCAGGTTAAAGAAGCGGCTCAGCATGCCATCGATAATGTCAAAAGCATTGGCTGTGCGTTCACGTCCTGCACGGTGCCTGCCAAGGGGACGCCGACTTTCTCCATTGGCGAGCAGGAAATGGAGTATGGCGTAGGCATTCACGGCGAGCCTGGAATCCGCCGTGAGCAGATGATTCCGGCTGACGAGCTGGCACGGAGAATGGTAGCGGAGCTGCTGGAAAGTCTGCAAGTAAACGGTGATAGCCCGCAGGAAGTTGCCGTATTGGTCAACGGCTTCGGGGGCACCCCGCTGCAGGAGCTGTATCTCTTGAACCGTTCTGTCATGCGGGAATTAAATCAGCGGAACGTTACGGTGCTTAAAGTCTTTGTCGGCAATTACATGACAAGCATCGATATGGTAGGCGCTTCGGTCTCCATCATGAAATTGACGGACCAGCTGAAATATTTGCTGGGCGAGCCGTGTGACACGCCTGCACTCGTAACACGAGGACCGCTAGAGCCTGTCGTATTTCACGATGTTCTAGAGGAATCCTGGCATAAGAAGCAGCCGGAATCCTACAACATGGTGACACATGAAGAGTATGCTGCCGTTTCGGACGATCAATTGTCACTGAACAACATCATCTACTTGATAGACAAAATGAGTGAGGTCATTATTGCGAACGAAGTCCCGTTCTGTGAACTGGATGCGCACGCCGGTGACGGTGATTTTGGCATGAGTGTTGCCAAGGGATTCAAGCAACTCAAAGCCGAATGGGAGGAGCTTATATCCGAGGCCGCTGATATCGGAAGTTTCTTGAACGCCTGTTCACTGATTATCATGGAGCATTGCGGCGGCGCATCCGGTCCGATCTGGGGCTCTGCCTTTCGGGCGGCGGGCAAATATGCGTTGCATAAGAAGGAGCTGTCCATAGCTGAAATCGCCGAGATGATGGAAGCCGTGGTTCAAGGAATACAGGACACGGGTGAAAGATCCTTTGGAAGAGGGGCAGTTGTGGGGGATAAGACGCTGATGGACGCACTCATTCCGTATGCTGAGGCTTGGAGAGTTAGCGCGCATGACGGGGAGAATCTGTTGGCTGCCGGCGTTCAAGCGGCACGGGCAGCCGTGGAGGGTGGAAAAAGCACGGAGGCCCTCGTAGCTCGCATGGGAAGAGCCGGAACCGTCGGCGAGCGGAGCATCGGCTACCCGGACGCCGGGGCACATGCGCTCGGGGTTATATTTACGGAGCTTTCCCAATCGCTCACAAGAGCAAAATAGAATAATCAAACCAAGGAGCCTCGCTTTCATTTGTGAAAGGCGAGGCTTCTTTGCTGCTCGTTGTTCTTGTATCAATTGCTACAGCCCGGGTGCAATGTGCAGTGATAATATTGAGGATAGATGGACTTACATACGATTAATAACACAAACAAAAGGGGATTGGACCAGATGCCGAGTAAAGAAAGCATAGCTATCAAACAGAAACTGACGGCCGAGGGATTTCATCATAAATGGGAGGATGCCAAGGCAATTCGGCAGTATATCGCTACCATGCCTCCTTATCCCGCCCTTACCGGCGAGCAGGAAGGATTTGAAATGCGATCTTTCCAGAGCGAAAGCGGTTTGAGTATGAACTATTATATATCGCATGGTGCTAGGGATAAGGGAACGGTCCTATATTTGCACGGCGGCGCCTATATCGAAGAAATTCTCCCGCCTCATTTTGCTTTTGTTAAACAGTGGACGAAATTAACCGGATTATCGATATATATGCCCAACTATCCGACCGTGCCAAGCATAGAAGCAGGGGATCTGACTGAGCTGATGCGCGAATATTATAAGTTTGTCTGCTCTAAGGCCCAGAGTCCGGTACTTCTGATGGGGGATTCGGCTGGCGGCGCATTAGCACTGAACGTGGCCCAAGGATTCAAAGGGACGCCACTTACGCCCAAGCGATTAATTCTGATTGCACCTTGGGTGGACGTCGCCATGGACAATCCGCAGATAGCCAATCTCGGCATACCGCAGCGGGATGTCTTCCTGCAGCCGGCTGGTCTTGGAGCAGTCGGAAGGATGTATGCAGGGAATCTGCCCATGGACGATCCTGCGGTCAGCCCATTGTTCGGCGATATGAAGAACCTGCCAAGCACGGTGATCCTGATCGGGACCGATGATTCCCTGCTGCCGGATGCCCGGCTGCTGCGTGATCGATTGGATGTTGAGGGTGTCGATACGGAGTACTGGGAGTATGAATATATGATGCATGTCTGGCCTCTTTTTCCGATGCCTGAAGCTGAAGAGGCGCTGGACAGGCTGCAGCGGTTAATCATACGTGATTTAGAATACGATGAAATGGATGGTAAGCTAAAGGACCAATTGGATGGTCAGAACTGACGCGCAATTGGATGGTGTGCATTAACCGTTTGTTCATTATAATGAGGCTGAACGAACAAGTTATGATGAATGATGTTGATCCTGGTGCCTCGGGTCAATAGCAGATTCTGTATAATGAATAATCGAATGGGGTTGTTTGGGGTTGGTTATGTACATGATTGTCATTGCGCTGGCATTAATTGGAGGAGTATCAACACTTCTTGTAGGGTTATCACAAGAGAATAAGAAGGCTAATCCGAATTATGAACGGAAAACCAAGACCAATCTCACGAAGCTGCTCATCATCTATCTGGCATCCTTAATTGCATTCATTGTTATATGGATGATTTTTAAATAACATACAGCAACTGCTCCCCGTTACAGTGAACGGGGGGCAGTTTTTTTATGATAAAGGACTTGGACGGGGCTTCATTCCCTCCACGCTGGACAGCTACATCTAACGTTCAAACCAAGTACACACGATGTACCGGCTGCTTTTATTTTTTGCATCCTTTTTTCATGGATAGGGTCTGCAGCTATTATCTTTATGATTATCATTGGAACGCAGGTCCATTTGATGTAATCTGAAGACATCAGCTCCACAGCGGTTGATAGCATGGCCAACATTCTGATGTTTGTTATGTTCGCTGCTGGGTTTATTTTATCAATCGATGAGAAGAAAACCATTGCGTTTCTAATTCAGGAGGAGGTCTAGGAATCATATGGCATTGAACGTAGGAATCATCGGCACCGGCTGGTTTAGCAAGATGCATGCCCGTATTTTATCCGACATGGACGGAGTGAGTGTTGCTGCCTTTGTCGGAACAAGCCAGGATAAGGCAGACCAAGCGATAGAAGGATACAGCTCTGCCAAAGCGTATGCGAACGTTGAGCAGATGCTGGATAATAGCAAGCCGGATGCTGTTTATATCTGTGTTCCACCCTTTGCGCATGGGGAGATAGAGTCCCTGCTTGTGGATCGGCATATTCCGTTTATGGTCGAGAAGCCGCTTGGCACGAATCTGGAAATCCCGAAGAAGATTGCGCAAGGGGTGAAGAAGTCAGGGCTAATGACGTCAGTCGGTTATCATTTCCGTTATACGGACGCTGCCATCAAAGCGGCTGAGCTGCTGGAAAGCCGAAAGATCGGCATGGCTCTTGGCTACTGGATGGGTGATATGCCGCAGGTGTATTGGTGGAGACAACAGGAAGGCTCTGGAGGACAATTCATAGAACAAACCACGCATATGGTTGACCTGCTGCGCTGCCTGCTGGGGGAAGTGGATGAAGTGTATGCGGCCTTTGCCCATAGAGCGATGAAGGATATGCATGATAATGTAAGCGTTCACGATGTGGGAACCGCTACACTGAAGTTAAAGAGCGGGGCAGTGGCAGCCATCTCCAATACCTGTATTTTGCCAGAATCGGAGAAGGTAGGCTTGGTTATCTATACGGAACAGGGGAGTCTTGACATCAGAGCAGACAGGCTGATCGTTAATGAACAAGGCAGGAGAACGGAATACCGGAATGCGGCCAACCCATATCAACGGGAGAACGAAGCATTTATTCATGCGGTACGCACAGGCGAAACTTCAGGAATCCTATCCTCTTATGAGGATGCCGTCCGCACAATGGAGATTACATATGCAGCTTTGCAGTCTGCTGAAACGGGATTGCCGGTCAAAATAGGAAATCATTAAACAAACGGCACATATCACATCTAACCATGTGCTTCGGAATTCTATCGAGGGTGAGGGGCAACGAGAAGTACGGTGGCCTTTCGTGTGTGTATGGGTTCAGTTCTGTTATAATAAGTGGACGCATGAAGGAAGGGAAAGATGTAATATGGCATTTACAGCACAGCAGGTGGCCGAATGGATGGTCGAGGAAATCAGATTCACAGGCAATTTGTATCAGACCGAGGCCATACGGTATGTAAGCGAGCACTTCGGTGAGGAGTTCGTTTTTGTTAACGAGAACGGAAATGCCTCGCTGTCCAAGGAAGTGAAGAAGGCATTCCGCAAACTGCATGGCGGCCGCATTGCCTGGGATCGTGACGGGTTTATGTGGGCTTGGACGTAGAAACTTCCAGGGGGGTTCGGTGTCAACACGTAAAAACAGTCTGCGACTGTTATTCTGAGAAGTCTGATCATTCAGGCTTCTGTTGGTTTTGATCAAAGGGATAACGGGGTACACAGGGTGCAACGGATCGAGACCACTGACGAGTCAGGATTCGGAAAAATGAACAGGGGTCCGGTACACGTTGATTCTCCCTATATATAATCAGAACAGCTGCCTTGAATTCAAGGCAGCTGTTTTTCATACATGATTATTTTATCCGATGAATCGTAAATTGCCCGGTTGAAGCATGCAGAGCCTCCTTGGTCTGTTGTGGGTCGATCCCGTGATGCCGCTCTACCGCATATCGGAACTCATAGAAGCCGCCGAGCGTGGCTTTGAAGTTGGTTTCCCAGTAGTTGGTCAATATCCACGCATACGTGTAAGGCCGGCTGTCCGCCGATTGCATGGTATGGAGCTGGCGCGGCGTATGCTCTAGCGTTCCCAACTGCACAAGCGGCGTGTCTGTCATCGATACAGCGAGCGCTTCCCGGTCTTGGGCCGAGTACCAGAATATGCCCTCTTGGGCACTGGTGTAATCGATGCAGCTTCCCGGAATTTGATCCTTCCATGGACGGATGTGGCAGCCGGCTTTTTCAACATAAAGCTCCGCTTCGGGACCCATGGAGAATGGAAGTGCCACATATACGTTTTCGGGGAGCCAGACACTGTCCTTGTGGAAGCGGACGGACACCTCGGCACGAGGCTGGTTCGCAAACAGCTTGATGTGGAGGGCATAGTAGCTGAGCCCCTTCACTTCGAAGACCAGCTCGATCAGAGCGAACAGCGGGCCATTGTCGAGCACGTTGACGCGAGTCAGGCGCCCGGCATCGCGCTGCACATGGGTACCCTTCCGGTTGCGGCCCATACGGGCACGGGTAGCGCATATCTGGGATGGGCTGTGCTCATCCTGTGCAGGCGTAACCTCGTAAACCGGCGTGAACGGCCCATGCCGGCGTGTATCATCCAGCAGATCGGTTGAACGTGTCTTGTCGATCCAAGCCGTAATGCCCGCGTTGATCTCCCATTCGATGCGGAACGAATCCGATTCGATGAAGCTCTCACCCACTATGACCGGATAAGGGACCAGGGGCTCCAACCGAATGTCGGCGATTCCTTCACAAGCAATTGGCTCGGTGTTGCGCGCAGTCACCATGTTCCCGGAAGGGGAGCCGACCTCTGCCATTTCGAGCGGGTGGATCGACAGCGTGCGGGATTCACCCGGCGTTAGCGTCAGCTCGGCTGCGAGGGCGCCTGTGTGCGTCAGCTGATACGGGAGCGACTGTCCGTTCGATTCATCGATAAGCTCGAACTTCCTCTTCAAGATGACGTTCTCCCAGCCATCGAGCGGAATAGCGACCTGCAGTGTGGCTGTGGCGGGCTCTGTATTGATCACCTCATACCGCAGAGGGCGATGGGGGGCCAGAAGCGCACCCTGACGGGCAACCAGCGCTTTATCCAATGCCCGGTATGCCAGCTTGCTTGCTTCAGCTGCATAGGCTTGCTTCCGAACCTCCAGCATTTGAACCTGCGGATGCCATGGCTCATACACGGAGGAATGATAACCCCACGTATGCTCCGCGTACATAGTTAGTGCTTGTGCAGCATCATCGATCTCGGCGGGGCTTACCGTTTCGGAAGCCGGATCCAGCCGCTTCACTTTGCGAAGCGTGCGCTGGGCATCCCGGTAAATCTGGGTGTGCATCGCCGTGGAGGCAACACCGTCCGTCCACCAATCCGGCCAGTCGCCCCGGTGCACCGGCAGCTCGGATAAGTCCTCCTGCTTCAGAGCCGCAAAAAATTCGGAGAGGGTAGCCAACTTAATCGTAATGCGGTCACCGTTCTGCTCATTCCAACTGGTCATCCATTCCGCAATGTCCGCATTCGGAGATGCATTATCCGTCCCAAGACCGGACACCATGATCGGAACAAAGGAATAGGGATAGGATTCCTGTTCAAGATTCCATAAATATCGGTTAATCCGTAATAATGCGATGTTGTTGTGGCGATGTTCAGGCTCCATCAGGTTATGCTGGAATTCGTCTTTGATGATGTATTTGCCGAGTGCATCCGGACAGAATCCGAGCTCGTTGCCAAACATGTAATGTTCGCCGTTCCACACAAGCAGCTTGCCGCCCTCCGGACTTTCCCACCAGAATGGGGTCTGCTTGCGACCCAGCGGATACATGCCGTGATGCGTGTGGATGCAGGAGAACAGGTGCTCAATGTTATTCTGCAGCAGGCTGTCGGCATATCCCCATCCGTAGCCGTTAATATCAGCTGTCATGGCGCTGTCGATTCGGTGTCCGAAGGATTTCGCGTACTGCTGAGCCTTCCCGTGGTTGCGCTTCAGGAGGTCAAAGTCCGGGAGCTCGGTCATGTTCAGATAAGTTCCCGACAGCTCAATATCCCCTCGGATGACAGCTTGCTGAAAAGCTTCTTTCTCTTCGGGAGAGGCCGCTTCCAGAAATTTCTCCACGGCCCAGAAGGTTTCGCAGGTCCAGCGGAATGAGCTCCAATCCGGACGCTCCCCGCGATGTGCGGCTTCTGCGATGCCGACCGCCTGGCGAATAAAGTCAACGTGGTACTGCTCGATCCTCTCCTGGCGCTCGGTGTAACCGATATCCGTGTGGGAATGATGGATGGCATAAATGGTCCAGGGACGAGCGGGTCTGTGATCACCTTGGTTTGATAAGTTCATGTAACAGTAACCTCCTATTTATGAAGTGGGACGTATGTGTGGCTATCCATCTACAAAAATTCCCTCTATGCCGTTAAACACAGCGCTGATTCCATCCTCGAGAGTGAGAATGGGGATGGCATATTGGCCTAAAGCCAGCTGTATATCCCTTTCCCATAAGGGAAAACTGCCTGAGATTTGCCCCCCGAGTACCAGGCGGTGGGGTTTAAAGTCAGCTATATAAGGCAGCAGCATCTCTCCCAGCCTGCAACCGTATTCGCGGAACAGGTCTTCAGCTTGCTTGTGACCGCGTGCAGCCGCTTCTGCAAGATCGGCTACATCCATTCCGTCCACGAGCAGTCCCCGCTCGCTAGCCAAATTCAGAATGCCCCTTCTCCCAAAATAACGGTCCACCGTATGATTCCGGTAGGGTTCGGCAAACAGCATTCCGCTGTCAGGAATCCTGTTCCTGCCAGCGATGATCTGCCCATTCTCTATAAAGGCTGACCCAAGGCCTGTGCCGAGCGTAAGGCATATTAACCGCTCGGACGGAAACCGGATACTGGCGCCAAGCCCGAACATGAAGGCATCATTGCCGAACCGGATATTGGCTGCGGTTAAACGATTGGTCATGATGCCCGGGAATAAGCTCTTCTGCTTCTGGAATTCCGTTCGGAGCAGGTCGCGCACCGACAATCTGTAGAGCGATTCATATTTGCCGACACCCTGAAGGAGGGCGATGCCTTCTGCATAATTGAAAGGTCCGGGAAAAGCAAAACCGATTCGGATCGAATCGTGATAATCCAATGGTCTGCAGGTGGAGGCAAATACGTTTAGCAGCTCCCGGCAGGCATTGGCAAAGCTGGCGATCGTATCGCTTGCCGAGCCCTGAGACTTCGACGGCCAGGTAAGGAACGAACCGGGAAGAAACGCCCCGTTCACGGTGAGTGCCCCTTTCAGGAATGTGCCGCCGGCATCAAGCGTGATGGTGATTCGGGCAGGAAACGGCTCGCTTGGGTGATCTGCTCCATCATCGCAGGGCATGGAAATTCTCCTCTCCGGAAGTCCAAGAAGGCGGAAGCAGGGGATGGCTCCACTCCGGATTGACTCGGGCGGCGATCAGCGTGCAGGGAGAGCCGGAGAGGTTCTCCAGACGATACTCGCCCACACATGCCGGGACGATGTAGGACTCCCCGTAGCCCCACTCAACGGCAGCATCCTCGTCTGCTGCCGGGATAAGGCGGACGCGTTCACCCTCCACGAGGTTGTACATGATAAATTCCCCGTGTGTGTCTGCGTTCCACGTATCGTGCAGGGACAGCCTGCTGACCTGAAAGAGAAGATCCTCCCGTTGGCCGAGCAGTTCCAGCGTGCTCTGACCTTGCCTGCTGATGAGCGTTGGCCGGGCAATAAGCCCGTGTTCTACGGCTGAAGTATTCATGGCATCGTTGATGTTGCGGCGTGCATGATCAGGGTTCATCGGACGAGGCCTGCCGTCCCCATCGAGCCGCAAATAATCGTATATTTTGAAAGTGAACCACCAGGTGGTTGAGGAAATTTCGAGCACCAGATTATCTTTGCCGGAGCAGTGCACCGTTCCCGGCGGAATGAGATAGAGATCCCCCGTCTGCGATTCATATTCGTTAACGTAGGAGGAGAGTTCAAGCGGTTGTTCGTGAAGGTGGGCATTCTCCACCGCTTCAAGCAGCTGTCCGCCGGTTATTCCTTCCTTCAGTCCCAGATACACCTTGGCTCCAGGGGAATTGCGCATGATGTAATAGGACTCCTGCTGTGTCATATGCTCATTGAACTGCGATTCGGCATACTCTTGCAGCGGATGCACCTGAAGTGATAATTGCCCGCCTTGCATCGTATCCAGATAGTCAAACCGGATCGGAAAGTAATCGCCGAATAACTCGACATTCCGCTGTCCCAATATGTCATGGGGCGATGCCTCCATCAACAGGGTGAAGGGAATTTCCAGGGTGACGTCCTGAACCCGCAGCAGCAGTGTATTCTCAGGAGCGATGGGTTCAAAGCTCCAGGCGCAGTTTGGCCATTCTTCGGGAAGGCCGCATAATTCCTTCAAGTATTGACCGCCCCAAATCCCGGGGGCAAAAAACGGCTTGACCCGAAACGGCTGCCGACCGGTTTTGTGCAGTACTTCCTTCAAGGCTGCTACAGGCAGCCACACCGGCTCATCCGGGTGATTCAAGTCCATGTAGAACGCCATCTTATCCTCATGCTGGGCATAATAAGCTAACCAGTCGCGGCGGTAAGTTTCCCAAACAGGCCATTCGAGAAATAAACAGTTCTTGTACGTCTCAACCTTGTCGTGACTCATGCCCAAGCCGAAGCTGCCCATATGCTGGGCGTGTCGCCGCTGCTGGTTCTCGCGGGAATAGTCGGCATAGAAGCGGAGATCAGGATCTCTGTCCGCCAGCATGGAGGCGCCGGGTCCGTATACAACGTAAATGCCTTTTTTCGTTTCAAATTCGAGCGCGCTTTTTTTTAAGGATTCTCTTGCATTATGCTGAAAATATTGACTGGGTCTGACATCAGCTGCCTTATAGCCGAACGCCCGGTTATCGGTCAAATAAGGCGCCATCTCAGCTCGGAGCTCGGCCTCGGATTTTACATAATAGGACGTGGAATCACTCAGGAAGGGGATCCCCTCTTGGTCACAGATTTGCTGAAGCTTGACCAGCAATCGATCGAAATGAGCACCGTGTGTTCCATCGAGAGTTACAAAGATTCCGGGTTTTCCTGGTATCTCTTGCTGCGACTTCATGTTATAGGCGGATAGGATAAGAGAACACCAAGCGTCTGTCCCATACTTCATAAACAGGGGTTGCTTGCGAAAGTCCAAATGGTTGATTGGATGTGATTGAAAGGCAGTTGCAGATGTCATGGATGGATGTATCCTCCCTTCGGATTGTCTGGTTACGACTTCATTGTAGAAGGCAAGGGAGGATACGTCTTTATAAAAAGAGGAAGTGTTTTTGTACGATCAGGACATCGGTGGAGAAATGCTAGAGCTCGGAGTCATAGCGACCCTCAGAAAACTGCGAGCGCCGGAACCGGGCGGGGGTCACGCCAAGCTTGGACGTAAACACCCGTGTGAAGTAGTGTACGGACTCGAATCCGCAAAATACAGCAATCTCTTTAATCTGCCGATCTGTATGCAGGAGCAGATGTTTCGCCTTTTGCACGCGCTGCTCCTGCACATAATGGACAAAGGATTGATGACCGTATTTGCGGAACAGCCGTGTCAAATGACGGGTTGTGATGTGGAGATGGCCCGCCACCCGCTCAAGCGACAGCGGCTCGTTGAGATTATCCTTGATGAACAGCTCGGCTTGATGAAACATCGAGATTCCTTCATCATGAGCCTCAGTTCCGGAAGGCTCTTGATAGAAGCCGGGGCCGTGGGCTGCAGCAATGGATAAAATCAGTGACGTGGCTATGCTGTTCAGCACATGCGGGGAATAGGTTTTATCCACGGAATGAAACTGTGATAACAGCGACAGCCACAGGAGCCCGGGCGCTTGCAGCTGCCCTTCCTGAAGCACGGGAATGCCCTGTTTGGCTAACAGCCGGAATGCGGCCGCATAGAGCTCGTTATGTGCAGTTTCATCCAGCTCGAAAGCAACATAGCATAAGGACAAGCCCTCCTTGCTTCGGATCCGGTGCTGGACGCCTGGGCGGGAGAGAAACATGGTGCCTGGTTGAAGGGGGAACTCTGTAGCGTCTTCTATATACGAGCCGCTACCTGTTAATACATAACAAGCTTCAAAAAAAGAATGTTTATGCTCCGTATTGTCGTAATGACGCGGCATGAATCCCCAATAGTGAATATGAACGGTTAGATCCTGCTGTTCAATACGGTTCAGGGTACGGTTCAGGATGGAATTGGCCCGTTTATAAAACGATACAAATAAATGGTTGTCAATCAGCATGGGAGAGTCTTCTCCTTCTCAAAAACGGCTCTGTATCTGCCGGTCATGTAAGTTACAGGATAATACGATGTCTCTCTATTTTATATCATAATGATAAGTTATAAAGAAAAAATGGGTATAGTGATGTTGTGCATAGACAGCTACACAAGTTCTTCATAAGTAGATGCTATGCTATAAATATTCAATTCTAGAGAGGAGTTTATACCATGTCAGCTAAGAAACGATGGAAGCCGATCATCCTGGGAGTGTTAGCATCTCTCATCTTCATATTGGGGGCCTGCGGAAACACGGACGGTGCAAACCCCGAGAGCACACCAAGCAAGGAAACCTCCGGGAGCATGGACGGGATGGATCACGGCAGCATGAACCATTCCGGCTCAGGCGAGGTTCCGGAAGGATTGAAGGCGGCAGAGAATCCAACTTATCCGGTTGGTACCCAAGCGCTCATTGAAACTGACCATATGCCCGGGATGAAAGGGGCTAAAGCAACAATTGTTGGAGCGTATGATACTACGGTGTACACGATATCGTATACACCAACGAATGGCGGTCCCGAAGTGAAGAATCATAAATGGGTGATTCAAGAAGAGCTGAAGGATGCCGGTAAGGAACCGCTGCAGCCAGGTACGGAGGTTGTAGTTAACGCGGACCATATGGAAGGGATGGAGGGCGCAACTGCGGTCATCGATTCCGCGGAACAAACGACGGTGTATATGGTGGACTTCACATCAACCACGGGTGAAGAAGTCAAGAACCATAAATGGGTGACGGAAAGCGAACTGTCTTCGGTTCAATAAAAAAGTATAAAAAAACAATTGGTTTCCAATAATCGGAAACCAATTGTTTTTTTATGAGTTATCAGCTTTCTCTAATCTGGCGCAGCGCTTCCGTCAATTCCGCATAGCGAAACTGAAAGCCGTGACGCAGAGCTTTGGCCGGGACGATTCGCTGGCCCTTCAACAGAATGAGGGACATTTCTCCGAGGATTGCTTGCAGCATAAAGGCAGGCAAGGGGAGCCAATGTGGACGATGATAGACCTTGGCCACACATCTGCCAAATTCATCGTTCCTGACCGCATGCGGCGAAGCGGCATTGACGGCTCCGGATATTTCCTTGTGCCGGACACAGTAGTCAATCAAATCTGCGATATCGTTGATATGTATCCAAGATAACCATTGCTTGCCGCTGCCTATCTTACCGCCGACGCCCGCTTTGTAAGGCAGCAGCATCTTGGGGAGCGCCCCGCCTGGATTGCCCAGCACGACACTGATCCGCAGCTTGATTAACCGGTCAACAGGGATGCGGTCTGCTGCCTGTTCCCACTCCGATACAACCTCGGACGGGAAATCCATAATGGTGGCAGGACTCTCCTCATCAAACGTTTTGTGCTCGGAAGTACCATAAATCGCCATCGCTGAAGCTTGAACAATGACCGCTGGTTTATGCTCCAACTTGTGCATCAATTCAGCTACAGAGGATACGGTTTTTTGCCGGGACTGCAGAATTCTCTGTTTGCCCTCCCGTGTCCAGCGCTGGCTCAGAGAGGAGCCGGCAAGATTGATGAGCGCGTCCAAATGCTCAAATCGCTCGGGATTGGACTTCATCTCATCCCAGGTCAGATAGGATAAGTGCCCGTTATGTTCGGTTTGTGCGTGAGATTTCGGAACCGATCTCGTTACAATGACAATGTCATGCCCGTCTTGGAGCCAACGCTTGCATAATGCTTGGCCTATAAATCCGGTGCCTCCGCAAACAGCGATTCTCATGAAAAAACCTCCTTGAGCGATATGTTGTCGGTGTATGATTAAAATACGATAAGCGTGATTCACGGAAATGAAGGGGAAAGGCTTAACGACCCTTTACGAATGACGCTTGGGGTTACGAATTGGAAGTCCATATTATACAATCAATTATACAGGAAATGCGGTAGGACTCCGCCATAAGATTTGCAGGAGCCTCGTGCTCCGTAGCAAGAAGTAAGGAGTGAAGGATGAGTTTATTTGAGAAGCTTCAAACGTTGATCATTATGGGTGCGGTCGGGATCGGGCTGCTGTTGGGGCAGCTTCCGGCCGCTTCGGGTTATGCGGAATATGTGATTGTTCCCTTTTTGCTGCTGATGTTATATGGATTGTTCTTGACGATACCGCTGCGGCAATTAACGCAGGCCTTCAAGAACATCCGATTTCTAGGGTCGAGCACCATCATTAATTTTATTTGGACGCCGCTGCTGGCTTGGGTGCTGGGTGCTGTCTTTTTATCGGATCATCCTGCCCTCTGGATAGGCTTCATCATGCTGATGGTGACTCCTTGCACCGACTGGTATTTGGTGTTCACTTCAATTGCAAAAGGCAATGTGCCCTTGTCCGTATCGGTTCTGCCCATCAATCTGATCCTTCAGGTGCTGCTGCTGCCGCTCTATCTGCTGCTGTTCGCCGGCACGATTGAAACGATGCGGATGACAACAATCATGGAGAGTGTGCTGCTGGTGCTCGTGGTGCCGTTCACCCTCGCACATCTCACCCGGTTTTTGCTGAGGGAAAAGAAGGAGGTGCTGGACCAGAAGCTGGTGCCGTTCTTTGCCAAAGCACAGATTATGTTTCTGTCTTTGGCCATTGTGGCGATGTTTGCATCTCAGGGCTCGTATTTACTGAAGAACCTGGAAATGATCTATATTCTTATCGTTCCGATCCTGATCTACTTCACGGTCAATTACGTCCTGGGCAGTCTGGTAGGCAGAATGCTGCGTTTCTCCTATGAGGATTCGGTCAGTTTACATTTAACGATCATTGCCCGAAATTCTCCGGTAGCCCTGGCTATCGCGGTGACAGCTTTTCCGGACCAGCCCCTGATTGCGCTTGCCCTGGTCATCGGACCGCTGATCGAGCTTCCCGTGCTTGCCGTGGTATCTCAGCTGCTCCTCTTCACAAGAAGAATGAAGCCGACGTCCGGCTGAATCAACGGATTCGTGCTGCTTGTTAGGCGCCTGCACGGAATGGATAACGGATACCCATAAGAAAAACAGTTTGTTGCGCCCGCGTTCTTCTTGGCCGGGTGAACAAACTGTTTTTTATTGGTGCATATGCGGCGGCCAGGTATCCGTTGTCACGTAAACGCCTGCCGTACGATCTCCACTGCCTGGTCCAGCTCCGGTTTCGATATGATGAGCGGCGGTGCAAAGCGAATGATCGATTCATGGGTTTCCTTGCAGAGCAGTCCGAGATCCTTCAGCTTCTCGCAGTAGGGTCTGGCCGGTACATGCAGCTCCATACCGATGAATAATCCTCTGCCGCGCACGTCTTTAACATCGGGATGCCGAATGGAACGAAGCTGCTGGAGAAAGTATTCGCCAAGCTCTAAGGATCTGGCTTCGAGCCCCTCTTCGGCAAAAACGTCCATTGAGGCGATCGCTACCGCGCAGCCGAGTGGATTCCCGCCAAAGGTAGAGCCGTGGGATCCCGGCTCGAATACACCAAGAATATCTGCCTCCGCCGCTACAGCAGAGACAGGGAAGACGCCGCCGCCAAGCGCTTTTCCAAGAATGTACATATCGGGCACCACGTTCTCCCAGTCACAAGCAAACCGTTTTCCCGTTCTGCCGAAGCCGGTTTGAATTTCATCGGCGAGCAGAAGGACGTGGTGCTGTTTGCACAGTTCCATAGCGCCGCTCAGATATCCGTCAGGCGGAATGACAATTCCGGATTCTCCCTGGATCGGCTCGACAAGAAAAGCGGCAGTATTCGGTGTAATTGCCTGCTCGAGCGCTTCCAAATCCCCATAGCGAATGATGTTGAAGCCAGGGGTGAACGGGCCAAAGTCCTCCCGGTATTCGCTGGATGAGGAGAACGAGGTGACGGTAAGGGTACGGCCGTGAAAATTACCCTCGCAGACAATAATTTCTGCTTGATCCGCCGGGATGCCTTTGTTCCGATAAGCGTATCGGCGAGCCGCCTTGAGCGCGGTTTCAACAGCTTCGGCTCCGGTATTCATGGGAAGAATCATGCCTTTGCCGGTGAATGCGGACAGCTTCTCGTAGAAGTCTCCCAACTGATCGTTATGAAAAGCGCGTGAGGTTAATGTCACCTTATCCGCCTGATCTTTCAGCGCCTGAATGATTCGGGGATGACGATGGCCTGCGTTCAGAGCGGAGTAGGCGCTTAACATGTCGATGTATCGCTTGCCGTCCGCATCCGTGATATGAATCCCTTCCGCTTCCGCGATGACGATGGGAAGGGGGAAGTAGTTTCTTGCACCGTATGTTTCGGCTTTCTCGATATGAAGCCTTGTAGGGTCCATGGCGTAACCTCCTTAGTAGTCTGAAGAAGCCGGAGAGGTTGGAGAAGTCTAAGAAGCCCTGATAGGTAGTTGTTCCACGACGCAGACACTTCATCATGAAGCTTGCAGACGTGAGAAGCTTCAAGATTACAAGATGCTTTCGCCCAGCATGGAGGCGATTAAGCCAACAAGCAGTCGGGACGTGGTCTGACCGCGGTCCAGCAGCGGATTGTTCTCGACGAATTCGGCTGAGGTTACGATGCCGGATTCAGACAGCATCTCCATGGCAAGATGTGCTTCGCGGTAACTGAGTCCGCCCTGAACCGGCGTTCCCGTGCCAGGCGCGATTTTGGGATCGACACTGTCGATATCAAAGGACAGATGAACACCATCCGTCCCCGCCGAGGTAATGCGGATGGCTTCTTCCATGACCCGGAACATGCCCAAGCGGTCGATGTCTTGCATCGTGAAGCAAGTAATGCCTTCTTGCCGAATCAGATCCCGTTCGCCCTGATCGAGGGAGCGCGAACCGATGAGCACCACATTTTCCGGCTTAATGGGGGATTTTGCACCGCCTATGGATGTCAGCCGTGTATCGCCTTTACCCAAGCTGACAGCCAGTGACATGCCATGGATGTTGCCAGATGGCGTTGTATCCGGCGTATTGAGATCGGAATGGGCGTCCAGCCAGATGACCCCCAGATTGCGGTGGTGCCGGGTCAGTCCGGCCAGTGTGCCAATTGCGATGCTATGGTCACCGCCAAGCACAAGCGGGAAGACCCCTGTCTCTGCCAGGGCGTATACGCGAGCTGCGAGCAACTCGTTGATCGATAATACTTCCTGCACATGTTTTAATTGAGGATTGTGTGCCTCATCCTTCATTTCAGGGGGGGCAGCCAGCTCTTCGACGCGATAGGGGATACCGAGTGTGTCAAGCTTGCGCTTCAGACCCGATCCGAATATCGCATTCGGTCCCTGACCGGCTCCCCGCCGGGTAGCTCCGCGGTCAAAAGGCACCGAGAGGATTGTTACGGTGGACGGAAGATTTCTCATTATGGACTCACCTCCACTTTGTAACATTGTATTCACTGGCCCGGCTTCGTGACTTGGGTTAATCCCCATACAAGCTGATTGTAGCGGGCATATGAAGATTCACACAAAAAAACCCTCCGGCCAAACATCGGGACCCATAGGTCCAATGTCTGTGCAGGAGGGTGTTGAAAGAATCGAACGATTTCTCTTTTATTATTTTACTGTTTTATTATAGGTTTCGATCTTGGAGCTGATTTCCGAAGCAGCTTTGTCCAGGGCTTCCTGTGGTGTTTTTTGACCGTTCAGCACCTCTTCGATGGCCGTTTCGGTAAGCTGGCGAGCTTCAGGGAATACCCCCATGACAGCGCCTTGTGTTGCCAGATTGGCTGTGGTTTGATGCAATTGATCCACGGCTGTTTGGAATTGAGGGTATTTCTCCAGATTCTCTTTCACAAGCTCTTCTTCATAGGCTTTGGTTGTAACCGGGAAGTAGCCGGTGTTGACATGCCAGTAAGCTTGCGTTTGCGGCTCGGCCAAATACTTCATGAATTCCCAAGCGGCCTGCTGCTCTTCTTCCGATTTGTTGTTCATCAGCCAGAGGCTGGCACCGCCGATAATGACGCCGCCGTCGCCGCCGTCAGCCGGTTTGGGCAGGAAGCCGGTACCGACTTCGAATTTACCTTCCGCCGCGCTGACAATGCCGCGAAGCGAAGCCGTGGAGTCCAGTGTCATGGCGATTTGTCCGGCTGCAAAAGCTTTTTTGGTGTCATCCGTTTTACGCCCCAGGTTCAGCAGCACTTTATCATCCACCATTTGCTTCCACCATTCCAGTGTCTTCACGCCGGCAGGGCTGTTAACCTGTGAAGCGGTGGCCGGGGATGTACGGCCGTTGCCGTTATTCAGCAGCTCAACGCCCTGGTTCGCAAGGAATTGCTCCATAAACCAGCCGTAGATGGCGAAGGATGCGCCCGCTTGATTGCCTTTTGTCAGGGCTTTTGCTGCTTCCGCTACCTCCTCATAGGTTTTTGGAGGATTCTCAGGGTCCAAACCGGCTGCTTTAAAGGCATCTTTGTTGTAATACAGAATTGGGTTGGAGGAGTTAAACGGCATCGAGTACAGTTTATCGTCGAACGTATAGTAATTTTTGATATTCGGCTCCAGGGAAGAGATGTCGTACTGCTCGGCATCCATAAAGTCCTGAACCGGACGGATTGCCTTGGTATCCATCATGAAACGGCTGCCGATCTCGTACACCTGAATCATCGTAGGGCCGCTGTTTGAGCCCAGGGAAGCTTTGAGTTTGTTCAGGCTTTCATCGTAGGTGCCCTGAAATACGCCCTCTACCTGTATGTCTTCGTGAGCGGCATTAAAATCGGAGATTAACTTGTCCGCGACCGTGCCGAGTTCACCGCTCATGGAGTGCCACCATACAACTTTTACAGGCTCCTTGGACGGCTCGCTGCCTGCGGCAGCAGTCGTCTCCCCGGTGGTAGGCGAATTGCTGCAAGCGGCGCTGATCAGCATTAAGCAGGAAAGCAGGAGCAGCGTGAAGGATCTTTTCCCAAAACGTTTCATGATTGGTTAATCTCTCCCTTTTGAAAATATAGTATGGTTCTATCTATCAGAAATTGCGTGGGCTCGTCTCTTAGAGACAACCGGCTCGCAAGGCTGATCATGCATGGTCTTGGCTATATAGCCATTAACCCTTTAATGCGCCTGCCGTGATGCCTCGAACAAGAGGCTTCAGCCCAAGTGCCAGCAGCAGCAGGGAAGGAAGCAGAAGCAGCAGAACACCGGATAGAATCAGATTCCACGAATTCATCTCCTCAAACTGCAGCATGCCGATCCCGATCTGGACGGTGCGCATCTCGACACGGTTTGTTGTCAAGAGCGGCCATAGGTACATGTTCCAATTGTTCAAGAACGAGTACACGCCCAGTGTGGCGATTCCGGGAATCGATAACGGCAGTACCATTTTCAGAAATATCCGGACATGTCCGCAGCCGTCCACCCGAGCCGCTTCAAACAGTTCCTTCGGCAGCTGCAAAAAGGTTTGTCTCAGCAGGAAGGTACCGAAGGCAGTAGCCAGAAACGGCACGATCAGCCCTTGATAGGTGTCCAGCCAATTCAAGCTTTTGACCGTTAAATAGTTCGGAATCATGATCACTTCCCAAGGAATCATCATGGTGGCGAGAAAGAGGCTGAACAGCAGGGTCTTTCCCGGGAACCGGAGAAAGGCAAAGGCGTAAGCTGCCAGGCTTGCTGTCACAATCTGCCCCAGCATAATCGCAATGGAGACGATCAAGCTGTTTCCAATGAAGGTCAGCACGGGAATCGTATCAATCACCTTGGCGAAGTTCGACAGATTGATGGCCTCGGGAAGCAGAGGCGGCGGATAAACGGCCGATTCGGCCTCACTCATAAGCGATGTTGACAAGGTGTACAGCAGCGGAAAAGCAACAGCCAGCGAACCTAGAAGAAGGGCGATGTAAACGAAGCTTTTGGGCAGGAGACGCATGTTCATTGATAATGCACCTTCTTCTCCACGAATTTGAATTGAAAGACGGTTAACAGCAGGATAATGGCAAACAGGATCAGTGCCTGCGCACTGCCGATGCCAAATCGGAAATTGACAAACGCATCCTGATAGATGTTAAACACCATGACGTTGGTGCTGTTCATCGGACCGCCCTTCGTAAGGATGTTAATCTGTCCGAACGCTTGAAAGGCGCCGATGACCGACACAACGGATGTGAAAAATAAAGTAGGGGAAATCAGCGGCATCGTAATCCGGAAGAACGTCCGAAACGGACCGGAGCCGTCTATTTTTGTGCTGTCATATATATCCTCGGATACGCCCTGCATCCCGCTCAGCATCAGGATGTAGTTGAAACCCAGGTTCATCCAGACTGTCATCAGCGCGATGGAGATCATGGCCCATTTCGGATCGGTCAGCCACTGGATCGGCTGAGTTCCGACTAGCGACAGGAAGTAATTCAGTACGCCCAGGGTTGGATGGTAGAGAATCATCCAGATCATGGAGCCGGTACCAACGGAGACGGCCATGGGCAGCGAGAAGATGAAGCGGAATACCTTCATGCCTTTCAGTTTGTTATGCGTCAGAGCTGCCAGCAGAACAGCAGCCGCAATGCCGGTTGGGACCGTCAGCAGTATAAACAGCAGTGTGTTGCCAAAGCTTTTATAGAACATCTCGGAGGTTAATATCTCCCTGAAATTGTCCATTCCGACGAATTCAGCCACCCGGCCCTGCGGATCGGTCAGGAACAGGCTGAGATAAACCGATTTGAGCAGCGGGTAGAATAGAAACAGACCGAAGATGAGCAGCGAAGGGGCTAAACAGGCATAGGCAAGCATGATTTCCTTGCGCTTGGTTTTCTTGATTGAGACGGGTTTTGTCTCATTTGAAGCCTGTGCCTCGCTGACGGATGGTGTTAGAGAGTGCCCCGGAGAAGGGAGCGTAAATTCTTTTTCCATAATCATGTTTACCTCACTTTCCAGCTTGGCCTTACAGGTATTGAGTATAGGAGTCAGATGTAAAATCCAGTGTGGGATTTTGTAAGATTACCGTAATTTATTACTTTATAATCTAAGAATGGAAGAGGATTTGACCGGAAGGGATGCAAGAATATCCCTTCTTCAAAAAGCTTGCAGCTCAGAAGAAGATGTGATATCTTATACCTGTAACCGGTTACACACGGATGAGGTGATTTTAGAATGACAACGATAAAAGATGTGGCAAAGCAGGCAGGAGTATCTGTAGCGACAGTTTCGCGGGTTTTAAATGGAAACGGTTACGTGCACGAGGACACCAGGTCCAAGGTGGAACAGAGCATTCGAGAATTGAATTACACGCCGAATGAAGTGGCGCGTTCTTTATATAAAAGAAAATCCAAATTGATCGGCTTGCTTCTTCCGGACATCATGAACCCTTATTTTCCGCAGCTTGCCCGCGGGGTTGAGGATGAGATGCAGGAGAACGATTACCGGTTGATTTTTGGAAATAGCGATGAGAAGAAGCAGAAGGAAATGGAATACATCCAGACCTTCGTTCAGAACAATGTAGTTGGCGTCATTTCGTCAACGAATGATCCGGAGGCCGATATGTACACCGGTCTGAACATTCCCGTTGTTTTTCTGGACCGAACCTCGAACGATAGGCCTTCTGTATTCGCAGATGGCCGCGAGGGCGGCAGAATTGCCGCACAGGAGATGATGCTCCGGGGCAGTAAGGAAATTACGGTTATGCAAGGTCCGGCGGATGTGCGGCCGGCGCTGGAGCGTTTTGAAGGAGCCGTAGAGGTTCTGGAAGAACGGGGGGCAGCATATCAAGTGCTGAAGACGACATCCTTTTCCCTAACCGACGCAGAAGGGTTTGCTTATGAATTGTTTCGCCAATATCCGGACACCGATGGCGTGATTGCAAGTAACGACATTGTTGCATCAGCGGTACTGAAGGAAGCGCATCGGCTGGAGAAAAGGGTGCCGGAAGACGTACAAATCATCGGATTTGATGATATTTTGCTTAGCAGCCTGCTCGCTCCCTCATTATCAACCATACATCAGCCCGCGTATGAAATGGGCAGGGCAGCGGCAAGATTACTTATTGAACTTATCGAAGGGCAGCATATTGAGAGAAGCAGCATTGAATTCCCGGTAGAATTTATGGAGCGGCAGACAACGAGAAAGGTGGAATCATAATGGCAAAAATCGTGGTGATTGGAAGCGCATCGATGGATCTGGTGGTAACCGCCGCCAAGCGTCCCGGCGCGGGGGAAACGGTGCTTGGCGACAGCTTCAAGACGGTACCCGGAGGGAAGGGAGCCAATCAGGCTGTTGCTTGCGCAAGGCTTGGCGCAGAGGTGACGATGGTCGGCTGCGTGGGCGACGATTCCTTCGGTAAAACGATTTTGAACAATTTGCAATCGAATGGTGTTGTTACGGACTATGTGGAACCGGTTACAGGTATAGAGAGCGGAACCGCGCACATCATTTTGGCGGAGGGTGACAATAGCATTGTGGTTGTGAAAGCAGCCAACGACCGGATTACCCCGGCCTACGTAGATCAGGCAGCAGCTGTGATCAAGGCTTCGGATATCGTGCTGATTCAACAGGAAATTCCGGAAGAAACGGTGGTGCACGTCAGTGAAATATGCGCGAAATACCATGTGCCGTTGATGCTGAATCCGGCTCCTGCTCGCCCGGTACCGAGCCGCGTTATCGAACAGGCGGCTTATATTACGCCGAATGAACACGAGGCCGCCATCCTTTTTGGAGATGAGCCATTAAGCGACGTGCTGCGCCGATATCCGAACAAGCTGATCGTGACGGAAGGCAAGAACGGAGTGCGTTATTTTGACGGAAGCCAAGAGGTGGTTGTGCCGGGCTACCAGGTTGAAGCGGTGGACACAACGGGAGCGGGCGACACGTTTAACGGTTCCTTCGCCGTGGCTCTCGCAGAGGGCATGAGCATTACGGACAGCTTAAGATTTGCGAACCGTGCCGCATCTTTATCCGTTATGAAGTTCGGAGCACAAGGCGGGATGCCGACACGTGACGAAGTGGAAGGGAGCCTCTGATTATGAAGAAGAGCGGAATGCTGAACAGTCATATCGCAAAAGTGCTGGCTGATCTGGGGCACACCGACACCATCGTTGTTGGCGATGTTGGCCTTCCGATTCCTCCCGGAGTTCTCAAGATTGATCTGGCATTAAAGTTAGGCACGCCAAGTTTCATGGAAGTGGTAGAGGCGATTGCCGAAGATATGGTGATCGAGAAAATCGTCATTGCCGAAGAAATGAAGCTTGATAATAAGGAAACACTGCATGATATACAGGACCTTTTTCAAGGCAACGAGATCGAGGCTTGCCCACACGAATTGTTTAAAGAGAGGACTCGAACCGCGAAGGCGGTCATTCGTACGGGAGAAGCGAGACCCTACGCGAATTGCATTTTACAGGCTGGCGTTCATTTCGGTTAAAAAAAGGAGGAAGCACCATGAACATTGAGATGACGAATATTCATAAATCGTTTGGCACGAATCGGGTGCTTGCAGGCGTGGACTTTGATCTCCGGGAAGGAGAGGTCCATGCCCTGATGGGAGAGAATGGCGCAGGCAAATCGACGCTGATGAATATCTTGACCGGTCTTCACGGCCGGGATGAAGGCAAGATTGTCGTCGACGGTCAGGAGACCTATTTTGCCAACCCGAAGGAAGCGGAGGAGCGAGGTGTAGCCTTCATTCATCAGGAGCTTAACATTTGGCCGGAGATGACGGTGCTGGATAACTTGTTTATCGGCAAAGAGTTGACGTCGGGTATCGGATTCCTGAACATGAAACAAATGAAGGCGCTTGCGAAGGAACAGTTCCGCAAACTGGCGGTTACGATTCCGTTGACACAGGAGGCGGGATTGTGCTCCGTCGGCCAGCAGCAGATGATTGAGATTGCGAAAGCACTTATGACCCAAGCGAAAGTGATCATTATGGACGAACCGACGGCAGCGCTGACCGAAAGGGAAATCGAGAAGCTGTTTGACGTCATCCGCTCTTTGAAAAAAGAAGGCGTATCCATCGTCTACATTTCGCACCGAATGGAAGAGATCTTTACGATCTGCGACCGGATTACGGTCATGCGGGACGGTAAATCGGTGGACACCCAGGCGATACCGGACACGAGTTTTGATGAAGTTGTCAAGAAAATGGTCGGCCGGGAGCTGACCGAGCGTTATCCGGCGCGGCAGCCGTCTCCGGGAGAGACCGTTCTCGAAGTGAAGAATATTAGCGGAAAAGGCCGGTTCGAGAATGTAAGCTTCTCGGTTCGCGCTGGTGAAATCGTAGGTGTATCCGGTTTGATGGGAGCGGGACGTACCGAGATGATGAGAGCGATTTTTGGACTGGACCCGCTCGACAGCGGCGAGGTTTGGGTACGAGGCAAGAAGGTCTCCATCAGGAAGCCGGATGATGCCGTCAAACACGGCATTGGATTTATAACGGAGGACCGCAAGGATGAAGGGTTGGTTCTGGATTTCTCGGTTCGCGAGAATATGGCACTGCCCAATCTGTTCAGCTTCTCTTCGAGAGGGTTCATCTCCGGGAAGAAGGAGCAGGATTTCGTGGATACGTTGACAAAGCGGCTGCAGATCAAGACACACAGCTCGGAAACGCAGGCACGCAATCTTTCGGGCGGTAATCAACAGAAGGTTGTTATCGCGAAGTGGATTGGCATCGGGCCGAGCGTACTCATCCTGGATGAGCCGACACGCGGCGTGGACGTCGGCGCGAAGCGGGAAATTTACCAGCTGATGAATGAGCTGACCGAGCGCGGCGTCGCGATTCTGATGGTCTCTTCGGAGCTGCCGGAAGTGCTCGGGATGAGTGACCGGATACTCGTTGTCCATGAGGGCAGGATATCCGGTGAACTGGACCACGAGCAGGCAACGCAGGAACAAATCATGACTCTAGCTACAGGAGGACAGTAATATGACAACTATCAACGATGCCAAGGCGGAAAAAGGATTTAAGGTCTCAGGTTTGACGCAAAAGCTCGGTCCTCTGCTCGGACTAATCATTCTCATCGTCATTGTATCCGTCCTGAATCCAAGCTTCTTGGAACCGCTTAACATTCTGAACCTGCTGCGTCAGGTATCGATTAATGCATTGATTGCATTCGGCATGACGTTTGTTATTCTGACCGGGGGCATTGACCTGTCGGTCGGATCGATTCTGGCACTGTCCAGTGCGTTTGTTGCGAATATGATGCTGGCCGGGTTTGACCCGATTCTTGCGATCATTATCGGCGTTGCGCTCGGCGGGGTGATGGGGATGATCAATGGTCTCATGATCACCAAGGGCAAGATGGCACCGTTTATCGCCACCTTGGCCACGATGACCATATTCAGAGGACTTACACTTGTCTATACAAACGGCAACCCGATCACGGGCTTGGGTGACAGCCTGGCATTCCAGCTGTTTGGACGCGGATATCTGTTTGGCATTCCGGTGCCGGCCATTACCATGATCATTACCTTTGCCGTGTTGTGGGTCATCCTTCATAAAACGTCCTTTGGCCGCAAAACCTATGCCATTGGCGGTAACGAAAAAGCTTCGCTTGTATCCGGCATTAAAGTGCCGCGCGTGAAGATTATGATCTATTCCCTGGCAGGGATGCTGTCCGCCCTGGCCGGTGCGATTCTCACATCCCGTTTGAATTCCGCACAACCGACGGCGGGCACTTCCTATGAATTGGATGCAATTGCTGCCGTAGTTCTCGGCGGAACCAGTCTGACCGGCGGACGGGGCCGAATTGTCGGGACGCTGATCGGTGTGCTGATTATCGGCATACTGAATAACGGACTCAACCTGCTCGGCGTGAATTCCTTCTATCAGATGGTTGTCAAAGGCGTAGTCATAGCGATTGCCGTACTGCTCGACCGTAGAAAATCGGCTTAAGGGGGAGAATGAACGATGAAAAAAACAACTTTGCTGCTGGTATCACTTATGCTGATCTTCATAACCGGGTGTTCCCTGGAGCCGCCGGAATGGGCGAAGCCCAAAACCAGCGGGGATGTCAAAGATATCAAGATCGGTCTTTCCATCTCCACGCTGAATAATCCGTTCTTTGTATCCTTGAAGGATGGCGTTGTCGCTGAAGCGGCCAAACAAGGGATGCAGGTTGTTGTCGTTGATGCACAGAACGACTCGGCCAAGCAGAGCAATGACGTTGACGATCTGATTCAACAAGGTGTTCATGCATTACTAATTAATCCGACGGATTCCTCTGCGATTTCAACAGTAGTTCAAACCGCGAATAGCTTGGACATACCGGTTATTACGCTGGATCGTTCGGCGGATCAAGGCGAGGTCGCTGCGCTGGTTGCCTCCGATAATGTGAAGGGCGGCCAGATGGCAGCCGAATATATTGTGGAGCAGCTCGGCAAAGATACGAAGGTGATCGAGCTTGAAGGCGTACCGGGCGCTTCTGCGACCCGCGAGCGCGGAAAGGGATTCCATGATATCGCCGATGAGCAGCTGAGTGTGGTGGCGAAGCAGGCGGCGGATTTTGACCGGACGAAGGGGCTTACCGTAACGGAAAACCTGCTGCAGGGCAACCCGGACGCCAAAGCGATTTTTGCCCACAACGACGAGATGGCGCTTGGCGCGATTGAAGCCATTCAAAGTTCGGGCAAAGACATCATGGTCATCGGCTTTGACGGGAATGACGATGCCTTGAAATCCATCGAGGCCGGCAAGCTTACAGCAACAGTAGCGCAGCAGCCCGAGTTAATCGGCCAACTGGCTGTCGGCGCGGCCAGGGATGTGCTGCAGGGCAAAGAGGTCGAAGAGAATATTGCCGCACCGCTAAAATTAGTGGTTAAGGAATAATCTGGAGTTGTAAGAAGCGTTACCCTGGTGAAATGGGCAGGGTAACGCTTTTTTGATGGGATAATAGACGCATTGATACAAAATATAAATAATTCTTAAGAACTATCCGATATAATATTTATCAATAATGGAAGGATGAGTTAGATTTGAGAATAAAGAAAAGTTTAACTGTTTTAACTGCATTTACGTTGTTGTTTTCATTTATGACATCTAACGTTAATGCAGCGAGTACTCCTTTTTCACAAGGAGCTGGCTATCATCAAGGAGCATATGATAAAGAAGCTATGCAACCTATTGGGCACAATTGGAATCGGAACTCCAGATTCGCTGCGGTAAATTCAAATGTCCATCTAAAATGGAAGTATCAGATGCCTTCTGGAGGAAATTCTTCAATCGTTATTAGTAAAGATGGTACGATTTTCACTAAAAATTATGAATCATCTTCTAATCCTAAATTTAATATATACTCTATCAATCCAGATGGTACGTTGAAGTGGAAACAACCAATAATTGATAGTTTGGTATACGGTACGCCAATTATCAATAGCAACAACAAGCTGATTATTCCTGCCGGTTCCAAATTACTTTCATTAAACATAGATGATGGCGCTGTAACAGAAATGAGTCTTCCCACTAGTTATTCAAACGAAGTGGTAATAGGAAGTGATGGGACTTATTATTTATCGGGAATTGCCGGTAGGTTAGCTGCTTATAATCCTTCCGGTACTCCCAAATGGATAAGTTCCTTTGAATCGTCCTATCATTCAGGTTACCCTGCCCTTACAGATCAAGGTTCATTAGTATTTAAAGCTGGTTATGGAAGTTATGGAAGTCTATACTCCTTTAATTCTCAAACTGGTCAATTGAACTGGGAATTTAAAGGTATAATCGGTAGCGAGACTAGATCGGCACCTGCCATAGCAAAAGATGGTACAATTTATGTTACTTCTCAGGATGGTTTTGTTTATGCCATTAACCCTGATGGTACCCAAAAATGGAAGGTCAGTGTAGAAAGAAATCTTTCTTCTACGAACGTAATTGATCCAATTGTTGGTCCAGATGGAACTATTTATTCGGTTAATGGCACCAAGGATTTCTATGCGATAAATCCAGATGGTACGATTAAATGGATTTATAATTCAACAGCCATGTATTCATCCCCTATTATCGATAAGAATAATATTGTATATATTGGTGTAGGGGGTAAAGTAGTAGCTCTAAATGCTAATGGAGTAGAGCAGTGGTCATTGGCACTTAATGCTTCTAATTTCATTTCTGCCTCGGCTATTGCAGAAGATGGAACTCTATATATAGCAGACTCAAGTGGGACTGTTTTTGCAATTGGTGGTGAAGTAACAGGACCAACGGATCCAACCGAACCGCCCGTGGAACCTAAACCACCTGTAGATCCTGTCGGTGAGCGAGCCATATTCGTGCTCACTTTAAGCAATGGAACAGAGAAGGAGTACGACCTTTCCATGCAAGAGGTACAGCAATTTATTAGCTGGTATGAGGCAAGAGCTGCTGGAAATGGTCCGGTTACCTTTGCCATTAATAAACACAATAATAATAAAGGACCATTTAAGCAAAGGCAGGACTATATCGTCTACGATAAAATAATAACTTTTGAAGTGAATGAATATTAGGGTTTAATGAGTCGCTGATGATCAGCGGCTTTTTATTTTTAACCCGTTATATGCGATCACAGCGAAGTAACTCACAGCCTTGAGATCGCCGCGGTAATACAATATCGTAAAAGAGAACCGTTATTTCACGGAATATATTATAATGACAATGATGCAAGAACAGCTGAGAGATGTTAAAAAGGAGCCGGATATCTATGACTATGGGGAAAACCAAACAAGCAATTGTAATTGTAGGCTATGGGGGAATGGGAAGTTACCATGCCAAGCTGATCAAGGACAATGAATATCTCGAGGTTACGGGAACCTATGATATTTTGGAAGATCGGCGGAAGGTGTCTTCTGAGGACGGATACCCTGCCTATGTCAGCTACGAGCAAGTGCTTCAGGATGCTGCAGTGGACGTAATTCTGATTGCAACGCCGAATGACGTGCACAAGGAACTTGCGCTTCAGGCCTTTACCGCCGGCAAACATGTCATCTGCGAGAAGCCGGTAACGCTTTCTGTAAGCGACTTTAAAGAGATGGTGTCCGCTGCCGATGCTGCCCGGCGGGTGCTGATGGTTCACCAGAACCGCCGCTGGGACGAGGATTTCTTGACGATTAAACAGATGTACAATGAGAAAACGATCGGCGATTTGTTCCGGATTGAATCGAGGGTGCACGGAGCGAACGGCATCCCGGGGGACTGGCGCCATCTTGAACAGTACGGCGGCGGCATGCTGCTGGACTGGGGCGTGCATCTGCTGGACCAGATCCTGTTTATGGTGGACAGCAAGATCGTCAGCCTGAGCAGCCGATTGAGTTTTATTCTGGGTGATGAGGTGGACGACGGCTTTGAATCGGTGCTGCAATTCGAGAACGGGGTCTCGGCTCTGATTGAAGTGGGAACAACAAATTTCATTACACTGCCCCGCTGGTATGTCAAAGGTACGGAAGGGACAGGCATTATTGAGGACTGGTCGTTAAACGGCAGAGTTGTTACCCGCAACCAGGATGCCGTAAAAGTAGAGCCGAAGCCGATTCAGGCCGGAGTGGGATTGACCAAAACGATGGCGCCTCCTTCCGAAGAAGCTACCATTACAGGAGCCCTGCCTGAGCCGTATCGTCAATCCAGCAGCTTTTTCGATAACTTTGCGGCCGTTATCCGGGGCGAGGCAGAACCCATCGTGAAGAACGAGGAAGTGCTGCGCGTCCTGAATCTGATCGAAGCGGTGTTCGAATCGGCCAGAACGGGCGATACCCTGAAGGATTTTGACATATACCCTGCGTAATTCGCACGGACGAGCATTCATTGAATATTGCAAAAAAAGTACCGCGGCCAAGCAGATTGTGCTTGAAGCCGGGGTGCTTTTTCTTTTTCCGTCACTGGGCTTACAAGCTGCCCTGATGGCTGTGCAAGCTATCGTTATTTTACATGATCCACTTGCACGCGCTGCCCGGCCAGCAGCTCCCTTCGATAGTCGCTCGGCGGCCAGCCCGTATCCTGCTTGAACAGCTTCGAGAAATAGGAATAGTTGGCATACCCCACCTTGGCCGCAATCTGATATACAGATAACGAGGTTGCCTCCAGCAGATGTTTGGCCGCCTTAATGCGGGCTTGAATGATATAGGTGCCCAAAGAGATCCCCGTCTCTTTTTTGAACAGGCGGGCTAAATAATCCGGGTTCAGATAGACAATCTCCGCCAGGCTCATTCGTGTGAGCTCGTCACCGTAATGGGATTGAATATAGTGCTTGATTTCCTCCACAACGGTTTGGGAATGGTCGGCAAAGGAATGGTATTCTGCTGCCGTGCTGACCAGATATTCCATATATTTCTCCATATCTTCAATCGAGTTCAGCGATTGCATGAATAATTGATCATTGGTTTTACCCGTATAGAGCTTGTGTGCCTGAATCTCTTTGTTCTTCAGATAGGCGTACACGAGCTGCACGATGTCCAGGCGGAACAAACGCAGCACGGAGGCGTTATAGACGCCATTCTTGGCCAGGTTCTGCAAGTAATTGCGGGTCTCTCCCAAAAAAGTTCCCGGGTTGTTCTGGTTCAGCAGCTCTTCCCAGTCTTGAAGAGGGGGAGGCGCATAAACGGCTTCCTGCAGCGGATACTGCTCCAGGAAAAAGATCTGATTCCGCTTTTTGATCATATCCTCGTTCATTTGGAGCAGGTCCCGTATGGACTTGTTGATCGCTTCCAGCGCCACCGAGGTCGATACGTTGCAGCAAGCATCACTTCTGAGAAATTGATTGGCTTTTTCAATGAACGACAAGCAGATGCATTCGATTACCCGGGTATCGGGGGCCCGATTCCATTTCAGCATGGCCACCCAATTGTAATCCTTATATTCCATAACCGTTTCGACGGAAATAAGAGGGTCCAGGAACAATTCGGACAACACGTTGAGGAACGCATAGTCAAACAGATCCTTGTCTTCCTTGCCCAGACTTTTGTCATACGGAAAGATGGTGATGAGCACGGGAAGAAACAGATCCGACAACTGGTAGGACAGGTTTTGTTCCGCGATATAACCTGCGATGGCCGCCCGGTCCGACGAAGCCTTCTTCTCCCGGATCAGCCTGCGCCAGAAATGGTCCTGCAGTTTCTTTTGATTTTTCTTCCAGAGTTGCCCATCCTGGATTGCTTCCTGATAACTTTGCTGTTCCTTGGCTTTGTAGGCCGCTTTAGAGATGATGAGGCTTAATTTATCGAATTCAATCGGCTTCAGGAAATAATCAAAACTTTGCAGCTCAATGGCTTTCTGGGCATAGTTGAAATCGGCGTAATTGGTCAGGAATATCGTTTGGATGCTGTACTGTTCCTCCCGTATCCAGGCGAGAAGCTCAAGCCCGCTCCCTTGCGGCATTTCGATATCACAGACAAGAATTTGAATGGAATGCTTCTGTAAAATGTCACGTGCTTGTGCAACACTGTAAGCAGTATGGACCTGCTCAATGGAGAGTGCACGCCAATCAATCTTCTTCTCCAGCGCAGCCACGACAAAATAATCGTCATCCACTAACAATACATTCATTGAATTTCCCTCCTTATATCCTGCATGGCCTGTGGAAGCGTCAAACTGACGCAGGCACCGCCGCCTGCCGGATTCGAAAACTCAACTTGAGCCCGATGGTGATAGAGCAGCTCTAGCCGCTGCATGGTATTCATGATCCCGATGTGTTTTCCTTCGCTTTGATCCAGTGGCTTGCCGTTAGCGAGCTTATCTAATACCTCCACAGGAAACCCGGGTCCCGTATCGGATATCTGGATGACTGTATAAAACTTCTCTCCTTCTGTCACCAAGGCGACGGACAGCCGTATTTGCAGCTCCTGGTCTCTGGATACCGCGTATTTTACCGCGTTTTCGATGAAAGTCTGAAGTACCAAGGGAGGAATGGTTAGGCCGGCAAGATCATCCTTATACTCGATGCGGTAAGAAAAAGCATCCCGATAACGGTGCTTCTGGATCTCCAAATAGATTCGGACGTGCTCAATTTCGTCTTCCAGCCGTACGACATGATCCACGCTTTGAAAGATGTAACGGAAATACTTGGATGTGGACAGCGACATATATTCGATTTCCTTAAACATGTGCATTTGCGCCATGCTGTAGATGTTTGTCAAGCAGTTCAGGAAAAAATGAGGGTTGATTTGCAGCTTCATATAATCCAGCTGAATTCTTTGCTTCTCGAGCTCCTGTTCGTAAATATCGATTTTAAACTTCTTGATCTGTTCGATCAGATGTTTGAACTGGGAATTCACCTGCTCAAGCTCTATAATTTCGCTGCTCATAAAATCCAGATTCTCGCTATCCTCGTGAATGCGCCTCACATTCTCCGAGAAATTCTGAATCGGCTTCAACACCTTTTTCTTGAAATACAGCATGACAACACTGAGCGTACACGTGAGCACCACGAACAGAAGCATAATGAGCAGCTGGGCTATCATAATGGTCTCGAATACGCCGAATTGGATGACCAGCTGCACGTTGAAGGAAGCATTCGAGAACCCTTCGGTAACCGTTGAGCGCGGCTTCGAGAAGTAAAGCAGGGAAGCCTTGGTGCCTTCGAGATTCAGACTATCGGCTTCACGGGCACCCGGGCTGGAGAGGGACCCACCTTGAAGATCCACCAGGGAGACAGAACCCTCCTCACCCAGATTCAGCTGCTGCAGCGGACGGATCAAATCATCCGCGGAGATGAGACAGATCAGATAGCGATTATGATAAGGCACGATGTTGATTACGTAGAACTTGTCTTGAACCTGAATCGGGTTCCAGTTCGAGTAGAAGGTTTCGTATACGTTTTTGGAATCGGTGAGTGTTACGATCTGCTCCTTTAAGTCCCGGAACTCTGCATACGACAGCGACATAGGCGCATAGTTCTGGAAGAAATCCTGATCCTTTAGATAGAAGAAAAAGTTGTATTCTTGACCATAGTTTTTCTGAAGCTCGTTAAAGCGCTTATGCATTCGTTCGTTTGACTTAATATAATCTACATAGTCGGTGCCCGGGGTGTCCATCATCTTGACGCTTTCATCATTCGCGAGTGTCCACCCCATATAGTGGTTGATGTACGAGAAGTCATGATTGATCTGCCTTATATACAGATTCGCTGTATCCTGAAGATACCTTGTGGATTGCTGCTTCACGATGAAGATGGACGCGAAACTGATCACCAGATCCACTACAAGGGCAAAAATCGAGATGAAGAGCATGATTTTGACGTAGTGACGGATGGGATAAGGCTTATTATTCAGTGCTTTAACCATAGGGATGTCCGGGGTTCCTTTCCAATCGCCTTTTTATGAAAGCGTTTTATTGATGATAACGATATTATATAGGGATTAGGCAAAAAAAACAGGAGCGAACGCAGTCGCTTTTACCATAAAGTCCGAATAATACATCGTAAAGTCCGGATCATAGCATGTTCCTCCCTGAAATTTAGAGCTTCCCTGGCTGTAGAAAGGGGCAAAGGTCCGAATAGAGCATCATGAGGTCCAAATAACGATTCTGGGCGGAAGTATACTTGAGTTGCTTACACGACATACCGGGTTCACGACAACAAGAGGAGAAAGGGGAATCGATTTGAAAGCAGGCCAACTGAATAGCTCAACACACCCGACACTCGGGCGGATAAGAAAAAATTGGGGCCTGTATCTATTGCTGCTGCCTGCGGTTGTACTGGTCTTGTTATTTTCTTACGTTCCGATGTACGGCATACTGATCGCATTTAAGGATTACAGCCCGGCTGTTGGGATTATGGATAGCCCGTGGGCAGGACTGAAATACTTCGAGAAGTTTTTCAATTCCTATCAATTCTCAACCACTATTACCAATACGCTGGTCATCAGTTTGTACAGTGTCGCAACGTTTCCGATTCCGATCATGCTCGCCCTGATGGTCAATCAAATGCGGCAGAATAGGTTCAAGCGGTTCTTCCAGACCGTAACCTATATGCCGCATTTTATATCCACGGTTGTCATGGTGGGACTCATGCTGATTCTATTCTCGCCAGGTTCGGGACTGATCGGGAATATCTTCCGTCTCTTCGGTGCGGAGGCTCCGAATTTGATGGGCTCTGCCAGCTTGTTCAGCAGTGTGTATGTATGGTCGGATGTGTGGCAGCATACGGGCTGGGACAGCATTATCTATATCGCGGCGCTTTCCGCGGTGAGTCCGAGCTTGTACGAGGCGGCAACGATGGACGGGGCAAGCCGGTGGCAGAAAATCCGGTTTATTGATATTCCGATGCTGATGCCAACCGTGGTCACTTTGCTTATTTTGCGGATTGGCAGTTTGCTGGGCGTAGGTTTTGAAAAAGTATATCTGATGCAAAACAGCCTCAATATTACCTCAAGCGAGGTCATATCCACCTATGTATACAAAATCGGGATGCTGAGCAGCCAGTATAGCTTCTCCTCGGCGATCAATCTGTTTAATACAGTCATTAATTTTGCGCTGCTTATTCTGGTCAACCAGATTTCGAAAAAATACAGCGAGAACAGTCTGTGGTAACAAAAAGAGAGGAAGGGTTCTATGGGCTTAGTGGAAGTTAGAGAGAAAAGGGCGCCGCGGCAGAAAAATACTCGATCTTCCGATAAAGCGCTGGAAATCGGCCTGTATGTGTTCGCGGTCCTGATGCTGATCGTGCTGATCTACCCGCTTTACTTCATAATCATTGCATCATTCAGCGAGCCGGCAGCGGTTGCCAATGGACAGGTGTGGCTTGTTCCCAAGGATTTTACGCTGGCAGGCTATCAGGAATTGCTGAAGCACTCTAATATATGGATTGGGTACCGAAATACGATACTGTATACGATTGTGGGTACGGCCATCGGACTCGTGGTTAACATTTCCGCAGCGTATGCCCTGTCACGGAAAGACCTTGTGGGCCGCAAGTATTTTTCGCTGCTCTTTATATTTACGATGTTTTTTAACGGCGGTCTGATTCCTACCTTTATGACGATCCGGGATTTTCATCTCTACGATACGTTCCTTGTCATGGTGCTGCCGTTCTCGGTTGCCGCGTTTAACATCATTGTGGCCCGGACTTTTTTTCAGAGCAGCATTCCGGAGGATTTATGGGAAGCGGCTCAGCTTGACGGCTGCGGAAACCTCAGGTATTTCATGACGATTGTAATCCCGCTATCCAAAGCGGTCATCTCGGTCATTGCATTGTGGACGGCCGTGGGTCACTGGAATTCCTATTTCAATGCTTTGATTTATTTAAAAGATACCAGCCTGTATCCGCTGCAGCTGATTCTACGTAACATTCTGGTCACCAACCAGATGCAGTCTGCCATGGGTACTGGAGAGGCCGCGGCCATTGCGCTGCGTCTGGCTAACATTATGCGTTACGCGGTGATTATCGTGGCAACGGTGCCGATCATGTGCATCTACCCGTTTGTGCAGAAGTATTTCAATCAGGGGGTGATGATCGGAGCCGTGAAGTCGTAAAACCGGATGGATCCAAGAAAATAATAATTGGGGGAATGGTGGTATGGGAACAAACAATAAAAAGAGGCCGCATCATCTGAAATGGGCTGTCTCTATTATGATGGCGGCAATCCTGCTGTTAAACCTGGCCGGCTGCAGCAGCAGCAAGAACAATGAGGCTAAGACGGATACCGAGGCCGCTTTCAATAGAGAGGGCCTGCCGATTGTGAATGAGCCGATAACCCTGGACGTCCTGACTGTTCGCTGGGGCAATATGGGGGACACCTTCCTTCAGAACCAGTGGCTCAAGGATTTGGAGAAGGAGACTAATGTCAAAATCAATTGGCAAATCATGTCCTCCAATGATTGGGGAGAGCAAAAATCGATAATGCTGGCCAGCGGGACGCTGCCTGATATTATTTTCGGTGATATCGTATTCAGCGATTCCGACATCGTGAACAACCTGTCTTATTTCCGTCCGCTCGACGATTACATTGATCAATACATGCCAAATTTGAAAGCGGCGCTGGAAGAAACGCCAGAGATGAAGAAGATGAGCACATTCCCGGACGGTAAAATATATTCCCTGCCGGCACGCTTGCCGTCGAGACCGAAGGCGTCAATCCAGCCGATCATTAACCAAACGTGGCTGGATAAACTCGGGTTGGATGTTCCGGATAACACAGACGAGCTGTATGAAGTGTTCAAGGCGTTTAAAGATAAGGACCCGAACGGAAATGGCAAGGCGGATGAAATTCCGGTCAGCGGATCGGGCAATATCAGCATGGATTTGTTGAATCCATTCGGCATCACTGACATCAATGCCAACAGCATGATGGTCATCGACAATGAGCCTGTTTATTATCCGGTGACGGAGAATTACAAGGAAGCGATCAAGTGGGCACACAAGCTGTATTCGGAAGGCCTGATCGACCAAGAGATTTTCACGCAGGACAGCACCATGTCCACGGCGAAACATCAGAACCCGGATGCGGCGCTGATCGGTTTCTCCAATCAATGGGTCCCGGATGCCGTGTTTGGCAAGTGGAAGGATCAATACATTGCAATCCCGTCCATCGCAGGACCTGACGGCAAGCGATATCAGGGCGGTGAGCCGCAGGGCATGAGTTTAAGAAGAAATGAGTTCCTCATTACAACGTCGAACAAACATCCGGAGGTCTCAGCTCGTTGGGCGGATCAGTTCTACACCAATGAAGCGAGCATCCAGAATTTCTGGGGAGCCATCGGCACTGTAATCCAGAAGAACGATGACGGTACCTTTACCCTGATGAATCCTCCGGAAGGAACGAGTGCCGACGCTTGGTACTGGGAACAGTCCGTCCGGGATTTCGGACCGAAGTATGTGAGCCCGAGCTTCGAGAAAAACATCATTCTGGATGAGACTACGGGGGACGGTCTGAAGCTGGTCATTGACAAGCTGGGCAGCGATTATGTAACCACGCCGTTCCCGAATGTGATGTACAGTGCTGAGGAGTTCCAGGAACTGCCTACACTCACAACGGATATCGATGGCTTTGTCGGCACAACCCGGGCGAAGTGGATATCCGAAGGCAATATCGATGCGGAATGGGACGCTTATGTCAAGAAGCTGAACGACATGGGGTTAGAGCGATTGATCGAGATCCGTAAGGAAGCTTATCAGCGTTATATCAGCGTAAAATAAGGATCGGTTGCACGGATTCAGGCTGCCCCGCAGATTCAATAGGCTGTGGGGCAGTGTGATTATTCAGGGAATAAAAGAAGAACTCTATCGACCTACAGGGGGTTGCAATCATGGGAAACATCAAAGTCACAGTATGGAATGAATACCGGCATGAGAGACATAATGAACAGGTAGCGAGCATTTATCCGAATGGGATTCACAGAGCAATAGCGGGTCATCTCGAAGGAGTTGAAGGTTTAGAAGTAGCTACCGCAGTATTGGATGAGCCGGATCACGGATTGACCGATGAGCGGTTGGCGAACACGGATGTGCTGCTGTGGTGGGGCCATTTGGCACATGATGAGGTGCGGGACGAGATTGTCGAGAAGGTGCGTCAACGCGTTCTGGACGGCATGGGACTGATTGTCCTGCATTCCGGTCATGGCTCCAAAATCTTCTCCAAGCTTCTCGGTACAAACACCGGCATGCTGAAGTGGCGCGACGATGGTGAGATCGAACGGCTGTGGGTGGTCGAGCCCGGTCATCCTATCGCGAAGGGTCTTGGTGAATATATCGAAATTCCGAGGGAAGAAATGTATGGAGAACGGTTTGAAATACCGGCACCGGATGAACTGGTATTTATCTCCTGGTTTGAAGGCGGCGAAGTGTTCCGCAGCGGGTGCTGTTACAGGAGAGGCAGAGGGAAGCTGTTTTATTTCCGTCCAGGCCATGAAATGTTCCCTGTGTACCACCAGCCCGAGATTCTGCAGGTGATCACGAACGGCGTGTTCTGGGCTGCGCCTGTTGATGGGGCAAAAACATCCTACGGACGGGTTGCGCCCATCGTCCCTGTTGTTCAATCCTAAGACCATCAGTTATATAGAAGAGGAGTGCATCTAGATGAATAAATTTCGCATTGGATTAATTGGCTTGGGGGGCATGGCTCAGGAGCATATCCGCTGGATGAATGAAGAGAACATGTATCAGTTTGTCGCCGTTAGTGACGTAAATGGTGAAGCTGTGGCTCGGGTAGGCGATCAGCTCGGCATTGAGGACAGCAAGCGTTACGCTGACTTCCATCATTTAATTGAAGATCCGGACGTCGATGCCGTAATCTCGATTACACCTAACAATGTGCACGCAGATATTATCAGTGCATGCTTGCAGGCAGGCAAGCCTTTTTTGGCGGAGAAGCCATTCACTCGCGTCTTCGAAGAAGCGGTGCCCCTGCTGGAGCAGTATGAAAGACAGCCCGTTCCGGCCATGATCGGTTTTACATACCGTTACACACCGGCTTTCCGTTATGCCAGAGAGCTGGTGCGCACAGGCAAGCTGGGTACGATTCGTCACTTCTCGATTCAGTATTTGCAAGGGTTCGGTGTGCCAAGCGAGCAGGTTCCTTACATGTGGAGATACAATAAAGCCATCACGGGCACAGGCACTCTGGGTGATTTGGGATCGCACATGATTGATATGGCGCGCTTTCTGTTCGGGGAGTTCAAGGAAATAACCGCACAGCTGCACACGATTATTCCGGAACGCCGCGATCCGGTAACGGGCGCAATGGCCCGGATCGAAGTAGACGATTTTGCAAGCTTTCAGGCGCGGATGACGGGTGACATTATGGGCGTATTCCAGACATCGCGCAATGCATTTGGCTCAGGCAATCAGCATGAGGTGTCCATATATGGCGACTTCGGTACGGCACATGCCAGCACATTGGACCCGGACCGGCTCATATGGATTCGAGAGGAGGAGCCAGGTCAGCTCTCCAGAACGACAATGGAAGTGCCGGAGCATTGCAAGGTGAAGCAATATGCGGATTTTGCAGCCGTATTACGCGGTGCGCCTGCCGATGGAGTTCCTGGATTCATGGACGGCTATCGGAATCAAGAGGTGCTGGATGCCGTAATCCGGGCAAGCGAAGCCAGGGCAGCAGTAGAGCTCCCGAATTAAAGCCGGGGTTCAGGGACCAGGAAATTAACAGCTGTCTCACAGTGTTTTGCCCATCCAGATGTACAAGGCCATTAAGCTGAACAGAAACAGGCAAAAGTTTACGCTTACAAATAATCCGCGAAGGACGGGCGAGCGGTGGAACTGAAAAGGTGTCCGCAGATCGCCTGTGCCTTCGATCAGGAACAGAATCAGCAGCGTGTGAATGATAGTGTGCCCGATGACTTCCTTGTAACCGAATACAAGGCTTGTCATAATAAAAATGCCTGATACCAGCAGGGCGGTGAATCGGCTCATGATGCCTACGATGAATGCCCACGCCAGTCCAATTTCGATAAAAGCGCTGATCATAACAAAGTGTTCGATGGAGAATCCGAAGGTAGGCAGTCCATAGCTGCCCATGACAGAACACGCCAGTTCTGGAATGGTCAGCTTTTCCATGGCGAGCCAGGCGAGGGACATGCCTGTGCATACATACATGACTGGAGCGGCCGTTTTTTTCAAGGGCGTGCCGCACACGAACAGATAATACACAATACCGATATAAATCAAATAATCAATGGAATGAAAGATACCGTAGTTTAATGAAGCTTGAATATACAACAGGAACAGGATGGCACCGCTGATCGGCAATGTACGCTGATAGAGAAGACACGCAGCGGCGGCAGAGAGGCCGAGGATAATCCACATGGAATTGGTTCTGAATTCGGGTGCCAGATAAGAACCGCTCAGAAGCTGAAGCACTAGGCCGATGGCCAGCCCGATGCGGAGAATGACTTCGGTATGCGGCCTGAGACGGTACAGGAATTGATGAATCCGCACCACGGGCCGCGTCTTACCCAACGGATCGTTGAACACACTCGATACCAGTAAGACGAACAATGTAAACGCTAACCAAAATAAGAAGGTCAATGTAACGACACGGGGGAAGGGCAGGGGAACCCATTCGAAATTGTCCGTAAACCACTTTACATGAATATAGATGTTGCTAATCTCGCTGAAATACATTAACATTCAATCAGTTCCTCCCTTAACCACTCTAGTCACCTATCCAAGATAATACAACTTTGACTAAAAAAGTATATTAATAGATGAATGTATCCCTCATTGTGAAAAATATTGTCCCTAAGCGCTCGCACATTTGAGTGTCTATAAAGGTTTTGAATGACACAAAGCAGGTGATCCAGGCGGATCGCCTGCTTTGTGTACGTTTTCGCCGAACAGGAACCTAAGATTCCGGAATGGAGTCATAATGCTCCCCTTTTGCAGCGGTTTGTTATAATGATGAACAAGCAGATCAAGTCATGGAAAAGGGTGAGGAAGATGAGTGAACGAACATACATAAACGATACGCATACGTATAACGGCGAGGCACGGGGAGCAGTACTTATGCTGCAGGGCACGGCCTCGGACGTAGGCAAGAGCATCCTAACGACCGCGCTATGCCGTATTCTCCTCCAGGATGGTTATCGCACAGCTCCATACAAGTCGCAAAATATGGCGCTTAACTCCTACGTGACGCTGGATGGCAAAGAGATCGGCAGAGCGCAGGGCGTGCAGGCCGAAGCCTGCGGCATTGCCGCAAACACGGACATGAATCCGATCCTGATCAAGCCGATGAAGGACATGTTTTCGCAAATCGTAATCCACGGCGTGCCCGAAATGCAGATGAGTGCGATGGATTACCGAACGGAGTTTTTGCCGAAGGCCAAGGGAATCGTACTGGCTGCACTCGATCGGCTCCGGGAGCAATACGATATCGTGCTTATGGAAGGCGCGGGAAGTCCGGCGGAGATCAATCTCAAGGACCGCGACATTGTGAATATGAATTTGGCGGGATGGGCGGATTCGCCGGTGATTTTGGTATCAGACATCGATCGCGGCGGCGTGTTTGCCTCCATCGTAGGCACCCTTGAACTATTGGAGCCCCATGAGGTTGCCAGGGTCCGGGGGTTTATCATCAACAAGTTCCGCGGGGATTTGGCACTGCTGAAGCCGGGACTGGACTGGCTAGAAGAGCGGACGGGCATTCCCGTGCTGGGCGTTCTCCCTTATATTCAGGACATGCGAATCGAGGCTGAGGATTCCGTTGTGCTGGATGAGCTTCAATATCAAAGACAGGAAAAACGCGACCTCGATATTGTTGTTATCCGGTATCCGCGGATTTCGAACTTTACGGATTTTGATGCGCTGCGCTGGGAGCCGGATGTTACCGTGCGCTTTGTCCAATCGGTGGATGAACTCGGGACGCCGGACGTCATTATTTTGCCTGGCACCAAGGATACGATCAGCGATCTCGGGTTTATCCAGGATCGGGGGCTGGCGGATGCGATTATGAAACAGACGCAGCAGCGGGATGTGCAGCTGGTTGGCATCTGCGGAGGATATCAAATGCTGGGCGAGCAGTTGTCCGATCCGCATGCGGTGGAAGGAAACGAACGGGATGCGGCAGGACTTGGGCTGCTGCCGATCCGGACCTCCTTTTTACAACAGAAAAGGACCGTTCGCGTAAAAGGGAGATTGTCACAGGAACATCCTTTGAGACTCATTCTACCGGATACAGAGGCCAATGTGGCGATAGCGGCCTATGAAATCCATATGGGCGTGACCGAATGGACCTCGATGCCTGGCGGATCGGGGCACCATCCACTGTTTTTAATAGAAGCAGACTGCGAGAATTCTTTAAAAAGTGAAGAAGATACTCCTATCCATCTAGAAGGCTTGGCTACCGCCGATGGCCGAGTATGGGGAAGTTATTTGCACGGGTTGTTTGACAACGATGCCTTCCGCAGGTCATGGCTGAACGGTGTCCGGGGGAGTAAGGGACTGGATGCCATTCCGGTAACGTTCCAAGCCGAGGCACGCAAATTCGTGGAATTCGACCGTGTGGCAGACATCGTGCGGGAGCATGTGGACATGGAGAAGATTTATGAAATCATCGGCTGTACGTGCTTATAGCCATAAGGAATAAAATGGGTTCTTGGGGTAATAGTGAAGAATAGAAGAACACCTTGCCTCAATTGCAAGGTGTTATCTGTGTGGGGAGGAAGAAAACTAAAATTGATTAAATATAGGATAGGGGGGTATACTAATAAAAGAGAATTAAAGGCACCGCAAAGTATATCCATGATTGGAGTGATAGCCTATGTGGAATAAGAAGGGGACCTTGCTAATCTTAACGGGCCTGCTTGCTTTGGGATTGTTGACATCATGCGATAACGCGAAGCAGGTACAAGATACGGGTGGCCAGGGAGGGAACCCAAATCAGGAAAACGCAAACCAGGAAGAGAACGGACACAGTGGACACGAAGGCGGGCATGAGGCTGCCTCGAACAACTACAAAGCTGCAGTTACATCGAATGAGCCGGTAAGCGCAGGCACCGAAACCGAGCTATCGATTCAGATCACAGACAGTAACGGCGCACCCGTCCAGGAATTTGATGTCAATCATGAGAAACTGCTGCATCTGATCATCGTGAATCGGGATTTGTCTTTTTTCCACCATATCCATCCCGATTACATGGAGAATGGTAAATTTACCGTGAAAACTACTTTTCCGGCTGGCGGCGAATATAAATGGTTTGCGGATTTTGTCCCCAAGGGTGCTGAAGGGACGACGCTAAGCGAATGGCTCCGGATCGAGGGAGAAGAAGGAGAAGCTTCGGCAGTTAAACCTGACACCAGTCTGATCCAACAAGTAAACGGCAAGGAAATTGAACTGAGCCTGAGCAATACCTTATCGAATGAAGAGGTTGTGCTCAGCTATCATATTCGGGATGCGCAGACAAAGCAGGGAATCAGCGATTTGGAGCCATACCTGGGCGCGGTCGGGCATGTTGTCATTCTGTCCGCAGACGCCCAGCAGTACATCCATGTGCATCCTCTGGAGGAGCAGAGCACGGGACCGAAAGCGGAGTTTGTCGCTACCTTTCCGCATAGCGGCATCTACAAGATTTGGGGGCAATTTCAACACCAGGGCGAAGTGATGACGGTGCCTTTTGTCGTTGAGATCCAGTAATATTCACTTACAAGGAGTGATCGATATGACGGAAACATTGAAAATATACACCATTCCCACCTGCAGCGACTGCCATCACGCCAAGCGTTATTTCAAGGAGCAGGGAGTTCCGTACATGGAATATGATTGCACACAGAATCCGGAATATCCGGAAGAAGTGAGGCGTCTGACGGGGAAACAGATTGTGCCTACCATCGTTATTGGCGATAACGTATTTATCGGATTTGCCGATAACCTGCAAGAAATCAGGGAATTGTTCAGATAAACCAGCGATTATGGTTATAAAAAAGAAGCATGGTTCGTTCCTCGCGGAATGATCCATGCTTCTTTGCATGTGGTGTTCCCGATCGCAGCGCGTTGCTTATCGCGCCGGGCGTCGTTCATCTTCTGGAGCCTTCCGCATCAAGCGGGCAATGCCCTTGATTTTAAACGATGACATGAGTGGCAATGTCAAGGGAGACCATGATCACGAAATTTGATGCTACACCCTATAAAACGTAAAGAATCAGGCATTGTATGGCTAGAATGTTCATTTTCGGGAGTTTTTTAATGTTAATTCGAAGGTGTAAATAATCTGTAGCGGTGTTATTATATGGATTGCGTCTTTTGGAAGATTATCGCTTCTGCAAGCGTTGATAACTGATCATAGATTTCTGAAACGATTCCAAATATTGCACGTATCAATACTCACTGCTTAGATGGAAGGGGTAAGAACCAGTGGATAATGGAATGAATGTCATTTTGTTTGAAAAGAGACCGGATGGTGAACTGATCCAGATTGAAGAGCGTGCATGGACGATTAACATGGTTGCCGCACTGGAGCATGTGAACTATATCGTCGCAGGCGGCCGGGAATACGAAACGATTGAAGGCAGATTAAATGTAGACACGGGCAAACTGGAGCTTCTGCTCGTTCCGATGCGGAACGAATGAACCCTGTCCGAAAGGAGAAATCATCTTGAGTCATGAAAAAGACAAAAAAGAGCATCCGGCATCGAAATGGCTGACGCCGGATGGCAAACCGATCCGGGTCTTGTCAAGCTCGCTCGGCATCGCTTTGTTAGCGAATGCTTTTCTGGTATCGGGCGCAGCCGCAAAGGATCTCGCATCGGAAGCGGTTACCTCGGCTGACGAGCCGCAGCTGGTGTCCTGGTCAACAGAAGAAGTAAAGAAGTATTTTGATAAGAATGTGGATTGGAACATTCCGTTTCCAAGCGAGGAAGAATTCCAGGATGAGCCGGTCGAGGGAGCTGCAGCAGGCTCAGGCGGCGGAACGACGGTTGTCAACAACTATGGCGGGTACAACTCAGGCTTCGGCTGGGATGATCTACTGCTCTATCACATGCTGTTTAACAACGGTTCCTATTATTCATCCAGCGGATGGTATAACAATCACCGCGGTTATTACGCGAACAGTGGTAAACCATACAAACCCCGCACGTATTCGAGTGGTACGTTCCAGAACAAACCGGTGGTAAACTCGACTGTTCGCCCCAAAACTTCAACCTCATCTTCGGGTACGATTACACGCCGCTCCACCTCGTCCAAATCCGGCGGCATTGGTGGTAATTCCAGTGGATTCAGCTCCTCGGGTTCGAAATCCAGCTCCAGATCCGGTGGTTTTGGCGGATGAGTCAAGAAAGTGTGTTTGAAGTTACAGGAAAGCCCGAGCTCAATCGGAACGGGCGGGTGTCAGAGCTTGCGGAGCTTGGATTTACGTGGGCGGACATGGAAGGGGAAGCCTACTGGATAGACCAGATTGTGACCATGCGTCAAGAGACCTATCACGAGCTGGAAGAAGCGGCATCTATACTGTGGACGATTTTAGACAAAACCGTTCGCAATATTCATCGCAATCATCACATATACAGTTTGATTGGCATTCCGCCAATCCTATGGCAAATGCTCGATGAATGCCCGCTCCCGGAGGAGGGGCTGATCAGCAGGTATGCCAGGTTTGACTTTGCCATTGCCCATGACGGCAGCATCAAGCTGCTTGAGTTGAATGCGGATACGCCTACAGGCTATGTTGAAGCTTCCATTGCCACTCCATGGCTGTGTCGGCAAGCCGGAATCTTCTCGCCCAATGAAGGAATGCAGGAGCTGGTTGCAGCGGCGTGGGGAGTGGAGCGTCCCGATACGGCAGCCTGTATTGCATATGGTGAGCACAAAGAGGACTCCGGTACGATTGAAGCGTTGGTCCGGCATAGCGGTCTTGATATTCAATTGGTGGATTGTCTTGATCTGTGGGTGGATGAAGGCATGCTGAAGGACGGTGCCGGCCGGGAGATCCACCGAATGTTTGCCCTATACCCGAAGGAATGGATGTCCGTCGATGATGGCGGAGATGCGCTGGCCTATGCCATCGAGACGGGACGACTGCAGCTGTTCAACTCACCGCACAGCATTCTGCTGCAATCCAAAGGTTTGCTTGCCGCCATGTGGGGGATGTATGAGCTGGGGCTTCTGTACGAGGAGAACGAACGGGAAGCCATCCTTAAATATATGCTGCCGACATACAACAAACCGGTGTTCTCCGGTCATTTTGTCTCCAAATCCATGTTCGGCCGTGAAGGTGGTTCTGTTAAACTGTACGATCAGGCAGGTCAGCTTGAAGTAGAGGATCAGGACGGCTACGACACGAGTGTGATGTTCCCGACGGTCTATCAACGAAGAGCGGACTTGGCTCGGGTTGAGACAGCGGAAGGAGCATTTCATTTATTGACCGGATTGTTCGTGCTGAATGGAACCCCTTGCGGCTTGCTCGGACGGGCGGGCGGCTTGATTACGGGGAATTCCAGCCATTTTATCGCAATGGGAGTGAAATAAATGCAGTTGAAACAAAAGGGAATGCAGCCAAGCGGCGCTCCTCTAAGGAAGAGGAAGCCTTCTGTCGTGCTGGCTGTACTGATTCTATCGATCATGGTGCTGGCGCTGAGCGCATGCGGAAGCAATGAGTCGTCCGTGTTCCATAGCGGTTCTTCAGAGGAAGTATCCTCCTCTACCCGTGTGCCATGGGACTACCGAATTGTTGAAGGCACGGTAGGCGATTTGATTGGCGGAGATATGACAGTGCTGCCGGATAACGAGCTGCTGCCAAACGACAACAATTATGCGACCGGGGACAAAATCTGGACGCTTGAATTCATGGACGCCGAACTCGCCACCGATGCGAATCAGCGGAATGATATCCGGTTATCCTCCTGGCAGACGATCAAATCGTTCAAGGACAAGAAGAGCGCGCAAGCGGATTTAACCAACCTGAAAGTCACGGTTAAAACGGATGTGAAGCTGATTGGTGTATACAAAACAACATACAAAAAAGAAACAAGACATTTTGCGGTAGTTGAATTGCCGACAGGAAACCGGATCAAACAGCCGATTGACGAGAAGCGTTTTACCGCAATGGAGAAAAAGAAAACGGTTGATGTTGTATTGGAGGAAGTCCATGATTTCGCCGATTACGACTTGGCCTATGCAAAATTTCGGGGGTGGGCGGATTGACGGTCGTTGTTAATATTGTAATAAGTGTGCTCTGCATTATCGTGCTTCAATTGCTGGGAATGTTAATATTTAGCTGGATGACCCGGTTTAACGACATGGAGGAGCTGAAGAAAGGGAATACAGCGGTAGGACTGGCTTTTGGAGGCAAATTTATGGCAACGGCCATTATCCTGGGGATATCAGCATACACGAATTCATCGATCTGGCATATGATTCTGTGGTTTGCCGTAGGGTATGTATGTTTGATCGTTGCCTATTGGGTATTCGAGCTGGTTACGCCGGGTCTTCGCATCTCCGAGCAACTGCAAAAGGGGAATGTAGCTATCGGAATTCTGCTCGCTATGGTGTTTATCGGTACAGCCTTTGCGATCAGCAGCTTGATTATTTAGGAAGAATAGCGCCCTTGGGGAGAGGATCAGGAACGTGCACTTTTTTCTAAGATTATCTTTGAAAATGATGCGTCTGCGTAAAACGACGATAAGCGTACTTGTCATTCTGTTTGTGGTACTGTGCTCGACGCTGGCATTTCTGCTGGAACCGGAAACCTTTCAGAACGGGTTTAACGCCTTTTATTGGGTGCTTACCACGATGGCAACCGTAGGTTACGGCGATTATTATGCAGTCACAGTGCCCGGCAAGATACTGACCATATTTATATATATTTTTGGTATCGGGCTGCTGAGTTTAGTAATTGGTAAAGTGATCGAATCGTTTGGAAGTATGCAGCGGCAGAGAGGGGCGGGCAGGTTGAATTTTCGGGGCAGCGGTCAAGTGATCATTATAAACTGGAGCAAAAAAGCGCAATCCGCCATCGATGAGATTTTGTCGTATTCGCCGGAGTCCGAGATTGTTGTCATTGATGATTCCAGTCAGCATCCTGCAGAGCATCTCGAACAGGTGCATTTTATTAGCGGGGACCCGTCAGCAGATGACGTGCTGATGCGGGCCAATATCCTGGAGGCGAAATCGGCGATTGTATTTGCAGACGCTCGGATTGATGAATCGGCGCTGGTGGATGGCAAATCGCTCTTGATTGTTTCTAGCATTGAACGGATTGCACCAAATGTACATACCACGGTGGAGATTGTTCAGGAGAAGCATGTTCAGAATTTCCGCCACAACCATGTGAACGAGTTTGTTCTTTCGCATGATGCGGTTTCCCGCTTAGCGGTACGTGCAGCTCTGCAGGAGGGCAATTCGGATGTGCTGATGCAACTGCTTAGCCGTGAGCATGGCGATGATATATATGAAGTGTCATTGAACCAGGCATGGAAGACTTATGGCGATGCCTTTCAGGATCTGCTGCGGCAGGGAGCGACGCTTATCTCCGATCGCAACGACCTCACCATTAACCGCAAGCTGGATCAGCCGATCCCGCGGGACGCCAAGCTGTATGTTGTCTCGGACGAGGCAACCTATAGGCGGATTGTTGGTAAACTTGCTTGACATTTCGAATTGCCATGGTTTAATATGGCTTAAATATTATGGAAACAATGAAAAGCTATGAAGAGAAGAGTAGTTGAGAAACGTTGTTTGCAGAGAGCTCCTGGCAGGTGGGAATGGAGCAGCAATATTCTTAATGAACAAAGACTCGGAGCTGCGTAAGGAATTGGGCAGAAGGGCTCAAGGATGTTACGACGGGCCTCTCCCGTTACAGAGATAGGGTATAAGCATCGTGATGCCGTACCTGAAGAGGTGGAACTGGTGACAGCTTTCACAAACCGGGGTGGTACCACGAAGCGTATTCTCAAAGCTCTCGTCCTCAAGATGACAATCTTGCGGATGAGGGCTTTTTTTGGTTTTTACCAAACGAATTAGAGGAGGGCTCGGAATGCATTGGTCAGAACGAATCGCGAACGAATTGATCGAGAGGTATCCAGATAGGCAGACCTATGTGTGCGCAGCCGGAATCAGTCCTTCCGGGGCTGTGCATATCGGAAATTTCCGGGAAATCGTGACGGCCTATTTTGTAACAAAAGCGCTGAGAAAGCAGGGCAGGAAGGTTCGGTTTATTTTCTCTTGGGATGATTTTGACCGATTCCGGAAGGTTCCTGCGGGAGTGGACCCGGGGTTTGAGCAGTACATCGGCATGCCCTACGTGGAGGTCCCATGTCCGTTCGGATGTCATGCTTCCTATGCGGAGCATTATGAGAAGGAGTTCGAGCTTGCCTTAGCCGAATTCGGGATCGAACCCGAGTTTATTTATCAGAGCCGGGAGTACCAATCCAGGCGGTATAATTCGCTTATGCTTCACGCGATCCGACACAGGACGGAAATTTACGATATCTTGCATGCCTTCAAAACGGGTGGAGCCCATGACCAAGAACGGGCTGTTTATTATCCAGTACAGGTATACTGTGAGGAATGCAGAAGGGATACAACGACGATACAGCAATTCGATGAGCAAACGGAAAGATTGGGTTATGCCTGCATCTGTGGGCATCGGGGCACCCTGTCGATCCTGCAGGCAACGCATATGAAATTGCAGTGGAAAATCGATTGGCCCATGCGCTGGAAGATGGAAAATGTCGCCTTCGAGCCGGGAGGCAGAGACCATTCGTCGGAAACAGGCAGCTACAATGTATCCAAAGTGATCTCGGAGAACATTTTCGGAAATCCAGCGCCTTCCTATGCGGCCTACGAATTTATAAGCATGAAGGGGAGCCATGCAAAAATGTCCAGCTCTTCCGGCAGCAACTATACGCCTGGGGACCTGCTGAAGGTGTACGCGCCTGAGAATATTCTGTTTATGTTTGCCAAGTATCAGCCGAATGCACCCTTCCATATCGGACTTGATGAAGATGTGATCCGTAACTATACCGAATATGAGCGTTACCGCAATCCTGCTGCTTCTAAGGAGTTAAGCCCTGATATTGAGGCTGCACTCGAGCTCTCCATGCCGGACAGCCATCCGGGCCGGGCTCCCAAATTCAGCCAGCTATCCGGCATATTGCCGCTCGTGAATTTTGATTACCGACTTCTGCAGGAGCTATTGCATCGAGTTGGTGAAAGTTATGCGAAGGAGCAGCTCGAACCCACCGCACGACGAGCCGAGTATTGGATCAAACACTGGTATCCGCAAAAGCTGATTACCGTGAAGGAGCACCAGGATCACCAACGGTACGAGACGTTGGATTCATTGGAGCGGCAATGGCTTCACACCGTATGCGATCTGCTGAAGGATGCCGAGCTTACTGGATCAACACGAATGGAGAAGATCTATGCGATCTGCCACCATGATGATAAGAAGATGATGAAACAAAATCAGAAGCGTTTGTTCAGCCTTATCTATCAATTGGTCCTTGGCCGCGATGAAGGTCCCCGTATGCCGATCTTGATCGAGGGTGTCGGCGTGCATCGAATGCTTGATCTCCTGAATTTTCAGAAATAAGGAGGACGGGTTTTATCCTCGGGGGGAGGTACAATCGACTTGGTCACAAAGACGTGGGCAATTCATCAGATGTCCGGGGAACTACAGTGGATTTCAGGGTCGGATGTTGCCGATGTCTAAACGATGAATCAATTAACGCCACTGGCGCTTATATAGGGGCGGGTAGAGGAGTGGAGATATTCGACATTTTGGAGGTGAAGGTGACATTTGCCTGTAGAATAAACGGTAATCAAGGTAACTTTTTCAACCTCATAGCCTTACAAACAGACCCGCAAGACTAATTATCGGGTCTGTTTTATGTTGTCATGCCCGGATTTGTGTAAATTTTCAAACTAATTTATGTAAACTACTGCTAAGTAATCGAGACCGAAATCATCAAAAATAGGCGATACTTACCACTTGATCCTGATAATCAAATCTATAGAATATTACCCAATCCCGGTACAGGACTCTGTTCTCATTTTGTATAAAAGGCTAATATTGCCAATCCTTTACAGAATGCGGTTCTCAGCCGTTTTTTTATACGACTTTGGTATCAATTTTGTCATAACTATGGATAATGATGTAAAAATGACCGGAACTTTAGCAATTTTTCTGCGTTTAATATTACGATTCACGAAAATTTTCTGAAAACGGTCTGAACACGCTGTACTCCTTTCATGGGATAAAGTCATACAGGCTACAGCTTCTTCGGGGCCATGCCCGTTAGCTACACGTAACTAACATCATCTTGTGAAGTTGTCAAATGACAAGGTTGAAGAGACGGCGATGCATGATTCGGGGGAAAAGTTATGGGAGTGTTAAATCCGCTTCTTTAAGACTACTGTCGGTATTAGAAAAGTTGGTAAAGAAGGAATATGGTATCGGGAACGCATCGGCTATAGAATGACGAGTATAGCTCACGTCATGAACGTCGGTGCAGCAATCAGCATGTCATAGAAGGGGCAGGTGAGCAACGAAGACGATGAGCAGACGAAAATGGTGGGTAATCGCAGCGCTTTGCACTATAGTGCTTCTCTGCGGTGCCGCTGTAATTCTAGGATATCTAAGACCGTCATTAAAAACGTATGCGGATGCGGACGGCGTGAAAATGAAGTTCAAAACCGAGGGCACCTCTTTATTGGAATATGAAAACGAAGAGGTTTGGAATGAGGTTTTTGCCAAAGGCGTGAATCTGGGTGCAACGGTACCGGGGCATTATCCTGGTGAGCTGCCGGCAACGGAGGAGGATTACCTGCGTTGGTTCAAGCAGATTGATGACATGGGAGCAAACGTCATCAGGGTCTATACGGTGCACAATCCGGTCTTTTACTCGGCTTTGGTGAAATATAACCGTGATAAAGGCGAAGACCCCCTGTACTTTATGCAGGGCATCTGGTCGCCGGAGGAGCAGCTGATCGAGCGTCAGGATGCTTATGACGAGGAAATCGTCCAGACGTTTAAAGCCGAAATATCCAAGGCAGTCGCGGCTGTCTATGGGGATATCAACGTAGAGCCCAAACATGGGCAGTCGAGTGGCAAGTATAAGGTCAATGCAGGCAAGTACCTGATGGCCTGGCATGTGGGTACAGAGTGGGACCCCGCCATGGTTGAGAAAACAAATACGGTACATAAGGATGTTCCTCAATACGAGGGCTCCTATTTCTCGGGGACGGAAGACGCAAGCCCCTTCGAGAATTGGCTGGCATCTTTATTGGATTATACGGCTACCGAGGAGCAGAAGTATGGCTGGCAGCATCCGATGACATTTACGAATTGGGTCACAACGGATGTGCTGGAGCATCCCGGCGAACCGCTGTTCGAGGAGGATCTGGTGTCTGTGGACGCGAGGCATGTCACACCGGTGAATTGGGAAGCAGGATATTTTGCGGCTTACCATGTGTATCCGTACTATCCGGATTTCTTCCGAACGGACGAAACATTGCAGACCATTCCTGATGGAGACGGGGAATACAACACATACAAAGCCTACCTGCGCAAATTGAAGGCGGAGTTCGAGGATATGCCGATCATGGTCACCGAATATGGCGTGCCGTCATCCATAGGCGTTTCACACCATGGTCCTGGAGGGAGGGATCAAGGCGGACATGATGAAGCAGAGCAGGGTCTGGTCAACGTCTCACTAACCCAGGATATTTACGATGAGGGATATTCCGGGGCAATCCTGTTCATGTGGCAGGACGAATGGTTCAAGAAAACATGGAATACGATGCCTTTTGAAATCCCAGCAGACCGCCGGGCATTCTGGTTGAATGTTCTGACCAACGAGAAGATGTTCGGGGTTCTGGCCATGCAGCCGGGTAAAACAGAGCAGATTACGATTGACGGAGATTTGGCTGACTGGGATAAGCTTCCCGATGGGGAAGTTAAGGCCTGGTCCGGAACGGCTCCGGGGGTGAAGAGCATGAGGCTGACTCATGATGAAGCCTATCTGTACATTGGCATGGAGCTGGGCGAGGTGTTTGACCCTGAGCGTTCGAAGCTCTTCATTGGAGCGGACACGATTCAAGGCGGAGACATCCCGGAGAAGGAGCTGGCAGGACGAACGCTTACCGGCGGAGCTTTGGAGACTTTGATTCAGTTAGGGCAAGAGGACGAGTCCCAGGTAACCATAGCGCCATCTTATGACTTTCACAGCCGATTGTACGGCGAAGAAGGATATTGGATGCTGCCAGGGGAGGAAGCCAAGGGCACGAAGAATGATCCTGTAGTACCGGGTGGATCGTTTCACTCCTGGAAGCTGGCGATCAGCCTGCTGATGAATCCCCCGGACACCCGTTTCTCTCATCCGTTTGTGGATGAAACCGTAGGAATTCTCAAACGGGGGACCACCGATCCGGAATCTCCGGATTTCAATTCTCTTACAGCGTGGCAGTATCAAGGACAGTTCATTGAGATGCGAATTCCTTGGATGCTATTGGGATTCGGAGACCCAAGCTCGCTGCAGGTTGTGGATTACACTCCGCTTCAAGACAAGCGCTCATTCAGCACCGTGACGGCGGATGGAATTCGCTTGGCACCATGGATTGCGGAACGCTCGAAGCAGAACGGGGCTTCGGCAGCCGAATCGCCGGAGGCTATAAACCTGCAGGATATCAAACCCTATACATGGGAGCTGTGGGAAGCCACCAAGTACAGTGAGCGGTTGAAGCAAAGCTATTACGATATGCAGGAAATCTTCACCCGCCTGCCTGAACCGGGGCGGCAATCAGATGCTAAATAAAAGGAGGAGCCATCGGATATGTTTTCAAATTTAGCCATGGCGTACGTATTCATCTATGTATGTCTCGGCCTCATTGCAGCCGGCATTATCCTGTTGTTCCAAATGAAGATCAAGCATAATGCCGAGCAGAAAGAAATGGAACGTTTAAAGAAAAAGTACCATGATTACTTTGTGTATGTGCAGACCCATCTGCATGGCGATATAACGCCAGAGCTTCCGCCTGGCAAACTGACCCCGGCAGAACGCCGGGTCATTCAGGCCAAGTTTATGGAATGGATCGAGCAGTTCAAAGGGGATGCCAGAGAGAAGCTGCTTCGCTTGTGCAGGGATGCCGGATTTGTGGAGGCCGATATCCGGGCACTGTCCAGCCTGCGGAAAGACCGCCGAATCGAGGCGGCCTACCGGCTTGGGGGGATGCGTGCCGAAGAGGCGGTGCCGCAGCTTCAGCATATGATGAATCGCATGAAATACGGTCCCATGACCATCATCATTGCGCGGGCAATAGCCAAAAGCGCGGTGCAGTCCCAGCAGATTCGGGAGATGCTGTCGAAGCTGCTCTCGTACGATAAAGCCATTCATCATATGGCTGCCGATATTTTGCTCGAGACCCGGCTGGATTCGGCCAGCCTTATGCGTAAGCTTCTGGATGATCCGGATCCGGGACTGGTCAAGGTTTCACTCGTTGCCATGTGGGGGCAAGCCATTCCGGCGGTCGTTCCTGCACTGGGCAAACTGGTGGGATCCGAGGAGAAGGACGTACGCGCAGAAGCGGTCAAGCTGTACCTGAGCTCCAACCCTGCCCTGAAGGATGACACCATTGAGGAGCTAATGAATGATCATGCGTGGGAAGTACGTTCAGCAGCAGCGAAGGCGCTGGGACGGCTTCATGCCGCAGGCAGCATTCCGCTTCTGGCTTCTGCCCTGAAGGATGACAATTGGTATGTGCGTAATCATAGCGCCGAGAGTCTTGCCATGCTTGGAGAACAAGGCTTCGAGACACTGTGTCAGGCTGCGTTGACAGGAACCGGTCCGGCAAGGGAAACGGCACTGTACCGGATCGAACGGATCATGGCCAAGGAAGGCGAACATGAACAAGTGGAGCAAATGGTTGCCTATAACAAAAGAAAACTGGTGTACGATCGTTATTTCGGTGTTCAACCGAGTAAGCGCATCGGCACCGTTGCAGGAGTAGGAGGGGATTACACTGCTTAGAGACATCCTGCTCACTTACGGCATGGTGGCGATATATTACGTCATGGCCGTTAGCGCGCTTTATTTTGTAATTCTGTTGTTCTCTTTCAGAAATATCCGGGATATTTTCAGACGGGCTAATTACTCAAAATACAATACGCTGTCCGGCTCCGAGCTGGTACCATCCGTATCCCTGCTGGTTCCCGCTTACAACGAAGAGCTGACGATCGCAGAGAATGTTCGTTGTCTGATGACACTGAATTATCCCACGTACGAGGTTATTGTCATCAATGACGGATCTTCCGACGACACATTGCAGGTGCTGATTGAGGAGTATGGATTGACGCTGCTGCCAAATCCGGAGCTGCGCGGGAACATCCATACCCATAAGATGCGCGGGATTTATTACAACCCCCAGTATCCGCAGTTATACGTGATTGATAAAGAGAACGGCGGCAAGGCGGATTCATTGAACGCGGGAATCAACCTCTCCCGTTATCCGCTGATCTCTTCCATTGATGCGGATTCATTGCTGGAGAAGGATGCGCTGATCCGGATGGCCCGGATGTATATGGAGAACCCGGAAGAGACGGTGGCCATCGGGGGAGATGTTCGAATTGCCAACGGCTGCGTGATTGAGAACGGAGAGGTTAAGGACGTATCCTTGCCGCGCCGTATGTGGCCCATGTTCCAATCGATTGAATACCTCAAAGCTTTTCTGGGGGGACGAATCGGCTGGAGTCATCTTAACGGGCTTATCATCGTCTCCGGAGCCTTCGGCATGTTTCGAAAAGATTATGTCATTGCCGTAGGCGGCTATCGGGGCGGTTATCCCGGAGAAGACATGAATATCATCATCAAGCTGCACCGCTATATGCTGGAAAATAAAATCAAATATCGAGTCTCCTTCTGTCCGGAAGCAGTGTGCTGGACGCAGGCGCCGGACAGCTACAACATATTGTCCAACCAGCGCAAGCGCTGGGGACGGGGAAATTTGAAGAACATGATCGAGAACCGCAATATGCTGTTCAACCCGAAATATAAAGTCATGGGATTGCTGACAATGCCCTACAACGTTATTTTTGAAGCGCTAAACCCTTATTTCAGAATCACGGGCCTTCTGGCTCTGCTTGGATATGTAATGCTGGATATGACAAATTGGCAAGTACTGGTCGTGTTTGGACTCGTCAACTTCTTAAGCGGGTACCTGCTCAGTGTAGGCGCCCTCATCCTGGAGGAGATGGCCTTCCGGCGGTATACCAAATTGTCGGATCTGGTGAAGATGCTTCTCTTCTCGGCACTCAAATTTGTGGGTTACCACCAGTTGGGCGTGCTGTGGAGGGTACAGGGGCATATTCAATACATGCAAAACAACAATTCATGGGGAACCATGACCCGGCAGAGCTGGAAAGACAAGAACGAGGCAGCCTGACATCAAGGCCCGGTTCATGTTTTTACAGCGTCAAACCATAAAGAGAGGTGGGACTTACAATTATGTCTCAATCCGCAACATTGCAACGCGTGCAGGCCGTTGATTTTTACGGCCGCCTGGAGGAGGAAGTGAGAGGACACCGAAACGGAACAGCTTTGCTGTTTCTGTACTGTGCTGGCGATCCGTCCGGAACGGATGCTGAGCTGACGGAGGTCCAAAGCTTTGTGGACCAGCTGTCCGGTGTGAACAGCGAGGTTCTGCGAGATGTCAGTACCGGCGTCTTGGCCCTTACATTGCCTGGGTATACGCTGGATGCCGCCCACTATCAGGCACTGCTCTTGAAGCAGCATCTTCAGGGCCGGCTGGAGCAGTCGGATCCGAGAATTACGCTTGCAGCGCTTACTGAAACACCGTCAACGCAGACGATGAAGCAGATGGCGGAAGCGGCTAGGCTCAGCACCTCTTCGGATATTCATATATTCACGCAGGAGGAAGCAGACCGTGATCAGAGTCGAATTCTTATTGTGGATCAGGACGCCACGGTGAGAGAATTTTTGCAAATACGCTTGGCCATGCAAGGCTATGAAACACTCGAAGCGGTGGATGGCTTGGAGGCTCTGGATCTTATCCCGAAATGGGAGCCTGATCTTGTGCTGACGGAGCTTAATCTGCACGGCATCGATGGTTTGCCCTTCATTCATCATATCCAGCAGCTCAAGGTGAAGGAACCGCCGAAGATTGTTGTATTGACCGAGAAGCGTGTGGAGCAGACCATCAGCCAGTGCTTCCAGAACGGGGTGGATGATTATGTAACCAAGCCGTTCTCGCCGGTAGAGCTGGATGCCCGCATCCGCCGGTGCCTTCATTAAACACATGGATATTAACGTCTTTAGCTTGATGAGGAATGTTTGAATGAAGAATGGATACGTGATTAGTTGAGCTGAGAAGTTCTTTAATCGCAAGGAGAGAGTTCAACAAAACGAGGTCTATCCTTTAGCCAAAAAGTGAGACGATAGACTAACAGACTATACATCCGATGGAGGTTGAATACTTGTGAATGAGGAATACGAAACTTTATTGAGTGCCATTGAAAATAAGAAAGCTGTTTTGGGTGTTGTGGGGCTGGGCTATGTAGGATTACCGCTCGCCGTAGAAATGGTAAGACAGGGATTTACGGTGATTGGAATCGATCTCGATTCAGACAAGATTGATCGAATCTATCGCGGAGAATCCTATATCACGGACATCTCGTCCGAAGAGCTTGCAGCCTGCATGGAGACCGGACGCTTTAAACCAACAACGGATTACAGCATGATTACGGTCATTGATGCGGTTAGCATCTGTGTGCCGACGCCGCTCAGCGAGAACCAGGACCCGGATACATCCTACATTACAATGGTAGTCGATCAGCTCAAACGCTTCATGAAACCCAATCTGTTGATTACTCTGGAGAGCACCACTTATCCGGGAACAACCGAGGAGCTGATCCAGCAGCAGATCGAAAAGCTCGGATATAAGGTTGGTCAGGACTTCTACCTGTGCTTCTCGCCGGAACGGGTAGATCCATCCAACAGCCGGTTTAATACACGCAATACGCCGAAGGTGATCGGCGGAACAACGGATGCTTGCCTTAAACTGGGCGAGGCGTTGTACAAGCAGTACGTGGAGACGGTTGTGCCTGTCAGCAACCCCAAGGTTGCGGAAATGTCCAAGCTGCTAGAGAATACGTTCCGCAGCGTGAACATTGCCTTCGTGAACGAGATGGCCATGATGTGTGATCGCATGGGCATTGATATCTGGGAAGTAATTAATGCGGCAGCAACCAAGCCTTTCGGATTCATGCCGTTCTATCCGGGACCGGGCATCGGCGGTCACTGCATTCCGCTGGACCCTATGTACTTATCCTGGAAGGCCAAGGGTTTCCGTTTCTACAGCAAATTCATCGAGCTGGCGCAATCCACAAATGACAATATGCCATACTATGTGATCAACAAGACGGCTACGATTCTGAATGAGTATGCCAAATCGATTAAGCGCTCCAACATCCTGCTGCTTGGCATGGCGTACAAACCGGACATCAGCGATTTGCGCGAATCGCCGGGACTTGAAGTATATGAGCAGTTTAAGGAGAACGGCGCCTATGTGGAATATTACGATCCGTACGCCAACAGCTTTGTGGACAAGCATGGCACAACGATCCGCAGCGTGGAGTATGACCTCACCAAATTCAGTCGTTACGATTGCATTGTGCTGATCACGAATCATAGTAATCTCGATTACCATTCCATCGCTTCCGCGGGCGTGCCGATCCTGGATACGAGAAATGCATTTAAGGCGTATGCCGAGCCTCATATCTACAAGATTGGCCATTCCGTTCAGCATGTTGCCGAGCCGGATGAGGCCGTCTTGATCTGATGAAGTGGACGAGAAGACTGAGGTATATAAACGCAAAAGCGAAGTTGATCATCCTGGTTGCCGGCATCTGCCTTTTGCTGCTGATCCTTTTTCTTCTTCCGTCAGGCAAGGTGAATCAGAACAAAGCCACTTGGCTGTGGGATGCAAGTCTGATCCGGAGTGAAACGGAGGAGATTGTAGCCTTTAGCGGGAGGGAAGGAATTACAACGATTTTTTTGCAAATCCAAAAAGAGGTTACGGAAGAGGAATATCGCCGCTTTGTGGCGGCTGCCCATCAGAAGGGCATCAGCGTACATGCTTTGGGCGGGCAGCCGGATTGGGCTTATGGGGAAGGCCAGGGTCAAGGGATGGAGCTGTTAACCTGGCTGGACGAGTACAATCAGGCTTCTGCACCTGAGGAGAAATTTGAGGGTGTGCAGTTCGATGTCGAGCCCTATGTGCTAAGGAGATGGGACCGGGAACAGGTGCAGGTCGTGGAAGAATGGAGCGCGAACATGAAAGTGTGGGTGCAGGAGGCGGAGCGTCAGAACCTCCCGCTCAGTGCCGCCGTTCCGTTCTGGCTTGATTCCATACCTGGACCGAAAGGCGAGAATTCGGATTCGTTCAGCCGCTGGATGATTCAGAATACGGATGCAATTGCCGTTATGGCATACCGGGACAGCGGGGAGCAAATGTATGAATTGTCCAAGGAAGAGCTGAAGCAGGCGGACGAACTCGGCAAGTCCGTCTGGATCGGCATGGAGCTTGGGGATACGGAAGAAGGGGAGCATTTGACCTTCTTCACCAAGAGCGAGCAGGAAATGGAGGATGAAGCCCTGAGCGCCGCCAAGCTTGGCAGCGTCCATTCCTCCTTTGCAGGCCTGGCTGTCCATCATTACCAGGCTTGGGTTCACAAACGGACGGTGATGGTCGAGGAAAAACGGTGATTTTGTAGTAAGCCCGGTCCGTATTCCGGGTTAATGTGCAAGCAGCTTCATATCATTCACTCATTCAACTTTCAGCGTACCCCCGGAAGGTCTTCAGAGATCTTCGGGGGTATTTTTTATGCGTTTTTTGAATTGTTTAGAAATTGTATAGAATTGAATTTTATAATGAATCATCAAGTCTAGGAGGATGAAAGATGATTCAAAAGCAGTGGATGGATCGAGTGAATAGGTATAATGAACCATATACCCCTCAATTTGGTTACAGCCATCTAAAAAAAGAAAAAAATCCATGAATTCTTTAAAACAGCTGTAGTAATTATGGACGGATGGTGTTATATTCTATTGGTTTGTTCAGGATGACTGCATGACAAAAGTCCCGGTTTGAAATATAGAAGGAGTAACCAGATGAAAAGAGTTTCTATTAAATTCCGAGTTCCATACATACTTTCGAGAATGACTGCACTATTCATGATCCTGATATTATTGGGAGGCTGTGGTCTATTTGGCGGTAAACCAGCCTCTAATGAAGGAACCGGTCCGATGGCGCCCGCGCCGAAGGTAGAGCGGTATACCGGGGAGAAGAGCAGGGAGATCCCGTATGTTTACACAGCCAAAAAAGAATTGGCACTTACTTTCAATGGCATGGGTGATAAAGCGACCATGACCGCTCTGATCGATGAACTGGATGCGTGGGGGATCAAGGCAACTTTCTTCCTGCCGGGCATGAGAGTGGCGGAGGAGCCGGATATTGCCAGTGCCATCTTGGCCAGAGGTCACGAAATCGAGAACAATACACTGAACCAACTGGATATGAACAAGCTTGATTATGACCAGATCTATAAGGAAATCAAATTGGCGAATGACGTTATCAAGCGGGAAACCGGAGCAGAGCCGCGCTATGTTCGGACACGCTCCGGCGATTACCCTGCCGATGTACCCCTGGCGGCTGCGCATCTCGGCATGAAGGCGGTTGTGAGTTACAACATCAACCCCAAGGACCGTAATATGCAGAGTGCGGAAGAGATCGGAGAGTATGTGGCCAAATTCATTTCAAGAGGCGGTATTATCTCGATGAATACCGACGTCAATCCGGAAGTGATCTCATCTATTCAATATATAGCCCAGGCTGCAGATGATATCGGGTATCAGCTTGTTACGTTGAACGAGCTTGTTGAGAATGGCGGAGAGCGCAAACCGCTTGAACAGATTCCGGGATATGACGCAGCCCGAATCAATCCGGATTATCAACAGGCGAAGTATGAACTCGTCTACAAAGTGGATACGAACAAAAAAGAGGTAGCCTTGACGTTTGACGATTTCGGAAGCGACAAAACGGTGACCCGCATTCTCGATATTTTGGCAGAGCATGATGTAAAGGCCACCTTCTTCCTGCGGGCAAAAGGAGTGGAGAGCAACCCGAACCTGGCACGGGCGATGGTAGAAGGCGGCCATGATGTGGCCAACCATTCCTATAGTCACCCTGTTGTTACTTCGTTAACACCACAAGAGCTGCAGGAAGATGTGGTCAAGGCTCATCAGGTCATTACGGAAGCCATTCAACAACAGCCCGTTATGCTGTTCCGTCCGCCAACCGGCGTGGTAGATGATGAGCGGGCGAAAGCGCTGGCCGCTGTCGGTTATCCGGTGATTGCCATGTATGATGTGACAACGCTGGATTGGGACATTTCAAACAGTGCGAAAGATATCGTGAACGGAGTTATGACCAAAACGGAACGAGGCAGCGTCATCTTGTTGCACATGCTGGATGATATTCACACGATAGAAGCTCTGCCAAGCGTGCTGGAAGGCCTGCAAGGCAAGGGATACACGTTTGTTAAAATGGCGGACATGATGCAGCAAAACAAGGCCGCAACGGAGATGGAATAATATGGGGTTGTATGAGAGCATGGTAGACCGCTTGGACAAATTGGCGGTGGTGGGTCTTGGATATGTAGGTCTTCCGCTGGCGGTTGCATTTTCGAAGAAACTGGACGTTATCGGTTTTGATCTGAGTGAAGACAAGGTGAAGCAGTACAGCAGCGGAATGGACGCCACCGGTGAGATCGGAGATGCATCTCTTAGGGACTGCAGGGCGGTATTCACTTCAGATCCGGACAAGCTGAGGGAGGCTGGTTGTTTTATTGTAGCCGTTCCGACCCCCGTAAAAAGCGGGAATGTGCCGGATTTGAAATACGTGCGCAGTGCCAGCAGGATGGTGGGTCGTGCCTTATCGCGTGGGGCTGTAGTTGTCTATGAATCGACAGTTTATCCGGGCGTTACGGAGGAAATTTGCATTCCAATCCTCGAAGCGGAGTCAGGTCTGCGCTTTGGCGTGGATTTCAAGGTGGGATATTCCCCGGAACGAATTAACCCGGGAGATCGGGTGCACCGGCTTGAAACGATTGTGAAAATCGTGTCCGGCAGCGATCCGGAAGCGCTGGAGACGGTCGCCAGGCTATATGAGCTGATTATCGAAGCCGGCGTCCACCGGGCAGAAAGCATCAAAGTGGCCGAAGCAGCCAAAGTCATTGAGAACGCTCAGCGCGATATCAATATCGCGTTTATGAACGAGCTGTCGATGCTGTTCAACCAGATGGATATCGATACGAATGCCGTCCTCCGGGCAGCGGAAACGAAGTGGAATTTCCTGCCGTTCCGGCCAGGTCTCGTCGGTGGACATTGCATCGGAATCGATCCGTATTATCTTACATACAAGGCCGAGGATACCGGATATCATTCCAAGATCATTCTGGCCGGAAGGCATATCAATGACGGGATGGGAAAATACATCGCCCAGAATGTCATTAAACTTGCAGTTCGCCAAGGTCTTGATCTGGTGCAAGCGAAGGTTGCGGTGATGGGTCTTGCCTTTAAGGAGGATTGCCAGGATATCCGCAATTCCAAGGTCATCGATATTATCCGCGAACTGCAGGATTACGGGATACAGCCGATGGTGACGGATCCATACGTAGATTCGAAGCAGGCATATGAAGAATATGGTATCGAGCTGTCGGATATGCGTGAGTTAAAAGGAATCCAAATTGCAATCGTAGCGGTCGCTCACCATGAATTCAAGCAGCTTGCGATTTCCGACTTTAACGGGATGTTCAGCACGGAGAAGGAGAAACTCTTGATTGATGTGAAGGGAGTTTATCCAAAGGCCGAATGTGAAGCCAACGGTTTTCATTATTGGAGTTTGTGAGATAACGATGGGAGAACGCAATGGGGATAAAAAAAAGTAAGCAACAAAAGAGTACCAAGGAAGTACTTACGTTACCGCGTACGGACAGAAGGACTCTTTCCTATGTGCCTGATCCGGAGCAAATTCGCATGAATGCGGACCGGAGGGGGAATCGAGCGCTGCAACCTGGAGACGATCTGTCCAATACCGAATATTTGAATAAACTTCGGATGCTCAGTTTGCGTTATGTGGCAGATTTCGAGGTGCTGCTTGTTCCTAAGGGGAAAAAGAAAAGCTCTGGAACCAAGGGGCAGGCGGCCGATATTTCGGGTACAGGCCTGCTGCTTAGGGTGCCGGACGCATCGAGCCTTGAAGTTGGCGACATGGTGAAGGCCCGATTCCGAATTCCTCCGGGTGCGATGCCCGAGGGCTTCGAATCGGCTGTGCGGATTGATGCAAGCATTGTTCGCCAGTTTGTAAACAAAACGGAATCCGGCGACGAGTTGATGCTTGCCATTGAATTCGAGAAGCCGCTAACCGATTATTTTCAGCGAAAACGGTGGGGATATTCCGTCTACTCCGCCAGCGCGCTTCTGTTCGTGTCGGTGCTCTTCATTATGCTTATGCGCGCCGAGAGTATCATCTATTTTAAATACAATATGGTGCTGTATTTATACAGCATTATTGCAGCACTGTTTCTCTTGACTCGTTACCTATTCGGAGCCTTATACCGCGATGTGCCGATCAATCCCGGGTATACACCTGGCGTGTCGATTATCATTCCCTGCTTTAATGAAGCCGACTGGATCAAACGCACGATTCTCAGCTGTATCAATCAGGACTATCCTGTTGAGAAGCTGGAGGTTATCGTGGTGGATGACCGTTCGACGGACCAATCGGTGCAGCAGATCCAGGATATGATCGAACTGATTCATTCCGAGGCGGAGCGTTACGCTACCCGGGAACGTCTGACCTATACGGTGCTGCCGGAGAATGCAGGCAAGCGGGCCGCACTGGTCAAAGGTGTGGAGATGGCGAAGCATGATCTGGTTGTTTTTGTGGATTCCGACAGTTTTCTGGACCCGACGGCCATACGCCATCTCGTTCAACCCTTCCAGGACCCGAAAATGGGCGGTGTGGCCGGACGGACAGACGTCGAGAATAAATATACCAATAATATGACGAAGCTTCAGACGGTCAGATATTATATTGCGTTTCGGATTATGAAAGCGGCAGAATCATGGTTTGACAGCGTAACCTGTTTGTCGGGTCCGTTGTCCTGTTACCGAAAAGAGCTGATTGTCCAGCATGCGGATGCATGGCTGAACCAGAAGTTCCTCGGCAGACCCGCAACCTTCGGTGATGACCGGAGCATGACCAATTTTATTCTAAAAACACACCGTACCGGCTATCAGGATTCGGCCATATGCTCAACCATCGTTCCTTCACAGATGAAGGTATTCCTGAAGCAGCAGATGCGCTGGAAGCGCTCCTGGCTGCGCGAGTCTCTGCGGGCTGGCAGTTTTATATGGCGGAAAGAGCCGTTCATGGCGCTGTTCTTCTATATCGGGCTGATTGTGCCGATCGCGGCGCCTGTTGTGGTTGCCTACAACCTGATTTATGTGCCAATCGTTCACGGCATTTTTCCGGGAACCTTCCTGATGGGCTTGCTGCTGATGGCGCTGCTTATGAGCCTTGCCCATTTACTGTTTCGCAAGAGCAGGCTCTGGGTGTTCGGCTTCGTGTTCTGTCTGTTCTATGAATTTGTGCTGTTATGGCAAATGCCGGTGGCCTGGTTTACCTTCTGGAAATCGACCTGGGGGACCAGGGAAACGCCGCAGGATATTGAAGCCAGACTGAAGAAGGAAGCCCGCAAGCGCAAAGGCAAAAAATTCGGATTACCGTTCTGATGTGTCAAAGCGGTTGAAGTGAGGATGACAAATGGGGAAGAAACAAAATACTGCCCTTAATGTTCGGCGAAAGAATCGCGGGAAAATCATAAAGGTTACGGCACAGATTCTGATTTTGGGCGTAGTTGCGATTATGCTGGCGAACGCGATTTTCGATTTCAGAGCCTATAAGGAGCCGGATAAATCGGCCTGGCGTCAGGAACAGGGTTTTATCGCTTTGTCCTATTTTGGAGTTGGTCGTACCGGAACGTCCAAGCTGGTGTCCAAAAGCCAGCTGGATGCCCAGCTGAAGGCTTTGCATGACCAGGGCTACGTCACGATATCGCAGCAGGATATTATCGATTATTACGCCGCAGGCAAGAAGCTGCCGGATAAAGCGCTGTACCTGTCCTTTGAAGACGGGCGGAACGATTCTGCCCTGTTCGCGCAGCCGCTGCTGGAGAAATACAATTATAAGGCAACCTTTTTGTCTTACGCGAACAAAATGGGCAACAGCGAACGGAAGTTTCTGCAGCCGAAGGATATGCTGAAGATGACCCGCACGGGTTTTTGGGAGCTGGGGACCAACGGCAACCGACTGACGTATATTAATATTTTTGACAAGGAAGGCCGCTATATCGGTGTTAAAGACGAGAGCGAGCTGACCAGCAAAGCCAGCGTGGAGTATTACAACCACTATCTGATGGATTTCATCCGCGATGAGAATATGATTCCGCTGGAGAATCGCGTAGAGATGGAAGAACGGGTCCGTGCAGATTATGAGGTGATGAATAAGGTCTACACGGAGGCGCTTGGCTATGTTCCCGGCACTTACATGATTATGCACGCCAATGCGCTTGGCAGCGGGATGAATCAGCTTGTTGCGAACGCGAATACGGATCAGATTCAACAGCTGTTCGGCATGAATTTCAACCGGGAGGGCAACGCCTTTAACACGAAGGACAGCGATCTTTATAATCTGACTCGGGTTCAGCCTGCGCCTTACTGGTCCACCAATCACCTTGTCATGAAGCTGCGCAAGGATCAAGGGCAGCCCATGCAGTTTGTTCGGGGGGACAAGCGGCAGGCCGACAAGTGGGAGCTGCTTGGCGGAGCGGCCGAATTCCAGGATAACCGCATGGTGGTTACGTCTCCGCCCTCCCAGGCAGGTGGCGTATATTTGAAGGGAAGTGAAGCGTCTGACGTTACCGTCTCGGCAAAAGCGCTCGGTAATGTGGTGGGACGCCAATCCGTCTATGTTCGTTACGACCGGATGAAGGGTTCTTATCTGCGCCTTCTGCTGGAGAATAATAACGTGGCGGTGGAACAGAAGATTGCGGGGCAGCCTCCCGAGACACTGTTCACGTACTCCTTGCCGAAGGTAGGATGGGGGGAAGAGGATCTGCAGTTCGACAAGGCGTCGGTGTATACGAAGGAACAAACGCAGTCCGGCGCCCGTGATGACGAGAACGATTATCCTGTGAACATCGGCGGAAGCCGGGTGCTGGAGATCTCGGTGGATGGCAATTCACTGTCCTTGAGCGTTGATCAGCAGCTGATTCTGGACCAGCAGCCAGTGCATGCTTCGATTGGTGCCGGTGGCGTAGCGTTCGAATCGCAATTTCATGAGCAGAATGAGAAGGATGACATCTACGATGCCATTTTTGAAGACGTCAGGATCCTGTCGAAGTCTTCGGACAGGGATCAGAAGCTGCTGTTTACCAACAAGCCGACTGGATTTACCGGTATGGTAACAAGCGTGCAGAGAACCGTGAACCGGGCTGTCGACTGGGCCGTGGAGACTTTTTAAAATTAGGGTGGCGTAGGGTGTGATCAACGAATGAGGTATCGAACGGTGAAATGGGCAGCAACAACAGTTTTGGTGAGCATGTGCGCTGCTGTCATCATCTGGTGGCCACAAGGCAAAGAGAAGGAACGGGTACTACAGCCGCCCCAGACAGGGGTCAGGTTGTCCGCCTGGATTACGGACTGGCAGTGGAAGACGGGGATAACGGATTTGAAGCTGCTTGCCGGAGGGCTTGAAGAAATCCATCTGTTTGCGGTTTACTTCAATCATCAAGACGAACTCCACATTACACCGGATTATTTGGAGGCTCTCCCTAAGGTCATGGAGGCTGCCCGGGAAGACGGACAGATTCGCAGGGTTCTGACCATCGTGAACGACCGTTTCAATACGGATGGATCGACGGTGCAGAAAGATGCAGATCTTGTATCCCGGATCGTGGCTACGCCGGAAAGCCGCAGCCGGCATATCGGGGACATCGTGGCTGAGGTGACCCGGCATGGTTTTACCGGTGTGGAACTGGACTACGAGAAGGTCCGTAAGGAAGACTGGGATAATCTGTCCGCTCTGTACAGTGAATTGTATGAGCGCCTGCGGACAGAAGATCTGTCTCTTCGAATTGTACTGGAGCCGGGCGTCCGCGCGGCATCGCTTGACCTGCCGAAGGGGCCGGATTATGTCCTGATGGCCTATAATTTGCACGGTGGTCACAGCGGACCTGGACCGAAGGCGGATCATGCCATGATCCGGGAGCTCGCAGAGAAGCTGCAGCAGATCCCCGGCGAGCATGGTTTGGCTCTGTCTCTTGGCGGGTTTGACTGGGCGGAGGGTGGCAAAGTCACATCGCTGACGGAGCAGCGGGCGATCGAGCTGGCGAACTCAATTCCAGACGAGCCGCAGAGAGACCCAGCGAGCGGGGCCTTGTATTTTGAATATACCGACGACCTCGGCGCTGATCATACCGTGTGGTATGCGGATGGGACGACCGTCGCGGGCTGGATTGAAACGGCGCGGGCATCCGGCATCGCGAAGATTGCGATCTGGCGGCTGGGGGACGTGGGAGAGGATACACTGCAGCAATTGAACGAAATATCGGATACCAAAAAGTGATAATGGAACGACAGCACATAGGACATCCCCTGGTGATAAGAAGCCGGTGGGGATGTCCTTTTCATTAGGGTTATTTGCATGCCGATTTAATGAATCAGTTTCGAGGCTTTTGCTTTGCGGACCAGTCCGCTGCTGGCGCGGTTGATTGGCTTCTTGAGCACGATTCCGATGACCAGTGCGATGGCAGCGAAGATGAGCATGAGCAAGGCATCCCGGATCACGATGTCCCACAGGATGCCGCCAACGGCTTCCCGCATCATACTAATGGCATAGGTAAAGGGCAGGTACGGGTGCAGCGCCTGGAAGAATGGCGGTGTCATCTGAATCGGGAAGGTGCCGCCCGCACCCGCCAGCTGCAGCACAAGCAGCACGATGGCCATTGCTTTTCCGACATTGCCGAATACCGACACCAGAGTGTATACAATCAGCATGAAGATGGAGCTGATCAGCAGCGCAAACAGGATGAACCAGCCGGGATTCACCACATAGGTCCGGAGCAGGTAGAGGTCGCCGAGGGTGACAAACAGCGCCTGGAACAGAGCGAGGGTCAGAAAGGTTAAGTAGCGCCCGAAGTAGACCTCGATGCTGCGAAAGCTTCTCTCCTCATCATGAATATCAACGGAGAGCAGGGACACAAGCAGCAAGGCACCCACCCACAACGATAAGGTCGTGAAGAAGGGAGACATCGCGGAGCCGTAGTTCGGAATCGGGTACAGCCGATTCTCTTCCAGTGTGACAGGCTCGGCAAAAAATTGGCTTTCGAGCTCAAAATTGTTCTGAAGCAGATCGATGACTTCCTGAATATCGCCCTCAGCTTCCATCTCCCGGAGCCGGTTGGCCAGCGTTGTAATGCGAAGCTCGGCCTCCGGCAGGCGGCTCTGGGCAAGCTGCACCTCTTCTCCCCCCACTGTGAGCCCCCTCTGGGCATCCTTTAACAGGCGCTGGATGTCGGGCACGCTGGTCAGCGCCTGTGTCAGCTCATTCTGGACACGCTTGGCGGTATCGGAGCCCTTGCTGAAGGCTTTGCTTATGGCTGGACCGATCTCGCTATCGTAGCGGCTTAACAGTGTGTTGGTCAGATCTGTAATGTCATCGGCAAGTTTTTTCAGCTTAGCAACGGAATCGGCGGGTGCTTCCTCGCCCCGTTCCACCGCTTGTGTTAGGGTCTGGAGCACGGATTGCGCAGATTTCCATCTTGCCGCAATTTCCTCAAGCCTGGCGGCACCTGAAGCTGCTGCGGGGGAGACGGAGCCCAGCCGCTTAAACAATTGGCTCAGCCGAGCTGCAGCTTCAGCAGCTGTCTCGGCGCGAGCCTGGGCAGCGTTCAGGCGGTCGGCAAGCTCCTTCGGATCCATGTCGGCTTGCCCTAAAGCGTCCAGCGCCTGAGAGAGGGCACCAGTAGCTGCACCCAATACCTCCAAATCTTGACGCAAGGCAGGCTCCAGAGACTTCGAGGCACCGGCAGCCTGATTGGCGAAGTCCGCCAGTGCGCCCGCCATTTCCTTGCCCTCGGTAGCGATTCCTTCCAGGCGGGGGAGGGCGGTATGGGCTTGCTGAACGAGCTGGTTGGCCAGCTTAATATCCTCCTGAGCTGTGGTTACCGCTTCATTGAGCTCAGGAAAGCTTTTTTCAAGCCGGAACAGAAGGTTTCGCACTTTATTAATCGCAGGGAGTTGGTTCTCGATTTCAATCCCGAGCGTATTAAAAATCTCGAAGATGGTACCGTTGGCGGTTTTGATGAAGTTTTTGCTGATTTCCTCGACAACGCCGGATGCGCCCTGTGCCGTGACTTTGGGGGCAATCGCGTTAATCTTCTCGTTCGTATAGTAGAGGATCTGGGCTTTGACAGGCTCGTTGCTAAGCACCGTGCCGATACGGGCAGAGAAGTCCTCCGGAATGACAATGGCCGCGTAATCATTACCGCGCCTTACCCCCTGAATGGCGTTCTCGCTATCCTCCGTAAACCGCCAGCCCAGCTTTTCATTTTGATGGAGAGACTCCACGATTTCTTTTCCCAGATTGATCGGTTCGCCGCGGAGGGTGGTTCCTTTATCCAAGTTGGCGACAGCGATGGACAGCCCCGAAGTCTGGCCGTAGGGATCCCAGGAGGCCTCAATATTAAACCAGGCATATAGTGAAGGGAGAATGGCCAACCCGGTGATGATGACGGCTGCGGCCCAGTTTCGAACGATTCTATTTAAATCAGTAGAATAAATATGGAAAATATTCTTCATGAAAGCTCCTGTCTTGTACGTAGTTGGAGCTAGTATGCCGCCAAATCCGTGCCAAGATACGAAACAAGCTGTTCCTTTATTGCTTCCTTGAGAGAGGCCCAGTCGCTGAGCAGCCTGCGTTCATATCCGCGGCATAGATACAGCACCTGCACCCCATCTTCTGCGGTACGGCTCTGGTTCTGAATCCGGATACCGCGCTGCCTCATCTGCTGCTGAACCGACCAGGCATGATCAGAATTCCCTTTTTGCATGTATTGCAAATTTAAAATGTAGAGGTCTGCCATTTTGAGACTAAGGGTCTTCAGGATTTGAATGTCCCGCTTAAGAAGCGATTGGAGCAGGTTGTACAGGAGATAGTCTCTGATCAATGCTTCGTCTTCTTCAGAGGGCAGTGGAGGAGTTGAAGGCTTCATAAGTAACACTTCCTCATAAATGAAATACGTATAAGAACATATGTTCTAATATACACATCGTATTCGAGGATTATGCTTCGCGCAATGTATAATTTTTGGTATGTTCACGATATAGGCGTACATATCATGAATAGAGTGGATGGATATTCAACTTGAGTGTGCAATTATGTTGATGTTCATGTAATCCATGGTAAGCCAATGTTTAGGCAGAGCGTATCTTCCTGGGGGTGATGATGTACCGCATCACACAAGTGTTCATCCATTAAATTCCAATGAGTACCGATGGTTGTTTAGCTAGCCTGCAATCTGTGTTATAATAATGTTAGCAGTTAACTATAACGAGAAAGAAAGGATCAGGATACCATGTGTCCCCGAAGGACGAATCCCCAAAGGACGATTTGGAAACGTTATGATCTCTCATACACATAGCTTCCTTCGTAGAGCGAAGTCGGACGTCTGAAGACAAGGACGGTCTCTCACGAAAGGATGGGAACTATGGTTCGAAGGATGAGCTCCTCCAGGTTTCCTCAGTGTAGAGATTGGCCTATGTCTGACCAATCTACTACGACAAGAGGGATCCTGTATGAGGAAAAGACAAAACACAATTATCACCATGTCGGCGATGTTGTTCGGAACGTTTTTAATGGCTTTTACGTATTATCACATTAATTTTCACAATCATTTAACCGAAGGCGGCTTTGTTGGCCTTGCGCTGCTTGGCAAATATGCACTCGATATTCCGCCGGCATTAAGTATGATCCTGATGGACATACCGGTACTGCTGGTTGCCTTGTTTATCAAAGGCCGGAAGTTTATTTTCAATACGGTTGTTGCAGCGAGTATGTTCACTGTGTTTTACGCATTAATAGAGCGGTATTCTACGCTCGTGATTGATTTGGGTCATAATTTACTGGCAGCCGCGCTGCTGTCTGGTTTATTAACAGGCTTTGGAGCCGGTATTGTGCTCCGATTCGGTGGGGCAACAGGTGGAGACGATGTGATCTCCGTGCTCTTCAGCGAGTGGAGCGGGCTTAAGGTAGGGACGGTGTTTTTCCTGATGGATGCCGTAGTACTGCTATTATCGCTATTCTACATGCCATTGGTTGAGACTTTATACACCATATTAGCCGTATCGATTGCCGGACAAGTGATCACGATCACAGTTACGTACGGTACCGAGAAAACGGAAAAGAAACCTTTTCGGAAGGCGGTCCGTGCCCCAAGCACTCCGGTTACTCCGAAGGCAGCACAGCATACCGTTAGCGGCCGTTCATAATACGGTCCCATTAAGAGAAGCTCACCCGCATCAGGGTGAGCTTCTTTAGTATGCGGTCAGGGATGAATGGATGTTACTTCCCCTCTTTGGGGTGATTTTCGTCCCACTCCTGCGCTTTGGCGGTGGCGATTGCGATGGCCCGACCTTCATCGTAGTCTTCCTCCAGTAAGGCATTGGCTATTTCCACCGCTTTATTCCTCACACGGGGCTCCAGATTTTTCATCGATGGCGGATAATCATTTTTGCTCCAAGGCATATTGCGATCCCTCCATTTCATTGGATTCAGTATGTACTGTATTATTACCCTGTCCTATAAAAATGAATAAACACTCTAACTCCATAAAAAAAGTACATTGTCCGTTGATTGGACAATGTACTTTGGATGTTCCTGTTTATTCAAACAGCTGCAAATATTCGCCGTAGCCTTCCTGTAACATGTCTTGCTTCGGAACAAAACGCAGTGCCGCTGAATTGATGCAGTAACGAAGTCCATTGGGTTCAGGACCATCGTCGAATACATGACCGAGGTGTGAGTCGCCCTTTTTGCTTCTCACCTCGGTGCGGACCATCATATGGGTGAGATCCATTTTTTCCTTGATGTTATATTCGCGAATCGGACGGGTGAAACTTGGCCATCCGCAGCCGGCATCATACTTGTCCGTAGAACTGAAGAGCGGCTCACCCGACACGATGTCTACATAGATTCCTTCTCCGTGATGGTCCCAGAATTCGTTGTGGAACGGAGGTTCGGTCGCATTATTCTGAGTTACTTCGTATTGTATCGGTGTAAGACGCTGTTTCAGATCCTCGGTATCGACGGGATCGGACCAGTGCTGGTCAATGAAGTCTTCGCGGCCGGATCCTTTGCGGTAGCGTTTGTAGTGGCCCGGATTTTTCTTGTGATAATCCTGATGGTATTCTTCGGCTGCATAGAAGGTGCTGGCCGGAATAATCGGCGTTACAATCGGTCCATCAAATCGTCCGCTGGCCGCTACAGCCTGCTTCGACTGCTCTGCCAGTTCTCGCTGTTCTTCTGTATGATAGAAAATAGCGGTCCGATACGACAAGCCGCGGTCATGAAATTGTCCGCCCTCATCGGTAGGATCGATTTGCTGCCAGAAGAGTTCAAGCAGCTTCTCGTATGGGAACACTTCCGGGTTGTAGGTGATTTGCACGGCCTCATAATGGCCTGTTGTATCAGAGCACACCTCTTCATAGGTCGGATTTTCCTTATGTCCGCCCGTATAGCCGGATACAACATTCAAAATGCCGGGCAGCTCATCAAAGGGAGAGACCATACACCAGAAGCAGCCTCCCGCAAAGGTAGCCAATTCGCTTGGGTTTGAACGATTACTCATATATTATCCCTCCGTCGTAATAACAATATAAATGTAAGTCTTATTATTATTATAATCATTTTTGGTTGGCGAAACCAAAATATTGCTCAATCTTCATGTTTCCTTGCCTTCAGGCGGCGGAATATCGCCAGGCCTAGAGCGGTTACCAGCATGAGTCCTGCAGCAATGGCAGCGAATATTGCCGGATGCTCGGCAAGTCCGCTGCCCATCCAAGCGTACAGGAGAATCGCAGGGATTTTACCGATGGCGGAAGCAGCTGTATATGTCCAGAAGGGAATGGAGGCCACCCCTGCATAGATATTGACGGCCATCTGCGGTATGACGGGCAGCAGCCGTGCGAGCAATATGGCTTGAAACGGACGGCGTTCCACCGCTGTGGTAAACATTTCTGCAGCCGCATATTTCCCCAGCAAGCGCCTGCCGTTCTCCTTGTACAGTGCGCGAACTGCCGCATACAGGAGAATGGCGGCTACCGTTGTGCCGAACCAAGAAATAGCTGCAGCCCAGATCGTGCCGTAAGCGTATCCGAGTACAGCGATTACGACTTTGTAGGGTGCAATAGGGAACAGGGCCAGCAGCGTGGCCAGCATCACCATCAGGAAGAGCGAGGGTTCTCCTCGAAGCCAGTCCATGATTTCTGCTCTGTATGTAAAACCTAATGCCAGGACGGCAGCATAAATTGCCGGTATAAACCATCGTTTCATTATGTCTCCTCGCTTTGCATGATAAAGCTGAATAGCATAATAATAGCAAAAAAGCGGGAATTCTGCCCGATTTTCGGTGCGGAGAGACTATGACTTTATGGAAAAAATTGAATATACAAGCGATTTTCCATATGTTATAATATGTAAAATTGAATATCCCAAAGGGGAGTAGCTTTATAAGAAAACCTATATCGTGGCCTTTTTCAAGGATGAGTGACCGCGATTCGAAGATGGGTTTTCTTGCGATATAGAGTTTAATCCAGCTCTGCTGATTACTCATAAGTTCTATATCATAAATAAAGTCGTCATGACGGGACTAACTATCCCCGGCTTTATTGGCAACGAATTTGTTGTTTAGCGAGACCTTTGCCTGATTTATTTATGAATGAGGTGAAGGTCTCTTTTTGCGTTCAAAAAAACGCTGTAGACCTTATAAATTAAGGTAACAGCATTTTTTTTGGATGGAGGGCATTCGCAGGTGGAAACCTAAAAGAAATCAAAGAAAGGGTGGGAGAAGCATGGATTTGATGTCGGTGGAATTTTGGACGGCACTGCTGTCGATTATCCTCATTGACCTGGTGCTGGCAGGCGATAATGCCATTGTTATCGGACTTGCGGCTCGTAATGTCCAGAAAGAAGACCAGAGGAAGGTTATCCTGTGGGGTACCGTTGGTGCGATTGTCATTCGGATTGTGGCTACACTTCTCGTTGTACAGCTCCTAATGATTCCCGGCTTGCGCCTGATCGGCGGCATTGCACTTCTGTGGATCGCTTACAAGCTGCTGGTGGATGAGAAACAGCATGAAATATCTACCGGCAACCAAATGTGGGCAGCAATCCGTACGATCATCATCGCGGACGCCATGATGGGACTCGATAACGTCCTTGCGGTAGCCGGAGCAGCGGGTGAAAGCTTCATGCTCGTCATTATCGGACTTGCAATTTCTGTTCCCATTATGGTGTGGGGCAGTACCATTATCCTGAAGCTGACAGATCGCTTTCCAATCATTATTACCATCGGTGCAGCGGTGCTTGCATGGACAGCATCGAAGATGATCGTAGCAGAGCCCATGATTCATGACTGGTTCTCAAATGACTTTCTGAAGTACGGTTTTGAAATTCTGGTCATCGCCATTATCATTGGTGTTGGAACTTGGATGAAGAAGAAGAATGAGGACAAAGCGAAGAGGAATCCGGTCCATGTAAAGATGGTCGATTAGCTTTGGTTTTGTATAGGGTGCAATAAGCGGTATAATATCTTCATGGACGAAAGGAACGACAAAGAAGTTCCCATCGCATGAGGAGGAGTTATTACATGGAGTCAGCAGCCGGAAAATCCATGGAAGAACGGATTGCGGAATCGTACCGCCAGGATGAGGATATGATGATCCTCGTATTTGCCCAGTGGTGCGTGAATCACGGTCTGGATCCAGCCGAACTTTACCGCAAAGCATATCCGAGTCAGCCCGCCAACGATCAGTTGACCCGGGTTCTGGCATTAACGGTGCCTAAGGAAGAAGCGGGTGAGATACCGGATCAGACCCTGCTTGGAGTGCTGTCATTATTCGGAAACGAGGATTTGGCGATCGTTGTCTCTGAGGCAGTAGCCACATTTGGTGCCGATAAGAAGTAAGCGTGAACTCATGGCATATCTTACATGTGATCTTAGGCAAAAGCGGGTCGATCAAGGAGAAAACCTTGGTCGACCCGCTTTTTTATGGTCAGAATGGCTCATTAATTTGACGTTCGGCTGGCCATCCGGAATTGTTTAGGCGAAACACCGAATCGCGAACGGAAAACACGGTGAAAATAAGTGTAGTTGGCAAAGCCGGAGGTTTCGGCTACATCCTCCAGCGAAAGAGGACTGAACACAATCCGTTCCTTGGCCATGCTCAGACGCACGTCCATGGTGTATTGCATGATGGTTGTACCGAATGCCTCCTTGAACAGATGAACCGCACGGGAGACGCTGATCCCGACATGGGCGGCAACATCCTCCAGCTTGAACATCGAGGAGGCATTCTCTTCAATATAATTCTTCATGCGATAAGCAAGATACGTCTTGGGCGTCGTCGAAGGCTGCTCCGACAGCAGACGGTCCACTTCGAGGCACAGAATGCGCACTGTATAATCGGAGATTTCCGGATAAGGATCGGATACGCGCCGCTGCTCCAGCAGGATTTGCCTGAACAGACCCAGGTAGCGTTCTTCGAGCGGAACACGGATTTTGGTGGGCCGTTTCTTCGAATTCCACCATGCATCAGCCCAAGGCCCTTTGAAAAAAATATGATAATCCCCGCTTTCAATGGTTAACTCTCCCAAAGCGTTGTATTCATCATCAATTCGGAGCTCGTATGGCTGTCCGGGAATGAAAATCAACAGATCTCCGGCCTCAATGAGCGATAGTTTATCATCGATTTTCGCGCGGCATTTTCCGTCGGTCTGCCATCGCATTAAGTAGGTATCAAAACCGTCCGCCAGGGACATCTTGAAAGGTTTGCGGTGAAAAGAGAAATCTGCTGCTACGACTTGGTTGGAAAGATTTGAATCCATTGCTAAAGTCCCCTTTGAAGAATAAGAAAATAATGACCAGATTGTTCATGTTTTAATCATATTCTTCATTTTAAACGAAAGCATAAAAGAATACCATTGTACTAGTCTAGAGCACATCTAAACACTCAAGGAGTGACAGCGATGAAAAAAATGAAAGCAGGTATAATTGGCTGCGGAAACATCAGCGGCATATACTTCACGAACTTAAAGAACAGCCCTTGGGTTGAAATCGTGGCATGTGCTGACCTTATTATCGAAAACGCGAAAACGAAAGCTGATGAGTTCAACATCCCGAACGTGTATACCGTTGAGGAGATGCTCGCACAGACTGATATTGAGTTCATTATTAATTTGACCATTCCGTCAAGCCACGCCAATGTTGATATTGCCTCCCTGGAAGCAGGTAAGCATGTTTACAGTGAAAAGCCGCTGGCTATTACCCTTGATGAAGGCCGCCGTGTGCTGAATCTTGCGGATCAAAAAGGCCTTCGTGTCGGCTGCGCACCCGATACTTTTCTGGGATCCGGTGTACAAACGGCTAAAGCGGCCATTGAATCCGGCCTGATTGGCAGGCCTATCGCTGCTACGGCATTCATGATGGGTTCCGGTCCGGAGGCCTGGCATCCGAATCCTGAATTTTTCTACGCGTCGGGTGGAGGACCCATGATGGACATGGGGCCTTATTATGTATCGGCCTTGGTTGAGCTGCTGGGTCCTGCAAGCCGGATCAGCGCATCCACAGGCATTCAGATTCCCGACCGCGTTGTCGGCTCCGGCCCGCTGGAGGGAAAACCGATAACAGTGCAAACACCGACGCATTTAGCCGGAACGATGGATTTTGAGAACGGTGCCATTGCGACCATGATTACAAGTTTTGATATCTTCGGCGGTTCTGGACTGCCATGGCTTGAAATCTACGGTACCCAGGGAAGTCTTAGTTTGGGTGATCCCAATTTCTTCAATGGAGAGGTAAAGCTTCGTAAACCAGGCTCCGAAGAGTGGGGATTGCTGGATCCTGTATTTGAATGCGGCAAGAATGAGCGGGGTCTGGGCATTGATGACATGATTCAATCGATCCATGAGCAGAAGGACCACCGCGTCAGCGCTCGCTTGGCTTACCATGTGCTGGAGATCATGCAGTCATTTCAGCAGTCGTCGCTTGAAGGCAGACATATTGTTCTGCAAAGCACATACCGTTTCGGCAGACTTCCATCGCCGCAGCAGGCAGAATCTGCTGAATAAATGGCACTGTGAGTGACTGAATGGCGAGCAGGCAGGTCCTGGTTTTCTCGTATGTATCCATGAGCCTTTAGCGAACTGGCAGCCCGGCTTCTATTCTTGTAAACTGGTTATGAAGTACTTGCAAACCAGCTTCTGACGGATTTGGCAGGAATGAACTCTTGGCAGCAATCCGCATGAAAGCGTTGCAATAATATTTGGAGTGTATCCAAAATTAACAGATGCGTATGGGAGGAAATGGACATGTCGAAAACATTGAAGATCGGAATCATCGGTTGCGGGGGAATTGCCAACGGCAAGCATATGCCAAGCCTGAAGAAGCAGGAACAGGCAGAAATGGTAGCTTTCTGCGACATCGTAGAAGAGCGTGCGCAAAAAGCAGCCGATGAGTACGGAGTCGAAGGTGCCAAAGTATATACGGACTTCAGAGAGCTGCTTCAAGACGGCAGTATTGATGTCATCCATGTATGTACGCCAAACGATTCCCACTCTGAAATTACGGTAGCCTCTTTGGAAGCCGGTAAGCACGTTATGTGCGAGAAGCCAATGGCCAAGACGGTATCTGAAGCCAAGGCGATGCTGGACGCTGCAGAGCGTACCGGAAAAAAACTTACCATCGGTTACAATAACCGTTTCCGTGACGATAGCATGTATTTGAAAGGAATCTGTGAAGAAGGCGAGCTCGGCGAGATTTATTACGGTAAAGCACTTGCCATCCGCCGCCGTGCCGTTCCGACTTGGGGTGTATTCCTTGATGAAGAGAAGCAGGGCGGAGGACCGCTGATCGATATCGGTACCCACGCGCTGGACTTGACGCTGTGGCTGATGGACAACTACAAGCCGAAGAGTGTGCTTGGATCAACCTTCCATAAGCTGGGACATCGTGAGAATGCTGCGAATGCGTTCGGTCCTTGGGATCCGAAGGAATTCAAGGTGGAGGATTCAGCGTTCGGATTCATCACCATGGAGAACGGTGCAACGATTGTTCTGGAATCCAGCTGGGCGCTTAACGTTGTTGAGACTGGCGAAGCCAAGGCCGTTCTGGCAGGTACTGAAGGCGGAGCTGACATGAAGGACGGTCTGCGCATTAACGGGGAGAAAAAGAGCAGACTGTATGAAACCAAAGTGGATCTGAATGCTGGCGGTGTGGCGTTCTACTCCGGTTCCAAGGAAAGCGACGCAGACCGCGAGGCAAGAATGTGGATTGAAGCCATTATTGAAGATAAAGACCCTGTCGTTAAGCCGGAGCAGGCTTTTGTGGTAACGCAGATTCTGGAAGCGATTTATGAATCAGCCAAGACAGGAAAAGCCGTTTATTTCGATAATTAAGAACCTGACAAGAAATACAAATACAAAATGAAAAACCAGGAGGTACACAATGAAATTAGGCGTATTTATGGTATTGCTGAGCGGACGTAAGCTGGAGGATGCTTTGGATTATGTGGCATCCAAGGGTCTTAAAGCGGTTGAGATTGGAACTGGCGGTTACCCGGGTAATGCACATTGCAACCCTGCAGAGCTGCTTGAAAATGAAACAGCACTGAAAAACTTCAAGAACGCGGTAGAGTCCCGCGGGTTGATCATTAGCGCACTGAGCTGTCACGGCAATCCGCTCCACCCGCAAAAGGCAATCGCTAAAGAGTTCCACGATGTGTATGTAAAAACGGTAGAGCTTGCAGAGAAGCTGGAAGTGCCTGTCGTTAATACTTTCTCCGGTTGCCCGGGCGATCATGAGGATGCTAAATATCCGAACTGGCCGGTAGCACCTTGGCCTAACGACTACCAAGAGATTCTGACTTGGCAGTGGGACAACAAGGTCATTCCTTATTGGACCGAGTGGGGTAAATTCGCCGCTGACCGTAATGTTAAAATCGGTCTTGAGCTGCACGGCGGCTTCTCGGTTCATACGCCAGGCACACTTCTCAGACTGCGTGAAGCAGCGGGTGAAGTCATTGGTGCGAACCTTGACCCGAGCCACATGTGGTGGCAAGGAATTGATCCTGTTCAAGCGATTCAAATTCTGGGCCGCGAGGGAGCTATTCATCACTTCCATGCGAAGGATACAAGCATCGATCCGATTAACGTGAACAAGCACGGTCTGACCGATATGCAGTCTTATGAAAAAATGCTGGACCGTGCATGGCAGTTCCGCAGCGTTGGTTATGGACACGATGTGAAGGAATGGGCAGACATGATGAGTGCTCTGCGTCTGGTTGGATATGACTATGTAGTAAGTATTGAACATGAAGATGGACTGATGTCCATCGAAGAAGGCTTCTCCAAAGCGGTGCAAAACCTTCAGCAAGTGCTGATCGAAGAGCCGCTCGGAGAAATGTGGTGGGTCTAACATCTTAGGGCAACCTAGCGAATACGCAATTAGGGGGAACAGCAACATGCTTAATGTAACCATATGGAATGAGTTCGTACACGAGAAGATCCATGATGAGGTTCGGAGTGTATATCCGACAGGGATTCACACAGCCCTGGCGGAGGGTCTGCATAATCCGGATTTCATCATCAGAACGGCAACGCTGGATCAGCCAGAGCACGGGTTGACTGAGGATGTACTGGATTCGACGGATGTGCTGCTGTGGTGGGGGCATATGGCTCATGACCAGGTTAGTGACGAGATCGTCAGCAAAGTCGTTAAGCGCGTGCTGGACGGTATGGGTCTGATCGTTCTTCATTCGGGGCATTTTTCCAAACCGTTCAAAGCGTTGATGGGAACGAGCTGTGATTTGAAATGGCGCGAAGCCGGCGAGCAGGAAATTATCTGGAGTGTAAATCCAACGCATCCGATTGCGGCGGGAATTACGGGTCCTATCATGATCGAGCATGAGGAAATGTACGGGGAGTTCTTTGATATTCCAGCCCCGGATGAGCTGGTATTTGTCAGCAATTTCGAAGGCGGCGAAGTTTTCCGCAGCGGCTGTACGTTCAAGCGCGGTCATGGGAACATTTTCTACTTCCGTCCGGGACACGAGACCTATCCAACTTACTACAATCCCGAAGTACTGAAAGTGATAACCAACGCTATCAACTGGGCTCATTCAACTGCAGGTAAGCAAACATTCGGCAACAGCCAGCCTGTTCGTGCGCTTCCAGTACTAGTCTAAGCCTTTTATACAAGCGTACTTAAGTAAACACAACGACGAGTCGTTCAAGGATCTGTCCTTGTTCGGCTCGTTTTCCAGTTGCGGCGGCAGAATCGTAATTTTTTTGGAGGCCAGGGATAGAATATACGTAAGTATGGGGTATTGTATGTTATACAAGAAGGGGGCTGTACGCATGAATGAAGTACAAAGCGCACCTGTCGATCCCACCATTATCGCCATATGCCAGGCCAGGCTGGCTCATCAACCTGTTGAGGGTTTTCTGCTGGGGAGAGGAACAAGCTCCGCAGCCGTGATGTTTGTTGGAGAAGCGCCCGGGGCCCATGAGGTTTTGGAAGGAAGACCTTTTGTAGGGCAGGCCGGTCAGGAGATGAATGCTTATCTGGAGCGACTGAACTTGACGCGGGAGCAAGTGTATATTACCAGTGCCATGAGAAGCAGGCCCTATAAGGAGAAGGTGATCGTGCGGGCGTCCGGTGAGAACATCATCAGCCGTTCGAACCGTACACCCACCAAAGCGGAAATTTTGGCGCATGCGCCCTTGCTGGATGAAGAGATCAGATGGGTCCAGCCGAAGATCATCGCTCCCATGGGAAATACCGCGCTGCATCGGCTGATCGGAAGCCATGAAACGGTGACATCGCTGCATGGAAAGCTGATCGAGGGCCCTGTACAACAGGCGATTAGCCTGGAGGATGCTTCGGCTGGATATAGGTTCTCAACCGAAACCTATATGATTTTTCCTCTGTTCCATCCAGCTGCGGTACTGTATAATAGGAAATTATCCCGTTTGATCGAGTCCGATTTGGATATATTGGCTCGGATGATTTCAGGATAAGTGCTGATTTTCTGGGAAAAAGGGGCTAGGTGGTTTTCAGCTTCTCGAAAATATGCTAAAATGAAACATACTTACAATTCGTAAGTTTTGCAAGAATTATGGTTTAGTTTATTGAGTTTCTATAAACAAGGTGACTTCGTAAAGAGGTGAAGAGATATGGAAGTTACAAATGTTACGATGTGTCCCCGTTTTGAATCTGCGTTTTCTTTTCTGGGCAAACGGTGGAACGGTTTGATTATTCAGACATTGATGAGCGGGCCTAAGCGCTTTAAGGATATTTCCAATTTGATTCCGTCCATGAGTGACAAAATGCTCTCGGAGCGGATGAAGGATTTGGAGTGCGAAGGCATATTGATTCGTCATGTCTATCCGGAAACGCCGGTACGTATCGAATATGAACTAACTGAAAAAGGGAACGCACTTCGTCCGGTAATGGAACAAGTGGCTTCCTGGGCAGAGCAATGGGTCGAAAGATGAGTCATCTTAAGATCCCCGTTGACGATTAAACCCTGGCATGAGACAACTCATTTCAGGGTTTTTTTTCAAAATTTGAAGTATGATTTTTTTACAATGAAGCAAGATATGTGGACATGCACCAATCCGATGCACCTGCTATATGATGTATATAACCCAGCGGTAAATCAAGGAGGCGAGCCCATGATCAAGCGAACGTATATCTCCCATTTTCATTATGGACAAGAGGATATCTCAGAACTTGAAAACGCTTCAATGCAAGTCCTTCATATTTTTGAGAAGACCAAGCGGATGCTGAGTCAGTATTTGCCCGAGCCGCTGTGGTTGGCTTTATCCGGAACAAGCCCAGAATCGGCGGATGCCGCCAGCCGGAATTGCAGCGATGTGAACGACATGTTTCAGAAATGGGTGAAGGGTCCCCGTGGATGGAAATTCATCGGTTATGAAACGGATAAATCAAAAACAACCGGCGGGCAGGATAAGGGGCGTCTGGGCAGATTTCTGCAGATGATAATCTGGTCCCATTATGAGAAGATTGCAATGCTCCATCCATTTCTCGGCAGTGAGCCGTTTTTTGACGGGGAGGAGCTGGATGTGATTGCTGCTTATTTTGTGCCGACGTACATCAGTGCCGAACCCTTGTTGCAACAAGGGAAGACGTTCAAGGCTATTCAAGGTGGCGTCATTTTGTATCAGGAACATATTCAGGCACCGGCTGTCATTATGCAATCGGGCAGTGACTGGCTGGAGGGAAACTGGATGACGGGTGTGGATTTGGATGCGAAGGGGTTTGCCGGGATCCGGCCTTATCTGAAAGTGCCAAGCGGAGAACGAGCCTATATGGAGGCTCAGATCATATAACATAGATAAACACACCCTCTAGAGGAAGGTGTGTTTATGACGTGCAGTCTTTCCAATCGTTTACCGGTGTTCCACCAGGTCAATCGCACCAAGCACAAGATGAGCCAGTCCGAAGCCGAGAATACCGGTTGCGGCAAGTTTATACTTGCTGCTAAGCAGAGCGGCACCCGAAGCAGAAACCACAGTTCCAAGAACAGCAGGAATCAAACCTTCACGCATGCTGAGCACTCCCTTTAATTTTGGTTTGGAAAGACAAGGTTTATTGTGGTCAAAAGGCTGTATATTATGCACAGCGAGACGCAGTGACATTAAATCCGGCAAATTTCGAGCGGACACATCTCGCAATGGCATATTTCCTGCAGCATCGGCAGATCCTTGATGACAATCATACCACCGGCATATTCAATGGCGTCTTTTTTACGGAGATCACTCAGCATCCGGTTCACGCTTTCGCGGGTTGCCCCAATCATGTTCGAGAGATCGGTGTGGGTAATCTTCTTATTAATGAGAATGGTATCATCTGCCTGATGCTGACCGTACGTATTGCTCAGACGAATCAGCGTCGAGGTTAATGCACCCGGCTTGCCGTACATCATAAGATCACGGAATTTGGTCTGGGTGATCCGGTGGTGAATGCCCATCCACTTCATAAAATCAATGGCAAAATCACAATGCTGACAGATCAGCATCTCCAAATCCTTATGCTCGATAACCCCGACTACACTATCCTCAAGCACCTCTGCCGAGAAGCTGTGATTGGTGCTGAAGAATGGATCGGCCTGACCGACCATATCCCCTGGATGATACATATATAGAATAAGCTCTTTGCCTTCATCAGTCGATTTGGTTAACTTAATTCTTCCTTGTTTCACGAAGTACAACTTGTCGGCGAAGTCACCTTCCCAGAACAAATGGGAGCCTTCAGGGAGTACTCTTTCCTTCATGGTGACCAGCAGACGGTTGCGGTTTTGTTCCGAGAAGCACTGAGTGTTCCCTAGGTTTTCGATTTCCATTACATTGTCTACAGTTTTCATGTTGGTATCCCCTAACATCCTAAAATTTGATCTGTTTAATCTTTAAATACATTATAACGTGAAAACATTCACTTGTGGGGCGGAACAAGAGGGAAATGATGGCGAATTTTCAAACTTTGTGATCTCTTTCACTTGAAATAGGGCGAAGACAGGTATAAATCACACAGAAAAGATAAATTTTAATATTGTGAAATATTTCACATGATTTTAGAAATGGCTGTGATACGATCAAACCGTAGAAGAGAAAGAATCATGAACCATGGGAGGATGAGAGATATGGCTGTGAGCAAAGGAACGATCGAAGTAAAGGGACAGACAGCAGGGGAGTACATTCAAGGTCTGATTGACAAAGCGAACCAGGCGAAAGAAAAGTTTATGGAATTGAATCAGGAGCAAATTGACGGGATTGTGCAGGCGATGGCCATCGCAGGCCTTGATAAGCATATGCAGCTGGCAAAAATGGCTGTAGAAGAAACTGGCCGCGGTGTATATGAGGATAAAATTATCAAAAACTTGTTTGCCACAGAGTACATCCACAACAGCATCAAGTATGACAAAACGGTGGGTGTCATTGAGGATAACGCTTTTGACAGCTTTCAGAAAATTGCGGAGCCGATCGGGATCATCATGGGGATTACCCCGGTAACCAATCCCACCTCCACAACAATTTTTAAGGCACTGATCTCCATCAAAACAAGAAACCCGATCATTTTCGGATTCCATCCATCCGCACAGGCATGCAGCAGGGAAGCTGCCCTGATATTGCGGGATGCTGCTGTTGCTCAAGGTGCTCCGGCCGATTGCATTCAGTGGATCGAGGCTCCTTCCATGGATAAAACCAATACACTGATGAACCATCCTGATGTTGCCTGCATTCTGGCTACCGGCGGATCCGCGATGGTAAAGGCAGCCTACAGCTGCGGTAAACCTGCGCTTGGTGTAGGACCCGGCAATGTGCCTTGCTTCATTGAAAAAAGTGCAGATCTGGATCAGGCGGTAAATGACCTGATTCTGTCCAAGACCTTTGATAACGGTATGATATGTGCTTCTGAACAGGCAGTCATTATTGAGGAGCCTATCTATACGGCAGTGAAGAAAAAAATGATGGCCAGCGGCTGTTATTTCGTAAACAGGGAGGAACTGGCGAAGCTGACTGCACACGCGATGGTATCGGAGAAATGTGCGGTTAATCCGTCAATCGTCGGACAGCCGGCATTCAAGATTGCCGAGGCCTGCGGCTTTGAAGTGCCGGAGAGCACCAAAATTCTGGTCGCCGAGCTGGAGGGAGTAGGTCCTGCATATCCACTGTCTGCCGAGAAGCTCAGTCCGGTTCTGGCCTGCTATAAAGTGAAAAATGCAGAGGAAGGAATTACGCGCGCGGAAGAAATGGTAGCATTTGGCGGCATGGGCCACTCGTCGGTCATCCACTCGCACAATGAGGAAATCATCATGAAATTCTCGGACCGGATGAAGACCTGCCGTATCCTGGTGAACCAGCCATCCTCGCAAGGCGGGATTGGTGACATCTACAACACGAACCTGCCATCGTTGACGCTGGGCTGCGGTTCGTATGGCCGTAACTCTACCTCGTCGAACGTAACAGCCGTCAACCTCATCAACGTGAAAAGGGTGAACCGCAGAACCGTGAATATGCAGTGGTTTAAAGTGCCGGATAAAATCTATTTTGAAAAAGGATCCACGCAGTATCTTGCCAAAATGCCCGATATTACCCGGGTTGCTATCGTAACCGATCCGATGATGGTGAAGCTTGGCTACGTAGAGCGGGTAGAGCACTATCTGCATCAGCGCAGAGTGCCGGTTGCTATCGAGGTGTTCTCGGAGGTTGAGCCGGATCCTTCCACAACGACGGTAGAACGCGGATCGGAGATGCTGAAGCGATTCCAGCCGGACTGCATCATTGCCCTCGGCGGCGGTTCGCCGATGGATGCAGCAAAAGCGATGTGGCTGTTCTATGAATACCCGGATACGAACTTCAATAATCTGAAGCAAAAATTTATGGATATCCGCAAACGGGTCTATAAATATCCGAAGCTTGGACAGAAGGCAAAATTCGTTGCCATTCCAACCACCTCGGGAACGGGCTCGGAAGTGACCTCGTTTGCGGTCATTACGGATAAAGTGCTGGGGAATACCAAGTACCCGCTGGCTGACTATGAGCTGACCCCGGATGTTGCGATTATCGATCCGGAATTTGTATACACCCTGCCAAAAACAGCGGTAGCGGATACCGGGATGGACGTTTTGACACATGCCATCGAGGCGTATGTATCGGTCATGGCTAACGATTTCACAGATGGTTTGGCAATCAAGGCCATACAGCTGGTGTTCCAGTATCTTGAGCAGTCGGCGCTTACCGGCGACAAGCTGGCCAGAGAGAAAATGCATAATGCTTCGACGCTTGCCGGCATGGCCTTCGCGAATGCATTCCTTGGCATCAATCATAGCCTTGCGCATAAATGGGGCGGCCAGTATCACACAGCTCACGGGCGAACCAATGCAATCCTGCTGCCGCACGTCATCCGTTACAATGCCAAGAAGCCAACCAAATTTGCCGCTTGGCCTAAATACACTCACTTTGTAGCCGATGAGAGATATGCAGAAATTGCAAGGATTCTGGGCTTGCCTGCAAGAACGACGGAAGAGGGCGTCAACAGTTTGATCGGTGCAATCCGAGAGCTGAACAAGAAGCTGGGCATCGAAGAGTCGTTCCAGCAGCTGGGAATCGATCCTCAAGATTTTGAGAAACGTGTTGAGCATTTGGCGGACCGGGCCTTTGAAGACCAGTGTACTACGAGCAATCCGAAGCTGCCGCTTGTCACAGAGCTTGCGGAAGTATACCGCAACACGTTCTACGGCCGCTTTTAAATCCAAGAAATACGAGAGACGGGTTGTGGACTGCGGACTGCATAACAGAAGCGGGCGGGTAAAACAGAGTGATAAAAATCACGGGAAAAGATAAGTTTGTGATTTTTATCACAGATGCTGAGAATGAACAGGATTACAATAAAAGTGTAGAAGAAAGCTGAATCTCAGGTCTTTGATATAGAAGCTTGAAGGTACACGGCGGGGTCGAGGCATATTGATCGTGAAAATAATCACATTAAGATCTGAGATGGATCAATGTGTGACTCCGCCTGTGCAGCAAGCTGCAGCATAATCTAGGAGGGATTCAATATGTCGGTGATTGAAAAAGAAGTGGGCTGGAAAGGTTTTAAATCAGGTAAATGGAACAAGCGGATTGACGTTAATGATTTTATTGCAGAGAACATAACACCTTATTATGGCTCTGATGATTTTTTGGCAGGACCAACGGACAACACGAAGGCACTCTGGGATATCGTATCGGATTTAACCAAAAAAGAACGGGATAATGGCGGGGTGCTGGATGTTGATGTGAATACGCCTTCCACGATTGTGTCCCATCAACCTGGCTATTTGGATAAGGAGAAGGAACAGATCGTCGGCGTACAGACGGATGAGCCGTTCAAGCGTTCGATTCAGCCGTTCGGCGGAATCCGAATGATGATTGATGCTTGCAACGCATATGGTTTTGAAATGCCGCAAGCGGTAGTGGACATCTTCTCAGGCATACGCAAAACACATAACCAGGGCGTGTTTGATGCCTATACCTCGGAGATGAGGGCAGCCCGTAAGGCAGGGATTATTACAGGTCTTCCCGATGCTTATGGCCGCGGTCGTATTATTGGCGATTATCGTAGAATCTCCTTGTATGGTGTAGATGTCTTGATCCAGGATAAATTGCGAGAGCTGGGTGAGCTTGAGGTTGATGCGATGGATGAGCCGGTGATCCGATTGCGGGAAGAGCTGTCAGAGCAAATCCGTGCACTTAAGGAATTGAAGGAAATGGCGGGCATGCACGGCTTTGACATTTCGAAGCCTGCGAATACGGCGAAGGAAGCATTCCAATGGCTGTATTTCGGTTATTTAGCTGCTATCAAGGAACAGAATGGCGCAGCCATGTCGCTTGGCCGGGTATCTACTTTCCTTGATATCTACATCCAGCGTGATCTGGCTGAAGGCAAGCTGACGGAAGAGACTGCACAGGAGCTGGTTGACCATTTTGTCATGAAACTGCGGATCGTGAAGTTCCTGCGTACACCGGACTACAATGAACTGTTCAGCGGTGATCCAACATGGGTCACAGAATCGATTGGCGGTATGTCGTTAAATGGGGGAACAAGAGTAACCAAGAACAGCTTCCGTTTCCTGCATACGTTGTATAATTTGGGCCCTGCCCCGGAACCGAACTTGACGGTATTATGGTCTGAGAAACTGCCCGAAGGCTTCAAGAAATACTGCTCGAAGGTATCGATCGAAACCAGCTCGATCCAATATGAGAACGATGATCTCATGCGTCCGATTTACGGAGACGATTACGGGATTGCTTGCTGCGTATCCGCTATGCGCATCGGGAAACAGATGCAGTTCTTCGGAGCCAGAGCCAATCTGGCCAAAGCGCTCCTGTATGCGATCAACGGCGGGAAGGATGAGAAATCCGGCGCCCAGGTTGGTCCGGAATACCCTGCTATTACGGCAGAGGTTCTGAGTTATGACGAGGTCATGAAGCGATTCAAGCCGATGATGGAATGGCTTGCAAAGCTGTATATGAACACACTGAACGTGATCCACTATATGCATGATAAATACAGCTACGAACGGATTGAAATGGCGCTTCATGATCGGGATATTCTGCGGACGATGGCATGCGGTATAGCGGGCCTGTCCGTAGCGGCGGATTCGCTGAGTGCAATCAAGCATGCACAGGTGAAGCCTGTACGCAATGAGCAAGGGATTGCAGTTGATTTTGAAATAGAAGGCGACTTTCCGTGCTACGGTAACAACGACGATCGGGTTGACGACATCGCCGTAGAACTCGTTGAAGCCTTCATGAGCATGATTCGCAAACACAAGGCATACCGCGATGCGATGCCGACCCAATCGGTGCTGACCATTACGTCCAATGTCGTATACGGCAAGAAAACGGGAACCACACCGGACGGCCGCAAGGAGGGCGAGCCGTTTGCGCCGGGTGCGAACCCTATGCACGGACGCGATAAGAAGGGTGCCCTCGCTTCATTGACTTCCGTGGCCAAGCTGCCTTATGAGGACAGCCTCGACGGGATATCGAATACATTCTCGATTGTACCGAAAGCCCTCGGGAAGGAAAGCGAGATTCGCGTGAACAATCTGGTTGCGATGCTGGATGGATATTTTGGAAGCAAGGCTCATCATCTGAACGTGAACGTGTTTGACCGGGAGCAGCTGATGGATGCGATGGAACATCCGGAGAATTATCCGCAGTTAACGATCCGGGTATCCGGGTATGCGGTCAATTTTGTCAAACTGACACGCGAACAGCAGCTCGACGTGATCAATCGTACCTTCCACGGTACGATGTAAGAATGGAAAGTAACAACAGCGGATACAGAAAGGATGACGCCCTATGCTTAAAGGTCATATACACTCCATAGAAACGTTCGGAACGGTGGACGGTCCAGGTATCCGCTTTGTACTCTTCATGCAGGGATGTCTGCTGAAGTGTCAATATTGCCACAATCCGGATACGTGGGGATTGCATGAAGGACAGGAAATGACGGTAGAGGATGTGCTGGCTCAGATTGAGCCTTATCTAAGTTACTATCGTTCTTCCGGTGGAGGGCTGACCGTATCCGGAGGCGAGCCGACACTGCAGTATCCTTTTGTAACCGAGCTGTTTAAGGAAGTAAAGCGCCGCTGGAATCTGCACACGACCCTTGACAGCAACGGTTATAATGAGCCGGAGAAAATATCGGAGCTGCTGGAGCATACCGACTTGGTTCTGCTCGATCTGAAGCATATCAACGATGAGAAGCATATCAAGCTGACCGGGAAGTCGAATGAGAGGACGCTGAAGACCGCCCGCTGGCTGTCCCACCATGGTCGAAAAATGTGGGTCCGGCACGTATATGTGCCGGGTATCCATGACAGCGAACACGACCTGAGGGCACTCGGTCAATTTATTCGCACTTTACAAGGCGTTGATAAATTCGAAATTCTGCCCTACCATCAGATGGGTGTGTACAAATGGAAGGAACACGGAATGGCATATCCGCTAGAAGGAGTTCCGTCACCGTCAGAGGAAGAAATCGCACGCGCTTATCAGTTGATTGGCGAAGCAGCCGAGCAAAAATAATCGGTGGCGAACTAATTTTGCTGTATTATACTGAACATAATATGTTATTATTTATAACAATAACCTTTCCTCATTATGGAAGGGTTATTGTTTTTTGTGGAGGATTTTATCCCTTAGATAGAAAAATATCGACCTATCGAAAAGTGGAATCGCTTTCTATAATGAAGATGTAAGGAAAACGCCTATCAAATATACAAATACTTCGGGAGGGTCAAAGACAATGAAGAAAAAGGGTCTGGCATTATTAATGTCGCTTCTGTTCGTCTCGTCCGCACTTTTGTCCGCATGCGGTGACAAGGGAGCAGAGAAACCATCAGGTGGTACGGAAGGCGCGGCCAGCAATGAACCGTTTGAAATTACAATTCGCCATACACAGGTAGGCGAATCCAAGAAGTTCCGTCTTGCATTGCTGAACGATGTGGTCAGCAAAACCGAAGAAGCTGTACCCGGGCTTAAAATCAAGCTGGACGCAGTAGACTCCGAAGTGAACCGTAAAGAGAAATTAAGAGGCGAGATGGCCGCAGGCAAGCCGCCGGAAGTATTCGATGTGTTCGGAAGCCCGGACGCAGGCGTATATTCCAAAGAAGGCTTGATGCTTGATTTAACCCCTATTTTGGAAGAACTCGGCATTAAAGACAAATTTACAACACTGGATCCATTCACGCATGAAGGCAAGATTTACGGATTGCCAATCGGCGGCTCCATTGAAGGGATTTTCTATAACAAGGATTACTTTGCACAGAAAGGTCTGACCGTGCCGAAAACTTTGGCGCAGCTGGAGCAAATTGCGGAAGCAATCAAAGCCGACGGAAAAATTCCGTTTGCACAATCCTCCAAGGACGCATGGATTCCGCTCATGACCACGAATAATCTATGGAGCTATTATGCAGGAGCGGAAGTTACGTATGGCTTTAAGACCGGAGAAACCAAATGGACCGATCCAAAAGTCGTAGAAGGCGTGAAGAAACATCAGGAATGGGTTGAAAAGGGTTACTTCAAAAAAGGCGAGCTCGGTTTCGAGTATGCGGACATGAGAAACCAGATCATCTCCGGCGAAGCTATGATGATGATGGACGGATCGTGGGCTAACTCCGTATTCAGAGATCCAGCTCAAGCAGGCGATATGGTAGGCAAGATCGGATACTTTAACCTGCCTCCGGTTAATGAAGGCGATCCTGTGATTGTCATGCAGGATGCTAATAATGGATACGGCTTCTCTGCTTCGGTGGCTGAGGATCCTCGTAAACTTCAAGCGGTTAAAGAATTCATCAAAAATATGTGGACAGATGAAATGCAGCTTCGCGGTCTGAAAGAAGACGGCGTGCTGCCGGCGATGAAGATGGATCTGGCAACCATGAACTCCACTTCGGACGATCCGCTCATGCAGGATATTTTCAAAGGGGTAAGTGAAATCAAATATTCCTTCCCTGCCTTTGATGCACTTGTTCAAGCAGACGTGAATACGGCACTGAGCATGGGGATTCAACAGGTCATCGGCGGCGAGCTTGATGCCGAGAAGATGCTGGAGAATGTTCAAGCAGCACAAGAAGCGGCTAACGCTGCAGAGGAATAAATAATCAAGATTAGACGTTAAAGGGCACCACCCGCTGCTAGACATGGGGGTGCCCTTTCGTCTAAATTACAGACATAAATACGGAGGTTACCATGAACAAAGCGCTGAGAAATCCTCTGATTTACATCGTTTTTGTGCTGCCGGCATTCATACTGTTTCTGGCCTTTTTCATATACCCGATTTTCACTGCGTTTGATAACAGCTTTACGAGCTGGAACGGCATCTCCAAAGATGTGAAGTACATTGGGCTTGATAACTATGTTACCGCAATTAATGACGATGCTTTTTGGAAAGCAGTTAAGAATAACGTTTATTTCATTCTCTTTTCCTGTTTGATCCAGGTTCCGATTATCGTGATTTTTTCATTGCTTATTGCAAACGTGAAACGTCTGAAGGGACTTTACAAGACAGCGGTTTTTGCACCATCTATTATGTCAACAGCAGTTATCGGCATTTTGTGGGGGTTCATTTACAACCCGGACTTTGGCCTGATGAATGAAATTTTAGGATTGGTTGGCGTTGAGCCAATTTACTGGCTGTCTGATCGAAAATGGGCCATGATTGCCATCCTCATTACGAACGGCTGGCAATGGACCGGCTTTTACATCGTGATGGTGCTTGCGGCGATTCTATCCATACCTAAGGAGCTTGATGAGGCTGCCGCGATGGATGGTGCGACAGGCGTTCAGAGAGCCACGAAAATCACGCTTCCATTAATTATGCCAATTATCTCTGTAGTGATCATGCTTTCGATCGCGGGAGCCATGAAAGCGGCGGATATTATTCTGGTTATGACCAAGGGCGGGCCGGCCGGCTCAACCGACGTTATGGCAACATATATGATTCGATATGCAATTACGAGTTTCAAACATGGTTTTGGCAATTCGATTGCCGTGTTGATCTTCCTCTTCACGATTATCGTAACCGTGCTCTACCAGGTGCTGATTGCACGTCGCAACGAAAGGATTGAATACTGATGAGAGCACTGAAGAAACTGATCCCGCATATATTCCTGATGGCTTATCTGCTCATCATTCTCTATCCATTCCTGTTCGTGTTGTTCTCTTCCGTGAAGGTGGATAATCAGTCCATCGCGTCGAACCCGTTTGGACTGCCAAGCACGTTTGTATTCGATAACTACGTCAATGCGTGGGTTAACGCCAAGATCAGCACCTACTTCTGGAACAGCTTGTACATCGGCGTGCTGTCTGCCTGCTTGTCGATCCTGTTTGCGGCAATGCTGGCATTTGCGGTCACACGCATGCGGTACAACCGGATCAGCGCAATTGTTTTCCAATGTATTTTAATAGGGATGCTGATTCCTAACAATTCTCTGATGCTGCCGATTTATGGCATGATGAGACAGCTCGACATTTTGAACACACATATGGCTCTCATTCTACCGTATGTTGCTAATGCGATACCCTTCTCTGTCATTATTCTGGCAGCCTTCATGCGGTCGTTGCCCGGAGAAATAGAAGAAGCGGCAGTTATTGATGGATTGAGGTCTGGCGGGTTGTTTGCTAGAATTATCTTACCTCTAACCGTTCCGGCCATCGTTACCGTTTTCATTATCAACTTCCTCGGTAACTGGAACGAATTCTTGCTTGCTAACTATTTCCTATCTAATGATGAACTGAGAACGCTGCCTGTCGGAATGGTCGGTTTCAGAGACGCCTATAATATGAACTACGCGCAGATGTCGGCGGGTATCGTATTCAGCGTACTTCCGGTCCTAATCATCTATGCAGTTCTACAAGAGAAGATTATTGAAGGTGTCACCGCAGGAAGTGTCAAGGGGTAATACAGGAGCGGGAGCATGCGTATGAATTTGCGGAACAAACTATTTACGGCCTTTTTGGGGCTCATTATTATTCCGTTATTTGTGCTAGGTCTATTTACTTTCTTTATTACCTATAACTCGATTGAGAAAAAGTACAGTCAGCAAGCCGAGTACTCCCTTAAAGCGATCAGTTACAGCATTCTGAACGTGTTTAAGGAAATGGAATATGTCACGGATAACGGGATTGCCACATCCGTATTTGCGATGGCGCTGAATGCCAAGGACCCCGATGCGCAAAATCTGATCAAGGAATCAAATGCGGATCAGCTGAAACTCAATGACAGACAGCGCAGTTTTCGAAACCTTCTATATAATCATCCTGCGATCAGTTATGCTTTTTTGTATCATTTCAGCAAAGAGTCGCCACCGATTCCGATTTTTAGTAAAGAAAATTTCAGAACCCTGCCTTACGAACAATTTAAGAATAGTCCTCTATATGAAGAGGTTGTCAAACTGAACGGAATTCCCAAATGGCTGGCTCCGCATGAATTTCCGGAATTGACGGGTGCGGACCCGGTCTTCACCCAGATCAGGCTCATTAAGGATGTCTCCACACTTCGCAAGCTAGGTATTCTTGTTGTTCAGATCAAAAAATGGGAGTTTGAAGAGATCTTCCGTAACCTTACACTCCCGAACAATCTGCAGAACACCTCATTCATGGTAGTTAATAATGAGGGATTAATCCTCTTTGATCCAAAGAATGATATGGATGGCCAAAATATCAGTCAGTATATGAAGCAAAAAGTCGAGTTTAAACAAGGCTACCAGAGCTTTAAAGCCAAATTTAACGGCAATGAGAACATTGTCTCCATCTATCATCTGAACGATTATGGCTGGAATCTCGTTTCGGTTACCGATTGGAATTCTTTGTCGCAGGAGGTTACTTCCTTTGCCAAATGGTTCTTTGTCATTATGGGCATCAGCCTTGTCACAGCCATTGTGTTCAACCGTCTGTTCATGAACCGGATTACCGGCACGATCGCTGTCATTGTACGCTTTATGCGCCGAGTGGAGGATGGGGATTTGAGCGCGAGGGTTGAAGAGAAGGGAGAGGATGAACTGCTGCTCCTCTCGAAAGGGTTCAACAATTTGATGAACCGGATCAACAATCTGTTTGCGCAGATCAAGAAGGAACAGCGGCAGAAGACCGAAGCAGAGATGCGGGTGTTGCAGGCACAGATTAAGCCGCATTTTCTCTTTAATACATTGGAATCTATCAATGTCCTTGCCATCCAGAATGAAGGGCGCAAGGTCAGTGAAATGGTATACCGGCTTGCCAGCATTTTGCGAATCAGTATACAGGACAAGGAAGAGATCACACTCGAGGAAGAAATCAAGCATTTGCAGAGCTATCTCGAAATTCAGAAGTTTCGGTTCGAGGATTTGTTCGAATATGAAATCGACGTTCCGAGGGAGCTTATGCACAGCCGTATCCTGAAGCTGACGCTGCAGCCGCTTGTCGAGAATAGCATACAGCATGGATTTGAAGGGATAGCCTATACGGGAATGATTCGCATATCCGCGTGGAAGGAACTCGGGAATGTTTTCATCCGGGTGGAGGATAACGGGCTTGGAATGACCTCCGAACAGCTGTCGATGTTTGAATATATGGTATCCGAGGATAACGTGTCCGAACAGACAACGATGCAGAACCTTAAAGTGAACCAGGAACGGCGTGGACTAGGACTGCGAAGCGTGGCAGACCGACTGAGGATTCAGTACGGGGATTATTACGGTCTGTTCATATGCTCCAGCCGTCCCGGCGGAACCGTTATACAATGTGTCATACCCAATTATGACAGGGGGGAAGGGCAGCATGCTGAAGGTATTATTAGTTGACGATGAGGCTCCCATCTTGAACAATCTCAGCAGGGTTCTGCCTTGGGAAGAGATGGGGATGAAGGTTGTCGGACTTGCCAGAAGCGGGATGGAGGCACTTGAAGTAGCTGATCAGCATCATCTCGATTTGATTCTGTCGGACATCCGGATGCCTGTGATGGATGGATTGTCCTTTATTACGAAGATCCGCGATAAGGGGAGCAGGGCGGAAATCTTTTTGCTGACGGGTTATCAGGAATTTGAATATGCGCGGGAAGCAATCAAGCTTGGCGTTAAAGATTATATCAGCAAGCCGATTCATTACGGTGAACTGGAGATGAAGATTCGGGACATTGGGGAGGAAATCCGCAAGAAGAGAGCGAAAGAGAAGTATTACAGCACCGTTTCGCTAATTGATGAGGCTCCAAATCCTGTAGCTGTCAAGAAAACACCCGACCAATTGGTTACATCCGCATTAGAGTATATCAATACCCATATGGGGCAGGATTTGGGCATTGAGGAGCTCTCGGAACATCTGGGCATCAGCTCAAGTTACTTCTGCTTATTGTTCAAGAACCATGTGGGTCTTACCTTTGTGGAATACTTGACGAGACAGCGAATGGAGGCTGCCAAGTTTCTGCTTGTGAACAGCGATAAGAATATTGCGCAGATCGGTTCTTTTGTCGGTTATCATGAACGCCGTTATTTCACCAAGGTGTTTCAGAAGGCCACGGGCATGACGCCATCCGAATTCCGGGAAATGTCCGGGGAGGCAACGGTCTAAGATCTGCCCTGTACGAATGCGGGCTGCCAAGTCATCATACGAACCCGCTCAACCAGCCTTGCATGGTCCTTAAATTGATAGAAAGTAGGTTTTTGAAACCATGAAATGGACGATAGCGGATTTATCTTTAGAGCAAAAGGTAGGGCAAATGTTTATATGCGGATTCAATGCCCTAACGCCGAATGAACATGCAAACATACTGATCGATCAATATCAGGTCGGGGGTATCTGTTATTTCCGCCGAAACGTGAGAACGCTGCCCCAGCTGGCCGAGCTTTCGGAATCGTTGCAGCAGCTCGCCTCAGGCAGCCAGAAGCTTCCGCTTCTGCTCTCGATTGATCAGGAAGGCGGCATGGTTGCACGAATCGATCATGAAGGCATCAGCCGCATTCCTGGTAATATGGCGCTTGGCGCAGCGGGAAGCGCGGAAGATTCCTACAGGGTGGCACAGATTGGGGCGCGTGAGCTTCGTTCACTCGGTGTGAACATGAACTTTGCGCCTTGTCTGGATGTCAACAACAACCCTCGCAATCCGGTGATCGGCGTACGTTCCTTCAGTGAAGACCCGCAAGCCGTTGCTGCCCTTGGGACAGCTGCGATTAAGGGATACCAGGAAGAGGGAGTATCTGCAACAGCCAAACATTTTCCCGGACATGGCGACACCAGCGTCGATTCCCATCTGGGGCGGGCTTCTGTGCCGCATGATATGGAACGGCTTCGCCGTGTAGAATTATACCCCTTCGCGCAAGCGATCAAGGCTGGCGTTGATGCGATTATGACCGCGCACGTCAGCTTCCCGGCAATCGAATCGAGTGATCTCCCGGCAACCCTCTCGCATGCCGTGCTGACCGGACTTCTTCGAGAGGAGATGGGGTTTGAAGGGCTGATCGTGACAGACTGTCTAGAGATGCATGCCATCTCCAAAGAGTACGGCATTCCTGAAGGAGCGATTCGTGCTATTGAAGCCGGCGCGGACTGCGTGCTGGTCAGCCATACCCTGTCAGAGCAGACCGCAGCGATTACAGCTGTCATTGAAGCCGTTCAAAGCGGAAGATTGTCCATGAACCTGATTGACAGGTCTGTAGAGCGGATATTAGCGCTCAAGGAGCGCAATGCGAAGCTTGCCGAAGAGCTGCCGGTCCAATCGATTGGAGAGGTGACGGAAGAGACCAAACAATTACTGGCCCAAATCGCGGGCAGAGGAATCACGCTGGTGAAAGACGAAGGCCAGCTTCCACTTCAGGCAGAGCAAGCGATTGCGGTTATCTGGCCAGAGCTGCTGCAAGCTACCCAGGTGGATGAAGCTTGGAGCAAAAGCTATACGTTAGGCGATGCGCTGAGAAGTTATGGGGTGCAGGCAGACGATCTGCGTGTCGGAACCGATATGTCGGATGCGGAGGTAGAGCAAGCAGTTAAGGCTGCTGAAGGCTATAGACAAATTGTAGTGGCTACGTACACCTCGGAGAGCAGTCTCCCCGCGGGACAACAGAAGCTGGTGAATAAGCTGGCTGAGCTTGAGGGTGTGTCAATCGTTGTTGTTGCAACCCGCAATCCATATGATATGAATGACCTTCCTCCCGTTGCAACATATCTGTGCAGTTACGAGAACACACCTTATTATATGAATGCGGCTGCCGGCGTCTTGTTGGGCAAGGTGATACCGGAAGGGAAACTCCCGGTCAGCATTAGCGATACTTATCCGCTGGGTTGGAGCGGCCACCAGGATTATGTCAATAATTAAATAAATGTTATTGGAGCCGGAGTCTTCCTTACGGGGAATGCTCCGGTTTTCCTATTTTCCAGCTATTTCTGAGCAACTTTTCGGGAATGTTGGCGTCTAATACTATGTCCCATAGAGGCAGACAGACTATACTGAGTGTTTTAAAGGAGTAAAGGATGAATTTCAAAAGAATCTCGATGATTACAGTCCTTGCCGCGGCCCAAGTATCAACGGCTCTTCCCGTGGCAGCTGAATCACCGGATATTACAGCTCCGGCGCTAATTAGCAATTCAGCGCTGCAGTCCCCGGTGGAAGGACAAACCCAGCAGAGCAGAGAACAGCAGACGGAATTGCAGCAAGCCGAAGAAACGCCAAATGAAACACCGACCCAGGCAGTCGAAGGTACGATAAGTGATCCTGATTCCGATTCTTCTGCACCAAATGAACAGCAGGAGGAGCAGGAAAGCGATCCTTCCGATAATACGGTATCAGAAAATGAAGAGGGCAGTACGACCAAAGATAAGTCCGAGATCGGCACTTTCCAGGTTTCAGCCAATGAACTGGTGCTGATGATGAACAGCAATGTGATGTATCACAACGGTAAGCAGTACAAGGCAGGACAGCCGATGGCTGTGAAGCAAGGAGTATCCTATGTGGCTATCCGTGCGATGGTTGAACGCGCAGGACTAAAGCTGGCTTATGATAACAAGACAAAGGAAACGATCATCCTTAAAGACGGCAATGAACTACGCTTTACGACAGGAAGCAGCAATTATAAAGTGAACGGACAGGTGCGCCCAATGAAAGGCGCTGCCTATCAGAGCAGCAATGTGTTTATGGTTCCATTAACCGCAATCACGCAAGCGCTTGATATTCCATATAAGGTTAATCAGCCAGAGAAGAAGGTTATTCTGGATTTATCCAAGATGGGCAATGACAACAATAGCGGTCAACAACCCGGTGGAAATAACGGCGGGGAACCAGGGAGCGAGACACCCAATATACCGAATCTTGGCCCCAATGACCTGATCCTGATGATGAACAGCAACAAGATGTACCAGAACGGGAAAACGTATACCGCTGGACAGCCGATGGCTGTCAAGAATGGCGTATCCTATGTTGCGATTCGTTCCCTTGTCGATCGGGTCGGCCTGAAACTGACTTATGACGGGAAAACAAAAGAAACGATCATTATCCGTGGCAGCGATGAGCTTCGCTTCAAGACGAACAGCAGCGTATATACTGTGAATGGTCAGAGAAAATCAATGAAGGGCCCGGCATACCAGTCCAACAATACGTTCATGGTGCCGCTGACCAGCATTACGCAGGCGCTTGATATCTCTTATCGGGTGGATCAGCCGAACAAGCGGATTATACTCAGCGTGAGCTCAAAGCCGGTGGCTTCCTTTACCGTTCAGTCTGGTGAGATCCTTGCCGGTCAGAAGGTTACGTATAAAACGAACTCGTATTCGCCGACAGGCCTTGCGATCGTAAATGAGCATTGGGAAGGCCGCGAAGAGGTTTTCAATGAACCCGGCGTGCATACGGTTTCCTACTCCGTACAGGATTCGAGTGGGGAGTGGAGCGAGCCGTATACACTCAGCATCCATATATCAGCTCCAAACACCCCGCCTGTAGCGATGTTTGATACCGATAAGAAGGAATATAAGATCGGTGAGAAAATTACGTATATCAACCAGAGTTATGACAGTGATCCTGCCGATGAGATTACGTATAAATGGGAAAACAATGATCAGGCCTTTTTCACGGCCGGCCCGCATAAAGTGTTATTGATTGTTACGGATAAGCATGGCGCCACCAGCTCTTATGAGAAAATCATTAACGTAACGAATGAGGTCTTGTATACAAAGGATCAATTCGATCAGTTATTTACGGGTATCGGCGACAAATATACGTTTGACGGAACAGCGGTGCCAACATGGAATCTTATGCCCATTACGAGAAGCTCCGAGCCCAGCTTGTTGATCCGCAGCAACTCTCCGGAAACAGTATATCAAGAGGGGATTGTGTACCGCGAGATTGGCAATGCCAGCACACGCTTCATGATTCACCATTTGAACGCAACCGGAAAAAACATGAAGATGTACGTAGTCGCAACTAATATCAACACATCGACGGCACGCCTGACAACCGAGTATACCGGAATGGGCGGACCGATTAATATTCCTACAGCGACAGGCAAAGCAGCCGTGCAGCGTTACCTTGAATCGATGCAGTCACCGGATTCGTTCAAGACGATTTCCCTTGCACCTGGGGAAAGTCGAATCATTTTACAAGATTTAAGCGCGCAAACGATGAAGAACCAGCAGGTGCTCTCGATGTTTGCTGATCTGTATTCGGATTCGCCGATCCGATATGACGTTATCATGATTGATGAAGTCAAGGATCCGATTCAAAAGCTTCCTTATCTGATTCTGCATCCGAGTGATGGCGTTCATAATCGGGGAACCTATCCGGATTCCACGCGGATCATCGAGTCTTACGAACTGGTAGGGAATACACCTTCCCGGCTTGCGCTGGGTGACAAGACAAATGATCCGAATTTGGAAGGGTATGACGGCATTAACGGCTCATATCAATCCAATGCCGGCAACTTCGGTGTACTGTACAAAATCAAATTGCATCGCGTAGCGCCTAATACGCTCATTACCCTGAATCCGCGCGGAGGCAAATACATGGGCGCGATGATGGTGAACGGAAACATCATTCAGACGCCGAATACAAGCGGAGGCGCAATTTCCGCTCCGAATGAAGCCGCAGTACTGTACCGTACAGGCAATTACGAGCAGAGCGTAGAGATTTTGTTCACAGCAGCACCGGGAAGCAGTCTGCCAATCAACATCCTCTTGCAGCCGCTGCCGCAGGTTAAGAACTAATATTACTTTCTTATGACAACAAAGGCAGTCCTTACAACCACGGAAATGGTGAGAGGGCTGCCCTTTTTATGATGATTCTTATCCGTCGGTGCGGTGATCCGAAGCCGTCGTTATTAAATCATGGCTTTCAATGTACGAACACAGCAGGCACATAACCGCTTACATTGACGATGTCTCATTTTTCAGGCATTATAAGGAGAGAGTATCTTCATGAAGAGGAGGTTATTGCGTATGCTTACGACAGAAGAGATTATCGACGCCATGTCGGAACAGGGGCTGCGCATTACCGATCAGCGCAAGACGCTTGCCAAATTGTTTGGGGAACATCCCGGCTATTTGACAGCCAAGGATGTATACGAATATATGGGCCGGAAGTACAGCGGTTTGAGCTTTGATACGGTGTATCGTAATCTTCGGGTATTGTATGAGCTTGGCGTATTGGAGCAGGTCGTGTTCGAGGAAGGGATCAAGTTCAGAGGACGGTGCAGCGAGGATCATCACCATCATCATATGATCTGCCTGCAATGCCAGAAGACATATCCGATCACGTTCTGTCCGATGCAGTTGACCGATGCGCCGGATGATTTTCAAGTCGTTCAGCATAAATTCGAAGTGTTTGGCTACTGCCGGGATTGCAGCAAGGATAATACCGATAAGGGAACCTCACCTTCAAGTGGAGGAAAACGGGACAACCGGGCATGAGCACCGCGCGCAGGGTTGTGAAGGTGCCGATACACTTCTATCGGAAATTCATTTCACCGTTAAAACCGGCAACCTGCCGATTTTATCCGACCTGCTCAGCCTACGCTTTGGAGGCCGTTGAAGTGCACGGTGCCTTGAAGGGGTCCTGGCTGGCGGCCAAGCGGATTGCAAGATGTCATCCGTTTAATCCTGGCGGCATTGACATGGTTCCGCCGCGCAAAGGAGAGTCGCATTCTCCATTGACGGAGGAATAGCCCTTGTCCCTGGTAAAATGCTTGCGGTTGTGGCATGCTGACAGTAGGAATAGGATGTCCGCACAGACCGGCTTGACACCCGGCAGCCCATTTTATTAAAATGATAAGAAATTATAGGTAAATCCGAGGAAGAGATAAGTACGAAAAGCTGCGCCTTGTACAGAGAGCCGGGGAAGCTGGAAACCGGTCATGGCGAATTTCGGAAAATGGTCTTGGAGGATCCGCTTTTGAGCGCTGCAGCCAGCATGGGAGGCTGCCGTAAAGGGGCGGCGTGAGCCAGCGTTAATGGACGGCCGCTTGACGGCAGAAGAGCCTGTTGCCCTTAAGGGTACAGGGAATTTGGGTGGTAACACGTGAGAACAACTCTCGTCCCATGGGGACGGGGGTTTTTTGCTGTTTTCCTGCATGCCGGCAATGGCTTGATACAACAATTAATTTAAGGTAAAGGAAGGTTTTTATGGCCGACAAAAAGACGTTTTATATTACAACACCCATCTATTATCCAAGCGACAAGCTGCATATCGGGCATGCCTACACCACGGTGGCAGGAGATGCTATGGCTCGCTACAAGCGGCTTCGAGGTTACGATGTCCGTTATTTGACGGGAACCGATGAGCATGGACAGAAGATTGAACGGAAAGCGGAAGAAGCAGGGAAGACCCCTCAGCAGTTCGTGGACGACATTGTGGCTGGAATCAAGGATCTGTGGAAGAAGCTGGACATCTCGAACGAGGATTTCATTCGTACCACGGAGAAGCGCCATACAACGGTTGTGCAGGAGGTATTTGAACGACTGCTCAAGCAAGATGATATCTACAAGGGCGAGTATGAAGGCTGGTACTGCACACCTTGCGAATCGTTTTTCCTGGAGCGTCAGCTGGTGAACGGCAATTGTCCGGACTGCGGTCGTCCGGTAGAGCTTGTGAAGGAGGAGAGCTACTTCTTCCGCATGAGCAAGTATGTGGACCGCCTGCTTCAGTACTATGAAGAGAACCCGGATTTTATCCAGCCGGTGTCCCGCAAGAATGAGATGATCAACAACTTCATTAAACCGGGCCTTGAGGATCTGGCTGTTTCTCGTACGACCTATGAGTGGGGCGTAAAAGTCAAAAGCGATCCGAAACATGTGATTTATGTGTGGATTGATGCACTCCTGAACTATATAACGGCACTTGGATACGGTGCAGAGGACACCAGCATGTATGATAAATACTGGCCAGCCGATGTACACCTGATGAGTAAGGAGATTGTGCGTTTCCATACGATCTATTGGCCGATCATCCTGATGGCACTCGATGTGCCACTTCCGAAAAAAGTGTTTGCCCATGGCTGGCTGCTGATGAAGGACGGTAAAATGTCCAAGTCCAAAGGGAACGTGGTTGATCCGGTCACGATGATTGACCGGTATGGACTGGATGCGCTTCGTTATTATTTGCTGCGCGAGGTTCCATTTGGCGCGGACGGTACGTTTACGCCGGAGAGCTTTGTCGAGCGGGTAAACTCGGATCTTGCCAACGACCTGGGCAACCTGCTGAACCGCACCGTGGCCATGGTCGATAAATATTTTGACGGAGAAGTCCCGGCATTAATTGCAGGTGTGACACCGTTTGATGCCGCCATAGAGGAAGCCGCCAAGACCGTGTATGACAAAGTCGAGACCGCTATGGAGAATATGGAATTCTCGGTTGCCTTGACGGCAATCAGCCAGTTTGTCAGCCGCAGCAACAAATATATTGATGAGACACATCCATGGACGCTGGCTAAAGATGAGGGCAAACGCCACGAACTCGCATCCGTGATGAGTCATTTGGTGGAAACGCTCCGCGTAGCGTCCATTCTGCTGCAGCCGTTCCTGACCCGTACGCCGAAGAAAATGTGGGACCAGCTCGGCCTGGTGGAGGGTGAGCTGACGACTTGGGAGAGCGGCCGTCAGTTCGGGGCCATTCCGGCCGGAACGAAACTGCAAAAAGGCGAGCCGATCTTCCCTCGTCTGGACACAGAGCAAGAAGTGGCGTTCATCGTAGAGGCGATGACAGGCGGCACGAAGGCTGTCCAGGAAGAGGCTTCTGCCTCGGGTGCTTCTTCATCCGAGAATAGCGTAGCAGAGCCTGTAGAGCTCAAAGAGGAGATAGGCATAGAGGATTTTGCCAAGGTCGAGCTTCGAGTGGCGCAGGTAATCTCCGCAGAGCCCGTGAAGAAAGCAGACAAGCTGCTGAAACTGCAGCTTGATCTTGGTTTCGAACAGCGGCAAGTGGTATCCGGCATTGCCAAGTTTTACACGCCGGAGGAATTGGTGGGACGCAAAGTGATTTGTGTGACCAATCTGAAGCCGGTGAAACTAAGAGGAGAAATGTCGCAAGGGATGATCCTGGCCGCTTCCGAGGGGGATCAGTTAACGCTTGCAACGGTACCGGACAGCATGCCTAATGGAGCTGTCGTGAAATAATGTGCGACTATGTTGAATGAAGTCGGAATAGACGGTGTACCCTGTTAAGGGTACGCCGTTATTTTTTTCCGTTAATAAGGAGTACATAACATCTCTATCGAAATCTAATAGTAATTTTTACGATTTGGTTGACAATTGGGTTTTCCTGCTCTTATAATCTTGTTAGTAAAGTTTACGATTAAATGAACGGAGCGGTGTGGGGAGATGAACATGAGTAAGAGAAAGAATATGCTTAACAGTTGGACCTGGAGTATAACCTCCATGTTATTGGCAGTTGTCATTTTGTCCGGGTGTGGCAGTAAATCGGGCGGAGGCGTTGTAGAAGGCAAGGTCAACGTCATTACTACCTTTTATCCTATATATGAATTTACGAAGGAAATCGGCGGCGACGAGGTCAATGTGGTAAATCTTTTGCCAACCGGCGTAGAGCCGCATGATTGGACTCCGCGCAGCCAGGATATCGTCAACACTTCCAAAGCTCAGCTGTTTCTTTATAATGGCGCAGGTCTTGAGGGATGGGTACCCGGTTTTCTGAAGGGGCTTGATAAGGATACCCAGGTGAAACCAGTCGAAGTCAGCCAAGGCATTCAGTTGATTGATGCAGAGGGTGACGATGGTCACGGGCATGGAGAAGCAGCTCATGAAGAGGAGCACGACCACAGCCACGAGGAAGGTGCCGAAGAAAATCATGAAGGCCATGACCACGAAGAAGGCGCAACGGAGAATAACGCGAGTGGGCATCATGCAGATCCACATACATGGGTAAGTCCGAAATCGGCATTGGCGATGGCGGAGAACATCAAGAATAGCCTCGTTGAAGTGGATCCCGAACATAAGGACTTATATGAACAGCGCTATGAAGGATTGAAAGAGAAGCTCGTGAAGCTGGATAACGACTTTACGAATCAATTGTCCGGTTTGCCGAAAAAAGACATCGTTGTATCTCATCAGGCATTCGGTTATCTATGCCGGGATTATGGTCTGACACAGCATGCGATTATGGGATTGTCTCCAGATGCTGAGCCGAGAGCACAGGACATTGTGAACCTGACCAAAACGGTGAAGGAGAAGGAAGTTCAATATATTTTCTTCGAAGAACTTGTATCGGATAAACTTGCAAAAACGCTGGCTAATGAAGCGGGCGTGGAAACGCTGGTGCTGAATCCGGTAGAGGGATTGACGAAGGAGCAGGTGGACAGCGGTGAGAATTATTTCACGCTGATGGAGAAAAATTTGCAAAATCTAACGAAGGCATTACAATAAATAAGAAGGGGGATAATATCCCCCTCTTCTTTTGTGTCATGGAATGTTAATATGCTCGTATACTTGATAGAGAGACTACAGAGAGAAAGGCGGCCTGGTTATGGAACCGGCAGCGCAGGATTGCCATCAACCGATTATACAAATCAAGAATGTATCCTTTCATTATCGCGATCAGCAGGTGATCAAGGATCTTAATTTCACCATCAAAGAACGAGACTTTGTAGGGATGGTCGGCTCTAACGGAGCGGGCAAAACCACGTTGCTTCGCATGATCGTTGGATTGCTGCCTGCCGTGGAAGGATCCATCGAACTGTTTGGTCAGCCGATCCGGAAATTTCAGGACTGGGAGCGGATTGGATACGTTCCGCAGAAAAATTCGTTCAACCCGTTGTTTCCGGCAACCGTGCGCGAAGTGGTGATGTCCGGGTTATATAACCGCAAGAAAATGTTTCGCCGTCTGACCCGTCTGGATCATCAGAAATGCGAGGATGCTCTGGAAGTCATGCGTATTCAGGATATTGCAGACAAGCGGATCGGCGCCCTGTCCGGCGGTCAGCAGCAGCGTGTATTCCTGGCCCGTGCGCTTATCAATCGTCCGGATCTGCTCATATTGGACGAGCCAACGATTGGTATTGATGCCGAGACTCAGGCCGGATTTTTTGAATTGATTACCCATATGCATGCCCATCATCATATGACCTTTTTGATGGTGACCCATGACTTGGACATGGTTAAAGACTACTTGGGAGAGTCGCCGGTATCGCAGAACGGGAAAATACAATTTTATGTTCGCCATTCCCATGAAATCGAGAATTGCGCGGAAGTTGACCTGCAGCATTCGCTCGTATAATGCATTTGCATACGGAACTGTGTGAAGCAGGAGAAGGAGACGTTATCATTGCTTGATATTTTGCTTAGCGATTTTTTTCAGCGGGCGCTGATCGGAGGGGTTCTGATCGGTTTAACAGCCCCGCTTATCGGGATATTCCTCGTGCTGCGCAGGCTGTCCATGATCGGCGATACCTTGTCGCACGTCACGATTGCGGGTGTGGCGCTGGGATTTTTGATTGAAGTATATCCACTAGCCGCAGGACTTGTGTTTGCGGTTCTGGCCTCTTTTGCGATTGAGAAGCTGAGAAAGGCATACAAAAGCTATGCCGAGCTGTCAATCGCGATTATTATGTCTGGCGGCGTAGCGTTGGCTTCGCTGTTTTTCACATTGGGAATGGGCTATAATACGGATGTTATGAGTTATTTATTTGGAAGCATCTATACGCTGGATACCACCGATATTTATATGGTAGGCGGTGTAACGATTATCGTGATCGCGGTGGTGGTCATGTTCTTCAAAGAATTCTTCCTGCTCAGTTTCGAGGAGGATGCGGCAAGCGTCAGCGGGCTGCCTGTCAAAATGATGAACATGATCATTACGGTTCTGACCGCACTTGTCGTAAGCACGGCCATCAAGATTGTGGGCGCACTTCTGGTATCTGCGCTCCTGACCATACCGGTAGCGATCAGTTTATTGCTGGCGAGAAGCTTCCGAAGCTCCATCGTTTTATCGGTTATCATCTCCGAAATTGCCGTTATCGGGGGGCTGATGCTTGCGGGCGTATTCAATTTGGCACCGGGTGCAACTATCGTGCTGCTGCTGATTAGTCTGCTTATCGTCACACTTGTCGGCAAAAAGGGCTTTACGACATAAGGGGGTTCTGAAATAAAATGGCTGATATTAATATCGGCATTGCGTTTGCTGCCGGTTTTGCTTCCTTTATATCTCCATGCTGCTTACCGTTATACCCGTCCTACTTATCCATCATTACAGGCATGTCGGTGAATGACCTGAAGAACGAGCAGAACCGCAAGGAGGTCCGCTTCCGGACCATGACGCACACTTTGGCGTTCATCCTTGGGTTTTCTGCCGTTTATTACACCCTTGGCTGGGGGGCAGGTTTATTCGGGGAGTTTTTTACAGAGTATCAGGATCTGATTCGCCAGTTGTCTGCACTGCTTATCATTGTGATGGGACTTATGCTGATCGGCCTTTTCCAGCCTAAATTTCTAATGAAGGATCGGAAATTCAATTTTAAATCGAAGCCGACCGGATACATAGGAACGTTTTTGTTTGGCATCGGGTTTGCCGCAGGATGGTCGCCTTGCGTCGGGCCGATCTTAACGGCAATCATTGCACTGGCAGCCTCTGATCCAGGAACCTGGTTCCCGCTGATCACTTCGTACTCACTAGGATTTGCCGTTCCATTTTTCATCTTGGCATTCTTTATCGGCTCTACCCGCTGGATCCTGAAATATTCCAGCACGTTGATGAAGGTAGGCGGCATCCTGATGATTCTGATGGGGGTTCTGCTCTTTACGGATCAAATGTACAAAATTACGATTTGGCTGCAAGGCATTACACCGGAGTGGCTCAAATTCTAATGAGCAGGTTAAGCTGGTCCAATTCATAAGTCAATAATGTTATAGGATTGGACCAGGACTTGCCAACGGGTCTTAAAAACATGTATCATTACTAGTGCAGGTAAAAGAGGTTTTTTTGCAATGGTTATGTAATTATAGAAAAGAGGGAATAAGATGCCGACACCTAGCATGGAGGATTATTTGGAGCGCATCTACAAGCTGATTGACGAAAAAGGATATGCGCGCGTTTCGGATATTGCCGAAGGCTTGGAGGTTCACCCCTCATCCGTCACGAAAATGATTCAAAAGCTGGACAAAGACGAATATTTGATTTATGAAAAATATCGTGGATTGGTGTTGACCAGCAAAGGCAAAAAAATGGGCAAGCGGCTCATGGAACGCCATCATTTGCTTGAGGAATTCCTTGAGATGATCGGTGTACAGGATGAAAATATTTATAAGGACGTTGAGGGAATCGAGCATCATTTGAGCTGGGATTCCATTATGAGAATTGAGACGCTTGTCGAGTATTTCAAGCGTGATGAGAATCGACTTCAGGATTTGCGTGACGTTCATAACGAATTAGTCAACGAATCGTAATGTGGCATCTGTCCGCTTGTGACAGATGCTTTTTTAAACTAAACTGTCATATTTCTAGTGTTTTATTAATAGGTTAGATTTACCTGCAAATTTCATATTTTCGGAGGAATAATAGAAATGAAGCTTCGTAGATGGTTGTTGGTGCTGATTATGCTGCTATTGTGTCTCCCGTCGGTGGTCCCAACTGCGCAAGCGAAGACAGCCGGTATCAGCATACAGTTGGACGGTGTTAACCTGAACAGTGACGTATCTCCTTACATATTGCCCAAGGTCTATGTGACGATGGTTCCAACACGTATTATCAGTGAGGGGCTTGGCGCATCGGTCGATTGGGATCAGAAATCGAAGACGGTAACGATCGGTAAGGACGGTTCCAATCTTCAATTGACTTCCGGCAAAAAAGCAGCATTTGTGAACGGCGCATCCGTAGCCCTGGATGCATCGGTTGAGATTAAGAACGGTCGGGTTATGGTTCCGCTGCGGTTTATCAGTGAGAATCTTGGCCTGCAAGTAGAGTGGAATCAAACGGCACAGCGTATTTCGCTCTTCACAGGCATGGTAGTCGTTCCGCCGCCCGTATCCACGGGAGACGAGATCAGAGGGGCGTGGATCTCCACGGTGTTCAATCTCGATTGGCCAAAATCGAAAACCAGCGCCGAACAGCAAAAAGCATCCTATACCTCCTTACTGGACTCACTCCAGGAAGTTGGCATCAATACCGTGTACGTGCAGGTGCGTCCGGCTGGAGATGCCTTGTATCCTTCCTCCATGGTTCCCTGGTCCAAGGTGCTGACTGGCATTCAAGGGGCAGACCCGGGGTATGATCCGCTGGCATTCATGGTAGAAGAAACACATAAACGGAATATGGAGTTCCACGCTTGGTTCAATCCGTTCCGGGCCAACACCGATATCCTGACAGCAACACTCGATCCATCTCACGTGGCCTTAAGCCATCCGGACTGGATCGTGAACACCGGTAAGCAGCTGTATATCAATCCAGGTATCCCGGATGCGCGTGAGCACATTATTGATACCATTATGGAAGTGGTGAACGGGTACGATATCGACGGCATTCATCTGGATGATTACTTCTATCCATCCAATACGGTATTTAACGATGATGCCGCGTACCGACAGTACAACAATGGAGTTTACTCCAATCTCGGAGACTGGCGCCGCGGCAACATCAATGCATTTGTCCAGTCGCTTGGTGAGAGTATTCACCGTGCGAAGCCTAACGTCGAATACGGAATCAGCCCATTCGGTGTATGGCGCAACCAGTCAGTGGATAAAACCGGATCCGATACCAAAGCCGGTGTGACCGCTTATGACAGCATGTATGCCGACGTACGGGCGTGGATCCAGAACGGCTGGATCGATTATGTAGCTCCACAGATTTACTGGAGCATGAGTAATCCGGCTGTCGATTATGACAAGCTGGTTGACTGGTGGGTTGGCGAGGTTCGAGGAACGGACGTGGATCTCATTATCGGTCATGCACCCTACAAGCTTGGAACCAGTGAAATCGGTTGGCAAAGCGCATCGGAAATCATTAACCAATTGAAGTACAATCAGAATTATTCAGAGGTTACAGGCAGCATTTTCTTTAGAGCAGAAAATATTTTAAGCAATCCGTTAGGTCTTAAAGATCAATTGCAATCATATTATAGATAATCCAGCAAGTCCTATAGGTATGAAATTTCCCCCGTGCTCATACATAGTCATTAGACCATGTGAGGCGGGGGATTTTTGTATGCAAATCAATGCGGTTTTTGAAGGTGGGGGAGTCAAGGGCATCTCGCTTGCAGGGGCTGTCAAAGCAGCAGAGAATGCCGGGGTAGAGTTCAGCCGCGTTGCCGGAACATCTTCCGGATCAATCATTGCGTCCGTGCTGGCAGCCGGTTACCGCGCGGATGAGATCAAGGATATTATCGAGGAAACGCCTTTTCATTCGTTTCTCCAGCGCGCCCCGATATTTAATACGAAGTTTATCGGTCCTGCCTTGCGGGTGTTGATTAAGAAGGGTCTGTATTCCGGAGAAGCCCTGGAGAACTGGATTCGAGACATTTTACTTGCGAAAGGGATCTTTACCTTCTCGGACATACCGGCAGGCAAGCTGTATATTGTAGCCTCTGACATAACAAACGGAAGGCTGCTGGTGCTTCCTGATGATCTTCGTCAATATGGAATTAACCCGCAAACGTTCCCTGTGGCCAAGGCTGTTCGTATGAGCTGCAGCATTCCTTATTTTTTTGATCCGGTCATTCTTCGCTTATTGGGCAGGGCTGCTAAGGGCAAATCCTTGGCAGATCAGTTTGTCTACATTGTGGATGGAGGGCTGCTTAGCAATTTCCCGTTGTGGCTCTTTGACCGTGATTCCAAAGGGGGGCCTAAGCCGCTGCCTGTGCTTGGTTTTCAAATGGTTGGAAAGAATAGCAACTTTCCTCATCTGATCGAGGGGCCCATCGGCATGCTGACTGCCATGTTTGAGACGATGCTGTCGGCCCACGATGAACGGTATATCGAGCAGAAAAATCGAAACCGAACGATTAAAATCCCGACGCTCGGCATCGGAACGACACATTTCAACCTGACGAAGGACGAGAGTGAGGATTTGTATAATTCCGGATTAACGGCAGGGACGATATTTTTCAGCCGCTGGAGCTCTGAACAATAAAAAAACCGTCCACCCGGCATTTAAATGCAGGGGGCGGTTTTTTATTGTTAATGATATTTAGGAACATCATCCGGCGGGTCTGATTTACCTTTTTGCCCATCGATGACCTGAAACGGGTACTGTTTGCGTTTAGCTGGACTGCTCTTTCGCACCGGAGCATTCTTGGCTGCCATTTTTGCCGCTGTTCTCTTGGAAGGCTTCACCTTGGGACGCTTGCTTAAGCGGCGCGGCGGAAACTTGTAGAGCAAATACACAACGCCAACAATAATCAAGGGGATCAGAATACTCATTCTTGATCCAGGTTCTAACAGGAGTACCAGCAGCCCTACGGCGGCTAAGGTGCTAGCCGTCCAAAAAATGATCGCATGCCTTCTCATGGATTATCACCCTTTCGCGGGATCCAGCACACTTCCTGTCACAGATTGGTGAACGGTAACATTCTCGTATTGAGCATCTAACTCACGCATTCTGTTAAAGGATGCGATGGATACTTCAACCTGAGCATCATTAGGTTCCTTTGTAGTCAGAAGCTGCAGCCACAGACCGGGATATCCGAGGAAACGAAGCACCGGCGTATCACGCATGGCATTGGTGAGTTTCAGAAACTCAAAGGAAACGCCCAGCACCACCGGAAGAAGCGCGATTCGTTGAATGACCCTCTCTGTCATGGTATCCCATGGGACTACCGAGTAAACCACAACGCCGAGCACAATAGTCAGCATCATGAAACTGCTGCCGCAGCGATAATGCAGGCGCGTATATTTCTGAACGTTCTTCACCGTCAGTTCTTCACCTGCTTCGAATGCGCTTATGACTTTATGTTCAGCACCGTGGTACTGGAACAGTCTCTTAATGACAGGTGTTTGGGAGATCGCCCACAAATACACAAGGAGCAGTATTAATTTAATAACGCCTTCAATCAGGTTATGCACAATATAGTGATCAAATGTATCGCCAAAAAAGAAATCTTCTACAAAAACAGGTACGAGTGTAAACAACAGCTTACCGAATATAAAGGAAAGCACACTGACGGCGGCGACACCAATAATCATGCTTAAACTCCAGCCTGAGTCTTCCTTCTCTTTCTGTTTCTCGCGTTCTTCCGGCTCCAGCGTATCGTCTGCGTAAGCATCAGCCGAATAATTCAGATGTTTGGAACCTTTGATTGTTGAATCTATGAGACTGACGATGCCGCGAAGAAGCGGAATCTTCCGCAGCTTACGAACCCATGTCTTGTCTTCGCGAGGCACCTCTAGAAACTTGATTTCGTTATTTTTTCGCCGCACGGCTGTCACATTGACATGCTTGCCGCCGAACATAACGCCTTCGATTACAGCTTGGCCTCCATAGCTGATCGGGGTTGACTTATCGGACAACCAGTTCACCCTCCCTGACATGTTTTTCGTTCTATGAACTATTGTATCGAATTTTGAAAGTAATTTCTAGTTGGATTAGCCGCAAGGGAAGAGGTGCATACTACTTTGAAAGAAGAACTGAGGCAATGAAGTGTTTCCATAGCATAGAGAGGAGAATCGATAGATGCATGAACATCAATTTCGGCAGCAGAATCAGGTAACGAGTCCATTCTTGTTTGCCTTGGAGCTGGGCTATTATGCTGGACTGATCTGGGGGGCTGTACTCTGGTTGTTTTACTGGCTGAGTTTTACGAAGGTGCTGCCTGGATTTTTGTTGGAGCCATTCTTCAAACATGAATTTCTCAAGAGCACAGCGGGTCAAATCGCCGGGTGGCTATCCTTCATCGCCTTTTCCGTCATTGCTTCGCTTATCTATGTGTTCTTGCTAAGGAAACTCAAGGGTCCATGGCCCGGGATTGCTTATGGAATTTTATGGTGGGCTGTGTTGTTTATTGCCCTCAACCCGTGGCTCCGACTGACGGACCCGGTCAAGAAGCTGCCGTGGGATACAAACATCTCCGAAGTTTGTATTTTTATATTGTGGGGACTATTTATCGGCTATACGGCAGCGCAGGAATTCACCGATGAGAAACTGCGCGAACCGAAGAAGGTGACAGGCTAGACAAGAAAAACTTCTCAATCTCATGCTGCCTATGGTAAAATAGCTTTTGGTTATTTGACGAAAAAGGTGGGAAACCCTATGAAATCCATATGGGTGATAAACGGACCGAACTTAAACCTGCTCGGCTTCCGGGAACCGGGGATTTATGGTTCACTCAGCCTGCAGGCGATCGAAGATAATTTGCGCAAACAGGCGGATCTCGCCGGTATCGGTATTACCTTCTTTCAGTCCAATCATGAGGGTGCAATTATTGACCGGATCCATGAAGCTATTGGGCTCGCGGACGGCATACTCCTTAACCCAGGCGCACTGACTCATTACAGCTACGCTGTACGTGATGCCATCAGTTCCGCCCGTATTCCGACAGTGGAAGTTCATCTATCGAACATTCATGCCAGGGAGGAATTTCGTCATACTTCCGTCATAGCACCTGTTGCTGTCGGGCAAATCGCGGGTTTTGGCGCAGCCAGTTACACACTGGGCTTGTCAGCCCTTTTACAAGTTCTGGATGACCAAGAAGGATAGTTTGCTCTTGGGAAATGGGTGAGAGGAGAGGGTAACGAATGAGTAACAAACGAGTTGTTGAGCTGCGTGAGAAACTTCAAGGCAAAGGCTTGTCGGCTATGCTGGTTGCAAGTCCGGTCAACCGCAGATACTTAACGGGATTCACCGGATCTGCCGGTTATGTGCTGATCACGCTGAATGAATCTTATCTATTGACGGATTTCCGTTACATGACACAGGCTCCGCAGCAAGCGGTTGGGTTTACAGTGGTCGAGCATGGACCGAAGGTCATGGATACGGTTAAAGATCTGCTTGCTGCAGAAGGAATCACCTCGCTTGGTTTTGAACAGGATCATGTTACATACGGTGTGTTTTCCACATATTCCGAACAGCTTGCACCAATCAGCTTGGCGCCGGTTACAGGCCTTGTGGAGGAACTGCGTATATTTAAGGATGCTGAAGAGCTGAGTATCATGCAGCGAGCGGCAGATTTGGCGGATCAAACGTTCAGTCATGTGCTGACCATTCTGTCGAGCGGTAAAACGGAACGGGAGATCGATCTGGAAATGGAAATGTTCATGCGCAAGCATGGAGCGACCTCCTCTTCCTTCGACACCATCGTTGCCTCCGGCGAACGATCCGCCCTTCCGCACGGTGTTGCCAGTCAGCGCGTCATTCAGGGGAATGAATTCATTACATTTGATTTCGGTGCGCTGCTTGACGGATACTGCTCCGATTTGACAAGAACTGTTGCACTCGGCAATCCTGACCCTAAACTGAAGGAAATCTATGATATTGTGCTTGAAGCGCAGCTTCACGCACTGGATCATATTAAACCAGGCATGACGGGACGCGAGGCAGATGCCTTAACACGTGATATCATTTCACGTTATGGATATGGCGAATATTTTGGCCACAGCACGGGACATGGTTTGGGTATGGAGGTTCATGAATCTCCGCGCCTCTCCAAGATGAGTGATGATGTGCTGCAGCCGGGCATGGTGGTCACGGTCGAGCCGGGTATCTACTTGCCTGGGCTTGGCGGCGTGCGTATCGAAGATGATATCGTAATCACGGAAACGGGTATTCATATACTGACTAGCTCGTCCAAAGATTACACTGTACTATAAAGAGGCAGCTCCAGGAGTCTCTTATGACCAAGAATGTTTGATCAGGAATGAAATGCAATTCATTAGACCGTATCTTTAGGAGGGAATCTTAGTGATTTCAGTTAACGATTTTAAAACAGGTTTGACCGTAGAAGTGGATGGCGATATTTTTAGTGTTTTGGATTTTCAACATGTGAAGCCGGGTAAAGGCGCAGCTTTCGTGCGCTCCAAGTTGAAAAACCTTCGCAACGGCAACACCGTTGAGAAGACATTCCGTGCGGGGGAAACCATCGGTCGTGCCATCATCGACAACCGCGGAGTGCAATACCTGTACGCAAGCGGACAAGAGCATGTGTTTATGGACAACGAAACTTATGATCAGTTCAGCTTGACCAGCGAGCAGCTGGAGTGGGAGCTTAACTTCCTGAGAGAGAATATGAACGTTAACATCATCAGCTACCAAGGTGAGATCCTTGGTATCAACCTGCCAAACAGCGTTGAGCTGAAGGTTGTTGAGACCGAGCCTGGAATCAAAGGCAACACGGCTACGGGTGCTACGAAGAGTGCGAAAGTGGAAACCGGCCTCAATGTGCAGGTTCCGCTGTTCATTAACGAAGACGATGTGCTTCTGATTGATACGCGCGAAGGTAAATATATCTCCCGTGCTTAGTGTGGCTTAAACGGAACCCTTCGAAGACTCGCAGGGTGCCAATATGTTCTAAATCAAGGACTCCTGTACGCATGTACGGGAGTTTTTTGCGATGAGCCGGGTCTGGATCCATGCGCTGTGCACGTTTTGCTTTTGAAAAGCCTTGACGGGATGACTCACTTTCGTATTATACTGTTTTAAAGTGAGAAACCACCTGAATGCTGTTACATACTGATTAGCGGGGAGTGAAAGAAGCATTGTCACTGTACGTCATGAAATTCGGAGGCAGCTCTGTTGGGGATACAGAACGCATGAAGCGTGTTGCCAGAAGAATTGTAGAGAAACAAGATGAAGGTCATCAATGTGTAGTTGTAGTGTCTGCTATGGGGGATACAACAGACGATTTGATCGATCAGGCGAAACTGTTGAATGATAACCCGCCGGCGCGGGAAATGGATATGCTGATGACCACAGGGGAACAGATATCGATTTCACTGCTGTCCATGGCTATTCACGGCCTGGGGCGCAAGGCGATGTCCTTTACTGGCTGGCAGGCAGGCTTCCGTACGGAAGCGGTCCATGGCAAAGCTCGTATAACCGACATTATGCCTGAGCGCGTGCATAAGGCGCTTGACGATGGTCACATCGTCATTGTCGCGGGATTCCAGGGAATGTCCGAAGAAGGAGAAATTACGACGCTTGGTCGCGGAGGATCAGACACCACCGCGGTTGCTCTTGCAGCAGCCATTCAAGCGGATGTATGTGAAATATATACGGATGTGGACGGAATCTACTCTACAGATCCGCGGGTAGTCCAATGCGCGCGGAAGCTGAAGGAGATTTCCTATGACGAGATGCTGGAGCTTGCCAATCTTGGTGCAGCGGTCCTTCACCCGCGTGCGGTTGAATATGCGAAGCATAATCAAGTCAAGCTAGTCGTCAGATCCAGTTTTAATCATAACGAGGGTACGGTTGTTAAGGAGGAAACAAGCATGGAGCAAGGTGTGGTTGTCAGCGGAATTGCATTTGACAAGAATGTAGCCAGAATCAGTATCCTGGGTGTTGCCGATACGCCGGGTGTCTTGGCTCAAGTGTTCGGAGAGCTGGCGAAGGAAGCGATTGACGTCGATATTATCGTGCAGAGTGGTGTGCAGAATGGCGAAGCGGACTTTTCCTTTACCGTTTCCCTGAGCGATCGCGAACGCGCACTGTCCGTAATTGAGCAGATTCGCGGTAAACTTCCGTACCGTGATGTGACATCGGAAGATCATCTTGTGAAAGTGTCGATTGTCGGAGCGGGAATGGTCAGCCATCCTGGCGTGGCAGCTCAGATGTTCGATGTGATTTCACAGCAAGGCGTCAGCATCAAGATGGTTAGCACTTCCGAGATTAAAGTGTCCTGCGTAATTGAGGGCAGCAATCTCGAAGGTGTTGTACAGGCGCTGCATACTGCGTACGGGCTGGATACAGACCAGCAGGCTTCCGTTGGCGGACCGCAGGTTCGACGATAACATTTTCAGCTATTATACCTGTTTTAATAGAGTAATCCCGGTCGATATCGATCGGGATTTTTTGCGTTGTTCATTCGCTTCAGATATCGGTTCTATGAAATTGAAAAAAATAGAGATAAAACGAGAGTCACTCGCATATTTTTAAACATCACTGACGTGAAGAAGGAAGAAGGAGGATAAACAGCATGCTGGACAAGTTTGTCGCTAGTATGGCTACATTGCGAATTTTCTCCGGCAGTCTCGAGATTGTGGCGGCCATCATCATGCTTCGACTGAATCAAGTTGATAAAGCGCTGGCTGTTAATTCAGCACTGGCTTTCACGGGTCCGCTGGTGTTGATTATTACGACAACGATCGGTCTTGTAGGAATGGCAGATAAATTGTCTTGGGGGAAGATTGGCTGGATTTTGTGCGGCGTCTCCTGTCTCTTATACGGAGTTTTAAAAAAATGATAGATTCGCTGCATAATTTCTCGGTACAAGCATACACATGGGATAAGAAGTTCTATTTATTTAAATGACGTTCTGTAAAGCGCCATATTTCAAAAAAGGACAACTTGGGGGAAATTGAGATGACACTGAGCTGGTTAGAACTGTTTCCCGAAACCGTAAAACGAATGCTGCTGGGCTTATCGAACGAGCTTCTCCATCATGTGGAGGAGGTGCGCATCCGGGAGGAGCGTCCGCTCGAAATCAATTCGGCGGGTAAGCATCACTTTCTGGACCTGCGGGGCGGACTCACTCTGCGGCCAGAAGAAGCGTATAAACCGACACGCGAAGACACCCACAGGCTGCTGGATCTCATCAGTAATCATTCCCTCTACACCATGGAAGAGGAGCTGCGCAAAGGGTTCATCACGATACCCGGCGGTCATCGGGTTGGACTCACAGGCCGGACCGTGCTTAGCGGAGGTAGAGTTGAACACATTCGGGACATCAGCGGATTCAATGTACGGATTGCCAAGGAAGTACAGGGAGCAGCAGACGATATCATCCCGCATTTACTGGACCGCAAGCGGAAGAGGGTCCTGCACACGCTGATTCTATCTCCGCCTCAGCAAGGCAAGACCACGCTGCTCAGGGACTTGGCGAGGCAAATCAGCCATGGCAAATGGGGAAAGTCGGCCGTGCATTGGCCGGGAATGAAAGTTGGCATCGTTGACGAACGTTCTGAAATTGCAGGTTGTTTGCGGGGAGTGCCGGGATTTGACGTGGGTCCCCGTACGGATGTGCTGGATGGATGTCCGAAAGCGGAAGGGATGATGATGATGATAAGGTCCATGTCGCCGGATGTGCTGATTGTGGACGAGATCGGCCGCCCGGAAGACGCCGAAGCTGTCATTGAAGCCTTGCATGCAGGCATAAGCGTGATTGCAACGGCGCATGGTTCATCCGTCCAGGATATGCGGGGCCGACCAGCACTCTCCGGATTACTGGAGAACCGGATGTTTGAGATGTATGCCGTTCTTAACAGAACGGGTGACCAAAGATCATACAAGCTGTATGACGGAGGTCAGCGCACACTTCAGCCGGCTGCGAGCGGCCCGCCTGGCGGTGATGCCTATGCTTAAACTGGTGGGCGCGGTGCTCGTGCTGGGAGCAGGTACTTTGGCCGGATTTTTTCAAGCCCAGCAGTTTGCGACAAGACCCAGGCAGCTAAGAGAACTCATTCTGGCGTTTCAACGGCTAGAGACGGAAATCAGCTACGGTTTTACACCGCTTCCCGATGCACTGGAGCGAATTGGCACTTCCCTTCGAGAGCCGCTCAGATCCTTGTTTGCCTCAGCTGCACTTTACATGAGACCCGACTACGGGTTATCCGCACAGGACAGCATCCGGAAGGCACTTGGCGAATATTGGAAGCGAACATCGATGAAAAGTGCCGAGCGAGAGGTGTTGGAGCAGCTTAGCGGCGTACTTGGCACCAGTGACAGGCAGGACCAGATCAAACATATAGCTCTGGCCGTCGGTCAGCTGAAGCATGAAGAAGCAGCGGCTAGGGACGACCAGGTCAAATATGAAAAGATGAGCAAGAGTCTGGGGCTGCTAATTGGAGCATTGATCGTCATTTTGATCTTTTAGCGAGGTGCCAAGGAAATGAACATTGAAGTGAATGCCATCTTCCAGATCGCGGGTATCGGCATTATTATCGCCATGATCCATACCGTTCTGAAACAAATGGGCAAGGAAGACATGGCGCATTGGGTGACTCTTATCGGGTTTGTGGTGGTGCTGTTTATGGTCATAAGACTGCTCGACGATTTGCTTAAGGAAATCAAAAGTATTTTTCTATTCCAGTAGGTGGACCTTTATGGAAATTATCCAGGTGGTAGGGCTGGGTCTCATCGCAACCGTGCTGATATTGGTGGTCAAGGAACAGAAGCCTCTCTTTGCCTTTCTTCTCGCCGTGGCGACCTCAGTGCTGATCTTTCTCTTCCTCATCGGGAAGATCGGAAATGTCATATCCATGCTGGAGGATTTGGCGGAGAACTCCGGAGTCCAGATCATATATCTAAAGACGGTCCTGAAGATTATCGGCATTGCCTATATTGCGGAGATGGGAGCCCAGATCGTACGAGATGCCGGACAGGAATCAATCGCATCCAAAATAGAACTGGCGGGAAAAGTGCTCATATTGGTGCTCGCTGTACCGATTATCGGGATCATTATCGAGACGGTCCTGAAGCTCCTCCCGGCTTGATAAAGGTGGGGGGACATGGGAAGAGGAGCGACCATTCAAAAAAGCTTAGCCGTGTTTCGTTTACTAACCTTGATGTTGTTTCTCTCCGGCTTGTTGTGCGGCACGGTATCCGCGGCTGAGGCATCAAATCCGGCAGGAGATTGGGTGGAGCAGCAGACGGAGCAGCTGCCGACGGACCAGGTTGAGAAATACTGGGACCGGTTGATGAAGGATTACGGCGGATTCTTCCCGGACGGCAAGACGCCGTCTCTGATGGATATGCTGCTGCCGGGCGGCGACGGGTTAAGTTTCAAAGGGGTTATGTCCGGCATTGGGAAATATTTATGGCATGAGGTGCTCTATAACGGCAAACTGCTGGCTACCATCGTCATGCTGAGCATCATGAGCCTCATCCTGGAGAACCTGCAGACGGCTTTTGAAAAAAGCACGGTGAGCCGCGTAGCCTATACGATCTGTTATATGGTCGTGCTGGTCATTGCTGTTAACAGCTTCAGCATCGCGATTGGATATGCGCGGGATGCGATCACGCAGATGATTGACTTCATGATGGCGATGCTTCCCCTGCTCTTTGCGCTCATGGCGTCAATGGGGAATGTTGTAACGGTATCGGTTGCTCATCCCCTGGTCATATTCATGGTACATACGGTAGGCACCTTGATAAGCACGATTGTTTTCCCGCTGCTGTTCTTCTCGGCACTGCTGCATCTTGTGAGTTCGCTGTCTGAAAAGTACAAGCTGACCCAGCTTGCCGATCTGCTTAGAGGAATCTCCATGGGGGTTCTGGGCGTGCTGCTTACCGTGTTCCTCGGCGTCATTTCCGTTCAAGGGTTAACCAGCTCGGTTACGGACGGCGTGACGATCCGGGCAGCCAAATATGTAACAGGCAATTTCGTTCCGGTAGTCGGCAAGATGTTTGCAGACGCGACGGATACCGTGATTTCGGCCTCATTGCTCGTTAAGAATTCCATCGGTCTGGCAGGGGTCATCATCATCTTGTTTCTGTGTGCATTTCCTGCAATCAAAATCTTGACGCTTGCCTTGATATATAATCTGGCAGCTGCGGTGATGCAGCCGCTTGGGGACACCCCGATCGGGACCTGCTTGCAAACGATCGGAAAGACGATGCTGTATGTGTTTGCAGCCTTGGCCGCCGTGAGCATGATGTTCTTCCTGGCGATAACGATATTGCTCACCGCAGGCAACATCACCGTCATGATGAGGTGAAAAGGTAAATGCAACAGTCGCAGTTTAGGAGGGTTGACGAATGGACTGGCTTGGAGCTTGGCTGAAAAGCGTCATTATGGTGGTCCTCTTTGCGGCCTTCGTTGATCTGATACTGCCTGGCAAGGCGATGGAACGTTATGCCCGGTTAGTTCTAAGCCTCCTCATTCTGCTCACACTGCTAAGTCCGATTATCTCGCTGATTACGGACCCGCCCGAGAACCAATTGGCGATGGAGCTGGAGCGTCAGGAGAAGGGGCTGCCGGAAGAGGTTCAACTGGAACAGATTATGGCACAGGCTGAGAAGCTGAAGGATATGCAGCAGAGTCAAAGCCTTCAGTGGGCAGGCAATGAACTGGCACGGGTGATGAAGGAAGAAATTTCCGCAGAAACTGGGGAAGCGGTACAAGAGGTTAAGGTGGTACTGGCTGCGGTTGCCGGTCAGGACAAGGGATATTCCGGCGCGGCAATACGTTCTGTCGATGTCAGACTGACCGGGATGGAACAAGCGGATGCTGCAGTAGAGGAAGAAAATCAGCACCCCATCGGCATCCCCCCGGTGGATTCTGTTCGAGTCAACGTTGAGCCTTCATCAACGGAAAGAGATGGGAAGGCAAACGCTAAGGATAACGCAGAGGCCGTAAGCATAGCCGAGGAGGGAAGGGCGGAGCCCGTACGGGATTACATCAGCCGTCGCTGGGATTTGGAGCCAGATCTGATCACGATATATATGCCAGGCCAGGAGCAGGATAAAAAGCTGTAACGGAGGTGAGGATGATGGGGAATTGGTTGAAGCGATTGGAACAGTGGCTTGGCGGAGGAGCTGGCGGAGCGAGAAAAATACAAACCTTCCGCTGGTTGATCATTCTGGGTCTTATCGGTGTGGCAATCATGCTGTTCAATTCTTTCGTGAATGTAAAGAAGCTTGATCACGAGAATATCGGCCGTGAGCCACCGCCCGAATCGGCCTCAGTATCTACAACGCAAGGGGGGACTTCAAGCAGCGGCGGAGCGGATTTTGAATCGATAGAGCAGGATTTCGAGATGCGTACCAAGACCATGTTGGAACAGATTGTAGGCGTAGGATCCGTCGATGTGATGGTAACCGTGGATTCTACGGAAGAACTGGTGGTTCAGCGCAACATGAAGGATACACAAGAGCTGACGGAGGAAACCGATGCAAACGGGGGGAAACGTCATGTTACAAGCTATCAGCGCGACGGGCAGATCGTCACTTACGATTCAGCCGGTGATCAAACGCCCATTATTACCAAGAAGATCAAGCCGCAGGTCCGGGGTGTGCTTGTCGTAGCCAAGGGCGCGGAGAATGAAATTGTCAAAAGCTTGATCGTAGATGCGATCCAGCGCGGCCTCAATGTCCCATCCTATCGAATATCCGTTGTCCCACGCAAGCAGTAGTAAGCAAGGAGTCTCGCGAATGAGCCGATCGTTCATTCCAAGGTTTTTCAATTAAAGGAGGAAAAGTTCAAATGAATAACAAAAGACAAACCATCTGGTTGGTTTCCATGCTGAGTTTAATGGTCATTCTGTCAGCCTACTACTTATTTACGGATGATTCCGGAACCAAAGCGCCGCCTGTTGCCGAGAGCACGCAGGTTGACGGACAGAAGCCAGGTGCTGGACAAGAAGCAAACGGAACTACAGGCACTGGTGACGAACTGGTTGTGAACGAAGTTCTCGAAGAAGGCACGGACGGCGATTCCGGTGCTAATGAGCAAGGGGCTGGAACAACCGACACAGGTGCCACAGGTGCCCAAGACCCTGCGGAAGCGACACAGGGAGAGCAAGGGGATGAAGGAAAAGAGAATGGGGCAGCAGAAAAACCGGCAGAGCCTGAGGTGAAGGAATCCAAGGATGGAGCTGAGAATTCCAAAGATACCAGCAGCACGAATACCGGAGAGGGATCAGAGAAAGAAATATTAGAGCAAGTGGCTGCCAACGCAACTTCCGCTGAAGCTCAATTGGAGTCCTATAAATTAGAGCGGGCACAAAAAAATATGAAATTATACGATGATTTGATGACAAAGATCGACAATCACGAAGATAAGCCGGAGCAAACGGCACAAGCAACCCAACAGCTGAAAGCGGCTGAAGAGAAAGAGGAAGTGATTCTCAGCATCGAGGAGTCGCTGCAGCAGCAATTTGGCAACGCTGTTGTAAAAGAAGAAAGCGAGAAGTACAATGTTGTTGTTCTGAGCGACAAACTTGATGCCAAAGGCGCAGCCGGCATTGTCGATCTTGTGATGAAGGAACTGAAGGTTTCACCGGATAAAGTAACTGTCCGATATGTTACGCCGTAAGCCCGTCTGCAGGATTCAACATAAAGCATCTTTATACGATACTCTTGAAAGAGTCTAAGGATTGCCTTGGGCTCTTTCTATTTCGCCTGATTGTGATATAATACTCTAAGCTATTGACTGACTGTCCTAAGCAAGGGCTTCCAAGAAAGTGAAGGAGTGAACGTCGATAATGTTTAAATTAAACGAAATCAAAGAACTTATTAAGCTGGTGGATCAAACTTCCGTACATGAACTGGAGATTGAGAGCGAAGGTACACGCTTGTCCATTAAGAAACCCAATGCAGCTGAGGTTGTAAACAACTATCAAGCTGCGCCGCAAGCGTACATACCAGCACAGCAAGTGATGGCACCACAGATCGTACAGCCGAATACGGGGAATCAGGCGCCTGCAGCCGCACCGGGGCAGGATACAGTGGAGGATAGCAGCAGCTCATTACATAAAATCGTTTCACCGATGGTAGGAACCTTTTATCGTTCCCCGTCTCCAGAAGCTGGGCCGTTTGTTAGTCCCGGGGACAAGGTGACTGATAAATCGACGGTCTGCATCATTGAGGCCATGAAGCTGATGAACGAACTGGAAGCAGAGATCAAAGGCGAAATCGTAGAGGTTCTCGCTCAGAACGGACAACTTGTAGAATTCGGGCAGCCTCTGTTTCTGGTGAAGCCGGAGTAATATGGAGGGACTCGCCAAGAACGAGAGTCGTAAGAGTCCGAAGGAGGTTACTGCATGACATTTCAAAAAGTGCTTATTGCGAACAGGGGAGAGATTGCCGTTCGTATCATCCGGGCATGCCGGGAACTCGGCATCGCAACCGTTGCTGTATACTCGGAGCCGGATCGCGAGTCGCTGCATGTTCGCTTAGCGGATGAGGCTTATTGTATCGGCCCTACACTATCCAAAGACAGTTATCTGAATTTCACCAATATTATGAGTGTTGCCACACTGACCGAGTGTGATGCCATTCACCCGGGTTACGGCTTCCTGGCCGAGAACGCGGACTTTGCTGAGATCTGTGAATCCTGCAATATTACCTTTATCGGTCCTTCGGCTGACGCAATCAACCGTATGGGGGATAAGGCCGTTGCAAAACAAACGATGAAGGATGCCGGTGTACCGGTTATTCCGGGCTCGGACGGTTTGGTAGAGGATCTGAACGAGGCGGTTATGCTTGCCCGGGATATCGGCTATCCGGTCATTATCAAAGCCACTGCAGGTGGCGGGGGTAAGGGAATTCGGATCGCAGAGGACGAAGAGTCGCTCGTTAAGCAGATTACAAACGCACAGCAGGAAGCTCAGAAAGCATTCGGCAATGCGGGAGTTTATCTTGAGAAATATTTAACCGGCATGAAGCATGTCGAAATTCAAATTATGGCTGACAAACACGGCAACGCCGTGCATCTCGGAGAGCGTGACTGTTCCGTGCAGCGCCGGAGACAGAAGCTGGTTGAAGAAGCTCCTTGTCCGGTGCTAAGTGAAGAGGTACGCAGCCGGATGGGAGAAGCGGCGGTGCGCGCGGCGAAAGCTGTTGATTACTCTGGTGCCGGAACGCTTGAATTTTTATTGTCGCCAGACGGTCAGTTCTACTTCATGGAAATGAATACGCGGATTCAGGTAGAGCATCCGGTGACCGAAATGGTAACCGGGGTGGATCTGATCCAGGAAATGATCTCTGTCGCTGAAGGCAACACACTTTCCTTCAGTCAAGAGGATGTTGTCATTAACGGCTGGTCCATCGAATGCCGCATCAATGCCGAGAATCCGGACAAAGGCTTCATGCCTGCACCGGGAACGATTCAGTTCTATCTACCTCCAGGTGGTCCTGGCGTGCGGGTGGACAGCGCGGCATATCCCGGCTATACCATTTCGCCCTATTATGATTCCATGATTGCCAAGTTGATTGTATGGGCGCCGACTCGTGAAGAAGCGATTGCGAAGATGAAGCGCGCCTTGGCGGAATTCGAGATTGAGGGAATCTATTCTACAATCCCGTTCCATCAAAAACTGATGAATCATCCCACCTTCCTGAAGGGTGACTTTGATATTAAATTTTTGGAAGAAAATGAGATTTGAATACTTTGGCCAAGTTTGTCATAAACTTGGCCAAATGGTATAGTATGAGTAATAAGAGCGCATGCCTTATGCAGTTCGGGTGCATCCGCTTACTTATTCTGAAAGGTGTGTTGAGACAATGGCGGAAACTTTGCCTACAGAATTCGAACGTACAGATATCGGTGAGATTCAGATTGCGCCGGAAGTTATTGAAGTCATCGCTGGACTTGCCACGGTTGAAGTGCGTGGAGTTGCAGGAATGAGCGGAGGCTTCGCAGGCGGTATTGCTGAACTGCTCGGACGCAAAAACTTATCCAAGGGTGTTAAAGTGGAAGTGGGACAACGCGAAGCTGCTGTTGATGTATCCGTTATTGTGGAATACGGGTATCGTCTTCCGGAAGTAGCTGGAGAAATCCAACGCAACGTGAAACGTTCAATAGAGAATATGACAGGGCTTACGGTTATTGAAGTCAATGTACATATTCATGATGTCCATTTCATGAAATCCGTAGAGAAGACGGAAGAGTTGGATCTGGCTCAACGCGTGAAATAGAATAGTTTCAGGCTAGCCCTGGGCAGCGATGTCGAGGGTTTACTCTAATTTATAAGGGAGGCTGTGCTGAATCGTGGCCAAAATAATGGACAGACTTCTGCTGTTTATCTACAGCTTAAGCATCGGTGTTATATCCGTAGTTGCCATCCTCCTGTTGAGCGGCGCTGTTCCGTATACGTTAACGAGTGTGCAGGAACAACGTCTTTTCTGGGCTGGAATTATCGTAGCTGCGGTGTTGTTTTTGCTGAGCATTCGTTTCTTCTACATCTCAGTAAGACGTGATCGCTCGAACCTGAATTCCATTGATCAGCGTACAGAATTTGGCGATATCCAAATCTCTGTGGAGACGATCGAGAATCTGTGTCTCAAGGCTGCTTCACGCGTCCGAGGCGTAAAGGATTTGAAGTCCCGAATCAAAGTATCCCAGTCAGGTCTGGATATCGCGATTCGCGCCGTGGTTGATGGAGAGGAATCCATTCCAACGCTGACAACCGAAGTACAGAAGCAGGTGCACGACTTTGTTGAGGATACAACTGGAATACCTGTGTCATCCGTATCCGTGTATATTGCTAACGTGGTTCAGGCACCAAGCTTCAAGAGCCGCGTGGAATAGAGGTGAGCTTCCCAAATGCCCTGGAAAGAAATATGGGAGAGTCACAGAGGAAGAATTGCCGGCGTGACCGGCGGGCTTGTGTGCGGACTGATTTATTTATTATCCGGTTTTTGGGATATGTTGTTCTTTGCATTAGTGGTATTTATCGGCTATATATTTGGCAAACGTAAGGATTTGAAGCAAGGCTCCATGTTCCACTTTCAGGAATGGGGGCGCTGGCTTTCTGAGCGTTGGCGGCCGTTTAAATGAACCCTGTGATATGCTTTCTCCGGAAAAAATGCTGAGGACAGGTTTAGTGCGCCTTTTTTGCGGAGAGAGATATTCACAGGTTTTTTTTTGGAGTTTTATTGTTGTCAAGTCTTGATGATAAATGGATCATACTAATTAGAAAAAATGGATTCAGGCAGGGTCCACAGGAGGAACGAAATGAAAAGACGTGTAGCTAGAGAGATTGTCGTTCAGAGCCTTTACCAAATGGAGATGAACGAAGTCGACAGCATGGAAGCCGTGTCGATGCTGCTCTCGGAAGCGGCCGAAGAGAATGAGACCGAGCGGGTAATCGGTGACGAAGTCCAAATGAAGGAGTATGTACTGCAGCTCGTTAATGGAACTTGGGAATCCAAGGAATCCATTGATGAACTGCTCGCTCATTATTTGAAAGGCTGGCAGGTGAGTCGTCTTTCCCGTGTGGATCGTCAAATTCTGCGTTTGGCAGTATATGAACTGAGCAGTCGTGAAGATGTGCCTGGGAAGGTTGCCGTAAACGAGGCAATTGAGTTGTCCAAGCATTTTGGAACCGATGAGTCCGGTAAATTCGTGAACGGCGTACTGGGCCGGATGATTCAAGAACTGGACCAAGTCAAATTGAAGCTGCGTCAGTCTTGAACTGTGCGCACTTAACGTAAAGGCCGCATCATTCCATCATAGTGGAGGAGAGATAAGGATGACAGCAGCAACGATTATTAGCGGTAAACAGATTTCCGAGGAAATTCGCAAGGGGATTGCGTTAGAAGTAGAACAATTGTCCAAGCAGAATGTACGTCCTGGTTTGGCTGTTGTACTTGTAGGTGATGATCCGGCTTCGCATGTTTACGTTCGTAACAAGGAAAAGGCATGTCAGGATCTGGGTTATTATTCGGAGGTGCATCGGCTATCCGCGGATTCCAGCCAAGAAGAAGTGCTGGCGCTGGTGGACAAGCTTAATGCCCAGGATTCCATTCACGGGATTCTGGTTCAGCTGCCTCTGCCCAAACACATCCATGAGAAAGCTGTCATCGATGCAATCTCGGTGGAGAAGGACGTGGATGGTTTCCATCCGGTTAATGTGGGTAACCTCGTAATAGGCGATGACAGCTTGCTTCCATGTACTCCAGCAGGTGTGATTGAAATGATTAAACGAACCGGCATAGAGATTGCGGGCAAGCATGCCGTTGTAATCGGCAGATCCAATATTGTGGGCAAGCCGGTGTCCCTCCTGCTTCAGCGGGAGAATGCCACGGTTACGATGTGTCATTCCAGAACTGCCAACATGGCCGAAATTGCTCGTCAAGCGGATATTCTGGTCGTCGCGATCGGCAGAGCCAATATGATCGATGCCAGCTATGTGAAACCTGGAGCCGTTGTCATCGATGTCGGGATGAATCGCCTGGAGAACGGAAAGCTTGCCGGGGATGTTGATTTCGAGAGCGTGAAGCAAGTGTCCGGCCCTATTACCCCGGTTCCTGGAGGCGTAGGCCCCATGACCATCACGATGCTGATGCAGAATACCTTGTTAGCCGCCAAGAGGCTGAATGGGTTGGCCTGATATGAAATCAGCAGATCCAGGACGCGTCTTATCCGTAAAGGATTTAAACCGTTATATTCGTATGAAAATGGAAGGCGACTCGCGGCTCTCAGATGTTTGGATCCGAGGTGAAATTTCGAATTTCACCCATCATTCCAGCGGTCACATGTACTTCACCCTCAAGGATGAAGGAAGCCGGATTCGTGCAATTATGTTTGCCACACACAATCAGAGACTTCCCTTTATTCCGAAGGAAGGCTCGCGGGTCATAGCTCGTGGAAACGTGTCGGTTTACGAACGGGATGGGCAGTACCAGTTCTATGCTGTTCAAATGCAGCCGGATGGTATCGGCAGTTTGTATTTGGCATATGAACAGTTGAAAGCCAAGCTGGAGGAGGAAGGTTTGTTTGCGGCTGATCGCAAGCGCCCCCTGCCGCTTTATCCCAAGACGATTGGCGTCATTACCTCGCCGACGGGAGCCGCTGTTCGGGATGTTATGATTACCATTAGAAGGCGGTACCCTCAAGCGAGAACCATATTGTATCCCGTTCTGGTCCAAGGAAAAGGAGCAGCTCCTTCGATTGTTAAAGCGATTCGGACAATGAATGACATGGCTGAGGCAGACGTACTCATTGTAGGACGCGGCGGTGGATCGCTTGAAGAATTGTGGGCATTTAACGAGGAGATCGTAGCAAGAGCCATTTATGAATCGGACATTCCTGTCATATCGGCCGTTGGTCATGAGACGGATTTTACGATCGCCGATTTTGTTGCCGATCTTCGGGCAGCTACGCCAACTGCTGCAGCGGAGCTTGCGGTACCAAGCAGCGCAGAATTGAAGGGGCAGCTTGTTCAGAGACAGCGGCAGCTGAATCAGGGGCTTCAGCAGCGCCTGAAGCGGAGCCGTGAGCGTTTAGCTTCACTTCAGCGCTCTCCCGTCCTTGTTCACCCTCGCCGATACATGCTGCAGCATGCTGAGCGGTTGGACATGCTGTTACAGCGGCTGCACGGGAATTTGAAATCGCAGCTATCCCTGAGCCGTCAGCGGCAAAAATCACTGCATCAGGGGTTGATTCGGTACAATCCGCGCACGCAAGCGGAGTTTGCGGCGCGAAGGAAAGATCAGGCTAACCGCCAGTTAATGAATGCGATGCAGTCCATCATGAAATCCAGGCTGTCACAGCTTCAAACCGAAATGCGGCATCTCGATGCACTCAGTCCGCTTAAGATTATGTCCAGAGGGTATAGTCTGGTGTATGACGAGAAAGAGCAGAGACTCGTGAAGTCTTTAGAGGATGTGCAGTTGGGCGATTTGGTTAATGTGAGGGTCAGTGATGGACAGCTGCAGTGTCAAGTATGGGGAATGAAGGAGGATGAAGGGCATGGGGAATGAAACCGTGGAGATCAGTTTTGAAGAGGCAATGGCTCAGCTTGAGACCATTGTAGAGCAATTGGAAGATGGAGACGTACCTCTGGAGAAGGCCATCGATTTATTTCAACAGGGCATGAAGCTGTCGCAGATGTGCAGCCAAAAGCTGGAGCAGGTTGAGCAGAAGATCGAAATGATTGTTGAAGAAGGCGGGGAACTTAAGCGCAAGCCCTTTGGCGGGACGCTGGAGGAGACAGGTGAACTGGGTGAATAATAGACAACCGATCAATCAATATATGAATGAAATTTGTGACAGGCTTGATAGTGAGCTTACGAATCTTTTTCCCCCAAGTTGGAAAGTTCCTGAAACCCTTCACAAGTCCATGTCGTATTCTTTAATGGCAGGCGGAAAGCGTATGCGTCCGCTGCTTGTGATTGCTGCCTGCGAAGCGGGGGGCGGATCACGCGATGCCGCAATTCCGGTGGCATGTGCTGTTGAGATGGTCCATACATATTCGCTCGTACACGATGATCTGCCAGCGATGGATGATGACGATTACCGCCGAGGCAAACCGACAAATCACAAGGTATTTGGTGAGGCCAGTGCTATTTTGGCTGGTGACGCCTTGCTGACCCACGCTTTCTATAGCATAATTCAGGCTTCCAGACAGTTTGGCGTTCCGGCAGAACGCGTGCTGTCGATTGTGGAGGATCTTGCTGAGTATGCAGGGCCTCGGGGAATGGTAGGAGGCCAGGTTGCCGACATGGAGGGTGAACAAGGGTTGACGACGCTGGAGCAGCTGGAGTATATCCATCTGCACAAGACCAGTGATCTGATCATGTTCTCACTTATGGCAGGCGGGCATATCGCCGGATGCACGGAAGCCCAGATTGAGTCGCTTCGGACTTTTGGACACCACATCGGGCTTGCTTTTCAGATTCAGGATGATATTCTGGATCTGGTCGGGGATGAGTCCAAGCTTGGGAAGCCGGTACAGAGCGATGTGAAGCAGGAGAAAGTAACTTATCCGTACTTCATCGGTTTGGACCCATCAAGGCGAGAGGTTGAACGTCTGACAGCAGAAGCCAAGCGGGTTATCACCGAGGGGAATTTCAACGATCCATCCAGACTGCTTGAGATTGCAGATTTCTTGATGGCTCGGGATCACTAAGCGTGCATTACATGCATAAGGTTTTTTTGTGATATAATGTCTATTAATGGCTGATTCACAAGTCAGCCTCAGAAACGTAAACTTAATCAAGGAAAGCGGGGAGATTCTTCGTGCTTCTTCCAAATATCAAACATCCCAAACAACTAATGAACTTATCGGTGAACGAACTCGAGGATTTAGCTGTACAAATCCGTAATTTTCTAATTGAAAAACTGTCCGTTACCGGTGGCCATCTTGCACCGAACCTGGGAGTGGTTGAACTCACGCTGGCCTTGCACTATTGCTTTGACAGCCCTCGTGACAAGATGATTTTTGACGTGGGTCATCAAGCCTATGTACACAAAATCCTGACGGGTCGGATGGATCAGTTCGACACGCTCCGCAAGTACAAGGGTTTGTGCGGCTTCGTTAAGCGTTCTGAAAGCGAGCATGATGTCTGGGAAGCCGGGCACAGCAGCACTTCGCTATCAGCTGCAATGGGAATGGCTATGGCACGCGATCTGAAGGGTGAGAACAATCGGGTTATCGCCATGATCGGGGATGGCGCCCTTACCGGCGGCATGGCGTTTGAGGCTCTCAATCATATTGGCCATGAGCAGAAAAAGCTGATAGTCATTTTAAATGATAATGAAATGTCGATTGCACCCAATGTGGGTGCCATGCATAACTATTTAAGCAAAATTCGTTCAGACCGCTTTTATCTTCGCGCTAAAGACGAAGTGGAGATGGTGCTGAAGAAGATTCCTGCTATCGGCGGGAAATTGGCAAAGACTGCGGAGAAGATGAAGGACAGCCTCAAATACATGATGGTTCCCGGCGTTCTGTTCGAGGAGCTTGGCTTTACGTATTTGGGACCTGTGGACGGACACGATCTGAACAAGCTGATCGATACGTTAAATCAGGCTGACAACGTAGATGGACCTGTTCTGGTTCATGCGGTAACCACCAAAGGCAAGGGTTACCGTCCTGCAGAATCAGATTCTCATAAATGGCACGGAATTACGCCTTATAAGATTGAATCCGGCCAAGTTCTTAAAGCCGTAGGAAATCCGATGTACACGGAAGTGTTCGGGCAGACTTTGGTTGAGCTGGGTGAGCAGGACAAACGCATCGTGGCCGTTACGCCAGCGATGCCAGGCGGGTCCGGCTTAATCCCGTTCAGCAAGAAATTCCCTGACCGGATGATTGACGTGGGCATCGCCGAACAGCATGCAGCAACACTGTGCGCAGCAATGGCAATGGAAGGCATGAAGCCTGTATTTGCCGTGTATTCGACGTTTATGCAGCGCGCTTATGACCAGATCGTGCACGATATTTGCCGTCATAATGCCAACGTTATGTTTGCGATTGATCGCGCCGGCTTTGTTGGCGCTGATGGAGAAACACACCAAGGGGTATACGATGTGGCCTTTATGCGTCACATCCCGAATATCGTCATTATGATGCCGAAAGATGAGAATGAGCTTCGTCATATGATGAAAACAGCTCTCGACTATAATGAGGGTCCGATTGCATATCGTTACCCTCGGAACAATGTTCGTGGTGTCCCGATGGATACCGAACTGGTACCCATTCCTATTGGAACTTGGGAAATCGTTCGTCCGGGTGAAGGGTATGCCATATTGGCTTCGGGCCCGATGGTACAATTAGCCGAGGAAGCGGCCGAGCAGCTTAAGCGGGAAGGCATTTCGGTAGAAGTCGTTAATGCCCGGTTCCTTAAACCGCTCGACGGAGAGATGCTCAAGAATTTGGCAGAGACCGGTACGTCCATGCTGGTTCTAGAGGAGGTTTCCCAAGCGGGCAGTATGGGCAGTGCGGTTCTGGAGTATTTTGCAGAACAGGGAATACATGATGCAGTCGTATCCTTAATGGGCATTGAGGATCGGTTTATCGAGCATGGAAGCATTCCGCAGCAGCGTGAAGAAGTAGGGCTGACCTTGGAATCGGTGTGTCAGGAAATCCGGAATTTGAAGACCGCTCGGACCGCTGAGCTTGGCAAGAGAAGTTTTATGTCTTAGTAACGATCGGGAGTATAATATGGATTCATCTCAGAAAGAACGGATTGATGTCCTGCTCGTGGAGCAGGGATATTATGAGAGTAGGGAAAAAGCCAAAGCTGCGATTATGGCGGGACTGGTCTACGCTGGAACCGAGCGGATCGAGAAGGCCGGCATGAAAATCCCGAGGACGTCAGAACTGAAAGTCAAAGGCTCTGTTCATCCGTACGTCAGTCGTGGGGGCTTAAAGCTTGAGAAGGCGATTCGTGAATTCGATATCGATATGAAGGAGCGCACGATGCTGGATATCGGCTCTTCGACTGGCGGCTTTACGGATTGCGCACTCCAGCACGGGGCAAGTTATGTGTATGCAATTGACGTCGGCTACAATCAATTGGACTGGTCATTGCGTAACGATGAGCGCGTGTGTGTCATGGAGCGAACGAATTTCCGATATATGACACCGGAGGATTTGAAGGGCCCACCGCCTAATTTCGCAAGCATTGACGTGTCGTTTATATCCCTCCGCATTATTTTGCCACCTTTGAAAATGCTGCTGGGTAAACCCGGAGATGTTGCCGCTCTGATCAAACCTCAATTTGAGGCAGGGCGGGAGAAGGTCGGTAAATCCGGCGTGGTTCGGGATCCGAAGGTTCATAAGGAAGTTCTAACGCAGGTGCTGACTTTTGCTGAAGAGATAGGATTCAAATTGAAAAATCTTACTTTCTCACCGATTACCGGAGGGGAAGGAAATATTGAATTCCTGGCCCACTGGCGTTTAGAGCCGGAGGTTTCTGAAGTTTCGGAAGCACCGATTCAGGGAGATGGACAAGATGCTGTCCACTTGAGTCAATGGATTGACACCGTTGTAACACAAGCGGCTCATACATTTACGGGAAACTCATCGAAATGATGGGTTTCTTTTGCTGAAAAAGAGGAATTTATGTTCTCATCCGCGAATACAAAATTCGAGGTGAGAGGATGAATGAGCGTTATGATTGGTTATTAATGATATTGCTTGGTGTCGTCATTGCCTTGCTTATCGGCTATAGGCTGAATCGTTGGCTGATGTCACCATCACCGGACCGGCTGCCGGGTATCCCGATCAATGAGCGAATACCAGATCATCCAGCGATTGGGATGCTTGAAGAAGAAGGATATGATGTGGTTGGGGGTAAAGTAAAAATAAACTTATCTTTCGAAACGGGACAGAGGCCGATCCATAGTCGTCTGTTTGTCGATTATGTTGCATCCGATGACAGCGGTGAGCTGTATATGGTAAAGGTGTCGCGGGACCGAATGCCGGTCGATTGGACAGGCTCGGGCATCCGTGACCGGCTCATGCCATTTTTGCTGCTGTATCCGGAATGTGCCGGGCTGCTCTATATCGATATGAATGAACAGGTCATTCACCGTTTAGGTTTAGATTGGTCAGACGAAGAATGGATCGGCAATGATGAATACAACAGTTAATACTCAGGAGGCTCTTTATGAAGGGACAACGCCATATTAAAATCAGGGATATAATTACCCACCATGATATTGAGACACAGGATGAGCTTGTGGATGCTTTGCGTGCTGAGGGTTTTCAGGTTACACAGGCTACGATCTCACGAGATATAAAAGAACTGCTGCTCATTAAGGTGCCAACGGACGATGGGCGTTACAAATACTCCATGCCAACTGATCAGCGTTACAATCCTGTACAGAAGCTCAAAAGAGCGCTGATCGATAATTTCGTATACATCGATCGTACGGGAAACCTTGTCGTCATGAAGTGTTTGCCTGGAACAGCCAACTCGGTTGCGGTACTGCTGGATAATATGGAGTGGTCCCAAATTATGGGAACCATCTGCGGAGATGACACCATATTGTTAATTTGCCGTACGGAGGCCGATGGGGAACACGTTGTATCCCAGATCAATAAATTCATATCGTAAGTCAATGTCCTATATATAAGCAGGCTGTGGAGGTGTTAAGCATGTTAAACACGTTATCCATTCGTAATTTGGCAGTTGTTGAGAGTGTGGATGTGCAATTTTATCCGGGGTTTCATGTCCTTACAGGGGAGACTGGGGCGGGTAAATCCATTATTATCGATGCGCTTGGGTTAATTGCAGGCGGGCGCGGTTCTGCTGAGCTGATTCGCTACGGCTGTGACAAGGCGGAGATCGAAGCCTTATTTGAGCTTCCCATTGATCATCCGGTATGGAATACGCTGAAGGAGCTGGGTGTGGAAGCGGATCGGGAGGAACATTTGCTGATCCGAAGAGAGCTGACAGCCCAAGGGAAAAGCACGTCCCGTATTAACGGACAGCTTCTGAATCTAAGCATGCTCCGTGAAGTTGGCGAGAAACTGATTAATATCCATGGTCAGCATGAGCATCAAAGTTTGCTGCGTTCAGAGCAGCATATGAGCTTGTTGGATACGTACGGAGATAAGGTCATAGGACCTGCCAAGCGTAAATACCAGGAGCTGTACTCCGAGTTTAGTAAAGTGGAAAGAGAGCTTAGGGACCTGCAGGAGACCAGCCAAAAGGCGTATCAAATGCTGGATATGTATCGTTTTCAGCTGGAGGAAATAGCGGCAGCCGAGCTAAAAACAGGCGAAGACGAGGAACTTTCCGATGAAAGGACCAAGCTGTCCCATAGTGAGAAAATGATGGATTCCGTAGCAGGAGCATACGACCTCTTGTACGGTGCCTCGGGTCTCGAATCCGTCAGCCGGGCACTGTCGAAATTGGAAGATGTATCTGCTTATGACGAGAAGGGGTTAAAGCCGCTGGTTGAGCAGCTTCAATCTGCGTATTATCAGCTTGAGGATGCCGTATTCCAGCTTCGCGATTATCGGGACGGGATTGAATTCAATCCCGAGCGGCTTAACGACATTGAGCTTCGTTTAGATATGATATCCGGATTACGCCGAAAATATGGGGATAATGTGGAGCAAATTCTGGAATACTACGTGAGAATTCAGCAGGAAACTGACATGCTGGAAAACAAGGACGAATTTATTCAAGCGTTGGAGCAGCGACGGGATGAGCTATTGAGCGTGCTTTTGGTTAGTGCTAAAGAGCTCAGTATTGCCCGCAAGCAGTGCGCGCAGGATTTGGCACGACAAGTGGAAGGCGAGCTGAAGGATCTTCAGATGGAGCGAACCTCTCTGGAGGTACGTTTAGAGCTGCAGGTGGATCCTAACGGATATGAATATGAAGGACATCGAGTACGGCTGACCAAACAAGGAATGGATACAGCGGAATTCCTCATATCCGCCAATCCGGGAGAACCGCTGCGTCCGCTTGCCAAGATTGCTTCAGGCGGTGAAATGTCCAGAATTATGCTGGCGATGAAGAGTATATTTGCCCGTCATGATCAAATTCCGGTCTTAATCTTTGATGAAGTCGATACGGGTGTTAGCGGCAGAGCAGCCCAATCGATTGCTGAGAAGCTGTTTTTGCTGGCCAAAACCTGTCAGGTGTTCTCCATTACGCATTTGCCTCAGGTGGCTTGTATGGCGGATCATCAGTATCTAATCGAGAAGAAACTTGAAGCCTCCAGAACGATGACCCAAGTGGAGAACCTGACGGAAGAGGGGCGTGTAAAAGAGCTTGCACGGATGCTTGGCGGAGTCGAAATCACGGAAAAGACGCTGCATCATGCCCAGGAAATGCTCAATCTGGCGGCAGCGCAAAAGGCTTCCAGAAAGGCTTTGGGTCAATGATTGACAGTTATAAAACCTTAAGGGCAGGGTAACTTAAAGGTACGCAATTGGCGACCACCTTTTCGTCAAGCGAAAGAAGAAAAAGGGAGCGTGACAGCCATTGAAGCCTAACCTCAGGAGAAAACTGCTCGGTTTCGTTCTTGCTTTCCTTCTTTGTTTCCTTGGATCTGCTGATCCTGTCCAATCTTTTGCTTCATTGCCTGATGAGCTTAGGTTGATTTCCGGTCAGCAGTCCCGCCTGGATGTTGCCATGCCCGTTCAAGCACTCGCTTCAGTAGATCGTCCGGATGTCGTGCAACTCAACGGCTCCAGCGAATCGCAGCTTCAAGTATCATTGAAGCATCCGCTGCACTTAAATCCTCAGCAAAGCGGAAAAGCTGAAGTTACACTGAAATTATTCGGTAAAATTCCTCTGAAGACTGTACATGTCAAAGTGATGCCTGAACTCAAGGTAATCCCGGGTGGTCAAACCATCGGTGTCAAAGTGAAATCCTCTGGAATTCTCGTGGTTGGTCATCACCTGGTACGCGTTCAAAACGGTGCCAAAGTGTCACCCGGAGAAGCAGCAGGTTTAAAACTTGGCGATCTGCTTACGACGATGGATGGCAAGCCGCTCAATGACGTAACTAAGGTTGCAGATCTCGTGGAGAAGGCGGGCAAAGCCAAGCGGCCACTGGATATCTCTTTTAAGCGGGGCGGTAAAGAAATGAAGACCAAGCTGAGTCCAGCTTATGACCAGGAAGATCAAAGCTGGCGCCTTGGCCTCTATATCCGTGATTCTGCCGCAGGTGTAGGCACCTTGACCTTCTATGCACCCCACCAGAAAGTCTATGGCGCCCTGGGCCATGTCATCACCGATATGAATACTCAAACCCCTATTGAGGTTGGAAGTGGCCAGATCGTTCAGTCTAACGTCACGTCCATTAGCCGTAGTGAAGAAGGCGAGCCGGGAGAAAAACGGGCAACCTTCACGAAGGACGGCAAGATTTTGGGCAACGTCGAGCGTAACACCCACTTTGGCATTTTTGGTAAAATGAATGATCTGCCGGATCACGGGCTTTATCAGGAGCCGATACCGGTTGCCATGTCTCATGAGGTTCAGGAAGGCCCAGCCGAGATTTTGACCGTTGTTGAAGGTCAGGAAGTCGAACGCTTTACAGTTGAGATTGTTCATGTGTCCAAACAGGACGTTCCGGCAACGAAAGGGCTTGTGCTGCGCATTACGGACCCAAGGCTGCTCAAGAAGACAGGCGGTATCGTACAGGGCATGAGCGGCAGTCCAATCGTCCAAGACGGTAAGCTGATTGGAGCTGTAACCCACGTGTTTGTGAATGATCCCAAATCGGGATATGGATGCTTTATTGAATGGATGCTTCAGGATTCCGGTGTACTACAATCTACAGAGTCAACTCCTCAAAATCTTAAGGCAGGTTAATGCCTTGAGATTTTTTGTCGTAAAAGAACGAAATACAGATTAATTTGAAACAAAATATTTAATTATAAATCAACTTCAAAAAAAAATAAAGAAAAATAATTTTCGACAGAAGGAATTTAAATAAGCATGTCGAAAACTTTATACACAAGAAAATGTTCTAAACTAATCACTGATCTGATAAAGGAGGAGCACGAATTGCAAAAGATCGAAGTATTATTGGCAGATGACAACCGTGAGTTTACAAACCTGCTTGGTGAATACATTTCGGATCAACAAGACATGTTGGTATCCGGAATCGCTTATAATGGCGAAGAAGTATTGAACATGATTGAGGAATCAGGAAAAGCACCAGATGTGCTAATCCTTGATATTATTATGCCTCATCTGGATGGACTTGGCGTACTTGAGCGTTTACGCGATATGAACCTGTCTCCACAGCCGAAAGTCATTATGCTCACGGCATTTGGTCAGGAGAATATTACTCAGCGTGCTGTGCAATTGGGTGCCTCTTATTATATTCTGAAGCCGTTTGATATGGAGGTTCTGGCTAGCCGCATTCGCCAGCTGGTTGGATCGCCAAGCAATATCTCGTCCAGCACGCCGTTTTCAAGCATGAAATCCAATGTGGTTCCTATGGGCAAGGGCAAGAATTTGGATGCGAATATCACATCGATTATTCACGAAATTGGCGTTCCTGCTCATATCAAAGGTTACCAATATTTGCGGGAAGCGATTACTATGGTATACAACAATATCGAAATTTTGGGTGCGATAACCAAAACGCTGTATCCGGCCATTGCCGAGAAGTTCAAAACAACGCCTTCCCGAGTGGAGCGTGCCATCCGTCACGCCATTGAAGTGGCCTGGACGCGCGGCAATATCGATTCCATCAGCCATCTGTTTGGTTATACCATCAACATCAGCAAATCCAAACCAACAAATAGCGAATTCATCGCGATGGTCGCAGACAAGCTGAGAATCGAGCACAAGGTTTCTTGAAAGGGTAAGGACTAACATTGAAATCACTCCTTTATTGGTTGCGAATGAGAAACCTGTGAAGGAGTGATTTTATTTTTTTGTTAGTTTGTTTATTGAGTATACCCTTCATTAAAAAGTTACAGTATACGATAAAAAGAGAAGGGAGATAAAATGTAGGAGGTCAAAATGTACTGTAACAACTGTAAACAAGATCTACCTGTTGATGCACCGTTTTGTATTCATTGTGGGACAGCAACAAACGAAGAGGAAACAGACGTGAATAGTTCTATCGCTCTTAAATCCGTGGAAACAGGCAATCAGCGTAAGAATACGATTGGAAGTATCGTATTTTCGATCGGAATTATTGAGGTAATCTGTTCAGTGATTGTTTTCTTTATGATTGGTAAGCCAGAAATGTCATATGATGATTTTAATTATATGGTTGCTTTACCCTGGTTGATAATTGGTACCGTATCAGGTTTTTTCACAATAGCGTTTGCCGAAATTATCTTCCTGCTAAGTGAAATAAAAAATAAGATCTCCACAAAAGAAACCAGCCGTTGATTCGGCTGGTTTCTTCTCGCTATATGCTCCTCATTCTTAATGCTCGGGCCTATCCCCCTCACAGATAATACATTTTGAACTCGATATCTTGTTCGTGGTTGCCGAATTTTTTGCCGAATATCGTGGCTCCTCCAACGTGCTCCGCGTCTGGCTTTACTTCAATTCGAAAGGTCCAACGGTCACAAGTGGTATCCAGATCGTTCACAGAGACAGGGGAGAGCGGGTCGCCATCAATGTATGTGCCATGGCTTGTAATCCGGATCGTTTTCAGTAGTCCATATTGGTTGATGTTGTGCGGCCACCATTCAGGTGTATATTTCCCTCGCGTATCTGCGAAATCCCCGGGGCTTGTCCACGTACCGAGTTCAATCCCATTTAATGAGAACGTAATATCCGAAGGCCAAACATCGTTGGAAAAAGGAAATTCCGACGACAGCTCCAAGCTGATCTCGAACTGCTGCAGCTTCTCGTCCTTCTGAAGAAAGTTAGCGATGTTGTACTGGATAAACCCTTCGGTAAACCATAGAATCTCTGCATCAACCCGCTTCGGATCCATAAAATACTTAGGCTCATCCACCCTTCCGATAAACTCCTTTTCAGTCGCAAGGCCGCAGGTAGGCTTCAGATCATAATCCGTGTAATGGCCGATAGGCACCGAAGCTTCATAGGAAGCAAAAGAATGAAAAATTTTTTTGGGAAAATTGATTTCGATATGATCCACTTTCAGGATTGAAATTTTTTGCTGTCCGGATTTTCCGGGGATTTTCTCCGTGCGTATAATCCCCGCATCTTCCAGTTTTTTAATATGCTTTGTCACAATCGGACTGCTAATTTGAAGTTCTTGAGCCAAATCCTTGATATTCATTTTGTTTTTGGAGAGCAGCTGAATTATCTTGATTCGAACTTCGCTGGCCAACGCCTCATAAACCACAAGCGATGACTTGTCTATTTCCAATTGCATATGACCACTTCTTTCAAAAAAGTTTTCATGAACCAAGATGAACAAAGATCATTAACTAATAAGCATCATACCATAGGCAAGGTTAACCTGTATATAAATCACCTCTTTTATAGAAACAAAATTTCGAGTATATGATTAACATAATAGTTAATTAAATATAAAATTATTATATTAGATTTATATTTAAGTTATTGACACCGCTTTCAGAGCGAGTGTATACTGAACCAAAGTTAATCGTTTCCATTTCCCTGACAGGTGAATGATTAACCAAATGATTAGTAATAGGAGGAGAGTTTGTTGAAGAAAAAAATGGGGGTTTCACTGATACTTGTATGGTTAGCCGTAGCAGTTCTAGGGGGATGTGGAAACGGAGACAAAAACACCATCACCTTCTGGACGCCTTTGACAGGTGATGACGGAGCTTACATGGATCAGCTCGTAAAGGACTATAATGCAACAAATCCCGAGTATAAAGTGAAACATGTGATTACTTCGGATATGTATACCAAGATATCCACGGTTCTGAACTCCGGCAAGGGCGTACCGGATTTGTCCATTATTCATGCCGACCGGGTGCCGAGCTTTGTGAAGCAAGGCGTACTTGAACCCATGACAACGGTTATGCAAGCGCAACCAGAACTGAAAGAAGACAATTATTTGCCACAAGCCTGGGCAACCGGAAATGTGGAGGGTACCCAATATACTGTGCCTCTCGATATTCATAGCAATGCGATGTATTACAACAAGAACCTGCTCAAAAAATACAATGTCGAAAGTTTTCTCGATGACGATGTCGTTACCATTGATGAAATATTATCCCTGCAAGGAAAGTTAGATGAAGGCGACTATGTGGTCAACGATGCATTGTTAGGCTGGGTTGTGTTGGCTCAGATTCAGAATCTGGGCGGCGGTATCGAGCAAGACGGCAAGCCGGCCGTAAACACAGAAGCCATGAAGCAGGCCCTGACCGAGATTAAGAAGATATCGGATGCGGGGTTAATGACTCCGTTCGGCGAAGACGGATACTTGATGTTCCAAGCTGGAAACGTTTTATTTTCTACAGACGGCACATGGAGTTCGACGGCACATGCCAGCGTGGAAGGATTGGATTTTGGCGTAACCAACATCTATTCGACCAGTGCAGATACATTCACGAACCGTGCCTCCTCACACTTATTCTCCATGCTGAAGAACGAGAAGAGAACGGATGAAAAAGAACAAGCCATCGGCCAGTTCCTCGAATTCATACGGGAACACTCCATAGAGTGGGCAAAGGCGGGACAGATCGTGGCCAGTAAACAAGTCATTGAGAGCCCTGATTACGACAGCTACATCCAGTCGTTCTTCACTTCTAACGATAAGGAGATCGAATCGTTGTACATCTACACCTATGAATACTATCCGTATGTGGCAGAAGCCGTAGATACCTATGCAGGGGATATCGTAAGAGGAAATGTCGATATCGACGAAACTTTGGTGACAATGCAAAAGTTTGTAGAGGATAAAATAGCCGAGGGCAATAGCGGCGCGAAATAACAGGCAGGGAATCTGAACCGAACCGATTGAAAAAAAGAAACGTGTCGTTGGATCCAAGACACATTTCTTCTCCAAAGGAGACATGAAAGGGTATGAATAAGAAGTCGTTGACGCCTTTTTTCTTTGTAGGTCCCCATCTGATTTTATTTATCGTATTTATCCTGCTGCCGACCATTTACGGGATATATGCATCGTTTACGCAATGGAATTTGATCAATGATCCCGTGTGGGTTGGGCTTGCCAACTATAAAACAATTCTGTTCAACACGGAGTCCACGTTCTATAGCCAGTTTATGAATGGTCTGAAAAACACGCTGATTTTCGTTGTGCTGAGCGTGCCTGTATTAATTATCATCCCTTTAATGATTGCTGTTTCACTTGAGCATAAAAAAGTGAAAATGAAAAATGTCATCCAGTCCATTCTCTATATACCCGGACTCATCTCGATTTCCGCGGCGGCACTTATTTGGTCATTAATATTTAATAAGCAGCTTGGAATCACCAATAATATCTTCGGTTCGGAAACCGTCTGGGCGGCAAATCAACCCTACGCTTGGCTCATTATCATTGTCATTACGATATGGGGCGGCGTGGGTGGAAACATGATTATCTACCGCGCCTCCATAAGCGGCGTATCCAAGGATTTGTACGAATCAGCAGAAATGGACGGAGCAGGACCGGTCCGCAGGTTTTCGAGCATTACGCTGCCGTCGATTCGTTTTCCGCTGATCTATACCTTTGTTATGACAACGGCCGGAGCCTTCAACGTATTCGGTCAACCGCTCATGATGACGGACGGGGGACCAAGGCAGAGCACAACGGTATTGATGATGTACATTCGGCAGCTGGCTTTCGGTCATGGAGAATCGATTGCTGGTATGGCTTCCGCAATGGCAGTGCTGCTGGGATTAGTCATACTTGTGATCTCAGCTCTTCAATACTATGTCATGAACCGAAACGCTTCATAGATGGCGAGTCATGCTTGCAAGCAACGGAAACGATAAAGGTAGGTGTACTGTGCAATGTCGAACCCGGTATTAAATGAAACCGATATGAAGAATCCAAGGCTTGGTCCATCCGGTCCGAAGAAGGCTGCATCTCATATAAGCATCTCAAAATATATAGCTTACACATTTCTGATTGTGCTGTGTATCATATGGGCAATTCCCGTCATTTTTGGTATTACCACGTCTTTTCGCTCGCAAGCTGAAGTGGTGTCCAGCGGTTTCAGATTGCTGCCCGTCAACTGGATTTTCGATAATTATGTTACCATTCTGCAGAACACGTCGACGGCCCCTATTTTACGCTGGCTGATGAACTCGGTGTTCATTGCAACCCTGCATACACTGCTGGTGATTGTGGTCATTTCACTTACTGGTTATGGATATTCACGCATGAAGTTTAAAGGCAGAGATGCATTGTTCTTTACTTTGCTGGGTATCTCCTTTTTTCCTGGCGTGGTTAATCTCATCCCGTCTTACAAAATCATCGATGCGCTGGGCTGGGTGAACACGTCATGGGCGATGATTATTCCGGGGTTGGCGGGCATGGGTAACATTTTTCTGGTTCGGCAATTTATGATGGGCGTTCCCAAGGATCTGGATGAATCGGCTCGTGTTGATGGTGCGGGAGATTTTAAAATCTATTACTCTATCATCTTGCCGCTTATGAAGCCGGTATTGATTGTGTGCGGGTTGTTTTCCTTCACAGGGTCCTGGAATGATTTTCTCTGGCCTGTCATCGTATATACGGATGTGGAGAAAATGCCGGTCACCGCAGGTCTATTGCTGCTGCAGGACATATACGGCAATTATCGCATGATCGGCCAATTAATGGGCTCTGCCATTCTAGCGATCATTCCGACGCTGCTGTTGTTCCTGTTTGCCCAGAAATACTTTGTGCAGTCTATTAACTTAAACGCCGGTATCAAGGGTTAGATAGAATACAAATAAAATAATAAGGTATAGGAGTCGTCACCATGTCTGAATTATATATAAAAAATCCCCTGATCGAGCAGCGGGCAGATCCATGGATCTATAAACATGTCGATGGTTATTATTATTTTACCGGTTCCGTCCCGGAATACGACCGCATTGTGCTACGGCGCTCGACAACGATACAAGGGCTCGTGGATTCACAAGAGGCGACGATCTGGCGCAAGCATGAATCAGGCCTGATGAGTGCCAACATATGGGCTCCTGAGCTGCATTACATCGACGGCAAATGGTATGTCTATTATGCAGCTGCCCATACTTCAGAAACAAGGGACGGGTTGTTTGATCATCGTATGTTTGTGCTGGAGAACGAGGCGGCAAACCCGCTGGATGGGGAATGGGTGGAGAAAGGCCAAGTGATTACCCGGTGGGAGTCGTTTGCCTTGGATGCAACAACGTTTGAGCATAGAGGAAACCGGTATTATGTGTGGGCTCAGAAGGATCCTGCTATTCCAGGCAACTCCAATCTGTACATTTCATTGATGGAAAACGCATGGACGCTGACAGGCGAGCAGGTCTGTATATCGATTCCCGAGTACGAATGGGAGAAGATCGGATATCTCGTAAACGAGGGGGCCGCTGTGCTTAAGCGCAACGGACGTATTTACATAACCTACTCGGCAAGCGCCACCGACCATAACTATGCGATGGGACTGCTGACGGCAGATGAGGACAGTGACCTGTTAAATCCTGACTCGTGGATGAAATCACCATCGCCTGTATTTGCTACATCGGAAGCTAACGGCCAATATGGGCCAGGGCATAACAGCTTCACCGTTTCCGAGGATGGCTCGCAGGACATCCTGGTCTACCATGCGAGAAGTTATAAGGAGATTGTGGGAGACCCCTTATACGATCCGAATCGACATACGCGGGTGCAGATTTTCCAGTGGACAGAGGATGGAATGCCGGATTTCGGGGTACCGAGAGCGGATAGTGATCTGGCATCCAGGTCATAACCTCTGCTCCTAAACCTGATTCTAATTCGTATAACAGGAGCAGCAGCTCCGTATATGCAGCAGCCAACCGACTGAGCGCCAGCTTGGTCGGTTTTTGCTTTTTGGGAAGATGGTTACAAAGATAAAATAGGAGAAAAGAAGGAGTCTGCGATGCGGATGGAGAAAAAGGGACAGACAACGATAACTATTGGTTAAGAAAGAATACACCGAATTTTAAACGCGATAACTTTATTTCCTGGTAAGGAGGAATTATAAATGGCAAAGATTCTAGTATTGGGCGGCACTCGTTTTTTTGGCAGAAGGCTTGTTAACCGGCTGCTGGCTAACGGAGATGCCGTTACGATTTTGACGAGGGGACAACACCAGGATTCTTTTGGAGGTGCTGTACAGAGAGTTGCCGTGGATCGCAAAGATCCGGAAAGCCTGAAGCAAGCGGTGGGGAATCAGGACTTTGACATCGTGTACGATAATATATGTTATACTCCAGAAGAAGCGGGACAAGCAGCCGATATTTTTACGGGACGGGTTGGACAATATGTGCTGACCTCCACGCTATCGGTATATGATTTTGCAGATCACCCTGTGCGGGAAGAGGACTTCGATCCTTACAGATATCCTGTCATGATGAATGCAAGCCAGGATTACAGCTACAAGGAAGGCAAGCGTCAGGCTGAGGCCGTGTTGTTTAGCCGACATAACCTGAATGTCACCGCCGTTCGATTACCGATTGTCCTGGGACCGGATGATTATACAAGAAGACTGCTCTTCCATATTGAGCATGCTGCCAGCGGAGAAGCTATTGGGTTGCCCGATCCGGATGCGGAAATATCGTTTGTGCATGCTGAGGAGGCGGCCGAGTTTTTGGAGTGGGCAGGTCAGGTTCAGTTTGAAGGACCGGTTAATGCTTGTTCCGTCGGTACAATATCAGTCAGAGAAATCATGGGCTTGATTCAGCAGGAAATTGGAAGATCGGCACCGCTTCAGACATCGGCGGCACCTGAGCATATGTCTCCTTTCGGCATTCCGGGGGATTGGACGATGGATCATGCCAAAGCGGCTGCTGCCGGCTTTTCGTTTTGGGAGTTGAAGGAATGGATGCCAAAATTGATTGCTGAATTGTCTGCTGATCTGAAGGTTCGATAGTTCGTTAATAGGAACGGATAGATCGTTCAAGTATGAGTAGAGTGAAATGCTCTGAGAGGGAGACAAGCATGAGTGACAAGATGGAAACCTGGAAGGCACGTATGCAAGAGGTGGAGTCGCAGGGAGGCTTATCTCTGGAAGCAGCAACGTTAATTCATGCCATGTATGAAGAACTTGAAGTTATAACGAAGCAAAACATGAATCTCCGCAAAACCGTTTTGAAGGCCACTTCCAAACAGACAAGAATGTCGAGCAAACTGAAGGATGCTTTGATGGAATAGCTGGTTCAAACAATCAAAAAAACAAACACCGGAGATGGCTCTCCGGTGTTTGTTTCATATCGCTTGATTAACTTTTGGATGGCGTTCCTGATTTTGACGCCGGACGCTTCTTTTTGAATCTCGGGCCGACGTAATTCCGTTTGCGATCCCGGAACAGGATCCACCCGCCCAAGAAACTGATGCCGATGACAAACAGCGCAAGTCCGCCTAAAAACGGCAGCCAGCCGAAAGCGGGATTCGCCACGCTATCATCCCCATGAACGGAAATATATAGAAAAACCGCATCCTTCATCATTAAGAAACCCTTCATTGCCATGAAGCCCGGGATGACCAAAATCAAGATGGCAATAAAGCGGGAAATTAACATTTTCATAGGAGATTCCTTCCTGCGACTGATGTAAGTAACTAACGTTTATCATACCTTTTTCATATGATGATGTCTATTTCGATTATCGATTCGGATTTTGTAATCCGAAAAAAAGAGAGTACAATGATAGTGAAAACTGGACTTATTATGGAGGTGCCGTTTGTGGCTATAACTTGTGACGTAGCAATTCTTGGCGGGGGAACCGGTGGTTATGTAGCTGCCATTCGTGCTGCCCAGCTTGGCAAAAATGTGGTCATCATTGAACAGGACAAACTGGGGGGAACCTGTCTTCACCGCGGTTGTATTCCCAGCAAAGCATTGCTTCGCAGTGCTGAACTGTATGCAGAAATGAAGGATAGCGAGAGTTACGGAATCGAGACGAACGGGATTCGGCTGTCATTTGGCAACGTGCAGAAGCGTAAAGACGGCATCGTGGATAAGCTGCATCAGGGCGTCCAATATTTAATGCGTAAAAATAAAATCACCGTCATACAAGGAAAAGGGAGAGTCATCGGTCCATCGATTTTCTCCCCGCGGAGCGGTGCTGTGGCGGTTGAGCTTCCGGATGGGGAGATGGAGACGGTGGTTCCCGCCCATCTGATCATTGCGACCGGATCGCGGCCGCGTCACTTACCGGGCCTTGAGCCGGACGGCATACATATACTGACAAGCGATCATGCACTTCAACTGGAGGAGCTTCCTTCATCCATTATGATCGTAGGGGGCGGCGTCATCGGCGTGGAATGGGCCTCCATGCTGAACGATTTTGGCGTGAAGGTGACGGTAGTAGAGGCCTCCGCTCATCTGCTGCCATCCGAAGATGAAGAAATCGGGCGAGCGCTTACGAAGATGCTTTCCGCCAGAGGCGTTGAGGTGATCACGAACATTAATCTTTTGACCGACAGCTGCGAAATCCAGGATCATAGCGTCTCCATTACGATCGAGCAAGGCGATGAGACAAGAAGGTTATCCGCGGACAAGCTGCTCCTCTCAGTCGGAAGAGTAGGCAATACCGAGAATATTGGCCTTGAGAATACCGATGTTCGGGTGGAGAACGGTGTAATAACGGTGAATGCGAATATGCAGACGACAGAGCCTCACATATATGCGATCGGAGATTGCATCGGGGGGCTTCAGCTTGCCCATGCGGCGAGTCATGAAGGCATTGCGGCCGTAAACCATCTGTCGGGCGAGAAGTCGGAGACTTTCCGCAGTGAATGGATTCCTCGCTGTGTATACACCCGTCATGAGGCGGCGAGCGTTGGTCTGACCGAGAAGCAGGCCAGAGAACGCGGGCATGAGATCAAGATTGGGAAATTCCCGTTTTCGGCGATTGGCAAATCACTGATCCATGGAACGAAGGAAGGGTTTGTTAAAGTCATTGCCGATCAGAAGACACAGGATATTCTGGGTGTGCATATGGTGGGTCCGCATGTAACGGAGCTGATTGGTCAAGCGGCATTAGCTCAAGTGCTGGATGCGACACCATGGGAAGTGGGGACGGCTGTCCATGCCCATCCGTCTTTGTCGGAAATTATAGGCGAAGCGATGCTTGCGGTGGATGGACGGGCTATTGGTTTGTAGAGATGAGTGTATTCTTTTGTGGAATCCCTCATTTCTTTTTGCGGAGAAAGGGATTATAATAACATTAAGCCAAGTCTTAGTACCAGGTTTTAATACTTGATCTAATATGCCCCCTTCTTAACGAAATGGGCAGGTCAAGCCTGATAGTCATGGCTCACATAAAGGAGGGATCTCCATGAAAGAACATGAAACGGTTACGGCGAACAACAATAGGCATGAGCAGCTTGGACTGACCGACGGACAAGTGCTAGACATGTACAAATATATGGTACTGGCGCGAAAGTTCGATGAGCGCAACCTGCTGCTGCAGCGTGCGGGCAAAATTAATTTTCACGTATCGGGTATCGGGCAGGAGGCATGCCAGGTTGCTGCTGCTTTTGCACTGGACCGGGAGAAGGATTATTTCTTACCATACTACCGTGACTACGGATTTGTAATGGCCGTTGGCATGACGCCTCGGGAATTGATGCTGTCGGCATTTGCCAAGGCTGAAGATCCGAACAGCGGGGGACGCCAGATGCCAGGACACTTCGGCAGCAAGCGTCTGCGGATTGTGACGGGCTCAAGCCCGGTGACAACCCAGGTTCCGCATGCGGTCGGTATTGCGCTTGCCGCGAAAATGCAGAAGAAGGACTTTGTATCGTTTGTTACATTTGGTGAAGGATCAAGCAATCAGGGCGATTTTCATGAGGGCTGCAACTTTGCAGGTGTTCACAAGCTTCCTGTCATTATCATGTGTGAGAATAACCAATATGCCATCTCGGTGCCGCTTCATAAACAGATTAGCGGTAAGGTGAGCGATCGTGCTCTTGGGTATGGCTTCCCTGGTATTCGAGTAGACGGCAATGATGCGCTTGAAGTGTACGCAGCCGTGAAGGAAGCACGCGAACGTGCGATTCGCGGGGAAGGACCTACGCTGATTGAATCCATGATGTACCGTTTGTCCCCTCATTCCACATCGGATAACGATCTGGCTTACCGGACAAAAGAAGAGGTTGAAGAGAACTGGAAAAAAGACGGCGTTGCCCGCTTTAAGACCTATTTAATCGACCTTGGGCTCTGGGACGAAACACGCGATCAGGATCTGGTCGCACAATTGAATCTGGAGATCAAAGAAGCGACGGAATCTGCAGACCTGGCTCCGTTTCCGAAGCCGGAAGATACGCTTCTTCACGTATATGCCGATGATGAAGGGGGCGCAGCAGAATGGCGGTAATGGAGTATATAGATGCAATTCGTCTGGCCATGAAGGAAGAGATGGAGCGTGACGAATCGGTATTCGTCCTTGGTGAGGACGTTGGCGTAAAAGGCGGCGTATTCACCACAACCAAAGGTTTAATGGACCAGTTCGGGGAAGCACGGGTGCTTGACACGCCGCTGGCAGAATCCGCGATTGCCGGCGTGGCGATTGGTGCTGCGATGTATGGCATGAAGCCGATTGCCGAGATGCAATATTCCGACTTTATGTTCCCGGCTACCAATCAGATTATTAGCGAAGCGGCAAAAATCCGCTATCGTTCCAATAACGATTGGAGCTGCCCGGTTGTCATTCGTGCACCTATTGGCGGCGGGATATTCGGGGGATTGTATCATTCCCAATGTCCGGAATCCGTTTTCTTTGGAACACCGGGACTTAAGATTGTTGCCCCATTCTCAGCTTATGATGCCAAGGGACTGCTCAAAGCGGCTGTACGCGACCCGGACCCGGTGCTGTTCTTTGAGAATAAGAAGTGTTACAAACTAATAACCGGCGATGTTCCGGACGATGATTACGTTGTACCGATTGGCAAAGCAAATTTGCTGCGTGAAGGATCGGACATTACGGTAATCAGCTACAGCATGCCTCTGCATTTTGTTATGCAGGCTGCCGAGGAGCTTGAGAACGAAGAGGGCATCAGCGCCCATGTCCTGGATTTGCGTACCATTCAACCGCTTGACCGGGAAGCGATTATCGAAGCAGCCCGTACAACGGGCAAAGTGCTGATCGTGCATGAGGATAATAAGACCGGCGGCGTTGGAGGGGAAGTATCCGCTATTATTGCGGAGCATTGCCTCTACGATTTGGATGCCCCGATTATGCGTCTCTGTGGTCCGGATGTACCGGCCATGCCAATCAGTCCACCGATGGAGAAGTTCTTTATGCTTAACAAGGACAAAGTCAAAGAATCCATGCGTCAATTGGCGCTTTATTAAGAACAGGGAGTTGTGAGCATGTCTGAAAATCAGAAATTGACCGATGTTACGATGCCTCAGCTGGCGGAATCCCTTGTTTCCGCGACAATTGCCAAATGGCTGAAGAAGCCGGGGGATTCCATAGAGCAGTACGAACCGATCTGCGAAGTGATTACCGATAAGGTTAATGCGGAGATTCCATCTACGCTGGATGGCGTCATGGGAGAGATTCTTGCCCAGGAAGGTCAAACCGTTAATGTAGGTGAGGTTATTTGCCGGATATCGGTTGCTTCCGCTCAGGAGGCAGCGGTGTTGTCACATACGGCAGTCAACCGAAGTGCTTCCACAGCGGGTCAACCCCAAGAGGGTACTAATGAAGCGTATTCGATGCGCTCGCGTTATTCACCGGCGGTGCAGAGTCTGGCTGCAGAGCACCGGATTGACCTCTCGCAAGTACAGGGCTCCGGCATGGGTGGAAGAATAACGCGTAAGGATGTACTGGCTTATATCGAAAAAGGTGGAGCAGCCGCAAGTTATGCGGCCGAAGGAGCGGCCTTCAATCCATCGCAAGCCCCGAAAGAGACGGTACAGCATCGTTCGATGTCACCATTTGAAGGTCTGCAGCATCAGACGCCGTCGGAACCGTCGCCACCGCTCGGTACGGCTATCCCGAATGTGCGCCACTCCGGGCTGCATCTGACGGAATCGCCGAAGATTCCAACCATCGAAGTGGAAGGAATGGAGGGCGGAAGATCGGAATATTTTATTGACGTTACTCCAATGCGCAATGCAATCGCTAGAAATATGCGTCAAAGCGTGACGGAAATCCCGCACGCCTGGACCATGATTGAAGTAGATGTGACCAACATTGTGCTGCTTCGCAATCAGCTGAAGGACGAGTTTAAGCGCAAGGAAGGAGTTAATCTCACCTACCTGGCCTTCTTGCTCAAAGCCGTTGTGAACGCAATTAAAGATTATCCGATCATGAATTCCTTCTGGGCAGTGGATAAAATCGTGGTGAAGCGCGATATCAATCTATCACTGGCAGTCGGAACAGAGGATTCCGTGCTGACGCCGGTTATTCATCGTGCCGATCAGAAGAACATTGCCGGATTGGCAAGAGAGATCGAGGAGCTGGCACGCAAGACACGCGAGGGCAAGCTTAAGCTGGACGATATGCAGGGCGGGACGTTTACGGTAAACAATACGGGATCCTTCGGTTCGATTCTGTCGTATCCGATCATCAACTACCCGCAGGCGGCGATTCTGACCTTTGAATCCATCGTTAAAAAGCCGGTTGTCATCAATGACATGATTGCTGTTCGCTCGATGGCGAATCTGTGTCTGTCTCTGGATCATCGGATTTTGGATGGCGTCATCTGCGGAAGGTTCCTGCAGCGTGTTAAAGATAACCTCGAAGGTTATACCTTGGATACAAAGCTCTACTAAAAATTGCCGTTTTTTTCGTATGAAGTCAGTGGCATAAAGTTTTCATTAGGTTAGTCGGAACCCTATGAAAGAAGGCGTGAGCAGATGAATAAACCGTTAGACGTATCGTATACGCCAATTGTAGATTATGGTATGGCCTGGGAACTTCAGAAATTGCATGTTTCTGCCATTGATCAAGGGGAGCGTCACGAAAGTTTGATGCTCCTTCAGCATCCTCCAACCTATACGATGGGTTCACAGCGCCATCCGGAGCATTTGCTGCTTAGTAAAGAGGAGCTGGAGAAACAGGGAATCGGCCTGTTTGAAATTGATCGTGGCGGAGATATTACATATCATGGACCAGGGCAGCTGGTCGGATATCCGCTGCTGCTTCTGGATGGCGGGAAGAATTTGAATCTGCACGGATTTCTTCGCGATGTGGAACAGGTTATTATTGATTACCTGGCCTCCTATCATATTGAAGCAGGGCGCAAACCCGAATATACCGGGGTATGGGTAGGGGATTCGAAAATCTGCGCAATTGGCGTTAAGTTTAATAAATGTCGACAGCATCGCGGATTTGTGACGAGCCACGGGTTTGCGTTTAATATTAAATCCGGAATTGCCGACGCGGGCTTCTCAGGCATCATTCCATGCGGAATACAGGAATTTGGTGTAACTTCGCTGGAGGATTGTACGGGGCATACGTTTGAAGTAGAGGAAGTAGCCCGGGAGATCGTGCCTTACTTCACCCGGGTATTTCCATATGAGGCTCATTGGTTGTAAACGGGAGCTGTGAGTAGTGGCAAGGCCTTAACGAAGGAACAAAGGCTCAAGTACAATCAGAAGCGTTGATCCGATCATAGCAATCAGCATAAGATAGATAACAATTCGAAACCACTTTTTACGTTGCATGGTGTAACTCCTTTGAAATAGGTTTAATGATGAACAAGACTTGCATCTGCATCATCGATTTAAGAAATGGATATAAGGATATTGTATCGTATCTGCGAAAGAGAGGGAAGTCTAGTGATTTCAGAAGAACGTATCATTCGAGAGTTTATGGAATTAGTTCAGGTGGATAGCGAAACGAAACATGAAGAAGAGATCTCGAAAGTGCTTAAAGATAAATTTACCCGTCTTGGATTTGATGTCACCGAAGATGATGCAAAGGAAAAAACAGGTCACGGCGCGGGTAATTTGATTATTACCTGGAAAGCGGATCAGGCTGCTGAACAAACGCCTAAATTGCTCTTTACCTGCCACATGGATACCGTAACACCCGGTAAAGGCATCAAACCCGTACTTGGTGAAGACGGCTGGATTCGAAGCGACGGCACAACCATTCTCGGCGCGGACGACAAAGCGGGAATCGCAGCACTTCTGGAGGGTATTCGGGTAATCCAGGAAAATAACATTCCCCACGGACAAATCCAGTTTGTGATTACGGTAGGTGAGGAGTCGGGGCTGGTCGGAGCCCGTGCGCTCGATCCCGATTATTTGGACGCGGATATCGGGTTTGCCCTCGATTCCAATGGCGAATTGGGTTCGATTGCTGTTGCAGCGCCAACCCAGGCAAAAATCAAGATGATTATCAAAGGAAAATCTGCTCATGCAGGTGTCAATCCGGAGGATGGCATCAGTGCAATTCAAGTGGCTTCCAAAGCCATATCGAAAATGAAGCTGGGACGCATCGACAAGGAAACCACGGCGAACATCGGCAAGTTTCAGGGCGGGGGCGCAACGAATATCGTGTGCGACCATGTACAGATTGATGCGGAAGCGCGCAGCATCGTTCAGGAGAAAGTGGATAAACAAGTCAATGATATGCGTGAGGCGCTCGAAACCACGGTTCGCGAATACAACGCCAATTGCGAGTTCATCAGCGAAATCGTTTATCCAGCATTCAGTTTTAATGAACATGATGAGGTTGTTCAGCTGGCACAGCGTGCCATCCGTGGATTAGGTTTCCCAACCCGAACCTTCCAGTCCGGCGGTGGCAGTGATGCCAACATTTTCAATGGTCTTGGCATTCCAACCGTCAATTTGGCCATCGGATATCAAGAAATCCATACCACGCAGGAACGCATTCAAGCGGCTGATCTGGTAAAAGCTGCCCAGATTGTCGTAGGGATTATCCAAGAAACGGCTAAGGCTTAGTTGACAGGAATACAATAAAAGAGCCCGAGGCAGACGATGAAGTCCGCTTCGGGCTTTTATTGTGAATTTATCTATCAGTTCAAGAATGACATCGTCAACGAATTGCCTTCTATTCGTCTCTGTGCAGGCGACCAGGTAGTATGCCAGTTCGTGCTTTCTACAACATGCAGCGCGGCATGGATGCTGTCCATGTATTGCTCGATTTCCTTCCGCGCAGGTTCTGATGGATACTGCTCCTCCAGTCGTGAGGAGAGGGATATCAAGGCAGACTGTAAATAACAGGCAGCTTCGCCGAATCGCGTCTCGGTGTGTTCAGGATAAGACCGTCTTAGCTGCTCCAGCAAGGATGCGGCTTCATCGTATTTTCCTTGGTCATACAGACTCTCTGCCGCTATAAAACATACGTTCATACTATAGCTGCCATGTTCTTGGAGAGGGAGCGCTTCCAATTGATTTATTTTGGATACAGCGAGTCCCCTGTAACCTTCATAATAAAGAAAACAGATCAGTGCATAATCAGTGTGATCGCTGCAATCCGCAAGCAGCTCCTCGGCTACTGATACCATGCCAAGTGATATGGCGGTACGGGCTAACTCAAGCAATTCGGACATGATGATGAACCTGTCCGGAGCTCTACCTTCCCATTTCCACTCACAGAGCTGTCTGATTCTAGCCAAGTGATTCCTTTCGGCTGCTCTCGGGCAGGCCTGCTCTCCTTGGCTGTTCTTGGAGCCATGCAGATAACTGTCAATAAGCTCTATGGCCTCAGGCAGCTGATCGGTCATAATGAGACAGGACACGTATGGGATGCAGGTATCGGGATTCAAGTTCTCCTGATTGGCAAAACAGAGGGAAGCGAAAGGGTAAGCTCCGATGTAATACAACGACCTGCCAACCATTGCATGGGATGCGGGAAAGCGGTTCGTTTCAGCCAATAGCTGCTCATATATAACCTCATCGGTCGTCCCTTGCAGAAGCAGAAGGGCTGCCCAGTGATTGAGCGCCTCCTGAGCATATGTACCCGCGTGATGCAGGACGGTCTTAAAGGCCTCCTCAGATTTGTGGAAGGCGCGCATACGCATGCTTAATAACCCGTACTCAAGCCAGCTTAGGTCAATCTCTTTCCATCCGGAACGGGTATTGTCAGTTGGATCGGACTTCGCAGCTTCCTTGAAACTTTCCAGAGCCTTATCGAGATACCCGCGTCTTTTGTACCATTTTCCGCGTTCATAATCAGTTGATGGTGGATTTGTAATTGGTTCGGATTCAATAATAGGTAATTGTCGCATGTCGAAGCCTCCCAATGGTATAACACCCGTTTAGGTGAAAAGGTCATGGTCTATATTCGAAAAAAACAGAAAAAAGTCGAAAAATAGGTCTTAGAACCTAATTCTGTGTCCCGCTTTCGCGTTTATTTATTGTATTTTTTGAAATAATATCCATAACTCTCGTCTCTGAGCCCCATTGCTGCTGCCACTGCTTCAGCATAATCCGAATCTGCCAGGCCTGTCCTACCAAATGAATCGAATGGTCTCCTTTATAGCTTTTCATGGGTGCTACCTTCTTTCTGCGGAATTTTGATATAATACACCTTATGCAATAGCATGGTCAGACATGCCGTTTTTAAACAAAGGAGGTCATTTTATGAGCGATATCGGCAGTAAGAACCGGGAAGCTTCGGATAAATTGCTGGAAGAAACCACGTTGTCTTCTCAATCGATTTTTGAAGGGAAAATTATCTCGCTGCAGGTGGACACGGTGAAACTTCCGGATGGACAGACCGCTAGCCGTGAAGTTGTCCGGCATCCGGGTGCGGTCGCCGTGCTGGCATTAAAAGGCGACACAATGCTGGCTGTGAATCAGTACAGGCAGCCGCTGGGCCGCTGCGAGGTTGAAATACCTGCGGGCAAGCTGGAGCGTGGGGAGGATCCTCTGGAGGCTGCCAAGCGCGAACTTCAGGAAGAGACGGGGTATACCTGCGGTTCCATTCGGAAGCTTCATTCCTTTTACACGTCACCGGGCTTTGCGGATGAAATCATTCATTTGTATTTGGCGGAAGATCTCGTTAGCGGCGACATGAATCCGGATGAGGATGAATTTATAGAAATGATGGAAATTACGCTGGAAGAAGCTTATTCCCTCATTCAAGAAGAGAGAATCAGCGATGCGAAGACCATCCTGGCTGTGTATGCCTGGAATATGTACAAACTGACAGGGAAAATCTGATATGCTGTCATCTTTAGAACAGACAACGGACCGGCAGCTTCATTCTTTTTATGGTGATATGCATATTCACATCGGGCGCACGAGCAGCGGGCAAGCTGTGAAAATAAGCGCAAGCAACAATCTGACCTTTGAGAATATTGCCATCGAGGCATCGGAGCGAAAAGGTATCCAGATGATTGGCATCATCGATTGCCACTCTCCTTCGGTGCAGGAGGATATTATCCAGTGTCTCGACAGTGGAGCCATGCAAGAGATTGATGGCGGAGGGATAGCGTACCGGGATACGGTCATCCTGCTTGGCAGCGAGATCGAAATTCGTGAAAGCGGCCGTGGTGCAGCCCATGTGCTGGCCTATTTTCCAGATCTGGGTACGATGCAGGATTTCACCGTCTGGATGGCGAGATATATGAAAAATGTGCAGCTGAGCTCTCAGCGCATCTACGTTACTCCGCGTGAATTGCAGCAGGAGATTGTTGACCGCGGCGGTTTGCTGGTGCCTGCACATGTGTTTACGCCTCATAAGGGGCTGTATGGCAGCATGGCGGATCGTATGAGCGAGGTATTCGACCTGAACGGGATCGCCGGAATCGAGCTTGGGCTCAGTGCGGACTCCTCGATGGCAGGGCGGATAAGCGAGCTGGACGGTTATTCCTTTCTGACCAACTCCGATGCCCATTCGCTTGGTAAGATCGGCAGGGAGTATAACCGAATTGACATGGCTGAGCCTTCTTTTGCAGAATTCCGAATGGCACTCGGGGCCAAGGACGGGAGAAGAATCAGCGCAAACTACGGGCTTAATCCCCGACTGGGAAAATACCATCGGACCTATTGCAGCGGATGCGATAGCATTCTGGATGAGGGCAGTGATATAAAAGAAATGAAGCGCTGTCCATACTGCGGCAGCACCAAGTTGGTACAGGGGGTATTTGATCGGATTCTTCATGTCTCGGATCGTGAAGAACCCGTGATTCCCCTCAGCCGACCGGAGTATCACTATCAGGTTCCGCTAGAATTCATTCCCGGGCTTGGCAAATCCGCCATGTCGAAGCTGCTGCAAGCCTTTGGAACGGAAATGAATATCCTTCATCAGGCGACGGAGGCAGAACTTGCGGCAGTTGCCGGCGATCAGCTGGCGGCAAGCATTGTCATGGCCCGAAACGGGACGCTGTCCCTGTCGGCAGGCGGGGGAGGCACTTACGGGAAAGTGCTTCGATAAATCCACGGGACTCTCTTTCATTCACCGAAAGTCATAGAAGAAGGACGAGTGTCATAGAGTAGAGTAGAGACGCAGAAAGGAGACTCTATTCTATGTCATCATTCCGCCAAGCCTTTAAGGATCAGACTACGCTCTATGTGTTTGTTGCCGTCCTGTTCTTAGTCGGCGTACTGTTTGGAGCGTTGATGGTCAATGCACTTTCACTGGAGCAGCAGCAGGAAATGGCCCGATATTTGAATCACTTTTTTGTTAACGTGCAGGACGGTGGAGAAGCCATGAGTCAATCTTCTTACTGGAGCATCGCAGCCCTTCATCTGAAATGGATCGGCTTGATATGGATTCTGGGATTGTCCGTCATCGGACTTCCTGGAATATTGATATTGGATTTCTTAAAGGGAGTTCTTATCGGGTTCACGGTCGGTTATTTGGTCGGGCAATATTCGTGGAAAGGACTGCTGTTTGCCCTGGTGTCGATTGCGCCGCAAAATTTGCTGATTATTCCAGTGCTCATGATGTGCAGTGTAGCAGCAATCACCTTCTCTCTATATATCATCAGAGACCGTTTTATTATGAATCGCGGCGGCAGCATGATGAAGCCATTTGCATCTTATGCTTTGTTGACGTTCTGCATGGTCCTGCTGACACTCGGAGTTGCATCCTTTGAAACCTGGGTTACCCCTGTTATGATGCGCTGGGTCACTCCAATGTTGCTTTAATCCGCGAATTTTTCCATATAGCAAAACCGTTTGACTTTGTTTGTCAAATCCCCCTATAATGAAGGAAGTGAACAATAACGTGCAGTGATTTCCAAGGGGGAGGGAAACGATGGAAGCGCGGATCGACAAAATTAAGCAGCAGCTACAATCCCAAGGATACAAATTAACGCCCCAACGGGAAGCCACGGTAAGCGTATTGTTGGAAAATGAAGACGACCACCTTAGCGCAGAGGATGTATTTATGCTCGTGAAAGAGAAGGCTCCGGAGATCGGTCTGGCAACCGTGTACCGTACCCTAGAGCTGCTCAGTGAGCTTCATGTTGTAGAGAAGATAAATTTTGGCGATGGTGTCGCCCGTTATGACTTGCGGACGGATACTTCGAAGCATCACCATCACCATTTGATATGTACTCAATGTGGAAGTATGGATGAGATACGCGAGGATTGGCTCGGTCCTTTGGAAGAGCGGTTGGAGCGAGAGTTCAACTTTACCGTTCATGACCATCGGCTTGATTTCCATGGCATATGCTACCGTTGCAAAGAGAAGGGCAAGAATGACCAGGACAAATCATAAATTTTATATCAATTAACCAAACAGCAGTGATGACGATTAACCAAACAGCAGTGATGACGATCACGGCAAGCCCTCTACGGCGGTAAGCCGGGAGGGTTTTTTTAGATAGCAATCCTATAATCATAAACATGCACGCATCTGTATCGTTCACATAAGAGCATTCCATCTGTACCATTTACAAGTACGTCGTCAGACGTTTTTTTTATTCTTCAAAATATCAGATGCCTTTTCCTTATTCCGTATAGAAAGAAGATAAGGGTCATGTCGTCATAATCCTGCAGCTTGTATCATAGGCTTTACGTGATGCGATACCTGGAATACCAGCTTTCATATCGCGATGATGAAAGAGAGGCGCTGCATGTGATTATATCGATTCGGAAAATAGGCTCCCTGATCCGTTTTATTTCGATGTTTGCCGTTCTGGCGATGTTTTTTTATTTTGTGCTGGGCTGGGTAAGCGACTGGCTGACCCCGATGGATCCTTACAGTGCACCTTCGGGCCAAGCTGTAAAGGCATTTCAGCCTGAAAGCACCATGGATTCCCGGTATTCGCCGGCGGAACGCCTGCGATTGTATTATTGGTACGGGGAATGACTGTGTTTTTTTAGGTGCACGGAATAGGAGATAAAGTGATCATGAAGCAATATCTGGACGAATATGTAACCTATTTGGAAGAAGTGAAGAGACTGTCCCGGAGCACGATTGAATCCTACCGGGCAGACCTTAACGGATTTATTGAATATGCAGCGGACAGGGAAGTGACCCATCCACAGGATGTGAACCGGACGGTGTTGGGATTGTATTTGGGAAGACTGAGGCAGCAGGGCAAGGCGGCATCGAGCCAGCTTCGCTGCACGGCTTCCCTGCGGTCCTTTTTTCAATATCTGGTGCGTCAATCAGTTATCGGACAAGACCCAACCCAGCTGCTGGATCGTCCCAAGCCGGAACGGAAGCCTCCACAGGCTTTAACCATTGAGCAGGTGGACAAGCTTCTGTCCGCCCCGGATTCCGGCACGCCGCAGGGGGCAAGGGACAGGGCGATGCTGGAACTGCTCTATGCCTCAGGCATCAAGGTTTCGGAGCTGGTCTCACTCAGCATTCATGACCTGAATATGGAGATGCGATTTTTGCGCTGTGCCGTACCCGGGGGGAAGGAGCGTATTCTTCCGATCAGCCAGATTGCAGCCCAGAGTGTGGCTTATTATATGCGTGATATGCGGAGCCAGCTCATAAGAGATGCCGAGGAAGAGGCATTATTCCTGAATTCACTGGGTACCCGCTTGACACGGCAGGGATTTTGGAAAATTATTAAAAAGTACGGCAAGCTGGCCGAAATCGATGAGGAAATAACGCCGCATACCCTTCGCCATTCCTTTGCCATACATTTGCTGCAGAATGGTGCCGATTTACGCTCCGTTCAGGAAATGCTGGGTCACTCGGCATTATCCACCACGGGCATGTATCAATCCACCAAGAAGAGCATGAAGGAAGTTTATGATCATTACCACCCGAGATCTTAAGGACCGCAACATGTCCACTGATCTACAACTTATTTTCAGTTAGGAGAGGTATTAACATGAGTTCAGTTAATCAACAGAGCATTAAGGAAGCAGCAGCTTACATACGCGAACAGAATGGCGTTCAACCCGAGGTTGGCCTGATTCTGGGTTCGGGACTCGGTGTCCTGGCCGAATTGATTCAGGACCCGGTTTCGATCCCATACACCGACATTCCGCATTTTCCGGTATCGACGGTAGAAGGTCATGAAGGGGAGCTGCTCCTGGGCACGATTTACAACCGACCTGTGGTCATGATGAAGGGCCGTTTCCACATGTATGAAGGTTATGGTCCGGAAGTGACGGCGTTCCCGGTACGGGTCATGAAAGAGCTGGGCGTGAAGAGTTTGCTCGTTACCAATGCGGCAGGCGGTATCAATACCTCCTTCGAGCCGGGCGACCTTATGCTGATCTCCGATCATTTGAACATGACGGGAACCAGTCCGTTAATCGGACCTAACGATCCTGAGCTTGGCGTACGGTTCCCGGATATGTCGCAGGCCTACAGCCGGAAGCTCCGTCAGTTGGCAAAAGAAGTAGCCGTGAGTCAGAGCGTTGTTCTTAGAGAAGGGGTTTATGCCGGCTTGCTTGGGCCAACCTATGAAACGCCGGCTGAAATTGTCATGCTGCGCACACTGGGCGCGGATGCGGTAGGCATGTCAACGGTATCTGAGGTGATTGTGGCCAGACATGCGGGGCTTGAGGTGCTGGGCATCTCCTGCATCAGCAACATGGCAGCAGGTATTCTGGATCAGCCGCTTTCCCATGATGAGGTTATGGAGACAGCAGAGAAGGTTCGCGAGAAATTCCTTGCGCTTGTGTTGGCCATTATCCCGAAAATGTAATATTTCCAAGTACAAGGCTGTACTCTAGTAGATGCGAATCTACCGGAGTACGGCCTTTTTGCTATGCTCCCGAAAGTATAGAGTCCTAACTTTTCCGTAAAATACTGGAATAATTTGTTTTCATCCTGACGACAATGAATAGCAGACCCGTATACTTGCGGGATGCCATTACGAATGTCAGGAGGGGACGGAATTGAAAAAAGCGTTGATCGCTGGATTCCTTGTTCTATTTGTTGGGTTGTCCAGTACGGCTGTTCCAAGTTATGCAGAAGAAAATAGTAAAACCGGCGAAGGGTCATCTCAAGAGGAACTGGCGCCTAGTGCTCGTTCCGCCATATTGCTGGATGCGGATACCGGAACCATTATTTATGAAAAAAACAGCCATGATAAGCTGCCTCCGGCCAGCATCACCAAGATTATGACGATGCTGCTTACGATGGAGGCCATTGATGCGGGACGATTGCAGTGGACGGATAAGGTACGTACCAGTGAATATGCTGCCTCCATGGGTGGATCGCAGATTTTTCTTGAGCCTGGGGAAGAAATGACCGTTGATGAAATGCTGAAAGGCATTGCCATGGCATCAGGCAATGACGCTTCTGTTGCGATGGCGGAGAAGCTTGCCGGTTCCGAACAAGGTTTTGTCAAGATGATGAATGACAAAGCGGCTGAGCTGGGAATGAAAGATACGCATTTTGTGAATTGCAACGGACTTCCGGCAGAGAATCACTATACTTCAGCTCATGACATCGCGGTCATGAGCAGGGAATTGCTGAAATATGAGCAGATCACCAAATATACAGGCTCGTACCAGGATTATTTGCGAAAGGATTCGCAAAAGCCGTTCTGGCTGGTGAACACCAATAAGCTGGTTCGTTTCTACACAGGTGCAGACGGCCTGAAAACCGGATATACGTCAGAGGCTAAATTCTGTTTGTCCGCAACGGCCAAACGGGATGGACTGCGCGCAGTAGCCGTTGTCATGGGAGCTCCTGACACCAAGACGCGGAATAATGAAGTATCCCGTATGTTTGACTATGCGTTCGCTCAATACACGATGCATTCTATCTATAAGCCAGGCGAAGTATTGGGCATCGTGAAGGTTCAGAAAGGGAATGTGCCTGAACTGTCCATTCAAGCGGACAGAGACTACAGCGTGCTTGTGAAGAAGGGCGTAAAGGACCCGGATATCCGTCATGAAATTCAGATGGATCAGAATGTGAAGGCTCCTGTTTCCGCCGGACAAGTCATCGGCAAGCTCTTGGTCTATCAGGGGGACCGACTGGTGAAGGAGTTTGAGCTGACATCTCCGGTTGAGGTGAAGAAGGCAGGCTTCTGGAAGCTGTTCAAACGGACAACCGGCAAGTTGTTTCATGTAGATTAATGGGAGTTTTCTTCTAGTTTTGTCGTGATGCAGGAATGTCTTTTTCAAATGTAGAAATCTTTGTTCATGTCAGGGAGGAGAGTGAGCAAACATGAATCTGCAGGTTGAGATGGAGCATCACAGGCATATTCTGATCGTCCGTCTATCCGGGGAACTGGATCATCACACGGCCGATCATGTCCGGATGCAGCTGGAAGAAGCCATTCAGAGACGTCAAACAGAGCACTTGGTGCTGAGCTTAAAGGAATTGGACTTTATGGACAGCTCAGGTCTCGGGGTCATCCTGGGACGCTATAAATTCATCAAGCAAAAGGGTGGAAAGATGGCGGTATGCGATGTGAAGCCGCAAGTTTACCGCTTGCTTGAAATGTCGGGGCTGTTCAAAATCATGCCGATATATGAGAACGAGGGTACGGCACTCTCGGGTTTGGAGGTAGTGTCATGAGTGAAGGAAGAGCACAGCATAATTTTATGACTCTGCAGTTTGCCGCAAAGTCGGAAAACGAATCCTTTGCCCGTGTCGCCGTAGCTGCGTTCATCTCCCAGTTGGATCCTAACATGGATGAGCTCAGTGACCTGAAAACGGTGGTTTCCGAAGCGGTCACGAACAGCATCATCCATGGCTATGACAGCGATCCGGTGGGCGTTGTCAAGATTGAGGCTTCGATTGACGGGGATATGATCACGCTGCGCGTTGAGGATTCGGGTCGAGGCATTGAAGATTTGGAAATGGCGAAGCAGCCGCTTTATACATCCAAGCCGGAGCTGGAGCGATCCGGCATGGGATTCACGATCATGGAGAATTTCATGGACGAATTTGAAGTGGTCAGCGAACCAGGCAGCGGTACGTCGATCAAAATGAAAAAGAGGATCGAATCTAAGAAAGCTTTATATAATTAGGGGTTGGACAAATGGATGCCGATGTGAAGAAAACTTCGCAGACTTATTTGGACGACGCGGAGGTCAAACGACTCATTGCACTTAGCCAAAGCGGGGATAATGTCGCCCGGGATACGCTCGTCAACTGTAATATTCGTCTTGTCTGGTCTGTCGTTCAGCGGTTCATGAACCGGGGGTATGAGCCTGATGATCTATTTCAAATCGGCTGTATCGGTCTCCTGAAGTCAGTGGACAAGTTCGATCTCAGTTATGACGTAAAGTTCTCTACCTATGCCGTACCGATGATTATCGGAGAAATTCAGCGTTTCTTGAGAGACGACGGGACCCTGAAGGTCAGCCGGTCGCTCAAGGAAATGGCGAACAAAGTCAGGAAGAAGCGGGACGAGCTGTCCAAGCAGCTGGATCGTCTGCCTACGGTGAAAGAGGTTGCCGAAGAGTTAGGGGTAACACCAGAGGAAGTGGTGTTCGCCCAGGAGGCGAATAAACCACCGACCTCGATTCATGAAACCGTATTTGAGAATGACGGAGATCCCATTACGCTGATGGATCAGATAGCCGATGAATCGCAGGAACGCTGGTTCGACAAGCTGGCCTTGAACGAAGCGATAGGCGGCTTGACCGAGCGGGAGCGGCTCATTGTGTATTTGAGGTATTACCGGGATCAGACACAGTCGGAAGTTGCCAGCCGGCTGGGGATATCCCAGGTACAGGTATCGCGGCTTGAGAAAAAAATATTGCAGAGCATTCGAAACGAGATTGCGCAGTAGCGCTTCCTTTTTTCTATATAAGCCTGCTCCATTCGGCGCCGCCCTTAGGGTGGCGCTTTTTTGCGTTTCCGAAGCTGTTTTTCAAGTGGCCGAAAAAAGAAAGTATGGTAAATCCGAGTAGAAACGAGGAGGATTTCCCATACTAACGGTAATTTAGCAGTAAAGGAGTGTTTCGGATGAAGGTTAATCCCACTCCGACGGTGTTTCTGCAGCTCCGGAGCCGCATCCGGTTACCGAGAGATCAGACCGTCAAATTAGGTGATGTTGCCTTCATAGTCTGTGAACCCGAATGGGAGAGAAGGCTTAGAGACCTGCCGCTAACGCAGCCGAAGGATATCGATGGCAACCGGCTCGTCATGGATCTGATTCAAATCATACCGAAGATTCAGAAGGTGATTCCGGGCGCCCATATTGAAACGATGGGAAATCATCATACCCTCGTGGAGCTCGTAGGACCTGACAGCAAACGATCGAAACTCTGGTTTCCGCTAATCTGGCTGCTGTTGTTTTTCGGGTCCGCACTAACCATCATGAACTTTCATGCAGACGTCAATATGCTCGAGGTACAAATTCGAATCGTCGAAATGGTGACAGGGAAAAGAGACGAGCATCCATACTTGTTTCAAATTGCGTATTCCCTGGGTCTCGGTTTCGGGATGACGGTGTTCTTCAATCATTTGTTCAAGAAAAAATGGAATGAGGAGCCGACCCCGCTTGAGGTGGAGATGTATCTTTACCAGGAAAATTTGGACCAATTCGTGGTTGCCGAGGAATACCGGAAAATGAACACCGCGGCTAAACCACCGGGTGAAAAACCATGATCTTGTCCATTCTCCAGGCTATATTCACCTGTGTTCTCGGCGTAGCGGGAGGCATTGCAGTCGGCGGCGGAGTGATCGCGCTCATCATTGTGCTGGACATCATTCCCAGACTGTCTCAGCTGACCGGAACCTATAACCGGGTGCATTGGTATGAAGGTGCGCTGATTGCAGGGTCTTTCATTGGAACGGTGGCAGATTTCTGGCGATGGTCCGTTCCGCTGGGTCCGATCGTGAGTACCGTAATCGGGTTGATGTGCGGCATTTTTATCGGCATGCTGGCAGCCGCGCTGACGGAAGTTCTGAATGTGCTGCCAATCCTGGCCAAGCGGCTCCGGTTAAAGGGGTATCTGTTCGGACTTCTGATGGCCATGGTGGCAGGCAAGGTGGCGGGCTCCCTGTTCGACTGGTTCGTATTCAGCAAATGATAGTTTATGGCTAGGAGGTAGGTTATGGACGATAAAACAGCACATAATGACGGCAACGTTGATCTGGTTAAAGATATTCCGATTGTTCCCCCATCGGAGATTAAAAAGTTGAATGAAGAGGCGCTGAAGGAGAAGAGGGAAGCCGAAACCTCTGACAGCACCAAGGAATCGGTCATCTATTGGCAGCAGACGGACGATGTTCCCGCGAAGCTGAGCGATCTGAAAGAAACGCTTAAGGAAGTGATCGGCCTCGGAGTCTCGTTTGATGTGATATTCCGCGAAATGAATTTTGCTGGCAGAAATGCAGGGCTTCTCTTCTTGAACGGGTTCACCAACGATATGGTGGTGACGGAAATATTAACCCGATTGACGTACCTGAAGCCTGAGGACGTAAACAACCAGGCGCTGAACGAAATGATGAACCGATATATTCCTCATGTCCAGGTGGAACGGGATACGAGGCTCAGCAAGGTAATTGACGAGGTTCTCTCGGGCCTATGCGCCCTGTTCATCGAGGATGCCCATTCCGCCATCATCCTGGACACCCGGAAATATCCGGTTCGGGGACTTGAAGAGCCTGCGGTCGAACGTGTCGTTCGAGGCGCCCGGGACGGGTTTACGGAGACGCTTGTGACCAACGTGAATCTGGTCAGGAGACGGGTTCGTGATCCCGGACTGCACGTGGAGATCATCAAAGTGGGAAGGCGGACGAGAACGGACGTCAGTCTGGTCTTCATCGATGACATAGTCGACCGCACCCAAGTTGAGGCTATTCGCAATAAAATCGAGGAAGTGGATTTGGAAGGATTGCCCCTAGGCGATAAGCAGCTGGAGGAAGCGATTGTGAACAAGGGATGGCACCCCTATCCGCTTGTCAGGTATTCTGAACGGCCTGACGTAGTGTCCTCGCATCTCCTCGAAGGCCGGATCGTGGTCATGGTGGATACTTCTCCGAGTGTGATGATTATGCCGACCACGTTCCTCGATCTCTGTCAGCATGCCGAGGAGAACCGACAGACCCCGTTTATGGGAACGTATCTCCGCTGGATACGCTTTATTGGTATATTTGCATCCATGTTCCTGCTGCCGTTGTGGATGCTCTTGGTGATCCATCCGGAAATGAAGCCACCCGGACTGGACATCCTCGGTCCGCAGAAGAATACGGAAATTCCGATTATTATGCAGTTTCTGATCGTTGAGTTCGGTGTGGACCTGCTGCGGCTCGCTGCCGTTCATACGCCGACGCCGCTGGCCTCGGCGATGGGGTTGATCGCTGCCATTTTGGTTGGCGATATCGCGGTTAAAACCGGATTGTTTGTCAACGAGGTCGTTCTGTATATGGCGGTTGCGACCATCGGGATGTATGCGACCCCGAGTTACGAGCTGGGGCTTGCCAACCGGATGGTCAGACTGATTCTGCTGATTGCCACGGCCTTGTTTGGAGCAAAGGGCTTTGTCATAGGGACCACACTTCTGATCTTGATTCTGACCACCCACCGCTCCTACAACTCCTCTTACCTGTGGCCATTCATACCATTTAGTGCAAAAGCAATGGGCGAAATTTTATTCCGGAAACCGCTGCTGATGTCCAGAAGAAGGCCGGCTATCAATAAAACCCGTGACAACACAAAAATGGGCTCTGACATGAATCCGCGAGGAGAGCATTAACAATAACACAAATGTTGTGTTGAAAAATCCATTTTGCTTCGCTTACGTTGTCTGCTATACTGTGAACAATTATTCGGTTATCCTATTTTGAAACAATGGATCGGAGGAATTGTAAGCATGTTTTTACACGGTACAAGTAAGATCAACGATCAGGGGCATTTGGAAATCGGCGGGTGCGACACATCCGATTTGAAAGCTCAATATGGAACACCACTATATATTGTAGACGAGCAGTCGGTGCGCAACCGCTGTCGGGAATATATCGAGGCATTCAATGCTTCCGGGTTGAAATTCCAAGTCGCGTATGCAAGCAAGGCGTTTTGCGTCATGGCTATGTGCCGCTTGGCGGATGAGGAAGGCATGTCGCTTGACGTGGTTTCCGATGGCGAGCTGTACACAGCGCTGCAAGCAGGATTTCCTGCGGAACGGATTCATTTCCACGGGAACAATAAGACGCCGGAAGAGATTGAAATGGCGCTTGATGCACATATCGGCTGTTTTGTAGTGGATAACGTGATTGAACTGCACATGCTGCAGGCCATTGCAGCCGAGAAGAACCGCACCGTTAACATTCTGCTTCGCGTGACACCGGGTGTTGAGGCTCATACGCATGAGTATATCTCCACAGGTCAAACCGACTCCAAGTTTGGTTTTGATATCGGTAACGGCTCCGCATATGAAGCGGTAAAGCTTGCAGAAGCACAAGGGAACATTAACTTGATGGGCATTCATTCCCACATCGGCTCCCAGATTTTTGAGGTGGAAGGCTTCCAGATGGCCGTTCAGCGTGTTGCCGAGTTTGCTTCTTCTGTAAAAGAAGGCTTGGGCGTTGTGTTCAAGGTTGTAAATCTTGGCGGCGGGTTTGGTATCCGTTATGTGGATGGAGACACTCCGCTTCAAGTATCCCAGTATGTAAAAGCGATTACGGATGCGGTGAAAACTCACTTTGCTGGTCTGGGTTCCGAGCTTCCTGAAATTTGGGTGGAGCCGGGCCGGAGCATCGTTGGCGATGCAGGCACCACGCTGTACACGGTGGGCACAAGCAAGGATATTCCAGGCGTACGCAAATATGTTGCCGTAGATGGCGGGATGACGGACAATCCTCGTCCGGCGTTGTATGAATCGAAATATGAAGCAGTGCTCGCCAACCGTGCTAACGATAAGGTTGAAGAAACCGTGTCCATCGCTGGCAAATGCTGTGAAAGCGGGGATATGCTGATCTGGGATCTGGATCTTCCGAAGGTAGAGACAGGTGATTTGCTGGCTGTATCCTGTACAGGTGCCTACAACTACTCTATGGCAAGCAACTACAACCGTATCCGCAAGCCGGCAGTCGTATTTGTGAAGGATGGCCAGAGCAATCTGGTCGTACGCCGCGAGTCGCTTGCAGACATCATCAGTAACGACATCGTGCCTGCGAATGTGGCAAAAGAAACCGTAACGAGCTAAATAATCACCTCAGTTAGATATGAAAAGCCATTCCATCAGAGGGCCCGCCAATGCCTCAGGGCTGCGGTCAGGGCTCTTTGGTGTGCCTGTTCAGCTCGACAGGGCGGGTGCGCGAGGACAAGTTCATTTTGCTTCGAGGCTCAATTCATAGTAAACTATAAAATGCATTATGTAACAAAACTACTGAAGCGGTCTAATAACGGAAGGAGATACACCTATATGGCAAAAAAAGCGAAGATCACACTGGAAAACGGTAAAGAGGTATTGCTTGATCTGTTTGAGAACGAGGCGCCGAACACGGTAGCCAACTTTGAGAAATTGGCTAACTCCGGTTTTTATAACGGCCTTGTATTTCATCGCGTAATCCCTGGCTTTGTCGCTCAAGGCGGCTGTCCGCAAGGAACAGGTGCCGGCGGTCCGGGTTATACCATCAACTGTGAGATTAACCCTAACAAACATGAGCGTGGAAGCTTGGCTATGGCGCATGCAGGCCGTAACACAGGCGGCAGCCAGTTCTATGTATGCTACGAGCCGCAGCCGCATCTGGACGGTCAGCATACTGTGTTTGGTAAAGTTGTGGAAGGCATGGAGTACGTGGATGCATTCAAGGGCCGCGACAAAATGGAAAAAGTAGAAGTATACGAAGCGTAATTGTTAGCTTCCGGATTGGACAGGCGCACCTTAGGGTGTGCCTGTTTTTATGATGATGGTAATTAGAAAATCGGGGATGCGGATTACGAAGGAAATAATCTGCGAAGCTCCTCCGGAACTGATCTGCTTTTGCGAGTATGGGGATCCATGGCTACACTGGTTACCTCTGCATCTGCACACAGTTCACCTTCCTTGTTGTGGATCTGCTGCAGCATGACATAACTCGTCCGTCCGACAGATTTCGGCTCGGTCGAGATGGTCAACCGATCGCCTTGACCGCACTCCTTGCGATAATTGATATTAATGTTGACGGTTACGGTTTGGACACCGAGTTGTTTTAGCACGTCATACCGGAGGTCCCCTGCCTCGTACCATTCTTCTCGGCCCCATTCGAGATACTCCAGGTATTTAGCATTGTTTACATGTCCATTGACGTCAATTTCCGTAGGTCGGACGATGATGTCCAGGGATGTTTTCATCGTTGTTTGCTCCTTTTTAACAGAGATCAATACCTCATGTTTATCCATCAATTATGTTCTCTCTTACGACAGGATACTCCTGCTCCCAGCGCATCATTTAAGAAAACAGCAGGTCATGGGAAATGGATATTAAAGTTATGTGCTTAAAAAAAGTTAGTGGTTTTTCCTTGCAATTTTCAAAAGGTGGTGATAAGATTCATCATAAGATAAAACAACTTCATAAGTTTAATCCTTCGGGGCAGGGTGAAATTCCCTACCGGCGGTGATGAATGCAGTGGGCTTAACGTAATGTTAGCCAATGACTGCATCTTAGTCCGTGACCCGGATACGTGTGTGAATGACACCGTATGCGGTGGACCTGGTGCAAATCCGGGACCGACAGTATAGTCTGGATGGGAGAAGGAGTGAAAGACACATTGGCGGCAGCAAGTGCAGTCGTGTCTATGCACAGATCGTGACATGCGTTATGTGCAGGTTTTCACATGCGAATCAAAGCAGGCTTTGGCGATTATTTGTTGTCGCTGTGTATGGCTTTGAGTTGTTTGTTGTAGGCAAAACCTGCGTTCATGACGGTTATTTACCTTGTCATCCTTTAACTTCCATCAAGCCCTGTTCCGATTCTTCTGAATCTGAAGCAGGGCTTTTTTAGATATCAGAGAGTATGCCCCCTTTGAAACAGGGGCTTTTATGATATCGCAAGACCAATTACTGCTAACTGCAGTCTAACAATGTGGAATGTACATCGATCACTTTATTTTTTATGGAGGTTGTGAGAGGGGGCCCATGTGTACCATGGATATCGTCAACGATGAATTCTATATGTCACTTGCACTGGACCTGGCCGAACGTGCTCAAGGACAGACCGGTATCAACCCGGTTGTCGGCTGTGTCATTGTGAAGAATGGTGCGCTTGCAGGAGTGGGAACCCATATGGAGCGTGGAACCCCGCACGCCGAGATTCATGCTTTGAACATGGCCGGAACCAAAGCGGCTGGCAGCACGGTGTATGTGACGCTGGAGCCTTGCAGCCACTACGGAGCGACACCTCCTTGCAGCGAAAGGTTGATCGCCGAAGGGGTCAAGCGAGTGGTCGTTGCGTGTGAGGACCCGAATCCGCTCGTTGCGGGCAAAGGCATCCAGATGCTGCGGGCAGCCGGAATCGAGGTCGTGACAGGGATCTTGAGAGAACGTGCGCTTCGCTTAAACGAAGCCTTCATTAAATTCATTACGACGGGTCAGCCGTTCGTCACGTTGAAGACAGCAAGCACGCTGGATGGCAAGATTGCATCGAAAACCGGTGACAGCAAGTGGATATCGAGCGAAGAATCCAGGGAGCTAGTTCACACACTTCGTCATCGTCATCAAGGCATTATGGTCGGGGTGTCCACGGTTATTGCGGACAATCCAAGCCTGACAACGAGACTGAGTGTTGGAGGGCTGCATCCGGTCAGGATCATTGTGGACTCCAGCCTGCGAATGCCGCTTGATAGTCATGTGGTATCGGACGGAACGGCGCCCACCTGGATTTTGACAACGGAGCAGGCAGATGAAGGCAAGCGGACATTGCTGGAGGAGCGGGGTGTTCAAGTGATCCCATGCGGGGAAGGTCCGCGCGTTGATCTGAAGGCGGCCATAGCGAAGCTCGGCCAGATGGGCATTTCCTCGATTCTGCTTGAAGGAGGCGGCACACTGAACGGCGCCATGCTGGAACAGAAGCTTGTGGATCGGCTTATCCAGTTTATTGCCCCAAAAATCATTGGAGGGTACGATGCTCCGGGGAATTTCATGTTTAGCGGTTATGAGCAAATGAACCAAGCCATTGTGCTGACAGGGCTTGAAAGTAAAAGACTGGGCGACAATATTTACATCACCGGCATTCCGGTCTGGATGTAAGACATCGGGAAGGAAGGAGGGAAGCCTGTGTTTACGGGATTGGTTGAGGAAATAGGTGAGATGAGGCGAATTGGCCGCAAAGGCGAAGCCATGCTGCTGAGCATTTCGGCCAGCCGGATCATGGAGGATTTGAAGCTGGGTGACAGCGTGTCGGTCAATGGCGTATGCTTGACTGCAACGACGATAGATCGAGGGATATTTACGGTTGACGTAATGCCTGAAACCTATAGAAATACCAACCTTAAGGAGCTTCAACCAGGTGGAAAGGTGAATCTTGAACGGGCAATGGCGGCCGGAGGCAGATTCGGGGGCCACATCGTCCAGGGACATGTGGATGGAGTCGGCGTGATTCGCAGCGTGCAGGCTGATCAGAATGCGGTGGTCTATGAGATTGCACCTTCGCAAGATGACGTGTTTAAATACATCATCCCCAAAGGTTCGGTTACACTGGATGGAATCAGCTTGACCGTTGTGAAAACAACGGATTCCTCCTTTACGGTTTCCATCATCCCCCACACGCTGGCCGAGACTGTGCTGGCCTATAAAAAAGCGGGCGATACGATTAATATCGAATGCGACATTCTTGGTAAATATGTGGACCACTTGCTGCATTACGGCTCGGAGGGTGCGGGCAGCAGACGTGGGCCGAACCCGGGAATCAGCAGGGATTACCTTGCCGAGCATGGATTTGCCTAGCTGATATTCATACAGGTATCTCCATGAGAAGAAGGAGGAGTAGCAATGGAAGAGCGCTTTTCATTTCATACCATCGAAGAGGCGTTATCAGATTTGAAGGAAGGCAAGGTTGTCATTGTAGTAGACGATGAAGACCGTGAGAATGAAGGGGACTTCATCGCACTTGCCGACAAGGCAACTCCGGAAGTCATTAATTTCATGATTACGGAAGGCCGGGGGCTGGTATGTCTGCCGATGACGCAGTCCCGGGCACAGGAGCTTGATCTTAAACCGATGGTTACCCAGAACACGGACTATCATGGAACGGCCTTTACGGTTTCTATTGATCATAAGCATACCACGACAGGCATCTCCGCTTATGAACGGTCCGTGACCGTTCGGGGCATCATGGATTCAAGCGCAACCGCGGCTGATTTTCGCAGACCGGGGCATATGTTTCCCCTTATAGCCAAAGACGGCGGAGTCCTTCGCCGGGCCGGCCATACAGAGGCTGCTGTAGATCTTGCCAGATTAAGCGGGTCCTATCCTGCCGGGGTCATCTGTGAGGTGATCAAGGAGGACGGTACAATGGCACGACTTCCGGATCTGGTGGAGATTGCCAAGAAACATGACTTGAAGCTGATCAGCATCAAGGATCTGATTCATTACCGCAATGAGAAGGAAAAGCTTGTCCAGCGAGAGGTATCTGTACGGATGCCTACCGATTTCGGCGTGTTCCAGGCTGTTGCCTATACCAACGATGTGGACAATAAAGAGCATATTGCCTTGGTGAAAGGGGAGATTGACGGCAGCGAGCCTGTCCTGGTGCGTGTGCATTCCGAGTGCCTGACAGGTGATGTGTTTCACTCCCATCGCTGTGACTGCGGTCCTCAATTCGAGGCGGCACTCCGTCAAATTGATGAGGCGGGAAGAGGCGTTCTTCTCTACATGCGTCAAGAAGGGCGTGGCATTGGCCTGATCAATAAGCTGAAAGCTTATAAACTGCAGGAAGAAGGTCTGGACACGGTTGACGCGAACCTAAAGCTTGGCTTTGCCGCCGATTTGCGGGATTACGGCATCGGAGCTCAGATTCTGAAGGATCTGGGCGTAAGGCAGATCCGCCTGCTGACAAACAATCCGCGCAAAATCAAAGGCTTGGAGGGCTATGGCCTGGAGGTCGTGGAACGCGTGCCGATCCAGATGCCGGAGAACGAGGATAACACCGGTTATCTTCATACGAAGCAAGCGAAGCTCGGTCATATGCTGAAATTCGATGATATCGAGCAAAACGAGAGCACCAACTAATCACCAACAAAATAAAAGGTCAATCTGGTTTTTTGGTTGCTACTTAGACAGACCGAGCGAAGAGGACGGAATGCTGCTGGAGAAGCGTTAGCGGTCGCCTTTAACTCCTGATTTCCACCTTGGAAAATAAATCCTGAAATCAGGAGTTAACAGCGATCGGAAGCAGCAGCCGTCAGCGCAGCGGGCTTCAAGGAGCAATTGTAAACACCAGTGAGACCTTATATAAACTCCAATCCGAAAGGAAGTCATCCCATTATGGCAACAATATTTGAAGGTAAATTAGTATCCGAAGGTCTGAAATACGGTATTGTCGTGGGTCGTTTCAATGAATTTATTACCAGCAAGCTGCTGAGCGGCGCACTCGACGCATTGAAGCGCCACGGAGCCCAGGAGAATGAAGTCGATGTGGCCTGGGTGCCGGGAGCGTTTGAAATCCCGCTCATTGCCCAGAAGATGGCAGAAAGCGGCAAGTATGATGCCATAATCACCCTGGGAACCGTCATCCGCGGCTCCACTACCCATTATGATTATGTGTGCAACGAAGTGGCTAAGGGCGTATCGGCCATTAACCTGAAGACCGGCGTACCTACCATTTTCGGTGTGGTAACGACAGAGAATATCGAACAAGCCGTGGAGCGTGCGGGAACGAAAGCCGGTAACAAAGGCTGGGATTCAGCCATGGCGGCCATCGAAATGGCAAACTTGACGAAAAGCCTAAAATAGTGCTTATTTAATGTAGTGCTCTTTTTCAGAGCACTGCATTTTATTTTTTGGCGGGAGGATTCACCGTGACCGTATTATACAAGCTGGAAACGTTTGAAGGACCGCTCGATCTGCTGCTGCATTTGATTGATAAAGCGGAAATCGACATCCAGGATATCCCCGTCAGCGAGATTACCGAACAATACATGGCCTATTTGCACAATATGCAGGAGCTGGAGCTCGAAATTACAAGCGAATTTCTGGTAATGGCTGCAACGCTGCTGTCTATAAAGAGCAAGCTGCTGCTTCCGAAGCCCCCGGTTATCGAAATGGACGAGTTCGATTTTTATGATGAGGACGACATGGATCCGAGAGCGGAGCTTATACAGAAGCTGATCGAATATCGCAAATACAAAGGCATTGCCCGCCATCTTCATGAGAAGGAATGGGAGCGGAGTCTGATCTACTCCAAGGAAGCGGAAGACCTCACTCCTTTTATGCCTGAGGTGGAAGAGAACCCGGTGCTGGGGCTGCACATTTCAGATTTGATCAGTGCTTTTCAAAAAGCGTTAAACAAAGCAGTCAAACGTACATCGTATGCCCGTATTCAGCGGGATGAAATATCGGTAAAGGATCGGATTCGTCAAGTCATGGATGCCCTGGAGCAAGTGGGACCGGGAGGACGTGTGCTGTTCTCCAAGCTGCTTCACGAAGAGATGGAACGGCATGAAATCGTAGTGACTTTCCTGGCCATTTTGGAATTGATGAAAATGAAACAGATATTGTGCTATCAAGAGAAGTTGTTTGAAGATATTGTCATGGAGTGGAGAGGGGAAGAACGTGTTGATGGATTATCCGAAGCTGAAATCGATTATTGAGGGGCTTCTGTTCCTATCGGGGGAAGAGGGCTTGTCGGTAAGGCAAATTGCTGAGATCACCGAGCAGTCGGATGGCCTGGTTGGCGAAGCGCTTGAGGATATGAAGGAGGAGTGGGAGCGTCAGGAGCGCGGAATTCAGATTGTTCAAATCGCGGGAAGCTATAAAATGGCTACATTGTCTGAGCATGCGCCGTATTTTGAACGCCTGGCCTATTCGCCTTCACGGTCTTCACTGTCTCAAGCAGCGCTGGAAACACTCTCCATCGTTGCCTATCGGCAGCCGATTACGCGCGTAGAGATTGAAGATATTCGCGGCGTTAAGTCCGAGCGGGCAATTCACACCCTTGTCAGTAAAGGTTTGATCGAGGAAGTCGGGCGAGCGGAGGCGATTGGCAGACCCATTCTGTATGGTACAACCAAATCGTTCCTCGAATATTTCGGACTTGCCAATATCAAGGATTTGCCGGAGCCGTCGCAGTTTGAGGATACCGATAATCTGGAAGAGGAAACGCAGCTGCTGTTTGATAAGCTTGATGGTCGTCAGCTTACATTTGATGATGTGGAGGAAAGCTAGCCATTATTCAATATTATAAGCCTTAAGTAAGAGCTGATCCTGGGCGTGGTGAATTCACCGTCCGGGATTTTTTTTTGATTGAAAGTACATGAAATCGGGAACCTGGGATCGTTTTCGCATCATTTTGAGGAGATTTTGCCATACTAAGCCAAGCGGATTACATTTTACTAAGTTCGTTTTGGGGGTTACTTTGTGAGGGTTTGGATTTTTCTGGCGGTCGGTCTGGTTGTCCTCCTCATCGTATTGCTGATCGTTGTGCTGAGTTCCAAGATAACGATTAAGCTGGATGTGGTTCTAAGAAAAGATGAATATAAAGCGTTAGCGGAACTTAAGATGATTTTCGGTTTGATTACGCGCAAATATGAAGTCCCCTTTCATCTGGCCAACGGTGGCATTGAATATAAGAAGGAGACCGTTCCCGGAGAACAGGGGATCCCGTTAGGTTCTAACAAGGAGAAGATTTCTTCAAGCAGAACCATTCGATACAGGGATTATGTGCGGGCATTATTATCGACGAAAGGTCTTAAAAAATGGGTTAAGCAGACGATGGCGGCGGTTCATCTCATGGATGTCCGATGGTCGACGCGGATTGCCTTGGAACATGCGGCAGATACGGCCGTTGCAACCGGGATGCTGCATGGGGTGAAGCATACGCTTCTTGGATGGATGTCCCACCGTTTAAACATGAAGGACATGCCTCAAATCGATGTAGTGCCGATATTTAATGGCCCGCCGCAAATTTCCACTGAACTATACTGTATAGCGAAAATCTCCTGCGGAAAAGCTATGTATGCTGGACTGGTACTTATAGTTCGCGTGTTAAAGGTGAAAGGAGGAGTTAGATCATGGCAGAACACCCTATTCAAGGCTTGATGCAAACGGCAATGGAGAACATCAAGGGAATGGTGGACGTAAATACGATCGTTGGCGACCCCGTTAATACACCTGACGGCAGCGTAATCTTGCCCATCAGTAAAGTGGCCTTTGGTTTTGCAGCTGGCGGCAGCGACTACAATGTTGAAGCCGGTGGCACACACCATCATTCCACAGACGGGACGCATAGCGACCATATTTCCCATCCTTTTGGCGGAGGCAGCGGCGGTGGCGTATCCATCAGACCGATTGCTTTTCTAGTCGTAGGAAAAGAAGGCGTGCACATCGTGCCGCTGGATAACCAGACCCATCTGTTCGAACGGATCATTGATTCAACCCCGTATTTGCTTGAGCAAATTCAGTCGATGTTTCAAACAGGCAACAGCACTGGCACAACACCACCGCCTGCGTACTGATTGGAGCAAGCATATCCCTTCCGTTCCTAACGGAAGGGATTTTTGCCGTTAAGATGATGCGTGCAGGAAAACCTCCTCTAAATAACGCCCCATGGCAACTGTATAAATCCGTCGATAGACGTTTCTCTGATGAATTGGACATACCTTAAGCGAAGGCGACATATACTTGTACAAGATTTCTGAACACCGGAGGATAAGATGATGAAAATGAAATGGAAAAAAGGCAAGTCCTTGTTATCCATGTTAATCGCTGTATGCTGCTTGCTGGTTACGATTGCGCCCGTGGTGTATGCAGATCATGAGAAAGGGCCAGCGAACCATGCTCAGGCCGCAGCGCTGATCGATGTGACTTCCGGGAGGATGCTTTACAGCAAGAACGGTGATGAGCGCTTAAGAATCGCCAGCCTGACAAAGATTATGACAGCCATTGTGGCGATTGAACATGGCAAGCTGGACGACCGTGTCAAGATCTCCAAAAATGCTTTTGCCAAGGAAGGCTCCTCTATCTTTTTGAAGCTGGGCGAGGAGATGACCCTTGAGAATTTACTGTTCGGCCTCATGCTTCGTTCGGGTAACGATGCCGCTACAGCCATTGCCGAGCATGTCGGCGGTACAGAGGAAGGCTTTGTGATGCTGATGAACGAAAAGGCAGCCCAGCTTGGCATGACGAACTCGCATTTCATGAACCCGCATGGACTGGATCATGACGAGCATTACTCTTCGGCTAATGATATGGCCAAACTGACGGCTTACGCACTCAAGAACCCTGTTTTTAGTGAAATTGTCAAAACACCAACCAAAAAAGCGCCTAATCCAAACGAGTCATGGGACTACAAGTGGGACAATAAGAACAAAATGCTTCGTTTCTATGAAGGGGCCGACGGTGTTAAAACTGGCTACACCAAAAAAGCATTCCGCTGCCTGGTGAGCTCCGCCACCCGGAATGGCCAGCAGATTGCAGCCGTAACGCTGAACGATGGTAATGACTGGAACGACCATTCCAACATGCTGGATTACGGATTTGCCCATTTTCCTCTAAAGAAGGTTACCGAAAAAGGGCAGAAAATCCAGGGATACACCCTTGTCACGGGAAGTTCCTTCACCTATGCGTTTGCGCATGATGAGGAGAGTCGCCTGGTGAAGAGACTCGTTCTGCATAAAGCGACTGCGCCGGATGTTTCGTTCGGACTTCGCGGCCATATTGAACTGCTGCTGGATAACGTCAGCATAGGTAAAGTTCCTGTTTACGAAGAAGGAAGCAGGCTTCCTGAAACCCCGGACGTCATGCAGAAGTCCAGAAGCACATCCGGACCGCTGGGTTCGTTGTCATTATGGCAGTCGGCCGGAGAAGTGATCAGGCATCTGTTCAGGGCCAATCATAACTAGTCTTCGCTGAAGAGTTGTTTACACTCTCATGCAGCGAGGCATCGAACTGGGGGCGAAGAGATGATTAATTTGATTTGGATGGGGATGATACTGGTCGGGTTTGGTTTTGCGGCTATTAACGGGAACATTGACAGCGTCACAAAAGCCGCATTTGACGGAGCTCAAACAGGGGTGACAGTCTCCTTCGGTCTGATCAGCATACTGGTGTTCTGGCTTGGCATGATGCGGCTGGCAGAAGATTCGGGCCTGCTGAAAAAGGTTGCCAAGCTGCTGGGGCCAGTTGTTCGCTTTCTGTTCCCGGATGTGCCCAAGAATCATCCCGCGATGGGTTATATACTGTCAAATATGAGCGCTAATTTGTTCGGTCTGGGCAATGCGGCAACGCCGATGGGAATTAAAGCGATGCAGGAGCTTCAGAAGCTGAATCCGGACAAGGAGACGGCTTCTCCAGCAATGTGTACGCTGCTTGCATTAAATACAGCCAGCATTACGCTAATTCCCACCACGCTGATCGCGATCAGGCTGAATTATGAATCGGCCAATCCTTCAGAGATTGTAGGCACCACGTTATTGGCTACAGCCGTTGCTACTGCGGCAGCAATTATGGCTGACAGGTGGTACCGCAGACGCACGATTCGTCGCCAGAAGGCGCCGGGAATCGGTACAAGCCTGGGCCCGGACGTAAAGGGGTGATGAACTTTGCTGTCTTGGATTAACCTCGTATCCGCATGGTCCATTCCCGTCATTATCGCCTTCATTCCTCTGTACGCTTATACACGCAAAGTTCCCGTATATGAATCGTTTGTGGATGGAGCCAAAGACGGTTTCTCCACGGCGATTGGGATCATTCCGCATTTGGTCGGCATGATGGTGGCAATCAGTGTTTTCCGATCTTCCGGCGCGCTGGAGTTTTTTGTGGGCTGGACGGGCCCTTTTCTTCATTCATTGGGAGTGCCAAGCGAGATACTGCCGCTAGGCATACTCCGTCCCCTGACAGGCACCGGTTCACTTGCCTACACCACGGAACTGATCAGGGCATACGGCCCGGATTCCATGATTGGCCGGATCGCTTCGACTATACAGGGGAGCACGGATACAACCTTGTATGTGCTGACCGTTTATTTTGGCGCAGTTGGTATTCGCAACGGACGTTATGCGCTGAAGGTGGGGCTGTTCTCCGATTTGGTTGGGTTTATTGCCGCAATCGCCGTTTGTTTGCTGGTTTTTGGTTAGCCCTATATCCTATGGAGTGTGCGATGGTATGATAAGGTATGCAACAAGACGGGACGTTTTTCGATGTAACAGGACGTATGCCTATACCCTTGGTTTCACGGTGTCATATACTGCTGCAATTACGAATTGTAGTGGGGGTGGCGCAAGTGGAATTCGAGGGTTTTGTTATTCATCATACCGTATGCGAGCAGGAGCCGCCGAATTGGGATTTCAAGATCCACCCGGATGGGTCGGTTTCTTCCTCGTCTGTGCTGATGCGGCGGGGTCACATACACATCTGCCTGGAAGGAGACTTCAATCTCGGTTACGAGTCCATGAATTTGGATCAGAAAACCCAGCTTTTTACCGCCAGCAAAATCATTTTGGAGCTATCCAGGCTTCATGATATTTCTCCGCTATACTTATTTCCACACTCCGACTCCTGCCCTGGAGCACATTTTCCATGGAACGCGCTTGTGATTTATCCTGTCGATGGTTATCATTAGGGATGAGGTGACCTAACGAACATGGAGAGATTACAGAAAATTATGGCACAGGCCGGAGTCGCTTCCCGCCGCAAGTGCGAGGAATTGATTCTTGAAGGCAAGGTGCAGGTGAACGGAGAGACCGTTACCGAACTCGGCACGAAGGCCGATCCAGCCCAGGATATGATCACGGTTTCTGGCAAACCGATCAAGCATGAGAAAAAGGTATATGTCATGCTGAATAAACCGAAGGGAGTCATTACGAGTGCTTCTGATCCCGAAGGTCGAAAAATTGTATCGGATTATCTGAAGGGCATAAAAGAGCGCGTCTATCCGATTGGACGATTGGATTACGATACAGAAGGACTTCTGCTGCTGACCAATGACGGCGAATTTGCCAATCTGCTCAGCCACCCCAAATATCATGTGCCAAAAACCTATTTGGCTACTGTGAAAGGGGTGCCTCATGGCACTGAGCTGGACAAGCTGCGCCAGGGGATTATGCTGGAGGACGGCATGACATCGCCAGCCGAAGTGGAATACAAGGATGTTGATCCTGATAATAAGCAATCCGTTATATCCATCACCATTCACGAAGGCCGTAACCGTCAAGTGAGAAGGATGTTTGAGGCCATTTCCCATCCGGTATTGCGCTTGAAACGAATCTCTTACGGGGATCTGCTCCTACAAAATTTAAAACGTGGCTTGTACCGCCATCTAACAGCGGATGAAATCAACCAGCTCATGCAGATGGCCAAAGCCGCGAAGCCAGGCGGGAATCCGAAGAAAAAACGTTAAACCCGACACATAATATTCAAAATGGCGAGCGGCGTTTATGACAAATTTCGTTATAATTGTTCATAGGATGTTCACACCCGTAGTATACGATATGATGAATGTCATAGAAAGGAAGCTGCTGCTTTATGGGCAAATCGAAGAAAAGCGTACAGATTGTTATTCTGCTTGCCATCATCCTGGTCGGAGTGTACGCCGTTGCAACGGTTGTATTCGGCTCTGACGAGGTTCCCAAAGTGGGACAGAAGGCAGCGGATTTTGAACTTCTAGGCATGGATGGCAAAGTACATACCATGAGTGAATATGAAGGTAAAGCCAGGGTTATTAATTTCTGGGGCACCTACTGTCCGCCATGCGTGCGGGAAATGCCGGCTCTTCAAGCTCAGTGGGAGAAATGGAGCAGTCAGGGCGTTGAGATCATTGGCATAAATGTGGGAGAGAACAAGATGACCGTTGAGAATTTTGTGGCTCAGACGGGAGTTCAGTTCCCCATCTTGATGGACCCTAAGCGGGATGCCGTTGCCAGCTTTGGCGTCGGACCCATGCCAACAACCTTCTTTGTTTCCGCCTCCGGCAAGATAGACCATATTCGTATAGGCGAACTGGATTTGAACACCCTTGACAAACAAATTGAACAGTTGGTGAATGCGAAATGAGTCAAGGTTCCAAGCCTTTGATCCAAAACACAAAGTGTGATTGCGGACACCAGAATCCGACGGGGACGGTCCTTTGCGAGGCATGCGGCAAGCCGTTGACCGAAGAAGCAGAGGCCCAGCCGGTTCTGGAAATGCGTTATGACGGGGTGGCCCGTCGATCACAAAAAGCAAATCCCGGTATTATTGATCGGGTATGGAATTTCTTTTCTTCGGTAAAGGTAGCCATTTATTTGATCTTGCTGACCCTGATTGGCTCCTCTTTGGGGACCATTTTTCCGCAAGAGAGCACATTCCTCAATATTGACCCCTCGGTTTATTACAAAGAGGAGTACGGGCAGCTGGGGCATATATACTACTTGCTCGGGCTGTCACATACATACACATCATGGTGGTTCGTGCTGCTGCTCGTCATGATCGGCGCATCGCTTGTCATCTGCAGTCTTGATCGCGTGCTGCCGCTCTACAAGGCACTCAGCAGACAGCGTATCCCGAAGCATATGTCATTTCTTACCCGTCAGAAAGTTGTCTATCAAGGGCAGGTTGGGGAGGATGGAGCAGAGTGGGTCGAACGGGTGAAGCCGATGATCAAGAAGAAGGGCTACCGGGTTCGCACGGACGGCGGGACGCTTCTGGCAGAGAAGCAGCGGTTCAGCCGCTGGGGTCCTTATGTGCTTCATATCGGTCTCATTATATTCCTGCTTGCAGTTCTCGGACGGAATTTGCCCGGACTGCACATGGACGAGCACATGGCATTTCCCGAGGGGGAACCTGTGCACATCAAGAACACCAGTTATTATTTGTTGAATAATGGATTTAAGGTTGAATTCTACACGGAAGAGGATATGCCTGAAGAATTCAAAGGCAAGAACAAAGTGCTGCCAAAAGAATTCCAAACCCAGGCTGTTCTGTATATGTGTGAGGCCAATTGCGATGGACTGGATAAAGAGCCTCAGCTCGTGGAATTGACACGCCATAACATTGAGGTTAATCATCCGCTCAATTACAAAGGGTTTAAAGCTTACCAATTCGATTATGACCTGACCCCGATTCTTCGTACGGTTTCGCCGGTGCTGATTGATAGTAAGAGCGGTAAAGAATTTGGCAAGATTACATTATCGATCAATGATCCCCAGAGGGAGTATCAGGCAGGGGAATATACGTTAACGCTTACACAATCCTTTACTGATTTTGGACTTGGCGATAACGGTAATCCGGTCAACCTGTCACCCAACCCGAATGCGCCTGCATTCTTATTTCTGATTAAGGGGCCTGATCTGCCGAAGGAAGGCATTCAATACTTCTACTTTCCCAAGCAGCTCGATAAGGAACGGTTCAATCAGGAAGCAATCAATGCACAGCTGGCGGGTGGGGAGTCGCTCGTATCGCTGGACGTACTCAGCATGGATGATGTGGACTTTTCGGAATCTACGACGTATTTGAACATTCGTGTGGATAAAGCGATGCCATTCATATGGGTGGGTTGTTTTATCGGCATGATTGGATTGATTATGGGCTTTTATTTCACCCATCGCCGGATCTGGCTGCGTATTGATAACGAAACACTGACTCTCGGCGCACATACGAACAAAAACTGGTTTGGGCTTCGCAAGGAAATCTCCGCGATCCTCAAGCAAATGAATATCGAAGTCGATGAAAAGTCATTGGAGAATAACAGGGGGAGTAAGGATGAAACTAATTGAGTTTAGCGGCGACGCCTTTATTGTAGCCTTTACCTTATACTGCGCGGCATTCATCATGTATGCACTTGCCGTTATGGGACGCCGGTTCCGTAAACGGGATCCGGAAGCTCATTTGGCTAAGTGGGGCAAGATTGCATTTGTTACAGCAACGATCGGTTTAATCGGCCACTTGCTGTACTTCTTTACAAGATGGGCAGGCTCGGGGCATGTGCCTGTCAGCAACATGTATGAGTTTATGTCCTTCTTGTCGATGGCCATCATGATTGCTTTTCTTGTCCTTTATTTTATCTACAAAAAATCGCTGCTCGGATTGTTTGCATTGCCGCTGGCTATACTGATCATGGCTTATGCAGCCGTATTTCCGCAGCAGGTACAGCCGCTCATTCCTTCGCTTCAATCCTACTGGCTGGGGATTCACGTGACATTGGCGGCGCTGGGTGATGCGTTTTTTGCCGTCGGTTTTATAGCCGGATTGATGCACCTGCTTCGTACCGTTAACTTTAGCGGAACTGACAAGGGCTCGCGCAGGGAACAGCGCTGGCTTGAGCTCTGCATGTTTGCCATCGTGGTACTGATCGGATTTATTTTGTCGGTATACAGCTTCCGTGCGGGCGGATATCAGGCCGAGTTTAATCAGACATTGGTTGACCCGAAGACAGAAAATAGTACAATAGTAAAAGTGGAATATAACATGCCTCCACTTGTTGCACCATATAAGAGTGAGACGGAGAGTATGCAATCCTTCCTGGGCATGAAATCTCCGCTCATGGAAGCTCCGTCATGGATGCACGGGGTGAATGCAGGACGTAAGCTGAATACAGTAATATGGTCGCTGCTCAGCGGTTTGATCCTGTACGGTCTGCTCCGTCTCATTCTGCGCAAGCCGCTGGCGAAGTTCATCCAGCCTGCGCTCGGCAGACTGGATCCGGATGATCTGGATGAGATCAGTTATCGCGCCATTGCGATTGGTTTCCCGGTATTTACGCTCGGCGGACTCATATTCGCCATGATCTGGGCGGAAATTGCCTGGGGCCGATTCTGGGGCTGGGATCCAAAGGAAGTATGGGCGCTTATCACCTGGCTCTTCTACAGCGTATATCTCCATCTGCGGCTGTCACGGGGCTGGCAGGGCAAACATTCCTCTTGGCTGTCCGTTATTGGCTTTATCGTTGTCATGTTCACGCTGGTGGGCGTTAACTTGATTATTGCGGGCCTGCACTCTTATGCCGGAACCGATTAATGGTTAACTTAATAGCAATGAATTAACAATCAGAAGGGCCCTTTCCTATTCAAGAGGGCCACTTCTGATTTTCCCTATAAACATGAAGGAGCTGCTGCCAATGTCAGAGCACGGAAATCGTATCCTTGTTGTAGATGATGAAGAACGGATTCGTCGATTGTTGAAGATGTATCTGGAGAAGGAAGGTTATGAAATCGAAGAGGCGGAGGATGGGGAGACCGCGCTTCGCAAAGCCAGCTCAGAAGATTATGGACTTGTTATTCTGGATGTCATGCTGCCCGGCATGGATGGCGTCGAGGTGTGCACGCGTCTTCGTCAGGTGAAGTCTACGCCGATCCTGATGCTGACTGCCAAGGGCGAGGAGATCAATCGCGTACAGGGCTTTGAAGTGGGGGCCGACGATTATGTCGTGAAGCCGTTCAGTCCGCGCGAGGTTATCTATCGTGTAAAAGCTATTTTACGCCGGTCTTCAGCGACTGCCTACCTGAGCAAGGAAACGAATCCAAGCAACAGCATCGTATTCCCGCATCTCGTCATAGAGCACGACGCTCACCGCGTGACGGCAGGAGGACACGAAATCAGCCTGACGCCGAAAGAATACGAACTTCTTCACTATTTGGCATCCTCGCCAGATAAAGTGTTTTCTCGTGAAGAACTGCTTAAGGATGTATGGAATTATGAGTTTTTCGGTGATCTTCGCACAGTGGATACCCATGTGAAGCGATTGCGCGAGAAGTTGAATAAGGCATCCTCCGATTCCGCAGCGATGATTACAACCGTGTGGGGAGTGGGCTACAAGCTGGAGGTACCGAAGTAACGTGAGTTTCTGGAGATCACTCGTCGGCAAGCTGTGGATTACGATAACCTGTTTGGTTGCGTGCGTACTGCTGACGCTCGGATTATTTTTGCTGCCGTATATCGACACCACGTTTGCGAATTCGGATGCCATCAAACGTTTATTTACTTATGTGGCGATCATCGGATTCTCGATGACCACCTTTTTTGGACTGTTTCTGTTAACCAAGATCACGCAGCCCATGCAGCAATTGATTGAGGCTGCCAATGATATTCGGAAAGGGAAATACGGAACACGATTGAATCTGGTAACCAGTGATGAGATCGGTGAATTGGCCAATACGTTTAACCATATGGCAGCCGAACTGGAGACAAATATTCGTAATTTGAACCATGAGAAGGAGCATCTGTCCAGCGTGCTGAGAAGTATGAGTGACGCGGTCATTACCTTTGACCATCATGGTCAAGTAATACTGGTGAACCCGCCCGGACAGGAAATCATGAAGACCTGGAAGGGACTGCAGTGGGATGATGAGCTGCAAGGGGGCGGCTGGGCCGCTGATGTAATGCCGAAGCCGCTGAGCGAGCTCTATTACAGCACCGTGAACGAAGGCAGGGACCAGAGTGCAGACCTGCATGTCAAGCAGGGGATATGGTCGGCCCATATGGCCCCGCTGTACGCGGACGATATGATCCGGGGCGCTGTTGTCGTGCTCAGGGATATTACCGAGCAGGTGACCCTGGAGAAGATGCGTACGGATTTCATTGCGAATGTGTCACATGAAATCCGGACACCGCTGTCGATGATGCAGGGTTACAGCGAAGCATTGCTTGACGGCATGGCGGCTTCGCCGGAAGAGAGCAGGGAGCTTATCCAGGTCATCCATGAGGAATCTCTACGGATGGGGCGCTTGGTGAAGGATCTGCTTGATTTGACACGCATGGAAGCGGGACACGCGGAGTTGTCACTGAGGAAAATGGATGCCGGTGAATTGTGCGAGCGGGTATACCGGAAATTCGCCGTGCGTGCCAAGGAGCGGGAAATTGATCTTCAGTTGAATAAACTTCATCCGAATCTGATGCTTGAAGCAGCAGACGAAGATAAGCTGGAGCAGGTGCTTACGAATCTGCTGGATAATGCTTTCCGTCACACCCCTTCAGGCAAGCAAATCCAGATCACCGCAGACCGGATCACCCTTTTGGACGATGAAGCACTTCAGGTGAAAATCTGCGACCAGGGTGTCGGCATTCCGCCCGAAGATCTGCCCTTTGTTTTCGAACGGTTCTATAAGGCGGACAAAGCGCGTGTAAGAGGTGAAACGGTGGGTACCGGTATTGGTCTCGCCATTGTGAAAAACATCGTGACTGCGCATCACGGAACGATTAACGCAACGAGTGAGGTTGGCAAAGGCACCATATTTACGATGATCATTCCCACAAAAGCGGTAGAATCATAGGGAATGCCCGCACAAAAGAAAAAACACGCTCACATGGAGCGTGTTTTTTTGTTGAAATAAAGGGGTTAATCTTGTTCTACGTGGAACATCGACTAACCCGCGTTTATCTGAATCAGTTGTTTAGCCCAGTGCAATTTGTTGCGCGGTGTTCAGTTCTGCCAGCCCTGTGAGTTTGATCAGAACATCTTTAGGCACGTCCTTATCTACGGTCAGAAGCATGATAGCCTCGCCGCCGATGACTTTACGGCCCACCTGCATGGAGGCGATGTTGACATCGTTCTCGCCAAGCAGCGTCCCGACACGACCGATAATGCCCGGTTTATCGTTATGAGAGATCAGAATCAGATGACCTTCCGGCGAGATATCGACCGGGAATTTGTCAAGGCGGACAATCCGTTCCCCATAACCGAGAAGGAGTGTACCGGCTACAATCCGCTCCAGACCGTTTTGGGTTTTAAGCGTAACGGTAACCAGATTGGTAAAGTCTTTCGTTTTTGGTGTTTGAGATACAACGACATGCAGATCACGGCTTTTGGCCAGGTGCATGGAGTTTACAATGTTCACTTCGTTTCCGAGATGACGCTCAAGCACGCCTTTTACGATGTAGCGTGTCAACGCTTGGGTATCCACTTCAGCCAGCTCGCCCGCATAGTCGACATGAATCTCCTTCACAGCGTGCGCGGTAATTTGCGCGGCCACACTGCCGAGTTTCTCACCGAGGGAGAAGTATGGCTGGAGTTTGTTCATGACGCTTGCTGCTACAAGCGGGAAGTTGACGGCATTCTTAAACGGCTCATTGCGCAAAATATGCAGCACCTGCTCCGATACATCGATGGCTACGTTCTCTTGAGCCTCAATCGTAGATGCACCCAAATGCGGAGTCACGATCACCTTTGGATGGGTCAGGAACGGATGGTCGCTTTCCGGCGGTTCATGCTCGAATACGTCAAAAGCAGCTCCAGCTACAATGCCTTCATCAATGGCTTCGACCAGTGCGCGCTCGTCGATAATACCGCCGCGTGCACAGTTCACGATACGCATGCCGCGTTTCATCACTTCAAACTGCGGTCTTGCGATCATGTGGCGGGTCTCAGGAGTAAGCGGAGTATGGACCGTAATGAAATCCGCATTGCGGATAATGTTATCCACCGAGGAGAGACTCACGCCGAGTTTGTCTGCACGCTCCTCCGTTAAGAACGGATCAAAGGCAAGTATGTTCATGCCGAATGCCTTGGCGCGTTTGGCAACCTCGCTGCCGATTCGTCCCATTCCCATAACGCCAAGCGTTTTATTGCGCAGCTCGACGCCGAGGAAGGATTTGCGATCCCAGGATCCGCCTATAGTTTTTGCATAGGCTTGCGGGATATGGCGGGCAAGGGCAATCATCATAGCAAAGGTATGCTCGGCCGTTGTAATCGTATTGCCATCCGGAGCGTTAATGACAACGATACCGCGCTTCGTAGCGGCTTCCAGGTCAATATTGTCAACACCGACACCAGCCCGGCCAACCACCTTGAGGTTTGTTCCTGCATTCATAATGCGTTCTGTTACACGTGTCTGACTCCGTACGAGGAGTCCGTCGTATTCACCGATAATGGCAGTGAGCTCATCTTCACTGAGCCCGGTTTTTTTGTCTACCTGCACATCGGCAGCATCCATCAACTGCTGAATCCCCAAATCACTGATCGGATCCGATACCAATACTTTAAACATGGTTTCTCTTCCTCCTTAAAATCCTCTATAAATGCGGTACTGCAATATTGAATAAGGATTACGCTTGGCGCGCATTCCGTTATACACGTTCAAAGATTGCCTAGTAAAGCCAGAAGAATTCTATACAGGTTTGACGCGGTGTCGTGACAAAGAATCAGGAACATAAAAAACTCTCAATCCGCATACTACTTCCGTAGTAAGGGACGAGAGTTATTCGTGGTGCCACCCTTATTCGCTGCTGTCTTGCTGCAGCCTCAAGCGGTCTGTTCAGACCATGATTGGTAACGGATATCATCCGATTTACGCCTACTTCAATGTTCAGCGAAATATCTCAGGAACGCTCAAGAATACTTTACCGCCACCGATTTCCACCAACCATCGGCTCTCTGAGGACGTTGCAGCTTCTTTTTTCCATCATCGGTTTTCACAGATTAATTTTTTCATAATGTATCATGGCTCTAACATTGTGTCAATAGGTGTTTATTCCGTCCTTAGAGCGAAGAAACAGGGGATAGCCTTGAATACCATGCCGGTAATTTGCTATGATGCTTATGCCCGCCTATGATGGAATCAATCTTATATCACTGAGGTTGTACACGAAGATTATCCTAAAATATCAAGATGAAAGACAGGCCCATCTTCTATGAAAAAATTTAAAATACGCGTAAAAAGAATCGAAGCCCATCAACTGAATGACCGACTGCTGCTTATCAATCTGTATCTTACCCAAGCCTTAACCCTCATTGTGGGTTTGATCTGGATCTTGTTTCAAAAGAGGAATCCGTTTGAGCTGTTTGTCATTCCGAAAGAAGTCGAGTTTGTATATTGGGGTCTTGGTCTTGCTGCAGCTATGCTGATTGTGGATTTTGTATTGTCCCGTTTTGTATCTGAAGATAGTATGGATGACGGCGGAATCAATGAAATGTTGTTTAGGAACAGGCCGGTATGGCATATTTTGGTGATTGCCCTGATTGTATCTGTATGTGAGGAACTTCTGTTTCGTGGAGCGGTACAGCATGCATTTGGACCCTACTGGACCAGCATTTTGTTCGCGCTTATACATGTCAGATATCTAAAGCATTGGCTTCCTACAGGATGGGTTTTCTTGAGCAGTTATGGCCTGGGGTACGTCTATATTCATACAGGTACTCTGTGGGCGCCTATACTGTGCCATTTTCTGATTGATTTCATCTCAGGGATGCTGATTCGATTTCGGAGGAAAGAGGAAAATGAACGAGCTTAGCAGAATGGAACGACATCGGAGCCGCAATAAAGGCCGGAAGAACAAGACACCCGCTGCTTCGGAACAAGGAACTGCATCAAAGTCACAACGTGCAGAAGATACATTAAATCGCTCTAAATCATCGGTACATAAAGAACCGGTGGAGCAGAAACTTCAGGACGACAGTCCGACTGAAGGACTGAGCCGGTCCAGATCGACAAGGTCACGCTCAGGTCAATCCGGGGAAGAGGTATCGGCGCCTAAACGAACGAATACGTATTCCTCCTATCGTGTCAGAATGAGCAAATGGTTTGTGAACTCATTGATTGTCATATTCATATTATTAATGGTAGGACTGTTGTGGTGGGGACTGATCGGCGCGCCTCCATTAAGCGAATTATTAAAGGAGTTATTATGAGTGTGTTGATGTGGTTAGCCGGTGCTGCGGCTGTTGGTGCAGGCACAATCGGCTGGATGAGGTCCGAAGCCGGAGGATATCGCGTACGTGAAGAGGAAGTTGTATCCGACCGTATTCCTCAGTCTTTTGACGGGTATCGAATATTGTTCATAACCGATATACATCGCAGAGTTTTGTCAGAACAGAAGCTGACCTCCAATCTCTTGCCAGTGGATTGCGTTTTTCTTGGAGGAGATATTACGGAAAAAGGGGTATCCTTTCAGCGGATGAGGCATAACATGTCGGTCCTGCTCCGTATAGCCCCCGTATATGCGGTCCTGGGTAATCATGATCTATATGCAGGCAAGGATGCGGTTCGTCAGGTTCTGCGCGAGACAGGGGTCGCCTTGTTAAGTGATAAGACAATAACACTGAAGAAGAATGAAGAGAGTATAACGCTGAGCGGAATTCGGCAGCCAGCAAGCAAAAAGCATCCGTATACGCAATTTCGCGGCAATCCAAAAGAAGATTCATACCACATCATCCTTGTCCATGATCCGATCTGGGTGAAGGACAGGGAGGAAACGAACGGTGATCTCCTGCTGGCAGGACATACGCATGGGGGACAGATCGTGCTTCCTTTTGCCGGTGCCGTACGGCTGGAGCGCTTCTATAAGAAGTTTAAATCAGGTTGGTATTCACTGCCGAGAAAAGTTGGCGACAGCCTTCACACTTCCCGAATGTTGATCAGCCGCGGATTTGGCACCTCGCACATCCCGCTGCGCTTGAAGTGTCCGGCGGAATATCATGTCATTACATTGCGCAAAAAACCTTAATTCCAACTCGTCAAAGTGATGACGGCGGAATTAAGGCTTTTTTGTATTGAGGGTTATCTTATTTTCGGTTCGATCAATCCAGGATCCACAAATCCATAACCTTTAGACTCGAGCTTGGTGAGCAGACTGTCAAGTGCTTCGACGGTCCAGGGAAGCTCATGCATCAAGATGTTGCTGCCGGGATGAAGCTGCTCCAGTACATTGTTAACCACAGCATCGGGTTTGTTTTTGTTTTTGCTTTCCCAATCCAGCGAGCCGTTGGACCAAGTCATGAATAACAAATCATGATCCTTGGCAATGTCCTTGACGGTATCCCCGCCAGAGCCGAAAGGAGGTCGGAAGAACTTCGGTTCCGTACCAATCGTTTCCTTTACGATTTTCTGTACATTCCCAATTTGTTCCTCTACGTTCTGTTTGCTCTCTTTTTTCAGATCGATATGATCCCAGGAATGATTCCCAATCACTTGACCGCGGTCGTGGATAAGTTTCAGCAATTCGGGATTTTCTTTCACTCGATATCCGTTAACGAAGAAGATGGCCTTGGCTTCATGTTTGTCGAGAGTGTCAATTAATTGGTTGATCATGTCCTCATCCTTGGGGCCGTCGTCAAACGTGAGCAGCACCACCTTGTCTGGCACAGAATCGTCATTCGGTACAATCCGGTACACTTTATTCATGTGATATTGCGGTTTGGCGGAAGCCACTGCATCCGGCTTTTTATCCGGTTCATCCGTCGGCGGTTCTTGAGATCCATTCGCACTCAATTCCGGATCAGGCTTGTCCGTTTCGTTTACAGCGTCGGTACTCCCGCTTGGAGGGGGCACCCGCCCGGTTTCATTTTGCTGTGTTGTCGGCACATTACCGCCTTCCGCAGCCGCGTCTTGCTTCTGAGCAGCGCCGTTGTTGCCGCACGCACTGAGCATAAGACAGCAGGCCAGCAGAAGGACTGTTCGTGTTCTAACCATGATTCCATCTCACTTTCCTGTATTTATGTAGCATGAGTTCCTGGCGGTGCGAGAACAATAATCTCGAGTTTAACATAGAAGGAGGTATCATTTGTGAAGACTTCGTCATTTCTATATGGTGTCATTATCGGTGCCGTTGCATGCCGGATGATTTCCCGTAAAAACATGGGTTTCTCTTCCATGATGAAAGATGTGAACCTGGGCCGCTTTGCGGATACCGCGATGAGTAAAATTCAAGGCACAAAAAGCCATAACTACGGCTCAAGCCATGAAAGCGTGTCTCCCAGTTCAGGCCGTAACGGCTCCACTCATTCCGACAGAACTTCTGGTGGACAGACATCGACCCATTCGAAAGCTGCCAACTTGAAGCAAGTAAAGGACTTTATCCGCAACAATCCAGACGTGAAGAACGAAGTCGAACAGATTCTCAAAGAGACTCACACCGTCATACCGGGTTTGTAAACGACACGCACCTTTTTGAATCATTCTCGGGGAGTGGACTTCACATCCCTGTGAATGATTCTTTTTTCTTCAGCTACATATTTACGTGCATTTGTGGGTATTAAATGATAAAATCAATTATATAAAACCATTTTTATCACGTCATAATCCAGACATCATAATTTGTTATAAACTTTTGTTTACGTAAGGAGGATCCTGTCATGAAAATAGAGCGTTTGAGTCAAGATAAGATACGGATTTTCCTCACGTTTGACGATCTGAGTGAGCGTGGGATCCAGAAGGAAGAGATGTGGCAGGAAATACCGAAAGTTTATGACCTGTTTACGGAGATGATGGATCAGGCCTACAGTGAACTCGGGTTTGATGCCACCGGACCTCTTGCCGTTGAGGTGTTTGCACTGCCTGCCCAGGGCATGGTGGTTATTGTGACGAGAGGGAAATACGATCACCATTTTAGCAGCTTGTCCGAAGAAGATATGCCGGACGAGATTTATGAAATGGAAGTAACGCTGGATCAAAGTGATACCATCGTCTATGTTTTTCAAGATTTTGAAGTGCTCATTGAAGCATCGCATATGTTGAAGGAACTTGTAGACGGAGCAGGTAAGCTCTATCACTATATGGATAAATGGTTTTTGTATTTCGATCCTGAGGAACTGAACAGCGAGAAGCTGCCGGCGGTCATTGCCATGCTGGCTGAATTCGGCGAATCCTCCTCAGTAACGGAAGCTGTGCTGGAGGAATACGGGAAGAAAGTGATGCCTCAGCAAGCAGTTGAGGTAATCTGTACACACTTCCAGCGTCAGCGTTAATCAATGTGGGCGTGCGTGCCGGACTTCAGGCCCGCAACTAACGGAAGGGGAATTTTTTAGTGCTGGTGTTCTCGGTAATTGCGTCAGCTTTGGCGCCGGGACTCGCATTGCTCACGTATTTTTACCTGAAAGATAGGTATGATCAAGAACCCCTGCATATGGTGATCAAGGTGTTTATGCTTGGGGTTCTGATCGTTTTCCCGATTATGATTTTGCAGCGGGGAATGATACTATGGCTTGGCGATCATCCGGTAGTCAACTCACTGTTCGTTTCAGCGGGCGTTGAGGAGTTTCTGAAATGGTTTATGATGTACCATATTATTTTCAAACACAAGGAATTTGACGAGCCTTATGATGGTATCCTTTATGCAGCGGCTATATCGCTGGGTTTCGCTACTGTAGAGAACTTGCTTTACGCGTGGTACAGTCAGGCTGCTTTTGGTCCCATGTTCTTGCGGGCACTGCTACCCGTTTCGGGGCACGCGATGTTCGGTGTCATCATGGGTTACTACATGGGGCATGCGAGATTCACGGAAGGAAAGCGGAGAAGATTTTTCCTAGCTTTGTCCCTCCTCCTGCCTTGGATGTGGCACGGTCTGTATGACCTGATTCTGAATCTGCTGGCCCATTCATGGATATGGTTCATCGTGCCGCTGATGGTGCTGTTATGGTATGGCGGCATGGGTAAGATCTCAAGGGCTAACAACCGTTCTCCTTTTCGTTTCATAAAACGGGAGGAAGAGGTTAACACGTAATAAATAAGGGCACACTTCATTCTATAGGCCTTGGCTGTCAGCCAAGGAAATATAGAGTGGGAGGTGTCTTTTTTTGCGTATAAAAGTGAAAATCCTTTGCAAAGATTGTGGTGAGCGCTTTATTCTGCGCGGGAAGAAGGAAGATGGCCGGATCGAAACCGGGTTTAAGCAATGCCTGTGCAACAACCGGGATCACTTCGATATTGAGGAAGATTTCTAAATGATGAAGTAATTATACAGATATGCATAAGACTTCTTCCTTCTAGTCAAACTAACCTCAGTGAGTAGAAGAAAGGAGACTATCGCATCATGTACAAACGATTAAGTGCTATTCTGTTTCCTGTGGCCACAATTTTATTGATCGGGGCTCTGGTATGGGGATATCAAGAGAATAAAGAGAAAAACGCAATATTGATTAACGCCGAGAACCAATACCAACGGGCATTCCACGACTTGTCCTACAATATGGACAGGATCCATGCCGAGCTCGGCAACACACTTGCGGTCAGTTCTACTTCCCAGGGGATGCACCGGAAGGGCTTGATGAATGTATGGCGTCTGACCAGCGAGGCACAGAATGAGATCAGCCAGCTGCCGCTTACGCTGCTGCCATTCAACAAGACCGAAGAATTCTTATCCCGGATATCGAATTTTGCCTATAAAACAGGTGTCCGAGATTTCACCAAGGAACCGCTAAGTGACAATGAGGTTAAAACGCTGAAATCCCTATATGCCAACTCCGGCGAAATTACGAAGGATTTGCAGCATGTGCAGAACAAAGTCATCACCAACAGCTTGCGCTGGATGGATGTAGAAACAGCACTTGCCACGAACAAGGTAGGAGACAACTCCATTATCGATGGTTTCAAAACGGTAGACAAAAAAGTCGAGTCTTACCCTGAGCTGGACTGGGGTCCGTCGGTCAGCAGCATTTATGACAGACGCTCTGTCAAACAGTTGGCAGGCATGCCGATTTCGGAAGAGGATGTGAAGCGGAAAGCGCTGAAGTTCTCGGATGCTGGCAACCAGGCCAAGGTCCAAGTCACGAAGAACGGCAGCGGCACGGAATGGGTATCTTATACAGCTAAGGTAAAACACCCGAACGGTCATATGCTCAGCCTGGATTTTACCGAAAAAGGAGGGCAATTGATCTCCTATACGGATGAGCGCAAGGTCGGTGCGAAGAAAGTATCGGTCCAGGATGCCATCGACAAAGCTCAGCAATTCCTGACGAAAAAGGGTTACTCCGACATGACCGTGGTTTCAGCTGACCAATACGACAACCTCGCCAACTTCTCTTTTGTCCGTGAAGAGGACGGCGTCCTGATCTATCCGGAGAAAATCACCGTTCGTTCGGCGATGGACAACGGGGATGTCATTGGTTTTCAGGCCAGCGACTTTGTATATGAGCACCAGATGAAGCGGCAAATTCCACAGCCGAAGATGAGTCTTGCAGAAGCGGAGAAAGTGCTGAACCCTGAATTCAAGGTGCTTTATCACCGCAAAGCATTAATTAAGAATGACCGTTCGGAGGATGTGCTGTGCTACGAGTTTGGCGGACGTATCAACGGCTCGCAATACCGGATCTATATTAATTCGGATACCGGCCTTGAGGAAACGGTTGAAGTCGTGAAGGATGCACAGGCAGGCATTAAATAACGGCGCTAAACATGGTGGTATGAACCGGTTAAGGAGACTCCTTGACCGGTTTTTTTAATGTGCAGATGCAGTGGAATCAGCGCTTGAATAGTGCCTCAGACAAACCGTTGTTTGCGAAGGGGAGACATGTTTACATTTTCAATCGAAGATTTTATCCCATGGACCCAGGGTTCGCATGATATAATGGTAAATATTGATTATCATGAATTAGTGGGTGAGCGCATTGTATCCAAAGATCAATGATGTCCTCTATATCCAGTTGGATACGGGGGATGAAAAGGAAGCCAAGATTGTATATAAATCCCGCATTTCCGACATGGATGATGAATCCATGTATATGGAGGTTCCGCTGCAGGAAGGCACCGGGAGGCTGAAGAAGCTCTTCATTGGGGACGAGCTGTCAGCGTATTTCCTAAGTGAAGGCGGCGTGAAGAACTACTTTAATTCCTACGTCTTGAGCCATCACGAAGACATTATACGGCTGGTTCGAATTAAGAAGCCGGATCCCGATCAGATAACGAAGGTTCAGAGAAGAAGTTTCCTGAGGGTGCAGGCGGAGCTCGAAGTTGCTGTTATTGCTAAAGACGGCACACAGTTCTTAACCAAAACCGATGATGTCGGCGGCGGCGGGGTATCCTTTCATCTAAAACCGGGCCAATCCATTTCGGAAGGAAGCTTGCTGACTTGCTGGGTTCTGATACCGTACAAGAATGGTGCGGTGGAGCACGTCCCTTTTGAAGGCGAGGTGGTGCGGGTTAAGCAGCTGCCCACGAATCGAAGCATCGTTATGCTGAAATTCAATCATATCGTAGATATGGAACGTCAAAAGCTGATCCGGTATTGTTTCGAAAGACAGTTCGATTTTCGCAATCGATGATGCATAAAAATGGTATAACGGTGGTACACTATCCGAAATTTGTACCGGAGGGACCGTTTGCCATGACAGAAGCAAAGCCTCATCAAGACCCGTTGAATGAAGAAACAGAACTTAATGCTGCGCTCCATGAGAATGGACAAGCCCTTCATGACCGTTACGGAAAAGCGCTGTTTAAGCTGCTGATCGGGCTTGTAGTCGCTTTGGTCATTGCCCAGCTTTTGCTGCATTATGAGCCCAGCAGGCCCTATATTTCGCCGGTTCAGCAAATGGAGGGCGTTCCCGTTAACGAGCCAAATGTAAACGATTGGATGGGGGAAAACACCCCTTCTCTTTTGCATCACTCTAGGTAGTGTGGTATAATTTTCACGTCGCAGGCGGGCGCCTGCTTTTTTCTTGAAATATAAGAATGGTGCAGAATTCATCTCGCGCTTTCTTGTATATTTTTTCTCAGGAAGTGTGATTCCGTCCTATCTGGATGGTAAGCCCTTTCGATTTCGAGGTATATGTTTGAGGAGGAATGCCCCGTTGGTTATGCAGGGGACAGGTTATCGCGACAGAATCAATATTGCCATTGACGGTCCGGCAGGCGCGGGTAAAAGCACAGTAGCACGTATGGTGGCCAGCAGGCTGCAGTACATCTATGTGGATACCGGAGCCATGTACAGGGCAGTCACCTGGTTCATGCTGAACCAAGGGATTTCTCCGGAAGATCCCGAAAAAGTGCTTCAATATGCACAAAACATGGTGATTGAATTAAAACCGCATGAAAATGGTCAAATGGTTTTGCTGAACGGGGAAGATGTCACACCCTATATTCGTTCACACCAGGTTAGTGCAGTGGTATCCAAATATGCACGAATCGAGGGCGTACGGATAAAGCTTGTCCGTTTGCAGCAGCAAATGGCGCTGGAGAAAGGCGTTGTCATGGATGGGCGTGACATTGGCACGACGGTTTTGCCGGATGCTGAGGTGAAGATTTTCATGACGGCCAGTGTCAAGGAACGTGCTCTCCGCCGCTTCAATGAGTTGAGTGATGAAGGCATCACGCTGGAACAACTGGAAAAAGATATCGCAGAACGTGACAGGCTTGACCAGGAACGTGAAGTGTCGCCGCTCCGATGCGCAGAGGATGCCATCATTCTGGATACGACACATATGGATATCAACCAGGTTGTTGAAGCGATTCTTTCATATTGCGAAACTTAAGTGGGATGGGGAGAAAAAGCAATGATTTATCTTTTTTGCAGAGCGGTGGTCCGCGGTTTGTTCGCTATTCTCTACAGATTTGAATCTGTCGGCGTACATAACATACCTTCAGAAGGCGGCGTGCTAATCTGCAGCAATCATATTAGCATAAGAGATCCAATATCTGTCGGGATCCACGTCAAACGCCAGGTGAAATTCATGGCGAAGGCGGAACTGTTCAAAATTCCGGTGTTCGGATGGCTGGTCCGCCAGCTTGGAGCTTTTCCGGTGAAGCGCGGTGGAGTGAGCAAAGATTCCATCAAGATGGCCCTTACCATCTTGCGTTCCGGCGAGATCATGGGCATCTTTCCCGAAGGGACACGCAACTCGGATGCTACCGCAGCGAAACGGGGTGCAGCAAGCTTTGCTCTCCGCAGCGGGGCAACGGTTATACCAGCTGCGATTATCGGTGATTACAAGCTTTTTAGAAAAGTGAAGATCATCTACGGCGCACCTGTGGATCTGTCCCAGTTTGAGGGGGATAAATCACCAGAGGCACTGGATGCGGCAACTGGAATGATCATGGCGAAGATTCATGAAATGCGTGCAAGCGGCAAACCAACCGTGAACTGATTTATTCGCTCCATGCATAAAAAGCATGGGAAAGTTGGAAAGATACTACAGCAATTATGTTTTGAACTTCGCGAATGCGAGTTTAAATAAATGGGGTTTGAATTGAGGAGGTTATTTGACATGTCGGAAGAAACAAGAAATCAAGAGGCTGCTGAAAACCAAGAGCAGCTGGACCAAATCGTATCCTTGAAAAAAGGGGACACCGTGAAAGGGACGATCGTCAAACTGGAGGACAACCAAGCTTACGTAAGCATTGGATATAAATATGACGGCGTAATTCCTGTTCGCGAACTGTCTTCTGTACAACTTGATAATGCATCTGATGCGGTTCAGGTTGGCCAAGAGGTAGAGTGCAAAGTCGTTAGCATTAACGATGACAAGGAAAGCCTGGTTCTTTCCAAGCGCGCGATCGACACCGAGAATTCATGGGAAGAGCTTGAGAAGCATTTTGCAGATCAAGACGTATTCGAAGTAACGGTGGCTGACGTGGTGAAAGGCGGACTTGTAGCCGATGTTGGTGCACGCGGCTTTATTCCTGCGTCTATGGTAGAACGTCATTTTGTTGAAGATTTCAGCGACTACAAAGGCCGCACACTTCGCGTAAAAGTGAAAGAACTGGACCGCGAGAACAACAAAGTGATTCTTTCCCAGAAGGATGTTCTGGAAGAAGAGTTCGAATCCAACAAACAAAAAGTAATGTCCGAGCTTCAAGACGGTCAAGTGCTGGAAGGTACAGTACAACGTCTTACCCAATTCGGCGCATTTGTTGACGTGGGCGGCGTTGACGGTTTGGTTCATGTATCCGAGATTGCTTGGAGCCATGTTGAGAAGCCTGCCGATGTATTGTCCGAAGGCGACCAAGTTCGCGTGAAAGTGCTGAAAGTTGATCCTGAAAAAGGCAAAATCAGCCTCAGTATCAAAGCAGCAGCTCCTGGTCCATGGGAAACAGCTGGAGAGCAATTCAACACTGGCGACATCGTGACAGGCGTTGTAAAACGTCTGGTTACCTTTGGCGCATTCGTTGAGCTGGCTCCAGGTGTTGAAGGTTTGGTTCATATCTCCCAAATCTCCCACAAGCATATCGGTACTCCGCAAGAAGTATTGAAAGAAGGCCAGGAAGTTCAGGTTAAAGTGCTTGATATCAACACTTCCGAGCAGCGTGTAAGCCTGAGCATCAAAGAAACTGAAGAGGCACCAGCTCAAGCTCCACGAGCTGAAAAACCGTCCAAAGGTCCTAAAATCGATCTGAAAGACAACCCTAACGTTTCTTTGAACAATCAAGGCATGAGTGTTACGCTTGGAGAGCGTTTTGGCGATAAGCTGAGCAAATTCAAGTAAGCCCGGGAACAGTTTTGTTCGGTCTATTGACCTATCATAACGAAGTCGGCGAACCCAGAAACCTGGGTTCGCCATTTGTTTTTTTAGGGGACTAACGTGAACGGATGTTGTAACATGGGGTAGAGCATAATAGAAATAAGATGAAAGGTTAGCCAATTGTAACGTTTTTTGCTATGATGATAATCGTAAGAATTGACAGGAGGAGTGACTATGGCAAGACCCGTAGTGGCTATCGTTGGACGACCTAACGTCGGTAAATCCACCATATTTAACCGACTGATTGGCGACAGATTAGCCATCGTTGAAGATAAACCGGGCATTACCCGTGACCGGATTTACGGAAGTGCTGAATGGAACGGCAAAGCGTTCAGCGTCATCGATACCGGGGGTATCGAAATCGACGGTGATGACATGATATTGAAATCCATACGCATGCAGGCAGAGCTTGCGATTGAAGAAGCGGATGTCATCGTATTTATGTGCGATGCTAAAGCGGGGGTTACCCAATCGGACGAGGAAGTTGCACAAATTCTGTTCCGATCCGGCAAACCGGTTATTCTAAGCGTAAATAAAGTGGATAATTTGAAGCGTGTTGATGATATCTACGAATTCTATTCCTTAGGATTTGGCGATCCTGTGGGCATATCGGGAAGCCACGGGACCGGAATCGGGGATCTGCTTGACGTTGTCGTGGAGAACTTGCCGGAGCTTGAGGATGACGGATATGACGAGGATGTTATTCGCGTCGCTTTGATTGGCAGACCGAATGTCGGCAAGTCTTCCCTCGTTAATGCGATATTGGGAGAAGAACGTGTTATTGTCAGCGACGTTGCCGGGACTACGCGTGATGCAATTGATACGCCGTTCGAGAAAGACGGGCAGCGTTATGTGCTCATCGATACCGCAGGTATGCGTAAGCGGGGCAAGGTCTACGAGACGACAGAGAAATACAGTGTCATGCGTGCGATGCGTGCCATCGAGCGTGCAGATGTGGTGCTCGTGCTCATTAATGGCGAGGAAGGCATCATCGAGCAGGACAAGCATATTGCAGGGTATGCATACGAGGCTGGTAAAGCTTCTTTGTTCGTTGTCAATAAATGGGATATGGTTGAGAAGGAAGATAAGACGATGCAGCAGTTCGAGAAGAAGATCCGGGATCATTTCTTGTTCATGACCTACGCACCGATCGTATTCCTGTCCGCCAAAACAAAGCAGAGATTGCAGAAGCTGCTCCCCGTGGTTAAACATGTGGCCGATCAGCATTCACTTCGTGTCCAGACACATCTGCTTAACGATGTGATATCGGATGCGATTGCCATCAATCCGCCTCCAACGGATAAAGGAAGAAGATTGCGCATTAACTACTCAACACAGGTTGCGGTTAAACCGCCAACCATGGTTGTATTTGTCAACGATCCTGAATTGATGCACTTCTCGTATGAGCGTTATCTCGAGAACAAGATTCGGGCAGCGTTTGATTTTGAAGGTACACCCATCAGGATATTTACACGAAGAAAGTCTGATGAGAGTTAGGGGAGAATAGCTTGATTCTGGAGATCGTAGCGATTGTAGTGTGTTATTTACTTGGTTCGGTGAGCTTTAGCGTACTATTTGCCAAAATCCTCAAAGGGATCGACATTCGCCAGCATGGCAGCGGCAACGCCGGGGCAACCAATACCCTCCGCGTCTTGGGGAAGGGGCCTGCCATACTTGTGTTGGCATTGGATGTAATGAAGGGCATCGCTGCGGTTTGGATCGGACGATGGCTCGGGGGAGACAATGAGTGGCTGCCTGGTTTATGCGGGATTGCGGCCATAATCGGTCATAATTGGCCGCTCTATTTCCGTTTTCGAGGCGGCAAAGGGATTGCAACCGCCATTGGTGTGCTGGCCACACTTTGCTTTTTACCGGCGTTTATAGCAGGCATTATTGCAATTCTATCGATTGTTTTTACCCGTTATGTATCTTTGGGTTCCCTTATTTTTGTGCTTCTCACCCCTGTTTTTCTTTTAATAGCAGGATATTCTTGGCCGATTTTTTGGACAAGCTTGATTATATGTGTGTTCGCCTTCTGGCGGCATCGTACGAATATTGTGAAGCTTGTACAGGGTCGTGAGAATAAGTTGGGTTCGGGAAAAGGAAAAGACAAAGGAGGGAAGCGTGTTGTCTGACAAAGTCGCTGTTCTGGTGGCAGGTAGTTGGGGAACCGCTTTGGCAAGTGTTCTCGCTTCGAATCATCTGAATGTTGTAGTCTGGACAAGAACGGAGGAACAGACTCGTGAAATTAACGAGTCTCATACCAATAACCGTTATTTGCCCGGTGTGGAGTTATCATCGAATATCCGCGCTACAACCCATATGGAAGAAGCGGTTTCTTCGGCTGTTGCTGTGGTCATTGTTGCACCTTCATCCGCTATGCGGGAGGTCACGGGCCAATTGAAGCCATATTGGACTGAGGATATGCTGGTCATCCATGCGACGAAGGGGTTCGAGACTGAATCCTTGAAGCGGATGTCTACCGTCATTTCCGAAGAGCTTGGCTGTGAGGAAGGACGTGTGGTGGTATTATCCGGACCAAGCCACGCGGAAGAAGTAGTTAGACGCTGTCCTACTACCGTTGTTGTAGCATCATCGGATGCTGCGGCCGCCACAGCTGCCCAGGATTTGTTTATGAACACGTATTTCAGAGTATATACGAACCGGGATATGATTGGTGTGGAACTTGCCGGGGCTTTGAAGAATATCATTGCACTAGGTGCCGGGATGTCAGATGGCTTGGGCTTTGGTGACAACGCCAAGGCAGCGCTCATCACCAGAGGGTTGGCGGAAATATTGCGAATCGGTATGGAGATGGGAGCAAATCCGCTTACGTTTGCCGGGCTTGCCGGCATCGGGGACCTTGTGGTTACCGCTACGAGTCAACACAGCCGGAACTGGCGAGCAGGCTCTATGCTGGGCCAAGGCAAGAAGCTGGACGAAGTTCTGGGCTCCATGGGGATGGTTGTGGAAGGAATTCGGACGACCAAAGCGGCACATGCCATTTCTGAGAAATATGGCGTGCAGATGCCGATTGCCGATCAGCTGTATCATGTGCTCTTCCAGGATCGCAATCCCCGTACTGCTGTGGAAGCTTTAATGGGCCGGGATCCCAAGACCGAGATGGAATTGATGCCGCTTGAAACTTGGGAACAGTGGCACACCTAGCTTATTCACCATTCCGATAGCTCTCTCATATATTGTTGTGAGGATGTCGGAGGAGGGGTGGAAATGAGCAAAAGCTTTCACAAGGATGTACTGAATGCGATTAACAAGAAAAGCGGCAAGAAAATTTCTTCAGGGGCTGTCAATAAGCTGGCTAGCACGGTTAAGCCGTCTACAATGCAAAATGAAGCCCAGCTCCGTCAACTGATCAAACAGGTGTCTTCCATGGCGAACATACCGGTTAGTGAGGATACAATCCAGGAGATTGTCGGAGCCGTGAAGAAGAGCGGCATGAATCCAAGCAATATGGAAGCCTTGATGAAAATGATGATGAACAAATAAGTTGCAGCAATGATGAACAAAAGCCACGTCCGGCTGGGCGGCGGCTTTTGTTCTTTTTTTCGACAAACCTGGGGTGAGGCGGTACCGTTTTCGTGATATAATAGGTTGAATAATTTGATAAGAGATTGGAGAGTTTCGTGACATGGATCCAATGCAAAAGATGTGGCTGTCCCTTGTCGCATTATTGATTATGGCGCTGTCTGTCATCGTGGTTACACTTGCGCGAAGCAAGACGAAGGGTTTCCTGCGCGGCACTTTGTCGTTTGTGGCCTTTATGATGATGATTTTTGGTTTTATTATTGGACTGGCCTCCATCATATAACAAAGGAAGCCATCAGGGATGATAAGGTAAAAGGGGTGCAGCATGACGCTGAATGATCTGCCGGAATTGGAGAAGGTACTAGCTGCCGCCATTCACAGACTGAATCGGGCTTATACCGCATGGCTGCTTGGCGGGAGCTGCAGCTTGCTTCTACAGGACGTGAAGCTGGATAAACCGCCGAGGGATATCGATTTATATACCGATGCGGAGGGTGTTCACCCATTGCATGAGACGCTGGCTTCAGCGGCAGTTGATGCTCCCCGCCTTGATCAGGAAGGAATGTATTCCTCGATTCTGAGCCACTATGTCATTAACGAAGTCCCTATCGAGCTGGTGGGCAGCTTTCAGATCAATTCTTCAGGATCCTCCTATAGGGTAGAGATTGAGTCACTCTTGTACCAAGCAGCGCCTGAGAGCCGTATACGGGACGCTGCGGTACGGCTGATGCCGTTATCCCATGAACTGGTGTTCAACGTGCTGCGGGACAGGCAGGATCGTTATGAAGCTATTGGGGAGGCTATCCTGAAGGACAAGGACAATCACATTCCGCTTCTCCAGCAGTTAATAAGCCGTAATCGTCTGAGCGTGGAGCATCTTGAGATACTGAATCGTTTAATGGGACTGCAGCTTTAGCATTGCATATGTAGATGCAATTACGAAGGTTAGTGTACATAAGGAAGAAAAGGGGGTGCGTTTACCGGTGGACTACGAGGTGTTGTTTTTGCCAGATCAGAAAAAAGCCAAGGTTCGTCAACATACGAATGTTCTGGATGCCTCTCGTCGGGCTGGTGTACGTATTCCGACCCGTTGTGGAGGAAAAGCCGGCTGTTTGATGTGCAAGGTTATCATACCGAAGGAGGAGCGTGGGCACTGCTTGCCCCCTGAATCCAAGGAAATTCGAAAGCTGGGTTCAACCCTTATCGAGCAAGGCTACCGGTTATCCTGTCAAACAAGAATAACAAACCATGTAACGGTCATGATTCCGGAGGATCCGCTCAAAGCTGCGGTACGCAAGCAGTTGGAGGCTGCGAGGAGCCGAGATTTGGATGATTTTATTTAAAGTGAAGGATGATGTTAGTTGAGTATAGTCAATGGGATGACCCAAGCAGGGGGCCGTTCAAAGCGGATGTCTGCCGTCTTGATCCTGGTACTTTTACCGATGCTGCTTACCGGCTGCCTGTACCCTGATGAGAAATTACAGGAGAACCAGGTTTCATACAGGGAGAGTATCAAGAGAATACAATCGGCAGTGGACGATTTTTACAAAGAGCAGGGAATACTGCCGATTATAACGGCTGGCCAGGAGATTCCGCGGTATGAGAAGTACCGGGTCGATCTGGATCAACTCAAGGGCAGAGGATACCTCGATGAGATTCCGAACACGGCTTTCGAGCAGGGTGGCAGCGGTTACTTTCTTATTATTAATGAAGAAACGAAGCCGACCGTGAAGGTCATGGACTTGACCACGACCCAGAAGGTGAATGACGTTCAAAGAGCAGTGAATCTGTATAAAATGTCCCATGACAACGCCCTGCCGGCAGGCGAAGCCCTCTATCCGGGTTATACGGCGGTGGACTTGTCCAAGACCGATGCCAAGTCCCTGAAACTGATGAGTGTGTATTCGGGTCAGGAGATGACCTTCATCATGGATGAAGAGGGTACCGTTTATGCGGATTACGCCTTCGATATTATGCAGGCCATCCAGAAAAATGGGGCCGATCCCCAAGAAGGACAAGATTTACGGGTGTTTTTGGAGGAGGAATCCTACTATGTCCCCGTAAAATCAGTCGCTTACACGTGGAAGGACGGGCAGCCCGTGGCCCAGCCGCAATCCTGACTCCTATCTGTAATACCCGTCGAGCCCGGCGGGTATTTTTTTGTTTTAGCAGCAAAGGATCGGCCATGCACTCCGTTTGATGATTTTTTGAAATTGAATGAATCTATTTGGAATATCTATTAAAGTGCGCGCATATTCATAATCTGAAAGAGTAGTGCGGGCAAGAGTCGGTTGCCCACATCATGAGGTTCAGGGCAACGTCCGGGGACGCATCATGAGAACAGACCGCTCCATGCGGTGGTTTTTTCTTGGGATATTTGATTTTTCGTGTCTAGTTTGTTTAGACATCTTCGATATCTTAAAAAAAACTGGACGGACTTTAAGGGGCAACCGTCATATTTTTGAACCCGGTACATATGATGTTACTAGTCCAAATGCATGTACGAGTTACGCCGCTTTGCCGTTTCCATCAAAACTCATGGAATACCGGCGGCGGGATGCTGGCGACATTGTAAAGGCTGCTCATCTGTTGCAATGGCTTTGGCTATGAGTGGAACACGAAGCGGATGCTCTTAAAGCATTTTTCCTTCGGAGTAATTTGAGGAGGGGATCTCTTTTGGAAAAAGTGGACATTTTTAAGGACATTGCCGAACGGACCGGAGGGGACATTTACTTAGGTGTTGTCGGTGCCGTCCGTACGGGAAAATCAACCTTCATTAAGCGGTTTATGGAGACGATTGTTCTCCCGAACATTACGAACGAGGCGGATCGAGTAAGAGCTGTCGATGAGCTGCCTCAAAGTGCTGCAGGGAAAACGATCATGACAACCGAGCCGAAATTTGTGCCAAACAATGCGGTGCAGATTAAGGTTACGGATGGTCTTGAGGTCAACGTACGACTGGTGGATTGCGTAGGCTACGCTGTTGAAGGCGCCAAGGGATACGAGGACGAGAACGGCCCTAGAATGATCTCGACACCATGGTTCGAAGAACCGATTCCGTTCCAGGAAGCGGCTGAAATCGGAACACGCAAAGTCATTCAGGAGCACTCAACACTTGGTGTTGTTGTAACGACAGACGGCAGCATCGCTGAGATCCCGCGCAGTTCTTACGTTGAAGCGGAAGAGCGGGTCATTGAGGAACTGAAGGAAGTTGGCAAGCCATTCGTGGTTGTGATTAACTCCACGCGTCCACGCAGTGAAGAAACCCTTCAACTGCGTAATGAGCTGGCAGAGAAGTACGACATTCCGGTAATGACACTGAGCGCGGCTACAATGACCGAAGATGATGTAACCGGCGTTCTTCGCGAAGTATTGTATGAGTTCCCTGTACATGAGGTGAATGTCAACCTGCCTAGCTGGGTTATGGTGCTCAACGAGAACCACTGGCTGCGCAGCAACTACGAGAACTCGGTTAGAGACACCGTGAAAGATATCCGTCGCCTGCGCGATGTGGATCGTGTTGTCAGCCAGTTCATGGAGTATGACTTTATTAACCACGCTGGTCTTAGCGGTATGAATATGGGGCAGGGCGTCGCAGAGATCGATCTCTTCGCTCCTGACGAATTGTATGATCGGATCTTGATGGAGGTCGTTGGTGTTGAGATTCGTGGCAAAGATCATCTGCTGCAGCTGATGCAGGAGTTCTCCCATGCCAAACGGGAGTATGACCGCTTCGCTGAAGCTCTTGAAATGGTCAAAACAACAGGTTACGGTATTGCAGCTCCTTCGCTGGCTGAGATGGCTCTCGATGAGCCTGAGCTTATCCGCCAGGGCACCCGCTTTGGGGTAAGATTGAAAGCGACGGCGCCTTCCATCCATATGATTCGAGTCGATGTGGAATCCGAGTTCTCGCCGATTATCGGAACAGAGAAGCAGAGTGAGGAGCTTGTCCGCTATCTGATGCAGGATTTCGAGAACGATCCGATCAAAATTTGGGAATCCGATATATTCGGACGCTCGCTGCACTCGATCGTCCGCGAAGGAATTCAGGGCAAAATTGCCATGATGCCAGACAATGCAAGATACAAATTACAGGAAACGTTGGGTCGCATTATTAACGAGGGTTCCGGCGGTTTGATTGCCATTATTCTCTAATCCAGGCGTTGATAGGAAGCGGAAAAAAGCAGTCGCTAGCGGGTCAAAAGTCCCGATTAGCGGCTGTTTTTCGTGTTTTCTTTGGTCCAATAAAGCAAAACGCTTGAAATTATGAGATGGCTGTATTACTATAAATTTGTTCCGCGTCATGCATTCTAAACGCGAGATAGGGGTAAAATACCCGATTGCACGTATAATTTGCGGTAAAACGGAAACAGTGAATAGCAAGTGGAGCACATCCTTGTTAGGGAGGTGAAAGAATGAATAAATCGGATCTGATCACACAAGTAGCTGAATCTACTGAGCTGTCGAAGAAAGATGCAACTAAAGCGGTTGATGCCGTTTTCGATGCGATCTCTGAAGCACTGCAAAGTGGAGACAAGGTTCAACTGGTTGGCTTTGGCAACTTCGAGGTTCGCGAGCGTTCCGCACGGAAAGGCCGCAACCCGCAGACAGGTGAAGAAATCGAAATCCCTGCGAGCAAAATTCCTGCATTTAAACCTGGTAAAGCGCTCAAAGACGGAATCAAATAAAGATTTCTACATATTACCTAAGAGCACAGGTCGTGAATTCGTTCACGGCCTTTTCTTTTAGACTTACGGTCAGGAGGTCTGGAAATGGAGAACGTTCAGAACGGAGATTATTTTGTTGTCAAAGCACTTGACCACGGGGTTCAAGTCATCGGTCTTACCCGCGGACAGGACACCCGGTTTCATCATACCGAGAAGCTGGATAAAGGCGAAGTCATCATCGCACAGTTCACGGATCATACATCGGCAGTGAAAATACGCGGTAAAGCGGAAGTCATGACGAAACACGGGAAAATCGAATCTGGCAGTTAATTTTCACTTGGCATTATTGAGAAGCCCCACCATGATCGGTGGCGGCTTTTTTTGTATGGAACGTTTTTTTGACGTGGAAGTGCGTAAACACATTGTTAAAAGTCCTATGGTCGAGTTAACTTACGATGGATATACTAACGGGCTGGTATGGCCTGGACCGCTGGGCACTGCCGCTGCTGGGAACACCGTGGAGCCGTAGAAGAATAGACAAGGATACATCCGACTAGGTTGGTGTTTGTCTCTAGAAAGTAACATTCGTCACTTTTGAAGCTGTTTTGTCAAGTACAATTCGAACAGCCTCCTGTTTTCACATCCTTTAATCTGGAGTTAGATACTTTTATGATAAAGGGTGATGAAGATGGGAGTCCGATCTTTTTTTAAACTGGTCGAAATTCAGACAAAGGTAGCCAGCATGATCCCGTTCCTGTTAGGAACCTTGTACGCGCTATTTCGCTTTCAGCAGTTTGAAGGGTATCATTTTGTCCTTATGCTGGCTTCATTATTGTCGTTTGATATGGCAACGACAGCGATCAATAACTACTATGATTACAAAAAAGCGATCAAGACGAATGGTTTCGGTTATGAGCAGCATAATGCGATTGTGCGTTATAAACTAAAGGAGACGGCAGTCCTGTGTGTGATTGTGGTGCTTTTGCTGACGGCAGTCGGCTCCGGCATCGCGCTCTTTCTCTCCACGGGCTGGCTGATCCTGCTGCTTGGAGGATTGTCCTTTGCGGTAGGGATCTTATATTCGTTCGGTCCGATTCCGATCTCAAGAATGCCGCTTGGAGAGCTGTTCTCGGGATTGTTTATGGGATTTGTCATCATTTTTATCTCGGTTTGGATCCACGTGGATAAGGACAGTCTGGCGGTTCTTGATATACATGGAGGGATGCTCTCGCTTCAGGTGAATCTTCCCGAAGTCCTGCTGCTGCTTGTCGTGTCCCTTCCGGCCATTCTCGGAATTGCTAACATCATGCTGGCAAACAACATCTGTGATATGGATGAGGATATGGAGAACAAGCGGTACACGCTGCCGGTATACATCGGGTTCAAGCATTCCTTATCGCTGTTCCGTATTTTCTACGGTCTCGCATACCTTGATCTGCTGGCCCTTCTTATGTTGAAGGTGCACCCCGTGCTTGTTCTTCTGGTATTTGTAACGATTATTCCGGTTTATAAAAAAGGGGTGCAATTTACGACTCGTCCTTCTAAAGAGAAGACATTCGTGATCGCGGTACAAAATTTTGTTCTGATGAATATGGCCCGAATTGCTGCCCTCGGGGTGGCAGTGACGCTAACAGCTCTATCGATCCTCTAGTCCGAAAACTAATCGTTATATCTTAAAGCAGGCATAGCCTGCTTTTTTTCTTTATACAATGAGGTATGGACTTAATGGGAGCGGAGGAAACTAAGGACAGAGGAGGTAGATAATATGAAGCATTGGCCATCCGTACGAGCTGTTCTTGTGCCGGCGGCTATCGCCTGCATGATACTTGCGCTGCTTATTAGCGTGCAGTCACAAACGCGTTATAAGGTCGGAGCTGTGACCGCTGCAATCCCATATCATTCCCGGGAGTTAAACGATGCCGGATTAGTGGATGCGCTGATGGAGCTTCCTCTCCATCTTAGGATTAGCCGTGCGGATTATGATGACGGCGCTCTGACTCTGGATATCAAATTAAACGATCAATCAGATACCGTAACCGACGTCTATGAGGATGTTGCAAGTGTTATGTCCTTCTCGTTTGAGGGTACCGATAATGTACAGCAGTTGTATTTGAGAGTGATAGCCATTGATCGCTGGGGCGGGAAGCGTTACATGCTGTTGGCATCGAACATGAGCAGAGAAACATGGGATCCTCGGTATGCAGAAGCACTCACCCAACTTGAGAACGGCGATATGCCGCCGGCCTTAACAAGCTCCCTCAACATAACATTTACGAATCTTTGGCTGAAGCAATTCAGCAGCCCTTGAAACGGGTAAATTAGTAGATGACAGGGCATGTACGTGCCTTGAACATGTGTTATAATAGATTGGATTGTGGGCTCAATTGGACAAAAGAACATCAAGTGCACGGAGGCTGAGAATGAAATCGTATCGCGTACCAGAACTGGCAGAGAAATATATGAATTATGATATGATTAAGAACCACACGGATCTTCCGGAATTCCCGGATGCCCGTGTTCATTTGCTATACATATTTTTAAAGGATTCGGGACGAAATATTTCCGGACACGAAGAATTGTACGCGCTGGTTACCTCACTGGTTCAAGTGGGACTCGATACGCATGAGAGCATCGATGTTACGGAGGGCAATCAAGGAGAGGCGCTGATGAGATCCCGGCAGTTAAAAGTTCTCGCAGGGGATTACTTCAGCAGCCGATTTTATCAACTTCTTGCCCTGAAGGGCGAAATCGCTGTTATCTCACTTCTTAGCAAGGCTGTGAGCGATGTTAACGTGATGAAGATGAATTTGTACGGCAAAATGAAAGAAGCACTGCTGCCTTCGGAAGATTATTTAAGTCTAACGGTACAGCTGAACATGCAGCTGTTTCTTTCTTTTACTCCGCTGCTTGAGGAATCCGTGCAAGAGACTTGGGAGAAGCTGCTCAGGGAAATCACGGAATGTGAAACACTTGTGCAGGAGATGGAACGCTGTGCAACGCCTGAATTCGGCAGATGGGGTTACGCCTATTGGCATCTGATCGAGGCGGGAAGCGATGAGGAACGGAAAATGCTGGTCGGTAAGAGGACGGATATGAAGGATTGGAAGAAGCTGATTCTGAAGCACAAGGCATCAGAGAAGCTGCTGGATAAGCTCCGGGAATCGGTAAGTGCCATTCAGCAGCAGCTGGCAAGCCGCGTAGAAGAGAGCCCTTACGCCGGCATACTGGACCCTTTCCTGAAACGGCTCAGCACGTTCCGGTCCGTCGTAAGTGAAGGGTAGGGGGATGCAGTGGATAATCAAACGAACAAGCTGGACATGAATAAGCATGACGGCAAAAATCCGAAAGAGCAGTATGTTCATTCCGTCTTCGAAAGCATCTCAGGGAAATATGATTTGATGAATGACATTCTCAGCTTTCGAAGACATAAAGCCTGGCGCAAGTATACGATGAGGAAAATGAATATGCGTCAAGGCGATACGGCCATCGACCTATGCTGCGGAACTTGCGACTGGACGATCAGTATGGCCCAGGCAAGTGAATCCGGACACATAGTCGGACTTGATTTCAGCGAGGGGATGCTGAACGTCGGCCGGCAGAAGGTGGCCAAAGAGGGTTTGGAACAGCAGATCAATCTGGTTCAAGGCAACGCGATGAGCCTTCCGTTCGAAGATGGTCAATTCGACTACGCAACGATTGGTTTCGGTCTTCGCAACGTACCGGATTATATGCAGGTATTGCAAGAGATGAAACGCGTGGTTAAGCCTGGAGGGATGGTTGTATGCCTGGAACTGTCCAAGCCCACCTGGCAGCCGTTCAAAGGCATTTATTATTTCTACTTTCAACAAGTGCTGCCTCGGATGGGGAAACTGGTAGCCAAGCGATATGAGCAGTATAAGTGGCTGCCGGAATCGTTGGCATTATTCCCCGGAAGAGAGGAGCTTGCCGAAGCTTTCCGTCAGACCGGACTTAAACAGGTTCAGGCCTATCCCTTGACTGGTGGCATCGCAGCCTTACATATTGGGATCAAGGAGAATCTGGATGTTTAAGAAAATAGGAACGTATCTTGAAATGATCAAAGTGGAGCATACACTGTTTGCTCTGCCTTTCGCTTTTATGGGGGCTTTAGTGGGATCGGCTGTTGTGTTTGACGGGCTGCCTTCCTGGGGAGATATCGGCTGGATCTTTCTGGCCATGTTCGGGGCACGCAGCGCCGCGTTCGGACTGAATCGGCTGACAGATCAACACATTGACGCCAAGAACCCTCGCACCGCAAACCGGGCCATTCCGGCAGGACTGCTCAAGCCGCTTGAAGTGATTTTATTTATTATTTTGTCTTTTGCAGTATTTTTCTGGGCGACGTTTATGCTGGACCCGTTTGCTTTTCGATTGCTGCCTATTGCAATTTTTATGCTTATTATTTATTCCTTTACGAAACGCTTTACATGGCTGTGCCATTTGGTTCTCGGACTTACAACCGCATTGGCTCCGCTTGGCGGATGGGTTGCGGTAACCGGTCAGATCGACTGGAAAGCAATCGTGTTTTATATTGCGCTGGCGTTCTGGACAGCGGGATTTGATATTGTCTACGCTTGCCAAGACGAGAAGTTTGATGCGAAGGAGAAGCTGTACTCGATTCCTTCCCGATTCGGATTGCATAAAGCGTTATGGTTTGCCCGGGGATTCCATGTAGTGACTGCGGCTGGCTTTATTATTCTATTCTTTGTCACCCCGCTCGGCTGGTGGTACCTGATTGGCATGCTCATTGCCTGCGGAATCTTGTTCTATCAGCATCACATTTTATCGCCAAACGACATGAGCCGGCTGCAAACAGCTTTCTTTACCATGAACAGTACGCTCAGCATCATCTTGTTTGTGTTTACTTTGATTGATTTGGTGGTGCGGTATATCTGATGGAAGCCACGCGCAGAAAAAGCTGGGTTGTCGGGATTACGGGGGCCAGCGGCAGCATATACGGTGTACGCCTTACCGAAAGCCTGCTCTCGCTGGGCTATGATGTGCACCTGATCATTTCGAATGCAGGCTGGCGTGTCCTGAAGGAGGAAATGGATTTTCAGGCAGGCAACCGCGAGGAGATGCTGTCCGAAAAATTCGGTGGATATGAGGGGAAGGTGATTTATCACCCGATCGCTGATATCGGAGCTACGATTGCGAGTGGATCCTATCTCGTTGAAGGCATGATCATTATGCCTTGTTCCATGGGTACATTATCCTCGGTGGCACACGGGTCCTCCGATAATCTGATGGGGCGGGCAGCCGATGTGATGATGAAGGAAGGCCGCGCGCTGGTGCTCGTTCCGAGGGAAACGCCCCTGCATGCGATCCACTTAGAGAATATGCTGAAGCTGGCCAGGCTTGGCGTCAAAATCATTCCTGCGATGCCGGCGTTCTACTATGGTCCGAAAACCATCGATGATATTGTGAATTTTCTGGTAGGCAAGGTGCTGGATAGCCTGCGTATTGAACATCAATTGTACAAAAGATGGGGTGACTGACATGCCGGGAGCAGACAGCAAGACTATCATCGGCAAAATCAGTTACACCAACGCTTGGCCGGTATTTCATTACGTAAATCCGTCAACACTGGATACTCCTGCAGAGATGATAACGGCAGTCCCGGCCGCGTTGAACCGCGGGATGCACAGTGGTGAAATCCATATCGGGGCGCTTTCTTCGTTTGCCTATGCTGAAATGTCGGACCGGCTCCTGCTGCTGCCGGATTTATCCGTGAGCGCAGATGGGGCGGTTAACTCCATCTTCCTGTTTTCGAAAAAGCCGCTGGATGCCTTGAAGAACGCAACCATTGCGCTAACCAATACGTCGGCAACCTCCGTCAACTTGCTGAAGATTCTTCTGGAAAAATCACTGGGGGGCACTTATTCCTATCGCACTTGTGACCCGGTGTTAAGCGAGATGATGGCTGAAGCGGATGCCGCACTTCTGATTGGGGACCATGCGATTCGGGCTTCATGGAGCCATTCGGATTATTATAAGACGGATCTCGGCCAATGGTGGAAAGAATGGACCGGCTGCAGCATGACTTTTGCCGTCTGGGCGGTGAACAGGCATGCTGTGAAGCAGAATCCCGAAGGCATGGCTGAGATTGCCGCCATGTTCCTCGAGAGCAAGCAGCGGAGTGTGAGCGATCTCTCCCCTATTGTCGATGAAGCGGTTCGGCGAATTGGAGGTACTGGCGGCTACTGGATGAAATACTTTTCGAACCTGTGCTACCATTTTGACGAACGACAACAGGAAGGGTTACGCTTATATTTCAAGTTCGCATATGAACTTGGCCTGCTGGAGCGTGAAGTGGTGCCGGAGTTATGGAACGAGAAACTAAGCATACGGGTGAACAAATGAAACGATTTGATATATTCGGAACATTAAAAAAAGATATGGATGTCATTGAGAAGGAGCTTTATCTCAGTGTGGAGGGCGACAGCCCTGAGCTGACGGAAACATCCTTGCATCTGCTGAGAGCAGGCGGCAAGCGTCTCCGGCCGGTCTTTGTGCTGATGGGCGGCAAGTTCGGCGACTATGATATCGATAAGCTGAAGCATGTGGCAGTGCCGCTTGAGCTGATTCACAGCGCATCCCTTGTTCATGACGACGTGATTGACGATGCCGATACAAGACGCGGGAAGCCAACTGTTAAGGCAAAATGGGACAATCGGATCGCCATGTATACCGGTGACTACATATACGGCAAAGCGCTCGAACTGACGACTCACCTGAAGCAGCCCGAAATTCATCAGATTCTGGCCAAAGCGATGGTTGAAATGTCCATTGGCGAAATGGAACAGATTCGTGATTTCTTTAATACGGAGCAGGATGTAAGAAGATACCTTCTCCGCATTCGCCGCAAGACATCGCTTTTGATTGCGGTCAGCTGCCAGCTCGGAGCGCTTGCCGCGGATGCGGATCGCCAGGTGGCCAACAGCCTGTATCGGTTCGGATACAACGTGGGGATGGCGTTTCAGATCCAGGACGATCTTCTGGATCTGTGCGGAACGGAGAAACAGATCGGCAAGCCGCCGGGCAGCGATATGCGTCAGGGGAACATTACCCTGCCTGTTATATTTGCCTTGAAGGATAGCGAGCGGAGGGAAGCACTGCTTGCGGAGCTGGATCGAATTCATGCGCTGAACGGCCAATGCGACGTGTCGGATGCCGTGAAGCTTGTAACCTCGAGTGATGGGATCGCAAGAGCTGAAGCCCTTGCCGATCGCTACATCGGTAAAGCACTGGCTGCATTGGATACGCTGCCTGACATCAGAAGCAAGAAACAGCTTAGAGATATTGCAAATTTTATTACGAAACGGTCATATTAGCCTTAACCATTAGGAAGCTTTCTGTTAAAATACGGGTACAAACATGTAACATCACATGAGCATGGAATGATTGTTCAATATCCTAGAGTGAGGGGAAGAGTGATGAGGCCTATGGAACGTACTTTTTTAATGATTAAACCGGATGGTGTACAGCGTGGACTGATCGGCCGAATCGTCGGCCGTTTGGAGGATAAAGGATTTAAGCTGGTTGCAGGCAAGTTTGTGCAGATTTCGGACGAGCAGGCGAGGCGCCATTATGCTGAGCATGAAGGGAAAGACTTTTTTGCCAGCCTCGTAGGATTTATAACATCCGGACCGGTATTTGCCATGGTTTGGGAAGGGGACGACATTATCGCCTTGTCTCGCCAAGTCATCGGCAAAACAAACGTGAAGGAAGCATTGCCTGGAACAATTCGTGGTGATTTTGCAGCGCATACGCCGCATAATTTGATCCATGGATCAGATTCCCCGGAGAGTGCACAACGTGAGATTTCCAATTTTTTTGAAGAGAATGAGTTGGTGGAGCATAACAAGACGCTATCCCCTTGGCTGTAGACGTATTGAGTAAGCGCGGGAGCGAATAATCTGATTAACAGGATGATACGGATGACGGAACAAGAACCCGTGCTGGATGATCCGGATTATATCAGCTTTGTTCGAAACATCGAACGAAGCACAGGGATCAATCTGGCAGATTATAAAGAAACGCAAATGAAGCGAAGATTGACAACGCTGCGCATGAAGAAGGGCTTCGGAACATTCTCGGCCTTTTATGACGCGATGATGAAGGACAAGCCGCTTTTCCATGAATTTTTGGACCGGATGACAATTAACGTCTCAGAGTTTTGGCGTAATCCGAACCGCTGGGAAGTTTTCCGGGATAAGATTTTGCCTGAATTGTCGCATCAGAATCCGGGTGTGCTGAAGATCTGGAGTGCTGCCTGTTCCACAGGCGAAGAGCCCTATACACTTGCCATGATTCTGGCTGAGCAGAAGATGCTGAACCGTGCACGCATCGTGGCCACAGATATCGATGATGGCGCATTACATAAAGCGGCGGAAGGCTTGTATGTCGAGAGGTCATTGAAGGATGTGCCTCCGGATATCGTCCTTCGCTACTTCAAGGAAGAAGGTTCTCTGTATCGTTTCAATGAGAACTTGAAGAAGGAAGTTGCCTTTCATAAACAGAACCTGTTGACCGACCGGTTTGAAGGCGGTTATGATCTGATTGTCTGCCGGAACGTGATGATTTATTTCACGGAAGGGGCTAAGCATAAGCTGTATACGAAATTTGCCAATAGCCTGAAACCGGGCGGCTTTCTGTTTGTGGGCAGCACCGAGCAGATATTTAATCCGGGGCAATACGGCCTGGAGAGCAATGAAACCTTTTTCTACCGCAAAGTTCAATAGAGATGGCAATAATTAACGCATAAAGCGCTTTTCTATCCTGAGGATGAGAGGCGCTTTTGCTTGTCCGGCAACATTCTTGTCAAAGCGTTGGACCTATACTATAATGAGCAGAAGATGTTTACGGAGTTTAGCGGTTTAACGCTTAAAAGTTTAAAGGGGGAAAAGCATCATGAGTTTACGTTTTTTAACTGCTGGGGAAACACATGGTCCTCAGCTGACAACTATAATCGAAGGGCTACCGAGCAATTTGGAGCTTGATTTTGAAGCACTTAACTTTCAACTGCATCGCAGACAAAAGGGATATGGCCGGGGACGCCGCATGCAAATCGAGAAGGATACGGCTCAAATTCTTGGCGGTGTTCGGCACGGATATACCACGGGAGCCCCGGTTGCATTGGTCGTTCAGAATAACGACTGGAAGCATTGGCAGAACATTATGAATGTGGAGCCGATTGAAGGCAATGACGAGGCGAAGAGACGGATGCACCGTCCACGACCGGGACATGCCGATCTGAACGGCGGCTTGAAATACAACCTAAAGGATCTGCGCAACGTGCTGGAGCGCTCCAGCGCACGTGAGACGACGGTCCGCGTAGCGGTTGGCGCAATTGCCAGACAATTCCTGGCACAGTTCGGTGTCAAGGTGGCAGGCCAGGTGATCCGGATCGGTGAGATTGAAGCTCCTCCGCATAACCTTTCGATTGATGAGCTGATTGAGCGTACGGAAGCGTCTTCGGTCCGGGTTGTGGATGAAGAGACGGAGAAGAAGATGGAAACCTACATAGACCTGATCAAAAAAGAAGGCGACTCCATAGGCGGTATTGTTGAATGCATCATCGAAGGTTTGCCGGTTGGTCTTGGCAGCCACGTCCAATATGATCGCAAGCTGGATGGCCGCATCGCACAAGGCGTAATGTCGATCAATGCGTTCAAGGGCGTCGAGGTAGGCATCGGGTTTGAAGCAGGCGAGCTGCGCGGTTCCCAAGTGCATGATGAGATCATGTACAGCGAGGAACGGGGGTACTACCGTGCAACTAACCGCCTGGGCGGATTTGAAGGCGGAATGACCAATGGCATGCCGATCGTCGTTCGCGGTGTCATGAAGCCGATTCCGACGTTATACAAGCCGCTTCAGAGTGTAGATATCGATACGAAGGAAGCTTTTACGGCACAGGTTGAACGTTCGGATGCTTGTGCGGTTCCAGCGGCCAGCGTTGTGATGGAGCATGTTGTCACTTGGGAGGTAGCCAAAGCGTTTCTTGAGAAGTTCGGCGGTGACTCAATGGAAGAAATCCATGCGAACTACCAAAACTACCTGAAGCAGCTGGAGAACTACTAATATGAGAACACTGCAGGTGGAACTGGGAGAGCGTTCGTATCCGATCTATATCGGAGCAGGAATTCTGGATTCCATCGGTACGCTTAGTGCAAAGCATGGGATTAGCCGGAAGAGTCCGCATCTGATCGTAACGGATGATAAAGTTGCACCTCATTATCTGTCTCAAGTTGAGGAGCAGTTAAAATCAGAAGGGTACACGGTCATTTCTCATATCGTACCTTCTGGTGAATCCTCCAAATCGCTTCAAGTTTATGAAGAGGTTATGACCACAGCCATCAACGGCAAACTGGACCGGAGCTCTGCTGTATTTGCGCTAGGCGGGGGCGTTGTTGGTGACTTGGCGGGGTTTGTAGCGGCTACTTACATGCGCGGGGTGACATTTGTTCAAATTCCAACCACCATACTGGCGCATGATAGCAGTGTTGGCGGCAAGGTAGCGGTCAACCATCCGTTAGCCAAAAATATGATCGGCGCCTTCCATCAACCGGTGATGGTGGTTTACGATGTGAATACGCTGGCGTCACTGCCTCCGCGCGAAGTGTCTTCGGGTCTGGCCGAAATGGTGAAGCATGGCCTGATTCTGGATCGTGATTTTGCCTATTGGTGCCGGGACAATGGGGAGAAGCTGCTGAGCTTGGCTCCGGAGACCTTGATCTATGGACTCGAGCGCGGCTGCGCCATTAAGGCAAATGTTGTATCCCAGGATGAGCGGGAAGGCGGCCTGCGTGCCATTCTAAATCTGGGACACACCATTGGACATGCGATTGAAGCCGTCGGAGGGTACGGACGCTTTTTGCACGGTGAGGCCATAGCGATCGGCATGGCCGGATCGGCTCGCCTCGCAGAGCTGCTGGGCAGAAGTGCCGATCTTCATCACGAGACCGTGAGCATGTTGAAGGCAGTGAACCTGCCTGTAACCTTGCCGGAGGATGTCTCGGTTGAACGAATTATGGAAGCCATGCAGCACGATAAAAAGTTCACCGAAGGGCAAATGGTCTTTATTGTACCGGAAGCTGTCGGTTCTGTAGCCATTGTCAAGGATGTGCCGGTAGAAGCTGTTCGATCCGTGGTTGAACAGTTGAAGGGAGAGGGATAGTTCATGATGAATCGGGGAATCCGGGGGGCGACAACCGTCACTCGGAATGATGAACAGGAAATAGTGCAGGAGACATTGCGACTGCTTGAAGAGATGGTACGACGTAATGAGCTTCAACCGGAATATATTAGCAATATATGGATTACAATGACTCAGGATCTCGACGCGGCGTTCCCTGCCAAAGCGATACGCCAGCTGGAGGGTTGGGATCTCGTCCCTTTGATGTGTTCGGTTGAAATACCGGTTCAGGGCAGTCTTCCGCGCTGCATTCGGTTTATGGTGCAGGTCAACACGGACAAAAGCCAAAGCGAGATTAAGCATGTGTATTTGAACGAAGCCAAGCGGCTGCGCCCGGATTTATCGGGCTCGAACGCCTGATGACTAAAATTTTGGGTTGCAGAATTAGGGTATTATCCTGTATAGTGAAATCAGAATAGCTGAGTAGAGTTAGGTTTTACAGATGAGTTGAGTTGAGAAGAGCTGAGGCATTTAGGTAACAACACAATCGGGTTAGAGAATGATTAGTATTCATGACGAATAGTACAGCTTGTTCGTACGTTGGGTTATAAGTAGGATTTGTGAACCTGGCAATGGAACGCAGCCGCTGTAGTTTGTCATTGTGACTGATTTGACTTTCTCTTGACCACGCTCTTTTTTCATAGACTTTTTCTGAACGTTAACCTCTACTTCGGTAGAGGTTTTTTTGTTGTTTACACTCATTAAGGAGGGATTGACATGGCGAATCCATCAATGGAGCAAGTGGTGGCAATGGCAGGTGAATACAACCTGATTCCGGTAGCGATCAGACTGTTAGCCGATATGGAGACCCCGATTCGCATTTTTCAGCGGTATGCGGAGCGGAAGCGGGCATTTTTACTTGAGAGCGTTGAGGGCGGTGTACAGTGGGCACGGTATTCGTTTATCGGAACAGACCCCTTCTTAATGATAACGGGTAAGAAAGGCAAGATCGAAATCGAAGTGAACGGGGAACGAACTTTGCTCGAAGGCAAGCCGATTGAGGAGCTGAAGGCGCTGCTGCGAACGTACCGCAGCCCGCAGCTGAAGGATATGCCTCCTTTTACCGGAGGGGCTATCGGTTTTTTTGGATATGACCTGCTTCAATATTATGAAAAGCTCCCGGCGCATGCCATGGATGATCTGGGAATGGATGATATTCGCTTTATGTTCTGTGACCAGGTCATCGTGTTCGATCATATGAAGCAGCAGATCATGCTGATTGGCAATGTACACGTCAAGCCCGGAGATACGGATGAAACCATCCGTCAAAGCTATATCGACGTATGCCGTGAACTGGAAGCGGCAGCTGAGCAGCTGCAAGAACAGGGACCGCGTGAGAATGTAAATTCCAGAGGCATTCCGGCAGACGTTGACATGGGGGATATCAAATCCAACATGACCAAGGAGAAGTACATGGCCAATGTGAAGCAAGCCCAGGAGTATATCCGAGCAGGAGACATATTTCAGGTCGTATTGTCCCAGCGCTTCCATATTGAGACGGAAGTATCGCCGCTCCACGTCTATCGTGTGCTGAGAACGCTGAACCCTTCGCCGTATATGTATTATCTCAAAATGGATGATGACATTATTGTTGGAACCTCTCCTGAAGCCTTGGTGAAGGTGGATGGACGGAGGCTCGAGACAAGGCCGATTGCGGGTACAAGGCCAAGAGGCGTCGACGAGGCCGAGGATAAGGCATTGGCGGAAGAGCTTCTGAGCGATGAGAAGGAACGGGCGGAGCATTTGATGCTTGTGGATCTGGGCCGGAACGACTTGGGGCGTGTATCGGAATTTGGATCGGTGAAATGCGACACGTTTATGGAGATTGAAAAATACTCTCACGTAATGCACATGGTATCCAGCGTATCCGGACAGCTGAGCGAGGACAAAGATTTCTTTGACGCTTTCCTATCCTGTCTTCCGGCGGGAACGGTATCAGGGGCTCCGAAACTCCGAGCTATGGAAATCATTGCCGAGCTGGAGCGGGAAGCCCGGGGGGCTTATGCCGGAGCCATCGGCTATCTGGGATTTGGCGGCAATATGGACTCCTGCATTACGATCCGCACGATTATTTTTCGTCAGGGCAAGGCTTATGTGCAGGCAGGTGCCGGTATCGTATGGGACTCGGTTCCGGAGAAGGAGTACGAGGAGACCGTCAATAAAGCCAAGGGCATGCTCAAGGCGATCCGCGTAGCGGAGGCGATGTTTCCGACCAGCACAGGCGCTAACGATTTGATCAATCAGGATTATCTGTATCAATACACACCCTAAACTGAAGGAGGAGAACGTTATGAACGTTATGGAACCGGTACAATTCAGTCTTACGAAGTTGATTGCGGGTCAAGACCTGAATCGGGATGAAGCCCGTGGGGTGATGCAGTCCATCATGGAAGGCCAAGCAACACATTCGCAGATTGGCGCACTGCTCACTGCCTTGAGAATGAAGGGGGAGACGGTAGAGGAGATAACGGGTTTTGCCGAAGCGATGAGAGGAGCGGGCGGGCGCGTTGTTACCGAGCGGAATCAACTGCTGGATACGTGCGGTACCGGAGGATCCGGCATTCACAAGTTCAACATTTCTACCGTATCCGCGATCATCTCCTCCTCGGTATCGGTCAGAGTGGCAAAACACGGCAACCGTTCGGCTTCAGGCCGGGCGGGAAGCGCAGACGTGCTGGAGGCATTGGGTGTCAATATTCACCTCACCGCCGAGCAGGCAACTGCATGTCTGGATGATATCGGTATTTGCTTCTTGTTTGCACAAATCTATCACCCGTCCATGAAATATGCCGCTGCACCGCGAAAAGAGCTGGGTATCCGGACCGTATTTAATATGCTTGGACCTTTGACGAACCCTGCCGGCGCCGATCGGCAGATGCTCGGCATTTACGATATGAATAAAACGGAAACTATTGCTCAAGTGCTGAAAGAACTCGGCCTAAAACGCGCAATGGTGGTAACCAGCCATGATGGTTTGGACGAGATCAGCATATCGGCGCCTACACGTGTATCTGAGCTTCGCGGCGGGGAAGTCCATACTTACGATATTCACCCTCATGATTTGGGACTGTCGGTTCATCCGATGAGCGACATCCTGGGCGGAGACGCAAAGGAAAATGCAGCGATTATCGGTTCAGTGCTGCGCGGTGAACGGAGCGCTTACCGGGATATTGTGCTTGCCAATGCCGGAGCATGCATCTACGTATCGGGGCTGGCGGACAGTTTGAAAGAAGGCGTACAGCGGGCAGCGGGAGCAATCGACACGGGATTGGCTCAGTCCAAGCTGGAGCAGTTGATCTCAAGAACGGGGGAAATGAGTTATGTATCTTGATCGAATTGTAGAAACGAAACGCAAAGAGGTTGCTCAGCTGCGCGAAACCTTCAGCGTCTCGGAGGCGCTGAGACAGATCGCGGAATTACCGCCCACATTGGGATTCGAGAAGGCATTGTCCACAGGACGAAAACGCAGCATGGGGCTCATTGCCGAAGTGAAGAAGGCATCTCCTTCCAAAGGTTTGATCCGGCCGGATTTTGATCCGGTTATGATCGCTAAAGCGTATGAGGCGGCCGATGCGGATTGCCTCTCCGTGCTGACAGACAGAGACTATTTTCAAGGTAGCGGTGAATATTTAAAAGCGGTTAGAGCAGCTGTTCATATTCCCTTGCTGCGCAAGGACTTCTTGATTGATGAGGCCCAGATTTACGAAGCACGCCTCCTGGGGGCGGATGCGGTTCTGTTGATTGCAAGCATCCTGGAGCCGCAGCAAATCGCGGAGTTCATTGAGACCGCGGGCTCCATCGGTCTGGATTGTTTGATCGAGGTCCACGATCAGAAGGAGATGGAGACGGTTCTTGAGCTGGGCACCGCTCAGCTTATCGGGATTAACAATCGAAATCTCCGTACGTTCGAAACTTCGCTTCAGACAACGGCTGATATCGCAGCGCAAGTTCCTCAAGGAATCACCTTGATCAGCGAGAGTGGAATCTCAGGACCCGCAGATATATCTTACCTGCATTATGTCGGGGCACATGGTGTTCTGGTAGGAGAGCATTTCATGCGTCAGCAGGATGTATTCCGGGCGGTTAATGATCTGATGGGACCCTTGCCGATTGCTGCAGACACAGAATAAAGGGGAGCATTCGCTGATGAGTACGGTTCTAAAAATATGTGGACTTCAAAGCGTTGAAGTGCTAAAATCTATGATAAACTTACCTGTGGATTATATCGGATTTGTATTTGCGAAGAGTCGGCGAAACGTATCGCCCAAGCAAGCTGCACAGCTGATTCAAGTATTGCGGCAATGGGATACGGGCAAGACTCCTGCCGCCGTCGGCGTCTTGGTTAACCCTGATCTGAATGAGCTGGAAGAGCTCCTTCAAGAAGCGGCGCTCGATGTCGTGCAGCTGCACGGTCAGGAATCGCCGCAATTTTGCCGGGAAGTGAAGGAGCGCTTCCCGGTTTCCGTTTTTAAGGCTGTATCTATCGAGAGTGACCGTTCGGAAGCGGATCGTCTGTCCTCACTGGATGCGTACGCTGGATGCATCGACGGATTGCTGCTGGACACCTACGATCCGGTGTACGGCGGTGGATCTGGCAAGACATTTGCCTGGGACCTGATTCCACCTTACCAGCGGTGGGCCTCACAGCAAGGAATTCCCTTGTTTATAGCAGGCGGGCTCGATTCGGATAATGTATCGCATTTAATCGGCCAATATGCTCCATACGGCGTGGATGTATCCAGCGGTGTAGAGAGTGAACCTGGCGTGAAGGATATAAACAAAGTGACTGCATTCGTAGAAAGGGTGAAGGGGAAATGACACAGCTTCCGGACCGTAATGGACGTTTCGGGGTGTTTGGAGGCCGGTTTGTGCCGGAAACACTCATGAACGCTTTAATAGAGCTTGAACAGGAATATAATCGCTTTTCGGAGGATCCTGAATTCAAGGAAGAAATCGCTTATTTGCTTAAGCAGTACTCCGGGCGGGAAACGCCTCTGTATTATGCAGAACGGTTAAGCCAGCAACTGGGCAAGGCCAAAATCTATCTCAAGCGCGAGGATTTGAATCATACAGGCGCCCACAAAATCAACAATGCCATCGCTCAGGGCGTATTAGCCAAGCGCATGGGCAAGGGCAAGGTGATTGCCGAGACGGGTGCCGGACAGCATGGAGTCGCAACTGCAACGGTAGCTGCTCTCCTGGGTCTTGAATGCAAAGTGTTCATGGGCGAGGAAGATACCAAGCGGCAGCAGTTGAATGTGTTCCGTATGAAAATGCTCGGGGCAGAAGTGATTCCGGTGACTTCGGGAAGCCGTACCCTGAAAGATGCGGGCAACGAAGCGCTTCGCTACTGGGTCAGCAACGTGGAGGATACCTTCTACGTTCTGGGTTCTGTCGTAGGTCCGCATCCTTATCCGATGATGGTGCGGAACTTCCAGCGAATTATCGGGGATGAGACCCGCAAGCAGATTTTGGAGACGGAAGGACGCCTTCCGAACGTGATTCTCGCTCCGATCGGGGGAGGGAGCAATGCCATCGGGATGTTCTACCCGTTCCTCGAAGATAAGGAAGTGGGTCTGATCGGCGTTGAAGCGGCAGGTAAAGGTGTGGATACCGATTTTCATGCGGCTACCATGTCCAAAGGGACACATGGTGTGTTCCAGGGATCGATGAGTTATTTGCTCCAGGATGAATACGGTCAGGTTCAGGAGGCGCATTCCATTTCTGCCGGCCTCGATTATCCGGGTGTTGGCCCGGAGCATTCATACCTGAAAGATATTGAGCGTGTGCAGTATGTGCCGATAACGGACCAAGAGGCACTGGATGCCCTGCAGCTGTTATGCCGCACGGAAGGCATCATTCCGGCTCTGGAATCCGCCCACGCCGTGGCACAAGCGGTGAAGATGGCGTCAACATGGTCTGAGGACGATATCGTGGTGATTAATTTATCTGGTCGCGGTGACAAGGATGTGGAGTCCATCATGGCTTACACGGGAGGGATAACAGAATGAACCGTATTGATGAGACCTTTGCATCGTTAAAACAGCAACACAAAACCGCCCTGATTCCTTATCTTACTGTCGGCGATCCCGATGTGAAGTCGACGCTGGATATCATTCACGAGCTTGAACTTGCAGGAGCCGATATTATTGAACTCGGCGTTCCTTATTCGGATCCTCTTGCCGACGGCCCGGTCATCCAGCGCGCTTCCGAGCGTGCACTGAAGAGCAAGGTAACGATCCGAACTTGCATGGAAACTGCGCGTCTGGCTAGAGACCTCGGAAGCAAGCTGCCGTTCATTCTCTTTACCTATTACAATCCGGTTCTGCAAACCGGGCTGGATACATTTTTTGAGGAAGTGCTGAAGAATGATATCAGCGGCTTGATCATTCCCGATCTTCCGGTGGAGGAATCCGAAGAGATCAGGAGCCGGGCACATGCTGCAGGCGTCCACCTGATTCCGCTGGTGGCACCAACCTCGCATGAACGGATTGCGAGCATTGCTTCAGAGGCGACCGGCTTTGTCTATTGCGTATCCTCGCTTGGTGTGACGGGAGAGCGCTCCGATTTTTATTCGGGAATTGAGTCCTTCCTTGAAACGGTGAAGCAATACAGCCATGTTCCGATAGCGATTGGTTTTGGCATATCGTCCGGCGAGCAAGTGGCCAGATTCTCGAAAATCTGTGACGGTGTGGTTGTCGGAAGCGCGATTGTACGCCAGATTGAATCCAATATACCTATCTTGGAAAAAGAAGAGACGCGTCAGCAGGGACTTTTGCAAATTAGAGAGTTTGTGGCACAATTAAAAGGTTAGCGTTGTGTACAGCAGTTATGAAAGGTGAGGCGAATATCGAATGAAACCAAAAGCGCAAATTGTAAATCTTCCTGTATATCAACCGGGCAAGCCGATTGAAGAGGTGAAAAAAGAATTAGGACTTGATGTTGTCATTAAATTGGCCTCCAATGAGAACCCTTATGGCTGCTCGCCGCGGGCAACCGAAGCGATCACCGCTGAACTGGGAACACTCAGCTTGTATCCGGACGGAAGCGCGGCTGATTTAACGGCAGAGCTTGCTGACCAGCTGGCAATTGAACGCAGTCAAATTATTTTCGGATGCGGATCCGACGAGATTATTGCTCTCATTATTCGAGCGTTCCTGGAGCCGGGGGATGAGACCATTATGGCGGATCAGACCTTCTCCGTGTATAAAACCAATGCAGACATTGAAGGTGCCGTGAGCATTGAGGTACCGCTGATCAACGGGAAGCATGATCTTCCGGGCATGGTCAATGTCATTACGGACAAAACGAAAATAATATGGGTGTGCAACCCGAATAACCCTACGGGAACCATCGTATCCGAGAGTGAACTGGTATCCTTCCTGGATGAGGTTCCTGCCCACGTAATGGTTGTACTGGATGAAGCTTATTATGAATATGTTACGGACGCTTCTTATCCAGCCAGCATCAAGCTGATGGAACGCTATCCTAATCTGGTTATTCTGCGTACCTTCTCCAAAATATACGGATTGGCAGCGCTTCGCATCGGTTACGGCATCGGTCAACAGGAAGTTATCTCCCTGATTAACCGGGTACGCGAGCCATTTAACACAGGTCGCCTTGCCCAAGTAGCCGCGAAAGCTGCTCTGAAGGATCAGGAGTTTGTTGCCAAATGCCGTCAGCGGAATGCCGAAGGCATTACGTATATTCAGCAGCAATTCGATCGCCTCGGGCTGTCCTACTTCCCTGCGAACGGTAATTTCATCATGGTGGATGTACAGAATCCGGGTACCGAAGTGTTCAAATTACTGCTTAGCAAAGGCATTATCGTGCGACCGGGATTTGAGGTCTACCCGAGCTACATTCGCGTAACCGTAGGTTCCGAGGAACAGAACAAGGCTTTTATCGGCGCTTTGGAGCAAGTGCTCCACGAAGTGAATTCTCCAGCCTGATCGAATGACACCACAAATAATCGCAGCTTGAAACGAGTGAGAGAGAACATGACAATGCACATTTCTATTTTTGGCGTCGGCTTGATCGGCGGTTCGTTAGCATTATGCTTCAAAGGAAAACCAGGCATAACCGTTACGGGTTATGCCCACACCCAGGAATATGCCGATCAGGTTACGGCCAAGTCCGTTGTTGACAAGGTTACCCTATCGGTAGAAGAAGCAGCCCAGGATGCGGATGTGATATTCCTGTGCGTTCCTGTAGGCAGCCTGGAGACATATATAAAGCGTTTAAGCGAATTGCCGCTTAAACCCGGGTGCATTATCACAGATGTAGGCAGCACAAAAGCCAGCATTGCGGAATGTGCAGCACAGCTAACACTTAAGGAAGCTTGCTTTATCGGAGGACACCCAATGGCTGGGTCGGAGCGATCAGGTGTAGGTGCTGCTTCGACGGTTTTGTTCGAGAATGCTTATTATGTCCTCACCCCTCCAGATCAAGTGCCTCAGGAGAAGCTGGATACTCTTGTGGAGCTTCTTGCTCATACACGGGCGCATATTGTGAAGGTAGAGCCGAGACTGCATGATGAGATTGTAGGGGCGATCAGTCACCTGCCCCATGTGATCGCAGTGGCTTTGGTGAACCAAATCAGCTCCTATAATGAGGAGAATCCGCTGTACCGCACACTTGCTGCAGGTGGCTTCCGGGATATTACCCGAATTGCATCCAGTGATCCCGTGGTTTGGCGGGACATTTTATTAAACAATCGCAATGTAATGCTTCCTTTACTTCGGGACTGGAATGAAGGAATTCAGCGGTTTATGGATATGCTGGAGAATCAAGACGGACCTGCTATCGAAGAGGCTTTCCGCAGAGCGGGGGAGTTCCGCAGTGTGCTTCCTGAGAGACGTAAGGGTATGATTGTATCCCGGTACGATTTGTATCTTGACGTACCTGACCATCCAGGGATCATCGGTCGAATCGCAACTGATTTGGGAACAAACCGCATTAACCTCAGCAACATGCAGATTATCGAGAGCCGGGAAGATGTTCCGGGTGTTATGAGACTTTCCTTCCGCAATGAAATGGAACAGGAGCGTGCTAAAGAGCTGCTGATATCGCAAGGACATTCGGTTTACCAGTGATATTTCCGGTTGTTTAAAACAACCGGAAATAAATGTGTTTAATGTGTTGACAAAATGTAAACGTATACATATAATAAAAGTACAGTATGGTTTCTCTCCACTCCTATCCAAAATATTGCACTTTGTGCAACCGCCTTCAAATTTGAAGGCGGATTTTTTTTGTCTATTTTCCTAACCGTGGTAAACCTCCTGGCACAAACCTGAACTTTTCTCCAAATTGTGCTATAATGCTAGAGTACTAGTGTAGAAGATTTGGGGAAATTGCCAAATACATAGAATAGTCAGACAACATGAGGCGTAACTATATATGGTTTGACGGTACTTTTGCAAATCCTTGATTTTGCATCCTTGAACAAGTACAGGACAAGGAAGAGGCACCGGTGGGTGAAGGAGGAACGAAAAATCATATGACGGATTCCCAATTGATCCAGGAAATCAAGCAAGGCAATACCGAACTTTATTCCGAATTAATGCGACGTTATCAGAGGAAAATATTAGCATTTGTCTATCATATGTTAAAAAGCTCGCAGATGGAGCTTATGGCTGAGGATTTATGCTCGGAAACATTTTACAAGGCTTTCCGAAGCTTGCATTCATTCCGAGAAGTAGATGCATCCTTCTCAACATGGCTCTATACCATTGCACGGAACACCGTGCTCAGCGAGCTCCGCAAGCATCGCAGCGGCACATTGCCGCTTGAGGAGAGTGGAGTCGTTCCGGTGGCTCCACTGGAGGTTGCTCCGGAACAGGCGATTCTGCGAAGCGAACGAGTACATATGGTAAGAGAAGCCATTAATAATTTGCCGGAGAAACAAAGATCTGCACTGATTCTTCGGGAGTACGATCAACTGGATTATCAAGAAATCGCGGATATTTTGGGTCAGAGTGTCAGCTCGGTCAAATCGTTGTTGTTCAGAGCCCGTGGCAGTGTCAAAATTCAGCTCGAACCTTATTTTCATGAGCCGGTTTTTGAGGATCTGAGAGGGATGAAGAGCAGATGACTTGCGATGAAGCCCAAGAGCTGATGGAAAGTGTCTGGGATTTGCCTGACAATGATCTGCGGCGACAACGGCTGAAAGCACATGTTCAAACCTGCAGTTCATGTGCAGAGGAGTACGAAATGTGGGTGGAGAGTCAAGATCTGGTCCATGCGTTGGAGCATGAAATTCCGGATATGGACGCTGACCAAATCAACCGCAATGTAATGGATCGGATTTATCGTGATTTCCCGTGGCTGGTGGAGGAAACATCCAAGAGCCGTGCGGTAAGCCGGGTTTCCCGTAAACGGTTGACTCTAATGATTGCAGGGTTTCTGGCATTGTTTGTTTGCAGCTTTGTCTATTTTGCAACGATGGGCAATCAGCCGGACCCCGTACCGGAAGCGGTAACTACAGGAATAATTCCTACGGGAGTGGCTGACACAGCCCATGGCCTGGCTTCTCAGGACGATTACAACATTCCGAAAACCAACAGCGGGATTATTGATCCTTTTGTGGTTGATATGAGCCCAACTCAGCCAGAATATTGGATGATCCTGTCCCTGCTGGGAATCGGCTTCGCCTTGTTTTTCCTGAAGAGATTAAATCGGGTGAGAAGATAAAATACATGAGGATGGAGGAGATGTGGCATGCAGATCGGCTTGGTTCGTCACGGTTTAACAGATTGGAATGCTGTAGGCAAAATACAAGGCCAAACGGACATTCCACTTAACGAGGAAGGTCGTAATCAAGCGCGTTTGCTAGGGGAAAGACTCCTGCAGGAGTCCTATCGATGGGATTTTGCGATTAGCAGCGGTCTCTCCCGTGCCGAGGAGACGGCGAAGATCATCTCATCCATGCTGAATATTCCATTGGCACCACCGGATAACCGTTTGCGTGAGCGCAGATACGGACAGGTGGAGGGTTTAACAGCGGAAGAACGTGAATCCAGGTTCGGTGCCGACTGGCATCTGCAGGATTTAGGGCAGGAATCAGACATTGAGCTGCAGTCGAGGGGGCTTGTTTTCCTTGACGATATGTGGCATAGACATCCGAATGCAAACATTCTGGTTGTCAGTCATGGCGGTTTTTTGGCGCAATTGTACAAACTGGTATGTCGTGGTGTTCTGAGTGAACGCATTGGCAATTTGTCGCTCACCGTCCTGGAGAGAAAAGACGATGATTGGTCGCCCCTTCTCTTTAACTGTACCAAGCATTTGCTGACAAAGCAGTCGTAAGTACATTGAATTATAATAAAGAGGAGCCTTCCCCGGGGGAGGCTCCTCTTTATTATAAGGACTGTCGTTTAAACTTCTGCTTTCACGATGAATCGATGCTGCTGAATCTCGAAGTAGCCCTTGGACTGGATGACAAGATGGATTCGATGCAACGGCTCCAGGTAGCGTTCCACGGTGAAATCAGGGATCTGCCACGGAATGGCTTTCAGGTAATACACCAGCGCACCGATGTCATAAAATCGCTGCAGCGGGAAGTCTTCCCGGCTGAGAGTGATGTTAAAACGATGATCGAGCAGCTCTTCCATCGCCGTTTCCAGATTCCAATGAGCGAACTCTTCATTCAGCGGGACTCCAAACATTTCGTTGATTCCTGCGCAATCCGTTCCCCCGGATTGCTGGGTTATGAATATACCCCGATCGTTCGAAATTCTCCGCAGTTCCGTGACGGAATAGGATTCATGCTGATTGATGATCAGATCAAAATAATGATCTTCCAAAGGAAGGGAAGCATCGTCTTCGAAATACACAACCTTTACCCCCAGCGGCTCGAGCTGCTTCTTCGCCACCGGTACATTAGGCTTATATCCTTCAGTTGCGTAGACGGACTGTGGCAAGGGCTGAAGAGAGGATAAGAACTCCCCACCGCCCGTACCCATGTCCAGCAGCGTATTGGCATTCCGCAACAAGGGAATGACCAAACTGCCCAAGGACTAGGGAAGAAGCTGCGACTGCATGCGTCCTGAAGCCGTGATATGTGAAAAGTCCCATCCAGAAAAATGCTGATCCACTTCTTGGATATAGGCCATAAACTGTCTGTCTTTAATCATGGTTTGACAACCTCCATAACAATTTATAATGAGTTGTAACTGCATCTGAAATTGCTTTGGATATGGAGGCCCTCGAATTCTATGGGCGCCAAGTTATATTTCATGCTCTGGTGTTCTCACAATAATTCCCCTTCCTGAATTTTGAAAATCACTTTCATATCAACGTGCATTTCATTTTATTAGATGAGGGCTTCATAAATGTTATATTTTGACTCTATAGGCATTCTATCATTATATAAGAGAGCATAGTCATTTTTATATACAAAAAAATAATTTCGTAAACTGAAGCAAACAGGTATCAAATGTTCAAAACCTTCCCATAATGGTTGTAAAACGGCGAGGCGATGGAAGATGAATCTAGCGGATATGCTCACATATGCCGATATTGGACAGCTTAGCAATATAGCGAATCATTACGATTGTGACGCCAAGAGAAATTCGAAGCATGAGTTGATTCAGAGCATCCTGTCCAAGCTCGGAAGAAGAGAGTTCTTCGAGGAGCAGGTTAGCAGCTTGACACCAAGCGATTTGCGTTTCCTGAACAACCTGGTCTTTGACACTCGAACAGGCTACAGCCTGGAAGAATTGACTGCTGCGATACGCCTTACGGCGGATGTGGAAGAGAAGGGTGCAAAGGCCCCTGTGAAAAAGAAGGCTTCCGAGAAAACGGAAAGTCCGCGTGAGGCTGTTGCACGCTATCGCCGAAGCGGGTGGCTGTTTAACGGTTTTACCCACTCCACCAAATATTTGTTTCAAGTACCTTCGGATTTGAAGGAGCGCTTTCGGGACGTGCTTCGTGAACGTCTCCATGAAAACCTGCAGCGATTGACGGATGATCCGGAAGTATATCGGGACGAGCAGGGACTGGCCGCGGAAGATTTGATGCTGATTCTTAAGTATGTCGGTGGACATGATATTGAATTGAATCAGGAAGGGTTTATGTACAGGCGGAACCAGCAGCAGCTGATGAGCACGCTGCATATTACGGAGCCGCTGATCACGAAAGGTGCATGGCGCTTTGGGTACGGCCGATCCTGCATTGAATATCCCGATCGATTTGCACTGCTGTACGATTATGCTTACGCAAGAAAATGGATCACGGAAAGCAATGCCCGGTTAATCTTGACGGAAAGCGGAACTTCGTTTATTGAGGAAGGAAATCAAGTTAGCGTGATACAGATATTCCGCTTTTGGTTAAGACTGTATAAGGGCGCAATTCCCAATATCACTTCTCTTGTGTACTGGATCAGTCAATGTGCAAGAGATTGGGTTACAGCTGCATCTCTTTATGAATCGCTGGGTTGGCTAATCCGTCCTTTCTATTATGATAGTCCGCAAAATATGCTCGAGCATCGGATTATCCGTATGCTGATGCATTTAGGGATGATCCGTATAGGGGAGAGCCAAACGATGGGAACTTCGTACAAAATGACCGCGCTTGGCTTAAAGGCTGCGGAAGCCAGTATACATATCAGCGATTCGAACGATTTGATCCTCTAGCATGGTTAGGTAGTCGAAACAGCCAAAATGATTTTATGAGAGTAAAGCAATTAATGGGAAAGAATATAAGCTATATGCAAATTTAGTTTGGAGGTGCATCCTAATGGATAAGATGAAGGTTACTTACGAGGTTATGTTAGGTCTGGCGGCCGAGATGGTGTGGGACGAAGCATTGCGCAAGCATCGGAGTGAAGAGCTGTATAAAGAAATTGACGAAGCGCTGGCTTCCGGCGACGAAGTGGCTTTCCGAAACCTGACGGATGAACTGAGGACTTTGAATTGAAGAAATGCTTTATCGCATTTCTTCTTTTTTTTGCCTTACTGCAGATTCACTCTTATAATGAAGAAAAATCATAATGAGTGAGCAGAAAGGATGTACCCTGCATGAAATTTAGTGAAGTGGACGAGCAAACTTGGGAGGAACTGAAGCCTTTCTATGATACCTGCCTCATTCCGTATACCGGATTATCAGGTTTGGAGTCGCCGTGGGAAGTGACTGCTGCACTGGAGCGGCTTCGGGATTTTATGGATTTGGCAGAAATTCCGTTTAAGGGCAGATTGATTACATATCCAGCCATACAATATGGAAAGACTGAAGATATAAAGCTTCTAAATGAAGTTTGTCACAATGTCAAATCCATCGGGTTCAAATATGTTGTTGTCATGACAGCCGATCGCGAGCTTTCTGAAGAGGATGTGCCTGAAAGTTCGCTGGTGCTGTCCCGGCGCAGGTTTGAAGGCAATGGAGATACCCCCTTGGCGGCCGTTGTTGCCGAACAAATCAGTGAAATGTGGCAGCAGGAAAGCCGTATCGAAATGTGACAAAAAACCAACAATTTATGAAAGGGCTATTGGAAGCGAACCCAAATTTGGGGTTCAAATTCTTGACGGTCTTGGGTGCCTAATATATTATTAGTATGTCCTAGTAAGTCGTGTGATTTTGATCATTGATGACACTTAAGAACGGTTGACAAAGGGGGTTGAACACAGAATGAGCAGCAACCACAATGACGAGCATGAAGAATCGCACAATCCACCCCGTCTGAAAGAGATGTCCCGCAGACAATTTCTTACATACACGTTGGGCGGTGCCACAGCTTATATGGCTGCTGGGGTAGTTTTGCCAATGCTTCGCTTTGCCGTTGATCCGATTCTTCAGAATAAAGAAGAAGGATCTTTTGTAAAGGTAGCGGAAGAGAGCAAAATTACCAACGATCCACAAGAATTCCATTTTGAACTCAAACAGCAGGACGGCTGGTACAACAGTACAGCCACTTTGACGGCGTGGATTCGTAAGAACGATCAAGGTGAGATTGTAGCGCTTTCACCAATTTGTAAGCATTTGGGATGCCTTGTTGGATGGAATAACAACAAGAATTTCCCGGATGAGTACCACTGCCCTTGCCACGGTGCACGTTATACACCGGACGGTAAGAATCTTGCAGTTGCGCCGAAGCCGCTTGACCAGTACGAGACGAAAATTGATAACGGCTGGATTTACCTCGGCGCCATCGTGCCAAATACCGTAGTTAAATAGGAGGCGTAGATTCAGATGTTGAAGAATGTCTACAACTGGATTGATGAACGTCTCGATATCACGCCGATTTGGAGAGACGTTGCAGACCACGAGGTACCGGAACACGTAAACCCGGCGCATCATTTCTCCGCGTTTGTGTACTGTTTCGGCGGCTTGACGTTTTTTATCACAGTCATCCAGATTCTGTCGGGGATGTTCCTGACGATGTATTATGTGCCCGATATCATAAACGCTTACAACAGTGTCGAGTACCTGCAAACACAGGTTGCTTTTGGACAGATTGTCCGCGGTATGCATCACTGGGGCGCAAGCTTGGTAATCGTAATGATGTTCCTGCATACGATGCGCGTGTTCTTCACAGGCTCTTACAAAGCGCCGCGTGAAATGAACTGGGTAGTCGGCATGCTCATTTTCTTTGTTATGCTCGGTCTTGGTCTGACAGGTTACCTGCTGCCATGGGATAACAAAGCTTACTTCGCTACAAAAGTTACATTGGAGATTGCGAACTCCGTACCTTGGCTTGGACCAATCATTAAAGAATTGCTGCAGGGCGGTACGATTGTTGGTGCCGAAACGCTAACACGTTTCTTCGCTATTCACGTATTCTTCCTTCCGGCTGTCCTTCTTGCCCTATTGGTAGGACACTTTATTATGATCCGCCGACAAGGTATTTCCGGTCCACTATAAGAAGAAGGGAGGCGCATATTTATGGCACATGGTCATAAATCTGATGAGAAAGTAGTTTTTGTCGGCGATTCGCGTGTGAAAAAAGGCAGCGGATGGGTTACCCCGCCGGATTACACCGCTTATCCCGGTAAATCAGAAGCGTTCATTCCTAACTTCTTGCTGAAGGAATGGATGGTTGGGGTCGTTGTGTTGGTCGGATTTCTTGTGCTGACCATCTCGGAACCGGCTCCGCTTGGTTATCCGGCAGATCCGGGGGCTTCTGTAATCCCGATGCCGGACTGGTACTTCCTGTTCTTGTATGAATACTTGAAGCTTCCTTACGCTTCCGGTGATTATGTCGTTCTCGGTACAATTGGGGTTTCAGGGGTCGCCTTCGGTGCATTGCTGCTGGTTCCTTTCCTTGATACAGGGAAAGAACGGCGATTCTATAAAAGGCCGATTACTTCGGCACTTATGATTCTGTCGTTGTTTGCCGTCATTTATCTGACGAATGCAGCATGGACGCACTATGTGCATGAGTTGGAAGCTACGGGACAGAAGCCTGAGCATATTCAGCGGGAAGAAGAAGCAGAAGAGAAACATGCAGCGGGACTGCCGACAACCAGCGGCAAGCAGTCGGAAGATAGTATTGTAGCGATTGTGGACAAGGATAATCCGGCAATGGAAACCTTTAAGACAGCTACATGCATCACCTGTCATGCTGCAGATCTGAAAGGGGCATCCGGTCCATCGCTTCGCGGTGTTGGGGATACCCACACCAAGGAAGAGATCATGGCTATCATTGAAAATGGCCAAGGTACTATGCCTCCAATGAAAGGTCAGGCTTTAGGTTTTGGTGTAACCGAAGCAGAGCTTGATCAGTTGGCTGAATGGCTTGCAAGCCAGAAAGCAGAAGCTGCTGGAGAGTAATGATACACAGAGGAACCTGACCGCTGATGCGGTCAGGTTTTTTTAAATAGGAAGGGTTTAGATGAAATGTATCGGGCGTTTAGGTATAATCGGCTGTAGCTATGTAATTAGAATACAGTCATATGAGACAAGGAGGACGGAGTTTGTCAATTTCACATCTGTGGAGCCGGGAATTTTTAAGTAAGCGATCGATTCTGTGGTTATTGTTCATATGCAATGCACTTGGAACGATTTATGGATACATATGGTACGGTGGTCAAATGGTTGACACGGTGAACCACGGCTACATATGGCAGGTCATATTTGTACCGGACAGTCCGACGGCGAGTTTGTTCTTCTGTTTGGCACTACTGCTGCTTCTATACCCGCCTAAGCGATTGGGCAGTGCCTTGTTTCAGCAGTTCATTGAGGCATTGGCCGTTGTTACCTCAGTGAAGTACGGGGTATGGGCAGTTGCCATTATATTTGCAGGACAAGCCCAAGGGGATGTGCTGGCATGGCAGGATTGGATGCTGGTTGCCTCGCATACGGCGATGGCGGTGGAGGCGCTGCTGTTTGTCCGGTTGTTTCATTACCGCTGGACAGCGCTTACCGGGGCCATCGCATGGACTCTATTGAATGATACAGTGGATTATACTTATGGAGTGTTTCCTTGGCTGCCGGGGGAGTTATATGATGATCTTTCCGCTGTAGAGCTCTTTACCTACCTCCTGACTCTTTCTAGCGGCTTTGCTGCCTGGATATTCATGAGATACGGTAATTCCAAACGACTATAGCCAATTCGGCAATACAGTTCTATGCACATCCCTTCTGCCATACATATACGGTAGGAGGGATGTCCCATGTTTCGAACCTTTCGCAAGCTCCTGCTGGTCCTGTCTGCACTATTGCTGCTGCATGCCATCAGCATCTGTGATCCTATATGGGCTGATCCCGTGAGTGGAGATACGGAAAACTCGCCCGCTGCTTCCATTCAGGCCAAAGCGCTGAATAAGGAAGTAGAGCAGCTGTACCGTCATGTGGAGGAAGGCAATGTACAAGCCGTGCTTGAGGATACCCGCCGGGTATCCAGCCTTTTTGAAGCTTCCTCATTTCAGGGATTGACCGGAGTTGAAGGTATTCATGCACTGGCCGAGAGCATTTTGGAGATGAAAGAAGCTACTGCAAGAGCCGTGCAGGAACCTCAGCACTGGATGAGGTCTGCAGGTAAACTCCGCATGGCATCAGACAGCTTGATTCATTCGAGGGATGCATTATGGCTCCAGTACTTCAAGGTGATTCGTGAAGATCTTAGAGTAATGGGGCAGTATGCCGCGCAGCAGGATAAACCCGGCATGAAAAGGGCTTACGACAGCCTGGAAGAACATTATGAGCTCATACGCCCGTCCATCGTTATTCAGCGAAAGCCTGAGGATGTGAACATGATTGAATCCTGGATTTCCTATGCGGGTGGTCTGGTGACCTCTGGAGAAACATCCGAAGTACAAAGAGTGCTGCCGCAGGGCGAGGAAATGATGAATATGCTGTTTGGCAAGAAGAAGGATGAGCCGGCCCTTGCTCCTCTGGCAGAGGTTAGGGAGCCTTGGACATGGCAGCTGGTCATCGGTGCCTTCATCCTGGCAGCTTTAACGTTTGTAGGCTATCGCAAATATCGCGGTCAGCAGTATAGCTCTAAACCGATGTTTCCGCGTAAATTGTAAGCAACATATGATATGAGTTCGAAGCAGCCCGGTGCAAACCGGGCTATTCCTCTTTAAATCCTTCCCCGTGGACATCATTGACATCGTTAATGATCATGAACGCACGAGGATCAATGGATTTGGCTATTTCGGTCAGTCGGCGGATCTCCTGTCTGGACACTACGCAGTAAACCATATGTTTGGCTTGTTTGGAGTAGACACCGATGGCGGGAATAAGCGTAACCCCGCGTTCCATATCGATGGTGATGCGTTCGGCGATCTCGGGGGCATGATCACTAATGATGGTAAAAGCTCTGGCAGCATAGGCACCCTCCTGTATAAAATCGATGACCTTCGAAGCAATGAACACGGCAACCAGGGTATATAAAATCCGTTCGAGCGGGATAAAGAATAACGAAAGCCCGATAATCAAAATATCAAGTGACAGTATGATCTGACCCATACTGAAGCCGAACTTGCGATTAATGATTCTGGCGATAATATCGGAGCCGCCGGTGGTTCCGCCGAATCGAAACACAATGCCGAGCCCAGCCCCAAGCGTTACGCCTGCATAGAGAGACGCGAGAATATAATCATGCTCTGTCCGAAACGGCACAATATATCCCCGATTGATCAGCATCTCGAATAACCAGAGGAACAGGGTTAGTGAGGCGATACCGAGACCCGTATAGATGGACTGGCGCTTTCCGAGGATTTTCATTCCAACCAAAAATAGCGGAATATTTAATACCATGGTCGAGATGGACGGGGAAATGTTGAAGGCGTAATTGAGAAGGACGGTGATGCCGGTGACTCCACCTTCCATGAGTTCATTCGGAATGATGAAATAGAGCAGACCGAATGCGTATATGGCAGAACCGATGATGATTGGAATCATCGTTCGAAGCTGATGCATCAACATGGATGTTCTCATAAGACCTCCTGAATTTCCTGTAGTGGACTGTATCCGTATGTCTGGTTAACTCGTATCCCTAACTAGTATGTGCCGATAATGTTGCAGCAATAAAAATTTATTTGTTTTCAAATGGGCTTTACGATAACATAGGTTTAAAACCTGTCGCCGTGACGACAAGTGAAAGCTGCTGAAGACTTCATGTTGGAAGCTTACTGCGCAGTGAAGGGAGTTATCGGAATCTTGGAAAAATCAATGGCTGAAATGCAGCAGGAAGTCGATCGATATATATCACAGTTCAAGGAAGGTTATTTCAGTCCTTTATCCATGATGGCCCGGATGTCGGAAGAGGTCGGCGAGCTTGCCAGAGAGGTTAATCATCAGTTTGGCGAGAAGCCGAAGAAAGCGGATGAAGCGGATAATTCCATTGAAATGGAACTTGGAGATATCCTGTTTATCACCATCTGTTTTGCCAATTCGCTTGGCATTGATCTGGCGGAGGCCCATAATAAAGTCATGCATAAATTTTCGACGCGTGATGCCGATCGTTGGACGAAAATAAACACCGATTAGGCTGCTGCTACATATGCTGTACCAAACCCGCTGTGGGGAGGGACAGCCAGTGAAACCTGAAAGCTATATACAAAAAGCATATCGATGCATCCTTCAAAATGATTTCGACGAGGCGTTGCGTTGGTTTGAGCAAGCGATTGCCGCTAATCCCGGAGATGCTGAAGTCCACTACCGATGCTCCATCACCTATGGCAGAAGCAACAAGCTGGATATGGCGATCATTCACGCGGAAGAAGCCGTAAGATTGCAGCCTGACAAACCGGAGTATGGTGTTCATTTACAGCATATTAAGGCTGCAGAACTGGTGCAGCGAGCCCGAAAAATGGTGGAGAACCGCAAGGATGTCACCAAGACGGAGCTGTATCAGGCCATATCGCATCTGAAATCAGCCGTAGCGATGGACCCTTTATATGCTCAGGCGTATGTATGGCTGGCCCTTGTCTATAGTGAACTCGACGAGCACGCGCTTGCCATATCCACGCTTAAAGAAGTCATTGCGCTGTATCCTCAGGAAAGTGGTCTTCAGTATATTATGGAGGAGCTTAAACAGCGCTTGAGATCATATTTGCAGAATTCAGCATCGGATTGAAAGTGAGGAAATGTAGATGGCAAACAAAATGAAAGTAGCGGTCGTCGGTGCCGGCGGCCGTATGGGTAAAGAAGTTGTGAAGCTGGTGCTAGGTGATGAGGAACTGGAACTGGTAGCAGCCGTAGGAAAATCTGATGCAGGCGCAGACGCAGGGACACTTGTTGGTCTGCCAGCCTGCGGCATCCGCGTAACATCCGATTTGGAAATGGCGCTGGTTGAATCCAGACCGGATGTTATGGTTGATTTTACAACTCCGCAATTTGCTTACAGCAACACGGCGCTGGCTATTAAGCATGGTGTGCGTCCGATTATAGGCACAACCGGTTTCACTCCGGAGCAAATCGAAGAGTTGGACAAGCAGTGTGCGGAGCAGAATATCGGCGGTTTAATTGCCCCGAACTTCTCCATTGGAGCCATCCTCATGATGAAGTTTGCTGCCCAAGCGGCAAAATATTTGCCACATGTTGAGATTATTGAAACCCATGGCGACCAGAAGCTGGATGCTCCGTCCGGCACCTCGATAAAAACAGCAGAAATGATTGCACAGAACCGTGAGGAAATTCGCCAAGGCAATCCGAAGGAAGAGGAAGTAATTGAAGGTGCCAGAGGCGGTTATTATAACGGCTTCCGCATACACAGCGTCCGTTTGCCGGGTGTATTCGCGCAGCAGGAAGTTATTTTTGGAGGATACGGTCAAAGTCTGAAGATCCGTCATGATTCCTATGAGCGTGCAGCTTATATGCCAGGTGTAAAGATGGCAATGGAGAAGGTAATGAGTTATACCGGCTTGGTCTATGGATTTGATCATTTTATTGACTAACATAGGGGAGAAATGACTATGAATATTGCATTTATCGCTCATGACCGTAAAAAAGAGGAAATGGTCAATTTCGTTATTGCATATGAAAGTGTATTTGAAGATCATAAACTGTACTCCACAGGCACGACAGGTACCCGTATTATGGAACAAACCCAGCTCAGCATACATCGCTTTGCTTCGGGCCCGCTTGGCGGCGACCAGCAGATTGGAGCGCTCGTAGCGGATAATGAAATGGATTTAATTATTTTTCTACGCGATCCCTTGATGGCACAGCCTCATGAGCCGGACATTAACGCACTGCTTCGTTTATGCGACGTGCAGGGAATTCCGCTTGCAACCAATGTAGCCACTGCAGAAATTCTCGTCAAAGCGCTGGACCGCGGGGATTTTGCATGGAGAGAGCTTGTGCACAAATACAAACCGGGCGTGGACAGCTAATGAACAACAAGCTGGATATTTTAATCTTCGGGGCACACGCAGACGATGCCGAGATTGGAATGGCAGGAACGATTGCGAAGCATGCGGCGGCAGGACTGTCTATCGGGATTTGTGACCTGACGCAGGCAGAGATGTCATCCAATGGAACGGTCTCCATTCGCAAAGCAGAGGCAGATCATGCTGCCAGTGTGCTGGATCTCAAGGTCCGTACGAATCTGGGATTGCCGGATCGAGGTTTATTCGTCACACCTGAGCATATTGAGCTGGTGACAGCAGAAATCCGCAGGTTTGCTCCTTCGGTTGTGTTTGCACCCTATTGGGAAGATCGTCATCCCGATCATGTGGCCTGCAGTCGTTTGGTAGAAGAAGCGGTGTTCAATGCAAAACTTCGACGCTATATGCCGGAGCACTCACCGGTCAAAGTGGACGAGCTTTATTTTTATTTCATCAATGACATAGGAAGAGCGGATTTGGTCGTTGACGTTACGGATTATTATTCAGTTAAAGAGCAAGCCTTGTCTTGTTACCGTTCCCAATTCCAGAAGGCTGAAGAGGATGCAGTCTCTACCCCTTTGACAGAGGGATACATAGAGCGTGTGCGGGCCAGGGATTCGTTGCTTGGAGCGCGCAGGCTTATTCCTTATGCAGAAGGTTTTGCTTGTAAAAGTCCATATGTTGTTCATCTATTCGGCTCCAAGCAGGCATAATATATAGAGGCGTAGATAAAGGAGGCCTGACATGAATCAACAACCATTAAAAATCGGAATTACCTGTTATCCTTCATTGGGCGGGTCCGGGGTGGTGGCGACGGAGCTTGGAAAGCTTCTGGCCGAGCAAGGTCATCAGGTTCATTTTATAGCACATAGCATCCCGTTCCGGTTAGGGACTTTTCATAAAAATATTTTTTATCATGAAGTTGAAGTGAACGATTATTATGTGTTTAGGTACCCGCCTTATGATCTATCGCTAGCAACCAAAATGGCGCAGGTGGCAAAAATGCAGCAGCTTGACGTACTTCATGTCCACTATGCGGTGCCGCATGCGGTATGTGCTTTCTTGGCGAAGCAGATGGTCGGGAATCAGCTTAAAGTCGTGACCACCCTGCATGGGACGGATATTACCGTCCTGGCACAGGATGAATCGCTGAAGGATCTAATCCGGCTCGCGATTAATGAGAGTGATGCGGTTACGGCTGTTTCTCAGGATCTGATCCGAGAGACTCGGGAACTGCTTGATATAAGCCGGGATGTTGACCTGACCTACAACTTCGTTGATCCTAGGGTGTATTATCCCCGGGATTCGGAGTCTCTGCGCAGAGATTATGCCGATCCGGATGAAAAGATTGTGATGCATATCTCTAATTTCCGGCCAGTGAAGCGAGTAGGCGACGTGTTGGAGATATTCGCACAGGTACAGGAACAGGTCCCAAGCAAGCTGCTGCTTGTCGGTGAAGGGCCTGAGCTGCCGAAGATCCAATGCCGGATCAATGAGCTGGGACTCAGCAGCAAGGTCCATTTTCTTGGCAAGCAAGATGAGATTGCCCACGTAATATCCATGGCCGACGTACTGCTGCTTCCTTCGGAAAAGGAAAGTTTCGGTCTGGTTGCCCTGGAAGCGATGGCTTGCGGGGTACCCACCGTGGGTTCCACAGCAGGCGGAATCCCTGAATTGGTTACGCATGGTGAGACAGGATATTTGGCTCCGATCGGAGATACGCATTCAATGGCTCAGCATGTGCTTGAGATATTTAAGGATGAAGCACTGAGCGAACGTCTGCGGAAAGCATGTTTGCAGCGATCCAGCAAAATGTTCTGTAATGAGTTAATCCGCGGCAAATATGAAGAAATATATTACCGAGTGTTGGGACGGGAGGTAGGCAAGCTGAAGCCGGTCTGTGGCTAAGCTTACCCTCTCGTTGTTTTTCGGGTGAAGGAACGGGAATACTATGGCAGAGATGTTTAATTCAGTACAATGGCGCAACGCAGACCCGAATATGGCTGAGCGGAGTGCGGACGTGATCCGCACTCTGCTTCAGCATGGATATGAAGCATACTGGGTCGGAGGCTGTGTCCGTGACGAATACATGGGGCGCAGGGTCAGCGATATGGATATTACGACCTCGGCCTTGCCGGAAGTGACCTGCTCTGTCTTTCCGAAAGTGGTTCCTACAGGCATCAAGCACGGAACCGTTACAGTGCTGATGGAAGGTCAGGCTTTCGAAGTGACCACTTATCGGGTGGAGAGCGGGTATGAGGATCATCGGCATCCGACCGAGGTCGCTTTTGTCCGAGATGTGAAGGAAGATTTGACGCGGCGCGATTTTACGATGAATGCCATGGCCAGAGGCATCGACGGTTCCTGGGTGGATCCGTTTGGCGGACGAGAGGATATTGATAAACAAGTGATTCGCTGTGTCGGCGATGCCCGTCTTCGCTTTCGTGAAGATGCGCTGCGTATGGTTCGCTGTATTCGCTTCGCTTCGGTGTTTGGTTTCTCCATTGCCCTGCATACCTGGAAGGGAATTCTATCGGAGAGAGATACCCTAAGCTGGATTGCCATGGAGCGAATTCGCAGTGAATTTGAGAAAATCATGACCGGACCAACCCCATTACGGGGATTGGAAATGTTTCTCCGCAGCGGACTTTACTCACGAATGAAAGCCCCTTTTCCGTACACTGGGCATGATGTTCCTATCATGGAAGCCATCCATCGGACGGCCCCGGAGCATTCGTCCATCCGTTGGTCGCTGCTGCTGCTTGCCTGCGGCATTTCGGCCCAGGAAGCTGAGAGACTGCTGAGATCATGGACATTTTCCAATAAACAGCGGGAAGCGATTGTGAAATTGCTGGCGCTTCACGAATCATATGCACAGGTTAATGAAGAAAAAGAAAAACAGAGCGGCAGGCTGACGTGGATCAAGCTTGTTCTTGCTCACGGGGCGGAAGCGGCTCATAGCTGGCTGCAGATGCAGACGGCTATGGAATGGACCGGAGCGGCGACCGTATCGCCGGCCGTGATGGAGCAGCTTGAGGGCTGGCTGCAGGAGCTTCAGATTCGAAATCTGAAGGATCTGAATATTACGGGAAGCGAGCTGCTGCTGGCGCTGGACAAGCGCGGTGGAGCCTGGCTTGGCGAACTTCTCGGGGAACTGCTGGAGAAGGCGGCGGCAGGTCTAATTAACAACGATAAGGAATCGTTGATTAATGAAGCAAAGCGGGTGGTAATTAATAATGAAGGATCATGATCAAGACAATTCGCTGCTGAGAATGTTTCAGGAGAATTCCGGTCAGTTTTTGTCAGGAGAAGAAATAAGCCGCAAGCTGTCCATAAGTCGGACGGCTGTATGGAAGCAGATCAATAAACTGCGAAGTTTGGGTTATGATTTTGAAGCTCTCCCGAGACTCGGCTATCGCATGATGGAATCGCCGGACAAGCTGAGTGTGGATCAACTGGAAGCGGGGATGACCAGTAAAGTCCTAGGCAAGCAAGTGAAGTTATTGGACAGAACGACCTCTACTCAAGAGGACGCCCGGCAGTTGGCTGAAGAGGGAGCACCGGAAGGCACTTTAGTCATCTCGGAAGAACAAACGGGCGGGCGCGGCCGAATGGGGCGGAGATTTCATTCCCCGCGGGGCAAGGGAATATGGATGAGCCTCGTACTACGGCCGAAACAGCCGCTGCATTTAACCCAGCAGCTGACCTTGCTGACGGGCGTGGCGGTTTGCCGAGCCATCATGAAATCCGCTGGAATAAAGACGGATATCAAGTGGCCTAACGATATTTTGTTTCAGGGTAAGAAGGTTTGCGGGATTCTGCTGGAGTCTGCTACGGAAGATGAAAGAGTCCGTTACTGCGTGGCAGGAATCGGAATTAGCGCCAATCTGAAGGAGACGGATTTTCCGGAAGAGCTGCGTGACGTTGCAACCTCGATTCGAATGGCTGGCGGTAAAACCATCAATCGAACCGAATTGATTCAAACCATCATGGCGGAGATGGAAGTTCTGTATGAACTGTACAACGAGCAGGGATTTGAACCGATTTCATCGCTCTGGGAAGCATTGTCAGGCTCAATCGGTCGGGAGGTGCGTGTCCAGACGATGCGAGACAGTTTCATTGGAATCGCCACAGGCCTCAATAAGGACGGCGCATTGCTGGTGCGGAATAACGAGAATGAGACGATACCTGTTTATTCTGGAGATATTCTTTTTAATACCAGGTAAATCAAACATGGTGAAATTGCAGCGGCATTTTGTTATACTATAGCCAGAGGCGGTATCGTGAACAGCGAATTGCACTCTGCGCAAGTTTTGCAAGAAACATGTTATAGAACACCTTCATAACTGTTATGCCGGTTACGTTGGATTCTGCTCTGAGCCGAAAGGACCGAGACAGAAGGGACGATCGCGAGTGACTCTTTTTTGCCTTTCGGACTTTTTAGCGGTCGTGCTAAAAGGTTTTTTTTATTGTGTTTAACTAAATTACACAGGGAGGCTGTGTCACAATGGCAGGCAAACAAGCACTAAACATTGTAAAAATGAAAAACATGAAGAAGAAGGGCGTACCGATTACGATGCTGACCGCGTACGATTATCCTTCTGCCAAGCTGGTGGAGGAAGCAGATATCGATATGATATTGGTAGGCGATTCGCTTGGCAACGTAGTGCTGGGCTACAATTCAACGATTCCTGTAACGCTGGATGATATGGTATACCATACTCGCGCGGTTGCTCGGGGGGCGGAAGAGACCTTTATCGTAGCCGACATGCCGTTTATGACCTACCATGGGGGCATTGATGAAAGCTTGCGAGGCGTTCGGAGGTTGATGCAGGAAGGCCATGCGCATGCCGTGAAAATGGAGGGTGGCGAAGAAATCGCCGATACCGTCAAACGTATTGTACAATCCGGTGTTCCGGTACTTGGGCACATCGGGCTGACGCCTCAATCCGTGAATCAGATTGGCGGCTATCGCATACAGGGCAAGGATGCTCGTGATGCCGAGCGGCTCATGAATGACGCGAAGGCACTTGAAGCCGCAGGTGCATTTGCAGTTGTATTGGAGCTGGTGACGGAAGAAACAGCAGCTGAAATTTCCAAAGCGCTGAGCATACCAACCATTGGCATTGGTGCCGGTCGTTATTGTGACGGTCAAGTACTGGTATACCATGATATATTGAAATATGCGTCCCCTTATCGGGACAAACGCTTCGTTAAAACCTACGCTGATGTCGGAACCATCATCCGCGATGGCATTTCACAGTATGTTAGGGAAGTGAAGGACCGCTCATTCCCGGCCGAAGAGCATGTGTTCAAAACAGAGACTAAAGCAGTGGTAGAAACGACATTATATGGCGGTACCAAGGAAAAGGTGGGCACGACTTCATGAAAGTGATTCGCACAATTGCGGAATTGAGATCCGAAATTCAGGATCGCCAGCAATCCGGTTACGGACCGGTAGGTCTTGTGCCGACGATGGGCTATTTGCATGAAGGACACGCCAGTCTGATGCGTAAAGCACGTGAAATGTCAGGAACGGTGGTCATCAGCATCTTCGTCAATCCGATACAGTTCGGTCCCGGTGAAGATTTCGAAACCTACCCGCGAGATGAAGCGCGTGATGTGGCATTGGCGGAATCGGAAGGCGTAGACGTGGTGTTCATTCCAGCTGTACAGGAAATGTATCCGCAGCCAACAAAAACCAAGATTTCCGTAGCGGAAATAACGTCTTTATTGTGCGGAGCATCCCGCCCCGGGCATTTTGACGGCGTAACCACCGTTGTCAGTAAACTGTTCAATATCATAAAACCGGATTACGCCTTTTTCGGGATGAAGGACGCGCAGCAGGTGGCTGTCATTGAACAAATGGTACGGGATTTGAACATGGATGTCACCATCGTGCCCTGTCCCATCATCCGTGAAGCCGACGGTCTGGCCCTGAGCTCGCGGAACGTGTATTTGAAGCCGGAAGAGCGGGAACAGGCTCTTGTGCTGTCAGGTTCACTGCGGACGGCTCAGGAGGCAATCCAGCAAGGGCAGGCGGCAACGGCAGGAGAGATCCGTGCACATCTTCGAGAATATATATCCCGTTCCCCACTGGCCGATATTGAATATGCAGAATTACTCACATTCCCGGAACTTGTTCCAGTGGAAGATTCTTATCGTATGGTTGATGGAGACAGCCCGGTAATTATGGCGCTGGCTGTGCGCTTCGGCAGAACTCGTCTCATTGACAATGCGCTAATCCAACCAAAAGTAGGGGGATCCCATGTTTAGAACGATGATGAAATCCAAAATCCACCGGGCTACGGTGACGGAAGCCAATTTGAATTATGTGGGCAGCATTACCATTGATGAAAATTTAATGGAGGCTGCAGACTTGCTGGAGAATGAAAAAGTTCAAATCGTGAACAATAACAATGGCGCCCGTTTGGAAACGTACGTTATCAAAGGCGAACGCGGTAGCGGGGTTATATGCCTGAACGGCGCCGCAGCAAGGCTTGTTCAACCTGGAGACAATGTAATTATCATTTCTTATGCCATGATGTCCAAAGAGGAATACGACCATCATACGCCTACGGTTGTGATTGTCGACGAAATGAATAAGCCGGTTACGACGGAGTATCGCGAAGTCCACGCGGCGGTTCTCTAAGAGCCAAAATGTGACGGAAGCCCAAAGGGATGAAAAGACCGACTTCTACAGAAAATGAGTTCAGGTCGATGCACTGATCTCATTTTTCCGCTAAGGGTGGGATGCAGCTATGTTTCAACATGTATTCGCTGAAATGAACAACATGTTAGATGAAATTGTGAAGCATTACCCTTCTGCACAAGGTCCCCAAAAACAGGCGCTGGTACAAAACTGGAACATGCTCAAAAGCATGAGTGAAGCAATTATCGAGGAGTGGCTCCAATTTGAAGAGAAGATGGCCATTTTCCGCGAAAATGCCGTATCACCCCCGGTTTTTCCGCCGACCGAAGCGCCTGAATTGCAGCTTGATGCTTTTATCCGTGGCCAAGGTTATTACAAGTTGTTGATGTTCCAGCCGGCAATACAGCAGTTTGGGGCTGCCGCTGTGGTATTTCCGGAGAGCCTTCTGATCAAGCTGTACATTGCGATGTCCCATCTTTATATGGGGCAGACAGCTCAGGCATCTGATGTATTGATGTCCATTCTGCCGCTGGCAGATAACAAGAAGCTCCGGGCGATGATCTACAATGCACTTGGATGCATCGAGGTATTGAATGGACAACAAGGGAAGGCCGAAGAAAATTTCGCACTGGCAATTCACAGCGATCCGACTCTGCCCGATCCCATTATTAATCTGGAGGTCTGCAAGAAGAACCGCGGTGAACTTCAGTACGGCAGCCAACTGATCTCTTTGCTGTAGAAGAAAAAGCCTAACAAGAAGCGATGCCAGAGCTCATTCTAAAGAGACTTTGGCATCGCTTTTTGCCGTGTGAAGCAGGAAGGGGAGGGTGAGGGGATTTTTTACCCGGAATGTTCAAAACCCGCAACTTCTGGTATGCTGTTAATTAGTCTGGAGGAAAGGGATTTAGTCGAATGAAATTTGCCGTATTGGATTTTGAAACCACGGGCAACCAGTCTGCAGATGAGATTATTCAGGTCGGACTGGCCATCATCGAAGAGGATCGAAGTATATCCCGCGTGTACGGCACTTATGTCAATCCCGGGATTCCAATCCCTCCGTTTATCACCGGTTTGACCGGTATTTCTGACAGCGATGTAGCGGACGCTCCATCCCTAGAGGAAATGATGATGGAACTTGTGCCCATGCTCGACGATGTGGTATTGGTTGGGCATAACGTAGCTTTTGATTTTAATTTTTTGCAAAATGCACTCGATCGCTGTGGCTATTTACCGTTCAGCGGTCGGATTCTAGATACGATGCACTTCTTGAAAATATGCTTCCCTTCGCTTTCTTCATATCAGCTTGGAATGGTGTCTTCCCATTTCGGCCTGGAGCATGACCGTCCGCATCAAGCGGACAGCGATGCACTTGCAACGGCCTATGCGCTGCTGAAATGTCTGGAGGAGATCGATGAGCTTCCGCTCTTGACCATTCAACGGTTAAGTGATCTTTTTGCTGATGAGGATAGCGATTTGGCCTGGTTCTTTGACGGAATCCGGGCGGAACGGGAATTCCAAGCTGTACAGGGCGGAGATACCCATACGTATTATCGCCAGTTTGCGCTGGCTGTTGATGATTGGAACGATATTGCACCCGCAAGGGACGAATCGGAGCCGAACCCACTGGCTGATGTGAGCTTCGAACAGTACATGAGCGATGTCCGTGACCGTCTGAAGGAAACGCTGCCTCATTACGAGAGCAGAGACGCTCAGGATATGATGTTCCAAGAAGTGATGCAGGCACTGGATGATAATAAACATCTGTTGATTGAAGCAGGCACGGGAACAGGGAAGTCCCTCGGCTATTTGCTGCCTTCGATCTATCAAAGTGTGAAGCAGGAACAGAAGGTCATGGTCAGCACGCATACAATCAATCTTCAAGAACAGCTGCGTGACCGGGATATACCGCTGCTCACTCAGGTTGTTCCTTTTCCCTTTAAAGCAGCTATTTTTAAGGGGAGAGGACATTATTTGTGTTTGAGAAAATTTGAACATAAAATAAATAGAAGAGATTTTCATTCGCCGAAGGAAGATGTGATCATTGCAGCACAGATGCTGGTCTGGCTGACACAGACAGAAAACGGCGACGATGAAGAGCTGAACCTCGGCGGCCGTGGCGGAGATTTCTGGGAGACGATCTCCAGCGATTCGGATTCCTGTCTTGGACGTGCCTGCCCATGGTTCCGCAAATGCTACTACCACAGGGCCAAACATGAAGCGAGCGTTGCCGACGTGGTCATTACGAACCATTCGAAGCTGTTCACTGACGTTAAAGCCAATCATCAGCTGCTGCCGAGTTATGAACGCCTCGTCATTGACGAAGCACATCATCTTGAGGACGTTGCGGGCAAGCACCTTGGCTTGCAAATGAAATATTTTACGGTTGTGCATACGTTGACCCGGATGTACAAGGACAGCCGCAGCGGACAGCTTCCCGCGCTTCGCCAGCTGCTTCAGGCTTCACCGCATGAGAAGGCCGTAGAATGGTCTTCTGTCATTGACCGTATGTATCCAGATCTCATCACGGCCAAAGAAAATTGGGATCGTCTTAGCGATCAGCTGTTTGCACTGCTGCCGGAACGCGGGGATGCATCTCCAGGAGACGCGGGCCAATTCTCACTTCGGTTATCGCCTCTCAAGAAACCGAAGGATTGGCAATCGCTGGCGGAGCTGGAGCATCAGATTCATGTGACCCTGGGTGACGTTGTGCGCAAGGGTGACAAGCTGATTGCTGAAATGAAGGAAGATCTGGATGATTACAGTGCAGACAGCTTGCTTACGGATCTGTCCGGACTGTTTAAAGACCTGGCCGCTCACCGTGAGGACTTGCGCTCCTTCATGGCTCTTAATGATGAGGGTACGGTATACTGGATGGAGGCTAATGGCAATTTCCGCAGTAAATCGCTGCAGCTCTATGCAGTGCCTGTTGATGTAAGCACTCATTTAAAGGAATTGTTTTTTGATAAAAAACAAAGCGTCATTCTGACATCGGCTACCTTGTCGGTGGATAAATCGTTCCAGTTCATGATCGAGAATCTGGGTCTTCAGGAAGCGGCTGACGCCGGTAATCTGAACACGGTTCAGCTGCCGTCTCCGTTTAATTACAGAGAACAAGCGCTGCTTGTCGTTCCGCGTGATTTTCCGAGCGTGAAGGGATCGGTCGGGGATGCCCTCTTTGTGAACACACTTGTGCAGTCACTGGCCGAAACGGCGATCGCTACCCATGGAAGGATGCTCGTTCTGTTCACCTCTTACCGGATGCTGCGTCAGGTGCATGAGCCACTGAAGGAAGCATTGGCATTAAGCGACATTGCGGTGCTGGGGCAAGGAATGGACGGGACCAGTCGAACCAAGTTGATTCGACGCTTCCAGGAGAGCAGCGCATCGGTGCTCCTTGGCACCAGCTCCTTCTGGGAAGGGGTCGACATTCCGGGCGAGGCGCTGACCTGTCTTGCTATTGTACGGCTGCCTTTCCAGCCGCCGAATCATCCGCTGGTGGAAGCCAAGAGTGAACTGCTGCAGCAGCAGAAAAAGAACCCCTTCATGAAGCTTTCCGTTCCGCAAGCGGTTATTCGGTTCAAGCAAGGGTTTGGCCGCCTGGTGCGGACGGCACAGGATAAAGGGATCGTGATTGTATACGATACCCGGGTGATTGAATCCTATTACGGGAAATATTTCTTATATTCCTTGCCAGGACCTAAGATGGAGCATATGCCGACAGAGGGAATTGTTCCACGCATCTCGGAATGGCTTCAGGAAGAGGTCGAGGTTGGAGCAGATAACCAATCCGATGAATGATAGCTAAACGAAGAATGAAAATGCAAGAGATGTAGTTATTAACCTTTACTAGGGGGAGCATGCATGAAATCGGAAAAAATTTCGGAAGCCGTGGTCCGCAGATTACCTGTATATTTGCGCTATTTGAATGAGCTTCAGAAGCGGGAGGTCTCAACTGTTTCATCCCAGGAGCTGGGGCAGAAACTGGATCTGAATCCTGCTCAAATTCGTAAGGACCTGGCGTATTTCGGTGATTTTGGACGGAAAGGGATCGGATATGATGTTTCCTATTTGATTGAGAAGATTCGCCAGATTCTGAAGCTGGACCAGAAGATTAATGTAGCATTGGTTGGAGCCGGTAATCTTGGACATGCATTATCCAATTACAATGCATTCCTGAAGGATAATATGAAGATTGTGGCTATTTTCGATTCATATTCCCCCAAAGTTGGTATGAAAATCAACAACTTGACGGTTCAGCCGATGGAAGAGCTTGAGAAAACCGTACATGAATACGGCATTCGTATCGGGATTATTACCGTTCCGGATTTTGAGGCGCAAAACGTAGCTAATCAGCTTATTGCAGCAGGCATCGAAGCGATTCTGAATTTTGCGCCAACCATCCTGAAAGCTCCACCTCATATCCGTATTCATACGGCCGATTTTACAACCGATTTGCAGAGCTTGGCTTATTATTTGGACAACGGTAAGGAGGAAGCTTCACATGACGACAACGAAGTGGATGGTTAAGAACGGTACTTTTGCTGTGCTTGAGGATGGAAGATCCGTTCTTCGTGGATACATGGTTGTTGAGAATGACCGCATTACCTATCTTGGTGAGGAACAGCCGCCGGTAGAGGAAGGAACCGAGATTATCGACGGCACACATCTGTTGTTCCTGCCTGGTTTGGTAAATACCCATGGACATGCTGCCATGTCACTGCTCCGCGGTTATGGAGACGATTTGGCGCTGCAAGTATGGCTGCAGGAAAAAATGTGGCCGATGGAAGCCAAATTCACGGCCGATGATGTTTACTGGGGAGCCTCTCTTTCCGTGCTGGAGATGATCAAGGGCGGAACCACAACTTTTGTGGATATGTATGATCACATGGACCAGGTTGCTAAAGTGGTAGAGGATTCAGGAATGCGCGGTGTCCTGACCCGTGGCGTTATCGGATTATGTCCGCCTGAGGTTCAGCAGCAAAAACTGGATGAGGCGGTTGCATTTGCGAAGGACTGGCACGGCAAAGCCGATGGCAGAATCACAACGATGCTCTCGCCGCATGCACCGTATACGTGTCCACCGGATCTAATTGAAAAATTCGTCCAAGCATCCCATGATTTGAATCTGCCGCTGCATACACATATGTCGGAAACGGACACGGAAGTGGCCCAGAATGTGAATGACTACGGACTCCGTCCCGTTGCGCATCTGGAGAAGCTGGGCATGTTCTCTCGTCCTACACTTCTGGCGCACGCCGTCCATTTGACTGATGAAGAGATCGAGATTTTGGCTAAATATCAAGTCGCGGTCTCTCATAATCCAGGCAGTAATCTGAAGCTTGCCAGTGGTATAGCGCGCGTGCCTGCACTCCTGAAAGCCGGCGTTACCGTGTCCCTGGGTACCGACGGACCAGCGAGCAATAACAATCTGGATATGTTTGAAGAGATGCGTCTGGCTGCATTGATCCATAAAGGGGTAAGCGGTGATCCTACGGCCATTCCAGCAGCCGAAGCACTGCGGATGGGTACGGAGTATGGAGCCAAATCGGCTTTCATTGAAGATATAGGCACACTTGCCGTCGGCATGAAGGCGGATATGATCGCGTTGAATACAGATCAGGCGCACTTCCTTCCTCGAACCGATTATGTGTCCCATGCGATCTATTCAGCCAGTGCAAAGGATGTAGAGCATGTATGGGTTGACGGCAAGCAGGTAGTGAAAAATGGCGCCAGCCTTACCCTCGACGAGGAACGTATTCGCCGGGAAGCCCAGTCTGCATTTGAGCGTCTTACAACCCTCTAGGGAATAATCAAGGGGAGCGAGGAAGACGGATTGAAGAAAAAAACGAAGTGGATATTGCTAAGTGTATCCGGAGTGCTGCTCTTGCTGCTAGGTCTGCAACTCTACTATTCGCATGTCATGAAGGACACTTGGAATGAAGAGAGAATGGCAATCAACGCTTCCAAACAGCATGGCGGTTTGGTTTCGACAGGAAAGACCTATAAATCGGTGTGGGGCGAGGACAACAATTACTGGGTTGTCAGCGGCAAGGATAAAGACAATCAGGACCGAATGGTCTGGGTGAAATTCACCGATGATAATGTACCGGTTGACGGTGCCGATGCGGTGCAGTCTGTCTTATTGAGTTCCGGAATGTCAGAAGCACAGATACTGGATCAGATTCACAATGATTTGCCAGGAGCAACCATTAAGAGATTGCTGCCGGGTATGTATGAAAATGAGTTTGTATGGCAGCTCCAGTACGAAAGCAATGGTCAGCGGGGCTATCGATTCTATCGTTTCCAAGATGGAAATCCGATCGGCAATGACATTATTCTTCCAAATCAATAGTAGAAAAATAAAGAGAGACATCCCTATCAATTTCGGGATGCCTCTTTTTTTCACATCAATTGACAACGTTTACAATTAATAAAATGGAAAAACTGTTCTAAATATTTTCACAGATACGCATGAAAAAGTATATAAAATGTGATATACTCATATTTGTACAAATTAAGCATACAAACTACATGCATCGTATTATATCGTTGTTACATGTCATTATATACAAAGAAAATGATAGACAAAAACTATATAAGATTTTAAGGAGGAACTTCATGAAACTACGCATTGTACCTATCGTGCTGACTGTCGTGATCTCAGCATCGGTCCTCTTTGGTGGATGGTTTCTGTATCGGCAGATGGCACAGCATAACCCGCTAGCAAATGTTGTTTCGCAGTATGATGGTGTGAAGAGTTCTCATATAGATATTAAACAGGATACGGTTACTTTGAAACTTGATCTGGCTCCGGAAACGAATTTGCAGGGGCTTGTGCAGCATATAAAGCAAGAAGGCAAATCTGTAATTGGGCAGCGTGAGCTGAAAATCCAGGTGGAGGAGCATTCCTCGGAAGCGCTGGACCAATGGTGGGAGCAGGCGATGTTATCCGTTGCAGAAGCGATGGACAACAAGCAGTACACCGATATCCAATCTTCGCTTGAGCAATTGGCTGGCGAGTCCACAAACTTAAAAGCGAAAGCAACCATTGATGACACCAATGTTTATGTCAGCTTGTCGGATGGGAAGTCTGGTAAATTTATTATCTTGCCGCGTCAACCGGGTAAAATGGGGGTTTGGAACCATGCCTAAACTGGCTAAAGAGATCATGCTGGGTTTTATCCCGGTTTTGTTGGTATTCCTCGTGTTTGTAGGCGTCAACGTTGTGCCTCTGTTTATTGCTGCGGCACTCGTGGGTACGCTGCTGTTTATTGCAAAGATGAAGGGCGGCATCGCGGTGGGGGCTGGTAATGAACGCAAGCGAAAGAAGAGCGGACCGGCCAAACTGACGTTCGAAGAAATCGGCGGGCAGGATAATGCCAAGCAAGAACTCCGCGAGGCTCTGGATTTTCTCATTCGTCATGAAGATATCAAGAAATTTGGCATTCGTCCGTTGAAGGGCATTCTTCTTACCGGGCCTCCGGGAACAGGGAAGACCCTGATGGCCAAAGCCGCTGCCCATTATACGGATTCTATCTTTGTTGCTGCATCCGGCAGTGAGTTTGTTGAAATGTATGTCGGGGTTGGTGCCGGTCGTGTCCGGGATCTGTTTAAGGATGCCAGAAGCCGCGCTGCAAAAGAAAACAAACAAAATGCGATCATTTTCATAGATGAGATTGATGTGATTGGCGGCAAGCGTGAAGGCGGCCAGCAGCGTGAATATGACCAGACACTGAATCAACTGTTAACTGAAATGGACGGCATTTATTCTCAGGATACTCCGCGTATACTGGTTATAGCTGCTACGAACCGCAAAGAAATGCTGGATAGTGCACTGCTGCGTCCAGGACGATTTGACCGCCATATTCAGGTGGATCTGCCCGATAAGAAGGGGCGTACACATATCTTGAATCTCCATGCGGGTAACAAGCCGCTGCATGAGGATGTCGACTTGGACAAAATCGCGGAGGAAGCCTATGGCTTTTCCGGCGCACAGCTGGAGAGTGTCATGAATGAAGCTGCAATCTATACGATGCGTGAGAATGAGCAGTTTATCCATCAGCGCCATTTATCCATGGCGATTGACAAAGTGATGATGGGTGAACGCTCGGACCGAGAATCGAATTTCGAAGAGAAGAAGCGCGTTGCCATCCATGAATTGGGACATGCTATTATGGCAGAGCTTGTGCGTCCCGGCAGTGTCAAGCAAGTAGCATTGAGTCCGCGTGGTAAAGCACTTGGTTATGTTAGGCATAATCCGCAACAGGAACAATACCTGTATACCAAGGCGTTCCTGGAAGAGCAGATTATGATAGCGCTTGGCGGTGCTGCCGCCGAGGAGATTTATTACGGGGGCCGAAGCACGGGCTCCAGCAATGACTTTGAGCAATCGCTTAACATCGTAGAGACGATGATGAAGTCAGGACTGACGGCGCTCGGCATCATCAATATGAATATGGTAACTACGGAAGAGTTAATGAAAGAGAATAATATGATTCTGGAAGAGTTAATGAACCGAACGAAAAGCCTCTTGGAACAGAATCGGCCAATATTCGACAATTCTCTTGACATCCTGTTGAAGGAAGAAATCCTCTCGGGAGAACAATTTCGTTGTCAATTTCGTGAAAACGCGCTTTTACCAGCATAAATTGTTATGCTGGTTATTTTTTTTTACTTTTTTATCGTGCTAAGATATTATTATACTTTGTGCTCTAAACTGTATTTTTCGACAAATGGGGTACAATAAAGTATAGAGATAAGGAAAGGGTGGAGTAGAAACCATGTACTTCAAAAAAATCGGCGTTGTAGGCGGCGGGACTATGGGGCAGGGCATTGCGGAGATGCTGGCTGCAAAGGGTCTTGACGTACTGCTCGTAGAGAAAACTCCAGAGAAACTGGACTATTCATACCGAATGATTGAGACCAGTCTAGATAAACAGCTGGAGAAGTGGGGAATTACCCAAGCAGAGAAGAAACTGATACTGAACCGGATTCAAAAAGTAACTCATTTTGCCGAGCTTAGCACCTGCGATATGGTGATTGAGACCATTATAGAGGACTTGGAAGCGAAAAAAGAAGTGTTTACACAGCTGGATCAAGTATGTCCCAGCCATGTGATATTAGCAAGTAATACATCCACGCTTAGTTTGACGGAGCTCGCCAGCTCTACCAAATATCCTGAGCGTGTTATTGGCATGCACTTCATACATCCTGTTTCCAAGGTAGATCTGGTTGAAATTATCCGCGGTCTGAAAACTTCCGATCATACGTTCACGGAAACGAAACGCTTTGTCGAGGAAGTTTCCGATAAAAAAGGCATCATGGTTTATGAATCCCCAGGCTTCGTTACAACACGCATGATCACGCTCCTCATCAATGAAGCAATGCATCTGCTTCAAGAAGGCGTGGCTTCGGCAGAAGATATCGACGATGCGATGAGAATCGGTTATAACTTCCAGCACGGGCCGCTGGAGATGGCAGACCGCTTTGGTCTCGATTCCATTCTTGCGGCGCTGGAGCGGATGTTCCGCGAGTATGGCGAGCTGAAATACCGTCCATCGATTGTCTTGAAGAAAATGGTTCGCGCAGGACAACTGGGCGTCAAAACCGGAGAAGGCTTTTTCAAGTACGACAAGGATGGTGACCGGGTATGAATATTCTCGTAATTAACGCAGGCAGCTCTTCACTGAAGTATCAATTGTACAACATGACAGATGAATCCGTACTGGCCAAAGGGCTGGTTGAGCGGATCGGTATGGATTCCTCCATTTTGACCCATAAGCCGACCGGAAAACAGGACGTAACCGAGGTTAGCGAAATTCTGGAGCATACAACGGCCATCCGCAAGGTGCTTGGCATGCTGACGAATGAAGAACATGGAGTTATTGACTCCATCGAGAACATTCAGGCTGTCGGTCACCGCGTGGTCCATGGCGGTGAATCTTTCAAAGCGTCCGCGCTTGTAGATAGTGATGCAAAAGCCGAGATTCGCCGTTTGTTTGACTTGGCTCCGCTTCATAATCCGGCGTCTATGATGGGAATTAAGGCTGCGGAAACGAATATGCCGGGCGTGCCGCAGGTGGTTGTATTTGATACGGCATTCCACCAAACCATGCCGGAAAAATCGTATCTATACGCTATTCCAAGAGTTCTTTATAATAAATACAAAGTACGTCGTTACGGTGCGCACGGAACGTCCCATGCTTATGTCAGCCAGGCAGCAGCAGAGTTCCTGGACCGCCCGCTCGAGGATCTGAAGATCATTACCTGTCATATCGGCAACGGCGCTTCCCTGACAGCTGTTCAAGGCGGGAAATCTATCGATACCTCCATGGGCATGACCCCGCTGGAAGGTCTGATGATGGGTACCCGCAGCGGTGATTTGGACCCTGCCATCGTTCCGTTTGTCATGAACAAGGAAGAATTGACGGTCAATGAAGTAAACTCGATGCTGAACAAACACAGCGGACTGCTGGCGATTTCCGGAATCAGCAGCGATATGCGCGAGATCACGGAAGGCATGGAGAAGGGCGATCCGAATTCGACATTGGCTTTTGATATGTATGAATATCGTGTTCGTAAATACATCGGCTCTTATGCTGCGGCAATGAACGGTGTGGACGTTATCGTGTTTACGGCGGGAGTCGGTGAGAATTCGATCGTTCTTCGTCAAAGAGTGCTTGAGCAGCTTACCTATCTCGGAGTAGAATTGGATGAGGAGCTGAACAGCATTCGTTCCGGCGAGCCGCGTCGTATTTCAACGGCGAATTCCAAGGTAGAGGTTCTCGTAGTTCCTACCAACGAGGAATTGGTTATTGCTCGGGATACGCATCGTATCGTACAAGCTTCTAACCGTTAAATAGTAGTGATATAAGGGAGAGATTTAAGCATGGCCACCAAAAGTGTGATTCGTAACGTCAACCAGCATGTCGGTGAGACCGTCACGATCGGCGCCTGGATTAACAACAAGCGTTCCAGCGGGAAGATTCAGTTCCTGCAGCTTCGCGATGGATCGGGATATATCCAGGGTGTTGTTGTGAAGAGCGAAGTATCCGAGCAGGTATGGGATGACGCGAAAAGCCTGACACAAGAGAGCTCTTTGTATGTGACGGGTGTGATACGTGAAGAGCCGCGCAGTCAGTCGGGTTACGAGATGACGGTTACCGGCATTGAAATTATTCATCTTACGGAAAACTATCCGATTACCCCTAAAGAGCATGGTGTCGATTATTTGATGGACCATCGTCATCTGTGGCTTCGCACACAGAAACAACGGGCAATTATGGTGATCCGCGCCGAAATCATCCGTGCGGTTCAAGCATATTTTGACACGAACGGATTTACCCTTGTGGATCCTCCGATTTTGACACCAACTTCGGCGGAGGGGACAACAAACCTGTTCCATACGAAGTATTTTGAAGAGGATGCTTATTTGACGCAAAGCGGACAGCTGTACATGGAGGCCGCTGCTATGGCACTCGGTAAGGTATACTCCTTCGGTCCTACGTTCCGTGCCGAGAAATCCAAAACCCGTCGTCACCTGATCGAGTTCTGGATGATTGAGCCTGAGATGGCCTTCACAGACCATGAGGAGAGCCTTCAGGTACAAGAGCAGTTCATTAGTTATGTGGTGCAATCCGTAGTCAAGAACTGCCGTCAGGAGCTTGAGGCGATCGGTCGCGACATTTCCAAGCTTGAGGCGATACATGCACCATTCCCTCGAATTACGTACGACGAGGCAATTGAATTCCTGCATACGCAAGGTTTCGATATTCCTTGGGGTGAGGACTTCGGAGCACCACACGAAACGGCTATCGCGGAGAAATATGATAAGCCGGTCTTTATAACACACTATCCGGCAGGGATCAAAGCATTCTACATGAAGCCGGATCCGAATCGTCCTGAAGTGGTGCTGTGTGCGGATATGATCGCACCGGAAGGCTATGGCGAGATTATCGGCGGCTCGCAGCGGATAGACGATCAACAGCTGCTTGAAGAGCGCTTCAAGGAGCATGAGCTGTCGATGGAAACGTATCAATGGTACATGGATCTGCGTAAATACGGTACAGTCCCTCATTCCGGTTTTGGCTTAGGTCTGGAGCGCACCGTTGCCTGGATTTGCGGTTTGGATCATGTACGTGAGACAATTCCGTTCCCACGGACCTTGTACCGGTTGTATCCGTAAGCTGTGAGAGGTGAGTCTATGGACCACGGCAACGCTGGCACAGGCGTGAAAGGGTGGACAGCGGGCGCAGCTGCCGGCATGAGCCAAGGGATGACCCTTATCCCTTACGCGTTGCTTCGGTATTATCGTTCCATCGGTTTAAGCGACCGTGAAGCAATGCTGCTCATACATCTGATCGGATATCAGCAGGTGGAGTTCAAGACGTTTCCTTCGCTGGAGGAGCTTTCGGACGTAACGGGAGCTCCGGCTTCTTTCATCGCCACAAGCCTGCAGCGCTTGATGAAGGAAGGGCTGCTCGGCATTGATGAGTATGTGGACGAGACACAGGGGATTCATTATGAGCGCTACAATCTGAATGGATTGTATGAGAGGCTCGCTTCTTGCCTGGCTGAAGAGGGCAAGGAGATGAGCGCTGATGGAACCACTTTTGCGTCCCCGCTATTAAATGCCCGTCCGGTTTCGGGCAAAGGAACGGACTCGGAGAAGTCAACGCCTGAGAAGGAAGAACGAAATTTGTTCTCGATATTCGAAAAAGAGTTCGGCCGTCCCTTATCGCCCATGGAGCTGGAGACCATCTCCGGTTGGGTCGATGCGGACCGATATCCGGACGAGTTGATATTGTTAGCTCTGAAGGAAGCGGTATTTGCGGGCAAGCTTCATTTCCGCTATATCGACCGTATCTTGCTCGAATGGAGCCGCAATCGTGTACGCACCGCGCAGGATGCCAAAGCTTATACGCAGAAATTCAGGAATATTGGAAGATAGATGAAGCACGTCCATATGGACGTGCTTTTTTTGTTATCCGCTATTTGATTGGATTGATGGCTGTTTTTTTATATAGTTGAAAATGGGATGTGCAGACAGGAGCTATCAGAAGCAGGAGAATATTCCTGCATCAGCGAATTCATCTATTTACTGCAACCGGATGTGAGGAGAGAGAGACATGAAATATAAAGCGATTATTTTTGATCTGGATAACACGCTGCTGGATTACAATCAGAGCGAGCAGACGTGTATGCAGCAAGCGCTTGAACATTACCGACTGCATGAGGATCTGACTTGGGATGAGTTCTGGAGTGTCTTTGGTCCGATTAACTTCCAATACTGGATGAACCGCACCCGGAATAATCACGACATCAGACAGGTGCTGGAGCATTCGTTCACGGACACCTTTCTGGGTTTGAAGCGGGATTTCAATCAGTTCAGGGAGATCTCGGAAACATACTGGGGATTCTTTTGCGGTTCTGATCATAAGGAGCCTAACGCCGATTTGATTCTGGAGCATCTGCATGGAAAATTTGCGCTTGGAGTGATTTCCAATGGCATAGGTGAAGCACAGCGCCAGCGTCTTACGACAGGGGGCTTGTTTCATTATTTTGACTCCTTTATCATCTCGGACGAGGTGAAGTGCTGGAAGCCGGATCCGTTGATTTTTGAGATGGCCTTGAGGGAATTGGCGTTAAGTCCGAGTGAGGTATTGTACATAGGGGATTCACTCACGGATGATTATGAAGGAGCTGTGCGTGCCGGCATTGATTTTTGCTATTATAATCGTCGAGGCAAAGTTTTGCATGATCATCATCGTCCTTCTTATATCATCAGTGATCTTCTGCAGATCAAGGATTTGACTTGAGCTTGACGGAACCCGATCCGACAGAACCGAGGTTATCCAGTACGTTCTGGATACATGCCATATCCAAACCTCGGACGCCGTGATGATTGGAGACCGGAAGCATGATCTGATTGGTGCCTTTAACTGCGGGGTACACAGTATGGCTGTTGGTTATGGATATGGATCAGAGGACAAGCTGACGGCATGTCAGCCAACCCATTATGTCAAAACGGTGAAAGAGCTGATGCAATCTTTTACACGTATAGTGGTTTGAACAACTTCATTTCGATTTCGGCGTATGATCGGTTATAATGGTCATAACCAGTCGGAATGTCATTATTTTGAAGGGAGGGGCATGATTATGAAGGGAAGATTGCAGATGAGCTCTATGCAAAGTCTATTTGATGAACAACGGCGGTTGTTTGCATGGAGCGATAAGAAAGTTGCCGCCTGATTACCTCGTGTAGAGAGGCCGTTTATCTAATGGACTTTGCATCCTTAAAACCTTTATTTTAATTTTAAGGAGCAGAGCTTACCATGAAATATATAAACGCGGATATTATACTTCCAGAAGAATTGCTAAAGGAAGTTCAGAAATATGTACAGGGCGGGATGGTGTACATCCCGAAACCTGAAGGATTGCGCAAGAAATGGGGAGAAAATTCCGGCAGCCGGGTATATCTGAAAACGAGAAACCTGGAAATCCGGCAAAAGTTTGCTTCGGGTACCACGATCGATGAGCTTTCTTCTCAATTTTGTCTATCCTGCGATTCGATCAAAAAAATCGTATATACCAAAAACAAGTAATGACAAGTCACATTGGACTCGATTCTGATGTGGCTTTTTGCTATGCCAATAAAAATCTTTTCAATCCATTTGTTATATAGGCTTGGCAGGACTGCGCCAGTATAATAAGTCAGGAACGTTGTAACGAATCAAGGAGAGGTGAGACCGTGGATGATTTTTTTCAATTTGAAAACGAAGAGCAGCGGGGTAGACTGCTTGCAAGAGCTGAGAAGGTTGCCATGTCTGCACTTCAGTCCTATAACTTGCAATGGGTTGGCATTAGATTTATCGGCCTATCGGATACCATTACATATCAAATCCGGACTAACTTGGAAGAAACATATTTGTTGCGGATTCATTCAGACCGATGGAGCAGGAATGAAATCGAATCGGAACTTCAATTTCTGGATGTCCTTATTGCAACAGGAATCACAGTACCGACAGGTGTAGTCGCTTCCAATGGGTTAAGAGTGATGAAGATCGACACGGACCGAGGATTCCGATCTCCCTATGTCACTATCATGAGGTGGATGGATGGTGAGCATGTCATCGATAAACTTACAGAGGTTCAAGCTTTTCAGGTTGGGGCCATGATTGCGGGACTACACGAAGCAGCCATCGGTTTTGATTGGCCTTCTGCTTTTACTAGGCCCACATGGGGGATAGACAGCTATAGAACAGCTGTTGCCAAGCTGGAGCGATACTCAGAAACCTTTATGTCAGAAGTTTCTTGGGCACTGTATCAGCGTGCCGCTGAGAAGGTTTTATCAGAGCTTAACGCTATGACCGCTCATGATGGAAGTTATGGTCTCATTCATGCCGATTTACATTTGGGGAATATCGTGTTTGCAGGACAGTGTCCACAACCGATTGATTTTGGCAGATGTGGCTTCGGTTATTTTCTTTATGATCTGGCGGCGGTTATGCTGTCACTAGTTCCGAAGCAGCGATATAAGGTGATTGAAGGTTATAAGAGCGTGCGGAAGCTGGAGTCAGATTTCATTCGGACTTTGGAATGTTTTTTCATTATGATTATGATGGAGAATTATAGCCATCACGCCTCCAATCCAAGGGAGACGGATGGCTTGAAGGGTGAGCAGATCTATGCTTTAGCCTATATTCATGCTTTTTTGAACGGGAGTTCATTTTTGCTGAATGTGGTTCAGCCGGTGGACTAATCAATCAATGTCCAGTTGATCCCATCATGATAGAGGCGTATGATAAAATCATAGCGTGGCCTTTATGATGGGTGGCGTGTTTACCCGTTCACAGGGAATGATCCCCGTAACGGTCATGCACGTTGTTATGAACGTTTTATTTTGTGCTTAGCGGCATGATCCTGTAACTTGAAGTTGTACATTCTGGTTGCGGTCTATATCATCAATTCTAAAAAAGGGCGTCGATGGGCGTTCTTTTTTGTTTGGAGAATTTGGGAAGACTAAGCGGACCAGCTTGAGCCATTTGGACTTCGTTTTTTGATGATATAAATATTTTTTTGAAAAAGTGCAGGGGCAGCCGCCAAAGCTGACGTCTATTGTATTTGGGAAGGAGGGGAGAGCTATTGATGCGGAAACGTTAATCACGCGCATCCTGCAGGGTGAGCAAGAAGCCTTTCGGGAACTGGTGAACCATTACAGTCAGCACGTGTTCCATACGGCGTACTCGGTTTTGCGGGATGCCAAGGAAGCGGAGGATGCGTCGCAGGAAGTGTTTATTCAAGTATATAAAGCTCTCCCCCAGTACCGATCTGAAGGGTTTAAAACCTGGATTACGCGCATCACGCTAAATAAAGCGATTGATATGAAGAGGAAGCTTTCCCGTAAACCACCGGAGCAGCTGCCCGGTGAACATGATGAAGTGCTGGATAAACTCCCTTCCCGGGACGAAGATGTGGTCTCTCTGCTCATACATAAGGAGCGAAGAGAAGAGCTTCGAGAGAAGATCGAACAACTGCCGGACAATCACCGAGAAATTATAACGGCCTTTTATTTGGATGAGAAAAATTATGAACAGATTGCGACCGAGCTGAACGTTACGGTGAAGACCGTGGAGTCGAAGCTGTACCGGGCCAGACAATGGATTCGGAAATCCTGGAAGGAGGAGGAATGGAAATGAACGTTAAGGACAACGGGCTTAAACAGCTAACTGAACGCTATATTCGAGGGGAAGGTTCACTTGAAGAACGAACGTATTATGAAGAGCTCATGTTAACGGATGACAGTGTGCTGGAGTTATATATGCAATTGCTGGCAGAGCTTGATTCGGAACTCCCCAATCTGGCAGATCCTGAAGGGTTTGCGGATCAGGTGGTAGCTCATGAACACGTTAAGCCATACATTCGCAAAGAACCGTCGCAGATTCAGGAACGTCCCAAGCGCTGGTACGAACGCGCCATCGTTCACTATACCTTCGCCGCGTCCATTACCATGCTGTTCCTCTTTACCGGAGCATTCGACCGTCTTCTTCCCGGCGAGATCAGCGGTGAAGTTCCCTTATCGAACACTCCTTCTTACAGCGAGCAATTGATGAATAAAACAACGGGCTGGCTGGACCAGCTATTGTCCAGATAAGAAAATACGAAAGGAAGATGCCTAGTGCAACCGCAACGAAATAAAGGGTTCGCCTTCATATTAAATATCCTTCCGGGCCTCGGTCACTATTATTGGGGGAGGAAGGGACGCGCCCTGCTGTATCCACTATTATTCTTCGGAAGTTTGTTTGGAGGATTTCTGCTCGGCATCATGTCGCACTCCGATTCGGTATTGATCCTGGGGATTCTCGGGGCGTTAATGATCTGGGGGATCAGCATGCTTGATCTGCTGGTCGCCTTAATCAGGTACACACCCGTCACGATTATCCATGACGAGTACGGCAGACCCATGGAAATTCGTCAGGATAAGAGCGACGAGTCGGAACGCTTCTACACGATTTTATTATCCTTCATTCCGGGCCTGGGACATTTTCAACTGGGCTTGATGCAGCGCGGACTGTCGTTTTTAATCGCATTTTTCGGTCTTGGGACGATCCTCCTGTTTCTGACAGGACTGACCCATGAATCCGTATTCCTGCTGTTTTTGGGGATGCTGCCCATTATATGGCTCTACTGCATGTTTGATGTTGTACAGCTCGTTCACCGCAAACAGGCCGGGGAGCTGCTGGAGGACCGTACGCTATTTGACGAACTGGAGAGCGGCCGGGAGAGCGGGCGCCGCAGCAAGGTGTTTGCCACCCTGTTATCCGCGCTCCCTGGAGCCGGGCAAATGTATCTGGGTCTGCAAAAACGCGGGCTTCAGCTCATGGTTCTGTTTCTGGGCAGCATTTATGTATTGGATGTGCTGAAGCTGTCCGTGTTCCTGTTTCTGATTCCGCTGATTTGGTTCTATGCGTTCTTTGACGGCCTGCAGCAAGTAAGCCGGTATGGCAGGGAACCGCTGCGGGATCGGCCGATCATCTCGGGGCTTGGACATCAACAGCGCTGGCTCGGGCTTGGACTGCTGATTCTGGGGATTTATTTTGTGTTTAACAGCTTTGTTATGCCGTATCTTGCGACGTATGTGGATTCCCGCTTCCGCGACTTGATGAAGACGGTAATCGTAGCGGTTCTCCTGATAGGGGGCGGAATCAAGCTGATGACAGGTTCGAAAAAAGGACCTGTGAGAGGAGAGCGTTCCTATTATGAATCCGACAACGAATAATATATCTATTCACGATTTGGCTGCCCCTCCATCGAAGTTTGCCCGGCAGTGGAGAGTCGGCACACTCTCCATGGGACTTTCCCTGCTTATACTCGGCTTGCTTGTCTTGTCATCAGCCTGGAAGGGTGTAGAGGTGTACAGTTCCGCTGTTAGATGGTGGCCCATCGTATTTGTCCTGTTAGGCACGGAAATCGTCGTGTATACGTTAATCTTTCGTAAGCAGGATACGGTTAGATACGATATGTTCAGCATTCTCCTTATTGGTTTTCTAACCTTCTGCTGCATTGGTATGGCAGCTTTGAGTGCAACTGGGTTGATGGAGCAGATTCGGCGTGAAACGATGGCTATACAGCAAACGATTCCGATACCGGACCAGAAGGTGGCCATACCGGACGGGGTTAAGAAAGTCATTGTTCAGGGCAGTTACAATCACAACATCAGGCAGGATGTTTCCAGTGCGGATGAGATGCTCATCTTTGGCAGTCTGCGGACGGAAGATTCTGAAATTTGGAGCCAAGCCGAGCTGCCTGCACTCATTCAAATCAAACAATCGGGTAATATTCTGTATGTTCAGCTGAACGATCCACCCCGTTATGCATTCAGGGGATCGTCTTCGTGGTTCGATGTGACGGTGTCCGTGCCGGCTTCGGTCAAAGTGGTCGTGAGGGACCGAAGCAGCTAGGGCAAAGCACATTACATAGACGGTGCATACAAGTCAATATGATGCTGGATAGCAGATCTAATATAATTGAAAAAGGCGTGGAGGGAGATATCGTGGCTAAGAATTTGTATTATCTGTTGTATATTGCTTTGTTTGTTGTAACCTGTTTGTTTATCGCGAATACGTATTCAACGCCTGAGCAGGTACCTATACCTGCCCTCTCTTTAACGGAGCATGATCAGAATCGGCTATAATCCATATAAGGACATAAAGTAAAACATCTAAAACGATCTGGATCGTTTTAGATGTTTTTTAGTTTTCGTTCAACCAGAATATAGATCAAGATAAAGACGATGAAAGTTGCGATACCGGTGGTTAAGAAATGGCCTGTAAGCCTGGCGATCAGCAGAAGGATGACACCGAACACCATCAGCAGCAGGCTGACGTAGGCATTGGCTGCTTTGAAGTTCCGTTCATTTTTAAGCGATGATGTGGTTTTATAAGCGTAAAAACTCTTGGAACTTTTAGGTGGAAGAAGAAAGAGGACCAACCCGTACAGAATAAACACAATGCCAATAGATAAGCTTTCAAGCACCTCTACACGCTCCTCGGAAAAAATAGCGCCGGATGCACCCTGCAAACAGGTCGAGACAGGGTGCAAGCCACATGTCAAAGCGGCTGATCCCGGCTTGTTGAAGTTCTAATGGTGTTACTTGGTTGATTTATTTAGTACTGGCAGCATTGAGAAGAAGACGCCGATACGAGTATTCGAATATAAACTCGAACGCCTCCAGATGTTTTTTCGCCTCGAAGGCATTTTTTCCCCAAGCATAAATGCCGTGGTTGCGCAGCAAAATGCCGGGTACCGCAGGGTCAAGCGTATCTGGAACCAATTCGGCAATCCGCGGGATGTCGGCATAGTTCGGAAGGACAGGAATGCGAATCGCTGCATCTTCATCCCAGATGTTAAAGGCTTTGATCAGCTCGATTCCTTGAGCAGGTACATAACCTTGTTCACCATACCAGTCACTGATTAGATTGTTATCGATGGTGTGCACATGGAAAATGGCACCGCAGCCGGTCTTGCGATAAATCTCGCAGTGGATCAAGGTCTCCGCGCTAGGTTTTAAACCCGTTGCCTCACTTGGCGCACCGTCCTGATCCACGAATAAATAATCCTCTGGCGTATGTACGGACTTGTCCTTTCCGCTGGCGGTTACTGCAAAATAAAATTGTTCTGGCGAAAACTCGCCAACGCGTACCGAAAGATTACCGCTGGTGCCGGGGAACCAGTTTCTTGCAGCAAACAGCGCCTTGATTTCTTTAAGATCATGCAGCGCCGCCTGTTTCTGTTCAAGCGGGATATCTGAAAATGCCATTTACAGCACCTCCTGTTTAAACTTGTTTCTCATGTCATCCTGGATATCGGTAAATGTCTCAAACGGCACATGATGCACACCCAGCTTCCTGCACTGCTCGGTGAGCGTGGAACGGGAATAGACAAGATCGGCCTGCTTCGCGCCTTCGAAATCGGTAAGGCTGTCACCGATCAGGATCCGGTAATACTGATCAGCAGGGAATCGTTCCATTACGGTTACCTTGCACATGCCGCAGTCGTTGCGGCAAAATCCCTTGCAAGGATGGGGCCAGGTAATTTCAATGCGATCCCCTTCGAAATTCGAACCGTTGCAGAATATATGGTCGGCAGGGATGCCAAAAGGCTTCAGCAGCGGATCCACAAAGAAATCGATCCCCCCGCTGGTAACAAAAAACTCGATTTGTTCGGCTTCCAAATAGTCAAGGAATGCTCCGAATCCTTCGCGAATGCCTGCATGCTGAAGGACGAAATCCGTGATTTCGTCTCTCATGGAGGAAGGGAAGAGGGCGAACATGCGGCCCACGCCTTCCCGAATGGAGATGGAACGGTCAAGTGTATCCTGCATGATAGCTTCATAACCTTCCGGCTTGAAATGCTTCATAATGGCTACAATGTTGTCGTTATTTGTAATGGTTCCGTCAAAGTCGCAAAAAATAATCGGCTGTTTCTCTCCTGATGTCATACTTCTCCTCCCCAGATGTCCAGTGCGGCTTTCAGTTCCTCGTGTTCTTCGGCATAGTGGGCGAGCGGCACGGATTTCATCGTTGCCTCAATGGCTTGTACAAAGGCTTTGCCGCCCGCTTCGGTTCCCATCGGATGGCCGTGGATCCCGCCGCCAGCGTTGACAACCACATCGGTGCCGAAGTCCCGGATGATGCGCGGAACAAGTCCCGGATGAATTCCGGCAGACGGTACGGGCATGCTGCGCTTCACACGGAGTTTGGCACTATGCAGTTCGTCGCGGATGGCCAGATTCTCTTCTCTTGGCATCGTTACGGATCCGTAAGGAGAAGGGAAGAGCACCAGATCTGCACCCGCTATCCGCATCAGCTGACCCAGCAGTACCGGAGCCGCTATCCCGTAGTAAGGAGACGGGTAAATCGCACCGGCAAGGGCAGGATGCGCCGCGATGGGGACCGTGATATCCGGATCGCTGCTTAGCTCGTGCAGAACATCATATCCGTACGACAGCACATTGAAGAGCAGGGCATTTGCGCCGGCATCGATGGCGCGTAGTGCTTGCTCCCGCAGCTTCGAGGTTCGGCCTGTCAAATTGGCTGCGTACAGCAGTTTTTTACCTGTCTGCTGTTCGATATCAGCAGCGGCCTGAATGCACATGCGTACGCGTTGTTCGATCGGGGTCAGATCGTTCTCAAACAGGATTTCATCATCCTTGATCAGATCTACGCCCCCGAGTGCCTGACGGATGAATTGGGCTCTAAGCTCGTCCGCATTCAGCCCGATAACCGACTTGAAAATGCTCATCAGCAGCGGACGGTCGTGAACACCGAGAATATCGCGGATTCCGTCGATGCCGAACTTCGGTCCCGGAAATGCGCTAAGGAAGTCGGGAGACAAGTCCAGAGCGGTCAGCTTGATGCGCCCGTCCATGGAAATTTTGCCAAACACGGTCACGAGCAGGGCAGGAATATCGCGGCTAAAATTAATATCGGGATACGCAATGCTAACATCCGCATAGCGGCTGCCTGGCTCCCAGCCTTCGTTAACCTGAATATCGACGACTTCTCCCAGATGCTTCTGCATCGCTTCGCGCTTGGCCTGCGGCAGTTCGGTCCAGCTGCCAACCGTCATGCCAACGGCAATGGAAGTCGCTTTTTTACGAAAATCCGCCTGATCGTCGTAGATACGGTAAGTTGCGATGCATTGGCTCATGAGATTTGCTCCTTCAGCATGGCGCCCATTTCTTTGGAACGCTCGGCGCAGCGGTTTACAGCGGCAATGACGGTTTCAAAAAAGTCTCCTTGATCGAGTGTCTCCAAGGCGGCTTGCGTGGAACCGTTCGGTGATGTAATCTTCGCACGCAGCGATGACGGCTGCTCTCCGGTCTGTTGGACCATCCGGGCGGCGCCCAGGATCGTTTGCAGTGTCAATTCACGGCTCTGCTCCGGTGACAGGCCGCCTCGAATGCCGGCTGCCGTCATGGCTTCCATCATATAATAGAAATAAGCCGGACCACTACCGGAAATACCGGTCAGGATATCCATCTTCTCTTCTTCAATAACGGTCACATTCCCTACAGCCTCGAACAGGGTAAGCACGAGCTGTCGTTGTTCTTCGCTGATTTCCTTCGAGAACGCAATTCCTGTGGAACCGAGTCCGATGGAGGCGGAAGTATTCGGCATTGTTCTTGCAATGGGCTGTTGGTTTCCAAGCAATGTTTGCGTGGTGTAGATGGACAGCCCGGCAATCACGGAGATGATCAATTGATCACTGGAGAGCTTCGGACCAAGCTCTTTCAGCGCTTTAGCTGCATCCTTCGGTTTCATCGCCAGAACGATTACCGGGGACGTCTTGAGAATTTCGATTTTGGCGGCATCGTCATTGTTGATCTGGACACCGTAACGCTCGCTCAGTTCCTGAAGACGATGGGCGTTGCTTCGATTCAACATCGTAATATTCTCGGGAAGCACGACGGAACGGCTCACTAAGCCTCGTACAATCGCTTCTGCCATCGAGCCTGCGCCGTAAAAGGTAATTGCTTTATCTATTAAAGGGCGGTTCTGTGGGGATTGGCACATCGTTGTTTCCTCCTTCATGGATAAATTGAATGATTTATTCGCGTATTTGACCACTACCGATAATAACATATTTGGAGGAAGTAAGCGCGGGCAGTCCCATAGGTCCACGGGCATGCAGCTTCTGGGTGCTGATGCCGATCTCGGCGCCAAAGCCAAATTCAAAGCCATCGGTGAAGCGGGTCGATGCGTTATGATAAACAGCCGCTGCGTCGATTTCCTGCAAGAAACGACTGGCATGATCTTTATTCTCCGTAACGATGCATTCTGAATGCTTCGTACCATAATTTGAGATGTGCTCGATGGCCTCATTCAGATGGTCCACAATTTTGATGTTCAAAATATAGTCGTTATACTCCGTTGCATAGTCCTCGGACGAAGCCAAGGCTGCCCAAGGCGCAAAGGATAGTGTACGCTGGCATCCACGCAGTTCGACATTCCGTTCCCGAAACTCCTCCGCAAGGGCGGTCAGGTGCAGCTTGGCGTAATCGGCATGGACAAGCAAGGTTTCCATGGAATTGCAGACCGAAGGACGCTGCACCTTGGCATTGATACTAATCGCAGCAGCCATGTCCGGCTGTGCTGTGGCATCCAGGTAGGTATGGCAGATTCCGGCGCCGGTTTCGATGACCGGCACCGTGGCGTTCATGACAACGTTCTGGATCAGGGAGCTGCCGCCGCGCGGGATAATGACATCCAGCAGTCCGTTCAGCTTCAGCATTTCATCCACGGAGGAGCGGTTCGGATCTTCGATAAGCTGAAGAGCTTCCTTAGGCAGTGCCGTGCGCTCCATGGCTTCATGAAGCACCTCGATCATTTTGCGGTTGGAGGAAAGCGCAGACGAGCCGCCGCGCAGCACGACTGCATTGCCTGTCTTCAAGCATAGCCCGGCTGCATCCACCGTCACGTTCGGACGTGCTTCATATATAATGCCTATGACCCCGATCGGAACACGTTTCTTCACGATACTCAGCCCGTTCGGGCGGTCAATGCTTTCCAAGGTATCGCCGATCGGGTCCGGCAGCTCGACGATCTGGCGCAATCCTTCGGCAATCCCCTCAATGCGGGATTCATTCAGAGCCAAGCGGTCCAGCAGGGAGGCAGAGGTGCCGAGCTCCTTGCCGCGGCGAAGATCCTCCGCATTTGCTTCGATAATATCGGCCGTCTGCCGGATCAAAGCGTCTGCCATGATAAGCAGAGCTTGGTTTTTCTCCTCCGTGTTCAGCCTGCCGATACGGAGCGCGGCATTTTTGGCTAACTGGGCCTTGTTTCGTACCTCACTCATGATGATTCCTCCTTTTTGACATATATAGTGATGGTGAGCTGACTATTTTAGCGTGATCCATTCGTCGCGGTGAATGACCTCCAGGCGATGGACTTCGCCGATGATTCCGATCACTTGACTGCTCGGTAAACCGAGCACGGCCTGGAGCTGGTCCTCATCATAATTCACGATTCCCCTGCCGAGCCTCTCGTTGCCAATGTTCACAACCTCCACAACATCCCCGGCATGGAAACTGCCCTCGATCCGTTTCACGCCAACCGGTAGAAGGCTGTTGCCCCCGTGAATCAACGCTTTCTCCGCACCCGGATCGACTACGATCCGGCCTAGCGGCGAGGACATAAAGCCGAGCCACTGTTTTTTCATGGGAAGAGATGAGAGATGTGTGGCAAAATAGGTTCCCTTGCCAGTATGCTCCAATGCCTTCAGCAGATCGCCGGTTTCGTTAGCTTTGCCAATGAAGACGGGAACGCCGCCGCGGGTTGCGATTTTGGCCGCATCGATTTTGGAACGCATGCCGCCTGTGCCTACGCTGGAGCCTGCTCCACCAGCCATGCTGTAAATCTCCTCGGTAATTTCATGAATTTCCTCGTATTTGGTTGCATCCGGCGATTTACGGGGATCTGCCGTGTATAATCCGTCCGTATCGGTCAGAATGATAAGCTGCTGCGCCCGGACAAGATTGGCTACAAGTGCGGATAACGTATCGTTATCACCAAACTTCAGCTCGTCAATCGATACGGTATCGTTCTCGTTGATGATCGGAATGACGCCCTGCTTCAAAAGCTCGGTGATGGTCATGTTGGCATTATTCATGCGTTTACGGTTCGCGAAGTCCGTTCTGGTCAACAGAATTTGCGCAGCTTTCAGTTGATGAACGGCCAGCGCATTCTGATAAGCCCGCATCAGCAGCGCCTGACCCAGAGCGGCTGCTGCTTGCTTCTCGTGCAATTGCCGCGGCCTCGTTTCATAACCGATATCCCGGAACCCGGCAGCTACGGCTCCAGATGTGACGAGCAGAACTTCATGACCGGCACTTCGCAGCGCAGAGAGCTCGCCTGCAAAAAAAGCAATGGAGTCCAGGTTCAATCCGCCTTCATCTGTCGTAAGGGAACTGCTTCCGATTTTTACGACGATGCGAGAGAGCATCGTGATCACTTCCTTGTATTTATGATAGTGGCTGCAGCTGCTTGAATCCAATAATGGATAATAAAAAAACTTCCGTCCTGTATGAAAAAGGACGAAAGTTTAACTTCCGCGGTACCACCTTTGTTGATGAGCGCAGCTCATCCGGCTTTAGCCCTGTAACAGAAGGCACTGTCCTGGCAAGCCAGGCCGCTCGGGGGTAGGATTCGGAAAGGAGGTCACGGCAAATTCTTTCAGCCCATGGAATTTGCTCTCTTTATCGTACCGTATGCTTTCGTACTGGTCCCGTCTTCGCGTTTGAAACTGCATTCGATTGTTACTGCAAGAATAGCACATCGTTTTTGTTTTTTCAAAAGGAAATAGGCTAGCCAAAGAGGTTAAGCTTGCCAATGCGGTAAGCGGCTTCCCGCATTCTGTCTTCGGTGCTCAACAGGCCAACGCGGACATACCCCTCGCCATGGTCTCCAAAGCCGACGCCAGGCGCAACCGCTACCTTGGCTTCCTCCAGCAGCAAGTCGGCAAAGGCTACCGACGTGTAGCCTTTCGGAACGGGCAGCCAGCTGAAGAAGGAACCCGGCGGTTTCCGGGCTGCCCAGCCGATTTCCGCCAGGGCGCCATAGAAGGCGTCCCGTCTTGATTCGTAACGGGCTACAAGCTCCTCGACGCAGTTTTGCGATGAGGTAAGGGCTGTAGCCGCTGCTGCCTGGATGCCGCCAAACAGGCTGACATAGATATGATCCTGCATCTGGTTGATCAGTGAAATAATCTTTTTGTTCCCCAGGGCAAAGCCGACTCGCCAGCCGGCCATGTTGTAGGTTTTGGAGAGCGTGTAGAATTCTACGCCAACTTCTTTGGCGCCTTCTGCCTGCAAAAAGCTGACCGGACGCTTGCCATCAAATCCAATGGCGCCATAGGCAAAATCACTGGCCACCGCAATGCCGTGTTCTGCGGCAAAAGCCACCGTATCCTCGTAGAACGATAATGGTGCGACCGCGGATGTTGGATTATTGGGATAATTCAAAAACATGAGTTTCGCCTTTTCCCTGTCTGCAGGTGTTATTGCATTATAATCAGGCAGAAACTGATGGTCTTCGGTTAACGGCATGAATGTCATATGAGCCCGGGCCAGTGCCACGCCCGACCAGTAATCCGGGTAACCGGGGTCCGGGACAAGGCAGACATCGCCCGGATTAAGCAGGATTTGCGGCAGCTGCACGAGCCCGGTTTTTCCTCCAAACAGAATCGCTACCTCCGTTTCCGGATCCAGGTCCACGTTATAGTCCTCCTTGTACCGGTGCGCAATGGCTTCCTTCAGGAAGGAGAAGCCGGTAAAAGGTGAATATTTGTGGAACTGTGGGTTGTCCGACGCTTCCTTAAGACTGGATACGATATGAGGCGGTGTGGGTTGATCGGGATTCCCTTGGCCGAGATTAATCACATCGTGTCCTAACGCGACCTGGCGGTTTACCTTGGAGACCAAGGAGGCGAAAAATTGCGTAGGCAGCTGGGACATGATCTCAGCCGGCTCTATATGGAAATCTTTTAATTTTTTGTTCATCGCAGGTTCATCACTCCGTTATCTATTTACGCTCGAATCGATTGGGGTCTTGAAAACAATTAGGATTAATTTAACACGATTTATCAGGGGTGTATAGAGGGAAATGGGGCTCGGGTGTTGCAGTTGTTGGGCTGAGGAGGCTATGATGAGGACATACAGCATCGGATGAGTCAATAAACGAAGCAAGATCCATGTTGAAAAACAAGATCTGGCTTCCGACCGGATTCATTCCGATAACAGGAGGTTGCAAGATGACGGAAACAGCCAAGGCTCAGTTACATATTGCGCTTATACAAGCGGATATTGAGATAGGCAACGTAAATGCCAATATGAATAACATGCTGGAATTGATGGAGAAGGCCGCGTCCGCCAATACGAAGCCGGATGTGATCGTGCTGCCGGAGATGTGGAACACAGGGTACGCGCTCGACCGGATTCAAGAGTTGGCCGATCCCACAGGACAAGAAACTTCATCCATGCTGAGCGATTTCGCGCGGAGGCACCGGATTCAAGTGGTTGGCGGATCTGTAGCTGAAAGAGTGGACAATGAAATCTATAACAGCATGTATGTGTTCAATCGGAACGGGGAGCAAGTCGCTAAATATTCCAAAATCCATCTGTTTCGCCTGATGGACGAAGAGAAGCATTTACAAGCAGGCCAGCATACCGTAGCCTTTGATCTGGACGGAATCAAGGCAGGCGCGTCTATATGTTACGATATCCGGTTTCCGGAATTATCACGCACTCTTGCCCTAGGCGGCGCTCAAGTGCTGTTTGTGCCTGCGGAGTGGCCTCATCCGCGCCTGCATCACTGGAGAACCCTACTTATGGCAAGAGCGATCGAGAATCAAATGTACGTGGTTGCCTGCAATCGTGTAGGAACCAGCGGCGATACGGACTTCTTCGGACACTCCATGATAATCGATCCCTGGGGCGAGGTCATTGCGGAAGGGGATGAGCAGGAAACCATTCTGACAGGTACGCTTGATCGTAATCTCCCGGATGAAGTGAGAGGGCGGATACCGGTGTTTGAGGATCGTCGTCCGAATTTGTACTTTCAATAGCCTGCTCTATGATCTCTCCTCTAAAAATGTAAGTTTCATCTGTGCAGAGGCGGGTATACTATGGGTAATCCGTCTGAGAGGAGGCTTGGAATCATGGCAGAGAACAACCCATTCGACAGCCGAAACAATGAGCAGGAAGAAGAACAGAAAGAGCAGTTCCGCAGCTTTGTTGAAAACGTAGCCGGTGGAAGCAATGGAAAAAACGAATCGATTCAGGATCAGTCTCGCACCGCAGATGAACAGAATCGAATGATTGACAAGCATAACCTGCGCAAGTAGACGATTACACATGATGGGACTTCCGGTCTTTCATTGATTGTAAAAAAAGAGGCTCTGCCTGGTCATGGGGTCAGTCCCGTCCCCATTGACCACGTACAGAGCCTCTTTTTTGTTACGGCATCATTTATCCTGAACGCTTGTAACCACAAGGTTGTCCATGACCTGCTTGAAGGTGTCGATAAACGCATCCGCCGCTTTGGACAAATAGCGGCCGTGGCGATAGGCCACAACCAGTGTGCGGCTCGGAACCGGCTCGGCGAGCGGTAGGTATACAGGAATAAACTCGCTTCGTTTTGCCCGGGCGATAAATCGAGGCACCAGCGTTACTCCCATTCCGGTAGCAACAAGAGATTGGAGAGTCTCGATGTTGCTGCTCTCAAACACGATATTCGGCTCAAAACCGGCTTCCCGGCATAGATCCAGGGTAAGCTTTCGGAAGCCCTGGCCTTTCTTGAGCACGACGAAGGCTTCGTTGCGGATTTCATCCATCGTGATCGGCCTGACAGGATCAGAGGCTGCCCGCTGGGCAAGCGGGTGCTGCGGAGGCACGGCCAAATCGATCATTTCCTCACCGATGGGAACCCAGGACAGCGACGGTTCGGAGAGCGGAAGCGCAAGCAGGCTGAGGTCGGCTTTGCCGCTGGCGGTAAGCTTCTCCAGATTCATGGAGGAATCCTCCAGGAGGGTGATTTCAATATCGGGGTAGCCCTGTTTAAATGCAGGCAGGACCCTTGGCAGCAGATGAGAACCTGTAATCGGCATGCTGCCAACGACGACTTTGCCTTTGCGGAGCTGGGAAATGTCCGACATTTCCTGTTTCAGCTGCTCGACGGCATCCATAATCTTCTGGGCATGCTCAACGAAGCTGGCACCGGCATGGGTAAGCTCAACGTTGCTCGTATTGCGCTGGAACAGCAGAACGCCGAGCTCCTTCTCCAGCTTGGAGAGCTGCTGGCTAAGTGAAGGCTGCGCGATATGAAGTTTCTCGGCTGCGCGCGAGAAGTTTTTATCGGCTGCGATTTGCAGCGTATATTGCAGTTGTCTAAGTTCCATAAATATATCACTCCGTTATAGCTGAATCCTATTACATCTATAGATATTATATCTTGGATCAATGAAGAAGGAAATGTTATATTACTATACAACGTAAAGATGATGCGTTGCAGGTCTTCCTTTTTAAGAAGAATGCAAGTATTGATCTTCCATATGAACGTAATGAACAATGGGGTGATAATGATGAGTAAAAAGACAATGTTCGAAAAGATTTGGGATAACCACGTTATTCATCAGGAAGAAGGCAAGCCGGGTATTTTGTACATCGACCTGCATTTGGTGCATGAGGTGACTTCGCCGCAAGCATTTGAAGGTCTGCGTCTAAGCGGCCGCAAGGTTCGACGTCCTGAATTGACGTTTGCGACGATGGACCACAACGTTCCAACTAAGGATCGCTTCAACATTACGGATCCGATCTCGAAGCAGCAAATCGATACCCTGACCAAGAACTGTCAGGATTTCAGCGTTACCTTGTACGATCTGGATACGATTGATCAAGGCGTTGTGCACGTTATGGGCCCAGAGCTGGGACTGACTCATCCAGGTAAAACCATTGTATGCGGTGACAGCCATACCTCCACCCACGGTGCGTTTGGTGCGCTTGCGTTCGGTATCGGTACGAGCGAGGTTGAGCATGTCATGGCAACTCAATGCTTGCAGCAGGCAAAAGCAAAGACGATGGAAGTGCGTTTTGTCGGTCATCGCAATCCGGGCGTAACGGCGAAGGACATGATCCTCGGCGTTATCGCGAAGTACGGAACGGATTTTGCAACAGGCTATGTTATTGAGTATACAGGGGAAGCTATTCGCGAGTTGTCGATGGAAGAGCGCATGACCGTGTGCAACATGTCCATCGAGGGCGGAGCAAGAGCGGGCATGATCGCTCCGGACGAGACGACATTCGAATACTTGCGCGGACGTCAATATGTACCTCAAGGCGAAGCTTATGAAGCTGCGGTAGCGACATGGAAGGAACTTGTGACAGATGAAGGCGCCGAGTTTGATGTGGTTGTTGAATTCGATGTTGAAACGCTGATCCCTCAAGTAACCTGGGGAACGAGCCCCGGAATGGGTACTGACATTTCTTCGGCGGTTCCAAACCCGGCGGATTTCAAGACCGAGAATGAGCGCAAGGCTGCCGAGAAGGCTCTTGAGTACATGGACCTTGTTCCGGGGACGCCCATCTCAGAGATTCCGATTGATTACGTCTTTATCGGTTCTTGCACGAACGGACGCATTGAGGACTTGCGTGCTGCCGCATCTGTTGCAAAAGGCCATAAAGTCTCCAGCAATGTGACAGCTATCGTTGTACCAGGATCGGGCCGAGTGAAGATTCAGGCGGAAAAAGAAGGCCTCGATAAGATTTTTGTTGAAGCCGGATTTGAATGGCGTGAAGCAGGCTGCAGCATGTGTCTTGCGATGAACCCGGATGTTCTTAAGCCTGGACAACGCTGCGCCTCCACGTCCAACCGTAACTTCGAAGGACGTCAAGGTCGTGGCGGCAGAACGCATCTCGTATCGCCGGCAATGGCAGCAGCGGCTGCAGTTAAAGGACGCTTCGTGGATGTACGTGACTGGAACTTTGCAGCAGAAGAAGTTGTGAGCTAAGAAGGACGGAGGAGAAATATATGCAAGCATTTACGAAACTAAACGGTATTGTCGCACCCGTGGACCGGGTGAATGTAGATACAGACGCCATTATTCCTAAGCAGTTTTTGAAACGGATCGAACGAACAGGGTTTGGCCAGTATTTGTTTTACGAATGGCGTTTTGACGAGGCGGGAGGCAATATCGACAGCTTCTCGCTGAATCAGCCCCGTTATCAGGGATCCACCGTTCTAATCTCCCGCGCCAACTTTGGCTGCGGATCTTCCCGTGAACATGCACCTTGGGCCATCCTGGACTACGGTTTCCGTGTTGTCATCGCTCCATCGTTTGCGGATATTTTCTACAATAACTGCTTTAAGAACGGGATCCTGCCGATCAAACTGTCGGAGGAGCAAGTCGAGGAATTGTTTCAGCGTACAGATGCCACGGAAGGCTATAAACTGAACGTAGATCTGGAGAGCAAAACGATTACCGATGAACAAGGACTTCATATTGACTTTGATCTTGACGAGCATCGCCGCCAATTCCTGCTTCAGGGCTTGGATGACATCGGTTTGACGCTGCAGCATGAGAGTGCAATTGAAGCCTATGAGAAGAAGCATGGGGACCGTCTGTTCGCTTAATCTAGCTAATGACTCTACAAAAGGTTACAAGATTATTAAACTTCCATTTCCTGTGTAGGAAATGGAAGTTTTTTTTGGTATTATGGAATTAATATGCAGCGGTTATGATGGGAACCAACGTTTTATGTCAGTATTTGTCCGGCTGGACCTGAGCCGGAATGCTGATTTACATACTTTTAGCATTTCTCTTTTTTGCTTCATTTGCTTTTCAAATTCAATCATGGGATGATCGAGGTGGATTCATGAAGAAGTTAGGGTTTGTAATGGTGTTAATAGTCTTCTTGCTGGCGTTTCCAAGGACTGGTGAAGCCAGTTCTTCAAGTGCAACTATTTTTCTTGATGGGCAACAATTGAATTTGTCTTCGGGCGTCCAAGTAGCCAATATGAAGGGCAATGTGATGATTCCGATACGCGTAGTGTCAGAGAATCTCGGCTTCAAGGTGGGATGGGAGAAAGCCAGTCAAACCGTAACAGTTGAGAATAGCCAGAAGACGGTTCGTATGGTGGTAGGCAGCCCGCAAGCAGAGCTGAACGGCGCACCGGTAGATTTGAATTTGGCACCCGTACTGAATGGGCAGACCACACTTGTGCCGCTTCGGTTTGTAAGTGAGCAGATGGGTCTTGATGTGAAATGGGACAACCAGACCAAAGCGGTATTCCTGTCTAGTTCCATTCCGCCGGTCTCCGAAGTGGAGATTGATCCTGGCTACGAGAACAATACAGGAAACGAGACGCCACCACCTGTTGAATCGAGTAACCAGCCAGCGATGACGGGGCTTAGCTTTAGCGACAACCGATTAATGATTGCTACAGAGGGTGGTGCCATAGCACCGAATGTGTTCAGTGTAACCGGACCAGATCGGATTGTTATCGATCTTCCGAACACGGTATTCTCTGCTTCATTTTTGGCAGGACATACCGTGAACGTCCAAAGCGGCGGCAATATGGCCGTCACAGACTCCCCTGACGTGACCAACATACGATATGCACTCTTCAGCGATAATCCTTCAACCGTGCGCATCGTTCTGGATCTGACAGGACCTAAAAACTATGCGGTAACCAATGAATCGGGCATCATCATGGTTGATCTGAACGCTGAGGGGGATATCCTGGTACCGCCTGTGCCTCCTGTCAACAGTAACGGCAAGAAGATTGTTGTTATTGATGCCGGCCATGGTGGAATCAAGCCTGGATCGATCAGCCCTTCAGGAAGGACGGAAAAAGCATTTAATCTGGACGTTTCCCTCAAGGTCGAAGCATTGCTGAAAAAGGAGAAAAATATCCATGTGGTGATGACTCGCAGCGATGACTCACACCTTGAGCTTAGTGATCGTGTTAAAATTGCTAATAATTTGAAAGCTGATATATTTGTATCCATTCACGGAAACAGCAACCCGTCCAGCAGTCCAAATGGTACTGAGACGTATTATACGAGAGATTCAAGCAAATCTTTGGCGAATGTGATCCATAAACATCTGGCAAAAGCGACGGGTCTTAAAGATCGAGGAGTTAAATACAGCAGTCTTCATGTTACAAGAGAAACAACAATGCCGGCTGTCCTGCTTGAGGTTGGATTCTTAAGCAACAAGGGTGACGAAGCCCAGTTGTTTAATGACGATTTTCAAAATCGTGTTGCACAAGGCATTGTAGCGGGTATTAAAGAATATCTTAAAGTACAATAACTTGTACAGGATTTGATGAACTTAGAGGGGGACAAAAACGATGAACAAAAAATATTGGATGACAGGATTGCTGGCGCTTCTGCTTGCGTTTAGCGCCGGATGTGGACAAAAGCCGGCTGCAGCCCCCGCCGACACGAGTCCGGAGTCTTCATCAGGACAAGCGCAAACGCCTCAGGAGGATCCTGATCATGCGGCAACTGGTGATCTTAACGAAGCAGCGCAAACCGTAAACGCAAGCAAGGGGACAACTAATTCGCCGCAGAATACGGCTGGTGAAGGTACTGGCACCCCAGCCGATACGAAGGACGTGAATGCGACGGAGACTCAAGCCAAGAAGGCCAATATTAAACTCTATTATACGGATCCGGAAATCATCGATTTGAAAGAAGCCAGCAAAGAGATTACGTATTCGAATGAAGAGGATAAGTATACAAAAGCCTTTGAAGGACTTCAAAAGAGCAGCGATGCGGAACTGAATCCGTTGTGGTCAGAGCAGATCACTCTGAATTCACTCAAGTTTGACAAGGGGGCGTTGACGCTGGACATTACCAAGCCGGCCGAGGCTAACCTCGGAGCGGGGGGAGAAATGTTTGCGCTTGATGCCTTACGGAAAACCTTCTTTCAGTTCGATGAAGTGAAATCCCTTGAACTTCTGGTTGATGGCAATCAGACGGAAAGTTTGATGGGGCATGTAGAGCTTGAACATCCGATGACTCGAAACTAGTTACAAAGAACTAACGATGAGTTTCATATGAAGGTCCAAACACCTATTTCGATTTTTGAAATAGGTGTTTTTATGGTAAAAAGGGAACAATTTCGCAACTTTCATTCAGACTCGGCGTCTATAGGTTGTCAGGTAATGTCGGACAGGCCGAGTGCAGAAACGCCAATCTATGGCAAAATAATAGGATGGTAGGGGTGAAGGATGAAGAAGTTCGGTTTTTTAATGTTTCTGGTTGTCATCATGATTGCGTTTCCTAAAATGGCGGATGCGAGTTCGTACAGCGCAAAAATTTACCTGGATGGTCAACAAATCAATCTGTCATCTGGCGTGAAGGTGGAGAACAACAACGGCACAGTCATGGTTCCGATCCGTGTCATTTCCGAAAATCTCGGATATAACGTGAATTGGAACAAGGCAGGTCAGACGGTAACTGTCCAAGACGGCTCACAAAAAGTAATGATGGTAATTGGGAGCCAGTATGCTGACATTAACGGCCAGCGTGTACAAATGGCCAAAGCACCCGTTCTGCGCGGTGGAACAACACTGGTTCCGATCCGTTTCATAAGTGAGCAGATGGGACTTGAGGTTAGATGGGACAATGCCCAGAAGGCGGTCTACCTTACTTCATCCAACGGCGGGAGTAATCCTGGTGAACAACCTGGAGGAAACACGTCGACGGTGGATGGCCTCAGCTTTAGTGAGAACAGGCTGATGGTTGCCGTTACAGGGAATGCCAAGCCGAATGTATCTAAATTGAGCAATCCGGATCGTATCGTCATTGATATGGAGAATACGAATTTCTCGGATACATTCAGCAGCAACGCCAGTTTTAATGATGCAACAAAGAGCGGTCAATTGACGGTTTCGGGATACCCGGATGTGAAAATGGTCCGCTACTCCTTGTATAACAGCAATCCGATGACTGTGCGCATCGTTATTGATCTGAACTCCGCCAAAAATTACACCGTATCAGGCCCAGAGAACGGATCAGGCCTGTTCATTGTCGATCTGAACACAACTACGAACCCTACACCGGATCCGGGTACGGGCGGCAAGAAACTCGTGGTTATCGATGCGGGTCATGGAGACCACGATCCGGGTGCAATCGGTGTAACCAAGAAGAAGGAAAAAGATTTCAATCTTGCGGTGGCGTTAAAGGTTGAGAAGTTGTTGGCCAAAGAAAAAAATATCCAAGTTGTCATGACTCGCAGTAACGATACTTTCCTCGAGCTGAAGGATCGCGCGAAGATTGCGAACGATCTGAAGGCAGATGTTTTCATATCGATACATGCTAATAGTGGCCCTTCCACTGCAAGCGGAACCGAAACGTATTATTACAATGAATCTGACAAAGCGCTGGCGAATGCGCTCCACAAAGAGATCGTTCAAGCCATGGGCTTAAAAGACCGTGGCGTGAAATATGGCAATTTTCATGTCATTCGTGAAACGAAAATGCCGGGTGCTCTGTTGGAGGTAGGATTCCTGAGCAACAAAACCGATGAGAGCAAGCTGTTTGATCCCGCGACGCAGGATCGCGTAGCTGCGGCTATTGTCAGAGGCATTAAAAATTATTTGAAGGTTGATTAACGATACGATAGTTATCGTGATTTGCAGGAGGTGGCTACTTTTGAATAAAAAAATATGGTCAGTTGGATTATTGGCAGCCGTCATGCTGGTTGGAGCAGGCTGTGGAGAGAAACCGGGCGCAGCACCGGACGATACACCCGGGCAAGTTACGCCTGCACCTGATGATCAAACAGGACAAGGGAACGGCGGAGTTTCCAATGGATCGGGTGGCGGTAATGAAACGACCACACCGGATGCGAAAACAGAGAGCATCAAAGCCTACTATACCGACCCTGAATTGATGGAGTTGGTTGAAGGCACCGCGGATATTTCATATAAAGAAGCCAATGAAAAATACGAAGCGGCATACAAGGCTCTCCAAAAAAGTGATAACGCCGAAATGATTCCCTTGTGGGAGAAAATCGAGCTGAATTCGGTGAAGTTCGAAAACGGGTCTTTGACGATCGACGTTACGGTTCCTGATGAAGCCAACTTGGGAGCAGGAGGAGAGTCATTTGCTGTCGATGCGATCAAGAAAACCTTTTTCCAATTCGACGAAGTCAAATCACTTCAGCTCCTGGTAGATGGTCAGCAGGCCGAATCGTTGATGGGGCATGTCGATTTGGAAAATCCTATGACTCGGTAATGATGGTTGAAGGAGATCACGTTCTGCTGTCGAATATTAGTATATGATGAAGCAGTAGTTATTGAGAGGGGAAAGAAAATGGTACTTAGACACAGCAAACATGTTCATTCCAAAAAAGTGGTCTCCGCCGTCATGGCCGGACTTATAGCATTCGGAGGCGGGGCTTCGATCGTCTCGGCAGATGAAGAAACGGCAAACGCACCAACAGCAAATGCAGCCCAATCGGCCATTAATGTATTCAGTGATGTTAGTGCCGGTTACTGGGGAGAGAAGTACATTTATCAATTGGCGGCACAAGGGATCGTAACCGGGAATAACGGAAAATTCCGTCCGAATGATCCTGTAACACAGCAGGAAGCTGTAACGATGGCGATACGGTTTTTAAACATGCAGAATCAATTAAGCAGCGGTGCTGCGACATTACCGACAAATATTAAAGTGAATGATTATTTTACGAAATATGTTGAACTGGCTTTTCAGCAAAACCTGCTCGACAAGCAAAAGGAATCCGGTTATACGGATCAGAAAGTCATTTGGGGCGCGCAGAAAGCATCCCGCGAATGGATAACCGAAGTGCTTGTCCGTTCCATTGGACGTACCACGGAGGCCAATGCAGCCAAAAATAAAGCGACAGGCTTTGCGGATAACGCCAAAATAACCCCGGACCGTCTGGGCTATGTTAATGTAGCGGTTGAGCTGGGGCTTGCCAAAGGGCTCGCCGGCAACAAGTTCGATCCGCAGGGGGCTGTGACTCGTGCCCAGCTTGCAACGTTCTTCAGCCGGGCACAAGCCTACATTACGACCAATTATGAGAATCAATACAAAGGCTCCATTGCTTCTCTTGAGAACGGTAAATTGGAGCTGTATGCGGATGGCAAGCTGAATTCGTTCAAGCTGGATGCTTCCACGGCATACTTTGCATCCGATTCCGAGAAGAGATTGCAATTCTCAGATATCAATCCGTATACACAAGCCGTGGTGGTTGTTAATAACGGTACGGCTGCCTATGTAGAAATTACGGACGCAACCCAACAGGTGGAGCGGTTCGACCGCACCTATGCAAGGTTGTCGCCCAACAACGTGATTTGGCTGGATACAGGCAGTACCTTTGAGGAGCTAAGCTACGAAACAACCACCGTATTCCTGGATCAGAACGGCAACAAAATTGATCCGAAAACATTGGCAGCAGGCAGCCTGCTTACCATTGAGCGTGAAACCTACAGTCCGCAGAAGAAAATCGTGGCTATTCGCGTGAAGAGCGGCCTGGTTAACAAGACTGGAGCTGGCGTAGTTCAGAACGTTGACACGGCAAACAAAAAAGTAACGCTCAAGGATAGCACCGGTTATGAGGATTCGTACACGTGGGATGATGCAACGGTGATTCGTTACCAGAATCAAATCCTGACGCCGGCTGAGCTGAAAACGGGTTTCACCGTGAACTTCACCGTGAAAAACAGCATCTTGCAATCGCTCGAGGTTACGCAAAGCGTCGATCGAACCGTGCAAGCGACATTGTATTCCGTTGAAGATAACGGAAAGACCATCACCTACAAGCGCAGCGGAAGCACACAGCTCGAAACGAAGTTCTTGGCGGAGAAGCCTGAGATCATTATGAGCGGCGTAGTAAAGCCGGTGTTGTCCGATTTGTTGGCTGATTCGGTATCCGGCGATCAAGTGACACTTACCATCAATGGTGAGGAGAGAATCACCAAGATCGAAGTGACCGGGCGTCAGATGGAGCAACTGGACGCGGTCACCATTGTAAACTATGATTCGAAGACGCATTGGCTGACGGTCAAGGATGCCAACAACCAGCCTAGAGTCATTATCCTGGATGACAAGACAAAGCTGGAATCTAGCAACGGAACGACGCTTGACAAAGTGGAGCCGCTGCTTGGCGCAGGGCGCAAAGTGAGTGTGACCTTGATTGGAACCCGCGCGCTGTCATTAGAAGTGGTTTACAAAGTTGAAGGCAAAATCAGCAGTATCAACACGTCCAAGAAAATCATTTCCATTCTGTCTGCGAATGGCAAAGTGGAAGAGATACCATATAACAGTGCTCTGATTGTGGATATCTTCGGAAAATCGAATGCGTCCCTGGCCGATGTACGTGTGGGTGACGAAGTGTCGGCCCAGTTGTCAACCAACCAGGACTACTTGCAGAGCTTAAAGCTCAAAACTTCGGCTCAATTTGAGGTTGTCTTTACGGAGCCTTCGAAGAACCGAATTCGTGTAAAATCGGGGGGCACTACAAGCGATATTTATACCGACAAGGCTACCTTGACGGGAGACAGTGGACAAGCGATCCTGCTTGCAGATCTGCGTCCCGGAACACTTGTTAATATCACACTTCAAGGTACAACGGCCGTTGCCGTTGCCGAAGTCAAATTGACCCTTGGTGAAGTTACGGGTATAGATACTTCCGGTAATATGCTGACAGTGAAGGATCATTCCGGCAACACTCAGACACTGGGTGTAAGCGGCGGTGTAAAAGTTGTTAAGAATGGTTCTACGGCAACGAATTTGAGCACGTTGGTCTCCGGCGATCGCGTAGAGATCCGCAAGGACATTCAAGGCGTCACCATCGTGAACGTCATGGAGAAACTTGAACGTGCATTCTGGCTGGCGAACAACTCGGAAATTCAAGTGAAGCGTAAATCGATTAACGATAATTTCCGGTATGCATTATCTGATAAAGTATTTGTTCATCAAGGTGACACTACTTTGTCCGTGCAATCCCTCAAGGAAAATGATAATATTGTACTGTACTTAAACAACGGTGTCGTTGTAGAGATCGTAAAACAGTAGATTATCTACTTGGGATTGCTCGAGAAACACCGTCTTGATGCGGGGATTTCCGCATCAAGATTTTTTTTTGCGGGAGGGAATTCATATGAATGCGGCAACGGTGCGGCATATTCTGGATACGATGGAGAGCATGTTCCCAGATGCACATTGCGAGCTGGTTCACAGCAATGCGTTTGAGCTGACCATCGCCGTGCTGCTATCCGCGCAGTGCACGGATGAAACGGTGAATAAAGTGACCAAGGATCTGTTTCAGAAATACAAAACACCTTTGGATTATGTATCTGTCCCGATTGAGGAACTTGAACAGGATATTAGACGGATCGGCTTGTATCGCAACAAGGCCAAACATATTCAGAATCTGTGCAGTATTCTGATCGAGCAGTATGGCGGTGAGGTACCGGAAGCTCATGATGAGCTGGTCAAATTACCGGGCGTAGGACGTAAAACAGCCAACGTCGTGGTCTCCAATGCTTTTGGTGTACCTGCTATTGCGGTTGATACGCATGTGGAAAGGGTATCCAAGCGTCTGGGACTGGCCGGCTGGAAAGATTCCGTGCTGGAAGTGGAGAAAAAGCTGATGAAGCGGGTGCCGCGTGAGGAATGGACGCTGACACATCATCGCATTATTTTTTTCGGAAGGTATCACTGTAAAGCCCAAAATCCGCAATGTCAGGTGTGCCCTCTGCTGGATGTTTGCCGCGAAGGAAAGAAGCGTATGAAAACCTCAGCAGTCAGGAAGAATAAGGAACAAACGAAAATCAGCAAGAAATAGACAAAAAAGAAGTTCAGCCGATTCGGTGTGATGAACGCCTTCGAACTGCCAGCGAAGCAGACGAGATCTTTAAGTTAGAATATCGCTCGCCTTTGTCTCCGGATTTCTATCTCAGCCCCAAAAGCGAATGGAAATCTGGAAATAACAGTGAACGGGATTGACTTCTTCGCAAATCGGGAGAGGACGGCAACCTGAATCAGCATGAGCCAAATTTAAAAGAGGATGGGATTACACATGAAATGCATCTCTGTTTACACCGACAATTTTGAATTGTTCTCGGATATTTTTGAACATGTGGTGGAGAGCCAAAGCCAACTGAGCGAAAACGAAGAACAAGAAGTTGAAGGTGTTACGTTCAGCCACTCCGGGGATGCTCCGGAGCATTATTTGGAGCGTATGTCGCAAAAGCCGGAAGTGGTTGTTATGCGCGATAAATCACGCGGTTTGACTATTCTTCAGCACGGGAATGTATTTGAAATTTTGATTCCGGCCGAAGAAAATACCGTTGTATCTTAAGAGCTTCCCATTTTAATGTTTTAAAATATTGGATATCCTGGCACTAGCATGGAACAAGAATGCAACTTCATGTTTCCTGTTTGCGTCAGTCGTAATGGTCTTTGGACAAATGGCAGGCAAGGAAGAGATATCTTCCTTGGCCTGCCATTTTGCATATACTTGGAAGTGTGATTTTGCAAGAATGGGCTCCGGATCAAAATGCAATGATTCCTTTACGAAGCAAGCGGTGATAAAATAAAATGATGTGAATCATTTGTGTCAGAGATTGAGAGATCAATGGACAGGAGCGAGAAATGACATTGAAGTTGATTGCTGAACATGAGATTGGATATAACGTTTCGGAACTGGCCCAGGTTCGTGACCGATTCCTGGAGTGGAATGATGAATCCTCCTTCACCTTGGCTGAGGATTTAATACGCAAGGGTACAGGCGGTGAGCTTACGCTTGCTTTTTGCGGACATTTTTCTGCAGGGAAGTCAAGCATGATTAATGCACTATGCGGCAAGAAGGTACTGCCGTCGGGTCCGGTACCGACAAGTGCGAACGTGGTCACGATCCGCAGCGGTGAACCGCGGGCGTTGATCCATCGATCTGCTGCGGATTCGGGTGAACCTCTAACAGTCACGATTGACGAACTGGCTGAATATTGCAAGGAAGGCAGGGAGTATTCCGCGATTGAAGTATGGGATAATGTGCCGCTGCTTGGCGAAGCTGGCGTGTTGATGGATACCCCGGGAGTGGACTCAACGGATGACGGACATCGGCTTGCCACGCATTCAGCCCTGCATATGGCGGATATCGTCTTCTATGTGATGGATTACAATCATGTGCAGTCTGAGAGTAATCTGATGTTTGCGAAGAGTTTGTCGGATTGGGGGAAGCCGCTTTACCTGATCGTGAATCAGATCGATAAGCATCGTGATGATGAGCTTACACTGGCTTCTTATCTGAATGACGTAAAAAAAGCCTTCGCTCAGTGGAAAATCACATATAAGGGGTTATTGTGCACATCTCTTAAAGTCCAGGATCATCCCTACAATCAATGGGAAACGCTGAAGTCTTTAATCGGTGAACTGATATCCCATAGGGAGCCCTTGTTACAATATAGTGTATCCTGCTCTATTCGGCATGCTGCCGATCAGCATGTGGAGGCCTATACGCGCAGTCATCAGGAGGAGAAGGAGCGGCTGCTTGAGGAGATGGGCGGCGAAAAAGCGGCTGCCGCGCTGAAGGCGCGCTTACAGGAGCTGGAGGATCAAAAGCTTGCCGAGGAGCTCCTTCCGGAAGTCGTTCGCAGCGAACTCCGCAAAGAAGCGGATACTCTTCTGGCGAATGCTAATCTGACGCCGGCGGATGTCCGCGATTTAAGTTTGTCCTTTTTGGAAAGCCGCAAGAGCGGCTTCAAGGTTGGTTTTCTGTTTTCAGGAGGGAAGACGGAGGAGGAGCGCCGCCGCCGTCTGGAGGCTTTCCATCATCGGTTGAAGGAACAGACAACTGCTCAGATTGACTGGCATTTGCGGACCTTGTTCCGTAAAAGCGTGGAGCAGCATACCGAATGGAGCGCGAATTGGGAGAGTTTGATGGATGCTGAACTCCCGACGGTTCAGGAAGATATGATTACACGCACGGTGAACCCGGAGGCAACGGTGTCCGGTGAATATGTGCTGAACTACAACCGGGAGCTGGCCGAGGAAATCAAGGCCAGCTATCGCCGAGCCGTACTGGCGCTTGCCGACCGGCTCATGGCGGTGTTGACGGACGCTTCCGCCGTCCGTCTGCTGGAGCTGGAGCGCCAGGGCGCGGAGCTCCTGGCGCAGTCTGCGGCTTCCGCCGGCTACGCGGCCCTGCAGCAGGAGGAAGCCGCCCGCGCGGCCGAGCTGGCGCAGCTGCT
>NZ_BIMC01000005.1 GCF_004000885.1 Paenibacillus glucanolyticus NBRC 15330
GAGCCGGCCGCCTGCGCAGCAGGGCGGCCAGCCGTGCGCCGATGGCGCCCCATGGCAGAGCCAGGCGCCGCACGGCGATGTCGGCGACCCACAGCAGCAGGGCCGCCACCAGCAGCGGATAACTCCAATCATGGAGGTTCATCCGCGAGGTCGCCTGCCGGTCGAACACTTCGGCCGGATCGTCCCAGGATAACACGCGGCCGCCGGTAACCTCGGCCAGGCGCTTCATGGCTTCCTCGCCGCTGCCGGAAGACAACCGGTATTCCGGAGAATACGGTACAACAAAACCCGTGCCGGGCGCTGCCTGCAGCGCCTCTTCCCCGCTGGCATCCTCAAGGGACATGAGATACGCTCCCGGTTTGGACACATGGACAAGTCCGGTATAACGGCCGGGCGCCTCCTGAATGAGCTCCACCGTCTGTTCACCGGCCTCATCATCCCCGATGACCGCATTCAGCTTCTCCGGCGGGTTCTCACCCTCGGCGATCACCTGCAGCTTCACCTGGTTTCCTGCAGTCTCGGTCGTGACTTCATACGGCGAAGACGTAAACTGCGGAAACGTCCACTTCACGATTTCGGTCAGCGTGCTGGCGAAGCCGGGCCACGATACCCACTCCTTCGACCACTTCCCGCTTAAATCACTCGTCCATGCCACCGTGCGGCCGGATCCGTACTGCCAGCGCGCCAGGATCGGGTCCGGTTCCGGACTGGACAGAACCGTCTGGGCCGAGGACTTCGGTGTTGTTGCTACATAACCATACAGTCCCGGTACGCCCTGCTGGAATAGACTTCCCCAATCGCCCGCGTTCTGAACGGCAGGAACAAAGGGTTTATCCACGATATAGGATTTGGCCAGCATCACCGCCTCCCGGCTAAATACCGCCGGAAGCGTAGTTTCATCCTCAACGAAGTAATAACGGCCTTTGGCTGCCTCCGCCAAGGATTGAAGCAGATGGGTATCGGCATCCGTACCTACCGCAACGGAGGACATCGTGATTTTGTTCTCCACCATCGTGTCAGTCAGATCCTGATAACCGGAATTCATGGCGGACTGTCCATCGGTCATCAGAATGATATGTCTGCGCTGTGATTTGATCTTCAGCATTTCTTCCAGCGCCGAGGAAACGGCCGGATAAATATTGGTCCCGCCAGCACTCGGAATCGACTGGATGCTGCTGAGCACCTCTTCCTTATTGCCCAGTTTCTGCGGCGGTACCACCCACCAAGGCTGATCGTCAAAAGCAACAACGCCAACCGTATCCTTGGATCTCAGCAATTCAACCGTACGCATGGCCGATTCTTTGGCCAATTCGATCTTGCTACCGTCCATGCTGCCCGAACGGTCAATGACAAGAATAAGGCCAAGCGAGGGAATTTCCCGTTTGCCTTCCAGCTCCATGGAGACCGGCAGCGCTTTTTCAATCGGGGTTTTAAAATATCCGCCCATCCCAAAGCTGTCCTCGCCGCCCGCCATCATGAACCCGATGCCAAAGCTCCGGACCGCCTGCTCGATCAATTCCATCTGCTTGCCGCCTACATCGCTGCCGGAGACATTATTAAAAATAATGCTGTCATACACGGCGTACTTTGCCGCTTCCAGCGGAAGCAGCTCCGGCGGAATCACTTCGGTGCCAATCATTCCCGATTCCAGTGCAGCCGTTATATTCCCTGACGTTCCCGGCGTCCCTTCAACGATCAGCACTTTCGGGGGACCTTCTACCCGGGTAAAATCGAAAGCCGCATTATTGGCGGCTGCTTCGTCTCCGTCCATGAAGATTTCAGCACGATATCGGTGCAGACCCGGGCTCTTGGCCAAACCCTTCACGGCATACCGGTTCTCACCAGGCGTTACATCCACACGCTCCCGGCCGATCTCGCGATTATCCTCATATATGCGCAGTTCGCCGGATGTCTTGAAGGTGCTGCGAATCATAACCTCCACATAGAACGACTCTGCCTGATACAGCTTATCCGGAACCTTCAGCTCCTCGACAGCCACATCCTGGATAACCTGCTTCGGGGTCGGAAGCACATCAACCGCGATTCCCCGATCTTTCAGCAGCCTGCCCGCTGCGGCCATACTGCCTACGTTCTCTTCCCCGTCCGAGATCAGCACGATTCGTGAATCGCTGCTGCCCTCGAACAGGCTCCCCGCGAGCTGAAGCCCTGACTCCAGTCCGGTAAATCGCTGCTCCAGCAGCGCATTTAAAGAGGCGCCCGCGTTATCCGCAGAGGATAATCGCCGTTCCACAGCCCCCTCAAGGCCTGTAGATACAACAGCGCTGCCATCCTTCTCTCCTTTTGCTGCAAGGGATTCATTAATCCAGCCCGTAATCCGTGCAGAGTCCCCCATACTGTCCGAACGGTCAGCCAAATACACAACCTGTTTATCGTGCAGTACGGTAAAGCCATGAAGACCCGATATTATCAGAATTAATAATAGAATGACGCAGGTTCGAAAAAATAAGGCCAGCTTCTTGCGAAAACCACTTAGTCGAAAATCCGATTTATATGCGTAATAGAGAAACGCTCCCGCCGGAATCAGCAGCAGCAAAAACCACGGTTGGCTAAATTGAACGCCCACGCTGGTACACCCCCCATTCCGCTGCGATAACAGCCAGTGCCAAGGCTGCGAGCCATGGCATTAACGAACTGGCGCGGTTTCCCGCTCCGCTGCGCTCCGATGCCTGATCACGATCACCAGCCTTGCTCTCATCCGAAGTCGGTGTCGATTGACTCACCGTCGGCCCCTGATCGTTACTCCAGTCCGCTTCGTACGGATCGGCTGTCACGGCCAGCCAAAACTTCAGCTTCTCACCCGCTTCATTCTGCTGTTCAAAAGCGTACAGACCCGGATATTCCGGCACAATCTGCACCGGGGATATCCCCTGCTCATTGCGCAGGGCATCCATAGCAGGGAAGCTATCAGCAAGAGCGAGACCACTCTTGGGAATCCATGCCGCCTTTACCGTATCTGCCGCAATCGGAATATCTGCTTGCGCACCGGCCATATACCGGCCAAGACCGCTTCCCTTGCCCGAGGTCATCCACTCAAGCGCATTGCTGACCATAACCGGGAATTCCGGCGATAACGGAAGGTCGCTGTCCTGAAGCAGGAAATTAAACGACAACCGCGGTCTGCCGCTTTCGGTTCCGGCATATACAATAGGCTGATCACCCAGCTTAATTACGGGTTCACCCCACGCAGGTGCTTGATCCACCAATGTACCGAAATAGACACCCGACAAAGTGACATAAGCGGTCACCGGATGCTTGGCAAGGACGGGGCGCCCTCCCTGACTGCCTACCTTGGTTCCTTCTCCGCCAATCGTCCACAACGGGGTTTTGGCCGTCAGATCAGCCCATTTTCCTTGCCTGAAGCCATCCGGTATACTTCCGTCGATAACGAGCAGATCAAATTCACCCTCAGGTACGGGCGGCACATCCGAATTGACGCTATCTTTGTCTACATCCTTGTCCTTGCTCGTATCCTCATCCTTCTTGCCATCCGATCCGTCCATAGCAACCCGGGTCACTTCGGCTCCGCTCAGCTGCAGCGCCTTCTCGAGGAACAGATTGCCTGAAGTCAGCAGCAGCACGCGGGAAGACCCGTGGCCCAGGCCAAAAGCAAAGGATGCGTTGTCTGCCGCATATCCGTCCTCCTGGGATAACTCGAGCCGGTACACTTCCGCAAACGGCAGATTCGCAAAGGACTCCGTTAATTTCTTTCCTGGCTCCAGCTCCAGCACTTTGCTGGTCAATAACTGCTCATCCCCGTATAGGTTCACTTCAGCCGAGACAGATTTCTTGGCATTCGTGCTGATGACAGCGACCGCCGCATAGGATGAATCTGCATCACCCTTCGGTGAGATGCCGAATTGGTCAATAGATACGTTATGCGGGAGCTCCCCCTGCACCTTCTCCACCGATACCGGAACCTGAAAAGCAATGGGAGCCGTATCCGGCTTCCAGTAGCTATCCGTAAAGATAACAACCTCTGCATCCGTCTCCTCCCGTGTCAGGGCTGAAGCGAGCGACAAGGTTTCCCGATAGGCAGCCGGTCCATAATAGGTACGCAAGCCGTCAACGGCCTTGTCGATTGCAGCCCGGTCACTTTCATGGGCGGCCAGCGTCACGGGACTCGCTCCCACGGATAAAAGTGTAATCTCGCTCCGTCTCCCTTGCCCCTTCACATATTCCTTAATCCGCTCCTGCATCAATGCCAGCCTTGTTGCTTCGCCTTCAGCTGAAGAAATCTGCGCGCTCATGCTGCCCGAGGTATCGGCAACAATGACGACATGGGCGCTGCCTCCTCCGGACACCTGCATAAAGGGCTGCATCAGTGCGAAGACCATCAATGCCGCTGCAAGCAGCTGGAGCCACAGCAGGAGCCGGTTTTGCAGCTTCTGCCATGGCCTGTTGGCCTCCAGGTTCCGCAGTACCCGATCCCACAGCAAGTGGCTGGGAACGGTTGTGTCTACATATTTTCGCTTGAACATATACATGAGCACGATGGCCGGCAGTGTTAAACCGAACCATAAACTCAGCCATGATTGAACCCCCAAAGTGTCCCCTCCTTACTCCCGTGGACCCTGACTTGCAACTTGCCGCTCTCACATTCGAATATGTGCCTGACCTTCTTATCTCTTCCTGCATCATCTGTTGGCTAATAGGAGCCTTTCTTAGAGACCCGTATTCATAAGTACTATTGTTCAGTGGTCAACATTAGACGAGCTTCCCAGACTTTCCAGGCTCCCTGAGCCACATGTCCCTCCTGAATATGGATATTGAACCACGCAATAACCTGCTGGCCCTATCCCCTATCCAGTGACCAAGCCTGCCCCCGCAAGCACCCCGAACATCGCTTCCGTAAGCGGCATATCCGCGGGAATCAGCACGTATGACATTCCCCTCTCCGCGCACACACTGGACAGCATCATTCGATATCGCTCCAGCTCTTCCTTGTAGGCATCAAGCACTTTACCCGTAAGCGCCACTTCTTTTCCACTCATCGTTTCGCTGTCGACCAATCGCAAGTCACCAGCCAGCTTGGGCTCCAGCTCTTCCCTCGACAAGACGTGCACCAGCACCACTTCCTGCCCGGTACCGGACAACAGGGACAGTGCCCTGAACAGCTCCTCTTCGCCGCCCTCCAGCCAGAAGTCCGAGAAGACCCAGGTCATTCCAGGCTGTCTGGGCAGCGCACCCGGCACCGCAAGTGCCGCGCTCAAGCTGCCCTCGCCTCCTGTTTCTGCCCCTTGCAGGAATGAAAACAGCCGATGAGCCGAGCCTTTTCCTCTCATGATCGGAAGACGGTTGTTGATCGTACGGCTGTAACAAGCAATCTGCAGCCTGTCGTAGGAGGACAACGCCATGTAACCGATGCTTGCAGCCAACTGACGCGCAAGCGTCCATTTCGGGCTTCCCTTCATCCCCGACGGGACTGTCGTGACTGGTGAATCTGCTGCCGATGACATAACGGTTCCCATCGATGCGGAGCAATCCACAAATATGCTGACTGTCAGCTCCTGCTCGTCCATGAATTGACGCACGAACGCTTTTCCTGTACGAGAATATACGCCCCAGTCGAATCTGCGGACATCATCTCCCGGTGAGTATACACGGTAATCGGCAAACTCGAGCGATGAGCCGAGCCGGCGGGATCGTCTCTTTCCCTGCAGCGTTCCGGCAACCCGTCTCTTGGCATCCAGGCTCAGACGCTCCAGACGCGGGAGCCATTCCGGAGGCAGCAGGTGCCCGTCCCCGGTCACGCGGATGCCTCCAGCGCCTGCAGAACCTCCTGAATCACACGGTCGGTTGTAACGCCCAGCGCCTGACCCTCGAAATTCAGAAACAAGCGGTGACGCAGCGCCGCTAAGGCCACGGCGCGGATATCACCCGTCGAAACATGCATCCGCCCGCTGCATAAAGCACGGACTTTGCTGACCGAAATGATGGACTGGATCCCCCTTGGTCCGGAACCAAACTGGACATATTTACGGACTGCCTCCGGCGCTGAAGCTTCTTCCGGATGTGTCATCATCAGCAGACGAACCGCATAATCCAGAATCTCCTCGGCAACAAGGACCTCCTTGGCCCCGCGCTGGATTTCCAGCAGCTCTTCCCCGGTCATTTGCCTTTCCACCTGAAACTCGTGCGAGGACGTCGTTCGTTTCACGATTTCCTTCAATTCATCCGCGCTGGGATACGACACCTCAATCTTCAGCAGAAAGCGGTCAAGCTGCGCTTCCGGCAGCGGATAGGTCCCCTCGTTTTCCAGCGGATTCTGTGTAGCCAGTACAAAGAAAGGCCTTGGCAGCTGATGGGTAACCCCTCCGACCGTAACGGTTTTCTCCTGCATGGCCTCCAGCAGCGCACTCTGGGTTTTGGGCGTGGCCCGATTGATCTCGTCGGCAAGCACGATACTGCTGAACAGCGGCCCCCTCTGAAACGTCATCCCTGTGTCGCCATGCTGTCCGAACGACAAGATATTGGTGCCTGTTATATCGCTTGGCATCAAATCCGGTGTGAACTGAATACGGGAAAATGACAATTCCAACGCTTCCGACACCGTGCGGACCAGCATCGTTTTGCCGAGTCCCGGAATCCCCTCCAGGAGGGCGTGGCCTCCTGCAAAGATACACCAGAGCATCTGCTCCACAACTTCCTGCTGTCCGACAATAACCTTGCCGATATGTTCCCGCAGGCCTGATATTTTCTCCATCCATTCCTGTGGTCTCACTGCAATATCCGACATGGACGAAACCTCCATCTTCTTGGTAAAGTTCAAGTTCTCATTATTGCTGTCCGTTATGGGCTACCTTGTGCCTTACGGGTTCGGATTGATTTGTATGAAATATTCCTCGACCAACCCCTGCATCTGGTCAGGCAGCTGATTGCGGTCTAATGTCTTGCGAGCTTCGGTCTCATAATCACGGTACACTTCCTCATACGGTCTCGACATCCCCGGAACGGTCGGCGAAACGCCGCCCTTCTGAATGTCCCCTCCGCCGCCCTTGATCGAACCGGAGTCACTCTGTACATTACCGCTGCCCTTGTAATCCCTAGGGATCGTCACAAGCTCGCGGCCGCCAGTGCCAAGCCCCGCTCCGCTGCCAGTTCCTGCTCCTCCGCTGCCACCTGAACCAGAACCAGATCCAGAACCAGAACCAGATCCGCTTCCTTGCCCGCTGCCAGCGCCTTGACCCGAACCGGCCCCCCCTTCACCGGAGGATCCCTCCGAGGCTTCGCCTTGCTCTCCCGAACCTTCCCCAAGACCTGCCTGTGCCAATGCCTCCGCGCTGCCTCCATTACTCCAGGCGTCGGATACTGACATCCCTGCAGCCGCCATCTGATCGGCTAAACTCAATCCTTGTGAAGCAAGTGAAGCCGCAAGAGAGGCGGCCGACTGCGACTGACTGTCCGATGCGGCTTTCGCTTGCGCCGCTTTCGCCAACTCCTCAGCCAATTGCTGCAGCGCTTCTTCCAGCTCCTTCGGCAGCTTGCCGTCCTTCAGAGCATCCGCTGCCTTCTTGAGCTCTTTCTCAAGGTCACCGTTTTCCATCTGCTTGGAAGCTTCCTCCGCCAGTTTTTTTAATGCGTCGGACAGCTCGTTCTTCTCTTCCTGGGACATCTTCTTCACCTGCTCGGTGAGTTTTTTCATTTCCTGCTTCAGCTCTTCGGCCATACCCTCAGCAAGCCGTTTACCTACTTGAGACAATGCCTTCTCCTGCTGCATTTTCTTCGCCAGTTCAGACAACGCCTTCGCTTTTTCCTCCTGCTGCTTCGCCAGCTTCTCCAGCTCCTTCATCGCTTCCTCCAGCTTATCCAGCGCTTGCTCGGGCTGCTTCTCATGGTCCAGCGCTTTCTTCAAGGCATCCAGCTTCTCCTGCAGCTTCTTCCTGTCAGCAGGGTCAAGCGTTTCCTTCTGGAGCTGCTCTGCAAGCTTTTCGGTTTTTGCTACCTGCTCTTTCATCCAGCTCTGCTGCTCTTTGGCTGCCTCCACTTTCTTGTCCATCGGATTCGGAACAAACACAAGGACGATCACAGCAGCAAGCGACGCGCTACATATCCAAAGCTGTCTTTTTCGACTTGGGGAAGGCAGACGCTCCGGCAACTGCTCCGCAAACCGCGCGCCGTAACGCTCCGCCTGCTCACGCTGCCACTTCGCGGCCTGCGACTCCTCTTCCTTAAATGACAGGGCTGTCACCATCATGTCGCTTCGCTCCGCTCCGTCTGGAACCTGATCCATTACCGATGCGGCCTCCTCGATCGGAACCCGGTGCAGCCACCCCCACAGCAGGCCACCAAGACCCGCCGCAATCGGAATGACAACGGATGCGACGGGAAGCCAGGCTATAGGCACGAATCTCCCAATCACGAGCAGCAGCAGCAGAGCGGCGAAACCCGCAATGAGCCCGTATAATGCATATGCGACTACACGAAAGCGCTGAAGCCGCCGTCTCGCTGCTTCAACAAAACGCATGATGTTGTCCATGGTTATTCCTCCTTACTCTGTACAATCCTTGGTACTTAGGCTCCGCTTACGGTCGGCTCTTGTTCAGGCGGAAGTGCGTCTTTGGCTTTATCCTTTCGCTTGCGTCTTGCGATGGGGCGTATATTCCGTATCGCAATCCACAGGGCAAACACGATCACGACCGAGTACACAAGCAGAAACTCCAGCCATAATTCAATAGGAGCCTTACTATTCAGGCTTCCGCCGTACAGCAGGAACACGTCTTTTGAGAACGATGGATTAAACAAACTCATCATCGCTCCCCCCGGATTCAATCCAAGCAGATATCCTACCCAGGAATACGATCCCGGAGCTGGCGACTGTCCGTTAACATACATATTCCGCTGTTCAATTCCCATAAAGAACAGATACAACAGGCCCGTCACGAGAAATATAATAAGTCCTGTGCCATAGGTGACAATAATCGCTACGATAGTTCTCTTGAATAAGGTGGAGAACATCACGCCAAGCGAACCGAGCAGCAGCATCACGAATAAGTAGAATACAAATACCGAAATGAGCTGTTTCGGTGAAATTCCCCCATACAGGAACACGATGCTATATACCGGCAGTGTTGCAAGCACAATCAGTGTCATGAAACTAAGTGCCGACACCAGCTTGCTCAGGACAATCGTCGCCGAGCTTTGCTGCGTCGTTAGCAGCATGCTCAGCGTTTGCTTTTCACGTTCGCTGCTGATAACTCCGGCGGTTAGTGCCGGCGCCATGAACGCAATGAGGACAAGCTGGGCAAAACTCAGCACATAGAACATCATCTGGCTCGTTTGCGGATCGAACCGCTGCGGTCCCCGCTGGCCCAAGTATAAAAAGAGATAAATGAAACCCATTGCAATAGCCCCAAGCGCCAAAACGTACAACAACACCGACAGCATGGAACGCGTGGAACGCATCCGCAGCCGAAATTCCTTATCAATGACCGGGTTAATTAATTTTCTGCTCCAATTCATTCGCGGGGTCCTCCTTTGGTAATTTCGAGGAATACATCCTCCAGGTTGCTCTGCGCTTCCTGAAACGAGACAATCGGAATTTCCCAGGAGACCACCTGCCGAAGCAGCGTGCTTTGCTGTGCATCATCCCCGCTATAATGAACATGAACCCCGGTGTTGTCTGTTAATACAGACGTGACAAACGGCTCATCCCTCAGCTTCTCGGCAAGCTCCTCTTCACGCTCAAGGGTGCGGATATGGATGACTTTTTTCACGCGAAGCCGGCTCTGAATATCGGCAACCTTGCCTTGGGCCACCATCTCCCCGTGCTCGATAACACCGATCTCGTCTACCATCTCGGCAAGCTCGGGCAAAATATGCGATGAAATGATAATGGTCTTGCCCATGAGTTTCAGTTCCTTCAATATTTCACGCATCTCGATCCGAGCCCGCGGATCAAGCCCCGAAGCCGGTTCATCCAGAATCAATACATCGGGATCATGCACCAGACACCGGGCAAGGCATAACCGCTGCTTCATGCCGCGCGAGAGACTGTCTACGTACGTATCCGCCTTGTCGCTTAAATTCACAAGCTCCAGCAGCTGCGGAATCAGCTGCTCCCGCTCAACACGCGGGATGCCGTAACTTGCCCCGTAAAAATGAAGGTATTCGGTTGACTTCAACTGGTCATATACGCCAAAGAAATCCGGCATATAACCGATCCGCTTGCGAACCTCTTTCGGGTGCTGCGTAACGTCGTATCCACCGACTTTGGCAACGCCCGAGGTCGGCAGCATCAGAGTGGCTAATATCGACATCGTTGTTGATTTTCCTGCTCCGTTAGGACCGACGAACCCGAACACAGTCCCCTTCTCGATATGGAGGCTGATGTCTTTTAAAGCATGGAATGTCCCGTATTTTTTGCTCAGGTTTGTAATCTCGATCATTGAATGGCTTCCCCCTTCACAGACAGCTCCGGCATCATAAAGTTGGTCTGATCCTTAGCGGTTAACATGAACCTGATCCGGTTAGCCACGATGTAGTCCTCCGGATTTCCCGTAATGGTATGCACATTGTTCGTATCGCTTACGGGCTCCCATTCATTCTTCTTCGCGTTCCAGATCTCCATCGTTACGTTGTTGTTTAATTTGGTGCCTTTGATGGACAGCTCCGAATATTGGATGTTGCCTTCCGATATTAACGGGAATTCAGCGATTACCGTGCCTTGTCCCATCTCAACGCCATGAGGGAACGTCCCGAACATCGGCGTGTTCACCTGGGATACTTCAGGAGACAGGAAACCGTAAGGAATGTTAATCTCTCCGCTCAGGCCCCATTCCATAGTCACGGGCTGAATCCAGAAATTAAGCTGATCACTGTCCACCTCTGCGCCTTTCAGCGTATAATTCGTCAGATGGTCCTTGCTCCATCCCAGAATGTAAGCATCCTTGTTGACCATTCCCATCGAATACCCGTAGTTGGATAAAATATCGCGCTCCCGCTGTTTCGGATCATTCGGAGAATAAGGGAACAGCATGCCAGATAAATCTCCACTCACAAACTTGATGATTTGTTGTGGGTCCTGCGGAATTGCCACCGCCTCACCCTTCTTGATATCTCCAAGCTTATAGGCATTGCCTCCAACAACAAGCACCACCTCGGTCAAATCGTTGATGGTTTCATTGGTGACCTTCCCGTTTAATACTCCTTTGGCATCGAGCTTTAGATCCATGGCCAGACGCCCCATCTCCTCCGTTCCCTGGCGGTCGGCCCATACCTTGGCTAGCGACCACTGAGACATATCGCGAAGCTCAAGCGTGGTGGATTCCTGTTCCACCCGGACAAAGCTCTTGCTCTCGCCCATTCCCCCGAATGTATTCCGGGCCCCTCCCGTCTTCAAATACGTATTCGCTGGAAACTCCAACGCATAATTCCCGCTTCGAGGTGTGAAAAAAGCCGAGGCTGTGGATTTAACCGCATCTCCCTGACCGTTCAGCTCAATCAGGTTTATGGTATGTGCGAGTTCCCTCGTCTTGTCGGATGAGCCAGCGACATAAACCGAAACGCTTGCAATGACGGCGATGATCGGAATCAGGAACCACGCCCATTCCCGTTTATCCGCCTTCTTCAAAATAAAGTAGAGAATCGGTGCCACCACAACCGCATAAATAATGAGCATCCACAACAACAGCGTGAAGGACGGCATCTTCAGGGAAGGGAAATATTCCAGCACATAATTCAGATTATCCATAAGCGAGTTGTAGATCATACCATTTTGCGAAGCTGTCATCGGAAGATTGCTCCGCAATACCGATGTCCAGGCATCCGGATGGCCTGCCCAAGAACTTACCGGCTCCATAGCCAGATCATAGGCAGCGTATTGAACACTTCCTTGGCCGTAGGCATGCGAGGCAAACAAAGGCTGGCCGTCTGCTTCAATCCCGATTTTGGCGCCTTCCACCACCTTCGCTGTGGAGATGGTAAAGTCCCCATCCAGCTTCAGCGGCTTCCCTCCAAGCTTCTCGAGTTCGGATAGTGACTGAACAGAGGCCGTTCCATTCGCAACAACCGGTGCGATATCGGCAAACGGTGCTGCTGTTTTGGCGTAACCCGCTCCTCCTGCCAGAACCAGCGTGCCGCCGCCGTTAACCCAACCCGTTATCGCTTTGCGCTGAGGTTCTGATAACGTATCGGATGCAAAATTGTTAATAACGATCACGTCCAGCCCGCTAAGCAGCATCGGATCCGTTGGTATGCTGGCCGCCTTAAGCGGAAATACGTTCAAGCTGTTGCCCTTACCATTAAGAACGTTCATGAAATTCATTGTATCCGGATCATCGGATAATACAGCAATGAGTGCACCTTGATACGGGGAGGCCTGGAGATAACTTTTCCCTGTTGCAAATGTCGTCGGCTTTCCCTTGGAATAAGATCCTTCATAGAACAGGATCTGATTATTATCTTTATTAAGCATCGTCCCCGGAATGCCAATGACTACTTCCTTCGGCGTATCCTTTGGCAGATCCACCTGCTGCACATAGGAAGTTTGATACCTATTGCCATTATTGTCCTGAATTTGCACAACCACGTCACCGGAAATATCCCGGTCACTTGTTAAGGTCAGCTTGACAGGACTCCATTTTTGATTTTTGATCTTGCCTTGGTAACCCATTTCGGATTGAATTCCAATCTTCGCTCCGTCGGCGTAGACCTTTCCTGCCGGAATTGACAAGGATAACGTTGCCATAATCAGCAGTGCCACTATCGGCAGCAGAATCCACGTTTTTTTTGTATAAAACGACAACTGATGATTCCCCTCTCCACATATAAATTGCTTTCTCATGATAAATTACACCTATAAATCAGAAGACTTATGTAATGGTTCTCTTGGCAGTTCAACTATATTGACGAGTCGAAATTATAAAAAGTTTGACGTTTCTCTCCATAAAAGGATACTCAGGGCCGATTTTTGCGGGCTTCGGCTGGAGATTGGGCTTATTTTCCAAAATAAAAATCAAATAAAAATCCCGCTCCAAGAAGAAGGAGCGGGATCAAGAGCTAATCCATTGCAGCGTTAAAGTGTCAGGCTGCTCCATTGTACTTTCTATGATGAATCGTCGGGATAGTAGTTACTGCTGATGCAATTTAGGGTGTAAACTCTCTTATTCTCCTATCGATACTTACACGCCTGGTTGATACACTTTAATTGAATACAACCGTTTTATTGTTATGCACCAGAATCCGATCCTCGACATGCCATTTGACGGCTCTTGCAAGCACCACGCGTTCGATGGTACGGCCAATGCGCTTCAGCTCGTTGACATCATCCCGGTGACTTACACGCTGCACGTCCTGCTCAATAATCGGTCCGCCATCAAGCTCCTCGGTTACATAGTGGGCGGTTGCTCCGATGATTTTCACGCCGCGATTATAGGCCTGTGCATAAGGCTTGCCACCGACAAAAGCCGGCAGGAAGGAATGGTGAATATTGATAATCCGGTTCCGGTAATGTTCGATAAAGGTTGGCGAAATAATCTGCATGTACCGCGCCAGAATGATAACGTCGATATCATCGCCGATTACATCCAGTTGACGTTTCTCCGCTTCAGGCTTTGTATCTGCCGTAACCGGAATATGGTGATACGGGATACCGAATGATTCCACGTATTCTTTCATATCCAGGTGATTGCTTACCACCAGCGCAATATCAGCATCCAGGTCGCCTGCCTGCCATTGCCACAACAGCTCTACAAGGCAGTGATCCTCTTTGGATACAAAAATCGCCAGCCGTTTCTTACGGGCTGCATGGTAGATATTCCATTCCATACGGAATTGGTCCGCAACTTTCAGGAACGATTCCTCCAGTTGAGGAAGCTTGGTGTTCAGATCCTCCAGATCAAATTCGACCCGCATAAAAAACATACCGCCTGCAGGATCCATCGTATACTGGTCAGACTGAACGATGTTCGCACCATGCTGATACAGAAACTGGGAGACCGCTGCCACGATTCCTGGTCCATCCGGACAGGAGATGAGCATGCGGGCACGATTAGGGTACTGGCCTGCCACAGACGGCAGATCCTTCTTGATGTGAATTTCCATGAGACTCGGTGATCCTCCTCTACATCTACAATTAGCGTGAATTGGCTTCCCAAGAAAACCAACCGCAGCAAGCGGAAGTTTTCTTGAGAATGCCTTAGTATTTTTTCACATTAATGAATGCCGCCTCTAATGAAGCTTTATGAACTCAGGGAAGTGCCGGATAACCAGGCGATGATGCGCTGATTGATCTGCTCCTCCGCAAGCTCAGGCAATAATCCAGCTGCCATGACCATATCATACAGACGCTCCATCGGTTCGCGTGGATCTGCTTTTTTGGCTTTGGCATCATTCTTCAGAAGTGTCCACGTATCCAGCACGAACGAACGGGAGTCGATTCCTTCCTTAGCAAAAAAGGCTCGCAGCTCTTCCACTTGCTGAACAAAGGATTGCCCGAAACGTCCCTCCACATCTCCACGCAAAAGCGCGATTTCAATTTCGTACATCGGACGCTGCGTCTTCGGATCTTTACCGATCCACGGCGTCTCCAGAATGAACGGTCTGCCTTGAAGTTTCTCGTGATGAACCACGCTCTGAATGGCTTCATACCCGATCCAACCGGTTCCGATCGGCGTATGGCGGTCTTTACCCGCTCCACGCGGGTTCTTGCTGTCGTTTACGTGCACGACCGTTAACCGGTCGAGTCCGATCAGCTTATCGAACTGCTCCAGTACGTTGTCCAGATCATTCACGATGTCATAACCCGCATCATGAATATGGCAAGTGTCGAGGCAAATCGCCAATCGGTCATTGTACTTCACCTTATCAATAATGGAAGCAATTTCTTCAAAGCTGCGTCCCATTTCGGTGCCTTTGCCGGCCATCGTCTCCAGAGCGATCTTCACTTCGGTCTCTTCCGTACCGCCAAGAACTTCATTGAGTCCTTCCGCAATACGGTCAATGCCGTATTCGGCATCCTTATCTGTATATGCACCAGGATGGAGAACGATATTCTTCACGCCAACCGCATGTGTCCGGCGAATCTCCTCCTGCAGGAAACTCACGGCAAGCTCAAACGTATTGGGCTTGTACGATCCGAGGTTGATAATATATGGCGCATGGACCACAATCTCATCAATCCCGCTTGCTTGCATAGCGGCCTTGCCTTCTTCAATAAACATGGAATCGATCGGCTTGCGGCGCGTATTTTGCGGTGCGCCGGTATATATCATGAACGAGCTTGAGCCATATGATGTGGCCTCAGCCGTCGCAGTCAGCAATCCCTTGTCCGAAAACGACACGTGGGAACCAATTTTCAACATGCTGCATCCCCCTTTTTTAACACACAATTACACCTATTTTAGCTTGTATATCGAAATAAATCTAGAAATGCGTTATAATTCTCATGAAAGTGTCATGTGATAATAATCATTGAGGTGATATACAGATGAAGAGCACAGGAGCCGTCTTGGGATATTTGTCCTCCAGTGCGCCACCGTCATGGTTCATGAACTCCATTGCCTTCTGGGGATGGGTTATGCTTGGACTGATGGGCATCGGCGGATTTTTCATGTTCCGCAAGTTTCTGAAAGTGCTTCCCAAAGCAGACGGCAAATCCAAGCTGGATTGGCAGAACTACTGGGTCGAGCGAAGCCGCCCGCTGTGGACTGATGAAGCCAAAGCCTTTCTGGACGAGCTGGTGCAGCCCGTTCCGGGACCATTCCGGGATATTGCCAAACACTCCATTGCAGCGGAGATTGGCAAGATTGCTATTGAGGACCATGCCAAAGCAGTGACAAAAGACCACTGCATCAAAGGTTACATCGTGGCTACGCCGAAGCGGGATTACAAATTCTTGATGAATTTCCTCCAAAAGAAGGAAATTGACTACAAGCCTTATCAGCATTTGATTAATAAGTAATGATACAGCCTTAAATGGAACAACGGTGCTTGTCCTCACTGTGGGACAAGCACCGTATAGTCCAGAAGATAATTCCCCCTTGTTCTTATCCAGAGGATCAGGGGGATTCGTTTTTTAATTTCGTTAAGTTGAAGGGATATGAATGAACTTGGCCTGTTTTTTTACTCTTATTCAGAAACAACAGCGTATTCTCCTCCTGTTTATTGAAGCGAATGATAAGCTCGCGGTCCGGTTCATTATTTCTGTCCAAGGCAACTTCTTCAAGGAACTGTTTCTCCGCAGGCGGAAGCGGGAGCAGCTCATGAACATAAGCAGTGATCTCACGCATTCGATGATAAAGTATCAGGTGCTGCGTTCCATACTCCCGTAAGATCATGTAATAATCCGTGATGTATTCGATCATATAGATCTCATCTTCTTTTCCAGTAAGTTCCCCTAGATTATAGTAAGCCACTACTTCCCCTTCATGATTCAGAAACTCTGCATGCTTGCCATCCGAAAACAATACTTTATCTCGCAGATCGTACAGGTTATACGCATTAGTATCCGGATAATGCCCTATGAACTCAAAGTGTGCTTCCCTTATAATTTGTCCGTTCTTCACAAAAATCTGACCGGATCTCTTACCTAATTCGGACATCCCTTCGGCCTCGTATAGTCGGACGTACGAACTGTTGTCGGACAGTCGTTGGACTTGAAGATGCCTCAACTCCCCTCCCCTGATCTCCAGTGTCCCAATAAACGATGGCACCTTGTTACCTATGGCTTGGTAGAACTCGCCGTTCTTTCGATTAAGCCAAAATGTAATACCTTTATCTGTTCCCACAACGTAATTACTGCCAACAGACAGTGTCTTCGTATTGGAGTTCCACTTCACATCCTCATTCACGGCTTCTGCAACAAATCGGAGTGGGATGTAGAGTTTTCCGTTGATGACTTCCGCAGATGTCTTGAGTTTTTTCTGTTTCTTATTCAAATAAACAACATCGCTTCCAAGCTGCAGCGTCAACTCAAGATTTACTCCATACAGACTCGCCCTCTGTTGTGGTTGATTCCAATGAACCTTCAAACCCAAAATATCGCCGATCTCTCGCAGAGGAAGCAATACCCTCCCATCCTTTATCATCACCGGGTCTTTCATGGAGAAGAGCGATTTGAATTGCCCATATTCCACATTTGCTTTTACAAAAGAAGAGGCAGCAGCATGGGATGGGCTTGATAGCAGTAACCCTAGCAAAAAAAATAAGGGTAACCATAATAGTCCTCTTTTTATCACTTCAATCAATCTCCTTCATCTCATAAGTTCAATCCTCTGTTATAACCCTCATCTAAGGAGATTAGTTACGGAACGGAACAAAAAGTTCAACCTATAACCTAGATATGGTGTTGCAGTTTGCCGATTCCAAGAAAATCATGGAAATAAAACACATATCAAGTATAATAGACTGTTATTTGAATGTAATCCAATAGTCCTAGGAGGAAAGAATGAAGTGAAATTAAAATTAGCAATAATCATAGTTTTACTATTTACATGGATCATTCCAGCAGCAGGAGCAGCCCCAGCAAAAATCGTCAACTTAGATGGCGTTAAAGTAGAGCTGCGGCAGGCCCCCATTTTGCGAGACGGAGTGACCCTGGTACAATTCGCCCCTATATTTAAAAGTTTGGGCCTCTCTGTAAAGTGGGATTCTTCCAGACAGCAGATTACAGGGACTAAAAAAGGCATCAGCCTTGTGCTGACCGTTGGCAACAAAAACGCATATGTAAACGGCACGCGCATGGTGTTAGAATCCCCACCTTTATCCATGAACGGAAACGTTTTCGTCCCGCTTCGGTTCATAAGCGAAGCTACAGGTGCAACCCTGGCCGTAAACGGAAATACCATTAACATTACCAGTTACAAAGGGACAGAGCCTTTTGTTCCTAAGCCCACACCGATTCCACCCATAAAAACGAAAGCTAAAAAAATCCAAGAGGAATTGGAATCCAAATACTCAAATCTCTCTTCCGGAAAATTGCACCTGAACGACTTAACTTATGGCGTAATCGACGATTCGGATTCAATCACCATTGCCGTAGAAATTTCGGATGAACAAACGATGCAAAACATTATCGACACCTTTGACACCAAACCTTCAACAGGGCATCTGTTGACCAAAAATCTTGCCACCCATGTGCATAAAAAATATGGCTACAAAAACATCAATATCTTTATTATTACTTTTTTTATGAATTCGTCTTATCCAAGCGGATATGATGCTCAATATAATATCTTCGTTCCGGAATACAATGTGTACGTTACACGCTGGCCCCTATACGGAGGATCTTATAATTACTCAACAAGGGTCGCTAACTGGTACCTGGACCCAACCGGCGATACGGAGTACCTGATTTATTCAAGCAAGTTATAAAATAACTCATGCACACATTTCAACAAAAAATGCCGAGACCCCGGTCTTTGTTAAGGCAGGATCAATGCCTTTCAAAACCCGGGGTTACTTTCTTCTACTACTTTATCCCCTATCAATATAACCCGCTACACAAGATAAACGACCAAACCTGCAATAACAAAGGTATCCCCCTCCTTCAAAGGGATATTCTTTATACGGCACCATGGACTCTCCTTTTAAAATCGTACCGTTTCTTGAACCCAGGTCCTTTAATACGTATTCTCCACCTTCACGCGAGAGCTCGACATGTGCCCGCGAAGTTCCCACACCCTGAGCAACAAATTGTGCGACATCAGGGGATCTGCCGATGATAAAATGGGGTTCGTCAATTCAATCCGCTGCGTAGCGGCTGCATTCGGTTCGTTCAGCTCCAGATAGGTTCTTGCTGAATGTGGATGAGCAGGAGGCTTCGTTTCCGGACACAGCTGTACAGTAGCCCCTCCGCCTCCATGTGATGAAAGCACCTCCGTGCGCTGGGACAACTGAGCATAATAATCACCTTCCTCGCCATAAGAGACTGCAGGTTCAGCCTCTTGTGAATGCGAATAAGGATAGCCCTGCCCCTGCGAAGGGTGGCCTGCTTGTTTCTGATGGTCCTCTGGATGGGTTGGAGATTTGGGAACCTTCCATCTCCAGTTCTCCTTGCTCTCCCTAGGCTCCATATCTGCTGTTCCTGTTCCTGAACTCCTAAATGAAAGCTAATGTTGGTCTTCCAAAAAAGGTTAAGGTATAATATGTGTATTATTGGACTTTGCGTTATTACCTCTGCCAAGGTATTAACGCTTTTTCTTTTTGTGATTCCTGTATCCGAAGTTGCACTCCATCCGATTTAATCCCAAGAATCATTTTGAGTTCGTTCCAATCGAGCCATGAATATGGTCTTAATTTGGAAGCTTTCTGCAATTAACTATCGAGACTATTGTCGCACTTCCATTCACCTGAATATATATATTTTTTCCAGTTTATTTGTTACTATAAGAGAGCAAATTCTATAATTAGGAGGCATAAATAATAAAAAACTTATTGTTGCAGTCACTTTTGTGTTAGGACTCACATCAGTCCTAGTAGCACCAACAAATTGACGCACAGAAAACCACACCATCAGCAGTTGCAAAAAAAGTCAAAGTAAAGCAGATAAGCTCAAGTACTATCAAAAACAAATTGATAAGTTAAAACCAGGCTCCAAAGCGATGTTAGCAAGCTTAGAAAAAGAAAACGCCCTATTAGAGAAACAGAAATATTGGCTCAATAAAATTATTGAGTTAGCAAAACAATAGGTTAATCGAAGGAGTCTTATGAAAAATAAATCTATTTATTTATCTTTAATTTTTTTCTTGATTATAACAGTTTTATCTTCCTCTGGAGCATTCGCTCATCCGGGACGAATAGATTCACCTAAGAATCAAGCTAGTGGAACACTTCAGGTCTATTACTTAGATGTAGGGCAAGGCGATTCAACGTTAATTAGAACGCCTGAAAATCAGTACATACTTATTGATGCTGGGAATAATAATCAAGGCAATAATGTTGTTAAGTATCTGAATCACCTTGGTGTGAATACACTAGATGCTGTAGTTGCTACACATCCAGACGCTGATCATATCGGCGGTTTAGATGATGTTATTAAATCGATTAATGTTAAATCTGTTTATGCTCCAAAGGTTTTACACACAACAGACACCTATAAAGATTTCTTGCTGGCTGTAAAGAACAAAGGACTTACCATAAAACAGGCTAAAAAAGATGTTACAATCCCGCTCATGGGTGTTACCGCTACCTTCTTAGCTCCCGTTAATGAATATGGCAGCGATTTAAATAAGTGGAGTGCTGTCCTAAGATTAGGGTATAAGAATAACTCCTTCCTCTTTACTGGCGACGCCGATATCAAATCCGAAACAGACATGCTTATAAACAAGTCCATATTAAAAGCAGACGTTCTTAAAGTGGGGAGTCATGGATCTATCTCATCTTCAAGTAAGAAATTTATAGACGCAGTAAAGCCGAAGTATGCAATCATCAGTGTAGGAAAGAATAGTTACGGTCATCCGAATGCAGGTATCCTGTCTCGCCTCAAAGATGCTGGCGCTGCTGTAATGCGAACTGACCAAAAAGGAACAATTACGGCTATCAGTAACGGATCTACAATAACTTTTACTACAACAAAGGGTGCGAAATGAGAAAAGGAATAATAGATCGATTTGAAGGAAGCTTTGCTGTTGTAGAAATTGAAGGTAGTACAGAGGACATTCCAAAAGAACTGCTTCCTAATGATTGCAGTGTGGGTGATGTGCTTACCATTAGCGATAATAAAATTACAGTTGATAAAACAGAAACCTTGAAACGTAAAGAAGAGATTTGATGATCTAATGAATGAATTATTTGAAGACTAGTAAAAACAAAAACAAGCCTGATATTTAGTGAAGTGACCCCCAGGTAGTGGAATATTTTTCCGGTTGGCAGATGCGACGATGTCGTCATATTCTGAAGGAGTAGCCCCAAAAAAAAATTTAAGGGTAGCTTTTTTGATGCTGGTTGAGAAAGACTTTTCCGAGAAATATCGGAATATTACTAATACATAAGCAATCATCGATTCTAAGCCCTGATTCCTTTAAATACTCAATGAAATTTCACTTAAAGGTCTCCACCATCTGGAGACCTTTTATGTGTAAGTGATTTAAATTAAAAACACTTCTCATAAAACTAATGAAGTTAACATAAGCATGCATCATTAAATATGGGCTTCGGAAGTATTTAAATCTCTGTCTACTATTTTATCCCCTATCAATATAACCCGCTACGCAAGGTAAACGACCAGCCTGCAATAACAAAGGCATCCCCCTCCTTCAGGGGATATTCTTTATACGGCACCATGGACTCTCCCTTTAAAATCGTACCGTTTCTTGAACCCAGGTCCTTCAATACGTATTCTCCACCTTCACGCGAGAGCTCGACATGTGCCCGCGAAGTTCCCACACCCTGAGCAACAAATTGCGCGACATCAGGGGATCTGCCGATGATAAAATGGGGTTGCGTCAATTCAATCCTCTGCGTAGCGGCTGCATTCGGTTCGTTCAGCTCCAGATAGGTTCTTGCTGAATGTGGATGAGCAGGAGGCTTCGTTTCCGGACCCAGCTGTACAGTAGCCCCTCCGCCTCCATGTGATGAAAGCACCTCCGTGCGCTGGGACAAATGAGCATAATAATCACCTTCCTCGCCATAAGAGACTGCAGGTTCAGCCTCTTGTGAATGCGAATAGGGATAGCCCTGCCCCTGCGGAGGGTAGCCTGCTTGTTTCTGATGGTCCTCTGGATGGGTTGGAGATTTGGGAACCTTCCATCTCCAGTTCTCCCTGCTCTCCCTAAGCTCCATATCTGCTGTTCCTGTTCCTGTTGTGGAGCTGGAATTTCCCGTCAGAAGACCTGATAAGGGATCTGCCTCGAAACGAGGAACGGACTTCCACTTGGAATGGCCCGGGGGGCTAAGCTCAGTTGATTCAAACATCGGTAACGATTCGGACCAATCATCTGATCTCCGGGAGAGCAGCTGGAGTTTTCCACTCCAGCCAAGCCAGGCAACAACAGCAAGGAGAAGCGTAATCACGACTGACAACGCCAGCATCAGCACACCCGGTTGACTCATATACAACAATCTCCAAACTCCCGCTGCAGCCAGTAAACATCCTAACAGAATATAGGTACGAACCGGGGAGGACTTGTCTTGCTCCGAAGCCCCAGGGTCCGTTCCATAATCCGTATCAGATGCCCAAGCAGCGTTGGAACCCGAGTCGAAATAATCCGAATGAGGGGTGTTCTTCTCTTCGCCTCTGCCCATTCTCCCAAACTTCAAATTTGTACGCTCAGTCAGACTTCGAATTAAACTCTGTTTATCCGTCTTGACGTCACTCTCCGTATGTGGCGCTGCTGTCCGGAAACGTGTCGATTCCGTAAAGGCGGAGTCAGGCTTGGAGATACCATTTGGTTGGATATCGTTATAGTATGAGGATACTCCCTCCACTCTTGCAGGCACTGCCCCTTTCATCTGCGCTGCTGGTCGATGGTCTTCACCGTCTTCCCCTGCAAGCAATTCAACAATAAGCCTCTTAAGTCCCGGCAAATTAAAGCTTTGTTCACCGCAGTAGGACATCAGTGCCTGTATTCCTCCCCCTTTCAGCTCTGACACGGATGCGAGCAGCCTTGTCATTAGCTCCTTGAGCGATACAGGGAGTTGCTTGCTCCCGGTCTCATTAGCTGCAAGTGGAACATAAGTTAAATATAGCGTGCCTAGATGAATGGAACCCTCAATAAATAGATATTCCTCATGAAGAATGTAGTTCTCCGGTTGAAGCATATACAGCTTGCTATCATCCAGAGCGGTCGCGATTTGAAGCAGCAACCCATAATATTCGGTGAGTGTCATTCGCTCACTTTTTAATGATTGAGAGAGCATCTTTTTGCCGGTAATATCATATTCCAGCGTCAGCTTGTAATCGACTTCTTTCATATGCAGCTTCAGAAAATGCGGAATTCTTGAAGATCGAATCATGCCCAGCTGCACATGATTAAGTTCTGATGATTGGATTCCCTCGGCCCGGTCCAGAACCATGCTCGTTCCGCCGTTTTGCACAAAATCCCTCTTTAATCCGAACATAAGAACCGCCTCCTACATATGCAGTACAATATACGTGCTGATTACACCAGGAAGGACCGCGATCATGAAAGGAAACCGTAAGTGCTCCTCCTGATTATTACGCCACGGCAACCCACTCTTTAAAATAAAGACTCCGGCAATACTGCCAACAACTTTCCGAATTCGTTTCATCGTTTCCCTCCGCCAGAGAAGTATGATCAGGCCAACTACACCGGCACAAAGGACAGAATACATAATTGCATGAAGCGTAAACCATAGACCGGTCCAGGCACCTATGCCTCCAAACAGCTTGACGTCGCCTGCTCCAACGGCCCCTATAAAATACATGATCAACAAGATGAGGAACCCTGCTCCGAGACCCTTCAGTGAAAAGAACATTCCTTCCCATCCGTCTAGAATGCCATGATAGACAGGACCCAGCAGCATAGCTGGAACAGTCAATGCATTGGGGATTTTCATGGAACGAAGGTCTGTCAGGAAAGCCGCAATCAGATAAACGGCACAAAGTCCATAGGCAACGGCCATACGTATCAACCTCCTCTGTCGTCACTATTCGCTGGAATAGCCTTAGTAGAATTTCACTTCTGTTTGCACGAACGCTTCTTCAGAATGATCCTTTTGGGTCACATCTCTGATCACATCTCTCTTCACTTCTAAGGCCACATCTCTAGTACGCTTCTTTAAGCCATTTCTACATGCACTCATTCTTTGGAACCCAACCTATCGAAATCTTGTCTAACCCGACCTTGCAACCACCGTAAACGGCACCTCCATCCGCTGCCCGTCTGCTGTCTCAACAACAAACAGCCACGTACCCGGCGTTGTATTAAATCCCACATTCCATTCCCATTCGATATAGCCATTCTCGTCCGCGGTCTCCCATCCCAAATATTTAGCCGTACTCTGACCGCTCTTATAATAAACGGACAATTGCGCGCTGGTTCCTGGCTCCACTTTCACTTTCACTTTTGCCTGCTTGCTCGCCACAGCCGGATTGGGCTTCTCAAGCAGTTCGATCCCCCCGCTTGTCTCCGAGCCGTCGCCGTTACCCGAATCTGCCCCTCCTTCGCCGGTATCCCCGATCCACAGCCTCTCCTGAGCCTTCGCCTGCAGCACAATACGTTTGTTTAAGAAGGGGACCCGAATGGGCAGGGCGTAGTTGACCTCAATACCGAAATAAGGACTCTCTCCACTCTTTAAATTCGGAATATGAACATTGGATACATGAATTCGGTCATAGTCCAAAAGACGATCTGGCATAAACGGCTTCAACATCGGTTTGACCACAGGATCCAGTACGGCTTCCACGGTCTGATTCTTGAGCTGCTGCAGCGGCTCCTCGCCTGAAGCTACAGCTTGGACAATCCACTCATTAACAGGTGACGGAAGGGAGTCGTTGTAATTAGAAACCCAATCAGCAAGCGACAACTTTGGGATTTCCCAATGGGATGTACTGGGGGATCCGCTTTCTCCTGCCCCACCACCAACCGAGTTGCCTTGGACGGCTAGGGAAACAGGGTACATATGAGCTGCTACGGTTTTGACGGTGTCCGAAACCGTGCTCTGCAGCGCTGTCGATATCAGCGTCATTTGCACGATATATATGAGGAAAATAATAAAAAACATGAACATTGGCAGCACAAGCGCTGCTTCAACAACCATACTTCCTTGATCCGATGACGCTTGATCCTTACGGGGAGGCTTCTGTAACACCGCTAATCGTTTCATTCAAATACCCCTAATCCTAATAAGAAAAATCCGCCCTGCGATTTACAATGTAAAGATTTCCCTGAACCTCATCACCGCCGCTTCCAAATACAACGCCAAGCGACTTCGTCACCCCGGGAAGAAACCATAGCCGCATGGCCGTCCTGACCTCACCTGATGCGTAGGTCGATCGTTCCGCAGGATTGATTCCGGTGTTCAGGCGAATCAATGCCAGCATTCGCGACAGCTTCCTCTCGTTATCGCTGTGAATAAACAGAAATATCCGTAAATGATCCCGGTATGTCAGCTCAACGGGGACATACTTGGACAACTGAATACTCCCCGTCTGACACAACTGGATCATATCCTCTATAGCCTTTTCAATGCCATACAGTATGGCAGCAGCCAAAATAGCCAATGGATTTCCTAATTTACTATTGACGATAAATCCTTCCATTGTCCGAACAGCAATCCTGGAGGCAAATATCTCTGCATAAGCAGCCGATATATTCCCGGCAGGGTTATGGAATCCGTACAGAATATACTCCACTTCCTGATTCCCGATGGCAAATTCTTGAGCAATATCTCCGCTTGCATTAGAACCATCCACAATACCAGATAAATTCCCTATATCAAAATGCTGATAATAATGAACAGCGTACTCGTTTTGAAACAATTCGTCCCTAACACCACCAAGCACATTCCCCATGAATCCGAACATACCATCCATATTATCCATTGCATCTTTGCCTGCTTCATAAGGATCGTTATGAAGTGGTTTTCCCTTGCTCATACTGTCTGCTTCGGCATTAAATTGAAGACTTTCGTCATAGTACTGCTGCAGTTCCCGGAACTCATCCAACATAGCCTGATGCTGCCCATTCAGTCCGTTGATCACCTCAATGACTTTCGTGGCCTGCTTCAGCTTCCGATTAGCTTGTCTCTCCATCGCCTTGCGTTCCTTATCTGATGTCCGGAATTGCTCCAATGCTGCCTGCTGCCGGTCTATTATATTGCTGCCGCCTGAAGTTCCGTAATTGGAGATATAATTCTGCAGGGCATGGCTAGCTTCAAGCACAGCCCCTTTCATTCCCTCCCCGCCCAGTGAATATTGAAGTGAAGAGACCGCATGACCAACCTGCTGGTATAGACTCTCCTGCCCCTCAATCTCTTGCCGGAAACTGTTCATCAATTCATCGCTGTGAACTAATTTGTCCGCCTGTTTCCGGATAGATTGAATCATTTCCGCTTCTGACCCGGATGAATCGGTTGATCCCGGTGTTACATCATTCGTGACCTGATCATACCCTTTATTGGATGAACGATTCTCCGAATCCTTGATAACCTGCTTCATCTCTTCGTTCAGATTCCTTGCTTCCTCCCACAGCTTATATGCATATTCGAGAAGTTTGTCATTCTCCTTCTGAAATCTGCTGGCCTCACTCGAAATTTCTGAACCAATGGAAGAAATTCCGTTCTGATAAGCCATAAGCTGCAGCGTGTACAGCTTCTCCTTAGGTGGCCTGTCCGCATCCTCCTGCTGTTTAGCCTTATAATCCGTGTACTGTGATGCCCCATCGGCAGCAGTAGAAATACTTCCTCCAAGCGAAGCATCGTAGATGGATCGTCCGGGCGGATCCATAACCAGCTTCGAAAGTTTGATTGCATATTCGCCTGCCCTGCGCTGCTTGACCAGCATTTCATCGAGGGCCTCTTCCCGCCTGTCATACAATTTGCGAAGCTGCTTAAGCACATCTACCGTATTAGAAGCTTCCTTCATGGACTGCGACAACGGTTTAAACTTGTTGACAAGCTCCAGCGTGAAATCAATCGGCGCTTTATACTTCATATCCTCGATAATCTGCCGGTTGAATATGTCATAAGTACCCAGCGGACGCTGCAGTTCAAGTCCTGAACTGTCGAGCTCCATTGCCATTAACCGAAATGCATCGCTTCGATCTCCTGGATTGAGGCTATCATTCAACACATTGCCCATGATCAAATCCCCACTGCTGTCGCCAAAGGCATATAATCCATATTCCTTCTGCAGCTGCGGATCATAAGATGACATCACAGAACGTACGGCCGCTCTTGTCAGGCGTTCGCTCTGCACCTTCATGGCGGCTATACGCGAATAATCAATAAATATGGCAACAAACATGAATACAGCAGCCAATGCGATAATCAAAAAAACAGATACAGATCCATCAGACGATCGGACTCCCTGTTTTCTTCTCCGGCTCGACTTTGTTTCCCCTTGCTTCCCCATGACTATCGCGGACCTCCGAACTTTTGTAGAACTTCTCCTGCAGCAGCCTTATCCGTTCCATTGCCTCCGCCTTGAAACTTCGATCCGTAATAGCGCATCAAATCTACCGTCCGAATAAACTCGACAGGATCAACCACAATTGATTGTCCGCTTACCTTGATCTGACCGCCATCATCTAACATCCGGCTGAGCGGCGTAAGCGATACTTGCTCGTTTAATGACGTTGTTACTTTTCGAATGAGCAGTTGATTGGTATACCGCATCTCTCCCGCCATACTTGACGGCACAGCCATACCTCCCTTGTACATCTTAAGCTCAGGCAGCTTTCCGCCAGCAGACTCGCCTTGCGGAAATGAGATTGACCTCGTCTCGTCTCCCCCGGCCAAACCAAATAGAGTTCCTAACACATGATCATCCGTCAACCGCCAATATAGTGAATCATGCTGCCCCAGCTCCACCGATCCCGAGGCTGAAACCTTATGGCTGTTGTCCCAGGCATACGCAGTCCGTTCGGAAGCTGCAGCTGAAGCTTGGACCAGCATAGACTGTTGATAGATATATAAGCATAGAAACAGAAGCAAAGCCGTCACCATCAACACAATGGGAAGAACCAGGGAAGCTTCAACCGTGAAGCTTCCTCTCTCGTCCTTCCATTTCCTCGCAAGCATCTTATTCAAGGAACTCCTCGCTCTTGTTATTCACAGAATCAAACAGATTATTAACCAGCGACGTAATCTGATCCTTGAATATGAGCGCAATAATTAAAATAACAACGAGGATTAGGATCATCTCGAGCGTTCCTATCCCTTTCTCATCCTTCCAAAAAGCCTTCATTCCATTCTTCATCACGGTTAGCATCATATTCATACACCGATCCCTTCTACATGTTCATCATCATAAATGCAGGTGCTCCAAGCAAAACAATTACAATCATAAAAATTACGACCATCGGCAGCACCAGCTTCGAGGAGGCCTGCTCCCCCCTTGTTCTTCCGATGGCCTTGCGCTTCTCCCACAGCACACGCGACAGATCCCGAAGCGCCAGTACAAAGTCATTTCCGCCTCGACGAAAATTAAGCAGAACCGTAGTTGTAAATATCGACACTTCCTGAACGCCGCATCGTTTGTTAAACTGCTCGAAGGCGTGCTGGAACGGATGGCCTCCCTCCCATTCCAGCACCATTCTCTTAAGCTCTGCATACAGGGGATGATTCATATCCTTGTTCCGTTCTACACAGTGAATCACTGCCCGCTGCACCGTTTCTCCTGCCCCAACAAGCAGCACAATCTTGTTTAGAAGCTCCGGCAGCTCCATAATGATTTCTTGCTCGCGCAGCATCACTTTTTTATGCAGATCCTTAACCAAAGCAACGGGCAGCAATGTGCCTAACCCCAATCCCGCTATAAGCCCCATAACCTCTCCCGATAACAATGCCCATATACATCCACCGATCCAAATTAGCCATGTATACGCAAGTGCCTCGGCCATAAACAGCAGCGTCAATTCTGCACTGTGGCGCAAGCCGTATATTTTCTGGACGGAGCCCTGCATCCGATAGAAGACAATCGGAATGCGCATCGGAACCTTCCCCCGCTCCAGCATGAACAGCAGAGGCGGAGCCAGCCTTTGCAGTCTCAGTCCCGCCATGGACAACTTGCTAAGACGATGGTATCGTTCGCCGCACATTTGATTCAGCACCACCCAACCACCCACAAGCAGAACCATCAGCGCACCGGATATCCATGTCAACATGCCCGCTTCACCTCCTTACACCTTGATGTTCATCATTTTGCTGATCCACAGGAAACAGCCTCCTAAAGCAGCCAATGCAAAGGTTGAAATCAAAATCCCGGCTCCGCTGTACATAGGCTCCATGTAATCGGGAGACGTCATATTCATGAACAGCAGCAGCAGGAACGGCGCAGCCAGCAGCGCCTTGGATTCAAACCGCTTCTGGGCAATCATCACGGATATCTCCTGCTGTATGTCCAGCTTTTCTCCGATGACGGAAGAGGTTCTGCGAACGACTTCAACCAGATCGCCGCCTGTTCGTTTGCACGTTGAGAAAACATCTGCGAAATTCGTAATATCCTCCATCCCTGCTCTCCGGGCAAAATCCTGCAGCGCCACTTCAATCGGTTCACCGTATTCTAATCGGGACACAATGACTTTAAGCTCAAAGATCAGATCACTGCTAGCTCCGGGATCGAGCAGCAGTAAATCCTGTACCGCATCCCTGAACCCGTTCTCTACGGAACGGCCAGCCGACAGCGATGAGGACAAAGAGTACAGAGCCTGCTTAAAGTGGAGATTCAACGTCTTGCGTCTGCGATCCAACATAAACCGGCGCCAAAACTTAGGAATCATCAAACCGCCGGCGCCAAGCAACAATGACAAAATCAAATGGTGATAAAACAGATAACCGATGAAAGAAAACAGAACTCCGCCAAGGATGACACATGCCGCTCTTTGTCTTATCGAGAGGTGATACACACTGTAATCCGGAAGGGTGTTCGTTCGTTGAGCGGTAATTCGCTCGGCCTTCCCGCCAGCCTTACGTCGTTTCATCGCCTGCTCGCCTTGTTCCTTCTCGGAAATCGGGACTGAGCTGTGAGGCCGGTTCATTCCGCCACCCCCACGATCTTCCTCAGCGGCCAATCCGTAATCCCGGCCATTTGAAGCTTGTCCGAGCATCGAAGTGGGTTACCGCAAGGTTCAAGGCCCCCAATAACCCGGCCGGACGCTTCCCCCCTCTCACGGAATCGATACAGCGGGTTCAAGAGCACTTCCCCGCCGTTCATCCCGATCACTTCGCTAATCTCCGTTACGCGCCGCGAACGATCTCTTAGCCGCGATAAATGAACGAATACATCAATAGCCGAGCTGATTTGCTGACGGACCACACTGATTGGGAGATCCGCACCGCTCAGCACCATCGTCTCCAGGCGGCTGATCATATCCTGCGTGCTGTTGGCATGACCTGTCGACAGACTTCCGTCATGCCCGGTATTCATTGCCTGCAGCATATCCAGCGCCTCGCTTCCACGAACCTCACCCACCACGATCCGATTGGGACGCATCCGCAGCGACGAACGGATCAGATCGCGCATGGCGATTTCCCCCCGGCCTTCTGTGTTGGCATTCCGTGTCTCAAGTGACACCAGGTTTGGAACGGTTACGATCTTCAATTCTGCCGAATCCTCAATCGTTATGACCCTTTCATCAGGCGGAATATACTGCGATAGGGCATTCAGGAAGGTTGTCTTTCCCGAGCCCGTTCCACCGCCTATAAAAATGTTGTACTTGCCCTTGACCAATACCCGGAGCAGTTCTGCCGCTTCCTCCGATAACGCCCCCCTTTCGACCAGATCATGCATCGTCATCGGCGATTCCGGAAATTTGCGAATCGTCATGGTCGGGCCTTTCAGTGCTATGGGGGGAAGCACAATGTTAACCCGCGAGCCATCCTTCAATCTCGCGTCTACAATAGGTGTTGACTCGTTTACCACACGGTTTACCGTACCGACAATGCTCTGAATGATATCTTCGAGGCGGCTCTGCGACTCGAATTGGAGCGGCAGCTTCTTCACCTCACCATCCTGCTCAATGAAAATATCCTGATGGCTGTTGATCATAATCTCCGTTATTCTGGGGTTATCTACTAAGGGCTGAAGCACATCCAACCCGCGAAAGGAATCATACACTCTCCGCACCAGCCTGCGCTTCTCTGCGGCCGTCAGCTCCAAAAGCTCGCGCCTTCTCCACACCATCTCCTCGATGCGGGCCATCAACTCCGAGTTGTTCACGCTGGAGCTCATGTCCAGCTCAGACCGAACCTGATCACGGACGGACTTGAATTGATCTTCCATCATATTCGCTACCCTCCGCCTGCAAGAGCTGGCCTAATACCCGAGTTATCCAACAGCTGCTGACAGAGCTTCAATACTTCCCTCTGGTATATGGGTGAGGACAACAGCAGCTCCTCTTGATGGAGCTGCTTCCATGAAGGAATATAAGGCAGTACATCGTCAATACCAATATCCTTGCGGGGGAGACTGTTCACCAGTTGGCCAGTAAACCGATTGACAATGAATCGACTGCGCTTCTTCATACTTCCGAAGAGTGCAGTGTTCTTTAATTCCAGCTGATCCATCCATACACAGCACTTATGCATACTAATAAGATCATCCAATAGAACCCAGATCAGCAGCTCGGCTTGTTCGAGAACGGCCTGCATTCGTTCCCCCATGTACCCTTCCGTATCCACCACTATGGCATCGTAGTGATGACAAGAAACTAGAGAGGTCAACAGCAAAGACGTATCCTCCAGGGTCATCTCCGTCATTTCCTTCACATTGAAACTCGGCTCAAAGGAATCACACTTCAGGCTATGATGCCTGACAATGTAAGGGGTTATCGACACCTCTGTCCTTGGAGCCAACTCTTGCGAGGCCTTCATGTCGTACAGCAATCTGGAGAAGCTTCCCTCCATGCCTACCGAGCCAGAAGGAAACAATGCGCTGCTGTTCACCGTCTCCAAGTTAAGATAGAACACTCTCAGCCCCAACACGCCCAGCTGCTTCGCCATATTCATTGCGATCGTCGACTTGCCGCTCCCTCCAAGGGGAGATACAATGCCGATAACCGGTGTCGTTTCGGCATTCTGTTTCTCTAAAGAGCCGCCGTTTCTCTTACAGCAGGCTATCATGACCTCCAGCAGCTGAGGCAGGGGCTGATACTTGGGCGTACTGCTGCCGTCTTCCATCCGTGAGAGTGGTGAATCACCTTCGCTAAGAAGCAGCCAAGGCACGGGGGCATCCCCTCGGCTGAGCCAGCTCTCCAACATTTCAGCATCCCCCACGACCAGATTCGGTACTTCCCCCGAGCTCATATAATGAAGAAATGAATCCATGCGGGTAAATGCCGTCACTTGCAGAGCTGATCCGTAGGAACTGCCATACGCATAGTTCAGCAGCGGTTCGACATACCGGGAATCCTGCACTGCCAGCACAATTCGGGCCGGTATCATAAAGCCAATCCCTCTCTTCTGCAACAACGCAAAAAAGCACCGTTCATGCCGCGTAATCGCGGTCAATGAACGGTGCTTCCGTTGTCTGCTATAATTTGACATTAGAATATCACAGTTGCTGCAGAACGGCAAGATTTATTTTTATTACATAGATAGCCCTTAATCACTATTGTCAAAACGTGGATATATGCACTACTATATAGGATTAGAACTAATGTTCTCTAAATAGTAACTACTTATATAGAAAAACCTATATAAACTCCTATACTATCTGGACGAATACATACAAGCCAGGAGAGTGACAACAAGTGAAACAACGAATGTTAACCGCTATACTAGCTGCCTTGCTTCTATTATCAGGCTGCAGCCAGCCAATAATGTCTCCAGCAACATCCAGCGAGCAGACTTCAACCCAAGCCAAGTCCGGCACGGACACGGCCAGCTCCAATGCGGCGGCCTACCCAACCGATGACCTCAATCTCCCGAGGGTTGCCGTAGAGCTGGTCAAAGCCATAGACGGAGACACTATCAGCGTTATGTTTGAAGGAAAAAAGGAAAACGTTCGGCTGCTGCTGATCGATACGCCCGAAACCAGTCATCCGAAATTGGGCGTACAGCCATTCGGGCCCGAGGCCAAAGCCTTTACAAAGGAACTGGTGGAACAAGCCGATCGGCTGGAACTGGAATTTGACATCGGTCCGAACCGCGATAAATACTCCAGGCTGCTCGCCTACGTTTATGCCGATGGAACCATGGTTCAGGAAGCGCTGCTTCAGGAAGGACTCGCACGTGTCGCCTACATCTATCCGCCCAACACCCGGTACGTTGACAAATTCGACGATTTGCAGCGAATCAGCCGGGAGCAGGCTCTCGGCATATGGAGCGTAGAGAACTACGCCCAGGAAGACGGATTCCATCCGGAAGAACAGGACGCGAATAAAAACAACAACAATAATAACAATAGCACCCCAACAACCAAAACTCCGATTGAGAACCGCGAGAAGCCCAAGCAAGGCTGCGACATTAAAGGGAATATCAACTCCAAAGGCGAAAAAATCTACCATACTCCCCAATCTCCCTATTATGATCGCACGAAGCAGGAGCAGTGGTTCTGCACGGAGGAAGAAGCCGTCCAGGCCGGCTTCCGGGCGCCTCGCATTTAGAATTGAATTTCAGGATATGAAATGAACATTCATGTTCATCTTATATACATTTTAGCCGTATGTGAAAAGGAGCCACGAGTCATGGGGAAAAAGAAAACACCAGCAACCCAGCCCAATGAAAGCCAGCCGCTTAATCCAAGCTCTGCCGCACTGTACAAAACCGTCTGGAGATGGCACTTCTATGCCGGCATCCTATTTGCTCCTTTTCTGATCATCCTGGCTATAACCGGCTCCGTTTACTTATTTAAGCCCCAGATTGAACAAGCGCTATATCGGGACTACTACACGGTAACCCCTCAGGTTGAAAGGGTAACTCCAAGCAAGCTGGTCGGACAAGTTAAAGAGCTCTACCCTGATGCTACCATTACCAAGTATCGCCCCGGCGAGTCGGACTCCCGCTCCACGGAAATCAGCATGACCTCTGGCAATGAATCCATGACCGTCTTCATGAATCCTTATACGGGAGAGAAAATTGGCGAGCTGAAAGACAAAGACCGCATAATGGACAAGATCGAGGAATTCCACGGTGAGCTGATGGTCGGGACGATCGGAGACCGAATCGTCGAACTAGCCGCCTGCTGGGCGATTGTGCTCATCCTGACCGGCCTGTATTTATGGCTTCCGAAAAATAAAAACAAAAGCAAAACCAAGAAGAAGAGAAGCCTTGCCGGCGTCCTGTATCCAAGGCTCGGCAAGGGCAAGCAAATTCTCCGCAGGGATCTGCATGCCGTACCCGCCTTCTGGGTTGCAGCAGGCATGTTATTTCTCATCATGACCGGATTGCCATGGTCAGGCCTGTGGGGCAGCAACTTTCAGACCGTGGCAACCAATACCGGTGCCGGCTACCCTCCGTCCATCTGGTCTGGCAGCGCGCCATCCTCCCATGTGGTGCAGACCAAGGACGTGGCAGAAGTACCCTGGGCTGCAGAGAATCTGGAGGTGCCGAACTCCAGCATCTCCGACTTTATGCCACTTCCGATCGAAGATGTAATGTATGTCGCGAGAAGCGAGGGCATCCATCCGAGCTATACGATCAGCATCCCGCAGCAAGCGGATGGTGTCTATACGCTGTCCGCCTATCCGCCTAAAGCCCAGGATGAGGCCACGATGCATATCGACCAGTACAGCGGAGCGGTTTTGGCAGATTATCGCTATGATCATTACGGATCGGTCGGCAAAGCCGTCGCCCTTGGGATTACGCTGCATAAAGGAACCCAATTCGGCATCGTAAACCAGATCTTCAGTTTGCTTATATGCGTGGGAATCGTTCTAATCGCGGTAAGCGGTCTGTACTTGTGGTGGAAGAGAAAACCGGAACATGGGCTGGGAGCACCGAAGGCACCCGAGGTGGATGCCAAGCATAGGAGAGTATTCCTTCTGCTCTTCATCGCTCTGGGGATTCTGTTCCCGCTGGTGGGATTATCGCTCATCATCGTCTGGCTCATCGATCGGTTTATCGTTCGGAGAATATCGGCTGTCAAGACATTTCTGAATGCCTGAACAACATATTCAAACCATAACAAGGGGTGGCGGTTTCATGATCGTAAAAAGCCGTTTTATAATGTCCATTCTGCTGTCGGTCCTATTGCTGAGTGCTTGTTCGGCCAATCCTGACGCAGCCAATCGGTTCGAAAAGGAAATTCCGCTGATCGCCGAGGTTAATATCCCCGACACACTATCCGTGAGTCAACCGGAGACCATCGAGATCATCCTTACCCAGGGCGGCCAAAGAGTGCCGGGTGCGGACTTTGTCCATTACGAGCTGTGGAGCCATGACGGCTCCCTGCGTGACCCTATGACGGATGCGGTAGAGGTAGGAGAAGGTGTGTATACAGTAACCAAAACCTTCGATAAAGAGGGGCTTTATTTCTTTAAACTTCATTGCGGCAATAACGGCTCCATCATCATTCCCCAAAAACCGTTCGCGGTCGGAGCATTGTCCGAGGCAGAGCTTGCCTATCTCCAAGCGGAAACCCCGACATTTCAAGAAGGCACAGCTGAACATCAGCATTAAAAATAAGACTTCATCTAGGATAAAAACCGGCGCCGAATCTCCGGCGTCGGAACCATGCATTCGTTGGAGCGTCCAAACCAGCGGTAACGGTTCTTTGCTACCCAGCGGTACACCAGGTTCCGTAAGACAGGCGGAATCAGGATGAGCGCATACGACAGCGACCATGGAAAGCGAAGACGCCGTGCAATGCGAAGAGCACCTGTCGACCTTGTATAATACTTCCCATTTTCAATCAATATCATCGTTTCGGTTGACTCTCCATCAAATCCCCCTTGGCGCAGCAGCTCCTGTCCAATCTCCGATTGCAGCGAAGCAAAGCGGAACGCCCCCGCAGGATCTCTCCGAATAATGAATTGGGTCAACCCTTGGCACAAATGGCACACGCCATCGATCAGCACAACGGCATAGTCCTCATTATTTACGATGCGTTGATCCTCCATAGTTCGCAGCCCCCTCGTATTATATAAAAAAACACGTCTCTCGACGTACTTTCTCAGACAACAGATTGCATACAGCAAAACTCATTCTTGCAAGTTAAGATTAGCAAGCCGCTAATCGAATAGTTTATACTTTCTTCCTTAAAGAAAAAACGCAGGAGCCCTCTCCTACGCTTGATCAAGTACGCTATTTTTGGTTTTACTACTCAGCAGCTTTACTCAGCCACTCGCCGTCTTTCATCTGCTGGTCGAATTCGTTCGAGAATTTCTCCATGCATTTGCATATGAAATCTTTACGACAAACCGGGCAAGGTACTTTCCCAAGTCGGCTGAGCGCAGTCAGTTTCCATTCCGGGAAGCGGTTGTAGAATACGCGAATATCCGTTCCGTCAGCCGTGTGGATAATGAATTCGTATAGCCCTTCTTTGTCATTGCTTCCAGCTGTGGTCACACTTGCAATATGCGGTCTGTATGGCATGTCATCACCCGTTTATTTTATTTAAATTCCTTATGACTGGTTTGTACTTTCTGGTACTTAGTCATATTAAAGAATTTTAGAGGTGATGTCAACCGAAGAACACATCCAGGATCGAGCCAAGCTGGCCTCGCTTTTTCCCTTCCAATATATCCGGGTTGAACACTTCCACATATCCGCAGTTTGTGCAGGAAACAAACAGGAAATGGTTGTGCTGAATATCAAACATCTTGCTTAGTCCTGCTCCCGACATGGAGACCTCCTTCGTCTGGCAGTGATTGCCTCCGCATTTACTGCACACAAACCGTTCCTCGATCATTTGTTCAATACGCATCCCAGGTGCCCCTTTCTCAATACTCAATCATAAGGAGAAATACGGAGTTTCATGTAAAAAGTTTCATATATGCAAGCTGAGCTGACAAAAAAAGATGACCCTCATATAAGAGAGTCATCCCCATTTCTTGTTCTTGTTCTTATGGTTAGCTTACGCTTAACTCCACGTCGATGTTGCCTCGGGTTGCCTTGGAATAGGGGCAGAACGCATGCGCTTTTTTGGCGAGGTCCTCGGCTTGGCTTCGTTCGATACCCGGCATTTCAATCTTCAGCTTCACCGCAAGCTTGAAGCCGTCGGCACCTTCGTCTTTTCCGATCATCACCTGGGAGTGGATCACAACATCCTTAAGCTGCACGCCTTCTTTACGGGCTATATTAGCCAAGGCGCTTTCGTAACAAGCCCCGTATCCAGCCGCAAACAGCTGCTCCGGGTTGGTTCCATCCCCGCCGGGTCCACCCAGTTCCTTCGGCATGCTTAATTTGTGATGAAGAACTCCATCCGTGGATTCAACGGAGCCTTCACGTCCTCCAATGACTTTTACATCTGCTGTGTATAATGGTTTCATACTCGTTCATCTCCTTCATGCCCTATTATGATCTCTACATGTACTCTTTAAACTTATGGCACAGATTGAAACGACAAATAGGGCCGTTCTCAGGAAACACCATATTTACCAATCATAAAAAAACACCAAAAAAGCTGTGATTCAAATGGATGATTCCACTTCAATCACAGCTTTTTCTAAAGTATGCGGTAGAGAGGACTCGAACCTCCACGGGTATACACCCACTACCCCCTCAAGATAGCGTGTCTGCCATTCCACCACTACCGCATAGTATAAGGGAAGTTCTGTAGCGAACATTCCCTATTATACTGTTCTGCAATACAAAAGTAAAGAGTTAATTATTGAGCTCCAAATTCGGCACCTGCATAGCTATGTCTTGTCATTTCTCTTATCCTTGCGGTAAGCAGAAAATTCGATATATTCGCGGATGAACTCCTTCTCATTCTCTGCAAGTCCCGACATGGCAAGATCAGCCGCTTCCGGGTCCACTTCATATTCTCCCCGGGATTCCCTGACCCGAGTATTGGGACTGCCCTTGCCAATAATCAACCAATCCAGACTCACGGAGAAGAATGCAGCGATCTCAATCAATTTATTTGTGCTCGGCGTTGTTTTCCCCCTCTTCCAGTCACCAAAATTTCCTGTGCTGATCCCGAGGGTTTCGCAAAACGCCTTCTTGGTCATACCCCGGCTTTCTATGAGATGTTCGATTCGTTGGTAAATAGACTGCATTAAACAACCGCCTTCCTATTCTCTCTAAAAAGAAAATATCTTATGTACGTAATTTTTTCTTGCACAATGACTTAATTAAGTGTATAATCAATATATATTGCCTAAATTATACCATAGTACTCATAGATCGTTGTATCTTTTACTCATGAGTCTATTTAGTACGAGGAGCGAGTAATTTTGCCCTACGATACCATAATCACATCTTGGAACAATGCGGTTCACTCCTTGAACAAGGGACTGATGATCATTACCCCCGACGGCATCATCGACAAAATGAACGATCCACTCATTGCCATGGCCGAACAATACGGTGTTTCCCCTGAGTTCAAGTGGCAGGGGACATCCTTTTTTGATATCACTTCCCAGCAGTTGGGACAGGCCTCATTCGATCATTTTTTTGATGTGGTGGACTTCCCTGCCATCAAGGATGTTATAGCAGGAAAGCTGCCTGAATATTCCTTTGAATATGCAGTGAATGGGAACGGTCAAGATATCTGGGTGCTATGCGAGGTCATGCCGCTGCTTATGAGTGATGACAACCTTATCCATGGAGCCATGCTCTCCTTCACTGACATTACGAAGTTTAAGCACAAGGAGCTGCTGCTGGAGCAAGCACTGGCCCACAGCTATCCCTTGCCGGGACACATTCCGATCTGTGCTGTATGCAAATACGTGCGCCATGCCGAAGAATGGGAGCCGGTCGAGAGCTATTTGGAGAGTCGTCTCCCGATTGAATTCACACATGATATTTGTCCCGATTGCATCCGCAGATTATACCCCAAATATTCCTCCATCCTGGATGATCCCCAGATACCTGATTAGATGAATACATAATACAGCACAAATAAGCAGCTTCGTCATCCGAATAATACGGAAGGGGAAGCTGCTTATTCATCATTCGGCGATCTTTCGTATATTACGCGTTCACAAAACGAAGTAGAGGGCTTATGAGAGCCGGCAGCACCGATACATGCCCTTCCCCCTCAATTTCGGTAAGAGCGGTCTCCAGCACGTCTTCTTGCCCCTTGAGAAACGCATACAGCTCTCTGGCGTCTTGAACCATGGACGGTTTCTCCTGAGCTCCGACATATATGTGCAGCTCTTTGCGCTGTCCAGTTTGCAGTATACGCGCTTTCCCTTCTTCCCATTGCTTGTACAGCATGTAGTTCTTCCACCATACGGAGGGACATGCCGCTATGTACCGCTGAAAGGCCTGCGGCCTGGTAAACAGTGTATGCAAGGTAAAATAACCCCCCAGCGAGTGCCCAAATAACGCCTGCTTCGCAAGGTTTACCGGATACTGCCGTTCTACTGCTGGCTTCAGCTGATCCTCGATGAACGCATGGAATGCCTCGACACCGCCTGTCTCCGGCCATTGAAATCCATTGGGACGGACCGGCAGCTCATCGGTATCGGCATATTCCGTAAAGTTATAGAAACGCTCATTACTCACGATAGGACTGTCGCTGTCAAAGCCGATGCCCACAATAAGAGCCGCAGGGATGCCGCGGGGCGTACGAGACTGAATGCGAATCGCCTCTGCAAGCGATCCGAAGGTAGCATTGGCATCCAGTGAATACAACACAGGATACCCGCCCTCGGGCGGAGGCCCCATCGGCTCGGCAATGAAGATACGGTATTCACGGCCCGTAAGGTCGGACTGCATAGACCAGGTCACCGTCCCGGGTATGTGAAACAAACTGTTGTTATGGTGAGTACTTGGGCTCTCACCCTGAGCTTGCTTCGCCTTCGGCTCCTCCCCTTGGGCCTCCTTCATGAACAACCATTGCAGTGCATCGGGAAATCTTCTGGCCATAAAGATGGCGTCATGGGTTCCATCCGGATCTACCTTCAGCTGCAGTCGCTGCTTGCTCATCCCATTTTCACCCCAAAACCGATGGGCCTCAAGGTTATTAGGGAACATATTCTTCTGTGCATTTTTCTTATATACACCCTCTTGACGTCCCACAGACATAAATACCCTCAGGCTGGCTGGCAGGCTCCCCTGCTGCCTGATGAAATCCATAACCCCTTCATACCACAGCGAAGCCGACAGCATCCCGATTCTTCCAAAACTCTCGGGACGCCAATATCCCGCAAACATCGAGATCAGCCCGCCAAAGGAGCCGCCGATAATCGCCGTATGTTCAGGCTCAGGGAGTGTCCGGTATTGTCCGTCAACGTGGACTTTAATGACGTCAGCCACTTCGTCTACGTAGGCTCTGCCCTGCCCCCCGAAGGGCGGGTTCCCCTCCAGCAGAGAATCTGCCGGCCATGGCGTATACTCATCATTGCGGTTTACAGGTGATATTCCGACCAGGATAACCTCATCCAATTGCCCGGTTGAAAACAAATGCTCCACATAATTCAAGCAGTCCATGAACAAATCTCCATGATCCTGCACATAGGCAACAGGATAAAAGCGTTCCGAATCCTGATAAGAAGGGGGCAAATACAGTTTGAGTTCCCTGTTCTCAACCACCAGCTGCTGATAACGATTCATGTAATCCTCCCGAAAGCTTCTTTTATTTTCTCATGCGAATCAATAGATAGATGAAATAAGGCACTCCGATCACGGACACCACAATCCCTGCAGCCAGTTCGGCCGGAGCAAATATCGTTCGGCCGATGAAATCGCCGATGACAACAATCGCCATCCCGGCTATGCCGCTGACAGGTATAATATGCCTGTGCCGCAGTCCCACCAGCTGTCTGGCCAGATGCGGAGCGATCAGACCGACAAATCCAATGCTGCCGGACACGGCAACACTCGCGCTGATCAAGCCGATGCTGCACAGCAGCAAAATATTTTTCTCACGTTCGACAGATACCCCTACACTCTTCACGCTTTCTTCACTAAGCTGGAACAAGTCGAGCACCTGTGAGCGGAACCATATAACAGGCGGCAAAATAATGAGCCAAGGCAGCATAGTGACCACGAACTTCCAATTGGCACTGTGAAGGCTGCCGGCAAGCCAAGCTACGGCCATCTCGTAATCCGACGGGTTCATTTTGAGAGAGAAGAACATCGTTATGGCCCCAAAACCGGAAGCAATCGCAATACCCACCAGGATAAGCCGCTGCGGGTCCAGCTTCCCGCCTTCTCTGGCAAACATAAATATGGCCGTTGTCGCTGCTAACCCGCCTGCAACGCCAAACATGGGCATCATCATAACCCCAAGCCAGCCTGACATCGTGATCTGGCCCTGCAGTAAGAACATGAACAGAACAACCGCCATGCCTGCGCCGGCATTGATGCCGAGAATGCCCGGGTCTGCAAGTCCATTACGCGTTACGCCCTGAATAACGGCCCCGGCCATGCCCAGCGCAAATCCTACGAGTGCACCAAGTACAATGCGCGGAAGACGGAATTCAAACACAACGAGATCGAAGTCCGAATTGGGATTCAACCGGAGCAGCGTCTGGAATACTTCCTTAATCGACATGTCAAAGGTTCCGTTCGTCAAACTGAAGTATATCGCCGTCAAGACAATAGCAATTCCTCCAGCAACCACAAGCGGGAATCGATAATATGTGTTACGCACGCTGCGCCCCTCCCCTCGTCTTGATCAGATACAGGAAGAAAGGAACCCCGATTAATGATGTAATGACACCGACCGGCGTTTCAAACGGGAAATTCACAAAGCGCGCAAGAATATCACATAACGCAAGAAACATGCCGCCTAATACTCCCGAGACGGGTACAATCCATCGATAATCGGAACCTGACAGGAACCGGGCTATATGAGGGATAATCAAGCCCACAAAGGCAACCTTGCCCGCCAGCGCCACCGACACGCCTGTCAGAATAACAACCGCCAGCATCGCGAGGGCTTTGATCAGCCATGTATTCACACCAAGCCCCTTGGCCGTCTCATCTCCAAGCGACAGGAGTGTGATCGATTTGGACAATACGATGGCAAGGCATAGACCAACGATAGCAAAAGGAATGCTCAGCTTGATCAGCTCAGGGTCCATTGCATGCAGCCGGGCATTGTACCAGAAGCTGATATTTTGCGAGATTTGAAAATAGGCGGCTATCGCCTCTGCAGTCCCGCTAAGAAACGTACCGATCACGGTACCGAGTATAGCCAGCCGAACCGGACTGAGCCCATTTGGTATGAGCCACGCCAATCCGAACACAACGGCAGCCCCGATGGCCGAACCAATCAATGAACTGACGATGTACATATTGGAGCTGGCATTCGGGATAAATACCATAAACAGCGTGACGGCAAACACAGAACCGTCAGACACCCCCATAATGGATGGTGAAGCCAGATAGTTCCGCGTCATGCCCTGCATTAAAGCTCCTGAAACCGCGAGGAAGGCACCGATGAGCATCGCGCCTACTACCCTTGGCATTCGGGAGCTCATAATAATCTGATGATCAACACTCTCCGAGTCAAAAGCAAAGATGGAATCCCAGACGGTATCCATCGTAATATTCTTGGCCCCATACAGGATGGAGGCCGCTATGAGTAATAAACAGACTGCCGGGGCCATCACAAGGATGACAGCCGGCAGTGATTTTTTGAACCCCATGAACAACACGCCTTATACGTTTATACTGGAACTTTTATTTACTTAGTCAGATTCTCGACTGCAGCTTTCAGGAACATAATTTTGCTGTATGCTGTTCCTCCTTGAGCAAGCGGATCGACCACATTGACAAATGCGGTGCCGTTCTTGAATGCGTTCAAGTTCTTCATGATTGGATCATTCTGCAGCTCTTCCAGTGCATTGGGCGTATCCTTGTTCTCATCTGGTGAGAACTGTACGAATACATAATCCGGATTCATCTCCGCAATTTTCTCTTTTGAGATCAATTCCTGTGCCTTGGCTGCCGCTACTTCTGCTGGGACTGCAATCCCCAAATCCTCATACAACACCGGGTTAAAGAATACGCCGGCAGGGTATATGTACATCTCGCCTGCACGAATACGAATCGCCAGAACCTTCTTGTCCTTCAGGCTATCTCCAAGGGTAGTTTTGACTTCTTCCAAATCTTCTTTATATTTGGCTATTTCCTGCTCAGCCTGCTCCTGCTTACCGCTTAACTCGCCAAGCAGTTTCAAGTTGCTTTCCCAGTTGGTTGACACATGGGAGTATGGAATCGTAGGCGCAATTTTGTTCAATTGTTCAATGACTTCAGGTTTGGCTTTGGACGATCCCAAAATGACATCAGGCTTCAGAGACAGAATCGATTCAAAATTCGGCTCCATTTTCTCACCGACCGACGTGGCTTCCTTCGTAATCGACTCAAACATCGGCGGGAATTTGCCTGAGAAGGTGATGGCTCCAACCGGATTTACATCCAGTACAATGGCGTCCTCCATCGCTTCAACCGCACCGGTGATGACAATACGATCCGTTTTTGCCGGAAGTGTGTATTCCTGATCGAGGTATTTCACAACCTTTGTATCTGACTCAGCGGTTTTCGCTTCTTCATTCGAAGTGCTCTCCTCCGCGGGTTTGCTCGTTTCTGCCGCACCGTTCGTGCTTGCTGCGTCCGTATCCTTAACTTCGTTGCCCCCTCCACAAGCGGATAACACCAAAGTGAATACCATCAACAGCCCTAAGACCCATTTCATTCTCTTCATCTCTCTCCATTTACCCCTTCCATGATCAATGATCACTTAATAATTGATAATGATTATCATTATTGATTATGGTATAGGATTTGCCCTTTTTTCACCATGGACAAATAACCGGATTCATCATGGACATTTTCCGGAAAACAACCGGAAGGCCTCCTCAGCCATATGCTCCATCGCGATGGGCGAGTACTCGCGCCAAGGATAAGAGGATAATTGATGGAATGATCCCTCTCTCACTGCTGGGAGCGTCATCCATTCCGGCGTAGCCTGCAATCTTCTCCAATGGGCCAGTGTCTCGGAATCCTGACGAATCAGAAGCAGAATACGCCCTGCGCAGCTCTCTTTGATCTGCTCCATCGTCAGCCCCCTGCCGTTCTCGAAATCCAAAGACAGCGCCGGCTGGAAATTAAAATCATCATATAATAATTCCTTCATGCCCGGATGACTGTAACTCATCAGCTCATCCTGATGCAGGCGTGCGGTCAAAAGGGTCCGCTGTCCCATCCTGCCAGGGGGGAGCTTCTCGCGGTAGGACGATATTTTCCGATGAAACCCTTCAATCCACTGCTCCGCCTCCTGCAGCTTGTCCAGCACTTCCGCCAACCCAAGCAGATTGCTCTGCCATCCCTCATGCTCTCCCGGCATCTCGTAGAGAGGGGCGATCAGCCGAAGCTGGTCCTTCTCCCATTCTTCTATTCCGTGTGCACAAACAATAAGCTCCGGACGCGCCGAAGCAAGCTTCTCCAGATTCGCATATTTATTATGATTCTGACGGTACGCATCGAGATGCACCGGAATATCCGGACCGAGAACATTATAATAGTGTTGCGACCACTTGGGATGAAGCGGAGCTGCATACGGCGTGAAATCCAGCGGCATAACATAGCCCAGTAGGGTAGTTGAACCATACAGGGCCATTTTGTTTTTCCTTGTCTTCATATATACCGAGGGAGAGATTCCAAATGCCTTCTTAAACTTGCGGCTAAAATAAAACTCATCCTTGTATCCCACCATATGCGCAACTTCCCGCAGCAAAGAATCCGAACCCAGCATCAGCTGCTTCGCCTTGTTCAAGCGTACATTTGCCAAATAGTCCATCGCGCTATGACCATACGTCTTCTTATACACCTCTACAAAATATTTAGGACTCAGCTCGGACAGACCGGCTAGTTCGTCGATCGTTAAATCTTCATTATAATGTTCTTCAATATACTCCTTCACCCGCTCCAGCGCTTGTCTCTTGTCGTTCTTGGCGTATGGACCGCATCCAGCGACCATTGTATATAACAGCTCTTGAAAATCAATCTGTACCCTCCACTGTTTTAGGGGGTCCTTGCTGTGAAATTCCTTGTGCAGCGTGCGGCAGACAAGATTCAAGCGGTCAGGGGAGCTGACAACGAATATGCCGTCATAGGGCGTGAAAGCTGCCTCGTCCACCTCATGCAATCGACCACAGCCCAACTCGCCTTCATAAAAACCAAAATGAAGGATCGCAACCGCCGTCAACTCTTGTTCCTCCACACTTCGATGATCGTCGCTCGTAATACCAAACGTGGATCCCGCCGCACAAAAATAAACACACCCCTTATTCATTCGGGTGATTTGTTCTGCCTGCTGCAAAGAGGCCTCCCCGCTAAGGGGGACGATCAGGGCCGACTGTACGGTCAGCTGTTGGTCAAGGGACAAGCTGTGTCCATGAACGATATCGATATTCCATAAACGGGCCATCAGCCCGCCGTATTCTTTCGGATCATTCTTATCACTGCTATTGCTCATCAGATTTAACATATATACTAGATCCCAACCTTAATTAATGAGAATGGTTATCATTATCATATAATTATCACACACCGTGTCAAATGTCCAGTGGGAGCATCCTCTTTTCAGAATTGTCACAAGTATAGACCCAACATAAAAAAGCAGCCTTGCCTCCACAGGGAGTCATGACTGCTTCTTCAAATGGGATATATCTAATGAAGGTACATACAGGTGGGTCTTTAGAATGCGATATTTTCCTTCCCCTCCATGAGGAGCCTCTTCCTAGGCCCGCATATTCAGGGTTAATTCCGCCGAAGGCGCTGCCGGTTGCGAGCCCGGGCCTCGCCGCCCTTACGGCCTGCCTCTTCGCGGCTCATCTTGGCATCTTCGGTATGGTTCTGATTTCTCGACTCTCCACCCATCTGGCCGATTTCTTGATAGAACTCGCGTCCATGTGAGCTTGAGGTTGACTCTCCGCCTTTGCGTCCGATATCCTCATAGAAGTCCTTGCCATGGGTATCCGAAGTAGCTTCTCCGCCCTTCTGGCCGATCTCCTGATAAAACTCCTGATTATGCGAATTAGACGTAGATTCTCCACCTTTCCTGCCGATTTCCTGGTAGAAATCTCTATCATGAGCACGAGAGGTTGCCTCCCCGCCCTTTCGTCCAATCTCTTGATAAAATTCTTTGTTATGGTTGTTCGCAGTAGCTTCTCCACCTAAACGTCCTGCTTCTTCACGGCTCATCTTTCCATTGTTGTTGTTCTTAGCCATTCTGAATCACTCCTTATAGGTTATTGGAAGTTGTTGCTCGTCCACGGTATCATATTAACCTTGTGAACGGCGATGAAACATAAATTTTGCATAAATGCGCAAGTTTGCATCAAGGTCATCCTGCACAAAGTATTGATATACACGAAAAAAAGCCCCGCACAAAGTGCGGGACTTTTTATCAACATCTGTATGCGGTAGAGAGGACTCGAACCTCCACGGGTATACACCCACTACCCCCTCAAGATAGCGTGTCTGCCATTCCACCACTACCGCATAATATAAGGGTACATCCATTCGTTACTAAAATAAAAATGGTGAGCCATGAAGGGCTCGAACCTTCGACACCCTGATTAAAAGTCAGGTGCTCTACCAACTGAGCTAATGGCTCTCGATGACAATCTTTGCAGCTGCCATATAAGAAAAATGGTGACCTGTAGGGAATAACCTCTCTTCGTTCGAGACTGCGATGCTTGTCCTAATGAAGATCTTGCTCCGACGAATCGACGGAGTTCTCATCCCTGAGGTTATATAAGAAAGTGGTGACCCGTAGGGGATTCGAACCCCTGTTACCTCCGTGAAAGGGAGGTGTCTTAACCCCTTGACCAACGGGCCACTTTAACCACGTCGCCGTGACGACAAGATTGAGTATAGCATAAATTTAAAAATGCTGGCAAGCTTTTTTTTCGTAAATTTTAATATTTATTTTCAGTGTTTTTTCGGCCCATAATCAGCCCAAGAAACCAGCCGCTAGCTGCGTTTCTGTGACGGTATTTCCCACACGCTGCACATGGTATGCATGAGCGTCCACTCTCGAGCTTACGATCTTATGCAGCTGTTCATCTATAAAATGCAAAGCAGCCCCATCATCGGCAGCATATCCGGATTGCGCCTCACCATGAAGTACAAGATTATGGTACGACGGCCTTCTCTTACTCTCGCCGTCATAGTGAGGGCAATGGCTTCCCCTCAGGATACCCAACCCCTCAAGCTTGTACAAGGGTGCATTCAGCGGATCTGTAATCCCTTCTTCAAACCAGCATATGGAGCCAGCGCTTAACCCCGTTAATAAAACACCCTGCTCATAAGCTTCCTGAAGAATCTGATCCAGACCCCATTCCTTCCATAGGACCAGCATGTTGCGTGTATTGCCCCCGCCGACATATATAATATCCTGCTCCAGCACAAATGACCTGAGATCGGCAAAGTTTGGCTGGAACAGCGACAAATGGCTGGGGATGCACGCCAGAGTACGAAAGGCACGATAGAAACGCTCAACATAGTTGTCCGCATCCCTGCTAGCAGTCGGAACGAAACATACTTTTGGCCTCTCGTTAGCTACCTGTGCCAGTACGTAACTGTCAAGCAGCAGGTTGTCCGGTTCCATGGAGAAGCCGCCCCCGCCCATGGCAATAATTTGTCTCATTAGATCCCCCCATTTTCGATTTACATCATTCCATATTGAAAATATACTCCGTTCCGGAGAGGAGGGATACTCTCCCTCCGGTCGAGACTGCGACGTATTCCTGACACCCCCTATGCTCCGGCGAACCCTTGTTAGGGTCTCATTCCTGGGACAGAAAAAATGCTCCCGACCGCCTTCGCGAGTCAGGAGCTTTCTTCGATGTAACGCTAAACGGAGAGAGAGGAATACTCTCCCTTCGGTCGAGACTGCGACGTATGCCTAACGCTGCTTATGCTCCGACGAACCCTATCCAGGGTTCTCATCCCTTTGCAAAAAAAAGCCCCCAATCACTTTGTGATGGGAGCTTTCTTCGATATAACGCTAAACGGAGAGAGAGGGATTCGAACCCTCGCACCACTTACGCAGTCTAACCCCTTAGCAGAGGGTCCCCTTATAGCCACTTGGGTATCTCTCCATATGGCTCCCCGAACAGGACTCGAACCTGTGACAACTCGATTAACAGTCGAGTGCTCTACCAACTGAGCTATCAGGGAACATTAAATAGAATACTAATAATTTATCATGACTTCTTAGGGGAGTCAAGCGATAGAAGCATAAGACGTCCGCTGCACTTTCCGCACCTGTACCGGGCCGGGTTCATCTTCCGTTTCCGCAAATACTCGGTCCCGCAGGCGCTGCAGCGCAGCATATAGCGGTAAGGTTCCGGCTGGCGGCCCGTTGCCCTGCCCTTCGGCAAAGATTTGCAGAATCGGCTTCCTCCAACGGCTTGCAGCAATTTTTTGAAATCGGCATCCCGATGCTGATACCCCCTCCCTGCAATATGCAAATGGTAATGGCACAGCTCATGCTTAATAATCTTCTCGACCTCTTCCCTGCCGTGCGTAGCAAGCTGATGCGGATTGATCTCGATATGATGGCTCTTCATAAAATACCGGCCGCCCGTTGAGGACAAACGCGGGTTAAAGGTCGCCTGATGCCTGAACGGAACCCGGAAGCTCTCCAGCGAAATTTTCTCAACCCAAGCCTGCAGTTCTTCATTGCTCATCTCGTTCATCATAACAATATCTGATCCTTCCTTTACCTTATAAATGCTACTTGAATTTTAACTTCTCTCTGGGCTACACTGTCAAGTAGAAAGTATGGAGGGAGAACCTGCAATCATGCCGAACATGCGTTACGTTATATTAAAGGGACACGAGGGGCTGCAGTTCGTCGAAATGCCTGGTGACCACGCTTACCAGCTCAGTGCTCTGAATTTACGCCTTAACAAGGAAATCGATAAACTCACCGCTCCAGGCAAACCTCAGCTGCCTCTTGCTGTAGCTGAATGCGACAATCTTGATCTGCTGCAGGAATCGCTGAGCATTCAAGGTGGTCTGGACTACATAAATGAGCTTGAGCAGGCTTTTGCTTCCCTTAACGAAACAGAGTATCCACTCATCTCGCTGCTAACCGAGATTCGGGCTCTTCAAGCCCAGCTTGAGCAGTGGTACGAGGAAGAGGCGTAATAATCGAGGTAGACCTGCACGCTTTGGGCTTTTTCCCCATATGCTATCCATACAGATGGAATTAGCAAGAGGAGGAGATACCCTTGCCGCAATGGCTCTGCAATCAATTGATACGTGCTTTCCGTAAAAAGGACAGACGTCAGATCAAGCTGCTGAACGAGTGCTGGTACTTTTACCGGAATTCACCGGGCGAAGAGAATTCGAATGCCCGATAGGGCGCTGCAACCGATCCATAAGTATGACAATAAGCCGGACTGCTGTCCGGCTTATTTTTGTGTGTATTTTATCATGATAGCTGAAGGGGAGCACGATCTACTGCAACTTACAGAAAGCTGCGCTTAGCCGGCCAGGAGCCTTGCAGCTTCCGCAGAAAAATAATTTGTCCCGTATGGTATGCATCATGCGTAATTAAGCTGGCTATCCGCTGTGGAGATTCGGTGATCTCTTCTTCCGGCATCTGCTCTATTTTCTGTCTTAGCGCAGTATGAACTTCCTTCAGCTGCTCCTGAGCTGTTTCCCACGCCTGCTGGCTTGAATCGTGTATGAGAAAGGTCTCGTCATTGCCGATTCCTTCGTTACTAAGGGGTGTCCCTTCCAATCTTGCGAGCAGCCGCTGCTTATAATACAGCAAATGCTGCACGTTCTCCCAAATGGAATTCGCGCCCTCCCCCTCTGGTTTCCAAAGAGCCTGCTCAGCCGTCACATCCTTCAGCGCAGGAAGAATCGGCGGATACCAGTCCTCCTGCTCCATAGCGTTATCCCAGTAAAGTAACAACAGTTCTCGCATGTTCATATTCGATCGCCTCCATTTTAATATGTAACTACCTTAAATAAAATAGATCGTTACACAAAAACTAACATACTTCGGCCTCCATTACAAGTAACTAGCAACATAAATTTTTACTTGTTACAATAATGGAATGAGAAAGGATGAGTTTCATGTTGTGGGATGATTTTCTGAACAGTGAATGGCATGACTGGAGAGGCAGCGGCCGGTCAGAGGACAGGCTTTATCGTGAGGATTGGCTCACCGATTTTATAGACGAATATCATCTTCAAATGACCCTGCCATTAAAAACGGATGAACTGGATCTGTTAAAACAGCTTCGCTCCTTCCTCCGAAAATGCGTGCAGCACATCGTTGAGGGAGAACCCCCTTCCCGCCAGCAATTGGAGGAATTGAACCGCTGGATGGCCGCAGGGCCAGTCGTGCGCCAGCTTGGGATGCAGGGGGACCAGAAATTCGTGCTGACCTACACCCCTGTAAATCCGGATTTGCAGTCGTTATCCGCGGAGATAGCGGGTTCTTTTGCGCAAACCTTGGAACAAGGCGAGCTGGCTCGATTCCGCATCTGCACCAACCCGGATTGTCTGTGGGTGTATTACGACGATACGCGCAACCGCTCCAAGCGATACTGTGATGACAAGGCCTGTGGCAACCTCATGAAAGTGAGACGGTTTCGGGCGAAGAAAAAGCAGCAAGCCGATATCGAGAACTAGGCTAGGGTTAGGGCGCTTATATTTTAATGGGTTGGAGGTAAAAATCATGAGTATAAAGAGGGTTACTGAAGCAGAATTAGCTTGGGTTAACCGGCAGTATGAACAAATCAGATTTATGCCAAGCAAACTCAAGAATGAAATCATTGCTATCGTTATGTCTCAAGGCCACTATGCCGGTGTTGGCAGACTGGTTATGTTGAATGCGCATGAGGCTGAGATGGGCGGCATTTATATACTGGATGCATTTCGAGGACAATCCCTTGCACACGAGCTCGTATCGTTCCTGGTAGAAGAATCGAAAAGACAGAATCTGAAGACGGTGTATTGCATTCCGTTCGAAGAGCTGCAGCATTTCTATGAAAAGTTCGGCTTTCATGCATTCGATGCCTCTGCCTCCAATGCCAATCCCCGGATTCTAGAAAAATATCACTGGTGCCTCAAAACATACGATAAAAACGTCCTGCTTCTAAAGCTGACCCATGGGTAAGCTCTGGGTAATAAAAAGCAGCGGTATGCCGCTGTCTGAGCTTCACAAGCAGTAGAACGAATAAGAGCCGTAACTCCCGATGGGAGATACGGCTCTTTCATCATTCTATACGCCATTGCGTAAGGTTCGTTCGATCCGGGGATTGCTTGGATTGCTGTCGGCCAGGTGTTGAACTAATATGGGATCCTGTTACTGGTCCTTTGGCTTACGCATCGTCAAACCGACACGGCCTTTCTTCAAATCCACGTTCAGCACCCATACCGTAACGTTATCTCCGACGGAGACAACATCCATCGGATGTTTCACAAATCCATCACTCAGCTGGGAAATATGCACCAGACCGTCGCTCTTGATGCCGATATCAACAAAAGCACCAAAGTCGATAACATTGCGCACCGTTCCCTGAAGCTCCATTCCCGGCAGAAGATCTTCGATCTTCAGCACGTCCTGACGGAAGATTGGCAGCGGCAGTTCCTCACGCGGATCGCGTCCCGGACGCTGCAAGCTGTCCAGAATATCACGCAGCGTTGGCACGCCAACCTCCAGCTTCACCGCGAGGTTCTCCGGCTGCTGCGCATCCAGCAGCTCAGCCAGCTCCTTGCTTCCGAGCTTGTCCAGCCCTACCTGAAGCTCCTGGAACAAACGGTCAACGACCGCATATGATTCCGGGTGAATCGGCGTACGGTCCAGAACGTTCTCCCCTTCCGAAATCCGCATAAAGCCCACGCACTGCTCAAACGTCTTGGCGCCTAGCCGCGGAACCTTTTGCAGCTGCTTGCGGCTTACAAACTTCCCGTTCTCTTCCCGGTATTTCACGATATTCTTGGCAATGGTTGCGTTGATCCCTGCCACGTACGAAAGCAGGGATGGCGATGCGGTATTCACGTCAACTCCGACATGGTTAACCGCAGACTCCACGACAGCTTTCAGGCTTTCCTCCAGATGCTTCTGGGTTACATCATGCTGATATTGACCCACGCCGATCGATTTCGGATCGATCTTCACCAGCTCGGCAAGCGGATCTTGTACCCTGCGCGCAATTGAAGCCGCGCTGCGCTCGGCTACATCCAGATCCGGGAATTCTTCCTGTGCCAGCTTGGAGGCAGAGTACACACTTGCTCCGGCTTCATTAACGATGAGGTAAGCAAGCTCAGGGTCAGCGATTTCCGCAATAACCTCTTCTGCTACAAATTGCTCCGTCTCACGGGACGCCGTCCCGTTGCCAATGACAATGAGCTTGATCCCGTATTTCGCAATCAGCTGTTTGAATTTCGCAGCAGCCTCCTGCCTCTTGTTCGCTGGCGGCGTCGGGTACGTTACCGCTACTTCAAGCAGCTTGCCCGTGTCATCAACCACAGCAAGCTTGCAGCCGGTGCGATAGGCCGGATCGACACCCAATACACAGCGTCCCTTCACCGGTGGCTGCAGCAGCAAGCTGCGCAGGTTCCCTGCAAAAATAGAGATCGCCTGATTCTCCCCTTTTTCCGTAAGCTCGCCCCGAACCTCCCGTTCAATGGATGGTGCGATGAGTCGCTTGTACGAATCCTCGATCACCGCGGTAAGAATATCCGATACGGATGACGGGCCCTTAAGCACCTGTTTGCCGATGTACCCATGAATGGATTCGGAAGGAACCTCAAGCCCCACCTTCAGAATGTTCTCGCGCTCCCCGCGGTTAATGGCCAAAATCCGGTGTGGCGGCATTTTCTTCGCCAGTTCCCGGTAGTTGTAATAGTTCTCATACACGGATTCCGCCTCGGTATCCTTCGCCTCTGAAGTCAATATGCCATGGTCCATACTGAATCTGCGCACCCAGGAACGAACGGTTGCATCGTCGGCTATATTTTCAGCCAAAATATCCATCGCGCCTTGCACTGCCTCTTCGGCCGAAGCCACACCCTTCTCTTCATCAACATACTTGACGGCCTCAAGCATCACATCGGCTTGCTTCGGCTGCGACCAAATCCACTCGGACAGCGGCTCGAGCCCCTTTTCCTTCGCGACGCTTGCCCGTGTCTTGCGCTTCTGCTTATACGGACGATATAAATCTTCTACTTCCTGAAGCTTGACAGCAGCCGTGATCGACTTCCTCAGCTCTTCCGTCAGCTTGCCCTGCTCCTCTATGATGCGAATGACTTCCCGCTTACGGACTTCCAAATTGCGCAAATAGTTTGTCCGCTCTTCAATGTCACGTAATTGATTCTCATCCAGCTCGCCTGTCATTTCCTTACGATAACGTGCAATAAACGGTATGGTATTGCCCTCATCCAGAAGCTCAACGGTCGTACGCACCTGTTTCTCGGACAATTGAAGCTCTTTCGCCATTTGCTTGACGATCCGTTTTAATTCTTCCTTGCGAATCTGTTCTTCATTTACTTCCATAACAGCTTCTAATTCAGACAATGATATCCCTCTTTCTTCAATGAAACTATATTACCTATTATCCCAAACTTAAGCGCTCATTTCCACCTCATAGCTTACATCATAAGGGTTTAAGCTGTTTTTAATGTCGATTTCATCTCATTTTAAGATTCGCTTTATATTCTTAATAGTAAGAAAATGCTGCTGCCGGATATCCACACCTTCATGATGATCAGGGGGTCACCTTAGATGAATGACAAACAAGCCATTGCCTGGTCCGTTGCCTGCCTCCTGTTTATTGCAGTCGCGGTCACCACGGCCTACATTCTCATCCCAACTAACACCTAAATACGAATCTTCAATAAGAAGCGTGCTCCCAGCTTCTCATGCGCATCGCAGGCAGATGGCAGTGCGGCCATCTACGTAAAAACCCTCAAGGAGTTCGTCCTTGAGGGTTTTTATGGCCATCGTTCTATGTGGAACATGCAACGCTTGGATTGAATTAAAAATCAATCAAGCCCAGACTTATTTGCAGGGAATCATCCACCTTGCTCATCATTTCATCATCAAGATGGGTGATTTTGTCAGTTAGCCGCTGCTTATCAATCGTCCGGATCTGCTCTAGCAAAATGACGGAATCCCGATCAAATCCATGCGACGCCGCGTCGATTTCGACGTGAGTCGGCAGCTTGGCTTTTTGAATCTGTGCCGTAATGGCTGCAACAATCACAGTCGGACTAAACCGGTTGCCGATATCGTTCTGGATCACAAGAACCGGCCTTACGCCGCCCTGCTCCGAACCGACAACGGGTGATAAATCCGCAAAAAATACGTCGCCCCGTTTAACGATCACTGTCTACACCCCGCTTACTAAGCGGTCTAGAGTGTTGTCTGCATCTTCCTCCGCGTGAAACGCCTCAGAAGCCATGGTCAGGTTAATTTTGGCCATTTCCATATAACCTCGCTGCATGGATTCACGAATGTAACGTTTCTTCCGTTCATTCAGGTACAACTTCATGGCCTGCCTAATAAGCTCACTGCGGTTGGAATTTTCCAGCTGAGCGATCCCGTCCACTTCCTGCAAAAGATGATCCGGCAAACTGATCATGATTCGTTTGGTGTTCTGCATATTGGCCACCTTCTATCACACCCCCACAACCTTCTCGCCCTGTGCACCAGTATTACATTATTCAAGGAAATTTATACAAAAGAATATATATGCCGAAGGTATATCAAGTATGCTGCATATCATTATAAACTACAATCGACACTTTCGTACAGACTTTAGCGACATATTCCTATTTCGAGGGTGTCTGTACGTATTCCTTCTTTCCTGAATAAATTACTTGGGGCACAAAAGGCCTTTAAAGGTGATTCCAGAGTGCATTTAACGTCTTAACGGGTATATCGTCGCGTATATACTGACGTGGTACCCGGTGGGCAATCATGCAGACGACCTCGTAGTGGATCGTTCCCAGCTTGGCTGCCAGCTCATCTGCCGTGATGCATTCGCCAGATTGCTGGCCGATGAGTACAACCTCTTCACCAGCTTTAATTTGTTCCGCCTCCTCGGCGAAAGGTTTGAGCGATACCATACATTGGTCCATACAGATATTTCCGATTACAGGGGCGCGGCGGCCGCGTATCAGCACTTCCGCTTTACCGCTCAGCATACGTGAGAAACCGTCGGCGTAACCGATAGGAAGGGTTCCAATTCTCTCTTCCTGCTCTGTTACATATTTCGACCCGTAACTGATACCGGAATGCGGAGGCAGATTTTTGACGTAGACAAGCTTGGTCTTTAACGTCATGACAGGGCGGAGGCTCACTGCCTTCCGATTCACCTCATCCGAAGGATACAATCCATACAGGCTAATGCCAATACGAACCATATTATAAGATAATTCGGGTGTATCGATGGCAGCAGCGCTGTTACCCGTATGTATGATCGGGATATGGTAGCCCTTATCCCGAAGAGCGTCCGCTACGCCCTGAAAACGGCGGTACTGTTCCAATGTATAGTCTTTGTTGTGTTCATCCGCTCTTGCAAAATGGGTAAACATTCCTTCGACAACAACCTGCGGCAGTGAACATGCTTCTTCTATAAAAGTAAGAGCATCTTCACCAGGAAGCAGGCCCAAACGACCCATTCCGCTGTCAATCTTGATGTGTACCTTAAGTGGCTTCTCCGGCTTGACCGGCAGTGCCTTTATCGCTTTGAGCACTTCCGAACTGAACAGGGTTATGGTTACATCATACTCATAAGCGGTCTCTACCGCCTCCGGTGGTGTATAACCGAGCACCAGGATCGGAATAGAGATGCCTCCTTGCCGAAGCTCGAGCGCCTCATCAAGGAAAGCTACGCTTAAGTAAGCCGCTCCCAGTTGCTGAAGTTCGCGTGCCACTTCTACAGCTCCGTGACCATACGCGTTAGCCTTCACACATGCAAGCAACTCCATGTGCTTGGGCAGCGCCTCACGAAAAACGTTATAGTTAGCGCGCAGATGGTCCAGGTTGATTTCCGCCAGGGTAGGTCGATATATCGCTTGCAATTCCAGTCACCTTCTTACCATTTTGAAAAAAGCATTAGGTTTACATTAGATTAATGGTAATGTTCCCGCGAGCAACTGTCAATTGAGCCAAACTGCTTATTTCTGAAGCTCGCGGTACCCTTGTAGTGACGAAACTTGGTGAAACATCGGAATATCTGCAAGAAATGCAGGCAGAACCCCTGACGGATTTCCTTTATTTGGAAAATAGGCGAATGGCCCCATTGTCGGAATTTTGCCCTCCTTCAATGCTTGGTATCCGCCTACTTTGTATTATTTACCCGATTCTCCCTGCATGGAAGCAGCGACTTTCACCATTTCACTCACAGGAAGATTTGCGCTGGTGATTCGGTATTCGACTCCTTCTGTATTCCAGGTCAGCGTTCTTTGCTGATCGCCAGTGAGCAGCCCTACCGTTGTGAAGTCGATGTAAATCGCTTCGCCCGGTACGAGGGAAACCGCACGATCCACCGGTCTGGATTCCATAATCGTGTATTGGTACACGCCGTCATACTTCAGGATGACCGCATGATCCTTGCTCTCTGCAACCTCCATGGTGTCCTTATTGGTAACCCCGGCAGGAAGATACTCCGGATAAATAATGCCGAACGATCCCATGTCGCCGCCGGAGGCCGTTGGCGTCAAACCATCTGTTCCCTGGGCCCCATTGCCATCTGCTCCGGAAGCCACCGGCACTCCATTCTCGTCCACTTCCGCAAGCGTTCCCTTCGCATCACTCATTGCGCTCAGATTCTTGTTGGTATCAAACGATTCCTTCGTCAGATTGGTGTCAAATGTAAAGGTATTGAATTTAACCTCAACCACGACATTAGCTTCCGAATCCGATACTTGTACCTGTTTCGGAGTGTAATTGTCCTTGGCGAGCCATATCTTCTGACGAATCAGGGAATGGCTGTGGTAGTTCGCCGCCACATCGAACACGTAGCTATCCTTATCCTCGGCAAACTGACGGGTATTGTCGCTCAGAATGCTGCCCAGCAGCGTCTGATACAGATATACCTGTCCCTGATTATCCGGCCAGTCGCTCTTGAAGCGGAAGCTCTTGTTCAGGCTTGGCGTCAGGACGAACACACCGTCATCATTACGAAGCACGATTTGCGTAATATCCTTTTGCCCATTCGTTAAACTGATCCGGTAGTAAGATGGTGACTGATACCATACCTCCACCTGGTACTCCTGCGGCGCCGAACCGGTATGTATGGTCATAACGCCCGCTCCCTGGTAAGCACCCTTGGCACTTTCCAGCTTATCAGCCACCTTGCCCAGATCCTTCACAACGCTGTCCGCATTTTTCTTCCCGCATCCCGCCAGTATTGTTGTTAAGCATAATACTACCGCGAGCAGCACCCATGAAATCCGGCGCATGTCATCATCCCCTTCAACACTTGTTTTGACTTGATTGATACATGTCTATGAGGGACTTGGTCACATTATGCAGACTAGCCTGACAAGCACCGTTACGGCAGGCCTCGCAAGGGGCTCATTGTCTGGGACAAGAAAAAAAGCCCTGGCGGATTCAGCGGATCGTTGATTCCATAAGGGCATATTTTCTTAAAACATCTTGATTGCTCTCATAAGTCATCCAGAGCATCCCCTCTTAAGGAGCTGAGTGAAGAGCAACAGACTCATCAGGGACAGCATTCGTATAGGGCGCGAACCATTCCTCATCCACATGGTCTGGAGATGGAAGGCCTCGTGTCATCGGATCAAAAATCCAGAATATACCTACAGCGAGGACAGCAGCCCCACACCCGGCGATCACAGATGAACCAGCAAACACAACACCCAGGGTTCCTCCGATCAAACTTCCCAGCGGCATCGCAATCCCGCTGATTCCGCTGGCTGCCGCCAATACGGTTCCCAGTCTCTTCTCGGGAATTGCCTTCTGGATGACCGAAATAATGATGACGTTCGTAACGCCTCCAGGAAACCAGGCCAAGCCGTACACCAAAACGACAAGCCAGGTCCATGGGGTAAATACGCTTAATCCCCAGGCAGCTCCGGACAAACAGAATGCACCGGCAAACAGATAGCCGAGCGGTAAGCGCTCAAGCTTCATATAAGGCGTCAATATGGCACCCAGGAGGCTTCCGCAAGCCGAAGCCATAAGCAGCATTCCATAGATGCTGGCCCCACCAAGACTGTCAGCAAATGCTGGCATGACCGTAAATGTTGCCCCGCCTGCTGCATTAATGACGATAATCCCGATTTGGATCCGTGCAAGAGGCGTTGCCAGCATGTAGCGAAGCCCTTCCTTCATGTCACTCCAATAACTTCCCATCGTGTTCCGAATACTTTTAGATTTTGATGAACTCGCCTCTGATATATTATTATCGTTGTTATCAGAAGTTTTGGTGGATTTCTTGATCTTCAATTGCGCGAACAACAGCGCACCGATGAAAAATCCGGCCGAATTCCATAAGTAGAGTGAAACTGCACCTAAAACCACAATCAGTACGCCGGAGATGGCGTTACATGCAACATCGATGCCCTGATTTGCAATCGAGAACAACGAATTGCCCTGTGTCAGCTGTCTTTTCTCAAGAATACGGGGCAGCGCCGTCATTTGCGCCGGATAGACCCACATATTCAGTGTCGATAAAATCGGGGTGATGGTCAGGACCAGACCAACCGTCAAGAAGTCAAAATAGAACGCAAGCGGTATGATCAATAACATTAAGGCCTGAACCAGCTGGGTGTTTACCAGCAGTCCACGTAAGGGAACACGATCAATCATCGGACCGGACAGAATCTGAATGATTCGTGGCAGGATGGACAGGAAGCCGGCAATTCCGGTATACAAGGTTGAACCGCCGAGGTCATAGACCAGCCACATCGCTGCAACCGCATATAAACTGTCACCAATATTCGTTAAAATCCGGCCGATAAACAGCAGCACAAAATTTCGGTTCTTGAAAATTTCCATTCAGCTTCTCTCCATTTCGAAGTTTAATAGTTAAGCCTGGTAGAGGCCGTGTTGGCCTCTATTTATCTTCGAGCTCCGTTGAAATCACATTGATTCCGATTGCAAATTCCTGACTGTCGCTTGATTTCGTCGCGATGGTTTTGTTCACCCATTTCTCGAGCAGTTCCTTGAATTCCGTAGTCATCTCTTGATATTGATCGCCGTTCAGCTGCAGCCTCAGGCTTATCCTGGTTCGGGTCGCCGCCGCATAATCGTCGGCAAGGACCGGGTCCATCATTTGCGTTCCCTTGGTGTTAAACCACTTGGCTTTGGATTTATAATATTTCTCTACAATGCCGCCGACAGTCCGGGTCTCCACCAAATCTATTAATCCGCCGTCGTATAACTTCTGAATATGATAGTGAATGCTCCCTGGCGATTCTCCCAATTCGTCCGCTACTTGCTTGGCGGTTTTGGCCGTATCCAGCATGGTTCCGAGAATCTTCACCCGTTGTGCACTGCCGAGCAGCTTGGCTTGTTCCACCGAAATCTCAATGCTCTGATTATGATCTTGATCCATGTTTGCCAGCACTCCATTCTAACTGAATTGTTCATTCCAATTCTATAATTTGATTTGTTATTTCCGTTCATTCCACTTTAATTTATCATTCTAATTTTCTAGATCGGTATGTCACAATAATAAACCACCTATTACCATTTGTAAATAGGCGGTTTATTTTTTTGTGTATTTTTTCTAAAGAGGTTTAACCATGTGGTAATAAACGTGCCCGTTAATCATAATTTCCTTATCCGTGCTGTACCCTCTTCTTTCATATAAAGAATGAGCGCGATGATTGTCCGTCACAACAGCGAGCGCGATTTTATCATACTGAAGTTCCTTCGCCTTTTTCTCCGCATGGCTGATAAGTGCCGAACCTATTCCCTTTCCGCCAAACTGCGGGGAAACGGATAAGGTATCGATATAATACTCATCCTCATCGGATTCTTTATCCAGGGCGATGGCCTTGTCATTCTTCAGCTTCCGCAAACGCTCCAGGATCGGACGATCCAGTTCCGCCACCATATCGCCCCCGTATGCCACGATAATGCCCGCTACTTCGCCGTCTACCTCTTTTACGGCAGCCTGCCGGTGACTGAGCCTGCCTTCATCCGCACGAAAATATTGCTCCAGCACTTCAATCGCCTTCTCTTCGCTTTCTTCCCCTGTCAATTGGTGCGCTACATCGTGCAGCGCATCATACAATAGCCTTACCGCTGCAGGAGCATCTTGTTGTCTTGCTGATCTGATTGTCATGTCAGTTAAGCCTCCGATTACATTCAATAATTCAAACATCCCAGTCCTCAACCTCATAAAATAAATCCATCTCGGATGAAGCTGTAAAGGATCGACGGTTTAATCCGCTGGTTCCGATCTTCTCATGCAGTCCAAAACCTCTGGATACCTTGAAAGCAAAAGTTAAACCATGAGGTATCATTGCACTTCCTCTATACAAACCCTCTCCGCAGTATGGAAGCTCAAATCCGGCATAAATGGATGGATAGGGCGGTGTGGATGGTGGCACTTTCACCTGGACGGTGACCTTCACAAACTCGGGCATCTCATCCACGACCCTCATTTCTTTATCCGCGGTCAAACCCCCATATTGAAGAAACATACGGGTGCTGCCAAGAGCTCTGGGTGTGATGCTTCCGTCAGGCCATACACGAAGCACATCCGGATCCTCGACATGGAATGTCCCGTTCATGAGCGTTTGAACAAATCCACTGGTATATGTAATAACCGGATTCAGCTGTTTGAGAGGTCCGTTTATGCCCACAACGCTATCCCCATGGAGTTGAATAGAAGCTGGTTCTCCGATATGGCCAAAAAAATATAACAACGGCGCTTGAGCTCTGCCTGCCCAGTCTCTCTGACTGTGGCCTGCGCCCGGATCGAGGAACAGCATAAGATCCTCTCCCGGTACAAAGCCGTCATGAATGAGTCGCTCTGCTTCCACTCGGGCGTATTTTTCCATGAAGACCCCTTCTGCTCCGCCCATATCCAGCCATATTCGCAGGTTCGGATGCGTACCGTATCTTTGGTAAAATGGATATTCCTGCAGTTGGCCCTCAGTGTCAAACTCAGTCTTCACGAAAAAGGGTGACATCACGGCGATGCTTCCAAAAATCTCCGGACGGCGAAATCCTATGTTATAGGTGACAATGCCGCCTGCCGAGGAACCCATCATAGCCGTGTATTCCGGCCCTTGCAGCGTTCGAAAGGTTGCATTCATGTAGGGCATCACTTCTTCAATGATAAAGGCTTCATATTGTTCACCCGCAAACGGGGGGTCGGTCACCTCATGCATCCTTGGATTGTCATGGAAGTATTCGTTCAGTCTTTGATGGGGAACCGTTGCGATACCAACGATAATAATCTCCTCCATCCGTCCTTCGGAAACAAGTCGATCTGCTGTCTCATGCATCTCCCAGGACTCCCCGGTCACGTCTGCAGAAAAAACATGCTGCCCATCATGCATATAGAGTACAGCATAACGCTTCTCCGTATTCACATGATAGCTGGGCGGAAGATATACATACAAACTTCGGGTATTACCAAGGTTAACCGATGGAAAATCCGCGATTTCCACCATTCTTGAGGACATACTGACCATTCTAACCCCTCCTGCCTATTTTTGCACCACAAGGACCACTAAATGCTGCTTACACTGGCAAAAAACGTTACCTGAACAACAAAAAAGGCACAACCCGATAAATCAGGTTGTACCTCTGAGGTAAGCATTGCCTTACCCGTCATTATACTGGGGAATTTCCCCAATTTCAATATCAGGATTTACCCTCGGGCGGCTCTTTGGGCACATAATTAAAGATATCGCCATCCACAAAAGTATCGATCAAACGCTCCAGCCATTTATAATAGGCGACGGCCTCACGCATTTTAGCCTGATCCTCTTGCAGCACCGCTGCCAATACTTCATCATGCTCATGCTCCTTATGGAGCTTCTCGGTTTCATCCAGCGCTTTGCGCAGAACCATAATGTTGCTCTCCACCGATTTTCGCCACTTAATATCAAAGAAGTCCACGAAGCTCTGATACCAATCGTACTCGACTTCATACAGATCCTTGCGGGAACCCTTCTCCCACACTTTGTTTACCATTTTATAATCGAGCAGTGTCCGCACGCCTGTACTCATGCTGGTCTTGCTCATCTTCATTTCCTGTCCCATTTCATCCAGGTTCATCGGTTTATCCGCAAAATAAAGCAGTCCGTATAAATGCCCCGTCGAGAGTGGAATGCCGTACAAATCCATATTTCGTCCAATATTCTCAATGACACGCTTACGAATCTTATGCACGGCTGCCTGCCGTTCATCATCTAAATGGTACAAGCCCATGCTTGCAGCCTCCTCTATCTGTAGCCATCCAAGAAGTCATATCAACCTAACCAAACCAGGTGGACTCGAATTGTAGTGTGAACGATCTCAAAGAAATCTAATCAATCCCAATTCAACACACATTCTCTGATCTATTGTAGGGAAAGCTATTTTAAAAGTAAAGAAGATCGCTCCAGAGGATATAGGAGCATATGGGAGCATATGAAAGGATAACTTTGTACAGTTTTTACTGTACGTACTTTATGTACGGATATAACGTTTGATACTTTACGTATCGGTTGTTACAATGGGTGACATGGGTTTACGAGACGACATCGGTACAGACTCGGTCAATTGGACGCGTCTCTATACATTCTAAAAGGAGGAGTACTTTTGGCTATTCTGCAAGTTAACAAGGTCAGCAAATTGTTCGGCACGAATCCGGAACAAGGGATTCAACTGCTTGAGCAGGGCTGGGGTAAAACGCGAATTGCGAAAGAGAAAAATATAACGGTTGGCGTTAACCGTGTCAGCTTCGACATTCATGAAGGCGAAATCTTTGTCATCATGGGGCTGTCCGGCAGCGGCAAGTCTACATTGGTCCGTTTGCTAAATCGGTTGATTGAACCAACATCGGGTGAAATATTGATTCATGGCAAAGATCTTCGAAAAATGAACAAGGAACAGCTGCGGGAGGTTCGACGCAAGAAAATCAGCATGGTGTTCCAAAAGTTCGCTTTGTTTCCCCATCGCTCGGTTGTAGAAAATGTGGAGTACGGATTAGAGATTCAAAAGGTAGACAAGAGCAAGAGGCGCGAAGCCGCCATGAAGTCACTTGAGCTCGTAGGCTTGAAGGGCTGGGAAGAAAAAATGCCCGACCAGCTTAGTGGCGGGATGCAGCAACGCGTCGGGCTTGCCCGCGCACTGGCCAATGATCCAGAGATTCTGCTTATGGATGAAGCATTCAGCGCACTCGATCCCCTCATCCGCCGAGATATGCAGGACGAATTGATTGAGCTTCAGGACAAAATGAAGAAGACGATTGTGTTCATCACGCATGACCTGGACGAAGCCCTGCGAATCGGCGATCGCATTGCCCTGATGAAGGACGGCTCCATCGTTCAAATCGGAACACCGGAAGAGATCCTGACTCAGCCTGCCAACGACTACGTGGAACGTTTCGTGGAAGATGTGGATCTGTCCAAGGTGCTCACGGCTTCCCGGGTTATGCGCCGTCCCGAGACCATTACGATGGATCGCGGACCACGCGTTGCACTTGAGCTTATGCGCGAACGTGGAATCTCGAACCTGTTTGTCATTGACCGTTCCAAGAAGCTGCTTGGCGTCATAACGGCCGAAGATGCATCCGATGCAATGAAGAATAACCGCAAGCTTGAGGACATTCTTATCACGGACGGCCCGAGCGTCGGACCCGATACACTGCTGAATGAATTGTTTGAAATTACAAGTATGTCCAAAGTGCCATTAGCCGTTGTGGATGATAACGGCAGGTTGATGGGCGTCATCGTCCGCGGTGCTGTGCTCGGTGCTCTGGCTGGAGAAAGCAAGAGTGGGGAGGTGACGCAAGATGCCTAAGATTCCTCTCGCAAGCTGGGTTGATTCACTGGTCGAATGGATGGGAGACGTGTTCTCCGGCTTCTTTGACGCGATCTCTTTGATCATCGAGAAAATCGTGCAGCTGTTTACAGATCTGTTCATGCTTCCTCATCCGTATCTGTTCATTGTCATTCTGGCTGTCATCGCCTATTTCTTGGGCCGCCTGCCACTGACTTTATTCACGGCGATCGGTTTTCTGCTCATTGATAACCTCGGCTACTGGTCGCAAACGATGAGCACGCTGAGTCTGGTCATCACGGCAGCTTTAATATCGGTTCTACTGGGTGTTCCGCTTGGGATATGGGCGGCTTACAGCAGGTCCGCATCCCGGATTATTATACCGGTTCTCGATTTTATGCAGACGATGCCGGCGTTTGTATACTTACTCCCTGCCGTCACATTCTTCAGTCTGGGTGTTGTTCCAGGGGTTATTGCTTCGGTTATCTTCGCGATTCCGCCAACGATTCGTCTGACTCGTCTCGGGATTATGCAGGTATCCGGTGAATTAACGGAGGCTGCGGATGCATTCGGTTCGACTTCCGGACAGAAATTGTTCAAGGTTCAGCTTCCGCTGGCCATGCCAACCCTGATGGCCGGTATTAATCAGACCATCATGCTGTCCTTGTCGATGGTCGTTATCGCTTCGATGATCGGTGCTCAAGGCATTGGTGCCGAAGTTTATCGTGCAGTGACTCAGCTGCAAATCGGGAAAGGGTTTGAAGCTGGCTTGGCCGTCGTTATTTTGGCGATTGTCCTCGACCGCTTTACACAAAATATATTTAAATCGAAAAAAAGGGGTGCTTAATTTTGAAAAATCAAAAGTTTTGGTTGTCGCTAAGCTTGGTCGCTATTTTAATCCTGTCCGCATGCGGCGGAAACGGCGGTACGGATGGAACTACGGATAATGGAGCAAACAGCGGCTCCACCGCTTCCCTCGGCGAACAAGTAAAACATGAAATCATCGGTATTGATCCAGGTGCAGGTATTATGAAAGCAACGGCTGCTGCTATCGAGGAATATGGATTGACAGACTGGAAACTGATCGAGGGTTCCGGTGCAGCCATGACGGCAACACTGAATAAAGCTATCAAGAACGAGGATCCTATCATCATTACCGGTTGGACGCCTCACTGGATGTTCGCCAAATATGATCTGAAGTATCTGGAAGATCCGAAAAAAGTATTCGGCGAAGCTGAAGAAATTCACACGATTGCCCGTCTCGGACTGAAGGAAGATCATCCGGAAGCTTACAAATTCCTAAGCAATTTCAAATGGACCTCTGACGATATGGGTCAAATTATGACTGCTATTCAAGAAGGGCAAGATCCGGAAGCTGCTGCTAAGGAATGGGCTGACAGCAACACAGAGAAAGTGGATGCCTGGCTTGAAGGCGTGCAGCCGGTTGAAGGAAAAACTTTCAAATTCAGTTATGTCGCATGGGATTCCGAGATTGCCAGCACCAACCTGCTGAAGGTCATCATGGAAGACAAACTGGGCTATAAAGTAGAGGCGCTTCAGGTCGAAGCAGGCCCGATGTGGACCGGCGTTGCCAACGGCGACGTTGATGCAACCGTAGCAGCTTGGCTGCCATTGACGCATGCCGACTACTGGGATAAATTCAAGGACAAGGTCGAAGACCTTGGCGCTAACATGGAAGGTGTAAAAACCGGCCTGGTGGTTCCATCCTACGTGGAAGCTAATTCGATTGAGGATTTAAAATAAATACTTGTGAAGCCATCCCATGGAATATGGGGTGGCTTTTCTTCTAAAGAATGAGTCAAGATTGTCGGCCTGTGTTGGAGAGAGGATGTATCCGTTCCGGTCGCTGTTGAAACCAGGAAAACAGGATGATACTCTTGCGGCATTTTCCCGGTTTCAAAGGCGAACGCCAGGTCTCCTCCACGGATGAATCCTCTTTTCTTGACTTCGGCCTCCAATCTTTCCACGTAAAAAGAGCCATCCCATTCATCTTGGGATGGCTCTTTGCGGTGGCGGGGCTTGGCTGACCCCTATTCTACACGGTCAGCTAGCCTGAGTTATTGCTAGGCAAGCTGTGAGGTCCCCATTGGGGCTCACAGGCTTGCCGGCCGCTTCTTGCGGGCTGTAAGTCCCTTTGAGAGACTTGCAGCTTTTGCTGGCGCGCACGCGGCTAATCTTTTATCGTTACCGTTACTGGCGAGTATTCGGCGATCACGGTTTGACCATGCACCGATACGCTGCCTTGCGGCGTGAGGTCTTTTTCAGTCATGATGCCAAGGGCAATGGTGAATTTATTGAATTTGATCGGGATGTTGTTCTCCCGGCGAATTTCTTCTCCATTTACGTAGAACACCGCTTCGTTCTCGGCACGGTTATACGTAATTTTGTAAGTATTGAACTCCAGTGGTGTAAAGTGTGTGTCTTCCTCTTTAAAAATACAGAAGTAGCGGGTCTTGTCCGATTCCGGCACCTGAACGCCCGGGAACGGCAGAACAGCATATACGCTGGCATACTTGTCGTTCGAAGCAAAGAAATCCAAGGCTCCGCCGGTGCTAAAATCAAGCAGGTTCAGGGATACATAGCCGTCATACAGGTCGCCAGGCACCGTGCCCTGGGTGCGCGCCCGAATCTGCAGCTCGAAGGTGACCTCACCGGATTCCGGCACTTCCACTTCCTCGTTGGAATAATACATATGCTTGGCATTATCGAGAATTTGGATCTGGTTATTCTGGCGGCTCAGCGGCGCGCGAACGTACAGGATTCCGTTGCGTACGATAACGACAGCATTCGGCTCCCGATACTCCCAGAACGAACCGTCCGGCAGCGGAAAACCGCCGATCTTCCATACCTCGCTCTCGGACAGGATGGAGTGAAAATCACCAAAAACGCGTTGTTGTTCCATCTAATTCCCCTTCTTTCTTACAAAGTCTGAATAATTCCCTGGATGATCAACGACAGGATCAGCACGCCGCCGCAGCGCATGGTGGTCATGGTTGACGCGCCCATTAGCGGTAAATACGCTTCGGAACGGTTACTGTCCTTCAGTCTTCCATATACAAGATACAACGGAATAATCGTAAGCAGTGCTATCAGTGCGTAAGGCGGAAGCGCTCCGGCTAATACGCAGACTATCAAAGACAGGCAGGCCAGCAGCAGCAGAACACGCGAGAAGTTCAGTGCTCTTTTTTCACCCCATACCACGACCAGGGTCTTCTTCCCGGCCTGACGGTCCGCCTGCCAATGCAAGAAGTGATGATTGAACAAAATAAGCGTTGTCAGCAGCCCGATAGGCAGTGACAGCAGCAGCGCCCGTATATCCAGATGTGAGGTTTGAACGTAGTATGCACCCATCACAGGCAAAATACCGAAGGACAGCAAAATAGCAATTTCACTGAAGCCCTTGCCCCGATATCCGAATTGGATGGGCGGTGCGACATAGAAATACGCAATCAATCCGCCAAGTGCACCGAAGACGAATGCCCACCAGCCACTGATTAAACTTAGAATAATGCCGCTCAGTGCAGCTAATCCGAACAGAGACCAGGTGATGAGCTCGAATTTGCGAAGCGACCAGACGCCTTTCGTAAGGAAGCCCGAATTCGTGGAGATGGCATCGACATGCTCCTGCGCTTCCGTATCGGTTCCGTTCTTAAAGTCCCACAGATCGTTCACCATGTTGGAGAACAGATGCGCAGCCCCGCTTCCGATCAAAGTCAACAAAAAGAGGCCTATATGAAATTGGCCTGTCCATACATAAGCCCCGAGTGCTCCCAAAGCAACCGGAATCAGCATGACGGGAATGACTTTGATTCGGGAAGCTTTTTTAAACTGTGTAAGGGCATCCACGTTTGATATGCTCCTTTCTCTTCTATTAATACAGAATAGAACGCCTGCAAGTAGCTTGCAGACGTTTAGCGTTGTGAAACATAGAACTTGCATAAATAAGAATATCATAATTGTCGAACTTTGTAATCCGTTTGTTAGAACTTGGCTGCCCAGCCATTATACTGATGACCGTTCGATGAGCTCGAAGGCAAGCTCCTTGCGAACCGGTTCCTTCTGCTCTCCTTGAATATGTGCATAAACAATCCTGAAGGCCTCCGACCCCATATCGAACAATCGGTTATCAATCGTGGTCAGCCCCAGCATTTTGCCGATCGGCTGATTGTCGAACCCGATGACAGCAAGCTCTTGCGGTACGTTCAGTCCTCTCTTCTCCGCTTCATAGATCAACCCGGCTGCCACATGGTCGCCCGTGACCAACAAGGCACTGGGACGTTCCTTCATGCCCGACAGCCGATCCATAATGGCAGCGCCGTCCTCAAGATCTATACAGCCATCCAGGATCCACTCCTCGCGGTAAGGCTCCCCGATCTCCTGAAGCACTGCTCCGTATGCCTTTTGACGTGCTCTCGTGCTCGGGCTGTCCAGTCTGCCTACCGTGAATCCGATGCGCCGATGTCCCCGCTCCATTAAATAATGCATAGCGCTGCGAAATGCCTCCGCATGGTTAATATATATAGAAGAAAATAATCGTTCCCCTGCATCCCGGCAGCATACAATCGGTCCATACGTGCAGTAGGCTTCGATCTGTTTAGGAGTAACCGACGACGATAAAATAATGATGCCGTCAATCTCGCGGTTGCGCAGCATCTCCAGTACTTCCAGCTCCTTATCCGGCGCATATCCGGTCTGGCACAGGATCAGGCGATAACTGGCGGCAAGCGCTTCTTGGCCGGCTCCCTCCATCAGCAAGGAGAAGTAGGCATGATTAATAAACGGCAGCATGATGGCAATATTCATCGTTTTACCTGTAATCAGATGAACCGCATTCATATTCCGGGCGTATTTCAGCTGTTTCATCGTCTCCAGCACACGTGTCCGCTTATCTTCACTGACATAGGGATGATTATTCAGGACCCTGGATACCGTTGATACTGATACGCCTGCCAGCTTAGCAATCTCTTTGATATTTGCCATATTCCGTCATGCCCCCTTTATCCACTGGTTCCTTCCTGATACTATCATGATTGCCTCTCCTATTCAAAGGGAGGCAATGAGCGGGTTAAAGCCACTGAACCAGCATAAAGATCATATCCACTAATTACTTTTTTTTGGTACTATGAATGAGTTACGAATGACTTCAGCTCTATGGAGGGATCGGTATGTCTAAACTGTTCAAGACCCTTGGTGCCATATGGCTTATCGGCGGTTTTATTGGAGGGGTCATTGTATTCATCATCATGGAGGGCAATTGGTTAACAGGGATTACTTGGCTTATCAGCGGTGCGATCATGGGCGCATTGTTCTATACGGTGGGCGAAATCCATGAAATCGTATGGGAGAATAATGCCCTGCTCCGGGAGGTGCTTCACCGTCTTCCACAGCAGCCTGGCGATAAGAAGCCTCCCCTTGGAAATTCCAGAGCCAATCTTAGCGCGTTGAAGGATTATAAGATGAACGCAAAAGATTAAGACACCATAAAAGAGTGCTTGCTCTGGTATGCTTTTCATACTTTACACTGAATCTGGGTGGAAACCTTCATTCATTGTCAGCGTGACCCAAAGGGCGTGATGGCAAGAGCAAGGCTTCTGCCTTTTTATCGAAAGACTGAAACTTACATCTTGTCCGTCACGTTATCCTTGTCAAAAGGAGTTGATGGATGATGGAGACATTCGGCAGAGGCTGTTTGTACATTATTATTGGTATGGTTGTGGTGCTGCTGCTGGCCATACTGATCGGGAGCACCATTACAATCCCTTGGTTCATCTTCATTCCGCTTGTCATTATTGCCTTTGCTGTGGCTGCATCCAAGAGCAAGCGGAGGGATGATGATTAGACTCTGGCTTGGAGGTTCGCCTAAAGAACCCTTGACACAGGTAGTATTTTGAATACAGACTCATATCCTATGTAAAAAGAAGAGGGACCCCGCCGGAGTCCCTTTTTCTTTATGCAAAATCTGAATAGGCTTCGGCCGTGAAGCTTTCCGGACCGACGCGGGTAGGAAATAAAGTAATACCACCAGGCACGCTGATCAGAGCCTGATAAATAATAAATCCGGGATTTGGCGGATGGTAGTCGACTCCGCTTCCCGACAGGAGAGTAATCTCCGTGACTCCTGCCAGTAAAGGCAGTGTCTCGGTGGCAGTATAGACAGTTGTTGTTACCCCGCTTACAATACGATTAACCGTCACTGTAAGAGGAGTCAACACCGATAACAAACTGCTCACTGCCACGGTAAAATCAAATACAACTCTTAAATCTGCTCCTGCTCCTGACGTATTCAAACCGAGTGTCCCGAACAACTCAGGCGTGGTCGATACCGGGATTGCAATCGATCCGCTTGTAGCAGCATTCAGGGAAACTTGGCTATCCACTAGAAAATTCGCCATTTTATCAAAACCTCCCAACCTTTGAGATATTATAGAGTATGTTGGATTACAAGGATTGGTATAGACGGGCCGGGTATCTATCACTAGAAAATAAATATATTCCATGAAAGACGAGTAATTTGCTGTAAGATTCTATATTTAAATCTATATAAAGACAAAAAAGACTCCTGCCAGGGAGTCTTTTATAATTAATGACCTAACCAAGACACGCTGCTGTATCCTGGTCATATCTTACTTCGAGATATTCTTAAATGCCTCTGTTTGCTGCTTGATACCAACCTCTGTGGCAAAACGCTCAATGCTGGATGCTCCGAAGAATCCTTCGACACCCTTGGTTCTGGATAATACATACGCTGCATCCTCTGGCTCCGCGATGGGTCCGCCATGGCACAGAATCATAATGTCCGGGTTAACCGCTTTTCCGGCATCGCAGATCGCTTGAATCTTGTCCACGCAATCATCCAGCGTCAAGGCCGTCTTGGCACCAATCGTTCCCTTGGTAGTCAGGCCCATATGGGCAACCAGTACATCGGCCCCGGCTTCCGCCATCTTCTTCGCTTGATCAACGTCAAACACATAGGGGGTAGTCAGCATATCCAGCTCATGCGCCTTCCGGATCATCTCAACTTCAAGATCATACCCCATGCCGGTCTCCTCCAGATTGGCACGGAATACACCATCGATCAGGCCTACCGTCGGGAAGTTCTGAACTCCCGCAAAGCCCTGCTCCTTAAGCTGCTTTAGAAAAATATCCATGATCCGGAACGGATCCGTGCCGCAAACACCTGCCAATACAGGCGTATTCTTCACAACCGGCAGCACCTCGTTTCCCATGTCCACCACGATCTGGTTCGCATCTCCGTATGCCATAAGTCCGGCCAGGGAGCCGCGTCCAGCCATCCGGTAACGGCCAGAATTATAAATGATGATGAGGTCCACGCCACCGGCTTCGGCACTCTTGGCCGATATGCCCGTACCTGCTCCCGCTCCCAGTAATACCTTGCCCTCTGCTACCTCTGCCTTTAACTTGGCTAATACGTCCGCTCTCGTGCTCATTGCCATGATATGTTCCTCCTTCAGATATGAATACTTGGTGTATTGGTGAGCTATTGCTCCAATCTTACTTACGCTTCATCAGTTCCATCAATTTATCGGCGGCTGCCACTGCAAAAGTTTGATCATTAATGTCGGTCTCCATCTCCACCAGTTCCACCTTCTCACGATTGATGCGTTGTCTCAGCGTATTGAACAGCATCTCATCCTCTTGTGCCCCCCGGAATGCCTCGCCCTCCACATCCAGCATGGATACGCCTTGCAGGGGAAGCATCAACACCGTAGGACCCTCCGAAAGATTCAGTTTGTCCGCAATGATCTCGCCAAGCTGCCGGTTCTCCTCCACCGTCGTCCGCATCAGTGTAACCGAGGGGTTATGCTTGTACAGGTTCCGACCCCGGTATGCCTCAGGCACAGTATCATAAGGACCGAAGTTGACCATATCCAATGCTCCAGTTGATACGACCTGCGGTACCTGGCAGCGTCCAGCGGCTTCGAGCCGATGAGGTCCTGCCGCCAAAACGCCGCCGAACAGCTCATCGCACCATTCCGTTGTTGTCAAATCCAGTACACCGTCTATAAACCCGGCATCAATCAGACTTTCCATCGTTTGCCCGCCTGTACCTGTTGCGTGAAACACAAGCACCTCGTACCCATGCCGCTCCAAATGCTCCCTGGCATAATCAATGCAGGGTGTCGTTACACCAAACATCGTTGCTGCAATCAACGGCTTTTTATCCATCGGTGGTGCCGATTCGAACGACACCATACCTGCTACCGCATGAGCCGCATTGGTAAAAATCTTCGTGGAGAACGAGTTCAGACCGGATACATCCACAATGGAGGGAAACATGATAATGTCACTCGTCCCTACGTAAGGTGCCGTATTCCCGGATGCAACGGTAGATACCATCAGTTTCGGAACTCCGATCGGCAAGGCTCTCATGCCTGCCGTTACAATTGACGTTCCCCCTGTACCGCCGAAAGACATAATGGCGTCGAATTTCCCCTCGGCATACAGCTTCGGCACGATTTTTTCCATCCCTTGAGCCAAAACCTCGGTCCCGGCCGACCGGTCCTTCCGGGCAGCGATCTCGCGTATATCCGCCCCAGCCGCCTCTGCAACTTCGATGTTGGATACATCCGGCGCAAACATCGGCTCGAACACACCGCTGTGGATCGTAAACGTTTTTAGCCCCAGGCTCTCGATAACGGATTTCACGTATAAAAACTCGGCACCCTTGGAATCCAATGTTCCCGCTATGGCTATTGTCTTCACCGTACAGACCTCCTCAATGTCGCTTATCAGGATCGTTTGCACCAGTCCTAAAGAGGCCCGGCATGTGATCCCTATACATAAATAATACAGCGCTTTCAAATAAAAAAGATCGTATCCATGTACGATCTTTATGTATATTTGTCTTCGATGTGCTGACGATAGGTTTGGGGAGAGGTTCCCGCGTACTTTTTGAAGGTTTTGCTGAAATGGACATAGTCGGGATAGCCGACCAGCTCCGCAATTCGAGCGAGCGCCAGCTTGCTCTGCTTCATGATCTCCTGGGCTTTGTGGATGCGGTATTTGGCTATATATTCAGGAAAGCTGCACCCCACTTCTCTGTTGAACAGCGCGCTCAGATGCGTTCTGGAAACATGAATCTGTTCTGCCAGCTCCGTCAATGAAATATTGTCCGCATAATGGTCAGCAATATACTCTTTTACGTAAGTTACATAATCCATCGGCTCCGCGAGGTGTGCAAGCTTATCCATCAGCTGCTGGTCCTGCTCCAGATGGCCGGTTGCCTTGAAGCGATGTGTTGCATCCACGATGGCTTCCTCCGTCGGTGTCCGTTCAAAGCTGGAGCCGCCCACGTAGCCCATAGCCGATGTGTTGTCATACATATACTGGACATCCACCGGCGTGTGGACCGGACCGCCATACACCAGCTTGATCGGCTTCTTGCCCGAAGCGTCACATACGTCAAAAATTTCTCTGGCGATCTCGGCTCCCTTCTCCAGCGACCATGCTTTTTTGGTTCCCATCAAACCGCCCGCCGTGACGCCCAGGTGTGCGCAGATGATATCAGCTCCCGCGTCCAGCATCCACAAGGCATGCTCCGGGTTAAACACAAAAGCCATCGTAAACATTCCATGCTCATGGGCGAGCCGGATGGCTTCTACCTCTTGCCGGTAAGTGATTCCCTCTTCCTCCAGGGCTTCGCGGAATTGCCCGTCGATCAATCCCAGCGTAGGGTAGTTGATAATGCCGGAAAAACCGCTGCTCCGAATTAAATCCAGGTAACCCGGCAGATGAATGGTCGGATCCGTTCCGCACAAACCGAATATAACCGGCGCATCCCGGACCACCGACAGGATCTCCCGTGAACCGAACTCCATCACCATATCATTGCAGTTCGCGTAAGGCATCAGCCCCGCAAGGGAGCCGAGCCCCATCTGCCGGAAACGCCCTGAATTCAGGGCCAGTATAAGATCCGCACCGCCCTTTACCGCATATTTGGCCGAGATCCCGGCTCCGACTGCCACGCCGATGATTCGTTCCTGGGTCTGGATTCCTTTATGTAATGTATCTAAAATCTGTTCTCTGGTCGTTATCAAAGCTACTGGTCCCCTTATCTTCAATGTGACCGGGCTTATATGTATCGTTTCCTAATGCCGCAAACCTATTATAAACCAACTTTAATAGAGACGTTTCTTATAACTGTCCTGAAGCGCCTGGGCAACGGACTCTTCCGTCACATGGTCTTGATTCACATGATCCGCTATAATCCTGGACGGATTCGGCAGCTGTTCTCTGGATAACCAGGAACCAGAATCCCAAACCTGTGAACGCATAAAAGCTTTTGCGCAGTGAATGAAACATTCCTCCACTCGTACCCCAATCCCAAGCCATGGCCTTTTTCCCTGTACGCTCAGCAGGTCAAGCAGGTCCTCATCTCTGATTAAGACGGCGCTGCCGTTGATCCGCAAAGTCTCCTTCAAACCGGGAATGACAAACACGAGGCCGACCCTCGGGTTGGACAGTATATTTCGCAGCGAATCAAACCGTCGATTACCCGGCCTTTCCGGAATGACCAACCAGGATTCATCCATGATGTGAACAAACCCCGCCGCATCTCCCCTCGGTGAGACATCACAATACCCCGATGCATCGGAGGTTGCCATAAACAGCAGCGGACTCTTTGCTATGAAGTCTTTACAGTGATGATCCATTCGATCCAACGTTTTATGCTTGACCACATGACTGGATTCCCCGAACAAACCGCGAAGCTCCTCCTCCGATGTCATCACGGATTGAAAAGGTCCTTTTATCATCAGAATCACTCTCCCATTAGATACCTAACTTCAAAAAGTACCCTTTCTGTTTCTCATCCTCGGCTGCTGGTACGGTAGATACGGTATAAAAGAAGCTCCCCACAAGTTCACGGAACCTATGCGAAGCCCTTCTTCATTCTTATAAGAACACCAGCAGCAGAATACCGACAACAAAGCAATAATATGCAAAATACTTCAAATTCCCACGCGCCATAATGTTCATGAACCATTTCATTGCAAAATAAGTACAGATCAGTGTAGCTATAAACGCGAGCAGATAAGGCATCATCAGCTTGGAAATGTCAGGATCGGACGCAATATCCGAAATGCCCAGCACCATGCCTCCAAGGCTGATTGGAATATAGAGCATAAAAGAAAACCGCAGCGCTGTCTCCTGCTTCATGCCCACAGCAATCGAAGTGATTACGGTTGAGCCAGATCTGCTAATGCCTGGTATCAGCGCAACAGCTTGGGCCAGCCCTACGATAAGCGCGTCCTTGAAGGACAGGTCATTATCCTGCTTGCGGCCGCGAAGATTCCGAATCAGCCAGAGGGCAACTCCCGTGAACAGCAGCGCGATTCCTACCGTACGTACGGAGGAGAATATCGACTCGATCTGATCCTTAAACAGCAAGCCAATAAGCACAGCGGGGATCGTACCCACAACAATATACAAAATGAACATGAAATCGGATTTATACTCCGGTTTTCGTGTGCGCAAATAATTCAGGCCATTCACAATCAATCTCTGCAGATCCTTGCGAAAAATAAACACAATCGCAATCAGCGACGCCGTATTGGTCAAAATTTCAAATGACAGCCCATTCTGCTCCATGCCCATTAATCGTTGGGCTACAATCAGATGACCGCTAGAGGATACCGGAATCGGCTCCGTAACCCCCTGCACGATGCCCAGCAGCAAGTACTTCAACCACAAGATCAAATCTTCCATAACTCTCCTACTCTCTTTGAAACATTTGTGTTTCTTATAAAAAACACTAGTCTATCATAGCCCAAAAAAATAGCAACAATCAAACCTCGCCTATGTGTATGTTGATATATTGTAGAGAAACGACAGATTTTGTCGAGTTTTTGTAGAGATCGATTTTATATACTGCTTTAGTGATTTCTTGCGGTTTTTGGAGGAGGCGTCCCTGTTTCATTTCCGCAGGGGATACAACAATATGAGAGTAGAAAGGGGTAAAGTTTTGAAAAGATTTGAATCAGGACCAAGGCGCAGCGCCAAGAGCTGGATCAGCTCCTGCCTGGCATTTGTGTTTTGTTTCACTGCTGTTTTTCCGCTATGGTCGACCGGTACAGCTTCAGCGGCCGCGAATGTAGCAGTGGATGAGACGAAAAACTACATATCACTCAAGAACACCGATTTTTCGTCAAACAATCCGAGGGTCGGAAATTATGCGAATTTTGCGTACCAAACCGAAACACCTCCAACCGGCCTAACCCAATTGGGTAAAGTCATCGCTAAAGACCTGCAGTATAACTACGGTGTGAGAACCAGCACCGCTCCATACAGCGATTCTCAAATCAAGAGCCCAAACAATATTGTGGGCTTCAAGGATGCCGGAAACGGCCTGTTTCCGATGCGTCTGGCTACCAACAAGCCGGAATCGTTTGGAAGCATGTTTAACAAAGAGCGCGTAACCTTATCCAACAACCGCTCATTCAGTACGTATTTCAGTTTTAAAATGCATGGGGGAACCCAAGCGGACGGCATCGTGTTCGTGGTACAAACTGCGTCCAACGAAGCAGGTGCCAGCGGCGGCGGGCTCGGTTATTCCGGCGTAGCCAAGAGCATCGGTGTGGAATACGATACCTGGTACAACAAGGGTCTGGACAACGGCACACCGCGGAATGATCCCCGAGCTATTGGAACTTCAAGCGGCAACCGCGCCTCCCACGTAGCCCTCGTCCTGGACGGCAACGTGGATCATGATGCTCAACCGAAAGGTGCGGTCGACGGCAAGAACATCGCCAATATGGATATCAAAAAGCTGTCCCTTGCCCAAACTCCTGGCGAGGCGGCATCGGATCCGTACAAGCTGTTCCATACCTGGATCGACTATGACGGACTGACAAAGAAGTTTAATGTCTATCTGATCCGCGAGAACAATAACGGCACCTATCTTGTGCCTCAAGTCGGAACCGACGGCAAACTGGTTATCGCCGGGAACGAAGTTGCAACCCAGGAGGTTACCCAATTCCCGTATTTGGAAAATGGACAGCTCGTATCCCGTACTTCGGGCGGATCTGTCATTCCCGTGAAACCCATCATGTCTGACACGCAGGACCTTTCGTCCATGCTGCTTCAGGATGATGCCTACATCGGATTTACGGCAGCCACGGGCGGTTCCTATCAGGACCATGACATCTATTCCTGGCAGTTTAACAACTACAGCGGACTGATTGTGCCTGGCACGAATCAAGGACAACAGGAAGTAGAGCAGGCCCCGACCCATATCCAAATTGTAAATACGGTGCCTTTAAGAAATGCAAGCGGCCTACCTGTTTTCTTCCAGAAGGATACTAATGGCAGTAACGGCGTACTGGGCGTTAAGCCTGTGACCGGTGCAGCCGGAGATACTCCAATGGACGGCATAAAAGCCGGGGGATCTACTGCAGAGATCCAAGCGGAGGTCCGAACTATCGATGGGGACCTTATCGCCGGTTATCCGGTTACCTTCTCCATGTATTATGTATTGGCAAATACTCAGGTCGACATCGGCAGCGGACGCAAGGTATGGTCCGAAACGCTTGCCGACGATTCCGATATGTATCTGACCGCAGACGGGTACGAGGTTCGAACACAGCGTTATGATCGGAATGGACAAGAGGTTCTGGTCCGGGAAATCACCGTTCCGAGTGATGCCAACGGTGTTGCCAGCGTCAACCTCTGGAACCTTGGCGACTACCCGCACCTGAGCTATGCCAAGGCACGGATCGGCGGCGAGCTGAACGGCAAAGTGTATGGCGGCGGCAACTTCGATACGACGCCTGTCTACTTCGAGTCAGGAAGCGCTCCGGTCGTCACAAATGCCAAGGTCGGTGACGACCGTAAAACGATTGTCACCACACTTGATATGCCGGTAACTTACGATCCTCATGATACCGGCGGCTTTTACATTGAAGTTCCTGACCCGGCGGATCCCTCAGCAACGGTGAAGATTCCGCTTGTTGTAAAGGGGCATGCCAAGGACTCTCAGGATGAAGACGATCCTTTCCGGCTTGTACTGGAGATCGATGCCGATTCTCCCGACTATCCTCCAAGCCTGCCGGTGGATTATGTGATACCTCCCAATGTGCAAACGCCCTTGAACTATGACAAGGATAAGGGCTCTGTCACCGGAACCGGTACAGGCGGCCTCCCATTGGAGAGCTTCCCGGTCAATGGAGGCGTTACCGTGCCTGTTGAGAACCGCTTTGCTCCCGTAAGTCATGAGGTCGTGAATACTCAGGATCGCGACTCGATCCGCATCACGTTCCCTGATTCTATCGAACCTGTGGCAGCTAATGCTATGACCGCGTTCACAGTGACGATTAACGACGGTGTGCTGCCGCCGGTGAAACTGGCGTTGTCGCCAGCGGGAACTTCATTCACGCAGGATACGGACAAGCATTTAACGCTTAAGCTGGATCTGAACAGCGCTCCTGGCGTACCGCCAGCTTGGAACGGGAAGATCCCACTGGCTGCTGAAGTGAGCATTTCGTATGAGCCCGGTAAGCTGAATGCTGCTGACCTCATTAAGAAGGCCGACGGTTCGAACGAGCAGCTGGATCTGTTCCTGAACGACCCGGTGCGCAACCAGATGCAGCCGACAGCGGCTGAAGTGATCAATGATGAGTCACGCAACAAGGTCAAGGTGGAATTTGCGGAGCCGCTGAACGCGGCGAGTCTCCCTGGAAGCGCCCCGGCATTTAGCTTCAAGCTTGATGGGATCGCTGCTCCGGTGAGTGCAATAAATGTGGAGATGGATCCGGCCGATCCGACAGGCCAAACGCTGATCTTCACGTTGGATGCTGCCAATCTGCCTGCAACAGGCATTCCTTTCAAAGCAGATGACAGCGCGCCAACCAATATCACCATGAATTACAGCACAGGCATTGCCGGTGCAGATATCAAGGAACTCCTCCCCCTTCAGCGCAGTCTGGGATGGCTCGAACATTTTGATGTCAAGAACCAGACCTCGGCTTTTGAACCGGCCGCTGCTGCTGTGGGTACAGACCGCAATACCGTGACCGTCAAATTTGAACGGACCGTGGATGTGATCGGTCAGCCCGAACTATCTCTCACATGGGATAACGGTGCCACGGTATATCCGGTTGATATGATCGGAAATGGGACAACGGATCAAGATACCCTGGTTCTGGCTCTCCCGAACGGTATCGAAATACCGGAGAACGCCAATGTACAACTAACGTATACTCCCAAGGCAGGGGATCGCATTATCGATCATCTTGACCCGTCTCGTGTTCTGCGGCCGCTTGGACCGGTTTCCGGGGTGAACGGAGACTTTCCGGTAAGCAATGTGGGGATTGCCATAACCGCTCCGGCAAACGGCTCCACGATTCAGCACATTACACTGCCTGTTCAGGGGACTTACAGGGATGCTGGCACTCCGGTTCATGATCATGTTGTGGTGACTGTGACTGGCGCAACCTATGGTCCTGTAAATGGAACCGTAACCGTTCTTCCTAATGGAGAATGGACATTTACGCCAGACTCGTACTGGAGAGACGATATCTATACGGTGACAGCCACCGCGAAGGACGTACTCGGCAAAATCGTGAATGACACCATGACCTTCACCGTTGTCGGACCTCGCATCTCGGTTACTGGCCCTATGCAGTATGGTCAACACATTCAAGGTCCCGTAACCGTAATTACCGGTATGATCGAGTCTTCTGCCGATCTGATTGAAGTTGAAGTCAGAGATGGACTGGGCCAATTGATTCCGGGGCAAGCCCTTAAGCTGTCAAACGATCCGGAGCGCTGGACCTTCATACCGGATGAGCCGATAGCTGCTGACGGAACCTATACCGTTATCTCCAAAGGAAGAGACACGAATGGTGATGCGTTTTCCAGCGAAGCCTATCCTTTTACCATCGATACGGTTGCACCTGTAGTTACCATTGATTCACCGGCAGACGGCTACATTGGAAGTCCAAACGCCCCGGTGGATAAAATCGTTGTGAGTCCTAATGAACCCGCCACCAGCGTAACCGTTTCGGTCTACGACCGGAACAATCGCGTTGTTGCACAAGGCCTGGCTATTCCGGGTCCCGGGGATCAATGGACATTCACGCCGGATCGTCCGATCTCCTCTGTCGGTACGTACCGTGTAGAGGCTCTTGCCATGGACATGGCTGGCAATCTGAGTACGGTGTCGATCCGTACGTTCACCATCCGGTCGGCCAACTCTGGAGGTTCCGACGATTCAGGCTCTTCCGGCGGCATTGGAATACCTATCCAACCTCAGCCAAAGCCTGACCCTGAGGCACCAAAACCGGTGCCCATTGATCTATCAGCCGTAAATGTGAACCTGGAGATCAGCCGCTCTATCCATCCGGATGGAGGCCAGGCCTCTGTAAAATTAAGCTACAAGAATCTTTCCGGCTCCACCGTTCATGGTGGACAAATTGAACTTATCCTGCCAAAAGGCGTTGAAGTCATCGATGCCGCCGGCGGTAAAGTGATCGACGGCAAGATCGTATGGGACGTAGACAAGCTGGATGCCGGCCAATTGAAGAGTTATCATATTAAACTTAAATGGCCACAACTGGCTCAAGGCGTAGATGAACAAGCATTTACGCTGTCCGCTCAATATACAGCATCTGGAGACCATGTATCGGGCAAAGCCAATACCGATCGGCTTCAGCTGCTCGTGTATGGTGCAAATGCGGCAGCTTTGAAGCATGAGCGTTACATTCTTGGCTTCCCGGACGGCGACTTCAAGCCGCATAAATCATTGACCCGCGCCGAGCTTGCCGCTATTATCGCAAGATTGCTTGGGGATTACGAGAGTGCAGCCGACAGCTATAAGGATGTACCGGAAGGCCACTGGGCCTATTCATACATCCGTACCGTCACCAAGCATCAAATATTTGAAGGCTACCAGGATGGCTCCTTCCATCCGGACCAGCCTGTCAGCCGGGGCGAGCTCGCCTCTGTCATGGCACGTTATTTGAAGCTGGACCAAGCGACGTCGCTGGAGCTTCACTTCAACGACGTAACGGCAGGCAGCTGGTCTGCCTCCGCCATTGAAACACTGGCTCGTCACGGTATGCTTCAAGGCTATTCGGACGGAACCTTCCGACCGAACCAAGCCATCGTCCGTTCCGAAGCAGTAGCCTTAATTAACCGCATGCTGTACCGCGGACCGCTGGTGGACATCGATCCTACCTGGCCGGATGTACCAAAGAGCTTCTGGGCTTTTGGTGACATCCAGGAGGCGTCCGTCTCCCACCAATCCGCCCGCAAAGAGCGGAATGGCGAGATCGTGGAAGCCTTTAAAGAACAGTTGAACGACCTCGTAAAATAAAAATAAACCCGCCTCCGGTTCAAGGATCTACCGGAGGCGGGTTTTTGCATGCGTTTATGGTCTGTACAACCATATGCAGACAAGAGAAGCCCCTCTAACCACGGAATTAGAGGGGCTCCTGATCTATATGTTAAGAGGTGATTCCATCATAAGAGATGTAGCTTAATGGAACCTTAAAGCTTCATTAGGGGGACATAAAAAGTGTGGGTGGGTCATTTATTCCTATTGCTGACATCGTTTTCATTAAATAGTCCCTTTGAACTATATCATTTTTTGTTTTTCATTTAAAAGAGTCGTTTTTTCAAATAAATACAATAAATATAGAAATATTTACCTGGTTCTGATAGACTATTTTTATAATCTGTCTAATGAAGAGGTGACTACGGATGGGAATATTTGATAAGTTCAAAGAGGACTTTAAAAAAGACTTTAAAAAGGGGTTAGAAGCAGGTAGGGCCAGCGCTGCTGAGAGATCGATTCGTCTTGATTATTTAGGTGGTCACCCCAATATTAAAGCAGGAGAAATTAAAGTTGCTAACGGTAGCAGCAAATATACTCTTTTGCTTAACGGGAATGAGATCATGGTGACAAAAATAGAATGGGACGAAAAAGGAAAACGAAGCTCAGGAAAAGCAGCGGCAGGGGCTATAGTGGGTGGAGTATTGACTGGAGGAATCGGTCTAATAGCCGGAGCTGCCATCGGTGGGCGAAAGAAGGATAACTCTTTGGCAGTTGTCACCTATCAAGATGGGCCTCTTGAAAGTACTATATATTTTAGATGCGATCAAAAAGAATACCAGAAATTATCAGCGTTATTGCTATAATCCATAATGTTACGGTTTCGGTATAACAAGAGCGCATTTTTTAATACGATGCCAAGTCAAAAAAAGAAAAGCACCCTCAGCGATGCTTTTCTTTTTTCTTTATTGTTTATAAATGATTAAAATATCATATGTTCCATCGGCAGATGAAAGCTTAACATCCTTGACATCATCAGGATGAAGTTTATAGAGGAACTCATTAACCTGATCCTGCAGCTGGTCCAAATCAGAATCGCTAAAGAGTTCAACTTTCAATGTTTTTAGCATGTAAGCACCCCCCCACTACAAACTTCGACATCAGTCGGGTTTTCCCTGCCTGGAATGGAGCAAATGGCTATCCTGTTGTTCATGCGACTTGTTTTTTATCGAACGGAAATAATCTCATCGATCTTAATCCAATGCCATTCACGGTCAGCCATGGACAGCTTGATCTCTCGTCTAACCGTATGAATAAGAACGACAATGCCTGTCAGCTCCTTATCCTCGTACTCATCGAATAATCGAACTTTAATTGCAGTATGCTCGTGAAAAGACTCGGCCAACGCGCTTTCGATCAATTCCATTTCCTGTGGATCCAATGTCGGTCGTTCTTTTCTTCCCTCTTCCAGTTGTCTTCGAATAATGGTTTCTTTATGCTCTGGAAGCATCATCCGACTTGATTCCCATAACCCGTTACCCTCCAGCTTTTTTCGTGTTGTCATTTATAGTGTCCTCCTATCTTAGCTGATCGGTCCAGCGCTTGGCCTGCATCTGTCTTGGATACCGCTCTAATAACAATCGAATTCCCATATTTATTCTTAAGGGCATCCGTCACGCGCTCAAGAGCCATCGACCGCTCCCGTCCTGTATCAAACAAAGACATTTGATATTCCGTATCCGGGGAAAACTGCGACAAACTAATACCCACCCTCCGGATCGGCAAGCCGTCCCAATAGGACTCAAGCAGCCGGCATGCCCAGCGATAAACCTGGTTCGTTATATTCGAGGGATCATCCATCTTCATTTGTCGGCTAAATCCTGTGGGACGGTCAAAGTCAGCCCCCATACAACCGACTGATACTACATGCCCCATAAAACCAAGACCACGGCATCGCTGGCAAACCAGCTCCGTGAGCTCAAGCAGCACGACCTTGATCTCCTCCAGCTTTGCATAATCACGAGGCAAGGTCATCATATGACCGACTGACTTGGGGTCTACCTGGTGCGTTCCCGGACGCACGGGGCTATCGTCGATTCCATTAGCGATGCGCCAATACATTTCAGCGGAGATATCGGAGTTTTTGCCAAACTTACGACGCATCATTTGTTTTAGCTTAGAGAGGGGAGTCTGAGCAACGCTGCCGATCGTAGGCAAACCCATTACGTTAAAATGGCGCGTCATCTTGCTGCCGGCCATAAACATGCTGCTCACCGGCAGTTTCCATAAGGTATCTGCAAGCGTATCCTTTGACAAAATGTAGAGTCCCGACGGATTCTTTTTCGCGAAGTTATCACATGCCGTCTTGGCAAGTATTTTGGTTTCGGCAATTCCAAACCGAGCACGAACACCTGTCGCCTCCATGACGTGCCGCTGAATGATCTGGGCCAGCTCCACTGGCGTTCCATAGAGGTGTAAGGAACCCGTGACATCGAGAAACTGTTCATCAATGCTGTAGGGCTCGACCAAATCCGTGTAGCTTTTATATATCTCAGTAATCTGCATCGAGACGTCTATATACTTTTGCATACGTGGTTTGATGACAACGAGGTCTGGACATTTGGCAAGCGCCTCGCCCAGCCTCTCGGCTGTCGTTATTCCTTTTTCCTTTGCAAGTGGGCATGCAGCCAACACGATTCCTGAACGCCTTTCCGGATCACCAGCAACTACCAGGGGGCGATTTTTATACTCTGGATGATCGGCTTTTTCAACAGAAGCATAAAAGGACTGGCAATCCGCCAGCATGACTACCCGGTTGTTTGATTTCAATGCGGCCCCCCCTTGTCTGCAATGTTCAGCCCTAAATAGGTATAGGACCTCTGCTCAATTTCCGCTTCAATCAGTCCCCAAAGCATGGACAGTTTATGGTGGTATCCTCTGCACACAAATTCAACTTCAATGCCTAGATTGGTCTTTCGATGCTGGTACACTTTTAAGTCATTCTCACGCATGCTCCTTCGCGCTGCCGTTAAATCGGCTAAGGCTGCAGTCTGTAAACGGTCGATCATAACACGGGTCACTTCGGATGTCTTTAAATCAGATTGGCAAAGAACACTGCGATCATTTTCCAGTACATCAAGCAATAAAGGCAATAATGTGTAGTCCTTTACTAACTTGCTTTCATCTGGCTTAAGTCCAATGCTCAACATATTTATATCCACCTCGCAATGGGAACATTCGTTTGTATTATATGCGAACATTCGTTCTTTTATCAATGTAAATTTACTCCAAACCAAAAACAGCTCCTGCGAAAAGCAGCAAGCTGTTCCCATTCCATTCATTACAGGCTTCACTTCAACAACCAAACGAATGAATATATAATATTGAACTAAATCTGCAAACATCCGAAAAAGGTGGTTTTCCCCCTCACTTGTAGTATTATTGTTTCTAGGTAAGGGAGTGACTGCTAGTGAAAAAAGTAATACTTCGGTGGATCATTGCTCTCTCGGCATTGTACTGTCTGGGACATATTTTATTTGATTTTAAAGAAACACGCCCCATGCGGATCATTACGGGGGCAATTGAAATATCATTCTTTGGAAGCATACTGCTCTATATGAATTTGAAAACGAAAGAGGAAAAAAGCAATCATTCAACAGTGCAAAAAAAATAACGGCAGAGTTATTTCACCGATAATTTCTACATAAAACGGGGTGTTTAGGATGAAAACTATAGGTCTTATTGGCGGCATGAGTTGGGAGTCATCACAGCTCTACTACCAAATCATTAATCAATATGTAAAGGAAAGTCTAGGCGAGCATCATTCTGCAAGAAGCCTCATGTATTCGGTGGATTTCCAAGAAATTAAGACTTTGCAGCATCAAGGGAACTGGGATGAGGCTGCGAGAATTATGATTGATATAGCACAAAAACTTGAAACGGCTGGAGCGGATTTACTTGTCATCTGTACGAATACCATGCATAAGATGGCAAAAGAAGTTGAAGAATCGATATCGATTCCGTTAATCCATATTGCAGATTCGACAGCAACGAGAATCGTTACAGATGGAATTAAGAAGGTCGCGTTATTGGGTACTGCATTTACCATGGAACAAGATTTTTACAAGGGCAGACTTACAGAAAAGTTTGAGCTCGAGGTTATTGTGCCAAATGAAGACGATCGATTGGTTATACATGACATAATCTATCAAGAGCTTTGTCTTGGCATCATTAGTGAAGAGTCTAAGCAAATCTACTTAAAGATCATAAATCATCTTATACAACAAGGCGCAGAAGGTATTATTCTGGGATGTACAGAAATAACGCTGCTCATCTCACAGGATGATTGCAATATACCCGTATATGATACAGCAACACTCCATGCTAAAAGTGCTGTTGACTTTGCTTTAAAAGAGACCCTCCATCATAGTTGATTAATGCAAGGGCCCTTGTTACGCGAAATAGAACGTTCATAAAAAAGTGGATAACCAAAACTTGATCTATCACTTTTTTTGCATATAACCACAACCGAACATTACTGCCACTACTTCTATACAAGTTCATTTTTTATAAAAGTATGGCCCACACATTGATTCATGGGTATGTACGTAAGTCCATTTGAAACTCTTGTCGAATATATAGATATCTTGCTCAGAATCAAAATTGGCCGATACTACATCCTTAGCGTTTTTATACTCAAATACGATATCGGGGGAGTTTTGATACATAACATATAATTCATTTTTAGTAAGAATATCAAATGCATCCCTCGCTGCTTCTCCTTCTAAACACTCTTTCTTTTTGTAGCTAAATATGTGCCACTTATATTGATGATAATGGATCTCTTTTTTGATTTCATCGCTAATGTTTTTAGCAAAAGCCCTATCCCATAAATCTATAATTTCTTTTGCTTCCTCAATTAGTTCTAATATAACTACACCTTTATCCAGCAAATTTTTATTGTATAAGTGCTTTCCAAGGGTAACGTTAACAAACCAAAAAACTTTCCTCAATTCTTCTTCTGGTAAGCTGTCTAACATCTGATTAATTTCGTTCCTATAATTAGATGAATCCATAAAGCACCACCCTCCGATCCTTAATTTTCATTAATAATTATAACCCGAAGTGCAAACGGAGTAACTTTGAACATTAAAATCTAGAGATAGACCGAGGTAATTCGCACTCTCCCTTGATTCCTAGAGCTGTAGGAGTACCCGGTAGCGTTCTCGATGAATTCCGTGCGGTCGATTATTCAGGCAGCGAGAGAAGTTCGAAGATTTTGTTTGCTTGTCGTGGTGATGTCGCCACGCCTATAGTTGCTTTGATAATCTGACCCCTACCAGCACTCAAGGAGTTCTCATGCCAGTGCTTGTTAGATCAACTCCATTTCTTGAGGGATCCAACGTTGGTCGATCTTTTCCTCCCCTCTTCTCAGCTGCCGGCGGATTATTGTTTCCTTATGCTCTGGCAACATCATCCAACTTGGTTCCCATAGCCCGTTACCCTTCAGCTTTTTGCGCGGTATCTTGTTATAAGAACGTTTGTTTGTATTATATGCAAACACTCGTTCTTTTATCAATGTAAAAATAAGCCGCTCGTCCACTTATTCATCGATTCAAGAACAATGAAACCTATCGTTTTCTAAACTAAGAGCATTTTAGTGATACATAGATGGTTATTCGCACAAGCAAGGACTAAAGGCCTCAATACACTGTTAATAAATCCTTAAGGGAAGTGGTGAAAGCCTTGGTGGATTTGGGGATTGTCATGCCTCTTTATAAGCAAAAACCTGAATTCCTGAAAGCGGCACTTCATTCCGTGCTGAACCAAACAATCCAGCAGTTTAAAATGGTCATTGTCATCGATGGGGCTCCCGAAATGGAACCGTTGGTCCAGTCTCTCGTAGGTAACGATTCCCGAGTGAACACGGTCTCTTACGCCATCAACCAAGGAGTTCCACATGCACTTAATACGGGGTTTGCAGAGTTGTTTAAGGATAGAAGAATCCAATTCTTGACTTGGGTATCGAGCGATAATATCTATGGTCCGCATTTTTTGGAGGTGCTCCGTGCCGCCTTACTGAAAGGCCCTGAGGAACTGGGACTGGTGTATAGTTCTTTCCAATCAATTGATAACGACAATAAACCTTTGAACGATGAGGTTGCACTCAGTGCATTGCGTAAGTATCAAGGGAAACCCAAAGAGGCGCTGCTTGACTCCTCCATCGTTGGTGTCTCATTTATGTATAAATCATGCTACGCTAAGAAAGTACCAGGAGGTTACAGTTTGGCTCCGGTTGAGGATTATGATTATTGGCTAAAGCTTACGGACTACTGTGACATCAAATATATTCCAGTTGAGCTAATGGAATATCGAGTGGACTCGACCTTCAGCGTTTCAGCACAACTTAAGACCACGGATGCTCATCGGAAATGGCGATATGCTTATCATCTGGCCAGACATGATGCAAGAAGGCGGAGGGGAATTGCCCCGGAAATTAGTATTCTGCTTCCACTGCGTGAAGTTTCGGAAGAAACGATAGATCGAATTGAAAATCTCTATGAGCAAGTTTTCAGTAACTATATATGTTATGTGTTGGACCTCTCTTCAGATCAACATGTGAGTGCTGCCCTGAAACAGATCCCGCATCCATGTTCAGTCTATGCAACGTACCCGAATTGGGAGAAGGATGTGGCTGTTCTGGCTACTGTTCGAAGTCTTCATACTCCTTTTACCATGTTGCTCGATTTAAAAGGTTTTCAGAATGTAATGGATTTACAAATTCTGATCAACCAGCTTCATAAATCAGGCCATAACATATGGTCCACGTATTATACGGATAATCACGCGGTCATTGGTTACCGTACCGTGGATTTGATTAAGCCCGTGCTTTCCAATGAATTGTTCCGAACCAATAATCTAGTTCATTTACTTGAAGAAAGGGTTAAACACGTTGGTGATCCATCATGAAAGTGTTGTTTATGTTTTACAACCCGAGCGGAGGGATGGAGACCCTAAACCGGATTCGAAGCAAAGCGTTGATAGCGCACGGAGTTGAATCCCATCTTCTCTATAAATTCGATGGGGAGGGCAGAAACAACATCAAGAACATCACGACATTTGTTACTTGTGAAAAGGAAACCATCCGGGAAATCATTAAGCGCGAAGGTTATGATGCAATAACGGTATGCTCTGACATTAACATGCTCGCACAGTTAAGAAGCTTTGGGTACAGCGGCCGACTCATTTTTGAATTGCAGGGTTTGGGAAGACATGAAGAGCGGCTCCTTCTAACGCAGTCCTTCAAAGATCAAATTTATGAACACGCGGATGCAATACTTTATCCTTATAATCAACAACTGAGAGAACTCATGAGTTCGAACTATCCCGAAATCCCTCAATACAGTTTTGATGATCCTCTGGATTGGGAATACTTCGGATATACAGCCTATCCCAGAAAACCCTTCCCGATTTTAGGCTGGGTGGGGCGTTTACAGTCTAATAAAAATTGGCGTGATTTTTTATTGTTAGGACAGACGCTCATCGGTTTGTATCCAGATCTATATTTGTGGCTCTTTGAAGACGAAACGATGGCCGATCCTGCAGAACTTGAGGATTTTAACGAGATACTTGCGAATAACCCAACTCTCAAGGCTCGTCTTATCCGTTACTCAAACGTACCTCATGATCTTATGGCGGACTATCTAAGCATCATTGGTGATTCAGGGGGATTCCTTCTTTCGACCTCGATTTCTGAAGGATTTGGATATGCTGTTGCTGAAGCTATGTTGTGCCGCTGCCCGGTTCTGTCTACTGATTCAGGAGGCGTTAGGCGATTTATCACTCATAACAAGACGGGTAAGTTTTATACTCAAGGTAGAATAGAGGAAGCCACTCTGGAGGCAATATCCCTGTTGACTAACAAGAATGAGAGAGAGCAACTGATCGTTAACGCAGAAGCTCATATCAAAAGGCATTTTTCCAGTAGCGTATATGCTAATCGGTTTAGCACCATGTTGAATCATCTAGACCAAGGTCGTCGAGTTAACAGAAACAGACTGAGATAACAAAAAGGCTAATAGCTATATAGCTTTGTCCACACAACCCGGAGATCTAAATACGTATACTAGTAAAAACTAATTGAAGGGCAGTGGTTATATGGCGTTAACAACAGGCATGATTACGAATACTGGTTCTCCTAATGCTTCGAACATTGTAATTAACATTGCTAATGATAATCTCAGTTTCTCATCTAATGTGGTTTATCACATTTACGTGTGGAATACTTTGGTGAGTAAGGCGCTGATTTATTCCAATATGCTAAATATCAACGCAAATACCAGCCAAATTCTTAATTTCAATATCGCTGGCAACTCTTCATATGAGGTCCAATTTCTTGTGACAGGGACGGTTCCGACAGACACTGTTATCAACGTATTCGGAACTGATTCATCCGGCAATGTTATTCATTACCAAAAGGTGTTACAGCAAGAACTCACTCAAATTGGGCAGCTCAACCCGTAATCTGAAAAAATAAGAATGATCTGTTTCATGTTAACAAGGGTGGTGACCATGGTAAATATCCAAATCTCGCCAAGTGCGAGTAGCCAGTTTGAGCCAACCATCGCCGTAAATTGGCTTAACCCCTCTGTTATGGTGGTGGTGGCTGTAGATTTTCGAGCAGGTCCGGCAAATATTGGATTATACAAGTCTATCGATGCCGGCGCAACGTGGAGCACGGTGTTGCTGCCTTTACCAGCTGGGTTCGCTGGAATAGAAGCTCCTCATATTGATTATATTTTCCCTAATACGTTTGTCGTGGCAGCACACGCCTTTGATGCTGATGGACTTAGCGGTTCGATCTTAAGTTATATTTCTAACGATAACGCTTCATCTTTTGGAGCACCTGTCATCGTGAACCAAGGATTCGGACAGTTCGTTAATGACGATCAGGTGGTGGTTATCAGCGATAAGGCTGGGTCCAGCCCATTCTTTGGAAACATTTATACTGGTTATACGCATGATTACAACACGCAATTCATCCCGGGGAATACGATATTCTTCAATCGATCGCAAGATGGCGGAAACTCGTATGAAAGGCCATTGCTCCTATCTTCAGTAAATGTATTTGAAGAATTTCCTGGTATCGCAATCACGTTAAATGGAATACTCATTGTAGGATGGATTACGCAACCTCCAGGAACATCTGAATTTATCGTTCGCATCTCACAAGATGGTGGATCAACATTTGCGGCTCAGACTATAATAACATCTGTCGTTGTAGTACCCTCGCCGCTTCCTGGTTATCAATTCCGTTGCCTGACGTATCCTTCACTTGCAGCGGACATCTCTAATGCACCAGCATCACGAGGGAACGTCTATGCCGTGTGGCAAGATTATCGTGAAGGTTATTCCGATATCTTTCTCTCAATTTCCACAGACTTTGGCCAGACCTGGGGAGCACCTAAACCCATTGCAAACAGTCCGGTAGGATCCCAAAATTTTTTCCCGGCCATCACCGTCTCGCCAACAGATGGAGCGGTATTCGTATCCTATTACACCAATCGGGTAAGTCCGCTGAATCTTGACGTATTTCTTGCCACGTCCAGGGACGGTGGAACTACGTTCATCAACACCCGTATTACGACAACTTCGTTTAGTGTCGCGGGGTTACAAGTGATAGGGGACTACATCGGAAATGCGATAGTTCCTCAAACAGGTCGGCTCGTAACAGCTTGGACCGACACCCGCACAGGGACTGAAAACATATGGGTTGGTGATAACCAATAAACATGGGGTGAGGAACCAAGTCAAAGAAGGAATCTGGTTGCACACCGTCATACTCGGCAGCAAGACGCTGTTTACCCAAGGATACCTAAACAATATCCTTGTCCTTCAGCCCAGTTACCGACTGCCCTCGGATCTTTACCACCATGTCCTGCATCAATCCATGCCTTTTTCATTCAGAGGTTCCGACTGAAAAGATGAAAAAAATGCTGATGAGAAGATCAAAAGCCATTTCGCTGATATTCTTGATTTCTGATTTTTGCAGAGAATGTGATTTTTTTGTGATTTATAATAAAAGGCTCCCTTTCGGGAGCCTTTTAAATAGCGGTATTATAAGGTTTTTAAGGCCTTACTTACATCATGCCGCCCATATTTGACTATAATTCGCTTCGGTTCACCTTTGAAATTTTAGGTATAAATCAAAGTCGAATTTGACTCACTCGAAATTAATCAATCGCCAGTATTCATATTCGACCGGAATTTTTGTGACTTTTTTTGTGACCTTTTAATAAGGCCACATCGTCCTCTTTGAAAATAGGTTCAGTGAGTAGAAACAATTCTCATCGATCTTGATCCATTGCCAACCTCCTTCAGAGATGGACAATTTGATTTCCCGTCTGAACGTGTGGATCAGTACGACAATACCTGTTAACTCTGTATCTTCATACTCATCAAACAGCCTTACAGTAAGGGCACGGTGTTCATGAAAAGATTCAGCCAGCGCTTGTTCGATTAATTCCATTTCCTGTGGATCCAATGTCGTTCGATCTTTCCTGCCCTCCTCCAGCTGCCGGCGGATTATTGTTTCCTTATGCTCTGGCAGCATCATCCGACTTGATTCCCATAGCCTGTTACCCTCCAGCTTTTTGCGCGTTGTCAATTGATATTCCCCTCTTGTCTGAGATATCGAACCTCAAATACGTGTACGACCTCTGCTCAATCTCTGCTTCAACCAGCCCCCAAAGCACGGACAATTTTTGGTGATATCCTCTACATAAAAATTCAACTTCCACGCCCAAGACGGGTCTTTCGCTCCTCGTACACCTTCATTCCTCGCCGACGCATGTCTTGACGTACCTGTGACAAGTCAGCTAGTGCCGCTTTCTGCAGTCGTTTAATTATGGTGTTTGTTATTACAGGCATCTTTAAGGCTGCAGCGGACAGGATACCTTGATCTTTTTCCATCACATCGAGCAAGAGAGGTAACAAGATAAAATCCTTCACTAATTTTGATTCATCTGGCTTCAGACCAATGCTTATTAATTCCACCTCTTGTTACGAGAACATTTGTTTGTACTATATGGCGAACATTAGTTCCTTTATCAATGTAAAATGGAGGAAAAGGCACGTAACTGGCAAATTAATTCTTGAACAGAAGGCGAATAGTAAATATGTGTGGTAAAGAATTAGATTTGGCGATCAAAAATTGAAGTTGTTAATGTTAGGCTTTGGGGTGGGGACTGGGAGGGTATTCTATCGAACCACACCGTTCGTTTTAATTTGTAAAATTCTGAATAAAGAAATACATAGCTCTCACAGATATACAGCGTGTAAGTTGGCTAATATCAATAAAAAACCCTACCAGTATAACCGATAGGGTTTGAACTCTTGAGACTTCTCGTAATTCTAAACACTTACGCTTTCTTCCTTATTGTGTACTCCAAAAAAATCCTTAAGGTTATGCATTCAAAACCCCAACGTTTTTTTTGTTATTCTTCTTTCCAAACAGTATACCAATGTGTGGCTGTAGATTTGTCATCATCTATGTACCAAAAAAAGTACTCCACTCCATCAACAGTAATGTAATGTAATGGCGTAAAATAGTCTCTGCTATACTGGCTTTTCGGGTACATATAACCTGCTTTTACTTTACATGGGTTACAATATTGAGGCGTTATCTCAGATTCTGTCTGTGAGATAGAACTTGCAGATACTGGTGCTGCTACAGTCATAAAAGCTGCAATGATCGAAGAGAATATTACTAATTTTTTTCCCATCTTAACCATACTAACACCTCCCGATATTTATAAAGTTAATTCACATTAACTTTGTTTTCAATTGTAACATTTGGATATTATTGGAGTATATAGTTTTAAAGCACCTTAATTTGGTATAATCATGTTAAATGTTTTGTCGAATCTTCCATTTGTTCGAGCAACTAAGCTAGATGACATCAAGGCTACCACCATTACTTACCACCTCTCCTATCACATTGCCAAGCACTATAATTCGGTAAAGAGGTGTTGTTTATGTTTATTGATCCGATGTTACTCGCAACCGCACCAGCTCCTTTTTCAGATTCGCACTATATATTCGAACCAAAGATTGACGAGCATAGGCTCCTGTTCTCCCAGCAGTCCGGCCGGATCAGGCTTTATACACGTCATGAGACGGAATGTACCCAACAATACCCCGAATTATTGGTTCCGTTTGATGATGACATTCTCCTGGATGGTGAGGTAGCATGCACAGGGCCAGAGGGCGTGGACTTTGAAGAAGTCATGACCCGGTTTAAGGCTAGTAAGGATCAACGCATCAAGCATCTGGTAGCGACGTCCCCAATAACATATGTGGTGTTCGATATCCTGCAGTATAAAAATCAGGACCTACGGAAGATGCCGCTGCTGCAGCGTAAAGAGATCCTTGCCGGCATACGTATGCCGGAATCAGCACTTCTGCGTCATACCCTTCGTGGAAGGTGCGGGAGAAGGATTGTTTGATCAGATGGTGAACCGAAAACTTGAAGGGATGGTCGGTAAGCGGAAGAATAGCCTTTGGCGGGTTAAATTCAGAAACTGGTTCAAATCGGGGCTGTTGCGGACGCCAGTATTAACGGAACCCGTAGGATGAGAAGAAATATAAAAGAACCCGCCAGCCTATGCCAGCAGGCTTCTTTTACCGATGCCATCGGATTACGCCACTGTTCTACCGTTAATGTTAAGGCGAGTATAACCGAGCATAAAAGCCGTGATAGATTATTATTATATCCAACCACAGAAGGCACTAGAAATTATCACTAACAAGATAAAAAGAACCAAAATTGCTCCTATACCTCCACCACCAAAACCGTAACCACCTGCACAGGAACCTGCGCCAACTCCGCCTACAAATTCACTCACGAGTATTTCCTCCTTTAATTTAGAATACATCATAGCTTATGAATTAATCGTGACTTGGTAAAGGCGAAGCGGTAAATAAAACAAATGAACGCAAAATGACCCTACCAGCACGTAGCCGGTAGGGTCCCGCTTTTTACAGAAACTTGTTCGTTTTCGGTTTGTCTTCCTTATCGGTGTATCCTGTTCCCTCTTTGGGATTGGAGATGATCCCGAGGATCACCGGAGGCCGAGGATTGCCATCGCTAACCCGGTAATATTTGTGCTTAATTCCTCGGAAATTTCAAACCCGAACACATTTCCAACTGCCGATACAATAAGCAGCACCGCCGCCACCAATATCCACTTTATGAGAACGGAAACGACTACGGTCCCGGTTGTGCGAATCATAAAAAAAAACCCACTCGTTCGAGTCGGGTTTCCACACATCAACAGTTTATTTTCAGCACCGGACAACGTACCAAGGATGGCTTCCATGATGGGATCGGACACACCCGATGCTTCATCAACAATGAAAAGCATGTAATCCTCGTGGAAACCCTGCATGTTCTCGGGTTTGTAGGCCGTCCTGGCCGTTGCAAACCACCGCTGTTCATGGCCTATCATATAGACCTTGGTCTTGGTCCACTTCAGGAGATTCTTCACCATGGAGTTCTCCAGCCACTTGGACACCTCGGCCCAAAGAACGTCATGCAGCTGCTGTTTGGTTGGCGCCGTACATACCACTTTGGGATTCGGACGGCAACACAGAAACCAAATGACCAATGCAGCCTCAAGGCCCGTCTTCCCTACACCCTGACCAGAGCGGACACTGGTCCTCGGGAACTGAGTGACATCCATCATGACGTCACACTGCCAATCGTCTGGATCAAAGCCCATCATATCTTCAGCAAAAGCAACCGGGTCATCCCAATATAGATCAAACAAATCAGTAACAACGTTATACGGCTTACTCATCGGCTAACGCTCCGTTTGCTTCGCTCTATGCCGCTCTGTAATCTCCTTCAGGGCTTGAAGCATCCGGCGCTCACGGATAGACAGCAGTTTTATCGCTTCATCCGCCTGTTGAATTGGATCAGTATCTACTTGATCACCAGATCCCGCTCATCTTCGCCCAAAGCATCAAGCCAAATCGTTTCATACTCCCCCGTTGTAACGGCCTTCTTGTTTCTTGGCGGTCCTCCAGACCCGCCCTTATTTTACCAACTACTCTTTTATTGCACGGGGGTGCTCCGCTGCGATTACCGACAGCGTTCTTGTTCCCTTTGGGAGCGCCACGTTTAGTAACGTTACCTTTCGATTCATTGGTAACGTTACTATTCAAATCGGGCAGTCCACTTGTCCTGGAACTTCCATTTACGAACTTGAGTCTCCCCAATAGAAAGAGCAGCAGCGATGTCCTTTAGCTTCATCGTCCCGCCGTTCCCCAGCCACATCAGTTTTGCCTTGTCCCGTTCGGGACTTCTCTCTCCAGCCATGCTACACCATCACCACCCCCGATATATCAATTGCTCAATGCTCCTTGACGCCACTATAGGTTTTGATAGACTTAACCAGAATGAACAAATCTATCAGGAGGAATCATATGAACCTTGCAACTTTTTTCCCCTATCGAAATGATGTAAGAAAGACATTAATTCCGTACTTAAAAGAACTGACCGTAGAACAGTGGTATGGAGCACACCCCGATCACCCTAACTCAATAGCTTGGATCGTTGAACATATCGCTCGTAGCGAAGATGAATGGATCAATGTTGTTGCTTCGAAGACAGAGCTACAATTACCTCGAAAAATTGAAAGCCCCCAGCAGCTTTTACAAGCCTACATAGACATTCGGAAACAGACTGATCTCAAGCTCAATTCAATCCATTATCTTGAGAATGATCCGGCTATCCCGCTACCTACATATTCCGATGGGTTGGCAACCGCCTCTCCTCCAACTCTACGCTGGATATTTCATCATGTGTTCGATCACGAGACTTATCATGTGGGACAAATCGGAGTAATTGCCCGACTAAATGGCTTTTCAGGGCCTCTTTTCTGACAGCTTAGAATGTGTCTTTCTGTATCTCAATATCTATTTCAATCAGCTTCTTCAGGTCATCCACCGTCTTGATCTCAATCCGGCCATCTTGAAAGTCCTTTACCCACTTGGCTATGCCTGCCTTGACGATCTTCCGGTATTGCCCTTGCTCTCGAGGATACCTTCCATGACTGCGAGCTCATGCTGCATAAGCAAATCCTTATTCTCAGGTGTTCCCATTGTCGTTCCCTCGGCTTTCCATTATGATGGAATGCGAGATAGCGGCGGAGTCGATAAATGCCGCGCGCGGCGGGCCGCTATCTCAGCCGGGGGATACCCTGGTCTATGGGGAGGACGTTACAGCGTCCTCCTTTTAATTTGCCTTAACATAAGAAAAACCGCCCAAATTAGACGTTTACATCTAAACAATAAAGGTTTCCGAGTCAGTTCGAATATCTCTTACTATCCAATTAGTCCTCGGTAGCCAAATTTGAATTTGTAATTGCTAATCTGATTTTTTGAGTTATCGTGTTCCATTAGTTGAACGAGCAACCTCACAATCTCACTTGAAATATTTAAAGGACATGTTCCGCCTCTACCTATACCCTCATAAATTATTACAAATCATTTATTAAAAGTGAGGAGTAACAAAATGAATATGACTAATCAACAACATCTTCAACATCAAACTCTTGCAACCATAAGCCCGGCTGTTAGACATGGATTACGAGAAGCCCACTACCTTGGGTATCAACATGCATTAACAGAAGCAGTTGCCATTGGATATTTAATGGGAAAAGGCTACGATTATGATACTGCTTGGAGAACTGTTGAATCTTGGTGGAGACCTCCAGGAACTCCATTACCTCAGATGTATTAGATAACCTTCCAGTTTCTTGTTATTTTGCTATTACACATTTAATGATTTATTCTGAACAAAGAAATGAAAGTGGTCATTGAGTTTGATATCTGAGAAAATGGGCTTCGTTACTTTTATGTCTTCATACAGCGGCCCGATCTCATCCAGCAATTAGTTCCAGTAATAAAATACTGAATAGAAAAAGCGAGAAGAGTTACGCCCCGGTCATATGCCGCATTCATGCAGCGGTGCGTGTCATTCTCGCCTTTTTCTATGCGAAAAACCGTCATGTAGTGCTCAACATACGGTCAAATTACGTTCAGGTTGTGTTCATTTTAGAGTCAAAAAAGGCAACAAACCAAACCATTAATTAAGAAATAGTATGAACGTATGAACCCTTTGAAAAGTGGTAGTGGACCTTATCTTAAGATAAGGTCCACCGACAAAAAAATTATACGCGACGATGTTTTCTGTGCTTTTCGCACTTAACTACTGCTATTTGCCCAGGTTTAAGGATAACAACAATAACTTTTTTATGATGATGTCTCATGAGATATTCCTCCTCCCATAAAAGAGTTAATATATTATATGAAGGTGGCTAAAATTGAATTGGACTAAGAAATCAATGGAAATTACTCATTTTTTTCCTGCTCACTAAAACTCCGCGTCATCCTGCTCAAAGAACCCCATGAGTTTCAAATTGTTTGCCATGCTCTCAGTGCCTTCAGATATTTTTCAACGAATAGTGCTGTCACTTAGACCATGCCTGAAGAACAACAATGTCTCCTTATAGGAGTAACCCTGCATATATCTGTAGTCGACAGCTCTCTTTGCCTCTTCGTCCTGAATCAAACTGAAAGCCCTGCGAAGCTGATGAGTATAAAACTGGTACTGCTTGTACTGCTTATACACCCAACGCTGCTTTTCGATCAGAATCGTAGCATTGGCCGTCTTATCAGCATGCAGGTCCTCCTGATCGATGCGCCGAGCTGCTTCACCATCAATAGCCACTTGCCTTAATTCTTTTTCGAATTTTTCAAAATCTTGCATGAGCATGGTCATCTCTTTATATTTTCCGAGCAGGAATTTTGTGCGCTGGATCTCCGCTTCATTCGCTGTTGGAAAGAGTTCCCCTTGCCCCCATGCATCGCCAGTCCCCTCAATCCCCTTTGTGATATAATCGTTGAGAGGAATATATTATCGATTGACCCCCGCCCCAGCCAAGGATTAGGGGGACTTTTCACTTTTCTGGAGGTGTTTTTTTGAGCGGTAAAAAGGTGGTTCTAATAATTTCACTTGTCTCAGCACTTGGTATATTGGGTTGCTTTGCATTTATCTATGGTTTTCTTTGGATTGCGTTTAATTGGTAAACCTATTTCGTATATAGTTTGGGAGGATTACTCTCCCCAAGGGTTAAGCATCGGATGCGAAACAACCGCATCCACCTATGTCGTTCAAGTCAATTTGGTTTCCTAGTCCAGACTCCCATTCCTCGCGTAACTGACGAAGGGTTAATTTTTCCTCATCGCCCTTTACCTCCTCTTGTCAAGATGGAAACATCAGTACGCCCGAGATATTCTTGCATTTCAAGCTCTTTCTGTTCGTGGAATAGATATAAATCCCGTTTTTTTTTGCAGCAGATTTATAAAATGTCCCTGTCCAGCTCGTACACAGAATCCACCGCAGTTGTTATGAGCGAATCCCATATCATAAAGTCGTGGCTTGCGTATCCCATCCTGTTTTAGAGCCTTAATGCATTTCGTCGTGTTTGTCCCAATATGGGGCTTCCGTCATCAGTGCTTTTACTTCATAAGGAGCCCAACCGCGCTGTATGGCCTCCATACGATGTATTTCATGCCGACATATATCAAGGCTTCATCAGGGCCCTACCTTGATTCTACCCACTCACGTGCCAGCTTCTGTTTTAGTTCCACTGAACACTGAGGCACACGACTGTTCCCGATCCATCGTTCATCATGAAACACTTCCCAGGGATCTCATCCTTAAGATATCCAGTAAAGCTGAGGTATCCTTTCCATAGCATCCCTGTTGAGCTGATCCAGATATCCTCTACGCATTTCCATGGACTCGTCTACCGATGGGATATGATTGCAGTTTTCCAATAAGACAGACGGCTTTGGGATCCCGTAAATTGTTATTTTCCCATTATTAAGAGACGATACTTGAGCAATTAATATTATTTAGGAGGTCGATGGAATAGTGGCTAGCTTTTTTCAAGGTACCAGCAAAAAATAAACAAGGATTTAAGTGGGGATGTATAAAGGATTGTCACCGGAAAACGCAATATCAAATCAAACGTTGAGGAGATACGAAAAAACAAGCCGAAGAACGTGTCGGTCACGATGAGCAAGATGAACATTCAATTTTCAGACATCCTAGCTGGCCTCTCCTCGCAAGGAATGTGACCTTGTTGTGACCTTATACAAGAAAAGAGACCCCGAGAGGTCTCTTTTTCATTGATATGGCAGGCTTTTGAGGCCCTTTTTACATCATGCCGCCCATACCGCCCATGCCGCCCATATCAGGCATAGCTGGTTTTTCTGGTTCTGGCTTGTCAGCGATAACCGCTTCGGTTGTCAGGAACATAGCCGCAACGGAAGCTGCGTTTTGAAGAGCGGAACGCGTTACTTTCGCAGGGTCAACGATACCTGCTTCGAACATGTTCACCCACTCGTCTGTAGCAGCGTTGTAGCCGATACCGATCTCTTCTTTTTTCAGACGCTCTACGATGACAGAGCCTTCTTTACCAGCATTGGCTGCAATCGTACGGATTGGCTCTTCCAGAGCGCGCAGAACGATGTTTACGCCTGTTTTCTCATCGCCTTGTACTTCCACAGCAGAAACAGCGTTGTATACGTTCACGAGCGCTGTACCACCACCGGACACCATACCTTCTTCAACCGCAGCGCGAGTTGCGTTCAGGGCATCTTCGATGCGCAGTTTGCGTTCTTTCAATTCCGTTTCAGTAGCCGCACCAACTTTGATAACTGCTACGCCGCCAGCCAATTTAGCCAGACGCTCTTGCAGTTTCTCTTTGTCGAAATCGGAAGTGGTTTCTTCCAATTGGTTGCGGATTTGCTTCACGCGAGCATCGATGTCTTCTTTGTTGCCAGCGCCATCCACGATGATTGTGTTCTCTTTGGTTACGCGCACTTGACGAGCTGTACCCAATTGATCGATGGAAGCTGTTTTCAAGTCAAGACCGAGCTCTTCGGTAATCACTTGGCCGCCAGTCAATGCAGCGATATCCTGCAGCATGGCTTTGCGACGATCGCCAAAGCCAGGAGCTTTAACAGCAACCGCGTTGAATGTTCCACGCAGTTTGTTCACGATCAGCATCGCTTGCGCTTCGCCTTCGATGTCTTCTGCAATCAGAACAAGCGGTTTGCCTTGTTGTACGATTTTTTCAAGGATCGGCAGGATCTCTTGCGTGTTGGTTACTTTTTTATCCGTGATCAGGATGTATGGATTTTCAAGAACAGCTTCCATTTTATCCGTATCCGTAATCATGTATGGAGAGATGTAGCCGCGGTCGAATTGCATACCTTCTACAACCTCAAGCTCCGTCAAGAAGCCGCGGGATTCTTCAACAGTGATAACACCGTCTTTACCCACTTTGTCCATAGCTTCTGCAATCAGTTGACCTACTTCATCGTCAGCCGCGGATACGGAAGCGACTTGAGCGATCTCCTGATGGTTTTTCACTTCTTTTGCGATGTTTTGAAGCTCAATAACCGCTGCTTTAACCGCTTTATCGATACCCTTGCGGATAATCATTGGGTTTGCACCAGCTGTTACGTTCTTCAGACCTTCGCGGATCATGGCTTGCGCCAGAACCGTTGCAGTCGTTGTACCGTCACCGGCAACATCGTTTGTTTTGGTAGCTACTTCTTTAACGAGCTGAGCACCCATGTTCTCGAATGCATCTTCCAGCTCGATTTCTTTAGCGATGGTTACACCGTCATTCGTGATGAGCGGGCTTCCGAATTTCTTCTCAAGCACCACGTTACGGCCTTTCGGTCCGAGTGTTACTTTAACTGCATTTGCCAAAGCGTCTACACCTCGAAGCATTGCGCGACGGGCGTCTTCACTGAACTTAATGTCTTTTGCCATGGTATTACATACCTCCCTAGTGGATTAATGAATATTGGAACATGATATATTCAGGCGTTCATTTAGCCTAAGATCGCGTGGATGTCGCTTTCTTTCATAATCAAATATTCTTTACCTTCGTATTTGATTTCTGTTCCAGCGTATTTGGAGAAAATAACGCGGTCGCCTTCTTTAACTTCCAAAGGTACACGAGCGCCGTCTTTCAGGGAGCCACTGCCTACAGCAATAACTTTACCTTCTTGCGGCTTTTCTTTAGCGGAGTCAGGAAGTACAATCCCGAATGCCGTAGTTTCTTCTTGTTCGATCGGTTCTACCAATACGCGTTCACCTAAAGGTCTGATCATGAAAAAATAGCCTCCTTTAAATATGTTGTGATGCTTTTTTCAAAGCTTTATGTATTAGCACTCGACAAGCCTCAGTGCTAACAACCAATTTTATGATACTCAAGTTGTCTCAAAATTTCAAGTCCTTTGCATGATTTTTTGATCATTTTTTTGTAAATTGGACTCCGGTTGGGGTTGTCTCTCAACCCCCTTCTCCATTGTATCCATGACCAGCCAAAATATGCCTGAGTCCTAAGGACGCCTATACAAACATCTATACAAAGAAAGAGCGCCTTCTGCCGATCTCGAAGGTGCTCTTCATGCTTGAGTAAATATTAATCTTCATCCTCTTCGTCCGCCCGTATGTACCGGCTGTCTCGTTCCATGTCCGCCTCTAATTGCTTGCGATAGATCACAGAGGACAGGAACACACTGAATTCATACAGCAGCAGCAGTGGAATCGTGACCAGGAAATCCGATATGAAGTCCGGCGGCGTAATAACAACCGCTATGAATACGAGTGCAAAATAAGACACTTTGCGCATTTTCCGAAGCCGCAGCGGGTTCAAAATGCGGATTTTCGTTAAGAACATTACCACAAGCGGCAGCTCAAACAGCAGGGCCAAGGGTAAAACGAGATTGAACATAAAATTTAAATAATTGGCAATCCCGTAGGTTTCCTGCAGCCCCATACTCTGTGTAATCGCTGTAGTAAATGACAGCGTCATTGGAAACACGATGTAATATCCGAACGAAATGCCCACGATGAACAGAAGGAACGCGTAGGGTACGTAGCGAATGGCCGCTTTCTGCTCTTCTTTGCGAAGTCCAGGCTTTACGAACGCCCATAACTGATAGAAGATCAGCGGAACCGAGATAACCAATGAGAAAATCGCAGCGATTTTCATATAAATCCCGATGCCATCCCAGAAGGAAAAAGCATGCAGTTCAAAGTTCTTCGCTTCTTCCGCTGCCGTCAAATAATGATAGATCGGCTCCGCAACAAAAAGCCCTGCGATCAGTCCGGCTATGAATACCACGAGAACGATAATGATTCGTTTGCGAAGCTCGCCCAAATGCTCGACAAGCGCCATATCTTTCACTTGCTCTGACATGTTAGACACCACCCTGTATGTGACCCTGGCAAAACAAAATCCCTCCCGAAGGAAGGGACTTCACGCCTTGCATTCTAGTATTATTCCGGAAGACGCTTGTCTTCAACCTTGGACGGTTCAGCGGCAACGGCTTGCTGGGGAGCCTCTTCCTTCTTCTTCGCAGGTGCATCGTCAGCAATAATCTCGCGCGCACCATCCTTAAACTCACGGAAAGTTCTTCCGACCGCACGTCCAAGCTCAGGAAGCTTGCTCGGTCCGAATAAGAGCAGCGCCAAAATGACGAGCAAAATAATACCCGGCACTCCGATTTGACTCATATCTATTCTCCTCCTCGTCCTGCTCTATGCCTTCAAAAGGACTTCAGGATGACCTAAATCCATCATGCCTTGCACTACAACAGGTTTTAACTTCAAAGAAATTATCGCACGACAGCAATTGACAAGCTCATATATCGCCATCATACCATAATGTAAATCACATAAACAGTCTAGAATCGTGACAGTTTATTTACATAATTATCTAATAGGGTTCCCCTCAGAGCTGCTCCCGATACTGCCCCGTTACCATTAACAATGCTTCCGGAAGCTGGTCCATGACGGCAGCCAGATTCTCATGCACGCCTTTTGGGGAGCCCGGCAGATTGACAATCAGGGTACGGCCGCGAACGCCGCATACGCCTCGAAACAGCATTGCACTTCGATTCTTCTGCATAACCGTAGCTCGCATGGCTTCCGCAATGCCAGGCACCTCACGCTCAATGACCCGTCTTGTTGCTTCAGGGGTAACATCACGAACCGCCAGTTCCGTTCCCCCTGTCGTCAGCACGAGATCCACTTGGTAATAGTCCGTAAGCTCAATCAGTGCAGCAATAATCTCGTCCTGCTCATCCGGTACGATCCGGTATTCGATAATTTCACCGCTCAGCTCTTCCTCCACCAATTCCCGAATAACCTGAGCGCTCGTATCCTCGCGTTCCCCCCGCGAACCTTTGTCGCTCGCCGTCAGGATCGCCGTTTTCCACACCATCTGCTCTCTCTCCTTCCCACTCGTCCGAATATCTCCTGTATCTATGCATGCCTAAGTTGTTTCTTGTATGTAATCCCCACTCTTGCCGCCGGTTTTGCTCACCAGTTGGGTCGGACCGATGATCATGTCTTTCTGCAATGCCTTGCACATGTCATAGACCGTGAGGGCAGCTGCCGAAGCAGCCGTTAAAGCTTCCATTTCAACACCGGTTTTGCCTGTCGTTTTCACAGTTGTTTCTATATATAATTCATCTCTTGCATTATCACTGAATTCCACGTTAACACCGGTCAGCGGAAGAGGATGACACATCGGAATCCAGTTCGACGTGTTCTTGGCTGCCATTATGGCTGCAACCTGTGCTACCGCGAGTACATCTCCCTTGCCTATCTTTCCTTCTTGGATGCGGATCAGCGTGTCCGGCTGCATTCGGACCGTGGTCTTCGCTACCGCTGTCCGTGCCGTCACATCCTTCTCACTGACGTCTACCATTCGTGCTCTTCCTTGATTATTAAAGTGACTCAATTCCATTCGTTATCCCTCCGTAAACCAGGTCCGGCCTTCCCTGAATATCCCAGGTCGGTAACCAAACCGTCCAAGACTCTGTCGTGTTCTTCCATTGGAACATGCTCCAACACCTGAACCTCGTAACCTATTCCCACCCACAAGGGCTCCTTCAGGCGAGCCGCATCATGCACTTCATGACAAAGCCTGTCCGCCAGCCGGTCATAATAACCGCCGCCGTACCCTAGTCTTCCGCCGTTCCTGTCAAACGCAAGCCCTGGTACCCAGATGATATCAGGTACGTCATTCATAAACATCTTAGACCTCTGGGGATCGGGCTCCAGGATACCGTATGCTCCCGGGATCAGCTCATCCCATTTCTGAAGCTCATACAGTTCCATCGATCGATCTTGGGGCAGGCTGCGGGGAACGATAACTTGCAACCCATGCTCCCATGCCCACTCGACAAGCGGCCGCGAATCCAGCTCGGAACGGAATGGAACATAAATCATCATGCTCTGAACATGGCGCTCTTTCATAACCTCCGAAGCCATCTCGCAGGCCTGCTTCGACCGCTTGGTCCGTTCTTCATCGGATAACTCATCCCTGCGTAAGGTCATGCTCCTGCGCAGGGCATGCTTTGCGGATACCCGCTTAATTTCTTCTTCAGGGTTCAACAACGTGATCGTTCCTCTCACGCTCATAATTAAGTTTAGTTTACCACTGTTCCTTCCTTTAGCCAAGAATGCCGGAAGTCGCCAATCATGGTCGATTGTTCGGCCATTTTCATGTACACTTATTTTAAGATATCAGAAGCGCATGAACCTCAACAGCATGGCCATCCTGATATCGCAACAGAAACAATTTCTAAACGCGGTCTATCTTCTTAGAATATACGTCGGTAGACGTTTTTCTTATAATGAAGAATGAATCATATAGAATGATGGAGGTTTCACATAACATGCTGCTGCAAGCCAATGGCATTACCAAATTATATGGTGTTACGCCCGTACTGGACGGGATCAATTTACAAGTGCTTGAACGCGAAAGAATCGGACTCGTTGGTGTGAATGGAGCCGGCAAATCGACGCTCCTTAAAATTTTGGCTGGCGAAATGTCTTACGATGGCGGACAGATATTCAAGGCTAAGGAAACCACCGTCGGGTATCTTGCCCAGAACAGCGGGCTTCAGTCTGATTCGTCGATATGGAATGAGATGCTGGATGTCTTCACCCCTCTGCTGGAGATGGAGCGTGAGCTTCGTCAGATGGAGGAGCAAATTGCCGACCCCAAATCGAGCGAGGACCCCAAAAAATATCAGGAGCTCCTGGATCGTTACGCAATCCGCTCCGACTGGTTCAAGGATCAAGGCGGGTATGAGATCGAAACACGGATTCGCAGCGTGCTGCACGGCATGGGCTTTGGCAGCTTTTCGCCGGACACCTCCATTGCTACATTAAGCGGCGGGCAGAAGACCAGGCTTGCTCTTGCAAAAATATTGCTTCAGGCACCCGATCTGCTCATGCTCGATGAGCCGACGAATCATCTGGATATCGCGACTCTCACCTGGCTGGAGGATTATCTGCGCGGATATTCCGGCTCATTACTCGTCGTTTCCCATGACCGTTATTTCCTGGATCGGCTTGTTACAACCATCGTTGAAATTGAACGCCGTCATTCCAAAAAATATACGGGCAACTACAGCCGTTACATTGAGCTGAAAGCCGCCGAATACGAATCCCAGCTTAAACAATATGAGAAGCAGCAGGATGAAATCTCCCGTATGGAGACCTTTATTCAGCGCAATCTGGTTCGAGCTTCAACAACCAAGCGCGCGCAGAGTCGGCGCAAAGCGCTCGACAAGATGGATAGGCTGGACAAACCGCTGGGTGATCTTAAGAAGGCACACTTCTCTTTTGAAGCCGAGTATATGTCGGGTAAAGATGTGCTTCATGTACGTGACCTGTCGCTCTCGTTTGAGGAAGGCAAGCCCTTGTTCAGACAAGCTTCCTTTGACCTCAGTCGTGGAGAAACCGTAGCTTTGATCGGTCCTAACGGGGTCGGCAAATCAACGCTGCTTAAATGTCTGATCGGTACGATGAAGCCCTCAGCCGGATCGCTGCAATGGGGCACAAAAGTGAAAATCGGCTACTATGATCAAGAGCAGTCAGAGCTTAACCCGAGCAACACGGTTCTGGAAGAGCTGTGGGGGACCTATCCTCATATGGAAGAAGCGCGTATTCGTACCGTTCTCGGCAACTTTCTCTTCAGCGGCGAGGATGTGCTCAAGAAGGTCAGCTCCTTAAGCGGCGGTGAAAAAGCACGTGTCTCACTTGCCAAACTCATGCTGCTGGAAGCCAACATGCTTATACTGGACGAGCCCACGAACCATCTTGACTTATTTGCAAAAGAGGTTTTGGAATCGGCGCTGATGGATTACGAAGGTACTTTATTGTTCATATCCCATGACCGTTATTTCCTTAATAAAATGGCGGAGCGCATACTCGAACTTCATCCGGACGGCATTCAACATTTCCTGGGTAATTATGACGACTATACGGAGAAAAAGCAGGAAATTCTGGATATGAACGATGAGCCCTCCGAGCCGTTTGCCCGCCACACCCTGAAACAGGAGGGGAAAGCAGAGGTTTCAGCCGAGAAACAAGGGGCCGTCTCCTTTGAAGCTGAGAAGCAAGCGAAACGGGAGGAACGCAACCGTCAGCGCAAGCTCGTAAGTCTTGAGGAGCAGATTCATACTTTGGAATCGGAAATTTCCGAACTGGAGACCGAAATGACACTGCCTGAGATCTATCAGGATTATATGGCCCTCCAGGAACGGCAGCAATCGTTAGAGGAGAAAAAACGTCAGCTTGAGCAGATTTTTGCCGAATGGGAGTCATTGCTGGAATCGTAAAAAAAATTTCACAAAAGTGTTTCAAATGAGGTTTTGCATTTATACACAAACTTATCCCCAACAATGGTGCATAAGTTCAATTTGAAAATGGCCGAAATGGCCATTTTTTTATTGTTAAACACGCATTTCCGGTCCTATATCCAACTTTATCCACCAAGTTATGCACACTATCCACAGTTTTGACCATAAAACCTGAAAATCCTGTCCCCTTTTTTCAAAGCTTTGCAAAACACTGATTTATCGACATTTTTTTTGCTTATGCACATTTTCAGGCGAATATGTGGATAACGTTGTTCACAACTTGACAGATTTATATTTCCTATGTAATGAGCTGCTATATAGAATTACTTCTATTTCAATCCAAGTTATATTGAGTTTTTATAAAAAAGCGACCTTCCTCATTTGAGAGTCGGAAGGTCGCTAGCTGTGGGAAACGGCTCATTACACGGGGATTCTCCTCCCGCTTCTTACGAAGTAATTCTCGTCAGCAGCACCATCTGCTGTAATCCTCCATCTGCACGCTTGCCAGCATCCACACCGTAATGGGCTCCACCAGTTCCGTTCCCATCTATAATGTCATGAGCTTATCTTCCGTTCCTGAATCAAGGCAGGTGTATATGACAACGACCGCTCTCATGTGAATCAACAACGCGACGAGAAACTCTGCGTAATCAAACTTTCGGTTGAGGTTGTATCCCGAACTCTGCTGTTCGGCCTACACCGACATCAATGCCGAGTTGCATGCAGCGACATAGGCCATACCCGCTGCCATGACGATATCCTGGTGTACAGCCGTTCCGCGGAAAATCTTGCCGGCCTTCTCGACGGTAACCGCGGCCTCCGCATGCGCATCTTCCCCGCTGCTCAAAGAATGGAGCTCCAGATCGCCAAAGGTGATGTCGCTGCTAATGCCTTGGCTAATCGCCGATATGACGGCTTGCACGGGTCCCTCTGCTACACTGGAATAGGTGGCTTCCGTTTCCTCACTCAGATGACGAAGCGTTACGGCTGCAACACGGCTTCTTCCCGTACCCGAGATCACCTGCGCCTCTGTCAGCTCATACACCTGCGCCGGTTTACCCAGCGTGCTGCTGACCATCTGCAGCAGCTGATCATCACTGACCACCTTCTGGCGGTCAGCCGTCTCCTTGAATGTTTCATACAAGGTTTCCATCTCGGCCCCATCGAGCTGAACCCCGTAACGGGCCAGACGATCCTTCAAGGCATGACGGCCGGAATGCTTGCCCAGCACGATCATGCTGCGCGGAATGCCCAATTTGTCCGGGTCCATAATCTCGTAGGTGCTTCGATCCTTCAGAAGACCATCCTGATGAATGCCAGACTCATGCTGGAAGGCATTTCGACCGACCACCGGCTTGTTGAAGGCAATGGGAAAATGCATGGCTCCGCTAACGAGGCGGGAGACTTCGTACAGCTTTTCCGCTGTAATCCCCGTCTCCGCACGCAGCATGTCACCCCGTGTAGAAAGAGCCATCACCAGCTCCTCCAATGCGCAGTTGCCTGTGCGTTCGCCTACCCCGTTTACGGTAACCTCAATCTGGCTGGCACCATTCTGAATGGCGGCCAGGCTGTTTGCAACAGCCAATCCCAGATCATTATGGCAATGGGCGCTGTACGCTACCGTCTTTCCGCCTCGCGCACCTTCCCGTACACGGCGGAACATCTCGCCATACTCATTCGGAAGCGCATAACCGACCGTGTCCGGCAGGTTGATAATTGTGGCTCCCTCTTCAATGACGGCTTCCACCATTTCAATCAGGTCATCGATTCCTGTGCGCGAGGCATCCATCGCTGTGAACTCCACCACATCGCTGAACTGCTTCGCATAAGCTGTCATCTCTCGTGCCCTTGCTACAACATCAGGACGGCTCATGCGCAGTTGATGGCGAAGATGGATGTCGGAAGAGGAAATGAACAGATGGATCCGTCTTCTGGCTGCGTCCCGGGTTGCCTGAACAGCAGCATCAATATCCCCTTTCACTGCGCGTGCAAATCCGCAAATCTCCACCTGCTGCAGCTGTCTTGAGATGGCCTGAACGGCGGCAAACTCACCTGGACTGGACACTGGGAAGCCAGGCTCCATTACATCAACCCCCAGCTCAGCCAGTTTGCCGGCCAGCACAATCTTTTGCTCAGGCTGAAGGCTTGCCCCCGGTGCCTGTTCCCCGTCCCGTAAAGTGGTATCAAAAATTTGGATCGTTCTCATGGACTCCGTCATCTTCCTTGTTCCTCCCTGGTTATGGTATATCCCGGATAGATATTCCGGGTCAATCTCAGTCATCCCATTCTAGTTATGTTCGCTTTACGTCCGCACGTCGACTTGCGTCCGCATCCCACCCAGCTGCTGCCGGCAGCAAAAAAAGCCCGTCATCTCTTAAACATAAGAGACGACGGGCTTAGACCCTCCGTGGTACCACTCTAATTGACGCCTGTTCACAAACAGCTATCGCTGTGACATGTTAGCGTCCACTCACTGTCCATCTGCTCCTCATACCGGCCGGTTATGAGTTAAGATGAACCTCCTGATTACGGAGGATTCTCCGTAAGAGAGTACTTTAGCATGGTGAGCCATTGGTTCCTGTCGAACCATCAGCGAATGCGTTGTTCCCCTCTTCCGCTCCCGGGCGAGATTCAAAGGCTGCTGCCGCTGCGTTACACCTACCCGCAGCTCTCTGTAAGACAGCTTCCTTCTACTGCTCCCGTTCATCACGTTTATTCGATATGCTGTTATGCCGAATCCTTACTATCTGCGGACCGCTTCTCCGGACACCTGCCCCCGCTGCGCCTTTTCATTAATATGTGAATGGTTCCCCGCAGCCTGCTTAGAGATATCCCGGCATGCAAAAAAGCCTGCCGTCTCTTTATGCAAGAGACGACAGGCTATCCTATCGCGGTACCACTCTTGTTGACTTTAAGCTCCCAGGCTATACATGCCCGGTCCTTAAAACCCCCTCAGCCGCCAAATAACAAGTTATTTATGCGCAGCCATTCTCACGGAGGCCATTCCGTAGCAAAGTCAAACTCCGCAATCTCATTCAAGCCTTAACCATAGGCCATTTCATTGCGTAAGGTTCCCCTGCTCCGCTCCCAGGTGAGTTCAGGTCCCTATCGACTGCGTTGCACCGTCCCGCAGTTCTCTTCATCCAAGGGTAACCATACTAATTCTGTTCATCGCGTTTCAACAATCTGGAATTTGATCATGATTATACGTGCTATGCAGTGAGGTGTCAAGAAGCTTTTAGCTTCATAGCGCTGCCCAAATTTCGAGCGGCATTTGCGGATCGGCCTTCATATCCAGCGGCGTAAAGCTGCCCTGCTTCCATTTCAAATGCGCTGCGGCAGCAATCATCGCCCCGTTATCGGTGCAATACTGAAATGGTGGAATGGTCAGTGAAATTCCTTCCCGCTCGCATCGCTCAGATAGTTCTTTGCGAAGCCCGCGGTTGGCCGCTACGCCACCGCACAGCAGCAGCTGCTTGGCATCGTAAGCTCTGACCGCGCGTACGGCCTTCTCCACCAGCACTTCTACAACAGATTCCTGAAAGCCGCGGGCTATGGCCTCCGTCCGGACTTCCTCTCCACGCATTTTGCTCTGATTCACAACATTTAATACAGCCGATTTCAGGCCGCTGAAGCTAAAATCATACGAATCCGGCTCCAGCCACACGCGCGGCAGGTCCACAACCCCCTCGGCTTCGAGTGCCATACGATCCACATGTGGACCTCCGGGATAGGGAAACCCAAGCGCCCTCGCCACCTTATCATACGCTTCGCCAACCGCATCATCCCGCGTTCTGCCAATCAGTTCGAAGCTGCCCTCGTCTTTCATGTAGACCAGCTCGGTATGGCCTCCGGAAACAACCAGCGCCATACAAGGATACTCGATATCTCCCACAAATCGGTTGGCATAAATATGGCCGGCAATATGATGCGTGCCGATCAGGGGTTTGTTAAGCGCAAACGCCAGGCTTTTTGCAGCCATAACACCGACCAGAAGCGCCCCAACCAGACCAGGGCCCTGTGTGACGGCTATCGCCGACAAGTCCTTCATGTCAATTCCGGCTTTTGCCACGGCTTCCTCTATAATTAACGTGATGCTCTCCACGTGCTTGCGGGAAGCCACCTCAGGCACCACCCCGCCAAATGCTTTATGCGTTTCAATCTGACTCGCAATGACGCTGGACAATACCTCGTGTCCGTCCTTCACAACGGCAACCGAAGTCTCGTCACAGCTCGTTTCTATCGCTAATATGCAGCTATGCTGCCGATCTGTCATTTCATCCTTCATAGTAGCCCATGACTTCCTTCCTCGCCATCGTCCTCCCGGTAAGGGGGCAGATCTGCCCACATAATAAGTGCATCTTCCTGGTTGTCGGAATAATAGCCCTTCCGGACACCGGCTGGTTTAAATCCTTTTTTAATATATAAGCGCTGGGCAACATGGTTGGATACCCGAACTTCCAGCGTCATTTTTTCCATTCCCATATACGCAGCGGTCTTCATCAGTTCCGTAAGCAGACGATCGCCCCACTTGCGGCCGCGGTACTGCTCCAGCAGCGCAATATTCGTAACGTGTGCTTCATCCACAATCGTCCACATGCCCGCATATCCAACGGTGTGGCCTTCATATTCCATAATCATATAACGTGCAAAATGATTCAGTTTCAGCTCATTGTGAAAGGCTTCCTCGGTCCAGGGTACAGTGAATGCTTCGCGCTCCACTACGAGAACCTCCGGTATATCCTCCAGGGTCATCAACCGAAAGGACAAACCGTCTTCACCTTCTGCCGGCATATTCTGCTGATCCATGACGAATCCTACGCTCCCTTCACCGCTTACGCAGCAGGTTCGCTTCCGCTTCGGAAAGCTGTGTATAATTGGGTATCAGTGTATGCAAATCGTCCGCTTCCCCGGATAACAGCCGGGCTGTTCCCAGGTACCCCATCCAGCGCCCTTCAAGAGAATACGGGTGGATGTGCACCCTGTTTTCAAACCCCGGTTCGAGCTGACGGGCCGTCTCGGCATGGAGATCGACTTCTCCCACAAACCATATGCAGACGGGTCGCTCTTCTTCGGGAAGGCGGGATATTCGTTCCGCAATGGTATTCACCCAGGTCTGCATCAGACGAATGCCGTCTGCTTCTATACGTACCGGGGCTTCTTCCTGGCGCTCTGCACTTGCGGCGAATAATGCCGTGTACACTTGTCCCCGCCTGGCATCCAGCAGCGGAATAACCCAGTGGGTTCCCTTCTCAGCCGAAGCTGAATCCCACCCGGATTCCAGGCCTCCCCATGCCAAGGCATGCAGACTGGATATTCCAACGACCGAAATGTGGTTGGCCCATGCCAACGTTTTTGCCGCAGTTACCGCAATCCGGATACCCGTGTATGAACCCGGGCCGATCCCGACAGCAATGCCCTCGATCTGGTCCATACCAACTCCAGCTTCTGCAAGCGCTTGTGCCATCACCGGGTGCAGATGCACCGAGTGGTTGCGGTCCGCATTCGTATTCACTTCTGACAGCAGCTTGTCCTTCTCCATCACGGATACCGCAAGCGATGCCGTAGACGTATCCAGCGCCAAAAACCGCTGCTGCGGCTTCGTGTCATTGTTGTTCATTCATGCTACCCCATTTTTCATTCAAATCCCGGCACCACTCACGATAGGGCTCGCCCTGGCTTGTGAGTGTGATGATCCGGTGAGCTTCCCCTGTCGTTTCTAGATGGATATGCAGATACCGCTCAGGCATCAGCTCGGTGATCAGGCTGCTCCACTCCACGAGGCAAACCCCTTCGCCAAAAAAGTATTCGTCCAGTCCAAGCTCATCCGCTTCATCCACCGATAACCGGTACACATCCATATGGTAGAGCGGCAGGCGCCCCTCATATTCTTTGATAATTGTAAATGTCGGGCTATTCACAACCCCGTTCACACCAAGATGCTGTGCAAATTGTTTGGAAAATGCCGTTTTTCCTGCTCCAAGATCTCCATCCAGACCGATGACCGTCCCTGCTTCGGCCCGCATGGCCAGCCATGCAGCCAGCTGCTCCGTCTCCTCCAGACTGCTTGAAGTCATTCGAAACTGGCCTTCCGTACGGCCATTGTTCACAGATAACCCACCCTTTATTTATTTTGCCCATATCTAAAAATACTTGATCTTCATTATATCGGTCCTCCCAATCCGCTGCAAGAAAATGAGTATTCCCGATTCACAGAGGTGAAAAAAGGTAAGCGTTAACTAGGTTTGAACACTAATACTATGTAGTCACAGATCAAACATTATAGTTATACCGGAACAAAGATACACAATGAATAATGAACACCGAACCCCCCTGATCTGCTGACTGGCGATATCTGATTATTTTTCAGGGGGATTACTTAACGGACGAATCCAGCACAAACACACCTTATCCGGGTTCCGGCGTCATGGAATCTCGACCAAGGTGTGTTGTTTTGGTGTTCATGCTCATGTTGTATTCATACTGCTTCTCGGAAGCAGATACCCAGCGGGAAACTATTCCCCTTCTTTCAACCGGTCAACGTTGACCGTCATCGTATTGGTTGGTCGGGAACCCACCTGGACCGTAGCCATCCCGTTCTGCTGATCCACATGCTCGATCCACACCGACTCCCCTTCCAGGTTGACCTTATGCGTATCCTTCGAGTTGAAAATTTCTACTGCGCGTTGTACATCCATTCGTTAATCCCCCTTCTCCGTCTCTCTTGGCGACTCGTCCACGACCTCCATTGTATCGGTCGTCGAAGGACCAATCAGCCCGTTGTCCAGCGTGACATTGCCTCCGCCAAGACCTTCGTTGATCATCCGGTCAATATCGAACATTGTAGATTCCCGAGATAGCTCGCTCTCCTCCGAGGTCAGGCTGTTCCAATCCACCATTTCACCGTTGACCGGCTGCGCAGCGGAATGATCAGAAGCCCGGTCCTTCTGTATCTCTTCTGACGTATTGGTTTCATTAGGCTCCATCATGATGAAGATTACCTCCTTATGCGGGCAGAGTTCATCGTCAATATGCCTCAAAACAGTTCTAATTATGCAATCCGGGGCTATAACTCATACTAGAGTCTTTTTTTGGGCACACTAATAGAGGTAATTCAAAAAGTCATCTTTTGATCACGAAGCAGCACATGAAGCTTAATTGACATCGAATTTTGAATTCAGACGGGCCTTCTGGTGCTCACGTAGGTTTTGCCTACGCTCCGCTCCTCAGTCCCTACCTTCATCCAACCTTCTCGGTGCTGAAAACCCGACTTTTTGAAACACACATTTAGAGGTAATTCAAAAAGTCATCTTTTGATCACGAAGCAGCACATGAAGCTTAATCGACATCGAATTTTGAATTCAGACGGGCCTACCTTCATCCAACCTTCTCGGTGCTGAAAACCTGACTTTTTGAAACACACATTTAGAGGTAATTCAAAAAGTCATCTTTTGATCACGAAGCAGCACATGAAGCTTAATCGACATCGAATATTGAATTCAGACGGGCCTTCTGGTGCTCACGTAGGTTTTGCCTACGCTCCGCTCCTCAGTCCCTACCTTAATCCAACCTTCTCGGTGCTGAAAACCTGACTTTTTGAAACACACCATTTATAGTCGGCGTTTATAGCGTTTACTACACGGTCATACCCAAACATATTAGAATTTGATAGGAGGTTTCATAGAATGCATACGGTATGGAAGGGCGCTATCAGCTTTGGTCTGGTGCATGTGCCTGTCAAGATGTTCTCGGCTACAGAAGACAAGGATATTTCTATGCGTTACATTCACAAGGAATGCGGCAGCCCGCTCTCTTACATTCGTAAATGCCCTGTATGTGAAGAGGAAGTGGCCTGGGAGGAGATTACGAAGGGGTACGAGTATGAGAAGGGCAAGTTCGTGCTCTTCGAAAAAGAGGAGCTGGATCAGCTCGCGGAACAGAACAGTAAAAACATTACCATTCTGGACTTTGTGGATTTGACCGAAATCGACCCGATTTACTTTCAAAAAACCTACTACCTCTCGCCGGACCAAGCCGGCGCCAATGCCTATCGGCTGCTGCTGGAAGCGATGAAGCAGTCTGGCAAGATCGGCATCGCCAAAATCGCCATCCGCTCGAAGAGCAGCCTTGCCGCGATTCGGGTGCTGGACGAATGTCTTTCGATTGAGACCATATTCTATCCCGATGAAATCCGCCCGATCTCCCAAGTACCGAACTTGCCTGAGAAAACCGAGGTCAATTCCAAGGAGCTGGATATGGCCAAACTGCTGATTGATCAGCTATCGACTCCCTTCGATCCTGAGAAATATACCGATGATTATCGAGAGCGTCTGCTGGATCTTATCAACAGCAAAGTATCCGGCGAAGAGATCAAGATAGCTCCTGCCCGTCAGGAGACCAATGTCGTCGATCTGATGGCTGCCCTTCAGGCCAGCATCGAAGCTGTGAAGCCGATCGGAACGGACCCCGGCACGAAACCGAAACCGCGTAAGTCCACCCGGAAAACCGCGGCCAAGGAGCCTGCCGCCAAGGTCAGCGGCGGTGAAGCGGATACGGATGCACCGAAGCCGAAGCGCCGGAGCACTAAATCCAAGAAATCCGATTCTGATTCCTGATCGGCATGGGACAGCTGCAGAATATGCTGCCTAAGGAGCCAATGGCCCCAATCTCGACGGAACAGATCACCACGGGTGAGGAGTGGGGATACCAATTGAAATGGGACGGCGTGCGAATTCTGGCCGGAGTAGACCCTAGCGGCGTATCCCTGTACTCCCGTAAGCTGTTGGATAAAACCTCCCTGTATCCCGAAGTCGTTCAGGCATTATCCGGGCTGAATGAACGGCGTCTTCTCCTGGATGGTGAGGTTGTCTACTTTCATCCGGAATTAGGTCGACCCGTGTTCCAGAAGGTTCTCCAGCGGGAGCGCTCGCGTGCCATCAGCATGCACGCTCCTCTGTTCACGTATGTCTTGTTCGACATTCTGGTGGACGGCGATCAGGACCTGCGCAAGCTTCCTTATCTTGAACGCCATCACCGGCTGAAGGAAGCCGTTTCCGCCACGCCGGGTCTTCTGATCGCAGATCTGTTTCTTGAGGGCGAGCATTTATGGAATTGGGCCGAGGAACGAGGCTGGGAAGGCATTGTAATGAAGCGCCTCAGCTCTCCATATCGCGAAGGCAAGAAGCATCGGGATTGGTACAAAAAGAAAATTGCCGTTAACATGAAAGCCACGGCTGTTGGACTCATCATGAGGGAGGGCCGCGTAGCCAGCCTGGTTATTGCCGATGACGAGGGCAGCTATATCGGCAGAGCATCCCTCGGGCTTAATGAACAGACCAAAAAAAAGCTGCTGCAGTATGCGGAAAGCCACCAGGCTGGGGCCGCTTGGCACGCACTCCATAATGACCTGAAAAAAGAACAGCTTGCCTGGCTCAGTCAGCCGCTGACGGTGCAGGTTACATTTCTCGAGTGGAGTCAGGACGGCATGATGCGCCATCCCAAACTTGTCTCGATTGAGGGGGTGTAAGCAGCATGGCCCGTACCGTCAAAGGAACCTTGAACATTGAAGGTCAGGAGATTCAAATTACCAATCCGGACAAACCGCTGTGGCCGGAGGTCGGCATTACCAAGGCCATGTATTTGCAAAAACTCGCAGCGATATCGCCTTTCCTGCTTCGATATTGCCAGGGAAGGCTGCTGACTACCATCCGATACCCGCATGGGGTGCAAGGCGAATCGTTCTATCAGAAAAATGCGCCGGAGCCGCTGCCTCCTTTTGTGCACACCTATGTGCATGAGAACATTAATTATGTGCTGCTGAATGGATTGCCCGAGCTGCTCTGGCTCGGGAATCTGGCTGCACTTGAGTTTCATCCGTCGCTGCATTTGGCAGGCAGCGATCAGCCCTGCGAATGGATGATTGATCTGGATCCGACCCTGCCAGAGGAACCCCGGATCATGGAGGCAACTGCAATCGTTGGCAATGTGCTGAACTCCTTGGGGCTGAACTCTGTGCCAAAAACCTCCGGCGCAACCGGGGTTCAGATCATCGTCCCGATTCCGGCAGGCGTAACTTTTGATGAGCTTCGCGCAGTCGGTCAATTCGTAGGCCAATATGTGACGGAGAAATTCCCTAAGCTGTTCACCATCGAGCGGCTTAAGAAAAATCGCGGGGATAAAATCTATTTCGATTATCTACAGCACTATAGCGGAAGAACCCTTGCTGCTCCTTATACACCTCGGGCGCGCAAGCTTGCGACCGTCTCTACCCCGCTGACCTGGGAAGAGGTCCATCGGGATGTTTCGCCTACAGAATTCCACCTGCTGAACATTGTAGAGCGTCTGCAAGAAAAGGGGGATCTGCTGCAAGCATTGCCTCCGCAACCGATCGAAAATGTCATCCGTCACCTGACATCCCAAGGAAAGAACGCGTCAAAAAGGAAAGGCTAGCTGCTCAATATCCGGCATCAGTTCCTCCCGGGAAACTGGCACAGCCGGTTGGGGCAGCTTTTTCGGCTTTGGAGATCCAGCCATGTCTGGCTGTGGCAGATGAAGATTACTCCCTTCGTCCGATATTTCGAATGGTTGAGAGAAGCCGGAATTCGTCCCATTCGCACCCGTGATGGCAGCAGGCTCCCGCTTGCTCTGACCGCTCAGATCATATTCGCTGAGCAGTCGGGCCGCCATCGACTTAAAAGCATGAACGTAGTGTTCTTCTGCATAGGCGCCTTGCCTATATAATTCGCGATAAGACTGAACCACATCGGGGAACTGGTGTTTAAGCGTCTCGATATACCATTTCTTCACATCGCGAGACAGCCTCAGCAATGAGATCATGGCAAAAGAAATGCCCCTCTCCTTCGACTGGGACAAAAGCTCCTTCAACTCTGATTCATCATCCGTCAGAAAAGGCAGCACGGGTGCAACAAACAGTCCTGTCGTTATGCCGGCTGCCGATAAAGCGCGCATCGCTTCAAGCCTGCCCCCTGGGTGCGGTGATGCAGGCTCCAGCTTTCGGATGATGTCCCCGTTCAGCGTATTCAAACTGATGTTGACCGACACATTCTCCATCCGGGTCAAAATGTCCATGTCCCTCAGCACGAGTGGAGAGCGCGTTGTAATGCTGGTAGAGATACGGTATTTGGCGAGCAGCTTCAAGCATTCCCGCGTGATTCCCTCTTTGCCCTCGATCGGCTGATACGGGTCCGTTGCCGTACCGATCGTAACCTGTCCAATGGATGTGCGCATCGCTTCAATATCATGATCAAACTTCCTCGCCGCGCTCAATAGCTGCTTCTCCAGTGCTTCGGCCGCATTTGCCTTCATAAAGATATGATGCTGGAATTCGTCCTCTGCCCCCATGCCGATAAACGATTGAAAAGCACGGGCATAACAAAAACTGCACCCATGTCCGCAGCCACGATACGGATTAATGGACCAATCGAAGGGCATCCTCTCTTCTTTCACCCTGTTTAATGTTTGTTTAGTGGTTATGCGTTCGTATTGCGTATGAGCCATTCCTCTTCCTCCCCTCGGATACTGCCATGATAAAGGTTGGGTATACCCTTAATTTTAACAAACATATGTTCCTATTATAAGTGGAACTTACTGGATTTACAAATAAAACTCCAGTTCACATCGTCAATAAAAAAACGTTAACTGAATTCTCATACTCGCTAAATAAAAAAAGTTCCACCCGCTGTTAAACAACACGGGTGAAACCTATATATCGGTATCATATTAATGGATTGCCTTCTTCTTAAAGCGACCGCCCTTCACATCATGGATGTTGCCGATGGCAACAAAGGCTTGGGAGTCCCAGTCTTCCACAATGGATTTCAGCTTCGCTTCCTCCAGGCGGGTAATGACAACAAAAATGACCTTCTTGCTATCGCCCGAGTAAGCACCCTCTCCATCCAGATAGGTAACGCCGCGTCCCAAACGCTGGGTCAATGCATCACCAATCTCCTTATGCTTGTCACTGATAATCCAAACCGATTTGGATTGATCAATACCTTCAATCGTAATATCAATCAGTTTAAACGCCAGGTAATAAGCAATGAGTGAATACATGGCATGATCCCATCCGAAAACAAAACCTGCACTGCCCAGAATAAACACATTGATGAACATCACGATTTCACCGACAGAGAACGGTGACTTCTTGTTGATCAGGATAGCCACGATTTCCGTTCCATCCAGGGAGCCACCGGATCGGATAACTAAGCCAACCCCAATACCGAGGAGAACGCCACCGAACACGGCAGCAAGCAGCGGATCGATCGTAAGCGGGTCGACTGGATGAAGGAAATAAGTGCCAATGGACATGACCAATACGGCGTATAGCGTGGATAGAGCAAACGTTTTTCCGATCTGTTTATATCCTATAAACAAAAACGGAAGGTTGAACAAGGTCAAGAATATCCCCAGCGGAATTTCTGTGATATGAGAAACCATAATGGATACCCCGGTAATTCCTCCGTCAATAATCTTGTTCGGCACCAGAAATATTTCGAGCCCAATTGCCATCAATACCGCACCGAAAGTTAAGAACACCAGACGGCGGAGAATCTTCAAAGTTGCTGAGCCTGCTTTGGGATTCTCCGGCTTCTGCTGCTCCGCTTTCACTTGTGCAAGAATCTTCACATCACTTGACATAAATCTCCCCCGTTCAACTTATGGAAACTAAGTTAATATATATTTATAAGTGGAACTTATATAAATATTCTATCATATAAATAAAAGCTGGACATCCAAATTTCAAAGTTCTTCCTCCTTTTTACTTGCTTTCTATTAAATATGACATTCGATGTAATATATTACAGTTATAGAAGTGGCGACAGCATGCGGCATAATATTTCCGCTGCTTTCTGCCATCTTCCCCGCTGCCGAAATGCCTCCGCATCAATAGGGCGGCTCTGTCTCAGGTCCTCCCTGAAGTCCGATACCAAGCGCTCTATGGGCTGCTGATCAAACAGCACGGCAGTCAGCTCAAAATTACAGAAGAAACTCCGCATATCCATATTTGCCGTACCTACCGAGCCCAGAAGCTCGTCTACGATCAATACCTTGGCATGAATAAAGCCTTTTTCATACTCATAGAAGGTAACTCCCGCTGCCAGCAGCTCTTCCACGTAAGACAAGCTTGCCATCTTGACCAGACGGGAATCGGCACGATCCGGAATAATGATCCGTACATCAACGCCGCTCACCGCAGCCGTCTTCAGCGCTTCATATATCCCCTCATCTGGAATGAAATACGGGGTTGTGATCCATATCCGTTCTTTGGCTACAGAAATCGCCCCAAAACACATCTCCTGGATGGCATTCCAGTTCATATCCGGTCCACTGCTCAGGATCTGGACTTGCTCATTTCCGGTGCATTCATGCTCCGGATACAGGCCAAAATCAGAAATGCGCTCGCCGGAGGCAAGCTTCCAATCGTGCAGAAATACATTTTGCAGAAAATAGACCGCGTCCCCTTTGACCTCCAGATGCGTATCCCGCCAAAAACCCATTTTCGGGTACTCGCCCAGATAGTCATCCCCGACGTTGATCCCGCCAAGAAACCCGACCGTTCCATCCACAACAACGATTTTGCGGTGATTCCGGTAATTGATTCTGCGGCTGAACATCGAAACCATGGCAGGTAGAAAGAAATAGAACTCCACCCCCGATTCTTTGAACCGTTGAATGAACGTTCTCTTAAGCTTATAACTTCCCAATCCGTCGCAAACCAGACGTACCTTAACGCCTTCTTTTGCCTTGCGAATCATTACATCCTGAAACCGGGTACCGATCCGGTCGTGGCGAAAGATATAGAACTCCACATGAATGTGTTCCTTGGCCTGTTCCATGGCATTCAGCATCGCATCGTATGTCTCTTCCCCATCCGTCAGCACCCGGCTCTGATTACAGCCTGTGATGGGACTCTCCGACAGATGATTGAGCAGATTAAACAAACGGTCATTGTGATGAAATCCGGGATTATTCATATCCTCTTTACGCTTAACAACGGCGGCTCGATCCCACAGATGCCCTCTGATTTCCTGGAATAGCCTGGAGCCCCGCTTACGAATCTTCAACCGCTTCTGATAATCCTGCGCCACAAAGAAATAGAGTACGAAGCCGATCAAGGGGAGGCAAAATAAAATAAACAGCCATGCCACAGCCTTGGACGGGTTTCGGAACTCAAGCAGCAGCACCGCGGCCATCTGCAAAATAAAGGTGATTAGTGCAAGCAGAAGCCACACCATATCGGCAGCCTCCTCACGATGAATAATAGTGGTTATTGAATAGAAATGACAATGCACTGGAATGCGAGACCTGCAAAATAACTACACTACATCATTGACCAATTCCTTATGTATTTATTCAATTACCCAATCTGGCACCATAGTGAATAAGTTCTCTTATCTCATCATTTTTGACATAGTTTTCGAAAGAATAGAATACATACTAGATAAGGGGCTGGCCAAGTCTAGCGGATAGCCATTAAGATCCATTCATTATGTAGGGAAGGGAGATGCCATGAAAACCGCACACCGTAAACAACGCTTAACCCTGCTGGTGCTTCGGGATGCCCAGCATTCAGTCAGACAGATCCAGCTGTCCAGACCTCTGATGATAGCGGTGCCTGCGGCCGCTATTTTGTCAATCGCCGGATTGATTGTTTCCTTGCAGATCCAATCAGCCCAAACGATCATGGGGCTGGAGAAGCAGTTAACCCTGAAAAGCCTGGAAGCCATCAAGATGGAAGTAACGGTCACAGACAAGGATGAAGCCATCGAACGCCTCAATAAAGCCATAATTCAGCTATCGGGCGAAGCAGAGCAAACGAAGGTCCAGATGGAACGCGTGCAGCAGCTGGAACAGGAACTTCAGCAGTTCATTCAGAAGCACGGCAGCTTGTCCGGACAGACCTCCTCCATTCCGGATGATAACGACCAACATGTCGGCGGGGAATTCATTGCCGTTCATGAGAATGAAATGCTGAGCCTCGCCCAAGAGACCCAAGATGATTTTGTGGAAATTCAGCAATTGATAGCCAGCATGGAACGTCATATTCCACGCACGCTGGACCAGGCGCAAGAAACCCAGGAAAAACGGGAAGGGACGCCTTCACTGTGGCCGACAACGTCCAAGCGTCTGACATCAAACTTCGGTTATCGTAGCGATCCTTTCACCGGGCGCTCGGCCTATCACGCAGGCATCGATATTGCCGGCAAAATCGGTGATCCGGTTTATGCCGCAGGCGCCGGTGAAGTAACTGCTGCCGAACGCAGCGGAGCCCGTGGCCTTTATATCATTGTGAAACATCCCAATGGCCTGGAAACCTGGTACATGCACCTGGACAGTCTGGATGTATCGGTAGGCGATCATGTTAATCAAGGAGAAACCATTGGCAAGCTGGGTTCCTCGGGAAGAAGCACAGGGCCTCATCTTCATTTTCAGGTTGTCAAAAACAATCAGACGGTTGACCCGATACCTTACCTGCAATAAGTTCCATCCATTTATTATTCATTAATAGGAGGAATGTAGTATGAAGAAGAAGAACAAGCGACCATCCCACCGGACTGATACGCTGATTGGACCAGGGAGCGAAGTTGAGGGTGTTCTGCAATGCGAGGATAATTTACGGATCGACGGACGCTTTAACGGCTCCATCGAGAGTCAGGGCTGCGTTACCATCGGGGAGAACGCTGTTGCGCGCTCCAGCATCTCAGCCCGGGAGGTCATTGTGGCTGGCAAGATCTACGGGGATGTAACAGCGGAGAATAAGCTGACCATTACGCCTACCGGACAAATGTATGGAGATGTGTGTGCCAATTCCCTCGTCATTATGGAAGGCGGACTCCTTCATGGCGCGAGTGTAATGGAACATCAAGCCGCAAACGCCGCTCCTTCAGAATCAACCGAAACCCCACTGCCGCTTCAGCGTCCGGAAGCAGGTTAACCCCGCATATGGACGAATGCCTGAACCCGGCAGTTTTATATAGACCGGCTGCTGCATTCAGCCGGCACAATCAAAGAGCCCCTTCTAAAACCATGTGATCACACGGCAGAAGGAGCTCTTTTCTTATCCTGTCGTTCCCGCTATGCGGCTACATCTCTCTTGGTAAAGACTAACCAAGAGATGAGCATAAACACTAGGCAATAGGCAGCCAGAACGGAAACGGAGAAGCCGATACCCACTCCTCCCGGTCCGATAGGAGACTGGATATACCCGCTCAGATCGGTATGGAGAAAGAGCAAGTATTGGGCCCATTGAAACCGTTCCGGATTGAAAATAAAACCAAATATATCTTTGGTGAACAGAACCAGCAGCGATAATCCAATCGCCAGTCCGCCTGAACGGAATACGGTAGATAGCATAAAGGCTATCAGCGAGATCACAAACACCTGGATCGTATCCGTCAGCAGGAGCAGCAGGGAGTTGTTCATGGACGATCCCTCAAATCCGCTAGAGAATCCCGTGTTGCCCGAGAACAACAGCATGGAGATAGCGATACCCACCACAGCCGTAATTCCCGCACAGAGCAGATTAAATAGAACCAGGGACGTGAATTTGGACATCAGGATTTTGCCTCGGCTCCACGGGCGAATCAGCAGCAATTTGATTGTGCCTCCTGCAAATTCGCCGGCAACAAGATCCGCAGCGATGATTACCGAGAATATGGCACTCAAATAAATGGTGAAGCTTTCGGTCCAGGTAAACACGGTCCAGACATCCATCGGTGCGTTGGTAAAGTACAGCATGGCAGGCATCGCCACATTAAACAACACCAGGATTGACAGCATAACCCATGTCCGTACACGGTAGTAAATCTTCATATTCTCATTGGCGACAAGACGGGTAAAGTTACTCAACGGCGGATCCCCCTCCCGTCATTTCCAAAAATTGATCCTCCAGCGACCGCGTTACCGGCTGTATGGCATACACCTGAATGCCGGCTCCGACCAAAACCGCATTGATATCGGCAATCATGTTCCGGTCCCCACGGACGATAATTCGATGTTCCTGGGCTCTCGTTTGAAAATCCTGGAGCAGTCCTTCGGCAGCGTCCGCATCACTCACAGTAAATGCCGTTTCCTCAAACATCCGCTCCCCTTCAGCCGTCCGAAGTTTCCGGATGTCAATCAGCTTGCCATGGCGAATAATACCAACGGTATCACACATAAGCTCCATCTCAGACAGCAGGTGACTGGATACGAATACCGTCGTCCCTTCCTCCTGCGTCAATCTGCGCAAGTAATCGCGCAGCTCCCGGATCCCCTGTGGGTCCAAGCCGTTTGTCGGCTCGTCCAGAATCAAGAGCTTCGGTCTATGCAGCAGTGCTTGCGCCACGCCCAGACGCTGGCGCATCCCCAGCGAATAGGTCTGCACCTTCTCATGGATTCGGTTGCCCAGCCCAACGAGCTCCACCACTTCGTCGATGCGTTCTTTGGTGATGCCCTGCATCATACGCGCAAAATGCTTCAAATTGTTATAACCGGACAGAAATTTATACATCTCGGGATTCTCGACAATCGCTCCAATCTGGGCGGCTGCCTGCTCATAATGGTTCCGAATGCTGTAACCCCCGACGGTAATATCCCCTTTGGTAATGGACATCAGCCCCACCATCATCCGAATGGTCGTTGTCTTGCCTGCTCCATTCGGCCCAAGAAATCCGAAGATCTGTCCAGGCAGGATATCTAAGGTCACATCATCAACCAGAACCTTGGACGATATTTTCTTCGTAACCCCGAGCAATCTTACCAGCGGTTCCTGCTTCATGAAATCGATTCTCCTTTGCCAAATGACGCACGTTCAATTATCCCTAATTATACACATTACATAATATGAGTCTATTCGTACCCTCACTTGATGTGTCTTATACGACTAATCATTCAACTATCTTGCACTATAAGAAATGATGTATTGGATGTGACAGTGTTACACTCTCTACATATTCCCATCGGCATATCATATCTGTAGAAACCGGTTTTAAACACACTAACACCCTCTATCATCAGCACGATCCGACGGCAGCTGATACAATACATTTTCATTTCATTCTTCACACATGATCCACTCCCAATGAGAAATGGCTTGATATAATGGTTTTCGATACAGAATGTATCCTAATAAATTTGTACCCTTTTGTCAAACAAATATCTTCAATACTTAAGGACAATTAGGTGAACAGGCATCACTTCATACGATCCTTGATCATATTTTGTAAATAAGAATAAACAAATCAGCTGGGAGGAAACAAACATGCCTGTCCTGAATAATCTAGCCAATGTTAAAAATTTCGGAGCAAAAGGCGATGGTGTTGCAGACGATACGTTAGCCTTCCAAAGCGCAATAAATGCGTGTGCATCAGGTTCATACTCGGTCATCTATATGCCTAAAGGCCGATACCGTATAACGCAAACCTTGGTATTACCGAAACAGGAAAGGCCTAATACCAACGCCACGCAGGGGATCGGGCTTACGATCTATGGGGATGGAATGTATGACAGCGGTATTATCTATACGGGTACCGACTACGCCCTTTACAGTGATAAAGACATGGCTGAAACCATCTTATTTAGAGACTTTTATATAAACCACGCCCAAGGCGGGGGGATTTATTTGCCCCAAGGTGCACACCAAATGTTCGAGCGTTTCTTTTCAAGTGCATGCGGCGAAGGGAAAATCGGGGTATATATTCAGGGGATGCGAAGCGGTACGAACTCCACTTCAGGTTATGGGGGCTACATGATCTCGTTTCGCAATTGCCGATTCTGGCAGGAGACGGGGTATCTGGGAACAGGTTTGAAATTGGAGGATATCGTATTGTGTACAACCATTGATAATTGCTTTTTTTCAAGATCAGTACGGAATTACCCCCACCTTGAAATAGTGAACTCAGACAGTATTCATATTACGTCAACCGCTTTTGAAAGGAGCGAACAGGCCGTTCCCCCTGCTTCTCCCTCTGAAGGACGCACCGAGGAAGATGTCATGCGAGATGCAATTGCTGCAAATAAAGTAATGACAGCCCCTCTAATCAAATTGAATAACTCCCGAGCCATATCTATTGAAGAATGTCATGCAGAAGCCACCTATGAAAGCTTTGTCGGTATCTACGGGCATACTTCCGGCGTATGGATTGACGGATGCCGTCTGGATCACTATGCTATCACGGATTATAATCCCAATAAAGGTTACATCGTTACCGTTGATCCAGGTTCTACAGCATCACAAGATATCATTCTCGGCCCTCGCAATTACCGAATTCAGGCTAATCATCCCAATACAACACACGGGACACTGGTCAAAGATCCTGTCGGCTGTGTAATCGTCGAGAACATTGCGGATCGAACATCATTTCGGGATTCCTTCTATTTAACGGAACGACGCACTGTACCCTATATAGGCTCTGCAGGGCATAACCTGCTTCGAAATCCGTCATTATATGCCATGTTTGCAAATGATGTCCCTTACTCGGTAGAACCCGACCCTGGCTTTACCTTCAAACAGGCTGCTCCATCAGGTTGTATTGTCTCGCAGAGTACGAGCAGCACCAAGATCAAGCTCCGAATGAGAACCATAGAGCGATTGCATAAGCATGAATACTACACTTTTGTTATCTCAGGCACTAATCTTTCCGGTATATCCACTCCATTATTTGTTGACATCGGGGGGGACACCAACGATCTGACACTCATACTTCCTGCTGGCTCTGAACGCTTCACCATCACCAAAACGTTTAAGAAATTCTATTCCGATATCGTCGACCTCGTTGTATATGAACCGCTGAACCTTCAAATCCATTCTATTTACGTTATACCGAATATCGTTAATCAAATCCCTTATGGTGAGGAGACGATATCAAGCTCAGCAGTCTTTACTGAACTGATCCGTTCCAGCAGTATGGTCATCAGTCCGCTGCCCGCAATCCCTGCAGCATCTGCCGCCCACCGGGGCCGAATCATCATGGTTGAGGACAGCAGCGGCGTGGATTCCCTATATATCTGCAAGCAGCGTTCAAAAGGTGTTCATACCTGGATCAAGCTGGGATAGTTCAAACGACCTGAGCTTTGAACATTTTAATAAAGAAGCGGGTGAAGACGCACGTCTTCACCCGCTTCGTTTCAGATCAAGAACCCTCTCGATCCATATGCTCTTTGAGCAGCTCATGGATTCGCTCACGCTCCTTATCAGCCACATTATAATACCAGATACCGCCGATATTCTGGCCGCTGCCCTGAATCTCGACCTGCTCGATCTTCTTCATATCCTGCCGATATTCCGTTACAAAAGTCTTCATCTCATCAAATCGTATATCTGTCTTTACGCTTGTGCCTACCTCCTTAAGTAAGGTTTCAAGCTTAAAAGCGGTTGAAACATCAAGCGCATTCTTCAATACCTCTTTCACAATTTGACGCTGACGTGAGTTTCGGCCCAAATCGCCGCGCGGATCCTCATAACGCATACGAGAATAAGCCAATGCTTCTTGTCCGTTCAAATGTAAACTGCCTTCTTTAAAATGATGTCCCTCATAATTAAACGTTATTGTATTATCTACATCTACTCCGCCAAGAGCATCAATAATGTTCGCAAATCCTTCCATATTAACTTTAATATAATAATTAACAGGAAAATGCAGCAGTTCTTCCACCGTCCGGACGGACATCTGAATTCCTCCAAAGGCATAGGCATGATTGATTTTGTCCTCGGTACCATGGCCTACAATTAATGTTCGGGTATCCCTTGGTATGTTGAACATGAGTATGGATTGTTTAGACGGATTGACCGATAGCATAATCATCGCATCCGAACGCCCACGATCATTGGGGCGCTCATCGATGCCCAGCACCAGAACTGTGAAGGGCTCGCGCTGATCAATATCTGCGGAATGTATTTCCTCCAGGACCGGATCGGCTGATATAAAAGCGGGAAGCGATGACGGTTCTCGCTGCTCGTAAATTTGTTCAGCTGTCGCTTTAACAGACTGATACACATATATACCGTAACCGCCTGCCAACACTGTAAGACTTACAAGTGCAGTCCCCGTAATCTTAAGCCACTTTCTCATACCTTGTCATCCTCTCCGATCTAACACTTCCCTCGGTCTCGTTCTTGCAGACCTCCAATATGTATATGCACTAACCAGCGTAATACCGAACAAAGCGGCGATTGAATCCAAAACAACATCCTGTGCTTTAAAGACGCGGTAACCTGATGTACTTTGATGCAGCTCGTCGCTGATGGCATACAGCACGCATAAGCACCACGCAATTGGCATGGCGACCCTGGCCCTGATTCGCAACAAGGTCGCCAGCAGTAGAAACAACAGGCCGCCAAGAACTAGATATTCTCCGATGTGAGCAGCCTTTCGAATGAAGAATTCAACAAATCCAGGCATACCCTTTGCATCGATACTGACAATTTCCCCGGCATAAGTGAATGAAACCCAGGAAAACCAATGTTCAATCGTTGTTTCAGGCAAGTGCTTCTGCAGCCACGGTCTTAGATCCTGCTGCTGATACGACTGGGAGGAGAAGAAAAAAATGATGCTCATCCACATGATTACGATGATGATGATCAACAGGCGCTTCTTGCTCCTGTAGCTGCTTCTCTTTCTGCTCACGATATCCTCCCCGTTACATTATCGCCTATACCCTTAGACGAACTGAGTCATTTCTTCCCATTGAAATGTTAGCCTTATCGTATCTTCCTCTGATACCTCAGTACCGGATTGAACCTCTATAAATTCAAGATCCTCCAGGGCACGAATACCATGCAGGGTTCCCGCTGGAATTTTGAGCACATCTCCGGCTTTAACGGGTTGCACCTTATCTTGAATGCACACTTCTCCAGTACCGCTCGTAATGGTCCAATATTCTTCACGGTGAAGATGATAATGATAACTGGAGTTCTTCCCTGCATCTATCCGAATTCGCTTTGTCAGAACCTCCTGCCCATTCTTGTGCTTTTGCAGGTCCAGCACCCGATACCACCCCCATCGCCGTTCCTCGTACATTGGCCGCTGTTCGATATGTGAAATGAATTCTTTCAATCGCGGACTGGATGATTTCTCCGTAACCAAAATACCATCAGCACCTGTAGCAACTACTACATTAGAGAGCCCCAGCACGGCTACCGGAATATCCAATTCATTAATTAAATGCGTGTTCTGGCAATCATCGCTGATCATTCCCTTTCCGTTTATGGGCGAGGGAATCTCTTCTGTTAGCGTGTTCCATGTCCCAAGGTCCTTCCAGCTGCCTTCATACGGAACAACCACTACGCGCTGAGCCTGCTCTATTACCTCATAATCAAAGCTGATCTTGGACAATCGCGAATATTGTTTCGACATCTCCTCATATTGAATCGGGAGTCCCTTATCAATCAACAGCTGAATTAGATAATCGAGCTTGAAAGAAAACACACCGCAGTTCCAATAAGCAGACTGTTCCATGTATTCCAGGGCCTGCTCTTCGCTTGGTTTTTCTTTAAAGCTTTTTACTTTATGGAAGGCGACCGGTCCGGCTTTGGCTCGCTCTGGCAGAATATAACCGTATTTCTCCGAAGGATAGGTTGGTTTGACTCCCATCAGAGCGATATCTGCTCCTGAATCGGCTAAAACTCGATCTAAGGAAGACAAGGTCTGAAAAAAAGGTTCTTCCACAAAAGGGTCTACAGGCAATACTGTTATTGTTTCCTTCAAATCCACATTGGCAATCGAATACAAGTATACGGCAGCGAGCGCAATAGCCGGGAAGGTATCCCGCCGCTGGGGTTCCACGATAATGGGCACTCTGCCAGGGAGCTGATTTCGAATAATTTCAATCTGCGATATGCCTGCGGCAATAAAGGATGAATCAGCCAAATTGGTCTTCTGCAGCTGTTTCCAAACCCGTTGGACCATAGATTCAGACTGTCCCTTATCTCCTGGGAGCACTTTGAGGAACTGTTTGGAACGAAGTTCGTTGGAGAGAGGCCACAGACGCTTACCTGAACCACCGGACAATAAAATAATTTTCATCTTACTACTTCCCTCCATCCTTCACACAGAAATTATATGGATTGCAGAAGCGTTCGGTATTTATCGATGGACTGAGATTTGGCAAGATAACGTTCCAAATATAACCTGCCGCCTCGCCCTGTCAATTCCAACGTCTCCTGACCGCAGGCGTACATATTCGCTATATGCTCGGAGATTTCATGGTATTGTTGCGGCTCTATCACAACTCCGCATCCGCTCTCCTTAATTAGAACAGCAGCCTCGCTGCCTTGTTCCAGGACACCGAGAATTGGCTTTCCAGCTGCCATAACACCGTATATTTTGCTCGGAACAGAGACACCCTTGATTCCCTTTTGATTGACTACCAGATGAACATCTGCTGCGCACAGGGAGTATTTGATATGTTCCTTAGGCTGAAAAGGAAGGAAACGCACATTCTGTAATCCCTTATCCTTCACATACCGCTGCATTTCGGGCTTCACTGCGCCATCCCCGATAAAAACAAACAGGACTTCCGGATGATCCTTAAAATCCGAAGCCACTCGAATAATATTCTCCAAATCGTAATACAAACCCAGATTGCCCGAATACATCACGATAAATTTCCCTTGTAAATCATGCTCTCTCACAAACTTCGATACTTGAGCATGACTGCGAGGCAAGGGGATGATATCCTGCTCGTCAGTCCAATTGTTGATGACACTGTTGCTGGGCACCCTGCGCCCGCGAAAACGGTGGTTCAGCGTTTCTTGCATGTCCTGTCCAACTGTGATGATATGATCGGATACGCTACAGCTCAAGTTATCAATTTTCTTCGCCAGACTAAACAGCCATTTACGATTCGTATAACTGATAGCTTCAGCCTGCTCTGGATTAAAATCCATAATGTTATACACGAGTTTGCCCCGTTTCAGAACCTTACCGATTGCTCCGACCAATCCCCCGATAATTGGAGGCGAAGATATTGTATAAATCACATCCACCTTCTTAATACGCAGCAGAGCAATAACAGCCAATATAAAATATGACAGGATAAACATGACACGGCTGAATTTGCTTCGTTTATCCACTTTGGGTGTACGCAGACGGATAACGCGTATTTGTTCGAGCTGATCGTATTCGAACAGCTTATTTCTCTTGCCTAGATCTACATTTTCCGGCTGAACAGCGATAACTGTCACATCAAAATCATGCTGAAGTTCAAGACAAAGCTCAGTCAATAATTGCCCTGAGGAAGCATAATCCGGATGAAAATAATTAGCTACAAACACAATTTCTTTTTTCATTTCATGACCCCTTACTGTCTTGGAATGTTCTTCTGGTCATTTGTATGAACCTTACCGACATCCTTATGTATCAGGCAAATCAGGGTAAGGATCATTCCGTACGACAAGGTTTTGTAACTGACCTGAAACAACAGGCCGATGACTACAGGTACAAACGCTGCCAGCATATAAGGAAGCATGACCATCGTAAACCGCTGTAAAGCCCTGTACATGATCCAGCCAAGATAAGACATCAACACAGCGATGCCAATCAATCCACCCTTCAGCAAGAAAAAGCTGACAGCTGAATGGGTATAGGAGACAAGAATGTTGTTCACCGCCGGATCATGAAACAACCCTCCCCAGCCCACTCCAAACAACATGGAGTAGGGAGACGCTGAGGTTTCAGCCAATACGGCAGCGAGCTCATCCGTTTTTCCGTTGGCGCCAAAATCCTCCTGCTTAGATACCAACAGTTCAAATGAATTGGAGATTTGTTCTTGGGCAAAAATTCCTGCTGCAACAAGAACGATCAGCCCGATGATCAGCTTATTCATTGATTTGCGTGAACTTACCAGGAAATACACAGCAAAGCACAGCACGGCAAGTGCAAGAGGTGCACGCTGGGCAACGGCCATGAGCGATCCAAGCGCCAGAAAGCCTCCAGTCAGCATCGCAATGCTGCCCAACCATCGAAATGGGCTTGCACTTTTCCACGTATGGACCGCCATGATAGGAAGAAAGACTCCCGCAAAAGAAACGCTCGGATCATAAGGTAGATATAAAAAGTTGTCAAAATAGTACATTCTGCCCACTTCAAGCGGGGAAATCTGTACAACGAGGTAAAATCGAATAGATAGAATGACGCCCATTACGGATATGATCCAGGGCAATATGGCAAGCCAGTTAAGCGTTGAGCGTTTCATCGCAGGCAGAAGCAATAACGGAACGAACAGATACACACATGGGATCAGATCGCGGATAATATCCGTCATATCCCAGCCATAAACAACCCCGCCATTCAGGAGTCCAATCCACAATAAGAAGAAAAAACCCGCGTGAATAATGACAGGGACGGTTCCGTAATGCCGATACAACGAGAAACCTCCACCCAAGACGATGATTCCCGTTGGAACGGATACAAATAAAATCAAAAGAACGGCAATCAAAGCTTCTGGAATACCTGGGTCCGCTGGAAAAGGGGAACTAAACAGCGCATATAACAGCAGCGCCGCTATAAAACCGAATCCTCCCCAGTTGGCCACTGAGCTTCTGCCTCGATTATGCAATGTATCAGCAGGTAAACTCAGATTGTGATTCATGAGATTGACTCCTTATCTTTTAAGATCAGAACAGTGAGGAGCATTCCATAGGAAAGAGTCTTAAAACTGGGCTGAAAAAACAATCCGATCATAATCGGAACTCCAGCTGCAAGCATATAAGGCAGATTGTTCATGTTTACCCGTCTTAGGCACTTCAGTGAGATCCAGCTAAGATAAGCCAAGAAGACAGTCAGGCCGATAACCCCCCCTTTTAAAAGCAGAAAGGTAAATGCCGAGTGCGTAAACGAGACTTCCGACATATAAGTAGGATCAAAGAATAATCCCCCCCACCCGATGCCGAGCAGCAAGGTGTACACCGATTTGGATGTTTCCTGAAGAACAGCTGCCAGTTCATCTGTCTTACCGTTCGCTCCATAGTTCACTTGCTTGGATAACAGCAAATCAAACGAACTCGATATCTGTTCCTGTGCCAGCATTCCAGCTCCAATCATGATCACAAGGATAACGAGCAACTTGCGTACGGACCTTCCAGAACTTAAACCAAAATATACCGCAAAGCATAGGACAGCCAGCCCAAGAGGCGCCCGCTGTGCCACTGCCATTAGGGACCCTAACGCCAAAAACCCTCCGATTAACATAGCAAGACTGCTTAGCCAACGGAGTGGGTTTGAGCTTTTCCACGTGTGTACAGCCATGATTGGAAGGAAAACCCCTGCAAAAGAGACACTCGGATCATACGGAAGGTATAGAAAATTATCAAAATAATACATTTTTCCTATATCCAGCGGTGAAATACGAACTTCCATATAAAATCTGATGGATAAAATAACACCCATTACTGCGACTAACCAAGGAAGAATAGACAACCACTTTAATTTGGAACGGTTCATCGCTGGAAGAAGGAGCAAGGGGACGAATAAATACACACATGGGATGAGATCACGCAATATATCCGTAGAATCCCATCGGTATATTACGCCTCCATTTAGTAGGCCCAGCCACAGCAGCACAAAAAAACCCAAATGCAGCGGCATGGGAACTGTGTCATATCTGCGATATAGCGTGAAACCGCCGCTTATGACAAAAATTCCTGTAGGAAGTGATACAAACAATATGAGCAATACAGCAATCAGAACTTCTGTCATGCCTGGATTGGCTGGAAATGGAGCGCTGAATATAGCGTAAATCAAGAGAGCCAGGATAAATGCCAGCCCTCCCAAAATCCCTCCTCCGGTCGGAGTTGGGACTGAGGACAACGGATTACCGATAGCACTACGGCTGTTCATGTGCCCTGACTTACTTTCCGAAGTTCCGACATCTTGATTCCAATCTGCCAATAATAAACGGAACGAGCAAAGGCATAGTGGAAACCGGCGGATCCATCAAGAAAGCCGAGTTTAACAATGTATGAGTGTATAAATGCAACGACCCATTTCAGCGGCATTCGATCAAAAAGCTTTTTCTGAAGACTGCGGATAAAGATTTGGGATTCGTTCAGATTACGGAAACCACCATTAGAGCGGACAACAGCCTCCCAATCCGAGTAGCGATTATGCTTCGCAAAATAGTCAAACAGGGAATCATGATCATAGTGCACCATGCAGTTGCCCAGCACCCCGGTACCTCCATCGATTTGAGGCTGATAATGCCCTTCCACTTCCCACATATTCGACGCAGACAGATCGTTATGATCCAAAAACCTGCCTTGGCTACGGTGAAACAGTACAAGCTTATACATCCTGTGCCCATGCTTGAGCACTTTGTTCATGAAAACATAGTCGTATGCTACGAAGTAACCTGCGGCCAATGTCTGCTTACTCTGAAACATATCCATCATTTCGGCAACCAGCTTTGGAGTAGCTTCTTCATCAGCATCAACATAAAACACATAGTCGTTTCGGAATGGCAATTCCTCAAGGCACCATTGCTTCTTCTTGGGGTACTGACCATTCCAAGTGAAATTGATTACATGAGCACCCATTTCCCTTGCTATAGTACAGGTTCGATCCGTGCTGTTGGAATCGACGACGAATATTTCATCAAAAGCAGATACCGAAGCCAGACATTTCGCGATATTTTTTTCTTCGTTCTTTGTCATGATAATGACGGACACCGGAATTTTATTTTTCATAAGAAAAGCGCACCTTCTTATAGAATTTAGGAAAGCTATGTTTAACCAAACGAACACCCCAATGCAGCAATGCAACGGCAACACGAAGGATGATCGGCATCCCAAGAATAGTCTTGCGGATAAACCATTGATCCCTCTGACCTTGCCTATGCTGTATTTGTGAGACTCCACCCTGTTCAAAAATACATAAGGGCTCCGGAATGTATGCTGCAGTTCCACCTCTTACCAACAGTTCTGCCGTCAAAGCGTAATCGGCTCCAATGGGATATTCAAGGCGATACCTGATGCTGTGCAGGCTTCCCAGCCTGAAAGCCATGGACTGATGATGCGTAAACATGCCGTACCACATTCGCTTATGACTGCGGGCTGCTTTGTATAACAGTTCACCGAAGGTTGTTTCCTCAAGTGCATCGCCATACAGCAAATCGGGTAGGTGATTTCGTAAGGCCTGCACTTGAAGCAAGTCTCCAGTCAAATGATCATGAAACTGATCCCCGGAATTCATGAAGACAACGTAACGACCTTTACAATGTTCCAGCCCTTTATTCATGGCATCGTAGATGCCTTGATCTGGTTCACTGATAAAAGACAACCGTTCATCTTCAATACTCTGAAGAAAAACCAGCGTACCGTCGTCTGATTGTCCATCCACTACGATCCACTCCAACGAGATAGATTGGGACCTTACGCTCTGCCAAGTTTTGATCAGACCCTGCAAATTATTCCTGCAAACCGTGACTACGGACAGAAATACTTCAGATCTGTCTTCTACCCACTGAGTCCGTATCATTTGTAACTGGCTCCCTTTATTCGAACTTGCTGTTCTAAGTTTTTGTTTCTGCCTGCAAGACGTATCAACTGACGAACCAGATCAACGGGATTGAAGTGAACCGAAATACCAAGTTTTCTTCTCACTTCTACCCACATCCACCCGTTCTGTGCAAACAAACCGCATACCATCACTATCGCAAGCGCAAAAGGTCCCCATAGATAAACAACTGTTACAGCCGCTATTACCGTGACAACACTCGTAATCAGTGTAATCTTCAACATGGTACGCTCATTACCGGTTAAGGTCAGAAGCAGGCCTGATGGACCTGCAAACAAATTAATTAACTGCCCCACCGACAATACCGCCAGTATCGTTTGACCCGAACCATATGTAGTTCCAAAAGCCAGATTGAGTACTTGCTCGCCCATTACAATAAAAACAGCTCCAATAACAATTGCAGGCAATGTGGAGATACCCACTATAATTCGTCCATAATTCTGTATTTTGGGGAACTGAGCACTGCCGAAATATTTGGAGATGATGCTCGTCATCAATGTATTCATCAACACCACAAAAAAATTAAGCACCGCCATTAAGCGAACTGCTGCCCCGTAAATCGCCACTTCACTCTCGCTGTAAAATACACCTAAAATCCAGATGTCGCTTGAGGTCAGCATAAACAGAGCTACATTGGATGCCATCATTGGCAATGAGACAGCCAGCAGTTGCCGTGCCCTTGGCTCATTGCTCATTGCCGCTTCATTCGTTTGCTGCCGGTTTCTTACCTGGAGGAGCTTTAACAATCGCCAACCGGCTATGAAGCAGCTTGCCCCCATACAGACTGTCACGAGCAGAAGCGCTTCCTGAAGCGACCAAGACGAACGGCCCAGCCACATCATCAAACCCAAACCCACAAGCATGCAGAAATTGGACAATACGCCGCTAAATAATGTTGCCTGTTTGACATCACCATGACCCCGAAAGGTTTCAGCTATTAAATTCTGCAGCACCGTCAGCATAATCCATAGCCCTGTCCATAGTGCAGCGGAAGCCATAAGTTCCGAGCCTAATACGCCTTTAAGGAGCGTGAGCTGCAAAAATATATACAACAGTCCCGTACCCGCCGCTCCAATAGACGCTAACTTTAAAGACAGCAGCGCGGTATTCTTGGCCCTCCTCCACGTTCCATTTTCCCTGTGCTCAGCCATAAAACGAATAATACTCTGATTCAATCCGAGCGTACCGAACACACCACCGAAAAAAGCGATGTTAAAAGCCATCAAATATGCACCGAAAGCTGCCGTATCCAGGACCCTTGATAGTAAAATGTTAATAAGTAAGGCGGACCCCGCAAAGAATGCCCGCCCTACAAATATCCACAAACCACCATTCACAGTTTGATTACGAGTTAATTCACGAAGATGATGGAGTCCATGCTTTCCGCTCTGTTTTCTTGATGAGCGTTTGCTTCTCACACCAATGCCGCAGACAGCGCTTCTTGGTATTTAATCTCTGCTCGCACCCGCTTCATGTCCTCATCCACCATCATTTTAATTAACTGCTGAAAACTGACTTCAAGTTCCCACCCCAGCTGCTGTTTAGCTTTCGTACAATCCCCGAGAAGCAAATCAACCTCCGCAGGTCGTACGAATTCTGGGTCCATAACTACATAATCCTCATAATTTAAGTCCACATACGAGAAGGCTACTTCAAGCAGCTCTCTGACTGTATGCATTTCACCCGTCGATATGACGAAATCGTCCGGTTGCTCCTGCTGGAGCATTAACCACATGGCCTTAATATAATCCCCTGCATATCCCCAATCCCTCAACGCATCAAGATTCCCCATACGCAGCTCTTGCTGCAAACCATGTTTGATCCTGGCCACAGCATCTGTCACTTTCCTGGTAACAAACTCCAACCCCCGCCGAGGGGATTCATGATTGAATAAAATGCCGGAGCAAGCAAACATCCCAAAGCTTTCTCGATAATTCACCGTGATCCAATGACCATATACCTTAGCTACACCATAAGGACTTCGCGGATAAAATGGAGTGGTCTCCTTCTGCGGAGTTTCAATCACCTTGCCAAACATCTCGCTACTCGATGCTTGATAGAAACGCGTATCCGGTTTAACGAGTCGGACCGCCTCCAGCATATTGGTAACGCTGATGGCTGTCATTTGACCTGTCGCCAGAGGCTGAGGCCAGGAAGCCGCTACATAAGACTGGGCTGCCAGGTTATATACTTCATGAGGATCCGCAATACGGACAGCCTCGATTAGTGATGCAAGATCGGTAAGATCGCCAGATATCCAGTGAATTTGCTCCTTGATATGCTGCACATTCTCATAATTGGGCGTGCTGGTCCGACGTCTCAGTCCATAGACCGTGTAGCCTTTGCTGAGAAGAAATTCAGCAAGATATGAACCATCCTGGCCGGTAACACCGGTAATCAATGCTCTTTTCATATTTATCCTCCAACAGGTTTACTGAAGATCTGATGAGATTCCAAAAAATGATCGTACGTTCGGGCTAAGCCATGCTCCAAAGTAATCGAAGCCCTCCAGCCAAGCTCAGTCAGTCTGCTAACATCAACCAGCTTCCTTGGTGTTCCGTCAGGCTTCGAAGTGTTATAAACAAACTGTCCTTCGTAACCAATAATGGAGGCAATACTTTCGGCAAGCTCACGGATCGACACATCCTTACCGCATCCGATATTGACAATGTCATTCCCCTCATATTGATTCATCAGGAATACACAAGCATCGGCAAGATCGTCAGCATGGAGAAATTCCCGTTTTGGCTGACCACTTCCCCATATTTCTACTTCTTGTCGGCCATTCTCTTTAGCTTCATGTATTTTCCGCAGTAAAGCCGGAAGAACATGAGAGGTTTCCAAATCATAATTATCATTCGGACCGTATAAATTCGTAGGCATGGCCGATATAAAGCGAGTTCCATATTGCCTGTTATATGATTGACACATCGTGATCCCGGCTATTTTGGCAATGGCATATGCCTCATTGGTAGGTTCTAAAGTGCCTGTCATGAAATATTCTTCTTTCATCGGCTGTGGCGCCAATTTGGGGTAAATACACGTAGAGCCAAGAAATAGCAGCTTCTTCACTCCGTAGCGGTAAGAAAGATCAATAACATTATTCTGGATTTGAAGATTATCGCGTATGAAATCGGCAGGATAATCGCGATTAGCAACGATGCCACCGACTTTCGCTGCAGCGAGAAACACGTATTCGATTCCTTCACTGCAAAAGAATTGCTCTACGCGATCATGTTCTCGCAGATCCAGCTCTTGACTGGTACGGGTAACCAGATTATGGTATCCCTGTTGTTCAAGAGCTCTTACAATAGCAGATCCCACAAGACCGCGATGACCGGCCACATATATCCGGGAATCCAAATTCATATCTGCCATCTCCTTCATTAAAAAGCATCTTTGGACCCTAGAAACACTCGGACTGTCTTTAGCATAATCCGGATATCCTGGGTCGTAGATTGTTCGCGGATGTACTGCAAATCCAACTCCACCATTTCATGGAATCCAAGCGCGTTTCTCCCGCTTACCTGCCACAAGCCGGTACAGCCAGGTACTACACTTAACCGCTGCATATCATATGGTGTATAGGACTCTACCTCTGTAGGCAGCGGCGGTCTCGGGCCAACAAGGCTCATTTCGCCCCGGAGTACATTCCACAGCTGTGGAAGCTCATCAAGACTCGTTCTCCGAAGAATACGTCCGACCTTCGTGATCCGAGGGTCGTTCTTCATCTTGAACATAGCACCCTCAATCTCATTTAGATGAATCAGTTTTTGTTGCAGCTCCTCCGCGTTTACAACCATGGAACGGATTTTGTACATTTTAAAGATTCTCCCGTTCTTTCCTACGCGGGTCTGAGAGAAAAACATGGGGCCATGGGGATTTTCGAACTTCATACACAGGAATATGATCATAAATAGAGGCAAGAGCAGAATAAGACCAACTGCAGACAGAATGGCGTCCCCTACCCTTTTCAGTCGGGAATACCCGATATGGGGCTTCGCTGGAACAAGGTGTACCCCTGTCATCATCGGATATTCTTCTGCTACAACACTCTCCAGCGTTCTCGTTTCTATCGTCGTCTCTACATTCATGGCTTGACCTGGTCTCCTATCTAGCCAACGTTCGATTCTTATGTATCATTTGCTCAAGTCCATGCAGTAATGGAAGACGCAGCTCATCTTTCATCAATGCGAACTCAACCGATGTAAGAATAAACCCGAGCTTCTCTCCAACGTCATAGCGGGTGCCTTCATACTGGTAGGCGTACACTTCTTCAATGTCAGTCAACTTCTGTATGGCATCCGTCAGTTGGATTTCCCCACCGATTCCTTCCTTCATTTGCTCAAGGTATGAAAATATGGCTGGAGTCAGGATATAACGTCCCATGATAGCCAAATTCGATGGAGCTTCATCAGCTTGCGGCTTTTCCACCATTCCTTGTACTCGGGATAATCCCCCAATGGTGGGTACAGGGTACGGATCAATGATTCCGTATCGATGCACCTCTTCGGGAGATACGTATTTCACGCCGATGACTGAACTCTGTGTCTGTTCGTACTGCTCAATCAATTGTTTGATGCACGGCTTATCGGCACGAACAATATCGTCCCCCAGCAGAACGGCAAACGGTTCGTTGCCTATAAACTTTCGTGCGCACCATACAGCATGACCCAGCCCTTTGGGTTCCTTCTGACGAATATAATGAATGTCCGCCATTCGTGAAGGACGCTGTACCTCATGAAGCAAATCAAGTTTCTTGGTTTGCCTCAACTTATGCTCTAGCTCAAATGCATGATCAAAATGATCCTCAATTGCCCGCTTGCCTTTACCTGTGACGATAATAATGTCCTCAATACCTGACTCTATTGCCTCTTCCACAATGTACTGGATAGTTGGTTTATCCACGATCGGAAGCATCTCTTTGGGCATTGCCTTGGTTGCTGGCAAAAATCGAGTACCCAGTCCGGCAGCAGGTATGATAGCTTTTTTAATGGTTGCCATTGTACTTCCCTCCTCTATCCTTATCATTTCGTGTGTACTGGAAGATTGGTTGTCGTGTATGCCGAGTGCTTAAGCGAGGGCATCTAACCCTGCCTCACTTTATGCCCTTGACGATGAACGTCTAAGGCATCCTTCATTACGGATGCCCACAGCATAATCGAGTGCCTACGGTGGTAGAGGTTCAGTAGGCATCACCTGATGTATGCTATCTTAAAATCCTATCAATCAGACGCGTTAACGATAGCTTTACCGGACCCTGGAGGTTCTACCGGGCTGCGTCTGGAAACGGATCCGCCTCTCGCTTTGAAATCACTTGATTTGAAATGCTGTATGACAGCAAGAGTTGGAAGTCCAAGAACCATCTCGACCTCTTTGTCAGTACGGATAGAATCATCCAAATATTCGAGCAAGAAGCAGAAGCCAATCGACAGCATAAGTGACACTACGAAAGCAATCACCACATACAGCAATGGGCTTGGAGTGACTGGTTTGGGATCTGCATTATTTTCATACAGAATCGTTATGTTTCCACCCGGAATGATAGAGGAGATTTCGGATTTAAATACATCAGCAACGGCCTTTGATACTTTAAGGGCACCTTCATAGCTATAATCTCTGACAGATATCGTCATAACCGGTGTATCCTGCACCGAATCAACCACCATCATATCGATCAAATCTTTCACAGTGAGTTTCAATTCCGGATGCTGCTCAACGACCTTCTCCAAAATCACGCTCGTTCCGATAATTTCCTTGTATGTATAAACCAAGCGCATCCCCATATCCATGTCATCTGAACTAAGGACAGACTTTTTCTCCTCTGTTTTGTTTGTCACAATCATCTTGTTGCTTGCTTCATATTGAGGTTCAACCATTCGATAGCTGTAAAATCCAACGAGTACGCAGACCACAGCAACAACAAGGAGAATTAGCCATAGTCTTTTTTTCAAAACGGTAGCATACTCCTTAAGTTCAAGTTCCACTAAATTTCCTCCGTCCATAAGCAAATGTTCTTTTCCGATACAATTCGTATCATATAGCATCTTCAATTTACGATACAATTCGTATCATGTCAATACTGAATTGGTCTTATTTACCTATTAACGATACATTTTGTTACACAATCAGAAGATATCTCACAATATTTCAGCATATTTTCTAGGCATGAAAGCGTACACAAATATAAATACAGGATAATAAAAAAAGAAAAACGCCTCCTTTCGGCAAGCGTTTACATAATTTGGTACTCTTTTCATTTAAATTGTGAGTCCATATAACTAAATGATTTTATTCCAAAATAGCTTGCTGCGTTTGTCGAGGCGCGACACATGTAGAGCAAATCGCCTTCCATCGGTATCTCGAATGATGTATGTTTCGTTTGATAGTATGTCTATATTCTCTTGGGGTTGGTTCGTACGAAACGCAACCTTGCCATAACTGGTCTCCACATCCCATAACCAATGGTTACCCTGACGTTTGATCATCTTGATTGCAACAACTTTAGGAATCATATAGCGGCGCTCAAGATCCTCCCGTACCGCAGCTTGGCTTGATATATCTAACTCACTTAACGAATGAATTAGGTGAATCTCTTGATGCGATGCGGTTCGCACAGAAATATACCTCTCCGGCTCTGTAACTGGAAATGTGAGAACGAGGTATATATCACTGACCGGCTCTCCATTCATAACAGCCTCCAGTACCCCTTCCTCATTCCGATAAAACCGAAGCCCTGAACCCTTATGTCGTATTCCCCTGCTTATTCTCACTATCTCGCAACCTCCTGCATCGGTATCCATACCTCTCTGCCTGACGCCCCCTGTGCAGCATGAAGCAAACGATGGTATACCCCTCCGCGATTGAGCAGCTCCTCATGACTTCCGCTTTCGACAAGTCTTCCTCCTTCAAGAACCAAAAGCCGGTCTGCGCGCTGTAGGGTTGACAGGCGATGGGCAATCACAATGGTCGTCCTCCCTTGAATCACCTTATCCATTGCTTCCTGAATGGCCGCTTCGGTCTCAACATCTACGGAAGATGTTGCTTCATCCAGAATGAGGATCGGTGGATCGAGTAATACAGCTCTTGCAATCGCTATTCGCTGCCGCTCTCCCCCAGACAGACGGTGTCCACGCTCTCCTACCTTTGTCTCATAGCCATGAGGGAGTCGGCATATAAAATCATGTGCATTTGCGGTCATTGCTGCCTGTATAATATCCTGTGCTTCAGCTTCAGGATTTCCGTAAGCGATATTCTGTGCAATCGTACCATCAAAGAGGAAGGTTTCCTGAAAGACAACACCGATATTTTTGCGCAGTTCCTCTTGTCTGATGCTGCTAAGGCGACGGCCATCCAGTAATATCTCCCCCTCATCCGGATCATAGAAGCGGCATAATAGATGAATCAAAGTCGACTTGCCCGCCCCGGAGGGACCGATTAAGCCTATCATTTCACCAGGTGCAATATGGAGATCGATTCCATGCAAAATTCGTCTATCTTTCGCATAACCAAACCCCACATGGTTGTATCTAATCTCTCCCCGGACTTTGCTAAGTGGCTGCGCTTCCTCGTCGTCCGTCACTTCGGCTGGAGTATGGATCACCTCAAAAATTCGTTCTGCGGATCCAAGCACCTCATTTATCCAGCTTGCGGACTGCGCCAACCATTTAACAGGTCCGAAAAACATGATCAGATAAGTTGCATATGCACTCAAGGTTCCGACAGTCATGCCACCTTCCAGAACTTTTCGTCCTCCGGCAAACCAGATAAGCGCAACAAATAATGAAATAAACAACGTCAGTACGGGTGTCATGAACATCCATAAATTCTGTATGGATATCATGCGGTTTACAAATCGAGAATTTGCCTTATCAAAACGCTCTTTCTCATCATTTTCCTTAGAGAAAGCTTTAATGATCCGTATTCCCTGAAGGGCTTCTCCAACCATATTTTGAACATGAATAGACGACTGCCACTGGGAATACCACATTTCTCTCACCTTGGGCCACAGACGCATCACGAATAGTCCAAGCGGTGGAAGCGGTATTAGAATCATCAAGGTCATACGCCAATCCAAATAGAACAGCATCCCCAGAATAAAGAGGGCTGATAACAATTGCGACGTCAGATGAACTATGCCTTGGGACATAAAATCCTTGATGGTATCGGTATCCTGGTTAATGCGTCCAATATATTGAGAAACCTGACGGTTATCAAAAAAACGCATGGATTGCTTCATCAGGGCATGAAACATATCTCTCCGAAGTTCACCCAGAAAACGCCCACCGATCGAAATCGCAGTATAGCCTTCAATCATTTGCAGCAGGGCTTGTAAAATGTAAATCCCCGCGAGCAAACCAGACATCCATAATAAATGAGAGGAAACGCCACCCATACCGACAGGTGCTGATATCCCGTCAATAATCCATTTGATTATATACGGAGGGGCAAGTGATACAAGAACCGTAAGGATAACGATAATTCCCATCACAATCATAGAAGCACTATAGGCTCTACTCCGCTGAAGAAGATGAGACACGGTACTCCATTTACGGTTACAACGCATACAGGAATCCTTAGCAGATCTCATAACGCGCCCACAATGGGCACAGGTTTTATTTCTATCCTTCAAATCGTTGCGTTTATCCGTGGTGAATGAATCTTTCGATACCCACTGTTCAACCCGTGATAGAGCCTTACGACAGGAATCGAGATGCATTTCCGTGAACCGAAGAATTTCAACCGGACCTTTAGCTGTCGAAGCCACAAGATAGCCACCGCCCAGAGCCTCAATCAATCTAATGTTTTCAACATTCTGCTTGGGAATGTGCAGGATTTGTCTCCCTTCACGATCCAGTACGAGAAGCTTGGAAGCAGTAAACAAAACCTGTAATTGTTCAAACTGCATATTGCGGTTCAAGTCTCCCTGTAATGTCAGCCATGCTTCTTCCATGCCAAATAATCCCGAATTACCAGATGCGCTCGATTCTCGTCTTCTTATTCCCCTCATAATCAACACAACTTTCTATTTATAGCCTTCTGAACGACAAATACCGCCTCACCATCTTTGGCCACAGCGGTATGTTAAGTGTTATCCAGGTTAGCAATGACAACTTCCAATGATGGGCCGGAATCCAGCCTTTTTTCTTATACGTGCCCGTGAAACACCCCAGAATCCGAGCGGCATTTACCGGTTCATCAGGGACAATATTCGTATCCCCTTTAAATATGTACTGTTTCGAATCGCCTTCCCCTTGAATATCATAAAGACGATGACAGACGAGCTTTCCCTCTGTGGTAATGAAGAGATATACTTCACCGATCCGGAGTCCGTCATGGCTGAACGCCTCAAAGGAGCTGCGCTCCCCTTCCATCATGAAGGGAAACATACTGCGTCCCCAGGAGGGAAGCTCGATCCCTCCGCGTCTAGTCAACCATTCGGTCACGATTTTGGTCTCATCCATCATATTTCAGCAGACCGCTGCCTAACAGCTGCTCTATAAAGGAGTTCACATCTTGTTCAGCAGTATGACGATCAATCTCATACTCTTCGGCAATTTTCTCAATGATCTCATCAATGAGTCCATATTCAGGGATGATGCTCCATATATAACCTCCAAGCTCATTCAACTTGGTCGCCACATGCTCCTTCATATTTAGCAGAATCCATTCACTGCCAATCATTTCGCTCTCAACATGTTCATTCCTTCTCAGCAGCTTCGTTTGTGTTTGACTCATGAAATCCTCTCCCAAAACGTATCATTTTTCTGAAAATAGAGCTGGTACGATGGAACCTGCTGTACCACTTTCTTGCATAAAGCGATCATGTTTCTTGTTTCCTTTGCATCGTGGCGCCAATAAAATACCTTATCCAACATAAGAGCGAATCCATCTAACGGTGTAATTGAAATACGCTCAACGTCAGGTGATTGAATAATATAATGAATACCGTATAATTTCGCCTCTTCAAGTTCACAGGGATTCTCCATCTCGCTACGAAATGGAGAATCGTAAACGGTCACACGTCCGTTTTCTTCTATGTACAGAAACGTAGCTTCATCAGATAAAATCGGACGCGGACGCGACAACTCAGCTACAGTAGACTTCCCTGCACCGGATTGGCCTGCAAACATCCATGCTTTGCCTTCATGAATCACACAAGAGGAATGGATCAGCAGCCCGCGCGCTCCATGGATTAGCCATGAGCTATACAAGTTAATAAGTGCATGCTTCAAGGCAAACTCATCATAGATATGAATTTCCGCCGAGCTGTAATCCCGGGATGAAACCATATGATAGTCGCAGCGCTGGAAAGTAACCGAATGGTCGGATGCGGAAATATGGACAGGTCCTTCATCAAAGGGCTTTCCGTACCCATCCTGAATACGAACATACAGGTCAGCCTGCGGCTCCTGATGTTGAATATTGGATATCCTGAACCGCCGCTTGACAAATTCAGCCATTCGTTCTGATTGTGTTTTGAAGGATATCCGGGACTTTCCGACTATTGCAGTAGCTACAAACATATGATCAACCTCAACTTCCACTTATAATAATTCAATTCGAGCGAAAACTGTGCATGGAGTCATTAATAAATAAATGTATACCTGTTACCAGATAGGATTCCCGCCTCCACCCGGGTTGCTGGGACGAGTTGTGCCGAACTCCACTTTGCCTTGTGCCAAAATCTTGGGAGCCTCATACGTTTTTTTCATACTTAACACCTCCTTCTTGAGGATTAGTTTATGATACAATATGTATCATGTCAACTGATTATTGTTACACATCGTAACTTGTAAATAGTAAAAAGAACCTATCTGAAGATTTCACGTTTTCGGATCCACAATAATGGAAGATTCCAAATCAGGAACCCTAGCTGGGACCAACGCTGCCCCCATGTATCGTGAACCGTAAATGCAGTCACAATTCGAAACCAGGAGTAACTGAAACCTTTACGACCCAGCATTACCTTGCGTGCTTTTTCAAGATTCCATCCAGGATACTTAAACTTGTAAGGAAGCATGGGCATCGGCTTCAACCTTTGAAGATGTGGAAGCATATCATAAGCTAAAGACAAAGCAATCCATACCTTAGAAAGATTTCGATCTGCAGCGGCAACATCTAGTAATTCAGCATACTCGAGCCTGCTATCCATCACGTGAATAAGGGTTGCTATATCTACAAAATATTTCATCGACATCATATGATGATTCATACCATGCAAGCATATATGATAGAAAGTGTGCAAGGGACTCAGCTCATAGACATAATGGCAGCCACTCATTAAGGAAGCATCTCTCCACAAGCGCGAGACATCAGTATTCGTAAAATCTTCCCTGATAATATTCCAATGCAGTTCTACGGTTAATGAGGGGAAACTGGCATTATTCAATGGTTTGACGTATTCTTCATGGAAATGGGTCGGATCGCCTGTCACTTTATCAAATCCAAGGCTGATCAACAAATCGCTTGCCTGATGTAAGTCCTTCTTACCAACAAGCAAATCAATATCCGTCGTTCCACGAGCTGCAAGACCGCCGAAATAGCGTTCAGCAAGCTGTGTCCCTTTTAAAGGGATTACCTCTATACAGGACGCTTCGAAGGTCTGAAGTATCATTTTCAGTTCGGTTTTAATGAGAAAGTTCTGTATCAGGACAATATCTGCTTCAGAGCTTAACTTGAGCCGGACCTGTTCAGGTACTTGATGAGACAATCCTTTTTGTCGAAGCTCAGCGAACACCTGTGGGGCGATATCAAATAAATCGATATCCATCATAAGGTTGACATATTGCATCTCATCAAGAGAGGGCAATCGTCCCTGATATAACTCATCAAGAAACGTAACCAGGACATCTTGGTTCTTCATTTCAGCCATGTACTGCCATAATAAAGCTGTTCAGCTTCATTTTCGCGAATGGTGATATTGTTAAGCACTACCCCAAGAAGACGTGCCTTAACATGCTCGAGTTGAGCCTTTGCCTTTTTGACCTGGGATTTCTTTACTTTCCCCCCTAGCACAACTAAAACAACACCATCACACAAAGCGCTGACAATAAGCGCGTCACTGACTGCCAATACCGGAGGCGTATCAAACAAGATCATGTCATACTTCTGCTTGAGATCGTGGATTAACACTTGCATATTTTGAGAACCTAACATTTCGGAGGGGTTGTATGGAATAGAGCCTGAAGGAATAACGGAGAGATTAGGAACAGCAGTCTGTCGTATCACATCTTCAACATCCATCTGCTGGGCCAAAACATTTGTTAATCCAGTTTCATTGGAAACGCCGAATACATGGTGTAACGATGGTTTGCGTAAATCTGCTTCGATTAATAATACATTTTTACCTTCATGAGCATAGGCAACAGCCAGATTACTTACCGTTGTGGTTTTGCCTTCATTCATTTGGGCCGAAGCAACCATGATGACCCTTACTTGCTTGTCATGAACAGAAAATTGAATATTAGTCCGCAGTCCTCGATAAGATTCTGCTGCCGGAGATTTTGGATTAATGACGGTAACCAAGGGGTTTTTGTATTTTCTTGCCATATTACCTCACCTGCCTATTAAAATAGTCCGTTCTCTATGCATGAGTGCACGGATTTAAGGTAAAAGAACTAATGACCAAGCAACTCAAATATAGTAAAATGTCTGTATCACTGTATGATTAGCTTTTTATTATATTGGCCTTGCGAACTATGTATGTAATTTCTATAAACGGAGTGATTTAGCGCCATATGACTACTGATCATTCGGTTAAGCATTCCTGTTATCCGTGCTTTTTGATCGCGGTCTGTACATATTTCAACCTGATATAACTGATAATCATGTAAATGCTCTTGAATCTGGATCCTGCCAAAAACTTGAATATGATCATAAGTGTCATCAATTTCGTAGCTTAGTTTTATCTTAGGACTTATCGGGATGTCCCAGGGACACAGGAAAACAAGCTTCTCCGGGCTAAGCTCAACCGGAGTTACATTGTGGCTTCTGCCGTGCACACTCAGTGCGCCAATTTCCATGACTCTAATCCCAAGCGTTATAAGATGCTTCGTTTCACTTGACATCAGGAATTTAATTCGCTCCTTTATTTCTATAAATTCTGGTATGGGACATTTTATCCATGGATAAAATGATACTAAGTGTTACTTCTTTTGAATTATCCGGATACATTATGTATCATTTTATTTTCCAATTTTACGATACATATTGTATCAAGTCAACAGGAAAATCGTCAGTTTCTACCTCCTGTGTGTGAAATTAGCATGTTTCGTAAAGGTACAACCTCTCAGGATAAGACTGAGTTAAAGTACCTTAGGCTGATTGATATAAATTTTGGACAAATTTATTTTTTTACACAACAGGTATTGCCAGCAATTGAAAGGGGGATCTAGCATGAACTACGGAGTACGAATTTCAGAACTACGTGAACAGCGCGGGTGGACTCAGGAAGAACTCGCTACCTCTGTCGGCATTACTCGTGCTGCACTATCCCATTATGAGAAAAACCGGCGCAAACCGGATTTCGAAACATTGACCCGCCTGGCAGACCTCTTTGACGTATCGATAGATTATCTAATCGGGAGAACGGCACAGGAGAAAGCGGTGCTTGATCCGGAGGTTCGATCATTTGTGGACGGACTTGAACTCTCGGATCAAGACCTGCTGGAGCGATTCAATCTCACGGTGGATGGTCGCAAGCTAACGGAAGAGGAAGCCAGACGGTTTATTGCATTTGTTCGCATGGAACGGTCTATGAAGTAATCATGGCAACGAATAATGGAAATCCCCGATAATCACTGATGAGAAGTTCTCAGTGATATCGGGGATTTTCACTAATTGTCATGTATAAGTGATGACAAATGATTTAATCTTTATGAAGTTCCTCCGTTTGCAGCCATTTATCAGGATGGATTCCCATTTGAGTCATGAGCTTATAGATGTCTATATTCGTCTTCTGCTGGTCAAGCTGCTGCTCGGTGCTTCCAGAGCCTCTCTCCTTGTCCACACTCATTTCCACAACTACCTCGCTTATCTATAATTTCCTCTCCATCCCCAACTCCGCAAACTCGTTGTCATTATTTCTCATCCGTACAAAAACTTACTCGCTAAACCAATTTACTCACCAAACTTACTTACCAATATTATAGCGAATGTATTCACACGATACTGTCGTCTTGTGGAACCATTGTCCTATGCTTCGGGTTCTAATTTTGTCGAATTTTATATGGGGAGATGATGTCACATATTTTAGATTATTGATGATTTCGATTGTATCTTATTTATATATAAAAAAACCACATTGGATTCATTTAAGAATACAATGTGGTTTGACGCAACTTGAGCCCGGTTCTAGTTCCCTGTACGAGCCAGTTCTTTCATATTTGCCTCAAATGCAGCGAGGAGCGCCGCTTCGCCTGTCAGGCCTTGGTCTTGAACCTTCTCGATATGCAGCAGCATCCGTTTATAATCCTTCGGAATGATACGAACAAAGCGGCTTAGCGCCTGATCCCAATCCGCAAGAATTTGCTGTGCCGGCGCACTGCCGGTATACCGCTCATGCTGCTGAACCAGACGAAGGAGTGCTTCCGCTTCTGATGTTTCCTCTACACGCTCGAGGAGCACCATTTCCAGGTTGCAGCGATCTACAAAAGTACCTTCCGGATCATAGACGTATGCAACGCCGCCGGACATGCCCGCTGCAAAGTTGCGCCCGGTTTCCCCGAGAACAACCACCCGGCCGCCCGTCATATATTCGCAGCCATGATCGCCGACACCTTCAACCACGATGTTCGCACCCGAGTTACGAACGGCAAAGCGCTCGCCCGCGATGCCTCTTACGTAGGCTTCGCCTCCTGTAGCACCGTAGAATGCGGTATTACCCGCAATGATGTTCTCTTCTGCTTTGAAGGTCGCTTTCGGTGAAGGCTTCACGATCAGCTTGCCACCGGAAAGTCCTTTACCAATATAGTCATTGGCGTCCCCTTCTACCGTCAGGGTCATCCCTTTCGGCACAAATGCACCAAAGCTCTGACCAGCGGAACCAATGAAGCTGAATTGAATCGTATCTTCCGGCAGTCCCGCAGCACCGTATTTACGTGTCACTTCACTGCCCAGAATAGTACCAACCGCACGATCCACATTCGTGATCGGGAACGTACCTTCAACAGCTGCTCCCGATTCCAATGCAGGTGCAGCGCTGCTCAGCAGAGAGCGCATATCCAGCGTTTCTTCCAGACCATGATTCTGCCTTTGCGTGCGGAAGCGTGTGCTGCCTTCCGGAAGCTCCGGCGTATACAGAAGTGCGGAAATATCCACGCCTTTCTTCTTCCAGTGATAATCGGCTTGAACGGCATCCAGGCAATCGGTGCGTCCGATCATATCATCAATGGTACGGAAGCCAAGCTCCGCCATAAGTTCTCGCAAGTCTTCAGCAACAAAACGCATAAAGTTGACCACATGCTCCGGATCGCCCGTAAAGTTCTTGCGCAGCTCCGGATTTTGCGTGGCTACGCCAACCGGACAAGTATCCATTTGGCATACACGCATCATGATACAGCCGATGGCAACCAGTGGTGCAGTCGAGAATCCATACTCTTCGGCTCCAAGCAGCGCCGCCACAACCAAATCGCGTCCGTTCAGCATTTTGCCATCGGTTTCAAGCACAACACGGTCACGCAGATTGTTCATGATGAGGGTCTGATGCGTTTCGGCAAGTCCAAGCTCCCACGGCATACCGGCATGGCGAATGGAGCCTTGCGGTGAAGCGCCTGTACCGCCATCGTAACCGCTAATCAAAATAATATCTGCACGGCCCTTCGCAACACCTGCTGCAATGGTACCTACACCGACCTCGGATACAAGCTTCACGTTGATATCCGCACGTGGATTCGAGTTCTTCAGATCATAGATGAGCTCTGCCAAATCCTCAATGGAGTAGATATCGTGATGCGGTGGTGGCGAGATCAAGCCTACACCCGGCGTTGATCCCCGAACCTCAGCTACCCAAGGATACACTTTACGTCCCGGCAGCTGTCCGCCTTCACCCGGCTTCGCCCCCTGCGCCATCTTGATCTGGATTTCGTCTGCGTTAACCAGATAGTTGGAGGTTACGCCGAATCTTCCCGAAGCAACCTGCTTGATGGCACTGCGGCGGGAATCGCCGTTAGCATCCGGCACATAACGTCCCGGATCTTCTCCGCCTTCGCCCGTATTACTCTTGCCGCCGATGCGGTTCATCCCGATTGCAAGACTCTCATGCGCTTCCTTACTGATGGAGCCGAAGGACATCGCACCGGTCTTAAAACGCCGCATAATGGAGGCTGCAGATTCAACCTCATCCAGCGGAACCGGTTCGCCGACCGGCTTGATTTTCAAGAGGGAACGCAGTGTCAGATGCTGCTCATTCTCACCCTGTACAAGCTCGGCATACTTCTTGTATGTTGCATAATCATTCGTCCGAACAGCCTGCTGCAGTAGATGGATCGTTCTCGGGTTGAACAAATGCTCTTCCCCGTCTGCTCTCCATTGATACTCGCCGGCTGAGTCCAGCACTTTATCATTGCCATCTTTATCGGTAAAGGCACGGTCGTGGTGGGCCAGCGCTTCCTTGGCCACTTCCTCCAGGCCGATGCCGCCAATACGGGATGGTGTACGTGTGAAATAACTTTCCACGAAATCTTCCTTCAGGCCGACAGCCTCGAAGATCTGAGCGCCACGGTAGGACTGGATTGTAGAAATCCCCATCTTCGACAGGACTTTAACAACGCTCTTGCTTGCTGCTTTAATGTAGTTCTTCACAGCCTTCTCATGTGAAATGCCGCGCAGCATGCCTTCCTGAATCATATCGTCCAGCGTTTCGAACGCGAGGTACGGATTGACCGCACTCACACCGTAACCGAGCAGCAGCGCGTAATGATGCACTTCGCGCGGCTCACCGGATTCGAGCAGGATAGCCACCTTCGTCCGGGTTCCTTGACGGATCAGGTGGTGATGGAGCGACGAGACGGCGAGCAGCGAAGGAATCGCAGCATTGTCTTTGTCCACACCCCGGTCCGATAGGATCAGAATGTTATGGCCCTTGGCAATCACTCGATCCGCTGCCTCGCACAGCGTATTGATTGCTTTGCGCAGACCTTCAGCCCCTTCCGCTGGCGGGAAGAAGATCGGAATCGTCATGGATTTGAAACCGGGACGGCGAACATGGCGCAGCTTCGCAAATTCTTCATTGGACAGCACCGGCGAATCCAGGCGGATGTGGCGGCAGCTTTCCGGTTCCGGCTTCAGCAGGTTGCGCTCCGGACCGATGGTCGTTGCGGTTGAAGTCACCAGTTCTTCGCGAATCGCATCGATCGGCGGGTTGGTAACCTGGGCAAACATCTGCTTGAAGTAGTTGAACAGCCGCTGCGGCCGGTCGGACAACACCGCAAGCGGTGCATCGTAACCCATGGACGCTATGGCTTCCGCGCCGGTGATCGCCATCGGCTCCAGCACTTTGCGCAGCTCCTCATAAGTGTAGCCGAACGCTTGCTGGAGCTGGCGCACATTCTCGTGCTTCGGATCCGGCAGTTCCGGCGCTTCAGGAAGATCATGAAGCTCTACCAGATGCTCATCCAGCCAATCCGAGTAAGGAAGCTCGGCTGCAATGCTGGCCTTGACCTCTTCGTCGGAGATGATGCGGCCTTCCTTCGTATCAACAAGCAGCATCCGTCCTGGACGCAAGCGGTCCTTGTACAACACATTTTCCGGCGGAACATCGAGCACGCCCGCTTCGGAGGACAGGATGATCAGATCATCCTTGGTCACATAATACCGGGATGGACGCAGTCCGTTCCGGTCCAGGGTAGCCCCGATCTGGACTCCGTCAGTGAACGCCATGGCTGCTGGACCGTCCCATGGTTCCATCAGCGTGCTGTGATATTCGTAGAATGCCTTTTTGGTTTTATCCATGCTCTCATGATTGCTCCATGGCTCGGGAACCATCATCATAGCCACATGCGGCAGGGAACGACCACTGAGATACAGGAATTCAAATGTATTATCAAACATACCGGTATCGGAACCGTCCGGATTGATTACAGGTTTCACCTTCTCGAGGTCGCTTCCGAACAGCTCATGCTCGAACAGCGACTGGCGTGCGTGCATCCAGTTCACATTACCGCGCAGCGTGTTAATCTCGCCGTTGTGAATCATGAATCGGTACGGATGCGCCCGTTCCCAGCTCGGGAAGGTGTTCGTGCTGAAACGGGAGTGAATCAGCGCGATTGCGGATTCCAGTCCTTCTTCCTGGAGGTCAAGGTAGAACTCCCCGACCTGTTCCGTCGTCAGCATGCCTTTGTATACGATTTTGCGGCAGGAAAGACTGGATACATAGAAGCTGTCGCCCTCGGGCTTGCCGCTGTAACGGATAGCCAGCTCGGCACGACGACGGATGACATACAGCTTGCGCTCGAACGCAAGATCATCCTGAATGTCGGCGCTGCGTCCAATGAACACTTGGCGAACATACGGCTTTGCCGCTTTTGCGGACTTGCCGAGCATTTCATCGCTGGTTGGCACATCGCGAAACCCGATCAGGGTCTGACCTTCCTCAGCAATAATGGAAGCCAACTGGTCCTCATGTGCCGTGCGAACGGCAGGATCATGGGAAAGGAACAGCATGCCCGCACCATAGTGCCCAGCCTCGGGGAGCTCAAAGCCCAGTTTGGCCGCTTCTGCGGAGAAAAAAGAATGAGGAATCTGCAACATAATCCCAGCGCCGTCACCGGAGTTCGGCTCGCTGCCCTGACCGCCGCGATGCTCCATATTGGCAAGCATAGTCAGCGCGCTGCTGACGATTTCGTGGGATGGCTTACCCTTGATATGGGCAACGAAACCCATACCGCAAGCATCTTTTTCAAACTGCGGATCATAGAGGCCCTGTTTCTGGGGAAAATCAGTATGTTTCATAAGATGCAACCTTTCTTTTTATAGAATAAAAAACTGCTGATCAATAACAGAAAAAACATAAAGGTTGGACATCAATCCTCACCTGCAGTGGACACACTGTCTTGAGGTGATGCAGTATTGTGCAAAAGCGCCAAAGGTTGACATTTACCTAACACGTAGATTAATTAGTTCTATATATTTTATCACCCTCATACAATGCAGGCAATTCAAAGTTTTTATGAATTTGATAAGAATTGTTTTTGTGAGAGTAATCACAATAGATCGCTTATTTTTATGTAGAATAGTGCAAAAAAACATGCAAATAAAACATTCCGAACAGGTCGATGTATTGACTTTTTTTGCAAAATGAATATATTCGGTTCAGCTTTGCCATTCCCCATTCTACCGAAATCAGACTTCACGGATCTGCTCGGACCAAAAACCTCGTCCAAATGGATCCGTCTTTAGAGCGTGCTCAAGTATACATTGCCAAGCTCATCTGGTCATAAAAAAAAGGACTCCCCCCCAGATCCGATCGACCTTTGGGGAAGTCCCTTTGTTTTTTGCTTACATATAAATGTGATCTTGCTTAAGCAGTCACCGCTGCGTCGCTCTCTGCCGCCTTCTTGTTATTTCGGGCAGCCAGGAAGTATACGGCGGTCAAAGCCAGGAATACCAGACCGAATCCGGCCAGTACGCCTGCGCTGGCCCACATGCCGTCGAAGCTTCCTGTGGAAATGACGTCCTTGTAGCCTTTGACACTGTATGTCATCGGCAGCAGCGGATTTAATGCCTTCATCCAGCCTGGAATGAGCTCCACCGGGAACGTGCCTGCGCTCGTGGTCAACTGGAAGATCAGAATCACAATGACAACAAAGCGTCCAGGCTGATCCAGCCAGGTTACGAACGTTTGCACCAGGAACATAAACGACAAGCTTGTAATGAAGGAGAAGAGATAGAAGAGCGGAACGCTCTGCACCTCAAGCTTCAACCCGTACAACATGACAACCACAGCCAGTAATGCCTGAATCAATCCCATACCGGCGAAGGATAACGTACGGCTGACAAACCGGTTCCATCCGGATGCATTCGGAACAGAAGCATCGCGAATCGGCAAGATAATCGTAGAAATCAATGCCCCGACAAACAAGCCGAGCGACAGGAAGTATGGTGCGAAGCCCGTACCATAGTTCGGTACTTCATTCACTTTGTGCTCTTCAACCTGTACCGGTCCGGCAAACATGGTCACCGTTTCGTCGGTTGTCTTAATGTCGCCCGTCTTGCCGGCAGCCTCGTTCAGCTTGCCTGCAAGCTCCCCGCTGCCATCCTTCAATTCATTCATTCCGCTCACCAGTTCTCCGGCGCCGGAATCCAGCTGCTTCGAGCCGTCGGCCAGCGTAGTTACGCCGCTTCCAAGCTTGCCTGCTCCGCCGGCCAGCTGCTGCGTCCCTTGCGAGAGCGTGGCCGCACCGCTGGCAAGCTCCTTGCCACCGGCTGCCGCTTCGCTCAGCTTCGTGCCGAACAGCTTCATGCCGTCAGCCAATTGGCTTTGGCCGGCGTTCAGCTGCTTTGCACCCGCCAGCAGCTCTTGGCCGCCGGCTGCTAGCTGCTTGCCGCCTTCAGTCAGCTGAGCCGCTCCTGCGCTCAGCTTGCCTGCGCCTTCCTGCAGCTGCTGCGTGCCCTGGTTCAGCTCCGCTGCACCTTGTGCCAGCTGCTTCTGGCCCGCATTCAGCTCGCTCGTGCCGGATGACACGGATTGGCTCGCTGCCAGCAGCTGCTGAACCTCGGGACTCTGCGCAAGCTCCGGATTCCCTTCTGCCAGCTTCTTCAATCCATCCGCAACAGCCTGAGCCCCTTGCTCCAGGGCAGCCGTAGCTTCCAGCGATTGATTCAGCCCCGCTTTAAGGCTGCTGCTGCCTTCATGAGCGCTCTTCGCTCCTGCCGCAAGCTGGGAAGCTCCGGCCTGGTTGGCTTGCAGCCCTTCATGGAGACCGGTGCTGCCCGCTGCAGCAGATTCAATCCCTGCTTGCAGCTTCGCGCTGCCCTTGCTTGCTTCCTCAGCACCTGCCTGCAGCTGGCTGTGACCCGCTTTAAGCTGATCCAAACCGGAGGCGAGGGTGCCTGCTCCCGTGTTCAGCTTGCCAGCACCGTTATTTAGTTCCTGCACCCCTTGGGTTAAAGGCGCAATTCCGTCCTGCAGCTCTTGCGTGCCGCTGACCAGCTTAGCCAGATTTTCCTTCAGCTTCACGGCGCCATCGTCCAATTTAACGGCACCTTCGGACAGCTTGGTTGCGCCGTCTCCGGCTTCGCTTAAACCATCGGATACTTTGGCTACTTGATCAAACAGCGTCTCCGTGTAGGCTTCCGTTACCTTCGCGGACACCTTGGACTGAATCTGCTTCACGGCAGATCCGCCAATTTGGGCTGCCAGGAAGTTGTAGCCTTCATTCGGCTCAAATACGATCTGCGCAGGCTGCGGATGTTCATCCATTAAAGTTGTCGCCTGCTGCGAGAAATTCTCCGGAATGCTGATGGTCATGTAATACTTATTATCCTGCATGCCCTGCTCAGCTTCATTCCGGTCAACGAACTGCCAATTAAAATCTTTTCCCTTCTTCAGTTCGGCGACCAAATCCTCGCCAGCCTGAAGCGTCTTCCCTTCAAAAACAGCGCCCTGGTCGTTATTGACGACCGCTACAGGCAAATCCTCCATCTTTCCATAGGGGTCCCAGAAGGCCCCCAAGAACATACCGCTGTACATGACCGGTATGAACAGCACTGCGATAATCGGAATCAAGATTTTTTTGTTCCGAACGGCAGCGCCAAGATCCTTTGCAAATACAGATAATGACTTCATCCAGTCTCTCTCCTTTTTTTCTCTAGATACAGCAGCTATTTTGCCGACATGAATTTGCATCACAGGCAGATAACATTTCCAAACCAGTACATAATGACCAATTCTCTCATTCGGTCAGTTTAAACCAAAAAAAAACGATCGCTGGCAAGGAAGACGATCCCTCAAGCCAAGAGAGTCCGCCTTCCTCATCACGAAGGAGGCTGCATTCTTACCTCTTATGAAGAGGCCTTCAACCCGTCAGCCAGGAACACCATCATATATTCCTTGATCTGTTCCTTGCTTAATGGCTCATGAAGCTGATTAAAGTCGGTCGTGAGCGCAACGTACAGCTTCAGCATCACGAAGGATACCACTTGAGCATCCAGCGGTTTGATCTCACCGATCGATATGGCATGCTCCACAATCCCCTGGAGATAGCCGACGATCCCGTTCTCCACTTTCGTCAATCCTTCATGAGCCTTCGGCGTGCCGATATCCCGCACTTCCTGAGACAGCTTGATGAACAGCTCATGCTCGCTCCGGAATTCAAGCAGCGCATCCAGCACGCGATACAGATTGTCAAAGAAATCCCTGTCCTTCTTGATCTCCCGCTCCGCAAGACGCTTCATCTCCATAATCGCCGAGAGCAGAATTTCGTCAAACAGTTCATCCTTATTCGTGAAAAACGTGTAGATCGTACCTTTCCCAACATTCGCAATCTTCGCCACCTGTTCCATCGTCGTCGCTTTATATCCGAACAAAGCAAACGACTTGGAGGCAGCATCTAGCACCTGCTTCCGACGGTCCACAGCTGGCATGCTTACCCCTCCTTCTATGATCTTCTTAAGATTGGTCTTACCCTCGAAACTGACCATAATACAATTCTGGTCATTCGGTCAAAAATCACTTTATCAGATTATCGATTCCATTGCAATATCTTTCGTTAAATTTTTAAATAATTCCAAGTGAAGTGTTCAAATCTTATTATAACGTCTAATGAAAGAAAAACGTCGATCAACGAATATGGGGCCGCAAAATAATTGAAATGCTTTTCCCTTTTGCGCGTATACTTAGGGTGCATACTCTTTTTTTTCGCGCCGCTCTTCAAAAAACGATTCCTGTTTTGTAAGATAGAGGGAGAAAGAAGTAGGTGAAACCATGCGATATACAAGAGTGCTCCTCTTTTCCGAGGGATTCGGCACAGGACATACGCAAGCAGCGTATGCGCTGGCTGAAGGTATACAACGGATGAGTCCCGGCATCCAATGCCGTGTCATTGAGCTTGGCAATTTTTTAAATCCGACCGTAGGGCCGTTAATCTTGTCCGCTTATCGAAAAACCGTCAGCACCAGGCCGCGCCTTGTCGGCATGCTGTACCGTTCGCAATATAAGAAATCGTTAAACCGTCTGACGCGGCTCGCGCTTCACCGGATTTTCTATGCACAGGCCCAGCGGGTGATCGAGGAGTTGCAGCCGGATCTTATTATATGTACGCACCCGTTTCCTAACGCCGTGGTCTCACGCCTGAAGCGTCAAGGACTTGAGGTTCCGCTCTATACACTCATCACCGACTATGATGCACATGGCACCTGGGTCAATCCGGAAGTGGATGAATATCTCGTATCCACTCCCCATGTGAAAAAGATGCTCATGCTCCGGGACATTCTGCCGGAATACATACATGTGACCGGCATTCCCGTGCATCCGAAATTCTGGGAAAGGGGCGATCGCAAGGCGCTTCAAGCCGAGCTTCAATTAAAAAACATGCCTACAGTACTGATTATGGGCGGCGGATGGGGTCTCGTATTCAATAAGGAACTGCTCAGTAAGCTGGCAAGCCGGGCCGGTGATATCCAGCTTGTCTTCTGTATGGGACAGAACGAGAAGCTGGTGGCCAGCATGCGCGAGGATCCGATCTTTCAGCACCCCAACATCCACGTCCTTGGTTATCGTGAGGATATACATAAACTCATGGACGTGTCGGACCTGCTCATTACGAAGCCCGGCGGAATGACTTGTACGGAAGGAGCCGCCAAAGGGATTCCCATGCTGTTCTACGAGCCGATCCCGGGACAGGAGGAAGTGAATTCCCACTTCTTTGTTAGCGAGGGCTATGCGGAGATTCTGGATTCTGCTTCCGTTATCGATAAATGGTTGAATCTGCTGTCGGATCGCTATGATCAAGTAACGAAACACCGTAATGATGCAGGCAGGCGGCGCATTCGGCATTTGGAGCCGGATCACTGCGCAGGCCAGGTGATGGGCCTGCTGAACGAAGGACGCATACCCGGCTATCAGGAAGAAACCATCAAGATATTGGCGGACCAGCCCTAATATCCATTCTAATTCTTACATTGCCTATTCAAACAAAAAGCTTCCCTGTCACGGAGGACAGGGAAGCTTTTTTTGCATTAACCCATCTATATTTCGAGGCTTTCTCCCGCTTTCAACGGATGACCCTGAATACCGGTTTTGGCCAATTCGGCGCAGAAGGCCCCTGCATCCTGTTTAATGCCCGGGAAGGTGTCATAGTGCACTGGAATCACATGCCTCGCACGAATCCACTGTGCGGCCAGCAGAGCGTCCTCCGGACCCATGGTCAGCATGTCACCGATCGGCAGCGCAGCTGCATCGATGTGATTCATCTCCCCGATCAGGCGCATATCCCCAAACAGACTCGTATCGCCCGCGTGGTAGAATGTTTTGCCGCCCATCGTCAGAATGACGCCACCAGGCTGCCCTGCATAGATCCAGGTGTCCCCTACCGAAATGGATGAAGAGTGAAAGGCCGGGGTAAACTTCACCTTAAAGCCGTCAAACTGTGCGCTTCCGCCGATATTCATGCCATGGGATTTGACGCCCTGGGTACCGCAGTACACCGCGAGTTCATAAACCGCGATAATCGGAAGTACACCGCGAGTTCATAAACCGCGATAATCGGACAATCGTTCTGCTTGGCAATCTCGATGCAATCGCCAAAATGGTCGGAGTGCCCATGCGTCAGCACAACCGCATCAACTTTCACATCGCTTGGTTTAATACCGGAGCCTGGATTGCCTGATAGCAGCGGATCGATGATAACACGAACTCCGCCTTCTTCCACCAACATGCTAGAATGGCCGTAATACGTAATATTCATGGTTAAACACACCTCCTACATACTAGTTTACCCATATGGGCACTACTTGTAAAAAGAGTGGTTCCCTATTTTTTTCACGAACGTTCTTGAATGATGAACCGTCAGGTCCTGAGCAAGCTTTAGAGACAGGAAAAAATACGTGTCGTCCTTTACTTCCTTTTGGCCGTGAAGTGCCGCATTCACAGATTTGATCGTCTCCTCGTTTGGCTGGACACGTTTAAGACGCCCGTTCGCTACAGGACTAAATTGGTGCTTTTGATAGATTACATCGGTAATAGTATCGGGAAAATTGGCTGACCGCAGCCGGTTTAAGACAACATTAGCAACTGCTACTTTGCCTTCGTACGGTTCGCCTTCCGCCTCTGCCATGACAATCTTCTGGAGCAGAAGCAGCTCTTCAGCTGACAAATCATAGGTCCAGGTTGCTTTATCTTTCTGAGCCTGGGTTAACGTATTTGTTCTTGTGAAGAATAAAGTTGTGGGGGGTGTTAGGCTTTTAGCCTGTGATTTGACGACATGTGTCCCCTTTTGTTTTGCCGGTTTCCCGTCTGCATCCTGAGATTTGGATTCTTCCTTCTTCTCATCTGCAGTCTTCAATGTTTTTTGTGAGTATAAGTTCCCGGGATCAGCCAAACCAATGCCCTTTGAACTTGAAAAAGCGTCATTCTTGCCACCCGGCTTATTCCACTCATGGAAAACAATTGAAGACAAAATGTTGACAGGTTCCCTATCCTGCTTTGTACTCGCTTTTACCGCTAATGTATCAGGGTCGCCTTCAGGAGCCAGGGCAGCCATCACAAACTTCGGCATGTCCTGCTGCTGTTCTTCCTCTTCAGTTGTTTCTGCCTGCATTCCAAGCAAACTTATAAGAGACAAACTCACAAAGAGCGCTCCGATGAGCAGCGCAACCCAGCGATTTTGCCGAAGAATTTTTATAACCATATTTTTCCTCCTATGATGTCGGCACATTTCCTACACTATGTAACCACATTTTTAGGCGTTGAAAACATGGTAATTTTATGAACATTTTATTTTCAATTTCAGAAAAAGGTTTAAAGCCGCGCCACACCTACAGTTTCGTACATCGGAATCGACTGCAAATTTGTACGGAAAAGAACAAGCTCCTGCACGTTCCACTGGATAGGATCGGGTCCTCTTCCGATTTCATCCAATGAAAATTTTTCGTTTCCTTGAAATTTCCGGGCAATGGTAATATGTGGACGATAGGGACGATCCTCCGGCGCAAATCCGAAGGATTGCATTTTGGACACCACCGATTGCTGAAGATGGGCCAACGCATTCAAATCTCCGCCGACCCCTGTCCATAAAATCCGGGGTGAGCTGCTTGTCCCAAACACGCCGGCATCCTGTATGCCAAGTTTGAAAGGCTTGTGCTCCCCGGCTACCTGCTGAAGCCCCTTCGTCAATTCCTCAATGCGATGAGTCGGTGTATCACCTAGAAACTGTAAAGTAATGTGGTAATCCTGCGGATGAACCCATTTTTTGAAATTCACATGCTCTGCCAGCTTGTCCGCCCACTCCTGAATCCGGGAAGATACCTCGGATGGCAGATGAACGGCAACAAATAAACGATCCATAGCTCCCTCAGCCGAATGGCTCAACTAAGACACTTCCTTCCTAATCATCATCAAGCAGCCATCGGCTGCTATAAGCACCATGTTTTCGCAGTTCGTTTATAGTGTGAGCAATAGAGCCTGAAAATAAATATGAGGGGTACATCATTTCGCCTAAAAATATGATGAAGCTTCAATTTACCATAAATCGGACAATAATACATGTATAAATTTGTTAAGCGGACGGGTTCCGCCATGCGCAAAGCCATGATTTCTGATAATATGTTCCAAAGAGAGTATCGCTTTTATTCTGTATTATCATCACATTCCCCAGGAGGTAGTACCATGCCGAAAATCGTTGCCATTCACGACTTAACCACCGAGCAGCAGCAAAAAATCAAGGATATCGCCCCCGGCTATGAGCTGATCGTTTCAAAAGCCAAAGAGCTTACGACAAGCATAGTTCAGGATGCCGAAATACTGATCGGCTGGTCGCGCTCCATCCAGGAGGATGTCTTGTCTGCGAACAGTAAACTCAAGTGGATACAAGCATGGTCCGCTGGCGTGGATAAAATGCCGCTTCCAGAGCTTCAGGAAAAGGACATCCGCCTCACCAATGCCAGTGGTGTACATAGCGTTCCGATTACGGAGCATATTTTTTCCATGATCCTGGGCTTTACCCGCAACCTGCATCTTGCCATCCGGCAGCAGTCGAACAAGAAATGGGATACTTCGGGTACTTTCACGGAATTGGCAGGCAAAACGATTGTCATTGTCGGCGTCGGCCAGATTGGCAGCCACACCGCACGTGTCGCGCAGGCGTTCGGTATGCGGACGGTCGGGGTTCGTCATTCCGGTAAATCAGATCCCCATATAGAAGTGATGTATAAGGTCGATCAGCTTGATAAAGCGCTGGCGGAGGGCGACTATGTCGTGAACATCCTCCCGCTGACGGATGAGACCCATGGCTTGTTCAATCAAGCACGATTCTCCGCTATGAAGGACACCGCTATTTTCATCAATGTGGGTCGAGGCCAGACCGTGGTAACCGATGATATGATTCGGGCGCTTCAAGACGGGTCATTGGCGAGTGCAGGCCTTGACGTCTTCGAGGAAGAGCCGCTTCCGTCGGATCATCTGTTGTGGGCGATGGACAACGTTATCATCACGCCGCATACGGCGGGCGATACGGATCGCTACAGCGAGCGAGCCGTGGCTATTTTCCTGGAAAATTTAAAGAACTATGTAAACGGCGAGCCGCTATCCCGCAATGTGATCGATTACAGCAAGTCGTACTAGGATCAGAGTGCAAGAAGTCTGAACATTCGTTTGAAGCGATCTTGAAGCAAATAGAAAGGTGTCCCGTGATCTGTATCCTCGGGACACCCTATTCGTTTATATAATAATCCCAATGCCGGCAGGAGTGAACATGTATGCAGCCATTTACGAAACGCGTGATCGAAGTGATCCAGAGCATCCCCGAAGGATATGTGGCGACTTATGGACAAGTAGCCCGATTGGCTGGGAGTCCGCGGGCCGCACGCCAAGTCGTTAGAATACTTCACACCCAAAGTCATATTCATAAGCTTCCATGGCATCGGGTTGTTAATGCCAAAGGCGAAATTGCCATCAAGGACGATGAGTCCAGATTAATGCAGGAGCTGTACCTGCAGGACGAAGGCGTTACGGTTAACCACCTGGGCATGATCGACTTGAAGAAATTTGGTTACGATCCTGCGGAATAGATACACACAGCCAGATTTCTCTTACAAAACTCCCCTTGCGGGTCGTGCTATGACGAAGCACCTTCCACCCCGTCTCCCGCAAATGTTCCCTTAATGGTTCCGTGCTAATGATAACCGCCCGATCTGCCAACCTGTGTAAGCTATGCAGCATCTTCAACTTCTCTTCCTCTGGGAAAACGGAACACACATTATAAGGAAGATCCAGAATAGCCGCGTCATAATGTCCTTGCCATGTATTCATATCATGAATGGCAACTATGTTGTCATCATAACCGTAATGCTTCAGGTTCACCCTTGCTCCCCGCACCGCAAGCGGGTTAATGTCACAGCCCTCGACCGAAATTCCCATCGACAACGCCTCGATCAGAACATTTCCCATTCCGCAGCAGGGATCCAGCAGCATGACCCCATCCGGTTCAGGTGCAGCGATGTTAACCAATGCCCTTGCTAACCGAGAGCTAAGACCTGTGGAGTAATTTTGCGGCTTCTGCTTATGCTTCAGCCAGGCACGCGCTGGCTCTTGCAGTATGCCCAAGCGCCAGATGCCGTCTATGGATATCATCCCAAACGTGATATCGGGTGATTTCATCTGTGCTGTTCCTGCGATTCGGCGGCCTACCCTCCGCTCAAACTCGCGTAATTGATCATAAGTATAAGGATCTCCCGCCTTTAGGGAAACAACTTTGAAGGTGGCGTTCCTAAGTTGAATTTCGTCTGCTTGCTCTGCCATTTGTTCTATCGAATCGCCAGTCACCCTGACATCCAGGCAAGCGGACAGGAATGGGCTTCGATCCGGATCCACCCATTGCTCGCTTTCCAGCCAGTCCTCTCCATCCGGCATATGTCCGAACAGCTCGGCCAGCTCCATGAAGCACAGCTCACGCTCTGTTTCATGACAGGCGTAAGTATACAGATATGATGACTTATCCCTTATGGAAGAAGGACCCCATGCAATGTCATCTTGAACGAAATTCGTCATTTATTTCTACTTCCTTCTATTATATAGGTGAATACCCTGCATCAGCTTAAACGTACGCATTAATACATATGTGGCAGGATAAATGTTGTATGGAAATAAAATGCTGCGCAGTTTAGAATAGTTTCTTCTATTATAAAGAGAACTATATGGATTCTACTAATAGACGATAAGATGCCAGCCGCGCAGCATAATCACTCACCGGTGTGACAATCAAGAACTCGTCACATTCATACTGCTCTGCCATATTCCGAAGCCTGAGGTGCACACTTGCAGGCGTACCGACAATAAGTTGACTAGGGCCTGGCGTCCTGGAAGCAGCCGTATCCGGACTTCCTTGCTTGGATTTGCCTGCCGGATCTCCGTTGTAGATCGGATCTCGGCTGCGGCTCCCCCCTTTATCGCGATCGGCCGATCCATAAAACTCAGCTTGTCCAATCCTGGTTGAAGCAGAGCTCTGTTCTGGAGCAGCTGCCCCCGTGTCCAAGCGGTCCGAGGGCAGCGGGCGCTGTCCGAACCCGGAAGCTTCAGCAGCAAGTTCGCCTGCTCGTTCCTCCGTCTCTGCACACACAATGCTTACTGCCACCATCGTGTGCGGTTCTCGCAGACGAGCGCTGGGCTGAAAACCTTCACGATAAGAGCGCAAAACCTCGGCACCGTCCGTATCGCTCATGAACTGGCCGAATACATACCCCGTGCCGAATTCCGCCGCATAACCGGCACTCTTCGTATTCGTGCCGAGCATCCACATAACCGGCTCCGTTACAGGAACCGGTTTCGCTGCCACCGGCACATCCTCGTAGCGATACCGGTCTTCAAGCAGTTCGGTCAGGGCCCGAATCCGATGAGGCAAATCTGCCACGTGGCCCAGGAAATTTCCGCTAAGCGCCATGCTTGTATGCGCGGAACCTCCCGGCGCCCGCCCGATCCCGAGATCGATGCGTCCGGGATACAGCGCCGCCAGCATACGGAAATTCTCCGCTACCTTCAGCGGACTGTAATGCGGCAGCAGCACGGCCCCGGAACCGAGGCGAATACGTTCTGTCCGGGCTCCGATATGGGAGAGCAGAATCTCGGGTGAAGCGCAGGACAAGTGCTCCAGATCATGATGCTCCGCCGCCCAGTAACGGCGGTAGCCCCACGCTTCCGCATGCTGTGCCAGATCCACCGCATGCAAAAGGGCCTCCTCGAAGGTGCTCTCCCCAAAACGCGGAACAAGATCAAGCACGCTAAACTTCAATGGGTTGTTCATAAGCTCCCTCCTTCTCCTGACCCCTAATCCAGATCGTAGATCGAGCCAACCTTCAGGCCATATAACTCGTTGTATATTTTCTCGGCAAAGGCATCCGTCATGCCCGCGATATAATCAATCACCATATGCTCCCATGTCCAGATCGGGTGCGCCCGCTTCTGATCCGCTTCATAACGCTGAAGCCAATCCGATGGAATGATGGCCGTTGAGGCAACAGGATCAAGAAAAGCGTCCCACAGGCGCTTAATGATCCACTCGCTGCGTTTTTGCAGACGCTGGACCCGCAGGTCGCGAATCATGGTCACCCAGGCGAAACTTTTCAGGACGCTGACCGTGCGCAGCATATCCTCGTCCTCCGCGCCGTCTCTGACAAACGTCACCTTTTTCCAGTCCCCGTTCGTGATCACGCCCAGGCTGCCTACAAACAGACTCACCCAATAGGCCTTTACCTCGCGCCGGGTACGGGAATAGTCATTCTCGCAAGTCGGCATCTTCTCATTCCAAATCTTGAGGAACTCATCCAGCACCGAATCCACCTTCGGATGAATCTTCTCAGGGGTCCAGCCCTTCCACACCTCGTCCTCCAGCGTCATGATCTTCTCCACGATCAGCTTGTTCAGATGACTGTCCCGCAGAAAATGCTCATGCACCTCTATCTTTCCGGCTTTAATGCCATCCTCCAGATCATGCGCGGAATACGCGATGTCATCACAGAGGTCCATCAGCTGCGCTTCGAGCGTCCGATACGTGCCAGGAATTTGCCAAGCCTCCCGGATGTGGGAGATATATTCCCATTCATGCCGGTACATCCCTTTCGGATTCACCAAACCGGAGAACGGATATTTATTAATTCCAAGCAGAACCGCATCGGACAGGTTGAGCCCGTTCATGTTCTCTCTTTTCTCCAAAAACATGATCAGCCGAAAATTGTGCGCGTTCCCTTCAAAATGCTCATATTTTCGACGCATCGCCCGCTGTACTTCAGCAGCCTGCTCCGGTGTCGGTGTACCCGGCTGACGCGTCAGCTCCTTCTCGGTTCTGCGGTCGATGAGTTTCTCCAGAATGCCCTGCAGCACCTCTTCGCCTTTATGACCAAATGGAGGATGTCCAAAATCATGAGCGATTGCCGCACATTCCACCACCTCGGGATCAATCATCAGGCCCGCATTCTCGGCTTGTTCCGGCAGCACTTCAGGATAATGACGGGTCAGACTTCGCGCCGCTTCCCGTGCAATCTGCGCAACCTCCAGTGAATGCGTTAAGCGCGTTCGGTAGTAATCGCCGGTGCCTGCACCGAATACCTGTGACTTCCCCTGCAGCCTGCGGAACGTCGGCGAATGGATCAGGCGGGAATAATCCCGCTCGTATACTGCGCGCGAAGCATCGGACTTCGTCTGCTCCGGGTATTGGCGATGCTCTCTAAGCTCCCTCAGTCTCATTTTCCCCACTCCTGTTTATCTGTTTATGGTCGATTCTGAATTGTTCGTTCCTTAGATTATATGCCATCTCGCTTCTGAAAGAAAAAGGTTATTCCTTCTGTACCCGTTCCCTCATTGTATACCCCTATCGTAACGCCTGTTATCCGCTGTGGAGGATTTTCCTTCATATACCAAGCTTCAAACACCGACACGGTGAGCAGACTCTCCCTCTGCCAAGCATTTCATGTTATGTAAAAAGGATGGATTGGAGCGTAATAAAGCTTACATTATGTAAAGCACCAGACGCTTCTAGGATCACACAAAACCCGTACCGAATGAAAAGGCCGCCTATTGGCGACCCCAGTGTTTCACAATAAGTTTTTTTCTGCCAATACGGCTGTTAGATGCTGCAAAATTAGCGACGTTTCGTATGTCGTAAAACAGTGCTTGTCACTTACTCTCGTTATTAAAGACCCCTACCCGGTGCAGGACAGTCATGATTCGGTAAAAATCGAAGCTGCCTTCCGGGTCATTCAAAACCTCTGCCTGCTGAGCAGCCTGTATCGCGGGTTCTGCCCAGCTTGGAACTTTTGCAGACTTTCCACTCTCTATGTCCTTGAGCCTGGAGTTCATTTGCTTCATGGTATTGCTCTGTTCTGTTAACATTTTCAATGCGGAAGCATACTGCTCGTTAAGCTGACGTACCTGCTCTTGTGTCTTTTGCAGCTCCGCTGTTAATTGTTCGATTTTCATGCGTTCCTCCTCCTCCGGACTGGGTACATCATACTGATGAAGTGCGTTTTGCTCCATAAGGGAGATCAGCTTTTTCGGATAATTGGGATCTGTAGCGTAGCCTCCCTTCCATATCTCCGTAGCTGCCGTTTTATAGTCCTCCCATAACACGCCATGGTAACGCATTGGCTTGTCTCTCGTTCCATTCAGGATGAGGCGCGTATGATCAGCAACCGATTCGCTCCAGCTGTTATACTTGCGGAACTGGGCGTTGGTTGTATAAGATGTCTGCCCCCGGTATTCCGTTGTCTGCATGGTGACGCTTCCCGCCGGACCGGTTCCCTTGATACCAAACAGATTATTTGCTTTTTGCGTGAGACCGCTCGTTCCCCAATTCGACTCCAAAATAGCCTGGGCCAGCGTAAGTGAAGCCGGTACCCCGTATTTACGCATGTCCTGAACAGCAACAGGGGCAAGTCGGGCAATAAATTCAAGAGGCTTCATTCTTTTTCTCCTCCTTTCCTTCGGTTTGCTTGTCCCCTTCTTCGGATTTGATCTGGAACACCTGTACCACATTACGCAGGGACTGAGGGATCGGTACTCCCATTCGCCCAACGTTCTCAATAATAGACAGCAGCTCATTCGCAAGATAGAAGAAAATCACGGTATTCTGAAAATAATTCATCTCTCCCAGCACCCGGTCCACCAGATGCATCAGGGCGATGATGAGAAAAATGGTCATTTTTCGTGCAATACCAGTATAACCAATGCGGCTGCGCAGCTCACCGTTCATCCAGGCTGCGCCCCATCCTGTCAGCCAATCGATCACCACGAACCATAACAACAGATGCAGCGGAAGCGACCACCCGCCCCAGACGTACCCTGTCACGGCCCCCGTCCCCGCCACCAGCATCTTAAAAATCTGACCGATGTGCTCATACATAATTGCTCCTCCTTTATATGGTTTTGAGGGTGTGAAAAAGCCCTCGGTGAGCCGAGGACTGGATTGAAGTTAGAATTGAAGTTATTCATAGCTGATCCTAATAGAGATCACCTTTTTAGTATGTGCACCACTTCGCATGCGGATCATGCTTCCGATCGCTGTTGCCCCCAGATTTTCTTGTAACTTTATCGATAGGGTTAAAATCCGTGGACAAAGGCGACCGCTTCGCTTCTCCAGCCTGATTCCGCCTTCTCCGTTGAAGTCTGGTTTACTGTAGAGTCATTCAAAGCAGCGTTTAGTAGACCTCGCCAGTAATAACTTCGAATTCTTCTGGCGTGATTACACCGAATGAAACATACAGTCTCAATTGGGGCTTCTGCGCCCATTTTTTTTCATAGTAGTATTTCAATCGTTCAAAATCGTTCTCAAACATCGTCTCCCGCTCCTTTCGTTCAGCTATTTTCAAGTGACAGCAGCCGCAATTCAAGCCCTACGATTTGAGCGCCCTGCGCCTCATTCTGCTGACGCAGTTCCAAGGCTTCCAGTTCTCGTGTCACCATCTCGCTGCCTAGGCGATCCACTTCATTGGCTTCCTGCGGTTGAGGTTTTGTTAGCTCCTCGATTTCTTCCGGGGTTAAGCCTTCAATCCATAGAGTCGGCTGAGGTGTGGACTCCAGAACCGGCATTTCGCCGCGTTCTTCCTTCGACAGTGCTTGCCACTCCGAAAGGACTCGTTGGTATGAGTCTTGAGCTGCGCTTATGGCAGACTGGTATGCACTCCAGGCTGCGAGATCAAAACACGGGCGGTACAAGCCGGAAGTTGTCGGGATGCCTACAATGTAGCCCGAGATATTAGAGTCAGAGTCGTTTGACGGCTCATCGTCAGGTTCTGTAGCGTCTACTGTTGTAGACACGTTAGGTTCCCCTTGCCCAATGTGGGAATAAAAAGGGACGACACCGGAAAAGGCATCGTCCACAAGTGTGTCCTCTAAATAGAGGCCATTTGTATTTACTTTAGGTACGGCTTTCATGTGGAACCTCCTTTATTGTTCGGCTAGAAACGTGATGTTGGCGAGTGAATACCATTTGGCCCCTGTACCTCCAACATCTGCCCTAACTTCACCTGTATTTAGTACGACAATCTCACCATAGGTTCCACCATTCGCGGCGGGGAACTTTAGATAGCTTTCGGGCCTAAACCCACTAGGGAGTTTAAAAATATCCGCGCCTGACGATGTAACCTGGACTAGCCCTCGAAATTGAATTTTACCAGTACTCAATTTCCTATAAGCAACTGTTCCAAACCTTGTAGTATCCACAGATGTGGCCCCATTTAACAGTGTTGGCGTAATCCACCCCGGTGCATCGTTATCCACCTTCTTATTCATCAACACGGATACAGCGGTCGCATTCTGCTGCACGGTGTCGGTCAGCTCTTGGAGCATCGCCTTTTCGTTGGCCGCGTACGATCCGGTGAACGGAGCGATTGGCGACTTGTCAAGCATTAGGTACGTGACGGAATAATTTGCGGATGGATCGAAAAGGCCGCTTCCTAATCTCGCTTGTACAAGCCCAAATACGTACTCATATCCTACGTCCACAGGGTGGGCAATCCACCCATTGTCAGGTAGATTGTTCTTATATACAGACTGTATTCTGCTTGGTCTTTTGGATAATGGGTAACTTGGAGAAGTTCTACCGTTAATCCAATACGTACCGTCTCCCGCGTCAACTGGCTTTACCCCCTCCCGTAGTACAATTCCCGTTCCAACTTCAATCTGATTATCGCCCTCATTAAACGTCAGCATGCCTTCGGAAACGATAGGCTCGACTGTTGGCGTTGCGAGTTGGTATACGAGTTGGTAGGGCGTGTACTCGGCTGCTAGTGTAGTTGGGCAAATTTTGGTCGCATCTGCCCATGACCCAGAAGAGCTTTTTCTAACCCACCATTTTTCGCCTGTTCCATTATACGGCCCTTTAGTTGTCGGATTATCCCCAGCTGCTGCCCCCGGATACATAACCCAGCCCATAAAGTACGCCTTAATCTCGTCGACTGTCGGCGTGTAGTTGTCGCCCCACCCGGTGTCAGTGTTAGACATTACAATCTGAATTTTATTCTGGTATGCAGAGTTCAGAAGGAATTCATCGACAGCATTAAGGTTTGCGTTATCCGTTTCACCTTTAAGCAATGAGCCGTTGAACTTAGTCATATAGGCAGGGAGGATAGCGCCTGTACGACTCCCATCAGAAAAATTGAGAGGTTCTATATAGATCACTTTTGACCCAATCGGCACATTCCCTTGATTTGTAGGAACGACATATTTACCAATCGAATCGTCTATTACAACCTTCTTCCACTTCGCCAACTTGAAATATTGTCCGTCCTTTTCGAACACCTCATCAGCATTCGCACCTGTCAGCGGATCGGCATATAAGTCCGTTTGCAGGGCGAGCATGGAATCTTCGCGTGGTTTGAACGGTTTAGGCGTGGAGCCCGCGGTTAACATTACATTTGTAAACTCGTAGTTACCCGCCCCCGTCGTGGTACACACCACCTGGGCGTAAACTGCATTGGCTGGGGAATGAATCTTCCTAGGACTTCCCCCGGTGTATATTTCGCCTACCCACGAAATAAAAGTAGTACCTGTAGCGTCGACCCAACCAACAGTTATATAACCACCCGTTGTCGACGTACCTCCGGTAACAACTCCGGAAAGCACATAATCAGTATTCGGTATAACCCGGATGTTTATATAAGTGTTCTGTGTCGCTGCTGTGCTTGCCAGGGAAAGAGTATACGGGCCGTTGGCCTTTGCTTGTGCGTGAATATTCCATTCATACAATGATGGCAACAAATTCTCCCCGTACCGGATCGCATACGGGTTTCGTACAGGCGTTACGCTATCAACGTAAGGATATTTAGCAGCTACTTGCTCCGGCGTCATGCTGTCAAGTGCGGCGTATTCTGCGGCAGATATTTCATATATACGGATCGCATCACCATACCCAAATTGTCCCGCCGTACCGTTTATGCTTATTACTGCCTCACTTAGCGCATCAACAGTCGGGTTGTAAGCACGAAACACTGGCACAAATTTAGTTGTATCGCTTGTAGTAGGAGTTAAACCTTTGTTACCTGTCGCATTATTCAGGTAGACAAGAGCCGACGCCGCATTTCCATTTTTTAAGTCAGCCACAACAATATAATATTTCCCAGCGTTTAGTTGAACTTGTACATTTGATCCCGCATTTCCGGCTGTAAACCCTGTGGAAATGGTGATTTTAATCGATTTTGAACCGGTTGTGAAATTTGACGTATCATTGGCAATAGTCGATTGATAAGGATACCACTTAGTTATATCCTCAACGTTTCCCTCCCGCCCAAGCAAATTCACCAGCGTCCGCCCTTTAATCCCGCACAACTTAAAAGGTGCGCTCCGCTCTGCGTTCACGATCTGGAGCCCTGGCTGCAGCACGACTTCCCTGCGTTCTTCCGTGTCCAGGCGCTTTTCCAAAGCGCCGATTGCTTCACTGGCTGCACCCGCGAACTGATCTACGGCATCCGCGTTCTGATCGATATACTTATCCAGATCGAAATACGTCGTGGACGGTGAGGTTCGATCGATTTTGTTCAATCCGATATTCGGTGTAACCGGATTTGTCATTTAAGCTCCTCCTCCCAACAATCTGTCTTGTGTTGTTCCTGATATTTCATCAAAGGTCATGCCCTCCACCTCGGTTATCGTGAGATAACGCAGCGCGTAATCGACAGTCATATGCGCAGGTTTAATCTCCTCAATGGCCGATTTCAGATCGCTTAAATTCGGGGGAATGCCCAGCGTATCCCGAAAATGAATTGTCACTTTATACGCATCCGGCTGTACGGTTACTTCGATGCTGCCCCGCTCGTAGGCCTGCGCCACGTTTTTGAGCATGCTGACCGACACTTTCCCGCTCCCCCGCATCTTCGAGATAATAACCGAGCGCCGCTGCTCTATCGGCTTGGACAGATTCACCGGAATGTTCAAGTCCTGCTCATATCGGGACAGCGCCCAGGTAGCAGTCTCTGGATAATACTGATCCAGCAGATCCTCCAGTTCCTGCGTCAGCTTGTCCAGCTCGGTCCCTTCGGCTCCGGCGATGGCTTTCATCTCCCGAACATCGTGATAAAAGGACGGCAGGTAACTCAGCCAAACCTCCGCTTTGCTCATTGGACCGTCACCGTCCCCAAGACGGCTACCGCTTCCGGGTGAATGGGAATGCTGTCCGTTCCTCCATTAATGGTCAGTACCTCATAGTCGATTACCGCGGGTATGTCCAAAATCACGTTGGCAATCCGGTTAAACCGGACCAATGGATCGGACATGGCGAGATCTTTAAGATACTGGCGAACCCCCTGCTCAATCGCTTCCTGCACGCCATCCATGCCGGCTCCTTCCAGAAGCGTAACCTGCACTTCGATATGAACGGGCACTTCATTCGCGCCAACAACGGTAACCACCGAGCCGACGGGAGCCGCTCCTTCGCCCATCCCATCCATGGTCGGATCGATGTACTGCTGCACCGATTCCACAACAGAAGGCGTCGGCGATCGCATCTCATTGTCGAGCAGCACGACCTTCACGGTACCCGGACCATTCCACAACGGAAAAGCCCTGGCTTTGCCAACTCCGGCCTTTTCTCTGGCCCACAGCTCATATTGATTCCGGTTCGCGCTGGTCACGGGACGGGCGATTTTTTCCCGGTAACGGTCATACAACGCTTCGTCCGACTCGGTATCTTCGCCTGGTACCCACAGTTCCATCAGCTCTGCCTTCACCAAGCCTTCAATGTATTCCAGTGGCAGCAGCGAACCGAAGCGGCGGTTGCCATCCTTCCCGATCGTCTCGCATTCCACAATATATTGACCCGCTTCCAGCCGGGTAATGACCTTATAGTTCAGCGGATCCAACGAAAACCGGCTTCCCAGCGGTACATCCACCGGGACACCATTACTGCCAGAAAAGTGCCCCAAAAGCTGCGCTTTAGTAGCCTGCTTCCGGGTCAATCCCGACCACGCAATGCTCCGATCCAAATATTCACCCGATGCCGTAGCGGCAAATTTCAGATTCATGGAATATCCCAATTCCGCGTACATCTGAGCAAGCTCAGCAGCAGAAGGTGCCAACGCATCGTAGATGATGCTGCCCTCTCTTTTGTCCATGCCGTCCGGAATCCGATCCAGCATCCGCTCCAGAATGGCTTCATACGTCTGATCCTCTACCATCCTCCCTCACCTCCTTCGTCATATTGAAAGTCCCATACAGACTCCGAACCGTAAATTTCGCTATCGCCTGCTCGCCCGCAAAAGTGATATTCATATCATCCACGGACACAATCCGGTCATCCTGCAGCAGCGCTTCCTTGATGTGCCTCTCGATTTCGGCATAAGCCCACAGCGGGTCACGCCCGATGACGGAATCCAGCTCCTGCCCGTAGTTACTGCTATAGATCAAATGCTCAAACCGGCGGGTCTGAAGGATTTTTACGACAGCCTGCTTAACGGCCTCAAGACCGTCTATGTGACCGGATATCGAGCCTTCCTCCAGGTTCAATTGGTACGTCAAACTGGGCTGCTCCAGTGTTTCCACGATCTCACTACCCGGTAGAATCGTTCCTCCCTGCGGGATCATGACGGCTTCACCAGCCGATCCAGCACGAGGTATGTCTGCCCGCCCTGATAACGAATGAGCAGCACCGTATCCCCAGTCTCCAGCCCTCTGCGAATGTAATACTCTTCGCCGCCGATGTTCAGCTTATACTCGGTCATCGACTCGCCGATAACCAAAAAATCCTCCGTCAGGCTGAAACGCTGATCCACGTTCACCTCCAGAGGATGTACAGATGTGACTGTGCCATACAGCACCGCCATCGGATTCGTGCTTCCTACGGCGCTGAGACTGGCTTTTTTGATAATATCCAGCATTCCTGCTTACACCACCTTCATATTGAGCGACATCGTGTGCGTACCGTCCGAGAATTTATGCGTGCATTCATCGATGAGATACGGCTTCAGCCCTTCTTCGGGAAGATTGACATAGATCGTGTTTCCCGCACGGACCCGCAAGTCTCCCATAGCCTCAATCGACAGCGTCTGCTGCTCCCTGTTCTTCAGTTCGAGCAAATTCTGTGCCAGCTGCTTCAATTGGGCCGGGTTCATGTTCTCGTCTGCCACCTCGTACAGCTGCAGCAAGCCCCACTGGGCGATGTTCTGCCCATGCTGGTACATATACACGTCCCGCTTCCCGCTCTCCTTGTTGTCCCGCACGACTTTAACGCGGTTGTACGTTTCGTTGTCGATGCTTTTTTTATATGAAAAATCCGTCATCAGGCTGTCTTCTCCAACAGCGAGCATGAGCAGCATATCATTGATGTTGCGAAGTGTCAGTTCACCATACTGGTCATAAAACATATAATACTGCTTGGTCGCAATCAGCGTGGACTCCAGCGCCTTGCAGATTATATCAATCAGCTTTTTGTCTGCTTCCAGCATCGCGGGAATCGTATGGCCGGTTTGGGCCAGCGTGCCTGTTTTCAGATTAAAATCCTTGGCAATCTTGCGAATGATTTCCTCTACCTTGGCATTGGTGAACCGATAGGTGTCGTTGCTGGACAAATAGCGCAGCTGGTCGTAGGCCATCAGTTTCACCTGGGCGTCCAACCCCCATTCTTTTGAAAAAACATAGCCATAAAACAGGTCCTTGTTATCCTTGCGGAAACGCACAATGTCACCATTCTCCACGTCAAATTCCTTGCTCTGCGCCAGACCATTGTTGACGTAGTTGATATCAAGACTCGCCGGCTTTGCCTGACGGCTTGTTTTCCATGTAATATCCGTTACGATCTGCCCCAGATCCCACACGCTTCCATTCTTTCGGTCAATCATCAGCTCGATCATGCAGCCACCTCCTTAAGGAATCTTGAGAACCCGGCCAATCGCCAGCTTCCGAACCTCATGGTCCTTGATTCCGTTCAGTTTTTGGATGTCCGTATGGAGCGAGCCGCTCCCGAGCAGCTTTTGGGCAATGCTCCACAGGGTGTCGCCTTTGGCAACCGTATAGGAGACGGGCTTCTTCCGGTCATCCGGCCGGTCTTTCTTCTTCACGGCTGCCGCCTTCTTATCCTTGAGCGGTACCACCTTCCTTGCCCCATAGAACACATAGCGCTTTAAGGTAATGGAGAATTCAATATCCTCCGGCGATCCGGACATCGTGTTCCAGTTGAAGCTTTCGATGGATGCCGCCATGTTGATGCCAAATGACTTCATCGCCCGCACCACATTCTTGCCGTCTGTACCGCTCAGCGGATCGGGAACAAGCCCCGTCATCACAAAACGTACCGGTCTGCGGCTCTCCATCCAGCCTTTGATGGTATTTACGTATTCCATTGGAAGTTTCAGCTTCTCATCAGACCCTAGATGGACAAAGGGATATACCCTGCCCGGGAAAAAGCTCTCAAACGAAATCTCCGTCAGCTTCGGATGCAGAATCGCATTCACTTCGCCAAGTCCCGCTACCGTATAGGATTTGCCCTCACCACTATCCTTGACTTCAATCCGCTCAGGGTTCACCGGAAATCGAAAAACCTCCTCCTGGTTATTAAAGCTCAGGAAAAATCCGTAGTCGCTCATGCTACAAATACACCCCCTCGGCACTGGACACAAACTGTTCTTCCAGCGTACGATTTATTCTTGACATGATGGTATCCAGATCGGCGCCGGAGTTAATATCCCCCGTTGTCATCTGTACAGTCGGCGTCAGGGTGATCATATTGCTGATCGCGTTCACTTCCGCCAGGTCGCGCATGACCTTCAGATCCTCGCTCGCCACGTCGACCGAATTGTCCACTTGACCGATGGAATCGATGCTGCCGCCCGCAGGGGCTACAGGAATTGGGGCGCTTGACATGGCCGGCATGGAAGACATCCCGGGCATGGCCGGGGTTGGAGTTGTTTTCGGCATCGTAACATCGTAACCGGTTTTGCCTATATTGTACTGCTCCAAAAGATCCTCGTTGTTCTTGCCCGCACTTTTATCCGGCATGAAACTGTCCTTAAACGTATCCATCGAAAAATCTTCTATAAAATCCTTCCCATTTTCCTTAAAATTCGTAAAGTCCGCCTTATATTCAATCTCTGAAATTTGCTTGGTATCCACGCCAAGAACCTTGCCAAAAAAGCCAGCTACCGCATTCACACCTTTGATGATGCCGTTAATAAGATTAATTACTGTATTGACGGTGTTTTGCGCAAGATCGACGATGAAGCCGAATACGTTGCTGAAAATTTGCTTAAGTCCGAGGGTTACTACTTTCCAAGCACCGAAAGCGGCCATAGCAGCGATGACCAAAGAAATTAACAGCATAAGAGGATTAGCTTTGATAACCATGTTAAATATTCTCATCGCTCCTGTCACTACGTTCGTGATCATAGCCATAGTCGTTTGAGCTGCTGCAAACGCGTAAGCATATACTTTCCCCATGATTAACCCTGCATTTAACGCTGCAAAAAAAACACCTACTAAAGCAATAACAGGAATTAATCCCATAAAGATCGTGATCAAATTCCAGATAGTGTTACCAACACCCGCAATGGTTGCTTTAATGAATTCCCAGGCTGAAGGTATCATTTCAGCAATCCATAAAAACCCTTGAGCTAATAAGGCTAGTCCAGAATTCAATATGTTAAAAAACGGTTCAAATGCCCCTGATTCAAATGCAGAGCTAATTATATCTAGAATAGGCATTATAGATTCAAGTGCCCCGCTCCCTATTTGAATAAAGGAATTATTCACATATCCCAACATCTTTTGCCACTTACTCATAGGAGAGTCCATCATCTTTTGAAGAGCTTCCTCCGTCATCCCCGATTTTTGTAAGAGTTGATCCATAGATGCTAAAAATGCCCCAAAATTGCCCTTTGATGATGTCACTTCCTTGGAGAATTGTTTGATGTTGGTTTCAGGTAACTTAAACTCTTTCGCAAGCGAGCTCGTGTCGCCTTGCATGGCACTCATTATGGCAGAAGCGGCATCTCCCGAACTCTTTCCCGTAGATGAAAGCTTACTCAATCGCTCAGCATAACCATTTAACGTGGAAATCTCATCTGAGTTTGTCGTCATGTTCATGAAAGATATTGAATTACCGAGCGTTTTATTGACATCGGCTCCCGATTTCAATGCATCCTGCTTGAATTTTTCAAACATAGCCGAGCCAACTTCTGGATCTCCTATCTTACTCTGAATAACATTCTCTAAATTTTGTTGTTTTGCCGCCGGTATAATGGAAACATCCGCTATGAATTTCATTCCATTATACGCAGCTTTAATTGCACCTAGCGCACCGCTAAATTTACTCGATAACTTCTCTCCCTTTTTCACTTCAGTATTCAGATTTTGTTGAGCTGTTGCCGCTTCATTAACTTTAGCCTCAGCTTCTTTTATTTTTTTGGTAGCGTGCTCAAAGCTCAGACCGAATATAAACGACTGTTCAAAAACGAGTTTATCCCAGTTGCTTAATGCCTTCATGATTTTTGGTGGAACAAGTATTTGAGAATTCGCCATTCCTTCACCCCCTTCTTCTACAACCTATCTCCGCTTCCGGACTCGCTCGCGCTTCTCCTTCTCCACCCGCATCGAGATCATGGCATAGATGGCGGCCCGTTCCCGGGCCGTCATCGCCATGAGCTGGTGAGGAAGGATGTGCAGTTCATGGAGGGCGTAGTACGCATAGTTCGCGTCACCGTCGCCCTCTTTGATTAGTTTTTTACGTCGTCTACCAGATCGTTCATATCCCGATCAAAACCGTTCAGGGCTTGCACCCGCTCACCAAGCGCGGCGAACTCGCCGGGCAGCAGCATTTTGCGGAGCAGGGATTCTGCACCAAGCACGCCGTAGGATTTTTGCAGCTCGCTGTTTTTCAGATCCGGGTAAATAACGCTCGATACCATCAACTTCGCCATATAGTCATTCGGGTCGATTTCCGGCGTGAATACGCCGTTCTTGCCCTTGACCTTACGGGTAGCGGCTTTGCGGCACTCCTGGTTCTCTTCCTCCGTGATGCTGCGCAGCTTCCAAGGTACGGGGCTCCCCTCAGCATCCTTAAAACGAACAGAGACCACGAATTCCTCCGTGATCTCCGCAGACGACTGTCCAGCAAAAAACATACTAAAATCGCTCATATTCCTTCCTCCTCATTCATGTTAAGTATTAGGCCAATGGGTTAAACGGCGTCTCAATTCGCACATTCTCAAACGTGAAAGCCACTTCTTCCTCCAGCGCCTCCGCTTCGATGTCGAGGGATGCCATAATCACGCTGTCCAGGTTGACGCCTTCCAAAATCACCGTCTGACGCCCGGTCGACGAGCCCGGATCCTCATTACGCACTTCGATCATGAAGTAGGCGTCTTTGCCGGTCTGGATGTATTCCATCATCAGCTCGCGGAAAAGCGAGGTCACGTAATAGATTGTCATCGTACCGCTGCCCTTCCAGCCAATGGCTTTGTGCTGCACGGCGCGTTGGCCCATCGTTTTCAGCTCGGCTTTTTCCTTCTCCACCGTAGCTTCCAGTGTTTTAATGTAGAACATTTCCTCCATACGCTCGCCAATTTTGACGAATGCCTTGCCCTCTTGCCCGGAAATCGTGTCGTTTGCCCGCAAAAATGCCATCTTAGACCACCTTCACTTTCATGTATACTTTTTCAATTGCATCCACTGGCTGTACCTTGATATCCACAAACAGCACATCGCCTTCTGTACCCGGTGTCACCACAATATCCTCGTTCGCATTGAAATTCTGAATCGCCCCTATGTTCTGCAAGGAAGCAAAATACGCGGCACATTCCGCCCAGAACAGCGTTCGGCCATCCACATTGTTGTCTACCTTCCCGATATAAGACTTCTCAAAAATCAGCTTCAGGTCATTTGCAATGCCATCCAGCACGCGGACCACTCGGTTTTTGGAAAAATGGCGCTGTTTCGCCGGTTCAATCGAAGTAAAGCTGTTAATATCCTGCTCGACCACGGCTTTGCCGCCGCTGTAGCTGAACAGGAACTCGCCCTTCGTGAGAGCCGCTTCAATCTCCGTATGGCTCAGGCGAACATCGGTATCCATCGCTTCGTCGTACGCTGCATACGTGAGCGATTCGTTAACAGCTGCCGCAGCCGTAGCACCAGTAACCCAAGCAACGGCTTTTACTTTATCTACAACGGTCCCGTCGGTGAGAACAACACCATTTTTCACGCTAATGATGCCTTCATAATCCGCAGCAGGGTAATCAGACAATACAGCTTGCACCTTCTTGCCTTCTGACTCGCGAAGACGCTTGACAAAGGCGGTATACAGGGACTTGAGCGTTGGATCTCCAGACAACAGACCTACGGTCTGGAAGTCTTGGACCTCGAGCGCAGCAAGAAAATCCACATGCTCTTGATTGGTCACGGTGCCGTTGGCGCCGCCTATCAGAGCGAATCCTGCCGTTGCCGCCAAATCGCCGGTATCCGGTGCAAAGGTCACATACAGGTTCGGTTGCAGTTCTGCTGCACCAGCGACAAGCTGCTTGTCCACGGCTTTGCCGCCGAGCAGGGTGCTGACCACGAACTTGCCGGGATCATCCACGGCGTTCTCAACGACAATCTGGATGTCATTTCCGCGTTCGCCGCCATAACGTGCGGTTACCTTGAGCCCGGCAACGGCACCCGCTGCCTGGACACCGCTATTCAAGCGGTACAGCAGAAGAGTACCTGCACGCTTGAGCACTTCTTTTACCGCAAGCAGCTGCAGCGCTGTGATATCATAACCCAGCACCTCGACCAGATTAGTACCTGGTTGAATGGTTAGAATTTTGTTCGACTCCCCCCATGGAAGGGAGAGACCCAGTGCCGCAATCCCCCTCTCACCAACACGCCCGATCGGCTGCTCCTGCGATGAGATTTGGGTGTATACGCCTGGTCTTACTTTGTTAGGTGTTGTCCATGTTCCTCCGGCCATTTAAATGACCTCCTTTTTCAAAAATGTAGTCATCTGGTCTTTCGCTTGCTGAACGGTGTACGCCTTGCCCTCTTCGAGAATGGCGCTCAGCACATCCTTCTCGCGATTACTGAATTGATTGGATTGTGCCAGCTGATGTTTGTTGAACGTCGGTGCTGTTTCTTTTTTACTCATTTCAATCCGCCTCCCTGTTTCAATGTTTGCATCTTGGTTTCCGTTTCGACCTGATCGGTCGTCATCTGAATGACATACTCTGCGCGAAAATAACCTTCTCCCGCTGCCCCGTCACTCCCCGTTGGACGCTCCCACGCCACTGCCGATGCCCGGCATGGTCGGCCGCTGACATCCAGGGATGTCAGGCTTTCCAGCATCTCGTCGATGATGGTGGACACTGGCCTACCAGTAACCGGAATGTAATGGATCCTGAAACGAAAACGAGCCGTATATCGATGGGTCGATATCGGCTCGAACTCGGCTAGGGTTAGCTCGGTTTGGAAGTATGGGGTTGGTGGTTGTGGGTCGGCATCCTCTTTGGTGATGAGGGGGATGTCAGGGAAAGAGGTGGAGACTTTGGTTGTTAGGGCTTCGCTTATGTGTTGGGTGAGCATGCTGGTGCTCCTTTCATAAGTAAGCTGGGTGATTAAGTGTAAACTTATTAGTTTCATTTTTTACATATAATGAAACATACCACTAACGTAAAACTCAGCACTTCGTTCTACATGATAGTTCCCCTGACTGCACACCATACGCATCCGAAGTGTTAAAGGCTCATTTTTTGCAATCCTATGGGTCCGCCATTCCGTAAAATTTCTATTATAACTCAAATTCTCAATAACTCCGTTATCATTCGAACTAGAATTAGGTATGTTGCTATAGGTGGATAGCCCCATAAAATTGTTCTTTAAATCAATAAAAAAACCGGAAGAACGAAAATTATAATAGTTACTATAACCGAACGATAAAGTAATAAATGGATATGTGATACCAGTTGGATCCAGTACTTCTAAATAACACACAATTGGAATTTGAGGACTATAAGTCTCAGAGCAAGATGTACTTGAGCTACGAAAAGAAATAAATGAGAGCGAGTCTAAACTAGGAAGTGTAAAAAGGTTTTTAGTCATAGTAATGGGATTATTGTTATTGTAATAAGTTAACGACTCGTTGACTTCAAATAGACTTGGCAATGTTTTAAAATTCCCAATAACTCCAAAAACTGATGCACCTTGCTTTATATTTTCTGAAACTAGAGCAGGCTCAGCTTGCCTTAGTTGCGTCTGTGTTACCTTAATCTCGCCATCCCCAGCCCCTCCCTTTTGATAACCTCTTTCAGGATATACTGCCAAATCACCATTACCCCATTTTGATACCCCGGTAGCAGTTCGAATCCCAGTAAGGTGTTGCATCGTTCCATTTTTTAAAATCCCATCATCATAACCTGAATATCCGGTAAGTAAATATTGCGGATCCAAGTGTGCATCAGATGTATTTACAACTGCAGGGATCCCATCCACACCAAAAATATTAGTACCAGCACGAATATTCTCTGATAAGAGATCCGGATCATGAGCTTGTATTGTTATCCTTGAATTAGGCGGGTAATACCCGCTATCTACATCCACATAGGTATCAACATATGCATCGCCATCTGGATTCGACCATAGTCCAGCTTTAAACTGATTTCCTTTCTTTTGCATTGTTCCTTCTATTAATCCTTCCTCACCTGGAAACGTCTTACCAAACAGCACATCTCCTGCAGTGGCTGTTCCTACCTCACCTCCTTCACCCTGTAAAATAAAAGCCTGACCATCATATACCAATGTGTAGACGCCATCTTGCTTAAAACCGGCAGAACTACCGCTTGTTCTAAGCACTGGCTTGGCTCCCAAACCATTAACATTGAGCATTGGGGCTCCGGTGCTTGCAATGTTGATCTTTACGGTAACCCGAATCCCAGCTGTAAGACTCGCCGGGGCAGGCATTAGATTAACCTCATATTCGTTCGCTTTGGACTGAGTTGTTACTCCGTATCCGCCTGTTCTCCCCACCGCCTCATCAACCTTATCCCAGTTCTCATTCAGCATCGTCTCGATGTTAAAGGTCTCATTGCCATCCACCATCGGGTCTTTCTTCAACAATCCTAAATTCGGTGTGTTACTGGACAACTCAAACACCTCCTGCAAATTTGTTTAACGGCGTCTGCCCCAGCTCGCCCAAAGTCATCACGTCATGAATATCGCGTATGAGCAAATAGTTGAACGCATACGCCACCGCCAGATGCGCTGGCTTGATCTCCTCGATCGCTGCCTTCAGATCCTCCAGGTTCGGCGGGATGCCGAGCGTATCCACGAATTTAACCGTGAAGCCCCATTCCTCGGGCTGGAAGGATACCTCGACCGTGCCGCCGTCGTAAGCCTCCGCCACATTTTTCACGAGCGCCCCTGAGAAGGTTCCTGCTCCGCGCAGCTTGGACTCCAATACCGCCCGGCGCTGCTCGATCGGCTTGTTTCGGTCGGTTGGAATGCCCAGCTCCATTTCCCAGCGTGCCAGCCCCCAGGTGGCTGTACGGACAAAAAACTGGTCTGCCGCTGAATTCAGCGCTTGATATAGCGCGTCCAGCTCGCTGCCCTTGGCATCCAAATCGGATAACATGACGCGCGAGGTCTCGTAATAGGCCGGAAGATAAGAAAACAGCTCGCGACCGCGCAAGCTGTTCATTCGGACATTATTCACTTACGCTCACCGTCCCCAGCACCGCTACCTGACCGGAGCCAATTTCAATATTTTGTTGCTCGCTGTGGCCGTTAATCGTCAAATCCGAGTAGTCCACGATAATCGGAATATCCAGCAGTACAGCGGCAATTCTCGTGTAACGAACCAACGGATCTTTCCTGTTAAAAGCAATCTGCTGTAAATATGAACGAACACCGTCCTCAATCAGCTTACGGATTTCATCCATCGTCGAGGGCTGCTCCTGCGTGCGCTGCACTTTGACGGAAATATTTATCGCTACTTCCGCTGCGGGCATCACCGTGATAACCGGCCCAGCCGGGGCAACGCCTTCCCCCTGCCCATCCTGGGACGGGTCAATGTGCTGTTGAACGGCACCCACGATATCCTGGCTTGCCGCACGCTTGTCCGTATCCAGAAGATACAGCCCGACCGTACCAGGCCCTTTCCACAGCGGCGCCACTTCCACACCGCCAACACCCGCAATTTCATTGGCCCACAGCATATACTGCGCTTTGTTGCCGCTGGTCCCCTGACTGCGAACCTTGGCGTAAAAACGCTCCAGCAGCGACTGGTCGCTTTCGGTATCCGTCCCGCTCCGTGTGGGTTCCGGGTTGGTAACCGATGTTACGCCGCTGACCGACGTCATCATAAGCTGAATAACGCCTGCCGGAACATTCCCGCTGCTGCCCGGTGTAACGGCTCGAATCGGCGCCGTGCCGGTACCCAAGTCACCCAGCGTAACGCCGGATATCGTCACATATTCCACCGAGGACTCCCCGGAACCTTCATCGGCCGGTGTTGCTACATAAGTTCCGGCAGGCACCGTTGTCCTCGGTTTTCCCGTAAACACAACACTACCGGACGAAGCGACCGCTTCTCGTCTCGTGATCCCATGTTCTGCTGTCCTCAGATCGAGTTCGGCTGACCGGATCTCCGGACGATCACTTGCCACGGTGCTTGCAAAGCCGCGCCGCAGCAGCTCCTGCGCCCACAAGGCCGCCTCGGACAGCATAAATGCCACCGGTGCCTGCGCATCCCAGATAAAAGAGCCCTCCGACTTGTCGATGTCCGAAGGCACTTGATTCAGCATGCGGTTCATAATATTTTCTTCCGTCTGATCCAACAAATACAACGGCAAGTCTGCCATCAGATCACCACGCTTTCTATAATTTCCGTTTCATCCCGGACACTCGTAATACGGCAGCTGAAACGGCAAGCTTCTCCTTCCCAGGCAAAAAGAAACTGGTCCACGCTCTCCGTCCGCGCATCTGCCAGCAGCGTCTCGGTCACCATGCGCTGAATCTCACTTTCCAGCAAGGCACGGTCGTAGCCTTTGCCGACCAGCTCCTCTAGCTCGCTGCCGTAATCCCGCGTATAGATCAGATGACGGTAACGCGGCGTACGAATCGCTTTTTCACACCAGATGACCCAGGCTTCCTTCTCGTCCGCAACCGGAATCTTCCGGGTGGGTGTCATAATAAACTCGCCAGCTTCAAAATCATACCGCCAGCTCCGTCCAAAAACAGCCCCGTCTCCCTCCAGCACCTCCGGATCCGTGGCATCACTCCAGATCATGTCATCACTTTCCGGAAATAAATTAGCCACCGCTGCTCACCACCTTACACACGACCACCACGTCATTGCCGCTGTTGACCCGAACGGCGAGCACACGATCCCCCGGCTTCAAGCCTTTTCCCAATTGAAAAAGGGTGTCTTCCATTTCATGCTCTTCCACATCGAACGTCATATCCTGCTGCTGGCCCCCCAGATTGGCGCTGCCAGCAGCCGTATAAGGGGGTAAGGACAACAAGCCCGGCAGCTCCGCCACCATATAGTCTTGCAGCTCATGCTTAAAATCATCCAGCTTGAGTCCTGTCGAGGTTATCGTGCCAAGCACGGCCCCCACGCCGCCCACGGCTTGACGAGTTTGCTTGTTTAATGAGGCATACAGGGAGGACGCCAGTTGTCCATAGGGGTCTTTATTCAAGGTAAAACCTCCTTTTTACATCGTCGTAACTCCCCAGCTCCAGCATCATGTTACCGGGGCTGCCCAGCTCTCGACTGACGGAAATGACGAGCAGCCTCATCGAACCGAGCATCACCGCATCACCGGCGCGAATCGTATTGATGTCGGGTGCATTGAGGGAAATGGTCTCCCGAATTCCTCTCAATTTATTTCGAGCCAGCTGGCGGGCAGCCGCAGGCGACTTCACTTCATCATCTTGAATAATGGCCTGGAGCTGGCCATATTTAGCGATATCTTTTTCCTCAATCGCCATCACCTTGGACGGAACCTCTTGTCCCGTCTCACTTGCGGCCGTTGCCAGCACCTTGACCTTGGTCGCCGCACCCTCCAGTGTCCGCGATTGCGTGGTATCGGTTAAAGCCTCCAGGATATACACATCTCGATTCGTTCCAAGCTCATACAGCTCCAGCCCGGAAGAGATCATCCTCGGGTGGTACAGCTTGCCGCCGGCTTTGGCCGTTTCCCGCAGATCAGCGAACATACTTGCGTAAATCGACTGCGTGCGGTAAACGGAACGTCCCAGCTGCTTCTCGGTATCCGGCAAAACCGCAATTTTCAGGTTCCAGTCGGCTGCGTACTTTTTGAACCGCTGGGTGGCCGTCTGCTTCGCCGGGAACAGGTACTCATCCTCTGATTTGTCCAAATATACCGTACGGTCGTACAGCGTGAGGGTCATTCGCTTCACCCCGTTATTCGAGGTTTCCACTTCCCACACGACAGCCGGGTGCAGCAGGGGGACATAATCCTTCTTGCCGTAAGGAATTCCGCTGATACGGATTGCCATTCCCGGCGAGATCGGCGGCATATCCGGCGTTACGACCAGATTGACGGTCCCCTGATAGGCAACTTGTTCAAGCGAATCCCGCAGATGGATAGCTTCTACTAAGGGAGATAAATCGTACTGATCCTGCAAAATCACCTTGTAACTCATGACAACACCAGCTTCTGTCCAGGCTTGATGGCGTTCGGATCTTTACCGATCATCTTCTGGTTCAGCTTGTAGATCTGGTTCCATTTTGAGCTGTCCCCGAGCTCCAGCTTGGCGATTTTGGAGAGTGAGTCCCCTGACTTCACAATGTAGGTTTTGTTCTTTTCCTTCATGTCTGCCCGAGGCTTTTTATTCGCTCCCGCTGCCCCGCTGCTGCCCGCTGTTTTGGCTACCTTCATATCGCTCCAGGTCCGAAGCGTGATATCAAAATACACATCCCCGACCTCGCCGCCACGGAACGTGGACTGATGGGAAGCAACATACACCGGCACATTCACCGCCGTCTCGGTAATGACGAACTGCAGCGGCGTTTTATACGCCAGAAACTCGTTAAGTTTATTCATCGCGGTTTGGGGTTTAATATGATCCTTCTTATCCCCCTTGCAGAATGCTGCATCATACTCTTGCGGGAAAAATGAAGAAAACGAAATCTCCTTGATCCGATTGCCCTGGGGAAAATCAAACTCTCCATAGTTAAGAATCGTGGCCGTTTCCAGGCCCTTTTGCCGTGAAATGGTCACCTCTTCGGGATTAACCGGGAATATGAACGTCATGCCCTTTCCATTCTTCAAAAGAAACTCCACCTTGGGCCCCTCCTTTCTGTATGGATGCGTTCCGCCCCTTTCATGCCTGTCATTATCGATTATCCTCAATAGGCCATAGGGGTCGGCTTCCGGTTCTGCGCCGCCTTGCTGAATTCGGCTCTCAGCCTCTGCCCAATCAGAAGGATCAAGCCTTCGACATCGACAGGGTGTTCCTCATGAACCGTAACCTGCACCGCACCTGGAGGAAGATTGTAGTTGACGGTTGTCTCCGTTTTGAAGTCCATCAGCAAGCCGGATATGGTGCTCATCTGGTCCGGACTAATCTGAACGGACTGCGGGGACGTTGGCTTCCCGGCAAAAGCCTGGTTCTGGGCAGCACTTGCAGGCGGCCCAAAAGTACTCATGCTTGCAGCATGACTAGGCGGCACATAGGAACCATACATCGGATTCAGAGCTGGGTTCGGCAGCAGCGGCTTGTTGAAATCAGCCGGCGCTGGTTTCGGAATGATGGGAGCAGGAAGAGCAGCCACGTTGGAATTAGGAGGCGGCGACTTTGGAGCCTCCTTCGGCTTGACTGCTTCCTCGTCTTTTTTTCCAAAGGAAAACGTCTTGGAGAACCATGCCGATACCTTCTCCTTGCTTTCATTAAACTGTTCGCTGATGCCCGTAATGGCACCGCCTACCTTCTCGCCAACAAAACTTCCAACGGTGCCGCCGAGCGTCGATCCAATCAAGGTCCCTGCAACCGGGATCACGGAGCCGACTATTCCGCCAATTGTGCTTCCAATGCCGCCGCCAACGGCAGAGCCCATGGCTTGATTGCGCTCTTTCCCTGGTTTAGCGGTAGCGATTGCGGCCGCATCGGCTATATATCCTAACGGACCAAGGGCCCGTTTACCAAGACCCTTCATTAAACCGGAGGAAATGCCGCTTGCTCCTATGCCTTTCGTGATATTTGAGGCTGGACTATTTGTGGCGGGAACCATGTTTGCAACGGGACTGCCGCTGCCCACATCTTTTGCCAAATGTGAGGCGGCATTTCCACCTGCATCTTTAGAGCTTGGAACAATACCACTGTCTCCACCGCCAAAAAGTGCGCTTCCGCTTTTAATCAGATCTCTTCCTCCGCCAAGAATGCCTGCCCCTGCATTTCCTACGGTTTCCATTAAGTCGCCAGCCGCAGCAATCGTTCTCCAAGTTCTCCCTTTCCTCTGCCTCTTCCCTCGTTCTGTTCTGGATTCGGTAGTGGTATCCGAATTAGAGTTTCCTTTGTTCGCGTCTGTCGGTTGATTTCCAAGCCAGGCATCGCCGATCTTTCTCGTTTTGTCCGGCAACTCGCCAAAACTTTTTACCCCGCCGCCCAATGTTTTAGTAGCGCTAAAGAGATCCACCACCTTATCTAACTGGGATTTCGGCTTTTGCCCACCAGATCCGCCCCCACCTCCAAATTGAAGTGACCCAAGCGCAGCCGTAAGCTGATTCACCGCAACCGTATTTCCTTGCAGTGCCTTTATCACGGGAGAAAAATCAAGCCCTGATGCCCGTAGATCCATCTTTACACCCGTATCGATCTGCTTCTGCACGTTCAGCTTCACATTGGCCGAGGCCTGGATCACCTGCGACTTCACCCGCTGCATCTTGGCAAGCAGGTTATCCAGCCCTTTCGAGGCGCTGTCCTTCAGCACGATTTCAGGCGCCATGCGGGTGCGCCCGATTCGCATGACGCGTCCCTGGATCCGCTCGAAATAACGCTCCATCGCCCGCAGCTCGCGGTTGGCCTTGATCACGTTTTTCGGATCGATGACCAGATTCATGCGGTAGTTCATGGCTTCAGCCATTTCATTTCACCTCCTGTTCACTTCAAGCTCTGACCAGCCATGCCCTCCATCTCCTCCTGGGAGAAGGCAAGCAGCAGCAGCCGCTCGCCTCGCGGCAGCAGCCAAAAATCTCCGGGACGAAGGTGATGCCGGACCCACAGATGATACAGCATCGTTGTCATTCCCCCGGAGCCGATCAGTTTTTTAGGTCAGCAATCTCGACCCCGAAGCCGGACAGTTCCAGCACCTTATCGCCTACGGCATCCAGTTCACCCGCCAGCAGCATGCGGCGGACCGCCTGCTCTCCGCCCGACAGCTTCAAGCGGCTGGTAATCCGGGAATCACCCCAGCCGCTAAGCGTCAGACCCTTTACGGACAAGCTGCTGGTGGCCTCGGAGATCAGCAATGCATTAAAAGTCTCCGTATCCACCTTCTCGTCCACCGCGCCTTTGATCGTCCGGCGGACTGTGCAGCGCTCGCGGATGCTGTCCACTTTACTAGAGGTCAAGCCTTGCAGTACCATCTGCATATCCAGCCGCTTAATGCGTACGGTTTCCTCCGGCAGCTTCTCCGCCGCCTCAAAAAGACCATCCAAAATTTGCTCTTCGCTCATGTTCTCGTTTAAACTCATGCGTCTATCTCCTTTATGAATCAAGTAATCAAATCAAATCGGTGCCCTCAATGGGGCTGCTGCGCGAGCCAATGTCTGTTCCGATGAAGGATTGAAGGGTACAGTAGTGTACAACTGCTAATAATCCCCTACCTTCAAACGCATGAGGAAATGGGCAGAACGAATCCGTACATGCAGCCACTCCCTCTATGCTTAACTTCAGCTGTCATAACCAACATAGCATTCATCAAAATCATCCAGCGGCTAGCCACCGGCTCCCATCGGTAGGAACCCTACTCTTAAAGCGGACCCAGCAGACGCTATTTCGAATAAATGGGTTGTTTTTAGAAACTGAACGGATCCACGATCCGCTATTTGCGCGAAAACACAATAAAAGTGCCAATAATAGAACCAATAGCGCATCTCATGTCCGCTAAATCTAAAATTATGGCAATATCCCAAGACATAACGGAACCAGAGTCCGCTACTCAAAAGACACAAATAGAAGTACACCCGTAAAGGGGACACGCTGCACTCTGAGAAGCCATTGGCGTCCTAAAACGAACAACCCCCGACTTTACATCCTGCACACATCAAGTCTATCCCTCTTAATCCCCCTGAATCGGATCCAGCAGCTCATACCCCTCGAAGGTGAAGGAAGTTTCTTCCTGCACTTCCTCACCCGCTGTCCAGTTGGCCAGCTGGATTTTGTCCGGCATGCAGCGGATCAGGCGAACGCGCTCATGACCGTAGGATTCGGGATCATCCAGCTTGGAGATGATATCGAATTTGGTGAAGCCGCGGGAGATCATATCGGAGGTGACCTTGTAGCCGGTCATCGTGCCTGTCCCTTTTTTGCTGCCGTTCTTGTGCACCGTCCAGTCGTTGCCGACCAGCTTCAGCTCGCGCTTCTCCAATTCCACGCTGGCTTCCAGCTTGTTAATATGCGTCTGCCATACCCCGTCAATATACGCCTGGCCGTATGTCCCCATAATGACTCTTGAAGCATCCAACATGTTAAGTTCCTCCTCGAATGGTTAGGTTTTAATCAAACAAAGCCCTCTTCGGGCAGTTCGTGGTATCATAAATACGCTGATCGGGCGTCCCATTTATTGCACGTAGAATGTTCCAAACAGCTGCTCCATCACGTCGGTCAGCTTCACGTTCCACTGCAGGAAGACCTGATCGGGTTCCGGCGTGTTCACGACGGAATCGCCATAATAGGACGGATCGAGAATGACGTCATAGCCATCAGGCTCAATGACATTGCTGAGCGACAACGAAGCGAGATATTCCTTCACGGCGCCAATCAATGCGAGTCGGCCTTCCTCCGTGTTGTTTACCTTGCCGATGTAGGTTTGTTCGGCAGCCAGCTGCAAATCCGCATGGATCGCATCCATGACGCGGATCGAACGGATTTTTTTCCAGGCATTGTTTTGAACTTCTGCCGGACTCACCAGTGTGTTGATTCCGCGCAGCGCCTTTACCTGGCGTCCGTCATAGAAGAGCACGAACACACCGCTGCGTACGGCCAGCTCCTGCTCGGAGCGTGTCCAGCGCCGGGTCACATCCTCAAAAGGCGTTACCGCGTATGTAGCGGATTGATTCAAGCGTTGGCCGGCAATGAGCCCGGCTACATAAGCAGCGGTTTGGGCGGAACTGTAGTTCACGCCGGACAGACGCACGCCCGAACCGACATTGATAATCCCTTCGTGGTTCAATGCAAGCGAACGATCTGCCGCCAGTTTTGCTGCATCCTTGGAGGTGTCGTCCGCAGCGCTCCCTCCGAACACCGCCAGCACGCCGCGTCCCTCTTGGCGGAGGCGCTTCACCCAAGCGGCAAAGCTTTGCAGCAGAGCCATATCGGCCGCATAATCCAGTGCCAGCACGTTGAACTCCTGACCTTCGACCGCATCCTGCATCTCGATGTAATCCGCGTTGGTCAGGCTGCCGTTGCCGCTCTTGCCTCCGGACAGCATGGCACCGCTCACATCGGCGGGAATACCGGCAGCATCCAGCGCTGCAGCCGTTACCCAGAGATTCGCGTCATCCGCATTGATCTGAGCCGCAATCGAAGCGGCTGAACCGTCTTCACTTGTGTAAGAACCCAGCAGCTTGGCGCCTTCATAGAGGCGAAGTTCCCGGGCTGCCGGATCAATCAGCGACGGCTGAACGCTGACCGAGAAGCCGTTGCCCCGGCTGCCCGGGTATTTAGCCGTGAGCTTCAGCACATCGGATGGCGTGGCCTCCGCATTTTGAAGCGTAACAGTTGCCGCGGCTGCTGTGTTATCTGCCAGGCGATAAGCCAGCAGCTTCTTCGGACCGCCGAGCAAGGCCAGGTAAAGCGTCTCGTAGGCCGTTGCCCCGTCCTGGTTATCCACAGAATACAGGTCGGCAATCGCAGACTCGCTTCCGATTTCTACGAATTCGCGCACCGGTCCCCAATTGGCCTTGACCGGCACAACGACCGTACCTCGGGCTCCGCCCTGGATCGCCGAAGCGGCCGCCGCCTTGAAATTCATATACAACCCCGGCAATACCGGTTTATTTGTACTTTCCCATGTTCCACCCGCCATGATTAGACCACCTTCGCTTTCATAAATTGTTGGATTTTTTCTTTGACCTCGGCTACCGTGAACAACGCTCCGTCAATTCCATACATGGCGCCTGCGAGCACTTCCGTCCGAACCTCGAACAATTCCTTGGCGTGTGCTTTAAGCTCTGCAAGTGCATATCGCGGAGCGCTGCTGCTCTGGGCTTCCGCCTTGTTTGTTTTTTTCACAGCCATTGTGGCCACCTCACTTTAAAATAGGTTGAATGTTAACGCGCCTGATCAAGGCTGCTTCTTCCGGTGAACGCAGCTTCCGCTGCGCCAGGGTCAGCTTCAGCTGTCCGTCGAGAATGGGATCGGCTTGCATATCGCTCGCAATCTCAACCACCGATGCATAGCGGCGGTTCTGTGAATCCAGCAGCAGCTGAACCTGGGTGCCCAGCTCCTCCACAAGCCTTACAGTGGTGAGTTGCTCGCTTCCGGAATCCAGAGCGGCGATGTGCCCGGTGAAGGTTTTGCGGACCTCAACCATCGAAGCACCCGCCATTCGGGTCTCACAACCCGTCATCCGCCATAACATGGCGCAATCGTCCCGCCCTGCCGGCCATGCCGTGTGGTAGATGCTCCAGGAATTGCCCAGCACATCTCCCGTCCAGGCTGCCAGCGCACTCAGCCATTCGTCAGGCTGTCCGGTGAAACCGGCTCCTGAAAGCTCCGGCACATAGACACCGAATCGCATGATTCGGATCATTTTGCCTGTGGATGGATCGAACTTGTCGGCTTCCGGCACACCCAAATAATGCAGCTTGAAGCTGTTCCCATCTGCTCCGGTAACCCGCTTGCGGTGAAGTCCCGGAATTAATTGATTCGCCCAGCGATCCAGCTGCAGCAATTCGGTAGGATTCGCATACAGCTTCAAGCGAACCACCTGCCGGTACCCCGCCCATGAGGATTTCCATACGTCCTCACCGAGCGTGATGGCCGCAAAAAGAGGCTCAACGGCCCCATCCGGAGGGTATACATCATACACGCGGCCTTCAAGCTCCGGAATGATGCCTACAACGGCCTGCCTGACCGCCCCTCTCATTCCGCAGATTGCCGGACGGCTTCCGCTCGTTCATCGGACAGGCAGCTTGTCACTACGATCACATTGTGCAACACGGCCCCTCCTTTCTGTTCATATAGGGATCGAAAATGAAGCAATCGAAACTCATCCGAAAGCAAAAAACCGGTCCTCTACAAGGCCGGCCTACATCTACACGATGCGTGTTCGGTATGCTCTTTTGCTTCATTCCCGATAATACAATCTTACACCCCTAAATCGGATACGCTGACGTATCGTTGGACGGTTAAAGCGGAACTTAAAGTGGATTGTCGGCGGAAAAAAGTAAGAACGTTTGTTCGTATTTATTGTATAATCCACAACCTCCTTTGAGTTCTAACATCATGGTAAACTGCACACATCTTGAAACAAAAAAACCGAAGCGCCTATTAGAGGTCTCCGGTTATCGTTTGCCTGGATCCATTAGCTGAGCGTGTATCAGCTCAAACTTCCATGTGCTTTTCTAGCTGGGCATGTACCAGCTTTAAACTTCCATATGCTGTTCTAGCTGGACATGTATCAGCTCAGCTCCGTGTGCTTTTCATGGCTTTTTCCAACTCGTTCAGTTTCAGCAATCCCCTGTCCGCCAAGGCCAAGGCCAGTTTATAGAACGCCCGGGTGCGGATCTTCGTATACGTATCCTTGCTGACCGGCGGTTCGAGGATATGGTTGTACACCTTGTAATCAAATACGTCGTCATGCTTCATATACCGTTCCCGGATCAGGAGCTGTTCCCGCTCGCCAAGCCGTTCCACAATCGATTCGATGGTCTCGCAATACTGCTTCCTCGCCGCTGGAACATCTACATTATATATAGCGACCTTCGCCGTTTGATCCGAGGTTACGTTGGTTGGCCCATGGAACCGTTCCGTGTAGGAAGCGGTGACGCTTACCTCTCTTACTTCGAATGTAATGGTTTTATAGATACGATATTTCTCGAATATCGCCTCAACGGCATGCTGGGTTTTTCTGCGATCTAATTCCGGTAAAAATGGATTCATTTTAAAACACTCCCTTTTGAATGTCATTTTCAAAGTTTAATTTGCCATTTGGCAGAAGGTGGTCTCATTCTTACGTTCGTATATTGTTCGTATTTTTTCATTAATATACCACTATTTGGAGAGAGACGTAAACCATCAAAAGGGTGAACTTTTCACGAAAATAGGGATCATAACTCTCGTTTTCTTGCCTTTTGGCAATAATCCTCTCTTTTATTTTACCTGTTGGCAAAGATTGTGAATGTGTTTATACTAGGGGTAGATGTCTCAGATGGACTATGGTGAGGAGTGGCCGGAACGTGGATCACATATTTGGAACATACTTGAAAGAGATCAGGGAGGACAAAGGCTGGAGCATCAATCAGCTGGCACACGCCGCTGACATCAGCGGATCACAGATCTCCCGTATCGAGAACGGGCTGCGGGGCATACCCAAGCCGCAAACCTTGCGCAAGATTGCCGATGCACTTGAAATCCCCTACGAAGAGCTAATGAATAAAGCAGGCTATCTGCCGACGGATGCCGCACATCAAGATGAAATATCGGCTCCCGCTTGGGCAACCTCCAGGGATAAACGGGATTTTAAGAAAATGCTTGAGGATGACGGAGAGCTGATGTTTGATGGCGTCCCTCTGAATGAAGAGGACAAGCAGCGCATCAAGGACGTGCTGACCGGACTGTTCTGGGAAGCCAAACAGATGAACAAACGCAAGAAATAATCTACTAATCTACATAATAAGGAGCTACATACCGATTACTACGATTCAACCAATACCAATATTGCAGGTGAACCGGCATGGATGATCAATTACAACCCGTAATCCGCCAGCTGATCAAAAAACATCATACCAACTGCCCTTTTGAAATTGCGGCTTCGCTGGGCATACATATTCGATTTGCAGATTTAGGCCAGACGACCAAAGGGCTGTATTTCCGTAAATTAAGACGGAGATTCATCGTCATTCATAATCAGCTGCCACCACCTTGGCAGCGCTTTGTGTGCGCCCATGAGCTGGGACATGATCGTCTCCATAAGGGAATCAGCCGTTTTTTTCTGGAGGAGCATTCCTATTTCAGCCCCGGCAAACTGGAGCGGCAGGCCAACCGTTTTGCCATCGCCCTGTTGACGGCCAATCTGGCCCCGGGACCGGGAGAATCCTTGCACGAATTCTATCTACGGGCTGGCATCCCACAGGAAATGCTATATTTTTTTAGACTTTAATCGAACATACGTTCTGAATATGTATATCCATATGCCAAAGCTCTAAACAAACTTGAAATCAGACCCTAAAAAGTGACGCGAATGATTTCATTTGCACCGGTGGTTGTGTTCATACTTTCCTTACATAAAAAGAAATAGACCGTCCTTTGGTCAGGATAGCGGTCTATTTCTGATCGGATTTCCCATAGCAAGGCCGCCCTTATAGCGGTACCTTGTATCCCGGGATCGTGTTAGCCCACGGTCCCTCTTACATTCTAAACACATTAGAACGGAGATGATGCACGAATGCCACGCATCGCCTGAAATACGCTGCTGTCCCTTACTTATCCAGGTGGGACATGTAGTCAAACGCCGTTGTGCCGTACACATTCTTGAAATGCCGGTTCAGATGGGCAAGGTCCGTGAAGCCACACTGGGTAACAGCCTGATAGACATCCCTGCTGTCCTCGATCAGATGTTTGGCGCGCTCCACTTTGCAGTTCAGATAGTACTGATAAGGCGAGAGCCCCGTATTCGCTTTAAAGGAACGGATGAACTGATACTTCGACATCCCGAACTCCCCGCTTAATTCGTCCAGCCTTAGAACATGGTCCAGGTGACCCTGCATCAATTCTTTTGCCTTCCGGGTAAAGATGGTGTCCCTCCTGCCGTCCGGGTTCAGAATATGCTCGTTAAAATGTCCCGCCAAACCCAGCAGCAGCTCGCTGCTCATTGCCTCCGGTTGACCGGTGAAAATCGACTTTGTCACGTCCAGGATGCTTTGCCGAAGTCCGGCATGATACACAACCGGGGACTGAAAACGGACAATATCCTTCTTCTCGATCAATTCCAGGAACAGCTCAGGATGGATGTAGATCATGACATAGTCGATACCCGTCCGTTCCTGCGACCAGCCATCATGATTCTGCTCTGGATGGAACAGCATCACCCCGCTTTGGTAGGAAGCCTGCTGACTGCCATCCAGCGAGTATTTCTGAATGCCGCGCAGGGTTACGCCAAGGGCATACTCCTCGTGGTAATGTTTTTTGTATTTAAAATCAGTCAGGCTCGCGGACAGCGCCGTAATGCCTACCGCTTTTTTATAGATAAACTGCTCCATCTTTCCATCACCCCTTTATGAGCTCCGGTATGCCAGATACGACGATAGCCGAATACAGCAGAAACAAAGCCAGAATCGTGTTGGTCGTTCTCCGATATTTTTGCATAATTCCTTGAAAAAGGCTACCGCACACCGCCCAGGTCATGTACGCAGACAGCCCGATTAGTGATACCGCAACAACAAACGCAGAGATGACAGGGCCTGCCGTATAATATGGCATGACATAACTTGGAATGACCGTGAGGGTGAACAGCACCACCTTCGGATTGAGAAACTGCATAAGAAAACCGGATGTGAAGGATGTCGTTTGGTTACCGGACGACTTGGATACATCCATGGTATACACTTGATACGCAAGATACAGCATAAACAGGCAGCCCGCAATTCGCAGCACCGGCAGAATGAAAGGCATGCTGGACGTCAGCAATTGACCTAACACAACCGAAGCGACAATTAATAGGAAAAAGGCAATCGATGCTCCGGCAATGTAGCGCAGCGTCTTTTTCATGCCGGAATTTTGAACAGAGGCCAAGATGACGATATTCGCTGGCCCCGGCGAGAACGCCACAATGACACAGTAAATAAAAAACGACGAAAGGTTCATGATGATAGCTCCTTACAAAGGAATTTCCTTTGCCATTATAGAGCCGGTTGCGCTGCGGGGCATAGTACATTATTGCAGCAGAACAAGAGCCGCACCAAGCACTTGGCACAGCTCTTCTCTAAGAATCCTATATGGTTGACGCACTTAGTTGCCGGACTGATGAATCCTTGGCTGTTCCTGCGCATGCGCGCTGCCTGACAAATTCAGCAGCACTACACCCGCAATTATAAGCAGGATGGAGAAGACCTTCAATCCATTGATCTGCTCCGCAAAAAACATATATCCGATAAGCGTAATAATAAGAATGCCAAGACCTGACCAAATCGCATATGCCACCGAGATTTCAATCTGCTTCAGACTCAGCGTCAGAAAGCTCAGGCTGCAGATGTAGAATACAACCAGCAGAACGCTGGGCAGCGGTTTGCTGAACCCTTCCGACAGTTTCATATTCAGGGTACCCGCCACCTCAAACACAATCGCCAAACCTAAATACAACCAATGCATAATCTTACGACCCCTCCCGTTTATCCGCGGCGATGCCAAACAGTAATATGTCCATGATGGACTCCAGCAGTTCTCCCAGCGGCAATTGATGCTTAACCGTCGCTCTCGAGTCATAAATCTGATGAAGCGACCCGAGGTACAGATCAATGAACACCGGCAGATGGATTCTCTTTAGACTTCCTTCCGCCATCCCCTGCTCCATCAGCTCGCTGACAATACCCCATTCTTCTCTGAAAAAGGTGTCCAGCTTCTCCCATTGCGGATAATGCGACCGTTTCAAATCCGGCAGCATCCCCAAATCCATCTTCTCCATCTCCTGAGGCAGACAGATCAGAATTTGGCGAAGCTTCTCCGGAATGGTAAGCTCCTCATCCGCTGCAATGTCACGTTCCTGTTCCTGGATATGCCGGATCATTCCATCAATGATATGTTCAACAATCTCTTCCTTGGAAGAGAAATGCTCATAAATCGTCCGTTTGCTGATGGCAAGTTCTCGGGCCAGGTCACTAACGGTGAAGGTGAAGCCCTGCCGCTGAATCAATCGCATCGTTTCATTCAATATTCGCTCACGCAAGTGAATACTCCCCCACTTCCGGTACTGCAAATACTATATCAGTACCAACAGTATTATAACGCCAAACTCGGCATTAAATCCAGACATCCTTACAAAAATATGACGTATGGCCTTTTTCCACACTCAGGTATAGCCTTGAAATCCCACCAAAAAAAGATATCCCAAAAGGTCCATAAAGACCCTTCAGGATATCCCCGGCTTAGTTGCTGCAAAATGAATTCTTCTTAATCAAAGCGCACATCGCCAATCCCGAACCACGGAAAATACCCGGCTGCCACATAAGCGCAGCAGGCTGCGGCCGCCAGCAAGCCGATCACCAGCAGATCATACCGCGAATAACGTGACGGATAATAATACGTCCGGGCCTTCACCTGGTCCCCGTTAAACTGCTTCGCTTCCATTGCCGCAGCCACCCGGTGTGCCCGGCGGATGCTCTGCGCCAGCAGCGGCACCACGTACATCCCCGCACGGTTGACCATGTTACGCACGCCCCGAATCGGGCGAACTCCCCTTACTTTCAAGGCTTGACGGCGAATCACAAACTCCTCCCACACCATGGGCAGAAGCCGTATCGAAGCCATGAAGCTGTACGCATACTTGGGCGCAAGCCGCAGCTTCTGCATCAGGCTGTAGAATAAATCCACGGAGGACGTTGTCGTTACAAGGAGCAGTCCCTCCGAGGCAAAAGCAATCCCCTTAAACCCCAGATGCAGTCCCCGGTAGAAGCTTTCTTCCGATACCCGGAACAACCCCCACTCCCACCAGAGAGTCTCCCCTTTGCCGAACAGCATCATGGAAGAGGACGAAGATATAAAGGCAAGCAGAAACGGAATGAAGAAGAGTAGCATCTTCCACGGTTTAACCCCACTCAGCACCACCAGACAGACCATAAATACCAGTGCCTGATACATCATGAAATCCAGATCATGGGTCAGCACCGTCATGAAAAAGAGGGCAAAAATAAGGCCGAGCTTCACCACCGGATTGGCCCGGTGCAGCCAGGTGATCCGTACAGGGTTCCATATATTCATGAATTCACCCCCGTGAGGTGAGCTGCGCTTGCGGAGGAGGGATCGTAGGATTCTCCGGCCCGGTTCAATCCATCATCCTCCTGCCGGGATTCCGCTCCGGTACACAAGCGGGGGGAAGCCATGCTCGAGGTCAGCTGACCTTCGCGAATTTCCCATATATGCGTGGCGACCCGCTGCGCAATCTCCATCTCATGGGTCACCATGAGAATGGCGGTTCCCGTACGGCGCAGCCGCTCGCACATCTCCAGAATCGCAAACGTATTCCGCGCGTCCTGACCGAAGGTCGGCTCATCCAGGAGCAGAACTTCCGGCTGTCTGGCCATCGCAGTGGCAACGCTTAAGCGCCGCTTCTGACCGGTTGACAGCTGATAGGGATGCCTGTTCTCCATTCCGCTTAGTCCGAAGCGTTCGAGACAGCGATCGGCTTGGGCCTTCGCTTCCTCCGCAGGCATGTTATCCACCAGCAAGGAGTAAACAACCTCGTCGCCAATACGCTCCGTCAGAAACTGAAGCTCCGGATTCTGAAACACGAATCCGATTTGACGGAGCTGCTGCTCTCTCTTCTTCCGCACCTTTCTCGCCTTGCCTTGCACAACCTCTTCCCCGCAGAGCACGTAGGTCCCTTGCGCGCGCAGCAGTCCCATCAGACTGAGAAGAAACGAGCTTTTCCCCGCTCCGTTCGGCCCTACCACCGCAATAAATTCTGCCCGATAAACTTCTGCCGAAGGGAGAGAAATCACAGGTTTATCCCATCTCAGTCCCTTAAAATCCTCTAAACGGATCACAGGCTCCCCATCTAAAGGGTAAGGCAGGGCAGCCTCGTGCAGGAGATTCCCCAGATCTTCGCCATAGGCATCAACCGGAGCAAACAATTCCCGGCCGGCCCGGGTCTGAGCATAATCTTCCCACACGCCGGGATACCAGATTCCATAGGATTTAAGCTCGCACTCATACTTAGCAAATACTGCCGCCGGCGGTCCATCGCCCAGAATAACGCCATCCGGACTGAACAGAACGACACGATCCACGTATTTCGCCATCTCTTCGATCCGGTGCTCGACGATGATCAGTGTACGTCCTTCCGATACGGATTTCACCGCATCCCAGATCTGCTCCCGTCCTTCCGGGTCAAGCAGTGCGGACGGCTCGTCAAGGAACAGCACCTCCGGCTCCAGCAGCAGGGCGGAAGCCAGCGCCAGCCTCTGCTTCATCCCTTGCGACAGATGGCCGATCGGCAGATGAAGCTCCTCCAAATTCAGCCCCACCTCATGCAGCGCCGCTTGCATCCGTTCCTTCATCTCGTCTCGGGGAATACTCAGATTCTCCAGTACAAAGGCCAGCTCCTCATCCACATACGGCATGCAAAACTGCGTATCCGGGTCTTGAAATACGTATCCCCAGGAGCGCGGGACAATCTGTGCCTCACACTTCATCGGCACCTCCGTAGCGCGGGGAATCATTCCGCTAAGCACCTGGAGCAGCGTGGATTTGCCGCATCCGCTCGGACCAAGCAGCAGCACCTTTTCCCCGCGGGCTGCCGAGAACGAGAGATCTTTGAACATCAGCCTCTCTTCCCCGGGATACTTCAAGCGCAGTCCCTCCACCTGCACAGCCTGCTCCTGTTGAACCTCAGCGGACTGAGCCGGAAATAGGCTTACCGTGGCATTAGACATGGCGCGCATCATCCAGCGCTTCGTAATCCTTCTTCGATGCGGGACGCAGCAGAGACGTTACGCCTGTGCGATCCAGCGCCTTGGCCAAGAGCAGCATTAACAGACCTGCAATAACTGCACCGCTGATTACCCGCATACCGTATTTGGCCAGGAACATCCATGTCTGCAGATCATCCGTATAGCTGTAATAAAAGTCCATCATCATCGAACCGATGGCCGCTCCGGCCCCGGCAATCACCAAGGTCCACGCTGAGGTACTCCGATAGCGGAACGCCGCGAATACCAACTCTGCCCCCAGTCCTTGAATCAAGCCATATAACAATAGAGTCAATCCCCAGCCGCTGCCAAACAGCACCTCCACGTGGGCCGCAGCCACTTCCGCGATGATGGCCACGCCCGGCTTGCGAATTAACAAATAAGCCAGCGTAGCTGCCGCAAACCACATGCCGTAGAGCAGCTCATCCGCTTCAAAAAACAACGGTTTAAAAAGATTATAGACCGACCCCCAGAAGTGATAAATCACGCCAAACACAAGCGATACCAGCACCGTCACCAAAATATCGCTTAACCGCAGCCCTCTTCTGGGCTGAACCCCCAACTTCTCTTGCATTGATGTTCCCATAACAACCTGTACCCCTCTCCACCGCTATTTTTGTGTAAACACAACAAAAAACCGTCTGGAAAAACGCGCAGACGGAAAAATAGGCCCTATGTAGGCAGGGTCGGATATTCTCTACGCTGGCATTACCCAGTTCAGATTAACGGTCAACAGCGGATAATAGCTGCAATCTCAGCCTGATTCACTCAAGCCCCCGTATTCCCTATTCGGTTTTATGTTAATTTTAAAATACAGGTCCGCTCCAGAATTTGCAAGAACCTTTTTTCAAATATGGCTATTTATTGATTTCCATCTCATTCTATGTCAATATCAAAGTGATTGGCTTTTCCACCATCGTTATATTGCTTACACCTATGCACAAAGGAGAATGACATGGCTAAACAATTGCTGCGTCTGATGACTGAGCTCTCCTCCCGAAAATGGTTGTCCCGAATGATGGGGCATTGTTCCCACAACCGGCTGAGCCGTCATCTAATACCTGCATTTATACGAATCTATCAAATTCCGGCTCATGAAGCGGAGAAAGAGATCCACGAATACCGCTCATTGAACGAGTTCTTTTCCCGCCGGTTAAAAATAGGCCTGCGTGCCATCGATGACACCGTCGATGCCATGGTAAGCCCTGTCGATGCCACTATTTCAGCAATGTGCGCCATTCATGCCGGCACCATTCTGAGTGTCAAGGGACAGGATTACACCCTGAGCGAGCTGCTCGCGAAATCCCCGAGAATGGAAAACTATATAAACGGTTATGCATTCGTATTGTATTTAAGCCCAACAGATTATCACCGCATCCATTCACCCGTAACCGGTGTTCAGGCGGAAAGCGAGCATCTGAAGGGGAAGGTTTACCCCGTGAATGACTTTGCGATGACCCATATCCGAACTGTGCTGAGCCGCAATGAGCGTCTCATTACCTACATTGCCCATGAATTCGGAGAAGTTGCCGTGGTGAAGGTGGGCGCAATGAACGTGAGCAGCATCCGTTACGCCGATGAGAGCGTTAAGAAATGGCAGATCGGCGATGAACTCGCGTATTTTGAATTCGGCTCTACCGTTGTGCTTTTGACGGAGAACGGCACGTTTAGCCCTCGCGGCGACCTGGAGCCCGGCTCCAAAGTGAAAATGGGAGAATTACTCGGTTTGCTGCACCCCTCCACGGCCAAAAAAGGGTAATTCCTGCCGCCCCAGCGCACATGACAAGTTAAGGCATTCGATCATTAGCAGCATGAATGATTAACGTCTGCCCAGCATCCGATAAATCATCTGCTGAAACCACCGGTCCGGCAGCAATCCCTTAATCCATGCGGTTATACGCGTGCCTTGGGGCAGCTTATATCGGAATCTCGGTTTGGACATGGAGGCAATCCTTGCCACGAGCTTCGCCACCTCCAGCGGATTTCCGCTTCCCCTGGCTGTCCGCTCGGAATAGTCCAGCACACCCTTCAGCATGTCGCTGTAGGGTGACCCTTCCTTCACCTCTAATTCACCAAAGCTCTTATTCCAGATCGGTGTGCCATAAGCACCTGGCTGAACCAGCACAACGTGCATGCCGAAGGGCATAAGCTCCAGCGACAGGCTCTCCCCGAATCCTTCAATCGCAAATTTGGAGGAAGCATACGGTCCATAACCCGGGAAGCCGACCACGCCGCTGATGCTGCTCATGAGAATAATCTTGGAATTCTCGGTCCGGCGCATCAGCGGCAGCATGTGCTGTGTCACAGATACCGTTCCGAAGAAATTCGTCTCCATCTGTCTTCTCCACCCACTCAGCGGCACTTCCTCCACCATTCCGCCTACCGCTTCACCAGCATTGTTCACCAGCACATCCAATCGACCAAACCGCTGCTCCAAATGCAGGGCAACCGCCCGTACCTGCTCTTCATCGCATATATCCAATCGAACCCGATGAATTCGCTCTGCAACACCCGCCTGTTCCGCGCGGGTCATCAGCTCTTGAGCCGCCTCCGGTCTGCGATGCCCTGCAGCCACATCATATCCCGCTTGCGCCAGCTCCAGGCTGATAAGCAGCCCAAAGCCGCTGGAGGCCCCCGTCACCAATGCCACTTTTCCTGTCCCTGCAATCACCAACGGTTCACCACATATTCCGTACTTGCCACCAACAACGTCACTCCCATCACCTTTCTATTCCTTCAGAATACCTTACTAACAAACTTACTCCCTTTGGCCTCAGCCGAACAAACTTTATGTATATGCTTAATATATCAAATTTCCGTTGTATGAAAAGGTCTGGCACCCGAAGGTACACATAAGAAAAAAATACCTATCGCGTACTCTATATATACGAGAAAAAGGGAGCCGGTTAGCTCCCTTTGCGGTTCATCCTGAGAAAAGCATATATGAAATCGGGATTCAACATCACCCGTATGAAGGCCAAGGCTCATTAAAACCACACATCCTGATGATCCTGATTCGCTGTCTTCATGCGGCGCAAGCGATTTCTGAATATACCGCAGCCACCGCGGCTGAAGAAACGACCGCGCACCCGTCTTCTTGGGCTCATTCCCCTCTCCCCCCTTCATAAAATTAAACTGTACGTCACATTTACCCTAAAGCGCTTACTATGAAACCCATAAGCCCCTTCCATCAATCAGGTAAGTTATGGAAGGGTGGGGGAATCACCGAATTTCGGATGGGCTCTTGCCCGTATACTGTTTAAATTGACGGCTGAAGAAGAAAATGTCCCGATAGCCCAGCGCGTCGGCTACTTCCGTGACATTCATCCCTTGATGCAGCAGCAGATGCTGTGCCCGCTCGATCCGCATCTGAATGATGTAGGATTGCACCGGCGTACCGATCAGTTCCTTGAACTTGATCGAGAAGTAGCGGGGGGACAAACCCGCTCTCGCCGCCAAATCCTCTACCCGATGGGGAACCCCCGGATGCTGACGGACGTAATTCGCGATTTCATGGATCGCCTCTGACAGCTGATTGCTCGCTTTTTTGACAACGGGCTCATCCAGGTCCACACGCAGCAGATGAATCATCAGCTGCTTGAGAATCAGCTGACCCTCCTCCAATGCCCCGTAAGGCTTGTCCAGATACAATCGCACGTATCGTGCCAGCAAGTATTCAAAATCCATCGTTTCCGTCAGCTGGCGATACGGCGCAGGGATGTCTTGGACCGGATCGGTCACGTCAAAATGGATATATGTCAATACGAGCGGCTTCTGCGGATTATGCGTTGCACTCGTATGATCTCCAGGTCGGAACAGGAAGCAGCTTCCTTTTCCCACGGTAAAAGGCTCGTCATTCACCTCGACTGTGCCTTCCCCGCTCCATACATAGAACAAATCATAGTTCTGCATGGGTCTTTCGCGTTTCTGCCATTTCCAGCCCGGCTCACAGACGATTTTGGCAAGCGCAGGCATGATTATAAAAGAAGACGGCGATGCATTCAGCATCACGTCATTACCCCCTCATCTCATTTCTTGAAAATTATCTCTTTTCCATCATACCCGGTTTTTAAGTTTTTTGCATGTCCAGCCATGCCAAGGCTATTCGTCTAACCCCTTCCTCAATCATAGAAGCATCTAAATGCGAGAAGCCAAAGCAGGCGGCAGGCGGTCCAGGCGTGAGGTGATAGACCGCAGCATCCCGAAACATAACCCCTCGATTACGGGCTGCATCCCGCAGCGCCGCATACTCTTCCCCCGATCGCAGCCAGTTCGCGTACACGTGCAGACCTGCATCACCGGAGTGCAGGCAGAACAGATCGGAGGCATAAGCATCCATCGCTTGGTGAAGCGCCTCGTACCGCGCACCGTACAGCCTCGTCATCCTTCTTAGATGCCGTCCATAGCCACCTCTTACAATAAAACGCGCAAGCGCACGCTGCTCCAGTACGGCAGGCGAGATCGGCTCGTACAGAGCCTTGGCCTGCACGACCGCCTCTACCAGGCTTGGGGGCAGTACAGCATAACCGATGCGAAGCCCGGTAAACATCGTTTTGGAGAAGGAACCGACAAAGATGACACGTCCCTCGTCATCCAGCATTTTCAAGGGCTCGATTGGCTTGCCGCCCCAGCGGAATTCACTGTCATAATCATCCTCAATGATAAAGGCTTGACGGCTTCTCGCCCAATTGAGCAAAGCCCTTCTCCGCTCCAGCGGCAGCACAGCACCTGTCGGGTACTGACGGCTGGGGCTTACGACCAGCAGCCCGGCATCCCACTCTCGCGGAATCAGTCCGGCCTCGTCAACCGGGGAGGGCAGCGGGATTCCGCCGCTAAGGCTTACACCCCGGTGGATTCCCTGATATCCCGGATCTTCCATGACCACATGATCACCAGGATCCACAAGCAGTTGAAATAACAGAACAAGCCCCTGCATCGATCCGCTGAAGATGACAATATGCTCGGGATCGACCTGGATCCCCCTTGTAAAACGCAAGTGCCCGGCAATCGCCTGACGCAATTCCGTATCTCCCTCGGGCGGTGCTCCGCTCTGGAGCTGCGTTCCTCCGCTTCCGCCCGCGTAGGACAGGGCACTCCTCCATTCCGAATACGGAAAATCTTGAATGGGCATCCTTGCATTCGCGAATGAGATCGTACCTAGGGGAGGCTCTTGAATCGACATGAGAGCAGAGGCATATTCCCCGCTCTTCTCCATTAATCGCTGACCCCAAGCCGAGAGAACGGGTGCGCGATCTGCCGCCGGCGGCTGGTCTATCATAGCAATCCCCTTAGCCACATAGGTTCCACTGCCCGGTCTGGATACAACATACCCTTCTGCCATGAGCATGTCATAACTTTGTGCGGCTGATCCTCTGGACACCCCGTACAGCTTCGCCAGCTCCCGGGTTGCAGGAAGACGGGTTCCTTCCGGCAGCTTGCCGCTGTGTATCGCAGTACGAATGGCGTGATATAAAGCCAAATATTTATATCGATATTGTTCCACATACGTTTCGAAAGGCAATCCCAGCTCCATGTTACCTACTCCTCTAACCTTTGTAAGATTGGACTATATAAATTACTCTAAATTGGCGCTTTTTCCTTGTCAATGTTCATCGTATGCTGTTATTCAAAATGATAGAGGGAGAGTTTAATCATGAGAAGAGACGAATTTGCGATGGAAGACCCACATGAGGTCGAGGATTTCCTGAATGGCATGAGTTTTGGTTTCCTTGGAACGACGGATGAGGCGGGAATCCCTCGCGTCACCCCCTTGAACTTCGCCTATGTCAACGGTGCGTTTTATTTCCACGGCAGCCGAATGGGTGAGAAAATGGAGCATCTGCGCCGAACGCCAGCGGTCTGTTTTACCGTTGCCGACGAATATGCCCTCATCCCTTCTTATTTCTCCGATCCGGAGATGGCATGCCCGGCCACGGCTTTTTTCAAAAGTGTAACGGCTGTCGGAGAGGTGATCCTCGTCGATGATCTGGAGGAGAAAGCACTTGCGATGGAGGCTTTAATGCAAAAGCTGCAGCCTGAGGGCGGGTACCGCACCATCGATGCAAGCGACCGGGCTTATATTCCCAGACTAAAAGGGGTAGCCGTCATTAAACTTGCTCCGCAGCGAATGAGTGCCAAATTCAAGTTCGGTCAGAACCTGAAGCCGGAACGGCTGAACTCGGTCGTAGAGGAGCTTGAGTGCCGGGGAAAACACCGGGATGAGGAGACCGCGGAACTTATGTGCAAGTATCATCCTGGACCGCGTTAAAGCATTACATTTATCCGTGACGGTTCCAGGGGTAGGTGGTATAATGTTAGGCAATGAAAACGTAAAGGTAACACGTCATCTGCTCTCACGTTAACCAAAAGCAATCGGAAGGAAGGAATCAGTTCATGAACCCATTGGTTGGTCAATTGAATGAAAAAATGCAAGCTGGCAATCCGCATGTGTACGACATGCTCTCCACACTCGGCAAAGAAATTTACTTCCCGAAGGAAGGCATCCTGAGCCAATCTGCGGAAGCAACGAGTCATGCGAAAAAATATAACGCGACGATCGGTATTGCCACCGAAGGTGGAATCCCGATGCATCTTGGCGTCATCCAAGACAAACTTTCGGCTTACCAGCCGAAGGATCTGTACCCGTATGCCCCGCCGGCAGGCAAGCCGGAGCTGCGCTCCGTATGGCGAAGCAAAATGATTCAGGAGAATCCCTCCCTGGAAGGCAAGAACTTCAGCAATCCGATTGTGACCAATGCCCTGACGCACGGACTTAGCATTGTAGCGGATCTGTTTGTGGATGAAGGGGATGCCGTTATTTATCCGGACAAGAATTGGGAGAACTACGAGCTCACATTTGGCATTCGCCGCCATGGCGTTCATGTAACCTATCCTCTCTTCACTGAAGATATGAAATTCAACGCCGAAGGACTTCGGCAGGCTCTGCTGAGCCAGAAGGATAAAGGCAAAGCTGTCGTTCTGCTCAACTTCCCGAACAACCCGACAGGGTATACGCCTGGCGCCCAAGAAGGGGCTGCCATTGTTTCCGCGATCCAGGAAGCTGCCGAAGCCGGCATTAACGTTGTTGTTGTTACGGATGACGCGTATTTCGGATTGTTCTTTGAGGATTCGCTGAAGGAATCACTCTTCGGCCGTCTGGCTGGCCTTCATCCTCGGGTGCTCCCCGTTAAAGTGGACGGTGCAACCAAGGAAGAATTTGTGTGGGGATTCCGCGTGGGCTTCATAACGTTCGCGGCTGACGATAAAGACGTACTGGACGCACTGGAACAGAAGACCCTCGGCATTATCCGCGCGACGATTTCCAGCGCCTCGCATCCTTCGCAAACCTTTGTTCTGGAAGCGCTGAAGGCACCTGAGTTCCACGAGCAGAAGGAAGAGAAATTTGTCATTATGAAGGGCCGCGCCAACAAAGTGAAATCCATTCTCGACAGCGGTAAGTATGGTGACGTATGGGAGTATTATCCGTTCAATTCCGGCTATTTCATGTGCCTCAAGCTGAACACGGTATCCGCGGAAGCGCTGCGCTCCCATCTGATCCATGAGTACGGCGTGGGAACGATCGCCCTCGGAGAGCATGATCTCCGAATTGCGTTCTCCTGTATCGATGAAGAGTACTTGGAGGATCTGTTTGATCTGGTTTACAGAGGGATTCAGGACCTGCAGCAGGCTTAAATTAAACGTTTGGAGATCACATGGCCAATCCATCATACCTAATAAAGACCGGGATTCCTCCCGGTCTTTATTTGTCCTTCAGCCATAAGAAGAATGCATCAACATACCATGACCAAGAAGACATCCCTCGGCTGAAGGAAATGTTTTTCATGGAATTATCGCATTTATTCAGCTTCGCAGAGAACTTATAATTTCTATATTCGTAAATAAGCGCTCGCCCATACACATAGCTCCTTTGCTACATACAATACCGTGTACTACAAATCAACGAACCGAAAGGGGAATGAACATGAGTGGAGTAGTAGAAGAAGCAAGATGTGGCGGATACGGCGGTGGATACGGAGTCGGAGCAATTCTGGTTCTCTTTATCCTGCTCGTTATCATCACTCGCTCTTTCTGGGTGTAATGACATCTAGATAACAGCGTACAGAAATCGCAAGTCTTCACGCGAGAAAGCACTGCGATTTCTGCAGCAATAACTTATACTATATCCTCACCCATAGAAGGCCGAGACGTCAACGTCTCGGCCTCTTCTATGTCTATTCGTCTCTATTCGTCATCTTCGTCCTCGCGGCGATTTTTTCGTGCAGCTGCGCTTCGGAACAGGAATACCAACACGATGCCTGCAGCTGCCGTACCGAGGATCCGGCCTGGAGCGCTGAAGATACTCGGAATGAGCGGAAGCCACAGGAGCACAGCCCAGAACATTTGCACCTGGAAAATCAGCTTCCCTTCATTGTCGCGGCGCGTTCCCTCCGGAAGCGGGTATACATGCAGCCAGAACGATTCAGGATGAAGTTTTCGCAGTGCGGACAGCTGGAGTCCGATAATCATAAGGCTAATCAGATACACCAGCACAGATGACAGACTATCGCGGGTTATCCATACAAGAAAAGCCGCAAGCAATCCGACCCGAATCAATATGCCCAGAATATCGCTGCGTGAGAGGCTCTTGATAAGAAGAAAGCGATATGCGCTCTCCTTCTTCCAAGCAAGCCCCTTCCCCCACCCGGACAGCCATTTTCGCGCATGCACGCGCTGTCCACGCTGAGGCACATTCACAAACCAGCTCAGGACCATCATCACCCGGCTTGCCTGCCTCTGCTCCACCGCAATTAATCGCTCCCAGGCTACCAGATGCCTCGCAGGTACGGACAAGGCGGCAGCATAGGTTAGAGCGAGCAGCCCCATAAATATGAACGCCCGGCCTGCTGGATGCCATAGCCAGGCAGCTGCGGCTAGCGCGGGAACGATCCAGCGAAGCACCCGATAGGCGGCTGCAGCATTCCTAGAAACCATAAGCTGCTCTTTCCAGCTTCCATAACTGGACAGCAATTTAAAGGCAATCAGGACCGCAAATGTAACCAAAAGCGGTTTGGGCGAAATATCGCTGCGTATGTACAATGGCCACAGGATTAGCATGACTAAGCCTAAGCCGATGATTTTATAAATGACTCCGCTGAACCAGCCCTTCCGGAAGTATTCCTTCATCCGAGATTCCTGTGGAATGAGGAACACCGTATCCGCAGTACGAAGATACGTGCGGATGCTGCTGTTTATCATGATGGGCACAAGTATGACCAGCATGATCCAGCGTATCGGAAGATCTGGCGGAACTTGCTGCAGAAGGGCGGTATACCAGGCTGCGAATGCGATAAGCAGGAAGAGAAATACCACTGCCACGCCGCTCTGTATGACATAACCCAGATAGGGAAGAATCTCGCCCCAGAACTGTCCGCGTCGTTTGACATACAGCTCACGCAGATTCATTCGTTGTTACCATCCTGAATCAACACGTTAAACAGCTCTTCCAGGGACATTCCCGGTCTTCCGGTTTGATCCTGGATTTCCTTCAGCGTCCCCTGAGCAATAATGCTGCCGCGGTGCAGCACGATGAACCGGTCGCAATAATTCTCGATCGTGGAGAGAATGTGCGAGCTGAGCAATACGGAAGCGCCGGATGCCTTCAACTCCAGCATAAAATCAAGCAGGGATCGTATCCCTAGCGGATCAAGACCCAGAAAGGGCTCGTCAATGATATACAAGGACGGTCTGGCCACGAACGCGCACATAATCATCACTTTTTGACGCATGCCTTTGGATAAATGGGTGGACAAGCTGTCCATTTTCTCTTCCATGCGGAACATCTTCGACAGCTGCTCCGATCGCGCCTCATAATCTTCGCGGGATACGCCGTAAGAACGCGCGGTAAATTCCAAATGCTCGCGCACGGTCATTTCCTCATACAGAAGCGGGGATTCGGGAACAAACGCCAATGCGCTGTGATAGGCCTCTGAATGCTCCGCCCGGCGTTTGCCCTGAACCTCTATATTTCCCTTTTGGGGATTCATCAGTCCCAGAATATGCTTCATCGTGGTACTCTTGCCCGCACCGTTCAGACCAATCAACCCTACCATCTCGCCTGGTTCAACCTGAAAGGTTACATCATGCAGAACCGGGCGGTTGATGCTATACCCACCACTTAATCCTTGAACAGACAATACCGGCTGTTCACTCATTATCAATCACCTCTTATTCTAAAGAGTCCGGTCCCTACTGGCTTACTCTTCCTCGGTTGAAAACCGTCCGGACCCCGTAAACAACAAATTCGAATAGGATACACACTTTAAGCTGATGGAAAATGCGAACCGTTAGCCCCGTGGAGGCTTATTCTTCAGCCATTTCGGAGCACCCTTGTTCTTGCGGTCGCGCTCCCGCTCGCTTTGCCGTTCACCGGATGCCTTTCCGCTTCCCGCTTTTCCTTGCACACTTATGGAAGCCGGCTTGCCCGCTGGCTTATCTTTACGGGCGGTTCCCCCTGCTGGCCCACGGGCGCCGCTTCTCCGGTCCGGAGGCGCTGAACGCGGTGTTCTTACCTTGCCGCCATAGAGTGCGCGCTCTTCAATCGAAATGCCAAGCTCACGATTGAACTTGCGCATAATGAACGTCTGACGGTCCGTGACAAGCGTAATCGCCATGCCACTTCGCCCCATACGCCCTGTACGACCGGCACGGTGGGTATAATGCTCCGCATCGATGGGCGGATCGTAGTTGATCACCATCCCGAGCCCTTCAATATCAAGCCCCCTGGCCGCAACGTCACTAGCTACAAGAAGTTTGGTTCGCCCTTCTCTAAACGCATTCAGCACGCGGCTTCTTGTCATCTTGTCCGCATCTCCGTATATGGCAGCTGCATTTAATCCCAGATAGTTCAGCTTCGCCTCGACTTCTGCCAAATCCTCGGTGGCATTCACGAAAACAATAGCCCGATCGGGGTTGTAATGCCGAACCACTCTGCGCAGCATGTCCAACTTGTCACGCTCTTCCGTCACAAAATAATAATGCTCCAGCGCAGACGGTGTCCGCTGCTCCGGATCGATCCCGATCTCAACCGGCTGGTCCATCTCCTTCTTGACAAGCTCCGCTGTCTCCGGACTCACCGTGGCGGATAAGAATACCAATTGGCGGTCGCGAAGCGCACTGCGCAGAATACGGTCAACATCGCCGGCACCGCCTAGATTGAACACCTGATCCACCTCGTCAACCACAATAGTGGTCACTTGGTGCATCTTGAGTTTCCGGATTTCGATCAGCTCTCGTACTCGCCCCGGTGTCCCGACAATCAGCTGCGGATGCGACTTCAACTTCTCGATTTGGCGCTTGGCCGCGGCCCCGCCGATTAATCCGAGCACACCGATTCCACGGGTCTCTCCGTAACGCTCACTCTCTCTGACAATCTGAACAGCAAGTTCCTGTGTCGGAGCAAGGATCAGTTTCTGTGCTCCCTTGATCTCCGGATCGATGCTCTGAAGCACGGGCAGCAGATATGCCAGTGTCTTTCCTGTGCCTGTCTGTGAAGTCGCAAGCACATCCTTGCCTTCCAGTATGGGCGGGATAGCTTCAGCCTGAACGGGAGAAGGCGTAACGATGCCGAACTCCGTAAGTCTGGAGGACAAATCCTCTGTTATTCCTAATGTATGAAATGTAGTCGAAGTCATATGTTAGTCCATCCTTTTTTTAGATATCAGAAGTCTATATATTCCAAAGCGCGTCTGCCTGATATCGCTAGAAAAACTTCCGTTAATTTCCGTTTTGTTGCTTTACAAGTGGTGCAAGCAGGCGTATTTCTTCACAAGCCTTGTTCGCTCTTTATCATTATATGCCAAAACAGGAGTCCTCACCAAATAGAACATGAGGAATACCTGCGAATATCCCATTATTTATGGATAACTCAAGATTTGTCTTATTCTTATAGACAGCTAAGGCAGTAAGGAGAGAAATGATTTAGCTGCAGCGGACAGCGGAATTCCGCGAAGCGTCGCAATGCCGATGCTCCGCTCAGGAATCGGTGGATGAAGGGGAACCTCCACTAACTGACCCGTTCGAAATTCTTCAGAAGCATAGTCACGAATAATAAAGGCAAGTCCGAAGCCGCTCCGTGCAAACTGCACAAGCAGCTCAATGCTGCCAAGCTCAAACTCGGGCTTCAATGTCACACCTTGCTGCGCCGCATACTGGTCGATATATCTTCTCGTGCTCCCTCCTCCCTCCAGCATGAGCAGTGGGAAGTCCTGAATATCGGGAAGGGGTAAAGGGTTCTGGATGTTAGCCCGCTCCGCAAACGGCTTGCCGGCAACCAAACAATCCTGGATCGGTGAGCTGGCCCGAAAGTCGATTTGTTTGTCGGAGGCCGGTAAATGAACGATGCCGAAATCAATCTTCCCTTCTTTTAGAAGGACTAAGGTTTCCGGTGTTGTGCGATTGGTAATGCGGATGCGGATATCCGGATAAACAGCATGGAAATGTTCCAAATGCGGTAGCAAGTAATACTTGCACAAGGTATCACTGGCACCGATATTGATTTCGCCGCTGTGCAAATTATGCATGTCCCCAATTGCCTTCTCGCCGATTTCAATGAAACTGAATGCCTGCTCGATGTAGCGGAACAACACAGCCCCCTCCGATGTAAGCTTCACTCCCTTGGTCGTTCGAAAGAATAACGGTCCTCCGAGCGTTCCTTCCAAATGCTTAATCGTATGGCTGACAGCCGGCTGGGTGATATGCAGATGCTCCGCTGCCTTGGATAAACTGCCGAGCCGGGATGTCCAGTAAAAGACGCGGTACCACTCCATATTGATTTCCATAATGATAACCTCGATTTTGTCAAATGATAACGTGAACCGGATCCATGACAGCCGGACCGGAATTCATCCGGCATCGAAGTATCCTTCACCACAGAATCGTATAACATAACTTAAACTAATGTCTACCATTATTAATATCAATTTTATTTATATTGTAACAACCAATTATAATGAGCCAGTAAAAGAAAATGATCGCAGGAGGCGAACAGTTTGACAGTCACAGCCATTGTAGGTGCTAATTGGGGAGACGAAGGCAAGGGTAAAATGACGGATGTTCTTGCGGCACAATCGTCGTATGTCGTTCGATTTCAAGGGGGCAGCAATGCCGGCCACACCATTATTAACGATTACGGGAAGTTTTCACTGCACATGCTGCCATCCGGTGTGTTCTATCCGAATATAACGAATATTATCGGTCCAGGGACGGCTCTGGATATGGATGTATTACTGAAGGAGCTGCAAGAGTTGGAAGCTAGGAATGTACCAAAGCCCAATCTGTTTATATCCGAACGTGCCCAAGTCGTGCTGCCCATTCATCGGCTGCTGGATGAGCTGGAGGAAGAACGACTCGGTGCCCGGGGATTCGGTTCTACCAAACGAGGAATTGCTCCATTCTATGCGGATAAATATGCTAAGCTCGGGATACAGGTCGCTGATCTGTTCCATCCCCATCGACTTCGTGTGCGACTCCAGCAGCTGCTGGATATCAAGAATGTACAGCTTCAGCACCTTTACGGCAGAGATCCGCTAAGCGTGGATGAAATGGTCGATCAGCTTCTCGAGCCTTTCCAATACTTAACTTCTTATATAAAAGACACCACCACGATGCTGCAGCAGGCTTATATCAAAGGCGATCCCATCCTGGTTGAAGGCCAATTAGGAGCACTGCGCGACCCGGATCACGGGATATATCCGTTCTCTACCTCCTCATCTACTCTGGCAGGTTATGCACCAGTAGGTGCCGGGCTCCCGCCGTACGCCATCAGCAATGTCATCGCTGTGGTGAAGGCTTATTCAAGCTGTGTCGGAGCGGGTCCTTTCGTGACCGAACTCCACGGAGATGAAGCCGACGAGCTCCGGCGCCGCGGTGGAGATGCCGGGGAATACGGCGCAACGACCGGCCGGCCCAGACGAATGGGGTGGTTTGATACGGTAGCCACACGCTATGGGTGTATGGTACAGGGCGCTACGGAGGCCGTACTGACCAATCTGGACGTTCTGGGATACCTGGATGACATTCCAGTATGCGTTGGTTACGAATTAGAGGACGGAAGAATTCTGGATCATTTTCCGGTCACGGCCGATCTGCAATCCGCGAGACCCGTCCTGAGGACGCTCAAAGGCTGGAAGTGTGACCTGTCGGACATCCGATCGTTTGAAGAGCTCCCTGAAGCCGCGCAGCAATATGTGCAGTTTGTTGAATCGTCGATTGGAGTTCCGATCAAGACGATATCCGTCGGTCCAAGACGGGATCAAATTATGATGAGATCATAGACGAGTGGCGTGCATTCACTTGAGCGGCGAAGCTTTTCAGAATCCGCCGGACTCCACCGGGATTACTCAACATCGGCAAATGCCCGGTGTCCAGGCTCTCTACCCCATCCGGGGACAGATTGGCTATCATGGTATCCTGTGTGGATCCTCCAAACTCCTTATCTCGGGTAAGCTTCACATAAAGCTTGGGTATATCGGGAACAGCCACTTGAATCCGATCCGTATAGACTCGGCGTGACTCTGGAACAAACGCTGCTGCTATGCGGGAGGCATGCTCCACCGGCAGGTCACTGCATAGCCCTTTACGGATTGCGAATTCCGGCGGCTTCGTCCCGGCCATTCTTAGAACCCATGGCATGATCACTCTCTGGGGAAACGGAAGAATCGAAACAAACGACCTGCCGCGCCTAGGAATGGCGGCACCGATTGCCACGAATCCTACAGCACGATCGGATAATTGAGCAGCCATCTCCAGAGCAAACACTCCACCCAGAGAATGAGCCACGATTACAAACTTGTGCGTCTTCCACCCTCTCACCTGTTCCGTCATATGAGTTACGTAATCCTCAAGCTTTAGATGATGTCCCGGTGCTGCTGACCCGCTTCGCATAGGGTAATCGACCTCCAAATACGGATGGCCCAGCTCATCTACAACCGAATTCCAAACCCCTCCGTTCAACCCTGCACCATGCACAAACACAAATCCAAGCTCTTGAGGCATTTCTTGTTTCATCCTTTATGACTCCCTTCCAATGACTTGTCATGTTCCCGGTTTATCATGAAATCCATCTTCTGGTGATATCGTATCAACTAAATAAGACAGATATTGTCTTATTTAAGGAATAAGATAAAATAAATAAAAAATGATGAGACGAGGCGTGCCATGCAGAAATCCCAGCGTCTGATTCAATTAATGATGATGATCAACGCAAAAAAAACGTTTACCGTTAAAGAGTTGGCCGACGAATTTGGCCTCTCCGTCAGAACCTTGTCCAGAGATCTGGATGAGCTGAGCGTTCTCGGCGTGCCGATCTATTCCGTGCAAGGGCGGGGCGGCGGTTACCGATTGCTGCAGGAGCGGATGCTGCCGCCGATCAGTTTCACGGAAAGCGAAGCGATCGCGATCTTTTTTGCCTGCCAATCCCTGAACGACTTCAGTTCGTTACCGTTCGGTGACGGGGCAGCCGCGGCAATCCACAAGTTCTATCATTACTTGCCCGCAGACATCAAGGAACAGATCGATCGCCTTAAAGACCGCGTCATGATTCACAATTCGTTCCGGCCGATGTCAGCCAACATTCTCCAGACGCTTATGCAAGCTGTAATGGTTCGGCAAGTCGTTACCGTCCACTACCGCTCCTCAACCGGAAGCAGCCAGCGGGATATACAACCGATCGGCCTGTATGCAAGCTCGGGCTACTGGTATTGTCCGGCATACTGCTTCACACAAGATGACATCAGGCAATTCAGAGTTGATCGGATGACGGCTGCCAGCCTGAATAAGTCCATCGCCATCCGCGAGGACATCGCCGTCAAGACGCTGAAGGACAAACCGGTAACCAGTGGTTGGGAAATGAAAGAGTTCAAGGTACAATTAACTTCCAAAGGGGTTTGGCAGCTCGAAACGGATACACGGCTCGGTCCCATTATCCACAAGAACAAGGACGGCAGTGGATCGGTTGAAATTGAAATTCCGGCAGCAGACATTGCGTTCTACTCGGACTATGTTTGGCGGCTGGGAGAGGAAGCAACCATCATCTCACCGACTGAAGCGGTCCAATGGACGTTAGAGAGAATAGAGGCCATGAAGCGAAGATATACATAAAAGACATCGGACAATAGAGATAGCAGACTTTTTAGAATGGCGATAAAGGGGATGGTCTCGTAATGAATTCAGAATTGGAGCATTTAATCCAGCGCATAACGACAGAATTGCAGGGTCTGCCTGGCATTACAGGTATAGTCCTTGGAGGATCAAGGGCCAAAGGCACCGCCGCAGCGGACTCCGACATCGATATTGGCATTTATTATGATGAATCACAGGGATTCAAGGTGGAGAATGTAGCCAGGGCAGCCAGGAAATTAGACGACGAGCATCGTGATAACATCATCACTTCCCTGGGAGAATGGGGAGCCTGGGTTAACGGGGGCGGCTGGTTAAGGTCAGAAGGCTACCATGTGGATTTCTTATTCCGCGATGTTCACCGCGTGTCACGCATAATTGAGGAATGTTCTACTGGCATGGTATCAGCCCATTACCAGACCGGACATCCACACGCTTATCTGAATGTTATGTATATGGGGGAAGTTGCAATCTGCCAGATACTGTCTGACCCCGATGATCGGATCAAGACATGGAAAGCCAAAACAATTCCATATCCACCAGCATTAAAGGATGCGATGATCGGCTCTTTTACCTTCGAGGCATCCTTCTCCTTGATGCTTGCGGAAAAAGCAGTATTAATCGATGATATCACTTATGTAACCGGTCACTGCTTCCGCAGTATTTCGTGCCTGAATCAGGTGATCTTCGCCAAAAACGGGCTATACTGTATCAACGAGAAGCGTGCAGTATCCATGATCGAGACCTTTCTCCTCAAGCCTGCGAACTACAAGGATCGATTGGACCAAGTGATTACACTGCTCTCATCCGATATAGAAAAAACAAAACTGGCCTTGTCACTGCTTCAGGACATCATCATCGAAACAGAAGCATTGTGAATCAGCAGGCACGCTACTTCTTGTTCATCCATTTATACGACACACGGTCCGCAAACCGTGGGAATAGCTGATACAGCCTTATACCGAATGAAGCAAGCCTTGGAAGATTGAGTTCTTCCTTGCGCTTTCTAACCAGCTTCACAACCTGATCCGCAACATAGTCTGCCTTCATCATAAACCAGCTCACATTCTTGACATACCCGCCTGTTGGATCCGCCAACGAGAAGAACGGGGTATCGATGGGTCCCGGATTGACGGTAGATACCGTAATTCCGGTATGACGCAGCTCCTGTCGCAAGGCATTGCTAAATCCCAGCACAGCATGTTTGGTAGCCGTATAGGAAGTCGATTTGGCCGTTCCGATCTTCCCGGCCATGGACGCGATATTGACGATTTGGCCGTCTCCCCGCTCCAGCATGCCTGGCAGCACGGCTTGGGTACACCGCACAATGCCCATATAATTCACGTCCATCATGTCCTGGAACTCTTCCGTCGGCATGTCCATAATGGCTTCAAACTTGCCATAACCGGCATTGTTGACCAGCACATCGATTCTGCCATGCTGACGTTGAATCCCCTTCATGACGGACTCAACCTGCTCGGAATTCCGGACATCCATTATGGCTAATTCATGAGATCCGGATATCCGTTCGCCGACCTCCTGCAGTCGGTCTGCTGAACGTGCGCACAGCACTACATGGGCGCCCTCCGCAGAAAGTTTCTCCGCAATCAAGGCCCCGATTCCGCTCGATGCTCCTGTAACGACAACAACTTTGTTTTTCAGCATGATTTCATTTATCCCTTTCTTCACCGGCAGCAGCTCCCGTTCACCGATTTAGATGAAGGGCCGTTACGTGCACGGTTTGGGTTTATTACTCTTATTTTATGAAATCATGACTTGAATATCCAGCTCTCCGATTCCTTCCATGAAGAGCGGAATGCAAAGCGCCTTTTTCTGAATAAGATTTGACGTACTATCCGACTTCATCACTCTTGGCGGCGTAATATCTACACTTACACCCTGATTCGATAAAATGGTGCTGGCATTGCCGCTGATCATATTGCCGAGCTCTGAAATCGCACTCCGGCCCATCTCGTCCATCTCGGTAATGACATAACCGCCCATCATCACGGATACCATCTGCAGCGCTACATGCTCCTGAATTCCAAATACAATATCACCATTCATCTGACCTGTCATGCCGATTTGGATCCAGATATGATTCTCGATATACGCGATCTCTTTGACCCCAAGATTCCCCGTGGAAGGTGAAACCTGTATGACTTGTTCGATTACGTGTCGTGCGGACTCTAAAAAAGGATTGATGACTTCAGCTTTCATTCCTCATTACGCCCCTTTCACTGGGTTGTTGGTCAGGGTCCCAAAGTCCCACCTATTTATTTAAACATTATAATGGATACCTTGTAATAAATCATCACAAAATAGCGACAGCCCCCATGACAACAACTGTCTTGCTATGTCAGATATCGCCTGAAACGCTTTAATACGAAGATAATCCTTTCGCTTAAACGGGCCTTTGGTCTCACCTTTTTTCTATGTCTACTTTACTATTATCGGATGGTTGCCCCATCTTTTAATAATAATTATGCGGAAATTAAAATGTTTTTAAGCTTTTTTAGTCGATAACCGGCAGGTTTGCTCTCTTCATTGCTCCACCGGGGAGAATAACCTATAATTTAAATAATACAGGTTGCACGCGATCGTAGGAGCGGAAGAACATATCAAGTAAGGAGGAAGGCTATGAACATCAGCCAATTGGAAACGCTAATTACCATCTCCAAAACGATGAGCTTTCGCAAAGCGGGAGAGCTTCTTAATCTGACACAGCCAGCGGTATCCGCTCAGATCAAAAGCCTGGAGGAAGAATTCAAGACGGTACTGGTCGACCGGAGCCAGCCAGTGACGTTAACCGACCGGGGGCAGGTCTTTGTGGATCACGCCGAACAAATCCTCAGCATTGTGGATGAGCTGAAACAGCGGTTATCCGACCTTGACCAAACTCCCCAGGGACATATCCAGCTAGGTACAACTACTTCCATTGCGATTCAAATCCTGCCACGGGTGCTTTCCTACTTTCAGGATCAATTCCCTCATATCAAAACTACCATTCAATCCATGGCTTCCTCACAGATCTATCACAGCGTGGAGAATGGTCTCATCGACATCGGGATCGGCTATCTGATCGAGCGCAATCCCAACTTAAGCACATCCATTCTGTATTACGATACCTTCGAGCTGGTTGTATCTCCACAGCATCCGCTGGCTAAACTGTCTACTGCAAGTATGGACGTACTGGGCGGAACGCCGCTCATTCTGCTTACGCGTGACACCGTCGGCCGACGTTTCGCCGATGACGTGATGAAAAAGCACGGCATCAATCCGCAGGTTGTCATGGAATTGTCCAGCAGCGAAGAAATTAAACGGATGGTCGAGATCAATCTGGGCGCAGCGATCATCTCGAAGCAGTCGGTCTCTACCGAGCTCCGCAACGGCACCCTGCAGATCGTACCACTCAGCGAGCTTGAAGTCAGCCATCCTGTCGGCGTAATCTATAAGAGCGGGCGATACGTCAGTTCCGCGATGCGTCAATTCCTCAGCGATCTGAAAGGCATGCCGGAAACACAATTCATCAGCAGTGAATAACGCAAATACAATCCCTAGAGGATCTTAACAACCATTCTATCAACATGAAGGAGGTCCATATGAAATTTGATCTGCACACCCATCACTTCCGCTGCGGTCACGCAGAAGGCAGCATTCGGGATTATATCGACGCTGCGATCGCCGCGGATTTTAAGGTGATTGGGATCTCTGACCATACTCCGTATTTTGGAAGCCCCGAAGATCAGCCCTTCCCGGCCATCTCCATGAGGAAAACGGATTTTGAAGGTTATGTCCAAGAGGTTTTGGAATTAAAGCGGGAATACGAAGGGAAAATCAAGGTGCTGCTGGGCATTGAATCCGATTATTTTCCTGACCATGCCCCGGTTTATCAGCAAGCGTTAGCTGCTCACCCTTTTGACTACATCATCGGTTCTATTCATCACGTCAGAGATGTAAGCATCTTTAACAAGAAGCGCTGGAACAACCTGACCCCGGAGCAGCAGATTGCCGATAAAGAGGAATACTTCAATCTGATCCGTCAATCCGCGCGAAGCGGGATGTTCCAGATTATCGCCCACATGGATGCCATGAAAGGCAATTACCCGCCTTTTTCCGATATCATGACCGATGCTGCTATCGATGAAACCTTACGCGTTATCGCAGAATGCGGCTTGGCTATCGAGGTCAACACTTCGGGTAAAACCAAGTTATCCGGCGGCTGGTATCCTTCCCATGCCATACTGGAAGTTGCCCACCACCATGGTGTTGATATTACGTTCGGTTCTGACGCACACAAGCCTTCCCGTGTCGGGGATGAGTTCGATGAAGTTGCCAAAGTGCTCAAAGAAATCGGATATAAGGAATGGGTATACTTCGAACAAAAACAGAAGGTGACTGTACCTCTCTAATGGGGTACCCCTTCTGTTTTTTCGTATATACCTATGAAGTTAAGCAAAATAGGCAAAAAAAAGTGGACCCGTTTCCGGGTCCAAAACATAATATATATTCTCAAAAGGGGGTCATGTGATAAGTTTAACCTGCGGCTGTTAGAGTTTGATAACAGGTATATTTCATTTGTGTAACAAATTCCAGTTGAACCTTTCATATTGAAATTTTTAGATAGATAACTAAAGATCCTGTCATGTCATTGAGCGTAATGTGAGCATGGTAAGCTCCGGCTTGCACAAGAAACGAAAAGGCAGCCCTGTCGTGCCGATTCCTCTGTTTACATAGAGCAACATCCCTTGAGAGCCAATATGGTACAGCCCCTGCACATAAAGTTTTGCTCCGGGAGGCGTTATTACCTCACCCACCAAGGGCAGGCGGACCTGGCCCCCATGGCTGTGTCCGGAGAGCTGGACATGGAATGAATACCCTGCCGCAATGTCTCCATAATCCGGCTCATGCATCAGCAGCAGCTTGAACATGCCCTCAGGCAAGTCGCGAGTGGCCGCTATCGGATCCGGATTTCCCCAGATTCCATCGTCCAATCCCACCACCGCGATCACAGCACCGTCCCGCCGCAGCTTCACCGAAGAGTTCCGAAGCACTCTAAACCCGGCCTCCTCCTCCATGTGGGTCAGCTTCTCCACGTCTCCGTAATCATGATTACCCAGTATGGAAAATAAACCAAGAGGGGCCTTGAGCGTGGCAAACGGCTTAATCGCTTCTGTCATATCCTCTGCATGACCATCCACCATATCCCCTGTAAAACAGATCATGTCCGGCTTCTCTGCATGAATCGCTTGCACCACACGTTCCACATCTTTCGCTCCAGTATGAAAACCCAGGTGCAAATCGCTAAAGTGTGCCACTTTCATCCCGTCAAAAGCCTTGGGCAGTGAAGGAAGCCGCACCTCCAGTCGAGTAACCTCCAGCCGATGAGGCTCCCATAGATAGGCGTAGGCCCCGGCTGCAGCGCCTGCTCCGACCACTGTCGATAGACCTGCCTTAAGAAACTGGCGGCGCGACAACGTCTTACGTTGACTAACTCGTTCTGTTCCTTGGCGAGCGGTACCATGCAGCGGTTCTGAGGATGGATTTCTCATATATGGACATCCTCCTATATAATAAAATGAAAGAATACCCGTTTTGCAGCCTTACCCATGACTCATATACATAAACGATCCGAAGAGAAAGGGGTCTTAATTATGACTGTTAACGATTCTATAGCAGCAATAGTTTCGGCACAGCAGCATTTTTTTCATAAAGATATCACCAAGGAAATCGATTTCCGTCTCCAGCAGCTGGGGAAACTGCGACAAGCTGTGATAGCCAGAGAAAACGACATCATGGAAGCCCTTCGCAAGGATTTAAACAAGAGCGAGCAGGAGGCCTTCTCCACCGAGATTGGAATTGTCTACAAAGAGCTTTCCTTCATCATAAAGAATCTGAAGCGCTGGGCCAAGCCGAAGCGTGTCAAAACCGCGCTGACGCACGTCGGCAGCAAAGGGATGGTCTATCCCGAGCCATACGGCACCGCGCTGATTATCGCCCCATGGAACTATCCCTGGCAGCTGGCCATCTCTCCGCTCATCGGAGCACTGGCGGCCGGGAATACTGCCATTGTGAAACCTTCCGAGCTAACGCCTAACGTATCGAGGCTGATTACTGCAATGATCGAAGAGACGTTCGATCCCGAATACGTAGCATCTGTCGAGGGAGGACCCGAGGTCAGCACAAGCCTGCTGGAGCAGCCTTTGGATTATATCTTCTTTACCGGCAGCACCCATGTCGGCAAAATTGTCATGGAAGCGGCTGCCAAGCAGTTGACCCCGGTCACACTTGAGCTTGGTGGAAAAAGTCCCTGCATCGTCCATGAGGATGCCCCCCTTGCCTTAGCGGCTTCACGTATCGCTTTTGGCAAATATACGAATGCCGGCCAAACCTGTGTTGCCCCGGATTATATTCTGGTCCACAGCCAGGTGAAGGAGAAGTTCATCTCGCATCTGAAGGATGCCATAACTTCGTTCTATGGCAAGGAACCACTGGCCAACCCCGACTACGGCCGTATTGTGTCGGAGAAGCATTTTGACCGATTATCCGGATTTCTGAACAATGGGACCCTTCGTCACGGCGGAAATACCCTTAGAGATCGCTTGCTCATTGAACCCACCGTGCTGGATGATATCACGTGGGATATGCCCGTGATGGAGGAAGAGATCTTCGGGCCGCTGTGCCCGATCCTGACCTATGACCATCTGCATGAAGCTGTCCAGGCGATTAATGCTCGCCCTAAACCGCTGGCGTTGTACCTGTTTACCGAGAATGAAGACGTGCAGGATTACGTTCTTTCTTCCGTTTCTTTTGGCGGAGGATGTGTGAACGATACGCTGATGCACTTGGCAACGCCCTTCCTTCCGTTCGGGGGTGTCGGGGAGAGCGGCATGGGCTCTTACCATGGAGAATACAGCTTTCATACCTTTTCCCATATGAAGAGTGTGCTCAAACAAACCAACCGGTTTGATTTTAAATTCCGTTACCCTTCAAAAAACGGTCTGGGCATCCTGAAAAAATTAATGAAGCCGTAGGCCCGGCTGTAAGCAAGGCGTCCGTTTCCTTCTACGCCGGCAGAACTGAAAGAGACGCACCAACTTGGTGCGCCTCTTTTTTATTACATGGAAGAATGCTTTCTCCGGTGCGGCATGTTGGCCTTCTTACTCTCTTCGCCGCCATCCAGCATCTCCGAGCCGTCTCCACCCGGTTTAAAGATCCGGCGAAGCGTTCCCAGCATCGACAGCGCGTAGGCTACGGTAATGAAGCTAAATGCAATCTCCAGCACGACCACAAGCCGGGACGTGTTGTCCACAGCGGCTACATCACCATACCCCACCGTCACAAACGTCGCCATACTGAAATACAGGAAGGTAATGAACTGGCTCAGCAAATCCTGACCGATATTAACACCTTCGAAGGATACACCTCCAAAGAGCTTATAAATGGACATATACACCAACGTGAAGAACAAAATACACATGCCCGCCGCCATGCTGATTCGAACCAGAGTTGTTTTCATATCGACGTGCTGATGAACAGAGTCAGCGATCTTATCAAATATGTACAGCACATAAAAAATAACGGAGCATAACGCAAACAGCAGGATCAAAGCGCGCATGCCGCCTTCTCCGGGCACAATCTTCATGAGATCGATCCACCCGAGCAGATCTTCAACCGACACCAGGGCATAAATGAGCAGCGGGGCTAGCAGCAAAGGCCTGCTGGACCATTTCTTATCCATGCTGTAGAAAAAATAGATCAACAGCAGCAATCCGGTTAAATTGAGCAGCCACATCCACCAGGACATAGTTCAGTCCCCTCCTTCGGCTTGGGGCCTGACCAGCAGGCCTTACTATCATCCTATTACCCTCGAAACGGTACTGAAACACCTGGAGGTGGTTGGTAATCGGCGTAATTGGCTTGATGTGTTCATGGCAGCTGGTTCTCAAGACACTTTACGAGTCTATCGATTCTCCTCCATCCAGCGCACCGCATAATCCACCATGGCCCGTTGTTCAGCCAAGATGCATTTCGCCTTGCCTACACGGCCATGCTTGTATGCTTCCCTGCATTCAACTTCAAATGCTGTTCCCAAGGCTTCGAAATCATCGGAATGGTAGGTGATATCCTGGAATGCTTCCCATTCCGTTCTCCCCTGCACTCTGCGTACCGGGGCATGGGCGGTAACTATCCTCTTTCCTCCCCAATCGGCGCGATATTCGCTAAGGTGGAATGATGTGTTATTGCCATAACCGCTCCCCAGCATCAGCACGTAGGCTCCTGTCTCATATAAACGCGCTAAAGGCGAGGTCTCTCCCAGGCTATAATCAAGCGCATGAGGATGCATGAGTGACTCTGCGTTCCTGCCGCGGGCAGCAAACGAGACATGAGGATGAGCGCTGCGGATAACGCCTTCCTGCTTCCGGAACACCTCCGGTATAATCCCCATGCCCGTAGTGACCGTCATATCGGGATGATAGGGCGGCATGCCCTCGCGGATCAAGTCCCACCATTTCGGGTCCGCCGGAGGATTGCCCCACGTCTCAGGATTGGTCAAGTTCGCGGACTGTGTCGGCATGACCAGTGTCCCTTCTTCGCCCAACACCTCCTCCAGCGCCAGTATGACTGCCTCTGGACCGCCAACAACCCACCCCCCAATGCTTTTGAGCGAGGAATGGACAAGCAAAGTCATTCCCTTCTGTACGCCCAGAATCATCAAGTCATCGCTTATGTCTTGTATCGTAATCGGTCTTTCTATAATCAACCTAACTCACCTCTGTTTAAATATCCGTAAAACACATGAATTATATCACACATTAAAAAAAGCGCCTGTACCGAAGTGATGCCCCGGTCAGACGCCTTGGTTGTGAAACCTGAAATTCGATTAAACGCCAAGCCAGCGCTTAAACAGATGTTTGGTTGTATCCTTGTTCATTTCCGCAATGGACGTTGTAAGCGGAATACCTTTCGGGCAAGAACGGACGCAGTTCTGCGAGTTGCCGCAGCCCTCGATGCCTCCATCCTGCATCAGAGCTTCCAGACGCTCTTCCTTGTTCATCTCTCCTGTCGGGTGAGCGTTGAACAAGCGGACTTGGGAAATGGCCGCAGGACCGATAAAGTCCGTTTTTTCGTTAACATTCGGGCAAGCTTCAAGACATACACCGCATGTCATGCATTTGGACAGCTCGTAAGCCCACTGGCGCTTCTTCTCAGCCATTTTCGGTCCAGGTCCCAGGTCATAGGTGCCGTCGATTGGAATCCACGCCTTAACACGCTTGAGCGCCGTGAACATACGACTGCGGTCGATAACCAGGTCTCTTACGACCGGGAACGTCTTCATCGGCTGAATCCGGATCGGCTGCTCCAGCTTGTCGATCAGCGCGGCACATGCTTGGCGCGGCTTGCCGTTGATTACCATGGAGCAAGCTCCGCAAACTTCCTCAAGGCAGTTGGAGTCCCAGCATACCGGCGCGGTTGTCTGACCTTGCGCATTTTTGGGATTACGCTGAATTTCCATCAGCGCACTAATGACGTTCATACCTGGACGGTACGGAAGCTCGAATTCCTCAGTGTAGGATTTCGTCTCCGGGTTGTCCTGGCGTGTAATGATAAACTTGACACTCTTTGAGGCGGCTGCCGTTTGAGACATATTAAATCCCCCTTCCTTCTTACTTGTCTTTCGAATAGTCGCGAATACGCGGCGGGATTAAGGAAACATCCACTTCTTCGTATGAAATCTGTGGTCCGTCAGGCGTCCAAGCAGCTTTCGTTGTTTTCAGGAACTCTTCATCGTTACGTTCAGGGAAATCAGGCTTGTAGTGAGCGCCGCGGCTTTCGTTCCGAAGAAGTGCGCCCAGCGTCATCGCCTCGGACAGCTCCAGCATGTTCCACAGCTGACGGGTGAATGCCACGCCCTGGTTGTTCCAGCGGGACGTATCCGTCATATTGATATTGCGGTAGCGCTGCTTCAATTCCTTGATTTTGCCGATGGTTGCCTCAAGCTTGTCATTATAACGAACAACCGTCATATTGTTGGTCATCCATTCGCCCAGCTCTTTATGGATCACGTAAGCATTCTCGGTACCTTCCATCTTGAGCAGGCCTTCGTATTTGTTGGTTTGCTCTTTCGCTACACGATCAAATACGGTCGAGGAAATGTCCTCTGTCGACTTCTTCATGCCTTTGATATATTCAATGGCCTTCGGTCCGGCCACCATGCCGCCATAAATCGCGGAGACAAGGGAGTTCGCACCCAGACGGTTTGCACCGTGATATTGATACTCGCATTCCCCGGCTGCAAACAGCCCCGGAATGTTTGTCATTTGGTTGTAATCGACCCACATGCCGCCCATGGAATAATGGACTGCCGGGAAGATTTTCATCGGGATTTTACGCGGATCATCGCCCATGAACTTCTCATAGATCTCGATAATGCCTCCGAGTTTCACGTCGAGTTCTTTCGGATCCTTATGGGAGAGATCGAGGTAAACCATATTCTCGCCATTGATGCCGAGTCCCATGTCTACGCACACAGAGAAAATCTCACGGGTTGCGATGTCACGCGGCACCAGATTTCCGTAAGCCGGGTATTTCTCTTCGAGGAAGTACCAAGGCTTACCGTCTTTATAGGTCCAGATCCGTCCGCCTTCACCGCGTGCCGATTCCGACATCAAGCGAAGCTTGTCATCACCTGGAATCGCCGTCGGGTGAATCTGGATGAATTCCCCGTTTGCATAATGAACGCCTTGCTGATAGACAGCGCTTGCTGCTGTACCGGTGTTGATGACCGAGTTCGTGGTTTTACCGAAAATAATGCCGGGACCACCGCTTGCCAGAATGACGGCTTCCGCTTTAAACGCCTTGATCTCCATCGTGCGCAGATCCTGGGCAGCAATACCGCGGCAGATGCCTTCGTCGTCGATGATCGCGTTCAGGAACTCCCAGTTCTCGTATTTCGTAACGAGACCGGCGGTTTCCCAGCGGCGAACCTGCTCATCAAGCGCATACAGCAGCTGCTGGCCTGTGGTGGCGCCAGCGAACGCAGTACGGTGGCGCTTCGTTCCACCGAAACGGCGGAAATCGAGCAGCCCTTCCGGCGTACGGTTAAACATAACGCCCATGCGGTCCATGAGGTGGATAATGCCAGGAGCCGCTTCACACATCGCTTTTACAGGTGGCTGATTCGCCAGGAAGTCGCCGCCGTATACCGTATCGTCAAAGTGCTCCCAAGGAGAGTCACCCTCGCCCTTGGTATTAACAGCTCCATTGATTCCGCCTTGCGCACACACGGAGTGAGAGCGTTTAACAGGTACAAGTGAGAATAGATGAACGTGAGCCCCGGCTTCTGCCGCTTTGATGGTTGCCATCAACCCGGCAAGGCCGCCGCCCACTACAATAATATTAGATGCCATTTTTCGTTCACTCCCCTTAACTTAAGACTGTCTTAACTACATCGATCGCTGCTGTTGCCGCCGCTTGGAACTCAGAACTGCGGAATGCAGTCATAGCAAGAATAAACAGCACGCTCATCAGCACGAACAAGCCCATGCAGATGTAAGTAGATACCTTCTGCGCGCGCGGACCGACGGTGATGCCCCAGCTGACGAGGAACGCCCACAGGCCGTTTGCGAAGTGGAAGGTTGCTGAGACTACACCGATAACATACAGAATAAACAGCACGGGGTTGTTCATAATGTTGTGCATCGTGGCGCCCAGATCATCATGCGTGATTTTGCCGATGATGATTTGGAAACGCGTATCGTACATATGCCAGATAACGAATACAAACGTGATAACCCCGGTGACACGCTGGATAGTAAAGCGAATATTGCGCTCATAACTGTAGTTCCCTACGTTATTTTTGGCCTGATAAGCAATGTACAGACCGTAGATGCCATGATAAAACAATGGCAGCCAGATCAGGAACAGCTCGAGGAAAAAAACGAGCGGCATGCTGTTCAGGAAATGCACGGCCCCCTCAAAGCCCTTCTTTCCGCCCTCGAAAGCCTTAAAGTTGGAGATCATATGGCTGATCAAGAATGCTCCCAGCGGTATGACACCAAGTAAGGAATGTAGCTTTCTGGAATAATACCCTTTCATTAGTTGACGTTCCCCTTTCCAATGTGCAGCGTTTTCATTTTCAATCTTTCCTATTTTCAGAACAATTACACTTTCCCTGTCCTAAAGAGGTTGTTCAAAAAGCCCGCTTGGGATCGCGAAGTGAATCAAGAAGCCACTCGGGATCGAATCTTGAATTCAGCCGCGCCTTCCGGTGCAGCGTACCCAAACTTCCAGCTGCGCACCTGACGTCCCTGGCTTCATCCAATCTAAGCGTTTTGAAGAAACGCACACCGGCAGCACAAGCCTCAGTATTGAAAACCGACCTCTTTGAACGCGGACTCAAACCGTTTCAACGACAAAAAGCTGCCTATTTCTGCAATAGTGTGAACAACTTGTGTCATGTCTCATGTTACTCCTTTTTTTCTTATAATGGAATTGCAATATAATTATTAATCGTTATAATCTATACGCATAAGCAATTATTTGCACGTATGTCTATTTTATATAGGAGGAATTTCATGTTCGAGGAACTGGACATGTTTGCCGTCGTTGTAGAGCAATCCAGCATTAATCAGGCGTCCAAGCTGCTTAATTTGTCACAGCCAGCCCTGTCCAGAAAAATAGCGAAGCTTGAGGATCAGCTCGGACTGCAGCTTTTTAACCGCCGCGGCAAACGCCTGGAGCTCACCTCCATCGGTCAGATTGTGTACACCTTTGCCCTGGAGCAGCGGCAGCAGCAGCTCAAATTCATGCAGACTTTGGCCCATTACCGGGAGGGCGACCAAATATCGATCAATCTGGGTGCCAGCCTGACCACCCTTCAGACGACGCTGCCCCCGCTGGTCAATGCATTCATGGAGCGCCATCCTGCAGCCGAAATCAAGCTGATTACCGGCAAAACCCATGAAATCGTTTCGTATGTAAGAGATAAGCGGGTGGATGTCGGCATCGTTGCCTCCTCAATCAACCAGCCCGGCCTAAACTGTATTCCGCTGTTTGATGACCACTTGGAGCTTGTCATTCCCTCATCGCACCCGCTGGCTGACATCGAAGACGTCGGAATTGAGCAGCTCCAAGGACTGCCAATGATTATCTTCTCGACCGGAACGTGGTACCGCAAGCTGACGGATGACCTGTTCCACCGCTGGGGCATTATGCCGGATATTCGAATGGAAATTGACTCCTTCGAGGCGATCGTCCGTTTGATTCCTACCTGCAAGGCGGCAGCACTTCTGCCCAAGTCGTACCTCCGTCCACAGTTATTATCCGATAACGGACTGGTCGACATTCATATTCCCGCACTCATCGAAACCCGTCGAACGACGTCGCTGATTTACGGCCAGGCCTCGGAGCTCAGCAAAGCGGCCAGCAGGTGGATTGACGAGACAGAGATTCTGTTCCGGAGACTGGAAGAGGAAAAATCAAAAAAAACCTGACAGCGATCATAGCCGTCAGGTTTTTCTTCTATATTTATTTCTCAAGCATGTTCACGACTTCAGATTCAAAGCGGTCTACGTTATCATTGGATCCGATAACGACCATAATATCGCCCGAGTTCACCACGTCCATGGCGGTCGGAGCCACAATAATGCCGGTTTGCTTATTCAGGGCTACCACGCTTACGCCATAACGAACCCTCGTATTCAGCTCGCTCAGTGTTTTTCCGTCCATGCAGTCCGTAACCGTCATCTCCACAATCAAATAGTCCTTGGATAATTCGATATAATCAAGCAGGTTCGGCGTAACGAGCTGGTGAGCTACCCGAATGCCCATATCCCGCTCCGGAAAGATGACCCGGTCCACGCCCAGCTTCTCCAGAGCACGGCCATGCAGGACCGAAATCGCCTTGGCCACTACCGTGGTAACACCAAGCTCTTTCAACAAGATGGCGGATAAAATACTCATCTGGATATCATTCCCGATTGCAACAATCCCACAATCGAAGTTGCGGATCCCGAGTGATTTAAGCACCTCTTCATCTGTAGCATCCGCGACCACCGTATGTGTCAGCAGCTCGCTCATATCCTCGACAACCTCTTCGTTCCGGTCGATGCCGAGCACCTCATATCCCTGTTCCATCAGTTCAAGCGCCAGGCTGGAGCCAAATCGTCCTAAACCGATAATTGCAAATTGCTTTGGTTTCATGTCTCTCCTATACTCCTTATCCAATAATCATTTTGCCTTCCGGATGACGATATAATTCTTTACCCTTTTTCGGCCCTAGTGCATAAGCAAGTGTCAGCGGACCCAATCGTCCTGCAAACATCGTAATACTGATCAATATTTTGCCGAACACGGTCAGATCAGGCGTTAAGCCCATCGAGAGCCCCACCGTACCGAACGCGGACGTTGTTTCGAACAGGATTTCCAGGAACTCCCCTTCCTCTGTCGTGGACAGAATCATGGAGACCGCAAGAACGAGCAGCAAGGTGAGAAGTGCGATGGTTAACGCCTTCAGTACCCGCTCCTGTGCAAGCCGGTAACGGAACATGACGATGTCGTCGCGTCCCCGCATCATGGCGATGACCGCACCAACCATAATGGTAAACGTCGTTGTTTTGATACCGCCCCCGGTTGATCCGGGAGATGCGCCGATAAACATGAGAATCACGATGAAAAACTGTGTGGCCTGCCTTAGGCCCGTAATATCTATAGTATTCGCACCCGCTGTGCGCGGCGTTACGGATTGGAACAACGCTCCTAAGAACTTCCCGCCCCAGTTGAGGGAGCCGAGCGTTCGCGGATTGGTGAATTCAAATATGAGAATAACGATAAATCCGACCAGCAGCAGCGCTCCTGTCATAGAGAGCACCACCTTGGAATGCAATGATAGTCTCCGCTGTTTCCGAAAGTCAATCAGATCAGACAAAACAATGAATCCAATACCGCCTGAAACAATCAAAAACATCACGACTACGTTTACCACCGGATCGTATACATACCCGGTCAAGCTTCGAAAATCGCCAAACAAATCGAAACCGGCATTGTTGAACATGGTCACCGCATGAAAAACACCGTAATATATCGCTTTTCCGATCGGCATATCAAACGCCCACCGGATAGACAGCAGTACAGCGCCACAAGCCTCAATCACGAGTGAGTATAACAATACTCTGCGAATCAGCCTTACGATGCCTTCCATCGAGGATTGATTCATCGCCTCCTGCAGGACAAGACGATCCTTGAGGGAAATTCGCCGTTTGAGGACCAGGGCAAACAAAGTAGCCATCGTCATGAAGCCGAGCCCGCCAATCTGAATCAGCAGCATGATCACGATCTGACCGAAAGAACTGAATGTTGTCCCTGTATCCACCACAACCAGACCCGTTACGCACGTTGCTGATGTCGAAGTGAACAATGCATCAATAAATCCAAGCGGCTCGCCGGTTCTACTGGAAATCGGCAGCATTAACAATGCAGCCCCGATGAAGATAATGGCCGCAAAACCAAGCACGAGAATCTGCGGCGGGGACAACCTGAGCCATTTTAATTTGGAGTTCAATCCGTCACCTTCTTAAAAAAAGTCAAAGAAAAAAGACACTGGAAAACGCAGTGCCCCTTACGGTCTGGTTCCTGTGCTGCAGCCTACGAGGTTAGCTGACGGATTCGGGCATTTCCACAGGTCGCCCTATTCATTATTCTATAGAATAATGAAATTCACCCCAATTACATGGTTCCCCCATTTTCAGTACGAAATTCGGCTGGAATATTCGGTTCCTTGAAGCATGATGTGATTATAACCCAATCCGGTGCGTAACCCAACGCTGTTTTTCACCCAAAAAGTCTTTAAAAGAGCTCGAATTGGGCATATTCAAGAATACAAGCGTATGGTTCTCTAACATTTTCGAAACCTTTCATTCATTTTCATCGTTTTATTTCATTATTACCAAATTGGGATAAGCTGCTTATCCCTTTCATATCTATGTTATATTGGCTCTATGCGTTCTTCATCAGGCAGCTCTATTACCCAGTGGAGTATCAACTTTCCAGAGGAGGAAATTCATGAATCGTGCAAGAGAGCCTTTGAGGCTGAAGCCCAACTTGAAGCAGCTCATCGCGCCTGCCGCAGTTGGCCTGATTTTGTTCCTGTTATTTCAGGTATTTCCATCAGCCAATACGGATTCTACCGAGATGGCCACTCCGGATATTATATCCAAAGCACAAGCCCAGCAAGCCGCTTCCAGGTTCGCACAGGAGCACTTGCAGTTCTCCGCTGCGGAAGCTGAGGAGACATTGATTACATATCAATCCAAATCTGAGCTTTACGGATATTTAGCGAGGGAAAAGAAACTCTCGGAGTACAACAAAACCTTTGAGGCCAAATATCCCTATGACGTATACCGCGTTCGCTTCAGCGAGCCGGGAGGCGATGCCCTCAATGTGGACGTGCATATGCAGAATTCCGGCATCGTCGGGTTCTCGTATGATTTTGCCCGCTCCAGTTATGACCGGATTGAACTGAACAAGGGTAAAGTGCAGAAACAAATGCTCCTTGTCGTAGAGGACGGCATGACTTTGGCCGATAAGCAGCAGCTTGCCGAGCCTTGGCTCAAGCGTGCAGGCTACGATATTTCGCATCTGAAGCTGGTTACGCGGGAAGGAGAACCCCGGCTGAAATACGTGGATCCGGAAACCAAGATCGGCGATTCCGTGCTGGAGCTGCGCTTCACCTTCGAGCACGGGAAATTACGCTCCTATGAGCCATCCTTCTCGATTCCGGCTGCGCATTCCGCTTATGTTAACAAGCAGACTCAAGATGCAACACTGCTGACGCTGGCGGGTTACGGTTTGTTTACCCTGATTCTTGGCATACTTGCCATTGTGTACAGCGTGAAGACCAGAGCTTACACCTCGTTTAAACGCGGCTTGTTCCTATCGGCGCTGCTATTCGTTATTCAAATGCTGAATACGTACAATCTGGTACCCGTGTTCAAATCCGAGGGCATGTCTTCTACCGGCATTCTCGGCATGATGATATTCTATGCGGTCTATTCACTCATCTTCTCCGCGCTGCTCTACTTCTCCCTGGTCGGGGGCAACGGGCTGTGGCAAAAAGAAGACGGCCTTAACCCATGGCCGCGGGCCAAGGAAGCCGGGTATGGACGTTATGTGCTGGATAGCATGAAGCTGGGGTATATGTGGGCGTTCATTCTGCTCGGAGTTCAATCTCTGATCTTTATTGTTCTTGGTCTTACCTTGAATACATGGTCCACAACCGATGCCACGCAATCGCCTTACAATATGCTGTATCCATGGCTGTTCCCTTTGATGGCCTGGTTTGCAGGCATATCGGAGGAAGCCGTATACCGGCTGTTTGGTATTAAAATGGTGAAGAAAATCGTTCGCAATACCTTTGTGGCAAGTTTGATCACCTCGCTCATCTGGGCGCTGGGGCATACGCTTTATCCGATATACCCTGTGATCTCGAGGCCTATCGAGCTGGTCATCATCGGCTTGCTGTTCAGTTACATCTTCTTGAAATACGGGTATCTCGCGGCCATGTTCTCCCACGTCATCTTCAACAGCATTCTGATGGGCCTCAGCCTCGTTATGCTCAAGGATACCGCCAACTTGCTGATCGGGGTGTTCTACATGGTGCTGCCGGGAATTGTTGCATATTTGATATACCGTTTCAATCCGACAAAAAAAGAGAAGCCGTATGTTACGACTCCTCCTCACGAAGTGCATTAAGAATTTGCGTTGCTAATTTTTCACCTATGGAAAGGGGCTTGAAGTCTTCGACTGAAGCCTCTTTTATTTTTTTGACCGAGCCAAAATGCTTCAGCAGCAGCTTGCGGCGCTTCTCCCCTATGCCGGGAATGGAATCGAGCTTCGAAGTCACCATCGATTTGCCGCGCTGATCGCGGTGGAAGGAAATCGCAAAGCGGTGAACCTCATCCTGGATGCGCTGCAGTAAATAGAACTCCTGGCTGTCCCGTGGCAGTGTTACCGGCTCCGGTGGATCTCCGATCATTAACTGCGCCGTTTTGTGCTTGGCGTCCTTCACAAGCCCGCATACCGGGACAAACAGTCCCAGCTCATTCTCCAATACATCGATGGCCGCAGAGATTTGTCCCTTGCCTCCATCAACCACGATAAGGTCGGGAAGCGGCAAGTTCTCCTTCAAGACGCGCTCGTACCGCCGCCGAATCACTTCACGCATCGTATCATAATCATCCGGTCCCAGGACGGTGCGGATTTTGTATTTGCGGTATTCCTTTTTATCCGGCTTCCCATTGGTGAATACCACCATGGCCGATACCGGATTGCTCCCCTGTATGTTCGAGTTGTCAAATGCTTCAATCCGGTTTAGCGACTGGAGTCCAATCACTTCACCCAGATTAGCCGCCGCAACCGAGGTGCGTTCTTCATCGCGCTCGATCAACCGGAACTTCTCGTCCAGGGAAACCCTCGCATTATCCGATGCCATGCCCACCATCTGTTTCTTCAAGCCCCGCTGCGGCACGTGTACCTTCACTCCAAGCCATTCCTGCAAGGCGGCAGCCCCGCCGGCGGCATCCACGATACCCTCTGCCTCCGCCTTCTCCTCTTGAGCCTGGACTAAGGCTTCCTGCAGCTCTTCCGCAGAACCTGCAGTTGGCTGGCTCGCCGAATCCGCGGTATTCTCCTTGCCCTGTACGCTTTCAGCTTCCATAACGGTTCCCGTTGCGGTTACTGAACCAGCAGCTTCCTCTATCAACAGAGGGCCAGGGAGCAGAATTTCTTGCGGCAGTGCAGGATTGTCGCTGTAATATTGGGCAATAAAAGACATAAAGTCACTGTGCGCATCCCCGTAGAACGGAAAGACGGATTTGTTGCGCTGCACCATTTTCCCCTGCCGCATGTACAGAATCTGCACACACATCCAGCCTTTATCCACAGCATAACCGAATACGTCGCGGTCCCGTGTATCCGTGGTCGTAATCTTCTGCTTCTCCATTAAGGTATCGATATGGATGATCTGATCCCGCAGCTCTTTGGCACGCTCAAAATATAAATCCTCCGCGGCCTCCTGCATTTTGCGCTGCAATTCCTTCTTGATCTCTTCATGTCCGCCGTTCAGAAAAGAGTTAATCTCGCCGGTAATCTGCTCATAGGCGGAATTCGGCACTTCCTTCACGCATGGAGCCAAGCATTGCCCCATATGATAATACAAGCACACTTCTTTAGGCATGACACCGCATTTGCGCAAAGGGTACATCCGGTCCAGCAGCTTTTTGGTCTGCTGTGCCGCATACGCATTCGGGTAGGGGCCAAAATATTTCGCTTTATCTTTAAGCACCCTTCGGGTCACTTCCAGACGAGGATGCTCTTCATTCGTAATTTTAAGGTATGGATAGGTTTTATCATCCTTCAGCAGCACGTTGAATCTGGGCTGATGTGTTTTGATCAGGTTGCACTCCAGAATGAGCGCTTCCATGTTGCTGCCTGTCACAATGTATTCGAAATCGCGAATTTCCGAAACGAGCATTTGGGTTTTTCCGTTATGGCTACCGGTAAAATAAGAGCGCACCCGATTCTTCAGCACCTTGGCCTTGCCCACGTAGATAATCGTTCCATCCTGATTTTTCATCAGGTAACAGCCGGGCAGATCCGGCAGTAATGCCAGCTTATGGCGAATACTCTCAAGCGCCTTCTCCTGCTCCTGCAGCTGTTTGGCAAAATCGTCCATGCTTTTCCTCCTCTCCAAGGAGATTATATATTATTAACCATAAATATAAACCATTATGAATAACCACACAAAGCGCCTTCGGGTTTATACCGAAGGCGCTGTATGAAAGCGGATTTCAGCTGATGCCAAACCACGCTTATTGATGTTTTGCAATAATGCCTTTCAAGGCTTCCTTGGAATTCAAACCAACCACTTTATCGACAGGCTGGCCGTCTTTAAAGAAGATCATGGTCGGAATGCTCATCACGCCAAAGCGTGCTGCGGATTCCGGATTCTCATCCACGTTCACCTTTGCGATTTTCACATCATCACCGAGTTCTGAAGACAATTCGTCCAGAATCGGAGCAAGCATTTTACAAGGGCCGCACCACGGCGCCCAAAAATCAACTACAACCGTTCCTTCGCCTTCAACTTCATTCACGAAGGTTTGGTCGGTAACATTGACGATAGCCATTGTATTCTCCTCCTCACAGGATAAGATCGGGTATAGTGCAAATCATAATTGTCGAATGGGTCGACGAATTTAGTATACCACAATCGGCCCGAAAAAGTGAAATATACTCACCTAAAGAAAGAGGATTTCACGGGATTTTTATGCAATCTTTACAAATGATTTGCGCATTGGGTATACTACTAGTAACAAGTCGGGTGACTGTCAAGTTTTCGTGTTCACACGACATGTTCACCTTTTGAGGAGGCAAGCACCATGGATGTAAACGTACGCGTTAACGATCCACGGGAGCACATCAATGAAGAACCACGCAATGACTTTGGCGATTTGATGATGGGCTTCGTGGGGATGTTCGGTTTCATGACCATCATCTTTTTCGGATTCGTTATTATCAAGTTCCTGGTCGGCTAATTGATGATTCCTTGTGCAGCATTAAAAAGTCTGATCCCGCCGCGTTCTGTACGCTAACGGGATCAGACTTTTTACGATTTCCGGGAAGTTTGTCCATGATAAAGATGTGACCGCCGCAATCGATCTAAAATTTACCTCGCTGGTTCTCGCCGAATAAGTGGACCACATCCACAAAAGGCGCAATCCGGTTCATCAACCGCTGCCCCTTATGGGCTTCTTCGCCGTCCTTGCTTGTGAAGCTGAGATGCTGCTCAAGTCCGTCGAGCGGATAGTTTGACGTATAGAAGGTCGGCAGCCGGTTCATCCGGAAATTCAGGATGGAACCAAGGACATGATCTCGAACCCACGGATTCAAGTTCTCCGCACCAATGTCGTCAAAGATCAGCAGATCGCAATGCTTCATGGTCTCCACCATTTCCTTCAGCTTCTGTCCATCCTGCATCATGGTTTTCAGATCCTCCACGAAATCAGGCATGTACACAATGACGCCCGAGTGGCCCACCTTCGCGAGCTCATGCATCAAATACCCCATCAGATAGGTCTTCCCGGTGCCAAACGAACCGGTAAGATACAGTCCTCGCGGAGACAAGCCGTTCTCCTTGGTATCCCGGATATATTTAAAGACCTGGTGAACCGCAGGTGCCCGCAAACGGTCCTTTGCCATAATCTCCATATTGTTATAACCTTCGTTCAAGGCATGCTCATCCACATAAAAGCTGCGAATCCGTTTCTTGATCTGGTCCTCGCTGGTCTTTGCAATCTGCAAGGAACAAGGCGCCTTCCGCTCATAAATCTCTACCGTTCCATTCACCCGCTGAATATCCAGCTTGCTGATATGCCCCTGGAAATCATTCGGACAGCGGTCCAGCCCCGGACACGACTGGCAATGGGCCTGGTCCCCCGCGTATTGATACAGTTTACTTAAATTTAAGCGTATGACCCGATCATCGATTTCCGGGAATTCGCTCCGCAATGCTTGTATCAGAGGATTCTTGAGTAAATCCTCCGTAATCTGCTCGGTTCTGCGCCGAAGCGCAGGACTTTTCATACTCTCCAGCAGTTCACCAAGGGACTCCATCTCTTTTTCCTCCTCTCATGAGCGGTATCTCATTATCCGCCCTTCTTATTGCCGGCTTGCATTTCTGCCGCAAATCGCATCATTTCCTCGAACTCCTCATCCGATACGGCCTCACCCTGATCGGACTCCAGCGCCACCGGGATTTCCGGCTTCACCTTCCCGCCCTTAGCGTATGTACGCGTACGTTGCGTGGTTGCCTTCTGTTTGCCTTTCATCTTGGCTTGATCACGTATATATTGAACAGCTTTCTCGTAGCTGTTAACCTGCTTCAGCAGCATGTTGGAAGCGATCGCTTCCACAAAATTGCGGTTGATCCGCTGCTCGCCGCCTGCGGCAATAAGCGACATTAAATAATGAATGAGCACGTTGATGACTTCGCCCGGCAGTTTGTAACTCAGATCAATCTTTTCAAAGATATCCAGGAACTGTGCAGGAACGGAGCCTGGAAAGAACGTCTGCAGCAGCCGGGTATAGGGTTCGTTGCGAAGCATCATATTATATTGGTGTATATCACATTTCGATTGGAACTGGGCTGGAACCTCCACATAAAATTCCGTCTGTACCGCATGCTCCTGTACGGGCTCGTCCGGATCGGCTGTCATCTCCTGATGGAGAGCGATCACTTTGCCTGCCGTAATCTGCCGCTTCTCCTGCATCTTCATTCCTTGACGGAAGTGAAGGCTTGCCTTGTGCTGCAGATCATCCAGCACGACCTCGCCATGCTCGGTAAATATGCCGTCCTCGTCCAGCAGCCGGCACAAGTCCTGCGTGCTCAGATCGTATTTGCGCACAACGTAATTCACAATGCCCATTTGCTCGTGATCATAGCGGAGCCGCTCCACAAATACCCGATTGCGGGATTCACGCGGGAAGCGAAGAATGATGTCGGCATAATTCAGGCCATCCCCTTGCGGATTCGGCGGCAGGATGGACTTACGCGACACCGCGACCTCCTCCAGCGCTTGCTCCAGCTCATAATCAATAACGTGCGTGTTCAACTCAAAAATATCATAAAAGGGAACCGAAATGTTCTCCTTGTTTAAGGAAATACCGGACCATTCAAGAGGCTCCTTGCTCCACAGCTCTTCCCTTAGCGACAGGACGGCGAATTTCCCCACCTTGTCCCGAAGCAGCAGTGTCAGATGCTGTGTGTTGAAGAACTCCGCCGGACTGAGCGGCGCCTGCAGCTCATATTCATATACATGGTCATCCGTTTCCGGGACGAACATCCGACTTGTCTGCAGTAACCCTACCGCTTCAAGCTTGGAGGTTTGTTCAATGAGATAACGGCGTCCTTTTTCACTAGGATCAAGTCCCAGGGTCAGGAATAATCGTCGCTGCTGTTCAATGGCCGAATAACCCACCTTCTCCACCGGTACATGGGAAACGAGAAGACGGTAAAGACTGACCGCAAACGCACCAACCATCGGTTGATAAATCGAACCAAGCATTTTGTCATCCAGGCCGCTTAAACAGAAGTCACGGTATACGCAGTAACGGTGGTTCTCGGTAAAATGTAAAAAATTAGTCATGCGCATCGTTTATGCTCCCCCTGTCGCCCAAAAATAGACTTCCTCTATTCTATCATAAATCCGAAGATCAGAAGTCGGTTCTTTCGCATCAAAAATTATGGAATTCGCATATTCACGCTTTGCATGGTTCCACAAATAAATAAATGACGGCCCCCGGGTATTGAAGAGCCGCCATTAACACTACATTCAATTTGCGCCAAGCGCACTAAAACATTCTAAAGCCTTTAATACGCAATGTCTTAATGGTCCATCCGCTCAAATAAGCACCGATCAGACCTGCAACCCCCGTTAAGTAATCAACCAGTTGGAATGATCCGACGTGAGTCCAGAACGACATTTGGCCCCGATCCCACAAGCTGTATACAACGACTGGCAAGATAACAATCACAAACAAAAAGCATGGAAACCAAGTCGTTTTCATCAACATATTCAGGATAAAACCGATACCGAACATCATGACAAAAAACAAAATCATCAGCACGAGCACAGGAATAAATTGAAGCATGATCGCTGTTTTCACCTCTTCTTTATCACCTACGCATAGCAGCTATTCTACAATATTGCAGCAAGAAACAGCACACCAAGCTTTAGCTAATAGCTAGTTTACTAAAAATCATGTCACAGATCAACGAACAATCGTGAATACATTGTGTCATCGTTTGCCCTTCCGACCACGCTTACAGTACAATGAAGGGAGTTAATGCAAGCGGTTATCCGCTTCAATGATAACGAACATAACGTTTAGGAGTGATTACATGAACGAAGCTGCAATGACGCTGGAGGGCTGGTATGCGCTGCATGATTTCCGTACCATCAATTGGCCGGCCTGGAAAGCTGCAGATGAAGAAGTACGCGCTTTTGCGCTGGACGAGCTGAATGCGTTCCTTCAGGAATGGGATGCGATCGAAGCCGCTAAGCAAGGCAGCACCGCTGTATATACGATCGTCGGCCAGAAAGCCGATTTTGTATTCATGCATTTGCGCGAGACGCTAGAAGATCTAAACGCGATAGAGAATGCCTTTAACAAAACGACGTTTGCGCAGTTCACCACCAAGGCTTATTCCTATGTAAGCATTGTTGAGCTGAGCAACTATCTGGCCGGCTCTTCCGATGAGGATCCGATGCAGAATCCGCATGTTATCGCTCGTCTGAAGCCAGCCCTACCTAAATCGAAGCATATTTGCTTCTATCCGATGAACAAAAAGCGAGACTTGTCGGACAACTGGTACATGCTGAGCATGGATGACCGTAAATCCATGATGAAGAGCCATGGGATGATTGGCCGCGGCTACGCAGGCAAAGTAAAACAAATCATTACCGGTTCTGTTGGACTCGACGATTGGGAATGGGGCGTAACGCTGTTCAGCGATGAAGCCCTTCAGTTCAAAAAACTCGTGTATGAAATGAGATTTGACGAAGTGAGTGCACGTTTTGGCGAGTTCGGTCCTTTCTATGTCGGCAACCTGCTTGACCAGGCTTCATTTACCGATTTGATGAAGGTATAATTCCTTCTAACACATAGATAACATGTACAAAATAACCCCACAAAGTGGAGCCTATGCTACGATGTTTATTCCAAATACTTTGCGGGGACCCCAAAAAACTTATAAATTCTAATATGTCAAAAAAGGGATGCTCTCTAATTCAGGAGAGCATCCCTTCTTCATTCATTATCGTCTTCCTCATCTTGTTCTTGCTTGCGCAAGGTTTCAAGATATTCCGCTGTCGCCCGGTCGCGGGCACGTCCTTTATCCTTTAGCCGCTCGATGGCAGGAAGAATAAGAATGTCGACTTCCTGCTGAATCGTATACGCAAGATCGTATTGATCTTGCGACTCCAGATAGGAGCCAACCTCCATTAAGGCGTTGTAACGATCCAGCTCATCTCTTGTGAGCAGCCCCCGTACTTGAACGCTGCAGTGTCTCATTTACAGAAACCTACCTTTTTTCAGGACGAGCGGAATCCCCCCGATAATAAAGAGGTAGCGGAGATCAACCAATTTTTTCAGCTGAGCCGCTTTCCAGCCCTGATATTTCTTATCCCCGACAACAGCAATGCCTTCACCTCGGCCGAGGGAGGCTACCGTGCCTTTATTACTGAACTCGAACTTGCGCATTGACTTGTCCCTAATCGCCGCAACGATATTCTGGGCGCAGCATACGCCCTGCTGCATCGCCATCTGGGCAGTCGGCGGATAAGGACGGCCTTCCTCATTAAAAATCAGGGAGTTATCGCCGATAATATAAATATTCTCGTACCCGGGAGCACGCAGATATTCATCGACCTTCACGCGGCCTCTCATCGTTTCGAAGCCTGCTGCTTCAACCAAGCGATTGCCGCGGATACCGCCGGTCCATACCACCGTTGCCGCTCTGATCTCTTCGCCGTTGTTCAGCACGACGCCGCCCGGCAGGCATTCCTTGATGGCAATGCCCATTTTGAAGGTTACGCCCTTCTTCTCAAGAACGTTCATGGCGTACTCCACCAGCTCCGGTGCAAATCCCGGAAGAGCAGCTGGCGCGGCTTCTACGTTATAGATATTCACCAGTGTCGGATCGACATCATATTCCTTGCACAATCTCGGAATGCGGTCCGCCAGCTCGGCTACAAACTCGATGCCGCTGAAACCTGCCCCGCCCACAACAAAGTTAATGCGCTCTTGCGGTCTGCGCTCATTCTTATATAAAGCAAATTGATACTCAATATGCTCACGAATCAATCGGACCGAGTTGATGCTTCGGATGGTCATCGCATGCTCGGCGAGCCCTGGAATACCAAAGGTTTCCGGTTCCCCTCCAAGCCCGATGACTAGGTAGTCATAAGATAAAGTGCCATCTTCAAGAATCACCTTCTTGTCGTGAAGACGGATCTCCTGCACCGAGGATTTGACCAGATCGATTTTAAACTCGTCAATTAGCTTCGAAATGGATACCCGGGTGTTCTCAATGCTGTCTGTTCCTGCTGCCGGCATATGCAAATGCGTTGTAATATAATGATAATCATGGCGATTCACCAATGTAACATCGGCCTCATTATAATTCAGCTCTTTTTGCAGCCGCTGCGCTGTCAATATGCCCCCGTAACCCGCGCCAAGGATTACGATCTTCGGTATGCTGCTCATTCTACTGCTCCTTCCAGCTTACTCTTTATATATACAGTATGGTACACATGTTAACATTCTGTGAATTACACCCAAAAAAAGAGAAGAGCCCTTATCAGAGCCCGTTTCATCATTTGACCTGATTATCCATTTTTGTTCAAAAACAGCTGTCATTCTGCGGTTTCCGTACAGTTGCTACTATTATCAAAATATATTGCAACCCTGTAATGAACACAAGTTATCACGTTAATCATATGCATAAACCATGCAAATATCAAGATTTTTTTTGCCATTTAATATGCAAATTTATCCACCATTTTTACCCTGACATACTAAGTAAGCGCAAACATTCCAATGTTAGGTATTTTAGCTCAATTCTCGTCTTTTCATGCTGGTTCGGGGCGATTATAATAGGTAAGGAATTCATGAATCAGCTTAATCCAGGCAAGAACGTCTGTCTGATTCGAATATAATCTCATTTTATGGAGGTGCTTACCGCATGACAACGATGCCACAAGACAACAACATGACGGATCTTTTGATTATCGGTGGCGGACCTGCCGGCATGTTTGCTGCTTTTTACGGCGGAATGCGCCAAGCTTCGGTAAAACTTATCGAGAGCATGCCTCAACTCGGAGGTCAACTGGCTGCGCTGTATCCGGAAAAATATATTTATGACGTAGCAGGCTTTCCGAAAGTGACCGCTCAGGAGCTTGTGAACAATCTGTCCACACAAATGGAGCTCTTTCAAACGGATATTCGTCTTGAAGAAAAAGTCCAGGCTGTGGAAAAGCTCGAGGAACGTCATTTTGTCGTGAAAACCGATCTGGGTGAACACCATGCCAAAGCCGTGATTATCACAGCAGGTGTAGGTGCGTTCCAACCCCGTCGTCTGGAAGTTGAAGGTGCCGAGAAATACGAGAAGAGCAACCTTCATTATTTCGTGAACGATCTCAGCCGCTTCAAGGGCAAGAAGGTTCTCATTAGCGGCGGCGGCGATTCCGCCGTGGACTGGGCACTCATGATCGAACCCATTGCAGAGCAAGTCACCCTGGTTCACCGACGCGACAAGTTCCGTGCTCACGAGCATAGTGTCGAGCAGCTGCTGGCGTCCAAGGTGAACATCATTACACCAACAGAAATCACCGAATTGTTTGGTGAGGAAGCCATCTCCAAGGTTACCCTTTCCCATATCAAGACCAAGGAAACGCAGGAGATTGAAGTGGACGATGTGATTGTCAACTTCGGATTTGTCTCTTCCCTCGGTCCAATCTCCGAATGGGGCATTGCGATTGAAAGCAACTCCATCGTTGTGGATTCCCGCATGGAAACCAGTATTCCCGGAATTTTTGCGGCCGGTGATATCACCACCTATCCGGGCAAGGTTAAACTGATCGCCGTCGGATTTGGTGAAGCGCCAACCGCTGTGAATAACGCCAAGGTATACTTTGATCCGGAGGCCAGACTCGCTCCGGGCCACAGCAGTAACATGAAATTATAAGGTACATGACTTCGACTTCATATAGAACGTTATTATAGAAAAAAAGGTATCTTCGTTCTGAAGGGCTTAAGCCCGGCCCAGAATCGAAGATACCTTTTCTATTTCGTCAAAGCCTATGTAGAACTTGGTTGAAAGCTCCCACATTATATACGTATCATGTCGTAAGTTATCTGCTCTATATACGAAAAATCTGATTAATGCAGGATGCTGCCGGAATCGGTGTCCAAGTTCCGTTTATGAATTTCAGCTAATAGTAGAGTGATGAACTCTCGCTCCAACTTCAATTCAACAGCCATATGATAGGAATCGAGAAGCATCTCATCCGTCAACATAGCCATCCCTCTCACACCCCTTCCTCAAATTTCCTGAATCTATCATATCAGACATACTAAAGCGGAACAACTGTTCGCTTATCCACAGCCTTCTGTGGAAATCCTGTGTATAATTTGTTGGTAAGTGTAAAAAACAGGGTCATATCAAAGTGGATTATGGGGATAAATGTTATACACAGGATTTGGAACAACTCTACTATAAAAAAAAATAATCAATTATTATATCGGAAACTTGTGGTTATTTTTTAATTACCCTATTAAAAAATCATATAAACGAATATCAGGGGGAATAACGAACAAAAAATCAGCTTGGTCTTGTATTAACTTCCAAAATCCAAATCTTCCCTTCGTTGTCCAGACCGTAATCAAACCCCAGTTCCCCGATTCCCGGAAAGCGTGATTCCATTATTGAAATACACTGCCTGGTTACACGACGCATTTCATTTCGCTTTTCCCTTGCATTGATATGGGGCAGCGACAACCGAAGCGCGTGGCGACACCGAAGCAGCGTTCCCCCTTTGCAAATATTCGTAACAAACAGCCCCGGGCTGGCGAGCCGCCCAAGCATTGCTCTGAACTCCCATCTCCCTCTCTCCTTAACCACCTTCACCCGGTAATCCAGTGGACGCCCATGGATTTTAGCCAAATGAATGCCCTGCTGAATCATGTAACGCCGTTTAAGTTTCATTCTGCCCAGTACCTGCAACAGGGAATTCAATGTATCTGCATGAACCGTACGTCTCTTATGGGTTACCAGGTACCCCGTCCCGTCTTTCTGTATTCGGATGACTCCGTTACCACCGGTACCTACAATCGGCTTGATCACGACCATTTCGTGTTCCGCCAGCATTGAGACCAGGGTATCCCCTCCATACGACTCGGTAGCCGGAATGTAGGGAGCAACCTGCGGATCGGTCAGCAGTGCCTCCGTCTTTAGCCACTTGCTGGCCAGCTGTCTTCCCGCCATGCTGCTTTCGCCTCCTTTTATTCATGACATACGTTATTCTATTCCCGTATCCGCGCTTTTTCTTGGATGATTGTCCGTGAGAGTATGCCTAATAATTTGTCTATCCGGTGTTGTCGCGATGGCTTCCCTTTCCAAATGATGTGATCTATCGTATAGTAAGAAAAGAGCTTTGTCCGTAATAAATCCATCACGCTTGGATAACGATAAAGGAGGCTTTGTCACCTTGGCAGAGTTGTTTGAAGTATTGTACTGGATTGCCATTGTCGGCATGTCCGTTGCCCTTGCAGCCATCACCGTTCTTATCTTTGTCATGGGCTTCAAGTTCATCAAAGACAAGCGCCGGGTACTCGGAGCGGGCTGTATCGTCTTTTCGCTTGTGGCAGCCGGTATGATTGTGCTGATGCTGAACGACACCTTCTTCTTCCCGGTATGATCGGTTAAGGAGAACATAAAAAAATGCAGCTTACCACCTCTATGTCGGGCGGGCTGCATTTTTTTGTTATGTGCCTCTGAATTATGGCCTGAGTTTCTTCTTCATCTATATATATGTAGGAAGCGGCAGGTGTTACACAAAAAAAGACCGCTGCGACGAGAAACGTCGCAGCGGTCCTATTCTCATTGGATGTTACCGTAATAGTTTCATCAGCCTTCTCAATTACAATTGCCTCAAAAAGAGTCCACTGAAAACACAGGAGGTATAAAATGTTACAAAAGAAAACGTCATTAATCTTAACAGCTATTATTTCGTTAGTATTATTGTTCTCCTCAAGTGTATACGCTTACGTATCTTTAAAAACTGGGTATTTGTCACCAAGTATAAGGTTTGCCCCCCAGGGTTTACCTTCACAGTATGAATCGGCCCTCATCAGCGCTGCGGCTTCTTGGAATGCGGCTTCTACTAAAGTGTATATTAGCCGAGATGCTAACGCTGATAATACTGTTATAATGGGTAATTTATCCGATACTCAAATTTTTGGAAGCTACACGCCACAGTTTTTAGATAGACATGGTCAAGCTTCTCAATTTCAGATTTGGATCAACCAAACTGCAGTAGTTAATCAAACAACTCTAGGGAAGGATTTTTGGAATGTTGCTCAGAGTATATTCGCTCATGAATTGGGCCATGCATTGCATATAGGTGACCTCAGATCAGGCGATGTACTAATGAATCAGCTTAGAGATCGAAATAAAATAGTTAAACCTCAACCAGATGATATTAATGGTGTAAACGCTTATGTTTACCCTAAACAATAAGAATGGGGGAGAATCCATGAAAAAACAAACTATGAGATTTCGGAGGGGTCACGCGTCAGAGGCATGCGGCAGGAAAATCGCGCAAACTCACAATAAATCACAACGTATAAATCGCCCTTCCGTAGATCCGCTCATTTTCGACCGTAATCTGCTAATGTCGTCCGTGTCGTTAGGACCGCAATATTCCGACTATTTGTAACGCTGCGTAAACGTGCTCAATCCAAGAACCGGAAGAGAAACGATCAGAACAAGCAAGATACTTCGTTAGGCAGTATAATTTGCTTGATCCCGGCGGCTTACGGAACGATGTTTCGATCTAGGAGAAAAATGTGCATTGGAGTGTTGATTCAGTCATACAACGAGGGGAAACCTAATAATCATGAGTCGTTAAAACTACACGAACTAAGGATCGGATGAGAGATACAGGACACGTAATTCTTTGCCGAAGCAAAGGTATAGTGAACAATAGTGAAAATTAAAAATTATAAATTTATACTGATCTGTGAAATAATATCAATTAGAATGGAAGTAGGTCCTTATACCTCAAGAGGGGAGGAAGATAATGTTTATTGATAAGTTGCTAGGAGTTTGCGGAGGATTGTGTAGCGTTGTGATTTATATTATCGTTTGTTTTTTCAACCCTACCGAAATGTTGAATTGGGGTACTATTACGATCTTACTCTTTATGTTATTTATCCCTGGTTGTTTGGCAGTTTTTTCAGCCATAGCACGTAGAAGAGGACTCATGCTAATTTCTATAGTTTGGTTGATACCTGTGGCTCTTTATTTCTCTGGGGGAAATGGAGTATATAGATATACGTGGATTATAATCGTGTTGTTATCTGTTAGCTTTATCTTAATGAACTTTAAGAAACCGACTACCCATAGTAGGTAGTCGGTCATTTTCACTTAATATATTTCGATTGTACTCCATAACAATAGTTCGCCTTCACCAGTTATGTCCTGAATCGCATCATAGTCAAACCCAGCATTGTTTTCTCCCCAAACATAGACATTGTGAGTAACCCATGTTCCTTTATTATGGTCACCAAAATCATAATTATGAAAACTCCCATATGCTGCTTGTCCTACTGCAGTGCCATCTTGCCTATCATTTCTCCATGATTGTTCAAGATCAACGTACCAATTAGTTTTGAGTGGAGAATTTTTAACAGCCCAAGTTGCAGATCCGCCAGTACTATAAGCAGGATACCCATTCTGTGAATACCAGTATAGCAGAGCTTTTGTATAGACAATATCCCAATTCGCGGGATCTTTTGTTAACAACTTAATTTGCTTGTTCCACAAGGGAGCGAAAGGCTCAATCGTTTTTTGGTATTTGGGGTCATTAGACAGGTCAGTTCTGATAACGTTATATGTATTATTCTCGGAGTTCACTTTAATGTCTAATCGAACTGGGTTATCAGCAGCATTACCTGAGCCACTAAAAATCCTTCTCTGTGTTCCATCAGAAAGTTGTTGAATGGTCACCTTCAAACTCTCATTCTTTTCTACCGATGACAGAATAGTCTCCTTAACAACAGCCTTTGGACTTTCTTTTTCTTCTTCTGCAGACGCTACTCCAGAAAATAAACCAGCTACTAGTGTCAGAGAAAACAAAATACTTAATACCCTTCTTTTCTTCATTGTTACCTCTTCCCATTTCAAGATTTAATTACCTTTATATAGTAATATATGTATATAAAATGTGTCTATAAATACTAATAAATTATTTTTCTTTATTGATAGAATATTCATATAATCGTGTAGCCATTTAACGAAGTATCCGTAATGCTTCTCATAATCCTTTATCGTACGATCACGCAAACCCTCCGCCTTCTTCTCGCTGATTGCCATGTCGAGCGCTTGCTTAAACGTTAATTGCGAATAACTCTTATCAATATTGATTCGTTTCGTGCGCTTTTTTAAAGACATAAAAAACGACCTCCATAACGGTTATTTACCGTCATAAAGGCCGTGATCCACAATCATGGCGCCTATGCTTCCGCTAGGCACATCCGGAACCGTCAACGCTGAAAACCCGCTTCTTAACAAGGCTCCTCGCTCGGTTTGCCTGCGTCTTCTCGCGTGCGGAACGACGAACCGCAGCCGCAAGTAACCGTAGCATTCGGGTTGTGAATGGTGAAGCCTCCGGTCATGCCGGATTCTTCAAAATCAATCTCAAGACCGTTCAGGTATTTCAGGTCGTCCTTCTCAACGACCACCTTCATATCCTGCAAGTCCATATATACGTCTGCTTCCGTTTCACTGTCATCAAAGCCCATTGCATATGAAAAACCACTGCAACCGCCGGCAGTGACACCCAATCGAAGGAACATATTGGGCGTTTCCTGTTCAGCAAGCATTTCTTTCAACCGTTCTGCAGCCGTTTCGCTGATTGTTATCATAGGTCACCCTCCTTTTCGTTCACCCTTTAAGTATACTCCTCTTCGCGGATTCGCTCAAGGTTCTTATGATGGTCATTTTGCCATATGAACAATTACCTGTTTTCAATTCCTCTATTTGTATTGCTACCCCGAGGGGTCAGGTTTATAATAGGGAAGGAACATGGGCGGCAACTGTTGGATAATTGTCACATCCCCCGGCTTAAATGCGGCAAAGGTTATGGCTGGTCCACAGTTGTATATTTTTTCACAAACTCCATTAATTATTCAGCCCATTATGGATGCAGCAGTTATACCATTATAGACGGACCGTTCCCTACGGGGAGTGATCCACTTTATGATCACTTGGCTGCTGAATGTTCAGACAGATCAAGTGTGAACAGGAGGATTGAACATGTCCACGATTGTAACACCCTTTACCGATCAGAGAATGGCCGAAATCGTTGCCAAAGTCCGAAGCGGCGAACGCCTGAATCTCGAAGACGGTGTGTATTTGTACCAAACCGATGACCTGCTGACCCTCGGGCAGCTGGCTAATGAGGCAAACCTGCGAAAGAACGGGAAAAAAGTATACTTCATCGAGAACATGAGTCTCTATTTCACGAATGTATGCGAATCCCACTGTGCGTTTTGTAATTTCCGGAAGGATCAAGGCGAGGAAGGCTCCTATACCCTATCCGGTGCTGAGATGATTGAATATGTGGAACAGCATATTCATCCGGGAGTTCGAGAATTCCACATCGTTGGCGGACATAATAATCATGTGCCTTTCCAGTACTACGTAGATTCCCTGAAGGCATTGAGCGAACGTTTCCCGGAAGTGACCCTGAAAGCCTACACCGCGGCAGAGATCGAGTTCTTCACCCGGATCAGCGGGCTCAGCACGAAGGAAGTGCTGCAGGAACTGCAGAAGGCCGGTCTGCAATCCTTGACAGGCGGCGGCGCCGAGATTCTATCGGATCAATACCGTCAGAAGATGAAGGTGGATAAAGCCAATGTGGATCAGTATCTCGATGTTCACCGTACTGCGCACAAGCTTGGCATGAAGACCCATACAACCATGCTGTACGGATCTATCGAGAGCCATGAGGACCGTATCCGCCATATGCTGCAAATCCGGGATCTGCAGGATGAAACCAATGGATTCATGGTATTTATTCCACTGTCCATGCAGCCTAAGAATAAAAATGCGGGCATTATGCGCCGGAACTCGGCTTACGAGGATCTCAAGACCATTGCCATCAGCCGCTTGATGCTCGATAATATCGACCACATCAAAGCCTATTTCATTAATATCGGAGCACAGTTGACTCAAGTGGCGCTTAGCTTTGGCGCTTCCGATGTGCATGGTACCATCCTGAAGGAACGCATCAGCCATGCTGCAGGAGCTTTAACACCGGAGGGATTGACACGTAAAGAGCTTGTGTGGCTTATCAAAGGCGCTGGCCGCATTCCGGTTGAAAGAGATACATTCTACAACGAGATCAAGGTTTACGAATAACCCTTATCAGCAGCGATGAATACAAGCAGACGTTCCAAAAAACGGAAAACAGGTTAAAGAGATAATATAGCGTGGGTACCCTAAGCCGCTTTTAGCGGCGTTTTTCTTGCGAACATCCACTCACCTTCTTATCTCTTGAGAAAGGAAGAAATTTATGAAAAAGCTCGTCATTCTCGGTGGAGGCTATGGTGGTCTTGCCTTAATTCAGGAATTATTCAGCGGCTATCTTCCTCCAGACGTGGAGGTCGTGCTCATCGACCGCATGCCATATCAAGGACTCAAAACCGAATATTACGCGCTGGCAGCAGGCACCGTGGCCGATACCGCCGTTCGTGTGAAATTTCCAGTGTATAATCGGCTCCATATTCTATACGGTGAAGTTACATCCGTTGACCTTGAGAAGAAGCTTGTTAACCTGACAAACAACGATCCTGTGGAGTACGATCAGCTCGCCATTGCCCTGGGATGTACGGACCGTTATCATGGAGTACCGGGCGCTGAGGAATTTACGTTCAGCCTGCAATCTTTCTCTGCATCCCGGGAAACCTATTTGAACCTGAACAACCTGCGACCTTACGGTCAAGTTCATATCATTGGCGGAGGCTTAAGCGGCATCGAACTCGCTGCCGATCTTCGTGAAAGCCGACCTGACCTTAATATCGCCATACTGGACCGGGGACAACGCGTTCTTTCTTCTTTTCCTAACCGTTTGTCTGCTTATATTCAACGCTGGTTTGAGGAGCATCACGTGGATATCCACAGCGGCGTTTCCGTATCCCGGGTTGAGAAGGACGCCGTGTACAATCTCGATGTGCCCATCGCAACCGATCTGGCTGTTTGGACGGCTGGCATCCAGCCTGTAAAAGTCGTGCAGGATCTCGATCTGCCAAAAGACCGCAGCGGGCGCATTCTGCTAAACGAGTGGTACCAGGTTCCTTCCCATCCGGAAGTGTATGTCATCGGCGACTGCGCCAGCCTTCCGTTCGTCCCGAGTGCCCAAGCGGCCGGAGCTCAAGCCGAGCAAGTGGGACATGTCTTGAAAGCGGTTTGGCGTGAGGATACGCCTAAGGTATCTCCGCTGAAGCTGAAGGGAACGCTGGGTTCCCTTGGCAAGCATGCAGGCTTTGGCCTGATGGGCAGCACTTCGGTTATGGGCCGAGTGCCAAGAATATTGAAGAGCGGTGTACTCTGGAAATCCAAGCGCCACTACTAGTCTGAAATATGACGAGTCGCTCATGGAAAAACTGCAGCTCAGCCTTGCTCCTGATTGGGCTCTAGGCTCTCCAACTTGCGCACTACGGCCTCAAGCAGCGCTTCAGCCGTGGGGGCTTCCATCCAGTCGCCATCGACATAGGCGAAGGGCGTCAAATAGCACTGGCCGCAGCTTGTCAGGCAGCCATATTCAATGACTTGACAATCAAACCTGGCTTCAAGCGGTTGTAAAACTTTATCCGTTCCGAAATAGGAATTACTTATACAAAACTCAATCATGATGGACATTGTTATTCAACCCGCCTTAAGATTGGCATTTTAATTTGCCGGTTTATGTACTATAATATAGGGAGGAAAGGAGTTGAACAAGATGAGTGAAAACACGCAAACCACTGTATATGATGAAGTGGCTGAAGTGCTTGATAAACTTCGTCCGTTCCTGCAGCGCGACGGCGGTGACGTGGAATTGGTCGACGTTGAAGACGGCATCGTTAAGCTGAAATTGATGGGTGCATGCGGCAGCTGCCCAAGCTCCACCATTACTCTGAAGGCAGGGATTGAACGCGCCCTGGTTGAAGAAGTAGAAGGCATTCAAGAAGTAGTTCAAGTATTCTAAATCTTCTTTAACTATAAAGAGTCTTGGTTTCCTTACGGAACCAAGACTCTTTTTTTTGAGAGAATATAATGAGATCCTATTCCGGTTTGATTAACGGCCGGATCGGGTCCAGTCCGCCGGAAATGTCCATAATATTGCCGGTAATGAAATCCGATTGATCCAGACATAAATATTCGATTACCCTGGCGATGTCCTCCCCGCTTCCCGATCGTCCGCGCGGTGTCAGACCATCCTGAATACCTGACACCTCATCAATGGACTTCTCCTTGTTTGCACCGCGTATATCTCCAGGGCAAATCATATTGACCGTGATTCCATATGGCGCTTCCTCCACCGCAAGCGTCTTGGTAAACGAAACAAGGCCCACTTTGGCAGCCGCATAGGCTGCGCGTTGAGGCCACGCTCGTGCTTCGCCGGCATGCCCGAAGCCGAAATGGATGATCCGACCCCATTTTTTCTCACGCATGGCAGGTAGAACGCGATGGTCCAGCAGCATGACACCGGTTAGGTTGCCATTGACCATATGTACAATTTCGTCGCGGGTGTACTCCGAGAACAGGCGACGCTCCCGAATGAAAGGGCCTGCGTTATTCACCAGGATATCGACGCTGCCAAGACGTTCTTCCGTTTGGTCCACCAGAGAATACAATTCCAACTCGCTGGCGATATCAGCTTTAATCGCTATCGACTTGACGCCAAGTCCTTCAATTTCACGAGAAAGGGCTTCTGCCTCATCCTTGCTGTTTACATAATTTATAGCCATATTACATCCCTGCCGCGCTAACGACAGAGCAGTCATTTTTCCTAAACCTGTCGCACTGCCTGTAACCAGCGCCACTTTTCCCTTCAAGGCTTTCCCTCCTCAGATGGATATCCTTCCTTCAGTATAAAAGATTTGATCCAACCTCACAACTTGTGGGGGGCAGCGACTAAGGTAAACAAAAAAAGGGGCCTACCCGATAGACCCGCAGGTCTTTTCGAATAATGCCCCTCTATTCATGGATACAGCAGATACCTGCTATGATCCATTAGAATGCCGGAATGACGGCACCTTTGTACTCTTCCTCAATAAAAGTCTTCACGTCCTCGGAAGTCAGTGCCTTCGCCAATTTTTGAATGGCATCGGAATCCTTGTTATCCGGACGGGCTACCAGCAAGTTTGCATAAGGGTTCTCTTTGTCCTCGATAAAGAGAGCATCCTTCGTTGGGTCGAGTCCCGCTTCAAGCGCATAGTTCGTGTTGATGACAGCCAGATCCAGCTCATCCAGCATACGCGGCAGCATGGCAGCTTCAACTTCCTTGAATTGCAGATTCTTCGGATTTTCCACGATATCCTTGGCGGTAGCTTCAAGCTTCGTCTCATCCTGCAGCTTAATTACGCCGTTCTTGGACAACAGGGACAATGCACGACCAGCGTTCGATGGGTCGCTAGGGATTGCTACAACGGCTCCATCCTTCAACTCATCCGCAGACTTAATCGTTCTGGAGTAAGCACCCAGCGGTTCAACGTGTACCGCAATCACCGATTCCAAGCTCAAGCCGCGTTCCTTGATTTCATTATCCAGGTAAGGCTTGTGTTGGAAGAAATTCGCATCGATTTCTTTGGAATCTACTTGCGTATTCGGCAGAACATAATCCGTGAACTCCACGATTTCCAGGTTCACGCCCTCTTTTTCAAGCGCAGGTTTGATATGCTCCAGAATTTTCGCATGTGGTGCAGGCGAAGCCCCTACTTTCAAGGTTACGGTCTCTTGACCGCTGCCTCCCGTTGTTCCCCCTGGCTCCGAAGCGTTATCCGCAGGCTTGCTGCCGCATGCAGCCAGCACCGTAACCAAAGTCAAACTGATGAGTGCCAATGTCCATTTTTTCATTCTTAAACTCTCCCTCCGAAAATGTATTATCTATATAATGTCTGCCTTGATGCTTTACCAATCCCGTTATTTTCTTGTAAAATGCCGTACCAGGCGATCTCCTGCCATTTGCAGCAGCTGCACCAATACAATCATTAACACAACGGCCAGAATCATGATCTCCGTCTCATAACGGTAATAGCCGTACTTGATGGCCAAATCCCCTAAACCGCCGCCGCCGACCTGACCCGACATCGCCGTATAGGATACCAGGGTCACAATCGTGATGGTCATGCCCGCCAGCAAACCCGGACGAGCCTCTGGAAGAAGCACCCTCCACACGATTTGGCTTGTCGAGGAGCCCATCGCATGAGCGGCTTCAATGACGCCTTTGTCCACTTCATTCAGGGCCGTCTCCACCAGTCTGGCGAAGAACGGTGCTGCCCCCACAACGAGCGGCGGAATGGTTCCCAGGACGCCGTACGATACACCCACAAGCGACTTCGTAATCGGGATCATCGCAACGATCAGGATGATGAACGGAACCGAACGCAGGATGTTCACAATGAACGACAGGATCGAATATCCGAAGCGCACCAAGCCCGATGTGGATCTTGCAGCCATATACAGCAGCACGCCAACCGGCAGCCCGATAATGAAGCTGAACAAAGCCGAAGCCCCCAGCATTCGCAGGGTATCCAATGTTGCCGTACCGATTTCTTTCCAGTCGATCTGGGTAAAATCGAGCTCCAACATTAATGAATCACCTCCACGTCTAATCCTTGTTGAAGCAGCTTCCGAATCGTCTCTTCGATGGCTCTCTCTTCCCCTTCGAAGCGTACGATGAGCTGACCATACGGTGTTTCCTTGATCGTGGAGATCGTGCCCTGCAGAATCGCAAAATTCACGCCCGTCTCATGAACGGTATGGGATAGAATGGAATCGTACGTTTTCGATCCCAGGAACGTAATTTGCACCGCTTGGGAAGAGCTGTTCGCCTGACCCTGCATGGCCAGCCGGAGCGCTTCTCCGCTGTCCAATTCTTGACGGATGAATTCCTGCGTCACCTCATGTTTAGGTTTCAGGAACACTTCCGTCACCGGCCCCTGCTCCACAATGCCGCCCTGATGAATAACGGCCACCCGATCACATATGCTCTGGATGACATGCATCTCATGGGTGATCAACACAATCGTGAGATGAAATTTCTTGTTAATATCCAGCAGCAGGCGCAGGATCGAATCCGTGGTCTGCGGATCCAGCGCTGAAGTGGCCTCATCACACAGCAGAACCTCCGGATCGCTTGCCAACGCTCTGGCTATGCCGACCCTCTGCTTCTGTCCTCCTGACAGCTGGGACGGATACTTGTCCCGGTGAGCCTCCAGGCCAACCAAGGCCAACAGCTCAGATACTTTGCGTTCCATCTCAGCCTTCGGCGTTTTGATCAGCCGCAGCGGAAAGGCAATATTATCGTAGACCGTTGCGGATGACAGTAGGTTAAAGTGCTGAAAGATCATCCCGATTTTGCGACGCTCTGCCTGAAGCTGCTTCTTGCCGAGCAGTGTCAAATTCTTACCGTCAACCCACACCTCGCCGGAGGTGGGACGTTCCAACAAATTGATACAACGGATCAATGTACTTTTACCTGCGCCGGAGTGTCCGATCACACCGAAGATTTCTCCTTTTTCAATCGACAAATCCAATTCGGACAAGGCTGTGGTTAGCGTTCGGGCTTTTCCGTACTGCTTCGTCAATTGCTTGAGCTCAATCAATCCGATAATCCTCCTTTTTCCATAGCCTCATATCTATTTACCCAAAATAAAAGAGCCTCTTTTTGTAGAATCAAAAAGGGCTCTCTTTACGTAAAAGTCAACGCCTTTTCTCATCTGTCAAAGCCATAGGATGATCCTGCAGCTTTGAAGGAATTAGCACCATGTCACTCCATCCGTCATCGCGTTACGCGATATACGCTGGAGCCGGTTGCCGGGCTTCATCGGGCCTGTCCCTCCGCCTCTCTCGATAAGAAAACATCGATATGAAATTTTTCCAATTAATTTGATCTGATTTAATAACATTTAATGAATGCAATAGTTAGTATAGATTCTTTTCAGGTTTTTGTCAAAAGGAATTTCATGGCGATTTTGTGCCTAAACCTTCACTCCTTTTTCCGCCCAGATCCGATTAGTATATCGATACGAGGCAGCCAAGCTTCGGCATACCATATCTACACCCTGCTTAAGATCCTCGAGGTGCTGGTCGATATCCTCCAGCTCGATTTTATCCGACAGTCCCTGATGGCGCTGCCACAGATCATCCTGCATCTCTGAATTCATATAGTGGATCTCAGCGTTGCGGCGTTTCCGAAGTGTGTTCAGCGGTATTTTATAGCGTTCCTTGATCGCCTCAAGCTCTGACGCCAGCTCACCGTGTGCCTTTAGAAACTTGAACTGCCGCAGTGCCGTAAAATAGGAGAAATGAGCCTTAACCTTCGAGGTGTGGAGATCATACAGCTCATTAAGCACCGTACCCAGCTTGTCAAGGATGGAGAATACGCGTATAAATCCGTTTTTGTAAAAATACACATACCTTTGATACTCGCCCTGCTCCTGAATTGACATATCATCGATATAACCCGATTTAACCGACTGACTGAAATGCTTGGCCGCATTCCAGCTCTGCTCCAGCTCATCAAGGGATACAATCAATCCGCGGGTCCAAATCTCAAGCTTGCGAAAATCATGCGTTGGATCCTGATGTTTCTCCATTTCCTTTTGCAGCAGCCGGGTTGTCTTGACCATCGATTCGATGGCCTCCTCAAGCAAGCCATTGTTGTGTCGGGGCTGTTCCCCGAGTAACATTCGCAGCATGGCGGTACCCCCTCGCGTCGTCAGATTAACCTTCTTTCATGAATTGCTATTTGCCAAAATAATCGCTCCAGCGAGCATCCACCGTCTGCACGATATCTTCTCGCGGGGACAGCTCCTCCGGATATCCCGGTTTCATTCGTGCATCAATAACCAGCGGAAGTTTATAGGATAGATGATGATGCTGGATATCAGCTGCCGCATGAATATCCGTTGCCGGATTGAAGCGGGTGAAAACCGTCCACAGGAGTGAGGTTTGTGTGGCCGCTGCCGCTTCGGCATCATCAACCACAATCACCAACGGCCATGCGGTATCCCGTGCTTTTAAATACCCCATCACTTGCTGGGCCAGTCCGGGATCGTTCTCATAGGATGCCCCCGAAACGACCAGACAACCCCCACAGTATGGAGCCATTTGAGATATGCCCGGAATTTCACCTTCGGTATAACTGCGCGGCAGCTCACGAATTGGCCGACCGATACCCATGAGCACGGCCTTACTGCCATGATTGAGCTTATTCCCCGTATAGTCCAGGGTATCATGGGACGTTTTATTAAATATAAACAAATCTGATGCCGGATTAAACCGTTCCAATACCGCTTCCAATGTTTCACGAAAATCGGACAGATCGAGCGGACGGTTGGTCAGGAGCAGCATTTTGGTTAGTGACAACTGCCCTTCGCCCAAAATTCGGAATGCGGACACAAGCGCCTCACGGGAATAGCTCTCCCGTACGACAGCTGCGGTTAAGGCATGGAAGCCGGTTTCCGCATAAGTCCACAAGGAGCGTACCGATGGCATAACCATCGGGAATGCCGGGGAGAGCAGCCGTTGGAGGAATTCACCCAGGTAATAGTCCTCCTGCCGCGGTTTACCGACGATAGTAGCCGGATATATCGCCTCCTTGCGATGCCACATATGCTTCACATGCAGGACCGGGAAATCATGGGCAAGGGAATAATAACCGTAGTGGTCCCCAAAAGGGCCTTCCAGACGGCGTTCATGCGGTGGCACCACACCGCTAATCGCAAATTCCGCCTCTGCCGGAATGCGATGTCCTCCCAGCGGGTTGTCGGTCATTGGCAATTTCCCGCCAAGAATGAGGGAGGCCAGGAGCAATTCCGGCAAATGCTCCGGAACCGGTGCAATCGCAGAGGCAATCAGAGCTGGGGGTCCACCTACAAATACTGAGACCGGAAGCGCCTGATTCTGCTGCTCTGCTTCAGCATAATGGAAACCGCCACCTTTATGGATCTGCCAGTGTATACCTGCCTTGTTGTCATCGTAAATCTGAAGCCGGTACATGCCCAGATTATGATCCTTCGGTTTGGATGGGCTCTCCGTGTATACAAGCGGCAGTGTAACAAAAGGTCCGCCGTCATCCTGCCAGCTGGTCAGCCGCGGCAGATCCTTCAGCGGATTCTCCGTCACTTTTATTGCCATCACAGGCGCTTCATGCTGCGGAACTGATTTCATGCCTACCTTTAAAATGTCCTTAAGCAGCCCCCGTTCATTCCACAGCGCTGAAAAGGTTGGTGGAAGCAATGTCTCCGCAGCACCGATCAGCGATTTCATCATTTGCTCGGGTCTGGGCCCAAAGGCCATATCGACTCTGCGCGGCGTGCCGAACAAATTCGTAGCCACAGGGAAGGGCGTGCCTTTCACATTAGTGAAGAGCAAGGCCGGCCCTCCCTCATCAATCACGCGCCGATGAATCTCGGCCAGCTCCAAATACGGATCTACCGGGGTATCAATGACAGCAAGATCATTCTCCTTGCGTAGCGTTTCGAGCCACTGGCGAAGATTATGAACGATCAACGACTCCCCTCCTTCCTATACAACAAAGCCCTCGAACTGCATTGCTGGCCCGGGGACTTTGCGTACATCTATGTTATTAAAAATTTCGATCTGATCAGGCTCAGGCATGAGCCTTTACTACTTACACAATCTTCTCGCGGGGAATACCTTGGTCCCGCTGCAATTTCGCTTCAAGCGGCTTGCCTAGCTGCCATGCTCTCACGCTTAAATAACAAAGTACGCCGAACAGCGCCGAGATCAGCAGTGTATGCCCCAATGCGGAGAATACATAAACCTCCTCATTATGGATCGTTGCCATGATGAGGGCCCCGCTGAACACCTGCAGCAGACAGAGCAAGGCTGCCGAAATCCCCAGCATCTGTATCTCCCTATTGTTCCGGTTACGCCAATAAGCAAAGTGCCCCATAACAGCCACCACAATCAGCAGCAGAAGGGCTGCGACGCGGTGCATAAAGGCAATCCCCACGCCACCGGTCAGCTCGGGTATTACTTCTCCGTTACACAGCGGCCATCCCGAACAGCCTTCCCGCGAATCGGTATGGCTGACGAATGCACCGATATAAACAACGACGTAGCTGTACAACGTGGTTCCCCACACCAAATTACGGAACCCTTTGGTTACCCGCGGCAGCCGCTCCCGATCAACGGATTCCTTGGCCTGTTCTACCCGCCGCATGCCAAGAGCCAGCATAACCGAGCTGGCAAACGCAATCAGCGAGAATCCAAAATGCAGCGCCATGATTGCTGCCGACTGGGGCTTGACCACGGCAAAGGCTCCCATAATAGCCTGTACCACAACAAACACCGAGGTGCCAATGACGTAAGCCATCAGATCCCGCCGGTCCCGCTTATATCTCCAGAACGCGATAAGCGAGGCCAGAGCTGCCAAACCCGCCATTCCGCTAACTGCCCGGTGCGAGTATTCGATCATGGAGGAAACCGTGTAAGCGGGAACAAATTTCCCGTTGCACAGCGGCCACTCCTGGCCACAACCGAGTCCCGAGCCCGTCTTCGTTACAACCATGCCTCCAAAAGTCGCACAGAACATAACGATGCATGTTATGTAACTCAACCATTTTAATTGTTTATCATTCACTCATCTCACCTGCTGCTCGTAATCATTAACTATCTGGAACCTTTACAGGATCGCATCGAACACAGTCCACATTTCATTATACCTGATTCTGGAGCTACGGTCACTTGAGCGATTGTGACAAAATGTTCAAAAATGAGAAAATCATTCTTGGACACGCTTGGCTCTTCAACCCAAACCCTTTGATATGTAAAATAGCACCGCCGCCCGATATAGCTATGAGGCGGCGGTGCTATTATCCATGCTTTACTTGTGAATCGTATCGTATACATTCACAGCGCGCTGCAGGAAGTCTTCAATCTCTTCTCGCGATTTGCGAAGTTTGTTAACATAGCGAACCAGCTCGCGTCCGTCTGTATAAGCAACAAAACTTGGGATTCCCAAAATATTTTGCTGGTGACTCACGTCACCGACAGCATCGACGTCAACTTCTACCAGAGTCAGTTGATTCGAGAATTTAGTCTCTACCTCCGGCATGAACGGATCGATAAACTTGCAATCGCCGCACCAGTCTGCTTTAAATACGGCAACGGTCAGTCGCGGAGACTGGATTGCAACCTGAAATTCTGCTTCTGAAGTGATTTTTTCCATTGATTATCTCCCCTTTACGTCGAATTCCTTCACCCTTAGTGAATCAAAATGTTGAGTGGAAGTCAAATTTTAGAGGCATACTGACATTACCATGTTGAAACCCTGGAATTTCATCAGAAAGTGCAGGTGACAACTGCAATGCACTCGCACGGAACCAGAGATAATAAAAAGGGGGGAAAGGATGTGTGGGCCTGGACAGCCGCCATTCCGCATGCCCTTGCAGAATCTTGGTCCGGTACGCTCGCCTCATGGCAAATTTCCTTAAAACTCACGACCAACAAGCATGAATTACGATGGGATTACGCAGCAGTAAGAACCATCCGTAGGAAACTTAAGGATATCCTCTCCTCCCATCCCTATCTTCAACCGCCCGGTTCACTGATGTCCTCTACAGAAGGATACAGCAGCATTCGAATTCATAATCAACTTCATAACCTAACCCAGGAAGAGCAAGAGCTGATTCTTCTCATTCAGGAGGCTGCAGCGAATGCGAATCGGAGCAATGTGACCCGTACACAAGCGTATTATGACTGCTATAAGTCATATCCTGAGCTGCACTGGGCTTTGCTGGCCCATATGGTATCACGAAATGCCGGGTGGAATATGAGTGATCTGAAGGGTGGATTAATGTCCGATCTCACGGATTCACAGTTCAAGAACCATCTGTACCGGTTCCTCGAGCGCTGCAATGCTCTGATCTTTCAGGATGCCTATCCACAGCTGCTTCTCTATATCCACAGTCGGAAAAAAGGAGCTCCTTTATTCCATTTGCTCCCTCACTTCCATATTTCGGCCTTCATGACTCCGTTTTGGGAGCAGTTCTGGCTGGACCGTGGGAGTTCGCTGCTCACGGTTGCCCTGATCATTAACGAGCAGAACTACATTGAAGGACGTGTGGCAAGGCACCCTTTTTACCTGGAGCATGTTCTGGAGCAACCCTTCTTTCGGATCCATGAGCTGGCCAGGCTGAATCAGATTGTATTTCCACTTGGACAAGTCAGCGGACCCGAGGCGGACATGATGGCTTCCCAAGATCCGCCTGACACAACTAGGCCTTTAGCCGGAATGACGATCCCCAAGTTTGCTGATCTGAGCATTCGGATCAAGGCGGGCAGAACGTTATACGCTTTGTTGTTTGGTTATGAGGAAATATTCCACTCCGTGCTGGCATTCGCGCAGTCGACCAAGCATCGGGGATCGCGGGCCGAATATTGGCCTGCATTGTTTACCCCGGCCCTTGAGTCCGCTATGAATAATGCTCACGAGAGTCGCAACCTGATCCAGTCTGAGTGGCTGCCGGAGGGAGGACGTCTATACAGCCCCCATATTGAGGAGATCTGGCAGGATGAATCCCAGGAACCCATTCCCCGGTACGATTGGTATCAAGGCCGCGTGATGCTCCGTCACATTCGCAAACCAATACGCCCACTGCTGCCGGATATGACCCACGCCCATCGCGCGGCGCTTGAGAAGACCTCCATCGTGCATGACGTATCGGAGCGAATCCATTCCCATGAAAACAGGAAGAGACCATCCCGATGAGGTTGGGATGGTCTCCATTCTATTGTGTGCTGTTGCTCTTAAACTCTGGGTTATCCCCGATCCCGCATCCGCGAAGGCTGCAGTCTCATCAGCGGACGGAACACCTTCTGCAACGGGCGCGGGTAACTGCTGAGCTCGGATTGACGCAGTACGCCAAACACCACCAGCAGCACCAGATATACAATAACAACAACTACTCCCACCATAAGGCAAGTCAGCAGGAATGCCAGTCGTGCCGGCATGACGTCAACCAATTGAATACCGGCCTGATTCAGGCCGTAGCCGATTCCGCCGGCTGCAATGACGGTCAATCCAAAGCCTGTCCAGCGTTTGCCCAGGATGGAGAAAGAAACAATCGCTTTAATGGATCGCAGATTGAGCATCGTGATCACCAGGAAACAGAGAGCCGTGCTTGCAATGATGCCATAAATGCCAAACAACGGTGCAAGCAGGAAGCTCGCGGCCAGTTTGACCACAATGCCGATCATAACGTGAACCATTGATAGCTTGGCCTTGCCGATACCGAGCAGAATCGAGTTCGTGGTCATCATCGTAATCTGAAAAATGGTGCCAAACGTCAGAAAGCCAATAATCCCGCTTCCCCCGAGGGAACTGAACAGCAAGCCGTTAATAGAATAAGATGCAACGCAAAGTGCGATAACAACCGGCATTCCCGTCAATATAGCAACACGCATAGCAAGCGTCACTTGTCGTTCCAAATGCTCCTGATCCTTTCGGGCAAAGGCTGCAGAGATGATCGGAATGAGCGAGGTGCTCAGCGCAATCGCTAAGATCGGCGGAATTCCTGCCACGCTCTGTGCCCGGTTTCCTAACACCGCAAGTACTGCTGTTGCTTGCTCGGGACCAATCTGTCCCATAAGCAGCGGCTTAACAATGGAACCATCAATGAAATTGACGGCTGGAACTGCCAGCGATGATAAGACAATCGGAATGGACAGGGTAAAGATATCCCTGTATATTCCCCCGAGCGGAATGGAACGGTCGGCTGCCGGTAGCTTGAGTTCCCGGTCACTTCGGCGAAGTTTTACCGTGAAGTACAGCATCACCGCAAATGCCCCGATGCTGCCGAGTACGCCACCAAAGGAAGCGCCTGCCGCAATCCAGGTATCGTCATAACCCAGACGCAGAAGCACATATGCCAGACCAATAGCAGTTAAAACCCTTGCAATCTGTTCGATGATCTGAGAGATGCCGCCTGCCGTCATATTGTTGCGCCCCTGGAAATACCCCCGCATCATCGCGATGGCCGGGAACAGCAGCAGGGCAGGAGCCAATGCTTGTATCGCAGCTGCGGATTCCGGCACCTTAGCTATATTGGTTGCATAGAAGGGTGCTCCAAAATACAGCAGGAGCGTCATGATGACGCCGGCCGCTCCGGCAAAGATAAGCGCTGCATGATAGACGCGCTGTGCCTCGGCAGGCTTATTCAGTGCATGCCGCTCCGAGACCATTTTGCTTAGCGTGCTGGGAATTCCTGCCGTAGCTACGGTTAACAGCATTAAATATACGTTATTAGCAATCGTAAACGAGGCATCCCCTATATCATTCAACATATGCTCAAGCGGCACCCGCTGCGCAAGCCCAAGTACACGGGCCACCAGCGCAGCAACGGCCAGGATGATGGTGCCTTTAATAAATGATTCTTTCTTTGACAAAACCGTACCCTTCTTTCTCCTCCAAAACGCCTCTCACAGCGATCCAAACGTCTATTAGAAAATCCAGATGAAGAAAATAATAATCATCGCCAGCTGTAAAACGATCTTGACCACAATGCTGCTGAACAATCCGATGACCGAGCCGAACCCCACCTTCGCGGATTTGCTTGGTCCTGACCCCGCGAACATTTCACCCAGAAATGCGCCGAGGAACGGACCGATGATCAATCCGAAAGCAGGAATTACAAAGGGACCGACGATGAGTCCAATCGTACTGCCCCATATAGAGGCTTTGGATCCGCCCAACTTCTTGACTCCCCATGCGTTAACCGCATAATCGGCGACAAACAGCACAACCAGAATGATCGTCTGGATGATCCAGAACCATGCATTGTAATGCTCGAATGTAAAAAACCAGCCGTAAACGAACAGCGCCAGGTAAATGGCAACAACCCCCGGCAAAATAGGGTAAATTGCTCCGGCCATACCAATGATAAACAGAGCAATTACGATAATCCAGCCCAATACGTCCATCTACATCTCACCCTTCGATCAAAATATGATCCCTGATGACCTCCACGATGCCGTCCTCATTATTGCTTGAAACCACAAGGTCTGCCTCATCCTTAACGGTCTGCTGGGCATTGCCCATAGCCACGCCAAGGCCCGCCTCCTGAATCACGGCCAGATCGTTCAGGCTGTCCCCTACCGCTACAACCTGGGACATGCTGATGCCGAGCAATTCACATACCTGCCCGATTCCCGTCGCTTTATTGACGCCCTGCGGATTGATCTCCAGGTTTATGGGAGAGGAGTTCGTGATCTCCAATCCGCCCATGTCCTGCAGCCGCATCAGGATCCGGTGACGCACCTCATGATCCTTCGTAGTATAACCGAATTTCAGCCATTCCTGATTCGCAACATCATCTGTCCAGTTCTCAGAGTTATATAATCTACCTACTGAATACGCCCAGAACCAGGATCCGGTTTCAATAGCCAGCGCATGCATTTGTTCCACCAGCTTGCTGTCCAGCAGCGCGCGGCGATACAGTTCATATGGCGCACGCCACACTTCACCGCCATTCACTGTCACCATCGGTGTCGTCAATTCAAGCTGTTTGGCATAAGGATAAGCCTCCGCAAACGGCCGACCTGTTGAGAGACAGACATGGATGCCTTGACGGACGGCTTCCTTGATCCACTTCACCGTTTCCTCCGACACCTCATGATCATCCTGAAGCAGTGTTCCATCCATATCCAATGCTAACAAACGATATTTATAATTCATGGTATTAATTAACCCCCTTATCCATCACAAGCAAACATAACGACATTTTACCACAAAAGAGGGTGCGCCAAAACATTCCCCCGTATCGACGGCATAAAAGAAACGGCAGCCAACCCATTCGGGCTGTTGGCTGCCGTTTTGCCGTTACCTTTTACTCCGTTTCGCCGTCCTGGTTCTCATCATTATTGGTTTTAGGATGAGGCGTACCGTCCAGACCGTATATTTCATCATATGCATCAAATATTTTACGGGCCACCGGCGCCGCACTTTGGGAACCAAAGCCGGCCTCCGGGATTACGACTGCAACGGCCAGTTTAGGGTTCTGCCGCGGTGCAAATGCGATGAATACCCCGTTCTCTACCCTAATCCGGCTTCCGTTTTTATATATATCCTGCTCCGATGTTCCTGTTTTCCGGGCAAAATCATATTTGAAGTCTTCAAAAGCCCGAAGCCCTTGGGTATTCATCCCTGCAATAACTTCATTCCAATACTGCTGCGGAAATTCCACTTTATCCAGTACCTCGCGTTTGAATTCCTTGACCACATTGCCATCTTGATCCTCGATCTTGCTCGCAAGCTGTGGCCGAATGCGCTCGCCCTGATTGGCAAGCGTGCTGGTATATTGCGCCAGTTGAAGGGTCGTATATTTACCCGACTGGCCAAATGAAGCGTAAGCCATGGCAGCCAAATAACTTCCCGCCTGCTCAATATTGGTATACTCGATAATTCCTTTATGCTCCTTCGGCAGACCGGATTCGGTGGATACACCCAGACCGAACTTCTTCATGTATTCATCCCATATTCCAACGGATTCGGAGCCGTATTTGTTATATAGCTTTTCCCCAATCCAATCAACCATAAAGGCGTTGGAGGAATGCTCAATCGCTTTTCTTGCGTTCAGGGACCCGTAGGCCTTACCACCGGAGTTCTGAACTCTTGAGTTATCCTTACCAAAGAATGCAGCACCAGAATCATAGTAGTAGTCGTTCGGCCCGAATAATTTCTCGTTCAAACCAATCAACACACTCAGTGGTTTTATCGTAGAGCCGAGCAGCACAGTCGATTCCAGATTGTTGCCGGAGCGCCCAGAGCTGTACGGAGAGATGGTTCCGTTCCCGTAATACTTCATGACCGTCTCCCAATCTTCGGTCCCGAACTCCCACACATTCGGATCATAATCAGGCATGCTGGCCATGGCCACGATGTTGCCGGTATCCACTTCCATGGCCACTGCATAACCCGTTTGTGCATTCGGGTGCGTTTTGCCAGAAACCGGGTTGGCATGAAGCCATTTCAGCTGATCCATGATCGCCTGCTGGGTAACCTTCTGGATATCCTTATGAATGGTGGTATGAATGTTGTACCCCTTCTCCGGAGCGATCATTGTTGGGACCCCGTCCGCCATGTTCTGCGGATTAATCGGAATGCCGATAAATCCGTTCTTGCCGCGCAGCTCATCCTGGAACATCATTTCCAGGCCATCAACACCAACCTTTTCCTGCTCGGTGTAGATGAGTCCCGGATCTTTTTGCTTCTTGTTCTGCTCATCAATCTCTTTATATTTCTCCAGTGTCTTAATTCCGCGGAACTCTTTCAAATAACCGATGGTCTGAACGGCGATTCTGTCCTGATTGTATTGTCGCTGACTTTCTTCAACGACCTCCAACCCAGGATACTCGTTCTTGTGCTCCATGAAATAAGCCACTTCTTTGGTTGAAAGCTCGGACTTGATGCGTCTCGGCTCATAACCCGGCTGCTTATTGAACTCCAGGTCCATCGCTTTGATCACGTCGTCCACCGTCAGCTTCTCTGCCTTCGGGTCCCCATGCTGATCGAATATCTTAACCATTTCCTCAGCCAACTTCTCAATTTCCGGACGGTTCTTCTTCCCTCTCTCAGAGGAACTGTAATCCTTTAACAGCGTTAAATACAGTGCTTGGGAGGGTGTCGAGTAAGCGAGCGGCGTTCCGGAAGCGTCGATGATGCTCCCCCGGATGGGTTGCAGCGGGAAATTCTTAACCTGCCCGCCGGTTTCGAGCTCTTTCAGCTCAGGCCCTTCGACAAACTGCAGTATCGCAAGACGTATAATAATGACACAGAATATGATAAATGTGCTGAAAAAGAACAGATTGACCCGCAAATTAAACTGACTGCCGGCATCCCCTTCTTCTTGTTTGCGTTTATCCGGCCTAAACCCTTTCACGTATGCTTCTCCCCTTTACCCACAATCACATAAACCCATCTTAACATAAACGCCCCCCCACTTCACGCGGAGGGCCGACCTCAAGAGAAGGGCAGACTTCCCTTGTGAAAGTCCGCCCCTGTCCATCATCAAAACACTTGCTCTTTAATATGAGTCTCATTGAAGCGCGGCGGGTTAAACCAGTTGCCGCTCTGTGCCCAGGTTGGGTCCAGCGGAATCCACCGCTTTTCTTCACTCAAATAAACCTCATTCCAGGCATGGGGGCCATAACCGCCTTGTCCATTGTAGCCCCTGCCGGTCACCACCCTGACTTCGAGGTCCTGTGACCGTGCCATCATGGCATACAGCCGGGCATAGTCGATACATACGCCTAACCTTGTATCATACGTATCCTGGGGCGTCTGCTCTTTCCATATCCGCTGCTCTTCGTACAATGTTACCTTGTCATGATCATACGAGATGCGGCTGCCAACCCAATCATAAAGCTTTCGAGCCTTTTCTTCGTCGGTGGCTGCCCCCTTCACGACATGGGCGGCTGTCTGTTCGATTCCCTCGGGAATCTTATGGTCGATCACCTCATACTTGCGCTGTATGATTCCATTCAGTTCATCCTGAACGGATTGGGTGAATACGGGCAGCTTTTCCTTGACAAGCGAACCGGATAGCGGCTCAATGACAGCTTGTGCACCCTGCTGATATACGGGCGAAGCTTCAACATACCGGCTAAAGCCGTGGTCCGGATTCAGACTGACATAGATGAACAAAATCGCGATCACGATAATGCTCCGCGCAGCCCCCATGATGGCTCCGATACCCGCACCTGCAAGCCGGCTGGGCAGCGATGCCCGGGTTTCTTTTCTCGATCCGAAGACTCCCATCCTGCTTCCCATGATCAGGGAAACAAGCAGCCGAAGTATAAATACAATCAGCGCATAACTGAGCATAAACAGCACGGCGAACCTCAGCAGCGGAAAATCCGCCAGCGATTTTAGAGCCGTATAATAAATCTGCTCCCAGAATTGCAGTTCACGATTCGGCAGCGTTGAGGCGGCACCCAGCCAGTCCCCTGCCTTGGGTGATAACCACAATGTAAACGGAACGGAAATTGCAAGACCAACCAAACGCAGCACCGCATCCCCCAGAAAAAAAACAAGCTTCCCGGCTGAGCGGGAGGCTCCACGATTCCACCCCTGCCATAATGAAAAAGCCACAATCAGCAGCAGCAAGATGGTAATTCCGTTTCCATCGAGCACGCTATCCTTCCATGCCGACATCATACGGTATCCCCTCCTCTCCCTAAGATGTCTTGTCTACCGATGTAAGAGGGCAGGCTTGCTGGCAATAAGATAAACTTGCCCACGCTGCCTTACATCCGCATCCGATTATGGTAGTATTCTTTATTTAGTGGCTGTATTGGACTTGGCATCGTTGATAAAACTCCGGATCGTATCATTGATATCCCACTTTCCTACCGAAACCCCGCGGAAAGTGACCTCAACCTTTTCTGAACCAGCACTGCCCTTTAGCTCCAGGTTGGGAGCTTTAATCGAGTAGGTGCCGTCCCCATTCGATGTATATTTGGCTTCCTTCGCTTCCTTCATCATCATATTCATCGCTTCCGCTTTTATCGTATCCACCGTCTCTTCCTTCACCGTGGACACCACTTCCCCAATCTTATCCAAGGAAATTCCGCTGTACACCAGCAATCCCCCAATGATAAGGACCGCAAGTACCCACTTGATTACGGTTCTTAACACATTCAGTACAATAAACAAGATAATTAAGGCAATCGCAATGACCAGCCAGTTTTGTTTAAGAAATTCAATCCAGACCTGTGTATCCAATTTATTTCACTCCCGTCCATACTTTCAGGCGGCGTATTTTTTGCCGTCTTATTAATTATACATGATACCCCGCAAAGCTGTCAGCCAACCGGGTCTTTTCACAAAAAGGTATAAGCTTGCCCCTTCGAACGTACAAGTAGTAATACCGAACTCTTGCCGGATAGGAGGGTGCCATATTGAAAACCGCTTTATGGCTCTATATGTTTTTGTTTCTGGCGTTTTTTGATTTGCATGCTCAGTACCCCGTGCTGACACCCTTTGCGATTTCCCTTGGTGCAGCTCCCACGTTTATCGGGTGGATGATGGGAATTTATGCTTTGACGCATCTGCCTGGCAATTTGATTGCAGGTAATCTGATCGACCGACACGGCAGCAGACGCTACATTATTTTCAGTTTAACTGCGGCTGGAGTTATCCTGCTACTCCAAGCTCATGTCCAATTGCCTTGGCAGTTGCTCGCGCTTCGCTCGATCAGCGGCTTTGTACTGGCTTTTTTATCACCAGCCTGCCTGGCGCTGTTAGCGTCTCTCTCCCGTGATCCGGTTACGCAAGGCAAATACATGTCCGGTCATGGCGTCGTACACACCCTTGCCTCTGTTTTGTCACCGGCAGCAGGAGCTTTTATTGTCGCTAACGCCGGTTTTTCCGGTACATTTCAGAGTTTGGGCTGGCTCTTGATCTTTACCGGGTTTATGGCATTCTTCAGTCTACCCAAGCGGTTATCAGCCACGGCCGCCAATAAAGAAAATGCTTTGGCTTCCAAGGAAGAGAAGCCGGCACGGCTTCCGTTTAGCTTGCGCCTTTATTTAATTCCGTTTGCTATCGCCTGCTCTCAAGGCATACTGTTCTTCGAAATTCCGCTTCGCGAAAGCGGGAAGGCAAGCATAATGTCTACGGGGATTTTATTCTCCGTCATTAGCCTTGGGGCTCTGGTCACGTTAAGCATGCTGTTCCTGAACCGTTATGCGCCTCATATCAGGGTCGCTTTGGGCGTGCTGGGACTGGCGATCTGCTTTTACGCTCTGGCTGCAGCAGACCATGTGCCGATTATGGTTATCCTGTTTTCCCTGGGTCTTGCCAAGGGCCTGCTGTTCCCGGCGTTATCCTCCCTGTTTATTGAGCTTAGCGGAGGAGGCAGGCTCGGCAAAGTATTCTCTTTGCAATCCATTGCGATGTCGCTGGGGTCCTTTGTCGGACCGATTGCAGCTGGACAGTTCCGGACGATAGTGTCTCCTTATTTTATCGCATTCCTCATGCTGATGACAGTCCTGCTCCTGCTTCCGAAACGCAATCGTGAAGCACCATCAACGGTCATCTCACCGTTATAGTCTGAAATGACTAATGAACCTGTACCCTGTTATGATGAAGCGCCCAAAAAGTGGCGGATAGGCCAACACACAATCCGTATGGGTAAAACCACATAAGATACAGTGTGGCAAATGACCACGGACATCTAACCAAGGGGTGAAGTAACATGAGTCATGTTCATCATCATAAGCACTGTCATGGAGGCCATGGAAATTCTGTAGGCATGGTACTTGTATTGTATATTCTGCTTGTCATCATTTTGAGCTGCTTCTACTAGAATACATGGATTAGCTTAAACGGCCTTCCACTCGGATGGCCGTTTATTTCGTTTGCTTTGCATGATCAACAAAAAACAAGTTACACTATACATACATCATTCGACGTCGAATCAACATTTCCCGGGGAATGCTGCCAAGGATCTCCGTATCATGACAGAGGTGAAAAAAGATGCCGATATTCCTCATTGTAGAGGGCAAGAACGATCGCAGCCGAATCCGCAGATTGCTGACATCAGATATAACCATCCTGTGTACATTCGGAACATTAAACACCGCCAAGCTTGAGAGCCTGCATAAACAGGTGAAAGACCAGGAGGTTTATCTGTTTATGGATAATGACAGCTCCGGCAAGAAAATTCGCGGGGCCCTGCGAGATGTCTTCCCAGATGCCGGGCAAATCTATACACGCCGGGGGTATGCCGGTGTTGAAGGAACCCCGGATGAATACTTGATTGCCCAGTTGGAGAAAGCCGGGCTGGAAGAATTCATTATTTATCCGCCACCTGATGAATTCTGATTTACCCTGGGTAAATAACGCCTGATTTGGTCCAAAGCCTTTTATGAGCCAGTTGAAGAATATAAAAAAGACGCCCTCCATCTTTAACGATGAAGCGCGTCTTTTGGTTTTACCACTATGTTATTCCTTAACTAAGGTCTTAATGTCCTGCACAATATCCTCGGTCTTCACTTGCGCCGGATCCGCTGCGTTATAGGTCTTCCGAATATTGTTATTCCGGTCAACCAGCGCAATGGAGTTGCCATGAGTGAAATTGGTCGAGTTATTGCCAAGCAGCGGAATCTTGAAGGATTCCTGCATCAGCTTCCGCGTTTCCTCCTGATCACCTCGAAGAAAGTACCAGCCGCTATAATCGGCATAGAATCGGTCCCCGAATGCCTTAATCTTCTCTTTTGTATCGGTTTCCGGGTCAAAGGAGATGGACACAAAGTTAACTTCTTTTCCAAACAAACCTTCTTTTTTCAAGTCTTCTTGTATCTGTGAAAGGACCAATGTTGTAATCGGACATACATCCGGACAGCTGGTGAAATAGAAGTACATCAGTTTCACCTTGCCTTTGGTATCTTCTGAAGTGATGGTCTTCCCATCCACATTTTCCATGGAATAGGCGGCAACCTCACGAACAATCGGAAATTTTTCTTTTCCGAAGCCGAGCGAATTGTAAACCAGATAAACAGCTGCAACTACACAGACAGCAAGCAATACCCAAGTCCATTTATACCGTTTGAATGCACTCATGACCTTCCTCGTTCTCCCTTCGTCTCAAACAAACCCAGTTCCTAATCAGGTGATATACTGCCTATAGCAACTCCACCTTATTAAAAAGTGGTGTTAAGTATGAGAACGATCAGGCTCAAGGTCAAATAGTTAATGGAGATAATAAATACTTTTTTGGACCAGGCTTCGTCGTCCTTGGCACGGAAACCCTGCAGTGCGGCGTAAAGCCACCAAATTGCCAGAAAGAGTCCGATAACCAGAAAAAATATACCTGCATACCCATACGCGTACATCAGAATCGGTATCGGAATGAGAAGCACCAAATAAGGAATCATCTGTATCTTCGTGCGCGGGATTCCTTTTACAACTGGCAGTAGAGGGAAGCCCGCTGCCCGATATTCCTCGACCCGACGAATGCCCAGCGCCCAGAAATGGGGCGGTTGCCATAGGAACAACAGCGCGAACAGCAGAACTGCTGCCATATCTACGCTTCCTGTCACTGCCACATAACCGATCACCGGAGGCATTGCTCCAGAAATCGCGCCTACCGAGGTGCTCCATGTCGAAGAGCGCTTTAGCCATAGTGTATAGACAACCACATAAACAAACATGCCGATAGCTCCGAATATACCTGCCAGTACACCGGAGAACGAAAATAGTATAGCTAGTCCGACCACCCCAAGAATGACGGCATACCAAAGAACAACCTTTGGCGTCAGCCGTCCGGTTGGAAGAGAGCGGTTCCGGGTCCGTTCCATCTTCATGTCGAGTTCACGGTCAAAATAGTTATTGAATACACAGGACGAAGCCATGACAAGCACGGTTCCGAGAAGTGTCATAATCATCAATCCAAATTGGATATCCCAACGCGATGCTAGCCAAAATCCGGCAAAAGCCGCTATCAAATTTGACCGGATGATTCCGGGTTTCGTCACCGTGATAAAATCTTTCCAAGTCCCCGCCTTATCGGGAGGTGCAGGCGCTGCCGAGGCCAGTGCCGCGGATTCTGAAGGAGCCTGGTATCTCAAGTGATTATCCACGTGTAAACGTTCCTCCTTGTATCTGTCGTTATGGAGGAAGTACTGCCTCCGCTATAAAGTTTATCATATCATTAGTAAAAAGTGTTTAGCAATCCTTCGGAATTCGTTCCATCTATATGACAATTCAGTGACATTTGGAAGCGATATAATCTTGACGTTATACCGTTGTTTAAGGCACAATTTGTCTATGTATTAGAATGCGTGTCGAGCCTCTGAAATGAATACAAAGCCCGGAGCGCAAATATTGCGCTCCGGGCTTCCCACTCACGTTATGAGAAAGATATTACAGCGTGCGGCCAGATCCAGAAAGAGCCTGTTCAGCTTGCTGTACCAAACGTTTTGTAATGTATCCGCCCAGGGATCCTGTTTCACGGGAAGTATAGTTACCATAGTAACCGTCCTGAGGAATCGTTACGCCTAGTTCTTGAGCAGCCTCGAGTTTCAAACGTTGTAATGCTGCTGTTGCTTGAGGTACCACCAAATTGTTGCTGCTGCGTGCCATATTAAATATCTCCCTTCACTGAATGTCTGTAATTCCAGTGCAAGCTTGCAAACTTATTATGGCTCCTTCTTGAAGCGTTATACGTATTTTTTAAATTTTTTATCTTTGGAGGTTTTTTCATATGAGTAAAGGCTTATCTCTTTGGTTTGCGGTATCTTCCATCGTTCTGCTGGCGGCTGCAGCCATCTCCATCAGCTATAACGGATTTCTTGCTGTCGGTCTAGGGATCCTATCCATTTTCAACATCGGCTGGGGCTTCATTATCAAAGCGAAACGCAGACCTTCTTAAACAGGTTGGACAGCGTTATCTCGGAGCCAGGAAGCCCATTTTGTCTTTCACGCCATCCAGCACCTGAGTCGCAGTTCTTTGTGCCTGCTCCGCTCCCTTGGCTAGAATGTCATGAATTTCACCGGTTTGGCGAATTTCGTAGTATCTGTTTTGTAGTGGCTCCAGAGCAGACACCACCACTTCGCCAAGCTCCTTCTTAAACGCCCCGTACATCTTTCCTTCAAAGCGTGCTTGCACTTCCTGCAAAGACACTCCGGCACATTCGGAGTAAATGCTCATGAGATTGCTGACTTCCGGTTTGGCTGATGGATCATACACCACTTCTGTTCCGGAATCGGTTGTGGCACGGCTTATTTTTTTGCGAATTTGGTCCGGCGTATCCAGCATCGCGATATAACTTCCCTCTACCGGATTGCTCTTGCTCATTTTCTTAGATGCATCATCAAGCGACATGATCCGAGCGCCTACTTCAGGGATGAAAGGCTCCGGTACATTGAAATACTCACCGAACCGGTGATTAAACCGCGCAGCCAAATCACGCGTAATCTCAAGATGCTGTTTCTGGTCATCCCCCACCGGTACCAGATTGGCATTGTAGAGCAAAATATCTGCAGCCATAAGCGCTGGATAGACGAATAGCCCGGCTCCTACGGAATCCTTGCCTTCTGATTTGTCCTTGAACTGCGTCATCCGTTCCAATTCACCCATGTTGACGAGGGTTGTCATGATCCATCCCAGCTCAGCGTGCTGCGGCACATGGGATTGCAAAAAGATATTCGCACGATTTGGATCAATTCCGGCAGCAACGTACAGTGCGGCAACCGATTCGGAGCGGTCTCTAAGCGAGTTCGGCTCCTGAGGAACGGTAATGGCATGCAGATCGACCACCATAAAATAACAATCATGTGCTTCCTGCAGTTTAACAAAATTTTTGATGGCGCCAATATAGTTCCCCAGTGTCAGGTTACCGCTTGGCTGAATGCCCGATAATACAGTTTTCATGATTAGCCCTCCAATTTATCTCGAAAAATTCTTTCAATCCCGAGTCTGCCCCGATATACGAAGCATGCCTACGTGCCTATATGAACGCAAAAAAGGCCACACATCCGCAAGGGACGTGTGACCGTGGTGCCACCCTTATTCGCTGCAACAGCATATCAAAAAATCGATGCAGCCTTAGATTCTTGTAACGGAGAATACCCGGCCGGCATATTAAGGAATAACAGCATTCTCCCGTTCAGCTCGGCACTCGAAGGTCCATTCAGCAAAGCGGATCCACCGGTTCACATCAACCACCGGCTTTCTGAAGGATAGACCGCACTGCTTACTTGTCCTTGTCATCGTGTTTCCATCATTATGGTTCACTATTACATGCAATGATAAAACTCTTGCTCTGCCTTGTCAATTCCAATTTGGAATCAGGTTGTCTTGGGTTTTGAAGCTTTTCTTTTACCCTTTCCACAAAAATCTGTTATGATGTGTTTAATCGTCCAGACCATGATTTCTGTTAGTAAAGGAGCATCGATATGAATCAAGTGACCAAAGGCCAGTGGAATGGTTACGACACCTATATTTTAAACAGCGGCCGTCTTGAAGTGACTCTCCTTCCTCGTCTAGGTAACAACGTCATTGGGATCAAAGACATCGAGAACACACGCGAAATTCTCCGAAGACCAGATGAAAGTGAGCTTGCATTCTATCTGCAGAAGCCTTACCACTTCGGCATCCCGATGCTCATTCCGCCAGGTCGGATTTCCAAGGGCCATTTCGAATATGGCGGAACAACGTATCAATTTGATCAAAATACCGCGAACGACAATCATATCCACGGACTCCACCGTTCACAGGCTTGGTGTGTCAGCGACATTGAGGAAGAAGATGACGGTTGTGCCGTTTCGACAGAGTTCATCTCATCGGATGATCCAAAATGGATGGCTCAATTTCCTGTACCGCTGAAGCTGGAGATGACCTTCCGCCTTCAAGGTACCCGCCTGTCGCAGAGTCTTCGTGTAACCAATCTCGGTTCTAGCCCTGTACCATTCGGCATGGGCTATCATACGTGGTTCCTGTTGGATGGCGAACCGCATCGCTGGACGCTTGATCTGCCTGTAGAAGGTATTTATACCTTGGACAACGAACTGATCCCAACCGGTGATCTCTCGCCGCTTGGCGATCTGGAACTACTGAATACAGGACTCAATATGAAGGATGCCAATCTGGATACGATCCTGAGAATTCCTGAAGGCAAGCCGGCAGAGGCATTGCTTAAACGGGATGACGGCTATCAAATCCATTATTCGGCTGATCGTGATTTTTTCAAGCACTGGGTGCTCTATACCAAGGGCGTCGCAGAGGAATTCCTCTGTATCGAACCCTATACCTGGCTTCCTAACGCTCCCAATCTGAATCTCCCGGACGACGAAACCGGACTGATTCATTTGGAACCGGGACAGACCGTCAATCTGAATACCAAGATCAGCATCCAGAGAACTTCACCGGAAACGCATCAAGATTAGTTCACTCTATCCCTGCTGGATGACCAGCATCTATACTTAACTTATCCAAACCAGAGTCGACCTTTGAAACCAGGGTGCTGCTCTGGTTTGTTCTATATAAACGACGATTTTTATGAATCGGCTAATTTTACCAGTGATCAATCTTCCTCCAGAACGAATGAGACCCCTAGCATTCAGGTCATAATATCCTCATACAACATCAAAGGAGGTGACATGACATGGCTCAAGGTCGTTCTTCTAACAATCTTGTCGTACCTCAAGCAACTGCAGCTCTTCAACAATTGAAGATGGAAGCTGCACAAGAACTGGGTGTAACGATTCCACAAGACGGTTACTATGGAAACTATACTTCCCGTGAAACCGGTTCATTGGGAGGTTACATTACAAAACGTCTGGTTCAATTGGCTGAGCAGCAATTATCGGGTCGTTCGAACCTGTAATTCGCATCTCTTCCCTCCAGCCACAAATAGAAAGAGGCGATCTTCTCCCCAAAGATCGCCTCTTTCGTTATATGTTTTATATGATAAATGATTTCAGGATTCCGAAGCAGCTTCGGCATATGTATTACGAGGGTACCGAATCATTAGATTGGCCATGTTATAGTTCGATTCAAGAATAGCATCTACCACGACAATTCCTTGCCGTACCATAAATTCATAACTAATTTCGCCATGTGTCCAATGGCGTTTATGCTTCAAACTCTCAAGCGCCATCGTACGAAAAGAGAATTGTTGAGCTTCACTAAGCCCCTCTTCACAAGGAGCAATGACCCCGTTTCGCCCAGCCAATGGATTATGCCGTATGCCAAATTTACCAATTACATTGTTTCGTATTTGTACAAATACTGTCCCTGAACTTAGACCTCCCAACTCTTCTTCCAGCTCTTTAAAAACAATGTCCAATTGTCTAGCCAGTGATAATTGATCTAGTTTTACCATCTCTTCTCCCCTCCTTTATTAGTAAATCTTCCCTATTATTAGGGCTTGTGACTCATTATAGGATAAAGAAATCAATGTATCAACAATATTCAACACAATTGGGTATTTATTACTAAAATTGCACAAATATTTTAGATTTCCACTCCTTTTTTGCGTCAACTTTCTTTCTTTTACGACAAAAAAAGAAGCTCGCTGGGAGCTTCTCTATTTTGACGGGATAAACATGAATATGGATGATGATATCCAATTCAGGAACGGCCTTTTTATCTGTTTTTCCGATGAAAATCAACAAATTATGCCAAATTTTCAGTCATTTGCAAGAATTGTCTGATATCGGATACGCAAGAATCCGCCGCACTTTGCCAGAAATCACGCTGAGTCAAATCCACATCCAGATGCTTTTTAGCCAAATCCTCAACGGACATGACACCTGTATCCTGAAGAAGCGCGTCATATTTATCAGCAAAGGTCGGACCTTCTTCCAATGCCCGTACATATAAGCCTGTGCTGAACATATAACCGAAGGTGTATGGGAAATTATAGAATGGTGTACCCGTGATATAGAAATGAAGCTTGGATGCCCAGAAATGAGGATGGTAGGATGTCAGAGCATCGCAGTAGGCTTCCTTCTGTGCCTCAACCATCAATTCTGAAATCTCCTCGCTGCTGAGCAGTCCGCTCTTCCGTTTGTCATAGAAGCGGGTTTCAAACAGGAACCGTGCATGAATATTCATAAAGAAAGCTACGCTGTTCTGAATTTTCTCTTCCAGCAGAGCCAGCTTCTCTTCTTCGCTGCCGGCACCCTTCACCATTGCATCAAAAACAATCATCTCGGCAAAAGTAGAGGCCGTCTCAGCAACGTTCATTGCATACTTCTGGTTGAGAACCGGAATTCCGCCCATCAGATGCTGGTGGTAAGCATGACCGAGTTCATGAGCCAGCGTCGAAACATTCGAGGCGGTTCCGCCAAATGTCATGAATATGCGCGTCTGGCTGCTTGCCGGAAAGGATGTACAGAAACCGCCGGGTCTTTTCCCTGGACGATCCTCGACCTCAATCCAGCTCTTGTCGAAGGCCATTTGCGAGAAGTCTGCCAGCCTTGGACTAAATTTGCGGAACTGCTCGACAATGTTGACGGCAGCATCATCGTAGGAGATTTTGGCAGCCGAAGTACGAAGCGGTGCATCCACATCCGTCCACGACAAGCCTTCCAAGCCCAGCAGCTTCGCTTTACGGTTTAAATACTCCACCAGTACCGACTTGGTGTCCTGAATGACGGCCCACATGGCATCCAGAGTCTCACGGCTCATTCGGCCAATGGCGAGCGGCTCTTTCAGCACATCGTCCCAGCCGCGGTTCTCATACAGCTTCAGGCGGTAGCCCGATAGATGGTTAAGGGTATCCGCGCAGTAATCGGCAGAATCTCCCCAAGCCTGCTCCCATTTTTCAAACATGGATTGGCGTACTTCCCTGCGAGGATCATGCATTCTATTGAATGCCTGTCCTGCGGACAGCATGACGGTCTTGCCATCTTCCTCATATGGAATCTGGATTTTCTTCACGATGGTATCATAGAATTCTCCCCAACCGTGATAACCGTCAACGCCGAGGGACAGTGCCAGGCTTTCAAGCTCAGGGCTCATTTTATCCTTGGCAAGGTTGCGGGCTTCGTTCAATACAAAGTCTAGCTGAGACACTTTATCTGTACCTGTCCAAGCGGTCCAAAGCTCATCGTTCATGCCGCGGAGCACATTATCGAATTGGTTCTTAACCGATTGCAGGGTTGCGGACAAGGAAGTTACCCGGCCGGACAGTTGCACCGCCTTTTTGTCATTCACATTCTGCGCGGTCAAGCAGCTCACAAATGCGGAGACTTCACGGATACGGGCATAGGCGCTCTGAAACTGCTCTAGGAAACGCTCAAGGCTCGCTGCACGCTCGACGGTTTCCGGAACGGACAGTGCCTGTACATCCTGCCCGAGCTGTTGTACATCCTGCTCAAGGGTCTCAAGAAAGCTTACGAGCTGTGGAGAGGAAGACCCTCCAGGAAATATCGAATCTAAATCCCAAGTTTGTTGAAGTGCCATCAAACATTCATCACCTTTCGAATCATAATATGAATCCATGCAGTAATACCATTTGTGCGAGCATAGGGAAAAGTGTATAACTATATATAAATCAAATTACTGCTATAACTAAAAGGAGCTGGAAGCCATGAGACCTTTACAAATATCACCGGAGACGGCGGTTACACTGTCCAAGCAGCTGGGCGTTCCGCTGGAACAGCTGATGCATATGCCACAGCATATATTGATGCAGAAAATTGCCGAGCTTGCCAAAAATGATGAAGGGCCATCCTCGAAAAAGGACGATGAGCCTCACTCATCGGAGAACTCATGATCCCTTTTTCTAATACGTGGCCTTACGATGTCGTTGGAAACGACGTTTATGTACACAGCTGCCCTTTCTGTGGAACTGACAATGTATTACTGCCAATGAAGCCCAAAGAATTAGTGAGTGTTAGAGAGGGGAAAAAGAAGCTGCTGATCTTCCCCTGCTGCCATAATAAAGTAACCGTACTGGACAGCGACATCGACTACTTGCTCACGGATCAGCGACTTCGCTGACTTCGCCTAGTACGAGTAAGAATGAGCATTCTTATCAGCCTGCTGGCATTTCATTCGGCGGGCTGTTTGCATTTTGCATTCATTGAGATTCCGCCTTTGCAGCGTTCTTCTGTTCCCGTATCTGCTCCGAGATCAGCTTCCACTGCTCTCTGGAAGCCCGGATCATGGCAGCATCCATAATCTTCTCGTCCTGGACCACTCGGGAGAACCATTGAACCGCCTCCTGGAATTGTCCCAGCCTGCGGTGGATCTCTCCAATCAGGAATAGAAGACGGGCATCGTTTGCTCCTACTCCTTCGTGTTCAAACACCCGGATATAGGATTCAAGACTGTATTTCAAGAAGCGGTTCTCCTGGTCCTGATTGCCTTGATACCGATACAGCCAAGCAATATGATGCAGCAGGCTGGCCACAATCCGATCCCGCTCCCCGATCACTTGCGCACAGAGGAGAGCCAGCTTATACGCTTCCAGGGCATCCTCCAGACTGCGTGGACCGCCCATATCCCTCTTGTCCCATCGGCATCCAACCTGCTCGTAGAACAGCGTCTTCTGCCGCTCATTCAATTTCACAGTCGAATTCTCCGTTGAGGCAAATCCGCATTCAGGACAGACACGGACCACGTAGAAATCAGGATTCTCCGATTTATAATAAGCGCAGAAGTCCGTATCTGTTCGGAATGCCTTTTTGAAGCTTGGTCTTACTCTAGATGTTAAATATTCTTGCTCACAGTGCGCACAAACCACCTTGATGGAATACAAGGGTTCTAACTTCACGCCATTCGCCATCCCTTCATTCGCGTCTAATTCCAGTCCACTTCTAGGTCCAAGGCACTAAGGTGTATTGACGAAATGGTGAGCGGGACCGGAAAGACGCTGTAGCACAAAATCACGCAGATCATCCTCCACGCCGATTTCGATCAAGGCTCCTGCCATACAGCCAAGCCATTCTTCAGCGTGGCGGTCCGTAATCGGAAATTTCATATGTCTGGCCCGCATCATGGGATGACCGAAGGCTTCGGAGAATAGGGCAGGCCCTCCAAAGAACTGACTCAGGAACATATATTGCTTGTCCATCACCGGCATGATGTCCTCCGGAAACAAGGGCGAGAGCAATTCATTTTGCTGAACTCTCGGATAAAAAGCTTCGACGAGCGAACGTACACCCTCGGCACCCCCGAGGTTATCATAGATGCTTAAGTTCGGATTCATATCCGCTAATTCTCCCATCTGTTTATGATTCGCTTTCGATTGGATATACCTTTTTATTATAGCAAAAACAACAAAAAAAGGCGCTAAGCAATGGTTAGCACCTTTTAGAAACTTATTAATAACTGCGCCAGTCTTCTTCACTCTGGACGAGAGAAGCACGTATTACATAAACGAAGGCGCATACTAGGATACCTGCGACTATGCTCATGATCATCACTCCATCCAAACATAATACGAAAGATGTGCTTTGATGTTTTTTATTATAGCACAATATCCTCGAAAATAAAGCACATTTGTAACCGCTTTCTCATGTTTTTTTATACTGTTTGTCCTATATCCTGCATAGATTTTAAATTAATGGACCTATATTTCAGTAGTTCACATCGATGCCAGGGGGCGTATTCATTATATGACCATGAAAAAAATGGGCTGGTTCATGCTTGTAACGGCACTCCTCAGCGTAATTATCCTGATGGCTGTATTTCCCGATGCCGCTCTTCAATCCGCTCTTCGGGGCCTGGCGATATGGTGGGACGTTCTCTTTCCGTCCCTGTTCCCGTTCTTTGTCATTTCAGAGGTGCTGCTTGGGTTTGGTGTGGTGCACCTGATTGGCACCCTTCTGGACCCTATGATGAGGCCCCTGTTTCGTATTCCGGGAGCAGGGGGATTCGTTGCCGCAATGGGATATGTATCAGGTTACCCGATCGGTGCCAAATTAACCGCCAAACTTTGGGAACAAAAAATGGTAAGTCGAGAGGAAGGCGAACGGCTCGTGGCCTTTACCACTTCCTCTGATCCTATATTTTTAATCGGAGCAGTCTCCATCGGCTTTTTTCACGATCCCAAAATCGGTATCATTCTTGCAATAGCCCATTATGGCGGTGGATTCCTTGTCGGACTGCTAATGAGGTTTCATGGCAAACATGACGCTAAAAGCTCATCTGAATCGCCGCTTCACCTGTCTCAGGTTAAGACAAGCCGGGTTAAAGCCGCGATTCGTGCGATGCATGCTGCGAGGAAGCAGGATGGCCGGGACTTGGGGACCTTGCTGAGACAAGCGATACAATCATCGCTCCAGCTTAATATCGTGGTTGGCGGGCTCGTGGTATTCTTCTCCGTCTTTCTCGAGCTTTGGACCCGTGCCGGCGTTATCCCGGCGCTTACCGAGGCTATCGGTTTGATGCTGTCCCTGGTTGGCATGCCCGAGTCCCTCTCCACTGCCATCGTAGGAGGGATTTTTGAAGTAACACTCGGAGCGCGTTACGCCGGGGAAGCGGGTGCCGCCATTCCGTTGGCGTACAAAGCGGCTGCAGCGGCCTTCATCTTGTCATGGGGCGGCTTGTCCGTTCATGCACAGATCATCAGCATCCTGAACTCTACGAACCTCAGGTATTTCCCGTTTGTCATCGCAAGACTCGTTCATGGCCTGATTGCCGCGACAGCAGTCATGCTGTTGTGGAAGAGCGTGATGGGATCTTCCATTCCGACCATGGCGCTGCCGGCTGTTTCGAATTCCGTTCTAAACGGGTATACCCATATTATGGCGGCTTTTTGCATGCTGCTTGGTTTCCTCATAACATTTACGTTGTTGATCCAGGTCATAAAAGGACTGCAGCAGAAATTCCGCAAATTCCCAAGGTGAACATTGTGTTCTTCTTCAAGATTGATTATCATCTTTATATAACCTTTACAAAGGAGCTTATCAACTTGAGATATTATGTTCTGGACCGCGGTGACCCATTGTCTGTAGAGCTGACCCAGCAGTTTCACAAGCTGGCGGAACAGCGGGGGTTTGTGCTGGATGCAGAATCTCCGGAGATTGTGGTCTCCATCGGTGGAGACGGTACGATGCTGCACGCCTTTCATACTTTTATTGACCGGATTCCTGACCTCGCTTTTGTTGGTGTCCACACGGGACACTTGGGATTCTATGCAGACTGGAAGGCGGATGAACTGACGGAGCTAATTGATCATATGAGCGGAGAAGGCGAACACAGCGGCATGAAGCCGCGTCTCGTCAAGTATCCCCTGGTTCAGCTGGAAATCCATAAGAAATCAGGGACGTCCTCTTACATTGCCTTAAACGAATTTACGCTTAAGGGCGTTGACGGCACTGTCGTCGCTCAGATTGACATCAACGACGTAACCTTTGAGATGTTCAGGGGAGATGGCATTTGCGTGTCCACGCCGTCCGGCAGCACGGCCTATAACAAGAGTGTCGGCGGCGCCATGGTACACCCCTCCATCGATGCCCTTCAGATCGCGGAGATCGCCTCAATTAACAATCGGATATTCCGTACGCTGGGCTCACCGCTCCTCCTGCCCAAGCATCATCATTGTGATATATTCTCGCGTAAAGAGCAGCGTCTGCTGCTGACCATCGATCATGTCAACATCTCGATTGATGATCTCGTTTCCGTGCGCTGTCAAGTGGCGGAGCAGCAGGTCAGCTTTGCCCGTTATCGGCCGTTCCCGTTCTGGAATCGTGTGAGGGATGCATTTCTTGGCTGATTGAACTAAAAAAGATCGGTCATCTGTTTAACAGATGACCGATCTTTTTTATTGGTGCTGCTCTGCAGGAGGGTTAAGCTCCTTCGGCTTGGCTTCCTTCTCTTTGGATTCCTTAAGATCGCGCTGCTCGCGTCTCGCTTCCTTCGCTTCACGTCGCTCGCGCTGGTTCTTGTTATCCTTGCTAACCTTATTGGCATCCTGCGGTGTTTCTTTCATTTCCTTGGTTTCTTTGTTATCCATGTTTCCCTTAGGATCCCCATCTACCCGAATTTCTTTGGGAGATGCGGGACCCTCTGCAGGCTCTTTGGAATCCCGTTCTTTCGCTTCCTTCTGCTCCTTGGATTTCTGCAGCACAAAGTGGGCGCAGCCGAAGTTGCAGTATTCGTTAATGTAATCGGACATGCTGGAGAAGGTGGAATCCTTGGCAGCCTTGGGATGGTTGTCCCGGTAGAAACCCTTAAGTCGAAGCTGATTGTAACCCCAGTCTCCCACGATATAGTCATAGCGTTCCAGCACCTCGCTGTACCGCTCACGGAAAGCTTCCGGATTCCAGCCGTTTCGATGGTCCTTTAACACTTCATAACTTTTGTTTCCGATAACGATCATTGAAAGCTTCCCCTGCCTTTCCAAAGGTTAAGACTGTACAGTCTCTTCCTTGTTGCGTTCCGCAGATTTCACTTGCTCATGGGCGTGATAAGAGCTGCGCACAAGCGGACCGGACTCCACGTGACTGAATCCACGTTTCATTCCTTCTTCCTTCAAGATAGCAAACTCTTCAGGCGTATAGTACTTATCCACATTCAGATGTTTCGGTGAAGGCTGCAAGTATTGTCCAATCGTCATAATATCGCAGCCAACGGACCGCAGATCGTCCATAGCCTCCAGGATCTCATGCCATTGCTCCCCAACACCCAGCATGATGCTGGACTTGGTTGGAATATCAGGCTGCATCGCTTTGGCATTCTTCAGCAATTGCAGAGAACGTTCATACTTGGCTTTTGCACGAACCCGATCCGACATTCTTTCTACTGTTTCAATGTTATGGTTCAGAATGTCCGGCTTCACATCCATGACGATCTTCAGTGCTTCCTCACTTCCCATGAAGTCGGGAATCAGCACTTCCACGGAGCACAACGGCAAACGTCTGCGAATGGCTTTCACGGTTTCTGCAAATATGTATGCTCCGCCATCCTTCAGATCATCGCGGGCCACGCTTGTTACTACGCAGTGGCGCAGGTTCATCTGTTCTGCTGCTTCCGCTACGCGTTCCGGCTCCTGCAGATCCAGCTCTGTTGGGAGCCCTGTATTCACGGCACAGAATCGGCATGCACGGGTGCAGATATCGCCCAAAATCATGAAGGTTGCCGTGCGGTTTGCCCAACATTCGTAAATATTTGGACAGCGAGCCTCTTCACACACCGTATGCAGCGTCTTGGATCGCATCATGCTTTTGATTTCTTTATAATTATCGCCAGTAGTCAGCTTGATTCGAATCCAGTCAGGTTTTGGCTGTTTGGTTTTAGACAAAGAAAAAACCTTCTTTCGAATTGTAATGATATAACGCAAGACATAACCCATCGTTTACTGTCCCATATTATATCATGAAAACCATCATATTACTTGTTTCGCATCGATATGAGATTAATCTACTTGCGGCATGGATAAAAATCCTTATTTCGATTCACCCTACAGTGTAGGCATGACTGTCCGTCCTTAATTATGACAATCTAGAAGGAGGAGAAGGACACATTGAGGATATTACAACCATTGAGCCGCAGCGGCATCTATTATCGCTGGACCACTGCAGCAGTGGCTGCAGTGACCGCTGCCTGCTGCATGTGCGGACCTGTGTTTGCATCCGCTTCTATCGCGATAAACAAAGCCGATGAATCCGTAGAAAGCATCGATGCCGCAGCCATTTTTGCTGATCGGAAATCGTTGTACGACCAGGTTGCTACCGTGACCCAGATTCCATGGTATCGCCTTGCGGCCATCGACCAGTATGAAAGAACACTTACCCGGGTCCATCCCAAGGATCGCAAGCATCCAGAGCGGACAATCGGCATCTTCATCCCTCCCACAAGATGGACCGGTCCCTTAAATCCCAATCAGGAAGATGTTGATCCGATGTCGATCAGCGTGTTTTCAGGGATCGGTCTGGATGGTGACGGAGATGGCAAGGCAGACCCCAATAATAATATCGATCTTCTCTATACGGTTGCGACAAGACTATCTCCGTATGGGCATGCCGCTGATGATTTCAGCATCGGATTGTGGTCGTACTATCAGAACACTCGGGCCGTACAGCGCGTGATGCAGTATGCCAAGCTGTATGAGACCTTTGGGAAGCTGGATTTGTTCGATCATGCCTTTCCTCTGCCTGTCCAAAGCGACTATTCCTACCGAAGCACATTCGGAATGGGACGCAACTGGGGTGGCAGAAGAGTCCATGAAGGAACCGACTTATTCGCCCATTATGGAGTCCCCGTTCGCAGTACCTGTTACGGTGTTGTTGAAATCAAGGGCTGGAATAAATACGGCGGCTGGCGTATCGGCATCCGTGACCTGAATAACCATTACCACTATTACGCCCATCTGCAAGGCTTCGACAAAGGCATTTCGCTTGGGGATGTTGTGACGCCGGGGCAAACCCTGGGCTGGGTCGGCAGCTCCGGGTACGGAAAACCCGGAACCCAAGGCAAATTCCCTCCTCATCTCCATTACGGCATTTACCGGGATACCGGACTCACCGAGTGGGCATTCGATCCTTACCCGCTGCTGAAGCATTGGGAAACAGAAGAAAGACGAGCCAAGAAAAAGACGCGCTCCTGAGCCTCGCTCAGGGCGCGTTTTTTCGTTCAATGACATCAACTGCTCAACTGATTCAATCACACGGTCCGACTCGAGTACAAACCCAGGTAGGTATTCCTAATAATAGGCTAATCCCTAATCTAACCCCTAATGCTTAATCCCCGATCCCTGTCCCCTCTTGTTGTCCTGAGCTTACGCCACCGGACGAAGGAGGAATAATGGGCACATCGCTTCCCTCAACCGGATTTCCGGGAATTGTTGCCGGTGAGGTTTCCTGCTGCGAGTTATGGTTGTTCTCATTCGTCACTGGTGGCGGAATCGCTATGCTTGGCGCGCTAGCTTTATTCTCACCAACAGCTTTTCCCTGACCGTCATAATAATACATCGGCACATCGCCGACCACGAGCAGATAGGAGATGGGAATATCGGCCTCCACAATCTGCGGCTCCATGTCAAAAGGAACAACTACCGCCACTTCGGTTACAATATGAACAAATACCTCCACCAGTATCATATTAATACCGGCTCCCTGCTGCCTTGTATCCAGCTGAACCTTTACCGCTCCCTGCGGTTCGATCTTTAATGGGATTTGGGGACCGAATGAAGCGATGATTGGACTCTTCATCACCTGGCCCAGTGGAATCTGTTCCTTGCGCTTATGGATGTCGTCCAGTGTCTTCTGAACAACCTCGGTTGTATGGGACGTAATCTTCAGATGCTCGGCGTAATTCAGCATGAATCCCGTCACTTTGCCGTTGCTATCCGTTTTCCAGTTAACCAGGTTATCAAAATCCTTGCCTTGGGTCACCTGTGATGTGATCGCTTTGTTAATCGCTTCGGTGGCAATCTGCTTCACCCTGATTTGCGCAAGATGCATGATTGGCGGACGCAGATTCTGTTCAATATACATAAAAAACTCAACGATCCCAAACACAAGGAGCAGAGCACCGATCAGCCACCATTTTTTCATGCTGCGCCGTTTGGCAGCCTGAGGACGGCCCCGGCTCTGAGGTACGGGCCTAAAGCCTCTGCGTGGTGGTTTATAAGCCCTCCTTGGTCTGGGCCATGACAGGGACGGAAAGGATATACGTCTGCTTCCCCATCTCTTTCGTCTCATGCTTGGTCCCCCCTATTTACGCCCCGAGGAGCATGTTTACCATGGCAAGCTCTCCTGTATAGAGGGTATGCGGACAAACGGCAAAAAAGAAGAGCAAGGATAGGTTATCCTTACTCTTCCTTATAGGATCGAACTTCCTCTTCTTCTACGTAATGCTTCAGCATCGACAGTTTATTTTCCCAGAAACGATCGAAGTAAGCGAGCCAATCCTTTAATTCCTTCAGCGGTTCGGCATCCAGGCGATAGCGGGTCTCGCGTCCAACCTTGCGTTCCTGCACGAGCCCCGCTTCCCCCAGAATTCGTAGATGTTTGGACACGGCGGTACGCGTCATTGGAAAATGCCCCGAGATTTCCTTAACCGGCATTTCCTTATCACTTAACAAACCAAGCAGTTTACGGCGCGTGGGATCTGCAATGGCTTGATAAACATCATGCTTTGCAGCAGCTTGAGACATGGATTAAACCACGTATCTGGCAAGCTTCTGAACAATTCCTGCCCATCCGCCGTCCATGCGGCCACGTACAATATCGTGAGCTTCTCCGAACTCGGTGACTTGATCCGCTGTCCAGCCGCCGTGGATGAGCGTGAATTCCGTATGATCTCCTTGCTGTACCAGTTCAAATGTAACGCTCCAATCCTTCCCCCAGTTGAAAGACAGACGGTTGGGCTCATCAATGATTGTAACCTTGCAGGGCGAATTCCCGAATGGACCTGCATTCAGCTCAAACTCAAAGCCCTCCACCGGTTCAAAGTTGTTTGGCATAAACCAAGCCGCAATGCCTTCCGAGGTGGATATAGCCTTCCACACCTTTTCGATCGGCGCTTGAAGTACAAGGGTATGGCGAATATCCGGCAGCTTGCCGTTTGATGGGTTGTCCATGGCAAAATGATACCTCACTTATGTTTGAATTATGAAACCATTTGGTTTCCCTTTTAACATGATATGATACCAATAGGTTTCGCGTCAAATACCAATATTATCTTCCTGATGTTGATCCGGGTAGGTTTCGTTCAAAAAGACAATGGATTCTCGAATGAGCTGCTTCAGCACCTCAACGTCAATATCCGCAATTTTGTTAATGTACACACACCCTTTGCCTGCTGTATGCTTGCCGAAATTCTTCAGTAGTTCCTCCCGTTTATCATCACCAGGGGCAAAATACAGGCTGATTTTAGCTTTTCGGGGAGAGAAGCCAACCAGCGGCGCATCTCCCTCGTGACCGGATGCATAACGATAATGGTATGAGCCATAACCGATGATGCTGGGTCCCCACATCTTGGCTGGAAAGCCGCTCGTTTCCTCGAAAATATCAAGTATGCGATAAGCATCCTCACGCTTTTTAGGGGAATCCACCTGCTCGATAAACTCCACCACGCTGTTATCTGTCTCTTTCGTTTTTTGCTCATACATTGGAATAAACTCCTTTCTACCTCTACCGTTAGATTTTCCATTTTCTCAAAAATAACTTAAAAAGGCCGGAAAATGATCAGCAACGATACCTAATCACTTTCCCGCCCAGAAGAAGACCCTATCTGCTATTGACCTGTGTCTGCGTAATGTCTTTGCCGCAGTGCCTCGTACATGAGCACAGACGCCGCCATGGCTGCATTCAGTGATTCCGCTTGACCCGGCATCGGGATACGGATCGCGTCATCCACGATAGCCGCAACCTCAGGCGAGACACCACGGCCTTCGCTTCCAATTACAATCCAGCTTGTCCCTCTGAAATCATACTCGAAGCAGGAACGCTTCCCTTCCAGCATGGTTGTCACCAATCGGGCTCCTCGCTCTCGAGCCTCCGGCAAAATGCTCAGCAGCTCGCCCTCCAGCACCGGCAGATGAAACAGGGAGCCCATGGTAGAGCGCAGCGTCTTGGGGTTATACAAATCCGCGCAGCCGCGTCCTAGTATAACGCCAGCAGCACCTACGGCGTCCGCCCCCCGTATAATAGTTCCCACGTTGCCTGGGTCCTGAAGACCGTCCAGAACAATGACCAATCCGTTCTCGCGCATGATCAAGTCCTGCCATTGACGCGCTTCCTTCCGAACAACGGCAAACACCGGCTGCGGGGACGGAGTATCACTGACTTTTGATATCACCGCATGGGATACGCCAATCCATTCGGCGCCTTGACCCCTATCTGGAATTTGACGGAGTTCAAGGGGGATACCTTTATCCATATCATAAGCTATACACTCGATATCCGCACCGGATGACAAGGCCTCCTGCACAAGATGGATACCTTCAACCACGTACTTGTTTTGCTTATCTCGATGTTTCTTCTCCTGCAGCTGTGCCCAGCCCTTTACCCTGGCATTCTGCGGCGATAGTATCTCCATTCTTAATCCATCCGTTCTTTGCTTATATACATTGCTGAGTTCCACTCAACCTGATACTACATTCACAAAAATTCACATTACCGACGTCATTTCGGATAAGCAAGCTCCAGCTTTGTCAAATCGTTCTTATGCCCAACGATAACAAGAATATCGCCGTCCTCTATCCGGTCATCGGGACTCGGCGAGATGTTCATATCCGCGTCACTTCGGATCGCCATGACATTGCAGCCAAAACGTGCCCGAATATCAAGCTCCCTCAGATTATGACCGATCAGATCTCCGGTAGCGAGCATCTCCATAATACTGTAGTCGTCCGATAAATCAATATAGTCCAAAATGTTCGGTGACACCAAATGATGGGCAACCCGAAGCCCCATGTCCCGTTCCGGGAATATCACCTTGTCCGCACCGATTTTGTTAAGGACTTTACCATGCAGCTCGTTTTTCGCTTTGACGATAATGGCCGGTACACCAAGATCCTTCAGAATCAGCGTAGTCAAAATGCTGGATTGAATATCCTCGCCAATCGCCACAACCACCACGTCAAAATTCCGAATGCCCAGCGCCCGAAGCGCGTCTTCATCCGTCGAATCTGCCGATACGGCATGAGTGACCAAATTCGCGATTTCCTGTATGCGCTGTTCGCTCGCATCGACGGCTAATACGTCAAATCCCATGCTGCTTAATTCCTTGGCAACACTTGTGCCAAAACGCCCCATACCGATTACTGCGTACTGCTTCTTAGCCATATATATACCCCTCCACGAGCCTAGGTCCATTTCCTAATATGAATGATATCAGTATATCATACTGTCCCGAATACTTGAATGTAACGGCCGCTTAACGGGTACATTACACAATGACCCTTTCATAACAAGGAGGAACATTTCCATGTCCATATTGTTAGATCTAAGGCAGGCCGTCATTCATAAAGTCCACAACCAGGACGAAGAAGAGCTGCGCTCCATGATCGAGGGTTCCGTTGACGGGCCTGAAGCCGCGCTACCGGGACTCGGTGTGATGTTTGAAATGATGTGGAAAGACATGGATGCTTCGCAGCAGAACAGCCTTGTCACTTCCCTTCACGACCATTTGAAAACCGTTACCCCCGGCAACCTGCAAGGATAAACCCAAGGTCAACAAAAAAAACAATCCCCTAAGCCGTCATAGCTGGGGGATTGTTTTCATGTACCGCATTACGATCTACAACTTACGGAGCCGTTTCTAGAAACTTCGCGGTTGGATTTTTATCGATTGCCGTTCTCATTGCGTACTCATTCTCGAACAGAACAACATAATTATCCTTCTTGTCTTTCACGAGCGTTGAATTTATCCGGAACTTGGACGGATCAATGGTCTCATCCACAATCCAGCGTGCGAACTGATACGGCATCCGCTGAAGCTGGACATCGACACCATATTCACCCTTCATCCGGTATTCGAATACCTCGAACTGGAGCTGACCTACAACCCCGAGGATTGTTTCGTCGAAGCTAACGGTACGGAATACCTGAATGGTTCCCTCCTCCGTCAGCTGGTCAATCCCCTTTTGATACTGCTTATGCTTGAGCGCGTTCTTCACCGTTACTTTCGCAAAAATCTCAGGGGAGAACGTTGGCAGCTCATCGAACACCACTTCTCGCCCTTGACTGAGGGAATCTCCGATACGGAAAATGCCCGGGTCAAACAGACCGATGATATCGCCAGGATAAGCCTCCTGCACAATATCTCGATCCTGCGCCAGGAACTGCTGCGGCTGCGACAGCTTGATTTCCTTGCCTACGCGAACGTGTTTCACACTCATGCCGCGCTCAAACTTACCCGACACAATTCGCAGAAAAGCGATACGATCCCGGTGAGCCGGATTCATATTGGCTTGGATCTTGAATACGTACCCGGAGAACTTCTCGTCGGTCGGTTCCACCACACCCTCCGTGCTGCGGCGCGGCTCCGGCTTCGGCGCAAGCTGAAGAAAGTTCTCCAGGAAAGTCTGAACACCGAAATTGTTAATCGCGCTTCCAAAAAATACGGGCGTCAGCTGACCTTGCATAACTTTCTCCAGATCAAATTGGTCGCCAGCGACATCCAGAAGCTCCAGGTCCTGGCACAATTGATCATGCAGGTAATCACCGGCCATCTCACGAATCAGCGGGTCCTCATAGCCTTCGACCTTCTGTACTTTAATCTTGGAATGGTCGTCTCCCTGGAACAATTCAACCTGATTCTTAACCCTGTCGTATACACCGCACAGATCGCGTCCAGAACCGATCGGCCAGTTCATGGGTACAGAACGGATTCCGAGCACCTGCTCCAGCTCTTCCATGAGATCGAACGGACTGCGTCCTTCTCGGTCGAGCTTGTTAATAAACGTAAAGATGGGAATGCCCCGCTTGGCACAGACCTGAAACAGCTTAATGGTCTGAGCCTCGACCCCTTTCGCAACGTCAATCAACATGACTGCGCTGTCTGCGGCCGTCAACGTACGATAGGTGTCTTCACTAAAGTCTTGGTGACCTGGCGTATCCAATATGTTAATTCGATGCCCTAAATAATCAAATTGCATAACAGACGAGGTAACCGAGATCCCGCGCTGCTTCTCGATCTCCATCCAGTCACTCGTTGCATGCTTGCTCGCTTTACGAGCCTTAACCGATCCAGCCAGACGAATGGCGCCCCCGAACAAGAGCAGCTTCTCGGTCAGTGTTGTTTTACCGGCGTCAGGGTGGGAAATAATCGCAAACGTACGTCGCTTATCCACTTCCTGCTGCAGTTCATCTATTAGCTTTGCCATTTCACTTATCCCTTCGTAACTAAAGTCATGTATATCATTGTACCACAATTAATACGCAAATCATCCCCATACGCGGTGCGCATGAGGATGATTTTTATCACGTAAATTTTAGAAATTGGTTAGTTTTTCAACCACACAACGTTATCCTCGAGTTGACCATTAACGGGCCACCAGTGGAATCCGTCTTCTTCCAGAAGCTCATCCGCCCTCTTGGGTCCCCAAGAACCTGCAGGATATGATTCCAGCTCCCCTTGGTTCTCTCTCCAGGCGTTTGCGATTCGATCCACGAAGGACCAGGCTGAAGCCACTTCATCCCAGCGCGTAAAGTAGGTGGAATCACCGCGGGCTGCATCATGCAGCAGACGCTCATAAGCTTCAGGCGAATTGATTCCCACGATGCAGCTTTGACAGAAGTCCATCGCTACAGGAGCGATCTCCGACTCCGAACCTGGCTTCTTGGCGTTAATCTTCACGTAAATGCCTTCCATCGGGTTGACGCGGATAACAAGTAAGTTAGGTTCCAGAGAATGCTTCTGTCCCAAATATACATTTGTTGGCATCCGTTTGAACTCGACAACAACCTCGGTTGTTTTGACTGGCAGGCGTTTGCCTGTACGGATATAGAACGGTACGCCCGCCCAACGGAAGTTATCCACGAATACTCTGGCCGCAAAATAGGTTTCTGTATTGGATTCCGGATTAACCTTGTCCTCTTCACGGTAAGCCGGCAGATCTTTGCCGCCTGCGGAGCCGTGGGTATATTGGCCGCGGACAACGTTGTTCTTCACCTCTTCATGTGAGGCATATGGACGCAGGGAACGAAGTACCTTCACCTTCTCGTCACGGATATCCTCTGCGAGCAGACGGCTAGGCGGCTCCATTGCAATCATGGTCAGCAACTGCAGCATATGGTTTTGTCCCATATCCCTCAGTGCGCCGGCATGGTCGTAATATCCTCCCCGCTCCTCTACGCCAACCGTTTCGCCAAGCGTAATTTGGATGTTCGCAATATGCTTGTTGTTCCAGAGCGGCTCAAAGAAAGCATTCGCAAAACGCATAACTTCGATGTTCTGTACCATTTCCTTGCCCAGATAGTGGTCGATTCGATAAATCTCCTCTTCCTTGAACACCTTGCGGATCTCTTCGTTCAGCTTGGCAGCCGACTCCAGATCGTAGCCAAAAGGCTTCTCGATCACCAGACGGTTCCAACCTTCTCCGTCCAGCATACCGCCCTTCATCAGGTTAAACGATACGCTGCCGAACAATTCCGGTGCAAGCGCCAGATAGAACAAGCGATTACCCGGTATATTAAATTTCGTCTCCAACTGCTCTGTTTGTTCACGAAGCTCACGGAAACCGTCAATATTGTTAATATCTAAAGATTTATATTCAAAATGCTGTGCAAATGCATGCCATTCACTATCCTGTTCCGAACTGTATCGGCAGAATTCCTGAATCGAACGATAAACGTCCTCGCGGAACTCTTCCTGGGTGCGTGGACGCCGCGCCACGCCGATTACCGCAAAATCCTCATCCAGTTTCCCTTCACGATAAAGACTGTAGATCGCCGGAAACAACTTACGTCTTGCCAAATCACCGGTCGCTCCAAAGATGAAAAATACCGCTCCCGGTGTCTTCAATGTATCTAGATTTTGATTTTCAGCCATGGCTCCTCATTCTTTCTATGAATTATAGTGTATTTTTATGCATCGGAACTTAACACGATGTGATGACATTTTAGCATATTCATATAAAGTATGCTATCTCATTCCACATTTTTTCATCGGAGTTTCAGAAATCATTTTCAGTACTCTATTGTAATGACGGGAAATCCGATCGTTATTCTATTACTTTTCTTCACCGAATCTTCATGCACCGCCATCTGCATATGAATGGGTGTGCTGCCACTCATCACGAAAGCATCCAAGGAAGGAGCCTCATATGAACGACTCAAAGTTGTGACATCCGCATAATCTTCAACCGAGCGAATCGGCACTTCCGCGGATATGGACTCCTCTACCTGATTCATCGTCTCCTCGACACCCCTTGTTTTCAATGCATACCCCTGAATGGCCGCATTCCATGTGTTGGCAATGCCTGCCTGATTCATCTCATCCTGGATGTTCTGCTGCATCGTCATCATCTCCGTGGTCTGCTCTGCTGCCTCTCCAATAAGCATCACTCTGATGTAACTGCTGCCCTCCTCGCTGAGCGCCCAATCCAGCTGCGCAGATACGCCGGAAACCTTCGCTTCAGCATGGAATACTTCGTTTCCATGAAGTCGAGCCGTAGTGACCTCTGACAGCCCAATAGCTCCCGCTAACTGATCAGCAAGCATCTTAGCTTGATCCGCAGATACGGTATTTATGATTTCTCCTTGAATTTTTACCGTTAAGAGAGCCGAAGGGTCCATGTGTTCCTCCCCCAGATCGACAAGGAGCTCCAGATCGCTTTTTGCTGCCACACCTGCTGCTTCCCATCCTGCCGAGGTTGAGACTGCTTTCGCTTGCGGAACCGTTACGCCCATATTGTCCTTCGTTGTTCCTGCAAAACCCGCCATGACACCTGCCGCTCCACACAGCAACAACATCATCACAATAATCTGTAATCGCATCTTCCGCATCGTCAGCCACGCCTCCCCGTACGAATCTATCAATCTACTAAAAGGATAGCCTCGTCACAGCGGATTTATACACCCAACATGAAAAATGCGCCTCTCGCCATTAAATTCATCAGCCTGCTGATAACTTATAAATTCAATATCTATAAAAAAAAGAGCCGGCCGTTCTTACTCAGCCAACCCGTTCTTATATGCATATATGGCGGCCTGGGTACGATCTTCTACACCCAGCTTGCCCAAAATATTAGTCACATGAAACTTCACGGTTTTGATGCCTATAATCAAATCATCAGCAATATCCTGATTCGACTTGCCCTGGGCCACCAATCGCAGCACTTCCATCTCGCGATCCGTGAGGTCGTTATGGGCCGGTGCTTCATTTTGCGGATGTCGGAAGCGATTCATCATCTTGGAGGCAACCTGCGACTCGAGTACCGACTGCCCCCGTGCGGCTGCACGTATCGCATCGGCTACTTCTGAAGCGCGGGAAGTCTTTAACAAGTAACTGAAGGCGCCTGCTTCGATAACCGGATACATCTTCTCATCGTCCAGATAGCTGGTCAGTACAATAACCTTAAGATTCGGGAACTGATTCATCAATTGACGCGTCGTCTCGATCCCGTCCATTCCGTCCATCACCAAGTCCATGAGCACCACATCTGGATGATATTCCTGGGCTAAGCGTATCCCTTCCTCGCCGCTGCCGGCTTCACCAACCACCTCGATGCCATCCTCTGTACCCAGAACGGCTGCCAAACCGATCCGAACCATCTCATGATCATCCACCAGCAGCACCTTAATCGGTGTTTCCATCTCCATCCCCCCGTTTACGTTCGTCATTTATGAGCGGCACAACAATCTCAATTCGCGTCCCTTTGCCCGGTGCTGTAATGAATTGTACCGAGCCCCCGATCTCCGTTACCCGTTCCTGCATCGTGGACAGACCGTAGGAAGTTTGTTTCTTGTCATCCAACTCGAATCCGATCCCGTCGTCCCTCAGCATCACCCGAACGGTGTTCTGCTTACGATGAATGCGAATATCCATCTTCTCCGCCTTGGAGTGCCGAAGTGTATTCGACATCGCCTCCTGAACGATACGGAACAGATGATTCTCGATCCCTTTTAGCAAATGTATGTCATCGTCCATCTCAAACGTAATTTCCATAGGTACTTTGATCCGCAGTTCCTTGATCAGATCCTTCAGTCCTTGCTCAAGCGCTTTTCCTTCGAGATAGACCGGCCGCAAATGAAGAAGCAGTGCTCTCATCTCCGACTGTGCAACGGCCGACATTTCCTCAATCAGCGCGACCTGACGCTGTGCTTTGTCAAAATCCTTATCCAGCGTTCTTCCTACGGCTGTTGCGGTCATCGAGATCGCAAACAGCTGCTGAGAAACCGCATCATGAAGCTCGCGTGCCAGACGCTGCCGCTCTTCTACAATCGCCGTGACTCTGGCTTGCTCTGCAAGCTGCGCATTGTTCGTAGACAGTCGCTGCAGGGAAGATACTTGATCCTCCCAGCGTTTGCTGATCTTAACCAGCTGCTCGCCTAGCCTGCCCACTTCATCTTCACCGATATCGGGCATTACGTCCGTTAGGCTGCCTTTTTCCCAGTTTACCAATGTTTCCCTTACAAGATCGACCCGGCGCTTTACCCGATATCCTTGAAAGAATCCATAAATGGCTCCAAGTCCAATCGGCAGCAGTACCAGAGTAATGCCGGCTTCGATCCGGTTCTTCCACGAATCAAACGGTTTAAGATAACCATATGTATATAATAAATAAAGAACAACGAGCATGACAACCAATCCAAGAAGGGTCCCCTCGCGCATATGTCGGGTAATCATATTTGCTTTCTTTTCTGTTTCCACGGGGCAACCCTCCTGAATGGTTTAAACAAAACAATGCTTCTGCATTTATTAGGTCATTCTTATATTCAAATCTCCGCCTAAATAAGAAACAATAAATTTCACCTTATACTCACTGGCCTCATAATTAGGCGATTTATATCGAACTCGATTGAGGATGCCGGTTTCCTTCCGATCGTCCATATGAATGGAGCCAAACAGTATCGATGCTTCGATCTCCACCCCATAATAGTCAGGAATCATCAGATCAATATCGCCCAGCATTCCGTGGAACATCAGGACGGTTTGGCGTTCCTCAGGAAGCGCAAGCGATAGGTCCACATCCGCCTCTCCAAGCACATGCCACACACTCAGACTTCGCATCACCCACGGTGCACGGTCCCAATCAAAGTTGGACATAAAGTTCTGCTTCTGAATGTATCCTGTTGTTGTATGAGCCCGTTTGGACTTACCATAAAAAATACCTAGCGAAATCAAGCTGATGCCGATAATCAGCATGAGATGCTCCAGCAGCAGCATCACGGCACCTACTCCGAGCAGAATGTATCCCTTCTTCACGTGACTTTCCCTGATCTGAAGGACACCTGCAAACATGAGCAGCAGGGCGACAATGGTGAAGAAACCAAACCATCGGCCGAAAAGCATAATGAATCCCAAGCTCATTAAACCAACTGCAATCCAGCGGTTTCTGTCCATGTCGCACCTCCTTGATGACCAAGATATAAGCTCGGAAAAGCCATATCAGTGTGACACTCCACACTGTATGGCTTTACCTGTACTATTCGGACAACTATCATACCGTATAGCATATCATATGAACATGGATTTCGAATATGGTTTGTACTTATTTTGCTAACTTGTTAAGCAATTACTCTGACTTTGAGGAATTACCCATTTTGTTTTTCAAAGCTTGCAGCTGCTCATCCACCTTCAACTGCTTCTCAGCATCCACCGGGCTGGTGTATACAGCATTGTTAGGACGGTATGGTGCACGGAGCACATCAGCTTCTGCTTCCAACTGCATGATTTTTTCCTCCATGCGGTGGAAGCCCATCGAAGCACTGCCGCTTTCAATCGTGTGCAGGCTGCTCACTTGAGACATCTGTTTCTTCGCTTTAGCCATTTGAGCGCGGGCTACGAGCTCATTGCGCTTGTTACGCATTTTGTAGAACTCGTCTTTCATTTCATGCAGCTGAGCGACAAGCTCTTTCGCTTGAGCCTCGGATTGCAGATGCAGCTCCACATACTCGGTTTCTTTTTGATCGAAATAGATTTTTTCTTCAAGCAGCTTGCGGGCCACTTCTTCTTGACCGTTTTTCAGAGCCAATTCAGCTTGTGCTTCGCGTTGTGCAGCCATTTTTACTGCCTCATCCACACGCTGCTTCATGCGGCGCTCGTTAGCCATTTGCTTCGCAACCGTTACCTCTGCTTCATGAATTTCTGCCTCCATATCGCGCAGGTACTGATTCAACATTACGATCGGATCCTCTACTTTATCCAGCAGTTCATTCACCGATGCCTTTGTCATATCTTTAAGTCTTTTAAATACTCCCATGTTATTTATCTCCCTTCTCATAGTCCGAAAGTTTTTTCTTAAGTTCTTCAATTTCTTTCTGCATTGCCTTCTTCTCGATATCCTTCATCATTGCATCCAGATCGGAGTCCGGGGACGCGTTGTTTCTTGCGCCATGTCCTCCATCCGGACGCCCGGAGCGGTCATATTTCGGACCAAAGATCCCATGTTCATTAGGATAGCCTTGGCGTCCATAACCGTCGTTGTAACCATTGTAGCCTGGACCTGGTCCTGGATTATCGTTGTAACGATATCCGCCGCCCTGTCTTCCCCGTGGTGGTCCGTACGGATCGTGATAATACGGTTCTTTGGGAACTACGAGGGATGCAATCAGATATATTAAGAGCGTTGTACCGCCTGTAAAAAAGATACTGATTACAAATATGATTCTGAGTAGGGTCGATTCGACTCCGAAATAATCGGATATACCGCCGATCAACCCTGTGAACATTTTGTCGCGGGTGGAACGGTACAATCTAGTCATGTTTACTCCTTTCCGCTGTTATTCAGCTTTTGCTTCAAGCGGGCAAGTTCCTTTTCCAATACAGTGGAGACCGATTCACCAGCCTGATTCATGTATTCTTGCCCCATGCGCCGTAAATCGCGAAGGCTTCTGGCTTCCAATTCCCAATCACTGATGCGATCTTCTAGGCGATTGAACATCTTGGGTACATCTTGACCGCCGCCGTAGGATCCCGTACGTTCATTCATTTTCTGTTGAAGACGAAGGGTCTCGACCCGGGCAACGTAATATTGCCGTTTGCTGTACACCGTCTGATATTCCATGCGCAGCTCGCCGAGCTGTTCATCGATTTCTTTCAGCGACTCCAGGCTTGAGGATAACAGGCCTTGGTACTGCTCAATTTTTTCCTCATAGATCAGCTTTTCCTGCAATGCAAGTTTGGCAAGATGATCTTCACCGGCCTTCAGTGCGAGCAATGCCTGCTCTTCACGTTTATAGCGCATGGTTTCTGCTTGATCCACCTGCTGTTTCAGCTGTCTGGAATGTACTTGGCATTGCTGCTGCAGTTTCTCTGCTTCTGCAATGTCCTGTCTGGTTGAATGAAGGAACTGGTCGATCAAACGAACCGGATCCTGGCTCTGTTCAAGCTTTTCATTCAATGTTGCAACGGTTATGTCTCTTATCCGCCGGAAAACACTCATATTGGCTTAGTCCTCCTCTTCTATCGCGATCATTATCTGGCTGTTTATGCCTGCCATTCATTATTGTGTTATATCAGTAACGTGGTCTGCCATTCTTCAATCTGGACACCCCGTAGATGATTAAGATGATTCCAAAGATCGGACCGATCAACCAGGAGAGTTTACCCATCAACCAGATCACACCGATACCGAGAATAATCCATCCGATTAAGGTATTTCCTCTACGGATCCCGTAATATCCCAAAGCGACCATCAGCACTGGAATTAGAAGACTGAACAACCATCCGAGCAGAGGACCGAATATTCCCAGGAGAACCAATATCCCTAAACCAATCAACAGGATACTTATTCCATTTCCTTTTGAATTCCTCATTTATGCACCGCCTTTCTGTTATTTGATTGTTGTTTCTTTTGTTCAACCTTATGACTCTATTCTAGGTAATTTCAAGATGAACTAAAACGGCCTGCGGACGGTTTTTGAACCTAGACCTAAGTCGGGGCCACCTACAGACCTGCGTCCAACCCTTACACTAGATCTGCTCTCAGCTCATTCCATGGGATGTATCATTACCATCGAGAGCATAGCTCTACTGCTGTCTGATTACCTTAGAGCAGTGCTAAAAGTGTCGGTTTAGAAAGGATCTATACCGCGGGTCGCGTAATATGTCCTGATTTACAAAGGCCTTGTAAGAAAATCAAAGATATTCATTTGATTGAAAGCACTGGAATTAAACGTGTCCCGGATTAGTGAGGGGATTAATACCACGTAAAGAAATACGATAGTGTATTAAAAAGGGGGAGTTAAAGGTATGCAGTTAAAGGTTTGCAGTTAAAGGTTTGCAGTTAAAGGCATGCAGTTAGGTGCAATTCAGGAGCTGCCTACATACTGAGGAGCATTACATCAGTCCCTATCATAAAAAGCAACGGAGGCTTAGCGTGGAGTAACTAACCTAACAAAAGATCAATACGAAAAAAGGAATGCAGACGTTTATAGTCTGCATTCCTTTTGATGATGCCGGTGAAGGGACTCGAACCCCCACGGTTTCCCTCACGATTTTGAGTCGCGCGCGTCTGCCAATTCCGCCACACCGGCTTACTGATGGCGTGCCCTAAGAGATTCGAACTCCTGACCTTTTGATTCGTAGTCAAACGCTCTATCCAGCTGAGCTAAGGGCACATAAGTTTGTAATGGAGGCGCCACCCAGATTCGAACTGGGGATAAAGCTTTTGCAGAGCTGTGCCTTACCACTTGGCTATGGCGCCAGAAACAAAAATGGAGCGGACGACGGGAATCGAACCCGCGACCCTCGCCTTGGCAAGGCGATGCTCTACCGCTGAGCCACGTCCGCTTATTAAAAAATCAATGGCTGGGGATATAGGATTCGAACCTATGCATGACGGAGTCAAAGTCCGTTGCCTTACCGCTTGGCTAATCCCCAACATTTTTTAAAAAACTATGGGGCGACCGATGGGTCTCGAACCCACGAATGCCGGAACCACAATCCGGTGCGTTAACCCCTTCGCCACGATCGCCATAATGTAATAGTTTTTTCTAGAGAATAATCATAATGAAGTAATGGGCGACCGATGGGTCTCGAACCCACGAATGCCGGAACCACAATCCGGTGCGTTAACCCCTTCGCCACGATCGCCAAGTTCATTATAAGTATTCAATGGCAGGGGCAGCAGGAATTGAACCCACACCAACGGTTTTGGAGACCGTTGTTCTACCTTTAAACTATGCCCCTAAAAACTGGTGGAGGATGATGGATTCGAACCACCGAACTCGAAGAGAGCAGATTTACAGTCTGCCGTGTTTAGCCACTTCACTAATCCTCCATAATGGTGCCGGCGAGAGGACTTGAACCCCCAACCTACTGATTACAAGTCAGTTGCTCTACCAATTGAGCTACACCGGCATACACAATTATAAAATTACATGGTGGCTCGGGACGGAATCGAACCGCCGACACGAGGATTTTCAGTCCTCTGCTCTACCGACTGAGCTACCGAGCCTTAGTTCTTCGCGAACTTCGACGAAACCCATATCGGATACTCATCTTATCCCTGAAGCTTGTAAAT
>NZ_BIMC01000006.1 GCF_004000885.1 Paenibacillus glucanolyticus NBRC 15330
TTTACTTTTTGCTCGCAATTGGGGGATCTATCGGACACACGATAGGGTTGGGCCGGGTTGTATCCGGACCTCAGATCCGCTATTTTTACTTTTTGCTCGCAATTGGGGGATCTATCGGACACACGATCCGTTAAATTGCGGATATCACGTAAAATGAGGGGCTAATTCGATGAATAACGGATCTCTGGTCCGTTAGTGTTAAAGAAAAGGTGGTTTTGGTCAAAATAAGGTCCGCTGAGTCCGCTAAAATTGAAGTAACTAGTCAGTGCCTTATAAAGTAACGCTCGAAAGAAAGTACAAGCTCGTATGCAAAACTCGAACGTATGCTAAACCTTGAACGTATGCTAAACCTCGAATGTATGCTAGACCTTGCTCAAATGTATGCCCCAACGCATGCCAGAACAAAAACAGCCCGGCTTGATTGCTCAAGTCGGGCTGTTAATCAATAGGTTAGATCCTTTAAGTTTTAGTTGCTTACTATATTAAGCCGTTTGTTTTTTAGCGGTGTAGGGGTGTTGCCGTCGCCTTGGTTGTTTTGTGCGTTACTTTGTTCCACAGGCCGCGAAGGTAGGGGAGTACCCAACGGTCGAGACCGATTTTACCGGCATTGGCTGCTGCGACGATGATCAGTACCTCTAGCAGTAACATTTGGGCGTTGGTGCTCACCGTGCCCGAAAAGAGGAACGCGGCATTCATGACAAGTCCCATCAGTGCGGCGAAGGTAGTGAAGGTACCAAGGATCAGCCCGACCCCTACGAGGAACTCGCCCATCGGTATGATGAAGTTGAAGATTTTCACGCCTGGCAGTGCTGCATGTTCCAGGAATGCTGCCCACCAGCCTTGCACGGCTGGATGATCTCCGGTTGCCTTGGCAATCGCGCCTTGCAGGAACCCGCCTGCTTCAAAACCGCCCGTCAATTTCCCCCAGCCTGCGACCATCCACTCATAACCGATGTAGACCCGAATGAAGGTCAGAAGCCACATTGCAATTTTGTTTGTTCTCAGCCAGTTGTTAAACATATAAACCACTCCTTAAAAGTATGATTTCTTTTTTATGAAAGCTTCCTTGCTGGTTCTCGGATGTGTTGAAGTTGTGCGCTGGTGTTGATTTAGGAAGATGATCATCTCTTTCATGTCTTTATTATAAGTGAAATAAATCACAATATATGTGATAAAAATCACATTTGTGATTAATATCATAAAAAATAATCATCTTGGGGAAATGGAAGCATGTGCAGGAGTAAGAGTATGAGAACTCAAGAGCAGTAGGATAGAGGAGTAGGAGTGGAGAGCAGTCGGTATACAGGATGGAGCGCAGATGTAGAAAGTAAGTGAAGATGCAGAATGTTGGTGTGCAAAGGGCAGTAGTAGGAGGGAGCATGAGCCGGTGCAGAAGTGTGGAGGAATAGTAGGAATAGAGTAGAGGCCAGTAAGCAGAATGAAGTTCAAATGTAGAAACTAGTCGAAGGAGCAGGGAGTTAATGTGCTTAGGGCAGTGTCAGGAATTGTACATGAGCGAACAGGGCAGCGGTGTACAGGAAGATGATTAGGGGAGCTGTATGTTGGATGAAGTTAGATGTAGAAAGTACTTGAAGGTGATGTGCAAGGTAAGGGAGCAGGAAATTGGTGTGCAAAGGGCAGTGGCAAGAGTGCGGATGAGTAAGGCGGTAGTGTAGAGGAATAGGATTAGGGACAACCGTACGTAGGATGAAGTGTAGATGTAGCAAACGTATGTGAAGGTGCTTGAAGTTGGTGTGCTAGGCAGTGGCAGGAGTGCGCTCATTAGCAGGAGTAAGCAGGAAGTCGTAAGTTGTGGGTGCATATGTGCAGAAATAGTCTAACATGTGAATGCGGTATACATATAGATCAAGGGTCGTACGGAGAGGAAGGATTGCCTGATAAGATACGGATGACCGGGATGGAATGCCGCAGTCACCCGTTGGTGTGAGTGGAGCACGAAGCTGTTCCGTACTGTGCCTCAACTAATGAGCAGAACAATTGCGTATCAACACAGCAGGAGCAAGCTCCCAGGCTCCAAGTAAGAGAAAGAGCGGGTACTTAAGCTAAGGAGTAGGCGTAATGATCAGAACGACTGCATTTTCCAGTCTAGCAGGAGCAGTACATTCATGTTTTAAGCTGGCAAAGAAGTGGTTCACTGCTGTAAGCGACAGAGGGGAAAAGCCCGGATAATATACTTAAAATCAAGCGAATGAGTCGACTCAGACAGCAGAGGAGCCAAGCGCCACCTGATCGAGGAAAAAGATAACCACATTAAAGCTGGAGTTAAGCTGGTATTACGGAACCTATTGATTTTGTTCTGCTGTATGCCATTAGTGCTCCATCGGGACTCCTGCTACTCAGACTGTTTGCTTCTGAAGAGCAGAGGGATCGCTGCTGATTTTGACCCGGCGTGTGAATTTCTCCTGGAGATATGGCATAAGCCAGCGGTCAATACCGATCTTGCCGCCATTGGCAGCTGCGAGAATAATGAGGAATTCAAGCAGCAGGAGCTGACCATTGATACTGATGGAGCCCGAGAACAGGAACGCAGAGTTCATCACAAGCCCCATAAGTGCCGCGAACGCGGTAAACGTGCCGAGGATCAGACCGAGCCCAACGAGAAATTCACCAAGCGGAACGATAATGTTGAACCATTTGACGCCCGGCAGTGCGGCATGCTTCAGGAATACGGCCCACCAATCCTGAACCGCGGGTTGTTCTCCTGTAGATTTGGCAATCGCCCCTTGCATAAATCCGCTTGCATCAAAGCCTCCCGTTAACTTGCCCCAGCCTGCCGTCAACCACTTATACCCGACATACACCCGGATGACCGTCAGCAGCCACATTGCGATTTTGCTTGATTGCAACCATTGAATAAACACCAGCACCACTCCTCCATGAATAATCATTCTCTTTTTTGTTTTCAGATTTTTGCAAATTTGAAATTCGTTAAAGCGATGATAGCCGAAAAAAACAGCGACGATCTATTTAATGTCGTCTCTAATCAAATTATTCATATTTGCAAAAAACTGTATTTAAATACAGTATTCGCGTAAGGTGCGATTTGGCCTGGGTTCTTGGCATGAAAAAAAGATGACGGGAACCGACAGTTCCCATCATCTTTTCTATTGAATCAGACTATGTTAAGCTGTGCGCTTTTTAAAATTTGTTGTCGTTGTTTCAGGCTCGCTGGCGCGGTGCGTAATCCGGCCCCATACACCGCGGAGGTAAGGGAGTACCCAACGGTCAAACCCGATTTTACCGGCATTAGCAGCGGCGACGATGACCAGTACTTCAAGCAGCAGCATCTGGGCGTTGGTGCTTACTGTACCCGAGAAGAGGAACGCGGCGTTCATGACCAGTCCCATCAGTGCGGCGAAGGTGGTGAAGGTACCGAGGATCAGTCCGAGACCGACCAGGAATTCACCGAGTGGGATGATGAAGTTAAACAGGTTCACGCCCGGCAGTGCCGCATGTTCGAGGAACGCTGCCCACCAGCCTTGTACCGCCGGGTGATCGCCGCTTGCGTTGGCAATCGCGCCTTGCAGGAAACCTCCGGCATCAAAGCCGCCGGTTAGTTTACCCCAGCCTGCCGTCATCCACTCGTATCCGAGGTAGACCCGAATGATGGTCAGCAGCCACATTGCTAATTTGTTTGTTCTCAGCCAGTTGTTAAACATATAAACCACTCCTTAAGTGAGTTTTTGATTTTTGGTTGATTGCTGTGTTTCCGATGTCGATGTTGTGGGTTCTTGTTGTCTAGAAGTGATCACCTTCTCTATGTCTTTATTATAAGTGAAAATATTCACAATATATGTGATAAATATCACAAAGTTGTGAACGTTCCAGAATAAGCACTGGGTAAGAATATGACAAACATGAAGACTAAGGCAATTGGTGAAGAATCTTGGCACAGATTGGTAGGGATAACGATTGTCAATGGTGAAAGTACGATGACACAATCAAATGTGATTTATAAAAAGACTCCTGAATTTAATAATTTAGCACATTATTGTTATCTGTTTAGAGATAGTACTTCCCAATATAGAGAATGGCTCTTAACGTGGAATTATTACGGTCTAGTGTTTAAAAGTGCTAGCTAACATCAAATACAAGAGGTTGTAATAGCACGTTCTATATCTAAAGTTGTCAAGACAGTAACAATAAAATAAACTAACTACATGTTCATGTAGTTAGTTTATTTTATAAGGAGGGAGAATGAATAATGACTATTAAAAAAAAGTACATAAAGGTCTTTCTATTTTTTCTCTTTATAATATTGATTATTGGGACAATTTATTATTTTCGCCCACAAAGTGCGAACGACGTGTTTGAATTGAAAAACGTGGAGAAAATAAATTTTAATGTAAGATTTGATGAAATTAAAGATAGTAAGTTTTTAAATACTGAAATTAGTGGAGAAGATGCAGATTATTTTATCCATTTATTAGAACTCTCCAAGTACCGAAGAGTTTTAGGTGGGACGAATATTCAAAGTCAAACAAATGCATATGATATCGTAATAGTTAATAAGTCAAACAATTATTCAATTGTGATTAATGATAGAGGCTATGTAGTTGTTGAAGTTAGTAATAATGAGAAAAAATATAAGATCTTAAGTTCAAGAAGCGACACACTGATAAAATTAATAGACGATATGCTAATGACTAAATAGTTTTCTCTCTATATTAGTATTGGCTTAAAGTACACTTAAATGTCTAAAGCTTCATATTCTGTTTGTACCATCTTGCAGTCTAATACTGGCATGTTTAATATTCTCACTATCTCATTGAGGTGCAGCATGAATGAGAAGTAAGTCATTTTAGAAATTACTGAAAAAAGAAGCTAACACCTTACTAAGTATGAAAAAATGCTAATACGTGGGAGGATAAATGCACGCATCAGAAGTCGCGGATACCGCGGCTTTTTTTATAGCTCACGTCAAGAACTTATACTTGTTTGCTAGATAATCCATTCCTCGTAATCCGAAAATAATAGCCAACTCCGTGAAGGAGATTCATGAGCCGATTGTATCCCTTCTTTATACAGACAAATCACGGATCTTGTGATTAAATGTAAATTAAAGTTGAAACGTCGGTTGGAAATTTCCGGTAAAAGGGTTGGAATATTAGGGTAATAAGTAACGGGAGCGTTCATAGGGGGAAACAATATGCTTAGCAAAGGGTCTTTGTCTTTCAAGAGGTTCGCATGGAGGACGAGCTTGTTGTCGATTGCGGCTGTACTGCTGCTGTCAGCATGCAATGGGGATAAGAAGGCGGAGCCTGCTCCGACACCGGAGGTGGAGGCTCCAATGGAGCAGCCGGCAGAAGAAACGCAGGAGAATACGTCTTCTCCTTATCACGCACCTCTGACGGGATTGCCGTTAGAAGCGTCACTGACGCAGAGGCCGCTGGCCGTTATGATCAATAACGCACCAGCCGCTAGGCCGCAGTCGGGTCTGGGACAAGCGGATATGGTATATGAAGTTCTGGCGGAGGGAGGAATCACGAGACTGATCGGCATCTTTCAAAGCCAGTCTGGGATCGAGGAGATCGGACCGATTCGCAGTATCCGCCCTTATCTGATTAATCTGGGCGAGAGCTATGGCGGCGTTCTTGTGCATGCAGGAGGCAGCCCTGAAGCTTATACGATCATTCAACAGCAGCGCAAGCAGGACATGGATGAGATCGGAAATGCAGGGGCCTATTTCTGGAGAGCCAACAACCGCAAAGCTCCGCATAATTTGTATTCCAGCGACGAGAAGCTCCGCGAAGGAGCGGCCAAGCTCAATTACGGCAACGATGTGCAGGTGCCGCAGTATACGTTCTATCCGGAGACGATTGCAACAAGCGGCGACGGGGCAGAGGGCACTGAACCCGTGGAGGGGGTTTCCGGCGAACCCGCAGAGAAGGTCGAAATCAAATTTTTACTGGACAGCTATGTGGTGGATTATCAGTACGACGGCTCCTCGAATACGTACAAACGGTCGGTCAATGGATCGCCGCACGTGGATCTCAACGATAACGTACAGCTTGAGGCTGCGAATGTGATTGTCCTCGGGGCAGACCATAAGGTGCTGGATGATGTGGGCAGACTTGCCGTGAACGTGGAAGCCGGCGGGGAAGCGATGCTGTTCCAGCGTGGAGAGGTCATTACGGGCCAGTGGGCAAGAGCTGCGGGTGATGCGATCCGTTTTGTGAAGGACGGCAAGGAAGTGCCGCTGGTTCCGGGAACGACGTATTTCAACATTGTGCCGAATGCGCCTTCTTTTGAAAGCCATGTCACGATCTCGAATCCTTAGGTCGCAAGTTCGGATAATGGACACGGTTTTGGGATAATTTGCACGCTTACGGAGATGTTAATAGGCAAGGGAAATGGAATGATATCCATACATTAACTTAGCTGTTGTTTTCTCACATTTTTGAGTGTTACTTTTCTATACACACCCTGCCATGGATGTGATAAGATATTCAAGGTTGTCTTATCTTTAAGGACGTTCGCGGCAATTTATCGAAAAAAGGGGTTAAGAGTATGAAATTGAAGAAGAAGGATATATTCTTCCAAACACTGGAGAATATGGCCGATACGGTGGTACAAGCCGCAGATTATTTTTCGCAGCACGTTTCCAATCTTCAGGATGTGCTTGAATTTGCCAACGAAATGAAGAGATATGAGTCGCAGTGTGATACCTATACACATACAATTATCACCGAGCTCAACAAAACGTTTATCACGCCAATCGAACGCGACGATATTATGGACCTGACAACCAGTTTGGACGATGTGATGGACGGACTGGAGGCTACGGCATCCCGATTCTATATGTATCAGTTGGGTAAACCTGATGAATACATGGTGCAGTTTGCGGAAATTCTGCGTCAATCGGCTTATGAAATCCAGAAAGCCATTCATTTGCTCTCCCAGAAAAAACTTCTGGCTATTCGTGAGTACACGATTCGCCTGAACGATCTGGAGAACCAAGGCGACGAACTGCTGCGCATCAGCATCAAGGATCTGTTCGCTACGGTATCTGACCCGATTCTGCTGATCAAGAAAAAAGAGATTTACGAACGACTTGAGACAACCACGGACACCTGCGAAGACGTGGCTAATATGCTGGAATCCATCATTATGCGCAACTCGTAAGGGAGTCCTGAACTATGGATACAACGATGGTAGTACTAGTAATTGTTGTTTTTTTGGCGCTTGCATTTGACTTCATTAACGGGTTCCATGATACGGCTAATGCCATAGCAACATCGGTATCAACCCGGGCTTTGAAGCCGCGTGCGGCAATTTTACTTGCAGCCGGCATGAACTTTGTCGGTGCGATGATGTTTACCGGCGTTGCCAAGACGATAGGGGGCAGCGTGGCGGATCCCGCAGCACTGGACAACGGTCTGCAGGTTGTGATTGCAACCCTGCTGTCAGCGATTATCTGGAACCTGGTCACCTGGTGGTTTGGTTTGCCGTCATCTTCTTCCCATGCTCTGATCGGAGCTTTGGCAGGGGCGGTATTCGTTGGAGCGGGTAGTGATAAGCTGAATTATGGCGGATTTACCGATATTGTGCTTGCGCTCATCCTGTCACCCATTATCGCGTTTGTTATCGGTTATCTGGTGATGCAGCTGCTAAAAGTCATCTTTGCGAAACGCAGTCCGCATACGGTGAACAAAGGCTTCCGTACCATGCAGATTTTTACCGCGGCACTGCAATCCTTCACGCACGGTACCAATGATGCACAGAAGGCGATGGGGATTATCACCTTTGCCCTGGTTACGTCAGGTCAACTGTCCGAGATGGAAGTTCCATTCTGGGTTAAACTCTCTGCAGCTACGGCGATGGCCCTTGGGACCTCGGTAGGTGGCTGGAAGATCATCAAAACCATGGGCACGAAGATTTTCAAAATCGAGCCGATCAACGGATTCGCCGCTGATTTCACGGGAGCATCCGTTATCTTTACGGCAACGCTGCTTCACTTGCCAATCAGTACGACGCATGCGATCACATCGGCCATACTCGGGGTAGGTTCAGCGAAACGCTTCTCCGCTGTAAAATGGTCCCTGGCAGGACGTATTATTGTAACCTGGTTTATTACCATTCCGATTACGGCTGTGCTGGCAGGCATCATATTTAAAATTCTTTTCTAAACCAATTAATGCTACATTACACATAGATTATGGATAGTTGTGGGGCCAATCAGGAATCGATTGGCTTTTTTTGTTCAAAGAAACAGCAGGTGCAGGGAAGGGGAGAATGCTAACATGATTCGCACATTAGCCATTACGCCAAGCTATGAAACGGTCACCGGACTTTCACTCGAAGAGATCCGAATGGAGGACTACGCCTGGATCTGGGCGGATTTCAGCAATCCCACGCCGGAGGAAGCGCGGCTGCTGGAGCGTTATTTTCACTTTCATCCGCTGGCGGTGGAGGACTGTCTGCACATTCTGCAGCGGCCCAAGCTGGATTATTACGAACAGACGAAGTTTTTTGTCCTGCATGCACTTCAGCCGGATACGCTGCAGGCGGTGGAGGTGGATCTGTTTCTGGGCCCTGCGTTTGTGGTCTCCTACCACCAGCAGGAGCTATCCGAAATGGATGATGCCTGGGAACGGGTGACCTCGGTCGCCGGCAAGGGACCGCTCGGTCAGGATGGTCCAAGCTTTACGGCATATACTATTATGGATAAGCTGGTGGATCAGTATTTCCCGAGCCTGTTCGCCATAGAGGACGAGCTGGCCGAGCTCGAAAGCCAAGGGGAGAAGGATTCCGTTGAGGACCTGATGAATCAGGTGTTTGCGCTTCGCTCCAGACTGCTGCGCCTGCGGCGGACGGTCGTGCCGATGCGGGATCTGCTGTACCGGATCGTGAACTCGCAGCATATGGAGCATCACGCGCACCATGCCTATTTTTCCGATATCTATGATCACCTGCTGAAGCTGGCGGACATGATTGAGGCGGACCGCGAGATGACGGCGGATCTTCGGGACAGTTACATATCGGTGAATTCGAACCGGATGAACACGATTATGAAAACACTCACGGTCATCACGACCATATTCATGCCGCTCACCCTGATCGCCGGGATTTACGGGATGAATTTTGAGAATATGCCGGAGCTTGGGTGGCATTATGGATATTTCCTTGTGCTTCTGCTGATGTTTGTGCTCGGCGGAGGCATGGTGACGTGGTTTATTCGGCGAGGCTGGTTTAAATAAGAAGGTTCGTGGACGTGAAGTGGTTAAGCTCTTCTGAATCAGACGGACTTCCTGCCAGTGTCTCTGCCGTTCCAAGTTTTAGGTAAATGTTGATCGGATCATCGGGGAGGGTTGTCCTTCATAAAAAAGGCGAATGCTGAATCGCTGTGGTTCTTGTTCTTCCGTAAGGGGTATAAGCTTGCTGAGGGGGGACTGCATATGAAGCCTGGGCTCAAACCACATCCCAAGAAGCGTACATCGCGTCACCAAGATGAGCCTGTTCGTAACCGGCTCCTGCGCCGGATGTTCCGCTCGGCCTGGAAACGAAAGCGTAAGCTGGCCGTTACGAACCGTTACGAGGTTGGCATGGTCATCAGCGAAATTATGACAGGGCTGTTGTTCATTGCGGGCAGCATTCTGATGTTCTATCCGCAGATGAAGCGGATTGCGACGGTGCTGTATCTGCTGGGCAGCATTACGATGCTGCTGCGTTCTGGTCTGCGCGGCTCTTATTGGTTCCGCTTGAAGTCACTCGAGAGCGACGAGCAGCAAGAAGCCGGTCCCGAAGGGGACTGGACGCGCTGAATAGGATCATATTTTAGGAAAAAAGATAGGGCTCCAGTCTGGAATTGACAGACCGGAGCCTACTTCGTCATGTATGAGCTTGCTATTTATCCCGCCTGTTGTTCGCTAAGGCGCAGCTGCGCTGTTGGTCAGAGCAGATCGTCTCAGCTGTTCAGAGGCTGTGGTCTTGCTGAAATGCGCGGTGCTGGTGCTGATGCCGAGATTTCACTTCAGATTAACGACGACGTCTGCCTTTGCGTGATCCTGAGCTTTTGCGCGAGCCGGAATGTCGTCTGCCCCCCGAGGACCGGCGTTTCCGCGGTCTGTATTCGTAGTCGTCGTTCTGGTCCGTGTATGCCGTGGATGATCCGCGGCCGCCCTTCTTCTTCGTGAACGCGCCTGCAAGCAGGGAAACCATGGGCGCAAGCTGCTGGAAGCCCTGCATGACCTTCTGTACCTTGCCGATGTTGTTAACCAACCCGTCGATGCCCCCCATCCGATCGATGAGGCCCTTGACGTCACTCAGATTGTTGACCCCGAGGCCGCCAAGGAGTTTGCTTATTCCGCCTCCACTCCCGCTGCCGCCTCCGCCGAGGAGACTTGCCAGACCCCCGCCGCCAGAGTTGCTGGATGGTGTTAGAGCCGAAGCCGAAGCCTCCATGCCCGGTACAGGCAGCGTATCGTTTGAAAGAGCGTCAGCGTATGGATACAGATTGGATTCGCCGACTTCTGGAAAATCGCTGTATGGAGAAATACCGGGGTATGACGTTGGCTCCTGCGGCAGTGAATCATATTCGCTTAGCGAGCGCTTAGAGGAAGGTCGGCGATGATAATAGTGAGAATGACCAGTCATGATATCACTTTCCTTTGTGAGTTAAGATACTATACTGTATGATACGGGCGGGCGATGGGTTTAGGCGAATACCCCTATTTTCGGGATAGGAGCGGAATCGGGCGATGGCCTAGGAAGGTTTTGGCGTGTCCTTCGTTAGGTTAAAATAAGAGAGTACATCAGGGTGAATGACCTCTCGTAATGGTTGTCCTGCAGTGCGTGAAATCGTTAATGCTTGAAAAGACTATATCCGCTCGGGTACAATGGGAGTGCGAGTGTTATACACAGTAACAATAGGGGATGATCATCCAGTGCAATTAAAGAAGTTAAATGATAAAAGCATCGATCAATTATTCGAAGCTGTATTAACCCTGAGCAGTGTGGAAGAATGCTATGTATTCTTCGATGATCTCTGCACCGTGAACGAAATCCAGTCCTTGTCACAACGGCTCGAAGTAGCGCGTATGCTTGGCAAGGGTTGCACATACAACCAGATTGAAGCAGAAACGGGAGCAAGCACCGCAACCATCTCGCGTGTGAAGCGTTGCCTGAATTACGGCAATGACGGTTATAAAATGACGCTGGAGCGTTTAGGGCGTTAACACCATGACGAAGCCGGGTGTGCTGGTCATTAGTCATGGTTCGCGTGAACAGAACTGGGTGTCGCTGGTGGACGAAGCCGTCCACGAATTGGCGTCCCGCATGGATATACCTGTCGTATCTTCCTATCTGGAATTGGTAGAAGGCCGTCTGATTCAGGACGGCATTACGGCCTTGGAGGATCAGGGTGTCACTGACATCGTGGTCATTCCGTTATTTGTCTCGTCCGGCAGCACACATGTTGACGAAATAGCTTATGCTATAGGAGCGAAGGCTGTTCCGGACATGGAAACCGACCTTGCGCCGTTCAGGGTACGATCCCGGATTCACTTCGGTGCGCCGATGGATGACGACCCCGAGATTGCCGCAATGGTATGGGATAAAGTAAGAGAGCTGTCCGTGAATCCGGCGAAGGAGGTCATTCTTCTTGTCGGACACGGCAGCAGGCATGATCTGTTTCGCCGCCGCTGGGAAAAGGGTATTAACTCATTGGCACGGCGAGTTAGCGAAGTAAGCGGTACAAGCGCGGATTATGCCTTACTCAGTCCCGGCGATGTGCGGGACAAAGTGACAGCATGGATGGAGCGCGGCTGCGATGTGATCGTAGCTCCGCTTTTTTTGAGTGAGGGGTATTTTACGGAGAAGGTTATACCCAATCGGCTCGAGGGGCTTGAATGCCGGTATACCGGCAGGACTTTGCTTCCACACCCGCTGCTTCCGCAGTGGATGGAGTCGCAGGCCAAACTTCTTCTTCAATCCTTGAAATCATAAGTAGGTGGCGTATCGTTAATGAGAAGTGCAAGGTTAATCTATAATCCAACCTCCGGCCGGGAGGAGATGAAGCGTCGGCTTGCTGATATTTTGGACCGTCTGGACAGTGCTGGCATTGAAACCTCCAGTCATGCTACCAAGGGGGAGGGAGATGCTACCCGTGAAGCTGCAGATGCTGTAGAGCGGGGGTACGATCTTGTGATTGCCGCCGGAGGCGACGGAACGATCAATGAAGTCATCAACGGGATGGCTGGCAGGGATAACCTTCCGCCGCTCGGCATATTCCCTATGGGGACCACGAATGATTTTGCACGGGCACTCGGCATCTCGAAGAACTGGGAGGAGTACTGCGATCTGGTGATTCGAGGCGAGACGCGTCCGATTGACGTGGGCAAAGCCAATGATCGCTACTTCATTAATATAGCGGGCGGTGGTACGCTGACCGAGCTCACCTACGAGGTGCCGAGCAAGCTGAAGACGATGATCGGGCAGCTGGCGTATTATTTGAAGGGGATCGAGAAAATGGTCAGCCTTACGCCGCAGGAGCTCATCATCAACGCCAGCGGTCATGAGGCGATCCATGACGAGTTCATGGTGTTCCTCATTGCCAACAGCAACTCGGTCGGCGGCTTCGACAAAATCGCGCCGGGCGCGAGCATTGACGACGGCCTGTTCGACGTCATTGCGCTGCGCAAGTGCAATCTGGCGGAGTTCGTGCGCGTCGCAACCCTCGCCCTGCGCGGCGAGCATATCAACGACAAGAAGGTCGTGCATTTCCGCACCGACTATATGGAGGTTGTCTCTCCCGGTCCGGTTCAGCTGAACCTGGACGGCGAGTTCGGCGGCGTCCTGCCGGGCACGTTCCGCGTCCTGCCGCAGCATTTAAGGATTTTTGGGTGAGATGGCGGTTGTGGGAGATGGCGTTAGTGTGCGTAGGAAGCGATAACTGACTGTTGGGCGATAGCATTGGGTGCATAAGACACGGTGGCCTGGCCGATAGTTGGGAGTCAGCGCCGAAGTGCTAACTAAGCAATACCCAAGGCTAGAGATAGCGCCGAGTGCGTATATGACTAATGATTGTTTTGTCTGAGTCAGTGTACTAGCCAGGATATCAGGGATAGGCAGGCGATTGAGGCGATGGGCCATTGGAAGAGATGGAACAGGCTGCGAATCGCCGTTAAGACTCCAGGCTGTTGTAAGTAAATGATTGGATTTGCAGGTTCTTGGATTGAATAACATAGGAAGCTCCCGTATAATGATGGACGTGAGCTTGTGCGATAAGCTCCCTTGGGGGAGCTTTTTGTTGTTTAAGTGAAGGAACAGTAACGGAGAGCATCCGCTTTTATTATGGATGATGATCCGATGGGGAATATAGAGTAGCAAGAGACAAGTTGAACGGAAAGAAGTGAACAGCACAACATGAAGAAGAACCGCAAGGGAAGCGACATGCGCCGCAGCGGCAAGCCGGCGGCGTCTTCGGCCGCCCTCCTGGACCTGCCGGTGGCCAAGAACGACGAGGTCGTGATCGATATTATAGGAATGAATCATGACGGGGAAGGAGTCGGCCGTGCGGATGGCTACACCCTGTTCGTTCAGGGCGCCCTGCCGGGCGAGAAGGCCCGGGTGAAGGTGCTTAAGACCAAGAAGCAGTATGGCTACGCCAAGCTGCTGGAGCTGGTCGAGCAGAGCCCAAACCGCATCGCTGCCCCGTGCCCGATCTACGACCAATGCGGCGGCTGCCAGCTGCAGCATATGAGTTACGCCGGACAGCTGGAGTGGAAGCGCCAGTTGGTGGTGGACAACCTGGAGCGGATCGGGAAGCTGCGGGTGGTGCGTGAGGCGGCAGGTGCTGGAGAGACGCGTGTGGAAGATGGACAAGATACTGGCAATTCAGATCGAGAGGGAATCCTCGTGCGTCCGACACTCGGCATGAGCGAGCCTTGGCGCTACCGCAACAAGTCCCAGGTACCTATCGGTGTAACGGAAGGTGGCTTGGTCGGCGGCTTTTACGCCCGCGGCAGCCACCGGATCGTCGACATGGAAACGTGCCTAATCCAACATGAACAGAACGACGAGGTCGTCAGCCGCGTCAAAGCCATTGGGCGGAAGCTAGGCATCACCGCCTACAATGAAGAGACAGGTCAGGGCTTGCTTCGCCATGTCGTGGTGAAGATCGGTTTTGCTACCCGGGAGATGATGATTGTACTCGTGACCAATGGCGAGCGGATTCCATGTGTTAACGAGTGGATCTCTGCTATTCGTGAGGAGCTCCCGGCTGTTGTGAGTGTTTGCCAAAATGTTAACACACGCAAAACGAACGTTATTTTCGGGGATGTGACCCGCGTCCTGTGGGGTCGTGAGGTCATCCATGACTATATAGGCGATGTGAAGTTCGCCATTTCCGCGCGTTCCTTCTATCAGGTGAACCCTGCCCAGACAGAAGTACTGTACGGTAAAACGGTGGAGTATGCAGGATTAACCGGAGCGGAGACCGTGATTGACGCCTATTGTGGCATTGGGACGATATCCCTGTTTTTGGCCCAACATGCCAAGAAGGTGTATGGGGTCGAAATCGTGAAGGAAGCGATCGAGGATGCGCGTGCGAATGCGGAACTGAACGGTATGAAGCATGTAGAGTTTGAAGTCGGCGCGTCCGAAGACGTGATTCCGCGCTGGAAAGAGCAGGGCATCGAGGCCGATGTCATCGTGGTTGATCCTCCGCGTAAAGGGTGCGACCCTCGCTTGCTGGAGACGATTCTTGAGATGAAGCCGGAGCGCGTGGTGTACGTGAGCTGTAATCCGTCTACGTTGGCAAGGGATCTGCGGGTGCTGAAGGATGGCGGATATCGCACGGTAGAGGTTACGCCGGTGGATATGTTTCCGCATACAGTGCATGTGGAGAGTGTGGCGGTGTTGATGAGGGATTGACGCAGGATTTTATCACCTCACATGAGTGGTATGCGATGCTCGAACAAGTTAGCAATTCATCACGATGGCCTATAAAGGTTGACGTGAACTCGTCTTGGCTCCTTTACAGGCGTGGCTATTCCCAAGGGGCGTGATGAAATGAAAAATAAGGGTAGAATTAGTATTCGATAGTATTACCGTCAATATGCATAATGTTCTAATTGATAGTCAGTTAGGAAGAAACGAAACAATTGGTAATAATTCTGATTGCCAACTTTGAAATTCTAAAGTGCGACAAGAGATTTATAAGGAACAATCAAATCATTTTTCCATAATGCCAAAACAACATCCATTTGAAAATTATGAGACTTAGGATTTCCATTCATAAGAGTTCGCCACAATTGAAGCGGTTTAAATGAAGCATATGCTTCATTCTCTGAAAGTAGTTTAACAGCTTCTACTGTATGGTCTTTGTTAGTGGAAGCTTTAAGAGGCTGTTTGATATGTGTCTGATACACATCTTTTATCAAACCTGCCTCGCATAATCCTAGAAAAGCACTTCTGGGACATGCCTTGGTCTTAATTGTAAAAAATTCTCTAGTCGCTATTTCCCATGCTTCTTCTGTATAGGAAACTTCACCAGAATGAATGAGTTCTACTGAACGAATAGCAGATTTACCATAATTGTTCAATTAAATAACCTCCATTTTTTCAACCAAGTTATAAGAAAAAAGTGTTCATATAATTATTCAACTTAAAGCAGAAAATTCCTCTCTCAATATTTTTTTTAGCAGAATGAGTCGAAATTTGTAGTTTTATTTTGTTTGGTGAGGGTAGCTCGGAACAAAAAGTGGTGTTATAATTAGAGGGTGACCGGACTGAAGAGGTGATGTAATATTAAATACTTTACGATATTAGCTTATTTGCTTGCTATTGTTTTATCAAATGTCGTAACAGCAGGAGTACCCCCATTTTTTGTTGGACCTTTTATTATTCCGGCAGGGACATTTATAATAGGGGCAACATTTATATTCCGCGATTTTGTACAAAATTTTGTTGGTAGGCGGAAGACCTATTTCCTCATTTTAATAGCAATGGTTTTATCAGCATTAACATCATATTTACTTGGTGATACACTTTGGATTGTATTTGCTTCAATCATTACATTTGCGGTATCTGAGACCACAGATACCGAAATCTATTCGCGCCTTAAACTACCTTTTCATATGAGGGTAGCATACAGTGGTATTGTTGGTGGAATACTAGATAGTATTATTTTTGTTATTGTGGGACTATCCCCACTGGGAGCTAATATTCTTCCCTGGAATGCTGTATTTCTGGCGATTGTTGGTCAAATCATTTTTAAGACATTGGTTCAAATACTTGCTGCAATTATTGTTAAAAATTTTTTTTTGAAACACACAAAAGCTGTTTAGAAATAGGGCGTTCTCGCCCTATTTTATATTGTGTTGATAAGGGATGTGATGATTTTGTCAAAACGTATTCTTGTTGTCACTTCTTGTACTGGAGAGAAGTTACACAAACCGATAAATCAACTTGTATTTGATGATTTCAAAAATGAAAATGTATTGAAACAAAGAGAAGCAGAATTGTTGGAGTTCAAAGAACGTGCTGATGAAATGTATACAGGGAGTCAACACCTTGCGCTAATGAGTGGTATTAAAGAATACCGGAAACAAGGCGGGGAAATTGATCTTTGCATTATTTCAGCGGGTTATGGTCTTTTGAATGAAGATGCGCAAATTGTTCCGTATGAAGTGACTTTTAATACAATGGACTCGCAGACTATAAAAAAATGGGCGCGTCAACTTGAAATTACACAAAATTTACAAAAGAAAGTTGCCGATTATAATCTTGTTTTTTTCTTGCTTGGAGACAAATACTTGCAAGCGGTGGAGTGGCCATTAAAGTTACAAAGTAATCAAAAAGCGATCTTTTTTGCAGGAGCATCCAGTCGTTCTCGAATTCTAAACTGGGACGATTATCATGTATTAACTATTGGAGAAAAAGAAGCTAAAACGTTAAAATATGGTTTGATAGGAATCAAAGGGTATCTTTTTGCACATTTATTAAGGAATATTATTACATCTAACATAGATCAGAAGTGGAGTACAATAATGAATCATCCTGATCAGGTTAGAGAGTTTATTTTGGAATCAATTGATTCAACAAAACAACCTGAGTTATTTAGTGATTCATCTGAAAAAGAAGACTTATTACGGTTCTATAATGAAATGTTTCCTGTACCAGATGAGTTAGTGGCTATAAATTGCATTGAGGAACCCAGATTTTATCTTCCAGAGAATGATGATAGAGTCGATCCAAATTATGACTTTATGGCTGATTTCTCTGAAAAAAACAGGAATCCATTAGAAAATGATGTGTATGCTCATCAGATTTTTGAAAGACCTCAGTTTGATGGACTGCTTGTTTCTAAAGTGAATATCGATAATGCTACTAAGCAAAAAAATCTGATGATTAATGATATGGGGTTACACGATTTTTATCGACTACCTAGGGAATACCCGATTATGGGGGATTGTGGTGCCTTTAGTTATATTGATAAAGAAGTACCGCCGTATACGACTCAAGAGATTATAGATTACTATCACAACCTGGGTTTTGATTATGGGGTGTCAATTGACCATCTAATAGTGGGTCCCTTCCAGAGAGATGAAAATATTAGAAACCGGCGTTATGAACTAACCCTTACTATGGCGGAAGAGTTTATACGCATGTATAGGGAAAATAGGGAAACAAGTAACTATCAATTTCATCCGATAGGTATAGTCCAAGGATGGGACCCGCCTTCTTTCCGAAGAGCAGTAGAGCATCTTATTGGACTAGGTTATGACTATGTTGCCTTGGGTGGATTGGCTAGAGAACAATCCGAAAAAATATATGAAATTCTTAAAGAAATAGCACCTGTTATTCCTGATCCTACGTTTCGTATGCACTTGTTTGGGGTTGCACGAGATATGAAAACAATGGAATCATTCCATAAACTGGGTGTTACTTCTTTTGACTCCTCTTCCCCTTTGAGAAGAGCGTGGTTAGGAACAGGGCATAACTATCATACCTTGAGTGGTAAACATTACACAGCGATCAGAATACCCGAAGCAAAAGAAACGTCCGGAAGAGTAAAAAAAATGATGCAAAATAATGATGAGATTGAGTTTGATGATTATAAGAGGCTTGAACAGGGGGCATTAATCGCTTTAAGGGAATTCAGTGATGGAGAAAGAGAAATATCATCTACACTTGAAGCTATACTAGAATACGATAAAATTCTAGGGGAAAACCGTGAAGTGCATGAGGATCTCTACAGAGAGGTTTTGTCTGAACGTCCATGGGAACAATGTGATTGTAATATATGTAAGGAAATTGGAATTGATGTGATTGTATTCAGAGGTAATAATAGAAACAGACGGAGAGGGTTTCATAATACACATGTCTACTACAGTCAAATCCAGGAATTGAAAAAACGGTGGAATAAATAGTGCGCAGTTACGCCTTAGTGTGGTACACTAAGGCATATTTGCGTTGGGGGAAATTCCATGGTTTTTACTTTTGAAAACGTAAGCAATTTAACCAGAAAGAATAATGACGTTTATTTTGCGGTAATGCCATTAGGTGCGATTAAAGACTGGGGTTTTCCTATAATTCAGTCTGATGTAATTGGTGAAGACGTCATTTTAGTAAATTATGATGCTGTGGTAAGTTTAATAAACAATAAGTTACAAGTGACGAACCCCCGGTTTACTTATAAATTGCCCAGCGGCAGTATAAGTGATGAATACGTCGTTCTAATTGTATCTGAAGCCCAGTATTTTCCTAGTTACTGTATGCATCAATTAATGTCTTTTGAGCGTTTCGAACGGTTGATTGAGAAGGGGGAGAAAATAAGCAGCAATTCCACTAAATTAATGACCACTAGATCACTGCATGATATTTTTAAGGATTTTCAAAGGTATCGAGTTGAACGGAGTTTATGTCCTCGATTAGCTAAAGATTTAATTAAGTATGTTGACTCAATAATGAATGATTATCCTGTACTAGGGTATCTTCCTGTAGCACAGAGGAAACAGTTCCGAAAAAAATCCATTGCCGACTCAGCCATTGCTTGGTATTGCTATATTAGATATTTCATGGAGCAATGGACTGAGGATTCTCAGTTAACCAATCTGCCGCTGCCCCTACTCTCAAAAGAATTTCATTATGAAAATTGGAAAGGTCAGTTTTTTGACAGAGACAACCCAGTGTTATTTGTTAATAAAGGAAGTTATAAATTTAATGATGCACAACGCGATTTAATATATGAAATATGGAGACAATGGATAAAAGAAGCCTGATGGCTTCTTTTTTTTATTCCAAGAGTAGATGAGAGATGGTAAACTGTGCTAAAATCAAATTATCACGTATGATCACGTAATATTTTTTGTGAAAGGAGATAAGAATATGGAATTTTATATTGGTTGGTCACACAGTGATGCAGTATTTTGTGATTACTTTCCTCAATGTCCAGTTTTAATTAGTGCTATACCTGACAATAGAGGTGGGGTAAAAAGGTATAAAAATAAACCTAGCAAGCTAATACTAGACTGTGGATCAGTGTTTTATGTTAAACAAAAAATTAGGCCTCCACTAAAAGATGTTTTTGATATTCAACTCTCGATCTTAGAAGATTGCGAAAAAGAAGCAAATGTTCAAATGGTTCATTTTGATGAACCATTGTTAAATAAGTCCTCTTTATCTGAACGTTACATGGCGATAGAAAGAACGCTATTTAACGCTTATGAGTATTTCAATATTTTTCATAAGTGTAATCTTCCGAAATATGTTCAACCAATGGGAGTCATCCAAGGTTATGACCAAGCTAGTATTGAGTTCTCTGCATATGAACTGATCAAGATGGGGTATACCAAATTTGGAATTGGATCGTTACTTTTTAAACATCAGACGCACCAAATTGAAATGATCAGAAGTGCTGCAGATGTTGTTGGGTCTTCAAACTTACATGTCTTTGGAGTAACAGGGATTCCCCAACTTAGTGCAATGGTTGATATTGGTGTAAATTCATTTGATTCAACACGACCAACGATGGCAGCTGCGTTCTTTCAAGTGTTCTACAGCAGACCATTTAGAACCTTTTTCCTCTCAGAATCTCGAGCTAAACCCACAAGTCCACGATTGGAAAATCCGCTTAATTGTGAATGCCCTGTATGTGAAAATGATGCAAAACAGATCTTAGTCCCATCCCCAAGAGAATATATGAAGTTAAGATCAATCCATAACTATTACCACTTACTTAGAACGTTTAACGATATTTTAGAAAATAAGAAGAGGAGGAGCGAGCATGTTGTTTCAAATGTGCTACGGACCGGAAATTGAAGTGATTTACGAAAATTTAAGAACTAATCCAGGACTGGATTTAAAGAAGTTAAAAGCAAAATTTCAGCATGTGGACAGCGGGGACATCACATCTTTAATTGAATGCGGTTTGACCGTATTAGAGGATTTACAGTTTGTATATAAAGACAAATGTAAATATTTTGTTCTACAAGACAAACCATGGTGCAACAAAGAGGTTTTATTAAAATTAAGGAAACTTTCAATTTCTGAAGATCTACCTAGCGATTCGCTTGATAAAATATTTGCTTCCCTATTTGAACAATTATTTGTCAAGCCGGATAGATTGTTTGTTAGCAATATTCACTACCAAATCAATAGCCAATTAATGAAAACATTAGTTGGGCATGAGAAAGTTAATGCATGGAAGCGAATGATGGAATGCTGGGGATTGGGTAGACGTATATATTCAGGCTTCTATGCACTTCCACAGCTTTCGTTAATGAAAAGTATCATTAAGGGGAATGAGGCATGGGAGGGCGGATTGCATCCGTTTTGTGAAAATATTATTCATCCGGTCATACCATGTTTAACAGCGGAAGGAAATATATACAGAGGGGTTATCTTTTCTTTAATGGCATTACATCAAGAAGGGGTGTTGGAACTGAGTTACATGCAAGATTTACACTATAAGTCATATGGTCCCAAAAATGAATTAAATTGGATTAAGGTGGAGAGGAGATGTGATTTAAATGATGCCCTGTCTCAACAAAAATTCGCTTAAACTTTTAGTAGGAACTGCAGACGAGCGCTATGACCAATCGCCTGAGTATTTTAGAAAGACCCATTTCCCTCAAGTAATGCATAGATTTAATGACAATCAACTGATCGCCGAGGTTACGGAAGGCGAATTGCTGGAAGAACTCAAGGAAGTTGATTCTGATGGCAACAGGGTTTATTTAGTATTTGGTTCGACGGGATCAGGGAAATCTGAACTGCTTCGTTGGCTAAAAGATAAATGGTTAGTGGAGGTATCTGAACGACCGGTGGTACGAATTTCACGGACAGAGTTAAACCCTCAGACACTAATCAAAAAATGTTTAAACGCATTAAATTTGTCTTTAGATGTTTGTATTGACGAAGATAAGTGGGGGCTATTACTTAAAAAGCCTATTACGCTTGTTAACCAAATGGTCTGGACGGCACTTGCCGAATCGCTAGAATCAGATGAGGAAATTGTTCCAGCAGCACTATTGTTGAGATCAATAATTGAGAAGAATATTATTGAATTTACTTCTCAAGTTAAACGAGGAAGAATCAAAAAACCACTAGAAGTTCTACATCGTGAGCAATTCGAATCGTTACTTGCTAACACGACTGTTAATATCCCCCTGGAGTATGCAACATTTCGACAAACACTTTCTCGGAAACTGGACCATTTTCTGTTTGAAGGACGGGACATTGGAACCCTGTTTAAACAATTATCCCAGCAGATAAAAAGCAAGGGTATCCGTCCATTGCTACTCATTGACGATCTTGTTCAATCGGTTAATATTTACGCAACCAATATATTGGATCAACTTATTACATTAGAAGAGGGGAATTGGGATGTAGTAATTGGTCTAACGCCTGGCGCGGTTCAGGATACAGAACAAGGATTCAGTCTTACACAAAGAATCCAAAATCTTGACACCATAAATGACCGGGTAAAAAAGTTATGGCTATCTGACGAATCAGGGAAAGACTTTTTCAACCTAGATCGTGGACAAGTAATACCTTATATGGCTAAGTACCTTACACAGTTGAAAGCAACACAAGGCTTTAAATGCGCTCCTGAGTGTCCGTACTACGACCAATGTTCAAGTATTACCACAGAATCAAGTGAGATTGAATCTAAATTAAATGATATTGAAGTTCAGTTGCTTCCATTTAATAGCCATATGTTAAGGAGAACGTATGATGCAATTCCAATGGGAAAAGGGAAATTACGTTACATGATTTTGAATAGTAAAGAAGTTATTCGCTTTTTTCTAAGAGGTAAGAAAGATATTAGTAGAATACTTCCTATAATAAGGAGGGAGATGTTCGCTGAGCATTCGGATGTTTTTATCAAAACTCTCGCAGAATGGTATGCCTCTGAAGAAGCGGAGAAGATTACAATTTCAGAACCTGTATTAAGGTATTTTGGATATAAGGATAATCAAATCACTGTGAAACTAAATAGTGTTGGAAGTAGCTTAAGAGAGGAGCAGCAATTTCTTGATGAGCCGAAAAAAGATAGTAATAATGGTTTCAATGAAAAGGCAGTGGTTAGAGATTGGGTAGAAGGAAGAGATGTAAATGAAGAATTATTATTGCCGGTTAGATCCGGGGTAGCTGCATTGGTTCATGATGCTGTAAAGGGAATTCATATGTCCCGTTCATTCACATCCAAAACTTCATCATCCATTCAGCGAAATGAAGTTGTGAATCGAACAAGGTATCCGATTACACTCCAGAATAACAAGGATGAGTCTACAATAAGCGTCAGCAGAGGATTTACTGCTATTCAAATTGCCAACTTTCAAACCATGAAGTATTCAGAAAAGGTAAGGATATTTCAGAAAAATTCCAATGAATATGAAATTGCTAAATGGATACATCAAGCAGAGTCAATCCATGATGAATGGCTTAATTCTCTTGAACAGGCTCTTGGGTTGAATCTTCCTGTATTTGTGTACGGTATGAAAAACTGGGTTCAAAATGCTCAAATATACAGCAAATCATCTTGGGCCTCAAATGTAATTGAATATTCTCCATTCCGAACAGAATTATTAGCTCTTCTTGAGGATTGTTATTCAGATTGGTACTTGTTACGTGATAACTTTTTTCAGCCGCCTAGTAAAGCGGTTTTGACGAATGAAGAATTTGATTATTGGTTTATGAATCTTGTGCCATCGAAAATCTTAGAAAACTACCAAATTGGAGATACTACTCTAAGGGTATTTCTATCCCAATTGAAAGAAAGTTACCATAAATACTTTGAATTACTTCAAGAGAGCTTTAAGCAGTCACTCGAAAAAAGGATGAACATGATTCCATTTTTACTTGGTTCCAATAATTTGAAATTGATAGAACTTGCTGAACAAATTAAAGCTTTTAGCGGGAAGAAGAGTATTACACAACATGACTTTGTTGCTTACACTTTGCTGGAACAAGAATTGGATGATCAAGCACTCGCCGCTCAATATAAAAGTGCTACTAATTTATTTAATGAGTTAAGGCAGTTGAGTAAACATTTTGACGAGATAATGCTTGAAGTTGCAAATCTTCTCACTGAGAGTTGTGCGCAAACAAACTATAGACAAGAAGAAGCGAAGATCAATGAAAAGGACGAAGTAATCTGGTCTGAATTAGAGGCGAGTAAAGCTAACTTAATAATTATTATTCAGGAATTGGAAAGTTTGAAAAACTGCCTTGCTCTTACTCCACGAAATTTAGTGAAGTATCTGCTGGATCTTCAAATTAAGTTAGGGGATTTAGAGCATATAAAGAAACTCCTGATTAGATTGGGGAATGGTGTAAATCGTCTAGGGAAAAAGAAACATATTGGTGCTGAGTTGAGTTCCTTAATTGCTGAATGGCAATCTATAGATTTCTATGAATTAAGAGAGCGGGTCGAAAGAAAACTTCAACATGAGCAGACCAAATTGCACCTTCTTCAAGTAATCAGAAATGATTTTGATTGTGAAGATGTTGAAAGTATCTGTCACCTACTAGAAAAAATCAACGAAAGCCCACAAATTAGGCCCTCCATAAAACGGCATATCCGATTACTTATCGAAAATGGATATAGTACACTTCCTCCAATACAATGGAAGCGTCTGCTGGATGAGATTAAAGAAAAATTCCCCAACTTGTTTGATGTTGTAGAGATTAGATTAGTTGTTGGAGACGATAAATAGTCAACTTTCGATAAGGTAGCACATCTGTTAACATTAAAATGAGACTGGTAAGAAAGTAGGTTAAGCAAATGGATAAAAAAAACAAAAAAGCCGTTGTAGTATTTAGTGGCGGTCAAGATAGTACAACTTGTTTGTTTTGGGCAATGAAGCAATTTGATGAGGTGGAGGCTGTCACCTTCAATTATGGTCAAAGGCATGCATTAGAAATTGAATGTGCTAATCAAATTGCTGATGAATTAGGAGTAAAATGGACTTTACTTGATATGAGCCTACTCGGCCAATTAACTCAAAATGCGTTGACACGTGATGATGTAGAAATTGTTCATAATGATGGCGAACTTCCAAGTACATTTGTAGAAGGACGAAACCACTTGTTTTTAAGTTTCGCGGCGGTCTTTGCTAAAGGAGTAGGGGCTCGACATATTGTAACAGGTGTATGCGAAACAGATTTCAGTGGCTATCCCGACTGCAGGGATGATTTCGTTAAATCTCTAAATGTAACGTTAAATTTAGCGATGGATCATAACTTTATCATTCATACTCCGTTGATGTGGATTAATAAAGCAGAGACGTGGGAGATGGCTGATCAGTTAGGTGCTTTTGAATTTGTACGTAAGAAGACATTAACCTGCTATAACGGGGTTATCGGGGATGGTTGTGGTAATTGTCCGGCTTGTCAGTTGAGAAAAGCTGGTCTGGATACTTTTTTACAGACAAGAAATTTGGAGCAAATGTCATGAATAAAGTACCAGGACAATTTGTCATTGTAGATGCATTGCAAAAGTTTGGAATGGATATTACTGAAAATCAGTTAAAATATCATCAGCGCAGAGTATTGGTCAGTAAGGAATTCACTTTTGACGCCGCGCATCATTTACATGCTTATGAAGGCAAATGCAAAAATCTACATGGCCATACCTATAAGGTGGTTTTTGGAATAAGTGGCTATACAAATGAGATTGGCCTGACGATAGACTTTAGCATGTTGAAAACAATTTGGCGTGAGCAAATTGAACCATTCTTAGACCACAGATATCTAAATGAAACATTGCCATTAATGAACACGACTGCGGAAAACATAGTTGTTTGGCTGTATGAGCAGATGGAAGCGGCACTAAGTACGGAAAAATACTCATCAAAAGAAGTGGACGCAAGAACTGAGTTTGTAAGGTTATTCGAAACGCCAACCAGCTATGCTGAAGCAAGACGGGAGTGGATGGCAGATTGACTCACAGAGAAAATTCTATCCCGGTTTTAGAAATATTCGGGCCAACTGTTCAAGGGGAAGGCTTGGTAATCGGACAAAAAACGATGTTTGTTCGGACGGCTGGCTGTGACTATTCCTGTTCATGGTGTGACTCCTCCTTTACATGGGATGGTTCTGCAAAGAATGAAATTAAACAATTATCTGCTCAAACGATTTACGATGAATTGAATTCTCTTGGTGGAACTACGTTCGAGCATGTAACAATTTCTGGCGGTAATCCAGCACTTATAAAGAATATTGGATATTTGGTCGATTTGCTTCATGATAAGGGGATTCGAGTTGGGTTAGAAACACAAGGAAGCAGATGGCAAGATTGGATGGCGGATATTGACGACTTGACGGTTTCCCCAAAACCACCAAGTTCAGGAATGATAACCGATTGGGATAGATTAGATGGGGTTATCAAGAACTTGAATAATAGTCCGAATGAAATATGTATTAAAGTAGTCATTTTTGATGAAGATGATCTTCAGTATGCTATAAAAGTTCATAAGCGCTATCCTCACATGAGACTGGTTTTGCAGGTCGGAAATAGCGATGTAACGACAGTTGATAGAGAAAGTTTGGTATTTGCTTTATTAGAGAAATACGAGTGGTTGATTAATCAAGTCATGGTATCAACGGAGTTGAAACAGGTTAAAGTTCTCCCGCAGTTACACACTTTGTTGTGGGGGAATAAGCGTGGGGTTTGAAGTAATTTGTTTGGAGAAGACGTGGTCTCCTAGGGAAGTAATTCAAAAGAAGTTTCATCCGTATTTTTACAATACAGAGATTGACAATCATTTGGTATTTGGTATGATTATACTAACAATAAGGGCGTAGTGGCACTTGAAATATATTAAACTATAATTTGGACTTAGAGAGACCCTACTTTTGTAGGGTCTTATTTTTTTAATCAGATCGTCAGTACTTACTAGAGTTCAATTTCTACTTGGAGGAGTTCAATGTCTAGAATCTATGTAGGTTCATTTGTTACAGTCACTTCTAACTCAATGGGAATTGGAAGTTTATCAACCATCTCAGCAGACAAGAAAACAGTTGAGGTAACTTATTTTCATTCAATTAATAAACAAACGAGTGACTGGTTCTCTATACTTGATATTAAATCGGTAGTATTGGAACACCAGTCGAGATGTTACTACTATGATGTGGAAAAAGACGAGTGGAAGATGGGAAGGGCTCTTCGCAAACTTGATGACGAGTATGAAGTAGATTTTCCAGATACATATTCTCGTTATATTTCTCAAAAGGATCTTTTTGTCCGATGTGCTGATTCTACTACTAATCCTATGGAAGTGTTGTCAATTCTAGGGCAGGAGACATCTTTTTTTTATCAGAGACGCAATTCATTTTTACAGATGCTAATAGAACAGCGAGCAGTAGCTGGCGGAATGACGGGACTGATCTCCTCGGGCATTGAAATACTTCCTCATCAAGTTGAGGTGATTCGACGCGTCTTAGAGGATCCTGTTCCTCGATACTTACTTGCAGATGAGGTCGGAATGGGCAAAACTATCGAAGCAGGAGTAATTCTTCGTCAGAAGCTATTGGATCATCCAAATCATCAAGCAATCATTTTGGCTCCTAAATATTTGTTAACTCAGTGGGAAGAAGAATTAACACAGCGTTGTTTAATTGATCAATTCCCTGAGCGAATTCATTTTGCTGGGCTAGAATCTATTGATAATAAATACAACAACATACCAGACATTATTATTGTAGACGAGGCACATGAACTAGCAAGAATGGCCTTCTCTAAGGACCCTGTTGAACAAAAACAATATGACATTTTAAAGAGTATATGTCATAGTGCCAAAACATTGCTTTTGTTATCTGCTACTCCAGTGCTAAACAATGAATGGGAGTTCTTGTCTATGCTGCATATTTTGGCTCCTGAGCAACACCGCTTAGAGGACATTGATGCTTTTAGGTATAAGCTAGATAAGCGACAAGAGGTAGGTAAAAGTCTCTTGTCATTCCGAGAGGAGACGAAACCGTTCTTAATCCAGCGACGAATTGGAAATTTCCGAATTCTCTTTAGTGAAGATAAATTACTACTGTCATTATTAGACGAATTGGAAATTAATTTGGATTCAAAGTATGAAGAAAAAAGGAAGGAATTGATACGCCGGATACGGATACATATATCAGAAACCTATCGCTTACATCGTCGGATGCTTCGTAATCGAAGGGATAATGCTACATCCTTGTTTCAACATCACAGGGGAGAGCTATCGGTTATGGAAGAGTGGGATCTGGATGAGAGAACGGAAGAACTTCATCTTATTTTGGATGATTATCGTATAGAATCGTGGGCAGCAGAGAGGGAGGTATGGGAGGATGAAAGTGCAGTCACTTCCCCTCGGCTTAGTATTTGGAGGTCTTTTCTTGAAGCAGTATGCACCGATGAAAATTTGCTTCGTGATCTAGTTAAAATTCGTAAAGAACAAAAACTGATAGAAGATATGTCTGAAATCTTCAGTAAAATTAATTTGCAGTATATTGTTGAGACTCCGCATTTTGAGGGAGAATCAGAAATGTTGGATCGCCTATTGAGAGTATTTGCTTACCCTAGTGAAATGGGGGATAAAAATCAATTACTAGCGACAATGATTCAACATACTCAAACACGGGCACAACAAAAAAAAATGTCCCCTCAAAAAATTATAGTATTCACTCAACATACTCGTGTCTGTAAGCAGGTTACTCAGTTTCTGAAAGAAACGTTTGGTGATGAGGCAGTAGGCGGATATTATATGGGATTGAATAGAGAGCAAATTGAGTTAGTTACAACTAATTTTCGTGATAATAGCGAGTGTCAGATACTCGTATGTGATAAAACTGGTGAAATAGGTCGTAATTTTCAGTTTGCAGATGAAATGATTCATTATGACCTGCCGTTTGCTCCAAATCAACTGGAACAGCGAATTGGACGACTTGATCGTATAGGTCGTAATAAGCCATTTCGAATATCAGTTCTAACTGGCCCAGATGCAGAGGTCAATTATCAGTGGGGATGGCATCAATTTTTGAAAGAAGGCCTAAATATTTATAACGATTCAATATCATCTTTGCAATTTTTCATTGATGCTATCCTACCCGACGTTTTACGCGATCTTTATATTGATGGGTTACCAGGGTTAGAAAAAAGCATAGAGGGAATGAGGGTTAAAATTCATGATGAGAAAGTGCGGATTGCTGAACAACAGATTATTGATGAAATCGATGCTCATGAGCAACAGGCAAATGGTTTCTTTGATCAGTTAGTTCTTCACGAAAGCAACCCAGAGAGAATACAGCAATCACTTGAGCCTTGGGTATGTGAAGCTATGAGATTTAAAAAAATTGAAAAAGAAGGCCGAATTATCTACAAGCCCGCTTTTGGCACGCTTTTACCTACGCAACACTTGGTTGCTCTTAACGAGCAGATGGAAAGACCAGGTTGCTTTGATCGCGAAATTGTGATTAAAAACAACAACTACAAATTGTTTCGTCTTGGTGATCCATTCTTTGATATTCTTAGTGAATATTTACGTAAGGATGATCGAGGTCAAACTTATGCATTTTGGAGAAAAGTAAAGTCTTGGACACAAGATACAGATTGGTTAGGATTTCGCCTCCATTACATTGTAGAGGGGGATCTTAAACCGTTATTAAATCTATTGGAGGTAAGGGGTCTCCAAGTGGATTCAAAAGTATATCAACGACTATTGGATAAGTTCTTCGAGCCTACTTATGTCGAAGTTATACTTGATTATCAAGGCAATAGAGTAGATGACGAACTTGAATACTTGCTGGCTAGGCCCTATTGTGATGTGGAAGACGGTGGAACGGATACGAGTATAATAAAAGATAGATTAAAAGTAATACGTGACATTTTTACAACAAAGCAATGGCAAAAAGTATGTGATTTGATTTCATCCCAGTCACGCCAATATTTAAATGAGGATCCTAAGTTTATTGAAAAATGCAGAACAAAAGCAGAAGTTGCAATCAACCATTTCAATTATTTAAAAGTTCAAGTGGAGATGAGAAAACTTTTCGAAGGTGATTCGGTAACATATGATGTATTTGACGAGGAGCAGTATGAGGCTCTAGTCCAGGGTATAAAGCAACCCAAAGTTCAGTTGGATTCGGCAGGATTTATAATTTTATCAGGAAGGGACTTGTTGAAGTCAGTGCGAAGAGGAGGAACCACATTTTGAATGAATTTGATGAATTGCAGGAATGGATTCTAAATGAAAACTTAATCTTTAAACCAAGCAATCCTTTTATTGGTAGATTTGTTGAAGCAATTCAGAGTGGTGCCATTGGGATGGATTTAGCAGCACTGATTCGGGGCGTTTTACGTTATGAATCTGAAAGAAGTGGAGGGGAACGCATATTTCTGCGTGTCCCTCGCAGAGCCAATTGGCCAAATGAATTAATGTATAAATTAGTTGGAATAGTTATATTGGATGAAGTTCGGGATTCGTATTTATTGTGTGCTGAGACTTGGTTGCCTAATTGGCTCCCACAGGCCGATAAAGAAGGTCCTGAAAGACCACTTTTTGCATTGAAACCACGTAATCAAATGAAGGAAGTAGAAGGAGATCCATTTTTAAAGGAAGTAAATAGACTGAATTACAGATGTAATGCACAGCGTGCTGCAGTGCGCACTGTGCTTACTTCACCTCAAGATGCAACAATATTATTAAACCTTCCTACTGGAACTGGAAAAAGTTTGTGTGGACAATTGCCAGCGCTCCTGTTCTCAAGACAAGAAGGCGTTACGGTCGTCGTAGTTCCAACCGTTGCACTAGCTTTGGATCAGGAACGTGCATTAATGCCACTGATTAATCGGCCATCTGCATATTTTTCCAGTAGTTCACGTCAAAGAGAAAATAAAGAAATTCAAGAATCGATAATGAATGGAACGCAGCGTATCGTATTTGCCTCTCCAGAAAGTGTTCTTGAATCTTTAGATTATTCGTTGCAGATTGCTGCTGAGCGTGGTTATTTCAAGATGTTAGTCATTGATGAAGCGCATATTGTTTCTGGCTGGGGTGAGGGGTTTCGTCCTGCTTTTCAAGAACTTGCAGGATGGCGTAAAATGATGTTGCGTCATTCAGTTACTCCATTCCGTACGTTACTACTTTCTGCAACTGTGACCGAAGATTGTTTGGAAACATTACAAATTCTATTCGGTAGTCCGGTACAACTTAAGATGTTCTCATCGGTAACTCTTCGACCAGAACCGGCTTATTGGATGAGAAAGTGTTCAAGCAGAACGGAGAAAATTAATAAGATGTTGGAGGCAATCCGAAGTCTACCACGTCCTCTTATCGTTTATACCACCGAAGTTAAGGATGCCGAAGAAATATACTCAGCAATTCTGGCGGATGGGTACAAACGAATTCGTGTTTTTCATGGAAATACGGGACAAGATGATAGAGAAGCAATTATTCAATTATGGAGCAAAAGGCAGTTGGATATTATTGTTGCTACATCAGCGTTTGGACTTGGTGTTGACCAAGCGGAAGTTCGTGCCGTCATCCATGTCTGTATTCCTGAAAGCATAGACCGTTTTTATCAAGAGGTAGGTCGTGGTGGGCGAGATGGGAAGGCATGCCTTTCTCTTCTTATTTATGATGAAGAAGATGTTAGTCGCGGAAGAAGAATGAGTGCTGCTCAACTGATTGGAGTAGAAAAAGGGCGTCTTCGTTGGGACCGGATGTTTGCACGAAAACAGCAACTTCCAGGGCAAATAGATACTTTTCTATTCCCGATTGGTAAGCGCTCTAAAAGAATTAATGGTAGAAATGATTATAATGAACAGTGGAACCTACGTATTCTAACAATGATGTCGCGTATGGGGATAATTGAATTTGATTGGGGAGTAAGGGGACAGATTTCAGATTCAAATGATAATATTACACGAGTTGTACGGATTCTAAAACACCATCATCAAGAAGAAAGTTTCTGGAATGAGGTGGAGAAATATAGGAGGTCGAGCAGGGGGAATGATAGAGAAGAGTTCGATCTTATTAATAGGTTACTGAAAGGTGAAGAATGTGTTTCTGATGTGTTGAAAGATCTCTATTCTATTAACGATCATTCTGAAGGAATATACACAAAAAATTCTGTTGTTGCTGTACCAGCTTGTGGAGGATGTCCAGCATGTCGAAGAACGAACAAACTTCCTAGAGGAGTTCCTGGCACATCGTACCCCCTTCAATGGCCTGCTGAAAATACTACAACAGAATTACTTGAAAAGTACTTAGATCCTGTCCGACATCAGTTGTTATTGTTTAGGGAAGCAAAAGGAAGTATGCAAAATGCTTACAGTAGGCGAGAAAAACAAAATATGTTTAGGACAATTCAATGGTTTCTACATCAAGGAATCCGGCATATTGTTGCAGATTCAAAATGGATTCAATGGATAAAGGAACATGAAGCATTGTCACAACGACATATATTCTTTACATCTTCTTTAGGTGAACATTCACGTCGTGCACGTGTAAAGTGGCAAATACCTACATTGGTTATTAATGAACAACCAGAAGATTCAGTAAATGTTTTTCGTTGGATGGAGCATCCAACTACCAAAGAAAATCCTGTTATCTTTATAGTTTCTAGTACAATGGCGAATCCAATACGTCCTGAAACGTTGTTGCAGAATACCTCGAATATACGATTTTATCAGTATGAAGTTTTTAAGCAGGAGGTCGGAATATGAGTTTAATTAAAACACCAGAAGCTTCTCCAGCACGTATATATGCCATTTATGCACTGATGGCTCAAATGAATGGACAACGATTAGAGATTGATGCACTTAAGAAGATGATTATGCCATCTGTTTTTGCTTCTCAAAATCTGGAGCGTAGTGAAACGGATTTTATTGGGAAAACAATCCCTGAGATGATTTCATTTGGACTTATTCAGCAAGAGAATAACTTCTTGGAAATAACCGATACAACGATTCCAAAGGGATCAATATCTTCCCAAATAGCTATGCTTCTGCCACATACCATTAGAAAAAGAGCATTAGTTCCAGAGGAAGGGCAAAATGATGATTTAGGAAGAATCATTGCATGGTACTTGTCACAGAACCCATATCGAGCACCTGGTAATTGGAAAGAAGTTGAAGAAGCACTATTAAAGCAATTAAACGACAAAATGGAATGTTCTAGTGATGCTCGTTATGGTCAGTTTGAAGATTGGTCTCTGTATTTAGGTTTTACTACTCGTATATTGAAACAACTGATACCAGACCCTACAAAAGTAATTAGATACTTTCTACCTGAACTATTTCATGACAGTCAAACTCATCTTATAGATACGATTGTTCATAGATTGGCAAAGTTATGCCCGGTATTTGAGCATGGTAGTTATCGGAGAAAAATGAATGACATATATGGAACAGAAGAACTGCTTCAGAATCACTTATCACAGTCAACCTCTTATGCTTGGCTGAGGTTGCAGGACGAAGGCATTGTTGATTTGAAGATGAAATCGGATGCAGACGTTTACGTTTTAACGGCACAAGAGAAAAAATATCGTTATTCTGAAATAACATGGAATGGATAGGAGGAAGAGATTTGAAGCCATTGTTGTGTTGGCAGACAGAGCAAGTATATAAAGTTATGGATAAGGATGCGCTACATGTTCAGCAGCACTTATTTCTTGCTACTCACCATCCAATTAAGATGTATAAACAGACGGCAAGCCCAAAAGTTCACGACAAAGGTGCATCTTACGATGAGACAACTTTCTTAAATAACTTTACATCTGGAAAAGATCAAGTTTTTGTTCCCATTCTTGGAGAATCAGGAACAGGGAAATCACATCTTATTCGCTGGTTACATGCAAAGATAGATAAAAGAGGACGTAAGGTCCTGCTTATTCCAAGGTTAACAAACCTTAAAGAAATCATCCTTATGATATTGGAAGATCTCGAAGATCCATTGTTTGAAGAATATCGGCAACGTGTCCGACATTCAGTAGGTAATATAACGTCCGAACAAGCAAAAGAAATATTACATAACAACATTACTCTTGCCATCGGTAAGAATGGTAACCATGTGGTTGAACGCTTAAGTGATGCTGAACTGTTTCTCATGGAAAATTTACCTCATCTATTCCGCGATCCAGCATTCATTCACGAGTGGTTTAAAGAAGATGGGATTATCCATCAGTTGGCGGAACATATTGTTGGTGGTAACGGAGGCCGCTTAAATGAACGTCGAGAATTCACTATTCAGGATTTACCAATAAATCTGACATATATTAACCGTGCAAGCGAAGATGCTCAGTATGTTTATAGTGAACTTGTAGCAGATTATCAACTACAGCAAGAGGCAGTTGAATGGATCAATCGAAATTTGGATCAAGCGATTTCTACAATGCTTAGCTTGTCTAGTACCGATTTGGTAAAAATCATGAATCAGATACGTATTGAATTAGCAGCCAAAAATATTGAACTTATTTTACTCATAGAAGATTTCACTGTACTACAAGGCATTGATTATCAACTACTTGATGCGCTTATCTACACATCCGCTAAAAATAATGATACCAAAACATTAGAAGATGAAGAGGAAAAAGACAAACTATGTAATATGCGCGTTGCTCTTGGCTGTACAACTGGATATTTCCAAAGGTTTGAAGATACTGTCCTAACAAGAATCTCCTTTAGGGTGACGCTTGATGTTGGAGAAGATTTAGTGCCCCCAGAAGAGATAGAGAGATTTTCTGCTAAATATCTAAATGCTTTGCGTACTCCTGAGCAAGAAATTAGGCAGTGGGCTTTAGATAAAGAGAATACTAAACCGTTGAGGTCTGCATGTGAGGACTGTTCTTTTGTTGAATCATGTCACGAAGCATTCGGACAAACAGATGGGATTGGATTATATCCTTTTAACAAAAAGGCACTTCAAATAATGTACAAAAGAGGAACCTCAGAGGAGAATTTCAATCCTCGTCTCTTAATAGGAAAAGTATTGCGTTATATTTTAGAGAATTACGCAGAACCAATATGTGAAGGACAATTTCCATCACCGGCGTTGTTCGACCATTTTGGTGGCAAATCCATAAATCGACTTTCCGTAATAGCCCAAAAGGAAATAGAACGCCTTGATCCAGTTCATTATGACCGACGATTAGCTTTAATTGAATTGTGGACAGAAGAATACGATGTAGTTGATTTTCATCCTTTTATTCATGAAGCATTCAACCTTCCACCTTTACATGATCGAAGAGTTTTCTTGCAAGAGGCAGCAACTAGTCAACAAGCAAACGGAGAATTAGTTATTGATTATACGTCAAAAGATCAGTTTTCAATAAGAGAGCACTCTCCAGAGAATAAGCAAAATTTAAAAAATGAAATTGAGTCTACCTCAAGGTCGCTTGATGATGAATTACCGCAATCCTTGATGGAACGTATACAGATCCTAGATCAATGGGCTAACGGGGGTTCTTTAAGTCAAAGTCATTCACAATTTATGCGTGATATTTTGTTTGAGGCAGTTAATGATTATATTAACTGGGATTTTGAGCAAATAAATCAGAAATGGTTCCAAGATAACGGCCTATGGTCAAAACGAAGTATAAATTTTGAATCTCAATCTACACAGCAAAAGCAAGCGTTAGGTCAAATTCGTTTGAATTTACCATGTAGGGAAAATGAACGAAAAGATACAGCACTTACTCTTCAAGGGTTGATCTACCATCAATACTATAAGCACTGGGAATTTAACAAAGGATCTGAATTTTTACGTTACTCTGCCCGTTATCTTGAGCAATGGTGTTCCATGCTAATAAAGCAGATGCGTCAAATTCCTTTAAATAATGAAGCATTCGACCCTCTTCCACTGGCTTTAGATGTGCTTGCAATAACTGCCGCAATGGGGGGGGGAGTTAAGAATAATTCTCCTGAAGGCATAACTGAAGTTCTTTTTAACCCTATCGCTTTACCAAGTGGCGTAAGGACATCAGAGTGGATTAAATTATTTGAATTATTACTCCTTCATAGAGAAGAAATAAAAAGTATAGCGCTAGCAAGGTTGTCTATCATTAAAGGTGAAACCAGAAATCGTGTGAGAATGGTGGATGCTTCAATAGTTTATAATCATGTTATGAATTTGAATTTGAGTAATTTAACCTTACCTCCAGATGATAAGGTGGGTGCATTTGATAAATTAATTAAATGCTCGGATATGTTACGCATGCAAGTATGCCAGGTGATGGAGTCTGAGCATCAAGATAAATTGAAGTGGACGGAAAAAATGAAGGAGACCTTTGGGGATACGTTAGACGGAAAGGCAACTGCTATGCAAGTCAACGAAGCACTAAAAACTGCTGTTTCATCTGCAACATTACGAGGAGATCAACATGAAATTCAGGCGGCTACTGCTACTCTAGAAGCTAGATCAATTAGTAACATAGTCCGAATTATTAGTGATAATGAAAAAAAACATGGTTTAGAACTGGCAGTTTCTTTAGGTAAATTGGCTACAAAACATATAACAGATATTACGAATAGCTTAACAATAATAGAAAAATTTTTAGAGCAGTCTACTAAAAAAGTTGAAAATGATCTGGTTCACCTACAAGGCAATGAAGCAGTACTGGAACTCGAAACAATTAGAAATGATATACAAAATGATTTGGATTTAGTTGAATTAGCTTTTAAATCTTTTTAAAGGAGATGGGAAAATGCTTGCTGTAAAAGCGGCAACATTCATTGAGTTAGTAGAGAAAAAAAAGCTATTAGAAAAAAATAAAGAACAGATTCAATTGTATAAAACACGTCAGGGTGAACTTCGTAATGCTCTTATCGAATTAGCAAAGATTCGGTCTAAATACTTGTTAATGCGAGATGCTGGGATACCTTGTCCAGAATTAACAGAGATGCTTAGCCCTGTAGAAGTAATAGCAAACGATAAGGCGCAATTATTTATTGAGAATCCGCAGGTGGTTTTGGAGAAGACATCTTTCCATGCATTTATAAAGGTCATTAGTACTACTGTGACATCAGTTGGCCAAGAGTTATTGCAAGAATGGAAACTATATATCGAAAGTTTAATGCCCAATATACAGCAAGATACTTTAAGTATATTTAAGAGAGTGCCTGCTTTCAAACGGGAAACTGAACTTATAGAACAACATATGGATTCATTACGATTTCATAAGAGTAAATTACCGAATGATAGTGCCGAAATTGAAAAATTAAGAGAAGTGAGTAAAGTGCTACATCAACTTTGGATTAAGTTTGGTCAAGGGAATTTTCCTCCGAACATACTAGAATTTCTCAGGTTGGCAGGAAGTTCGACGGGAGCACCTTTGTCAATTTTAACGGAAGATGTATTGAAATGGCTTAATGAACATGGGATTTATAATGATTGCACTATTCGGATTTAAGCGTTAACTGCTTATAGTATGATGTATTGAATTGAGGGGACCTAAGATGGACTGGAAGCAATTATTCTTGAATGAGTTGGAAGCAGAAGAAGCTAAATATCTTTCTTGGGGATATGTGGAAGGATATTTCACTGATGAAGAATTGACAAGTTTGGCCGAATCTTTTATTGAGAGGCATGAGATTCATGATCTCTCAGCAGAGGAATTAATAAATGCATTGCTTGAAGACTTGCATATCTCGATGTTGCCATCTAGAGATGGTGAGGTATGGCGAACGCGCATGGCGGAAACGGTTAGATTAATCGCACGTTTGCGGCAGTGGTTTCCTACAAAGGCATGGCAATCCTCTCCAACTTTGGTTGCCGATTTTCGTTTTCAGGAGAGGTTGCGTATTTATCCCAAAAGACATATCAAAGCCCAATCACTAATCGACACCACTAAAGGATTATTAAATTCATTAGAGGTTGATGTGCTTCGTTATTTCTTGGAAGGCAAGGGCTCTGATTATAAGTTGTCTGACTTTCAGCAAGAAGCTGCTCTTCAAATGTTTAAAGATCTTCAAGATGAACAATCTCGAGGCTTTATCGTGACAGCTGGCACCGGGACTGGTAAGACATTGTCGTTTTATTTGCCAGCTTTAACGTGGATTGCTGCGCGCATTGATATTACAAATTGGATAAAAGCAGTTGCTTTATATCCAAGAAATGAACTTTTAAAAGATCAGTTTATGGACACTTTTAAAGAGGTTCTCGAATTAAATAAAATGAAATCTTTGGAACGTCCTATCTCAATCGGTGCAGTTTTTGGAGACACACCTACTAATCAAAATCAGGTAAAAAGTAAATGGAAAATGACAGCGCAAGGCTATGTCTGTCCATTCCTGAAATGCCCTGGTTGCAAAAGTGATCTAATTTGGAGTAAGTCAGATCATGATAGTAATCTCGAACGACTAATTTGTGTTAAGAGGGAATGTAATACTGTTATTGAGGGTGAAGTTTTACCGTTAACCCGAAACAAAATGCGAAGAAACCCACCAGATATTTTATTTACAACAACGGAAATGATGAATCGTTATATGAGTGATCATAATTATGGTTCGCTTATTGGAATTGGTACATCTCAACCTCCTCGAATTGTGTTACTTGATGAGGTTCATACCTATACTGGAACCCACGGTGCACAAGTTGCACTATTATTACGCAGATGGCAGCATGCTCTAGGTGGAGTGCCGCTTCAATTTGTTGGCTTATCCGCAACATTGCGGGATTCAGGTGACTTTTTTAGCCAGTTAACAGGGCTGGCACGCTCCAAAGTTGCTGAAATTGATTCATCATATGGTGATTCTGAAGAAAAGGGAAAGGAGTACCAGTTGTTACTACGTGGAGATCCGGCATCGGGTACTTCGTTGCTCTCAACAACAATTCAGACAGCTATGCTACTGCGTCGAATGTTAGATAGAACACCACCAGATGGGAATGGGACTACATTTGGTTCAAAATTGTTTTTATTTACGGACGACTTGGATGTTACCAATAGACTATTTCACACACTTCTTGATGTTGAAGCTAGAGATAGCAATCAGAACAATTATCCAATAAAACTTGACCGAGATCCACTTGCTGCTTTACGGAGTCATAATAATGATGAGACAAAACAACGAATGCAGAATGGCCAATCATGGTTATTTGCTGAAGATATCGGTCACGACTTGGCCCAATCTTTAATTGTTGGAAGGACCAGTTCACAGGACACAGGTGTGGATCCAAAAGCGGAAGTTATTGTAGCTTCTCCCTCACTTGAAGTGGGTTTCAACGATAAATTAGTTGGAGCAGTTATTCAGCACAAAGCCCCACGTGATTTGGCTTCATTTGTACAGAGAAAAGGACGTGCTGGTCGGGGCCCAGATATGCGTCCATGGATGGTCACTGTCTTATCTGACTTTGGCCGAGATAGATACATGTATCAAAGTTATGAAACACTGTTTCAACCTGTTCTAGAGAGACAAGAGTTACCAATTATGAATCGTTATGTGTTGCGGATTCAAGTTGTTTTTGCTTTTATGGATTGGATCGCTTATGAATTAAGGCAGGAAAAAATTAAGGTAGGAAGCCTGTGGCAAATGTTTGCACAACCTCTTGATCAAAGCCATCAAGATCAGTATCAAAAACCACGGGGAGAAACACGTAAATTAATTAAGAAAGTGATAGATGATAGCTCATTGCGGGCTAGAATGGAAACTTATATTCGGAAAGCATTGAGTATATCCCAGCAAGATGCTAGAGCTATTTTATGGGATCCTCCTCGTTCACTTATGTTAGAGGTTCTTCCAACGCTGCTTAGGCGGTTAGAAACGAATTGGGGGGTAGTAGGAGATTCTCGCGCTAAAGAGACACACATATCTAATCATCCACTACCAGAGTTTGTGCCATCGACGTTATTCAGTGAACTTAGCCTGCCAGAGGTCAGCATTGTTCTGCCTTCTGATAAAGTTGAAGATCAATCAATGGATATTCTACAGGCGTTGAATACTTTTGCGCCAGGACGTGTATCTAGAAGGTTTGGAATCGATCATAGTAGAGAAAGTCATTGGATTGCCCCACCTACGCTTAAACCGAGTGAAACTGGAGAGTCATCAGAGTTAATGATCTCAACATTTTGTAATGAAGACGAATATCGAATTCTTGGCATATTTTCATATATTAACAAAGACGGTAGTGTTGTTGAACTGCCAGTAATCCGACCGTGGAAATTGAAACCTGCACAATCTAATTTTAATGTTGATACTAAATCTAATGCTCATTTGGTTTGGAAGTCTCAGATTTTTCCGTCTGTACAAGCATTTATTGAAAATGAAGAAAAAACACCCTCTGATGATGGCGAATACGGTAGAGATGTAGAAGTTCCTACAGGACTGTATTGGTCATCTCTTTTAAAGGATATTCGTTTTTTTACACATGATACATTTAGCGCTGTTACAGTAAGAAGGTTTGCTATCGGTTCGGAAGCATCTGTAAGATTAGTTACTCAATCGGATCCGGTGCAACTTTCTATTCGATTTGGTTTAGAGCCTGGAAAAGCGGCGGCTTTAGGATTTGTCCAACAAGTTGATGGTATTCGCTTCGAATTGATGAATATTCCAGATACTATTATTTCATCTGCTGATTTAAATACTGCGAAACTTCGATCATTTCGGACAATGTATTTTCAGCATTCTGTTATGAATGATCCATGCTTAATGGAACAAGGGAACATGTTTGTGCTGGAGCGTATGGCGGAGATCTACCTGTCTGCTTTGTTACAAATTGCACTAATCAATGATCTCTCTTTAACAGAAGCTTGTGACTATATTCATTCAAATGATTTTCCAAAGATAATGAATAATGTGATGCATATTATTTTTCAAGTATTAGAAAAGGAAGAGATCTCTGATATTGAAGAGGAGGCTCACTATCAGCGGACTCATCTCAAGTTAAAAGCTTTATTCGAGATCCCATTAGTAGGCGAAAGATTAAAATCATTAGCGGTTATTCTTTGGTCAGAGGAAACAGAAGACTGGAAAAAATGGGCTAAAAAGCGTTGGATCGCTACGTTAGGTGAAGCAATATTGGCAGCATGTTTAGAAATTGCTGGTCCTCATCGTAATGGTGAATTGCTTCTCGATATTGGTGGTGGACCTCAAAGACAAGATGACGGAAGTTGGTTGGATAAAGATCAAGAGATCTGGGTTACGGAAACAATTGAGGGTGGGAGTGGCATTATCGAGGAGATTATTAAGCAGTATAAAAGAGATCCTCGGAGGTTTTTCAGATTAATAGAAAGTTCTCTTACACCGTGTGATGCCGAAATTGTTCATAGTGAGTTGTCACGTATACTCAAAGAAACACAGATAAATGAAGAACTTCAAAGTCAACTTTACGAGTTCCGTAACGCTAATGGATATAAGGAAACTACTAAAGCGGTAGAGGGAATTAAGAAAGTTATGGAGCGTTCTGGAATATTAGTGACACATCCTGTGATGAATGGACTATTTAATCGTCTGCTAAGACCTGGAAGTAATCAACAAACTGATTGTTTTATGTTCGAGTTATTACAATTATGGGAGAGAGAAGAAAGTAGACTTGGTATCGAAATGGATGCTCGTGTCTTTGCTTATGTCGCTAGTGTAGATAGTGGGAAGTCCGCAAATTTAATATCAGCACTTGATCACATTGATCCTCGTGCATCTGATGATGTTAATTGGCGATTTAATGTGATTTACGGCATGATTTGGCCAAGAGGTTCACAAATTCGTCGTAGGGCATTAGAGTCATACAATCCATTTACGTCTCCGATTCCGACGGATCGTGAATTATTGTTGAATACAGTGAAACTCCATAAACGCGTCGAATATTGTGCACCTAATTGGAGAGATCAGATGATAGAATTTCTTATCTCATATGGATCTGTTCAGTTGCTTGTTCCGCAGGATAACAAACTAGAAATCAATGATATTATTCTAAGTCTTACTGCAGAACCTCTTGACCTAGGCTTTTTACATTCCTACCCTCGAGTAGAAGGAATTACGAGAGATAATGGAATGTTTATCATTCATTTTGAAATTCGGGAGGCACTTTTATGACACGATATATATATACCAATGCTGCTTCTCGAGAGATACCGGATTTATTACAAAACATCCTCGTCGCCGAACTAATTAGGCCGAGCCGTTGGCTCTTCCTTGCTTCACCATGGATTTCAGATATTCCAGTCATCAATAATAGAGCCAATGAATTCATGTTACTTAATCCAGAATGGGCTCGGAAAAACATTACTTTTACTGATGTCATTGTGGAGTTAATGGAGAGGGGAACTGAATTTTTTCTTGAAACACGCCCCGTTAAATCAAATCAGCAATTCATAGATAATATTAAGAGCAAGACTACCAAACCATGGAATAACCTTCATCAAAATGCTGTTCTTCATCGTAAAGGGTTGTTAGGAGACAGTTACTTTTTGAGTGGATCAATGAACTTTACTAATAACGGAATTACTACACTTGAAGAGTTTGTCCAATATACGGTTGACCCGTCTGAAGTTTCGGAGAACAGAATTGTATGGGGACGATCATGGGGGAAGGGGGGAGAATAGATGTTATCTCAGATAGTTCAGGATTTTCTAAATCGATTTTATGCATTACCTAATTTGCTCATATGGGACAAAATTAATACAGGGGACTATGGAGACAAATTTAAACCATATTTAGCTAGATTAGAAGGAAAGTATCCTTCATTTACAGTATTGCCTTACATGGAGCAAGATAAATCATTCACATGGTTTGCAATCGCTTTTAACGAAAACTCATTTACACAAGTGCGAGAAGTGATTCGTTCTTTTGTTGGAACCACATACAGTAGTATGGATTTTTATCAAGTAGATAATTTTAATCATATTCAAGATGAAAATGTTAGAAATTTTACTAATGGACATTTTTTTAAATTTCGTGGAAACGATAAGGCCATTGGGCAGAAGGTTCTAGATTTATTTCGTCTTCTCCGAGAACGACCAGAACGCGGAGTAAGTATACCGACTGACCCAAGTCCGTTATTAAGAACTTTTGAGCTAGCTTTACAGGCTGGTGAACATGGTCTTGCTGAAGCACAAATAGTAATTCTAGAACGTCATAACTTAATTGATCCTCGTAATGCATTGTTTATGCGAATTGAAATGTTATCAAGATTAAATTGTTGGAAAGAAATTTTGATTCATCCACAAATGGAAGATTTATTAAAATCGCCACGACCGGCAAGAGTAACTGAAGGGATCATACGTGCGGTGTACTCGGAGTATCTGAAGACGATAGAATCAGATTCTGAGAGTATGAAAAAAGTCTTTAGTGAAGAGATTTGGCCGGTGTATCAATCATTGTTTCGAGTACGCGGTTCCCTAACACATCCTCATGTTTTAATGTGTTTCATGTTACGCTCGATCATGTCAGAGGAACCAATGTATGAATTGCGTAATGAAATATTGTCATTGGCTTCTGGACAAGCAATTGAACCGCTACTTCGATCATTAACAAACGGTCCAACTTCTATAATAGAAACATTAGAAGTGGTGGTATCTACTTTAGAGGAAGCAAAAAGTCTAGCGGATAATAGTAGATATGAAGAAGCATTTAAATTAGCTGTGCAGTTGCCTTTGTCCAAAGAACAGATTCAGTTATTGTTAATATGTGCCTATGAACTACAAGATCTGACCATAGATAAACAAGTAGTGGATTCAATATCGCAGTCAACAACAATAATAGATTGGAAATCAATACTAACTACCAGACATTTGCGCACCTGTTTCGAGTATTTATATCCTTCAAATGATAAAAAATCTAATATACAGGAATCTAATGTTAGTGCTACGCTTCCGGGATCATGGAATGAATGGTTTGATAAGATAGAGGATTTTGATCTCAATCAAGCAACAATGCTAGCGAGACGTGGGGCAGTGGAATGGCATAGAGATGGATTTCTAGATAATTCCGCTGAAATGGATAAGTTTAAGAATTTTTTGAAAGATGGCAGTAAGACCACACAAGATACATTGAACTTGTCAATGTTATACTTGTTGCGATTCTTTTCTGAAGATACACAATGGCCACGCGAAGAATTAAAAGATACGTATGGAGAACTTCATCGAATATTTCTTTCTCATATGCAGGGGACCTCAGAAGAGATGAAAATCTCGTCAGTTTGGTTGCATACACTACTTAATTTAGGCTTACCAAAAGATCAATATCGAAGTTTATTTGAAGATCTGACAGTGACGTGGAGAAAATATGCATCTAGAGAGTATTTTAGCACTTTAGTGCCAGTTCTTAGTCAATCTGCAGATATTCCTTGTCCAGATCTCTTATCCAGATGTCGTCTTGTACATCAGGTTCAAGATCTGGCATCCAAAAATAAAAATTTTGGGGTAGAAGAATGGGCAGAAGTTGAAGATAAATTAATACCAAAGGATTGGGACACATATTTTGGTTTATTGCATTCTGCCCAAAATGACTATCAGTTCTTAGCAGATTGGTATGAGCAGATTCAAAATAAGGATATAGATTGGACACCTACGTCAGCACTGCGAGTCAATGATTATTTTATTGATTGGATTGTTGAAGAGCCTGAGTCTATAAAAAGATCAATACTAGCACGTGCTCTTCTACCTTTTGTTCAATTCATTGTTCAATACCGTGATTTTCCAAGAATTGATGATGTTGATCTCTACGAAAACTTAGCTGAAGCAATGCGTATATTTTCCAGTAAGAACGAGGAGACGTTACAGGGCTTAATTAAGCTTTTGGATGGTCTTTTACTTAAGAAACCGGGAGAAGCTGACACACAGTGGCGCTACATGAAAGAATGGCTAACATTTCAGCCGATTCTACGTTTGCTATCTTCTATATTTGACTGTATGGAGTTATTTCAGGACTATGGCGTTCCGGGAATGGAAATCAAGCCCGTTTGGGATGAGTGGGTTGGTAGGCTATATGACAAGTTTGAAAAAGATATGGATTCATTGAGAGATTATCTGATTCTACTTGGTGAAGAGGTATCTGGTAATTATGACGTATTGGAACTCCTTCGTAAACAGGTTCAGGATATTGTACAAGATAACAGCGATCCACTACAAAAATTGCAAAATATGAAAATCACCATTTTTTCCTGTAGAGAAAAGGCAGCTAATCGCGCGGCTGACCAAATAATGAAACGAAATTCCCTTATTACAGTTAATGTTTGTACGAGTGATCGTGCTACAGATCAAACGACGGCATATGCTAGAAATTCCGATTTATCAATTGTGGTTACGGCATGTATCTCCCATGCCCTAACGTATGGTATTAAAGACCATTTGTCGTATGAACCAATTTATCCGAGAAGTTCTGGAGAGGCGGGGATTATTGCACGACTTGAAGAGTATGCTATGAGTTCGAATGCGAGTTGAGTACAATAAATATTACAAAACTGAACTGAGTTATATACAGTTCAGTTTTGTTGTATGTCATTAATATGGAAATAATTACAGAAAAAGTGGTGCATAGTATTGATCCAACTAAATTTCATGAAAAAAGATGTTAATATTCGACAACAGATAGTAAAAAACTACTTTGAAAAATTGAGGGGAAGGTGCCAAGGTAGTTACATTAAAAATGTGAATAATTGGTGCGATATAAATTTAGATATTGACCATCTTTTTCCTGATGAAAAAAATGAAAAGTTGATAGCTTCTTTTGAGAAGATCGTAACAGCCGATCTAACAAAATTGCTTTCCATTAGAGACTATATTGATACTAATAAAATCAAAATGACAGATGGCTTAAAGAACTATTTGTTAAAAACAGTGTACCAGTGTAATATAGATCGGCTTGCTTTTGTTCGGGACCTTGGAGTAACGGTTTGTCCCTATTGTAATCGAAACTTTATTAACAGCAGTTCAAGGAAAACAAGTTGTCAATTAGATCATTTTATTAATAAGAGCGATTATCCTATTCTATCAGTATCATTTTATAATTTAGTTCCCGTCTGTGGTAGTTGTAACCATAAAAAGGGTACTAAGGATTTTTCTTATTCTCCTTATGATAACACTATTGAAATAGATGACATGCTCACTTTTAGTTATGACATTAAAGGAGTTGAATACTTATCTGATTTGTCAAAGCTACATATATTAATTGATTTAGGTTTAAACAAAATATTGGATAAAAAGGATAGAAATATTAGAACTTGAGGAATTGTATCAGATTCATAAAGATGTGGTTCAAGAATTATTAATAAAAAAAGAGATTTATACTGAAGAGTATCAGGTACAATTATTTCGAGAATTTGGAGGGGTATTCGCTTCAAAACAAGAACTTGAACAACTTATCATAGGAGCATATGTTGACTCTGAGAACTATGGAAAAAGGCCGTTGTCCAAAATGATCTCAGATATTGGTAAAGAGTTGGGGATAGTGAAAGGAAACAAAAAAATATGAAGTTACTTTATATGTATGTAGAATCACAAGGTGATATTTTTAGAGATATATTCTTCAACTTTTCCAGTGAGTATATAGTTGAGTACGATAAAGCTTATAATAAAATTTTGATTAAAAACAATCCGAAGTATTTTAAAAACTTCTATGGAAAAAGCATTTCAGATATTACAGCTATTGTTGGGAAAAATGGTTCAGGAAAAAGTTTAATTCTTGAAATTGTAGGTAGAGAAATGAGAGAAAGGATTGAATTATTAAAAATTGAAGGAAAAGAAATAAAAGACCGGTATTTTATGATCTTTCATTAATGAGTAAGGTAGCTGCTGAAGTATGCCGAAGATCTTGTTATGTTTCTACATATGAGTTATGGAGTGTATAGAGATAACCCGCCACACTGACTAGTATCTGGACGACCATACTGATTATTAAGTAACACATCATACATTAATGGAAAAATAGTCAGCCAGTTTAAGGCGGCAACGCAGCTTGTAGACTGTAATAAGGGGAGTATTAATGTATTAATCTGGAAATAATCGTAATAAAGATAATTTAGACAGCAAAATCCAGCTGGCCATTTAAGTTGAAACAGATGCATATGGCATACTTGTTTTGTATCAAATTTCTGTTGAAATTTTGCAAAAGTCATGATCTCCTGCTTAGCCACAACTCTAAAAATAAGAACATATGTTTGTTAATATCTTAACAAACAATTCTTCGTGTATCAAGATTGATCTGAGCTAACTTGACAGCCATATTTACGATCTTACTCAATCCCAAACTCATAAATTTTCTTATTTACCTAATCATTTGATTCTCTAAATTCAACTTATCTGATATATGAAGTGATGTTGAGAACTCTACATTGTCACACCAACGCACTTTACTGTTTCACTGGAGTTGTTTTTTCTTATCTCACATTTTGAAAAAAAATCTTGAACCATGACCCTATCTGTGGGTCATGGTTCAAGATTATAGGAATTATCTTCTGTTGCCTAATTCACCTTACATGTTTGTTATTACTACGAAATAATTACCACCCACCACCCTCACCATGACTATTTGTAGTAATTATGTGAGGAGGAGAGGGGGGGATTAATTGATCCTCATTGGCAGGGATAGTGATATTGTTAGTGAATACAAATGCACATATGAAACTAAGAATGCACGCAATATCCATCAACTTTTTTCTCATTACGATTATAAACCTCCTTCATCAATTGGGAGTATCTTCGGAGATCTGATTGATCGATCTCATGCCGAATATGTTCGATTGTCGAGCAGCATTTTACTATATTAGCTGTATTATTAATTTTATACGAAACATTTAAACTATCCAATATAAATCCTGTGCCCTTATGGATATTTCCTTGATTTATATAATATTCACCAATTTCGGCGAGGAAGATGGCAAAGCGATCATTTATTATTTGTTGGTTATAACTTCCTACCACGCATCCCTGCTCATAATGCTCTCTTATAACACTCTCATATTGTTCTAGATACTTATCAATGTTCCAATGATGTACAATAGCTGCGTGTATAATTCTAAAAAGAGCCCTTAATATTTCATTTTCAAGAGAAGAAATATACTCAATATACTCGTCGATTACTTGAAAGTCTCCATTCATTACTTGATATAGATAGCGATTTCCTTTGGCCCACCTGATGAATTTTTTCTTAATATCTTCGGAAACTTTATCTGATTCTTTGATCCAAGCTTGATCTTCGTAACAGGAAACATAGAATAAAGCTTCATTATAATTAGATTTTTCTGCTGCTATTGAGCCTAGTAGCAAATCAGAGTATAGGATATAACCGAATAAAGGTTTTTTAGGAGTTGAATTGTTCTTCTTATTTTTAGATTTGTTATGATTTTGTGCGTTATAAAGAAATCTCGAAATTCTCCCCATTTCCCGGGCATAGTATTTAGCTTTATCCCATTTTTGGAGGGAAAGTAGAGTATTTGTTAGATCTTCTAGAGCGTCCAATTGTACTACTTCAGGAAGGCGCTGAACGTATGCTTCAAACTGTATTGTACAGTCTAAGTTATGTTCCTGATCCGAGTTTAAGGAGCATGTAAATATTCTATATTGACACATGCCTAATCTCTCGGAATGTTGGTATTTTTCACTCTCGGCAACCTTCTTGTATATGATCAGGGCTGCTTCTCGATCTCCCTTACGATATAGCGCTTCTGCGCTATCAAAGAGCAAAGAAGAATAAGTTAAATTATCCATCATCATACCAATAACGTGATCTAAGCATTTGAGTTTGTCTAGTTCGGAACAACGCATGATAAATGGGCCAAGTCGTCTCCAATTTGGAGATGATTGAATGATACATTCATTCGCATATAAGGAATAAAAATATCCCTCTTCCAAATTCATGGCCTCAGTAATTAAATCCAGGTTGGAGACGGAAAGGGGCTGTTGCCCTTTTATGAATCGGCTGAGAGTTCCTGAATTAATCCTCGATTTATTTGCAAAAGAGGAAATGCTGAGATTTTCCTTCTTCAGGTAACGTAATAGTTCCGTACTTATCGTTGTGTCTGTAGGTATCAAGGATATCCCCCTCCAGATTCAAATTCCATATTCAGGAAAATGACGTATATAAGTAATTTAATGCATAATACACCATTGGTCAATAACTTTATAGTAGGATTAGAAAGATAAGCTAAATTAAACAGAAATACGTAGTTAGTAATTAATTCTTACGAATCTAGCGTTGGGGGAGTAGCATCGATTCTTAAAAAATTTACAGAGTACTGAAATGCGTCCTTTTTAAGCCGTATTAATAGAGTATTTTAGTATTGATGGAAGATACTGGTTTTTGGTTGACCTATTAATATACGGCTTATAAGATGGCGGTAGGTGATCACGTTATCCATATATGAAAAATCACTAATGTTTCTAGGACTTGCTCAACTGTAGCAAGATTATCTGCTGAACAGAGTTAATCACCATTACATGAAGAACGGAGCTCTCTTATGTTTGAAAAATTAAAATCCTTGTTCAAATCCTCTGATATGCCAAAGAAAAAGCCGGCTCAACATACGAATAAAGCCAAAACATCAGGAAACAACGCCAAACCCAAGGTTCAGCCTACTCGAATTGGTGAGCTGGGTGAGCATAAGATTAATATTCAACTAGACCAAATGATTTAATGGTCACGAATTCGAAGTCCCGAACGGGCTATTCGCAGATCGACCATGTAGTGATCACGCCACAAGGATTGTTTGTCATCGAGACGAAGAACTACACGGGAGAGATTAAGGGAACAAGAGAGAATAAGTCATGGACAGTTAGTAACCGGTTTTAAATGTATAATCCCTTTATGCAAAATTACGGCCATATTCAAGCAATCAAAAGTTTGCTCCCTGACTACCAAAAGAGCCGTTACATTTCTTTGGTTTCTTTTACAATGCGCTGTAGATTCAGCGTAGATCCGGAACTAAGAAAAATCCAATCGGACGAACTGATTGTGTACGATGTCGAACTGTCCGAATATATTCAGCGCAAAATGAATCGGATTCAAGCGGAGAAGGTGGATACCGTTCTAAAGGAAGCTGATATTCAGAAGATCTATCAATCCTTGCTTGAGTCGAACATCACTGATTCGAAGATTCGGGCTGAGCATGTGGAAAAGGTGAAATTACGTTAATATCAACAGAGATATGTTAACACTAGAAATGAGGGCATATTTATGAAAGGCAAATTCTCTACAACGGCATTATTGCTGAGCTTGGCAGTTTTCTTTTCGTTTACGGGTAGTGTATCTGCTGCAGCAAGGAAACCTAAGGATATCCTTGCTGAAAAGTATCCTAATGAAGTGGTTAAGATCGTCAAAACCGATGACCTGTATATCGACTTCAGCATGGGAGCTTGAGTAAAACTCTTCAATTGATGGGAGATCTGGGAGTTTACATTGATTCAAAGGGTAAAGTACATCAGTACTGGAAGAATCATAGAATCGAAGGCGGCTGGGATCTGGCAGAGGGAATATTCACCTGGAGTACAAAGACCAATAAGTACAAAGGTTCAGGAAAATACGTGCGACAGAGTTAATCCTAAGGAGATATAGTGCATGTGGGATGTTGCACACTGTTGTTCAGGAAAGGCTATGTCGAAGCCCATGGGAGTAAACTGGAGCGCAGCGGAAGGCCACCCAACGAATACAAATGAAATTACTAATTGTGGAATCCTTCACTTCGCTCGATCTTCCTATACTTTAGAAATTTAGTTAATTTAAATCAAAATAACCTGGCACTTTAGAAGCGTTGGGCTCAGCTTGATAAGACGATGAATCTGCTGGTTAGAACATTTCATCAAAGTACATTAAAAACAGCTATTCGTCAGAATAAAAAAGAATACGGTTGTATGTAATTGGCCTATCCTGATCTCCCTGAGCGATCGGCTATTATGTACGCTACACAGAAAAAAAGGACGGGGAAACCCCGTCCTTAACAAGAAGAAGGTGTAGCTGCAACCATGTTGTAAACACCCCCGGTTGCTCCCACGTTAATAGGTCTGTTACTTGCTGATGATGCATATCGTTTCGCAATGTAAAGGCAACTTTTTTCTCCCTTTCCCTCTTACATATATACCGAAAATTACAAGGAGGATTCAACCTAATGAAGAATCTCTCTCGCGGTATTTTATCTTTATGTTTAATCGGGGCATTACTTCTTTCTGCATGCGGGAAATCAGATGGCACTGGCACTCTTTCCAATAGCGAAGCACCTTCCAACACAACAAGCCCAGCACCTTCAACCAACAATACACCAACAAACACAGAAAGTCTGATCGAACCAGACGAGAAAGAAGCAATTAAGGACATAACAGCGGCCGATTTTAAGAAAGGCGTCTCTATTGACTTTGACAAATATAAAGGCAGCTTCTTTGACGACAACATTATCTCCAAATTAAGGAACAATCTTGAATCGGTTGTGGAGAACAACAAAGAAACGTTTGAAGAGAATCTGAACAAGGAGTCTTTGGAATCTATAAGGGAAGGCTTCTATTACACAAACGAAATCGATCAATTTATGTTCTATGATTTGGATCTCATAGAAAAAGTCGATCAGCCAGAACAAATTAGAGTAGGCGTGCGCTTTGCAAAAAAATCCTCAGACGGGAGTGTTGAAAATCAAGGAATTTAAAACCCATACAAAAAATAGAGGCGGCTCCTCGTAAGGAGCCGCCTTGTCGTTGTTTAAGTAAATTCGTTATCTCAGGATCGGCAGTAATGCGGACTTCCGGATATTACTCCTTATAAGTTTGGACGTATTGGTAAACGTCCGCTGCCGTTTCTAATGATCAGGTGCAGTCTGCCGGTCGCTTTTCATGCCGTTGTATTGTTTGAATTGTAATAATCTGATTAAAAAAATTATGGAATTAACTTAAAAAAACGGAAATAAAGTAAGATCATAGCACATTTAAAACCTGTGGCATGTCTCATGGGAGCGCTACAGATAAATAAAAAAACAAGGAGGTTTGAAAATGACTAATAAAAGGTTTCCTTTTAAGCGCTTATCACTTTTGGTAATTTTAGCAGTATTTCTATTCACATTCTGTGCAGCCTTACCGTCAGTAAACGCAGCCGCTAGAGGAGCATGGGCTCCAAATACCGCATATGCAGTAAATGACACAGTAACCTATAGTGGAAGCACTTATACTTGTCTTCAGGCACATACTTCTCTCGTAGGTTGGGAACCGTCCAATGTTCCCGCTTTATGGCAGAAAGGCGGTAGCGACGGAACTACGCCACCAACCCCACCACCGACAACGAATGGAGTAACATTCTATGCAGATATAAACTATGGAGGAAAAGCAGTGACACTCGGGATAGGCAATTATACACTGTCTCAGTTGAACGCAAACGGAATTCCGAATGACTGGATGTCGTCTCTTAAGGTTCCAAGCGGTTGGACGGTTGAAGTATATGAGAATGATAATTTTGGAGGAACAAAGTGGACCTTTACTTCAGATTCTTCCTGGGTTGGCAACACGATCAATGACAAAATGTCATCGGTCAAGATTTATACGGGTTCACCATCTCCTATAGTAACAAAGCCTGCCGAGGTTCCGAGCCATATATGGACATATGTCATGAATGCGGACAATGCCTATGGGAAAGGCGGAGATTTTGCTTTATTGCTAAGTGCTGTTATCAAAAAGGAAAGCAGCTTTGGAGCAGGTTTACCAGGTAGTCCATCGGCCGGCGACGGATTGATGCAGGTAGAACCAAACACACGCAATGCGTATTTATCTCAATTCAGCTCAAAATTTGGCCGTGCGTATAATCATAGCAGTGAACAAGATCAGGTATATCTGGGTGCGTTGATTTTAAATGAGAAGATTACGAAGTTTGGAAATATCTACAACGGATTATTACACTACAACGGTGGAGATAACTGGTATCCGGGAGCTACGGATTCTTACGGCCGTCCTATTCTGGCAGATCAATATGCAGATGCAGTTTACGCTACTTATAAGGGCTATGGCGGAAAGAATTAAGGTGTTATGCCATGAAGAATAGCCTCAGTATGGATACAATCTTATAAACAAATTAAGAAGACGAACTATGACAAGACACTGAGAAATTCTAAGGAATATAGGATCGAACTAAGAGAACTGCCATTCAAGGCGGTTCTCTTGTTTCCGTATATGGCTATAATCATGGTATGATAGACCTTCATCCAAGGGAATTATTTTACCTTTAGAATATATGTTATTTTAATCAAACTAGCCTGGCACTATAGGTGTCATTGCCATAAATCTGCCGCGAAGTACGGGTGAATCAGGCTTTAAGAATATAGGGGGATTACATGTCCTGGAGCAAATTGAAGCAACAACTGGAGAGCTTTCTCTCTCCTGCGTTACATGGAAGGGTCGAATACCGGGCAACCAGTTATCGTTATCTACCTGATAAATCCGGAATTTGTTATCTTGCCGTAGATAAAAAGAACGTCCTTAATATGAGTGATACAACGGGCTTCATCCGATGGTATCAGACAGAGCAGGAAATTAAGAATGATCCGAATATCCAAATTCCGATCAGCCACGAGGAAATTGAAGCGATCAGACAGGATACCAAGGGGACCGTTCCCGAGGATCGTCTTCAAGTCATTGCAAGAAGCCGGAAAATTTCAGAGCTTGCAAAAGAGCTTTTGTCCGCGCAGGCCGCATTAAGTAAATCCAATTTCACTGTGGTAGCTACTACGTTTTTATCGACTTCTATAGATGAAAGCTTGGAGAGCAATGATATCTTATTGAATATTTTAGCTTTGGTGGACAGACGAGTTGGCAAAAAGCGAATTTTAAACATGGCAGAGAAGATGAAGTTAAAGCATCCCGCTGTGCAGTATTTTTATGAACTGCGGCGCAGTACGTTATGAAAATGTTCTTGCATTGAAAAGGAGCACATCGTTTTAGGAGTGTATTCACTGCTGCTACGATTAACATATACTGTCGATTGATTTACGCTGCTTAAACATGTTATAAGTGAAGAAAAAGCAAGGGCACGAACAGGTTGTATTTACTATTTTCGGGACTGGATTTGTCCTGGTATATATAGAGGGGTTATTAATATGAAAGACAATTTTTGGCGTGATTTGCCACGACCTTTTTTTGTGCTGGCGCCCATGGAAGATGTGACGGATGTTGTGTTTCGCCATGTTGTAAGTGAAGCAGCCAGACCGGATGTGTTTTTTACGGAGTTTGCGAATACTGAGAGTTATTGTCACCCGGAGGGGAACCATAGTGTGCGCGGACGTTTGACTTTTACAGAGGATGAACAGCCCATGGTAGCCCATATCTGGGGAGATAAGCCGGAATATTTTCGTCAGATGAGTATCGGCATGGCGAAGGAAGGCTTTAAAGGCATCGATATTAATATGGGTTGTCCTGTAGCGAATGTAGCCGAGAACGGCAAGGGAAGCGGTCTGATCTGCCGTCCCGACATTGCAGCGGAACTTATCCAGGCCGCTAAAGCCGGGGGACTGCCCGTCAGTGTAAAAACAAGGCTTGGTTTTAGCAGCGTAGACGAATGGCGCGGCTGGTTAACCCATATCTTGAAACAAGACATTGTGAATCTGTCTATTCATCTGCGAACAAGAGAGGAAATGAGCAAGGTAGATGCTCACTGGGAACTGATTCCGGAGATTAAGAAGCTTCGTGATGAGGTGGCACCTGATACACTGCTAACCATTAACGGAGATATTCCGGACCGTCAGACCGGCCTTAAGCTCGCTGAACAATACGGCGTGGATGGCATTATGATTGGCCGCGGCATTTTTCAGAATCCGTTTGCTTTTGAGAAGGAGCCGAAGGAACGCAGCAGTGAGGAATTGCTTGATCTGCTGCGGCTACATCTGGATCTCCATGATCACTATTCTGCACAGCTGCCACGTTCGTTCAGCCCTCTTGCCCGCTTCTTCAAAATCTATGTCCGTGGATTCCGAGGAGCAAGTGAACTCAGAAATAGCTTAATGAACGCTAAGTCCACACGTGAAGTACGTGCGTTGCTCGATGAGTTTGTGGTGGAGGAACAGCAAAGATTCAGTTAATGGATAGGTTTTTGCATATAGTCTCATATTGATCGAAGGATTAATAGATCGTAGTAAAGCGCGCCTCCTTGCTGATGTGAAGTGTACCCCTTAGAATAGACATTGGAAAAACCCCCGGGTTCAACCGATGAAATTCTAGGGGGTGTATTTTTATGGGACAAAAGTTTAGACATATTCAATTGCACTGAAAAGGAAGCTATTCGTCTTCACATCGAAGAGAAGTGGACGTATCGCCGAATTACGAAGCACTTGGAGGTTCAGGGCGCAGATCGTGTGAAAAAATGGATGAGAAAATATAGGGAGCTAGGCGAGTTTGGGCTACTGGATGGACGGGGGCGTCGGAAGCAATATATGAGTCAGGATCGGTAGTGCAAAAGCTGAAACGGGAGAATAAGTTGCTAAAAAAGTGCTTGGTCGCCTGGAAGGAGAAGTAAACAAGAGAGATATCAGATCATGGAAAAGATAGTAGTATACGGAGATATCCAGAAACTCTCCCACGTTTTGGTGTTTCCCGAAGTGGTTATTACGCTTATTTAAAGCGCAAACGAATCGATCGTGATACAAAGGCAAAGAAGCACGTGTTCCAAGGTTATCAGCGTTATGAAGGAAAGTATGGCTATCGGCAGCTTCAGTTGTTCCTTTGGCAAGATCATGGGATTTGGATGAACCACAAGAAAGTCCGTCTGAAAAGGAATTTTACTGTGGAAAAACCAAATCAAAGATGGGTAACCGACATTACTCAGTACCCTGTTGGAGAGCGTTGGGTATACCTGTGGGCCATTAAGGATCTTTTTAATAACGAAATTGTGGCTTACGAAATCGGCGAACGCAACGACAATGAACTCGTGCTCCGCACATTCAGAAAAGCATTGGTTAAGCAAATAGACGTGACCGGATTGATCGTTCACAGCGAATGCCTGTATAAGCCTTGGGTATTGAGCAGTGTTGCTGTTGTATGCCAAAGATAAAAGGGGCCAACTTCTGTATCAAAACTGTTTGTAAATTACTGATATGATTTAGGGAACACACAACTTATTAGTATCAAGGTGATTACAAATTATCTAAATTTATAATGAATATCAGGAAAAGGTTAGTACAAGGATGCTTGAAAGAGAAGATGTTGATAAGGTAAACAGCCCCTATATCCCCTAAATTCTGTAATATAAGCTTGGTTTAAACAACAAGGGAGCATACTCGACAAATATTGTGGAAATTCGACCTTTTTATTCCTATTTTTTCAATTAATATAATTCTTTTATCCTATATTCCAATATTTAGGATATATGTTAAAGTTATGTTAACCCGGCCGGTTAAAAAAAAGAAATAACTATGAAATCAAGCCGCATTTTCATTATAGAATCTTTCGTATGAACGAGTAACAGTCACCAGGCTACATAGGTATTTCTAAAGGAGATTTTGAGAAAATGAGAAAAAGAAGAATAACTGCCTGCTTGCTTTCCTTAAGTGTTATAATTGGGAGCTTTAGTTCTGGTGTTTCTGCAGAGACCTATGAGAGTAATCGCGATTCCTTTTCCTTACAGTATATGGGTAATGGTGTCTTTGGAGAAAAGGTATCAATCAACAGTAGCAATAAAAGTTACAAAGTCAAGAAAAAGGACGATGTTATTTATGAATTGCTTAATGACAAGGATGCCGTTCAAAATTATTTAATCGAAACAGTGGACGGTCAATATCAGCTTGTAGGAAAAAAAGAGATTAATCTTGAGGATTTTAATAGTATCAATAATGATGAGAGTCTTTCGGACTATATCAAAGAAGATATTAAAAGCATAATAAAAAAAGCAAATGAAACTGAACAAAGTGGTTTTTCTATAACTGTCTATACGCCTAATTTGCTTAATAATTTACACGCATATGAGCCAAGTGGTAATGTATCTCCATCTGGTAGTACTTGGTTACCACCCGTATATTATACAGGGAAGGGGTCTTTACGTTACAAAGATGAAGTTTTGCATATAACAAATTATTCAACTGAAACAGGTGAAAGAAAGTATAGTGATAAGGCCGAAGCGCAAGCAGAGTATAAAAAATTATTTAATCAAGCTCTCAAAGCAGCTGCAGGAGAAGGTCTTGATGCTATTTTAGGTTCCATACCTGCATATGGTGTCGTGAAATCATTCATAGAGATTTTCGGCACTGATTCATCATTCGGAGGAGATACTGATGACAAAATTAAAGTATATGTGGTAGAAAAAACAAAATATCGTAAGTATACTAGTGTCATGTTCCCCGCAGCTGACTATGATATGGCTGCTGTTACTGATAATATTGCAGAATATGAAGTGTATATAGATAAAATCAAGAATGGAGTTGTTACTCAAAGAAATCAAAAAGGACTCAGTATGAAATCACCTAGTTGGTTTTCTGCTGACCAAAAGGCTTATGAATTCAAAGCTAGCTTGACACATTGGAATGAACGAATTTATTACCACGATTATTTTGGAATGAGATTTCGGAGCGCAAGCTAATTGAATTATTTACTATTGAGAGAACTGATTAGAGGTTATCAGTTCTCTCTTTTACCTGATGAGGTGTGTCAATTATGAAGAAAAAAATTATATCAAGTTCTGTTCTGTTAATTTTAGTTCTAGTTGGTATTTTTATCTATTATAAGCTTCCATTATCTGCAGACGAACTACTTCCAGAAAAGAATAAGATAAACAAAATCTATTTTTCTGATTTTATCGATGACAATGGAGTTGAGAATCTATCCATTGAAATCACTAAACCGGAAGAAATCAGGGAAATAATAGAAGTGTTTGAAAGCACTAAATATACTCGTTCATTGGGGAATAAAAATATTAAAAATGATACTCGTTTTTTAAATATATATTTTTTTTCTATAAATGAAGATAGAGCTTATAATTATACTATAGAGATAAATGAGAAAGGACAACTTTTAATAAATAACAGGAAATATACAATAGAAGATGATAAGAGTAAGATTTTCGAACGAATATTGTCTATTTTAAACATTCTGTAAAAAAAGAGTGGGGAATTACAATGAAAATTAATATGATAAAATACAGCAGCACTCCGAAATGGAGTGCTCTTCATATGTATAATCGAGTTTATTATGCCAGTTAATTATTGATGAATATATAGGAGTAACTATAATTCACTTTCATGTATCACATAGAAACATAAAACTGTGTAGCCCGGAAGGGCAAAATTTTAACTTTAAATCAAACTAGCCTGGCACTATAGGTGTCATTGCAAAAACTGCCACGAAATACGGGTAGTGAGGCTTTGAGAACATAGGAGGATCCATGTTCTGGAGCAAATTAAAGCAACAACTGGAGAGCTTTCTCTCTTCTGCGTTACATGGAAGGGTCGAATACCGGGCAACCAGTTATCGTTATCTACTAAATCCGGAATTTGTTATCTTGCCGTAGTTAAGAAGAACGTACTCAATATGAGTGATACAACGGGCTTAATCCGATGGTATCAGACGGAGCAAGAGAATAAGAATGATCCGGATATCCAAATTCCTGTGGACAATGAAGAGATTGAAGCCGTCAGAAAAAATACCAAAGGAACCGTTCCAGAGGATCGTCTTCAAGTCATTGCAAGAAGCAGAAAAATCTTCGTACATGCAAAAGAGCTCTTGTCAGCAAAGTCCGCATTAAGTAAACCCAATTTTATCGTTGTAGCTACAGTTGTGCAGTATTATTCTCCCTATAGCTTTTAGCTATAACTAGTTATGATCTTTTGGTATGCCTTCTAACTCTGCTCGTCGTGATATGATATCGCTATACAACGAGGGGGTTATGTACATGACGGATAAGTTCCAGATCGTAGGAAGTTTGTTGCGGCCCGAAGAGCTGCTGAAATATAAAACGCAAATTGAACACCGTGATGATATCCAGTACCCGTTCTATGAGAATTTTGAAGGGTATGCCGAGTGCGAGACAGAGGCGATCACACAGGTCGTGAACAAGGAAATTGAGCATAACCTGTCGGTTATTACGGACGGCGAATTCTCCAAATCGATGTGGCATCTGGATTTTGTATGGGGTTTTGGCGGAGTTGAGCGTTATATTGCTGACCATGGCTACTTCTTCCGGGATGTGGACGGAACCTCGAAATATGAAACACGCAAAGATATTGGATTGCGCATTACGGGCGCACTGAGCGGAAAGAATCATCACTTCATTCAGCTGTTCAAACAGCTCCAAGATACGGCAGGCGATCAGGAGACGAAGCTTTGCGTCCCATCTCCTTCCCATATTTACGGTGAACTTTCCTGGTCGGATAACATTGGTGGCACCGATGCGGTTTATCAGAACAAACAGGAGCTCAAAGCGGGTCTTGTGAGCGCGTATAAGGAATTCGTGGAGGAATTCGCTGCGGCAGGCGGCAAAATCCTGCAATTCGATGATTGCTTGTGGGAGCTGTTTGCAGACGACAACCCGAACTCTCCGTTTACAGGGGAGCATATTAATCAAGTGGAAGTACAGGGTCTCGCCACCGAATTTATTGATATTAACAATACCGTGATTAATTTCGGTCATAGCCTCGGCTTGAAAATGTGGACACACAACTGCCGCGGTAACTATGATTCCCGCAACATGGGCGGTGGATCTTATGCGAAAATCGCCAATCTGTTCCTGAAGCAGTTGAAATATGATCGATTCTTCCTGGAGTGGGATGATGATCGTGCGGGTTCGATTGAAACACTGGAGGTTTTCAAGGACAGACCGGATACGGAGATTGTTCTGGGCTTGCTGTCTTCCAAAACCAATACGCTTGATGATGAAGCGCGCGTCATCCGTCTGCTTGATGAAGCCTCCAAAATCATTGATAAGGACCGCCTGCTGCTCTCGCATCAATGCGGCTTTGCATCCTGTGATGGCGGTAACGAGCTCAGCGAAGCCGAGCAATGGGCAAAAATCAACCAAGGTCAACAGATTGCCAAGCAATACTGGAATAACTAAATTGGGATAAACATCATCTTGAGCTAATAGGGATGACTCAACGGGCCGCTTATGGACCCTAGGAGTCATCTTTTTTTGTATGCAGCGTGTTTGGGGGGAGCATCTGCAGCATGGAATAGGAGAAGCCTTCGTTGTTTTGATATGGGTTCCCACAAGGATATGTACTCGACTCAGGGTTTCAAATATGCCACAATAGAAGATCAGGTGCACGGGAGAATTGGCCCTAGGCACAGCAATACAAGCCGCAAGATCGCTGACAAATCTATGTTCCAATAATCTATACTAATTAAGCCAGAATATATCTAAGGAGCTGCAGAGTCCGATATGAACAAAAAAGAAGTCGCCAATATACGCAAGCAATTTAAGCTGGACCACGATTTACTGAATATTTACGATATTCTCAATGTCTATATTACGAAGGAAACGAATGAAATCTATCACTGGGAGCGTCTGCCGTTCGAGCTGGTGGATCGGGAGAAGCAAGAGTTATATATGGGTAATTTCAAAAAACTGCTGACCGGCGAACTGGATCAAAAATTGTTCGAATTGAGGTTTCAGGAAGCAGCGGAGGAACCGGCGCAGGTACTGCTTCACCAAGCTCTCGTATCGGGTGACCCGGAAGAATGGCAGGACTTGATGCTGATGCTTGTCGAGAGAATGCTGGCGGATGCCAAATATGAGCGGGATATGGTGGTCACGTTCGTTCGGGGACAGTATTATATGCCAACCAAGGCGAGAAACGATGAAGCGGAAGAGAGCGAGAAGAACGAGGTGTTTGCTCATCCGTTCATTTTATGCAGTGTGAATTCTACGGAGAAACAACGGAAGACGCTCTTGTTCGATTATGTGGAGAGGGAGTTCAAGTACAATGTCATTGTAGATCCGATTATCAAGTTAAGTACGCCGGAGCAAGGATTCCTGTACCCTAGCGTGACGGACAATTATTCCGATGTGAATCGTATTTTGTATTGTACGGGAAAATCGAATTTTCCGGATCCGCATTTTGTCGAACAGGTCTTGAACGGGGAAAGATCGGTGACGGCACTTGAAGAGCGAGCGATCTTCGAAGATATCGTCAAGGAAGTGGCCGGAGAACAGCTCGATTCAGCCACTATTGCCCAGGTTTACGAGGAAATCAACCGAGTGATCGAAATTAACGAAGAGACAAAGGAGGAAGAACCTCCGAAGCTGGATTATAAAGATCTGGAGCGCGTATTGAACGCAAGCGGCGTAGAGGATGTGACAACCGAGAAGGTGGAGCGGGCATTCGAAACGATCGTGGACAACAAGAACTATGAGATGAAAGCAACCAGCGTCCTGCCGAAGTTTACTTCCAAATCCATTAAGATCGAAACCAAGGTAGCTACGATTTCGGTTAGTCCGCAGGATTTAAGGTACGTCAAACAGGTTAATTACCAAGGTAAACGCTGCATCATGATTGAAGTGGACGAAGATGTCGCGATTGAAGGGTTTACGCTCGCTTCAGAGACGCTTTTAAGTTAAACCACATTTCATTGCACAGCAAAGGTCAGGTGCCGCAACAAATAACTTAATAAAAAGCACTAACGCAACAGGAGATGACTTCGAATGAACAAAATGCTTTTGATTGTGATTACGGCCGCAACGCTGCTGACGGCTTGCCAATCGAACCCGGCGGATAATGGGAATGCCACAGGCAATAACGAACAATCTGTACAGACCGAGACGTCGCAGCAAAACAACGAATCAGCCGAGGAAAGCCTAGACCACGGCGAGTGGTCTGCACTTCCCGAATATGACGTGATTGTTCGGAATATGGATTCGCAAGATTACACCTTTCGAACGGTAACCGATAACGAAAATGAACGCATTCTTCTGCTCACGAACCCAGACGGTGTGGAGAAATACAAGACCATTTTTATCAAAAACACGAGTCGCCTTAAAATCATTGATGTCGATGGCGGCGGACAACTCTTCAATGATATTTTGGAAAACAGTTAGCAGAATGGAACTGACCGCTATCCTTCAGTAGGATGGCGGTCTTTTTTTTTCGCCTCTGGAAAATTTCGTCCGGATTCAGCCATTGTAAGCGCGGCAGGAGAAACAATGTGAGATGGGAGCCTTTCCGGATTCTTCGGAAGGGTTCTTTGTTTGCTTGAGGCTCGTGTTTCCTCAGGAATGGAGGGGAAATCCCTTAGCCAGTAGTTGAGCAAAACCCTTCTTGAGGCTGATGATGGAATACATCGCTTGTCGGGTGTCTCTTGAAACGTAGGGTGTAACATGGAGATTAGACGCATCAAGGCCAACTGAAATTTTTAATACGAGGAGATGTAAGAAGTGGCAACGTTAATCGAATTCAAAAATGTAACCAAGGCATATCAAATCGGCGAAGTGAAGATTCAAGCCCTCGCGGGCGTTGATTTCTCCATATCAGAGGGGGAATTCGTCGTTATTTTAGGAGCCAGCGGGGCGGGAAAAAGCACGATTTTGAACATTCTCGGCGGGATGGATACCGCTAGCTCAGGACATGTGTTTGTTGGGGATCAAGAGATTACGGGATGGAGCGAGAAGAAATTAACCGAATACCGCGGGGAGCAGGTTGGCTTCGTATTTCAATTCTATAACCTCATCCCGAATTTGAATGCGCTGGAGAACGTTGAATTTGCGACAGAGGTATGTAAGGACCATCTGGACGCCCGTGATATTTTACATAAGGTTGGACTAGCGAATCGCATGAAGAACTTCCCTTCCCAGCTCTCTGGCGGCGAACAGCAACGAGTTGCGATCGCGAGAGCGGTTGCCAAGAATCCCGCACTTCTGCTCTGCGACGAACCCACCGGTGCTTTGGATTACGTGACAGGGAAGTCAGTCTTAAAGCTCCTTCAGGATTTGAACAAGGAAACGAAGACCTGCGTCGTTCTGGTCACCCATAATTCGGCCATAGCGCCGATGGCGGATAAAGTGATCCGCGTCAAGAGCGGAAGGATCGAGAGCATCACGATCAATGATCACAAACAAAGCGTTGAAGGGATCGAGTGGTGATGAAGATTTTATCGTTGAAATTATTAAGGGATATGAAACAATCGATGGGGCAATTCATAGCCATTGTATTGGTTATCGCGGTGGGCGCCTTTTTCTACACGGGGCTGGTCACCTTAAGCGACAATCTTAGCGCCTATACGAAGGGGTATTTTGAAGAGCATAATTTAAGCGATCTGAACGTATTTTACAGTCAAATCTCTGCGGAGGACGCCGCTGGTCTACACAGTATGGAGGGCATTCATCATATCGAAGGCCGTTACACCGTTCATGCCACACAGTCCTTTGAAGATGATAAAGCTGCACTAACGTTGCATTCAATTCCTGTACCTAATGAAATTAACACGCCCAAGATGATTGAGGGCAGGATGCCATCCAAGCCGAATGAGATCCTATTGGACTCCCATTATGCCGGGGCGCATCATTACCGTGTCGGTGATCCCCTCAGCCTCCGTGTGAATGACAAGGATATGACGTTCACGATTAGCGGCTTGAATGAGAATGTGGAGCATGCCAAAAAGAACGAAACCCAGGATCATCAAGCTTATGGAGCAGCCTATATCCCCGAGGAGACCATATCTGAAATCGCAGGCAGCTTTTTTTACAATGAGATCCTGATTGATGCCAAGGATGGTTACGACATTGACAAGATAGGGCAGGCCATTGAAGCCAATTCCGGTTCACTCCCTTATGTGAGCCAGATGAGCAAAGAACGGACCTTCAATTATTCCCAAATCCACCAAACGATCCATAACAATAAACTGATGAGCCGGGTGATCCCGATCGTTCTCTTCTTGATTGAAGCGGTGATCCTGTTTCTGATCATGTCAAGGATGATCGATTCCCAGCGCAATCAAGTGGGCATTATGAAGGCATTAGGGGTGAAAAATAGAAGCATCCTGCTTCATTACATGGGCTACCCTGTGCTGGCAGGTGTCATCGGCTCCATCCTGGGTTACGCCATCGCCGCCGCCCTGTTCATTCCACTCATTACAACGTCGATTGGAAGATCCTATTCCCTGCCAGACCTGACATTCACCCTTTCGTTTTTTACACTCCTTCCTCCGATGATATGCTCCAGCGCTTTTGGCATGCTGTCCTGTTATTTAAGCGGCAGAGCAATATTACAAGAACGTGCTGCCCAGGCGATGCGTCCGAAACCGCCCAAGAAGATGAAGAAGCTGCTCATCGAGAAAGTTCCCGGGCTGTGGCGCCGGCTGCCATACAGCTACAAGATCATGCTAAGAAATATATTCTTAAATAAACAAAAGGCACTCGCAAGCTCGGTTGGTGTTGTGGTCAGTACGGTTTTGTTGATCACGGCTTTTGGCACGCAGACGGCCCTGCTCCAGGTAGCCGGCCAAATTGAGGAGGTAAATACGTATGACTTACGAGTCGATTATTACACGGGATCGTTCCCGGATACGGTAACACTGCCCCCTGGCATTGCAGAAAGTTACGGATTGTCCACCTACCCTGTGGAATTCATCCAAGGGGAGAACAAAGAACAGGCTACGCTTGTGGTTACGGAGCAAGAGAATGAGCTGATCCACTTTTATGATGAAAAAGGGAATCGGCTATCGTTGGAGGATCATGGTGTGCTTGTACCTAAATCTTACGCGGATCAGTATCGTATTTCCGAAGGGGATATGATCCGGATGCAATTCACAGCACCAGAGCTTAATCAAACCAACGTCGATATGAAGGTTCTGGATATATCCACACAGTATTCGAACCCGTCATTCTACAGCACACCGGGCTACATGAAGAGCTTGGGGATCGATTACGCTCCTTCCTCACTGTTAGTGAGCGTCGAGAGGGCTGCAGATCTGGCGAGCGTTCGCGGCTTTTTTGAACAAGACCCGAAGGTGGATGCCATTGCAGACAAGGATGATCTCAAGAAATCAGCGCAATATATGCTGAAGCAAAACAGCTTTATCTTCATCATGTTTATCATCTGTGCGGTCATTCTGTCCTTCGGTGCCATCTACACGATCTCTTCCATCAACATATACGAAAGGAATCGCGAGCTTGCCACCCTGAAGGTATTAGGCTATCCCAAACGCAGAATCAACCGGCTGATCTTCTCTGAAAATATGTTATTAACCGCTTTTGCGGTCATTGTCGCTCTGCCGATCAGCGGTTATGTTTATTCCATCATCATCAAGGCGCTTTCGAGTACCCATCAGCAAATCCCGGATCAATTAAACCTTGTTATCATCCTGGCATCTGTTATATTGGCGTTCATCCTGACCCTTATCTCCAACCTCATGCTTCGGAAAAAAGTAACGCGGATTCATATGATTGAGTCGTTGAAGGGTGTGGAGTGAATGGTAATATCTGAGTGTACGCGCAGTTGGACCTTGATCTATAATAAGGGCGTGGCATTCAATGACAAAATTTTATCGTGAATGGAATAGGAGAACAGGATGAGCAAACTAAAAATGGCCGTCATCGGCTTGGGACACATGGGTCGGCATATGATTCACCGCTTACTGCCGCAATATGCGGATAAGATCGAGTTGGTCGCGATTTGCGACAGTGATGCATCCAGTCTGGAGCGGGAAGTCGCAGAAGCAGGGATTCGTCCACGGTTGTACACCGACTATCGTCAGCTGCTGGACGAGGTGTCCATGGATCTCGTGTATATCGCGGTTCCGCCGTCTCTGCATTATGACGTGGCCCGGATCGCATTCGACAAGGGCATCCACGTCTTCTGTGAGAAGCCGCTGGCTAACAGCTTGACTGAAGCCCGGAGTCTGGTGGAGCTGGCCGAGAAGGCAAATAGGCTCCATGCGGTGCATTTCTCGCTTCCGCTTGACCCGGCCGTACTGAAGCTGCAGGGATTACTTGAGGAGCAGGCGATCGGCCCGATCCACAGAATGGACCTATTCCTGGAGTTTCCGCAGTGGCCGAGGGCCTGGCAGCAGAATCCATGGATCACGTCAAGACAGCAGGGCGGATACTTGCTGGAGGTTGGCATTCACTGGATCCAGATGATCCAGCAGTTGTTCGGTCCGATTACGCATGTGAAGAGCGAGATCGAGTTTCCGCCGGATTCCAATCAGTCCGAAAGCCGTGTCCAGGCCGTTCTCAGATTACATGATGAAATTGAGATTCATCTATCGGGAACCGACCAACGGGAAGAGGAGGAGCGTGTTTCCCTGGTGATCCACGGGGCAGAAGGTACCCTGGCATTGGAGAATTGGCGCAACCTGTACCAGGGCGGCAAGGATACCGGTCTGCAGCCTGTATCTGTGGACGACGTTGTCAGTCCGCTGCCCATCCTTAAGCAAATCGTTCAACTTTTGAACGGAGAGTCCGGTATCATCTATGATTTCCATGACGGGTATAATGCGCAGGTAGTTTTGGAAGCTCTGCGTAAGCCGGGTGAGGGCTTTACGGATGTAAGGCCTCAATTGATGGGGCGATAAGGCTGGATTTATTTTTAAGCCCTGATAGTGAATGTCCTGCCCAAACAGGGACGCCATCTTAGTTGGCGTCTCTCTGGTGAGGCTGTTCAATGCGGTTGGGGAGCTTGTGAGTTTCGCTACCTTGGAGTAGGTTTATGACGAGGTTTCCCGCATACGACCGTTCACCGAGAACAGGGACGTGCAGCATTGCAGTTGCGTGTGGCGGTTCGTGTGCAGTACCGACACCAGTAACTGCTCCGATATGTGTGACATGTATCGGTGCATATGCAGTTATTGGTGCTGGTGGTATCGCTGGAGCGGTAGCTTGTTTCAATTACCTGTGAGGTGACTAGATGAATAAGATTTTGGCGATCTCGATTTTAGGAATGGGTTTAACTGGTGCTGTTTTAATCATCTCGGTCGCTCTATTGTTCGAATCCCCAAAAGGAGATGTGTTGAAGATGGTTACTGCTGCTTCAACAGTAGCTTTCGTTATATTCGCTGTCTCGGCTTTAGTATTTCGTCGGCGATTAGATCAAAAAAAAGAGTAATATATTCATTAAATTAATAAAGTCGGTATTAAGGAGTAGACAAATTTGTCTACTCCTTTTTTATTACTATTGCAACCAACAGAAAATGATTTTTGTCTGGGAAAGTAAGGCTGTAAGCAGGAACATAAAGAAAGTAACGTAGCGCCTATTGTAAAAAAAGGTCAAATCCTTTTACCTGGAAAAAAGGGAGACTGTTGAGCGACTAATGGATCTTGAGTGATATAAAGGCTATGTTGATTTGATGGTGCATCCCGTGAGCTCGCAGGCTCACATTCATAGGGGCATCTCTTTAGTTTCTATAGAAATCGAAGATAGTTCATTAATTCTAAGGTAAGATACAATATGAATATACAATTAACCATGTAAAGGATGAGAATCTATGCCGGTTTACAATAAGCTAATTCGGGATCTGATTCCCCAAGTCATTGAAGCTACAGGCAAAGAATTTCGCACACGGATTTTGGATGAGGAAGAGTATAAGAAAGAATTGATCATAAAGCTCAAAGAAGAGTCAGAGGAATACTTTACTGCTCCAAGTCCAAAGGAGTCGCTGGAAGAACTTGCAGATATGCTTGAGGTTATCCGGGCGTTGGCGGTCGTGCATGGGGCAACATGGGAAGAGCTTGAAGATTGGAGGGAGAAGAAGGCGAAAGCTCGAGGCGGGTTTCAGGAGCGGGTGTATTTAATTGATGTTGACGACAACGCTTAGTGCGATCGAACGGGGAACTGAAGTAAAGGTTCTCGCTGGGGATGGAGTTGAACCTGGCTATGAATGCAAAGGCCGAACTTTTAGTATCTATAACGGTGTCAAAAAAGAAGGGAACGCGGATTGCGTTGTTTGCTTCAATCTACAGGTTAGGGATGAAGAAGCATCGTGAATCATTCGCACCGGACGAATTTGATCTTATCGTGGTGGGCGAATTTCATCATGCAGCTGGGACCTGCAGCAGTTTGTAAGAGAGAAGGGATAATTAAAAGAAAGGAGTACCTGGCCAGTACTCCTTTCGTTGGACGTACGGAATCCTGCATGGATTCACGGAATATGGTGAAGTTGAGCAGCGTTATGAAGACGTGAAGGAAGAAGCGGACGAGTTCCTTCGGAAAGTCTATTTTACACATTAAAAAAGATTGCAGGTGGTGCCAAGGCCAATCATACAGATGTCGAGTATCGTATGCAGGAAACTGGCGAGCTTCTTCTTAAATCAACTCAGGATCGTCAATCCGATCTGGTTCTGTGCTGCGGCGATGTCCTACACGTATCTGATGAAGGAAATTCAGAAGATCCTTGAATCTTAAACTGGAAACTAACATTTTATTTCTCTAATTCCCTCTCATACCCCTCAATCAGTAGCGATGCTTTAACATGAAGCGCCCTTGCTAATGCCGTAATCGTGAGCAGGGTAGGCGCTTTTTCCCCATTCTCAAGTTCACTAATGTAAGACCGGTCCACACGGGAATAGAGGCTTAACTGATCTTGGGTGAGCTCTTTTTCTTTGCGAGTCTTTCGAAGAGCCCTGCCGAAGGCAAGTAACTCTATCGATTTATTACAATGATTAGTCACGTTATAACCCCTTATTGATAGTTAAATTCATCTTATGTGGTTCTATAAGGGAATTTCCGTAGGCTATTGCCTACAAAATGTTTACAATGGTATAGTACAGATACTGAAAAATACTAAATTGGATGACTAGATTACCTTCTTAGTTAAAAGGGAGCGAAGGAATTCATGAAATCGATGGTAGCAAGTGAGACCGACCCAAATGCGAATCCACCATTCCAGAAGGAAGCCGATTACTCTTACCACGATACGATGATTCTTTGTACTATTTCCTCTCAAGAATATATGAACTTATCCCTGCACTTCCTGGACAAAAACTTGCTTCATGTCAGTTTATTGTTATGCAACAGGGCACTAGAATCCATGCTCAATGCATTATATATAAAGAAGGAGAGAAGGCGACCAACATCCAATATTGTGTTAGACGACATACTGCGGATGTTTTCTAAGCATTCAGGGCTAAACGTAGAATCGTTGATATTTATACAGACCATATCCTATTTATCACATGAGAGCTCCCTCATCAGCAAAATACAACCTACATATTTAATGAACCTGATCAAGAGAGCGGACGCGCTCCTTCTTCAAATCGCCAGCCAGCTGGAATTGCACTATAAAACATATCACTCTGTTTTTGAAAAATAAAGCTAGTTATTATCTACTTCTCGAGTAATTAAATATAAGAGGGGTGATTGCAATGGACGTTAGAGAGTTTGCGAATCGCTTTCAAAAAAGGTATCCTGATGTGGATAGATATGAGGTTGCAGATCATCAGGATATTAGCGAATTCGAGGATAGATTAGGGATGAAGCTGCCACAATCGTTCTGTACTTTTGTAAGCGAATTCTCTAATGGGGTATTTTTACTGGATTGTGAACCTATCGGCGGGGTTAGCGAGAAATCCCCTTGTGGAACAGTAAGTAAGAGTAAAGTGATTCTTCCGGATCTTCCCGATAAAGTACACATTCGAGAGACAGATGAATTTATTGCCTCCCATCGTCTTATTTCTCTTACTATGTTTGATGCCGTTGCTAACTCCAATGATCACTGGGTATTCATATGTGAGGATGGAACCCCTAATAACGAATACAGATTAGGGGTTATTAGTCAAAGCTCAAAAGCCATTGTGAAGACATTATCCAGCTTCGAAGATTGGTTGACGATCTTTTGGGATCATGACAATGAGGATGAACAAGCTGTTCCGGTATTCAATACGTTTTATTCGACGTTGGATGATAGATTGGAAATCTTAAGTGATTAAGTGCGGGGGGTTCATTTATATTTTTTGTGAGAAAAAAGATTGTCGATTTATGATTTACTAAAGGACGGAGAATTGGAGAAACTATGAACATTTTAATTATAATACTTGCAGTTATTATTATTGCTTACTTAATAGGCATTGATAGAAACATACGTATCCAAAATTTATACTTCAAAGAAGTAATTAAACGACTAGATATGATGCTCAAAAACTACTCGCCATATGGGAAATATGAGAGATCGTTTATGAAGTTTCTCCGGGACGAACTAATGGTATACGGCACTTAAGCCAAAAGAAAAATTAAACAGCCTTAGTCCAATGGAAATCAGGGAAAGGCCGCTTAATTAATTTTAATTTTCTGTACTGTCTACTTGACGGGCATGAGATAAATATAATATGAACAACGGCTTGAAATTTAATTATTAATGTATCTTTTTAGAACTTCTCTGCGAATTTGCGAATGTCTGTCAGAAGCTTCTTTATCCCCATGCGAACTTAATTGAGAAATTTCATCTTTTTGAAGATTGAATTTCCCCTCATTCATATTAATCACACTATAATTTCCCATTCCATTATCCTTTAAAAAGACAATATAATTTTCTCCGTACTCAAGTTCTTGATATCCATCTAAGGAGATTATTGCTCTTTCACCGTTATTATCTATAATGCTGATTGGTTCAGTGAATGTGATAGTATCATCGTTAATAGTATTAGGGTGAACGATTTCTGGTTTTTTTAGAAACTTTTCAATTTTAAAATCAGTTAGAGTATAGAAATCGGCTAAAGACCCATCTTCATGTCTTACCTCCTGGTGCTTTCTTGATTGAAACTCTTCAGCAGGTGTTCCAAGCACAATAATATCGGCACTTTTACTGAGATCACTTTCAGAATCATAACTAATATATGAGGCTGGAAAATTAATAACTTTTAATTCCTGGTTATTTAATTTAATTAAGAAGAATATAAAAATACAAGCAAGTATTAATACAATAGCCGATACTGTATATTTCATTTTACTTCCTATCTGTGTTTTCATATCTGATCCTCCTTAGTTACCCCATTTATTTTTTAACTGTGTTTTATCCTCTGTATTAGGTGCAATACTAGTTAATGCATTAGCAGTCATTACACAATTATTGTTACATGCTGAGCCAAAGTTATGTGATAGCGACAAGCTATGCCCAACTTCGTGTGTAGCGACACTTGAAGTTATTTGTGCTGAGGTTAGTCCATAAAGATCTATTTGATTCTTATAGGCATATATACTGCCGTAGTCCCAACTACTTTCAAAAGGGTTTACACTTGTCCCATTATTAAGCATCGGGTTAAAGTACCCTAATACTCCACTATTTGTAGTAGAACCTACATAATATCGATCAGACTTTTTACCATTTACTTCAGAATTTTGATTATAAGTTAATGGGCCAACTTTTGAAGAAATGTTGTTCCAGTTATTTTTACCTGTATTAAAGTATCCTTCATATGAATTATTAAATACTGAGGTATCATACCAGACATAAAATTTAGCACCCGAATTACGTTTTCCTAAGAAAGTGTAATCTGCGAAGATGGTTGAAGATATTAGTATAAACAGAGCTAACAAGGAAAAAAAGCTAATAAAAATTTTTTGTTTTTTTTTCATTACAATACCTCCTACATAATTTGTATATATAGTTAACGGTTGGAATTATAAAAAAGTTACGTTTTTTTATAAAAAAAGAAATATTTGTATTAATTATTAAGAAGTAATAAAACATTAACTGAATCATAAAAAGAATACTGAATACTTTCGACTTATAGAAAAAAGTTACCAAGCATCCTGTTTTTGATTCAGACGCTGGCGTATGCCATCCGCTATGGCTAGGGAAAGAGGGCCAGGAAAGTGAGTTTAGCTACGGTCCCAGTGATGGGGAGGAAGCTGTATATGTGACATCGGCCAAACTTACCGATCGGATGAGAGAGCTCATTTTACCAGAGGGACGTTAAAGCCGTTAGCGGCTGCTTCCTATATGTTCCGGCAGGCTCAGATTACAATCGGGTGCTAAGTTTATGGTTTATCTTGTACGTGTCTTCGGAATCAATGACCAACGCCGAAAGCCCCAAATCCCCTAAATAACGGTTGAGACGTATAAAAGCAGGGTATTGGGAGATGAATGAATACCATCATCAGGAGGCGATGAAGTGAACAAGAAGACCTACAGGTTGAAGCATATGGCCGGAGCATTTCTTGCCGGAGCCATGCTGTTTTCAGGAATTTCGTTGGCGGCTGCAAACCCCGAAGGAACCTTGGATGCAATTAAACACACAACGTCGAAAATAAGCTACTACGTTAACGGCAAGGACCACTCGACACCTGCCGGTCAATTTATGAACCAAGGGACGGCAGCCCCGGACTCCATTGTTCAGAACGGCACGACCTATGTGCCTGTGCGAATGGTTTCCGATCTGGTTGGACAGCCGGTGTACTGGGAGCAGGCGTCCCGGACGATCTCTTTGGGGCTGCCTGTGGTCAAGCTGTACAATGCGGCGGGCGAGTCGGTTGGTTCCGCTACCCTGGAGCAGGTCAATGACGGGGTGAGGGTGAAGATGACCGCATCCGGTCTCACGCCAGCCAAACACGGATTCCATGTGCATGAGAATGCGATTCAGGGTGGGGATTTCAAATCTGCCGGCGGTCACTTTAACCCGACAGATAAGCACCACGGCCTTGCACATCCGCAAGGAAGCCATGTTGGCGATATGCCGAATCTGGTCGTAGGCCCTGACGGAACCGTGGAAGCGGAGATGATCATTCAGCATGGAACCCTTGAAAAGGGTCAGCCGAACTCGGTGCTGGGCCGCTCGCTCATCATCCATGCCGGTGAAGATGATGGCGTAACCGATCCATCAGGGAATTCCGGCGACCGTGTGGCTGGCGGGAATATTCCCGAGTAATCGGTAAGCTGCTCGGGTAAGGGTTTTGCAGCATAGGCATGCCATCAATAAACGCATCTCCACAGGGAGATGCGTTTTTTTCTAATGGCGGTGCATCAAAATCTGATAAAATGACGGGATGAGGCAGTTTATGGAAGGAACCATCTTAGAACCGGCGTCCTTGGGGCATGGGCACCCGTTATAGTGTAGCGGTTATTCCAATGAAGAGCCTGTTCGATTTTCCAGTTGACATCGTATGTGATCTATCATATTATATCTCTTGTTGTAAATGAATGGCTTGCTGAATTGAATAAACCAAACTCTATCCTGTGGATGGAGTGGCGGAACTTTGTCAAAGAAATATTCTTTGGTTTCATTCGCCCCTTGTCAGTGAAATGGCAAGGGGCTTTATGTTGTTATGGACCAGAAAGGGAAGAGGTTTACCATGAATATGAGGTTACTGAAATATGCTTTACTTGTTTTTTTAGGGGCATGCAGTTATGGATCGCTCTCTACCATCATCAAGCTTGGAATGAAAGATGGATTCGGCATGCAGCAGCTGGTAGGATCACAGTACTTTTTTGGATGGTGCATGCTGCTCCTGTCAGTTTTGTTATTTTCGCGAAAAAAGCTGGGGATGAAGCTGGGCCTCACGTTATTAGTCGCTGGCATCCCCATCAGTTTGACGGGTATATTCTACGGATTTGCCGTGGAGGAATTGCCTGCTTCCATTGCCATCGTTCTCTTATTTCAATTTACTTGGATTGGGGTCATTCTGGAGGCTATCGTTGATAGAAAGTTCCCGAGTCGCGAGAAATGCATTTCGATGGTCATCCTTCTTATCGGTACGATCTTAGCAGGAGGGATTCTTGAACCAAGTGTTGGTGGGATTACGGCCAAAGGTGTTATTTTCGGCCTTATGTCGGCCGTGTCGTTTGCCTTCTATATATTCGTAAGCGGGAGGGTGGCTACACAGGTGCCTGCGGTGAATAAAAGCTTGTATATGACCACTAGTGCCCTGATCATTATTTTGATGGTTTTCTCGCCTTCCTTCATTTATGATGGTGCGATTCCAGATGGACTTTGGAAGTTTGGTCTTCCTTTAGGGCTGCTGGGCATCGTGATTCCGGTCCTTTTCTTTTCCATTGGTGTCCCGAAGCTGGGCTCAGGTCTGGGCGCGATACTGGGTGCGGCGGAACTTCCGGCAGCCGTGGTAGCTTCGGTGTTAATTTTGCATGAAGAGGTGTCGTTGCTTCGATGGGTTGGGATCATCGTTGTTCTGCTTGGCATTGCTACGCCGCAGCTTCTGCCGATATGGATACGGAAAAAATCCACAACCCCCCTACTTCCCAAGGTAGAAGAGTTATAAACTGCGAACTGAATCGTAGCTTTGCATGGGACGGTAATTCCCGCTCAACCGCAAGGCTCATATGTAAAAGACTGCCCCTAAAGCCTACGCTGACGTAGTTCCTTTGGGGGCAGTCGTGTTTAGCATGTGTGATTACGATGGCCTTACCATTTTACTTCGCGCTAGGCAGCAATTTATTCAATACAATCGCTGCAAGAGCAGCCGCTAGTATGGGTGAACCGAACAAATACTGCACGAATGTAGGCAATGTATATAAGAAGTCTTTAGGAATGAGTACTAACGCTAACGTCAAAATCATCGGTATGGCGATAATGTACATTTCTTTTTCACCGATTTTCTCGTTCTTCATAACCTGGATCCCGTTAATCGAGATGATCCCGCAGACGATGGCGAATACGCCTCCGATGACGGCGGTTGGAATTGAGGAGATCAAAGCGGCCAGTTTGCCTGAACAACCGAAGAGGACAAACCATCCGCCTACCGCAAGAAAGACCCGGCGGCTTGCCACGCCCGTGATGGAGATAATGCCTGCATTGGTAGAGTAACCGGTGACCGGCGTGGAGCCGAGTCCTGAAGCAATCAGGCAGCTGATTCCTTCACCGATGACGCCCCGATTAATATTTTTATCCGTTAACGGTTTATCAATGACGTTGCTGATGGCAAACCATGTACCTGTCGTCTCCGCCAGCAGGACGAGATAGATGATGACCATGGTGATAATCGCCGACAAGTCGAACGAAAAGCCAAAATCCTTAAATGGTATCTGCGGCATGCTGAACCAGCTGGCGCTGGCGACAGCGCTGAAATCCAGCACACCCATCAAGTTGGCCGAGATACAGCCGATAATTAACGCGATCATGACGGACGTAACCCGGAATATCGCGCCTCGCGTTCGGAACAGGGATCCAAGGATCACGAACAGGATGAGTGCAGCCGCTGAGATCAGGGCCAGCAGCACGTTTTGATTAATGGTTGCGTCCGTGGCGCCGTAAATATTGTCCCGGATGGCAACCGGCAATAAAGACAGACCTACAATGAAGATGATGGTGCCCCCGACAATGGGCGGGATGAAGGATTTCACGATTTTATTGAAAACTCCCGTATACCCCAAAATCACCACGAGGATTGCACCCACCAGGCTGGCACCCAGCACGGAGCTCCAACCGAGCTCCCCGCCTCCGCTGGCGGCATAAATCGCAACAATTGCACCAAGAGGAACATAGGATGGACCTTGCGCCATCGGCAGCTTCATGCAGAAATACGTTTGCACAATCGTGGCAAGCCCGGCTGCAATAAACGTGGATTGAATTAATGCACTGGATTGATTGGGCGATAAGCCGATTAACATGGCAATTAGGAAAGGAACAACATAAACGTCCATCGCGACGACATGCTGTAAACCGAGAATGGCGGATTTTCCGACAGATATTTCACCGTCAGGCGGAACCGTTAAATGCTGTGAGTTCGTTTGCGTGTTATCTTGTTTGTCTGCTTGTGTTTTCACTTCGATGGACACCTCGAATGTTTGGATTAATTGCGATATATCTTAGCGTGAATGAACCTTTTCTCCTTGTACCCAGACCTCGCGAATATGTTCAGGCCGTGCGAGATACATAATCTTCTGAAAAATATCTTGTACGTCCTCCAACTCATCAAAAATCGGCAGCTTCGCGGACGGCAGTCTCGTATCGATCACCTGCACATCCCATACGTAGTTTTCCTGAATACGGCCAATCGGCAAGCTTAGGCTTTCACCGCCTCCGGCCGTAGCCAGATAGAATGCCTCATGGACCGTGATCCGCGACTTGGGTACGCCGCGCTCGGCAGCCGGAAGGGAGGTGTTCACGCCATCCTCCAGCATCCTCGAAGACATCACGGCTTGTCTTATATTATCGAAGAGACTGGGCGAGAAGCCGCCAGATAGATCAGAGCCTAAACCAATCTCAACATTGTGGGCATGGAAGCGGGCAACCGGGATGACGCTATTGGCGAAATAGGCGTTGGATATCGGGCAGTGCGCGATGGCGGTTCCGGTGTCAGCGAATAATTCGGCATCCTGATCATCGAGAAAATTACAATGAGCCATGACCGATTTATCACGGAGCAGGCCAAAATCATGCAAGGCAAACGCATCGTTTTTCTGGAATCGATCCTTCACATGACCGTGTGCCCAATCGCTTTCGCTGCAGTGGGACTGCACATACGTATCGTATTTGGCTGCCAGCTTCCCCAAACCCTTCAGCCCCTCATCGGTACAGCTTGGAATGAATCGAGGGGTGACGACGGGATACACGCCTTGTTTCGTGGTCTTGGCGAGTTCCTTAACAGCGATAATAAATGCTTCCGTGTCCACCAATGCTGTGGATGTGTCTGCATCGCGGTAGTAATCCGGATTTTGCTCGGGATCGTCCATGACAACCTTCCCAACAAGTCCGCGCTGGCCTTTGCCCGCACAGATTTCGGCTAGCAGCAGGCTGGCTTCCTTATGCACCGTGGCAAAATAAAGCGCCGTCGTGGTTCCGTTGGCTAGCAGGGTGCTTACCAAATCCTCGTAGACCTTTTGCGCAAACTCGAGATCGGAGAATTTCGATTCCAGCGGGAAGGTATAGGTATTGAGCCAGTCATAAAGCGGAATGTCCAAAGCAGTTCCAGATTGAGCCCACTGCGGGGCATGAACATGCAAGTCAACAAAACCCGGCAGGAAATACTGTCCCTCCTCTAATCGATGAAAGCTGTCGCTTCCCTGATACGAATCCAGCAAGGATTGATATTCGGTGTCTTCCGGTGCCACGACTCGCTCAATCATTCCGTCCGCATTGATGCAATATAGACAGTCTGTTAACACTTGAATTTCGGTGGGAGATTTGCTTGAAAAAGAAGTCCCTTGAAACAATTGCATATATTTACTCATGTTTACCGCCTTAATGTTCGTTTTTTCGAGCGCTTTTGTCATTATAGTCCGTTAAAAAAGAGATGTCTATAGTATAAAGGCGAATAGATATGAGCGCTGGTCTGGTAGGGTGATCACTAAGTATGAAGGGTTGTCCTTGGAGAGAAATTGGGGCTATGATGAGTATGGAGTTCAGGATTCTCGTTTTATCCAACGTTTAATGAAACTTAAGTAATTGATAATATGTTTTAGTCAAAAAAAGAGCCAAGTTGGCTCGAATTATTTTGAACTCACTAATTCCTCACCTTTGACTCTCCAAATCTTCACACCGCTTACAAAAGTATTGGATTCTTTATCATATGTCACTTCCTGTGCCTCCAGCGTTTCGTTTAGATTTGTTGCTACGATATGAGCATTCTTAATTTTGTAAATTGATGTTTGGGCAGCAGTACCAACCGTAGCAACAATTACATTGGTTCCGTCCTGCTCAATATCTGTCTCCACCGTATGCGCTTCAGCAATTGTTGTATATGCATTTAAATGAGTGATCTACGGCCCAATAACCATTGAGATGAGTGGATCTTCATGAAAGAAGGCTGCGGACGCAATACGTCCGGAGTCTTTTTGTATAAACAAGAGGATATCAGCTGGCCCACACAGATGATATTTTAACCGAAAGAAACATCGAGGCCCGGCTTGTGTTGGAAGGGGATATTGACCATCCGGTGGATTATGAGGGAACGGCGTGTGTGACTGAAGAAGAATTTGGGCAGTTGCTGCAAGCCGCAGGCGCCTTTAATATTGATCGAGCGGGCCGCCAAAAAAGGCAGCTGGAAGCTCTTGCCCTACCAGAAGCTAAAGAACGAATACGGTACCTCCTTTCCGGATGATCTATATCATTCCTTGTCCAAGCAGGATGTTTACGAGCTTCCGCTGGGCCTCAACAGGAGACTTATCACTGAGCGGTGGGAGGCATTTGCGGAGCAGACGTTAGATGAGGCTGGCGTTATGATTTTTGAGTGCTGCTTCATCCAGAATCCGGTGACCGTTGGCATGGTGAAATATGATGCGCTGGAGGGCGTTGAAGGGACGCTGGAAGTATTGGAAGCCCGGCGCAAGCTGGAGCACCGGATCTTGGACAGTCTCGGACTGAACAAGGAGCGAATCAACAACTCCCTTTATGATCAAGAGACGTACAGAACCATGCTGATGGACAAGCTGAAGTTGCATGGGGTCATCCAATAATGTTATTTTCGTAGATAAGGAAGGACGGTTTAATGAAGCGCTTATTAATGATCATGATGCTCTACATAACGGCTCTATTGGTAGGTTGCGATAAGGAACCCGGTTGGGAGACGATGCAGCTTCTAGACGAACAGGTTGCCGAAATCCGGATTTCAGCGTTCGAGACATGGGACGCGATGAATGGGGATACACTGCTGTCTTTCAAGGATGAGAAGGCTGTAATCGCATTTGAGGAAGCGATCCTTGCCGCTCGCAAGAAGCCGGATGATGCCAAACGAACGGACCCGGATTACGACGTGATGGTCATCTATGCCCAGCAATCTCCGATTCATGCCATCAAGCTGTGGTTGGGAGAAGAGGGACAGGAGAGTGTGTTCAGCTACGGTTTCAAGGATTGGGGAGAAGATGTATATGTGGTTTCGGCCAAACATACGGATCGGATGAGAGAACTCATTTTGCCAGAGGGGCGTTAAAGCCGTTATCGGAGCCCCTCTCTTTTTCTGTTCAGTAGCTGGATATTATAGAAAGTATGAGTTTATTTATTGATTGTAAATATCTTTGGAATTAATGACTATTACCGAACGCCTCATCCCATAAAATAACGACTTAGACGTATAAAATCAGGGGATTGGGAGATGAATGAATAACATTATTCAGGAGGCGATGAAGTGAAAAAGAAGACCAACAAGTTAAAATATATGGCTGGCGCATTTGTGGCCGGAGCCCTGCTGTTTACAGGAATTTTGTTCGCTGCTGCGAATCCCGAAGGAACCTTAGATGCGATGAAACATTCGATGTCTAAAATAAGCCACTATGTTAACGGCAAGGACAACTTCACCGCTGACGGCCCGTTTGCGAAACAAGGAACGGCGGCTTCGGATTCTAAGTTTCCTACCGGCAGCAGCGATGTACCCGCTCGCATGGTTTCGGATCCGGTTAACCAACCGGTGTTCTGGGACCAGGCTTTCAGGGAGGAAACTCTGGGGCATCTTGTAGTCAAGCTGTACAATGCGGCAGGAGAGTCTGTTGGCTCCGCTACCTTGGAGCAGATCAATGACGGGGTAAAGGTGAAGATTACCGCATCTGGCCTCACACCAGGAAAACATGGGTTCCATGTACATGAGAACACGATCAAAGATAGAGATTTCAAATCTGCTGGTGGGCATTTTAATCCGACCGACAAGCATCATGGCCTCAAGCATCCACAAGGAAGCCATGTTGGCGATATGCCGAATCTGGTCGTAGGTGCAGACGGTACCGTGGAAGCGGAGATGATCATCCAGCATGGAACTCTTGGAAAGAACCAGCCGAACTCCGTTTTGGGACGCTCGCTGATCATTCATGCCGGCGAGGATGACGAAGTAACCGATCCATCCGGAAATTCCGGCGACCGGGTGGCCGGGGGGAATATCCCGGAGTAACCCTGCAAGCAACAGGTAACATGTAGTTTGTAGCATATGAGAGCCAGTGAAAAACGCATCTCTATAGGGAGGTGCGTTTTTTGTGGTGATTGTGTAGCGGGACGAAGAAGAAGAAAACGAATCCTGCCTTCAGGAGGTAATCAAAGGATCTTGTATAATTTATTAAAGGTCGATAATTTGACTTCATTCCGAATAATGTTTATACTTTGTATAAACATTTGTGTGAGGTGGTAGCATGTCGCAAGTTCAAAAATGGGGAAACAGTTTAGGCATTCGCATCCCAAAGGCACTGGCCATGGAGATAGGACTTGAGGAGGGATCAGAAATCGATCTTGACGTTGAAGATGGTCATCTCGTCATCAAACCACGGACCAACACACTGGAAGATCTACTTTCGAAAATAACGCCTGATAATATCCATTCCGAGGTTCAAACGGGTGAGCCGCAAGGACGGGAGTCATGGTAAAAGAACAATACATTCCTGATCGTGGCGACTTGGTATGGATTCAGTTTAATCCTCAATCTGGTCATGAGCAATCGGGGAAACGGCCAGCTCTTGTACTCTCACCTGTAACGTATAACGGTAAGGTCGGTTTAGCCTTATTTTGTCCGGTTACTTCCAAGGCTAAAGGCTACCCCTTTGAGGTTGTTATTCCTCAGGATTTACCGATAGAAGGGGTTATTCTTTCTGATCAAATCAAGAGTCTCGATTGGCAATCTCGCCAAGCCAAGTTTATTTGCAGAGTTCCTAAGGAGACCTTGAATGAGGTTTTGTCTAAGGTAGATTTATTGATTCATTAATTGAAAATTATTGTATACAAACCGCTCCTTCGTTTCGGTTATATTGGAGCGATTTTTCTATAATCGAAATCAAGATATACATTGAGTAAACATCTAGGAACCCCATTTAAACTCTCCGCATCATACGTGCTAAAATAAAACCATCATACGGAGTTATTGGAGGTATCTTCATTGAACATTCAACTGGGCCATTTTGAAGTGAATTCCGGACAATTGGTTGTGGCCGATCCTTGTTATGAATTGGATACGAACATTATTATTATGGGCGTGTTGGAAGGCGTATTGAATGGAACGTGGGTAGGGGAAGTGGAGAAGGTGGAGATCCCGGATTGGGGCGAAGCCAACGCCAAGCTAACGGCTTACCATCACTCGGCAGTTGAACAGGGGGCATTCCTGGAGTGGATCAAGTGTCCTTTTATAGCTGGGGTGGATAGCGGGCAGGCGGGTATTTTTGATATTCAAAAGTACCGAATTCCGGATGCGGATTCAGTATCGGATAGCTCGGACACGGATACGGAATGGTATTATGCCTGCTGCGACATTACCGAGAGCGGGGAAGAAGCGGGCGTCCTGGATGGGGGCGTCGTATCTCGTACCGGCATGGGCGATGGAGCATACGGCGTGTATAAGGCCGTGAATGAGTTGGAACAGGTGGTTGGCGTAAAAATTGTGTTTATCAAGAGTTAGCGGAGTGCCAATGAAACGAAAATAAGCAAGAGTGAACAGCCATGGAAGGGGATTCTTTTATGGCTGTTTGGCTGGTCGTCCGTGTATCCACCTGAGGAGGAGTAAAATGGCTTCGTAAGGGGCTACTGAGCCGAATGAGCCTACCTATTAACCAATAACATACATATTCACCGGGATGCTATCGAACCTCATTTTAATCGCTTTCTCTTTCATTTCTACTGGATAGCTGACTCTTGTTGCCAACGCAAAAACACCTCCAAAGTTGTCCCCATTTCTTACGAGATGGTTGCTTTCTATTGAAGGTGTTTTTAATTTGTCTCACGTTATAGGATCAGTCCCAGGAAACTCACGCTTTTTTGTAATTACTCGTAGACATTACCTGCTCCAAATACATCATAACTCATATTTGTAATTCTTATACGAGCATTCGTTATTGGCGAAGCACTAAGAGATATGCTTTCACTGTACCACGTTCCATTTTGTGGATAGTTACCATTTACCGTTTTTTGTCCATACCAGTTAACATTTCCTCCTGATAAAGGTTTAACAATTTCGTAACGAACTGACGCTGTACCAATTCTATCATTCTGCCAACCATGTACAGTTACAGAGCCTCTAGAAATATTGAAATTTGTTTGTCCAAGTAAAGGTTGTTGACCAAAAAGGTCAAAAGAATAATATACTAATTCAGCAAATGGCTGGATAGTTGTTTCAGGTTCCTGAATCATTTTATGAATTGGTGTTCCAGCTTTGACTTTAAGATAATCTGATGAACCTGGGTCAAGATTAACTTCTAAAGGCTTTATTATAACCTTCCACCCCTGTTCAGTTTTGGAAACGGTGTATGGGAGAGGAGGGTAATTATCTACGTCTGTATATGTAAGTTGGACTTGGAGTTGATATTCCGTATCATTAATGTTTTCAACTTTGAGAATTTCGTAGCTAACTAAAGTGTCTGTTGCAAATTCATTATATCCTTTTTCTCTACTCTTATTGTCAATGTAATTTAGATCATTAGAATACTCAATCATTCCATTTACATCATTTTTAAGTAAAGCCTTAAAATAGAGGTGTGCAACATCCAATGCTTCATTGCTTTTTTCAACCGTGTTCGCTGAGGTGGCAAAGATTGAAGTACTCAGAAAAAGACTAAGTAAAAGAAATAAGGGCATGATTTGTTTTAACTTGTTCACAATTTCCCCTCCCAATATTTTTTGTACACGCTTATATTACAATAATAGGAAAATATTTTCAATAATATTTTCACTATTTTTAGACATGTTTGGCTTTATATACGTCTTACAGTAAAGAAAAAAGTTTGGAGGTGAGGTTAGGATGGACAATTTTACAGATGAAAAAAAGTTGATTTTAGAGATAATGAACGGAGAAATAGATAAATTCTCAATTATAATCGATCAGTATCAGAACAGAATATTTAGTTATTTTATTAAAATGGGCATGAATTATAGTGATGCACAGGAACTTACCCAAGAAACTTTCTTCAAGGCATACACAAAACTTGATCAACATAATTTATCGAAAAAGTTTTCAACATGGCTTTTTAGTATTGCTATCAATTTAATGAGGGATTTTCAAAGAAAACAAAAGTGGATGCTAAAACTTCCTTTTGCCGTGAATGAAAACGTAGCAGATTACAGGACACCGGAAAGTGAATTTATATATGAGGATCAAAAAAAATCCATAATGAATTTATTGAATGTTTTGCCCATGAAAAAAAAACAAATACTGATACTTCGTTATCTGGGTGAACTCAGTTATCAAGAGATTGCTGACATATTGCAAATATCTTCAATGAAAGTAAGAAATGAATTATTTAGTGCTAAAAAGAAGCTTCGTTCAACAATTCAGGAAAAAGGAGATGATTTAAATGAAATGCTTAGAAACTTCGGAGATTGAAAATTTAATTTTTGAAGAGGATAATAGTCTCCAAAAACTCCATATTGAAACATGCCTTCACTGCACACAAGTTTATCAACGAGTTCTTAATGAGCATCGTGATCTACGTTATTTATTTAGTGTGGAGAGCCCCAAAGAACAAATAAATGAAAACGTTATGCATTCCATTTATAATCATGTTAGAACGAAGGATCCAATTCGTCAAAAAAAGGGATGGAAAAAACAAAGGTTATTGGCTGTGTTCACATCAGTCATATTAATTATTGGGTCATTCCTCTATATATCTGGGCCAACTATTGCTGACACGTTTAAATCACTTTTATCAGGGGGCACAACTGACATTGGATTGTTAGATGCAAAAAATTATGGAACTATTCTGGATCCTGGCGTGTTAGTCGTAGATCATGGTTATACCTTAAAAATAAACGAAGTTAGTGCAGACGGCGGACGTATGGTAATGGCTCTTCAGCTTATTAATTCTAATGGTTTAAGTTCAGAAGGTATGCTGAAATTAGGTGAAGAAAACCGCATATATGTTCAAGATGAGAAAGGAAATATATTAGGTGAGTTTAGCAATGTAGGCAAAACCAACGATTACTACCAGTTATCTGTGATATTTCCTAACATTATTGAATCAGAAAGCATTAAGGTAGTTGGTGAAATTAATCATCTTGGAGGTACGGTCAGTAATCAAAAAACGATACAGGGAGATTGGAATTTCAATTTTGCGTTGGATTTAAATAAAGCTAATCAGATATCCACTGTAAAAGAAATTAATCAGTCCTATATTGTTCCTAACACAAATATTACTGTTCAGATGAATAGGTTAATTCAAACCCCTTCATCAACGAGACTAGAGATGGAAACCACTTCGACCTCCCATAGATTAAAAGTTGGAAGTCTTATGTTTCACTTTGAAGATGATACTGGAAATGAAATCCATAGTGTAGGAAGTACCAAGGGTGGGCATAAGCAGGGATTGCTAGAAGTACATCATTATACTGACCCCCAAGATGAAAAAATCACACATTGGTCTTACTCCTTTATAAATATTCCAGATGACGCTGTTTTTGTATTTGATGGTCTTTCACTATTGGAGGAAGATGGTTCTTCGATTGTTTTTAATACAAATGAATTGAGACAAAACAGAATAACGTTCAAAGGAAAAAACAACGAAGATCAGATTCATTTAAATGATGTCACTATATCCACTGAGGGAGGGGATAAAAACAGTCAAACTATAATTAAAATTAATGGCTTTAGCAACAGTAACTTTATAAATGATCAATGGTTTATTCAGCCTATTGGTGACATAAAGAAATATCCAGTTCAATTCAGAGGTGGCTTATCTCCTTCAGGAAATGGGACTGAGATTAGTGATAATTCTGAATTTGTTATAGAGGGACTTCCGCATATTGAAGGAGAATTTAAGGTAGTCCGGACATTAATGGAAAGAATATATACTTCTGTTGATTGGAAAATAGATTTAAATGAAAAATAACTTAGTGATAGTCGGATATTTAGTAACGACGGTATTCATTCAGTTACCAAAGCATTGCGGTATTGACTTTAACGAACAGCAACAAAAGAAACCCTACCTACCACTTCAAAAGAAGAAGGCGAACGGATCCTCCGTTTGGCCTTCTTCTTTTGAGGTGGGGTGAATTTCAATTAGTGCCATAAAGTATGATTTTTGGGACACTTTAGAATCCCTATGTTTCTACGTTCAAAACCATTAAAATGACTTTAGGAATGTTCCAAGATATTTAATCACTTTTTGAAACGACAAGATGGGAGTGGGACTGTTGAAACTGGCATATGGTCGAGTATCTACGAGGGACAAAAATTCGGAAAGGCAGCTCGTCAAATTTCGGGAGCTGGGTGTAGAGGAACGGTACATATCTGTGGATAAGTTAAGCGGCAAGGATTTTGAGAGACCAAAGTATCAGGCCGTGCGTCTTCTGATCCGAAGGAATGTGTCATATGAAATCCCGTCCAACCTGACGGATGGGAAAAGGAATGTTGAAGTCAAGTTTGTATCGACTGAAGGGAAATTGGCTGGTGGGGTATAGGGTGTCCGAAGTATCGACTAGGTTAAGAAGGAGAAGTTGGAGATGAACTAGAGAAGTACTTGTGTACGAGGTAATGGGATTCTTCCCCGTGAGACAAGATATTCGGAAGAACCACCAGGAAATACGCAATGTAGTTAATAATGCAAAACCCTAAATAAAAATTCGTCTCGCTATGCTATAACCGGAAACGGTAGCTCAATCAAGACGAGAAGACAGCTAGGATATACCGCCCCCTTCCAGCGGAATTTTGAACAGCGTATTATGCAGGTCGAGCGATCTGCGATTCAGCGCGTCATAATCGGCATTGGTCTTCTCATTAATGATCGCGATCACCTTGGACAGCGTGTATTCAAAAGGGAGCTCCAGCAGCGGAAGCCCATACTTGTTCGCCAGATCGATCATGTTTTGCGGAATACGGTCAAAATAACGTTTCATTTTGATGCACAGGCCCGCGCAGTTGTTCTCGGCCAATTCATGAATGACCCGATTCTGCAGCTCCTCGCTATCTTTAAAAATATATCCGGTGGATAAGAGCAGCTCATTCGAAGCCAGCCAATCGAATACATCCGGATTTTCAATAATATTCACAACGGATATTTGGTGATCAATTCCTGCCGAACCTGCAACGAGTTTAATGCCTTCGATCGCTTTGATCTGAAGGATGTCCCTGATGGTAAGCATTCTTAACACACACCTTTGTTTTTGTTCTCATTGTGCAATGTGCACAGTGAATATGCGATGTTTTAGTTTCGCTGTACAATGACCGGAGTGTAGCCCTGGATTACAATAAGGGTGTCAGGAGCGGTTCGTAACTTCAACTGTGATATAATTCACAAAATATCCTTTTGGCAGTGGAAAGTCATTCACCTCAAGGTCATTTATCCACAACTAAGGCATGGCCGATCCAAGGTGAATGAAACATTCAAAGGGATAGCCTGACAAAAGACAGCACTTGTCCATTTGTAAGCTAAGGAGGCGATATGACGGGAAGCTGCGGAAGAAAACCAGTACTGAAGCCGTTTGTGTTGTAAGCGCAGCCATCTCTTGCGATGCGGGATTCCTTCAACAAATAAGAAGCTTGAAATTTTATGGGACGGTACACACCATCTTTGATCGAACGGTGAACCTGAAGTGTCCGAACGGTGAATTATATACGATTGCCACTGACAGTGTGGACAATGCTCCGAATACGCTGATCACGGACATCGACAGCTTTTCGAAAAAGGGGCTGGCGATTGGAGATCAGGTCTATGCGGAGGGAGAGCGGTTATACGTAGGGAAGAATGCAGCTGTTATGCTTCAGCAAGTCCATGTATGGCGGAGCAAGCTCCCATCCTATTCGGAAGAAGAAGAAATCTTAAGAAACCATGTAGCTGCAGCCCAGTTATGAATTGAAGCTCATGGCAAGGCCGGCGGGATGAAGCGATCGGCAGAGACCGCAAATCCTTTGGATCAGGAAATGGATAGATTGCTGAGAGAGCGCTCTGCGGGGCTTCTTGAAGCGTTATCCAAAGGCGAAGTCAGTCTTGCATTCATTTCGTAATTGCATGTTCATTGAAGCAGTCTTGGTACCGTTTACATAATCCCATAATCCGCAAACATCGTCTAAAATACGCAACTTATTTTGGAGTGGACAAAGATCTGAGCAGGTTATACTTTTAAGAATTCTTTCAGATCCGTTAGGGCAAGATATGGTTTGGAACAACGTCTGGCAAGATGGAGCTGTTCCTATCACAATGTCGAAGGAGTGAGATGGATGGCTAATAAAAATGATCGTAATCAAAAGGTTGATTCTGACCGCGACACGACCAACATGGATATTGACGCTGGAGAAGCCTTAGGAACTGCAGGCGGTGGCGTCGTAGGTGCTGCCGTTGGTTCCATATTGGGTCCAATCGGCACGATTGCAGGTGGTATCGCAGGCGCAGCATTGGGTAACAAAGCTGGCGATGCTGCAGAGAATGACGACAACGATTCAAAATAAGCTGCGTTAGTACAACCATCTGCGCGAGTAAATTAAGCGGACCCGGGGATTCCCGCCTTCGATTATTTGTAGCTGCATGTTTAAAAGAACCGCGCTCCCGCGCGGTTCTTTTATAAGAGGGACCGTATGAAGAAAGATATGCGCTGCTATCATTGTTTTTAGTATTTTACTTAGCGGTTGTAGAATGCAACAGCGATACCTACTAATACGGAACAGAAAACCGGGACAGAGGTTCCTGAACGAGAAAATGATGTACCACAATTCACACCGCTTGATGAAGTAACTATGAAGGCGCTCAAAAGGGGTCGATAATAGTAACCGTCAAATCACTTGAAGATAAAATGCTACTTGAAGAACGTAAGTTTTGGTATTATATTGCCTTGAATGAAGAAGAAGGAAAATGGAAGACAGAATGGCATCAGATAGCATTTGTAGTTGTAGCTGTATAGGCCCGCCTATGGTACGATATGAGGGATTGGCAAGCGACTAAGCTAGCAAATCGCCATGCCACCATAGACATCGGGATTGGGGATAACATCTTGAAGACGTTTAAGAAAGTTTACATAGAAATTACGAGTATTTGTAATCTGGCCTGCACGTTCTGCCCGCCTACGGAGCGCAAGGCCAACTTCATCAAGGTAGAGGATTTTGCGAGAAGATTGGACGAGATCAAGCCGCACACCCGTTATATTTATCTGCACGTGAAGGGGGAGCCGCTGCTCCATCCGAAGATCGACGAACTGCTGGATATCAGCCATGAAAAAGGATTCAAGGTCAACATCACGACCAACGGCACGTTGATCGCGAAGAACCGGCATAAGCTGCTGGGCAAGCCAGCGCTGAGACAGATGAACTTTTCCCTCCACAGCTTTGATGGACACGAAGGTTCAACGAACCGCGAGGGATATTTACGGGAGATTCTATCCTTTGTCCGTGCCGCAGAGGAGTTTAAGGTCATCTTTTCATTCCGTTTATGGAACCTGACGCAGGACAATGCAACCAATCTGGACAAGAGCCGAAATCGCCAGACGCTCGAAATATTGGAGCAGGAATTTAATCTGGACTACCGAATCGAGGAGAGGGTTGAACCCGGCGGGGGCGTGAGGGTGGCGGATCACGTCTATCTGAACCAGGATTACGAGTTCCAGTGGCCGAGCCTGACAGCGCCGGAGGATGAAGGAAAAGGCTTCTGTCATGCGCTTCGCAGCCAGGCGGCCATTCTTGTGGATGGCACGGTTGTGCCATGCTGTCTGGATGGGGAAGGTGTCATCAACCTGGGGAATATTCATCAGAAATCCTTCTCGGACATCGTGGACGGGGAGCGGGCGAATAATCTCGTAGATGGCTTTTCGCGGCGGGAAGCCGTTGAGGAATTATGCAGAAAATGCGGGTATCGGCAGCGGTTTGGAGCTTAAACCAGAGAAGCGGAGAAAAATTCCGCTTCTTTTTTTGTACCAATCTGTGGTATCGTTATGTGTTATGACGTAAAGGAACGGCTTGTGGAGACTCTAAGAAGAGATGCCCCATGTTACGTGATGCGAAAAATATAGCTATTCACCATAAAGGAGATTCCATGACATTTCAAGATTTAAATATATCCCCTGTAATTCTTAAGGCTTTAGCGAAGGAGAATTACAAGGAGCCAACGCCGATCCAGGCTCAGGCGATCCCGGCTGTGCTGGCCGGCAGAGACTTGCTGGGCTGTGCCCAGACCGGAACAGGGAAAACAGCCGCTTTTTCGGTACCCATGATCCAGTTATTGAACGAACAACCCCCTAAACCGGGCATGGCGCGACGCATTCGTGCATTGGTATTGTCGCCGACCCGGGAGCTTGCCCTGCAAATTTCGGATAACGTCAAGGCCTACAGCCAGTTCACGAAATTGCGTTCTACCGCTATTGTTGGCGGCGTTTCGCAGAAGACGCAGGAACGGGCGCTCCAGCAAGGTGCGGACATCCTGATTGCGACCCCGGGCCGACTGCTGGATCTCATGAATCAGAAGCGTATCGATCTGCAGCATGTGGAGATTCTGGTGCTGGATGAGGCTGACCGTATGCTGGATATGGGTTTTATCCATGACGTGAAACGTATTATCTCCAAAATGCCGAGCAAAAAGCAAACGCTCTTCTTCTCGGCCACGATGCCTGCGGAGATCACCCAGCTTGTAAAAACATTGCTGCAGAATCCCGTAAAAGTTGAGATCACACCGGTATCTTCTACGGCTGAACGAATCAAGCAATCGGTGTATCTGCTGGAAACCGGGAATAAACAGAAGCAATTGAATGAGCTGATGAAGGATCCATCCATCGTGTCCGCATTGGTCTTTACTCGTACGAAGCGCGGCGCTGACCGAGTTGTGCGCGATCTGACCAAGGTGAATATTACGGCACAAGCCATTCACGGCAACAAATCCCAGGTCAGCCGCCAGACGGCATTGAAAAATTTCAAGAGCGGGGAGACCCGGGTGCTGGTGGCGACGGATATCGCCGCCAGAGGCATCGACATTGACGAATTGTCGCATGTCATTAACTTTAATCTTCCTAATATCCCGGAAACGTACGTTCACCGGATTGGCCGCACAGGGCGTGCTGGCCTTAGTGGGACGGCGATTTCGTTCTGCGAAGTGGACGAGATTCCTTTTCTCCGCGATATTGAAAAACTCATCGGAAAGCCCATTCCCGAGGTTAAAGATCATGACTTTCCGATGTCGAGTTCATTAAGATCCGCCAAGGTGGACCGTTCCCCGAAATCGGGCTCGGCAAGACCGGGCAATGCCAAGTCGGCGGCGGCCAGACCTGCTAAGCCCAAGGGTGATGCAGCCCGCAAGCCGAAGGCCGACACGGCACGCAAGCCGAAGCCGGACGCAGTGCGCCATTCGAGCACGGATACCGCGCGTAAACCCAAGGTGGACGCAGTTAGTAATCCGTATTCAGAGATGGCACGTAAGCTAAAGGCGGAAGTAACGAATAAGCCCAAGGATGGCCAAGCCCGTAAACGCAGGTCTGAAGGATTCAATAAAGGCAGCAAGGCAGGCAGAACCTCGTAAGAGGAGTTGACGATTAACGGATGAGTTTATGCAGGCGTTCCCGCTATTCCACAATCATCCTAAACAGAAGAACAAGAAGCACCCGTTCCCTTCATTGAAGTGGACGGGTGCTTTTTTATTCGAAATGGTATGTATTACGCATTCTTTCTTCCCACAAGAAACAGGAACAACGGAATTCTGAGCCTGCGCTCATAGGTTTCGTCGTTCGTAAAATTCTCTCGCACCGGCTTGGACTCTCGAAGCTGTTCGACGATAAAGCCGGCTTTCTGCATCGCTCGGAAGTAAGCCTCGACGGTACGATGGTATTTATGAACGGTGCCGCCGAGCCATTGTTGTTCGCGGTAGCCCTCGTTAAAGTAATGGTCCACCACCCAGTTGGTTCTTGTACCCGATGGCTGAAGGGTGGAGGTGATGACGGGATGCTCGACGGAGAAGATCAACCGGCCGTTTGGCTTCAAGGTCTGATGAATGCAGCGGAAGACATGCTCAATATCCTGAAGGTAATGAATGGCAAGTCTGGACAGCACCAGATCGTAGGCATCTGGCGGGTACGTATAATCCTCTATCATCGTGTGTACTACGGTACCATTGCTGTAAGCTGCAAGTGAACTGGAGGCGGCTTCGACCATATTGCGGGAACCCTCGATGCCGACATAAGTGGAACAGCCCTTATCCAGCAGTTCGGCGCCATATCCGGCATCTCCGCACCCGAGGTCCAAAATATGCTGATCGGAGATATCCCCGAGCAGCTGCGAGATGACGGGCTTCTCTAACGTATCGTTGGCGTTCTCCTGCCATTGCCTCCGCAACATGTACTTCTCGAAGTTACTTTCGTTATCGTAAAACTCTGATCCGCGATAGCTCATAAGTACCTCCTTCAAAATATCTTCCTGGATCTACCATGGTGTATGGTAACATATCGGAGGGTGGTATAAACCATATTCCGGGAAAAAAGTTAAGAGCGAAGCGACTAACAAGTTAGAGTAAACACGCGCATTCCATGTTGACTTTAGACTAACACGCGTCATAGAATCTGATAAGAACACAATTACGAGTAAGCTTCATGATCGAAAAAATGACAGATAGCGAGAGTGAATGATGAAAATTCAAAAGATAAAGAATAGAAGCGTTTTGTTTACCAACCATATCCCCTCGGGATGGGATTTAAATGTCCAGCTTATTATGGGAGACCGGAATAATTACATCATTGATACGGGTCTGGGATCTTTGAACATCGAACCAGTTAAAGAATACATAAAGCACGACCACAAGCCCATCATTGTGATCAATACACATCATCATTGGGATCATATATGGGGGAATGGTTCGTTCCGGGACTGCACCATCGTATCTCACAAGCTATGCAGGGACATGATGGATTCCGGCTGGGAAGACATGATCCAGAAAAACAAGAGATTCATTGAGGGTGAAGCAGAATTGGTCCTTCCCAATCTGACATTCGATAACGAATTATATTTCCCTGAGGACCATATACGAATCATGTATACGCCAGGACATACTGTGGATTCCATAAGTGTACTGGATGAAGCGGACAAGGTGATCCATGTTGGCGATAACGTCGGAGACTCCATGGATGAGATCATCCCAAGCCTATATGTAGACAAGGAAATTTATATTCGGACACTGCTGAACTATAAAGAAATGGATTTTGACACTTGTATATCGGGTCATAATATCGTTTTGGATCAGCAGATCATAGAACAAATATTGAGCAAGCTTTAGGACAACCGGGCAGCTCTGCAGTGGACTAGTAAATAACCGAGTGAGAAAAAGGGGGGGGAATCCCTCGTTATCACTCGGTTTTCTAGTATCCGTCAATGCGTTTGGATTTTGATTGTCGGTTGCCTCACCGCGTCCGGGTATGAAGATCGCGCGGATAAAGCTGTTCGGAAGCAGGCGGATGAAGCTTGGCATCGAATGATTCCTCCTATCGGAAACTTGGGTTGGGCTGATTGTGAGATAAACCGAATTTATTGCCCGCCTTTTTTAACCGTAGAGAGTTCGCCTTATGTTGGATGATGGTGACCTCAATCTGACCGGTCATGCAGCCATGAGCCTTATCAAGGGTTCACAAGGATTAATGGGTTAAGGAGGTGCCAATTCCATGAAAAAAATATACGTCGTGCGGCATTGCCAAGCGGAGGGACAAGCTGCGGATGCTCCGTTAACCAGGGAGGGGGTCCGGCAATCGCATGCGCTTGCGGAATTTCTGTCCGACAAAGGGATAGACCATATGGTTTCGAGCACTTATCGCAGAGCCTATGACACCATATCGCCTTTGGCGGATCGCATGGGCATACAGATTAAACGGGACGAGAGGCTAATGGAGAGAGTTCTATCGGGCAAGAACGTTCCTGCATGGCGCGAGATGCTGCGCAGAACCTATGATGATATGGACCTGTGTTATGAGGGCGGAGAATCCAGCAACAGGGCGATGAATCGTGCGGTTCGTGTAGTGGAGGAGATATTGCAGAGTCCCAGCCAAAATGCCGTCATCGTGTCACATGGCAATCTGATCTCGCTCCTGTTGAAGTATTACGATAACCGAATCGGTTTCCGAGAGTGGGAGGCTCTGTCCAACCCTGACGTGCACCAGCTTAGCTTCCAACAATCAGATGTTCCGGATATACACCGAATATGGAGCCCTTAACGGCAGGCACGAAGCCATGTATGTAAAAAAGAATTCATAAGCATTTATTCCCTATATTTGGCGGCACGCCTTCCTCTATAATGGAATTGCACAGGTATAGCAGCGCGTGAATCCTAAAGATCAGACTTCATATAACAAAGGTGAAGCGCATTGTGGACGAGCTATATACGTGTATGGGTTCGCAAGATCATTAGAGAGATTATGAAATAAAGGGGATATGAATCATGGCCAAAACCAAACGGGGCCGCGCACTATGGAACATGCCATCACGCGGTCGCGGCACATGCCCGGTATGCAGCACTTCGCGCATTAAGCTGCTCTACGTTGCCAACAAGTCTGACGGCACGGCGCTTAAGGTATGCAAGAGATGCCAAAATGCCGATCAGAGCAGAGTAGACGCGGCGGTTGTGTAAGCTGGGACCCAGCGATTAGCCGCAGTGTGCAAATCAGGCCGAGCGCCGAGTAACAACCAGAGTCATTAGAGACCCGTTCCTTCGATAGAAGGGCGGGTTTCTTAGTTTTGCTATTGAAGCCTATTTATCATGGATAGGTTTACATTTTATTCCTCATGGTTTAACATCTAATTTAACGATTGATAAATTAGATGGTTGTTAAATTATTTAGGGAGCTGAGGATTGGCTATGCAATTGGACAAAGTGGTCAGTTATCATAAAGCGCTGGCGGACCCGACCCGAATCAAGATGCTCATCCTGCTTGCCGAAGGGGAGTTGAACGGACAGCTTCTGGCTGAGAAGATTGGCGTCACACCGGCGACGATCACCCATCATGCTGCCAAGCTGCGGGAAGCGAGTCTCATTAATGAGCGCAGGGACAAGAACACGATCTTTTTTTCGCTGAATGATTATTTTATTAGAAATACCGCGACGGCGACGGAAAACCTGATCTATCAAAGAGTACGTTCAACTGGCGGCTCGGAGCGCGTGTTGGATGAGGATCAACGGATGAAGGATTCCGTTATGAAGAGCTTTTTCACTTCCGCTGGGAAATTGAAGAGTATTCCTGCCCAGTTGAAGAAGAAACTCATCGTGCTCACGCATATGGTATCTCAGCTTGAAAAGGAACGAAAGTACAGCGAGAAGGAGATCAATGAGTTCATTAAGGGCTATCATGAGGATTTTGCGACCCTTCGCCGAGAGTTCATCATGCACCATTTCATGTTCAGGAATGACGGGGTGTATGTGCTGAATCCGCAAGAAATGTGGGCAAGGTGGAAGGATTTATCGTGACCACGGTTGGCATATTGGGAGTGACCCATGACGAGGGGCTGAGACAGAAGTACAATTTGACCCTGGATGTCATCAAGGAGCTCATTCTTGAGTTCGAACCGGATGTTATTTGTGGAGAGGTCCTTCCGAGCAGTTGGGAGCAGTACCAGCAGGACAGCTCCCATCGTGGATACTGGGGTGAGCCAGCCAGCGAGTATTGGGATTTGATCTTTCCGTTATGCGAAGAGAAGAAATATGAGTTCGTGCCGATCGATTGGGTAGAACTTGATGTGTGGAACGATTTTGACCCTTTTCACAGTTACGGCGAGCTGCAAAAGCAGCAGTTAAATGCCGAGCTGGATGAGTGGTTTGAGCGGCAGCTGTCGACTTGGGCATCGGGTTCGATTCCTCTAAATTCAGCAGCGTACGATCGGGTTACGAAGGAGAAGTATGAATGGCTGGAGCGAATCAATCCGCAGGCCCATCTACTCAGGTGGGTATGCCGGCATCTGATCATGAATCAGCGAATCAAGAATGCTATTGGGCAGCATGCGGGAAAACGGCTATTATGTATTGTAGGCGCAGACCATAATCATGCGCTGTATGAAGGGCTGGCCCCGGTAAAGGATATCCAGCTGGTATATCCGCTGAGGTAAGGCGCGGCCAGTGCAAGTCCCTTAGGGGGTCTTGCAGGCTCCAAAGGCGCGCTCGCGGCTCGCGCAAGTCCCATAAAGGGACTTGCAGCTCCGAAAAGAGGCGCTCGAGCCGGCAAAAACAACAAGAGTCAAGGAGCTGTTTATCGCTTGGGGACAACTTCATAGAGAAAGGAATCGAGCTAGGCTGCCCAAGTGACGACTCGGCGTCAGGGGATATTGGGATCGCTGTCTGTGACCATTGGGCTGGGCCAAATGTGCCATATGATGCGGATCTATGGAAACTTTACCAAAAATGGTACAAGTCTATTATAGGTTCTAACAAATTTGTTACATCCTACTTGCGCTATGACGATATTATAGAATAATATGAAAGAGCGCGGCTTTCATAGTGGAAAACTCGCGCTTTTTTTGCTATCTAACTTGCCTGAGTACCTCCTTATCGGAAGCCCCCCTATAAGAGAGTGTGATGACGAGTAAGGCCGGCATGCCTTAAGTTCGACAGGCTTGAGATGCGCATTTTTATATTTTCCATGTATAATAGAAGAAATCATTCAAATAGGAGCTAGGAAATGAAAAAGCTAGGAAGAAACGATCTATGTCACTGCGGAAGCGGCAAAAAGTACAAAAGATGTTGTCTTGAAAGAGATGAACGCACGGTTTACGGTAAAGTCATCCAGTTCCCTGGTGCGAAAGCAGCAGAGCCTAAGCTACAGGTCGATCAATTGCAGCAGATGATTAACGACAAGCTGGGGTGGATGGACTGGAACGACGATGAGCATCGCGAGCTTGCAGAGTCCGTGTTTCCTCAGATTTGCAAGGATTACGAATTGCAGGATGAGCAGCAGCTGTTTCAAGTGTTCAGTCTCTTGATGGTCTGGAACAGCTTCTCCAGAGAAGCCAATCCGAAGTACCGCAAACAGGGCGGATATGCAAGTGCGTTAGAATATATAGTAACCTCATCGCTGAACATTTCAACGACGAAGGCTGATATTGCGAAGAAGCACGAGGTTTCCGTCGCCACGTTGACGCGCAACAGCGGTCAGATTCAAGACTTTATGGATGGAGTAGCGGCATCCGGTGACGACGCGAACGTCGACGATGAAGAATCCAATGGGGAAGACAAGGACATGTCCCTGGGACGCTAGAATTCGCTTAAAATGAAATCGAATTGAATGCGGATTCCTCGCATTCCGGTATATAGCTGTGGTCGCTCCAATGGGAGCGGCCACTTTGCGTTGAATAAGCCAAGCTGATCACATGAAGGCACTGGATATTACAATCTGATCACCTATGGTGGATTCGAGTGAGCAGCACAACCTTACCCCCTGCGTGCCCCTGTCAGCATCCAGCCTAGGGCAAGGCCATACGCCAGATGCCCGGTCAGCCAGAACGCCAGGGCGGTGAGGTCGGACAACGCCGGTGTGCGAACGGACAACGCCGTGGTGGGGAACAGAAGAAGTCCAACGGCAAGACAGACCAGGATAACCAAAGACATGCTGCGTTTACGAGACCATGCTTTTTGCTGCAGGAAGAGGGTTAGAGCCATGCTCAGCAGGACGGAGATTAGAAGGTGCAGCATAAACTCGGTGAGTTCGGATAGCTGCAGTTCCTTCAGGACAGGCACGTAATCAACGTTCAGGAGCAGCGTGTAGACTTTGTATGAGGTGAAATGCTCTACCATATTCAAGATCAGTCCAAGGATGATACCGGCGGCAATGCCTGCCCAGACCGATTGGGTAAACCTGTACTTACGCCACATGAGCGACATTCCCCCTTTAGTTGCCATTGTATAACACTCGTCTATTGGAGTGAAACGAATCTTCACAGTAGAATAAGAGCGAAGCTGACTACGCGGGGAAGCGCAATGAACATAATCAGATAACCTAATATACTAGCCTGGTCGCCAATACCACTATTTCACGAGTAACCCTGGTTCGTGCCGCTGTCCTCGACATATTAAAGGACATCAGATCCGCTATTTGCCTCATTTAGTCCCTTTTTTGAATCTAACGGACTCAGGATTCCTTATTACCTCATAAAACAGCGAATTTACCGACTCATATCACAAATAGCGTATCTCATGTCCGTTAGTCTCAAAAGTAACACTTTTCTAGCAAAATAACGTATCCTCTGTCCGTTAGCGCAAGAGCAGTATGCCCACAACAATCACAACAATCATAACCATAACCATGAATAACACCATCACACTACCATCATTACAGCGCAGCAGACTTCAGATGATGCACGGCGTTACGGACGTCAAGCCATCCGGAATGGGCGTGAGCTCTGCTGCGCCAATACCACTATTTCACGAGTAACCTTGGCTCTTGGCGATGTCTTCGACATATTAAAGGACATCAGATCCGCTATTTGCCTCATTTAGTCCCTTTTTTGAATCTAACGGACTCAGGATTCCTTATTTCCTCATAAAACAGCTAATTTACCGACTCATATCACAAATAACGCATCTCATGTCCGTTAATCTCAAAAGTAACACTTTTTTAGCAAAATAACGTATCCTCTGTCCGTTAGCCCCAAGAGCAGCATGCCCACAACAATCATAACCATCATAACCATCACAAACCCCCGGTATTATCGTAGATCCAGGTGAGTTGATTGTGCCCATAACCATCATAACCATCACAAACCCCCGGAGTATTATCGTAGATCCAGGTGAGTTGAATGTGCCCACACCCACACCCATAACCATCACGACTACCACCATTTCAGCACAGCTGAATTTCTTGAGACTGCGTTACGAAGGTGCAGCCATCCGGAATGGGTTTAACAGCTTTCGATTGGTTCGTCATCAATAGGCTCCTCTTCAAATCATGTATTTATTTGAATTGCTCGGATGTACTCATTATGGGGATATGCCTTTGAAGCGCCAGTGTTTCAGTGTATCGAGATCAGTTTTTATGCGAATATGGCTATTCCGGTAAGTGCGGTGTCCTAACGTTGACTCCGCCGTTCCTTCCGTTGGCCCTAGTACACCTTATCTCAGCCTAAAATCCTTCGCTCAATCACACAACAACGAGCTCACCTGATATTGCACAGGTTCGTGCATAAGAATTTCGTTAACCAACGGTTAACGTTTGACACCATCCAAAAACCTATGTACAGTAATAGACAAAAGAATAGGAAGTCCACTAGGGGAGCCGTTGGCGGCTGAGACAAGAGTGTATCTTGGACCCTTTGAACCTGATCTAGTTCGTACTAGCGTAGGAAAGTGGAGCCTTCGTATATAAGGCCTCGGTACGTTTTTCTATCGTACCCGGGCTTGTTGACGAAGCCGCTCCAGTTTTCGGGGGCGGCTTTTTAGCGTTGCCTTGAAGGCTGTGTGCGTAACCGGACTTCCTGCTTTTCAATTCATGAGAGGTGGGGATAAGTATGAGTTTCACGCAATTGCTTCGCAGGCAGTCGGATGGCATTTTTCAAGCGATTTTTTATCATCCCTTTGTGAGAGGGATTGCTGCAGGAACATTATCGAGGGAACAACTGATTCACTATGTGAAGCAGGATTTTGAGTATTTGAACGCCTACATGCGGATTTATGGCATCGCCATATCCAAATCTACCAGCAGGAATGAGATTGCGACTTTTAATGAACAGATTTCTTTTATTCTGAACAGCGAGATTCATCCGCATCAGAACTTTTGCGCTGCCGCAGGGGTGACCTACGAGGAGCTTCAGGGGTATCCGCTTGCGCCGTCCGCGCATCATTATATCCGTCACATGTTGACGGTGGCGCATGAGGGCAGTCTTGGCGAGATTATGGCAGTGCTGCTGCCATGTCCCTGGACGTATCTGGAGATTGGCCGCAAGCTGCTGGATGAAGTGAAGCCGGGTGAATCTCACCCGTTCTATGACTGGATTTATTTTTACGGCAACCGCGGGGAAGAGGCGACGGCGAAGTTTTGTAACGGTGTCGACCTGTGGGCGGAAAGCGCCACAGCGGCGGAGCGGGAGCGGATGACGGAGCATTTTATGCTGAGCTGCCAGTTGGAGTACATGTTCTGGGACATGGCTTACAAGCAGGAGGAGTGGCCGGTGCAGATGCAGGCTGCGGTGCTGTAAAGAGTAGTGTCTGTAACGATCTAGCATAGATAAGAGAGGCTGAATTCATATGATGATATGGGAAAAAGAGGTTTCGGCGCTTTTGAGCAAGGTACAGCAGACAGGCCCCCTCGTTCACAATATGACAAACGTGGTGGTTACGAATTTTACGGCTAACGGCTTGTACGCGCTGGGCGCGTCGCCGGTAATGGCATATGCGCCGGAGGAAGTGGCGGATATGGCTGCCATCGCGGGTGCCGTGGTGCTAAACATCGGCACGCTGAACCGCGAGCTGGTAGACGCGATGATTACCGCCGGGCAATCGGCGAATGCCCATGGCGTACCGATTCTATTGGACCCGGTCGGTGCGGGCGCGACCCGCTTTCGGACGGAGTCGGCGCAGCGGATCCTGCGCGAAGTGAAGGTTTCGCTGGTGCGCGGGAATGCGGCTGAAGTGGCTCACCTTGTTGGGGAGGCCCGCGAGATCAAGGGTGTTGACGCAGGAAGCAGCGGGGACCTCGGCAATGCCGAGCTTGCGGTTCGGGCTGCGCGGGAGCTGGACACCATGGTGGTGATCACAGGTAAAGAAGACGTGATCACCGACGGGACTGATGTTCGCATCATTACCGGCGGCCATGCGCTGCTCACAAAGGTCACCGGAGCAGGTTGCCTGCTGACCTCGGTCCTGGGTGCTTTTGCCGCAGTTGAATCCAACATGCTGCTTGCAGGCACAGCGGGCCTGGCCTTCTATGGCGCAGCCGCCTCCCGGGCAGCGGAGCGTACGGCTGATCTTGGGCCGGGGAGCTTCCAGAACGCTTTTCTGGATGAGCTGTCCAAGCTTCATCCAGGTTCGCTGCAGGGTTACGCGGCCATCCGTGAAGCTGCTGCTGCAGGTGGTGCGCGATGACAGAGGTTCGCGTACCTCGGGTGTTGACCATTGCCGGATCGGACAGCGGAGGCGGTGCCGGAATCCAGGCGGACCTAAAAACCTTCCAGGAGCTCGGCGTGTACGGCATGTCGGCTATAACCGCCATTACCGTACAGAATACTTTGGGGGTTCACGGCGTCTATCCGCTGCCCCCGGAAGCTGCGGCGGAGCAGATCGAAGCGGTAGGCTCGGACCTTGGGGTAGACGCATTGAAGACCGGGATGCTGTTTAACGCTGAGATCATCCGTCTTGTTGCTGATCAGATCCATAAATTTGGCTGGGAGAAGGTTGTTGTCGATCCGGTGATGATTGCCAAGGGAGGCGCCGAGCTGCTGCAGAACGAAGCGGTGCTTGCAATGAAAGAGCACCTCCTGCCACTGGCGTTGGTGGTTACCCCTAACATCCCGGAGGCGGAAGTATTGGCAGGGATGCGCATTCGGACGATGGAGGACCGGCGAGAGGCTGCAAGGCGTATTCATGCGCTCGGTCCGAAGATCGTTGTTATTAAGGGCGGCCATGATGAGGGAGGACCTGACCGAGAAGATAGGGATCACGAAGAAGCCCGGATATATGGCATCAGCGCAGGGGCGGATCGGGAAGAGAATTTGGAAAAACATTCGGAAGAACATTCGGAAGAACATTCGGAAGAACATTCGGACAAATACATGAAAGAGATTTTGGCAGAACACACAGAAGAGCAGATGGAAAAACACATGGACAAACACCAGGAGGATCACACAAACAATCACAAAAACAATCACAAAAACAATCACATAAACGATCACATAAACGATCACATGGAAGATATTTTGAAAGAGAACACGGAAAAGCACATGGAAGTGCATCTGGATGTTGTGAATCATCCCGATGATCAAACAAGAACAGCCATGCACCCGGAGAAGTATAGTCACATGAACTCCCCCATTTTCAAAGCTGTAGGAAATGATAGAGATCCTCAAGTCATCGATCTTATATATGATGGTGCTGCCTTCACGGAACTCAGCGGGAAGCGGGTGAATACCGTTCATACACACGGGACCGGCTGCACCTTCTCAGCAGCAATCGCTGCAGGCTTGGCTCAGGGCATGAGCGCATTCGATGCCATTCGAAGCGGGCGCTCATTCATTCAGGCGGCCATTGAAGACGGCTTGAACTTGGGGCAAGGACATGGGCCGACAAATCATTGGGCGTATCAACGTCGTCTGGGGGTGCTCCGATGACGGGGAGGATCGCACCCGAGATGATGAGACAGCATCTGCGAATGTACCTCGTACTCGGCAGTGTGAACTGCATCGCTGAACCGGAATGGGTTGTGCAGGAAGCCATAGTCGGCGGTGCGACCATGGTCCAGTTCCGGGAAAAAGGGCGAGCTGCGCTTACCGGCGAGCCAAGGATTCAGCTGGCACGCCGAATCCGGAATCTGTGCCGCCAGGCCGGTGTTCCGTTCATCGTCAATGACGATGTGGGGCTGGCTCTCAAGCTGAACGCCGACGGCGTGCACATCGGCCAGGACGACGAATCCGCGGCTTCCGTCCGTGAGCGGATCGGTAAGCGGATTCTTGGCGTCTCCGCGCATACAATAGAAGAAGCTCGCCGGGCGATCCTCCACGGCGCCGATTATATCGGTGTCGGTCCGATCTATCCGACCGTCTCGAAGGAGGATGCCAAACCGGTGCAGGGCCCGGGACTTCTGCGGGCCATGCGCGCAGCCGGAATCGATATGCCGATCGTTGGGATCGGCGGGATAACGGCAGAGAAGGCGGAAGAAGTGGTTGGAGCGGGAGCCGATGGTGTTGCCGTGATATCCGCCGTGACTGCTGCAGGGTCTGTTCGGGATGCAGCTGCCAGCATCAGAGCCAAGGCTGACGTTATCTAGAATTGAATCGGAGACGAGGCATTCCATTATTAAAGCGTAGTGTGGGTCGGCACAATCCACCGAAAGATGCAGATGTCATATTTTGACTAATGACAATGATATCCAAAATATGATAAAGTTTGTTTATTCCGTCTCCGACGGAATATCGTCCGTTCGGAGTGGACAATAAACGAAAAAACATCTGTAGGTGATCGTGACATGAAGAAGAAAAAACTCGGCTTACTGCCGAAAATCCTGATTGCCATTATCCTAGGTATTGTGATCGGCTCATTATCGCCGGAATGGCTGGTTGCATCCCTGGCTACGTTTAGCGGGTTGTTCGGGAACTTCCTTGGTTTTGCTATTCCATTAATTATTATCGGATTCATTGCTCCCGGAATCGGAGAGCTCGGAAAAGGAGCAGGTCGTCTGTTAGGTGTCACTACCGGGCTTGCGTATATCTCCACGGTTCTAGCCGGTCTGTTAGCGTTTGTAGCAGCGACATTATTGTATCCGCATGTGCTGGAGGTTGGCGGCCTGATCAATTCCTATACCAATCCGGAAGAGGCGCTGCTGGAACCTTTTTTCAAGGTGGAGATGCCTCCCGTATTCGGCGTCATGACGGCTCTGCTGCTGGCCTTCACGCTTGGGCTGGGAGCGGCTGTTATCAAGGGACAAGCTTTGCAGAAGGTGATGGTGGATTTCCGGGAGATTGTTGAGAAGCTGATCGCCTCGGTCATCATTCCGCTGCTGCCGTATCATATCCTCTGCGTGTTTGCCAATTTGACCTATGGCGGGCAAGTGACTATGATCCTGTCGGTATTCGCAAAAGTATTCATTATGATCATTGCGCTGCACGTGCTTTTCCTGGTCATACAATATTTCGTTGCAGGTCAAGTCGCGCGCAAGAATCCGTTTACCCTGCTGAAGAACATGGTGCCGGCCTATTTTACGGCTATAGGTACTCAATCCTCGGCTGCGGCCATTCCGGTTACGCTGCGTCAAACCAAGCTGAACGGGGTCCGTGGGAAGGTGGCTGATTTTGTTATCCCATTGTGTGCAACCATTCACCTCTCCGGCAGTACGATTACGCTGGTAAGCTGCTCCATGGCGGTTATGCTGCTCACGGGTATGCCAGCTTCCATCGGGACGATGTTCCCGTTCATCCTGATGCTCGGAATTACGATGGTCGCCGCTCCCGGCGTTCCTGGAGGTGCTGTTATGGCAGCTTTGGGTTTGCTCGAGTCGATGCTGGGTTTCGATACAACGCTGACCTCGCTCATGATTGCCCTTTATATTGCGCAAGACAGCTTCGGCACAGCCTGTAACGTAACAGGAGATGGAGCGATTGCCGTGATCACGGACGGCGTGAGCAGGTCGGAACCTGCGTAGCATGCTGTACGTTAAGAGCCAGTTCAACACCTATTCGTGTGTTGGGCTGGTTTTTTTGTGGCATCGATGGCTTATTGCGGACGTTGGATTTTTTCTCGGTAAAATTAGAGGGGTTGAGGATGTTGGAGGGGAAAATTTTATGGATAATCTCGCTGACAGTTAACTTGTAAAATTACGAAAGAAGAAAGCAATGCATCCCATCTAGCATCAAATAATTTCACTAAATCATAGAGCGGTTGCAAGCAGTGTTTTTATGAAGAGGAGAACAACCTATTATGAAAAAGAAAATATCTCTGTCTTTATCCGTTATTTTGTTAGTAGCGATGCTGGCATTTTCCCCTTGGATCACGGAGTCTTTCGCAAAGACAAGAGCCATGACAGACTTTGAGAAGAAATGGGAAAGTACCTCGGACGGTTGTGGATTTAATTGCTCGGGCTGCGGGTTTTTAAGTTCCAAGAAGGTGATGTTTGGCCGGAACGTGGAGTTGGCATTTGCTTGCGGTCTATCTCCAACAACGAACGGAGAAATGGAGAAAACGAACGGCAAGTTTTTCGTTTCGTTTTTGGGGACTGTGCATTGACTGTAAGATTATAGCCTTATAACTTCCAAGCAGAATCTAATAGACTTAATAATAGGAAGAAATGACTATATCACGAGAGGAGTGGATAGTTTGGAGAACCTTGAAATAATACTAGAGGGCATCCGAAAAAATGAGTTAGATAGGTTAGTATCTGATGAACTAAAAATTAACTCAACAGAAGTTAAGTCTTCCCATTTCTTTGACAACATCAGTGGAGCAGATTTTGAATTCCATCAAATCAAAAGTCTCATGGATGGGCTTTCACCGATTGGAACGGGGAACGTGTTTCTGAACCAAATGGAAATAGGATGTGGCTTAAAAGATGTGATGATTATATTTTCCTTTGATGAAGAATTTGGAGATATTACATTTAATTTTTCGGAGAATGAGCTATTCGATGGCAATAGTTCGGATGTAAGGCTGAAAGCCAAAAAAATATTAGAATCTCTTGTGGTTCTGAGAGATAAATTCGATATTCCAAAAATCAGAATCGGTTTTGAGCCTGCATCTGACGATGATACTTGCCTAGTGGAGATTGGTCCGGAAGCAGTTGATCTAGAAAGTGCCGTAGAACTTATTTTTAGATAGTCCCCAACTCCTTAAGAGCGCAACTCCCCTCTTAAGTTCTTAGCAAACACAGTCCTCATTATGATGAGTCAATTGCTAATGATACGCATATTCCATTTACTCCATAATAAAGTGAGGAGAGAAATTTGAATATAGAAGATCTGAAAGAGACACTCTCAGGCTCTGATCATGAAGAAAAGATAGAAATTCTAAGTCATCTTCATGATATTTTTGAGTCCTACAACCATTCAATTGATAATATTGAAGGCTTAATTGAATGGTTGCTGGATTTTGGCATCAAAGAACAGAATAATGAGATCAAAGAGGAAGCATTTAATACAATACTTACAGCAGCAACTTATAAGAAAATAGATAACATTAATTTTGATATCTTAGCGAATCAACTTGATGATTTGCCGGAATCATGTCTTCACTACGCGTTAACGACTTTAAGTTTCACTTTCAGGAAAAAATATTTACCGTTTCTAGTTAAGTACGCGAATCATGAAAACGCTGGGGTTAGAGCAGATGCTTTGAATGCTATAAACGAAATAAAAGGATACTCGGCAAAAAAAGACGAATAGGCAAGATCGTTAGGATAAGGTGTTAGGTTTACTGTTGGGTGGATATGGAAAGGTTATAGTCGCTCCCTTTTGATCCTGACTGGTGTTATAAGAAAAAAAGAGATACTCATGAATTGAGAAATCTCTTTTTTATGTATGTTATCTAATTCCGATATAACTCCTTAAGGATGTTCAATCCTTTAAATTGGTTTTCCTCATCCTGCTGCAATAGCAGCGAGTTAATTTCAAGGATGATGTCATTATCTTTTTTACCTAGTGACATAAAGTCAAAGAAGTCGATATTTAGCGCTGTTGTAATTTTTTCGAGGGTTTGAACAGTGAAATTGCCTTCTCCTCTTTCCAGCCTGCCTATATAGCTAAATGAGGACCCGATTTTTTCGGCAAGCTCCTCTTGAGTTAAGTTTTGGTTTTTTCGTATTTCTCGTATCGCAATGCCCAATGTTATTGCAACCGATTTATCCATAATATGTATCGACTCCTCTTATACAAGAAGTGTAGACGAAAGGCAGTTATTATTGGAGTCACTAAAAGATTTATTTTATACTGAAAATTGTCCTTAAAAGATATGGTGCTTGAGAGGATTTTTTGATAGGTTGTAAATATGTATAATTTTGGTGGGTCATTCGCTATTATTATATATATTAACCAAATTATGGATGTTCCAAAGCGAGAATATTCTTATTGGAGGTTGTTTGAAATGATACATACAACCACGATACGGTCAGAACTGGAGACTTACCTCAAGAAGACGGGATTAACGATAAATCAATTTGGAGAGCTATCCAAAATTAACTCAGGAACATTAAGTACTATCATTAAGGGGGTTCGACCCATTGCCATGCAGCAGTTGGATCGTATTGTTGCAGCTATGGGATTGCCTGAGGGCAGCTTTTATGAGTTATATCTGGAGGAATGTTTCAGTTATCCACTCAATTGGAGAAGGATGAAGCCATTTTTAAACCGCTGTGCCGAACTGGATAAGCTGGAGTTAATTCGGAAGGTTGTACGATACATGACAGATAACCTAGCCTATGTACCGTTACTCTTTGATACAGCTGAAGTTTTATTAAACCAAGAAAAGCGTTCAGCAGCAGCAATCATATACGAATCTGTAGCCGAAAGCGAAAAATATCAACATTCAGAGCGATTAGCACTATGTCACTACCGATTATTTACAATATCCATAGGGCATGATCAGGAAAAGAATCTTCGGGCAGCCACCAAATTTGAGGGATTCGTCGAGCGGTTAGATGAAATAGATCAATTGGATGCGTTGAAAGACTTAGTAAATATCTATAGTTCCCTTCGACAATGGGAAAAGGTTGAGGAACTAGCAGAAGAGATGGGCCGTAAGGCAACTATTCAGTACACTTACAAATACGAACAGGCTAAAAGGTATGATCTCGAGAAGGAACCTAAACGCCCGTTATTTTTGTACATTATATACTCCTATTTATTGCTATCGGGTGTTTGTGATGAACGAGGAGATTATGAGCAGGCTCTACGATATGTATCACTATACTCTGAACTGAGCTGGGTTCAAGAGGATTCGGAAGAAAGTCATCTAATTATAAATCAATATAAAATGTGGGCAGTGGCCAATACATACTTATACCAGCTGATGATGGGGAAGGTTGAGGTTCTGCCTCAATATGTAGCATATGTTGAATCGAGAGAAGCTGAGATCCTTCCAGCACTAATCAAAATTGTTCAAGCTGCTAATAAGTATAATTTCAACATTGATTTTGTTCTCGAAAAATTCGAAAGTCAAATTTCTTCATACGCACTGAAGCAAGCCGATATTGGAACATATACTTATCAAGTGGTGGCCGATCAATATACTCGTTTTTTAAGCGAGTTATCTCTTTATTACTTGCGTAGTCAACGATATGATAGCGGTATAAACAGCTTGTTAGATTGTTTGGCTTCAGCTAGTGAAATACATAGTATTGCTATTCCAAAGAACTCAATAGTTGAGAAGGTTATTTATATGTTGAATAATCACAAATTCACTAGCAAAGGATGAGAAGGAAATCCTTGAAGCATGCGTTATTTAGTAAGTAATTATAAGTGGTTTCTGACATAACAAATTAAGGGATATGATATGATTTTATTAGTGGTAGTAGCGAGTTTAGTGCGAATGTAAAGCGAACATAAAATACCAGGCAGATTCGCACCATGTTATATCCTTATAATACATTAATATGAAAAATATATATTTTTTATTTATGTCTATATGGATTAATATCTGTTTTTTTCTCTATAATTTCGTTATTTATAGTTTGATTTGACCGAAAAACGGAGTCGCACCCTATAAGGGTGCGTGGATTGAAATAATGCAGAGCTGGCGAAGTTAACCGAATTGTTTAAGTCGCACCCTGCATGGGTGCGTGAATTGAAGTTGAAACTAAATTTGATGGCAGAGGTGAACCTGTGAGAATGACGATTCTCGTACAAGTTGTTTTACTTGGCTGGGATCCTGTTGTCTCCCACGTATATCATCATGAGCCGTGGTGATCAGGCGATAGGTCGCTTTCCATCCAAACGGGTTGCTCTGCCTCAGGCAGGGTTGCTCTTCGCGACATAGGGGATGCATCCACTTGTCCATCCCCCCGGAGGGGGATTTCAAGAAAGGGTTAACCCGCTATAATGAGCCATAGGCCGTGCACAGCCGCGAAATAAATTATTTGAAATTGAATATACATTGCCGAAATATGGGAGATCATGTATTGTTCATGAATATTTCATCTGCTATGATTTTGTATTAGGTATAAAGAATCAGAGAATTGGGGTTGAAGATCGATGAACCGTAAAATGATAGTAACCACAGCCGCTTCTTTGTTAGTCGGTGTGGTTGCAGGCACAGGCATTATGATGAATGATCAGGCTTACCAGTCGGTGAAGCAGGCAGTAGGCGGAAGCGCAACAAATAACTCGATTGGTCAGATCGATATCACCAGTATGGATATTGAGACCGCATTGATGGCTGTACAGCAGCAGCGGACTCAATTGCTGGATACACAGCTTAACAACCAGATTCAAGACGTGCAGAAGCGCAACGAGGAAATCGCCAAGAAGAACGATACGATGGCGGAGATTAACGGTGCCTTGGCCGGTGAATCGGTAAATGGCCAGTATTTGATTCCGGATGATCTCGCCGCCAAGCTTGCAGCGGAAGGAATCGCGGACGCATCCAAGAAGGAATACACGGCAGAAGAGCTTATACAAGCAACCGAGAAGCTTAAGGGGTCCATCGACAATCTTTCGAATTCCCAGCAGATGGACATGCTCCAATTGCAGTCGATGACAAACAAGCGCAACGAAGCCTTTGACGTAATGTCGAATTTCATTAAAAAAATGGAAGATTCGCGCAGCAGCATCATTGGAAATATGCGATAATAGAGTCGTTACATAATGAATAGAGAGGAATCTGCCGTCGGGCGGATTCTTTTCGTCTATGGAGAGAATGTAAATGACGATGCTGGCAATTGATTTTTTGCGTAATCATACGCTGTTTCGCGGTGTGCCGCTGCATGAGCTGGAAGGTGCCGTCCAATCGATGCATGAAGAGCATTTTCATGACGGCGATGACTTGATTGTTGAGGGGAGCTACGGCAATTCCTGTTATTTCATCATGAGCGGACAGGTTCAGATCGTGTCCCGGAATTTGATCGGCCATACAGTGACGCTGGATGTCTTGGGCGAGGGGGCATTGATCGGGGAGGTTTCTCTGTTCCTTGAGGAAAAAAGGACCTCGGGTGCCCAGGCCATTGGTGAAGTGACGGCGCTAAAGCTGGAGCAGAATGCGTTCAGCCGTCTGGCCGCGGCTAGTCCGATGTTCCATGAAAGCTTGTCCTTCTCCGCCCGGATTCGCACGATGCATGCGATGCTGAGCAAAGCGACGATCTGGGCCGCGATCCCGAACGCGGAGCTGCGCGGGCTTGCGGAAGTTACGGTCAGACGGAAAGTCTACAAGGGCGACGTCATTGTAGCGGAAGGCGCCCTGGCGGACCGTTTCTACATGATCGCCGAAGGCCGCTTCGAAGTGCGCAGCGGTCGGCGGAAGAAGGCGATTTATAAGCCCGGGGATTATTTTGGCGAGATGGATCTGCTGAGCGGCGATGCGCATACGGGAACGGTGACGGCCCTGGAGAACGGCGAGCTGATGGTGATGGGCCGGGATGAATTTCATTTTGTTCTGCAGCAGTATGAGCCGGTCCGGCGGCAGTTCCATGAAGTGCTGCGGATTCGCAGGCCCGATCTGCTGTCGGATGAGGTGTTGGCTAAATTGCACCACACGGCAGCGGATACCGTCGCTCCGAATGCTCCGAAGGAAGCAGCGGCTGCGGTGGAGGCCATGAACCTGACTCCGCCGAAAAAGGAACGCTGGATGGATGTACTGCTGGCGCTTGGCGGTATCTTCGTTGTATTGACTGTGCTTGCCATCTGGCTGAAGCAGCCTCTGTGGATATATGCTGCGATGATCTCCGGCGGATTGGTGGGACCGGTGTCCTTTGTCGCTTATATGAGAAGCTCCCAATTGCTCGGCTTCAAGCCGATCAGGCTGGCCTCGGTATTCGTGGCCTCGGGTATCATTGCCGTGCCGATTGCCTGGATGCTGGAACGCTTATGGTCGGTTGGCAGTGGACTGGAGACCACGACGTCGGAGCATATTCAAGCAGCTCTTATGATCGGCGTCATTGAGGAAATTGCGAAGCTGCTGGTGTGTTTCCTGTTCCTCCGCGGCCGCAGACAGCGGTTTCTGATGGATGCTGTGGTATTCGGGGCAGCAGCAGGCATGGGCTTTGCTGCGATAGAGAGCATTCTGTACGGATACATGTACTTGCAGCAGCATGCAACTTCGGGGATGCTGGCTGTTCTGTGGGTCAGAGCCCTGCTGTCCCCATTCGGACATGGAACCTGGACGGCCATTGCCGCTGCCGGTTTGTGGTACGGGCTGAGAGGAGCATCGAAGCGATCTGCCCGCACGAATCGTGCGTTGAAGCCAATCCTGATGATGATATCCTTGCTGCTGCTCAGCATCCTGCTGCACGCGGCATGGGATTATCCTTATGCCGCCGGATTATGGAAGATGGCCGGCATGGTACTGGTCGGGGGTATCGGGATCTGGCTGCTCATCATGCTCATTCGCCAAGGCACGAAGGAGGAGCGCGAGATGCACCGTGCCGTCAACCCTGCCCAGCAGGTGGAGGACCGAATCCGGCATGCGGTCGGCCCGAACGCTGCCAGGGCGGGCCTCAAGGCATCCGGCTCCGCGCAGCCGTTGACCTGCGCGGCTTGCGGCACCGTGTCCCCTGTGGGGACGCGTTACTGCGGCCGCTGCGGCCAGGCTTTGCAGCTCTAATACATAAAGGGATAGGCAAAAGGCTTGAGAGCCCGGTCTGCCTATCCCTTTTTTTCATGGACCATTAACCATACAAGTACGACTTCACATCGGGCCCGATATAGGCTCTCCAGATGATCAGATTGTAGGGATCGTCCCAGTCGATATTTTGCGGCTCCTCGAACATGCGGTGCAGGCGGTTATTGTTGAAGATGATAGAGCCGAACTGATCAAAAGCCACCCCGTCTACCCACAGCATTCTATCGTCGGACAGCAGCTTGTTGAAGGAGCGGGTGTAGGGTGAATAATAACCGATGCCCTTGCCTTCCAGCATGGTGTAGAATACATTGCCTTTATTGTCCGCATGCATTCCGTCGGTCGTCGTTCCTTTGCTGCCCAGGGTCTGAACGGAATTCCGGATGATCGAATCGGGAATATTGAAATTCCGCAGCAGTGCTGTATCGATAGCGTACAGATTGCGTCCTGTAACCGCGCAGTAGAACAGCGTGCTTCTGTCAGCAGATAAAGCGATGCCGTCCGCACCGATTCGGACCGGCTTGTTCCGGTAGACCGGCTCGGTGTCGATCTCAAACCGGAAACGGGGCACGTCCTGCGTGCTGTAATGACTGTCCAGCACCCGCCGGAACTTCCTGGTTCTCATATGATAGACGATGATCCCGCCATACACCGGGTGGTCCGGAAAGCCGGAGCCTGAATCGGTAATATAGGCATAACCGTTCCGGTTATCCACTACGATATCGTTCAGGAACGATGTACGGGGCGGAGCGATATCGTCCGGGATGACAATGGAATCGATCAGGCGGTTTGTGCCGAGATCCCAGATGACCAGCTTTTGCGAGCCTTCGGGTGAAGTGTCGTAAGCGATCTTTCCCTGATCCAGAATCCACATCCGGTTATGTTCATCGATTTCATACCCAAGGACAGACTGCAGCATCTGCACGTCCCCCGGCGTATTCCACTCCCAGCTTGGAAAAGCATCCAGCACCGGCTTGCCGTTCACCATCACAATGGTGTTCAAGGTAGCGGGAATCCCTTCCGCCCAGCGCGGAACCGATACGTAGAAGCGTCCCTGCCGGTCTACTTTGACACCTGCGGGCATGCAGTGTTTCCAATACTGATGCTCCTCGAATCGCTGCTTCATCGCAGGATCCGGGAAATTCCAGTCCAGGCGGTTCCAGTGGAAGAGCATCTGGTATGGACTTGAATAACGGTGAGCTTGCTTGGGATGAGGGTTTGCAGACGGCTGCCACGGCTTCCCCATCTGATGCGGTATATACATGTTTAAGACCTCCGATACAATGTTCGGTTTATCCGATACGAAACAGCGCACATCACCCTTGCGCTGATTCCTCTGAGTTAGTTATATGCCCAGAGGGACGGATTGGCACCGAATAAATCGATTGGAGGCCTTATAGATTACATATTACACTTGCTGAACCTTAATGAGATTTGTGTTGCCGGATTGACCGATCGGCACACCGGCCGACAATACAATAATGTCGCCTTTTTCGATGTAGCCTGTCTTGATTGCATTGCGGGTAGCGGATTCGAACATTTCGTCCGTAGTCGTAACCTTGTCGCCTTTGACCGGAATGACGCCGGAGAGCAAGCAGATTTTAGCCAACACTTCTTCATGCTGCGTAACGGCAATAATCGGTGCCTGCGGCCGATATTTCGATATCATTCGCGCGGTAAATCCGCTCTCTGTTGCCGTAATGATGGCTTTGGCATTCAGGACGAGGGAAGAGCTGACAGCCCCTTGACTGATGACTTCGGTAATATCCGCCACTTGTTGTCTGGATTTGAATGCAAACTGCTCCTTGTAGTCGATCATCGTCTCGGCACGGCGGGCAACTGCCGCCATCGTGCGCACAGACTCAACCGGATACTTGCCTGCGGCAGATTCTCCGGACAGCATGACAACGTCGGCACCTTGAATCACCGCGTTAGCCACGTCACTCACCTCGGAGCGGGTTGGTCGTGGATTAACCTGCATCGATTCCAGCATGTGGGTTGCCACGATAACCGGCTTACCGGCGAGGTTGCATTTATCAATCATTTCTTTTTGCATCATAGGTACCTCTTCGATTGGCACTTCTACGCCGAGGTCTCCGCGGGCGACCATGATTCCGTCTGAAGCTTCGATGATGTCATCCAGGTTCTCCATGCCTTCACCGTTTTCGATTTTGGAGATGATTAACACATGCTCTGCACCGCGTTCCTTCAGGATGCTGCGGATTTCACGGATGTTATCGCCACTGCGCACGAATGAAGCGGCGATGATCTCGACGCCATTCTCCAGACCAAAGCCGATATGCATGATATCCCGTTCCGTCACACCGGGCAGCGTCGTCTTGATTCCTGGCAGGTTGACGCCTTTACGCGGCTTGAGAGTACCGCCGCTAATGATTTTGCAATGAATATCCTTGCCGTCAACATGAAGTACGTTCAGGTCCACAAGCCCGTCATCAATCAGTATACGGTCACCGGGTTTAACCACTAGATGCAGCTCGGCATAATTGACCGAGATGCGTTGTGCGTCCCCCAGAATTTCCTCTGTTGTCAGGATCAGCTCCTGACCTGCCTGCAGAAGGCAGGAAGCCTCCTTGAGCTTGCCGATACGCACCTCGGGGCCTTTAATGTCCATCATGATGGGCACATACGTATTTAATTCGGCAGCTGTCCGGCGAATATTCCGGATACGGGTTGCATGATCCTCCAGCTCTCCATGTGCCATATTTAAGCGGGCAACGGTCATTCCCTCCTGGATCATGTCCCTCAAGATGTCAACGGAATCGCACGCAGGTCCCATTGTACAGATCATTTTTGTTTTTTGCATGGTTGCTCCTCCTTTAATTGTATCCTCCAGCATTTTTTTGCAGCATTCGATTGAATTAAATCATTCTTAATGATCACATTGTAGCCTGTCTTGTCGAATCATGATATGAACTATAGTACAATGATTGGAATATAGTATGGAGATGAGGTGAATCATGGGTACCCCGGTGGAAGTACGGCAAGTTAGCGGTGTCGATTGGTATGAAGAAGCTGATCCAGAGCAGGGAACGTGGCACTTAAGCCTTGTGACATATGGAAAATGTGTATATTGGGTGAATGGAGATAAGCTGATTATGGAGAAGGGAGAGTTGCTGCTTATTCCAGCCGGTGTTCCGTATTATGGGAAGAGCATCCCCACCGTAACGCATACTCAAATCATGGTTCAATGGACCAAAGCGCTGTCGACGGGATTGTCGGTGCTTGAACGAGCAGAAGCACTGAAACATAAACCCGGCTGTTATGAGTTGATTCACGAGCGTTTGAAGGTAATTCATCAGCAGTGGCACGAGCGCCCCTCTTATTATGTCATCCTAATAGAAGCATTATTGACAGAAGTGCTGATTTATATCAGCCGGGAGCTCGACAGAGGCGCAATTACGCCGGAGAAACACCTGCATGTGGAGCGGATGAAGTCGTATATCGAGCGGCATTACCGCGAGAAAATAACAAAAGAGGAGCTCGGTGATGCCATTGCCAAAACACCTAATTACGCTGCCGTGCTGTTCAAGAGTGTCACAGGGCAGACGATCAGCCAATACGTGCATGCCCAGCGGATGAAGCGTGCGGCCTATTTGTTAACGGAATCGCAGCTGACGGTCCAGGAGATTGCCGAATTTCTCGGCTACCAGGATCTCTCCTATTTCTACAGGATTTACAGACGAGTGACGGGCAGCGCCCCGTCGGATTTGCTGCAGGAGCGTCCTCGGACGGTATAGAAAAAGCGAAAAAAAAGAGAGGGCTAAGCCCTCCCAGCACGTGTTATTTATTGAAGCGTGTCATTTTCGAATAGCTGCTTCACATACGCTTGCAATTTATTCTTGTCTACGCCAAGCACCTGTGCTCGTCCGACCTTCTCGTTGGACAACAGCGAGAACGGGGGAAGCTGCTGCTGGTCGATTTTGTCCAGATTCACGTCAAAGCCGAGAGCCATCAGCTTCAGCATTTCTTTGGGGCTTAAATCAGTCTCGATGTAGGGCGCAATCGAATCCAGGATGCCCGGAAGTTTGATAAGAGAGTTCGTGGTCTGCATTTTTTTGGCGACTTCCGTCATCAGGATGCGCTGTCGTTCCGTCCGAGCAAAATCAGATTTGGCATCATGCCGGAATCGCACGTATTGCAGGGCCATTTTACCGTCCAGATGCTGCAGTCCCTGCTTCAAATCAATGTCGTACATGTGCTTGTCGGCTTTGCTGGTATAGTACATGTCTTTCTCTACTTCGATATCGACTCCGCCTAATGAATCGACAAGCGCTATGAACCCGACAAAATCCGTATATACATATTTATGTATGGGCAAGTCTAACAAATCGCCGATGGTTTGTCTGGTCAGCTCGATCCCTCCATAAGCAAATGCCGAATTCAGCCGTCCTTTGCCATGCCCGGGAATTTCTACATAAGTATCGCGCAATAACGAGAATAGATGGGCTCTCTTCGTAACCGGATCGATGGAGGCAACCAGCATGGTGTCCGATCTGCCAGCGTCATCACCGCGGGAATCCCCGCCGATGAGGAGGATATTGATGCGCTCTTTTCCTTCCCATTTAGGAATTTCAACAACTTCGTTGTGAGCCGAATCAGTTTCTTCGGCTGGCTTCACAGCCGTGGAAATATGGTTTGAGAATTGGATGATAGAGTAGGTGTAGTAGGAGACGATCCCCAAGACTCCAATGGATAACAGGAGCATGGTGTATTTCAACCATTTTCTTTTCATAGTTCGTTTAACATCCTTTCTGTTATACGTTTGCATATTTGACCATTCTAGCAAACTACTGAGGAAAAATCATTTTTTCTAATAGAGACCGGGCAGGCGTAAGGAATTACGGCAATTTGGAGCCATCGTGATTTGATTATTTATATTGACAAAACATTTTGAAGCGATTACATTGTAAATGTAAACACGTGTTCACGATTCAGTGATAGTATCCGATTGACATGTCACGGAGAAATCTGCATAGAACCTTGTCTACAACCTTCTATGGACAACACAGTACATATTATATACACGCCCGTTTATGAACACGTGTTAATGAGGTGGGACCCGATTGAAAAAGTCTGAAATCAACAGCACGGAGATCGCCAGAATGGCCGGCGTTTCTCGCAGCACGGTAAGCAGAGTCATTAATAACTACCCGAATGTTCCCCAGGCTACGCGAGAGAAGGTCATGCAGGTGATCGAGCAGTATAATTACGCACCCAATTTCTCTGCGCGGATTATGTCGGGGAAGAGAACGTCGACGATCGGTTTGTTCATGGTTTCCCGCGAGGAAGTGTTTAACGATTCGCTCACCAACGCACTCATTACCCGCGTAATTGAGAGCGCATCCAAGAGAGGATATTACGTGCTGACCTACATTATCCGCAATACGAAAGACGATGACATCATGCGGAATGTGAAGAATACGTTCTACCAGCAGCGGATCGACGGAGGCATTTTTATCGGTGCAGCGAATCACGAGCCGTTCATTGAGGAGCTGATTGCGGATGGCTTTGTGGTCGGTGTGGTCGATCAGCATTTGGAAGGGCGCTCTGAGCCTAACCGGGTGATCAGCAATTTCAACAACCTGGAGGGGATGCGGCAGGGTGTCGATTATCTCTACAGTCTGGGACACCGCCAGATTGCGCATATTGCCGGAGACCCCTTGCGCTGGTCGGGACCGGAGAAGCTGGAGGGCTTCAGGCAGGCAATGGAGGCCCATGGCTTGCAGGTCCGGTCCGACTGGATCATTCCATCCAACTTCTCGGAGCGAAGCGGCTATCAATCCGTGCAGCATTGGCTCAAAGTGACAAAGGATTTACCGACAGCGATCTTTGCTTGCAACGACAGCGTTGCCTTCGGAGCGCTGCGTGCATTGAACGAGGCAGACATCAACGTGCCCGGCGATATTTCATTAATGGGCTTTGACGATCATTTGTTAAGTGCGAGGATTCATCCTGCGCTGACGTCCATTCATGTGGATTTTTCCGATATGATGGATGCTTTGACCGGCAAATTGATTGAAACGATTGAAGTCAGTTCGACGGATTCGAAGCGTTATGTGGGAACAACCGAGCTGGTGATCCGGGATTCCTGCCAGCCATTGCGGTGATGCATACGACAGCGTATTAGATTGGTTAACTATCAAGTTCAGTTTGATCCAGGAGGTTGGCTTACTCAGGTAAGCTGCTTCTTGATTCAAAATAAACACGTGTTCACAAAAAAAGGAGGGCAGTCATTCGCGTAATTTGCATCCAAATCAATAGAGAAATAAGGAGACGAGAAACTTATCCTAAACGAAAAGAGGGATTGGCCAATGAAGAACAGGGGATGGGTCTTGCTGTTGACTGTCTTATGCTTCAGTCTCGTTTTTACTGCTTGCACAGGTGCCTCAGAAGGGCAGAATGCAGGCGGAAACTCATCGAATGGAGGGAAATTAACGTATTGGTATCCATGGGGCGGTGATTCAGAGAAATGGGATCAATGGCGAATGGACGAATTTACGAAGGAGTATCCGGATATTGAGTTTAATGCTACTTATGTTCCGCCGGATGGCGGCATTTCGAATGGCAAGCTGCTTGCAGCGATTTCCGGGGGCAACCCGCCGGATGTTGTCATTACGAATGAATATGCAAGCGCATACGCACTGGCTGCCCAGGGGGCATTGATGCCGATCGACGACCTGCTTGCAGCTACGGATTTTAAAGAGGATGAAATTCTGGATGCTTACCGGGATCTAATGAAGGTGGAGGGCACAACGTACCTGTTCCCTGAGGATTCCAACGTCAACTTGCTGTACTACAATGTGGACCTGTTCAAGGAAGCCGGTCTCGATCCCGATCAGCCACCGCAAACGATTGAGGAGCTGGATGCTGCGGCTGAGCAATTAACGAAGCTGAATGGCGATAAAATCGATCGACTGGGCTTCATCCCTTGGCTGGACGCCGGGGACGAGTCGTACATGTGGGGTTATATCTTTGGCGCAGATTATTATGACACCGCTTCCAAACAAGTGAAGCTCGATGATCCGCACCTGATAGAGATGTACAACTGGATGAACACGTACGCACAGAAATACAATCCCGAGAAAATCAAATCGTTCTCTTCCGGTTTTGGCGGGGCGTTCTCCCCGGATCATCCATTCTTCTCGGGCAAGGTTGCGATGACCATCAACGGCAATTGGTTCAGCAACGCATTGAAGCAGTATGCTCCGAATGTGAATTATAAGGTAGCTGCGATTCCGGCACCGGATGGAGGGCGGAAGAACTCGTCCAACTTCGGCACGAATATCTTCATGATTCCCAAAGGCGCGAAGAATTCCGAAGCCGCCATGAAATTCATTCTGTTCGGGGTGAAACCGGAAATTATGGCCGACAACATCAACCAGTGGCGTTCGCTGTCCATATACAAGGAGCAAAACGACGCAATCAAGTGGGATAAAGAGGGCGATGAGATCTATAAAATCGTGCGTGAAGTCGCAAGCTCCCCGGATTCCGGCCATCCGGCGCTGACGGCGGTTGCCAAGGAGATGTCCAACGAGCTTATGCTGCTGCGCGACAGCGTGATCTATAACAACCATGATCCGCAGCCATTGCTTCAGGCTGCCCAGAAGAAGCTCCAGGAGGAAGTAGACAAGAAGAAGTAAGGGCGGCTTGATCAAGCTGTTATCAGTTGTAGGCACTAGTCAGCCGGACCTTCCGGTTAGAAGAAGTGTGAGGTGGTTTCTATCCGCACCAAATTCAAGGGACAGTCTATTGAAACCTATGTCATCTATATCATTCTGATTTTGGCCGCACTTGCTTATATCATCCCGTTTCTGTGGCTGATATCCGGATCGCTCAAGAGCAATACGGAGCTCTTCGCGGACCCGCCGGTTTGGATTCCGTCCGAGCCGGTATGGTCCAACTATGTAACCGCATTTCAGCAGTTTCCGTTCTGGCTGTACTTCAAGAATACGCTCTACATCTGCGCAATGGCGATCCTTGGCGGAGTATTAGCTAATACGCTGGTTGCTTACGGCTTCTCCCGCATTGAATGGAAGGGCCGCGATGCCTTGTTTATCGTAGTGCTCATGACGATGATGCTGCCGTTTCAGGTGACGATGATACCGCTGTTTGTCCTGTTCCAGAAGTTCGGCTGGATCGGAACGTTCAAGCCGCTGGTGGTTCCGGCCTTCCTTGGCAATGCGTACTTTATCTTTTTGCTGCGGCAGTTTTTCATAGGCATCCCCAAAGAGCTGTCCCAACCGGCCAAGGTGGACGGTGCATCGGAGTTTCGTATTTACTGGCAGTTAACTCTGCCGCTATCCCTGCCCGTCATTATAACGGTGGCGATCTTCGCCTTCACAGGAGCCTGGGGAGACTTTATCGGTCCGCTCGTCTTCCTGAGCGATAACAAGCTGTATACGCTGTCGCTTGGCATCCAGCAGATTATGTCCGTCAACGATCCGCGCTGGACGCTGCTGATGGCTGTCGGCGTGAGTATGACCCTGCCGGTGCTCGTCATCTTTTTCCTGCTTCAAAAATATTTCATCCAGGGGATTACCTTCTCGGGAATTAAAGGATAGAGGGGAGATGGGGGCATCATGTCTTCCAAGACAGACCGTAAAAATCTGAGGAATGGGCTGCTGTTCATTTCACCCTGGATCATCGGGTTCCTGCTATTTACGGCATATCCATTGTTCAGTTCATTGTATTACTCGTTGACTGATTACAACATCATCAATGAGCCGGTGTGGGTGGGTCTGGACAATTACGTCAAGCTGTTTACGGGGGATTCCTTATTCTACAAGGTGCTGTACAACACGCTGTTCATGATTGTGGTTGGCATCTCGGTGACAACGGTCGGGTCGGTATTCATCGCGATTCTGCTGAATAACCGGCGCATTCGGGGCTTGGCTTTCTTCCGGGTGGTGTTCTTCCTGCCAACGCTGGTTCCGCTTGTTGTGCTGTCGATTCTCTGGATTTGGGTGCTGCAGCCGGACAACGGCGTGCTTAATACGATTCTCGGGTTCATCGGGATCGAGGGACCCGGTTGGTTTTCCAGTCCTTTTTGGGCAAAACCGGCTTTTGTGCTGATGGCACTCTGGGGCTCGGGACAGATGATCATTATTTATCTGGCAGGGCTCCAGGGCATTTCGGATTCCCTCTACGAAGCGGCTTCAATCGATGGGGCCAGCTCATGGAGACAGGTGCTTCATATTACAATTCCAATGCTGAAACCGGCGATTGTATTCAATGTCATTACGGGCATGATCGGGACGCTGCAGTCTTTTGCGGAATCCTTCATCATCACAAACGGCGGTCCGGACGGCTCCACGATGTTCTATTCCCTGTACCTGTATCAAAATGCCTTCCAGTATGCCAAGATGGGCTACGCTTCGGCCATGGCCTGGATCCTGCTCGTCATTGCGCTGCTGATCACTTTAGTTTTATTCAAGCTATCCAACGGGTTTAAAGCGGAGGAGTAATCTGCTCCGCGTTAATATACCAAGCCATCAAACTTGATCTTAGAAGGAGATATGGAAATTATGGAGCAAAGTATGCTGGGAACCAAAGTCATTACACAGATCGGAATTATCGTGAAGGATATCGAGAAGGTGGGAGCGAGTTATGCTAAATTTTTCGGCATCCAGCCTCCGACATGGTTCTGGACCGATACTCGGGAAGTCGCACAGACCGAATACAACGGCGGTCCTTCGGAAGCCCGTTCGAAGCTGGCTTTCATTGACTGCGGCCAGCTGCAGGTGGAACTGATTGAGCCGGATGAGCAGCCATCGACCTGGCGCGAATTTCTGGATACGCATGGCGAAGGGGTCCACCACATTGCATTTGTCATTGAGGGGATGAAGGAGAAGCTTGAGATTCTGAATGGCAGCGGCATGCCTCTAATCCAGAAGGGGGAATATACGGGCGGCCGTTACGCCTACGTGGATACGTTTAGTGAGCTGAAGGTACTGATCGAGCTGCTGGAGAACGACAAATAAGAATTATCTTCATGATGAAGGAGAGAGCCGAATGAATCATATGGAGAACAATCACTTGCTCAAAATGGGAATCGTCGTCCATGATATAGAAGCGGCGGCCCGGCACTATTGTGAATTATTCGGCATGGAGATGCCGCCTATATCGATACCCGATCCGCATGCCGCACCGGAACCGACGGAGGATTCGTATACGTGGCAGCGGGGGGAGCTTCGCCCGACCCGGACGAAGATGTGTGTCCTGAAGATGGGACCGATGGTGCTGGAATTGCTGGAGCCCTATGATGAGCCGAGTCCGTGGAATGAATACAAGCAATCCCGCGGGCAGGGCGTGCATTTTGTAATGTTCACCGTGAACGGTTTTAATCAGCATATTGATTTCCTGGAAGGGAAAGGGTATCCGCTGAACCATAAAGGCGAGTATGGGGCAGGCCGTTACGGCTATTTTGACTCCGAAGATAAACTTGGCGTTACGCTTGGATTGCAGGAGCTCGGTCCGAAGCAGGATTAGAGAGGTATGCACAACGGGAACGAGAAGAATGATCCCATTCGCAGAGAAGGAATAGAATGAAGTCAACCATCAAAGGGGTGAACCATATTGAACATCGTGATCACCGGAGCCAATAAGGGGCTGGGCCTCGAACTGACGAGGGAGGCGCTTGGCCGCGGGCATCAGATCGTGGCGGGCGTACGGAACACAGAGCGCAGTCATCCAGAGCTTCGAGCACTGCGATCCGACTACCCGGCGCAATTACAGATCATGAATCTCGATGTGGATCAGGAAGACGTCATTGCATCCGCGGCAGAAGAGATCCATGAGATGTGGGATCAAGTGGATGCGGTCATTAACAATGCCGGCATTCTGAATGGCCGGGATCAAGTCATCGAGAACTTAAACTTTGACGATGTCGAGAAGAGCATGCAGACCAATCTCTATGGGCCCATGAAAATGGTAAAACATCTGCTGCCACAGCTCCGCAGGAGTTCGGCACCCGCCATTATCAACGTATCGTCCGAGGCTGGCTGCTTCACGGGCGCCTATGGCGGCGATTATCCGTATGCGATATCGAAGAGCGGACTGATCTTCTTCACGGCCCAGCTCCGCAAGGCGCTTGCTGCCGATAATTTCATGGTGTACGCCGTGCATCCCGGTTGGATTCGTACCCCGATGGGCGGAGATCAGGCACCGGGTGATCCCGTGGATACCGCCAAGGGCCTGCTGGATCTGGTGGAACGCCGCATGGTGCCGGAGCAGGACGGCTGGATGATCAATCATAAGGGCGAGACGATGCCTTTTTAGATCAGGGCCTGCGTTTCGATCCTATGAGTGCTGCACCAAGGAAAGGAGGAGTTTATAATGGCACAACCCAAACACATACTGGCCATCGTTGGCGATTTTTATCATGACAGACAGCTCGCCACGGATTCCCTGAACCGAATCGTGAAGCCCTTTGTGGAACAAGGCCTGGTTCAGCTTCGCTATGGGGCCGTAACCGAATTAGCCGATAGGCTGAAGGAACAGCCGGATGCGGTGGTGCTCTTTGCCGAGGATCGGATTGATCCTCAAGGGAGCCCTGACAAGCGCTGGATGACCAGCGAGGCGGAGCATCAGATTCAGGCTTATGTTGCCGCCGGTGGCGTATGGATAGCCTGGCATTCGGGGCTCGCGTCATATGCGGAGGATGGAGAGTACGTTAACATGCTGCGCGGCAGCTTTGACTATCATCCGGATGTGCACCGCGAGGTGATCTATACGCCTGTAGCCGGGACAGCTCTGGGAGGAGGGGGCGATCGCTTCGGCTTTCTGGATGAGCATTACTTTGTGCATTGCCGGGAAGAAGAGACGGAAGTGTTCCTTCGTTCGGAGTCTGTGGACGGGGAGTCCGTCGCGGGCTGGGCTCATCCTTACGGAAGCGGGAAAGTGGTCTGCATCACGCCTGCCCACCGGGAGGAAGGACTGATGAACGAGGCGTTTGCAAGCGTAATGAGACAAGGGGTTGCTTGGGGATTGGAACTGGAACAGCCATAATGGAATTGCATGACCTGAAACCAAGAGAACATGAGGCGTCTTATATGCGATATAGTATACGGTAAGAACTAGATGAGGCGGGTGCAGAAGCACTCGTCTTATTTTTAGGTTTTTTCGGTTTGACTCTCCTCTAAGAGGAGGCCTTAGACTGAAGGTCGAAGGAGGGAACACCTATGTTATATACGGTAAAAGAAGTGTCGATTCTGTCCAAGGTGACCATCAAGACACTGCATCATTATCATAAACTCGGCTTGCTCTTGCCTGCCGAAATAAGTGATGCCGGTTACCGGTTGTACGGGACGAAGGAGCTGGAACGGCTGCAGCAAATCCGGTTTTACCGGGAGTTGGATTTCTCTTTGGAGCAAGTTAAAGAGCTGCTGACGGAGACGCCGGAGCGGCTCTCCATCTTGTCAGAGCAGGAGCAGCTGCTCCAGGAGAGGCAGGATCGACTGGAGAGCATCCTTCAGACTTTACGGCGTTCCATTCATTACACGAAGGAGGGTCTGGCGATGGAACCTCAAGATCTGTTTAATGGCTTCGGCAGTGCAGAAGAATGGGAGGATGCGTTAGCGGAGCAGAATCAGCATCTGAAAGAGCAGTATGACGTGGATTTGTTGGAGGGGGAGCCTGTCGATGTTTCCAGTATGAACGAGCAGGCGAGGGAAGCAGCCGCTTTTATGTCCGCCATAGCGAATGCTCTCATAACCGGGATCAAGCACGATGATGAGCGTGTTCAGCTTTCGATTCGGAATCATCTGCAGTTTATGAACGAGCAGGGTCACACCTTCTCGGCTGCCGATTTTGCGGGGCATGCGAAGTTCTTCCTGCGTGATGAATTTCATCTTCGAATGCTGGAGGAGCAGCAGACGGGACTGGCTTATTATCTGCATGCAGCTGCGGAGGCTTACGCGGAAGTGTGATGAAGCCGGGTGAAACGGTCAGCCGAATGCCAAACAAGACACCTTTTCTATTACGAAAGGTGTCTTGTTTTATATGGCTTATATGAGAGAGTCAGGTCCACCGCGCCGCCCACAGCTTCATTTCCTTGCAGATGACGTGCAGATCCATGCCCTTGGGGGTCAAGGTGTACTCGACCGTAACCGGAACGGTAGGGAATACCTCGCGTTCAAGCACGCCCTGCTCTTCCAGATGGCGAAGCGTTGTGGTCAGTGCCCGCGGACTGACGTTCGGAATCTTCCGCTGGAGCTCGCCAAACCGTTTCGTGCCGCCGAAGAGCTCGCGGATGACAAGAAATGCCCATTTTCCGCCTAAGACCAGTAGCGTTTTTTCGATATTGCATTCGATATGTTCGGGTGTTTTGGGTATGTAGCTGCTCGATTTATTCCCCATCATGAAAGGCTCCCTCCGATATTCTACTAACTATACTCAAGTATATCAGCTATCCTCTCTATAATATAGTGAAGAACATTTCACTTCTTCCCTAAGAATAGGAACTAATTTAGAATAACAGATGTACCACCATCGTTATCTTATTGAAGGAGGAATTGCAATGAAATATAGAAAATTGGGCCGCACAGGACTCAAGGTCAGTGAGATCAGCTTGGGAAGCTGGCTTACATACGGCGGTTATGTTGAGCGCGAGAACGCGGTGAACGCCATCAAGACGGCTTATGACCTGGGTATTAACTTTTTTGATACAGCGAACGTCTATGAAAAGGGTGCGGCTGAAGTGTTGGTTGGCGAAACGCTGAAAGCGTATCCGCGTGAATCGTATGTGCTGGCGACCAAGGCTTTCTGGCCGATGGGTGATGGTCCGAACGATCGCGGCTTGTCCCGCAAGCACATTATGGAGCAGGCTCATGCCAGCTTGAAGCGTCTGGGCCATGATTATGTCGATATTTTCTACTGCCACCGTCATGATCCGGAAACACCGCTTGACGAAACCCTTCGCGCGATTGATGATCTCGTTCGCCAAGGGAAAGTGCTGTATGTTGGCGTCAGTGAATGGCAGGCTTCGCAAATCGCGGAAGCATTGACCGTAGCGGATCGTTATTTGCTGGACCGTATCGTGGTAAACCAACCGATCTACAACATGTTTGAACGTTATATCGAGAAGGAAATCATTCCGCTCAGCGAGCGCTCGGGCATCGGTCAGGTGGTATTCTCCCCGCTGGCCCAAGGACTGCTCACAGGGAAATACACCTCCGCTTCGGATATTCCAGCCGACAGCCGCGCTGCGAAGCTGGATTGGATGCGCAAAGGCATTACCGAGGAAAAAATCGCGAAGGTTCATGAGCTTGAGAAGATTGCGGCAGAGCTTGAGGTGTCCGTAGGCAATCTGGCGCTTGCCTGGATTCTGCGTCAACCAAACGTTGCCAGTGCGCTTGTCGGCGCAAGCCGTCCGGAACAGGTAACCGAGAATGCGAAGGCATCCGGCATTGAACTCAGCGAAGAGGTTCAAACTCGCATTGAAGAGATCCTGAAATAGAAAAACAGCAGGCCAGCTTGAAATGGAAAGCCGCTCAACCATTCGTTGAGCGGCTTTTTTTTGGCGTGGTTTATTTAACCCAGTCGATACGTCGCAAATGGCTTGGCATACACAAAGCCGTTGCTGACTTCGTCCAGGCTCGAACCTAGTGTCTCATCGATCTCGATTTCCAGACTCTTCAGATTATCATCCAGCTGCTCGGTTTTCGTAGCGCCGACAATGACCGTGGACACCGCAGGGCGATTCATCAGCCAGGCAAGGGAAAGAGCGCTTGGGGATTGACCGTGCTCTGCGGCGAGCTGACTGACTTGCTGACCGAGCTTTAGATTGTGATCTTCCAGGAAGCGATTGAAGTTCGGATCGGTCTCGGCACGGGAGCCGGAAGGCGTGCTGCTGCCTTGGCTGTATTTGCCGGTAAGAATACCGCCAGCCAGAGGGAAATACGGAATGATGCCAACGCCCTGATCCAGACAGAGGGGGACCAGCTCCAGTTCCGGTGTTCGGTCCGCGAGAGAGTAACTCGTCTGGGTGGACACATACCGGGCATATCCTTTAAGCTCGCTGATGCCAAGCGCCTTCATAATTTCCCAAGCTGCATAGTTGGAGGCGCCGATATATCTCACTTTTCCCGACGACATCAGGTCATCCAGCGTGCGCAAGGTTTCCTCAAGAGGAGTATGGGGGTCAAAGGTATGAATCTGATACAGGTCCACATAATCCGTCTTCAGCCGCTTAAGGCTGTTCTCAAGCTCTTGCAGCAGATGATAACGGGAGGAGCCCCGCTCATTGGGTCCCTGGCCATTCACAAGTCCTGCCTTCGTAGCCAATACGACGTTATGACGCTTGCCGGACAGTGCTTGTCCGATGATTCGTTCCGATTCAGAGCCCGCATAAATGTTGGCGGTATCGATGAAATTGATGCCATGGTCCAGTGCATGGTCGATAATGCGTGTCGAAGTCTCTTGATCGGCCCTTTTGCCAAAAGCATTCGTGCCCAGGCCGAGCTTCGAAACCTTGAGTCCGCTGCTTCCGAGACGGCAGTAGTTCATCTTGATCGACTCCTTTATGTACAGATTTACTATAGTATAAACATTTTCACGGGAGCGGTCCAAATGGATCAGGGTCAGAACAGCACGGCACTGTTTTGTGTCTACCTTCAAAAGGCTGCGGGAAATCTCCTGAGGCTCCTTGCGATAGGGAGAATACTACGTTAGTATAGTTACGTACCAATAGGAAGGGGTTATTATAATATGAATGAAGCTATTTTCAATCAATTGGATTTTGCTAGAGGCGGAACGATCAAAACGGTAGAAAATGTAACGGAGCAAGAGGCCAATATCATTCCGGAGGGATTCACGAACAATATTCGCTGGAACCTCGGACATATCTACACCGTGCATGAACAGTTCGCTTTTGCAACGGCTGGTGAGCCTGTACAAATGCCGGAAGGCTTCGAGGCATGGTTCGCAACCGGTACCAAGCCTGCGGATTGGACCACTGAGCCGCCTGCGTTATCCGAACTGGTAGCGCTTTTGCAAGAACAAACCGCGCGTATTCGCGAAACCTTCTCGAATCGTCTGGACCAGTCTCCAGCACATCCGCTGACCATCGGTCCACTGACGTTCCAAACCGTGGGCGAGCTCCTTGCGTTCAGCATGTATCATGAAGGCATGCATACGCAGACCATCAAGTCTTATAAGAAAATGATACGTTAATCATGAGAAGCGATAGAATGGTATCCTTGCGGATGCCTTCTATCGTTTTTGGTTTGCCCCCTGGGATGATCGATCCTTATAATGAAATTAGCAGATTGGAATAACGATTGGAGGATATTACGATTATGGCTATAGAAATAGAACGCAAATACCTTTTGCCGGCATATCCCGATGCCTTGATTCAGGAAGGAATACTCGTGGTTGAGAAAGAGCAGTTCATCGAGCAGACGTATTTGGCACTGGACGGCGATCAGGAGCTCAGGGTACGCAAAATACAAGATTTGAAGTCCGGCCGGCTAGAGTTCACCCATACGTTCAAGAAGGGCTGGGGCATTGCCCGCGAAGAGATAGAATACGCCATTTCGGAGGGGCTGTATGAGCAGGTGGTGCAGGCGTTTGGAGCGGTTCCACTGACCAAGCGAAGAGTAACCGCCAGATGGGACAATACCTTAATTGAAATCGATGATTACGCACAGATCCAGATGCTTGTGCTTGAAGTGGAGTTTCCTTCTATGGAAGCGGCAGACGGCTTTGTGCCTCCGGCGTGGTTCGGACAAGATATCAGTATGGAGAAACAATACAGCAACAAGAAAGTATGGCGTGATCTGCAAGTGAGCAAGGAAGCGTAGCTTTACGATCCGCTGCCCGTTCCCGTTGTAAAAGACCAAGTGCGGCTGTGCCACGCTTGTGTGCCTTCTAACCGATATTTTACCGAAACTGTATAGGTGTGGAGTCCTCGCAATATTTCCTTGGGGAACAGGAACAGGGTGTCTCTGGATATCTCTTCGTAAAAATGAAGGAGGGCACCCTCCTCATCCGTAATGGCGGCCTCAAACTTATCGATCGGACCTGCAGCCGTCGCTGAAATGATATAGCCTGAATGTTCCACGTCAAATTGGACCAAGGGATTAGGCGTCTCAAACCCGTAAAATCCAATTCCGGTATTCTGCATACCGTCGTAAGGATAGATGGCGAGGCCGCCAGCGATGGGCGATGTTGTGCTGCCTGCCAGGTTCACGACAGCCGTGCCGCCAACGAGAGCGATCCCGATCTCCTGAAAGTTTGGACTCAGAACCATTTGACGGTGGTATGCGGTATCCAGCCAGCCCTTCATGGCGTTCAGACTGCCCTTCTGGCGAAAATGCATGACTTCGCCTGATGCATACCCCTGCTTGGAGGGGGACACATAACCTGCGGCCGCTAGTCGATCTCGGATACGGGTTCCGCGATAGCCGGGAAGCCCAGCCTTTTCGTTATGGGCGCTCAGATTGGGCGTCACCTTATTTATATTGAAGTAACGGGCATGAAGCTCAGCAGCTTCGGTGATCCGGTCATTTAAGGTGACAGCAGGCAGTCCGGCTTTAGCTCGAACCTCATTCAAGTAGGCGAGCGCTTCGTATTGATCCCGGGAATATGAAGTGAGGCTGGAAGTTTCGATTGTGCTGGCGGATAGTTCAACGTTTCCTGGCCAAGCGCCGGTTAGTGCAAGGCTTGTGATCAGCATCACAGCAGCTGCGATACGTGCAATCACAGATCCACATCGATGGGGGGGATGCAGCATGGATGGAAATTCTCCTCTCAAGCATAGTTTCAAGAGAAGGGATTCGATGGACTTCTTCATTTCTCCTGCTCGCCGTTTCCTGTATACCATTTATGTGCAAAAAAAACGCAAGCCCATCCTGCGGCTCGCGTTTTTTTAATGTGTAGATCAAATGCTACTTAAACCGCCCATACTGCTTACCGTAAGACAAGACGCGTTTGTACAAGCTTCGGTCCTTTAAATTCTTGAGCGGATACACTTGGGGGCGGGTATTAACCTCCAGAATCCAAGGTCTGCCGCTGGAATCGATGGCCACATCGAGACCCAGTTCTTTGAAACCGCGGTAATGCCGGTCAAAGTTATAACCAGTGGCAACGCCTACCTCCTTCAGCTCAGATTCTGCCTTCTGGATAAAGGCAGAATTAAATCCTGCACCACTCATCGTTTTATGGAAGGTGCCAATGCTGCCTCCCTGGTTATAATTGGTGGCTACCTTGCCCGGGCTGCCGATTTTCGTGAACAGGACGGTGCTGACCCATTTTCCCTGACTTGTCTTCTGTACCATGACCCGGATATCGAATGGCTTGCCTTTGCTTTTGGCTAACCGAATTCCTTTTTGGAGCAGATAGGGACGTTTACCGGCAAAGCGGTTCAACTCCCGATACAATTCGGAAGAACTCGAATACGTGGTTTTTTTGGTGTTAAGCTGAGTTTGGTAGCCTCCGTCGGTTTTGCGGATCCGAATAATGTTATTGCCGCCAGATCCGCCGGTTGGCTTGAAGTAGACGTTGGAATAGTCGCCCAGCATGGTGGACAGGTTTTTTTTGTTAAACGTCAGGGTGACCGGTACATATTTTCGGAAATAGGAATCTTCAAGCAACCATTGCGTTTTCTTCCATTTGCTCTTGATGGTGCTGCTTTTATATTTCATAGTTAAGAGGCTCACCTCTCTTTTTTTGTTCAGCATATGCCGAAAAAGTAGAGCGAGCCTCCACGATGGCCTTGAATCAAGCTATCTGCCTGAGAACAATTTTTTATCGAAAAACAACAAGATGATAAATAAAGCTGCTGCGACAAGCAGTATGGAAGCTGGAATGATAAAAGCCAGCAGTGTAGCCGTATTCTGCATCTGATAATACATCAACATGCCCAGGGGCATGATCCCGCCTCCCAGGAGGCTGGTCCAGAAGTGCAGTGCAGCCGTTTTTTTCATACTGAGTTTCTCCCGAAACACGTAGTAAAACATGCCGTAGGCAAACAAGGTCAACCAGCCTACCACCAGGATGTGGGCATGGCCTGCAACCATGCTGTAGCTGCCTCTTCCTGCCATATCCGCTCCGATTAAAGCGCCGATGAGTGTATAGATGGCCGCAATTCGCATCAGCCATTTGCCGTAGTTCAATATGAGATATTCCCCCTTGCATAAAGAATCAGTCTCAAGTATACAAGAGTTATATGAACGGAGCATGAACAAAATAGGATTTGGAATTGAATAGGGGAAAATCATCTACTATAATCAGGTAGATCTGTCATGAAGGAGTGAATGTTCCGTGCGAGACCCGCTTATAACCTATTGTCTTTCGAAGAAAGCTGCAGCCGAGGACTATCCGTTTGGACCGCTTCCGCTTGTGATGAAGGTCGGCGGCAAAATGTTTGCCCTGATTACGATAACGGAAGAGAAGGTCAGTCATATCTCCCTGAAATGTGATCCCGTGATCGCTGAGAATTTGCGTGAACAGCATGAAGCAGTACAACCTGGATATCACCTGAACAAGAAACATTGGAACACGGTAGCCATCGATGGCTCCCTCACGGAAGCGGATGTACACGATATGATTGATCATTCGTATGATTTGGTGTTGAAGAGCCTGCCCAAAACACAGCGTTTAGCCATCTCCCAGCGGCTGGTATGATATCATCTGAAACAGCCATAATCGCCCTCTTGGCAGAATGGATACAGATAGGGTCTGTCATCCGCTAGCCAGAGGGCGATTATTTAACATGAGTTAGCTTAGCCCGGCCCCATCCATTGCACCCGTTTCTTCATTAGAATGGTTTCATGCCTAACGTGTCTACTTTCTCTCCTGTAATATCTACGCCCATGCGGTTTGTAATGTCGCGGTAATGGCCGGCCCGCCGCTGTACCGGACTTCCTTCGGTTTCTCCAAGGTTCGCTTCCAGACCGTTCAAGACCATAACCGTTGTGCCGAAGCCCGGATCTCCCAAGCCCCTGAACTTCTCCAGCGGGGAAGGCTTCCATCTGCCGACCATGACATCATGAGCAGATGGCTTCGGGTTCTGCGGTGTCATCCAGAACAGGATAGCAGTCATGTAGCCGATTTTGCCATCGGCGGCAACGATCTCCGGATTGTCCAGAAGCACGCTTTTGTCTCCGTAAATAATAGAGCTGAACAGGCCATAGTTGAAGTTCCAGCTCAGCATGATCGGTCCGCGGCCGTAATAACGCTTGTCCGGTGTTCCGGGGTACAGCTCAGCGCTTGCCGGATCAACGAAGGCATCCTGGTTGACACCTGTCCGGCCGGCGATGTTTTCATTCCAGAACAGCCCCCAACGAAGAGGACCTCCCGGAGCGGTGGACCAGCCTCCGCCTGTCTCGTGGGACAGGTTAGCGAGGAAGGCGGCAAGTTCACGCTTGCGGTCCTTCTTGAATCCTTCCTTCAGGAACGTTCCGCCGTCAATGATAACGGTTTCAATTGTTTTGTTCCGGTTGCTGGCTGAGTTAAAATCTGCTGAACGCACCACAAGTGTTTCTACCCGGCCGTCCTTGTCCAATCTATAAATCTCTTGGGCAGAAGGCGTTCCTTGCCGCGTGCGGATCTTGATCTTCAGATTGGACACTTCCGCTACCGCATGTATGAGATTGTCGTATGAGAAATAATCCTTTTGATCGGCTTTGTAATATTCTTTGCCCTTGGCGACCTTATACCATTCCTCTGAGCCGAGCCGGTATGGGAACAGCGCTTCGAAATCTTCTTTCGAGAGGAGCGCTTTAACCGCTTCGATAGCTTTCTCCGGGGTATAATCCGGGTCGAGATCATCCCAGTTCTGAACGATTTCCTTGCGGCTGATCAGTCGGTGCTCGCCGACTGCAAGAGAGCTGCTCTGAGACTGACTGACTTGTGCAGGGGCTGAGGTGCCAGATGTGCTGGATTCGAGGCTGACGTTCAGAGTCGCGGGTGATGCTGCGGCCTGAGGTGTTTCATCGGCTGCAAAGGCATGAAGCGGCGTCATGAGGAGTGTTGCACTCAGGGCTGCAATCATACTTCGCTGGATGGTTTTGCCGGATAACGGATACTTCCACAGGGTCATACACATTCTCCTCTTTATCATTGGGATGGATTACATTGCCATCATATATACGGTATGTCGTTTTGTACATAGTCAGGAAATCCCACGAGTTTACGATCAATGAACACTTAAGATGCTGACGTGCTCAATCGGGCGGAGGGAGATGTATCGATTGGCAGGGGATTTGCTGTGGAATGAATGGGGATACCGTCGAACCACCGATACGCGGATTCATAGTGTACTCCGACTTGAAGACTAGTTTTCCATGCCAAAAACATTATAATGTTATTATGTTTTTGATCCTATTAATCTGTTATTCTATGGAAATGGTGGTGTGTTTCAATTTGTTCTGTTCATTTCCGTAGATTCATATATATTAGAGGATAATCATCTTATAGACGAAGAAGGGTTAGCTGACATGAGTTTATTTGTTCGCGAGAAGGGATTTTACAAAAGCTTTTTCTGGCTGACGCTTGTGATCGGGATGCAGAACCTGATATCAGTCGGTGTGAACTTGTCAGACAACGTCATGCTGGGAGGGTATAGTGAATCGGCTTTATCGGGTGTTGCCCTCGCAAATCAGATCCAATTCCTGCTGCACATGCTGGTTATGGGGGTATGTGAGGGGCTGGTCATCATGTCGTCCAGATTCTGGGGAGCCAAGGATTTAGGCTTGATCAAAAAAGCGGCAAGCATCGGAATGCGCATGGCCATACTCCTCAGCGTTGTGTTATGGGTGATTGTTTTCTTTTTCCCGCATGAGGTGCTGTCCTTGTTTACGAAGGAAGAGAATGTGATTGCTGCCGGCGTGGAATATTTAAAAATCATCTGTTTCTCGTATATCTTCTTTGCCATTACCAGCTCCCTGCTGGCCTCCTTGCGGAGCGTGGAGACGGTAAAAATCGGTTTCGTGGTATCCTTATCCACGCTGATCATCAACATTTGCCTGAACTATATCCTCATATACGGATATTTGGGATTTCCGGAGCTTGGTGTGGCCGGATCAGCCATTGCAACGCTGACAGCGCGAATCATTGAATGCATCATCGTCATCATTTATATTAAGCGATTTGACCGTAAAATTTGGTTGAAGCTGCAGGATTTCCTGCAGTTCGATATGGGACTCTTCAAACAGTATATCCGGGTCGGATCCCCAATCCTGATGTCCAACACGATCTGGGGCCTTGCGATGGCGGCACAGACGGCCATTCTCGGGCATATGGGGGAATCGGCCATCGCAGCAAACAGTATCGCCACAACGATCTTTCAGATGGTGACCGTCATCATATACGCTTCCGCCAGTGCAACGGCTGTAATCATTGGAAAAACGATCGGCGAAGGCAGGATGGACAAAATCATATCCTATGCCAAAACGCTGCAGATCCTGTATATCCTCCTGGGTTTAGTGACGGGAGCTGTGCTGTTTATCATCAAGGATCTCGTGCTGGGTCTATACTCCATTTCCGATGAAGCCCAAACACTCGCACTGCATTTCATGACGGTATTGTCCATCACCGTAGTCGGAACGGCCTATCAGATGCCGGCTTTGACAGGCATTGTGCGAAGCGGCGGAGACACCCGCTTTGTGCTGTACAACGATTTAATCTTTATGTGGCTCATTGTACTGCCATCTTCGGCACTGTGCGCGTTTGTGTTCAATCTGTCGCCACTCGCCATATTCATCTGTCTGAAGTCTGATCAGATCCTGAAATGCTTTGTGGCTATCGTGAAGGTCAATCGTTTCAAATGGATACGATCCTTCAGTTCGTGAGGAGATCATTTGCTGATTGATTTGCATAGACCAAAAAAGGAATCCCCGGTTCGACTGAGGGGGATTCCTTTTTTGTTACAGTCCGATTTAATCGTCCAGCAGGTTTAATGACTGGGCTCTTACCAGTGCCTGTGTACGGGAGGTAACACCGAGCTTATCGTATAATCTGGATAAATATACCCGGATCGTCCCTTCGGACAGGCCGAGTGCAGCGGCCATCTGCTTGTTGGCAGCACCTTGCAGAATAAGCCGCAGTAAATTCTTCTCATTTCGATTCAGCTGTTCTGGTAGAGCCGATTGAGACGAGGTAATATGGGGGGTATCTGCCTTGACATGATTGGGAAAATATTCCATAAGCATTCTCGCATAATGATGTGTCTGAATGAGCCCCATATCCACGTCCTCTTCTTGCGCTGGGTGGGAAGTATAACGCATCAACAGTTGATACATGTCCTCTCCTTCGTCAAGGAAGGTGCGGACATAACCGTTCTGTGCACCTAAACGCAGTGCTTCACGAAGAAGTTGAAGAGACTGCTTGCGTTGACCACGCTGGTACTCCAGCAAGGCTTGCAGGCATGTGATTTCCATGATGCTGGATATTTGCAACTCACGCTCTGCCTGGGGCTTTAACAGCTCCAGAAGGTGCAGCGCCTCAGTTTCTTTGCGCTGTTTGCCTAACAGGCGGACAAGCGCCAAATATTCAGGTTCCCGGCTGTAGGTCGGTCGATCTTTGATTGAAATGGGGAGAACGGCGAGTTCTTTTCGGGCATCGGTTATACGTCCTTCCCGAACATAAATCAAGCTGCGCACGGTTCTCAGTGAAGATAGCCACGAGCTCTCTTTTCTGCAGCTGGCTGCGTCCCATGCTTCATCCAAAACATGATGGGCAAGATGAAGTTTACCCTCGGCAGCATACAGTCTTGCTTCGGTAATATGCAGAGGTATGAACAAACCCATTGTTTTTTGGGAAGGAGGGGCTTTTCGGAGCTGCATCAGCAGCTGGCGACATTCCGCTAGGCGATTCCACTCATAGTAACCTTCACATAATGACATCTTTACATATAAATTCATGAGCGAATGATCCCAGCCATGGGCTTCCAGTACCCCGGTAAACAAATGCGCAATCCTTTCTGTATCCGCGGAAAGAGCGCCCTTCATACCAAGCGAGGTGCGCCTTACGTAAGGCTCCTGCCGATTATAATCAAACTGATAGTAGATCGGATTGTCGGGCGTAAGATTGTCAAGGATGCCCTCACTGAAAGCAAACCATTCGGCAAAATCCCCGTTCAAAAAAACAAGATTGGACCGCACAAACAGCATGCTGCTTCGGAGCTGCTCTCGTCGGCTAGATGATGGGAGGTTGCTGCACGCTTCCTCGATGTTCGCGAGCATACGCTCAGAACGTTCAAGATCCCCCATCAGAACGACAACAAAGGTATGCAATAATGACGTTTCCAGCGTGACTGGGAAGCTTGTCGGGACGCGATCAAACCATTGCTGCAAGGTGGTAAGCTCCCCTCGCTCAAGCACGGTTTGCGCATGCTGCTCCAGCAAGCCCACCGCAGACTCGATATCCTGCGCTGCAAACATATGGTCGATGGCTTCATCTGTGGAGCCGATGGAGGCGTAATATTGGCCTGCGAGTCGATGACGTTTAACATATTCCCCGTCACACTCACGCTGCAGCAGGTTCTGCAAAAATTGCGAGAACAGATGATGATAGCGAAACCAGGTATGTTGTTCATCCAGTGGCACAAGGAACAGATTCTGCTTCCGCAATTCTTCCAGCATAGATCGGCTGTTATCCGAATCGGTTACGGCATCGCATACTTGGACGTTCAATCGGGAAAGGACGGCGGTCTGGAGCAGAAAGCGAAACACCTCGGAAGGCAATTTCCCCACCACTTCCTGAAATAAATAACTCGAGACATGAAATTGATCGCCTTTGATCTCCTCCATGAAAGGTTCTAACCTGCAACCTGAGCGAAGGGAAAGAGCAACGAGCTGTAGCCCGGTAATCCAGCCCTCGGTTCGGTCCAGCAATGTTTTCAATTGCATCGAATTTGGCTTGGGATAGCTGCTGTCCGAGGCATGGCGGAAAAAGCGCTTTGTCTCATCGGAGGTGAATTGCAGCTGATCCGTTCCGATGTGGTTGATCTTGTGATCAGCCCACCGCTTAACGGTGGAGAACGGCAGATCCGTACGGGATGAAATCAATAAATGAATATGCCCAGGGAGGTAATCAATCAAGTACGAAAGCCCTTCATGGATTGGCGTATAGTAAATGCTGTGCAAATCTTCCAGAATGAGATGAAGAGTTTCATTCCACTCATACAAGTCGCTGATCAGCGTATCCAGATAAGCTGTAATCGAGACGCCGGGCAGCATTTGCGTATGGTTCATAAGCCGTTCCCCTTGCTGCTCTGGAAGAACCGAAGCAATGGAGGCCGTAACGTACCTCCAAAAGCGGACGGGATCGTTATCTCGTTCATCCAGTGACACCCAGGCGCACCGTTCGCTTACTGCATGAGCCCACTGCGCCAGAAGCGTGGATTTGCCATATCCGGCCGGCGCGATAACGGTGGTCAGATGTCCTTGCTGGCCGGCCGTCATATTATTCAGCAGCCGATCTCGGGGAACCAGGTGCTCCCTGAGTCCGGGAATGGTGATTTTCATTTTTAGAATAGGTGAATTGATCGGTGGATTCATAGGATACCCTCGCAATATACGAACTCTTTTATTAGGGAATTGAGTCGAGATAACTAGATTATATGAAAAAAATGATGAAAAGTTAACGTTTGTCAATCGTTTCGCTTCCATTTATTTGATAGCATACTTGGTGCCGAGGTCCCACTTGAGAGTATGGCTGATAGGTGCCGATTAAATGAAGGAGGAGATTATGAGAAGACGTTCAGGAAAAATCCTGCTATGTATAGCACTGCTGCTGATGCAGTTGAACCTGATGCATGGGTCCCCACCAGCTTTTGCAGCTGCATCTGCTGCAGCTCCAAAGCTGGTTGCCGGGTACTATCATACGGCTTCGCTCGTTAGCAGCGGTGATGTGTATGTATGGGGGCAGGGTGACAGAGGGCAGATAGGGGATGCTGCATGGAATGCCCGGAATACACCGGTGCAGGCAAGAGGTTTGAATGATGTAATGGATATTCACACCGGAGTTCGCAGTACCATGGCGCTCCGGAGCGATGGGACGGTATGGACTTGGGGATCGAATGAGAATGGGCAGCTCGGGATCGGAACGACAGCGGATAAGAATGTTCCGACGCCAGTAAGCGGGTTAAGCGGAATAAAGGCAATCTCGGGAGGCCTGGGCTATCACAGCATGGCTCTCACGGAGAACGGGACAGTGTGGACTTGGGGAAAAAATGACAACGGTGAGCTCGGAAACGGAACGACAGTCCAACAAAACTCGCCGGTCCTTGTTATCGGATTAAGCGATGTTACAGCGATTGCAGCGGGAGGGTACTACAGTCTTGCGTTAAAATCGGATGGCACCGTATGGGCATGGGGAGCGAATGGAAACGGCGAGTTGGGTGATGGCACGATTGTTGATAAGCATACTCCGGTTCAGGTTTCCGGCTTGACCGATGTCATTGCCATCACGGCAGGAGGTTCCCATAGCTTAGCCATTAAACAGGATGGAACGGTATGGGCATGGGGAATCAATATGTATGGCACGCTTGGGGATGGTACCCGGACGAATCGAACCATTCCGGTGAAAGTCAGAAACCTCCAACATATTAAGGCAATAGCCGGGGGCGGGCACCACAGCCTGGCGCTAGACCAAGAGGGCAACGTATGGGGCTGGGGGGACAACAGTCGGGGACAGCTTGGCCTAGGTCATAACTCTTCCAGGACAACTCCGGAACAACTAACGGGCATCGAACATGTTCTTGATATTGCGGGGGGTGGCTTTCATAGCGCAGCCTTAAAAAAGGACGGCAGAGTTTGGGGATGGGGTCTGAACAGCTCGGGTCAAATCGGAGATGGGACAAGGAACGACAGAAATGCACCTGCATTAACAAAGGCCGTGCTGGATACAACGGCGCCGGATACAGGCAGGGGAATGTTAAGTCCTTATCTTATAACGGTGGATTCCATCGGGATCGAGTGGCTAGGAGCCTCGGATAATTTAACCGAGCAGGATGAATTGCAGTATTTATTATATGCATCCCACAGTCCGAATATCGGAACTGTCAGCCAAATCGAGCGGAATGGAATACCGATAGGGAGTTATGCCGCTGGTCAGCTCAAAGTAGTGGCAGACCGTCTTAACGAAGGTTCGGACTATTATTTTAACGTAATTGTGAAGGACGCTGTAGGGAATAAAAGCGCCTACAATATGCTGAAGGTTGCCACGAAATGGCCGCAAATATATACACTAACCTACGATGGCAACGAAAACATGGCAGGGAATGTTCCGATAAGCGGAGAGCTGTTTGCCAGAGGAGACGAAGCTGACATACAGGATAATACTGGTCAGCTGACGAAGGACGGTTATTCGTTTGATGGTTGGAATACGCAGGCTGACGGAAACGGAATCGATTATCCTGTCGGCAGCAAGCTCGTATTTGGTACAGAGAACATCAGGCTCTATGCCAAATGGAATAAGAATCCCGATCCTGTGAAACTTGAGGCCGTGTCGTATGCACCGGCTCATCAATCTGCAGGGGTTGAGATGAATGAAACCTTGACGGTTACATTCAATGAAGAAGTAACGGCGGTATCCGGTAGATCGATTCTGCTTAGAGACACCTCTGATCAGCATATTACAGAACGTATCGATGTTGGCGATACGGACAGGGTTTCGGTTATTGGAAACACGGTGGTCATCAATCCGTTGACTGAATTCGATTATGGCAGAAGTTATTACGTCGAGATTGAGCCAGGGGCTTTTACAGGCAGCCACTCGGGAAGGAGTTATGGGGGGATTCAAGGAGAGGATACATGGAGCTTCACGGCCAAGGAGCTGACAACTCCGGTGTACGATACCACGCTGCAAGAATTAACGCTGAATTCTTCCGTGGAAGCAGTGAATTTGAGCCCTGCGTTTAGCAGATTTCACAATGACTACACGGCTCAGGTAGGCAACAAGACAGATCGCCTCACGGTGACTGCACTGGTCTATGATGCCAGCGTCATGGTAACGGCGAGTGTTTATGGAGAAACTGGAGGATTGGAAGCAGGGCCGATCGATATCATCTCCGGTCAAGAGAGCCCGGATATCCCTCTTGCCGTAGGGAACAGCCGGATCGAACTTGCCGTGACGGCACCTTCGGGTCAACATCATAAATACGTTATACATGTAACGCGCGCACCTTCCTCGGGAGGAGGGACTACACCCGAGGAGCCTGGTGGCGGGGGTACACCTATCGAACCTGGTGAAGGAGGCGGTCCGGGAACTCCGGGGGGAGGTTCATCACCGGGAAGCACAGGATCAGGGGCTGCTTCCACAGGTTCATCCGTTCCTGTTGAATCTAACCGAGTGAATGTCAGGGTTACACTGAACAATAAAATTCAGGAAGGGATGGTTACAGGCTTGTTCCATGAGGCAGAAGGACATACCGTCGTATCGATGAAGCTGGATACGGCCAAGCTGGAAGCCCGTTTAAAGACTGTGGAATACAATCCGGTGATCATCATCGCTCTTGCACAACCAGCGGATCATATCTCCCTGGAATTAAGCGGAACGGCAATGGACCAGCTTAAAGCTAAGCAGGGAGCGATTGAAATCCGTTCATCTCTAGGAACCTTCCATCTTCCTGCTGAGGAGGTATCTTCAACCCGCTGGAGAGCTCCGAGGGGATTTGACAGAACACTTGCAGCTGATCAAATCTTGGTTTATGTAACGATAGCGGCCAGCGATGCTGCGAAATTAAGGTTTATTCAACAGACTGCTGAGCAAGCTGGCACTAGACTTGTCGGTTCCCCTGTTGATTTTGACATAACTGCTACAGCCAATGATTTTCCCTTGCGGTTAGAGCAGCATAAGCAATATATGGAGCATCGGATTTCTTTGCCGTTAGGGATGCAGAATCCTATAACAACGGCTGTTAGGGTGAGTGAACGTGGAGAATTTATCCCTATTCCGACAAGATTGGAAATGAAGAAGGATGGAAGTCTTGAGGTCGTTCTGCACAGTTTCGTAACTGGAACGTTTGCCTTCATATTCAATGAAATCCGTTTCGCTGATGTTCAGCATCATTGGTCCGGTGATGCGGTGAATGACCTTGCCTCGCGCATGATCCTTAACGGACGGGGGAGCGGCAAGGACACCACGAGCATGGATCAGACTGAAGTGGTCGTACAGTCCTTCGCCCCGAATGCCCAAGTAAGCCGTGCGGAGTTTGCAGCCATGATGGTGAGAGCACTCGGTTTGCAGGAGGGGCAGGAGCTTTCCGCCTTTAAGGATGTCAGCTCAGACGCCTGGTATAGCGGTGTGCTTGCATTAGCTTCACGATATGACCTGCTTCAAGGATATGAGGACGGAAGTTTCCGTCCGGATCAAGCCATCACACGTCAGGAGGCTATGGTGGTGATGGCGAGGGTTATGGAGTTGACTGGTTTAAATCGTGTTGTGGATGAAAACGAAGCCGTATTCGTTCTGTCATCATATCAGGATCATGACGAACTATCCGCAAGAGTAAAGCCAGCAGCTGCTGCACTAGTGAAACAAGGGATTGTGCAAGGAGATGCCGCAAGGTTAATGCCATTGCAGAAGTTGTCCCGGGGTGAAGCGGCGGTGATGCTGCAGCGGTTACTGAAGGCGGCAGGGTTGATTGATGGATAGGCTGGAATTTCATGTTTGAAGGGGATGCCGTGAGGCGTCCTTTTTTCTGTCCCTATGGATTTTTGTGTGCAGCATCGTATAACATGACATAATTAGAAAATATTGCGTTTTCATCTGGAATTTCCGCCAGAAAGTGTTGATCAAATGTTGGCAATTTCCGAACATTATCGACATTTGGATAAGGTAATGTTCTGTGATATACGCAGTTTTCCACCAAATTTTTGCTAAAAAACACATTAAACTACATAAAACGCTAAAATTTTTGTTTTGACATCTGCTTGTCTATACCATAGGATAATAGTATAAAAAGTGCTCAACTTAGGAGGATAAGGTCAGGAAATGAAAAAGACATGGTCAATTCTATTAACACTCGTATTATCCGTTGGATTGCTTGCAGCTTGCGGCAACGATGATAAGTCTACTGACACTGGTGCAGCGAATGGCGGTTCAGAAGGATCTCAAGATAAGAAACGCATTGCACTTGTACTTCCTGAGAAGATCGGCGTTAATCCTTTCTTTGCATTAATGGATGAAGGATTGAAAAAAGCAGCTGCCGATTTCAACGTTGAAGTGAAGACGATTGAATCGACTGACCCGGCCTCGATCGAGCAAAACCTGCGTACGGCCGTTGCCGAGAAATATGATCTGATCATTACTTCTACCTTCCAGATGGAAGATGCACTGAAGAAGGTTGCACCGGAGAATCCGGACGTGCCTTTCGCCATTATCGATACAGTGGTAGATTTGCCGAATGTCCGCAGCGTTGTATTCCGTGAACATGAAGCAGCTTATCTGCTGGGTGCAGCAGCTGGACTGGCTACGAAGACAAACAAGGTTGGCAACGTGGTTGCAGACGACATTCCTATTATGCATAAATATATGACCGGCTTTGCCGAAGGCGCAAAATCGGTAAACCCTAACGTTGAAATATTTGTTAACTATGTCGGCGGATTTACAGACCCGGCTAAAGCGAAGGAACTTGCACTCCTCCAGAATTCCAAGGGTGCCGATTTCGTTGCTGGCCTCTCTGCTGTCGGTGACCTCGGCGTGTTTGAAGCCGCAAAGGAAAAAGGCTTCTACGCTTCTGGTCAAGATACGGATAACACGGGCACGGATCCTGAGCACGTTGTGCTTGCTCAATTGAAAGGCACAGACGCTGTTGTGTACGAAACAGTTAAGGACTTCTCGGAAGGCAACTACTCATTCGACATTCGTGACTATGGCCTGAAAGAAGGCGGCGTAGGTCTCACTTACGTTACCCATGAGAGCAAAACACCGCTCAATCCATTCATTGGACAAGACATCGTGGACCAGCTCAAGGTGATTTCCGACGATATTATCGCCGGAAAGATTAAAGTAACCAACGCATTGGAACAAAATTAATTCTCACCTGGACCGGCTGCCACATGAGCAGTCGGTCTTTCATTCAGAAGCGAAAGGAAGGCATAACTTCGATGCTACTCCAGATGGACAATATTACGAAAAAGTATGGCGAGTTTAGCGCAAACCGCGGCATTGATTTTTCGCTGCGTGCGGGTGAGGTTCATGCGATTGTCGGGGAGAATGGTGCAGGCAAAACAACGCTGATGCGGATATTGTACGGGATGGAGCAGCCAACCTCGGGTACGATTCGGCTGAATGGCAAGGAAGTTTCGTTTGCAAGCCCGGAGGGTGCGATTCGTGGCGGCATCGGCATGGTTCACCAGCACTTTATGCTGTTTCCTACGTTTACAATTGCCGAGAATATCGTGATTGGCAATGAGCCGGGCTCCGGTGCCAGGTTTGACCGCAAGCAAGCGGTGAAAACGGTGGATGGGCTCTGTGAGCAATACGGAATGAAGGTTGATCCGCACGCAATCGTGAGCAGCAGTGCACCGGGTGTACAGCAGCGGGTTGAAATATTGAAGGTGCTGTATCAAGGTGCCGAAATCATTATTCTGGATGAGCCGACAGGCGTGCTGACGCCGCTTGAGGTGCAGGAACTCCTAGAGGCCATTAAACAGCTCTCTAAACAGGGCAAAAGCTTTATTCTGATTAGCCACAAGCTGAATGAAGTTCTGGATGTGGCTGACCGGATTACGGTGCTCCGCGACGGTGCGGTTACCGGCGTTGTGGAGAAGGGAAACACGGATGCCCGTCAGCTCTCCCGCCTTATGGTAGGCCGCGAGTTAGCGGAGCTGGATAAGAAAACGATAACGCCGGGTGAGAAGGTGCTTGAGGTATCGGAGGTCTCGATTCGCGGAACGAAAGGGAAGCCGGTGCTGGATGGCGTGAATATACAAGTCCGGGCAGGCGAGGTTGTCGGGGTTGCCGGCATTTCCGGCAACGGTCAGTCTGAGCTGCTACAGGTGATTTCCGGCCTGGCTCAGCCCGACAGCGGCCGGATAGCCGTATCGGGCAAGGATGTTACCGGTATGTCTACGCGTGAGATAAGAGAGCATGGGTTAGCCCACATTCCGGAGGATCGTTATGTATGGGGAGCTAACCGTACGGCAACCGTGATGGATACCGGACTTATGGGTCACCATCGCCGTTTGCAGAAGGGCGGCTTCCTTAAACTGAAGGACATCCGCTCGCTTGTTTCCGGTTGGGTTCAGAAGTTCTCCATCAAGACGGGGTCTCTGGAGACAAGCACCCAGTATTTATCCGGCGGCAATCTGCAGAAGCTGATTGTTGCCCGGGAACTTGAGCAGGGAACCCCGTTCCTAATCGCTGCCGAACCGACGCGCGGCGTTGATATCGGCGCCATGGAGACCATTCATGGTGAACTGCTCAAGCGGCGTGAAGAGGGGACAGGTATTCTGCTGGTATCTTCTGAATTAACGGAAATTTTGAAGCTGTCCGATCGGGTTCTGGTTATGTTTGAAGGTCGGATTGCAGGTGAGTTGTCAGCGAAGGAAGCGACAGAAGAGAAATTGGGACTGCTGATGGCGGGAGGAACCTTGTAATGAATAAATGGACAAAATTGACGCTTCCGCTGCTTCAGCCGATTGCGGCGATCATGGTAGGTTTGCTCGCGGGGGCGATTGCCATCATGATTGCCGGAGGCGACATTCTGGAGACCTATGCAGAGATGTGGAAGGGCGCCTTCGGCGGCATGTATTTCTTCACGAATACGCTATCCCGGGCGACACCGATCATCCTGATTGGTCTGGGTGCGGCATTTGCATTCCGCGCCGGATTTTTTAACCTGGGTGCTGAAGGACAGATGGTGTTTGGTGCGCTTTCCGCCGCATTGGTCGGTTTATATATGCCGGGACCCGGCTGGCTGGTGTGCATCGTTGCCATCATTGCAGGTATCGTTGCGGGTGGTCTGTGGTCGGTGATGGCCGGATATTTTGACGCCAGATTCCGGGTTAACCTGCTGATCTCCACGCTGCTGCTGAATTATGTGGCTGTACTGTTTGCGGGTTATCTGGTTGCCTATCCGCTGAAGGACCGTTCAGGTTCTGCTGCGATGGCACAGTCCGAAATGCTGGACAACAGTGTCTGGCTGCCGAAGCTGATCTCCGGCATGCCGCTGCACGTAGGGTTTGTGCTGGCTGTGCTTGCCGCGTTAATTATATTCGTATTATTGAAGCGTTCCGTGATCGGATACGAGGTCCGGATGCTTGGCGGCAATCCATTGTTTGCCCTGTTCGGCGGGGTTAAGCGTGGTCCCATGATGCTTGGCGCGATGTTCTTCAGCGGCGGCTTGGCTGGTCTTGGCGGCGCTGTTGAAATACTGGGCTCTCAGTATCGTTATATTGATGGCGCATTATCCACGGCTGACTATGCCTGGACGGGCATTATGGCTGCATTGTTGGCAGGGTCGCATCCGATCGGCACGCTGATTGCATCGATTTTTTTGGCCGCATTGCAGACAGGCGGCATGGGCGTCGAACGAAATACGGAAGTGCCGCTTGAAGTGGGAGCTATTATACAAGCCGTGCTGATTCTGTTTATTTCCGCCCGATTCACATACAGCTTCCTGAAGCGCAGAAAGGGGAACAAATCCGATGGAACAGCTGTTTGATCTTGCATTAATCAACTCGGCCCTGCGTGTGCTTACTCCGATCCTGCTTGCAGCCCTCGGCGGTGCCCTGTGTTCGCGCGTCGGATTGTTCAATGTCGGTCTGGAAGGCTTTATGCTGTTGGGTGCTTTTTCCGCCGTGGTGGGGAATTACTTTTTCGGTAATGTCTTTTATGCGATTTTGTTCGCGATTGCGATCGTCTCGATATTTTCCTTTATATTTGCCTATCTCAGCATCAATCTGCAGGCCAACGTCATTGTGGTTGGTATCGCGATGAATGCCTTGGCTGCCGGATTGACGACATTTAGCTTACGGGCTATTTTTGACGTAAAAGGCGCATTTTATGATAATACGATGGTGGGACTGCCGAAATGGAACATACCGATTATCGAGGATATTCCGGTGCTGGGTCCGATACTGGCTGGTCTGACACCTCTTGTATATCTGTCCTTTTTGATTGCGGGCTTGATGTGGTATTATTTCTATCGCACAAAGAGCGGCTTCCGTTTCCTGGCTGCAGGTGAGAATCCGCTCGCTGCCAAAAGCGTGGGAATCCGCGTAAGACGTTATCAGTATGGCGCCGTGCTGGCCAGCGGCGTGTTATGTGCGCTTGCAGGCGCGCAGCTGTCTCTTGGACAGGTGACGATGTTTACGGAAGGCATGACGGCCGGGCGCGGCTTTATTGCGCTGGTGGCAACGATGCTGGGCCAATCGGGTCCGCTTGGCGTTACGGCGGCAAGCCTGCTGTTCGGCTTTATGGATGCACTGAGCATCCGGTTCCAGGGCCTCGCACTGCCTACACATTTCACGCAGATGCTGCCTTATGTCGTCACGATTCTGGCCATGTTCTTCTTTAAGAATAAAAGCTTCCAGCAGGATGCACTGAAGCAGGGCTCAAGCTCCAGATAGGCGCATACGCCGCGCCGCGATAACCGGAAATTGAGTCCTCCAGACGTTAAGCGGTTGTGGATACGATCCAGCATAGAGGAGATGAACTTGGTGCACAAAAAAGCAGAACGTTTGAAAAAAATGAAGCCGGTGGCAGCTAATAACCTGACGGATGAACAGCGTGCCAAACTGCCGCCGGGGCAGACGCTGACCGAAAAGTTTCCTATCCTGCATGAAGGGGACGTTCCTCGCTACGACATGTCGGAATGGAGACTCAAGGTATTCGGCGAGGTCGAAGAGGAACTGACGTTTACTTATGAAGATTTAATGGCCATGCCAACGGTAACAGTGAACACCGATATTCACTGTGTTACGCGTTGGTCCAAATTCGATACGGTTTGGGAAGGAATCCTGTTCCGGGATTTCCTCGCGGGCCTCAATGTGAAGCCGGAAGCCAAATACGTCATGTTTCATGCCGATCCCGATTACGATACGAATGTGCCGATCGAGGATCTGCTTATGGACAATGTGATGCTCGCCTACCGCTTCAATGGCGAGCCGCTGACGGACAAGCATGGCTGGCCGCTTCGCACGGTCGTACCGCATCGTTATTTCTGGAAGAGCGCGAAGTGGCTGCGCGGCATCGAGTTTATGAAGGAAGACCGCCCGGGCTTCTGGGAACGCAATGGCTTCCATAACGAAGCGGATCCGTTTAAGGAAGAGCGGTTCAGCGGCGAAGCACTGGATATACCTGAAGATGAATGGACACATAAGGAGTTTGACTAATATGTTGATGCCTATTTTGCAAGTGAACTCAGAGGATATACCTGAATTTGTGATCGTCTGCGGTGATCCGAAACGTGCGGAGACGATTTCCCGTAAGCTCACAGGTGCGCGCGAGCTGGCATTCAGCCGCGAGTACCGCACTTTTGTGGGGAGCTACGAAGGCGTTGAGCTGGCGGTTACCAGCCACGGCGTTGGATGTCCGGGAGCTGCGGTTTGTTTCGAGGAGCTGATCCGCGCTGGCGCGAAGACACTCATTCGCGTGGGCACCGCCGGATCCTACCGGGCGGATACCCCTGCGGGAAGCCTTGTGGTCAGCACCGCTGCGATCCGTACGGACGGGCTGACGAAGCAGCTGGTGCCGGACGGCTTCCCTGCAGTCGCGGACAGCCAGGTTGCGGAGGCGCTGTACGAAACAGCGCTTGCGATCGGCGAAGGCGTGGTGCGCAAGGGAATTACGGTCACGCTGGACGTGTTCTTTAACGGCGTTGAAGAAGTGCCGCACCAGAAATATAAAGCGGCCGGGGCACTGGGTGTAGAGATGGAAATTGCGGCATTGTATGTCGTTGCAGCCATCCGCGGCGTTCGTGCTGGCGCAATCGTGGCGATGGACGGCTTTGCCGATGCCGATCTGGCGGCCGAGTACGATCCGAACACCAACGTAGTTGCCGACGCAGTGGAATGCGAGATTAACACGGCCTTGCAAGCTGTGGTGAAGCTGGCGAAGCAAGGGTAGTGGGTAAGATAAAAGCCGATTTCCCGAGAGAGCTTAGGGAAATCGGCTTTTTATTTGTGCGTGAGGGCAGGCGGCCCGGGCGCCTGCGGCCCGTGCAAGTCCCAAATAGGGACTTGCAGCCCCAAGCCCGGCGCCTGCAGCCCCAAGCCCGGCGCCTGCAGCCCCAAGCCCGGCGCCTGCAGCCCCAAGCCCGGCGCCTCCAGCCCAAACCCCGCGGCCGTTACTGTTTTGCCGGCTGCACAGTGAAGAAAGGGACCTTCGCAACGCCTGCGGCCCGTGCATAAGTAAACAGCTGCCCCTTATGGTGGATTTCATGGTCCACCATGCTGCCCAGCCATACTGATCCAGGGGCTGCAAATCCGTTAAAGTCGAGCGGTTTCTCCAGCTCCGCATCCGACAACTCCGCATAAGCGGCTGTTGTAGCATCGGTTGAAGCTTGGACGATATTTCTAATGTCCTCAATCGTTTCGAACTGGGTAGAGATAGAAGGTGGAGAGAAGGTGCCATTTTTGATAGACAGCAGGAACATCTCGGAGGAGGCGGCAATGTGAACAGCCAATGCACCCAAAGTGTAGGCATCCTGCCAAGGTTTATAATCTAAATGCTCAGTGTGTACATCCTCCAGCAGTTGATTGAGTACCGTGCGATGCTTGCGCCACCGTTCGAATTGTTGCTGACCTTCATGACTCATGATTTAACCTCCTTGATCGATGATAATGGGAACTGCGATTTATGGTGCCAGTACTTGTAAACAGTTCGTCAAGAGATACGGGAATCCTTCCCGATCGGGCGCAGCTTACGCAAAATTGGAGGATGAACAAGATAAGCAAAACTCCTCTATCCATGATCAATATGATGCAAGATAGCAGTATATAAATATTCGGCCAAGTCACCATCGCTGAATTGATTTATATAATTTTTGTAGCGATTATCGCGTGTATACGTATTTGCAATACATGTTAACATTTCAGAGTCACATACAATGGATTGTTCGAGACAGCTTTTCCATTCGATGATCAATTGCTGTACTTCATCAGAAGAAGGGGATTGATTCATACAGGATGCCATTTTTCTGAATATCTTCTCCATCTGCTGTTCAAATTCAGATAACAGGCTCGCTTTTTGAGGTCCTCCGCTTTAAAAAGGAATATTCAGTATGTTCCATTTTCCGATAAATGGAGCCACACTGGCTTGTCTGAATAACGCGACTTTTTTCTTCTTGTGGAGCATGTCAAAACTCTCGATATACTTGATCTGAGCGTAAGATTGCATTTCATTTTTTCACCTCTGTTTTAATTTAGTTTGAATGATGAACTACGACGTAGCGTGATGGTCAAGAAAAAGCTGTTGCGAAAATTAATTCGGCGATATATACTAAACTCAATAGTAATTGGTCAATCAATAATGAATGAATACAAGTGATGTTCAGAAGTTAAAGTTAAAGTGAAAGGGAGGTCGATATGATGGCCAGAGCTTCAACCTCTGTCAATCGGCGGAATGATATCGTGGCAGCAGCTATTGAGGTGTTTGCCGAGATCGGGTACTATCGCGCGACCACGGCTCAGGTAGCCGAGCGTGCGGCTATATCCCAGCCTTATGTCTATCGCTTCTTCACCAAGGAGTCACTGCTTGTAGAGTCGTTGTCTGTCTCCTGGAAGCGCATCGTGCAAGCATTTCAAGTGGTGATTGATTCATCTGCACCTGAGGAACTGGAATCGGGATTGATCCGGGCTTACGAAGGGATCATGCAATCCTATCGCAGTGAAATACTGCTGCAGATGCAGGCACAGACGATTCCGGATGCACCCATCCGCGAAGCGATGCAGCAGGGGATTAATGAGATACGGGATCTTGTTGGAAATGCCTTTGTGTCAGCAGGTTTTGAAGACGCAGATAAGAAAATCTCCGATTTTCTGGCGCGGGGCATGTTGTGTAATGCAGCCATGGCCATGGATATGCCGGATTTAATGCCCAAAAAATAAAGCATGCTCAGGCGCTTTTTTAGTGCCACACCGCGTATAATGGAAGTTGTGTGCGCGGTGCAGGAAGAGCATGATATTTTTCAGTAATTGTAATTGATCAATCAATAATATAACTGAATAAAAGGAGAGATTTATATGCAAAAAGCGATTGTATTGGGTGCAACAGGTGGCGTAGGAGCTCCATTGACAGCAGAGCTGATTGAGCGTGGAATCGAGACGGTAGCCTTCGGACGCTCCATGAAGAAACTGAATGAGCTGGCTGATCAACTGAACCATTCCCCTCTGCTCACATTGGAGACGGGGGATGCATTCAAACCGGAGGATATCATAAGGGCTGCTGGAGAAGCGGACATTATTTTTCACAGTGCCAATATTCCCTATCATGAGATGGAGTCCAGGCTGCTGCCACTAGGCGAGTCGGTGATGAAGGCAGCGGAGGAGACGGGAGCCAAGGTTGTGGTGGTGGATGGTATCTATCCTTACGGTCGCCGCTTAATGGAAAGGGCAACAGAAGAACACCCCAAGAAACCTCATACTCGCAAGGGCAAGGTGAGGCTGGCTTACGAGGAATTGATCTTCTCATCGCGGTGGCATAAGGCACGACCACTGATCGTACGGCTTCCCGACTATTACGGTCCCTCTGCCCAGGCATCCTATCTATCCGTGACCATGGAAGCCATTGCCGCAGGCAAGCCAACTGCGTTCGTAGGCAATATGAGGGTTCCCCGTGAATACGTTTATTTGCCGGATGCCGCACGGATGATCGTCGAGGTGGCGGCGAGGGAAGAATCCTACGGACAGAACTGGCATATTCCCGGACCAGACGTGATCTCGGGACATGAGCTGGTGCGGATTGCGCAGAGGGCTGTCGGGAAGCGGAAGGCGGTTATGCCGCTGGGGCGGATCGGGCTGTCCCTGATCGGGTTGTTCAATCCGGTGATGAAAGAGGTGGTAGAGATGCTGTATCTGACGGAGGAGCCCTTGGTGCTGAGCGGTGATAAATATGAGCGACAGATCGGCCCGATTTCCTGGACACCCCATGAGCTGGCTATCACGGAAACGATGCGTGGTTTAATGGAAAAGCGAGCATGAGGAATGACAAGTGAGAAGGAAGAAGGAAAATTGCATGAATTTTCAGAGGGGATAGGGGGGGGAGATACGGAGCTGCAGTGTTGCGATAACAGGCGGAGCAGATTTTTTAAAAAGTAATTGGTCAATCAATAAATTTATGTAAAATCATATAATACCTATTTCAGTTTAAGTTCATGTGCCTTTATAAGGAGGTGATTCGGGTGGCCAAACTTCAGCTCAAATTTATGGATGGTTTTTTTGTAGCGGTTATGCTGCTGTGTGCGCTCAGCTGGTGGGGCTAGAGGTAGTCAAGCTGGAAAGTTAGGGTGATCCGTAAACAAGAGGAGGGATACAGGGTGAAGGAAGAGATGAGTTCTATTTGGTTTTCTAAATACTCATTCATGCTGGGTATGGCAACTGTTCTGCTGGTGCTGTTCTCCATGTGGGATTAATTTTGTTGAAAAAGCGCTGACCGTCAACACGGTCAGCGCTTTTTTTATACGAAGACTCACAGCCGGCTCAATGCCGAATTAAATTTTTTTAAAGAAAATCCATCAGTTTCTTTTGCCCAAACGTTATATTAACAAGAAAGACAATTCGAAAAGTGAGAGGTTGGCTAATGGAAGTATGTGATCTCTATGAAAGCCTGAAGGACGACGTAACACGTTATGCCAGATCCATCGCCAAGCACGCTTATGAAGCAGACGATCTGGTTCAGGATGCCTTTATGAAGGCCCTCAAGGAACCAAATCTGGCGGACCTGCCCCTTCATAAGCAAAAGGCCTGGTTCTTCAGAGTCATCAAAAATCGCATGATCGATATTAGCCGACGGGAGAAGCGGCTTGTATCGTGGGAGGATGATCTGGATGCAGCGGTGCTTCCCGTTTCAAGCCGCAATATAGAGACGACCGAGTGGCTTGCCCGCTTGCCGCAATCACAAAGCGACATCGTATTTAAACGTTTTTGGCTCGGAATGTCCAGCCAGGAAATTGGAGAACAACTCGGAATGCCCGCAGCAACGGTTCGTTACAAATTGCAAACCGCCATCAAGAAATTAAGAAAAATATGGGAGGAAGATATGAAATGAGCAAAATGATTGGAAATGTAGGCATGCTGGATTTGACACAGGCAACGGAGGAAAGTGTAAAAAGCATTGAACGGATCGGCAACGTGGGCATCGTCATATACCGGGCAGAAACGGCGCACCTCCTGACGATGCTGAAGAATGCAGGCAATATCGGCAAAACGCTTGAAATTCCGGCAGGTCACCGTTATTACAACGGGACGCTGCGACTGAATGAGGAATATTTTAAGCAGCTGGATCACCCGGATCGTGTATTTGTTAATGGCACGGTTATCATCGACAAAGAAGTCTCCTTCGAGGCGTTCCAGAGCGGTAAGCTTCATCTGGTGGTCAACGGCGAGGTGTATACTCCCCAGCATCTGGCGGGTGTCGTTACCTCAGCGCTTCTTAAAGTTGGAGGAGCCAGCGCGGAGATTTACGCCTATCAGTATGAGCCCAGATTCGAGTCGGGAAAACTGAAACTGAACAATGCCTATCTGGCCTCCATCACCGACCCCATCAGTCTGGTAATGAGCGGAGTGCTGGAGCTGGATAAGGACCTGGATATGGAGCGTTTTGCAGCCGGGATTGACAGTCTTCGTATGAACGGCAAAGCGGTTATTCATGAGAGCCAATCCCCATATTTCTATGATAAAGCGAAGGCGATCAATGGTTCCTTGGAGGTTATCCCGACAGGCTTCGAATATGTAACCAAGCCATTGAGACTAAACGCAAGAACCATTCGCCGATTCAACGGCCACAAGTTCTACACCAAACAGCCGATCATTATGGAGGCTGATGTGACTCGTGATGCCTTCAGCCGTGCTATATCAGAGATACAGTCCACGTCATTCATCATATGCAGCGAGGATATCGAGGATTTGATATGGGAACGCTGCCCGAATCTGAATACCGAAATTTTAAGTTATGAGCAGTCTTTTATTTTCGTTAGCGGTGAGGAGACTTGGTCGAAGGATCAGCTGTTGGCTTTGGAACAGTCAGCAACCTTTATTGTAGATGGAACATTCATTCTTGATGACGATGTAACGGAGGACGATATTAAACATTCGATCTCATCGCTGGATCTCTTCGGAGATGTGGTTGTCGGGGAAAAAAGAATTAAAGGCATTTTGTACCCTTACCTTAGAGTGAACAATGGCAGTATTATAGTGAAGGGGACGGAAGAGGAGCTTGCGGGTATTGGTAATGTCGGAATGTTATCGTTATAAAGAGAAGAGGAATGAACCATGAATATTAATAATGAAGATATTGCCAAGCAGCATATTCTCGACCTCCGTCAGGAAGTGGAACGATGCCAGCTGGCAACAAAATGGAGTCTTACACGCAAGACGACAGACCACGCAACAGTGGCTGCGCGTAAAGCCGATGGAAAATGGAAGTCACTACTGGAAACCATCATCATGATGGGAAGAAGAATGCTCTAATCCGGTGTAACCGGTTGAGCAGGAAACCTATGTATACGGATAATCGTCGATGCGATGCGTGTCGGCGATTTTTGATTGCGAGGCAAACGGATCCTTTTGCAAAAAAAGTGAGTTCGAGCAGCTGTCCAGAGGCAGCTGTTTATTATGGTTACCTATTTACGTGTTCTTTCGGTATTCATCGTTAATATTTTGCTGTTTGCCGCTTTATCCATGATCCTGCCCGTGTGGCTGTTTGTAGCACTGTTCCTGCTTCGGGGCGGAGGTGTGACCATGCTGTCCAATCTGCTGGACAGTCTGCTGATGTCTGCGTTTCATGAACAGGAGCGGAATCTGTATGCCGGCATGAGATCGGTATTCCGGAGTTTAGGATCGTCCGGGGCAACGCTGGTTTCCGGCCTGATCCTGGCCCGGCAGGATTACCGGCTCCCCTTCCTGGCCACAGCCGGGGTGCTGCTGCTCTGCGGTCTGTATTACGTGTGGTGGATTCGTCCGGTCCTATCCAAGAGATTAAGCAGCAGTATGGAGCCGTGAATAAGAAGAGGCTGTCTAAAGGGTCGAATTGACCTTTTCAGGCGGCCTTTTTACGCTTACAGGGTTATTCCCGATATTCACATAGAAGTCCGGTGTTATGCTGATCGGCTGCCGTGTTCCTATTTTGTTCCGCAGAAAGTCTCCAAATATATTGACATCAAAAATTGGTACATGTTTAAATAGAAGAAGTGTTAGCACTCTTCTGACTAGAGTGCTAAATGAAACCTCGTTCAGATTGGAAGGGAGATTTTTTCATGGCGAAAAAACAGTTTAAAGCTGAGTCCAAACGGCTGCTCGAGATGATGATCAATTCCATCTATACGCAGCGTGAAATTTTTCTGCGTGAGCTGATTTCAAATGCCAGCGACGCGATTGACAAGATTTATTATAAAGCTCTGACCGACGACAACTTGACCTTTAACAAAGAAGATTACTACGTTAAGATTACCGCAGATAAAGCAAGCCGCACACTGACCATTACCGATACAGGGATCGGAATGACGAAGGAAGACCTGGAGAACAACCTCGGCGTCATCGCGAAGAGCGGATCCCTTGCGTTCAAGAGCGAGAATGAAGCGAAGGACGGCCACAACATCATTGGCCAATTCGGTGTCGGCTTCTATTCCGCGTTCATGGTTGCTGATGTGGTTACCGTGACAAGCCGAGCCCTCGGCAGCGACGAAGCGTTCAAGTGGGAATCCGAAGGTGCGGAAGGGTATACCCTAACACCGGCTGAGAAGGAATCCATCGGAACCGAGATCGTGCTGAAGATCAAAGAGAATACGGAAGACGATCAGTATGATGAATATTTGGAAGAATACCGCCTGAGAGCCATCGTTAAGAAGTACTCCGACTTCATCCGCTATCCGATCAAGATGGACGTGAAAACGCAGCGTCCTAAGGAGGATGCCGAGAACGAGTTCGAGGAAGTTCAGGAAGAGCAGACCATCAACAGCATGGTGCCGATCTGGCGCAAGAACAAGGGCGAGCTGACGGACGCCGATTATGAGAATTTCTACAACGAGAAGCGTTACGGCTTCGATAAACCGCTGAAGCACATCCATGTCAAAGCGGACGGTGCCGTTGTATACAATGCGATTTTGTTTATTCCCGAGAATACGCCTTTCGATTATTACACCAAGGAATACGAGAAGGGGCTTGAGCTCTATTCCAATGGTGTCCTGATCATGGACAAGTGCGGCGACCTGCTGCCGGATTATTTCAGCTTCGTGAAGGGGATGGTCGATTCGGAGGATCTATCTCTGAACATCTCCCGCGAGATGCTCCAGCATGATCGTCAGCTGACACTGATTGCGAAGAACATCAAGAACAAGGTGAAGGGCGCGCTGCAAAGCATGCTGAAAGACGAGAGAGAGAATTATGAGAAATTCTTTGAATCTTTTGGCAGAGGCTTGAAATTCGGCGTCTACAATGACTACGGCATGAACAAGGAAGATCTTCAGGATCTGCTGCTGTTCACGTCTTCCCAAGAGAAGAAGCTGGTCTCGCTGGATGAGTATGTATCGAGAATGCCGGAGGATCAAAAATATATCTATTATGCGTCCGGCGATTCCATTGACCGGATCGAGAAGCTTCCGCAGACGGAAATGGTGCTGGATAAAGGCTATGAAATTCTGTACTTCACCGACGATGTGGATGAGTTTGCCATCAAGATGCTCATGAAATACAAGGAGAAGGAATTCAAATCGGTATCGAGCGGGGATCTTGGCATTGATTCAGAGGCCGACAAGCAAGAGAACGAAGCTGAAGAAAGCGACAACAAGGAGCTCTTTGAAGCCATGGGCGGCCTCTTGGCTGGCAAGGTGAAATCCGTTAAAGCCTCCAAACGCCTGAAATCCCATCCGGTATGCCTGTCCACAGAGGGCGATGTATCCATTGAGATGGAGAAAATATTGAAGGCAATGCCGAACGGACAGGATATCCAGGCAGACAAGGTGCTGGAGATCAACACAAACCACGAGGTGTTTACATCCCTGAAAGCACTGCAGGGGGATCAGGACAAGCTGAAGCTGTACACGAATCTGCTCTATAATCAGGCGCTGCTGATCGAAGGCTTGCCGATTGCCGATCCGGTGGAATTCACGAATGACATTTGCAAAATCATGGTGTAAGCAGCGAAAGCGAACGACCATGAGATGATAACAGACAAACCCGAGACTCTGGTGTAAGGTGCCAGGGATTCGGGTTTGTTTTTTTGACTTGCTCCCGATTGTGCTGTGCAGATCGCTATTGTTACACCACATCCGCCGCAAGATCCGATAACAATCCGTTCTCAGGTGCCATGCCCAACAGGTCGTAGACCGAGATCGGGAACATCGGAAAACCGACGTAGTAAGGCGTGATGGCATAAAGCGGATAGAAGAGGACCAGTGATTTATCGGCCAGATAGAAGTCCTGATTCGGGGACACGGTAATCGGGGTGCCCTCCAGTACAGGAAGGTTGCGTGCCTTGATTTGACGGTTCACCTCGGCCGCCAATACGGCTTGATAATTGGAGTCCGGACGGAACAGGTCGGATAAGGCATAGGATTTTCCAGTGAATGTGGAGAAGGTAAGTGCTCTTGTCACCGTATAACCGTGGGCCATAGGCTCGGAGTAGGTGTAGTTGGTCAGAACAAGGCTAAGAATGCCGCGCTCATTCGTTTTAATCTCAAAAGTTCCGGTAGTCTGCGGATGGGTTCCCGTCTGGACCTGCTGCTGGGCATGCTGCATATCCTGGATTTGCTGCAGTATAGTCCGGTTGATAACGTCCTCCACCTGCCGATTCGCGAGGCCGTATACTTGCGGATAATGAATAACAAGGCCGGGCGCCGTATGCGTGAGGGTATGGATATTCACCGGTGGTACATATTGAGCCATGCGTACAATCGCTCCAATCTAACATGAGTTATGTTAGCCTATTCGGAAGCGGGTGCGGAGGTTACGGGTACAAGAGAGAATGAACGGGCGCGGCACCCTTAGGTTTTTTCCACGTCTGTAGGCTTGAGCAGTCGTCTCACAAAGATTGTGAAAATCGCCAAGGAAACGACGACAGAGGCTGCGGTTACGGAGAACAGATACGTATAGCCTATATGCTCGGATACCAGGCCCAGGAGGATGGCGCCTAGTCCGATACCAAGATCGAAAGCCGTCATGAAAGAGGCGTTGGCTGCACCTCTTCGATGCGCTGGAGCAATGCGGAGCGTGGCTGCTTGAAGTGCAGGCTGGGCCGAGCCGAAGCCGATACCGTACAGGATTGCGGCTGTAACCAGTCCAGGTAATCCGCTTGACAAACTTAAGACAACCAGGGCTGCCGCCGTGATAATAAGGGATGGAATGATGATGAATGCTTCTCCGAAACGGTCTGACAGCTTCCCGGCAAAGGGCCGAATCAGGGTAAGTGCGATTGCATATACGAGGAAAAAAGTTCCCGGATTGACCCGGATGGAATCTGCAAACAGCGGGAGAAAGGTTGTGATTCCGCCATATGCGACAGCCAGGAAAAAGATTGCAGCCGTGACAGGAAGAACGGATTTCTCGACCAGTTGAATCCGCCCAGCACTGGGTTTAGCTTCATAAGGAACCCTGGTCATATAGGCCAATATGAGCGCGATGAGGGATAGCCCGGCCGCAATCAGGAACAAGGTCCGAAAGGAATATCCACCCACGATATACGTGCCCAGTAAGGGGCCGATCGCCATCGCAACCGTCATTGCCATTCCATACCACCCCATGCCTTCCCCGCGTCGGGAGGCCGGGATTAAATCCGTAATGACCGTTCCGATGGCGGTTGTCGAGAAAGCCCAACTCGCACCGTGCAGGATTCGCAGCGCAAGCAGCAGCAGGATGCTGCCAACCCAATCGTAGAGATACATCGAGAGGACAAACAATAGAAGGCCCCAAATATAAAATATCCTTCTGCCGTACCGGTCCACTAGTCCCCCGACAATCGGGCGAAAGACAACCGCCGTCAGCGTGAACGCACCGGCCGCCAATCCAACCTGGGATTCCGAGCCGCCCAAGTGCTTGATATAGAGGGGGAGCGTGGGCAGCAGCAGATAGAAGCCCGTAAACAGAAATAACATCCCGATTGTCATCTGAATGAACGACTTCGTCCATAAACGTTCCATTCCTTATTCCTCCTCATATTGAATTTCTGCTAAGGCTGACCCCTATTCTTCGGTGGATTTAACAGCCTCGATTTCTTGTCTGATCCACTCAATATTCGTTAGCCCCATTTGCCTCCGATGATCCAGTACTCTCATCAATTGAAGCCGCTGCTTCTCAGGCTCAGGCTTGTAAAACGTGATCTCGGCTTCAAATTCCGTCACATGTTTCAGATTGGTTTCGAGATAAGTCAAATACTGCTCCAGGCAGGCCAATCGGATTTCCTTCGGAACATACCGGAAATACACCATTTTGAAATGGAAATGGTGCTCCGTATCCATGTTGAATTCCAGCGGCTTCTCCATGAGCTCCAGGAATTTTTGCTGCCCGGCATCGGTGATCTGATAGATTTTTCGGGGGCGCTTCCCTCCGCCGGTTTCGTCGAGCTTAAGATGGATCCATCCGTTATCCACCATGCGGGAGAGCAGAGGGTACAGCGTGCCGGAACTGATCTGGCGGTAGGGTCCGCCCGCATTTTTAAGAATTTCCTGAAGCATGTATCCGTGCTTATCACCTGTCACCAATTCACCTAATACAAAAAGCTCATACATCTGAGTTCCTCCAATTATATATCGTTACGACATAAATATATATCGTAACGATATATAAAGCAATACTTGGAAGAAAAAAATTTTTTGAATATCTGCTCTTGAAACAGCAGATAAAGCCGCTCCCTTCGGGACCGGCTTTATCCATTCTCCATTCCCTCCCTATGCCAAGATGGAGTCCATCTCGCATGTAAGGGGGCTGCGTTTACAGTCCGCCCGCATTTTTCTCATGGCTGTCATCCCTTTGCCGGTTTACACGGCCGATATAATCCAAATGCTGAAATCCCCAGGTGCACATGTCTGCCAGAACGCTGTCCAAGGTTTTCCCATGGTCGGAGATGGAGTACTCCACCTTGGGCGGAATCTCCTGATATACCTTGCGTACAATGAGCCCATCCTGTTCCAGTTCACGAAGCTGATTCGTAAGCATGCCTTGGGTAACGCCTGGAAGCATACGCCTGAGCTCTCCGAACCGCTTGGTTCCGTCCTGCAGCAGTATAAACAGAATCAGCGGCTTCCACTTGCCGCCTATTAATTGCAGCGTGGTCAGTATGCCTTTGGTTTTAAACTCCTCATGACTCGTTGTTCTCATATTCTCATCTCCCAGCGGAAGTCCGTATTTGATCATTGGATAGGCTTGATGGTTGATACTTTAGCATAGTATCCGGTTTAAACCCAGTACTATTCTTTATCATACTTAGTACGTTTTTTCGTACTATGCATGGCATGAATATGTACGATGAACCGGACTAAGTACATAAAAAGAGCGTACTTTTCAAAGCTGCCAATCCGAAACATAATGGGGGTGTCAAACAAACCAAACCGGACAGGAGAACTGATTATGAAAATTATGGTGATTGTGGCTCATCCGAATCTAGAGAACTCGCGTGCCAATCGCGCCTTGATGCAGCAAGCCAAGCAGAATACAAATGGAAATGTAGATATTCGGGATCTTTATAAGGAGTATCCGGACTGGAATATTGATATCGAGCGGGAGCAGCAGCTTATTCTCCAGTATGATCGGGTGGTGTTCCAATTTCCGTTTTACTGGTACAGCTGCCCGCCCCTGCTGAAGAAATGGTTCGATGACGTGCTCACCTTCGGGTGGGCGTTCGGACCGGAAGGCAACAGTCTGAGGGGGAAGGAATTTATGCTGGCGACCACGGCGGCAGGCTTGGAACAAGGGTATCGTGCAGGTGGCGACAATTGGTATACCGCCAGTGAACTGCTGCGTCCGATTCAAGCCACGTTGAACCGGTGCAAAGTGAATTATCTGCCTGCATTCGTGGCGTATAACGTCGATCGGATAAGTGACGAAGTACTTCAGGCAGAGGCTCACAGGTATGCGGACCAGTTACTTGCACCGGCCATTGTGGAGAGTCGATATTAAGACACGCGTGAACAATAACGGATAGAACATGGGCTCTTGCCAACTCAAACGATGAAGGGCATGATAGAGTCACAGGATATGATCTGAAGCAATGCCTATGCGTTTTTGGAGCAGTCCATACGGTTTGGGATCGAAATTCCTGGCACACACTTACAGCGCTTTCAGGAGGGTCCATCATGACGATTGATGAGGCCATTCATTTGGAGTCCTATGATGAGCAGTGGGCGGAATGGTTTATCGATGAACAGCAGGCGTTAGTCAGCGAGATCAAACGAAGGATCGTTTCACAAGGGGCCCGGAGCCTGCTCCAATATTCCGACGAGAAGAATGCGTTTGTTGAGCAGCTTCTTGTCAGGGCTGAAAGATGGATGAACGGGAGAACAAGCTGAAGAAGCACCCGCCGTCTCATTTTCCTCCATTCATGGCCTTACATTGTTTTCGGTATTCGGATGGTGTAAGGCCATGATATTTTTTAAATGTTTTGCTGAAATGGACATAGTCCGAGAAGCCGACACGATAGGCCGTTTCCTGAGCGGATAGCTCAGGCTCCGCAAGCAGTTCCCTCGCTTTTTCCATACGGATCTGGACCAGGTATTTCACAAAGTTCATATTTGTTTCATTCTTGAAGGTACGGCTTAAATACGTCACCGACATCCCCAGTGAGTCTGCCACCTCCTGCAAGGACAAATCCTCCATCGCGTAGTTCTCCTCAATGTATCGCTTGGCTTTCACAATATTGTGGTGAGCGCCAAGATTTCTGGAGCCCTTAATTAACTCAAGCATTTCCTGAATCTTCTCTGTCATTTGACGGCGGCAGGCAGCACGGTCATCCTGCGACCACGGGTGCTCGCCGATTGTCATACCCAGCACCAGGCCGCGTTCTTCAAGCGCAGACAGCAACTCCTGCATCAGCATAGGGGCATACTGTGATAAGCTGACTCCAACAGGTCCCATCGTTTCAAAATGGGTGACCATTTCATCGGTTAGTTCCAAGGCATCCTGTTCCTCAACAGACCACAGCAGCTCAGCAAGCCTGGTTTTGTATCGCTGCTGTGCAAGCGTCCATTCCGTTTGCCGGGAGAAACTCGCCTTTCGGTTATCGAGTTCCTTGCAGGCACGTTTAAGTGTCGTATGGAACTGTTCCGGATCGATGGGCTTCAGCAGGAAATCCGACACGCCGTAGCGTATGGCCTGACGTGCAAATTCGAAATTATCGTGACCGGACAAAATAATGAACTGCATGTGTGCATGAGTTTCTCTGACCCGGCGGATAAATTCCAGTCCGTCCATTTCAGGCATGCAAATGTCGGTTACGATCAGATCCGGCCGGCTGTCCTCGAGCATCTGAAGCGCCTCAGCCCCGTCTTCCGCCTCTCCCGTGATCTCAACCTGGAGACCGGACCTTTCGACAAGCTTTCGCATACTCAAATGAATGGCATATTCGTCGTCAATCATCATTAACCGGTACATGATGTGCCTCCTCGCTAGTCATATATGGCAGCCTGACTTCAAACCGGGTGCCTTCATCAGGCACGGACTGCACAAGGTGCAAGCCATATTCCGCACCGAAGGTAAGCTGCAGTCGTTGATGGACGTTCAGGAGACCGATTCCGCTGGTGGGTTCCTCCCCCTCGTTGCTCCGTAATTCGTCTTCCGGATTCTCGGGAGTTTGCAGGATGCCTCTTATATGCCGTCTCTTCTCCGCATTCATCCCAATCCCCTTATCTTGAATCACGACGGCAAAATAGTGTCCCTCCGCACGGGTGCTAATCCCGAGGTAGCGGGGTTTCTTACCGCGGTATCCGTGGATGAACACATTCTCTATGATCGGCTGCAGCGTGAGCCTGACGGCCTTCACGCGATCCAAGTCTTGTTCATCCACATCTATATCGATCTGCAGTTTGCGGAACCGGGCACTTTGAAGATCCAGATAAAACTGGACATGCCTCATCTCCTCCCGGAGCGGCACAACCGATCCGGCATGGCCGATATTGTAACGGAACATGTGGGCAAGCGCCCGCGTCATGCGGCTGATATCCATATGATCATCCGCGATGGCATATGAATTAATAATCTCCAGTGAATTGTACAAGAAATGCGGATTGATGTGGGATTGCATGGAGCGGAGCTCGGATTCCTTCTGCCTGATCATAAGCTCCCGTTCCTTCAGCCGGGAATCGTGAACCTCCCGGATGAGCCGCTTCAATTCTCCCGTCATGCTGTAGAAACTCTGGAATACGGCAGTCATTTCATGGTTGCGGAACCGGTTCATTTTGGTAGGAAGAACAAAATCGCCCCGCTCAACACGCGCCATTAATTTTTGCAGCATGGAGAGCGGCCTTGTCAAGGATAAGGAGAAACCGCCTACAAGCGCCAATGCAATAATCATAAGCATAGCTGCGGCGGCAAGCGAGTAATTGCGCTGGGTGATCAATCCGCCGATAAGGTTGTTCAGCGGCAGGTCGGCGACGACCGTCCAGCCGGTGATCTGAGAGCGTTCATGCAGAACCATTTTTTCAGTGCTGGAGGCTGCGTCTTGATGACGGAAGAAGGAAGAGTTCTGGTTCTGAATACGTGCAAACAGCCCCTGTTCGACGATGGACCCAACCAGATTCGAGTCTGGATGGTAGATGACCTGTCCGCCTCTGCCCATAATCCAGACGTCAAAGCCGCCCAGTGAATCGTTGGAGCAGATTGCCCCGATTTGCTTCAGGTTAAGATCAACAATCAACAGGCCTTTATAGAGAAATGAGGAGTTGTCGTACAGCTTTCGTGCTACGGTAAGGGCAGGGGTTTTTCCTACCCGGCTGAGGCCGATGATCTGGAAATCGCTGAATTGGTCCAGTTGTGCCTGGAAGGATAGATTGCGTTTGCGGATTTCACTCATATCAAGCAGTCCGGGCGCACTTTCGTAATCGGTGATTTGCCGCTTGTTATCGGCGACAAGCGAGATGCCAATGATGTCGGACCGGCCGTAAATCATCTGGGCGAACAAGTCGTTCTCCACTTTAGTGGCAAGCTGAAAGTAGGCATACGGTGTGAGCTGGCTGGTCGAGAGAAATTGCTGGATCTGCGGGTTATGGATAAAGGGATAGGTGGAATTCTCCAGATTGGATATGTAGGAATCCAGAGACACATTCGTTTGCTCGATAATGCGTTTGTTCGCGCCAGCGGCAAACTGTTCAATCGCCTCAGTAGAAGACTGGTACCAGAAGCTGCCCAGCAGAAAGAAAGGAAGGCCGATGAAGAGGATGATCAGAACGAACAAGCGTTGATTAATGGTCAGATTACCGATGGATATTCCTTGGATGTTCATCGTTCTTCCGCCTTCCTGGCATTGAAGTAGGGAATGTAAGGAACATTGTAGCAAAAAAACACAAGTTGTAAATAAAAATACATGATGCCGCAGCAAGAAATCACAAGTGGGCTAAGAAAGCACATGGGCGCTGCCGATACTTATCAACTACAATCTCATTAATCCATTTCAATTGAATCAGGGGGCGAGGATTTGTGAAAAAGAGAAAAGGGTTCTACAGCTGGTTAACGGCCTTATTGCTGATATCCATGATTGCTAGCGGTTGCAGCAGTGGCAGTGAAGGAAAAAGCGGGACATCGGCTCCCGGTACCGGAGGCGACGATGGGAAGAAAGTCGAAATCCTGCTCGGATATTATTCCAGCGACAGCTCCGATGCCAAGATGAAGGAGCTGATCGAACAGTTCGAGAAGCAGCATCCGAACATTAAGGTGAAGACGCAAAGCGCGCCTTACGGCCAGTTCTATCAGAAGCTGGATACGCAGATTGCCGCCGGTCAAGCACCGGATGTGTGGCTCTCCGACGGTGTATACGTGATGAAATATGCCCAACGCGGCGCGGCCAAGGATCTGACCGATTGGATAGCCAAGGATCTGAAGGCGGATGAATATTACGGTCTCGATTTCAACAAGGACGCAGACGGGCGCTATTGGGGCGTACCGCAGGGCATTCAGGTTGGCGTTCTGTTCTACAACAAGGATCTGTTTGATAAAGCAGGGGTCGCGTATCCTTCGGATGAGTGGACCTGGGAGGACCTGAAATCATCGGCTGCCAAGCTGACGGTGGATGCGGGCGGAAAAACGGCCGAGGACAGCGGTTTTGACGCCGCAAGTGTCAACCAGTTCGGACTTACCTTCTTCAGCATTACCGAAGGCTGGTTCTCCGTGATGAAATCCTACGGCGGCGGTGCTCTTGATGAGAAGGCGGAGAACTCCATCATCCATTCACCCGAGAACAAGCAGGCGTTTGAATGGATGGTTGACGGCATGCAGCGCGGAATCATTACGGATCCGGTAGATCTGAAGAGCTTCCAGAGCAATACCGCCGTATTTCCAAGTGGATCGGCTGCCATGCGGATCGGCATTTACGCCCGGGTGCAGGCAGCGAATGAAGCGGGCCTGAATTATGATGTAGCGCTCCTGCCTAAGGGTCCGGACGGGAAGCGGGTATCTCCGGTGATTGCGAATTCATGGGTCATTAATCAGAAGTCCGGTGAGGAAAAAGCGGCGGCTGCCTGGGAATGGATTAAATACTGGGCTACGGAGGACGAGGTGCAGAAGCAATGGACCGAGCTTGGCGAAGCCGTGCCGGTGAAGAAATCCGTAGCGGAATCCGAAGTGTTCCTGAAGGCCGGAGAACAGCCGGCTAACCGCCAGGCATTCCTGGATAGTCTGGAGTTCGCGCAGACGCTCGACAACAATGCGGTGTGGGAAGAATGGGTCGGCAAATTCAATGAGAATGCGGAGCGTGCTTTCCTGGGCGATACTGGAATCGATCAAGCTTTAAGTGATGCGGACGCAGCTGTTCAAGCGGTCCTCGATGATTTCTATAAAAAATAGAACAAGGCTGGAAGAAAGGCGGGAGTGAAATGGGCAATATGCTAAACGACAATGCAGCACTCAAAGCCGATCCGATGCCGAAAGGAAAGCCCGCCCGAAAACGGAAATGGGATCATGAGGGGAGATGGGGGCTGCTTATGGCTTCCCCCTATCTTCTCCACTTTATTATTTTTGTGGCGGGTCCTCTCGCTGCATCCCTGTACTTCAGCTTTTCCGATTACGATATGCTGAATCCGCCCGAGTGGAGCGGACTGGACAATTTCCGGCGCATGGCTGGCGACTCGATGTTCTGGCGTTCGTTATGGAACACACTGTATTTTGCGGTCCTGTTCGTGCCGCTTCAGACCTTCCTGGCGCTTGTGCTGGCCGTAGCGCTGAACCAGCGCTTGAAAGGGCTTAAATGGTTTCGAATGGCCCACTTTATTCCGGTCATATCCTCATGGACCGTCATCCTGTACGTTGCTGATGCCGTATTTAACCCTCGCTTCGGTCTGGCGAACACACTGCTTGCCAAGCTGGGGCTGGCGGGGCAAGGCTGGCTGCAGGACCCGAAACTCGCCATTCCGCTGCTCGTTTTCATCGCGGTCTGGAAAGGGATCGGTTATATCATGGTCATTTATCTGGCAGGTCTGCAGAGCGTTCCCGGGGATTTGTACGAAGCCGCAGAGATAGATGGTGCAGGGGCTTTGCGCAAATTCCGCTATATTACGGTGCCGTTGATCTCGCCAACGACCTTCCTGGTTGTTATCATGAGTACGATCTCCACGTTCCAAGCGTTTGAGCAGATTTACGTGTTGACTGGCAGAGGGGACATCAGCTCGGCGGGAGGTCCGAACAACTCCAGTCTGGTGATGATGCTGTATTTATACCGGGAAGGCTTCACATTTATGCGTATGGGTTATGCTTCCGCCATCGCCTGGGTGCTGTTCATGATTTTGTTCCTGTTGACGCTGGTACAGCTTAGAGCCCAGAAGAAGTGGGTGCATTATGATTGATCGAGTTGACAAGAGAACGCATCAGGGGAACAGCGCCAGAGCGAAGGAGGGACATGAATGAGAAAAAAGCTGCTGGGAAAGAGTTTCGGATATGTACTGATCGGGATCAGCTCCCTGATCATGATCGTGCCGTTTCTGTCGGCGCTCATGAATTCACTTAAAACCTATAAGGAATATACAACGGTTCCGCCTCGCTGGATCCCCGAGGTGTTCCAGTGGTCCAATTACGCGGACGTGTTCAAGCTGGGGAACATTGGCGGATATACGCTAAACAGCATCTTTGTCGCGTTATTGTCTGTTATCGGCGCCCTGATCTCCTGCTCTATGGTCGGTTTTGCATTTGCGAGACTGCGCTTTCCGCTGAAAAGCGCGCTGTTCGTGCTGGTGCTCGGCACGATGATGATTCCGGCGGTCGTAATCATCATCCCGCACTTTATTATTTTTAATAAGCTGAACATGCTGGATACCCTCACGCCGCTGTGGATCATCGAATGGCTGGCTCAGCCGTTTGGTATTTTCCTCATGAGGCAGGCTTTCATGAATATACCTAAAGAGTATGAGGAAGCGGCCAAGATGGAGGGCTGCAATCCGTTCCAGATTTATATGCGGATTTTTATTCCGATGGCCAGGCCCACGCTTGCGACGCTAGCGATCTTTACGTTCATGGGCAAGTGGAACGAGATTCTGACACCTGTCATTTATTTGACCTCCAATGAGAAGTATACGCTTCCCATCGGAATTCTCTCCTTATCCGGACAGTGGACCGGGAATGAGCAGCTTATGATTGCGGCAGCACTGGTCAGCCTGGTTCCGATCCTGCTGGTCTTCCTGTTTGCCGAGAAATATTTTGTACAGAACCACAACATGGCCGGGATTAAATAATAGTGTTCGTTCAACGATTCGAGAAGGTCTGGCACAGAGGAAAGGGTGAAAGAGAAGATGAAAATAGCGGCATTCAGCGGATCACTCATTGATTACAGCATTCATGAAGCGATGAAGGTTGCGGCTGGGCTTGGTTTTGACGGTATCGAAATCGCGAGCCGCGAGCCGCATTTAAGCCCGGAGAGCTCCCTTCCGCGAGTCCGCGAGATGAGAAGCATTGCCGAGGGACACGGTCTGGAGATTCCGGCATTGGCAGGTTATATGGGGCATTTCTCGACAAGCGGAGATGCGGAATGTGCCGTGGCCTATGATCAGTTTCTGGGACTGCTTGAACGCGCGGTGGAACTGGAAGCGGACATGATCCGCATCTTTCAGGGAGGGCCGAATGCATTCCTGGCGGAGGACTATCATTATGCCAAGGCTGCTTACTGGATTCGGCGATGTGCAGCGGAAGCCCGTGCGGCAGGAAAGCGCATCGTATTGGAGATTCACAATCAGAGCCTGGTGGAAACCGCGGATAGCGGCCTGCGATTGTTGGATATGATCGGCGAGGAGCATGTCGGCCTCATTCATGACGCGGGGAATATGTACATCACAGACACGGAATTTGGGGAAGAGTCGATTCGGCAGCTTGGAAGCCGCCTGTTCCATGTGCATATCAAGGATGAGAAGCGGATCGGGCAAGGAGGGGCCCCGGGGACATTCAAGAATGTAACCCGTCACGGGGAAGAATTCTTCCTGCAGTGCCGGCTGGGTGAAGGGGAAGTGGACCACAGCGGGCTGCTCCGAGGGCTTCGGGAACAGGGCTACAAGGGCTGGCTGACGCTGGAATGCGCAGCGCCTTATCCGCCGAAGGAACGGCTCGCTTATGATCTGAGGATCATCAGGGAGTGGCTGCAAGCTGTGGAGGTGTCGGCGGGATGATGGGGAACGGACGGAAATTTGGTATTATCGGCTGCCAGCATGCCCATATCGGCATATTTATTGAGGAGATGCAGGCGCTTGGATGGGAATGCGCTGGGTTATATGAACCGGACCATACGGTATTAGCCTCTTCACTTGCCGAGCGGTATGGTTTGGAGCTGATCGGGGATCGGGAGTCGCTGCTCGCCGATGATCAAGTGATGGTCATCGGCTGCGCGGCGATCAACCGTGAGAAGATTGACGTCATCGAGCTGTGCGAGCAGCGCGGTAAACATATTATGATCGACAAGCCTGCAGTGACGGATCGGGCAGGGCTGAGCCGGCTGCACGGCGTCCTGGAACGCGGCAGGATCGAGGTGGGCATGATGCTGACCGAGCGCTTTCGTTCCTCCATGCATACTGTCCATCGGCTGATCCAGTCCGGCGAATTGGGGGATATCGTTCATATTTCGATGCGCAAGCCGCATCGGCTGAATCCGGTTACCCGCCCGGCATGGCATTTTGACAGAACGCAATCCGGCGGCATTCTGAATGATCTCCTCGTTCATGATTTTGATCTGCTGCGATGGCTGACAGGCCGGGAAGTGAAGACGGTATCCGGTTATCTGGCGAAGCATATCCTGCCGGAATACCCGACCTTCTATGATGCGGCAGGCGTTCAGGTGTTTATGGATGGCGGCATAACGGCACAGCTCTACGCAGACTGGCACACGCCGGCAGGCAGCTGGACCTGGGGAGATGGCCGAATATTCATTACGGGTACGTCAGGCATCGCGGAAATTCGGCTTGAAGGAGATCCGTTATTGTCGCGAGACGAGGTTGTGCTGGTTATCACCAATCAGGAGCTGCGTTCTGTGCCGCTGGAGGCGCCGCCGTTCTCGCTTGCGCAGGATTTCCTGAATCGGGTGGAGGGAGAACGCGGCTTGATCTCTCATCATGATATTTACACTGCTTCGGAGGCTACTGTAGCGGCAGACGAGGGAGCGCAGATCATCTGCCGGGAATAGGGAAGGCGCAGTCTTGCAGACCAGAACGTAATGGAGGAGGAACGGACAACATGACAGAGAAAAAGTCACCGGTAGGATTCGGTTTGATTGGCTGCGGCATTATTGCGGATATTCATGCCCAGGGCATCCTAAATACGGAGGAAGCGGTGCTTGCCGCCGTATATGATACGAAACGGGAGTCAGCCGTCAAGCTGACTGAGAAGTATGGTGGAGATATATGCGGCAGTATGGAAGAGCTGCTTGCGCGCGGTGATGTGGAGGTGGTCTGCATCTGCACGCCAAGCGGCATGCATGCAGAGCAGACAGCGATGGCTGCGCAGGCGGGCAAACATGTGCTGGTGGAGAAGCCGATGGCGATCCGGCTAGACGATGTGGAGCGCATGATTGAGGTATGCGCAGCGAACGACGTGCTGCTCGCCACCGTCTTTCCACGCCGGATGTCTCCGCAGGCAGCATATGCCCGTCAGGTCATCTCGGAAGGACGGCTGGGAAAGCTCAGTTTATGCTCGGCGTATGTCATGCTTTACCGTGATCAGGCCTATTATGACAGTGCAGGCTGGAGAGGGACCTGGGCGATGGACGGCGGAGGAGCGATGATGAATCAGGGGATTCACACCGTGGATATGCTGCAATGGCTCGTTGGACCGGTTGCCTCCTTATCGGCAAAGGCGAAGGCGGTCCTGCGCCATATCGAAGTCGAGGATACGGTCATCGCGACACTTGAATTTGCGAATGGCGCGCTCGGCGTTCTGGAGATAACAACAACGGCCCGCGACGGTAAAGGGCAGCGGCTAGTAATCCATGGGGATAAGGGAGTGCTCGTCATTGAAGAAGATACGATTGTGTCCCTGGAGATCGAAGGGGAGCAGGTACAGCTGCCCGAATTCGAGCCGTTCAAAGTAATACCTGACGGTCACCGTCTGCAAATTCAGGATATGGCGCATGCCGTACGCGAAGGGCGCGAGCCTGTAGTTACCGGGGAGGAAGGCAGACACTCACTGGAGATTATTCTGGGCACCTATGAAGCGTCCCGGCAGCGCAAGGAAATCGAACTGCAGACCGGAACGCCGGCATTGTAAGAATGGAGGTAATCTACATGTCCCAGCACGGCATGAAGCCTGTTCAGGAAGAGATTAGAGATCGGCTGAGGGTCTGTGTTCATGATCACCGCGAAGCGATGGGCAAGGCGGCAGCCGCGGATATCCATGCGGCTATGAAGCGCCTTCTGGCTGAGAAGGAGCGTATCCGAATCGTATTTGCGGCTGCCCCCTCCCAGAATGAATGCCTGGCAGCGCTGGTTCAATCGCAGGGATTGGACTGGAGCCGGGTAACGGCTTTTCATATGGATGAATACATCGGTCTGCCCCGGTCTGCGCCTCAGCGATTCGGAAGCTTCCTCTCCCGGAGCTTGTTTGATCGGGTATCTCCAGGGGAAGTGCATCTACTAGACGGCATGAATGATCCTGAAGCAGAATGCGAGAGATATGGCCGGTTGATTCGCGAGTCACCGATCGATATGGTGGTTCTGGGTATTGGCGAGAATGGGCATATCGCCTTCAACGACCCGCCGGTGGCTGATTTTGCCGATCCGTTATGGGTGAAGCAGGTCAAGCTGGATCTGGATTGCCGACAGCAGCAGGTGAACGATGGCTGCTTTGCCAATCTGGAGGAGGTCCCGAAATATGCACTGACACTTACCATCCCGGCTTTAATGTCGGGTGCCCAGTTGTTCTGCGTTGTTCCCGGTGCGAGCAAGCGAGCGGCGGTACAACGGGCGCTGTACGGCGAAATAAGCGAAGCCTGCCCGGCGAGTATACTTCGGCAGCATCCGGATTGCACGCTGTACGTGGATCGGGATTCGTACGGGGATATCCGGAATGGATAGCGAGCGTTGTGTTCGCACAGGCCTTCATTATGCATCGGAAGAGCGGATTCAGGTCACATGGAGCCCTGATGGCCGAATAGACAGCCTGCTGCCTGGGGAAGGCGAAGAGAAGATATGGATCGCGCCCGGATTAATCGATCTTCAGATTAACGGCGGTTATGGATATGATTTGAATTCGCTGCCGCTCACAACGGATACGGTCATTCAGGTAACCCGGCGTTTATGGGAGAAGGGCGTAACGCTGTATTACCCAACCGTCATTACCAACGGCGATGATGAAATCGAACAAATCCTTCGTGTTATCGACGCGGCTTGCCTGGAGGATGAAAGGGTCGGTTCAACCATTGGCGGGGTTCATGTGGAAGGACCGTTCATTTCATCGGAGGAAGGGCCCCGGGGAGCGCATGATTCCCGGTTTATCAAGGCTCCCGATTGGGGACTGTTTACAAGATGGCAGGCAGCTTCGGGGAACCGGATTCGTATCCTCACGTTATCGCCGGAGTGGCCGAATGCTGCGGATTTTATCCGAAAGTGCGTTTCATCGGGAATCGTTGTATCCATCGGTCATACCGCCGCTACGCCTGCGCAAATCCGGGAAGCGGTGGCTGCTGGAGCGACCATGTCTACTCATCTCGGCAATGGTGCGCATCTGACGCTGCCGCGCCATCCGAATTACATATGGGAGCAGCTTGCGCAAGATCAGTTATGGGCAGGTATGATCGCGGACGGTTATCATCTGCCGGATTCGGTCATCAAGGTGATTCTCCGCGCCAAGTTGACCAAAACTCTGCTCGTAAGTGATGCCGTCTATTTAAGCGGGATGCCGCCAGGAGAATACGAGACCCATATCGGTGGCGACGTCATCTTAACGCCGGAAGGCCGATTGCATCTTGCCCGCAAGCCTGAACTGCTGGCCGGTTCAGCCATGATGCTTCTCGAAGCGGTGCAGAGGCTGGCGGAGTCGGGACTGTGTTCATTCCCCGAAGCTTGGGATATGGCTTCAATGCTGCCGGCGCAGGCGATGGGGCTGGCGGATTATGATGGGTTGAAGAGAGGAGCAAGGGCCGATTTCGTGCTGCTCGAGAAGCGCGAGGGGAGCCTTCGCGTACTGGAGACCGTCAAAGGCGGTCATTCGGTATATCGTGCGGAGGGCTGACGGATTTAATTAAGTAGAGACAAAGAACTGAACCATTCCCTGCCAAGCAGACATGAACACTTGGGTGTTTGCTTTGGCGGGGATTGTTGTTGTTCTGCACGAATATACGCTTGAAAGTTTATGCATGACCTCCGTGCGGGGATAGTTTAGAATAGGGAATAACATAGGAGTTATATGATGTTCTCATGGTTCGATCCTTATCACAGCGAAGCAAAAGGAGGTTATCACACTGAATCGGAAAGTTTCCGCTGCACGTAAAGTTTCCACCTGTACATTCATTTTGCCTGTTATCTTATTCATCATAGAGGTTCTGTTTGTCCGTGACGGGCACGGGTTTCACTATTACGGCCTTGTTTCTACTGTCGTTATCCCGCCATTCGGTATCGTATTATCCATACGTTCCTACGGGAGAACCGATTCGAACAGGGACCTCCTATTAATCGCTTGCAACGTGCTTGCGCTATTATCTTATTTTATCTATACCTTCTTAGGATATCTAATGATGGGCCCGTAAGAAATGAACACTTTTCTCAAGGACCGTGAGTCCGCGCTTGCTGCGCTTCACCGTGTTGAATGGACGAACAGTCAACAGTCTAAGCATAGGCAGACTCTGCCGGTAGCGGCTTCTGCAGAACCTTGGGATGGATGGTGAACAAGCTGCTGCCGTTTTTTTTATTTATGAGGCTGGTTTACCAACATTCATCCATTCCTCTAGTCATACTTCGCCATAATCTCGTTCAATATCCCCTTCATGCACTCCACCAGTTCACTCGGCTCCTTCACGGTAGCTTCATTCCCTAAGCCGATAAAAAATTTGGCAAAATACATAAGCTCGCTGCTGGGGACGTTCTGGTTAAGCTGTCCGCTTCCATCCGGCGTTATATCCATATGAGGAACATGCCATAATTCGGACTCGCAGCGCCGAACGCCTTCCCTGCTCAGATCGACAATCATCCGGATATACACAGGCTTCTCTGACCCATGTTCCTCCCAGTTTCCAAGGTGGATATGACGGTGGTCGAGCGGCTCGATTCCGGTTGAATCATTAGCGACGGATTGCATTCGGTCACAACGGAACAGACGAAAGTCCCTGCGTAGAAAACAATATGCGGGGCAATACCAGAAGCCGTTGCTGGCATAGATGCCTACGGGCTGGATGGTTCGCTCCGAATAGCCGTTTTTCGTTTCATATTGCATCGTAACCACCCGCTGATCCACGGATGCTTCCAGCAGAACTCCAAGATATTCGGCTTTCTGCTGTCTTGTGTGCGTTAGAAAATCCACCCGGTTCTTCATCTGGTCAATGCGGTCCCGGACGTCACCCGGCATATAATAATAAAATTTCTGAAGTGCGGTAGAAGACTCGGCCTCGAAGGGAAGAAATAGATAGTGGCGCAAGGCGTGACTGGCAAAAAACATCGCAACGGCTTCTTCCTCGCTGAAGGCAATCGGAGGAAGGATCCGCTCCTTCAACACCTGGTACCCGCCGTGCGGACCTACCTCCGAATACAGCGGTACTCCAAGCTCGCTCAGTTCCTGAAGATCTCGCAGTATCGTACGGGGAGACACATCGAATTGATCAGCCAGCTGTCGCACGGTAAATTTCCGCATCCGGTTTACGGTCATCATCAGTTCCATGAGACGTTTGGATTTGGACATAATATCAGCTCCGTATTCTTTGATAACTATGACAATAGTTGTCACTATTATACTCTATACTCATGTTAGAACCTAGATGTTCCCCTAACCCCAAATAAGAAAGAGGAGTGAAGACAAATGAGTGATTTAAAGGAAATGAAGCAGCTGCTGTTCGAGGAACTGGAGCACATCGTGAAGACAACCTCCAATCTGATTGCCAAAATTTCGGCAGAGGATTGGGATTACAAGCCGGCTCATAATATGAGGTCGCTTCAAGAACTGGTGCACCATCTCGTATCCGTGCCTGCTGCCGATTTATTGATTTTGCAGGAGAATAGTGAAGAGCAGATTCGAGAGCTTGAAGCGAGTATTGCCGCTGACGGCGGGGACAAGGACAAGCTTATGGTTTGGATGAACAGGGGACTTGCGGATGTAAAGTCGTATATGAGCGGGTTGACAGATGAAGAGTTTATGCAGAAAAAAACCAAGCCCTTCTACTTGGAGCATGGCTCCACGCAAGCCAAGTGGCTGATTGAAATCGTTACGCACGCCCAGCACCACCGGGCTCAGATGTTCAATTACCTGAAGGCCCAGGGTTATGAAGTGAATATGTTCGATTTATATTAGACAAGCGCTAACCCGAATAAGCTCCATTCTTGCACGGGAGGAGACACCGCTATGAGGCGGTGTTTTTTTTGTGTTTTTTGAAGGGAAGAAAAAAATGCTTGAAGATGACGTAACGTCACCTAATATAATGGCATCAACGTTGATAAGGGGTGGAGATAGAGATGAAACGATATACAGTTGCGATATTAGGGGTCCTGAGTTTGTTTCTGCTCAGTGCATGCAGTTCAAACGGTGCAAGTGAAGATACCCAGATTGTATCTCTACAGCAAATTGAAGTAGTCGAGATTGAGCATGGCAGCACAAGCTTGCATGTGGAGACAGCGGACGTGGAAGCATTGGAAGTTTCGCTGCTCAGCCATAACAAACCCGCGAAGGCCGTTGTGGATCAGGCCGACAACCAAGTAAAGATCCATTTAGACAATGACATCACCCGTATGTTGAATATCGGCAGGATGCCGCAGCTAAAGGTTCGAATTCCGCAGGATTATGCAGGTAAAGTTCAGATAGAGGGCTCTTCCGGCAATGTAACGGGTACCGGATTGCAAAGCCAGATCCTGCAATTAAAAGGAAAGAGCGGTAACATCTCGCTGGCCTTTACGAGTATCGATCATGATGTGGATGTGACGGTCAAAAGCGGAAACGTCAACCTGAAGCTGGGAGAAGAAACCCCGAATGCCGAATGGCTCTTGCAATCGGGGAGCGGACGCCGGTCTGTCTCTCTCCCTTTGGAGGACAGAAGTGAAAGCAATCGCAAGACCGAGGGCCGGTCAGGAGATGGCACCTATAAAGTGAAGATCAAAACCGGCTCGGGAAACATTACGATACAATAAAATAACGCAAAAACATCCCCTTGTCTGTCCTGTTTCCAGAGTCATGGATCTCTTTGAACCCTGTGGAAAAAGGACAGTTGGGGGATATTGCACGCAATGGTTTAACACCAGAGATAACTAGAATAATAAGGGTGACTGCATATTAATCCTCAGCAGGTGCGGAAGACTTCGACGAAGCGGATGATCTTATATACTCCGGCGGCTTCACGTTATCAATAAGCAGAATGCCGTCGTATTGATCACGGGGCACGAAGCTCTCTGGAATCATGCCCCAGCTGTAGGCAAACCGCGGTTCGAACATCCATGAGTTTCCGGCCTCATGGTTTCTGTAACGCAGATCTATGAAGGTATATGGTGCGCCTGCAGCTGACAGAATGGATTCCATGGAACCAGGCTCTGCCGGCAGAACGTCATGCACATTGCCCATGTTATCCGCGGTTTGCCCGCTGGCCGGGTACAGTCCAAGGACATAACTGTATTTTTTCATCTCATCGGATAGTTGTTCTCCCATTAATGCAACCGGATACGGAGAGCCCATCACTTCGGTCTGAGCCTTACGGATGTGATCGTTATGTCCCCAGACGATGAATTTCTCGGTAGGGTACACTTCGGTAGCCTGCCACATGAGGTTATCCAACATCGCTTGATCTCGCCATTCCATCGATTTAAGGAACGGGGTATAGTCGCCGCTTTCCATGCCAAGCGTAGACTCGATGGAGATTTCCACATACTCCTCAGCAACCCGAATCCGGTCGTTCAAGCTTCTCTCCAGCAGCGTGGTCAGCTTAGGGTTATCCGGATAAAGCAGCTTCAGATGAGCCTCGTTAGCCTCTGTTTTCAAAGATTTCAGAGCGTCCTTATAAACTTGAATGAGCTGCTTCTTCTCTTGGCGGTAAGCTGCAAGATCTGTACCAGCGGAGTAGCCGGAGAGTTTCTGCTCCGCTTCCGCAAGACGCCCAGCCATAACCTTATCCTTCAGCCACGCTCCGTCAAACAAAGGATTTTGCAACTGTATATCAAAACCTGTCAATACGAGCGGCTGCTCGCTCTTTCGGGAGGTTTTGATATATTCGAACAATGGCATGATTTCCTTGGACCACCAGACGCCGAAGATGGAATCTTTCATGGTTTGCTCTGCGCTCTGTTGTCCAGCTTTGCCGTATGCGAGAGAGGTATTTCCGAGACCGCTCTCAAAAGCCAGCACATGGTATCCCATCTCTTGATGAAGGAACTGAATCAATCGGGTTTTTGCAAGATTGAACTCGGCAACGCCGTGGGAACTCTCCCCCAGGAATACAAAGCGTTTGTCGTGCAGCAAAGGCTTCAGCATGGCCAGATCCTTGAACGGAGTGGTTCCGTTGTTCGTACCCGCGGGCTGTATCGTATCCAAGCGGTATGCGTGGTCCTTGGCCCAGTTCCCCCACTCGGCTATTTTTTCATCCGATGTTCGGGCAGTCTTAACTTCTGTAACCTGTCCTTGGATGGCATCCGGGGGAGAAGCGTACGCTTTTCCGTCAGGGATCAGGGATGTGCCCAGGATGGAGGCGGTGAGCAGGCACAAGGTGAATGCTTTGCTTGTTTTATGTAATGGCATGATAGATGAAGTCACTCCTTATAGGATGATCTGGATTAAATGAACGGTATTTAATTGTTGAACATACATAGTAAAAAAAACTCGTCAGGATGTTTCTGTGCCCTGGGTATGGTAATTGATCTTGGCATCCCCTCCTTAACATAGTCACGAATACGGTCTGATGGTCCAAATAAACGCCTTGCCAGTCTAGTCTTCATCCCAGAACAGATCATTGAGAGTACGCGAGAGAGCCTTGCAAATGGCCACGCACAAGCTGAGGGAAGGATTATATTTGCCAAGCTCGATCAATCCGATGGTCTGTCTCGAGACGCCGACAATCTGGGCTAATTCTTCCTGTGAAAGATCCTTTTGGACCCTTGCCATTTTCAGTTTGATATTTTTCATGCCAATTCACCTTGATACCTTTCTACGAATCAAACTCATCGTTCTGTGACATTCTTCGGCTGACCTTGTTGGCACCGTAGTGGATCGCAGAATTCATGACAACAAAGAGCGGGAGATAGATGATCAGCGAAACAAGGAAAACGATGAAGAAATACTTCCATTCGGTTAAACTGTTGCCATTCCCGTACAAGACCGCACTTCGGATACCGAAAAAAAGAGCGAGTACGACACCGATAACAAGACCCGAGATCGCAGTACGCTTACTGAACGAAACCTTGCTCTTCTGGTCGTGAATCTCTACCTCATCGGAGTAGATTCCCAGCGTCACGCTTCGGATGCCGAAATATAAGCTTCCTCCAATAATGATCAACATTTCCAGCAGAACGGATTCCGTTGTGGTCAGCATAAAAGACTTGATAATGACAGAAATACTGCAGATGACCATGATCAAGGTGTATACCTCTTTGTATAATTTGTTCTTCATATTGACGATGCGCTCATCCTCAACAGCGTTTCTCTTAAACCATTTCATATCCATCAATCCCTTCCGTTTCTCTAAAGAGTAAGCACCTGAAATTTCCTGAATACCTGAATTGTAATGGTATTTACGTCATTTTGCAATATATATATGTCATTATGATTAAAATAATTAACATGAACAAAAAAACGAAGTATATCCTATCCATGTATGTTACCGTAGTAGCTGGCCTTTTTCTTGATATATTTTGCTATGTAGAGGAACAGTGAGCAGCGGGTTTACATCCTTTGTCCTCATGTTAAAATGGTTATTGGGCGCATATCACCCACGCAAAATAGAGGATAGGAGCGTGTTCGATGCCATGATCCATTACATTCGTTTACGTTAATGTGAGGTACAGATCGTATAAGCTCGGCCATTTTTAAAAAGAGTGATGGCTAGAGTTTATTTATCTGTGCCTTTTTCATTTCGTCATAACGAATGGAAAGGATGATTGGGCTGTGTCCAAAAATGAAAAGTTGTTGCAAAAAGCGAAACTGCTGTCGATTCATGAGCAGATGTTCAAATGCACGATCTGCGGCTGTTCCATGAAAGTTGAACGATTGGCAAGTGTAGTGTGCGAGAAGGGCCATTGTTATGATATATCCAAGCAAGGGCATGTGAACTTGCTCTCCCATGCAGTCACAACAAAATATGATAAGGCCCTGTTCGAATCCCGAAAACGGATAAACAACAGCGGTTTTTTTGACCCGATGATGGAGCGGATTACGGATCGGATCCTTCAAGCAGAGAAATCAGAAGGAACGGAGCTGAAGATACTGGATGCAGGCTGTGGAGAGGGTTCCCATCTAACTGGTATAACGAACAAACTTGGGAAGCGGCAGCTGGAGCAAAACGTGCTTGGCGTTGGCATGGATATTGCCAAAGAAGGCATCATGATGGCCGCAAGAAATGCACCCGGACATATCTGGTGTACGGCAGATCTGGCGAATAGCCCGTTCGCGGACAAGCAGTTCGATTTTATTATGAATATATTGTCTCCCTCCAACTACGCCGAGTTCGGTCGAATGCTTGCAGATGATGGAATGGTAGTGAAGGTGATTCCGGGAAGCGGTTATTTGCAGGAGCTGCGAGAGATGTTCTACAGACAGACGAGCAGAGCGAGTTACTCCAATGACAGCACGATGAAGCTGTTTGGCCGTCACTTTGACCGGATGGATTCCGAGCGGATTCAGTATCGCGTCGATTTGGATTCCGGGCAGATGAGACACTTGATCCACATGACGCCGTTATCCTGGGGGGGTTCCCTGGAAGTCATTGGGCAGACGCTGAATGAAGAGATGGGGATAACCGTGGATTTGACTGTTCTCTATGGCTGGAAGAAGAACCAGAGGTTCTGGTAGTTAGATTCGGGAATTTATGTTTTGCTATTGTGCTCCTTTGGGAGATAATGTGAGTAGATGCCTATTATAAGAAAAAGGAGTTGACTAGTCGTATGACACTTCGAATGAATCCGTATCTCTATATGGACGGGAATGCTAAGGAAGCCGTTCAATTCTATGAGAAGGCTTTGGATGCCCATGTAATTATGCTTCAAACCTTTGGTGAAATGCCGGCTAACCCGGACTTTCCGCTGCCGGAGAATGCACGGGATCGCGTATCTCACGCTACGCTTCAGGTTGGGGATACGATCCTGATGTTATCAGATACGTTTCCTGGACAACCGGTTCAATCCAGCAATCAGGTTCAGATCTGCATTATGACGGATGCAGCGGAACAGGCGACACGAGTATATGAAGCACTCCGGGAGGGCGGACAGGTTGTCATGCCTCTTCAGGAGACCTTCTGGAGCCCGGCCTATGGCATCGTTGCGGACAAATACGGCATTAACTGGAATATCTCAACGGAAGTAGAAGTAAAAGGCTAGAAGCTGAGCGTCCAAAAGGAAACAATGCAAGAATCCCTAACGGTAAACCGTTAGGGATTCTTCTCATTCCAGTGGAGTGACCATCAATATGATATTCCCGGTGTGGTTATGCCCGGGTCCCATTCCACCACTTGTAATAGATTTGGACATGTCCGGTAGGACTTGCTACGAGCGGGTCGATGACTAGTGTCTTGCCGCTTACCTTAAGCTCGATAACCTTCTTGTTCTTCTCGGCAGAGTCCACTTTCACGAGGAAGGAGGAATCCGCCTGAAAGCCATACAGATTAAGGAGTTCGATCAGCATGCTGCGCTGCGTTTTATCGCTGGACATTAGGTAAAAGATTCTATAACGGCCCATGACGCAGATCAAAAATGGATCCAATCCAGGCCGGATTCTTTTGCCACCCTGCTGCCTCGCATATCCAGCTTATACCTGTACCACTCCCGCCATGATCCCGTGGTGCCTTTCGCGCACGCTCAGCACTACGCGAAGCAGCTTTCCCAGGCCGGCGGGCATACGAGGGTGACGATCACTATTTCCTTGAGGGCTTGCCCGAGCTTGTAGACGATATCAAGCGTATATAAAAAAGGAACGACATTAGCTGCGCATCATAGCTAATCACGCGACTTTCGTAGTTTGTCAAAGGTGCAAAAAAGAGAGCCGTGGCGCACTACCTAAAAGGATTGCTCCAGCGGAGAAGGCGGAATGATTCTGGAGAAGCGACAGCGGTCTCCTGAAAGCTTTCTGAAAGAAAGCTGCATCGTAAGCGTAAACCGCACCCGGATTTCTACATCAGCCCATTCATTCATAGAAATCTGGGGGCAACAGAGATCGGAAGAATCATCCGCATGCGGAGCGATACAAAAAAACAGACGGAGCGATGCAAAGATCTACCCACGAATATAGCGATGCTAAGGGAATCAGAAGTTAAGGGGCGCATATAACCTCACATCAAAAAAACGACATCAGCTTTTCGCTAATGTCGTCCTCTTTTTTACTTGCTCGCTTTATATGCGCTCAAGAATTCCTTCACCTTCGCCGGGTCGGCTACCAGCTCGTTGCCGGTTTTGACAATCGGGCTGACGGTGGAGTAGGCTTTGATTTTGTTGTTGTTGTAGTAAGTCAAAATCTCATCCTGGTTGATCGAGTAGAGCACCGCTCTTCTCAGATCATCGCTTGTTGCCACATCACGGTTCTTCGTGTTGAACAGCAAGTAGGATACCGCGTTGCTCTCAATGGTTTGCAGTTTCAGCTTGCTGTCGCCTTTAACCACATCGTATTTTGTTTCAGGCACGCCGTAGTACAGGTGAATTTCGCCGCTGCGCAGAGCGGAGAGTGTGCTGTCCGCATCCTTGATGAAGCGCATTTTCACTTGCTCGATTTTCGGCTCGTGCTCTGTACCCTTCATGTAACCAGGGTTTTTGAAGAAGGTCGCTTCATAATCCGTTTTGGAAGACAAGATGTAAGGACCGCTTGCATACAGCGTATTGTTGTACTTGTCGCCTTCGGTTACCGTGTTCTGGTCACCATATGGGATGTCTTTGTTCACATCGAACTTCTCAACGTCATATGTGTTGATCGATTCGACTTGTTTCTTCGATACGATCCCCGCAGATTGGTGAGCCAGGTAGTTCAGTACTTGCGGGAACGGCTCTGTAGTAGTCAATTTGATAACCTGGTATTTACCGTCTTTCGTGCTTGCTTGGTTCTTGTCATTGACCAGGGAAGTGATTTTGGTATCCAAGCCTGCTTCAAGAGCATTCTTAACACTGTCGCCGCTTCCGGATACTTTAGTGTTCTCAAGAACGCTCATATCCGTTACAGCTTCAACGGTGTTGATGTGCTCGTGAAGCGTGTAGGTACGATGATCAGGTACTGAATTTTTGTCTTTGGCTCTGTTCATGGAGAAGATAACGTCGTCTGCGCCTACGCGTTCGCCGGAATCTTCGGCTTTTTTGTTCGTGATTTTGGCAAAGTTAATGTCATCTCTAAGAATGAAGTAGTACTCCGAATTGCCTTCACCGATGGCATGGTTGTAAGACAGCGAACCTTCGGACGTGATCTTGTCATCATCGGTCAGGTTGATCAGACGTACATTCATGTTGGTATTGATAATGTTGATGGAACCGTCATTACCCTTGATCGGATCAAGCGAAGTCAGTTCCGAGATCGATTGGGACAGAATCAGCGGCTGCGAAGCGCGCTTGGATTGATCTTTGAAATCAACAGCTTCCCAAGGAAGGGAGCGGGATTTCGAGAGACGGACAGAGTTTTCGTCCAGCACATCCTTGTTGAACGCTTGGCTCTTCAGGGAAATGTACAGCGGAGCGATGTAAGCTTTGTCTGTAACAAGACGTTGTTCCAGTTGTTTGTAGGTCTCAGCAGCGTCTTCAGGCGTTTGTGTTGCTGCTTGGTCGATCAGCTTGTCCACTTCTTCGTCGGACATAATGCTGTAGTCGCCGCCGGTTTTGAACAGGGAACGAACAGCATAGTCAGGGTTGCCTGTCACGGTCGTCCAGCTGGACAGTGCGACATCATAATTACCGGCATCCTGTTGAGCTTTGTAGCTGCCGTAGTCCGGCTGCAGATTCAGCTTCACGTTGAAGCCGTTCTTTGTAAGCTGGTCGCGAATGATGTTGATATCCGATTCGCCGGAGCTCATGCCAAGAAGTTCAATATTCACAGCGGATGTATCTGCTGCTGTATCGGATGGTTCTTGCTGATTTTGCTGTGCATCATCTTTGGTTGTTACGTTGCATCCGGCCAGTACGATGACTAGCGAGAGGACCAGTAACAGCAAGGAACTCTTTTTCATTGTGGATACCCTCCTGAGTTGTAAAAATATATATAAAATATTATTGAAACCAAAGTTAGTGTGCTTTACTTGCTGGAGGTTTAATCCAGCTTAGGATCAAGCGCATCCCGCAGTCCGTCCCCAAGGAAGTTGAAGGACAGCACCAGTGCAATGATGGCAAGGCCCGGATAAATGGCCAGGTAGGAATGCGTCTCAAGGTACGTGCTTCCGATCTTGAGGATATTCCCCCATTCCGGAATGTGCGGCTCAACGCCGAGACCCAGATAACTCAAGCTGCTCGTCGAGATGACGGCTGCACCGATAGTCAATGTGGATTTGACAATCATGGGAGCGAGCGAGTTAGGAACGATATGCTTGAATATAATCGAAAAATTGCTGGAGCCGAAGGCTCTGGCTGCATCAACATATTCAAAGGTGGAGACAAGGAGCACATTCGCCCTCATTGTTCTTGCATATGTCGGTATAGCGCCTACGCTGAGTGCCAGAATGAGATTGACGGTGTTGGCTCCGAATGCAGCAATGATCGCAATGGCAAGCAGGATGCCCGGTATTGCGTACAACACATCCAGCAATCGCATGATAATGTTATCGGTATGACGGCCATAATAGCCGGAGATGGCACCCAGAACGCCGCCGATGATAACGGGGATCGCCGTTGAGGCAAATCCGACAATCAGCGAAATCCGGGCTCCGAATACGATGCGGGAGAACAAATCCCGGCCGAAGTTGTCCGTACCGAATGGATAAGCAAGGCTTGGCGGCTGCAGAATGGCACTGTAGTTGTTATCAATCGCAATACTGTAATCGAAGGTGAACAGGCTGCTTACCGATAGACAGAACAGGAAGACAACAAAGAACAGTCCAGACATGGCCGTCTGGTTAGCTGTAAGCTTCACCCATACGTCGCCCCAGCGGGTCATCGCCGGATTGCCGTTCTTGCGGATTTTGGCTAGCAGATTAATGCCGAGCACCAGGGCAAATATATTGCCCGTTACCGCAGTCAGAATGATCGGAAAGGCAAGCCAGATCATTCTGGGATGAGCGTAGTTCGTTTTTACATATCTGGCAACCAATATAAGAGCGACCAGCTGAATGATGGCCATGATCAGAAGTGTTGCCATCGCTGGCAGGAATGTATTTGAGACATAAGGCTTAAATAGATTCAGCGCCGATACAGCGATGACAAACAGCTGGGTTAACAGCATATAGACGGCAATCGTATATTCAGGCGGCTTCTGTTTCTTGATCAGATTGAAACCGAAAGTAACGGTAAACAGGTTTCCTGTGACGATGCTCAGCAGCTGGATGTAACCCAGAATCCTCGTGGAGCGCCGGATTTCTCCCTGGCTTCGAAGATCTCTTCGGATCAGCAGCGTAATGATAATCTGAATGATGGTAAAGAGTGCGTACACTGCAAAGGCGGTGAACACCCACGGTTTGATGGTTCCCCCAGTGAAATCAAAGCTGTTCAGCAGCAGGATCACCGTTAAGGTCAAAGATATAACCCATGTGAAGCTGGCTTGACTGTACTCGTGAGAGGATTTCAGCTGGTGTTTGGTTTCTTGTTTAGAAAGAAGCTTCTTGATCATGAGTACACCTGCTTTAGTATTGTTTCATCTTGGACCTGATCCGTGGATCAAAGAACGCGTACAAGATATCAATAATGACATTCACCAGTGAAATGGTAATGGCTGTGTAAACCACGCCGCCCATAATGGCCGGGATATCGGGGATAAACTGTTTATCCACAATGTAACTGCCGATACCGCTGATGTTAAAGACCTTCTCCGTTACGGCTGAACCGCCGAGCATCCCACCGAACTGAAGTCCGATGACGGTAATGATAGGAATAATGGCGTTGCGGACAGCATGCTTCATTAGAATGGTGCGCTTGCCGAGCCCCTTCGCCCTGGCTGTGATCATATAATCTTCATTAATGACTTCCAGCGTCGAAGACCGCGTCATTCTGGCTACCGAAGCGGTGAGTCCCGTCCCGAGCACGATGACCGGCATAATCATGGACAGCCAGTTCTCCGGATTAAAGGTGGCAGGCAGCCATTGCAGCTTGATCGAGAAATTCAGGATAAAGATCAATCCCTGCCAGAAGTTCGGAATGGACAGTCCGAGCAGAGCCACAAACATAAAGGTATAGTCAAAAAACGAATTCGGTCTCGTAGCCGAGATAATCCCGATTGGCAATGCGATCGCAATCGCAATGATCAGGGAGATAACCGTGAGTGTCAGCGTGATCGGGAACTTCCTGGCGATGCTTGAGGTGATCTCTTCGTTGCCAGAGAAGGATTTCCCAAGATCGAAATAGGCGATTCCCTTAATATTGTTCCACAGCTGCGTCAAGTACCCTTGGTCCAGACCGTGCATTTTGTTAAAAGCTGCGATCTGCTCCGGTGTTGCCGTCTCCCCCAAAATGTTGGCTGCCGGGTTGAACGGCGACAAGTGGAGGATCGTAAAGACGAGCACCGCCACGCCGAAGATCACGAAGACCGTCATGACGAGTCTCTCCAGAATATATTTCAGGTAGGGATTGCTGTACAAAAAAATAAGGATGTACATCAGCAGGCCCGGAATTAGTGATATAATGAAAAACAACGGATTCTCGATAAGAGAACCAAATGTATCGGCCATGGTCAAACGCTTCTGCTGGTTCAGCTTCAGTTCCTTGCCGGTTCTTTCCTTGAGGACTTCCTGGAACCTGGCTTGAACGATCTTGTCAACTTCCTGCCGAAGCTGCCCTTCATTGACCTTTTGCTTGAAGAAGCCATGCTTGCGCTTCTGCTGCTCCATAATTTCGGTGCGTAGTGCTTCCAAATATCCGGCAGCCAGCATCTCGCTGCGTATGCGGTTCTCAGCCGCAGCGTAGTCATCCTTCTTCCTCTGAACCAAATAAAATAGGAAGACCACGAGATTCACGGGCGCTCCCAATAATAATAGTAAGTATCTATAAGAAGGATTCAGAAGGATCTTACTGTAGGTGCTGCTTATTGAACTTATGAGTCTGTTTGGTCTTGCTGCTTCTGTCCCCCCCATAAGGTGCCTTTCCTCCTTGTTCCAAATTGCATTATTCCGAGTGATATAGTATATTTTATTTTAGCCTATTTTAAAAGTCAATAGATTATAAGAGTTGCAGAGGATATTACCTTTTTAACATAAACGCATAATGGCAGGTGAGCAGAGTTGGAACCGATATTGCAGGTTAAAAATTTGAGTGTAGCCTTTCAATCCCGCGATTCAGAATTCCACGCAGTGCGCGGGGTGAGCTTTGAGGTGAAAAAAGGCGAAACGCTCGGAATCGTTGGTGAATCCGGGAGCGGCAAAAGCGTCACGGCACGCTCGATCATGCGGCTGCTGCCGTCCCCTCCTTCTTATATGAAGGATGGAGAGATCCGGTTCCTGGGCCAGAATCTGGCCGAGAAAACAGAGAAGGAAATGGAGAGTATTCGCGGTCGGGACATCGGGATGATATTTCAGGATCCGATGACGTCGCTTAATCCGACTATCCGAATCGGCGAACAAATATCGGAAAGCCTGGTTAAACACCAGAAGCTGTCCAAGCACGAGGCGAAGAAGCAAGCGCTTGATATGCTGAAGCTGGTTGGCATTCCGAACAGCGAAGCGCGCTACAATCAATACCCGCACGAATTCTCGGGCGGCATGCGCCAGCGGGTCATGATCGCGATTGCGCTTGCGTGCAGACCTGCACTGCTGATTGCCGATGAGCCTACAACGGCACTTGATGTGACGATACAGGCACAGATCCTCAATCTGATGAAGGATATGCAGGAGAGGTTCGGATCTTCCATTATATTGATCACGCATGACCTCGGCGTCGTAGCGGGCATGTGTGATCGCGTGGCGGTAATGAAGGACGGCGTTATAGTAGAGACGGGAACGACGGAGGAAATCTTCGAGAATCCGCAGCATCCCTACACCTTGAAGCTGTTAAATGCGCTTCCGCGTCTGGACGAGAAGAAGAAAGCGAAGCCGGCGCCGATCATCGTGCCGAGCACGGACTATAAGGGACCTCTTTTGGAGGTTAAATCCTTGAAGCAGTATTTTGATATGGGCAAAGGCAATGTCCTCAAAGCGGTGAATGATATCAGCTTTCACATTCAGGCCGGCGAGACCCTCGGGGTAGTTGGAGAGTCCGGCAGTGGGAAATCGACGACAGGACGAGCTATTCTTCGCCTTCATCAGCCGACAGGGGGAGAAGTGCTGTATCAAGGCATGTCCGTTAATCGTCTCTCTCCTTCGGAAATGAAGGCGATGCGTCGCCATATGCAGATGATATTCCAGGATCCGTATGCTTCACTGAACCCAAGATTGAAGGTTGTGGACATCATCGGCGAAGCGCTGGACGTTCACAAGCTGACCGGCAGCAAGCAGGAGCGAAAGAAACGGGTCGAGGAGCTGCTCGATATGGTCGGATTGGATCCGGCCTATGCCACACGCTATCCGCATGAATTCTCCGGCGGTCAACGCCAGCGGATCGGGATTGCGCGCGCGCTTGCGGTAGAGCCGAAATTCATCGTGTGTGATGAGCCGCTTTCCGCGCTCGATGTATCGATCCAGTCGCAGATCGTAAAGCTGCTGGAGGAACTACAGCACCGACTTGGATTGACGTATCTGTTTATTGCACATGACCTGTCGATGGTCAAGCACATCAGTGACCGCGTTGCTGTTATGTATATGGGCAAAATCGTGGAGCTCGCAGAAAGCGAGGAGCTGTACTCCAAACCGCAGCATGATTATACAAAGTCTCTGCTGGCGGCCATTCCGGTTCCCGATCCGAAGATTGAGTCCCAGAAGAAACGGGTGCTGCTGGATGAACGCACCGGTGAGGACAAGTATAATCTGGAGCATTCGGAGCTGGTGGAGGTATCGAAAGGCCACTGGGTGGCCATGCCAACCGGAGCCTGATCGTACAATAATAGAACCTGTCCCGACCGGAGTCGGGGCAGGTTTTTTGTTGAATAAGGAGTATGAAGTTCAGAAGTTTACCGCCTTGATCTCGCAAAAAACTTTCGCTAATAACTTCGGCTGGATAGATTGAACTAATGAAAAGAAGAACCTCAACGGAGAAGGCGGAATTATTCTGGAGGAGCGGTAGCGGTCGCCCGAAAGCTTTCCAAAGGAAAGCTCGCATCGGAAGCATATACTGCACCCGGATTTCAACCATTTTTAATGGATTGATAGAAATCTGGGGGCAACAGCGATCGGAAGAATAATCCGTATTCGTAGTGATGCTCGGGCTGAGAATCTTTAGTTCAACTTATATAGATGCGGTCTGTCTTCTGAGGAAGGTACGTCGATAGACGTCTTCCTGATTCAACGGGGCAGTCCAAAAATTCACTCATAAATCGATGATTTGCATGATTCATTAAAAGGAATTGAGCCCTGTATGGCAAATATGTAATCCTAGGAAGCGTTCTCACGAGAAAATGAGCGTAACGAGTTTCCAATTGTACGTACAATAGCACCATACGGATGAGGAGGAAATGCAATGAATCGTTTGCAGCAAGGGGATGTTGTATTATTTCAAGGGGACAGCATTACGGATTGCGGACGTGACCGGAACTTCTCCGGCAGCTTGGGCAACGGTTATCCGCTATTGATCGACTCGATGTTTGGCATGAAATTTCCGGAGTTGAATGTAACCTTTTTGAATAGAGGGATCAGTGGAAACCGGGTCGTCGATCTGAATGGCAGATGGCAGGAGGATTGCCTGGACCTGAGGCCCGACTGGGTATCCATCTATATCGGAATCAATGACACCTGGCGCCGGTATGATAGCGGAGATCCGACAAGCACCGAGGATTTCAAGTCCGGGTACCGTAAATTGATCGAACGCACCAAAGAGGCGCTGGACGCCAAGCTGGTTCTCGTAGAACCGTTTGTGCTGCCGCATCCGGAGGATCGCAGAGTTTGGCGCGAGGATCTGGATCCGAAAATTACGGCGGTGCGCGAATTGGCAGTTGAATACGGTGCGCTGCTGGTGCCGCTGGACGGCTTGTTCGCTGCAGCGTCGGTGCGCCGCGAAGCGGCCTTCTGGGCTCCGGACGGCGTGCATCCGTCACCTGCCGGGCACGGCCTGATTGCGAAGGCTTGGCTCGAAACGATGGGCGTTCGTTTGGATTAAGGCATACACCCTGTAGGTGTAATATGCACTTAAACAGCTTGTCCACTAAAAAGAGCTCGGGCATGAAATGTAAGCAGCCCGCAGCTCTCTTTTTTCATAAGAATGACATACAGCTCTGAAATGCGGGCTTGCAGCTACCGATACATATATAAACAAAGGAATGACGTTGAGAAAATGCAAGCTTCCCGAAGGAGGCCTGCCCGAGAGTTAGAAATAACTTTCATTTTTTTTGCCTGCATGGTGTAATGCATTAAAGCGAAAAAATAATAGTTGACGCCTTTGTTTAAATCCTATAGGATTACTTGTATTAATAGTCCTTTTTACGGAAAACAGGGGGAGAGAGAACATGAAAGGCAGTAAACATGTAAGGAAATTAACGGCGCTGGTGCTCGCGTTTATGATTGTCTTAACCGGATGTGCCGAATCAGGCAGCGGCAGTGGTAAGGGAGCAGGCAATCTGGCCGACAAGGTCGAGAACCTGCCGGCAGGCATTGCCGAGAAGGATCCGGTGAAGCTGATGGTGGTTCGCAAGATCGGGGGCGATGATCATACGGCACAATTTTTTGCTGGTGCGAAGCAGGAAGGCGAGGCTCTCGGCTTTAAGGTAGATACCTTCTCGGCGAACGGGGACTCCGCCAAATTCCATGATGCCATCGCGCAGGCCATTGACAGTGATTACGATGGATTTATTATATCGCATGGAGACGATCCTGCATCGGTTCAAGATGTGAAGAAGATCACGGATAAAGGGATTCCGGTTGTCACCTTCGACTCCCTGCCGGAGATCGGAGACATTGCAGGGGTTACGCAGACCTCGCAAGACGATGAGCAGCTCGCGAAGCTTGCGCTGGACAAGCTGGTTGAAGAGCAAGGACCGGATGCTAACATTGCATACCTGTGGGTGGATGGATTCCCGCCGATGGTACGCCGTAATGCAGTCTATCAGGAAACGTTGAAGAACAACCCGGGCATTAAGGAAGTGGAGCGCTTCGGCGTAGCGAGCGACCAGACTTCCCTGGAAACGCAAAATGCGGTATCCGCCATCCTGACGAAATATCCGAAGGGTGAGCTCGACGCGATCTTTGCAACGTGGGATGCGTTTGCGATCGGCGCGGCCAGAGCGCTGGAGGAAGCCGGACGTACCGAGGTTAAGATTTACGGCATCGACGTGTCCAATGCGGACCTGGAGCTGATTCAGAAGAAGGACAGCCCATGGGTGGCTACGGCTGCCGTAGATCCGAAAATGATCGGTGCAATCAATGTCCGTTTGCTTGCCAAGAAAATTGCTGGCGAGGAAACACCTGCTGTCTACAACCTGGAGCCTGTATTGATTGAGCGTTCCGGCCTTGAGGGTTCAACCGAAGCGGTCAACATGGTGAACCTGGCTGATATCATCCCTAGCTGGGGAACGAGCACCGAGTTCGAAGAGGACTGGATGAAGGCACTGAAAGCTGCCAACGGCAAATAAACAGCATTATTCCTACAGGCGCTCTTGTCGGTTATCGATAAGGGCGCCCTATCCTATTTGAAGGGAAGAATACACTTGCGAAGCGTTATGGAGACAACAGCCGTCACTTCGACCACTCTGTCGACTGAGGCCCCCTTACTTCAAATGAAGCACATCTCGATTTCTTTTCCAGGCGTTAAGGCGTTGACCGATGTTGACTTTCAGACGACCGCAGGGACTGCCCATGCGTTGATCGGTGCGAATGGAGCGGGGAAATCGACTCTGATGAAGATCCTATCGGGAGCGTACAACCACTACGAGGGAGAAATCTGGCTGGATGGACGCGAGGTACACATTCGTTCGCCGAAGGAAGCGAAGGATCTCGGCATTCAGATCGTGTATCAAGAGGTGGATACGGCACTCATTCCGAACCTGACCGTCGGGGAGAACATCATGCTGGACCGGACGGTTCATGATATGGGAAGAAGGCACCTGATCCGCTGGAAGGAACTCTATCAGGAAGCCGAATCCATCCTGGCGCGCATGAATATACGGGTCTCCGGCAAAAAGCTGATTTCGGAGCTGACGCTGGCCGAGAAGCAGATGGTCCTGATCGCAAGAGCCGTCTCCAAGCAGTGCCGGATTCTGGTGCTCGACGAGCCGACAGCTCCGCTCAGCCACAGCGAAACCGAGCAGCTATTCAAGCTGGTGCGCAAGCTGAAGGAGGATGGAGTCAGCATTATTTTCATATCACACCGGCTGCCGGAGCTTTATGAAATCTGCGACGAGATTACCATTATGCGGGATGGCCAGCTGGTGAAAAGCGATCGCATCGCGAATATCGACCAGCCGAAGGTGGTGGAATACATGCTGGGTGCCAAGATGGACCAGCAATTCCCCCGCATCGAGCGAGAAATCGGTCCCACCTGGTTTGAGGTGAACAACATGCTGGACAGCGGCAAAATTAACGGCGTGAATCTCCATATCCGCCAAGGGGAAATTGTCGGTCTGGCGGGACTGGTGGGCGCCGGGAAAACGGAGCTGTGCCGGGCAATATTCGGAGCATCCGATACTTCGACCGGCGAGATCAGGCTGGGCGGCAGCAAGCTTCGCATCCGCTCGCCGCATGACGCTGTGCGGTATGGCATTGCCCTGGTGCCCGAGGAGCGCCGCCGCGAGGGCGTGTTCGTTGAAGAGCCGGTGTCCGTTAATTTAACGGCCGCGGTGCTGTCCCATTTTTCCAAATGGGGGTCATGGCTGAGCTTTGGCAAGGAGAAGCAAGCGGCGCGAGAGATGATTGAGCGTCTCGGGATCAAGACCCCGAGCGAGAAGGCGCGGGTGAGAAATCTGTCCGGGGGCAACCAGCAGAAGGTGGCGATTGGCAAGTGGCTGCTGGTCGATGCGGATGTGTATATTTTTGATGAGCCGACCAAGGGGGTCGACGTTGGCGCGAAGCGGGATATATTCAATCTCGTGGCCGAGCTTGCCAAGCGGGGGAAATGCGTGCTGTACGCCTCAAGCGAGCTGTCCGAAATCGTTGGCATCACTGATCGGGTGTATGTGATGTATGACGGCAGTATCACCAAAGAGCTGACGACGCGGTCATCCCATGAAGAGGAAATATTGCTTTATTGCACAGGAGGCGGGTTGACATGAATACAGCAAGACCTGTTAAGGAGAAGCCGGCGGCTAGCTTCGCATTTGATTTTCTATATAAATACGGCACACTGATTACGGTATTTGTGCTTATTCTCGTCTTCGGCACGGTGGCCGACAACTTTTTGAATACGAGCAATATCATTAACATTCTCCGTTCGATTTCGATTGTTACGATTATTGCCGTGGGCTTGACGGTTTCGCTGGCCGTAGGCGGCTTCGACTTGTCCGTCGGCTCGACGGCCTCCCTGGCGAATGCACTGGTCATATCCATGTTCGTCTGGCATGGGCAAAATATAGGCATCGGCATTGGCCTGACACTGCTGTTCTGTCTCGCTGTAGGGCTGATCAATGCCTTCCTGGTCATCAACTTCAAGATCGATGATATGCTGATGACCTTAGCGACGATGTTTATATTCCAAGGGGTTGCTCTTACGTATACCCGCGGCGCTACGATCTCCCAGAATATGATTCTGCCCAGCGGGGACTTTGCTACCGGCAAAATTCCGGCGGTGTTCGAGAAGATCGGGCAAGTTCCCTGGATCATTGTTATTATGGTGCTGGTTGTCATCGTGGTTCATCTATTCCTGACCTATACCAAACATGGGCGGTATATGTACATGATCGGCGGCAACCGCGAAGCGGCGGCTTTATCCGGAATTCCAGTGAGTAAATATCGTCTGGCTGCGTACCTGGTTTCGGCCCTGTTCGCTGCGATCGGCGGGATTATACTCGGTGCCCGAGTGATGACAGCCGAGGTCAATTCCGGCGGACCTTATCTGATGGATGCAGTCGCTGCGACCTTCATTGGATACTCGGTGTTTGGAGCGGGCAAACCGAATGCACTGGGGACCTTTGTGGGCGCGGTGCTGATCGGTATTTTGCAAAATGGCCTGATCATGCTGTCCGTTCCTTATTATGCAATGGATATCGTGAAGGGCTCCGTTTTGGCGTTGGCGCTTGCCTTGACTTACTATAAGAAGAGGCATTGATACAGCCATTGTAGGCAACCGCCGCGCTTGGAAGCTGGAACAGCAAGGTTGAGGCTTCACTTACATCACATACACATGTATACTTTCTAAAGACCTTCCCTCCAGTGATCCTGCTGCCAGAGTGGATGGTCTTTTTCCTATAAATCCGGTATGTTATCCGTGATTTGGCTATTTAGTTGACGTACGTAACTTTTTTTCATTATCCTTGTAGAAGGCTGATTTTAAATTGTACATACATTCGCCTCTTATAAAGAGAAAGGGGACTCATCATGAAAAAAACAACCTTTATCCAACCGGATCCTCAGACTTGGCTGGACACTTTCCACTTTGAAATTCCGATAAAGATAAGGTACTGCGAGACCGACATGCTGGGTCATGTGAATAACGTCAGTTATTTCATGTATTTTGAACAGGGACGCATTGAGTATTTCGAGAATTTGGGATTAACCGAGGATTTATTCAGTGACAAGACCGTATCGGTTGTTGCGGATCTGGAGTGTCAGTATCTGGCACAGCTGTATTTGAAGGACCCGCTCAAGCTTCATGTCCGGGTGTCAGAGATCGGGCGTTCCTCGATGGATGTGCAGTATGCGATTGTGGTGGACGGTGCCTTAAAGGCTGCCGGACGCGGAACCATTGTGCTCATTGATACGGCGACAGGCAAGAGCACGCCGATTCCGGATTCGGCACGAGAGAAGATTGCTGCATTTGAAGGATGGGTGTAAACGAGAAACGAAATCAATTATGAAGATAAGAGGGGAAGGGATTAAGGATGACCATCCGTTTTGCCATCATCGGCACAAACTGGATTACCGAGCGGTTTATTCAAGCGGCTCTGGAGACCGAGGAGTTTATTCTTGCCGCCGTGTATTCTCGAGCGGAAGAGAAGGGCAAGGTATTCGCGGCAAAGTATGCAGATCCAAAAGTATACACTTGTCTCGAGACGATGCTGCAGGATGATGAGATTGACGCTGTGTACATTGCGAGTCCGAATGCCTATCACGCAGAGCAGGCTGTACAATGCATGAACCATGGGAAGCATGTCCTCTGTGAGAAGCCGATGGCCTCCAATGCGGTTGAAGTGTCTGCGATGATTGAAGCTGCCAAGAACAATAACGTGCTGCTTATGGAAGCCTTGAAGTCGACATTAATGCCGAACTTCAAAATCGTAAGGGACAACCTGTACAAGCTGGGCCCCATTCGGCGTTACTTCGCAAGTTACTGCCAATATTCCTCCCGTTATGATGCTTATAAGCAGGGCACGGTTCTCAATGCATTCAATCCCGAGTATTCCAACGGCTCACTGATGGATCTGGGCATCTATTGCCTGTACCCTCTGGTTACCCTGTTCGGTAAACCGGACTCCGTGAAAGCTTCAGGCTATATGTTATCCACCGGGGTTGATGGGGAGGGGAGTCTGTTGTTATCATATCCGGAAATGGAAGCCGTCATCATGCATTCCAAGATCAGTGATTCCTATGCTCCTGCCGAGATCCAGGGCGAGAATGGAACAATGATCATCGATAAGATCAATCAGCCGTATGATGTGAAGATCCACTATAGAGACGGCACGATTGAGAACGTAACCCAACTGCAAACTCATGAATCCATGTATTATGAAGCTCAGGAATTCATTGATTTATTAAAATGCGGTGAACGGGAAAGTGCAACTAATACGCATGCCAACTCTCTTATTACCGCTGAAATCATGCAGGAAGCCAGAAGCCAGATCGGCTTGAGGTTCCCGGCGGACTCCCGGGCAGGTATATGATATTTGTCATACTCCCGAAATGACGTTTATGACTACGACGCACATGACAAACTATTTATAATTAGGTTAGACAAGTGCGTAATGAGATCATAACGTCCTTGCGCTTCATTACGAGGAGGAAGACAACTATGGCTAAGCCCGATAACAAACTGTCCAGCTTGAAAAAGAACGTTGCCCCTTATGAGGAAATTGACACAAAGGCGAGTATAGGTCAGCTTCTTAATACACTGGTTCCCTTAATACTGCTATGGTATGCCGCCTATCTAAGCTTATCTGTATCTTACTGGCTTACCATTCCCATAGCCGTTATTGCTTCGGGGTTTGTTGTTCGGACGTTTATCATATTCCATGACTGCACTCACGGGTCTTTCTTCAAGAATCGCCGGGCGAACAGAATCCTTGGCACGATTACGGGCGTTATTACGCTGTGTCCTTATGAGCAGTGGAAAAACACGCATGCCATTCATCATGCTACGAGCAGCAACCTCGATAAGCGGGGAATCGGCGATATGTGGGTATTAACCGTTGAAGAGTATGGAGCGGCATCCTTTTGGCAGCGTCTGTACTACCGGGTTTACCGTAACCCGATCGTCATGTTTGGCCTTGGTCCCATCGCTATTTTTCTGGTTTCCTATCGTTTTAACCGTAAAGGTGCGAGACGTAAGGAGAAGATCAGCAACTATATAACGAATATTTCGATTGTGGCTTTGTATGCAGTGCTATGCTGGGCGATTGGATGGCAGGCATTCCTGCTCGTTCAAGCTCCGATATTCATGGTATCGGGAATGCTGGGGATATGGCTGTTCTATGTACAGCACCAATTCGAGGAGACGTACTATGAGCATGATGAAGAATGGAGTTATATCAACGCAGCCGTTGAAGGCAGCTCTTATTACAAACTGCCGAAGGTTCTGCAGTGGATCACGGGCAACATCGGCTTCCATCATGTTCATCATCTTAGTCCGAAGGTTCCTAACTATAACCTTGAGAAGGCGCATGAAGCAGCACCTCCTCTTCAAAAAGCAACAACGATTACGCTGAAAACCAGCTTGAAGTCCATTCGCTTCCGTTTATGGGACGAAGAGAAAAAACTGTTCGTAACATTTAAGGATGCACGGCGATCGCTGCGTACGTCAAAAGAATCAGTATTGGAGAAAGCCGAAAAGAACCTGGCAAGCCCGAGACCCAGAGTGCAGGGCGAGTAATTCATCAGCTTGAACCGACGGAAGGTGGGACCCCATGCAGAAATGGTATCAGATATTTCATAAAAGCACGGGGTTAAGCCCGTATGTATGGGTTGTCTTCTACATCCTTCCGTTTTATTTCATCTTCCGGTCGACGTCTACCTATCAGATTGTCATCGGTATTCTGATGATTGTGATGTTTTTTGCCTTCTATGTTTTGTCCTTTCTGTCGAAAGGCTGGGTTGTATATTTCTGGACGAGTCTGCAGATTCTGATATCAATCACGATGTCTGTGGTTTTCAGTTACATCTATTTCTCGTTGTTTCTCGCATTTTTTATCGGGAATATCAGGAATAAGGCCGGTTTTTTCACGCTGTATACCGTTCATCTGATAACGACAGTCATTACGGTCAATTATGGATTGTTAACGCGGAATCCGTTCTTTATAACACAGCTGCCGTTTGTTCTGGTCAGTGTGGTAGGCGTGATTCTGCTTCCCGTGACCAACTATAACCGAAATAAGAATGATCAACTCCAGGGCCAATTGGAGGATGCGAACAAACGGATCTCTGAACTCGTCAAGCTGGAGGAGCGCCAGCGGATTGCCCGCGATTTGCATGATACACTGGGACAAAAGCTGTCTCTCATCGGTCTTAAAAGTGATTTGGCCGGCAAATTGATGACACAAGATACGGCAAGAGCCCAAGCCGAGATCGACGATGTTCGCCAGACGGCCAGAACCGCACTGAAAGAAGTGCGCGAGATGGTGACGCGGATGCGGGGCACCCGGCTTACGGATGAGTTCTTCCGCATTCGGCAAATATTAAAGGCGGCTCAGATCGAGCTGACCTTTGAGGGAACGCTGGAGCCGGATAATCTTTCGTTAATGAATGAGAATGTAATCAGCATGTGCCTGAAAGAGGCCGTGAATAATATAGTCAAACATAGCAATGCAACGACCTGCTCCATTGCGATTGAATCCACCGAAAGCGATCTGGTTGCGAGGGTGAAGGATAATGGAACGGGATTTGTGACGGATACGAAGAATCGCGGTAATGGGCTGCGAGGCATGAGAGAGCGGCTTGAGTTCGTGAATGGAAGCATGGAGTTCACTTCTGGCGAGGGTACAACGCTTGTCCTTCGAGTACCTACTGTGCTCAGACTGCCGGATAAGGAGGCGGGAATATGATCAGAATTGTCATTGCCGAAGATCAGCGGCTGCTGCTTGGAGCTCTGGCCTCACTGCTTGATCTGGAGGAAGATATGCAGGTGGTTGGAACGGCGGGCAATGGGAAGGATGCCGTAAAGCTCGTCAAACTTCATAGACCGGACATCTGTATCATGGACATTGAGATGCCCATGATGAACGGGCTTGAGGCGGCCGAAGAGTTGAAGGGTTATGGCTGTAAGGTTATGATCTTGACTACCTTTGCCCGGCCCGGGTATTTCGAGCGTGCCGTGAAGGCAGGTGCTAACGCGTATCTGCTTAAAGACAGCCCGAGCGAGGAATTGGCTGCATCCATTCGCAGCATTATGGCAGGCAGACGGATATATGCCTCGGAGCTGGTGGACGAAGCCTATTCCGGTGAAGAGAATCCGCTGACGGAACGGGAAAAGGAAGTTCTCAGTCTCATTGCAGACGGCAAGAACACCAAAGAAATCGCCACCCAGCTATTCATTACAACAGGGACGGTTCGTAATTATATTTCCGTTATTCTGGATAAGCTTGGCGTCAGCAACCGGATTGAGGCGATTACCCGCTTTAAGGAAAAAGGCTGGTTTAAATAAATACGAAAATGACAGAAGCCCCGTGGCACTAGCCATGAGGCTCTTTTTTTTCTGTTCGAAAAGGATATCGGTTGTAGAGATGCGTGGCTAAGTGTAGATACATGGATTTTTTTACCTGTTATATCATGCATAATAATGTATATTTATTCATTATTGCAGGATTGTTTGTGATCTTCGGATAGAATTTATATTTAATGGAAACAATGAAATAACTAATCAAATAATGAGATTTATTACGAGCTCGAACATAATGATCTAAATCGGAGTCAACCAAAGAATATGGATGCATTTTTGTAAATGTATGCATTTTTATGTATAATAGAAATGATTGCCAGTAATAAAATTTGAGGAGGAGGAGGAGGTCTTCTATGGATCATATGATGTTTGAGGTTGGAACTGCTCTGATTCTGGTTGCTATAGCCTCTGCGATTGCCGGAAAACTCAAGTTCTCAATTATACCATTCTTGATTGTGCTGGGGATGCTTGTAGGGCCACATGCACCAACGATAGGTATTCTGGATTTTAAGTTTATCGAGAGCCAGGGAATCATTGATTTTCTGGGGCAGATGGGTATCCTATTCTTGCTATTTTATCTCGGCCTTGAATTCTCCGTTCAAAAATTGATCAAATCTGGACGAAACATTGTGGTAGGCGGAACCGTATATGTAGTATTGAACTTTGTACTGGGTCTTGCTTACGGATTCCTGATCAATATGCCACTGTATGAGACGTTGATCATCGCAGGAATGTTGTCTGTTTCTTCCAGTGCGATTGTGGCTAAGGTACTGGTAGATCTGCGACGCACCGGTAATGCGGAGACGGAGCTTATTCTCGGTATGATTTTGTTCGATGATATTTTCCTTGCCGTGTTCTTGTCGATCATGTCTGGACTGCTGTTAGGCGGGGCGACATCGGTAGGAGCAACGATCATCTCGGTTTGTATTTCCATTGGCTACATGCTGTTGTTCTTTGTCATTGCGAGAAAAGGCCCGCCTATACTTAACAAATTGCTGAATATTACGTCCAGCGAGATTTTCATTATTGTTGTTTTCTCAACGATGTTCTTTATTGCCGGGTTCTCAGAGACCCTGCACGTAGCCGAAGCGATCGGTGCGCTGTTGTTTGGACTAGCTCTATCCGAGACGGAGCATAGCGAGCGGATTGAGCAGCTGGTTATTCCTTTCCGTGATTTTTTTGGGGCAATATTCTTCTTCAGTTTTGGTCTTGGTATCGATCCGACCACCCTGGGAAATGCGTTATGGCTGGCACTTGGCGCCGTGGTGCTGACCATTATCGGCAACCTCGTTGCTGGTATGATCGCGGGACGCAAGGCTGGACTGTCGCATAAGTCGTCGCTTAACATCGGGTTGACTATTATGGCACGGGGCGAGTTTACGATTATCGTTGCCAATCTGGGACTCGCGGGCGGACTGTCCGCAATGCTGAAACCATTCTCTGCGCTCTATGTTCTGATTCTCGCGATTCTTGGGCCTCTTCTAGCGAAAGAATCAAAACGCGTGTACCGTGGAATGAATCAATTATTCAAATGGACCGATCCTGTGGAGAAAGTGAAAAAAAGGAAAGCATAAGGACGACCGAGATGATTTACTTTCTCCCAACTAATCTATATAATCTAGAGATTGAATTAACCCAGAACGGAGGATTTACACATGAGTATTATTCGCGAATCTGATCTGCCGGGTATCGGGAAGAAGTTCCTTATTCAGGCGAGATCAGGGGATAAGCTGGTTGTTGTTATACATGACGACGGTCGAAGAGAGCTGTACCACTTTGAAGATGACAATCCTGAGGAGAGCATCTCCCAGATTACATTAGAAGATGACGAGGCTAGACAAATCGCCGGAATTATTGGAGGCATGACGTATAAACCGAAAGCATTGGAGACCATTGAGGTGACACTCGAGGATCTGATCATCGAATGGGCACGAATTGAGCCGCATTACCAATGCGTGGGACAATCCATTGCGGAGCTTCAGGTTCGTCAACGTACAGGTGCTAATGTATTAGCGATTGTGAACAAGAAAGAGCAGAGAATCAATCCGGGTCCGGACGATATCCTGACAGCGGGATCGACATTGGTGCTTGCGGGAGAGCGTAAACAGATCAAGCAGTTGAAAGAGCTGCTGGTCAACGGTTAATAGCGACAAGATTCACTGATGTGTGATGACCATATCCCAATATGGACAGCAAGCTTCTCCTGGTGAGAGGCTTGCTTTTTTTTGATGCATAAGAAATATGCTTCCATATTTCAGCGGGATAATATAGGTGCAATTTGAAATTCTCCACGAAATGCTCTATCTTTGATAGCGAGGCTATCATTTTGATGAAAGAAGGCGCATACAGCATGAGACTCAAGGATAAAGTAGCTATAATTACAGGTGGTGCCGGAGGCATCGGCAGCGGCATGGCTCTTGCCATGGCTAAGGAAGGCGCTAAGGTTGTAATTGTGGACGTGAATGAGGAGAAAGGGCGTGAAACGGAGAAAAGACTGAAAGAGTTCAGTGATTCGATGTTTATCAACGGTGATATTACCCATAAATCCTCGATTCAGAGTATTGTCGATGATGTTGTGAAAACTTACGGCAAACTCGACGTTCTCGTTAACAATGCACATGTATCCAAGCAGGTACCCATCGTGGATACAACCGATGACGTGATGGCGTTGTCGTTTGATACCGGTTTTTATCCGACGTTTTATTTTATGCAGACGTGTTATCCTCATCTGAAGGCAACCCGGGGCAAAGTGATTAATTTTGCATCCGGTGCCGGTCTGTCGGGCATGGTGAACCAAGCCTCCTATGCCGCAGCAAAAGAAGCCATTCGTGGGCTGTCCCGCGTGGCCGCCAACGAATGGGGAGCCGACGGCATCAACGTCAATCTGATCAGTCCCATTGCACTGACGCCGGGCGTTGAGCAGTGGAGCAAGGCATTCCCGGAAGAATACCAGGGTATGGTCGATAAAATTCCGCTGAAAAAAATGGGGGATCCCGAGCAGGATATCGGACGCGTGGCCGTATTTTTGGCAAGCACCGATTCCGACTACATGACGGGTCAAACACTGATGGTAGATGGCGGTTCAATCATGCTGAGATAATAGGGAATCTCTCCTTCAAAACAAAGAGCGCCAAGGGCCTTGTCCCTTGTGCGCTCTTTGTGTTTAATGGCAGGCTGATATGGGGTATGGATATCCGGAGGATAAAAGATAGTGGTTCGACTTCTCTTATCTTCGGGCTATCATCATAAACCGCGCGGCATTCGTCCGAATTCCCCGATCGGTGCGATGGTCGCTGATAAACTGCTGAAGGATGCGGAAATCATCTTCCTCCTGACCGAATCGAGGAATGATGGGTGTGTGCTTCAGCAGAAAGATCAGGTCCTCCTCGCGCTCGTAGTACTCGACTGCATCATACTCGGCATAATGAATATTGCGAAATCCGGCAAGCTGGAGTTCCTTCGTATACTGTTCCTTCAGGCTACCGTCCGGACGAAGGGATTGTCCTCTTCCAAAGGCCTGTACCAGATTGGCTTTATCACACTCGCGAACCTGCTGCGTCAGAAATACGCCATCCTCCATCAGGACTCTGGCAGTTTCGGATGCGTGGAAAGGGGAGTGCCGACATGAGATGATATTGAAAAATTCCGAAGGGAATGAAAGCGACCCAGCTTCCATCTGTGCAAAGCGTACATTGGAAATCGAGGTCCGCTGCATTTTCCGCCGGGCGGTTTCAACCATGGTGTGGGAAAGATCGATCCCAACCAGCAATGCTGCGTGGGAGGCGATAGACAACAGGTTCTCTCCGCCGCCAGTACCGATATCAAGCAGAACATCGGATGCTGTGCATAATCGACTAACCTGATCATAGAAATCCCATTCCACGCCTTCTGAAGTACATCTGATCTGGCTGAAGTCCCAGCCGTTCAAGGCTCCTACGGTATCATAAAATTGCTTGTATTCCTGTGAATTCATATATATGAACCACCTTTCATATTCCCATTTCACCCCGATTGGAAAGATAATTTAATTGTAAGTCCAAGGATTCCATACAATCAAGAAGAATTATGTTAGGAGAAGGGAGCAAAATCTTAAGTAATTGTTAAGGATTTGGAAGTATGGCGTTAAGAACTGTCCTATATACTTTATGAATCCGTTTCGTCTAACAAACGAAAAAAAACGGACTTCAGATGAGAGGGTATATCTATGAACAAAACGAATGTATTGCCAAGGGAGCGTCTTCCCGAATTGCAGCTGGTGCGCGCATTTGCCATTCTCGGCGTCCTGTCCGTTCACTCCACGTCGTATGCGGTGTCCGCCATGATGGAGTCCAAGTATTTTTTTATCTACAATTTCATGAATATCTTTATGAAGTACGGAACGCCTACGTTTATATTTTTGAGCAGTCTGGTCCTCTTCTACAATTACTATGATCGTCCCACAACGAAGGAGCTGATTGGCGGGTTTTACAAAAAAAGACTGTTATATATTATCATTCCGTACACGCTCTTTTCGGTGTTCTACTTCGTGCTGCTTCACTATCTGTATTATCAAGGCAGACCGTTTGGCGAGACGATGGAGAGTTTTGTCCAGAAGCTGCTGACCGGCAAAGCCTATACGCATCTATATTTTGTCTTTATCAGCATTCAGTTTTATGTGCTGTTTCCGCTTGCGCTGTGGTTATTCAAGAAACTGCCGTCGCTTGCGAAATGGGCGATACCGATTGGACTGGTTATCCAGTGGACGTTTATACTTATGAATAAGTATTATTGGCAGGTACCGAATAAGGGAAGCTGGGCGTTGTCCTACATTGCCTATTTCATGCTGGGAGCTTTTATCGGCATCTATTATCCGAAACTGAAAGCCTGGCTTGTGATCAGTCGTGCGAATGTTACGCCATACCGCGTTACGGCTTGGGTGATGCTGTGGGTAATGTGGGCTGCTGCGGGTCTTGGTCATGTCTACATGTATTACAACAATCGTCTGCACGGAACGAGCTATAATTCTACGCTGTACGAGTTGATGTGGAATGCACATACCTATTTTGGGGCGCTGGTGCTGCTCCAGCTTGCTATTCTATTTTATCGGATCGGGGTTCGTGGCTGGACGCCTGCGCTGGAGAGACTGGGGGCCGTTTCTTTTGGAATCTATTTAATTCATCCATTCTTTCTGCTCATCTACCGTGAATTCCCGCTTGCCACGGGGAGCTCGGTCATTACCCATCTGTGGTATGCCGGGGGTTTTGCAGCCGCAATAGGCTGCTCATGGATCGTTGTCGAGCTTACGGTGCGCTATATACCAGGTTCCTGGGTGATATTCGGCAATATTCCGAAATCGAAGAAATCCATCAAGCCTGCCGATCAACCGGCCGTGCCGCTCTCTGGTTCATAGTTCGCTTCGCAGCAGCCAGGACGTATGCGAAGCGAGGGCACGGCTGTCTAACATCAGGATAGATACTGCCGCGCAGCGCGCGGTTCGACTGCACAGGCTGCGTCTGGTAGACGTTCTCCTGTCAGTTGATATCAAGGAGGAGCCATGTCTTTAGTTACGATACTAATGGTAGACGATGAAACCGAAATTATTAAATTAATGGAGATTTACGTGAGAAATGAAGGCTATAAGCTGCTCACGGCTTCTCATGGACTGGAAGCGCTGGAGATTTTGAAAACGCAGAAGGTGGATTTGATCATCCTCGATGTCATGATGCCGCAGATGGATGGGATAGAGGCTTGCATGAAGATCCGGGAGGAGAACAACACGCCGATCATCATGCTGTCCGCCAAGAGCCAGGAGATTGATAAAATCTCAGGGCTCAGCATTGGCGCGGATGATTATGTGACCAAACCGTTCAGTCCGCTCGAATTGATTGCCAGAATCAAATCGCAGCTGCGCAGATACAAACACCTGAACAGCAGATCGGTACGAAACGAGAACGAGATCCAGATCGATGAGCTGATTGTCAACGTGGCTTCACACCGGGTCACGGTGGCGGGCGAGGAGATCAAGCTGACACCGCGCGAGTTTGCCCTGCTGCATATGCTGGCTATTAACCGCGGACTGGTGCTGAGCATGGACAAGATTTATACCGAGGTGTGGAATGAGCCGTTCATGGAATCGAAAAATACGGTCATGGTCCATATTCGCAAGCTGCGTGAGAAGATCGAGAAGGATCCGCAGCAGCCGGAGTATATAAAAACCGTATGGGGAATCGGGTACAAGATAGAGTAAACTTAAGCAGAGGTGACAGACTTGAAAGTAATGAAGCTCCATAGCATCCGCCTGAAGATGATGCTCATGCTGCTCACCAGCATCGGCATTACGGCTGCCCTGCTTATTATTCTCTATTCGTTAGGCACGCTGATCCTCAGTTTACCGGCGATCAATTCGCCGCTTGCCTGGCTCATCAATAATATTGGCTCGGAGCCAGTCATGATGCTCACGGGCATCATTCTCTTTTTTGCCAGCTATTATATGACCACAAAATGGTTCGTATCAGACCTGCAGAAGATCCAGACAGGACTTCAGGAAATTACAGCCGGACGATTCGATTCCAAAATCGAGCTCAAAACCCAGGATGAATTAGGCAGCGTTGCTTCCAGCATTAATCACATGACTGAGCAGTTGAACGCTTACCTGGAGGAAATTACGCACGGGCTTCGTGAAATTGCCAAAGGGAATTTCGATACCGAAATTCCGGTTTATTCCGGCAGTCAGCTGGGCGAGGTAGCCGAGAGCATCAATCAGATGAGCAGGCAGCTGCATCAATCCATTCTGGAGGAGCGCTACGCCGAGAAGACCAAGAATGATCTGATTACAGGGGTTTCTCATGACCTGCGGACCCCGCTTACCTCGATACTGGGATTCCTTGAGGTGATTGAGGAGGATCGATATCAGGATGAGGTGGAGCTGCGATATTACGTAAATATCGCTTATGAGAAAGCCCAAAATCTGAAAAGGCTAATTGATGATCTGTTTGAATATACACGGATTAATAATGGGCTCCCGCTGGATATCCGGAAGATCGATATGGTCCGGTTCATCAGGCAGCTTATCGAGGAATCGGTACCGACTCTGGAGAAATCCGGGATGGAATGCAACCTAACGGCAGAGGAAGACCTCATCATCATGGCAGACGGCGCGCAGCTTGTCCGTGCCTATGAGAATCTGATATCCAATGCGATCCGGTACGGAGAATCCGGCAAAATCATCGACATCGCCGTCCGAAGCGATCGGGATCAGGTGAGCATCAGCTTCACCAACTATGGCGATCCGATTCCCGAGCGGGATCTGCCCTTCATATTCGACCGCTTCTACCGTGTGGAAGGCTCTCGTTCGAAGCTGACGGGCGGCACCGGTTTGGGACTGGCGATTACGAAGAGCATTGTGGAGGTCCAGGGCGGCGAAATCCGGGTGCGGAGCGATGAGCGGAGAACGACCTTCGAAACCCGTTTCCCTAAAGTCATATGACGGATGCTATACAGGCTGGGCGGGTACTTGACGGAGCGCTCCCTTTGAAGGGAGCTTTTTTTGTTGACAAATAAGATAAGAAAGTTTTCACGCTGGTAATCGCATGCCCGATGTAATTGTTCAGTTTAATTTAAGCAATCGTTAAGGATTTGGAAGCCTGGTTGATAAGATATGTTCCTTATACTTTCCTTCAGGAAGTACATAAGGAGGCAGCGAAGATGAGTTTGTTGCAGCATGCGAAGCAGAACGCTGGATTTACGATGGTATGGTTGGCAATGGGTCTGATTGTTATGGTCTTGTTTGTATCGGGATGCGGAGGGGACCGGATGTCTTACAGAGAGACGTTAACTCCAAGCGGCAAAAGCCTTAAGGGATCAACAGCAGAAATGCATAAGGATTCGCCTGCCTCTTCTGCATCTTTTATAGAGAAGTTATGGGGTGAAGTGTGGGATGGGGTGACCCATCGTACAAGGCAAATGACGGGGGAGCAGGTGCCGCAGGGCCGTTTACTATATGACTCGGGCAAGAGATTGGAAATACGACGATGAAGGGAAAGCCGGCAAGTCGTGTTCCGTTGAAAATACCACGCCGTATCCGGTGAGAGGATTACTTTATTTACGCAACAACGAGAGAAACTAGAAAAAGCTCCCTTCGCGAAAGGGAGCTTTTTCTTTGGATTATGGAACATATTGTCTTATAATAGCGTTTACCATATATACGCTTGTATTGGAGAGGATGGTTCCTGTGAGTTCACGTGTATCGATCCGAAAGCGATGGTTCATCGGCATAGTGACAGCCGTCAGTATATCGCTCATTTGGGTTCCGGCTCAGCGGACGGAGGAGAGCGCTCGTGTTGTCGTTGCTGGTGCCGCAGACGTTATTAAAGCAGGTCAAACGGTCACGATCCGGCAGAAGACCGCCCTTTTTCCTAGTGCGCTTACCAAGAACAGCCATCTGACAGATCTTAAGGCAAGTTATTATGGAGCCAAGGGAGAAGTGCTCCGGATCAGCTCCGTGAAAGACGAAATGTCCTATATCCAATCCGATTCCCGAGGAGACTTGTGGCTCCCGACGTGGTATGCGACCAAGGAAGCAGCACTAAGCCAAGAAATTTCCCCGCTCTCGCTTCAATTGCGCAGTAGCGGCAGTCTATACCTGGCTCCCGGGAGCGGGGTCAGATGGCCGGTAACAGCTGCCGGAATGTCACTCGTTGCCGTCGCACAGTGGAAGGACTGGTACGGTGTTATCATCCCTCCTGCCAAGTGGAAGGATGATTACCAGATCTATCGCCCGGCGATGATGTGGGTGCAAGGAAAGGATATAGCAAGCAAACAGACGTTGCCCGACGGACTGCTGGATGGGGAGTCTGAATTATCGACCGATGTGGTGCGCAACTTGACGGAGTTTCTTTTCAAGAAAGGAACCAGCTCTTCTTATGTGAAAAAACTGCTCGGAGAGCCGCAGGTGAGGGAGACCTCACGGAATCAGGAGCAGAGCTCCAGTAAACCGATGATCCTGGGTGAAACCTGGAGGTATGAGCTGCGGGATGTACATTATACAGCCACCTTCTCACCTGCCGGAAAGCTGGTGGCTAGCGAATGGACAATGCCTGCAACGGGAGTGTTTGAGCGTAGAGGTGCTGGTGATGACTACGAGTTTACCTATCATTTTGCCGCTGTACCGCCGCTGAAGACGATAGAGGCTGACCCCGCCTGGAGAAATCAGGGCAATCTGAATTATACGTTCCTACTGGAGGCCAATGAGGACGTATTGCTCCTCAAGGGAGATGACGGCGGTTATAGCGGCATGCACGATCATTCATCCCTGTATGCCATCGATCGAAGTACAGGCAAGAAACTGTGGCAGGAGGATGCAGGTTTTGGCTGGTATACGGCCGTAATAGATAAGGATCGCGAGCATGTCACGATGTTCTCGGCCTTCAATCCTGTCATCAAAAATTATCAGGCTAGGGTGCGTCATATCCGGCTATCGGATGGTAAAGTGCTGTGGGAGGTTAAGCCGAAGAATGAATTTGGCCTGACCATGACGGCTGTGCAAGACGCGATTGTTCTGGATGAACCGCTTAATTTGCATGAAACCCGGAGTCTGCTGAGTGTGCTGGATCAGGAAACCGGCAAGCTGCGCTGGAAAAAGACGCTGACTGGCGACCACCGTCTGTTAAGCCAGGGCGATGATCCGTACATACTCATCGAACAGAATGGGCGGCTTGAAGGGTATGATCCTGTAACCGGCAAAGCCGTTTGGTATGACAACGTCGGGAAAAGGACAATGGACGATCCGACCCGGGATTCGTATTTTACGGGAGGATATCGTTATGATCCGATAGCGCCAGCGGACCTTACGACAAGATGGATGCTGCTGGGCAGCCAGTGGGTTCTGTTCAATACGAGGACCGGTGAGCGGGAGGGCGTTTATCCAGCCTCCGAAATGGAACGGTTTGAGGTGCTGGATGAGCGGTATCTGCTGGTGCAGCGTGCGCTGAACGGGAAGTATTTCAGCGGGGCGACCGCTTACGAAAGCGTGCTGTATGACAGCGTTGAAGGGAAGGAAGTCTGGACGCTGAAGGGAAGGGCCTCCCGCGGAATTATTGAGGGCGAGAGAGTCTATCTAACCTTGAACGGCATCCCGGCCGCTGTGAATCAGAAGACCGGCAGCGTGATTTGGAAGATGGATCATTCGTTGCAAGCAAAAGAAGATGTATCCCATCTGGTTGGCAGCAGTTATGGAATATTGGACCGTTACCTGCTTATAAGCCTTGGCAGTGATCTGGTGGTGCTGAACAAGGAGACCGGCAAGAGCTTGGGAAGGTTGCAGCATGTGATCACCGGCAACGTTGACCTGCGTGAGCAGTATGCAAGAAATGGCGCGCTGAACATAACGGAGCATGAGGTGCTGGTTGGAACGGTGAATGGGGCATTCATTCGTTATGATAGGGCAGAATTAGAGGCGCGTCTGGATGAGCTGCTGTAATCTCTTTTTTATAGAAAAACGGTAATGCAAAGGCTATAAAGGAGGAGGACTTGTGGGCAACAGGCTAAAGTTAGCAGGGATTCCTGTCATCAGTTTATTGTTAATCCTGTGTTTGGGCTGCGGGAGCAAGCAGTCAGTGAGTTATGCGTCTGTGTTAAATTATAACGATGAAGAGTATATCGGAAAGGGCATCGAATCTGCGGAAGTTTTTGCCGATGCAGATTTGACCTTGGCGGGTAGGATTCAGAAGCAGCTCGAGCCGGATCAATACCCGGATACGAACCTATCGTCGAATGAACTTCAAGAAGGCACGGAGATCTATATCGTGAATGATGATACGTTGGTAGCTCTGCAAGAAGACAGGAGTTTCAAAGTGTTTGAGCGTATAAACTGAGTGAGGTATAGGGAGGCGTCCTTAAAGTCTGGAGACAGGCTTTAGGGACGTTTTTTCTGCGATTTGGCACATCAATCTTGGATTGCCCGTGCCCTCAGAACCGGTACAGCAAGGGAGTTGCTGCTCGTTCCTGAGAAGGAGTGGCTGTTAGTTGTGGAGACCGATGAAAGGATGGGGCGCCCTCCCAACGGTTGGTGTCTGCATCAGGTTTTGGATGTATCGGTTGCGGAAATCCGGATCACGGCTGTTGAAGGTGCTGCTGCCGTGGTGATTGCAAGCCCCGTGTACAAAGATTCTGGGGTTGGTCCCCAACACCACTATTACGCGAGTAACCCTGGTTCTTGCCGCTGTTCCGACATCTTAACGGACTCCAGATCCGTTATTTGCCTCTTTTAATCCCTTTTTTGAATCTAACGGACTCAGGATCCCTTATTACCTCATAAAACAGACAAATTGCTGACTCATATCACAAATAACGTATCTCATGTCCGTTAGTCTCAAAAACAACACTTTTCCAGCTAAATAACGTATCCTCTGTCCGTTAGCCCCAAGAGCGGCAGCACCGTCACCACTACCACATCGCTACCATGTCACACCACCACCACTACGTCACCATTGCCACATCGCTACCATGTCACACCACCACCACTACGTCACCATTGCCACATCGCTACCATGTCACACCACCACGTCACACCACCACGTCACACAACCACCACTACCGCCAACTTGTCACCACCACCGTTACCCTCCCCTCACGGCTACGTTCCCACCGCCGCCACGCAACCGTGCCCCCAGGACCGCCATGCGACCATGCCCCCACCGCCGCCACGCAACCGTGCCCCCAGGACCGCCATGCGACCATGTTACCACCGCCACCATCAGCAACGCTGCCAAATTTTAATATGGTTTCATTCTATTGAATGGTATAATATTCCTGGTTCAAAATTACTAGATTTGAAAGTGATACATTCTAAGAGAGATGAGGTTCATGCATGTTAAAAAAAATGTTAATGCTGCTGTTAGCGGTGTGTATGATAGTCCCGACAGCTGCCGGAGCTGCTTATGGCGAGTCGGGCAAGGCAAGCTCTAAGATTGCGATGCTGCTGCCTGATGGCACACCCTTAATGGAGGATGGTACAGCTTGGGTTACTTATACCCGTCTTCCAATGACCAAAATCCCGCTTCCTATGGGTGGGGACCTGAAACAGATTGCGGGATCAAGCGAGTACGGATTCGGTGTGAACAATGCTGGTGGACTGGTCATGTGGGGAGAATCCGGTTTTCAGAATGTGGCGGGCCAGAGTAACGTAAAGCAGGTTGGACAAGGCTACTGGCTGACCTCTGATGGCAACGTTAACCGCCTGGATAGTTCCAAACCGCAAGCCGTAAAGGGCTTTGAGGGGATTTCCATATTTGATGAGAATAAGGGTATTATCGGTGGTGTTACCCAGTCGGGGACAGTATTGTATCACAATAGCGCCTATACGCCGGAGCCCGTGGCCCTGGGTCAAGTGACGGATGTGAACTCCATTCGCAAAATTAAAGTGGCCGGCGACTATGCCGCTATTTTATATAATGACGGAAGGCTCGTACTGTTCAGTACACTTCGCATTAATGGCAGCACAACCTACCTGTCACAAAAACTGATTCAAGATGCAGCTGACATTTCTTTTGGTAAAGAACAGAAGTTGATTATTGTGAAAAAGGATGGGACTGTGTGGAATGCCAAATTGGATGTGTTCACTCAAACATTCGAAATGAACCCGTTGAACGGGATCAGCGGGGTTCAACAGATTGTGGGAATTGGAGGTTCCAAAAGCTTTTTCGCACAATTAATGGATGGCACATGGATAGAGTATGATAACGGACAACAATACGATGTGCCAGTTCCAAGCATTACCAGCGTTACGCTAAAAGTATCGAATAGTAAGCCGAAGGTAGGAAGCTCCATTACTCCAACTGTTGAATTTCAGTATGGTAATGGAGAGAAACACAAGATTCCGGGCAATATGATCGCTTTGTCTGTAGATAAGCCGCACATCATCAAAGCGGTAGAGAAGGGAGCCTACAAAATCCTAGGTGTGGGTGAAGCCACTCTGACGGTGGATATTGCCGGCAAGAAGCAATCGGTCAAGATCGTTTCGGGACTTGGCAAGCCGCTCGAGAACGCCAAGCAGGAGAAGGGTATTACTTATTTGCCGCTGAAGCGGGTATTTGAAGCTTTGGGAGGCACGGTTCAGTATCAGGCAGCTTCCAAGACCTTTGATATTACCATAGGGGAGACGGAGATATATGTTAAGGCGGGTAGTAAACAGGCGAAGATCAACGGTAAAACCGTAAACATGAAAGGAGCTCCGATCCAGAATAAGGGGGAGACACTGGTGTCAGCGGACCTGTTAACCGCAGCGCTGGGTGCAAAGCTAAAGTGGGATGCATCCAAACAGCAAATGACCGTCGCCCTGGGATCAGCACAATTTGTTGTGGAGGGCGAGCAGAAGAAGGCGCAGAACTCCAGTTCAGGAGGAACTTCTGGTAAAAGCAAAATGTCTGCAGTCAATGCAAGCGGGAGTATGGCTGGGTGGAAACTGCTTAAAGGCCATGAATACGAAAAATCCTTGCGGATTTATTTTCAATACAAGAATGGCATCCTGGCTACCAAAACAGAAGATATCCGCAAGGTAGACTTGAATAAAAAGGTTACCTGGACGGATGATAATGGCCGCAAGCGTACCAATACCGTGCGTGAGATCTATTCCCTGTTTACATTGTCCAATGAATATACGTCAGAATGGCTCCTCAAGAAATTTGGCAAGCTCTATGAGGATTGGATGCTGACCTCCCTGGTTGATGCTAACCGGATTGTCGAGCAATACTTGCAGGAGACCGGTCAGATGCCGAGTTATGCTCCAAATGTAACGCTGACGCTGGATGCGGTGTTTGAGTACGAATAGGTTGGAATGATAATGAATTAGAGGACCTCCGGTTCGAATGGAAACATTTGATCCGGAGGTTTTTTCATGGAGCATCGTTCTTTGTTCTGCCAAACTCGAGGCTTTATTAAACATAACCCCTCACAACCTTAACCCCGTCCACTGCCAATATGTGTAGTAAAACAACAGCATGACACCCACATATAGAGGCATACATACCATGCTGAGCTTGACCAGGTCCTTGGCGGGATAAGAGACAGACTCATCCTCGTAATACAAGAGCAACGCTTTTGAGCTTACCGGAAATGTGATGCAGTAATTCATGCCCACCAGCGTCAAGAAAACGACGGCGGAAGCATTAAGCTGAAGCGTCTGGCCCAGCACGATAAATGCCGGGATCATCACCACGGCCCTTGTGGTATGGGATGTGATGTACAAGTGCGAAGTAACGGATACAAGAATGATGATCAGCAGCGTTATGAAGGGAGGGGCTGTCTCCAGAACACGAAGCTTGCTGAACACAATCTGCTGGAGCCAATCCACCACGCCATTCTCAACAAGGGCTTTTCCCAGAGCAGTGGCAGCTGCCACAAACATGATCAAATTCCAGGAAACGCTCTTCATTCCCTGCTTCCATTCCATAATCCCGATGGAAGGCAGCATGAGCAGCATGGCACCAGCCATCGTAATGAACGCAATGTCATAACCATGCCATCCTTCGGTCATCCACAGGACAACCATCCCGGCAATCAAGCCGAGGGTTTTCTTCTCACTGCCAGACAGGGGAAGCTTCTCTGAATACTGATGTCCGGAAGGGATGATATTGCTTTGCGGTTCATCCTTCCAAAACATTATTTTTACGCATAATAGAGCCAACCCGCACATGACAAGCGCAAAAGGCGCTCCCCATATCACCCATGTTACATAGGAGATGTCTGCCCCTGTTGCCCCGTTTAACAGCCCGATCCCAATGATGTGAGAACCGGCCCCGATGACCGTTGCAGACGAAGCGAGCAATATCATCACGGGAAGAAGCATGGCAACCGATTTTTTCTGCTGATCATTCTTCAATAAAGCGTGCAGCTCTCTCACAATGGGAAGTGTCAGGGCGGCTCGTCCGGAGGTAGACGGTATAAAGAAAGTCAAAGGCTGAATCACGAACGCGAGCCACCATAAAAAATGTTCGGGCTTGCGTGCGCGCAGCAGCATAAAGCGAGTGAAGCGAGCGGCCAGACCGCTGGTCTTGACGCTTTCGCCGATGATAAACGAACCGATCATCAGCCAGACGATTTCTTCGGCAATGGATTCGTAAAGCAATGAAGGAGGGGCGCCCTTCAAGGCAACGATGCAGACAAGAGCCCCCAGCGCAATCCATCCCGCCGGCATCTTGGTGAAAATCCATAAAGCCATGGCGATGATAAAAAAAATGAAGGCAGTTTTACCGGAGTACGATAAATGTTCAACCGAAGCGATCCAAATGCTGCAGCCTGCAAAACCGGATAGCATCCATAACCCTTTTGCAGGCCGGATAGACGGCGCTCCGGGGCCAGCCTTGTTCAGCGGCTGGTCTGCGGATGGCATGTATTCAGGCTTCATAATGGCCGATATCCTTCGTTGAGCGTACGGTGGGCGATCTGATACCCGATACGCACATGCCGGAGAGCAGCTTCGGTACTGTCTGCGATCCACGGCGATGCGTTTAAGATCGCTTGATCCAGTGAGGCCGGCGTCTGAATAATGCTTGCATAGGCGTCGATTCCATTCTCATAATTAATGGCAGCATTTTCTCCAATGGTTCCTGTAATGGCAATCACGGGGATTCCTTTGGATTTGGCTATTCGCGCAACCTCCGAAGGAATTTTTCCGTTGGGGGTCTGGTAATCCAGGCAGCCCTCGGCCGTTAACACCACATCGGCTTCCAGGATATGCTGCTCGATATTTATGTATTGCATAATCACCTCGTAACGGGGATGAAGTTTCGCGTTGGCAAAAGCAACCAAGCCCGCGCCTAAACCTCCGGATGCTCCGCTTCCGGGAGCCAAGGCGATATCCACGCCAAGCTGGTTGTGTATCAGATGGGCATAGTGCTGGAATGCACTTGCCAAGTGCTCCACTTCTTCAGCAGTGGCTCCCTTCTGCGGACCAAAAACATGGGCAACGCCGTCCCGTCCGCACAGCACATTGTGCCAATTACAGGCTACGTCAATGTGTACATCCGTGAGTCTGGGGTCCAAGTCAGCCAGATCGATGGATCGTACTTTAGCCAAATCGCCGCCGCCTCGAATATAGACCGGCTGCCCGGCTTCATCTGTAAAAACAGCTCCTAGCGCCTGCGCCATCCCTGCACCGCCGTCGGAAGTGCCGGAATCGCCGCATCCAATCAGAATATGATCCACTCCAAAGTCGAGTGCCCCCAGGATCAGCTCTCCCACACCATATGTCGTTGTCCACAGCGGGTTCCGCTGCTCCCTTGGAACTAGCTTTAAGCCAGCGACTGCTGCCATCTCGATGACCGCTGTTTTCTTGTTGTTTTCCGTGTAAACACCAAAATAACTCGTAATGGGTTGACCAACGGGACCCGTAACTTCCTTGTGATACAGACGTCCATGCTTTATATTTACGATGCTCTTGGCAAAGCCCTCACCGCCATCAATCATCGGAATGACGGTGATGCTGGCATCCAAATTCAGACGATGAACGCCCATTCGCATCGCTTCACCGACTTCTTCCGCATCCAGGCATTCCTTAAACCCTGACGGAATCATAACGATTTTCATATCATATCCTCCTGTTGTCTGTTGATGTTCTAACTGTAGAACAGAAAAACGAGAGGAGGGTTAGAGGCAAATTAGAATTTGCTGTGAAATAATTCCAAGATGGATTGGGAGGAAAGCGGCCCCTGCTTAGCATAATAAAGATATTTTTTATTCTCAGATTTTATCGATCAATCCAACGTATCCATCTACTGTTAGCCTCCCTCCCTAGATTCCTGCGGCGAATATTATAACTTACATCAAAATATAGTAAACGTAACTGCAAGCCCGCTGGACTTGCGATTTAGAAATGCAAAGGGGGGGACAATCATGAAACGAAGGACACCGCCTGTCCAAACGGCTGGGCCTGGGGACACCTATTCTTCGCCTCCCAGAAGACAGACCCTTTATTGGAGGTTGTTCGCCAACTATTTTCTCCTCATTCTCATTCCCGTTATTGCGGCATCGGTTCTCGCGCAGGTGCTTGTCGTTCGAATTATTGAGAAGGATGCCGAGCGCTTCAACAGCATCATGATGAGCCGATTCTCCGAGCAGACGGATACCGAGCTTCAGTCCTTGAAGACCAGCATGATCAATATCCTCAGCACATCGAGATTGCGGAGCGTGCTGCTTGCACCGATGTCTTCGTCGCCGGATGGTCAGCAGCTTCCGGAACTGCTTCATTCGCTGCGGGAGCAGCTGCAGCAGCTGGAATCGGATGATTTGGTCGATAAGGCTTATTATTATTTTGTACACCAGGACCTTATGATTGATGCCGAGACCTACACGAATAAAGCGTATTACTTCCATTCCCGCTATCCCTCGGACCTGAACCGTCGTCCTCAGCTTGAAGCCGAATTATCCGGCAAGAAAATGATGGATTTCTTGGATTCCCCTGCCTCACTAACGGCTTCCATGAGCTACCCGTTCAACACCGCCGCTCCTGAAGTATATCTCCTGGTCGAAGTGAAACGAGACAAGCTTCAGGAGCAGATTCATGTTCCGGAGAGCTGGGTCACGGGCACGGCCATTGTGGATGATACGGGAAGAGTGTTATCCCAAACCGGCTTGACCGGGCAGGATCAGGATGCACTGCAGCAGCGAATACACACAGAGGGCATAGCCCCGCAATTTACGATATCGGACAAGCTCGGGATGTCTTTCATGACCTCAAGCTTCGATGAGTCCTGGCATTATATCAGCATGATCGATTTAGGTACCTTAATGAAGCCGGTGCATATTACCCGCTTTATCAGCTGGTTGTTCCTTGTCTTTTTCCTGATTGTCGGCGCTCTGATTTCGTATTATTTAAGCCGCCGCTTATATCAGCCGATTCGGGAAATCAAGGAAGGGCTGAGATCGCATCACTTCTCGGGGAAGGCCATCCGCCACGAAGGGAATGAGTTCGATGTCATTAAACGCTATTCCCAGTTCATCATGACGGAGAATAAAGAGCTGTTTCAGATGGTGAGCGGGATGCTTCCCATCGTGCAGGAGCAGTTCTTCACGAAAATACTGCTGGGTCAGTATCGTGACGCGTTATCCATTGAGTATTATGCGAAGGAGATTGAATTCTCGTATAGCGAAGCTGCGGCAAGAGCCGTCCTGTGCATCTCATTCCACATGGACCCGTCGATTTACGAGTCCACGTCGGAATCGACCAAGACTTTTCTGCTGACAGAACTCAAGGAGAAGATTCACCGACTTGCACCCGGTATGGTATGGATTTGCCAGACAAGGCCGGATTTACTGGCCTGCATCGTTCAGTTTGATCCGCAGTTGGAGGACCATCCGGTAAGGATGGCGGAGCAGATTCGCCGCATATTCCTGGAGTACAGCACTTATTACAGAGCGACGATCGGAATCGGCAGAACCGTTCACGCCATGGAAGAGCTGCACCAGTCCTATGAGCATGCCTTGGCCATGCTGAAGTATCGGGGACTGCACTCTGCCGTTGAAATTTGCAGCAGCCAGCCTTGTCGGGAGACGCAGCAATGGGACCCTTTTCTGTCCGTGCAGGAGGTCCAGCGGATTCACAATCAGTATAAAACCAGGGAGTACGATAAGCTGCTCCAATCCGTGAATACTCTGCTGGAGGAGGGAAAGCGCAAGGACGCGGCAGCTGTGCAGATGAAATATTTGCTGGCAGATGTGCTGAATACCTGGATCCGGGCGGTAGAATCGGAGCGGAGCGAATTGAACGTCCCTTATTATGCCGGTCTATTCGAACGATTGAATCGGTGCATGACATGGGACGAGCTGACGCACTGCTTTCAGGATATTCACGGGTTTTTGTTCCGGAAGCCGGTATCAAGCAGTCGAAGTCAACAGTTCATGGAGGTCGTGGAATACATCCATGAGCATTATGATCAAGAGCTGTCGATCGAGTATTTTGCCGGGCTGATGAATATGTCCAGCGGACATTTCAGCCGTACCTTCAAGGATGAAATCGGCGAGAAATACGTGGAGTATATTGCCAAATACCGGCTGATGAAGGCCAAGCAGTTTTTGCTCGAAACCGATTTGAAAATCGACGAAATTGCCGAGAAGGTGGGATATTGGGGCAGGAATTCATTCATTCGGGCTTTCCGCCGATACGAAGGCATCACACCGGCCAAATATCGGAGCTCCCACCAATAGGAGAGAAGAGACTGCATTATTTTCTGAAGTCTCTTTTTTTGCATGGAACCAAGCGGGAAGCCTTGCGCCATGGGCGCTGCAAAACGAGTGTCTCGAGGAAAAGATGCATGCTAGACGCGGGAGAAACACGGCTCGTATAGTGGGGACAACAACACACGAATGTAAATGCTTTCAATCGGAGGTGGGGATTATTGGCGCAGCTAACACGAATCGGCTATGTTCTGAAAAAACATAAAGCGCTCTACTTGCTGATGCTGCCTGGCATTTTGTATTACTTGATATTCAAGTACGCGCCGATGTACGGCATCATCATCGCCTTCCAGGACTATTCGATCGGCAGGGGCATATTGGGAAGCAAGTTTGTTGGATTCAAGCATTTGATTGAATTTTTCTATGTTACCCCCGATGCATGGAAGCTGATTCGCAATACCATCATGCTGAATGTGTACGATCTTCTCTTTCACTTTCCGGCGCCGATTATACTGGCGGTTCTGTTTCATGAGCTGAAGGGGAAATGGTTCAAACGGTTTGTGCAGAACATCAGCTATATGCCGCATTTCCTGTCCACCGTTGTGATTGCGGGCATTCTGGTCACCTTCCTGTCCCCGACAACTGGCGTGGTTAACCATCTGCTCGTCAAGACGTTTGGCATCGAGCCGATCATGTTTCTGGGCATGCCGGAGTGGTTCCGGACAGTTTATGTGGGCTCCGAGATATGGCAGAAGGTGGGATGGGGCACGATTCTCTATTTGGCTGCCATTGCGGGGATTGATCCGACACTGTACGAAGCGGCCAGGATGGATGGAGCGAACCGGTGGCAGCAGGCCCGGCATATTACATTCATCGGCATGGTGCCGGTCATGATTATTTTGTTCGTGCTGTCTCTCGGCAATTTCATGGAGGCGAGTTTTGAGAAAATATTGCTGCTCTACAACACGATGAATTACGAAACGGCGGATGTCATTAACACCTTTGTGTACCGGCGGGGCATTCTTGACGCCGATTTTAGCTTCGCAACCGCGGTGGGCCTGTTCCAATCGGCGATTGGCTTCATTCTGGTCGTAGCGGCCAATCGGATGGTACGCAAATATTCGGAGACCAGCCTGTGGTAAGGGAGGTGCGTGATGAAAAAGCAGGAAAGCTTAGCCTCGAAGCTGTTTGATGTACTCAACGTATTGTTCATGATTGTGCTGATTATTGTAATGGCCTACCCCATGGTGTACGTATTCTCGGCTTCCATCAGCAATAATGCCCTGGTTGCGAGTGGAGCCGTGCTGCTCTGGCCGAAGAAGATTACGCTGGTCGCGTACGAGCAGCTTGTCTATAACCCCGATCTCTGGGTGAGTTATTGGAATACCATTCGTTACACCTTCGTGCAGACGGTACTGACGCTGATTGCTACCTCCGCGATGGCATATCCGCTTGCGAAGCGGTGGCTGCCCGGCCGAAGGGTAATTTTGCTGCTGGCCGCCTTCACGCTTCTGTTCAGCGGGGGCATGATTCCGACGTTCCTGATCGTTCAGAAGCTGGGGATGCTGGATACGATATGGGCCATTGTGCTTCCGTCGCTGATCAGCACCTGGTACCTGTTTATTATGCGGACATTCTTCGAGGCCTTGCCGGAGGAGCTGGAGGACGCGGCTGCCATCGACGGATGCGGGTCCCTGCAGATTCTCGTGCGGATCGTACTGCCGTTATCCGTACCGGTGATGGTCACGATCGGTCTGTTCACGGCCGTGAATCAATGGAACTCTTTTTTCAGCGCTTTGATCTATCTGAATGACCGGGATATGTACCCGCTGCAAATCATGATGCGCAATATCCTGATCGCCGGTACGAATGTGCAGGGCGAAGGGGATCTGACTCATCTGGAAACGCTGAAATACGCCATGATCATGATTGGCACACTGCCGATTCTGTGCGTCTATCCGTTTATCCAGAAATATTTTGTACAAGGCACGATGATTGGAGGCATTAAGGGGTAGCTGTGGATTTTATGAAAATCCATCTCTATACGTTGTCATTATAAAAGGAGGTTAGGAAATGCAGCGAAAGGGGTTCAGAACGGCGATTGCCATCCTGCTGCTTGGTGTGATGCTTGTTACGGGGTGCACCAGTGGCAGCAAAGATGACTCGGGGACGTTAAGTCCTGACAAACCGGTTACCTTCTCATGGCTGGTATACGACCGGGTGGAGGGGAAGGTTCGGGATGACTGGGAGATTTTCAAAGAGATTGAAGCCAAGACGGGCGTGAAAGTGAAGTTTCAAATCGTAAGCCAGGAAGGACTTGAGGAGAAAAGGCAGATCATGATTGCGACGAACACCGCTACGGATTTTATCCAGGTACCGACGCAGGATGGCAGGGAGCATGGACCGGAGAAGGTATTCTTAAACCTGAATGATTATTTGGATCGGGCACCTAATCTCAAAGCATTTTACGAGAAATATCCTGAAGCCAAAGCGCTGGCAACGGGCACGGATGGAGGGCTGTACACGGTACCCGTCCTGGAAGGGGATGCGGAAGGCAAGGGATTTAACTTCATCTGGTATGCCCGCAAGGACATTATGGATCAGTACGGGATTCAGGCGCCCACCACGGTGGATGAATTTTATCAGTATCTGCAAACATTGAAGGAAAAGGTTCCGGATTCCTATCCGCTCATCTCAAACGCTATTGTTGGGGATACGGGACTGTATACGACATTCGGGCGCATATTTACCGGCATCAGCGGCTTTTATAATCTCGATCCGACAACGGATCAATATGCGTTCGCTCCATACCATGAGAATTATCAGGATATGCTGGTATTTCTGAACAAGCTGTACGCGGAAAAATTGCTGGATCCGGAATTCTCGCTGCTGACGCAAGCGCAGTGGGAGGAGCGAATATTAACCGGCAAATCGCTGGTTACGTTTTTCTGGAAGGCGGATCTGGAGTCGCTTGTAGCGAAGGCGCGCGGTGCCGGTACTGCCGAATATGAGCTGGATGCCATTCCTTCCTTTGCCGCTGAAGGGATCAAGAACTACCAGTTCTCCCGTCCGGTCGTAGGTACTGTCGGCAGAGCCATTTCGGCGAAAGTCAAGGATAAGGAGCGCGCGGTTCAATTCCTTGATTATTTGGTCAGCGAAGAGGGAACGAACTACCTGTCCTTAGGCATTGAAGGCAAATCATATACGATGGAGAACGGCAAGGCGGTATACAACAAGGAGTTCGGCGAATCTCCGTTTAATGCCCTGCGTAAGGATTGGGGCGTATGGTATGACCTTATCACCTTGAATAACGCCAAATCCCGTGAAGTGTGGGAGCGCGGTTTGAGCGAGAAGAGCAAGGATATCAACGCAAGGTATGAGCAGTATATCGTCCCGGCACCGAAGCAGATTGTCAAGACGGAAGAGGAGCTGGAACTGGAAAAATCAAAACTCAACAATCTGAACAAATTCCTGGAACAGAAGGTGACGGAGTTCGTAACCGGCAAAACACCAATTAACGATACGACGTACCAGCAATTTATCGATCAGGCCAAGAAACTTGGTTCCGACGAACTCCTTGCTATGTATAACACGGCGTATACACGCACATACGGCGACAAGTAATCTGCGATAGAGTGGAGGAATCAGGCAATGGACGACTACCAAATTATCGATGTCGACGTTCATAACGAACAGGACGATCGGGCGCTGCTTCCGTATTTGCAGGAGCCCTGGCGTTCGCGGGTAGCGGCATCCGGCATCGGTTATGCCGGGTCCGGTTACTATTCGCCGATCGGCGTGATGAAAAAAGATTCGATCCCTCCGGGGGGAGGCAAAGCCGGCTCCGACCCTGACTATATGATTAAACAGCTAATCGAAGGCTACAACCTGGATTACGCTGTACTGACGGGGGTCGTCTACAACATCTCGTCGACACATGACCCGGATTACGCAGCGGCCATATGCTCGGCCTATAACGATTATTTGATAGCCGAGTGGCTCGGCAAGCATAAAGCCTTCAAGGGCGCGATGGCGGTAGCCACCCAGGATCCGCTGCTGGCGGCACGCGAGATTGACCGGATCGGCGGCCATCCGGATATCGTAGAGGTCATGATCTCCAGCGCGGCGCGTTCGCCGCTCGGGCAGCGCCACTATCATCCGATTTATGAAGCGGCGGAGCGCCATGGTCTTCCGGTCGCGCTCCATCCGGGAGCGGAAGGCGGCGGGAGCTCGACGGCTCCCACCGCGGCCGGCTACCCGGCACGCTACATTGAGTGGCACACCTGCCTTTCCCAGATGTTTATGGCCCATCTGGTGAGCATGGTCTGCGAGGGCGTGTTCGTGAAGTACCCGAACCTTAAGGTGGTTCTGGTTGAAGGCGGTGTGGCCTGGCTGCCGGGCCTGATGTGGCGGCTGGATAAAAATTATAAAGCGCTGCGCGCAACTGTGCCCTGGCTTACGAGAATGCCAAGTGAGTACATCCGGGATCACTGCTTCTTATCCACGCAGCCGATTGAGGAGCCGGACAATCCGCAGCATCTCATCGATCTCTTCAATATGATCGATGCCGAGAATATGCTGCTGTATTCCAGCGATTACCCGCACTGGGACTTCGACTCGCCGGGGCATATTTTGCGGGGCCTGAAGCCCGAGGCGCGGCGGAAGATCTTTTGCGAGAATGCGAAGCAGCTGTACCGGCTGGATTGAGGGGATGGATGAAGAAGGCACGAGGTTGAAGACTACGGCATCCAACCAATAGAGCATGAGGTGGAGGACACTACGCATCCAGGTAACTATGTACGAGGTAGAGGACGGACTCATTCAACTAATTGTGCATGAGGTGGAAGACAGACTCATTCAACTAGCGCACGAGGAGAATAACGAACTTACCCGACGAATAGCGACGAGATCCAATGATTGCGATGAGATATCCTACTAATTGAGCATTAGAGCCAATTATTGTGATGAGATATCAAATTAATTGAGCAAGAAATTCAATGAATAGCGGTTAATGGCAAGGAGGTGCAGAATGGGAATACATTACGTGCTGGCGGAGGGGGATATTCCGGATGATGGGCATGCGGTCGTAAATATTGAAGGACGCGAAATCGGCATTTACCGGATCAATGGCGAATACCACGCGATTCTCAATTACTGCCCGCATCAAGGGGCGCCGATCTGTGCGGGGCTCGTCTCCGGGACGACGCTTCCCTCGGAGGTGTACGACTACGAATACGGTCGGGCAGGCGAAATTGTCCGCTGCCCCTGGCACGGCTGGGAGTTCGACCTGCAGACAGGCAAGTCGCTGTTCAGCGACCGCATTCGGGTGAAGAAATACAAGGTGGAGGTTCATGAGGGCAAGGTTGGTGTGGTGATGGGGAGGAAAGTAGTTGGTGGGTAACGGATTGATGGAAGTAATGGAGGAACAGGTGGAGTATATGGTGGGAGAAATAGGTCACTCAAGTCACCCGCCGGCTTTCATCGGACTGTAGATCCGTTATTTCGTATTATAAGTCGTTTTTTTACAATGTTCCGGACACCAGATCCGCTAATGCACGGATTACGGGTACAAATACTAAGTAAGACAGTAAATAAGGTCCTATGGGTCCGTTCACCCTCTCAAAAGTACTGTTTTTCGAGAAATAAGGTATCCTGTGTCCGGTACGGGAGGCAACTTCCATAATCATCACAATTGGATTAGCCCAACAAGAACGAAAAGAGCGAGTGTCGAGGGTTATTTACCTTCAACTCGCTCTTTTAAATAGCTGCGGACCACGTCGTGGTCTGGGAACTAGGAACTTTAAAAACAGCATAACTCTGTGGAAGTGCATTTTTAAAGTACGACTGACCTATTGTTGAACTGGTTTCATTGATTTTGCTACTTCAATCATTTGCTCCCTAGTAAACACAACGCTACTCATTTCAATGTAAGTATCGCCTTGAATCCATGTCAGAAAGCCGCCATTCTGTTGACTGGATGCCCACGACTTAAATCTCCCTTCGATATCGTTCCATGTAACCGGTTCGCCACTCAGATCGAATTTAAATTCATATTCTACCTGTTTGGTTTTAGTGGTCTTGTTTTTAATATCGATGCTTGTAATGGACCGAGTAGTCTTGTAACCGCGGGCTTTATGCTGTTCAACTCCCATTAAATAAATGTCTCCGGACATGTCAAAGTAGCTAAACCGGGTGAAAGTGATTATTTTGTTCCCGGGAAGGTGCGGATAAGGAACTGGAATCTCCAGTTTCCAATCGGTGTGCGGCAGTTGTGGAGCATAAACTACAAAATCCGTGTCCTTGCTGAGCTGTTGCAAAGCTTGAGTTTGCAATGCCTGGCGTTCGACTGGCTGTTCAGTTACAGCCGCCTGCATGGCAGCAGTTCCATGATCATCTGCCGATGCCCCGTGCGGTAATCCAAACAAAAATATGGCACATAATAGTGCCGACATTACTTTCTTCATGTTATACAATCACTCATCACTCCAGCACTATTTGTTTAGGATAGTTTTTCCCGGTTAACCCAATTTATCCCTTCGAAAAAGCTGCTGGCTTGCATTAAAGACTACGTTATATCGTAGTCTTTTTTGTTAAGCACCCTAAGAATTATATTGGTTGCGTTCTATGAAGTATATTTGTTTGCAGTATATGGTTTGCAATGAATCAAGCCCCTCACACCACCCGCGACAACACTAACCCCCCGTAGGCAAACGCGGCCAGGATCACCAAGGCCGGGTGGATTTTGCGGATGTTCATGGCCCAAAAGGCGACGGCGGCGATGCCGAGCGACTGCAGGAGGCCGATGGAGATGAAGGAGCTTTTGCCCATCTGCCAGGTCAGGGTTAGCATCATGATGGCGATGACTGGCTGGACCAGGAGGGTCATGCCTTTGACGACCGGTGACGTGCGGTATTTTTGCAGCAGATTCAGCAGCCAAATGAGGGCGACGGCGGAAGGAATAACCGTAGCCGCGAGGGCAAGGGACATGCCCATCCAGCCGTATACGTCATACCCGACAAAAGCGGCGATTTTGGTGGCGATCGGACCGGGGAGTGCATTGCCAAGCGCAAGCATGTTGGAGAACTCCAGATCGGTCAGCCAGCCGTGGTTGGTGACGATCTCCTTATACATGAGCGGGATGGAAGCGGGACCGCCGCCATAACCGAGCACGTTAGCAATGAAAAAACTGATCAGCAGCTGCAGCCATTCTTCCATTAAGCGGATCCCTCCTTGTCCCGTTTTTGTTTTTTCAATTTGGATACGGTTTTGAAATGCACCGTGCCGTAAGCGAGGAACAATATAATCACAATGGCCGGATGAATCTGGAAACTCTCCAGCAGGAGAAACGATACGGCAAAAAATCCGATTCCGGCATAAATGCCGAGGCCCTTCACGGCCTTCTCGCCAAACTCGTAAGCCATCGTTCCCAGCATGACGGCAATGACCGGCGTCACGCCTGCAATCATGCCGGCGACCACTGTGGAGCTGCTGAGGAAGGTGACGGCAGACAGCAGGGCAATCATCGCGATACAGGTTGGGAGGATGTGCGCAAGAACGGCGACAACCGCGCCGAGGGCTCCTTTTTCCCGGTAGCCGAGATAGGCTGCCATCTTCGTGGCGATCGGGCCCGGAAGCGCGTTGGCCAGCGCGAGCACCTCCCCGAATTCATCGTCGCTCAGCCAGTGATAGCGTACAACGGCTTCGTGCCGTATCAGCGGAATAACGGAAGGACCACCGCCGTAGCCGAGTATTCCGGTTCGGACCATGCCGAACGTTAATTCCATGTAGGGGTTGCTATGTTTACTGCTCAAAGGTATGAGTCCTTTCTGTTGTGGGAGTTAGAGCCTGATGCCCATGCGGCTTTTATACCGCTTGATCAAGATTTGGGTGTCTACACTCGTAATGCCGGGAAGCGGGTAGAGTTTCTCATTTAAAAACATTTCCATTTCCTTATGATTGGTAAACAGTCCGTGCATATGCAGTTTGCTGGGCCCGGTCATATGATAGAGGCTCGTTACATACGGCTCGTTCTCCAGCGTGTCCGCCACTTGCTGCAGATATTTGGGCTCGACCTCCACGTTGAAAAAAGCAGACACCGAAATCCCCACCTTTTCCGGATTAATGACCGCCGCGAACCGTTCAATAATGCCGTCGTCCATCAGGGCACTGACCCTGGCCTGAACGGCGACACGGGATAATCCGATTTCCTTGGCCAGATCTGTGTACGAGATTCGACCGTTCTTGCCAAGAATCGCCATGATCCTGCGGTCTGTATCGTCAATCACGGGAGGAGAATTCTCCCCGTTAGAATGAATATCCATCGAATGCAGCTCCTTTAGCTTTACTTATATGTAAGGGATTTCTCAGTATTTTATTACAAAACGCAATCAAATCATTCCAATCCATTACGATAAGTCTAAATATATAAGGTATTCATAATGTTTTCAATATGATTTGCAAAGTTTGAAACTTTTTGCGTGCTTTTCAAGTCTAAGTCTATGAATAGAAAATGATAGATTTTCATTCATTGGGTAGTATTACTAAGAATATGAATCTGCATTCAGGAGTCAATTACATTCTATCTATTAAATGGGTTATTTTATAAAATTACCCTTTTATATCAATATATGATAGGATAATGAAGGTGAATTGCTAGCTTCTTAGAATCTCTTATTGAAAGGCGGCACGGTATGAAAAGATTATTTTGCCTCATTCTGGTTCTCGTTATGATTCTCCCGGTCAGCATGGTTTCAGCAGCGGATGCAAACGGGAAGGAGAGTCAGAGCAAGGCACAGGAAGCCAAGAATAAATCGGGGAATACCACGCAAGCGAATAAATCAAAGGACAAACCGATCAGTCTTGTGTTTGTAGGTGACATTCTATTAGACGGTTATGTAGGTAACCAGATTGAGCGGTTCGGTAATTTATATCCGTTCAAGAAGGTAGCTCCCATATTGAAAAAGGCTGACATGGCATTCGCCAATCTGGAGACACCGGTCTCCATTCGGGGCAAGGCAGCAGATAAAACCTTTGCCTTCCGTTCGAAGCCGGAAACACTCCAAGGCCTGGCCTATGCGGGCATCGACGGCGTAACACTCGCCAACAACCACATTCTCGACTATGGACAGCAGGCAATGCTTGATACCATCACACATCTGAAACGCCAGAAGATCGGCTACACGGGAGCCGGGCACAATCTGGATGAGGCCTTCAAGCCTTACGTGCAGAACATTGACGGGAAAAAAGTCGCGGTGCTCGGGGTGAGCCGGGTACTCTCGGGCAATTCCTGGATCGCAGGCAAGAACCACCCGGGTGCCGCTTCCGCCTACACAATGGAGCCGATGCTGACGCACATCAAGAAGTCCGCGAAAAACAACGATTTTACGATTGTGTATATCCACTGGAATCAGGAGTTTGCCGACTATCCGGAAGAATACGCTCGCACGATGGCGAAGCAGATGATCGACGCGGGTGCTGACATCATCGTTGGATCGCACAGCCACGCATTGATGGGCATAGAGTATTACAAGAACAAACCGATTTATTATTCGCTCGGAAACTTTGTGTTTAACCGCTCGACCCGGGGCGGGGATAAGACACTGCTGTCGATGATGGTGCATTTCGAGATTCAGGGCTCCAAGATCACGAGCCGGATCACGCCAGTGAAGATTATCAATGGTCAACCGAACCTGATGGACAAGACCTACAATAAGAACATCATTGCGAAGCTGAATAAATTGTCCTACAACGCGAAGATTGATGCCAACGGCAACGTCAGCAAAAAATAATAGGGATTCTCAAAAACAACTGCGGCTATTAGCTGCGGTTGTTTTTTTATGCGCACTCAAAAAAGCCTCCGCGAAAAAATGTCGGAAACTGGCGACAAGGCTTTTTTTCATTCCTCGTATTCGACAAAAACTGCTTTTACGCCACCCGACCGGAAATTCCTGCTCCAAAAATAAAATAAAGTTTTACTTAATGTATTGTAATTTGAAATAAAATTTCAATATGATGAAGGGAGATAAGACAAGTTATTTTGGGCACAGGAGGCGGTGGATACGGATTGGCAGCATACTTTTTTGCAGTCCTTCCAGCTAATGACTGAATGTAAAGCCCCTGCGGCAGAGTTAACTTCGTCTTAATACAGAATGGAGGTGGAATTAACAAGCCAGCGTTATACTTCCGAGTAGGTCTTTCGTTCGCGGACAGATATACACCGGGGAAGAACAGAGTCCAAGCATAGAGAAGGAGGAATTGATGACATGTTAAGGAGTAAAAAGAAAATATCGTCGCTGCTGAGCGGCGTGATGTTTCTGTCTTTGCTGTTTCCCGCAGGACAAGCTGCAGCAGCCAATCCGGCAGCCACCGCGCCATCGGTTATAGATATGCGGCAGATGGAGATCGGGCCGGGCGCTACATATACATGGGCGAATATGCAAAAGGGCAGCGGCGAGCAGAAGGTTCACATGGTGGAGTTTAATCCATCGCAAGGGAATCTGGAGCTTCAGCCTGGCCTGACGGACGGCAAGGTTTATGGCATGCAGGGTGTCAGCAAAATGGCATCCGATGCAGACCAGAAGGACAACCGCGTCATCGCGGCGGTGAACGGAGATTTCTACGATATGTCCACGGGCATTCCGCTCGGATTGTTCATGGGTGACGGGGAGCTTCTGACAGACCCGCCTGGCGGGAGGAACGCCTTTGGGATCAAGAAGGACGGGACCAGCCTGTATGGCAGTCCGAAATTAACGAAAAACGTGACGATTGGCGGAACCGTAAGCAGCTTATCCTCCATCAACCGTTTAAGAGGCGCGGATGCACTTGTTCTCTATACCGAAAAATTCAATGCCACAACAATGACCAATAACCTTGGAGACGAGGTTATTCTGGATATCGTGAGCGGCAGAGTTGCCAGCGGCGAGACCTTGACTATGAAGGTGGCCTCTACTCTTAAGGATCAGGGAAATTCGCCGATAGGTCCGGATCAAGTGGTTCTGTCCGCTTCGGGCTCGCAGCGGAACAAACTCGCCGGGCTGAAGGTGGGGGATGAATTAAGCGCAAGTTTTCAGCTGGATAACGAGTGGCAGGACGCCACGATGGCGATCGGCGGAACGGTGATGCTGGTGCAGGATGGCGTAGTCCAGCAGCATACCGATCCGGCCGTACATCCGAGAACGGTGGTTGGCACTAAAGCCGATGGCTCCGTTGTGCTGTTCGAGGTTGATGGCCGCCAGCCGGGCTTTAGCGAAGGGCTTAACTACATCGAGCTCGGTGAAATGCTGCAGGAGCTCGGCGTGGTTAACGCATTGAACCTGGACGGAGGCGGTTCGGCTACCTTCGTTGCCCGCCTGCCAGGGGAAACGGCGCGCAAAGTGCTCAACTCGCCATCGGACGGTGGGGAGCGCAAGACAGCCAACGGGATTCTGCTGGTGAACACAGCACCCGAGGGAGCTGCGAACAAACTTGTTGTGGCTCCGACGCTGGAACGAGTGCTGACAGGTTCCTCCGCTGCCTTTAAGACGGCAGCCGTGGATCAGAATCTGCATCCGTCCCAGATGACGGAGACCGCGATATGGAGTGTTGATCCTGCCTACGGGTCCATCGACGCCAGTGGTAAATTTACGGCCGGCAACCAACCGGGAGTGACCGAGGTATCTGTACAATCCGGCAATCTGACCGGAACAGCCGTTTTGGAAATCGTGGATGAGCTGACCGAGCTCAAATTCTCTGACGCGGTGAAGACCTTCTCTTCCGGCTCGACCGAGACACTCAAGGTCTCGGCGCTTCGTAATGGTCAAGTGGTACAGGCCGACAATAGCCGTTTGGAGTGGCGAGTGGAAGGCGATATCGGGACGATTGACGGAAATGGAACGTTTACCGCCACGGACAAGCAGGACGTCAGTGGCAAAATCTTCGTGAAGTACGGTCAAATTGAGACCTCAATCGAAGTAAACGTAGGACTTCCACCGGTGATGCTTGAGGATTTTGAGAATGGCTTAAGCCGTTATAAACCAAGCTCCGGCGCGCAGATCAAATCGACCAAGGTATCCATTGAAACCGATGAGACCTATATTCGTTCCGGTAATGGCGCATTGAAGCTGGAGTATGATTTTACAGGGATGACCGGCACCTCCGGCGCTTATCTCCAGACAAATGGTACAGCAGACAATATCGAAATTCCGGGCTATCCGGAGAAGATCAGCATGTGGGTGTATGGAGACGGCAACGCGCACTGGCTCCGTGCCCAGATTCGTGACAGCAAAGGAGCGATCCCCCTCGATTTTACCGATCAGACGGTCGGCGTTAATTTCAAGGGATGGAAGTATCTCGAAGCGTCCGTTCCCAAAGGAAGAACTCTTCCACTGGTGATGGACATGCCGGTTCGTTACATGGAAACGCAGGCAACGAAAAAAGACGCCGGAGCTATCTACGTGGACGAAATTCGCGCATTATACGGTCCGGCCCATGACGATATCGAGCCGCCGGTTCTGAAGAATTTCTCGCCCGTTAACGGTGCGGAGATCAAGGTGAACACACCGACCATTACCGTGTATGCCGAGGATGCAGGTTATGATCCTGTGACACATCCGGGCACCACCCTGATTGATCCGGACAAAATCCGGTTTTATCTGGACGGCAGTCTGGTACAGCATACCTTGTATCCGCCGGAAGGAAGAATTCATTACACGCCGAACGTTCCGCTTGCCGATGGTGTCCATCAGGCGAAGGTCACCGTCCGTGATCTCTCGGGTAACCAAACGACTGAGGAATGGAACTTCACCGTAAATACAGGTGCGGCCAGGGTAGTGTACGATACACCGGACACGGTCTATGCGGGAGGCGGCTACACGCTGGATATCGGCGGGGTGAAGACGTCCCAAATCCGCAGTGGTCATATCGATTTCCAATTCGATCCCACCAAAGTGGAGAATCTGGAGCTCATACCGGGGGACAAGCTGAGTCCAGCCCAGGTTAGCGCAGACATTGACGCTACAACAGGAAAGGTCAAAGTGACCTGGAAGGACATCCATACCGCATCCCTGTTGGATACGGATTGGATCGGCCAAATCCGGTATGATGTGAAGAAGAACGCAACCGACAGCAGCATCATATCGCTTACGTCCGGGGCTGTATCTTTCACCGATACGGGGAATACCGAATTTTCATTCTTCGGTCTTCCGATGGAATCCAGGATCGCAACGCATTATACGCTGAGCTGGAATCAGGAAGGAACGGTGCAGGGATACGAGACCGAATTTAAAGTGAGCGATGCCCAGGGTCAGCCTGTGGAAGGTGTACAGATCATGGCTGATGCAGCAGCGGTGGGAACAACGGATGCAGCGGGTATCCTGAAGACGGGGACTCTGACCTCCCAGGTCAAGACGTATACGGTGCAGGCGGTGAAAGGCAATCAATACAGTCCGGCACTGGAATTCAAGGTTTCGCCGCTGGCCGGAAGCCCGACGCCGTTCAACATCAGCGTAGGCATGGGCGAAGATCCGACTACGTCGCGGATGTTCAACTGGCATACAGACCCGGCAACGGACGGGACCATCTTGGAACTGGCCAAGAAATCCGAATTTACGGATTTCGATGTCCCGAATGTCCAGAAAATCGATGGAACCAGCGAGCTGTACCATACCTTGGATCTTGGGACGGTCCGCGTCCATAAAGCGACAGCGTCCGGCCTTGAGCCAGGCACAGAGTATGTGTACCGTGTCGGTGACGGCCAAGGCCATTACAGTGCTCAAGGCTCGTTTAAAACGACCGAGCTTGCGGGAGACACCACGAAATTCCTGTATTTTGCGGATTCTCAGGCCTCTACCGCCAAAGAATTCGAGCTGTGGGGGAACACAATCGACAAAGCGGCAGCCGAGCATCCGGATGCCGAATTCATGGTCCATGCCGGTGATATGGTGGACAAGGGATTCCTGGAAGAACAGTGGAACTATTGGTTCGCTGAGGCCCAGAAGCATTTTCTGAATACAACGTTAGTGTCGACCATTGGCAACCATGAAGTGATGGGGACCAAGGAGAACGGGGATTTCCTGGCTCACTTTAACCAGCCGGGCAATGGTTTGGACAGCCTGAAGGGAACGAACTTCTCATTTGATTACAAAGACGTTCATTTCATCATGCTGAACAGCGAGTATCAGCTGGAGGAGCAGAAGCAATGGCTCCAGCAGGATCTCGCTGACAATGACAAGAAATGGACCGTCGCGATGTTCCACCGCGGGCCTTACGGCAGCATTTACGATACCGCCGAGGTGCGCAGCTTGTGGGCGCCCGTGCTGGAGGAATTCGGCGTGGATCTTGTATTAAACGGTCATGATCATATTTATATTCGTTCCTACCCGATGATGGACAATCAAATCGCTGCGGACGGTCAGGGCACGACTTACGTTGTAGCGGGATCGTCAGGTCCCAAATTCTACTCCCATACGGAGCGGGGATGGCATGAGGTGGTCGACGACGAACAGACTCAGATGTACGCCTCCGTGGAAGTGAAGGGAGACGAGCTTCATTTTGTAACCAAAACGGTTGGCGGACGTGTCGTGGACGAGTTTACGCTGACGAAATCGGGAACGAAGCCAGCTCCGGAGCAGATTATAGTGAGCCCGGACCAGCTTAAGCTTGCCGTCGGCGAAAGCCGTGAATTGCAGGCTGAGGTAAAGCCAAGCGGGGCCGAACGAACCGTAGTATGGTCCGTATACAGCTCCGAACCGTCGGATGACATCGTCAGCGTATCAGCAGACGGCATTGTGACGGCTCAAGGACTGGGGAATGCGGTCGTAAGAGCAACCAGCACGGCGGCACCGGATGTGTATACAGACGTGAATATTTCGGTAGATCGAATCCCGAATGGCAGCATGGAATCGATCGCCTTAAGCGGCAAATCCGAGCTGAAGGTTGGGGATACCGATAAGACGGTTACGGAGGCGGTTTATACCGACGGCAGCCGTATCCGCTTAATCGAAGGCGTAACTTATCTGAGCAGTAAGCCGGAGATAGCCTCGATTGATGAACAGGGCTTGGTACGGGCTTTAGCAGAAGGGGCAACTGTCATTTCGGCAACCTACGAAGGGTTCAAGTCGGAGTACGCCTTGAAGGTGATCACCCGTGGCGGAGGCAATCCCGATCCGGGAACGGAGCCGCCAGTAAATCCACCGGTGAACCCACCGATAAATCCACCAGTACAGCCGCCCGTGACACCGCCGTCTGGCAGTATCACCTTGTCGGCCATTGAGCTTGCAGCTAAGCTGTCGAACGGGCAAGTGACCTTGTCAGTGGATGGAAGCTTTACGGACCTCACATTGCCGGGCAATGCGGCTGACATTCTTAAGGACGGCTCCATACGAATCGAGGCGAACAACTTGGCCATAACGATTCCATCCAAGGTGCTCCGCCAGCTGGGTGGTCTTGCAGATGCTGGCCAGCTTGAGAAGGGCACCATCAAGCTGAGTGCCGTCACATTGTCGGATGCGGAGATGAAGGAGCGCATCGCGCAAGCCGTCCGTGTCTCCGGAGCGAAGCTGACAGCAGCCGGAGCTATGCTGGAGTTCCAGCTTGCTCTGACGACAGCAGATGGTCAGGTCCACCGCCTAACCGAGTTCGATCATCCGATGACGCTGGAACTGCCGTTATTCTCAGATGCCAAGGGTTCAAGAATCTCCATGTACTATTTGTCCGGCCATGGAGAGCTGGAGTACATTGGCGGTGTGAGCAAAGACGGTCGCATGTCAGCGGGAATACGTCATTTCAGTGCATACGGTTTGCTTGATTATGAGAAAACCTTTGCGGATGTGCCTTCATCGTTCTGGGCTGCGAAGGTTATCGGTGATTTGGCCGCGAAGCAGCTTATCCAAGGCATCAGCACGGAGCGCTTCGCACCGGCTCAGCAAGTGACCCGAGCCGAATTTGCTGCGATGCTGGTTCGTCTGCTTGACCTTCAAGCAGAACGTTCTGCACCGTTTGCGGATGTAGCTTCAGGCAAATGGTACGCGGAGGCTGTTGCGGCCGCTAGCGAGTCCGGCATCGTGAACGGACTCGGCCAAGACCGTTTTGCACCGGAAGCCCCGATTAAACGTCAGGAAATGGCGGCCATGCTGGTGCGCGCTTATGCCTATGCAATGAAGCAGCAGCAGGAGAACCTAGGCGCGAGCAGCGGATTTACGGATATCGCCGAATCTCCTGACTGGGTTCAGGAAGCGGTAGAAACTGCGTATGCCCTCGGTTTTATCCAGGGCCGCACGCCGAGCCGCTTTGCACCGGAAGGACTAACCACGCGTGCGGAAAGCGCGCAGGTTATCTATAATCTGTTGAATAAGCTGAAGTAAGGCTTAGGCGATTACGCCTCTCTCCACCTGTAGAACATCGCAGAGGAGAGAGGTGTTTATTTTTCAGGTAAAGTATGGCGGAAGTTCCGATATAATGATATACAGGGTCAATGAACGAAACGTAAGCCGAAGTTACACCTATTCAGCAACTGGAGAGGGGGAAGAGGATGACGGAATACGCGAATACGCCGAAGCCGCCTTATTATGCCTGCATTTTTGTGTCCAAACGAACGGAGGGCGACCGGGGTTACGGAGCGATGTCCGATAAAATGGCGGAACTCGCTGCGCAGCAGCCCGGCTATCTGGGGGGGGAATCTGCTCGGGATGAGGGTCTAGGGATCACGGTTTCGTACTGGGACTCCTTGGAGGCCATACGTTTATGGAAGGAGAACGCGGCTCATCAGGTAGCGCAGGAACGGGGCAAGAACGAGTGGTATGAAAGCTTTGGCTTGCGAATTTGCAAGGTGGAGCGGGACAGCTTCTATAAGCTCTAGGCAAGACCTGATCATGAAGAGGAAGAGGAGGATGATGATGCAGAATTCGGGTAAGATCAGATGGGGAATCATGGGGACAGGCTGGATTGCGGAGCAGTTTGCCGCCGATCTGGCCTATGTGGAGAACGCCCAGTTTCTGGCTGTCGGTTCCCGTACGACCAGCAGTGCAGGTGAGTTTGCGTCTAAATATGATATTCCGCGGGCATATGGGAGTTATGAGGAACTTGTGTCAGATTCCGAAGTCGACGTTGTGTATATCGCAACTCCGCATCCCTTGCACCGGGACAATGTCATGTTGTGTCTTCAAGCAGGGAAATCCGTGCTGTGCGAGAAGCCCTTCACGATCAACGAGGATGAGCTGGAGGAGCTGGTATCGGCTGCGCGGGAGCGGAAGCTGTTCCTGATGGAGGCCATGTGGACGCGTTTTCTTCCACCCATTCGGCAGGTGCGAGCATGGTTGAAGGACGGACTTATCGGCGACGTTCGGTTAGTGAAGGCCGATTTTGGTTTTCGGAGCGGTTGGAATCCGCAAGGCCGTTTGCTCAATCCTGAACTCGGCGGAGGCGCGCTGCTGGATGCAGGGATTTATCCGGTGTCGTTTGCATCGATGATTTTTGGCGCCCAGCCTGAGAAGATATGGAGTACTGCGCATATTGGAGTAACGGGCGTGGATGAGCAGTTCTCGGTTGTGCTATCCTATGAATCGGGCAAGACGGCTTCGTTAAACGGGGCAATCCGTCTCGGATTGACGAATGAAGCTTATATATATGGGACAGGCGGGTATATTCATATTCCGTCTTTCCTGAACGCAACAACCGCTTCTCTTCATGTAGATGGAGCGGAACCGGTACGGGCCCTAGATGATCGTCAGGCGAAGGGTTATAACTTCGAAGCTTACGAAGTGGGACGGTGTCTGCTGGAAGGGCGGCTTGAGAGCGACGTGATGTCACTGGATGAGTCCCTTGCGATCATGAGGCTGCTGGATCAGATCCGGGGCCAATGGGGACTTAAGTACCCTTCGGAAGGATAAGTTGGTTCGTGTGCAGCGAAGCAGTGTGGGAGGAACTTCCCGCACTGCTTTTTTTTGTGATTAAATACGGATAGCCCAGGAGCAGCGCAGCTTCTTTAAGCGCAGATGTCATTATTTACATAAGTTTTACGGAGAGATAACAAGCCATTAACTCCCCTTTGTTATGCTGGAGCTGTTTGAGAGCGGTGTTGCAGACCCATCCTACATAATAAAAGGAGAGAATTAATGATTAATCACGTGTACAAAAAGCTATTATCCATGCTGTTATCCACGGCACTCGTGTTTGGATTTTTTGCAGGTCTCGGATTCCCGGCAGTGGCGGAAGCCGCGACACCGGGTCAGCCGGATATTTTGCTGCAGCGTAATGCCGATTGGAAATATTTTGATCAGGGACAAGATTTAACGACCGTTTGGCGCGCTACCTATGACGACTCCTCTTGGGCAAATGGACTGGCTCCATTCGGCTATAAGGATAACGGAAGTGGTGTAACCACTGCGGAATTTGGACCGCTTCAGACCGTAATGGACTATGGTACGGACAAAGAACTCAAACACCGCACGACTTACTTCCGTACAAATCTTCAGGTTAACAAGGATCAAATCGACGGTTACGGCCAGATTCTCGGAACGTTTGGCGTTGATGACGGCGCCGTGCTCTATGTCAATGGACATGAAATCAGACGTATGGGGATGCCTGGCGGTGAAATCACGTATTCCACCAAGGCCACTTCCAATAAGGACCTTCCGGTTGTATATGCGGATGTGGACCTGACAGAGCCGCTGAAAACATACCTGCAGGACGGCAGCAACGAAATTGCGGTCGAGGTTCACCAGCAGAGCGACAGCAGCTCGGATCTGTACTTCGATATGGAGCTTATCGCGTTAGAACAGGCTCCGGTGTTGGATATCTCCAAGATTACGGTAACTTTCCATGGAGACACAACAAGCGAGAAAGGATTCACCTGGTATACTCCGCTGGGATCATCCCGGAGCGATGTTCAGGTTGTGGAGAATCGCGGCAGTACGCCTGATTTCGCTCAAGCGCAAGTGTTTCACGGACGGACTTCCATCTCTGCGAACTCTCCGGGCGAACATGTTCATAAAGCGGAAGCGACCGGTCTGGCGGCGGATACGTCCTACTATTTCAGAGTTGGGGACGAAAGTCTGAATCTGTGGAGCGAGGCGGGTACCTTCGAGACGGCACCTGTAAGCGGAGCCTTCTCGTTCATCGACCTGACGGATACGCAGGCGAAGGAGGAAGACGAGGCGATGCTGTCCGCAGCTACCTTGTCCAAGGCGCTTGCGACCATCCCTGATGCCAAATTCGTTGTCCATAATGGGGATGTGGTGGAGAACGGGACTTCGGAGCAGGAGTGGAACTGGCTCTTGGGCCATTCACAGTCCAGCCTTTTGAATACCACAATCGCTCCGTCCGCGGGCAATCATGAGGACAAGAATTACGCTTTCTATGAGCACTTCAATGTGAAGGAGCCGGATAACGCTGCAACAGAGACCGGCGCATATTACTCTTACGACTATAGCAATGCCCATTTCATCGTGCTCAACTCCAATGAGAATTCGGCCGAATATGCGAACTTCTCCGCGGAGCAAGTAGCCTGGATGAAGCAGGATGTGGAGCAAGCGAAGGCTGCAGGGGCAGAATGGATTATCGTAAACATCCACAAGGGTCCTTACACGACTTCGAATCATGCAACCGACAGCGATATCATTGGCGTGAATGGCGTGCGTAGTAAAATCGCGCCTCTAATGAATGAACTTGGAATCGATATGGTGCTCCAGGGTCATGATCACATCTATGCGCGTACGAAGCCGATCAAGCGTGACGGAACGGCTGAAGATGTCACCAAAATTACTGAGACGCTGAACGGTGAGAGCATTGAATATGCGGTCAAGCCGGATGGAACGATCTACATGATCCCAGCGACCGCCGGGGCCAAGGTTTATTTTAAGAACCAGAAGCCGGAGCTCGGGGACGCGTATTTCAATTTGTTTGAGCGCGCGGAAGAGAATCATGCCCGTCAGTACGGGGACACAACCAGCTTAGCCAGAGGCCATATACAAAATTTCGTCGGGATTACAATCGACGGCGGCAAGCTGACGGCTGTTACATATGAGATTGATCAGAACCAGAATAACGCGCAGCCGTTCATCGTGGATCAATTCGGAATCATGAAGGAAACGAAGCCGGATCCTGTTCAGGAAAAAGTGAGCAAGGTGACCGTTACATTCCACGGCGATGCCACAACATCCAAGGGTTTCACCTGGTATACTTCCCAGCAGGTGACAGGCAGTGACCTTCAAGTTGTGGAGAAGACGTCTGCCGCACCGGATTTCACAAACGCCAATTCGTTTAGCGGACGTTCGGCTCCTTCTACGAATTCGGCAGCAGAACTTGTACACAAAGCAGAAGCAGCCAAACTCAAGCCGAATACGACCTACTATTTCCGCGTAGGCGATGAGACACTAGGCGTTTGGAGTGACATGGGAACCTTCCGGACCGCACCGAAGAGCGGAGCGTTTACATTCATTGATCTGGCGGATACGCAGGCGAAGGAAGAAGATGAAGCGGTGCTTTCATCCGAGACGCTTACCAAGGCGCTTACTGCGGTTCCGGAGGCAGAATTTGTCGTTCACAATGGAGATATCGTGGACAATGGCGTCAAAGAAGAGCAGTGGGATTGGCTGTTAGGACACTCGCAGGAAAGCCTGCTTCATACAACACTGGCCCCTTCCGCGGGAAATCACGAGGACGAGAACTATGCTTTCATTGAGCATTTTAATCTGCAGCAGCCGGAGCATTCAGCAACGGAGACCGGAGCTTATTATTCGTACGATTACAGCAACGCACATTTCGTTGTGTTGAATTCGAATGAAGGCTCGGCGGAATACGATAACTTCTCGGTAGAGCAAGTAGAGTGGCTTAAACAGGATGTCCAAAAAGCCAAGAAGGACGGTGCGCAGTGGGTGATCGTTAACATCCATAAAGGCCCGTACACCACGTCGAACCATGCAACAGACTCCGATATTATGGGGGCTAACGGTGTTCGTACCAAGATAGCTCCGATAATGGCAGAGCTTGGCATTGATTTTGTGTTGCAGGGTCATGATCACATCTATGCACGGACCAAGCCGATCAAGTCGGATGGCAAGGCGGCAGAACCGGTGAAAATTACGGAGATGTTAAACGGTGAGAAGCTGGAATACTCGGTAAATCCTGACGGTACAATCTATTTGATTCCGGCAACCGCAGGTCCGAAGGTCTATTATAAGAACCCTAGCTCAAGTCTGGGGGAAGCGTACTACAACCTCTTCGAAATTGCAGACGAAAATCACGCTGCCAAATACGGTCCGGACCCGAGCGATAACCGGAGACCAAAACGCAGCCAGGTGCAAAATTTCGTCGGCATTACGATTGACGGCGGCAAGCTGACGGCTGTTACGTACGAAATCGATCAGAACCTGAATGGAGCACAGCCATTTATTATCGATCAATTCGGAATTGTGAAGAAGGATGTTCAGACGCCGAATCCGGATCCAGGGACTCCTAATCCTGGCACACCGGATCCGGGTCCTGGCACATCCAATCCAGGATCAGGAACCAACTCGGGCTCGGGCAGCAATCCAGGCTCCGGTTCCGGTAATGAGACCCATCCTGGCAATGGATCGGGCACAGGCTCTCAGCCTGGCACCAATCCAGGCTCGGGTTCCGGCAACGGGAATCCGCCAGTCATCCTGAAGGATACGGCGGGACACTGGGCCAAATCAGCCATCGATAAGGCCGTGGCAGCAGGCTTCGTGAACGGTTATGGCGACGGAACCTTCCGTCCGAATCAACATGTAACGCGTGCAGAATTCATCACTATGCTGGGACGTGCATTGGGTCTGAATGCAGGTGGTACTGCCCTGACGTTCACAGATACAGCGAAGATCCCTTCCTGGGCGAAGGATGCTGTAGCCCAGGCGTCAGAAGCCGGCATTATAAGCGGCTACAAGGATGGATCCTTCGGCCCTCATCAAGGGTTATCCCGAGCAGAGCTGGTTGCTATGGTTGTTCGCGCCAGCGGGATCGGTACCGATTCTGCAACGAAGCTGAGCTTTAACGATACGAAGGATATCCCGGCTTGGGCGCGGCCTTATGTAGCCGCTGCAGTTGAAGCAGGGCTTGTAGGTGGAGTGGGCAATAACCGCTTTGCTCCACAGCAGGTCGCCACCCGGGCGGAAGCCGTAACACTTATTATCGGACTTCTTGAATATACGAAATAAAGGAAGAGTTGGAAGAAGCCAATGCGGGAGTTTTGTCCCGTGTTGGCTTTTTTATGCCGTCTACGTCAAGGACTATGAAAATTCCTGCTTAAAATATAAAATTTTATTTTATTAAAACTATTGAAATTTGAAATAAAATTTCAATATGATAGAGCTAGAGATGAACGAGAGATCAGGTCCGTGCGATCATCTACTCTAGCCAGGGATCGGAGGTGAGTGTCAGCCCGATTTACTTACAGATTGGGATCAAGGTTTAGGATTGTAAGCACTCATACTATAGGGAGTGAATTGATGAATGATAACCAAAAGGCGTGTCTATCGAAGCAGCAAGTCTGTCCTGTCCATGACACTGGCGTTAGCCGTGATGTTCAGTTCGGCCGTTTCCGCGTGGGGCAATTCCATTGAAACGAATGCAAGCGGCGGAGAGCCGGGAGCGGTGGTGCTGGAGGATTTCGAATCAGTAACGAATCTGTTTGCGTCTTCCGTAAGGGGGAAGGCCGAACTGGATTTAGCGGAGAGGCCGGAGCGAATCTATTACGGGCGTCACGCTGCAGCTTTAACTTATGATTTTGTAGGCAGCGAATCCGGCACCTCGGCGGCTTATCTCAACTTCAAAGACCCGGATGGATCAACAGGCAGAAGCATTCCCGGATCACCGAAGGCACTCGGCTTATGGGTTTACGGCGACGGCGGCAACCACTGGCTCCGTGCGCAGCTTCAGGATTCTGCAGGCGGTAAGCATGCCGTTGATTTAACAGCCACCACCTCCGGTTTTAGCTGGAAGGGCTGGAAATACGTCAAATTTAACGTTCCCTCGGCCATCAAGACTCCTCTCAAAGTGAATCAAATCTACGTCACCGAATTAAAAGACACGAATAAAAACAAAGGTACTGTATACTTCGACAGACTAACCGCATTCTATACGGCTTCCCCGGTATACGGGCTCGACATCGGCGGGCTGACGCCCATGGGTGCTGGAGAATCGGTCATGCCGCAAGTCTATGGAACCTATGAAGGTCAGACGGAACCAGCCTTATTGACATCCGGCGTGAAACTGACCAGCAGTGACGAAACCATCGCTACCGTTACGGGCGCTACATACGACACCATTGAGGCCTTGAAGCCGGGAACGGTGACCATCACGGCTGAGTACGGCGATGCGCCTAGGGCTCAATATGAGCTTCATATTACGCAGGATACTCCGGTTCCCTATGAATTGCTGTTATCCGGACCGCTTCATATGGAGACTAGCGTTACCGGCGACATGAGAACCAGCGTGGTTTACTCCGTCTACGGAAACCAGACCGATCCTGTGTGGATGACCGAAGGGATCAGTTATACAAGCGATCAGCCAGGCGTTGTGTCGGTCGACCAAGCGGGTCAATTGACCGCGGTTTCCGAAGGAACGGCAGCCATTACCGCCTCGTATCGGGGAGCTGCAACACAACACACCATTACGGTGACAGATCCTGTTCCTGTTCTGCAGAGCATTGAACTTCAAGGACTTACGTCCGTGACGGTAGGAGATTCTTTTGAAACGGTTGTATCGGCTACGTACTCCTGGATGAATGAGCCGGTAACTATAGAAGAAGACGTTACGTTTACCAGCAGCAATTCAACCGTCGCTTCTGTTACGGATCAAGGGGTTGTAAGCGGTTTGAAGGTAGGCTCCGCTAGAATAACAGCCACATTCCAGGGAAAGAGCAGCTCGCTCTACATTACGGTAAATGAAACCCCGGAGCATCCGAAAACGGAGATGAGGGCAGCATGGATCGCTACCGTTGACAACATTGACTGGCCAGCCAAAGGGGTCACCGATCCGGCCCAGCAGAAGGAGCAGTTTATCAGCCTGCTTGATCAGCTGGAGAATGCGGGGATGAATGCGGTCATTATGCAGATCAAACCAACCGCGGATGCATTTTATCCGTCAGAGTATGGGCCTTGGTCGGAATGGCTGACAGGTGAACAAGGCAAGAATCCGGGTTATGATCCGCTGGCATTCCTGCTCGAGGAGGTGCATAAGCGAAACATGGAGTTTCACGCCTGGTTCAATCCATACCGCATCAGTCTTCAAGGGGACGTCAACCAGCTTGTAGAGGATCACCCGGCCAGACAGCACCCGGAATGGGTTGAGGAATATGGCGGCAAGCTGTATTTCAATCCAGGGGTGCCGGAGGCACAGCAGTTCATCATTGATGGAGTCCTGGAAGTCGTTCGGAATTACGATATCGATGCCGTGCATTTTGACGATTATTTCTACCCGTATCCCGTAACTGGCGTGGATTTCCCGGATACGGATACCTTTAATCAATACAAGGGCTCCTTTACAAATAAGAGTGATTGGAGAAGAAATAACGTCAATGAATTTATTCAGAACGTGAACGAAGCCATCAAGGCAGAGAAGAGTTACATGAAATTCGGCATCAGCCCGTTCGGTATTTGGAAAAACAAATCCAGCGACCAGGCCGGCTCCGAAACGACGGGCCTTGAGAGCTATCATGCGATTTACGCGGATTCGAAGAAATGGGTCGAAGAAGAGTGGGTCGACTATATTACGCCGCAGATTTATTGGAATATCGGGTACTCCGCAGCGGCCTACGATAAGCTGATCGATTGGTGGAGCGGTGTCGCTGCCGGTAAGAATGTACATCTGTACAGCGGACAGGCGGTGTATAGAATCGGGACAACACCTGAATGGTCCAATCCCGAGGAAATGCCGAACCAGGTGAAGTACAACCGCAATTTTGAGGAAGTCCGGGGCAGCATGTATTTCAGCTCCAAATGGTTCGCGCTGAATCAGCTCGGATTCACGGACAGACTGAAGAACGATCTGTACCGATATCCGGCACTCATCCCGGCTATGCCTTGGATTGATTCGGCGGCACCCTCTGCGCCCAAGCAGCCGAGGGCCAATCGAGCACAGGAAGGTGTGAAGCTCAGCTGGTCTTCGATTGACGACGAGACATATTACGCGGTTTATCGTTATGATGGACGAGCCGCCGGCAATATGCAGGACCCGGCGCATTTGTTAGGGACCTTCAGGAAAACAGCCGGTATAACGCAGTCCTATATCGATCATACTGTCGCAAAGGGACAAACCTACACGTATGTTGTGACGGCTGTCGATCGTTTGCATAACGAGAGCAGTCAGAGTCCATCCGTAACGATAACAGCGGGAGACAGCGGCGAGCCGCCGGTTGACCCGCCGGGGAATCCGAGTCCACCGGTGACGCCTCCAGTGACCCCGCCTGTAACTCCACCGGTCACTCCACCGGTCACTCCGCCGGTGACACCTCCCGTAACGCCGCCGACTCCACCGAAACCTCCGGTGTTCAACGATGTGGACAGCATAGGCTGGGCGAAAGCGGCGATTGAGGAACTGGCTGCGCTTGGCATCGTAAAGGGAGTGGGGCATGATTCGTTCCAGCCGCTGAAATCGGTGACACGAGCCGAATTTCTGGCCATGCTGGTCCGAGCCTTCCAGCTAACAGGGGAGGCAGAGCTTGAATTTACCGATGTAAGGCCGTCCGATTGGCACTATGCGATCATCGCATCTGCGGTAGAGGCCGGGCTGGCCCAAGGCATCGGCGGCGGCAAATTCGAGCCGAACCGGCCGATAACCCGTCAGGAAATGGCGATCATGAGCGCCAATGCATTAACATTATTCACCGATATGAAGGCACAGGATGAGGATGGTACCTTGGCGAAGTTTAAAGACGGCAGCAGCATTGCAGGTTATGCAAGAAACGCAGTGGCACTCTTGGCCGAGAAAGGCGTGATCCAAGGAACCGGAAATGATCGGTTCACGCCGAAAGGAATCGCCAATCGAGCTCAGGCAGCGGTGATCATCTATAATCTGTTGAATCTTTAGGGTGATAAGAGTGACAAAGGGACATCCCGGGCTATGAGCCTCGGGATGTCCCTTTTGCCGCTTTGTTCAGGTAGACATGCTCCATGGTACAATAGAAGTATTACGAGCTGGAGTGTGGTGCATGGTCAAGAAATTAGCAATGGCATTGGTGTACATTGCCATAGGCGGTCTTATTTACGTTTACGGCGATGCTATTCTTGCATGGATTCAGACGACGGACAGCATGATGCTCATTATGTTCATGGCGGTCATCATGGCCTTGTTCCCCGTGATTCCGTATCCGATTGTCGGAGGTGTTATCGGTGCTGCCTTGGGTCCGGTTATCGGCGGACTGATCACTTGGGTCGGGTCAACCGCCGCTTCCATCCTTATGTTTATGTTCATTCGATACGGTTATCAGGAATGGGGCACCCGGATGCTTCATCGTTATGACCGTTTAGGAAAAGTGACAACGATGTTCGAACGGAATGCCTTTTTGACCATCCTCTTTACCCGGTTGATTCCGTTTATTCCTTCCATCATTATCAATGTGTATGCCGCTCTCAGCAAGGTGACGTTTACATCGTACACCATGGCGTCCGCCGTGGGTAAAATCCCTGCGATGCTGCTGTTCTCGATGGTAGGAGATAATCTGATGACCGACCCTTCCCATATCATCATAACCATAGGTGTGTATGGAGTCTTTCTGGCCGTAACGCTTCTCGTATACCGATGGTCGGGCTTTGGCCGTTCAGGTAGAACGGAAGCCGAGCGGCTATAGCAACTCAATGGGTGGGTTATTCCGTTCTGTCGGGACGGTGGCCTCACCCTTTTTCTTTTGGAACCACGCTCGTACGGCCTCAATCTCTTGCTGATCCATCCCGCTTAAACTTTCGTTGATCTCGCTGAATATCATCTTCACTTGAAGAGACAGAAGACCTCTTCTGCGCTGCCTGCGGGTACCCGAAATTTCCATGACAATAATCTGTGGACGGCGAATATACCTTGTGGACAGCGCAATGAAACGGCTGCGGATCGTAAGCTGCTTATCGGTTACATTTAAACCGGAATCCCTGTGTGAGCGGAGCCCCCAGCTTACAGCCAGCGGGAGCAGCAGAAGCGATAACATACCCGGCATTTCAAAATACCAGATACACGCGGCGCTTGCCGCTGCGGCAAAGCCGAGCTTCCACCGAAGGTACATCCACTTTGCACGGGAAGGAGGAGAAGCCGAAATGGCTTGAGCTGTAAATTGGGGTGTAACCCGCTCCAGGAGCTCCGGAATATCCGTGGTCTTCAGCAGAGGGTGTAGCATGAAATGCTTATCGGATTCTGAAGTAAGCACATGAACCTTTACCTCGGCGTAACCGAACCAGCGCCGGAACACGCCCTCCTTCACTGTAATAGCGAGTACTCGCTCAGGAGAGAAGAGCAATCTTTTTTTCTCCAGCAGTCCGCAGCTGACCGAGATTTGTTTGCCGATACGCTCGACCGTAAATCCCGCATATTTAATCGTGTAGAGCACGGCAGAGAGCAGCCAGGACACAACAAGCGCCAATACGGCGATGCTGATCCAGCTGCCGGGCAAGAGCTTGCCTGCCGATTGAAACGCCGACTGGTACATCTGATCGGGCAGCAGGTCATCGGCAAAAGACAGAATACCGCCCACAAAGGCTAAAGCCAGTGACAGATTGGGTGAGGACAGCGCCGCGATGAGCAGTCGGCCCGTGGATAGCTGCAGCAGCGTGCTGCGTTCCTCCTCCACTGTGAATGCGTCGCTCGCGTTTCTTCTATCTGCAGCGTTAGGATCAGCGTTTATGGCCGGATTGTTTTGCCGACTCATGTTAAGGTCTGACGGGTCAACGGACTCATGGATCGTCCGTGGCTCCGGCAGCTGGACAGATAGCCCTTCCGACTCGTCGCGCAAGTTGTGTTCAGATTGCTCGCGGCCCTCATACGTTTGCTGCTGAGCCTCACGTTCCGTCTGTCTGGTTCGGGTTCGCTCTCGCAACCAGCGCTGGAGCCGTTCACCTTCGCTATTGGTGATGGCAGGCAATAAGCCGCCGCCTTCCGTTTTGCCTGGAGTTTCGATGCGAACCTGCGTAAGCCCCAGTATTCGCTGCAGTAGAGGCTGCTCCATATTCATGGAGTGAATGCGGCCGGTGTAGATGGATAACTCCTCACGGAACAGCACGCCTCGGCGGATGAGGATTTTGTCTTCCTCTAACGTATAGACGAAGCGTTTCCACTTCAGGTATCCGTATAACAGAAGCAGTCCGGCGATGATCACGATGACAGCGGATAGCCAGTACCATGGGATGTCACGAAGCGATTTTCCGTTTAGGAATTTAATGGATACCAGGGCGGCAACCGGAATGAGCGATTTTACGCTGTTAACGAGCGGAAACAGAATGAACAGCCGGTGAAGCCTTGTCGGTTCATTCATCGTGATCCACCACTTTTGCCAGCTCGCCGATCTGTTTTTTCAGTTCCTCTGCTTCCTCCAGCTTAAGCGCTTGAATGACATGTGTCGTTGCAGCGGTAACGACTTTTACCTTGGCCAAGCCATATTTGCGTAGAAGCGGTCCCCGCTCCAGCTCGACATGCTGAACGCGCGTCATCGGGACGAGGGTATCGCTGAGCCAGATCCACCCGGAGCGCAGCTCCAATTCTTCCTCGCTTACCTTATAGCCGAATTGCTTGTAGGTGAAAGAAGGCACAGCCCAAGTAAACCAGGCCCCGAGAGCCAGTAGTCCGAGCGTGATCCATCCCGGAATCAAGGTCCATCCCAGCATGCCAGCCACAATGAGATAAGCGGCCGCCGCAAGTAGAATAACCCCATCTGTAATGAAGCCCGATATACGAGAGATGGTTATCGAGTCCGGGTGACACCTGTGCATGGTGTCGAGTCGATTGTTCATGTAGGTTCCTCCTTGATGTAACAAGATCGAACAGTCATTGCGTATTCTATGTATGTCTACGTTGCTTGGGAAAGGAGCGTTTCATCCTCCCCTTTGAATGGCCGTGCCCTCATTGTAGCATAACAGTTTAACGAAGCTCTGAACCTGACCTAACGGTTGCTTGAACACATCCCGGTTCGGTTAAGCTGGAATTAAGGAAATCGTCAGGCATTCCCGATAGGAGTGTTGCCTTCGAGAAGGCAGTATAAACAGATGTTCTGAAATACTCTCATAAGGCTTGAGCGTGAAGTTTCCTATATAATGAAGTGATTGCTGAATGAAAGGGTAGCGTGTCATGAAAATAGATCGACTGTTAGCCATTACCGTGCTGCTTCTTAATCGGGGGAGACTCAGCGCCAAAGAGCTTGCCGAGCGGTTTGAAGTATCGAGCAAAACCATTTACCGCGATATGGATACGCTATGCCGGGCTGGAATTCCGATTGCAGCCCACCAAGGGATATCCGGCGGATTCGAGATTATGGAACATTATATGATAGACAAGTACTGGTTATCGGCTGAGGAGATGAGTACGCTTGTCACAGCGGTCAAAGGGCTCAGCAGTGCGCTGGATGATCAGCAGATGGACATGCTGCTTGAGAAGGTAAAAGCGCTGCTGCACCGGGTAGAGCAGGGACATGGAGATGAATACCGGAGGAACCGGGATCCGGTTATTATGGATTTCCAGCCATGGGGACAGCGTCAAGGTTTGAAACCTGCCGTGAGCTTGCTCAAGAAGGCAATCCTTCAAAAGCGCCGAGTCAGCATGGCATATATAGATGCCAAAGGAGCTGCGGAGCAAAGAAACATAGAACCTGCGTCACTGATTCTGAAGGGGAATATCTGGTATGTGCATGCCTTTTGTTTGGAGCGGGAAGATCATCGCGTATTCCGGTTGTCACGAATGCAGGATATTCAGATCCTGAGTGAGACTTACAAGCCAAGACCATTGCCGAGTCTGGAGCGATTGGAATGGGAGTCCTCCTGGTCAAACGCCCGGGAGGAGGAGACAGTGCTGTTATTCCATTCCAACGCGCGGCAGAGGATGGCGGATATGTTTTCGCCGGAGCAGATATCCGTTAACCCGGACGGGTCTTTACGCGTGCACGTGTTATACCGATTGGATGAATGGTTTTACGGCATGGTGCTAAGCTTCGGGGATCAGGTGATGGTCGAGCGTCCCGCCGAGGCAGCCGAGGAAGTGAAGCGAAGGGCGCAATTAATCATGCGGCGCTACGATAACCAGGACAGATAGATGTCCACGTTACCTCTGTAGAATGGAGTTATATTCATTTCAAGGAGGATACAGCATGAGTAATAGCAATGAGAAGCAAATCGAGCGATTCGTAGAGGTCAGACCCGCCATGTCGATTCAGGGTGTCGGTGTACGAACGACAAATGAAGCGGAGGCAGGACCGTTAGCCAAGATACCCTCATTATGGGATCGATATTTCCAAAGCGGGCTGCAGGCATCATTGTCCGATAAGGATCAGGCTATTTATGCTCTATATACCGATTACGAGAGCGATGCGTCCCGGGCGTACACCCTGGTCATCGGTAACCGGATGGATGAAGGCGCAGCTGCCGAACCGTCCGATGAACTGCTTCAAGCGCACGTCCCGGCATCCAAGTATTTGGTGTTTCGGACAAGGCGAGGCCCTTTAATGGAGATCGTACCGCAGGTATGGTATGAAATTTGGAGCTACTTCGAGCAAGCAGAGGAGAAAAGGACGTTCACAGGAGACTATGAACGATACGATACGCTGCAGTTTGATCCCGCCAATACTGTGGTGGATGTGTATATCGCCATTGAATCGTAATCAAGCACCGCCAAACGGCTCCAGCACATAGGGCAGCCGTCTGACGGTAAATACAGCTCTCGTTCCTATGTCTGGGCATCAGGCGTAGGGCGTGAGTTTTTTTCATTATAAGGGCAGCGACGGGCAGTTCATGAGCAATCTTCAGATATGACTCCATATGTAAGCGATGAAATCTAATATAAAGATTATTCCTGTTATGGAATTAATTTGATATCGTTGTGGCGAATACATAACGAGGTGCACATCGATTGTGTATTCATATGATGCGTGTATTCAATGACAATGCAAAGGAGAGAAGAGCTTTGGAATAAAGGGCTCCGCCCAATTCAAATTCGAAAGGATGAGATGGATGAAAAAAATATGGAGTTTGATTTTATCTGCTGGTTTGGCCGTGTCATGGTATGGTTTAGCGCCATCAACGGCGGAGGCGGCTGCCACCGTTGTCAATGAGACGATTCGCGTTGAGGCCGGGCAAACCTTTGACGGAAAAGGCCAGACGTATGTAGCCAATCCGGACACGCTGGGGGACGGAAGTCAAGCCGAGAATCAGAAGCCGGTCTTCCGGCTGGAGGCAGGAGCTACCCTGAAGAATCTCACAATTGGAGCACCAGCCGCGGACGGAGTTCATTGTTATGGCAACTGCACAATCCTCGATGTGACATGGGCAGATGTAGGCGAGGATGCGCTGACACTGAAATCGTCGGGAACCGTGAATATCACGGGCGGCGGGGCGTATAAAGCCTATGATAAGGTGTTCCAGATCAATGCAGCGGGAACAATTAACATTAAGAACTTCAAAGCAAACGATATCGGCAAGCTGGTTCGGCAAAATGGAGGCACCTCATTCAAAGTGGTCATGAATGTGGAGAATAGCGACATCTCCCAAGTGAAGGATGCGATTCTGAGAACGGACAGCAGCACGACGACAGGGCGGATCGTGAATACGAGGTATTCCGGTGTGCCGACCTTGTTCAAGGGTTTTGCGTCAGGCAATACGACCCAGTCCGGGAATACGCCTTATTAGAATTCGACAAGCATAGACTCTAAGCTAAAAAGCCCGGAAGCAGTGTTCATGCTGCTTCCGGGCTTTGTTGGGTTCGTTTTCGTGAGCAGACAAGAGCGGAATCCCACCTGCTCTTCACCAGAGCCAGAGATAATTGGGCATTACACCTTCTCCATCGTAATGAACGTATGGCTTCCATTAGAGAACGCCGCATTTTTAACGAAACCTGTGGCGGTGTACAGGGCGATGGCACGCGCATTGAACTCGGCAACGGTTAAGCGAAATGATTGGGTATTATGCTGGTTCGAGATGGACTTCAGTACGAAGTTGAAGAATTCACGCCCCCGGCCCTGTCCCGTCCACTCGGGGAGCATTCCAATTCCAAGATCGAGCAGATCCTTATCGTATACACCAAGTCTGACACCTGCAGGTACCTGGGCGGAGACACCGGTGCAGAAGAATCCAATCAGTTGACCGGCTTCATTCAAGACAGCGGTGTAAGGCTGTTCCAACAGCTCTTGCAGCGACTCTTCATCATCATCCTGATTGTACAGGTCATATGGCGGCTCGTATTTCCACTGCAGAATTTGCTTGGCGAGGTTTATGGTCATCAGGGAGGTTACATAGGGCATGCGTATCACCTTTTTCTCTAAATAAGATTATAGTCACCATCCATTGTACGAGAATAGGCTGACCTCTTCATTATCGTGTCTCTTCTAGTGCTTGGCTCGTTTCAGATCGCCTTATTCCATTCGAGGACTCTATTCACCCTGCTTCGATTTGGTACAGTTGAGCGGATACCGTCTTCCGTATGCTCTGCCGTAAGCCACGATTCGCTGGATCGTATCCTGTTCCCTCAGTTTGGTGAATGGACATGGGTCGGGGAGTGTGTTCACTTCGAGGATCCAGGGGGTGAGGTCTTGGTCCACGGCAAGGTCGAGCCCTAGCTCGTTCAATGCCGGATACCTATGGCTCATGTGAGCTGCCACCGACAGGGCGTCGGAGGGCCCTGTTGTCAAGTTGGAATGAAGTTTAACCGCCTTGGCGTGGGTCTGCACCACATGCTGTCTGCGGCAAGTGCTTGGCGGGTAAATTTCTTGCAGCCAATTATGCGGCAAACGATAACACGCTGACACTTGCCCTCACCGTCGAAGAAGCTGCGCTGCATCAAGCTTTTTCCCACCCGAATATCGGCCTAAACACTTTGCGAATGTAATAAGCCAATACGGTCGTTGCGGTCCATGAGCTGCGCGTATTCTGAATGTATTGATCGCTAATTATATAAGTCCGAGTAGAAGTGGGACTCTTCAAACCGAACTCTTCCCACTTCGCGGGATCATTCGAACCTCCGAGCCTTACAAGCATTTTCGCCGATTCGCTATTTATTTTAGCCGGAATTTGCTCGTATGCTTGGGTGATTTGCACATGAAATTCGTCGATCGGATTGCGGCTGGCAAGGCTCTCCAAGTGGATGCTTTCGCGAAGGTAAGAAACGTATGCCAGATGGTCAGCCCAGAACTCGTCGATATAAAAGAGCCGTACCCGCTGCTCCGAAGGGCTCATCGGCTTCTCGCCTGTCAATATTCCGAGCCGCTCCTCGTATAGAATGCGCCTCTGATCCTCCACCATATCCGAATAACCGTTTAATTCCTTGCGGATATGGAAGTTTTGGCCCATAACAACACGCTGAATATGTACGATTTTACTGCGGAGCACCGGCTCCTCGAGAGCCTCATCCTGCCTGGGAGCACGAATCGCTTGATTGATGCCGAACCGGAGCAGCAACTCGTCCTCCAGGCTTATGAAAAATACGGAAGCTCCAGGGTCCCCTTGGCGGCCAGAACGCCCGCGCAGTTGGTTGTCGATCCGCACGCTTTCGTTCATATGCGTACCAATCACGTACAACCCGCCCAGCTTGGCCACAATTTCTGCTTGCGCGAGGTTGCCGCCGCCGAGCCGAATGTCGACGCCGCGTCCTGCCATATTCGTAGACACCGTCACGGCGCCGATTTCTCCCGCTTTGGCAATGATATCGGCTTCTTCTGCGTCGTTACTCGCATTCAGAACATGGCAAGGTACGCCGGCAACCGCCAGCGCTTCGGCCAGCCTGTCAGATTCCTCGACGCTTGACGTACCAATGAGAATGGGACGTCCCACCCTGTGGACAGACGAGATTTCGTGTACAAGCGCCTTGAATTTGGCTTCTTTATGGGTATAAATCCGGTGCGGATGGTCCACTCGTATGTTTGGCCGGTTGGGTGGAATTTGCACGACCTGCAGCGCATAAATATCTTCGAATTCCATTGCGGAAACGTGAGCGGTAGCCGTCATTCCACAAATCTTCGGATACAGGCTAAGGAAGTGTTGGAGGGTGATCGTACCGAGAATTTTTCCGCCGGCTGAGGGCTGCAGCCCTTCTTTGGCCGTAAGCGCGGCTTGCAGCCGGTCCGGCAAATGTCTGTTCTCCGCCACGCGGCCGGTATATTCGTCAATCAGCTCGATTTTATCGTCACGGACGATGTAATCGACGTCTCTTTTTAATAACGATTCCGCATGCAGCGCGCAGTTCAACGACGATAACAAATAAGTATTATGGCTTTCGTACAAATTCCCGCATGCCAGCAGCTCTTCCGCTTTCGCAGAGCCAGCTTCATTCAAATAAACATTCCGCTTGAACTCGTCGAACTCGTAATGCGCATCCTGCTCGAGCTGCCTGGCCACTTCGGCAAAACGAGTGCCGTCGCTCTCGGAAAAGCCCGGCTCGCCGGCGATGACTAGCGGCACCCGCGCTTCGTCGAGAAGCAGCGAATCCGCTTCGTCGACGATGACGTAGTGGAAAGGACGATGCACAGTATCGGCTTCGTTTAGTGCAATCGTGTCGCGCAAATAATCGAATCCCGCCTCTTTGGCCGTAACATAGGTTATATCCGCGGCGTACGCTTCCTGTTTCTCGGACAAGCTCATGCCCGCTTGAACCGATTTTACCGTTAACCCGAGGAAACGATAGATCGGGCCCATCCAATGCGCATCCCGATTGGCCAAATAATCGTTAAATGTCAGCACATGAACGCCCTCGCCGGTCAGCGCATTCAGATAAGCAGGCATAACAGCAGAGAGCGTTTTTCCTTCGCCGGTATGCTGCTCGATCAAAAATCTCTCGTGCAGAGCGATGGCAGCCATGATCTGGACATCGTAAGGCTGTAATCCGAGCTGTCTCTTCGCCGCCTCGCAGACTAACGCATAAGCATCGACAAGCAGCTCGTCCAGAGGCGTACCCGATGAGGCTTCCTTTTTGAGCCGGAGAGATTCCGCTTGCAGCTGCATCTCGTCCCATGGTTCTAAATTCCGTTTCCTGATGAGCTCCGCTTTCTCCCGATAACCTTTCAGCTTTTGCCGGGTATCGTAATCTTTGAATTTTTGCATGAACTTGGCGGCTATATTCATCGGAATTTGATCTCCCTTCAGTACTGTAATGGAATCAGATACGGCTATATTTCGAAATCCGTGAAGTACGCTCTTAATTCAAGAACGTTGTTAACAAGCATACAAGGGATCCCTTCTGGTTATTATTGGATATCGATTATTGTAATATAATCTATTACATTATGGAAGCTATCACAGTCTTTGATAAAGCTGACAAGCCAAAAGAGGATGAGCCGCGAAGGAAGCGGACCATCCTCTTTTTTTATTCCTGTTGCAGGTTGTTAACCGCTTGCATGGGTCTGTACCACATGCTGCCTGCGGTAGGCTCCCGGCGTCATGCCGACGGCCTTCTTGAACGTCCGGTTGAAGGAAGTGATGTTGAGATAGCCGACGCGCTGGCTGATCTCGTTCACGGTCAAGTCTGTGCATGCCAGCAGTTCCTTCGCTTTGTTCATGCGGATGCCGAGCAGATGATCGCTGAAGTTGAGACCGGTCTTCTCCTTGATATAAACGGAGAGGTAAGCGCTCGACAGGTTCAGCTTGGCGGACAAATAGTCGAGAGACAGATCGTCGGCATATTGGTTATGAATAATGTTCATGAACATGGCGATCAGCGGCTCTTCGCCGGTATCCTTTTTCTTGCGGATGAGGGCGCATGCTGCTTCGATGAGCTGACGGAATACACCCGAGTACTCGGCAAGACAATGGCATTCGGCCAGCCTGCCGCTCCACTGCTTCAAGGATTGAACAGAGGATTTATCTATCTGTGCCATCTCGGCATAACTGAGAATCTTGGAAGCGACGGAATCAGCGAAGAAGCGAAACTGCGCGATGCCTGCTTCCTTCCGCTGCAGCGTCTCCAGCGCCTGATCGATGATCTGCAAGGAGCGGCTGTCGCTGCCGGATTGGAGTGCGTCGAGCAGTCCCTTTTCCTGGGACGGGCTCAGGTTGACGGTGTTCGGGAGCGCCCGCTGCTTGGTTACCAGCTGGGATTCGTCGCGAAGCGGCGCCTGCGCCGTCAGGCCCTTGACCTGATGGTAGGCCTGATTGAATTCGGAAGAATGGCTCACCTGAGAACTGACCGCGATCGTGACAAGGAACAGTTCCCGCTCCTCGTTTAGCATTCCCCTGATGTCGGCCAGCAGCTCCTCCAGCCGGGCAGCTTCTTCGCGTTTGAAGATGGAGATGATCTCATTCTTCTCGATCTGGAACGTGTGGGAGCCGGGATAGCGCTCGGCCGTGATCAGATGAATATGCTCCAGCATATGACGAACAGCCTGATCGGTTTGCAGCGGAAGCTCATAAGCCGGATTCATGCGGAAACGGATATGGTACAGAACCACGATAAAACTTCCGTCATCTGACAGGAAATCCTCCCACTCGCTGATATCGGTGTTGATGCTCTTCAGCTGGCTGATATAGGAATAACTGGTTAGAACGGACTTGTGTTTGTTCATGCGGTCCCGAATTTCTTCCTTCTCCCGGAACAGCTCCTGAATGCGGTTCTGGATCAGATCGTATTCCGTGATGCTTCCAGGTTCCGGCATCGAAGAGAAGGGGGCTCTATTCAGTACTGTCGTTAAAATCTGTTTCACCGGCTTGTGCAATCTGCGGCTGAACAGATAGGACGCGGCAACAGCTACTCCGAGAGACAGAAAGAATATGAGCAGCAAGCCACCGGTTAACCTGCTTAACTGAGAAGACACATGGCTGTAAGGCACAGCCGAGACGTAGGTGAGTCCGTCAGATCCGGTTTCGGTAAAATAGTAGGTTCCATCTTGAAGCACGGCTTCCTGCCCTGCCTGAGATAAAGGCAGCTGTTCATGGCGGATGGAACCCCAGTTGTATAACACGCTGCCATCAGCGTCCAGAATCGCCAGTGCCCGATCATTCGAATCGCCAAAAAAGGATTGAGCAGCCTTGTCAATGTCGATGAGGGCAATGACCTCATAACGATTATCCGGTTGTTTGTACACAAAGGGCATCAGCTTTTTCTCGGATAAATCGTTGTTGATCCGATAGGTTTCCGCAGGGAGGAGTGTGAAGGATTCAAGGCGATCCTCATAGCTGCTCCAGAATGAATAGGAGTACGTCGGGCTGGCGTAGGAGCGATTAAACATATAGGAGGCATCGCCGCTGCCGGATTTGCTGAGCACAAAATCATGCTCCTGCAAGTAAATCAGCGTATCCTCCAGAAAGAATAGCGGGTTATAGATATCGCTTCGCATCTGCAACATCACCTCACGAGCCTTCAGATAATTCACTTCATTTCCGGTCTGGTGGCGAAGCTGGTTATGGAAACCGATCAAATCGGATTGATTGTATATATCAAACATGAGCACCTGCAGCCTGCTGAACTGATTGGAGAACCGTTCCGCCGTATCGTGAACCGCACGCTGGCTTGTATCAATGATTTCTTTTTGCAGGCTGGTCTTAAAGAGCTGGAAGATCATCATATAGAACAATCCGAATAACACAATGATGGCCAGGAAGCTCAAAAAAATCTTGAAAAATAAACTGCGGCTTTTATGTTTGATCCAATTCACAGCATTCCCCCCTTATATTTATCCGACGTCCAGGGTTTCCCATCATGATATAGGACGAGTGTTAAGGATGGTGCCCGATTCATGTTAATATTCCGTAAAAATGGATAGTCAATATTTTAGATTCTAGGCATTGCTTTAGGAAAACAGTGATTCTGCCCCTCCATCCAATGAAAGGCGAGACATCAATAAAATGGTCAATACCCCTGCTGCGTTCGGGTCGGTTATGATGCAAGCGTGAACCTGAATACACACGTAGACGCAGTATAGACGAAAGCGAGGGGATAACCGATTTTACAACGTCAGCTCAACAGCGTGGAAGCGCATTCAAAAATTCGCAAAAAAAGCGTTTGGCGAAGCTGGATGATGCAGGTACGCAGAAACTGGCAGCTGTATGCTCTATTTGCACCGGTTCTGCTTTACTTCATTCTGTTTCACTATGTACCCATGTATGGCGTCCAGATTGCATTTAAGGATTTTATGGCCAACAAAGGCATCATGGACAGTCCATGGGTCGGGTTCAAGCATTTTGAACGTTTTTTTGACAGCTTTTATTTCTGGCGGATTATCAAAAACACGATGGGTATCGGGTTATATGAGCTGGCGGTCGGATTTCCGATTCCGATTATTCTGGCCTTAATGATCAATGAAGCCAGATCGGGCCGGTTCCGCCGATTTGTACAGACCGTAACTTATGCACCCCATTTCTTATCCACGGTGGTTGTCGTTGGCATGATTATGATGTTCCTGTCGCCGGTCAGCGGCCTCGTCAATTTCATCATTACCTCCTTTGGCGGAGAGCCTGTTTCCTTCATGACGGAACCTTCCTGGTTCAAGAGCATCTACGTATGGTCGGGCGTATGGCAGGGCATGGGCTGGAGCTCCATTATCTATCTCGCAGCACTCGCCGGGATTGACCCGCAGCTGCATGAGGCGGCCAAGGTGGACGGCGCAGGCTGGCTCCGGCGCATCTGGCACATTAATCTGCCGGGCATAGCGCCCACGATGACGATTCTGCTCATCCTGAACATCGGTACCGTTCTGGGTGTCGGCTTCGAGAAGATCTTCCTGATGCAAAACTCGCTCAACATGGAAGCGTCCGACGTCATTGCGACCAATGTATACCGGAGCGGTATTCTTGGGGCCCAGTACAGCTTCTCGGCTGCGGTTGGCCTGTTCAACTCCATCGTCAACTTCATCATGCTGATTGCCGTAAACCGGATTGCGCGCAGAGTCAGCGAGAACAGCCTATGGTAAGGAGGAATGATGGCATATGCCGCAGAGCCGGAGTGAACGAATAGCCGGAATATGTATTTACATTATACTCTCTTTTATTACGCTCCTTGTACTGTATCCTTTATTTTTTGTTCTCATTGCTTCCATCAGTGCTCCGGAAACGGTGATGCGGGGAGAAGTGTGGCTATGGCCCAAGGAGTTGTCGTTTGTCGGTTACGAGCGGTTGTTTGCCAACAAGGAGCTCATGCGAGGATTCCTGAACACGCTGCTCTATACCGCTACGGGAACGGCGCTGAATGTGATGATGACGATTGCGGCAGCTTATCCCCTTTCGAGGGCTGATTTTAACGGCCGCGGGCTTTTTACGGCAATAATTGTGTTCACGATGTTCTTCAGCGGGGGGATGATTCCGAATTACTTGCTGGTCAAGGAGCTTGGGATGCTGGATACGATCTGGGCGATGATCATCCCTTCAGCGGTATCGGTGTGGAACATCATCATTATGCGAACCTTCTTCCAGAGCTCCATTCCGAAGGAGATGCAGGAGGCGGCGTTTATCGACGGGGCTTCCAATATGCGGGTGCTCCTGAGGATTGTCCTCCCGTTATCCGGCCCGATTCTGGCCGTTATGGTGCTGTTCTATGCAGTTGGCCACTGGAATTCTTATTTCAGCGCCCTGATCTATTTGTCGGATCGGGCGAATTATCCGCTGCAGCTGTTCCTGCGCGAGATTCTGGTTCAGGGGCAGATGCAGGAGATGGTTGATATCAGCGATGATTCGCTGGCGCGAAGCCTGATGGATGCGGAAGCGATCAAATATGCGGCGGTTATTGTTACGAATCTGCCGATGCTGCTGCTGTACCCGTTCCTGCAAAAGTATTTTGTGAAGGGTGTTATGATTGGTGCGATTAAAGGTTGAGTACGGACAATTGATGAGGGGGATATGAAATTTATGGTTATGAAAAGATGGACTTCACTTGCATTGGCAGCTGTGCTGGCTGCCGGGCTGCTGGCCGGTTGTGGAAGCAAGAGCGGGGAAGACGCAGCGGGTAAGGGAGAAACGCCGCAGGCTAATCTCAACGAGACCGGAATGCCGATTGTGAACGAGCCTCTAAATCTGACCTTCTTCACGGGTAAATCGCCGACAAACGGAAGCAAATTCGAGGAAACGTTGGTATGGAAAACCTATCAGGAGATGTCGAACGTGAATGTGACATGGAATCTCATTCCGTTTGAGACATTGACCGAGAAGCGGAACCTGGCTCTGGCCGGGGGAGATTACCCGGACGTATTCTACTCGGCCAGGGTGGGCTCTGCGGAATTGACGCGTTATGGCGAGCAGGGGGTATTCATACCGCTGAACGATCTGATCGACAAGTATGCGCCGAACTTCAAAAAACTCATGGAAGAATATCCTGATATTCGCAAAGGACTGACGATGCCGGACGGCAAGATCTATTCCCTGCCTTCCTTCTATGATCCTGCCCTGTTGTCTATGCTGATCGGCACTCCGCTGTGGATAAATCAGGAGTGGCTGGACCAGCTCGGCATGAAAGAGCCGCAGACAACGGAAGAGTTCTATGCGTATTTGAAGGCAGTCAAAGAAACGGATCTGAACGGCAACGGGTTGCATGATGAAATTCCGTTCTCTTCAACAGGCATTACGGGAATCATCGACCATCTGAAGGGTTCATGGGGGCTTGGAACGAGCGGGCTCGGCCATAAATTCGTGGATGTGGACCCGGACACAGGCAAACTTCGCTTTACCAAAGCGCTGCCGGAATACAAGGAGATGCTGGAGTTTGTGAATAAGCTCTACATGGAAGGATTGCTCGACAAAGAGATTTTCACGATTGAAGGCGGCGCACTGAATGCCAAGGGGCAGGAGGGACTGCTCGGTTCCACAATCGTGCCGAACCCGGAGACCGTTATGGGACGCAAGGAATACATCGGGCTTGGAGCGCTGAAGGGACCGCACGGAGATCAGCTCTACTCTCACGTAAAAGTCCCGATGGTGCATGTGGGCGCATTTGCCATTACGGATAAGAATCCGAACCCGGAAGCGACCATTCGCTGGATGGATTATTTCTACGGGGATGAAGGAGCCCAGTTCTATTTCATGGGCAAGGAAGGCGAGACGTATACGAAGAGTGGAGACGGTCAACTGGAATACGTGAAGGAGATTACGGAGAATTCCAATGGGCTGACGCAGGATCAGGCGCTTGCCAAGTATTTTACTTGGCTCGGCGGCAGCTACCCTGGGCTGGTTAAGGAGAGCTGGTTCAAGGGCTCGGAGACACTGCCAAGCGCCATGGCCGCTGCGGAAAAAGCAGAGCCGTATGCGGTGAAGGAGATTCTGTACAACTTCAATTTCACCATCGAGGAGACGGATGTCATGTCCTCGGTCGGCAAGGACATTCAGGACTACGTAACAGAAATGGAAGCCAAATTCGTAAACGGATCTGCCTCGTTCAGCCAGTGGGAAGAGTATGTGAACACACTCAACAAAATGGGGCTGGACCGCTATATGGAAGTGTATCAGGCGGCGTATGACCGCTACCAGGCAGAGTAAGCAGAGAGATTCATAGACGCGGTGCGGAGAGGTTTTTCGCATCGCGTTTTTGTCTTCGAATAATTGGTTATATATTCCAAATGGGATGATAGATCGTATTACAGTAGCAGAATGAAGAGGCATGTACATGGGGTCTGGAGGAGGGCGGGATAGCCGCGTGAGAATCGTATTTACCGTAATTGGCGTTGGCAGCTTGGCTTGATTGATGGCTGCTGCTTTGAAGGAAACCGCCGTCATTTGATCGGCGGTTTTCTTGTCGTCCAGGCGCCATTTTACATAATCCGCGACTAATATTGAGGGAGAGTTAACACTTCGGCCGTACAATTGAAAATATAATAAGGTCTAAGAAGAGGGGAAATGAACTTGAAACGTAATGTCATGAAAGTCGTCTCGCTATGGATGGCAGCAGAAATAACGATGGCCTCTCTATTCTCGGCGGGAACCGTGCTGGCGGATACCAATCAGGCAGCATCTCAGCCAGTCAACGTGGAAGCAGCGCAGGGTGGAACTGCACTGGCTGCCAATTTTGGCATTTCTACTGCAGCTTTTCCGGATGCGTATGAAGAGGAGCCTTACACGGTTACGGTTGATGTGTATGGCGGACAAGCACCGTATACCTTCACCGCGGCAGGCTTGCCGGCAGGTTTGTCGATGGCAGCAGATACAGGGATCGTTACGGGAACACCTGCAGCTGGACAAAAGGGCGAATATACAATTGATGTAACAGCGCAAGACAGCGCACCTGTACCAGCAACGACGCAGTCGCAGGTCACGCTGCAAGTATACGGTAAACGTTCGGAGCCGGTTGCAGACAAGCTGGCTGTCGAGATGATTGGACATTACGCTGTAGGCACCTCCAACAAGGATGGCGGTGTCGCGGAGATTGTGAAGTACAACAAGGACAATGGGAAGCTGTATTTGGTGAATGGCTCTACCCAGCCGGCAAGTTTGGAGATTGTATCTCTTCATGCCGATGGCAGCCTTGTCAAAGATAAACAGATTAACGTAGAGGCCCTGGCGGAAACGGGCAGCTTCCAGTACGGCGATCTGACCAGTGTAGACATCAATAACAAGACCAAGAAGGTTGTGGTTGCTGTCCAGGAGCTGGATCATACCAAGCCCGGAAAGGTTCTCGTCCTCGATTATGAGGGCAGCCTGATCACGTCATATGATACGGGCATCCAACCGGATATGGTTAAATACACGTCGGATGGCCGCTATATCCTGACGGCGGATGAAGGAGAGCCTCGCACAGAGACAGCTCCGGATCCAGAAGGCAGCATCACGATCATCGATACAACATCAAACGAAGTAAGCCAACTGAAATTTGATGATCCGTCGATCATTGATGACACTGTCCACATTCGCGGAACTGTAGAAACGGATGGCAAGATTATAACAAGCGGACCGAAAACGTCTGCCATCCATGATCTGGAGCCCGAATACATCGCCTTGTCCGAGGATGAGCAGACTGCCTATGTTGCTTTGCAGGAGAACAATGCGATGGCAGTAGTCGATATCGCCTCCAAGTCGATTACATCGGTTCGGGGACTGGGATACAAGGACTTCAATCAACCCGGGAACGAGCTGGATCTCCTGAAGGACGGCCAGATCAAGTTTGAGAACGTCCCTTTTTACGGGATGTATATGCCGGACGGAATCGCGACCTACAGCGTAAACGGACAGCAATACATTCTGTCTGCGAATGAAGGGGACGCAACCGGCTGGGACGATCGAAGCAATGAAAGTGACGTCGGCAAATTGAAATCCGGCCTGAACCCATCCTCGGCGGCTGCCCAATTCCTGGCGGACAAAGGGAGTACCTACGATAAGGTTGAGGTTGCCAGCGATATGGGCAATGACGGATTGTACATGTATGGTGCCCGTTCATTCTCCATATGGAATGCAGACCATATGTCCCCCGTCTACGACAGCGGCAGCGATTTCGAGAAGATTACGGCTGAGCGTCTGCCGAATTACTTTAATGCAAGTAATGACAAAATCGATCTGGACAGCCGCAGCTCCAAGAAAGGACCAGAGCCGGAATATGTAACGGTGGGCAAGGTCGGGCAGAAAACACTGGCCTTTGTCGGACTGGAGCGTATTGGCGGAGTTATGACATATGACGTAAGTGATCCGTCGGCTCCGACATTCCTGAACTATATCAACACACGCGATTTTACAGCCGGCATTACCTCGGACTCCGGTCCGGAGGGATTGGACTTTATATCGGCTTTCGACAGTCCGACAGGACGTCCCTTGCTGCTGGTTGCCAACGAGGTTAGCGGAACTGTAGCTCTGCTGGAGCTCAAAGTTAGTAGAATCTCGCTGGATAAGTCTTCGCTGACACTGGCTGCAGGCGGTGCCAAGGCGCAGCTGCAAGCGACCGTTGAACCGACTCAAGGCGGTTCAACAGAGCTCGTCTGGAGCTCTACCGATGAAGCGGTAGCCACCGTGGATCAGAACGGACTGGTAACGCCACTGTCCGTGGGTGAAGCCGTGATCACCGTCCTGAGCAAGGACGGTTACGGTGCAGCGGAAGTACCCGTCCGGGTTACGGATGGTTCGGCCGTAGACGAGCCATGGAAGCTGACGGTCATGCATACCAACGATACCCATGCACATCTGAGCGAAGTGGCCAGACGGGCAACGCTGGTAGAGCAAGTGCGCAGCGAGGGCGGAAACAACCTGCTGCTGGATGCAGGGGATGTATTCTCGGGCGATCTGTATTTCACCAAATGGTTCGGATTGGCCGATCTGGCCTTCATGAACTACATGGGCTATGATGCCATGACATTCGGAAACCATGAGTTCGACCAAGGGACCCAGGCGCTTGCAGATTTCGTGAGCAAGGCACAATTCCCGCTGGTTAGCGCTAACGTGGACCTGAGCCGGGATATCAACATTTCGCACTTGCTTAAAAATCCGGCGTTGATCGACACCCGGCAACCGAAAACAACGGTCAACAGTGGGGTGTATCCTTATGTGACCCTGCTGGTTGACGGTCAGGAGGTAGGGGTGTTCGGATTAACGACCGAAGATACGGCTGAAACCTCCAGTCCGGGTAAAGACGTTATATTCAAGGATGCGGTGACTTCCGCTCAGGCTACGGTGGAAGCTATGGAGAAGGATGGACTTAACAAAATCATCGCCCTTTCCCACCTTGGTTACGCAAGGGACCAGGAGCTTGCGAAGGCTGTTGAAGGCATTGACCTCATCGTTGGCGGTCATACCCATACAACGCTGAATGCACCGGAAGTGGTTATCGACAACGATCACCAGACACCAACGGTTATCGTGCAAGCCAATGAATGGGGCAAATTCTTGGGCCGGGTAGACCTGCAATTTGACAACAACGGCGTTGTCCTCGTTGGGGAAGGCGAGCTTGGCGGCAAGCTGATCCCTGTTGACAATACGGTAGCGGAAGATACGCAGGCCAAGGACATGCTGGATCCTTATAAAGCGGAATTGGAAGAGCTGATGAAGCAGGTTGTCGGTATTGCAGCAGTCGTGCTTGACGGGAATCGCGAGAATGTCCGTTCCAAGGAGACAAATCTGGGCAATCTCATCGCTGACGGCATGCTGGCAAAAGCCAAAGAGCTTAAAAATGCTGATGTGGCTCTAATGAACGGTGGTGGCATTCGGGCCGCCATCGACGAAGGTGAAATCACGATGGGCGAACTGCGTACGGTGATGCCTTTCGGAAATACCCTGTTTGTACTGGATGTTACAGGCCAGCAGTTGAAGGACGGACTGGAGAATGGAATCAGCGGTGCCAAGCTGACGGATTTGCCGGGTAAATTCCCGCAAATCGCCGGCATGAAATTCAAGTGGGACCCGACGGCACCGGCAGGAAACAAAGTGTTTGATGTTCAGATTATGAAGAACGGAAGCTACAAACCTCTGGTACTGTCGGAGACGTACCGCATGGCTACGAACAGCTTTGTGGCCAAGGGCGGGGATGGATACAAATCCTTTGCCGACGCGATTGCCGAAGGGAAATACAACGAGGATCTCGGCTATCCGGATTACGAAATTTTTATGGAGTATGTAACGAAGCTGGGCGGAACCGTATCGCCTAAGGTAGAGGGACGGATTATCGAGCAGAAGAAACCGGCAAACCCTGGTGATGGCGGGTCGACGCCAGAGCCTGGCACAGGATCAGGCGGATCGGGAGGCGGCGGTTCTGTCACACCGCCAACAACCGGGCCAACGTCTCCTTCGACCGGTGGCAATTCAGCAGCGAACGTGCTGACAGGCGATGATCTCAAGATCGACGTCTCCAGTGGGTCAACGGCTCAGATTACCGTTAATGAAGCAGCCTGGAAGAAAGCCGTTGCTGGATTGTCAGCCAGTGGTCAGCAGGAGCTTGTGATTCGGGCTTCCGACCTGACCGGCGCTGCAGAAGCGGCCATACCGGCTGCATGGCTGATTCAAGCGGTGGAACAGAATGAGCAAGCAGTTGTGGTTGTGGAAACCGCTCTTGGCGCTTACCGTCTTCCACTGGCAGCGCTGAATCTGGATGGAGCATTGAAGCAGACACAGGGTTCAAGCAGCCTTCAGGTGAAAGTATCTGTGAGTCCGATTGGCGCCGAGATGGCAAACGATATGTCACGCAAGGCAGCTTCCATGGGTGCAGCTCCGGTGAACGGTACAGCCGTCAAGTTCGGTGTTGCCGTTGGAGCACAGGGGCAAGAGCAAGAAGTGAAAGATTTCGGGAAGAAGATGGTCAGCCGGATTTTACCGCTTCCGGCAGGAGCGAATTCAGATTCCGTTACAGCCGTGATCTATGATGATGCAGCAGGGATCTTCCGATTTGTTCCGGCTGTAAAGACCACATGGAACGGTAAACCTGCCATGGAAGTGAAGCATGCCGGGAACGGCATCTATACGCTGCTGCAGTTCAAGAAGACGTTTACGGATCTTGATGGTCACTGGGCGAAGGAACAGATTGAATCCATGGCCTCCAAACTGCTCGTGAACGGAGTGAATGCGAATGCGTATGCGCCTGGCAGAGAGATCACGCGTGCTGAATTTACAGCTATGCTGGTGCGCGCCATGGGCCTCAGTCCTGTAATCGAGAGCGGGAAGTTCAAGGATGTCCGTGATGACTCCGCTTATGCTGGCGAGATTGGTGCGGCCTCGCTCTACGGTATTATTGAAGGCGGTAATGGAGGAGCCTTCTCGCCAAACGCCAGCATGACGCGTGCCGAGATGGCTGTGATGCTGACCCGTGCGATGGAGGCGGTGAGTCCATCTGCTCCAGTTGGCAAGGGTACGGACGCTGTTGACAGATTCAAGGATCAAGCTTCCATACCGGCCTGGGCGGCGGCAAATATCGGTCGCTTGGCAGATCAAGGCATTGTGCAGGGTGACCACCGTGGCAACTATGGGGCCCTCGACTCGGTTACCCGCGCTCAAGCGGCGCTGGTTTTGAACCGTGCTCTGGTCCAGCTCCAATGGATGGACTAGAATCAAACTGAAGTCATGCAACCACAAGACCGTCCTTAAAGCTCTCTATGAGCCTTAAGGACGGTCTTTTCGTACTGCATCAAGCACAGGAGCAGATCTATTACTGCTGTGAAATTATTGACGTTGTCCGTGTATTGAAGCGCGATCTTGTCCTGCGGTGAAGGTTAGCGCTGCCATGAATTAAACAGAAGCCCCAAGTCACCGATAATATCAGTGAATGAATAAGCTGATAAGGATGTGGCCATATGCGTATCGAATCCGACTATACGAGCTGGAATTCTGCCCGGCTGAAGATCGCAAAGCCGGGGCAGGAAGGGTTTGAAGAGATCTTTCAGAAGAACAAGAAAGAAGAAGAGAACAAAGGCAGGCTTGTGACGGTAAGGGAAGGCGGCTATTTGCGCCAATACATCGTTCAATCGAATGGGAGCAAGATATTGTTAAGCGAAACGAAGCAGTACAAGGATGAGGCTGCCGCCGATTCATCTCATCTCTTGGCGTCTTTGCCTCAAACAGGCGGAATGAGTCTGAATACGAAGGAGGCACTCCATCTGTTGAACCTTCAGGCAGGTGCAGCAGGGATTATAGCTGGAGCCGTATTCGAGACATCACGGGAAAATGGCAAAAAATCATAGTGGTAACTAATTGATACTTGCTGTATAATTCTCAGTAAGGATTAGTTGAATGTGAGATTTCTCATTGAATCCGGAGCGAAAATCATTTATTTTGAAAATAGATGTATTTACATGAAACCATTCATGTTATAATTTCAATATATCGACTAACCTCATAGGAATTATTGGTTAATTAATGCGTTACAAAATAAAACATGAATATGGATCTTCGGGGTAAGGTGAAATTCCTAACCGGCGGTGATGGTTCGTTCCTTAACGTGAACGAACCTCAGCCCGCGACTCGCTACGTTCTGGTATTTATATGAATGCAGCGACTGACTTGGTGCAAATCCAAGGCCGACGGTAAAGTCCGGATGGGAGAAGATCAAAGATGAGTTTGCTGTGGAACGGGATAGGAATATATCCGTTTCACAGTAGGCTTGTTTGATCAGCCCCCGTATACGTCGACACATGTCGTCTACGGGGGCTTTCTGCTAGCAAGACCTCCGTATTCAAGACAGGAGAGGGCAAGATGAGTAATGTTAATACCGGAGTCGAGGTTAAACCCTACGATTCCGACACACAGGCAAGCCGACGTTTTAAGGGAGGGTTTTGGCTCGTCGTTTTGGGAGCCGCCCTGTGGGGCGTTGATCCTCTATTCCGGGTTATTCTGCTGAAGAATCTGACTTCTGCTCAGATTGTGTTGCTTGAACACGTCATTATTTCGTTGATAGCTATTCCTGTATTATGGAAGAACCGCATGGAGTTAAAGGGGCTTGGATGGAATCATGTTGGTGCACTGCTGTTCATCTCTTGGGGTGGCTCGGCATTGGCTACCGTCTTGTTTACGATGGGACTGTCGAGCGGTAATCTGAATGCCGTCCTGCTTCTTCAGAAGCTGCAGCCGCTATTTGCCATTATACTGGCCAGCTTGCTGCTTAAGGAGAAGCTCCCCCGTCATTTCGGGATTTTACTCGTGATAGCTCTGGCAGGTACGTATTTGCTGACCTTCGGTTTAACCCTGCCCATCGGACATTGGAATGAATTTATTCAGGTAGGCAGCCTCTTGTCATTAGGCGCAGCAGCCTTGTGGGGCGGTTCAACGGTGATGGGACGCCTGATGGTAGGCAAGCTGAAGTACGAGACGGTAACCTCGCTGCGCTTTGTGCTGGCACTGCCCCTTCTGACCGTCATTACGTGGAGCGAGGGCGCTGCATGGAATATGCCGGCATGGGGTACAGGCGACTTTGCCCTGGTATCCTTGAATCTTATCGGTCAGGCGCTGCTGCCAGGTCTTCTGAGCTTGCTTGTGTATTATAAAGGACTGACCACGACCAAAGCCTCTGTAGCGACACTCGCTGAATTGAGTTTCCCTATGGTAGGCGTGCTCATCAACTGGATCGTATTCCAGCAGGTTGTAACAGGTCCGCAGCTCCTGGGCTTCCTGTTGATCTGGATCGTGCTGTTTATTATATCGAGACAACAATCCGAGGCTTCTCCTTCATTACAGTAATGGAGTAATTTCATATGTGCTTGCAGAAAAGCTGATCCGAAATGGATCGGCTTTTTTTGTCGTGACAAAGTTATTCCATTGGGTTGGTCGTCCTGTGAAAGGATCATTTTTTCGAAAGGTGTGTAGGGTTTTTAGAATTATAGGTGTCTTATATAGTAGCACCTGATCTATGGCGCTGGGTTCACCAAAAGAGATGACGATTAAGGGGGGAGGATTCATGGAGGATCGGACATTGTTGGATGGGCTTGCAAGGAAAGATCTGCGATGTTTTGAAACTTTGGTTGATCGCTATTCACGCTACATAGCCGCGGTGGTCGCTAAGGTGGCAGGTGGGCGGTTTAATTCCTACGATGTGGAGGAAATAGCCGGTGATGTGCTCATCAGGCTGTGGACAGACGGGCCCAGAATCATTCTGCGCGGGGATAGTCTCAGGCCTTATCTGGCCATAGCCGCACGTAATCATACCCTGAATGCATTGCGAAAAAGACAGCGTATCATTGAATCTGAATTGGAAGATGATGCAGTTTCTTGTCCCTCTGCCGAGGCACTGGCTATTCTGCGACAGGAGAAAGAAACGATAAGCGGCATGGTGCAGGGGATGGGCGAACCTGATCGCGAAATATTCATCCGCAGGTATTTCTATTTGGAGAAAATCCGCGACATTGCAAGCAGGCTGAATATGCAGGAGAAAGCCGTCACCGCGCGGATTCGCCGGGCAAGGGACAAACTGCGCATTCATTATGAAACCGAGAATCCGTAGGATTTCTATGAAGGATGGTGTCTATAGAAGTGAAGCTTCAAATCGATAACGAAAGGGGATGGATGCAAGTGAAGCGGCGAATTGTAGATATTATGGCCAATATCGACAATCAGAATCTGGATAATCTCCTCCTTACGGAGGATGAGGAACGCGAGTTGACGGAGCAGATCAGTATGGAACGGATCAAGAACCGAGCGATGAACCATATTCAAGAGGAGGAAACGATAGTGTTGAAAAACAGGAAAGTGAAAAAATATAAAGCCAGTATCGTTATCGCTGCCGCGATGATCATGATACTTAGCACGACCGCTTTTGCGAGCCAATACATGGATAGCTTGAAGCAGTTCTTCGGTCCATCCGCGTCCATTGCGGAAGATGAACGATCACCTATACAAGGGAAGGATACCGTGTCGGGGGTAAGCATGATTGTTGAAGAAGGCGTTTATGTCGGCAACAGCGGTTATTTGGTAGTCAGCTTCACGAAGGAGGATGGTAAGCCATTCCCCGTGGGTGCATCGATACCCGGACTTGAACTGAAAGCGGAACATGATGTGAGTTATATGGTGGCACAGCAGCTTGTGGACGATAACAAAAAGCTGGTCGGCGTATTTGAGATGGATGCGATGAATGACCTCGAAGGGTTAAAGGCACGGATCACAGCTGATCGAATCACGGCCGCGGACGCTACTCAAGCTGTTGATGGGCCATGGGATGTTCAATTTACTATTTCTGCCGGCAAGGAAAGAGAGTTGAATCTGAATCAGGCGATCCATGAAGGTGAGGAGGCACTGTCTCTCAGCACAATTCATGTTTCTTCCATCGGTGTGGCCATTGAAGGCAAGCGTACGGATGGTAAGCTGGATAAACTACCGGAATATACGCCGGAGGTTAAGGTGACTGCCGTGGACGGCTCCGTAACAATGCTTCATGCTAGTTCCACAAGTACTACAGAGAGCGGGTTTCAGTGGCTGTATAATCTGGACAGCAAGAATAACCTCGTTTTTCTGGGGGATCTGGATATTAAAAGCATCAGCATTGACGGCAATGTGACGGAGCTGAAGTAAATCAAATGGTGGCAGGGAAACCTCAAGGGGCAGAAGCGAGAACTTCTGCCCTTTATACATGATGAATACCTTGGTAGGAATGAAATCCGATAAACCGTGACGCAACAGGCCATAGCCTGAATCTGCTCACGGTTTTTTTTGAGGTTTAGAATCGGAAATTTATAAATGATAAAAAAAGGTGTTGAAATTGTAGAAAACGTCCATTACAATGAAACCAACTACCATACTAGTTATACTAGTATACAATCATTGACTCTCTACATAGGAGGAAGAACAGGCTGGTTTTCTTTTCCGGAAGGACATCCATGAGTTGGAGTCTATTTTTTAAATCAACAATGTAAGCGCTTAATATAAAAAGGGGGGATACAATGCACCGGGTGGATCATACCCAGGCTTGCCGAAGTTGAACGATGATAACGACAGTTTTGAAAGCGATTACTTATTTTGCTGTTGCATTGAAATGGATAAAGAATGATGGTCTTGTTCAGATTGAACAAGCATAAGGAAAGGCCTTACGGATTGGAGTGAATGACGTCAATGGAGCCAAAAGTCGCAAATCATCCCTTGCCAGCCGTGAAAGCGGCCAAGAAACCCAAGCTTAAGATCCTCGCGGCGCTGATCCGAAAGGATTGGCAGCTGTACTCCCTGTTGGTTCTGCCGATTGTATACCTGCTCATTTTCAAATACGGGCCGATGATCGGCAACATAATCGCCTTCCGACGATTTATGCCTGGAGGCAACATTTATGGAGAGAAATGGGTAGGACTGCATTATTTCAAAATGTTCATCCATGATCCCGCGTTCTGGAATGTGTTCACAAACACCTTGCTGCTTGGTGCGTTGTCTCTGCTCTTTACGTTTCCCGTTCCGATTATCTTCGCGCTGCTGCTGAATGAGGTAAAGAGCAAGCGATTCAAGAAGTTTGTCCAGACGGCATCCTATCTTCCGCATTTCCTGTCCATCGTCATCGTTGCCGGAATGATCCTGCAATTGACCTCAGTCAATGGCTCCATTAACTCTCTGGTGGAATTCTTCAATGGAGACAGAATCAATTTCATGCAGCGGGCCGAGTGGTTCCGAACGATCTATATCTCTTCGGAAATTTGGCAGGGCATGGGCTGGGGCGCGATTCTGTACCTGGCGGCATTAACAACGATTGATGAATCCCTGTACGAAGCGGCGAGAATCGACGGCGCCAACCGCTGGAAGCAAACGATGTTTGTCACGATTCCAGGCATTCTGCCAACGATTGTTACGCTGCTGATCCTCAATATGGGGGCATTCCTGGCAGTAGGTTTTGAGAAAATATTGCTGCTGTACAATCCGGTCATCTATGAGACGGCTGACGTGATCTCGACTTATCTGTACCGGGTCGGTCTCGTATCGAGCAACTTCAGTTACGCCACGGCGATCGGGCTGTTCGAATCCGTGATCGGGCTGATACTGGTATTCTCTGTGAATGCGATCTCTCGAAGACTCACGGATCGAAGCTTATGGTAAGGAGGGAGGCATACATGAAGGAGTCAAGATCCTATAAGGTGTTCAAAGTGTGCAATGCCATCATTCTGCTGTTTATCGTCTTTATCACGCTGTATCCCTTCCTGAACGTGGTCGCTCAGTCCTTCAGCAGCGAGTCGTACATCAACTCCGGGAAGGTCAACCTGATTCCCAGGGGCTTCAATATCGATACCTACAAAACCGTAACTAAAGACGCCATGTTCTGGACGAATTACAAAAACACCGTTGTGTACAGTGTGGTAGGTACCGCGATATCCATGTTCCTGACCACAATCTTTGCTTACGCCTTATCGAAGAAAAGACTGCTGGGCCGCAAGTTCCTGACGATGTTTGCGGTGTTCACAATGTTCTTCAACGGAGGCCTGATCCCGAACTATGTACTCATCAACAGCCTCGGGTTCGGCAACTCCATCTGGGCGATTGTGATTCCGGGAGCCATCAGCATCTACAACATGCTCATTATGAAATCGTTTTTTGAAAATATGCCGGAAGAGCTGGAGGAAGCCGCGGCCATTGACGGCCTGAATACGTATGGCATGCTGTTCCGAATTGTGCTGCCTTTAAGTAAAGCGGTTATCGCTACGATGGTGCTCTTCTATGCAGTCGGGCACTGGAATTCCTGGTTTCCAGCCTTTCTGTATCTGGATCAGAAGGAGCTCTTCCCGGTCACGATTTATTTACGCAACATGATTGCCGGTGCAACGGGTGTCACTTCAGCTGGTGCTACCTCTGCCGATAACCTGACGCAGATATCCGCTAACATCAAGTCGGTGACCATGGTGCTGACCATCCTGCCGATCTTGACGATTTACCCGTTTGTGCAGCGTTATTTTGTAACCGGCATCATGCTGGGATCTGTTAAGCAATAGGACATCTGAACGGCCATTATGGATACCTTAGGGGGAATGGAAAGATGAAAAAGAATCCTCGTTCGTTTTGGGGCAAAGCGTTCCTGTTATCGCTGATCGTTGTGGTATTGGCTGCATGTAATGACAAAACCGGCGGCAAAGAGGCCGAAGTACAGGATAAGGGCGCCATGGAAACCTACGCGGTAGGCGATGCATTCAAGGCAACGGAGCCGTTTGACCTGTCGATCCTCTACAGCGATCAGCCTGCCTACCCGTACAAGCAGGACTGGATGCTTTTTGCTAAACTAAAAGAAATGACAAACGTGACGCTGAAGCCAACCATTGTGCCAATGAGCGATTACAGCCAGAAGCGCAGTCTGTTGATCAGCTCCGGAGACGCGCCGCTGGTCATTCCGAAGACTTACCCGGGGGAAGAATCGGCGTTCGTGGCTTCCGGGGCGATTCTTCCGATCAGCGACTATATTGACCTAATGCCAAACTTCAAGGACAAGGTCGAGAAATGGGATATGGATAGCGAACTGGAGGGACTCCGTCAGGAGGACAAAAAATATTACGTGCTCCCGGGCCTGCATGAAGCGGTATGGCCGGACTATACACTGATTGTCCGCAAGGATATTTTCGAGAAGCATGGCATTGCCATCCCGACGACCTGGGATGAGCTGTATACGGCCATGAAACAGCTTAAGCAGGAATATCCGGATGTAACGCCGTTCTCCGACCGCTTTAAATTCAACAGCACGCTGAACATCGCGGCAACGGGCTTTGGCACGAAAGCCGGATGGGGCTTCGGCAGCGGACTGACTTATCTGGAAGACAAGGATGAGTTTGTTTATACGGCAACCACGGAAGAGTATAAGGAAATGCTGACCTACTTCCATAAGCTGGTGGCTGAAGGCTTGCTGGACAAAGAGAGTTTTACCCAGGATGACGATCAGGCCGTGCAGAAATTTGTCTCCGGCAAGTCCTTCATCATTAACGGCAATTCCCAGACCGTCGTTCAGCACCGTAACGACATGGACAAAACGCTGGGTGAAGGCAAGTATGCGATTAGCAAAATCACGGTTCCCGGCGGTCCCGCAGGCCAGCTGATGTCCGGCAGCCGTCTTGAGAACGGGGTCATGATCTCTTCTAAAGTGAAAGAGAGCGAGCATTTTAAAGCGATCCTGCAGTTTATCGATTGGCTCTATTACAGCGACGAAGGACAGGAATTCGCGAAGTGGGGCGTTGAAGGCGTAACGTATACCAAAGAAGGCGGCGTTCGCAAGCTGATGGACGACATTAACTACAACGGACTGAATCCGAAAGGCACAAAGGATCTGCGGATTGAGAACGGCTTCTCCGGAGGGGTGTTCGCTTATGGCGGTACAACCGAGCTGCTGCAATCCATGTTCAGCGAGGAAGAACAGCAATTCCAGAAGAGCATGAGCGAGACCAAAACTGTGGTGAAGCCGGAGCCGCCAATCCCTTACTCGGTTGAAGAACGCGAGCGAGTGACGCTGCTCAGCACGCCGCTCAAGGATTACACGGATCAAAACACGCTGAAGTTTATTCTGGGCGACCGTGATCTCGCCGATTACGACAAGTTCGTGGCAGAGCTGGATAGCCAGGGTGTGGGGCAATACCTGGAAATTGCGAATAAAACGTATAAAACCTATAAAGAGCAGAAATAACCAACGGATCACAGGCTGCCGTTTCGTCATGGAAAGGGCGGCCTGTTTTCATTCGGCGGGCTGCGATGATCCAAGGAGGTTGTTGTAGATTGAGTATTACCGTTCAGGATGTTATCAACCGGTTAACTGGTTCGACGGAACCCCATGCACCCACGGTGGACAGGGTCGTTGCAGGAAGCGAGGCCGCCGTTGTCCACGGAATTGCCGTTACCTTTGCCGCATCGCATTCAGTTATCCAGAGAACGCTTCAGGCGGGAGCGAATCTGCTGATTACGCATGAGGGGGTGTTCTACACCCATCATGGGGCCGAGTATGAAGGAATGACGGAAAGCCCCGTTTATCAGGATAAACTCCGCTTGATCCAATCTGGGAAGCTGACGATCTATCGCTTTCACGATGCGCCTCACCGGTACGTTCCTGATATGATTACGCAGGGGCTTGTCAGGGCGCTGGGCTATGGAGACGATGTCGTCAAGTTTCTTCCGACGGCTGCCATCGTCACTTTGCCGGAAGCGATGAGTGTCCAGGATATAGCGGAGAACGTAAAAAAAAAGCTGGGCATTCCTTACCTGCGATATACCGGAAATGAGAGCAGTGTATGCAGCAGGATCGGCATAGCCGTGGGTTATAGGGGAGGCGGATCGCATGCGATCCCGCTCTGCCTGAATGAGCAGCTGGATCTGCTCATCACGGGTGAAGGGCCGGAATGGGAAACACCTGAATACATCGGCGATGCAGCGGCCCAGGGCCGGTCTCTGTCCCTGCTTCTGCTGGGCCATGCTGCCAGCGAGGAGCCGGGTATGGAATGCGTGGCAGGACTGCTGCGCGACCTTTTTCCGGATATTCCCATACATTTTATACCGTCCGAGCCGTTAATTCAGGTAATATAGAGGAGGAATATCTTAACAGCAACAGTGATCGGAAGAAATAATCCGCATGAGTTGCGTTGCTAACTGCCGATGATAATAGCGAAGTATAGAGAACATAGAGCGTAGGAGAAAGAGGTAACGATATATGTCAACAGAGCAAAAGATTAAAGGCTCTACCCGTGAGTATTCTTATCATCTATTGAAGGATCGGATACTGCATCTGGAGCTGGAGCCGGGTACGAAAATCTCGGAAAAAGAAATTGCGGACGAATTGAATGTCAGCAGAACGCCGGTCCGGGAAGCGTTTATGAAGCTTGCTGAAGAGGAACTGCTGGACATCATTCCGCAAAGCGGGACGATCGTATCCCGTATTAATCTCAGGCATGTTGAGGAAGGCCGATTCATCAGGGAGAAGATCGAGAAGGAGATCGTGGCGCTTGCCTGCGATTTTTTTCCCGAACAGTTCCGTTTCCGGCTGGAGACAAATATTGCGCTCCAGGATGTATGCGCGGGCAACCATAATTTTTATAAGCTGTTTGAGCTGGACGAAGAGTTCCACCAAATTCTGTTTGAGGGTGTGCAAAAAGAACGGACCTGGAAGATGCTGCAGCAGCTGAACATTCATTTCAACCGTCTGCGACTCCTTCGGCTGTCCAAGGATTCCAACTGGGAGAATATCATCTCCCAGCATAAAGAAATGTATCAGTTGATTGTCAATAAAAAAGCGGAGCAGGCCATGAAAGTGATGGAGAGTCATCTGCGCCTTGTCGTTGTGGAGCAGGATATTTTGCGCGAGAAATATCCGCATTATTTTATATGATATCCGATCCGAACGTAAACGACGGGTTGCTCTAAAAGAGCATGATGACCGTGTCCACCTGCCGCTTACATATGGAGGGAGATGGCTTAAGTCATGGAGATCACGGAGTTACAGCTTCCATATTCGGCTGCTGACCGCGGCTGGCTGCGATACGAGCCAAGGGATTCTCTACAGGGACTGCCTGGATGGTCCAGGATTTTCGTCTCTGAATGGTCGGATACGGTAGAAGCCGCGGTTCGCGAATTGCGATACGGCATTCGCGAGATGAGCGGACAATCACCTGAGATCGTTGTTGGAGGAGAAAGCTTGGCTCAAGGTGCGTTTATCAGATGCGCTACGGTTAGGGAATCTTTGCCGAATGAACTTCATTCGGACTTGCTTCAGCAGGATTTGAACGAGGAGGGCTATCTTCTCAAGCATGTCGCTGATAAGGAGAACGGTGGCTGCCTTTACATAGTCGGCAGGACGGACAAGGGGATCCTGTACGGGACTTTCCATCTGTTAAGACTGCTGCAAATGGAGGTGCCCGCGGAGCGGATCGATCTCATGGAGAATCCACGGAATCCGCTTCGGATGATGAACCATTGGGACAACATGGATGGCTCGATTGAACGGGGATATGCAGGCAGGTCGATCTTCTTCAAGGATCAGCGCTTGATAGAGGATGATGGGCGAATTCGGGACTATGCCAGGCTTATGGCTTCTATCGGAATCAATGGCATTTCCATCAATAACGTCAACGTACATGAAGCGGAGACACGGCTGATTACTGCCGAGTATTTGCCTCAAGTCGCCAGAGTCGCCGGGATCTTTAGCGCGCATGGAATACGGTTGTTCCTGAGTATCAATTATGCAAGCCCGATGCAGCTCGGAGGACTTGCGACGGCCGATCCGCTGGACTCTGGCGTCCGTCAATGGTGGAAGGAAAAAGCGGAGGAAATCTATCGCTATATCCCGGATTTCGGCGGCTTTGTTGTTAAAGCTGATTCCGAGCACCGTCCCGGTCCGTTTACATATAACCGGACGCATGCGGATGGTTCGAACATGCTGGCAGAGGCATTGGCTCCATACGGGGGCGTTGTCATCTGGCGATGTTTCGTATATAACTGCATGCAGGACTGGAGGGACCGGGCGACGGACCGGGCGCGCGCGGCGTACGATCATTTTAAGCCGCTGGATGGACAATTCAGGGACAACGTCATTTTGCAGATCAAGAACGGCCCGATGGATTTTCAGGTGAGAGAAGCGGTATCTCCTCTGCTGGGCGCCATGCCGCAGACCAATCAGATGCTGGAATTCCAGATCACGCAAGAATATACGGGACAGCAAAAACATCTGTGCTACCTCGTTCCCCAGTGGAAGGACGTGCTGGATTTCGACACGTATGCCCGGGGAGAAGGCTCCACGATCCAGAGGGTGGCATCGGGTGAGCTGTATGATTACAAGCACTGCGGAATCACCGCAGTCATCAATGTAGGCGATGATGAGAACTGGACTGGACATACACTTGCACAGGCCAATCTGTATGGTTACGGGCGGCTGGCCTGGAATCCGGATTTGTCCGAGGCCGAGATTACGGAGGAATGGATCAAGCAGACCTTCGGCACCCATGCTGCCGTAGTGGAACAACTGACAACCATGCTTGCGGAGTCCTGGCGCATTTATGAGAATTATACATCTCCGCTGGGTGTAGGCTGGATGGTCAATCCGGGGCATCATTATGGGCCGAACGTGGACGGTTATGAGTATTCGGTGTGGGGTACGTACCATTTTGCCGATTGTCATGGCATGGGAGTAAACCGGACGGTGAAGGACGGAACAGGCTACACGGGGCAATATTTCGCGGAAAATGCCGAGCGCTACGAATCACTTGATTCGTGCCCGGATGAGCTGCTGCTCTTTTTCCACCATGTTCCTTACACGCACCGGCTTCATTCCGGCAAAACCGTGATACAGCACATCTATGATTCGCATTTTGAAGGAGCGGATGGGGTGGAGGCACTGATAGAGCGTTGGCGTCTGCTGGAAGGGCTTGTTGATCCGAAGCGTCATGAGGCTGTGATGGGGCGGCTTCGCCATCAGGCGGAACATTCGAAAGAGTGGCGGGATATCATCAATACGTATTTTTACCGGAAATCCGGCATTGGCGATGAGCTGAAACGGACGATTTATTAATATGAAGCGAGTACAATGAAAAAAATTGACCCGCAGGATGGACACTTGGCTTGAAGTGATCCAGCTTGCGGGTCATTTCTAATTAAATCGATCGCCGAATGATCCGGTCGATAAGCTCTGCCACATGGGAAGGACCTTGCTCAAGCTCCTGCTCATCCAGCGTCAGCCAGGAATGCTGCTCATCCATATCAAGAGAGCGCTGGAGCCAGCCGGATACCCCTCGGCCTCTGCGGTCAACCTCGACCAGGACCGAGATGCCGTCCTGCTCCGGGTACAGGATCAATTCAAGCTCTTTGATATGACCGGCATACCGGGAGCCTGGATAAAATTCAATTTCTTGCACGAAAGGCACGCCCCGGCCAAGGCGAGGGTGATATTCGCATGTCGCCATTTTGAAGCTGAAGCCAAGATCCTCTACGGCATCAAACACGATGGAAGCAGCCGGGTTCGGTTCAACCTCGATAAAATCACGGTCCTTGGGATCGATGGCATTATCGATATCGAGTCCGGTATGGATCCATACCGGCTGTCTGGAGATGGTGAGCGGCGTTTCCGGCGGGAGAGGGAAGGAGAACGGGATTTCCTGATGATCTCCGGGCTTCAATGTGATACGGCTTGAGACGTTAACTTTTGCAATGGTATAGGACTCTATGTATTTCTTGTCGTCGCTTTCCTTGGTATATTCCGTCATCAGTTTCAAGTAAATGCGGTCCACCGTCTGCTCGACGCTGCCTCCCTTAATGTGAATGACCCCGCGTACTTCCTCACCGGGATAATAGGAGGATTTCTCGAGGTGTGTATCGATCTGGGCTGCTCCAATACCTACACTGGCTAGCATTTTGTTAAAAAACGACATAAAAGATACCCCCATAATAGAATGTATGATAATGGGATTATACGTTGAAGTTTCGCTCATGGTTTCCAAATTGGAAAAAAATATTTTTTGCGCTACACCGAGGGGCGAGGCGACCCCGCCGATGACGAAGAGCACAGCTGTAATCCGGGAATATGGATGATTGCTTGTTAGCATTCACAGGATCGGCATGGTATATTGGACACGATACCATTAAGGATGGAGAAATCAAGGCATGAGTGAGCAGAAACGTTCCGGACAAGGAACCCAAAACAACCATAAATCAACAGCATACGGGAAGAAGCCGGGTGAGAGGGCTGCAGCGAATCAAGCTGGGGCCAAGCCGGCTTTTAAGCAGGGATATGGGAAGAATCGGGATCAGTCATCGTATTCGAAGGCGAAACCCTCTCATAAATATAAGCAAGAGGTCCGGGGACCGCGGCCTTCAGCCGGGCGGGAGCACGCGGATGAGCTGCAGGCTGGCGATGTCATTGTTGTTACCATCAAGCGGCTTGGGATTAACGGCGAAGGTGTCGGTTATTACCGCCGCAAGGCGGTGTTTATCGACGGCGCGATCACTAACGAAGTGGTCAAAGCCGAGGTGAAAGAGGTACAGCCTAAATTTATCAAGGCCCAGCTGGTGGAAGTGGAGAAGCGTTCGCGTTTCCGGATCGAACCTCCCTGCCCGGTATTCGGCATCTGCGGCGGATGCCAGATTCAGCATATCTCCTATGAGGGCCAGCTGCAGGCCAAGACGGATATCGTGCGCGAGGCGTTCAGCCGGTATGCGGGACGGGAGGCTGTTAAGTTTAAGCCGATTCTCGGCATGGAGCACCCATGGGATTACCGGAACAAAGCGCAGCTGCAGCTGAAACGGAAAGGCCATGAGGTGATCGCGGGACTCTATGAAGCGGACAGCCATACGATTGTGGACATCAGCGGATGCCCGATTCAGCATCCGAAGGTAAACGAAGCGGTGGAGAAGGTTAAATCCGTACTGGAAGAATTGCGGATTCCGCTTCACAAGGAGAATGGAAACAAGGACGGCGTACGGACCATCGTGGTTCGTCATGGATTCCAGTCCGGGGAATTGCAGGTGACACTGGTCACGGCCGGCGGCAAGCTGCCACGGCAGGATGATCTCGTCCGCATGCTGCGCCTATCCATTCCGGAGGTTAGCGGAATTTCACTCAACATCAATCCGAAGAAAACCTCGCTTATCTTCGGTGACCGGACGATCTCGCTATGGGGCGCAGAGAGCATGCAGGAATCGCTGAGCGATCTGCAATTCTCGCTATCGCCGAGAGCGTTCTTCCAGCTGAATCCGCAGCAGACGGTCAAGCTGTACGAGTCGGTCCGGGCGGCAGCGGGACTGACGGGAAAAGAGACCGTCATTGACGCATACTGCGGAACCGGCACGATCGGGCTCTGGCTGGCGCCCTATGCCAAGGAAGTACGCGGGATCGAGACGATCCCCGAAGCGGTGGAGGATGCCAAGGCGAATGCGCAGCGAAACGGACGGGTTAACGCCAGCTTCCACGTCGGTCAGGCCGAGGAGCTGCTGCCGCGCTGGGTCAAGGAGGGCATGAAGCCGGACGTTATTATAGCCGACCCGCCGCGTACCGGCCTGGACTCGCGTTTCCTGGAGACGGTGCTTCGCACCAAGCCGAAGCGGTTTGTGTACGTATCCTGCAACCCTTCAACTTTGGCAAAAGATTGCAAGGTCCTTCTGGACGGCGGATATGAGCTCGAATGGGTGCAGCCGGTGGACATGTTCCCGCAGACAAGCCATGTGGAGTGTGTTGTGTTGCTGAAGAGGGAGGATTAGGATTATGATAGAGATTCTGCAATGTTTCCAATAAATCAGCTCTCCTTTAACGTTAAAAGTAAGATTAGACACTTAACAAAATCAACTATTTTCATCCGTCTTAACATAGTTTATCTTGCAATCGAAACTATTAGACACAAAAAGGAGGCGCAGTCCTGCTACCTCTCTGTGTTTACAGTCAAATCTTATAACATTCCGTCTGCTAACCGCATTTGGCCTCTCTCATGAGAGTCCAAATGCGGTTGCAATCACTTTTCGATCGGTATATCGATAGAGAGACGGATTATGCGAATTGGGAAGCAATGCTTGAAGCGACGAACAGAGAGTATGCCGGGCAAGAGAAAAAATAGAATGTAAAGTTTCAAAGCTAGCAGTAAATAAAATCCTGTCCGCGATAAGCGGACAGGATTTTTTGGAGATGTGATCTTTAAGCTACTTAATGTGTTCAAACATCCACGTTGCAAATCTGCTGATATCCGATCATTCTTCCATTTCTACTTTTTTCAACAGGCTCGTGTAAAAATCAACTTCTTTTGTGCCAAGTTAGTGGATTTCATGAGACAAAATTGCGATGAAAGTGAGACGGCATTCACCAGAAAGGTCCATTAGAATCATAATGACACGTTGCTTTTATTTGTCATGCCGTGCTTTATGTTCAGCAATTGAAAGGAGAAAGAAGAATGCGTAAATCAGGAAATAAAGTTATGGTTCTGATCTTGGTCTTTTCCATCATGATGTTCAGCGTTCCATATGGGAATCCGTCGGCAGCGGCAGAAATGGGGAACAATGGTCAATCGTCTATGCCATCAGATCCTGCCTCACCAATCAAAGCAACTCAGATCGCAGGAGGAGACGACCATTCACTGGCGGTGAAATCAGATGGAACGGTCGTCGGATGGGGCGATAATGGTTTTGGACAAACGAATGTGCCCACGGAATTGAATGGTGTCAAGGCCATCGCAGCAGGAGATAACTTTTCGTTGGCACTGAAATCAGATGGATCGGTCGTCGGATGGGGCTATAATTATTTTGGACAAACGAATGTGCCAACGGGATTGAGTGGTTTAGAGGCCATCGCAGCAGGATGGGGCCATTCATTGGGACTGAAATCGGATGGTACAGTCGTCGGATGGGGCTATAATGGTTATGGACAAGTGGATGTGCCAATCGAAAAATTGAGTGGGGGTGTCAAAGCCATCGCAGCAGGATACCACCATTCGCTGGCGCTAAAATCAGATGGTACGGTCGTCGGATGGGGCTGGGATTATTATGGACAATCGAATGTACCAGGGGAATTGACTGATATCAAGGCAATCGCCGCAGGAATCGATCATTCGTTGGCGCTGAAGTCAGATGGTACGGTCGTCGCGTGGGGCACAGATAATGGTGGGCAAACGATTGTACCAAACGGGTTGAGTGATGTCGTGGCCATCGCAGCAGGATACAGGCATTCGCTGGCGCTGAAATCAGATGGCACGGTCGTCGCGTGGGGCTCTAATAATGATGGACAAAGGAATGTGCCAAAGGATTTGAGCGATGTCGTGGCCATCACAGCAGGAATCGATCATTCGTTGGCGCTGAAGTCAGATGGCACGGTCGTCGCGTGGGGCTATAATTATTATGGACAATCGAATGTGCCCGGTAATGACAACCTGAAGGGGCTATCTCTGCAGGAAGGTTCATTCGACACTCCGTTCTCACCATCCACTCTATCTTATACGTCCTATATTGACCCAGAGCTATCAAGCATTCATGTAACGGCGACATTAGAAGACGTTGCTAATGGAGCGTTATATGTCAACAATCAGCTGGTACCAAGCGGAAGCACAGCGACGGTTGATATCTCGGGAGATTCAACAGTCATCCCGATTCGGGTTGAGCCCTACTTGAAACCCGGCAAAACTTACACAATTACCGTCTTGAAGGATTCCACACCTCCCGACATTCAATTCGAACCCAACGGCAATACGTTACCGGCTTTAACAGCGGAAAGTAAAGTAACCGTGACAGACACGGTGAGCAATGTCGATGATACTTCGCTGCAATATGCCTGGACACAAAGCAGTGCGGTTCCTAGTGAAGGCTGGAAGAATTTCGTGAGTGGGGATACGCTGGAGCAAACAAGCGGTGACGACAATTGGTATTTACACATTCATGCGGCAGATCGGCTAGGAAACGTTGCCGAAGTGGTCTCGAATGCTTTTGTTCTCGATAACACACCGCCGACGGTTACCCTGTCAAGCACGGCAAGCGGTACGGTTAATGCTTCCTTTCCCATTACGATGACCTTCAGCGAACCTGTAACCGGTTTTACCGCAGAGGGCATCCATGTAAGCAATGCTGCAATTACCAACTTGGCCACCGTTGATTCGAAGACATACACGGCTGCGGTTACGCCGATGGCGAACGGCCAGATGGTGACCGTGCAAGTGGCGGCGGACGAGGCCATGGATGCAACCGGACATAAGAATGAAGCGTCCGAAGTCTTGAGCTTCATGTACGATACGACCAAGCCTGTCATTACCTTCGGATTTACGGATAACCAAATTTTCCCTACCCCACCGCTTACCATCGAATTGTCAGTCAGCGAAGCAGTCTACCGGATGACAGACGGGGGAGAAGTAGAGGACACGGATATACAAACGCTTGTGCACCTTGAAAAGGATGGGCAACCGTTCACAGACTTCGCAGGCAGCTACGACAAAGCGTCTCATACATTTGCGCTAACGTTTAACCATTCACTTGAGAATGGTCTATACCATGTGATGGTGGAAGGAGATGTATTGCAAAATGCGAGCCGCAACACACTGGATGCAGCAAGTGCAAGCTTTACGGTTGCTGTACCTGTTGTGACCGGTATTTCTGCCAATCCAACCAGCCTTACCCACACCGGGGGAAGTACGACCGTCTCCATTACAGGTTCACATCTTACGGGTCAGATTTTAAAAATGTACGTTGACGGGGTAGAAGCTGCAACAGCGATTGTCGGCAGTGACAGCAGTGCCGAAGCCGCTATTACATTACCGAAAAACACGACTTACCAAACGAAGAACTATAGCTTAACCGTGTATTTAAACGGTGAGGAGGTGCGAGAAAGCTCGGTTTCGGTCTCTGTGGCAGGATCAACTCCGCCAACACCGTCCATACCCACATCACCGATAACACCCTCAACGCCCTCAACATCCTCTACACCGACAACCATACCCATACCACGACCTCAAAATGAAATCGATCCAAGCAAAGGAGGGACGATTACCATTCGAGGTGTTGAATTAACATTTCCTGTCGGTGTATTTAGGAGTGTTTTTACAGTAAACATAGAGGACGTCTCAAATTTAAAAGAAGAATGGCGACCAAAAGACAATAAAATCATCAGCAGGACTTATGAGATCACAAAGAACTTAGCTGGAAACTTTGACAAACCTGTGACCCTTACCTTGCCTTTTGATGTAGGACAGATGGATCAGGATGACTACACGGTCGCCGTCTATTGGTTAAATGAAGCAACAGGAGAATGGATTCCGTTAGACCATATCAAGGCTGACTGGAATACGGGCAAAGTTAGCGGCAGTACCAGCCACTTTGCGAAATTTGCCGTACTCGCAACCCAAAAACCTAAAGAACAAGAACAACCAACCATAAAACCGACTGATATTGCCGGACACTGGGCAGAGACAAACATTAAACAAGCGATAAACGATGGTATCGTCACTGGCTATACGGACGGAACATTCAAGCCGAATCGCATGGTGACGCGTGCTGAATTTGCGGTCATGCTGATGAACGCATTGAAGCTGCAGGGAAATGGAGCTAATCTGACGTTTACGGATTCGGCGCAGATCGGTTCATGGGCACGGAAAGCAGTCGCACAAACGGTAGAAGCGGGGATTATAATAGGGAAAGAGGACGGTACTTTCCGTCCCAATGCTGCAATTACACGCTCTGAGATGGCAGCGATGATCGCAAGAGCGCTCAACCTGGCAGTCGAAACAACGAATGCCGCAACCAGCTTCGCGGATGACAAGGACATACCGGCATGGGCAACAGGTGCCGTGACAGCATTGAAGAACATGGGCGTCATCGATGGTAAAGGCGGAAACAAATTTGATCCTCAAAATCAAACATCCAGAGCAGAAGCAGTGACCGTTCTGTTAAAAATGATGGCACAAATGAGCAAGTAATCCATCGGACGGCGACGGGATCTGAAGAAGTTGTCCGAGGAAGCTAAGGTAATAAGGTAATCCCCAAAGAAGGAAAGCCCGAATCAACAAGGGCTTTCCTTGTTTTTGCGGTTACGTCGCACCCTTTATCATGTCTATAAGGTTTTGAATCGCCGTTCTTCGCGCCCGGTAGTAGGTGGCACGACTTATGAACAACTGCTCAGCCGCCATTTCCGCAGTGATCAGCGGAGCTTCTGCGAGAATCTTCAGTAATGCCTGATCTCTCTTGGTCAGTGGAAAAGGGGGATGATTAGAAAAAACACTTTGAAGTTTATGCTGCAATTCGGGTCCGCTGCACGATAACTTGCGTGCCAGATCCGATTGTTCGAGAGCAGTAGGATTGTCCATCAATGTCAGTGCCGCTATCATCTCTTTTTCCGTAAACTCATAAGACGTACCCGCTTTTTCCCCACCTAAAGGAATTTTAACCAGGTCCAGGATATGATCGCCAACCTCGGACCCGCGCAAATCACGTGTATGAATGAGTGCGCCATAGAGGGGGTGTTCCCTCGTTCTGCCTGGAAGGGGCCTCGATTGGAAACCGAGATTTCCAAGCATTTCGTTGGTCTGCTCATAAGTGGTGAGGATGACGTGACGAAGACCCGCCGTATAGTGAATAATCGAGTCAGAAACGATCGTACCGACCAATTCATGAAAAGTATAATCGCTTTTGCGAGTGGAAACGCCTGTGAGTAACTGATAATAGGTATCCGCCTGCTCAATGGGCAAATGCCGCATATATTTGATTTCTTTTGGAAAAACGTCGTCTAACACGCCCGGTATAAAGTGATCCAGTAATGAAATGGTTTCTTTATAAAGCAGGACGCCTGCAGTAAATGTCAACGGAACCTCTTCTGCAGAGCGGAACACATGAATGCTCTCCGGAAATTGCTCAGCCAGGGCGTTTAGAAGGGCGTGATCGATCTCTGAAGAGATGGAGTACGCGATATCCTCCGTTATGATTTGATGCAACTGGGGCAGATCCGGGGTGCGAAATGGCTGCATTTCCATGAGCTCCATATTGGCAGAAATGATCGAGATGGAATTCAGATGAAAAATATCCCGGCAAGTCGATAGCATAACGGAAGCAATCCGCTTTTTTTCTTGTCCACCCGCTTGTTTGAGTTCTTTCGTCAATCCCTCCATAATCTTTATTCTTAGTTCCTGAAAACGCAGAGGTTCACGTTGCAAAAGGTCCTCGATTAAAAAGGTTCGCGCTACATCGTGCAGTGCCAGACCCCCCGCTGTCGGACGGATAAAGGAGTACCCAGTGAGCCGCTCAAGATCCATCATGGATAAGGGAGTTCCGAGTAGCCAGCCCAGCCACTTCGGATCCGCATACGGTAAAATACATAGCAATTCCAGTACCTCTTTCAATTCGGAGGAGGTGACTTCACGCAGCATTTCGGCGCTGACCCGCATGGAAATGGGCATAACTGAAGCGGCTGATTCCGGCCTTGGGAATAACAGATGCTCAGCAAATAGCGCCATAGCGAGAGGTAATCCTTGTGAATCGCCGATGAGTTGCTCCACCTCACTTTCTATTGCCAATCCTCTTTGAGAAAAGTAGTTCCGCGCCTCTCCTCCCGTGAGGGGACCAAGCTTGATATGCCTAATTCTATTCTGCCATGCCAGGTCCATCTGCCAATAGAATGACAGGTCTTGTCTGGATGCCAGAACGACAAGCAGCCCGCTCGCGGACAGCCCTGGAAGGAACGCTTCCCTGAACCAGCCCTCTATTTTGTGAATGTACTCATAGTTATCGATACACAGAAGCAATTTCCCGCGAGCCATCTCGGCGATGATATCCTGAATGGATTTGTGGTGTGAAGCTGTCACAAGCGGATGATGAACGAGAAAGGCTTTTAACGATTCTAGGAATCCGGCTGGCGTGTCCATGCAAACCCTACCATCCAGCCATATCGAGTTTACTCCTTCTCGTTGCGCCATGTTCAGAAATTGAAGCATAAGCGCAGACTTACCAATTCCGCCCATGCCAGAAATAAATAGCACCTCGGCGGGGGCATCCTGCTGAACTAACCAATTTTTCATGAAGCGGAGTTCTTTATCCCTTCCTACGAACAGACGAGTCCGCTCCACAGAAAGTGCTTCCCCAAGTTTCCCCATAATGTTTCTCCAATTCTAAAGTGACATAAAGTAAATGCAAGTACGCAAAAAGTCCTAATTTATAAAGTTTAAAACTTCGAGAGTATTTGGCGGAAATCCTCTTTTAATTTGCAATATCCGTGAGTCATTTGAGACAAAATTGATATGAACTTGAGACCCTGTAACCCAAATAATCTCTTATAGTGATACATGAAGTGTTAATTGCAAGGGAGGAATTCTCTATAACAAGCCGTCACACTGCAGAATAATTGAAAAGATGGGAGTGATATATGTCGTGTTATCGATTAGACGGAGTCGGATTCTGAAGATTGTCTTAATCATTCTTCTGATTGCAGCATTTTTTGCGGCACCCGAGTCGACTTCGGCAGATACGAGTTTGAAAAACGTGGAAACAGGTCGTTTGCCTTATTCAGTCGCGGTGAATCCGGTAACGAACAAAATTTATGTAGTCAATAAACTCAGCCACAACATGACGATCATTGACGGAGCGACCAATAAGTCGAAGACTATAGAGGTAGGCAAAAATCCTGAAAAAGTCTCGGTGAACCCGGTGACGAACAAAATCTATGTCACCCTTGGCGAACAGAAAGTAGCTGTCATTGACGGAGAGAGCGACACGGTGACGACAAAGGTAGCAGTAGGGTCCTCTCCTACTTCAGTCGAAGTGAACACGGTGACGAACAAAATTTATGTCGTTAATGTTAATAGCAACACCGTGACGATCATTGACGGCATGAGCAACGAAACGACAGAGGTAAAGGTAGGAAATAAACCTGTTGCAGTCGCGGTAAACTCAGTGACGAACAAAGCCTATGTCGCCAATCAAGTAGACGACACCGTGACTGTCATTGAAGGCTCGACCTACAAGAAGACATTAGTGACGGACGTCCGTCCTTCTAGAGTCTCGGTGAACCCGGTGACGAACAAAATCTACGTCAACAATATTTACAGCAGTACTGTGTCGGTCATTGACGGGGCGAGCGACACGATCATGTCATCGGAAAAGGTAGGGAGTGCTCCTTGGGGGGGCGCGGTGAATCCGGTGACGAACAAAATCTATGTCGCCAATACGAGCAGCAATAACGTGACGATCATTGACGGAGCGACCGACAAGGCAATGACTACGGTAGGGGCAGGATACCGTCCTGAGGCCGTGGCGGTGAACCCGGTGACGAACAAGATCTATGTCGCCAATGAAGACGATAAAGTGACGGTCATTGACGGGGAGAGCGACACGGCAATGACGACGATAGCAGCGGGAGATTTTCCTGTTGCGGTCGCGGTGAACCCGGTGACGAATAAAATCTATGTCGCTAATCAAATGAGCGACACTGTGACGGTCATTGACGGTGCGAGCTACACACCGACGACGGTAGAGGCGGAAGACGGTCCTATTTCCGTCGCGGTGAATCCGGTGACGAACAAAATTTATGTCGCCAATATTCGCAGCCACAGCGTGACGGTCATTGACGGTGCGAGCAACGAGACGACGACTTTAGCAGTGGGAGTTAATCCTACTGCCGTCGCGGTGAATACAGTAACGAACAAAATCTATGTCACCAATTCTGACAGCAACACTATAACTGTCATTGATGGGGTGAGCAACGAGACGACAACGATAGCAACAGGAATTTATCCAGCGAAAGTCGTGGTGAACCCAGTAACAAACAAAATCTATGTTGCCAATAGTGGTAGCAACAGCGTGACGGTCATTGATGGTGCGAGCAACGAGACGACAACGGTAGATGCAGGAGCCGGTCCTTCTGCAATCGATGTGAATCCAGTAACGAACAAAATCTATGTCAGTAATACGGAAAGCCACAATGTGACGGTTATTAACGGTACAAACAACGAGACGACGACAGTAGCAACAGGATATGGGCCAGGGGCAATCGCGGTGAATCCGGTGACGAACAAAATCTATGTGACCAGTGATAAGATCTACTACGTAACTGTCATAGATGGCGCGAGCAACGAGACGACAACGGTAGCAACGGGAAACGTTACTAATGCCGTCGCGGTGAATCCGGTAACGAACAAAATCTATGTCACCAATAATTTCATCGGCAATGTGACTGTCATTGACGGTGAGAACAACGGGACGACGACAGTAGCAGTGGGATATGGGCCAAGGGCCGTCGCGGTGAATCCGGTGACGAACAAAATTTATGTCGCCAATATTGTCAACGATACCATGAGCATCATTGACGGTGAGAGCAACACGTCTACGGCCGTACTGGCGGGAAAAGGACCTGTGGGGGTGGCGGTGAATCCAGTGACGAACAAAGTCTATGTCGCCAATATTGACAGTAACAATGTGAGTACGTTTGACTTTGCCGGGCGTACAACGAATCCATTGACTGTTGCGATTTCACCATTGTCCGGTAACATTGCTTACGGTCCGGATACGACGTTTACTTTCGAAGTGTCTAATACCTACAGCCCCTATTCCCCGGAGGTACAAGGCGTATACTTCCAGCTCGATCATACGGAAGGTGCTTGGGTGAAGGCGAGTCCGTCCGGAGGTAACTGGACTGGAACGTTGACCTCGCTGCCATACGGACAGCATGTACTTTATGTTTTAGCCCTTGAGGCTCAGGGAAATGGCGTTTCGGCTGGAATAGCCGATGCCTACGCTTTTAACGTGTTGCCAGAGAACATGATCAGTCCGGCGATCGCGAGCTTTGACAAATATGCCGAAGCCGCATCCTATACGGATGTGACGACAACATGGACGCTATATGGCAATACGCTGAGCAGCATTACGTCTGGAACGGAGACTTTGGTGCCGGGAACGGACTATACCGTTTCAGGCGGGAACACAGTGACGATCAAGAAGGAGTACCTTGCTGCGCAGTCAGTGGGTACAGTGAACCTGACGTTTACATTCAGCACGGGAGCGGCGCAGACTCTATCGATAACCGTAAGTGATTCGACCCCGCCAGGGACTCCAACGGGATTGACTGCAAGA
>NZ_BIMC01000007.1 GCF_004000885.1 Paenibacillus glucanolyticus NBRC 15330
CTCCCTTGGGGAATCGCTTCTCATGCGGTGCGGGGACCTTTGAGGTACTTCGCGCGGTTGTTGAGTTGCTGTCTGCTGGGATCGCTCTCCCTTTGGGAGTCGCTTCGCATGCGGGTGCTACAAGCATCGAACGGCTGTAAGCGGGATTGAATATACTTTCTAATACAAGACTACAAGGGTAAGGGTATCCAAGCGGAAGATTTTACGTCCGCCTTTGAGAGCCCTTTGATACCATTAAATACATTCAAGCAAAGGGCGGACTACAGCGGCTGGAGAGTGGATACCCGTCCCTCAACCCGCCCTATTATGATATGCAAGGAGAGAGAATTGGCATGCAAATGCAAAAGATATTTAACACCGAAGCACCCAACCGCTCCACCCGTGTAATTGAAGGTGAGTGCTCCGGGATCTTGAACTGGAACGACATTCGGATGCCTCATATGTATAAACTGTACAAGGTGCTGCTGCTGAACCACTGGATCGCGGACGAAATCCCGATGTCCAAGGATGCGCAGCAGTTCCCTACACTGGACTCAGAGGAACAGCGTACCTTTAAAATCAACATCTCCCTGCTGGCTGTGCTGGATTCCATGCAGACGATGTTTGTCAGCGATGTGAAGCGTTATTTTACCGACTCGTCACTCGAAGCCATCTCGGCCATCATCGGTCAGCAAGAGGTCGTTCACAATCAATCCTATTCCTACGTGCTCTCTTCCATTGTTTCGGATCAAGAGCAGAAGGAAATCTTCGAATACTGGAAGCATGATCCGGTTCTGCTGGAGCGCAATCAGTTCATTTCAGATATTTATCAGAACTTCCGCGATAATCCGTCGCCGCAAACCTTCTTTGAAGCGATGGTGGCCGACCTGATCCTGGAAGGTATCTTCTTCTATAGCACGTTTGCCTTCTTCTACAACCTGGCTCGCGACCAGAAGATGATGGCAACCAGCCAGATGATCTCTTACATTCAGCGTGACGAGAACCAGCACTGCTACTTCTTCGCCGAAGTATTCAAACAGCTGCTCAAGGATTTCCCAGAGCTGAACTCCCAAGAGAACATCGACTACCTGTACCGCACCATCGACCGTGCCGTTGAGCTCGAGACCAACTGGGCACACTACACGCTCAGCAATGTACGCGGCATCGATCTGAACGAGTTGGGCGACTACATCAAGTACATCGCAAACCGTCGTATTACGATGATGGGTCTGGAAAAAGCTTACCAAGGCGTAGACGTCAACTGCATGCCATGGATCAAGCCTTTCTCGGATGAAGCTCTGAACGCAACCAAAACCGATTTCTTCGAAGCCAAATCCCGTAACTACGGCAAGGTTGGCGACGACAACGGTTTTGACGATCTATAACAGAGTCTTCAAAGTCCTTGGGACACCCGCAAGCTTTGCAATATTCTTAAAAGCGCTTCTAGGCTAATATAGCACTAGGAGCGCTTTTTCCCTTTGGGAACGCTAAAAGATTGGCGTAGGGACGATGAAGCCATTGTGTACTGATATTGAGTCTCTGCCTACAGGGGGCCGGTCTTCTATCGGTCGGTTAAACTGAGCTACCTCAACAACATCTCACCACGAGACCATTAGGCAAGTCCCCAAAAAACGAACAAACCTCGGAGTCATTGTCTCCGAAAGTATGATGTGATTTTCTAAGGGGGGAATCGCTTTCTCGCTTAATAAAGAAATTCGCTCACTCAAATAATATTTCAATTTATGGATATTTTCTAAATTCCATTAGAAAACTTTATATTCTAATGGGTTGTATTAATCTGTTTTACTGTTCCGACAACAATGTGTTTTTTCACATAGAATATAAAGAATATTCCTAGGCCAATTTCTAACACACTGGTCAGTATAGGTACAGAGCGAATTCCAAAATGGTATATAAAGACTCCAGTTAGAAACGCCCCCACTTGTATAGAAGCTAAACTACAAGTGTTCCAAAGGCCAAACAATCTTCCTCGTAAATGAGCAGGCACGTCAGTTTGCATTATTTGTCGTTCAAAAGGTACGATAAATGCACCTACAAAAGCGAATAACATTAAACTAATCGCACCTTGATAGAGGTGCTCTGTAAAACCAAAGAGCGTCCAGGTCAGCCCCATCAATATATATACATAACCATACTTATAAGGGTTCTTAAACAAGAACTTGTTATTAGCTAACCAGTAGCCTACCAATACTGAGATAATACCTTCAGATATATAGAGTAAACTGATACCATAATGCTTTGTTTCATAGACATTGGATACAAATTGCTCTAACATCAAATTAAATGATCCAATGATTATTCCCCCTGATAGAGCTGCAAGTAGGACAAGTTTTACAAATTTTTGTTCTTTTATTACTTGTATTCCTACAACAAACTCCTTTTTGATGTTCTTGGAACTTACCATTTTCCTATTGTTTTTCATGGTAATTCTACTAATTATAATTGCTGAAACAAAAAATGAAAGCGAGGTAACCATCCAAGCAATATCCAGATCTAAGAAGGAAATTAAGGTTCCACCAGCTGCAGCGCCTAGTAATCTAATAGAACTTGTTATTGTGAAATTAAAGGAGTTAGCTACAATTAAATCATCCTCTTCAATTAAATCAGGTATGATCGTTTGACGTGCAATAGTTGCTAAAGAGTTTAGAAGTCCACCTAAGAACCTTAATAAACAGAATAAAATCCAAGCATACATACCACCTAGTAACGGAACAACGATATATCCTAGAAATAAAATTCCCCGAAATACTTCTGAAAAAACAATCACCTTCTTCGGATTAAATCGATCGACTAAGAAACCAACTAAAAAACTAAACATTAAAGGCGCAAGTCCACTTACAGCCCATAACATCCCTAGTTGAATTCCATTGTCTGTAATTTGATTAAGTAATACAAGCATCGCTATGAAGGAACCCCATGAGGTTAAACCTGTTAGAATGTTCGTATACGTTAAATATTTGTAACTGGGGTATTTCCTCCAAATTAATGAAATCTGGTTCGTTTTTTTCAATTTAATCCCCATCCCCTCTCTTTAAGTAGGATTCGAATTCTTGCCAATCTATTTTATTAAGTATCTTAAGGCATTCTAAAGTCATTAACTCTCACAAATTATCATTTCGCCTCCTTCATTTTATGTGGAAATTTTAACAATATATTAAGAAAATGTATATTGAGAAATTATTCTCTGTTGATAGGTCTTATAAAATTCATAACTTAAATATTGGAATAATATTAAAAAAAATATAAATACATTACGTCTGCCTGAATCCTTGATCCAATGATATTAAAATTGAAAAAATCAAAAAAAGCTCCTTCAACAAACACAAACCTCCGCGATATTCCTGCCAGGAATATCACGGAGGTTTTTTTAACGCACTTGGATCGGCTGCATTCCAATCATCATCTTATCATCTTGCTATCTAGTGGGTTACCACTTGGCTGCCCATACCTCGATTTCTACCTGAATGGACGGCATCGCAAGTGCCGGCACGTAGGCCATCGTCATGGCCGGCGCCTTTCCACCATGGAACTTTTCCCACACCTGATGGAAGTGTACCCAGTCTACCTGCTGTACTGCCCAAATATTGATTTTGACGATATGATCCGCCGAGAGTGCTTCTGCTGCCAACAGGCGCTGAATGTTCGCCAGGGTATTCTCGACTTGTTCCTTCATATCATCCGGCAATCCCCCCTCCATATCGGTTCCCACCTGCCCGGACAAGACCAGCAGCTCGGCTCCCTTCGGAACCTTGGTAACATGGGTATAAGGCCCGATTGGCGGAGCGATGACAGAGGGATTGTACCGCTGAACTTGGGACTGAGACCGGTGATCCTCTTCATTCAGAATAGCCAGCGTCTGATGGTCCTCCCACTGTCCGTTGATGTTTACATTTTTTCTGGCAATGCCTTCCTGATGGAATCCGGCTTTACACAGCACTTTAATCGATCCCAGGTTATGCGGCATTACCCCCGCCTCAATCCGGTGGAACTTCAATTCCTGAAAGGCATGCTTCACCACCAGCTGAACGGCCTCCGTCATATAACCCTTTCCATTATGGCGTTGGTCCAGGAAATAACCGATCCAGCAGCTCTGCAGATTCCACCGCACCACTTCGGTCAGCATGATCTCCCCGATAACCTCTTCGGTGTCTCGCAGCCCAATCACATAGAGATATCCCTGATCCCTTTTACTTGATTTCAGGGCTTCTTGAATCCGTTCCAGCTGTCCCTGGCGGGTATAGAAGGCTTCTTCTCTTAAACCCGTGAACCGTTGAAAAAAATCCCGATTCTCCACCTCAAGCTTCAGCAGCGCATCCGCATCCGATTCCTCTACTGGCTTTACATAAATCTGTTTTCCTTGCAATAACATAGCGTACCTCTCCTCTACCGGAAAAATGAAAAACACAAAAAACACCACAGAGCTCCTGTGGTGTACATGCCGATCTATGCAGCCACAGGTAAGCGACCTGTGGTGTTTAATTCCACTGCATCCTCATTCGAACAACCGAATGGAAGGATCCTTGATCGCTGAATATCCGATTATGGACATACTTCTCCCGTCCTCGGATAGATCAAAGAAAACAGCGGTGGAGCATCCCATGCCTTTGGACAAAGACGCCAACGATCTTTTTTTCATGTGAACACCCCTCCGTTCCATCTCATGTTGTTCCTATATTCCAATCCTCTATATTCAGAACATACTCGTTCTCATCCTGCATCTTCAACGTAAGTCTATAGTTAACCATAGTTACACGTGTTCTGCAAGCAGGATCCAATATCAACGGAGCCGCCTCACATAACCGTTCCCTTGGGATTGTCCTTGGACGGCCCTCTGCCCAGCTTAAGGTGCTTCAACTGAGCCACGATGATGACACTGATCACCACCAGCAGGAACCACGAGCTGATTTTGCCGATATGCACCAGACTCCATGTCCGCTCCTGACCCGGATAGGTCCAGGCCCCAAGGAAGGTTGAAATATTCTCCGCAATCCAGATGAAGAATCCAATCAGCAGAAACGACAGCACCAGCGGCATCCGCAGTGTTTTGCCGTCAACGTCAAAGTACACCACCGTTCTGCCGAACACCACGAATAATAGCGCCGTAAGGAGCCAACGGGCATCCCATACATAATGATGGGTGAAGAAATTAGCATAGATCGCGGCGCTCAGCAGTACGGTGAGCATAGGCAGCGGCCAGCCGGTAATACGCAGATTCATTCGCCGCCAAGCCTGACAGATATAACTCGCAACACTTGCATACATAAAGCCGCTGTACAGCGGCACCCCGCCGATTTTACTCCAGGCTTCCTCAGGGTAAGACCACGACCCCATATGGACCTTATACAGCTCCAGCATCAGGCCGATGACGTGAAAGACACAGATCACCTTCAGCTCATCCCACGTCTCCAGTTTACTGACAAGCATCCCGATTTGAGCCAGCACACATATAAGAAGAATGAGATCATAACGCGGGATTCCTGGAATTTCAATGATTTTGCTCAATGCGAGCGCTCCAAATATGATAACCGGAAAAATACAGGACAACGCCTGCTGATAACCGAATACCCATAACTTTCGTATAAAATCCATAAGTCCCTCCTGCATAGCAGCTCATTAGGTTCACCCTACCACAGACCCTGATTTGAATAAAAGAACAGCATTGTCATAATTGACCCAGGTTATCCTCGATAAAAAGTAAAAGAGAGAGCAGCACCTTCTACTGCTCTCTCCGTTCGATATCGTTCCAGACTATTTGTATTCGCGTGTCAGCACCCTCATGCAATACAACGCATAATCGTTTAATCGCTTGATGTTATTAGAAATCATTTGCCATAGGTCATGCTTTAGCGATCAGATGAATGACCTTCCTCAAATACCCGATACCGGCGTGGTCAGACTGCGACATGCTGAACCGGTTTTTTCTTTTTGACTCGTAACAAAAATGTAAGAGGTATGGCCACGACAGCCACCATCGTCCCGATCAGAAATACGTCATCGATGCCCATCGTGGTGGCAACGCCCTTGGTCGTGGCACCCGCTCCCATATAGTATGAGGTTCTGGATACCACCAGCGCACTGAAAATGCCGATGGATAACGAGGCAAGCCCTTGACGAGCCCAATTCGTTATGGATGACGCATGGCCCGAATATTCACTGGACACCGCACTCATCGCTGCATTCGTTAACGGCATATTACACAGCGCGATACCGAGGCAGCGGATCAATTGCAGCAGTGAAATGTACAGCACCGAAGTATGAGTGCCGATTCCGCTAAAGGCCAGGGTGGCGGCCACAATGATCAGGACACCTGTAATCACCAGCCGGAACGGACCGATCCGATCATAAAATTTGCCGATAATCGGCGAGGCAGCCGCCATGACAATCGCTCCCGGCAGCATGATCAGCCCCGTATCCATTGGAGACAGCTTCAGCACAGTCTGCAAATACAGCGGCACCAGAAGCGTTCCGGTATAAAGCGATATCGTCACAATACAGTTCAGCATTAAGCTGTACCGAAACCGCGGAAACTTGAATACCTTGAGCTGCAGCAGCGGGGATTTGATGCGCAGCTCCCACCTAACAAAGAACAACAGCAGCAATATGCCGGAGAGGAGCAAAGACAGCGTCTTCCAGGAGCCCCATCCCCAGTCATTGCCGTGACTGAACGAGAGCAGGAGCAAGGAACTGCCCAGCACCACGGTCAAGAAACCGAGGAAATCAAACGTCTTTTTCTCCGTCAGTCTGTAGAAGGGTATGAATTTACTTACGATGACGATAGATATCAGGCCAATGGGAATATTCAGAACAAAGATCGATTTCCAGCCAAAATATTGAACCAGCCAACCTCCCAGGGTTGGTCCGATAACGGGTGCCAGCATGGAGGCAAGGCTCCACAGCCCCATCGCATAGGCCTGCCGCTCACGCGGGAATACCTGATAAATAATCGTCATCGTAATCGGGATGATCATCCCCCCGAATACGCCTTGCGTAATCCTGAACGCAATCAGCGTCTCGATATTCCAGGCGACAACGCATAACAGCGACGATAGGGTAAAACCTATCAAAGCAAAAATGAACAGCCTTTTATAACTGAGCTGGTCCCCCATATAGCCTACGATGGGAGCCACAATTCCGGTTGCGAGCAGGTAGCCGGCCATCAGCCACTGGGTGGTGCTCAGCGTAGCATCGAACTGCTCCATCACAACCGGGAAAGCCACATTAATCGTGGTAATGCTCAGCACGGCCAGAAAATTGCCGAAAAACACAGCGCTCATAATTAGCCAAAATGAAGATTTCTCTTGTGTCTCTTGTGTATTCACATGAAGCCTCCTAAAACAAAATAAACCCGCCCAGGTCTGGTTAACAGAGCGGAGGCGGGATACGAGAGCATCGACTTGAACGTTATGGAAATAATTTTTTGCCCAGCAATCGCAGCAAAATATACAGATGATCCGCCTCATCCTGATCCATCTGCTTGAAGGATTCCATGACGGCATAATCCCCCTCGCTGCGAGCATCAAGCACAAGCTGCCGGCCAGTCTCCGTAAAATTGACATAGTGGCTTCGTCCATCGCTCGGATTGGGCGTTCGAACCACCAGCCCCCGTTGCTCCAACGCATCCACCAAATACGTAATCGTCGCAGCTTTAAGCTCCATATGCTCAGCCAGTCGATTGGGAAGCCAAGGCCCCTGCTGCTCAATCAAACTTAAGATCTTATACTGATTCATTGTCAATTCGTTCTTTCTCAGATGACTTAGAAAAGATACGACCCGATGCCTCGTCATTTTATCCGACAACTCACGATACATGTCCATGAGTCTCTCAACGCTTGCTTCTCTTTCGTTCTCCAGAGCATTTCACCTCGGTTCTTATTTTAGTTCAACAATTCTAAGTTGTAAACACCATTTTCATGATTTTCATTCCTTTTAACCCTTATATACAGATGATATCCACTTAATTACTTAAAAAGTTCAAAGTTTATTTCACATGTTTGAAGTGGATTTCTTCCGAGAAAAAAGGGCGCCTCCGATCCATAAGATCTTACGGCACCCCTTGCTGTTATGTTAGCTATTCCTCATCGTCTGCAAACAATTCGCGAAGCATCGCTCCCCGATTGTTAACAAATTCCTTCGTGATCATATAATGGTCCGTATCTTCCAAGCTCGATTCCTCCACCCCGTCGGAGGTCAGCTTGTATATAATGGAATCCGGATAAGCCATGACGATAGGGGAATGGGTGGAAATAATAAACTGCGAATCCTTCTGCACCAGATCGTGAATTCGCCTCAGCAGCGCTAACTGACGGAACGGGGACAGCGCCGCTTCCGGCTCGTCCATAATATAGAGCCCGTTTCCCCAAAAGCGATGCAAAAAGGTGGCAAAAAACGATTCACCATGTGACTGCTGATGGAGCGATTTGCCGCCGTAGGAATCTTTAATGGGAGGGCCGATGCTCTCTTCGGCATCCAACCGGTCGATATTTGTCGCGACGTTATAATAACTCTCCGCCCGGAAGAAAAACCCGTCACGCGGTTTCCGCGCGCCCCGGACGGTTCGAATATATTCGTGCAGCTTGGAATGGGTCTCCTCGGTCGAGAACGAGAAATTTATCGTCCCCCCTTCCGGATTAAATCCGAGCGCCGTCGCAATCGCTTCCAGCAGCGTCGATTTCCCCATGCCGTTCTCCCCGACGATATAAGTAACCTTCGGATGAAAATCCAGCCCGTCCAAGCCCGCTACAGCCGGCAGATTAAAAGGATATTCATGAAATGAAGGAATCCGCTCCCTCATCAGCTCAACACTTCTCAGATAGGCAAGCATAACCGAACGATCCAACCCTTTCCCTCCTTGGTCTCCATAAGCAATTCCTGGATCTACTATATAACATTCCTGCCTCTGTTCCAATTCGGAGAGCGGTTGCTTGCCGCCACCCTTGCAGCCACAAAAAAAGCGCGCTATCACAGACAATGGATGGGAGCCTGTGACGGCGCGCTTCTTCTATATATGCCAAGCGAACTATTCGCGAACGATAAATTGATAGAGATCCTCGACCTTCTCTTCCGTTAAATCTCCACTGTTATCAAACACCTTGATTGATGCTTGCGGAATATCCCAGTTCACTTCCGGAACAAATTCGACGCGCTTCTTAAAGTCGTCCCAGTGATCAAGCTTCCACTGATCCCGCTCGGTCCGTCTGTCAATGATCCGCTCCTTCTGCAAATCCATATCCTGAAGCGCAACCACAATGACCTTCACATCCACATCCTTCTTCGTTAACCCCGCAGACGTAATAACCTCTTCGATCCATTCGCGGTTTTTGAGCTCGGCGGTAAACGGAGAAATCATGAACACGTTCTGTCCTGCATTCAAGTTCTCGATGCAAATATCCTTGGTTGTATCATACTCCAGATCACGCAGATTCTCTTTATAGAAAGAAGAGTCCCGATCGTTTGGATCATGGCCGTTACTTTCAAGGAACTTCTCAACAAAGCGTCCTCCAACCGTATCACGGTCGAGAAATGCAGCCGGCATGCGGACTGCCAGCTTTTTGGCTACTGTAGTTTTACCTGTACCTGCTACCCCAACAAAAAACACCAATTTTTGCAAAATGATACCCCTCCATATCCTATCTCCCCGGTTCTAATTCCTGACCATTATAACTAAACGCGTTCTGTCCGATAACGGGTTTCTTCAATAAGTTCCTCCATCGCGGAGGCCAGGCGTTCCTGCAGCACTTCCGCTACATCGAATCCGCCTTCCTCGGTACGGGCTACCTGAGCATCCACCGCATACACCCCGCCCAGAATATGCCGGGCACCGATGGATGAAAGCACCGGCTTCAGTGAATAGTCAATCGCCAGCAGATGTGCAAGACTGCCGCCAATGAACATCGGAAGCACAATCTTACCAGCCAAACCTTTTTCCGGAATAAGGTCTAGAAAGGTCTTCAGCACACCCGTGAACGAAGCTTTATAAACCGGACTTGCCACAATCACGGCATCCGCTTCGGCCACAAGACCGTTCGCTTTGACAATATGCTCGCTCTCAAATTTCGTATGAATCAAATCCTCCGGCGGCAGTCCCGCCACGTCGATCCGGCTTACTTGGAAATGGGCAGCAGCGAGCGCCTGCTCCGCTATATCCATAACCGCATTCAAGCGGGATCCGACTGTAGGACTCCCGTTAATGATAACAGCTTTCGCCATAACAATTCACCTCGGCTAACCTTATAATGTCATCCTTATCCGTTCCATAAAACAGCTATTAATCTCAGAAAAAAAAGACTTCACATGGTACTGCAAAGTCTTCTGGTGATTGGCTTGCTTGATCCGACTTTAACAGATATAAATCAGGGCAAACTTGTCAGAATTAATATCATCGTATCAATGTGTCCGCGCTTTTGTCAATGCAGCAGGGAACGGTCGGAAAAACAAACCGCAGATGGCAGTAACCAGTGATAACGAATGAGGGAGATAGCCTTCTTGTGGATCCGATTGATGAACATACGTATCGATCGCTCAATGGGCAGATCAGGATGTAACGGTCCCCTTCTCAGGAAGCAGCGGCGAATACATCATAAGCGCATGATTCTCCGTGATCCACTCATCATGAATCAGCTTGCCTTCCCTGCTGAACACCTTACGCCCGATGTCATTATGCCTCGCATATCCGCCCCACGCTTCCTGGGTTATGCGATGATCTCGTTCATAAACTTCATAGCTATAGAGCGGCACGGCGGTGGAGCGCCATTCTCCAATTAGTGCCTCCTCTGACACATGTACCGCCAGCTGGTAGGTGTCGCTGGTTGGATTATAGATCTGAAGGTCCAAATAATTATAGGCACACGTAGCTCCGCTGCCAAACGGTTGGGTCCGATTCGAGTCCGGAAAAACATCGTAGCTGTGCCGATGCCGCTCCCTCACTTCAAGCGGGGTGTGCAGGGTCATCCAGTAGATGAGGTTGGAGAGTTGGCACAGCCCTCCGCCCACACCGGCCTTAAAACCTCCATAAAACAAAACCATGCCGTCTACATACCCTTTCCTGCGGGTCGGACGTCCAATGGTCCTCCAATAGGACAGCGTCTCTCCCGGTCGGATCAGAAGTCCGTCCAAATGACGAACGGCAAGACGCAGGTTGATCGCCTTATTATGCTGATACCACATATCAACATTCTTCAACTGGCGTTTTAGCGGAGTTTGGTGCCCGAATACCGAATAGTCCAATGGCGCTGAAGCATGAGTACGCGCGAGTTTACTGCTGCTCTTCATCCATTCCCAATAACGCCGGCAGGTGAAATACTGCTTGCCTGCCCATAAGCGGAATTTTGACCGTTTGACGGGTTTCATCAGGTGACCGTCCTCCCTTGGGTCATTCGATTTAAATTTTGGAAATATTTTACCACACTGCAACCAAAAGATCGTGTGAAAATTGGCAGGAACTCCTCAGGCATACGATCTTTCTCCTATTTCGGCCGTAAACGGCACCCGGGACTGGGCGAATGCATAGAGATAAGTAATGCATCATCAATCCATGTCATTGATATACCAGAGGAGGAATGAAATGAAGCCCCAGCAGCCCATTCCATATATAGGCTCCAAAACCGAATGCAAGGAGCAGCCGATCGCCTTCCCTCCCCAGCATCAAAACTGCCAGCCTGGTTTAGAGAGCCTGATGTCGCCGCGCCCGATCAGTGAGGACCCCGCCTACCGGGGCAGCGGTAAGCTGGATGGCAAAGTCGCCATTGTAACCGGGGGCGACAGCGGCATAGGCAAAGCGACGGCCATTGCTTTTGCCAAGGAAGGTGCCGATCTGGTCATTCCATACTTATATGAGACCTCGGATGCCGAAGTCACTAAACAACGAATCGAATCGCTTGGCAAACGCTGTCTTCTGATGAAAATCGATCTGCGGTACAAAAAGAACTGCGAGACCGTGGTTAACGAGACATTAGCCTGCTTTGGCAAGGTGGATGTGCTCGTGAACAACCATGCCGTTCAATATGTACAGCACAGCATTTTGGATATTACGGAAGAACAGCTGTATCACACCTATCAGAGTAATATCTTTCCTTTTTTCTTCATGATTCAAGCCGCCCTGCCTCACATGAAATCCGGAGCCTCTATCATTAATACGGCCTCCATTACCGCTTATGAAGGATTTAAGGAGCTTATCGATTATTCCTCAACCAAAGGCGCCATTGTCTCCCTGACCCGATCCCTGGCCCTTTCGCTAGTGGATCAAGGCATCCGCGTCAATTCCGTCGCTCCGGGCTCAGTATGGACACCGCTCATACCTTCCAGCTTCTCTGCCGACGAGGTTGCCGTATTCGGAACGAATTCACCGATGAAGCGGGCCGCACAGCCCTATGAGTTGGCACCAGCCTATGTCTACCTGGCTTCGTCCATCACCTCTTCTTTTGTCACGGGTCAGGCCATTCACGTAAACGGCGGAGAGATGGTCACCAGCTAGTATGGATTCAGCAGACGTTCGTGGAAATGAATATCAAGCAGAGGATGTGTATCATGAATACCGGTATTCCCAGACGGTCCGGCCGTATGGACATGGGGTTTTACGCGTTAAACAAGCTGGCAAGCGCCGGCATTGCCGTGTTATTGCTGAGCCTGCTCGACTGGGTGTGGCCTTCCAGCGCTGAAAGGGCCTCGGCATGGTTAGGACTTTACATGCCGCAGGAGCACTGGGTATATGGATATGCGTTGACGGCCTCTCTCGCGGCCGACGCTATCCTCTCGTTCCTGCCCACACTGCATAAAGGCAAACAAGCCGCCGTGTACGGAGCGGTCGGATTTCTGTTCTTCGCCCTGTTTACGGGCGGCAATCCGGAACATCTGTGGATCCGCGCAGCAGCTGGAACGCTTACACTTCTCCTGTTCTTGTGGGGGAAGCATGCCTTCTCCAGCCAATCCCTGGCCACCCCTTTCTTTGCGTTGGCCGTCCCCGTGCTGTGCTGGGTGATCTGATCCGTCGTTTTTAACAAGAAGAAGGGCCTTCTGATGAAGGCCCTTCTAGTTCAAAGCATATCAATGACATCCCCGGCGATGACCGATGCGGGATGTCCCCGGTGCCGTGCGGCCCGCTCACCGGCACGGCCATGCAGCCACACACCGAGCGCGGCTGCAGACGGACCGGCATAACCTTGCGCCAGCAGGCTGGCAATGATGCCGGTGAGCACGTCCCCGGTACCTCCGGTCGCCATGCCGGAGGTACCGGTTGTGTTGATGTAAGCCTGTCCGTCCGGCGAAGCCACCACGGTACGCGCCCCCTTGAGCACGAGGGTAACCCCGTGCTCGGCAGCAAACCCTGCAGCGGCACCGATCCGGTCCTGCTGCAGCTCCGCGGTCGGCGTGCCCAGCAGCCGGGACATTTCCCCTGGATGCGGAGTCAGCACCGTGGCCGCGGAACGCGGTTTCCAGGCGCTGAAATCGCCGGACGATGACAGCATATTAAGCGCGTCGGCATCCACCACCAGCGGTCCTTCCCACGCTTCCCACAGTCGCCGAAGCCATCTGGAGTCCCCGTCAAAGCGGCCGAGTCCAGGACCTACAGCCAGCACGTCCCGGGTCTTGGCGAGCTCCAGCACCCGCTCAGCGGAGGCTTCGTTCCAGTTGCCTCCACTCTCTTCATCTGTTGCCGGAGCGAGCATGATTTCCGGTGCAGCTCCGCTTAGCGGCAGCACCAGGCTGGCGGGCAGCGCCCAGGTCACGAGGCCGCAGCCCGCGCTAAGCGCCGCACGGGAAGCGAGCAAACCTGCGCCGCTCATCGTGCGGCTGCCGCCTACGGTCAGCACATGACCGTAGGTGCCTTTATGTCCTTCCGCCGTGCGATAACGCGTGACATCCGCATCCAGCTCCGTCCGAAGGACCTGCGGGGTGAGCAGGTGCGTGCGGACGCCCTGCTCCCGGCACAGCGATGCAGGGATGCCGATGGAGCGCACCACCACCCGGCCTGTCGACTCGGCGCCGGGGTGCTGCACCAAGCCTCGCTTCAGGAAAGCGAGGCACACCGTCACCGCCGCCGAGATGCACGGCTCATGCCGCGCGCCGGTATCGGCGTCCAGTCCGCTCGGAATATCCGCGGACACGACCGGCAGGCCGCTGTCATTGGCGGCCTGGATCAACGCGGCGTAAGCGCCGCGGGGCGCGCCCGACGCGCCCGTGCCGAGCAGCGCGTCCACGATGCCGGTGAACGCGCCGTAGTCCACGGAGGCACGGCCGTGGACCAGAGTCGGGATGCCGAGCGCTGCCGCGGCATCCCGCTGCACCGCCGCCTCGCCGGTAAGCGAGGACGGCTCGGCGGCGTAGAGCAGCGTGACGCGTACGCCCGCGTCACGCAAGTGCCGGGCGGCGACCACGCCATCGCCGCCGTTATGGCCCTTGCCCACCAGAATGAGCCAGTGCTCCTGCGCAGAAAGCGCGGTGGGCAATCGCACGTCTCCGTCTAGGACAGGCGACGGACGGCTCATCTCCAGGGCAAGATCATTCGCGGCAAAAGGGGGGCCCATAGCAGTCGAATGCTCCGTTAAGGCTTCGCCTCGCTCCTGTCCGCTTGCCTGCGCAGGCGCGGAGGCAGTTCCGGCTGCTCCGCTCGTTCCGGAAGATGGTAAGCCGTTCCTTCTTCCTCGCTCCATCAGGCATAACTTCAAGACTTCCTCTGCGATCGCCTTGCCTGCATTTTCCATAAGTGCTGCCGCCGGAATACCGATCCTATGGATCACATGGTTGTCCAATGCCCTCATCTGTTCAGACGTCACAACATACATCCAAGCTCTCCCCTTTGCTTCGATATACCTTACACCCTTGCGGCAATGACTGAGGCTGCATCTCCATTACAACTAATAAGCAACGGTAAAACGGGACTTTACAAACTGGGGGTCATCCAGCTCATCGATTATCGCAACGGCGTAATCCTCGACCGAAATCCGGCTGCTACCGCTCTCATCCGTCACCAGGCGGTCCATGCCAATCCGAAACTGTCCGGTTCGTCTTCCCGGCTCGATGATGGCTGCCGGACTGACATAAGTCCACTCCAAATCACATTCCTTATAGATCTCGTAAGCATCCGCATGCGCGCGGGCGAGCGGTCGGATCTCCTCCGGAAATTCAGGTGTATCCATAAGAGGCACCCCGCTGTCCGCAATAAGACTTCCTGCACCCCCAGCAATCAGCAGACGGGATACGCCGCCGCGTCTCGTTCCCTCCACAATAGTGCGCGCAGCAGCAAGGAGTTCCTCTTCCTGCCCGAATTTGGGACCAAATGCGCTGATCACGGCGTCATGACCTTGAATAGCCTTCTCCAGCGATGAAGGATCCATCACGTCGGCCTCCGCTTTCTTCAACCGTTCATGCTCCGTATCCATCCGATTCGGATTACGCAGCACCGCCGTCACTTCATGACCCCGGCGCAGGGCTTCCTCTGTAATTCGTCTGCCTATCGTTCCACTTGCACCAATGATGGCTATATTCATGTTCATCGCTCCTTAGACTTAAAATTATACTATATCATCCTTCTTCATAAGCGGCATCTATTCTACAGTCCATAGCTTGTCCACCCCCAGCCTTGCTTAGGCAAGACTCTTCTCCTAATTAATTATCCGGTTATGTTCCTCTTCAAACTCCTATTATGCATCTTTACACCCATAATAAAGCCTAAAGACCTATAAAATACGGCAAAAGTAACTCCGATATATACGTAAGTGCTGCATAAATATGAATATAATTCTTTCACAATGACTTTAAGCGCAATCCTTACGTTGCATGCACCTGTCGATTCATGTCGTGTAAGATATCGAAAGGAGAACAACCCTTTATGAAAAAATTTAGTATTCGCTTGCTGACCCTTTGTCTATCCAGCAGTCTCTTGCTGCTTTGCAGTTTCTCCATGTATCCACCCGGCCCGGCCGAAGCCAAAGCCACCCAAAAATCTACCTGGTTCTGGGAAACTCCGCTGATTGAGAATGCTACACCGGAGATTCTGGATTTCGCCTCCGACCAAGGGGTCAATGTACTCTATCTGCAGATGAACCGTGATGTCCGTCCGGAACATTACCGCAAATTCATTCGCCTGGCCGGTCGGCAGGGCATTGAAGTGCATGTCCTTGGCGGTGCGCCGAACTGGGCGCTGGAATCCGAACGCCACCGTCTCGAAACCTTTATCCAGTGGACGGCCGAATATCAGGCTTCTGCTGCCCCGGATGAACGCTTTGCCGGTATTCACGTTGATATCGAGCCCCATGTGCTGGGCGAATGGAAAACCAATTATGATTCGGTCGTGAAGCAATGGCAAAACAACGTTCGCTATCTGGTAAAGGAAGCTCGCTCCTTAAACCTGCCGATTGCGGCAGATATGACCTTCTGGCTGCATACCTACAAGCTGCCCGATCAATCCATGACCCTCAGCAGCTGGATGATCCAGCAGTTTGATCAGATCGTCATTATGGCATACCGGGATTCCGCCCAGAACATTTACAACCTGGCGGCTGCCGAATTAGCCGAAGCCGACAAATATGGTAAGGAAGCGCTGGTCGCCGTTGAGACCAAATCGAGCAATGAAGGCAACTACGTTACCTTCTTCGAAGAAGGAACGGCCTTTATGGAAAAAGAGCTGTCCAAGGTCACTGCATTGGCAGGCGGCCACGCTTCGTTCTCGGGAACCGCTGTTCACGAATACAGATCCTGGAAGGAATTGCATGGCTTAAACCGCTAACATTGCAACGCACTCATCGTTATCATTCGAAAAAAGATGGCGTCTCAAGAGGCTCTTCCTCTGACGCCATCCTTTATGTTCAGTAGAAGGAATGAGTCCCCTCCATCGGGTAGATCCCTGATCAATCTCAAACGGCCAACATGAGAAGCAGTACGTAACCCACTGTCATCTTCGCTCGCTGAAACGGCGCTTTCTTTACCTGCAGTTCCGTGTTCATCCTGACCCCTCCCGCTCTTTCGATGCTACCGTCTTATTCATATACTATATGCGGGACGGTCTCTTATGTTGCCTTGAGGAAAAATTGTTTGCCAAGAAAAAAACGATTAGCCATGCAAACAGTAGAGTACGATTTAGGCTTCCTGCATAAGCAGCATAACCTTGGCTGCAATGCAGCTCATTCACGATCAGGATAGCGCTTCAAGACGTCCTGCAAATATTGTTCTGCTTCCATTACAAGCTGACGTTCTCCCGTGTTCCATTGATCCCGATTTCGATCGACTGCTAAGAAGGCAGCATGAATCCGTTCGTCGCCATATGTCACACGTTGAACCATCCGTTGCCATTCTTGGGCTAAGGTCCTGGCTAAACGGGATTCGATGGGAACCTTTGAGGCCTTATAAGCTGCAGCTTGCAGCGATATTTTTCTGAACGCATTATAAAAATCCAATGCAGCCTGCTCAGAGTTAAATACTTTTTGAAATAGCCGCGAGTCTTCCTCCGAAAATTGGTATTCTTTCCAAGCCGACATATCGACCTCATTCAACGAACGCATGAGATGGGCTAACAGCTCCCAGGGAACGTTGTAACCTTCTTTCATCATTTCCTTTGCGACATGCAATCCGTCAAGCTTGGCTTGGATACTCTCTTTCTGTGAATAGAGCACCGATTCCTGGTAATCTAGAATGTTCTCGATATCCTGCTCCTCGGTGCCTACGATCAATTGTTCTTTGATCTTTCTTAAAGAGAAACCGATGGCTCTATAGAACATAATCTGTTCAAGTACATACAACTGTTTATCATAATATACCCTATGCCCCAGCTCATCCCGCTCCGCCTTAAGAATCCCTTCATTATCGTAATACTGAATGGTTCGCGGAGTTATTCCCGACAATTGACTGATTTCTTTTACGGAATATTTTTTTCCCATGAACCCATTCCCTTCCTGTCCCTTACTCGATTTTCGCTAAAAAAGCTTCTATCGTTTCCAGTAACTCTTTAGGGTATTCCCCGTTAATTGCATGCGAGGCATCTTCAAATACGACCATCTCGCTATTAGGGTCTTTCAGGGAATCCATCCCCGTTTGATACGACTTTTCAGCATGATGCATCGTCGATTGTCCAGCTAAAATTCCGAGCACCGGTATCGTCAGCTCAGCTAGTCGTTCCGGCTTGATGGCTTCCGGCATGGGCAGCTTGCTCTTGAATGTCCGCATACCGGTTTCGATTAATTTGGCGGTCGGGTCGCTGTCATCAACTTCAGCCCCGCCGGATATATAGCTGAGCATTTTCTCCCGGATTGGTTTGGGCACCATGGGCACAGACGCCGGAATGGATACAAGTATCATTTTCAGTGGAATGGGGCCAAACACATAGACAGGGTCCAGCAATATGAGCGAGTGAATCTTCTCATGATGCTTGAGCGCCACATTCGCCGCACTCCACCCGCCGAACGACAGCCCTAATAGGTGGATCTCTGATTCCGGCAGCTGGTCCAGCACTTGCTCTAACCAATCTGCTTGGTCCGCAGCGGTTTCGATCCGTCTGGTTTCTGTGCTTAAACCCGGCTCTCCTATCAAATCAAGGGTATATACAGGCCGGTGTTCTAAAAAGCCGCTTAGATTGGCCTCCCACATGGGTGTAGCAGATCCTTTTCCGGGAAGCAGCAACAAGGGTGTTTTATGCGGTGTATCGCTCTCCCGGAACTTGTAGAGCTGCACCACGCCAAAATCGGTATTAACCTTAATCGATTCAACCGGTTCTGGTAATTGATTCATCGCCTCATCATAAGCCGCCGCGTATTCCTTCTGCCCATCCTCTGTAACAAAACCGCTTAACGACCCGTCATCTCTGAATAGAAAGCCTATTACCGTCAGTATAGCTAGTATAGCAATGAGAATGCTACCCAAGAACAACCATCCTTTTTTTCGTTTCAACTCAATCCCCTCCTAAGGTGACTATAGGATATGACGTAACGTTATACGCAACCCCCATGCTCTCCATAGCTGCCTGTTTCAGAATCGGCTTGAATTCCCTTCCTTCTTGTGCAATAGTGAAAGGTAGAATATTGAAGGAGGGATCGGCTTGTCCCTTACGGAATGGATGGTTGATATCTTTGGCTCTCTGAACGCGCTGGTGGCTGTGCTTCTGGCCACAGCGGTATTTTCGGGCCTGTACATATACAGTGCATCCCGTCTCTTGGGTGCACGCAAGGATTCGCTTGCCCGTATTCGTCAGTCCTTGTCCATCTACACCAGGCTTGCGGGACCTCTCGGCACGGTAATCAATCGACCGACTCGAACGGCTATCCCGGAGGATCTCCTCATCCGACTGCTTCAGGAATGCAAATCCGCAGACCTGCTGATTCGGGAACTCCACGAACAGATTGATACCTTTCTAAGCGACCGCGATGAATCCAGGCTGACAACACTGCACAAACTGCTGAATCGCGAAATCGACCGGCTGATGAAGGAACGCGATGAGCTGGTTGGACGTCTTGAGAAACCCGGATGGGGGATGGGACTATGGCTGCTTCTGAAACCTGCCGTACCTGCACTGTCACTGGGAGCTGCAATCCTGTGGACTGCGATTCTCGTCCAGGAGCTCCGTCAGTCCTCTGCCTGGACAAACCCCGAGGTATGGTGTTTATGGCTCTCCAGTATGATTGCAACGGTCTCTTTTTACCGTCTGTTGATGGATTCCAGAAGAAGGTCTCATGGCGTTATCTATACCGTACTGCATCTGCTGATTCTCATCTCTGCATTGACTAATCTAATCTGGATTGAGGCCTCTCCTTACGTTCTGGCTACCCAGTGTTTACTGTATCTGGCAGGTTTCCGGGTTACAGCCACGCGACAGCGGCGCAAGCGTCCCTACGCAGGTCACCCGGAGTTGATGGAGCAATTCCTGCACCCTGCCGGAGAATATGATCCTCTAATTGACTCAGCTGGTCTAACTGAACCGGAGACCGTCAACAGCCCTTTGCGGTCAAGATAAAACAGAACGATGCAGCACATCCAGCCCGCGCCGATCAATACGGCCGGGCTGTTATTTATAATTCATGATCTTCAGATCGCAAGATTTTGCGTAAGTACGGATTAATAATCCACTTTTCTCGTGCTTATACAAAAAAAAAGAACTTCCAAATTAGTCATGACATGCGCCTATCATCTGCATCGGTTAACACTCCGATGTCTGCTCAATAGGCCGCATTTCATTATATCTGCGGAAGTTCTGTTTCTGCTTATCCTTAGGGATCATCTTGTGTTCGTTCTTCGCTGCTGGCCGGGCGCCCGGGCTGGTCCCGACGTCTTGACCGTGCCGGAGGCCGTATTCTCGAAACGCTTGCGCTCCGTTCGTTCCATCTGGACGATTTGACCCTCATGCACTACGATTTGCAGCGAACCGAATTCCATGTCGTTCAGCAGGCCTGCTATGCGTTCGAGCCACATTTCATCCACCTTTAACGGTTTAGCCATGGATACGCCTCCTTACCGGGCAAAGCCCCAAAATATATACTCATCGACACGACCTGAAATGATGGGTTACACTTGCTTACACTCGTTAATCATTCTTTTCCAACCAACATAGTATGAATTTACATTAGCATGGGTTGGAAAGGACTGTCAATGAGCATTTTTTCGTGTAAACCAATTTTTAAGCAGCAGTGTAACCAGCGCTAATAACAGCAATAATGAGGCGACGGCGAACGATGCCGAAAATTGATACTCGTTATACAAAATTTCGACATGCAGCGGTAAGGTGTTGGTCTCGCCGCGGATATGGCCGGATACAACGGAGACCGCCCCAAACTCGCCCATCGCCCTGGCGTTGCACAGAATAATGCCATACAGCAGCCCCCACTTAATGTTGGGAAGGGTAACCCGCCAGAATATCTGCCAGCCCTTGGCGCCAAGCGTTACGGCTGCCTCCTCCTCCTTCGTCCCCTGCTCCTCCATGAGCGGAATCAGTTCCTTTGCCACAAATGGAAACGTAACGAATAACGTAGCAAGCAAAATGCCAGGTACAGCGAATATAATCTTGATATCATGGGCGCCCAGCCATGGGCCGAACCACCCCTGCCGGCCGAATATGAGCACGAAGATCAGCCCCCCGATGACGGGCGATACCGCGAACGGCAAATCCAGCAGCGTGACAAGCAGATTCTTTCCTTTAAAATGAAACTTCGTTATGGTCCAGGCTGCGATAACGCCAAAAATCGAGTTGAGCGGTACTGCAATTGCCGCTACCAACAATGTCAGCCGAAGTGCGGATAAAGCATCGGGATCGGATAAGGCAGCGATGTATACCTCCCATCCCTTCTTAAACGCCTCGGACATCACGGTAACAAGCGGCAATACGATTAGCCACAGAAGCACAAATCCAGCCAAGCTGATTAATGTCCATTTAACCCACGGTCTCTCCGCTGCTGCCGGAGAGGAGGGGGCGCTGCGTTTCGCTGCAGAAATAGCAGAAGGCACAGTTCCAGCCATTATGTAACCCTCCCCTTAGCGCGCGGTTTTCCGCGACCAATGCTGTAGAATGTTAATGCCCAAGAGCAGTACAAACGAGATGAGCAGCAGAATCAAGGCAACTGCCGTTGCACCGGCGTAATCAAACTGCTCCAGCTTGGTCATGATCAAGAGCGGTGCAATCTCCGTCTTCATAGGCATATTTCCCGATATGAACACCACGGATCCATATTCCCCAATTCCGCGGGCGAAAGCTAATGCAAAACCAGTCAGCAGCGGCGGGATCAGGGTAGGCAGGATTATGGTACGAAAAGTACGCCATCGACCTGCTCCGAGTGTCGCTGCCGCTTCTTCCGTATCCCGCTCCGCATCCTCCAGCACCGGCTGTACCGTCCGTACAACAAACGGTATGCCAATAAACATCAAGGCAAGCGTTATGCCCATGGGCGAGAAAGCCGCCTTGATGCCAAGAGGCTCAAGCAAAGATCCAATCCATCCGTTAGAGGAATAGATCGCAGTCAAGGCAACCCCCGCCACTGCGGTTGGCAGCGCGAAGGGTAAATCGATCAAGGCATCCCACAGTTTTTTACCAGGAAAGTCATACCGCACCAGCACCCATGCCAGCAGCAAACCCAGTAACGTATCGATCAGTGCCGCCATCGCCGCCGTCCCGAGACTCACTCGGTAAGAAGCAAGTACCCTCGGATCACTCGCAACAGACCAGAACTTCTCCCATGTGAGTCCGGTCTGGTTGAGAAGTAATGCAGACAAGGGCACCAGCACTACCAAACTCATATATAACACGGTAAGTCCCATTCCGATTCCAAAACCGGGGAGCACTCTGCGATTACCTCTGCCTTGTCCCTGTACTTGGATCAAAGCCATATCCTCTCATCCCCTTCTGCCTTCGGCTTGATGCCGATCAGCTGCCTGGCACGTAAATCTGATTAAAGATGCCGCCGTCATTGAAATGCTTGGTCTGTGTTTCTTCCCATGTTCCAAATACGTCCTTAAGCGTAAACAATTCGATAGTCGGAAATTTCTCTTTGTACTTGTCGGCTACGCTTGCAAGCGTCGGACGGTAATAGTTCTCAGCCGCAATCGTCTGCCCTTCTTCACTGTACAAATATTTCAGGTAAGCTTCCGCAACTTCACGGGTTCCCCGCTTGTCAACGTTCTTATCCACTACGGCAACAGGCGGCTCTGCCAAAATGCTGACCGATGGATTCACGATTTCAAATTTATCCGGTCCGAGCTCGTTGATGGAGAGGTAGGCTTCATTCTCCCAAGCCAGCAGCACATCCCCAATTCCACGCTCTACAAACGTCGTTGTCGCACCACGGGCACCACTGTCGAGCACGGGCACATGGGTGAACAGCTCTTTAACGAATGCCTGCGCTTTCGCTTCATCGTTATTGTTCACTTTCAAGGCATATCCCCACGCCGCTAAATAGTTCCAGCGTGCACCGCCGGAGGTCTGCGGATTCGGCGTAATGACTTCCACGCCGTCCTTGATCAGATCCGGCCAATCCTTGATGCCTTTCGGGTTGCCCTTGCGAACGAGGAATACGATGGTCGAGGTGTAGGGAGCGCTGTTATGCTCAAACTTGCTCTCCCAGCCTTCATTAATCAAGCCTGCCTGACGAATCGCATCGATATCATATCCGAGGGCCAGTGTGACCACATCCGCCTCCAAACCGTCGATGACCGAGCGGCTTTGCTTCCCTGAACCCCCGTGCGATTGCTTGAATGTGACCTTCTGTCCCTGCTCCTTCTCCCAATGGGCTGCGAAGGCTTTGTTGTACTGGTCATATAACTCCCGAGTTGGATCGTAAGAAACATTGAGCAGCTCCACACTTGGCTTGCTGCTTGAACCCGAAGCCGGCGCTTCTCCATCGGCGGTTGCAACTGTCTCTGTTTTCTGTGCACCGCAAGCCGTAAGCGCCGCCGTCAACAGCACTGTCAAACCTACGAGTATCCCTTGCTTCAACACCTTTTTCATATGGATCACTCCCCCTACTAATCTCTACTAAACAGGCCTTATGGCAAAAAAAGACGGAGGAAAGCTCGTCAGAACAGAGTCAAACCGGCTTCATGCCGTGCCTGCATTGTCTTCGAGCGTTCCTCCGTCGATACGGTGAGAACAATATAATATAATTCCTACCTGTTTAGTGTGTTATGTAGCTATTGTAATAAGTACCCCCCCAGCTGTCAAACCTTTTTTTCAAAAAATTTCAAGTTCGTCGCAACTCGGTCCACAGAACCATTTTTGGTGCCACTAACGCAGTCACTGCGCGATTTTCCATTTACTGATGGTTGTATGAAGCTGTTTCCATCCTTATAATTCAACCCCAAAGGAGATGATCACCATACGAAAGCAATCATGGAAAATAATTTCTGCTCTTTTCCTGAGTATCCTTCTGTTCATGCCCGCATTTGCCCAAACAACAGAGGCAGCTCCGCTGTTAAAGCCGGGCAGCGAGAACGGGGATGTCTGGGACCTTCAATATCGTCTGAAAACACTGGACTTCTACACGCAACCGCTGGATGGCAAATATGGAGCTAACACAAAAGCAGCCGTTACGCGTTTCCAGAAGGAATACGGGGTGCCCGCTGATGGAATTACCGGTGCACAAACCTGGAGACAGCTGAAAAAATATACGTTAAATCAATCCGAGATGGATATCATGGCAAAAGTCATATACAGTGAAGCCCGCGGTGAGCCCTACAAAGGACAAGTTGCTGTGGGAGCCGTTGTTATGAACCGCATTCAATCCGGCGAGTTTCCGAATGATATTCGGGGCGTTGTTTTTCAAAAGGGCGCTTTTACAGCCGTCGATGACGGCCAATACTGGCTAACGCCGGACCGAACTGCTTATCTCGCTGCAATGGATGCCGTCCGCGGATGGGATCCGACGTACGAATCCCTTTATTACTTCAATCCAAAAACAGCGACCAGCCAATGGATCTGGTCCAGACCGCAAGTGGTGCAGATCGGTAATCACATCTTTGCTCATTAATCCACTGAATGATTAAACACCTGAATTGCTACAAGCATCGCTCTGGCGAATGTGAACGCTGCGATTTGTAATCAGGTTATCAGGTATACAACAAGGGCTGCCCACTCGGCAGCCCTTTTCGTCTTGTTCTATTGTTTGTCTGGTGCACAATTCATGCTAGCTTAGCAGCTCTTATGCCTTCGCTTTCTCAACGGGACAGATGCACACCGGACGTGTCACTTCTAATGTATAGCCTGTAGAGACCAGATTGCCAGTATCCGGATCGATCCGGTAACTTGCGATCAGGCCATTGTCCTGATTCGCCGCAAGCAGGAACCCATCCGGCAGAATATTAAAATGGCGCGGCGTTTTACCGCCGGAAGACACCCAATTGACTGCACGAAGCGTACCGGCTTCCTGATCGATTACATACTGCACGATGCTGTCATGCCCCCGATTGGAAGCGTACAGATAACGACCGCAAGGAGACACCAGCAGATGCGAGGAGGTGTTGCTGTCCATCACAACGTCCTCCGGTAGGGTGGATATATGCTGCAATATTTTCAAATCCCCGAACGTTGCATCGTTGGCATAAGCCGTTACCGTACTGTTGAGCTCATTCGTGCCGTATACCCACTTGCCTGACGGATGAAAGGCAACATGCCGCGGCCCCGAGCCCGGCGGCAGACTGATCTCGCGGTGGGTCACGAGTTTGCCGTCCTCCAGACGGTACAGATTCACATCATCCATGCCCAGATCACTGACTACGATATATTGGTTCAGCAGGTCTTCAAATATCGAATGCGGATGCGCCTCCGATTGACGGTCATCCCGGAGCCCGCGTCCGCTGTGCTTGATTTTGGAAGTAATCTCCCCTACCCTGCCGTCTTTCTCCAAAGCAAGCACCGAAATATGTCCATCGCTGTACCCTGTCGTGAGCAGATACTTCCCGCTGGACGTACGAGAGACATGGCATGCCCCGGATGAACCGGTGGACTGAACATTCAGCAGGGTCAATTCACCGTTCACCAGATTGGCCGAATAAGCAGACACATCGCTTTCACCCTTCTCGCTGGCCGCATACAGCACGGAGATGGAGTCGTCAAAATCAAGATACGTCGGGTTCTCTATGCCAGCCGTTCCGCCCAATAGACGCAGCTCGCCCGTTCCCCGATCCATCGCCCCCCAATGAATTCGATTCTCTTCCTCTGAACCATAGGTTCCTATGTAAAATATCAGTTCCTGTCCTGCTGTCATGTGCTCCACTCCTTTGTATAATGAATGGGCCGGTTGACCCGGCCTGACTCTTACTATGTATTACCCAGCGGAGCCTCATGCTTACCCGACTTTTTACAAGTGGTTCCGGCAGGTAACCGTCTCCTGGTTACTACCAATAATTACTTGCAAAGAAATGTATTGCTACCGTTGGTTTTATCATGTACGATTACCACAATTACCTCTCTATTCTATCATTCGTTGAAGGAGATGACAGCAAATTGAAGAAAAAAATCAGCCTGCTGGCTATCGCATTCCTGTTCCTGTTCGCAAGTGCGGCACAAGCTGCTCCGGCGAAGAATCAGGGGAAAATCCGGGTCTACCTCGATAACCAGGAAATCAAGTTTCAGGCAGAGCCTATTATGAAGAACGGGGTCACCTTCGTTCAATTCCGTCCTTTGTTCCAGGCATTGGATTATAAGGTCAATTGGAACAGCGCCAACAAGCAGGTGACAGGTACATACCTCGATCAGAAGCTTCAAATGACCATCGGCCAGAAGACCGCGTATGTCAATGGAGTCAAAACCTCGCTCCAGATCGCACCCTTTACCGATGCCGGCAACACGCTGGTGCCCCTTCGTTTTGTAGCTGAAGCTACAGGGCTGCCAGTGAAGTGGGACCCCAAGGCGCGCACCATCAAGATTGACCGCGAAGGCGCAATCGACAAAGCCACCGATGAGGTGAAGAAGCTTTACCACGCACTTGAAGAGGCAGGAAATGCCAAGAAATTGGATGCCGCAATGGCCTTATTCCATTCGAAGTCTCCTGTTCTTGCGAAGACCAAAGAAGGCTATCAGAACCAATTCAAATACGACCTTCATGTATCGAGTGATGTATGGGAAGTAACGGTAGCGGGAACATCAATCCACGCATTCACCAGCGTTACCCTTGAGCGCAGCAGCGGCCCTTTTACATGGGATGTTACACTCCATTACGAGAATCTCCTGAAAAAGGATGCGTCGGGTGCCTGGAAAATCTATGATCTGAATCAATATGATACGGAATATCTGGCAGGGGATAATCTGCTCGATGCGAATCCGAAGGTGCCGGAAGCAGAACTGAAAGCCATCCGCGAATCCATTGACACGCAGTACAAGGGCTTCAATGAAGAGAATGGTCCCCTGCTCATGTCCGTTATTCATCCGGACTCGGCATTCTATGAGATGTTCCAGAACAGCATTGCTGAAGGCATCTTCGATGAAGTGAATTTCAACCTCACAGCTGAAGTTGTCCGTCCGGTCTTCTTCCAGGGAGAGGAAACCGTAGTCTACATCGAGGAAACCGACGATGCGGACGGGGATATCATCAACACAACTTCACTCTACTGGCTTAAAAAAGCAAACGGCCAATGGCTAATCTATGATGTGCTGGAGCTTGAATAGAATCTGAATGAACCAAACACTCACAATAACCGATGATCCTCGCAAGGGTCGTCGGTTTCTTTTTTTTGTTAAATCTTCCTCCATCCAGGTCTACTTCACCACAGGTGACATATATCATAGTAGTCATGCATTTAGGAGGGATTGTATGGGTGTCAAATTAATCAGGATTGCTGCGGTTTACTTTGTGCTCGGGGTGCTGCTTGGCATGTACATGTCGATATCCCACAGCTATGATTACGCCTCTGTTCACGCACACGTCAACCTGCTGGGCTGGGCGTCTCTGGCTCTTGCAGGCGTTATCTATCATCTGTTCCCTGCAGCCGGGGAATCGACCGTTGGCAAAGTGCATTTCTGGCTGCACAATATCGGTCTGCCTGTCATGATGATTGGTCTCGCACTACTGATGAGCGGTGTTGAATCCGTTGAACCGGTAATTGCGGTAGGTGGCGTTCTGGTAACGCTGGGCATTCTGGCTTTCCTCTATAATGTGCTGATCCACGTCAAGAGCAGCACGAAGTAGGATGAAGGTTAGGTATTGGACGATGTATTTGGAAGGATCACCCGAATAAGGGTGGTCCTTTTTCATGTTTTCTGGGGCTTCCCCGGCGGGAGATGGGTCATAGTTACCGAGTATTGGGTAAAAAGAGAATACCTTTCTCTTAGAAGGAGGCAACACACATGGAGACAAACACAAACACAGCAATTCAAGTCCAGTTCCACTGCCGTCAGTGTCAAACTGATATCCGGGTTGCGTTCGAATCAGAACAGTTTAACACGGTCCACTGCCCGCAGTGCGATTTCAGCTATTCACTCATGAAACCTACGATAGGTGAAGAAATATTGCTTGATTGGGAGAAAGAAGCCGTATTTCAAAAAATTCGGGCAGACCAAACCGAACATGACAAAATGGAGCTGATGCTCCTGGTCATTAAGGTAGTTGAGCTGCTGACCTGGCGGGATGAAGGGAATGGCCACATTCGGGCCATCGAGACGCTGCGTCAATGGCTGCTCCTTAACGGAGTACCCAAAGCTCTAATCGAGCTGCTCGATGCAAAGGGAACCGAAGGAAGCTCGCCTAACAAGCATAGGGAATAGCGCAATCAATCTACGATTTAGGATATAAAGAAACAAGAAAAGGAACTGCCCCCGTCATCAGGTCGGGCGGCAGTTCCTTTTGTGTCCAAGAGTCGTCCTTATAGCATGCTTGCAAATGTGGGACCATTCCAGATCATCATACGTAATTATGGTTAAAGGAGCTGATTATCCATGTTCAACTTCATTTTTACTGCGTTAATAGGCATTGCACTCATCGCGATTGGCAGATATTCCATCCGACATCCGGATTCATGGTGGTTCAGAAGATCGAGAGATGACATTGAGCTCAGCGATTTGAGAATATGGTACTTAAAATTTGCCGGCAAAATGATCATCGCATTCGGTGCATTGGTTATTCTGATGAGCTTTCAGCATCTCTAATTTCATTGAATCGGCACCTCGAAGGCCTGCTCCATGACGCCAGGGTAGCTGCTTAGTGTGAACGTGAGCGGCTGAGGATATTCTTGCGGTTTAAGGTATATATACTGAGTAATCCTGCTTATTCCCGTATCGGAAGAAGAATGGGATGATGAGTTGACTCCCCCTGCATCCTCATTAATCATATGTTTGTTCCCCTCACCATCCACGAACTCGGGCTCAATCGATACACTGCCCATATGCCTGTCGGCCCGCTCTTCATATTCCAGTGTCAGCATATGCTTCGTATACTCTCCGAACTGAATGTCTCCATCCGGCGAACGGATTACTTTCCCCTTCTCCGTATCAACAACGAGCTGCATCGTGGAAGGGTCAACTGCCTGGAATCCGTCCGCCTTCAGCATGATTGATTCGGGTTTCTCCAATATATTGCTTTCGAAGAAATAAGTCATATCTCCTCCCCCGGCACCCGGCAAGAACGCGGAATCGCTGTTCAATCTGATCTTCTCACCGTTAACGACAGTCTCCAGATAAACACCCCACAGACCGGATACCTTCATGGTATTGCTTGACGGAATGTTGGCTTTCACAACAATTCCAGCCGGTGACAGAACGGCTTCCTTCAAGTAGAACCTCTGCTTCTCAATCTGCAGCATTTTGTTGATTGGAATCGTGGTGAGGTACTTCTGGGCAGTCTGTACATCAATGGAAACGTTAATATCGATCACCTGCTCGTTTTCCGCCGAGGATTCATAGACCGTATTCGTGGAATACGGGGCCAGGATAAAAGAGAAGGTCAGCTCCTGCGGCAGCGGGGTGTCCTCATTCGTCTGAACATCCAGTTGGGATCGGTGCAGCACACCGGGTGCCAGCTTGTTCCCTCCGGAAGAGCCCACACTGTAGGGCAGCGAATCGCTTGAGCCCGGATGCTTCAGTACGACCCTCTTCAAGTCGGCCGGATCCTCCGCCATATTCTGGACAGTATAAAATACGTCCATCCGCTGGGAGCCCACCAGCACCCCGTTCACGGTTACGGTGTAGTCTCCCTTTGTTACCGATTGATTAACCGGCTGAATCATTCCATATTTATTCGCCGTATTCAGCGTAATATCTTCGCCAAAATCAAACCCCGTCAGCGGCGGATACGGCCCTTGAGCCGCCATCTGCTCCTTCGGCTTCAATCCGCTCTCGTCCCCGCCCCATACTGCCAGCAGCAGCGCGGCCGCTACGGTTACCATCACCGCGGAGAAGGAAACCAAACGGGCACGAAGCTGCCGGTGGCGCCGTCCTCTCCGCATCCCGCTTCGAACCGCCGCGTCCAGTGCTTCATCGGTGACAGCCTCTGTGCTGACCTCCGCGGATTTATTCATCTCTTTCAGCATGCGCTCTTCCTTCTCAAACATGGAATATGGCACCTCCTGGCTCGATTTTCTGCCGAAGCAGCTTTAATCCCTGATGAAGCCGGGTTTTGACGGTCCCCTCAGGACAATCCAGAATTTTCGCGATATCGGCGATCGTCATGTCCTGGTAATACTTCAGAATCAACACATGGCGATATTTGGGTTTCATGCGGCTGAGTGCCCGCTCCAGATCCAGCTTGCTGTCACTGACCATCTCGGCAGCCATCTCCTGGCTGCGTACCTCCTCTACCGGCACCGTGCGCTTTTTTCGTTTCTGCTCATCAATACAGCAGTTAATCAATATCCGGATAAGCCAAGGAACAAACGCCTCCGGATGCTTCAGCTTCCCGCACTTCATCCACGCCCGGTATACCGTCTCCTGCAATACCTCCAGTGCGTCGCTCTCATTATGCAAATAACTGTACGCGATTGCGTATAAACGCCTGCGGTGCTCCGTTACGAGTGAATAGAATGCTTCTTCATCCCCTCTGCATGCCGCAGCGGCAAGCTCTTTATGATCCATCATGCGATATACCTTCCCCTCATCCGACCTGCCTCGTTATTCAATCACTGTATATAAGACTGCGGTGTGTTTCAAACGGTTTTTTTATTTTTCTCCAACCTCACTAGACAAACAAACAAAAGGCATCGTCTGACGACAAGTTTCAAGCCCCAGCGCATGCTGTCCCGAACAGGCACAAAAAAAGCCCACCCGGATAGGGCAGACCTGTATTTCATTCTTCGTTTAACTTCGTCTTCTGCGTATCTTGAAAAAGTAGTGGTATCCCAGATAGGCGATGCCGCATAACAGCAGCATAAGCGCAGAAATCCAAATGACAGGAAGCAAATATGGCGTGTGCTGGCTGGCTATATATAACAGTACAGCGGAGAAGGCATACATCACCATCAAAATAACGATGCGTTTGAAAATATCCATGTCGTCCGCCCCTCATTCTTCATAGTAAAACAATCTACAATTTTTTCCGATTATCTATCATTATGGTAACGCAAAACGATGAATATTGCACTCAAAATTTGGTAAATTTATAAAAATTTTAGCGATTTAATTGACAAATTCATGAAAATGTTACAATTCAGGCTTAATTTTAGGCTTGATAAAACTAATTGTATTAGTTATAATACTAATATGATTAGTTTACGACGAAAGGGGAACTCTTTTTATGTTAAAAACTACGATAGAGCACGTGACCCAAATTTCTTTTCTTCCTCGTTTATTCCCGGTTAATGTCTACCTTGTTGAAGAAAACGACGGATTGACACTTATTGATGCCGGGATGTCTTTTTCCCAAAAAGGAATCCTTCAAGCTGCATCCGCTATAGGCAAACCCATAACCCGCATCGTATTGACCCATGCCCATGGTGATCATGTCGGAGCTCTCGACGGGTTAAAGAAGGAGCTTCCGGATGCCTCTGTTTACATCTCGCGGCGTGACGCCTTGCTCCTTAAGGGCAACACCGAGCTCCTGCCTGGAGAGCAGCAAACTCCGATTCGCGGAGGGATCCCCAAGAACATAACCACGGTTCCCGATGTGCTGCTGAGCGGGGGCGATTCCATAGGCTCACTCAAAGCCATTGCATCCCCGGGTCATACACCTGGACATATGGCATTTCTCGATGAGCGCAGCGGTATCCTGATTGCGGGCGATGCTTGGCTAACCCGGGGCGGATTAGCTGTATCCGGCATGCTTAATCCCTTGTTTCCTTTCCCTGCCATGGCTACATGGAGCAAAGAGCATTCGCTGCAAAGCGCCACATCATTGACTGCCCTGAAGCCCGCCGTTCTGGCTGTCGGCCATGGAAAAATGCTAACCAACCCGACCGCCAGCATGCAGCAGGCTGTTACGCAAGCGGAATCCGCTTTCAGGAGAAATACGAAATGAGCCCGAGACCCGGCATAGATCGACTCCAGCTGCTTCAATCCGCGGCCGAGCTCGCGGATCAGGGTGGGCTTCACGCTGTGACCTTGGCTGCACTTGCGGGTAAGCTTGGGGTTCGATCCCCTTCCCTGTATAATCATGTAGACGGACTTTCAGGTCTGCATGCCGCTCTGACGCTGCATGGACTGCAGACCCTCCACGAACAAATGCTGAAAGCTGTCGCCGGCCGCTCAGGTGAAGACGCGCTGCGTTTCGTATGCCTTACCTATGTTGACTTTGCAAGATCCCACCCCGGATTGTATGAAGCTGCGCTGCAGCCTCTACGCCCGGACCAGCAAGAGACGCAGCGCGTAGGGAATCAGATTGTGGAGCTGCTGCTGCGGATATTGACTCCTTACCAGCTTAGTGAGCCGGAGGCTCTTCATACGGTACGAACACTTCGCAGCCTTTGTCATGGCTTTTCCTCTCTGGAACGTTCCGGTCAATTCGCACTCGATCTGGATCTGGATGACAGCCTGAATTTCATGATCCGGATATTCATTGACGGGCTCCATCAACAGAACAGCCAGCGATGAAGCGCGGAACCTCTGCATTTGCCTGATTTTGCCTGGCATAAGAATGTGCTATAATCAGAAGAAGCACACTGTCGTGTCATCTTATTTATGGAAAGAGGTTCTGAATTGTGGTTGACTTCGATTCCCCAATTCTTCAAATAGGCTCTACGATCGCCATGCTGGTTATGGCCGTGACCGTGATTTTCATTCGGATGAAAGCGAGTCATCGTCCCGTAACCGTTAAGAAGATTATCATTCCGCCGGTTGCGATGAGCACCGGATTTCTGATGTTTGTAGAGCAGCAGGTCCGCATCCCCTTATGGTGGGCAGGAGCAGCCTTTTTGGTCGGCTGGTTCATCTTCTCCTATCCCCTGATCCGAAGCACGAAATTCGAGAAGGTCGAGGGACAGATCTTCATGCAGAAGTCGAAAAGCTTCGTCTACATCCTGCTTGGTCTGCTGGCTGTCCGGCTCCTGCTGCATGGATATATTGAGCAGCATATTTCCATCCCGCAGACAGCGGCGCTGTTCTTCATGCTGGCTTACGGGATGATTGTCCACTGGCGCATCTCCATGTATCGCCAGTATCAGCAATTCTCGACCCCGGAGGCTGCAATGTAACACGCTCTTCCAACACCATGACAGCAAAAAAGAGTGCCGAATCACACTGGAAGGAAGGCCAATGCCTTCTGGGCCCCAAACTCCGTCTTGAGGAGTTTCCTGCAGGCCCCATGTGAATCTGGCACTCTTTTATATTGTAAAACAGAGGTTCCTACTTCTGTTCTTCGCTTACTTTCACCAGCTGTTTTCCCAGGTTCTCGCCTGTGAATAGCCCCAGAAACGCCTCCAGGGTCTTATCAAAGCCATCAACCACATTTTCGGCGTGTTTGATTTTGCCGTCTCTCAGCCATTCGGCCAGCTCATGCAGTCCCTCATTGTACCGGCTGGCGTAATCGCCAACCAGGAACCCTTTCATCAGCGCGGTATTGGTAAGCAGCAAGCTCTGAATTCTCGGACCTGTGTCCGGTTTCTCCAGATTATAAAGTGCGATTTGCCCGCAGATCGGGATCCGCGCGTTTTTGTTAATCAAGCGCAGGACCTGATCGGAAACGTCACCACCCACATTGTCAAAATAAACGTCAACCCCTTCGGGACAAGCCTCGACTAGAGCTGCCTTCAGATCATCCGTCCGATAATTGATCGCCGCGTCGAATCCAAGCTCCTCGGTCAGATACGTTGTCTTCTCATCCGAACCGGCAATACCGACCACCCGGGCTCCCTTGATCTTGGCAATCTGCCCCACAATCATGCCAACGGCACCTGCACCGCCAGATACAACCACCGTTTCACCAGCCTGCGGCTGGCCGATATCGAGTAGTCCAAAGTAAGCTGTCAGCCCCGTCATCCCCAGTACACCGAGTGCTGTCGATACGGGTGCGAGATCCGGGTTGACCTTACGCAGCGTCCCAGTGCTCACAGCGGCAAAGCGCTGCCATCCCCAGCTGCCTGTGACAAGATCGCCCTCCCGATAGGTCGGATCCGTCGATTCCATCACCTGCCCTACTGCGCCGCCTGCAATCACCTGTCCGACCTCATAGGGTTTGGCATAACTTTTGGCATCACTCATTCTGCCCCGCATATATGGATCAACCGATAAGTATACGGTCCGTACGAGTACTTCTCCCGCCTGCGGGACAGGCAAAGGCTGTTCCTCAAACGCAAAATCAGACTCATCCGGCATACCTTGCGGCCGCTTGGCTAGAATAATTCGTTCATTTACCGACATTTGAGTACCCTCCTTAAAAAAGCCGTTATCATACCTTTACCCATTTTGCCCGTTCACAAATTACCTGCTCTTTACAAGCAAATTCACGGCCTCCAGCACAAGCTTCTCCGTATCCTCACCGTTCTCCTCGGCCTTGCGTACACAATCCACCAGATTTGAGCTCACAACAACGCCAATGGTCCGGTCAATCGCCGTGCGTGAAGCGGATAATTGTGTGATGACTTCCCGGCAATCCTTGTTCTCTTCCATCATCTTCAATATCCCGCGAAGCTGTCCTTCAATCCGCTTGATCCGGTTTTTCATCTGATCATCGTACTGCATTTAATTTCCTCCTAAAATACCTGTCTCCATGTTCAGGCCTGTCCTTGTCTCTCCATTATACAACAAACCTCCGCTCTTTCCTCACAAGCCTATCGCTCCAGCCGGACCTCCGGTATCATTCGTTGTCATTCTTCTTGAATGTCCTACGAGGGGCTTGTATACGCTCACAGCCCATGGTATATTTTTAAAGAGCAAATGAAATCATCGACACCTGAGATTCCAAATTCATAATCTAAAGGCAATGTTATCTTACAAAGGTACAACCTCGGCTATTCATAGTCCTGGCTGTGCCTTTTTTTATTTTACTTAATCTAAGGAGGAATTATCGATGTTCTTGGAAGCCATCTATCACCGTCCGCGCAAAAACTGGTCTTATGCTTACGACGGAACGACCATCCATCTCAGAATCCGCACCAAAAAAGATGATATTACCGAGGTGTACGCGCTTGCTGGCGACAAATATTTATGGGATCAGACGATGGAATACATTCCGATGACCAAGCTGTCCTCGGATGAGATGTTCGATTATTGGGAGTGCGAGGCAACCCCTCCCTATCGCCGCCTGAAATACGGCTTTCTGCTCCAGCAGGGCCAGGAAAAGCGCTGGATGACCGAATATGATTTTCTGACGGAGCCGCCGGCCAATCCGGACCGCCTGTTCGAGTATCCGTTCATCAATCCGGATGACGTTTTCCAGCCGCCGGCATGGGTGAAGGACGCCATTTTCTATCAAATTTTCCCGGAACGCTTCGCAAACGGCGACACGAGCAATGATCCGGAAGGCGCCTTGCCTTGGGGCAGCGCAGAGCCAACACCGAAGAACTTCTTCGGCGGTGACCTTCAGGGTGTAATCGACCACCTGGATTATATTAGTGAGCTTGGGGTTAACGCGATTTACTTCACGCCGCTGTTCACGGCAACCACAAACCATAAATACGATACCGAGGATTACCTCGAAATCGATCCGCAGTTCGGCGACAAGGACACGCTGAAGAAACTCGTGGACCTGTGCCATGCGCGCGGAATCCGCGTCCTGCTGGATGCGGTATTCAATCATTCCGGCAAAACGTTTGCCCCATTCGTTGACGTGCAGAAGAACGGCATGAACTCCAAATATAAAGATTGGTTCTACGTTCGTTCCTTGCCGCTGGAAGTCGTGGACGGCATTCCGACTTATGATACCTTTGCATTCGAACCGCTGATGCCGAAGCTGAATACGGAGAATCCGGAAGTCCGAGCTTATCTGCTGAAGGCGGCAGAGTACTGGATTAAGGAAACCGGCATTGACGGCTGGCGCCTGGACGTGGCCAACGAGGTGGGACACAGCTTCTGGCGCGAATTCCGTCAGGTTGTCAAGAAGGCCGACCCGGATGCTTACATCCTAGGCGAGGTATGGCATGAATCCTCGATCTGGCTCGAAGGCGACCAGTTTGACGCTGTCATGAACTATCCGTTCACCAACGCTGTTCTGGACTTCTTCATCAACCGCACCGCAGATGCGGAGAAGTTCTCCTTCATGCTTGGCAAGCAGCTTGCGGGATATCCAAGACAAGCCAGCGAAGTGATGTTCAACCTGCTGGACAGTCATGACACCGCCAGACTGTTAACGCAAGCCAGCGGCGACAAACGTCTGATGAAACTCGCCGCCATGTTCCAGTTCACGTATTTCGGCACGCCATGCATCTATTACGGCGACGAAATCGGCATGGACGGCGGGCACGACCCGGGCTGCCGCAAATGCATGGAATGGGATGAGACGAAACACGACAAGGACCTGTTTACGTTCTACCAAACGCTCATCAAGCTGCGCAAAGAGCATTCTGCCCTTCGGACCGGCAGCTTTAAATTCTTGCATGCCGAGAAGAACGGCGGCAAAATCGCTTACCTGCGTGAGGACGACAACGAAACGATCCTCATTGCCATCAACAACGATAAGGCCGGCAACACGATTACCGTCCCTGTACTGGATCCATCCTGGACCAACCTGTGGAACGGCGAGAGCCTTAATGCGAAGCAAGGCCAGCTGACCGTCAAGCTGCCAGCTTACGGCTTCGCTATTCTGAAAGCCGGGAAGTAATAACAAAACTCCCTTTGATGCCATAACCCGATGTACGGGCTGGCAGTCAAAGGGAGTTTTTTTACTATCACAGCAGAAACTGATCAGCCAATGTAAAGAACAGAATCGTCATACTGATCACCTGATTCAGGTTGTAGGAGGCCAGATTCATCACCTTGCGGCTGGAGGGCTTTATGATACGATGCTCCGTGGCAAGCAGCAGCATGGAGATGATAATTCCTGTCAGATAGAGCCAGCCCAAGCCTTGGATAACATAAAGAGAGACCAGCAGCATAACCATAATGCCATGCAGCGACCTGGAAATGAGGAGAGCCCCTTTTAATCCAAACACGCCAGGGATACTGAACAAACCTGTATTACGATCGAACTCGATATCCTGTGTCGCGTAAATAATGTCAAAGCCTGCAATCCACAGCATCACAACCGTACCGATGATGAACGGGATTATGGCGAATTGCCCCGTTACGGCAAACCATGCCCCGATCGGAGCCGAAGCAATCGTAAAGCCCAGGTACAGATGGCACAACCACGTAAAGCGTTTTGTGTACGAATACGAGCAGATCAGTACAACCGCTACCGGCGACAGCACCAGACACAGCAGATTCAGCATGCCTGCTGCAAGGATGAAGATTGCAAAGTTAACGATGACAAACACATGAACCTCACGAGACAACAGGAGTTTTCTTGGCATGTGGCGGTTAGCCGTTCTCGGATTCGCAGCATCAAACTTCAAGTCGGCGATGCGGTTGAAGGCATTGGCCCCATTACGGGCAGCAACGAGTGCAACGAGTGACCACAGCATGACGCGCCAAGACGGGATGCCACCCGCTGCCCAGATCATGGAAATGATCGCAAAAGGCAGCGAGAACAGCGTATGGGAGAACATCACCAGCTCTCCGAACATTTTAGTCTTATGAACGAACTTATTGATCATCTGCATTAGGATATCACCCTCATCTGTTCACTTCTGGGATAACCCTGCAAGCGCGCTATCCAAGGAGATCAGCATCGCTTCGATTTCCTTCTCCGGGGTAACCATCGCCGGCTGAAAAGCAAGTACGTTTCGGCCCACGCCATTTTTGCCGATGATAAAACCTTCCTCCTTCATACGCTCCAGAAGCATATCCGTCCATGCTGCACTTTCCTGGTCCGACGCGCCGTGGATTTCGGCTCCCGCCATAAGACCCTTGCCTCGAACATCAGCGATAACGCCATATTTGTTCTGTAAGTCCTTCAAACCTTCGATGAGCCGGCTGCCGACTCGGCCGGACCGTTCAACCAAACCCTCCTGCTCGATGTAATCCAAGACAGCAAGCGCTGTTGCGGATGACACCGGATTGCCTCCGAAGGTCGATGCAGAAGGCCGATTCAGACTGGCGGCGATCTCATCCGTTGTGGAGAAGGCGCCGATAGGCACGCCATTGCCCAATGCCTTCGCCATGGTGAGAATGTCAGGCACAATGCCATAATGCTCGATCCCGAACATCCGTCCCGTACGACCGCAGCCTGTCTGAATCTCATCGGCAATCAGCAGAATGCCGTGCTGCTCCAGCATCGCCTTCAACTCGCGGAAATACCAATCCGGCGGCACGATCATTCCCCCGTTGCCTTGGATCGGCTCCACGATCATTGCCGCGAACGTGCCCCCCTTCTCCGCCAATACACTCGCTAATGTATCCAGAGAACGGCGTGCGGCAGCTTCCTGATCCATGTCTGGATCATAGGGACGCGGAATAAACGTAGTCACGTCTCCATCCAGGAAGTCGTCGGTACGCCACATGGGGATGCCTGTCACATTCATGGTCAGGAAGGTGCGGCCATGAAGGCCGTATTCCAGCGCCAGGAAGTGGCGACGCTTCGTATGCAAACGTGCGACAAGCAGGGCGCCCTCATTCGCCTCGGACCCGCTGTTCACGAAGAACGTTCGCTTCAGGTTTCCAGGCAAAATGCCGTCTGCCAACCGCTCCGCCAGCTCCACCATGGGCTGGGTCAGGTAGATGGTTGACGTATGCTGCAGCTTCTGGAGCTGCTCGATCGTACGGGCGGTAATGGCTTCATTGCAGTGACCGCAAGCAACCACCGACACCCCCGTAAAGAAGTCGACATACGATTTGCCATCATGACCGTAGAGCATATGCATTTTGCCACCGACAATCTGAGGCGGCTCTTTGTAGAAATTAGCGGTGCACGGGTAGCCGTACTGCCGACGCTTCGCCACGATAGCTTCCGGGCCGATATATGCTTGGTCCTCATGCGCCATGGAAACTCACCTCTTCGGATGGTTTCCGTTCTCCCTCACGCTGCATAACCGTGCCGAATTGCAGCGAACCCAGGGTATATCCGGCATAGATCGGCGTCATGCCTTCGAACAGCTTGCCGCATAAATTCAGATTCCGCGCAGCCTGGCAATACAACCGCACCAGACCGCGAAGCTGCTCTGTCGTATACGTCTTCCCTTCAATGCGGAAATGATTCACACCTGCTTCATGCAGTTCCTGCAGGAATGGCATGTAGCACAGCTCCTTCGCCATAGCCAAGTGGTTCCGACCAGCGGCATCGCGGTATACAGGATTCTCTCCTTTATCGGTAAGCAGCACGAGATGACGGTTATCGACATACTTGTTATCTTCTTCCGCAATATACTCCATCTCTTCCGCATTTGCGTATAGGTCATGCTCAAGATACATCACGATGGGCGATCCGTGAACGATGATCTCGGTTGTAAATTCCGGATGCCGGAGCAGTTTCGTCAGATCGTTAAGCTGAAGCTCCAGCGACGGATGGATTCTGGTGATGCCAAAATGCTTCTGATAGAACGAAGCCGCCATATGGTTGTAAATGTTCAAGCTGAAATCGGCCATCATCGGCAGCTCCAGGGATTGGAACTTGTGCATGGCACCGATGTTGGAGACAAGCAAACCATCCAGCCCATAATGATTGTGCTCTTTGCCCTGCTTCAGAAAATGAGCATACTGCTCCATATGCAGCTCATCCATCATACGGGGCATGCCAAGGATAATCTTGGCGCTGCCTTTGTCCGCCGTTAAGGCTTCGATATCCTCACGGCCAAATGGAATATCCGGCTGGAACACATCGCCTGCCAGGTAAATGGAACTTGCTCCTTCTTCCAATGCCGCGCGAGCCTGCTCCATATTGTTCACATGCACTGTAATTTCCGGAATCGCGGCGCTCTGCCGTTCCCGCTTCGCATATCGAAGCGATTCCTTCACTTGGATCAACCGCTCCTCCTTCATCTCACGTTCGGCGGTTGGCGTACTGAAAACCTTCCCCGTGCTGTAGAACTTGCCTGTCCCCTCATAACGGCGATTAATGAAATCGAGCCCCGGCTTGCCGAAGGCATATGCCGTCGTGAAATCGCGCTTTCGGTTCTTATGCAGCGTATCCGATCCCTCCTCGCGGTTGTAGCCCAGCGGATCCGCAATATAGCGATCGATTGCATCTCCGTAGGAATTAACGACCATCAGCAAGAAATCAATATCTCTCATCCGACCTTCAATCTTGAAGGACGTAATGCCGGACTTGATCAGCTCCGGAATATGCTCGTACATGTACATATCCTTCGCTGCAAGCGGATATTCAGTTGGATAGACGTAACCATCCTTCTTCACCCGGTAATCCCAGCGGCATGGCTTCATGCAGCGTCCGCGGCTGGAGCTGTTGCCGAACAGCATCGAGCTGTACAAGCAGTTCGCACCGTGGACCGTGCACATATCGCCGTGAATAAAATATTCGAATTCCATCCCGCTCTTGGCATGCAGCACTTCCACTGTCTTCAGATCCATCTCCCGGGAAGCAACGATACGTGAAACCCCCAACGCTTTAACGGCTTCGATCATGTCCAGATTATGAACGTTCATCATCACTGAAGAATGAACCGGAATATTCGCATAGTTCATCTCTTGAATCAGAGGAAACACGGCCAGGTCCTGCGCAATGATTGCATCGGGGCCGATCTCGTTCAGGAAAGCAAAATAACGCTTCGCTTCCTCCAAATCCTCTTCATCCAACAGGTTATTCACGGTGATATAGGCACGCTTCCCGCGATCATGAGCCATTTGGACAGCTTCTCTGACCTCTTCGTAACTCAGGTTATATCCCTTGCGCATCATGCGCATGTTCAGGGAGGGTCCCCCGAAATAAACAGCGTCGCAGTTTGCGTCAATGACGGTCTTGAATATCTCGAATGTTCCGGCAGGTGCCAACAGTTCCACTTCTTTACCGCTAAAATATCGAGCCACAGTCCGTTCCCCCTTAGGCTTTACATTTAATTTTCTCGATTGTAACATTATTCACATCCCATATAAGTGAATTAATTCACAGCGATATTCCATACTCAATGCTTCCTGAGCAGCACCTGAATCGGGTGCGTAACTCCTGATTATGTATTTTCGTTTTTATATTGACCGACCGTTCATTCAATAATAAAATAAACCTATCAAGACAGTAGAATAAATGTAAATCAACTGGAGGATATTCTAATGGATCTGCATTACGAAGTGTATGGAAATGGAAAGCCTGTCGTCCTTATTCACAGCGGTGGAGCGGATATGAGGGATTGGAGCTCGGTTGTGCCTCTATTATCGGAGGACTTTCATGTTATTGCCTTTGACGGTCGCGGAGCCGGCCGATCTCCTTCCCCCATCGAACCTGCCAATTACGTGCAGGATTTGTTATCTCTCCTTGATCACCTGAATATTCCTCAAGCTGCGGTTGTTGGTCATTCCATGGGCGGGCAGATTGCAACAGAGTTCGCGATCCAATATCCTGAAAGAGTGTCGGAACTGATTCTCATTGCACCTGCCCTGTCCGGTTTTCCCTACTCTGAGGAAATGCAAGCTTACATGCTGCGGGTAAGCGCAGCCGCCCCAGATATCGAGAAAATGATCGAACTGTGCATAGAGCCCCCTTCCTATGAGATAACGAGAAACCATGCCGAGCGGGGGCTTATGATCCAGATGCTGCGCCACCATTTTGAGCATACCTTTACCTGGGCTACCTTTGACTCGGTTTGGCCGGAACCGCCGGCGATGGAGCGTTTAGAAGATATCTCTGCCAAAACGCTCTTTATCATAGGCGATCATGAAATGCCCGATAACCGGCAGGTAGGAGAACAATTTCGGAGGGTTCCGGGCGCTCGCTTTGTCACTATCTCAGAGGCCGACCATATGCTCACACTAACGCATCCGAATGAATTATCCCGACATATCATCCAATTTGTGAAGGACTGAAGGTTTCATGCCACGTACACCAAGCGAGAACGAACGCATACGCCAGATCGCGAAGGATAAGATTCAGGAAGCCGCCATGGATTTATTCATACATCAAGGCTACCATGCGACTTCCATCAGCGATGTAGCCAAACATGCGGCAATATCCAAGGGACTGCTCTATAACTATTTTTCAGGAAAGGAAGCGCTGCTGGCCGCCATGGTTGAGGATCGCGTTGCAGGTGTGGCCAAGGTTATGGAGGATGCCGCTTCGCTTAAAACTCCTGCAGAACAGCTGAGGTTCATCATTGAGCATGCGATCGACAACGTCTATCAGCAGCCGGAAGTCTTCCGATTCTACCTGCATCTTCAAACCCAGCCCGAGGCCGACCAAGAGTTGATACCTTACGGCAAGCGTCTTGTGGAAGAAGCCGCCCGGCAATTTGAGATTCAATGCGGAATCTTCCAGATGCTAGGGGTCCCCGAGCCGCGTAAACGTTCCATGTATTTTTCTTCTACACTTCAAGGCATTATGCTCATGATATCCACCTATCCCCAGCAATTCCCTATAGAAGAAGTGAAGGAGCAGATGCTGAAGGAGTTTTGCTCGTAAAGGAAAAGAGCCGCGGATTTCCCATATTTTTGGAATCCGGGCTCTTTATCATGAATCTATAGCTCCTCATCTACTTTCGCCAGCCCACACTTTCTCAAAATCCTCATCGTATCCTCACCTCTAAACATTCAGACACATGACTCTGACCACAGGAATCCGCTAACTTTTTCAACTTTTCCTCTTCCTTCATGTAATGAATCAGTTATGCTATGAATAACAGGATCTTACACGAGCGCGGGGAGGGAACGAATCATGGCTATTCACTGGCTGGAACCGGATATCGCCGAATGTACCCGGAAAGGTATCGCCTACTTTACATCGGAGCTGGAAATGACAAACGGCCTGCCTTGCAAAATGTACCGAATTACCGAGAAGTTCGGGAGTTTGTCCGATCATATGCACGATTATCTCCAAATCTGGTATGTCAGCAAAGGTGAATTCATCCACACCCTCTATGGTCAGAAATACCGAATGGTCCAGGGAAACATATTCGTTCTTCCTCCATATAGCGTCCATCGCGTGGAGATGATACCGGGGGAAGAGCTGGAGGTGCTCGGCTGCGAATTCATGCCTGCCTTCATTAATGAACGACTCGATGGGAAGCCAGCTGAGCCGAATCTGTTTGACCTCTCCTTCATCGAGCGTTTTATAACTACGGAAGACAGCGTTCCGCTCAAGATTACCTTGACCGGCAGCAGCGATCTGGCCGTGAAGGAACTGCTTACCGAAATGCTGGCCGAGTACGGAAGCCGGGGTCCATTCTTTGATATTTTGCTAAAAGCCAATCTGCTGAAGCTGCTGGCGATCTTGAACCGCGAGCATGCCGACCAGGGCAAGCTTAAATCGTCAAGCTCGAGCAGCGACCCGTACCGGGAGCCCATCCTGGAATCGGTCCAGTATATTCATGACCATTATGACCAGCCCCTGTGGCTGGAGGAACTGTGTGCCCGGACGATGATGTCCCGGACGAATTTTTGTCGCCGGTTCAAGGAAGTTACCGGCCGGACCTTCAGTCAGTACCTGGCCAATTACCGGATACGAATGGCGATGCGGCTGCTGACGGAGCCCGAACTGACGATAACCGATGTATGTTTCAAGGTCGGTTTTAACGAGCTTTCCTACTTCTGCCGCATTTTCAAGAAGTATACGGGAACGACTCCTGCTTACTACAAAAAGAACGCATTTAAAACCGTTGACTAGCGCCCTCGGTACGATAATCCAATAAATAAACACGATAGTGAAATCGAATAGATCGTTCCCATGCTATACTCTGGGCAAGCAAGAACGAAGAATCGAGTGACAAGTCCCTGTAATCACTGCATCATCAATCCACGATTTTGGAGGAGAACCGATGAACAAAATTACAATTGCCGTGATTGGCTGCGGTACGATTGCAAACAGCGCCCATATTCCCGCCTACATAGCCAACAAAGACGCCGAAATCAAGTATTTCTGCGATATCGTGAAGGAACGGGCCGATGCTGCCGTAACCAAATACGAGTGCGGCCAGGCCATTGAGGATTACAACCAGATCCTGAATGATCCCGAAGTGGATGCCGTATCGATCTGTACGCCGAATGATGTGCATGCATCCATCGCCATGGATTGTCTGCGGGCAGGCAAACATGTGTTATGCGAAAAGCCCGCCGCCCGTACCTACGACGAAGCTCTGGAAATGCAAAAGGTTCAGCACGAAACCGGCAAAACCCTCAATATTGGGGTGGTCAATCGCTACAATGAAAGCGTAAACAGAATCAAGAAAATGATTCAGAACGGTGATCTCGGCGAGCTGTATCACGTATATGCCAGCTTCCGCTCCCACCGCTCGATTCCGGGTCTCGGCGGGGCCTTCACAACCAAGGCCATCGCCGGTGGCGGCGCGCTGATCGATTGGGGCGTTCACTTCCTCGATGTCGTGATGTACTGCACAGGCGACCCGAAGCCGAAGACCGTGTCCGGGCAGGCTTACTGCAAGCTGGGCAAGGATATGGAGAACTACACCTTCCTCAAAATGTGGGCAGGTCCTCCGAAATATGAAGGCACCTATGATGTCGACGATTTTGTCACCGCTCTGGTCCGCACCGAGGGCCCAACCATTTCCCTGAACGGCGCATGGGCGCAAAACATCGGCGCCGAAGAGATGTTCATCGACTTCCTCGGGGACAAAGGCGGCATACGGTTGAAGTATGGCGCAGACTTTACCTTCTACACCACGGAGGACGGTGCCTTGATTGAGACAACGCCAAAATTCAACCTCGGCAGCATGTTCCAGAATGAGATCGATAGCTTCATTCAGTGCATTCAAACCGGGGAAAAACAGCCGTCGCATATCGATACCGTCATCCTGTCCTCCCAGATTATCCAGGCGATCTACGATTCGTCCGACCAAGGGGCGGAAGTTTCGCTGCAACCCGTAGCCCAGAACAGCCATTAACCTATAGTTCGAAGCCAGGGAGGCCTATTTTACCATGAAAAAAATCGGATTCATCGACCTGCATCTGGACCAATTCCATGCGAATAAATATCCTGGATGGATCGATCAGGCTACAGGAAGTGCCATGAAGGTCGTTTACGCTTACGGCAAAAGAGATAAAGAGAACGGGCTCACAAACGCAGCCTGGTGCAAGGAGAATGAAATTGAGCTGCTGCCCGCTATCGAGGACGTGGTGGAGCGCAGTGATTACCTGATCGTGCTGTCCCCGGATAACCCGGAGTTCCATGAGGAGCTGTCCCGGCTTCCGCTGCAATCCGGCAAACCGACCTATATCGATAAAACGTTCGCTCCTGACCGAGAGACAGCGATCCGAATGTTCGATCTGGCCACAGCCCACGGAACGCCGATGTATTCAACGTCTGCCCTTCGTTTTGCCAGTGAGTACACGGAGCTGGACCGGAGCGGCATTCAGACCATTAGCAGCTGGGGGCCCGGCGGATTCGCCAACTATTCGATCCATCAAATCGAACCCGTAGTCCGTTTGATGGGAGCAGATCCGAAGAGGGTCATGTTCGTTGGTACACCGGACTCTCCTGCCCTGCTCATCGATTACGGTAACGGACGACAAGCTGCCGTGAATCATCTTGGGGAGAATTGCCCTTTTACTCTAGGCATTAAAAATGAAGATGGCAGCTTCAAGCAAGTTACCGCCCATTCAAATTTCTTTGCCTTGTTCATCGAGAATCTGGTGAATTTCTTCGAAACGGGCAAGCCTGCCGTTGACCCGGCTGAAACCATTGCCGTCATTACCATCATCGAATACGGATTAAAGGCAGCCGCCACCCCTTATGCATGGGTAGAGCTGCCGAATTAGCAAGGGTTCGCTTCAACCATAGCAAGATAGCGTAAAGAGCTGCTCCAGCAGGCCATCAAGGACCTGGGGCAGCTCTTTTATCATTGGTGAACGCTTCTTATCGGAATGCATCCGCTGCACTCCGGTTAGGAGTAATCACACTTCCTTGCGCTGAAAATAGATGAATCCTCCGAGGAAAAATAACAGAAACCCGCCAACAATCACGATCATAAGGCTCTCAAACGGAATATTGAAGGCGCCGAAATCGGCTTGACCCGCTGGCATCATCGCAAGAAAGGGCTGTGTCCACGGATAATAAGGGGCATACGTCTGCGAGTTAGCCACCAAGATGTTTGGGATGGTGAATACAACGTTTAATGCCAGCGGTGCGGCAAAGCTGCTCCAGGCCGTGGAAACACCAAGCTGAAGCGCGGCAAGCGGCAGACAAGCAACCCAGCCACCCACCAGGCTGCGCAGCAGCATCTCCCAAGGAATCGGAGCCTCGATCCTATGGAACCATCCAGCTCCCATGACAGCCACCAGAAACAGTACTTGCACGGCAGCAAGCAAGATAGCCACCACCGTGAATTTGGCAGAATAGACGACGCCACGCGACACCGGCAGGACCAGCAGCTGCTTCCATCCCCCACCGGTATGCTCGTAGCGGCACACCATTGCACTGAAAATCCCGGTCATGATCGGGAGCAGCAGCATCGCATGCAGAAAACACATCATGGATAGCAAATACTCCCATGGGGCTCCCTGGATCGGATTGCCACCTAGAATCCCCAGCATCAAAACCAGTACCCCATTCAGCAGAATCTGCGGCCATAATTTGGACTTCGACAGCTTGAGCCACTCTGCTGATATTGCTCTTGTATAAGACGCCATCTCTAGTCCACGTCCTTCCGGTTGAAATGTATGAGTCCAGCTGCAGCAATGACCGCCCCAAGCAGTAAACCTGCTCCTATAAATGTCGCTTTTTCAGGACCGATGTAAGCGAGCAGCGGCCATTTCAGCGGCACCCAATCTGGAAACTCCATGGCAAACATGGATACTACCGAAGCGGTGATGCCTATCGCCGAGGATATCCCTTGATTCTTGAGCGTCAGGCTTAGCCATAACTGAAAAGCCAAGACCGGCAGCGCGGCGAACATAGGCAAGAACCCAATACGTATCAGATCCATATACGGCATGCGATCCGCACCCATTCCTAGCAGCATGCCAAGTACGGCGACACTTACCGTCAGCAGGATACAGGATACGCAGAGTATCAAGAAGGCCTGCACGAATTTTGCACTGAATACAGCGGTTCTTGAAATGGGCAATGCCAGCAGCTGCTTCCACGAGCTGAGCTGATGCTCCACGTTGGCCATCAGCGAGCAGATCAGCGTAATGCCCAGGAACAGGGCGATGGGAACAAAAAACGTAACATTCTCCAGCAGCCCGCCCCAGGGATCTGCCGCATACGTTTTCATCAGATAATCATACCGAAGTCCAAAGTTCAGCCCTTGCATCGCCGCCAGTCCGATGGGACCGAGCGCCGCGAGAAACCAGATGCCTTTGCCCCTTATTTTCAGCCAATCGGCGGACAGCGCACGGAACATCATATCCGGCTTCCCTCCCTTACGATCTGCATGAAAATATCCTCGAGTGACCTCCGCTGCTCCTCGACACGGTACACGGCATGCTGATTCTCAACGAGCCGCTTCACGAGCAGGGCGACCTTGGCATCCTGCATATTTTCCAGCTCCAGCATATGGTCTCGCAGCACCCCTTGGCAGCCCAGGTCCAGCGCCAGTCCGAGCGCAGCCTCCGGCTCCGATACCGACAAGCGGAACCCGCTGGATGCGGTGGATACCAGATGGTCGATGGTATCCTGGAACACCATCCGGCCGTCACGGATGATGCCGACTTTATCGGCCATCTGCTCCACCTCGCCCAGCAGGTGACTGGACACCAGTACGGTAATGCCGTATTGACGCGGCATGTTTTTGATCAGCTCCCGGATTTCATGAATGCCGGATGGATCAAGGCCGTTGGTCGGCTCATCCAGGATAAGCAGCTCCGGATTGTTGAACAAGGCGGCTGCAATGCCAAGACGCTGCTTCATCCCAAGGGAGTATCCCTTGACCGGTCGCTTGGCTTCCTTCGTCAGGGAGACAATCTCCAGCACTTCCGCGATGCGGGACTTCGGCCCGCTGGTGATCCGGCGAATCGCCTCCAGATTCTCAATAGCCGTCAGATGACCGTAATAGGATGGGTATTCCACGAGAGATCCTGTCCGCTGCAAAATGTTCATTTTCTCGCGCTTCAAATCCTTGCCGAACAAATGAATCGCCCCGCGCGTGGGCTGGATCAGTCCAAGCAGCATGCGAATGGTCGTTGTTTTCCCTGCTCCATTCGGTCCCAGGAAGCCGTAGATATCGCCGCGGGCAATCTCCAGGTTCAAGTCCACAACTGCCGCGCGGTTTTTATATATTTTATATAAGCCTTTCGTTTGAATGACGAGTTCCGTCACGTTCATCACCTCAGGATACATCCTACATGGCCAAGGTTAAATGCCGGTCGACCTGAAGTTTAAATTTAATTTAAAAAAGTTAAGCATGAGTGGTTGCGTGCTGTTCAGACCGCTGCGGGACCGGACCGCTGTTAATTCCGGGAAACTGAATCTGTCCAGGGTAGTTTACCGAATTTAAAGGCGAACGCTTCGCTTCTCCAGCAACAATTCCGTTCCCTACGCCGGTGCTTTTGCGCTTTTGCACAAATACAAGAGGCACTTCACTAAGCAGCGCTCATTAGTATTCCCGCATCTATGCCCAGCGACTCGGAAATACTATTAGCGAGTGCCCGAATATGATATAATCACTTTGCCGAAACGCTGATTGCGTCCGTACAGGGGGGCTACCTGACGCTGATGATGGCATGCCAATCACTCTGCTCTCTCATAGGTAGATTAATCATTACGATGGGGGCGTGGTTAACTATGGATATGAATGTACTGGTACATGTGGATCTCAAAATGGATTTCTCTCTCAGTCTAGCAACTGTAGCCTGCCTTGCTTATGAACCAAGTTCACTGACGAGCTCGTGAAACTCGAGCGAAAAGCAATTGTGCGGAGACACCCTGGAAGGGTGTCTTTCTTGTTAGTCACGCAAAAAAAGAACCAGCTAACACGCCGGTTCCCCATTTTCAAATATGCCTACACCCTTTCACCATCCGAGCACGATTCTTATATCCTCGATACCTGAAACCTCACCGCCTCCAGATGCTGATCCTCGTGCCTTCATCCGAGCTTTCCACATGGCAGCCCAGGCCCATTTCCCTTGTCAAGTGATCCACGATAGCCAGGCCAATGCCCGTGCCTTTGTTCTGCGAGCCGCCTTCGATTCCCGGTCCGCGATCCGAAATGACAAGCATGCCCTCAAGCCCTTCTCTCTCTTCCGTATGTATACCGATATACTGTCCTGATTTGGCGTGACGGACGACATTTTGGAACAGATTATCCAGAAGCCTGCGGAACCACAGCACATCCACATTCCAGTTGAGCGGCTCGTCGCGCACTTGGATATCGGGTTCGATTCCCGCCTTCTCCCACACCGGATACCAAGCAGCTGCACTTTCCTTGACCGTCCGCAGAACGTCCGTCGGTTCCATGTTCAATTTCACTTTGCCGCTGGCCAGCAGATTGTAGGACAACATATTGTCGATCAGACCGCCCAAGTCCGCGATTTTCGACTCGATGAGGGACAGCGATTCTTTGCCTTTCTCACTCAGCGGCTCCCGCTCCATAGAGAAAATATGGCTTCGAATCACCGTCAGCGGTGTTCTCAGATCATGTGACAGATTAGCAATCAGCGACTTGCGCAGCTCCTCCTCCTCACGCTGACGGCGCTGCCCCTCCTCTAACTGGATGACCATATGGTTATAGCCTTCTTCCAGCTGCCCGATCTCGTCAAGCTTGGTTAAGGCGACCGGCTGCGGTAAACCCGTCACGGTGTGAGGGGAGGTCATAGCAGAACGAAGTCGCAGCAGCCGCTTGCGGATGCGCACGAAGAACAGCCAGGAGACCACAATAAACAGAACCGACATCAAGGTTATAAACAGGCCATACATCGCCGTTTCGCTGGCGATTGGCTGCTGGACACTGATGTATTTTCTCGGTATCTGCATCACCATGAATCCTTCTCCCGATACCTCTCCACCGATAAAGGCCACCGAAGTGAACGGATCTCCGTCCACGGCATTCTTCATGAATTGAACCGTGTAGGGTGCGCTCCATACCTCGGGGAGGCTTGGCTGCACCGGCATCTGCAGCCTCGTCTCATTGCTGCCGTCCACCCAGAACATCGAGATCTCCGGATACTCCAGCTGAATGGAATGCAGCCTTCGCTCTATGGCTTCTGGCGAAGCCCCGCTTAATGTTGCTGCCTCCTCGTGCCACATCTTCTCTAACACAGTACCACTTGTATACTTCTCGACAGGTACAGCCGGTTTCTCCGAGAACGTATCGTTCACGAACCAGTAAAGAATCGAGGCTAACGGAAACATGATCGGCATGAAAATCATGGCCAGCGAGATTAACAGTAAATACCGGTTGGTCAACGATTTGCGGAACCTTCCTCTGTTCCTTCTCCATCTCATGCTCTCACCCGATAGCCCAGCCCGCGCACAGTCTCAATAATCTCCGGTGTGGCGGGGTCCCGCTCCAGCTTCTCGCGAAGATAGCGGATGTGAACCATCAGCGTTTTATCCCCTTCGATATAGGACTCGCCCCAGACCGATTCATAAATCTGCTCCTTGGTCATCACACGCCCCTGATGCTGGAGCAGGTACATAAATATCTGATACTGTTTACCGGTCAGGAGTGTCTCCTCGCCGGTATCCTCGTTCACAATCCGATTCTCGGCCTCATACACGGATAAGTGCTTCACTCTCAAAGGCTCTGCAGACTTGACGACGGACCGCCGAAGCAGCACCTCAAGACGGGCAGCCAGCTCGTCCGGATGGAAAGGCTTCGTCAGATAGTCATCGGCAAATTCCAGCCCCTGCAGCTTATCGTCAATGGCAGTTCTGGCCGAGAGCATCAGGATAGGCAGACCGGGATATGCCTTCTTGATTCGCTGTCCGATCGTAAAGCCGTCAAGTCCCGGAAGCATGACGTCCAGAATGACGACGGCACATGCCGCCGCTTCCTCTACGGCCCTCTCCCCGCTGAGCTGCCACCGCACCTCATAACCCTTGTCTTTAAGAAATTCACTGACCCAACCGCCGATTTCATGGTCGTCCTCGATATATAGAATGCTTGAGCTCATCGTAAATCTTCCTTTCGAAGCAAATGTTCAATGTCTGCCAGGTGCTGCAACAGCCGCAAAAAGTGATAGCAGTCCATTGTATGCATGCACTGTGCTCCATCATTTGTCATTCATTGTAACACGGGATATCCGAAGTTCGGATAACGGATTGGGTATCCTCGTTCCAGTCAGCATCCTGCCTCATCACCATAAGACACCTGTGCCCTCCCGACCTCATGAAAGTCACTTCCCCAAAAAAGGACCCCGAGCACGCCTCCTTCCAGGGGCTCGGGGTCCTTGTTATGTTTCACTATAGGAATGAACGCAGCCTACTCCAATACAACGGTTGTATACGGTGGCAGCGTTAAGCTGCTGCCGTTTAATGCCGCACTGTCGTCTGTTGTTCTCGACAGTGACGAGAACCCGCTCTCTCTGTTCTTCGATGCCACATCCACCATCTGTTCCTTGCCGGACAGGTTATGGACCACAAGCGCTTGGTTGTCGTTGGTACGTCGGACGTAAGCCATGACCTGCGCATTTCCGGAAGCATAGGATTCAATGGTTCCGTTCTGAAGCGCAGGCATTTCATTACGCCAGCGGATTAACGTGCGGTAACGGGACAGCAGGGAATTCGCATCCCCCATCTGCTGCTCCACACCCTGCACGGCATCGCCCCGGTTATGCTTCAAGGGCTCCCATGTCGTCTGCCCCTTATCACTGCCCGTGTTGGACCAGATCATCGGCTCCCGGATCTGCTCATCCGGCTTCGCCCCCTTCATGCCGATCTCTTCCCCATAATAGATAAATGGATTGCCCGGCATCGTCAGCAGGATGCCAGCAGCCATTTTGGCATGATTCTCATCATTGTTCAGCTGAGACATCACACGATTCATATCATGGTTTGTCAGGAATGTCGCATCCGTGAACTTGCCGCCGGATACTTGACTGAATAAGCCGTACATCCGCTCCAGCGTGAAGGCAAGGTTGTTATCCTTCTCGTTGAGCGCTGCACCCACGATGCTCTCGCCCAATCCAAAGTTGAAGCCGGAATCGAAGGCGTTATCCAGGTACGGCGCAATAACGGCAGCGGAATTATCCCAAATCTCACCCACGATATAAGCGTCCGGGTCCACCTCATTCATGCTGGTGCGGAATTCCTGCCACCAGGCCGTATTCTTTGCCGTGGTTGCCTCACCCTTGTCAGACATCAGATCCTCGTAGATATGCTTGGCGGCATCAATCCGGAAACCATCCACGCCGAGCTCCAGCCAGAACTTGCCGATATCCTTCATCTCCTCGCGTACCTTGGGGTTATCGAAGTTCAGATCCGGCATTCCGCCCCAGAATGTGCCCATGTAATGGGCACCGTTCATCTCGTGCCACGGGGAGCCGCTGCCGGCTGCGCTGGAACCGGAAGGTGCTTTACCCTGATCCTCAGCCCAGATATACCAATCCCGGATCGTGGAAGCTTGATCAGCCGCGGACTCTTTGAACCACGGGTGCTCCGTACTTGTGTGATTGACAACCAAATCCATGATAATCTTGATTCCACGCTTATCCGCTTCCGCAAGCAGCGTCTTAAAGTCCTCCAGCGTCCCGTAATCCGGATGTATGGAGCGATAGTCCGTTACATCATAGCCATGATAGCTTGGTGAAGGATTAATGGGCATCAGCCAAATACCGGTCACGCCAAGATCATCCGATGTATCCGGATTTCCGTCATTCAGGTAATCCAGCTTCTCGATGATACCCTTCAAATCACCGATTCCATCCCCATCGGAATCATAGAATGAACGTACAAAGATTTCGTAATAAACATCGGATGGCTGCTCATCCACCTTGTTTTTCTGCGGAGCAGGTGCCGGGGTGTCAGGCTGCTTGGTTTCCTGTGTGGCCTTCGGCTCAGCTTCCTCTTGAGGTGGAGTCGCGCCGCCGCTGCAGCCGGCAAGCAAACCTCCCGCAAGCGCGAAACTTGCCAGCCATAGAGGCACAGCCTTACGTGTACTCCTTTTTTTATGCACCATACCTATTTCCCCCTGTTGGATATATATTAAGTTCACTGAAATCCGCCTTGCTATGCTTGTAATTCGCCATCATCAGCGCAAACGTTTGAATAATATTAAACGAAATTTAGAAATAAAACGGTTACATAATACAGCATGTCTTGAATTCCATCTCAGATTCCCGGTATCCCTGGTTATTTAACCCAACTATATCATAACCCACTCTTCCATTTTGTTAAATCGTTTGCACAAGGCCGTATTAAGTTATTTTCCGGTTTTTTCACGTGATAATACCCGCCTTTCTCCTGATTTCTAATCCTTTCTTCTTTTTTAGTGCATTTGTGAATAATTGCGCTCAGCTGACTTGGATACGTATTTACAAGCATTTCGATAAACGTTAATATAGCAGTGTGAAACCGTTTAACATACTGTACCTATATAGCTTTAGATCTGCCTGTATCAAGTATACTCGGGGCCTGACAGACCCACAATTAAATAAAGAACAACGGACCGCGCTCTAGCGGAAGTTATTCTGGTGAAATAAGGGAGACTCCAGTAGTCGCTTTCTTATTTTCAAAAAAACGCAAACGGTTCCACTGGAGGTCCTACTATGTCTGTAACGATTAAAGATGTCGCAAAACGAGCGGGCGTATCCCCCTCCACCGTCTCACGGGTGCTTTCCAATCATCCGAGAATCAGCCGCGAAACCTCGCGCAAAGTGAAAGAGATTATGGAGGAAATGGGCTACCATCCCAATATTATGGCCAAGAGCCTGGTTTCCAAAACGACAGAAAGCATATGCGTCATCCTGCCAAAACCAGCGGAAGAGCTGTTCCTCAACTTGTTCTTCATGGAGCTGATCCGCGGTATTGTCACACAGGCGAACCGTTCCGGATACGATGTGTTAATCAGCTCGGGCGGCAACGAGAAGGAAGAGGTCGAAGCCGTATCCAGGCTTCTTAACGGTCGGCGTGTCGATGGTGCGATCTTGCTGTACTCCAGGCAGGATGACCAGGTCGTCGATTTTCTCAAGTCTAACAACTACCCGTTCGTGCTTGTCGGCCGAAGTGAGAAATATCCTGACTTGTTATCCGTTGATACCGATAATGTGCAGGCAGCCTATGACGCAACCAAGCATTTGATCTCCCTCGGGCATAAACGAATCGGCTTTGTCAGCGGTCCGCCTAACCTGATCGTGTCTCAGGACCGGATGAAGGGTTATGGAAAAGCACTCGCCGATGCGGGGCTTGAGATGAGAAAAGAATGGATCGTCGAAGGTGAATTCCTTCAGGAAAGCGGCTATCGCGCCATGTCCTTTTTCATGAACCTGCCCGAGCGCCCGACCGCACTCGTCATTGTAGATGATATTGTATCCTTCGGCGTGCTGCGCGGACTTCACGAGCTAGGTTACAAGGTACCCGAAGACGTATCTATTATCAGCTTCAACAACATCTCGCTGACCGAACTGTCGACCCCGCCGCTGAGCAGTGTGGACATCGGCATTTACAACCTGGGTTACACTGCTTCCCAAGCACTGATCCAGACTGTTCGTAACGATGACAAGACGGTACTGCCGCACCGTTACATCATTCCGCACCGGTTGATGATCCGCGAATCCTCGATGTATTCGCTGCCCAAATCCTAGACTCGCCTGGTGGAATGGAAATGATAACGACGCGAAGTACTTCAAAATAAAGAAGCATCGTGGTGCTTCCTTTATTTTTGCTGCTTGGTTCAAACGTTTGCACTAATATTCTTAAGGAGGATTATCATGTCATCCATAACTGCTTGTTTATTCGATCTTGACGGCGTTCTGGTGGATACCGCCAAGTATCACTACATTGCATGGAAGCGTCTTGCCGGGGAGCTTGGTTTTGATTTCACCGAGCAGGACAATGAGCGCTTGAAGGGAGTCAGCCGGATGGCTTCCCTCGATATTCTGCTTGAAATCGGCGGAATGACGCTTGATGAAGACGCGAAGCTGGCACTTGCGGAGAAGAAAAACGCCTGGTACGTCGAGTATATTTCCAAAATGGATGAATCCGAGATTTTGCCCGGAGCACTCGACTTTATCCAGGCTCTGAAAGCCCGCGGCATTAAGGTTGCTCTGGGCTCGGCCAGCAAGAACGCCATGCTGATCTTGAACAATACCGGCCTCACCCCTTATTTCGATGCCATTATCGACGGAACGAAGACCAGCCAAGCGAAACCGGATCCGGAGGTTTTCACCATGGGGGCCCATGAACTTGACGTTCAGCCTGATACCTGTGTCGTATTCGAGGATGCAGAAGCCGGAATCGAAGCTGCCACTCGCGCCGGTATGCGCAGTGTCGGCATTGGATCCCCTGAAACCTTGGGACGCGCCGACATCGTTCTATCCTCCCTGGAAGAGTTCACGGTGGACCGTCTGCTGGAATTGTAGAAGCATGAGCTCATACGCTTTGGGCAACTCTAGCAGCATCATCCCATATAGATATGCAACCATTTTCCCTACTTATAAAGGAGCCGATGATTGTGAAACAATATTTAAAGCTAGATGAATGGTCAATTATTGAAGAGGGCTTTGATCCTCATACGCATGAAATCTCGGAAAGTGTATTCAGTATCGGTAACGGATTTATGGGCCAGCGTGCCAACTTTGAGGAAGCCTACAGCGGTTCATCGCTGCAAGGCAGCTACATGGCCGGTGTCTACTATCCGGACAAAACCCGTGTAGGCTGGTGGAAGAACGGTTACCCTGAATATTTTGCCAAAGTGCTGAACAGCACCAACTGGATTGGCATTGGCATCGAAATCAACGGCACGCCGCTTGATTTGGCGAAATGCACAGTGAAGAACTTTGTCCGTGAGCTGAATATGAAGGAAGGTTATCTTTCCCGCAGCTTTACCGCTGTCATGGAAGACGGCAAGGAGCTCAAAGTCGAAGCCATCCGCTTTGTGAGCATTGTGCGTCATGAGATCGGAGCCATCCGCTATGCAGTGACCCCGCTTAATTTCGGTGGTGAGCTGACCATCACGCCTTATCTTGATGGCGATGTGAAGAACAAAGACTCCAACTATGACGAGAAGTTCTGGCTGGAAGTGTTCAAGGAAGCGGCTCAAGGATCAGCTGCCTTAACTGTAAAAACCAAGAAACTCGATTTTCATGTGACGTCCGTGATGTCCTACAACATCGTGAAGAACGGCGAAAAGCTAGATGTGCAAGCAGAGCTGATAGAACAAGAGAAATATGCCGCCAACCGTGTAAGTGTATCCGTATCGGAAGGTGAAGTCATCACCGTCTATAAATATGTCACCAACGTCACTTCCCGCAATCATGGCCTGGGCGAACTGGTGAACGCAGCGCGTGCGGTGCTGGAGCCGGCCGTCGAAACCGGATTTGAGCTGCTCTTGAAGGAGCAAGCTGCAGCTTGGGGCGACAAATGGAAGGAAAGCGATATCGTTATCGAAGGCGATGTGGCAGCCCAGCAGGCGATCCGCTTTAACATTTTCCAGCTCAACCAGACTTACAGCGGCGAGGACGACCGCCTGAACATCGGACCGAAGGGCTTTACCGGGGAGAAATACGGCGGCAGCACCTATTGGGACACCGAGGCTTACTGCTTGCCATTCTACCTGAGCACCGCGGATGCCAGCATCTCCCGCAACCTGCTCATCTACCGCTATAAACACCTGGAAAAAGCGAAGGAAAATGCCAGGAAGCTTGGTTTCACCAAAGGTGCTCTCTACCCTATGGTGACGATGAACGGTGAGGAATGCCATAACGAATGGGAAATTACGTTCGAAGAAATTCACCGTAACGGCGCCATTGCGTACGCCATCTATAACTATGTTAACTATACCGGCGATTTCTCTTATCTTGGTCAATACGGACTGGAAGTGCTCGTGGAAATTTCCCGTTTCTGGGAAGAGCGCGTGAATTACGTCCCCGCGAAGGATCAGTATATGATGCTGGGTGTAACCGGACCGAACGAGTACGAGAACAATGTGAACAATAACTGGTATACCAACCGGATTGCCAGCTGGACGATGGAATACACCCTTGATGTGCTGGAATATTTGAAAGAGAACGAGGATTCCCGCTATGCAGAGCTTACGGCGAAGCTCGAGCTGCAAGAGGTAGAAACGGACAAGTGGCAGGATATCATCAGCAAAATGTACTATCCGGAAGATGCGGAGCTCGGCGTATTCCTGCAGCAGGATGGTTTCCTCAACAAGGAACTTGTTCCCGTTAAGGAATTGGACCCTGTACATCTACCGCTGAATCAGAACTGGTCCTGGGACCGCATTCTGCGTTCGGTATATATCAAACAGGCTGACGTATTGCAAGGATTGTTCTTCCTGGGCGACCAGTACGATCTGGCAACGAAAAAACGCAACTTCGACTTCTATGAACCGTTCACGGTACATGAGTCCTCTCTCTCTCCTTGCGTACACTCCATTCTCGCATGCGAGCTTGGATATCAGGAGAAAGCGTACGAGATGTACCTTCGTACAGCTCGCCTGGACCTCGACAACTATAACAACGATACCGAGGACGGCTGTCATACAACCAGCATGGCAGGAACCTGGATGTCCGTTGTGCACGGCTTCGGCGGCCTGCGTGTAAAAGACGGCGTATTGCACCTGAATCCGTTCATTCCGGGTCACTGGTCTTCCTTCTCCTTCAAGGTCATGTTCCGTGGATCCCGACTGAAGGTCAACGTGAAAGGCAGCGAGACCATCATCGTGAACGAGACGGATACACCTGCTGTCCTGAACGTGAACGGCAAAGAATACAGCATTAGCGGACTTGGAGAGGTAAAAGCTGCAAGATAAGCGGTACGGGGACAACGGGGACATCATGTCCCTTCCCCTCCCATAAACAAGAGCCCTGGATATTATTCCAGGGCTCTTGTTTGTATATAGAGAATGGGCCCCTCAAGCATCCCTTCTCATTATGAAGGGGCCCATTCTCATCCTTGGCAGGTATCTGTATTGCAGGGTCCAGCCAAGGCTTCACCAATCAGCTGCGAGCTTCATTCTCACTTTAGCAGGTATTTACCGATTATGTAGGCTATGAATAGATCAGTTGAGAATGCGGATCACGCGGAGGGCGCTCGGATGGTTTACCGAACAGATACCCCTGCGAGAGCTCGATCCCGATATCTCGGCAAAAATGAAACTCCTCCCGTCTCTCAATGCCTTCAGCCAGCACCATAGCCCCGAAATCATGAGCCATGTTCGTGATCATTTCAAGCTGCTTCTGCTGGGCGGCATTTCGATCGCAATGGTCGATAAGACTCCGGTCGATCTTCACATAATCCGGCTTAAGCCTGATCATCTGCTCCAACGTGGAATAGCCCGCCCCTACGTCGTCCATGGCTACCGAGATCCCGTGACTGCGATAAACCTCGAATATCGATTGGAGGTGCTTCACATCATCGATCTTCTCGGTCTCCACAACCTCAAACACGAAATCCCTCGGATCCAAATGGAGCCTGTCGATGGTATTAAAAGTATGACTGAGACACATCTGAGGATCATATATCGACGATGGCAGGAAGTTTACGAAACGTTTCACACCTAAAGGAAGCCACTCTGCGCTGGTTTCAATTGCACAGGTTCGTGCCGCTCGGTCCAGAAAAGAATGCAGTCCGGTTTTTCGGGCGGTCTCAAACAGCTCATACGGTTGGAACGCGACTCCCCCCTCTATCGGACGAAGCAAAAACTCATATGCAACGATCTGCTCAAAGTGATCTACAATGGGCTGCATATAGCTCGTAAACTGCTTATGTAAAATGACATTGACCATATCGTAATGCTCCATCTGCAGCTCGAACTTCTGCATAGGGGTCCACGTATGCCGGATCTGTGGAGCTTCTCCACCGGTAACACAGAAGGACAGCTCTTGACGAATCTTCAGCGGAAGGGGTTGCAGACACTTTATCATGGAGATTAGTTCCGCAAGTTCCTTATAGTTCACAGCACAACCCTCATTGTTCTCTTGTACCGTGTAGCCGTTCAGTGCAAGCAAGCCAATAAGCTCACCGCTTGCAGGCTTCATATGAACGGTCCCCTGGTCCTCAATCGGTTCAAAGGTGCTGCAATTGTCGCAAATCATGTTCGTCCTCCTTGGCAAGCTAGCTCTCACTATGCTTCTTATCGGCATTTTGAATATGATTTCTTTGCATTTTATGGATTTTATATCGAAGTTATGACCTGTTTTATGAGAAATGCGCAAGATTCGTGCAATGATAGGGTATTAATCTACAAAAATCGACTTATATTGCTTTTAACAACGCATTGTCGATATTTCTGGTTATCCATCCCTTATTCAATCTTCTGGTCCAAAAGCTGCAGCTGCATCGTCCGGTCCACATCGAAGTGCCAGCGGGCATTCCGCTCCTTCGCGGCATACATCGCTGCATCCGCACGGCCAATGAGCTCCTGATCGTTCCGGGCATGATCGGGATACACGGCAATGCCGATACTCGGCGACGTTCTAACTTCATATCCCTCCAGTTCATAAGGCTCGCTGAGCAGCATCCAAATCTCCTCCGCCATCCAGATCAGCTCCTGATCCTCCCCAGCCGACTGGATCATCACAGTGAATTCATCTCCCCCTAGACGGGACACCAGAATCCCTTTGGATTCCAGCGACTGAAGGCGGCATGCAACCTTGCGGATCAACAGATCTCCGGCACGGTGGCCATAACGATCATTCACCTTTTTGAAACGATTCATGTCCATGTAGAGAAGCCCTACCCGCGATCCTGTCCGATCGGCCTCTAACAAGGAGCTGGACAGTCTTGCGTTGAAGTAACGACGATTATACAATCCCGTCAGATCATCCCGGTGAGCAAGCGATTCGCTCTGCCTCAGACTTTCATGCAGTCGATGTAACAAGCGGTCATTCTCATACTGGATCAGGATCTGGCGGAACAGAATCAGAATGACGCACAGGGATAGACCGGTAAACAGACCGTTCCAGCCACCAAACCGCTGCGCCATGAGGGCAAACATTCCGCCCAGCACGCCATATGGAAGCAAATATCTGACGATCAAGGTTCCTACAGGATGCGGTTCCCTCTCTTTCACCGTTTGATTTCCGGTATCGGGTGCGGGCTGTGCACCTGCAGAAGCAATGAAAAACACAGATAACGTATGTAAAGGATCAAGATATGCACGAACTTCGAGATTCACGAAATGGACGAGATAAAAGTGCAGAGCATCACCCATAATATAAGCGCTTCCGCCAAGACTTAATGAAATGACCGCCCATTTCCCTAATTGCCTGGTATTAAAATACAACACCACGGTAAAGAAAATAAGTACCATTCCGCACAGCGGAAACAGCATATCCACCCATACGCTTCCTGTCCCCCCCGAATACGTACCGTCCTGAAGTTCGGGCTTGATTAAATACTCCCAGCCCACCGTCATGAACGTTACGCCAACGATGACGATATCCAGCATAAACCGCAGCCCCCTAAGCGGGCCTTGAACATGCCGGAACAAATAGATGAGGCAGCTGGCGAACAGGATCACTTCCAGTCCCCAGAAATAGCTGGATATCTGGAAAGCGCTCTCTTTCCCGAACCCGAAAAAAAAGGAGGAGACGATCCGGGCCACTGCATCGGCCATCAGTCCGATACTTACCATAAACCAAAACCTGCGAAGATGTGCCTTATAACGCCGGCTGACCCGGATTAAATACACGGAGGCGGCCATAGGAGCAATAATGACTAGCACACGCTGAAGCGATAAAGCATCAGGCATCCACAGAACAGTCATTATCTGAATAAATGCATATATAATGGCGAGTCGAATCCACAGATGATCTGCTGGAGTTGGACTCATAAGCACTCCCCCTTGGCAAAAAGGTAAGCTTGTACACGATGGATGATTTAGGTCTTTTGAATTAAGCTCTCTATTCCTCATGATACTTTTTACCCATCCAAAAGTAAAGACGAGGAAATCAAAGAAAAATCATCTATCCGGCACATCGCTAGAAGATCTATATAATGAAGTTTTTCTACTGGACGGGTGTACTTCAAATGCAAGGACTACACTCAATAAACACGTGAAAACCTGAAAAGTTTCTATATCAATCACCCACTTGACGTATAGGAATCATATGATATTATTCTTCATATCTTATACGAACCGGAAAGGGTGTATGGCAGTGTCACAGAAACGATTGGATCATGTTGGTATTGTAGTTCGAAACCTGGAAGCCACGATAGCGTTTTACACGTCGGTAGTCGGCCTTGAACTAAAGAATCGCCTGACTCATACCAATGGGGTCATTCAACTCGCGTTCCTCGGATTTAATGGAAGTGACGAGACGGAAGTCGAACTTATCCAGGGTTACAGCGACTCGCTGCCTTCGGAAGGAACGGTGCACCATTTTGCAGTCAGTACGGATGATATTGAAGAAGAGTATGCACGCGTCCAAGGACTTGAAGTTCCTCATCTGGACGAGGAAATCGTCACTCTCCCGAACGGCTACCGTTATTTCTTCGTGCATGGTCCCGAAGGTGAATGGATCGAGTTCTTCCAGCGTTAACCCGCACGCAGCAAGGTATCCAACATTTCATCTCTTAAAATGTTCATATGCTGAACTCTTGGGCTGCCTAAACGCGGTTCCCTACATAAGGCCTGTCCTGTTCATGACCTTTTTCGAAAACTAGACAGGTCTTGGTGTTAGGACTATAATAACGGATGTACTGATCGAAACTTCATAAATATCGGGGGAGCTGGAATTTAGCCGGCTGAGAGTGTATCCGCTTTGATACTGACCCTTACACCTGATCTGGGTAATGCCAGCGTAGGAAGCCAATGTTTGCGGCAGCCATATTTGCCGTACTATACACTTACGCCGTCATGCGTCCTGAGATTATCGGGGCGCTTTTTTTGTGGAATTGCGAGGTAATAGAAATAGAACTCATAAGGAGAGAAGACACGATGAAGAAGGGAAGATGGGTCCCCCTGCTTCTCGCTTGTGTCCTGCTGATGGTTGCGGCGGGATGCGGTACAGGCGGACAGAACAAGAACACAGGCGCTGAAGGAGAAGAGGCCAAGAGTCCTGGGAAACTCCGTGACGTGCAGCTGATGCTCGATTGGTCCGCCAATACCAATCACACGGGTCTGTATGCAGCGAAGGAGCTCGGATATTATGAGGAGGAAGGGCTCAACGTCCAGATCGTCCAGCCGGGAGCCGGTGGAACGGATACGCTGGTCGCATCCGGTAACGTGCCGTTCGGCATAAGCTATCAGGAAGGGGTAACCCTCGCCAGAACGCAAGGCTTGCCGCTCGTCTCCATTGCGGCGATCATTCAGCATAATACATCCGGCTTTGCCGCTCCCAAGGACAAAGGGATCGTGAAGGCTGGAGATTTCGAAGGTAAATCCTATGGCGGCTGGGGCTCCCCCGTTGAGGAAGCTGTCATGAAATCCATCATGGAGATCGACGGTGCCGATGTCAGCAAAGTCAATATGGTCAACATGGGCGATGCCGATTATTTTACTGCCGTCAAACGCGACATTGATTTCGCCTGGATCTTCTACGCCTGGACGGGCATCGAAGCCGAGCTCCGCAATGAGCCGCTTGATATGATCTATGTGAAGGACTACTCTGACCAGCTCGATTATTACACGCCGGTCATCGTGACCAACGAGAAGCTGATCCAAGAGGACCCTGAGCTTGTCAGAGCCTTCATGCGGGCTACTTCCAAAGGATACAACTATGCTATTGAGCATCCTGAGGATGCAGCAGCGCTGCTCTCGAAGGCCGTGCCTGATCTGGATGCCGAGCTGGTTCTGGCCAGCCAGAAATGGCTGAGTCCCCGCTATCAGGATGACGCGCCTCGTTGGGGTGAACAGAAAGCCGAAGTATGGTCGGGGTATGCCGACTGGATGTTTGAGCGCAAACTGCTGGAGAAAGAGCTTGATGCAGACCGCGCGTTCACCAATGATTTTTTACCGGAACAACCATAAGGTCTTTTCTATCAAGAAGAGAATCGGCCTGACAGCAGGCTGTCTCTCTTTCATAATCATATCGCTGCACGAAAGGTTGGATTATATATGGCGAACACCCTCTTGAGCATTCAAGTGATACCCCGGACGCCGGGTGGACGGGACAGCATCCCTTATGTGGATGAAGCGATCAAGGTTATTGAGGACTCGGGTGTGAAGTACGAGGTCCATGCACTGGAGACAACCATGGAAGGAGAACTCTCCGAGCTGCTAAAGATCGTCGAGCGCATGCATGAGGCGCTGGTGAATGCGGGAAGTCCCAGCATCATATCCCAGGTCAAAATCGCACATCATCCGAGCGGCATCAGCATGGATAAGCTGACTGAGAAATATCGTCCATGAGAAGCTGGTGGAGCTCCGTCTGGCCGCCTGTTGTGGCGGTCCTCTTCTTTTTGCTGGTATGGCAGGCGGCGGTATCGATCTTCGATATCGAAAAATTTATTCTGCCTGCGCCAACGGCGATCGGATCCGAGGCAGTTACCGGTGCTGCCGGTCTTTTCCAGCATACATTAGCCACCCTGCAGCTAACCTTGATCGGGTTTATCATCGGAACAACAATCGGACTTGTGATTTCACTGGCTCTGCATATGGTGCCTTTTCTAAAAACAGCTCTTTATCCGCTTCTGATTCTTAGCCAGAATGTACCGACTATCGCCCTTGCGCCGCTCCTCATGATCTGGTTCGGCTTCGGCATGCTGCCCAAGGTTATTGTGATTACCCTGGTCTGCTTCTTCCCGGTGGCCATTGCGGCTCTGGACGGGCTCGCCCGAACCGATCGCACCATGATGAATTACATGCAGATGGCGGGGGCTACATCATGGCAAATCTTTACCAAGCTGGAGCTGCCTCATGCCCTTCCCTCCATCTTCTCCGGGATTCGGATCGCGGCCACCTATTCCGTCATGGGTGCGGTCATCGGAGAATGGATCGGCTCCGACCGGGGAATCGGTTACTACATGATGCTGCAAAAATCCGGCTACCGCACGGATCGGGTATTCGTTGCGATTCTGGTCATCGTCCTGCTCAGCCTGCTGATGGTTCTGCTTATCACCCTGCTGGAGAAACGGCTGATCCGTTGGAACCGGAAAAGCTAATGCCCAGCAGTCATGGGCCAATACACGATCATCCTTAATGAAGGAGGTATTTCGCGATATGACACAACAAGTTGCTCCGCCGGTCCAGGGTGGGCTTAATCCCCCCTCCGTGGAAGCCTCTCGGACGCCTGCGCTGGAGGTACGAAACCTTCGGAAAACCTTCCGCGACCGACGCAGCGAGGTTCATGTGCTGGATGACCTTGCGCTTCAGGTACAGCCCGGTGAATTCGTCTCGATTATCGGGCCGTCAGGCAGCGGAAAAAGCACACTTTTCCACATCATCGGTGGCTTAACGGCTCCTGATTCCGGCTCAGTCTTCATGGATGGTCGTGACGTAACGGGAAAAAAAGGGCTCATTGCCTACATGCCTCAGCAGCCTGCCCTGTTCCCTTGGCGAACGGTGGAGGACAACGTGCTGCTTCCCGAGGAGCTCAGAGGCACCCAGAAGGCCGTCGCCAGGGCAAATGCCCGGCGCTGGATGGAACGGGCCGGACTTGCCGGCTTCGAGAAGGCGTATCCGCATACCCTCTCAGGAGGGATGCAGCAGCGGGCCGCCTTCCTGCGCGCATTGATGAGCCCGCAGGAAGTGATGTGTCTGGATGAGCCCTTCAGCGCACTCGATGCACTGACACGCAGTGATATGCAGCGCTGGCTGCTCGATATATGGGAGGAGACGCGCCGTTCGGTGCTGATGATTACCCATCATATTGAGGAAGCACTTCTGCTCTCCGACAGCATCTATATTCTGTCGGCGCGGCCTGGGGCCATTTTAAAACGAATCGAGGTCCCGTTCCCCCGTCCACGCCGTGAGGAAATTCTGCTGGATCCATCCTTCATCACGCTGAAAACCGAAATATCCGCCATGATGCGGGAGGAGCAGCAAGAACGCGGACAGTAACAACGTGAACCGTAAACAGAATAATCATTCATCATCCAGCTCCCATCACATCAATGCCACAGAGCTTCGAGAAAGCTTGGTAGAAAGAGTATGTAACGATGAAATCACTAACGCAAACAGGGGCCGGAGCTCCACTGTTAGACACCCACATTCATCTGGACCGTTATTCGTTATCCGATCAGGAAGCGATTGTGGCGGATATCCGGCATAGCGAGGTTCAGAGCATCATCTCTGTCTCTATGGATCTGGCTTCCTGCAAACGGAATCTGGAGCTGTCCCGGCTGTACGGAACAATGGTACGGGCTGCATTCGGTTATCATCCGGAGCAGCCTGTCCCCTCCTCTGCTGAAACGAAGGCGCTGCTGGACTGGATGGAAGAACATGCCGATGACATGATTGCCGTCGGTGAGGTGGGTCTCCCCTATTATGCAAAATTAGAAGCTGAATCCGAGGGCCGTTCGTGGGATAACCGTCCATATGAATATCTACTGGAACAATTTATTCTTTTTGCGAAAAAGCATCATAAACCTGTGATTCTGCATGCTGTATATGAAGATGCGGAAACCGCATGTCGCTTGCTCGAAAAATATGGCGTCACCCGTGCCCATTTCCATTGGTTTAAGGGCTCTCGTGACACCTTGCTGCGGATGGCGGGTAACGGATATTATATCTCCTTTACGCCTGATATCCTGTATGAAGATGAAATTCGTGAAATTGCTCGCCTATACCCCGATCATCTTGTTATGACCGAGACCGATGGACCTTGGCCGTTCGAAGGTCCCTTTGCCGGGCAGATGACCCACCCTCGGATGACCTCCGCCGTTGCCGCTGCCTGGGCAGAGCTTCAAGGGGTATCCGTGCTTGCGGCGCGGGAGCGGTTATACGAGAATGCCGTACGCTTATACGGCCTATAAGAAAAGCTATCCATACGCCAAGTCGATTGTTCAAGCAATCGGCTTGTTCTCTCTAAGGACTCGATTATATTGATTAATCAGTTCGTCGAGCACAATCGATTGTCTGAGGACTTTGGGATGATTAAAATCACGATACCGCTGCTTTATCTTGTGAAGCTTGTGCCGCTCTCGCTCGATATCAAACTTTATGCCTTCCTTCGTTTCCATGACTTTATGTCCTCCCCTCATGTAATATTTTATACTTTAATGTAAAATTATAGGATGTATGATATTAGACATCAAAGACTTAACATGAGGGGCTGTTTTCGATATTCATGCCTCTAGAAAAACACCCGCGAAAAACCCCGCAATGCGTGAATTCACACGCATTGCGGGGTTTGGGATCACTCCATTATTTTGCAAACTTCTCTTGATATACCTTCGTCATCTCTTCCGTAATTTCCGCCATTTTCGGATCATTTTTTATCGTCTCAATCAATTTATCGTACGACTCAACCGGTTCTTTCCCGGTGATGACCATGACACGCATATCCTCCACTTTCTTGGAGATTTCTGGATAGTATTTGTTATAGGCTTCCGAATACAACTCTCCCGAAGGATTCGGAACCTGCACCGTCTTGCGCTCCGTGACGATGTCTACGTTCCGTGTGTATACTTCATCCGGCATCCCTACCGCGTTGATGGCCATGTCGTCACTTACAAGGTGAATGAAATTGTTCAGGTTGCCGTCACCTGTCTTATCCTTGACGGCCTGCGGCGTTGCAACCTTCTTTCCGTTCTCGACGGTGTAATGGACTCCCTCAATCCCGTAGGTCAGCATCTCATTTCCTTCCGGGCTGTAGCCATAGTCGAAGAGCTCCAGAATTTTTTTCACTTTTGCCTCCGGCACTTTCTTCGGAATCAGGTACACTCCATAGTACGGAGATCCTGAAGGCGTATACTTCACTCCGTTTGGATTCTCCAAGTAGGCAAGCGGCATCAAATCAGCCTTGGGATCCACATTTTTCACCGCTTCGCCAGTTACCCACGCATGGTTCATGGACATGCCGCCTACCCCTGCCTTGGCACTTCGCATCGTATCCATCACCTGCGAGAACTTCATGATCGCAAAATCTTTGGGGAACAATCCTTCTTCATAGGCCTTTTTGATCCACAACATGGCCTCCTTGGACTCGTCCGACGTAAGGATAGGAGACAGCGTATTATCGGCCTCCAGCTTCCATGCCCCTTGCGTTTCATTAAAGAGATTATAAATGTAAGCAAGTGCGCCGGGATTCGCCGCATATGGAATTTCATCAGCCTGTCCGTTACCATTCGGGTCCTGCTCTTTGAAAGCTTTTAACACATTATGAAACTCATCCAGTGTCTTGGGCGTTTCCAGCTGAAGGGCATCCAGCCAGTCCTTGCGGATCATCGGGAACACACCGCCGCCATAGCTTGGATAGTATCGCGGAATGACAATGTTCTTGCCGTCCACCTTGGTGATCTCCCACATGTCCTTCAACTCTTCGCGATTTAAATTAGGGTAGTCTTTGAGAAAAGGCGTCAAATCCCAGAACACCCCCTGCTTCAGCATCTTCTGAAGCTGAGGGTTCTGCATCGTTTCCACAAAAGTAACCTCTGGAAGATCACCGGATGCGAGCATGACATTGATCTTCTCTTCAGCCGTGGATGGGGACAGCCACGTAATGTTCAGTTTGGTATTGGTGTGTTTCTCCAGCTCCTTCCAAAGCGGATTGGTGTTGTCAATAAATTCGGTGGCATAGTTCAAGGTCTGGATCGTAATGCTGGTAGGTTCACTGCTGTCTGTTCCTCCCACGTTATCGCTCGAGGCGCTACCAGCCCCGCTGCCGCAAGCACTAAGCAAGAGCGAACTTGCCAAGAGCAGCAGCCCTGTCATTTTTAAAAACGGCTTACCTGACTTTGGTTCCATGTTGTTCATCATTAGACCTTCTCCCTTATTTAGAATTATTCGACCTGACTGATCATGGTGGCAAAAACAGACCGTATATCGACTCATTCCTTGACGGAGCCCACCATCGCCCCTTTGGCGAAGTGTTTCTGCAGGAATGGATACACTAACATGATTGGAACGGTTGCAATAACAACCGCTGCCATCTTCAACGTTTCCGTTGGAACGGGGCGGTTCACTTGGAAGGCGAATCCTCCGCCACTGCCCGAACCCATTGTGGTTGGATCTACAAGCATATTCTGCAGCAGCACCTGCAGCGGCCACATTTTCTGGTCATTAATAAACATCAGTGCGTTGAAGTAGGTGTTCCAATAACCGACCGCAAAGAACAACCCGAAGGCTACCAGCGCAGGCAGCGACAACGGCAGGATAATCCGCCAAAATACCCCGATATCATTGGAGCCGTCGATCATCGCGGCTTCCTCCAGACTTTCCGGGATGCTGTCGAAGAATCCCTTCATGAGCAGCACGTACCACGCACTGGTCAAGCTGGGCAGGATAAGCGACCAAATGCTGTCAATGAGTCCCACGTTACGGACGACCAGGTACAGCGGAACCAGCCCTGGCGTAAAGAGAAAGGTGATTAATACCATAACCATCATGGCCTTGCGAAATCGAAGGCGTTTACGGGACACCGCGTAAGCCAGGCCCCCGGTCACGAGCAGGCTGAGCAGCGTGCCCACCGTAGCCAGAAACACGCTAACGGAGATCGAAGTGACAAACAAGCCGTTGGACAGCAGATGCTTATAAGCATCCAGCGTCCAAACGCGCGGCCACAGAATCAGGCTTCGTTGATAATACTCCACGGGATCGGTAAACGACAAAATAACGGTATAGTAAATGGGAAATATCGTTGCCAAACCGATGATCAGCAGCAGACTGTTATTTACAAGACCAAACAGCCTTGTTTTCCATCCTTTCTCATGCATGCTTTACTCCTCCTTGTCTTCGCCGATCTGTTAGTACAAGCTTTCTTGACCGTATCGCCTTGCCAATCGGTTGGCCGTAACCACCATAATGACACCGACAATCGATTTGAATAATCCGATAGCTGTACTGTAACTGAACTCACCCTGACGAATCCCGACCCGGTACACATAAGTATCGAACACTTCGGCTACATTGGTGACAGGTGCATTCATCATCAGATAAATCTGTTCGAATCCCGTATCGAGGATCGTGCCCAGGCGCAGAATCAACAGAATCAGGATCACGTTACGCATCGCGGGCAGGGTAATGTGCCACATCCGTCTCATCCGTCCCGCACCGTCCATGACCGACGCTTCATATAATTGCGGATCCACTCCGGCAATGGCGGCGAGGAAGATGATCGTTCCCCATCCAATCTCCTTCCAGATGGACTGCGCCGTCAGCATGCCCCAGAAGTAGTTCGGGTTGGAGAGAATATCAACCGTCTGCCAGTCCATGGAGATTAACCACTTATTGAACAGGCCCTCCGATTGCGAGAACATCAGGTAGGTGAGGCCATAGATCAATACCCACGACAAAAAGTGGGGGATATACACCAGAGATTGAATGGTCCTCTTATAGATGGAGCTTCGTACTTCGTTCAGCATCAAGGATAGAATGATCGGTGCCGGAAAAAAGAAAATCAGGCTCAGGAAGCTGATCGCTAACGTATTTCGCAGCAGCATCCAGAAGTCATGATTGGAGAAAAACCGGGTGAAATGCTCAAACCCTACCCAAGGGCTTCCGAACACCCCAAAGTAGGGAGAATACTCTTGGAAGGCTATGACGAGATTCGTAATCGGAATATATTTGAAAATGATAAAAAAGATAAGGCCCGGCAAAGCCAGCACATACAAATACTTGTCACGCGCAACATCCGACCATATTCGTCCCCATTTTGTTTTGGATTTCAATGGAATGGGCGGCCTCCTGTTTCCTTTTGCCGACCGAACGGTTTCTTGTGCTTTCATCGTTACTCCCTCACTTTCAGCCTTGTCGTGTCGTTCAACATACCGTTATCGGAACGTAACCTTAATGTAAACGGTTGCAAAATTACCTGCAATTCTACTTTTTTTCCGCAGGACCTTGAATCCGGCTCCGGTCGATACAGTGCACGGCGAGTGCTGATTCTGCAAGGCATGTCTTATGTTCCATTTCCTTGGATTGCACTTTTTTTCCTGGGTGAATAAACAGCTTCTCACCAACACCAATAGGAAAATATGATCTTTTCAACCAATCCGCTCATTCGCTATGATAGTATTTAATCATTTCCGGCTTTCTACGATTTAGCCTTGAATTGTCTATGCCAACAGGGGGTTAAAGTAATGAGGCAGCAGAATCCTGAATCCGGTTTCAAAGGTATTATGTATTGGAGAAGCATCGCGCTTGCCGTGCTGTTGACATGCCTCCCCATCTCAGCCATAACCGCCGTTTACCTGTATGTGGGGAACCAGCATATGATCAACCAGTATCAGCAGCGCAACGAGGAAGCTCTGGTTGACGCCGCGAGACAAGTGGACGAGCAATTCACCCAGTTGGTCCATTATGCGCTCAATATGGTCGTGAAGCCGCATTTTAAGCCCTCCTTGTCCGACATGGACTTTGTATCGAATATCGAGGAGACAAACGAGCTGTTTAATACACTGAACCTTGTGGAAAACGCCGATCCCCTGGTGGATCAGGTCTATCTCTACATCAAAAAACAAAATAAAATCATGGAGCCCGACCTCGGGCTTCGAACGCTGGATCAGGCTCAGGATGCGTTAAACTTTAACAAACTCATGGAAGGGGATTCGGATATGTTCTGGGTCCATGACCTGGAGCGGCCTTTCAATAAGGAGAGGTCCTCACACGCACTCGTCATGAGACTTCCGTTCAACGGTCATACACCCTACGGCGCGATTGTCATCTACATCGATCCGTCGAAGCTGCATGTGATCCGCAATAGCGAGAATCTCTCGTTCCTGCTGGATGACCAGGGCCATATCATCGGGGAATCCGGAATGAGCCGCAATATGCCAAAAGCGATGAGTGCGATTCTGGAACAGCTGAAGCTGCCTCAGAATGCCCAACACACAAATCATTTGCGGATGAAGGTTCCAGTCGATCAGGATGTACTGCTGGTGAATACCGTTCAATTTGAGAAAATGCAGCAGAATTGGACCTATGTGTCCGGAACGCCGCAATCCAACATCATCGCTCCCACGAAGCCTTATACCCATATCATTCTGATCTGTTTTGCCTTTGCGCTTGCGGCTTCCCTGGGCGCAAGCTGGTTCGCCTCCAAGAGCATGTACCGTCCGATCCGCAAGATGCTGAATATCATTGGCGGCGATCAGAGCAAGCAGAACTCGCGATACAATGAACTGGATTATATTGAACACGAGTGGAAACAGTACCGATTCTCGCATGATACACTGCAAAATCAATGGAAGCGATCCTTGCCCTCGATCAGAGAAGCTTATATCAATCAATTTCTGAGCGGACAAGCCTCTCACCTGACGGAGCCCGAGTATGTGGTCAAGCTGCAAGAGATGGAGCTTGATATTACCCATAAACATTTCTCCGCGATGGTGCTGCAGCAGCATACTCACGGGGAGGACCGCGCGCCTCTAACGGAAAACGATCAGCATCTACTTACCTATGCCGCATTGAACGTCATCCAGGAGCTGGCCGAGGACATAAGAGCGTATATGCATCCCATCAATTTCTTCGACGGCTCCTTCGGTGTCATCTTGATCGTTCCAGACTCCCACACAGCCGACGAGCAGATGCACAGGATGAAGCTGCTGTGCGATCAGATCATACGGGCACTGCGCGATACACTCCGCATGTCGGCAACCATCGTATTAGGGGGACCGAGCTCAACCTGGACCGATGTTCCTCATATTCTCGAGCAGGCCAAAAGGGCGCTGCATTACCGCTCCTTCGATGCAGGCAGCCAGCTGCTGGAAGCGGACACGGTGCTTTCCCAGAAAAATGACTGGATCGACTATCCGCTGGAATTGGAGCAGGATTTCATTCATGCCTTGAATCTCGGACTTCAGAGGGATGCGCTTCGATCCCTAAGCCGCTTCGTAACGTCGCTTCAGGCCGGAGGAGGCTCGGAGTGGCATGTCCATCATGGGCTCATGCGTTTAATCACAAGCGTTCACCGGTCTATGCTGCAGGCCGGTTTAAATCCGTATCAGGTGTATAATTTCTCCAATCTGCAGGAACAGATGTCCCTGCTTCGGGACCCGAAGGCCTGTGTGGACTGGTTCCAACGCGAAATCATCGGGCCCTACCTCGAGCAGCTGACCAAGAACTTCAGCAGCTCCATGAAATCGCTAGTCGAAAACGTGCTGGAGCAAATCGAGCAGAACGGGATGCAGGACCTCTCCCTGGATGTCATGGCGATGGAGGCCGGCGTCAGCGCATCCCAATTGAGCAAAGCATTCAAGCAGATGACGGGCACCAATTATATCGACTATCTGACAACGTTCCGAATGAACCGCTGCAAAGAGCTGCTGCTGACCACGGATCTTCGCATTCATGAGATTGCGGAAGCCGCGGGGTATCAGCCCCCTTATTTCAATCGGATGTTCAAAAAACTCGAAGGAATCACGCCTGGCCAATACCGTCAGCAGGGAATTGGCAAATGATATGGCACAGGCATTATGAAGAACCGCTCTCCATATAGGGAAACATTGAAAAAGCCGCTTTAAGGTTGCGGGAAGCAACCCTAAAGCGGCTCTGTTCATTATACTAACGCTTCATAAAACCCTTCCCGTTTAGAAAGTCCTTCATGTGCAGTCTTACCGGCTCCGCCAAGCGTTTGGCCATAAGTTCAGACCACGGCGTGCTGTTCTTGCCTGCTGTCCGCTTGGATAGATAATCCGCGGAAACCTGATCATAACTTCTTACTTCCTCAATGGCTCCCGGATTGTAGCTGTCCCGGTGCAGGACCGCTTCTACCGGAAGGCGTGGACGAAGCCCCGGATCCTGGTCCGGGTAGCCGAGGCACATGCCAAATACCGGATAGACCAGGTCCGGCAGCTCCAATGCCTCGGAGAAATCAGCTATCGAGTTGCGGACCCCTCCGATGTACACAATGCCAAGACCCAGCGATTCCGCAGCAATCGCGGCATTCTGCGCAGCCAAAGCGGCATCCACGGTGGCCACAATGAAATTCTCGGTGGAATCTTCATACGTCTCCTTGTCACCCGAATGCGCCTCAGTACTTTTTTTCAAACGGTAAAGATCTGCGCACCACACAAGGAATACGGGGCACTCTATAATATAGGCCTGATTACCGGCCAAGCCGGCCAGCCGCCGCTTCTTCTCCTGATCGGTAACCGCAATGATGCTGTAGGCTTGAACATTACTGGATGTGGATGCCATCTGGCCTGCTGCCACAACGGCCCTTAGCTGCTCCTCCGACACCGGCTTGTCCAAGTATTTGCGAATCGATCGATGATTCATCAGCAGTGACAATGTATCGTTCATCGGGTACTCACTCCTTCATGTTCTATAAGAATGGTTCCATCTATTATGAAACTTCAAATCTGGCTGCGCAAGCTCACACAGCCTGTGACTTTACAGCAAAAAAACCGGAATGCCAGTATCCGGCATCCGGTTTCATATTCAGCCAAGGCTCTCAGCTTTGGAATTTAATGGGCTCCATCAGGATACGATATCATACCCTTGCTCTTCAATCGCTTCTTTCAGTGCTTCAAGGCTAATCTTGCTCTCGTCATATTCGACAGCCACTGTATTGGATGCAAGATCGACCTTGCCTGACGCTCCCGCACTCTTCAGCGCGCCTTCAACCGAGTTCACGCAATGATTGCAAGACATGCCCTCCACTGTCAATGTCACCTGTTTCATGATGTTGTCCTCCTATTTACATGATATTCGTTACACTTTAACTGTACTATACCCCCCATAGGTATGTAAAGTTCATGAATTTGCTTCTTTCTGCAATAGAAACACGAAAAAAGTAGGAAGATTTATCCTTTTAATCTGTTATAATGTATATAAACTCTTAGATTCAAACATAAAGGGACAAGCTTTTTAAATGATTCTCCGAAATTTTTCCATAAAATTTGAATCTGGTTGCAGGAATTACCACTTCGCTGTCGAATTATCTTATTACAGAGATACTGAACTATGAAAGTAGGAATTCTATCATGGTATTTGACGGCATTATACTAGGGTTAATTGTCGGACTGATACGAGGCGGACTCCGCCACGGACTGCTGCAATTCAGCAAGATACGTCTGAAGGGCGGCTTAATCTTCCCAATTCTCCTGATCGTACAGCTGCTCATATTCCGTTTTCAAGAGAATTCTGATTGGCTGGCAGCCGCAAGTGGATATATTTTTATGCTCATCTATGTTGCCGGCATGATCTTCCTCTGGATGAACCGGGATCAGAAAGGTTTCGGCAGTATATTAGCCGGTGTCTTCCTCAACTTTCTCGTCATGGCGGTCAATGGTGGCAGAATGCCCGTATCCATGAGTGCCGCTTCTGTTCTTGATCCAATATACGTGGACATGCTCATGGATGCGACAGCTACAACCAAACATTATTTAATGGATGCTTCCACTCGCCTGTCTCTTCTTGGTGATATCATACCGTTATCCCCACCCTATCCAAGAACACAGGTAATCAGTATCGGCGATATTATTATGAACATTGGTATTTTTCTCTACATCGTGCATCTCATGACTTCCGGCAAGAATACCACCGTTCAAAATATAATTCGAAAATCCGATACTACTGAACAAGTTGAACCACAAAATTAATAATACATCATACCATCTGGAAAGGAGGGAGAACTATGAAGAAAACTGATAAAATCAAGTATAACCGCATCGTTTTGAATGCAATCATCGTTGCTTCCGTTGTTGTCGCTCTGACTTCCGGTTATAGATTGGGATAATAAGACTTATTTCAAAAAAACAGGCTGAGAACTCCAGCCTGTTTTTTTATATCTTTTTCGTTGTTTTGCGACGCATTATATCTTAAAATGTGGAGAATACACCATGCTTTTTTGAGGAGAAACCGTTATGTCCATATTTAAGCGTCCTAAGATTTCTCGAGAACTTCCAGGACAGCTGTATTTTGTGTTTATTTCACTTATGGGCTGTTTAACCTTTCTACTAGTACATCGAGGAGAATTTTTATATTACTCCCCTTCACAGTGGGTATGGGTTTATGCAATGTTAGGTGCCGCCCTAATATTAAATTACTTCACCTTTCAGCTACCGCCTGAGGGTAATTTGCAATCCATGGATTCGTCTGTTTATTTGGCTTGCATTTTCATATACGGAGCACCATTCGCTCTTTCTGTCATTCTGTTTAACACTCTGGCAATAGCACTATATGACAGAAAAATTCCATTCTGGAAGCATTTCGTAAACTTCTCTATATATACACTTATGATCGTCGGATCCTCTCTTGTGTTCAACGCTGCAGGAGGTCAGACAGGACCTATTCTAAACAATCATTTTGGAGCTTACCTCGGCGCCTTGCTCGTATATTTTATAATTAACGTGTTTCTCCTTGGTTTCTACTATTATTTGCTATATCGGGGATCTTTATATGACATCCTTAAATCCTTCATAAAAGACACCCTGCTTGTCTATTTAAGCACGCTCATCCTGTCCATGGTTCTTTCCGTTCTTATCGTTCATAATGGCGTGTTCGGCTTAACTTTGTTCATAGGTTTGAGTATTATGCTCTCCTATTCCTTCAAACAATTATTCTCCATGTACAATGAAGTTCAAGAAAAAGCAATCAAAGATCAGCGAACAGGATTATATAATCACAGCTATTTCGAAAATTTGCTTGAAGACGAAATCAAGAAAGCCAAGGCAAATGATACACCACTGTCTTTGGCCATGATTGATATTGACGATTTCAAGAAGTACAACGATCAGTTCGGGCATTTGAAGGGTGACATGCTCCTTGGGTTCCTTGGCAATTACCTAAAGGTGGAATCCGAAGTGGCAGAGGTAGTAGCCTCTCGCTTCGGCGGTGAAGAATTCACCATCCTCATGCCAGGCTATGATGAGAACAAAGCCCGTTCCTTCATTAACAGGCTCCGCAAAAAGCTGAACGATACCTATTTCGAAGGGGTCGAAATTTTCCCGTCCGGGTGTCTCTCCTACTCTGCCGGCATTGCCACGTACCGGATTGACATCCATGACAAGTCACAGCTTGTCGAGCTTGCCGATCAGGCGCTGTACTACGCCAAGAAGCAGGGTAAAAACAACGTGCATGTATACGGCAGCGGTGCCAATAAAGAATCCGAGATTGACTTCGCGGATGACGTCCGCGATATCGAGCAGCAGCTTAAACTCTTTTTGTATAAAGACGTGGATACATTCAAGCACTCCAAGCGCGTCTTCCGCTACGCCATGGATATGAGTGAAGTGCTCGGACTCGATAGTGTGGAGCGGCGCAATTTCGTACTCGGCGCACTTATTCACGATATTGGCAAGCTTGAAATCCCTTGGGGTATTTTAAACAAACGGGACAAGCTCTCTGCCGGGGAATGGGAAACCGTAAAACGACATGTCAGCTGGGGTAAACGGATTGCGGAAACCAACGAGAAGTTCAAGGAACTGGTTCCTTATATTGAATTGCATCATGAACGTTACGACGGCGGCGGATATCCGCACGGGTTCAAGGGCATTCAAATCCCCAAGCTGTGCCGCATGCTGACTATTATTGATTCTTTTGATGCGATGACAACGGAACGCCCATACCAGAAAACCAAAACCTTCGAAGAAGGGATTGAGGAACTGCACCGATGCTCCGGCACACAATTTGATCCGGAACTTGTTGAACTGTTTGTTCATTATCTCAGGCTTAAAGCCGAAACACAGCAGCAGCCCGCAGCTGGTTTGGAGACATCATGAAGTGGATACTTTGAGTGATCTCCTGTGATCTCCTGAGTGGACCATCCCCCTCCCTCCGTCATTTCGATGTTTGATGCTTCCTCAAATAAGGTATAAAGGTAGTATCACAATGATAGTGAGGTGAGATCAGTGGCTGATAAAAAGAAGGATCTACCGCTTGATAACGGTCCCGGCAACATGGATCACCCTGAACAATATCCAACGGAAAAAGAAAGCCTGTTCGATAAATTTGAGAGCGAGCAGCATGTGGACCCGATTCCGATGGAAGATGCCAGGCTGGAGCGTCAGGAAGAGAAGCAGCGGGACGGCACATCGAAGAAACGATCTTCCAGCGCCGATAAATATCACAGCGGCTTCTAGAATGGGACAGATCCTGGTTAAATCGAACGTCATTTGAACTTATGGCTCCGTTTTTTGCGGAGCCTTTTTATTTCCTTGAATTTTCTTTAATATATAAGGGTATGTATGTGATTAACCTACAGATTATATAAAGAGTGGAGTGGAGCCTTTGTTTTCCATATGGACGTTAAACCGTGTGCAGCGAAGGTTACTGCTGATACTGATTGCAGCGGTTCTGGTGATGTCCTGTCTGCTGGTGCTGACTGGCCGACATGAACCCTCACCGAGCATTAGCAGTGTAATCGAAGAACGATATATCCAAAGTGCGGCCATGATCAGCCACCCCGGTGGAGACCTTGAAGACCATTCCTCCAGCGTCATGCCCGGTGTGCCGCTTATGATTGCCGGACTTGCTGCCCTATTCGGCAGCATGGATGCTGCTCTGGTCGCGTACCAGCTGCTCCAATGCATCTTTCATGCCTTTTCCGTTTACTTGGTATTTGTGCTGTCCCGCTACATGTTCAATACGCGAATCGCCTTTCTGTCGTGCTTCATCTATGCTCTGTTCTGGCCGGCTTACGGCGCAGTGCGTCTGATCCTGCCAGATATTACGATGCAAACCTTAATGCTGCTTCTGGCCTGCGCTGTAATTGGAGCGCTTGAATTGAGGCAGGCTGGCTGGTATGCCGCTGCCGGTGCACTTACCGCTCTTATGGCTTGTTACAATCTGCAGGCACTGCTGTACCCGGTATTGTTCATTCCCTTCTGGATCAAGTACCGCAGCCCGGTCAAAATCGTAACCGGAGGCATTATTCTGATTAGTGCCGGTTACTTGCTCATCCTGTCTCCATGGTGGCTGAACATCCCGCTTTTTAATCGGTTGAGGTATATGTCCGGGCCGTGGAACCTCGCCTCACTGTGGCTGGAATCCCGATACATTGAAGGCAACCCCTTGGTTCACCTCTTCCGAAGCATATTTGCCGGCCGCACCTCCAAGTATGCGGCTGCCATAGGTAATGAGGAAGCAAGAAGAGTCGTACAATCCGCATTGGATGCCGTACGCCTCGTTATGCTGTTCGCCGGGGTTGCCGGCGTGATCTGGTCTGTGTGGAAATACCGCCTGAAACGGCAGCTGCCGGTGCTGCTGACACTGCTGTATTTCATTGCCGCCGAATGGTTCGTTCCAAGCCTGGACGGAACCGGCTTTCCTTATTCGGTCTTTCTGCTTCTATACGCTGCATTTCTGGCAGACAAAGCGATCATATACGCGCATAGATCCCGCCTGCTCCGCAAATAGGCATCAATACGAAGCCGATCCTATCACAGCGGCCACCTACGCCTGAAAGCACTTTTGATTTCGTGCCTTCAGGCGTTTTTCCATAGTTTTGCATAACCTTTCAGGTTGATGAAACGTCTATATTAGTATTAAAGCTGCTATTTATTCATGCCAGGAGGATTGATAGCATGAAATTAAACCGTAAATTCATCACCATTCTCAGTGTCGCCGTAGCAAGCGTTCTGACGATAAGCACCATCCTGTGCTTTACCGATGCTTCCGATCACTCCGGCCAGAAACATCGCATGCGCGAAGATCTGAATGGACAGGCGTTGATTCAAGTCGGCTCCACCTACATCACGCGTACAGATTTATCCGCCTATAAGAATAACCTCACACAGAGCGACACGCCGCTGCCTGATGACTCCACACTCCTCAAAGAGATGGCAACAAAGGAATTGATGCTGCAGCTGGCTGACGACGAGGGCGTTGCAGCAAGCCTTCAGGATGGAGTTAAAAGAGCAAGGCAGCTTCGAAAGACGCTTGAGAGCCAGCCGCGGCAGGTGCAAGAGCAGCACTTGCGCATGCTGGATACGATGGGCATCAGCGAAGATCAATACTGGGAAGACTACTCCCCGCCTGAATATCGGGATATGTTATCAATCGAACGATTAGTGAATAAACTGACGACGGAGATGAAGACAAACCAGCCTGACACCATTACCAGTAAGGAGCAGTTGAAGGCTGATCTGTTGACAATTGGCTTTGGATGAACAGAGAACCGTCGTCTTTGATCCAGACATTCAATTGAGATAATACTGGATTGGTATATAATGGTGTAAAAATCCATAAACACCGTGGGAGGATATTATGAAAAAACGTTTCTCTTCTGTTCCTGCTTTTGCACTAGGCGCGATTGTCGGTGTGACGCTGACAGCGGGTACCGCCGTTGGCGCTGCTGTATATCTGAAAGCCGTCCCATCCCCTGCTAAAATTGTCGTGAACAGCTCGGAGGTCAAGCTGTCCGAACCTCCCGTTGTCATTCAGAACAAGCTGTATGTCCCTGTGCGGGACTTCTCGGAAGCGCTTGGGTATCAGGTCGGCTCTGTCGGTACCGAGGGGGTACGAATTATTCCAAAATCCTCGAACGGAGAGGCCATCCCGGTCGGCCCAACTGCACCTTCCGAGTCTGAAGGAGCACCTGCCCAAGAACGCCATTTGGTGAAAAATCTCGGGAAGCTGATCCAGGTCAACGGCGAATTGAATATGCAAAAGATTTATATTGTTATTGCTGCCGGGGAAGCCAGACTGTATTCCCAGGATGAAACAACCGGCAACGGGCTGCTGCACTATTTGATCGTAGACGGCGATTCCTCCCTATACGACCCGTTTGTTCAGATGGATGGGAAAGCCGGAGAGCTTGATTATAACCTGCGAAATTTCGACGGTCAGACACCGCTTCACCTGGCCGTCATCAACAAAAATGACTTTTACATCGACAAGCTGCTGAACCAGCACCATGTGGATGCCTCAATCCAAGATGCGTCCGGTAAAACGGCGCTGGACTATGCCGAAAAGGACAGCAAGCAGTACAAAGCGCTGACAGCTTACCTAGACAAGAACAGTAAGTGATACAAGGCGCTAACTGCTTGCCTAATGATATATGGATGCTGAATATCGCTTGCTTGAGCCCACTGCTTCTGGTGCTCAGGCACACTCCCTTGTCGTACCTACAGTTTGATACAAAGAGCCCGCTCAACTTGGCGGGCTTTTGCTTTTGCTTATTTGCTTTTACTTTTGCCTTTGCCTTTGCGCTTTTCGAGCTTGGGCCTGCCTCCATTATTATATCCCTTGTAACTTTTTGCTCCGGTTATACGTGTTTCATATAGAGAGGAGGACATGAAACTGAACAGTCTGGAGTCGATTTATCAACATTATGTGAAAGACGTTTACCGTTACTTGTACTCCCTCTCTTATGACCACCATACGGCAGAGGACCTGGTTCAGGAAACCTTCTACCGGGCTTATCTGTATCTGGAGGATTGGAAGGAAGAACGAATCAAGCCATGGCTATTTCGGGTTGCCCATAATGCTTATGTGGATTATCAACGCAAAGCCAGCCGCAGTACCGTGAAGGAAGCTGTTTTTTTCGAACAGGTGGTTGACCGTGATACGCCGGAGAACACCCTCCTACAGCAAGAAGTCCGGCATGAAATCGGCCAGATGCTGACGGCTATTCCGGAGAATCAGCGCCAGGCGATTATCTTGGTGGATTTTCATCAATTCACCTACCAGGAGGCGGCGGATATTATGGGCATCACCTTATCCCATATCAAGATTTTGCTATTTCGGGCCAGACAGCGGCTGCGAGACATGAAACGAAAGGAAGAGACGTTATGAGCGAAGAATTCAAGCAGCGACTGAAGGATTACGCAGACGGCCGTTTGAGTGACGAGGAAAAATTCGAAGTCGAGCGGGAAATGGAAAAGCTGGAAGAATACCAGGCTTTCCTGGATGAATGGATGGATAATACAGGCTCTAATAATGCTATGCCCAAGCGCCCCGACGATCAAAGCGCCCTCTCCCCCAAAAAAGAAAAGCGGATCGTCCGCCGAGGCAAATGGAGAGCACGGGTCTCCAACACGCTGACGGTATTATCCTTGCTTCTGATTGTTACGGTCATTAGTTCCATTGTAACGGCGCTATTTTATAGTGCTGGCGACCCGGACCGAACCGATAAATACCGGGATGCCATTGCTTCCGCCATCTCGATCTCCAAACCTAACATAGATGTTTCGCTAAGCAGTCAGGGCAAAACCTTCTTCAGTCAGGAAATGTCCGGGGACATGCTCAAACAAGTAGGGAGTGAACGGGTTGCAGTGGGTCAATACACCGTCAACTTCCTGTTTGGACTGCCGTCGGTCGAAATGGATTGGAGAGATGGCAGCTCGGGTTCGTCACAGATTTTCTATCGTCCAAAAGATAGCTCAGAGACTTCTTCTGCAGGCGAAGAGGAAGCTGAACGAGAAAAGCTTGAGGAACCAAAGAGCGGTGACTCTTCCACCAAGAGCGGTGACTGGTCCCGGCTTGAAAAACTGCCGGAGGGTACTGTAGCCGAGGCCTATGTTTCATTTAACCGTTTCTTCACAACCGACGAGCTGCTGAAGCAATTTGAGAACCGGAATATGGAGTCCGTCTGGTTTGCGGTTGACAACGGACCGGATACCCGATTCGGTGGGGAAGACGAAGTAATCTCGAATCCCATCGGCTTCCCGGCTTACCCTGTCTGGCATCATGACGACTTGACCGTGACCTCCTATAAGGAAGAAAAAAGAGGCTGGTTCGGCAAAGTCGTGTCCAGTGGCGGACACTACCCTTCAGTAGAAACCTACGGGGACGGGGAGCTTCGGAATGAGCATTTCAAGAAATCGCTGCGGCTTCTGCAGGAGTACAAACTGATTGCCGAGCGGGTTGCTCCGTTCGTGGACGTAGACGCTTCCTTAGCTTATGTGGAGCAAAACGGCGTTCACCTCTATGGCGCTGTCATAACCGGCCCCGTCAAGGAACTGCTCACCCTCCGGGAGGTCTCCTGGGTGCGTGACCTGCAGGTCGGGGAAGTACAGCTGTGGAATTGGAACGATTCACGTGAATGATGACTATCCTGTTACAGGAATTAGGATGAAATGACAGATCATATATCATCGTTACCTCATCCCGGGTCTCCCGCTTCTGAGAGGAATCCGGGATTTTTTTATTATTCATATAAATAATTCAGATCATAAAGGATCTTCATCCTTATCGCTGCTCTCATGCGACAAAGCCTCCATTCGCTGCTGCTTCTCCCGCTCCTCCCGTAATTTACGATCCCTCTCCATCGCTTCCGCAATGTAATCGCGCGGTTTAAGCTTGCCGTTTATGTGCAGCAGAATGCCGATGATAATGAGCTGTAATAATACAATAACAACCAGCATGTGGCCTCTCCTTTAGATTTCGCATGTTAAAATTTCTCCATCAATATAACACTTTCCGATCTATAAAGTTAGTCCTATTCACAGTATCAAGCTCCCTTTCAATGGCTGCCAGCCCATGTCTCATCCATATCCTGCGCTTTGCCAGACTTGCGAGAATCCGGTAAACTGGTTAAGACTATAACCGAAATACGAAATGATTGGTGAATTTCATGACATCCATACCCTTTTATAAACGCCCGTACGGCGGTGAGCGTCAGGATATTCCGTTTGCCAAGCTGGCTTCCTTCGAGAACAGCCAGGACCTGATCAGCGATGACGCGCCGGATGCGGCTTTTTTTCGCGGCTTGGAATCGCAGGGGCTGCTGCTGAACCGAGCCCAGATCCAGGCCGTACGACATACGCAAGGACCGCTGCTCACGCTTGCCGGAGCCGGCTCCGGCAAGACTTCCGTGCTGGTAAGCCGGACAGGCTACCTCATCGCTGCCCAGAGGGTCGATCCTGCTTCCATCCTGCTGGTCACCTTCTCATCCAAGGCAGCAGCCGAGATGAAGGAGCGTATTATGGCGCTTCCCGGCCTGAGAGCTAATGAAACCGCCAAGGTAACGGCAAGAACTTTTCACTCCTTTTTCCTGTACCTGCTGCGAACGCGAGGTTACAAACAAGAAATTCTCAGCAACTCCAGGCATCAGCAATTCATTATGAAGCGAATCCTGCGGGAAATGGGATTACAGGACAGCTACGAGGCGGAAACCCTGCTCTCGCTGTGGTCCGCTTACAGGATGAGTTTGACCGGTCTTGACGACTTGTCCGTGAAAACCCCTGCCGAAGTGGAGCAAAGACAAATCTTCGCCCGATATGAAGCATGGAAGGAAGATCATGGCCAGATGGATTTTGACGATATTCTGGTCTTATCCTACCGTCTGCTGTCTAATGACCCCGGACTTCTTGCCTCCCTTCAGCGGCGGTATCGTTATGTCATGGTCGACGAGTTTCAGGATACAGGACTGCTGCCTTATGAGCTGCTGAAGAAAATCGTCGCTCCCCACCGCAACCTGATGGTGGTCGGTGACGATGACCAGACCATATACGGCTTCAACGGCGCGCGCAACGAATTCATTCTGGAATTCGACCAGACGTTCCCCGGGGCCAAGGTGGTGACGCTGGATATTAATTATCGCTCCCTCTCCTCGATTGTCGGGCTCGGGAATGAAATGATTCGCGTCAATGAACGCCGCCGGCCCAAGCAGCTTCGGTCCACCCGCAAGAGCAGCGGCGTGCCGCTGTATCTTCGTCCCGGCGATCCCGACCAAGAAGCGGAGCTGCTCCTGACCCATATCACCGCGCAGGTTCAGGAGCATGGGAAGCCATATCGTGATCATGCGATTCTGTACCGGACCGCGAATAACAGCCGAGCGATCTTCGAGCAGCTCGTGATGCGGGAGATTCCGTTCATTCATTACGAGAACGGAGATCTGTTCTATGAGCAGTGGATTGTCAAACCGCTCATGGACCATCTGCGGCTGTCGCTGGACCGCCGCAATTTCACGGCGATGGAGGGTATGCTCCACACGCTTTACATCAACCGGGACAAGGGCATGGCCTTCATCCGGCAGCAGGATGCTCCGCGTCCCAAGAAAGGTCCTCTTTCCCACCTGCTCACGTTTCCCGGTCTTAAGGATTTTCAGATCGAGAATATAAGGACGCGCTCCAAGCTCATCAAGGGACTTAAGGCGATGGAGCCCCTTCAAGCCGTGCAGGAAATGAGGCGGCAATTCTACGACAAATTTCTGGAGGCGGACGAGCGTCAGGAGATGACCCTCCATAAGGAATTTATACAGGAGGGACTCGATGAACTGGAGGCTTCGGCAAAGCGCTTCAGCGAAATCAGCGAATTCGTCGAGTTTGTCGACCGGCTGATCATCGTTCATAAGGAAATGGCGGCTATGAAACGGGACGAGCACGCAGATGCGGTCCGGTTAATGACCATCCATAAATCCAAGGGGCTGGAGTTTCCCTCGGTCTGTCTCATCGGGGCAAGCGAAGGCATCCTCCCGCATACGTCGGCTCTGGATGCTGAGCGCAGGGACGATCAGCGCCCTCTATCGGGCAAAGAGGATAAGGCGCTTGACGCGCTGGAAGAAGAGCGGAGATTGGCTTATGTAGCCATCACAAGAGCACGGGATGAATTGATTATCAGTTCACCCGGCTTTTATCGGGGACGGAAAGCGGAGGTTTCCCGCTTCTTCCGGGATGTGTTCCTCACAGATGAACAGAGCAAGCAAGGCAACAGCATACCTGGCAAGGTCGGTGGATCGATGGCCCGCCCATCCTTTACGGCTAAACGGACGATTAGCATAGAAGCCTCGGCCAAGCACTCATCCCTGTCCCCTTCTGCCAGACCAGCCCTTGCGAGTGCTGCTGGCCATAGAAACCAGAGCTCGCGCTCGGTCTCGGCTTCCAGCTCGCTCAGTCAGACTGCCAGCGTTGCTACAGAGATCGTTGATGTGTGGCTGTGCACCAGCCCAAACTGTAAGGGCTGGCAGCGGGTCAGCACCCCTACCTCTGCTAACATACGAGACCGGGAGAACAAGTCCTGTCCCCTATGCCAATCGCCTATGAAACGGGGGCAAAAAGAGGTCCCGGTGCATCAAAGGCGCCCAAATTCGTAATGTTGGAAAAACATCATGATCAAAAAAGACTGAGCCTTCCCCGTTCTTCATCGAACGGTCAGGTTCAGTCCTTTATTCTACTTTCTCTATTTCTGAAACGGCTCGATATAGGCATCAATTCGAGCCATGACATCTTGAGTAAGCGCAGCGATCCTCGCCTGTGCCTCCTCATTGGTGCTTCCCTGAGCTGCAAAATACATCTTGATCTTCGGTTCCGTGCCGGATGGGCGAAGACAGAACCAGCTTCCATCTGCGAGACGGAACTTCAGCACATTCTCTTGCGGCAGATCATACAGTCCCAGGCTGAAATCCTCGATTTGACTAAGCTCGATACCCCCTACTTCATTTGGTGCCGATTCGCGCCAAGCGCTCATGATGCCCCCAATCAGCTGTACGCCTTGAATGCCCTTAAGCGTTCTGGTCTCCAGCTTCTCGGCAAAATAGCCATAGGTATCGTAGAGTTCCTGGAGCACTTCATATAAGGACTTGCCCTGCGCTTTATAATAAGCGCCAGCCTCCGCAATGAGCATTGCGGCAACGACAGCGTCCTTGTCACGGGCATAATTACCGGCAAGATAGCCGTAACTCTCCTCATAGCCAAAAATACATTCAAATTCTCCGGTTTTCTCAAACTGCGTCATTTTCTCACCAATATATTTAAACCCGGTCAGCGTATTAAATACGGACATTCCATAAGCTGCTGCTATGGCAGCTCCCATCTCACTGGTTACAATCGTTTTGATGATAGCACCGTTCTCCGGCAGCGTTCCTTTTTGCTTCATGGATTCTAGCAAGTAGTGCAACATGATAGCGCCCGACTGATTACCGCTGAGGATAAAATACTCCTCTTGATCGTCTTGAATCACAGCGCCCATACGGTCGGCATCCGGATCGGTACCGAGGATGAGGTCGGCGCCGCACGCCTTAGCCTGGGTGATGGCCAACTCAAACGCGGCATGCTCTTCCGGATTAGGCGATTGTACGGTTGAGAAATCGGCATCCGGCTGCTCTTGTTCGGGCACGATATCCACATGCTGAAATCCAAGATGCTGCAGCACTGCACGTACGGGAACATTACCAGTTCCGTGCAGGGGCGTAAATACAATCCGGTAATCGCCGCTCGCTTCACGAATGATTTCGGGATTTTGGCTCACACCTGCAACAGCAAGGGTATACGCATCATCAATCTCTTGGCCGAGCCATACGAGCAAGCCCTGGGCTTCGGCCTCTACCCGATCCAGCTTAACGATCTCCTCGAAAGAGCCGATGCGTCCGATCGCTTCGATTACCCTGGAGGCCGTATCGGGTGTGATCTGCCCGCCATCCGCACCGAACACTTTATATCCGTTGTATTCCGGTGGATTGTGGCTGGCCGTAATGACTATTCCCGCCTCCGCATTCAGATGCCGAACCGCATACGACAGCTCAGGTGTCGGACGAAGTGAATCGAATACATAAGCCTTAACGCCATTCCCGGCAAACACCAAAGCGGCTTCAAGCGCAAACTCCGGTGAGAAATGCCGGGAGTCGTAAGCGATTACTGCTGAAGGCGATTCATACTCCTCTTGCAGCACAGCAGCAAGTCCTTGCGTCGCTTTTCCCACGGTATAAATGTTGATTCGATTAGTGCCTGCGCCGATGACTCCCCGGAGTCCCCCGGTTCCGAATTCCAGATCCTTATAGAAACGATCTACGATTTCATTCTCGTTATGCGTTAATTCGCGAAGCTCGTCCTTGGACCCTTCGTCAATTACCCGGCTGCTCAGCCATTGTTCGTAAGCCTGTATCGCTCGTTCTTGAGTTTGAATGGTCATGCTAAACTCAGCCTCCATCTTGGGAATCATCCGTTCATTATAGTCAATCGCGCGGGGCTGCCGTTGAATCGCGCTCAATGAGTGTTGTCGGCAGCAGCAGCTCCATGTGCGGCGCATCGGGCTGCTTCATTCGCCAGAACAGCTGCCGGATCGCTGTTTTACCGAACAGACCGAGATCTACCCCCATGGTGGTGGTCTTCGGCGTAGCCAATCTGGATAGCTGGCCATTATCAAAGCTGATAATCGAAATATCGGCCGGAATATGATAACCCATATTACGAATGGTGGAATTCACGATAAAACCAAGACCGTCATTCACACAGAACCATGCGGTTGGCTGTTCATCCAGCTCCTGCAGCCGCTTCTCCATAAACTCCTGATCTTCCTGCGCATCGCTAAGAATCCAATTCGGTTGGAGTTCCATCCCAAGTTCATAGTGGGCAAGTCTGAATCCTTCAAGGCGTTCGTAATAGCTTGGAGAGAAGGACGTATTTCCAACAAAACCAATGTCTCTATGTCCGAGCTCGTAGAGATGTTTAACGACATGATAGGCACTGAACCGGTTGTTCGTAAGAATAGCATCGGCCTGCACTTCGGGATGGTGATGATCGATAAGCACGGTAGGAATCCCCGTGTCGATTAGCGTGTTCATATATTCGGTACTGAGATGCGAGAGGATCAGAATCCCGTCCACTTCTCTTCCCTCAATAAAAGGGGGGAGCGTCTGATCCTTCATCATCTGCTGGGAAATGGATTGAATGAGCAGCTTCTTCCCTCTCTTCTGCACTTCATTTTCTATCGTAAGGTAGATTTCCCCGAAAAAGCCCCGCATCGAGAAGGCAAAATCCGTTGCTACAAGAGCAATACTGCCTGTAGATTCTTCCTTGTCCTCCTGGTCCGGGAATCGTTTGCGATTACCCGTATAGACATAGCCTAACTCATCCGCCGCTTGAATGATGAGCTTGCGCGTCTCCTCGCTGACACCGCCTTTACCTGATAGTGCTTGCGAAACCGAGTTCTTGGAGATTTGCAAGTGGTCTGCGATATCCTGCATCGTAATTTTTGGCTTAGTCAAGGATAACGTTCCTTTCTCTTTATAGTAAGAATAGTTGTATAGGGTGAATGGATTCTCATCATACTATACCGAAAACCATCAGAGATTTGAAAGCTTCTTGGCTTAACATTACAAACATTATTTTAACATTACAAGTTTAATGTGTAAAGTGATATATTTGTGTAATTTACCTCACAGGAATTAATTGTTTGTTGTATTCTACATGATAAAGCGTTGACAAAAGCATGATTCATGAATAATAATGTTGATATAACGCTTTCAGTAATGAGTAATTTTATTTTGTAACGTTACAAAGATAGCGATTTAAACTTCCGTTAATGGAAGACACATTGCATTTGGGAGGAAGGGTCAACATGAAAAAATCAAGAGTTTCTTTGCTTCTGGCAATTACATTGGTAGGTGGAACGGTCCTCGCAGCTTGTGGTAATGGCGGCGGCAGCGGGGGGCAAAGCGCTGATGGTGTAACTACCGTTGAGTTCTGGGCCGCTCCTAACCCGCCGCAGCAAGCATTTTGGCAAGATATGGCCAAAGAATACGAAGCTGTGAATCCGGACGTAAAGGTTAACGTTAGCGCCATTAAAGAATCACCAAGTTCCGAAGCGAGTATTCAGGCTGCCATTGCTGGCGGGAATGCACCGACGGTAGCAGAGAATATCAATCGTGGATTCGCTGCGCAGCTATCCAACAGTAAAGCGCTGGTCGCTCTTGATGAACTGCCGCAATTTAAAGAGATGGTAGAGTCCCGTAACATGGCGGAAACGATTGCCCCTTGGGAATTTGCAGACGGCCATCAATATGTACTGCCGATCTACTCTAACCCGATGCTCATTGGCTGGCGTACCGATTTCCTCAAAGAAATCGGATATAATGAGCCGCCTCAAACCTACAGTGAGGTTCTGGAAGCAACAGCGAAGCTGAAAGCAAAATATCCGGATAAATATATGTGGGCCAAAGGCGCTGACCTTGCGGACCCTACAGCTTGGAAACGCTGGTTTGACTTCTTCCTGCTCTACAATGCAGCTTCAGACGGCAACAAATTCATTGAAGGCCAAAACCTGGTTGCTGACGATAAAGCCGGCGTTGAAATGCTGACTTTTGTCGATGATCTTCGCAAGGCTGGCGGCATATTGGCCCAGAATGCAACCGATCCATTCGAAACCGGCGCCGGTGTGTTCACTGATATCGGTCCTTGGACATTCGATATGTGGGCAACGAAGTATCCTGAACTTAAATATGGAGAGAACTTCACCCTGACCCTGCCTCCGGTTCCGGATCATATGGATCCGGCCAATGCCAAAACCTATGCGGATGCAAAAGGCCTCGTGATTTTCTCCGGTGCTCCTGAAGCGTCGCAGCAAGCTGCTGCCGAATTCTTGAAATGGGTTTATGCCAATGAAGAAAATGACGTGAAATGGTTTAAGCAAACCAACCTGCCGCCGGCACGTGATGATCTGAATGAAGTGGAAGGCTTCAAGCAGATCCTCGCTGAAAAACCGGAGCTGGCTCTGTATGCGGAAGCGGTATCCAAAGGCGTTCCTGCCATGGATAATCCAAAATTCAATGAACTGCAAACTTTAATTGGACAAGAGGCCTTCAATAAGGTCATTCGCGGCGAAATCGATCCGCAAACCGGTTGGAATAACATGAAGAAAGCGATTGAAGGTGAACTTTAATCATGATTAATAAGCAAAATAATAAGTTGGGCTGGCTTTTCGCCAGTCCCTACATTATTTTCGGACTGGTATTTTTTCTGGGACCACTGCTTTGGTCCTTGTACCTTTCTTTTACGAATTGGGATCTTATCGCCCCCGAATTTGATTTTGTGGGACTGGACAATTTCCGAAAAGCCATGGCAGCGCCCGGTGTGCAATCCGCCTTCTGGGTGACTTACAAATTCATGATGCTGTTTGTTCCACTGGTAACCGCCATGTCGCTGGCCGTAGCCGTTGTTATTCAGGGATTGCCTAAATTCAAAAGCGTATACCTGATCGGGTTCTTCCTGCCGTATCTATCCTCAGGAGTTGTTGCATCCCTGATCGTACAAGGCTTTCTATCTTACAACAGCCCGGTCAACGAGTTCTTAAGAGGCACCTTCGGGATTAATATCGACTGGCTCGGCTCACCTTTCTCTGCACTGTTTATCGTCGGTTTGATTCTGGCCTGGAAGTTCACAGGTTATTATGCGTTGATCCTGACGTCGGGTCTTGAAAGCATTGACAAAGAAGTTTATGAAGCAGCTGCCATTGATGGGGTAAGCGACAGACAGCGCTTCTGGAAAATCACACTGCCGCTCTTGTACCCTGCCCTGTATACAACACTCATTCTTTCGTTCGGCGTAACCTTCGGCATCTTTACAGAAGTTTACCAGCTGACGGGTGGCGGACCGAACTTCGCAACCAATACATGGCAGATGGAAATCTTTAATCAAGCCTTTACGAATCTGCAAGCAGGATATGCATCCGCGATTGCCATTATGGCATCGATTGTCACGTTCATCTCGATCTTCGTGATTCGTAAACTGCTGGAAAGCTGGGGGAAACGAAATGGTTGGGTCTAAGAAAAATAGTAAACGTCGTCTCGCGAGCCGCTATGTACTGGCCACCCTTCTGCTTCTCGTCATGGTGTACCCCTACTTGTACATGGTGCTCAACTCGTTTGCGGATTGGGCACAAGTGGACAGGCAGCTCGTTCCAAGCAAATTTTCTTTAAAATCCTATGAATGGCTCCTGACCGGCGGCGAGGTCGGCATTGCCCGTCCCTGGATGAATGCATTCTTCAACAGCGTCATCGTTTCAGTTGCCTCCACCTTCCTTATGATGTTGTTCGGAATCATGGTAGCCTATGCGCTGTCCAAATTGAAATTCCGCGGACGCGATACCGTGAATAACTTCGTGTTATTCCATATGTTCTTCCCGGCGATCATTCTGCTGATTCCAAACTTCCTCATCATCCAGAAGGTAGGACTTTACGATACGTACTGGGCCATGATCATTCCTAAGGCCGTCAGTTTATGGGCGATTTTCATGTACACCAACTTCTTTAAAGCTGTTCCGGATGCCTTTATTGAAGCAGCGAAGCTGGATGGCGCATCGGATTTTAAAATTTTGTACAAAATCATGCTGCCCATGTCCAAGTCCATAACCGCGGTTATCTTCCTGTTCTTGCTAATGGAGCGCTGGACAGAGCTTCTATGGGATATGATCGTTGTTCGCAGCGACAACATGCTGACACTCAACGTTCTCTTGTCCCAGATGTTCGGACCGTATGGCAGTTATCCTGGTCCGCTGTATGCTGCATCCGTCCTGCTCACCGTGCCGATTATTATCATGTTTGCAATCTTCGGCAAAAAGTTCAAGGAAGGCATGCAGTTCAGTCTCAAATAAAAACAGGATATTTTCGAAATAACGTCCGATGGCTGCAGGAAGCTCGTTTAAGAGGTCTGTACTTTACATTACAACCTGCTATTCGGGCTTCTTCTTAAATAAAGGGTGAAAACAGAAAACACCTTTCATCCGGGAGTGGAGAACGTATGGATCGATATCCAAAAAAGTGGTGGCAGGAAACCGTCTTTTATGAAATTTATATGCCCAGCTTCTGTGATGGCAATGGGGATGGCATCGGAGATTTCCCCGGAATCACATCCAAGCTGGATTACCTGGAGGAGCTAGGAATCGGCGGGATATGGCTGACTCCCTTCTATCTGTCTCCCAAGATCGATAACGGCTACGATATTTCAGACTATTACGCGGTCGATCCGCAATATGGGACGATGGCAGACTTCGATTATTTCATTCATGAGGCTCATCAGCGGGGCATCCGGGTCATTGTGGATCTTGTGCTGAATCATACTTCATCTGCCCATGCCTGGTTTCAGGAATCCAGATCCTCTCGCCTCTCTCCGAAACGCGACTGGTATATTTGGAAGTCTCCTGATGAACAAGGCGCACTGAATAACTGGGAATCCTTTTTCGGCGGAAGCGCCTGGGAATGGGATGAAGGCACGGGGCAGTATTACTACCATGCCTTTGCGAAGGAACAGGCTGATCTGAACTGGGCCAACCCGGAAGTCCGCCGGGCGATGAAGGATGTTATGGGATTTTGGCTGGAGAAGGGAATCGACGGCTTCCGGCTTGATGTCATCAATTTTCTTAAAGTCTCGGGCGAATTCCTGGATAATCCGGTAGATGAGAAAGGCAGACAGGTCCATCGATACGATCAGAACCAGGATGGGATCCTGGAGGCGATCGGCGACATTTGCGGCTATGTGCATGAACGGGAAGGCATTTTTATGGTAGGTGAAGTCGGCTCTGAGGATATGGACATCCTGCGCCGATACAGCGGCAGCGGTCTGCTCGATGTGGTGTTTAATTTCAATCTGGGCAGCCAGGAACGATTCCGGCCAGCGGATTTATATCGAGAGCTCCAATTGATGGAAGACCAACATACATCTGACCAGCTTCCAACCTTGTTCTTCAGCAGCCATGATATGCAGCGCCACATTTCGAGATTCGGCGAAGGTAATACGGAGCTGGAAGAACAGAGAGCCAAGCTGATGGGAGCCCTTATGTTAACCGCGAAGGGTATCCCCTTCCTCTATTATGGCGATGAGATCGGGATGAGAAACCATATCGCGCACCGAATCCAGGATATGCGGGATATTCAAGGCATCAGCCATTATGAGATCGCCCATAAGAATGGAAAAACGGAAGAAGAAGCATTAAGCATCGCCCGGGCCAAGAGCCGCGATTATTCCCGTTCCCCCATGCAGTGGAATGGAAGCCGTTACGGCGGTTTCTCGGAAGCGGCACCCTGGATCGGGATGGGTCCCGGGCACGAACGGATTCATACGGAAGCGCAGCGGGAGCAGCCAGATTCCATTTATTCTTTTTATAAAAAGCTGCTCTCGCTCCGAAGCCGATATCCGGCCATCGCGGCCGGTGAATACGTTAAACTCGAACGATTGACAGGTGACGCAATCGCATATACCAAACGCTCCGGTAGCGATGAAGCCGTCATCGTGCTCCAGTTCGGGAGCGAGCCGCTTAGGCTGGACCTCTCCTATTGGTCCGATAAGAAGCTGGAGATGGCAGCGGCTAGTGACGAGATTGTACCGATCGGCGGGTCTCTTATCGAAATCCCCCCTCATACGGCAGTGGTCTGGCTTTCCTAGGACGCAATTATTATATGGTTTATATAAGGAGGCTGCATGACAGTGGCAATGAATAAATCCGCAGTGAAAACATGCAAAGTGCTGTTGCAAGAATATCAAGACAGGAAGTCTAACGTTCAAAACCCGGTTAAACTGCATTTTACCGGCGTAGGCGACAAAGACGTGTATAACATCACGGCTCCATTCCGGATCGATGGGGTCACCGTGATTGCAGGCCGGGTGGAATCGCGGGACAGCGAGCATTCGGAAATTCACTTTTTTATGGAAAAGGACGGGGCTTGGATGCCCCTGGGGGGCGCACCTGTCCTCACGCTGCAGGATCCGTTCTTTACCTTCATCCAAGGCGAACTGGTGCTGGGGGGCGTTGAGATCTTCCCGCATCCTGCGATGGAGAATGCGCTGATGTGGAGAACCGTGTTCCGGAAAGGCAAAACGCTGAATGAGCTCTCCCCTTTCTTCACAGGCCCCGATGCAATGAAGGATCTACGCCTCGCGGAGCTGGTAAGCGGTGAGATTGGCGTGTTCACCCGTCCTCAAGGTGAAAAAGGCGGCCGGGGTAAAATCGGGTTCACCAAGGTAAAGTCGCTGGATGATGTGACGGTAGAGCTTGTGAACGATGCTCCTCTCTTGCCAGATCAATTTATCGATTCAGAATGGGGCGGGGCTAACGAACTGCACATTCTGAGAAATGGGCTTGTCGGCGTACTCGGTCATGTGGCCAGCTTCGATGAAGCCGGTGATCGCCACTATTATCCCATGGTGTTTGCCCTCGACCCGCAGACTGGCGAATTCAGTGATATGGAATTGATTGCTGTACGTGCCGAATTCCTGTCGGGGGAAACCAAGCGTCCGGATCTGGCTGACGTCGTATTCAGCGGAGGTCTCGTTCGCCATTCGAACGGAACCGCCGATCTCTATGCCGGAATCAGCGATGCCGAAGCACATCGCATCACCATTCAGGACCCGTTCCTCAAGTTCGAACAGTAACATTACAGCCGTTCTCATATAAAAAAAACGCTTATTTGGATAGGGGTAAACAACCATGAATATATACAGATATGAGGAGAACCCTCTCATTACACCGGCTGATGTGAAGCCGTATCATGAAGGTTTTGAAGTAATTGGCGCTTTTAACGCAGGCGTAGCCGAATATAACGGTGAGGTGCTGTTGCTGCTCCGCGTTGCGGAACGTCCGGTCAGTGCTGACCCGATGATTGTCAAAGCGCCTGTATTCAACGCAGCAACGCAGAAGCTGGATATTTTGGAATTCCGTACCGATGATCCGCGTTATGACTTCTCAGACCCTCGCGTCATTCGCAATGTGAATCACAGCGCCACCTTCGAATATCTGACATCCTTGTCTTATATTCGAGTGGCTCGCAGCAAAGATGGACATCGATTTACCATAGATGACAAGCCGCTGGTCTATCCAGCGCAGTCGCTGGAATCCTTCGGTATCGAAGATCCACGCGTCACGCAAATTGGGGATACGTATTATATCTACTTCTCCGCCGTGTCCCCGGTCGGTGTCGGTGAATCGATGGTATCCACACAGGATTTCGTGAACTTCACGCATCACGGGATGATATTCGGACCGGACAACAAGGACGTGCTGATCTTCCCCGAGAAGATAGGCGGCAAATACTATGCGCTGCACCGCCCGACCACAAAGAGTACGGGTAATCCGGAAATGTGGATTGCAGAATCCGATAACCTCTTGTACTGGGGCAACCATAAACATCTTGCCGGACTCCGTGACGGCATGTGGGACAGCGGCCGTATGGGCGGCGGAGCCGTGCCATTCCGCACGGAAAAGGGCTGGCTGGAGCTCTACCATGGCGCAACGCTCGATCACCGCTACTGCATGGGCGCCCTGCTGCTGGATCTGAACGATCCATCCAAAGTAATTGCCCGCTCCAATCATCCGATCATGGAGCCGGAAGCCGATTATGAGAAGAACGGTTTCTTCGGAGACGTGGTCTTCTCCTGCGGCGCGCTGGTGGATGGCGATGTCGTGAAGATGTATTACGGCGTAGCCGATACGTCCATGGCTTGCGCTGAGCTGAGCGTGAAGGGAATTTTGGATAGCCTGACTTACGAATAAGATGTCTGCCTGTCCAACAGGCCCTGCTGATAGCAGTACCGCATCATGATTGTTGACACAGCAGCATGAAGATAACACCACTGCGTGATGTTGACACCCAAACCAAGGCCAGCTTTAGCAGGTCTTGGTTTTTTGGCATCTGCATGATTATATTGATAACAATGCAGTTGGAAGCCGGATTGACTTAGCCGGGGAAGTAAAGCTGCTGATCCCCAAGGATAACATCCGGGTTTATTTCTCCGATTTTGCAAATATATATATGGAAGCGTATACAAAATGGGCTACAATTGTCTTATGAAATCATCTGATCTCAAGCTTATATTCATACCGAGGAGGAATGCCGTCATGATTAAAGGAATCGCCCATCTGGCGTTTTGATGTTGCCGATATGGAGAAGTCCCTGCATTTTTACTGCGACGTTCTTGGCTTTACCCGCGCTTTTGATATCCCGAACGATCAGGGCGAGCCATGGATTGAGTACATTAAGGTGTGTGATGGACAGTTTATCGAGTTGTTTTACGGTGGTCAAAATAAACCGGCACATGTACAGCGGCCTGTCGGGTTCTTCCATCTCTGTCTTGAGGTTGAAGATATCGACAGCTTGGCGGAGCATCTTCGCAAGCGGGGCATAACACTCGACGTTGAACCCGTTCAAGGGAAAGACTTCAATATGCAGTGCTGGGCCAGGGACCCGGACGGTAACCGGATCGAATTCATGCAGCTAGATGCCAGATCCCCGCAGATGAACAGCTGAATACACTCGCTCTCATCCTGTTATCACACGAAATACCGCATAGGAATAACAAAATTTCTGCTAGGCAGCTTGATGTAAAGATACGCTCTGGCAGCTGCTTGATTGCGTTACAAGGTCATCCCGCAATTAGGGGGTTGGCCTTGTTTTTTCTTGTCCAGAATGTAAGGACAGGCAGTGCCATTAAACATCTTGCCAACATCTGCTAATCCGGCTACAATATAACCACCGAATTATTCAAATTTGAATAATATATACATAGTTGAATATGGAAAAGGAGTATTCTTAACATGAATGCACAACAAAGCAACATCAAATTGGTCGTGGCCGGTCTGCTGCTGGGCATCTTCATGGCCGCCATCGATAACACGATTGTAGCCACGGCTTTATCGACGATTATCCGCGATCTTCAGGGCTTCGACCAAGTCGTCTGGGTAACCTCGATCTACATGGTTGCCGTAATGGCCGGCACACCGATCTTCGGCAAGCTGTCCGATATGTACGGGCGGAAACGGTTCTTTATATTCGGGCTGGTTGTCTTCCTGATCGGTTCCGCCCTCTGCGGGATGGCCAACAACATGACAGAGCTTATTATTTACCGGGCGATTCAAGGAATCGGCGGCGGTGCTCTTATGCCGATTGCGTTTACCATCGTGTTTGACCTGTTCCCGCCGGAGAAGCGCGGTAAAATGACGGGTTTGCTCGGTGCCGTATTCGGTACCTCCAGCATTATGGGACCGCTGCTGGGTGCTTTTATTACCGATAGCGTTGGCTGGGAATGGATATTCTACGTCAACGTTCCAATCGGGATCGTATCCTTTATTTTCATCATGACTTCCTATAAGGAGACCCGTTCCCATGCCAAGCAGAAGATTGACTGGACGGGAGCCGCAACACTTGTAGGTGCCATCATCTGCCTAATGTTCGGTCTGGAGCTGGGCGGGCAAACCTTTGCATGGGACTCACCGCAAATTTTGGGCTTATTCGGGGGATTCATTGCCCTGTTCGTTGTGTTTCTCTTCGCGGAGACCCGGGCAGCTGAGCCGATCATTTCGTTCCAGATGTTCCGCAAGCGCCTGTTTGCCTCGAGCAATATCGTGGCCTTGTTCTATGGCGCAACCTTTATCGTGGCAACCATCTACATTCCGATCTTTGTTAGCGGAGTGTATGGCGGAACCGCAACCAATTCCGGCCTCATTCTGATGCCGATGATGCTCGGCAGCGTTGCCGGCAGCCAAGGCGGCGGTATGCTCACAACTCGAACTTCGTTCAGGAACATTATGATCCTGTCGGTGTTTTGCTTTATTGCGGGTATTTTCTGCCTGAGCACGATAAATCCTGATACGCCTCGCTACCTGTTGACGATCTTCATGGTCCTGACCGGCTTTGGCGTCGGGTTCTCGTTCTCCACCCTGAGCATGGCCTCCATCCATAACTTCGATGCCAGACAGCGTGGTGCAGCCACTTCGACGAACTCCTTCCTCCGCTCGTTCGGCATGACGGTCGGGATCACCATTTTCGGTATCATTCAGCGCAATGGCCTGAACAGCCGACTTGCTGAAGCCGCAGGGAATGCACCGGCCGGTGTCCCGCTGAATGCGGATGTGGTGCTTTCGCCCGAGGTGATGGGCCAGCTTCCTCCGAACGTACGCGAGCAAGTCACGGTTTCATTGGCCGATTCCATCGCAAATACGTTTATGTGGGCGCTTGTGCCAGCGGTGCTGGCTCTGGTGTTTGTGCTCATGATGGGCAACGAACGGGTGGCCGTTCCTAGTAAGGCCAAGGGAGCCTAGTGGAATGTCGATGAAACTAGCCATTCTGGGTTTGCTGCTGGAGGGTGACTATCATCCGTACGAGATCCGGATCAAGATGAAGGATCGCGGGATGGATCAGTATACCAAACTTCAGATGGGCTCTCTCTATTACGCAGTAGACCGGCTCGCCGAGGACAGATGCATTGAGGCGGTCGAAACCATACACAGCGACAGCCGGCCGGACAAAACCATCTACCGGATCACGGATGCCGGACGCAAGCTTTTTGAACAGCTGCTGCTCAAGAAATTCAGGGACATCGAGCCTGTGCACCACCCGCTCTATATCGCCCTGCCTTTCTCACGCCACGCAGACCCAGCCGTACTTGCCCCTATCCTGCAATCCCGTATCCGGGATGCGGAGCATCGGGTGAATCATGCGTACCAACTGTATGAGGAACACAAACATATCGTTCCCCGCAGCGCCCAGCACCTCATGATCGGGCTGTATGAACACGCCAGGACCGACTTGAACTGGCTAAAAAGACTGCATGAAGACCTCGTGCAAGGAAAGCTTGGCACGATAGGCGAACCGCTGTTTCCGGAGGATGCCTCCGATGAGGAGGATCGCGGAGCCGATTCATCCCTGTAGGTCCTATCTCGGAATATGCAAAAAAAGAGCGAGAACTTCCCGTCAAAAGGGTTGTACTCGCTCTTTTTATAAGATAGAGGCAGATTCTAGAACAGGAATTCGTCCGGATTGGAGCCAAAACGTTTGTTTTGGTTCAAACCGTCAATGGCCGCCATATCCGCTGCAGAAAGCTCGAAATCAAAAATGCCGGCATTCTCACGGATACGATGGTCTTTAATCGATTTTGGAATGACAATAATACCATTCTGAATATCCCAGCGCAGAATGACTTGCGCCGTTGTTTTTCCGTATTTCTCCGCGATCTGGGCCAGCACCGGTTGATCCAGGTTGCCTTGCATCAATGGACTCCATGCTTCCAGAACGATATGATTCTCGCGCGCGTACCCCAGGAGCTCCTTCTGGGAGAGCAGCGGGTGCAATTCCACCTGGTTCACAACCGGAACAACGCCGGTGTCCTCCATGATATGCTGCAAGTGGCGGATTTGGAAGTTGCTGACGCCGATGGAACGGACAAGTCCTTCCCTTTGCAGATGAATCAAGGCCTTCCACGTATCGAGGTATTTATCTTTTCCCGGCCAGTGCACGAGGTACAGATCAATGAAATCCAGTCCCAGCTTCTTGCGGCTCGTCTCAAAAGCTTGCAGGGTCTTCTCATAACCCTGGTCTTCATTCCATACCTTGGTTGTGATGAACAGCTCGTCCCGCGAAACGCCGGATTCGCGAATAGCTTGCCCCACGCCCTCTTCATTGCCATAGACAGCTGCTGTATCGATGCTGCGGTATCCTGCAGCGATTGCTGATTTTACGGATTGAATAACCTCTTCGCCTTCTTTGGTCTTCCATACGCCGAGGCCCAGCCACGGCATTTTGACGCCGTCATTTAAAGTAGGTCCATCGGTAAAAGTTTGATTGGCCATTGAAGAAATCCCTCCCTGATGTGTAATACTGCGGTTAAAAGCCGCTCTCTTAAGTATATCAAAAGCCCAGTATCCCGCTCAATGTTACATCACATGCCAGGGCTTCATGTTCGGTTTGTGTTTTTTTCCATCTGATCCGGTTGTGATCACGCTTATTAGAGAAAAAAGGGCCGTCCCCAGCAGCCATCAGCCACTTCCAGGTCCAGCCCTTGATTCTTATAATTTGCATGTGCATGCAGCAGGAATCTAATATTTGCGTTTGAAAATCCCAAAACTCAGCAGCCCGCACGATACCATGAACAGATACGGCCCCGCAGCAGCCCCTCTGATTGTCTGCCCAAAAAAATCAACCGTTTTGGACGATACGTACATCATGGTCAAGATAATCGCTGCAAGCGCAAAAGCGTATGCAATAATCTTGTTCATCTTCTTCTCGCGAACCACTTTCAGAAATGGATAGATAAAACATACTATGAAAAACGCGCCGCCCTGCAAAAAGCCGTTCTCTGCAGCCACGCCAATATCCAGCCATTTAAAAAAGAAGGAAGCCAGCGCTAAACAGGTTGCTATAAAAATAAGTTTACTGCCCAGATCCCACAACTTGAATCGAAATTTCATCCATGTACACTCCCCTAGTGTCAATCGCCCGGATGCCATTACACCCTTCGACAAACTTAGGGTTAATTATACCGGATTTTCGCTGCCGAGGGTAGATAAACTACAGGTCTGCAGCACTATTCAGCCATACGGTCTTATTCGCTGCCGGTTGACGTTTTCCTTGCTTCGGCTCCATATCCGGATATCCGATGTACAGGAAGCCCAGCATTTTATCGTCTGGTTTCAAACCAAACGCTTGGTTCATCAGGGCATGAAAGCACGGCTCACCCGTTCTCCACACGGCACCAAGACCAAGCTCATGGATTTGCAGAAGCATATTCTGAGTTGCTGCAAACACCGCTCCGTACTCTTCAAGCTCAATCACCTTCGGGTCCGTGGAAGGCTCAACCGCCACACCGATGACAAGCGGTGCACGATAGGCCTTCGTGCGTCCCGATTCACGAGCTGCAGCTACCACCTCATCGCTGGTATCGTCGCCACCTGCAACCTGTATGTCTCCAAGAGCATTACCCAGCACGTCCCGTCCCTCTCCTTGCATCACAAAAAACTTCCACGGCTCCGTGAGCTTGTGGTTCGGCGCCCAGGTCCCTGCTTCTAAGATTTGCTCAATCCATTCCTGCGGCACGGCGTCAGGCTTGACTTTGCCAAGGCTGCGGCGCGTACGGATCGCTTCACTTACATTCATATCTGATTCCTCCCGAGCTATATATAGTTGATCTTTTTTACATACTCCTAATTGAGAGTCTATCTCAATTATAACAAAAAGAGAAGAGGAACTGCTGCGGAGTCTATCAACCACATTTCATATATAAATTGACCAGCAGAAAATTAACTGGACCTTTTCACTACGAAACCGCTATCTCATTACCTAGTATTATTGTAATTTCCCCCTCTATTTTACTAGCATTTGGATTGAAATGTTCACAATCTACCTCTTTCTTTTGTCTAGATTTTCATACCATTATCTGGGATAATAAAGGTTAACTCACAGAGAAGATTAGGAGGATGATTCATGACTGATAAGCGACTTATAACCCCGGAGGATTTGTACCGGATGCACTGGTTAAATGACCCCGTTGTCTCTCCCGCAAGCGGAGCTATAGCATACGTACATAAATCCGTCAGCGAAAAGTTCGACGGCTACCGCTCCCACATTCGTCTGCTGCCTGCAGTTGGAACCCAGGACATTCCCTTCACATCCGGCGAAGCCGATGCTGCACCTGCTTGGTCCCCCAACGGGTCAGAGCTCGCCTTCCTGCGTAAAAAAGGCGACAAGCCACAGATATGGATCATGCCTGCCAACGGAGGGGAAGCCCGCCCGGTTACCGACATGAAGCATGGTGTCAGTGCATTTAAATGGTCACCGGACAGCACGCGCCTTCTGATTCGAAGTGAGGCGGAAGCAGCGGAGTCTACCGAAAGCGAAGACCAAGGCAAAGACGATAAAAATAAGCTGCCCGAAGAAAAGATCATTAACCGCATTAAATATAAAGCCGATGGCGGCGGATTGTGGAATGGACGTAGAAATCATCTATATATCGTGAATCCGGCAACGGAGGAATGCAAGCAAATAACTGATGGCGATTATGACGTATATGCCTTCGCCTGGTCGCCGGATGGCGGCCACATCGCATACAGCAACAGTCTAGCCACGGAGCAGTTCCCGGATCCCGATCTGCGTTTGACCAACGATGTATTCGTGATGGACCTCACGGACATATCCGTAACCGAAATAACGGACGGAACGCTGTCGATCGGGTCCATTGTTTTCACTCCGGATGGGCAGTATGTTCTTATGCTCGCCAGCGATCTCAGCTGCGGGTTTGCCACGCTGACCAAGATTCATCTCGTTCCGCTCTCCGGTGGAGAATCCCGTGTCCTCTTTACGGACATGGATGTTCAGCTAGGGCACGCCGCTGTAAGTGATATGAGATCCGGTGCAGGAACGCCTCCTCTGTTCAGCAAGGACGGTCAATCGGTATACCTCCAGCTTAGCCAGGACGGCGGCGTGCATATCGGACGTTTTGCACTGGACGGCTCATCTTTTGACCTGGTGGTATCGGGTGAACGCGAGGTATATCAATTTGCTTTAACTCCTGAGGATACAATCATTTTTGCCGCTGCTGACCTGCTCCAGCCCGGCGATCTGTTCAGCTACTCTGCAGCCGAGGACAAAGAACGCCGCCTGACCCACTGCAATGAAGAGCTCTGGAATGAGATTACGTTAAGCACGCCGGAGTCCTTTACGTTCCATACCTCCGACGGCTGGCCGATTCAAGGCTGGATCATGAAGCCTGCAGGCTTTACCGAAGGCTCCAAAGTTCCGGCCGTGCTTGAGATTCACGGTGGACCTCAAGCCATGTACGCTCACACGTTCATGCACGAATTCCAGCTGCTTGCTGCAGCCGGTTATGCTGTATTCTATACAAACCCCCGGGGCGGGCACGGGTACGGTCAGGTACACGTTAATACTGTCAGAGGAGATTACGGCGGACGTGACTATCAGGACCTGATGGAAGCTGTGGATTATGTTCTCGATACCTACACATATATTGATGCCTCCCGTCTTGGTGTCACCGGCGGCAGCTACGGCGGCTTCATGACCAACTGGATCGTGGGTCATACCGACCGCTTCCAAGCGGCAGTAACCCAACGTTCAATATCGAACTGGATTTCCTTCTACGGGGTCAGCGATATCGGTTACTCATTCACGCAGGATCAGATTTGGGGCAATCCGTGGGATGACCTGGAGAAGCTGTGGAAGCATTCACCTCTCGCTTACGTGAAGGATATGAACACCCCGCTCCTCATCCTTCATGGAGAACAGGATCTCCGCTGCCCGATCGAGCAGGGCGAACAGCTGTTCATCGCCTTGAAGCGGCTCAGGCGGGAAACCCAGCTGATCCGCTTCCCGGGAGCGGACCACAACTTGTCCCGTAGCGGCCACCCGCATCTGCGGGTAAAACGCTTGAGCCATATTGTCCGCTGGTTCGAAGAACATATCGAAAAATAGAACAAAGCCAAAAAACATCCCCGTGTGTGTCGCGCCACATCGGGGATTTTTTATGGCTGTTCGGCTGGGCGAAGGAGCGCGGCTGATCTGTAGAGCCTGCGAGCGCGGCGGTTCGCGCTCATACTTTACACTCACACCCCGACGGAAAGTGAAATACTTCCCACGCTCCCCCTCTCGTTCACCATCCCGACATCAAACAGATCTATACACCGTCTCACCTGCAACTACGGTCTCCCGAACAGACATATTCGTCCCGTCCGCATAGCAATCGAACAGTGTCAGGTTCGCCGGACGACCAATGTCCAGCTCGCCTAATTGCGGCACATTCAACACCATTGCCGGGCGGCTTGTGACCGCGCTTATCGCTTCCGCCAGCGTCATGTCCGTATAGCGAATCGCATTCGCAATACCGACGTCCAGGGAAGAAGCGGAACCGGCCAGTATCGCCGGATTCTCTACCGTATGCAGGCGGCCGTCTGCCGTCAGTTCCACTGCGCCTCCGATGAGGCTGCTGTACTGTCCGGGGGCCATGCCGCCGAACATGACGGCATCGCTAACGAGCACTGCTTTCTCCCGTTTAGCCCGCAGCATGGCTTTCAGCACGGACGGTGCCAGATGGTGTGTATCCGGGATAAAGGTTGCCCATAACCGGTCATCAGCCAGCTGTTGCCAAATATAGTTGGGGTGCCGCGGCAGAATCGGCTGTGAGCCGTTCCCCAGATGGGTCGACACCGTCGCCCCTGCCTGCACCGCTTGCTCGATCTGCTCCCCGGTAGCCATCGTATGCCCGATCGCTGCCACAACGCCTGATTTAACCAGTTTCTCAATAAAAGGAACCGCCCCCTCACGCTCCGGCGCAAGTGTTACCATCCGAATTAGCCCGTCCGCCGCATCCTGGAGCCGCTGAAACTCATCCCAATCCGAATTTCGGACGTACTCTCTCGGATGCGCCCCACGACTGCCGTCTTCACCGGATAGATAAGGTCCCTCCATATGAATGCCTGCAATTGAGGCACTTCCCAAATGCCTGGATTGGACATATTGGGATAAAGCGGTGAATGCCTGACGCATCCGGTCGTAACTCCCTGTAATGACGGTTGGCAAATAGGAAGCAACGCCCCGGCGATGCAGCGCCAGCGTCACGCCTTCGATATCACTCCTCGATGTCACGGTGCCGTTCAAATCGTAGCCGCCAAAACCATTGACCTGCAAATCGATCCAGCCGCAGCTGATCCAGGGCAGCTTCGCCGATGTCTCATGCTGACCCAACGGCCGCACATCCGCGATTCGTCCATCTAACGCCTCTATTTCTACCAGTGCCCCGGTGTGCGGGAGCTTACCTCGCCACAACATAGGCGTCCCCCTAACTGTTCTATACTTGTTCTTCGCATAAATGAACTCGATATCTGTGCAAGTTCATTAAATTACACAATTACCCTCACAGGTTTGTTCATATGACGCTTTCCCAGGCAGCGGAAGCGGTGATCATGGCTTCATCGACATGCTCCTCCGCTCCAGACAGAGAACAGATGAGCATAACTTTCGGTTCACCCGCTTTGCGCGCTCTTTTCATGCTGCCGAGCACACCGGATGGTTTACACACTCGTATAACGGAATCAGCAGCTCTGCACGCATTACACCAGCATCCCTAAATCTGAATAATTAAGCCCACTGATAAATCGGCGCTGCCGATGCTTTATCCAGATACAGCATCCAGCTTGGATGGGTCTTCAAGATTGTGGCGGGCACCTGGTTATCTACTCCGCCTTTAATGGTATTTAGAATAGCTGCCGCCTTTGCCTGATGAGGCACAACCGATACGATATGGCGGCTCTTCAAAATCTGTTTGACCGTCATCGTAATCGCTTGCTGAGGCACTTTCTCATTCGATGCAAACCAGCCCTCCCTAACCTGCTGGTTCTTACACGTATCGCTCAGGTTCACGATTGTATAAGGCGACTCGTTATCAAAATCAGCCGGCGGATCATTAAAGGCAATATGCGCATTTTCTCCGATTCCAATCAAGGCCAGATCCACAGGCGCTTTCACAATTTCCTCATTCAACCGCTTCACCATGTCCTCAGGATCGCCTTCGCCGTTAATCAGCCATGCCTTGCCGACATTCGCGTAGGCCAGAAAGCGTTCCTTCAAATATTTACGGAAGCTCGCGGGGTGAGATTCCGACAGTGCGATATATTCATCCAAATGGAACATCTCGATCTTATTCCATTCCATATCCAGCTTCACAAAATGCGACAAAAACTCAAACTGTGACGCGCCTGTTGACAGGACGATGCGCGCACTTCCTTTTTCCGCGATCGTATCGCGAAGAATGGCCTCGCAAGCGCGGGCTGCCTCTAAACCTGCTTGCTCCGCATGCTCCAATATGTTCAACTGCATAATGATAATTCCTCCTTGTTGTACAGAAATTCAAGCCAGAGCGCCGCTATGCAAAAATTCCTCCAGCCTCACCATGCGCTTCTCTACGCGGGAACGCTCGGCGGCAAACGCCATCAGGTGGCTCTGTATCGACGCCTTGGCCGAAGTGAAGCTGTCATGCTGGCCCTGGGACCCCACCGACTTCACAAAATCCTGGATCAAGCGCATATCCCCGCCGCCATGGCCTACATGGCCTTCCGGATCGACGAGTTGAATCACTTCCGACTTGCCGCTGCCAAAGCGGCGGATCTCGATTTCATTGGTCTCCATCGTGGCCCGAATCTCGCCTTCGGTACCCATAAGCTTGATCGTGCGGTTGCATTTTTCCGTGAATGCACTCATCGTGAACACGGCCGTAATGTCATGCTCGAACTCCATGCTGACCACCTGATGGTCCACGACATCGTTATCGCAATGATAGACGCACCGGCCAAAAGGCCCCTCCAGCATCGCTTGGTAACGGGCCTCATAACTTGGATCGTTGCTTGCCGCCTCGCCCTTCCAGCCTGCGTTCTCGATCAGATAGGTGTTCGGCGCATAATACTGGCATTCATGCGACACCGGACATCCGTCCAGGCAGCGCTTCGGCGCGCCGGGCGGAGCGGATTCCGGGCGAAAATGAGACAGATGGCCATAGGATGCCACACTCAGGCATTGGCCTCCGGCCAGCCATTGCATGATGTCGAGATCATGACAGGATTTCGCCAGAATCATCGGGCTGGAGGACTCGGTGTTATTGAAATATCCACGCACGTACGAGTGCGCCTGATGCCAGTAGCCGACGTTCTCATTATGCTGGATCGACATCAAACGGCCGATCCGTCCTTCATCGAGCAGCCGCTTAAGCTCCTGGAAAAAGGGGGCGTACCGAAGAACATGGCAGATCGTGAGCGTACGGTCATAGGCTTCCGCCTGCCGGCCCATATCGATGCATTCCTGCCATTCCGGCGACATCGGCTTCTCCAGCAGCACATGGTATCCCGCCGCCAACGCCTTCATGGTCGGCTCATAATGATCCCGATCCCTTGTGCAGATAAAGACGGCATCCGATTGCCGCGGCCTTGCAAACAGCTCATCCCAGCTCGTAAAGCATCGCTCATCGGCCAGCCCGAACTTGGCCTGGCAGCGGCTTCGCCGCACCTCATCCGGATCGGCAACCGCCACAATCCGCATCTCATCCGGCCGCTGGAGAGCATAACTGCTATAGATCATGCCCCGGAGTCCGGCTCCGATCAGTGTGACGGTCAGTGGTTTTGATTTACTCATGTCCTTCCACTTCCTTTCTCTCTCGTTGCCCGCGGTCATCGCCCTGCGGTTCGTTCAGATCGGGAAGATCAAGCACCTTCAACATGCCGGGAAACACAACGCTCATCGCTCCCTCTTCCTCAAGCTGCCGTGCACTGGCCAACTTCGAGATGCTGCTCAAAGAGTCAACGGCCTTAACCTGTCCAATCCCCGGATCGATCACAGCCGCAAGCTGCACGTAAAGCCCTTCCCGTCCCACGGCATAGAACGGGATGACTCCTCCCTGCCATTCATCAAAGTGCGAGACGGCTTCCACACATCGAAGTACATCGAACGTGCGCAGTGCGGCCAGGCTATCCCCGAGCCAGATCAGATCATCGGCCAGCTTATGCAGCACCCCGAAATAGGAATGTGCAGGCTTTCCGTATATCGGATAAGGCTCATGAGGACCGACCCCGGACGTATTCAGCACCAGTACAGCGCAGCCGGATCGACACGTCTCCTGAATCCATTCCCAGTGCTCCTTCAATCGGCGGGTCCCTCCCCGCCAAACAGCAACGGTCAACGGCTGCTTTCGTCCGGTTGAATCCCCGACAAGTCGGAATACATAACCGCTGTTCATGATGCCTTCCTGCGACCACCACAGACGGTAATCGACCTCAAGACCCTCCACCACGCCTAGCCGGATCACGCGCGGATTCAATTCGCAAGGCTTGCGGAAAGCGTAGATCCTCTCCTGCAGCCACTTCCTTGCTTGATCCTGTCTTTGCTGCGTGGGCAGCAAGGACCGCGCCTGGGCCAGTCGATCGCAGCGATCCTCATTGAAATCCCTGATCGATCTTGCATCCGCATAATCCCGGTACACCTGACCGCTGGAGCAGCACCACAGATTTTCCGGCGGCAATGCCTCTATCTTCATTTCATAAGCTGCATTCACCCTCACCTGAAGATGCTGAACAAAAAATGCTGCCGCGGCCTCTGCCAATCGGTCCGTATAGCGATGCGTGGAGGCATCGGTCACAAGCTGCACATGGTCTGGGTGACCCAGCAGCTCCCAGAAACGCCGGCTGCGATCAACGGTACGCCGCGTACCTTCAATCGGGAAGAAATCATATTCCACCGCCAGCACAAGCAGCGGCTTCGGCGCAAAGGCGATGAGCAGATCCTCATGGTCATAACCAAGTCTGGTTAATCCCGGCCATACCTGCTCGGCATCCTGCACGCCCCCGGCATGCATATACAGCTGCCGGTTCATGATGAAGGTGGCGGGAGCTGCCGCCGCAATGCGTTCATCGCAGACCATCATCATGGCCGTCTGGGTTCCGCCGCCGGAGTTTCCCGTTATGCCAATCCTTGCCTCATCCACCTCAGGCCGCTCGCACAAATAATCCACGGCCCGCATGGCATCATGAACGAAATAGCGTGCAATGCTGTCTCCGAGCCAGTGACACTGAAACCCGCATTGCTGATGCTCTTGCGTGCCCCAAATGCGGCTCCCTTCCTTCTCCTCCGAGTTACAGAAGCTAAGGCGCTCTCCCTGTCCTATCGGATCGATAGCCATCACAATCAGGCCCGCCCGGACAAATTGCTGGATGACACGCTGATAATAAGCGTTGTGCTTGCCTTCGAACTCGTGACCGCTCAGGAAGAGGACGGCCGCGGACCGCTCCTCCCGATGATCGGGCAGGTACAGATTCGAGGTGACATAATATCCCGGACTGGACTCAAACACGACTTTCTCTACCTGAAAGCCAGCCCCACGAGTCACACCGGTCGTGCGCCCCTTAAGGAAGGGATCCGATCTGACACCTGACGCTTCACCGAACCCCCTCGCCGTCCGGATCGAACGTCCCTTAAGCGGAGCGCTGTCAAGCGATTTATCCTCCCCGGCTGTCGGCCCTTCCTCCGTTTCCGGATTCGCAGAGACATCGGGGAGCCCGCCGATGGACCTCAGGAAAGCCTCCCTGATCTCCACCTGTCGCACTCTTGCCGCCTCGGGCGTGACGATGGCATCCCGCATGGCGTCCCCGACTGCAAATGCAGCATCGGAGCGGTCAAATACATGCGTCTTCAACTGATCCCGTGTGTCATATAAAGTACAGATATACTGCTCCAGTTCCTGCACGCTGTTCATCTTAACGAGCTCCCATTAACGAAATTCGGTGATATATCCGGGAGCGTAAAGGCCCTGCCTTCGGCAATGGAGCGGTTGGCCGTAGCGCCGATCAGAAGGGATTCCGCGCCTACCGAGCTATCCGCTTGCTGCCCCAGCGGGTCGTCAATTCCCCCTTCAAACAGCGCCTTGCGCAGCTTCGCATCACCGCCGCCATGACCGGCGGCCGAGGTATTAACCTCAACAACCTCCTCGGAGCCATCGGTTCGGTAAATATGAATCCTGCTTGCTTCCCCTTGCTTCATATCTGCATTACTGTATATATTTGAGACTTCAATTCGCCCTTTACTGCCGTTAATTGCGGCGCGCCACCCCTCATACGGGCTGTATGCGACCAGGGAATAGGTAAGCATCGCATCATTGTCATACCGGACGTTGACCGACATCGTATCGTAAATATCGATCCGACTGTCAAACAGGCAGCGGTCCCGAATATATCCGTCCTCTTCTTCAGCCTGATGATAGTATTGTTCAATGAACGGGTCCTTCTCGATATCCATATAGAACTCGCAATCGGCTTTCCGGTGACAGGTCAGACACCTTGCTCCATGCTCCTGCCGATCGTCACCATACACCCGTCTCGTTCCGAAGGCATGCACTTCCGCGGGACGGCTGTCCATCCACCAGTTCATGATGTCAAAGTGATGCGTAGACTTGTGCACCAGCAGTCCGCCGCTGTTCTTCATCTCGGCATGCCATCTGCGGAAGTAATCCGCTCCATGCCTTCGGTCCAGAAACCACTCCAGATCCATGTGGTAGATCTCGCCGATAACCCCTTGAAGCAGCAGTTCCTTCACGGCTGCAAAATATGGCGCAAACCGCAGGTTGAAGGTGACCGTCACCTTCTTGCCACTCGCCTGCTCCGCTTGCAGGATCTCACGGCATTTGTCTTCATCAATCGTCATCGGCTTCTCGCTAATAACATCACACCCGGCGATCAAAGCTTGCACGATATAGGTGTGGTGTGTATAATCCGTACTCGCCACGATGACCACATCCGGCTTCACAGCCGCGATCATCTCGTGGAAATCCTCATATACGGGAATTCCTCCGCACTCCTCGCTAAGAAAGCGCGCCCGCAGCGGATTGGCATCATATACGCCTTCAAAGGCAGCGAGGTGACTCCAGTCCGTTACCATCGGCTTAGCAAACATATACAGCGCTCTGGATCCAGCGCCGACCAGCACATACTTCTTCATGTCGTAAGTCCCTCCTTCAGCCCTTCATCCCTGTCGAAGCGATACCCTGAACAAATTGCTTCTGCGCGAACAGATAAACCATGACGACCGGCAGTGTCGTAATGACGGCCCCTGCCATCAGCAGCGCTTGGTTGACATTCTCCGATTTCAGGTAGAGCAAGCCGAGCGGCAATGTATATAATTCCTTGTCTTGCAAGTAAATCAAGGGTCCCAGCGTGTTGTTCCACGCGCCCATGAAGGTGAATACCCCCAGCGCAGCCAGTGCCGGCTTGCACAGCGGCAGATAGATTTTGAAGAATATGCCCGGTGGGCTGCAGCCATCAATCGTAGCCGACTCGTACAGCTCTTTAGGCAAGGACTTGATGAACTGATGCATCAGGAAAATACCGAACGCCCCGCCCAGGAAGCTGGGCACGATCAAAGGGTAATACGAGTTCAATGCGCCAAATTCTTTCCATATGAAATAGGTTGGAATCATCGTCACTTGAGACGGTATCATCAAGGTTGCCAGCATGATCATATAGATAAGACCCCGCAGACGGAAGGTGAACATCGCAAGGCCAAAGGCCACAAATGCGCTGGAGACCAAGGAACCCACCATCTCGATCGAAACGATGAAAAAACTGTTCATGGTGTAACGACCGAAGTCGATTTTGTTCCATATCGTCACATAGTTATCCCAATTCATCGGATTCGGAATTAACTGCGGCGGCATCTGTGAAATGGCGCCTACCGTTTTCAGCGACGTGGACAACATCCATATGAACGGGAACACCATGAACACCGAACCAACGATCAGCAGCAGGTACATAAGCACCTTAAGTAAGGGGTGAGTGGTCTTAGTCATAGTGCACCCACTTCTTCTCGAAATACTTCTGGAACAGGGTGAAGACTAGAATGATGACAAACAGCAGCCACGCCGTGGCGGATGCAGGGCCCATTTTGAAGAGCAGGAACGCATCCCGGTACACCAGCAGATTCGGAACCATATTCCGTTCCGGGATCCCCGTGGTGATGGAACCGAACAAACCGAGGAACACATCAAATGCCTGAAACGCCGATATGGTCGACAGAATCATCACGAGATACACCATCGGCGTTACCATCGGGAACACAACCTTCGTCAGCTGCTTCCAGCCATTGGCGCCGTCGATTTGCGAGGCTTCCAGCACCTCTTTCGGAACATTTTGCATGCCTGCCAGAATCATGATCATGGATTGACCTACGCCCTTCCAGACCTGAACGATCGCGATGCTGGAGATCACCATCAGCCAATTGCTGCTATCAATCCATTTCACAGGGTCGAGCCCCATGGATTCCAGCGCCCAGTTGATGACACCGTATTGGTAGTTGAACATCCATACCCATACCACGCCGCCGGCGATCCACGGGGTTACGACGGGCAGGAAGTAGAACAGACGGAACAATCCCTTGGCCCGAATGGCCTGATTCAGCATAAAGGCGATCACAAACGCCATGATCGTCTGAATCGGTACGAAGATGAGCGCAAACACAAATACATTTCGGATGGACACCCAGAACTCATGCTTGTTCAAGACGCGAACCCAGTTGTCCAGCCCGATCCATCTCGGTGCGTTAAACAAATCCCACTCCGTGAAGGAAATATACGTGGAGAACACAATCGGAAATAAGAGGAATACCACGACGTTAACAACAAACGGCAATGTGAATATATAGCCCCAGTATCCTTGTTTCTGCATGACACACCTACCTTTCGATAGCGGGAAAAGAGGTGCAATCCGCTACATCGTCAAGACTGCACCCGCTCTGATCCCATGAAGCTATTTACTGGAGTCCAGCACTTCCTGAACCTTGGTATGAATATCTTTCACGCCGTCCTCAACCGAAACATTGCCTACCATGATCTCATTGACCACCTGCTGCACCAGAATGCGCCATTCGCTCCAGGTAGCATTCTCGTCCAAGGTAACGCCGCCTTCATCAATGCCGTCCGTGAAAGCTGCTTTGTTCAGCGGTTTCGTTGTACTGTCCTTCAATTGATCCAACGCCGACTTCTTCACGGGCAATGTGGAACCCGTCTTGACGATCATGTCCTGTACTTCGTCGCTGAGGTAATATTTCAGGAACTCCCAGGCAGCATCCTTGGATTCCTGCTTCGCTCTGGAGGAGACAAGCCAGGTGTTGGCTACCATCGGAACATAACGCTTGCCGTCAACGCCTTTCGGAATTTTGACAACATCCCAGTTCGTATCCGCAAAGCTCTCGTTCATATTCACCTGCAGGCTGTATTGGAGGAAATACATCGCCGCCTTGCCGCTTGCAAATACTTCGAGCTCGCCGCCGTTCGCTTTCAGAAAGTCGATGTCCGCAAAATATCCCTGGTCCAGCCCATCATACAGCTGCTGCAGCCCGGTTGCAGTCTTGGGGTCGTCAAACCGCGATTTCGTCAAGGTATCATCCAGTGCGGATCCGCCTGCCTGCTTGATCCAAGGGAACCATCCGTTGGTTATGGAGAACGATCCGATAAATCCGAATTGACTCGTTCTGTCTCCTTCCTTGACCGTCAGTGCCTTGGAGGCTTCGATCAGATCGTTATAGGTCCAGTCATCCGTCGGCACCGCGACGCCAGCTTTCTCGAAAACATCCTGGTTATACGCGAGTGCAATCGGATTAATGCCATGAGGCACACCCCAGACCTTGCCGTCGGGTGCCTTGGCCGAGAACAAACCGTCGATATATTCGTCTGCCTTCAGATCCGCTTCAATGTAGGAGGATAGATCCTCTGCTACACCGCGCTGTCCGTAGCTAAGTATGGTAGCGTTCTCTTGGAACCAGACATCCGGCATCGTGTTGCCTGCGATTTGTGTGGCGATCTTGGATGTGAAGTCCCCCCACGGCGCTTCTTGAATTTCAACCTTAATGTGCGGATGGGAGGTTATAAATCCATCGATAATTTCCTTGCTCGTCACCTCGTAGCTTCCAGGCAGCCCAATCTTCAGGGTCACTTTCTCTTTATTGTCTGTTGATTGATCAGGTGATGCCTCCCCATCGGTTGACCCGCCGGATGAGGAGCATGCGCTGAAAATCATCATAAACGCCAGCATCAGGGAGATTGCACTAAACTTCTTCGACATTGAAAACCCTCCTTTTTTTGTTTAAAAATAGGATTGCGTGTTTTCTGCTCCAGCTCATTCCAAATGTTTTAAAATTTATAGTAATCGATTTCTGTACCGAGTATAGCATGGAAGCCCTTTCTTGAATAGAGTTTTCTATTATCTAAATAATGATTTTTATTTCACAAGTCCGATTTCAGGCTTTGTATAAGGTATTACGAGGTTTATTAGGCATAGTTTTCCACATGTTATTACTGAATGGGATCAAGTCATTTTTCAGTAATCGATATCTTTTTAACGCAAAAAATAAAGCCCGAGCAATACCTGCTCAGGCTTTATTCCGCTGCATCATTTCCCCTCGCCCCGGATATCCCGGATCGACTTTCTCTCCAGCAGCTTAGGTTGAAGCATCACGTCAAACATCGGGCTGTCATCGCCCTGCATCATATCCAGCAGCATTTTGCAGGCCATCTTCCCCATCTCATAATCAGGCTGCTTAATCGTCGTGAGCGGCGGATGAATCATCTGTCCCACGTCGATGCCGTCAAACCCCATAACCGAAACCTGCTCCGGCACCTGAATATCGCGCCGGGACAGCTCGTTGATCACACCGAAGGCCATCATGTCATTGCATGCAAAAATCGCCGTCGGCTGCGGCGAGTGCTCCAGCAATTTCTGCGTCAGCTGCTTGCCGGTATCGAATTCGGTGATGGCATTGTACACTTCCTCAGTCTGAGACTCGACCACCAGCGGCTTCAAACCCGCGTCCTTCATGGCCGACATGTAACCCTGGTGAATGCTTCGGCGGCTTGGACGATCCAGCTTGGAAGTAACATAACCAATGCGTTCATGCCCCTTCTCCTGCAGATGCTTGGTCGCCAGGTAGCCTGCTTTATGGTAGTCGAACTCAATCTGATTGACGTTGTCCTCATCGATCTTCTGGTCAATTGCGATGACATTCAAGCCAAGCTTCATCAATTGTGTCAGTTGACTCTTGTCCTTGGAAATCGAGGAGATAATCAAGCCCTTGACCTGCTTCTCCATGATCGTCCTTAAATATTCATCCTCCAGCGCAGGATCTTGCAGGGAATTGCACACGATAACGGTAAAGTTATTCTGCCGGGCTACCTCTTCGATCCCGAAAATGACGGAAGAATAAAACGGATTCACAATAGAAGGAATGATGACTCCGATCGTATTGCTGCTATTCTTCTTCAGCTGTTTACCCAGCATATTCGGGATATAATTGGATTCCTTCGCGATTTGCTGGATACGCTCCTTAAGCTCCTTGCTGACAGGATAGCTGCTGTTGCTCAACACGCGTGAAACCGTCGCCGAAGAAACGTTTGCCATCTTGGCTATATCATGTATCGTGGTCGGCTTCTTCATAGTATCCCTCACTTGTAGTAATCGTTTACTATAGTAAAGTATACAAATAGCTGACATAGAAAGCAATAGAAGCTGGAGGACTTTCGTTTGCCCATCAACTTACTCAGCCAAGCGGCAGCAGACTGATAAATTGAAATGGCGGCACAAGGATTACCCTGAGCACCGCCATTTCTCTATTTAACATTTTTCGGCAACTACTGCTTATCAAGTCCCTCTTTCAGAGCATCCCACATCGGACTGTCGATCTCTATTCGAGGCGGCTGCTCTCCCTTTTCAATTGCCTCCCAGTACTTCCAATTCGGCTTTTTATCTCCCATCTCGTAATCCATCCCGTCCCAAGTGTCTTCTCTGAATGCGTAGAACGCCCAATGCCAGCCATATTCGTTAAATATGGATATCAAATCGGCTAGATATTGATCTGCTCCGGTTACCATCCGGTTAATCCCGAACTCCTCGGCAATAATCCGATTGGCAGGAACGTTATGTTCAGCCGCCCATTTGGCAACGGGCTCCAGAAATTGTTTTAAAGTTTCTTTGTTGAACTCCTTTTCTGTTTGCTGTTCTCCAACCTTCACTTTTCCCGGATATTCAATTGCAAGGCCCTTTTTCTTGTTCTGACTTGTCAGTTCATAAGGCTCATACATATGGAAAGCGTATAACACGTTATCATCCTGCACCGGCTTCAAATATTGGAATGCCCACGGCGTGGCATATAGGCCCGAGTTCAAAATAATGGGTGTATCGGAATCCACCGTTCGAATGGCCTTGACGATAGTATCGTACAGCTTATTCAAGTCTGCGGCTGTGCCCTCAACCCCCTTATACCATTCGGCATCATCCTCAGTCCAGAAATCGTGAAAGCCCGTCGCCGTTTCGGGATGCGGTTCGTTGATCAGATTGTAACCAATCACCGCCGGGTGATCCTTCAATCGGCTTGCAAGATCCCTCCAGAAAAGCGCTGCTTGTTCATGATAAGTTTCATCTTCCCATATCCGATCATCGTTCTTCTTGTTATTAAACTGCCTCCAGCGGTCTCCCGGAAGACTGAGGACAGTCAGCACTACTTTGGAGCCGCGAGCTTCAGCCGCATCCAGATCGCCCTTTAATTTAGCAAAATCCTCCTCCACCAAGCCTTCATACTGATCTGCATTCCCGATAAGGAAGTCACGGTTCGGCTTCGAGTCCGACTGGTCATTAAACAGAAAATCACGGTCCTTGGCCCATTTGTCCGAGGCAAGCCGAATAAACTCGATATAACGTTCCTTGGCGGCTTCGTAATTCTCCGGCAGCGATTCGGAGTTCATAAAGTTTGTCCCTTTGCGCTGCTGGTTCCAAAATGTAATTTTGCCCTTGGGCTCCTCTTGTATTTGCCCAGATCCATTCTCCCCATTTACCGGGGGCTTGGTGTTAGGAGCGGGTTCACCGCATCCGGCTACGAGCATTACAATGGATGCCAGGAGGAGCAGCCGGGAGGCTCTCCAGCGCCTCTTCACCCGGTGCCTTACCGCACTTTGGGAACTAACGCGTTGCGAAATACCTCCTGCGTTTCTTTTTTTGAATTGTATTTTCATATCATCACCTCAGAACCTACTCTAACCCCGGTTTGTTACACGAATGTGACAATCCATCATGCCCATTGGTCTTACTGCTGCTGTCTGCATGCACAAAAAAAGACCGCCAGGGTATCCCTGGCGGCAAAATAAATGGTGGAGGAAGGAACTTCATCGTTCAGTAGGAATAAGGAGTAGCTAAAAAATGAATGAGATTACACTTCAGGCGTTCCGTAAGTTGCGAACCAGCCTTTGATGGTATTGAAATCATCTGTAAAGGACAGGGAGAGCTGCAGCAGCACACGCGCTTGTTGAGGACTCAGGTTGTCACCTGAAATGATGCCTTCCCCGCCGCCGTATACACTACCGGAGCCTGTCCGGGTCGTTGTTACGAAAACCACCCCCTTCTCGATCGCTTCTTTACGAGCTGCACTCATCTCTCTCGAGATACCGCCTGCGCCGGTACCGGAAGTGACGATGCCTTTTGCTCCGTCGGCAACAAAGCCTTTAATCGCGCCGCCGCCAGCTTCCTGATAGGAAACCGCAATCTCAACCTTCGCCAAATCCGCTTTCGTGATTTTGCTCAGGTCAAATACCGGCTTCCCTTCTCCCTCTGCTTTCATTGCACGAAGCGGGGCACGATATATCCGGATATTCTCATCGTCGATATATCCGACTGCGCCGAGCATCGGCGTTTCGAAAGTGTCGGTACGGTAGTCATTGGTTTTGGTTACGCCGCGCGCCAGATGGATCGTATCATTCAGCATGAGCACGGTACCGAAGGATTCTGTGCGGCCGCTTCCGGCAAGCTTGATGGCATTGTACAGGTTCGCTTGGGCATCGGAACCGATAACCGTCCAAGGTCTCATGGAGCCTGTAATCACCACAGGCTTATCGCTTTGCACGGTCAGATCAAGGAAGTACGCAATCTCTTCCATCGTATCTGTTCCCGTTGTGACAACAACGCTGTCATACACCTTCAGGGCTTGGTCGACGGTCTGGGATAGATCATACAAATCCGCCATCGTATAGGCGCTGGATCCGGAGTTGCCGAACTGGAGAGTGCTGATATCCGCAATCTTGTCCGTGTTCGGGAGTTCACCCACCATGTCTTCAATCTTCAGCGTACCCGCCCGGTAAGATTGGAAGCTGGTGGCATCTGTCGATTGGCCTGCCAATGTCCCGCCTGTCGCAACTACCAGAACGTTAGGTTTCGCCGACTGCTTGGAAGCTTGCGATAATGGAGGAACCGTCGTATTTCTCCCAGGCGCTGCAGGGGTCTGTGCAGGGGCTGGCGTACTAACCGTTCCCTTGACTTCCGTCACCGCAGCAGCGTGCGCCGCATAACTTCCAATCGGGGATAAGGAAATAACAAAAGCAGTTAATGCAGCGGTACTCCAGACGGCTATGGGACGTTTTGTCTTTGGTTTCATCATTGCACTCTCCTTCGATGTAAGGTTATGTCATATTACCTGACTCAATAATATGTATTCGTTAGCGTTATTCTATTTAATGTTAGTTAATATAACAAAATTGACATGTAATAGAAAAAGCGTTTACAAATAGAGATATGAAACGATATTCTTACCTTTTTAGCCATTTTCAACAAATTGAAAATATTAAATTCCAAGATTCGGGAGGGCTTCTATTTATATATAAACCTTATTAACATAAAGTGATGTAGTTGTCATTGAATAAAAAAAGATAGCCCACACCATCCGGTTGGACTATCCTTTTGCAACTCACTCTTTATCCATGTTAATCCGACAACATCGCAGGTTTGCTTCATTCAGCGAATACGCTTCGGCCTCAATCTGCCAAAGGCGGTTTCATTGCTGCATCCCCCCATAACAAGTGCTGACACTGACGCTATCAACATCATTCTAATTTTATTCATAAATCCTTACTCTTTATCGTCCTTTGTATTTGTATTCGAGGTAATATGGAACTCTTCCATCATGTTCCGGAAACGTACGCCGAAGCCTTCCGAGGCCTCCAGGAAATACTGCTGCTTCACAACAAAGCTGCCGCCCTGCCCGTTATCAAAAACATAATACCGCACTACCGGATCGTCCCACTCTTTACCGCCGGTTCCGCCAACGGCACGCACTTCCCAGCCTTGAACCGGTTCCTCGACCAGATTCGACTCTACCTTCGGATAGTCTTGCAGCTCACCCTGGATTCGCTCCGCTGCAGCTTTAGGGTCGATGCCCTCCTGCGAGATTTCCATGAACACTTCCGGATAGCGGTCATCCGTCGGCTTCTCCTTCAATTCAATGCGGTCAACGTCCGCTCCATGAACCATCTTAAACCGGCTCTCATCTATATAAATCACGTAATCCGCACCCTCATGCAAGGAATCCACACTTGTTTCCGGCATCCCTTCAAGCTCCTGCTCCACCGTTTTCTCTGGAGCAAACCATTCCTTCACCTGATCGATAAAAGCCTGGACAGGCACCGTCTGAAAGCTGACGGCAAACACGATCGCTGCTGCGGCTGCGGTTCCCACGATCCAGCCGGCAGCTCTTCGCCGAGGCCGGCGCCTTACCTTCGATTCGCGCGGAGTGAATGGCGCTTCGGATTCGGCCTTTTGCGGCGCAGGCTCACTATGAATACGCTCTTTAATCGACGTCCATATCTCATCTTTATATTGCATCGCATCATCCGTACCCTTCTCTAAGCTGTCTTTAAGCTGTTTATCCAATGGATCACGTCCCATGCTGATTCCCTCCCCTTTTTTGCAGCATCCATTCCTTTAACTTCTTTCTTGCTCTGAACAATCTGGATTTCACCGTGTTGACGTTCAGCTCCATCATGTCGGCAATATCCTTCTCGGCAAAATCATTCAAATATTTCAGAATCACCGGGATCCGATGCTCGTCATCAAGCCGCTGTACCATCTCGTATACCTCACCATGCCGGTCGAAATCGTAGGTGTCGGTTTCCGAAGGAAGATCCCGCTCCTCCGAAATCTCGGAGGGCACCATCCTCGAATGTTTCTTCAAATACCGGTTGCACTCGTTATAGAGAATCCGGTTGAACCACGGATCGAAGGGCCTGCTCAAATCATAGGACCCCAGATTGCGGTAAACCCGGATAAAGGTTTCCTGGACCACATCGGCAGCGCTTGCCGCACTTCCGGTTACCGCCGTTGCCGTGCGAATCGCCCGATCCGCATATAACCGGTACAGCTCTTCAAAACCTTCATCGCTGTATTCTGTTTTTAGTCGTTGTATAAGGTCGTGTACCAAACCGTGTTTCCCTCCTTCCACTTGGCCAATCACTTATAATACCCTGCCATGCCGGAGAAAAGTTTTCGATATTTATTTTTTTAGTATCTCACAAAAAAAAGGATACCTCGATGCCGCACGGCCGAAGTATCCTTTATCTATATTATATCCTAAAATTACACCTGTGCCGGTATCGGCTCGATTGGGGTCGTGTGATGGTTCATCGGCTCTGCCTGCTGCTCTGCCTTGCGCAGGTACTTCTGATTGCGCCAGCGGAAGTAAGACAGCGCACCTCTCAGATATTCGTCAGCGATCATGCACGAATAGATACCGATCAGTCCCCAGCCCATATGAACGCCGAGCACGTAGGACAGCACCGTGGCGACCAGCCACATCGAACCAAGGGAAATATACATCGTGAACCTCGTATCGCCCACAGCATTGAGCGAGTTGCCTAGTGCCATGTTGAGCATTTTGCCCGGCTGAAGAATCAGGTTCATGCCCAGCAGAGAGGCCCCGATTGCGATGATGGTCTGATCATTGGTAAACATGCCAAGCAGCTGCTTGCCGAATACAAACAAGATAAAGCCGTTAACAACAACATAAATCGTGCCGAAGCCCAGCGCGCGGTAGGCGCTTCGGTAGGCCTCCTTCGTACGTCCTGCCCCGAACAGATGGGCAATTTGAATTTGGGCGGCCATCGCGATGGACGAGCCAAGCAGGAAGCAGAAGGATTCGAGTGTATTCATATACGTGCGCGCAGCGAGCTCCGCAGCGCCAAGCGTAGCAATGAAGGTGTAAATGATGAGCTGCGAGAACACCCAGCAGGACATATTCACCCCGAGCGGCCAGCCAATTTTTAATACCTCGCCAAACAGCGGACGGTCAAACACTCGGAATTCTCTCCACTTGACCCGGTATTCAAACGAACGCAGGAATATATAGAGCAGCAGCAGCACAGCAAGCAGACGGCTGACCACCGTCGAAATTGCCACACCGGTTAGCCCCCACTGCGGGAAGCCAAAGGCCCCAAAAATAAAGCCGTAGTTCATAATCACGTGGATAATGTTCATCCCAATGGCTACGTACATGGGGGCTCGGGTGTTCCCGGTATTGCGAATGACGGTGCTCATCGTCGCCATCATGGCAATCAGCACCATGCCGCCCCCAACAATCGAGATATAGGTGCCGGCAAGTGGAAGCAGGTTCTCCGGCAATTGAAGCACAGCGGCAATCTGCTCAGGCACAGCAAATAAGATCACGCTGCATACGATGCCGATTAAGGTAGTCACACTTAGTGCCATAATCGCGATCGTTCGGGCATCCCCTGATTTGCTGGAGCCGATTTTTTGCGCAATGAGGATACCGGCACCGCTGGCAACTGTCATAAACAGCGTTGTCATCGCCTGAAAGAGCTGATTGGAGAAGCCTACCACCGCAACCGCGTCATCAGATATACGGCTAACCATCAATGTATCGACTGCTCCAAGCAGAAACTGCAGGAACAGCTCAATAAATATAGGCCACGCAAGGACCCATAGTGTAAATTTGCTTGTGTTTTTATCCAACATTCCAACCTCCACCCATGATGTAAGGGTTAAACACAATTCATGATAAAACGGTCTTTAACCTTCTCAAATTATAGATGGTATACTGGAGTTATAATATCATTTTCCGAACGAAAAATATAAAAATTCAAACCTCGAGGATCACGAAAGGGCTTTCCTATGACCATCCTGAATTTCACCGTTCCGCCGCTTCCGGAATATATCAATAGCGGTCTCACCCGGGCTCCCATCCATGGTGGACATCCCAACCGCAAGAACATCGGCATTTTCGATCTGCTCGTTGTCATGAAGGGTCGGCTTGATGTTACAGAGAATGGCAATCCCTATGAGATCAAACCGGGCATGTATCTCATCCTGCGGCCCGATACGCATCATTTTGGTACAAACGGATGTACCGAAGAGACCGATTATTACTGGCTCCATTTCCAGACCTCCGGGGACTGGCATGCCGACGAGACCGTCCAGGCGCCAAGAAAAGAGGAGGTGCCGGAGCTGAAAGCGATGGCGCCGAACTATTTTACCGTCAAAATCCCCCAGTTCGGCACCCTGCCTCAACCGGAGAAAGCCATGGAGCTTCTGGCAACCATGTCCTCGCTGGTTCAGTACGGCCATCAGGCCAAATTTTTATGGCGGCAGCAGGTGGTTTTTCAAGAGCTCATTGAACAGCTGGCCGCCGCACTCGATACGCCGGTATCCTCGCCTTCGTCCGCTTGCGCCGAACGGGCCGCAGCTTATTTGCGGAAGCATTATCGTGAGGAATTCAAGGTGCAGGAGCTTGGTGACCGCATCAACTTTCACCCTGTGTATATTGCGCGCTGCATGCAGAAGGAATTCGGCTGCTCGCCTGTTGAATATTTGCAGCGCTACCGGATCGAGCAAGCCAAGATGCTGCTGATGCAGACGGATTTCAATATCAGTCGTATCGCAGAGGAGGTCGGATTCAACCATGCGGCCTACTTTACCTCCTGCTTCACGAAGCAGGAAGGCATATCTCCGCGGAAATATAGACAGCGGTTCTTTATGAATTAAAATCATTTTCGACAAATTCGAGAAAGTGACTTGCATCCCGTGCGGGAAGTCTTTATAATGAGAATTAGCCACATGATAATGATTATCATTACCGGACAAGTGAGAATGTGTTGAGAATCTATGCAACACTTGAGGTTACACCTGTTTCGCTTGGAGAGTCTATAGATAAAAGGAGAGCCGATTGACTTATGAAAACGACTTCCCGCCGCTGTTCTCTGCAAATGGATGACTATCTGGACCTGCTGAATCTCGCCATCCAGCTCGGAGACGTGAAATGGCAGAAAGAAATCACCCGCAAAATGGAAATGACGCTGTCCATGCTGGAAACAGCCGCCCAGTAAATATAGAAGACACAAGGATTACATAATCCTGTATATAGGAAAGACACCCATCGCTAATTCCAGGCATGAACCAGGAACCCCGGTAAGGTGTCTTTTTTTGCTATGTATGAATGCCTTCTACTTGAGCGAATAACCATGAAGATCTTGCCCCAAACGTTTGTTAAGCGCTACCAATCCGTCGTAATTGGATATATTCAGCGTCACCTCGGCACCCTCCTGCGACTCTGGTACATAGTATACCTCGCTCATAAGGGAGAGCAGCGCTTCCGAATCCCGCATGATGAGAGCGTACTTATCCTCGTCAGCTTCCAGGAAACGACCGTTCTCTGCGTAGCTGTCCCGAATGCTATCCGACAAGGTCAGCATCTTCTCCGCAATCGGGTTTAACAATGAAGAATGGACAGCCTTATCCGCCGTCCTGGAGTATGCTTCAATCGCCGCAAGCTTCAATCGAACCTCCGCCAGGCGCGCTTCATGAAGCGGCATCGACTTCAGCTCCAGGATGTCGGTATAGTGGCTCCATATTTGAGCAAGAGACGTCCCCAATACGCTTTGCAGGGTCATTCTCGCCCCCTGCTCCATCCTCTTCTGATGCTCAAGCACAACAACGGTACATACAACAATTAAGGCTACAATCCATACCCAGACCCATTTGGCCGATTTCGACATGACACACCTCCAACTCTATTTATTTTACCATAAAAAGGATAAAGCAAGAGGTTGGATATCTCCTCTCACTTAAAACATCCCGCCATTTTCCAAGCGCAGAAAACGGCAGGATGATAGGGGATGCACAGGAAATGGCAGCCAGGCTATCCCTGCTGCAGCCCGGCATCCGTCTGAACCTTAATCCGGAATTCATGCGGCGAGATCCCTTCAAGCTCCTTGAACACACGTGAGAATTGCTTGATGTTCTCAAACCCGACGGCTTTGCCTATGTCTGTAAGCTTCAGTGTCCCATCCTGGATTAGATCTTTGGCCTTGGCAATCCGCAGCTTCTTGAGAAAGACCACAAAGTTCTCGCCCGTATGAGCCTTGAACGCTTCACTGAAATAGGAATAATTCAAAGAAACATGATTGCTGACCATCGCCATATTAAGCGGTCTATGGAAATTCTCCTCCATGTAACTCACAGCCGCTTTGATCTCGGAATGCTCGCTGTGGGCGGAGCGGATGCCCTTGATGTATTCATTCACGTTAAGCAGCAGATGCTCCAGATTTCTGAAATACGCGTGAAAATGACGGTAATTGTCCATCGTGCCTACCTTGCGGTACAGCTTCAATACCTCCACCATAGACTCCCCGTAAATTCGAAACACTTCATCCAGTACCTGTTCATTAATCCGCTTGCTGACCTGCTCCAAATAATCAATGGCTACATGCGGCATATCCTCGATATGAAAAATATCCAGCAGCAGCGCCTTGATCTCACGCTCGCGTTCTGTACCCAGCATATTGCCCAGCTTGCGGATATCCTCCTCCGGCACCGGATAGGTATGCAGCGCTCCCTGAATATCGTCATGACTCATCAACTTAACGTTAGGATGTATGAACGTATAATTCATCGCGGTCAGGGCTTGCTTGTAGCAAGCCCGGATATCTTCCACTCGGAAACCCTCGCAGCTGATCCCTACGAAGAGCCCGTCCATCTCTCGCTCGGTAAACTGCCGTGCAAGCTCCTCGAATAAACCGTCCGGGCTCCCGATCAGCACAACCTTTCCTGTGCCGTCCAGGAAGCAAGCACTGATTCGCCCTTCGACAGAAGCCATTATATGATCAATCAGTTGCTTGAGCTCATTCTTGTTCATGGCATTGCCGTCTTCATACTTATACTTCATCACTGCAAGTCGGAACGGCTTCATAAACGTATCAAAGCCGATCTCTTTCGCCGCAGCTTCCATATCCTTGAGGGAACCTTCCGGCTGCTCTAACAGCTCCTTCAGGCGATGGGCCTGCAGCTGCTGAAAATACACCTCGCTGGCCGCCATTCGTTTATGCACATCCGCCTGCCAGAGCAACGCTTCTTCCGTCTTTCTCAGCGCGGCGAACAGTTCATCCCGGCGGATCGGCTTAAGCAAATACTCCTTCACCTGATACCGGATCGCTGCCTTCGCATATTCAAAATCATCATAACCACTTAAGATTAGCACGATGGGCTTAACCCCCAGTGTGCTCTCCAGCTCAGTAAATGCCTCAATCAGGCGAATCCCGTCCATGACCGGCATCCGGATGTCTGTAATTACGATATCGGCCGGCTGCTCATGAAAGGAATCCAGCGCTTCCTGTCCCTGTGCAGCTATCCGGATATCGTATTGATCCGGGAACTCCCGTTCAATCATCATTTTCAGTCCATGCCGGATATTCTTCTCATCGTCTACGATCATCAGACTTCTCATGTCCACTGCCTCCTCCTGTTAAAAGAACCTTAGGGAACGTCATGGTCACCTGCGTGAATATTCCTTCTTCGCTCTTCACTTCGAGTCCATAATCGTTTCCGTAGAACAACCGGATTCGCTGGTGCACATTCCGAAGTCCGATTCCTCCAGCCTGTGCCCCTCCCCTTCCGTAGTCCCCGGATGGAAGGTCTTCATTGTCAACCGTGCGCAGACTCTCACCCAGCCTGCCCAGTCGATACGGCTCAATACCGATCCCGTTATCCGTTACGTTAATCGTAATTCGGTCCTCTTCCCATGCAATCACGTTGATCTTAACCCGTTTCTCCTGATCCAGCGCCTCTGGCCAGGCATGCTTGACGGCATTCTCCACAATCGGCTGCAGTGACATCTTTAGCACCTCAAGCTCCATAAACTCAGACGGTATGTTAAGCTCAAGCCATATCGGTTCATCAAAACGGATATTCATCACATCAATATAATTGCGGATATGACGGATCTCATCCCTCAGCTTCACGTACTCTCCCGACCACTTAAAGTTGTAGCGCATCATCCCGCCGAGCGAGGTCAGCGCGTCCGAGATCGTCCGCTGCCCTTCAATTTCCGCCAGCATCTTAATATTTTCAAGTGTATTGTACAGAAAGTGGGAGTCAATCTGACTATGCAGCGTCCGAAGCTCTGCCTCCTTGGTCACCGCTTGCTTCCTTACCCCTTGGGCAATCAGTTCGTTAATGGTTCGGATTAATTTGTTAAAATGATGCGCCAGCTCTCCAACCTCGCCGCCGCCCTGTATGGTCAGGCCCGCAGTGACTTCCCCTTTGCGGACTCTTTTCATTGCCTCCGTTAAACGCCTCAAACTCTTCAGGATGATGGAATTCATGTAGTACGTAATGATCGACAGCAGAATGATCAGCAGGATATTGGCTGCTATAATCTGCCCCTGGGCTTTGGATACGTTATTCAGAGCCCCTTCCAGCGACACGACATTCAGCACGTAAGCATGAAGCCGCTCCACCGGCGTTGCAATCAGCAAGAACGAGGAACCATTCACGCTGAATTGCGCATGCACCGTTTTTTCCAGATCATCGGCCTGCTGCCTCAGGTTAGCGAATTGGACCTCGACCTCTTCCCGCAAGCCCTCATGGCCGGTCATGAACGATTGGCTTCTGTCCATGAACAGCTGCCCCTCCTGATCTACGATCATCATCTGTGAGCTTTCATCCAGGATACCGGCAAAGGTCTTCGGAGCAAAGTACTTGAGCAGCATATCAACCTGGACCACTCCGCTGTAACTCCCGAGATGGACCTGACGGATCAAGGATACCTTTGGCAATTCCTCGGACACATCCGCTGCGTAACGCTGTAAAATATCAGGGTCACGGTGGTTGAACACCCATAGTTCCCCACCGTTTAATTCCTTGATTTTAGAAAACCAGGGCTCACCGACAATCCGATTCTCCTGAAATATAATAGGCCACATCTCCGTAACGTTCGGATTATCCGTAAATAAACGAAGGTGGGTGATGTTAGGGTTGTTCGTCTGAATTCGCTGCATGTCCTTAAATGGCCCCCAAGCCAACTCAATCAGCCATGCCGGTTCGGGTTCTTCACTCAACCGCAGATACTCCTTGATTCCATCATCCGAAATCGACAGCTGTGCAGCCATTTCGATCGCCTCAATCTGGTTAAGCATGTTCATCTTCTCGATCTCCAGCAGGAATGAGTTCTGGTTCAGCGCATCGCTAATATAGGTCTCCCGAATCTGCTTGAAAAAATAGTTCGACACGATGATGCTCGGAATGAGCAGAATCAATATATAGGCAGCAACCAGACGGCTCTGCATGGACCTGCGGCCAAACCAATAAGTAAACGATTGAATAAGCGATGCCATTCGTTTCACCATGACTGTCACATCCCGTTTTATGTAATGAACATACCCTAATCCAGAATGGACAAGGACAACAGCATCAGCCGATCGGATACAAATCCTATATTATCTCGTGATGCGACAAAAGGCACCCTATTTCGACAAAATCGAGGATAGGGTACCTTAAGCCTTCATTCTGTTCATCTACCAGATCGTAAACGAAATCCTTATTGCAGGAATTCCTCAAGCTTCTTCACGTTCTCTTCGTATTCTTTCTGTCTGTATTCATGTACTTTGGCAAATCCGAGCGATTCGCGTTTTTCCAAATAACCGTTCCAAATCTGATCAAACTCGGCATCGGTTTTGGCAAAGATCAGCTTCGGCAGTATTTTACCCCACTCGTTCATGACCTTGTCATTTATAATGCCTTCCTCAGAACTTGCATCCGGGTCCAATTGGTCAAATTGCGAGAAGCTTTCCGTTTTGCCGCGCGTCCAGTCTTCCAGCTGCTTGAACGGCTCTACAGCCGGAGGTGCCCAAGCAGGCGTAATATTGGTATCCATCAGCATCCAGAAGGTATGGGATGCTCCGTACTTCTTGTCGAACGCTCCGCGGTCGCTGTTCAGCAGCTGCGCAACTTCAGGCAGGAACTGGTCTTTGCCGTCAATCGTATCCCATGTTACGCCTTTTTCGCCAAGGTAGGTGTCACGCTGTCCTTCTTCGGAGATCAGGTAATCCAGGAAGCGGATGGCACGTGCTTTGTCCTTTACGTTCTTGGAGATCAATGTAACCGTCCAGCCGGAAATCGATGGACCGGACAGGGTCGGCTGATCCAGATTGGAGTTGGCCGGTCCGTCAACCGCGATGTACACGGAGTTCGGATCATTAGCAAACAGCGCGTTCTGCTGGTTCGCCATATCACTGCGCTGGTAGAGCATCGCGAAGTAACGGCCCTGTGCCATCTTTTCTTCCATTTGCGGACGTTTATCCACAAAGATATCTTTGGACATCAGTCCCTTTTCATTAGCAAGACGCAGGGTCTTGAGCCATTTTACATATTCCGGATCTGTCGTGCGGTCATTCAGCTTTCCGTCCTTATCCTGTGGAATGGCCAGAAAGTTCTGCAGGTAGCCTTCCAACGAGCTGTTGCCTTTTTCATGGAAATCATGCAGACCAAACGGAATGAGCGGCTGCCCGTTCACATCCGGGAACATTTTCTTGGCGTCCTCAAGCGCTTTCAGGAAACCTTCCGGTGTGCGCATCTCCGGGCTTCCAAGCGCCTCATACATGTCTTTACGTACCAGGAACGTTTGGTTCGACGTGATGTTGTCGCCAAACTTCTCATAGTCCTTCGGTGATGAGGAAGCATTCGGATAACCGTAGATGTTGCCGTCATCCTTCGTGTACCATGACACTTTTGCAGGGTCGGATACTTTATAGAAATACGGATCATACTGATCGGCCAATTCGTTCAGCGGCAGGACCAGATCGCCTTCAATCATTTTTTTGACAGCGTCTTCATACCATCCCAGCGTAATAAAATCGGGCAAGGTACCGGATGCAATCATCGTATTCATCTTCTCGGCTTCGTTCCCCGCCGGTACGATCAGGTTAAGATTCACCCCGGTCTTCTTGGTTACGTATTGGGAAGTAATATCCTCGCCCCATTTGTTCGGGAACCAGGCAAAGTTGATGTACCAGTCAAACGTAATCGGTGAAGTGTCAACTTGCCACCCCGGCTGATCCTGAGTCAGTTTCACTTCTTCTGCCGGTTTTTTCTCCTCTTTTTCCGACGCGCTATTATCACCGCCGGACGAGCATGCTGTTGTAAAGGCCATGACCAGTGCGAACATCAACAACAGAAGGCTCTTTGGCTTAAGCATCTTGCTCATGTGTTTTCCCCTTTTCTTATTTAAAAATATGATTATATAGAACTCCCGCCGGATGTGGCAAGAGAAGCTACCGCCTGTATTATATCTCTCTCCTTCCGGATTTCTCCGGAAGATGGGAGAGGAAAGCTTAACACCGACTTATCCCTTAATGGAACCAATCATCATCCCTTTGACGAAGTACCGCTGCAGGAACGGATATACGAATACAATAGGCGCAGTGGTCACCACCATGGTCGCCATTTTGATTGATTGCGATGTGACCGTCTTGGCGACACCGCCCGGAACCTGGGCCATCATCTGGTTGGAACTGGATTGAGCCACAACCTTATACAAATACGTCTGGATCGGCTGCAAATCCGTATTGTTAATGTAGATAACCCCGGTGAAATAATCGTTCCACTGGAACACCCCATGAAAAAGCGCGATCGTCGCGATAACCGGCATAGACACTGGCAGCACCACCCGGAGGAAGATCGACCAGTCGTTGGCTCCGTCAATTTTTGCTGCCTCCTCCAGGCCATCCGGGATTTCCCGGAAGAAGGTCATGAAGATGATCAGATCGAAGAAGCTGAACATTGCCGGAATGATGTATACCAGGAAGCTGTCCAGCATGTTTAAGTCCTTGATCAGCAGATAGGTAGGAATGAGGCCCCCGCCAAAGAACATGGTCACCGTTCCCATCAGAATATACAACTTGCCGCCAATCAGGCCTTTACGGGAGAAAGCATACGCAACCATTGCCGTGAAGAGGACGTGGATCAACACGCCGATCACGGTTTTGGCCACGGTAATTCCCATGGCGGTCATGATGCCGGAGCTCTGAAACACCGCGCTGAAGTTCTCGAAGCTGAATACCCGCGGCCACCAGTAGATACCTCCGCGCATGGCATCCTGCCCGTCGTTGAAGGCATTCACCAGCACGTACCAGATCGGGTATATCGTCAAAAAGCATACAATCAACATGCCGAAGTTGTTGAATATATCGAAGAAGGCTTCGCCTTTGGTTCTGCGTTTAAGCATGGAATTCCCGTCTCCCTTCCCGTTAGAATAGTGATGTGTCGTTCAGCTTTTTGGTAACCTGGTTCGCGATCAGCAGCAGGATAATAGCAATGACGGACTTGAACAGTGCGACCGCTTGCGCGTAGGAGTAACGTCCGTTCTGCATCCCGGTGTGGTACACGAAAATATCGATTACGTTACTCGCGCTTTCATTAAGCGAGTTCCGCAGCACCAAAATCTGATCGAAGTTGGAATTGAGCACACCACCGACCGCCAGAATGAAAAGAATGGAGATGGTCGATTTGATACTTGGAAGCGTAATGTACCACATCTTCTGGAACCGTCCTGCACCGTCAATCGTGGATGCCTCGTACATTTCAGGAGAAATGCTGGCGATGGCTGCCAGATAGATGATTGCAGACCAACCAAGCTCCTTCCATATATCCGAGGTGATGATGATTCCCCAGAAATATTTCGGTTCGGCCAGATACGTGATCGGCGCATCAATAATATTCAAAGCCAGCAAGATATTATTGATAATTCCGATGTCGGCAAGCCAGGTCATCAGAATGCCGCCCAGTATAACCCATGACAAGAAGTGAGGCAGATAAGAGATCGTTTGGATTGTTCTCTTGTAGCGAACAGACCGAATCTCATTCAGGAAAAGCGCAAAGATAATCGGAAGCGGAAAACCGATGAACAGCTTCAGCAAGCTGATGCCGAGTGTGTTCCGCATGACGTTCGTAAAGTCCTCGTCCGAGAAAAACTCCTTAAAATGCTCCAGCCCAACCCATGGGGCCTCGCCAATGGACTTCACAATGTTGAATTCTTTAAATGCGATGATGACACCGTACATGGGAATGTAGTTAAAGATGATCATCCACACAATGCCGAGCAGTGCCATAATTTGAAGATGTCGTTGACCGTAGAGCTTTCGGAGCCATCTTTTTCTATCAAGTTTCTTCTGATCCTGCGCAGAAGGTTCCCTCGATGGACCGACACCGGTTTCGGAAACGTCGGCATGAAGTTGATTTTGCATGGTTATGACCTCCAAGTTGATCCTATCAGATTGAAAACCCTTACATTCTCTATGTTTCTATTGTAGATCGTACTTTCCCTGCATGTAAGGTTTCAGATTTCGTTTCAAGGGGCTCATTTTTCGGGTAAACTCCCTCGATGAGAGCCCTTGTCCTCCCCATAACACAAAAAAAGGCATGAACAGCAGCTTCAAGAGCTGTCATTCATGCCTCAATCCTGCAAATGAATCCTGCTATCCGTGATCTAACCGATCACGTCAGCAGCATTATCCGCTTTTTTCCAACGTATATCAAACGGTTTCCCAGTTAATCCTATTTGTTTTCCTCACGCTGTTCCTGTTTACTCTCGTGTTCCTGTTGATACTTCTCACGCATCAGCTTCTGCATGATGAATTTCTCCTGATCGTTCAAGCCGCCTTGGTTCTCCTGAATGATCATGTTGTCGATGTTTCGCTTCAGTACCTCGGTTTGCGTGTTCAATACATTTCACTCCTTTGAATTTTGCGACCCCTATGCTGCGAAATCACTCTGAGCTCAGAATGTTAAGGGTACACATATTACTAACCATTCTCCTTCCAATGAAACAGAAATAGACGGATTTACCATAAAATCCGAAGGTAGCTTCAAGAAGAATTCGTATTTGCCCAGCGCTTTCTCTAGGTATTAGCTGCTATTTGCGTTCGATCTGAATCCCCTTAGCCAGAGATTTCTGTTGTTTATTGGTATTAACAAGCTGCGGCAGACTTCTCGATTCCTTGACCATAGGGGAATGACACAAATGGCATACCGGTTCCGTGTCGAACGCAAAATCGTCCCGCATCCACCCTTTGCAGTCTTCCTTTGTGCATGCCCAAACTTCCGTTATTTCTTCAGGAATACTCTCCATCGAGTTTTTACGCGAATACATGAACGCTCCTCCTTATTTTCGTCTTAGAAAACAGAAACGCCGTATAAAAGAAAACTGCCCTTAATGTCTCACATTAAGGGCAGTTTTCAATTGTAATTACAATTTAACAACGTTCTCAGCTTGTGGTCCACGGTTTCCTTCAACAATGTTGAATTCAACGCGTTGGCCTTCGTCAAGCGTTTTGAAGCCGTCGCCTTGGATCGCGCTGAAGTGAACGAATACATCGTTACCGCCTTCAACTTCGATGAAACCAAAGCCCTTTTCAGCATTAAACCATTTAACAGTTCCTGTTTGCATGGGGGAATCCTCCTTGATATATATTTACATGACCTTTTTTCTTCGCAGACGGAATAAAAAAATTCACATATTGCACAAGGTTACCAGAAATGACAACCCTCTACAATATGTGAATTCAGGTCGATTTCGATATTCATATCTTAACACATCTGGCCGCCGATAGCAAATACCAAACCAAAAGATTCTGCGTAAAATTATAAGCTGCCTTATTCGGCATCATTCCGATTAACCACAGCGAGGCATATACAACTCCCGGCATATGCCGGGAGCCATATATAGAGCCTGTATTTCACAAGGAAACGTTTACTTGAGCAGTTCCTCAATCGTTTCCTTCCACCGCCCCAGCACTTCATCCGGGTCGTGCAGCTGGATCTTCACCGCCGAGAGAATGTCGGCATATTTCGCGATATCCTCGCGTACAGCCACCACTTCGGCGGCAAAACGCTGCCGAGGGTGCCGGGCATCCGGCAGATCGGGAAGTGCCTGAAGCCGCAGCCGAACATAGTGGGCTGCTCCATCATGAATAGCCACCAGGGTTGCCTGACCTGAGCGCAGAAGGTTCCCGGTTGTCACCGTCCCCGGCCAGAGCGCAAGTCTAAGCCTGCTCCGGTCCAGAGCGACAATCTCTCCTACGCTTATCATCGCCGTATGCGGCCACAGATCTTCCGTTACACTAAGCAGCATCATTGCCGTGCCCTGCTTCGATTCCAGATCGGAGCCGTCCAGCCATTGGTACAGCCCTTCTGATATACCAGCCTGCTCTGTCACAGCCGCATCTCCCCTTTACCATCTAAATTCAACGGGATTCCGAGAACTCCAGCCAATCCAGCTCGATTACGCCTTTGTTCACCATCATCACCACATCGACCGGTCCTTCCTCGACCGGCATAGCCTCAGTCAGCTTATATATTTGCCACTGCCATTCACCGGACTCCGATAACGAGATAACCTCAGGCTCCCGCTCCCCTACCTGAAGCATGATGTCTACGGAACCCGTCGGAAGCTGCGCCCGAATGTCCAGATCGAAGACGCCTGCTGATGCGCTTAGCGCATCATAAGCGAGCCAATCCCCCTCCTGGAGCTGCACGCATACCAAGTTATCCTCTACCCATGGCTTGCCGCCTTCCGGTGCATAACTTGGTTTTTCCATCTTGCCTGTAATCATCCGCATCGGAACACCGTCACGAACCCGAAAGCCGATATCCTGCCTGGCCTTTGCTCCAACATGGTAAGAGAGGCCCTCACCACGATATCCGTAAAACTCTGCCGGGATCTGTATGGGCAGCTGGCGCAGCAGGGACCGGGACACGTTCGGATAGGCATCACATGCTTCCAGCGGAAGATGATCCAGGTATTGGCCCAGAATAGCCTCCGCTTCGGCAGGAGATGGCTTCGCTCCACCTTCCAGATAACCCGTCAGTTGATCCCAGCCCTCCGGCATTCTGATCGAGAACGGCGAGTTTTGAGTGTTCATCTTCTTCCAAGTCCAGAAGTTCCAGGATATATTATGGTCCTCGAACATCCGAAATGCCCCCGTGTACCACTGCGGGTTGTTCTCGCCGCCCTCCCCCATGAAGATCGGCACATTCCATTCCTCGCGCAGATCAAGATACTTCTGAATGCTCTCCGTATCGGGATTATTCCAGTACTTATGGAATTGCAGCATGAGGTTGTCATCAAATTTATCGTCGAAAATACTCCAGTCCGTAGACCAGTGCACTCCTTCCAAAATAATCATATGCCGCTTGTCCACTTCGCGTATCGCTGCGGTGATCTCCTTGTACAGCGGCATCACCCGGTCATTGTACTCGCTGAACCAATCCGGCAGCGGCTCATTGAGCAGGTCGTAACCGGCAACGATCCATTCGTCTTTATAGCGCTCGGCCAGCATCCGCCACAGCGCCACGGTACGCGCTGCGTTCAGCGGGTCGGTGAACAGCTCCGGTAAATCCCGCTCGGAATCGTCTATATTCGCACCCGTCTGTCCGCCAGGTGCGCCGTGCAAATCCAGAATAACATACAGCGAATACGTCCTGCACCAATCGATGACCCGGTCGATCATCTTCAAATGACCTTCGTGATATGCAAAAGGCGGCTGCTGCCCCTCCTCCATAATGAACCTGGCATTGATTGGCACCCGAATCGAGTTGTAGCCCTCATGGGCCATTTGACGAATATCAGCTTCGGCGATATACCGTTCATAATAGGTTTCCCAGAACGCCGATGCCTTCTCCTCTCCGATCAGATCTTTGACCATGCCTTCGATGCGCCGCGGACGGTCTCCCTGCTCCGGCAGCTTCCACATATATCCTTCCGGCAACAGCCAGCTTCCCAGTCCGACGCCCTGCAGCAAAATCTCCTGACCATCCCCATTAATAATTCGTTTGCCATCCGCCTTAATGAAACCGCTTACCATTTGATTTCTGCTACCACTCATATTGCCATTCCCTCGCTTTCATGTATGTAACGAATGTGGTTGACCTGTGTTTAAAACAAAATATAACATGACATTCGGACAGCTTAACCTCATTCCGAAAATCAGGGAGTCATTCTGAAATATCGCCACCTGTAGCCAAAGAAAAAGGCGCTCTCCCCTGCCGAGGAAAGCACCTTATTAAATCCACAGATTTCTACGATGATGTCTCTGTAAGAGACGGCGCCTGAACCGGTGACCCCGTAGCTCGTCCCGGCCGCAGGTTTCCCGGCAGCTTGCCAAAGAAGATCCATGTCCAGCGGCCAAGGCGGCTGATGCTGTATACCACCATGTACGAAACGGCCAGCGCACTGACCAGCCCCCCTGCATACCACGCCAGCAGCAGCCAGGAGTTCTCTGTATGGGGAGGGAAATCCCGGTAGATCAGCAAAACCAAAGGATGAACCAGATAAATGCCGAAGGAATATACCCCGATCCGCCTGAATCCGTTCAGCCACCACGCACGCTTATTCCCGAAGCTCAGCGCTACTTGGAGCATAACCAGCGCGGTCGTTAATGTGTGTACATTCCAGAACGCATCGTAGAGCAGCGGGTGATATTCCATGCCCAGCAGCCGCTGATTGTATCGAAGACCTATATGCACCAGCGCGGCGCCCAGCCACACTGCCCAAAGCGCGACCCAGCCCAGCTTGCGCAGCGTTGGCGTTGCGGTCCCCTGTGCTGAAGTCAGCCAATCTTTTACCCGGTCATAATAGATGCCAATCCATGCCCCGAGAAAATAATACGACAAAAATGACAGCGACCAGCTGTTGCGGTTGGTCACGTCCCACCAGGCATCATTGCCGAGATAGAACAGCCATTGCAGTACGATGCCCACCAGCACGCTCGACGCCGCGAAGCCGCGGAACCGCTTCAGCAGCATCAGCACCAGCGGGAACAGCACATAGAACTGAATGTTAATGAAGATGAAATATAAGTGCGTGTAAGATTTTCCCGTCAACAGCTTGGGCCAGAAGCTCTCCAGCATCGCTGCTAGATTCGACTCGCCCCCGCGATGATACCAGGCCACGGTAAAGAACAGAATCGAGAACAGCAGATACGGGACCAGAATATACATCAGCCGGTTCTTGAAAAACCGCGCAAGATCGCTGCCCTTGAACGGACGATGGTAATAGTTATAGAACAGCACAAAGCTGCTCAGGAAAATAAATGTTGTCGTTCCGACCTTCGAAAAAATGTTCAGGAAGTTATATAAGCCAAAAAAATCGTCCCCGCGCATCTGAACTGTGGCGAATGAAGTTGCATGCACCATCAGCACACCCATCATCGCAAAGCCCCGAACCAGGTCGATTTCGGTCAATTTTGCACGTTTATCCATGTTGCCTCCTTCATCCTAATGACGCACCCTATTATATCTCACTCCCCACCGCTTGGATACTAAATTTTCCTAAAAGTGGCATGGAACAAGCTCCCTTTGCCATACCAGTGTAAAAAGGGCCTGGCACCAAGACAGGACAAAAGCTTACATGCCTGCAGCGTCATTTTAAAGTGAATAGGAGGGGATTTCTACTGATCGAATTCAGCCGAGTCAACAAATTTTTCGGAACCTTCCATGTTCTGAAAGAAATCGACCTGACCATTTCCCAGGGGGAAGTCGTTGTCATCGTGGGGCCATCCGGCTCCGGAAAAAGCACGCTGCTGCGCTGCATCAACCGGCTCGAAGGCATAAGCGATGGCGAGCTTGTTGTGAATGGAGTCAAGCTTCATGACCGAAAGATCGACATTAATAAATTCCGACGGGATATCGGCATGGTGTTCCAGCATTTCAATCTGTATCCGCACAGGAAGGTAATCGACAACATCATCCTTGCACCCATGAAGGTGCTGGGAATGACCAAAGCGGAAGCCACGGAAAAAGCGATGACGTACCTGCAGCGGGTCGGGATTGCGGACAAAGCGGACAGCTATCCCTCCCAGCTCTCAGGCGGCCAGCAGCAGCGGGTTGCCATTGCCCGCGGATTGACGATGAACCCGAAAATCATGCTGTTTGATGAACCAACATCCGCACTCGACCCGGAAATGATAGGCGAAGTGCTGGATGTCATGCGTTCGCTCGCTCACCAAGGCATGACCATGGCCGTGGTTACGCATGAGATGGGCTTCGCCCGTGAAGCCGCAGACCGGGTCGTCTTTATGGATGAAGGGCGCATCATTGAGGATGCCGCTTCCTCCGAATTCTTCAATCAACCGCGGGAAGAAAGAGCCCGGGCATTCCTGAGTCGTCTGCTGCACCACTAACCGCCGACCATGGATGAAACTCTGCTACGTTTACGGCTAGCATAACCGCTTTCAGTAGAACCGGCTGTGAGAAATTATATCTTTGAGGGGGATCTGAAGTATGAAGAACAGGTTTACAAGGAAGTTCCGATGGAGCGCGGCGATTCTGTCGCTAATTATGATGCTGATCGCATCAGGATGCGGAGGCTCCGGCAATACAGACACCCTGGATGCCATCAAGAAACGGGGCAAACTGGTGGCGGGCGTGAAATATGATACGAAGCTGTTTGGACTTCAGGACCCGGCCACCGGCAATGTGGAGGGTTTTGATATCGACATCGCCAAAGCGCTTGCCAAGAAGATTCTTGGTGATGAAACCAAAGTCGAGCTGAAGGAGGTTACCTCCAAAACGCGGATCGATATGCTCAAGAACGGGGACATCGATATCATTATCGCCACCATGACCATTACGGAGGAACGCAAGGAACAGGTGGATTTCAGCGATGTGTATTTTGAAGCTGGCCAATCCTTGCTGGTGAAAAAGGGCAGCCCCATTACAGGACTCGAAAGCCTGAACAAGGATACGAAGGTACTCACCGTGAAGGGCTCCACCTCCGCGCAGAACATCCGTGAGAAAGCCCCTGACGCCGTAATCCTGGAATTCGAGAATTACCAGGACGCCTTTACCGCTCTCAAAGCAGGGCAGGGTGATGCCCTGACCACCGACAATTCGATTCTGCTCGGCATGCAGCAGCAGGACCCCAGCTTTGAACTGGTCGGCGGCAACTTTACAGATGAGCCATACGGCATGGCAATCAAGAAAGGGAATCCCGAGTTTGTGAAAACCGTTAACGAGCTGTTGAAGGAAATGAAGGACAGCGGCGATTACGACAAGCTGTACGAACAGTGGATGGGCGTTAAACCGGAATAACTGTCACATGTAATGGCCGGGTCGGTTCCAGAAGACTTGCTTCTAATGATAAGGGATCTCCCTTAGGGAGGGGACCTTCTCTTCCGACCGGCCCATCAATTTTAATCCCCAATTGGAGGTGAGGCATTTTGACCTTGTGGGATTTTAACATTCTGGTTGAGCATTGGGATCAATTCATGGCAGGCCTGGGTCAGACTATTCTGGCCAGCCTGTTCGGGCTGATTGGCAGCTTGGTGCTGGGCACACTCATTGCCATTCTGCGCATTGCCCCATTCCGCATACTAAAGGCCATCGGTGCCATCTATGTGGAGTTTATCCGCAACATTCCGCTCCTGGTGGTTGTATTTTTCTTTTTCCTGGGTCTCCCTGCTCTGGGTGTGCCGGTTGATCCGTTCACCTCAGGGACGCTCGGATTGATGGTGTATACAGCGGCCTTCATCGCTGAAGCCATTCGGGCAGGCATTCAGGCGGTACCGTCAGGACAGACCGAGGCCGCACGGTCCTCCGGGCTGAGTTATGTCCAGAACATGCGCTACATCATTCTTCCACAGGCGGTCAAAATCGTACTCCCGGCTATCGGCAATCAATTGATTAATTTAGTTAAGAACTCCTCTGTTTTGGGCGTTATCGCAGGACTCGATCTGATGTATTATGCCGATCTTATTAATCTAAGCACCTTTAAGGGCATACCTGTCTACACGTTTGTAGCCCTGTTCTATCTTCTCCTGACCGTTCCGCTCAGTCTGGCCGTCCACTACATGGAGCGCCGATTTGCGAGAAGCAATTGACGTTAACACGAAGTTCGCCTATTAAACAGGAGGTGGCATGAGATGGATTTTATCGGTGCGTACTCCTGGCCGAATCTGCGATATCTCCTTCAAGGCTTTTGGATCACGGTGCAGGTTGCCGGCTTATCGATTATATTCAGCTTCATTATTGGAACCGTACTCGGGACTGTAAGGTATACGCGAACCCCCTTCCTATCACGGACAACGGCCTTTTTCGTGGATATAATCCGCAACCTGCCGCTGCTGCTGATCATTTTCTTCATCGGCATGGTGCTGCCGCAGACAGGGATTCGCATTCCAACCTTTTGGGCGGCTGTGGTCGGGCTGAGCATTTTCGAAGGGGCCATGATAGCGGAGATTGTCCGCAGCGGTCTTGTATCGGTAGATAAAGGCCAGATCGAGGCGGCACGGGCCTCGGGTCTCTCTTATATGCAGACATTGAGGCATGTGATTCTCCCGCTGGCACTGCGCCGAATGTCCCCGCCCATGGTCAGCCAGTTCATTTCGCTCATTAAGGATACTTCGCTCGCTGTCATCATCTCGCTGCCTGAGCTGATGCGTAACGTGCAGATTCTAAGCGGCTCCAGCTATTCCTACGTTATACCGGCCCTTGTCTTTGCATCGCTATTGTACTTCACGCTGAATTATCTTCTGTCCATCATCGCCAAACAGCTGGAAGCCAGGCAAATTTAACCCTGATTTCAGTTCTTGGGTCATACTATCGTTATTGACCACCAACCGATTTTCGGGAATGAACTCCAGCTCCGCAGGCCGGCCGGCTTGCGGAGTATTTGGCTTAGCGTGAAACAGTTACATCCCTTACCATTTTCATAAAGCTGCAACAATGCCCCTATCGGACACGTCTACATATATATCCATCTCCCAATAAAAGGAGCACTCCAAAATGAAAAAGGGCATCCTCATTGCGGTCAGTCTGTCCCTCGTTGTCGGATTATGGCTTGGCATCGATAACACCAAGGTTTCTGCGCTATCTTGTGCGGAGCCTAGAGAGGTTACCGAGGAGTTGAAAATATCAGACGCGGTATTTAGGGGCACCTTGACCTCATCTAACCCCGAAGCCGACATGTCCAAAACCCATTATGAGTTTCAGGTATCCGAATGGTGGAAAGGAGAGCATACCTCCTCCACCGTCAAGCTGTATTCCAATGGCTGGGAATCCTTCGAGCCGGGCAAAGAATATATCGTATTCGTGGACAAGAGCGAGAAGAGACTCAAACCCCGTCTATGCGGAAATACCGGTCTTTCCTCATCCGTTGACGTTACGGCTTTGGGTGAAGGCATTCTGCCGGAGAAACTCGTCCAATCATCCGGTAATCCAAGGCCTGACGGTCTTCTTCAAGTTTTCATGGAATGGATCCGTGATCTGCTGGGCAAAATCTAACCCCCTTCTCTCGCTAACCCATTCCTCGGAAATCCAGCTGTCCGCCTTTTTCACCAGGGAACCCCCAGCCTCATCCTTATAAAAAAATACAACCATTGTCTGAGTCATCCGTATACAACCTATAAGAACTTGCTGTTTATACAGGAGGATGAGAGATGATCAAAAGATTATTGTTAATTTCACTTGTTCTGGGTGTCCTCTCCGGCTGTTCATTGGTGGACAATGTGAACAATTCGCTGGATTACACTCAAGAAGCAACCACTTTTATGAATGAGGCTGCCCAGTTCGCCGAGTCCATTCCGGAACTCGCACAACAGGCTGCAACAAATGCAGACGCTCAGGAAACGCTAACCAAGGAACTTGAAGCGATGAAAACCCGAATCTCGGAGTTTAACGGGATTGAAGCTCCTGCCTTTGCGCAGACGATCCATGAACAGCTTGTCGCATTAAACGACACTTTGCTAACGGACATTAACGGCTACATGGATCAAATCCAGAACGGGGTCACCGATTTCCAGAACTCCAACATCGCTCAGACCATCAATAAAATAAACGAAACCATGGATAAACTCCAAAATCTTCAGCCGTGATGGTTCCTTCCATTAAAACATGGAACCCCTGCTCTTCATGAGCAGGGGTTCCTGTGCTGTACTCGATTATGTAGGTAGTTAGTCCATCATCTGAAAAATGATTCCAAATTGGCTGTAAGCACCTGCCTCACCACATACCGGCTTTCGTCCCCGCCGGGAGCCATGACCCAGTATGTTCCCTGATAACTTGCTTCACCCTCCGAACCCCAAGCCACAATGAATTGCCAGGCTGAACCAAAACGCTTATCGAATTCCACTCTATAATTTTCGGCAATGTTCTCCTTTGAAACAGGTTCGATCCGGACATGCTGTACGCTCTCAAAAGACTTCATCCATTCCGTAAACTCCACCATGTCCTGGACATAATGACCGGAGAAATAACCTTCGGCACCCCCCGATATGGCGTAAAAGGTCTCCTGATCCTCGGCTTGAGCCGCCTGATACAGCAAAGAAACCGTCTGCACCGGGGTCAAGACAGGCATCTTCGCTTTCGCTGCCAGAAATGCCCTGTCTTCCGCGGTATGACGAATTTCCACAGCAATGAGCTCCTCCATCGCCGCCTCTCTGCCAAGCTCGTAAGCTCCCGGGTAAATCGTGGATTGCTCTACCACTTTAAGCCCATCCGTGAACGCCGTCACGAACCACAGGTTGTGGTCCCCCTGACTGAGCTCCTCCAGCACAATCTCGGCCTGACTGCCGTACGTAATCGCAAGCAGCTGGCGGCTTGCCTGATCCAGAATCTCTTTATCGAAAACCATGAAGCGTTCCGGCCGCACTTCCCGTTTGCCGGCCTCTTCGATTAATACCTTCAGCTTGGCCGGGGAAATCCGGACACTCGGAATGTCGGCATGCTGGAAATACGATTCGGAATCGTCAGCCTGAAGCGCCTCGTACATTCGGAGAACCGCCTCAATCGGATTCCTGTTGGTATCCCCTTTTGGCTCGGACCCTTGCTCCGCCTGGCGATCGACTTGTTCTTCTTGCCGGAATGCCGTACGCACCGATTCCTTAGCCGATGCTGACGTCTCCGATTCTTCTCTGACGGACTTCCCGGCATTCGGTATGGAGGCAGCGGACGTTGGCTGCACAGATGATGGCTCCTCCTTGCTGCAAGCAGCTGTTAACAGGATCGTCAGTACAGCCAAAGCAAGAGTCAGTCCATACTGCTTATACAGCTTGCCGATATTCAATTCATTCACCCCCTATATATAGATAATGACCCCACTGTATTTAGGATTTGTACTGCCATCTATCTCTTTATATTCATCATCGTCATTCCGCAAGGGAATGTTTATTGTTATAAGCAAAAAAGCTCCCGCCTCAGATCTTGAGACCTTGAGTGAGAGCTCTTACGCGTACCCTGGATAACTTAAAACTGATTATAGCTTACAAATTCCAATACCGGCTTGCGGTAGCCGCGGGGGCGGGGCTTTCTGGTATCCTCCTTGCCGATGGCAATCAACATCGCAGGTACGTAGGAATTCGGAACATTTAATGTCTTCCGCAAAACTTCAGGATCAAATCCGATCATCGGGCAGGTATCCCAGCCCTTGTCCTTGGCTACCATCATCAGCAGCATCGAGGACAGGCTTGCATTACGAATGGCCTCTTCCCTCATAAAAGCGTCTCCGCCCGCTTCATAGAAATCCGTCACCGATTCAACCGTCATATCAAACTCCAGTTTATCGATCACTCCGAGGTTCAAGAAACCCTCATTCATTCTTCCGATGTCCTCATAGGCGAGCTTGTTTCCAAACACAACGATGACGGCAGAGGCGGTGTGGATCTTGTACTGTTTGTGGGCCGCTTCGTAAATTTGGTGCTTGATATCGGGATCCTTCACCACAACATAATGCGTGTGCTGTAAATTAAACGCCGAAGGAGCGTATTTAACCTCATTAAATATTTCATTCAAATCCTTGTCCGGAATTTCGATTCCTTCAATAAACAGATTAGCCGACCTCCGGCTCTTAATCAACGATGTCAGATCACTCATATCTATACAACTCCTAATTCATCCTATTAATTATAAAAAATACAGCATCCATCAAATACAGTTCGAATTCATAACTATTCGCTGCAGCCCGGTGCAAGTTCGGTCTTCATATGCATGGGTTTCATCTGATCGCCAGTTCCCATTCTTATTATTTTCTACCTTTATCGTTTATATTGAAGTTATGTACATCACACTTGCCCTTGCTCTTTAGTTGCGTTAATTAAACCATTTACAAGGTTAACTATGAGGCATTCGCCAAAACTTACCACTTTCAATCCACTAACTTTTATATAGTTATTTATCTTGATTTAAAGATATATGATTATCCCCTATCTGTCAACCATTATTTAACTACTCATACCGGCTACCCCATCCGCTGTTTGGCAACCATGGAAGTCTGTTTCCTAATGCCTGGCAGCACTTCATCACCCGTAAATTCAAGTCAAAAAAAGCGTGCAGACATTGTCTGCACGCCATCAACTTGTAAAAAAGGAGATACCCCTTGGATAAGGATCATCGCCCCCTATTCCGCCAGCTTTTTGATCTCCTCTACGGTCAGGGCCTTGTTATAGATCCGTACCTCATCCAGACTGCCGTTAAAATAAGGATCGGCCGCAAACCGGCTTCTGCCCAAATAAACTTCCGTTGCCAGCAGCTCGTTCGGATTCAGCTTCATATAGTCTCCTGACGCAACGACTTGACCATTCACGTACAGCTTGCCTGTATCTCCTTGCAAAGTGACTGCAACATGAGTCCATTCATTGGTCGGCAATGGTACGGCAGACAAGAGGCTCTGATCTCCACCACTTCCATGCAGCGTAAATTGCAGCACACCGGAGTGCTGGGATGGCGTCAGGAACATATGCCGGGCCAGTCCGTTCCCTGCATCCAGCACTCTCTGCCACGGAGCTCCTCCCTTCCAATATACCCAGGCCGCAAAAGTAAAGTCCTCGGTATCGGTCACCTGATTTGGCAGCTCAATATAGCCATCCGTGCCGTTGAACTCCATCCCGCTGCCTTGCCGGCTCTGCTCGTTCCACTGGACGCCTCCAACCACCTTGCCATGAAATCCATTAGCTGAGCTGTCTAACACCGCATTGCCCTTATTCTCACTGAATGGGTAGTTCAGCAGCAGCGGACCTGCCGGCTGCTGCAAGACGTTCACTTCAAAGGCTCTGGAAGCCTTTGATTTGCCCTTTGTAATTTGAGCGGTCAATGTAACCTTGGCATCCCCTGTCCCCGCAGCAGGGCGCTTCACCTTACCGCTTGCGGTTATAACTTCCGGATGAGAGGAACTCCAGCCAATGACCGTTCCACCCGAAGCCTGGGAAGGCAGGGTCAGATCGTAAAAAATACCGCTCACGTCCCCTATGGACAGGTCCTTCTTCACTGCATTCACCGTCTCCTTATCACTCCGGTCAAGCTGACGCGCGCCCCACACGGCCGCTCCATCCGCTGAAAGAGCCGTAAAGGTCATCACCTGCCGCTTCGCATCAGGGTCCCACTGCTCGGCGAGCACCCCTGTATAACCCACTCCATCCAGCGTAAGCTGCACATCCCGTTTTCCGCTGATCTTCCATGTGCCCGCTGCTCCGCCCGTGACTTTGCCGTTCTTATGAAACTCAATGGATACGGATTCTTTCATTGCTGCTGAGATATCTTTGCCGTGATGAATCAGCTTGTATTCTCCAGCCGCATCATTCGGCGTAATCTTATGGTTATGCTTCGCTTCCTCGCCCGCGTATCGGTATGGTGCCGCTACAGGCCAACCCTCCTCATTCATGTACAGTTCATGCACCCGAATCTCATGCTCTTCTCCCCGCAGCGGGAATCGGCTGTGAAAAATAAGAAATGTTCTTCCGCTCCGCTCATCATAATAAACGGAGTTATGTCCTGGGGATACGGCTCCCGTTCCGATTCCCGTTCCCGGATCACCAATCAAGCGTTGAAACAAATAGTTTCCCATCAGCTTCACGCCGTACGGTTCAATCGACCGGTCATCAAAAAGCGGAAGCGCAGGATCCGCCTTCACCTCTCTCATATCGTTGCCTTCTGCATCGTAGAAGGGACCATTCGGACTTTTTGAACGAACGACCCGCATATTGTAACCTCCAGCCGCATCCAAGCCGCCGTACGAAAGATACAGATAATAATAGTCCGTCTCCGGGTTGTAGAGCATGTACGGCCCTTCAATCCGGCTGTGATTGCCGCCGAGCAGCTTCTTGCCATATCCCTGTCCAGGCAGCGGCTTGCCTGTCTTGGCATCCATCTCCATAATGAAAATGCCGCCGGAGTATGAGCCGTATACCATCCACAGCTTGCCGTTCTTATCAAAGAATACATCCGGATCTACCACGTTCGGGTGCTTGGTGGCATCATAGACGGTTCCATCCTCACTGATCTCATCCCACATGCCGGATTTCAGAATAATGCCCGTGTCCTTATAAGGTCCCTCGATCTGGTCTGCAACCGCGACCCCCATAGCGGATCGCGGGGAATCTCCTTTGCAGGCGTTGTAATACATATAGAATTTGCCGTCAGCCAGTTGAATCACATCCGCTGCCCACAAGGTATCGCTCTGCGCCCAGGCGAGTGTCTCCTTCAGTTCCTCCGTTACATTCGGGATCAACGGGTTGCCGTTCGTGACTCCCGATGCAACCATATCCCAATTCATCAGATCCTTCGATTTGGCCGCAGCCAGATGGGAACCGAACACATAATATGTATCCCCGGTCTTGATGACGGACGGATCATGAACGGACGCTTCCCGAAATACAGGCGTCTTATCTGCCTTCTTGCTTGCTCCCGCCTCAGCGTACACATCCGGACTGCTCACCACCGCCCCCTGACCCATAGAGGTTAACCCCCCAATCAATAAGGCTGCAGCCAAGCTTGCAGCAGCCGTCTTACGCAGCATGTTCTGGTGCATGCGATTCTCCCTTCATTTCATTTTTTGTAAACCCTTTCACAAATAAAAACCAAGAAGATGTAATTTTTGAAGCTTTGTTCATTTGATTCAAAATAATATAAAACGTTTTATATTTGATAAGATATTAACATTGCCTGTTATGGAATATCAATCCTAAATCTCATTATTTTTATTAACAAATATAATAATGGGAGGAAAGACCTAAAAAACCCCTGATCTATTACGGATCAGGGTTTTATTTTATATTTTAATGAAATTAAATCAGGGAATCACTCAGTAGCTCCACCAGTTACCCGACATCACAATCATGGAGAACAGCTTGATGCTCTCCTCATAATATCCCTCTGCAGATGCGTTCGTTGTGTAACTCCACACAGAGTTCAACCAGCTCTGATGACTGGATGAAGTCATGGCGCTCACGCCGAACGGTGCATAGAAGGCTCCGCTGTTATAGGTCACCAGCGCGGTGCCGTTCAGATTATATCCTGCCTTAACATTAGCCGGATTGCTGCTCGTAGCTGATTTAATGAAGGTGTTCATTTTGTTCAATTGATTCAGTGCACGTGAATCGCCTGTCATCAGGTAATCGGTTGTTATCCGCCAAGGGGTTCGGGATGAATTGTAATAATATTTCCCATCGTTTGCTCCCTCCAGGAATCCCGCTGCAGCAGGCTGATAATTACTGCCTGACATGACAACGAAATCCGGCAGCAAGCCGGTATTCGAGCTATAACCGTTGTAGATCGAATTGATGATGGTATAGGTCTTGTTAATGACGTTATCCCAGCGAGCATCGCCTGTGGCCGACCGGAATGCCTTCATATGATTTAGCATGAAATCCGATGGGCGGGTGGCGGTGTTGTAGTTACCGCTCGTAGCCCAATCGCCAAGCCGCAGCGTCCATTGCGACTGGTTCACGTCGTTGCTCATAATCGCGTTAATGATATTTTTGGCCGCTTGCAGGTAATTGATCGAGCCGCTGCTTCCCCACTGCTTGTCCGCAAGCAGAAGGGCATAAGCAATGTCCATGTCGCCGTCCGTTGCCGAATTGGCTCCCTCGATATTCTGGAAGCTGCTGTTCTGTTTCCATGCCATTAAATACGGATTGTTATCACTAGGGTGCGCTTTATAATAACGATAAAGTCCATCAAAATACGTCTGTGCATTACTGTCATACCCCGCCATGAGAACGGTGAATAACATGCCGTAGCCATGAGCCTCGGACACCGTCTCCCCTGCGGAATTGTATTTCACATAATATTGTCCTGAAGCAGCCGGTTTCAAGAACGAGCCCTTCCAGCTGTTCCACTTGCTCTGAACCGCATTGTCCATCACAGTCTGTGTCACATGATTAGGCTTAATGGAGCCGCTCGTATAGGTTGTATGCTGAGGAAACGGCTTGTTGGCCGCCATAGACAATCCGGCTGGCAGAACCATAACCACGGCACAGAGCAATACCACAGATTTACGAATAATTGATTTTCGGAATAGCTTCATCAAATTTCGCTCCTTTGATTTTCGAATAGGAAATCTATTACCATGGCAACCTGGTAAACCGGTTTCGGATTCGACCACCACCCTTCCCAATTATCGATGGAAACGAGGAGACTGATTATATGTATGCGCTACCAATAAAAACGGATATGTACCTTCTTTCATATAAAAAGAGTGCATATCCATATCTACTATTATTATAATATAACTGTATATTATTGTAAATTGATAGTTTGTATATTCCCCTTATTCCGGACAAGCAAAAAAAGCTGTCCTCCCGCAGTGAAAACACGGCTTGAAGAGACAGCTATCCGCTACCACTCTCTATTCTTTGCAGATTGTTGCAAGGCATGGCTTGCAATGACAGTTATATCCATTCCACCCCGATATCGGCGGGTTCCGCATTAAGCTTCTGCACCCACTGGATCATCATCATATTTAAAAATCGTTCCCAGTGTTGCAGATCCCGGACCATACCGCTCATAAGCCTTGCCCGCTTCATCCACGGGGATTACATACGAGATCAGCGGTTTAACCGTTATTCTCCCTTCGGCAAGGAGACGAATATATTCGGCGATGTTGCGCCCTTCCGTCCAGCGCACGAAACCAATCGGATAATCCGTATTGCGGAGTTCATAATCCGTTTCATACCGGCCGGGACCTCCTGCGCGTGATATGAGCACCTGTGCCTCCTTGCCAAACATCGCTTCCCTGGAATAACTCATGGATAAATCACCGACCATGACGATTTTGCCCTTATCCCGTATCCATCCCATCGAGGCGTTCATGAGCTCCTCCCCAGGTCCGTTCGCACACAGAATCACGCTGTCAACTCCATGTCCGCCGGTCATAAGCTGAATCCGCTCCTCAAGCAGCTCCTGACTGTCATACGCATAGGGAATATACCGCTTCATCTCCTTCACCCGTTCCGGGTTCAGATCAAGCCCCGCAACGGGGCAGGCTGACGCGTGGGCAATCTGGGCAATCATCTGCCCGAGTATGCCAAGACCGACAATCACTGCCGATTCGCCGAAATGCAGATCCGCTACTCGCAGGGCATGGATGGCAATCGCCCCAAGCCCGGCAAAGGCAGCCTCCTTCGGATCCACCCCATCCGGGACAGCAGCCGTCAGGTTGGAAGGCACTGCAAGCCACTGGGCATGACGCACGTAAGGCGCCCCATAACAGGCCACCCTTTGCCCGATGGCAAGCCCCTCCACGCCAGCGCCCAATGCCTCGATAATCCCGACAGCGCTGTAACCCATGATGACTTTTTGATCCGATGCTCTTCGAATAAAGCTCATTTCCGTACCCGGGCTGACCGCCGAATATTCGGTACGAACAAGCACATGACCTGCCGGCAATCCGGCCGGCTTGTCGATTTGATCCACGATAACTTCTCCAAGAATGGTAGCCACAGCTTTCATACGAACCCTCCCACTTCGCTTTATTTTCCTGATGCTTTTCGATATTCGCTCGGCGAGACGCCGCTATATTTCTTAAAGGTCGTTGTAAACGTGGATGAGTTCGAATACCCCGTCTTCTCTCCGATTTCGGCAATGCTTAAGTCCGTGTTCCGAAGATACTCCCGCGCATGCGATAATCGGACCTTGTTCAAATACTCCACGTAGTTCACGCCAAATGTTTTCTTGAAATAATTCGAAAAGTATTTCGAACTGGTATCCAGCACTTCAGCCATATGATCCAAATACAAATTCTCCATATAATGAAGTTCGATATATTGAGAGATGAATGCGGGATTCAGCTTGCTTCGCGGGTCATGGTTCCGCGTATTTGCCACCACGCGCATCACCTCGATCAGCGCCTTCTGAAGTTCTTCACAGGTAAATGCCTGATCGACCTTCCTGATGAAATCACTCTCCAGCCGGAACAGCTCATGGCGGTCGGCAGACGGCGAATCTGCCTGCTTCATGACAAGAAAGAACATGCTCTTCGTGACGTGAACCATCTGATGATGATGGATCTGAAGATTCACATTGTGCTGAAATATGTCGTTCACAATCTGCAATCCTTCATCCACTTTGCCGCTGAGCATGCAATTGCTCAATTTCTCAATCTGCTGGAGGGGATAATAAAGATCCGGCACATAGCGGATCTGCTCGGTATCTACCATATCCGTGTCCGCATTCACGTTGCGGTACAGCAGGCCGTCCTGAATGTTCCGATAGGCTTCACGGCAATTGCTGATCTTGGATTCATAGGTCCTGCTGACACATCCCCATGCCTTAAACGAATCGGCAAACTCCCGGTTGAACATATCGATGTATTCTTCGAACCCCCGTACCAGCTGCCTGCGCTCCGAGGGCTGGCCCAAGCCAATTAACGCGAGGAATTTCAGCTGTTCCACATGATAAACCACCGCATGCCCATAACGCTCCTGCAGGCTGCTGCGAATCTGAGCCGTCAGCTCCTCCAAGACAAATCCCAACTTGACTGCCTCCTTACCCGACGCCTGCAAATACACGGCCGCCATCATAAAATGACGGCACTGAAAAAAGTGCGTGTAGTGCTTCTGCATCTGCATTTCCTGCTCAAGTGAATGGTGATGACCATCCAGCGTCTGCAGGAATACGCTGCGGCGAATATCTTCATCCACCAGGTCCATCTGCTTCTTCAGGGATTCATTCTCCCGTTGCACCTTGATGATACCGCTTTGAATTTTCACAAAATCATTTCCTTTAAGCGAACTGCCCCCGAGCAGGCTCACAATGTTCTTCACCGGCCGGTACAGGTAAATACTCAGCAGCAAGGAGAGAATTGCGGCCAGCACAATCGCGCCGTACATGATCCACCGGTTGGCGTTTGTGACGGAATCGATATTCTGAAACTTATAAGGCAGCTTGTTTATATAGATGAAGCCGTTATAGTCCGATTTGTAGAAGTTGTATTCATAGTTGCCGTGAGTCAGGGAAGCCTCCTGGGAAGGATTGAAGTAGACATCGTTCAGGATATCCACCAGATCCAGATTCTCCTCCGTGCTCAGAATGACGTTCTTGTCCGCATCCATCACGATAAGCGAGGCGCCTGGCATCATCGAATGCAGATCGATCCCCTTGAGCAGCTTGTTCACATTAATCAGAACCATGAGGTTCTTATTCGACATCCTGACCTTGTTGCTGTCGACAGCGATCATCAGATTTCTTCCGAATCCGCTGGCCATATCCGCGTAAACCTCAGCGGGAAAGACCGTAAGCTCATGCTCCGACCGGGTGAAGGTCTTCCAGAACATGGAGTTGAACTTCTGGGACTTGTACCTTCTGTCGAACAAGGCATCCAAATTGCTGGTCCCGCGGCTCGTAATCGCCAGATCATGATCGTCAAACGAAACGATCACATCCTCCACGATATCCATGTTCGAAGCAAAACTTGCGATGCTGTCCCGAAGCGAGATAACCTTCTCCATGTCCATCGAGCCGTTATCCAGCTTCACCCGGTCCGAAGGAAGCGAGTGAATGTTAAAAATCAGATTGTTTACAGAGGAGAAGTGGGTGTCGAACGACTGAATTATATTTTTGATCACCATCCGGTTGTTTTCGCTCACCTTGTCATAAATTCCGTTGATGGAATTTTTGTACACAATGTAATTGAATATGAACATGATGCCGATGACGAGCTGCAAAGCGAAAAAAATCTGAAGCAGCCCCCTGCTCGCGATCAATCGATTCATTCGGAATCACCTCTCTTGGATGTCATTCCTTCATATTCAACAAGCGCGGTCCTTGTCCCTTCCTGTCATCCCTTCTCCGAACCCAGCATAACCCCTTTCGCAAAATACTTCTGGGCAAACGGATAGATGAGCAGCACCGGAATCATGGACAACACAATCGTAGCGTTCTTCATGGCCTGCGGCGCCAATGCCGAGGAATCAACCAAGCTTGCATTATTGCCGCCTTCACTGAATATCAGCATGTCCCGGAGCACCACCTGCAGCGGATACATGTTGGCATCGTTCAGATAAATCATGGGGATAAAGAAGCTGTTCCAATGCCCCATGAAATAAAACAACCCGATGGATGCCAGTGCAGGCTTCGAGAGGGGAATCACGATCTGGAACAGGATACGGTATTCAGACGCTCCATCCACAACGGCCGCTTCACGCAGTGATTCGGACATATTTTCATAGAAGCTTTTCAAGATCAGAAGCTCAAAGGTCCAAATCGCATTCGGAAGTACAAGTGCCCATACGCTGTCAATCAGCCCTAGTTCCGACACAATGAGATAATTAGGGATAATTCCCGGATTCAGAAACATGGTCAGAATGATGGCCAGCAAAAAGAAATTGCGACCGAACATATCCCTGCGCGCCAGCGGATAGGCTGCTATGGCTGTCAGCAACAGATTGATTGCCGTTCCGAGCGCTGTGTACATCAACGTGTTCAGGTAAGCCCGCGGAACCCGGTTATCCGTCAGGACCTGGGCGTACGCCTCCAGATTGAACCCTCTGGGAAACAACGTAACGTGGCCTTGCACAACCTCCGAGGTTGAACTGAGTGAAACCGCCGTAATGTAAATGACCGGATACACCGTCACGACGGCCAAACTGAGCAGAATCAGTGTATTGATCACATGAAACAGGGAGATGTTTCTGAGTCTGAACCGCTTGCTTACCATAGTCCGCTCCCTCCCAATCTCTTGCTTAAATAGTTGGACGACAGGAGCAGAATCATAGCCACCAGCGCCTCGAACAGCCCAACCGCAGTCGCATAACTGTAATTCGCCTCCAGAAGTCCTTTGCGATACACATAGGTGGAGAATACGTCCGCCACCTCATAGGTCATCGGGTTGTAGAGCAGCAGCACCTTCTCATAGCCGATACGGAGCATCGATCCGGTCTTCAGAATGAACATGATAATGATGGTAGGCATCATGGCCGGTATCGTAATCCTGAATATCATATGGCGCCTCTTCGCACCGTCGACTTTGGCTGCTTCGTACAAGGAAGGACTGATCCCGGCGATGGCAGCCATATAGATGATCGCTTCATACCCGACGTTAGCCCAAATATCCGAGGACACATAGATGGTCCGGAACCAATTCGGATCGATAAGGAAGTATTTCTTCTCAAACCCGAGGGAGGCCAGCAGCTGATTCAGGATGCCTTGATTGGGCGAGAGAAAATCGATAATCATGCTGCTGATAATGACCACGGACAGGAAAGAGGGGAGGTAGCTTAGCGTCTGAACCGACTTCTTAAACCATTTGATCCTCACCTCGTTCAGGAGAATTGCCAAAATGATCGGGAACGGAAATCCGAAGATCAGATTGTATACGCCAAGCAGCAGGGTGTTCTTGAACAGCATCCAAAAATCAGCGCTGCCGAAAAATTTCTCGAAATGCTTCAGTCCCACCCAATCACTCTCCAATATGCCGGTGAACACGCTGTAGTCCTTGAAGGCAATGATCATGCCGTATAGCGGCCCATATCGGAAAATGAGGTAAAAGAGCAGGCAGGGGATCAGCAATATCAGCAGCTGTCTGTCGCGCTTGATATGCAAAAAGGCTGCAGTCGTTCGCTTGGCAAATCCGGCACGGGGCCGGGCATTATTCGTTTTGGTGCCTGCACTGGCCATGGGGTAACCTCCTTAAAGCTGAAGGGGCAGCATCGGTATAAGAACGGATACTGCCTACAAGCAGCTTTATTCTGTCTTCATTACTTGGATGCATTTGCCTCATCAAATCGCTTCTGTGCGTTGTTGAAAATTTCGACCAATTGGGAAGCCCCTTGCTTCTCGGCCGCTGCCTGCCATTGCTGCCACTCGGCATCTCCATAATTCTTGTTCAGAATGTATTTGGAATTGAACTCATTCGCCGATTTGTTGAGCGCGGTATGAAGCTCGGCAATCTTAGATGTTTCCTCATCCGTAAAGTTCAGGATGGGATCGTACGGCTCAAAGTTGCCTGCATTCAGGCGCTTATCCTGCGCTTCCTGCTCCTTCTCCGTAAAGTTGTAATACACACTGCGTTTGTCGGAGTTTACATACATCCCCTGCAGCCACAGTCCATAACGGTCCTCCAGCACTTTAATGTCCACGAGCGGTACATCGGTAAGCTCCGGATAAACCGCCTTATCGCCTTCGATCTTGAATGTCTCTCCTTCAACCCCCATCGTGACAAGAGTCGCACCCGACGGACTGGTTAAATAATCAAGAAGCTTGAGCGCTGCTTCCTTGTTATCGTTGTTGGCTACAGCAATACTGAAGCTGTTGTCGATCTTGGGCAGTGTAGCCCCATTGCCTGTCGGTCCAACCGGCGTGCCGTAACGAAGATTATAATTCGGGTTCTGATCCTTAATCTGGTTGTAGAACAGGTCGAGTCGGCCAATCCAGTCAAAAGTTACGAAAGACTTGTTGCCGGATGTCATCTTGGCTGTCCAGGACTCATCCGTATCCGTCAGAAATTCAGGGTCCATCAACCCTTCGTTGTACAGCTTCTTCATGAAATCAATCATCTCTTTATGTTCCGGCTGGATGGAGGCATACTTCCACTGCTTGGATGCCTCGTCATAATAAGTTGGATAATCTTTGCCTCCAAGCCCCCATCCGTAAGACCAATCACGGAAGATGAACTCTTTGGTTTTCGAGGCGTAGGGATAGGAGTCCGGATGGGCTTCTTTCAGCTTTTTCAAAGCATCATAGAATTCTTCCGTCGTGCTCCATTCTTTTATGCCAATTTCATCAAATACATCCTTCCGGTACAGAAAACCGTGATTGACGTCGCGGTTGATATTGGCAATCGGCCAGGTGTAAATATTGCCCTCTTGATCGCCGAAGGACGATATGACCCACGGATTCTCCTCGACATACAATTTCTTGAAGTTTGGCAGCATATCGATGTATTCATTGATAGCAACGACCGCATTTTGCTGACCGATCTTCTTGAGTTCCGATGGCGTAAGCCCGTGGAATACGTCCGGAAGCTTGCCGGAGGCCACCGTCACTCTCAATTTATCAGCGAAGGTTGCCGGTGAATATGCTTGAAAGTTCACCTTGATTCCCGTCCGTTTCTCTATTTCTTTGGCAATGAGGGAATCATTCAAATTGGTCTTCTCGCTCGCAACCATCCACGTAATCGTGGTTGGTTTATCCACGAGCGGAAGCGCAAGCCCGCCGGTATCCCCGTATTGGTCAGGATCTGCCGGAGCCGAAGGAGACGGTGCCGTTTCTCCGCCCGCTTTCGGAGCCGCCCCTTTATCTCCCCCGCTGCATGCTGCCAGCATCGAAACGATGAATGTGAACACAAGTACCATGCATAGCCATTTTTTTGTCATGTGCTTGCCTCCTCTAAATCTATTCTTTGTCATTGAATTCCACTGACTGAACCTGTGCGCAATCGCTATTCTACCCCCGTCATTCTTCTCGTCATTTCTCGCTGCAGTATTCTGCTGACAACATGTTCAATGTAAGATACTCCCTATCACTCCTCCTCAAGTTGTGAACTCCCTGTCCCAAACAGGGAATATTCTAAAATGGTTCAGGCAGCTGCTGCCGATTCTCCGGCACGTCTTTTTCCACCCATCCACATCATAAAAACGCTTCCATCATTCGTAAAGCAGTGTATTTCTGCGAGATGCTGTTTTTTTTCGCTTTTTGAGGTCCCAGCGCTGAAAACCCGCACAGCATCAGGCATTATTAACATGTGGAAAATGCTAAAGCAGTAGAAATAGATAAAAAAATAGAGGGATTTCATAACGAAATCCCTCACGAAGCATGTTAAATTTCTTCTCTTCTATCATCGTACATTCACGGGGCAGAACACTTAGGGAGTTTTATTGCAGCGGGTCACAGAGGATGTAAATTCACTCACCCGGTTGATCTTTTTTTGCTTTGGCACCCTTTCCCCTCAGTTTCTTGCCTTCCTTGCCGTACAGGTCCTTCAGGATTTTTTTTCCTGTCGGTGTCTGTGCAAGTCCGCCCTTCGCCGTTTCCCTATGCTTGGACGGCATGGCCGTGCCCACTTCCAGCATCACGTCAATCACTTCATCGGATGGAATGACGCTGCGTACGCCGGCAAGCGCCATGTCTGAAGCAGCCAGTGCCGTCACGGCACCGAAGCCGTTGCGCACGATGCAGGGGATCTCCACCAAACCGCCGACCGGGTCACAGATAAGCCCGAGGGAATTCTTCAGTGCGAGGCCTACAGCATGAACGGCCTGCTCAGGCGTGCCGCCTCGCAGCTCTGTCAATGCTCCTGCTGCCATGCCGATGGCCGAGCCGACTTCCGCCTGACAACCGCCCTCAGCACCGGAAATAAAGGAATTGTTGGCAATCACATATCCGATCGCGCCTGCACTGAACAGCCCCATAACCAGGTGCTCGTCATCCCAGCCAAACCGCTCCTGGGTACTGACAAACACTCCGGGAATGATGCCGCATGACCCCGCAGTCGGTGTAGCCACGATGCGTCCCATTGAAGCATTCACTTCCGATACAGACAAGGCATAAGCCAGTGCCGTACAAGCATCGATGCCCAGCGCGGGTACGCCGCTGCTCATATACTGATGAACACGAACCGCATCCCCGCCGGTCAGCCCGCTTTTGGAAGGGACCGGTTCATGAATTCCCCGGTGGACCGCTTCCTTCATGATGCCGTAGTAGTCGGCCATCTGCTTGAATGTCTCTTCCTCGCTCTTGCCGGTCTCCTTGATCTGCTCCTTCAGCATGAGCTGGCCTATTGTAACCTGATCCTCCCGGCAGCATGCGATAATCTGCTCCAGTGTAGAGAATTTCATGACTGTACCTCCTCTGCGGTCAAATCCGCAACTACGACGCGATGCACACTCGGCAGTCCTTCAATATGCTTCATCAGCTCAACAGGAACAGCCTCATCCGACTCGACTACCGTCATGGCATCGCCGCCTCTTCCCTTACGATCTACATCCATATAGGCAATGTTCACGCCGCCGCCCTCCAGGAGTCTGGTAATATGGGCGACCATGCCCGGCGTATCATCATGGAAGACCAGCAGCACCGGATAATTCATCGTAAACTTGACGTCAAAACCATTCACGCGCAGCATCTCCACACTGCCTCCGCCAATGGAAGCGCCTGCAATGATATCGGTATGCTCCCCGTCTTTCAGTCTTAACTCCACGGTATTCGGATGAAAGGCCACATTCTGTGCGGTCCTGAACTTGAGTTCGATGCCTGCCGCTTCGGCAAGCTCTATGGAATTTCGGATACGCATATCGTCCGTGGCAAAATCAAGCAAGCCGCCCACGACAGCCAAATCGGTGCCGTGACCGCGGTAGGTTTCAGCAAAAGAACCGTAAAATACAATTTCCGCCTGATCGGGGAACGCTCCAAATATGCGCCGCGCAGCTCTGCCGATCCGCACGGCCCCTGCGGTATGAGAGCTGGACGGCCCTACCATACTGGGCCCAATAATAGAAAATACATCTTTAAACCGCATGCGCGATTCCCCACTTTCGACTATTCTGCCCTCATTGTATCAGTCCGCGAGCCATCTTTCCAAGTGCTCTTGAATAAATTCATCATCGTTCAAATGCGGATAGTCCCGGTAAACTCTGTCAATCTCCGCGGATTGGCCCGGAGAAAGCGTTTCATTCGGATTCAGGCACCACGTGCCTCGCAGCAGCCCCTGCCTGCGGAGCACCTCATGAATGCCTGGAATGCAGCCTGCAAACTGATGCGCAGGATCGAAGAAGGCTGCATTGGAATCCGTGACCTCGGCATTACGGGTCAGCCATTCCTTGGCAAGGTGCTCCTGGCTGCGTGCTTCCTTGATCTCTTCCAGCAGCTTCACCGCTTTATTCGTCCAAACCGCCCAGTGACCGAGCAGACCGCCGACAATTGGCTTGGTGACCATCGTTCCGTTCACCCGGAACCCATACGTTGTCAGCAGATCATTAACGATGTTGTCATCGTTCCCCGTATACAGCGCAATATCCTCGCTGCGGCTTGAATAACAGACGGCACGAACGACGTCAATCGTCTGGTAGCGGTTGAAGGGAGCCATTTTGATAGCAACGATATTCGGAATTTCAGCGAATGCTCGCCAGAAGTCGAACGAGAAGATATTGCCGCCAACCGATGGCTGAAGATAGAATCCGATCACCGGCATGATGCTCGCAATTCTTTCCGTGCGCTCCAGAATGTCCTCCTCGCTCCAGCCGTTTAAGCCGCCCATACTGAGAAGAACCGCATCATAACCAAGCCTGCGAGCAACCTCCGTCTCCTCCACCGCCTGTTCCGTCGGACCACAGACTCCGGCCACCATGATAAAGGGTCGAGCAAGCGCAGCCTTTCGAATTTCCTCTGCTGCAAGACGCAGCACGGGTTCATACAGATCGATGCCTTTGTCTCGAATCTCGAATTGAGTGGAATGAACACCTACCGCAACACCTCCTGAACCGGAGGCGGCATAATAGCGGGTTAATGCCCGCTGGCGGCGTTCATCCAGCCTCCGGTTCTCATCCAAGGCAAGCGGGTGCGCCGGAATAACGAGTCCTTCATGAAGGGCCTTCAGCTTCTCGGGCGCCAGCTGCTGGGCTGTAGGGACCTGTCCTCTCATTAGAATTTCCCCTTTCTCTCTTGGAAGTGAGTCGGCTTATTCCAGCTTGCGCCGCCGGATAACACCCATTCGGCGGTCCAGTCCAGCATCTGCAGCAAAGACACCCTCGGATAACCGAACAGCTGGTGCGATTTCGAAGCATTGTTCAGGAGCGCCGTTTCGGACTCGGTGCCCGTAAAGCTCACTTCCTTGCCCATTCGTGCAGCCAGTTCCTGCGCCGCCCAGCGGATCGACATCGTTTCCGGTCCGGTAACGTTAATGATTTCGGGCGGCGTGCTGCAATGCAGGAGTGAGCGGAGCGCCATTTCGTTGGCATCCCCCTGCCATATCATATTCGCATGCCCCATCGCAAGGTGAATCGGACGATCCTCATGGATCGTTTTGGCCAATTCATGAAGAACGCCATAGCGCATATCAATCGCATAATTCAAACGGTACACCGCCATCGGAGTTCCATTCTTGTGAGAGAAGTACTCAAAGACGCGCTCTCTTCCCAGGCAGGACTGCGCGTACTCTCCGACCGGCTCCGGTGCCACGGATTCGCTGACTCCGCCGCTGCTCACCGCTGAGAACGGATACACATTTCCCGATGAGAACACCACCATGCGGGATGTCTTGAATTTCTCGGCCACCCGGCCCGGCAAATAGGCATTCATCGCCCAGGTAAAATGTTCACGGCCCGTTGTGCCGAATTTATTCCCTGCCATGTAGACCACATTGGCAGCTTCGGGCAGCTGCTGGAGCTCATCATCGTTCAGCAGATCGCATGAAATGGTCGCTACGCCCACCTCTTCCAATTCGCGTCTGGCTTCGGCATTGCTAAACCGGGACACCCCTATGATCCGCTTGCTGCCACCGCCTTCACGAACGGCATTAGCAGCAAGCTTCGCAAGGCTTGGGCCCATTTTTCCGCCGACGCCCAGCACAAGGATATCGCCCTCCAAAGACGCCAGATCGGTAACAAGCTGCTCTGATGGCTCAGCCAGCTTCGCTTCTAATTCCGCAACGGTTAACATCAACAATCTCCTCCTCCGATATGTAATTCCCCTTCATCATACGGCCTTACTCAATATAAAGACAAATCTTTTAATCGTCTTTAAATAAGATTGGTTGATGGGAAATGATCTCCGGTTGTCTCCTTCTCGGGAGAGATTTATCGTTAGGGTCTTCGCAACAGGTACAGAAACCCTTATCCATGCATGAAAAAAAGCCCCCTGATCTCAGGGAGCAAACGAAATGTTCAGCACAATATATCGAAGCACAAAGAAGGCAATGATGAAGGATGCTGCCAGTCCCAGCAGCGTAAATATAAAGATTTTCTCAAAGCGGGAAAACTTAGCTTTCGTTCTCGTACTCTTCAAGACATCACCTCATCTACCATTATAGCGTATATATGATAGCTTATTCCAGAAAGGTGAACCGGAAGATTTGTCTGGGTCTCCCCCGCGGCACCTTCTCGATCCCCGCGATTTTGACCAGATCATTGTCCGTCCACAGCTGGAGCAGCCGGTGTGCACTCCGAACGGTAATATCCAGCAGATGGGCAAGCTCATGGACCTTGTATTCGTATTTACCCGAGCGTGCGCGCTGGTTCAGCAGTTTGCTTAAATAGGCGCTGGTCATGCCCGCGTCCTCTGCCCGCTTGATCAGCTCCGCATCGGTAAAAGACAGCACCTCCTGCACCGGATCGGCCATCTCCAGCGGTCCAATCAGCGTTCCATCTTCCCGTACGATGAAGCAGGCGTTGCCGCCCACCTCCTTCGCTTTGCGCATCGCGATGCGTGCGTTAGTCCCCGCCAGACTGGCCGATTGGCCGAAGCCCATGCCGATGCTGAGCGAAATGCCGTAGGTTTTGTTCACGTCTTTGGCCAGGGGAATGGTTTTGTAGCCACCGGTTTCCCGTTCGAAGATGCCCCGCGTTGTAAAAAACAAATACTCATCCCCGCCCAGATGGGTCAGATAACCATCAAGCGACTCCACATAATCCAGCACCATTCGGTGGATGTCCAGCTTCAGCTTCTGGACTTCATGCTCATTATTCCTTCGCAGTGCCTGGGCGCCGAAATCATCTATATTGATCATGCCGACCACAATCTGGCCCTCCCGACTCCGGCGGGAGGCCGTAGACAACAAAGCCCGTTCCAGCGATACCACAATATCCTGATCGGAAGGCAGCAGCCATTCATTCGGTATCCCGAGCTGTGTCAGCTCATCGGCTACAGACTCAACCCCGGTAAACGCAACAGAACTCGTGCCGGATTCATATTGAGACCGGTGAAAGGCAATCAGGCTCTGCTTCGGGGCATAGGCAGGCCCATCGTATACGACAGCCTGTACAGCAGGAATGCCCAGATCCTTCATGGTCCGAACCACCATCGCCTCTGTTAACGTATCCACCGATATTCCTCCTGCAAGCCTTCCCCTCTGTCCGGCATAAAATAGGGCTTTATACAACCCCGCGTCCGTAACGGGTACATAATGAACCGGAATTTCGACTTGGCCGAGATCCTTCACCTTACGCTGTGACAACGGATCCGAGAGGAACATTACCTCGACCTCGCTTCCGATTCGTTCAGCCAGGGCAGGTGCTTCAGCCTCATCCTGAAATACAAGCGGCACAGGGTCAAAGGAAGGAAAGGTTTCAATGACCTTCAAAATCTTGTCAACGATCGTCTGGGTTCCAATAATGCCGATACGGATTTGCTGGACAGGGGTACGGTTACGCTCTGTCATGATTCCTTCACTCCCATCATTCCCATTTCCGAGAAGCCGCATGGGGCAGGCAGGCACGGATACCTAAATCATACCCGCAATCGGAAATTTGGCAAGTGAATGCAGCCCCATTCGTAAACTCACCCCTGCACCAATCCGGTGATTCAGTCAGGCGTACACGATAAGGAAACAACAAACAGCGCTGCCATGCTTGTCCCCCAAGTTTCAAGTGGACCGACATGATCAGCGCTGCTTTTATGAAATCAACCTATATTAAGTTTGTTCTTCGTGCATGACGAATTGAGCAATGTTTTTGCTGTGGTCCCCGACACGCTCCAGGTTGCTCAGAATATCCAGATATACCGCTCCGGAGTTGCCTGTGCACAGATTCTGGTTCAGACGCTGAATGTGACTCTTGCGGAATTTGACCTCCATCTCGTCCAGTTCCCGCTCATAATCCAGTACCTCCTGCGCCGCAGTCACGTCATTATGCTCCAGTGCGGCAAGTGCCCGTTCCACCGCCTTGTCGGCAAGGGTGAGCATCTCTTTCAATTCACGCCCGGCTTCTTCCGAGAATTCAACCTTTTTATTAATGCTGAATTCAGACAGCTCTACGATGTTTTCCGCATGATCGCCAATCCGCTCAATATCATTCACAAGCTGGAACCAGCCGGAGGCTTTCTCCGATTCACCCTCGGGCAGGCCGTTCTGCTGCTGGATTTTCACCATATAATCGGTAATTTTCCGATTCAGTTCGTTAATGAGCTCTTCCTTCTGCAAGGCAAGCTCCCCCACTCGGGATTCCCTGCTGAAAAAGAAGGTTGACGCATCATTAAGCGTCTCACGGGCATACTGCCCCATGCGTAAAATCTCATGCTGGGCTTGTCCAAACGCAACCGCCGGCGTCGCCAGCAAGCGTTCATCCAGATAAATCGCCTTGAATTCAATCTCCTGCATTTTGCCCGGAATAACCTTGGTTACCAGCCATGCCAGAGCCGGAATTAATGGCAGGAAGATCAAGGCATTGGTTGTATTAAAGATTCCGTGTGCGTATGCAATCTGCATCCGGATATTGACGCCTTCGCCAAGCCACAGGACCAGGGAGTGCACGGGCACCAGCAGAATCATAAAGATAATGGCTCCAATGACGTTAAAAATAACGTGTACCAGCGCTGTGCGCTTCGCTGCAACCGTGGCCCCGATGGAAGCCAGCACCGCTGTGATCGTTGTGCCGATATTATCGCCAAACAGGATCGGCAGCGATCCCTTCAGACTGATCATGCCTTCATCAGCAATCGTTTGTAATATACCGATGGTTGCGCTGGAGCTTTGGACAATCATCGTGAATACAGTACCTACAATAAGAGCCAATAAAGGCTGGTCCTGCAGCTGGATCATAAAGTCCGTAAACGCAGGAAGCTCGCTAAGCGGCTTCACGCCGCTGCCCATGGTCGACAACCCCAGGAAAAGGGTCCCGAAACCAAAAACGACTTGGCCAATATATTGAAATTTCTTCTTGTTAAAGAAAAATAAAAAGAACGCACCTACTGCAATAATAGGCAAAGCGTATTCTTCAATCTTGATTCCGACGATAAAAGCAGTCATGGTTGTTCCGATATTGGCCCCCATGATCACGCCGATTGCCTGCTTAAGCGTCATCAATCCTGCATTAACCAACCCGATGGCCATAACGGTTGTTCCCGATGAGGATTGGATAAGAATCGTAACCCCGACCCCAACCAGCACGCCCAGCACCGGGTTGGATGTATATTTCTCCAGCAACCCGCGCATCTTGTCTCCTGCCGACTTCTGCAGCCCGTCCGACATATATTTGATGCCGAATAGAAAAATACCCAAGCCGCCTACAAACTTAAATAGGATGTCTTGCCAATCCAAGAGATAAATCCTCCTTCTGATGTTACACACGTAGTAAGGTTATAAAAAACCCTCTAATAATTTAGCACAATTTCCAGATAAGATATACCTATCTAAGTATCGACATATTACGGGAGGGGCAGACCTATTTCGACCGAGGTACCCCGCTCTTCCTCGCTCCGAATGACAATTCGGCCATGATGGCTCTCCATGATCCGATGGACAATCATAATGCCAAGACCGTTGCCGTCCGGCTTGGTTGTATGAAACGGCTCCCCGATCCGCTGAAGCACTTCCTCCGTCATGCCGGAGCCGTTATCTGTAAAGATCACGCGCTGATAACCCTCCTGCACATCCAAACGAATATGAATATTGCCGCCATAAGGCAGGGCTTCCATCGCATTTTTCAGAATATTAAGAAAGACCTGCTTAATCTGGTTCCGGTCACACAGAATCACTGCATTCTGCACAAAACATTGGGTCATCTCAATCCCGCTGAGTTCCGCCTGAATCGCAAACAGATGGAGCACCTCTTCCAGGATTTCGCCGCAATCCTCCTGCTTCAATACCGCAGCCTGAGGTTTGCCCAGAATCATGAATTCCCCGACCATCAGATTAGCGCGCTCCAGCTCGGACATGATCAAGTCATAATGGCGGAGCCGGGCATCCTTATTGGCCAACTGCAGCATTCCCTTCACGGTTGTAAGCGGATTGCGCACTTCATGGGCAATACTTACGGCAACCTGACCGGCAAACACCAGCTTTTCCGTGTTGCGCAGCACTTCCTCGGTTCGCTTCATCTCCGTAATATCCCGAAGGGAACCCACAACCCGCATGATCTGCCCCTTCCGGTCATACGCCGGCTGGACGTCGAGGATATAGTGGTTCACATTCCCGGATATTTCGAGCGAGAGCTCCTCTCCGATGCAGACTTCCTGCCTCTGTATCACCCGCTCATAATACTCGCCAATCGGCTTGATTCCGAACACCGAGCGGCTCACATAGTTCGACCGGTCCCGGTCACTCCGATCTGGGCACAGCAGACTCAGACAGTGTTCGTTCATCTCCAGAATCTGACCCTGGGCATCCGTAATAATGACACCGTAATGGTTCGTGCCGAGGAGCACTTGGTTCAAGGTCTGCAGCTGTGTATTCTGTTTGCGGGTAACCATCTCCCGCTCCAGGGAATCGGCCATGGTGCACAGCAAGGCATGAAGATGCGGGTGAACAAATTCCTTGTTTGTCATCAAAGAGATGGTCCCTATAATCTCCTTGCCGCTCTCGCCATGAAAGGGTGCCGAATAACAGGCCATGCCGTGAAGAATCTGATGAAAATGATCCTCTCCAATTAACGTAAACGGCCGTTTGTAGTTAAGGCACAGATCGATCGAGCTTGGGCCATCTTCCGCGCAATAGCCGCTGCCCTCGACGATACCCAAATACCGGGCCGTTTCAATGATGGTCGGGTCCCCGGCAAAATCAAGAATGAATCCTTCATTATCCGTAATCGTAATCAAGACGGGGTTCCCGGATCCGGAAGAAAGAAACTTATTTACGAATGCTTGTATCACTTCGATGTATTCACTATATTTTGCACGCCTGACGGCCAATGCTTCATCATTCAACCGATGAGTATGTGTTGGAACAAGCTCCGGGTTCATCCCCTTGTCTATACACTGCTGTTTTGCCTGCCGAATGATCTCCTGATCGGTTATTTCACCCAATGGTTTGTCCAAAATCACATACCCCTTTTTATCATACTGCCGCTTTAATGTCATTTCCGTCTATTCTATCACTTTTATCGGCAAATGGAGCCCGGCAGTAAACCCAAGAACATCACACCCATGCCAAGCCTTCATCTTAGCACTATCAGGACTTGCTGAACAGGCAGTCCCGTATGTCTGTCTTCAACCACGAAAATATAAGGAGCCGACCAAGATATGAATCTTGATCGGCTCCTTGTTATTGTATAGGTCACATGATCCTTATTGGTTCAAGAGGAACTCTTCACCGGCAATGCCAGGGGAAGTCATATGATACGGGTCCAAGATGACCCGGATCTGATCCTCTGTCAAAAGCCCCTGCTCCAGAATAATCTCCTTGATGCCTTGGCCCGTCTTCTGCGCTTCCTTCACCAGCCTGGATGCCACATCGTAGCCCAGATGCGGATTCAATGCCGTAATAATGCCGTAGCTGTTATCCACGAAGTACTTGCAGCGTTCCTTGTTCGCTTGAAGGTCGACTATCAGGTTCTTGTAGAATACATCCATCCCGTTCTTCAGGATTTTGAGGGAATGCATCAAGTTGTTGGCCGCGACCGGAACCATAACGTTCAGCTCGAATTGTCCGGCCTCGCATGCCAGACTGATCGTGTGGTCGTTGCCGATCACCTGGAACGAAACCTGGTTCATGACCTCGGCCATAACCGGATTGACCTTGCCCGGCATAATCGACGAGCCCGGCTGTCTTGGAGGCACGTTCAGCTCGTTCAAGCCCGCTCTCGGCCCGGAAGCCATTAACCGGATATCGTTGCACATTTTCGAGAAATTAACGGCACATACTTTAAGCGCAGCCGACAATTCCATGTACGCATCCGTGTTCTGGGTAGCATCCACCAGATCCTCGGCTTGCTTCAGGGAGAAGCCCGTCTGCTCAATCAAATGCTGGACGACGCTGTGCATATAGTCCGGTGTAGCATTCAGCCCCGTTCCCACAGCCGTGGCACCCATATTCACAACTAACAAGCCTTGTGCCGCCCGGTCGATCCGGTTGATGTCACGTGTCAGCACATTGGCATAAGCCCCGAATTCTTGTCCAAGGCGGATCGGTACCGCATCCTGCAGATGCGTGCGCCCCATCTTGATGACATCGTCAAATTCCTTGGCCTTGTCCTGAATCCCGGCAACCAGTGTGCGGAACACCCCCAGCAAATCCTGAGTCAAGCGGTAGGAAGCAATGCGAATGGCTGTCGGAATCGCATCATTCGTAGACTGTGACATATTGACATGATTATTAGGATTGCAGTAGAAGTACTCGGCCTTCTGTTTCCCCAAGAGTTCCAATGCGCGGTTCGCCAACACCTCATTCATATTCATATTGATCGAAGTGCCCGCCCCGCCCTGAATGGAATCGACAATGAATTCGGAGCGAAGATTGCCCGCAATAATCTCATCTGACGCCTCGATAATGGCGCTTCCTATCTTTTTGGGAAGCAAGCCAAGCTCCATGTTGGCCAGGGCCGCTGCTTTTTTTACTTCTCCGAGAGCAGAGATAAGCTCGGCGTGAATCGGTACCCCGCTGATCGGAAAGTTCTCTACCGCCCTGACAGTATTAATGCCGTAATAGGCTTCCACAGGAAGCTGTTTTTCCCCCAGAAAATCCTTTTCAACCCGAAACTGCATATCCATGGACAACATCACCATCGCCTTTTGATTATTTTGTATCATGCTTGTCACCTGTTATCATCCAGCTTGCCCGGATATATACAGAATTCTGCCTTCCCACTGGAAATCCTCTATAGCTTACGCGTTTTGTTAGAGAACATTGAATAATATGTGTAAGTGCGCAAAAAAAGAGGCTTTCTCTAAGTAGAAATACCCAGAAATCGCCTCTCTTACCCATCATACCTCTTATTCGGTTGATGGACATCCTTACGAAGCGTACACAGACTACACAAGGGAGGTCGTTCGATACGGCGGAAAACCAAGCGAGATCACCGCCCCTCCCTCTTTACGATTGCCTGCCGTAATCAGCCCGCCGCAGCGCTCCACGATGGCACGGGCAATCGCCAGCCCCAGGCCGGATTCGCCGTTCTTCCCTTTAACAAACCGGTGGAACAGGAACGGAAGCAGCTCATCGGATATGCCCTCTCCGTCATCGGAAACGGTAAGCACCACCTGGCCTTTTTGGATGCCGGCTTGAATGTAAATATGCTTGCTTGCATGTCTGGCCCCATTCGAAACAATGTTAAGCAGCGCTTGCAGCAGCTTGTCACGGTCAGCGCACACAATTAACGATTCGTTCTCCCCATAAGAAGGATGCACAAACAGCCCTTTTTTCACCAAGACCGGATTGATTCTCTCAATGGTTTCCTCCACAAGCTCCCTCAGGTTGACGGCTGTAGCCTTGAATATGTCATCCTCGCTGTCCAGCTTAGCCAGAAGTGTCATCTCGGTCACGATATTTCTCATCCGGCCGCTCTCGCTCATAATGATCTCCAGCCCTTTGCGGATGTCCTCCCCTTCAAACACCCCGTCCCGAATTCCTTCCGCATATCCGGAGATGGACATAAGGGGCGACTTCAACTCGTGCGAAGCGTTCTGGAAAAATTGCTTCTGGACATGGTTGTACCGCTCGAGCTCACCTGCCATTTCGTACAGAGAGTCTGCAACAACGCCGATCTCTCCGCTTGCCGTAACACGCTCTACTTCGGAGAACTGGCGCTGCTTCACCTTCTTCAATTCTTCCCGAAGCAGCATGAGCGGCTTAATCAGCCGTCTGGTAATGAATAAGCTTAAGATAAACATCATCACAGCCCCTACGCCAAAGACCAGCATTAAACGGCCAAGCAGCGCCTGCTCAATCGCCTTGATCTTGCTGACGGGGGTAAGCAGCGTTAATGTTCCCTGAGGCACCGTCGTGACCTCCGTGAGATACGCATCGTTGTTCATAGCGGCTTGAAAGGATACCGTCGAGAATTCCACCGGTCTTATCGGTGCAGCGTCATACGGATAGGCTGTGACCGTTTCCCGTGGAATCACTACATTTCCTTGAGTATCCTGAATAATAACTTCCACATTCGCCATCCGGCCAGCCGTATAACCTGTAACGGCTATCGGCGTACTATCGATCGGAAGACTCTGGGCGGCAGCCGTCTCCAGCTTGGCCGAGAGCTCGGCGCCAATGGACTGCATGTCCTTGCGCTGCGTTCCGATAAAGTGATCCAGCAGCACGTAATGAATGACAACGGCTGTAACGGAAAGCACAAGTATTAACGATAACGCAAAAGCAAGATTGATCTGATGCACCAGCTTCATATCGATGATTCCTCCCCATCCGCTCTCATTCGGTATCCATGTCCCCATATCGCCTCAATCGGCAGCTGCTCCACCTTCTTGCGAAGACGTTTAATGAGATGATCCACCGCCCGGTCGCTTCCGAAATAGTCGTCGCCCCACACGGAGGTCAGCAGTTCATCTCTTGTAAACGCACGATTGGGATGCTCTACAAATACTTTCAGCATCTCGAATTCTTTGTTGGTCATCTCCACTTCTCCCCCGTTCCAGAACACACGTCTCTCTTCCAGCATCAACTGCAGACGGCCGTTGCTAAGCTCCGGGGACGCTGCCGCAATCCTGGCATTACCCTCTACATGATTGAATTTATACCATCGGTTGAGCTGCCGTTTGATTCGGGCGATCAGCTCGCGGGGGCTGAACGGCTTGACCATATAGTCATCGCTGCCCAGCTCAAGCCCCAGTATTTTATCGACTTCACTATCCTTGGCCGAGATCATAATGATGGGGACCTCAGCTTCCGCGCGTATCCGCCTGCACAATTCGAAACCGTCCATGCCGGGCAGCATAATATCCAGCACCCACATATCTGGCGGGTTCGTTCTCCACATCTCCCAGCCTTCCTCTGCTGTTCCAAGCCCAACGGTCCGGTAACCCTCCTTGCGCAAATAAGCCTCCACCAAATTTCGTATATGCTGATCATCGTCGATCACGGCGATGAGATAATTTTGATTCATATATAGTACCTCCGAATTCATCTCCTCTCAGTATACCAAGCGTCGTGCGGCGAATGGGGAATGCCATTATTTTTCCACAAATACACCAATGTTCTGCCAATGCTGACCCGTACACTGGGTACTGTAAGACAAACCAACCCGATAAGGAGTGTTAAACCATGAAACACAGATTATTTGGCAAACTCGCACTATCCGCAGCCCTGCTTGGTGGAACAGCAGCTCTTCCAGTCCATGTCTCAGGTGCTGATACACCAGGCGACGTTTCAAGTCAAACAGGGAAAAGCGCGCCTGCTGAGACTATTGAGATTGCAGCCGTCCATACCCTGCCGAACCCGCTGGAATTGGCAGAGAAATACGCCCCGGAAACGGTTCAGGATTGGAAAGAAACCCTTGAGAAATACGGCAAGCTTGCTGGTGCTGAGGGAACATTTCAGTTCGCGGCGACAACAGCCGCCGCCACGGTTCGGGTTAACGATGACTCGAAGCCGGGTGAAGTAAAGGACCCCGTGGAAGCTACAATTTCGTTCAAGGCTACACCGGCCAAGGATATCCAGGAGTTAATTGACAGCGGTGAGATCAAGGAATTCACAGCAACCGGGGTCAATGACGTTGGGATGCCTCCTGAAGGTGTGACCATTCAAAGAACGGAAGCTGTAAAAGCAGGGGGCGGCGAGGCTCCATCTAGCTTTGTACCAGCTGGTGTAGAAGGTACAAAGGCAGTGAAAATCAGCGATGAGGATCTGGCTTTCATTCATGCAAGAGTAGACCTCTTCAAAGCTGCGGATTCCAAGGATTCCGCCGCCATTCAAGAAGCGCTGACAAAACTGCTGAACCAGTACAAGGAACAGATCACCAAGCTGGAAGCTGAAGCGAAATAACATACAACGGTTAAGTACAATCGGAACTTACAACACACAGGCGGCAAACGCCCGATATACTTAACAAAACAACCCTTGCCGGTGCCGCGGCAAGGGTTGTTCGTGCAGGCTCTGTTTATTTTTGCGCCATGGCCTTCATGAGTTTTACGGCTGAACGTATACGCGGACGCTTTAAGTTCTCCTCCACATAGCGGTAATCCGTTAAGATCACCTTCGCATCCCGCAGTCCGTATGCAAAATCGTCATCGAACAGAAGCCGATACTCCCACACCCGCTTCTCCCAATTCGGAATATTCGCCAGCATCCATGCATCCTCGGCTCCCGGGTGGACATAGGTTTCGCTAACCCCTTCAGGCAGTCTGTACAGCTTATCGATCAGCGATTGCTTGAAGCTGTCATAGGTCTCCCCTTCGACAACAGGGAACGGATGCGAGAGCAAATAATCCGGAATCGGCACCCCCAGCATATCGGCAAGACTGGAGGCAAGCGCGACCGGACGCTCGATATTCGATAAAGAGCTAAGCAGGGGATCCTCCGGATGAATGTAACGGAATAAACGTGCAGGAAGCCGCCAGCGCGAAGTCTTCCACAGCATCTGCGGAATAAGACTGCGCCCCGTCTCCATCCCATACAGACTGCCCATGTGATTATCAACATGGCTCACAGAGATGCCAGCCTTGCTCGCCCGCTCATACTGCGCGTCCAGCTCTTTCAGCACGGCCCCTGTCTCCGCCTTCTGTTCAAACTCCTGAACCGTCGCGTATTGTTGACCGCTCTGGTCATGCAGGGATGGATGACCGGTCAAGCTGCTCCATCGCAGCGCCTCGAATTCGCTTGTCATGGTCAGGTGCAGTCCGACATTGGGCTGGCGCCGACGAGCCGTCCAGGAAGCAGCCTCTTCAAACCCGGGGGCCACCGCCATGATGGTGGCAGAGGAAGCCTTGTTCTCCTCCAGCAGATGCTGAATCGCCTGGTTCATAGCTTTGCTCTGCCCGAAATCGTCACAATTGATGATCAGCCTTCGCTCCATGGTCATGTTCGCCTCCTATGGTTTTTGAGAATTCGATTCTGGTCAGGAAGGATAGCAGGAAGGAGATGATCAGCAAGCACAACGGAACGACACTGATCAAGTACCTGAAGGTTGATTCTGGATCGCTTCCCGGGTTGTCACCGCTCTCATATCCGAAAATCATGCCGACCACAAAGAACGCCAGTGCGGAAATCAATCCGCTGGAACGCGTAATGAACCCGCTGACAGCCGTATAGATTCCCTCTCGTCTTAGACCCGTCCGCTCCGCATCCTCATCGATGATGTTCCCGCTAACCATAGCCGGTGTTACCAGAAATCCTGCCAGACCGAAGCCCACGCCGATGCCGGCCAAAATGCCGCTGAGCAAATCGTATCCGAACCAGAGTGGAATAACGGATATACCGTACACCCCGAGCGAGAGACGCCAGGCCTTCACACCATCCATCCTGCGGATCATCCAATACCAGACGAACACCAGCGGGATGACCGATACAAACACAGCCGCCAGCAGAATCGATACTTGGTCAACCGGAATCTGCAGCACATATTTGGCATAGAAGGGGATCGTTGAGCTTATCAGACCATTCACCGTCTGGGCGAACGAATTGGAGATGTTAAATACCCAGAACTTTTTGTTGCGCAAGGTTTCACGAAACGCCTGAACCAGCTTGAGCGGCTCGTTTGTGCTGTACACCTCCTGCTCCCGAACGCTCATCATACAGAGGAGCATGAATACACCAAACAACAGCGCATACAGAATTGCCATATTGGAAAAACCCAGGGCATCATAGATGATCGGAGTAAGCGCAGTGCCTATCAGCAAAGCCACTACCTGGTAGCCCTGCTGTATAGCTGAAGCCTTTGCCCGTATCCGGTCCCCGCGGAACAGCTCGGGAAACAATGCTCCATAATTAACCCATAACACGGTGGCTACAGCTTCATACAGAATAAGCGCAACCAAAAACCACATAAACAGTCCGTTCTGTGACAATCCTTCCGGTGGCGAGAATACGAGCACGAAGGTCAGCATGAACAGTGGAATCGCACCGAATACCCACGGCCTGCGCCGCCCAAGCCTGGTCTTCGTACGATCCGACCAATATCCCATGAGCGGATTGTTGACAGCATCCCAGATCAGAAATACCGTCCGCGCGAGGGATGCCAGCCCAATGCCAAGTCCCAGTGTGTCCACGTAAAAAAAGATATAAAAGGAGCTGAACGCCTGACTCGGAACCATCATGGCAAACATGCCGAGCGAATATGAATACGGTGAATTCCTCCAACTGCGCTTCATCCGTTTCCCTCCATCCGTTAAGGACGATTTGTTGTACAGTATTCGGCGCAAAGAACGATTATACCTGCTCATGCAAGGGAGGCCATGAGATCTTGTCGAACCGTGCAGGGCAGCGTCTCCCCCTGCCGTAAATTTGGCTGATAATACATATTTTTCTTGGCAATAGCCAACCCTTCTGTGTAAGGCCGTAAAACCACTCGGAAAGGATCTGTGCCATGGAACTCATCAAAGATCTTCTGGTAGTGCTCGGCAGAATTTATACCATCTATCCGCTGCTCTTAGCCGTTACCCTGTTTATGGGCCGTCGATCCGTTGCCGAGCTGCCCGTCTTTGATTACATCATCATTCTGTCCCTCGGTTCCGTAATCGGGGCAGATATTGCAGACCCCCATATCGAGCATATTCCTACGATCTTCGCCATTGTTGCCATCGGTGTCCTGCAAAAGATCGGCTCCGTCCTGCTCATTAAGAGCCGCCTCATCGGGAAATGGATGACATTCGAACCCATTATCGTGATTAAGGATGGGCAATTCCTTCATAAGAATCTGAAAAAAGCCCGTTATCCCATCGATAATATTTTGCAGATGCTGCGTGAGGATCAGATTTTTGATATCAACACTGTGGATATGGCCGTGCTGGAGCCGAATGGGACCTTATCCGTTCTGAAGAAAATGGAGAAGATGACCGTTACGCTAGAGGACTTAAAATTAAAGCGGCAGGATTCCGGCCTGTCCTACGCCATTATTAAGGAAGGGCGAGTTCAAACCATAACCCTCCAAAAGCTAAACCTTACAGGAAAATGGCTGGAGAACCAGCTCAGCGAGCGGGAGATCCTGCTTGATCAGGTGTTCTTCGCTTCTCTTGATGAACAGATGTCTTTAAACATCACCGTCTATGATAAGGAAATTCCGGTTCCCCCGCTGTATCATTAACGAGAAAAAGAGCCCGGCGCAACCGCCAGGCTTCTTCTTGTATTCCCTCTTATTGAAGAACGATTTTGATCGCATGGCCAATCGGCGGCAGGCTCTTGGTCATCACAGGGCTGTAATAACCAATGATCTCCGCATCGGCAGTCAAATCACTAGCTTTCATAGCTTTGCCATCTTTATGCTCGATAATCGTTTCAGGCGTCAGACTTAGGATCACTTCACTTGGTGATTGCTCCGTCAATCCTTGACCCTTGATCGTTACACGCAGGTTGCCGCCCTCTGCATTGATATCAGTAATGGCACCAGCGGTAGCGAGTTGTTCCTTCTCTTCCTTGTCCGACTTCACACTGATTTCATATGCGTAGGTCTGCGGCGGCAGGCTCATGGTCATCGCCATGCTGTGAACGGCTTCAATCTCCATCTCTTTCGCAAGATCCTTGAGCTCGATATTCTTGCCTTCCGCGTCGCGGATGATGGTGCTCTCGTCCACATTCAGAATGATGCCTTCCGTTCCCGTGCCGTTAATATGAACGGCCTTGCGATTTTCATTATGAATGACTTCCGTGATTTTGCCGCTGGTGGTTTCCTTCTTCACATCATCTTCCCCGGAAGTGATACTCACCTTCATACCATCGACCGCGACGCTAGCCCGGAGTACCTCGCTGAAGAAGTTAGCCGGAACATAGAGCGTGCCCTTCACATTCACCGGCGCAGCGCCGAGGGACTTGTACATTTTGTTTACCGCGTACTGATCCTTGCCTGTTTGCACGAGGGTCCAGATCGGTGAGCCCGGTTTCGTCAGCTCTGCAGAGCGATCCTCCTGATTCCAGTCCAGTTCAAATCCGAGTGCCTCGGACACGCTCCGCAGCGGAATCATGACCAGCTTCGCGTCTGTATTCATAAATCCAGCGCCCGTCACATCCTTGCCGTTGACCAGCACTCCATAATCCATGGCAGCCGATATCACAACCGGCTTCTGTTCCTGGCTTCCTCCAGCCTGGGGTGCCGCATAAACCGCTGCACTACCGGAAACCGCCATGGCTGCAACCATCAGTGTCACCGCTTGCTTCTTCCATTGTTTGTTCATGTTGATCATCCTTTCTAGGTGTCTTTCATTATCATGTACAACTATACTGACGGGCGTTTTTTGCCAAATGTTGCATTGAAACGAAAAAGAAACCCTACCGAGAACATACAAAAAAGCCGTCCGGAAGACTATACAGTCTTCCGAAACGGCCTCTTGCATGCCGGTCTATTTCGTTGATCGACATACAAACAACGGGTCAACAAAACTTCTGCAATATTCCTCCGCAATCTGCTCCGCACTATATCCCATATCCCGGAGATACAGAATAATGTCCGCCCGAGGCAGCGAGGCAAGCATGACGGATGTAAATTGTGAATCAACCGGCATCAGCGTTCCTTGCTCCGCCGCTTGGTCCAGAAGGCCCTTGATCTGCAGTCGCAAATACATGAAAGGTGGATGCTCACACAAAATGTTCTTGGTGTCTTCCAGCCGATCGGAACTCAGCATCACCCGCAGCCATTCCAGATCCTCATTGAAGTGAAGAATAACCTTCGTCATGACGGTCCTCAAACGGGCCGCAGCGGGCACATCCGCGCTATTGCGCAGGTAAAGGTCCAATTCCTCCATGAACCGGTCAATCTTCGCCTCCATGAGCGTAAAGCAAATTTTACTCTTGCTTGGATAGCGGCGGTACAAGGTGCCTTGACCGATTCCGGCGGTTTTAGCCACCTGATGCATCGACACGTCCTCGACGCCGTATTGGTCAAACAAGGCCTGAGCCGTATCCAAAATTCTCTGACCTAATTCGTCATTCTCTTTTGCCATTCATATATCCCTTTCTCTTTGAACAAACGGGAATCTTATGCGGCAGACTGTTCTTCTTCTACGGGTGAAGTTGTTCGTTTGACGAAGAAGCCCAGCACCAAGGCCACTATTGCAAGAACAAATCCGATTATAAAGGCGCTTTGAAGGCCTGCAATCATACTTTCCACCGGATTCATATCCCCGGTCGTCTCGACATAATTTTTAGCTCCTGATGACATGATACTGATAAAGAGCGCCATGCCAATAGCTCCGGCAACCTGCTGCAGTGTGCTCATAATCGCTGTTCCATGCGGGTACAGCAAGCGCGGCAGCTGGTTTAGTGCTGTTGTCTGGGCCGGCATCATGACCATAGATATGCCAACCATCATCATAACATGAAGGAAGATAACATAACCACCGGTCCAGGAAGAATCCACTCTCGAGAACAGGAAAATCGAGAGGGACAACAGCACCAGTCCAGGAATAATGAGAACTCTCGGACCGAATTTGTCAAACAGCTTGCCTGATATCGGGGCCATCAGACCGTTGACGATACCCCCCGGCATCATGACAAGTCCTGCCGCCAGTGCGGTCAAACCAAGTGCATTCTGCAGGAACAACGGCAGCATGATCATGGTGGAGAACATACTCATCATCAGCACCAGCATCAGCACCGTGACGAGCGAGAACATCGGAAACTTAAACGTGCGCATATCCAGCATCGGCTGGTCCATCTTCAGCTGACGCCATACAAATAGCAGCAAGCTGACCGCACCGGCGGCAATGAACCATGTGACCTTCGGATCAGACCAGCCGCCTTCACCGGCACTGCTGAAGCCGTACACAATTCCCCCGAATCCGACGGATGACAGAATAATGGAGATAAAATCCACCTTTGGCTTGGTGAGCTCTGTAACGTTTTTTAGATATATAAATGCAAAAACAATCGAAAATGCCGCCAGCGGAATGATGAGGAAAAACAACCAGCGCCAGCTAAGAGCATCCACAATCAAACCGGACAGCGAAGGTCCGATCGCCGGAGCCGTCATCATGACCAAACCGATCATTCCCATCGCTCCGCCGCGATTCTCAGGCGGATAAATGCTGAGGATCGTATTCATCAGAATCGGGATCAGCAGACCCGTTCCTATTGCCTGCAAAATCCGTCCGGACAGCAGCACGCCAAAGGTCGGCGATATACCGCTGATCACGGTACCGATTAAGAACAGCGTCATAGCACCGATAAACATCTGCCTGGTGGTAAACCACATTTGAAGCAGCGCGGTTACCGGCACCAGAATACCGACAACCAGCATATACGAAGTGGACAGCCACTGAACCGTGGACTCCCCAATACTAAACTGCTCCATCAAGCTTGGGAAAGCGATGTTGAGCAGCGTCTCATTCAAGATGGAAACGAACGCGCCAATAATCAGTGCGGCTACAATCGGCCCTCTCTTTAACTTGCTTAAATCAATCTTGGCCGTACTTGGCCCCACTCCCATATCCAAGACCTTATCCTCCTTATAATGATGTCTGCGGACAATTGTCCGATTATGCTTTTTAAATTCTAACGGACAATTGTCCGTAGGTCAACTGAAAATTTTCATTGAATTTTCAGGAATTGCAGCCATGCTGGAATTCCTGGGATTATGCGAATACACATCAGTAATTAGGACGCTCAAGAGTTAGGATTTTCAAGACCCTTATGGGTTATCGAAATAACTAGAAAAAGGATCTGCCCCATTATGAAATGCCGGGACAGATCCTTTTCATTCTATGTTCATGCCGATCTCCATCAACCCGCAAGCCGGACATCATTGGAAGGATAGCGGTACACAGATGTACTGAACCCGTGATGCGAGTGCCTGTTATCCGTCACTCCAACCGCCGTCAGCCTCTGGAGTTTCACGCGTTCTGGGCAATCTTCTCTTGGTATACCTTGGCCCAGCCCTCCAAATTGTTCGTCACGATCAACAATTCCGGATATTGGGCAAGCGTCTCCAGAGCTGCTTCATCATCCGGTGTCCAGACAATGAGCTGGATGTTCCGCTTGCGTGCTTCCTCCATGAACTTCGGGGTCACATAAACGTATTTTACGGATACATACCGGGCCCCGATCGCTTCCAGATACGGAAAAACGGAAGGGGTCGCCCCGTATATAACCAGGCCCAGCTCAATGTCCGGATCAAGCGCACGTGCCCGTTCAACGGAATAATGATCGAAGGAGGTCAGGAAGACCTGCTTCTCCATACCCGTTTCCTTAATCACGTTGATGACCTTCTCCTCCAGCCCCGGATAGGTATCGCCCATCTGCTTCAGCTCAATGTCCACGATCATCCGATCCTTGGCAAAACGCAGAGCCTCCTCCAGCGTTGGAATGACCTCTCCCTGGCCTGCGTCCAGCTTGCGTATTTCCTCTAGCGTGAAGGCGTTGATCGCTCCTGTACCGTTGGTTGTCCGGTTTACCGTCGGGTCGTGTATCACAACGGGCACGCCGTCCTTCGTCAGCTGGACATCCAGCTCCAGATGCGAGAAGCCAAGCTCCAGCGCTTTTTGAAAACCGAGCATCGTATTCTCCGGATATTTTAGCGGATATCCTCTATGGGCCAGTCCCCGTACTTCCATATTCCCTTCCCTCCATGTACAAATCGATTGATGGCTTCGATCACGCCTTCACCATAAGATGCCTGACTTACGTAATCGGATGCCATTTGAAGCTCTATAGGACTGTTCGCCACCGATACTCCAATCCCTGCCAGCTGCAGCATGGACAGATCATTCATCTGATTGCCAATCGCCATGATCCGCCCCGCTTCGATCCCAAGCGTGCTGGATAGACGCTGCAGCATAAATCCTTTGCTGACTTGTCCCGAGACAAGCTCCACGTAGTCAGCCTCGGACTGAAACGGAGAAACGGCATGGCGGTGGACGCTTTCCCACCGGTCCCACACCGTGTTGAATGCGAGCAGATTCCCGATTAATATCACTTTCTCCAGCTCCCCCGCCGTCCAGCGGGAAGATCGAGCAGATATCACGGAGCAGGATACGCGCTCCTTATGCTCATAGGCTTCGATCTCTTCGGTGCGTGCAAAGGTCTGGATTTCGTGCTCGCGGAATAACAACACGCTCAGTCCCATCAGGTGGAAGTCCAGCAGCATATCAGCGATGTCCTTTACGTACAAACAGTATCGTTCCAGGACGCGCCCGCCTTCTGCGAGCACGGCTCCATTGCTCAGAATGACGGGGATATCGATTCCCAGTTCCTGAATCACAGGCATCGCAGTCCGATACGGTCGTCCCGTTGCTACCGTGAACAGGCCGCCTTCCTTCACATATTGCCGGATAGTCCCTGCTACATGTTCACTTAACGAATGATCCGGTGACAATAACGTGCCGTCTAAATCGCTTACGATCAGGCGAATGTCTCTCAAGAATATGTCCTCCTCGGTAACGGTGCCAAGGGATGCAGGCTTTCTCCGTCAACTCCGCCTAATCTCTTAACGAATAAAATGAGGTTATTTAAATGTCGAATTCGCCATGGCGGCTACAATATGCTTCTGCATGACCGTAAACACCAGCACGATCGGGATAATGGCCATGACGCTGGACGCCATAATAACATTGAAGAACATCGCTTCATTGCCGGCAATGGAATCCCGCAGCATGGCAATACCTACCGTAAGCACGCGCATATCGTTGTCGTTGGTCATGATGAGCGGCCAGAAATACGAGTTCCAGGACGAGATGAAGATTAAGACGCCCATGGTGACAATCGTTGGCATTGCCATCCGAAACAACAGCTTATACAGAATCGAGAACCTTCCGGCTCCATCCACGCGCGCTGCTTCCAGAACGTCATTGTTGATGGATTTGAAGGCCTGCCTAAGCAGGAATATCGCGTAAGCAGAAGCTCCATGAGGCACGATGAGCGCCCAGAAGGTGTCCAGCCAATCCAGCTTGGACATCATGACGTACACCGGAACGAAAATGACCTGCTCCGGTACGATCAGTGCAGCCAAAACCAGTAAGAACAGAGCGTCCCGTCCCCAAAACTGCCCCTTCGCAAAAGCATATGCCGCCATCAGCGCCACATTCAGCTGCAAAATAATCGTTCCTACCGCCATCAGCAGCGTATTACTGAAGAACCGCGCATAAGGGATCACCCGGAAGGCCTCGGCAAAGTTCTGCCAGGCAAAGGTTTCCGGCCAGAATGTAGGAACGGCCATCCGCATCTCAGACTGCGTCTTGAGCGCACTGATCAGCAGCCAATACACCGGAAAGAACATGACAAGCGTTACCATGACGGCTCCGATGATGCGGAGCGTCATCATGGTCTTGCGGTTCTTGGCTGACCCGGCCATATAATTATCCTTCATAGTGCACCTTCTTCCTGCTGACCACCCATTGAACCAATGTTAACAGCAGTATGATAACGAACAGAATCATGACAAGCGCAGAGGCTCTTCCTGTCTTGAATTCATCGAAAGCCATCGTATAGATCCAGTACACAATGGCGTTTGTGGCCTTGAGCGGACCGCCGTCTGTCATTACGTCAATTGACTGGAACACCTGCATGGAGGAAATAAAACTGGTAATGACAAGAAACAGGGTCATCGGCGACAAGAGTGGCAGTGTAATATTGCGGAACTGCCGAAGCTTGCTGGCCCCATCAATCGAAGCCGCCTCATAATACTCCGCCGGAATCCCCCGCATGCCTGCAATAAAGAGGATCATCGCGAAGCCCACGCCCTTCCATACCGAAACGGCAACCAATGCCGGTAATGCCGTGGAGGGATTGGTCAGCCATTGGACAGGGTCCATGCCAAACCAGGATACAACGGAATTCAGAAGCCCGTATTGTCCGTTGTATATCCAGGTGAATACCATGGCTGCAACCACCATCGACACGTAATATGGCATGAAGATGACACCGCGCATGAAGCCGAACAGACGTGACGAGGACACATTGAGGAGCAGCGCCAGCAGCAGCCCGATCACAAGCGTGAATACAACGTCCATCAAGGTGTACAGGAACGTGACCTTCAGGGACTGATAGAAATCGGCGCTGCCCAGAAGACGCGTATAGTTATCAACGCCTACGAACTTTTTCACGGGACGAGTCATATTCCAATTCGTGAAGCTGATATAGACGGAATAGCCCAGCGGATAATACAGGAACACCCCCATGAACAGCAGCGCCGGGACCGCGAATGAAAAGTCCTTCCACTTCTCCATTAACGTATGAGACATCCGTTTAGAGACCGAAGCGGTCGCCCGATTGGACGCCGCCTTAGTCACTTGTTTATTGATCTCCATAGGCATCACTCATAGTCAGCCAGAATATCGTTGATCTTCTTGGCCGCATCCTGCATAAGTGGTGTCGGATCTTTTTTGTTCAGCACCATTTCCCCTACAACTTCTTTGTACACTTCACTGAATTCAGGATAAGCCGGGTGCTGCATACGCGGTGTCACTTCATCAAAGTGCTCATATACCGATCGGTATTGCGGCCATCTTTCGAAATATTGATCGCCTTCCTCCGACTCGATCGCGGATTTTCTTGTAGGCAGGTATCCAACGGATTCGGCCCATTTAATGTTCTGCTCGGCTGAAGTCATGAACTCGATGAATTTCCATGCTGCTTCTTTCTCCAGATCCTTGGCACCGTCCATCATGACGATACCTGCGCCGCCAATGTTGGAGGTACGGACCTTATCGCCAGGAATGAAGGATACGCCGACTTCGAAGTCTGCATTCTCGCGGTACATCTTCAACATAGCGGAAGTGTGCTGTACCATGGCGATTTCACCGTTCAGGAACATTTGCCGCATATTGTCGGAAGCTCCTTTACCGAAGCCCATATGCATGCTGCCGTCATTTTGCCATTTGTAGAAATTCTGAAGGTAGCGGAGGGAATCCTCGTTCTCGACAGCGGAAGCACTCAGGTCCTCCGTCAGGATTTGTCCGCCGCCGTTAATGTTCCAAGGGTCATAGTACCACGTATCCCAGCCTGGAACCGAAAAGGCATAGCGAGTCGTTTTGTCGCCTTCCTTTTTCGTTACTTTTGCATTGAAATCCTCAATCTCATCCCATTTCGCAGGAGGCTCTACGCCCAGCTCGTCCAGCATCGTTTTGTTGTAGACGAACACGCTGGTGCTGACAATCAGCGGGAATCCGAATTGCTTGCCGTTGTAGGCATAGGCGTTCAGCATCCCTTGAGCAAAATCGTCCATCTTCACTTCATCGCGCTTGATCCATGGACCCAGGTCGGCAAATACACCGCTGTCCGCAAAGTTCGCGAGGGACGATACCTCAACATTGGTCACGGCCGGTACATTATTCGCAGCTACGGCAGCCGACAGTTTCTTGTGAAGGTCAGGATAACCGCCTTGGAACACCGGTTCTACCGTAATATGAGGATACTTCTTCTGAAACTCTGCAATCATGTAATTCAAGCCTTCAAGCTGGGCATCCGCGTGGGCATGCCAGTATTGGATTTTGACAGGTGTTGTATCGTTCTTCATATCCATTGAAGCGGCTTCCACATCATCCAGCGAAACCTCGCCTCCAGCACTTTCACTTCCACCGCCGCCTCCGCATGCCGTAGTGATGACCATAAATATGGTCAGTAACGTCAACAACCATGATTTCTTTTTCATTGATGATCTCTAGCCCCTTTCGAATCAACTTCTTCTGAATAATGGCTTGTCTATCCACACTTCATCCATCCCAATGCCAGCCCTGGCGGCACATGGACCCTCAGGAATGAGGAAAGCTCCTCATCCAATCAACCCTTCTATCCCTTAAAAAGCGCACAAAAATAGAGACGTCAAAAGAGCGCAACCTAAGAGCCACCACCTCCTATAAAAGCTAAAGTAGCTGCTACTCGGGTTATCTCATCGTCTCCACCCCTAGCAAATATGTAATTGTAGTAAATCCATTAACCCTACAGGACGCTTTATTTCCAAAAGCGCGCATCACCCGTAGATACGAGATCTGCACCGTTAGCCAGTGCCTCATCGATTTCTTCTTCGCTTCGTAAAAATCCTCCCACAATTAGCGGACAGTGAATTTCCTTCTTCAGGTCGCGGATCACGCGGGGCATAAGTCCCGGCATCAGCTCCACCTCGTCCGGACGCGCTTGTCCGATCATCTTCACGGCGGTTCTTAAAGCTGTCGTATCAATGGCAAACACACGCTGTATCGAGCTGATGCCTGCTTGCCGCGCTGCTGCTACCGTATTGGTCTTCGTGGTAATGATCCCATCGATCCGATACGAATCCGCCAAATACTGCACAGCCGAATTGTCACGACCAATCCCGCTTACCATTTCCAAATGAACAAACACTTTTTTGCCTGAGGAGTGCAGCCGACTTACGATATCCCTTAGTTTCATAATGTCACCTGTCATCAGGTTCACCCGTTCCACCGCGCTGCTCACAGCCGCATCGATCTGTTCAAGCTTGGTAATCGAAGCGATCACGGGAAGACGGCTTCTCTTCTGATCTGTCATAAGTGCGTGTCCCCCTTTACCGAACACTCACTATGATAAAGCGATAGGATCATGTGAGTATTAACGATGTGTAAAATATGTGTTAACGACGCTCCCTGCACACATACCACACGTCATGAATGCGCTTTCCATTTAGCTGATAACAGATTTTACTATATGCCTGGTTTGGTAGGTTCCCTCCTAGACTTAGGATCATTTTCGGTTCAGCGAACATGGGGAGAACGCTTTCAGAATAGCTCGATCAGCTATTTAATATCTATCATAGTGGAATGATTTAGCTAGAGTCTATAGCGAATATTGTATTAATTTGTCGAATTTAAAAGAATGTGAGTTGAATGTAATAAATATCATGGCGCTTTGTAAAAAGAACGTCAACTCCGTTTGCAATCGTCCCTGGTTATGGGGCATATAGAAGGGCAGATCGTGCCACGGAGATCGCACAGGATGGAAACAGGCCGCCCGAGGGTATCGGACGACCTGCCAATCCATGCTTCCATGCGCCTGTTTCAGGCGCTTAACCGTTTGGTCTGCAAAATGCGCTGACTGCTCTACACCTTGGGGATTACGGATTTACCTGAATCGTAAACGTCGAGGTGTTATTCTTGATCGGCGTTACGGTATCGGTGATCTTCAGGTTATTAAAGATCACACTGCCCACGGCCGGACCTTGGTTCGGCTCCGGCATTTCGTTAGCCCAGATTCCTACGCCGGATTTCGCGTCAAATGCGTCGCCACTCTTTTTCGCACCGGAGATCGTAATGTTCGTAAAGATCGTATCCTTGACCGGATTCTGCGGCTGCCCGCCAACATAATTGGTCTGGAACATGATGCCGTGGTAAGTCGGGTCGATAATATCCACGTCCGTTACGCGAATGCCCTGGAACACCTTCGAGGCTGAGAACAGCCACATTGCCGGGAAGGTCTGCTGGCCCCAGAAATGCCCGCCTGCCCGGACAATCGAGATATTCTCGAATTGGGTCGGCGGCGATGCGCCGAAGCCGTTCATCGGGTATCCGAAATCCAGCGAGCTGATCGTGACGCCGGAATAACAGAGCGTATCCGCAATGTAGATATTACGGAATGTATTGCCGTATCCTCCATATACCGCAAGGCCCGCCGCACGCCAGGTCAGCAGCGAAGTCAGATTCTCGTAGACGTTATCCTTCTCGTCTGCCCCTCCCGCATCAATCGCGGAGAACAGAGCAAAGCTGTCATCCCCTGTTGCCCGTGCTTCAATGTTGCTCACGAGATTGTTCGTGCTGCCGTTAGTCATGTTGATCCCATCAGCAAACACGTTGCGGATCCGGGAGTTGGTAATTTTCATGTAATCCGTATTGGCGCCCCAATACATGCACACTTGGTGCTCCACCCAGATGTTATCGATCGTAATGTTCGCAACATTCGAGAAATCGAACACTTTGCCCGGTCCGTCGATCCGGGAGGTGTAATTCCCAAAGTATGCAAAGTTCGCGAAGGTGGAGCCGTTCGCCGTTGCATTGATGGAGAATCCGATATCGGTATTGTTCTGTGACGATGGACCGGTAAAGCGGGTAAACCATGGGCCAGCGCCGACGATTTTCACCGGTTTGCCGTAAACCTGGAACTTATTCGATGTCTGATAGGTTCCAGCCGGGAGATAGACGCCGACCAGATTGCCCGTTGTATCCATGCGGAATTTATCCAAAGCGTTCTGCACATCCTGATGCGTAAAACCTGCCGGAACGACATATTTAGCAGGGTCCGGATTCGCAATTAAGGTCACCTGCTCCAGATTGATAAAATCAATGGCGTACTGGCTTGTGTTGGCTGCATCCTTCTGCAGGCGGATTTTGCTTCCCTTCGGGATGGTGGTATCAAACATGATGTTGGCCTCGTCATATATGTGACGCGGTGCTCCTGCAGATGGGCTGTTGCTTGGATTGGCCTCATCGCCATAGAGCCATGCATATTTGGAAGTGAGATTGATTGTCTTGGTAAAGACACCATCCACATAGACGTTCAGCGTAGCATCGATCCCTCCACCGCCAGGCGCATCCGGAATCGAGAAGCGCGTAACCAGACTATTCGTGCTGGCTTTCGTCGTGAACTCTACGAAGCTGCCTGTTGAATGGAGTGTGACCGCCTTCCGGCCGGATGCTTCACCGGCAATATCCCCGATGTTGCGGTTCGGCCCGACCACAGCCGCTCCGCCGCCAACGACGGCATCCTCGGCCTCATACATGTCATAAGGCATATTCGCCCCCCGTCCGATAAAGAGCGAGCTTGTTGCGATGTTGTTAGCTTGCTTCACCGGCAGCTCATTGGCATCCACGGCCACCTCGGTCTTCACGTTGTACTTGCCGTTGGCCGCCGTCCAGCTGCCTACGTTCACCGGCTGAGCCGAAGCCCCGCTGGCGATGACGCCATTCACCGTGCCTGTAAAGGTCTGAATGACGTTGTTTGTATTCGCATCGCTCAGGGTCACCTTAATGCCGTGAGCACCTCCAGCGGACGCGGCCGTACCCTGGTTCTTCACCGTAACGGTGAAATTCACACTGTTTCCGGCAGCCGGATTGCCCGGTGACCAACTGGTCGCTGCCACCAGGTCGGAGCTTTGAACAGGGCTGATGACCATGGATGTCGGATGCGTGTAGCTGTTATTGGCTTCGTTCTGCTCCATGACGGCATTGTTCTCATCCACCTTGGCCGTGAGTTGATATGTTCCCGCCTCCTTGGCACCGAGATTCAAGGTCACGTTAGCCGAAGCACCGGCTGCGAGTCCCGCCACATTCGAAGTACCGAGCTTGGTATTGCCATGGTAGAAATTGACGGTTGTTGCCCCGGAAGAGAGGGTCCCGATGTTCTTCACTACGGCCGTTAATACAATGCTGTCGGTTTCCACCGGGTTCACCGGTGTCCAGGACATTCCCGTAATGGTCAAGTCCGGATTGGAAGCAGGCGTGCCGATAACTTGAAACTCGGCAATCTGTCCTCCCGATGAACCCGTATTGGCCGTGATCCTCAACTGCACGGCATTCACTTTGGCAGTAACCGGAATGGTCACCGTATTGCCCGTGGCCGGGTTAAAGGTATACTGCGCAGCGGATACCAGATTTGTGAAGGCGTTACTGTTCTGATCATGGCCCAGCACCTGAATTGTCTGCGTACGCGTTCCCCACTGGCTATCCGGATTCAGCTTCAGCACAACCGACGAAATGTCCGCGTTGGAGCCTAAATCGACGGTCAGCGTATGCGGATAACGGTTGGCACCGCCTTCCCAATACGTGCTCAAGCTGCCATCATTGGCATTGGAAGCGGCATAAATGTATTCGTTCGAGGAAGCCGTGATCGGCTTGTTCAGCGCCAGATTGGTTCCGGTGCCTCCGCCGCCGCTGCCCGTGCGGGTCACCATGTTGCTGGCGGCAGATACATTACCGGCAGCGTCTTTGGCCTTCACATAGTAACTGACCGTGGCGGCAGCAGGCTGATTATCCGTATACGTCAGCACATTGCCGGCTACGCTTGCCCGCACTGCCTGATTGGCGTATATATCGTACCCCGTTACGCCGACATTGTCCGCTGATGCCGACCAGGTCAGCTTAATCTGGCCTGAAGCTGGCTCAGTATAAGCGAGGTTGCCCGGGGCAGTCGGTGCCTCTGTATCCCCGGCCGGTGCCTGGCCGTACACTTCGAACTCGGAAATCTGACCGGCTGGCCATGCGGTATTGGCGGTGAAGAGCAGCCGTACATATCGCGCCGATTGCGCGGTCAGATTGATCGTAACCTTATTGCCGTCTGCCGGATTAAATGTATAGGCAGCGGAAGAAGACAGGTTGTTGAACGCTGAGCCGTTGCTGCTGCCTTGTACGGTCAACGTCTGAGATCTCGTCTCCCACCCGCTCGCAGGCAGCTTCAATATCACTTTGTTGACATTGTAGGAGCTGCCCAGATCCACCTGAAGCCACTGAGGAAAAACGTTGTTGCTGCTCTCCCAGTAGGTAGCCTGGTTAGAATCATTGGCATTCCCGGCAGCATAGGTCTGGTTATAGGAGCTGGCCGTCATATTCTTGCCAGCCGCCAGATTGCCTGGCTCCACTGCGATTACGGCATCCTCGGCTGCTGGCGCTTTGGCGTCTTCGCCGGATGCAGGTGCCTTACCTCCTTCGGACCCGCCGCCCGGAGTGCCTTCATCGCCTGAGCCATCTCCTGGCACCTCCTCATGACCGGAGCCGGGCCGGCCTCCGCCCGGTTGATCCATAGCGGGTTCCCCCGCCGCCGGATCGCCATCCCATTGCTGCCCATCTCCAATCTGAACGGCTGGATGCGAATCGGTATGGGATCCCTCAGCAAAGCCCGGGTCAGGCACCATGATCAGCTGTGTCCATATCAGCATCAATACGAGTAAACTCATGACAGCAGGTTTGATTCTATTCATCAACCTTCTGGATTTCATGATCCAACCTCCTGATATCAAATGTTTTCCTTGTGTACGTTGCATACGTTAGTCTCGTCTTCCCGGCCGCATGCCGGAAGAAATAAGTATGCGCTTACAACTATGTTCCGTTCGTGCCGATCACCTCCCTTGAACTCCTATGTACCCTGTGTTGGTCAACCGCCGCCGCTATCCTCCCCATCACGCCCCCAGCACGAATAACCCTGTTAGGATCACCCGAACATAGGCAAAATCTCGCGCACTGGCAGTTTATAAGGAAGAATGCAATAAACATAATGAGAGGGTATGCTGGTTCAGGTGCTGCTGCAAAAACAGAAACATCATGACGCCGTGCGTAAATCTGCGGGGAGCTTAACGATGGGTGGCAAACATATTCCATGCTGTGTCATTACTATAAAGGATTTCCAGATCGATTGACGATGCGCGATCGTATGTTTTTTAGGTGAATTTCTATGCGAGAAAGGAAAGGAGTTTTAATATGGTCAGGTCAGAAAAAAGGCCGGACAAGAACGCCCCCTTGCCCAGCCCGGATGGATCTCCTCCATCCCATGGCTATTCGAATAACGGGACCTTCGGGTCCTTTCCGTTACAGTGAACCAGCATCGCATGCAGCTGTCCCCGGTGGTGGTACACATGACCCAGTATTTCAAGCAGCCATTCGTACCTCGAATAGGTGACGCCCCAGTAGGACGTCATCTCCTGATGAAGCTCTTCTTCCGTCATCTCTCTGAACGCCTGTTCCAGATACGAATAGTTGCTTAACAATTCAGCCTGTATATCCTTCAGGTTATGAATCGATACACCTGCATAATAGGCGCTCATCTCCTCCTGCGCAGCTCCTTGTGATATGTGGAAATCGGCCCGGCAGATGACGGCGATATGCTTGAGCAATTCCCCGACAGAATGTTTGTCCTCGGTCGGCTTAACGAGCAAATCCGCTTCATCGAGCTTGTCGATTATCGCCACGATGGATACAACGGCAACTTCAATCTGATGTAATGCATATGTACAATAGGAATTCATAGTTTCTCTCCCATCCGGTATGTATACAACAATCCATTCAAACTCACTCCACTATTATAGAACATACGTTCCTCTAATTTCAACCAAAAACAACCTGACCCTTAAGTATTAAGAGTCAGGTTGTTCGTGCACACAGAATCTGATAAAAGATCAATCCACAAGATTGAATCCGGTTGTATTCTCAAGTACTTGGACTTTAAACGTGCTGCTGCCGGCTTCCCGTACGACGAATACGGACAGATGCCCGTTTCCGATGGCAATCCGCTCGGCCTTCAGCTCATTCATCCCTTCCGGAAGGAACGGAGACAACGCAATTTCCTTCCTCGCTGCATTCGGATACAATCCGAGCATCGCCTGCAGGAAGGCAATCGAGGTTCCCGCTGCCCATGCCTGCGGCGAACAGGTTGTCGGGTATGGAACCGGATAACCGAGCTTCGCATCATGTCCGCAGAACAGCTCCGGCAGACGCTGGTACTCAAAATGCGCCGAAGCCTGCAGCAGGCCGGAGATGACCTTACCCGCCTCATCCTTGAATCCCTGCTTGCCAAGTCCCAGCAGGATCATGGCATTATCATGCGGCCATACACTGCCGTTGTGATAACTCATCGGATAGTATCCCGTGGAGTCTGTGCTCATCGTGCGGATTCCATATCCGTTAAACATGTCACTTCTGAGCATCCGCTTGGATTGGGCTTTCGCCCGGCTCTCTTCCGGCAGCCCGCTCATAAGCAGATGCCCGGGATTCGAGGATACGCTGCGCACCTGACGGAGATCCTTATCCAGTGCGATGGCATAACACATCTCATCCTCCATCCAGAAGGCCGATTCGAATCGAGCCCGAAGCTCCGCGGCTTCCGTCTCCAGCCTGCGGGCCCGTTCCGGCTCGCCTAACTCTGCAAAAACGGGCACCAGCGATGCCTTGGCTTGATACACATAGCCCTGGACCTCCGACAGTGCGATCGGAGATTCCGCATACTCTCCATTCTCATGGATGATCGAGTTGGCGGAATCCTTCCAGCCCTGGTTCGGGAAGCCTTTCTCGGCTTCCTGCTTGTAAGCCATGAAGCCGGAGCCCGCTTCAAGCGAGGCGTCGATGTAATCCAATGCCCGCAGCATGTTTGGCTTCAATTCCTCCGCCAAGGAAAGATCGCCTGTCCAGCGGTAATACTCGCCGATCAGCGCCAGAAACAGCGGTGTGGAATCGATGGTACCGTAATACGGCGAGAAGGGCGATTGATTCGTCGTGACAAGCTCTCCATAGCGAATCTCATGCATGATTTTGCCCGGCTGCTCATCCCGCCAAGGGTCCGTCTTCTCGCCTTGATAAGCTGCCAGCGTTCTCAAGGTCCCCTTGGCATGCTGCGGGTTCACCGGAAGCATGAACAGGGCCGTGATCAAGCTGTCCCTGCCGAATGGAACCGCGAACCACGGCAGCCCCGCGACTGTTGTATCGCCGAAGCCCACATCGGTCGTCAGCATGCGCAGATCCTGCAGCCCTCTCTGGTACAAGCCGCTGAACAGCGCGGAATCCGACTGGACCCGTGAGCTGTTCCGGTACCATTCTTCATACGAGGCTTCGAGCTTCTTCAGCCCTTCTTCGTAGGTGAGCGGCTCCGTTACGGAATGCTGCTCCGTCATCGGCGTGACAAAGAAAGTAATGACCTTCCGCTCTTTGGCTTTCAGGGACAACGGGAACGAGACGTTCCCGGCCTCATCCGCTTGGCCGCCGTCCGCATCCCAAGCAATGCGTGTCTGTCTTTTCAGGTTATCAGCCCCGACGTAGGCCAGCGTCATATCCTGATCGCCGGTCAGAATCCCCTCCATCTTGCCAACTTCCCCGGTACGGTATTTACGGACCAGGAACATATCCTGAAAGTCCGCGTCGAAGGAAACCGCGAACTCGATATTCGAGTCCGTCACGAAATAATTGGTCAGTGTGCAGCGCTCGTACAAAATGCCATTGTAGATGAAGCGCTCCCGAAGCACTTCAATCGCCCCTTCATCCTTGGCATCCTTCATCAGACGGAATGAAGCAACATAACTCTTGTCCCCCGTGGAGGACAGAAGCGAAGGCTTCTCGCCATCGATGAACAGCTCCATGCGGCTCAAAAAACGCGTATCCTTCGTATATAAACCATGGCCTTGTTCATCCCCCAGGACGATATCTCCATTAAGCCCGGTCAGAAAGAATAAATCTCCTTCTTTAATTACACGGTAGTCCATGTTTAAATCCCCCTTTGATTCCGGTTATTCAACAACTACAAGCTCAGCCTGCAGTCCTTCTTCCGAATGTGGTCCGACCCAGACATGGAACTTCCCGGGCTCTACCGTAAACGCAAGTCTCTCATCCAATAGCCCAAGTTCTTCACGTCCCAGCGTAAAATGTACCGTCCGGCTCTCGCCCGGCTGCAGCTGTACCTTGCGGAATCCCTTCAACTCTCTGACCGGCCGGGTCGAGCTTGCAACCAAGTCGCGAATGTACAGCTGAACGGTTTCCTCGCCGGCTCTTTGTCCGGTATTCGTTATGCTCACCGATACATCTACGGACTCATCCCGGCCGATTTGATGCCGGTCCAGCATCATGTCCGTATACTCAAACGTTGTATAACTCAGGCCATATCCGAACGGATACAGCGGAGAATCGTCGCAATCGATATAATCCTCGTACAGATGAGGACGTCCGGTATTCTTCCGGTTGTAATACATCGGAATTTGGCCCGTGGCGCGCGGAACGGTAACCGGGAGGCGGCCGCTCGGGTTATGCGCTCCAGTCAGCACATCCACGAGTGCGTACCCTGTCGTTGTTCCAAGGTGCCATGCTTCCACCACAGCATCGGCAAACTCGTGCAGCCACGGAGCAGCAAGAGGGCGTCCATTCATCAGCACCACCACAACCGGCGTGTCGGTCTGACGCTTCAGTTCCTGAATCAGAGACTCCTGGCAGGATGGAAGCGTAATGGAGGTGACGTTGTAATGCTCGCCCGTCATGGCTTCGGATTCGCCCACAACGACAACCGCAACATCGCACTGCTTGGCAAGCTCGACAGCCCGCTTCACTCCGCCATCCAGCTCCTCCAGAATGCCGCTGCCCGGCTCATAGAACACCTCGGCCTTCGGCGCGATTTCCGATTGGAACGCATCCCATACCGTGATCACGTCTTCATCGCGGCCTTTCCAGGCCCAGCAGCCCATCGAATTGTGGCGGTCATCCGCCAGCGGCCCGATCAGAGCCAGCTTCTTGTGCGTGCTGGTGTCCAGCGGCAAAATCCCGCTGTCATTCTGCAGCAGCACAATCGATTTCCGGGCGCTGTCCCTGGCCTGCTCCAGATGAGCAGCAGGGATGGCTTGCCCTTTCGGCGCATCTCCGTTCGCTTCAGCTTCTTCGCTCACATACGGATGCTCGAACAATCCGAGCCGGAATTTCACCTGTAATATGCGGAGCACCGCATCATCCAGTTGCTTGAGCAGCTCGGGATTGTCCTGGATCAATGCTTCCAGATGATCAAGATAGACACCGGCGTGCATGTCCATATCCACCCCCGCGTCCAGCCCCTTCAACGCGGAATCCTTCCGATCCTCGGCATAGCCATGGTAGATCAGCTCTTCGATCGACTCCCAATCGCTGACCACCATACCGTCAAAGCCCCATTCCCCCTTCAATATATCCCGCAGGAGATAACGGCTTCCGGAAGCAGGAACGCCGTTCAGTTCACTGAAGGCACTCATCACGGATAGCGCTCCGGCCTGAATCCCGTGATAGAAAGGGGGCAACACGGTTTCGCGCAGCGTCCGCTCCGACATGTCGGTTGTATCATAGTCCCTGCCGCCTTCAATCCAGCCATACCCGGCAAAATGCTTCACGCATGCCGCTACCGTCGGATAGCCGTCCTCATTCGGGCTTTGAAATCCCCTGACCTTCGCGGCAGCGGCCAGAGAGGACAGATAAACATCCTCCCCCGTGCTCTCCGCGATGCGGCCCCACCGGGGGTCGCGCGTGATGTCAACCATCGGCGCGAAGGTCCAGCGAATCCCTTGCGCTGCGGCCTCTACGGCCGCAATGCGGGCGTTCTTCTCCATCCCTTCGGGATCCCAGCTGGCGGCCTCGCCCAGCGGAATCGGAAAGATGGTGCGGAAGCCATGAATGACGTCATCCCCAATCAGAAGCGGAATTCCGAGGCGGGTTTCCTCAACGGCCAGCCGCTGTAGCTCGTTGATCTTTTTCGGACCATGCACATTCAGCAAGGACCCGATCTTGCCTTCGGCAACCAGCTTCAGCTCCTGCTCCTCGCACCGGCCGTATTGCACCGTCTGACCGACCTTCTCGGTCAAGGTCATCTGCGTGAGAAGATCCTTCGCACGCTGTTCCACGTTATCCATGTCTAATCCCTCCCAAGGCTTTATATCAACCTTTCACGCCGGCGTTCGAAATCCCCTCAATATATTGGCGCTGGAACAGGAAGAAGAACAGGATGATCGGCAGCGTGGACAGCACAACCCCCGCCATAATCATCGGCGTATTCTCAAAGAACATATCCTTCACGCTGTTCAGACCAACAACCAGCACATACATTTCCGGTGTATTCGCAAGCGTACTCGGAACAAGATAACTGTTCCAGGTGCCGGCAAAAGCAAGAATCGACATCGTAATCAGCGATGAACGGGCCAGCGGGTACACGATCCGCCAGAAAGCACCCATCTTCGTCAGGCCATCCATCCGTGCAGCCTCCAAAAACTCATTTGGAACCGAGATGAAGAACTGTCGGAGCATGAAGATGTACAAGCCCTGATACAGGAAGGGCACCGTTAACCCCCAGAATGTGTTCAACCATCCAAGCTGCGCCACATTCACGTACACCGGGATCAGGATCATATGGTACGGCACCATCATGGTGGCAACGACGATCCAGTAAATCAGACCTTTTCCCTTGAAATTCAGCTTGGCCAGGGCAAAGCCGGCCATCGGGTTAATGATCAGGTTCCCGATGACAACGACGCCGGTCATGATCACGGTGTTCAGAAACCATCTCGGCACATTGTACGCATCGTTCGTGAAGAAGATTTTGAAGTTCTCGAACGTCCAGTTGGCCGGCGACGTCAGGGTATTAACATGGCGCATCGGGATGATGGACGTATAAAGGGTATAGAGAAAAGGAAGGGCGAATAAGAGCCCCAGTATGATCGTGCCGATATACAGAAACAGCCGACCGTTGTTCGTACGGGTCAACATTACTCTCACTCCTTCTCATCCAAGAATTTTTTTTGCAGGTACGTAATCAGCATGATGATCATGAAGAACAACACCACCGCCGCGCTTCCGTATCCAATGTTCATGTAACGGATCCCGTGCTGGTAGAAATACGTAACCACCGTACTGGTAGCACCTGCTGGCGAACCGAGCGCGCCATACCGGGAAATCGCCGCAATCTGGTCGTAGATCTGGAAGCCGGCGATCGTCGATACCGACACGATGAAGAACGTGATCGGCTTCAGGAACGGAACCGTGATGTAGCGGAATTTGTTCCATTTGGATGCTCCGTCAATCTCGCCAGCTTCGTACAGATCCTTCGGAATTTCCTGCAGGCCCGACAAGTACACAATCATGGTGAAGCCGGCTTGCTGGAAGATAAACAGAATACATACGAATAAGAGCGCATAGTTGGTATCTGCAAACCATGTTACATTCCCGAAGCCTAAAGCTCCGAAAAATTCCGTTAGGAAGGTGCCCTGCTTAAACAGCATCATGAACACGGTGGTGATCGCGATTTGCGAGGTGATATACGGAATGAAGAATACCGTCCGGAATATCCCCTTGCCTTTCAGTTTCTGATTGACCAGGATGGCCAAGAGCAAACCGAGGACAGTCTGAATCGGAATCGAGATGACCACGATTTCCAGGGAATGAAGCAGCGCCCGGAAGAATTCTTTATCTTGAAGAATGGTGACATAGTTTTCGAGGCCGATGAATTTCGCCTGGTCCAAGGCAGCGAAGTTCGCATCTTGAAAACTTCTTACGAAAGACTGGATAAATGGATATAGAAACCACCACGCCCACAATATCAAAAAGGGCAGTGAAAACAACCAGCCCAGTGTCTTGTCGGAGTCTGCCAACGAACGGAACCAGGATTGCCTGATCTTGTTTCCTTTCAAATCAGCGTGCTTGCTGCTGTAATCGGACATAAGTTATCCCCCACTCCCTTACTCAAATTCTAATAGGTGAACAAAGGCTCCCGCTCCCCTGAGAACAAGGAGCGGGAGCGGGTGTTGCCTTTTTCTTATTTAAACTGGCCTTGAATGTCATCGAGAATTTGCTGAGCTGTTTTACCGGAGCCGCCCAGAATCAAACCTTCCAATTCTTTAACGAGTTCATCCGTGAAACGCTTGGTATCCGTCGGATAACCATAGTCTGTGCTGTACTCCAGCGCAGGCTGCAGCGCCTTGAATTCAGGGTTTTTCTCGAAATACTGCTCGGACAACGAGGATACCGCCGGATTAAAGCCGAGCTCCATGAATGCGGTTTGCGTATCGTCATTGGTCATATAATAAGCAGCTTTCAGCGCAGCTTCTTTGTTCTTCGCGTCTTTCAGTACCATGTAAGCATCCGAGCTCATAGTGCTTCCGTTAGTTGTTCCTTTAGGAACCGGAATGGCTACCATTTTCAGATCCGGATTCGCATCCTTCAGGTAACCCTTGTACCAGTAGCCACCCGTACTCATTGCGCCCTGCTCATTGCTGAACACTTCGCCATCCCAGCCGAAGCCGAGTGATTTCGGTGTTACAGCAAGTCCTTCGTCATACATATCGATGATCATTTCCAGCGCCTTCACGTTCTCTGGCGAGTTGATGGTCTCACCGTTGCCCCAGCCGCCGCCGAAGCTCTTCACGTAGTTCGTGATATGGAAGGCATCCAGGTTCACGATAATGCCCTTCACATTGCCTTTGTTCAGCACTTTTGCCGCTTCGATCACTTCATCCCAAGTCGTCGGGTACTCGCCGAGACCGGCATCTTTCCACATCTGCTCGTTGATGAAGAACATCGCCGGCATATCGCTGTTCGGCACGCCGTATTGTTTGCCGTCCACGTTCCAAATTTTCTTCGACGCATCCGGGAAACGGCTCATGTCTACGCCAGCCGCTTGAACCAGTTCATCGATTGGCGAGAACAACCCTTTGTTGATGTATTCGTAAGCACCTTCATTGGACATCTTAATGAAATCAGGCGCAACGCCGGCAGCGATTTCGCCCGGCAGCGTGTTCCAGAATTGCTCACTGCTCGGATATTGTTTGATTTTGAGTTCAAGCTCCGGATATTGCTCGGAGATGGTGTCTGCTGCTTTCTGGTAAATCTCCAAATCCTGTGCCGTACCCCAGAATCCGAAATTCACCGTCACTTTTTCTCCTGCATCTCCAGATCCGTTATCTGTATTGTCAGCGCTTTTATTGCCGCCGCAAGCGGTCAACCCAACAACAAGAGCCAGGCACAACACCAGCATGGCAGAAAACTTCCTGTTCACTTTACCCATGATGCTACCCCCTACATTTCTTTTCGTTTTAACTTGCACCTTAATCATAAAGAGCGAGGGCAATAAAAAAAATTAATCAAATGATGATTAATTTTTTAAAATTGACTATTTTTTTATAAATAGATTGTGCGGTAAGATCATTTTTATTAAAAATCATACTTTCTTTTCGATTATCACACTTCTTCTTTCCTATACTGTTTAGGAGAAAAGCCTGTGTATTTCTGAAATACAATCGCAAAATGGGCCTGATTATTAAACCCTACCATCTCGGCAACGTCATAAATTTTGTAGCGGTAGTTCTTAAGCAGCACCTTCGCTTTCTCGATCCGAAGCTCGTTGATATAATCGAACAGTCCTTGACCGACCTCCTGTTTAAACAGCCGGCTGACGTAATTCGGACTGACATGAAACAGCTCCCCGAACAGCTTCAGCGAGAGGCTCTCCGCATAATGTTCCTCCGTGTACTCCATAATATTGCGCGTGAGCTGGCTGTATCCCTTAAACCCCAGATCGTGGCGATGCTTAAACCGTGCTTCGAACAGGGTCCGGTATGCAGCGGACAGCTGTTGAAAATCATGGATTCCCTGCAAGCCTGCAACTTCTTCCTGCACGGCTCCGCTTGGCTTGCCGCCGCTTTCCCCGATCATAAACTTCAAGCCTTCATACACTTTGCGGACATCCTTCTCTTCCATGCACTCTTCTTGCTCCAGAAACTTCTCCCACGTGGATAGCAGCTCGAGAAACCGGTCATTCGCTTCTTCCCTGAGCGCAGACTTCATCTGGCTCAAATAGACATCCGCCTGCTGATAAACGCTCTCGCTCTTCTGTCTCAGATGCTGATAATAAAATATCGAAGTCTCCGGGTGGTAAAATTGCTGGGACAAGGCTCTGCCTGCTTGCTCATAACCCATGGAAATGCCGTCAAAATCAGCAAACCAATCGCTAATGCCCAGCACGATGTCAATATTCACAAAGCGCTTTAGCGCCGAGCTGATCATCTGAACCATTTTATTGACGCGGGTCAACGATGCCAGCAGACTTTTCAATTCGCTGTTGCTTATAAATACGGCATATAGCTGCTCATTCAGCCGAAGAAACTCCACTTCCTTCTCCGTCGATAGAATCTCGCCTACTACGTTCTGAACCGTATTGGGCAGGATCGATTCCGTTTCTTTGGTGTACCTCTTGATGACCGCTTGATAATCCTTGATTTTGAAGAGAACGACATACATATTGCCCTCTTTCAACCCAGTCTCTGCTGACAGGTCATGGACGTTCCCTTGAAGCGCGTCATATAGAATCTGTTCCTTCCGGCTGCCGGGTACATTCGCTCCGGTTCGGGCCGGAGCCTGCTGACTTCCAAACTGCTCCCGAATGCTCTTCAGCATCGCCGTCAGCTCGCGCTCATTCATGTCCGGCTTATGGAAGTAATCGAAGGCCCCTAACTTCAGAGCTTCCTTCACATACGTTATGTCGTCGAAGCTGCTCAGCACGACGGCTTGAACCGGCAGCTGCCGCTCCTTCATTGCCCGCAGCACTTCGATTCCGTCCATCTTCGGCATCTTGATATCCAGCAGCACCACGTCCGGTACCGTTTCCGTTATCATGCGCAGCGCTTCTTCACCGTCGCCCGCTTCACCGACAATGTCCACACCCTGGGCCTCCCAGTCGATGGCCGATTTGATACCGATGCGCACAAGCGGTTCGTCATCTACGATTAGTATTCGCACTTGCTATCACCCTGCTTCTTCTGTGATGATCGGAACCCGAATCCAGGCCACCGTTCCGCCATGCTCTCCGCTCTTGATCCACAGGCCGTACTCCGGTCCAAAATGAAGAGATATCCGGTTCCTTATATTGTTTAGTCCGATCGAGTTGAAGGTATCACGAGGACCTTCCTGCTCCTGCTTGGCTTGTCCGCCCTCCGGAAAACCGCGACCGTTATCACTTACTTTCATAATCAATGTTTCTTCTTCCTCATATATGGATATCACCAGCATCCCTTTATAATCAATACCTTCGAAACCGTGGAAGACTGCATTCTCCACCAGGGGCTGAAGCAAAAATTTCAACGTCCTATGATTCATTACGGCTGGTTCAACCTCATACGTAACATCGAATTTATTAAAATAGCGGAAATCGAGAATTTTCGTGTAATTCTCCATAAACTCGACTTCCTCTGCAATGGTCACATAGTTGCCCTCCTTCTTCACCGTAAACTTGATGACCGAAGAGAAGGCCTGCAGCGCTTCCTCAATGCCGGTGGCCCCCTGGATCTTGGCCATCCACTTGATCACGTTCAGCGTGTTATATATAAAATGCGGACGGATCTGGGATTGCAGCGCATTCATCTCCAGCGTCCGCTTCTCTTCTTCCTCCACATAGATCCGCTCAATCAAATCGCGGATTTCCTGCAGCATCTGGTCCACGGTATGGCTGATCACGCCGATCTCCCCATGCTGCCTCGTATCAAAGCTTACGTCAAGCTGACCTTGGGAGACAAGCTTCATCTTGCTGTTCAGTACCGACAGCGGCTTCATGATCGTGGTCGCGATGCGCGCCGAGATCAGAATGGACAGCACGAGCAGCAGAATCAAGGCGCCCATCAGGATGGCTACCATCAGGTACACAATGGAGAAGAGGTCTTTTTTCGGAATTACCGTAACCGCCTTCCAGTCGGCCATAGAAGAGGACGAAGATATCATGTACGTATCCCGATTAATCTGCGTATTGACTTCACCGTCAGCGTTATATTGAAAATCACTCCCCAGCACCTCGGCTGCCGGCAGCCCGATCTCCTCCGGATAAATGCTGTGCACGATATGATCCGCTTCATCAATCAGATAGAAATTCGTGTTCTCCGAAAATGCCGAATCGCTCCAGAGCGTCTTCAGTTTGTCCACCGAAATGTTAAACAGAATAAAGCCCAGATCTTCCTTTGTATAGGGGTCCATGATCGCTCGGCCGGCAGATACGACCGGAGTAGCCTTGGTGGACAGCAGTTTCTCCTGGTGGATGCCTACCGGAACGAAGCGCCCGTGGGCACCTCTGATCTTCTGGACAAAAGGCTCGCGCGTGAACTGCTCCTTGAAATAAGCGAAATTCATGTACTCCTTGTTGCTTCTGCCGATGATAGACTGGCTGTTCTCGTGGTAGATGACAACCGAGTCAATCAAATCGGAATACAGCATGACTCCGCTCTGGATCAAGCCGTTCACTTTATCGAAATCCCGCCCCCGCTCAAGCAATGGGTAGGTCACCTTGCCATAATCCTTGCGCATGATGGGATACACCGTGGAATCCTGGATCGGAAACATCGACAGCCGCAGCAGCGGCTGCAAGGAGGTATCGATATTCTTGATGATTTGTTTGTTGTTCTCCACGGCAGCATCAATCATCGTACCCCGATTATTCTCTACGTAGACCCACGATACAATCCCGCCGATCAGAATGAGCGGCACAATGATAAATGCGGAGAAAGCAACGATCAGTTTCTTCTCCAGACTGAGATGAAGCATTTTCTGCTTGAGTTTGTTCATGACATTCTCTCTCTTCTCGTTTCTCTCACTTCTCGTTGTTCGTTGTCATCGTTCGTTATCGCGCCGTACCGCTGATTCGGAATTTTCTCGGGGTCATCCCCGTGAAATTCTTGAATAATTGCGTATAATAACTCTGGCTGCAGAACTTGAACGTAAACGCGATTTCGGAGATTGATTGGTTTGTATGGGTCAGCAAATGCTTGGATTCTTCAATCTTCCGCCGATTCATAAAGGTTGTAATGGATACACCCGTCTCCCGCTTAAAGCGATCGGATAGGTAGCTCGGGTGAACGTTTAAATATTTTGCAACCCGCTGTAAGGTCAGCTCCTCAAAAATATGCTCCCTGATGTAATATATCGCCAGATTCACAATATGCGAATAGGATACTTCTTCCTTCTCGGAGCGAATCATCGAAACAAACTGAACCAGCATTTCATATTCAAAATGAACCAGCCGCTCCACATCACTCATTTTCTCAATCTCAAGGATTAGCGTATCACTTAAATGAAAGGCTATCTCAGGGTCGACGCCGCCCTTGATGATCGCCCGGGTAAACAGGGTACAAGACGCAATTAAGGCATTCTTCTTGGATCGAAGCGGATATGTCGCAAGCACGGCGGCCTCCAGCTCGTTAATCTTGCGCAGCATATCCATGGCCCTGTTCTCGTCCCCGAAGCGTATGGCCTCCATTAACTCGTGCTCGTAATCAAACGGAGGATGTATAAAATTCTCGCGCAGATAATGCATGCGGGAAGACAAATAAAAGGGATGATTTCCTGTGCGGGAAGGTTCCTTCATTATTTCTGCACCACCTAAAAATATTGATAAAAACCTTGATATTTTAGTATAACATAACCCCGTTTGGCTCTAAAATTCAAGCATAACCATGCTAGGAAGGAAGTGTAGACCATGACCTGGACAATTTCAAATCCTGAGTTGTCACAGCAAGCCTTGCTGAATATGGAAAGTATTTTTGCACTCGGAAACGGTTACTTGGGTGTACGTGGCAACTTCGAAGAAGGCTACGGAGAGGACATGTCCACCATTCGCGGAACTTACCTGAATGCTTTCCACGACGTTATTGAAATCCCTTACGGCGAGAAACTGTTCGCCTTTCCCGATACACAGCAAAAACTCGTTAACCATATTGATGCCCAATCGGTCCTGATCTATTTAGGCGATGAGAAAGAACCCTTCCGTCTGGATCACGGCACGATTATTTCGTTTGAACGCCGCTTGTTTATGGACAAGGGATATTCCGAACGAATCGTGCATTGGAGATCGCCCGAAGACAAAGAGATTAAGCTGACCTTCCGCCGCCTGGTGTCCTTTACGCACCGTGAGCTGTTCGCCATCCATGTACGGATAGAGCCGGTCAATTACAACGGCCAGGTCCGCATCGTCTCTACGGTGAACGGCAAAGTGAAAAACTACACCAATCCCAATGATCCCCGGGTCGGCGCAGGACATGCGGAACGGATGACCGTCACCGAAACTGGCGTTAAGGGCAGCGATGCCTATGTCGTTGATGAAACGATGGCATCCAAGCTGCGTGCGGCTTGCGTTACCCGCCACCGCCTGGATGCCGATGCTGACGTTCAACTTGAAAATGGAGCCGGTGAAGTCACCTACACGGCTACCCTTTCATTGACCGGACCGATCGGCTTTACGAAATACAATCTGTATACCGACAGCCTTCGTCACGGGGAGGATATGATCGAGCGCGGGATTCAGCTGCAAGAGAGTTTGAAGGAGCTTTCCTTCGAGGATCTGCTTGCAGAGCAAATCGAATATTTAAATGACTATTGGAAGTCTGCGGATGTGGTGATTCAGAACGATGACCAGCTGCAGGAAGGCATCCGCTTCAACTTGTTCCAGCTGCTGCAGTCCGCAGGGCGGGACAAACACAGCAACATTTCCGCCAAAGGGCTCAGCGGCGAAGGATATGAAGGCCATTATTTCTGGGACACCGAAATTTACATGTTCCCGGTATTCCTGATGACGCAGCCGGACATCGCGCGCCAGCTGCTGCTGTACCGCTATTCCACACTGGAACAGGCGAGAGCGAGAGCTCGGGAAATGGGACACCGGCAAGGCGCTTTGTTCCCGTGGCGCACCATTTCCGGAACGGAGTGCTCCTCCTTTTTCCCTTCGGGCACGGCGCAGTATCATATCAGTGCAGATATCGCATACAGCTATATCCAGTACCATCTGGCCGAACAGGATCAGGATTTCCTCTTGTCTTACGGTGCCGAGGTACTGATCGAAACCGCACGTCTCTGGGCCGATATCGGCCACTATTATAACGGGGCGTTCCATATTGATGAAGTTACCGGCCCGGATGAATATACCTGCTGCGTGAACAACAACTATTACACCAACGTCATGGCAAAACATAACTTGAAATGGGCTGCCAAGAGCTGCTCCATTCTGAAGTCCTATGATGCACAAGGCTTCCAATCCCTGTGCGACCGGCTTGGCGTCACCGAGGATGAAATCTCGGCATGGGCGAAAGCCGCGGAAGCTATGCTGCTCCCGTATGATGAAGCTCTTGGCATTAACCCGCAGGATGACACGTTCCTCCGCAAAGCGGTATGGGATTTCGAGAACACGCCGGAGGACAAATATCCTCTGCTGCTGAATTACCATCCGCTAACGATTTACCGTTATCAGGTGTGTAAGCAAGCCGACACGGTTTTAGCGCACTTCCTGCTGGAAGACGAGCAAAGCTATGAAACGATTCAGCGTTCGTACGACTACTATGAAGGCATTACGACACATGACTCGTCCCTGTCCTCCTGCATCTTCAGCATCATGGCTTCGAAGATTGGCAGCATGGACAAGGCTTACGAATACTTCATCGAGACGGCGCGCCTGGACCTGGACAATACGCACGGCAACACAAAGGACGGTCTGCATATGGCCAACATGGGCGGTACCTGGATGTCCATCGTATACGGCTTTGCCGGCATGCGTCTGAAGGAGAGCGGGCTCTCCCTCTCCCCCGCCATTCCGAAGGATTGGGAGAAGTACGCATTCCGCCTGAACTTCCGCGGCCGCCTCATCGGCGTATCGATCGAGAAGGACGGCGTGACCTTGGAGATCGTCGAAGGCGATGCCATCGAGATCAAGCTGTACAACGAGGCCGTTACACTTGAAGCCGGACAACCGGTGCAAAAATCACTCGCCAAGTAGCTCCGGGCAGGTACAGATCCACCAGATCCATCAGGTTAGGCTTACCGTGAGGAACCAGCTTCAGATAAGTGCATCATTGATCGTGCTCTCATTAGGAAATTAGCGATGATACTAGTACGATTGAATATATTTCAGTTGGTAAAAGGAGTTATTTGGACATGAGCATAGCGAAATCGCTGAAGGCTGTCATTTTTGACTTGGACGGCGTCATTACCGATACAGCCGAGTATCATTATCAGGCCTGGAAGGCTACGGCAACCGAGCTGGGCATTCCCTTCACCCGAGAATTCAATGAGAATCTCAAAGGGGTATCCCGCATGGATTCCTTGAAGCTGCTGTTAAGCCAGGCGGAGACGCCGGTCAACTATTCCGAAGAAGAGCTGGTGCAGCTGGCTGACCGCAAAAACAAGCTGTATGTCGAGCTGATCGAAACGATCACGCCAGCCGATCTGCTGCCGGGCGTCACCGAGTTCGTGGCAGACATTCGGGCGGCGGGTCTTAAGACCGCCATTGCGTCCGCCAGCAAGAACGCCATCGCTGTACTGACCCGGCTTGGCGTCATGGATCAGTTCGACGTCATCGTCGATGTAACCAAGCTTACGAACAACAAGCCCGACCCGGAAATCTTCCTGACCGCTGCCGCGCAGCTGGGCGTAGAGCCCGCCGACTGCATCGGGGTGGAAGATGCCGCGTCCGGCGTCGATGCCATCAAGGGTGCCGGCATGTTCGCCGTGGCAATCGGCAACGCTGCCCACTTCCCGCACGCGGATATCGTGCTGGACAGCACGTCACAGCTGAATTTCCGGGAACTGGCGCAGAAGTTCGAAGGTAAGTAGATCGATGTAGTGAAGGGGTGTTCCTTAGGTGGGACACCCCTTTTTGATGTGGCGGAGGTTGTGCAGGGACGGGATGCTCCCCATGGTCGCTGCAATGGGCTGGCGGGGAGCCGCACTTTGGCGACTCTAAGTCCCTTTTGGGGACTTGTTGGCGCGTAAGCCGCTCTTTGGAAAGTCCCTTTTGGGGACTTATTTGGCGCGTGCGAGCACCCATGCTGAGTAAGATTATCTCACAACGTCAGGATGCGCTATCCCGTTTTTTTGCAACGATGCACCATCTTCGGTAGACTTGAGTTGATACTGATGCTGCTGAGTACCATCCGGTATGTGGACCAGACCTACATATCGAGAACACCATAAAGGGGATTTTCCATGGAACAGGCTGTTTTGAATCAGGGTGCCGAGCGTTTCGGCAGAGGTTCTTATTCACTGCAATTGCTTGGAGGATTTGACCAAAATGTATTTGAATATATCGGTGAAGACGGGCTTCGCTTCATCATTAAATTCTTAGACGCGGCCAAGTACCGTAAAGCCTCGATCATCCGCGAGCTGACGTGGATGGCTTATCTCGCCGAGCATGGGCTAAACATAGCGTCGTCGATTCGTTCCGCCCAGGATCTCCTGATTGAAGAAGTCATTCACGGCTCCAAACGATATTATGTCATTGCCTTTACGAAGGCTCCGGGCAGCCCTTTATCCGATTTGACATCGGATTTTGCTATGATCGAGCGCTGGGGACGCGGGATGGGAAGCATGCACAAACTCGGCAAGAAGGACTCCACATCCGCTTCGCTCGTTCACCGCATGGCTTTTCCCCAATGGAATGATCATCTCATCTTTACGGATGCGTTCCCGGAGGCTGCCGGTGAAAGGGTACATACTCAGTGGAGGCGATATCTTAAGGAGCTGGAGTCCCTCCCGCAAGATCAGGACAGCTACGGGATCGTTCATAATGACCTGCACCATAACAATTTTCATGTACATAACGGGGAGATTGTCTTTTTTGATTTCGGGGATGTTTCTTACCATTGGTTCGCATACGATATCGCCATTGCCATCTATCATGCGGTTCAGACAGTCCCTGAACACAGGAAGGCCGAATTTGTCGCCAGATTCTTCGATTCGTTCTTATCGGGCTATCTGAAAGAGAACACATTGAGTGCGGATTGGATTGAACGGATTCCGTTTTTCATCGACTTCCGAAACCTGTATTCCTATGTCTACTTCTCCAAATTCGTGGACTGGAACGAGATGGATGAGTCTACCCGGAATTATCTTCTAGCCATGAAAGCCGATATAGAATCAGGCCAATCGGTAGTCAATCTGTCTATTTAATATAAAGAAGGAAGATTGCTCGCCATGAAACCAAAATCCAAACATCTCCGCCGGCTCGCATATGCAGGCCTGGGTTTGCTCCTCTCAGCCAGCCTTCTATACCTGCTGTTTCTTCGTCCCATACCCATCAAGGCGGGTGGATTCACATCCCTTACGGGCGAGAATACGATCATCTTCGAAGTCATCAACGAAGGATTTACCAAGGTGGAGCTGCTGGATGTGCGGGTGAACGATGGCCAGAAACCAGCCAAGGCGGAGCTCGGCGTCAGTTACTCCCTTCATCTGGTCGGCGGAGACGACCTTGATGAAGACACCCATATCGAATTCGTGGGTATTCAAGAGATGCCGCTCCAACCTGAACTCACAGCAGATGAGAAGTTAGCCGCACTTGATCAGGGAGCACGCATCCCGCTCAATTATGGTGTCCGTCTTTTTAATGATACGCCTATCACCCAGATTGAAGTGACGTATAAGTATTGGGGGATCACCTTTAAGCGGGAGGTGCCGATGGGGCGGTTTTTCAATAACGGTTCAAGCACCTAGGTAAGAACAGATTTTAGTATACGGGAGTTTCATATTGAGCGTAATATCGCTCTAGCCGCTTTTGTTATCACAGTTGTATCGCTTCCGTTATATCTTTAACCAAGCTCTTTGATATCGACAAGTATACTATGTTCACAGGACTCTCTTATACAAACAAATAAGCAAACCAAAGCCCCTATCCGTGTTGGATAGAGGCTGATGCAATTAAAGACCCCGTCTTGCAGTTCTATGTAGTTAATCATTATCTACGATACAATCTCCGCCCACCGGGCCAGCGTCTCCTGTACCTCGGCCTCTCCTTTCATCATTGCCTCAATATCCAGATTGATCTGCTGCCTGGACAGGTTCCAGACCTGATTGGAGAGATAGGCATTCTTCTCAATGCGCTCCATGGCATACAGGGCGGGACCCCACCACGGATTATCGGTACGCCCAAGCTCCTTGGCCAGTGTTCTTGTGATCGGCAGGCCCCAATAAGCACGCTTGGCTTCCTCAGAAGAGGGGATCGCCAATGCCTTCAGCAATTCCCATGCCAGCTCAGGCTGCCTGGACATGGCAGGAATACCGTATCCTGTCGAATACATCGTATAGATATCCACGCCGTTTCGTGCATGAGGCAATCCCACAATGCCATACGTCTCACTTAGCTCAGGATCGTGGGCCACCCCTCCAATATGCCAGCTAAAGTCATATATCATCGCACAGCGATTCGAACGAAATACGTTCTCAAACCGGACCCCCCGGCAGAGGAGCGACACGGTGCTTCTGATACAAATCAACAATCCATCGATACGTAGAATGCGTAATTTCACTGTCCGTATAGCCCTTACTGACAGATCCGTCCTCCGATAAATGCCGTCCGCCCCTGCGCATAAGGAACGGCTCCAAAAATTCCACATCCGGATAAATATAGAGGCCATACCGGGAGTCCTCCGGATGTTCTTCGAGCCGCGTTAAGCGAATCGCAGCATCCAGAAACTGTGCATCCGTCCACCCATTCTCAGGGAACGGCACACCCGCTTCGGCAAACCTTTTTTTGTTATAAAAAATAAGGGGAACCGCGGCATCCACAACCGGAAAGGCTGCCAGCTGGCCCTCCCACATCGGATGTGACAAAGCCCCCTGGTAAAAATCATCGATGACCATCGCGGGATCATTCTTCAGATAAGGCAGCAAATCCCGGACAACGCCTTTACGCATCTGAGTAGAATATGCCCCCTCCCGGATGTGCAGCAGATCCGCTCCATCCTGATGAAACTGCTCCAGCACGCCGTAGCTGTCCTCTGCCCGGACAAGCACCACCTTTACATCTGGCCTGGCGGCTTCAAACGTTTGAATAACCGTCTGCACATATTTCAGATCATGTCCGTGCGATTCCGTGATGACACGAAGCTCGGTTGGCGTTGTCATTTCATAATCCCTCCTGTATGATCGATCACGATCACGATTCCCTGTACTTGCTCAGGCTGTTCCCATACGCAATTAAAATCCGTTCTTCTTCTCAACTAATCGTACATCGCTAGGAGTTACCGCATACGTATAGGTTGTTCGCATCTGCGGACCTTCCCCGTGTTTTGGTTCGCAGTCTTGTCTGATGATGACCGTGAAACCCTGTTCATGTTCCTTAACCTCCACGACATCGTTAATCGTCTCTAAGTCCCCTGTACACTTCGGCACTTGGGCCAAAACCTTGGTAAGTACAGCAGCACGGTCCATATTCCCCTCTAAGGGATACCCTGATATTGAAACGATAATCATGAGCACCATGTATATCATACGCATAACATCAACTCCTCTCTAATGTCATAGACGTAACATTCCTCATAATGTTCTATAGATCAACCTGGATCTCTATACTGCTGCCTGTATGTTCGCGGAGACATTTGTACCGTCCGCTTGAACACCTTCCCAAAATGGGAGAAGTTGCTAAATCCTGCACGCATGGCGATATCCGTAATGGAATCATCGCTTTCGCGCAGCAAGCGCTGCGCCTCCTTAACCCGAAGCAGATTCAGATAATCGCTGAAGGTAAAGCCCGTCGTTTGCTTAAACAGCCGGCTGAGATAGTGCGGGCTGATTCGGAACGCCTCCGCTACCCCGGGCAACGTAAAACCTTTCTGATAGTTGTCGTTCAGATAACGGACCACCGCTTGGGTCTTGGGATGAAGAATGGGCTCGGTATCGGCGGAACGCACCGTGCCCAGCTGCTGATTACGGTACGCGTACAGCAGCAATTCAACCGATCGGTGCCGCAGCAGCAAGCAGCTTCCGGCTTGGGGATGAACCATCTCGTCCACCATTTCGCTGACCATTCGCGCCATGGCTTCGCTTGCCGGTGAAGGAAGCCTCAGAATCGGAATATCCCAACCGAACGGCTCCTTCAATCCTGCGGCCAATTCAGGCGAAATGGCCAGCTCCGTGAACAGCTCCGGCCTGATATAGAGGACAACCCGATCATGATCCGGCCTGCCGCTGTCCAGCGTCTTGTGAACGGCATTCCGGTCAACGAATACGAGATCCCCGGCTCTGACCCGATAGGAGCGGTCCTTAATGAAGTATATGCGCTCGCCCGACAACAGGTAGTACAGCTCGTAATGATCATGAAGATGGTCAACCGTCATCGAGAAGTACCCGATGCGGCGGTCATATTCGATATCCAGATATCCGGCAGGATCATGGTAATCCGCTCGAAATGGCTTCGTCACATGGCTGTCCCCCTTTCCTTGGATTATAGCAAAATATGCGGCATTTGAAAGCGATTACGCATAAAATGCGGCGAAAGAAGTGTTCCCTTGTTATAGGCTAGAGCTATATTCAAGGAGGCGATAGAGATGAGTGACAAGAAACGCTATGTATTGGTCGGAACCGGCGGCCGCGCCGAGTTCTTTTACGGAGCCCTGGCCCAGAACTTCCGCGACAAATCCGAGCTTGCTGCCTTTTGCGATATAAACCAGACCCGCATGAATTACGCGAATCAGCTGCTGAGAGACAAATATGGATATGCCGAGGTTCCTACCTATCCTGCGGATCAGTTCGATCAGATGATTGAGAACGAGAAGCCGGATTTCGTCATTGTGACCAGCATCGACCGCACCCATCACAAGTACATCATTCGCGCGATGGAGCTTGGCTGCGACGTCGTGACCGAGAAGCCGATGACCGTCGATGAGGAGAAATGCCAAGCGATCCTGGATGCCGCCAAGCGGACCGGACAAAATATACGGGTAACCTTCAACTACCGTTATGCTCCGCACCATACCAAGGTACGGGAGCTGATTATGAATGACGCCATCGGACAGGTGACTTCCGTCCACTTCGAATGGCTGCTGAACACCCGTCACGGGGCGGATTACTTCCGCCGCTGGCACCGGGACAAGCGAAACAGCGGGGGGTTGCTCGTTCATAAATCGACCCATCACTTTGATTTAGTCAATTTCTGGATCGGCTCCCATCCTGAAACCGTTTTCGCATTCGGGGATCTCATGTATTATGGTAGAGAGAACGCGGAAGAACGGGGCGTAACCCAATTTTACAATCGGGCAACCGGCAATCCGATCGCCAAGGAAGACCCTTTTGCGCTCCATCTGGATTCCGATGACCACCTCAAAGCGATGTATTTGGATGCCGAGCCGGAGGATGGCTATCAGCGGGATCAAAGCGTATTCGGGGACGGCATCAACATCGAGGATACGATGGGCGTTCTTGTACGGTACCAGAACAAGGCCATTTTGACCTATTCCCTTGTCGCCTACCAGCCATGGGAAGGTTATCGCATCGCCATCAACGGCACCAAAGGCCGGATCGAGATGACTATTGTGGAGCAATCCTACGTCAATTCGCTGGGTGACAAGAATCTGGAAGGCGCGTTAATCGGTAAAACGCTGCGGGTGCTCCCGACGTTTGATGCCCCGTACGAGGTTCATGTAGAAGAGCAAGAAGGCGGGCATGGGGGAGGCGACCCGGTTCTCCTGAACGATCTGTTCGGGGAGCCCGTGGAGGATCCATACGCCCGCGCTGCGAACCATATTGATGGAGCAAGATCCATACTGACAGGAATTGCAGCCAACCGCGCCATCGCTACCGGCATGCCTGTACGAATCAGCAACCTGGTTCGTTTCTAAGCAGTACAAGGCTGCTTCAAGCAAATTCTCTTAAGCAAAGGCTGCGTCTTTCACGCAGTCTTTTTTTTTCTATTTCCAAGGGCAGCCTTGAAGTCCATTCGGTAAGGAGGGAAATGATGTTCTTCTCATTAAAAAGCCGTCTGATCGCCTTTATCGTTGTCCTGTTCGTCCTCTCTTTCGGCACGCTCTCCTTCCTGCTCTTTACAGAATCGCGAACCGTAATCCGCTCCTACATTGAATCCTCGGCCCTGGAGAAGATGGAGGAATACGGCTCGTACGTGGACATGGTCCAAATGCAGATTTACGATGTCGCCTCCCTGGTCTTCAACAGCGACATGGCCAAGAACTGGGATAACGCCATACGCGACCCGAGCCTTCCCGAAGGGGAGAAAATGCTTGCTAATCTCGCGATGAGCCGATTCCTGACCCAGGCCACCAACAGCTATACCAGCATCTCCGACGTTTCCGTCTACCGGCGGAACGGGCTTCGCATCGGCAGCGAGAACCAAGTCGCGAATGACCCCGCCTTTATGCAAGAATCGTGATACAGAAACTTCTTCACGTCCGGGGACCACTGGCTGGCTGCCCATACGGATCAGCATGAACGCGTAAGGGATCACGGCAATCCGGTTGTCAGCCTGCTGATGCCTCTCGGTACCTTCCATCATGCGACGGCACAGAACGTGATGAAGGTGAACGTCAGCGAATCCTATTTTCTGGAGCCGCTCAGCCGCATCCATTTGGCCAAGAATAGCACGATTTTTCTGCTTAATGAACAGGGAAGCCCTATTCTCTCCCAGCAGGCGCATGAGCTTGGTGCTCGGGCTATAGCGGAAATCGACCGTATTCGAAACGGCCCGATCAAATCAGGAGTTGTCTATCTGACCAACGATGAGGGGCAGCGAGACATTCTGGTACACAAAAAACTGGGGCGTACCGGCTGGATGCTGGCAGGTCTGGCACCGGAAAAGGAGTTATATTCCTCTCTTCACAAGCTTCAGAGCACGATCTTGGTAGTTACGGTTGTCCTGATTCTGGTCTCCCTGTTTGCCGCAGCATGGCTCTCCTATGGCGTCACCAAGCCTTTAACGCGACTGGTTCTGGCCATGAGGCAGGTGCAGCGGGGCGCTTTCGATCAGGCGGATTCCCTTCTGCCTCCCGACAAAAACGTAAAAAGCGAGGTCAGTTACGTCATCTCGACCTTCCGCTACATGGTCAGCCGCCTGCGGCAGCATATCCAGAATGAATTCGAGCTGAAGCTGCTCCGCCAGCAAGCGGAATACAAAGCCCTGCTCATGCAGATTAATCCCCACTTCATGTTCAATACCTTGGAGCTGGTAAGCAGTCTGGCCATGCAGCGCCGGACGGAGGATACCGTCCAGGTCATCGAGGACCTTGGCAAAATGATGCGATTCTCCATGAATACGAGCGACGATCGGGTCCCGCTTGAGGAAGAGCTGGCTTATGTCCGGCACTATATCTCCATTCTGCAAACCCGCTTCGGTCATAAACTCGGCATCTCCATCACGGAGGAGGGCAAGCTGGATTCACTGGTCATGATCAAGTTCATTCTTCAACCGCTGATCGAGAATGCCGTCAAATACAGCTTCCAGCATCAGACCACGGCACTGGTGGATATCCGGATCAGCAGAGTGGATAACCGCCTGCATTTCAGCATTGCGGACAATGGCCCCGGCATGCCGTCCGAGATCATCCGCAAGCTGCAGGACCCCATGGCAGCTTCTCAGCTAGAGCCGATCCTGCGGAGCGAGAGCTGGCACATCGGACTCGGCAACGTGATTGCACGCTGCCGCCTGCATTACGGTGCCTTGTTTGCCGTCCATATCCGGAATGGAGTTCAAGCGGGCACATGCATCGAACTGATTCTACCGGTACAGGAGGAATATCATGTACAACGTATTGATCGCTGACGATGAGATCGAAGTCCGCGAAGGGCTGAAGCTGAAGGTGGATTGGGAGGGCATGGGCTTTGCCATTTCGGGGGAGGCCGCAAACGGCGTAGAAGCCGAAGCGCTCTTGCGAGCAGAACGCTTTGACCTGCTCATAACCGACATGAATATGCCCGTTATGGACGGAGTCCGTCTGCTGGATACTTGCCGAAGCCACAATCCTTCCATCCAGATCATCATCATAACCGGATACGAGGATTTCCAATACGCCAGAGCCGGCGTCCGCAGCCAAGCCATGGATTATTTGCTGAAGCCCGTAACCCGGGAGGATCTGAGAACAGCACTGACCAAAATCAAAGCGGAATTGGATAAGAACCGCAAGGTACGGGACGATTCGGAAATGATGCAGTGGCGTCTCTCCCAGTATTACAAGGAAATGAAGGAACGCTTCCTGCTGGATCTCGTGCGAGGCAACCGGCTTCCGGCTTCCTCGCTGCCGGAACGGATTCGGCTGTTCCACCTGGAATCATGGCAGGATCACAGGGTCTGCTTCGTAGCCGCAGGCATGAGGGAGTCCAGCATACAGCATACTCCCAAAGGGCGCGCGCCAGAGCAGCTTCACCTGCCGTTCGAGATGGTCTGCCATGAAATCGCCCAGTCTTATCCCGGCAGCATCCAGGTATTTCATGACGCAGCCCATCCCGGAATCATGTTCTTCATTACGCTTGACGGCGTTCAGCACGAATTCACACGCAAGCTCGCGGAAGATGCGGCTTCCTATTTAACCATGGATGTGCAGGTCGGGCTGGGACTTCCCGTATCGGGACTTGAACGCTGGAAAGAAGGGTATATTCATTCGCTCTTGGCGTGGAATCTGGCAGAGCGTCAAAAGGAACAGGACCGCACGCCCGTAACAGACCACAGTCCATTACTCCCGGAGGAAACCAATCGAACACTGCACCGCTGTCTGATTCGGGGCGAGCTGGATTCCTTTCGCAGCGTCATCCGGAAGGAGCTTGCCGAGGCATACCAGCTCTCTCCTTCCCGCTTGGTCCGGAGCCTTTTTCAAATTTCGCTGCTGATGGAGTCCGCCGCCGCTGACTTCATGGGGTATTCTCAGGGAAGGGAGCCTCACTGGATTTCGCCGGAATGGGTGCTGTGGATGGAGACTCCCGAGCAGGCAGAGCGTTTGCTGATGCAGTGGGCGCAGGATTTTGTGGATCAGCAGCAGGTCTCTGAGGACGGGGAAGCTACTCTGATCGAGTCAGCCAAACGGTATATCGAGGAGAATTATATGCAGGAATTAACGCTGACCTCGTTAGCTGAACAATACAACTACCACCCTACCTACTTCTCGGAAATGTTCAAGGAAGGTGCAGGCATATCCTTTATTCACTATGTTACGGAAGTCCGTATGAAACACGCCGTACGCCTGTTGAAGGAAACCACCTTAACCGTATGGGATATTGCAGAGCTCGCCGGCTTCTCATCTCCCGGCTATTTCAGCTCCAAGTTCAAAAAAATGTTCAACATAAGCCCATCCGAGTTCCGATTATCGCAATCCGAAAAAATCGAACATGATGATCCGAAGAAATGAGATTCCGGCCCCTCCCCTTCCCCGGTATGATGAGTTTACCAGAAGTAACGCCGCCTCAATTGTAAGCGGCTTCACATCTCAGGGTAACCGCCCATTCTCATCCATCTGAAGGGAGGCATAACATGAGAAAGCTGTCCAAGCCCTTATACGGCCAGCAGAATAAGACAGCCTACTTGTTTCTTCTGCCTTGGCTCATCGGCTTCTTCTGTCTGACGCTGGGGCCGATGATTGCATCACTGTACTTATCCATGACGAAATTCAACCTGTTGTCATCGCCGACTTGGACGGGACTCAGCAACTATGTCCAGATCTTTACCGAAGACGATACCTTCCTAAGATCCTTGTGGCTAACGTTCTACTATGTGTTCTTGTCCGTGCCGCTGAGGCTTGCATTCGCGCTGCTGGTGGCGATGGCGCTGAACAAGGGCATTCGCGGACTCGGCATTTACCGAACCGTGTATTACATCCCTTCCCTATTGGGGGGAAGCGTGGCCATTGCCATTGTCTGGCGTCAAATCTTCGATGGCAGCGGACTGGTCAATCAGTTCCTGAGCTGGTTCGGCATCACGGGGCCATCCTGGATTGCCCATCCCGACTATGTAGTCTATACGATCATCACCCTGTCCGTCTGGCAGTTCGGGTCGGCCATGGTCATCTTCCTTGCCGGTCTGAAACAGATTCCTGCCGATTTATACGAAGCCTCGGGCGTAGATGGTGCAGGAAAGCTCCGTCAGTTCTTCGGCATCACACTCCCGATGCTGTCACCGGTCATCTTTTTCAACCTGATCATGAGCATGATCAATTCCTTCCAAGCCTTCACGCCAGCTTATGTTATCGGGGACGGCCGGGGAGGACCGCTCGACGCCACGATGTTCTACACCTTGTATCTGTATCTGAAGGGCTTCTCGTTCTTTGATATGGGATACGCCTCAGCCTTGGCATGGATCATGCTGGTCATCATCGGGGTGTTCACCGCAATTGTCTTTCTCACATCGAAGTTCTGGGTGTTCTACGGGGACAACCAGGAAGGGAGGTAATGGATATGCCACTCAAGAGACAACTGGTTCAAGCCGGCAGGCATGCTGCCATTATCCTCCTCGGACTGGCGATGCTCTATCCGGTGTTATGGCTAATTCTGAGCTCGTTCAAACCAAATCAACTCATCTTTACCGACAGCAGCCTTATCCCGACAGCCTTTACGCTGGATCATTATGTGAACGGCTGGAAAGGGCTGCAGGGCATCTCCTTCGGCAGGTTCTTCAGCAACTCCCTGCTGATCTCGGCACTGAGCGTCATCGGAAATGTCATCTCCTGCTCACTCGCGGCCTACGCGTTCTCCAGGCTGAAATTCAAGTTTAAGAGCCTGTGGTTCAGCATCATGCTGGTGACGATTATGCTACCTTACCATGTGACACTGGTGCCCCAGTACATTCTGTATAACGAGCTGCAGTGGATTAATACGTATTTCCCGCTCATTCTGCCCAAGTGGCTGGCGCAGGACTCCTTCTTCATTCTGCTGATGGTTCAGTTTATCCGGGGAATTCCGCGGGAATTGGACGAGAGTGCCACCATCGACGGCTGCGGACAGCCGCAGATCTTTTTTAGAATCGTAGTGCCGCTGCTTGTTCCCGCGCTCATTACAACAGCCATCTTCACGTTTATCTGGAGCTGGGATGATTTCTTCAGCCAGATGATTTATCTGAGCAAAATTGATCTGTTCACCGTACAGCTGGGAATTCGGTCCCTGTTCGATCCATCGGGACAATCGGATTGGGGGGCGCTGCTCGCCATGTCCACGCTGTCGCTGCTGCCTGTGACCATCATCTTTCTTGTGTTTCAGCGGTATTTTCTCGAGGGCATTGCCACAACGGGCCTGAAGTAGTCACGCGCTGTCTGTTCTGTTCGTGAGCATGAAGCACATTTCAAATTATATTTAAACCGGGGGGATTAACTATGTTAAAACGATCTATGGTGGGTATGCTGGCAGGACTCATGTTGTTCGTAACAGCCTGTTCCGGAACGGATCATACCGGTGCTGGCGGAGATACGGATAACGGAGCCGCGGAGAGCGGCCAGGTTGAACTGCGCATGATGTGGTGGGGCGACCAGAAACGGGCAGATATTACGAACGAAGCGCTTAAGGTGTTTCAGGAGAAACATCCGAATATTAAAATTATGGGTGAATTCTCACCCTCCTCAGGATATTTTGACAAGCTGAATACGCAGCTGGCATCCGGCACGGCACCGGATATCTTCTTCTTAGGCGGGAATGTGGTCGACTATGCCAAAAAGAATGTCCTTCTGGATCTGGATCCGTATGTTGGCAGTGAATTGAATCTGGACGGAATGGATCCCACCATGGTTGAGTATGGCCGTCTCGACGGGAAGCTGCAGCATATTTCAGCCGGTGCGAATGCCCGGGGCATTGTCATCAATCAGGCACTGTTCGAGAAGGCCGGAATCCCTTTGCCGGAGCCGAATTGGAACTGGGAGGATTACGCAGCTGTCAGCAAGGAACTGTCTGACAAGCTGGGTGATGGCATTTTTGGAACGTACAACTTCACCGTCGATGGCATGGACATCTATCTGAAGCAGCGCGGCAAACAGCTGTATAATATGGAAAATGGAACTCTGGGCTTTGCCAAAGAAGACATCCAGGAATGGTTCCAATATTGGGAGGAGACGTCTTCAGCAGGTGGTGTGGTCACACCTGAAATGCAGGTATCCAATCCGCATGACGACACTAGTAAATCGCTGCTGATTACAGGCAAGGCCGCCATGAGCCTCCTTCCTTCCAACCAGCTGGCTGCTTTCCAGAGCCTGACGGAGGACCCGCTGATCCTCCATCCGGTACCGCGGGGTCCCAAGGGTACGGGTGTTGTATTCGAATCCAGCCAGGGATTGTCCGGTTATGCGAATACCAAGCATCCCAAGGAAGTCGCTATCCTGATGGATTTCTGGATCAATGATCCACAAGCCGCCAAAATTCTCGGCAGCGACCGGGGCGTTCCAGTAACGGAAGCCAACCGCAATCTACTGCAGGAGGAAGCCGGTCCGGTGGAGGAAATTGTATACCAATACACAAGTCTCGTATCTGAGGCTACAAAATCAGAACCTTTTGACGTGAGTTACAATCCTCCGGGATTTGCTGAATTCTCCAAGCTGGCGCAAACGACAAGCCAGGAAATCGGCTTCGGCCGGAAGAGCGTCGAGCAAGCCGTTGCGGACTTCTACAATGGCACCGTTCGAATCTTTGAATCGAATCAATAAACAAGGCTCTACAAGGAGGCGGACATGACCGAAGTTATGCTGGACCGTCTGCGCGGGATCTCGATACAGGATCAGGTGCAGACGGTTAAACCGGAAGATCAGAATTTGTTGCGAGAATGGCAGGAGTCAGGCGTACGATTTGCCGCATCGGGCGGACGGCTGGAGGCTTCATATTATACGGCGCTGGAGAAGCTGCTTCCCTGCATCGTGCCGATGGCTGGCAGCGAGCCTATTCTGCAGGAAGGCGGGATTTATCTTGGCTGCTGGCTGGAGAGCACCGGCACCATCAATGCGGAGCTGCTCTCGCGCTTGATTCCTTCTGTCTCGAAATCGACCTATCTCGCCTTTGCGGCTCACCAAAGAGAGGACGGTTTGCTGCCTTACAAATTAACGGAGAACGGTCCCTCCTTCCGGCAGATTCAGCTGGTTACACCGCTGGCACGCAGTGTATGGAACCATTACCAGCTCCACGGCAAGGACCGCGACTTTCTGAAGACCATGTACAAAGCCATGGCGCATTATGACGAATGGATTGCAAGCTTCCGCAATACCCGGGAGACCGGCTGCGTAGAGGCCTTCAGCACCTTCGACACCGGACATGATTTATCACCCAGGTTCTGGCATGTTCCGGATACACCCTATATGAATGATGCCGCAGCCTATCACCCGGATTCTCCGGTCCTGCCTTTCCTGGCACCGGATTTGACCGCCAACATCTACTGCCAGCGCATATATTTGGCCCGCATGGCCGAAGAGCTTGGTGGATCCGGAGCTGATTGGAGAGCGAAAGCCGAGTCCAGCCTCGAGAGTCTCTTCCGTTACTGTTACGACGAAGAAGATATGTTCTTCTACGACCGGGACCGGAATGACGAGCTGGTCAGAGTCCAGTCCGATGTGCTGCTGCGCGTGATGGCCTGCGAGGTTGGGGACCGTGAATGGTTCGACAAGCTGCTGCGCCGGTATTTGCTGAATACGAGCAAATTTTTCGCCAAATATCCGTTTACATCTATGGCGATGGACGATCCCAGATTCGATCCGTTCTCCTCCTACAACAGCTGGGGCGGGTCGTCCAACTTCCTGAGCCTGATTCGCGCTCCGCATGCGTTTGAATATCACCACCGCTATGTCGAATTGACGTGGGTACTGCATCCGATCCTGTCTGCGCTGTCCAAGGCAAAGCGCTTTGCACAAGCGTTAAGTCCCTGGACCGGAGAGGAAGGTTTTACCGAGACGTATTCCCCTTCCATCCTGTGTCTGCTTGATTATGTGGAACGGTTGTGCGGGATTATGCCGGTCGGGTCGGACCAATTATGGTTTACCGGTCTTCTCCCCGTCGACATGGATCATGGCGAGGAAGTTGCAGGCAACACGGCCTACAGCCGCACGGTGAATGGGCTGCATTACGAATTGGTAAATACAGCAGATCGTATAACGATATACCGGGAAGGCAGCGTTCATATTGAAGGACCGGCCGGAATTCGGCTGGTTACCGATCGAAGCGGACACCTGGAAGGCGTCATTGGAATGAGTGTGCGCACCATCGAGGGCGAGCTCATCTATCAAGGCAATTCCCTTCCGATCCGGATCAAAGGAAATGAAATGCAGCGATATCGAGGCGGAGGCTTGAAAACAGAGAGGGATATCGGCATTATCTGTCCCTCCTATCGTTAATGATTTCAGGAGGTGCCTGAACAGCATGAACACTCAGGATATTCAGCTGCGGGATCCTTATATCCTGCCTGATTCCAAGCACAAGAAATACTACATGTACGGCACGACAAAAATACATGGAGGGAAGGAAACGGCTTCGATGCCTATATAAGCGAAGATCTTCGGCATTGGGAAGGCCCTTGTACGCTCTTCCACAAGCCCGATAATTTCTTCGCGGAGGTGAACTTCTGGGCACCCGAGGTGTACGAATATCATGGCCGTTATATCATGTTTGCCACCTTTCGCAGGAAGGATAATGATCTGCTGGGCACTGCGGTGCTGTCAGCGGAGCAGCCGACAGGGCCCTTTGCTCTCCATAGCAGCGGTCCTGTGACACCGGCGGATTGGAGTTCTTTGGACGGCACGCTGTATATCGATGAGGAGAACCAGCCGTGGATGGTGTTCTGCCATGAATGGCAGCAGGTTGGCGACGGCGAGGTCTGTGCCATGCGCCTAAGCCCGGATTTATCCGAATCCGTATCGGAACCGGTGATCTTATTCCGTGCCTCTGAGGCGGCGTGGACCACACCGTTTCATTCGCAGCGCTTTCCCGGGACCGGAAACTATGTGACGGACGGTCCCTTTCTATTCCGGACAGCACCCGGCAGCCTGCTGATGCTGTGGGCCAGCTTTGTCGACGGCCGCTACGCGCTCGGCATTGCCAAATCCCCATCCGGCAGCTTGACGGGTCCCTGGCTTCAAGAGCCGGAACCCTTATATTCCAGCGACGGCGGGCACGGGATGGTGTTTCGCACGTGGGAGGGGCAGCTGATGCTGGCGGTACATACCCCGAATCGGACGCCGGAGGAACGTCCGATCTTTATCCCTGTAGTTGAAGACGGAGACAGCCTTAAGGTAAGTCCGATGGATCGGCAAACCGGTTAAAGCACTGGAGTGAATAAAAAAACAAGAGCCGCTCTCCATAGTAATGGCAGAGCCGCTCTTATTTTTATGAAAAAGTTGTTGCTGCCCTGCTTATCATGATCATCGCTTTACTATCGGATATGACAAAAAGAGAAGCCGCACTTCCACGGCTTCCCTCTGTTCATCCTATTACAGCTTCACAATCTTACCCGTCTCTTGCGATTCGAATGCGCCCAGGATGACGTTCAAGGAACGCAGCCCTTCCTCACCGGAAATGCTAGGAGGCGTGTTTGTTAGAATGGATTCCACGAACGCGTCGATGACGCCGCTCGGCACCTGCTTCTCATTCGTTGCCATGGCACCAACCTTGTAAGTCTCGATCGTACCATCTGTCAGCTCGACGTTAACCTCGTCACCATGAACGGCACCGATCTTCATCACGCCTTTCTCGCACCAGAGGACCGTTCCGTTATCACCGGATCTGTAATGCGTCCAGCTTGCCATCAGCGTGCCGACCGCGCCACTCTTCATGCGAACGATGCAGGTTGCATTGTCGTCCACGTCCGTTCCCTCTTTGTGGACCGTTCCGATAAAGCCGGCAACTTCTGCGATTTCATCGTTCAGCAAGTAACGGATAAAGTCGGATTTGTGAACGCCAAGGTCACCCATAGCCCCCATAATGGCTTCTTCCTTACGGAAGAACCAGCTGTCGCGACCGTCCAGACTCCAGCTCTCTGGACCCCCATGGCCAAAGGAAGTACGGAACGTAAGCACCTTACCGAGCTTGCCGGAATCCAGGATTTCCTTAGCTTTTACGTGTGGAGGCATTAAACGTTGATTGTGGCCTACCATCAGGTAAACCCCATTCTTGCGTGCTGCCTCGATCATTTGCTCTCCTTCTTCCGTTGTTGTAGCCATCGGCTTCTCAACCAGTACATGAAGGCCAGCATTCGCTGCTGCAATACTCATTGGAGCATGCAGATAGTTCGGCGTACATACGCTAACGGCATCAAGCTTCTCATTCTTAAGCAGTTCTTGGTAGTCGGTATAAGCTTTGCCGCCATACTGGGCAGCCATCTCTTCGGCACGTTCCTTTACCGGATCGGCAAAAGCAACCAGCTCCACATTAGCATTGTTCGCGTATTCAGGAATATGTCTGCGCTGGGCGATGGCGCCGCAGCCAAACACAGCCACTTTAATTTTGCTCATTGAAAGTCTCCTTTTTGCACATAGATTAAAATTGGTTCAGGTAGTTCTGCTTCAACCAGTTCATACTGTTCTCCACGCTTTGCAGCGGTGGATTCTGACACACGTCCTGCTCCACGATCAGCCATTCCGTGCCTGCATCCGATGCAGCTTGAATGACACCCGGCAGGTTCACAGAGCCTTGGCTCAGCTCCAGCGTCTTCATGTTGCCCTCAGCGTCTTTGCTGAAATCCTTCAGGTGAAGCAGTGGCAGGCGTCCCGCATATTTCGGAATGTAAGCCAGCGGATCTTGTCCGGCAAACTGTACCCAGCATACGTCCATCTCCACTTGTACGGCTTCCGGTGTTGTCGCGGAATACATCGCATCAAATACGAATTCGCCGTCAACCTCCGCTTCGAATTCAAACGCATGGTTATGGTAACCAAAGATCAGTCCTTGCTTGCGTGCTTCAGCTCCTACTTCTTCCAGGAAGGAGAAGAGGTTCTTCCAATCCTCAGCATCTTTACGATCTTCTTCAGCTACATAAGGGCACATCATATATTTAGCGCCAATGGTTTTCAGGTAATCTATCTCCTTCTGCAGGTCTGCACGAATAAGATGCAGGCCCACGTGGCTCCCAATCGCCTTAAGGCCGAGCTCTTGAAGAAGCGTTTTCATTTCCTCGGCCGGAATGTCTCCGTATCCTGCGAACTCCACGCCTTCATAACCCAATTCAGCCACTTTGCGAAGCGTACCGCGGAAATCCTGAGCCGTTTCATCGCGCAGCGTATACAATTGCAAACCAATGTTCATTCTTCTCATTATAGCGCACCTCGATTCCAAAAATGAGTTACTGCTCTATCTGCTACTATCATACATGCAAATAGGCTAAAATGAACATAAACAATATTGCTGCAACATGAACTATCTGCTTGCATTTTTACTGGGGGTTTTAACCATGATGGAGGCAAGACTGCTAATCTGCGACTATTCCTACCACTTCCAGCAGTTCAGCAACAGCCACCGGGGCGGCTTGACGACCTATCTGTTTCGTCTCCAAACCGAGGGGTCCTGTGAAATATACTGCAACGGCATCGAGCACCACGTGCAAGGGGGCGATCTGCTGTTGCTGAAACCCGGCGATGAATACGAGCTGCGGATCAACGATGACGGCGAGGATGGCCGCGTATCCAGCGGAGATTATTATATATTTTGCGATGGGTCATGGATCGATGATTGGTGGAACCGGATCCATCGGCCAGTTGTCAGCCATGTCGGGCTCGACGATCAGCTGCTGGGTCTGTGGAGACAGATGCTGCTGGAGAAGCGGCGCGGACTTGAGGGGGAGACCGGGGAGCTGACGGATTATTTGCTGCGCAGCCTCTGCCTGTGTCTGGACCGTGCCATTACCGAGATCAAGCCAACGGATCGGCTTGCCTTCACCGCTCTTCGGCTGAAGCGATTCGTGGAGGAACATGCCACGATCACCTTCAAGCTGGAGGAAGCCGCTTCTCATGTCGGGCTCAGCTTATCCCGGGCCGTTAAACTGTTCAAGGAGTATTACGGAAAAACCATGATTCAGTACGCCTTGGAGATCAGGCTGAACGCAGCCGTTGAGCGCATGAAATACAGCACCATGACGCTGGAGGAGATCGCGGAAACCTGCGGCTTCGCAAGCTATTCCTATTTTCACAGAGTATTCCGTGCCACATACGGCATGTCCCCGGTCAAATACCGGGAAACGGCAACCGTACCGGCAAGGCCGGGGCAAGAGAAAGCCCCGCGGTAATTTTTTCTCTACATTATAAGAAGCAGCCTGCGCGTACTCGGAAAGGTGGAGCAGGCTGCTCCAGACTACAGATGCTATTAATAACTCGATATACTCTCCAGTACCCCATTAGTAAGTAGAGATAAGGGATATTATACCATGCTTCGACAGGTTGAATAGGTAATTTGAACTAATTGGTGCTGCCGTTCTACTCGGGGAAATCCGGTATAGCGCTGGCTTAAAAAATATCAACACCGAGACTCTGTAGAACCGTTACGGCATCTTCGACAGGCAGCTTCGGAAGCTTAAACTCATGATCGATCACCTCTCGAAGCTCGCTGAGGTCCGATAAAACGCGCTTTTCAACCCTTCCGTCTTCATGCCGGATACTCAGTATATTATTGATTAGGGACAGCGACCGTTCTTGCTCCAATTGCCAGAGCTGACAGCGTAATATAGAGGTGAAGAGATCGTTAGGCTTAAAGTACTCCCTAATAGCAGGCTGAAAATCATCGAATTGATAGGTTTTTCGGGTATCGAAGGACCATACCAGATCTGTAAGCAGCTGGCCGTCCACATACCTGTAGTACGTGTACGTTCCCGGCTCGTCTCCCGGACGCAATCTCACTTCAATTCCAGCATATTGGGAAACCTGATCAGGATAAGTCTCCAACCGAACGGGTTCGAAAAACGGAGCAGCGTTCCCGCAGTCCACATACACTTCTTCTTGCCCATCAGGGTTCCGAACAAGCAGTCCGACATGCCCCTCGCCCAGCAGCGTATAACGAGTTGGAAATCCGAGCTGGTTCAGCAGCTGATGGAGACTGCTGTTGATCATATAACAAGTGCCTCCCGCATTCAGCTGCATCAGCTGATCGACAAACCTCTTCTCGTCTTGCTCCAGTCTGCCTTGCTGGTGATACTCATGATACCGCAGCAGCGTGCTAATATTCTCGAAAGGAATCCTATTATGATGCGCAGTGCAAATCTCGATTAAATACGCCAGCGAAGCCTCCTTGAATGGAACCCGAATATACTGCAAATAATTGGCGGCCCATTCAGGTAAGTGTACTTGTTCCGTCACTATCGTTCACTCTCCCTTATCGAATGCTGTTGGTATACTCTTTATTTTAAACGATTCGGCATATGAATACTTCGTACGAACGATAGTGGAACTATGCAAAAATAGTCTTACCCCAAGGTAAGACCATTCTCTATGACCCAGGTCTAATATTCCTCTTTTCTTGCGGCACTCATGGATTTCTCATGATTCAACAGCCATTGCTTGCGCGACAGCCCTCCCCCGTATCCGCCCAATTCACCGCTCGTATTGATGACGCGATGGCATGGAATGACAATCGCAAGCTGGTTGGCCCCATTCGCCTGGGCGACGGCGCGGTAAGCGGTAGGTCTTCCCATCGCCGCTGCGATCTCGCCATAGGAAGAGGTTCGACCGGGTGGAATCCGCAATAATTGGTCCCACACCTCCTGTTGGAATGGTGATCCTAACAGGAACAAGGGGGTTTTAAATTCCGTTAACTTCCCGTCAAAATACGCACCCAACTCTCTCTCAATCGAACGGATGGGGGCAGTGTAACCCGGAATAATCGCTGACTTGGTTCTCAGTCTGAGACGTTCTACCTCCCGCTCCAAGCCCCGGCGATCCACGAATTCGAGCAAATACAGCGCTTCGTCATCTGCAATAGCCATCATCGGTCCCAGACGCGTGTCGAGCCACGATGCTTTTAGAATATGATGATGCCCGGACCTTGTAGGGGCTGCGCCCATAATCCGCGAAAAAGCATCCCGAAATCCGCTGCTGGACTCGTAGCCGGTTGACAGCTGCGCATCGATGACAGCATCTCCTTCCCGGATCTGCTTCAGGGCAAGGCCCATCCGCCTAGCTCGTGCATATTCAACAAAGGTCATCCCGAACCGCTTCTTGAATTGGCGTCTTGCCGTTGAGGCATCCACGGACAGCTTCTGGAAGTCCTGGTTGGTCCATCTCTTCTCCGGGTTATCCTCCACAGCGTCTACAAGCAGCCGCACAAGATCCGAAACTTGATTGGGATGCGAGAGCGGCCGGCATCGTTTACAGGGTCGGAAGGATGCCAGCAGTGCTTCTTCGGCCGTCTCATAAAACTCGCAGTTCTCGATCTTCGGTTTCCTCGCCGGGCATGTCGGGCGACAGAATACACCGGTTGTCTTAACGCCCACGTAAAAGACGCCTTCATATTCCGATTTCTTATCCAGCAGCGCCTGATAATATTCCTGTTGATTTGCGGCCGATATCATGTAACGTTCCTCCCTGTGACTATGTTCATTCTATATGGTACATCTGGTATAAGCTGTGTTTCTCCAGGAAAATCATGTACCCTGTCTTGGTGTACCTATTATATTTCTTTTGCACACATGGCGCAGCCGAAAATCGTGCATGAATGTTTCCCGGTTGGAAACAGAGAATGATCATTACTGGCACGAACCAAAACAGCCCCTTCCGAATGAATCGGAAAGGGCTGTTCATGGTAAATATGTGCGGAGCCTCGGAACAGGCTATCTGCCTCCGTTGTAAACTAAATGGACCTTGCTGGCAGCCTTAACCCTTGATCGAGCCTGCCACCATGCCCTTCATGATCTGCTCCTGCAGAATCAGGTAGGCTACAATGGTAGGAATGACCGCGATTGCCATCGCACCCATGGTCAGGGCGTAGTCCGTGCCGAAGCCGTCCGAGAACAGGGACAGGCTGAGCGGCAGCGTCTTCAGCGCTTGCGTATTGATAAATACGAGTGCGAAGGAGAAGTCATTCCAGAATCGGAGGAATGCCAGAATGGATATCGTTGCAACGATAGGCGTGCAGAGCGGCAGAATCATTCTACTGAATATCCCCCACCAACCGCTGCCGTCAATCATGGCCGCTTCTTCAATTTCCCTTGGAATGGATGACATGTAAGCCATCGCCAGGAAAATCGCAATCGGCAGCTCAAACGCCGTATAAGGCAGAATGAGCGCTCCGTACGTATCGAGCAGGCCGATGTTTTTCATCATGATAAACAGGGGCACCAGCGTACTGTGGATCGGAATGAGCAGCCCGGTCGTAAATAACACAACCACCAGCTTTTTGAACCGAAACTCGAATCTGGACAGCACATATGCCGCAAGTACGCTGAGCAGAATGGTCAATACAACGGCTGTAATGGTCACAACCGTTGAATTGATCATCGCCCTGCCCATATTTCCAAGCTCCCATGCCCGAAATATATTCTCGGTCATCCACTCCTTCGGCAAGCCGTAGGGGTTCGTGAAGAAATCCTGATTCGATTTAAACGCGCTTGTAAAAAGCCAGTACAAGGGATAGAGCGTAAGAATCGCATACACCATCAGCAGCAATTTTACGAACCCGGATAAACCCTTCATGATGACTCGTTTCCCTGAAGCATTTTCGGTCCCGGTCGTCTGTAAATTCACATCGCTCCCTCCTTCATGTTAACTTGACTTTCTGCGCGTTGCGAAGTAATTAAGCGCGATTAGGATGGCGCTGACAATCATAATCATCGTGGAGACGGCAGAACCGTAACCATAACGATACACACTGAAGGTGCTGTTATACATGTATGTGGCAAGCAGCTCGGTCGATTGCGCCGGTCCGCCGCCCGTCATGACAATGACGTGGTCAAAGGCCTTCAGACTTCCGGAGATACAGAGCACGATAGTCACGACAACCGTACTCCAGATCATCGGCAGCGTGATTTGCATCAGCTTGTTCCAGCCCGTGGATCCATCAATTTTGGCAGCATCATGGATCTCGGGAGAAATATTTTGCAGTGCTGCAATAAAGATAACCAGATACGGACCGACGTTCGCCCAGTTAATCGGAATCGATATCGCGAGCATGTTGACTTTCGGATCAGACAGCCAAGCGCGGGTCCATGAATCCAGACCGAGCATCTCCAGCACATAATTCGCAATCCCGAACTGCGGATGGTAAATGTAACCCCAGATCAGGCCGACTACAACCGTCGACAGCACCATCGGCATAAATACGGCGGAGCGTATGAATCTGGAGAAAAACGAATTCTTGAACAGTACAATGGCCAGAATCAATGCAATCGGAACCTGACCGACAATGGATGAGACAACCAGAATCAGGTTGTTTCGAAGCGCCCGCCAAAAAATCGGATCCTTGAACATCTCTATATAATTATCAAGACCAATAAAGGTGGCATCCCCGAACCCTTTCCAGCTGAAAAACCCGTAGTAAGCTGACCAGAAAACCGGAATAATGACAAATATCAGAAACAACAGAAGCGCTGGAAGAAGAGCTATGGCTATAAATCCTTTGCTTCTCATCGCTGTAGGCATGGCAGCCTCCTCCCTCCTAATCCTTGTGCAGTGGTGAATGGTTTCTTATGGAGTAGCGGATCTGGCTTGCGCATCCTGAAGCTTCTGGGCCACACCTTCAACGGGACCGCCCATCATGATTTCCTGCAGACCGTTGTTGATGACTTCAGCCGCTTCTGCAGACAGATAAGCATCATATACTGGCGTAATTCCAGTGGTTTTCACCAGATTAAAGGCTTTGTAGTACAGGGAAGTAACTTTGGACTCATCAATCTCGGTATCGTACATTACCATGGAGTTGCTCTCGGCAATCGCTTTTTGCGCTTCCGGTCCGCTCACGGCATAGATCAGTTCAAGGGCCAATTCTTTCGCTTTCCCTTCGGTTCTGCTGCTAAGGGCCAGACCGCCGCCAGCTCCGCCGGAGATCGTGCCTGCCTCACCTTTTCCACCAGGAATCGTTGGCAAAGTAGTAACCTCGATATCCTTCATTTGCTCCTCAGAGGAAGAAGCCGCAAGATTCGTAAGGGTCCATGCGCCGCTGATCATCATCGCTGCATTTCCTTGAATGAAATACTGCTCAGCTTGCGTGTTGTCGATGCTGTTCGCCCCTTCTTGGAACGCTTTGTTGTCAACCAGCTCTTTGAAATAGCCGAGCGCTTCGATAAACTCAGGATCGGTAAACTTCGCGCCTTGCTGTGCTGCTGCATTCTTGAACCATTCGGTGCCTGTCACACGGTCGGCAATAGAACCGATAATGGTGGATTGAGCAACCCACGGAGCTTTGTTTCCGAGGGCGATTGGCGTTATGCCGTTATCGTTGAAGGTCTTAACCGCCGCCATCATTTCTTCCCAAGTCGTTGGGACTTTTACGTTATGTTTGTCAAACAAGGCTTTGTTGTAGTACAGAATTGAGGTTGCCGACATACCCAGTGGAGCAGAGTAGATCTGGCCTTCCTCGAACTCGTATGGATCAAACGCTCCCGGCAGGAATTTATCCTTCCAATCCGAATGCGCATCTAACACTTCCGTAATCGGTTGAAGCAGCTTCGCTTGATGAAGCTCGGAAGACTGACTTCCTGCATAAACGAAGAACACGTCCGGCATCTCATTCGCAGCCGCAACGGTACTCAGACGTTGACGGTAGCCATCCGGTGGAATCGCTTGTGCATCGAGTGTAACTTCAGGATGGTCCTGAGCAAACTGATCGATAAAACTTCGGACTGATTTCGCACGCAGGTCATCACCGGCAAAGTTATGCCAGATGGTCAGCTTGACCTTTTCTTGATCGCCTTCATTCCCTCCGGCCTGCTCTTTGCTTTGCCCGCCGCCGCATGCTGCAAGAACCAGTGTCATCATCAGCAGTACAAGACCTATTTTGCGTTTTGGTCTCATGGTCAATCCCCCTTTAATTTATACGAAAATGATGAAGCATCCTAAGATGATTAGTCCAAGTATAAAAGAGGATGTAACGCTTACATAGGGGATATAATTCAGTCCATAGAGGGACAAAATTCAGGATTTGCCCGATACTCCGACGGCGTCTGTCCCGTCCATTTCTTGAACAGGCGGTTAAAATACTTAATATCCTCATAGCCGATTTCATTTGCGATTTCACTGATTTTGGCCGGCGTTTCCCTCAGCAGAGTCATTGCTTTCCGCAGCTTCGCCTGGGTCACGAATTCAATGTAATTCTGCCCGGTCTCCTTCTTGAACATCTCGCTGAAATAATTGGGATTCATATGAACATGCTTGGCCACTTGCTGAAGCGACAGGCTCTGCCCCAGATGCTCATGAATGAAGGAGATCGCCCTTTGAACAGGACTGGTTGTCGACACCATGTCCCGGTACTGCTTCATGATGAGTCCAAGGGAATCGATCAGCACCTTCTCCGGCTTCTTCGTTAAATCGCGGATATCAAAGTTGTCCTCAATCTTCACCGGACTGGTGTAGCCGATGGACGTTGCAGCGCGTATCAGCCAGCGCTGTCCCGAGACGAGCAGGGAATGCAGATAAGCCTGAACCGAGCCGGGTGTCGCCTGGCTCTGACTTTGGATGCGTTCCAGCACATCCGCAACCCATGCCTCCAAATCGGCGGATTGCCCTGAGCGCAGAAGGGAGGAGAGCTCGGTTTCTTCTTCCATCGAACAGACCGTCTCAATGCCTTTCCGCCCTTCGATGTCCTCATAACGGATATGCCGTTCCGAATGGAGAAGCCACTCGTAGGAGCTGGCCTCCACCGCCGTCTTCAGCGCGCGATCCAGCTCGCGAACACTGGACACCGGTCGGCCGCTGGCTGCCTTAATGCGGCAGGCGTGAGTCGATTCCAGCTTTCGCAGCGCGGAATCCACGCGCCCCCAGCCATCGCCTGGCTCTGTGCGCACCAGCAGAAGCAGGGAACCATTCCACTCCAGCCAGGCACCATGCAGCCCTTCTGCCAGCTCCGTCCCGAGTAAGCTGTGTCGTTCGCCAAGGGTCAAGTGCTCCAACTCATCCTGATGTAATGGATGAACCGACAGCATCCATATCTGCAGAACGGAGCCGGGCGTTGTCAACCTCAATTCAGGATATCTCTCCCATAATTCATTCTCGGCATGCTCATCCAGTGAAACTCCCGATGCAAGCAGCCTCCTCAGGAACCCCCGGTTGACCACCATTTCCTGGGCCTTTCCCTTCGCTTGATGGAGTCTGTGCTGCAGGATTCGCTCTCTCGCTTGAACTGCAGCTTCGATAATTTCCCCGGGTCTGCTCGTCTTCAGCAAGTAGTCACTCACGCCTTCACGCATCGCCTGCTGTGCATACGTAAATTCATCAAAGCCCGATATGACAATGATTTCGATCTCGGGAAACCGCTGCTTAACTTGATGAGCCATGTCCAAACCGCTCAGGCCGGTCATGCGAATATCAGTAAATATAATTTCGGGCATATCGACGGGAATACGCTGAAGGGCTTCCTCTGCCGAAGCCGCGGGCGCCAGCACCGTAAAGCCGTTATCCGCCCAATTGATCACTGTACTCAGCCCATTTCGAATGATTACTTCATCATCAACGATCAGTACCTTCAAGGTCGTCATCCCCTTTGCTGGATATTTCAGTTTGTTGAATATCAGTTAGGTCCGGTATCGTAAACATAACCCGTGTTCCGGCCCCTTCCGTGCTGTCCACACGCAATCCTGCATCCTTGCCGTAATGGAGGAGCAGCCGCTTATGGACATTTCGCAGCCCGTAGCTTCCGCCCGGGGTTTGTCCCTTCTCGTATTGCAATGGATTCTCTACCAGCTGATCCTGAAGCCATTTCAGACGATCGGGCGTCATCCCGATTCCATCATCCTCCACCACGAAGTGAATCCCCTCGCTGCCATGCCGACCTTGTATCGTTATCGTCCCCATTCCGTCACGGCTCAATATGCCGTGCAGCATGGAATTTTCGACGAGCGGCTGCAGCAGCAGCTTCAACATGGTGTGCTGATGAAGTGTCTCCTCGACATGAACCTCAAACGAGAATTTCTCCGGATACCGAATGGTTTGGATGTTCACATAGTGACGGACATGCATAATCTCCTGCTGGATCGTGCAGTATTCCTGGCCATTGTTCAAGCTGAACCGCAGGAAATCACTGAGTGATCCGACCATCTCGGCTATCTTCACATCCTGGTTCATCAGCGCCAGCCAATGAATCGAAGACAGCGTATTGTATAGGAAGTGCGGATTAATCTGCACCTGCAGTGCATGCATATCCGCCTCCTTTTTCAGCGACTCATTGAGTTTCACTTCATCGGTAAGTTTCACGATCCGGGAACTTAACCGGTTGTAACTGATAATAAGCTGTCCAACCTCATCAATTGTCTTCACCGGCAGCGCAGGCAGCGGCTCCTCCGGGCTCGAATTCTTGAGAAACTTCGTTAACACAGACAACGGATTCGTAATCTTCTGAATCAAGAAGAGAACCAGTATAATGGCGAGCAGGATGGCCACGGTTACGGCAACCGCCGTCAATTTGATGAAATACTGGTTCTGGGAACGGTATTCCTCTGAGGGAATGATGCCGACCAGCTTCCAGTTCACACTCGACATTTTCTTATAGAGAATGGTCTTCTTATTGCCGCCCTCTCCATAGTCCATATTCCCGCTAAGCCCCTCGAACCCTTCAATCGAAGGATAATAGTCTGCCAGGGTAAGATTCGTCTCCATATCCGGCGGACCGGCAATAATCCGGTTGTTCTCATCAAGCAAGAGGACAAAGCCGGTTTTCTCCAAGACGGCCTGCCTGAATTGATTGGCAATGACGCCTTGATCCAGGTTGATCTGCAGATTCCCGATCGGCTTGTATTTATCCGTGCTGCGAATCGGCCTGGCCAGCGTGATGACCTTTCTCATGCCTTCAAATGTCCACTGTCGGTGAACAAAAGACCACCATTTGGGATGATGCTCATAATAATCCGGGATCTCCTCGGTAATATTCCGGAACTCGGAACGCACTAATGACTTATGCGAGATCGGATCCTTGCTGCCGAGCGGTTCGACAATGATATTGGCGATATAATCCTTGGAGAAGGCCAGATTCGTCAGGAAGTTAATGACCGTTGTCTGCTGGACATAGTTGCTCTCCTCTGTCTTGAGGTAGGATTGGACCCCGGTGTGCCCGATGAGGAATAGCGAGATATTCTCGACGTCCTTCACCATCGTGTCCAAGTAAGCTTCCAGTTGGCGGAGCGTATTCATCCCCGTAATCTTGGCTTTCTCTTCCGTCAGGCTCTTGGCCATGTTAAAAGAGAAAATACCAAGAAATAACAGCGGCACCAGCGTAGCTATAATAATAAGCAACGATAATTTATGCTTTAGCGATTTCCCAAGCCATTGCTGCATAAATACACCCCGTTCGAGTCCATATGGTATGGGCTTGTTATATTACTTAACATTGAAGGCGTTTACTTCAAAAACATTCTCTTTCCGTTGCAAAAAGGTGTCAGGTTTATTAACTATCTTAGAGGAATCTTAAGACTCAAGTAAATGGTAATAAAGACCTATGAATAGAGATAAAACCATCTTTCATATAGGGTATACTCCCCATGGTCGCCGACCCGCTTCGGTGATGCAAACCGCGTTGACTCTTGATAAGCGCAGCAAAAAAAGGGCGCTGCAGCGCCCTTTTAAATAGAAAATCACATCACCCGATCCAAATTCCAACCTTCCAGTTCATGCTTATATCCTTCTGCTGGTATGCATATATATGTAGTTCTAAAGTTCCGCATCGATAAACGGTAATTTACCTCTGCTCTTCCAAACGATCATATTCCATGCGATCCACCACAAATCGATTCGACTCTTCATCATACCGGTAGGTTATTTGGAGATCACCCGCAAAACCGGCTGGACTTATGCTCCCAGCTGCGAGCGTAACAAGCCGCCCTTCTTCGATGCTGTGTCTGACTACAGCACCAAAACCCAACTTGTCATTCAGATAGCTTTTATCCTCGGAGTCATCCTCAATTCTCTGAACGGTTTCCTTCCCGTCGATCACAATCTTCACGGCGATGTAATCCGCAAACTTCTCGATGCTGGACTCCACATGACCCGCTACCGCCTGATCCAACGATTCAATAGGAATTTCCTTCAGGGTTTCAGCGTCCACCACATGTGTCTTGCCAATATAAATACCCGTCCCGGTCCCATCCACATAGAACACAACCACTTCCGGCTTGCCATCACCCGTCATATCCCGATATTGAATGATCGGTTTACGCGTACCATCACCACCGTACCAATCCGCAAAAACTTGCCTTCTCCCTTCTACCTCTACCACCATTCCTTCATATCTTCCGTATTTCGTAGCGCTTACCGGGTACAACTTCACATCAGGGTTCTCCTCTGCTGTCGAAACGTCCACCTCCGGCGTATAGACGTAAATCATTCTTTCCTTCGAATCCCAGCCTACCTCTGCATTATGCAGCTCCGCTATGAATCGAACCGGAACCATAATTCGGCCATCCTTTAAATACGCGGGAACGGACAGCGAATACGCCTTCCCTTGCCCCTTGGCCTCCCGGCTTCCCATCTTCAGCGTGACTTGATCTGTGCTTGTGCTGACGGTTACCGTCTTGGTCTTGTTGTTCCATTGAAGCTGCGTGGGCTTCAAGTATTCCTTAATCACGCGCAAGGGAACCAGCGCCGTCTGATTCACGATAACAGGATTGACATCGAGCGTAACCATCCAATGATTAATGTTCAATTCCATTTCCTTCTGCGGTGCGGCTTTGGCCTGTACCTGTGCCTGTACCATCGTACTCATCAGCATCGTGGACGCCATAGCGCCGATCACCGCCATTTTCGCCCATTTCCGGGTTGTCATGTTCTCTAATCTCCTTGGCTAATAATATATGAAATAATTCGTATATAACTAAGACGCAAGTTGACCGGTATTGGTTGTCCATGTCACGCAAAAAATAAGCCGCTCAAGCATATCATCACTTGAGCGGCTCACCCGGATTGGTCGGAGGAAATCTATGCGATCATGATCGGATAACTGTCAGGCCTACGGACGCGGCTTCCGATATTTCTCCGTGCGTTCATCCTCGATGACACCCTTCCAGTTTAAACCGAAGGCAAAATCATAGGTGTGATTCTCGGAGTCGGTATGGCATTCCATATCAAACGCCACATCCTCAAGCTGTTCCTCCACGGTCTTCATATTGGCCGGCATCTGCATGGGCAGTAGGCCTGACGGCTCCACTTCACCCGCAAGCACCTCCATGATGGCTTGATCCAGAACGCCGAAATTCACAAGAATCGCATCCACTTCGGCTTCAAACTCCTCAACCACAGTCGGATTGGACAACAGCATGGATACGATGACCGGTTTGCCGTTCAGCGCTTTCTTCGTTTCCAGTACCATGTCGAGATCGGCCGCATTCTGAGGCGTAACGGATTTGCCCCGATAGGAACGGTTCAGCACATCCGTTGTCCGTGTATCACCGGCCAGACTCACTTCACGGGCATGCTCTGCCGTATACGTCTTGTACTGCAGGCTCATCGGCACGTAGCCGTTGCCTCCCTGATCCTCATCTTCTTGGCTATACCCGGTTCCGGATTTCGGCGTACTAATAAAGACAAGCCCGAAATCCGCCTCGTCCGGATGCTCCGCGAGTTCGAAGTATTTGGCCACGATGTCCAGATTAACCGGATACTCCAGGCTTTCCGGCGTGGGGTTGCCAAACCAATCCTGTCCTGCAGCCATAAAGCGCTTCGGAATGTAGACCTTGCTCTTCCGCTCGACGGGAAGCACGCCATTTTTATTTTTCAGCATGACGATCGATTTTAGCTGGGCTTCATAACCTTCACGCATAAACTCCGGATTTCCGACCATACGGGAGCTCTCCAACGGATCAACATAAGGGTTCTCAAACAGCCCCAGTCGAAACATATTGCTCAGCAGGCGCACGGCCGATTGTTCGAAGCGTTCACGCATATACGTCTCGCCATGCTCCCGGACACCCATGTGATAGGCAGCCAGCACCGGTTCCATCTCATTGTTGCCGCCAAATTGGTCAACGCCTGCCATCAACAGCTTGTAATGCCGCTCTGCTACCGTCAATCCTTCGACACCCCACGGCTTCCCGCTTAGGAAAGAGTCACGGGGACCGGACTCATCGGCCGTAATCGCCCAGTCCGTGCAGACAACACCGTCGTAGCCGTATTTTTCCCGGAGCAGGTCCTTGATCAGATAGGAGTTATATGAATTGCCAACGTTCTCCCCGTTGACGGTATCCTGGTTCATCGAAATGGTGTAATACGGCATCACAGCGGAAGCCATTCCCGTCTTGCCCTCCAGCTTAAAAGCCCCGTCTACAAACGGAATGAAGTGCTCGTGAAAATTATTACCCGGATAAACCGCATATTTCCCGCTGCTGTAATGCGCGTCTCTGCCTGCCTCGCCGGAACCGCCGCCCGGCCAGTGCTTTACCATGGCGTTGACACTGTCGTACCCCCAGCCTTCGGATATTTCCCGATCCCCCTCCGATGTCTGAAAGCCATCCACGTAGGCGCGGGCCATATCGGTTGTCAAACGTGAATCCTCGCCGAAGGTGCCGTTAAAGCGGAACCAGCGCGGCTCTGTTGCGATATCGATCTGTGGGGAGAGCGCCGTTGCAAGGCCCAGGGCACGATATTCTTTGGAAGCCATCTCGCCAAATTTCTTCGTGATGTCCGGATCAAACGTAGCGGCCAGGCCCAGCGTCTCCGGCCACATGGAGATCCGTCCTCCCGAGCCGGCGTTAAACTCCGAGCTGGCATCCGTGCTGTGCCTTGGGTCCGAGCTGTTATTGGCAGGAATGCCAAGTCCCGTGCGTTCCGCGTATGCCTGCACCTTATTGTTCCAGCGTGCCGCCACTTCCGGACTCTCGACCGTGGTCACCAGCACATGACGCACATGGTCCTGGGCCAGAAAGGCCAGCTGCTCATCCGTCAGCTCCCATGGCTTCACGCCGCTCTCCTCGTAGGATTTACCGCCATAGGTAGCCGAGAACCAGCCCCCGCTGGCAGCCGGAATCGACTGATGCCTGCTGTACAGCATCAGGCCGGCGATTTGCTCTATGGTCATTTTGGAAGCCAAGTCCTTGGCACGCTCCTTAGGCGTCAACCGCCAATCCTCATATCGGTCCAGCCTACCGTCACGGCTCAAATCCTTGAAATACAGTCCATCCATCTCGATAATTGCCACACCTGATTCGGACGAGTATCCCAGCTTAGGACCTCCCGAATTGTCGATATAGCGAATGTTGTCTCCATTTCCCGGGATCGTTTGGGTTGTCTGATTGATCTGATGGTTCATTGTGATTCCCTCCACTCCAAGTTTGTCTGCTCTTTCGCTCTGCGCCAGCTATGGACTTTCCGTTATACGTTCTGTACGCTCGGTGCCGTGAGGTCCGGGGAAGGATTCATATCTCCTTCCGTTGCAACCGGCTCCCCGATTTCAGGCAGTGGCTTAATGGATATCATCCCGATCATCATGAATACGGAGAGGGCGATATAGAAGAAGGTCCAGTCCCCGATACCCATCATGGTGCCTGCACCCAGCAGGAACGGCGCGATCGCAGGCACGATGGATTGCGGCAGCGCATTCGCCACGTTCATGATGCCAAAGTCTTTTGCAGAATCCTCCTTGCGGGGCAGAATCCGCGCAACCAGCGCCATATCCACAGCTGAGATGCATCCATAACCGAGACCCAGAACTGCGGAAGCGATAACATAGGCAAGATAATTCGGAACAAAAGCAAAGACCAGCGTGGCCAAAATCATAATGAAAGCCGACATGTACAGAAATGGTTTTTGCTTACGGAACTTATCCGACAGCATCCCACCAAATATGCTGGTAACCGCCATTGCCACCATGGAGATGATGTTCACGGTTGCCACACTGGCTGTCGCCTGAGCTTCGGTATAGCCCATCCGGTTGACCAGCATAACGGTAAAATAAAGACTGCTGCAGTAACCCATCATCAGGAGAAACTTCGAAATAACCGCCCAGGTGAAAGCCGGATACCGGCGCGGGCTTGGGTAGACTTTGCTGAGCTTTTCGCCAAACGGGATTTTCTCTTGCTGCTTATGGACGATATCCACTTTGCCTTCCTGGATCAGGAACAGACTGAGGACTGGACCAACCACTCCGATCACCGCGAGCAAAGTCCACTTCGCTGCGGAAGAAACATCCGTCAGGAAGGTCATCATGACCATGCCGACCGCAATCGCTACCGGCAGCACCAATCCCAGAAGCCCGGATACCGTGCCTTGTTTCTCCTGCTTGACCTGATCCGGGATGAGCGCGGTGTACGCCGCCATTCCGAAGTTAAAGAACAATTGCGCAATCGCCCAGCCGATAATAATGAGCCACAACGAGGACGTCATGCCGATCATGAGAAGAGACGCGCAGCCGAACAAAGGACCGATCAGAATCCATGTACGCCGCCGTCCAAACGACAGGTTCGTACGGTCACTGATGGCGCCGCCGAGCGGATTGCCGATAAGAGCGAAGAATGCCCCGATGCCTGCCACCAGACCATAGGAGGATGTATATCCGTTCGGGTCGATTTCAATCATTTTGAAAGTCAGCAACAAGGTTGCAGGTGTCATTAATGCCAGCATCATGCAGCCATAACCTAGCATAATACCGAAAGTCAGTCTGCCAAACGATGTTTGCACCTGCCCTTTCACCTTAGCTTCAGCCATTGATATAACCCCCTAATTATTATGAAAACGATTACAATTTTATTATAAAAGAAACCGCCTTCATCAAGACAGGCGGCTGCTTACAGAGTTCTACGTTTTTTTTTAACATCTTTTTGTAAACGTTTTCCTAACTTCAATAGAAGGAGATTAAGAATTGACACAATTCAATCATACGTAGGTGTCAGCTCTATGAGCGCTACCCCGTGAGGCTCAAGATTGAAGCAGACGGTTAGTGCTGCCCCGGGCTCTGCATCGACATATGACACGTGCCGGCGGGGACAGGAACTCGCCTTAAGATACTGAACGTCCTCCTTTGTTAGGGATTCCGGGGCTCCCATCGCGACCCAGGCATCATAACTGCTTCCTTGGTTGCGGTCGATCGTATGCTTCACCATTTTGAACCGGCCATCCGGAACGTTCATGAGGGTTATGTCTATTTTTAATGTCCGCTCATGCTTGAAGCCGTTATAACGATGCGTATGATCAATAAAAGAGATATCGCCCATGGCGTACAGGTCGTCGAAGTGGCAGTAATTGTACGTGAGAATCTGATACCCGCCGTCTCCGGCACTCACGATATATCCCTCACCCTGAGCCAGTACGGTGTGACCCAGCTTCGATAACAGCTCATAGGCATGCATCGCAGCCTTCGGGATCCCATATTGCGCAATCAGGCCGAGGCCTCCATGGAACAACTCCCGGGACGGAAAGGTCTCCTCAATGTTGTCGCTGAGGACCCAGTACCCGAATCCATGGATAACATCCAGATTATCGAGCAGATTCTTCACGATATAAGCGGCCTTGTACACCGTATCGTTCGTGAGCTCGCGGTGGTATGCCGTCGAATTCCATTCGGTAAGATAAATCTCGCAGCCCGACAATCCGTACGCTGCAAGCAGCTCAAGCTCAGCGTTCAGTCTTTCCTTCAAGAAATCAGGATTTGGCGATATCCCGCCAAATTCCTCAAGCAGCTGGTAATAGGGGTCGGTATCGAGCATTTGTCCGATAAACTCCGCGTTCACCATATCCTCGATGCGCTCGTGCGGATAGAAGTGAAGCGGAATAAAATCCGGCTGGCAGGCGTGATGTCGGCAAAACTCAAAAAAATCCTTAACGATGGAGACGGAATCCACCGTAATGATCCTTCCCGGAGCGCCGATCTGGAGCGACTGCGATATTCTTTTCACCGTCTGATAGGTCCTTAAATACAGCGCCCTGTATTCATCCTGTGAGGCAGGCCAGAATATATGGAACTCGGGCTCATTCCAGAATTCAAACTTCCAGCTCTCCACCTCCGCCGCTCCGTAACGGTTCATGCAGTGCCTAATCAACCGCTCCACAAGCTCACACCATCTATCCACGGATTTGGGAGGACTGGTGTAACTGGCCCGGTAGAATACCGTTTGGTCCGGATCGGAGGCCAGAGCGGAGGGCATGAATCCCAGCTCGATAAAAGGCTTCAGTCCAATGGACAGCAAGAAGTCAAACAGTTGGTCCACATAACGAAAATTATAACGGGGCTGCCCTGCCTCGTCCTCATGATAGACCATCATCCCGTCATCAAAGATGCCGTGGAACCGCAAATACTGAAAAGGACTTCGCCGCTGCACATACTTCAGATGCTGCTGTACATCGGCATGCAGCCCCTCCTTGGCTTTTCCAATGGTAATCAGGCTCTTCCAGGTATGTTTGACGGTTGTTCCAACCCGTGCCGCATCGATTTCATAAGCTCTTGTTTCCAGGGTCTCCACCTTCCGGACCTCTCTGGACTTGCTTCGCTCCAGAAACTGGTGGATGATGCCCAGCGCACTCGAATGATTAAAATTCAGATAATGGGAGGAAATGTCCTCCTTCTTCCGGGGGGCCATCTCCGGACGATACTGCTTGCGGTACTCATGCGGCGTCATATGGTACCGGTTCTTAAAGGCGGTATAGAATGACTTGGCATTCGGAAAACCGTGATTCAAGGCCAGGTCCGCAATCGGAAGCTCCTCGCGTAACAGCAGGTCTTCGACCGCATGCTTCAGACGAATGCTGGTCAGATAGGATTGAAAATTCAATCCGATGTTCTCACTGAAAAATTTGGACAGATATGGCACCGAGAGAAATTCACGCTCCGCTAGGGACTGAAGCGATATGGCGTCTCTGTAGTGCTCATCGATATAAGTGATAATGCGCAGCATGCGCTCCATATACTTCTCGTTCATCGCGCCGCTGGAGCCGCTTGTCCGAAATTGCTTCATGAGGATGGAGAATACGGCCAGCATTCGAATGCCCATGTCCAGTTCGTAAGCTTCCCCCTTCTTATTGCTCAGCTGCACCATCTCGGCCAGCAATTGCAGAATTTGATCAAGCGCGCTGCGCTGCTCAGGTCGTACCGTTCCGGATTCGCATTGGAACGAAATACGCTCAATCCCCTTAATGTTCTCTTTGAGATAAGACAAGGGAATTAGAAACGTAGCGATAATGTTTTGATCGAGACCCATCACTTCATGAACGTGACACGGATTGATCAGGAACACATCGCCCTCTGCCAGCTTGTGCTGCTGACTCCCTACTGTGACCTCAAGATTCCCGCTCAGCACAAAAATAATCTCCACACTGTTATGCCAGTGGCTCGGTACATAATTCACCCTGTGCAGGGACACGTCAAAAGGCAGCTCGTCTCCCGTCTCCACCAATTCATAGATGGATGTCTTCAATTCATTTTCCTCCTTTTCTTTGCTTTAGCGGAAGTTATGTATTTTTGGCTTCATATGCAAATTTCATTACAACGTCCCCTGCATTATGTTAAAGTTAGATCGTATTGTTATATTCTGGAATGCGAAGCATGCTGAAATTGCCCTCTCTTCTAATCTTATAGGTATGTAGACCTATGATGCAAATACCAGGAGGATCCTATGAAAAAAATGTTTAGCCTTTACCGGAAAGTATTCATGATTAGCCGAATGGGTTCCTCCTTAAGGCAGGCCTATGGCTCTTACCCGATACCTCCGGTGATCCATCGTTTGCTTGAGCTTAGCCAAGAATACACCGCAAAGGGCTTTGACATGAGCTGGATCGGCTTCCGGATGACCGGTTCCTATGCGCCGTATTCCATTACTCCTCCTGACTTGATTCCCTTCGCAGAAACCGGCGGGGGTGGCATTCATTTTGGCTTCTTGACCGATTTCGGCAAGGTAAAGAATCTTGAGTCTGCCGCCATCGTCTGCGTTACCCCAACCAACGATCCCCCGATTCGTTTGATTGCGCGCAATATGGCGGAATTTCTGGATCTGGTGGTCTCGGTTCCGCATGCAGAGCATCTGGAATCATGGTGGGCGTGTACGGATGAAGAAATGAAGCGTCAGGAAGAAGCACAATTCGAGGCGGAATCTCCCGTTCCAATTACCCAAACCCGGAAGGAGATTTTCGAGCGTCTGAGATCTGAATTCGGGGCCAAACCCAGAGCCGTTCTCCCTTATTTACGGGAGGTCCTTCGGGAAAGAGAATCGAGCTGTTCCCTGTTAACGCTGGATGGATTAGGCGTTATGGGCGAAGATGCGCCATCGGAACGCTTCGACTTCGATGCAAGCAGAGCCGAGACGAAGAGGGAGCTAAGCCGGATGCGCACCTACCTGTCGAATGCATCCAGCACGGCAGCGAAACTGGCGTTCATCCGTGACGCCAACTATTGGTATGTCCTGGACCGTGATCAACCGTCGCCTGTATCCAAGCTGCTTCGGGAGACCATGCTGTCGCTTGATCTTCAGGATGAGGCAGCAAGACTGTTTGATATCGACTTGTAAAAAAACACCTTGAAGGGAGGTGAGTTTATGGAATTTGGCGGGATGTCCATGTTTGGCATATGGTCGATGTTGATCATTATCGTTTACGGACTTTTCATACTCCTTGGATTATGCGCGTTGTATCTGCTCATCAAGCTGATGATGCGGGCCATAACCGCACTTGAACTCTACATCGATGAGAAAAGAAACCGACGGCTGTAAAGGTGGAGCTTCGGATAATCGAGGGTTGAAGCCACGGAGTATGCTGTCATAAAGTCCAGGGAACCAGAAATGAAAGGATAAACCAAAAAGCCAATGCTCTATGCATTCTGTCCCTGCACTAGGTAATACTTCGATATGGGGTGTTTCGGGATAGGGTTTCTGCGGTTTTTTAGATGTGGCACGGATGCTTGATTTTTTTTGATTCCTTAGGCCGCCAGATTCTGCTTCTGCCCACATCAGCCTCCTTCCGAAATCTCGGAGAGGGGGCTTTTTTATGCCTCTTTTTTACATGGATGGATCATCCATGACAGGGCCTAATCCAAGGGAACCTTACCTGCTTCCACGGAACCGGAACGTACATTTCATCAATAACACAATGGCACAGCCTAGCATTATTGTGGATTACTCCTGCTGCGATGCCATCACGAACGAATCCTTGGAGGAGCAGTAACTTTACAACATCAGTGCCCTTGAGAAGCCCGTACAGCTGTTACCGGGCTTTTCAGCAAGAAGAAATTCCCCGCTGGTTTCTTCATCTATAGGAATGTGATAGATTTAATGGATAACTTAGAATGATTTCTCTTAGGAGACCGCCTTATTATGAACCCAAACCTAACGTTAGATGATATACAGTGGCAGACGCTCATTCAGCAGACAGCCGGTTATTTCAGCGACCTGACCCTCAAACGGGGATTTCAATACTACAAGCAGGGCCGTGTCCATGCAAGCGAGCTGACAGACTCTTCCGGGATTATAGAAGCCGCTGTGGACGGGACGGAAACCTACCGTACCCGGCTTCATATTCATTCCCTGAATGACAGCGAGTGCAGCTGTCCCGTTAAGGAAGGCTGCAAGCATATGGTGGCCGTTCTCCTTGACTATGCCCAGCTTCAGGGGAGGTCTGTTCATGCTCTGGTAAACGCGCATTCCACCTCGTATGCCCCCGCCGCTTCTTATGCTCAGAACGAAGCTCGCTCCGGTCACATACAAGGACGCCCTGCGGCCGGTACCTCGAAATGGCGAGTGCAGGCAGACCATTTGCCCGAGCTGCCGATCTCCGCATGGCATGAGCTGTTTGAATTGTGCACGGCATCCCTGGGAGCTAACACGCAGAATTCGTTTTACGCCAAAAATGCGCTGGCCTCCCTGCACCACATCAAACCGCCGATGCCGCCGGATATGGATCCATTATACGAGCTCCATGCCCATCTCTTTATTCTGGAGAAGCTGGTCAAGCAGCCCGCCAGTGCCTGGAATGCCTCAGGCTCTTACATTGGCTATCATACGCAGATCGCTGCGGATCATATTCAGGCCCGAATGGAACACATCTTCAAGGAAGGTCTTGAGGGCATCGAGCCCAAAGAGGCGTTCGGACAGCGATTGACCGAGACCAATGCCTATGTCCGGCAGAGCATGCTGAGCGAACCGAGGAACCGTAAATTTTATGCCCAGGTCTACATGCAGCTCTGGATTCACTGGATCTATCCGCTTGCGAAACATAATGCCAGCTTGATCCAAGCGGAGCTGGAGCAGCTTCAGACAGCCGAAGCGGAATTCGGCAGCACGCTCTCACGGGCCTCATGGTTTACGGCGCAAGGCTTAATGTCCTTCTATCTTGGAGAAGATGAAACGTCCTGGAATCTGCTCCGGGAAGCAGACAAGATCAGCAGCCTTCCCCCGGCTGCAGTCCTCGGCTTCTTTGACATGCTGCACGCCGCCCAGGAATGGGACAGGCTGGCCCAGTGGCTCCCCGAGATCGGCCCCCTGCTCGGCAGTCACCGAAACGAGCACCTCAGCAGTTATCAATATTACTGGGATGCCGTCATTCAGCATCTGCCCGAGAAGGCTGAGCGGATGTGGAACAGTCTCGCGGCTATGCTGCCTTACTCGAAGGACATCTACCAGAATGCCTTAATCACGCATGGCAGATGGCGGGAATGGATCGACTACCAATTAAGCACAGGCCGGGAACCGCTGGAGCTTCGGGTCAGCGAGCTTGCCCCGATTGAGAAGAATGCGCCCGAATTGCTGCTGCCTTTTTACCATCAGGCGGTCGAACGGTACATCCTTCACAAGAACCGTGCCGGCTATAAAGCAGCCGTCAAGCTGCTCAAGCGATTAGCCAAGCTATATAAGAAGCTCAAGCAGCAGGAGCGCTGGGATCTGTTCATTGTCGCTTTGTCGGTGCGTAACAGCAGGCTGCGCGCATTTCAGGAAGAGCTTCGGAGAGGAAAGCTGATATCATGAGCAGACACACGGAAACCATCACAGTCCATATGGCATTAAGCGAATACGGAGATGCCGTGATATACGGCTCTACCGTCATGCGTGGTTACGTGTCCGGGACATATTTGAAGCATCGATTATTCGCGTGGCATGAAGTCTCCTTCTATGGTACAGAGCTTACCGTTCAAGCCATTCAGGATATGGAAGTGGTCATTCTGCCTTCCGAGCAGGTAATCCCCTTCTTCGCGGACGGGCGGCTGCTCGAGCATATTGAATGGGTATGGGATGAGGCGTGCCTCCCCTTCGTTGAGCTTGCGCCTTCGCTTGCGAATTGCATCCAAGACAAGAAATACGCGCCAAGCTTGAGCGCCTTCAAGTCAGGCAAGCTGCAATGGGTGTGGGATGCGGAGGCTTTTACACCGGAAGAACTGAACCGTATCTCCCTGCTCCACGAGGACGAGATGTGGGATGAGGGCTTGCGAGCCACGTTCTCTGCCGCTGTTCAAGATCAGTGCTATGGCAGTGAAGAGGCGGCGGCTGACCTGCGCAGGGAATATCCCCTCCTCTTCTCGCAAAACCGCACAGCAGCCGAAGGTATGGATGACAAGCAATGGCTGACTGCAATCGGTTGGCGACCGGATACCGCTCCATTCCGACCGCTTCTTCAACTGTTGGAGCCGGACGAAGAAGCCCCCGAGTGGCGGCTTAAGCTCGTACTGCAAGATAAGCAGGACGCCGCAGGGCTTGCAGCCGTTCGCCTGGTTGAAGACGGCCAGGCATTCGGCTCCTGGCCGGAGACATGGACGGCGCATATCAAGGAGCGATCCCCCGGCTGGCTCCAAGGTCTGCAAGCAGCACTGCCGGCAAGGGTGCTTCATGCACCGGAAGATGATGTGCTCGGAAAGCCTCTGTCCGACGAAGCCGCCTGGCAGTTCCTGACTGTAGACAGTCAGCGGCTGCTGCAGTCGGGCTGGCTTGTGCTGCTGCCTGCCTGGTGGGAAGCAGCCAGCCGGAAGAAGCCCAAGCTGCGGGCAAAGGTACGCTCCGGCGAAGGCGAGAACGCGGAGCGAAGCAGCGGCGGCTCCCTGTTCGGTCTGGATGCACTGGTGAATTTCGATTGGCGCATCGCCATCGGGGAAGCAACCCTGTCCGAGGACGAATTCGCGGAGCTGGTTGCCCGGAACGAACGGCTTGTCCGGTTCCGGGGCCAATGGATTCCGCTGGACCCGGCTCTGGTCGCTCAGATCCGCCAGATGATGGCAGGGGTGGACCGCGAGGATGGTCTGTCCTTTCAGGATATTCTGCATCTCCATCTGCTTAGCAACAGCGATGATACGGAGCCGACCCCGCAGAACGGAGAGGAAGCGCAGGACCCGGAACGGATCAAGCTCGAGGTTGAGCTGAACGAGCATCTCGTGAAGCTCATCGGCCAGCTCGGCCGGCAAAACGAATGGCCGAGCCTGCCCGTCCCGGATGGGCTGAAGGCTGAGCTTCGGACTTACCAGCATGACGGCTTCGCTTGGCTTGCCTTCTTGCGGCGATACGGCCTTGGAGCCTGTCTTGCCGATGACATGGGCCTTGGTAAAACGGTACAGTTTATTGCCTACCTGCTGCATGTAAAAGAGATGACGATGCAGCGGGAAGAGAGACGGCTCCCTTCCCTGCTGATCTGTCCTACCTCGGTGCTCGGCAACTGGCAGAAGGAGCTGGAACGGTTTGCACCTTCACTTCAGGTCATGCTCCACTATGGCGGCAAAAGAAGCACCAGCGAGGATTTCTATAAGGAGGCCTACCAGGCCGACATTATCCTGACTTCATATGCTACAGCGACGCTCGACCAAGAAATGTTACGGGATATGAAATGGGAAACAATCGGCATCGACGAAGCGCAAAACATCAAGAATGCAGACACCAAACAATCCGCCGCCGTGCGAAGCCTCCCGGCAAGACACCGTGTTGCCTTAACCGGCACGCCGATTGAGAACCGGCTGTCGGAGCTGTGGTCCATCTATGACTTCATCAATCCCGGCTATCTTGGAAGCCTGCGCGCGTTCAACGCCCGGTTCATTCAAGCAATCGAGAAGGACAGGAACGAACAACGCACGGCGGATCTTCAGAAGCTGATCAAACCGTTCATGCTTCGCCGCAAGAAAAAAGATCCCGCAATCCAGCTCGATCTGCCGGACAAAAACGAGATGAAGACCTATATCCATCTGACCGCCGAGCAAGGAGCGCTCTACGATCAGACGGTGAACAGCCTTCTGGAGCGCATGCAGAAGCTCGAGGGCATCGAGCGCAAAGGCGCCATCCTGGCTGCCCTGACGCAGTTCAAGCAGCTCTGCGATCATCCCGCTCTGCTTACAAAGGAACCGCTCCCGGAGGTGCCCGGGGGCGGCGGCTTGCTGGATACCGAAGCCGTTGTTGGCCGTTCGGCCAAGCTGGAGCGGCTTCTGTCCATGGTCAAGGAGCTGCGCGACGAAGGGGAGCGCTGCCTGATCTTCACCCAGTATATCGGCATGGGCGAGATGATGCGGCAGGTGCTGCATCAAGAGCTTGGAGAGCCTGTACTGTACTTGAACGGCAGCACGCCCAAGCGGACGCGCGACCGCATGATCGAGCAGTTCCAGTCCCAGACGCTTCCGGCCGATGAGCAGCCGAATGTTATGATTCTCTCGATCAAAGCCGGCGGAGTCGGCCTGAATCTGACCGCCGCGAATCACGTGTTCCACTTCGACCGCTGGTGGAACCCGGCGGTCGAGAATCAGGCAACGGACCGCGCCTATCGGATGGGTCAGACCAAGGATGTCCAGGTGTACAAATTCATCTCCATGGGCACGCTCGAAGAGCGGATTGATGAGATGCTGGAGAGCAAGCAGCAGCTCAGCGATCAGGTCATCGCAAGCAGCGAGGGCTGGATCACCGAGCTGTCCACCGATGAGCTGAAAGACCTGTTCACGCTGCGGCGTGACTGGGCGTAATCTCAGCTTCTAAGGCGAACCCATATACAGGAAAGAGATAGCCAAAAAGCCCCGTGTGCTAACACGGGGCTTTTTGATTAAACAACTTAAGAGCTTAACCAGCTACATGCTTGCTTACTTCATGACCTTGGTGGGTATGGACACTAAACTAACGGACTGAGCAGACGTTATTTAGCATGAACTC
>NZ_BIMC01000008.1 GCF_004000885.1 Paenibacillus glucanolyticus NBRC 15330
ATCAGCGATTTGATCACCTGTCAGGGAACTATTGGCAATTTGAGTGCCAGTAAGAGAGCCATCGGCCACATGGGCCCCAGTGATAGAAGCTTTGGCGATTTTGTCCCCAGTCACAGAACCTTCGTCTAATACGAAGTTATCGAAGGCATTAGGGCCGAGATGTCTGCTGCCGATGGAGCCGTCAGCGATTTGAGCGCCGGTAAGGGAACTATTGGCAATTTGAGTACCAGTAAGAGAGCCATCGGCAACATGTACCCCGGTGATGGAAGCCTCTGCAATCTTGCTTCCTGTTATTCCGCCATCCTGCAGAAGTTCTGTTGTGATCGCACCTGCTTCGATATGCTGCGAACCGATGCAATGGGTTTGCAGGTGATGCGGAAGAACAGCGCCTTCGGCCAGCTGCCGAGATTTAACAGCACCTGGCTGCAATTGATCAACTCCAACGCTGTCTGGCTGCAGGTGGACATGACTGACGGACTGATTTCCGAGATGTGCAGAGTTGATGGAATACGGAGCCAAGTGATTGCTCTGAATCGAGAACAATTCCACATGTCTGGAGCCAACAGCACCCTCGGTGAGATGCCCGCCATCAATCGATTCTCCGGCAATATGCTCTGAGAGAACAGCGCCTCTCGTGAGATGCGCGGACTCAATGCTCTCATCTTGAATATGCCCAGCGTTGATGGAGCCGGAAGCAATATGGCGATCGGTCACAGATTCCTCGTCAATATGCTGGGACTTGATTATCTCCACACCCAGATGATCCGACTGGACACTCGCCTCCTGCAGATGAACAGCAGAGATGGAGAGAGGTTTGATTTTGTCGCCACTCACGGCATGTGCTTGCAGTGTTGTACCCGAGACCGATGAAGGCGAGAGGTGGTTTTCTGTAATGGACTGTGACTCAAGCTTAGTGCCCGGAATGCTGGCATCGGCAAATAACACTTCTGCAGAACGGCTTTCGTCAGCCAGATGGCTTAAGGTGACGGATTTCTTTTTCAAGTGATAACCATGAATGGCTTCCTGCACAATGTGTTTACCCAAGATGGTTTCCAGTCCCAGATGGGCGCCCTCTACGGCCTGCGGTGCAATCTTATCTGAGGTTACAGCCTGATTCTGAATCGCTTCCGCGGTTACAGCATCAGGCGACAGATGGATGGGTTGAACCGCTTGTGCTGCAATTTTTCCAGCAGATACGCTGCCCTCGGCAAGCTTGGATGTCGTTACGGCAAGGTCGGTCAGTTTATCCGTGGATACACTTTCCGGAGACAGCTTCAGAGAAGTTACTGCATGGTCCCCCAAATGCCGAGGCGCAATAACTCCATCGCCGATGGAGGACTCCAGAATGCTGCCAGCCGCGATTTTATCTGTCGTTACGGAGCCGAATCCGAGCGATTCTGTCCGTACGCTTTCCTTCTGCAGATGACGGCTTGCAATGGAACTCTCAGCCAGGTGGGACTCGTGAACGGCCCCTTCTTGCAAGGCTCTCGTACCTACGCTGCCTGCGGCCAAGTGCTGCTGCTGTATCGATTGGCTGGCAATATTGCTGGAGGTCACGCCATCCTGTGCAATAATGGCCCCGCCAACCGAACCAAGCGCGAGCTTTTGGCTGGTTACGCTCTCGGGTGCCAGCGTATCTTCTTCGACGGATGCCGCCTGAAGATGCCGTTTCCCGATAGCTCCGTCAGCCAGATGCTGGTCCGTTATCGTTTTGGACTGAATGGCAGTGCCAGGCACGCTTTGAGGAGCCAAATGCTGAGGTAGGATACTGCCCTTTGCAATATGCTCTGCATTCACTGCCTGTGCAGCAAAATGCTCGGTTTGAACAGCCGCTGCTGCAATCTGGCTGGATTCGACAGCTCCCTTGGCCAGATGGCGGGTTTGAACAGCCTCATTGGCGATTTTGTGCGGGAGAATGCTCTGATCCGCGATTTTCGAAGCCGTAACGGCTTGCTCAACCAGCTTTGCCGTATGAACAGACTGATCGGCGAGCTTGGAACTGGTTACGCTGGAATCGGCCAGATGGAGGGTAGATACAGCGTTTTTATTGATTTGGACCGGTCCTATGGCACCCGGCTGGATTTGCTCTGATCCAATGGCTCCATCCTCCAGATGGCGGGCGTTCAACGAACCTTCTTTGATATGTGCAGCGTTAACAGCTCCAGTCGCGATTTGCTCTGATCCAATGCTGCCGAGTGCGATATGCTTTTCTGTGACAGCCTTCTTCGCCAGATGCTCACTGTCAACGCTCTGCGGCAGGATGTGGGAACCACTTACGGCATCGTTGGCAATTTTATTTCCGGTGACGGCACCGTCACGGATTTTGGAAGAGGTAACCGCAAGGTCGGCCAGCTTGGAGTTGTGCACGGTCTCATTCGCGAGATGGCGCGTTTCCACGGCGCTTGATGCGATTTTGTCCCCGTGAACCGCTTGGTTATCAAGCAGTTCGGTTGTAATGAGAAGCTGCTCAAGGTGACGGGCAGATATGGCACCATCCGCGATTTTATCGCCAGTCACAGCGTGGTCTGCCAGCTTCTGTGAAGTGATGCTGCTATCCTTGATTTTACTGGCATTCACAGAGCCGTCCCGAAGCTTGCGCGTGGATAAGATACCATCCATCAGATGATCTCCCGTGACCGATAATGGCGCGATTTTACCCGAGGTCACCGCTTCGTCGGCCAGGTGAAGGCTGGTAACGCTATGGTCCTGGATAGCTTCGGGACCCACCGATGCGCGCGCCAGTTTGGATGCTGTGACCGCTTTGGAAGCGATCCGGTTTTCGGTTATGGCAAATTCACCAATATCTTCAGTGAATATGAATGCTCCTTTGATTCCTGGCATTTCTTTTTCCGTTATGAGCTGCACTTGCTCGGCATCCGATACTGCAGGAGAACTGAGATCGACATCCGAAGCAGCAGGATTGCTGGAATCGACAGCTTGTGATGCTAGATCGAAGGCAGAGGTTTCATTGGTCGAATCTGAATCTGGGGCAGTTTGCAAAAGGGAATTTTGGTCCGATATAACCTGGTTGATTATGTCTTCGTCCATGGTTTCGTTCGTTTGCTGCAATTCGCTAATGCCAACGGCATTCTCTTCCAGATCCGCAACAGGAGCCGATGATAGAATGTGGGCCTCTCTGTCGGTTTCCTTATGGTGACTGTGCTCTTTCGTGCGCTCCAGCAGGTCAAGCTCTCTTGTATTGGGATCTATCATGTAGGACTGGGCAGTTGAAAACACAGCGCTTTTCTTCTTTTTTTTCAAAACAACACGCTCCTTCCGAATGATCGTCTTCGGTATCATATGCAGCCGTTTAGGCGGCTGTCACTGTCTTTCGGTATTCGAAAAGGGCGTGCGAAGGGAGGCATGGAAAAGGACCCGGCAAAGGCCGAGTCCTTGATTTGGCGCTAAATGCGCATATAAAATTTAACCCCTGACGGCCAGTATGGGCTGGCTGCACAGTTGGTTCCGTATTTGAAGTTTCTTCAAGAATCATTCTAAAACAACAAAAGCCCTGCCTCTCTTTCGTCCTTGCGGCTCCGATGACCGCTCCAGTGTGAATCAGAAAAACGTTCCATAAAACTCTTACTCTTAGGGTCATTAAAATAGGAATTTTCACTTCAACAGAGATGTAAATAACCATGTTTCGAGGAACTAACGGGGTTAAACTTCATGTAACAATTACTTATTATATCATAGTATGTTCTAATAAGCAAAGATATTCAAACATGTATTAGAATGTTGTGTAAAAGCGCTTGATTTTTTTCCGATTTCCAACGATATTCATATTAACAAATTTTTCTTGCAAATTCCGCTGATGCCCTCTTAAAATTGTAGCATAATGTCGAATAAGTTCTGATTTACAATGAATATGCCTCGCCGATATTTATTATCTGTCAACGAAAGTAGGCGTACCATGCAACTGTATAAGTCTTTTCTTAAGCAGCTCATCCGGAACTATATGATTGGGTCCTCTGCAGCTGTGCTTGTTGTGGGTGGCGTATTGATGGTTACGACCTTGGACATCCCGTTCGAGGAAGGCGCACGTCTTATGATCATTCTCGCTATTTCGTTTATGGTTATGATTGCATCAGAGCTGACAATTTTTCTTAGGCACTTACGACCGATTCATGCGGGATTTGATGAAGACAACATCGATCTGGAAGTGTTGGAAAAAGCATATTTGAGCGTTCATCGGATGCCGCGAATGGCAGTATATCGCATATTCGGTCCTCATTTATTGGGTTTATCCCTTCCGGCCATAGTACTTACTGTTTGGATGATGGAGCAGGGGAAGCTGAACTTTCCCCCTTTTTACATATGGCTGGCTTGTCTTGGAGCTATTCTCCTTGCCAGCTGTCATGCAATGATTGAATTTTTTCTGACGATAGCTGCAATCCGTCCGTTAATCAAGGAGATCAGGCGGCAGGCGTTGTCTCGTTATGGTGTGGATTTTTCATTGGAAGGCCATGTATTCATGGCAATTCGAACCAAATTTCTGCTGAGTACGATGCTGATCGGTACCTTTCCCTTGTTTCTGTTCAGTCTCGCGGTCCAGATTCGGCTGGAGGGGCTCAGTCAGATCATAGCCCAGCAGTACTGGGGATGGGCAGGATTCATTTTGCTGCTGGGCGTAGGCTTTGCTTATGTTGGCGCCTGGCTGTTGACTCAGGATTTACAGCGCCCGATCCGGCAGTTGTATAGGGCAATGAATGAGATTAAGGAAGGCCGCCTCATTCAGACCTCCAATCTGTATTCCGATGAATTTTCCAACTTGATTGCAGGGTTTAATATGATGGTTCGAGGGCTTCAGGTGCGGGAAGAGCGAAACCGCAAGCTGTTGGACAGCTATTTTGCCGCCTTGGCAGCGGCGCTTGATGCAAGAGACCCCTATACGGCGGGACATTCGCTTCGGGTAGCGGAATATTCGGTGTTAATCGGCCGTCTGGCTGGTTTGAGCGAAAAGGAGGTCGATATCCTGCATAAGACGGCACTGCTGCATGATATCGGAAAAATCGGGGTCCGCGACAATATTCTGTTGAAGGAAGGAAAGCTGACGGCAGAGGAATTCGATCAAGTGAAAGCCCATCCGGCACAAGGAGAGAACATTCTGCTGCAGATCGAGCCGGCTGACGCCATGGCCCCTTATTTGGAAGGGGTGCGTTCCCATCACGAGCGGTACGACGGAGCCGGTTACCCTGACGGGCTGAAGGGGAAAGAAATCCCGCTGTTTGGCCGGATCATTGCGGTGGCTGATGCTTATGATGCGATGACCTCTGATCGACCGTACCGCAGCGGCATGAAGTCCGTGGATGCCTTGAACATACTGGAGGCTGGCAGGGGGACCCAGTGGGATCCTGATTATGCGGGCATGTTCGTTAAATATATGAAAACGGAGAAGAAGGTTATTTCAATCCGTTAAGGGCAAGCGGAGAACGCAAGACTTGTTTTCGTTGGCTTCTAAAAAAAGGAGACCGTTACCTTTAGGTAAACGGCCTCCTTTTTGTGATGTCAATGTGATTGAGACTGTCCTCCCTGGACTCAGGACCAGCAGCAAGGCGCGTTAACATAGGATGTGTCTCCCGTATTGGCTCACAAGCGTCATATCATCTGGTTCGCTGCGTCTATCTCCGTTTCAACGCTTTCAGCATGCTTTTGCTTGCGGTGCATCCAGCTTGCCAGCCATGTACTGATCTCGTACAAGCCAATCAGGGGGATAGCAACCATGAGGTGGGAGACGAGATCAGGCGGGGAGATCAGTGCTGCAATGATCACCAGGATGACATAGGCATACCTCCGCATGGTGTGCAGGATAGCCGGGCTTAATAATCCGATCCGGGTCAGGAACAGGACGACAACCGGCAGCTCGAAGGCCAGTGACAGTGGGATCATAATATTGAACATAAACCCGAAGTACTGGGAGACGCCATATGTTTCCACCAGCTCCATCTGACTGTTGATTCCCGTTGTAAAGGCAAGACTCATGGGAAAAACCACAAAATAAGCAAAGCTTACTCCTATGATGAAGCATAAGGCGGAGAAGGGGATGAACCGGAGTGCCGCTTTCTGCTCGCGGTTGTTCAGTCCCTGGTTAACGAACAGCCATATTTGATACAGGGCAAACGGCAGGGTGGGCAGCAGCGACAAGACGATACCGATGCTCATATAGATGCGCAGGCCGTCCCAGGGTGAGAATACATTCCAGGTTACCTGAAATGCCGGCGAATGATGCTTTAGCACTGATAAGACGTAAGGCGCGGCAATCAGTCCGATGACCATGCTAAGTATAAAAACGGCGGCCACCTGCAGGATCCGTTTCCTTAACTCGGCGATATGTTCCAGCATCGTCATGGTGTTCTTGATCTCCATAGTCTTGATCACTCCTTGTTCATCATCGGAAGATGGGTGTGCATCGCTGTTTTTTCTTCAATTCCTTGAGTTCAAACGTATTAAATCCCTCCTGCATTTTTCGATGAATTTCCTGGATGCTCTCCACATCCTCAAAAGAATATCGGCGATTCCCTCCTTTGGTACGCTCCGGAAAAACAAGCTTCCGTTCCTCGTAATACCGAATTTGTCGTTCCGTCAATCCAGTCAGTTCGCAAACCACCCCAATACTCATCACCTTACTCTCCATGATCTTTACCTCCTATGTAAGTATTATTAACCCTGAGCTTTTGTTGAATGGCTTGGGATTAAAACTGAAAGAAGATAAAACGGTAATAATTGGGCAATTGCATTTCGTTTGGAAGGATTTATGACATGATTTTATGAAAAAGAAGTGAAAAAAGCAATCTTTTTTCAAAAATAAAAAAACAATGTAAGGATTCCTAACAAAATTTGCGTCAAAGTTTGGTTTCTTTGCTAAGATCGGCTCATGAATCCAATCCAGCACAACTAGCGAAGGAGTGAACGAGGGTGGCTACAAAAGAACAACCAAAAGAAAAAGAGATGACCCGGAGACAATTTCTGACGACCGTTGGCAAAGTGGGAGGATCTGTTGCCGTCTTAAGTCTAATGGGTACGATGGGGCTCCTATCGCCTGAAACGTTGAAAGCAGCGGAATATACGCCTCCCGGTAAGAATGACTTAAATCTTAGCGGCCGTGGAGGCAAAAAAATCATCATTCTTGGAGCAGGGATAGCGGGTTTAACGGCAGCCTATGAGCTTGGGCTGGCAGGCTATGACTGTACGATTCTGGAAGCGAAGGAATTCGCCGGTGGTCGTAACTGGACAATCCGCAAAGGGACCTCTGTGGCGGAGATTGGTTCAGGTCGCCAGACCTCCCGCTTTGATAACGGACTTTATTTCAATGCAGGCCCGATGCGGATCCCGCAGTTTCATGTCACGCTTGATTATTGCAAGAAGTTTGGTGTGGCCATCGAGCCCTTCAACAATGTGAATGAGAGTGGCTATTACTATAACGAGAACGTTGGCGCGTTATCCGGGCAGCGGGTCCCTAAACGTGCGGCCAAGGCAGATGTTCGCGGTTATGTTGCCGAGATGCTTGCCAAAGCGGTGAATCAAAACGCGCTGGATCTGCCGCTTACGGCGGAAGAGAAGCTGAAGCTCGTAGATTATCTGAAGGCCGAGGGAGACCTGAATCCGGACCTGTTCTATAAGGGATCGGAACGCGGCGGTTACAAGGATGAGCCGGGAAGCCGGCTGGATGCGGGGGTTCTCCGGGATCCGTTCGATCTGAAGGCCATCCTTCATTCAGGTTTCGGTAAATATTTCAGCAATGAGTACAGTTATGACCAGCAGATGATGATGTTTCATCCGGTCGGCGGTATGGATGCTATCGTGAAGGCATTTGAGAAGCGGGTTGGCAACCGAATCAAGTTCAAGGCAGAGGTGAAGGAGATTCGCCAATCCTCCTCGGGGGTGCGGATCGTGTATAAGGACGGCAATTCCGGCAAAGAGCAGGAGCTCCGAGGGGATTACTGTATCTGTACCATACCGCTGACGGTACTAAAGAAGATTCCGGCAGACTTCTCGCCGGAGATGTCCAAGGCCATCAGCAGTGTCGGATACGCCTCCGCGGGTAAAATCGGTCTGCAGTTCAAGCGGCGATTCTGGGAGGAAGACGATGATCTCTACGGCGGCAGCAGCCTCACGAATATGGATATTACGCAAATCTACTATCCTCCGACCGATTATTTCGGGAAAAAGGGAATTCTGCTCGGCTACTATGCATACGGGGGGACTGCCGACAAACTTGGGGGCATGTCGTACGCAGAGCGCGAGAGACTAGCGCTGACGCAAGGGGCCAAAATCCATCCGCAGTATCCGAAGGAGTTCGAGGCTTCCTACTCCATCGACTGGAAGAAGACCAAGTACCAGGAAGGGGGCTGGGTGTCCTATTCCGCCAACGACAGGAAAACCTACTATCCTACCTTGTGCAAGCCGGATAACCGCGTTTATCTGGCAGGGGAGCACATCAGTTATATCACGGCCTGGCAGGCAGGAGCCATCGAGTCTGCGCGTGAGGTCGTAACCGATATCCATAAGCGTGTCATGAAAGCCTAAATTGAAGGGAGACTATTCAATGAATAACCAATGGAAGACGTTACTGGCTCTGGTCATGTTGTTCAGTGCCGTAAGCGTCACTGCGTATGCAGACAGTGCCACTGTCCATAAGAAGCCATCCAAGGCAGCGCCCGCCCCTAAATTTTACGGCAGTCCTACTTCTTCTATCTCAAGCGGGGTAATTGTGCCGGAAGGGTCTTCTTACCTCTATACCAGCGGGACAGTGCCCCCTATGTTGAACAAGGATGGCAAATCGGTGTACGAACGTTATGGCGACACCAAAACCCAGGGGATCGGCATCCTGAAGGAGATTGAGAAGCAGCTGAAGGAGCAGGGACTGACAATGAAGGATGTTGTTTATCTGAGGGTGTACTTGACCCCGGATGCAGCCAAGAATGGAAGTGTTGATTATACCGGCTGGTTTGATGCTTACGGCCAATTCTTTAATACGAAGGAGAATCCGGTTAAGCCTGCTCGTTCCACCGTAGGAGTAGCCAGTCTCGTTAATTCCGATTGGTTGATTGAGATTGAGGCGGTAGCCGTGTTTCCGAGTAAGAAGAAATAGGGAGCAGGATAGTTGGAAAAAACCGAAATAACAATTCCAGCGCTTAGGAGTCAAACAGACTCACCATTACTTAATTAGAGGAGTTGAGTCCATATGTTCCAGAATGTCGGCTTTGTCGGGTTAATGATGATCTTGGTTGTCGTCCTCATTCTGTTCGGGCCTTCGAAGCTGCCGGAACTTGGCCGGGCGGTAGGCCGTACATTGTTCGAATTCAAAGCTTCCGCAAGAGAGCTTGTTGGCGATGATAAAGAAGAAGAGAAGGACAAAGAGAGAGAACGGGAGGCATCGGTCATTAAATTGAAAGGATGATAGGCGGTAGAATCCGGTACCTGAGTAACAATGAGAACTTGGATAGGCAGGTGTGAAAATAACTGTCCCGTGGATCTGTCGAGATCCACGGTGGCAGCTTTTCTATATCTTCACAATTGCAGGCCACCGGAGAAAGAAGGAGGAAGAATCTGCGCATGACATCCTTTGCCAGGATTCAGAGAAACTCGTGACGGGTATACACAAGTACAGGCAATTATAGAATTCATCATTCATTACTCTAAGAGGAGCTGATATTTATGGATAGCAACGTATTTAAAGGGAAATGGAAGCAGATGAAGGGCGAAGCGAAGAAGCAATGGGGCAAATTGACCGATGACGACCTCGACGTGATTGCCGGAGAAAAGGACAAGTTGGTAGGTAAGATACAGGAACGCTACGGTCACTCGAAAGATGACGCAGAGCGTGAATATACAGATTGGAGTACAAGGTTCCGTGACTAGTCTATTCAGATGATAAGGGAGGCGGAATGATCATGCTGGAATCCCGGGTTGTGACCGGCAAATTGATTGATATTCGTGACGGCAAAGCGTTTACCTTACACGGAGACATGGTCAGCACCTATCATTTGGGATACTATGAGATGATGAACGAGGAAGCTCTCCCTGTCAAAGACAGTCAGCAGGCGTTTTCCCCCGCGGGGCTTATGGCGGAGGAAACTGCCGAATCATCCGGCTGGCTCCGCAGGGAATGGAAACCGTTGACCAGTTTCATAACCGCTTGGAAAAAGAGTGCAAATCGTGCCTGATTTGCACTCTTTTTGTGTCTTCTTAAGCCGGGGTATCCAGCCCTTAGGCATGAAGAAAATCATGTGAGTTTTATATTTGAAAAGTCATATTGACTTAGGTGTAATGCGGTGTAGAATGAGGTCAAAAGGAAGTTTGATCAGCCCATTCTAAGACATCGAAGGAGTGCATCATCATCAAGGCTGTCCAGGTTATTCACAAGCCGCGTAAACAGGTTTCATACCAGCGCAGAAATTTGATAGCGGCAACATGGGAAGGGGTCCCGGCGATCATATTGCAGACGCTGCTGGGAGGGCCTTTTCTTACAGGGTACTTATTGTTCTTGGGCGCGGAGTCCAGCGAGGTTGGATTCGTTCTCGCCGTCACAACGCTGTTCAACGTGCTTCAGATTCTAGTAGCGTACCTGATCCAGCGCCTGCAATACCGCAAGAAGGCCATGATTGTATTCGTCTTTGTGCACCGCATCTTATGGGGGGCCACAGGCGTTATTCCGTTTATGTTCCCGGAACGCTGGTGGATTCCGGTGTTTATGGTTTTGTACATGGCCGCCTTTATAGCCAATACCGTATCCGGCGTACTCTGGACTTCGCTTATTAGCGATATGGTGCCAGCGAAGGTGCGGGGACGTTATTTTGGCATACGCAATACGATTTTGAATGCGCTGGGGGCCTTGACCCTGTTTGTCGGGGGGGTGATCCTGGACCGTTATCCTGGCAGCGAGGGCTTCCTGATTCTGTTTATCATTTCATGGATTGCAATTTCCGCGAACTTGTCCCTATTCTTCTTGTATCCGGACCCTCCATTCGAGCATTCGAGTGAGCGTCAGTTTAAAGCGATGATCCGAAAGCCACTTGCGGACTCCACCTTCATCAGGTCAACGTTATTTCTGGCAGCCTGGTTGTTTCTGCAGACGCTGATTGTCCCGCTATATTCATACGCCATGCTAGATGTTCTGCATATTTCGTATTCGGTCGTTTCCATCATGACGGTTGCACAAACCATGGTCATGATGATCGGCTTCTATGTGTGGGGGAATTTGAACGCGCGCTTTAGCAACAGAACCTTGCTCTACTGGACGCTGCCGCTTATTGCAGGCTCATGCTTGTCATGGGGACTGCTGTCAGTCCTGCCGGTTATTCCGGTGCTGCTGCTGTCGCATATGCTGCTGGGTGCCGGAGTAGGCGGGTTTAACCAGCTGGCCTTCAACTTTATGATTGGGGATACGCCAAAAAGCGAACGGCCGATGTTTATTGCTGTATACTCGGCGATAACGGGTTTTACTTCTTTCCTGGGCCCTGTGCTGGGAGGTTTTATATATAAAGGGATCGCAAATGCGCCGGACTGGGTATCTCAATACGGATTTCAAACCGCAGTGGGCGTCTTGATGGTGCTGATTGCATTGACGGTTGGGCGGAGAGTTCTTCGTTCTCCATAGAAGAGTGGCGATTTGCGGATAGATCCTTCACGTAATTTATATTTAATATCATGAACGGAAGGAGGGAGACTCGAGGTGGGAATGATTGCCCTTGTGGTCGGAGCCACGGGACTTGTAGGCCAATTGGTAACCGACGAGCTGCTGCGCCGTGAGGAGCTTGACGAGGTTCGCGTGCTCGTTCGAAGGCTTCCGGATGTTACACATCCCAAGCTGAAGCCCATCCTGGTGGAGTGGGATCGGCTGGATCGATACAGCGATGCTTTTTCCGGCGTCCATAGCGTGTATTGCTGTTTGGGGACAACGATTAAGAAGGCCGGTTCCCAGCAGGAGTTCCGCAAAGTGGATGTGGATTATGTCATCAAAACCGCAGAGCTGGCTAAGCGGCATGGCGTAAGACAGTTTATGGCGGTCAGCTCCGCTGGAGCCAACCCGAAGGTGCGTAATTTCTATCTGCGGACAAAGGGGGAAACGGAACAAAGATTGGGCGAGATCGGTTTTCGAGGACTGCATCTGTTCAGACCGTCATTATTGCTGGGTGACAGGCCCGAGCAGCGGTTTGGGGAGCGAGCCGCTTCGGTTCTCATGACAGCCTTCGATTTTGCGTTCAGAGGTCCGAAACTCGCTCCATACCGCGCCATTCCGGCGGTAAAGGTAGCCAAGTCGATGGTCAACATAGGGTTAACAGATATGAAAGGCCATCATATCTACACCAATGAAGTCATTCATGTACTTGGCGAGGCAGCTGATTAGATTTGCCAGAGTCACCGTGGCAGATTACAATGTACACAGATAGGAATACATAGAGAGGGTGATGAACGATGAGTAAAAATATCATATCGACGAACCAAGCGCCAGGAGCCATTGGGCCTTACAGCCAGGCTGTTGAAATTAACGGATTGGTGTATACATCAGGCCAGCTTGGTCTGAACCCGGAGACAGGTGAATTCGGCGAAGGGGTACAGGAGCAAACCAAGCTGTCCCTTAGCAATGTGAAGGCGATTCTTGAAGCGGCCGGGACAAGCCTGGAACAGGTGGTTAAAACCACTGTGTTCTTGAAGGATATGAATGATTTTGCCGCCGTGAATGAAGTGTATGGCAGTTTCTTCGCAGAGCCGTATCCTGCCCGCAGTGCCGTGGAGGTTGCCCGTCTTCCGAAGGACGGACTGGTTGAAATCGAAGTTATCGCTGTTAAGAAATAAGCAATTCTATGATAGGAGCTCTGCCTACCTTGGCAGAGCTCCTATTTGTTTGGTTTTGTGAATTAATTCCCATTAATATTGATTTTAAGGAACATATGTTCTATAATGGATAGGAATCTAGTAAAAGGATAGATGGAACGGGGGAATACCATGGGAATGGGGTCTGATATCAACAGGAATATACGTGAATGGATGGAACGATATCAGGTGACAGGATTGAGTATGGCAAGAATTCAAGAGGGTCACATTCGTATGACGGAAGGTTACGGTATTCTGGAAGCGGGAACCGATCGCAGGGTAACTAGCCATTCTATGTTTAACGCTTGCTCCATTAGTAAATTTGTTACATCCATGCTCGTGTTGAAGTTGGCTGATCAAGGAATTGTGGATATAGATGAAGATGTTAATGTTAAACTCTCTTCCTGGAAGGTTCCTGAGAGCGAATGTACGCAACATCATAAAGTGACCCTTCGAACATTACTCAGTCATCAATCAGGGATCTTGGATCCTGAAAATAGTTTTGGTGTGTGGAATTCCGTACAGGGTTCACCTTCAGTGGTGGAACTGTTAGAGGGAAGGTCAGCCTATTGCAGAGAAGCGATTAATGTCACGTATGAGCCTGGTAGTGAATTTGCTTACTCCGATACAGGTTTCTGCATCATCCAACAAGTAATAGAGGACGTATCTGGAAAGCCGTTTCAGGTACTGTTAGATGAACTTATATTTGCTCCTTTACATATCAGAAACAGTAAAATGAATCCGTCTTCCTACAAATCAATGAATGGACAGCTGTCATGCGGTCACCACAAAAACGGGAGATTAGTTGAAGGCAAGTACCCCATGTATCCATACCCAGCAGCTTCAGGGCTTTGGACCACGCCAGCCGATCTGGCCGTTCTGGTGATCGAATTGATGAATTCGTTGAAGAGCAAGAGTATACTAGGGATTTCTGAGGGCAAGGCAAAAGAATGGATTACTCCTCAAGGTGGCAGAGACTGGACAGGGCTTGGAGTTTTTCTGGATGGGAGTGAGCAGGAAGTTGAAATATCGTCACTTGGTTGGGGTGTGGGATTCCAATGCCTGTTGACAGCGAAGCCGTATCAAGGCAAGGGCAGCATCATTATGACAAACATCGATTCCGGTGTTCATCAATCCAAGGGGATTATTGGAGAAATTCTAAGATCGCTTGAATAGGTCTCTCGAAATGGAAATCCCCTTGGCTTGATCAATTCAACCCAAGTTATGACACTTCCCCTCGATTTATTGGTAGCAAGACGCTTTAACTGCTTAGCGAGGGGGGTTCACTTAATACCGTGACCTTCTCCGGTTTCGTGTAAAGAAGAGCCATACGGCATATACGAACAAGACAACAGAAAGGATAAAGGCTGTCATCAAGATGGCGTCCGTCTCCCGATGCTCGGCAGCGATGGCGATATATGCCCACGTAAAGACCATCGGTACGATACTGTCACGGTAACGGAGGCCGATGAGAATGGCGAGCAGAGCCCCGATACAGAGCAGGACAATCCCCAAGGGGGTCTCATTCAGACCCAGAAAGCTCCAGCCATTCTTCTGAATCACGATTGCAACATTCACGATAAAGGCAGGACACACCCATCCGATATAAAGGCTGAACGGTAATTGGAGAAACAGCTTCTCCCCTGTTGCTGGATAGCTTATGGAGTGCGTGCGGACATAGAGTACCCATAAGGTTAACAGCAGCAATAACATCACAATGACAGACCACTCGATATACAGATAATGCCACAATACCAGCCATGCCATATTGAAGACGCAGCTTAGTATAAACCATGGTCCGATGGATCTGACAGTATCCCGGGTTCCGGTATCACGGCGCAGCTGGTAGATGACAAAAAAGAGCAGCAGCACATAGATGACGGACCATATCGTAAAGGCATAACCCGCGGGAGTGATCGCCGTATAATACATATCCGATATTTCCCCGGTTGTTCTGCCGCCAAGCGGCAGAATTCCCGATAACACATTCACGGTGATAACCCCGGCAAAAAACAGAAGATTCCACCAGCGGTATGGATTGTTGCGGTACATACGATCTCCTCCTGGTATCAGTCTGGAATATATAGAATATACCCAAAAGAATCGATATCGAGCCAGTGCCTCCCGAGAGAGGCAGCAGGCAACTCGTTAATTCATATGCTTCTTACGGTATTCGTTCGGCGTGAAGCCTTCCATTTTTTTAAACACTTTACTGAAATATTTCTCATCCTGATAACCGACCATCTCCGCGATTTGAGCAATCCGGATTTGGGGGTTAAGCAGCAGCGTCTTGGCTTTGTTGATGCGAATCCGACCGAGAAAATCGGATAGCGTTACGCCAAATTCCTGTTTGAATTTGCGCGAAATGTATTCCCTGCTCAGAAAGAATCTCCCCGCGATTTGCTGCAGCGAGATCTCCTCGTGATAGTGATGCTCCAGATAGTGGGCGATGTCATGGATGATATGGTTATCCTTTGAATGGATCTGGGTAAGCACCCTGGATGCCGCATGCAGCCTGCCGCTGATCTGTTCACGCCAGCGATCCCAGCAGATCATTCCTTCCTCGCCAAAGGGCAGAGCGGATGGAAGATCCTGCGAGATTTCAGCGTCTTCGATCGGCTCCTGCGTGCTTTTCACCTCACTCTCTGTCCAGTGATACTGTATCCAGTCCCATTCCGAATTCCACCGGAGCAGATGCTCCGGGGATACAAGATCCCGATCGCGTACATCCTGCAGCCATTCCTCCGTGGCAGCTTCCATGCGTTCCTTGCTTCCGCTAAGAGCGGCCAGCTTGAACTTCTCCTCATAGGAAGAGAGCCGCAGCGTCCGTGAGCCTTCGCTGTCGACGGCGCGTTCACGGTGTATTCGGCATGTTCCCGTCAGCAGATTGCGGCTGAACAAGGCTTGGACGGCATTTTGATAAGCCTTCGGGAGATCATTGGGAAAGGCGCTTGCTTCCGCCGCACCGAAATGGCAGCGCCTGCGAAGGGTAGAGAAAAAGCCGTCATTAATCCTCCCCAGCAGGTCGTTGAAGGGAAGCCTCGGATGCCAGCAGAGCAGGATGATTTCGCCGGGCTTATCGCTGTGTCTGAAGGCAACCCCCTGATCCTTCAGCAGCTCATTGCAGATATTGATAAGCGTGAAAGAGAGCAGGTGCCGCCTGTTGCGAAATTTCGACAGCAAGGCTTCGTCAAATTGAACATCGCTGAGCACCGCTACATTGCATACAGTACCGGCCTCGGGCAGCCTAATCCGATTCCGTAATTGGGAGACGACGCTTTCCCTGTTCCCGTATCCGCTCACGAGATCCGAAAGTAGGCGGTCCATATAGAACGGGGTCATCTGATTCATTTCAATATTTTGAGTGGTGATGCGCTGCCGTTTCTCTTCCTCTAGCTGCCAGGTATGCACCGCTTTGCTTAACGCCTCGTTCAAGCTGTCCGGCTCCACGGGCTTCAGGATATAGTCAATGCCTCCGGAGCGAATCGTATGTCGTACATATTCAAAATCGTCATAGCCGCTAATGACAAGCACCTTGATGTCCGGTTTGGTGCTATGCAGCCAGGTCAGAAGTTCCAGTCCGTTTTTACGGGGCATTCGCATGTCGGTCATAACAATTTGCGGGCTGGTCTCCTCAATTAATCTCACGGCTTCCTCGCCGTCAGCGGCCTGATCGATTTCGGTTATACCATGCCGCTCCCAGTCAGCCAGAAGCCCGATCGCTTCCCGTACATGCTGCTCGTCATCTACAATCAATACTCTCATTCTACTGTTCACTCTCCCATGCGTTGATATTGAGCGTAACAATGACGCCGTGTGGCAACGCGTTCTCTATTATTAATTCAGCATTGTTGTTGGTGTAGAGATTCAATCGCATCAATACATTCAACAGCCCGATAGAATCGTTCCCGTTGTCGTTACGATCATAGTGATCGTAAGCGGCGGCGAGTTTGCTCCGAATCAAGGCAAGCTCCTCCTCATCGATCGAGGAACCATTATTTTCGATCACAACGATTAAGCGGCTATCCTCGGATATACGGGAAGAAATCGATACGAGGCCGACCCCGGCATGGGTATTCATGCCGTGTTTGAAATAATTCTCTACAATCGGCTGCAGGATCATTTTCGGAACCGGAGCTGTTAGGCTCTCCGGATCAAGCTCCCATATCACTTCCAGTTGATCCCGGAACCGCTGCTTCTGCAGCTCAAGATAGAGCCGTACATGATTGATTTCATCCTGCAATGTTACTTTGGCTTCGCTGTTGCGCATGTTATAACGCATGATGTTCGCCAGCGAAGAGAGCAGGGAATAAATTCGCGGTACATTATGCTGGAGTGCCAAGGTGCCGATGGATTGAAGCGAATTATAGAGAAAATGCGGATCAATCTGGGCCTGCAGTGCTTTCAGCTGATTGGTTTTATTGGCGATCTCCAGTCTGTATTCACGAAGGATCAGGTTGTTGATAGTATCCATCATGTTCCGGAAGCGGCGGGAGAGAACACCGATCTCATCCGGACTTGTCACATCGATATTCACGTCAAGCCGCCCTGTTTTTACTTGATTCATATAACTTGTGAGCTGCTTGATGGGCTTGGTAATTCGAATAGAAATCCATAACGTACCGAATATGACAATCAATAGCGCGAATATTGCAATAATCGCGTTGATGCTTGTTAATTCCGTTGAGTTCTTGTACAGGGTCTGGTGTGGAATCTGCTTCACCAGTGTCCAGGGGGCATAAGGCAGATCAAGCTTTTCATAAATGATCATCGCATCGTTGCCGTCATAATATCCCTTGTCCGCTTGAGCGATTACATTCATCAGCTCCGGATCGTTCAAATATTGGCCTCTTTGTGCCGGATCCGGACTATATATGATGCTGCCATTGTCATCAATCAAGTATAACTGTTCTTCTTCTTTAGCATACAGTTGATCGCAAATGGCCAAAATACTGTCAAGTTTCACATCAATGGCCATGAGGGCATATTGGTCGGGTGACGGTACGTTGGTTATGGATCGATAGAAGGTGATGACCTCAAAATCCAGGATATCCGCGGGCCGCGGCGGAAACCCGTAACTGTGCACCTGATGTACAGGCTCGATGGCGGTATTGCCCTGACCAAATTGCTCTATGGTGCGGTAAGGAGCCTGCCGAAATTCCCTGCGAGGCAGGTTGCTTGATATTTGGGTGGACTGTCCCGTCAAATCGTTATGAAGATAAATCTGATGGACGTCCTGTGTGCCGGTTTGGATAGCCTGCAAGGTTGCGTACAGCTCGGCAATTACCCGGTAATTATCGGGGTCTAGGGCAAGGTTGCGCAGAAAATGGGGATCGGAATATACAGAGAGCGATGCCCGGTCAATGCCGCGTAAATAGTTCATCAGGTTGGTAGCTCCTTGATAAATCAGCCGAACATTTTCATTCACTGTCTGTTCCTTCACTGATTCACGTGTATGCGTAAACGTGATGAAGAGCGACAGCAGGAGGGGAATGGTTGTGACTGCAAGCATGAACTGGATAAGACGGGTCTGGATGCTGCGATATTTCATGATGGATCACCTCTGGATTATCGAATATGATCGAATGGGCATAAGCGCGTATGGTCAATATTTTACACCTAACGGTTCATGATTCTCCGTGTTTATTGTTAACAGGTTACCGCATAATGGCTATACATCATACAACAAACTTAACGAAAAGGGGAGATCAAGGGATGAATCGAAAAAAATCTTCGGCGCTGCTTCAGCAGTTTCTTTTCGTGGGACCCTCCACTATTTTTTTCATCCTGATCATGATCATTCCATTCCTGCTGGGGCTTTATTATTCCTTCACGAACTGGAATGGCGTGTCAAGCAAAATCGACTGGGTCGGCTTTGATAACTTTGTTACCATTTTTACCAATGATGATAAATTCCGTGATGCCTTCTGGTTCACTACCCGATTTACGGTGCTGGGTGTCATCCTTACGAATCTGCTCGGATTTTTACTTGCGTATTTCCTGACCAAACCGCTAAAGACACGGAATGTGCTGCGGACGATTTTCTTTATGCCTAACGTAATCGGCGGCTTGCTGCTTGGTTTCATCTGGCAGTTTATTTTTGTAAAAGGGTTTGCCGCTATCGGTAATGCCACGAATCTTGGATTCTTCAACCTGCCATGGCTCGGAACAAAAGGAACTGCGTTCTGGGCAATTGTAATCGTTTTCGTATGGCAGACGGCGGGCTATCTGATGGTTATCTACATTTCCTCGCTCAACAACGTGCCCAAGGATATTCTGGAGGCTGCCGAGATTGATGGCGCAAGCAGAGGACAAGTGCTGCGATCGATCATTATACCACTGGTGATGCCAGCTGTTACCGTATGTTTGTTCCTGGCGATTTCCTGGTCATTCAAGATGTTTGACCTGAACCTTTCCCTAACGAAGGGCGGACCGTTTGGCTCTACGGAGTCGGTGGCCATGAATATTTACAACGAGGCATACACGAATAACCGTCTCGGACTCGGAACGGCGAAGGCGGTCATCTTCTTCATCGTGGTTGCCATCATCACGAGTCTGCAGGTTCGATTCACCAAGAGCAAGGAGGTTGAGGCTTAATGGAGACTATGAAAAAATACCGGCTGAACACCTTGGCCACCGAGATCATTATGATCATCGTGGCACTGCTCTTCCTGGTCCCGTTCTACTTCCTGTTTGTGAACTCCGTCAAAACCTTTGGCGAGTTGTTGACGGATTCCGCGGGTCTTCCGACCGCGTTTGAATGGAGTAACTATTCACGGGCATGGAACATTACTAACTTTCCGCTGGCCTTCTGGAACTCGCTGGTCGTTACGGTTGTAAGCAACCTGCTGCTGGCGATGTTAAGCGCGATGACTGCGTATCAAATGGTGCGCCGCAACACGCGTTTTAATCAGCTCATGTTTGCCTTGTTTGTTGCAGCCATGGTTATTCCATTCCAGTCGATCATGATCCCGCTCGTGAAAGTGACGGCTACGCTCGGCATTAATAACAGCTTGTACGGCTTGATTATCTGTTACCTTGGATTCGGGGTCCCGCTGAGTGTCTTCCTGTTCCATGGATTTGTGAAGTCGATCCCCGTAGAGATTGAAGAAGCCGCAACGGTGGATGGAGCGAGCGGCTATGGGGTATTCTTCCGGGTTGTGTTTCCGTTGATGAAACCGATGTTTGTTACAGTCATCATTCTGAATACCTTGTGGATTTGGAATGACTACCTGCTTCCATCCCTGATTCTGCAGTCCGCGGAGCTCCGGACCATTCCGATTGCTACTTTCGCATTTTTTGGGCAATATACAAAGCAGTGGGATTTGGCGCTTCCGGCGCTTGTGCTGGGGATCATGCCGGTCATTATCTTCTTCCTGGCTATGCAGAAATACATCATTGAGGGAATCACGCAGGGAGCGGTGAAGGGATAAGCGGGAGTCAATCGGTCAATTCCTTCCCCCTGATAGATCAATATAATACCTGATCTTACGAAAAAAGGTTGATTATACTGAAAAAGTAAACGCTATCATCAAGCGATGTAAACCAATTGATTAGAGAAGACAAAAGGGAGGATTCACCAATGAAGAAATACAGTAAGCTGCTCCTGGTCATGGTTCTGGCTTTCTCCACGCTTCTTGCAGCGTGCGGAGGCAACAAAGAGGAGAATCAAGGCGCTGAAGGCGGAACTGAGGGTGGAACAAAAACGATTAAGATCTTCCAATTCAAAGTAGAAATAGCCGAGGCTCTGAACAAGCTGAAGGCCGAGTATGAGAAAGAGCATCCCGGCATCAAGCTGGACATTCAAACGGTTGGTGGCGGCTCCGACTATGGTGCAGCACTGAAGGCCAAATTCGCTTCTGGCGATGAGCCGGATATTTTCAACGTAGGCGGATATCGCGATCTTGAGACTTGGTTCGAGAACGTGGAAGACTTGTCAGATCAGCCGTGGGTGAAAGACGTTGTTGACGTGGCTAAAGAGCCGATGACCAAAGACGGCAAATTGTACGGTCAACCCATGACCATCGAGGGTTACGGGTTCATCTACAACAAAGATCTGTTTGAAAAAGCAGGAATCACCGAGCTTCCTAAGACCATTACCGAGCTTGAGGAAGCGGCTAAAAAACTGCAAGCGGCTGGCATTACTCCATTCGCCAATGGTTACCAGGAAACATGGATCTTGGCAAACCACTTGCTGAACATTCCGTTTGCGCATCAGCCAGATCCTAATGCTTTTGTTAAAGGATTGAATGAAGGTACGGAGAAGCTGGTAGGCAACGCGAAATTTGACGAATGGATGCGTCTGTTCGACCTGACGATTCAATATGGGCAGAAGAACCCGTTGACAACGGACTACAATACAGAGATCACAACCTTTGCCAGTGGCGAAGCAGCGATGACGCAGAACGGGAACTGGACGCAAGTGCAAATCGACGGAATCAACCCGGATCTGAACATTGGCCTTCTGCCAATGCCAATCAACGATAATGCGGAAGAGAACGATAAACTCCCAATCGGCGTGCCGAACAACTGGGTAGTGAACAATAAGTCCAAAGTGAAGGATGAAGCCAAAGAATTCTTGAACTGGCTCGTGACTTCCGAGACAGGTAAACGTTACATTACGGAAGAATTTAAATTCATTCCGGCACTGACAAGCATTGAAGCGAACAGCGAGACGCTTGGCGACCTGGGTAACGATGTGATGAAATACAGCCAAGAGAACAAAGCCCTCAGCTGGGAGTTCAATAAATTCCCGGATGGCGGCATGAATGAGTTTGGAAGCCAGATGCAGGGATACGTAGCTGGCAATGTGGACAAGAATCAATTGTTTGAAGGCATTCAGAAATCGTGGGAAAGCCTGAAAGCGAAGTAATAATGACGATGACCTTGTGTCATTGAGGGTTAAATCCATTGAAAAGGCGTTGCAGGGCTTAGCCCTGCAACGCCTTTTTTTGGTTTTTGGATGCGAAGAAAACTAAAATAAACGCGTCAAGGACAAGATTGCACCAATAGCGGCATATGAGGGAATGAAAATTAGAGTAACAATGGGGCTATTCCTGAGCCCGGGGCTAGGTTATTGAGCACAATGGCATGTGTAATCAAGTTTCATTCGAGCGAGCAGCATCTGATTAAGAATGAAGACCCTCGCATTGACTGACTGGCAGAGGATCATGCGTGCGCAGTAGTGGAAGTTAAAAAGCAGTCTACACTAACGGACTATCTGGTGGGTTAATCCATCACCTTGGTTTGCTTCCACGCTACGGTGCTATCTAGCAGGGCTTATTCCATCACCTTGGTTTGCTTCCATGCTACGGTGCTATCTAGCCGGGCTTATTCCATCCCTTTGGTTTGTTTCCACGCTACGGTGCTATCTAGCAGGGCTTATTCCATCACCTTGGTTTGCTTCCATGCTACGGTGCTATCTAGCCGGGCATATTCCATCACCTTGGTGTGCTTCCACACTACGGTGCTATCTAGCCGGGCATATTCCATCCCTTTGGTTTGTTTCCACGCTAACGGACCACCTAGCCGTTATTTCACCCTTTTGGGCTTTTTTTAAGCTCTAACGGACTCAGTAGCTGTTAATGTGTTGTTTTCCTCTTCAAACGCCGCTTTTTACCCGGAATAACGTCGCTTAGGTCCGCTAGAATTTCACGAGAGCCATTATTCACGAATTAACGTCTTCTTGGTCCGTTGCAGCTTACGTCTATCTAAGAGCTTAACAGCCAATGAGCATGGCCAGATCAGGTAGGGTGGAAGCGCGGGGAGCTACCACCAACCAAGTCATCAAGTGGCATTGTTAATAATGATTTCGAATCAGTAAATAAATAATTAAACCAACAACGGGGAAGAACAGTAATCCGAGCACAACAAGGAGCGCAAACTCCGGGCTGCGGCCTTTCCGCCGGGCATCGTTGTAACCCCATACGCAGATGACAATGTGAAGAACGAAGAATAATAACATTACCAGCATAGCTCCGATACCGAATATGCCGACACCAGCAACACTGCTCATATGAATAACCTCCCAAAATTGAAAAAGTATGATCTACATACGAGTGTCAGGCAAAAGGGGTCGCATAAAATTACCCGCGATTCGAAATCCTGCCTTTTGATGATGAGGGTATCTGTATTGTATAAGAAGGCGGGTTTTTCACAAACTTATATAATTAGGATATTTCCTGAACCTATATAATAGAAGAATTCTGCAATACATAGATCACAACGCAATAGCCAATACATGGTATGATAAAGGATGATGTTATTTTAGAGTAAGTAAAATTCCTGATCGTTTTGAAATTATGCAGCTATCGTATAAGATAGTAATAATATCTATAAAGCAGGAAAAGACGGGAGACAACGATGAATCAACCGCTCTATGGCGTATGGTTAGGTGACGTATTCTTTTGTTTTTCCGGTGAGACTTCGGAGCCCAGAGTGGATGCATGGAGCCGCGTGGTCCGTACCTTTCACAGACCGGATGGAACCCGTCCCTTTGCTAACGCTTCCCTCCGGCTTGCCGAGCTCAGATATCCGTCCAAAGTCCTCGGATCGAAAAGCACGCGGCGTCCGGAACGGAAGACGCTTGGCGGACGGACAATGGAAGGGCTCGCACTCACACCGGGAGACGCATTTCAGATGCTTCTCTCACTGGACACCGAGTATTATCAGGCTCAGGGTCTGACTATCGGTGAAGAGATGGAGTATTGGGTACAAGCCAGCAGGTTTGCATTGGAGCTGCTCCTGCAAGGGAAGTTTGCACCGGGTACAGCGGAGGTGCCTTCAGCAGGAAGGCGCCGGACAACGATGCAGAATATAAAAGCAGTATGGAAGCCGCAGTTGTCTGCGGAGGATACTTCGCGCTTTTTGTTGCTTGCGGCGAATATTCCGCCCATCGGGATTGGGACGCCAGCTGCTCTTGCCGGGAGCGATCCATCTACCCGGGAGGAAGCAGGGGCCATTGTGCTGTATTCCTTCCTGTGCGGAATCATCGACAGCCAGGCCAGAGTCGCTGTCCAGGATTCGGAGGATAAGCTGCGGACCTATCTGGCGAACTACCGGCGGGGACAATCTCCGCTGGCTGAGCTGTGGTGGAACGGTCTGCTGACGGTCAGCCGGGATATTCCCATTCAAGGCACGGCGGAGGAAGTCAGTGAACTGGAGGAAGCAGTAGAACGTGTTGGGGGAACGGTGTTCCCTTACCCTACAGGGGAGGGTCAGACTCCCGAGAACGGAACGTTCGCGCTTGGACTCCGGCTCGAGCCGCCGCTCGAAGACAGCCGGAAGGACTGGAAGGTTTCCTTCTGGGTACGCAGCCAGGAGGACGAAGGTTTATTAATGCCTGTTCGCAGCATCTGGGGGAACCCGGAGCCGGATCAAGTGATCCGCGGCCGTATGTATACTTCGATTCAGCTCCAGCTGTTAATGAAGCTGGGAGAAGCCGCAGAGCTGGCGCCTGAGCTGGCCGAAGGCTTGTATGGACACGCTCCGGATAGCGTAACACTTACGCTCGAGCGCTTGTCCACGTTTATGAAGGAGTCGGTTCCCAAGCTAACGGCAAGCGGTATCACGGTTCAAATGCCGTCTCGCTGGAGCCGGGAAGGCCGGCGCCGCGTCGGCTTATCTCTCAAAATGATGCCCGAGGCCAGGCTGCCTGGCGAAGCGCATCCCCTCCCTGTACTGGGCATGGAACATCTGGTCAGCTTTCAGATATCGGCGGCGATGGGAGGTCAATCCCTCACACGGGAAGAATTGAAGTCTCTTGCCGAACAGAATCTGCCTTATGTGGAGTTTCGCGGTGAATGGGTCGAGGTCGATCTGAAGGAAATCCATCAGGTGTTACGCTTCATGAAACGCCATGAGAAGGGCGAGATGGAGCTTGCAGAATGGATGCATCTTAGCGCAGATATGGATGGGGAACGCCTGTGGAAGGGCTTGTTCATCGAGGAAGTGGAGACGACAGGACTGCTCTCATCCTTGTTGGATGGAGATACGGTTCGCAAGCTGCCTTCCCGGCCGATTCCTTCCTCGCTGCACGGGGAATTAAGACCGTATCAGGAGCGGGGGTATCAGTGGCTTAGCGTGATGCGCGATTTGGGATTCGGGGTTTGCCTCGCGGATGATATGGGACTTGGAAAAACGGTTCAGGTCATTACCTGCCTGCTTGAGCGTCTTCAAACCGAATCCGCAGGCGGTCCGGTGCTGATCATATGTCCGACTTCGCTCTTGGGCAATTGGCAGCGGGAAATTCAGCGGTTCGCCCCCGGTCTCACCTTGCATGTGCACCATGGCGTCCGCCGTCTGCGCGGGGAAGACTTCCTGAAGGAGGCAGCTGATCATGATGTCGTGCTGACCACGTATCATTTGGCGGGCCGGGACGGCAGTGATTTATCCGCAATCCAGTGGTCGAGTGTGGTGCTTGATGAAGCTCAATATATTAAGAATTATCGTACGAAGCAGGCACAGAGTGTCATGAAATTGTCTGCACCTCATCGCATAGCGATGACGGGAACGCCGGTGGAAAATCGGTTGGCCGAACTGTGGTCCATATTCCATTTTCTCAATCCGGGGTATTTGGGATCGTTTAACAACTTTCGTCAGCGCTATGCGCCGGGCGAGGGACAGCAGGAGAAATTCCGTGAGCTTCACAAACTCGTTTCTCCATTTATGCTGCGCAGACTGAAAAGTGATCCGGATATTCGCAAGGATCTGCCGGAGAAGCTCGAATTGAAATCATATTGTCCGCTGACCGAGGTTCAGGGTGCGATGTATCAAGCGGTCGTCGATGACATGATGGGGCAGATCGAGAGCCGGACGGGCATGGCCCGCAAGGGGCTTGTGCTCTCATCCCTCACCAAGCTGAAGCAGATATGTGATCATCCGCAGCTGCTTCGACGGGATGAAGGCCGCGCGGTACGCGCAGAGTCCTCCGGCAAGATGGAACGCATGCTCGAGATTCTCGACAGCATATCAGATGTCGGCGAATCGGCGCTGATTTTTACCCAGTATGTTGGTATGGGGGAGCTGCTGGTCAGCATGCTAGGTCGCAAATACGGGAAACGACCGTATTTTCTTCATGGAGGGGTACCCAAACGCGAACGGGATGAGATGGTCCGGGCATTTCAGGCAGGCGAAGGGCCGGAGTTTTTTGTTCTGTCGCTGAAGGCCGGCGGTGTCGGTTTGAATTTGACCCGTGCGAATCATGTGCTCCACTATGATCGATGGTGGAACCCGGCGGTCGAGAATCAGGCAACGGACCGTGTATTCCGGATCGGTCAGCATCGCAATGTGCAGGTGCATAAGCTGATTTCTCAAGGAACGCTGGAGGAACGCATCGATGAACTGATTGAACAGAAGAAGGCATTGTCTGAACAGGTTGTCGGATCAGGAGAAACGTGGCTGACGGAAATGTCAGACGGCGAGCTCCGCCAGCTTATTGAGCTGCAGGAGCAGGATTGGATGTAACCTGGATTAAATAGAGCGTAATAATCAGCCTGTTGAAGTATAAGGATGGGCTGCAGGAGGTGTGGGCTATGGAACCGATAGGAGCATCCGAACCGATGGAGCTGGTGTTCGAACCAGGGCTGCTCAAGGGTAAGGTGAAGCGAGCCGAAGAATCACCAGATGACTGCGAAGTCAGCGTTCATGTAAAAATGCTGGACGCTGCTGCGCGTGAGGCGGTGCTGGCCTATCTTCAGGAAGACCCGCAGGCGCTGTACCGCCTGCTCGCAGGCAAAGGTGCCCCTTGGCTCGATGAGCTGGCACCTTCGCCATTGCCGGGCGCTGCGCTCGCCGCTGCTGCCGACTGCACCTGCGGCCAGTCGGTATGCGGGCACGCTGCGGCCTTGCTGGCTGCCGCAGCGTCGCACATCGCGGCAGAGCCGCTCCAGCAGCTGACGCTGCTGGGGCTGCCGCGGGAAGCGGTGCTGGCCGGCGTCTTCGCTGCCTGGGCCAAAGCAGCCCCGTCGGCAGGCGGCTCTGCCGCAGACACGGCCACGCGCGCGAAGGAGAAGGGACCGTCTGGCCCTTCTCCCGGCGAATGGGTGGCCGAAGCCGCGGCCGAGGGCCGGCTGCACCGACCCGGCCCGCAGCTTGGCGAGCTGGCGGTGCAGCTGTCACCACCGCCTCCGGCAGATCAGCTTGGCCCAGTCGGGGACTGGACAAGCTTGCTGCCCGGCGTCCGCGGCGCTTCCAAGGCGCTCGGCCTGATCGCCCGCGGGGCGGCCAAGCAAGCCGAGCAGAAGCGCAGAAGTTTGAGGTTGCCTTAGCTGGGGAATCCATCATAAATTTGGATGGGATTAGCTAAGGATGGCGCCGTAAAACGCGATAAGCTGCTGTATAACTGACATAATCGGAGTATATCCGCCATGATTCGCCAGCCGCTCGTTTGTCCCGCTGATTCCCGATAAGGTACAATGAGGTCAGGACAAACTGTGGGAAAGGAAGAAGCAGAGATGAATGCATTTTCGGGAAGAGGAATACGATTTACAAGCGTGATGCTGTCATCGCTGCTGTTGACAGGGGCCATTCTGGCGGGGTGTCAATCGGATGATGCGGGTTCCGGCAAGGAGCAGGGGCAGGAGCTGCAATCGCCTGCGGAAGGTCAGGAAGGAAATACGCTTCCTGAAGGCGGCTCGGGTGACGGAGAGACATCGCCTGAGAATCAGCCAGCAGATCCGGTGATGGCGAAGCGCAGCGAGAATGCACTCCAGGCCACCATTCAGGAGAGCAATGGCAAGCAAGTCGTAACGAATGCGGAGGCCGTGACGGTGGTTGTGAATAAACAGCGCAGCCTGCCGGATGGTTATGAACCCAGTGATCTCGTGGAGCCGAATGTTCCATTTTCTTTTGATGAGCCGCATGAGAAGCGGAACCTGAGAAAAGAAGCGGCGGATGCACTCGAAGAATTGTTCGATGCAGCCAAAGCGGACGGTATTGAGCTTCGCGCCGTATCAGGATACCGTTCTTATGACCGTCAGAAAACAATATATGAGAATAACGTTCGTACCAAAGGGGAGGCAGAGGCTAACCGTGTTAGCGCAGTGCCGGGTACGAGCGAGCATCAAACGGGTCTAACCATTGATGTGTCCAGTCCAAGCGCAGGCAATGCGCTGGAGGAAGCATTCGGACATACGGAGGAAGGCCAATGGCTGGCACGCCGCGCGCCTGAATTCGGATATATCATCCGATATCCGGACGGGGCCGAGGACATTACGGGCTATGTGTACGAGCCGTGGCATATTCGTTATGTTGGCAAGGACTTGGCGCCTGACATCGCCGATAGCGGCTTGACGCTGGAGGAATACTTCGATGAGGCGAACATTAAACTGTAAGCTGTGCTAATAGTCGTAGGATAAACGGGACTTTTTATCCTTGTCCCCCGCCCTGCAAATCTATAAAGTAGAACAGGACCTGAGGAAGGCCGGGCCATGTTCTTGTTACGTGAATGAATCCCGGAGCGGCTGCTCCGGGATTCATTCGTGTTGAGTGGAATTTAACGGCTATTTATTCAGTGGCGAGTCTTCGTAACCAGGATCATCGTAACCGGTATCCTTCAGCTTGCCTATGATGTTCATATCCTCGATGGTTTTGCGAGTGGTTTCATCCCCATGTTCATGGAGAAAGATATAGAGGTTTATCGTTCGTTCATCGTATTCCTCCGCGGCGTCATCATGATCTGCTGATTTATAAGGGACAAAGGTGCGTTTAAAAGCGTACCGGTCACTGCTGCTGACCTCATGGAGCAGCCCCCGCAGCTTCGAAACCTCTTCATCATCCATATATACAACATATTCATTCGAATCGTTCGGCACATCCTGGATCAGGTTGTGATTGACTGAAACATAATAGGTCTTCTTATCGTTTGTCATAATAATATCCCTCCAGACTTCGGCAGCATGCGCTGCACGGAAATAGGGTGTGGCTAAGAGGCAAGTTGTATCCTTTAGGGTGCGGTGCATTTTTCTAATCATATACACGTTCAGGACGTGGATGAATCAAGAGAGAGGATTGGAAGGCCCTTCCTTTTTCACATGAGGCATGGAATTTGGTATGATAGTATAACCATGACGGCAGTATACTGGACGATAAGAGATCATATGATGGCTCGAGGTTCAGTCTGTGAACTGCAAAGAAACATGGGATAGCCCGGTTTATGGCTAACTACAAATCGTTTATAACCATAATGAAGAGATATGGCAATGAGCCGACGATTGTCGAAAGACTCGGGATATGCGAAAGAGGAGGATTTATGAATGAATATTTTGCAAAAGCTAAAAGATGGTGCCAATCGTGCAACTGAAAAAGCCCAGCACGTGGTGGAAGTGAATAAACTGAACAGCCAAATTGCGGAAATTGAACAACAGCGGAGTTCCTATTACTTGCAGATGGGTAAAGTTTTCTATGAAGGCTACCGCTTGCAGGATATGACCATCGCGGAAAAGGAAATGGTGGAGCTCGCCCAGACCTGCGATGGTTTGCAGGAACAAATCGAAGCGATCCGGAACCGGATTGCGGTGCTCAAGAATGAGCGTGTCTGCGAATGCGGCCGGGTCGTTGCGCTGGATGCCAATTTCTGTCCTTATTGCGGGAACAAGCTTGCTAATCTGATGAATCCGGAAGAATCGGCTCCGGAAGAACCTAAAGAGCAGCAGGAGCGCAAGAGCATGTTGTTTGATGATCATGAATATGCAGCTGCCGAAGAACAACAGGAACGGGAAGAGCTTCATTCCTATGAATACCGTCAGAATCCGGATCCATACGAGGTCGATTCGTATGAGCCGGAGCCAGAGCCGGAACATGATCGCGATCGTGGACGTGAGCTTGAGGATATCGAGTTGTCTGAACCGGAGGTAGATGGAGATCAGCTGCGCTTGGAGCAGGAAGAGCAGGAGAAGGAGCGCCGTCACTGGGAGGAGCTTGAGCGTGAGCGGGAGAGACAGCTGGAGCTTGATCGCAGGATACGCTTCTGGCAGGAGAATAACCAAAGTCAGGACTATGTAGGCGACGATGAGGAAACCCGCGATATGGTGAAATGTCAAATCTGCAGTGTCGACCTGCCAAAGGGCTCCAAATGGTGCCCGCGCTGCGGCGCTGAACAGATTTAAGATGTAGGGATCGGACGATCATGCCCTTGCGCGCGAGAGAAGACTTTTATATATGAATGAGCAAGCGTTCAAGCATCTATGGGAGGACTAATATTATGGAACAATTGCTGCATCATCTGCGCAATTTGGGATTTACGGAGATTGAATCGAAGATTATGGTGGACCTGGCCGAGTATGGGCCTGCGGGTGGTTATGAGGTCGCTAAACGCCTGGGAGCCTCGCGCTCTAACGTATATGCAGCCATGCAGCGCCTGGAGCGGCAGGGGGCACTGGAGCGTATGAGCGGAGAACCTGTTCGTTACCGTTCGCTGAAGCCGGAGGAATTGACGCGGATGATATCCGGGCGCGTGGAAGCATCACTGGCTTTTGTGGAGAAGAGCCTGCCGCGGGGCAGCGGAACGGCAGCTCCCTTCCTTAGCATGGAAGGCGACCAAGCCGTGCTGGATGTTCTAGCCCGGGAATTAAAGCGGGCCCAGCGAGAGATTGTAGTTGACGTATGGCGTGAGGAAGCCGCACTTCTGCGCGAACCGCTAGCTGAGGCCGAAGCGCGCGGAGTCAAGGTTCTGTGGGCCTGTGACGGACCTGACCAGGGGCTCTCTAGAACGCTGGCATGGTCAGGATGGAACGGCCTTGCGGAGCGCCGAGGGGGCGGCCGGAAATTTTCGTTTGTGGTAGACCGGCAATGGTGCATACTCGGCATGCGCGGAGGAGATTATGATACAGGGGCCGTGATCACGGAGCATCCGGTAATGGCAGAGCTGCTGCTGCATCATTTTACCCAGGAGATGGTCTTGTTCCAGCTTGAACAGGATATGGGCGAACAGCTGGAAGAGCGCTATGGAGATCATTTTGGCCTCATTCAAAGCCAGTATCTGAATGCAGAAGCAGACCTTGAATCCACGGAGGAGAGCATCACTTCGACACATTCGGATGTGTTGGAGGAACTGGAAGTGGACGCCACAGAAATCGTAGACGAAGCCAGCCGCAACACAGCCTGAGCAAAGGCCTGCGATATTCAGTTGACCAGAAGTGACTTTTCTCACAGATGGCTATCATATTTTATCATACAATGAAGTAGACATATTAGGATATGAACGCCGGGAAGGTTCTTGGCGTTTATTTGCTTAAGATTCGGTATGGGTTTTAGAATGAAGGTTGAGATGACAGGAGATCATGAGAGAGACGGATTTATTCGACAACCACGACAACCACGACAACCAAGAGAAGGGGGATGAATGAGCATGGAATGCATCGTTCATTTTACAGTCGGACACAAGGAAGGGCCTAAGAAGCTGCGGGGATTGATTTTTGTTGATAAAGGCAAGAGTCCTACAGGCCAGCAGCTGCTCGACATGTTTCATGAAATGGAATACCAGGTGGTGCCTGATCCCCATGACGAGCTGCTGTTTAGACCGGAGAATAGTGCCGAAACCTATACGTATATCCGGGTGAACGAGCTGGATCTGGGTCAAGAGCGGTATACGGAAGATCGCAATCTTAAGTCGCTTCTGAATGAGCTGCTCCCTAAACAAAGAACAGGTCTATAACTGCAAAATACGGGTCATTCATCATCAGTACCCCAACTAAATAGATCGGAAATCCCCCCTTCCGCGGCGTCCGCTGGGATTTATAAAATCCACTTGTTATAATGGATGTTACGGAAGGGGATGACGATGTTTATTTTTGTAGGAATTGTAGCGATTATAATTTATGGCTTATTGGTTTATTATATCGGGCGAAGCGTATGGAGCTGGATGAAACCCGGCCCCTCCCTTGCGCTCAAAATGGTGTATATTGCCGTGCTGACCGTGGTATCGACATCGTTTATATCCGGACGGTTTCTCGGTAACCTTACGGTGCTGAATATTATCGGCTCCTACTGGATGGCTATATTCTATGTGTTGATCGTTCTGCTACCGTTGATGCATATCACGTTATGGCTGCTGAGAATGACGGCCTTGCGGAGAGACGGCATGGAGAAGGTTGCTGGTTCCATCGTACTTTTGTTGATGGTCATTCTGATTGGCTTTGGCTCCTTTAATGCATATAGTCCAGTGGTGCGGGCTTACAACATTCACGTAGCCAAGGACGCCGGCGCACTTCAGCAGCTGAATATCGTCATGGCATCCGACATGCACTTCGGCGTACTGTCAGGCAAGGCCCATGCCGAGCGAATGGTGAAGGAAATCAATGACCTGAAGCCCGATATGGTGTTATTCCCGGGCGATATTATTGATGACGATCTGGATGCGTACTTGCACCAAGGCATTGATCAGATTCTGACTGGCATCCAGGCACCTTACGGTGTGTATGCATCGCTAGGGAACCATGATCGCTTCGAAGGGGAAATTCCGGAGTTGATCGAGGCGCTTGAACAGAGTGGCATGACCGTATTGTATGATGAGAAGCAGACGGTGGAGGGCATAACGCTTGTAGGCAGGCGTGACAAACAGGATCAGGACCGAGCTGCGTTATCCTCGATCATGGAGGGTGCGGACTTGTCCAAGCCTGTCTTTCTGCTGGATCATCAGCCCAATGCGCTGGGCGAGGCTCAGGAGCAGGGCGTTGATTTGACCGTTTCCGGCCACACGCATCGCGGGCAAGTCTTCCCGGCACATTTGATTACCCAGGCCTTGTTCGAGAATGATTGGGGGTACCTGCAAAAAGGACAGATGCATTCCATCGTTTCTTCAGGCTATGGATTCTGGGGACCGCCGATTCGGCTGGGCTCTCGTTCCGAGATCGTACAGATCCATGTTACCTTTGAATAAATGACCGCAGCAGAAAAGCTGTTGAGGAAGCCGCCCGGGGGTGGCTTTTTCATTTGCAGGTTGCAGTTCAGGAAGCGTACGTTTTTAATTTCCGTAAATTTTCACTTTATTTTTTCATACGGAATGCGTTATACTTCATTCATTCGGAAATTCAACCATTCGGAAATTCAACATTTATACGTAAGCATTCTAAGATATTTGGATATCATACTTTTCTCGTATAGGTGCAGGAATAGGCCTGCATGTTTCTACCCGATCACCGGAAATGATTGGACTACGGGTTATGGCAGCAGCAGCGGACAAGCCAGGTCAATGGACCGGTTGGCTAACGGTGCGTTTTTGTTGCTTATGCCCACTTGTTTCTTTCCCGGCGTTTCGGTGAGAGGAGGAAGTGGGCTTTTCTTGCTTGGAATGTGAACAAAATTTAAGGGGGAGCATCATGCAATTACTGCAGAACAAAGTGAAAGAGGAAGGCATTGTATTAAGCGGACAGGTACTGAAGGTGGATTCGTTCCTGAATCACCAGATGGATCCGGTATTGATGAAAGAGGTTGGAAAGGAATTTACACGGTTGTTCAAGGAAGCGAATGTGACGCGTGTATTGACCATCGAATCCTCCGGCATCGCACCCGGCATTATGACCGCGCTTGAGATGGAAGTGCCTCTCATCTTTGCACGGAAGCAGAAGTCGCTGACGCTCCGTGAGGATATATTCGTGGAGAAAGTGTACTCCTTCACCAAGCAGGAAACGAATGAAATTACGGTAGCGAAGAAATTTATCAAGCCAGGCGATAAAGTGCTGATCGTGGACGATTTCCTTGCGAATGGCGAGGCGGCATTTGGACTTGCGCGCATCGTTGAGCAGGCGGGAGCTGAAGTGGCAGGCATCGGTATCGTCATCGAAAAAGCGTTCCAACCCGGAGGGCGATTGCTGGCTGAAGCGGGTTACCGGGTCGAATCGCTTGTACGTATTGCATCACTTGATGATGGTGTAGTGACATTCGCATAGAACCAAGCCAACAATTTATTGGGAGGAATTAAGAAGTCATGGAACAGCAGAAACAAGCGGTGCAAGATCCGATCTTTGATAAGAATCGGAATCCGGGTAAAACCTTTTCACTGGGTCTGCAGCATGTATTGGCAATGTACGCAGGGGCTATTATCGTACCGCTTATCGTTGGCGGGGCGCTCGGTTTAACGACGGAGCAGCTGACGTATTTGATCGCCATCGACCTGCTTGCATGCGGGGTGGCAACTCTGCTGCAGGTGTTCGGCAACAAGTATTTCGGCATCGGCTTGCCGGTCATGCTGGGCTGTGCCTTTCAGGCGGTGGGTCCGATGATCATTATCGGACAGCAGCACGGGATGTCGGCTATTTACGGAGCGATCATTGCTTCCGGTTTATTTGTAATTCTGTTCTCCGGTCTGTTTGGCAAGCTGATTAAGGTGTTTCCGCCTGTCGTTACAGGCTCTGTTGTAACCATCATTGGTTTGACGCTGATACCTGTTGCTTTGACGGATCTAGGGGGCGGTGCGAATGCCGGCGAAGAATTTGGCAGTATGCTGAACCTTAGCCTTGGCTTTGGGGTGCTGGTTTTCATTATTATTATGAACCGTTTTGCAAAAGGGTTCTGGCGTTCCATCTCCGTCCTCCTTGGTCTGATTATCGGTACCATTGCTGCTGCTATGTTCGGGGGCCTGGATCTGACGCCACTGCGTGAAGCGGGATGGTTCCGTGCTCCGCAGCCATTCTATTTTGGAACTCCGGAGTTTAAAATCGTTCCGATCGTAACGATGATTCTCGTGGCGATTGTCAGTGTGGCGGAATCCACGGGTGTATTTATGGCGCTTGGCAAAATCGTAGACCGAGATATTACCTCCAAAGATCTTTCGCGCGGTTACCGTGCAGAAGGAATCGCTATTGTGGTAGGTGGTATTTTCAACTCGTTCCCTTACACCACTTACTCTCAAAACGTTGGTTTGATCCAGATGAGTCGCGTGAAGACACGGGACGTGATTGTTGTAGCAGGCAGTCTGCTGATCCTGATCGGGTTTGTTCCGAAAATTGCGGCTTTGACTCAACTGGTACCTCCTTCTGTGCTCGGTGGGGCCATGGTTGCATTGTTCGGAATGGTTGTATCTTCCGGTATTCGCATGCTGGGGGATCAGGTTGACTTGAACCGTCATGAGAACCTGTTCATCATTGCTTGTTCTGTGGGTATGGGACTTGGCGTGACGACTGTACCGGATCTCTTCGCTAATTTGCCGGACAGCATCCGTATTCTTGCAGATAACGGCATTGTTGCAGGCAGCTTGACAGCAATCGTGCTGAACCTGATATTTAACGGGTTGAACTATACGAAGCCTACTCGTACAGAGCAAGGTGATACTGCGGAAGGGCATGCCGCATAAGGAGTGCCTGTGTAAGCAGCTGGATAACTCGGGTTTCAAAAAGAAGAAGGCAGAGCAAGATTCCATATCTTGCTCTGCCTTTTATTATGGACTGACGGGATCGCTGCACCGGCATTACAGATGGATAGCGACGGCGAGTCGCTATCCGTGATTCTCTTCAATATTACTCACGGTTATCTTGGTTATGGCCGTTACCCGGTGTTATGCGGACCCGTGGGTTTCTTTGAATGATGGGTTGGGGGCTATGGCTGCTCCGTGTCTGCATGAATGTAACTAATGTGATGGATTGTTGTGATCTGAATGTAATAAGTAACTAACACAATAGAATGCTGCTTGTTCTGCATAGTAACTAAAGTGATCGCTGCTGCATGAATAGTAACTAATGTGATAGTTGATGTCCCCTCGAATCAGGAGCTATTAGCTAACGGACCTCATATCCCTTATTTACAGGATATCGCCACTTCCTCAACTCTAACGGACACAGTAGTCGTTAAAGTGTCCATATGGGCTTGATATCCCCACCGTTAGTTGTCAAATAACGCTTCCAGGGTCCGTTACATCTCAAAACATGCTCGCTTTTTGAAAATAACGTCTACTAGGTCCGTTACGCCATATTTACCTATAGCACTAGCACGGATAAAGGGTGAACTGCACCCTTAAGAGGGTCAATTTAAAAAAAGTCCCGAACTTAAGAACAACTTCGCTCCAGCATACGGGTCGAATTCAGCCTGCTCTCTAACAGCGTTCCCAGCAGCGGTCCCGAACAACCAAAACGGCCTCGCTCCAGATGCAGGAGCGAGGCCGTTTTTTTGTTGTTCACATATGCAATAATGTATCCAGTCGTAATGGGAGCAGCTCACGTCAGATACGCTGCATTTGTTTCTCGGCAAAATTGCCGATCCAGGGCAGTTTGAACCATTTTCCCTGAATGGCGTTAGCCATAAGCACCAGCCACATCAGCACGCCAACCAGTGCGAGGAGGGCGGAAGCCAGGAGGCCGATGATGGGCACCGCGCTCGACAGCAGGTGGGCGACGGCAAGAATGCCGAAGGCCAGCAGGGACTGAAGGGCATGGAATATGACGTAACGGCTTCTTTTTTCTAATGAAAGAAACAGAATTCCTCCGACCATGGGAAGAAGATAACAGAGTGTTGCGGCCAGATTCTCGGGAAGCCCTGTGGACGATTTGAAAGGGGACATCTCATCAACTCCTTGTCTTAAAAACCGGTTCTGGGTAGGGCAAGCTTTATACCTTACCTTATGAAGCGATTGGACAAAGTATGATGGTTGTGCACCGATATTATTTCATTTTCAATTGCAGCAGATACTTCACGAGAGCATCCTGCTCCTCCTTGGTAAAACCGCTGCTTTCGTCCACCCAATATTCATGACCCTGACCCGTAATGTGGGTGTCCCTCAGCCGTGCATCTTTGCGGTTCGCTTCAATGACCTGCATTCTCAGCTTCCGGTCGATCAGGGCCTTCAGGCTGTTGTAAGGATCCGGCTGAATGCCTTTCATAACGCTTTCGGCTACTCCAATTTGTCCCAGCTCCGGGCCAACAGCCACTCCGCCATCATGCAAATACGGTGCAGACCAGCGCAGCCCTATCAGCCCCTTGACCTTATAACCGCCTCCGGATTGATGATGGCCGAAGCCCAGCTCGATCTGCTTCGGGTCGATTCCGTCCAGGGGAATCTTGACCCCCTTCGCATCCGAAGGGAGGGGTACGGGAGTGTTGGGAGGATAGAACTCTGCCTCGCCAAAAGCGTTTTGCGTGGTGTGGAAGGCTTTGGCCCTTGCAGGCTCAGTGCCGATTTCGACAGCAGGCAGAATCCGGTTATTCGTGAAAAAATCACCTGCATGGCAAGAGATGCACTGTACTTTTTTGAATACCTCCGCTCCGAGATGGATGGTCTTGGCATTGGTGGCTGCCGAAGAATCTGTGTCTGGCGGACGCACCGTATTCTGATAGGCAGACATGGCATTAACCTGCTCCCCGGCATGAAATCCGGGCGAACTGATGTACAGTCCATTGGGCGCAATTGCCGAAACCTTCGGGAAGTTCGGAATCTTGATTACTTCATTGACACCGGGGGTGCCGGGATTCGGGTCCAGCCGGTTGAAGAATTCGGTTGGCTTCAGCCCGCTCTTTGGGTCGTAACGGAACTTGCGATGAGCTGCATTTTGCAAAATGGTACCCACATAGATTTCCTTGTCGATCCCCCATAAAGGCTCGCTGATCTCGCTTTGGCTCAAGGTATCCGTATTCTGTGCATGCACATTGTTGCTGAAGGTGCTGAGCCCCTTGAAAGGGCCCGCAATAGCGAAGCCGCTCCAGCTGAACGGATGATCACCCTTCGTGAACATATCGGGAATTTGGGTCACATCGCTGATAAGATCAACGGTAGTATCGAAATTGCCGGGTGCCCATTTCATGAGATTGTCGTCAACCGCCTTTTCCAGTGCTGCTGGATCGGGCAGTGCCTCGGGTTTTCCTTTGGAATTGATGACGGTACGGTTCTCGTTCTTAATAAAATCCACGAGCTTCGTGACATCCGTATGGGTAAAATATGCCGAGCTGTTAGGTGCCAGCGCCAGCATGAAACCCAAGTTTAGATCAGAGTTCGGTGCGCCTTCCACCACCATTCCCGTCTCGCGGTTGACGGTAGCATGACAGGCCATGCAGGTGACTCCGATACGGGCTTTACCCTTGTCATATTTTACTTTGACACCGATCGGGGCATAAGCTCCTTTGGCTACATCAAAGCCAGTGTCAATCTTATCTCCCTTGCGGAAGGATTTGCCACCAATTGTAACATCCTGATCAAGCTCGATTTGTAAATTGTTCGTGCCCTTTCCCTTCAGCTCAGCGATAGCCTTGGCGATTTTGCCCAGTTTCATTGGGCCGTCAACAATCCCCAGAATATCGGTTAAGAATACCTCATTGCCAAAGGTCTCCTCATAAAGGGTGCGGCGCCCCAGAGCAATCATGTCTTTCGTTATTTCTATAGCTCCGTTAGCCGCGGATAAGCGAGGATCCTGGTCCTGAAGGGCAGAACCGGGAACCGTAAGTGTTTTGCCCCAGAGATCATACTGGCGAATGAAGCCCAGTTGCTGGGCCTGGAGCTGTGGTGCATTTTCCAACTTGTGTTCAGGCGGTACATAGGCGTATTCCGGCTTCCCGATATAAGCTGCAAGCCATAGGGCGCCCACGGCTATAATGGGGATAAGCAGCAGAACCCATTTCGATTTTCGCATGTGGTATCACCCTTTATGAGCAGGACTTGATGAACCATCTCTGTACACTGCCGGTATACAAGGGATTAATCAACTTCGACATCATGGCGCAGCGGAGATTCGGCATTCACCTGTTTATCCGGGCCCTTCTCTTTTGGAACCATACGTTCGTCTGTTCTGCCTTGATGATGGTTGTCAAAATCATATTCAGCCAGTCTCCACTCCGTAGAGCCCTTCTGCGGATCAAACGGGAACTCTTCGCCGCGCTTCAAATATTCCTCCCGACCCCATTCATTGGTGTACGTTCCGTCCACTTCAACCTCTTCGTTTGAAATCGGATGGAGATCTTTGTCTTTACCGGACATGTCGCATGCTCCTCTCAGGCTTGATTTTAGAAATGATTCATATCGCATAAAGTAACCAGAAAGAGAAGGTACTATCCGCTAAAAGGTGCATGAAAGTCAAATACAGGCTTGAAAATAATGGTCGCTTCTTTAAATATGCCGCCCCAATTTAACGAACTAGTCAGAGTCATCCGACGATGGTGGGGATTTGGATTGGATAGCATCAAGGATATGGCGTTCCAGCAGCACACGAGGATTCTTCCAGCGGCTGACCTTGCTATCGGCAGTAAATACAACGACCGTATCCAACTTGGGAAAAAGATAGATTTGCTGTCCACCATGGCCATGTGCGAGTGCAAAGGGCGTACCGTTCTGCATGCCGTTCCACCACTGGAATCCATAATCGCCAAAAGCGGGATAGCCCTTAACTTGGGGAGTAAGTGCTTGCTCCAGCCATGATTCCGGAATGAGACGCTCACCTTCCCATCGTCCTCCGTCCAGGCAGCATAAACCGAATTTGGCCATATCCCTTGACGTGAGATAGAGCCCGACGTGACCCATGCTGTGGCCCTCAGGGCTTGGAGACCATGCAGCATGGTGAATGCCCAGGGGACCGAATAGATGCTGCCTGGCATAGGTGTAAGCATCCATTCCCGTGGCTTCGCTAATGGCGACGGAGAGCAGATGTGAATCCGTGCTCCGGTATTGAAACAGCCCCATCTCCTGCTCAACCACAGGCAGGGAAAGCGCAAAGCTCGTCCATTTCCGGTTGCGGTGGAAGCGGTGAATGAGGGGCTCTCCCAGCTTCTTGCCTGTTTGCCATGCAAAGCCTGAGGTCATAGTCAGTAAATGATGAAGGGAAACCTTGTGCAGGAGAGGATGAGCGCGTTCGGGAATATACCGCTGGAAGATGTCTTTAATGGATGAATTCAGATCGGGCAATTCGCCGCGCGAGAGGGCAATGCCAAATAATATGGATGTAAAACTCTTTGTGGCTGACCTGAGATCATTGAGCGAAGAAACACTGTGCCCGCCATAGTAGCGTTCATATACGAGCTTGCCGCTATGCAGCAGCAGAAAGCTGCGCATTTTCGGATATTGTTTCTGGATGATCTTGTCGACCTGATCCAGAATCTCATGCTGGAGCCCCAAGTCTTGCGGTTCCGCACTAGGAATCGGGGAGCCGGAAGAATAAGGGGAGTGCAGGATAGAGCGTGTTTCTGCCATAGGAAGGGCCTCCTTATGTTGGAATCTTATTGCGATTTGATTGCGTTTCACGGATTATGAATGTATCTTAACCAATTCCGGGCGTAATTGATGATATATGAAATTCATCGTACTAAAAAACATTTTTTGGGAAAGATGAAACAAACAGAAGAATATGATATAATATATTAATGATTCAGTTGCATGCTGTAAGGGTATGTATAGTGTCAGGTGCATTGGTAAGTTGCTGAATATCAACCTAATCATCACCGTTAGAACTGCAATATGGCTTCAACTTAATGAGGTAGATCTTTTCGGCATTCTCTTTAAACGGAGTAATTTTATTCCACACGTTTTGGGAGGGATCCAACATGGCAACGAAAGGTCACAATGAGGTTAAGGAAAGTCTGCGGGAAATGACACGAATTTTCCGGCCTAAAGATCCGAAAAAATTTGTAAAGGAGTATGTCCGGAAGTACCATATTATGGGGGGCTATGAAGAAGAGCTTACACTTGTTGTTGAGCATGAACTTGGCAAGCTGAATTCCTCCGTTTCGTAACCTGTAATAAGCACCTGATATCTATAGAAATATCACAAGCATGTTCATTTTGTTAACAACTAATAATATGAACCATTTAGAGAATATGGTTAAACCGTTTTTGGGACAAATGTCCCGAAGGCGGTTTTTTTGCGTTTGCGGTCGATGATAGACATCGGGCTCGAACTTCCGTGCAAAGTCCACTATTTTGAGGGTATTTTGCATCTGTCCCTTCATATATTGTTAGCAGTCGATCCGATAAGGATATAAGGGAGTGGCAGATGTGAGGATACAGCTGAGACGAAAGGAAGAAATCGGATATATCCGCGAGGCGGGACGCATCTTGGCTGCGTGCCACCGTGAAATAGCTAAGATCATAAAACCCGGGATTACGACAAGCGAGATTGATGCCAGGGTGGAGAAGTTTCTGGAGAAGAACGGAGCTGTCCCCGAGCAAAAGGGGTATAAAGGATTTCCCTACGCAACCTGTGCATCGGTTAATGATGTAGTCTGTCATGGATTTCCCGACCAGCGGCCGCTGGAGTCGGGTGATGTGGTGACCATCGACATGGTGGTGAATAAGAACGGATGGCTGGCGGATTCAGGATGGACCTATGCGGTAGCCGAGGTTTCTCCCAAGGTAAGAAAGCTGATGGAGCATACGCACGAAGCGCTGTTTAGAGGGATCGAGGCGGCGCGTCACGGCGCTGCGTTAGGTGATGTAGGTCATGCTATCGAGCAGGTTGCCGAAAGGGAAGGATACGGGATCGTAAAATCGCTGGTTGGCCATGGAATCGGCCGTGCCATACACGAGCCGCCTGATGTGCTGAACTATGGAGTTCCTGGAAGGGGATTGAAGCTTAAAGAAGGTATGGTCATTACCATCGAACCGGTATTCACTCTGGGGAGCACAGGTGCAGTGTTCTGGGGAGATGATGGCTGGACCATATCCAGCGCGGATGGATCAATAGGTGTTCAATATGAGCATACGATTGCTATCATGCGTGAAGGGCCTGTCATTCTGACGGATTAAAGTGCAGAGAAATATAGCATAATAATAGGAGGTATTCCTGGCGGGGATGATGCAGCTTGCCTGGAACACCTCCTTTAGCATGGAGATTCCGGGGTGAATGGAGCTCCTGCACAGCGGCTGCATACAGATTCAAAAAGACGGAAATGACTGTATATATAGCTATAAAGACTGTCGCTGAGGCATTGTGCAGAATGTCGAATCATGGGTCACGGGAGTGTGAAACGAGTTTGAAAGCGATTGCAAAATCAGTAACGGCGCGACTTTGACGACTTTTCGAACAATTTGTGAACTCCCTGTGAATGATTGACAAAAGCAACCCATGAACTTATATTTAATAAGTGATTGCTTTAATTGACAGGATTACTTCATCCGTGATTGTGCAGGTAGATTACCGCTGTTTGCGCCGGATGGTAGTCTACGAAAATCGGAAAAGTGGGGTAGATCAATGATGAAACGGTGGCAGGCTGTAAAGCGTCTTCTTCCTTTGATGGCCATGTTTGCTTTGGTGTTATCCGGCTGCGGCCGAGAGGATTTGTCGGTCTTAAGACCACAAGGTCCGGTAGCACAAGGTCAACTGGATTTAATTAAGCTCTCCATTTCGATTATGATCGTCGTAATGGTTGTGGTATTTGGAATTGCCGCATACGTGCTTGTTAAGTTCCGTAGAAAAAAGGGACAAGATGAAATTCCTGAACAAGTGGAAGGGAACCATAAGCTGGAGATTATCTGGACGGCGATTCCGCTGCTCTTGGTGCTTGTGCTTGCAGTTCCTACTATTCAAAAGGTGTTTGCGTACGGAGCGAACGATTGGAACGATCCGGAAGCAGTTAAGGTGGAAGTTACTTCTCACCAGTTCTGGTGGGAGTTTACTTATCCGGACCACGGTGTGAAAACCGCTCAAGAGCTGGTTGTTCCTGTAGGAAAGAAAATTGCCTTCCAATTAAAAACGAATGATGTGCTTCACTCCTTCTGGGTACCATCGCTCGGCGGCAAGATGGATACGAACACAGAAGGCAGCGTTAACTACATGACTCTGGTTGCTGACAAAGCGGATACATACATTGGTAAATGCGCAGAGTTGTGCGGCCCTTCCCATGGCTTCATGGAATTCCGTGTGAAAGCGGTTGATGATGCAACGTTTGAGCAATGGGTCACTGCAATGAAAGCACCTGCCGTGCTTCCTGCAGACGCTGCGCTTGCTGAGAAATTTAAGACCAACTGTCTCTCCTGCCACGCTGTTGGCGATCAAGGCGGAGCCATGGGTCCTAACTTGACTGGCATTGGATCACGTGAGACGGTAGCGAGTATCTTGCTGAACGACATAAGCGGCAATCCAGGGACAAAGCCGACAAAAGACAACATGGTGGAATGGCTGATGGAGCCACAGGCTGTAAAACCTGGTAACACGATGCCTAATCCGAAGGATCTCGGCTTCAGTGATGAAGAAATCGAGCAAATTGCCGATTACTTAGCCAATTATAAGTTGGATTATTAATACAGCAGGAACTTTAAAAGGGGGTACAAACCTTGGCTCACGCTCATGCTCATAGCCATAGCGTCAAACGCTACACGGGGATAATGGATTGGCTAACAACCGTTGACCACAAGAAAATCGGTATATTATACCTGATAGCGGGCGGCTTTTTCTTCGGGATTGGCGGTATTGAAGCGATTCTCATTCGCTTGCAGCTGATCAAGCCGATGAACGATTTGGTATCGGCTCAAGTATTTAATGAATTAATTACGATGCACGGAACGACGATGATCTTCCTGGGTGTAATGCCAGTTATCTTCGCCTTGATGAATGCGGTCATTCCGCTTCAGATCGGTGCGCGGGACGTTGCGTTTCCATTTTTGAACTCACTCGGGTTTTGGACGTTTTTGTTCGGTGGACTGTTGCTTAACCTTAGCTGGATTATGGGCGGTGCGCCTGATGCGGGATGGACATCTTATCCACCGCTATCCTCAACGGACTACTCGCCTACACACGGTGTGGATTTCTATACCATCGGGCTGCAGATAGCAGGTTTGGGTACGTTGATCGGCGGTATCAACTTCCTGGCAACCATTATTACAATGCGTGCACCTGGAATGTCCTTCATGAGAATGCCAATGTTTACATGGACGGCGTTCATTACATCGGCTATGATCCTGTTCGCATTCCCTGCAATTACAGTAGGCCTTGTATTGCTCAGCTTTGACCGTTTGCTAGGTGCCAATTTCTTTGATGTTGCGGGCGGCGGTAACCCCGTATTGTGGCAGCATATTTTCTGGATTTTCGGTCACCCTGAAGTATACATTCTGATTTTGCCGGCATTCGGTATTATCTCAGAAGTTATCCCGACATTCTCTCGTAAACGTTTGTTCGGATACAGCTCGATGGTATTTGCAACCATCCTGATTGCCTTCTTGGGCTTCATGGTTTGGGCTCACCATATGTTTACGACAGGTCTTGGACCTGTAGCAAATGCACTTTTCTCCATCGCTACGATGTTGATTGCGGTTCCTACGGGTATCAAAATCTTTAACTGGCTCTTTACGATGTGGGGCGGTCAAATCCGTTTCACCAGTGCCAATCTGTTCGCGATCGGTTTCGTACCAACCTTCGTTATGGGTGGCGTTACCGGTGTCATGCTGGCATCTGCTCCTGCAGATTTCCAGTTCCATGATACGTACTTCGTTGTAGCTCACTTTCACTACGTAATCGTCGGTGGTCTGGTATTCGGACTGTTCTCCGGATTGCACTACTGGTGGCCTAAAATGTTCGGTCGCGTACTGAACGAAACGCTGGGCAAATGGACGTTCTGGCTGTTCGCTATCGGCTTCCATATGACATTCTTTGTACAGCATTTCCTTGGTTTGCTCGGTATGCAGCGGCGGATTGTATCGTACTTGCCGAATCAGAATTTCGATGAACTCAACTTCATCAGTACCATCGGTGCAATCTTGATGGGTATCGGTGTGTTGGCCTTCTTGGCCAACGTTGTTGCAACTTCAAGAAAACCGGTGGGTGCAGCAGCGGATCCATGGGAAGATGGCCGTACGCTCGAGTGGAGCATTCCTTCTCCACCACCAGAGTACAACTTTAAGCAAATTCCGCTCGTTCGCGGTATCGATGCTTACTGGAAAGAGAAGATGGCAGGTAATAAAGAGATGACACCATCCGAGCCGGTTGGTCCGATCCATATGCCTTCGCCAAGCATCCTTCCGTTTGTGATGTCACTGGGTCTGTTTATCGCGGGTCTTGGTTTCATGTTTAGCACGGAGGACTTCTCGAATTCGTTCATGAGCTTAATCTTCAATAAATACATTGTTCTGATTGTTGGTCTTCTGATTACGTTCGCTGCAATGATCGCTCGTTCCCTGTACGATGATCATGGATATCACATCGAAGTTGAAGAACTGGAAGGGGAGGGGAAAGCATGAGTCACGCTGAACATGTAAACGGCGAACTTCCTCACGAGCCGGAGAAGGCAACACTCGAAGGCCGTAATAAGGTTCTTGGTTTCTGGCTCTTCCTTGGTGGAGAGGCTGTACTCTTCGGTACGTTGTTTGCAACATTCCTGGCACTTCGCGGCCAGAACAATGAAGGTCCAACGGCTTCTGAACTGTTCTCGCTGCCGATTACGGCAGCAGCAACACTGATATTGCTTGTCAGTTCCTTGACCAGTGTGTTCGCCATTCAGGCGCTCCACCGTCACAATATCGAGAAGCTGAAGTTGTGGCTCATCGTAACCGTAGCACTGGGTCTTGGATTCCTTGGCCTTGAGATTTATGAGTTCTACGAGTATATTGTACATGAATCATTTAATATGAAGACGAGTGCATTCTCGTCTGCATTCTATACGCTGGTTGGCTTCCACGGTGCTCACGTTGCTTTTGGGGTCGTGTGGATCAGCCTGTTGATTGCTCAGCTGTACAGAAAAGGGTTAACCGTTGTTACAGCACCCAAGGTATATGTTTCTGCCATGTACTGGCACTTTATCGACGTTGTATGGGTGTTCATCTTCTCGGTCGTATACCTTCTTGGAAAGGTGGGCTAAGGAATGACTGCGAACCAATCATCTAATGCTAATGAGGGGCCGACAGTTAAACACCGCCATCGCGTGGAGGGCCCTGAGAAACACATTGTAGTATTTATCTTCTCCATCGTGCTGACGGCAATTGCCTTTGCAGCCGTCGCAGCCGGTGGCATCAACACAGCATTTACGATCATCATCTTGCTGGTTATGGCTGTGCTGCAGGTGTTCGTACAAATGGGTTACTGGATGCACTTAAAGGACAAAGGGCATCTGATGCCAATCCTGTTCATGATTGGCGGCTTCTTCGTAGCAAGTACCTGTATTGTCATGGCACTGTTCTGGGTTTGGTGGTAAAATGAAAAAGAGGTGGGCTACTTCAGCCCCCTCTTTTTTTAAGTCGTAGGAAGGTGTCACAATTTCGACAGAATTTAACCCGTTTAGGGGAGGTTTTTGCATGCTGGGCTTAGAATATTTTAGTTTTGCAGATAAATGGACCCCCATGTTCCTGGCGTTTATGCTGCTCCTGACTGCTGGCTATTTCTTACTGACCGGTCCCTTGAGCCATCGATTCCAAGGAAGTGCTCCGGTTTCGGTTGGGCGGAAATCTTTATTTGTTGCGGGGATGATTACGTTCTATCTTGCCCAAGGTGGACCGGTTAATCTGCTTGGACATACAATGTTCTCGTTCCATATGGTGAGTATGGCGATGTCTTATCTCATGGCAACACCACTCCTGATTCTGGGCATTCCGGTTTGGCTGTGGCGTGCTTTCGACAGGATAAATCCATTTAAGAAGCTAGGCTTCCTCACGCATCCGATTGTGGCAGCAGTAGTGTTTAACGGTTTGTTTTCGTTTTATCACATTCCAGTAATCCATGACTTTGTCATGTTGAATTTCTGGGTGCATCGATTGTACTATCTGATTCTGTTAATTGCCTCACTGCTCATGTGGTGGGCCATATTGAATCCGATTCCGGAGAAGGACAAGTCCTCGGGGCTTATGAAGATGGGGTATATCTTCCTCAATATGGTATTGCTGACACCGGCGTGTGGGCTCATTATTTTCGCAAACGAGCCGATGTACGCTACATATAGTGACCCGGTTGTATGGGCGAATGCGATGGGTTATTGTGTGTCTGGCGACACCTCAGCATTACTCAGCCAATTCGGAGGACCCGAATTTTTCGGCTACTTGGAGCCGGCCATTGACCAGCGTGTTGGCGGGATTATCATGAAATTCTTCCAGGAGATCATCTTCGCTTCGATGCTGGCCTATGTGTTCTTCCATTGGTACAAACGAGAGAATCAGGAAGACGATCCTTTGCCTGGTGAGGTGCCTCCCGGTAACCTGAATCAAGCTTAATAAGGATTAATGAAGGAGGATCCATATGGATTGGTATTTTATATTTCCCACGGTCAGCACTACGTTTATCGTGATAAGCGCCGTGCTGGTAGCTATCGGTTGGGGACTTATTATTAAAGGCAAACGCGCAGCTCACAAAAAAGTGATGATCTGGGCAGCGGTGGCAGCGGTGATCTTCTTTATCATCTATTCATCGCGCACTATATTCATTGGCAATACGTCGTGGGGCGGACCGGATGAACTTAAGCCTTATTATCAGGTATTCCTGATCTTCCATATTGTGCTGGCTACCGTCGCTGCGGTCTTTGGCATTACGACATTGACTCTTGGACTCAAGGAAAAATATTCCAAGCACCGTAAATGGGGCAGAGTTACGTCTATTATTTGGTTCTTTACAGCAATTACCGGTGTGGCCGTGTACACCTTGTTGTATCTGTTGTATCCAGGCGGTCATACTCAGCCTGTATGGAAAGTCATATTTGGAATGTAAGTGTGGGAGAACACCCGTCAGAGAGATCTGACGGGTGTTTTTTATGGAGGCGGGCGGGGTAGCTCATTTGCAGGATGAAGTGTGGGAGTGTATCCACTCCGGTCGCTGCCATCAACCAGGAAAATCATAAATATTTACAAATTCTATTGACACTGTTTAGATACAGACTATATACTGTATATAAAGATATACACAGTGAGCACAGTAATCACACTAAGCACAGTGGAAGTGCACAACTGCAATGATTACGGAATTGATTCTATAGAAATTGATTGTATATACGAGGGAAAGGGTGAGGCGCGTTGCAACAAGTACTCCATAATGCAATGAAGATCGTAAAGAAGGATTTTGCAAGCGATAAGCTCCAAATTCTATGGACCATGCTGTTTATGGCGTATATGGGGTTTTCCGCCAGCTTTATTATGAATAGTCAGTTTGAACATATGAACGAGCACAGCAACCCGTTCATTGACTTTATATTGGTGCTCTACGCTCCGTTATTGGGATTCCTTTTTAGCAGAAGATCCTTCCGTTATCTGAACGAGGATTCGTATACTCGGATGCTGTATTTTTACCGGAGCATACCGGTACCGGCCTCCGCAATCTTCGTAAGCCGCATCATGAATAGCCTGATCGCTTATGCCATAAACAGCATTATGTTTTTCGGATTTATGTATGCGATAGGCGGTCATATTAGAGCCACAATGGATATTCCAAGCTATATCGCATTTTCACTGACATGGATCGGTATCGGATTTTTAATAACCGGACCTTATATTTACTGGGAGAATATGTGCAGTGGCAAGGCGTACTTCAGAAACACCCTTGTGGTGATGGTGCTCACCTCCGGTTCCGTTGTTCTGTTTAACTTGCTGGGATACAGCTTATTCGATTTCATTGCTAACGCATCCATCAGATGGAGCTTGATATCACCGGTCATGTGGGGATCACTCATCATCGGACTGGGCGCCATGCTGCTGATGAGTAAATTCACGTACACCCGGCAGCAGACAAGGGATCTCACATGATTTATATAGAACACATACACGTTGGTGTCGGAGGTTCGCCGCTTATGTACAAGGAAGAAGAGAGGTGATACAAGGTGCGAATTCCGATTCAGATTAATGAAAATAGCGCAGAGCCTTTATATCACCAGATTGAATCACAGCTGCGCTCGCTTATTATCAGCGGTCAGATCGAGGAGGGAACGCTGTTGCCGTCCATCAGGGAATTTGCCGGGAATCTGAACTGCAGCGTCATTACGGTACGCAGGGTGTATCAGGATCTAGAGAATGAAGGGCTGCTTCGAACGAGACAAGGAACGGGAACTTTTGTTGCTGGTGTCGGTGATCGGGCCCGTGAACAATATAAACGCGATTCGGTCGTTGAGGCATTAAAGATTGCGGTAGATAAGGGGCTTGCTGTTCAGTTTAATGAAGATGAATTAAAGGAACTGTTCATGGAAGTTGTCCGGGATAAATACCAAGCAAGAGGAGGTCGCTAGCAATCAATGGAACCGCATATCATTGAAATTCGTAATGTCATTAAACGGCGGAAAACGAAAACCATCGGACCCATCCAAATATCGATACCTCAAGGATACATCGTTGCGTTGGTGGGACCTAACGGCTCGGGGAAAAGCACGCTGCTGAACATGATGATGCAGACCGTGTTTCCAGATGAAGGGGAGATCACCTGGTTCGGTGAATCCCATCCGAGAGAGCTCCCCGTCTCGATTCGTAAACAGATGGGGTTCGTTCCCGAACAGCTGAGCTCAGAAGAACAGCATATGACGGTGGATGAGGCGGCCAGCTTTCGAGCATCTTGGTATGACAGTTGGGATGGTTACTTTTTCGATGAGCTTCTGTCACGATTTGATGTCCCGAGGGGCGTAAAACTTCGCAAGATGTCCAAAGGGGAGCGGCGCAAATTCGAGATTGCAGCGGCGCTTGCGCCGAAGCCGAAACTCCTGCTTCTGGATGAACCCTCTTCCGGTCTGGATCCCTTCGCTTGGAAGCTGATGATCGACCAGCTGCACAAGGTGATGAAATCTATGGATACCACCATCGTGCTGTCCACCCATGTGGTGGATGAAATCAGGCGGCTGGCGGATTATGTGATCCTTATCCATCATGGAAAGCTGCTGGGTATGGTGGAGAAGGATTCGCTGCTCGACAATTGGAAGGAATGCTGGATTCAAGGCGATGCTTCCATCGTAGAGGAATTGCCTGGTATTCTTAGCAGCAAACAAGAGACAGCGAATACGATTTCTTTTATAACGACGGAATGTTTGGAAGTAGAAAAGATCCTCCAGTCTGCAGGCATACCGTTTATTCGGGCTCGTTCCTTGGAGCTGGATGAAGTGCTTCGACTATGGATTGAAGGTAATATTCCTGCCAACGTGCAGAACTAGGATAGAGAGGGGTTTCACAATATGCAACGATTGCAATTAGAGGATGTAGTTAAGATTTATGCGGACAAAACAGCCGTAAACCAGATTTCGCTTCAGGTTGAGGAAGGAGAAATCTACGGCCTGCTTGGTGCGAACGGTGCCGGTAAAACAACCACCATGCGGATGGTGCTTGGCTTGATCTACCCGGATGATGGAACGATTTTGTATAATGGGAAGCCTTACAACAAGGAACTTCGTCACATTATGGGTTATTTGCCGGAGGAGCGCGGGTTATATCCGAAAGTGAAAGTCAGCGAGCAGATTTCATACTTGGCCCAGCTTCGGGGCATGTCAGCCAAAGACGCCGATAAGAGCTTGAAGTACTGGCTGGAGCGCTTTGAAGTGCCTGACTATTACGATAAGAAGATTGAAGAACTGTCTAAAGGTAATCAACAAAAGATGGGCTTTATTGCAGCAGTGGTTCATGATCCGCAGATCCTGATTCTGGACGAAGCATTCAGCGGACTGGATCCGGTGAACGTTGAACTATTGAAATCGACGGTTAAAGAACTTCGCGACAAAGGCACAAGCATTCTGTTCTCTACCCACCGGATGGAGCATGTTGAGGAATTATGTAGGAACATTACCATTCTTCATCGCTCCAACACCGTAGTGAAGGGGAACCTGAAGGACATTAAATCCAAGTATCCGCGAGAAGAAGTGGTGCTCGGCACCTCTGGTGAAGTTCAGGGGCTCGATTCACTGCCGGGCGTAACGGCTGTTGAGCGGACAGAGGATGGTTACTCCATCCGCATAAGCCACATCGACGCTGCCCAGAATATTTTGAATACAGCGATGTCGCAAAGCGTGATCCATCGGTTTGAAGTGAAGGAGCCGACACTCAATCAAATCTTCATAAAGGCGGTAGGTGAATCTAATGAATAATATGTGGACCGTTATCCGATTTACGTTTATGAATAAGGTAAGAACGAAGTCGTTTCTCGTATCAACCCTGATTTTTGCACTGATCATTACAATCGGGATTAATCTTCCTTTTCTGATCCAAATGTTCACGGGTGACAAGGCAGGATCTGAGGAAACCACTCGCATAGGTCTGGTGTATGGACAGGAGCAAGCGCTCGCTGAACAATTGGAGACGACTTGGAGCAGCCTGCCGTCAACTACCTATAAATTTGTGAAATATGAAACGGCAGATGAAGCTGCCTTGAATAAAGACATTGAAGATGGCACTATTGAAGGTTATTTAAAATTTGAAGCACAAGAAGGCAGCACGTTCCCGGCCGTGGTCTACAGCTCCGAAGAAGAGGGAATGAGTCCGGAGCTGCAATCGAATCTGCAAGCCGCTCTTCAAGTGGCAAAGACTCGCAGCATTGTAGATGGGCTTGATTTGTCTGATGCACAGATCAATGAGCTGAATGCGCCGGTTCAGATTGATGCTCGCAGTATTGGCACGAATCCATCAGGCAGTGCTGGAGGAGCATCCGAAGAGAAGGATGGGGCTTCCGAGGTTATTAACTACATCGTGGTGTATGCACTGATTATTCTCTTCTTCTTCACCTTGATGGGGACCGGCAACATGATTGCTTCGGAAGTGACGACAGAGAAGAGCTCCCGTATTATGGAGATCCTCATTACCAGCGTCTCTCCGCTGAGTCAAATGTTCGGTAAGGTTATCGGCATGTTCCTGCTGGGTCTGTCACAGATCCTGGCGTTCGGCATTGTTGCCGCAGCGAATTTGATGCTGCCTCACAACATGGACACATTGAAGGAAATGAATCTTGACCTTACTGCGATTGATCCGATGCTGCTGGTGTTTGGCTTAATCTTCTACATTCTCGGATATTTCTTGTACGCGATGTTATACGCGGCCATTGGTTCGATTGTCAGCCGTACAGAGGATTTGGGGCAGGCTGTCATGCCGATTACCATGCTGTCGCTGGTGGCATTTTATATCGCAATCTTTAGCCTGAGCGCTCCGAACTCGATGCTGATGAAGGTGTCCAGTTATATTCCATTCATCTCACCAACAACGATTCTGGTTCGTATCGGACTTGGCGACGTAGCGATGTGGGAGATCCTGTTATCCCTTGCTATCCTGATCGTATCCATCCTCGTGTTTGGCTGGTTGGCTGCAAAAATCTATCGCACTGGTGTCCTGATGTACGGCAAACGCCCTACATTCAAGGAGCTTAGAAAAGCGATGAAGGCTTATAAGATATAGTCAAAGCACGAAAAAGAGGCTTTAAACCAAAATAAAAGGTCCATGGAGGTAAAGATAGACATGACAATGGAAAAGAATCAAAGTATGATGATGGTCTTGATCTCAGCGGTCCTGCTCATTCTGCTTGGAACAACTATGGATACAACAGGTTCTATGCTGAAAGAGGTCGTTCAGGGAGTGTTGATAGGTTTTGGGGCAGTATTAGCCTGCGTTGGTCTGTGGGCGTTTGGTAAACGAAAACAATAGAGTTTAAAAAGAAATGGTTTAAATGAGGCGAATGTATAAGACTAGTGAAATCAGATTGCTGATTTTACTAGTCTTTTTCTTTGGCAGAACAAGAGGCCGATTTAAACAACAACTACACTAAGTTACTAGCGGAATGAAGCAATCTATATTCTGTTCCACCAATCACATAGGTTAGATCAGGAAATTAGTCACATCATTTAAACTATAGAGTGTATTATATCAATTTGACCCTTTGCATTGTCTCTATTCCTAAGAATGTTGTATCCCAATCAGATCGATTATTATTCTTATGTACAAAGAACCGACTCCAAGAAGTCGGTTCTTCTACGCTCAGCCAGATCACGGTGCATTCCACCCTCATTTAAACTGCACCATGATTTGATTGGGTCCGGTGCGCTTCATTACACGGTATCCGCTATCGGCATTGGTGGCGACCCCATCGTCATTGGGCATGCAATAGCCATTAACCGTGCACGTTCCATCATCACGAACGAGCAGTTTTCCAATCAAACCGACGGTTACCCATTCCTCGCGCTGGCTTCTTGGAATATAGGCCATCGAAGGGTCCCACTCCGGATTCAAGATCGGCTGCTGTTCGGTGGATGCAGGTGCAATGATATTTCCTTCTTCATCCCGTTCCTCAGGAATCGTAACTTCCTGAAACCGCACGTTTCTCCACTCATCACGGAGGTAGTAATCCTTCCATCGCAGTTCTGCGGCATCTGCCACAATAGAGGGAGTGGAGGTGACAATCCCTAGCAAGTAACCATCGCTTTGCGTAGCGATCCGGACCTTATCTCCATCCAGGGTTACAAAATAGCCGGGCTCTATGCCGGTGCCATCCAGTGTTTCGTACATTTCGGCATAATCGGCTCCACCGGAAAAATAGTTGCCGTCAATATACATATTGCCGGTTGACCCTTGCAGAACAGCGGCCAGACCCTGTGCATCAGCGGAGGTCCCGTTCGCGACATGCCAGGAATAGGTATAGAGCGACGCCCCATATCTGCCCATAATATGGGCTCCGTTATGGGTGGCGGTGGTTTGGAGGCCTTCCGCATGGGAGAAATCTCCGCTTGCCGTCGTTTGGACTCCTTCGGCATGCGCTCTGCTGCCCGATGCCACGGTGTTGGACCCTTCAGAATGGGAGGCATAGCCTTCTGCCGAAGTCGTAAATCCTTCCGCGTGTGAATTATTGCCTGAGGCAGTGGAGGTATTGCCCTCCGCGTGCGAAGCATATCCGGATGCCAACGTCGTGTAGCCTTCCGCATGCGAATTAAAGGCGTTGGCCGTGGTGAGGGAGCCCTCAACATGGGCATAGTTGTTGGTTGCCTGCGTACTTGAACCTTCCGCGTGGGAGTAATTGCCCGATGCCGTTGTGTCTGCTCCCTCGGCATGGGCATATACACCGGAAGCAACCGTATTAGCACCTTCGGCATGCGCATTATTCCCCGAAGCCAGCGTATTGGAGCCTTCGGCATGCGCATTGATCCCTAATGCCTGGCTGCCGGACCCCTCGGCATGGGAATTGCTGCCCTCGGCGAGGGTGTTGACTCCTTCCGCATGGGAATTTCCGCCCGATGCGGTGGTGGTATTTCCCTCTGCATGCGAAGCATAACCACCCGCCGTCGTAGTAAAACCTTCGGCGTGCGAATTGTTTCCTGAAGCTATCGTTGTATTTCCTTCCGCGTGCGAAGCGTAACCTTCCGCTAACGTAGTGTAGCCTTCGGCATGGGAATTAAAGGCGCTTGCAGTCGTAAGCGAACCTTCGGCATGTGCATAATTGCCGGTTGCCGAATTATCGTATCCTTCTGCATGAGAGAAATTTCCCTGAGCCGTATTACTTCCGCCTTCCGCGTGGGCATAATTCCCGTCCACCGTGTTGTTTGCGCCCTCCGCATGACCGTAATTGCCGGTTACTGTGTTATATGCGCCCTCGGCATGAGAATAATTACCCTGCGCAGTAGTGTTGGTTCCTTCGGCGTGGGATACGAGGCCGCTCGCCGTTGTAGACAATCCTTCGGCATGCGATATAAACCCGCTCGCCGTTGTCGAGATGCCTTCGGCATGGGAGGCTTCTCCACTGGCCATGGTTCTGTACCCTTCCGCATGAGATGCGGTTCCGCCTGCTACGGTGTTTGAGCCTTCCGCGTGGGCGGTATCCTCTATCGCTTCCGTCAGATAGCCTTCGGTGTGAGAGGCATGGCCCAGAGCTGTCGTTGCGTTGCCTTCGGCATGGGAGGCTTCGCCGTAGGCCATCGTTGTAAAACCTTCGGCATGAGAAGCTGTTGCACTTGCCATAGTAGTCGATCCCTCGGCATGGGAACTGTCGGCCAGCGCTTCGGTATTATAGCCTTCCGTATGGGCAGCGTCCCCGGACGCTCTGGTCGTACTGCCTTCCGCATGGGAAACGGCTCCGCTAGCTGTCGTCAGAATTCCTTCCGCATGGGAGGCGAATCCACTGGCTGTCGTATTCGAACCTTCAGCCTCCGAGCATTCACCGATTGGATTTCGATTGCATTCAGCCATCGTATTCATTCCTTTATCTATAAGGTGTGGTAATGTCACCAAACTTCCCTATGATACAGGATATGTGTGTCTAAGGAGCATGAGTGGACTTATTGTACACGATATGTCTTGAACCCTCGAGACTACGATAGGTAACCCATATCCTTGACGCAGCGGAATCCGACATGACTGGATGAGCTGTCCGGCGTATTTTTGTTCCTTGCGGCAACGCGATAGCGATTGCAATAGGATCGATGGCATAAATAGGAGCCGCCGCGCATGACTCGTTCTTGTCCTTGCAGTGGTCCCTTGGGATTGTCCGTGTGTCCAGTCACATCATAGCTTCGGTCATACCAGTCCGAGCACCACTCCCACACATTGCCCGACATCTGATACAGACCGTACCCGTTCGGCCGATAGGCTCCAACCGGTGCCGTGCCAGGATAACCATCGCTGGCATGGTTCTTCACGGGAAACCTCCCCTGCCAGATATTGCAGCGAAACTCTCCAGCAGGCTTCAATTCATCGCCCCAAGGGTATCGTTTCTGCACGAGTCCGCCGCGTGCGGCATATTCCCATTCGGCTTCCGTGGGCAGCCTGACTCCGGCCCACTTGCAGTAGGCGTCGGCATCGTTCCAGGACACATGGACGACGGGATGGTCCATACGATGAACGAGACTTGACCCGGGGCCTTCAGGATGAGCCCAGTCCGCACCGGGTACCGCTCTCCACCATGGCGTATGGGCCGGGGCCTGTGTTGCCGCAGCAGCCTGTTCGGTCAAGAACAAGTGAAACACATACGACCAGCCAAACTTCTCAGCATCTGTCCTATATCCGGTCGCTTGTATGAAACGGACGAAATCGCTGTTGGTCACCGTATAGGGAGCAATCGCAAAAGCGTTGACATTTACTTCCCGAACGGGTCCTTCTCCATCATACGGATTGGCTTCCTGATCGGAGGTGCCCATCAGAAATAGACCGCCAGGAAGCTGAACCATACGGTCCTTCTCGGATTCGGCAATCGTAATGCCAGGTAACGCTGCCTGGCCTGCAGCAGGAGTTGGGGCCGTGACGTTCAGCCTGTTTCGTGCTGCGGTGCAGCAGGACGGTTTGGATTCCATCATGCACCTCCCAGTTCAAGTTAGAATAAAACAATGCCGGCAGCGCCGGCGACGATGAGCAGGAGCAGCGGGTGGAGCTTGTGCTTCAGTAAGAGATACAGGCAAACACCACTGATAAGGAGCGTGGGGACGATGCCCCAGGTTATCGCTGCGCCTTCATTAGACAAGCCAAAGTGAATGGCTGCATATAGAATGAGCCCGGTCGTTACAGGCCGCAAGCCGTACAGGGAAGATTTCAGCCATGGGTTGTCATGCAAGCGGTAGAAGAAGGCAGATAGCAGCACAACAACGATCAACGACGGGATAATGATCCCAGCGGTGGAGACGGCGGCTCCGAGATAACCTGCTGTTTCATAGCCGATCAGCGTGGCGGCATTGGTTGCAATCGAGCCGGGCGCCATTCCAGCCAGCGCCACTGTCTGTTGGAACTCCGCGGCTGTCAGCCATCCTTTTTCCGTGACCTCATACTGAATCATCGGAATGACTGCATAACCGCCGCCAAACGACACAAGGCCTACGCTTATAAACATGATAAACAAGTCCCAATACATGATTCGATCGCCCCGATTTCTCTCGCTTAAATGTAATACTCCAGCTCCGAAGGGCTGCCGGTTGCGGTCTGCTTCTCGGTCCGGGCCCGAAGTCCAAGCCGTAGTTTGATCCGGATGACCGTCATGCCGCATAACAAACCCAGAGCTATAAGATAGAGGGGGTGGACACCAGCAAATAACAGCACGGAGACGGTAGCAAGGGCAGCTATCGCTGTCGTCCTGTCAAAGACGGAATACTTGGCCATCCGATATGCCGCCATGAGGATTAGCGCTATAATGGCACCGTTCATCCCCTTTAGAGCAGCTTCGACTTTAGGCTGGTTTCGGAACACCATGGCAAATATGCTGATCAGAATCACAATCAGAAACGTGGGACATGTCACTCCGATGACCGCCGACACAGCTCCGGCAACGCCAGCCTGACGGTGGCCGATGATGGCAGCCGCATTAACGCCAACGCCTCCGGGAGCTGAGCCGGCGAGCGATATAAGCTCACCGATTTCATCCTCTTGCATCCATTTTTTCTTGCTCACCACTTCGCGCTCAATAATTGGCAGCATGGCATACCCGCCTCCGAAGGTGGAGGGCCCGATGCGGAAGAAGGTCCAGAACAGCTGGTTCAGCAGCTTGAATTTATGCTTCAGTCCCTTGATGCGATCTCTCATGATTTCCATTACGCATGATGGATTCTGGGCATCGGCATCGGTTCCTTGCCAAGCTCGGCCCAGATATATTTGAGCAATAGCTCGGCCTTCAGCTGCTCGTGCTCCGGCTCGTTCCACAGGTTATGCAGCTCGTTAGGATCGGTCTCAAGGTCGAACAGCTCACCGTAGGATTGATTGTAATAGACGGTGATCTTATAACGCTGTTCGATATATGTTTTTTGATGAATCGTTGTCGGCTCGTGCCGGAATTCGCAGAGGGCATGCTCCCGAGCGGCCGCCTTCTTGCCGAGCCACACTTCCTTTTGGTCGACGCCCGTCATGGCGTGCGGAATCGGAACGTTGCAGAGCGATAGGAAGGTCGGGGCCAGATCGACCAGGGATTGCATGGCATTTGATTTTTTTCCGGCAGGCACCTGATCGGGGTACCTTACCATGAACGGAATCCGGATTAAATCCTCGTAATGGAACCCTCCCTTGGCTTGAAGGCCGTGCTGGCCGAAGAAGTGGCCGTGATCCGTTGTGAATACAACGACGGTATTCTCCGCCAGTCCCAGATCATCCAGTTTATCGAGGATTTTGCCGATATATTTGTCCATCATACTGATCATGCCGTAATACACGGCAACAAGCTTTTTCTTGTCATACTCCGTTAGTCGTGCCTTTGCACCATACTCGTAATAGTGATGGGAACGGTAGCCATGTATGCCATACCCGGTCTCTGCAAGATGCGAGAAATCAGGATCGTCCTCTTGCGTCAACTGGAAATGCGGCGGATTTCGGTCATGCTCTCCCGGCATTACGGATGGAATGGTCAACTCGTCCGGGTCATACATCGAGTCCCACGGTTCAGGGGCCAGATATTCCGGATGCGGGTCGAAGAAGCTGGCCCACAGAAAGAAAGGGTCATCCGAGCGCTGGTATTGGTCCAAAAGGGAGCCGGTTCGTTCGGCAATCCAGGCGTTGTAATGGTATTTCTCCGGGATGGGCCATGTGTACGTCCGGGAAGGATCCATGGTTCCCGTCGGCGGCAGGAAGTATTCCCGCCAGTTGGCACACCCTTGCTCTTCCAGCCATTGTGCATAATGTTGACCGACATGGGCTTCATTGGTGTGGTTGCGGGCCAGTTCAACATGGTCGAATCCGTAAAATGGCCCGTGGAAATTTCTCCAATATTCCAAATCCTGAAGGATCGGGTACGCTTCCAGCGAAGGATAAACATCCGTGGATTTCAGTGGCTGAAAATGAGCTTTGCCGACAAGACCCGTTCGGTATCCGGCTTCCTGGAAGCTTTGACCCACGGTGTGGCGGTCTTCCAGCAGTTTTGTACCCAACGTCCATGCTCCATGCTGACTGGGATACATTCCCGTAATGATGGATGCTCTGCTGGGGGTGCAGGTGGGATTTGGGCAATAGGCCCGATCGAACGTTGTCCCTTGCCGGGCGAGACGGTCCAGATTCGGCGTGGAAATTTCAGACTGAAATGTACCGATGGTGTTCCAATGCTGTTGATCACTCGTTATTAGCAAAATGTTAGGTGTTCTCGACAAGTGTAATCCCCTCCTAGTATGATAATATTGAAAAAAATCAGTTATAAAAATAGCTTAGTGTTATATTTTTGTTGTCATTTTGTTATGATTAAGCAAAAAATGAAGGAAAGGAGGGGCGTCGCCAAATGCAGGAATATGAATACGAGTATGCGGAATTCATCTACTATACGCCGGGATATTTGGATAAGGAGGAACAAATTTGGCCGGTTCGGGCAGGACGAACTGCAGCCAAGCCCAATTACAAGGTCGGACCGAAACGGATCGAGTGTTACAGTCTGCATTTTGTGCATGAAGGCATGGTCCGGCTTGAATTCGATGGTAAATGGGTGGATCTGCAGAAGAACGATGTGTTCTGCCTGTTTCCGGGGCGGACCTATTACTATCACATGCTTCCCTCGGATTCTCCGCTGCAAATGAGCTGGCTCGCATTGGACGGCAACAGGGTCAAGCCGTTATTGGAGCTTGCCGGTTTGCTTCCGGATAGCCCGTTTGGCAAACAAATGTTATCCGCCCGGGTCAAAGAGTCGTCGGAAAGCGTGATTCATGCCCTGGCTGGCGTGGAACGCTGGAAGCCTTCAATTTCACTGGAACTGCATGGCTTGATCTACGGACTGCTTGCCGGACTGGTGCCGGACACGGTTTCTTCGCAGCCGACAGAGCTTGCGGGATGGATTCATGAGTGTTTGGATTACATGGAACTTCACGCGACCGAAGGGATTTCAGTACAGCAGGTGGCTGAATTTGCGGGGGTGCACCGTTCGTACTTCTCCAATATGTTCACCAGTCAGGTAGGGATGCCTCCGTTAAAATACATGCAGAAAATACGGATGGAGAAGGCGAAACGATTGCTGACCGAAACGGACGCAACGATCACGGAGATTGCCCTGTCTCTTGGCTATCCCAATTTATACTCATTCACGAGAGCCTTCAAGATTTATTACAAGGTGCCTCCCATTACCATGCGGGGAACCCAATGCTGAGTGCGTACCATGGGAATGCCCATGTGAACGAAATTTTGTAAACGGTTACTTTTTATTTCGGTTGATCTTGAAAAAGGAGAATTCCGCTATGAAGCTCTCTACGATTCAGAGGTGGATATCGCCCGGTCGAAGCATTCAAGGGAAAATATTCATTGCGTTTAGTGCGGTTACCCTCGTGTCCATTGTCTCGATTACGGTCATTGTTTACATGAGCATGCGTGAGACGATCATGCACAATGCGGTCACCTCGGTATCGGACAGCATTCGGCAGGCGGATGAATCGCTGAATATGATGCTGGAAGAGATCGATCGCTTGAACACCGTTGTGGTGACCAACAAAAACACGGTGATTGACACCCTGTTAAGCCCGAATGAAGAGATCAGTTACGAGTGGTTTCAGGAGCAGAAGCGGATCGATGAGTTCCTGTCCGTTCTGATCGATTATAAGCCCTACATTACACGGATCGCTGTTGTCGGTCTGAACGGGAAGGTGTATTTCTCCGGTGGGCCGTGGCTGGACAGGACGGTGCTGGGGTCACCGATGCTGGATTATATGCTGCAGAACGGATCCCGCCATGCGTATTTCAAGCAGACGGGGGTGTCGGACGCCATCACGGTAGGGCGGGAGATCCGCTACAATCGTGAACCGATCGGGGTGGTCATGGTGGACTTGAATTATGATTTTATCCAAAAAACCTACGGCGTGAAGCCGACTACGGACAGCATGATCTATGTGTTGGACATGCAGGGCGGGTTCGTTTATGAGGCCGAATCGGCACCGTCTTTTGCCCCTTCATCCGAAAGGATTGTCGGCCTCAATCAGGAGCATGCAGGTAATGGTGATGCTATCAAGCAAGTTATTGACGGGAGAGACTATATCGTGGTCAGCCGCCGATCCGGTTATACGGGCTGGACCACGCTGGCGTTGATTCCGATGGATTCGCTGCTGAGCGAATCGGCAAGGCTGCGCAAGCTGCTGGCGGAGGTGTCGGTTATCGTCTTTGTTGTGGTTCTCATCGGGTCGCTGCAGGTGTCTTCGCGGATCACCCTTAATATCCGGCGATTGAAATCGTTGATGATGTTTGTGAAGGAGGGGAATTTAACGTTTCCCAGGAAGGAGATCAAGGGCGAGGATGAGACCGGGCAGCTGTACCGCGTCTTTATCAGCATGGTGGAGGATTTGAAGCGGCTGATGGAAGGAATCCGGGTCAGTGAGAGGGCCAAGCGAGAAGCCGAGTTAACGGCCCTTCAGGCACAGATTCATCCTCATTTTTTATACAATTCGCTGAACACCATTAAGTATCTGGCCAAGATGAACGGCGTGCCTAACATCGAAGAAGTGTCGGGATCGTTGATTGAGCTCATGCGCGGGGTTCTGGGCAATTCAAGCGAATTTCTGACGATGCGGGAGGAACTGGATTATGTTGAACGCTACATCTCCATCGTCAAGTACAGGTATATGGAGCCGATCCGGATGGTTGCCCAGGTTGAGGAGGATGCTTTGCTGGAATGCCGGGTGCTGAAGCTGATGCTGCAGCCTCTTGTGGAGAATGCCATTATTCATGGTATCGGACCGCTGGAGCGGGAGGGACTTGTGCTGATCCGCGTATGCGAAGAGGGGGGCGACCTCAAGATTGAAGTGATCGACCATGGCAAGGGTATGACAGAGGGGCAGAAGGCTGCTTTGTTGGGTGAAAGGGGAAAGAGCTGGAATACGTCCCGTTTTAGCGGAATGGGGGTGCGTAATGTGCATGAACGGATCGTACACCTCTATGGTCATTCATACGGTGTCAAGCTGTACAGTGAGCCAGGTCTGTATACCAAGGTCGAGATCCGGCTGCCGAAACTTACGGAGTGTAAGGGAGAATCCGAACAAGAGGTGATATAAGCGATGTTTCAAGTGCTGCTTGTCGACGATGAGCCGCTGGTGCGGCATAATTTGTGGACGTTACTCGACTGGAATGAGCATGGATTTCAGCTGTGCGGCCAAGCGCATAACGGATTCATGGCTCTGGAGATGATGGAGCAGTCCCCTCCTCATATTGCAATTATTGACGTGAACATGCCCGGCATGAACGGTGTAGAGCTCAACCGAGCGATCAAAGAACGCTTCCCGGCCATTAAGACCATCATGCTCAGCAGCTTTGATGACTATGACTACGTGCGGGAGTCCCTGAAGAACGGGTCCATCGATTATGTATTGAAGCATCGGCTGGACGGGGCAACGCTGATCGCCATGCTGAATAAAGCGGTCCTGGCATTGCGGCAGGAGGATCGGCTGTTTAAAGAACGCATTGCCCGGCAGGCCCTGGAAGAGAGGATAAACCCTGTCCTGATCCGTGATTATGTTGTGCATTTAATCCGGGGAGGAGGGATGGAAGCAAGCCTGGAGTCAGAAACCTTCTCCCAGCGGAATAACCTGTATCCCCAGACCTTCAGTTATACGGCTGCGGCTGTGCAGATTATCCCGTTTCGGCTGCTGACGGAATCGTACAGCGATGTGCAAACGAATCGGCTGGTTCAGCAGGTAGTGGATATGATGCAGCAGAGTTTGGGGGATATCCATGAGCGGACGGCAGCTTATGTGGAGGATGGGCGGTTTGTTGTTGTGTTTGCGAACAAGGAACGAAGTGAATTTGCCGTGATGAGCGAGGCAGACGGACGAATAAGAAAGATTCAGCACGCGCTTGAATTATTCCTCAATTTAAGATGCGTAACCGCTATAGGACATGTGTGCACCAGCTTATCCCAGCTTGGATCCAGTTACAGCTCAGCTGAGCGGGAACTAGATGCTTCATCCGTCAAGGTGCCGTTCGCCGAGAATACGCCGCCAAGGATAATGGACCACGTTGTCGGATTTGCCGGAGGGTACAAAGAGCGCGTTTCTTTGACGATCGAAGAGCACAAGCAGCTTCTGCTCTCCATCGAAAGACTGGACACCCAAGATGTGCAGGCTTTAATTTCATCCATATTTGCTTCGATCTCCCATCAGCCAATCCATTCGCATACGGTTCAGATCATTGTCAGTGAGCTGATGCAGACCGGTGATAAGGCATTGAAAACATGGATGCCATCCATTGAAGCAGCAGGGGACAGGCTTCCTGCAAGAAGCGAACTCGGAAGGATGGGCAGTGTCGGGGAATTGGAGCAGTGGCTGTTATCCTTCTATGCCGACTTGCTGGGCCTGCTGAAGCAGCACCGTGTGAGCGGGGCCCATTCTCGTCATGTCACGCAAGCCATCCACTTCATCCTGGAGAGATATCCGGGGTATGTCACATTGGAGCTAGCGGCAGGCGCCATCGGGTTGAACTCATCCTACTTAAGCCGAATTTTCAAGGAGGAGACGCAGCGTACCTTCTCGGAATACTTGAATCGGGTACGAATCGACGCAGGGTGCAAACTGATGGAAAGCGGGCGCTATACCATCAAGGAAATCAGCAATCAAGTGGGGTTCACGACTCATAACTATTTTTTTAAAGTGTTCAAGGAGATTACGGGAATGACACCGCAAGAGTACTTGAACAGTCTGGGAAAAGGATAAGAGAAAAAACCAAGCATTCGGATCGGCAGAAACCGTGTTTCGGAAGCAGCCAGTATAAAAAAACCGTAAAATATGTGGAGTAAATGATCATATTATTGTAATTGGCTGCCAGGGCCGTTGAATTATAATAATCACACACCAACGGTAAACGCTTACACTAAGCGTGTGGTGATTAAGAAATGTGGGGGTCACCTATTCATGCGTAAACACTGGGGAAGAAACGCGATCATGACCATGATCGTTTCCAGCTTGATGCTAGCCGGATGCAGTTCAGATGGAGGTTCGAAGAAGGAAGCCGCACCCGAAGGTTCGGAGAATGTCGTTCACACCACGGGATTTCCGATCGTAGAGCAGGCGGTGGAACTCAAGATGTTCACCCGGATTGCCCCCGTTAATGGTCCGTTTAAGGAGATGCCAGTTTTTCAGGATTACGAGAAATTGAGCAATGTAAAGGTGGAGTTCATCGAAGCGCCGACAGACGGCTTCCAGGAGAAGAAAAACCTGCTGTTCGCGTCGAATGAGCTGCCCGATGCGCTGTTCCGTTCGGGGCTATCGCCGCTTGAAACCGTCCGCTACGGGTCGGCAGGCCAATTGATCCCGCTGGAAGGCCTTATTGATGAATATGCTCCGAATCTGAAGAAATGGATGGAGGAATATCCCGAAATCCGCTCGGGCATCACAACGCCGGAGGGCCACATTTACGCGATTCCGGGCATCGTCACGCTAGGCGCGGCGCGTACGGATAAGAAATGGATTAATCAGAAATGGCTGGATAAGCTGAATTTGGAGGTGCCGGAGACAACCGAAGAACTGTATCAGGTGTTGCTTGCTTTCCGTGACGGGGACCCGAACGGCAACGGCAAGCAGGATGAGATTCCGATGACCGCCCGAATCGGGTTATCGGTTGTGAGCGCGATGAGCGGATCGTTCGGACTGGACACACAGCTCGGCTACAACATCAACATTGAAAATGACAAGGCGAGCATCTGGATGGGCAGCGACAAGAATAAAGAGATGCTGATGTATCTAAACAAGCTTTACAAGGAAAAGCTTCTGGATCCCGAGATATTCTCGCACACTGAAGCGCAATATTTGGCCAAGCAGGGATCAGGGAATGCGGGATTCTTCTTTGACCAGACAAACAACAACTTTTTGTCAATCCAGGATCAATATACCGGGATCGCGCCTCCGGCAGGGCCTGACGGAGACCGGATGCAAAGTCAGGCGCTGCCGATTGCGCGGGATTTTGGAGCTTTTGCCATCACGTCCGTCAATAAATACCCGGAAGTCACGATGCGCTGGATCGATTACTTCTATAGCGACGAAGGATCTACCCTTCTCCGGTTCGGCAGAGAAGGAGAGCATTACGAGATGAAGGACGGAATTCCCTACTATACAGAAGATTTCTTGAAGGATATTACCAACCAGGCAAAAATCACGCCTTACGCCGGAGGAGGAGCGCCTCATCTCATCAGCGAGCAGGTCGCCTCTTTCATCAATCCGCCGCAGGTACAGGAGGCGCAGCAGAAGCTGGATCCATTCATGCCGGAGGTTCGCTACGCGGCTCCCATGTTTGACGAGCAAACCGCTCAGCAAGTGAACATTCTGCGTAACGATATCGATAAATACTACGAAGAGCAGAGCACGAAATTCATTGTGGGCGCGCTTAGCTTCGACAAGTGGGAACAATTCCAGTCTACGCTGAAGAAGATGAAAATCGATGAGCTGGAGAAGTTGTATCAGGATGCTTATGACAAGATGCAGAAATAATGCTGCCGCATCATGGATAAGGAGTGGATGCCCATGAAGAGTGTCAAAGCCGATACAACGATCACTATGCCTCCAGGTCAACGAAGGCGAGGTCCCCGCTTGCTAAGACAAATGGCCAAAAGGTATGACCTGTACCTCATGCTGCTTGTGCCGGTCGTCTGGTATCTGGTTTTTCACTATGGTCCGTTGTACGGGCTGCAAATTGCGTTTAAGAATTTCAACCCGGCCAAGGGAATCCTCGGGAGCAGCTGGGAGGGCTTCGGGCATTTCGAACGCTTCTTCGATTCGTATTATTTCTGGAGGCTGCTGTGGAATACGTTGTCCATTAATCTGTTCTCGCTGTTGATCGCTTTTCCGATTCCCATCTTGCTGGCGTTGATCATTAATGAAATTCGTAACAAGACCTTCAGCAAATGGCTGCAGAACATTACGTATATTCCGCACTTTATTTCCGTAGTCGTGATTGTCGGCATATTGAATGTATTCCTCTCGCCTACCAGCGGTCCGGTCAATCTGCTGATCGAGGCAATGGGAGGCACGCCGGTCCGTTTTATGGAGGAAGCCGGCTGGTTTAAGACCATTTTTATCGGCTCTAACATATGGCAGAACATGGGCTGGCAGTCCATTATCTACATTGCGGCATTGAGCGGGGTGAACCCGCAGCTTTATGAGGCTGCCAAGATGGACGGAGCGACAAGACTGAAGCGGATTTGGCATATATCCTTACCCGGCATCGCTCCTGTTGTTATCATTCTGCTGATTTTGGATATCGGCCATTTCATGAACATTGGCTTTGAGAAAATTTTGCTGATGCAAAATAATTTGAATCTCGAATCGAGTGATGTCATTTCCACGTTTGTTTACACGACAGGCATTTTAAAGGGAGAGTACAGTTACACGGCAGCAATCGGGCTGTTTAATTCGATCATCAACCTGATTTTGCTGCTGCTTGTAAACCGAATTGCGCGTAAAACGTCGGAGACGAGTTTATGGTAAAGGGGGAAAACGCGACATGTCCAAGCCATCGGCCATAAAAAGAACCTCGGATGAATGGGTATTCGATGTGATCATTTACGCGGTCGCCGCCATCATTATTCTCATTGTGCTGTATCCGTTAATCTTTATTGTCAGCGCTTCGTTCAGTGATCCGGCAAGGGTGCTGAACGGGGAGGTTTGGCTGCTGCCCAAGAGCGTAACGCTCGATGCCTACACGAATATTTTGCATAACGATAAGATTTGGATCGGTTACCGCAATACGATCTTCTATACGATTGTAGGGACGGTAATTAATATCATCATGACGATACTGGCAGCGTACCCGCTATCGAGACCTGACCTTCCAGGACGCAATACAATTATGGTGTTTATCACCCTGACCATGTTTTTCAGCGGAGGGCTGATTCCGACTTATCTGTTGGTCAAGGACCTGGGAATGGTCGATACGATGTGGGCATTGATTGTTCCCGGTGCCATCGCGACCTACAATCTGATCGTGATGAGAACGTATTTCCAATCGAGCATTCCGTGGGAGCTGCAGGAGGCTGCCCATATCGATGGATGTTCCAACTGGAGGCTGCTGCTGAGCATCATCCTGCCCTTATCCAAGCCGATTCTGGCGGTCATGGTGCTGTTCTATGCGGTAGGACACTGGAATTCATTTTTTAATGCGCTCATCTATATTCGTAACGAGAATTTGCATCCGCTTCAGCTGGTGCTCCGCGAAATTCTGCTGATTAGTCAATCTGATGCGGTGGACGGCAGCATTGGTTTGGAAGACAAAATCCTGCTTGCCGAGAGCATTAAATACGCGGTCATTATTGTCTCCAGTTTGCCTGTACTGCTTATGTATCCGTTTGTGCAAAGGCATTTTGTTAAAGGCGTCATGATTGGCTCGGTAAAAGGGTGAGCTCAGCTCACATGCCATTTTCGCACGAATTAATTCCCCTAATATATCACGCTTATGGAGGATTTATCTTGAAAACAAACGCCAAGATTACCATTGACTGCGTCAGGCCGAGCGAGCATACGGTCAACCCCTACCTGTTCGGACATTTCGTGGAGGATATACGGGACCATATGGAGGCCATGCTCGCATTTCCCTTGAAGGACATGGATTTCGAAAGCGAGACGGAATCAAAGACCGCGGTATCGGGAAGCTGGCGCGCGTATACCAACGGAAGGAACACCAGGTATGCCATGGAGGCGCCGGCACCCAAGCATTCGGGCCGCGCCCAGCGCATCCGCATTCTGAGCGATGATGAGGCCTATGCCGGCATAACGCAGATCACATCGCTGCAAGGGCCGAAGGATTACACCGTTCGGATGGTTGCAAGGGCTTCCATCGAGCTTCGTTATTTGATGATCGAAGCGGTGGACCGGCGTACGGAAGAAACGCTGGGGCAGCTGCGGGTCGAGCTGAGCAGCCATAACTGGCAGGAATACCAGGGGCAGCTGTCCATAACCCGTGCTTGTGCCGATGCGGAAATTCGGGTGTATATCCCGGCCGGGCACCCAAGGTGGGTCGACCACGTATCCACCGGCATGCTTTGGATCGATCATGTGTCAATGCTGCCAGTAGACAGCATTGCCATGGTGAAGCGCGAAGTGGTAGACATGACCCGCGAGCTGAACGCGGGGATGATGCGACTGGCAGGCAATTATATCAGCGCGTACCATTGGGAGCATGGGATCGGCCCTGTTCTGGAGAGACCTGTCATGTACAACGAAGCGTGGGGAGGGTGGACCAGCAAATATTTCGGAACGGACGAATTCATCCGCTTTTGCCGCGAACTGCGGGTTGAGCCCCTCATTTGCGTGAACGATGGTTCCGGCACGCCAGAAGAGGCTGCCCAGTGGATCGAATACTGCAATGGAAGCGTGGATACACCGATGGGAGCTCTGCGAGCAAAGAATGGATCACCCGAGCCATACGATGTAAGGTACTGGGAGATTGGCAACGAGGTTTGGGGGCAATGGCAGGTCGGCACTTGCACAGCTGACAGGTTTGCGGAGCGGACGATATCGTTTGCCAAGGCCATGAAGGAGGCGGACGATTCCATCGTGCTGCTGGCCTGCGGGCATTATGATCAGGACTGGAATCAAACGGTCCTCGATCTGGCCGGTGAGTATATGGACTATCTGACACTGCATTTGTACCACGGCTACGGTCCCTTCGGCATGAACCGGGACACCCCGGCAGAGGACCGCTATAAAGCGATCGCCTCTTATCCCGAATGGACCCGGCATTATATCCGGCAGACGACGGAGCTTATTCGGTCCCAGTCGAAGCATAGCCACGTGAAGCTGGCGATCACCGAATACAACACGATGTACTATCCGAACACCGTAAGAAAAGGGCTGCCGAACGAACATACCTTGGGAGCAGCCGTGGCCAATGCCGCCAACCTGAATGAAATGATTCGTTGCAGCGATATGGTGCATATCGGCAGCTTCTCCGATCTAGTTAACGGCTGGCTGGGAGGATGCATCAGAGTGGGGGATTATTATGCCGACCAGTATTGCGGCAAAGAACCTGGCTGGAGCGGGCTTCCTCTCGAAATATACGGTACACCCACCTATGAAGTGTTAAAGCTTTACGCGAATCGGGATATCCGGCGAATCCTTCCTGTTAAGGCGGAATGCGGCACCTTCTCCGTGTCGTCACACAAGAAGACGCCTGTGGAGCTGGATGCGCTTCCGGATCTGGACATTGTGGCCGGTACGAATGACGACGGCAGCGTGATTACGCTGCTTATCGTGAACCGAAGCCTGGGGGAGGCTCGGGCCGAGCTTGAGCTGCAAGCTTTCGAAGCTTCCGGGGAAACAACCGTTTATGAAATTACCGGGAATTTTTACGATGATATCAATTCCGTATTCCAGCCTGAGCAAATCAAGTGTAAGGAATACGGGGTTTCGGCGGAGGAACTGCAGCGCGGTTACCCATTGCGTCCTTCCTCCATTTATGCGCTTGAATTCAGGGCGAAGCCCGAATCCGGTGGAGTGGAATAATCACCTAGGCTGGCTGTGACCATCAAGACTAAAGTATCTATTATAACCGAAGAGCCGTGACTGCGCTGACAGTCACGGCTCTTTTTTGCATAAAGCCATTCGAAGCTCGCCGCGGCCCGAAATGGAATGATACAGGCTGATCTTATCCAAGAATCAGGGAAAATGGTCTTCATTCATCGTTTAACTTATTTATGGGAAGTGTAATTAGAGACTAAACAGAAGGATGGGGTGATCAATATGTCAAACGGAACCGTCGTGAACGAGGAAGCCGTTGAGATTGTTAAGGATATTATCAAGGATGTGGAAACCGCGATGTTCTCCACGATATCGGAGGGTGGGATCAATTCCCGGCCGATGCAGACACAGGATATTGAATTTGATGGGGACCTCTGGTTCTTAACGAAACGGGATACCAGCAAATATGCGGAAATCATGGCTAATCCCAACGTGAATATTGCTTATGTCGGCAAATCCTACGTGTCGATTCGTGGAACGGCTGAAGTTGTAGAGGATGTGGAACGGAAAAAAGCGCTCTGGAATGCAGCATACGAGAAGCTGCTGCAAACATCCTACGACGATCCCAACATGATTCTGATCAAGGTGAATACGGACACGGCAGAGTACTGGGAAACTGGAAATAAAACTAAAACGGTGAAGGCCTTCTTCAAAAAAATGGTGGGCCAGCAGCCGGAGGGCAACTCGGAGATTAACAAAACCGTTGATCTTCATTAAGCGGAAATAATTCAGTTATAAAAACCGTAGGATCAAGCCACGATCCTGCGGTTTTTTTTAGGAATTTTGGCTATGGTCATGACTGTCCTCTAGTAACGGATCGATATGTATGCGGGCAAGTCATCAGCTCATACGTATTGATAGATAAATGGTTTAAGAAGGAAGAAAGAGGGAACTTTAATACGTAAGAAGGCAGATTTACCCTGAAACCTATTTTAAACCCATAAATCAAGTGAGAATTGTGTGAATTAAACGGCAGAACTGGTTCTAAACCATGACGTTCAACTGGATGGTTTGGCTCTGATTGTGTTATACTTTTTTCGTAATTATGAAAATTTACATTCGGAGAGGAGGTAGTACATTGGGAAGGCGTTATTGCAAATGGATCAAGTTACGGAACTAAAGGGTGTGACATCTTTTCTATTGGCTGCCTCTTCTGCCTGGGTATTTGTAATACATGATGTACTTGCTTCTGAATAACATTGAATACAGCCTTAATTAAATCTGGAGGTGAATCCCTCTTAAGAGGGAAATCATTGGACATTATTACCATCACTAATTTATTCATACTTGCAGTTCTGATTGCATTGACAGCGTTTTTTGTGGCCTCTGAGTTTGCTGTTGTAAAAATTCGTATGTCTCGGATTGATCAATTAATTGCTGAAGGGAATAAAAAGGCGGTTGTGGCCAAAAAAGTAGCCGGCGACCTTGATTATTATCTATCGGCCTGCCAGCTCGGGATTACGGTAACGGCTCTCGGACTTGGAGCCATTGGTAAGCCTGCCGTTGAACGCATCATGTACCCGGTATTTGATCTCTTTAACGTATCGGCCTCAACGGCTTCGATTGCTTCCTACGCCATTGCCTTCATACTCGTGACATTTCTGCATGTCGTGGTTGGGGAAATGGCACCCAAGACGCTGGCAATCCAATTCTCGGAGAAGATGACCCTGCTGCTCGCTGCCCCGCTGTATGGGTTCGGGAAAATCATGAAACCATTCATTTGGGCATTGAATGGAGCATCACGAGTATTGCTGCGTTCCTTTGGCGTGAAGCCTGCTGGACATGAACAGGCTTACTCGGAAGACGAGCTGCGCATTATTATGACGCAAAGCTATCAGGGCGGCGAGATCAATCAGACCAAGCTGGCTTACATGGAGAACGTATTCTCATTCGATGAGCGTGTGACCAAGGATATCATGGTGCCGAGAACCGCTCTGGTTACCCTCGACAAGGATATGAAATACCCGGATATCGTCCGTATATTGGATGAACACAACTATACGCGATATCCTGTCATTGAAGAGGGCAGCAAGGACCGGGTGGTCGGCGTTGTCAACGTGAAGAAGATGCTGCCGCATATCGTGGCTGGACGGGAGCGCAAACTGACGGAATTTGTCCGGGACCTTCCTATCGTGCTTGAAGTTACGCCGATCCATGAAGCGATGTTGAAGATGCAGCAGGAACGTATGCATATGGCTCTGGTTATCGATGAATACGGCGGCACATCTGGGATATTGACCATGGAAGATATATTGGAAGAGATCGTTGGGGAGATTCGTGATGAATTCGATGCCGACGAAGTGGCGGATATCCGGAAGACCGGGGAACGTGAATACCTGATTAATGGACGGGTTCTCCTGGATGAGCTTGAGAAGCAGTTTGGACTGGTCTTCGAGAATCGTGAAGAGATGGATACGATTGGCGGCTGGATTCAGTATCAGAAAGGCACTACGGTTCAGGACGGCGATGAGATCAAGCAAGGCGAGCACGTATGGGTTGTATCGGAAACCGATAACTTGCAGATTAAACAAGTCATTCTAAGACAAGCTTGAGATTGCGTGTTAAGGGCTTCTCGTTGATACATTCAGACCATCATTTTTTTGGAGGTGAATCCCTCGACTGAGGGAAATCATTGGACGGAATAATCGTGTTAAACTTATTTTTAGTAGCTGTGTTTATAGGACTGACAGCGTTCTTTGTCGGAGCCGAATTCGCGATATTGAAGGTACGGATGTCAAGAATCGATCAATTGATTGCAGAGGGTAATAAAAAAGCAGTCAAGGCCAAGAAGGTAGCACACGAGCTGGATTACTACTTGTCTGCCTGCCAGCTCGGGATAACCATAACGGCGCTCGTACTCGGAGCGCTGGGCGAACCGACGGTTGAGCGGATGCTCCATCCTCTGTTTGAGAGATTTGATGTGCCGGCTGCCATTGCAACCGTGCTCTCCTATGTCATTGCTCTTTCGATTATCACATTCCTGCACGTTGTCATCGGAGAATTGGCACCGAAAACATTGGCGATCCAATTTGCCGAGAAGATGACGCTGCTGCTGGCATCGCCTCTATACTGGTTCGGTAAAATCATGTACCCGTTTATCTATGCACTGAACGGAGCTTCGCGTCTTCTTCTTCGTATATTTGGCGTAAAGCCGGCTGGACATGAGACGGTCCATTCCGAGGAGGAGTTGAAGTGGATTGTGGATCAGAGCTACGAGAGCGGCGAGATCAACCAAACTGAGCTGGATTACCTGAAGAATATATTCGCTTTTGATGAGCGCACCTTACAGGAAATCATGATTCCTAGAGAGCGAATCATTACGGTGGAACAGGGCTGGCCACTTGCTAAAATCATTGAGGTTCTGGGTGAGTATGATTATACCCGCTATCCGGTTGCCGAAGCAGGGAATGCCGATCGTTTCATCGGGTTTATCAACACCAAAGAGATGCTGACAGGCATTGCGGCTGGAAGGGACTGCGCCGTGCATGAATTTATTCATGAGATGCCGCGTCTTTCGGAATCGTCCTCAATCAAAGACGTCCTGATCAAGATGCAGCAATCCCGCGTCCACATGGCGATTGTAACGAATGAGTCGGGCGCTGCCGCCGGACTCGTGACGATGGAGGATATTCTGGAAGAAATCGTCGGGGATATCCGGGACGAATCGGATCGCAATGAGCTGCAAGGCGTACAGGCGTAAGTGATATAGGATTCGCACCCGATCAAGAAAAAGTAAATAACCATGCCCTCTTCCCTCCATTTGGGAGGTGAGAGGGCATTTTTTTGTTATATTCTCTATGTTTCTATCGGAATTCTCAGTGTGACCTGCGTTCTGGCCTCTGCGCAATATTCTGGCTGCTCAATGGGTCACGGTTAACCAGCATTCATATATTTCACCCTGGGCTTGGCCTAATCGTGAATCCGAAGCTGTACGTACGGTTTGCAGGCAGGGTGAATTCCTCATGAATGGGCGCTCCCCAGCTGTCGTCGCCGCCTACACCCATCTGCTTGTAGTTGATGCGCAGGACGGTTTTATCGCTTGCGGGAAGTTTATAAGCATGGTCACAACGTTCCAGTTCATCCGGCGTCCACGGCAGAGCGCATAACTCCATGAGCGATGGGCTTTCGAAACGGAGGCCGACGCCGCTGCTTCCTGCGTTAAGGCTGGCGAAGCGGACATCCGTTTTATTCCCGCACTCTTGGGGTCTCAGATAGGGGACAAACTGATCCGCCACCTTCCCCGAATATCGGCCGATTTTGGCTCCGGTCTTCCGGTCCCAATAATTCTCATGAGGTCCGCGGCCGTACCAGCGGAGGGTGTCCAGTTCGTTATCCAGCAGGAACAGCATGCCGATTTCCGGAATCTCGGGCAAGCCGCTGCCAGGAATGAAAGTTTCATGCACATGAAGCGTTCCGTCAGGGAAGATCCGATAGTCCAGGGTCAGGCTGGATATGGGGTGGGTCTCCATCTGATATTGACTGGAGACGATAACGGCAGGGCCCTCGGTTTGCCAGCTCAGCGATATCAGCTTCCGCTGATTATGGGCGGTTCTCCATACGCCGCAGCGTTCAGGGAGGCGGTTGCCCAGATCGTTATCGGTAACGGCCCGCCAGAAATTAGGTCTGACGGGAGCTCGCAAGTATTCCTTGCCGGACAGCGCGTAAGATGTCAGATCGCCGGTGATCTGGTTAAAGCGCAGCGAAACGGCAGACCCTGTGATGAGGAGGTCTTCTTCAGACTCGGTAACATCCAGCAAGGCATCCGTCTGCCCATGAGCGCCGTGCTCCGATTTTTCCGTAACGTATGGCGTAAGAGCGAACTGTTCCCAGGCCTCTTCATGTCCGGCTGGCGCCCACTTGACGCTTTCCTTCCTCACGAGGGAGAGGGTAAGAATCGCTTCCTTCCCATTATGTTCCATAGGAAAGCAGGGAATCGAGAATTCGGTATGCTCGCCCGGAGGCAGGGAAAGCTGAAGTGTGCCGGATTGGCTCTCTTCTCCGTTTAGTTGCACGTCCCATTGTACAAGATACTGATCCAGATTGGTAAACAAGAAGCGGTTGCTGACCCGAATCCGACCTGCGGCAGGATCGGTGCTTTCGAATTTGACGTTCTGATAGCATTTTTTCACTTCATCCAGCTTTGGCGTTTTGCTGCGGTCCGCGAAGATCAGACCGTTCCCGCTGAAATTGCCGTCATGCGGCGTCTCGTTAAAATCCCCGCCATATGCAAGGTATTCTGTACCGTCCGGTGTCTGGGTGCGAATCGCTTGATCGATCCAATCCCATATGAAGGCTCCCTGTAAGATGTCATACTTCTCAAACAGCTCCCAATAGAGGTGAAGCCCGCCGCATGAATTGCCCATCGCGTGGCTGTACTCGCAAATAATGTAGGGCTTGCCCGGATTGCTGGTTGCATACTTCTCCACATCCTGCGGCTTGGCATACATGGTGGATTCGATATCGCTGGCCGCTTCGGATTCCCTGTAGTGGAATATCCCTTCATAATGAACCAGCCGCGATGGATCGACCTCCTTAAGGAAATCATGCATTGCTATGAAGTTGTCGCCGCCAAAAGACTCATTGCCTAATGACCAGATGAGGATGGAGGGGTGGTTCTTGTCTCGTTGAAACATCGAATTGCAGCGGTCCAATACGTTGTCGCGCCATTCGAGTTTGCTGCCCGGAATCGTATCCTCCAGTTCCTGCTGCCCATACACCCACGTGCCGTGTGTCTCCAGATTCGTTTCATCAATGACATATAGGCCATATTCATCGCAAAGGTCATACCATATGGAATGATTCGGGTAATGGGACGTCCGTACCGCATTAATATTATGGGTCTTCATCAGTTCAATGTCGGTGATCATGTCCTCGCGGCTTAGAGCCCGTCCGGTATCAGGGGAGAATTCGTGCCGGTTGACACCCTTGAACAGAATGCGCTGCCCATTGATTCGCATCAATCCGTCTTTAAGCTCGAAGCGGCGGAAGCCCGTGCGGCAGCTTACCGCTCCGAGGCATGCCCCATCTGAATCTTTCAATGCCAGAACTACAGTGTAGAGGCCGGGGGATTCCGCGCTCCATCGTTCAGGCTGATGAACGTCCATGCCCAGGGAGAAGGTGCCCTCATCAATAATGTAATCCGCGATGGTGAGTGATTGCTTCTGAACCAGTCGATGGTCATGATCGTACAGCAGCGCCTCAAGCCGAAGGGTGTCCTTATCGATGGTTTCATTAAAATAATTCGTGATGGCTGCATCAATCTGCAGCTCGGCATTCCGGTAATCATCATCGAGAATCGTCCGCACGAAGAAATCCGAGATATGAAGCGCAGGGACCGAATAGAGGTAGACGTCACGGAAGATGCCGCTAAGTCTCCAGAAATCCTGATCCTCAAGCCAGCTCGCATCGCACCATCGGTATACTTCAACAGCCAATTTGTTCCCGCCCTTGATCAGATAGGGAGTAATATCGAACTCGGCCGGTGTGAACGTATCTTCGCTATACCCGGCCATTTCGCCGTTCACCCATACATAGAAAGCGGATTCAACACCTTGAAAGCTAATATAAACCGGCTGCCCCTCCCATGTATCGGGTACCGTGAATTCCCGGATGTAGGAGCCTACGGGATTATATCGGGTTGGCGCGAAGGGAGCTTTCAATTCAGGCTCCGAATCGGACCAAGGGTATCTGACATTCGTATATTGAGGATAGTCGTAGCCTTGAAGCTGCCAATGGGAAGGGACGGGAATGTCGGCCCAACTGCTGGAATCATAATCGGCTTCATGGAAATGGTGGATGCGCGCTTCCGGTGTTTCCGCAAAAGCGAATTTCCATGTCCCATTCAATGACTTATATAAGGGGGACAAGGAGTGGTCGTGGTTTAACGCTTCGGATTCGGATGGGAACGTCATCATATAAGCGTGTGCCTTGTGACGATTTAGCTGAAAGATATGGGGGTTATTATTCCATTCGGGATAACCGTTTGCAGGTGCCTGGTAAACGAACTTCGTACGCAATTTGCTCAGCTCCTCCTAGATTATGGTTTCCTTCTACTGCCAGTATAGAGGTTAAACCCGCCTAAGAGAATAAGACATATTTCACGTTTCTAAGATAAGCGGCCGGGAATTAAGGGTTTACATGTAAAAAGGTCTATGAAATAATGATTAGTAAATAATCATTCACTAATTGATTGGAGTGTATTGGATGGTACGACCTCGCGAATTTCAAGACGAGGCCATATTTGATGGCGTCTACAGAGCACTGTGCAAAAAAGGCTACGGTCAAGTAGCGTTAACGGATATCACGCATGAGATGCATATCTCGCCGGCAGCCTTAATGAAGAGATTCGGCTCGAAGAAGAATATGTTCCTGGCATACAGCGATTATGTCATTGAATTAACCCGGCAATCCTTCCATGAGGCCAGCCTGTCTGATCAACCCAGAATCGATGCACTAAAGGCCGTGTTCAAGCACTCTACCTCACGTATGAGCCATCCCGTTGAATTGGCTAACCATACTTCCTTCTATCTGGAGAGTACGGCCGATCCCGATCTGCTGGAGAAGACGCAGTACCGGTTGCGGCTGATCGATGAGTTTACCCGGCAGATGCTGAACCAGGCGATAACAAACAACGAAATCATTCCATGTGATGTCGCTTCGCTCAGCAGGGTATTACAGGCTGCCATCAGCGGTGCCATGCTGATCTGGATTAAAGAGTCCAACCGGTCATTGGACGAACTGTTTGATGAGTGCTTTGATGTGATATTTGCCTCGTTAACAAACAGCGATAAGCCGTAATTTCATGAGTTGAAGGGGGAGCGTCATGCCAGTTTATAACGGAAGTGGAGTCGATTTGTATTATGAAGTACAAGGGGAAGGGAAGCCGCTTGTGTTTACACACGGGGCCTCCTGGAATCATAAGCAATGGCGGCCGCAGATCGACTATTTCTCGCAAACTCATAGAACCGTCGTGTGGGATATTCGGGGACATGGTTCGTCTGCCCTGCCCGATGGACAAGTGAATTCGGAGGATTTCAGCCGGGATTTGGCGGATCTGCTGGATCATCTGAACATAGATAAAGCTATCCTTTGCGGGTTATCTCTGGGCGGTCATATCTCGTTACAGACTGCAGTTCGCTATCCTGACATGGTTGAAGCGCTGGTACTGATAGGCACTCCATTCACGAATGCGTTCAATTGGTTCGAGCGCATGTTTGTGCCGCTGAACCGTTGGTCGAGTTACCTCATGCCGATCTCTTTATCGGGGAAAATCCAGGGCAAGATGTTATCCAAATATAATAAGGACAATCAGGCCTATATCGAGGAAGCCTTCGGCTCCATAACGCATCGCGATTGGGTTCGGATATGGGATGCGGTTACCCGAATGGAGAGCAGGCAGGACTTGCACAAGATCCAGTGTCCAACATTGCTTCTTCAGGGCGAAAGCGACACGATGATCCGCAGGCAGCAGGAATACATGCTGGAGAGGATTTCGAATGCGCGATTGGAAATCATCCGGAACGCCCACCACGCCACGAATCTGGATAACCCGGATGAAGTGAATGAAGCCATCTCTTCATTTCTGGCAGGAAACGATATTTAGCCCTTCATTGACACTCCAAAATAGGGTTGCTACAATTTTATGTATATAGCCATCGGAATAATAGGTTAATGAGGAGGGGACGACCTTGAATCGGTTCGGTTATACAGATCCATTCATACGTAATGAACGCGAAGCATGGATTGTTGCTCGGGCCGACCAGCTCGGAGCGAAATTCGCGGAAAGAGCACCCAAGCATGATCTGGAGGGATCGTTTCCGTTCGAGAATTTTGAAGACCTGAAGACATCGGGTTATCTGAAGCTGACCGTGCCGGAATCCTTCGGCGGAGAAGAAGCCTCCGTATACGAGATGGTGCTTGCCCAGGAAAGGCTTGCCAGAGGAGACGGCTCCACTGCGCTGGCCGTCGGCTGGCATATTGGGCAAATGCTGCAGCTGCGTCTTTCCGGTGCCTGGCCGGCGCCGTTATTTGAGAAGTTGTGCAAGGACGTTGTGGCTGAAGGCGTCGTCATGAATGAGCTGGCAAGCGAGCCTGCGACGGGAAGCCCCAGCCGGGGCGGAAGGCCGGAGACCACTGCACGGCGGGTGACGGGTGGCTGGAGCATTACGGGACGTAAAACCTTCAGCACATTAAGTCCGATTTTGAAGCAGTTTGTTGTTACGGCGGGAATGGAGCACAGCGAGAACGTTGGTGCATTTCTGGTTCGCAGCGGGCCCGGTGTCAAGGTTGAGGAGACCTGGAATACGCTGGGCATGCGCGCGACGGGAAGCCATGATGTGATTCTGGAGGATGTATTTGTGCCGGATGCGGAAGTGATCCGTGGACTTGATTATGAGAAACCTGAGGAACCCGTACCTACAGAAGGCGTCCTGCTTCACATACCGGCATGTTATATGGGGATTGCCTATGCCGCGCGCAATTTTGCTATCGATTTTGCACGACATCATAAACCGAATTCGTTGACAGTCCCCATTGCGGAATTGCCGAATATTAAACGCCAGATCGCTCAAATCGAGGTGGATCTGCTCACAGCCCGAAGTTATTTGTATCAAACGGCCGACCGCTGGGACAAGGAAGTGGAGAACCGCGCTTCGCTAAAGCCCGAACTCGGTCTCGCCAAATACATCGTGACCAACGCAGCTGTCCGGATTGTAGATCAGGCTATGCGGATAGTCGGTGGATTAAGTCTATCCCGGAATCTCCCCTTGGAGAGAATGTACAGGGATGTTCGGGCAGGGCTTCATAACCCGCCAATGGACGACATGGTGCTGACTAACCTGGCCAATCGGGCCATTCAGGAAGCTGCGGATGAGGGGGATGAATAAAGGCCCTTCATAATAGGTTAGGCAGTATGGAGTTGCATGCTATATGATCGTGAAGGGAATGGATGAACACGAACTGCCGGGAGGCCATCCCCGGCAGTTTTTTTGTGCAGGATCAGTTGGTTTTCTACGTTGTCGACCCCGCATTCAGCAAACCTTCAGCTAGGCCTAAGCCTGGCATAATCTTCCCCTAAGTTTACTTTCAGCTTCCTTCTCTATACTTCAAATGGTAAGACAAACTATAACCCTGAAGGAGAGATTACGATGAATACGATAAGTAAAAAAGTATTAGTGGGCAGCATGGCGGCAGCGATTGCGCTGGGAGGAGCCGGATATCTGCAGAGCAAGACCTACGCCGCGGCAAGCACGGACACTTCCGCCTCGGTTACTGAAGAAGGGCAGACAGGCACATCTGATTCCGTAAAGAACTGGGAGGGTAAGCGGATGGATCATAAGGGAGTAGGTCCCCGCGGAGGCAACATCTTGAAAGAAACGGCTGAGCTGCTCGGACTGACCGAGGCCGAGATCCGAACGGCGCTTGAAGGCGGCAGTACATTTGCCGAGATTGCCGAAGGTAAAGGGATGACGAAAGCTGTATTGGTACAGAAGCTCACCGAGCTGGAGACCGCCAAGATTGAGGAACGTCTGAGCGAGGGCAGTATTACGGAAACCGAAGCAGCCGAGTGGAAGGAGGGGCTAAGCGCCCGTCTGGAGCAAATGGTGGCGAGCAGTGATCCCGGTTTTGGGATGAAAGGTCATGGCAGAGAGGGGCATGGCTTCGGGAAATTCGGTAATCCGGAGGAAATAGCCGCTCTGCTCGGTATAACGGAGGACGAGCTTAAGGCAGGCATGGAAGATGGTAAATCGTTGGTCGAGATGGCTGCCACCAAGGGAATTACAGAGGAGCAGCTGCTGCAAAAGCTGAAAGATCAAATGACCGAGCCCTTGAAGCAGTGGATTAACGAGAAGCATACGGACGCGGATAAATCGGGATCTGCTGCTAAAACTGATACCGAAGATGAAGCGGTATAACGATGTATCATTTGCTTGAAACAGGTGCGGTTACGCTAAGATAATGGATGCTGCCGCGCCGCCATTCATGATAGAGGTCGCCCGCTATCCTATGGGGCGAGTTTTCAGTCCTCCACCTTGTGTGGGGGACTTTTTGGTTTGGTCCTGAATTTTTTTCGAGCAATGTGTTGACCTTAACGTTACGTGAAGGTGTACAGTGGTGTTGTCAGGAGGTGAAACCATGGAATACACGGTGCAGAAGCTTGGGAAGTTGGCAGGAATCAGTACCCGGACGCTTCGGTATTACGATGAGATTGGCATTCTGAAGCCGGCCAGGATCAACTCGTCGGGATATCGGATTTATGGGCAGGAGGAGGTCGATCAATTGCAGCAGATCCTGTTTTACCGGGAGCTCGGGCTTCATCTGGACGGTATCAAAGAAATTCTGACCTCGCCATCCTTCAACAGATCCCGGGCGCTCCAGGAACACCATGCACAGCTTCTGGACAAAAGAAAGCAATTGGATATGCTGATTACCAATGTGGAGAACACGATCGCCTTCACGGAAGGGAGAATGACCATGAGTGACCAAGAGAAATTCGAAGGATTCAAACAGAGGTTGATTGAGGATAATGAGCAGAAATACGGTAAGGAAATTCGCGCGAAGTATGGCGAAGAGACTGTGAATAAATCGAATGCCAAGCTGAAAAATATGACGCAGGCACAGCATGATGAAGTGACGCGGCTCGCGGAGGATCTGTACGAGACGCTGGCCGAAGCGTTCAAGCAAGGCGATCCGGCCAGCGATCTGGCGCAGAAGGCAGCCGATCTTCACAAGCGGTGGCTCACTTATTATTGGAACGATTACAGCAAGGAAGCCCATGCCGGCCTTGCTCAGATGTATGTCGACGATGAGCGCTTTACGGCCCATTACGATGAGAAGCATCCCGGAACTGCGGAGTTCCTTCGGGATGCGATTCTGATCTATACGGGCGCAAAACCTCCGTCCATATAAGGCAAGCTGAAGAGAGTTGCCCTGCTCTGATTGCAAGTCCCTCTCACTGTTGTTAACACGCAGTAGAGAGGGACTTTTCTTATATGGAAGGCCAAGAAGAACCCGCGCTGTTCATCAAGCCCCTGATTTCCACAATTAACCTCTTGTATTTGAGGGGGAAGTAATGGTTAGATGAAAATTGGACTATTTTTCACAAACCTACACCATGGGTGATGACTTATATAGCGAGGGTAGAATATGGATCAAATTGTACAGTATGCCGTTAATATCTTTAATGATTTTCTCTGGTCTAAACTGCTCATCGTATTGCTGATTGCGGTTGGCCTGTATTTCACAGTGGGGACCAGGTTCCTGCAGTTTCGTTTGATCGGTGAAATGTTCCGGGTAATCCGCGAACCCAAAAGTAAAACAAAGGGCAGTATTTCGCCCTTTCAGGCATTTGCCATCAGTATGGCGGCGCGTGTCGGGACAGGGAATATTACGGGGGTTGCTCTGGCCATCTCCCTTGGCGGCCCCGGGGCAGTCTTCTGGATGTGGATTATTGCGATTATCGGGTCAGCCTCAAGCTTTATCGAGAGCACGCTGGCTCAGATTTATAAAGTAAAGGACGGAGCGGGCGGTTATCGTGGCGGCCCGGCCTATTATATGCAGCAAGGATTGAAGAAACGGTGGATGGGCGTGCTGTTTGCAATCCTGATCACGTTATCATTCGGCCTTGTCTTTAACGCGGTTCAATCCAATACCATTACGATTGCCTTCGAGAATTCATTTGGCGCGGATCGTTTAACCATTGGGATCATCATGGCGGTTATTTTTGCGGCGATCATCGTTGGCGGAGTGAAGCGGATTGCCAAAATGTCGGAGCTGATCGTTGTTGTATTGGCGGTGGTTTATGTCGGTGCGGCACTCTTTATCGTATTAGCCAACATTACCAAGCTGCCGGAAGTGTTAGTTCTTATTGTCAAAAGCGCGTTCGGTTACGAGCAAATCGCTGGCGGGACTATCGGTGCGGCGTTGCTGAACGGAATCAAAAGAGGCCTGTTCTCCAACGAAGCGGGAATGGGGAGTGCACCGAACGCCGCAGCAACCGCAACGACAAGCCATCCTGCGAAGCAAGGGCTGGTGCAGGCGCTTGGTGTGCTGATCGATACGCTGGTCATATGTACAAGCACGGCCTTCATTATTCTCTTCACCGGCGCGTACAAGCAGACCGGGCTTGACGGGATCGCGCTGACACAGGCTGCCTTGGGTATGGAGATGGGAGCGTGGGCGTCCGACTTCCTGGCGATTATGATCTTCTTGTTTGCGTTCAGTACGCTGATCGGCAATTATTACTACGGGGAGACCAACATCGAATTTTTGAAGTCGAATCGGGCTTGGGTTTGGATCTATCGGGTAGCCGTGCTGGCTATGGTCATTTTTGGTTCGGTTACAAGCGTGAAGCTGGTGTGGGATCTGGCGGATTTATTTATGGGATTGATGGTCATTGTAAACCTTGTGGCGATCACACTCCTTTCCCGGAAGGCCTTCGCTGCGCTTAAGGACTACTTGAAGCAGAAGCGGGCAGGTCTGGATCCTGTCTTCACCAAGGACAGCATTCCAGGGCTCCATGATGTGGAGTGCTGGGATGGACAGAACACCTCGTCCTCTGAAGCGCAATAATAGATGAATGAATGTGGAATCGTCATGGCAGCAGCATTTGTTGCGGCTGTGACGATTTTTTTATTTTTACCTGTAACATTTGCGCGTTAGAACCGTTGTCTAGGTGAGAAGGGGAGGCGTAGAAGTATGCGCAATGATGAGGATCAGGAGAAGCAAGTGCTCCGGAACGGGGATTTCGAGGATGAACAGCCCGAGTGGAGCGAGAAGAAGTTTAACCGGATGGTGTGGCGGACGCGCGTGAGGCTGTTGTCGAATGCGGTGGGAGCGCTGCTGCTGTTCTATCTTTTGTACGTGCTGTATTTGTCGCTCAGTCAGATATTTTTTGATACCCCGGAGAGGAATGATAGGTTTATCCGGTCTGTTATCACGGCGGTAGAGCTGCATGGAAACGGCGTTAAGGTGGAGAAAACGGGTCTTCCGAATGTTGAGGTTACGCCCCTCCTGACCCAGAACGCAAAGCTGAAGTTATATAGAGATATCGGGGGATGGCAAGTCATTACCGGTGAGGTTCGAGCTGAGCAGCCATTGTTTGGCGAGTTGACGTATTCCGTTGAAGATACCGGGGCTTATCTGAATAGTGACAGTGATATGCAAGGGGCGTTTATTCTGCCTGCATCGATTATGTCTGAACAAACGACGCTGCCTGATCAACAGCGCAAGGAGGAGGGGATCGAGCAATTAGGCAGAATGGATGACGGAAATGTAGCGGATATGTCATTTTCAACGATGACTTTAATGCAGCCCGAGCAGCTGCTGAAACTTCTGGAAGGTTATGACCTGGCCGTGACGGGAATGCCCGTATATGCGGGAGAGCTTAAGGAATTCGAGGTTGGTCGAACCGTTGCCGGTGGCAAAGACTATTATGTTCCGCACCTTACCCTACGGCCCCTGTACGCGTTCGAGGAGGACAATCGACTGTCTATGTGGGGGCTCTATTTTACAGCTGAGGATGTAGGCAAGATGTCGGAGCATACTGCGAATATGATCTCCGACCTCAAATGGTTGACCGAGAGCATTCAATACAACGGTGTGGACATAGACAAACAGCGGCTGGCATATTTGAAGAAACATGGGGTTCAGGTTTACGGCGCTACCGTGACGGGACCTGTGCGGGAGCTGGAGAAGCTGAAGGAGCAGCCGCAATTCCGGGAAACCGCTTGGGCCGCATCGAGGTTTGGAATTGGGATTAGGTTTGAAAACGATAAAGAGGAGGCCTTCATGGAGGGCCTCCTCTTTTTGTTTATGTAGATACGTGATACAGCCAAGATGACGAAGAATCTTGCACAGGTCTTACATTACGTTAAATATTTATCCCGGAGAATATTCAGGTGGTGAAGCTCATGACCTGCAATGACGTAAGCGGCAGCGCGGGCGGAGAGGGGGTAATTGTTGAACGTGCCCTCGCGCAGCTTCGCTTCCTCCGTCAAACTTCCTACGAGCGTAATGCTGGACTGCCTGACAGCGGCGTAATCTTTAAGGGCTTCTCTCAACGGAAGACTGCCGAAGGGAGAATTCCGGACAAAAATTTCGCGGTCATAACCCGAGAATTCACGGGCATCCCCCCGCGCAATGTAGAGTATGCGGTAGTTCCACAAGCGCTCAACATCGGCGATGTGCCCAACCACCTGTTTTAAGCTCCATTTGCCTTCTGCATACTTGTAATTGGCTTGTTCTTCCGTCAGATCGCTGAGAGATTTTAACGTTTCATCATGCTGCTGCTGCAAAATCTCCGTGATGCTGCCCTCGGGGACCAGAGAGACGTACGGTTCAGCGAGGGGCAAATACTCATGAGAATCAGGCCTTGTATTCATAACAAGTTCCTCCAGATCAATTAATAAGAGCTCACGTTAAAAAACTATGCAGACAGGTTCAAATGAATGAATGAAAAGGTCAGGTTGCTTGCGCCCAGATCAGGTGGATAATGCCGTTCCAGTAGCGTTCTGTCTTAACGACCTTCAGCGCCGAGGCATCCACGATCTCGATCATATCCCGATTATAATGACAGCCGGATATCCGCCGTGCCGCCGGATTGAGCAGATGCTGCGCATAGCCGAGCAGCCGGTTCGTGCTCATGCCATGCTCCAGCAGGTAAATGCGGCCGCCGGGTTTCGCCCAGCGGTTGATTTGATTGAGTGCTTTGACCGGATCTTTATAACCGCACAATGAAAGGGTAGAGACCACGCAGTCAAAAGACCGTTCCGGAAGCTCCAGCATCTCGATGTCCTGCTCCTGGAAAGTCGCCTGGATGCCAAGTTCAGAGGTCATCTGCCGTGCCCGGCTTAACATCTCGGGACTGAAATCGACTGCCGTTACGTCCACCTTGCTTCTATTATAAAAGGGGAAGTTGGCACCGGCGCCAACAGCGACTTCAAGCACATGTCCCTCGACATCCTGAAGAAGCCGTTGTCTCCATTCACCGAGGCTGCGCTGTCTTGTATTCCTCTCATATCGAGCAGCCTGCTTGTTGAACTTCCGGATGAGGGAATTCTTATTCACGCGGGATTCTCCGGGCCACGCCGGTTTTGACGGCGGCTTTTACGACAAGATCACGTATGGCTTTTACAACGTTCTGGTTGAAGACACTAGGAATGATATAGGATGGGTTGCGTTCCTCGTCCGATACGGCCGATGCAATGGCTTCGGCAGCTGCCAGCTTCATTTCCTCATTAATCGTGGTCGCTCTGCAGTCAAGAGCAGCACGGAAAATACCCGGGAAGCAGAGGACATTATTAATTTGGTTCGGATAATCCGAACGCCCGGTTGCGATCACCCCGACGATATCTTCCACCTCTTCGGGTCTGATCTCCGGCGTAGGGTTTGCCATTGCAAACACAATCGGATTCTCGGCCATGGCTTGTACGTCCTCGCGGCGCAGCAGACCGCCGGCAGAGAGTCCAATGAACACGTCGGCGCCTTGAATCACCTCGCGTAAAGTACCTTCAACCTTATTCGGATTCGTATGCTCGGCATACCATTGCCACATCTTATTGCCGTATTCCTTCCCTGCAACCAGGGCGCCTTCGCGGTCGACACCGATGATGTCCTTAACGCCGGCCGACATCAGGATTTTACTGCATGCTATACCAGCCGCGCCGATGCCGCACACCACCACTCTGACGTTATCAATCGATTTGCCGACAATTTTCAGGGAATTGATGAGTGCGGCATAAAGAACGACTGCTGTACCGTGCTGATCATCGTGGAATACCGGAATATCCAGCTCATCGCGCAGTCTTTGCTCAATCTCGAAGCAGCGAGGGGAGGAGATGTCCTCCAGATTAATGCCGCCAAAAGCCGGAGCCAAAGCTTTGATGCAAGCGATGATCTCTTCCGTATCCTGAGTATCCAGACAGATGGGGAAGGAGTCTACGCCGGCAAACTGCTTGAATAGCATGGATTTCCCTTCCATGACGGGCATGGCCGCATAAGGGCCGATATTTCCCAAACCGAGTACTGCGCTGCCGTCCGAAATAACAGCCACCGTATTTCTTTTAATCGTCAGTGTGAAGGCTTTTTTCGGGTCCTCCTGAATGGCTGTACACACCCGTGCAACATCTGGTGTATAGACACGGGATAGATCATCCCGGTTTTGAATCGGAATTTTGGGCTGGGTCTCGATTTTGCCGCCGAGATGAAGCAGGAATGTACGGTCTGAAACGTTGACGAGACGAACCCCTTTTAATTCCTTCACGCTATTTGTGATCTTGCCGATATCAACGCTGTCCGTTACCGTAATGGTAATATCCCGCACGGTGATGTTGCCGCTCGCCTGAATGACGTCGATAGCGACCATGTCTCCTCCAGCTTCGAATATCGCGGATGCGACCTGACCGAATTTAATCTCTTGAGTATTCATTTCCAGCCTGAGGATGATGCTTTTTCCGCCGAGTCCGTTGTTTTCCATTGCTACCTCCAAATGTTTGATCATTTTTGTAATGCCAAGGTATGTAATTGTGCAGAATGTTAACGTTATCATAGTTCGCTGAGCAGGGGGCGATTTCCTGTTTAGCAACCAAGAAACCGTGATATAGATAAGAAGAATTTATTGGAAAAAGACGATCGCACAAAGTATAATCGGAAGCATCATAATATGAAGGGGAGATCTGCTGTGAATGCCCGAATCGAAGAGCTTGAGAAGCGTTTAACCACCCAGCACCATAAAGACCTGTTTCTTCAGATGAAACATACACTGAAGGCAGTCGATGATTTGGCCGAACAGCACCGGGTCTACCAGGCCGTTCAGGCACTTAGTGGTACGCGTATCGTAGGAACGGAGGAAAATGTGTATTTTGACACGTTGAATCAGGTCAAGGAACAGATTGTGCATACCCTGGAGCTTACCATTGAGGATTTGGAGCACAAAGGCGATAAACATTACAAGAAGCACTTTAAGGACGGAGTCGAATAATGCCGTTCCGTTCTGCCCGGCAGTACGAATGGACTGAATGTTTGGAACGAAAGCATGAATCCTTATGGGAGGCATGCTTTTTTTGTGATCTTTTTCAGCAAAAAATGCGCTTTTTCATTACATAACAAGTTACATATTTATCCAATTTCATTGATGTGTGTAATAAATCGTTGATTAGTATTATGGGATACCGATTCCATATGCTTTAAAATAATTATAGCACTGGTAAAGCTTGGACATTCGCTTTTTGATTATATCTCCAAGTTCAGTCCATTCAGATCGCAACACTTGTCTAAATGAAGGGAGGTGGGAAGCGCAGCCCGGAGGTTGTGGAAACGCTTTAATTATAAATTCAACATTAAGAGGAGGAAATATTGTATGACTTTAAGTTTGCCGAACAAAGCTTGGCTCAAAAATCTGATTATTGCTGGTTCCACGATGTTATTGATGGCTTTATTCATGGTTTTATTTGCAGATAAGGCTTTTGCCCACGGGTATGTCGATTCTCCGGGAAGCCGCGCCATTCTGTGTAAGCAGGGGCAAAACACCGATTGCGGGGCAATCGTGTATGAGCCGCAAAGTTTGGAAGCCCCTAAGGGCTGGCCAAACGCTGGTCCTGCTGATGGCAAAATCGCCAGTGCAGGCGGTGTGTTCCCTAAACTTGATGAGCAATCTGCAACACGCTGGAGCAAAGTAAGCATTACCCCGGGAACCAAAACGTTCCAATGGCATTTGACAGCCAACCATGCGACGGCAAGCTGGAAATACTACATCACGAAAGACGGCTGGAATCAAAATGCTCCACTGAGCAGAGCTTCCTTTGATCTGACGCCTTTCTGCTCCATTGACTACGGCGGTGCTAAACCTCCAACAAACTATGCTTCCACTTGTAACGTCCCTGCTAAATCCGGATACCATGTAATCCTGGCTGTATGGGAAGTAGCTGATACACCTAATGCTTTTTATAACGCGATCGATGTTGACTTCGGTGGCGGCGGTGGAACTCCGAATCCAGGCGTACCGGCACCGACGGGACTGACTTCCCCATCCCAAACAAGCAGTAGTGTTTCCTTGGCCTGGACAGCTTCCACAGGGGCTTCCAGCTATGAAATCTACCGTAACGGAACACTTGTGGGTACATCCACTACAACGTCTTACAACAATACAGGTTTAACTGCAGGCACGTCTTATACGTATACTGTGGTAGCTGTTAACAGCTCAGGCAGCAAATCCACCGCATCGGCGCCGCTTACGGTGTCAACGTCCGGAGGCTCTACGGCCTACCCGGCTTGGAGTGCAACAGCCGTTTATGTCGGCGGCAATAAAGTCAGCCACAATGGCGTGAACTATGAAGCGAAATGGTGGACACAAGGTGAAACTCCTGGATCTGCCGAAGTATGGAAGGTAATTCCTTAACCAACAGTACGAGAGGATCCGGCGTCCTATGACTGCCGGATCTTTTTTATGCAATGGCAGAAACGGCCAAACTTTACTTTTGTTATGAGAATGCTATGATATGAAGGTAAGAAGGCGGCATTTTGTTAGAACGAGAGGAGAATCATGTTAAAGACGGATTATGTAGATGTACTGACCGTAATATCCACGAAATTATATGATTCTGCAGCTAGAGTGATCCAGACTTCCAGCCGATTAATGCAGGCCAATACCTTCTGCATTGCACTGAACGACCGGCATACAACAACCGTTTTGAAATCGTTTAACCGGGAAACGATTATGCTTGAGGAAGGCTTGATCGTAGCGAATGAAGATTCCTATTGTCATCTTGTTATTGAGAAATCGGAAGGACCGCTCGTGATACCGAATAATTTGACGCATGCGTTGACCAAGGACATGGATGCCACGCGGTTTGTTGGCGGATGCTCGTTTATGGGCGTTCCGATCGTTACAAGCTCGGGCGAGATTTATGGCTCTTTGTGTGCTTTCGATCATAACTTTTACGAGTACAGCCAAGAGGATATCGATTTGCTGCTGTCACTCTCGGCATTCTTTGGAGATATGCTTGAATTGGAGTCCACCATCGGTGAATTGAAGAAGATGGAAGATGAGAACGACCGAATTTTGCAAGAGAAGTCAGAGCTGCTGGCCGTGATGAGTCATGAAATCCGCACTCCGATGAACGGGATTATGGGGATGTCGGCATTGCTGCAGTTGACCTCGCTTGATGAGGAGCAGAGGGAATACGTGGAGCTGATTGAGCAGAGCAGTGAATCGCTTCTCTCCATGATCGAACATATCCTGGAGTATTCCAAGGTTGAGAATACCAAGATGGAGCTGGTTATGGAGCCGTTTTACCTCCGTCCGCTGATGAAGCAGGTGACCTGTTTGTTTATGAATGACGTGCAGCGTAAGGGGATCCGACTCCACGTCGTTATTGGCGATGAAGTGCCTGAGAAGGTGACAGCAGACGCCAATAAGATTAGGCAGGTGCTCATCAATTTGATCTCCAACGCCATCAAGTTCACAAGTGAAGGAGAGGTATCGGTCGTTGTTGGAATCTCTCCAGAAACGCAAGCCATCAAGATATCCGTTCGAGATACGGGAATTGGCATTCCGGCTGACCGGAGACATCGCTTGTTCAAGTCCTTCTCTCAAGCCCACCATGCTGAAGTGACCAGGGAATACACCGGAACGGGTCTTGGCCTGTCGATCTGCAAACAGCTGGCGGAGCTAATGAATGGTCGAATCTGGCTGGAGGAGACTTCTGGCGAAGGAGCATGTTTTACCTTTACAATCCCTTTAATAGGCATGATGGAACCGGTAAATACATGATTCATAATAATAAAATAGGAAAGCTGCTGGCTGGCAGCAGCTTAATCAGGGCACCCATACGGGTGCTTTTTTGTGTTTTTCACAGGTAAACCAGAAGGAAACCATCCTTAAGCCCGGTATACCGTGATGCCCCGTTCTTGAAACGGCTTAATATCCGAGTCGGATGCCGAAGCGCCGGTTACAAGGGTGTGGATAGCGCTGTTGGGTGCAACGGTGTGCAGGGACAGCTTGCCAATCTTGCTGTGGTCCGTGACAACAACGATTTCACCGGCAGCCTGAATCATGCTCTGCTTGGCCGGGACGAGCAGTGCCTCCGGGTGCATTAAGCCATACTGCGGATGCAGGGCAGGGGTCCCGATGAACGCTTTTTCCACATGCAGTGATTTCAGCACATGATCGGTGAACATGCCATTCAGCATATAGCTGGACGGGTAGAGTTCCCCGCCGGTCAGAATAACCTTGATGCCTGGAGCATCGCGAAGTTCGACAGCCACGTTCATGTCGTTGGTAATGACGGTAATGTCGGAGCGGTGTACCAGATGTGTAGCAATATGAAGGGTGGTTGTCCCCGAATCAATGATGATATTTTCTCCGTCCTCCACTAGTGATGCCGCGAGCTGGCCAATCCGAATCTTCTCATCCCGGTGAAAGTTGGTTCGTTCATTAAATGATGGCTCGTTATGCGTCCATTGCTCCATGATGACGCCGCCGTGCGTACGCTTTAAAGCGCCTTCCTGTTCAATCTCCGCCAGATCCCGGCGGATGGTGGCCGTATGAACGCCGAATTCCGATGCCAGTGCAGCAACCGTTGCCGTACGGTATTGTCTTACATAATCAATGATTCTTTTCTTTCGTTCATGTGCCAGCAATCGATGATATCTCCCTTCCTATTAGGACCATGAGTTCATTAGATGCGTTTGTACATACAATGCGCACTTTTGCTCTTTTATGCTTATGGATTCCATGTCTCTACAGTTTACCCTCACTATGTTAACGCCATGTTAAATCCCTTGGTGCCATGCGAATTTACAAAATCCGTACGAAGGCCTAACACTCCCCTAATACTGCAGATCTACAATCAAACTAAATAAAAATGAACAAAAATGATCATTACATGTGCATTTAATGCGTATTTATTATCGAGAGCATGTAAAGGTTTTCATTTTAATGATTTCTGTTCATTATTTGCTTGTCATGATAGCATCATTACATTTTCGTGAGGGGGACCGCTCTTGGCATCTATTGAATTTGTGAAAGTAAGCAAGTGGTTTGATCGTCAACCCGTCATTCAGAATTTGGATCTAACGATTGAGGATGGAAAATTCACCGTATTGGTAGGTCCGTCAGGGTGCGGAAAAACCACGCTCCTGCGGATGATTGCGGGCATTGATCCTCAAACCTCCGGTTCCGTTCTCATTAATGGTCAGGACGTTACACGGATTGCACCGGGTAAACGTGGCGTGGCCATGGTATTTCAGAACTATGCGATCTATCCGACCATGTCGGTCCGCGAGAATATCGAGTTCGGTCTTGTGAACAACAAGGTTCCCAAAGCGGAGCGGACACGTCTGGTAGAGACCATTGGAGAAACCGTCGGATTGAACGATTACCTGGACCGCAGGCCATCCACCTTGTCCGGCGGACAGCGGCAGCGGGTGGCGTTAGCCCGGGCGATGGTCAAGAACCCGTTGGTATTCCTAATGGATGAACCGCTGTCTAATCTGGATGCAAAACTGCGGGTTCAGATGCGGATTGAACTGATTGAGCTGCACAAGAAGCTCGGAACGACCTTTGTGTATGTGACCCATGATCAGGTAGAGGCGATGTCGATGGCCGATACCATCGTGCTTATGAACCAAGGCGTCATTCAGCAGGAGGCGCCGCCGGAGGTAGTATACCGCAAGCCCAGCAATCGGTTTGCTGCACAGTTTATCGGGGTTCCCCCGATGAACATTGCGCCGCTTGGCAACGATAACACAACATTCGGTTTCCGTCCGGAGAGTGTCGTGGTGGGTACAGAGCCCGGCTCGTTTCATTATACGGCCAAGGGTGAGATCATCACGCGTGAAATGCTGGGCGCCGAGACCATTTATCAGGTGAAAACGACGGAGGGTCAGGCATTCATGGTGAAGTGCCTGGAAGATGAGTTCCATGTCGATCAGGAGGTTTATCTCGGCGTGCCAGCCGATAAATTGTTTTTTTTCGGTGCGGACGAGAAGCGGGTCGAGGAGCAGGATGCTCGTTACCGGGAGTTCATGGAGCGGCTGAGAGGGCTGGCGCATGGATAAGAAGCGAATATGGGAGGGGCTCAGGCCTTACGTGCTGATCGCACCGGCCATGGCGGGCATTATGCTGTTCGTGATGTATCCGGTAGGGTACCTGATTTACTTAAGTTTGTTCAAATACAATCTGATGAACAAAGACAAGAGCAAGTTTGTCGGGTGGGATAATTTCACGCAGATTCTGGGCCGCGGCGATTTTTACAGGGCGCTCTGGAACACGACCATCTATACGGCCGGCGTTGTTGTATTGACCATGCTGTTGTCTCTGCTGATTGCGGTATGGCTTAACAAAAAAAGCCGTTTCAACTCCGTCGTTCAGGCCGGGATTTTCACGCCTCATGTCGTATCCATCGTATCGATCTCGCTGGTGTGGCTGTGGCTGATGGAGCCGAATCAAGGTCTGCTTAATTATGTGTTTAAGCTGGTCGGGCTCCCGTCGTCTGCATGGCTGCAAAGCTCCAAGACAGCATTAATATCGATCATTATCGTATCGGTCTGGCAGGCCATCGGCTACTACACGCTGATTATCGTAGCGGCCTTGCAGAGCATTTCGCCGAGTATTTATGAAGCGGCTGCGCTGGATAATGCCAGTAAGTTCAAGGTGTTTTATAAAATCACACTGCCGATGATTTCGCCACAGCTGTTTTTTATCCTGATCATCATGACGATTGGTTCCTTCAAGGTATTTGATACGGTTCAGGTGATGACAGGCGGTGGACCGAACAATGCAACAACCACGCTTGTGTACTACATATACGGCTTCCGAACGACCAATATCGGGTACTCGGCAGCAACCGGCGTTGTGCTCATGGCGATTATCGGTCTGCTGACGTTCATCTATTTCCGGCTGCTGTCCAAGAAGGTTCACTATCAATAAAGGGCGCGTCCATGCAGAAAGGAGGCACAGTTTGAAGACCTTTGAATTAAAAACCGTATGGATCCTGCTCGGCTATGTACTGAAGGCTGCGGTTCTCATGATTTTTATCTTCCCGTTTCTGTGGATGATCTCCACCTCGCTCCAGACATTCCGGGAGACGATGACGTTTCCGCCGACCTGGATTCCGGCTTCGCCGCAATGGGGCAATTTCATGGAGGCCATGAATGCCGGTCCTTTCCTGACCTATTTTAAGAACTCCGTTGTGGTTACGGGTTCCATCATCGTTCTGCAGTTCCTGATCATGATTCCGGCTGCATATGCCTTTGCCAAATACAAATTCCCTGGCAAAACCCTGCTGTTTGGCATGATTCTGCTGGCGTTCATGATTCCGGGACAGGTTACGTTCATTCCGGTGTATCTGATGATGGCGGACTGGGGCCTGGTAAAAACCTTGCTGCCGCAGATCATACCGTTCATCTCGAATGCCTTTGGCATCTTCCTGCTGCGGCAATATTTCATGCAGATCCCGGAAGAGATTATCGAAGCAGCCCGTCTTGACAACGCCAATGAATTCAAAATTATGCGGAAAATTATGATCCCCATGTCGAAGCCGGCACTTGCTACCATTGCGCTGTTCAGTTTTGTCAGTCACTGGAATGATTATTTCTGGCCGCTCGTCATGACGGATTCGGCTGCTGTCCGGCCGTTGACCTTGGGCATTGCCATGCTCCGGGAGACGGAGGGCATCAGCAACTGGCATATCATTATGGCCGGAAACGTCATTCTGGTGGTGCCTATCCTGCTTGTGTATTTGTTTTGCTCGAAGCATATCGTGAAGGCATTTGTTTATTCAGGCATTAAATAATTACAGGAAATGACAGGTTTATACAAATCATAATCGAATAATTAAATGGAGGAATGAATCGAATGAAATCCAAATGGTATTCACTGCTATCCGTCATCCTGCTGTTCAGTTTGCTTGCCGCGTGTAGTGGAGGAGGTTCCGGGGAGACTGGCGAAGCGCCGGGAGGCGGGGGCACCGAAGCTCCGTCCGGTGATAAGGGGAAGACCACGGTTCAGTTCTGGCACTCGCTCGGAGGCAAGAACGGGGAGTACATGGACGCGCTTATTCAGCGCTTCAATGCATCCCATGAAGATATTGAAGTTGTCGGCACGTTCCAGGGAAGTTATGACGAGACGGTTACCAAGCTCCAGCAGGCGATTGCCTCCGGTACCGGTCCCGATGTCAGCATGCTGGAGCGCGCCTACGTTCAGATGTTCGCCGATTCGGAGGTGCTGGAGGATCTGACGCCTTATCTTGAAGGCTCCGGCATCAGTGTCGATGATTTCACGCCGGGGCTGATGGGGCACTCCACCTTCAATGATCAATTGGTGTCACTGCCGCTTAACCGTTCCACCCCGATTTTGCATGTGAATAAAACGCTGCTGGATGAGCTGGGGCTGCAAATTCCGACCACGTGGGAGGAGATGAAGGAAGTCGCAAATGCGCTGGTTGTCAAAGAAGGCAGCGAGTATAAACGTTACGGAGTTACGATGCCTTATGACACCTGGTATCCCATTGCCATGATCTCGCAGGCGGGCGGCACCTTTTTCAATGATGACCATTCGTCGATAGGATTCGGCGATAACGGAGCCGGCACCAAAATGTTTGCATACCTTAAAGACCTGCAAAGCACGGGCGCACTGTATTATCCGCCGGCACAGGATTCCGGCAACATTGTGAACAGCATGTTTGTGGAAGGCAAGGTCGGCATGATGTATCAATCCACGGGGTCGATCGGCGGGCTGTCCAGCACGGTGGATTTTGATTACGTGACGGCATTCCTGCCGAAGGACGAAGTGTACGCGAATCCGACCGGGGGCGCGAATGTGACAATGCTCTCTTCTTCCAAGAACAAGGAAGCGGCGTGGGAGTTCATCCGGTGGATGGAGATGGAGGAGGAAGGCGGTCTGGAATTTATTTTGCAATCGGGATACCTGCCCTTCACGAAGAAGATGGTGGAGTCGGAGAAGATGCAAGCGCTGTGGGCCAAAGAACCGAATCGCAAAGTCGCCTATGATCAGCTGGAATTTGCCGTAGATACCAATAAGGATGTGGCATGGCCAGAAATTATGCATGAGTTCTTCTCGGCTATTGAAGCGATTATGTACGACAGCAAGGATATTCCGGCTACGCTGGATACCTTCAAGAAAGAGACGGAGCGGATTCTCGCCCAATAACAATCGGTAAAGGAGTGCAGGACATATGATCGAACGACTACAGGAACCATCCTGTATGATGGTGGCTGCACATCGCGGGTACAAAGCAGCTTATCCGGAAAATACGCTGCTGGCCTTTCGCAAGGCGCTTGAATTAGGTGTGGATATGCTGGAATTTGATCTCCGGCTATCACAGGACCATGAAGTGGTGGTCATCCATGATGCAACCGTTCAGCGTACGACGAGCGGTTCGGGCGCGGTTCGGGATTTTACCCTGGAGGAGCTGAAGTCTCTGGATGCGGGAGGCTGGTTCGCACATGAGTTTGAAGGGTTGAAAATTCCGACGCTTGGAGAGCTCTGCGATCTGCTCAAGGAATATCCTGAGGTATTGTGCAACATTGAGATTAAGCCAAGTCCCGACGCCATAGAGGCTGCTGATCGGGCCGTTGCCATACTGGGCCGATACGGATACCTGCCACGCTGTGTATTCACCTGCTTCGATGCAGAAGTTCTGACCTATATTCACGATACGTATGGTCTGAAGACGCAAGGGTTCCTCGGCGAGAAAATGTCCCATTTTGTCTCTGGCGAAGCAGGAACCTATACCAGGATGTGGGCGATCGGTGTGGAGATGTCGCTGCTTACACCAGCGCTTGTTGCCCGGTTCCAGGAACAGGGGCTGTTAGTCTGGAGCTATTGCCCGGACGAAGAGGAGGGTGTCAGGTACTCGCTGGAGTGTGGAGTTACAGGCATGACCTGCAACGACCCGCTCCCGGCCCTGGCGGTTACAGGCAAGAAGGACACCCTGATATGACCGATCTATTATCGAACATCCGAAGCTTGGCGGCAGGTTTGCCGGTCCATCGGCATGCAAATCTGGATGAAGTGGATTCTGTCCGGATTCAAGCCGGAGCCCTACGCGAGGTCGCCGGTTATCTAGAGACGAAGCAATGGACGGTGGTCGTGATCGTGGTTGATGGCAATACCTATGATGCGGCTGGCCAGTCGTTGGAGAGACTGCTCACGAAATCCGCTATTCAGGTCCAGGTTACCAAGCTTTCTTCGGATCAGAAGGGGGATGTCATCGCAGATGAACCCTCCCTGATCCAGGTCATACTGGATATCCAGCAGAGCAGGGCGAAGGCTGTGCTTGCAGTTGGCGGAGGGACGATCCACGATATTAGCCGGTACGCGGCTTATACCACTGGGATTCCATTCCTCTCGATACCAACGGCCGCGTCAGTGGATGGTTTCAATTCCAAGGGAGCTCCCATCATGATCCGGGGACAGAAGAAAACCATACCGGCTATTGGGCCAAGTGCGATTTTTGCCGACGTCGATATTCTCATGTCTGCTCCCACCGAGCTTACCGCAGCTGGCTTTGGCGATATGCTGGGCAAGTATACCTCCCTGTTCGACTGGAAGTTTGGAAGCCTGGTGGCAGAGGAGCCATATTTGCAGCTTTCGGCGGACATTACGAAATTCGCGCTCAGCCAATGTGTGAGTGGGGTGGAACAGATTGCCCGGCGGAGCGAGGAGGGGGTGCGCACCTTAATGGGCGCACTCATTGAATCCGGCCTGGCTATGCTGCTGTTCGGTCAATCCCATCCGGCTTCGGGTGCTGAACATCATCTGTCCCACTACTGGGAGATGGAGTTCATCCGGCTCGGGGAGAAGCAGCTGCTGCACGGGGCTAAGGTAGGCGCTGCCAGTATTGAAATCTCGAAGCTGTATCACCGCCTCGGTGAGCAGAAACTCGGGATCGTCCCTAATGCTGCCACAGACGTTGATTCTGTGGCTGAGCGCATCTCCCGTCATTGGGATGATATCAGCGAAGGGATTAAAGGGATCCCGGAACCGTCCGAGCTTGGCGATCTGATGTCAATGGTGGGCGGCCCAGCAGCCGTGTCGGAGCTCCCGATCCAGAGCGAGCTGCTGATGCGGAGTCTGCGTGAAGCCCACAAGGTTCGGTACAGCCGGTACACACTTCTTCGTGCATACAATGAACAGGATGTTTTATTCGTGGATTAAGTAAGGCTGCGAACGTTGTTAAAGAAGTAAAAGGCTGTTCCTCATAGCAGATTAATCTGCTTTGAAGGAACAGCCTTTTTTGCTCATCTGGGAAATTTATTCCGCTTGTTCTTCGCCGGGTGAAGGCCAGCCGCCCCAGAGACTGACGGTATTTCCATCCGGATCGGTGAGGCTGAAGCTGTAGCCGCCATCCGGAATATATTTCATATCGCTGACGGCTACCTTTTTATTTTGCAGGTCCTGGTATACCTCGTGAATTTCATTCACCTGCAATTGAACGATGGATTGAAGATTGCCTTGTGAATCCGTAAATTCCAGCCGAGGAACATCTTCTGTCTGCACAAGACCGAACCCGGCATCGCCAATGCAGAGCCAGGCCGCAGGATCTCCCGGGGTAAAAGGGAAGGTCAGCGTAACGCCGAGCACATCCTGGTACCACTTTAGCGATCGCTCTACATTTTTTACAGGCCACTGAATTACAGCTATCCGGTGGGGGGTTGCTGCCATTGATTATACACTCCTTTTTTGATAGTTCTATCCTGAGGACTTCGCTATATATGCGATCTCAATTAAATTAAACGGAAGAAGAGGGTGCATAAGAAACGGGGTCCCAAAAAATTTCTGTTGTCATGGTAAGTAGATGACCGTCCGGATCACGGAAGGTAAAAAGAAGCCTCTCCCCGGCACGCTGCACCCGCTGCAGCTGAATACGCCGAGATTGCATGGACAGATAGGCGTTGGCAATGGCGTACGGATTGGCAGATTGAAAGCCGCGTATCAAGGATTCCATCCATTCCAAAGTGTCACGGCTCTCCTGATTCCGCTCGGATGGCAGGGCGTAACCATGAATTTCTCCGCTTGCCCGAATTCCCTTCAACCGTTTACGGGCCCGTTTCAATGCTTCTTTCACGGCTCCCTCGGTACTCTGTATCAGTTGGGCAGCTTCCCTGGCCGTATACGAGAAAATGTCGATCAGAATGATCAATACCGTCTGATGTGCCGTGAGTTGGGCTGCGAGCAGTTCCAGCGTCTCCCTTACCAAGAAGCGGCTCTCATGATATTCCCGATCATTGCCGGCATCGGGCAGCAGAACGGGTTTCCCGGTGTGCTTACGGTAGGAATCGATCCACGTATTCCGCGCTATCCGATACAGATAGGCTTTGGTGATGGGCCGGTCAGGGGACTGCTCAAGGGCTTTGTGAATTTTGATTAAGGATTCTTGCTCGATGTCCTCTGCATCCCACTTGGACCCTGATGCAAGCTGCATGCAGTAACGCCGGAGGTCCGGGAGGTAAGAGGATATGGCTTCAGAGAATGGGGATGACAAATCGGGATCACTCCTATCAGGTTCCCTATACATTCCATAACCTGTAGGCCATTTCCTGCTGGGCAGACAAGGGGACAAGGCCTCCACGTCGATGGGTCTACGGGGCCACACGTGAGGGAGCAGACGTTTACCAACCAAGCAATAAGGGTAGTAAATAGATATGGGCATTGACCTAAATTACATCAGGATAGGAAGTGGGGGCAGACCATGAAGCTTGGTAAATATATCGCTGCATGTTTGTTGACTGTATTGGTGCTGACCGCTTGCGGAGCTAAAGAGGAATCCGGACGGGTACAGGTAGAGTTTTTTCAGAATAAACCTGAGGCGAAGGGCTCTTTTGATGCACTGATTGAGAAGTTTAATTCATCCCAATCCGAGATTAAGGTGGTACAGGTAAATCCGCCGGATGCAGAGACGGTGCTTAAGACGAGAGTTGTCAAGAATGACATTCCTGACATTATCGGCATGGGTGCAACGGATACCTATTCATTGCTGGCACAGAGCGGCATCTTTATGAATTTGACAGATAACCCGCTGCTGAATCAGGTGGATGAGACTTATGTTCAGATGCTGAAAGACGTAGCGGGCATGGACGAGGTTACGGGCATTCCATATTCCACGAACGCTAACGGCGTAATGTACAATACGGAAATTTTTAAAGAACTGGGACTTAGCGTTCCGAAGACATGGGATGAGTTATTGGCTACAGCACAGAAGGCCAAGGATGCTGGCAAAATCCCGTTCTATCTTACCTATAAAGACGATTGGCAGACGGTGCTTCCGTTCAATGCGCTGGCGTCCAACCTGGAAGGCATCGAATTTTATATGGAGCGGCGGGAAGGCACTGTAACCTTTGCCGACAAATACCAAGAGATTGCAGAGAAGCAGTTGGCGCTGATGGATTATGGTCATGGGGATAACTTCGGCAAGAATTATGCAGATGGTAACCGGGAGTTCGCCAGAGGTGAATCCGCCATGTACATCCAAGGGACCTGGGCGATTCCGGAGATTCGGAAAGCCAATCCGGATGCACCGATCGGCTTCTTTCCGCTGCCGACCGGCAACAATCCGGAAGAGAACAAGCTGATTTCGGGAGTGGACACCCTGCTGGCTATATCCGAGGATTCGAAGCATAAAGAGGAGGCCCAGCAGTTCATTCAATTTCTGTTGGAGCCTGAAAATAGCAAGCAATATATAACGGAGCAAACACTGTTCTCCACCGTTGAGGGTGTAACGCAGGACGATCCTGCCGTTGCAGAGCTGCTGCCTTACCTGGAGCGGGGGCAAGTGATAGACTTTGCCGACCATTACATACCTGCCGCAGTGCAGCTGAACTCGGTTATCCAGTCCTTTTTACAGAACCGGGACATTGATGGGTATTTGAAGAAACTGGACACCGAATGGGACAAGGTAGCAGACAGGCGCTAACAGTTGCAGCACGAGGGAATGAAGTGCGGCAACATGAGAAGAAGGGCTCCATAATGAAGAGACGGAGGAACGTTGCCATGTTGCAATACGATCATTCCCCGGTAAGCTTCTCAAGCGAGTTTTCTGTGACATACACGATATCCAAGATGCACTGAGGAGGACCCAACATGAACAAGCGGCTTATGCCTTACTATTTGATGACCGTGCCTGCGGTGATACTGTTCTTCGTATTTCTGACACTGCCGGCACTGCAAGGGGTGTATTACTCCTTCACGAACTGGAACGGATTCGGGGACAACTTCGATTTCATCGGATTCAAGAATTATGCGAACCTGTTTAAGGACAGCAACGTGGGCAATGCGTACTGGTTCACATTTAAATTCGCGGTGGTAGTAACGATCCTCATCAATATCTTCAGCCTGCTGATTGCCATGGGGCTTAATGCCAAAATCAAGGCGAGGAATTTCTTCAGAGGCATCTACTTCCTGCCGAATATTCTGAGTGTGCTGATTGTAGGCTACATATTCAATTACCTGTTCTCGAATGTATTCACCATTTGGGGACAAAACCTGGGGATCGAGTGGCTGTCCACCAATATTCTGGGCAGCGAGCAGCATGCCTGGATTGGTATCGTAGTCGTAGCGGTATGGCAGGGTATTGCCTATAACACGATTCTGTATCTGGCCGGGCTGCAGACTATTCCCCATACGCTGTACGAGGCTTCCAATCTGGATGGAGCCAACCGCTGGCAGGAGTTTTGGAGGATTACGTTCCCGCTGATTGCACCGTTCTTTACGATTAACATGGTGCTTGCGATGAAGAATTCCCTGATGGTGTTTGACCAGATCGTCGCCCTCACCAACGGGGGGCCGGGAAGGGCGACGCAGTCCATCTCCCATCTGATCTACACCGGCGGCTTCGAGGGAGGGGAGTTTGCCTATCAATCGGCTAATTCCGTGATCTACTTCATTCTGATTGCCACGATCTCGATCGTGCAAATCCGATTCCTGCAGAGAAGGGAGGGGGAGATGTAATGCGGACCAAAACCAATTGGACGGTGATGATTCTCATCACGCTGGGTACCATCCTGATCCTGTTCCCGCTGTACATGACAATCACCATTGCGCTCAAAACGCCGGAGGACATGCTTACCTCCCTGTTCGGTTTGCCGAAGGAGCTTCATTTCGAGAATTTTACCAATGCGATACGAATGACTAATTTCTTCAATGCGCTGGGTAATAGCACGATGGTAACAACGGCAACGGTGGTGCTGACGCTATTGAGTAATTCACTTGTGGCGTATGCCATCGCTCGCAATATGAATCGTAGATTCTTCAAGGGACTGTACTTCTATTTCATCAGCGCGATGTTCATTCCGTTCCCGATCATCATGCTGCCGCTGGTCAAATTGACGGCCGGGCTCCATATGACCAATCTGGTCGGGCTTACGATCCTGCATACCGTATATGCCTTGGCATTTAACGTATTTGTGTATGTGGGTTACATCAAATCCATTCCGGTTGCCTTGGAGGAAGCGGCCAGAGTGGACGGCACATCGACTTGGGGAACGTTCTGGAGAATCATATTCCCGATCATGGCACCGATCAATGCAACGGTAGGGATTCTGATCTGTCTCTCCACCTACAATGACTTCCTGCTGCCGCTGATCATCATCAGCGATACGAATTCCTACACGCTGCCGCTGGTGCAGTATATATTCCAAGGGCAGTTCAATACGGACTTCAATCTGGCCTTTGCTTCGTATCTGATGGCGATGCTGCCGATGATTATCATCTATCTGTTCGCGCAGAAGTGGATCATCAACGGCATTACGCAGGGTGCCGTAAAATAAAAAGTGAAGAATAGACGAAGACAAATGAAAAGCTGTACTCTGCGCGAATCGAGATTCGCGGAGTACAGCTTTTTGCTGCGGTAGGATGTGTGATGTGTGCTATAAACCCATATTCACGCGCTTCACCGCATCCGGGTCCTCGATGATCGCGCAATCGGAGTTGAATATCATCGTTGAGCGCGACGCTGGCTCATAAGCCGGCCACGGCAGTCCCTCCGTATCCGGTGAGCCGCCCCGTGCGAAGGCAATCCATGCATCCTGCATCCGGTCGGACAAGGCCTGCGTTTGAGCATCCACCTGAACGCCGATATTCCGGAACAGCGCCAGCGTATTGAATACAAATGGAATTTCGAGAGCATGCATCGCTTTTCCGAGAACCGGGTGATTCGGCAGTGTCCAGTCGAATCGGTACATCCATACCGGTGCATGTCCGATCTGAGCTGAAGCGAACTGCAGGGCCGAACGCCAGAAATACAGGTCGGTCATAATCTGGGCATGTCCGTCAATGGTATAAGGGTAATCCTTGGTAAGGGGAGCCGCATCGGGGATGCCGGTCATCCGTTCAACGACGTGGACCAGATCTCTCTCCTTCACCAGGGGCATGTCCGGCCGGAAGAACAAAGCGCCTTCCTCGAGATTCGTTCCGATCAGGATGGGCACATCCTTGGCCGAGCCTTCCTGAACGGCTTGCAGCGGATTCTGGGGGAGTGTGTCCGGGTCCAGGACGGGCTGGAAGATCATGCTTACGCCCGGACCAACCCGCTTCTTCAGCCGTTCCCCGGCTTCGAATATTTGCTCCCCGGTGAGGGATTCCAGCCGATGCATCTCTGCTCGCGGGATATCAAGCTCCTTCAATAAACCTGCCGTAATCATCTGTGCCTCTTCCGAAGTGATAGCCTGGGCAGCACCGCTTTCCATGATGGCCCGGTGGAACAGCCCCTTTGCCGCAGGCATGGCCAGCAGGGCGGCAATGCTCATGCTGCCGGCTGACTCGCCGAATACTGTAACCCGTCCCGGGTCTCCACCGAAGCTGGAAATATTATCCCGCACCCACTGCAAAGCTGCGATTTGGTCCAACAAGCCGGTGTTGGAGGCATAAGATTCACCAAATGGAGCCAGATGAAGAAAGCCGAGAGGACCCAGGCGGTAATTGATGGTAACCATAATGACGCTGCCGCGGAGAACGAAGGCCGAACCGTCATAGCTTGGCAAGCTGCCAGAGCCGGTGACAAACGTGCCGCCATGAATCCATACCATGACTGGCAGGGGCTCAGCAGGAGCGTTCCGGGGTGCCCACACATTGAGGTAAAGGCAATCTTCTGACACGGTCTTGGTTACGCCTCCTCCAAGCATGCTTGATGTGGATTCCAACGGCTGGAGGCACATGGGGCTGAAGGCGGTGGTGTCTTTTATCCCGTCCCAAGGCTCGGGAGCAGCGGGGGCACAGAACCGAAGCGGTCCAATCGGGGGCTTCGCATACGGAATGCCTTTCCAAACACGCACTCCGTTTTCCAAAATGCCTTGAATACGCCCGTCTTTCGTCTGTACGACAAATTCTGACATGTTCTCTCTACACCCTTTCTCTCTATTGTGCTGGATTGGAACGCATCCCAATTTCGAATTTGCAGCGCTGGGGATGTTATTATTACTACTCACTATATACACTTTACCAAGTTAGCGGCATAAGTTCAAAAAAGCACGAATCCTGAAAAAACAGGCAGGAATGTCATGTCACATGAAGAATGTAAACAGGGTGGAAAGTATTCGCGGACCGTGGATACGGCATCACCTATTGATTCAGGTCATTATAGGCATACTGGAGGGATAAGCATGAACATAGCGATATTGGGCTGTGGAACGATGGGGATGGCCTATGCGCATAATTTGGCGAAAATGCCGGGCGTAACGGTAACGGGCGTGGTCGATCTGAACGCCGAACGGGCTGAGCAGGCTGCTGCCTTGACCGGGGCGAAGGCATACACGGATGTAGATTCGCTGTTGGAGCAAAAAGATTTGGAAACGGTTGCGGTGTGTCTGCCCACCTATCTCCATAAACCGTTTGTACTGAAGTTGGCTGAAAAAGGGCTGCACGTCATCTGCGAAAAACCGGCAGCTTTAACGCTGGAGGATGCACAGGAGATGAAGGCGGCCTGCGAAAAGCACGGAGTCCGTTTGTTTATCGGACATGTCGTCCGATTCTTTCCGAACTATCAGGATGCTTATCGGAAGGCCCACTCCGGTCATATTGGAACGCCGAAGATGGCTCACTTTAAGCGGTACGGGTCCTATCCGCAGGGCATGGATTTATGGTATAACGACCCTGGCAAAAGCGGCGGCGTTATTATGGATCTCATGATTCATGACATCGATTTCGCCTGCTGGCTGTTCGGGGAGGTGGAGTCGGTATATGCTTCCATTGTTAAACGGGCCGAGCCCGAGATGGAGTACGCCCAGCTGACGCTTCATTTTAAAAATAGCTCAATTGCGAGTTTAACCGGCTACTGGGGGTATCCCGGACCGTTTACGACACAGTTCGAGATTTCCGGAGATCAAGGAATCATCAGATTCGATAGCAATCAGGTGCAGTCCCTGGACATTAAACGGGTAAGCGCAGAGGCAGGGGATGGAGCAGCGGTACAGGTTCCCGCAAGTCCAAGCCTCCATGACCCTTATTATAAAGAGGTATTGCATTTCATCGAGTGTATCCGTGACGGCAGCGAGCCGCTCGTAAGCATCAAGGATGCTTGTTATGCTGTTCAAATCGCTCAAGCGGCGGAGCAATCGGCTCAGACCGGACAGCCCGTGACGATCGGAGGGACAGTTTTATGAAGAAAGTGAAAGTAGGATTTATCAGCTTCGCCCATATGCATGCAGCAAGTTATCTTTTGGGCATGCTGAAGCGGGATGATGTCGAGGTAGTCGGAATCGCGGATGAAGACGCGGAACGCGTGCGACCATACTCCGTGGATCGAGGGATTCGGTACTATGCGGATTATAACGAGCTGCTGGCAGAGGAACTGGATGCCGTCGTGATCTGTTCGGAAAATTCGCGTCATGCGGAAATCACCAAGCACGCTGCTGCAGCGGGCAAGCATGTCCTGTGTGAGAAGCCTTTAGGCTTGTCTGAATCGGAGATGCTGGAGATGATCCAAGTGTGCAAGGATAACGGCGTTCAGCTTATGACCGCTTTTCCTTGCCGTTACATTACGTCCGTACGTCAGGCCAAGGAAGCGATTGACGCCGGACAGATCGGCGATATTCTGGCCATGAAGGGGACCAATCGGGGCAGCATGCCCGGGGGGTGGTTTATTGAACGGGAGAAATCGGGTGGCGGAGCCGTATTGGACCATACCGTCCATGTCATGGATCTGATGCACTGGTTTACCGGCAGCAAGGCAGAGGAAGTCTATGCCCACGCGGAAACCCTGTTCAATGACACGGAGATTGATGATGCAGGCATGGTGCACGTCAAATTCGCGAATGGCGTTGTAGCCGTGCTGGACCCGAGCTGGTCCCGTAACCGCACCTTCCCGACCTGGGGAGATGTGACACTTGAGATTATTGGCACCAAGGGTGTGCTGAACATCGATTCCTTCGCCCAGAAGAACGACGTTTACAGCGATGTGACAGGCAAGGCCGCATGGAGCTTCTGGGGCGACGATATGGACGAAGGTCTTGTGAACAGCTTTGTGGAAAGCATCCGCGACGGCAAACCGGTTGAAATAACCGGTGAGGACGGTTACTACTCTGCCCGTGTCGCCATTGCAGCGTACGAGTCCGCAAGCACCAAGCGCACCGTCCAGCTGAAGGCGCAGGGGTAATATGGTTTGTAGATAGGGCCGTGCCTTTGTTCACGGCGCAGTCTTTGGCGCTATAAGGAGTCATTCCATTATCAGGACCGGAGTGACTTGAATAAATCGTTAAATAAGCCCCTTCGAAACGTATATTCGAAGGGGTTTGTTATGTTGGCAAAAAAGATCAAAACCGCGCCGGTTCCTTTTGGTATCCTTATGGCCTTGTATGGGGAAACAGCCTGTTGTTATAGGCAAAATTAAAATCGTGAATCGCTAGCGGACACAGAGTACCTTATTTGGTGGAAACTAGGCATTTTCGCAAAGGTTACGGACAAGAGATCCGCTATTCCCCGAAAATGAGCAGTTGTTGAGCATAATTTTGTATAATAACGGCTCTGGTGTCCGCTCATTTTAAAAATGAGTCGATTTTTCGAAAATAACGGATTTCTGGTCCGGAACAGCCTCCGTTGTTAGCCTTGCAATACTCCAGTCTCCATACCTTCGTCCACAGTAACGCATTAGGCACAGTAACACAGCAGGCACAGTACGCATTAGGCACAGTAACGCATTAGGAATCACGGTTATCAGTAATCAAGGTCAAGGTGTTCGAATAGAGGAACCCAATAACTCGTGGGAACCTGGCAGCTGAAATAACAAAAGGCAGGGCAAGATTTTTAGATCTTGACCTGCCTTTTTACTCTAAAAGGAGCACCACTCACATGAATCAGCGAAGCGAACCAATCGATTCCGGAACAGCGGAGTGGTCACCTTTGCCCCGGATTTCTTCGTATGATGAATCATATCAGCAATCCGGGGAACTACAGTAGTTGGAGCAACGGTATGTCTGCTAAGCGTCTCCACAGCTCTAACGGGTTCATAGAGACTCATTATTAGAGACTCAAACGCAGAGACTTACCAATCACCCACAAATCACCCACAGAGTTACCCAACTCACTTACAGATACAGCACCAATGCAATTACAGCAGCGAGCACGATCCGATAGATCGCAAACGGTACCAGCTTGATCCGGTTAATCAGCTTCAGGAAGAAGCGGATGGAGATCAGAGCGAATACGAAGGCCGCTACAAATCCGGCGATGAAGAACGGAAGGGCCTCCAGGGTGAAGTATTCCCAGTTCTTCAGCAGCGACAGGAAGCTGGCCCCGAACATAATCGGTACAGCCATGATGAAGGTAAAGTCCGCTGCCGCGCGGTGACTCATGCCGACCATGACGCCCCCGGAGATGGTGGAGCCGGAGCGTGAGAAGCCCGGCCAGAGCGACAGACACTGAATCAGTCCGACGCTGAAGGCTTGCCTGTACGTAATTTGGTCGACGGACACAACCTTCGGCTCTTTTTTCGAGCTGACTTTGTCGGCAACGATCATGAAAATGGCCCCGATCACAAGTCCAATAAGCACTGTTTCGGTAGAGAATAAATGTTCATCGATGAAATCTTCGAACAATACGCCGAGGATACCCGCAGGAATCAATCCTACGATAACCTGGCTGAGTTTCAGTCTGCCTGTATCAGCCGGAGCGCCGGCTTCAGGCTTTTTGCGCTTAAGTCCCAAGAGGTCCAGGAAACGGTCTTTAAACACAACGATGACCGCCAGGATGGAGCCAAGCTGAATGACAACCTTGAATGTGTTAGCTACATATTTCGTCAGAAACTCCTCGGATTTAAGCCACATGTCATCAACGATGATCATATGACCGGTTGAGGATACAGGAGCGAACTCGGTCAGTCCCTCGACGATTCCCAGAATAATTGCTTTGAGGATGGTTAAAAAATCCATGACCTACAGCCTCTCCCTTACATGATAATATAAAATGTTAAACCGTAATGATGTTAATGATGTATGGCATGAAATAACCTGATCAATGGGTGATCGAATGTGCGACAAGTGCGTGCCCAGGCGTGGATCAAAACGACCGAATGTATGATTGAATGCGTAACCCATGAGTGTATCAAAACGACCGAGTGCGTGATCAAATGCGTGTGACCCATGCGTGAATCAATGCGATCGAACGCGAATGCCAACCGAACGCGTGAACCATGCGTGGAACAAAACGACCGAATGCATGATCAATTACGCGACCCATGCGTGCGAACTGCGTGCCAAACGCCTGATCAATTCGCACTCAAACACGAGCCCAATCGGATCTCATGGTCATTTCATGTCGTAATCCCAAGTTGACGTTATGCGGATTTTCTCCGCTTGCGGAAGAAAAAGAACAAAAACGCAATAACTGCCACAGCAATTACAGCATAAGCGATATTGGAGTAGACGTCCATGAAGGCCACGATATTCTCCCATGAATCGCCGACGGCGGCTCCAACGGACACCAGGATGATGTTCCAGATCAAGGTCCCGATGGTGGTGAAGAGCAGGAACATGCCGAACTTCATGTTGGACATGCCCGCTGGGATGGAGATCAAGCTCCGGATCAGCGGGATCATGCGGCAGAACAGCACCGTCCAGTAGCCGTATTTATCAAACCACGCATCCGCTTTGCGGATGTCGTCTTTTTTCACGCGGAGGATATGTCCCCAGCGATCCACAATCTTCTCAAGCCGCTCGACATCGAGCAGACGGCCAATGCCGTACAGAATAACCGCACCGACCACAGAGCCGATCGTAGCGGCAATAATGACGCCGGGCACCGTCAATTTCGTATAGGTTGTCATGAATCCGCCGAAGGTAAGAATGACCTCGGAGGGGATCGGAGGAAACACGTTTTCCAGAGCAATCATGAGCAGAATGCCGATGTAGCCGAATTGCTCCATAATATCCGTAATCCAGTTTTCCAAAAGTTACACCTCTTTCAAAAGATAAGGACGGCTCTTCCACCCTTTATATAAGTGACTGCTTCAGCTTGCGCAGATATTGACTGCGGATGAAGAAGAAGTACAGGACCTGCATCATCAGGAAACTGATCAGCACAATCCCCATCTCAGCTGCAATGGATAGATAGAAGTAGCTCTGCAGCGCAATAAACGCAAAGATGCTGTGCACAATCGCAAGGCCAATCGGCACAAAAAACAGCAGCGCCAGCTGTCCGGTTACGATTCGCCGGAACTCCTTATCAGTCATCCCGAGCCGGGATATCGTGGCATAATGCCTGCGGTCATAATCCAGGTCGGCATAGAGTCGGAAATACAGGAAACTGCCTGCCGCAATAAAAAACACCGTGCCCACAAGCAGTGCCGCGAAGAGCAGCATATTATACAGGCTGTCCCGCAGGGCAAACAGCGTGCCGCTGACCGCCAGCGCGTAAGGCTGGCCCATCTCATAACGTACGGCCCCTCGCGGCGCGAGATGGGGAACGATGCCTTCCGTTTTCGTGAAATCATCCACGTAAAAGCCGGTGTACCGTTCCTGTCGTACCGGGTCCGTGATGGCGGCGAAGGTCGCATCACGGACGACAAGCCCGCCGAAGCGGGAATCGTCATCCATCTCCGGCAGCAAATATTCCGGCACGCCGACATGATCGGAATAACCGATTTCGTGCACCCTGATTCCGGAATCCTGAAGCTGGTAAGAGGCGTGCTCCCGGTTGCGGGTATAGGCTCTGTCATTTTGAGAAGCAATCAGAACAAGCGCATCTTCGCCCCGAAGCGGCTGTTCGTCGAACGGCAGCCCCGCCATCAGCACCGCTGCCTTGTAGTCGGAGAAGGATATCAAGGCTAACGGATTCTCCACAGGCTGATCCAGAGCGGAGGCCGATGTGGCTTCCGTATATTTAACGCGAAACGATAGCGTTTCAAACGGTATTTTTTTAGATTCAAGCTCCTGCTTGATTTCATTCAAATGCTGTTTCTCGAAGGTATCACCTGCTTTGGCAAGATAGCCGATGGCGGCAGGATAATCCTCGTTGAATTGTTTCGTAAGCACCGGGATGGAGGCAAATACGCCAACCGAGCAAAAAGACACGGCCAGCACGATGGTCACCATCGAGAACATCTGGGCGTGATCCCTGAGCCGATACTGCAGGCTCGAAAGCGAGATGAGTTTGGTTCGCCTCCAGGTTAACCTGCGGCTCCGCTTCAGCCTGCGAACGAGAGCAACCCCGAGCTGAGAATAGATCAGATAGGTGCCGATTATCGTCATTATGGTTACCGGGAACATGCGCAGCTCGAGGGTTGAGGCCGTTGTCGTGGCCGCCAGGCTGTAGCTGACGATCAGCAGGACAGCGGCCAGTGCCGATAGCCATGGTGATGTCTCGGGTGCGGTTTTCGGACGTTGCCCGGATTGAAACAATTCGATTAACGCTTTGGGCCGAATTAGCCAGGATGTGCACAGCGAGATAATGATGAACAGCAGTACATAACTTGCAACGGTCAGCCCAAGCGCGCGCAGCGGCAATCGAAACGGCAGGGGCGGAATGCCAAGGAATGCCGAACCGGCCATCAGGAACAGCTTGCCTGTAATGATGCCGAATACGATACCCGTTGCTATGGCGCTTAAGCCGATGATCATATTTTCGAGAAACACCATCTTGTTAAACTGGCGGTCTGTCATCCCGTGCATGAACAGAATGCCGAACTCGCGTTTGCGTGTCTTGAGAAAAGCCCCGACGGAATACAGCACGAAGAAGAACGAGAACACATACATAATCAGCTCTGCTCCGACCATGGCCTGAATTACAACCGGATAGAACATCTCATTTGCAATGGCAGGATGGAACAGGAACAAAGCACAGACAAAGAAAATCATGACGGAGAATGCGCTGCTTAGGAAATAGGCTGCATAGGTCCGCTTATTCCTCAGGACATTCCTAAAAGCGAATTGTCGAAAGGTCATGACTTCCCCCTCCCAGCAGAGCCAGCATATCGATGATTTTCTGGAAAAAGGCTTGCCGGTTGTCGCCGCAATACATTTCATTATATAGTTGTCCGTCCTTAATGAACAAGACGCGATCACAGTAACTGGCTGCTACCGGATCATGAGTGACCATGAGGATCGTTGCAGAAGCCTCTTTGCTTGAAGCAGAGAGCGTCTGCATGACCTCTTTGGAAGCCCTGGAGTCCAGATTGCCCGTGGGCTCGTCGGCAAGAATCAGGGAGGGCTCCTGAATGAGCGCTCTGGCAATGGCCGTTCGCTGCATCTGCCCGCCGGAGATCTCATATGTGTGTTTGTTCAGAATGGACTCGATGCCGAGTTGGTTGGCAATCCGGCCCAGCCTGCTGTCCATTTCACCTAGAGCCATACCTTCCAGCGTTAGCGGAAGAACGATATTTTCCTCAACTGTCAGCGTATCCAGCAGATTGAAATGCTGGAAGACAAAACCCAGATCCCGGCGCCGGAACAGAGCGGTGTCACTTCTGCTGAGAAGATGAGGGTTGCGTCCATTGATGATAACTTCGCCCGCGGTGGGCTGATCAATGGTGGCAATCAGATTGAGGAGCGTGGTTTTCCCGCTGCCCGAAGGACCCATAATGCCGACAAATTCCCCTTGGGTGACGTTGAAGTGAATGTTGCTCAGCGCTTGAAACGCCACTTTGCCCTCGTAGATTTTGGATAGATGCTTGACGCTCAGGATGGGCATATCTTCACTCCTCTAATACGATGGTATCATTGTAAAATAATTGACCGCGTCCATGCCATGTTCGTAACTTACAGTTACCTTACAACCTTGTAAGGTTTCTATTTGCATCGCAAGCCGGTGCTTCGGGAACCTGAGTTAAAGCATCTTAACCAGGATTTGAACCGGCACAAAGCCAATCCCTTATCTTCAGATACGGGATCAGTGCGAGTTATGGCTGCCGGTACCTTCAAAAATAAGGCGCACCGTCGTTCCCTCATCCAACTTGGATTCGATCTCGAAGGCATGTCCGAGCTTATCGCATATTTGTTTGACCAGAAACAGCCCCATGCCCGTCGATTCCCGGAATCGGCGCCCGTTTTCTCCGGTAAAATAGGGATCGAACACCCGGGGCAGATCGCTTGGAGGGATGCCGATGCCCTCATCCCGGATCTCAAGCACAACCTTACCCTCCCGGGCATAACCGTCAAAATACAAGCGCCCTTGTTCCTCCAGGGTATACCTGACTGCGTTAGTCAGCAGCTGAGTCAGCACGAAAGAGAGCCATTTCTCGTCCGTAGCGACCGTTAATCCGCTCTCCATCCGGATGGAGGGGTAAATTCGGCGCCGGATAAACAGCCGTTTTTGCTCTGAGGTGACACCTCGGACGATGCGTTCAAGCGGCAGGTTCTCGACATAGAAATCGTGCTCGAACGTATCGAGCCTGGCGGTATACAGCACCAGATCAAGCCCTTTTTTGAGTCGATCCAGCTCGTCGCCAATCGCTGCAAAACGGGGATCATCGTCATCCTGAAGAATCAGGTGAATGACCGATATCGGTGTTTTCATCTGATGGGCCCATTGGTTGATGAACTGAAGATGGCCCTCGATTTTGTGCTTGTAGTTATGCAGATCCGTTGTGTATTGCCGGAACTGGGTTCTAAGCAGCTGATGAAGTGCTTCGGCGAGCGGAGTGTGGGAGGATTCTGCAGAGGATTCGCCGGTGAGAGATTCTCCCGGGAGAGGCTGCTCCAGTCGTTTATAGAAGGAACGGTTGGCAATATATCGGAAGATCAGGTAGCCGAGAAGCAGCAGCAGGCTGATGATGCCGGCGTACAGGCTGACCGTGATATTCCGGAAGCCGTCAAGTCTGTAGATCAGCGATACGACAAGAAGCTGTGCAATATAAACAATGATTAGGGGACGCTGCTCCTGCAGAAATAATCTCAAGCTTCATCCCTCCAGTTCGGAATCAGCCGGTAGCCGCGTCCCCGCACGGTTTGAAGGCCTTCCTCGATCCCGAGGTTGGCGAGTTTTTTGCGGACCCGGGTGATGTACACATTCAGCGTATTATCGTCTACAAAGGCCTGGTCATCCCATATTTTCTCCAGGAGCCTGTCGCGGCTGACCACCATCTCGGGTTTCTTCATTAACTCGTCCAATATTTTGGCCTCGGTATGGCTGATCTCCGTCTGTGTTTGCTCCAGTGAAAGGGAGAGGCGTTCAACGTCGAGCGTTAGTCCGGCGACACTCAGGATGCGCTCGTTCTGTCCGGCGGCATACGAGCCGTAGGCGCGGCGCAGCTGGCTCTTGATTTTGGCGATCGCAATTTCATAATCGAAAGGTTTGGTAATATAATCGTCCGCACCGTTCTCCAGTGCCATCACCTGCTCCATTTTGCCGTCGCGGGCGGAGATGAAGATGATCGGGCAGGTGGAGAGGCTGCGGAACTGGCGGCACCAGTAATAGCCGTCATATTTCGGCAGATTGATATCAAGAAGCACGAGGTGAGGGTCATACGATTCAAATTGCTCACGTACCGTTTCGAAGTCATGAACGGACTCCGTCATATAACCGAATTTATGAAGATGCTCTTTCAGCAGGCTGACCAGCCCGGCATCGTCCTCGACAATGAAAATTTTGAACATATCGTTAATAGTCCCTTCATCTGACATTCTACTACCGATTGTATTGTACCAAATTGTCGGGATATAAGGAAAAAACGCGTGAGTCAAGGCAGCGTACATAGGGGTGACTGGGTGGAGTTCATACCTCGTATAACCAATGCTTCACTGCAAAAAATATTTTGACGCTGGTGTCCTCACCTGATAAAATTCTTGATAATTCCAATCGAATAACTATGATAAATTTGCAAACGACCAGTCCACTGGAGATCATGAGCCCTATTCATGATCTCCTTTTGTTGTTTTATCCAGGTTTATCTAACTGACAAAAGGGAGCGGGGAGATGATGGGTTGAACGCGATTGATGAGCTGAAACTGACGGCGGATGTCCTCGTGATCGGCGGCGGTACCCTGTGCACGCTCATTATGCGAACCGATGGTCATCGAGGGCGTTTGATTCGCGCCCGGTTGCAGATGAGGTGCTCTACACTGTGCTGGAGGCGGCACGATGGGTTCCGTCCTCGGGCAACGGACAGCCATGGCGATTTATTGTGGCCCGAACGGAGGAGGAGCGGAGACGTTTCGCATCCTTTATCCGGCCTGCGAATCGCGAGTGGAGCGATCATGCGCCTGTCCTGATCCTGCTGATTTCCTACACATTGAATGCCAATGGGACGCCCAGCGGCAGTCATGCATTTGATGAGGGAACAGCCTGGGGCACAATCGCCTCACAGGCAGCATTGCTCGGCCTGAACACCCGCGCCATTGGCGGTTATGACCGTGAGCTTGCCCGCGTGAAGTTCATATTCCGGCACAATATGAACTTCACGCGGTCATTACGCTTGGTTATCCGGGAGACAAATCGGCACTTCCGGAGGCGCTGCAGGAGCGCGAGGTTCCTACAGGCCGCCGTTCCTTGAATGAGCTGGTGTTTGAAGCTGTGTTTTTAGGCTAGGGAATAATCCCCGGCCATTCGGCACGGAACTCAGAACCTAGGTTAACTGTACTGTCCACACTCAACGAGCCGCCCTGCGCGGCAATGATGGACTGGGTTATGGCGAGTCCAAGACCCGATCCGCCTTGCTGTCTGGTCCGGGATTCATCGATCCGGTAGAAACGTTCGAACAGATGGGGAAGATGCTCCTTCGGAATCCCGGTCCCGTTGTCGCGAACCAGCAGTACGGCATGATCCGCAGCCCTATCAAGCGTCACATGGATCTGCCCCCTGTCAGGATTCGTGTGCTGCACCGCATTAAGGAACAGATTGTAGATAACCTGCTTGATCTTGTCGGGATCGCATCGGCATAGAAGGGGGGCCGATTGGAAGAATACCTCCCGTCCTTGGGCAAGCATCTTCAGATGGGGCTCCATCTCATGCAGCAGCTGATCGAGCCGGGTTTCCTGAAGGTGCAGCTCAGGCTTGCGGTCAAGCTTGGCGAGCAGCAGCAGGTCCTCGACCAGTTTCTTCATGCGTTTGGATTCACCGTGCATGCTGGATAACGCAGCATGCAGCTGCTGCGGGTTGTCGGCAGCGCCGCGGCCAAGCACCTCCAGAAACCCGTGAATCGAAGTGAGCGGCGTCCGCAGCTCATGGGAAGCATCCGCAATAAACCTCCGCATCTGCTCCTTGGCTTCACGTTCGGCCTGAAATGCATCCTCAAGCCTTTCCAGCATGCCGTTAAACGACTCGGCCAAGCGGTCGATCTCCTGCTGCCCTTGCATAACGGGAAAACGCTCGGCCAGATTTCCGGCATCGGTGCGTTCTACCGTCTCCACCATTCGGCTGAGCGGATTGAGCGTTCGGCGCAGTAAAGGCAGATACAACGCGATTCCACCCGCCATGGCAAGCAAGGCCAGAAGAGCAAAAATCATCAGCTGCCGCATAAGAACCGCGTGCAGCGGCTGCGTATCCATACCAAGCTGCAGCAGGCCGGAAGGGCTGTCAGGGCTGCCGTAAGGGCGAAAGACAACGATCTGCTCTGTGCCTTCGGCATTTTCGATCACTTCATATCGAAGGGGGTGGCGCTCCTTGAGCTGGGCCAGGACTGCTGTATAATCCTCGGAGGGCAGCTGCGGGGCGATGAGCCCGTTGTCGGCGGCCAAGTCCGAGTAGCTCCCATCGATATCAATCTTGGCAAGCGACATATTCGGCAGAAAGAACAGGGGTTTGTCTTGCTGGCGAGGGTTCTCCTGATCGGTGTCTTTATCCGGAAGTGCAGGCCGGTTACGAGGCTCGCGGTCAGGTTCCCAGAGCTCCTTGGGGAGCGAGCGGACCTGAAGAGCAAGCGCCTCGGCTTGATTACGGAACATGGCATTTTTCATCAATACATATTGCAGCGCACCGATCAGCACCAGTAGAAGCGCCAATACGATAAGGGAACGCGACAGCAGCTGCGTCCTTAGAGAACCAGGACCTGATGAGCGTATCCGGTCGCGGATTCTCATAACAAGTCCACCCGGTAACCGGCACCGCGAAGGGTGCGAATAACCCGGTGCTCCTTATCTCCAAGCTTCTCGCGCAGGGAACGGATATAGACCTCAACAATGTTATCCTCTCCGCCAAAATCATAATCCCACACAATATTCAAAATGTTGGATTTGCTCAGAACGCTGCCGTGTTTGGTCACAAGCAGCTTCAACAGCTTGTATTCCGTAGGTGACAGCTCCAGCGCCTCACCCTGGTATGCAATTTCCTTCTTGCGGTCATCAATGGTGAAGGAACCCAGCCGGATTTCACCCAGCAGGTTTGGAAATTGATTGCGCAGCCGTGCTTGGATTCTGGCAAGCAGCTCTTCAAAACTGAAAGGCTTAACCATATAATCATCCGCACCGATGGTTAGCCCCTTTACCCGGTCATCAATCTCATCCTTGGCCGTTAGCATAATCACCGCGACATCCTTGCCCTCTTCCTTCAAGCGTCTGCACACCTCCAGACCGTCCATCCCCGGCATCATCACATCCAGCACGACGACATGCGGCTCGAAGTTGCTTGCTACTATAACTGCTTGTTCTCCATCGGGGGCCGAGCGCACCTCAAAGCCTTCATTTCTTAATCCCAACTCCAAAAATTGCAGGATATGCGGCTCGTCATCGACAAGCAAAATGCGAATACGGTGAACAGATTCCATAACTCAAAACTCCTCTTATTTCGTTCCTTTAACTGTATCATACGTTCTCTAACTGAATGAAGTCTGAAAGCGAACTGAAAATAAACTGAAGGTGATTCGCAAATATGCATTCTCAATCAGGGAAAATAAGGATGTTGATATATATTCTGTTATCGTTAATACTATCTTAAAGCCGAGATATCAAGGTGAACACCTGTTCAAGGTCAATCATGGATGGGTGAAAGGAGGAGACTGGACATGATAGGAAATGTATATCCACCTGAGAATCAGAGCAAGGGCTCTCTCGACGGAGGAAGGATAACAGAGCTGAAGCCGATCGGTTTCTCTGGAGAAGGGTCGGCTGTGACCCGGGTGGGACCTCTTTTCTATTGGTCCTGGTTCCGCTCGCCTGTTGAAGGTTATATTGCACCCCATCCCCATCAAGGTTTTGAAATCGTGACGTATATGATGCAGGGTAAGGGTGTACACAAGGATTCACAGGGAATGCACAGCGAATTGGGGCCTGGAGGCCTGCAGTTGATGAGGGCCGGATCTGGACTTACGCATGAGGAACGTTTGACCGGACCTGATGCAGAAGGGCTCCAATTATGGTTCGAGCCGTATCTTAGGGATTCGTTGAAACAGAATCCGGCCTGTCGTCAGTATCGACCGGATTCATTTCCGGTAACCCGCATTCAGGGCGGACTGGTCAAAACGATGATTGGCGGTTCTGCGCCAACGGATCTATCCGTAGACGTGAGGATGCTGGATATCCAGATTCTGGCCGGGCATGAGGCCCAGTATGAATTGAAATCCGGCAGACGTGCTGCTGCGCTCGCAGTCAGGGGGTCCGGCAGTTTTAGCTCCGAAGAGGAGAAACTTCTATTTGAACATCGGGACTTTATGGTAATGGATACGAAGCAGGGGGAGACGATAAACCTTAAGGCGCAAGAGAATGTACGGGTCATTCTGATCGATGTACCGGAAAACCCTGGATATCCGCTCTATTCCAAGAGACCGTAAAGCGAAAAGTTTACAATATTGTAGTGGAATGAAATTTAATATGTACGATAAACTAGAGTCTGTCAGATGGGATACCGTCTGGACAGGCTCTTTTTTAGGTGTAAGAGAACCTGAATCAGGTGCCCCATGCACAAATGTAAGAAATACATTCGTATATTTAATAAGCAGATAGACCCAACAGAGCGATCCGGACGTTTATTTACCGGGCCCGTTGGGTTATTTTGGCGTTTTTTATTTCTATTATAATCTATATATACTAAATTAAAGTATAAAAAGAGACTAAAGTCCTACTCTTTACCAATAGTTGGCATGCGTTTTTGTGAGAATGGTAGCATGCGTCCCAAGACATAGCCTGTCTATAATGATTGCGGGATCACGAAAAATGACAATTTCGTCATCCCACAATCTAACGAGATGGGGGAGATACTTATTTTCTCGCAAAAAAGCTTTAAAAAATTGATGGCCGGAGCGCTTCTGTCAGCAGCAGTTCTTGGTTCTTACGGATATGGGTCTGTGAATGAAGTCTCTGCTGCCACTGCGCAGTCTGTAACAAAAGGTGTAGCAAGCTCAAATGTATATATGCGCAGTCAGCCTTCGACTTCCGGTAAAGTCGTTGATCGTGTATATAAAGGAGACAGCGTTCAAATTCTGGGCAGCAGCTCCGGCTGGTATAAGATTAAAACTTCTAGTGGCAAGCAAGGGTACGCTTCATCTAAATTGATTACCCCAAGCAACGGCTCTTCTAACAATTCCGGAAACAATTCCGGCAGCAATTCTGGAAATAACTCGGGCAGCAACTCCGGCAATTCGGGAACAACTACCCCTTCTACCAATGCCAGCGTTGAAAAAGTTATCAGTGCAGGCATGAAGTATCTGGGCACGCCGTATGAATTCGGTTCTAACCGCAGTTCAACGAAAACTTTTGACTGCTCGGCCTTTGTCCGCCGCGCATTCATGGATGGGGCTAACATTACGCTGCCAAGTAATTCACGTACTCAAGGACAATATGTTAAAGATAAAGGAACAGCGGTTACAAACGTAAATCAACTGAAACGCGGAGATCTAGTATTCTTCATGAGTTATAAAGGATCATCAGCTTCGGCTTATGCGGGACTGGACAAGTCCAAGCAGAGAATTACGCATGTTGCTATCTATCTGGGAGACAACAAGCTGCTGCATACGTATTCAAAAGAATCCGGCGGCGTCCTGGTAGGCAGCTTCGGCGACTCTTGGAAAAACCGCTTCCTGTATGGCGGAAGTGTGCTGTAACAATGCCAATCCATTCATAGGGGGTTACCCCATACTTGGAATGAGATAGAGGGACTGCCCGGTTATGAGATCTGAAAGGATCCGTAACGGGCAGTCCTTTGTTGTTGAGATTTGCTTTTGGCTTTTGATTTCAGTAAGGTGGACATAGCGCAATGAACAGCATGAATGATGAGAACAGGAGGGACGATGATGAATGGTGGGCAGCGTTCCAACATCAGACCGGGACTTGAGGTTGATATTGTATTGAAGCAGGATCAAAGAACGGGGAAGCTAACCCGTGGAGTGGTTAAGGATATCCTGACTAATTCGCCGAACCATCCGCACGGCATCAAAGTGCGTCTTCAAGACGGCCAGGTTGGACGGGTTAAGAACATTTACGAATCGTAGATTCGGTTTATTGATATGCACCAGTTGAGGAGCTGTTCCAAAACTTCGCAGTTATGCGGACTTTTGGAAACGGCTTTTTTGCATATCTATGCAACTTTGTAACCACACGAGCCGTCTGGAGGTTGAGGTGAAATCAAAGATGAGAAGATACCTTTGCTTGGGGTTTATATTGATGTTTATTCTTACAGGTTGCGCGGAGCAGGAGATGTCGGGGGCGGCTCAGTCTAATCTTTCATTGAATAAAGCGGACAGGGATAGTCATGCGGAGGTTCCCGATGGGGATTTTGTGTATCGCCTGGTTAGCGAGAAGGAGCATTACGAGCCAAATGAAAAAGTTCAAGTATACGGGGAACTGGAATATGTGGGCGAAGAGGCTGAGATTACGATCGGCCATGCAGCCTCCGCTTTTTATTTTCCGATGAAGGAGCTCATCAGGGATTATAACATCAGCTATGCGATGAATGAACCGTATATTACGACCACGTTGAAAAAGGGAGAGCCCCTGCGCGAGTATTATAGCGGCGGTGGCGGATACAACGGCGGGGATGATAAACAGTTTAAAGCGTTTATTCATTCCCTGAGGAATGGTTTTCCTGAAGGAGAGTATGTGGTGTACGGATCTGCGGACTTTATGATTGATTCGAAGGCGCAGCGTGATTCGAACAGGAAAGAGCCGAAGAGGTACAAGATTCAAGCAGAGATCGAATTCAGCGTAAGCGATGAATCGAAGTAGAAACAAGAAGCAATGAACAAGGATGACGGAATTTCATAGAGAGAGATCTTACATGCGAGTCGCTGTCACATGGCAGAAACAGCAGAAGGGGTACCCAGATCGTGGGTACCCCTTCTTGATGTTCTTATTGAAAGCCTTGCCCTTGGTGGATGTTAGGGAAACCCTGCTGCCCGAAGGAAGGCTGAATGTGCTGTGTTTGATTGTGAGCTTGCGCGGTATGCTCCACTTGTTTGACAAGCTGAGAGATTTGCTGGTACTGCTGCATGGCTTGTTGATGGCCCTGCAGAGCGGATTGGATCATTTGAGTTGCTTGACGTTCGCGTTGAGCAATTTCCTCCAGACGGGCTGCATTCTGCTGTTCCTGTTGCAGCAGTTGTTGGTACATGGCTGAGCCCTGCTGCGTTTGCTGGGTCAACTGTTGAAGAATTTGCTCACACTGACGGATTTGCTGCGAAATTTGTGAGTTATTGTTGTTCATTTGATACATTGCTTGTATTCCTCCTAAGAATTGTTGGATTCAAACTCCTGGTTAGTGTATGGAAGAATACGCAAAAACATCCTGTTTATAAGGTGAGCTGGGCTTCCAATATGTGGACGAACTCCTCCAGGAATAGCTGGTCCTCCTGATCGAACCGGCTCTTCAGAGGGCTGTCGATATCGAGAACGCCATACAAGGCACCCTCTACGATAATAGGGACAACAATCTCGCTGTTCGAGGCAGCATCGCAGGCGATATGTCCGGGAAACTCGTGTACATCGTCTACAAGCAGCGTCGTTTGTTTAGCGGCAGCCGTGCCGCAAACTCCCCGATTCATCGGAATGCGAATGCATGCGGGCAGCCCCTGGAATGGGCCAAGCACCAGCTCTTTGCCATCATAGAGATAGAATCCGGCCCAATTTGTATCGGACAGAAACTGTTTGAGCAGAGCGGCTGCATTAGACAGATTGGCAATCGCGTTTGGCTCATCGTGTATAAGTGCTTTTAACTGATTCAGGACCTGGGCATATTGCTCGCTCCGGGTGCCTTCATAAGGTGTATTTTGAAACATGCTGATTTCCGCCTTCCATTATATCGTCGTAGTTCATTCACCATAGTATAAGTATAAGATATTCGTCAAGGGACGAGTATGGGGAGCTTGATCCGGCCAGACGGCTGATTCCCCGTCAGGGTGCAAGGGTAATGAATGACAAGACCAGGTATCAACTTAACAGGTGGAGGGAGAGAAAGCGAATGCGGGCAGACGTACAAAATTTGTTTATTGGGATTCATATGCTCTATCACGCACACGAGCGTGACCTTACGATAAGTGAGATGCAGCCTGAACTGGAGCGACAAGGATATAAGGTCGGCGATCGGGAGGTTAAGCATGAGCTCGAACGTTTGACGGAAGAGAATTTCCTGACTGCACACGGTGAGGGCTACAGCTTGACTGGTGCCGGAATCGAAGAGTTTAAGGAGATTCAAAGTAAGCTTAAGGATCTCTGCGGAGAAGTGCTCAAGCCGGTAAAATCGAAGAAGGAAGATTCCATGGCATAAACATGAATAATGATGAATAATGATGAATAATGAGAAAGAAGCCCCCGACTAACACTAGGTGCTGTGCGTTAGAGCGGGGGCTCTTTATGCTGTCGGTTCAGTATCCATGCTTCAGCTGCAGCAAACCATTTATATCGTCTCAAGAGAACCGTCCAGCTCCAATTGAAACGGATGTAAGGGAGGAGTTTCCTCCGTCTGAGGTACTTGAGCGGCTTCCGGTTGATATGTCTTCACGGGTTGGCCTATATACTTGCGAAGGAAAGCATGTACACCTGCCCTGTATAACTCAGGGTCGATATGGTATGCGTTGGCATGAATGGCTCCTTCAATAAGGAGCAGCTGTTTCGGTTCCGGTTTAACCTTGAACATCTCGATGCTCATTCGGGTCGGTACGTAATGATCCTGGGTGCCATGGACAAACAAGACCGGAAGTGTGCTATTCCGAACAGCGCGGATTGGACTGACCTGGTCGAGGCTGAATCCGGCCTTGCGCCGAATCCTTGCATTCACCCACGACAGAAATGGCACGGAAGGGATTTTATTAAGGCGGGTAAGCTGATGTCGCATTAAATCTGTCAAATCGGAATACGGGCAATCGGCGATAACGAGTTTGACCTGCGGCTCGGCGATAGACAGATATTCCAGTACGGTTCCACCCCCCAGAGATTGGCCATGCAGCCCGATGGCCACGTCCTGCCCATACTGCTGAGTGATCCAGCGAACCCATGCCTGCACGTCGTGTTTCTCATAATAACCGTAGGTGGTATATCGTCCTTCACTTCGTCCATGCCGGCGCTGATCAATGAGGAGTACGTTGTAGCCCTCCTCCGTGAACAGATCAATGAATTGGGTGGAAACTGCTCGGGAGCCGGTATAACCGTGCACGAGGATCATCCAGTGCTTGGAACCGGGGTTGTTTTCTATGGCAGCTCCGCACAGCTTCAATCCGTCAAAGCTGGTGATAGCCACTTCACTCTTTCGAAGGGATTCATATCGCTCCCTGCTGTAAAGTCCGGCTTTTTCCAGCACCGTGAACAGTTTGAGATCATTCTTCACTCTCATCCGCGTAATCTGCAGATATCCGATTTGGGTAATGGCAGCGGCGACCATAACGATGGTTAACAGCAATACAATCGCGATATACATACTCAGATGACTTCCTCCTTCTTCCGTACTGTACAGGGGGCTGTGCAACACATATTGACGGAAGCCTCCCGAATCCATCAATATATAAACATCCAGCCACTAGGATGCTAATGGATGACCAGGAACGGATCGGATTTTTCGTTATACTCATTTATACACATAGATAGTATCACCGGAAACAGCGGATACAAGTCAGTTTTTTTGTAAGGGGGGACCTCAGATCCATGTACATTTGTGAAGGAAATATTCCTGAACTGGAAGGTAGGCAAATACGGCTGCGAAGGATGACAGCAGAAGATGCGGAAGCGATGTTCCGCTGTTGGTCGGATTCGGCCACCACGGCTTATCTGGATTTGCCGGTCATGCATTCAGCTGAGGATGCGAAGGCATTGATTCAATGGCTGTTTCGGCTTGCCGAGCAGGATGAAGCCATCCGCTGGGGAGTCGAAATCATCGAAACCGGGGAGCTGATTGGCAGCTGTGGATTTAATATTTGGCAGCTCAAGGGTGCGTTTCGGGCTGAATTCGGCTGCGAGCTGACCCGTTCTTATTGGGGGCAAGGCTTCATGTCGGAAGCGGCGAAACTGGCAGCTGACTTCGGATATTCATCCATGGGGCTAAACCGGATCGAAGCCTTTGTGGATCCCCGAAACGAGCGGGCATGCCGTTGGTTTGCAAAGATCGGTTATATGCGCGAGGGCGTGCTGCGGGAGTACCGGCATACGTCCAGCGGTTATGTGGATGCAGCAGTGTTTTCACTGCTTAGGCAAGATTGGCTTAAGGCAAGGGAAAGGCAGGAGTGGTGACGTGTTGATTCAATATGAGAAGGGCAGCTCGCTTCTTCATCGATATGATCCTTTAAGCAAGCTCGTGATATTGTTCTGTACAGCCGTGATTGCGATGCTGCTTGACCAGGCCTGGCAGCAGGCGGTTTTTCTGCTTCTCTGTATCGGACAAGCCCGATATGCTGGACATATGTCAGGAAGGCAGCTGCTGGGAGGCATTCGGCTGATTGCCATCGTTGCGGTGCCTTATTTTATTCTGACCAGTCTGACCGTTCAAGGGGAGACCGTGTGGCTGCAATGGGGATCGGTATCGGTGACCATAGAAGCGCTGAATGCTGCAGGGGCCATGACCCTGAGAATGTTTACGCTGTTCCTGACCTCCATGGCGTACATCATTACAACAGACCCCAGGGAGCTGGTGGCGGAGTTGACCCGGCGTCTTCGGGTCCCTTATCGGTTTGCATTCGGCATATCGGCTGCCCTCACGTTCATTCCGCTGTTGGAGGAAGAGGGAAACCATATTCTGGCTGCCCAGCAGGTTAGGGGACATCGTCCGCCGAAGGGATTAGGAAGCCGCATAAGTTATGGATTAAAGTTTGTATCGGCAGTCTTGCTCAATGCGCTGCGACGTGTGCAGCAAACAGCGGGAGCCATGGAATCCAAGGGGTTTGGGGCGTATCCGGACCGAACGTACCGAACGGAGGTTAACATACCTTCATGGGCGGCCGTATCGGCTGTGATTTATGTGCTTGCAACGGTGTGGCTGTGGTGGATTGTTTAAATTGTTAACCGGATATATCAAAAACCGAGTTGACGATAAGGGCAGAAGGATGCAAAATATGATAATGAAGCATTCGAACGCAAGTACAGTCATTCATGACTGGAATTAAGGAGGACTCCACTTGAATTCATCATCATCCCAGAAAAAATGGTTTGCTTTTACTACCCAGGAAATTATCCTGATGGCGATGCTTGCCGCTGTTAATGCCGTTCTTACGATATACATAGGGCCGGTCAACAAGCTGTTGAACAGTCTTGGAGGACCCATTGCAACTTCGACTACAACCGGAATCTATATGATCTATGGTCTCTTGGCTTATTACATCATTCGCAAACCGGGAACAGCGGTTGTCACCTTTGCCATTGGCGGCACGATACAGGCTCTGACGGGAACGGTGTACGGCATTCCTTCCTGTTTCGTGGCTGCTGCTTGTTATATGATTGTGGCAGAGACGATATTTGCGATCTTCCGTTATCAAAAATGGAGCGCGGGCGTCCTCATGCTGGTTGGCGGAGCCATGGTTCCGCTGTGGTTCCTGTTCGCAGCCAATATGTTCGGGTATACATCCTGGCCGCTTGAAGTGCTTGGGATCGCGCTCGTTGTGCGGATTCTCAGCGGTGTGTTGCTCTGTGGTTTGGTAACCAAAGTTTTGGGAGAGGCTTTAGTGAAGACGGGGCTGCTTCGCCGGTTTGCCGCCTCAACGAAGGGATAAACGGATGTCAGGAACAACGATAACATGCCGGAAACTGGGTTTTCTTTATGATGGAGAAGAACAGCCGGTTATACAAGATATCAATCTGGAGATAGCGCGCAACCAACGGGTGGCGATCATCGGAGCAAGCGGCAGCGGCAAATCTACGCTGTGCCAGCTGCTGTGCGGTCTCCTTCCGCGCAGCGGCGGGGGCACGAGAGAAGGGGAGGTGCTGCTCGATGGCACCGATCCCGCAGCGGCGCCGATTGCTAGCATAGCGGAGGCGGTTGGGGTGTTGTTTCAGGACCCGGATGCGCAGCTTGTGCAGGGCATCGTAGAGGACGAAGCGGCCTTCGGTCCTGAAAACATGCGGGTATCACCGGCGGAGATTGAGGAGCGGGTGGCACAGTCCCTTGCCGCGGTCCGGCTGCTTGACCGCCGGCTGGACCCGGTGCGCCGCCTGTCCGGCGGACAGCGGCAGCGCACGGCCATTGCCGCGGTGCTGGCGCTGCGGCCGCGGCTCTACGTCTTCGACGACGCCTGCGCGAGCCTGGACGCCGCGGCGCAGGCGAACTTCCTGCAGCTGTGCTTCACGCTGCAGGCGGAGGGCCGGACGCTCATTACCGCGTCCGGCCGCTTTGACGATGCCGCGCGCGCCGCGCAGCGCGTCATCGTCCTGGACGGCGGGACCGTCGTGCTCGACGGGCCGCCGGAGGAGCTGCTGCGCTGCTGCGGGGAGCAGCTGGCGCAGCTGGGCTTGCTGCCTCGTCCCGCAGGCGAGGCAGCGGGTACCGCCGCCGGGGACAAACCTGTCCCGGCGGCAACTCCCCCGCATTCGGCTGAACGCCATGCGGGCAAGCCGATCGCCGCAGGTTCCGTTCCTGCCGCGGTACCCCATGCAGAAGGCGCGAGGGAGTCTGCCGCCTCCCCATTGCTTGAGGTCGATTCGCTAACATTTGCCTATCCCGGGGGCCGGGAAGCGCTGCACGGCATCCATGCCAAGATATACCCCGGCGACTGGGTGCTGCTGACCGGTGAGAACGGGTCGGGCAAAACAACCCTCAGCCGCCTGATCATGGGACTGCTGCCAGCTCCAGCAGGCAGTATACGTTGGCAGGGGGAAGATATCAAGGGCATGGCCGTGTACCGCAGGGCCGAGCAGATCGGTTACGTGTTCCAGCAGCCCGAATATATGTTTACTGCCCCCAACGTATGGGAGGAACTGATATACAGCCTTCATGGAGGGGTACCCGTGAAGAAACGACGGGAGTTGTCGGCTGCCGAGCAAGAGCGGGCCGGGTTCCTGTTGGAGAAGGCTGGGCTGACGGACCGGCTTCACATGTCCCCTTATCTGCTCAGTCAGGGAGAGAAGCGTCTTCTGAGTGTGATCAGCCAATTGATGCTTCCGCGGGCTTTGTATATATTAGATGAACCAACCTCGGGGATGGACTATGCCGCCATCGACCGGGTGATTGGCCTTTGCCAGCATATGTTGGAAGAAGGATCGGCCATACTCATGATTACTCACGATCCCGAGCTCATAAAGGAACATGCCACATCGTTCATTCATCTATAGGAACGGTAAAATGTGACTGTGCATACTACGAGGTAACCTTTATAATAGAAATATTACATGATGTGGAAGCGCTCCTGATATCAGGTAGGCGCTTTTTATGCTATGAGCCCCGATTTTGGCATATATCTTTCAAGTTATCCAATAAAATGCCTGCTTCGGCAGGGGCTGTCTAAAGTAAAGGGGAGTAAGGAACGTGAACGTACTGAAACAGGATAAACGCAGTTACATATTGGTCGGGATTCTGTTATCCACCTTTATGGCTGCGATTGAAGGCACGGTTGTCGGACCGGCTGGTCCAGCCATTATTAGCAGCTTCGGCAGTGTGAGCCTGATGAGCTGGATATTTACGGCCTATCTGTTAACGATGGCTGTGACAACGCCGATCTTCGGCAAAATTAGTGATTTATACGGACGCAAGCCTGTATTTCTATACGGCTCGCTAATCTTTCTGGCAGGTTCGCTGCTGTGCGGTCTGTCCCAGAACATGACGCAGCTTATTATTTTTAGAGCGATCCAAGGGATCGGGGCGGGCGCCGTCATTCCGGTGACCTTCACGATTGTCGGGGATATTTACAATCTGGAGGAGCGTGGAAAAATTCAGGGGATGATCAGCTCCGTATGGGGAATATCCTCCTTGATTGGTCCGCTGCTTGGCGGGTATTTTGTCGATTACCTGTCCTGGCACTGGATCTTTGTCTTTAATGTACCGTTTGCGCTGTTATCGATATGGCTGATTTTCCGTTATTTCAAAGAGGAACGGACCACCCGCGAGGTGTCGATTGATTACGGGGGAGCAGCTCTGTTTACCGTGGGGATGACGGCGCTGTTATTTGCGCTCGCGGTAGGTGGCGGAGAGACCTATTCCTGGACTTCTCCATTTATGCTCAGTCTGATCATCGGCTCCGTGGTGCTGCTGCTTGCATTCCTGGTGGTGGAGAGCAAGGTGAAGGAACCGATGCTGCCGCTCCATCTGTTTAAGATCAGGGATATTACGGTATCGACGGTGGCCAACATTCTGGTCAGTGCGCTTATCATCGGGTTGACCACGTATTTGCCGCTGTGGATTCAAGGCGTTCGAGGCGGCAATGCAACCTTGTCGGGCCTGACGCTGGCACCGATGTCGATCGGATGGCTCATCGGTTCGATTATCAGCGGCCGTTTGATCGTTAAATCCGGCTCCCGGAAAACGGCGATTATCGGTGTCGTATTCCTAATGATCGGAGCGGTGGGATTGGCTTATATGCATAAGGATACGGCGCTGGGCGTGCTGCTGGTCTTTACTTTCATTTATGGCGTCGGCTTCGGATACATCTCGACTTTGTTCCAGATCATTGCACAATCCTCGGTGGGTTATCAGGTTCGGGGAGCGTCCACGGCGCTGAACTCCTTCATTCGGACGTTCGGTCAGACCGTGGGCGTAGCGGTGTTCGGATTATGGGTCAACGCGGGAATTGCGGGCAGACTTGCGGCGGAACCGGATGCTGCAGGCATTACCAGCGACGACATTAACAAATTGCTCTCTCCGCATGGAATCGCTGAACTGCCTGAAGGGTCAGGCGGTCTGCTGAGCGGAATACTGGAGGGCAGTCTGAACTCGCTGTTTGTGGTGATGGCCGTAATGGCCGTGATCTGTTTGTTTATCGTGGCCGCCTTCCGCAATGCTCCTCCTGAGCCGGAGGAAGGGACGGGAGAAGCGCAGCCTTCCGTGAAATCTTAAGCATTCATTTTATTAACTCATGATATAGAAGAATAACAGGACCCCTGCCTTTTGGACGCAGGGGTCCCTTGTTTTGTATTGTACATCGTACGCACTTCTCCTTGTGCGCACGATGCGTGGTTCGGGCATGCTTGGATGGCTGTGGACCATCAAAAGCTGCGCTTTTTCAACACTAGTCTCTCTTCATGACCAAACCCTTCGAAAGTGCCCGAAATATTGCATTAATACCCTATTCGGCCCAGACGGAACTCCGATATAATAAACATATTTCGCTATAATAAGAACTCCTCATACTACATAAACCAAGGGGCTGCCGCAGCATGTCCAGATTTAATCTGTTCCGAAAAATCATTCTGTTTATCTTCCTGATGTTAATCCCGATTGTCGGTCTTTATTTTTATTCCAATCAAACCACTACGAATGTGCTCAGCGATGAGCTCAGCCAATCGAATACGAACCAGCTTGTCTTCTTTCAGAATCAGGTGAACACGAACATCGATATTCTGGCATCATGGCCGAATTTACTGCTGCATGACCCGGACATCACCAGCTTTCGGGATATTTATCTGCAGGACAAGTATTTGAATCTGGACGCGATCAATCTGGTGAAGCAGATCCAGACCAAGCTGAGCATACAGGAGAGTTCATCAAACTGGCGAAGCCATCTGGCCATCTATTCCCCGTCTCTCGGGCGGGTGGTCACAGAGAGTGATGCCGGATTCTACTCGCCGGAGGAGCTAGCGCAGGACGTGAAGCCGGGCTGGCAGGTGACTCCTTATCAGGAGGGGACCGATCAGCGGTTTCTGTTCGTGTGGTATTCGGTGGCACCCTATTCCACTCAGCAGCATACAGGGAAGTCAAATACCATCATCAAGGTTGAATTCGACAGCACCAACATCCAGGATATGCTGGACCGCTTCAAGAGTGACGGAAGGAGCGATCCGTTCTACTATAAACCGGCTTCGGGCGTGATTTATAACCGAACCGCGGATCAAGAGCTGATCCATCAGATGATTGCGGAGCTTGGCAGCGAGCCGCTCCAGGATGTAGAGAATCGTGTGAAGGAAGTAGACGGCAAAACCTACTCGGTCAGCATCGTATTGTCGGAAACGACCGGCTGGTATTTGATTGATTATATCCCGCTATCGGACATCATGAAGCCTATCCTTACGTCAAACAGGCTCTTTTATATCTCGATCAGCGCGTTGCTTCTGATGAGCTGCCTCGCTGCGTATTTGCTGTACTCTCAGGTTCAGGTACCGATCAAGCAGCTGGTATATGTGTTTCGCAGGTTGCAAGCCGGTGATTACGGGGTAAGGGTGAAAGTTTCGGGCAGAAACGAATTCAGTTTTCTGGCTGCAAGGTTCAACTCGATGGTGGAGCAGATCCAGGAGCTGTTTGAGCATGTATATATGGAGAAAATCCACGTCAGGGAAGCGAAGCTGAAGCAGCTGCAGTCGCAGATCAATCCTCATTTCTTCTATAACTGCTTCTCATTTATTACCAGCATGGCCAAACTTCAGAAATACGAAGCCGTGGTGGCGATGTCGCATAATCTGTCCCGGTATTTCCGCTATACCACGCGTCAGGAGAGGGAGCTCGTCCCCTTGTCGGATGAGCTGGAATTTGTTACTCATTATCTGGAGATTCAGCAGATGCGGATGAAGCGGCTCCGTTATTATGTCGCTTTGACTGAGGGAGCGGGCCACTCTGAAATTCCGCCGCTGGTCATTCAGCCGTTAGTGGAGAATGCCGTGCTGCATGGCATTGAACCCCATTCCGGCGAAGGCGAAATCGGGATAACCTTTCAGAGTATGGACGGTATGGCTTGCATTCTGGTCGATGATAACGGGATCGGGATGAATGGACAGAAGCTGTCCGACATCGAGGAGCGGTTAAACAAGCCGATGGATCAAGAAATGGGCTGCGGCGTCTGGAATGTTCACCAGCGGATGCGGCTGCGTTACGGAGAGAATGCCGGATTGCGATTCATGGCATCTCCTCAAGGCGGCGTACGGGCCATTCTCTATTGGCCAATACCGCAATCACATGGCAGTATAAGCCAGGGCAGGGGGCATGAAAATGATGAATCTCTTATTGGTTGATGACGAGAGTTACGTTACGGAGAGTTTATTTCAGACGATTCCATGGCGTGAGCTGAATATACGACAAGTCTATCAGGCTTCATCTGCCCTGGAGGCGATTGATCTGCTGGAGGAGCAGGACATTGATGTGGTCGTCACCGATATTCGTATGCCGGTCATGACCGGCTTGGAGCTGATAGAGACCATTGCCGGGAGGTGGACTCATATCCGCTGTATTCTATTGACGGGATACTCCGATTTTGAATATGCGAAGCAGGCGATTCGGCTGAACGCATCGGACTATATTTTAAAACCGGTGGACGATGGCGAATTCATGCGAAGTGTGCAATCAGCGCTGGAGTCGATCCGGGAGGAGCGGAAGGAGCTTGGAGAATACCAACAGCTTAGGTACAGTCGTAAATCGGATATCGGGATTCTGAGAACCAGTCTGATGCATGATCTCTTGCTGGGACACGAGATGCCGCGGCATGTGATTGACCACAAGCTTCGTGAATATGAAATCCCTCTTGGAACCGATCAGAGGACCACCATGCTGCTGATCCAGCTTGGACCGAAGTTCACCGGCATGGACGATCATTCGATCAGTCTGATGGAATATGCCATCGGGAACATCGCCGAAGAGGTGTTTGCGGAGCTGTTTCGCGTGTGGCCGAGCAAGACCCCGCACAGCGGGATGATTCTGCTGGCACAATTAAAGACAGAACTCCTATCAGAAGGGACGGATGGGCCTGCTGCTTCCGATGTGATAAAGCGGTATGTGACCCAGTTTCAGCAAGATGTAGGAAGTTATTTGAAAGGCGGCATTTCTGTTCTCGTATCGGGGTGCTTTGATTTTCCGAGCGAGCTGGCAGGCGTTTATCGGACAGGGCTAAGCTCACTTTATATAGGAGGGAGCGGGGACCATGAAGCGATTCGTTTCGCTGCTGACAACGACGGAAGTCGGCGCGACTCGGTCCCCCATGCCACCCATTCCTTCATGAAGCCGCCCAGTCTGCTCCATCTTCTGGAGACGAGACAGTGGGACTCCGCCCGGGAGAAAATAGAACAGCTCTTCGTGGAACTTGAAACCGCCTTCATCGGACAGAGCGCGTTGTACGAGATTTTTTTGTCAGTTACGAATGCCTATATGTACATGGCCCACAAGCAGGGATATTATATCCACCAGCTGGACCAGGCAGGCTGGGACCCGCTCTATATTCAGCAGGTTGTTCAGTCGGCTACCAAGCTGCGGTCCTGGTCGCTTGATATGCTGAATAAACTTCAGGCTATTTCCTCCGAACAGGAGACAACGAGCAAAAGCCATATTATCAAACAGGTGCAGGAGATGGTGACTACCGATTGTGGTCATGATCTGTCCGTCAAAACGATTGCGGACCGGGTATACCTGCATCCGGTGTATTTATCCAAAATTTATAAAAGCGAGACCGGTGAGGGCCTCGGTGACTATATCATTCGGAAAAGGATGGAGCGGGCAGTATACCTGCTGAAGCATACAAACAAGAAGATTTACGAAATTACCGCAGAGCTGGGCTATCAGAATCCGCAATATTTCAGTAAAATGTTCCGCAAGCATTACGGGATGACCCCGAACGAATACAGGGATCAAGGATGTTGCTAAAGGTGCAGAAATGTTCGATTCGTGACATAGGATGCTTATGCGCTCCCCTCTATAATTAAACATGTAATCCATAAGGTGGTAGAAGGGGGATTTAGATATGAGTGATAGAAGGAAGAATTGGCTGCTGCCAACCCTGGCCGCGTCTATCTTGCTTGCCGGAACGCTGGCGGGATGCTCGGGCGGTGGCAGTGAGCCGAAATCGGAAGCAGCACAGCCTGCCGAACCCAAAACTGAAAACGTCTACAAAGACAAATATGATCCTGAAGTTACGATTACGACGGTATGGGGCGTCGATCCGACGCTGCAATTCAAGAATGGGGAAACCATTGAGAACAACGTGGCCACGAAGTGGGCCAAAGAGAAGTTTGGCATTAACATCAAATCGCTGTGGTCCATTACGGACACCAATGGCGCTTTTGCAACCAAGCTGCGTCTGGCGATGTCTTCCGGACAGGAAATGCCGGATATTGTAACGCTCGGAACGGAGAATCAGCAGCTGGCTCAGGATTTAATCGATTCCGGTATGTTTGCTGAGGTGGGGACATGGTTTGACCAGTATGCATCGGACAATTGGAAGAGCGCGATGAGTCTGGATTCCAACGTGTGGAATCAATACAGCCGGGACGGAAAACGCATGGGTATCCCGGTGCTGGACTTTGCCTATAATCATGACTACGTGTTATGGATCCGGCAGGATTGGCTGGACAAGCTGGGCATGGGTGCACCGAAGACGATGGATGAACTTGAGAAAGTGATGGATGCCTTCAAGAACCAGAATCCGTCGGGGCTTGCCCCGGATAAAGTCACACCGCTCAGCATTGGCTTTAAGACGTCCATGAACACTTGGATGGGAGATCCGTCCTGGATATTCGGCGCTTACGGAACGCTGCCGCAGCAGTGGAACGTGGCCGAGGACGGCAGTTTGGAGTACGGCTCGGTCAACGCAAGCATGAAGCAAGGCTTGAGCAAGCTGAACGAGTGGATGAATAAAGGGTATATTCCGAAGGAAGCCGCGCTGTGGGATGAGAACAAGACAGCGGAGCCGGCAGTAGCCGGAACCGCCGGGATTATTCCGGGGCCTTATTGGATGAGCGGCTGGCCGCTGCTGGATACGGTGAAAAATGCGCCGGAGGCCGTCTGGAAGCCGGTGCAGATTCCGACGGGGCCGGACGGTACGGCGATGCGTCATGGAACACAGTATACGAATGGCGTTACGCTGATCCATAAAGACATGGAGCATCCGGAAGCGTTCTTTACGTATCAGAACTATCTGTTTGATAACTTTGCCGTGTCCAAGGAAGGTGGCGAATTTGCCAATGGTCTGTTCGAGGGTTATGATTTTGAACTTGATGCAAACGGCGAAATGGTGCCGAATGATGAAATCCAAGGCGGTTACGTCAACGTTGTCCGCTACTTGCTGGTCCGTGACGGAGCCCGGATTCCCGATGAGCAGATGAAGGCGCTTCTGAAGCTGGCAAAAGGCGGGAAGCCGGAGAGCCGACTGGAGAAGGATGTAGCGGTAAACTACGGCAAGGATACTCCAGCCGCCGCGGAGGTGCTGCTATCCCAAGAGGAGATCTCCAAGAAAGACATGTTTACGGGACCCGTCACGGCAACGATGAAGTCGAAATGGGATTACCTGACAAAGATCGAGAACCAGACGCTGAACGAAATTATTTACGGCAAGCAGCCTGTTGAATCGTTTGATCAATTCGTGGAGACGTGGAAAGCCGGGGGCGGTGAACAGATTACGAAAGAGGTTAACGACTGGTATCAAAGCGTGAAATAGTTTATATCTGATCTGTATGAAGGGCGGCCTGCCAAGGCCGTCCTTTTTTCAATGAGGGACCCTTCCCAAACTGATTGATATCGTGCCATGAATATTGGTTTTGTGGGCTACTACAGCTCTTGGGACGGGCCCTATAATCAGGAGGTAGATTGATTTAACGGGAGGATCTTGGATGAAGAGGATAAAAAAAACATGGCCTTTCCACGTTATGCTGCTGCCGGCCCTGATCTGTCTGTTCTTGTTCAGTTATTTGCCGATGGGCGGCATCATTATGGCCTTTCAGGACTATAAGCCGTGGGAAGGCGTTGGCGGCTCTGCGTGGGTGGGCTTAGATAACTTCCGCTATTTGTTCGAACGACAGGACAGCATGCAGGTCATATGGAACACATTGGTCATCGCGGTGATGAAAATTGTGTTCAATCTGCTCATCCCGTTTGTATTTGCCATTCTGCTGAATGAAATTCGCAAAACAGCGCTTCAGCGGAGCATTCAGACGATGGTTTATCTGCCTCACTTCCTGTCCTGGGTCATACTGGGCGGCATTCTGATCGAAATGCTGGCTGTGGACGGTTTTGTCAATCGGATTCTGGCGGCGGTTGGATTGGACCCGGTCTTTTTTCTCGGCGACAATAACTGGTTCCGATTCACGGTGATTGTGTCAGATGTATGGAAGGAGTTTGGCTACAACACGATTGTGTTCCTGGCTGCACTGGCAGGTGTTAGCCCGACTTTGTATGAAGCGGCGGAAATGGATGGGGCCAATCGTTTGAAACAAACGCTGCATATTACCATCCCTTCGATGATCCCGATCACGATCGTTGTCGGAACATTGGCGCTTGGCAACATTTTGAATGCCGGCTTTGATCAAATCTTCAACCTGTACAACCCGCTGGTGTACGAAAAAGGCGATATCATTGATACGTTTGTGTACCGGACGGCTATTTTGAACGGGGAGATGGGGTTCGGAACGGCTATTGGATTGTTTAAATCGGTCATCAGTATGGCCCTGATTCTCGTATCCTATCGTCTGGCCTACAAGTGGGCGGGGTACCGTATATTCTAGTTACGTGAAAGAGGGAGAGCCATGTACCATAAAACGATGCACTACCGGATATTCAATGTGTTTAACACGTGCCTGCTTGTCTCGCTGGCCATTCTCTGCATCATTCCGCTGCTTCATGTGCTGGCGATTTCATTCAGCTCCAAAGCAGCTGCTGATGCCAGTCTGGTGGGTTTATGGCCAGTCGATTTTTCACTTGAGGCTTATAAGAAAACGATTAACAACCCGGCATTTCTGCACTCGATCTGGGTTTCCATTGCCCGCACTGTATTGGGAACCGCTCTGACACTCGCCGTAACGTTTCTGGCCGCGTATCCGCTGTCCAAGGACAACCGAGTCTTCCGCAGCCGCAGCATTTATTCCTGGCTGTTTGTGTTCAGCATGGTGTTCAACGGCGGGCTGGTGCCGTTCTATATCGTGATTCAGAAGCTGGGATTAATCAATTCGTTCTGGGTGCTGGTGCTGCCGAGCACCGTGAATACCTTCCTGGTGATTCTGATGCTGAACTTTTTCCGGGGGATCCCGAAAGAGCTGGAGGAAGCGGCTTTGATTGATGGAGCGGGTCATTTCAAAACGCTGTTTAAAATCTTTTTGCCAATCTCGCTGCCTTCGATTGCAACCATTGCGCTGTTCAGCATGGTGTTCCATTGGAACTCATGGTTTGACGGGCTGCTGTATATCAACAACGCCAAGGACTTCCCATTGGCTACCTTCCTGCAGACAGTCATTATTCAGCGGGACATGAGCTCAATGAGCATGAGCCCAAAGGAGATGGAGATGTTGTCCCAGACAACGGTGAATGCCGCGCAGATATTTATCGGCGCAGCGCCAATCCTGCTGGTGTATCCGTTTTTGCAGCGCTTTTTCGTTAAAGGAATGACGCTGGGTTCTGTCAAAGAATAAGAGTTGAGATCATATCAGGAAACAGGAGGTTCTCGTAACATGAAGCAAATGTTTGATCCGATCAGCCCGCGCGTTCCGCATATGCTGCATGGCGCAGATTATAATCCGGAGCAGTGGCTCCGTTATCCCGAAGTGCTGGAAGAGGACATCAGGCTAATGAAGCTGGCGAACTGCAATGTGATGTCCGTTGGTATATTCTCTTGGGTTTCATTGGAGCCGGAGGAGGGGGTATTTACGTTCGACTGGCTTGACGGTGTATTGGACCGTTTTGCGGCCAATGGCATTTACGCTTTTCTGGCTACGCCAAGCGGCGCAAGACCGGCCTGGATGTCGGAGAAGTACCCGGAGGTGCTGCGCGTAAGCGAAGGGCGCGTTCGGAACCTGCACGGCTTCCGGCATAATCATTGTTATACTTCGCCTGTATACCGGGAGAAGGTTCATACGATCAACATGAAGCTTGCGGAGCGGTACGGCCATCATCCTGCGGTCATCGGCTGGCATATATCCAATGAGTTTGGCGGCGATTGCCATTGCGATTATTGCCAGGAGGCATTCCGGACCTGGCTTCACGATAAGTACGGAACACTGGATGAGTTGAATCATGTCTGGTGGACCGCATTCTGGAGCCATACGATTACGAAATGGAGCCAGATCGAATCCCCGGCGCCTCATGGAGAGACGCAGGTTCACGGAATGAACCTGGACTGGAGACGGTTTGTAACGCATCAGACGGCCGATTTCATCCGGCATGAGATTGAGCCACTCCGCAGGATCAATTCCTCCCTTCCGGTTACAACCAACCTGATGGAGTATTTTGAAGGGCTGAATTACTGGAAGTTTGCCGATTTGCTGGATGTGGTATCCTGGGACAGCTATCCGACCTGGCATGATCGTGGCGGGGATGATGCCGCTCAGGCGGCCCGTGTTGCCATGATGCATGATATCATTCGTTCGATCAAAGGCGGACAGCCATGGATGCTGATGGAGAGCACGCCGAGTCTTACGAACTGGCAGCAGGTGAGCAAGCTGAAGCGGCCGGGAATGCATCTCCTGTCCTCCATGCAAGCCATCGCTCATGGATCGGACACCGTGCAATATTTTCAATGGCGCAAGAGCAGGGGATCAAGCGAGAAGCTGCACGGCGCTGTCGTGGATCATGTCGGTCACGAACACACGCGGGTGTTCCATGATGTGGCTGAGGTCGGAGAGATACTCAAGAAGATGAATGCTGTTGTAGGAACGGGCGTTCCAGCCGAAGCCGCGATCATTTTTGACTGGGAGAATCGCTGGGCGATCAACGATGCGCAGGGTCCGCGGAACATGGGGGTCAAATATGAGGACACCGTGCAGGCGCATTACCGGGCATTGTGGGAGCAGGGAGTTCCTCTTGATGTCATTGATATGGAGCAGGATTTTGCTCCTTACAAGCTGCTGGTCGCGCCGATGCTGTATATGGTCCGGCCGGGAGTGGGCGAAAGGATTCACCAATTTGTGGAGGCGGGCGGCACGTTTGTTGCTACGTACTGGTCCGGCATCGTGGACGAGAATGATCTTTGTTTCCTGGGCGGTTTTCCCGGTCCGCTCCGAAAGACGCTTGGTATATGGTCGGAGGAAATCGACGCCCTGCATGATCATGATGTCAATGGGATTGTGACGAATGCCGGCGGTGGACTTGGCTTGGCGGAAGCGTATGATGCCGCTGAGCTGTGCGATTTGATTCATCTGGAGACGGCCGAAGCGCTGGCCGTTTACCGATCTGATTTTTATGCCGGGCGCCCGGCGTTGACGGTCAATCAGCTTGGGAAGGGTCGAGCCTATTATATCGCTTCCCGCAACAAGGAGCCTTTTCATTCGGATTTCTACAAGGAACTCGTTGAACAGACCGCCGTTCGGCGGGCATTGGCCGCGAAGCTGCCTTCCTGCGTAAGCTCATCCATTCGCACAGATGGAGAGTCGGATTATATTTTTATAATGAACTTCTCGAACGAGCCAAGGCAGGTTGCATTGGATGGGGCTCGGTACAGCGATCTGGTCTCAGGCGAGGCAGTGGGTGCGGAGCTAGAACTGGCGCCTTATGGCGTGAAGGTGATTACGCGCAAAGTGAATGGTTAATAAACCTTAATTCAATTAGATCATCAAGCGTATCACCTTAATATGGCAGGTGTCGGCATGCTGGCACCTGTTTTATTTATATTTTCGTCCACGGCGATATCGGCATGTGATGCATCTCATGTTGGAAGCCCGTACGGTCCGAAGAGGTTTCGACCAGTCAGCCTCTATGGACTGATTTTATTTTACTTGAAAAAGCACCGGAAATGTTGGGATTATGCCCTGTGGCTTTGTTTGGGTAGCGCTTACAATAGGGGGGTCACTGCGCAGTGAACGAATAACGAAGGGGGTATGATGATGACCGGGGATACGAAAGGAGTTCTGTTCAGGATGTTTCTTTGTCTATCGATGCTTGCGTTATCATTCGGTTTCACGGGTAACGGCTCGGCTGAGGCGGCGACGGCTTTTGCCAAAGGAGCCGATATCAGCTGGGTCACCGGCATGGAGGCTCAGGGGTATAAATGGAAGGATAAGAATGGGATTCAGCGCGATATTCTCGACATTTTGAAGAATGATTACCAGATTAATTCTGCGCGGATTCGAGTCTGGGTCAATCCCAATATGAATGATTACATGAACGGTTATATGAATGCGGAAAAAGCGGCTGAGCTGGCTCTGCGTGCCAAGAACAAAGGCATGAGCATTATGCTCACGCTGCATTACAGCGATTCCTGGGCCGACCCGGGGCAGCAGAACAAGCCGTATGCCTGGCGCAGCTTCACCTTCCAGCAGCTGATGGATGCGGTCTATTCCCACACCGTGTACGTGATGAACACCATGAAGAATAAGGGCGTGACGCCGGATTGGGTACAGGTTGGCAACGAAACCAACAACGGAATGTTATGGGAGGACGGCAAAGCTTCGGTGAACATGAAAAATTATGCATGGCTTGTCAACTCGGGGCATAATGCGGTTAAGTCCGTCAGTAGCTCGACCAAGACCATAGTCCACTTATCCAACGGCTACGATAATGAATTGTTCAAATGGAACATCGGCGGCTTGATCAGTAACGGTGCGAACTTTGATATTATCGGCATGTCACTGTACCCGGAAGCGGGCGACTGGTCAACGAAGGTGGATCAGACCATCACCAATGCCAAAGACATGACCGCTAGGTATGGAAAAAGCATCATGATCAGTGAAATCGGCATGGATTACAGCCAGCCGGCGGCTGCCAAGAGTTTTATTCAGACCATTAAAACCAAAGTGCGCGGATTATCGGGAGGAACGGGACTTGGAGTGTTTTATTGGGAACCGGAAGCTGCGCCGGGTTACAATGCGGGTTATAACAAGGGGGCCTGGCAGGCGGACGGGAAACCGACCCTCGCACTGGAGGGATTCAAAGACTGAGTATAGCTAAAATCGATTTCAATAAGAAGAACCCTGATTCCGAAGTCAAGGAGGAGGGTTCTTCTCTTCGTTTTGCACTTACTGTCGTACGATCAATTGCGCCAGTTCCGCATGTTTTCCCATTTTGGCGAGAAGGCCGATTAGCTGCTGCTTCTCTTCTTCGTTCAGTCCGCCAAGCGCATGCTGGATGTGCCGCTCATGTATGGGGTACAGCTTCTGCATCAATTGCTCTCCGGTAGTAGTCAGTTCGGCGTAGATGACTCTCCTGTCCTCGGGACAGGGCCTGCGGCGAACATATCCTTTTGCGACCAGCTTATCAACCACATAGGTGACATTTCCGCTTTGCAGAAGCAGCTGTGCCCCGATCTGCTGGATAGGCTGGCGGCCTTTGTAGAACAGCACCTCCATTACGGCAAAAGAGGTGGGGTTAAAGCCTTCGATTTTGCTGCCATTCACGACATGTTCGTTGACGCTCTTGAATGACTTGGCAAACACCCGATACAGGTGCATAGCAAGCTGTGTATCGCGATCATGTAATACCTTCATACATTCTCCCGCCTTTGATATGGACTCATGTCCTGAATTACTTCAAATCTAAGATTACGCTTTAATGAACAATTTCAACATGTGATTTGTCACAATGCTGCCGAAACATTTTCATTCTCCAGCTCCGGTATCAACTACGCCTTAAGCCTGATACGTTCCCTGAATGCCGATTCTATAATGAAATTATTCGAATGGGAAGAAAAGGGTGGGAGAATGAATCAAGTACAAACCGTAGAATCAGAGGGATTTAAACCGCTGCTCCGCAATCGGAACTATATGTTGTTGATGGGGTCTCAGCTGGTGTCCAACATGGGCGAATGGCTGTATATCATCGCGCTCCTGACGCTTGTCGGATTGAAGTGGCAAGCCGCGCCATGGGAAATTACCGCTATGACGTTATGCATGGCGCTTCCTGTTCTGATCGGAGGACCGATAGCAGGCTGGATCGGCGACCGGTATGACCGGAAAAAGATCATGGTCATTTCGGATGTTGTGAGAGTCTTCATTTTGCTGGGAGTCTTGTTGGTGGGAAATTTAATTCAAATTTATGTTCTGCTCATCGTTAAGGGACTGATGGATGTTCTGTTCTCTCCTGCCAAGAGCGGCAAAATTAAAGAAATTGTAGATCCTAAGCATATCGATCAGGCGGTTACGATCAGTTCTTCGATTGAGCAAATGTCCAAAATTATCGGGCCGTCCTTGGGCGGATTGCTGATGGCTCTGTTCGGCATACAGTTATGCTTCATCATTGATGCAGGCGCTTTTGTGGTATCGGCGCTGCTTCTGCTCGGTGTTCCAGGCCGAAAGATCGTTAAACAAGAAGGCCTGACCGGGGAGTCGCACCATGGAGTGCGGGTTGGTCAGGGCGAGAAGAAATCCTTTTTGAAGGAGATCGGTGAAGGGGTGCAATTGATTTATGGCATCCCCCTGCTGCTGGGAGGAGTTGTTACGATATGTGCAGTAGTGCTGGTGCTGCAGATGGCCGACTCCCAGATCGTGACCCTGTTCCGGCTGATTCCTAATGTATCGGAGGATCTGCTGGGTTACTGTATTTCCGCCAGCGGTTTAGGTACTTTAATCGCAGCCATGTTTGTCCGCAAGCTGAGCTGGAGCACTCTTGCCAAGATGGGCGCCGGCGCTACCGCAGCCGGTCTGGTCTTCGCCGTATGTGCCGTAGTTGTAGTGACAAAGATGCCGCATCTGCTGCAGAGCGTGGTGCTGTTCGGTTCATTCTTTCTGGCGGGCGCTGGTGGAGGATTCGTGCTGGTTCCTTTCCAGATGCTGCTCATGAAAAGAACGCCGGAGCATATGACCAGCCGTGTATTCGGAACGGTCAACAGCCTTACAAGCGGCGCGGCCATTGTCGGACCTACTATCGGTGGTGCGCTTATCACGGGAATCGGCGCTGTTCCAACATATATTGTTGCAGGACTCGGAACTGCTGCAGTGGGAGGCGTACTGCTCCTGTTCAAGGGAAGGATTGAAAGAAAGGACGAAGCCTCTGCCTCCTTGAACGCAGTCCCTATGGTACCTGAATCCTCGACAATGTAAAACCACAAAGAAAGTTTCGGTGCTTGCAACTAATCCTTGTCCATCTGCGTAATAATGGAAATAGAATGAATGGATGGGGTGTTAGGATGCAGGATAGGATTCTGGAGAACATTCGCGGGGCCGAGCCGGTGCTGGAAGTAGACATTCAGGAAGCCGGGTACGAACCTGGCCGACCCCGCATACACGAAATATCGTTTCAAGTGGTTCCCGGTGAACTGCTCGGCTTGATCGGGCCGAACGGTGCCGGAAAGAGCACAACCATCAAGGCGGTGTTAGGGCTCTTGAAGGACTGCAAGGCTGATGTCAGGATTGCGGGTAATCCTCCCCGATATGCGTATGTACCCGAGCAGCCTGTGTTCTACGAGGATTTAACGCTGTGGGAGCACTTGGACCTGGCTGCTGCTGCTTTCGGAATGGATGACAACCATTTCGAAGAGCAGGCCGAACAGCTTCTTCGGCAGTTTGGAATGGAGACTGTACGGAACGAACTGCCGGGAGGTTTCTCCAAAGGGATGAAGCAGAAGATGATGCTGATGATCGGCTTCCTCTCCAAGCCCGATGTCTATATTGTAGACGAGCCGTTTATCGGTTTGGATCCGCGGGCTACTCGCGATTTTTTGAACTTATTGCTGGAGGAGAGACGCCGTGGTGCCGGTGTGCTGATGTCTACGCATGTGCTGGACACCGCAGAGAAGATTTGTGATCGGTTTGTGCTCATATCCGCGGGCCGGATTGTTTCCGAAGGCACGCTATATCATCTCCGTGAGGCCGCGGGACTTCCAGGCGCATCGTTGTTTGACTGCTTCGATGCGCTGACATGAGGGAGGGGATGGATATGAATCGCTCACAGCAGCTTAGCCATCCGGGGGCGCTCTTCTGGAGAAGGGTGCTTGCACATTGGACCTATCAACGTAAAAGCTTGGCGACCGTGGTTGATTGGATCGTGATGCTCTACATTCTGATTCCAGGCCTGCTTCTGGGAGGCGGGTTATACCGTGAGTTGTGGACAAGCCCCCTTCCAGGGTGGGCACAGTTCCTGCCCCTCCAAGCGGTGGTTGTCATCCTGCTCTTTATGTTCTCCGGCCGAGTGCTGCTGTTCCTCGAAGAGGCTGACGTATTGTTTCTCCGCCAGCAGCGGGAATGGATGAAGGGGCTGCTGATCAGAGGCATGGCATACAGCCATGCTATGTCAGCGCTAAAGGGACTGTTGTTTACCCTGCTTGCCCTGCCAATCCTGGTCAGGGAACATGAAATTACCGGGGGTACCTTGATAACCTTGCTGGTGATTACGGTTGTCTGTGCCTGGTGTACGAATCTATGGGCCGGGATGATTCGCTCAAGCTGCAAAGGGTGGCGGCAGCACCTGTTGATTTATGCGGTACGCTGGCTTTCCGTTGGATTACTAACGCTGCTTGTATCCTTGTGGCTTGAGGTTTATGCAGTCTTATGGACAATCGTCGTCATTCTGCTGATTGTATTAATTCTTCTGAGCCGCAGGCGTCTTGCCATGCATGGAACCTTTATGGCGGATACAAGGGAGGATGCCAGGACCCGCATCCAGTTGACCGAGAAGCTGCTGGTTCAAGCTGTCGGCAAACCGCCGAGTGTGCGAAGCAAGACCTGGTTTATGCGCAAGTCCGGCCGGTTGTTCAAGGGCACAGCGGAGAAGAGGCTTGCCGATGCAGGGTTAAAAGCGATTTTGCGTCACCCTGAGAGTTTGACATTATATATTCAGATTACATTGGTTGGCATTCCGGCCGTATGGCTCCCGCCGTTAATCATTAAAATCGTTGTGTATATCGCGCTTGTGCTGATGATATCGTATTGGCTCAATACACGGTGGGCCGTGTTCGCGAAGGCTGAATTTATGCACGTGCTTCCCTTTACGAATGAACAGCACCGCTCTGCGGGTATTCTTGCCGTTAGAACGCTGCTTGCTCTCCCGGCATTTTTGTATTCCCTGGTGGCAGGGCTCACGCTGTTTCAGGGGGGAGTCGGATGGCTGGCCGCGCTGGCATTGACGGCTGCGGCAGTCATGATCGCACCATCACTGATGTCATGGCCGATGTACAGGGAGGATAAGCATCAGCAAGATGAATAAAAGCGCGCCAGTATGACCCGGGTAGGAAAGGGCATACTGGCGCGCTTCGTGCTTTATTCGTAATTTCCAATACCATTGGATCAGTTCTTGTTATACGCTGCCGCTTCCGCGGCGTGCTTGCCCGCCGTATAACCCGTTGCGAACGCCGCCGTGATATTATAGCCGCCGGTGTATCCATGAATATCCAAAATCTCGCCGCAGAAAAACAGGCCTGGCATGAGCTTGGATTCCATGCTTTTCGGCTGAATTTCCTTAAGGCTGACGCCGCCTCCGGTCACGAAGGCTTCCTTCAGCGACCGGGTGCCTGAAGCTCGGAACGCAAATTTTTTCAAAATGGTTGCAAGGGACGTAAGTGCAGTTCTGGATAAACCGCTGCAGATCATGTCACTGTCGATAGATGATTTGGACAGCAGCAGCGGAATCATGCGCTCCGGCAGCATACCCTTAAGAACGTTTTTAATACTCTTTTTGGGCTCAGCCTCAAAGCGCTCCTTCAGCTCGGCCTCGATTTCGGCCTGCGAGCGATCAGGAAACATGTCAATTGCCATATCCACGTTCACGATTTCGAACTTCCGTTGCACCTGGCGGATAAATTGGCTGCAGCGCAGAGCGATTGGGCCGGACACCCCGAAATGGGTAAACAGCATATCTCCCCGATGAGCGATCACTTTTTTCCCTTTGGGATTCCAGACGGACAGCTCAACATCACGCAGCGACAAACCCTGCAGCTCTTTGGATGCGATGAACGTCTCGGTTGAGACGATAGGGACCTCAGTGGGGTACAGCTCAGTAATGGTATGGCCAGCTGCTTCCGCCCAAGGATAACCGTCCCCGGTCGAGCCTGTTTGAGGAACGGACTGACCGCCTGTGGCTATGATGACACAGGAGGATTTGATCACTTCCCCGGATTTTAATTGAATTCCAGCCGTTTGGCCGTTCTCGAACAGAACGCTTTTAACCGGACTGTTCGTCCGGATATCGGTTCCGAGCTCCTTCACTTTGCCAATCAAGGCATTCACTACGCTGGATGCTTTGTCCGTCACAGGGAACATGCGCCCATTGTCCTCTTCTTTGAGCCGGATGCCGAGTTCCTCGAAGAAGGCCATGATATCCCGATTGTTCCAATGCTGAAAAGCGCTATATAAAAAACGTCCGTTGCCCGGGATGTTGGCTATCAACTCATCCTGTTCCTTGGCGTTTGTCACGTTGCATCTTCCACCGCCTGATATGCCCAGCTTGCGGCCCAGTTTATCCCCTTTATCAATCAGCAGAACGGAAGCTCCTCTTTCTCCTGCAGCTACGCAGGACATCAATCCGGAAGGTCCACCGCCGACGACAATAATATCATAATCAAGCATGTTTGCTCATAGCTCCTTTGAGGTTATATCAATGAATAGATGAATCTTATTATAATTATATAGGTATTCGCGAATTAACCCAAACCTCATGAATAGGACGTAAGACGGGGTTTTCTGTTGCTTCAACAGGAACTTACAAGATATTGTAAAATGATGTCGCCTGTGTTTTAATCAGAAATATTAGACACGTTGTCCAATTGAGGTGATTGATCACTGTGCTGAGCCTATGGAAGGATATTTTGCTGCAAGTTTTGCTGTCTGGTACACTCATCTTTCATCTACCCCTTCTCCTCGACAGACATCTCAAGTGGCTGAACAAGAAGAATCCGAATGATCTGCTTCGATTTCACAAGCATATCGTAATTTCGAGCGGAGTCAGCACCGTACTCTGCGTCCTGATTTCAGCGATGAACGAATATTACGTTCCGATCAATCTTGGCGTGATCCCGTTATTTTTAGGCATATTATATGGAAGTCGAAGTTCAGGGTTATGTCTTGCCGTCTTGTATATGACAAGCCATGGGCTGATAAACGGCTGGTCGATGATCGACTTCATCCTCAATGTACTGGTCCTGGTTTACTCGCTTCTGCCCTGGATTTCCTCCAATTTCAAGAAAGGCTCCAAGACCGAGAAGATCTGCTGGCTGTGGAGTGCACTGATTCCGGCTATGTTGATCATTGTAGCCTCTCATGCCATTGAAGGAAAGGTTAATAATGATCACCTGAATCCGGATACAATCCTGGTGACCATACTCTATATGCTGATTGGCATCTTTTATTCCGGCATGATTGTGTATTGGATCGAGCTGACCAGCGAGCGTCTGGCCTCAGGCCAATATGACGTGAAGAGTGAAGAAATGATCTCTTTGACAAAAATAATAGAGATGATCCCTTTAGGAATGGTGGCCGTGGATAAAAGAGGGAACATCATCGCTTTTAACCAACTTCTTATCCGCAGTTGCAGGAGTGTGTTTCCGAATTTGACGTCCAAAGATGTGATTGGAAGACCGCTGTTCGATTTATTGGACGGTATGATTCAGAAGGAACATCTCCGCAACCGGTTTCTGAAGGCCATGGAGGGAATTGAAAGCACCGGCGAGATTATGCGCAGCCCAACGCGAGTTTATTCAACGGGCATTTATCCGCTTATACATAATGAGAAAGGCGACATCTTGGGTGCGGTGGGTGTTATGGAAGACATCACGGAGCTTGAGAAGCTTCGAACCGAATTTATTAATGTAGAACGACTGAGCCTGGTTGGCCAAATGGCGGCAAGCATTACCCATGAAATTCGTAATCCGATGGCCGTGGTTCGCGGGTTCCTGCAGCTGATGAAGGAGAAGAGCCCGGAGACACTCGATCACTATTACCGGATCGTCATGGAGGAGCTGGACCGTGCCAATGGCATCATTAATGACTTTTTGTCTCTGGCCCAGAACCGGGCTGCCGAGAAGGAAGACTGTCATCTTCATGATATTATCCATGAGCTGAGCCCGCTCTTGTGGGCTGACGCGAACTTGCGTGGACAGAGCATTGAACTGAAGCTCGGAACCCATGTACCCAAGCTGCACCTGAATGCTAAAGAGATGAAACAGCTGATCCTGAATTTGTGTCGCAACGGCATGGAGGCTATGGATGACAAAGGAACGTTGACCCTTGAAACCAGGATCGAAGGGGACCAGGTGCAGCTGTATGTGGCAGATACCGGAACGGGCATGTCGGAGAGCGAGCTGGAGCGTTTGTTTGAGCCCTTCTACACCACGAAGAGTAAGGGAACGGGGCTTGGGCTCGCCCTGTGTATGAGCATTGTTCAGCGGCATCATGGAACGATCGATGTGAAGTCACAGCAAGGCGAGGGAACGGTGTTCATTATCTCATTTTCTGTCCGCTCGTACCCTCAGGGCTTAATGGAATCCCAAAGCGCTGCCGCGTCCGAATAATTAGGAGGATGAATAGGCATCATAAGGCAGAGCTAATGGCAAAGGAGGGATTCGGATGAGTAAAAATGATTCGAAACAGCAGGAGCAGCAGCAGCGCGAAAACAAGGATCGTCGTGGCGAACCCATCGTTGACAAGAAAAAGGATGGGGCCAACTATCCTGCTACCTAGTTTAAACCACCGGAAACAGTTAAAGACGAGCGGTATCCCATTTTGTGATGCTGCTCGTTTTGTATTTTCTTGCTTTCACTCTTTAGGATTGTATAATATAGATATCGATGAGCTGTTATAATTCGAACAATCTTGTTTATATAAGGAGTGAAGCAGTTATGGGTATGTCTTTTGACCGATATATGCGCGATATGGTTCAACCGATGCGGGATGAACTCACCAGTTTGGGAATCAAGGAGCTCACAACTCCTGAAGCGGTAGAGGAAGTGCTGCCAAATGCGCAAGGTACAACACTGGTTGTTGTAAACTCCGTATGCGGATGTGCTGCAGGGCAAGCACGCCCAGGTGTAGCCATAGCGCTTGAGAACCAAGTGAAGCCGGATCATTTGTATACCGTATTCGCTGGACAGGATAAGGAAGCAACGGCAAAAGCCCGTGAGTATTTTGCTCCGTATCCGCCATCCTCACCATCGATTGCTCTGCTGAAGGACGGGGAATTGGTGCACTTTATTGAGCGTCACCAAGTGGAGAACCGTTCCGCAGAAGAAATCGCGGCTGATTTGTCCGACGCATTCAATCGCTACTGCCAGTAAGCTGGCAGTTACATAGGCCCCGAAGCATTCGGCATATTCCGAAGCCGCGGGGCTTTTGTTGTATATGTTACGTACTTAAGAAAGAGAGAGCATACTGAAAGGAGTCTTTGAATCATGAGCCTACAAGAACAAATTATTGCTGAACTGGGTGTCAAACCAACCATTAATGTGGAGGAAGAGGTCAGCAAACGGGTTGATTTTCTGAAAAATTATGTGAAAAACTCAGGCACTTCGGGGCTGCTGATCGCTATTAGCGGCGGGATCGATTCCGCTGTGGCAGCGGGTCTGTGCAAGCGGGCAACCGACGAGCTCACCGAGGAGACTGGCAAGGAATACAAAACACTTGGAGTATTTCAGCCATTCGGTGAACAGGCCGATATTTCCGACAGCTATGCTACGGCCAAAGCCTTCGATCTGAAGCATACCGTGGAGACCAATATCGAGGAAGCTGTAAATGAGATTGCTCTTGAGGTTGAGCATGGTCTGAAAAATATTGGTGTTCATAAACATATCAGTGTTCCCGGCAAAGGCAACGTAAAAGCCAGAGTTCGCATGGTGGTGCAATATGCGCTGGCGTTTGAGCAGAATTTGATTGTTGTCGGGACTGACCATGCGTCTGAGGCCATCACCGGCTTTTACACCAAGTGGGGCGATGGAGCAGTGGACATCACGCCGCTAAGTTCCTTGAACAAACGTCAGGTCCGTATGCTTGCATCCTATTTGGGAGTACCGCAATCGATCCTGGACAAAGCGCCTTCCGCTGGGCTATGGGAAGGACAGACGGATGAGAAAGAGCTCGGAATCAGCTACGATGATAACAGTGACTATTTGGAGGGCAAGACAATCAATCCTGAAGTTCAGGAGAAACTGGAGAGTTATTACGTAAAAACCGCTCACAAGCGCAACACGATTCCAGGAATTTAATATAACGATTTTCAGGCCAAAAAGCCTTTTGGGGGATTACCTTCCAGAAGGCTTTTGTTTTTTATATTCGGGACCCCACACCCCATCAGGATGCGGCTTGAACCGTCTAAACAGATAAAATTTGAAATGACACAAATTGAATGATTTCATGTTGTTGTAACACGACAGTCTCGCGTTGACGTACATCGACTGATACAATATAGTAGTGAGTTTGATTATGGACGGAAGACGGGTTAGTGAAGGAGAGCGGAAGATGTGATTTACGGAATTGGACATGATGTGCTGGACATGAAACGAATGGACATTCTGATGACAGGCCCGCATGGAGAGAAATTCATGGAACGTGTACTTACACAGGGTGAGCGGATAATCGCTGCCCGTAAGGGAGCTAAACGGACGGAGTTTGTTGCCGGGCGCTTTGCTGCCAAGGAAGCGATATCCAAGTCCTTTGGCTGCGGAATCGGTCGCCTGATCGGATTCTGGGACATTGAAGTGCTGCCAAATGGCCTCGGGAAACCCATCGCCACTCTGTCCAAGGAAGCCTGGACACGCCTCGGAATTGACCAACCTGCCGATTACACGATTCATTTGACGATTTCGCATCAGACAGAGCTGGCTTCGGCCTTCGCGGTTGTTGAGACACTATAGTAAGGTTATGAAGGGGATTTATATAGATGTATAACACAGAACTTAAACGATATTTCAGCCAGGAGCTATTGGATTGGTACGAGGTGAATAAAAGGGATCTGCCATGGCGCAGACACCGCGATCCTTATTATATTTGGGTATCGGAAATTATGCTGCAGCAGACCCGGGTGGATACGGTTATTCCATATTTTCATCGGTTTATCGAGCGGTTCCCGACGATCCAATCGCTTGCAGATGCACCGGAGGACGATGTGCTGAAATGCTGGGAGGGTCTAGGGTATTATTCCAGGGCACGCAATCTCCAGGCTGCTGCAAGGCAAGTAACGGAGCTGTATGGTGGCGTTATGCCAAGCGGTAAAGACGAAGTGTCGGGACTAAAAGGCATCGGTCCTTACACTTCAGGCGCCATTCGCAGCATTGCATTCAACATTCCCGCGGCCGCGGTGGATGGTAACGTGATGCGCGTGCTGTCCCGTTATTTTTTGATTGAAGAAGATATTATGAAAGTGAAGACACGTACCAAAATGGAGGAGCTGGTGCTTACTCTGGTCCCTGAGGGACGAGCATCGGATTTTACGCAGGCACTGATGGAGCTGGGGGCATTAATCTGTACGCCGAAGTCGCCCAAATGTCTGGTGTGCCCGGTCATGGAGCACTGCACGGCACGGTATGAGGGCAAGGAGGAGTCCCTTCCGATTAAGACAAAGGCGAAGCCCCCTCGTCCTGAATATCGCCTTACAGCCATCGTAGAGGGTACGGGCGTGCACGAAGGGAAAATCCTGATCCGCAAGCGGCCATCAACCGGCCTGTTGGCAGGAATGTGGGAGCTGCCTCATGTCATTGTGCCGGCATCGGCAAACCCGGCTGTGATGCCCGAGGAGCCGGCTATGAGCCATCTGCAAGGCGCTTTGCTGGAGGAAGGGATTCCAGTTTTGCCAATCGGCCATGTGATGGACGCGGAGCATACCTTTAGCCATATTCATTGGAATATGGGGGTATACCGCTGCACATGGCAGGATGCGCCGATATCTTCCCTGCAAGCCGCAGAAAGCGCAGCAGCGTATGAGACGGGCATCGAGCAATTCCGCTGGATTCACGTGCATGACATGGAACGCTACGCGTTCCCGAACGTGTTCATCCGTATTTTACATTCGTATTTCTCATCTTGAAGCTGTTCTCCTTCCTAGGAGAAGTATAGAAGGAAACAGCATAAGGAGTAGTGAAGCTGTTGCATAGCTGGAAGAATGCGCTGTTGTACATTTTTGGTATCGGGGTTTCCAATCTCGGGAACTGGATCTATCTGGTTGCGATCAATTTGCTTGTGCTGCATATGACAGGCTCTCCTGCTGCCGTGGCTGGATTGTTCATCATCCGGCCGCTTGCAACCTTATTGACTAACTCGTGGGCAGGGAGCATCATTGACCGGATGAATAAGCGCAAGCTTATGATTTCAACCGATATTATTCGGGGTGTCCTGATTGCCACAATCCCTTTTATGTCCTCCGTGTGGGGGATTTATATCATCATGTTCCTGATAAATGTGGCGGGCTCCTTCTTCGGGCCTACCTCAATGACGTATGTCACGAAGTTGATTCCGACAGAGGAACGAAAGCGGTTTAATGCATGGTCCAGCTTTACTACTTCCGGAGCCGTACTGCTGGGTCCCGCTATATCCGGACTATTGATCGCTTATACGGATATTCGAATCAGCATTGTTATTAATGCGGTATCATTCTTTATCTGCGCACTGGTCATTTACTTTCTTCCCGATGTGGATGGGGAGGAATTGGATGGCAGCAAACGGAATGTCATCACGATGAAGACACTCCTTCAGGACTGGATCGCTGTCATTGATTTCGGCAAAGCCGCGAAATATTTCATGCTGGTCTACCTGTTGTTTCAATGCGCGATGCTGCTCGGATTTGCGCTCGATTCCCAGGAGGCAACCTTCATTAAACAGGTGCTGCTGCTCGGAGATGAGGATTACGGTTTGCTTATAAGTGTAGCAGGAGCAGGGTATTTGGCAGGCTCGGCGGCAGCGTCTCTATCGGTAAAATGGCTGTCGCTGCGTATGTTTATCGGAGCTGGCGTCCTGCTGTCGAGTGCGGGTTATATGATTTTCTATGCAGCTTCCGGCCTTGTGACTGCAGTAATCGGATTTATCATTTTTGGTTTTTTCTCTTCGTATGCCAATGCGGGGTTTACCACATTCTTTCAAAATCAGGTGCCTATCGATCTGATGGGACGTTTCACCAGCGTGACCCGTATGTTGGAAGGAATGCTTCAGATCGCTCTTACGCTTCTGCTAGGCTTTGCAGCTGATGTATGGTCACTGCAGGCCGTCTGCCTGATCGGTGCAGGTGCAGCGGTTCTTATCTCGGTCGTATTATGGGGTGTCATCTATGCACCATCCAAAGTCCGCTATTACGAGTCCGATAAGGTGACGGCGACCGGCATCCATTAAATCGATAGTCGTAGACATCAAAAAAAGGCTGCTACAGCGGTAGACATGATCTACAGCTGTAAGCAGCCTTTTTGTATGCATCGGCTTAGTTAAACGATATTACTTCGCGTTATCGTAGCGTTTGCCGACTTCTTCCCAGTTGACTACATTCCAGAAAGCGGAGATGTAATCAGGGCGTTTGTTTTGATAGTTCAGGTAGTAAGCATGCTCCCAAACGTCAAGGCCAAGGACAGGTGTTTGACCTTCCATGATCGGGCTGTCTTGGTTAGGTGTGCTGGTTACTGCCAATTTGCCGTCTTTAACAACGAGCCAAGCCCAGCCGCTGCCGAAACGTGTTGTAGCTGCTTTTGCGAAATCTTCTTTGAATTTATCGAAGCCGCCCAGTTCATTGTTGATAGCATCAGCCAATGCGCCAGTCGGTTGTCCGCCGCCATTAGGTCCGATAACTTCCCAGAACAGGGAGTGGTTTGCATGGCCGCCGCCGTTGTTACGAACTGCTGTGCGGATGCTTTCTGGAACAGCGTCAAGGTTAGCAATCAGTTCTTCAAGGGATTTGTCTTGAAGCTCAGGAGCGTTCTCAAGCGCAGCGTTCAAGTTCGTTACGTAGGTATTATGGTGGCGATCGTGGTGGATCTCCATCGTTTGTGCGTCGATATGAGGCTCGAGCGCGTTGTTTGAGTAAGGAAGTGCTGGTAATTGAAATGCCATAATAAAAACCTCCTGTAAATTTAGTTTTTGGTTATGATGAAAGGTCTTCCTTCATCAGGAAGTCTTTATCATCCCGGAGCAATGAGATATGTAATCCGGCTACACTACATATATTAAACCGTTTTGGGTGATTAAATCAACTTTTATGTTTGAAAAGTCCGAAAGACCTGATAAATCAGCAAAAATTTATGAAGAACTTTCCTGTGAAACTTGTCGTTATATATATGACCATGGACACAAGTCGATGACATCTGCATGGGACAATGAAAGGGATATGCCGAGGTAGAAGGGAGTCGTTTCAAAACATGAGTAGTACAAAGTTCAGAGTGACTGCCGTCTTAATGGCTGCAATTCTGGCAGCGGCACCGCAAGCAGAGGCAGCGGCAGCTAAGACGGGGCCATCGCAAGTCACGAAATCCAATTCGCAGAATCATGCAGTGCCTGCATGGAACGTAACGCTTGGCAATAACGTTACGGCAACGCTGGAGCATGCCGACGGATGGCAGCAAAACGGCACATATGTTGCAGTGTTTACCCTGAAGTACAAAAACGGGGGCAAGAGCTCCGCACGGCTGGTATCCTATTTTCCTAAGGTGGTGCTACCCGGCGGTTCTGTGACAGCTGCTAATCCAATTACCAGAGATCTTGCCAAGAAGAAGATTGAACCGGGTCAGAGCCTCAGCGTGACCTACTATGCCAAAACCGAAGGCAACTCCTTATCCGGCATGAAGCTGGTGATGGACGTATGGAATCCGAAAGCCAAAGGCTACCTGCAGCGTGTCGGAACGTACAGATTGCCTGCCAATTATTCGGCAGCTGCCGCACCGGGATCGAGTACCAAGCTGCAATTGGGCGGTACGCCGGTTACCGTTCAGGCGGAATCGCTGGAGATCATTAAGTATGACGGCAAAGTGATAGCCAAAGTCGGCATGTACATGACAAACCATGGCGGGAAAGTGTGGAGCGACCGCGGTTTCGAACCTCATCTGGTGACAGCAAGCGGCAATTCATTCCTTCTTCATCACGAAGCAGGTACAGAGGGGGTACCCATCCAGCCGAAAGAGAAGAAATTGGTATATTACATAACGGAAATTCCCTCTTATCTTAAATCGGCCGGTTTGCGTTTCCTATGGACCGAAAACGACGACACACTGAAGCTCACCTTGCCGGTCGAGTCCTTTAAGCTGCCAGCGGCAACAGCTCCTAAATGGGATATCGCGGCGGGGGCAGCCAAGAAGATGACGATCAAGGGGATTCCGGTTGAAGCCAGAATCAGGCAGGCTTCGCTGCGTTCCTCCGGGGGCGAGGGCATATGGAACATCGAGATGTCTTTCAAGAACAAAGGCAAGAAATCGGTGGCAGTGCCGGGTTATGATTTTGCGATTAAAGCCTCGGAAGGCTCCTTCCATCCTTACAATCCGGATAACAAAGTGGGTCTGACACTGCGACCTGGCGAAGAGAAAACGATGTCGATGGAAATTTCGCTTCCGCTTGAGCTCAAGCAGGACAAGCTGAAGCTGCAAATGATTGAATCCTCTGCCGGGGATGATCCTTCAACCCAAACCCCTGCTAATCCGGCCGAGCCGGGCAGCGAATCGGCGTCAGGAGCTCAGGAGAAAGTGGCCCTGCCGATTGCCTATTTTGACATTTCGTATCAAACGGAGCGCAAGGCTTCCATCGGTGTCGAATACGGCGCGCAGTCTGCCCAGGGATTTGCTTACACGCTTGTATCCATGCAGCGTCTCCCATGGCAGGATACAGATCTCATTGTTGCCAAGCTGCGTCTGCGAAATACTCAGGAATCCAAATCGCTGCCGCTGCCTGAGCTTAAGGCAAACGTCACATCGGACGAAAAAACGGTGTTGACCGGCTCTGAGGTTATTGCAGAGGAACAGGGCTCTTTGATTGCCCCCGGGTCATCAACAGAGGTGTATGTCATGGCGCGGATCCCTTATACCAAGGACATCCGTTCGCTCCGCTTCGAGCTGTTTACCCAGAAAGATACAGCTAAATCTTCTTTCCTAACCGTAACCACTTCAGGAGCCACGCAGTCGATTGAAGTGCTGGAGAAGGGAAAACCCTACTCGGTTACCGTTATCGGTAAACGTGCAGATGCGCAGGAGCGACGGACCGTGATCTATGAGGGGGTAGATACCGACATTGTCTATTCCGAGCTGTTGCTGACCAGCAATGAACAGCGCCGTGTGCAAGCGGCCATGCTGAAAGGGTATTTCCAGAGCGCGGACGGAATGATTTACGAAGCGGACACCATTCAGCCGGAAGCCGCGCTACAGCCAGGGTCCAAGCAGTCCGTTGTCTTTTGGGCAAGGGTGCCAAAAGGGGTATCGGGCGAACTGGGACTAGCTCTTGGCACGGCGATGTCCGGCGGCAAGCTTGCGGAAACGGGGAAAGACGTTACCGGTGTGATGGGCGTGAAGAAACTGATGCTGAATCCGGTGAGACCGGCAGCAAGCTCCGGGCTGACGCAGCTCGATTGGTATCCTTACAACGTCTCCGTCACGAAGGCGTCAGGGCATTTGCAGGAAGGCAGCTCTTCCATTTCGCTGAATGTCACGTTTGACGTGAAACGCAGCGAGAGTATTACTGCCGCGGATTCCGGCCACAAGCTGATTCTGATCATCAAAGACGTGCTGGGACAGACACAGGAGCGCACACTTACGCCAGGTACGGATATCCAGGTGCCAGGTACTCGGTCGATGTCGATCGAGTTGACGGACGATCAATATAAAAGACTTCGCGGCGGATGGTTTAACCTGACCCTTGTGGACGAATTCCAGAATGAGCGAATCACGCTTGGCAGCCAAAGCTATAATCTGACATTCCAGCCTACTGTGGATCCGAATGAGGAGAGATAGATTAAGAATCGGAAAGGAACAGCGAACATGTTGCGTTTGGAAAATGTATCGCACAGCTTTAAGAACGGCAACGAAGTGTTAAAGGTGCTTCATAACATCCAGTTTGAAGTCCAGAAGGGAGAGATGATTGCTCTCCTCGGCAGCTCAGGGTCGGGCAAGTCGACGCTGCTCAACTTGATGGCTGGACTGATGAAGCCCACGGAGGGCCATATTTATATTGCCGATCAGGATATTGTCAAATACGGGGAGAACAAACTTGCCGTCTTCAGGCGCAAGCATATCGGATTTATATTTCAGGCCTACGAGCTTATTCCGACCCTGACGGTACGGGAAAACGTGGAGCTGCCGCTTGTTTTTCAGTCCGTTTCACCGTCCAAGCGCCGGAAGAAAGCGATGGAGCTTCTGGAGATGACGGGAATTGGCGATAAGGCAGCACTGTACCCTTCCCAATTGTCCGGCGGACAGCAGCAGCGCGTCAGTATTTCGCGCTCGCTGATCACGGAGCCTTCCGTCATTTTTGCGGACGAGCCGACAGGCAATCTGGACACCAAAACGGAAGAGGAAATCATCCGGATTATGATGGCGCTGAATGAGTCCATGAATACGACATTTGTCATCGTTACCCATGAGATGGAAGTTGCGGCTCAAATGAAAAAAACGATCATGCTCCGTGACGGTTACTTAGTTCAACCGGAGGAATATACGAGACCGGCAGCAGGAGGCTCTAAGGCGCCTAATGCCTCATCGCTTCCGTCCGGTGTCGAGGTTCATTCGGAGGGGGCAGGTGAAGTCAGCTGAAAATTCTAGACAGCATGCGGCTGGCATGGGGGCAGATCAAGCGCCGCAAAGTAGTGACAGCCCTGTGCATGACCGGTATTTCCATTGGATGTGCGGCAATCATTGTTGCGATCAGCATTGGCAACGCCGCCCAGGGTTATTTGGAGACCGAGATTATAGGCGGTATGAAGCTGGATGAGATTACGGTGACCCCGCAGGGCAGCAGTGGACCCGGAGAGGGGGGCGGCGCTGCCGGTGGGGAGCGTGGATTGCTTACGGATGATAAGGTTCAGGTGATTCAGGGCTTTAATCATGTCAAATCCGTTATCGCGACCAAGCAGCTTGGATATTTCCGATCCATTTCGTCCGACAATCTGATTAGCGAAGGTGTTAATGTAGTGGCCGTGGACCTGTCCAAACTCAAAGAGCAGGGACAAAGGTTCAAGGAGGGTGGTGCGCTTGAGCAGATAGGCGCCGTCGTCCTCAATTATGGAGCCACAACAGGATGGAAGGATGCAGAGACAAGCGAGAGATTGACCAATATGATGAATACCGATCCCAACAATCCGAAGCTGTGGGAAGAATTCCAGATGTATGAGGGCACCGTGACGGACATGAGCGGCAAAAGCATTCAGCTTGAGCAGATGGACAACGAAAAGAAGCTGCTGGGTCCGCAGATGTACGTAGGGGGTGTGCTGGATGTGCCTACGGGGCGGGAAGCCCAGTTTGCCATCTACGACAGGCAGGCCTATGTTTCCTTTGATACGGCTGAATGGCTTGCAGACAGCCTGAATTTGCAAAATGGGACGGCTTCCAAGCAGCGGGTATACGACAGCGTAACGGTCAAAGTGGATGACCTGCAGAATATTAAACCACTTGAGGATTTGATATCAAAACTTGCGCTTAATGCAAGCGACAATCTGGCGATGCGCGATCAGATCGCTTCCCAATTGGACACATTCAAGGCGATTGCACTGGGCGTAGGCGTATTTATTCTATTGCTGGCCTCCATTTCGATCATTGTAGCCATGACAATGTCTACGCATCAGCGCCGCCGGCAAATCGGCATTATGAAGGTCTTGGGGGCGAATATGCCGCAAATCCGCAATATGTTTATCGTGGAGGCCAGTCTGCTCGGTTTGCTTGGCGGTTTGCTTGGCATCGTGTTCGCGTATTTGATCATCAACGGGTTGAATTCATTCATTACAGCTTCTGCAGGGATGTCGGGGCTGCAGATTGCAGTTACGCTGGGCACGCTGCCCATCGGCATCGCATTCGCGGTGATGACCGGAATCCTCTCGGGGATTTATCCGGCGATCAGCGCAGCAAGAACAAATGCGCTCCTTGCCATTAAGCGGGATTAGGATTATGAGCATCGGAAAGGAAGCTAAATCGGTATGATCAAAAAAATCATAAAATGGACAATTATCGTGGCTGTGCTGGGTGTGGTGGGTTATTGGGGATATGGACAGGTGAAACCGAAAGAGCCTGAAATTCCGATGATGGAAGAACCCCAGGTCATCTCGTTTCCCGTAACCGAGGAAACCATCACTTCGACCGTGCAGGTCAAGGGAACGTCCGAGTACGGACGGGAGACGAATGTGTACGCCCCTTTTGAAGCGAAGGTCGAGTCATGGAGCGTAGAGAATGGCCAGCAGATCAAGCAGGGCGATACACTCTTTAAATTGGAGCAAACAGCGATCCGCCAGCAGCTTCAGCAGAAAGAGGCCGAACTGCAGAAGAAGAAGCTGGAGCAGGAACTGAAGGAATTCACGCTGAATCAGGACCTGGATAACGCGCCAGTCGGGGCAACCGAGGCCGAGCGTCTGAAAATGCTGGCAGACCAGGAAAATGCGCGGCTGAGCAGCCAGCTGGACGAAGTGAACAATGATATTGAACGACAGACGATGAATGATCTGAATGATAGACTGAAGAAGTCCACATATCAATCTCCGGCTACGGGGTTGTTTCTGTTCGACCCGACACAGCAGGTGCCGCAATCGGTCACGGCGAACCAGTATATCGGTAAAATCGTCGATCTGGATTCCCTCCGGTTCGTGGCATATGTAGGGGAGAACGAGGTGTTCAACATTAAACCGGATATGGCGGTTGAGGTGAAGATGCCTTCCATCAAGGATTTGAAGCTGAAGGGGAAAGTGCTGGAGGTGGCCAAATTCGCTGAGGCAACCGCCCAGGAAAAACAAACGTCTCAGACACCGCAGTTCAAGGTGATTGTCTCGCTGCCTAAGAATGACCGCTTGATCGGCGGATTGACGCTTAACGGAGACATTGTGACCAAGCGGAAGGACAAAGCCGTTGTCGTTCCCAAACTCGCCGTCATGACGGATGGGGGGAAATCATACGTCATGGTGGATAGGGGCGGCGGTCAAATTGAACGTCAGGATATTGAGACCGGTATGCAGACTCTCGACAAAATCGAAGTCCTGTCAGGACTGAAATCAGGCGATACTGTGGTTCTCCAGTAAAAATAGAAATCGATTACGCAGCGTTCTTAACGGCATATAGCCGGGAGGACGCTGCTTTTCTAATCGTCCCCTTCCCAATAAGATGAGCAGAGGATTTAGTGGGTCGCTTTGTAAAATTAGTACAGATACAAAAAGCATGTATAGAAAGTATTGGAGTTGATTTTTACAGTGCGCTAACAGTTTTCAGCAGGAAACAGCATATACATTCAACAAAAATATGGAAGTAAATCCATCAATAAAAATGTAACCGCTTCAGATAAAGCGCTTACAGAAGAAAACTCGTGAATTTACGAGAAAGATGTGGTTTAATGGACAAGGAAACAGGATTTTCGCGTTTTTTGTAGTAAACACAAATGTCAGGTTTGCGTTAACGGAATACTAGATCTTTGTAAACCGGGTAAACCGCATCATGCTAACGAAAAGGGAGATTTTGAAATGCATGTTCGTTCCTTTCAGTTGAGTGACTGTACCCCCGTAACCGAGCTACTACAGATTGCTTTATCGGAAGACTGCTACGAAAACACGATGGAGCCCTTCTCCAGACAGCTCGCTTGGGACTCTGATCTGATTATGGTGGCTGAAGAAAACGGTGAAATCGTTGGTGCCCTAATTGGTACGATCGAACGCAATCATGGTTGTTATTACCGCATTGCCATTCATCCTGACTATCGCAGAAAAGGAATTGGCAAGGCTCTGATATCGGCGATGGAACAGCGTTTTCAATCACGTAAGGTCAGTCGGATTATGGTAGCCGGAGACGAGCACAACGCCGCAGCCATGCCATTTTATGAAGCCATGGGATACGGTGCCAGCCAAATCCTGCGGTCGTTCCAGAAGCTCAGTATCCTAGGTCAATAGTTGAACGACTAGCGGTACATACGAGCCACGTAAAACGGCGGCTTTAAGCTTCGACAGAGATAAGAAACGACATTTTTTCTATATGAAGCATATCTACCGGCCGTTGCAAATGGTTGGGAGATATGCTTTTCTATTAATGTACCTTTTTTGAGGGTGCCGCCGTCGGAGCTTGTAGGCGAAATCGAAGTAAGGTAGGTGCAGTATGGGACAAGTGATTCCTCCGGATTCAACTGAGAATGGCGAGAACAACGGACCACAGAATCAACCCAGCAAGAAGAACGGGTGGGCAGCCGAGCTTTGGGACTGGGTAAAGACGATTACGATTGCATTTGTTATTATGGTGCTTCTAAATATGTTTGTGTTCAACCTGTCCATGGTTAAAGGTGAATCAATGCAGCCGACACTGGTAGCATCGGAGCGGCTATTTATTAATAAAGTAGTGTATCGCTTTGCAGAACCGAGTCATGGTGATGTCATCGTGCTTAAGGATCCAAGCGATGGTCCAGACAAGAAGGAGTTTTTGGTGAAGCGTATTGTCGGCGTTCCAGGGGATACCATTGAAGTAAAGGATCAGACGCTGTATGTTAACGGTGTGGCCAAGGAGGAAGGATACACCGATGTTGCGATCGAAGATCCAGGCTTTGAGCCTGTTACCCTCGAGGAGGGACGGTATTTTGTTATGGGAGATAACCGTCATCTCGGAAAGAGCAAGGACAGCCGCATGTTTGGCAGTGTGAAGGAAAGCGACATTGTAGGCAGGGCGGAATTCATATTCTGGCCGCTGTCCGAGATCAAAAAGCTGTAGCTGCCAATTGGACATCATCCCAGGAAAGGAGGCGCTGGAGAATGACCTACACACTCGGCTCGCACGCTCCTCCGCCTTCGGTTTGGGAGGAGCTCAAACAGGAACTGAAATCCGTTGCCCCAGAGCTTGGTATTGATGATATCGGCTTTGCTTCGGCGGAACCGTTTCAGTCCTTGAAGGGAATCCTGCAGAATCATCGGGACAAAGGTTATGAATCCGGGTTTGAAGAGCCGGATCTGGATAAGAGGGTTACTCCGGCTCTCCCGGGAAGCGAGCCCATGTCCTTAATCGCGATTGCGATAACGTACCATTCCAAAATGGACAACCCGCCAAAATCGGAGCCTGGAAAGTACAGGGGAATTATGGCGCGTTCTGCTTGGGGCAGAGATTACCATCAGGTGCTTCGGGAGGCCATGAGCCGTCTGGAGGCTTTTATAAGAGAACGGGTACCGGATGCAAGACTTGAAAGCATGGTCGATACGGGAGCGCTTGTCGACCGGGCGGTTTCCCAGCGTGCAGGCATTGGCTTTAGTGCTAAGAACTGTGCCATCATATCTCCGAAGTTAGGCTCCTGGATATTCCTTGGCGAGATGATCACCAATATCCCGTTTCCGCCGGATACGCCGGTTACCGAGGACTGCGGGGAATGCACCAAGTGCATCGATGCTTGCCCTACCGGAGCGCTTGTGGGCCCGGGGCAGCTTAACGCCCAGCGCTGTATTTCTTTTTTGACCCAAACCAAAGGGTTTCTGGACGAAGAAGTCATGCGCAAGATTGGCAACCGGCTGTACGGCTGTGATACCTGTCAGATTGTTTGTCCGAAGAATCGGGGCAAGAACTGGACTCATCAAGAGGCCTTCAAACCCGATCCTGAAAAAGCCAAGCCGCTGCTCCTGCCGATCCTTGATTTAAGCAACCGTGAATTCAAGGAAACGTTCGGAGATACATCTGCCGCTTGGCGCGGCCGAAAGCCGATACAGCGCAACGCTGTCATCGCGCTTGGCAACTTTAAAGATATTTCAGCTGTACCGAAGCTGAGCGAAGTACTGCTGAAAGACCCGCGCCCGGAGCTGCGGGGAACCGCTGCATGGGCTCTGGGCCGTATTGGAGGCGAAGAAGCGTTGAACAACTTAGAGAAAAGCATGAAATCAGAAGGGGATTCCCAAGTACGAGATATGCTGCAGCAAGCCTTGAATAAATTGAAGCCTGAACCGAATGAGAAAGAGGCCCCAACTGAGGCGCAAGCCGGGGGAGAAGCTTTATCCAGTGGCAACGCGTTGCCGGCTTCCCCGGATAAGGGAGATAAGCCGGAACAGGAGAGCCCCGCCATTCATGGAGTAGAGCCTATGGCCATTCCGGAAGGCGGACCCGAAGTTTTGTATTATGACGAAATTCAATCGCCGATCGGACCTTTAACGGTTTGTTCAACGGAGAAGGGACTTTGTCTGATTGAGTTCGGCAGCTTCTATGTAAAGGAAGCAGTCATCCAGCAGTGGTCTCGGACCTGGGCCGGCAACGGCGGTTACCAGCGGGACGAGGCGAGGTTAGCTCCTGCGACAGCGCAGCTGGAACGGTATTTTTCAGGTGAGCTGAAGGAGTTTGAGATCCTACTGGATATGCGGGGAACCTCATTCCAATTGCAAGTATGGGAAGCTTTGAAATCCATTCCTTACGGGACGGTTTGTTCTTATAAGGATATAGCCGAATCCATCGGTCGTCCAAAAGCCGTGCGTGCTGTAGGCGGTGCAAACAACAAAAATCCTGTGCCGATTATCGTGCCATGCCACCGGGTGATTGGAACCGACGGGGCGCTGATTGGATATGCCGGCGGCCCGGAAATTAAACGTACCTTGTTAACGCTGGAAGGGGCTATGCCTGACCGGAAAGGGTCGTAAGGGATCTAAGGTGCCATCATGGGACTGCCTGGCTGCTATATATCCGTTATTTTCATTTGCTGTGTCGAAAAGGACATGCTATGATAGGTTCGTATATGCGCCATTAAATGGTAAATATTAGTATAGTAGAAGGTGGTCAAGTGATGAACTATGTCATTCCGATTATTACATTGATCGTGGGTCTGGTTGGCGGATTTTTCATCGGTGTATTCTATCTCCGCAAGCAGCTGGAGAAGATGCAGAATGATCCGCAAATGCTGCAGAAGATGGCCAAACAAATGGGGTACAACATGAACGGCAAGCAAATGCAGCGTGCGCAGCAAATGATGAAAAATCAGCCAATGCCTGGTAAAGGTCAAGGTCGTAAACGCAAATCATAATGCCAGAAGGCCCGCTCGCGTCTACATTTAGGACGGAGGGGCATTTCTATTTAAAAAGGCCGCTAACAGCGGCTATAAGTTAACCGTTTGCTTTTTTTTGGGACGGAAAGGGGGATGTACTGTGGCGGGCGTAAAAGATTATGTAAATAACAAAGTAGGCGAAAACCGAGAGCAGATCGAGTACCATGTAGAGCAGATTTTGAAGCTGATCGGTGAAGATACCGAGCGTGAGGGACTGCTTGAGACACCGGCCCGCGTGACACGGATGTACGAGGAGATTTTTGCGGGATACGAAGTCGATCCTAAGGATGTTCTCGGCGTTACATTTGACGAAAATCACGAGGAACTGGTTATTGTAAAGGATATCGTCTATTACAGTCAGTGTGAGCACCATATGGCGCCGTTCTTCGGTAAAGTTCATATCGGTTATGTCCCAAGCGGCAAAATCGCTGGCCTGAGCAAGCTGGCACGCCTGGTAGAGGCGGTTACCCGCCGGCTTCAGGTACAGGAGCGCATCACCTCGCAAATCGCGGATATTATGGTCGAGGCGCTGGAGCCAAACGGTGTCATGGTCGTTGTGGAAGGCGAGCATCTGTGCATGTGCGCGCGCGGCGTGAAGAAGCCAGGCAGCAAGACTGTAACGTCAGCTGTCCGCGGAAGCTTCCGGAGCGATTCCGCGCAGCGTTCGGAATTCCTGTCTTTGATCAAAGACTAAGAATGAGGATAATGGAAAAAGGCTTCGCCCACGGAGGCGAAGCCTTTTTTTGCTGTATGATGAATGGATATTTTAAATACTTCAAGATGAGCATGAGGACCTATGATGCGCCATCTACCTGTTTCATATATTGTACATACTGGGTGAGGTTGCTTTTGTGTTCCTCGATATCCTTGATCCGGCGGGACATTTCCAGGAAGAAGGCTTCGATCTGCTCCCGTAAAACATGGGCTGACTGGCCTTTCCAATCCTGCAGACGGGCGTACATGACCTTCGCTTCCTGTTCGTCAGCCTGGATGGCGGCCAGCAGTCCCGACAGCTCACGTTCTGCTTGAAGCAAATCATCAAGTTCCAGCAAAATTTCTCGACTCATATCTTTCCCTCCCGGTCACTTCTTATAGATGTTTACCCGATGTTGTCTGTCCGCTCAAATAGATCAGCCTTGAATTTAATGTACTGAACAATATCCGTGGTATGCTGCAAATGCCACTGGCTCATCGACATGATGGATGCATCCAGTTGCTGTACAATTGGCTGGAGGCGTCTGCTGTGACTGGAATACATATACTTAGCGAGACGCTGCCTGATTCCTTGAACTTCGGCATCGCTTTGCTGGGCGTGTGTTCTCCATTTCTCGGCCACACTTCGGAGCTCGGCAGGGGTGACCTGGATGGTGCTGGAGGAACTGCCTGCAGCATCTCTATTTAGGCCCAAGAATGGAGATAAGGCTCCTGCAGTTCCAAGTATCATGTTCCTCAACCCATCAAAGAGCATGCTTTCTGATGGGACTCGGGGAGACTCGATAGACTTGTCAGAGCTGCCGTCATACAGAGGGTTGGAAATGTACCCATTCTCGAATTGATATCGTTCAAGCTGATGATAATTCGGATCCCCTAGTGTATTATCAATTTTTTGTTTTATGCTAATCCCATCGTTAGCATCTTGGTAACTAGAGTCTATGTAATAGGTAGAGCCTACGTGGCCGTCATAACCTCCCAAAGTGCCACTGGCAATAATATCACCTGGATGCGCAAAATTAATAATCTGGGAGTCGAACCCCCCATCCTCGGCTTTTCTTCTAAATTCCGGAGACAGACTCCCAATAACAGAGGGGGCACTAAAAGTCACAGCTGTCATACCTGTATAAGCAGCAGCATATTGTGCATTTGCACCGCCGAGTGAGTGACCTGTCAGAGAAAAATTTAGATCTTTATGTTTTTCCTGCATTTCTTTAGCGTAGTCTTCCGCCTGGTACATCTGATTGGTACCCAGAATATTCATATTCTTATCAAGCTTTCTTGAAGTTTCGCCGAGCCAATCGTTGATGCTGCTAATTCCAACCGCATCCTCAAATTTGGTTAGATGGTCCTCAAATGGTCTTTCAATTTCAGCTTTCCTTTTGAGTTCCGCAATTCCAATTCCAACATCACTTACATAATCAGGTATAGATGCTGATAACTGCGCTTCTCCCTCTGTCCCTCTGTATGCAATGACCGCTTCCCCAGTATCTCTATTCACAAAAGTGACAGCATCAAATCCTGACAACTTATAGCTTTTAGTATTTTCTAAAACCTCCCATTGTGGAAGATCCTCAATTTGAGAGCCTTCTTTTAGATCCTTGTATGCCAATCTGGATAAAATGTTATATGTTTCATCATTGACCATGATGAGTTCCTCCATCAAACATAATTCATTATTTTTGCTTCTTAGATTGGATAACCTTCTTTAGTTCAGGACTCATGACAAAATTTTTGGTTTGAAAGGTTTTGTAATTTACAGAAATATTAAATGTTTGATCTTTATGTCCAATGACATATCCTTCAACATCAATCTCATCTGCGACATAGGTAGGCATTTTCTTTTGGTTTGTTATCTCAACTTCCAGGTCATATTCTTCCTTGAAGAATTGAATTGCAGTTTCTCTGGTTTGGCTCATTAATTCATCATCATGGTTTGTAATGTCATCCGTGATACCTGAGGTATTGTTGTTTTTATTTGAATTCATATTTTGACAACCCCCTAGTACAACCATTGTTAACATAAGGAATATGAATGGTTTTTTCCACCCTAATCGGGTAAGCATATCAATTTCATCCCTTCCAGATGTTCATTCATTCTTTTTATCATAATCCAGTAAATAGGAGACTTCAACCGAATAAATAACCAGAGTAATGGTTATTAAGACCTAACAACGTGGTTATCTGAAATAATGGATAAGCCCTCCCTAAACTTCAGAAGCGAAGTAAGGAGGGCTATAGCTTAATACCCAATATTAACCATTGCGAAGCAATCCAGCTGGATTTTGCTTAGAACGGCTTCCATTTTAACTTGCTGGCATGTTTGAAGCGATCCGCAACCTCTGGCCAGTAGACCACTTTCCACCAGTCGTTAATGTAATCTTTCCGTTTATTCTGATGTTTGAGGTAATAGGCATGCTCCCATACATCCAGGGTGAGGAGAGGGACGACATCCCATTGGGACAGGTTCTGGTGTTTCTCAGCCTGTAAAATTTCAAGCCGATGGCTGCGCGGGCTCCAGACGAGGATGGCCCAGCCGCCGCCTTCCACCTTGTCTGCTGCTTCGGTAAATTGCTTCTTAAAGCGATCGAAGCTGCCGAAATAATTCTTGATTTGCTGGGCAAGCTCCCCGCCCGGTTCGCCGCCGCCCCGAGGGTTCATAATATTCCAGAAGATCGTGTGCAGATAATGGCCGGCACCATTGAAGGCCAGCTCGCGTTCCCAATGTTTCACGAGTTCGAAATCTCCGCTTTTTCGGGCTTCCTCCAATTTCTTCTCCGCTTTGTTCAAGCCGTCGACATAGCTCTGATGGTGAATGTCATGATGAATCCGCATTGTCTTTTCATCAATGTAAGGCTCAAGCGCATCATAAGCGTAAGGGAGAGGGGGGAGGCGGTGTCCACCAATCGGGACGGCCTGACCGCTGTCGCCCATGCCTTGAATGGACAGCTCAGCCTCTGAGAGAGAGAGTGGAGGGGACGAGGCCTCATGAAGCGTCATGGATTGTTGCGGCATATCCATGAATCGCTCCAATGCTCCAGCGGAGTTGAGGGTCTCCAGTGCGTTCAGGAAATACTCGGACTCCCGGATGACGTGATGTACAACCGTACCGGCAAGCGGTACCTTCTGAACGGCTTCGCTATTCTCCTTCAGTCCGTGCAGCTGGCGGATGAACTCTCTGGATTGCTCGCAGGAGGCTCGAAGCAGCTGCTCTACCTGGGCCAGCACTTGAGGTGAAGGAGGCGCATGGTTGCTGAGAATGTGGCGCAGAAGTTCGTCAGCGACTTTTTCTGTATCGGCAAATACGAGGGCCCACTGATCCAGCATCTGAACGTAGACCGGTTCCAGATCAGGAACTACGGCTTTAATCAGCCCGGTATGTTTCCTTTCCTGATGTTTCCAATAGCGAATTTCCTCCAATAATCGTACCGGGAGTTTCGCTCCATAATGAAATAACATGTCCGTTCCCTCCAGTATCAGCTTCACTAAACTCACTATATTCATTTTGCAGCCTGTATTATGTGGAAAAAATAAAATCCCCTCACTGCTCCAGGCAGTAGGGGGTTGGAACATAGTATGGAGCTGCGGCATCTCGCAATGAATGCTATTATCCGGAACGTCACGGTCCTTCCGGTGTTTCAAGTTTGCCGAGGAAGGTTGATACTCTGCGTAAATATTCTTTAGGATGCTCACGGAAGATAAGTTCATGATGGGCATCTTCTACGATCCAGGAATCCGAATCCGCATGACTCTGATTGGACGCAATTTTCTCGGCGATCGGGTAAGGCGCCTTATCGTCTTTCGTTCCGTGAATGAACAAGGTCGGGAACGGATAGTCATGCTTCTTCACTTCGTTGTAAGGGATCTGATCCAGACTTGTGCCGTTGAGGACCGGGAAGAGCAGCTCCAGAATCTCCAGAGATGGATGCCGCGGAAGATTAATCTGGTTATGGATATTGTGGTAAAGCGTGTCCGGCTCGAGCAAAAATGCACTGTCCAGGATCATGGCGTCCACATCTTTGGTCTCAAGCCCCGCCTGGAGAGCAGTACCGGCACCCATGGAGAAACCCCAGACGACAATCTGCTTCGCGCCGCGCTGTTTCACATGCTCAATGGCACCGAGAAGCTGGCGTTTCTCTTCCTTGCCGCCGGTCGCCACTTCCTTGCTGGTCTGGGACGCAAAGCCGTAATCAAACATCAGCACATTAAAATTCATGTTGTGCGCGTAATGGGCGATATCGTACATAGGAACCCAGGTTTCCTCCCGGTTGGCGCCGTAGCCGTGGCTCAGCACGATGGTTTTGGAGGAATTCTCTGCCGGTATATACCACCCGTTAATATTCCGTTTACCATCAATCGAGTGGAATGTGACATTCTCGTAATTCATATCTTTAGCGAGTTTGGGATTGGAATAGAGCGGAGCAACCGTCGGATTCGACAATACCCAAGCAATATAGGCATGCAGTGCAATAAAACAGAAAACTAGAAAAAAAACGACAGATAACAACAACGCTAATATAATATGCTTAAAACGAACCAGGCCTGTCGACAGCTCGGCTGGCGTGTCATTCAATTGGGAGAGTGGGGCATTACTACCAGTTGTTGTACTCATAAGTGGCCCCTCCTTACCATATAGTCGGATTTTTTTTCGTTAAAGTGAAAATATCGAAATTTATAATAATCGTATGCCCGGTGGCCTATAAAGTCAATGCAAATCCATAGATTGTAAGACAAATGTAAAGTCCCGGTGCGAATGGTTTACTTTTGAGAATAATTCTCATATAATTATTGTAACCAGGTTTCATACAATGAAACACGAGAGGAGCAGGTCGGGATGGAAGACCGAAAATTAACGGTACGTGCTGTAGAGCGGGCACTTGATATATTGATGTGTTTTACGAAAAATAATGAGCTTGCTCTGACGGAGATAGCCTCCCTTATCGGGTTGCATAAAAGCACGGTCCATCGACTGCTTACAACGCTGGAAGACCAAGGATTTGTGGTGCGGAACAAAGAGACGGAGAAATACCGGCTCGGCCTTAAAATATGGGAGCTGTCAATGCATCTGTCCCAGAGCGATGATCCTGCCATTCGCCTTCTTCCCGCGATGGAAGCGCTGCGGGACCGGCTGGGGGAAACCGTCAGCTTGTATCTGCGGGATGGCGCCGATCGGCTTCGCATCCAGGCGGTGCAGAGTAACCAGGGCATCCGGCGGGTCGCCCAGGTGGGAGTAAGACTGCCACTGTCGGTAGGCGCTTCCAGCAAGGTGCTGGTGGCCTTTGCGCCTGCGGTAGATCAGGAGGAGCTGCTGAATGCGGCAGATTGGCCAGAGTCTGTTGATCGGGACGTGTACCGGCAGCAGCTCGCCGAAATTCTGGAGAAGGGGTACGCCATCAGCATTGAAGAGCGTGAGCCTGGAGCTGCCGCTGTATCGGTGCCGATTTTTGACCGGAACGGTCAAGTGGCGGCCGCGCTGTCGATGTCAGGGCCGGTCACCCGCCTCCCGGCGGATACACTTCGTGAACATGCGCCCGTCCTGATGGAAGCAGCGCGGGAAATGGGAATGATGATTTAATTCATTCTATTTCGGAGTTGCGGACAGCATCACTATAAGTTATTGAATGACCGGGCAGCTCCGAGTGATACAGCTGCCCGGTTATTTTACATGAGATGAGAAAGCGTAAACTTCAAAGACTCCCCATCCTTATCTCTGAGAAGAAAAATGTCCGCTACAGGCGGTCTGTATTCTGAGGATATCATGGATAAACGTTACTCTTATATGATGAAAAAGCTTAAACGGAGAGTGGAAGGATGCATGGCGATAAGATGTGCAGGGTTTTGCCGGGAGCCCTTGCAAATATACAAAGAGATGACACCTGAGTTTAGACCAGGGCCATCTCTTTTTTCATTCTGGATGATGAAGTAAGGGGATTAAATTAAACCAGGAGCATGGTCAGCAGGGCAATCACGATCGGAACTGCAAGGAATAGCCAGGCTAACGGACTTGCTACGTTGATGGTCCAGCCAACGCCAAATCTTTTTTCCACAAAGAGAGCAGGGTCCTGCGGATTAAAATAGACGGAGCCGAGCTTCCAATACTTATCGTCATTGGCACTATGAGTGGAGTGCGGAGTGTTGGGATCTCTCTTCAGCCGGCTTCCGCCTTGACCTGTTGTGAAGGATAACACCACTGCACCGAGGACAATCACCAACGGTATGGCTAAGCTGATGACCAGCAGCAATTCGGGATTCAGCTGTTCGATCATGTTGAGCTGGATCAAGGAGAACATCAGCACAAGCAGCAGACCAGCCATCGTATTGAAGAAGGACCAACGGCGGCGGAAGATGGCGTTGCGCGCTGAGGAGCCCGCCGGATCTCCCGGATCGATCTGCTGTTTGCTGTTTAGGATGGACCAATTGATCAACATGAAGATGAGGATCATGAATACCTGCATAATGTTGGGCAGCAGGACTACACCCCATGATTTGTCCGCATAGTTGATCACGCTGCCTTGAAAATCAAATTTCATGGGAATGGTATCTGGGATCTGGTCATAGTATTGGAAAATCCAGACGGTGCTGATGATGGTAATGACGGCATGAATGATAAACCAGCGGTTAGAGAGGACAAGCTTCTGCCTTCTGAAGTTGGTATCGATTGCCACGACCTGGCGTCCGGTTGTCGCAGGGGGAAGAGTGGCCTTGATCCCTTTCATTTTGAAATGAAAGGTCAGGTTCAGGGCAAGTGAAGCAATGACGATTGCCGTGATGGAGCCGACAATAAGCCATTCGAACCCTGTGTTCCCAATCGATAACAATCCGATCAGACAGGCGATCAAGATAAGGGCATAAATACCGCAGCTGATGGAAGCAAACTGCTTTCGCAGCCTGCGAAGGGCTTCGCTGTGGAACATTTCTTCACTCACCGATACTCCAAAGCTAACTGTTTCCCTGGTGTAATAAGGCATAAAGGCAAGCAGTACAATAATCGGAATAATCATAAATACTAGAATCGAGGCTGATATCATAACCATTACACATTCTCCTCCCCAGTCTGGGTGATCTCATTATGCATATCTCGTACGATCTGAAGCAGCTGTTCTTCGGATAAGCCCCTGCAGATGGCTTCAGCAATGATAGGTTTTAGATAGGCATTGCGTTTATCCTGATATTCGGGGGTAATGCCCGGCATGGTATCCGGCTGTATCACCACGCCTTTTTGCCTGTGTATCTGAATAAAGCCTTCCTGCTTCAGCAGCGTGTACGCTTTGTTAACGGTGTGGAGATTGATCCCGATGTCGGATGCCATGCTGCGAACCGAGGGCAGGGGATCGCCGGGCTTAAGGCTGCCGCTTGCAATGCCTTCGATAATCTGATTCATTAACTGGTTGTATATGGGGACATCGGACTGCATATCCAGTTGGATAATCATAAGAGAACCTCCGCATTCGTTGTAACTGTTATATATGTAGTATAACAGTTGGAACGTATGGTGTAAAGGTCAATCCGCAGTTTTTCATAAACGAAAAAAAACGAGGACTGTCTTCACAATCTTGGGATTGGAAGGCGGTCCTCGTGTTTTCATTGCTCGATATGTAATGTAACAAGAGAGCGTGACTTATCTCAGCTTGATATTCTTCTCTTTGATCTTTTGATTCAGAATCTCTTGAAATGTGACGGGTTTATCTGTCGAATCCTCTTTCTTCGGAGCCGTCACCGGCTGCGGCCGTTGATATTGATAATGGAACGAAGCCATCGTATGTATTTTGATCATAGGTACGATCCTCCTAGATATGGATTTCCGGAATGTTTTCTACCATATAACCTTTCCGGCATCATTCGAAACGGAATTTCCAATATTCAGGAAAAAAGTACTGTGAAATGAAAAATCCCCATCATCCATTAGCGGATGATGGGGATTTGTTCCTAAGGCTAAAGCGCCTAGATGAATTGTCTTATTGGTTCGATGCGATCATTTGACGAAGTACCGTTTGGAGGATACCTCCATTGTGGTAGTAGTCCACGTCCACCATGCTGTCGAGACGAGCGATAGCTTGGAACTCGAATTGAGTACCGTCTTCGCGTGTAACAACAACCGTCAATTCTTGACCTGGTTTCACATCGTTGCTGAGACCCAGGATATCAAATGTTTCCCGGCCGTTCAGCGCAAGGCTCTTCCAGCCATGACCTTCCTGGAACTGGAGCGGAAGCACACCCATGCCTACGAGGTTGGAGCGGTGAATACGCTCGAAGCTCTCAGCCAGTACAGCTTTGACTCCGAGCAAATACGTACCTTTTGCCGCCCAGTCACGGGAGCTTCCTGTACCGTATTCTTTACCTGCAATAACAATCAGGTTCTGTCCGCCTGCTTGATAATTCATGGATGCATCATAGATGGACATGACTTCTTCAGTCGGCAAGTATGTGGTTACGCCGCCTTCCGTACCTGGAGCTACCTGGTTACGGATGCGGATGTTAGCGAAGGTACCGCGCATCATGACTTCGTGGTTACCGCGACGGGAGCCGTAGGAGTTGAAGTCTTTGCGTTCCACCTTGTGATCGCTCAGATATTTGCCTGCAGGACTGGACGGTGCAATGTTACCGGCTGGTGAGATGTGGTCCGTTGTAACGGAATCACCCAAGAGAGCCAGCACACGCGCTTCCTTGATATCCTGAATGTCGTTCAGACCGTTGCCCAGGCTTTCAAAGAACGGCGGGTTCTGAATGTACGTGGATTGATCATCCCACTCATACAATTCGCCTTCAGGAACAGGAATCTTGTTCCAACGCTCGTTCGCTGTGAACACATTCTCGTATTTTTCACGGAAAGCGTCAGCGCTAAGGGACTGACCAATGGCTTCACGGATTTCAGCACTGGTTGGCCAGATGTCTTTCAAGTAAACTGGCTCATTGTTTGGATCGTAGCCGATCGGATCGTTCTGCAGGTCGATGTTCACGGTACCTGCCAGAGCGTAAGCAACAACCAGTGGCGGTGAGGCCAGGTAGTTGGCTTTGACCTGAGCATGCACACGTCCTTCGAAGTTACGGTTACCGGACAATACGGCAGCTACCGTCATGTCGTTATCGGTAATCGCTTCGCTTACTTCGTCCGGCAATGGACCGGAGTTACCGATGCAAGTTGCGCAGCCATAGCCTGCAACATAGAAGCCGAGAGCTTCCAGGTAGTGCAGAAGGTTGGACTTCTCAAGGTAGTCGGTTACGACAAGGGAGCCTGGAGTCAAGCTGCTCTTCACATAACCAGGTTTCTTCAGACCGCGTTCAACCGCTTTCTTGGCCAGGAGACCTGCACCCAGCATAACGCTTGGGTTAGATGTATTCGTACAGCTCGTGATGGCTGCGATAACAACTGCACCTGTGCCCATTTCGCTGGTAGAGCCGTCTTTATGACTGACCTTAACGGTTTCCGCGATTTTGTCATCGCTGAGCCCGTAGCCGCCTTTATCAATCGGTGTACGGATGATGTCGTTAAAGTTCTGCTTCATGTTGGTCAGTTCAATGCGGTCTTGTGGACGCTTCGGACCAGCCAAGCTCGGTACAACCGAAGCGAGATCCAATTCGATTACATCGGAGAACTCAGGGTCCGGCGTATCAGCCGTACGGAACATGTTTTGTGCTTTATAGTAGCTCTCCACGAGTTCAACCTGCTCATCGGTGCGGCCGGTGTTGCGCAGGTAAGCCAACGTCTCGCTATCAACCGGGAAGAAACCGATGGTAGCGCCGTATTCCGGTGCCATGTTCGCAACGGTTGCACGGTCAGCCAGACTGATGTTGGCAAGACCAGGACCGTAGAATTCCACGAATTTGCCCACTACGCCTTTTTTGCGAAGAAGCTCGGTTACAGTGAGGGCAAGGTCGGTCGCCGTTGCGCCCTCTGACAGGCTGCCTGTCAGTTTGAAGCCGATAACTTCAGGTGTTACAAAATAAAGCGGTTGGCCGAGCATTCCGGCTTCTGCCTCGATGCCGCCTACGCCCCAGCCCACTACACCAAGACCGTTGATCATGGTTGTATGGGAATCGGTGCCTACGAGGGAATCAGGGAAGACGAGGGTTTCGCCGTCAACTGTCTTCGTAGCTGCTACGGAAGCCAGGTACTCCAGGTTAACCTGGTGAACGATACCTGTTCCGGGAGGAACCGCGCGGAAGTTGTTAAACGCCGTTTGAGCCCAGCGGAGGAAGCGGTAACGCTCTTCGTTACGCTCAAATTCAACCTTCATATTATATTCAAGCGCTTGGTCGGTACCAAAAGCGTCAACCATGACGGAATGGTCGATAACGAGATCGACCGGAACGAGAGGGTTGATCTGTTTCGGGTCGCCGCCGGATTTTTTAACGGTGTCGCGCATGGCTGCAAGATCCACGACAACCGGAACACCGGTGAAGTCCTGCAATACGATACGGGCAGGGATGAACGGAATTTCCTTGTTGTTGTCGCGTGCTTCATTCCACGTGGACAAAAGTTTTACATGATCCTCGGTAATGGCGCGTCCGTCAAATTGACGTACGGCCGCTTCCAGCAGTACCCGAATGGAGAAAGGAAGCTTGGATACACTTCCGTATCCTTGCTCTTCGAGCGCCTGCAGGCTGAAATAACGGTAATTTTTACCGCCCACCTCTAGGTTGCGAGAGATGGAGAATTGATCCTTTGCTGGCATAGATGAACCTCCTTGAGTCATTTCATTTGATCTTATTATGACGATCTGAGTTAAACCTTTTGTGGTTTCACTAGATGAAACCTGATTTCATAAATTAACTAACTTAAGTATAACGTTTTCAACTCGCCGCGTAAAGCATTTTTTATAGAAGAAACGTATTTCAAAACCGTGAAAATTCGCCCGTTTTTTAAGCTGACACGGCTGCCCTGATTCAGTGTTTCTGTATTCTCTTTACCGAAGTTCATAGCCTGAAGATTTGCTTCATATAGTTGTGATAGGGAACTGCGTGAAAGGCAAGGTCAGAGGAGGAGAGAAGATGAACAGTCTGAAGCAAGCAGAGAAGCCATGGAAGCAAGCTTTATATATTTACGTCAATCAATATAACCAAAATCGCGTGGACTATTCTTCAGGCCTGAAAGAGCAAATTGTAGCAGATCTGAATTTCCTGGTAGAGAGAGGAGAAAGGCAGTTCCGACTGCAGTCATGGTACGAGTTGCGCGAAGCAACCCCGCTAAAGAGCGAGACTCGTGCACGGCTCCAGCGTGTACTCAGAGAGACGGAGGATGACGTTGTTGCCGATGTAAGGCTTCACAGCGTGTTCTATTATGAGAAAAGAGGCATGACGCACCGTGAGGACACGGTGTCACGGGAGCGGCTGACGCTGATCCGTGATGGGGAAGCCTGGCTGATCGTTGGCATTGAACGTCTGCAGGACGAACGCCATCCCTTGCAAAGAACCGATGCTTCGTTCACAGGCCAGGACTCGGCTGGAAGAGAACCGTCCACTCCATTCATGAATGGTCGTGTTTACTCGGCTGGCAGCAGTCCGCGGTCCGGTCGATACGAGCGTGAAGCCGCTGCTGCTTATGCCGACAGGTGGTGGGATTCCGGCAATCCGGAGTTTGAAGAATTTGACGTGGATTGCACCAATTATATCTCCCAGTGCCTCTTTGCAGGTAAAGCCCCAATCCTCTATACTGGTAAAAGAGAAACGGGATGGTGGTACAAGGGGTATGTAAGCAAACGGGAATGGTGGAGTTACAGCTGGGCGGTTTCGAACAGCTTCGCGCATTATTTGAACTCCAGTACCTCGGGACTGCGAGCCGAGCGGGTAGAACGGCCTGAGCAGCTGATGCTTGGGGATGTCATCGTGTATGATTGGGACGGTGATGGGGCGTTTCAGCACAGCACCATTGTGACAGCATTTGATGCTGGCGGTATGCCGCTGGTCAATGCTCATACGGTATCAAGCCGTCATCGCTACTGGGACTACCGTGATTCCTACGCATGGAACGACAACACCGAGTATCGGTTTTACCATATACCCGATTATTTTTAAGATGACAGCATGTCATGCTGCAATACGGACAAGAGAGAGGTAAACATGGAACAGGATAAATTAACGGTTGGCTTGGTATACGGGGGAAAATCTGGCGAGCATGAGGTGTCACTTTCCACGGCATTTGCAGTCATGAACGCTTTTGATTTTGATAAATACGAAATGATTCCTTTTTATATTTCGAAGCAGGGAACCTGGAGAATCGGGAGCAAGCGATCAGCTCCGTTTAGCCAACTGGAGGATTTGAAGCTGGCCGAAGGGGAAGGGACGCAGACGGCTCTGAACGCTGTGTTCAGCAGGCTGTATGGTCAAGAAAATCAGGCAGTGGACATTATGTTTCCGCTGCTGCACGGAACGTTTGGCGAGGACGGGACCATTCAGGGATTGTTCGAAATGGCGGACATTCCTTACGTAGGCACCGGCGTGCTTGCATCGGCTGCAGGCATGGATAAAGTCGTGATGAAGAAGCTGTTCGCCCAAGCGGGATTACCGCAATGTGAATATTGTTACTTCAATCGCACGCAGTGGGAACAGGGGCAGTACAACGTGCTTAAGGACATCGAGGACAAACTCGGTTTCCCAAGCTTCGTCAAGCCGGCTAACCTCGGCTCCAGCGTCGGCATCTCCAAGGCGAAGAACCGGGAGCAGCTCAAGTCGGCAATTGAATCCGCCCTCCGGTTCGATGACAAGATCATCGTGGAAGAGTTTGTGGATGCCCGTGAAGTGGAGGTCAGCGTGCTCGGCAATGATGAGCCGATGGCATCCGTTCCGGGTGAAATCGTGTCTTCCAGTGAATACTATGACTATGCGGCCAAATATACGGACGGACAGTCACAGATGCAAATCCCGGCGGAGATCGAGCCGGATGTGGCTGATCGCCTGCGCGAGCTCGCGATTAACGCGTTCAAAGCGATTGAAGGCGGCGGAATCACTCGCGCGGACTTCTTTGTACGCCGCTCCGACGGCGCGATTCTGATCAATGAAGTGAATACGATGCCCGGCTTTACGCCGTTCAGCATGTATCCCCTTCTATGGCGGGAGACAGGCGTTTCCTACCGCGAGCTGCTCGACCGGATGATTGAGCTGGGGCTTGAGCGGTACAACCGCAAGCAATCCTTGATTTATGAGAACCAGGCATAAGCTAGCCGTTTTACAATAGGATACGATTGACCAGGGGGAGTCCGCGCTATTCATCACGGCTCCCCTTGAGTCTAATATTTTGGGATGAAAGGAAGATTCGAGATATGGGATTTCAAACCGAGTTCAATTCCGTTTGTAAGTTTAAGAGTGAGCAGGAGCTCTACGAGCTGCTGGAATACGGCCGCGGCAAAATGCTGAAGGACGGACTGAGGGTGTTTCCGACAGGACAGAAGGTCATCGCCTATACGCCGGATAACCAGGCGGTAGCGATTGTCCTGATTACGGCATGTGTATCGGAGATTAATTTCCAGGGTCGTGAGGTAACCTCGGTTGAGCTGCAGCTGATCCGCAAATTGACGGATGAGGAAGCACGCGTTCAGACCGCGCTCGCTCATGAGATGTTCTTCGGAGACCATGCATGATTGTCCGTTTCGGTTATGTAGCCATGTCCACGGTTGTGCAGAACGCTTCTCCCTCCAAGACAATGACCATGAAGAGTTTTACGAAGCTGGATGACCGTGAGGCCGGCATACACAAACTGGAGCGGATCGCGAACGAGAATTTACATAATACCCTTCGGTTATTGAGACATAATCTGGCCCATGATATCAAGGTGTACCGTTTCTCGTCCAAGCTGATTCCGCTTGCCACGCACAATGATATGCATGATTGGAACCCTTTCCCGGCGCTGAAGGAGGGCTTCCAGGCAATCGGGGAGTTTGTGAAGAAGCATGAGATGCGGGTGTCGTTTCATCCGGATCATTTCACGGTGCTGAGCACGCCTCGACCTGAAGTGTTGATTAATTCCATTCGGGACCTGGAGTCACACGTCCATATGCTGAAGGCGATGGGGTTGCCTGCTTCCATGAAAAACAACATCCATATCGGCGGCGCCTACGGGGACAAGCCCAGCGCTTCAGCCCGATTCGTTGAGCACTTTCATGCGCTTGATCAGAGCATCAAGGAACGTCTGACACTTGAGAATGATGATAAAACCTTTACCGCACAGGAGACGCTGGCGGTATGCCAGCAGACCGGGCTGCCGATGGTGCTGGATATCCATCATCAGTGGGTCAATAATGATGGTGAGGCGCCTTGGGAGCTGTGGCCGGCCATTCTCCGCACCTGGGAGACGCCGCTGGCTCAAGAAGGCTCTGAGCCGATACAACCGCTGCCGCCGAAGATTCATGTGTCCAGTCCCAAAAGCCCTACAGATATCCGAAGCCATGCAGACGGGGTGGACGTTGTGCCTTTGCTGGCATTTTTACGGAAGATTGCGGGCGCTACGCCGAAGGTGGACGTTATGATTGAAGCCAAGATGAAGGATGGCGCCTTGTTTGGTCTGATGAAGGATTTGGGAGATTGTGCGGGAGAGGGTGTAACGATTCTGGACGGGGCCTCCATCGAAGTAAATGCCTAAAACCATAAGACGAACCTGTTATGACTTGCAAGTTGACGGATTTTGGGTTACGTTGGAAGTACGGAACACAGATTCTCCTCAAGCTATCGTATTGGATAAAAAAGTTCGTTCTCGCCAAGCATTCAGGTGCACAGCATAGGACGGACTTTTATTGAAATAGGGCGGATTTTTTGAGACGCTGCCCTTTCGTTCCCGTACTAATTGAATAGGATGTAGGGATTGCCAAAATCACTAGATTTATATAGAAAGTAGAGTGAGCGCTTTGAATGAGAACGAAAAGATTCCTTATGTTGTCAGCAGTAAAAGCTACACCGCTGTAGCGATTAATTGTGCCGCGAAAGCGGGTGAATGGATTGAGAGCAAGCTGGGTACCGTGAAACAGCTCAGCACGAAGACGTCCGCGCAGGATATCGTAACCGAGGTGGACAAAGGTGCGGAGCAGATGATCCGCAAGCTGATTCTGACCCATTTTCCAGACCATGCGATTCTTGGAGAGGAAGGGGTTGCTCCCGGCACCGAAGCCTATGCCAAGGCTTTGGATGACGCAAAAGACGAAGAGTATCTCTGGATCATTGACCCTGTTGACGGAACGACGAATTACGTGCATGGATTCCCTTTTTACTCCGTGTCCATTGCACTGGCTCACCATGGCGAAGTCATCGTCGGTGTCATATATGACCCTTCCCGGGATGAATTGTTTGTTGCGGAAAAAGGAAAAGGAGCCTACGTTCACGGCAATCCTACCTATGTCTCCAAGGAAGAGCAGTTATCGGACAGCTTGCTTGCCACAGGCTTTCCTCTTGACAGCACGGTCAACTTGCCGCTGAATATGGCAGAGCTTCAGGCGCTTTTGCCGAAGGTACGCAATGTGAGAGCCGGCGGTTCCGCCGCGCTTCATCTGGCTTATGTTGCGGCGGGCCGGCTCAGTGGATACTGGGAGCACGGCTTGAGTGTCTGGGACGTTGCGGCGGGTGCCTTGCTGGTTCAGGAGTCCGGTGGCAAGGTGACTGATACGGAGGGGCGTCCTTACGATCTGTCGGTACGTCATTTGGCAGCAACGAACGGGCTGATCCATCAGCGGTTTCTGGACACACTAAAAGATGCGGGCGAAGCGTCAGTCCGTTAACCCCTGGAACAAACAAAAGAAAATGCAGGTCACATACAACCGCTTGATAAAGGAGTATGCGTGCGATGAATGAGAAATCAGATCAGAATTTGGAGCGCCAGCTCAGCGAGATGTTGACGGAAGGTGAAATGCAGCAGAGGGACCGGGAGAAAGAGGAGCGCCGGCTTCTTTCTCCGAAATATGAGATCCGAATTCAGACCCAGCTCGATCCCATCGTGGAGGAGACCCAGAAATACCGCAGTATGGCTAAGGAAGTTGATGGCCGATACGATAAGTATATGGATAAGACGATCAAGAAGGATAAGCCTGAGGAATCAGGTGAAGATGTTTGACAGCGCTTCAGGAAACATTTGCTGTGAGAGTGCATAATATCACCATAGGTTGGCAAGCGGAGAATGGACAGCACTTGAGCGGCTGTCCATTCTTTTTTATGATGGAGCGGGTCTCGTTCGGGTGTTTACAATTGACATGGATGGGGGAAGAGCGTTGCGAGTTCGGCTGAGGCTCAAGCTTAAGGCTTCACATATTGTTGCAGGACTTTCAGGTATGGGCTCCATATTGCTCTGGCTCATCCTTATTTTCTTCAATCCGTATACGGATGGCACGAACTTGAGTCCTGCCTTAAATACTTTTATCATGCTTTTTCTTCCCGGCTGTTTGGCACTTATCGCAGTGTTCTATTCGTACCGATTGCTGCTGCTGATTGCGTTTGGATGGTCCATACTGCCAAGCTTGTATCTGACGGGGACGCCCGGGATATTTGCTTGGTTTGGAGTTGCATCGTTAGGCTATTTGTTTGCTTATCTTCTGATGAAACCACGATTAAGAAGCTGATGGCGGTACCATTCACAGGTTTGTGGTGGTAAAATAAGGCTGAATCAGATTTATGATGTTAAGGGAGTGATGGCATGTTTAAACCATGGAAAAAGGGGCTGGCCGCAGTAACCGGCACCTTGACGCTCGCGGTGGCACTGGTCGCACCGGGCGTTGCACCAGCTTTTGCCGATGATGTGACAGCCAAGAATACATATCGTATCGTAACACTGGGGGACTCGCTGACCGTTGGGTATGAGCCGGGTATGGATCTGAACAGCAAGCCCTATGGCTTTGTTGATCGGCTGTATGAGCAGGGATTGTTCTACGGTCGAACGGAAGCGACGAATTTGGGCATCGGCGGTTTGAAGACGGACGGGTTGAACCATTACGTCCAGGCCGTTGCAGATGAACGGGCCATTACAGCAGAGGAAATACAGCCCGGTCTCAGCAGCATTGACCCGCGCACCAAGCAGATTGGAGCAGAAGCAGCGAAAGCCAAGCCTGTCATCGCTGACGCAGATCTGATCACGATTACCATCGGCGGGAATGACATGATGAGTCTGGTCAGCACGGTGGGAACCCTAAGCGACGAGCAGTTGAAGGCCAAAATGCAGGAACTGTTCAAGCTGTACACGGACAATGTTTCGGCTGTAATTACCAATCTGCATACCATGAATCCGGATGCTGCGATTGTAGTGGCCGACCAGTACAATCCGGTACCGAAAATCGCGGACGAAGTCGCATACGCCAAACTGCTCGCATCATCCGGTGAATTCACGAAGCTGGTGGAAGGCGTGGCTGACGGATTTGCGAGTCAGGGCGTAGATATCAAAGTCGCCCATGTTGCCAAGAAGTTCGTGGGCTCTGAGCTGACGATGACCCATATCCTGAAAGATGATATTCATCCGAACCAATACGGATATGAGACGATGGCCAGCGTGTTTGCAGAGACGATCTGGGGCAGCTATAAGAAACCCCCTGTTCAGGAGGTGGGGCAACCGATGCGCATCGTCGTGAAGGGACAGGAGCTGAATACACCGTTTAAGCCGATTCTTCGCGACAATCTGAACTACGTAGCTATTCAGGATATCGTGAATGCAGTTGGGGCAACTACAAAATGGGAAAATAAAACGTCCAGTGCAACGATCTCCTTCGGAGATCAGACCGTTGTGGTGAAGATCGGTGCCAAAACCGTTCAGGTCAACGGAAAGTCTGTACCGATTGATACACCAGCTTTCCTGCAAAAAGTAGGGAAGGAAGACAAAACCTACGTTCCACTCGCAGTGATTGCAACCGGTCTTGGTTTTGATGTTCAATACAGTTCCAAATTGCGTACGGCATTCATTAATTTGTAATATTCATGCGTAGAATAGCTGGACCGACTGAATCAAGCCGGTTCAGCTTTTTTAATGGGAACTTTTTTGAGACATAGGATGAAGACGATCCGGCAGCAGTGTGATGTTATTCATATGAGTTCATTCAGGCCGGTGTTTCGTACTGATTGGCGGCATGATTCCGATGTCGATCGCCATCGAGAAGACCGGGGCTGCCATGATCTCGGATATGCTGGTTCAGTCCCTGGGCAGTTATGGGTAGAGGGGATATGGCGGCAGCTTAGGATGAAATGAGTGGACTGCTGGAATTGCAGCGTAACGCCTGGTAGAAAGATCTGAAATAAAGTGCTTAACCTCAGCTCGGGCTACCCGCTGGCCAGACACCGTTTTCTAAGTTTGAGCCGGAAATCTTCCGGTTCGCCTCTTGTTATTCGCCAGCCGATGTTTTATATTGACATAATAGTAGGTCAAAAATAAAAGAGGTGAACGGAGAAGATGACTCCACGCACGAAGGAGCAAAACGAAGAGATCCGGCTGCGGCGTCTGGCGCAAATTCGGAAAGCGGCTGCCGATGTTTTTTTGAATAAAGGACCTTTACTGGAAATCCGCGATGTAGCCGCACAGGCGGGACTCGGCTATGGCACGGTATATCATTATTACAGCAATAAGGGCGATCTGCTCCACGATCTGCTGTGGGACGCGTTGGATCGGGCCGGGGAATGGCTGGAGGTTCCGATGGAAGCTCCACACGATTCAGATGCGGGGATGGCACCGGCGGGTGGGCATTTCCGCTTGGCTGCTGCGGCGGATACCGGGAACTCGGCTGCCGCGGGTTCCCGAAGCGGAAGCCGTGTAACGGCCGCAGAGCTTGGCCCCGTCGCTGCCGCTGGTGTCCGGCTGCTGCAGCTTTGGGCGGAGGACCACGCCCTGTACCTGCTGCATAAGCTGGCCGGTGAGGGCTTTGCCGCGCTGCCTGAAGGGCGCTCGATCCCGCTCTTGGCTGCCTTTCGCCGGGAGGTGCTCACGCCGCTTGCCGCGCTGCTGAGAAGCGGGCATACGGCGGACGGGGCAGCCGCTTCCGGCGGAAACGCTGCGGAGCCGCAGGATCTGCTGCAGCACGCGGAGATGCTGCTGGCCGCCTTGGTCGGCTGCGCCTCGCTTTCGCTGCGCCGCGGAAAGCTGCACGAAGAGGCCAAGGATATCGCCCGGTTATTAAAATTATAAAATGGATAAGGAGCGAATAAACAAAAGATGGTTATCTTAAAATCACTTAGGGAAATCGAAGAGATGAAGCCGGCGAGCCAAATCGTTGCGGACTGCTACCGCGAGGTGACCAAGCTGATTGAGCCTGGGATCACCACCCGGGAGATCAATGACTTTGTTGCCAGACACATCACTAAGCTGGGCGGCAAGCAGTTTACGAAGGGGTACAACGGTTTCCCCGCCGAAACCTGCACTTCGGTGAACGATGTGGTGGCCCACGGCATTCCTTCAAACCGGGTGCTTATGAATGGCGACTTGCTGAAGCTCGACATCGTCGTGGAATATGGCGGATGGTTCGGCGATTCCTGCCATTGTTATGCGGTGGGCAATATCCGGCCGGAAGCGCAAAAATTAATGAAGGTGACCAAGGAATGCCTGGATCTGGGGATCGCCCGGGCTATCCCAGGGGGCCGGCTCGGTGACATAACGTCGGCGATACAACAGCATGCGGAAGCGAATGGGTATTCGGTCGTGCGTGATCTGCTGGCTCACGGGATCGGGCGGAGCCTGCACGAGGAGCCTAACTACGTGCATATCGGCGTAGCTGGCAAAGGCATCCGGCTAAAGGAAGGCATGGTGTTTACCATCGAACCGATGATCAACGAAGGTACGTTCCATATCACGATTGACGACGATCAGTGGACGGCGAGAACGGCCGACGGCAAGTTGTCGGCGCAATATGAGCATACGATTGCAATTACGCCGGATGGACCACTGATTTTAACGGCCCAGTAAGAATGGAGGCGAACGGTCGCCTTAGGCGAAGTCGCCCATATTCGGAGTCCCGCGCGATGCCTGCGCGATGGTAAAATGTCCCCGGGAAAGGGGGGAAGATCATCGTCCGTATGATGGATCGCTTGAATGCCGGGTTCTTGTCACTCGACAATGAAACGTCGCACAATGGTTTTAACTCCACATTCTCCTAAACGTATTCGATCTGTTGATAGACACAAAGGATTTCCCTTTTGCATCGAATCGGGGTGCAAAGTTCCAAGTAAATATCCGTTACAAAAGCCTCCATTCCGTCCGCTCGGACCCGTATGGGGGCATTTTGAATTTTGTCCCCCCGAAGCCACGCCCCCTGCAAACCCCAACGAGCTAGCAGGAAATTACATGCCCCGAGGCTAATACTTCCAGTTGAGACTTCGTACCTCATCGTAAAAATACGCATCATTTCCGTAGGAATGACTACGCTGGTTCCATTTGATTGTTGATATGCTTGAAAAAGCCGGAGGTGCAAGGGCAGATGAAGAACCGCTTCAAAAATCCGCTAAGCCGCATGAATATTAAACAGCAGATGATTCTGCTGTTCCTGGTGCTGGTCATCCCGTTGTTTGCACTCAACGCCTACGGGAATTCCATGGCTGGTCAAATTCTGAAGCGCCATGTGACCAATGCCTATATCGAGCTGAACAAACAGAATTTCAAGCTCATCAACCGGGACATTGAAACCGTTAACAAAGTAACCTCTACAGTCATTCAGAACTCGCAGATCCAGCAGCTCGGCACCTTTTCCGAGGGGAGTGTTCTGGAGCGGGTGAAGAACTATGAACGCCTTGAAAAGATGCTGTTTTCCTTCTCCCAGGAGACGGATGAGCGCGAACCGGTTTATTACTCACTCTATGTGTATGACCCCGACAACAGTTACTTTTTTGCTCCTTATTACCCCGAACGCAGAAAAGCAGGCGTGTATTTCTTCTCGGACGAGAATGAGAAGCCAGCTTGGTTTGATGAAGCCGTGGCGATGAAGGGCAACGGATATTTGCGGCGCATGGAGCATCTGTCACCCCCGGTGCAAGGACGCAAGGATCAAGAGACCCTAAGCTACGTAAGGGCCGTCAACAATATTTATCAGGGCGGAACCATCGGCGTTCTGGTTGTTACCAATCTGGATGCGCGGATCGGAGAGTCCTTATCAACGGTATCCATACCGGACGGGGAGCTCTATTTGACGGACTGGAACAACAATATTTTGACTTCATCGGTAAAAGGCTTGGCGGGGACGCTTGAGCTGCCGCCCGAGGTTGATCCGGGCAGCTCTACCATGGGCGTCATGGACGTTATCACCTCGGATTTCATCTACGTCATCGATTATAACTATATGCTTCAGCAGAAGCTGGTCTATAAGGTTCCTGTCAAAACGCTGCTCGCCCAGCAAAGCGAGATGAAGCGGGTCATCCAGGTCATCTCGATCGCTTATTTTGTTGTGGGCCTAATCATCGTCTTTTATTTCTGGCAGTCGTTGATGACACCGCTCCAGAAGCTGGCCCATTTTGTACGGCGCTATGAACCGGGGAACATTGTGCCGGAAACACCGTATCGGCGCAGAAAGGATGAGGTCAGTGTCCTGATCTCCACGATTTATGACATGGCCCGCCGATTGAATGATCTGATCCATTACAAATACCGTATGGATTTGAAGCAGAAGGAGGCGCAATTGCAGCTTCTCTACCAGCAGATAAATCCTCATCTGCTGTACAACACGCTGGAGAGCATTTACTGGAAGAGCACGATGGAAGGGAATACGGAGTCTGCCGAAATGATCAAGGATCTGTCCAAATTGATGAAGATCAGTCTCAGCAGAGGCCGGGATCTCATTACGCTTGGGGAAGAGCTTGAGCATGCGGGGGCTTATATTAATCTCCAGCTGAATCGTTATGATTACCAGTTCGCGGTCCACTGGGAGGTTCCGGAGGATTTGCTGGTGAATCATGTGCCGAAGATTACGCTGCAGCCGCTGCTGGAGAATGCCATTATTCACGGCATTAAAAATATGGGCGAGGACGGAATCATCCGCATATCCGGTCATCTGGAGGATGGACACTGCCGGATTGTCATCGAGGACAACGGCTATCGTCCGGTCAATTACGAATCCATCCGCAGGCTGCTGTATGATGAAGCCCCGGATCATTCACTGGGCTATGGCATCCGCAATATCCATGAGCGGATTCAGCTGCATTATGGAAGTGGATACGGACTGCAATATGAACCAAGAGATGAAGGGGGGACCCGGGTGACCATTACGATCCCCCGGATGGAAGCAACAACCATTATCTTAAACGAACAGGAGGTCTCCTGATGTACAACATTTTGGTGGTAGACGACGAACCGTTGATATGCAAAGGCTTAGCGGGACTGCTAACGTCTTCGGGGCTTGCCATAGACGACATTGCAACGGCCTATAGCGGGCAGGAGGCGCTGGATTACATACGAATGGGAGATATTGATCTGCTGGTCACCGATATCCAGATGGGTGAGATGAACGGCATCGAGCTGATGCAGCAGGCCAAGATTGTGAAGCCATGGGTCCAGACCATCATTATTTCAGCCCATGAAACGTTCCAATACGCGCAGCGGGCGCTCCAGCTCGGGGCAAGGGATTATTTGATCAAACCGCTGAACAGCGAGCAGTTTCTGGATTCGGTTCGCAGTGTACTGCTGAAGCTGGATAAACCTGCACCTCAGGTAGAGCAGTTTCTCATGGCGGACAATGAGCATTTTCGGATGGATGAGCCTCCGTCCGGGAGAACGGAGCGGCTGAATCAGCGGCTTGCAACCGAGCCGGAGCAGTCAGAGTTAGCCGATCTGCACGACGAGTCGGAGCTCGGCTTGATCGGTCCTTATTTTGCCGTCATCAAGATGAAGCTTGCCCTGAAGCAAGGCACCGAATCTTCTTTTTCCTCACAAGACATACGCCTGATTCAATACGCAACGCTGAATATTGCCAAAGAGCTGCTGGAGCAGGAGCCGCACACCCTGGCGTTCTACTCGCCGGAGCGGGATATCAACATCATCCTTCAATGGAGCGAACAGGAAATGGAGGAGAATGCGGGCGGAAAGATCCATCACCTGGAGATGATTGGCCGGAGCCTGCACCACCACGTGGAGCAGCACCTGAAGCAGAGCTGTACCGTGGGAATAAGCCAAATCCTGAGGGGGACCGAATTTTTGAGCGTGCTCAGCCGTCAGGCGGATAAGGCGATGCTGTGGAGCCAGCAGCTGCATGATTTTCATGTGTTTTATTACGGGGACTTTAATTGGCACAACTATGCCCATGAAACGTCGCAGGAGGTGCTTTCGAGCCAGAGCAACCGGATCGTTGAGAATACCAGGCAGTACATCGAGGATCATTACCGTCAGAAGGGACTTACGATACATGAGGTGGCCAAGAACAATCACGTGAGCCCGAACTACTTAAGTTATCTGTTCAAAAAATATACCGGCAGCAGCCTATGGGAGTATGTGGTCAAGCTTCGGATGGAAGAGAGCAGGTCTCTGATCCTGAACACGGATCTTCGCCGGTACGAGATTGCCGAGCGGGTCGGCTATGAGTCCCCGGAGCATTTTAGCAAAATCTTCAAAAAGTACTTCGGCGTCAGCCCCAGTGAGTTAAAGAAGTAAGAACGGTCATACTTCACATAGTTTTAGACATGTTCGAAGGCTCCCCTGCTTTTTTAAAATAAAAGCTAGACATTAAATAAAGGAATGAGGGAGTCTGATGGAAGAAACGGTCATGTCACAAGGCCAGGCTCTGACGGAGCCCGGTCATCGTACCCGGCAGGAGCACAAGCGAAAGCCGCTGTGGAGGAAGTATTTATGGGGGTATTTATTCCTCGTTCCGGCTATTGCGATCTTTATCGTGTTTTTATGGGTGCCGATATTTAAAGGGATCTTTTACAGCTTTTTTCATATCGATTTTGTCAAAGGAAACACCTTCGTCGGGTTGGATAATTACGCCAACGTTCTGAGTAATCCCGACCTGCTGCTTTCCGTTCGTAATACACTCTATTTCATGCTGTTAACGTTTGTGATCGGCTTCTGGGTGCCGATAGCGGCTTCCATTGCCATCTCGGAGCTGAAGCTGTTCCAGGGCTTCGCCCGGATCGCGGCTTATCTTCCGTTTGTTGTACCCGGTGTCGTGCTCTACGGCATGTGGAGATGGATGTATGATCCGGTAGGTCCGATCAATGCCTTGTTTGGCTTCTTCGGGGCAGAGCCGGTATCGTTTATATCGGATAGCCGCTTCTCGATGGTGGCACTGGTCGTGATGGAAACGTGGCAGCAATTCGGCTCGGCAATGCTGATCTATCTGGCGGGGGTGCTCAGCATACCTAAAGATTGGTATGAAGCCGCCGAAATCGACGGTGCGGGCGTATGGGCCCGGATCAAATATATTACGCTTCCCTCGATGCGCAATCTGATTATACTCATGTTGATTCTGCAGCTGATCGGTACTTCACAGGCGTATCAATCGCAGCTCGCGATGCTGGACGGTGGTCCGAACAAGGCCACGCTCACCTATGCTCTCCTCACCGTAAAATATGCGTTTAACCAGCTGGATTACGGGGCGGGAACCGCAATGGGCGTCTTGATGTTCCTCGTGCTGAGCATACTTGGCATCCTGCAATTCAAGATGAACAGGGAGGAGTACTAGGATGAAAGAGAGAGGCATATTATCGACTTCGGATTTGAGAAAACCCTTGAATCAAGTGGTTTACGGCTTTATGGTGCTGTGTATTGCGGCAATGGCTTTTACGATGCTGTATCCGATCGGCATGACGATGTTCAACGGCCTGAAGAGCAACCAGGAGATCAACACGTTTCCTCCGCGATTTTTCCCTTCGGAGTGGCATTGGGATAACTTCCCGAAGGGGTGGGATTACATTGATCTGCCGATGTTTCTCAAGAATACGCTGTTTATTTTTGGCGGTAATTTGCTGGTGACCATTCTGGTATTGGGCCTTGCGGCATTCAGCATTTCGCGCATTAAAGTTCCGTATCACCGGGCGATTTATTTCTTCATTCTCATGACCTTGTTTATACCGGCATCGAGTTATATGATTCCGAATTTCGTCAATTTGAAGGAGCTGGGGCTGCTGAATTCCTACTGGGCGTTCTGGCTGCCGGCAGGGGCGAACGCTTACTTCTTCCTGTTGATTAAAAACTTCTTCGATGGCATTCATCCCGAGATATTCGAGGCGGCGCGCATCGACGGCGCTTCGGAGATCAGCAGCTTTCTGCGTATCGCGATTCCGCTGTCGGTCCCGATTTTTGCAACGCTTGCGATTTTTATTTTCTCGACTGCGTGGAATGATTGGTTCTGGCCGTCCCTTGTGATGCAGACACAGGACAAATACACACTGGCAACAGCCATCTACAAGTATGTGATCAATGCACGGAACCTGGACAGCAGCATTAAATTCGCGATCCTGTTCATGGTGATGGTGCCGCCTATCTTTGTGTTTCTGCTGTTCCAGAAGTTTATCATGCGCAGCGTCAGCCTCTCGGCCGTCAAAGGGTAGAAATAGCGTTTGCATGATCGTAGGCCTGCACATGATCGTCATATGAATGCACATCGTTCTTTCAGCGTTCCGCTTTTATGATGGAGATAGGAAAGAACATATTATTTCAATAAGGAAAAGGGGAGTATCCATGCGCAAGTTCTCAGCACTACTGATTTGCCTTATGCTGTTCAGCTCCTTGCTTGCAGCGTGCGGCGGCGGCAAAGCAGCTCCGGAGGTCACCAGTAAAGAGGGAGGGACCACCAATACAGGGGGGACAACCACGACACAGAATGAAGAGCCGAAAGAGGATATCGCGGATAAAAAAGTAACGATCAAGATTCACTATCCGCTGCCGGACGATACCACACTGCGTCAGCAGGAGGATGATAAAATCGCGCGTTTCCAGGCGAAGTATCCAAACGTGACGATTGTGAAGGATGACTGGCAGTACAGCGTCAATGAAATTGGGGTAAAGATGGCTTCGAACGAAGCACCGACATTTTATAATACCTGGGCTACAGAGGCGCAGCTGCTCGTGGAGCGGGGCTGGGTAGCCGACATTACGGAGTTCTGGAACAACTGGGAGTACAAGGACGACATGAACCCTGTGCTGCAGGAGCAATTTATCGTAGACGGCAAGGTGTACGGCGTTACGCAGAACGGATACATCACGTCAACCATCGTGAACAAGAAACTGCTGGACGCGAAGGGAGTAGCATTGCCGCCGATGGATTGGACGTGGGACGATATGTACAACACGGCGAAGGGTGCCGCTGATCCGAAGGCAGGTATATCCGGTATTGCGCCAATGGGCAAAGGCAATGAGGCAGGCTGGAACTGGACCAACTTCCTGTTCGAAGCCGGCGGGGATATCGAAGTGAACGAGGACGGCAAGGTGAAGGCCGTGTTTAATTCGGAAGCCGGCGTGAAGGCACTGGATTTCTACAAGAAACTGAGATGGGAAGGAAATGCCATTCCCCAGGACTGGGCTCTCGGTTGGGGCGATGCTGTCAGTTCGTTCCAGCAAGGACGTACGGCTATGGTCATTGCAGGTGCATTTGACGTGATCCAGCCTGCGCTGAATGAAGGCGGCATGAAGCCTGAGGATGTGATCGCTTATCCAATGCCAGCTATGGAGAAGGGCGGAGCACATCACGGGATTCTGGGCGGCAACTACCTGGTTATCAACCCGAACGCCACGAAGGATGAGCAGGAAATGGCATTCCGTTACATTACGTTTGATTATTTTACGGATGATGCTCTGAAATCAGTGGAGGATACAATCAATGCCCGCAAAGCCGAGGGCAAATACTTCGTTCCGACACCGCTTGAATATTTCAGTGATGATTCGGAGTACGCAGCCAAGGTAAAAGCGATTTACGATAAATACGACAACGTGTACAAATATGATCCACAGCTCTTCAGCCTGCTGGAAGGCAAGCCGGAAGCGCAGTTTGGCACGCAGGACTATTATGCCGCGATGTCCAATGTCGTACAGGAATCGTTCTCGAAGGAAGGCACGGACTCCAAGAAGCAGCTGGACGACACGGCCAAGTTAGTACAGGAGAACTTCTTCGACAAAATCGAGCAGAAATAGGATAGAGCGGCGATGGTCGGCCTGTCTTCAAAGAGAAATACGAACAACCCGCTCAAGGAATTCCTTGAGCGGGTTGTTCGGTTTCCAGGGGGCAAACATTGGTAGCATTTCCGTGTGGCAGGGTCACAACAACCTGCGACAGTTTCCGCTGCTTCAATCAGAATCAGTAGATTTCGCGTGCATCCGCCGGCAGCTGCCGGACATGCCGCAGGAAGGCGCTCACGCGCTGATCCTGCCCCATGTCATAGTCAAAGCCAAGCTGCTTAGCGACATCCAGCGCGGTTCTGCGGAACAGCGCTCCCATCGTAAACAGCGCCTCCCACACCTCTTCGTAGGTTCCGCGAGGGTAGGTGGACATCAGCTCATTCCAGCTGTCCGCAGACAGGTGCTTGTTCAAGTACTTGCCGTTCTTGCCTACGCTGAGCGAGAAATCGGTCTGGGTGCCTACCTGCCACTCCAGCATTTTCAACAGCATCGGCCGCATGATGTTGTGAAGATGGTCCTGGGCATACAGGATTTCTGCCCGCCACAAGCCCTTGGCGACATACGTGGATACCCACCAGAACTCGTTGCAGCAATCCTCGAAAAAGGCTGCTGACGGACGCTGTACCCAGAAATCCTCGTCGGAAGGAGCAGGGATCTTGGGAAAGATTTGATCTTTATCCATTAAGATCTGGATCAGTTTGTCTTCCTTGCAGTAGTTCTCCTTCTCCTCGATGGGAATCAGGGTCATGTCAATCCGGTTGCCGTCGGTAAATAACATCAGGTACGAGAACCAGCCTCCCAGATCAGGGGGAAACATAGCCATGTCTTCTGGCGTCTGCAGAATTATCCGTTCCCCGAAGACATCGATCCAATTCGGATCTTGAATGAAGCTGTCCATGTCCGTTACATGAAAGCTGATATCATAATCCTGAAATATATCCTTGGGCACATTCGGATTCGTTCTGGAGCCTTCCAGGGTCACGGCCCGAACCCGTTCGTCACGGGCTGCATAGCCCAGTACCAAATCCATCATCTCTTGTTCGCTTCTCATGTTATCCATGCCTCCGTATTCATATTTTTAGAGCAGCTTTATTCGAATCGGACAGGCAGGAGGTCCACGAATTCGGACCGCAGAAGCACCGCATGGATAGGAAGCCTGTTATAACTTGTTTAGGTGTTTTTTCATGGGCGTATCTCCTTGCGTCTTTTTGGATATATAGGATTAATTCTTCATGGCCTTAAATGATTCCTCCGCAGCAACCAGCGTGGCCTCGATGTCCGTATCCGTATGGGCCGTTGTCATAAACCAGGCCTCGTATTTGGAAGGAGCCAGGTTCACGCCGCGGTCCAGCATGTGGCGGAAGAAGGCAGCGAACGCTTCGCCGTCGGTGTCTTGCGCTTCATCATAGTTTGTAACCGGATGATCGCAGAAGTGGGTGGAGAAGGAGCCGCGGATCCGGTTGATGGTCAGCGGAATGCCGTAGCGGTCCGCGGAAGCCTGCAAGCCTTCCGTCAGCTTGATTGTCAATCGTTCCATTTCCTCGTAAACCCCATCACCCTGCAGAACCTCCAGACAGGCGATTCCGGCTGCGATGGAAGCAGGGTTGCCCGCCATGGTTCCAGCCTGATAAGCAGGGCCCAGCGGAGCGACCTGCTCCATCACGTGCTTGCGGCCGCCATACGCGCCGATCGGCAGCCCGCCGCCGATGATTTTGCCAAGTGCTGTAAGGTCGGGCTGAATAGCCTCGTGGTTAGCCAGACCCGCGTAGGTTTGGCTGGAGCCGTAGTGGAAGCGGAAGGCGCTGATGACCTCGTCATAGATGACAAGGGAACCATTATCGTGAGTCATCTGGCATAACCCCTCCAGGAATCCCGGCTTCGGCATGACCATGCCGAAGTTGCCGACAATCGGTTCCACCATGACGGCAGCAACATCATCGCCCCATCGGTCCAGGGCAGCGCGCAGGCCTTCCAGATCATTGAACGGAACCGTAATCACTTCCGAAGCGATGCTGCTCGGAATTCCGGCACTGTCCGGAATTCCGAGCGTGGACGGACCTGAACCTGCGGCTACAAGGACAAGATCCGAATGGCCGTGGTAGCAGCCCGCAAACTTGATGATTTTGTTGCGCTTGGTATATGCTCGGGCTACACGGATCGTGGTCATGACAGCCTCGGTGCCGGAGTTGACAAAACGCACCTTGTCCATGGAGGGGATGGCTTCCTTCAGCATTTTAGCCAAGGTAATCTCAAGCTCGGTCGGTGTACCGTATAAAGTGCCATTTTGGGCAGCGGCTGTAATGGCGGCTGTAATATGCGGATGGGCATGTCCCGTTATGATCGGGCCGTAAGCCGCCAGATAATCAATATAGCGGTTGCCGTCCACGTCCCAGAAGTGGGCTCCGTTTGCGCGCTTCATGAAGACAGGGGCACCGCCTCCAACGGCTTTGAACGAACGGGAGGGACTGTTCACGCCTCCAACGATATGCTGGAGTGCTTCTTGATACAGGGTTTCTGAATGGTTTCTGGATGTAGACATTAGACTAAAACTTCCTTTCTTCATGAATCAGGACAGGCTGCTGAATGAAGTAGCGACCTGTCCTGATGCGGTATAGGGTGTTAATTGCGCTCTGTTGTTGTGGATGGAGTCGCGATGCTGTCGGAAGAACTGCTGGCAGGATCACTTTCCGTGCTCTCGCTGCCCTCGGTCTCTGGATCAGGCACCGGCGGATTCATGATATCCTGGATATACTGCTTCAGCGTATCCGGATTGGCAACGGTTAAGACGGCTGCGCCTCCAATGGTTTCTTCTTTCAGAAGTTTCATCGGAGGAACCTGCTCACTGCCGCTCATTTTGCTCTTATAGGCGACATTGGCGAGTTTCCACATATCCTCGACATCGAGGTTGGTATCAATATACGGACTGACGGATTTCAGAATCTCCGGCAGCTTCATGATTGATGTGGTGGTCTGCATTTTCTTGGCTACGGCCTTCAGGAGTTCGCGCTGACGCTCGGTTCGAGTGAAGTCGCCCATCGCATCATAGCGGAAGCGGACGTATTGCAGCGCCGCATTACCATCAAGATGCTGCATGCCTTCTTTAAGTTCAATGTCGTATTCGTTTTTATCTGCTTTACTGGAATAATTCATGTCCTTCTCAACATAGAAATCAACGCCGCCGACGGAATCAACCAACTTCATAAAACCTTGAAAATCCGTGTAGACATAATATTGAACCGGGATACCAAGCAAATCGCCTACGGCCTTCATCGCCGTATTCGGACCGTGCGTAATTGCCGTATTGATCCGGTTTCGATCATATCCAGGTATTTCTACGTAAGTATCGCGCAAAATAGAGAATAAGTGCATTTTCTTGGCTACGGGATCAATTGAGGCAACAAGCATACTGTCGGAGCGAGGGATTTCACCTTCCTCAAATCCGCGGGCATCGACGCCCATGAGCAAAATGTTAACGGTCTCCGTTCCTTCCCACTCTGGCGGGGCAGGGGCTTTGGCATCCACTTTTTCAAGTTCACGGAAAGGGGAGGATTCGCCTGATTTTTGAAGACTTTGCAAGCCGTCGTAGAATGAAACTGCATAATAAATGCCGTAGCCAATGACAGCTGCGAGCACGATGCTTACGCTCCATATAATCGTCTTCTTTGTTTTTTTGGTCATTGTGTTCTTCCTTTCGGATTACGCTGATGAATAAATTCGATAGAACATTTGAATATTCGACATTCATTCTATTATAATTTTTTTCGAAAAGACAATCAATTTTACGGGCCATAAGGTCCGTACAGCAGGAGTTGAAGCCTTATCGTAGATCAAACGCAATTGACAATCGGAAGCCAGGTGCCGGACTTTTCACTTCCGGCTTCGAATGGGGAGAAGGTATCTTTAAGCGATTTTCGTGGACGCAAAGTCGTGCTGTTCTTTTATCCGAAAGATATGACGCCGACCTGTACCGAGGAGGCTTGTAGCTTCCGTGACCATTATGGTGCCTTGAAAGAGGCGGGCGCGGTCGTGATCGGAATCAGCCCGGATCCGCTGAAATCTCATGCCAAATTTATGGATAAGCATAGCCTGCCCTATTTGCTTCTATCTGATGAGGAGCATAAGGTAAGCGAGATGTTTGGCGTCTGGCAGATGAAGAAGATGTTCGGTCGTGAGTATATGGGCATTATACGCTCCACCTTTTTGATTGATGAGAACGGGAAGATGACAGGGGAGTGGCGGAAGGTTAAAGTAAAAGGTCATGTCGAAGCGGTTCTCACAGCCGTGCTGTCATAAGCTATATGAAGAACGGTCCCTCTGCATGCCTGGACAGGCATAATAAGGGACCGTTCTTTTGAGAAAATAGGACCGGAGGAATAGAGCGGGTGGGAGGGATCAATGCTTCAAGAACGTGCCCATCCGGTATTCGCGGAACGCTTCATTCACTTCTTCTTCCGTATTCATGACAAAGGGGCCGCGTGCGGCCACGGGTTCCTTCAAGGGTTCGCCTGCATACAGCACGAAGCGGAGGGGCTCCACAGCCGTTGCCTGGATTTCACTTGGCATTCCATCAATTCCGGCACCCAGCCACAGCACCTGATTCTGGGAGGCAGTCACACCTTGGCTTCCGAAGGTTCCGCTGCCCTCAAGGATATAGATGAAGCCGTTGTAGCTGCCGGGCAGGTCCTGCGCTATGGAAGCGCCAGGCTCAAGGATGGCCTCAACCATCGTAACCGGAACATGGTTTTTAGTGCCGGATACCACATGGCCGGATGAACCGGAAAAGACCCGTGCGATCGCACCCTTCTCTTGTCTGACCGGCATCTCCGCCCCCTTCAGGTTTTGGTAGCGAGGGGAGGTCATTTTCCGGTCACGGGGCAAATTGACCCAGAGCTGCAGGACATGAGCCGTTACGCCCTCGGAAGGGACTTCGTTGTGGATGACGCCGCTGCCGGCAGTCATCCACTGCACATCACCGGGCCCAAGCACCCCGCGTTGTTCGGAGACGCTGTCATAATGCTCGAGGGTTCCGTCGATTACAAAAGTAACGGTTTCAATTCCCCGATGGGGATGGTCGTCGAATGAACCGGCTTGGAATTTGTCTTCCATCATGCCGAGAAACGGGTCGGATTGGGTCCAGTTACCGAATTCAATAACGGGTCCAGCGGCATGGATGGGGCTGTTGCGCCGGAGAACGACGTCTCTGACCTCTGCAATATCGCGTTTGAATACTGTTGAGTTGTTGTCCATAGCTTCTATCATCCCTTCTCATCTCGAAATAGGCCAAGAATCAATCCAAATCTGTATAACGAAGCTTCTTATAATAATGGAATTAAGATAACGCTAGCGAAGAACTCAAATTCAGTTTACTAGTAATCTGAATTAAAATCAAGTTCGCAAGAAAATATCAGATTCTAGTCTTTTTTCAAATATCGCCCCATATAATCTATCAGGAAACCGAACTCATAGAAACGATGGAGGTAGAGTTGATAATGAAAAACATGGTGCGGGTAACATCAATTGCAGTATTCTTCGGCGTATTGGCTGTTCTGATCATGATCGGTACGGGATTGGACTTCCAGCGGCCGATGGAGATATATGTAGAACAGGCTCCTCTGGCGACAGTACCCCTGGCAGTGCCTCAGCAGGCTGCACAGATGAAGGGGAAAGAGGTAAGCAAGCCCATCGTCATTACGGCAGACAAGGACAAACCCGCTGTGAACGCCGCACCTGTTTCATATAAAAAACCAACGGATAAAACGGTATATCTCACTTTTGATGACGGGCCATCGGATTTAACGCTTGAGGTGCTTGATATATTGAAGCGAGAAGGAATTAAAGGCACTTTTTTTGTACTGGGCAAGGAAGCCGAGACCCATCCGGAGATTATCAATCGCATCTATGAAGAAGGCCATACCATCGGGAATCATACATATGATCATCGTTACGACCAGCTATACGGGCGTTTTCAGGATTTCTGGGGACAGATTAAGAAGACGGAGGAAGTCATCCGCTTGATTACGGGGGAGCGGCCGCAGTTGGTGCGAGCACCAGGGGGCACGGCAGGTCATTTTGACGAAGCCTATTTTCAATTGATGAAGCAGGGTGGCTATCATGTATTCGATTGGAATGTTGACAGTGGCGATTCCAAGTATAAAGGGGTCCCGGTTAAGGACATCGTAAAAGGGGCAACCACAAAAGTTAAGGGCAATGAGGCGATCGTGCTTCTTCATGATGGTAAAGGGCATGGCGAAAGCGTGAAGGCTCTGCCGGACATTATTTCTTATTATAAAAAGCAGGGGTACGCCTTTGAAGTGCTTTCGACAAAAACGCAGCCTGTTCAATTTACCGCACAGAAGGCGGCCCGAAAGGCTTCGCAGCCTTCGAAGCAGTGGATCACACAGGAAGTTGTTGCCAATGCCGCACTCTTTGAATCTGGAAGGACGCTCGCCGTGGAATTCGGCGGACTTGAAACCGCGTTTGCGGCAGGTGAATACAAGTTGGTGGACGGCCGGCTGATGGTTCCGCTGCGCTCCCTGGTGGAGCGACTTGGCGGAAGCGTGTCCTGGAAGTCTCACAACAAAACCGTGCAGGTGAAGCTTGGAGGGAATCGCTGGGAAGCGGACCCGGTGGGGGGCTTGCTGTTATCCCATCAAACAGGTGGCAAACCTGTGTCATCGGATGTGCATCTGATCGGCGGCACGGCTTGGATTCCGATTCGGGACGCGCTTGACTTTTCCGGCCACCCTGTTACAAGAGTGACATATGAAGAAAGCGAATATCGCGTTCTAACTTTGTAGTCGAAATTTGTATTTTATGTTTGTAATTATGCTGCACAAGTTATAGACTAGTACTTAGAGATATTTATCACAATCCCTAAGAATGTTTCAGAATAAAGGAGGGGGAAGCTTCCCCCTGCTTTATTTTTGGCGATAGATGAGTCACCCATAAGTTCGCACTTTTGTAAGTGATGCATAATAGATACCGGTTATCCCAAAATTAAACCTAGCCGGTTCGATCGTCGCCAAGTTCATCTTGGGAATTTACTTAAAGAAAAGGAGGCAATTCTTTATGACAGAAACATCTTCTCCACAACCGTCCGAAACTCCGGAAAATGTTGTAGGAAACCAAGAAGCTGCGGCGTCCAGCCGTCCTGATGTGCTGCTCGAACAACTGCTCAAGCCCGAGGTTCAGGAATCCCTTACAACTCTCGTGGACAATCTTCCTAAACTTACGGAAATGCTGTCCGTTATGACTAAAGCGTATGATTTCGGTAAATCCGTAGCTACGGATCCCGTGCTTGCGGAAGACACTATGGCTTCCCTCAGCGGATTCGCGAAGCCGGTAACGACAGCAGCAAAAAGCGTTGCATCTGCAGCTATCGAAGCCGGGGACCGTGTCCACGCTCAAGGCGACCAAGCTCAGATCGGTGTATTTGGTCTGATGAAAATGCTGAAAGATCCTCAGGTTCAAAAGGGTCTTCGCTATGCTCAGGCTTTTTTGGACGTTCTTAACGAGCGCGACCAACAAAACAAGCGTTAATCCATAAATCATACGAAGAACGGAGGATGGTCATGTCTAAACATATTTTAATTTTGGGCGGAGGCTACGGCGGCTTGCTTAGTGCACTTTCTGCACGCGAGCATTTCGGCGCATCTGCAAAAATCACGCTGATTAACCGTTTCCCAACCCATCAGATCATTACGGAATTGCACCGCCTGGCAGCAGGCAACATCGCAGAGAAAGCAGTAGCTTTGCCGCTGGATAAGCTTCTGCGCGGCGCGAACGTTGACCTGCGCATCGGCAATGTTAAGGAAATCAAGCCGGATGAGCGTTCGGTTTCTCTCGATGACGGCGGCAGCTTCACATATGATGCCCTGGTTATCGCTCTGGGCAGTGAAACTGCATTTTTCGGTATCCCGGGACTTCAAGAGAACAGCTTCATTCTGAAGTCTGTTAACGATGCAAACCGTCTGCGTGCTCACGTTGAGTCCCGCATTGCGGAATACAGCAAAACGAAAAACAAAGCGGACGCTACCATCGTGGTTGGCGGCGGCGGTTTGACCGGCGTTGAGCTTGTTGGTGAATATGCCGATATGAGAAGCGAGCTGGCTCGCAAATACGGTATCGATCCACAGGAAATCACGCTTTATTGTGTTGAAGCTGCTCCTTCCATTCTGCCGGGCTTCCCTGCTGAATTGGTTGACCGTGCGACAACAAGCCTGCAAAAACGCGGCGTGAACTTCCTGACTGGATTGCCTATTACCAAAATGGACGGCACCACCGTTGAGCTGAAAGATGGAAGCACCATCGAAACCAGCACATTGGTATGGACAGGCGGCGTACAAGGCAACAGCGTTGTCGCTAACTGCGGAATCGAAGTGAACCGCGGACGTGCGGTTGTGAACGAATTCCTGCAATCCGCTTCCCACCCTGACGTATATGTTGCTGGCGACAGCGCGGTTGTTATGGGACCGGAAGGTCGTCCGTTCCCGCCGACAGCACAGCTGGCATGGCAAATGGGCGAGCTGATCGGATACAACATGTTCGCTCAATTGAACGGCGGCGCACCAGCTTCCTTCGCACCGGTATTCTCCGGTACGCTGGGCAGCTTGGGACGTAAAGATGCCATCGGTACGATCGGCGCGAACAAGACCCAATTGAAAGGTCTGCCTGCAACCTTGATGAAGGAAGCGAGTAACATGCGTTACCTGTCCCACATCAACGGTTTGTTCACACTGGCTTACTAAGCCAAAGGGCGGCATTATACGAATACAAAGAGATGGCCCCGGAGTTATTCGGGGCCATCTCTTTTTTTATATGAAGATGACCTCGGTGAAGTGAAGCACAGGCTCCAAACATAAGCAGATCGACTTAGGGACAATCATCTTAAAACATAATACGATGTATACACCCGGAAGCAGAGCGAGTTCTTGGGTTATGCCAGATACCGGGACTTGGGGAGAAGGCGGGAAGGGGGAAAGCAAACGGAAGAGGAGAGCTTGAAGGAGGAAATGAGGTAAGAAGGCTAAGTATTTATGTAAGCGCTATCAAAAAGAGATTCATCATTTTCATTTACGAAACGGAGGGAGTTTGTATGCGGGGATATCATCGTCTTCATTCGATTGTCATTCAGCTGTTTTTGTTTTTTTTCATCGGCACCACACTCCCGGTACTTATTATGGGTTTCCTGTCGTACAACAAATCGGCATCAATTGTGGAGGAACAAGTCAGTAAAGTTGCCTCTCTCACCATTACGCAAGTCAGTGACAAACTGAATATGTTTTTCAAGAAACTGGACGATTCCTCAATGATGGTGCTGAACAGCAAGGTGGTGCACGGCATTCTGGAGGATCAGGATATGAGCAAATATGATCTGACGCTGAAGGTGAAGGAGGGAAAGGATCTGTTGACCTCCATCATGATTAACTCGCCGGAAATATTGGATGTGTATGTGTTCGATGTGCTGCGGAACAATTCGGTCCTCAGTGCCGATTCCCTGATGTCCATCCCGGACCAATGGGATTCCGCTTGGTATCAGTCGATTCTGGAAGCTAACGGCCAGGCGGTATGGTTCGGCCTCTCGGATACTTCCTACCTGAAGCAGACGGGAATGGGATTTCCGGTATTCGGCCTGGGAAGGGCGATACGGAGCTGGGATACGGGGGAGATTGTGGGGGTGATGTTCATCGAGATCATGGGGGATGTCCTGATCGACGAATTAAACCATGTCCAGTTCGGTGATACGGGGTATATGTACGTGGCCAATGACGAGAACCGTTACTTCTATCATCCCGATCCCTCGATGTATGGGAAGCAGTCCCAGATCAAGCTGCCAACGGGTCTGACGGAATATAACCTGAACAACAATAAAACGCTCATGATTCCGTCGCGCCTGAACAATGGCTGGCATGTGGTAGGGATGGTACCGCTTAAGGAGCTGACGGCGGACTCGGCCAGCATCCGGAGTTTCACCGTCTGGATTGTCTTCGGATCGATCCTCGCAGCGATCGGCATCGGTTATTTCATGACCCGGCGAATTGGCAATCCGCTCGTCCAGCTAAGCAGGCTTATGCGCAGAAGCGAAGCAGGAGATCTATCAGTCCGGAGCAAGAATGTAGGTTCCAGTGAAATTGGGCAGCTGGGAAGAAGCTTCAACAAAATGATTGAGCAAATCGATCTTCTGATCAGGCGGATTGCCGCGGAGGAGTCCGAGAAGAAAAAAGCGGAAATCCGTGCACTGCGGTACCAGATTAATCCCCACTTTCTCTACAATACGCTGAATTCCATCCGCTGGATGGCCAAGCTTAACCGGACTAACGACGTGGATCAATCGGTCACCGCTCTTGTTCATCTGCTGGAGGGGAGCCTGGAGCGCAATGGCGTGTTCATACGGCTCGGCGACGAGCTGGAGCAGCTCCGTAAATACATGATTATTCAGAATTACCGTTATGACCATCAGATCGAACTAAGGATCGATTGTCCTGAGGATTTGGAGGACATCCATATTCCCCGGATGCTGCTGCAGCCGATTGTGGAGAATGCGATCTTTCACGGGATTGCGCCGCTGGATGACACGGGCGTGATACGGATCAGAATTTCATCGCAGCAGCAGGACGTCCTGGTACAGATCGAGGACAATGGGATCGGCATAAGACCTGAGCGAATAACAGGACTGCTCTCGCATGATCAGGATCACTCCAAACACGGCATGACCCACATCGGGCTCCGTCATGTTCACCAAACGGTCCAGCTGTATTATGGCAGCGGCTACGGAGTGTGGGTGGAGAGCCGGGAACACGAAGGTACACGGGTCACTATTACCTTTGCCAAGGAAAGGGGGGACGCTTATGTACAGAGTGCTGCTCGTGGATGACGAGGCAATCGCTCGTACAGGACTTCGATCCACCTTCGATTGGGAGAAGCACGGTTATCGGCTTGTCGGGGAGGCCTCCAATGGACAGCGGGCGATGAAGTGGATTCTGAACGGGGATCTCGACATTCTGATCACCGATATCGCGATGCCCGTCATGGATGGCTTGGAGCTGACCCGCCGGACCCGAGAGCTGTGTCCATGGGTGAAGGTGCTGCTGCTCAGCTGCCACAGCGATTTCGAATTCGTGCGTGAAGGCATCAGGCTTGGCGCATCGGATTATATTCTCAAGCCGACGCTGGACCCGGACTCGCTCGGTGCCATACTGGATCAAATGCGTTTGAAGCTGGAAGAGGAGCGGCAGATGCAGCGGATTCTGACGGAGCATGAGCAGCAGCAGCGGCGGAACAAGAAGAAGGCCGATGAGAAAATGTTGTTTCAGGCGTTATCCGGCGATCCGAGTGCGATAGAGGATCTGGAAGCCAGGAGTCATGGAGGCTCTTATATGATGGCTGTGCTTCAGCTTGATTCCGACATAGGAGATCGGGCGGCGGGGGGACAGCAGAAGGATTGGCATGACAGAATCGAACGGCTTCTGGAGCTGTTATATGACCAGGTCCCGGAAGCGCTGGCAGCGCGGCTGGAAACGGACCGGATCGCGGCCTACGTACCGTTGCGTCCCGAAGAGAGGCGGGAAGTCAGCGAAGCGGGCATCAAGCTGCCAATTCGCTGTATCATCGGATTGAGCCGAGGCTTCAACAGCATAGGCAAGCTGCATGAGGCTTTTCAAGAAGCCGTTGAAAGTCTGGAGGGGCTTTTCTTTTATAGGGATAAACAGATTCTTCATGCGGAGGATAGGCTCCTCGTGGATGCCGAATCGGCACAGGAAGGTTCAACTTCCGGACTGTATGGCTTTAGAGCGGGGCTGGCTGTTGGGAATATGGATAAAAGCGAAGTGGAGCTGCAGGCGATCATGGAGCGCTGGAAGCCTGGAAGGATGAACAAACCTGCGGTTCTTAAAGAAGCAGAGGGCATTCTGGGACTGCTGGCCATGCATTATCTCCCTGGCGGTCCGGCGCTGCCCCAGGCAGGAGAAGCGGGGCGGCTTCGATCGGTGGAGGAGGTAAAAGGGCTTGTTCTTGAAGCTTTCCGCATGCTGCGTGAGGAAGCCATCCGTCACCCCGTCCCGGAATCCACGCTGCATGAGCGGATTGTGCTGCAGGCTGTTCAATATATTAACGCCCGCTTTACCGAGCCCATATCTCTGCAGGAGGTGGCGGACGACGTGGCTGTAAGCCGCAACTATTTTAGTGAAATGTTCAAGCGCGTCACCGGGCACAACTTTATCGATTATGTGATCGACCTTCGACTGAAACGCGCCAAGGAGCTGCTCTCCACGACCTCGCTCAGAGTGTATGAAGTGGCTGATCGATCCGGATTTAATGATGTGAAATACTTCAGCAAATTGTTCAAGAAGCTGGTAGGGATTTCGCCGGCTGAGTACCAGGGACAGCACCGTAAATGATCAAAACTTCATAGATCGGAAAAGAAGCCACTTTTTCGGAACATAATCCGTTCAAATGCTTTTTGCCAAAATTTTATAATTAAAGCGGTTACAAAGTGCTGTGCCAGCAAAACTAAATCGGGTTTGAATGGAGGAAATGAAATGACAAGGAAACAGGTAAGAGGGTCGTTGCTTGTAATCATTCTTCTACTATCATCCATGCTTCAGGCGTGTGGAGGAGGCGGAACTACGGCGGGCGGAGATTCGGGAAGCAGCGAGAAGGTCAAGATTAAATGGGCGAGCTGGGGGAATCCCGGAGAGCTTAGCCGCTACCAGGAGCTGACCAAGGATTTCAACAAGAAGCATCCAGATATCGAAGCCGAATTCATTCCAATTCCCGGCGAGTATGATCAGAAAATATTAACCCAATTAACGGGAGGGACAGCGCCGGATATTTTTTACGCCGGTGACGGTCTGATCGTGAAATTGATCGAGAATCAAAGCATTGAGAATTTAACCCCCTACATGGATGCCCCGGAGAGCTTGATCAAGAAGGAGGATTACTTCGAGGGCTTGTGGGGAGCAGCGGTGCGGGATGGGCAGACTTACGGCGTGACGGTGGATTGCAACCCGATGGTGCTGTGGTACAACAAGAAGGTGCTGAAGGAAGCGGGTATAACCGAGATGCCTGCCGATCTTCAGGCGAATGGACAATGGACCTGGGACAAGTTCAAGGAAATGTCGGACAAGATCCGGGACAGCAAGAAATACGGCTACGTGCTGGATAATTCCTGGAACAGTTATCACAGCTGGGTTACCTCGAATGGAGGCCAGGTCTACGATGACGAGGGGAATTTCGTGGCGGCTTCGGATCCCAAGGCAATGGAGGCTTTCAAGTTCCTGTACGACAACGTGAAGTCCAAGAACATTACGTTCTCCGGGACGCTTCCCAAAGGGCAGGGCGGGGACGCCATGTTTATGTCCAACCAGGTCGGATTTGTTGCTGCGGGACGGTGGTATCTGCCGCTGTTCAAGAAGAATCAAGGACTTGAGTATGACGTGGTAACTTGGCCTACCAACACCGGCAACAAAATCGAGCCGGCCGGTATCCCAACGGCATTCCTGGTCATGAACAAGGCAGCGAAGAATAAGGAAGCAGCCTATACCTTTTTCTCCGAGTATGTAAGTAAAGAAGGTCAACGTTACCGCCTGCAGGGCGGTGGCAATGCGGTCCCGTCGGTACAAGGCACGGATGATGTGGTCCTGGAAGGAAATCTGCCGGAGCATGCCCAGTTATTCCTCGATGCTCGTGAGATCGGGTATTCCCTGACGCCGTTCGAGGCGGGCATTCCGGGTCTCAGCCAGGATATCACATCCAAATTCGAGGCACTGTGGCTGAAAGATCAGGATCTTGAAAGCTCCCTGCAGGACATTCAGGATATGGCTAATAAGAAAATTCAGGATTACAAGAGCGGCAAGAACTGATCAAGCTCTGGAGAGGAACGGTGAGAAGATATGAAGACGCAGCCTGCTGGAAGCCCCGGAGCCTCTCCTTCTCCGGAGCAGCTCCCGGAGAGGAGAACAACCTCCTTAACAAGCAAGACATCCGACGGTTTATGGGGCTACTTTTTTATCCTTCCCCAGATGATCGGACTGATCGCTTTTTCATTAATTCCGCTGATTTCGGCTTTTGTTATCAGCATGATGAACTGGGACGGGATGGGAGCCAAGAAGTTTATCGGACTCCAGAATTTCATATCCCAGCTTCAGGATGAGGAGTTCCATATCGCCCTGGTCAACACGGTGTATTATACGATTCTATCGGTACCGACAGGCATTATTCTGGCCATGCTGGTGGCGGTAGGCTTAAACCGGGTTCGCGGGAAAATCCTGTACCGGCTGATCTACTTCATGCCGAACATTACAATGTCCGTCGCAGTGGCCGTTGTGTTTATGTGGCTGTTCAACGCAGACTTTGGGCTCATTAACATGTATCTGCAGCAATGGTTCGGTATTACGGGACCTTCCTGGCTGACGGATTCCAGATATGTCATGCCCTCGATTGCCCTCTTGAGCGTATGGATGGGACTCGGGGGGAACATGGTGCTGTTCCTTGCCGGACTTCAGGGGATATCCAGAAGTTATTATGAGGCAGCCGAGATTGACGGTGCAGGCAAATGGCAGCAGTTGATTCATATTACGATTCCACTGCTGTCGCCGACAACCTTTTTTGTAACGATCATGTCCATTATCGGTTCCTTCCAGGTGTTCGACCAGTCCTTTGTCATGACCTCCGGCGGACCGGCGAAGGCGAGTTATACTCTCGTGTATCACATTTACGAGACAGCCTTTGCGGACTTTACCTTCGGCAAGAGCACGGCGTCAGCCGTCATCCTGTTTGTGATGATCCTGTCGCTCACCTTGTTCCAGATGAAAATGTCCAAACGGTGGGTTCATTACGAAGACTAACGGATCCATGCGAGGAAGGAGGAGGAGAATGAATGATACATCGGGGATTGAGAATGTCCACCGTCGTGCTGCACATCGTTCTGATCATAGGTGCTTGTATTATGGCACTGCCGTTTGTTTGGATGGTGCTCAGCTCGCTCAAGGATTTGTCGCAAGTATTCGTGGTGCCGCCCAAATGGATTCCGGACCCGTTCATCTGGTCCAACTATAAGGATTCCCTGACGGCACTGCCCTTCGGGCGCGCATACTTTAACAGCTTTTATATCAATATGATTGTCGTCCTCTCACAGCTAGTTACCTGTTCCATGGCAGCCTATGCTTTTGCCAAAATCACGTTCCCGTTTCGGGAGCCGCTGTTCATTCTGTTTCTGGCCACCATGATGGTGCCGGGACAAGTGACCATCATTCCGCTATATCTGATCATGAAAAATATCGGATGGCTGGACACGCATCTGGCGATTATTGTCCCTTCGGCGTTGCTCAACGCATTCGGGGTGTTTCTGCTCCGGCAATTCTTCCGGGGAATTCCGAAAGAGATGGAGGAGGCCGCCATTGTGGATGGCGCGAACCGCTGGACGATCTATGCCCGGATCATGCTCCCTTTGATTAAACCGGCGCTGTCGGCACTCGGCATTTTCACCTTTCTCGGGATGTGGAACAACTTCTTTAATCCGCTGATCTTTCTCAGCAGCACGGATAAGTTCACCGTTCCGATGATGCTGAATCTGTACCGCGGCATGTATTCCACAGACTGGACACTGATGATGGCGGGGGCTTCCATAGCACTGATTCCGGTCCTTATCGTATATATCATCGGCCAGAAATATATTATTGAGGGCGTCACCTTATCGGGAATTAAAGGGTAGCTGATAGGTGATAGGAATAACCCGTAAGCTGGATTCTTAGATGACAGAATCCGCTTGCGGGTTATTTGCGTTCTGCGCCTGAATGGCCTTGTAGAACCAGGCACCATCACGATTAGCGTTCACATCAATTTATACAAGTCAGTATATTCTCATAGGTATACTAGTATGGTAGTATATGAGTGCGCTTACATAATACGCTTCACTAAGGGAGACGATGACGATGTTCAATGTACTTCTGGTGGATGATGAACCATGGGTCCTGGAGGGGCTCAGGACCATGATTGACTGGAACCGGTTCGGATTCCAAATATGCGGAGAAGCCCTGAGTGCTCCGGAAGCGTTGAAGTTAATAGAACGATTGCAGCCGGAGCTGGTCATGACGGATATCCGCATGCCTGTGCTGAACGGTCTGGAATTGATTGAGCACAGCAATCGGACAATGCCCCATCCACCGAAATTCGTGATTCTGAGCGGATATGATGATTTTGGATACGCCCACAACGCCATGCAGCAGCGGGTTGCGGAATATTTGCTCAAACCGATTGATGATGAAGAGATCGAAGCCCTGTTAGCCAGACTGAGCCATGTGATCCGGGATGAGTATGAAACCGAACATAGCCATCAGATGAAAGCGGGCATCGCCATCCATTATCTATTGAATCGATTAATTCAGGATGGGGATAACCACGATATAGCGGAGCAAGTCCGCAAGGCGATGTTGATCCAGGGAGAGCCGGAGCTTCGGTGTCTATTGATTGATACGGAGTCCTCGGGCATGGACTTGATGAAATGGATTGCCAATCATGGCCCCGAGGGACTGCTCGGATGCTTTCAGGATAGCAGCGGCAGTCTCGGAGTCCTGCTTCGTGTTGAGCAGCAGGCCCCTGATGACGTTATGGAAACCGCGCTTCAATTGCAGTCCGCACTGGTCCAGGAGCTGGGAGGGCCGGTTATCGTGGCATTGAGTGCCATGGGGAGAGGAATTCAGGCCGTCGGGGAGCTTTACCGGCAAAGCGCGGAGGTGCGTCATTATAGACGAAGCCAAGGAAGAAGCGGCGTGTTTTGTTATCAGGAGCTGAGGAGAATGGCCGATTCCCGGGAATTTCCGTTCGGGCGGGTCGAAGATTTAATGTCGATGATCCTGGCAGGGGAGTCCCAACCAATCGAAGCATGTTTGGAGCGGATCTTCGCAGTCATGACCGATTACATGCCGGATCTGAGAGCCATTCGGGCCGATGTGGCTGATCTGGAGTTGTCGCTGTGCAGAACAATCGCCGAGATGAATGGGGATCCGGATATTTTCATGAACAGGCTGCAGGAGGAGCTTGGCAATCTGGATGATGCCTGCAATGGTGCAGCGCTTAAGAACTACGTGCGGCATCTCGCGCTCCAAGCCTCCTCACTGCTCGCTGAGTTGAGGAAGCACAACGAGCACAACACGATTTTTCAAGTGATTCAGTATGTCGACCGGGAGTACCGGAGTAAGCTGCAGCTTCAGGAGTTGGCACAGCATTTTCACATGAACGCCACCTATTTGGGACAGCTGTTCAAGAAGCACGCAGGCAGGCCTTTTAAAGAATATCTCAATGATAAGCGGATTGAAGAGGCCAAGCTGCTGCTGAAGCGAAGCGGGATGAAGGTGTCCGAGGTTGCACAGCATGTCGGGTTCCCGAACGCGGACTATTTCATCCATAAATTTAAGATGACAACCGGGATGCTGCCCTCGAATTACAAGAATAATGAGGATAGCAAGCTGCGCTAATCCGGGAGGGTGCCTTTTATGAAGAGGATGTTCGGACGGGGAAATTTCGTAAACGATATTCCACTGAAATATAAATTCTTTCTTATTTTTGTCATAGGTGTGCTGCTGCCTATTCTGGTGATTAACTTGATGTTCATGGATCGAATGTCGGAGCTGATCAGGGAGAGAGAAGAGCAGAACCTTGACATATCGATGGAGCGGGCAAGAAAGGATATCCATAATTTCATAGACGGCGGCGTGGCAGTAAGCCATGCTCTGAGCACCGATAAGACACTCTACGAAATGCTTGATCGGGAATATGAGTCCCAATTGGATTTCTATGAAACCTTTGATGAACAGCTGCGGAATCGGGTAATCAGCTACATTCCGGTCAACAACCAGATTCAGCGGATCAGTATCTTCACCGGCAATCCCTCCATTGTGTCCGGGGGCAACTATCATGTGATCAATGACGATGTGCTGGACAGTGATTGGTTTAAGCTGTGGAGCAATTCGACCCACCCGGTGCTGGTGGCAGCATACAGGGCAACGGAGGCGAATAACTCCGCTTCGACGGTTCCGTATTTAAGCGTGATTGAGAAAATGGCTTATTTTGATAACTATGACACCTATGAGAAGCTGCTTCGAATTGATATCGACTTAAGCAAAATCTATGACGTCATTGTACGGGAACGCGATTATCTGGATATGTATTTAGTAAACGAGAACAACGAGATCATCATGTCGGCCAGCAGCGGTTACGAGAGAGGGAAGTACGATGCTTATCCGGTGTTTGACTTGGAGCAATACGATGAAGAGGATCGGCACGTGTTCTCCATCGGAACGGCCAGGTATGTTAAGGGATGGAAGCTGATCGGCATAACCCAGGGCAATCGGATCACGAGCGCCATGCTGGACATGCAGCTGTTTACCGTCATTTTGGCAGCTGTGGTTACGCTGATCGCTGCGATTTTTATTACGGTTATGCTCAGGTCTTACAATTACCGTGTGAAGCGACTGTCCCGTCATATGCAGAAGGTGAGCATTGAGAAATTTGATCTGATCGAAATTGATGAAGGCCGGGACGAAATTGGCGGACTCATCCGTAATTTTAATCAGATGACAACGAAGATGAACTCTCTGATCAACAATGTGTATAAGCTGGAAATTCAGAAGAAGGACCTGGAGATGGAGCGGGTCCGGGCTGAATTGAACTTTTTGCAGAGCCAGATGAATCCCCATTTCCTGTTTAATACCCTTAACGCGATATTAGTGGTCTGTACGAAGAACCAATATTCGGATGTGACGGACATCATTAAGAGTTTGTCCAAGCTGCTCCGCAGATTATTAAGCTGGAGAGAGGATTTGGTCTCTGTTGAGGAAGAAATAAGGTTTATTGAAATGTATCTCAAAATCGAAAAGTTTCGGTTTCGGGATAAATTTGAATATCAATTCCATATCGATGTGGAAGCGCTTCATTATAAAATACCGAAAATGAGCATTCAGCCTCTCGTTGAGAATGCCTGCAAATACGGTCTGCAAACGGTGGATGGAGCCGGTCTTGTTACGATCAGCGCTTCCGTAGCCAGCGACTATCTTCATATCGTCATCTCGGATAACGGGAAGGGCATTGAGCAAGACAAGCTCCGGGACATCATCCTGTCGGTTCGCAACGAGCAATTCTCGGGCAACAGCTTTGGTATCCGAAATGTCTACCGGAGGCTGGAATTGTACTATAACGATCATGTCATTTTCAATATTGCCAGCAGCCCGAATCAGGGGACAACGGTTTCGTTCGAGATTCCGATCAAACTGCTGGAATTTCAGGAGCAAGGGAGCGGAGGAGGAGGGGAGAGCCATGACATTCAACGTGCTCTTGATCGATGATGAACCGGGTGCGCTGGAAGGGCTTGCGCTGTGGATTGATTGGAAACGCCTTGGGTTTAACATCTGCGGAACTTGCAGCAACGGACTTGAAGGGCTGCAGAAGATTGTTGAATATAAGCCGGATTTGGTCATCACGGACGTGAATATGCCGCTCATGGACGGACTTCTCATGATTGAAACGTGGCAGCAGGAGTATCCCGACAGCGGGGTTAAGTTTGTAGTCATGAGCGGATACAGCGAATTCGAATATGCAAGGAAGGCACTGCGCCATGGAATCAACCACTACATACTGAAACCTGTTATCGGGGAAGAGGCCGAGGAGGAATTGAGCAGGATTCATGAGGAGCTTGTGCAAGAGAAGAACAGATTCAATCTCGGGGTCATTGCTATGCGAGAAGAAGCCATTTCTCTGATCAAGCATTCACTGCTGGAGCTGCCGCTTAAAGATAGCGGGCTTGTGAAACTTCAGGCAATATCCTCGGCGCGTGAAGCATGGAGTTGCTGCCTGATCCAATCGGAGCCTTCCCTGATGGCAAGCGTCAGGGAGACGATTGCCAGTTTGTCCGTTCAGATGGAAGGAGAGTATGTGATCGATCTGGAACCGAACCGAATAGGTTTGGTTTATGGACATTCTGCAAGCGGAGAGAGCGAGTCTTCTGATACGCTGCGGGAGCTGCTCCACCGTCATGCCGGTCAGCGGTTGATTGCGTCAGAGGGAGCGACTGAGCCTTCTCTTCTGAATATCCATCGCTGCTACCTGACCGCGAAGGAAGCCATCGAGCATAAATTTTATGATACGGATTATGGTGGAAGCATTTCTTATCGTGAGATACGGGATCAACCGTTTCACTATCATTATCAGATCAGCCTGATGGATGATGTGATTAGGTCTGTGGAGCTGCTGGACAAGGCGGGGTTCCGTGAAGCTGCCACCATCGCGGCATCCGCATTTCGAGAGCTTTGGATCGCACCTGGAATTGTGAAAAAAATGGTGATCCATGTCCTGTACAAGATCATAGGCTTGGTGAAAGAGGCAGAGGGCGCTGAACCTCAAAATCTGTCCAGCAAATACAACGTAGCCGGATTAACAGACGGGGTCACCCATCTGGATGACTTGATCGGGGATTTGATACGCTGCGGCGAAGAGTGTATTGAGTTTCTGCTCGTACAGCAAGCACGGCAATCGCAAGGAGTAATACAAGAAATCAACCATTATATCCATTTGCATTACCGCGAGAATCTAACCATTAAGAGATTGGCGGAACTCTTTTATTTACATCCTGTCTATCTCGGCCAACTGCTGATTCGAAAGAACGGTATTGGCTTCAGTGAACTCATCCATAATTTGCGAATCGATGAGGCCACCGCGCTGCTGAAGCAGAACAAGCTCAAGAACAGCGAGATTGCGGATCGGGTCGGTTATAGCCACTACAACCAGTTTCTTAAGCATTTTGAAAAAAGATGGGGCATGTCGCCGAATGAATTCAAAAGCGGGATGTTCTAAAGTTTTTAAGGTTAATGCTTTAGTTATAGTATAGTCCGACTTTGAAAGCGTTTTTACAATATAGATAGGTTACAAGCATGCGGGTTCGTACACGATGTAACCACATTATTACGGAGGTGCTTTTATGGGGGGAAAGACAAAATCATGGCTTCGGCTCAGCACGGTATTGCTGTTGTCGCTCAGCGTTGTCCTTGGGGGCTGCGGGAGCGGAAACGGAAATAATGCGGCCACGCCGGAAAAAAAGGACTCCGCGGAACAAACAACACCCGGAACAGACGGGAATAAGGTAGAGCCATTTGAAGTCAGTGTCTTTATCGGCGAGGCTGGCCAGCAGCCGACGCCAGATAACAAAATTTATAAGAAGATCAAGGATGAGCTGGGTGCCAGCTTCAACTTTGAGTTTCTGGCTGGCGACATCAATCAGAAGCTGGGTGTCATGATAGCCGGTTCTGATTATCCGGATATGATGACTGGAAATACGAAGCTTACAGCTGCCGGTGCTTACATTCCACTGGAAGATCTCATTGAAGAGCATGCTCCGAACTTGAAGAAGCATTATGAAGATTACTGGAACATGATGAAGGACCCTAATGACGGGCATATCTATATTCTTCCGAACTATGGCGTGTTCAACGGTAAATTGAACAGCTCCTGGTATTCAGGACCGGCATTCTGGATTCAGAAGGCTGTGCTGGAGGAGTTCGGTTATCCGAAGGTCAAAACGCTGGACGAATACTTTGATCTGATCGGCAAGTACAAGGAAAAATATCCGACGATCGACGGCAGTCCAACGATCGGGTTCGAGATCTTGAACTATGACTGGAGAAACTGGGGCCTGTTCAATGCACCGCAGCATTTGATCGGACATCCGAATGACGGCGGTGTTGTTGTCAAGGATGGAGTTGCCGAGGTGTTTGCCAACAAGGATTACGCCAAGCAGTATTACCAGAAGCTGAACGAAATGAATGCGCAGGGTCTGATTGATAAAGAGACTTTTGTGCAGAACTACGATCAGTATCTTGCCAAGTTATCCAGCGGAACGGTTCTCGGGATGTTCGACCAGCACTGGAATTTCCAGAACGCTGAGAATTCCCTGATCACGCAGGGCAAGGACGAAAGAACGTACGTCGGCCTTCCGCTGGTCTATGATGAGAACACCAAGGATCATTATCGTGACCGTGCACCGCTCAATTTGAATAATGGATTCGGCATCAGCGTGAATGCCAAGGATCCCGTGAAGATTCTGAAGATGCTGGATGCGTTAATTACGGAAGATTGGCAGAAAGTGCTGAGTTGGGGGATTGAGGGCGAAGATTACATCGTGAATGAGGAAGGCCGCTTTATGAAAACGCAGGAGCAGCGTGATGCATTTACGGACGGAACTTGGAAATTGGCAAACAAAGCAGATGCGTTCTTCGGTTTCGCGCCAAAAATCGAAGGAAGCTTCAGTGACGGAAATGCTACGGATGCTGCGGCTCAGCCTGAGGAGTACAAAGCCGGTCTGAAGGAGTATGACAAGAAATTCCTTGAAGCGTACGGCTTCGACAGCTACGTGGATTTCTTCAGCGAACCGCCGGAGAATGAGGTTGCTTACCCGGCATGGACCATCGATTTAGTTGAAGGATCGGAAGCGAAGGTGGTCAATACCAAGCTGAACGACTTGTCTACCAAATTCCTGCCAAAAGCGATCCTGGCTAAACCGGCAGATTTCGAATCTGCATGGAGCGAGTATACGGCTGAAATCGGTAAGATCAACATTAAAGCCTATGAAGACCGCATTAATGAACAGATCCAGTGGAGAATTACGAACTGGAGCAAATAATGTTCAGGCAAGGTCAGGAGGTGGAGGGCGTGCAATTAGCCTTCCACTTTCTAAAATTAAGGTTTGTGGGGAGAGCAGCTTGATATGGATGAGACCTTAGCGAAAAAGAGAGCCGTCCGAAATCCCAAGAGGGGAAAGAAACAGCCTATCACATGGAACCTCATCAAAAATCAGAAACAGCTGATTATGATGTCCGTACCGCTGATGCTGTACATTATATTGTTTGCCTATGTTCCGGTATGGGGCTGGACGATGGCTTTCCAGGATTACAAGCCAGCCAAGGATTTCGGAGAACAAGCCTGGGTAGGCTTTAAGCACTTCAAGTTCCTGTTTACGGACGACAACTTTTTGCGCGTGCTGCGCAATACGGTGGGCATGAGTTTGATTAACCTCGTGCTCGGATTTGTTACCGCCATTATACTGGCGCTGCTGTTAAACGAAATCAAGAAAGTGTTTTGGAAAAGAACCGTTCAGACCATCTCGTATCTCCCTCACTTCTTGTCCTGGATTATCGTAACGGGCATCGTGGCTACCTCTCTTGCCTCTGACGGGATCATCAACGATCTCCTGATGAAACTTCAGGTGATTAAAGAACCGATCCTATGGCTGAGCGAAGGGAAATACTTCTGGGGAATCGTAGGGGGCTCCCATGTCTGGAAAGAGGTTGGCTGGAACACGATCATCTATCTGGCCGCCATCGCTTCCATCGATCCTGCGCTTTACGAGGCAGCTGAGATAGACGGGGCCAGTCGTTATCGCAAGATGCTTCACGTTACGCTTCCAGGCATCAAAGCAACGATCGTTATTTTGCTGATTATGTCCATCGGCCATATTCTTGAAGCTGGATTTGAAGTGCAGTATCTGCTTGGCAACGGGCTTGTGGTGGACTGGGCAGAGACAATTGATATATTCGTATTGAAGTACGGGATTGCCCAAGGAAATTACTCGATGGCGACAGCCGGCGGTATATTTAAGACGGTTGTCAGCGTCACCATGCTGCTGCTTGCCAACTGGACCGCGAAGCGGCTTGGGGAAGAGAGGTTGTTATAGACATGGCAAATCAACAACTCAGCCCGCAGAAAGCGGCAAATGCGCCAGTGAAGAAAAATATTGTAAGAAACCGTGTCGAGCCAGTTCTATTTAACACCTTTAACACGGTGTTCATGATTTTCCTTGTTATTGTTACGCTGTACCCGTTCCTCAACACAATTGCGGTATCGTTTAATGCCGGGAACGATACGATTCGCGGCGGAATCTATCTGCTGCCGAGAGAGTGGACGCTGCAGAATTATAAGGCTGTATTCGCCTCAGGAACGATCTACAATGCATTCTGGATTACGGTGGCCAGAACCGTTCTCTCAACCGTATTGAATATCTTCCTGACCACGATGCTGGCATACACTTTAAGCCGGCGGGAATATGCCTTCCGCAAGCCGATTACGCTTGTTTTTGTATTGACGATGTACTTTAACGCCGGTTTGATTCCAGGATATTTCCTGATCAAGGACCTGAACTTGCTGAACAGCTTCTGGGTATACATTCTGCCGTCCATGGTGAGTGCCTTCAACCTGATCGTGATTCGCACCTACATCGGCACGCTGCCCGAAAGTCTGGTTGAATCGGCAAGAATCGATGGAGCGGGGGATTTCAAAATCTTTATGCAGATCATATTCCCGCTGTGCAAGCCGGTTCTGGCTACGATTGCTCTTTTTGTAGCGGTAGGCGCATGGAATACATGGTTTGATGCATTCCTGTATACATCTTCCACGCAGAAGCTGAGCACGCTGCAGTATGAGCTCATGAAACTGCTGTCGTCCAGCATGAATTCCAACAGTAATCCTAATGTGGCCGCAGGGGCCGGGATGACTCAGGATTCAGCGACTGCTATGGTAACGCCCTTATCCATACGGGCTGCGGTTACGGTTGTAGCCTCCGTGCCCATTCTGGTCGTTTACCCGTTCTTGCAGAAGTATTTTGTAGTCGGATTGAACGTGGGCAGCGTAAAAGAATAAAACCGTTGCACAAAATGCCAAACTCCTATCATGCAGATCATGAGGGCAAGCATCCCGTGTTATAGTGAAAATCGGCGGGGGACCCGGACGGTTAAGGCTACGAATCAATCATTCATGCGATAGAAAAAGCGATTACTCTGATCTTTTTTAGGTCGGGTAACCGCTTTTTCTTTTGCTCGGCTAAGAAAGAAGGGGATCATCAACCCAGCTGCGATGGGGCGCAGATCATTCCGGTTTCTATATGAGTGAGGCAGTAGAAGCTTCCAGGTTTTCTAGTAAATGATGTCTATCTTCCTTCTTTCTTGGAAAACCTATTCATAGATTCTAAATTTCGAGTGGTTCTAAATCTAATAATCTATGAATACAGGTTGGAGGTTGATGTTCTTGTTTAGTTCATCCATACATGCTGAAGAATCAAATCTTCCGGAATGGGCGCCTGATCTTCTGGGGAGAGTTACCAAGCGGGTTGGCAGTGTCATTGTTGGACATGAGGAGCAAATTTCGTTAACGATGATGGCACTGCTGGCAGGCGGACATGTGCTGCTGGAGGATGTGCCGGGAGTCGGGAAGACGATGCTGGTGAAGTCGGTGGCAGCATTAATTGGCTGCGACTTCAGCCGGATTCAGTTTACTTATGATTTAATGCCGGGGGATATTACGGGCGCATCGGTCTATTATCCTCATACGGGTGAATTCGTTTATAGGCCCGGACCGGTAATGGCCAATATCGTATTGGCCGATGAGATTAACCGGGCGTCGCCGCGGGCGCAATCTGCGCTGCTTGAGGCGATGGAAGAAGGACGCGTCACCGTGGATGGTCATACGTATCCGCTGCCAGCTCCGTTCTTCCTGCTGGCAACGCAAAACCCTTATGAATACGAAGGGACAAGCCGTCTGCCGGAGGCACAGCTCGACCGGTTTCTCATGCGATTATCGCTCGGATACCCCAACATGGAGGGGGAACTGGAGCTCCTGCAGCGGGGAATGGGCAGCCCGAGGCTGGAGGATCTTAAGCCGATCATGATGGGGTCCGAGCTCATGAAAATGCAGCAGATGGTTTCCCGTGTATTTGTGGATGACAGCATTAAGCGCTACATGGTCAGTGTTGCCGATGCTTCAAGGAAACAGCAGGGCGTGTCTCTCGGGATCAGTCCAAGAGGAACGCTGGCCTGGCTCCGTGCTTCGCAAGCAGCCGCATTTTTGACAGGCCGAATGTATGTCATTCCTGATGATTGCCTTCGTGTCGCTGTACCTGTGCTGACCCATCGCATCCATCTGGGGCATGATGCACGCGCAGCAGGAGTCACCCCTTATGAAATGGTAGAGTCCATCATTACGAGGTTTGATCTTCCCCGTCAGCGAAGCCGGAAGGGAAGTTTGTCATGAGACGCGGTTTGCTGGAATGGTCGAGGGGGATCGCCATCTGGTTCGCAGCGCTTGGGCTCTATCTGTGGTTAGGCGGGGAATCGCTTCGATTTGTATGGTTAGCGTGTACGTTTCTATTGTTATGCGGGGGGTTAACGAGTTTGTTCGGTCCAACCCGGATGACCATTTCCCGTAGAAGTTCCCCTGCCTGCATACAGGCGGGAGATTCCATTGAGATGACCGTTCAGATCACCTATCGCTCGGTGCTGCCTCTTCCATGGCTCATCGTAACCGATCGGATGGGTGGCAGGGAATATCGCAAGCTTCTGTTTCCTGGCATGCGCAAGCGGCTCGAGTATACCTACCGTCTGAACCAGGTTCCCCGCGGAGTCTGGTCTTCAATCTATAGTGAGGTGGAATGGGGCGATATGTTCGGCTGGTTCAGGACATGCCGGAGTCTGCAAAGTGACACTGGCGGCTTTATCGTACTCCCAAGGCCCATGAAGTGGCCCGAGGCCCAGGTGCTTGTGCAGGGAAGCGATATGGACAGAGAGGATGAGCGTGCACGGGTGAGGGTATGGAAAGAAACGAGAGGTACCGGCGTCCGTGATTATATTCCCGGTGATCCCATGAACCGGATTCATTGGAAGAACTCCGCGAAGCTTGGACGTCTGCAATCTTTTATGCCGCATGAAGGTTACGGGGTAAGACAGGGAATTGTGCTGGATACAGCGCTCCAAGGTTACTTCGGATATGAAGGAGTGAAACCGGAGGATGCTTTCGAAGAAACCGTATCTGTCGCAGTAGGACTGGTAACACAGCTTCTTCGCGACAGAATGCCATTCAAGCTGCGAATGGATGGGGCTGGTGTAGCGAATCAGCCTATCGAGTACAAAGGAGCTTCCTCAGAGCATCATCAGGATATACTGCTGCCGTTTGCTTCCGTTCAGCTGGCTGAGAAGGATTCTGTACGGAGGCCCAGGTTTGAGTTTTCACATAACTCTTCAGAGAAAAATACGGAATGGGCTGTAATGACAGGTGTGTTCCATAAGAATGTGGCTGTTACCGGAATAAACCTGCTGAATGAAGGCAGCAGAAAAGTGACCATTTACTGTACGCAAATGGCAAAGCGGATGAAATCCCCTGTAAACGCATCGCCTGTTCAAGGGGGAGATCAGGATCACCCGGAGTGGGCGCATGAATTTTTCAGCAAAGGCGGGAAGCTGGTTTATTTGCAAGAGTTATCGGCTTATGAGAATTCAACCCGGATAGGGGGTGCCGGGTATGAGAGGATCCAGCAACAGCTCGTCCGTTGAAGCTGGCCGTCGGGGGAGTCAGAGGTTGGAAACCAAGCTCCTGCCGAATTTGTTTCATTCCCGATTAACACACGGAACGCTGCTTCATCGTTTTCTTATTACATTGCCTGTGTTGGGGCTCCTGTCAGAGTGGCTCCTGCCGCTTCACGCTGCGGGAGAGGGGAGCAGCTACCTTGTGCTGCAAGCCTTATCCCTCTGGGCTGTATTTCTGCTGCTGCAAGGATTGTTTACGTGGCGAGGCTGGGTGTGGCTGCCGCTGAATGCCGTACTGGTAATTTGGCTATGCTCCCAATTATTCGATTATCGGAATCCGCTCGCGTGGTTTGTTGACTACGCTTCGGCGATACTTCCGGATGATGCTGCGGCATTCAGTCGTGCGTGGGAGTTTACAGCGTTAAGCCAGGAGACGAGGACCATCGTCCTGCTCGTTGGGTGGGGGATTATGGTATCTGCCGTCCATATGCTGGCATTACACCGCCGGACCGTCTGGCTGTTTGGCGGTTCGACACTGCTTTATTTAGCTGTGCTGGAATCTGCCATGGAGGAGAGCATCTATCGTGATATGATGCGGGCTGTGTTGTATATTTTGCTGGCACAGGGCATGATGCTGATTCTTAAGCTGAAGCAGGAAACCGTCGAGGGTGCGTGTAGCGATATACAGGTCCATGAGCCTGTAAAAGTCGGTCGCTTGTCGGGATTGCCCGTGCTGCGATGGGGTCTGATTGTGCTGGCAACCTCATTTCTGATAACAGGAGTTACCCGAATGGGAGGAGCCTTGAGCGAGCCTTCGGCAGGCATGGGGTTGTCTTTAACCGAGGTGGCCGAGCGCTTGTCGGGCTGGGGGGAGCGGCTCCGGGGAAATACAGAGCCAGCGGTTCCTGCCTCCCAGGTTACGGGTTATGCTGCTCAGGGAAAAGATTTAGGCGGGCCGCTGACGCTCAGTGATGAGCTGTATTTTACGGCGCAGTCGCCTGTGCGCACCTATTGGCGGGGAGACACTTATAACCTGTATGACGGCCGAAAATGGGGGATTGATCCTTCCATCCGCAAGTCGGTCAAGGTATCCGAAGATCTGAGCGGGATCCTGCCCTTCTGGGAGCGGCCTGCAGGAAACACGCTGGTTCAGACGCTGACTTTTGACAAGGATACGCCCATTCAGACGCTTCTGGCAGGAGGCATCATTACCCGCGTGAATGAGATCCAATCTTCCAGGGAGAGAGGGGCGCCAACCTTATCCGTTGATCGGCTCTCCGAAAGTGTATCTTTACAAGGCCAAAGTGCGGTAACCGGTTTTACCATTGAATCTTTATACGATCAGCCTGATGTGCCATCACTTCGAAGTGCGTCTGGTGACGATCCGGAATATATGAAAGAAATGTACCTGCAGCTTCCCGAACAGCTGCCGCTTAGAGTACGCAATTTAGGGGAGGAGATCACCTCGACAGCTGCGAACAGGTATGAAAAGGCCGAAGCTATCGAATCCTATTTGGAGCAGAACTATACGTATTCGCTGCAAACATCGGTGCCGCCTGAGGGTACAGACTTTACGGATCATTTCTTGTTTGATACGAAGGAAGGGTACTGTGTTCATTTTGCTACAACGATGACCGTACTTCTCCGATCTGAAGGCATCCCCGCACGCTATGTAACTGGATTTGCACCTGGCGAGCGGGTCGCGGGAACGGTCGATCGGTACGAGATCGCACAGAAGAATGCGCATGCCTGGGTTGAAGTCTTTTTTCCCGATCATGGCTGGGTGACGTTTGATCCGACCCCCGGGTTTGGCATTGAGCCGATGTCGCCACTTTCGGTTGCCAGCGATTCAGCTCCTGCCGGGTTTAAGCCTTGGTTAGACTTCTGGGATTCCGTCATTAACGCAGCCGTTAAAGTATTACTTCTGATATCCGTGATCGGTCCCGTGATGTTTGGGGGCTTACTTCTGCTTATTCTTCCTGTCATCGTGGCAGTCATTTATCAAATTCCGGCCGTTCGCGAGAGGTTTGCCTTCATCAGGATGGCCAGAACGATAGCGGTAAGCAGGCGTGAGGGTCTTGTATCCGCTTCCGTACTGGTTTGGGACAAGCTGCAGCGCCGGTTTGGAGCCTTGGAGAGAGGGCAGACCCTTCGTCAATATGTCCATTCCTTGTCGATTGCCGATGTCGAATTCAGAGCGGATCTGGAGCAGTTTGCACAGCGCTGGGAGCGGGCGGCATACAAGGACGAACCTTGGTCCCGTACGGAAAAAGTACTCTTTTTACGTCAATGCATCCGAATTGTCAAAAAACTGGCATGAAAACAAAGGGCCCTCTTTCTTGACGGTATGAATTGGGGTTGCGTATAATTAATTTCATTAATCAAGGGAGGCCCGGTAATGAATAAGCCTAATGAAATCATCGTAGTTTTGGACTTCGGTGGACAGTACAACCAACTTATAGCACGACGCATTCGCGATCTTGGCGTTTATAGTGAGCTTTTGCCATACAACACGCCCGTCGAGAAGATTAAAGCTCTTTCCCCGCGCGGCATTGTTTTCTCAGGAGGTCCTTCAAGCGTATACGCTGAAAATGCGCCGCATGTGGATCCTGCCATTTATGATCTGGAGCTGCCGATTTTTGGTATTTGCTACGGTATGCAGCTTATGGCTCAGCAGCTGGACGGCAAAGTGGAACGCGCCTCGAAGCGCGAGTACGGTAAGGCCGAATTGGAATTTGCTCCGAACTCAACGCTTGTAAAAGGGATTGAGCAAAAACAAACGGTATGGATGAGTCATGGCGATCATGTGGTATCGCTGCCTTCCGGCTTCAAGCTGGATGCAGGAACGGAATCTGCTCCGATCGCAGCCATGAGCAACGAAGAGAAGAAGCTGTATGCTGTTCAGTTCCATCCGGAGGTGCGTCACTCCGTTCATGGTAATGAGATGATCAAGAATTTCCTGTATGAAGTGTGCGGTTGCGAGGGCAACTGGAGCATGGAGACTTTCATCGAGGATCAGCTTCGTGAAATCCGTGAAGTTGTCGGCGAGCAAAAAGTACTGTGCGCACTGAGCGGTGGCGTTGATTCCTCCGTTGTAGCGATGCTGATTCACAGAGCCATCGGTGATCAGCTGACTTGTATGTTCATCGATCATGGTCTGCTGCGCAAGGGCGAGGCTGAGAGTGTTATGGAGACCTTCGTTGGCAAATTCGACATGAAGGTTGTTAAGATTGACGCTCAGGAACGCTTCATGTCCAAGCTGAAAGGCGTAGACGATCCGGAGAAAAAACGTAAAATCATCGGCAACGAGTTCATCTATGTATTTGATGAGGAATCCAGCAAGTTTGATGATTTTGCATTCCTGGCTCAAGGTACGCTCTATACCGATATCGTTGAGAGTGGTACCGAGACGGCGCATACCATCAAATCTCACCACAATGTTGGCGGGCTGCCTGAAGACATGAAGTTCACGCTGATCGAGCCATTGAAAGCTCTCTTTAAGGATGAGGTTCGCAAGGTGGGCGAAGAGCTTGGCTTGCCTGAAGCAATCGTGCACCGTCAACCTTTCCCTGGACCGGGTCTGGCGATTCGTGTACTGGGCGAAGTGACGGAGGACAAGCTGCAAATCGTTCGTGATTCCGACTACATCCTGCGTGAAGAAATCGCCAAGGCTGGCCTGGATCGCGAGATCTGGCAGTATTTCACGGCGCTTCCGAACATGAAGAGTGTCGGCGTAATGGGTGACGCGCGTACGTATTCCTACACCGTAGGCATCCGTGCTGTAACTTCCATTGACGGCATGACGGCTGACTGGGCGCGTATCCCATGGGATATTCTGGAGAAGATCTCCGTGCGCATCGTGAACGAAGTCGAGAACGTCAACCGCATCGTGTATGACGTGACGTCCAAACCACCAGCAACGATCGAGTGGGAATAGGATCGGAATAGTAAAATATACGCTCCCTTTCATTTGCTTCTTTTGGCAGATGAGAGGGAGCGTTTTTTATGTCCAAAATGACTTGGACAGAAGCTGTATTATGGCCTGGCGATTCAGGCAGAAGCTTCTATGGCCTAGAGATTTGGGCAGAAGCTTCCATGGCCTAGAGATTCGGGCAGAAGCTTTTTTCCAAGAGGCTAATCATTTCTTATGTCTGATCACCTAATACAATTATAGGGAGAGGCCTCGGTGCAGGGCTATTTTGTCTTTTTTTTGTATTTTTATTCTATTTATTGAAGCACCAAGCTAGAGTGAACACCAGAATGATTTTAACTCTTTTCAACGCCACTGTGCGCAGTATCCCACGTTCTGGGGTTGTTTTTTGTCGTATGCGGTCCATTTGTCCTAGATGGGATATGACAAGTGGAGTCAATTTCCGAACGTTTCTTTAAATTAACAAGTTTAATATTCGTTTTTGTTATTGACAAGCTTGGGCTTCTCGTCCTAGAATATGTGTAGAAACTGACATGACAACAACAAATAACGAGCTTTTTCGTATAATCCCGGGAATGGGCCCGGGAGTCTCTACAGGTCACCGTAATGATCTCGCTACGAAAAGAAGAGCGGCAATATAATGATGCGGACTCGTCCAGCATTCGAGACCGGCCAGCTAGATGGAGCATTGCTCCTGATCGGCTGTCGGTTATTCGATAAGGATGCTGCCCGGCAGCATGCGAATGATTGTTTTGCGGCTCTTTTTTCAAGCGACGGCCCTGGGGATCTATCCTTAGGGTCTATTTGTGTGTTGCCGTGTCATTAATTTTAAGGGGGATATCTCTACAATGGAGCGTTTCTTTAAGCTAAAGGAACACGGAACAAATGTAAGAACCGAGATTATTGCAGGCTTGACCACTTTTATGACCATGGCTTACATCCTGCTGGTCAACAATCTGTTCTTGGGTCCTGAGGGCGCGGGCATTCCGCAGGAAGGCGTGTTCTTCGCCACTGCAGTCGGTGCGGGTCTTGTGACGATGGCGATGGGCTTTTTTGTTAACATCCCGGTTGCATTGGCACCTGGTATGGGATTGAATGCGTATTTCATGACCGTCGTGTTAAGCTCAAATGGAGCGATTACCTGGCAGGCGGCACTCGGCGCCGTATTTATCTCCGGTATCGTCTTCATCATTCTTACGGTAACGAAGGTTCGCCAAATGCTGTTGACGGCAGTTCCGAATAACTTGAAGATTGCAATCACAGTCGGTATTGGCTTGTTCATCACGATTGTTGGACTTAAGCTCGGTAATATTGTTACGGCTTCGATTAATCCGGGAACCGATATTACTCATCCTGTACCGGGCGGTGCCTTCAACCTGGGCTTGGGGAATTTCGTTGAGAACAAAGATACACTGCTTGCGATTATCGGCCTTTTCCTGATCGCCATCCTGATGGTTCTGAAGTTAAAAGGCGCTTTGCTTATCGGTATCGTGCTGACAACGCTGATCGGTATTCCTATGGGAGTTACGGATCTGTCAGGTCTGAGCGGTGCAAGCTGGATTCCTTCATTTGATAATCTGGCTGTCGGTCAGATGGATCTGAAGGGTGCGCTTGGCATTGGTCTAATAGAAGTTATTTTCATTTTTACATTCGTTGAATTGTTTGACACGTTCGGTACGCTGGTTGGTACGGCAGGCCGCGCCGGACTTCTGAAGAACAAAGAGGAAGGCGAGAAGAAGCTTGGTAAAGCGATGCTCGTTGATGCCGGCGGCGTAAGTGCGGGTGCGTTCCTTGGAACGAGCACAATCACCGCTTTCGTGGAGAGTACTTCCGGTGTTGCTGAAGGTGGACGTACAGGCTTGACTGCTGTAACGACAGGTGTGCTGTTCATTCTGGCATTGTTCTTGGCTCCAATCGCTTTGGTTGTTCCTTCTGCCGCTACAGCTCCGGCGCTTGTCATTGTCGGCGTACTGATGATGAGTCAGGTACGCGATATCGACTGGGATGATTTCATGCAAGCTTTCCCGGCATTCTTGACCATCATCCTGATGCCTTTCACTGGCGGTATCGCTAACGGCATCTCCGCTGGTATCATTGCTTATGTGGTACTGGCTGTGTTCGGTAAGCTGACTGGACGCACAGATACGAAGGTGCATTGGCTGATGTGGATCCTGTTTGTGATCATTTTGATCCGCTATGCTTTCCTGGGTGCTGAATAACAATTTCATAGTTGTTGCATAATAGAACCGTCTCGTTCAGAGGCGGTTTTTTTTATTTTAAAAAAATGCTTGCATAGTAACTAAGTCATGTGGTATATTCTAATTCCGGCCGAGAAAACACGGTTGGCACACGGTTCGAAAGTAAACAAGCCAAATGAATTTGAAAAATAAATTCAAAAAAAGCTTGTAACGATCGAGCGGATGTGGTAAGATATAAAAGTTGCTAACGAGATAAATTGTTGGTGACAAGCAAGAAAG
>NZ_BIMC01000009.1 GCF_004000885.1 Paenibacillus glucanolyticus NBRC 15330
TCCTTGGCGAAGCCGGCCGCGCACGCGAGTGCGGCCGCGAGCCAGGCACCGCGCGACTCCGTCAGGAGGAGCGCGGCGGTGTAGGGCAGCAGCGGCAGCAAGGCCGCCGTTGCGCGGAGCGTGCTCGTCCGAGTCCACGGGACGGACGGCAGCGCGAACAGCCGCTCCAGCAGGAAGGCTGCCATCACGGCCCCGAACGTGTTCGGGTACTGAAGCAGTCCGCCAAGCCTCGCGCCCGTCGCGCTGATCGCCGCATCCGCCGTATGGTGAATCCCATACGGCAGCTCCAGGAGCCCGTACACGGCAAGCAGCGCATTGCCGCACAAAATTGCCCCCAGCAGATGCCAGCCCATCCGCATTGCCTTCAGACCCTCTGCTGTACGGCACACGCTCCATGCAGCAGCTGCAAAGGCTCCATAACCTCCCCACAGAACGATCTCCTTCATCGTACCCTCCAGCGACAGCGGCCCTCTGATTCCATGAAATCCATAAAGCAACAGGATGCCGCATATACACCCAAGGATAACGGGCAGACCTCTATCAAACAGCAGAGTATCCGGCATCATGACACGATGAACTGCCGCCACCCTCCGGCGTGTTCCGAACAGCCGTACTCCCGCCATAAGCAGCAGGAGCATACCGAAACCTGTTCCGATCAGATATATGTCCACCTCAAAGAACATACCTGTACGAACACCAGCGATAAGCAGAAGAACGATCAGCATCACAGCCCCATAACGAAATGTGGTCTGTACCAGAATGAACACCCCGATTCCATAAGGAATGTGTGTGTATCCCTCGCATGTGGATGCTCATTTCATGGCTTTCATCCATTAGGCTCACAGGGTCAACACAACCTATTATCCATTTTGGACAAGGAACCACACGGCTATTCTTATGGAACTGGCGGTGAACTCCTGGCTGGATTAGGGGATGGTTTACAGTACGGTCTATATTGTCCGGCTCACAGACGCAAATGACTTTGTAAAGTTGTCTAGAAGCAGAAACAAACAACGCTTGGACCAATCGATTCAGAAGAAGATCAGGACAGGCGTATTGAAGAAGAATTTAGAGTCTTCGGGTTTTGCAGAGCCCTATCTAGCCGGTTTGATTATAGCCTCTACATAAGCATTGAATCCCTCTCCTCCCACAGCAGCCACAGCATCAGTGTAATACTGTTGCGAGGTATGACACTATTGGGGAGTATGACATCATCCTAACGGACCAGAGAGAGGTTATTTCAACGAAATCGAGAACTTGTAAGAACTAACGGACACCACAGCCCTTTTTCGGCATTTGAACGCATCTTTGGGGTTGTTTTTGGGCAAATAAGAACCCTCATGTCCGTTAACAAATCAAACTCTGGTTTTTATGGCAGATAGGACCCCTCATGTCCATTAGCAAATCAAACTCTGGTTTTTATGGCAGATAAGAGCCAGTCCATTAGCTTCACCAATCATCCAAGCAAACCTCGGACCACGCACCGTGGGCGTGATGAATACATTAAGAGGGTCGATTGTTTTCGCATTCCAAAGCATCCGTCAAGGTGCTGATTTCAGATAGAGCATACTTTCTTATAGCATAATCAAAAAACGATGAAAGTGAGCTCTCGCACTTTCATCGTTTACAGGGTCAACGTGAATTAGTTTGCTTACGCCTCCATAGCCTTGCGGATATGAGGGACTTTCATCGTTCACAGGGTCAACGCGAATTATTTTTTTGCATTTGGCAATAAATCCTGGCACGCTCGCTCAAGATATGGCGAAGCGCTCAGAAAATCGCGAAACGCGGTATACTCCTGCCACAGCTTATCCCGATCACCAGCCGAACCGCTGACCGCACGGATCAGGATATTCTTGGGCGTATGCTCCATATCGATAAACTCCAGAAGCTGCGTTTTGTACCCCATCAGATCCAGCAGCTTGGCCCGGATCGCATCTGTCGCAAGCGCCGAGAAGCGTTCTTTCAGAATACCGTGGGACAGCAAAGGCTCCATGATGGGACTCTCTACTTGGGCGAACAGCTCATGCTGGCAGCAAGGCACCGACAGGATGACCGAGGCCCCCCAACGGACTGCTTTCTCCAGCGCTGCATCGGTTGCCGTATCGCATGCATGCAGCGTGACCACCATATCGACCTGCTCCAGTTCGTCATATTCCGCAATGTCGCCGACAAGAAACCGCAGTTGGTTATAGTTCAGTTTTTTCGCCAGCATACTGCAGTGTTCGATCACATCCGCCTTTAGATCCAATCCGACAATATTCAGCGTTCTGCGTGCGGTTACCGCCAAATAATGATACAAGGCAAAGGTCAGGTAGGATTTACCGCAGCCAAAATCGACGATGGTCAGCGGACGGTTCTCCGGCAGATGGGGAAGAACATCCTCAACCATCTCCAAGAAACGGTTAATCTGCTTGAACTTATCGTATCTGCGGGCAAACACCTTGCCATCCTCGTTCATAATGCCCAGCTCCACCAAAAACGGAACTGGCTCCCCCTCTTCGAGAATGTACGTCTTTTTTCGGTTATGGGATAAATCTGTCTTCGTCTTGGACGGCGATTTCGTCAGAATCGAAACCTTGTATTTCTTGGATATCAGAACCTGATAATCCGCTTCCGGTGTGTAGATCATCGCCTGCCGGAACACATTCTCGAACAAGTCCACCAGCACGGCCTCCGCCTCATCCGACGGCACGTTCAAATGGGTTACCTTGGTGCCCGAATAATAGGCGAACTGATAATGGAGCTTGTTCTTGAGATCTACGGGCTTGATCGTCACCTTGCTGTAGGTCATGCCTTCCCGCTTGCGAAGCTGGCTCAGTGTAGCCGTAATTAATGATCTTTCTTCCATGATGTTATGAATCAATTTTCTTAATGTATCCAAAAGGTACATCTCACTTTCTTTATGGTATAGACAGGGACAGGTTAATCCTGACGGATAGATTGCTCGCCACCGTCCTCCTCCGAATGCTGGAATCGACGGTGAAGCTCATCCATTCCTTCGCGGACTTCCTCAAGAGGAAGCCCTCCATTGACTAGCTCTTCAGGCGACTTCAGCTGTAATCGTTGATAAAACTGCAGCGCTTCGTTATATTCAATCGCACGGTGATCCAGCAATTGATAAAGGATGTTCTCGGCCTCCGCATACATCCCCTGCTGCTCCGCATATGCATAGTAATCCCGCGCAGCGGTGTCAGGCAATGCATAGGACTTTAAACGCTCCCTCACGATGTGTATCCGTTCCGGCAAGTTCAGAAGCTTCGGATCGGCCCCTTGCAGGGCAGCCTTCAAATATAACTGAAAGACCTTGGTATAGAGCAGCGCTGCTTCTTCTTCACGCTCCAACTCAAGCAGAATGGAGGCTTCCTCTTCCATTAGTCTTGCAGCACTCTGCAGCTTGTCCGCCTCCAGATAGCCGTGATTTCGAAATAACTGCTCAATATCGGAAGCAGACAGTGAGCGAAGCAGCTGGGAATTCAACCGGAACTGCCGTTTGAATAGATCATCCAATTCCCAGAGCGCTTCTGTGTGCTTGCGCTCCTGCTTCAGCGAAAACACCTTGGCAATCATCTGCGACATATCCTCTATAAGACGCACGAGATAATCCCTGCGAAACATACGCTTGCCCCCTAACCTGCATCACTTCGAATGCAGCGTATTCATCTAGTGACCTGATTGTTATATTTCCAATATGAGTTCCGCTGCCGGACACTCACCTGTGATCGCTGGGCAGCTTCGCAGATTCCCTCTGCGGCGCAGCCTTCATTACTCTAAGCTCAATCTAGATTAAATTGTAGGCTATCCGGGATCAGAATTCCAGTAGCGCGGGGTAACCTTCAACAACACAGCACTGATCAGCCCAGGATGGATGATGGGAGCAAACCAAACACATTATGAAAAAAATAAAACGGATACCCCGATTCAAGAGGTATCCGTTTATTATAAGCTATACAAGGGTTGTCATGCGTTTATTCATGTTCAAGCTGTTCCATGAAAGACGTAATCACTTCGCCAAGTTTCTCCGGCGTCTCCATCATACTCATATGTCCGGCACCTTCAATCACAATGCGAGTTACATTGTCATTCTCTGTCGTAAAGGTACGCTCTGCTGGAATTAATCCATCCTTCTCTCCGGCTACAAGCAGGATAGGCAGTATGGATGCCGAGAGAACGTCGCGTCTGTCCGGACGTTCACGCATAGCCAGCACCGCCCCTATTGCTCCCTGCGGTGGTGTCAGGTAGCCTATCTCCTTCGCCCGCTGAATACACTCTGGCTTGGTATCCTCTGTGCCAGGAGCGAATAAGCCGGGCACCAACCCGTCAACGAAAGCAGTAATGCCTTCCCCTTGAATGGTGCTAACCGCCTTCACTCGTTTCTCCTTCGCCTCATCCGAGTCCGGATAACCCGTAGAATGAATCAGGCCGAAGCCGTTCAGACGAGAAGCGTAACGCTGGGCGAAGGAGAGCGTAATATAGCCTCCGAGGGAATGGCCAAGTAATGCAGCCTTCGGAATATCGAGCTCATCCATTAACTGGAGTACATCGTCTGCCATCTGTTCGATGGTATAAGGTCCCATCGGTGCGTCAGACCGTCCGTGTCCCCGGAGATCCGGTACAATGACTCTGAAGCCTTGAAGAAATGGCAGAATCTGTTCCCAGTAGGCAGAGCTTCCGCAGAACCCGTGAAGCAAAATGACCGGCTCACCTTGTCCCTGATCAACATAACAAATCGTGCTGCCGTTGCATTGTACTTTTTCCATAGCGATACCCTTCTTTCTATTCAGCGGATGCCATTTGGTAGACACCCATTATTTTATAAAGAATGATCTATATTAAACAGAATCAACCCAGGCTGAAACGCCATGCCTTATGTCCTAAGATTAAAGGCCAATGCCGCTTGCCGTGCTATCTCCTCCGCCATCCCCATGACTTGGTAAAGGGACGTTACCTGCAGGGTCCAATAAGGCTTTGGACCCTGAACATTCACAACGGCTGCCACACTGTAATCTCCCACGGAAGGAAGCTTCCCTCCGACAGACTGGGCTGGTGTCAATGGACCTTCACTCGTAAAGAAATAACCGACAGAGGAAGCCTGCCCCAGACACGCATCAATGGCAACAATCACCTTATCCGCGGGTATCCCGTTCAGTCTCGCTTGAAGATTGAAGGCATCACACGGTTCAGGCAGCGTCCCAACCACGTGCGGGAACCCATATGCCGCCAGCCGGCTTCCCGTCAGCGGTCCCAGTGCATCCCCCGTTGAACGATCGGTACCAATACATAAGAACACAATGCTTTCGATTGCATGCCGCTGCGAGATCATTTGAAAGAAAACCATCAGTTCGTGGCCCGACATTTTGGCCTTGGCGGCATATACGATTGGCGGTTTATCAGCTTGTTCGCTCATGACGGACCTCCTCATTAATCCATGCTCCCATACTGCTTACCGATGCCTTTGAAACAGGTTTTTTCCTGATTTTAACCTATTCACGTCCACAATGGCAAAAACATTGGTCGAGCTGCACAGTAACATGATACAATACAGGGATGAAAATCGTAAATCCGCCGAAGAGAGGATGGTGTTACACATGAACTTGAATGAAAAATCGCAAGCGAATGTCGAGTATATGATTGAGCAGATCAAAACAAAGCTTCGGATGGCTACAGGCGCTGCAATGCAGGCTTCCGCCTTCTCGGTTAATCAATACGATGATATTTATGACTTGTATGATATGGTCATGAATAAACAAAATCTCAGCATATCCGAAGTGGAAGCCGTAGTATCAGAACTCGGCCAGCTTCGCGGAAATCATTAAATCGTAAAGAAACCAAGCAGATACCCATTCCACGGCAAAGCCCCCGGAACTTCGCTAATGAAATTCGCGAGTTTCCGGGGGCTTTGCCGTCCTAATCTATGGCATATCAATGATAACTACTTCCGAGTTCCCCTCACTTGAGTTCCCCTGGAAGGTCAGCTCATGACGACGCTGTATTCTGGCGGCGTCACCGGATGAAATATCAAATACTCCGTCTTCCGATGATATTTCAACCTGGCCGCTGATAACGTACACATGCATTCTCCTATCCTCGGATAAGCTGTACGTCAGCTCTTTGCCTGTCTCGAGTATGCTGCTGTACATCACAACATCCAATGATTGGGGCAAGCTGCGTTCACCGTCACCCGATCCGATGATCGGAAGCATCTGGTTTAATCGCTGTGCTTGTGTAAAGTCGCCTTGGTGATGACTGGCCTCAAGACCCGGCTCAGCAGGTAAAAACCACATTTCCAGATAACGGACATCTTCGGAGGAAGACGCATTATTCTCTGCATGATATACACCCGAGCCTGTATTCACAACATGAATCGTGCCTGGGGTAAGCTCCATAAACTTCCCCTTATCATCCTCATACGTTAACTTGCCCTCCAGCACCAAATGGACAATCACCAAGTCATGATGAAACCTGCGATCAAAACCCTCCATCGGTTTCAGCACATATTCATTATGTGCGAGTAGGCTTCCAAAATGCTCATTATGCGGATCTGTATAATCTCCAAAAGAAAAACTGAATTCACTATGAATACCATCATCATGGGTAGTATGTCTTTCCGCAGCCGTCATGATCTTAATCATGGCCGGTCACCTCCGCCGTTTTTACTATTCTAATACCCCGGCGGATTTCGATCTAATCATTCTTGTTTAAACGCGGGTCAGTATAAATTCAGTTTCGGCCCTGCCTACCTTGCGTCCCTCATCATTGAATAGATCCTTGGGATACGCGGCTTTCAGCCGCTGGAGGGTCGTCTTATTGCTGTATCCGATTTGCTCCAGTATGGACTCCACAATCCAGCCCCACTCTTCCTCTGAACCATCTGCGATTTTAAACGAAATACCCAATCGCTCCTTCTTCAGACCAAAACAGTACACCCCTTTAAAGCCCCCTTTTGCCACCACGTTATCATCTTCCAGAAGGAGGGTGTCCACTTTGTGGTTCCCCGCAACCATATAGGGAGATGCATTCATAGCCGATGTGATCGTAAGGACCGCCTTTCGCGTAGGCTCATCCTCGATCCGGTCAGGGGATGCAAGCTTCATATAGGCGGTGGCCAGAGCACGGAGCGGCATAGCAAATACCGGCAGTCCGCATCCATCCGTGCCTAGACGAATATCGCCGGGTGCCAATCCGGCCAAATCGGAGACCGTTCCAAGAATCTCCTGCTGAAGCGGATGTTCCGGATGGTCATATCCTTTAAGCGGGTATCCCGCCATCTGGCAATAGGCAAGCATGCCGTAATGCTTGCCCGAGCAATTATGGTACCATTTGCTCTTATCGCTTCCTTCACGCAAAAGAGATTCCTTGCTTCCTTCATCCAGCGGCCAACTGGATGCGCAGACCATATTGGACTCCCCAATGCTTACCTTGCGGGCAAAGCGCTCCAATACTTCAACATGGGCCGGCTCTGCCCGATGGGAAGCCGTCATAATCGCAATTTCCTCTACTGTTAACCCATAATGATCTGCCAATCCCGAACGGATGGATGGGATTGCCTGCAGCGGCTTGGCGGAGGAACGCGTGAATGCGACATATTCCGGATCTCCTGCATAGGCTTGAACGGCTCCTTCATCATTAACAATACATATATGTCCATTGTGGACGCACTCCACTATATCCGCTCGATATTCCTTCACCAATACAGTATCCATGTTGCACGACTCCTTCTATAAACCGTCTATGACAGCATCGTTCCTGAAAAATTCGAGTGTTTGTGACATCGAAATAGATCTTTAATTCGATAATAATTGCAAATCCTTATCCAGTATAGTACAAAAATCCGCAAATGACAGCAGGGTAAATTCCGCAGAGGATGGACATTTCATTTTCTTCCCCGTTTCCCGTCTGCCCTGTTTCACGATGTGGCCTTACGTTTAATTACGAGATAAGCAAGCCCACACGAAAAACATTGCTCTGAAAAAGGAGGCGATCCTATGTGGGGAATCATTATCAGCATCGTGATGGCAATCATCATCGGGATTATCGGGGATGCGCTGGTGGGTCATGAAATGCCGGGCGGAATTATCGGATCCATGATCGCAGGTTTTGTAGGTGCGTGGCTCGGACCGTGGCTCTTCGGAGCATGGGGCCCTGTAATTGGCGGATTTGCCATTGTACCTGCTATTATCGGTACGGCCATCTTTGTATTCCTGCTCGGTCTTGTTGCCAAATTGTTTAGACGCACAGCCTGATACTCGTGTTTATATGTTTAAACTTTATATTAACTAAAAGGAGTGAAAGTTATGAATCACACAGAACAAGAAAATCCAGTACAAGGCGGGTCCACATTCTTTAGAGGTGCTTTTATCGGTGCATTGGTCGGAGCAGCAGCAGCTCTATTGTTCGCTCCCAAGCCAGGCCGCGAGCTTCGTGGCGATTTGTCCGAGAAGCTGAGCATCGTAACCGATAAAACCAAGGAAGTTGCTTGCACTGTAGGCGATAAGGCTTCTGAGCTGGCTAAAACCGTGGGCAGCAAAGCCTCCGATGTCATGACAACGGTAAATGAAGGCCGTCAAAATATTATGTCCAGCGTTAAGGAAGTCTCAGCGGATGTGTCCGACGAGGTATCCAGTGCTTCCAAAGACGTGAAGGAAAAAGCGATGGACACCTCTTCCGATGTCAGCCGTGAAATAAAATCGACTACGAATTATTAATTCGTGAGGTCACGAAATAGCCAGCTGACAAAGCTGGCTATTTTTGTGCCAGAGCGTTAGAAGGTTACTTGTTATTAGTGTATTGTTCTGCAGGTGAAATGACACGGGGCATCTGCCTAAGAAAGCGGGGATATCTCATGAGCAAAGCCAATCCATATAACAGCCGCTCCAGCCTCTCAACTCGAAGCGGGGGGCATTCCAGACCACATGAGGAAAAGCGGGAGGAATCTGCATCAACCAAGGAAAGGCACTCCAGCGCGGCAGATGATGTTCAGGAGCACCCTTTCGAGCTCCGGCATGAAGTGAAGAAGCTGAACACTCGTCTGGACAAAATCGCGGCCACCCTGGAGAAATCGGAAATGAAGGATATGATCGACAATTACATGAATCCCAAGAAACGCATCATTGCCAACCTCACGGCTGGGCTGTCCCGGGGGCTCGGTCTAACCCTGGGCACGGCTCTTGTGCTTGGTCTCTTGGGCTACATTCTCAGCTTCTTTGTCAATGTACCGATGATTGGAGATTTCATCTCCGATCTGCAAGGATATATCGATCAATCCAAATCCTAGCCAGCTCTCGCTGCATACAAACAGCCCGGTAACCTAAGCAGAAGCAGGTACCGGGCTGTTATGACGCTAAATTTTCCTACTAACCTTGAATTTATATGTTTCTGTTTTTGGACTTCACGCGGAGCAAATCACCCGTCCATCCTTTCGCACGCAACCAGAGGTACATTCCACCGGTCCACAGCAGGATGAAAGCGCTGATTGCCGTAAATCCCCAGAATGTTTTAATAGCCGGCAGGTTCTCAAAATTCATTCCCCATACGGCACCGATCACCGTGGCCGGTGTGAAGACGACGGTAAAAATCGTCAGCGTCTTCATAATTTCATTGCCGCGGAATCCGGAGATGGCATCATCAATAGAAACAAGGGTATCAATTTCGCGCTCATAATGGTGGATCAGCTGCTCCAGTCTCTCCACTCTGTACTGGAGCTGCTGGAAGGAGCGGCTGTCATCCAGTTGGTTATGATAGCCTTCCCTAGCGGCGGCAACAAGCTCTTGAAATGGGATAAACAGATTACTCCAGTCCAATAACTCGAACCGGGCCGACAGGATCTTATCCATCAAGGTTCGCCGGTTGCGCGTGCGCATATCACTTTCAACAAGCCGAAGATTGCATTCGAATTGATCCATCCCTGCATGATAATAATGCAGAATCGCCCGTGCCAGAACAAACATGCCATCTGCAGGCCCCCGGCATTGATGGAGCATGGATGTTCTCTCCGACTTGGCCATCACACTACGGGTATGGTCATCCAGATTAATGGTAATCAGCACATGATCGTCCAAATAGAAATAGAACTGTTCCGACTTGTGATGATCAGGATCGGACGTAACCTTATAGAGCATGGTCCCCATAATAACGGTTTCTACGCCCTCTTTGAAGCGAACGGACAAGTAATTCCGATCCTTTAACGTCGATGCCAGATCAAACCATTCGGACGTATAGGGATAACGCGTTCGAAGTTCACCAATCCAGGAGGATTGCCAATCATCCGTTCGGACATCATGCCACTGCCACCCTCCTGCAAAAGTATATATATCCTGACCCTCCGCTCTATCTGGCGCAAGCATACTCTCTTTGCCACTCCCTTCTATTTCAATCCGGATATTGCGGTTCCAAAAAGGCACGCCTTCCTATAATTGAGGAAGCGTGCCTTATGTTCCCATACGTCTGTCACTACGGGGCTTGTCCATATCAGTAAGATGAATTGGACATAATCTGCTTCAATTTTTCCGTTGCCCGCTTCTGGATACGCGACACACTCATTTGCGATACTCCAAGTCTCTGAGCAATGGCCCGCTGGGACTGCCCTTCCTGGAATGCCAGCAGCAGCACCTTCTGCTCCTGTTCCTTCAACTGACTCATCGCCTGCTGAAGATCCATCCGCTTCTCCACGGAATCAAAGTCATTCACATCCGAGCTAATCAGCTCTCCAAGCGTTGCTCCGGTTTCTTCCTGAGATAATGGGGAATCGAGTGATACGTAGTGATAGCATTCCCGTCCGGCTAACACCTCGACGGTTTCTTCAACGGATAGATCCAGATAAGCTGCAATCTCATTCACATCCGGAGACCTCTCCAGCTTCACCATTAACTCATCAATTGCCTGCTGGACCAAGGCACCTTTCTCCTTGATTCGTCTGGGTACTTGAATGTACCACGACTTATCGCGGAGGAAGTTTTTCATATGCCCAATCATGCTCTTCATGGCATAGGGCTCGAACGGAATCCCCAGGCTAATGTCGTATTGCTGAAGCAGACGGATTAATGCCATCTGACCCACCTGATATAAGTCCTCATACAGATCCGGCCGATTCCGGGCAATTTTGCCCGCAGCCATTTTGACCATCGGCTCATATTTCTTAATCAGCACCGTTGCGATATCGTTATCCTTCGTCTGCTGATACTGTTGTATTAAATGTACTGCTTCATCCCTGGACTCTGGGGGAGTCACCTTATCACTCATACCCGCTCCTCGCTTCTTGCAAGCCGCTTCGTAAGCATAACCTCGGTTCCCTTTCCAGCCTGGTTTGTTACGCTCACCTCATCCATAAGCGCCTCCATCAGGTAGAAGCCGAGTCCGCCGATTTGGACCTCACTGAGATCTTTATCATGAAGTGAACGGTTACCAACCGCTCCCACACTGTCGAAACTCTCCCCTTCGTCTCTGACCGTAATGGATAGCGACTCGCTAGTCACTTGGAATAATACCTCTACCATTCCGCCTTCCTGACTATACGCATACAAAACCGAGTTATTGCAGGCCTCAGACACTGCAACCTTCATATCTTCAATCTCTTCATAGGAGAAGCCCATCTTGGAAGCTATCCCGTACAGATTCAGCCTTACGATATCCACGTATTCAGCACTGGCAGGCAAATTAAGTGTTACTCTTTGTACATCTGAATTCATTCTTTTCGATCCTTTCCTATTGGGAATACTTCTTACGACTGAAAGAACTTCGCAATACCCGTCATATCAAACAGCTTCTGAATTTGCGGCGGAACTTCCTCAACTGCAAAACGGGCTTCCATGCCGTGTCTTGCTTTCAGTATCGACAGAAGAATACCAATACCTGTACTATCAATATATGTCATGTCCTTCATGTTGACGATCAAGTCTACTTCGGAATTGCCGACAAGAGGTTCCATTACTAATCGAAAATCCGGAGCGACGGACAGATCAAGTTCACCGCTCAAAAATACAGTACATACACCCTCGCTCATCTGAGTCTTGGCATTGAACTTATCATTTGTTTTTGTATTCATAGACACTCTCTCCCAAATAATTTGTTTTCCCTTTACATAACCCGTTATCTAACTCGTTGAAACAGGTTGAAGGGGAATGTGGCCGTGCTAATATATGGAAACGAATCTTTTCCCTAACCGTTAATGATTCGAATGGTGTTTGGACGGTTGTCCCAGTCGTCCGGTTCCACTGGTGTATATCGGGACAACAGGTGCTTAACGCAGCTGATTTTGACCGGCTTGCTAATATATTCGTCCATTCCGGCATCCGAGCAGCGCTTCTGGATACCATCCATCACATTGGCTGTCATGGCAACCAGAATAGGTGCATCCGCTCCATGCTTCATCTGACGGATCAGGCGTGCAGCCTCCAGGCCATCCATAACCGGCATTTGCAGATCCATAAAAATGATATCGTACACTTTAGGACCGGCAACCATATCAACCGCCTGCTTACCGTCCTCTGCCATGTCCGCGCTCATTCCCATCTTTTTCAGCATGCTGTCCATCAGCTTTCGATTAATCGGGTGATCATCCACAATCAGGATGTTGGCTTGTCTCTCCCCATGGACGCGAAATTTATCGGTAGGCTCATCTTCTCGCCGTCGATAGTCTCCTTCCTCATAGGTATGAACACACATCGTAAATACGAAGGTGGCACCCTTATTTTCCTTGGATTCCACCGTAATGTCCCCACCCATCATCTGCACAAGGGATCTACAGATGGCAAGTCCCAGCCCTGTCCCTCCGTATTTGCGGGTCATGGAGGAATCAAGCTGCGAGAATGGCTTGAACAGCCGATCGATTTTCTCTGATGAGATGCCAATCCCCGTATCCTTCACCGTAAATTCGAGGGTTAACCGGTCCTCTTCGACTTGGGTCAGCGATACAACCAAATATACTCCACCCTCATTGGTGAATTTCACAGCGTTGGATACCAGATTGACCAATACTTGGCGAAGACGTCCCATATCGCCAAATACCATCGACGGAATACGCTCCTCAATGTAATACGAAAGCTGCAAATTTTTCTTGGAGGCTTCTCCCGAGAACAAACCGAACACTTCCTGCACACAAGACTTGAGATCAAACGGATATTCCTCCAGCTCCATCTTGCCGGATTCCATCTTGGAGAAATCCAGGATGTCATTAATGATGTTAACCAAAGCATCCGCGCTGTTGCGGATGATCGTTGCATACTCCCGCTGCTCTTCCTGAAGCTCGCTGTCCATCAGCAAATCGATCATACCGATCACGCCATTCATCGGCGTACGGATTTCATGGCTCATCATCGCCAGAAACTCCGTTTTGGCTTTAACGGCAATCTCCGCTGCTTCCTTCGCCTGCACAAGCTCATGATTGATCTTCTCCAGTTCCAGCGTCTTCTGATGCAGCTGCATGGACTGGATCTTGAGTCTGTTATTGGTTTGGTACATATCGACAAAACCCTCGATCTTGGACTTCAAGATTTGAGGGATAAAAGGTTTAACCATATAGTCGATTGCACCTGCCGAATAACCCGCAAAGAGATGCTCCGCGTCCTTGCTGTTTGCAGAAATAAAGATAATCGGAATATCCTTTGTTTTGTCTCTCGCCTTGATCAGCCTTGCTGTTTCGATACCGTCCATACCGGGCATCTGTACATCCAGAACAATCACAGCAAAGTCATACTTCAAGAGATACCGCAGAGCTTCTTCCCCCGAAGTCGCTTTTATTAGCGTGTATTGCTCACTGTCCAGAACAGCTTCGAGTGCAAGTAAGTTTTCAGGGCGGTCATCTACCAACAGAATATGAATCGGTTCGTGAAACCCCATGAGATCCTCCTACAAAACTTTCTATTTAATCTTCCGGTAAATTTTCTCGACCCGGTCCAGTGTCTCATAGGCTTCACTGTAATTCGTAAAGTGGATGGACTCTTTGGCACCCAGTACGAGAATACCGAAATGGCTTAGACTCTCGTGAAATAATCCGTGCACATGATCCCGCAGCTGATCATTGAAATATATCATGACATTCCGGCAAAAGATCACATTAAACTCGTTAAAGGAACGATCCGTTGCCAGATTATGTTCTGCAAAAATCATGTTTTTCTTCAAATACGGTTGAAAAATAACCGAGTTGTACTTCGCAGTATAATATTCGGAGAACGAGCGGGTTCCGCCCGCCTCCATATAATTCTTGGTGTACTGCTTCATGCGTTTGATGTCAAACACGCCTTCCTTGGCCTGCTGGAGAGAACGCGAGTTCATGTCCGTCGCATAAATCCGGGATTTTTCATACAGCCCCTCTTCATGAAGCAGAATCGCCATGGAATACACCTCTTCTCCAGTTGAGCAGCCGGCGTGCCATATCCGTATATACGGATACGTACGAAGCAGAGGAACTACCGTCTGCCTGAATGTCAGGAATAATTTGGGATCCCTGAACATTTCCGTGACGGGAATGGACAGATTATATATGAGCCGTTCAAAACAAGAACGGTCGTGGAGTACTTTATCCTGAAGCGCGGAGATCGAGGATACCCCTTCGGCATGCACATGATGCCAGATTCTCCGCCTCAATGAAGGAATAGCATAATTACGAAAATCGTAACCATAGAATCGATGAATACCTTCCAAAAGAAGCTCCAACTCGATCTGCTCCAGCTCACATTCGCTATCCTCTGTTATCAACAGTTGTTCTGATTCAGTATGGTTACTAGATGACATAACGGGTGCACCGCTTTCCGAGTGTTTATTTGCTACTTGTACTTTACCCACAAAAGCGGTTTACGAATACAACCAAACCCTCATAAGTGAAAGAAGCTGCTCGGTCTGAATCGGCTTCTTCATATAATCAGAGGCTCCGGCTTCAATACATTTCGCCCGGTCCTCTTTCATGGCTTTGGCTGTCAATGCTATAATCGGTAGCTTTTCGAACTCAGGCATCTCTCGCAGAAGGCGCATCGCTTCATAGCCGTCCATCTCCGGCATCATCATATCCATCAGCACCAAATCGTAGTCCGGATTATCCTGAAGCAGCTCTATCGCTTCCCTGCCGTTCTCGGCAAAGGTCACTTCCATGTTGTATCCTTCCAGTACGCTGGAGAGAGCAAATACGTTGCGGATATCATCATCCACAAGCAGAATCTTCTTGCCTTCGAACAGCTCTTCCTTATTGTGCAGCTTTTGCAGAATTTTACGTTTATCCTCCGGCAAATCGGCTTCAATCCGGTGGAGGAACAGGGTCGTTTCATCCAGAAGCCGTTCGGGAGATTTCACGTCTTTAATGATGATGGACTCCGCATATTTGCGAAGCTGCATCTCTTCCTTCGAATCCAGATCCTTACCGGTATAAATAATAATTGGCAGATCCATCAGGTTCTCATCATCACGAATCTGATCCAGCAGCTCAAAGCCCGTCATGTCTGTCAGCATCAAATCAAGCACCATACAGTCATAGCGCTGCTTACGCAGCTCGCTGAGTGCTTCGGCACCCGTGGATGCCGCCGTAATAGATACATCGTCATGACCGATCAATTCAATGATGGAGTTACGCTGAATGTCATCGTCCTCAACAATCAGGAGATGTTTCATCGATTTTTCCGCGTACGATTCGATATGCGTGAACGCATTCTCCAGTGCCTCTCTGGATGATGGCTTCTTCAGGTAGGCGATAGCCCCCATCATAAGTCCTTGCTTCACTTCGTCCACAACCGAGATCACATGCACCGGAATATGACGCGTAACCGCTGAGCTCTTCAACTCGCCCATGACGGACCAGCCGTCGATGACCGGAAGCTGAATATCCAGGATGATGGCGTCCGGTCTGTAGGACTTCGCCATCTCCAGGCCGATATCCCCCTGCAGAGCAACCAAGGCTTTGAACCCGCGTCCTCTAGCCATATCCAGAAGGATTCTGGCAAACTTCACATCATCCTCAATAATGAGCAGCACTCGATCGGTCGGCCCTATCTGGTTGCGATCATCATCCACTTGTACGGATGGGTTGACCTCTGTTGTGACCATCTTGGCCTTCGGAACAATCAGATTGCTCTCTGGCGGAGCCTCAATGGACGCCGCTGCCTCCTGTACTCCCTGAACCACTTCCGGAGGGCTGCTCGGCAGGAAGAGAGTGAAGCAGCTGCCCTTGCCTTCTTCCGATTCAACCAGAATCCCCCCGCCAAGCAGACGGGAAAGCTCGCGGCTGATCGACAAGCCGAGCCCGGTCCCGCCATATTTGCGGCTTGTGGTGCCGTCCACCTGCTGGAAAGCTTCAAAGATCAGATCGGTTTTGTCAGCAGGTATACCAATTCCACTGTCTTTTACCGCAAATGCCACATAGTCTGCTTCTGCATTCAGATAGATAGGGAGTTTCTCTGGATCGGCCTTCTCCATATTCAGCTCAACGGAGCCTTGGTTCGTGAACTTGAATGCATTGGAGAGCAGGTTACGAAGGACTTGCTTCACGCGATGACTGTCCGTAACGATGCTTTGCGGAATGTCCTCCCCGATGTGTACATGAAGATCAATATGTTTACGCGACGCTACAGCGGCAAAATTCTGCTCCACAAAGGATTCAATATCCTGCAGCTGAACATCCTCGTAATTAATTTCCATTTTCCCGGCGTCCACTTTGGACAAGTCGAGAATTTCATCAATCATTTTGAGCAGGTCCGAACCTGACATATAAATCGTCTGCGCATATTCGATCTGCTTATCGCTCAGATTTCCGCTCTTATTCTCAGACAGCAGCTGTGACAAGATGAGCAGGCTGTTAAGAGGGGTTCGCAGTTCGTGAGACATATTTGCCATGAACTCCGACTTGTATTTGGTTGTAACCGAAAGCTGCTTCGCTTGCTGCTCTAGCTTCAACCGGGCCTTCTCAATTTCATCGTTCTTCTCTTCCACTTCCTGCACCTGTTCCTCCAGCGCGCGCGTCTTGGCAACCAGCTCGGTATTATAATGCTCGAGCTCTTCCTGTTGACGCTGCAGCAAATCTTCGGAACGTTTGAGGGCATTGGTTTGCTCCTCCAGATTTTCATTGGAACGGCGAAGCTCTTCTTGTTGGGTCTGCAGCTCCTCCGACTGAACCTGAAGCTCTTCTGTCATCGCCTGCGACTCCCGCAGCAGCTGCTCGACCCGCAGGCGTCCTGTAATATTATTCAGAATAATGCCAAGCGACTGACTCAGCTGTGAGATGAGCTGCTCCTGCAGGGATGTTGTCTCCTCGAAGGCTGCCAGCTCCACCACACCCAGCACTTCATTCTCGAACAGGATCGGATAGATCATGACGGAAATCGGCTTGGATGATCCCCAGCCGGACTCCACTTTCATGTAATCGTCAGGCGCATTTCTCAGCACAATCGGTTTCTTGTCCAGCGCGACTTGCCCTACGAGTCCTTCCCCAATCATGAAGGAAATCTTGGGCTCCTCGCCGCCCTCATGCGCATAGGAACCTTTCAGTTCCAATTTATTCGGATGTTTATCTTCTTGATGAATATAAATAGCTCCATAGTGAGCACCTAATATCGGTGTGAATTCGCTAATAAACCGCTGACCCACCTCTTCAAGGGAATTAATCCCCTCCAGCAGCTCCGTTACTCTGGCCATATTCGAGTTAAGCCACGATTGATCGCGCTGCGCCTGAAGATAGGTCTCCTCTATCCGCTGCTTCTCGAGAATATCTTCGGACAAGTCTTTAAATACCCGGGCTACATCTCCAAATTCATCCTTGGACGTAACTTTGATACGGCGAATCGCCTTCAGTCTGCCTTCCCCAAAACTCTTCAACATCATCGAGACAACGTTGATGCCCCGGGTAATGCTTGGAAGGATCCATAGAATGACCAGCATCCCGATTAATAGTCCACCGGCCATAATATAAATGAACATCTGAACGGAACGGTCATAAGCAGCCTTGGCTGCCGTAATATCATCATTGATCTTCTGATTCTCGTAGCTGCTAAGCTCGTTTAAGCTGGTAAGCATTTCATCCTGAACCGATTGCCCTGTTGAATTACGTAGCGAGTTAGCCTCGTCTGCATCGCTGTTGGCCAACAGATCCAGTGTCTTGTTCTGGTATACAATATATTCATTAACCGCACGTTCAATCCGGACCAGCAGCTGCTGCTCCTCAGCGGTATTTACGCTATCTTGAATGAATGAGAAATATTCCACTGCCTTTGTGGTCATGCTTTCGATTTCCTGTTTGGATACAGCATACGTGGATTGGTCATTGCTCAAAATCATATTCGTTAGCTCGCGCGCCATATTGTTGACTTCCCCGCGCATACCGCTGGAGTTTCGCACTTTTTGATAGCGCTCTTCATAGATTTTATCCATCTGGCTGTTCATATAACTAATCCGGTCGTACCCAATCAGGGTAAGAACCAGCATGAGAGCTAACAAGGTTGTAAAACCAATGACTAACTTACTCTTAAGCTTCATTGATTTATGTTCTCTCCTTTTTTAAGAGATATCCAAACCAGGCATTTATCGTCCTCTCGCTCCTGCAATGGATCATCTACAAAATATTGTTCCTTCATCTCATCTTCTCTCCAATGATGAGGGCCGCCCAAATGTTCCTTCAAATAGTCCAGCTTCTCGTCATGTCCGCCGTCCACCAATTCAAGCAGACCGTCGGTATACATCACCAAATGACCCTCGCCTTCATATTGAAAGCTTCTTGGCTCCATGTCTTCAATCCGATCGAACAAGCCTACCGGGCAGCAGCCTTGGTCCAGGGTCATAACACGGCCGTCTTCCTGGAAGAACAGCGCCGGTGGGTGACCGGCATTAACATAGTCCACCCGTTTCAAACGCGTGTCTACGACAAGATAGATAGCTGTAAAATAGTACTGTATCAGCTGTTCACCAAGGCTTAGCTGATTGAACCTGCGGTTCAATTCCTGAACGACTTTCTCCGGTTCGACATAAGTCGTCACGGTGTCTTTCAGAACCGAGGCAATGAACATGCAAAATAGGGACGAAGTAATACCGTGTCCCATCATATCCAGCAGAATCACGCCGTAACGGCCATCTCCAAGCGGGTACCATGCGTACAAATCTCCCGCAAGCTCTGCCGAAGGCTGGTACAGTGCATGGATCTCTAGCTGCTCATCTTCAATTGGAGAGCTCAGGACGGCATTTTGAACCATAGCCGCAAGCTTAAGCTCCGCCTGCACCCGCTGTTCGCGCTCAATATGCCAGTCTTTCTCATGCTTTAACCGGAGCGCCAGGCGTATCCGTGCCATAAGTTCAACCTTGTTGATCGGTTTGGTCACATAATCTACAGCCCCGGCATCAAGGGCCTCTGCCAACTTCTTGGAATCGCCGACGGCGGTTACCATGATGATCGGTATATCCTTCAAATGCTCGTATTGCTGAACAATACGGCATGCTTCTATTCCATCCATCTCGGGCATCATCATATCTAACAGAACCAGATCGATATCCGCTCTTCGCGGATGCAGCACATGGCTGCGATCCCCAAGTCCCAAATGCTCAAACATTTCCAGGGCTGAAGATGCAGATACGGTATCCTGGTAGTTTTCCTTTTTCAAGATTTCTCGAATAATGATGACGTTAGTCGGATTGTCGTCTACGATTAATATTCTCATTGCCCTCTCCTTTAACGTTCGGTTTATACGATAGAAATCCTTTTCCTACTATTATACTATAATAACCGCTGTATCTTTTGCCATAGAAAAAGGGTGTAAAACTTGAATCTTCCACTTTTAATAGGTTCATGGAACATTCTTTTAAAACATAGATAAGGAATGAGACCTGTTTATGTCTCATTCCTTATCTATGTTTTAAGACCTATAACTCATACTATAGTCACAGCAACAAGGCTGAACTTCCGTTACAGTTATTAATCCTTCTTAGCAATAACGAGTACTTTACCCAGATCCAGCTGCTTCTCATAGAAGCCTGCCTCTGCCTCGGTAAATCCTAGAGATACAATTTTGGCGCGCAGTTCATCGCCGCGTGAGCGGAACAGATTCGCAAAGGCATCGAACACGCCTTCTTCTTTGATGCCTACGTTATTGGCATCTGATGCATCCACAATCCGGCTCGTCTTATCCGAGTCGTGAGCCAGCACATAGATCCGATCGTTATCGTAGCCGGACTGGCGAAGGTTCTGAACCTCCTGAACCGCCTGCGTACCATTCTCAACGACTTTTGCATAAGACTGTGTATTTGTAAATTCCATGATGAAAACCTCCCCTAATAGTGTAAAACCTAAATTTAGGTTATAGTCCAACTGTTATTACCCATCCTGTTCAAGGTTGAAACAGATTTATTGAGTATAATCGAAAAACAAATCAATTCCTTCAATCTGGCCGGAATCTCGATCTACATAAACCTTAAGCGCATTTTGATTCTCGAGATAAACATCTCCGTCCTCGGCTTTAAAGTATGGCTTGCCCAAGGACGCCCGAACCCGTTCGGTTGTCATACCTATGCTCTGGTCTTCCACCTGAAAGGAGTCTGCAGAGGGCTTCACATGAACGTATTCGGTATAACCGTTGCGGACACCAACCTCCATGTCTTTATAATGAAGCTTGGTTATCCCGCTCAAGTCTTCCTGTTCAGTTCGGGCCGGCGTTCCCAGCTTACGGATAACGTCTTTCTTGCTATCCGTTAAGGAAATCCCGTTTAATGTCCCATAGCTCTCTACAGAATTGTCGCTAATATGTGCTTGTCCAACATCCGAAGCGGCTAGAATTATAGGCGGCTGCGATATCCCGGCTGTATGCTGTGGCTGTGGCTCTGACACAACACCTCCACCTCCGGAGTAAATCAAGAGCCCTACCATCAACAGTGTGACATTCCACATGCGACCTCCTCCTTTCTTCACCTTACAGAGCTGTAACTTGAATTCGCTCTTTCGATTTATCTGGCCTTTTGACGGCGGAAACTATGCCACAGACTAACGGCTGTATCCACATAGGCTAACCAATTCCGACTGCGTGACTTCTCTTGTGCTTCTGTATTCTGATATACGGCATCATAAGACTGGAACGTGCGGTCTTGGGCTGTCACAGGCACTTCTTGACGAATGCGCGGCTCTTCCTTCTGCTCCACCCTGGACTGCTTGAAGCGGCTGACCATCCCTGAGGAAACCTGCTTCACCGCGTAGGTAACCTCACTTAAAGCCTCTCCCAGGTTCTTGACGGTATCCATTACAGGGTCGATCTGTTTCATCTTATGCTGAACATCCACCGTAATATCGTTTGTATTTCGAATCGTCTGCTTCACTTCGTAGCTCAATTCGTCCACGGTCTTTTGAACTTCCTGAAGTGTTTGTGTTACCTTTTCGAGCGATTGTGTTGCGGCCTTTAAGGTCTTGATCAAGAAGAAGACAAGAACCGCAAACGCTACAGCGATGATGGCAACACTGATTTGTGTTAGCATACGTTGTCCCTCACTTTCCAGTAATGTTTGGTTTTCGATACGCAATAGTTACCCCATCCCCAAGTTTACGAAACAAAGGGCATTTGCCAGGAATGCCACCATTCGCCAAGTTGTTTCATCCTCTGCCGCCTCGGTTAAAGAACACTACGAAGGGCGCTGAGGCAACTTGCCAACGCCTCCCTAACGATCCTTCAAATTGGGTATATGCCGCTTCATAGAACATCATGCAATCCCAGGAGCATATCCAATTAAAATCGATTAAGAAAGCAGGGTGAACATTATGTTAAAATGGTCCGTTATTTTTCTAGTTGTTGCATTGATTGCAGGGATCTTCGGCTTCTTCGGTATCGTAGAGGCTGCAGCCAGCATTGCGAAGGTTCTGTTCTTCATCTTCGTTGTCCTGTTTGTGATCTCTCTCTTTACCGGACGCAGACGAAGTATGTGACGCTGTCGCATACTTGAAGCCCATGCATTGAACATACACAGAGGAAATGTAAAAAAAAGGGTGTCCTGCCGTAGATAAACGGCTTGGGACACCCTTTTTTTGCTGCGCAGTTGATAGGAATAAGGACTACAGCGTCGCTGCGGCGGCTTCCTGATTACCGGAGGTCTTTGGCTCATCCGCCGGCTTCGTTTTCTTGATGAAGAAAGCCAGAATCAAGGAAACCACACTGATACCTGTAGCAATGACAAAGGCATAGTTAATGCCATAAATGGTTGCTTCGTTTCCAAGCTTAAGCAGATCGGCCTGATTCTTCGGATCAAACAGTCCCGATTGCATCAAGGCTTCCCCCTTGCTCTGTGCCTGGGTAGACATCACAGTAACGAGAATCGCCGTTCCGATCGAGCCGGAAACCATGCGGAGCGTATTCGACATGGCGGTGCCATGAGCGTTCATGCTCCGTGGCAGCTGGTTGAGTCCAGCCGTCTGGATTGGCATCATGAGCATGGACATCCCGAACATTCTTGCCGTGTAGATGATCATAATGTGGTTGTAAGACAGCGTCTCCGTCAGATTGCTGAACTCCCATGTCGTAATGACCGTAATGGCAAGACCGATGACAGCGAGCCATTTGGCGCCGATCTTGTCAAATATCGCCCCCGTAATCGGCGACATGATTCCCATCAGAATAGCACCGGGAAGCATAAGAAGTCCGGATTCTACAGGTGTGAACCCGCGAATCTGCTGTAAATAAATCGGAAGCAGAATCATACCCGCATACATCGCCATCGTAACAATGACATTGATCAAGGTTGTTAACGAGAACATGTTGTACTTGAAAATACGGAACTCCAGCATCGGATTGTCGACGGTCATCTCCCGCCATACAAACAGGATGAGTGCGATCGCACCGACAACCAGCGTGGTAACAACCGGTGCGCTGGACCAACCGTCATTCCCGGCATCACTGAAGCCGTACAGCAGACCGCCAAATCCAAGAGTCGATAAAATGACAGCGAGCATATCCAGCTTAGGTCGGCTGACCTCGGTCACATTTTTGAGGAAGAAGATCCCGATTAGCGTTGCAATAATGGAGAAAGGCAATATCATGTAGAACAACACACGCCAATCATAATGCTCCACGATATATCCTGAGAGCGTAGGCCCGATGGCAGGAGCAAAGATCATGGCGATCCCCATCATGCCCATCGCTTTCCCCCGGTTCTCAATAGGGAAAATGTTCAGAAATACAACGGTCATAAGCGGCATCAGTATGCCCGCGCCAGCTGCCTGAACGAGACGTCCGGTCAGCAGGAATGCAAAGTTCGGGCTAACGGCGCACAGCAAGGTGCCAATCGTAAACAGCGTCATCGCACTGATAAACAGCTGTCTGGTCGAGAAACGCGCGATCAGGTAGGCGGTAACAGGAATCAGCACCCCATTTACCAGCATGAAGCCTGTAGTCAGCCACTGGGCTACCGTCGGTTTGATATTCAAATTTTCCATGATGCTCGGAAGAGCAACATTCATCAATGTCTGATTGAGAATCGCAACAAATGCACCAATCATCAATGCGGCAATGATGGGACCTTTCTTAATGGGCTCGCCGGGGCGAACAGCAGTATGGGTACTCATGTGTAGGTTTCACTCTCTCTTTCTAAGTAAGTTCATGTGATAAACTGTATTGTTCTATGTGGACATCTGACTTTGCATATGTTCGACATTCACCATAATTTTGCGATACAGGATGTTAAGCTGCTTAACCTCTTCGTCGGATAAGAATCCGTATAACAAATGACTCAGTTCGGCGCGCTTCTTGGCCAATTGATCGATCAGATCCAGCCCGCGGGGCGTAATTTCCAGATGGACAACTCGGCGATCCTCGGTATCTCTTATTCGACGCGCAAATCCGCCTTCAATCAGCTTATCGGATATGCCGGTTACTGCCCCGCACGTCACATGAATGGTATCCGCCAAGTCCGACAATCTCAAGGACCCCAGTTCATGAAGTTTCTCCAAAGCGGCATACTGGGTTCTGCCTATTTTAGGAAACCCCTCCTTCTGCCATTCATGATGAACCGTCCGAACCATCTTCTTAAATAGCATCTCCAACTCCAGAATTTCATTCCGCATGGACATGTATTCATTACACTCCTTTAAAGGTCCAGCACTCCTTCAATAGAGACACCCACTCCTTCGCCTCTAAATACTTTAGTACTAAAACATTTATTTCTAAACAATTACTGATTATAGTGGCCGATCTCCACAGTGTCAATCTTTACATATATATTTTTACCATAATGTTTTTCTGAAAATTATGACATTGAATGATAGGTCATCATAAAAAAAAGACTCAAACAAGATTTCTTGTTTGAGTCTTAAGCCTAGTCTCTAACTTTACTTAAACAGCGACGGAATGGACATCCAATCCATCGTGAAATTCAATTCCAGACCATCGGATAGAAATTTAACATTATTCACTGTTACCAGATCCGGTAAATAGTCCTTCAGCGAAACTTGAATGGGCTCCAGTTGAAACAGATTCTGCGGTACTTCAACGCCCCGGATGGTTGTAGATTGATGAGTCAAGTAAAGATGGCTTCCCTCCGCAGACATTTGAAAGCGAAGCACGGCACCAAAGGGAACGATCCCCCATTTCCCGTTCATATGGGCTGTCATGGTAGTGCCGTTCATCGTGAAATCGGCCCCAGTAATCTCAACACCCAGATTATGGGTGCTTATATATTTTACCATGTTCTTTTTGCTCAATTCCCCGACTTCCTCGGTGCTCAGCAGCATACGAGTATCCCGGTTCGATACCATGGTCATCAACTTGTCCTTGAAATCAACGGAGCGATAACGCATGTCCAGAGACTGTGTAGGATAAACAAACCAGACCGCCGCACCGATGATCACAAGGAGCAGGATAAATACTCCCAATAGGAATCGTCCGGCTCTTTTTTTTCGGCGTACCATCTATAGTCCCCCTCCCATTGGATATCCCTGTAAATACAGGGTTTTTCCCATCTCCAAAGTATATAGGAATCCGTGAAACTTGTCACGATTTGAGAAATGTTCCCAACTTTCTTGGTTCATAACATCCAAATCGTGGTTATTACGATATTGTCAAATCATACTTCGGTCCCAAGGAGGAATTATTCCATGAAAAAAACTCTAAGCATTACTGCAGCCCTAGCACTCACCCTGTCCCTGACCGCCGTAGCCAGCGCAGATCCGATCAGCGGAACGGTATCCGACACAACCGCACCTGCTCCCATCTCGGTAGAAGAGCCGATTATCAAACCTGAGGAAGTTGTACTGGTTCCTACACCTATGATTGAGCTGACCGAAAGAACTTACTTCTATAACGCTCCAAATGGCCAAAAGCTTGGCGCCTTGGGTGCGCAAAAAATCGACACCACCGGCAATCGACAGGATGTCGTGTTTGGCGGGGAATGGGTCGAAGTTTATACATGGCTCGGTAAGGCTTGGATTTATGTAGAGTAATCATCTATGATTAAGGGCTCCTTGATCCATCAAGTATCCCTTGCATATTAAATGGCAGGTCAAGAAATCTTGACCTGCCATTTGTATAACCTCTTATTATCCACCAGGCTACGATGACGAAGCTTTAGGCTCAACATGGATGTGAACGCTCATGATATTGTGAATCTTCTCCATCTGCTCTTCTATGCGGTCACTGATTCGATGCCCCTCCAAAACGCTGATATCCGGGTCCACCTCGATGACAACATCCACCAGCACGTGATTGCCGTGAATTCGGGCCTTCATGTCTTTGATACCCTCAACGCCGGGCGTACGGGCTATCGTGCTCCTTAAGTCTGATAAACGATTCTCGTCAAAACCATCCGTCAGACTATAAGTGCAATCCCTGAATATTTCCCATGCCGTTTTGCAAATAATGACACCAACGGCTACTGCTGCTACCGTATCGAGCCAAGGCAAACCGAATTGAGCGCCAATGATACCGACCGCTGCCCCCACACTGACAAGTGCATCCGACAAATTATCCTTGGCCGCCGCCATGAGCGCCTGATTATCGATCCGTCGGGCCAGGTTCCGATTGTACCGGTAGACTCCAATCATCGCAATCGCGCTGATCCCCGCTACGCCGGCAGACCATAGATTCGGCACTTCCTTAGCTCCCTCAAAAAAAGAACGCACGGCTTCAACCAGCACCTGTATCCCGACAACCGCCATAATAAATGAGGCAATTAATGCTGCAATCGTCTCCGCTCTTAAATGCCCGTATGCATGATCGGAATCCGGCGGTTTCTGGGAAATCCGCAGTCCGATCAATACAGCGAGTGATGCCACGATATCCGTAAGGTTATTGAAGCCGTCCGCAAGCAGGGCACTGGATGCAAAAAAATATCCGCTGAATATTTTAAACGATGATAATACGAGATAAGCCGCAATACTGATCCAGGCCCCGCGTTCACCTTGTTTGATGTTGTCATAGGTATTTACCATGCATGTCTCTCCTTTTGCTGCTCCCTATAGGGTTAAAGCATATCCATCATTATCCATATTTAATCCTAATAACGGAAATTCGTGTGGGTCCAAAAGAAACATGATGGCTTTCGTCCAATCCTTCAGTGGACGTAGAAAATGATATTAATCATTGTTACCCTTGCCGGGCGTTTTAAAAACGAATAAAATGAGGACAAGCGAACACGAAGAGGAGGGTGATACTATGCCCGAGAATAATGAGTCACGTAAAGTGAATTTGGCTGATGCCATCAAGCAAAAGCTGGAGCAGAAGAAACAGCAAAATTCAGCCGCCAATAAGCCGGGACAATTCCAGGCTGGATCTGCGCAAAAAATGAAAAGTCAAAACAACAAAAAACCAAACAACCAGCGTCGTCGTACTGGCGGTTCGTAGAGCCAAAGCCCTACAGACGCGAAAAAAAATGCTGTACCTCCAACTTATCCGAGGTGCAGCATTTTTTATTGGAGCGGTGAGGATGAAAGCTGTTAACCATCATCTTCCCCGCCATCTGTTAATTGTAACCTTATGCTTCAACCGGGTACATGCTTTCACGAAGACCCTTAACCTCTTCGCTCTCCAGATACTCGTCATAACTCATGCTGCGGTCAATTACGCCATTCGGCGTAATCTCAATGATCCGGTTCGCAATCGTCTGAATGAACTGATGGTCATGCGAGGTGAACAGAATCGTTCCATCGAAATCGATCAGGCCATTGTTGAGTGCCGTAATGGATTCCAAATCCAAGTGGTTCGTCGGCTCGTCGAATATCAGCACGTTTGCACCGTTCAGCATCATTTTTGCCAGCATGCAGCGAACCTTCTCGCCCCCGGACAATACGCTTGCCTTCTTCAGCGCTTCCTCACCGGAGAACAGCATGCGGCCCAGGAACCCCCGCAGGAATGTTTCATCCTGGTCTTTGGAGTATTGGCGCAGCCATTCCACAAGATTGATATCCACGCCGTCGAAATAAGCGGAGTTATCTTTCGGGAAATAAGCTTGGGTAGTTGTAACTCCCCAGCTGTATTCGCCCGCATCTGCCTCAGTTTCACCTGTAATGACCTGGAACAGCGTTGATTTCGGCATCCCGTTTGGTCCAACAAATGCGATTTTGTCGCCTTTGTTCACAACAAAGCTGATGTTATCCAGAACCTTCTCGCCATCCAGGGACTTCGTAATGCCATCCACCGTGAGCAATTGTTTACCAGCTTCGCGTTCAGGCTTGAAGTGGAGAAACGGATATTTCCGGTTCGAAGGACGAAGATCCTCCAGCGTGATTTTATCAAGCTGTTTCTTACGGGAAGTCGCCTGCTTCGATTTGGAAGCATTCGCGGAGAAGCGTTGGATAAACGCCTGCAATTCCTTGATCTTCTCTTCCTTTTTCTTGTTGGCATCGCGTTGAAGTTCAAGAGCCAGCTTACTGGATTCGTACCAGAAGTCGTAGTTGCCGACATACAGCTGGATTTTACCAAAGTCGATATCCGCAATATGCGTACATACCTTGTTCAGGAAGTGACGGTCATGGGACACCACGATAACGGTGCCTTCGTAATCCATAAGGAAGTTCTCGAGCCACTGAATCGATTCCAGGTCCAAGTGGTTGGTAGGCTCATCCAGCAGCAGGTTGTGCGGGCGGCCAAACAAGGCCTGCGCCAAGAGAACGCGTACCTTCTCATTGCCGCTCAGCTCTGCCATTTTCTTATCATGCAGCTCGCGCGGAATACCGAGACCAATCAGGAGCGCCGCCGCATCCGGCTCTGCATCCCAACCGTTCAACTCTGCGAATTCGCCTTCCAGCTCACCCGCACGCATACCGTCTGCTTCGGAGAAATCGGATTTTGCATAGAGCGCATCCTTCTCTTTCATGATGTGGTACAGACGTGCATGGCCCATGATAACCGTCTCCAGAACTGGATACTGGTCATATTCATAGTGGTTCTGCTTCAGAACCGCCATCCGTTCATTCGGTGTCATATGAACCTCGCCTTGGTTTGGCTCAATCTCACCGGAGAGGATTTTTAAGAATGTAGACTTACCCGCCCCGTTTGCGCCGATGAGGCCGTAGCAGTTGCCCGGGGTGAATTTTATATTGACATCTTCAAATAGTGCTCGTTTGCCATAGCGGAGCGTTACGCCGCTTGTACTGATCATTAAGCATTACCATCCTTTATCACTATTGGTTTCAGCACATTATAGCATAAGTCCGGCGGTTATCGAAGCTTCTGCACGATATAAAACGGTTTTAAACAAATATAACCTCCTGCTCCCGCCAATTTCTCTTGGCAAGCACACAGGAGGCCTATATGGTTCATCCTATTAAAATTTAAAGTGATTAAGATTGTGCACTGCGGCATTCAGGCTGAACCTTGAAGGTTTCTCCGTACTTCAATACGCAAATTCTCTCCTTGGCGATACCGAGCCGCTGGCGTTCCGCTTCCATCCGGTCCAGCGCTTCTCTGGCTGTATCGTCAGCTAGCTTAAACGTACCGTAATGCATCGGAATCATCGTCTCCGCTTTCACATCCATAAACGCCTGCAGCGCCTCTTCCGGATTGACATGCTGTGACGTCATGAACCATTCCGGCTCATAGGCCCCGATCGGCATCAGAGCAAGGTGGATGTTGAACCGCTCGCCAATCAGCTTGAAGCCCTCGAAGTATCCGCTGTCTCCGGCAAAATATACATTCGGCGGAAGCAAGCGGGTATTGGCCTCGGCAGCACCCCCGACTTCACATGAGGATTCATCAGAAGGATCCGGGTCGATCTTCGCGTCCTGCAAAACAGGCTCCATCACGAATCCTCCCCAGTGGGATGTGTTCGTGTCAAACGGCGTGCGCCGTGTCCAGTGCTGGGTTGGCACAAATGAGAATTTCACGTCCCTGATGGTCGTGGATTCCCACCATTTCAGCTCGATGACACGGCGGAAGCCCTTATTCATCATTTTGCGACGCAGACCAATTGGCACAATAATGGTCGTATCCGCACGATACAGCTTGCGGATCGAAGCAATATGCATATGGTCATAGTGAGAATGCGAGATCAAAATAACATCGATTGGAGGAATCTCATGAATGGGAAGTCCAGGTTCTCCAAGGCGCTTGTTAAAACCCATTCTCCGCGCCCATACGGGATCAGTAACGATATTCATGCCTTCATATTGGATGAAGAACGTGGCGTGCCCGATCCAGGTAACGGAGGTTTCGTGCCGGTTGCTATGCAAATACTGAAGATCCGGCGTCAGGTTCGGAATGCAGTAGGAATAATCCTTCTTCTTCTGACGACGTTCGTCGCGCCACTGCTTGAACTGTTTCAGTGTTTTGTCTGTGCTGACGTTATCGATATTGTTATAGCGAATCTTTGGCATGCAGCCTCCTCCTTCCATTACCCATATTTTAACCTGTAATGACCTATCCGCTCAACTTTACGCTTGTTGTTCTTTTTACACCGAATGATTATTTGCGAAACAATCCCTTTGAGTATAGCTTCAATCCGAAGGATCCTTGTACTTTATAACATAGATCGCCAGAAAGGCTACAGCAGCCAGAACGGTTAGCATCGGTGCGACAAAAATGCTGAAATCCTCCACTTCGCTCACCCTTTCTTGGCGGACTTGCCCCGAATGTAGTTGGCGTCGAACAGAAACAGCCGCATCAGCAGGATCAGCGAAGGAACCAGCACGCAGAAGCCAAGGATGAACGCGGTAATTAAAGCGATCGCCATGGCGTCGTTCGTAATGCTCTCATGAATATGAATGTAATCATAGAGAATGTACGGCAGATGGGAGCGGCCATAGCCATACCAGGCAAACGCAAATTGGAACATGACCATGATAAAAGCGATGCCGAGCCGGGTACGTTTCCACACAAGATAGACCGCAATCACGAAGCAGATAAACGATGCGATAAACATCCAGGCGATATCCAGCATGTTTTGAAAATGGACCGGATTCTGATGGTTGATCTGAAAAAACGCGAAAACCGAAGCGAGGATGGTCGGTCCGCTCCAGCCCAGCGCATATCCCCGGACCACGCCGAATGCCACCTCATCCCCCGCGCGCTGCGCGTAATAGGACAAGAACATCGCCGAGATATACAGAACACTGACAAGAGCGAGCAGGATAACCGACCACGTGTACGGATTCGTAAAGAATGCATACCAGTGCAGCTCCACCTTCCCGTTGTCCACATAGATAATGCCGCCTTCCGAGATGGCTAGTATCGTGGACAGCGCAGCAGGAATGAGGAGGCCCGTTGCTCCGTATAACCCCATGTGTACGATGTTGTTCCCGATCTGGGTGCCATACGTATGATAGGCGTAATAAGCGCCCCGAATCGCCAGCAGCACAAGCGCAAGGCTGCCCGGTACGAGCAGAGCGGTTCCATAATAGTACGCCGCATCCGGAAAGAAACCGACAAGACCGACCACAAAAAAGATCAGGAACACGTTGGTCACTTCCCACACAGGGGATAAGTACCGCTGAATGATGTTATGAATCTTGTTCTCATGTCCGGTAAGAACACTGTAAAAGCTGAAAAATCCGGCACCGAAATCAATCGAGGCAACCAGCAAATAGCCAAACAGGAACGTCCACAGGACGGTTATTGCCACCATGGCATAGCTCATTTGCGGTCTCCCCCTTCGAGTTCAAGTCCCAGCTGCCGGATTTCCTCTTCAGCACTCTTATTGCGGAACAATTGGCTAAGCACCCGGATTGCGGAAATGGAGAGCACCAGATACAGGACGATAAACAGCAACAGCATCCAGCCGACGCTGGAAGAAGTCGTCGCCGCATCCGATACCTTCATATATCCGCGTAAGATCCATGGCTGCCTTCCAATCTCGGCAAGGAACCAGCCCAGCCATATGGCTGTCATTGAGAGAGGCCCTAAAGCCAATATACTGAGCAGCAGCCATTTTGGATAAGGCTTTTTGCCAGGAAGTTTCTTGCGGAACATATACAAGAGCGGTATGAGAACGATCACCGCGCCGCTTGTCACCTTCAAATCAAAAAAATAGTGGACCGACAGGGGCGGCCTTTCATTCTCCGGAAATTCATTCAACCCGATGACCTCCGTGCTAGGACTATTCCCGGCTAATATGCTAAGCGCATAAGGAATCTCCAGTGCATACTTAATCTCATTGTTCTCATCGAGGAAACCGCCGTAAATAAGCGGAGCCTCGGTCATCGTCTCAAAATGCCACTCGGCCGCCGCCAGCTTCTCCGGCTGGTATTTCGCCAGAAACTTGCCGGAGAAATCCCCGATCATCACCGTCGCTACAGCAAAAACAAAGGTGGACACCACCGTCAGTTTCAGCGCTTTTTTAAAATAAATATGTTTGCTCCCCCGCAGAAGGCTGAAGGCCGCTATACTCGCCAATGCCGCAGCGCTGGTGGTATACGCAGAAGCCAATACATGACTTACCTTGGTTGGTGTCGCCGGATTGAACATGGCTACGAACGGGTTTACATTCGTGAATACACCGTCCACCAGTTCAAAGCCCTGCGGCTGGTTCATAAAAGCGTTCATGCTTGTAATGAAGAACGCCGAACCCGAAGCGCCAATTGCTACAGGGATCAGCAGCATCAGATGGGTCCACTTGTTCTTGAAGCGATCCCACGTGTACAAATATATGCCTAGAAAGATAGCCTCCACAAAAAAAGCAAAGGTTTCCAAAAATAGCGGCAGTGCAATGGCCTTACCGGCAACACGCATAAACGTAGGCCACAGCAGGCTTAGCTGCAGACCGATCGCGGTACCTGTCACAACGCCGACCGCCACGGTAATGACATACCCCCGCGCCCACCGCCTGGCGAGCAATGTATAGTAATTGTCTCCCGTCCGGATCCCCCTCCACTCCGCCAGGGCCAGCATGATCGGAATTCCTACCCCGATGGTTGCCAGAACAATATGTACAAACAGGGTCAGACCGGTTAATATCCGGCTCATCAGTACTGGATCCAGTGAAGACATCAGGTTCACTCCTTGGTTTCTTTTATCCAAAATATTTCATGTAGCGCAAATATCCTTTCACCGCGCCGTACAGCATAATGGCCGCAACGATAAAGCATAGAAGCGCAAGCCTTCTCTCCTGATTCCTGTACATGCGTACGCCAGCCTCCCTATGTATGACAGCCCTCTGCAAGGGTGCTATTCTTCGCAGCGGTTACTCTTTGAAAATAGGAATGGAATACAGCCACCCTTATCAGTTTGACAAACCTTTCCTCTTTTTATCCAAAGTCCGTTCATTTTGTTTGAAACCGCTGCATGATGTTTTTTCCTGCTGGGAAAAGAGGTACAATAAGAAGATAAGGAGGCGATACCATACCATGAAAATTACATTCATTGAACCAACCCCGAGCCCGAACTCCATGATGCTTCATCTCGATGAAACGCTGGAAGCCGGGATACGCAGAACATATACAGTAGATAACGAACGTTCGGCTCCCCCCTGGATCAAGCAATTGCTGCACATTCCGGGTGTGAAGAGCGTGTTCCATACCCTCGATTTCATCGCGCTGGACCGTAAAGGCAATGCCGATTGGCCTTCCATTCTGGGCGCTGTTCAGGAAATATTCGGCCAGGAGGGACTTGCTGCCGGATTAAAAGAAGCCGATGAGGACTTCGCCTTCGGCGAAGCTCAAGTATTCGTGCAGTATTTCCGGAATATTCCGATGCAAATTCGTGTAAAGGGCGGTAACCAGGAAGAACGTATCGGCCTGTCCGAGCGCTTCTCCCAAGCGGTAGCTGCCGTGGGAACCGCATCGCTTATCAAGGAACGCAAGCTGAAGGAATACGGCGTTCGCTACGGACAGCTTGCCGACATTGCCCGTGACGTCGAGCAGGAGCTTGAGGCTGCATTCCCGCAGGAGCGGCTGAATAAGGTTGTCGCTCAGGCCATTGCCCATGGTGCAAGCGATGAGGACTTCGTCGAGCAGCGCCGGAAGCTGACAGACGAAGAAATGGAAGCTGCGCTGCAGGACGAAGACTGGCGCGTCCGCTATGCCGCCCTGGATGTACTGGAGCCGACCGAGAAACACATCCCGCTGCTTCGCAAAGCGCTTCAGGATCCGAAGATGCAGATTCGCCGGCTCGTTGTTGTGTACTTGGGCGATCTTCGCTCACCTGAAGCGATGGAGCTCTTATATGAAGCGATGCGCGACGAAACGCCAGCCGTGCGCCGTACCGCCGGCGATACGCTGTCCGATATCGGTGATGCTGCCGCTACCCCGGTCATGATCGAAACGCTGAAGGACAGCAGCAAGATTGTTCGTTGGCGTGCTGCACGCTTCCTGTATGAAGTGGGGACCGAAGAAGCCCGTTCCGCCCTTGAAGAAGCTGCGGACGATCCGGAATTTGAGGTTAGCCTTCAGGCCCGCATGGCACTGGAACGCATCGAATCCGGTGAAGAAGCCGCCGGAACCGTCTGGCAGCAAATGGCCAAGCGGAATCAATCCTAATCGCACGGAATCAACCGCGAACCGTCAAAATTAACCATTGCTTCTGGCGAATGATGTGATTTATACTAGGAATCTCTTGCTAGAATTGAATATACAGATAGCCTCATCATTCCAAGATGAGGTAGAGGTTGCAGACATGATCAGTAGTTGTGCCGAGGCGAAGAGAAGCCGGTGAAGCACAGTGAAAGGCATGTCTGCCGAAGTGCAGGGTATGCTCTTGTATCCTGTGCTGGGACCGTTGTCGAAAGAAACGGAACTGTCACGGGGAATTCCCCGTGTTGTGCTATCTTCATGGAGGGTAATGATGCGGATACGATAAAGACCGCAGGTATAGGACCTGTGGTCTTTTTTTCTGGCAGAGTATAGATTTCAAATTTTATTTCTTAGTGTATAGAAGGAGTGTTTGACCTTGAATCGCAAAAAAGCCCCTGCTGCTTCGCTGAAGCCGAGCTTTAAAGCACGCCATATGACCATGATCGCGCTTGGCGGCTCGATCGGAACAGGCCTGTTCCTGGCAAGCGGAACCGCCATTGCCTCTGCCGGCCCGGGCGGAGCGCTTATCGCTTATGCTGCCGTTGGCCTTATGGTCTATTTCCTGATGACCAGCCTGGGCGAGCTGGCCACCTATCTTCCGGATTCCGGCTCATTCAGCACCTATGCCTCCCGGTTTGTCAGCCCTGCCTTCGGATTTGCCGTCGGCTGGAACTTCTGGTACAACTGGGCCGTGACCATTGCCGCCGAGCTCGCGGCCGCAACGGTGATTATTAAATTTTGGTTCCCGGACAGCCCTTCGTTTGTATGGAGTCTGTTGTTCCTCGCAATCATGTTCGGGCTGAACTTTCTGTCCGCCAAAGGGTACGGCGAATCGGAATATTGGTTTGCGATCATTAAAGTGGCAACCGTCATTATCTTCCTTATCATCGGAGCCATGATGATCTTCGGCATACTTGGCGGTGAAGCGGTTGGTTTCACCAACTTCAGCCTGGGCGACGGGCCGGTGCACGGCGGATTCTTCGCACTGGTCGGGGTCTTCATGGCTGCAGGCTTCTCCTTCCAGGGGACCGAGCTGATCGGGGTCGCCGCAGGTGAAAGTGAAAATCCGCGAAAGCATGTGCCCAAGGCCATTCGCCAGGTGTTCTGGCGCATTCTGATTTTCTACATCTTTGCTATTTTTGTCATCGGCATGCTGATCCCTTACACTCATCCAAGCTTGCTTCAATCCGGTGTGGATAATATCGGGGTCAGCCCATTCACTTTGGTGTTTGAGAAGGCCGGTCTGGCCTTTGCCGCATCGGTTATGAACGCGGTCATTCTAAGCTCCGTGCTGTCTGCCGGCAACTCGGGGATGTATGCCTCAACCCGTGTCCTGTATGCGATGGCGAAGCAGGGAATGGCTCCGAAATGGCTCAGCCGCCTGAACAGCCGCGGCGTTCCCGTAGCGGCTCTGATCGTAACCTCCGCAGTTGGCATGCTGGCCTTCCTGGCCTCCTTCTTCGGCGATGGTGTTGTGTATGTGTGGCTGCTGAATGCATCCGGCATGTGCGGGTTTATCAACTGGCTGGCTATCGCGGTAAGCCATTATCGCTTCCGCAAGGCCTACGTTGCCCAAGGAAAAGACCTGAAGGATCTGCCATTCCGTGCGCGTTGGTTCCCCTTCGGTCCCATCTTCGCTTTCCTGCTCTGCCTTGTCGCCATCATTGGCCAAGGTAATTTCAGCGGTGAGATCGACTGGTTAACGATCATTGCTACGTATGTGAGCGTTCCGCTGTTCCTCTCCATCTGGTTCGGCTACCGGTTCGTTAAGAAAAGCCGGGTTGTGCCTTTGAATGAGTGCGATTTAAGCACGAACGTCAATAATAACTAAAACCAGATATGCACAAAAAGGCTTCCCTCCTTCAATGAGGAGGGAAGCCTTTTTTTAGTGATCGCACTACCATATGATTTGAACTCTCAGATCATCCGTATCTTCAAAAGCATTATGATAGTATTTGATGGAGCCGAGACTGCTCTTCAACTGCAATTGCTGGAGCACATTCACAAGCTCACGCTCGCTGCCTTCAAACCGGAATACGAGCTTTTGGCCGCCTTTAGCCTTAGCCGCCTTAACCAGCGGCTCCAGCTGCTTATAGGAACTGACAATGGAACGGGTATCATACAGCTGATACTCCAAATCCCGCTTGATTTCTTCGTATACCCCGGCCTTCGCACGATCCTTTACGGCCAGCCCGGCCAGCGTGCTGCGATAGAGCGTATCCGCCTTCGGGTAGGATTTCACCCAGGTATGATCACGGCTCATCTGTTCATCGGTCCGGAGATAGTACGTATAAGACACCTCATTCTCCCGATCCGGCACCGGATCGTTCCACGTTGTGTCCAGATGGTACCATTTGCCGTCCAGCAGAACCAGGTTCCAGGCATGAAGCTGACCCTTGGGATTGTCAGAAGCATAAGCTGTGCCTTCCAGAATTTTGTTCTGAATTCCTGCTTCCCTCAGCAGCTTATGGGTTAACAGGGAATAGCCCTGGCATACCGTGCTGCCGGTATAGAGCCCATCATAGGCCGTATATTTCGTGAGCGTTGTATCATATTTCAAGTTGCGGACGACCCAATCATGGATGGCCTTCACCTTCTCATGATCGTTCATGTCCGGCTTGATGATACGCTTCAATATGCTGTCGGTATGCTGATTAACATAGTCCGTCTGTTCCGCAGTCTCGCGGTAACTCAACCGGACCGTAACATTGGCGGAACTGGATGTTCCACGATAGTCGTAGCTATAGCTTGCGATGGTGTAGTGAATATACGGATCACTGGCCATCGCCTGATCGAGTGCATCTTTAAGCTGTGATTTCAGTGATTTGGTCTCTCCCTGATAAACAAAACGAACCGTTGACTGCCTGTCGCTCATCGCGGTTAACAGCTTCTGCTGAATGGCACTGACCGACTTCACGACCGCTTTGTTGGAAGTAGCATAGACATCACTGAGGTTAGCCGGCTCTGGTACTGCTGCAACGGTTACCGCCAAAGTCCCTATGAACAGTAATTTAACTATCGTTCCTCGGCTTCGTTTCATCGGTACACCCGCCCTTCATCTTCCTCATCCGTATGCACCACCATTGTAACACATAACATCAGGGCTTAAGGGTTCTAGTTTTGTCGACCGGGCACGAATATCAGATATTACCAATAAAATGTGGACAGGAAAGAATCGCTTCGTCCAGCCAGCTTCGACATGCGAACCAGAACCTCTGCAGCTTCCGCACGCGTTACCTCTCGCTCCGGCAGGAACTTTCCATCCACCGCCGGCAGAAGTCCAAGCTTCAAGGCAATCAGCGCTGCTCCTTTGTTAGACACGGCGTCAGAATCCGAGATCCCCTGTACGTCGGTCGGCAGAATAAAGGCTTTGGATAACTTCTCATAATTCAAAATGCGGGTCAGCGAGCTGGCCAGCTCATCTCTTGTGAGCTTGCGGTCGAGCTGCAGCGGACTTTCCGGATCGTACGGAATCCAGTTCTGTCCGAGCAATACCTGAATGGCCTGATAATATGGATGATCCGGCTGCAGACCTGCATAAGGGTCCATCGTGGATCTTCCATACAGCTGTTCGTATGAAGGGCTAACTGCCGCCGCTACCAGCTGATACCATTCGCCAAGGGTAATCTGGCGCTCCGGATATACCTTTCCGTCCTTGTCCGGAACCAATACCCGGTATTTGACCAGCTCCTTAAGGGCTGCTTCTGCCGAATGACCGGCCGCATCCGTGACTGCCGGAATATCCTTGCGGCTGATTTCCGGCGTAATATCACGCCATTCCCCGCTCTTGGCGTCAAGCGGCACCGTAATGCCGCCGTAGGCTGCCTTTTTGTGCGTTGCATAATAGATCAGTTTAATGAACGGCTTCGTGATCTCATTGCCCATCGTTGTATAACCGCCGTAATAACCATATTTCAACTTCAGGTCAATCTCTTTTAAATATTGGGATCTCGCCTGCTCCGCGCTAATTGCAGGTTTCACGTCCGTTGGCAGCTTGGATAGGACGGCGTCCGAATTCACGTTGAAGTTCTGAATCTGGCCGTTGCCATCGATAGCCAAATTCACGGAATCCCCCATCACGCGGATATCGCCGACATAGCGCTGGAATGAAAATTGATAACTCAGGCCGGTATTGTTCTTGCCCAGTTTATCAACCGACGTCAGTTTCCATTCCTGGCTGGCGTTAGGCACCAGTTTCGTTACGGTATCGAAGGCGAGCTTCTGCGCAGCCTGCTGCGAAATCGGGCTCTTCACCTCAGGGGTTCCGCTGCTGTCATAACGATATCTGCTGTACGAGTAGATCTGACCGGTCTTGGCATCCAATTCCGCAGACACCATCTCCCCTCTCCCCATGGATGAGACGCTGCTGTCAGTCCATCTGATATTCCACGTCTTCGTCTCTTTGTTGCTCCATCGGGTTCCCAGAGTCTTGGACTCTGTTTTCAGGCCAGACGGGAGCTTGATCTGGGACTCCACCCATTGTGCAGCGGCTTCACCGCCGGATAGAGATGCCGTGACAGGCTTGAAGGCCTCCCCGGATGCCGGGATTGTACGGTTCTCTATAGAAATAAGCTCACTCTCTTCCCCTGTGAATCCAATGAACTTCCCTGTATTGGCATCCAGTGAATAACTGGATTGATCGTTAGGTATGTAACCTAAAAAATAATTGCCCTTGGAGTTGTTATATAAGTTCTCAGGCACATAAGCCAAGGAGACTTGGAATTGTTCCTCAAACAATTTGCGAATCGAGGCTTCATCCAACTTCGGTGTTGATGATGGAAACTCTTCTTTGATCTGATTGCGGGAGTAGCTCATGATATTGCCCTGTCCATCCAGCGTGATCGAAATGCTGTTCACATCCGATTCAATCCCGTTGTGTGCCGTCTGAAAATAGAATTCAAACCGGGGCGGACTAAACAAGGCAGCTTGCATTCCAAGATAAGCCTCATTCTCCTTAAAGTCGCTGGTCTTCACGTCCGAGGCGTGACTGGCTATCCATTGAAGCGCCTTCGCCTTCGCCTGTTCTCTTGTTATCACCGGTTTGTCACTCTCATTATTCAGTATACGATTAGGAAGATAAATATTAATAAGTTCACCCGTTACCGCATTGACCTGGGCACTAAAGCCGGAGCTTGAGTTCCCTTTGTTTAACACCAGTTGTATGTCCCATGCGAGCGCGTTGGATCTCATGCCGTCGTCCTCCAGGAACTGCACGTTGGTTACCTTGACGTTCTTCAGTTCAGGAAAAGCCTTCTTAACGATCTCTTCCGCCTGCTTGGACGAAATCTTGGCCCCTTTCGGTATTTCGTTATCCGTTACACTCTCCGAAGCCGCACTCCCGCCGTTGTTGACGGTAGTCGTTACCGTATCGGATACAGCGACGCCGCTCCCCGGAACGGAATTATCCCCCCATACCGGCTGCGCCAAACAGAGCATGGCTGTAGCCGTGACCGCACACACGGTCTTTTTTACCCTTACCTTCTTTTTAACCGATGAATTCACTCGATTCGCTCCCTTCCATTAACTTGAACCTAACCATGCCTTACTTACACATGATGATATCCTTAACAAGTGCCTGTACACGGCAGCAATGACATAACCAAGCTACCCTAAATAATACCATAACTTGTCTATATATTCCTTATGTAGTAAGTTTCCAAAAGATAACCTGCATTGTAAAGGATGAACAAAGTGTAACTATTGAATCGACCCTCTTGGCGATGGTTCATACCTCTCAAACTATACGTGCTACAGCCCCTTGGCTGCATTCACAAAAGCAGCGGCGCGACTCGTGATTTCATCCCTATTGCCGGCAGCCAGTGCGTCCTTGGGAAGCAGCGAACTGCCCAGGCCGACCGCTGCCGCGCCAGCTGCAAAATAGTCCGCAAGGTTATCCAGCGTCACGCCCCCCGTTGCCAGCAGCGGAATATGATGGAGCGGTCCCTGAAGCTCCCGAATGAATTCCAGGCCCAGGCTGGCCGTAGGAAACAGCTTCACGATCTCAGCCCCGGCTGCGTAGGCCGCCACAATCTCCGTCGGCGTCATCGCTCCGGGCCACACGTCAATTCCCTGCTCTAAGGCATACTCAATGACGGATAGATCCGTATTCGGGGAGATCAGAAACTGTGCTCCTGCACAGACTGCTTCCTTCGCCATCTCCACGTCAAGGACGGTCCCCGCCCCTACATATACAGCACCGTCATATCGGGTACGCCAGTCCTCCATAATATGCAGAGCACCTTCGGTATTCATGGTCACTTCCATAAACCGGATTCCACCCCGGCACAATCCTTCTCCTACGAAGCCTGCCTGTTCTCGGGTAATGCCGCGCACAATGGCAACGATTTTCTCGCGCTTGAGTTCAGCAGTCAGTTTCAATCCCATGCCCTCCCCTTCTTTTTACACGTCCCGCTTTATCCTAAATCGATATAATCCCAAATGCTACATAATGATCACATGTTACAGAGCCTCAAGAACCTGCCATCTGCAAAAAAAAGATAATAACAGCCGCGCTTCCAGGAGCCTTATCCAAGCCTCTGCCTCACAATGTCTCCGGGCGAGCCTTCAGCCTGATTCAAGTATATGCCGTCATAAGCGCTCACGCAAAAAAAGCAGGCCAGGAATATCATCCCTGACCTGCGATTCTGTATCCTACATGAATTATCCACGGAATGCGGACAGCGCTGCGCCGAGCTCGCGCGTTGCTCCGTATACGCTCTGATAGAGTCCGAACAGCTTGTCATATACTTGAACCGCTTCAGGATCGGGAGAATAAGCGCGAGCTGGCCGCAAGAACTCCCTTGCGCAATCCTGAAGGCTTGGAAACCAGCCGCAGCCATAAGCTGCAAGCATCGCTGCGCCCATGGCAGGGCCCTGCTCGCTTTCCAGCTTCACCATTTCGGCGTTGAACACATCCGCCTGCATCTGCAGCCAGGTTTCGTTCTTGGCACCGCCACCGATGGAAATGACACGGTCAATTTGCTTGCCCGATGCACGTAAAATATCGATGGATTCACGCAGGGAGAACGTGATTCCTTCCAGTACCGATCGTGCGAAGTGAGGCAGCTTATGTCCTGCGTCCATTCCTATGAAGCTGCCGCGAATGGCAGCGTCCGGATGCGGTGTGCGCTCACCGACAATATATGGCGTGAACAGCAGACCACCGCTGCCAGCCGGGATACTCCCGATATCGCTTAACAGCTCATCAAAGGAAACGTCCGGTGCAAAGGTATCCTTGAACCAGGTCAAGCTGTATCCAGCCGCCAAGGTTACGCCCATAATATAGTAGGCGTCCTTCTCGCTGTGATTAAAGAAGTGGACCTTCCCTTCAAAATCCACCTCGCGCCGCTCCTCGTAGGACAGCACCACGCCCGATGTGCCAATGCTGCACATCGTCTGCCCTTCTTCCAGAATACCGGCACCGATCGCGCCGCAGGCGTTGTCCGCGCCGCCGGCAAATACCTTCGTCTCCGGCCGCAGACCGGATTGCCTCGCGATCTCCGGCAGCAGGGTTCCGCACTCGTCGAAGGATTCGACCAGCGGCGGGCATAAGCTGTGGGGCAGATGGAAGGCATCCAGTATATCCGCACTCCATGATTTTCCCGCCACATCCAGCAGCAGCGTCCCGGCAGCATCGGAATAGTCCATCGCATACTGTCCGGTCAAGCGGTATCGTACATAGTCCTTCGGCAGCAGGAACAGGGCTGCCTGATCAAGCAGTTCCGGTTCAAACTCCTGCACCCACAGAATTTTCGGCAGGGTAAAGCCTTCCAGCGCGCGGTTGCGCGCGATGCCGAGCAGCTTCTCCTGCAAGGTATCCTCAATACGGCGGCATTGCGCCGTTGTACGGGTGTCGTTCCACAGAATGGCCGGACGCAGCACGGCGCCCTCTCCATCTACCAATACCAAACCGTGCATTTGCCCGGAGAAGCTCAATCCCTCAACCTCGGCTGGAGAGATGTCGTTCCCCTCCATCAACAGACGTAACGACAATACCGTTTTGTCTACCCAGTCCTCCGGCCGCTGTTCGCTGTAACCCGGCTTCGGCTGGCTCAGCGGATACGCCTCCGAATGCTCGGCGACTACCGTGCCGCTGCGGTCCACCAGCACGGTCTTCACCGCACTGGTTCCCAAATCAACTCCGATAACGTAACTCATCTAGATCCTCCTTCGTTTCATCATGAACCGAATATGAAAGGTGTATTGGTTTCCTTGTATGAAATAAGTACACCGGCTTCCCTGTAGGGAGCCGGTGAAAGTTTGAATGTCATAGAGCCAACTTGAAGCCAGCATGCATTACATTAGTTTGCAAGAATGTACTGATTCAGAATCCCTTTCAGCATTTCTTGACGACCGGATTGATTCTGACGAGGGGACTCATTGTTCAACGCATATTCTGCAAGGGAAGCCAACGTGGCTTTGCCGGATACAACACTCGCACCGATGCCTTCGTTGAAGCTGCTGTAGCGGTTCGCAATGAAGTCTTCGAACACACGGTCTTCAATCAGCTTCGCTGCCACCTTCAAGCCTTTGGCATAGGTATCCATGCCTGCAATGTGAGCATGGAACAGATCTTCCGGCTCGAAGGATGGACGGCGAACCTTGGCGTCAAAGTTCACGCCGCCGCGACCGAGACCGCCATTCATCAACACTTCATAGAGCGTCAAGGTAGCATCATAGATATTAACCGGGAATTCGTCGGTATCCCATCCAATCAGCATATCGCCCTGGTTCGCATCAAGGGAACCGAGCATGCCATTGATGCGCGCTACACGAAGCTCATGCTCAAAGGTATGACCAGCCAGCGTTGCATGGTTTGCTTCGAGGTTCAATTTAAAGTGCTTGTCGAGACCGTATTTCTGCAGGAATGCAATTGTGGTTGCCGCATCGAAGTCATATTGATGCTTCGTCGGCTCCTTCGGTTTAGGCTCGATCAGGAATTGGGCGTCAAAGCCGATTTCCTTCGCATAATCCACCGCCATATGGAACAGGCGCGCCAGGTTATCCAGCTCAAGACCCATATCCGTGTTCAGCAGGGTATCGTAACCTTCACGGCCTCCCCAGAACACATAGTTCTCGGCGCCAAGGCGTTTACCAACCTCAAGGCCTTTCTTCACTTGTGCTGCTGCATGTGCGTACACATCAGCGTTGCAAGTCGTGCCTGCGCCATGCATAAAGCGCGGATTCGTGAACATGTTCGCTGTGTTCCACAGCAGTTTTTTGCCGGTGGATTTCATATGATCTTCAATCGAATCCACAATCGTATCAATGTTGCTGTAAAACTCACGCAGATTGCTGCCTTCCGGAGCAATGTCCACATCGTGGAAGCAGAAATACGGAAGGTTCAATTTCTCCATGAACTCAAAGCCTGCTTCTACGCGGGCTTTTGCAAGGTCCATACCGGAGTAGCTGCCCCAAGGGCGAACCGCTGTGTCGGCCCCAAACGGGTCAGAGCCGCCCGCAGTCAATGTATGCCAGTAAGCCATCGCGAAACGGAGATGCTCTTCCATCGTTTTGCCGGCTACAACTTCTGTCGGATTATAAAATTTAAAAGCATAAGGGTTGGTCGATTGGCTGCCTTCGTATTCCACTTTGCTGACGTTGTTAAAATAGGCCATGAATAAATCCTCCTATACCTTATTAAGGTTTGGTTAACGCTTACAAGGCTATCCTAACACAGCTTTTCTACTTTGTCTATTGGTTAAACAAAGTTATTCTTTTACAACTTTTACAAGCCCGATGGTCCATACTATTACGGCTGCCGTTTGCCAGTGTGCCCCTATGCTCACGTTGTGCCCACGAACCGAACAGCGGAACCATCCCGATAGATAACAGCGAACCTCGCCCGCAGAGCCCCTCTGTACAAGGGCAGCGTTTCCCCTGTACGACGTTACACCTTGTTGCAATTTCCGAACTTTGCCCCTAGACTATGAGCTATCAAGTCTTTATGACAAATAAATCATCATCAAAGCAAGACTAAAAGGATGAATGCACATGACGAATATTACCGGTGACCAGGCTTTGGTCAAGAAAATTAATACATCGATTATTCTGGATACGATACGTCAGCACGCCCCGGTCTCCCGGGCCAAGGTGTCCAAGCTGACTGGGCTGAACAAGGCCACCGTCTCCAATCTCGTACAAGAACTGAGCAGTCATCATCTAATCCAGGAGATCGGACCCGGAGAATCCAGCGGCGGCAGAAAGCCGCAGCTGCTCCTGTTCAACGGAAAGGCCGGTTATGCCATCGGCGTAGAGCTGCGCGTCAAACAAATGACCGCAGTTCTGACGGATCTTGAAGGCCGCATCCTGGCCGAAGACGATAGGCCGCTTGAAGGGCATGACGTTGAATCGGTGACCAGGCTCATGGTAAGCATGATTAACGGCCTGATGAGACAGGCCCCACCCTCCCATTACGGCATCATCGGGATCGGCGTGGGTGTACCGGGCATGGTGGACGGCGACGGCACCGTGCTCTTCGCACCCAATCTGGGTTGGGACATGGTGCCCCTTCAGAAGCAGCTGGAGCACGAACTGGGACTTCCCGTTACCATCGATAACGAAGCGAATGCCGGCGCTCAAGGCGAGCTTCGATTCGGAGCCGGCCAGGATGCCCGCCACCTCCTGTATATTAGCGCCGGCAGCGGTATCGGCTCCGGCATCATTATCAATGGCGAGCTCTATAAAGGCGCCCGCGGGTATGCGGGCGAAAGCGGGCATATGTCCATCGAAGCCGAAGGACGGGAATGCACCTGCGGCAACCGCGGCTGCTGGGAGCTGTACGCTTCGGAGAAATCCTACGACAGCAAAGGTACGGCTCTTCCCTCCAGACGAACGTCCGAGCTTATCCATTACGCCGAGCAGGGCCATGAAGAAACGATCCGCCATTTTGAAGAGCTGGGGCGCTTTCTGGGTGTCGGCATTACCAATCTTGTCAATGGATTCAATCCACAGTCGGTTATCATCGGTGGACCGCTCTCTGATGCCCGGCCCTGGATTGAGGAAACACTGCAGCAGGTCGTCGCCCAGCGAACGCTTCCCTACCACCGGGAGCTGATGGAGATCCGGTTTGCCGAGTTGGGCAGCCGTTCTACCCTGATTGGCGCAGCATATTCTGCCATCTCGCAATTTCTTGGGCCGGTAAGGGTATCCATGCCGATTCATTAAAAATTGACGATATTTTGTCGTAATTAACGCCCTGCATATTAAGGAAAATTTCATGATTTTCCGCTATAATTAATCTCGTCCTGACATTTAAATTATCATTTTCATTATGGGAATGCGTGTGATTGTTATACTAAAGGGAGAGGAACCGCTCAAATGACCTATGTAAGCATTGCGGATATATCGCCAGAAATGTTTGTAACTGTATTGCTGTTTCTCCTAGTTATCGCACCTTTGTTCAGTCTCAGCATTATGCGTTTTTTTCAAGGCAAGAAAAAAAACGGCTTCATTCTTCTCGGCTCCGGCGTGGGTGTGTATGTTGTATTTCAGATCATCATGAGTCTGTTCTTTAGCAAATAAACACCCGTTGCAGCATCTGCTTGAAGCCAAAAAAGCTCTTTCCCTGGCCAGGGAAAGAGCTTTTTTTCTCATATCATGAAACAAGCGGTTCGCTTGCCATAAGGTATCGATGATCTTAAGCTTCCGGATTCAACGCTTTGTTGAACTGAAGTTTGTTCATGCCAAGAATGCGGTGCTCACCAATGATGGTGAGAGGTACTGCACGAACGCCCATATCCCATACTTGTTGAGCAAACTCGTCGTTTTGTTCGATGTTGCGCTCTTCAAATTCGATGCCTTGATCGGACAAGAAACCTTTCACTTGTTTACAGTGTGGGCAGTTGTTGGAGGTGTATACAATAACATTTTCCATGGTCGGTCAGTCTCCTCTACTTATGATTTGATTCTATTAGAGCCAGTTCGATCTCTATCTATACAGTTTACAACACGACCGCGCTGTGTTCCAAGCTCTCAATGTACTTCTCGGCATCCATAGCTGCCATACAGCCGCTTCCTGCTGCCGTGATCGCTTGTCTGTAACGGGTATCCTGCACGTCACCGCAAGCAAATACGCCTTGGATATTCGTCTCGGAGGTTCCTGGCGTAGTTACGATATAACCGTTAGGGTCGGTCGTAATGCTTCCGCCCAGGAAGCCTGTGTTCGGGTGATGACCAATTGCTACAAACACACCGCTTACGGCGATCGTCTCTTCTTCACCCGTTTCGTTATTGAGCACCTTGATCCCTTTAACACCGGACTCGTCTGCGATGACTTCTTGTGGTGTACGGTTCAGTGCCCATTCGATTTTCTCGTTAGCGCGGGCACGGTCCTGCATGATTTTTGAGGCACGCATCTCTTCGCGGCGGTGCACCAGCGTCACCTTGGACGCAAAGCGGGTCAGGAAGTTCGCTTCTTCCAGCGCGGAATCTCCGCCCCCAACGACAACAATCTCTTTGCCGCGGAAGAAGAATCCGTCACATGTTGCGCAGGTGCTTACACCGCGTCCCACGTTGTCCTGTTCTCCTGGAATTCCGAGATACTTCGCAGTTGCGCCTGTAGAAATGATCAAGGTTTCGGCAACAACCTCACCTAAACCGTCCACATCCAGCTTGAACGGACGCTCCCCGAACTCAACGCTGTTTACCCAGCCTGTACGAAATTCTGCACCAAAGCGTTCAGCCTGCTGACGCATATTGTCCATCAGTTCAGGACCCATGATGCCTTCGGGAAAACCCGGAAAATTCTCAACTTCGGTAGTGGTTGTGAGCTGTCCGCCAGGTTGCGGACCTTCAATAACGAGCGGGCTCAGATTCGCCCGAGCCAGATAAATTGCAGCCGTCAGACCCGCAGGGCCTGTGCCGATAATAACGGATTTGTACATATGATTTCCCTCCTATATCTGCAACGCTTAATTATAATCATTATAAATTAATATTTATTATGGTTATATCGGAGCCGTATGTCAATATGCCGCCTCACAGCCCAGAGGAAATATTATTTACCTATTCTTCATGATCGGAAAATAAACCAACATATGGAGTGAACTGCATCCTCTTACTTTAAGCACGTTATCTGCCTTTTGCTATGGAAGCGCTTGCTTCAAGGTTGATTGTACCTATAGAGGAGGTTATATAAATTTCAGCCTATGAACAGACTCCATCCCGCTCTTATATCGGAAGAAAGATGAATTTTTGATGAAAAAAAAATGACAGCTATGGCCATTCGTATTCTTCTCGTCCCGGATAAAGTAATCCCCTTCTTCTCCACGCAGGAAAAGAGGGGGAATTTGTTACATGATCAATTGTGCCGCTTCACCTAATTATTTACCGATTAAGGTTTGGAGCGCAGCAGGCGAAGTCCGTTCAGGATGACCAGAATGGTGCTTCCCTCGTGACCGATAACCCCGAGCGGCAGCGCAACACCTTCGATGAAATTGGCTGTAATCAGCGTCAAGATGACGGTGATGGCAAATATCATATTTTGCTTCACGATGCGTTGTACCCGGCGTGCCACCTTAACTGTGCCGGCAATTTCATCGATATTGTCATTCATCAGCACCGCATCTGCTACCTCCAGCGCCGTGCCGCTACCCGAGACACCCATGCCGATCCCGACGGTTGCAGTAGCCAGTGCCGGTGCATCATTAACACCGTCTCCTACCATAACCACATGACCGTAACGGGCACGTAGTTCTTTAATGTGTGTAACTTTATCTTCAGGCAGCAGGTCGGAGAACACCATATCCACGCCGCTTTGCTTCGCAATCACTTGCGCCGTAGCCTTCCGGTCTCCTGTCAGCATCGCCACCTTGATGCCCAACTGCTGCAGCTGCTTAACCGCCATGGCCGACTGTGGACGGACCGCATCCTGCAGAGCGATCATGCCCGCGATGCTGTCTCCCCTCAAGATAACGGATACCGTCTTGCCCTCGGATTCCAGGGTGTTGCGGATAGACAGCCAGTGCTGGCGATTCTCCTCGGATTCAGACAAGCTGTCCTGTTCGATTGAACCGGTAATTCCTTGTGCATCCCCAGCGACTTCATCCAAAATATCGCTTTTTCCTATTTTCCAAGTGACGCCATCAACTTCGGCCTGCATGCCCCAGCCTGTTATAGACTGGCCGTTCTCAACCTGCTGCAGCAAAGCCCCCTCCTTTTCGGCCGATTGAACAATCGCCAATGCCAGCGGATGCTTCGACATTCTTTCAATAGAGGCACTGATGCCAAGCAATTCCTGGCGATCCCATCCCTCTCCTGCTATAAAATCTGTAACCTCAGGTGTACCGAGCGTCAATGTACCAGTCTTATCAAAAGCTACAACCGCCGTGCGTGCCATATTCTCGATATGGGCGCCGCCTTTGAACAGTACGCCTTTTCTGGCACGATTGGAAATCGCCGACAACATCGCAGGCATAATCGAGGACACCAGCGCGCATGGGGAAGCCACAACAAGGAACACCATCGCTTTATAAAAAGTAGTATCCCAATCCCACCCAAGGACGGGAGTTGCCAGAACGATCAGCGCCACGGTTGCCATGACAACGATACGTGCGTATATCGATTCAAACCGCTTGATAAACCGTTGTGATTCCGGCACTTCGCTTTCCGCTTCTTCCACAAGCCGGATGATCTTGGCGAATAACGTGGATTCTGCCGATTGCGTCACCTCGATGTACAGCACCCCTTCACCATTCAGCGTTCCGGTGAACACTTCATCGCCCACGACTTTATCAACGGGTACGGATTCACCGGTAATCGACGCCTGGTTAACAGAGGAGCCGCCACGATAAATCTTGCCGTCCGCCGGAATCAGCTCGCCCGGCTTCACCAGAATCAGGTCCCCAATCTCCAGTTTGCCGATCGATACCGACACCATCTCTCCCTTCTCAATTCGAAGCGCCGTCTCCGGCTGCAGCTCCATCAAGGAAGAGATATCCTTACGGCTTCGTTCCATCGTATAACTCTCAAGCGCTCCGCTAAGTGCAAAGATAAAGATCAGCATCGCCCCTTCATTCCAGTACCCGATGGCCGCTGCCCCCATAGCGGCAGCAATCATCAGCAGGTTTACATCGAGATCGCGTTCCTTCAGAAGGGTTTCGACTCCCTCCTTCGCTTTCACCCATCCGCCTACGGCATAGGATATAACATATAACACAACTGAGAGTGGCTCTGACCATTGGCTCGTTAGCCAAGCCACCAGCATCAGCATGCCGCTGCCCAGCGCAGCAGCCACCTCCGAATTGCTCAGCAGGCTGCGTAAATCCCACTTGCCCGGCTGCCGCGGCTCACGCGGATCGGCCCCGTTTTCTATGGATGATATGCGTCCAGTCGACGTTTGATTTTGTATCCATTGCATTACAAATCACCTTCCTAGTTGAGAATGAGATCCATTATTACTACCCTTAAAATGACACATGCTGCCCCGGCTTCGCCGGAGCAGCATGCTAAATGAGAATGAGAATCATTTTTGAACTTATACAATTTATTTTCCCTAATACAACTTTATAAGTATCATACTCACATCCCCATCATTTGTAAACCCATTTTTTAACCATTTTCTAAAAATATAAAAAACACCAAACACGGGGCTCTGTTTTTTACCCCGAAGAACTCTTATCTGCTAAACAAAAAGAGGCCCTGCGGTCTCGCCGCAGGGCCTCCTCTATGTGTAACTTCCATTTAAAGCGCTCTCATACTGATACAATTAATCCATGATGGGTGAACATCTGCGACGCATTTCCAATCTCGCGCCTGTTATTCGAATGGCTGCAAGCTCAGAAGGCTGACAGCATACCTCGTGTATGCCTTGCCGGTAAACCATCCGCAAATCCGTGGTTCCAACCCCATTGATCCGAAGCGTTAGCTGCGGTTTCGTGCGTTTTATTCGATTGATCATATCCGAGAACACCATAACCTTATCCGTCGTCTCCACTGATGGCCCCGAATCCTCCAGCCCCTCCGAATCCAATACAATCACATCAGCCAAGCGGGCAATCTCAGCCGCTGCCGATGGGTTCATCCCTTCTCCAAGCAGTGCCCCATAGCGAATACGAACAAATCGTTTCTGGTCCATAAGGGTCTGCTCTGCCACCTCTTCCATAAAATTATGGATCGATATAAACTCATCCGCATGAGCTGGACGTACAGCCAGCAGCTCCAATTGACAGTCCACGCCTTCCTCACTGCACTGCTCTATGGATCGGAAGAGGGACTCCAGCTGTGCATCCTGCGCCTCGCGTAACTCCAGCGTACTGGACAGCCTGGAGTCAAGAAGCAGGCTGACTGCACATCGGGCTCCATTCGCGGCTTGGAATATCGACACCCAATATGACGTCCATAACATAATCAGTCTCCGCCTTAACAGCGCGCTTTTCTCCGCACTGCGTGAATTCAACCAGGCCGAGTATACCTCCTGCAGCAGACCTTGCTTCAGGGCATCTTCGCCGCGTATTAATCCGATCCCCTGAGCTCCTTGCCTGAGATCACGCGTAATGGATTCAGGATCTGCGGATCGGCTCATGACTTTCAGTCTTCGGTTCCGGTCACTCCACCCCAGCAGACGGCTCAAGGAAGGTCTGTCCGTGCCGTTATGCCGAATACCCGAAACCCTGAGAGCTTCCTCAATATCGTCAGGCGATGCCAACAGCAGTAACACCTCCTCGTGAGTGACTCCTCCTGCCATTGCAAAATGCTTCAGCAGATCCGTCTCGGGAGAATTTTCACTTGCCGTGCTGTCCCCTGCTTCGATGAACGCTTCATCTTCCCATAGACGCTCTCCCAATTCACTGCCAGCTCCCCATTGCCTTTCCGTCATGGTTATCCTTCTACTCCCTTTCACGTTGAATTGGATAAACGCCTCCTTACAGACTATTATGAAACAATTGGAAATATACAGTGCACCGCATGAACGATGGATAAAAAAATATCGAGATGAAGGGAAACGGTACCTCTGTTCCTTTTTCAGACTGTCAGGCCGATGGGATGGGGGATACGTAACGCGAATTTATCTTCGGTTTACGGATACGATGAAATCATTATAATGGAGGAATGGATCGAAACCGGTAGGATTACGTAAAGGAGAGTTGAGATGCATATGAGAACCGACTATGATTATTGGGTGCCGATTAGCGTACCGGAAGCCGTAAAGATTTTTGCCGCCATTCCTGCTCGTTGGCACATCGCCGGCGGTTGGGCTTTAGATTTATATGTAGGAGAGCAGACCAGGGAGCACAGCGATATGGATATCTTCATCCTTCGTGAAGAGCAAACCGTTATTTACACCGAATTAACCCAAGAATGGACGCTGTACAAAGCCGACCAAGGAACCTTATCTCTATGGGAGAAAGGCGAATATCTGCATGCCGTTGGGGATGTATGGGTAAGCAAGAATCATGAAGCCCCTTTTTCATTCCAGATGATGCTGGTTGAGGCCGAGCAGGACAACTGGATATATGGAAGAGAACCTTCGATCCGAAGACCGCTCCCGGACATATTCTTAAAGACGGACCACGGAATCCCTTACCTGAGGCCAGAGATCCAGCTCCTATACAAAGGGGGAAGCAAGAAGATTCGTGAAAAAGATGAAAGGGATCTTATCAGGGTTCTGCCCTTACTTGACCCACAGGCTAAAGAATGGCTTATCTATGCGCTCCGTACACAGTTTCCAGAGGGACATCCCTGGATCGATTACATTCAATCATCGTTCTAGCCGCCGCCAAGCATTCCCCCTGATCTCATAAAAAAGACTGCCCCGCGGTATCGTCGAAATCCCCGCAGAACAGCCACTATCATATAAATGCCTGATCAGGCTATCGGATTTATGTTCAGTCCCTTTCGCGTTCACGCTCATACACAAGATCCAAAAATCCGTCCTCATCTGGCTCCTCTTCCTCCTGCACATAACCCAGAGCTGAGAAACAAGCCAAACACGGTTTATTATCTTCCTCGATGCTGGCCACCCATTTTGCCACGGCTTGCAGTTCGGGGCGTTTCATTACTTCGCTGATCAATGCCTTGCCGTATCCTTGATAGCGGAGTGTTGGATTGGTAATGATCCCGATATAAGCGGATTCGTTGTCCCGTTCTATAATGACCGTTCCAATCGGTTGTTCGCCTATATAAGCCAGCCATGTAAAGTACATATCGTTTTGCGACGTATTCTCATACCACTCTCCCAGAGGGAGCATTCCGTCCATTCTCTTCAGCACTTCCGCATCCTCGAGCCATAGCTCCAAGAGCGGCAAATCATCCTTTTGCAGACGTTCCCAACGCTCGAATTCGATCAACATAACAACCTCATTTCATATGATGATAGATTCCATTATAATCCTTTTTAATCATGATAAGGGAATACAGGTCAATTAATTTTTTGTAGGAGACGGAGAAGTCATGATGCTGATAGATCATTGACTTTTCAATGAAACGTTCCTGATCCTGCTTGGGAAAATAGATGGAAATCCCTTTGGCCTTCGGATGCTCGGGTGTCTTCATATGATAGATAACGGCATCCTCTATCGCTTCCTGAATGGTATGGGTTTCTTGCATACAACCAAAGCTGCGGCCGAAATGACCGGATAAATCGACCAGATCCACCATATCTGTTTCCTCTGCATAATCTTCGCAACGGGTTCTGTCATGTCTCATGAGATCAAACGAATCCTCACTGGCAATACGCTCCAACAATACTTGGCTCCACGCCTCCAGGGCGTGAACAATCCGCTCTGCCTTATCCAGCCGGATGACCCCTTGCTGCAAATCCTGCAGCTCGCCATGTTCCCTGGAATGGAGCCGATAGCTGTTCACGATAATCTCCCCCAATTTGGAAGCGGTCAACGCAGGCATTTGGCGCAGCGATTCAATAATCGTCTTGTAATCCCAGCCGTTATGATTCGTATAATCAACGGAAGCCACCAAATACTCCGCATAATGCCTGAGCGCATATACAATTTCCAGCCCGGCCATATTGCAGGCATCAAAGCCTATGATTCGGAATGTCGTCTGCGTAACTTGATAGGCTCGCTGCAAAGCATTTTGCAAAGTGACAAGTTTCATTTTATGATTCCCGTGAAGCTCATCACCGCCAAATCCGTCAATGGGGCCAAGTCCGTGTCCCCATAAAATCAGAACATAGTTCTCTGCCGGATACTGCTGAATGCCCCAGGTTATAAAATCGCCGAGGGTTTCTGCCATATCCATGTTCGCATTCCCCGTTTCCTGCAGCAGCTGCAAATGACCGCGTTGTACCAGCCAACGGCACTTGCGATCCGAGGGAATGAAATCCAGTCCCCATTTCTTGGCTCCTCCGGTTTGCAGCACGATATGTATACCCCAGGAAGAGCCAACCTCCATCATCTCCCTGATATCACCGCTTGCCATCTCATAGTTGGTTTCCAGATCGGAGCCCACCATATAGATCAGCACGGTGTAACGAGCCTTTAATTTGGGAAACAACCTTGTATGCATGGCAGAGAGCATAGCCGAAGGGTTACTGATTATGCCCCGCTTCTTGATACTTGGATGCCTGCATGTCGTATAACTCTGCATATACGCCTCCACGTTTCATCAGAGTAAGATGATCTCCGGTCTCCAGCACGTTTCCTTCTTGAAGAAGAACAATATGATCCGCTAATCTTGCCGTGCTCAAACGGTGCGAAATAATAACGACCGTCTTGTTCTGCCCTAATTGCTTCAATCGTCTCATGACTTCGTGCTCCATATACGGGTCCAGAGCCGAGGTGGGCTCGTCAAATACTAAGACTTGCGCCGATTGATCTCTCATATAAGCGCGCGCCATCGCAACGCGCTGCCATTGGCCGCCGGACAGCGGAGTACCGCCAAAAAAGCGTCCGAGCTCCGTCTCGTAGCCTTGCGGCAGCTTGGCAGCAATTCCGTCAGCTCCCCCAAGCACGGCTGACCTCATCACAGCGTCCATATCCTTGTAATGCTCCATATTTCCTACTGCAATGTTGGTATTCATCGTTGCTTCATAGCGGACAAAGTCTTGAAATACGGCTGTTGCGTTGGAACGGAATGCGTCCATATCATAAGCTTCCAGGGGCATGCCATTGTAATAGATCGAACCGCTGTCTGCGTGCAGCATCCGAAGCAGCAATTTAACCAGTGTGCTTTTCCCGGCCCCATTGTCGCCGACAAGCACAGTAACCTTGCCATGGGGCAGCGTTAAATGATCGATGTTCAGAATTTCCCGCTGACCTTTATAAGAGAACTTTACCTGTTCCAGTACAAAGCCCTGATGAATGCGTGCCGGGACCGGCAAGCTTCCGGATGTTTTCGGACTCTGGAATGACAAGAACTCCGCCATATTGCGGAGATTGACCATCTCTCGCGCGCCGATAGCAAATACAGCGAATAGCTCGTTAATCCCTTCCCTGAGCTGGTACAGTGCTCCGATGAATAATAACAATGCTCCAACAGCAATTCCTCCGGATGTTGCCTGGCTTACAATAAGTAGAAGCACCATGCCGCTGACGGCAGCTTCAGCGACTCCCCAGCCCATATTGTGGAGCGTCCATTTTCTTTGATCACCGGACAGCATCTTTATCAGTTCATGGGAAGCATCCTTGTATTTCTTCTTGAAGAATGAAGTGAGACCATACATTTTCACCTCGTTTGCCAATTCGTGACTGAGAGGAATGCTCATGTAATATTCGGATCGGCGCCTCAATTCCTGGACCTCGGCCCTGCCCTCAAACGTAACGTTGTTCAGCTTGGCCTCTGCAAAAACTCTGGGAAGTGCCATAATTACAAACAAAACAGGGGCTAACGGAAAGACCGTCCATATCAGGATGGTTCCACCAATGATTTGAACAAGACCGCCAAATGTATTGGAGGTCATATCCAGCCATAACTCCGTAACATAATCGTTGTGGCGTATCACTTTGATTTTGTTATAGAAGTTTTGATCATCAAACGGAGCGATATCCTCGAACTCATTTGCCTTTTCCATCAGGAGTTCGTCGATGTGCTTCTGAATCTGAACGGTGAGTAATTTCTTATTCATCTCCACGATCGGCTCCAGCACTTCAACCAGAATGGTAAGAATCACAAACAGCACAACCATCCAGAAGAACAGACCCCGTTCGGAAAAGGCGCTGTAATCCCGTATCAAACCATCGATGACCATGGCGCTTAACCACACAAGAAGCGGACCCAGCGTAGACTCCATTAATCTGACCGACAGCACAAAGATAGCCCGCCGCGGATTAGCGCGGTACATTAGCTTAATTCCCCACCAAGCGTAGCTAGCTGTCTTTTTCAGCTCCGGCATGTTCAAATGCTTCAGCCTGAATTTTGTACATTTTTGCATACTCGCCACCCAGTTTCATTAACTGATTATGAGTTCCTTCTTCTATGATTCTCCCATCCTGTAACACAAGAATTCGAGAAGCCATCCTCACCGTACTGAAGCGATGGGAAATAAGCAGCACGGATTTGCCCTCCGCCAGCTTGCGGAAGCTGTTATATAGCTCGTACTCGGCCCTTACATCAAGGGAAGCTGTCGGTTCGTCCAGGATGATGAAGTCCGCATCGCGATACATCGACCTGGCAATGGCAAGCCGCTGCCATTGACCGCCCGACAAATCCTCGCCTCCCCATTCAGGTCCTAATAGCGTATCATAGGCATTCGGCAAATCCTGAATGAATGATTGGGCTTGCGCGAGTGTCACAGCTTCATCCATCCTCTTCAAGTCCTGCTGATCCACATTCGCAATCGCTACATTCTCTCTAACCGTCAACCCGTATTTGCCGTAATCCTGGAATACAACCGAAATGCGTTTGCGCAATTCCCCGATATCCAGTGTTCGGATATCACGCCCATTCATCCGGATAAAACCGCCCGTTAACTCATAGAATCTGCACAATAACTTAACGATGGTTGTTTTCCCAGAGCCATTGGCCCCCACTAACGCCACGCATTCACCTGGAGCGATGGTGAAGCTGATTCCATTCAATATGTATTCCCTGTCCGGACGTTCCTGTTCAGTGTCTTCAGACTCTTCTCCGGCCCCATCCTCCATATAGACGTCATACGAGTTATCGTCCATGTCTTCGTCGAAGTCAGGCTCATCTTCGTCCGTGTCATCTTCGTCTTCGCCTTCATTTGCTTCCGCATCCTGTTCATATTTAAAAACGACGTTGTTAAACTCAATGGTCATCGGACTACCGTACACATCTTTCACCGGATTCGGATCTTGATGGATATCGGGTTCCGCCTCGATAAACAGACGGAAATCATGCCCCATACGCCAAAGCTCAAGCGCATTTACGCCATCGTTGCTGGTCTCCCTCAGTTCCTTCGATAGTTGGAAGATGGCCAGCAGGTAAAGCGCGATATCCCCCATCGAAACCGAGCCGCTGCTGATTTGATTCACAATCCAAAAATACCCGAGTCCGGCCACTCCCCCGGATAACAGTCCTGTCAGGACCGAGCCGCGGACAAACCTTTTTTGCAAGTGCTCAAAACGAAGGAACAATCGTTCAAACATCTTACGATAAAGCTGCAAAAAAAACGGACCCAGCCCAAACAGCCGAATCTCCTTGGCGGCGCGGCGCCCGAGCAGCTGTTCGCGAGCGTAATTCATACGGCGGCGATCTTCAGTGGACGATTTATCATATTCCCAATCCATCTCGGCATACCGATTCTGCTTGAGGGCGTGGGGAATTGTGCTGAGCACAAGCACGATCGCTAACATCAAGGACAAATTCCCAACCAGCACAACAATGCTGATAAGGGACACAAGGCCCGTCATGAAGCTTGCGCTTAATGCAATGATCTGGGCAGGCAGCCAGTTGGCCGAATCCTGCAGCGCCTCCAGACGGTTGCGGTACTTCTTCTGATCGTACAGCTTCATACCGGGGACCTTCTCCCAAGCGTCCAGAAGAAGCAGATTGATGGCGAGCATGGAGCGTTCGGCCAGGATTTTGGATATCCATTTCTGCACAGACAACAATAACACCATGAATACCATGGAAATGGCATACGCCCATGCCCAGATCATGCTGATTCGCCCGTTTCCAACCGTAACATGATCAATGATTTGCTTGGAAGCTAGCAGTTGAAGTGCAGGGATTAGTCCTTGCACAAACATGGCTGCAAAGAGAAGCACGACCAATAACGGTCCTGATCTCCATATCATGCTCCCTATCAGTCGAATCGTCCTCATCTGGGAGATGGCCTCTTGCCACCTGCTCTGCCACCCATGTTGCCCTTTGGCTTGCTCTTGCCACATTTTCATATCAGACACCTGTCATGAAGCTATGATTCTTAACTTCTTTAAACTGTTGAAGCTCGCCAACGATTTCAATATCGGCCAGCCATCTTGGACTGCGCGGCTTTGCCCTTTCCAGGACGGCTGCTTTGCCCTTGCTCATTTCCCTGAGCCAAATTTCCATGGAGATGACCATACGTAAATATTGATAGGACATTCCCAGATCATTATTCGTATCCGACACCCGAATCAATGTTCCAAGCAGGTGCTCCCAAAATTTATGCTTGTTAATCACCTCAAGCTGATGAAGCAGGACCTCCTCTGAGCGGTCAAATAGCTGCAGCAGATTACTGCGTTCATTGAGCAAGCTCTTTCTTGCCATATGCGCATAGGACGTTTTGGTGACCCGATTATGCAAATAGGTCGGCAAAATATCTGTAAATGCCTTTCTTATCAGCATTTTGGTTCCATAATAATTATCCACTTCGCCTCTAAGCACATCATAATGCTGCTCTGTCGGCACCGAGAAGGAGAGTTCCATCATTCTGCGATCAAAAAAAGGATGCATGCTCTGCATGGATACCCCAACCGCGTCCAAATAACTGGCCCTGGGCCAGGTGTAGTCATAGTGGTACCTTTTCCCCCAATATTTGAAGGGCTTACTCTGTTTATATCGCATATAATCATCGCGTTGAGCGCTGCGTTCCCTGGCCATATGGGCTTGCGTAAAATACTCCGGCATTTCATATTCGGAGTCTGACCAAGCCAATTTGTAATACATCCTGTCGTTAACAACCGGAATAAACGGGGCTAATCCGTAAGCGGCTCCCAGTTGAATTGCCTTTCCCAGCTTATGATCAGACCAGGCCCACAGCGTATGGAGCATCTCCTTCCATTTCCGCTGCCTGATCAACGAATCGAGCACATACTCTTCGCCGGTAAATAAAAAATCCCCGCCTTCACCCGTCAACCCGGCGTCCGTTCCGAATTCGTTGGCAATGGCGGTGTACATTTCATTAATTAACACGTTAGCCCGCGGATCAGGCCCGTCCAGAAACCACAGAGGATCCCGTCCTAGTTCGGCATTCGGCATCTTCAACGTGTTATCTCCAAGAATGATGATGGAGGGCATCTGTAAATCCTGAAACAATCTCCGCACAAGATCCATGTCATTGCTCTGTACCATATCCTCACCGGAAAAGGAAATATTCACGCCTAAAACCCGCTCCTTATGCCCACCCGCAATGGCTGCGGCAAGCACAGCTGCAGAGTCCAATCCACCGCTAACCTCCACAATTGATGTTGAATGATGCAAACGATCGCCCACAGCCTCTATCATGGCATTCCGGAACATGGGAGCTGCGTCCTGTTGAATATTTTCCAAGTTGAGCAGGTTGTGCATTCCCCAATATGTATTCAAAGTCCATCTTCCGTTGTTCCATCTTGCAATCGTTGCCGCGGGTATCTTGCAGATTCCCTTAAAGAACGTATTCGCTTCGAAATTATTCTCGCCGACAGCATATTGGGAGCTTAAGTACAGCAGGCAACGTTCGTAGTCTATATCAAATGGGATATGGTGAACATGGAGCAGTGCTCTGAGGTCGCTTGAGACAAACAATTCCTGCTCAGGACTAATCCAGTAATAGATAGGCCTTGATCCATAAACATCACTGCCGATGCATAACGTCTCTCGTTCCCGGTCCCATACGGATAATGTAAAATCCCCCGAGCTGGATTGCATCATTCCTTCCGGATGCTGGTTAAAGGTCTGCAGCAGCTGATTTCTTGTGCCCATAGGCATATGGTCTCCCCATATCTGACCGCACTGTGCATGCTTCAGCCATCCATCGAGCACACAGGCGGCCCCCAAACCCTCTTGATGAGTCTTTCTTCCATGCCTCTCATACCGATACTGAAACTCCGCCATCCTCACCGGTCCGTCACAGCCTGATGCATAGGTGGTCATCGTGTCTTTGAGCCATTCGGCTAAATTGCTCGTCCACTGACTCCATGCCGCATCGTTTCCAGAACACATCGCTATCCATATTTTCATATAACGGAAGCGGCCCACCTTTCTGCTTCATCTTTCAATTTCAGCACTCGAATGATTTGCAGATCCCCATATTTGTTTTGCGGGTCTATCATGCTGCCGTCAGGCAGCTTCACCCAGGCATGGGCAAACAATTTCTCATCTATTTTCTTCACCCCGATGTGCAGCTCAGCCTGAATACCCGAACAGAACAATATCGCTTGCGCCGTGGCAGCCACGGACACGCAAGTCGCTACGACTTGGTCCTCTTCATCCAGGGTAATCAAATACCGCCCCAGCTCATCAAGCCTCTTCGAGGAGACGGACACTTCCTTGCGGCGAATGGCATTCTCAAAAAAAGGAAACAACTGCACAGCAAGCTGTCGATAGGATTGCAAGAAATCGCCGTCTTTGAGAGTACTGCGGATCAGGGAGTGAATGACCAAGGCGTATAATTTATCGTCTGATTTTCTTCGGAAGTTCATCATGTGTCTACCACAACCAAACGTTTTGCCGTCAGCTCCTCCAAGGATTGGGTTAATAGAGAATTCAGCTCGTCTTCCGCTTGATCATAAATCGTCTTCCATTTTTCCAGAATGGCGGAAGTCGTGACCGGACCTTGCGACAGCTCATTCCATAGCGCCATTGCCGCTCCCTCCAATCCGAAGTATTTCCCTTGATTCATATCCAAAAGAACAACCTCTTGGTCATGTACCGTCGTATAAACCTCTTCTTTTTGACTTATCATCATAAGGAACTCACCTCAACAAGCTTTAAATTAGACAATGAGAGAGTGAACGTCACTCTCTCATTGTTTTCAAACCTTATCCTTTTTTCACGCCAAGGCCGTTCTTTCCATCACCTGGCTTGTTCTTCTTGGCAAGCGTCAGATTCATAAAAGTGCCGTATTCTTTGATTTGACCAGCTTGAAGTTTCATGAGTCTTTCCTCCTTTCCTAATCTATTCATAAAGTGAAGTTTACAATTATTAGAATAACAAACCATTCTATTATTTCTAATCCGTGAGTTTTAATCGTGGAATCCAACCGGATTGACCAGGTCGAGCATGGACATTATGCTAAAAACCCCCTAAATAAAATTCAGGGGGATAAGACCTAATATATTGAAAGCGGAATAGAACTCGGATCGGATTTCGTCAAACAACAGCAGTCCTTTTTTGTTGGCAACTTGCGCAGCTTCCCTGCGATTTTTGACCTGAAGCTTGCGGTTGATGCTTGTCACATGGTTATCAATCGTTTTTTCTTCAATATTCAGAATACGATGAATTTCAGACGTTGTCTTTCCTTGATAGACGTAACACAGAATTTTTCTTTCTTGCGGGGTAAGAAGTTTGCTCCATAGTTCTTTTCTCTGTCGTTGGAATTCCCTTCGGATCGCTTGTGCCGATGTATGGTGAATGCCCAATGTATTCGCATGCGCTTCCCTGATGAGTTTCGTTATTGCACGACTGCAAACAGCCGATTTGACAACATAATTCACAGCTCCGTGCAGATAGGCATCCCAGATAATGCGATCTTCCTCCACCGAGGACAGCACAATTATTTTAATGTTCTCATTAATATCGATAATGCTATCGATTGCTTTGAGCACTTCCATATCATTATCAGCATTCATGTTTATAACAATGACTTCCACTTCCAAGCACTTGATCATCTGCAGTTCGATCTCATTCCCGGAAAGAACGCCGATCAGTACAATATCCCTCGATTGTTCAATTGTAAGTTTTATGCCATCGATCCACTCGGGATCATCTTCGATAAGCAGGGTTCGTATCTTCATGATGGTTCACCTCTTCTAATTTATATGATTTTGAAATTCGATAGCGACACTCTCAATATATAAAATAATTTCCATGTAAGTATATATTTGTAATTCTTATTTCATCATAACATCAATATGACATGTCATCAATCCATTCCGGACAATCGGCGCTCTGACCGTCTCCCCCATCGGCATTGACTCTCCTGAATTTTCTCCCTATCCGGCAGGTCATTCTAGAGATAAAAACAACAAAAAGGCACCTTCCTTCAAAAAGGAAAGTGCCTTTGATTCTATTATAAGGTGGTATTAACAACCTCTACTCCTGGCTTGCCGCAATGGCTTGCTCCAGATCATAAAGAATATCGTCAATGGATTCGGTTCCAATAGACAGTCGCAGCAGTTCCGGATTCACGCCCGCTGTCAGCTGCTCGTCTTCGGTCAGCTGTTGGTGCGTGGTGCTGGCCGGATGAATAATAAGAGACTTGGAGTCGCCAACGTTGGCAAGGTGGGAGAACAGCTTCACATTCTCGATCACCTTCTGCCCTGCTTCAGCTCCACCCTTGATACCGAAGGTCAGAATGGCGCCTTGGCCCTTTGGCAGGTACTTCTGTGCCAGCTCGTATGACGGATGACTCGGCAGCCCTGCATAGCTCACCCATTCCACCGCCTCGTGACTCTCCAAATACTTGGCAACCTTCAGCGCATTCTCGCTATGCCGCTCAACGCGAAGATGCAGTGTTTCCAAACCTTGCAGCAGCAGCCAGGAATTAAATGGGGAGAGGGATGCGCCGATATCCCGCAGCAGCTGGACACGCGCTTTAATAATATAAGCGATCGGGCCTACGGCCTCCGTATACACAACGCCATGATAGCTTGGGTCCGGCTCCGTAAGCCCAGGGAACTTGTCGTTTGCCGTCCAATCGAATTTACCGCTATCAACAATAACCCCGCCGATGGAAGTACCGTGACCGCCAATAAATTTGGTGGCCGAATGAACAACGATATCCGCTCCGAATTCAATCGGACGCAGCAAGTACGGGCTTGGGAAGGTATTATCCACAATCAGCGGAATACCGTTCTCGTGCGCAATGGCAGCCACAGCTTCCACGTCCAGCACGTTTCCTTGCGGATTGCCAATCGTTTCTGCAAACAATGCCTTGGTCTTGCCATTGATGGCCTTACGGAAATTCTCCGGATCCGTGGAATCCACAAAGTGCACCTTGATGCCCAGCTTCGCCAGCGTATTGGAAAATAAATTATATGTGCCGCCATACAAACTGGAGGAGGAAACAATTTCATCACCGGCACCCGCTATGTTCAGAACGGAGAACGTAATCGCTGCCTGCCCGGAAGATGTCGCCAGTGCACCGGCACCGCCCTCAAGCGCCGCAATCCGCTTCTCAAACACGTCCGTGGTCGGGTTCATAATACGTGTATAGATATTGCCGAATTCTTTAAGTGCGAACAGATTAGCCGCATGCTCACTGTCTTTAAACCCGTAGGAAGTCGTCTGATACAGAGGCACAGCACGTGATAAGGTGGTCGGATCAAGCTCCTGACCGGCATGAACCGCTAAGGTTTCAATGGAAAATTGGCGTTCTTCTGACATGGGTGTTTCCTCCCTTTTCTTCATATGGAAAGTATTATGAATTCATAATTGCTCCCATTCTCTCATACTTTCCATCGTTTGAAAAGAGCAATAACCAACTAATTTCATCGGAATATAATAAATTATTTCGATCACCTATGAGGGCTTCCATCATTCCTTCTCTTTCTTATAGACCTTGCCCCATCCGTATCCTGCCTCGGGAGACGTATCTTCCGGCATGCCGGGCAGAATCAGACCGCCATCGATACGGAGATTAATCCCGGTAATATAGGATGCCGCATCCGAACACAGCCAAGCGATTGCTTCACCGATATCCGATGGCGTACCTAACCGTCCCAGAGGGATTTTGTTACCCAGCGGCTCATCCACTGCCGACTGTCCCGGCTTATGGACAGTCGCGCCCGGAGCGACGCAGTTGACGCGGATGCCGTGCGGCGCCCACTCCAGCGCCAGCGATTGCGCCGCACGTATGAGCGCTGCCTTCATTCCGCCGTAGATGCTGTCCTTGGGGTAGGCCCTCTCCCCGCGGGAAGAGGTAATGAAAATAACATTCCCCGGGATCTCCTGTGCAATCATTTCCCTGACAGCATATTTGCTGAGCAGCATCGGCGCTCTGAAATCAAGATGAACGGTCATGTCCAGCGCATCCTCCTCAAGCTCCGTCAGCTCGTCATAAATGCCGATCCCCGCATTGTTCACCAGCAGATCAATCCGGCCAAACTCTTCAACCGTCTTGCGGATCGTGTTCTCCGCTTCACTGCGGACGGTCAGGTCGCTTTGAATAATGAGCGGCTCCTTGCCATAGATGTGGCCGATATCCTCTGCTACGTCCAATATGCCGTCTTTGCTTGAATTGTATGTCATCGCCAGCCGGTAACCTTTCTCAGCCAGTACCTTGGCAATCCCTCTTCCGATTCCTGCACCTGCTCCTGTAACTAACGCCACCTTCTCCAAGCCTTGATTACCTACGGTTCCCATCACGTTCTCTCCCTTCAGATTTCATCCTCTCATGCCACGGTGGCTTGCCGTGGATTAAACAATGATGCTCATCATGCCTAACCTTCCTTACCCTGTTCTGAGAGGGATGATTGCTTTTCCGAGATAAAATCCGAATGAAGAGCCATTCGATTCCCTGAATAGTTGATCTTGATTCACGTACAGCTATTTGCACACATTGGAGAGTTGCTCCCCGAAGTCAAGGGATCGATCAAGAAGCGTATAACACCAACATGTCCTTTCAGGAAGAACAGCTGCATTACAGTACGCAAGAATGGCTTTGGCCTTCCTCCATGGTTGCCTCATGACATTATACTGAAGGCACCGGGACCATAAAGCGTCCAAATGAATTGCCGCTGATGGATGAAACGCAAAAAAATCATCGCCCTTTTTGGGCGATGATTCTCCAAGATCCGAGCTGCAGTCAGCCGCGTCTGGCTAAAGCGTTCATATGTAGGAAAAAAGTGTCCTCCAGCGTCGGTGCCTTCTCCATAAACTCAGCACCCGGCTGCTTTTTCCCCATCAGCCTGACTCTCATGTTATTTTCCGTCATTTGAAAGTGAATTAACAGTTCCTGCGGGATCCGTTCGAAGGCCTCAAGATCAACCTCGCCCTCCCAGACGCTGGAGGCAACATTCAGCTTCCATTGGCTCGGGGAACCGATATATCGAATGCGCCCGCGATGAACCCAAATCACCGTATCTGCTGCTTCCTCCCATTCATTCAACTCGTGGGCAGCAACGATGACCATTCGGCCGCGCGCATATTTAGTAAGATAGGTGATAAGGAATTTGCGCTCCTCTGCATCCATGCCGTTCAGGGGTTCATCCAGGAACAGAAAGGACGGCGAAGCAATAAGCGCCTGTACGACGGCAATCCGCCGCTGTACCCCTTGCGATAGATTCTTGACCTTACTCTTGCGAACAGGCTCCAGCCTAAAGTCCAGCATCAGCCGGTCGATGGCTTCCGGGTTATAGATGCCTTTCAATTCCGCCATATAGGTCAGCAGCTTGCCGACCTTCATATCCCCGTACAGCTCGATATCAGCCGGAACATAACCAATTTGGCTCCGGATGAGCGGAAGATGGTCTCCTGCCTTGCGCCCGCTATACAGAATTTCACCTGCGTCGGGAGCTTGCAGCGTGGCCAACAGCTCGATCAGCGTTGTTTTTCCCGCGCCGTTCGCTCCGACAATCAGGTTCAAGCCGGAATGAATCTCCGCTTTCTCGATTTCAAGCCGATACGTTCCGGCCTGACGTTCCAGTCCTTCTACCCTAATCATTAGCGGTTCTCCAGGCTCCGTTCAATTTCAGACTGCGGCCGTAGGAGGAGACAAGCAGGATCAATCCGATAACAAGCAGGGTCATATCCGTCAGCATTTTACCGCCCATCGATACCCCGTGATCGATAATCTGGCCCTGGATGACAATCCACATGCCGTAGACCAATACGGCAGAGATCAGCGATACCACCATCCCTTTGCGAAAGAGCATATACATCGCAGCACCGCCCGTCACCAATAGAATCCCCATCCACTCCAGAATAAAGGGTCCGAATAAAAAGTGAGAGGTCTCCGCCTGGATGGATCGAAGCCCGAGGGCAAGCGTGCTCAGCAGCGCCATTCCGATGACAATGCCGGTCACAAGCAGCAGCCGGGTATACAGAACAAGTGCCGGCGGGTATGGGGTTAGCGTCTCTACAGCTCTCATCCCTTTATCCCAGGTTCGGCTGCTGAACAGCATGGATACGATCAACAGCAGAGGCGTGATCAATGGAAAAATGCCGCCAGGCAATCCGGCAAACTGATCCAACGGGTATTCCGGGTCAATCAGCAGGACGAGCATGCAGAATACCGCCCCGGCTGTGAGCAGGATGGATCTTTGATTCAAACGAATCTGGCTCCGTAGGATCTGTTTCAATGAGGGCGGGTCCACCTGTGGATTAAAATCCAGCTTGGGGGACTCGGGCTCAATCTTGAGCTGATTGAACTCTCCCTGAAGGGATGCAATGAGATGGGCCGTCTCATCCGGTGACGGCGATGGAAGGGCAGCTCGTCTAAGGGGACCCCGCAGCTCGTCTTCAAGTCTTCTCAATTCGTTATCGAATGGATGATCCATGGAGATACACCTCACTTTCTTTTACTTTGCACTGCGAATCTGACTCTTCCGATTTGGAGCGGCTCCTGACCTGTTCTTGAGGACTTTTCTCCCGTGTCCGCTGGCGCGGATTCACGGGTACCAAATCGGAATGCTCCATGGACAACGTTTTCTTTAACTTTCTTAAACCGTTATATAGATGTGTTTTTACCGTACTTAAGGGGAGGTCAACCAGGTCTGCGATTTCCTGCAGCTTCAGATCATGAAAGAATCGAAGGGATATGACTTCCTGTTGTATATCGGGCAGGCTCTCCAGCGATGCGGCTATCTCCAGTGACGTTTCCTGCCTCTCCACAAGCTCCTCGGCACCGGGTGCAGGATCGTATGCATCAGGCATCTCCTCGCCTGCAAGCCCCTCAGACCTGTACGATGCGCTCTTCCAGTAATCCTTGCACATATTCAGGGCGACGCGGTATAACCAGGAGCGAACATGTTCCAGTGTCCCGTGCTGGTTCAGATGCCGTATGAGCCGGATAAAGGTTTCCTGAACGATATCTTGAGCCTTCTGCCTGTCAACAAGCCGCTGGGTTGTATAACTGAGCAGAGGTCCATGGTACCTGGTCACCAACATTTCGAATGCTTCCTGGTCGCCGGCCGCCATGCGTTCGGTCAGCTGCTGATCAGAAATCATGCCTTCCCCCCCTTTCTATATGCATTTCTAATCTTCCCATTTTATCTATTTCTCAATTATAACCGACCGTGTGCATGTGCATAGTCGTCATTATTTGACATTCATCATGGCATCCCACTTTTGCTGCCACTCCTTGTATGTGATCGGTTTCTCCGGGTCCAGGAATTTGTTCCGCTCGGTATCGGGCAGCCGCACCCCTTGTTGGTAAAAATGCACCAGCAGTTCTTTGACCTGGTGCCCTCTGCCCTCTTCCAATGCCCTTCTGACTTGCTTGGCCATGCTGATGCCGATTTTGTTCTGAGGGTCGCTGCCGTCCCCGTTTTTGAACAGCAGCTGCTGTACCGAACGCAAATTGAGATACGCCGATCTTAATTCCTTATCGCTGAGCCCTTTCTCTTCAATGTAATACACGTACCAGAACAGACTGCTGATCTTTCCGCGAACATCTCTCTCTGGATGTTCATAATAATTATAAATGGCATCCTGGTTGCCAAACAGAATGGAATTCATCCACTCGCCTGACAGATTGCTGATGTTATACGTGTATTGGTGAGAGGAGAGAATCAACGAATGGTCTACCCGAGGATATCTAAATCCTTGACCCAGATACAAAATCTTGTCCACACTGCCTTTAAACTCGGGTACCCATTTGGCAAAATAGTCGTGTTTTTTCTTCAGATCACGCAGCATCAATTTTGATGTTTTCTCCAGATATGGGGTTGTCACAACCATGACCGGAAATTGATTCAAGCGAATCTCCCTCCAGAACTTGCCTCCGTACAGGGAAACATTCTGTTCGGTCCCCTGGACCTCAAACCGCTGATAGCCCGGCCTTCGTTCCAGCTCCTTCATCCCCGTATACAAGGGAACCGGGTAGCCTTCCACCTCCAGCCGCATATCGCCGATAGAATAACGCATGACGCCGTATTCCCCGCCAAGATACATTTCGGTTGGCCGATTGTTTTCCTCCGGATTCTTCAAGTATACATTCTGATGCCCGGGCAGCGGGTACCAGGCCATATGTCCCTCCAGCTTAACTTCGGGTCCCACACTATAGGCGGCAAATTCTTCGCTGGAGTATCCGGGCATAAAATCCATAACATGACCTCTGTATGTCAGCTCTGCTTGAATGTCGTTTCCATTCGCAACGCCCGCCATACTTACCGAAATCCGCTCTCCTTGTCTGCGGTATGGAGCGTCCACTCCCTGGAGCTGGACACGGTCCAGCTTGAACATCCGGTTCAGGGTCAGCGGAAGCTGCTTCTTACCCGATACTTCTTCAGAGAGTGGTATATTCAGCCTCGCCGTAACCAGAAGTTCATCATTCGGCAGTCGTTTCAGTTTGATATCGTAGGAGGAAACCCTGTAAATCGATCCGATTTCCGTATCATTAACATAGGAAACCGAAGGGTCCTCCAGCCTGTTATCAATTTGGGCATATCGTTCCGACCAGATCGTACTGTAAGGTACCGCGGCAATCGCTGTTAACACAAAAGCGCCGAGCACGACAACCCAGCCTGCCCTCAAGAGCATCGTTGGACGCCTGCGGTTTAACAAGAACAAACACACGGTAAGCAGCATGAGGGTGAAGGCCAGCACGAACCACCGGGCCAGCTGTATATCCTCGGTTAACAAGCCGTATCCCCAATTTTCATACTCATACCGGTTGGACTGCAGAAAGAATTGATTGAGATGGAACACTTGAGCCGGAAGCCATTTCAGTTCGCTGATGATATAAATCTCCATGAAAAAAGTTCCGAACATCCATGCACAGAAACCGATCAAATAAACAATCCGATTCGGAATGCTCGCTCCGAGAAGCATCGCGAGCGCCAGAGTTACCATATAGGAAACTTCATACTGCACTGCAATTTGCATCGTGTGCATGATCGCAATTTCACTGGCAATGCCTTTGCTAACCGACGTGGACAGCGTGAACAGGGAAAAGTACAGCAGGCTCACCACGTATTTCGATGACAGCAATGTAAAGAAGGGTACAGGCAAGCTGTGATTCCATTCGAAGGATCGGCGGCTGATGTCTCTTCGGATGGACAAAATGCCGATCAGCATAGCCGGGCCCAGCGTCATCGTATGGCCCAGCATATGGAAGGAATACGCAGCCGTGTACAGATTATGGTCTGCCCCGTTGCCGCTGGCCGCTTGCAGCATCATGACGATAAACAAAACGGCATAGATGATTGGCATTGAGGCAAACAGAGGATTGCCGAACAGGAGCCGAAGTTCCAGGAGGCTGTGCCTCCACCATTTATGCATGGCGATCCCTCCGCAGCAAGGCCAGATAACCGTCTTCTAAAGAAGGATCAGCCGCAAACGCGCCTTCAACCGGCGCAGTTGGACTGATAAAGCGGCACAAGATGCCTTCCGGAACCGTTCGGGTGGACACTACGGACATGGGATCAATCAAGGCAAATTCGTCCGGGCTCATCACGGCTTCCCATACTTGCCCTTGACCGCAGGCCTGTAGTTCAGCCAGGCTCCCTGTCATGACCAGCCTCCCCTTGTTCATAACGGCGATACGCCGGCAGTTGCTCTCGATGTCGGCTACGATATGGGTTGACAGCAGCACGGTCCGGTTGATGCTAAACCGAGTCAGCACGTTACGAAACCGGACACGCTCCTGAGGATCAAGCCCGGATGTCGGCTCGTCAACGATCAGAACGTCCGGGGATCCTAATAGCGCTTGGGCAATGCCCAGCCGCTGCTTCATTCCACCGGAGTATGTGCGCACTTTCTTGTCGGCCTTCTCTTGGAGATTCACCATCTCAAGCAGCCTGGAGATTTCCTTCATCCTTGCGTTTCGATCGGTAATCCCCTTCATAGCGGCAACATAATCCAGATAATCCCTGCCAGTCAGCTGCGGGTAAATATGAAAGTGCTGCGGCAAATAACCGATCATCTGCCGAATCTCCTCAGGCCGTCCAAGCGATATCCCGTTCATTCTTACCTGCCCGGAGGTTGGAGACAATAAGGTCGACAGGATACGCATCAGCGTTGTTTTGCCAGCGCCATTGGGTCCCAGCAGACCGGTCATGCCTTTATCAAATTGTAGAGAAACATCCAAGAGCGCCCATGCGCCCTTGCGATAGGTTTTGGATAGATGTTCAATGGTAATCATTCTAGAATCCTTTCACCATTTACGATTATGGGATAAGCCCGCGCGGTTTACGTTAATTGGAACGAACCGCCTTCTCAAAAAGTTTGAATTTTCACCGTTCTAAAGCCAATTTATTTATAAGGTGCAAAAAAGCCCGTGATCCTAAAAACGGATTGCGGGCATAATCTAATGGGTTCTGATCTTATTAGTATAACATGCAGCGGCAATGTTCATCCGCAATCCTTCAAGGCGTAAATATTTCACGTCCCAAATGATTAACGGGATCGATCATTCATGTGCTGTTTGCGTTACCGGTGCGCTTCATACTGGTTCGCGCGGGTTATAGCCTGAATCGTCTGGATATCTTGCGGCGACAGCTTCTCCACAGTACCTGCAGCAATATTATGCAGCAGCTGTTCAAGCGAGCTTGCGCCGGGAATCGTGCAGGCAACGGCTGCATGGCTTAACGCATAGCGAATGGCCGTATGAGTCAGATCCGCGCCATTTCCATACTCTTCAAGTCTCTTCAGAATGTCCAGCAGCTCATTTTTGCTGTAGTCCAGGTAACCCTTCTCTACCTTGGATTGGCCCCGATCCGACAAGATCCCCCGGGCAACGGGACCCCGCGCAATGGCGGAAATCCCATTCTCCGCCAGCAGATCGAGCACCTCTTCCTCCGGTCTCCGGTCCAGGATGCTGTATTGGCTCATGACACTGACGATATTGGATTTACTCACATATTCACGGATGACATTCGGACGGATGGACGAAATCCCGTAATAGCGAATCCATCCTTCGCGCTTCAGCTCTTCAAAAGCTTCGATCGTCTCTTCCACCGGATCATCCAGCGTTCCTCCATGGAGCTGATACAGATCGATATAATCCGTACCCAGCCTGCGAAGACTGTCCTTGACGGTTGATTTTATGTAATCTTTGGAGGGGTCCCATACCCAGCCATCCTGACCTTCAACACGCCGGTTGCCTACTTTAGTAGCGATAATGACATCCTCTCTCCGGCCTTGAACGGCTTTGCCGACCAGTTCTTCATTACGACCCTTATCGTACAAATCCGCCGTGTCCAAGAAATTCACGCCCTGATCAAGCGCTTCATGAATCAGCTTCACCGCTTGTCCTTCATCCGTTCCCAATGACATGCAGCCCAGCCCAATTTCGCTTACATACAATTCTGAAGATCCCAGCTGATTGGTTCTCATGTTCGATATCCTCCTCTTATTTATGATGAATAAGGTTCTACCCCTTTACTTACCCTAAAATATCGATCCAGATCTTGAACGCCGTTACCGCAATGAGAATCGCCAAGGCATATCGCAGCAGACGAACATTCAGCCTGCGGCTGATCATGGCGCCGATAGGCGCACCCAGCAGGCTCCCCACAACGGCAAACAGGGAAGGCCAGAACGGAATGCCGCCTGAAACGATTTTGCCAATAACACCGCCGACTGCAGACAGAAATACGATAGCAAGTGAGGATGCAATGGTGATCCGAGTCGGTATTTTTAGAACCGTGAGCATAATGGGGATGAGGATAAAAGCGCCTCCGGCACCAACGATCCCGGCAATGCCTCCGACTATGAACGCGGCTCCCATTGCAATCCCTGAATGATAGGTAACCTCGCTCACCGACCTCTGTTCCATGGACGCCCGTGTCGGCACAATCATTAATAACACAGCGATCACCGCCAGGAAACCGTAAACGACGTTGATCGTTTCGCTGGTCATCAGCATCGACGACAAGCTCCCGATCAGACTGCCTACCAGCGTGCTGGCCCCCATCTGAATAACCAATGGCTTGTGAACGTATGACTCACTTCCGCGCGAACTCATCCGGTTGGTTATCATGCCTGACAATGAGGCGAAAAATACCTGAAGCATGCTAATGGATGCCACTTCCTTGGAAGTGAAAGCCTCCAATCCAAACCAGGAGGGAACATACAGCAGCAATGGGAAATTAATGATAGCCCCGCCAATACCCAGCAGCCCAGAGAAAAAGGAACCAATGATACCTATAAAGATCATGACTACAAGCTGCACTATCAAGGTGATCGATCTCCGTTTCATTTGATATCGTTTTACGGGCACATTGCTATTGAATGTACCTCGTTGTTGATTTATAATAAAACCCAAGTATTTATATCGGAAATCAGGGAGGTGTGTGGCGATCATGTTAAACAAGCTGAAATTTCTCTTCCAGGACCGATGTCCTGACTGCGAGCAGAAGCTGATCTCCAAGCAGGAAGACATGGCTACGATCAAGCATTGCCCGGATCACCACTACACCGAGGAAATATATAATCAGTTGGGCGTTACAATTGTTTATCATCCCAGTAAAGACAACAGTTAAATCAGCCTAAACCCGGCACAAACCATCCCAATCGCTCATACCGTCTCTAATCCATTTACTTACTCATTCCATTCCCCTCCCGCTGACCTAACGAGAAACAGAACTGTAATTTCAGCAACCATCACCAGAAGTGAGCAGATGAAAATAACAGACATCATATCCCCCGAATCCAGATTCAGCATGAATGGGTACAGGATAAGCAATAACAGCTGCCCAGCCATAAACAGGTGCAGCCGGAAGCGGGCTTTCCTATCCAATTCGGATTCCGTGCCTGTATAATGAGCTTGAATCCCTCTGCAGATACCGTAAATCAATGCCGTATGCAGGAGCACGGCAGGCAGTAGAATGAACAGGTTCTTAACCGATTGCATGTGCACGCTGCCCATTGCGACCTCGGGGAACCAAAATAATGAAGCCGCCGACCACACCAGCAGCAGCCAAGCCGACAGATGTCCCAGCCTAAAATATCCGTTCAATCGCTGCAGCCGCCATAACCCTGAGGCAATCAGCAGATACCCCAGCATATCGGGCAGCATATCCACCATTTCAACCTTCAGATCGATGAGTACAAAGAGCAGCCCCCAGAGTATACGATACCAAGCTCTTCTCATAATCCCTTCCTTCTTTCGCGGACATATGCCGTCATTTCTTTATCGGTCGGACTTGGATGATAAGGTATGATCGTATCTTCCTGCCAGGTGCCCTGTCCTTCCTCCGTAAACGTTGTTCTCAGCATTAACTGATACACCTGCATACTCTTCTCACGAGACGGCATATTAAATTGATGGCTGATCCTAAAAGAGTCCCCTTGATTCATCTTCGCTGGAAGCTGTATCTCCTGAATAGGCATACCGCTCTGTTCCATCTGTAATTCCGAGGGCAGCGGGCGGTAACTGATACCGAGCACTTGACCCGGGATATCGGCATAGATTTGCAAAGCTCCTTCTTCTTCTGCGATATCCAGAAACTTCGAGGAGAACGCTGTTAACTGAAGCGGCCGCTTGATGACCGCGGAGTTGTATCCCGAGTGATCCGACGAGGATCCAACGGAGGTCCACTCCACGGGTTTGACTTCGTTATATGTACCAGGCCAAATGTAAATTTCGCCTACGTCCACCTGTTCCGAGGTTCCATCGGAGTAAAGCGCGGTGATCTCGCGGACAAGCACTGGCTCCTTAAGCAGCTCTTCCGCCACGCCCTGCCCTCGAGCAGGGTTATTTAAATTCACCATCATTTTCCCTAGATACTGCCTTTGGTACTCTGCATATTTGGGATAAGGTGTCACGATCTGTTCAGGGTAACCCTCGATCCGAATGGTGCTCAGGGTCTTATCGGCTCGTTTGTCCTCTATATAATACAAGTCAAACACGTGCCCTTCCCTATCCGATGTCTCAACATGATGCGCAAGGAATACCGTACTTCCCAGTTGATTGGCTTCATAATACCAGACATTTCCGATCCAACTGCAGGCAACCAGCAGGATGGCGAGCACATAATACCACTTCTTGCTCATGGCCCCTCCTTATGTATCATGCGTTTGTTCATATTCTTTAACTATATTAACACGTAAATATAATAAGGGGGTTTGCACAGCGTTAATTTTTCGGTGCGTTTCTCCGGAGGGGCTCTCGAATTGAAATTTGAAATAAGGAAGTCGATTCATGGACAGACTATTTGAAGCAATCGAAATCAAGGAAGGTGTCCATGATGAATCCATCCATCGAAGAAATTACGAATTGGCTTGAATCCAAGAGCAGCCACACCCTTCACATATCCAAGGAAGAAGACAAAGATCAGGACCAGATTGAATTACAGCTGGAACGATTGGAGCATCATCAGCATCAGGAGCCGTCCATTGACGGTTATGGGGATCGCAGCGCTTTGCTGCTGCACGGTTCCGGTGTTGTCATGACTGCGGGCCACACAGCACCGCTGCCAACCAACGCCTATGTCATCGGGCTGGATGGGCTTAAAGCTGCGGAGATCCACGACAATCATGTCGTACTCACAACGGAGCGTGGTACTTACACCATCAAGGCAACCTGACGCAGCCGAATTGAAAAACGCCAAGAACCGCCAGCATGATTCATCTGGCGGTTCTTTTAGGCTGTTTGCACGCTGGTGCTCAAACGAACGAAAAGGTACATAAAAAGGCTACACAACATCCCTATTCTCGCTTGTATCTCCACATATGTTTCTGGACATCTCCATGCATCGCAGGGATGGCCAATCCCGCGTCTGAACGGCCCTCGGTCCCAGCATATAGCGATGGGCCGTTTCGCGCTGGCACTCAGCAAGCAGCGCAGGCTTCTGCCACCTAACCAGAGTCCCATTTTTTCTCTTCCTGGACCTGTTTAAGACTGGGCAGCGGACCGTTTCAGGATCATAACGTCCCTTCCCGGAATCGTAACATGACCTGAAACCTGCCGGTTGCTCAGAAGATCGAATAGCTTGGCAGAACCTGCATCGAACGTCATCTCTTCGGCGTTGTGGTTCAATACGAACAGGTAGGAACCTCCATCCTTCACCCGTTCCGTAACCTCTACCCCGGTTGGTGTATTCAGCAGCGGCTTCACCCCCTGCTCTTCGCACAGATTAGCAAGAAAGCCCTGCAGGAACTTCGAATCCGGGCTGCTGGCTACATAATAGGCCAGTCCCTCTCCAAACCTATTCCTGGTTACAACAGGAGTTCCTTTATAGAAATCAGAACCGTACCCAGCCAGAACCTCCGCTGTCTCCGCATGGATGACATCGCACAGCAATCCACAAGGATAACTTCCACGCAGTGATCCCCATTCCTGATTCCATTCGATCTGATTGTGCTGCCCAGGAAGTAGGGCATCGATCTCTTCAGCCCAGATTCCCATCACGTGGCGCAGCTCGCCAGGATGACCTCCAAGGGTCACAAGATCGTTCTCGTTGACGATGCCGCTGAAGAAAGTGGTCACAAAGGTTCCTCCCCGGGATACGAATTGCTCCACACGCCGGGCTACACCCGGTTTCACCATATACATTACGGGCGCAACCACCACATCATACTTGCCCAGATCCTCTTCAACACCGATGATATCGGTCTGAATATTCAACTGGTACAGCGCGTCGTAGTATTTATGAACCTCGTCCACATAGTTCAGGGCTTTGGAAGGTCCGCTTGAAAGCTCCAGCGCCCAGCGGTTCTCCCAATCATACATAATCGCCACCTTGGCGTTCGAGCGGGAACCGAGCAGCTGGTCTCCGAGCTGCTGCAGCTCTGCGCCCAGCTCCGCGCATTCCCGAAAGACGCGGGTATGCTCATGCCCCACGTGCTCAATCAACGCGCCGTGGAACTTCTCGCAGGCCCCCACGGAACGGCGCAGCTGAAAGAACATCACCGTATCTGCGCCATGGGCTACAGCCTGGTAGCTCCACAATCTCATCACGCCGGGGCGCTTCGCGGAATTGTAAGGCGACCAGTTCTGAACGCTCGGGGTCTGCTCCATCAGCATGAATGGCTGGCCGCTTTTCAAGCCCCGCATCAGGTTATGGGACATCGCCGTAAAGCTTACCGGCGTATCGATTGCGGGATAGTTGTCCCAGGACACAACATCCATATGCTTCGCCCACTCGAAGTAATCCAGCTCCGGATAAAAGCCCATCAGATTCGTGGTCACCGGCATGTCCGGGGTAATCTTCTTCAGTTCATCCCGTTCGAGGCGATAGCAAGCAAGCAGGCTGTCCGACTGGAAGCGACGGTAGTCCAGCGATATCCCCTGGAAGAACGTCCGGTTCCCGCCAAACTCTTCGCTGAGTGCATTCGGCACCACAATTTCGTCCCACTCGTAAAGGGTATGGCCCCAGAATCCGGTATTCCAGGCGGCATTCAGTTTATCGAGCGTCCCGTAACGCTCTTTCAGCCAAATACGGAACTGCGATTCGCAGTTATCACAATAACAATAGCCGCCATACTCATTGGAGACATGCCAGATCACGAGTGCCGGATGATCCTTGTACCGCTCAGCCAGCTTGCGCGCCATCAGCGCAGAATATTTGCGATACGTCGGGCTGTTTGGACATGAGTTGTGGCGCCCTCCGAATTTGCGCTTGCGTCCATCGTAATCCACTCGGAGAATGTCCGGATATTTCTTGGCCATCCAGGCAGGATGCGCCCCCGTGCTTGTTGCCAGGCAGACATGGACCCCTTCCTCTGCCAGACGATCCATAATTTCATCCAGCCATGTGAAATCGTAGCTATGCTCATCGCGCTGTGTTTTTGCCCAGGAGAATACGTTGAGAGTTGCCACATCGACCCCTGCCAGCTCAAACATCCGCAGATCTTCTTCCATCGTGGCCTTATCCCATTGCTCGGGGTTATAGTCTCCGCCATACCATATCTTCGGAACACGCTGATTTATCATAGAATTGCCTCCTTTATGAGTGTCCAATAAGAAAAACGTCAATCGATGTTGATAATCTGTCTAAAAGAAAAGAGGCACCATCCCTTGTATCTAAGAACAAGGGATCATACCTCTTATGAAAGATCTACTTACACATTACGAGCACTACCTGCCGCTTACTTGCTCAGGCTGTCCCAAGACGTCTGCATGTCTTCAAGCATCTTGTTTGCGTCGGACTTGCCTGCAAAGAACGCCTGCATGGAGCCTGAGAATTCCTGCGCTACCCCGTCAGGGAACTTGGCAGATTGTCTTGGCAGCACTTTTCCGGCTTGGACGTATTCCCACACAGCCGAGCCCAGGTCGCCCATATCTTCCGGCGTCGCTTCGATGGTTGTTAATGCCGGAATGAATTTGAATTTCTTCACGATGTACTCTTTACCGATATCGGATGTGACAAACCAGTTGAGGAAGATCTTTGCTTCTTCCTTCGATGCGGAATCCTTGTTGATAACAAGGTTCGCAGGAACGCCCACGTTCAGCTTATCATTTTGCTCCGCATTGTCGCCAAGCGGCATCGGCAGATAGCCGAGATTCAGATCAGGGTTGATGGCATCGATCTCGGTTTGGGACCAGTTGCCATTCTGCATCATGGCTGTTTTTTCGGTGGCCAGCAGGGAAATCGCCGTGTTGTAGTCCGTAGTCAGCGGGTTCTTGTTGCCATGATCCAAGGTCAACTGCATCAGCTTGGCCCACTCTTCGAACTTCGCATTGCCTGCAAATTTTTGCGTTCCGTCATTCAAGCCCTGAATAAATGCATTCGGATCATCCTGCTGGGCAAATGCCGGGTTAATGCCCTGGTTGCCGATCAACCACCACTCCTGGTAAGCGTTCGCAAAAGGAGTGGTGCCAGCAGCTTCCAGTTTCTTCGCAGCTTCCTCCAGCTGTGCATAGGTTTTCGGGAGCTCGGTAATGCCTGCTTGCTCAAACAAATCTTTATTGTAGATATAACCCCATCCTTCAAGGTTCATCGGCATGCCGTATACTTTACCGTCTTTGGTCATCGGCTCCTTCGCCATCTCGACCAGATCGTTCACCCAAGGCTGGTCGGACAAGTCCTCCAGACGGTCGATCCACATCTCCATCTCGGCATCGCCGCCATTGGAGAAAATATCAGGCGCATCGTTGGACGCAAATTTGGTCTTCAGTGCAGCGCCATAGTCCGCACCGCCGCCTACCGTTTGAATATCCAGCTTGATGTTCGGGTATTCCTTCTCAAATTCCACCTTGAGCTCATTCAAGCCATCCACGATTTCGGTTTTGAATTGGAAAATCTTAACCGTCTTGACTTCACCAGAGGCCCCGTCCGAGCTCCCTCCCTGACTTCCCTCCGACTTGCCGCCGCACGCTGCCAGCAGCATGGAGAAAGCCAGCAGCATCACAAGTGATAATTTCATTTTGTTCATCTTACTACCCCCTAGTAATGTTTATATATAAATGATGGAAAACCAATGTAGGAAACGTCCGGCTGCCCTACCCCTTAACGGAGCCGGCAGCGACGCCTTCAACGATATACTTCTGCAATGACAGGAAGAAGATGATAATCGGCGTAATGCCCAGCACCAGAGCCGGCAGCGCCATGTCCCATTGCTTCGAGTACTGCCCGAAGAATGCAAAGGTTGCGAGCGGAATGGTACGCAGCTCCGGACTTTGCAGGATCAAGGATGGCAGCAGGTAGTCATTCCAGACCCAGAGACAGTTCAGGATGATGACCGTCACCATCATAGGTTTCAGCATAGGCAAAACGATCCTGGCAAATACCTTGAACGGGGAAGCTCCGTCCACCGTAGCAGCCTCTTCGATTTCAAGTGGTATCCCCTTCACAAAACCATGGAACAGAAAGACCGACAGCGGTATGCCGAGGCCCAGATAGCTGAGAATCAAGCCTACGATGCTGTTGTTAACGCCCAGGAAGTTAATGACCTGAAGAAGTGGAATCATAATGGATTGGAACGGAATGACCATAGCGGATACAAACAGCATGAACACGATGCGATTGAATCTTGTATTGGACCGAACCATCCGGTAAGCGGCCATCGCGCTCAGCAAGGCGATGATCAGGTTGCTGATGACCGTAATGATGATGGAATTCGTGAATGCTTCCGGGAAGCGGGTCATTTCCCATGCCTTGCTGTAATTGTCAAAGTGAAACGCAGTCGGCCAATTGGCCGCATCCACCATAATATCCCCCAGCGATTTAACCGAGTTCACCAGCAGGAAATAAAAAGGCGCCAGAAAGATCAGAGCCACAACCACCATAACAATCTGCAATACGATATGGGAAGCCGACATCGGAGGTTTCTTCGTTCTCACTTAAGCTTCAACCTCCTTCTGTTTCGTTAATCGGACTTGAATGAGCGTGATGACCGCAACAACGAGGAAGAAAATCAAAGATTTGGCTGTCCCGAGTCCATACCGGTTATTCAGGAACGCCTCGTTGTACACATTCATGGCCAGTGACTCCGTGGAGCGATACGGTCCGCCTTTTGTGAGGGACAGGTTCAAATCGAACATTTTGAATGACCATGAGATCGCCAGGAACAAACAGACGGTGACCGCTGGCATAATGAGCGGAACGATGATGCTCTTCAGCACCTGGAAGCGGTTCGCCCCATCAATTTCAGCGGCTTCCATCACTTCCTTGGATACATTCGTAATGGACGCAATGTAGATGACCATCAGATAGCCTGACGACTGCCATACGAATACCATCACAATCCCCCAAAAGCCGGTCACTTCGTCTCCCAGCCATGGAAGATTAAAGAACGGAATTCCCGTAACCTCGCCAACGGTTGCAAAGCCCTTCACGAAGATAAACTGCCAGATGAAACCGAGCAGCAATCCGCCGATCACATTCGGCATAAAGAAGATCGTCCGCAGCCAGTTGCGCGCCCGGATGTTTTTTGTCAAGAAGTAGGCCAGGAAAAAACCGACCACATTCGTTAGAAGCACACCCACGATCGTAAACCTGGTGGTGAACCAGAACGACTGTGCGAATGCGCTGTCATTTGTGAAAATCTGTTTGAAATTGTCCAGCCCCACCCATTCGACATTCCCCGATACACCATTCCAGTTGGTGAACGAGTAATACATCCCCATCACAAATGGGATAATGATCGTAATACCGAAAAACAGCAGCGCGGGTCCGATATAAACCAACTGCTGCGTCAAGGCAGCCGTTCTCTTGCTGTTCATGTAAATCCCCCTCCGCTCGTCCTATCGTTTCTCTATCCATTTCTCTATGATTTAATTATGCTAAGATGAAGACCCTGGCACTACCATAGGATGTGAACTAATTGGTATAGAAAATTGATCGGCGGTGAAAATATTGAACTGGAACAGCATACGCACTAAATTAATTACCTTCATGATCATGGCTACCATCATTCCGACCACCATCTCCATGATCATCAGTTATGTCATGACAACCAACTCGCTCAAGGAACGGGCGGTTGTTGAGAATATGAACCTTCTCTATCAGGGACGGTTGAATTTGGAGAGCTATCTGGAAGACATGAACCGTAATTCCCTTACGGTTTATTCGGATCCGGATTTTTTCCGCAGCCTCTATTACAGCCACGAGAATATCAATGCCAGCGGCAGGCAATCCGCTACGCTGCAATCGATCAATAAAGCTATAAGCGGCGCAAGGCAGGTCTATCTCTATGTTGACGGCAAAAGAGAAGCTACGTTGTTCGCGCAGGATATCGCCAGAAAGACAAGCGATGTCGCACTTTATCCCGAAATACCCGATCTAAAGAACCATACGGTGTCCATTCAGCCTCCCCATCCCCTTCACACATACGGCTTTCAATTAGCCTATCCTTATGAAGCCGATCAACAAGTATTCACGATGTACCGAGTCATTGAACGAGTCCCTTCTTCGGAACGATTGGGTATTCTCGCCATTGATCTGAATATGAATTTCCTCAGCCGAATTAGCGGTCAGCTGTTTCAGCCCGAGCATGAGCAGCTCTATATTGTGAATGAAGACGGTCATGTCATGTATTCCGGTAACGAAACCACGCTGGGTCGGCAGATCCAGGAAGACTGGTATAGCAAAATAAAGGAATCCGGCCACAAGGAAGGTCATTTCGAATATAACAACAAAATCTATTTATATAACAATATCAAGACGTCTGTCAGCGACTGGACAATGATTAAGGAAATTCCGTCCTCCTATATTCTGAGCAGCGCGGAAAAAGCGGCATTTGTCAACATTTCGCTGTTAGGCGTGTCCTTGATCCTCATCATCATCGCCATGATCTGGATCTCGGTGTACATCACAGCACCGATTCGACAATTGGTTGGACTCATGAGCCAAGTGAAAAGCGGACGAATGACCGTTGATATCTCCTCCGACCGCAAAGACGAAATCGGAACCCTGCATCGCAGATTCGGCAGCATGATGGATACGATCAACAACCTTATTTTGCAGGAATATAAGCTGAAACTCGCGAACCGGACCAATCAGCTCCGGGCGCTGCAGGCCCAGGTAAACCCGCATTTTATGAACAATGCACTGCAAACGATCGGAACGCTTGCGCTGGAGCATGGGATGAAGAGGATTTACTCCCTGATCTCGGCCTTGGCCCGAATGATGAGATACAGCATGTACAACACCGACAAACCGGTCACACTGAGCACAGAGCTTGATCATATCCACGATTATGTCGAGCTGCAAAAAGAGAGATTTGAGAATCAGTTCGACTTCCGTTACGATGTGGATGAGTCGACTTTGCAGGTGTTGATACCGAAGATGCTGGTTCAGCCGCTGATCGAGAACTTTTTCAAGCATGGGATGAACCCTCTGACACAAGACAATTACATCGCATTAAAAAGCCGCCGCCTCTCGGCCTCCATCGTGCAGATCGCGGTCGAGGATAACGGAAACGGAATGCAGGATGAGAAATTCCAAGCACTCCAGGAACACTTATTATTGATGGAAGAGATGGATTTGGAACAGCTGCAGGTTCATTCCGAGATGGAAGCGGAAGACAGCAGCGGAATTGGGCTCATCAACATCATGACAAGGCTCAGGCTGTATTATCGCGGAAAATCCAAATTCAACATCGAAAACAACCAGCCTCACGGCTTTCGGGTTGTGCTGACTATAAATGTGGAAGGTGAAACGGATGAAGGCATTAATCGTGGATGACGAGTCTCGTGTGCGAAAAGCCATCCGGCTGCTGGTCCAGTGGGAAGAGCACGGGATAACCGATATTGAAGAAGCAGCCAACGGGCTGGAGGCCATGGAGCTGATTCCGAAGCTCCGGCCAAACCTCGTGCTGATGGACATGCTGATGCCGCTCAAGAACGGTGTCGACCTGATGGAATGGATTCACAAAAAATACCCGGATATCAAATTCATCGTTATCAGCGGGCATGACGATTTTGAATTCGTGCGCAACACGATCTGGTACAGCGGCACGGACTATATCCTGAAGCCTATCGAGGAGACCGTCATTAACCAAGCAGTCCGCAAAGCAACCACGGCCTGGAGGGCCGAAGAGCAGGAGCGCCTTGCGGCGCGGCAGCAGCATGTTCAGGTGAACGAGTACCGGCCGGTCTATTCGGAGAAGCTGCTGTCGAGCCTCATCGATGACAGGAGTGCCCACTCCCAGGTGATCAACCGTCTCAGGGACGAAGGCATCGTACCGGAGGACACGAAGACCATACGCTTGGCCGTCATGCAGATGGACAAGACCGATCATGCGCTTTTTAACCGCTTCGGCCGCCATCTGGACCTGCTCATGTTTGCCCTGCTGAATATATGCAATGAATTTCTGCAAAAGGACCGGACCGGGATCGCCTTCCGTCACTTCGGTTCTCCGCACCAGCTGGTTATTCTGTTGTGGGATCAGCTTGCCACGCTGCCTACGAGGCTTCAAGAGATCAATCAGGGGATGCACCGCACCTTGTCGCGCCACATGCATTTTGGCATCAGTTCTGACGGCCGGTACCCCCAAGACATTCCCGAATTGTATGCCCGCAGCTCGGCTGCCCTTCATTCGCGTGATTTAACGTTGCTGAACCATTTCATCCATGATGGAGAAAAACAGCATCTCGCCGCTGCCGATCATCATAATGGCGTGCAGTTCAGCGGATTTGAAGATTCATGGAGGCTTGCTATCCTTAGCGGGCAACCCGGACCCATCGCCGAAGCAGTAGAAACCTGGATAGCGACCATCCGCAAAAGCGGCATCCTCACGCCGGAGCTTCTGGAGCGCTGGGACCGGGAAATTGAAAGATTCGCCAACCATGTCATTCATGAAGCTGCAAACCCTTCGTCTGAAACACTATTGAAATTATACAAAGAAGAAAGCGCCAACATGGAGCGGCCAAGCCCGGACAAGTATATATGCTCCCTGGCGGAGTGGCAGCAGCATTGGGGAGCGCTGATGAGCCTGCTGGCCTCGCTTGTGCAGTCCCAGAAGCAAACGGGTCAAGACCTGATCCATGACATTACGGCCTTTATCGAGCAGAATTATCAGAACGATGTATCCCTGTATGATATTGCAAACCGTTTTCACGTAAGCCGGGAGTACATCTCCCGCAAATTCAAGCAAAAACACGGGATTAACATCCCGGAGCATCTAAACCGGATCCGCATCTCCAAAGCCAAAATCCTGCTGCAAAACCCGGCCCTGAAGATGGCAGCGATCTCCGAGATGGTAGGCTTCAAGAACGAGAAATACTTCAGTCTTGTATTTAAGAAGCAAGAGGGCATTTCCCCCAAGGAGTTCCGCAAGCTAACGGGCAGTTATACGTGACCCGTCTAATTCACCTGCACCTTAAATTGAAATTTTTACTTGTAAAACCCGAGCATACCCAAGTGGATCGTCAGATTACGGCGCTTCAACAATTGAAAAAATTATTGCAACGTCAAATCTCTCAGACGTTGTCGAAAAGGGCAGGTTTGAGATCAGCAATCCATAAGAAACAACCCGAGTTGAATTCTGCTAAGATGTAGTTAATTTATAATGTAGATATCCCTCATAAACTAAGGAGAACTGAAAATGAGAAAACTCGTTCTATTTCTGCACGCATCGCTTGACGGTTTTGTAGAAGGGCCGAATGGTGAAATGGACATTGGCTGGGTTTCCTACGATGCTGATTTGGAGAAACATGCGAAAGAAATTCTGAGTACTGCCGACACTGTCATTTGGGGACGTGGGACTTATCAGATGATGCACAGTTACTGGCCCTCTGTGCCTTCGAACCCATCCGCTTCGCAACATGAACGGAATCATGCCGAGTGGATCGAAAATACAGCCAAAATCGTTTTCTCCACAACGCTGGAGAAAGTTGAATGGAATAATTCCAGACTGGTGAAAGAAGATGTCGAGGAAGAGATCAATAACCTCAAACAGCAGCCAGGCAAGGATATGGTCATCCTCGGCAGTCCTAGGTTCGCACACCACCTTATGCAGCTTGATTTAATTGATGAGTATAAAATTACGGTTTCTCCCGTCCTGATCGGTAAGGGATTGCCGTTATTCCAAGGTCTCAAGGAGAAAATTAATCTTAAGCTAATCGAAAACAAGACCTTTGATTCTGGAGCCATAGGTCTCGTTTACCAGACGGTAAGATGACCTTGTCACTTAAGGTGATTACGTTAACGGGAGACGATAGCTCAATGAACCGCCTTTTCACAAAGGCGGTTTTCTTATGGTCACAAATCAGATTAGAATTTAACATAGACTTTTCCAAAAACGACCCCTATCCTATTTGCTTTTCACCAAAAAGTCCTCATGCTCTCTCTACCCCATCCGTTGCTCTAATATCATCACGCCTCGTGCCGGAACTTCGCAGGTATCCCGATGCTCCTCCCCTGTCAGCAGGTCCACATAGGTATCCCCGTCCAGGGGAACGGATTTGCTCTCTGGCATGTGATTAAGCACGAAGGTGAATGCTTTATCTTCCTTGATGCGTCTTGTTACCTCGACGCCTTGAGGAGCCTTCAGGACCGGTTCAATGCCATGATCGTTGCAGATGGTCTGCATCAGATCCTTCAGGAATTTGGGTTCCGGGCTTGTCGCCACATACCATGCTTTCCCTTGCCCGAAGGCGTTGACGGTTAACGACGGCATGCCCTGATAATAATCTGAGCCATATTCGGCAACAACCTCCGCTCCCTCTGTGTGAATCACGTCGCACAGAATTCCGCAGTCATAGGTGCCTTCCAGACGGCCCTGCCGTCCTCGCATCACCATCTGATTGTGCTGGCCAGGAAGCAGCGCGTCGATTTCCTCGGCCCAGATTCCCATGACCTTGCGCAGCTCTCCGGGATAACCGCCCAGCGTCACCAGATCGTTCTCGTTCACAATACCGCTGAAAAAGGTTGTCACAAACGTTCCGCCTTGCGCTACAAAAGCCTCAACGCGCTCTGCGAATCCCAGCTTCGACATGTACATTACAGGTGCGATGACTACCTCATACTTCCTGAAGTCCTCTTCAACGCTGATCATATCCGTCTGGATATGCAGCTGATGCAAGGCATCATAATATTTATGGACCTCATCCACGTAATGGAGGGCCACGGTCGGACCACTCGACAGCTCAATGCCCCATCGGTTCTCCCAGTCATAGATGATTGCAACTTTGGCATCGGAACGGGCATCCAGAATTCGGTCCCCCAGCTGCTGCAGCTCCTTGCCCAGCTCCGCGCACTCGCGGAACACGCGTGTATGCTCATGGCCCACATGCTCAATGACGGCTCCATGATATTTCTCGCAGGCACCGATCGAGCGGCGAAGTTGGAAGAACATCACCGTATCCGCACCGTGGGCGACCGCCTGGTAGCTCCATAATCGCATAACGCCCGGACGCTTGGCGGAGTTATACGGCTGCCAGTTCTGCACGCTTGGCGTTTGTTCCATCAGCATAAAGGGCTGTCCGCCCTTAAGCCCACGCATCAAGGCATGTGCCATGGCAGTATAACTGAACGGAGTATCCAGCGACGGGTAGTTGTCCCAGGATACAACATCCATCTCTTTGGCCCATTTGAAATAATCCAGCTCCGGATAGAAGCCCATCAGATTGGTGGTCACCGGAATATCCGGCGTGATCCGCTTCAATTCATCCCGCTCCAGCTTATAGCATTCCAGCAGGCTGTCTGACTGAAAACGGCGGTAATCCAGGGATATGCCCTGGAAATTGGTCCGGCTGCGGGACCACTCCTCGCTTAGAGCGTTAGGCACAACAATATCCTCCCAGTCATAGAAGGTGTGGCCCCAGAAACGGGTATTCCATGCCTTGTTTACGGCATCCAGCGTCCCGTGACGCTGCTGAAGCCAGGTACGGAATGCTGCTGCACAGTTGTCGCAGTAACAGTAACCTCCATACTCGTTCGATACGTGCCAGATCAGGACGGCCGGATGATCCTTATAACGCTTCGCCAGCTTCCCGGCCATAATCGTTGCGTATTTACGGTAGGTGAGGCTGTTCGGACAGGAATTATGGCGGCCGCCGTATTTGCGTTTCCGTCCTTCATAATCGACACGCAGCACATCCGGGTATTTACGCGCCATCCAGGCCGGATGTGCGCCTGTGCTGGTTGCCAGACAGACGTACACTCCATTGCTGTACAGCCGGTCTATCGTCTCATCCAACCAGCCAAAATCATAGGTTTCCTCATCCGGCTGACTTAAAGCCCAGGCGAATACATTGATGGTAGCTACATCGATACCCGCCAGTTTAAACATGCGGTCATCTTCCTTCCAGACATCCGCATCCCACTGCTCCGGATTATAATCGCCGCCATACCACATTTTGGGTAACTTCTCGTTAATCATATTGGACTCAGCTCCTTTAAGATTTTAGATCCGGTATACATTCAACTCGAACGGTCCATTCATGAGCAGCCCTTGCCCTTGTTCGATCAGGCCTTGTTGGTAACCGGCGTAATATAATAAGTGCTCCCGATCACCGTTTCAAACGCACCATTCTCCTGCGTCTTCACAACACTTCCGTCTTCCCTTGTAACGATAAGAGACTCAAGGTAATTCAGCCTGCAATGCTGACCATGGGTTGAGGTCAGGCTTGCCGAAATGAGAAGCCCCTGGCTCCATTCCATATTGATGATAAATCCGCCGCGTGCCTTCAAGCCCTTTACGGAACCTTCCCTCCATGCATAGGGCAGCGCAGGGAGCAGGTGCAGCTCCCCCAGATGACTCTGGAGCAGCATTTCCACAAGTCCTGCAGTCCCTCCAAAATTCGCATCAATCTGGAACGGAGGATGATCTCCAAGCAGATTAGGGTGCATCGAGCGGGAAATCAGCATCCGGATATAACCATAGGCCTTGTCCGACTGCCGGAGCCGGGCAAACAAATTAATGAGCCACACACAGCTCCAGCCCGTGTGTCCGCCTCCATTGCTGATGCGGGACGATAGCGTGCGATATGCGGCCTCCGCTAGCTGCGGCGTGCCTTGAAGGGTAATATCGGAACCCGGATAGAGTCCATATAAATGGGACACATGCCGATGACCAGGCTCTGCTTCCCGATAAGGCTCGCTCCACTCCATGAGTTTGCCCTCCCCGTCCATTCCGTAAGGGAGCAGCCGTGCAGCCGCCGACTCCCACTCCTCCCGCAGACCAGCATCCTGCCCCAAGAGCTGCGACGCTTCTATGCAGTTATGGAACAAATCGCGAATAATGGCCATATCCATGGTGGAGCCTGCAGACACGCTGCAAGGCACGCCTTCCGCGGTGAGGAACTGATTCTCCGGTGATGTTGACGGACTGGTCACCAGATAGCCTTTTCCGTCCTCAATGAGCCAATCCAGGCAAAACAGCGCCGCTTCCCTCATCAACGGATATGCCGTTCCCCGCAAATATTCAAGGTCTGGCTGAAATTGATAACGCTCCCATAAATGCCGGCACAGCCACGCGCCACCCATGGGCCAGAAAGCCCACATCGCTCTCCCATCGCTCGGGCTTGCCATGCGCCATAGATCCACATTATGATGGGCAACCCATCCGCGGGCTCCGTAATGAATCTTTGCGGTCCGGCGCCCGCTCACGCTAAGCTCCCGAATCATCTGTATCAACGGCTCGTGACACTCGCTCAGATGAGTTGTCTCTGCCGGCCAATAGTTCATCTCGGTATTGATATTCGTTGTATAATCGCTATTCCATGGCGGCTGTACATGCGGATTCCATATCCCCTGCAGATGTGCAGGCTGTGTTCCCGGCCTGGAGCTCGCCATGAGCAAATATCTTCCGAACTGGAACATCAGTGCCTCCAGTGCCGGATCCTCCTGCCCTTCCCTGTACGCTTTCATGCGCTCGTCGGTCGCCGCACTCTCTGTGGACCGCTCACAATCCAGGCTTTCAAGCCGAAGATCCACACGCCGGAACAACGCTTGATGATCCTTCACATGCCTCGCGCGCAGTTCCTCATATCCATGCTGTACCGCGTCCTGAAGTCTCTTCCTGCATATAACGGACGGATCGATTCCTCCATAGCCCGGAGAACGGTCGAAGCCTGCAAAATTCGTTGCCGCCGCAATCAGCAGGGTGACCGGGCCGCTCCCGTTGATGTGCATGCCACGGTCATCCACCGTCACCTGACCGCTGTCCGCCAAGGCCAGCAGCCTCATCTCATACCGTATGCCGAGCCCCTCTTCATAGAGTACCGACCCGGGATGATCGCCCTTGTAATTGTCAGCAATATGGGTTGGAGCATGTCCATATAACACCAGGGACCCGTCTTCCGCACAGCGGCGTGTACCATGCCGCAGCGGAGAGCTCAGCCTGATATCCAGCCGGATGTCTTCGTTATTCGGGCTCGCACAGCGTATAACCGCTACCTGGTCAACGGCACTGATGAACATGTCCCTGGCATAGGTAGCCGAACCGCCGGACTGAAAGCGAACGGACGCGATCCCCGTATCCAAATCCAGTTCGCGCCGATATTCCGTCCGGTGGCCGTGAATTCCCGACTGTCTGATCAACAGATCTCCTAGCGGCAGGAAGGACTCCGTGCCCCTTCCCACCATCTTGTCCTCAATCAGCTCCTCCGCTTCCTTGTACTGCCCGGATGTGATGAGCTTCCTTGCGGCTGCCAAATGCCGTCGTGCCTCGTAATTATTCGTGTCCCTTGGAAATCCGGACCAGAGTGTATCCTCATTCCATTGAATGCGCTCTTCCTCTACTCCCCCGAACACCATTGCACCCAGCCGGCCATTCCCGAGCGGGAGCGCTTCTTCCCACTTGGCTGCCGGTTCCCGGTACCATAGCTTTGAGGTCCATTGCTTCGCTGGATTCACTGTAAACGCTGGATTCACTGTAATCCCTCCTTATTCCTGTTGATAAGTGTCTTCTCGAAGAGTTCTTCAAATCCTTCAACCCCCAACCGTATTTCTGCGATGAGCAAAAGGACGCAGCTATACAATCCCGGCCTTCAGATAGCGGCAAAAGGGGCCGCATGCAGCCGGCCCCTTCTATTCCCCTATTCCTTTAATCGTTCCAAAGTTTGACGCGGTCACGTACCAGCTGGGTATATTCCTGTTCCATTTTTTCTGCACCTGCACTGTTCAGCTCTTTAATGAACTGATCATACAGCCCATCGAATTTGGCCGGATCGGCCAGAATAATTTCAGGAATGCGTTTGCGGGTAATCTCCTCCACTTTTTTGTAGGTAATATTGATATTGGAGTCGCTTGGTACCGGAATGTTGTAAGCCACGCCCCATGGCTTCACTTCGAATTCTTCTTGTTTCGGCCACAGGTCCTTCCACATTTCCACGCCGTAGGCCTTCAGCGTTTCCTTGGCGGATGGCGTATAGTTCTCGATGATGGTCTCCGGGAAGTTCGTTGTATAGTAGTTGTCTGTCGAATCCTTCACACCGTCGCCGTAACGAGGGAACATGGCATTGTACAAGCCGATTCCCGTTTCTTTGGTGAAGTTGGCATTATCGTAGGTTTTGCGCTCCTGCACGTCTTCCGGAATGACGCGTTTGCCGTCCACGACGTCGTAATGCTCGCCTTCAATTCCCCAGTTCATCAAAACTTGCCCTTCCTCTGAGGCCAAATAATCCAGAAACTTGATAATCCGAACAGGATCCTTCGCGGATGTCGTAATTCCCACACCCCATCCTGCGACGTAGCCCGCGTTCTGGAACGTTGCATCCTTACTGGACTCGTCCAGCTGGATCGGGAATCTTGCATACGTGCGATTTTCCTTGCCGGCGGATCTCAGCGCATTCGTTGCATTGCCGAAGCCCCACTCCTGGTCAATGACACCAAGGACGCGGCCGGAGGAGATTTTAGCTTCGTATTGGTCCGTTTTCTGTACGAAGGTTTCTTTATCCAGAAGTCCTGTAGCGTTCATATGATTCAACCAGCGGAAATACTCTTTCTCCTCCGGGCGCTTGTAGTGCAGCTTCGCCTCCACCGTTTCCTGGTCGATATAATATTCACCGTCATCGGATGCGCCGGTCGCGATGAAGGCCGGATTGGTGACGGAGATCATAATTCTCCATCCGTCCGCATTCAGCGTGAGCGGAATCGTTGGCTGTCCGTCAATGGTCGGATGTTTATCGGAATAATCCTTCAACGCTTTCTCGTAATCCTCCACGGTTTTGAGTTCCGGGTATCCGAGTTCCTTCAGCACTTCATGCTGGATCTGGAACGTGCCGCCCGCATCAAGCATCTGATGGTCCACCGCTGCAAGTGTCGGAAGCACATAGATAGCCTCGTCCTCGTTGCTCCACTTCAGACGGCTCATGTAGTCACCGTATACCTTCTTGATGTTCGGCGCATGCTCTTCAATTAAATCCGTCAAATCAATAAACGCGCCGGAATCCACGAACAGATTGGCATCGCCCTTGGCAAATACCAGGTCCGGATATTCGCCGCTCGCCACCATCAGCGGAAGCTTCTGATTGGAGCCATCCACCGCGTATTCGGCCTGAATCGTAATGCCGGTCTTCTCGGTCAGCTTCTTGCCGACCGCATCCTGCATGTTAGCCCAATTCGCATTGGAATCGGCGCTGTAATACGTCATGGTCATCGGCTCAAGCTTCTCTTCCTGCTGCGTATCGCTTCCGCCACTGCCATCTTTGCCGCCGTTGGCGCTATTGCTGCTGTCGCCGTTGCCGCACGCCGCAAGAACGAACGTAGCCAGCATCATCATAGCGAGCAGCAGTGACAATCTCTGCTTGTGTTTCATTGCTTTACCCCCTAATCGATTTTTTAAATGTTCTGATAATTTTTCAAAAAAATCTATCGTATAACAGGACGCAAGCCCTGCTGATACCGTACATGAATGCTAGCTTTTCACAGCGCCGAGTGTCATGCCCTTCACGAAATACCGCTGCAGAAACGGATAGACGAGCAATATCGGAACCGTGACCACAATCGTGATTGCCATTTTGATCGATTCCGGCGAGACCTGCTTCACGATTTCCGCCATATTCTGCCCGGACATCATGCCGCTGGTTTGCCCCTGCGTGCTCTGCAGCACCTTCATCAGCTCGAATTGAAGCGTCGTGAGATGGGGAGCGTTACCGTTGTAGAGATACGTATCTAGCCATGAATTCCACTGCCCGACTGCCAGGAACAACGCGATGGTAGCCAGCACGGGCTTGCAAAGCGGCAGAATGATTCTGTAATAGATCGTAAAATCGCTGGCCCCGTCAAGCTTTGCCGATTCCTGCAGCGAGTAAGGCAAGCTGTCGATGAAGGAGCGGATAACAAATACGTTAAACGCACTGACCATTCCCGGAATGATGTAGACCAGAAACGAATTCATCATGTTCAAGTCGCGGATCAGAATGAACACCGGAATCATGCCGCCCGAGAAGTACATCGTCAGTGCAAGAAAGGTCGACATGAACTTCCTTCCCTGAAAATCCATTCGGCTGAGGACATACCCCAGCATCGTTCCGCTAAGCAGACCAAGGAAGGTTCCTGCCAGCGTTCGAAGAATGGTGATTTTTGAACCGGTAATCAAGCCTTCGTATTTAAAGATCTGCACGTAGTTCTCCAGCGTAAACTCCCGTGGCCAGATGTAGATTCCCCCGCGCACCGTATCAACGGAATCGTTGAGCGATATCGCAAGAACGTTCAGGAACGGATACAGGGTGACAATCATGACCAGCATCATAAATGTAAAATTGAAAATATCAAACACGCGGTCGGAGAGCGTGGGCTTGAATGCTGTTTTGGTTCGTGCCATGCTGCTTCCCTCCCCTTACATAATGGATTGCTTGGTGAATTTTTTGAACACCCCGTTGGCGAGCAGCAACAAGATGATACTTACGATGGAGTTAAACATCCCGATTGCCGTACCGAATGAGAAACGTCCCATGCCAAGCCCATAGTTCAGTGCATACAGATCCAATACTTCCGAGTAATCAACCACCAGCGGGTTGCCCAGCAAAAACTGCTTCTCGAAACCGATACTGATCAGATGCCCGATCGACATGATCATCAGAATAGCAATCGTAGGAGCGATGCTGGGCAGCGTGATATGCCATATCTGGCGAATCCGGCTCGCACCGTCGACCTTGGCTGCCTCAAACTGCTCCTGGTCAATCCCTGAAATCGCTGCCAAGTAAATGATCGCGCTCCAGCCCATTTCCTTCCATATATCTGAACCCGTTACGATATACCAGAACAGATTCCCTTGAGCCATAAACTGTATCGGCTGATCGATGAAGCCCAGCCACATCAGCAGCTGATTGACAGCGCCTCCATCTGTGGACAGCATCTTGGTTACGATACCGGCTACCACAACCCAGGACACAAAATGCGGGAGATAAGATATCGTCTGTACCGTCCTCTTGAATACGCTTCCACGAAGCTCATTCAACAAGACTGCGAATAGAATCGGAATCGTAAATCCGACAATCAATCCCATGAAACTCATGGCGAGTGTATTTCGCAGCACCAGATAAAACTTATCGTCAGAGAACAGGGCGATGAAATGGTCCAGACCCACCCACTTCTGGTCAAATATGCCCCTGCCGGGCTTATAATTCTGGAATGCCATCAACCAGCCCCATACCGGCATGTAACTGAAGATGAACACAATGACGATAAATGGGAGCGACATTCCATACAGTACTTTCTGCTCTTTGAAAGTGGCCCAGAAGCCTTTCTTTCTCTTTGCGGCAGGTTGGATGCTGCCTTCTGTCTTTGTTACCGCTTTCAAACCAACCCCTCCTCTCTTGTATATTCTGATGATAAACCAGGCTGCGGCAGGGAAGTACCCAAAGGATTGGCTTAAAAATCATATAAAAATTAGACATTAACGGTGGGAGTGAAAATGCGAAAGACCTCTACACCGCTCCGTGTCCGGATCGTATCTCCGATCGCTGTTAAACCCGGGAAACTTCGATTGACACGGGGCGGTGGTTTCCCGGCTTTAAAAGGTGACCGCTGCCGCTTCTCCGATACGATTCCGGCCCCTCCGCTCTATGCTTCGCAGCATTCGGCTCCCACGGTAATGCCTTGGGGGAGGAACAGGAAAAACAAAAAGACGCGTGCCTTAGTCGCGTCTTAAAGGGCAGCGATATATGAAAGTATTTATGGCGCGGAGCTGCTTGAAGCCTATTTGCCGTGTGCCGGCTCACTGCGGTTACTCATGCGATACTCTGTCACAATGGGCTGTATAACCTCGGCGCCACATCCGGGCTCGGTCACATTGTGCGAATCAGCGTTACGGCACGGCTAAATTACAGATCCAGCTCCTTGCGGTAGTTGGACGGGGATGTGCCGACGTATTTTTTAAACTTGCTGTGGAAATAGTCCACGTTGGTATAACCTACCTTCTCCGCGACCTGATACACCTTCATGCCCTGCTTCAAAAAATCCTTGGCTTTGCTGATCCGGACCTTGTCGAGATAGGTATTAAAATATTCTCCGGTTGTATTCTTGAACATTTTCCCTAAATAAGCGCTGTTGTAATTAAATACCGACGCCAGGGTTTCCAGCTTGATATTCTCGCTGTAATTGCGCTGGATCAAATCCATGATCCGCTTCATCTCCTGGTCCCGCCCCCCCTTGCCTGCCTGCCAGATCAGCTCCTCCAGGAATTGCGATGAATGCTGGCATAAATCATGCGCCGTCCGCTGACGGAATATCGCGGCGATCCGATCCGAATATTCCTTCGTCCGCGACTGGAGCTCGGTATGATGCTGCATCAGCTTGTTGTACACGCCGGTGAGGAGCGCAACGAACGAACGCTTCATTCCCTCCTCGCTGTATCCCTCATGGACCATGGCATAAGCGGCGGAGCGCAGCAGATTTCGCTGCACCTCGACATTGCCCACATCCACGGCATAATAGAGCTGTTCCATCCACTGCAACGGATCATAGGGTTGCTGCTCGTCGCGTGAAATGTCACCCGCAAATCGCTCAGATCCAGAGAATAATAGCTCCCCCGGCGCATAGAAGAAGCGTTCGCGAATTCGTTCCTTGGCACAGCGGTAAGAGCTTGGGACCTCCTCCAGACGGTGAGCCTGGCGTCCTAGAGAAGATGTAATTGCAGTGCCTGCAAGACTTGCAGCTCCTTCCGCCATCTGAAGCAGCTCCTTCCTTCCACCTGCCGTCAGAACCGGAATCGGCATTAGAATGCCGATATAGTCATGCATTGAAAATACCACGCCATGCCCCTGTTCCTCAAAAGCCTCAATCAGCCTGTTTTTCAACAGATGGCTGCCCTCCTGCCCGGATTCAACATGCCGATGATCATGGATAAGCAGCACCTGATAATGATTCCATAACAGCCCCATCTTCTCGGCGATTTGCCGCCAAGCCGGGTCCGGCTTACTCTCCTGGCTGAACCAGGTTTGAATGAACTGCTCACGACTCATATCGGAAGCTGCTCTGTTCAATGTCCTCCATTCCTGCTCTTGTTCTATCGCTTCCTTAATCTGAAGCAAATATTGGCGAAGCTCCTCTTCATCTACCGGTTTCAGAAGGTACCCGTCAACGCGGTGGGAGATGGCCCGCTTGGCATAATCAAAATCAGCGTATCCGCTCAGGATCAACAGATGAATCGCAGCATCCACGGTCCGTATGGCTTCAATTAGCCGTAATCCGTCCATACCTGGCATTCGAATATCAACCAGCATCACATCAGGGGCTAGGTGTCTGTGCTTCTCCAATGCCTCGCTCCCGTTCGCTGCTGTGCCCACAATCTGATACCCCAGTTCGCCCCAAGGCACAATGCTTTTCAACCCCTCACGCAGCTTGGGTTCGTCATCCACGATTAACACTCTCAACATCCTTCTCTCCTCCTGTCGGAATCCTGAATTCAATACGTGTTCCAGTTCCCGGTTCACTATATATGATCAGCCCCGCTTCAGGGCCGTAGGTGAGCTGCAGACGAACATGAACGTTACGGAGCCCGATCCGTCCGCCGTCCTTCTCGTCGGTATCGTTCAAATAGCCATAGATCATCTTTAACCGGTCCAAAGATATGCCCGCTCCATTGTCCTCGGTGATGACGTGCAGCATCCCTTCGGCGGCCGTGACCCTAACCCTTATGAAGGTACCCTCTTCCTTGTGATCCATCCCGTGTATGACCGCATTCTCGACAAGCGGCTGGATGATCAAGGGCGGGATTCTGACGTGATTCGCATCGGGATCCACCTGAAGCTCATATTTCAGACGATCCTCGTAGCGGAATTTTTGAATGTCGAGATAACACTGCACCATCTCGATCTCGTCCTTAATCGTTGTTTTTCCACTGCCCACCTCGAGGTTGCTCCGCATCATTTTGCCAAGCAGCCGCACAATTCTGGCGATTTCACTCTCACCCTTGAGATGCGCCTCCATGCGAATGGACTCCAGCGCGTTAAACAGAAAATGCGGATTGATCTGGCTGGCCATCATTTTGAATTTGATTTCGTTCTGCTTCTGCTCCATTAACCGCTTCTGTTCGTTGGACTCCTGCACTTCGTTCATCAGGTCGTTAACATTGCCCACCATGGAGTTGAACTGACGCGACAGTTGGCCGATTTCATCCTTGCCGTCAATGGCCATGGCAACGCCAAGGTTACCCGTACCCACCTTCGTAATATGTTTGCTGAGACGCAGCAACCGGTTAGAGATCAGCGCAGAGAAGCTGTAAATGAGGATAACGGCCAACAGCAGACTCACAATAATAACCGTCATTGCCAGCTTGCTGATTCGGTTGGCATCCGACACAATGCTGTCGATCGAAAAAATGGAGATAATACGCAGGCCGTTTACGCCCGATTCCGTATTCAACGGCTCAATCAGAACTTTGGAGGCTTCATCGTCAATGACGGATTCATAGCTTCCACTGGCGTTGTACACAGCGCCGTTGTTATCATGAATTTCCGCCAAAGTCTTTCCGTACAGCTCCGGGCGGTTGGCCGCAACGATATTGTTCTTGCTGTCTACTATAATCGTGTCGAACGTTTCCTGGCTCAGAATCGTATTCAGCAAGCCGGTGTTCACGTTAATCACCAATACACCCAGATTGTCCTTGCTTCCCAGGTCGACCCCTTTAATCAGGCTGAGGTATACCTTCTGATCCCGTTCATCTCGAACATAATCCCAGTAGATGACGCCGATATTGTCTTCGGCTCGCCGATACCACTCGGTTCTCCTGATTTCACCCTCCGGGTATATGAATTCCCAATTGTTCAGCATGGTGGGGTTGTCGCTATAAAAGCGAATATTCGATATTTCCTTATACATCCGAATGGCCTGCTGCAAGTCAGGGTACTCCCTGTATGCTACAAATACGTCGTATACGCTTTCATATTGCCGGTTGGCAACATTCTTCAGACGCTCATCATACGATAGGCGATAGGATAAATCGTCCGCCACGTTGATAACTTCGGTTGACCGTTTCTTAATGCGGTCCACATTCTGATAAGCCTGTTCCAAAGCATTGTTCAAAGCGAATTTCCGGAGCTCTCCCGTAAGGAATATCCCCACGATGGCCACCGGTACAAAAACCACAACAACAAAGGACAATATTAGTTTGTTGCGGATCTTCATGTCGTTCATAATTTGAATGAAATTGGATAACATCGGACCGTCTCGCTCCTGTCCTCTAGTCTTCGGCATTTTTTTAGGAAAGCGATTACAAAACAGTGCACTTATGCTTGCCGCAGGCCTATTATATCAGCATTGCCATTCATCCAAGGCCAACTAAAATATGGAAGAAGCCCGACTCCAACACAAGGCTGGTCCGGGCTTATCTTCGCTATGTTTTTTTCCTTAATAAGCAAACCTTCTACTTCATGCCAGAAACCTCTACAGACAAGTGTTGTACTCTTATCCTGCCAGCACTGCTGAGAAGCTCACCGCTGGTTGTCCTGCTTCTACTTGAATCTGACCCTCTTGTAGACTCGCCCCTGAGCCCTCGACGGATGACACGGCTCCTGTCCCGTGCAGCCTCACGGAGAATGGCTTGCCGCTGCCTTCCACCACCGTAAAGTCAATGCGGTTTCCTGCGCGTACGGCCCGCACGACCAGCTCGCTCTCTCCGCTCATGCTGCGAACCGTGACGGATGCCTCGCTGCCGTCTTCCAGCGTATATAGACCAAGCTCTACACCGTCTGCATAGTCATATTCCGGACGGGCATCATTCGAACCGAGGGCAACAAACGAGTTGCCGCGTACAAACAATGGCAGTCCAAGGAAATCGTACGTTTCCTTGCGCCAGGATCCGCCCTCCACGGTGTCTCCTGTTAACAGATGCGTCCAGCGGCCCTGCGGCAGGTAGTACTTCACATCCCCCTTCTCGCTGAATACCGGTGCCACAAGCAGAGAATCCCCTAACATATACTGACGATCCAGCATCTCGACAGCCGGGTCGTCCGGGAATTCCAGGAACATGGCGCGCATGCTTGGTACGCCTTGCTCCGATGCTTGCACAGCTGTATGGAACAAATAAGGCATCAAACGGCTCTTCAGCTTCGTGAAGAAACGCGTAACGTCAACAGCCTCTTCGTCATAAGACCATGGCACCCGGTAGGAGCTGCTGCCATGCAGACGGCTGTGACTAGACAGCAGGCCGAATGCCAGCCAGCGTTTGAACACATGCGCTGGAGCTGTATTTTCGAAACCGCCGATATCATGGCTCCAGAAGCCAAAGCCGCCGAGACCAAGGGACAAGCCCCCGCGCAGGCTCTCCGCCATCGATTCATAATCCGCATAACAATCGCCGCCCCAGTGCACAGGGAACTGCTGCCCGCCAACCGTTGCGGAGCGAGCGAACACCGCCGCTTCGTTCTTGCCGAATTTCTCGACTAACACGTTGAATACCACTTGGTTGTATAACTGGGTGTAATAATTGTGCATTTTATGCGGATCGGAGCCGTCAAAATAAACCACATCCGTCGGAATGCGCTCACCGAAATCTGTTTTGAAACTGTCAACGCCCATATCCGTCAGCTCGCGCAGGTATCCTGCGTACCATTCGCACGCATCCGGGTTCGTGAAGTCCACAAGCGCCATGCCCGGCTGCCACAGATTCCACTGCCAAACGTCGCCGTTCTCTTTTTTCACCAGATAGCCCTTCTCACGGCCCTCCTCAAAAAGACGCGAGCGCTGGGCGATGTACGGGTTGATCCATACGCAAATTTTCAGTCCCTTTTCTTTCAGCCGCTTCAGCATGCCTTCAGGATCAGGGAACACCTCTTCATCCCACTGGAAATCCGTCCAATTGAGCCCCTTCATCCAGAAGCAGTCAAAGTGGAAGACCTGCAGAGGAATATCGCGCTCCAGCATACCGTCAACAAAAGAGTTTACAGTGTCTTCGTCATATTGCGTGGTAAAAGACGTCGACAGCCACAATCCGAAGGTCCAAGCCGGCGGCAGTGCCGGTTTCCCCGTCAGATTCGTATATTTGTCCAGGACGCCTTTCGGGTCCGGTCCGTCGATGATGAAATATTCCAGGGACTCTCCTGGCACACTGAACTGCACCTTCTTCACTTTTTCCGATGCTACTTCAAAGGATACGAGATCCGGCTGGTTCACAAACACACCATATCCTTTGTTCGTGATGTAGAATGGAATGTTTTTATAGGCCTGCTCGGAGCTTGTGCCGCCGTCCTGGTTCCATATGTCCACAGCCTGACCGTTCTTCACAAACGAAGTGAAGCGCTCGCCAAGTCCGTATACCCATTCGCCGACGCCAAGGTCCAGCTCTTCGCGCATGTAGGCCTGTCCGCCGTCTTCCACGATATGCGCCATGGATTTGGCCCTGCTGCCGGTGATGCGCTCGCCTCCCCTATAGAAGTGAACCGACCATTCCGGCCCCTTCCTGATCACAACGCTCAGATTGCCGCTGCGAAGAACAGCCTCCTGCTCGTTCTCTTCTATGACCGTGTGGTCACCTTCATTCCCATACAATTGAAATGCAGGACCGCGATCTCGTACCCCCGCATAGTGAACCAGCTTAACGCCGATGACGCCGGGTGCCGGCGAATGAAATTGCACGGTGATCAGTTGGGCATTAATTGTGGCTCCTCTTCCCGGAATGGGTGCCGTAGATGCATAAGCCGTCAGCGTGTTTCCTTTTACCGCGAAATCATAAGCCTGAACCGCTCCCGAAACGGAGTAACCCTCCCGGATAAGCCAGTTGCCGTCCGTAAATTTCATGCTATATACCGCCCTTCTATATTTGGTAAATTGAACTTTATGATGTAAGCGTTATAATGTCATTATACTGATCTATTTTTACCCATACTATCAGTATTCGATCTATATATAGCACAATATTGACGAAAACTATCGGTTTACCAATTTCGATTTCAATTCTAATTCCACTTCACGCATTCCACTTCCAAGGGGGATTCCATATGGATCAATCTTTTCGTCAATCGTTAAAAGAAAGCACCATCCACGGGAATGAACGGTTTCCGTTCGGCGCCTACTGGTATCACTTTGCCCCCGGTGCCCATGTGGTAGACTCCCATTGGCATAAAGAAGCGGAAATTTTTTACGTCATGGAAGGGGAGGTTCTGTTTCAGATTGATTCGGAATATATTCCTGTTCGGACGGGTGAAGCGATATTTATCGACGGAGGCGACCTCCATACCGGACATGCCCAGGGCGACCAAGGGTGCAGCTTCTGCGCCATGGTGTTCGATTTCGGCATGCTTGCAAGCCCCCACTATGATCTTGTTCAGGAGGGCATGATTATCCCGTTTCAGGAGCGGAGGGCAACCTTCCCAAGACGGATGACCTCCGAAACCGATGACAGGCTGCTTGGACATATAAAGGAAATGATTGGGTTATCGGAGCAAAAGCCTGCCGGTTATGAGGCCGCTATAAAGGGACATCTGTTTCTCATGTTGTTTGAAGCTGCATCCACTGGAAGGCTGGCAAACCGAAGCCGGAGCGAGACCGCTGATATCACGAGGACCGAGCGCTTGAAAAAGGTGATTCTCTACATTCAGAATCATTACCACCGCCCCATCCGGCTGAGTGAGCTGGCAGAGCTCATTCCGATGAGCGAAGGCCAATTCTGCCGGTTCTTTAAATCCATGACCGGGCAAACCCCCGTGGATTATATGAACTCCTATCGCGTTCGCCAAGCGGCAGAGCTGCTTCGGCAGCCGGACAATAAAATATCCGACATCGCACTCGATGTCGGATTTGGACACATCAGTTATTTTGTTCGGGTATTCCGAAAGATCATGAACTGCACACCATCGGAGTATCGGAAGAAATTATAATTTCGGTAAGCTTGGTATGGTCTGATTGCAATCCCCAGGTAGCGGCAAATTACGGCATACGTACCGCCCGGCGCTGTTCTCGTTCGCTGCTCCCGAAGGTGCAGGCTGGTGCACCCGCTGTTTCCAGAGCTGCCACAGCATGAAGCCATCATTGGCCTTTCCCTTATTCTTGATGTAATTAACCATCGTTTCTACATTATAATACTGTGTTGCGATGTTATTCTGTCCGTTCATCATCTCGGCATCATACACCGTGCCCGGTGCTGCATTTAGCTGCAGGACAGCGCCGCCGGAGCCCTCCGGTGCAATCTGCATGCCCATGTTGATCGGCCCGTTATATATCGCCTTATAAGATTCATATCCTTCACGAGGATCGTAGTAAATGCCCCCATCGTAGGACATCAGATTAATGAAATTGATCTTGCTGCCATGATCCTTGACGACACGGTACATCGTGCCTCCAAAAGGGGAACCCCACTGAACTTTGCCTTCCTCAAACGGCGTTCCCTTCACATAATAAGCGCCCGTAGACCATCCTGCGATGGAGATCTGAAGATTGGCATTCCTTGCATTGATTTCGTTATAGAGGCTCGTAATAATGCCGGCGATCTCGCCATCCTTGGAGCAGCTGAACTGAGCGGCTGTTCCTTTGTTGCAGCTGCTGCCGCTGGACTCCCAATCGATGTCGACACCGGCCACACCCAAATCCTGTGCCAGATCCACAATGTTCTTGGCATTGAATCCGGACCACTGTGAGCCTTGGCTGTACGACCAGCCTCCTACTGACAGGAACGCTTTCGTTCCGCGGGCTCTCAGCGCCGCGATGTTGTTTCGAAGGTCCAGGGACTGCTGGGAAGTAAATTTACGCTGGCCGTTTGGCGTTGTTGCTCCTTCCACGAATTCCAAACCCGCAACGGCTTGGTCAAATGCATAAGAGCCTTTGGCATACGTGGTATCTGGTCTTACAAATGCCAGATTGACATGGGTAATGTAATTGGGAACATTAGCCGTAGTCAGGTCGTATATGCTTGTATTCCAAGAGCTCGCGTAAGCAACATACATCCGGCTCCCAGGCAGCGGAGGATCAACAGGTGGGTCCACTGGCGGATCGACCGGGGGATCCACTGGCGGATCGACTGGTGGTGTTCCTGGATTGCAGGCCCCCAAGTCCTCCCATACGCCCCATTGTCCGGTCGTTCCAGGAACCTCGCCCTGCGTCCACCACTTCGCTTTCCACGCATGACCATTGTGGGATACTATGTTGCCTCCACCATACACAGCCGAACTGCTCCACGCAGGCTCTGTGCAAGCCTCGGCTGCTTGGGCCTTGAACACTGGAAATACACTGAATACCAGCACAGCAACGATTCCGAGAATAAAACCTCTCATGGTTCTGGACATGCTGTTCATCATCATACAACTCCTTCCATTATTCTTATTAAAGCGTTTTCAAATCTGACAAAAGCTTCGTTCCATACACCTCCCCAGGTCTATACCAATGAAATTATAAAACGCACTTTAAGTGTAACTTGGTGGATCTTTGTACAAAAAGGATAAGATTTACTTATATAGGGGCAAAATCCTACACCCTAATGAATCCATAATTCCAATAAAAAGCCGTCACTCTGCAAATTTTCGCAAAATAACGGCCTTGAATGGATAAGCTTGGTTAACCCTTACTACAATTTAGGGTATGATGATAGCAGTGTGTTATTTCTTGTTATCTGTTGATCTCCTTGTGGAGCCTTGCAAACGGACATTTTGACAGCGATTCTGTGTTATCCCGCAGAAAATATTGCTTCCATTCATAATTATCCTCCGCCCCATAGAACTTTAAATCCGGATGAGGCGGTACGGGATCATATTCAACTAACCGCTGGCGAATCATGGCCTTTGTTCGTTCTGCTTGCCCTTCCCGGGCATTGAACTGCTGCAGAACCCAGCGGGGCGTGAAGGCAAGCATCATATAAGGGAAATATCTGCTCTGACGAAGCTCATGCGCGGGTGTGCCGCAATACACAAAATAAGGCTCGCCTGCATAACAAAATTCCCACAGATGTTCCGAAGGCTCCTCGGGGAGACCCTCCGGCCAAGGTTCTGCGTCGTATTCGGTTGTTCGGCTTAGCAGCTGCCAGAATAAACGCTCATAGTACTCGACGCCTGCCAAGTCATTCCTGCTATGTTCCGTGTTGATCAACACGACAAGTGAAGTATACGGCCCAAAATCTCTGGAGCCGAGTCCGAACTCATGCAGCAGTGAGGCCAGTTGTCCCGCTGCCTCCTGCGATTCGCCCTGATTAATAAAGCCATATCTAAAATGCTTCAGCACATGTCCCTGCACTGCCGGAATACAGGGGAATTTGGCGGAACGGTCCGTCATTTTCTCGGTTAGCTTTATTATCGCTTCACGCTGCCAGTCCTCCGGTAATCCATGAATAGCATCCATATCTTCCAACCTCATTAAACCGCTCATCACCAGTCCTCCTCTTTCTACAGCATATAAGAGTGGATAAAAATGGGTGACTGTCCCGGCCGAAATCCAAATGAATTTCGAAAAGCGTTTCACGAAGCTTGAACTTTCTGATATCTTAAGTAGAGAAGAAATATAAAATGACCAGGCTTCTGCCTTAATTACCATAGAGAGGATTCTTTCACATTATGTCTAAACCCCTGCTAACAGATCAGATTCAAACTGCCAAGCCTGCCAAAAAACCGAGGCCATCCGCTCCGCCTGTGCGCATCTTTGCGCTGGGGGGGCTTGGAGAGATCGGAAAAAACATGTACGGTGTGGAATTCAAGAATGAGATTATCCTCATCGATGCCGGGCTGAAATTCCCGGATGCCGAAATGAGCGGAGTCGATTACATCATTCCGGATATCCGTTATTTAATCGATAACAAACACAAAGTGAAGGGTCTGTTTCTGACCCATGGCCATGAAGACCATATCGGGGCTATTCCTTATGTCCTTCGTCAAATCCAGATGCCGATTTATGGCGGGGCGCTGACCATCGGATTGGTTCGTGCGAAGCTGGAAGAGCATCGTCTGCTGGACCAAAGCGATCTGCGTGTGTTTCATGAAGACGAAACCATCTCATTCCGTCATCTTTCCGTTCATTTCTTCAGAACCACCCACAGCATTCCGGATGCCTTCGGGGTCGTGGTAGAAACCCCATACGGTCCGATCGTACATACCGGGGACTTTAAATTTGATTTTACGCCAGAGGATAGACCCGCTGATCTGCATAAAATCCTGCATATTGGCAAACGCGGCGTGCTCGCCCTTATGGCCGACAGCACCAACAGCGAGCGCGACGGATTTACGCCTTCAGAGCGTACCGTGGGCAACTCCATTCTGCGTCTGTTCCAGGAATGTCCCGGACGGATTTTGTTCGCAACCTTTGCTTCTAACGTCCATCGGTTACAGCAGGTCGTTGAGGCTGCCATCCGAACAGGACGCAAAATCGCAATTGTCGGCCGTAGTATGGAGAAGGTATTTGTCATCGGACAAGAACTCGGTTATATTCGCGTCCCTGACGGCATGTTTATCGATGCCAAAGCCGCTAACCGTTATCGGGACGACCAGGTGCTAATTATTTGTACAGGCAGTCAGGGCGAGCCCAATGCGGCACTGACCCGTATCGCCTCAGGTGCCCATCGTTCCATTCAAATTCATCCGGAGGACACCGTCATTTTCTCCTCCTCGCCGATTCCCGGAAACACCCAGAATGTAAACCGCAGCATCGATCTCTTGATGCGGGCCGGAGCAGAGGTCAAATACGGATCCATTCTCGATATTCACACCTCGGGTCACGGCTGCCGCGAAGATCTCAAGCTGATGATCAGCAGTTTGCGTCCTAAATATTTCGTACCGATTCACGGGGAGTACCGGATGATGCTCAATCACCGTCATCTGGCCGTGCAGGTTGGTGTTCCTGACAGCAACGTTTACTTGATGAACATCGGAAATACGCTGTCCCTGTTCCGCAACTACGCGCGGAAAGGCCGGAACATCCCTTCCGGAGACGTCTACATTAATAACGGTGAGCTTCGCACTCATGAAAAGGAATTGCTTGAAGAGCGGGTACAGCTCGCTCACGATGGTGTTGTCATCGTTGCCATTACCATCAATCGCGAAACGCGCAAGCTGATGTCCGGGCCGGAGCTGATCACCCGCGGTTTTGTCTATATGCAGGATTCCAAACCTCTTCTCCGCCGCGCAGAAGCCATGCTGCGCAAACAGCTGAACAAGGCCGGAGAGCAGCGTGAATACAACCGCGCGGCTTGGGAGCAGATGACCAACAACACGCTTAACCGTTACTTCAAGCGGGAGCTCGGCCGAAGCCCGTACATTATGCCTTCCATTATGGAAATATAAACGCTTCACGCCCTGCCGCATGAACAGAATCACCATACAAAAAGGGTGGACCCAAGGTATTTCATACCTTTGTGGGTCCACCCTTTTCTTACATTCAGTTCCTTGCTGTGAATAACAGAACAGCTATCGCTGCTTGCGATGCTGATTACTTAATCCGCAAGCTCCAGCCCTTTTGTTTCTTTTCCAAGAATCAATACCCCCGCAGCCCCGATTAGAATGGTCACAAAGAACATCACGAAGATGAACTCAATGCTGGTCCCGTTCTGCTTCAGCACACCGACGAGAAGCGGCGCAATCACGCCGCCAATCCGTCCGAAGGACGTCGCCAGCCCAACCCCTGTTGAACGTACTTTCGTCGGGTAGAGCTCCGGACTGTAGGCATAGAGTCCGCCCCATGCCCCCAGATTGAAGAATGACAGGGAAATCCCCGCAGCAAGAAGTGATGCTTCCGTATTGGCATAGCCAAACCAGATTGCACTTAGAGCCGTAAGCACCAAGTATGTAACCAGAACAAACTTCCGTCCAAACTTCTCAATAAAGTAGGCGGCTGTAAAATATCCTGGCAATTGGGCAAGTGTCATGATCAGCACGTACTGAAAGCTCCTGACCAGACTGAAGCCTTTGTCCACCATAACCGTCGGAAGCCACAGAAACATACCGTAATAGGAAAATACGACTGTAAACCACAGCACCCACAGCATAATGCTTGTACGCCGATGTTCGACCGACCAGACCGAGGCTACCCGCTGTCTTAAGGTCACCTTCGTGGCCATCTTTGCCTTCTGCTGTATATACCTTGGCGAATCCTCAATCGCACGCCGCAGATAGAGTGCATAGAAAGCAGGCAGAGCTCCAATCACAAAGGCTGCCCGCCAGCCGTAATCCGGTATGACAAAATAGGCGATAAGTGCGGATAAAATCCAGCCCGCTGCCCAGAAGCTCTCCAGCTGTACAACCGCTCTTCCCCGTTCATTTGCCGGCATACTTTCCGACACCAGGGTAGATGCAACCGGAAGCTCTCCGCCAAGTCCAAAGCCGGCGATAAAGCGCATAAAACATAACATAATAAAACCGGTAGCCAGCGCGGAAAGGCCGCTCGCTATCGAGAATATGAGCAGCGTCCAGAGCAGAATGTTCTTCCGTCCGTATTTGTCCGCCAAAAACCCAGCCATCGCCGCGCCAAATACCATTCCGATCGACGTTGTACTCGTCAGGATTCCAACCTGCTGCGAGCTTAGCGACCATTCGGTTGCCAGCGCTGCGACAACAAACGAAATCATTCCGACATCCATCGCATCAAACATCCAGCTGAGTCCCGCGCTGAACAGTAGCTTGCGCCGCTTCGGCTCTTTTAATAATTGCATGTTGCCCATATTGACCGCCCCCTCTCCTATATCTTTCTATAATGTAGAGCGAACAATACGTCTGGTCAAGCTGGATTATGCCATCGGCAAGATCACAGTGATGGTTGTACCTACCTGAAGCTTGCTGGAAACATGAACCTCCCCCTTGTGATCCTCAATCATTTTTTTGCTGATCATGAATCCCAAGCCGTTCCCTTTCTCCTTGGTCGTAAAAAAGGGCTCACCCAGACGGGAGAGAATAGACTCGGGAATCCCGCAGCCATTGTCAATGAAATGGATGGCGATGGTATGGCCTTCGCCTCTTCCCAGCCGAATGGTCAGCTCCCCGCCATCTGGCATGGACTCCACCGCATTTTTGATAAAATTAATAAACACCTGCTTCAGATGGTTCACATCGCAATCCACGCTGGCCTCGTGCGCTCCGAAATCCGTGATGATCTCAACGTTATGTATAATAGCCTGTGTATTCAAGAGTGTTATCACCTGCTCCAGGAGCTGCCGGATATCCGTACGTTCGAATTTCACACTCTGCGGCTTTGCCAGGAACAGAAGCTCGCTGACAATCAGCTCAATCCGTTCGATCTCTGAAGAGATAATATCGAAATATTGATCCTTCCGACCTGCACCGGATCGAATTAATTGGACAAATCCTTTGATGGAGGTCATCGGATTTCGGATTTCGTGGGCGATACCTGCCGCAAGCTGCCCGGCCATCGACAACTTATCGGACTGAATCAGCCTCTCCTCTTCCTGATGGGCGGCTCGCTTTAAATCGGTGATATCCGTAAAGTGAGCTATGTAGCCGAGCGTTCTTCCATCTCTGCTATGGGCCATGCTTAACCTGCAGGATACCCACTTGATATCGCCTTGTTTATGTAACAACCTCTTCTCCATTTGCAGGGAAAGGGCCTTACCCGACATTAATTTCTCCAGTCGTTCCCTGTCCTTATTCACGTCTTCCGGATAAATCCAATGATAGTACGGATGGTACAGACATTCCTCTGCCTCATACCCTAGTATGACACAAGCAGCGGGATTGATCTTGATAATGCTCCCCTCAGAATCGATGAATACCGTTCCGATCGGCGCAACTTCAACCGCCTGAACCATAAAATCATAGTTGAGACATTCACTATTCATCATCGTGGAGATCCTCCTGTCCTTCGTTGTTCAAATCGTTTTACATATTTCGAGATATAGGTTTGCTTCTCCTCTCCTCTTCTCTATATTAGAAAATATAAATAAAGCAAACCAAAGGATAATTTGGACATAAGGCGAATATATTGTTATGGAGTTTCTAATATATGGTGTCAATACCAGAGCTATTCTAGTGAAACTGAGAGAAAATGGTATTTTTTGACTTGAACACCATCGCTTTTTCGTTTATTGTGAAAGAAAGCAAGTCATTTACAATTGCTAGTCGTTAGGACCGTTAACAAAGGAGTTTGCGAGTATGTACACGGAACAAGATATTTGGATTGTGCTTACAGGCACGGGCACCTGGTTCAGCAGAATGATCCAATATTTCACGAAGGCCCCACTAAACCATGCATCCATTGCGTTTGATTCCGAATTACGCGAAGTGTACAGCTTTGGCCGAAAGAAGGCAAACAATCCGTTTGATGGCGGTTTGGTTCGCGAGAATTTGCGCGCTCCATTCTTCTACACCTCGGAATGCGCCGTTTACCGCTGCCGCGTCAGTAATGAGGACTATCAACGCATGCACAATCTTGTCAAAGAGATGATGCGTGATCAGAACCGCTACAAATATAATCTGCTAGGGCTGCTGGGTATATTGTTTCGGATTCATATTGATCGTGATGATGCTTTCTTCTGCTCTCACTTTGTCGCTACCGTTCTCGAGCAAGCAGGCCTGCGGCCTGTGAACAAACCTTGTCACTTGGTAACGCCAGAAGATTTCGCCCATTCACCGCAGTTGAATGAAATCTACCACGGTCCTCTTCATGGTTATCTTGCTCAGGAAATGACCTCCCCGCTGTCCCCGACGCCGACCTTTGCTCCTGCAACAACCAAAGGCAGAGGCAAGTTCTTCCGAATCGGGAAAACGGGTTAATACCGAAATGTTTAGCTATGATATAAATAGGAACCTATAACATCTTGGAAAAAAAGCAGCCGGGCGATCGCCCGGCTGCTTCTTTATATGTTCTTCACGGGATTTCCCCGACGTCGTGCTCAGGTTTAGGCTGATGGAGTCTGATCCGAGGTTTGATCCAGAACAACTGGTGTCTTCTCCACGACAGTTAAATTCGCTTCAGCCCGCTTCTGCTGCTCCATTTTCTTGCGCTTGCGTTTACGGTTGAAATACACGCCGACTAACAGAAGCGGAACGGCAATAAGCGCGATATACAAGGATACGTCCTTAACCATACCTTCGGCCGCGTTGCCATACAGGTAAAACAAAGTACCTACCACATAAAACTTGGTGGCTCTGCCAATCGCAGCATACGCCAGGAGCCTCCATAACGGGAAGTTCAAACAACCTGAAAGGATGGTGAACACCTTAAAGGGAACCGGCGTAAAGGAACCAATCAATATGGCCGCCTCGCCGTTTTTCTGAAACATGTTCGTTGCAGCGTCAATCCACTCTTTTTTCAAAATCTTGTATAATACCGACTTCCCAAGCAGCTTTCCGATTAAATAACCAAATGGCGTTCCCAGCAAACACCCGATAAAACCATAAGTTGCAAGCCAAAGTGCATCCTGCGGATGAACAATACTTAGCGAAACTTGCAGAAAAAAGGCGGGTATCGGAAAAATTACAGCATCAGCAAATGAATGAATAAACAATCCCCATGGACCAAAACTCTTCAAAAAATCCAAAATGACCTGAAACATGTCTCAACCCCTAAATATTTTCTTCCTGTTTCTATCAGACCCTTTATAAATTATAGCACATAATTATACTGGAAAGGACCTAAGCCACTCCAGCCCTGCGGAAATACGTGAATAAAGAAGCATGCCTTTGCTCCTATATAGTATATGCATCGAATTCAACTAACAACAAAAAAACCTTTCTTGCAGAAAGAAAGGTTTCTCGTCACATTGTGCAAGCCGGAATCAAAAATGAATAAGCTTGCAAAAAAATGTATTTTGTTTAATTTGCAGATATACTGCGATGTGCCGAATGTCTTGTCGGACCCACAAAATCATTCAGCGGGAAGCCGTTTGAAATCGCCTGCGTGATGAAGGCCTTCGCTTGCTGTACCGACTCGCGCACGGTCAATCCCTTGGCAAGATTCGCTGTAATGGATGCCGATGACGTACAGCCTGCACCGTGAGTATACTTTGTCACGATGGTATCGGCCTCAAACCATTCAAAGTTCTTTCCATCATAGAGCAGGTCCATCGCTTTTCCTTCGCGAATTTTGCCTCTATCCTTAATCAGCACATTCTTCGCGCCGCGCTCGTGAATGATGGCGGCAGCTTCCTGCATCTGATCCAGGGACGTGATCGGACCGGATTTCGCCAATTGGGACGCTTCGAACAGATTTGGCGTTACCAGATCGGCACGCGGAAGAAGGAATTCCAGCATCGCTTCCGTATTTTCCGGCTGCAGCACCTCATCTGTTCCCTTGCATACCATGACCGGATCGATGACAATCCGTTTCAAGTCATAGCGATCGATATATTGGGAGACAAGTTCAATAATCTCAACAGAGCCGAGCATTCCGGTCTTCATTGCATCAATGCCGATGCCTTCAAGCACTGTTTTCAGCTGTGTTTCCACGATATCGAGCGCCACCGGGAAAACCTGATGATCCCATGTTTTCGGTTCCATGCAGACAATGGTGGTGAGAGCGGTCATACCGTATACGTCAAATTCCTGAAACGTCTTCAGATCGGCCTGGATGCCAGCACCGCCGCTCGTATCCGAGCCCGCTACTGTTAGTGCTTTACGTATCGTCATGTTCCATGTTCCCTTCGCTTGTAAAATGATTATTCTATTATATGAAAAGATCTTATTGGCGTCTATTCGCAGGGCACTCCGCATGCGGATTGTTCTTCCGATCGCTGTTGCCCCCAGATTTCCTTCTGAATCACGAATATATATCGTTGGAATCCGGGGAAGTCTATGCTTCCGATGCCAGCTTTCCTCTGGAAAGCTTTCAGGCGAAGCTTCGCTTCTCCAGAACAATCCCGCCTGCTCCGTTGGAGCATCGTGAGAGTTCTTGCAGCTTGTATATCTCCCCCACTCCCGCTAGGCATTGGCCCTATGGAGTGGAGTAGAAACTTATTGTTCCGTCAGAATCACCGGGCCATCCTTCGTGATGGCTAGAGTATGCTCATATTGAGCAGACCATTTGCCGTCCACCGTTCTTGCCGTCCATCCGTCTGAGTCAATTTTGCATTGGTACGTTCCCAGATTAAGCATCGGCTCGATGGTAATGACCATGCCCTCTTTAAGCCGTGTCCCCCGATTGGGTGGGCCGTAATGCGGAACCTGCGGCTCCTCGTGCATGTTCTCGCCGATTGCGTGCCCTACGAAGTGGCGAACCACAGATAAATTTTGCGACTCTGCATAGGACTGAATGGCGTGAGAGATATCACCGATCCGATTGCCGACCACCGCCTGCTCAATCCCGAGATACAAGGATTTCTTGGTCACATCGAGCAGGTGCTGTGCTTCCTCAGATACGCTGCCTACCGGGTAAGACCAAGCGGAATCCGCAAGCCAGCCATCATACTTCACTACCATGTCAATGGTAACGATATCTCCGTCCTTTAACGGTTCATGGCTCGGGAAGCCATGGCAAATCACATCGTTGACCGACGCGCAGGTGGCAAAGGGATATCCGTGATATCCCTTCTGCTCCGGGGTCGCACCACGCTCTGCCAGGAAACGCTCCACGAACTGGTCAATCTCCAGTGTTGTCACGCCCGGCTTAATCATCTGCGCAATCTGCCGATGACATTCGGCAAGAATGTCTCCAGCCTTATTCATCTTGGCGATTTGTTCTTGTGTTTTGAGGATTATCAATCCTGCTCACTCCTTTTTTTCAAATGCTGTTATCTCCTATCCAAATCAAAAAGCCTTAGCTGGCTGGAGAGCCAAGGACAGGCACCTGCCCTCCATACTCCCCTGCCAATAAGGCTGATTCACAAGCACAAGATGTATCTGCTTTCTTCTTAAGTCGTATATTCCAAAAAGAAAAGCTGAAGCGCCCTACATCATCTTATTCTACTCTTAAGCTAAGGTAACCTCAAACATTTCCGTTATGAATATCTGCCCTCCGATTTAAACGTAACAGGTACAAGAGCCGCTGCGTATACATTTTGTATTCTCGGGGGCAGCTTCAACTCTGCCGTAATCCAGGAGGTCATATGACTCTCTATAGCCATGAGCAGAATAAAAGCAGGCATCCATTTTCCCCATTTAAAACTTCATTTAACCAAGACAATCGTTTCTCCTCATAAAATAAAATATACATTAAGGATGCGCAGAAACGATAATTTTACACGCGAGATCACAAATCCTTTCTTTTTTCCTATGCTTTATTATATCAAATGGATCCAAGTACTTAGCTTTCCACTTGTTTCCGTTCCTCATCGGTCATATCGCTCTTCTCCTTGGACAGGAACCAGCCGAGAACCGCAATCAGGATCAGCACTCCCCAGAATACAAGCTTCCAGCCCGTGCTCTTCGGAAATGTCTTCTCCAGTACAGCGATATCAGGATGCGCGAGCGTATATACGGCCAGCTTAATCCCTACCCATCCCACGATCAGGAAAGCTGCCGTTTCCAAGCCGGGTCTTCTGACCAGCAGCCTTCCGAAATACGACGCCGCAAATCGCATGATGATGAGGCCGATGATTCCGCCTGTGAGAATAACCAGGAATTGTCCGCCGTCCATCCCCCCGATATTCGGCAGGTTGGTCTCTGGAAGCGTCAAGGCAAGCGCAACGGCTGCCAAAATCGCATCGACTGCAAAGGCAATATCCGCAAGCTCTACCTTCAATACGGTAACCCAGAATTTTTCGGTCTTCGTCTCAGCTTCCTTCAGATGTTTCTTCTTCTTCACAAAGAACTGTTTAACGATATGATTGATACTGATATACAACAGGTAGAAGGCTCCGATAGCCTGTACGTACCAGACATCTGCCAGGAACGAAATAATGAATAGCGAGGCAAAACGGAATACAAAAGCTCCTGCCAATCCGTAAAACAACGCCTTCTTCCGCTTATCCTCCGGCAAATGTTTGACCATGATGGACATGACAAGTGCATTATCGGCTGCGAGGATACCCTCGAGTCCAATCAGCACAATCAGTACCCATCCATATTCAAGCAACAATCCCATTTCCAAACGCAATCTCTCCTTCTTGTTATGAAATGTTCCGATTCCGTTTTAAAAAGGTTGAAGGAAACAAAAAAACCTTTATCCCGAAAATCGGCGATAAAGGTATCATACCCAGAAATAGCTCACAGGAATAACAACCTTTACCGAATCGGCAAAGGTCTCGCAAACAACTTTCGTTGCCAACAAAGCCGGAGACACGTTACGTGTCACGAATTGACGACTTTGCTGAGGCTGCTACTCCCCTTTACTTGAATAAATGGATTATAGCATGGCTGTATAATGGCGCCAATAGATTTCCGAAAATTTTACATTCCGTTTACACTTCTCTTTTCTTCCTCCAGGCATAGACCAACAGTACAACTGCGAGAACGACTGCAGCTCCCCACAAAAAAGGCTGCAGTAACGGCGACTGACCTGCCCCCTGACCTTCGCTTGCAGGGACTTCCTCGGGAAGGGCGTTCTCCCCTGTATCCCCTGATTTAGGTATTTCTTGTGGAGAATACCCCTTGCCAAGCTCGGTTAGTTCCTTACCTGCCGCAGAGAGGAGCTTCGTTCCGTCGCACAGCCCTGTTTGCAGCTGACCGGAGCGTGCATAACCGAACACCAAAAATTCACTTCCCACCGCAAACTGATCATAACCACAGCTGGCTGAAGACATCGCCGTTGTAAGCTCCGTCTTAAGTGGCAACTCCCCTTTCCATACCTCAGTTACCTCAAACGTCACAACGACCGGATCTGTAGAGGACATCACCAGCTTTGGCTTCGGGCCAACCATCTTTGTCACTTTGCCAGCAAATACAGCAGCGCTCCGTTCCAAGCCTTCCGGAACCGTAGGCGGTCCAGCGCAAGAACAGGCGAATACATCCGTTGGTTTTACAGCATATACACTCACAAGCAGCAGCAAACAGCTAAGCAGGATCATGACCGTGAAATTTCTCATAAAGGATCACCTCAATCCCTAGACGTCTCTCTCCTCTAAAATGTTCCCGTTGGGTCTATAAAAGGAAGGACGATCCGGCAAGAGATTTATAGGTCGCATCATACAGGCTGTTTACTGGCTACCATCAAATAGTGTCGTTCTGTTGGGTACTCGATGTTCTCCACCTTCAGCCCCGCTTGCTCCAACAAGTCCTTCATGACATACGGGTCGATTCGGTTCGGACGAGGAACCCGCTGCTCCGATGGATCCTCCTGCCATTCCAGGCATAAGCAGCGTCCGCCCGGGCGCAAGACTCGTGCAATCTGTTGAATGGACTCCTCCAGTTCATCCGTGATGTGAAGAATGAGGGAAGCGATGACACGATCCATCGTTCCCTCTTGGAACGGTAGCTTTTCCACGATCCCTTCCATGACGTTGACATTCGTTAACCCCTGCTCCCGTACACGATCCCGCATCATTTGCAGCATGGTTGGCTCGGTATCCAGAGCATATACGGTGCCTGTCGTTAGCGCAGCGGCCGGTATGGAAAAATATCCGGTGCCTGCTCCAATATCCAGCACATCCACCTCTCCACTCACCTGCAGCCTCTCAAGCAGCGAAGCTGCGGGCAGCTCCCTCTTTCTTTCCGGACTTTCCAAACGGTCTATGAGTGTCTTATCAAAGCTTTCCTTCATCTTGTTGTTTCCCTCCTTGTATCATTGCATTTCATATGTAAGCACATAAATACAAATTCTGTAGGGGACATAGAGTCCACCCTTCCTGTGGCTACCATATCGTCTTCCTCAGGTTACCATACCGTTGTTCGTTGATGATGTAAACCGGTTATGCCCAAAACGAAAAGGGCATCCCCATGATCATCATTGATCACGGGGACACCCATTCGTGCAATTAATCGAGTTGATCCTCAATTCGTACCTGCTTTGCCAGGAAATCTGCGAGATGAACGGCCTCTACGCCATTTTGCAAACCGGCACGCTCGATACCCCACTTCATTTGCAGCAGGCAGCCCGGATTAGAAGTCACAATGACCTTGGCCCCGGTAGCTTCCACATGCTCCATCTTATGGTCCAGCAGCGTTGTCGACATTTCCGTCTGGGTCAGGTTATATATGCCAGCGGAACCGCAGCATACCTCTGCCCCCTGAAGCTCGCACAATTGCACGCCCGGAAGCTGCGACATCAGCTGGCGCGGCTCTCCCTGCACCCTCATCACGTTGCGCAGGTGACAGGAATCCTGATAGGTGACGGCAACCGCCGCATCGTCCTTTCCGGCTTCCGCATGGATCGGCTCAAGCGGCCTGCCCAGGTTGTGCAGCAGCTCGGAGATATCCTTCACCTGATCTGCAAAACGGACCGCCGCTTGCGAAAGACGCTCATCCGGTTCCGCATGCATCAGATGATCGTATTCCTTCAGCAAGGCACCGCATCCCCCCGCATTGCTTGCGATATAATCAACGTTCGCTTCCCCGAAAGCCCAAATATTTCGACCGGCCAGCTGCTTGGCATCACCCATCTCACCCGCATGGGCATGCAGTGCTCCGCAGCATACCTGCTCCTCCGGTATGACGATTTCGAACCCGGCCTGACGGAGCAGTCGCACGGTATTTACGTTCGTAGGTGCAAACATAACATCCATAATGCAGCCCCGGAACATGCCCACCCGGCCAACCGTATCTCCTGCCGCTGGAATAACCATGAGCCCTGAACCGCTGTCAGTCGTTTCACGCCGGTAAGGAAAACCCGCCTTGCTCCACAGCTCTTCCAGGCCATCGCCCGATACATCAGGCAGTGCCTGCTCAAGCTGCTGAAGATGGTCGGGAAACAGCTTCATGGCCCCTGAGTTTCGGGCAAACTTCTGCAGCCCTGATTTCTGATAGAAGGAAAGCGTCTTGCCAATCAGCTTCAGCCTTCTGCGATGCGGGAACACCCCTTGCAGGAAGGTCTTGCGGACGATTCGCACAGGCATCGAATACGGTTTCTCCGCAGCAATGGCAGCGCGGGTCTGCTCGATCAATTGGCCGTACTTCACGTCCGAAGGACAAGCTGGCTCACAGGCTCTGCAGCCCAGACACAGATCCATCTGGCTACGGAAGCTTTCATCCGGCTCCATCAAGCCATCAACAACGGCTTTCATAAGTGCAATCCGCCCACGGGGGGAGGCCGCCTCAAGTCCCGTCTCGATGAATGTTGGGCAAGCGGTCTGGCAAAATCCGCAGCGCATACAGTTTGTCAGCTGATCCTCATCCAGCGTCAGCTTCAGCGACTGGGCCAGCTTCTCATGGGTTGAATTCATGCGCTCTCGCTCCCCTCACGGTGTTTGAATCTCCTCATCCTGCGTTGTCGTCCGTCCTACAGCTTCCGTTCGATCCTGATAAATGATCCGCTTTCTCGTTTCCGCGAACAGCTTGCCCGGGTTCATGATCTGATGCGGGTCGATCGCATCCTTGATGGATTTCATCATCTTGATGCCGGCTTCGCCCACCTTCCATTCCAAGTAAGGTGCCTTCACGATCCCAACGCCATGCTCCCCGGTAATCGTGCCACCCATCGCAATGGCCACTTCAAAGATTTCGGCGAAGGCCTGTTCCACGCGGTGAATCTCTTCCGGATCCCGTGCATCCGTCATCGCGGTCGGATGCAGATTGCCATCCCCGGCATGACCGAATGTGCAGATCTGCACATCATATTTCTGAGCGATTCGCTGAACCTCAAGCACCATATCCGCAATCTTCGAACGGGGAACCGTAGCATCCTCCAATATCGTTGTGGGCCGCAGACGGGATAGCGCTGCGAGCGCACTCCGTCTGGCTTCCATCACCTTCGCCCCTTCCTCCGGAGTCTTGGCGATATTCAGCTGCACCGCACCCGATGCAAGACATATTTCCTCCAGCTGCTTCAAATCCCGCTCCACATCATCGGCGTTGCCATCCTGTTCTATAGCCAGCATCGCTTTAGCGTGAACCGGCAGTCCGATTTTGGCAAAATCCTCGACCACCTGAAGTGTGGGCTGATCCATAAATTCCAGCGTACACGGAAAAATATGATGGGCTATAATGTTCGAAACCGTTCGGGCAGCCGCATGGAGGTCATCATAAACGGCGACCATCGCTTTCCTGTAAGAAGGCTTCGGAATTAATTTAACCGTTGCTTCTGTGAGTATGGCTAACGTTCCGCCCGATCCTACCAATAGTCGGGTCAGATCATACCCTGCCGCATCCTTCACCAGCTTGCCGCCTGTACGCAGGATGCTGCCATCCGGCAATACAGCCTCCAACCCCAGGACATAATCCTTGGTTGTGCCGTACTTCAAACCGCGCAGTCCGCCAGCCCCCAGGGCAATATTGCCGCCCATCGTACAGATGATCATACTGCTTGGATCCGGCGGGTAGAACAACCCGGTCCGTTCAACCGCCAGATGAAACTGCTTTGTATTCAGACCGGTCTGGAAGGTCGCGGTCAGATTATCCGAATCGATCTCCAGCAGCTTGTTCATTCGAGTCATGACCACCACCAGCCCGCCCTGAAGCGGAATGGTGCCGCCGCACAGATTGCTGCCTGCACCTCGTGTAATGACGGGTATCCGATGCTTTGAACAAATTTTGACGATGTCGGATACCTGCTGCGTGCTTTCGGGAAAAATCACCCCGTCCGGCATCGCTTGATATAGCGGGGTAGCATCATAACTGTAAGAAACCAGGCTTTCCGGATCGTCCTTGAACCACTCCCCGCCAACCACTTTGATCAACAACTCGCGAATAACCGATTCCAGCACATTTCATTCCCCCTCCCATTACGGGCTTTACTACGATAAATTCCCCTTGCTTCTCACGAAGTTAAATACGCTTTCCGTCCTGATGCTTGAATATCAATTATAGGAACGGCATCGAGCCCATCGTCCCTCTTCCTAAGCTAGAGAAATTCAGGCTTGCTTCTCCCACTAGGGCAGCGCCAGCTTTCCCATCACGGTTGGGCGAAACGCTCCAGTAGCTGCAGGCAGATTGTTGGGAACGCCGAACATGAAATCATTGCCAAGCAGTGCAAAGATCACGGCTTCCTTGGCATCGTCATCAAACCCCAGCGTTCTGGAGGTCATCACCTTCTGCCCCGGCAATAACTCGCCTAACATGGAGAGCAATGTCTTGTTGCGGGCTCCTCCACCGGTCACAATCACTTCATCGATCCCGTGACGGGGAAAAACATAGTTCTCATAGCTGTCAGCAATGGAATGAGCTGTAAAAGCCGTTGCCGTTGCCATGGCGTCCTCGTCCGACAGCTTGCGCAGCTTGGCTTGTTCCAGGAACGAAACCGCATAACTGTGGCCGAACAACTCCCTCCCCGTTGATTTGGGCGGCGGGGTGCCGAAGTAAGAATGGGCCAGCATTTCGTCCAATAAAACGCGGTCCGGCTTGCCTTGGGCAGCCCAATTACCTCCGTCGTCATACAACAACCGCCCTCCGGACAGGATGTGGGCCACAGCGTCTATAACCATATTGCCGGGTCCGGTATCAAAGGCCAGCACATCCGAAGGATCCGCCCCTGCGGGCAGCGCCGTACAATTGCCGATCCCGCCGATGTTTTGCAGCAGCCTTCCACGCTCCGGGTGACGGAATAATATCCAATCCCCATACGGAGCAAACGGTGCGCCTTGGCCCCCGACCGCCATGTCCGCGGGACGAAAGTCCCCGACCACGAGCTTGCCGGTATGCTTGGCAATAGCAGAGATATCGCCGATCTGCAAAGTCGACGCGACAGCATACGGGTCGCCTTGTTCCGGTACCGGCTGATGCCAGATGGTCTGTCCGTGAGAGCTGACCAGATCCACTTCATCGACATGCATGCCCGCATCGGCAACCGCTTCCAGAACAGCCGCTCCGAACTGATAACCGAGGAACGCATTCATATTGCATATTAGAGCACTGTTCGAATTCGCTTCCACGCACAAATCACGCAGCCGCTGACGAAGCTCCGGCTCATATGCCTTACTGTAGTAATGCAAGAGCTCAACCGAGGCTGCAAGGCCGCTTCCCTTTATGCGGACAATCGCAGCATCGATGCCATCCAGCGAAGTGCCGGACATCAAGCCGACCACAACGGTCGGCCTTCCATCCTTCCATGGTGAGAACATCATCGCCTACGCCTCCCCATACAGCAGGTAAGGAGCCCTCATCGTTCTCCACTGTTCCGATTCCCGGGCCCACTGCGCAGCAATACGCTGAAGTCCGGCTTCTTCATGGATGTGCCTTCGGACATCCTCGCTTCCTGTGAGCAAATCAATAAAATATCGATTGCGTCCTGCCGGCGGAGTAAGCCACTGGAACTCCTCCGGGTACATCCGGCTGACCAGATGCAGAAGCGTAAGCCCAGTACGTACAGCTTCCACTTCAGATGGCTTCGTCATGAACAGCATCACGCCTCCACATCCTTCACCCTGATGCTTCGAGAAGGTTGGTGTCATGAACATGGGATGGGCATGGATGCCTGGAAGTCGATAGGCGTTAAACGCCTTGGCCAGCTCCTCGCCGTCGATCCACGGAGCACCGATCCATTCAAATGGCCGGGTCGTCCCTCTGCCTTCCGAAAGATTGGTCCCTTCGAAGAAGCAGGTTCCGCTGTAGAGGCGAACCGTATCCATCGTGGGAATGTTCGGGGAAGGCAGCACCCACGGAAGCCCCGTCTCGGTGTAGTCCATCCTGCGGGTCCAACCTTCCAGCCCAATGACATCCAGATCACAGCCGGTTCCCCGCATCTCGTTAGCCATACGCGCAAATTCACCGATGGTCATCCCGGTGCAAATCGGTATCTGCCATCCGCCCACCATCGATTCGTATCCCGGCTGCAGCAAGCCGCCTTCACAGCGTTCCCCGCCGAGCGGATTCGGCCGGTCCAGAACGAGCAGGCTCTTGCCATGTTCGGCGCATGCCTCCATGACATACAGCAGGGTGGTCATATAGGTGTAGAAACGCACACCGAGGTCCTGAATATCGAAGATGACGGTATCGACATTCTTCAGCATATCGGCATCCGGCTTACGCCGGGAGCCGTACAGGCTGTACACAGGAACACCGAATACCGGATCTACTTCATCCTCCACATGTTTGCCTGCCTGAAGCTGACCGCGCAGCCCATGCTCGCAAGCAAACAAAGCCGTCAATTCCGAATTCGGCAAGCCTGCAATCACCTCAATAGATGAACGAAAATCCGACGTGAGCCCCGTCGGATTCGTGATGACGCCAAGGAGACAGCCTGTGATTTTCTCATGCGATAATCCCGGCAGGACATCAATTCCGCTCCGCATGTTACCCCTCATCATACACTGACACCTCTCGCTTCCGAGGCTGCAATACCGTCTTCTGTCGGCTTGGCCTCTTCCGGATTCAGTACATTATACGTAACCTTATGCTGGTATATTGCCCACATGCCGTTAAAGAGGAATCCAAAACCAACCACGGTAAGGAGCAGTGGAATCGCAACGCAGAAGGCTTGAAAGCTTGCTCCAAGCGTATAGACCGGAAACTTCAGGAACAACTTGACGCTGTAGGCCATCGCTTTAAAGATGCCCATCCCTTCCTGAATGACAAGCTGAAAGGTGTAGAATTGGGAGATGAGCGCCATGATGACAAAATAGGTCTGGAATACACCGATCGCGAGATAGCCGATTCCCTCTTTGCCTCCGTAATACCACCAGGTGGACCACAGAATCAGTGCCATCACTACGAAGAAGAAGCCCATAACCACAGCAGGCCCGAGGCCTTTAAGCGCGCCTTGGAACACGTCCTTGAGCCTGGACTTGCCCCGTTCCGTCTTGCGATGGTAAGCATAACAAACCCCGTAGAACAACGGCATATACAGCACCGGCAGCAGCAAAAGCGCCGCCATCAGCGGCACAAACATCACGACAACCACGAGGATCAGCGAGGTTATCATGCTGTATAAGGCCACCGCCGTAATTTCGCGGTAAACCTCAACCCCTGTCTTTTTCAACACATCATTCAGCTTGCGCATAGCTTTCCTCTCCTCTTCGTCGTTGTTTACCAATCAATACGCTGTTCCGTCTCAGGATCGAAGAAATGCACTTTATCAAAATTGAAAATGAATGTTTTCTCCATGCCCGGATAACCTGTCGTTTCGGGATGAACCTTCGCGGTAACGGTCCGGTTGCCAACTCGGAAATACACCAGATTCTCCGAGCCCAGATGTTCAACGACCTGCACCTTGGTTGAATACGTATAGTCCAGACTCGAGATGACCGGTATATCCTCACCCGTAATATGCTCGGGACGCATGCCCAGAATGAGATGCTCATTCTCGTATTTGCTCAGCGCAGCCGCCATGGAATCGGGAATGACAAATTCGCCGCCCTCCATCCGAAGCACGTTTCCTTCCTTATGCACATCGATAAAGTTCATCGGCGGAGATCCGATAAAACCGGCAACAAACATGTTTTGCGGATTCGCATACAGCTCCGTCGGTGATGCAATCTGCTGAATAATCCCGTTGTTCATCACGACAATCCGCTCGCCGAGTGTCATCGCTTCAACCTGATCATGCGTTACGTATACAATGGTTGCCTCAAGACGTTTATGCAGCTCGGACAGCTCCACGCGCATCTGCACGCGAAGCTTCGCATCCAGGTTCGAGAGCGGCTCATCAAACAGAAACACCTGCGGATCGCGTACAATCGCCCGGCCCACCGCAACGCGCTGACGCTGTCCACCGGACAGCTCACGCGGCTTCCGATCAATCATCGACTCCAGGCCGAGAATGGAGGCGGCCTGTGATACCTTTTGCTCAATATATTCTTTAGGTTTCTTCAGATTCTTCAAACCGAAGGAGAGATTCTCGCGAATTGTCATATGGGGATACAGGGCGTAATCCTGGAACACCATGGCGATATCCCGGTCTTTCGGATGGAGATTGTTTACCACCCGGTCGCCGATGAGGATATCACCGGATGTTTGACGCTCAAGCCCGGCAATCATGCGCAGCGAAGTGGTTTTGCCGCAGCCGGAAGGACCGACAAATACCACAAACTCTTTATCATGAATTACAAAGTCCGACCCCGCTACAGCGGTAAAGGTCCCTTTGTTGTCGTCTACAAATTCTTTTCGTATATTACGGAATTCTACGCGTGCCATAACTTTGCCTCCTTCTAGCCTTTAACGGCTCCAATGGTGATGCCTTGCAGGAAATAGCGCTGAAGCGAGAAGAACAGGATCATCATCGGCAGTGCCGCGACGGTGGCTCCAGCCATAAGTGCGCCGAAATCGGTTGTGTCCGCATAGACGAAGGAAGCAAGACCTACCTGAATGGTCCTCATTTCCGCCGAATTGGTCACGAGGAAGGGCCAGAAGAAATCGTTCCATGATGCAACGAACGTGAAGATAGCGAGTACGGCGAGACCCGGTTTAGCCATAGGAAGAATGACTTTCCAAAAGATACCGAACTCTCCGCATGCATCGATCCGCGCTGCATGAATCAAGGAGGTGGGCAGCGACGACATGTACTGCTTCATCAAGAAAATGTTGCCCACACTTACGATTCCGGGGAGCAGAATGGCCGTATATGTATTCCCGAGATCAAATACGTCAATCATCAAAATATAGAGCGGAATCAGCGTAACTTGTGCCGGAATCATCATGGTGCTGAGCAAAACCCAGAATACCGCTTTGTTCCCCGGGAACTTCAGCTTCGCAAAGGCATACCCTGCAAGCGATGCGAGAAACACGTTGGTCACCGTCAGGATGGTGGAGATCAATAAGGAGTTAAAGAGCCACCTCATTACGTTGGTTTTGCCGAAAAAACGCTCATATGGGGCTACGGACAGCACGTCCGGGATCATTTTGGGAATAAACGAAGCGGCCGACTTGGTGTCCTGTACAGAGCCAATCAACATCCAGTACATCGGAATGATCGTCAGAACGCTCCATACCACCAGGATGACCGAAGCCACAATCAGCATGATCACTTTTGATCTTGATTTCATGGGTGCACCCCCTTTTAGCTTCAGTGATATACGTTAGTACTCTACGTCGGAAGAGAAATATTTGAACTGAATGATGGAAATGACGATAATCAATGCAGCCAGTACAAAAGATTGCGCCGCCGCAAGCCCGAATTCGTAGAAATTAAACGCCGTGCTGTAAATCAGATAGGCGATGGTGGTCGTCGCAAAGTTCGGTCCGCCCTGTGTCATCAGATACACCGAGATAAACACCTGGAAGGACGTAATGACGCCCGTCACAAGCAGATACAGCGTGGTTGGTTTCATCAGTGGCCACGTAATGCGCCAGAATTTGGACCATCCGCTGGCATGGTCAATATCCGCGGCTTCATAGAGCGATTTGGGAATCCCGCCCATGGCGGCCAGATAGAGAATAATGCCTGCACCATGCGAACCGAGCCAGTTCATCAATATGAGCGAAAAGAGGGCGGTATCCGATTTGCCAAGCCATATGACAGGATCGAATCCGAACAATCCAATGAACCGATTCAAAAGCCCGGCATTCGTCGGATCGTAAATGGCAAGCCATACGACGGAGATCGTTACGCCGGAGGCTACGGCCGGCAAATACATCGTAGCCTTGAAGAACGTTTGCCATTTGTTCTTCATCTGGAAAATAAAAAAGGACAGACCATACGTGATAACAATGTTGACCGGAACCGTGCCGATCGTGAATAAGACCGTATTCCTCATGGATTTCCAGAACACTTCATCCTGTACCATCCGTGTGTAGTTATCCGTTCCAATCCATTCGGAGCCCATAACGCTGTATTCCTGGAAGCTCATCAGAAAGGCGGAAGCAACCGGGTATAGCGTAAATACCAAGAACAACAGTACTGGAGCCAGAATGAATAAATACGCCCATCCATATTCGCGCCAGTACCCCTTCATGGGGGGACGTGAAGGCCGGGCTTGCGCCGGGGCAGTCTGCATTTGATTTCCTCCTTTGCGCACAGGTGAAGTATGTTCATGAAGCCTTAATTCTTACAAAGCCTAGAGCGATTCGTTTAAAAAGGGAGTGACCCGATTTGTTCCTGCTAAGGACAACGGGACACCCCCTTATAACTTCAATTACTGTCCTAAAATTTGTTTGCCTTTGTCTATGAAGTCTTGTGCGATCTGCTCCGGCGTCTTCTCACCCGAGAACAACGCCTGGATGTTCGGCTTCACCACTTGCTCCTTGAATTTCTTCTGGTTGCCGGAATCTTTGGCATCGAGGCTCAAGGTCACAGGAATGTCTTTGAAGTTCGCAAAAATTTCTGCTGCTTTGATGGTCGATTCTGTTCCAAGTCCTTTGCCTGCATAGAATTCCGCCTGTGATTTGCGAACGAATGGCAGCACCAGTTCATTGGCGGAATTACCGGCTTTCGCGCCGCTCAGGCCTTCCATGATCAGGAAGGTATTCTTCGCATGCTCTTCACCCTTATCCTTCTTCTGCTTGAAGGCTACGTAGCCTTCGCCGAACATGGAGGTTTTGCGCTCTGCCCCGTCGTTGTGCGGAACCGGCAGCAGAACAAAGTCGATTTTCTCGCCTTGCACCGTACCGCTGTCAATGTCCTTCGCACGGTTTTGCAGCATCACATCGTAATAAGGGATTGCCTTGGATACGATGGCGGCTTCCTCTGCGTAGAACCAGTCCATCCGTTTAGCGGGTTGAATCGCCGCTGTCTCAGCCGGCATATGCCCGGCTTTCATCAGATCGGAAACAAACGTCATCGTGTCCAGAATGCGCTCATCATTCCATTGAAACTCGCCTTTATCGTTCAGGACGTCCGGCATCCCGTTGCTGCGTGTCAGCATTTCGATGAAGTCAAGGGAAGTTCCGTCCGTTACCAGCGCATAGCGCGTTTTGCCGTTCGGGAGCTTGGTGGTCAGCTTATCGGCAGCTGCCTTGAATTCGGTCCAGGTCCAGCCGTTCTCCTGAATGGACTTCCAGTCGATGCCTGCTTCTTCAAGGATCTTCTTATTGCCGCCCCATGCCCACAGGGATTGGTACAGCGGAAGACCGTATTGCTTGCCTTGGATTTGACCAAGCTCGAGTGTGCCCGGGAGATAGTCGTTCTTTATCTCGTCTGTGATATAAGGGGTTAATTCCAGTGCCAGACCGGTATCCACATAAGCACCGTCCACCGCATGGAAATAAAGATCAGGCGGATTACCGGCATTCAGGGCTACATCGAACTTCTTCGGACCTTCAGCCCATGAAAGCACTTCGGTTTCTACTGTAATGTGCGGGTATTTTTCTTTCAAATCCGCTACATGCTCTTTCAATTCATCTTCATATTTACCATGTACCGGATAAGTCCAGACAACAACCGTGTCCTGCTTCGGTGCAGCCTCGCCATTTCCTTCCGAAGCTGTTCCGCTTCCGCCTTCAGGAGCCTTCGCCCCGCCGGAACCGCCGCAAGCCGCGGTGAACACGAGCATTAAAGAAGCCAACAATGTAAGCCAACCTTTTTTCTTCATGTACTACTCCCCTTATCATTTATATATTTGTGGTTTCGCTATGAACTACAACCGCTTGATCGCTTGCCGGCTCTCATCCAGGTATTTCACTGAATTCTCGTAATTCCGGCTGGCGACGCCAAGATATAAAATATCGATAAGATTCAACTGCGTAATACGAGACGACATCGCGCCACTGCGAATTTCGTTCTCCGTCGAGGAGGTGTACAAGGGAATATCCACCGATCGGCTTAAGGTAGAGTCACCGTATTTCGTAATGCCAATCGTCTTGCATCCTTTCTCTTTGGCTATGGCTGCTGCGCGAATCACTTCATCCGTTTCACCGGAATAGGAGATGCATACGGCCGCATCATCTGGAGTCAGCAGCACCGCCGAGGTGAGCTGCACATGAGGGTCCGGAAAAGATATACATACCTTATTAATCCGCAAAAATTTCTGCTGGGCATCCATCCCGATCAGATTCGAAGCTCCTACCCCGAACATGAAAATACGCTTAGACTGATCGAGGGCCAGTACGGCCTCCTCCACCTTCCCTTCCTCCATAATCTTCATCGTATCCCGAATCGATTGAATGTTATTGTTCGAGACGTTCTGTATAATTGCAGAAATGCTGTCATTGGGCCGAATATCCTGATATCCGGTGGCTAATGGCTCCTGCAAGTCTCCGGCTACCTTCAGCTTCAGATCCTGATAGCCCTTGAATCCCATCGTTTTGCACAGGCGCACGATAGCAGCCTGACTGGAACCGCTTCGGACAGCAAGATCCGCGACCGACATCTGTATCATCTCTGCCGGTTCCTGCAAAATGAAGGCTGCAACCTTGCGCTCGGACGGATTTAATGAATCATACACCTCACGCAATCGAACCAATCCGCCGTTCATTCCTTGCCCCCCTTTACTCATAATCCTCTGATGATCATTCATATGTAATGTTACTTTACACCTATTGAATGAAAGCATGACTGGTATCGCTTTCAATATCAGTGGATTGAGTTCATTATAAATTGTATGAAATTATATTTCAATACATAATTGATGATTTAAAATTTTATTTTACAACACTTCTTTTTTCTCCTATACTGGATATAGAAAGCGAAGTGGTTCAATATGGAAATTTTTATCGGTGTTGATGGTGGCGGCACAAAGACTGATGCAACCGCTATCCATAGCAGTGGAGAGGTTTTGTCCCGTTTTACCGGAGGTTCCACAAATCCTTATATTGTAACGTTTGATAAAGCGATGGCGGAACTCCAAAACGTGTTGGATGGGCTCCTGATACCCCTGAATGATGAGTCATTTTTATTAACATCAATATGTCTTGGTATGTCAGGTATAAGTTCCGTGGATGAACGTCGGCGTGTTCAATTACACCTTCTTTCCTATTTTCAGCAGCGGCAGCCCTCCATACGCATATACATGCGTTCGGAAGCCGAAATTTCATTAATGGCTGTGCTGGAGCGTCAGCATGGAATACTCGCCATCTCGGGAACCGGCTCCAATACCTACGGTATCACCCAATCGGGAGATATCCACCGCGTCGGCGGCTGGGGGCATCTTCTCGGGGATGAAGGCAGCGGTTATCAGATTGGGCTTCAGACCCTGAAATCGGTAATCAAGAGTCATGAAGGCATTACACCGCCCACTATCATGACCAGCCTGATTGTTGAATCCTACCCTCTCCAGCATATTACCGATCTCAAATCTTACATTTACCAGCCCGCTATAACGAAACAGCATATCGCTTCCTTCGCCCGCTGCTGCATTGAAGCAGCGGAAGCCAGGGATGAAGCGGCACTCCGTATCATCCGGCAGCAGGCTGAAGAGCTGGCCGATACAACTAGCGCTCTCATTAGGCAGCAAGCTGAATTCGAAGAGAGTGATCTGGTATGGATCGGCTCGATATTCAAGCATTCTCCAGATTTCCGGAAGGCGTACTGCGACTCCCTGCTAGCGCGTTATCCTCAGCTGCGATTTCCCGAAGGGAACCGTGAACGAACACCCGCGCATGGTGCGGCCCTGTTAGCCTGCAAGCTATTTACAGACGGCGTCTCTGACTTGCTGTAGCATTCACATCATCAGTGCCCGTCCATATTCCAAGGCAAAAAAGGAGACCTGTCTCATGACGAATACTCTAAGTCAATTGACAACCGAACAGCCTCATGAACATACGAAGAACATTGATCAGTTGAGCTCAGAACAAATTATGATCCTTATTAATAACGAGGATAGTCTGATCACCGAAACGATTCGTGAACAGATCCCTCTTATAGCCCGAGCAGCGGATCTCGTGGTAGAAGCTTTCGAGAATGGCGGCAGATTGTTCTACATAGGCGCAGGAACCAGCGGTCGAATCGGTATCCTTGACGCATCCGAATGCCCACCTACCTACGGGACGGATCCGTCCATGGTGCAAGGGTTGATCGCAGGCGGCTTCAGAGCCGTGAAGGAGGCGATTGAAGGTGCGGAGGATAGCGAGGAATTGGGTGCCCAGGACATCAATGAAAACGGTATCAGCAAGAAGGACGTTGTCATTGGGATCGCCGCCAGCGGACGCACGCCTTATGTTCTTGGAGCTATGCGACGTGCCAAGGAACTCGGAGCGGTTGTTGTCGGGCTCTGCAATAACTACGAATCGCCCATGCATCAGTATGCGGATTTTGTGATCGAAGCCGTCGTTGGCCCTGAGGTCATTATGGGCTCCACGCGCATGAAGGCCGGTACATCGCAAAAGCTGATCCTCAATATGCTGACAACAACGGCCATGATTCGAATTGGCAAGGTGTACAAAAACCTGATGGTCGACCTCAACCCTTCGAATAACAAGCTTGTGCATCGTGCCAAACGCATCATTACGCTTGCAACAGGTGCATCGGAGGAGGAAGTAGAGAAGGCTTACCATGAAGCCGGTGCCCATGTCAAAACAGCAATTGTTATGCTCTTGGCGAATGTCAGTGCTGCGGAGGCATCCACGCTGCTTGATGGTACCCGCGGATTCGTTCGCGGTGCGATTGATCTAAAGGCGTCCAAGTAAAGCAATGGGCTTATTATGCTGCGTAAGCCTTCCATGAATAGAAACGGGATATCTCCAGGTCCATGTTGGCCTGTACGATATCCCGTTTATTTTTTGCTGTTTTATCGGATACTCACTGCCTATGATCTCATCTGTCCATGCCCTGCTTCATTCCAACCTGTTGTTCGCTCCATTCCCACAGGCGAGCGGCAAGTTTTGGATCCCTTGCCTTCTCTGTGGTTTTGTCCGGCTTGCACTTGACGTAATATTCCCCTGTCACATGCTCTACTTCAGGACTAGAGGCCAGATAAATCGCTGTCCGGGCACCTTCGAGCGCCGTTAAGAAGAACGGGCGAAGCAGCTTATAGACCGCTTTACCGAAGCCTGTATCCCGGTTCACACCAAGACTGGTGCTTACGGCGCCAGGATGGAGTGCATTGACCGTCACCCGCGTCGGCTGCAGTCGGCGGGCCAGCTCTTTGGTGAATAAAATATTGGCCAACTTCGACTGCGCATAACCCTTGGCCACATTGAATCCCTTCGCCAGATTAGGATCTTCCCAGTGGATGCTTCCAACCTTATGCGCCCCCGAGGATACGTTCACGATCCGACCCTGCCGTGCACGCTGGAGGGGTTCAAGCAGCTCGTTTGTCAACAGGAAATGACCTAAATGATTAACGCCGATCATGGCTTCGTACCCGTCCTTCGTCAACTCCCGCTTAATGGTAACCACACCGGCATTGTTCACCAGAACATCGAGTTTGTTGTGCTTGACCTTAAAATCGGCAGCAAATGCCCGAATGCTGTCAAAAGAGCCCAGATCCAGCGTCATCAGTTCAAGCTCTGTGCTTCCGCTCTCTTCCAGCGCCTGATGAAGCGCCGCTTCCCCTCTGGATTGGCTCCGGCATGCCATCACAACATGCGCCCCCAATTTGGCAAGCTCAATCGTTGTAGCCAGGCCCATACCAGAGTTAGCCCCTGTTACAATGATGATACTCCCTGCCATGTCATTCATCCGCAGACCTCCTCTTACTTCCTACCTATCATGCTAACAAAAAATCCCGCCACCAACATCAATTTGGAGACGGGACTTAGATAACGTACAGATGTAATTCAGACAAAGGATCAGCGCCTTAGGCTCCGCTCCCATTCATCGCCAGTATGATCGCAGCCAGACCGAAACACAGATTCAGCAAGCACAGAAATACCAGTGTCTGCTTCTGATTCAGCCCCGTTGCCAGCAAACGATAATGCGCCTGGGAAGCGTCGGCCTGATAAATCGGTTTGGATTGAAGCATTCTGAGAATAACCACAATGATATTATCAAAGATCGGCACACCTAGAGCAAAGATGGGAACGAACAAGGAAGCCAAGGTGGCCCCTTTAAATGCGCCATCCAGAGCAATGATCCCGAGTATAAACCCAAGGAAGGTTGCACCGGCATCCCCCATGAATACTCTGGCCGGCGGCTTATTGTACCGCAAATAGCCAAGCGCAGCACCCACGAGAACGACCGCAAGCAGCGCGGATTCGCCTCTGCCCATCGTAATGGCCACTACAAACAACGTGCCTCCGGATATGGCGGAGAGTCCTCCGGCCAATCCGTCAATGCCGTCCGAGAAATTAATGACGGTCGTTACACCAAAAATCCACAATATCGTCAAGATGAGCTGCAGCCATTCCGGCAAGTTGATATATTGCCCCGTGAACGGATTGTTGAATCCTTCAAACGCAATGCCGTAGCTGTATACAACGACAGCCGCGCTCATCTGAACAATGAACTTCGGCAGTGAAGCCAGTTCCTTGCCCTGGGACTTATACCAATCGTCCACAAGACCAATCCCAAGAATCAGGGCACTACCGATAAAGATACCTACCGCTTCCCTGGAAATGTTGCCGGTAAGTGCAAAATATGTGATAAAAAATCCGATGAATATGGCGATGCCCGCTGTCAGCGGTATCGGTTCGCGGTGTATTTTCCGCTCGCTGTCCGGCCTTGGCTTGTCCACAAAATCAATCTTGATCGCAAGTTTGCGAAATGGCGGAATCAATACCAGGACCAGCACCATGGATATGACAAACGCTGCTAAATAGAGCATGGTTTCCTCCCAATAAATGATGAATAATGGAGAACATTGCAATCTAAGTATATGACTTATAAGGAACTCTATCAACCTATCAAAAGAAAAAGACTGCCACATCAGTAGAATTATCTACTTAGCAGCAGCCCTCCGGACTCACAGGTTAAGACTCCTTCTTGTTCACCACAAGTCCGATGATCATAACGATAAGTGCCAGCAAAGCAATCAACTGATCGATGGTCATGGCGGAAAGCCTCCTTATGACAGGATGGCTCTTGCCCGGACTATACATCTCACTCTCCCGTTAAATGCCTTACTTACTTTCCCCACTACCATCCTATGAGGGCTCGCTCCCGATTTATGACGAGATCCCAGAAAAAAACCTGCCCCTGTTCAGCGAACGGTTGAAAGGGCAGGTGGTACATCGTGCTGACACCGGGCAAAGCTCCCTCTCCCCCTATCTTGAAGAGTCTTCGCTTCGCCTGACGGTGATCAGCGTTATGGCTTGATCGGATTAGGATTTAACCTACTCCGTTACGATATCATAGATCAATACAGGTGCATCCGCATGATCAGCAATTCGAATGCTTTCATACAGCTTCTGCTTCACGTCGTCCACGTTCTCGCGGTTGGCATGAATCGTGACGAGGGAGTCACCCTTCTTCACGGTGTCGCCAACTTTCTTGTTCAGCATCAGGCCTACAGCCAGATCTATCTCGGATTCCTTCGTTGCACGTCCGGCCCCAAGCAGCATCGCCGCGGTACCGATCTCATCCGCCACTAGTTCGGCGACAACGCCGTCCTGCTGTGCAGGAAGCTCTATCAGATATTGCGCCTTCGGCAGCCGGTCGGGATGATCCACCACAGACGAATCGCCGCCCTGGTTCTGGATGAACTCCTTGAACTTCTCCAGTGCCTTGCCGTTCCGGATAACCTCACGCAGCTTCTCCTCGGCATCTTCAAGCGAGTCTGCCTTCTGCGCCAGATAAACCATCTGTCTGCCCAGAGCCAGGCACAGCTCCTCCAGATCCTTCGGACCTTCGCCGCGCAGCGCATCAATCGCTTCCTGAACCTCCAGCGAATTGCCGATCGCAGCCCCAAGGGGCTGGCTCATATCGGAGATGACGGCCATCGTTTTGCGGCCGACGTTGTTGCCGATGCTAACCATGGCATGAGCCAATTCCTTGGCGTCCTCCACGGTTTTCATGAACGCGCCCGCACCGGTTTTAACATCCAATACGATCGCATCGGAACCTGCAGCAATTTTCTTGCTCATGATGGAGCTGGCAATCAGCGGAATGGAATTGACGGTTGCCGTCACATCCCGCAGTGCATACAGCTTTTTATCAGCCGGGGTGAGGTTCCCGGTTTGGCCGATTACAGCAATTTTATGTTGATTCACAAGGTTCACAAATTCGTCTTTGCTGATCTCCACGTGGAAGCCTTCAATGGACTCCAGCTTGTCAATCGTTCCTCCGGTATGACCGAGACCGCGTCCGGACATCTTCGCTACGGGAATGTCCAAAGCCGCTACGAGCGGGGCCAGTACAAGCGTTGTCGTATCGCCAACACCCCCGGTGGAGTGCTTATCAACCTTGATTCCCTCAATTGCGGACAGATCAATCGTTTCTCCGGAGTTTACTATCGCCATCGTCAAGTCCGCCCGCTCCCGGTCGGACATGTCCTGGAAATAGATCGCCATATTCATGGCACTTACCTGATAATCAGGAATATCTCCCTTGGTATATCCATCGATAAAGAAATTGATCTCTTCTGTTGTCAGTTCCTTGCCGTCGCGTTTCTTCGCAATTAAATCAACCATTCTCATCGTACATTCTCCTCACTGTTTGCGATGATTGTGTTCTTTCTATGGGCAGCACTACAAACGCGAATGGTTCGACCGATCGCTGCTGCCCCCGGATTCCTTCGTCATTCCTTACAACGAAATCGCCGTATCCAGCGCTACTTCCATCATCTCGTTAAACGTGGTTTGGCGCTCCTCGGAGGATGTCTCTTCCCCTGTCAGCAAATGGTCACTTACCGTCAAGATTGTCAGGGCATTCACACCGAACCGTGCCGCAATCGTGTAGAGAGCCGTTGTCTCCATCTCTACGCCCAGCACGCCATGCTGCATCAGCTTCTCAACCACCGACTTGTCCTCACGGTAAAATACATCGGATGTGAACACATTGCCGACATGCATCTTCAAGCCCTTATCCTTGCCGCGCTCATATGCACCAAGCAGCAGCGGGAAGCTGGCAATCGGAGAGAAATCATAGCCGCTAAAGTGATGGCGGTTCATACCGGAATCCGAGCATGCTGCCTGAGCCAGAATGACGTCGCGCACACGAACATGCTCCTGCATCGCGCCGCAGGTTCCGACACGGAACAAATTTTTGACGCCATAATCACGAATGAGTTCGTTGACATAGATACCGATGGAAGGCACGCCCATGCCCGAGCCCTGCACGGAGATGCGCTTTCCCTTATAAGTTCCCGTAAATCCGAGCATCCCCCGCACTTCGTTGTAGCAGGTTACATCCTCCAGATACGTCTCGGCAATAAATTTAGCCCGCAGCGGATCGCCTGGCAGCAGAATCGATTCTGCGATATCTCCCGGCTTCGCTCCAATATGTGTACTCATGTGCAAATTCCTCCACTTTTCGATTTATTTCAAATCATTCAAAAAGCTTATGCCATGCTCCGGCAGCTTCACCCCGAAATTGTCTGCAACCGTGGCCCCAATGTCGGCAAAGGTCTTGCGCAGCGGCAACTCCTTGCCTTCCGCAAAACGCGGGGAGTAGACAAGCAGCGGTACGTATTCCCGCGTATGATCCGTCCCTTTGTAAGTAGGATCATTCCCGTGGTCTGCTGTGATAATCAGAAGATCATCGTTTGTCATTTTCTCGAACACCTCTGGCAGGCGCTGGTCATAATCCTCCAATGCCTGGCCATATCCTTTCGGATCGCGGCGGTGCCCGTAAACCGCATCGAAGTCCACGAGGTTTATGAAGCTCAGACCCTTGAAGGAATCATCCATGGTCTGCACCATTTTGTCCATGCCGTCCATATTCGATACGGTTCTGACAGCCTTCGTAATGCCTTCACCATCATAAATATCGGAGATTTTGCCGAGGGCAATCACTTCGAGTCCTGCATCCTTCATCTCGTTCATGGTTGTGCGTCCAAAAGGCTTCAAGGCATAATCATGCCGGTTCGCGGTACGCTTGAAGCTGCCAACCTCGCCAGTGAACGGACGCGCAATAATCCGGCCGAGCATATAAGGATCTTCCAGCGTAATTTCGCGGCAGAATTCGCAAATTTCATACAGTTCCTTCAGGGGAACCACATCCTCATGCGCCGCGATTTGCAGTACAGAGTCCGCCGAGGTATAAATAATCAGCGCACCTGTCTTTACATGCTCCTCGCCAAGCTCTTCAATGATCTCCGTTCCGCTTGCCGGCTTGTTGCCGATAACCTTGCGTCCGGTCTTCTCTTCAATCCGCTGAATCAGCTCATCCGGAAAACCGTCCGGGAACACTCGGAAAGGCGTATCAATATACAGGCCCATGATCTCCCAATGACCTGTCATCGTATCCTTGCCGTTCGAAGCTTCCTGCATCTTCGTATAATAAGCCCGAGGCTTATCGGCAGCAGGCACTCCTTCGATCTCCCGGATGTTCGACAGCCCAAGCGCTGCCATATTCGGCATGTTGAGCCCCCCGCATTCGCGGGCTATATGCCCCAGCGTGTCAGATCCGATATCATCAAAATCAGCCGCATCCGGTGCCTCACCGATGCCTACAGAATCCAGTACAATCAAGTGAATTCGGTCAAAACGTTCCATATCCATGCTCCCCCTCTTATATGATCTCAAAAATCAAACTATCCATAAGGCTCGCTTGTTGTTTACTTCCATCCCTTGGTTACAGGAACAGTCCGGCAATCGTTGCAGACAGCACGCTTACCAGCGTTGCACCGTACAGCAGCTTCAAGCCGAAACGTGCAACCACATTCCCCTGCTTCTCGTTTAGCCCCTTCACCGCACCGGCAATAATGCCGATGGAGGAGAAGTTTGCGAACGACACCAGGAATACGGACACGATACCAATGGTGCGCTCGGACAGATTCGTGAAGTTGGACAGCTCAAGCATGGCTACGAACTCATTCGATACAAGCTTCGTTGCCATAATACTGCCGGCGTCCACTGCCTCTTTCCAAGGCACACCCATGACAAAAGCAAAGGGAGCAAAGATAAATCCTAACAGCTCTTGGAAAGATATCCCGAAAATCAGATCAAAGATGCCGTTGATCATCGCGATCAATGCAACAAATCCGAGAAGCATCGCGGCAACGGTAATCGCTACCTTGAAACCGTCCATGATGTATTCACCCAGCATCTCGAAGAAGGATTGCTTCTCCTCTTCCTGCACTTCCAGGATATCCTCATCCTTCTCCACCTTATATGGGTTCACGATGGAAGCAATAATAAATCCGCCAAACAGGTTGAGTACCAGCGCGGTCACCACGTACCGTGGCTCGATCATGGTCATGTATGCCCCGACGATCGACATCGATACCGTGGACATCGCGGAAGCACAGAGCGTATACATACGGTGCTTCGGAATTAAGGCGATCTGTTTTTTAACCGATATAAACACCTCGGATTGCCCCAGGATCGCGGAAGCTACCGCATTGTAAGACTCCAGCTTTCCCATGCCGTTGACTTTACTTAAGACGAGACCGATATATCTTACGATAAACGGCAGTACCTTAATATATTGAAGTATACCAATCAACGCGGAAATAAACACGATGGGCAGCAGAACGTTCAAGAAGAACGGACCTGCACCTTCATTGGCAATGCCACCAAATACAAACTCGATTCCGGCTCCCGCGTAGTCAAGCAGCGCTTTAAACGTATTCGCTATCCCTTTGACAAGATACTCGCCGATATTGGTGTTCAGCAGGATAAATCCCAGGATCAGCTGCAGCACAATCATTACAGCCAGCGGACGATAACGAATTTTGCGCTTATCATTACTGATAAGGAACGCAAGACCGAATACGACCAGCAAACCTAGTATGGCGATTAAAAATTTCATCGTCGTTGTTCCCCCATAGGTGAATTTTTATGATATAACACGGTTAACCCGATGATCATTCAGAACTGCTGGTTACATTAATAGGATGAGCTGGACTGGCCGCCCTCCATGATTTTCACGCCCGAGCTTGCACCGATTCGGGTTGCGCCCGCTTTGATCATAGCTTCCATATCTTCTTTGCTGCGTACGCCGCCGGACGCCTTAACGCCGGTGTTCTGACCAACGGTCTTGCGCATCAAGGCAACATCTTCCGGAGTAGCTCCGCCTGTAGAGAAGCCTGTAGAGGTCTTAACAAAATCCGCTCCCGCTTTCACGGACAACTCGGATGCACGCACCTTTTCTTCCTCGGTCAGAAGGCTTGTCTCAATGATGACCTTAACCAGCGCTTTGCCCTTAGCTGCATCCACTACAGCTTGGATATCCTTAAGCACGAGCTCATCATTACGATCTTTAAGCGCCCCGATGTTAATGACCATATCCACTTCTCCAGCCCCATTGGCAATAGCGTCCTTCGCTTCAAATGCTTTGGCTGCTGTTGTCGAAGCTCCCAGCGGGAAGCCGATAACGGTACATACTTTAACCTTAGTGCCCGCAAGCTGCTCAGCACAGTAGGATACCCAAGTCGGGTTCACACAAACCGAAGCAAATTCGTATTTTTTGGCCTCATCCGTAAGTTTCGTAATCTCGGCTTGGGTTGCATCCGCCTTCAACAGTGTGTGGTCAATCATTCCTGCTATATTCATCTGGTTAAACACTCCCTAATATAATTTTTGTAATTTTGTAAAAGCGCTCTCATTACGCTTAAACCTGTAGACGGGACCATCATATCACAGCTATGAACATATGTAAAACACATGATGAAAATATGTTCATTCCGATTTATGGCAATGATATTTATCATTGTTCGCTTAACAACTTGCCATCATTCAGGAATAATCTAACAACTCTTTGTTTACTATGCTCTATACCCTGTCGGGGTAAACATAAACAGAAGATACGGTTCCCTCACTAGTCCGTCACATATTCCACAGCACAAACACACCTCATGAAGGTGAGCACGAAGCCGATCCGCTTCGATGATCACCGCAATGAGGTGTGTTTGATCCTTCTTGTGCATCGACATGCACGATTTCATGGAAGCAGAGCTTGCGCCGTAAACTGATCCGTCACAAGTATGTTGGCATATTTACCGATCAGCGCAGCTCTTATGGCATCTACCTTTCGCTGTCCGCCTGCAACGAGAATGGATTTCTCCTTGTGCCGCAAATCCTTCAAATCGATGCCGACCGTACGGCTGTTGATATCCTCACTGCACACCCGGCCCTCGGCGTCAAAAAACCGGGAGCAGATATCACCTGCGCCGACCTGCTGCAGCAGCTTCTGTTCTTTCTCGCTCAGGTAACCGAGTCGAAAGAGGAGCGCATCTTCATGCACCGTGCCCACCGTAAACATGGCAATGTTGGCTTGCTTGCCTAATTGAATGATTCGCTGGATATGCCTGTCCCTCTCAACCATTTCCTTCAGTTCCATCGTGTCAAATATGACGGGCAGCGGCAAATATCTCGCCATCGTATGGTACGCCTCCGCGAAGAGATTGACAATCTCCGCTGCATACGTGTTCACATGCGAATGGCTGACCCCGCCCTTCAGTTGCACGACCTCTACGCCACGGACCGATTTCTGCTGCAGCTGTAGCGCCACGGCATGCATGGTCGTTCCCCAGGTCACGCCGATAATGTCAGCATCCTGAACCGTTTCATGCAAATAATCGGCTGCCCTTTTGCTGATATGCTTCTGAATTTCACGATACTCATTGATGGGAGAATAGCTAATGAGCACTTCCTCCAGCTTGTATACCTTCTTGACCCTCTCGCCCAAAGCATCGAGATTCTCAAGCGGGTCCACAATGCTGATCTGCACATACCCCTGCTCTTTAGCGTGCTGAAGAAGCCTTGAAACCGTAGGGCGTGAAACGCCGAGCCTGGTGGCGATATCCTGCTGGCTGTAATCCGACATATAGTACAATCTTGCGGCCTCGATACTGAGACGCTGTTTATCCTGTTCCATCATCCAACCCACTTTGTTGTGTCGTATACAATTTGGGTACATTATACAGCGTTCTTATGCGGATTTCGATAGCCATGCAAAAGAAGCACATAAATTTGCGATATGTTCGCAATTTGATGTGCAGCATCATAGGAATTCCTGTGTCAACCAACTGCCTCCTTGCAAAAACAGACAAGCACCCGCGCAGCACATGCTATCGCTGAAAACTCAGTCGCTTCACACGTTAACAACGGGCACTTGCCACTTACCATCTACAAGCCTATACGGGCTGATTGTATTCGAGCGGAGATACTCGGCCATAGGAAGCCTTGGCACCTTGGATCGGTGCCGCCCAGCCTACGGCGTTCACGATTACCTGCTGAATGTCCGGCAGATGATAGGTAGGGAACGCTTCGTGACCCGGTCTGAAATAGAACAGCCTGCCGCGCCCCCGCTTATAACAGCAGCCGCTGCGGAACACCTCGCCGCCTTCAAACCAGGAGACAAACACCAGTTCATCCGGTGCCGGAATCTCAAAGCGTTCTCCGTACATTTCCTCCTGCGGAACTTCGATATACTCTCCGAGCCCGCTAACGATAGGATGGCTTGGATCAATAACCCATAAACGTTCCTTCTCGCCATCATCACGCCATTTCAGGGCGCCAGTATTCGTGCCGAGAAGGCGCTGAAAAATCTTCGATCCATGCCCGGAATGGAGCACAATGATCCCCATGCCGTCCAGTACGCGCTGGCGTACTTTTTCCACGATATCATCTCTCACTTCACCGTGTGCCACATGCCCCCACCAGAGCAGAACGTCTGTTGAAGCTAGCACTTCATCTGTCAGACCATGTTCCGGATCATCCAAAACGGCTGTACGTACATAAAACTCGGCATCCTTCTCCAGAAAGTCCGCAATCGTCCGGTGTATGCCTTGGGGGTAAATTTTTGCAATCTGTTCATTATGTCTCTCGTGCCGATATTCATTCCATACCGTTACATTAATCCTAGCCATGGTTAGTGACCTCCCAAAGTATGATCATTCTGCGTTCTTCCGACCAAAATCAGCAAATAACATCCATCGTTCGTTGGCAAACCATTTAAATTCACCCCAAGTATAGGCTGTGTTACAATGAACGGGAATGTGAGAAAGTTACTCTTTTTGTACAAAAACGACTTTGCGTTTTTTTGGGGGAGAGAGGGTGTATTCGTGCTATCGATGAACGCGGACTATGTACCAAGAATCAAACTCATGGGATTTGTCTCCTACAAGAACCCCTGGATTCATTTCAAGCGGAATACGCACGAGTTTATTCTGTATTTTGTGAAGAGCGGCGAGCTTCATCTTCAGGAGAATGGTGTGGCCCATGTGCTCAAGAAAGGCGACTTGCTCGTGCTTGAACCGCATATGGACCATGAGGGGACCCGCAAGCATGCCTGCGACTACTACTATATTCATTTTGAACATCCGGATATTCATCCCGCACCGGACCGTCCCTTATCCCTGCTTGCCAAACAATGGATAATGGGTGAGAGCGACCCCGCAGGCAAGGATAGCAACAGGCAGCTATACTTCCCTAAGACCTGCACCTTGACACAGAAAAAAAGCCTCCATCATATGCACCATGCCCTGGGTGAAATGCTGCAACTGTACCGACGCAAGCACTTCAACCGCAGTTTGACCGCGCTCAAATTCATGGAAATGCTGATCGAGCTGTCCCGCGAGAGCCTCTTCGACGAGCTGGAGAACGACAGCCCGCATACCAAGTCCTACATGAAGGTGCATGCATTGCTGGATTACATCCATGAACACTACGCCCAGAAGATCATCAGCTCGGAAATCGAGCTGCGCTTCGAATGCAATTATGACTACATCAACCGGGTGTTCGCCAAGCTCACTGGCCTTACGATCATGCGCTACGTGAACCAAGTCCGGATTCATCATGCCAAGGAGCTGATTGAGGCCACCCATCTCAGCTTCGGGGAGATCGGGTATCTGACCGGCCTGGATGATCCATTCTATTTCAGCAAGGTGTTCAAAAAATACGTTGGCATGTCCCCCAATCAATACTATAAACAGGTGCATGAGAAGGAATAAAGCGGCGGTCAGCCGCTTTTTTTGTTGGAAAATATCAGGCATAAATGGAACATTAAATGGACGGAATGCGTTAGTTTAAGTAGCGAATGCCAAGGAGGGGATTATCATAAGATTCAAGTCGTTGTATGTTGTGCTCAGTGTTGTAGTCGTTTTTCTCATATCAGCTTGCGCCAATGGCGTTACTGACTCAGATTCGCGGAACGGTTTAGCGGAGCCTTATCGCTTGGCGCTGGATGAATTAATATCAACCGATACAGCCCTCAATGACGGCATGGAGTTCATTTCACTGGATTTCGATGAACAGCTTCCATTAGAGGATTCAGATAAGCAGAGCATCGAGGAATACCTGCAAAGCCGATATAACGTGAAGATTTATCATCTCACCTATGAACAATTGGTTGCGCAAGGGTTATATTACGCTAGTGATACCAAACGTAAAGGGATTTTACTGAGCATCGAAAAGCAGGAGCAATCGGATCAGAACAACATGACTATCGAGGTAAGCAAGTATCGTTCGAATGAGGGCGGGCTCACCGCAAAAGTAACTCTAGCTTACCAACAGGATCAATGGAAAGTGGTTAATTCTACGCCTACAAAAGAAAGTTAAGGGAGTATTTCCGGTTTTGCCGAAAACGCTGAATGTAGTATCGTTTGGATACGGGATGGCAAAACATTTGGGAAGTTATTCTTGCCCCCATGCTGTTCGGGCTAACCCCTATCTTCTCTGCTGTACATATTCTCGTCTTGCAATCGAACGAGCACCTTACCAAAGCTGCCTCCTTGCCGAAGCGGAACCTCGTCAGTCGGATAATGATTGTCCAAATGCCTCGAGACGATGCCACGAACCCGCTCATCCACAGTCAAGCCGTGCATATTCAACCATTTGATCGTATCATGGAATGCCGCCTCTTTGGAAAGCGTTGTTGTTTTCACCTCTCGGGTTACCAGCGATTGATAAGAGTAGCCCTTCAGCAGCAGTAATTGGGTCAGGTAAATCATCTCCAAATGCTCGGTCTTTCGGGGGCGATCAGTGACAAGCGGCCATATCTCGTCAACCAGGCTGTGCTCCCTGAAACCTACCGCCAAGCTCATGTAGCAGAACGCCCTCGCGCAGCTCAGTACCCTCTCCACACTGGCCCAATCAACCAAAACCGGGCACATGGAGACAAAGACAAGATCAAAGGCTCGCTCCCATCCTTTTGCCTCAAGATCAATATTTTCGAAAGGTTCGTGTACCACCTTGACCGTTCCATTGACCAAGGCTGAACTATTCTGCTGCAGGAGCTCGACCAACGGAAGGGAGGTTTCCACCGCGGTTACATCCGCTCCCCGCTCCGCGAAAGGTACGGAAAAGCCACCCGACGCCGCACCTATATCCAGAACAGAAGATCCTGAAAATTCAACGCCCTGGTCCTCCAGCCAGTTCATAATCCGTCTAGCCCTTTGTCTGCCTTCTTCGCTGAACACTTCTTTATTGAATGACTTAGCCGATGAATCAAATGAATGAGCCGGGTCGATGCCGGCCCTCTTCATCTTGTTTACACCCGTATACGGATCTTCCTTCCATGCTTTTTCCCATACCGCCGAATCAAACAGTTCATGGCTCATTGTATATATCACCTATTTTCTCACGATTTTTATGACTCAATTGAAAAACCAACATGGAGGTCTATTCATAATCATTTTTCACATGGGGTCGGGAATCGCTAAACGTTCCTGTCCTTCTGACCGATATGTGAACACGCTTCATGAAAAGAGAAAGGACGAAACCTGCAATCGCAACAACAATCGGGCGTTCTGGCCCAGGATTGTCATGCTCGCCTTCACCAGCTCGGGCAGTAACGTATCTCCATGAAATGAAATCACTAAGATTTAGCGAGGTTCATTTTCGGCGGGATATATCCGAGCTGCCTGCCTATTTTCACAATTTGTCCTCTATGATGAAATTCGTGCGTGATGGCATGGGTAAATAGCCATAATTCGGTTAACTCTACGCTGTCACTCTGCCAGGATGCTTGAACGGTAGGATCCCATTGGTTTTTAAATTCATTCAGAAATTCATAAACCAGGGCATCCGTTTTCTTAAAAACTTCACGCATTCCCTGCACATTGTCAACGGATTCTGGTTTTAATCTGGGAAGTGATTTGCCAAGGCCACGATTCCCCAACCATACCCGATAACAATCAGCTACATGAACATGCAGACTCCGAATAGAAACTCCGCCCAGGGCTTCAACTTCTTTAGCATAATCTGTGGGGGACATAGTTTCGCAGTAACGAAATAATGATTCCCTTGTACGCTTAATCAAATCATACTGGCTTTTGAATACATCCATCTTCTTCCCCTCCTTTTGATAATAAGCTACGTATGATTAAATTGCGGATTTCCCCACCTAGTTAGATGCACGTTATCCTAAAATTAGGATGTAGCATCACTACTCTTCGCCCCCCGAACAGCCCACATTCCGCTATTCCGAATCAGCTTACGCACGGATTCCACCTGGAAAGATGGAAGATGATGCCCCGGCATCAGGTATACTACGCGGCCAGAGCCATATGTATGTGCCCACGCAGCAGGCCACCGCTGGCCATCATGCACATATTCGGCAAGTATAACCGCTGATTCATGCGGACTCAGCTCGAACCGGAACGGTTCTTCATCTATCGTAAAATCGCTTAAGTTCTCCACAATAGGGTGACTCCCCCGATTATATCGAATTGGCAGTGACGTATAGTCCGGATGTCCCGTAACCCTGCCGCCGATTAACTTTTCGAGCTCTTGGCTTTGCTGCAGTGAGATACCGTTATGGATGACTAGCAGACCGCCACCGTTTCTCACATAGGATATGAGCGCTTGTACCTGATCTGCGGTTATTTCCAGATCCGAGAAATCCGCGTACGATATGAACAGATCATAGCCCTCCAGCTTATCCTCCTGAAGCACGGCGTAATCATCCGTACATTCAACGTCCATAGGTTCAAATATGGTTTGTAATTCGTGATCAATATGCGCAAAAGGATGATATTTCGCTCCCTCGTATTGTCCAAGCGCAATTGCTTTCATATTGATATTCATAGTCTCCTCTCCTTCCCATTGATCAGGGTCGCTCTTGTCCTTTATAATCCATCAAGATCAGCTGTTCGCCAAGGTGCGCATTGGGGGGTCCATCACAAGCTAAAAAATAATGCGATCGGCAGACACATCCGGCGGCACGGCCGCTAGATAACCATCACTTGTCACCCATGGGCTAACGGCTTCGTTTAAATCGATACCCACCATTCACCCCCATCATCGATTCAATCATGCCCGTTAAAAATCATATTACAGACTTCAAAGACTCTTATTGTCTTTAATTGACTTAAAAAAAGGAAGGATCATATAACGATGTTATGTTCACGTACAAGATCCGACATTTTCTGATTTCTCAACAGTTCTTCCATCTTCTCTTCTGCCGACAACACCACCTTCTGAATCGGGCATCCTGGTCCATGATCGAAACTGCAATCGAACAAGGAAGCCGAACCTTCAATCGCATGGATAATATCCAGAAACGAAATATCTTCCCAATTTCGTTTGAGGCGATAGCCGCCATTCACCCCCGTTATCGATTCGATCATGCCCGCCTTCACCAACTTGGTCAGTATTTTGGACAGATAGGTGGGAGACACACTTTGTCGCTCCGCCAACTGCTGTACGCCTATTGGTTTCTGGGGAGTCGCCGCAGTAAGAAAGAGCATCGTATGGAGGGCATAGTCTGTGGCCTTGGAGTACTTCATTCAACATCACCTCTATTAGGGACTTCACAGGTCTATAATAGCTATTTTATTTCATTACGTCAAGAAGAAAACATGCGCTTTACGCCGTATTGAACCATGTGCATGTTTCTGGCTTACATACATCGAATTTCTTCACATGATCAATTTTGAGCTCAAGCCCTTCTCATTCTCACTTCGTACACTATCCTTTTTGATAGTACCTATCAATAATGTGCGTACTATTTTTTTATATACTTTCAATCTATACTAACCTTACTTCAAGTAAAGGAGAGAAAAAAATGACGAATATCAAAAGCTACAATCACAGTCTTTGGGATCACGGCATCACCCAGGGTTACTCCGTAAACGGAACTATCTACATTTCGGGGCAATTTTCCCACGACACGGAGGGCACGTTCGTTGGCAAAGGCGATATCGAGGCACAAACCCGGCAAACGCTGGAAAATCTAGATCGCGTACTGGCGGGATTTGATGTCACGAGGTCGAACCTCGCTTATGTGGAGATCTATTTAACAAACGCTGAAGAACATTTCGATCCGGTCATCAGACTGTTCAAGGAATACGTAGGACAACACCGGCCGGCTGGCTGTCTCCTCGGCGTGACCTATCTTGCGTCCGCTGAACAATGGATTGAAATAAGCGCCGTTGCACACACGGACTAACTCGTCACCGTGGTCGGCACAGCAGGTGCGGCCCGAGCTTTGGATCACCCTCCGGTTTAGACAAAATTATAGATCGTAAAAACACAAAAAGCCGCAACGATGCGGCTTTTACGTGTGTATCATTTTCTCGCAAGGCTGCTCCGGCCATTTCATTATCGTTCAATCGATATCCCCTTTAATAGCAGCTTGACCGCATTGACATGCAGAGCTGCATACTCGTCCCCGCTTAGATTTGGCATCGTTAGGCAGAGCTGCGTTGCTCCAGCCAATGTGGACATTACACCAAAACTCAACGTTTCGATATCTTCATTAATAAAGACGCCTTGGTCGATCCCCGTTTGCAGCACTTGCCTTATTGCACGATAGGCTGCTTCTGTGATCTCTCTCAATGTAGCCAATGACTCGGATTCGCTAGAAAGTGTTCTGGCATACTCTTCGAGTGCTTGGACTAATGGACTTTCACAATCTCTGCCGAATAAATCAGCCATTTCAATCAGCTGTTCGCTGGGAGACGTGGAATGCTCCATCAAATGAAGCCACTTTTGTGACATTTGTTCCGCATGCTGGGTAAGCAATTGGAGAAAGAGCACCTCTTTATTTTTGAAATGATGATACAAATTGCCTTTACTCATCTGTGTCGATGCACACAAGTCGTCCATTGTGGCTCGGTCATAACCTTTTTCAATAAATAATAACTTGGCATGGTTTAATATGATCGTTTTTGCTTCTTCTGCTGGCAGTCGCCTTCTGGTCATATGTTCCTCCCGGAACCTTATGAACGGTTCCTTTGATGCTTGAAAAATTGAAAAGCCCCATATGTGATAACAATAGCAAAAATCCCAAAGAATGCAAACGGCATATCCAGCGTGTGACGGTATACAATGCTCTGCAGTCCCATATTATCCAACGTCGATGATCCATATCCCCAAATGGATGTATTAAAAATATTCGTGGCAAAATGGATCCCGATGGGAGCAGCCAGACCATTGGTGTGGTAAGCAACGATTCCCAGAAAGAAGGCCCCCAGCAGGTAATACAACGGTCCAAAAATCCCATAGTTTAGCATTTCGGGATTAAAACCATGGATCAGGGCAAAGGTTAGGGAAGTGGCAAAGATGGACCAGAATACCCCGCCTCTTAATGATCTGAACATACGGTACATATAGCCTCTGAAGAAAATCTCTTCAGCAGCCTTTGCAGCAAAATCAAAGGAGCGGTAATGAGGAGTACACCTAACCATGGAAGCGGATCAAAATGAAGCGTAAAAGCTTGAGGATGTACGCCTATATCCACAAGCAAATACAGGATAAGGGCAAATAAATACCATAAAAAATAACGTACAAACTTCCGGAAATCAGGCCTATTACCTTCAAACAAAAATGTTCTAAAACGAATTTTGAAGAAATATCTGGTGACTAGGAAAACTCCGAGAATCAGGAAAACAAAGGACAAATACAGCGTGATCAGACCAGGCAGTCCTGAGCGAGTAGCGGGAATCAAGTTATGAAGCAGACTGAGCCACAATAAAGTGCCGCCCTGCCAAATCATAAAAATGATGATGAAGCCTGCTAAAGATTTGACGCTGAACGGTATCAGCGGTTGAAGGCCATATTTTTTTTCCAATGACATTCACCCATCTCTCATTTTATTTACCGACTATATAGTCGGTAAATAAAATATACATAGCTGATTTTGGTCTGTCAACATTGAACAAGAGTTTTGACGCTCACTTATCTTTGCACTTCTCCACATATGTTCACAAACACTGGATAACTTTCATGGAATATGCGACTTAAATTCAATTTACACGAATCTAGCGTGGATAATGTTCATAACTCTGTGTATAAAGAACTCCAAAACGATGTTATGCACAGTCCATTAAGAGTCTCACTGCTGTGAGAGCTTGAATTATCCACAATATAGAATTTGGATTTTTCTGCATATCGCTAAGGTATATTAAAAAAAGCGAAGACAAGGGAAGCTCCTCCCTGTCTTCGCTTATGAATTTAGGCCTGCCCGCGGCAGCGCCCGATTTCGGGTCATATGATGTAACCTGTCCTATATCAGGCCCGCATACTCCAATCCATGGCGAATGCCGCCATCGTTCACATGCCTGGTTACATAATCAGCAAGCGGCTTCACTTCCTCATGCGCATTATCCATGGCAATACCGAGCCCTACATAAGACAGCATTTCCTTGTCGTTAAGCCCGTCCCCGAAGGCCACGGCTTCCTCGGCGGTAATCCCGAGATGCTTCAGCACAGCCTCGATCCCCTTGGCTTTCGAACCGCCTCCCGGAATGACATCCATAGCGACCCGATGCCAGCGCACAAAGCTCACATCGCTGAACGGAGCCTCTGCAGAGGTATACAGCTCTTCCTCATGCGCCTCACAGTACAGCAGCGCTTGATATACCTTGGCCTCTTTCCAATAGCTGCTGCGGTATCCAGGAACTTCGACCCTCAGATCGTAGAAAGACTCGGCAACATACGGATGCTCCTCATGGTTTGCAAATCCCGCTTCCGCACCTTGCATCACAATCGGGTGATTGTGCGCAAGCGCCGTATTTTCCAACAGCTCCAGCGTCTTCTCGGAGATCGGGTGCTCGTATACCGCTTTCCCTTGATACACGACATAAGATCCGTTAAAACTTACGAAGGAATCGACACCTAGCTGCCTAGCATAATGCTCAAAATAGTACGGCGCCCGCCCTGTGGCAATAAAAACGTCGATCCCGTTCTTTTTCAACTGATGAATCGCATCGATCGTATCCTGTGGAATTTCCTTCTCTTCATTCACAAGCGTTCCATCTATATCAAAAAACACGGCTTTGTACGTCATCGTATGGTTTCCTCCTGTTAATTTTCTCTTTATTTGCGCCCGTAATCGGCCTTAATCTCTCCCCAGCTCTTCGTCTGCCATTTCAACACCTTGTTCTCATAGGTATTGGTTCTAAGCCAGTGCTCTGCCCGGTCCACCAGATCCCAGATTTCCTTGGTTGATGCATCCCGCGGGAGTGTAGACACCACCTTCTTCTGCTTCAGCCACTTGAGCGCATTCATGGAATCGCTGTACACCGTTTTGGTGCTTCCTATTTTCTTTAAATAAGCTAACGCATGAACGATCGCCAGAAACTCGCCGAGGTTATTCGTCCCCTTCTGGATGGGTCCGCATGAGAATAGAATATCCCCGGTTTGAGTATCTACACCCTTATATTCCACAGGTCCCGGATTTCCCCGCGTTCCCACGTCCACTGAGATGCTATCGTAATCGATCTCTCCCGGATCTATGTCAGGTGAAGCACTGCTTCGCTTGAAACCCTTGGATGCTGAACTTCCGGCACCGCTTCCGGACTGCTGTCCCCAGTAATTCTTATAGCCCGCAGCATAAGCCTTCTCCGCTTCGCTTCGGGATTCGAACGCCTTGAATTTAGCGCCAGTAAACTGGTTCACCTGCTGCTGGCATTCGGCCCAGCTTGTATAAATTCCGGGCACCTTACCTACCCAGACTACATAAAATTTCTGCTTCGCCATCATAAACCTCCATCCTGAGCTAACCTCTCTAGCGTACTATATCACATCCCCCAAAACCAACAAAAAAAGCGCCATCGTCTCCGATCCGCTTTCTGTGTTTGACCTTATGCAATTGTTCTTGTTTCGTAGGTTTGACTCTCACATGCTGTGACAGTGAACTATAATCTTCATTGGTCTTTCTCATCATCGCGGCTGACCATGTGCCGGCACGTTCCGCTTGGCGGAGCGCTTTTTGTGTTTTGGTACGGGCCATGAGGCTCACACTCCTTATATTATGGAATTCCCCTATATTGTACGGCAAACCCGAAGGGAATGGAACGAAAAGCTCGCGCAGACTCCCACTCCCTTTACACAGCTGTTCATTTCCATCCATCAAACGCAAGGGCCTTGTCCCGATAAACGATCTTCACTCCGTCATGCGTCTGGTATTCCAGCCCGTTCAGCTTCGCCTCAGCCTCGTCATCACGTTCGTCACTTCCGATCGTGACCTTATCCTGATCTACATTCGTGATGGTCCACGATCCGCTCGCGTTGTCCAGCGAATATCTTCGGTTCGTCTGCGACAGCAGTCTCTCCTTCAGCTCCCTGGATTCCGAGACGTAGACATAGACACCATCTGCCCCTTCGCTTCCATAAGGCTCCGAAACGCGGAGAACGGCCTTCTCCTCGTCCATCCCCATAGAATGAATCAGCCCGAGCATATGCTCCTTGTGCTTCTCGTACTCCTCCTTGGGCATCCCCATCAAATCCGCAGCACGATATTCCTTCTCGTTATATCCGAAAATAATGCGGTCGCTGATAACATCCCTGTACGAATCGCTGACAATCCCGTCCAGCTCCGCCTGATACTTCGGGTAGTCCATCTGAAAATGCAGCAATTTATATTCGGCCGTCTCCAGCTGCTCAACCTGCTTCACAATTTGTTCCTTCTCCGGATCCGACAGAGCTGACTCGCTGCACGCGGACAATGCCAGCACAGATAACGCTGCAAGCAGCGATAATAATAAAGATTTCATATTTTGTCTCATCTGTGTCTTCCTCCCCTTTCTTTCTATAAAGCTATGATATAATACGGAATCATTGGAGAATAGACCCAATAAGGATAGGAGGGTTCAACCCGATATGAAATTGGAGCGGCTCATATCCATGATTTATATGCTGCTGAACAACGAAATTCTCTCGGCGTCTGCCTTGGCTGAGAAATATAACGTATCCCAGAGAACCATTTATCGGGACATTGACGCAATCTGCGCAGCCGGCATTCCGGTTGTATCCTATCAAGGGGTGAACGGCGGATATGGCATCATGGAACAATATAAGATGGACAGAAGCCTGCTTGGCTCTTACGACGTCAGCGCCTTAATCACGATCCTGCACAGCATGTCAACCGTGTTTGAGGATGAACGGGCAATGGATACCATACAGCGGCTGCAGACCATTGACCGTTCCGGCAGCTCTGCATCGCGAGGATTGTCCATGGATATCGGGAGCTGGCGGTCACACCATGAATCGCTTCGTCTTCTGCGCGGCGCCATTACGGATCAACACGTGATTTCCTTTCAATACATCAGCGCCAAAAATGAGCGGATTTACAGGAAGGTTGAGCCCCTTCGGCTTATGTATAAATATAGCGTCTGGTATGTGTACGGATTCTGCAGAACCCGGGCCGACTACCGGGAATTCCGCATATCAAGAATGTCGGAGCTCTCTGCATCCGCTGAGCCCTTTCAGCGCAAACATTCGGAGGAGCACACCCAAGGCCCCCATCTTCAAGAGCGGCAGCACCACAGGAACGAAACGCATGCATGGAAAGCTTCCTCAGATGGCATTGAAGTCGTGCTGCATGTATCAACTCAAGCTTTGGCGAAGGCAATGGACCATTTCTATGATGTCCAGCGGGAATTTTGTGAGGACGGATCACTCCGCCTTACATTTAAAATCGACCATCCGGACTCCGGGTGGCTCTGGTCCACCCTGCTGAGCTTTGGTGAGGATATCGAGATCATAGAGCCTGCCAGCTTAAGGACACGCATGCAATCCAAGCTAGAAAAAATGCTGCGGCTTTATGCAAAAGTATGACAGTCCGCTGTCATACTTTTTTATTTACACTGATCTCAACAAAACCAAATCACGAAGCTAAAGGGGACAATGCTCATGAATTATCCCGTCAAAATGTATGAATACCATGCTTGGGCGAATCAAGCCATATTCAACCGTCTGCTGGAGCTGCCGGGCGATGTATACAACCGGAAAATAACGAGCATTTTCCCGACCGTATCCGAGGCGTTGACTCACATCTACACAACGGATCTCGGTTGGATGAAGATATTGTCCGGGACGGACATGAACGCTGCTTTAGCGGATGCCTACCTGCTTCGCGAGAAGCTGGAAACAATTTTGCTGGAGGACCTGAATCTTCGGTTTATCGAGCTGTCAGAACAATTCACGGCCTTTCTGTCTCAGCATCCGGATCTTGAGCAGAGCATTCGGCTGGATAATCCCTATGCCGGCATCCGGGATACCCGCTTCTCCGAAATCGTGCTGCACATCGTGAATCATGGCACCTACCGTCGGGGAAATATTACCGCCATGCTGCGCCAGCTCGGAAGCTCCTCCACGATGACCGATTACGCTTTTTTTTGGTACCGGAGTGAGTCGGAGCAGGTCCTCAAGTGAGGATTTGAAGAATCGAAAGCTCCTTTCTTGACTCGCAAGTGGCTAGCTGTTCCTACTGTACGAAACCCGACATACTGCCATATAAAAAAAGCCTGCTTCGAAAAACCAGGTTCCGAGCAGGCTATGCCTTGTCACGCGTTCTATAATTTGCGACCTTCCGTCAACCGCACCCAGAAGCCGCCTTTGAAGCTTTTCGGTTCATGAGAGATGATAAACGCCTGCGGCGACATTTTGCCCAGCGTCTCCATCAGACGGCGCTCGTTCTTCCGTTTCACGAGAACCTGCAGCACGAGCCGCTTGCCGTCCTTGCCATCCGCTTCCCATGCGGTCACGCCGTATCCCTTCTCCCTCAGGTTCATCGCCAGGTTGGTCTCTACGGAATTTACAATGACCTGTACCACGATGTACCCGAGTGCCAAATACTCCTCGATCCGGCTGCCGGCATATACCCCAAGGCCGAAGCCCAGGCAATAAGCCGCCATATTAAAGGGATTGTCCAGATTTTGCAGAACAAGATTCAGGCCGAGCAAGTAAACGAATACCTCCAGCATGGCAAGAAGAGAGGCTACCCCTCTTCTGCCTTTGATCATCAGAATCAAGCGCAGCGTAAAAATGGAGACATAGACTACGTTGATGCCGATGATCGAGCCGATAAGCGACAGCGAGATCATCGAGAATCACGGGCAGCAATGTACTCCGGCCTAGGGCTCTGACCCGAGTAGGGCTGAACGATCTTATTTTCCACGCTGTTATAGACCATGAAAATATTGCTGCGCGGCATAGGCGTGATATTGCTGTTCGAGCCGTGCATAATGTTGCAGTCAAACAGCACGATCGATCCCGCTTTGCCAACAGGTGTATCAATTCCGCCTTCCTTCACCAAGCGTGTCAGACTGTCATGGTCAGGAACGCCATATTCCTGCTTGCGCAGCGAATCCTTGAAGTGATTATCCGGTGTCTTGCCAACGCAAGCCACAAACTCCTTATGGGATCCAGGCACGACCATGAGCGGGCCATTAAAGGGATAGTTATCCTCTAGTGCGATGGAGCAGCTCAAAGCCCTCATCCGCGGCATGCCGTCCTCCACGTGCCACGTTTCGAAATCGGAGTGCCAGTAGAACTCCTTGCCCGTAAAACCCGGCTTGTAATTGATGCGCGATTGATGGATATAGGTCTCGCTTCCCAGCAGATATTCCACAATGGCCAGGAGTCTCGGATGCTGGGACAGCTCCTGGAATACCGCATGGCTGTGATGCACCGCGAACACCGAACGCACTTCGTCACCGCCTGGCTCTCGAATAACTTCATCCTTCTCCGACTCTCTCGCGGTCACCTGCAGACTGCGGGCTTCCGCCTGATAGTGCTGCAGTTCCTCCCGATCGAAGAAACCTTCCAGAAACAAATATCCGTTGCGCTCATAGAATTCGGATTGCTCCAGTGTTATAGAAGCATCCGGTGTCCAGTCCGAATACACCACAGGATCCTGTCTCTTTAAGAGTCTTGGCTCTGAATGCAATCTCGAAGGATAAACGTCCATCTCTTTTTCCTGAAAGGCCGATACCTGATTATGACTCATCGCATGTCATCTCCTTTGTTCGATATGGGGGCGAGGAGCGGGTAGGTTCCTTCCTCGTCATGAACTTCAGCCCCCGTCAGCGGCGGATTGAACACGCAGACCATCCGCATCTGGGAACGAGCTCTCAAGTAATGCTTCTCATGTCCATCCAGTGCGTACATCATCCCCGGAGAGATGGGGTAAGTCTCACCCCCGACCACCTGGATCTCACCCTCTCCCTCGATGCAATATACAGCCTCGACATGATTTTTGTACCAGATCAGCGTCTCGGTTCCGGCCTTAATGATGGTGTCATTGAGGGAGAAGCCCATGCCGTCTTTGGTGAGCAGGAGTCTTCTCGAATTCCAAGTCTTCGCATCGATATCGTCCTTCGTATCCACAATCTCTTTCAAATGTTTAACAATCATGACAACCTCTCCTCTGCTGCTAATTGTTTCACGCTGTTTATAAATATCCCCAATCCCTGCTCCAATGTGTCCAACTCAATCGTCAGCGGTGGCATGAGTTTCGCTACTTCACTGTGCGGACCTGACGTTTCCATAATCAGTCCCTGCTCGAAGGCGATTTCAGACAATCTGCCTGCGAGCTCCGGCTTATCAAAGGCAAATCCCTGGATCAGCCCCCTGCCCCGTATTTCACCGCTGAGCTGTGGATAATCCTTAGCTATACAATCCAAGGATTCGCGAATCTGATTCTCGCGAATACCGATATCAAGCTGAAAATCTTCCGTTTCCCAATAATTCAGCGCTGCCGCTGCAGCAACGAATCCGAGATTGTTGCCCCGGAAGGTGCCGTTATGCTCGCCCGGCTCCCAAATATCGATCTCCGGCTTCATCAGCGTGAGCGCCATCGGCAAGCCGAAGCCGCCGATCGATTTCGAGAGGCATATGATGTCCGGCTCAATACCGGCATCATCAAAGCTGAAGAACGGACCCGTTCGGCCGCAGCCCATCTGGATATCATCCAGAATGAGCAGCATCCCCTTATCCTTGCAGATGCGCGCAAGCTTTTGCAGCCATTCCCCGCTCGCAGCATTCAATCCGCCTTCACCTTGTACAGCTTCAACGATAACCGCCGCCGGAAGCGGAATACCGCTCCCCGGATCATCCAGAAGCTTCTCCATATATGCCATCGTATCCACGTCATCGCCGAAGTAACCGTCATAAGGCATAAATACCGAGTGGCTCAGATCCACGCCAGCACCCTGCCGCTTGAAGGAATTGCCGGTAACAGCCAGTGAGCCGAGGGACATGCCGTGAAAGGCATTCGTGAAGCACAGAACGGTGCTACGCCCTGTCACTTTCCGCGCGATCTTGAGCGCTGCCTCTACCGCATTCGTGCCGGTCGGACCGGGGAACATCACTTTATGATCCCAGCCTCGCGGCTTTAGAATGACTTCCTGAAAGCGGGTCAGAAAGGTCTCCTTCGCTTCGGTAGCCATATCCAGACTGTGTGTAACACCATCCTGCATCATATAATCAACCAGCTTCTGTCGAATCTTCTCATTGTTGTGTCCGTAATTTAACGCGCCGGCGCCGGCAAAAAAATCAATGTATTCATTGCCTTGCGTATCCCACAGCCTTGCATTCCGAGCCTTGTCAAAGACCGTCTGGAAGCTGCGGCAATAACTTCTTACTTCCGATTCCAGATTGTTAAACACCGTAAGCTTCGGTTTCTCCATGACTTGATTGTCCATAATTCCCTCCATTGGTCTAAATGTCATTGAAAAAAGGGCCTATCACGAATAATGGCTCATCTTCATGTGACGTTCCATCCGGGAACATCTCCGCTCCATAACCTACGGTTACGGTGCTGGGAATGGATTTCTCCTCGGCATAACCGAGAAATAACCTGCGGGATGCCATGTTGCTTGGCGATACCGTTGTTTCAATGAAGCGAACGCCGTGACATGCCCTCTGGTTCATGAGTCCTGTCAGCATGGCCTTCGCAATCCCTTGCCTCCGATGCGAGCCGGCAACGGCCACCTGCCATACAAACAGCGTTTCCGGATTACGCGGTGAGCGGAATGCAGAGATAAAACCGATGATGTCTCCTTCGTGCTCGGCGATCATACAGGTATCATTGAAATAGTCTCCAAGCAGCATATAGCAATAGGGGGAATTCAGATCTAGTGATCCGGTATCTCTTACGAGTTCCCACACCCGGGCGCCATCCTGCGCTTCAGGTCTGCGATAAACGATGTCCACTCCAGTATCAACAATCATTCTATACAAGCACCTCTTTCCATGATCAGTCCCCTGCTCATTTCTCAATTAGAGCGGAATCGCTGCAGAAAGTTTTGCAGCCGCTCGCTCCGGGGATTATCGAATATCTCCTCCGGCGTCCCCTGCTCGACGATCAAGCCGTCCGCACCGAATATGACCCGGTCGGCGATTTCCTTGGCAAAATCCATTTCATGCGTAATCAGCATCATCGCCATATCGCCTTCTTCCGCGATTTCCCGGATCACCTCCAGCACCTCGCCTACCAGCTCCGGATCCAGAGCCGAGGTCACCTCGTCGAACACCATCACCTTCGGCCGCATGACCAGCGCTCGTGCGATAGCAACACGCTGCTTCTGCCCCCCGGACAGATTGGCCGGGTACATCTTCAGCTTGTCGTCCAAGCCGACTTTGCCCAGCATGGAGACGGCCCGCTCCTCCGCCTCCTCCTTGGATAAACCCAGCACTTTGCGCGGGGCCTCCGTCACATTGCGAAGCACACTCATATGCGGGAACAGATTAAAATGCTGGAAAACCATACCGACGCTGCAGCGCATTCGATGCAAATGCTTCTCGTTTGCCCGAACAAGCCTGCCCTTCTCTTGCATATGCCAGAGAAGCTCACCATCAACCTCGATGGTGCCTTCGGTCGGTTCCTCCAGTGTCATTAACATCCGCCCCATCGTCGTTTTGCCCGAGCCGCTCGGACCAATAACAGCCACCTTTTCTCCAGGCTGCATCTCCAGATCGATGCCTTTAAGCACCTGGAGATCACCAAACGACTTCGTCACGCCCTTGTATCTCACCATCGGCTTCACTTCCGCTGCCGGGTTTGGATCAGGCTGCGGCACCTCGGCTCCGGCAAACGCATCAATTACTACTGCGTTCAATAGACTCCCTCCTTATTTTCCACGCTGCAGATTCATTCGTTTCTCCAGCCTTTGCACCAGCAAAGACGCGATATAACTGATAATCAGGAACAGAATGCCAACCAGCGTATACGGCTCGAATGCACGAAACGACTGGGAAACGATATTCTTGGCTGTCAGCATCATCTCAACAAGCGTAATGGCACACAGAATCGGTGTCTCCTTAAACATGACAATCAAATAATTGCCCAGCACCGGAATAATAGGCGGCACCGCTTGCGGCAGAATAATGCTCCGCCAGGTTTGGGCTTTCGTGTAATTCAGAGCAGTTGCAGCTTCCCACTGCCCCTTGGGGACCCCTTCGATGCCAGAACGATACACTTCGGACAGATACGTGCTGTAATGCAGCCCAAGACCGATCACCCCGGCATAGAAGGCCGGAATGGAGATTCCGGTAAGGAGCGGCAGACTGTAGTACAGGAAGAAGACCTGAACCAGCAGCGGTGTATTGCGGATAAATTCGATAATACCTTTGGTCATGAGCGACACAGGCTTCCACTGGCTTCGAGCAGCAAAGGCAAGCAGCAGCCCGATTATCAAGGCCACCACAAAAGCGCAGAGCGTCACCCATACCGTCATTTTTAATGCACTCAGCAATTCCGGCAGGATATCAAACACATAATTCCAATCCCACATCCGCTATAGCCTCCCCGCCGTCCATTTACGCTCCAGCAGCCGAACTGCCATCGAGACAAGCGTAGCTATGACAAAATACATAAGAAGCAGCAGCACCAGAATCTCGGTTGTCCAGGAAATATAGTTGTTGCGCAGCACCATGGCCTGATACGTCAGATCCGCCATCGTGATGAAATAGACAAGTGACGTAGATTTGATGAGTTCCACCAGCTGATTTCCGAATGGCGGGAGCATTCGCAGTGAAGCTTGAGGCAATATAACATTCCACATCCTTTGCCATGGCTTCATATTAAGCGCCACCGAAGCTTCCCACTGTCCTTTTGGAACAGCCAGCACCGCGCTTCGGACAATCTCGGAGCCATATGCGCCAAAGTTGAATCCAATCGCAAGGATGGCTGCCAGCATTTTGGGAAGCTCAATGCCGATAAACGGAAGAGCAAAATACAACCAGAACAGCTGCACCAGCAAGGAGGTTCCCCGAAAGATTTCCACATACACGGCTGTAACCGTGCGGACGATCCACAGCTTCGACAGTCTGGATAAACCAGCTGCGAAGGACATGGCAATGGCCAGAACAGCTGAAAAGAAGGCGACCAAAACCGTAATCTCCGCTCCTTTCAGCAGAGTAGGAAGAAAATCGATCCATGAATTCGGCATACTATTCACCGCAAAGCGCAGCGGCTGTCATCTCGCCCGGCAGCTCTTCTTCGGTAAATCCAAACTTCTGCAAGATCTCCAGCAGCTCACCTGACTCCTTCATTTTTTCAAGCTCCGCATTATAAGCCTCCTGGAATTCGGTATCCGCTTGACGGAATGCCGTGGCCCCATAGCCCCGAACGCTTTCACCGTCGATGACCGGCTGTTCGAAATCCGCGACGCGTTCGATGTTGTCATCGCTGGCCGAATCCAGCATCGCCTGCAGGGACGGTCCCGTCATGGTAATCGCCTGCACCCGGTCTGCCTGGAGGGCACTGATGGCCGAGGCCTGATCGGGAACCTGTATGATCCGGTCCGAAGGGATGCCTGACTTCTCCATATAGCCGATTTCAACCGCGCCAGTCATGACGGCCACCTTCGCCTGATCATCCTTGGCAATATCTTCGTAACTTCCGAGTCCACTTGGATTCCCTTGCTTCACGGCAAGAGCTTCCCCTATGCTGTACTCCGGATTAGCAAACAAAACGGCGGAGCAGCGGTCCGGATTGATGAACATGCCTGCAGTGATCAGGTCAAACCGTTCCGCCTGAAGCCCGGCAACCAGGGAGCCGAACTCCGTAAGCTCACCTCTCATCTCCTTAATGCCAAGTCGCTCCAGAATGACACGGGCAATCTCAACGGCTTCGCCTGTAAGCTCCCCGCTGGCCTCTTTGTAGGCATAAGGCTTTTCATTGGCAAAACCTACGGTAATATACCCCTGCTCTTTGGCCCGTTCCAGCGTGCTCCCCTTATCGCCGCAGGCCGCGAGCGATACCACCATAACCAATGACAACAACAGCACAACAACTTTCTTCAACACCTTCCACAACCTTTCGCAATGACTTTGTCGTTCCTAAAAACGGCATGATGAAATTATCCATGTTAACACATGTGTTAACTCGGATATGTGACATTCAGACACACTTGCACAGTCCGGGGGCTCAGGGGAGAGGTTGCATCCATTTCCCTGTGCCTTGTAAACCCAAACCGTCTGACTGATTCAATTGGCTAAACAGTAGCAGGCATTGCCCTCCTCTTTTGCAGAATACAAAAAGACCACCAAACAGGGGATCTAGACATAGCTCCGCCAGCAGGGGGTCAAAAAATAGAGAAAAGGCCCCTATAGAGAATAAAGGGCCTTTGTTATGAACATCCATTATGTATACAAGACCCATCCACTGCTGACGAGGTTAGCTGACGGACTCGGGTAAGATGGTACCCTACACTCGTGAATTCAAGTGACTCGCCCCTGATGAAACTGGTTCCCCCGCTCTCCGGAAATGTATGCCGGAAACTAAGCGTGTGTTCATGATAAAGGGAAGCTCAGTAAAAGTCAAACCCCTGGAGCTGCATTTTCTGGAAATTCGGAGGTGAAATCAGCGCTCTTCCAAGGCATATTAGTAGCCATAATCTCCACAAATTCAGGGCTGTCCCCTGCCTGTCGCCTCCTTGTTCGGAGGTGTGTTTTTCGCTATACAGCAGGCATTGCGCCCATCAGATAACAGATAATTCATGCGGTAGATCATTCATGACATGAATCATGAACGATGCAGAGGAGACAAGCCCTCAACTTCGAAACAGAATTTTTTTTCAACACGATCCATTATAAGCTTTGTTAGCCCCCAATTTCGCTATTCCAATATCATCACGATCGCTTTTTTTCGCTATTCGTTTATAGACTGATTCCTCAGAGGCTATCGTACATTCTTAAAATAATAGGTATATATCTATCATTTATAAGCTGTTAACCCATGCGGCTAAGAGAGCATTTGCGTAGTATAAAGCAAATCTAAAGGAGGTGCTTGATTTGGATCGTTCTTCTAGAAAGAGAAAATTGTGTGCTCTTAAAAAGATAGAGAAAAAAGTACTGCACGCCAAGAAAAAAAGATGTCCTGATAACGGCAATAGTGGTAAAGGTGGACACAAGCCGATTCGTCGCCACTGTGTCAGAGGTCCCCGCGGACCGGTTGGACCGCAGGGACCTCTTGGACCAGTCGGACCTGTCGGGCCGGTTGGAGCTCTTGGACCCGTTGGACCGGTCGGGCCAGCTGGGCCAATTGGGCCTGCTGGACCTGCTGGATCGTCAACAGGCATTCCGGGTCCAACAGGACCTGCAGGACCCGTTGGACCTGTTGGACCTGTCGGACCTGCCGGTGCTGCTGGAGCGATCGGACCCGTTGGTCCTGCTGGAGCCGTCGGCCCTACTGGGCCAACAGGGGCTACTGGGTTGCCAGGTGGAGGAGCGATCATTCCTTTCGCATCCGGCATACCTCTTGCGCTTACAACCATTGTTGGAGGTTTGGTCGGAACGGTTGGTCTCGTAGGCTTCGGTATTTCGGGTCCAACCGTTACGCTCGCTGGCGGAACGATCGACCTTACGGGTGCGGGAGGTACTGCGCTTGACTTTGCTTTCAATACGCCACGCGCAGGCACCATCACGGCAATTTCCGCAACCTTCAGCAACACCTTGGCACTCGACCTGCTTGGAACTACTGTTACGGTCACAGCCCAGCTGTACAGCGCTCCGGCTACAAGCAATATCTTCACGCCAATCCCCGGTGCCCTTGTCACATTGGCTCCTCCATATACCGGCGCAGTCACATTGGGTACGGTCAGCAACGGCTTCTTGGATGGCCTGGCTATTCCGGTTGCAGCAAATACCCGCTTGTTGATGGTATTCTCCACAACAGCAACAGGTCTGACTCTGATCACTGCAACTGCCGGTTACGGCAGTGCTGGCGTCAGCATTATATAATTTGCCCTATCCCGTATCTGTCATATATAACAAAGAAGCCCCGAGCATGCTCGGGGCTTCTTCATATGATTTAAACCGCTGTATATCCGCCATCCACCAGCAAGGTGGTGCCAGTAATAAAGGATGCGTCTTCGCTGGCAAGAAACAGCACGGCTTTAGCTACTTCTTCAGGCTGCCCCAAGCGCCCCATCGGATGCAGGCCGACCAAGTGCTGCGTGATCGCTTCAGTTCTTCCCTGAATAAGCGGAGTATCGATATAACCCGGGCACACTGCATTGACCCGGATTCCTCTGGAGGCATAATCAGCGCCCATCGACTGCGTCAGCAGCTTAACGCCGCCTTTAGCCGAAGCATATGCGGTTACTCCTGCTTTTCCGACATGGCTATGGATCGATCCGCAGTTTACAATAGCCCCGCCCGATCCCTGCGATAACAGCTGCTGGATTACATATTTATCACAGAGAAACACGCCTGTAAGATTAATATCAATCGTTCTCTGCCAATTCTCCATCGTTAGCTGATCTGCGGGAGCGTCATGCGCAATGCCTGCATTCGCAAACAAGATATCCACACGCCCATACTGCTTGACCGTCTGTTCAACCATGTTGGCAACATCCTGCTCCTTGGTTACGTCGGTTTTGACAAACAGGGTGTTAAACCCCGCTGCACTTAATTCGTCTGAAACAGCTTGTCCCCGGTCAGAGAAATCCGCAATAACAACGCTGGCTCCCTCTTTAACAAAAAGCCTTACCGCTGCCTCGCCAATCCCGCTGGCGCCTCCTGTTACGATAACAACCTTCGATTGAAATCTCATCCGTTAACCACTCCTCCTATATCGTTGAATTATTTATCGTATCTCGCCTGCGTTATAATGGCCGCTCAATGGTGAACATATCTCCCAGAGCAGCATAGATGTTCCCCGCCATACGGCTCACAGGCTTCAGCTTGGCAGCGTCAATCCGGCCCTTCTCGTAGAGTTCCTCCGATACGTGAAACCTTACCACGCGGACGATCAGCAGATCAGCAGCTGGCCTCTGTTCTGCGTCATTCAAGGCAACCGCCTGTTCCAGTACACATTCCATGCGAATCTTGCTTTCCTGAATGCCGGGAACGGCAACAGCCTCACTGGCCACCGGCGTCAGATTCGTTCGTTCAATCTCGCTTTCATGCGGTAGAAGATTCGCAGCCGTTTTATTCACGGCTGCCACGTTATCTTCGTCCACGATATGGATGACAAGCTCACCCTTAAGCATGGCATTCCTCGCCGTATCCTTTGCGATGCCATTCTTTCGCTGAACCGAAACGGACAGCATGGGAGGATTGCTGGACACAATCGAGAAATAGCTGAACGGCGCCGCGTTCAGCACGCCATCCGCTGATAATGTTGTAACAAAAGCGATCGGTCTAGGGACAACACTGCCAATCAAAAGTTTGTAATTGTCCCGTTCGTCTTGGACTTTTGGATCAATGGATATCATTTCACTTGCCCCTCTCCAGTGTACGAATTTGGATCGGCTCCAGTCCTTCCTCAATTCGGAGGCGTTCTTGCTCCAACCACGCAGGAAGTTTCAATCGTTCACCCAATGAACGGAGATCCTCATCCATCGTAAATCCAGGCACATCCGTGGCAATCTCAAACAATATGCCCCCTCGTTCCCTAAAATATAACGATTTAAAATAATTGCGGTTCATCATATCGGTGGATGCGTACCCGTACTTCTTCACCCATTCCTTCCATTCACCGAGTTCCATATCGTCTTTTGCCCGCCAAGCAATATGATGAGCAGTTCCGGCACCTCCAGCGCCCCAAGAGATATCCCGCATCGGAAGATCAATCATATTCCCGCAGGGTCCCGCGGACGCATACCGGGCATAGTTCACATCCTCCCCAATGAATGTAAGTCCCAGTACCTGCTCAAGCGCCTCCTTCGTTTCCTTCCACTTGCTGCTGAATAGCACCGCACCGCCGAATCCTTTAATTGCTGTCTCCGAAGTAATGTCATCCACGCTCCACCCGCTCATCGATCCGCTGTCCCGCTCAACCAGTTCCAGGCGAAGCCCATCACGATCAGAGAATTGAAGATAAGGCTCATTAAACCTCAACGCTTTCATAACCGAGACGCCAAAGCCCCGCAACCGCTGCTCCCAGTAGGAAAGAGCGCCTTGAGGCACTGCAAATGTGATATAACCGACCTGCCCCCCTCCATGCATGCCTCTTCGCGAAGCAGAAGACGGAAAGAACGTAATAATCGTTCCTGGCTGCCCTGCCTCATCCCCGAAATACAAATGATATACCTCTGGCGCATCATAATTGACTGTCCTCTTCACCATTCTTAACCCAAGCACGCCAGTATAAAAATCAACGTTCCTCTGCGGATCCTGTGCATAAGCCGTAATATGATGAATGCCTGCCGTTTGTAACGTCATGTTTCTTCTCCCCCTTATCGAAAGTTATTTGGTAGATGATCATAGTTATTTGAATACAATCTCAATTTATAATATCTTTAATTCAAGATTATATATTTTCCTATTTGTTGTCAAGCAAGATATTCTGTTCCAAGCCCCTTTCCCTTCATAAAAAAGCCGTCAAGAACGAATACCCGTTCTTAACGGCTTCACTTTTTACATTCAGCTCATTTCTGAGCTCAAGCTTTTTCCCATTTTTCCTTAAAGAACAGCTGATACACTCTGGTAACCACAATTTTAATGATCATATACACGGGCACCACGATTAGAATTCCGATAATCCCGCCAAGATCCTGTCCCACCAGGACGAGGATGATGATTGTAATCGGGTGAATAGCCAACTGTTTACCAAAGATATACGGACCAATCAGATTATCCTGAACTTGCTGAGCGGCCAGAATGACAACGAGGGACCAGATCGCCGTTCCCGGGGATTGGATGAACCCGATGATAACGATCGGGATGGAGGACAGAATGGCCCCGATAAACGGAATAAAGTTTGCAAAGAACGCTACCACTGTAAGCAGCAAGGCATACGGCAGCCCAATAATGAGGAAGCCGAAGTACATCAAGACGCCCAAAGCCAAATTGACGAGCACCCGTCCCACGATAAACCCTTTGAGTGCGCTATTGATTTCATCCAGTACCGAAGCACCCACTTCCTTGAAGCGGTTCGGCATAAAGCTGACAATCATCTTCCCGAACTTCCCGCCTTCCTTCAGCATGTAGTAGAGCATGATCGGGAACGTAAACAATACAATGGCAAAGTTCGATACAATCGAGAACAGATTCATAATGTAATTCGTGAGGAACGTAAAGCCTTGATTCAAATAGTCGGTTAATTGGGTAAGTGGATTAGAATCCTCCGGAAATATCTCCTTGAACAAACCGTTATTTTCCCATTCCTGCAGCTGTTCCCCTAATGCAGCAAACAACGCAGGCGCATTGTCCACAAGCGCAATGATTTGATCACGCAGGGACGGCCACACTCCGATAATGAATCCCGTGAATATACCGGCAAATACGACATAAATGAGCAGAATCGCCAGCGAGCGATTGAGCTTTCGCTTTTCCAGAAGATCAACCAGCGGCCTGAGCAGGTAATAGAAAAATCCCGATAGCATCAAAGGCACGAGGATAATGGAGAAGAACGAAAGAATCGGTCTGAATATAAAATTCACCAGCGATCCCAAGTAAATAATGATCAGAACCAGGATCACGGCAAGACACAATTTGAAAAACTTATTCATTTTCAGCAAAACAGCATGCCCCTTCTCCTACTTTTTTCAATCATCGTATCATGACAACGAGTTGTGATACAAATAGCAACCGTGACAGCTTGTATGAAATGAAGACGCTGCCGCATCCACCGTTTAAAAACATCGGTTGCACGCCATACTGCGGATATATACTTCTCCTAACGGCTCACGTATAATATGAAGCATTGCAAGGGCAAGGCTATAGTTTAGGAGGATAATTAAAAACATGCATGTTACTTCCATTATTCTTGGTCTGATCATCGTTCTGAATATTGTGTTCTCCATGTTCGTGGTCTTTAGGGAACGGCGGGATGCCGGCTCGACTTGGGCATGGCTGTTGGTGCTGTCCTTTATACCCATTCTCGGGTTTATTCTGTACCTGCTGTTCGCTCAAAACTTAAGAAGAATCCGACTCTTTCATTGGGATGACCTGCAGAAAACCGGTATTGAGAAGGTGTTACTGTCCCAGATGGAAGGAATGAGTTCCGGGGAATACCCGTTTCGCAACCAGGCCGCCAAGGATAACAGCGATTTGATTCATATGCACATCAACGAAAATCAGGCTATTCTTACGGACGACAACGACGTCGAGATTTTCACGGATGGACGCAAGAAGTTTAAACGACTGTTTCAGGATATTGAGGAAGCCAAAGTCTACATACACATTCAATACTATATTATCCGTCGTGATGAGCTTGGCAAGAAGTTGATGACCCTGTTAACCAAAAAGGTAAAAGAAGGCGTGAAAGTCCGGGTTCTATACGATGAGCTCGGCTCACGTCAATTAACCAAGGGATTCTTCAAGGCATTTCGCGAAGCCGGTGGTGAAGCCGAGGCCTTCTTCCCTTCCAAGCTGCGCTTCATTAATCTGCGCTTAAATTACCGAAATCACCGGAAGCTGGCGATCATTGATGGCAATATCGGCTATGTCGGAGGTTTTAATGTCGGGGATGAGTATTTGGGCCTGAACTCCAAATTCGGGTATTGGCGTGATACCCATCTGCGCATCTTAGGCGAAGCCGTCTACGCGATGCAGGTTCGTTTCATTCTGGACTGGAACCAGGCTTCTCACCATAATGACATCTCCTATGAATCCAATCTGTTTCCCAAGATCAATTCACCGGGTAATGTCGGCATTCAGATTGTCACCAGCGGTCCCGATTCAAGATACGAGCACATCAAGAACGGTTATATCAAAATGATCTCGTCCGCCAAACAATCAATTTATATCCAGACGCCCTATTTTATCCCGGATGCAAGCCTGCTTGATGCGCTTCGCATTGCGGCGCTGTCCGGTGTAGAGGTTCACCTGATGATCCCGGATAAACCGGATCATCCCTTTGTGTACTGGGCAACCTTGTCCTACATCGGGGAGATGCTGAGAACGGGTGCTAACGTATATCTATACAATAACGGGTTCATTCATGCCAAAACCATCATCATTGATGAGAAAATCTCATCCGTTGGCACGGCGAACATTGATGTTCGCAGCTTCAAGCTCAATTTCGAAGTGAATGCCTTCCTGTACGATGAGCAGCTGTCGAAACGATTGACTCGAATATTCCACCATGATCTTCGTGTATCCAGCCAGCTCACCATGAAGCAGTATCTTGAACGCTCGAGATGGGTCAAGTTCAAGGAGTCGATCTCCCGTCTGCTGTCACCTATTCTGTAGGACGAACCCGTACACTGCTTTAAATAGATTCGGATGCACATGAAGACTTTGACCGACTGGCAGAGGGCGGCAAGGTCATTGACCCGCTGAAGATTCAGTTCTGGGGAGCGCTGTTCGGTGTGCTGGAGGACAAGTTCGGCGTATTATGGCAAGTTACAACAGAAGCTCAAATCAATTAAACGAAGAAGGCCCTTCAAGTTACCTTGGAGGGCCTTCTTCTCATATTAGCTCCGTGGTTAGAGAGCCGCGGCTGGTATAACGTTTTTATTGAAAACTCAATAATGGATGTGTTATTCCAACACCGGTTAACCTGCCTCCGACGGTTTTTCTCCACTCCACCGCTCGGCAATCTCGGCAGCCGCCAAACGGCTTGTATCCAGAATATCGTTTTTATCCAGAACAGCGTGCCCCTGCGCACGGATGATCTGATAATCGGTAATGCCCAGAAATTCGAACATGGATTTCAAATACTTATGCGAATATTCAACCTCACTATACCAATCGTTCTCGGTATATACCCCATCACTGCCCTGAATCACCACAACGCTTCGGCCATCCGTAAGGAGTCCCTCGGAACCGCTTTCGGTGTATCTGAACGTTTCCTGCGGTATGATGATGTTGTCCAAATAATCCTTCAGCCTGGAAGGGACGTTAAAATTATGCAGCGGCATAGCGATCACATATTTCGTAGCCCTCTTGAACTGCTGCAAGATTTCTGCCATCCGGCCCATTACCTTCTCCTCATCTTCTGTTAGAAGCTCCCCGGTTTCAAGCTTTCCCCACCCGTTCAACAAATTCACATCAATGGCAGGCACATGCTCTCGATATAAATCAATCTGTTCGAGCACGCTCTCAGGACTATGTGCGCGATACTGACTTATGAAATGATCCAACACCTGCAAGCTTAGAGAATCTGCACTTACAACTCTAGGATGGGCATTAATGACAAGTACTCTTTCCATATGAACCATTCACTCCTTTAATATGTTGTTTGTTCCAGATAACCGATAACCCGTAATGACGGAATGGATCCACCTCCTTGTTAGAATCAAGATTCAGTTGTGAAGCTCATTATTTTATATATATTTGTTTGTACATACAATTATTATTCATGAAAATAAAGACCTCAGTCCTTATTCTCTAATTGATCGCTAACCTCATAGAGCCGCAGTGATAATTCGTCGCCTTCAGCGTTCCCTAAGATGGCACCATACCGGCTGCGCAGATGGTTCCAACATTCGTGAATAACGTCTTCGAGCGCTTTCCCTTTATCCGTTGTGTAGATCAGCGACATCCTTCCCTCTACCCGATTATACACGAGGCCTTTGACGGCCAGCTTCTCAATCAGTCGGGTAACCGTAGAAGGCTGAAGATGGAGAATTTCGCCTAATTCCTTCTGCGAGATCCCTTCCTTCTCATATACAGCCATAAGTAAATAAGCATACGTTGGTGATAATCCGCTTGCGGCAAACTCGTCTTCTGCCATCTTCGTAATCACCCGGCTAAGACGATTGGTTGTAAAGTACAGGCATTCTTTGATATACGTATTCAGCATCATGGTACCTCTTTCGCTAAGCTCATCACGATGATCAACCTTTTATTGTTTGCACATACAAATATAATGGATTTCCAAATAAAAGTAAAGCGGCAGTTTCCCCATAACACTTGGAGTCTTCCGCCGCTTCATTTTATGGTTTCTATGCTTCATTACGGTTTGTGCTTTTAATGTGAATCTCTTTTATTCTACGTGACCCGGATCCATGTACATGACTTCCCACAGATGACCATCTGGATCCTGGAAGCTCCATCCATACATAAATCCATGATCCACCGGGTCATTGGAAGGCGATCCCCCTGCAGCGAGTGCATGATTCACGATTTCGTCTACCTGCTCACGACTGTCTGCCGACAATGCCAGAATAACTTCCGTTGTATTGGCCGCATTGGACAAATCTTTCTTCGTGAAAGTTTTGAAATAATCCTCGGTGAGCAGCATCGCAAAAATATTGTCGCCGATTACCAGGCAGGCTGCGTTCTTATCCGTAAATTGCGCGTTAAATTCAAAACCGATTTTCGAGAAGAATTCCTTCGTTTTCTCCAGGTCCTTTACAGGCAGGTTCACAAAAATATTATCGCATTTCAACGCCATCTCGGGATCACCTCATTTTATTTGATAGACTCATCTTAACACGGGCAGCAGTACAACATTTCTCTTCACTTGCTATGTTCAAACCATTATTCGTCGAATTCAGTGAAAAACACATCCGTCAAAATGGCCTCCGCTCTCTTCAAGCTGGGGGAATCCAGCCTGCGGAGCATGCTCAGGATCCTCTCGATCTCCTCCGTTTCACTTCCGAAAACTGATAGCGGAACCCCCTCAGTCTTGTGTTGGTCTTCGGGGAGGCACAGTTCGCCAGTTTCCCCTTGAATCAGGCTCGGCACCTCGCTGTCTTCAAAGTTAACCCAAGATGCATCGATCGTATCCTGCATACTGCGATTCAAAAATCGCAGTTCATCCTCGCTGTATCTTCGCAAGAAAAGGCTGATTCCGAGATCCATTTGCTCGTGCAGCGCACCATGCAGCTTGAAGATCTCTCTTCCGGCAGGAGTCAGCGTAAATATGATTTCCTTTTTGTTATCCGGCAGATTCTCCATATGGAGAATCTGTTTATCAACCAATCTTTTGGTTATTTTGGAGACGCTGCCCTTCGGAATCCCGAACTGTTTGGAAATCGTGATCCCGTTAACAGGCTCCAATCTGCCTACCGCATCCACCACGTGCAGCATCGTGACGGTCATTTCCCTCAGCAACTCGATTAGCTCCGGCTGATTGCAGCGTTGTATCATCCACTGTCTCTCTTCGTCATCCTCGGCCTGGAATTTCTTCTGCAGCACGGAAACCTTCTGCTTTAATTCAAGGATCCATTGATCCTTCCGAGAGGTTCGTTCCGAAGAAGAAGCAGAATTCCGGTCTATTTCCATATCCGTATCTCCTTACGCTCGGCTATCGTCCTATTTAGTATAACAAGATCCTGGAACTAATTAAAGTTTCCTTGGAAACAATATTGACTTAATGGGCATGGATATATTAATTTGTTCCCTAGAAACATATTTATAATCACGGAGACAATATTCCTGAGAAGAGAGGTCATTTATGAGAGCCGTTATTGTGTTTGATCATCCCTATGGCGGAAAGGCATCCGAAAATGTTGCCCACCGAAGAAGTTTTTCCGAAGCACGGGTTCGTTTTCTGAACCATACGCAGCAGCGTTTCAGCCGACTGTAAGCTGTACCCATGAATCGAAAAAAAGATGCCTCCAGGCAGCGTCAAACCGCCTGAAAGGCATCCATTTAATTTGATTCCGTCATGTTTATTAGTTCGATAACTCCGCTACGCGCAGCAATCTCATGACAGTTACAACCGTTTGAGCTTTGGTCACATGGGATTGCGGATCCAGCTTGGCAGCGGATACCCCCTGCATAATCTTCTGTTCCACTACGAAGGCGACGGACAACTTCGCATAGGACGACACCTTGGAGTGATCATTGAATTTGTTTAACAGCCCTTGACCAGCCTCATTCTTCTTGCCAGTATATTCCAGCACACTGCTCAGGATAACAGCCAATTCCTCACGGGTAATCAGACTGTTTGGATCAAAGATATCGCCTGTACGCCCCTTCACCAGCCCTGCTGCCTTGGCAGCCGCAATTTCTTTGGCATAAGGGGCATTCGCGCTCACATCCTTGAAATTAGCAAGGCTATCATCTGGAAGAATACCCAGCCCTTTCACGACAATGGATATCATTTCGGCACGGGTAATGTTTTTATTCGCACCAAACGTGCTGATGCTCTCCCCAGACACAATCAGCTTCGCAGCCGCTTGTGCCACGTCTTCCTGTGCCCAAGAAGGAATCCTATCGTTAAACCGGACATCCTGCTGAAGCAGAGCATAAATACCGCTTCCCGTCCTCCTCATCTCCACGGTAACCGTACCGTCCGCATTATCCTTATACAAGGTTGGAGAGGATCGAAGCTCATTTGTGCCTGATATATAAACCACTCCGCCCGCGCGCTTTGTATCTATCTTTTTGGCATCCACGGTTACCAGCTCACTGACATAGGATTTCCCGTAATGTTTCAGCTCCGTAGTTGTTTTATCCGCGTTCAGCTCCTCGAGCTTGAACAACAGCGGAGAAGTCAGAGTTTCTTTACCCTTAAGCAGGGATGCCACGCTCGTTGCATCGGCTGCACCGGGAGCCACAATGGAGACTTTCACATGGCCGGAAACCGAGATCAGCGAAGCCGGAATCCGGTATTCTGTGCCGTTTACGATAACGGACAGACTGGCCTTGGCTCCTTTTTTCGCGATGGCTGCAATCACTTCTTGTGGAATCTCAAACTCAGCCTGCTTCGCACCCGTGCCCGCATGAATCTGGAAACTGGAAGAGTCCGAAAGGTTAATGCTGTTAACTGCTGCTGCCGTTGGCACGGTAACCACCGCCTTATCTCCCTCAAGCACAACTTTTGCTTCCAGTTCATCCTTTCCTTTAGGCGGCTGCGGCGTCGAAGGCGTAGTAGAACCGGATCCGCTTGATCCGCCGGAACCCTCAGATCCGCCTGTGCTGTTGCCAGAAGTCGTAACGCTCAGTAGATTCGAAGCGCTGGACACGCGGTTAATTTCATCCCCCGCCCGATCCACAGCAAGCACATGAATCTTGTAATTCGTTAGAGCGTTAAGGCCATTAATGATAATGATATAACCCTTCTCGGTGACTGAACCTGCCAATGCATGGTTCACATAGACTTCGTACCCCGTTGCCCCTGGCACTGCATCCCATGTGACTTGAATGGAGCTGGAGTCGGCATTGACCCGTTGAAGATTCGTTGGGGCCTGTAATGCTGAAGCATTGACTTTGCCGTTAACCGGCAGGTCATGGACTAATTGGGTGGTTAATGTCTTATTACGATCACCGCTTATTTCCCAGCTCATGACGCCTGCAATATCCAACGATTTCACGATGGAAGCCGTATACTTCATGGTGTTCTTATCGTTGTAGGTGATGAACACTTTATTCTGATCATTGTACAGATAAGGCACCTTAGCCGATTCGTTCCAATATCTCTTGTACCCGTTCTTGTCGATGTAGTTGTTCTCGAGATCACTGAAATCGAAAATGGCATTTTCCCAAGACTTCAAATCAGTCCCGCCCTTATTGCAAGTCTGATACTGACCAAGTGGCCCGCAGCCATCCCAGCCCTTGCCATAGTAGGGTACTCCCACAATCAATTTATGCTGTGGTACCCCGCCATTCAGATGGCCTAACAATCCGCCAAGCACATGATTTCTTGGAGCAGAAGACTTTGAAAGAGCTTTATCATAGAACAATGGTGAATTATGATGACCAAACGGGTCATCTTTGCCACTATAGTCATAAGTCATAATATTAATGAAATCCAGATACTGGACTGAATTCGCAAAATCTGCGTTAACGGTAAAGTTATCTCCCTGACCGGAAGCAATCGTCAGCAGATAATATTTTCCATCTTCTGACCCCGCAGCATCCAATGCCTCGCGAACGGTTTTCATTAATAATGTGAAGTTTTCTTTATCCTCCGGTGCTCTGGAGTTTTCTTCCACCCCACCTTCGACCGGGTACTCCCAATCGATATCCAAACCGTCAAGCTTGTAGTCCCGGAGGAATTTCACAGCAGAGTTAGCAAAAGCACGGCGTGTTTCTTCCGTCATGGCTACATTAGAAAAATTTCTAGACCAGGACCAGCCGCCTACTGAAACCATAAGCTTCAAATGAGGGTTCGATGCCTTGATGGATTCGAAAGCTGCGAAATTCTGAAAATCAAATGTCGGATCTCCAATCACAATTTCTCCGTCATGGACGTATCGATCCTGTGCAGGAATATTAGGGTCTTCGCAGGCTCTCGGCCCGCTCCCGTATTTTTTCCAGCATATATCGGCGAAGGCATAGTTAATGTGGGTGATCTGAGATACATCTACGTCACCAGGATGAAAATTACGCTCTTCGGTACTAGCTGACCAAGAAGTGTAGTACGTAACATTGTTATAATTGCTGCCAGGCACTACCGACACAGCTTCGCTTTCAGACGAAGTCCATAGGCTGTTATGTCCCACTACCTTATACGAATAGGTCTTTCCTTCCTCTAGTCCAGCAGCTACGTACCGACTCCCGCTACTCGAACCAACCTTTACTCCATCCTGATAAATGTCGTAACTTGTGGCCCCGGGCACCGGTGCCCAGCCCAGTGAAGTCGTAGATCGTGTAGAAGTGACTACTTGTAACCCTCGAGGTTGAGCCAGCTCTCCCCACTTGAGGGTAATGGCATTACTATTGGCCGATGCTTCCAAAGCTCCACCCACACTTCTCTGTGCACCTACTTTAAAAGTATAAGTCTCTCCTGCTTCAAAAGGTCCATAGGTAGCGGTCGTAACGGAGTTTTCCCAAGTGCCGCCTTTCCATGCTCCATTAATATAAATGTCATAGGCTTCGGCCCCGGGACTCGAACCCCAACTCAGCGTAACCGTATCTTCCGTTACATCGTCAATCTTAAGATGACTTGGAGGAGTCAACGGTGCATCTTTATATTCAGCTTCATCTTTGGTTGTCGTGAATTCCAGTACATTGCTTTTGTGTTCTTTTTTCACGTCGCCGTCCCAAGTAATATAGATTCGGTAGGTCGTTTCAGGTGTCAATCCGGTCACCGCACGAGTCCAGAAGTTTCCCCATGCCAGCCAGTTGCCTGAATCCGCGTCCCACACTTGTATATTATTTTCACCTTCGACGGGTTTGAAATCCCATTGAAATATCGCCATGTTATGAGAGACACTTTCAATACGAAGATTCTGCGGCGCCAACGGATCCTGAGATCCATAAGTTGCGCTTGTTACCGTCAACGGATCGACGCTGGAACTGACTGCGGGTATGTCTGAGGGAGGGGCACCATCTGAAGCATAGGATATAGGCGCGTTGAGAAGAGGGGTAAAGATAAGGATTAGAGCCAGAAACCATACCACCCATTTCGGGTGCTTTTTCGTCATAAATGAGTTCACCGTTTTCACCTCTGTCGATATATTTCGATTGCAAAGGATACAGCATTTCCATGAATGTCTGTTCTCTCGGTGTCATCGGGTTATATCCATGATGGCTTGCCCCATTTCGAATTTCGCCCGAAATTCAACTTATTTTGAAAGCGGTTACTATTTTTTCCAGATGGATTGTGTAACGTTTATCATATCCCCCTCTTCATTCCAGTATATCAATCTCTTATCCCAACGCTCTGCTACAGCCTCCCTTCAAAGAACTTCATATATTTAATGCATATTCATATTTGTATCATGGAACCTAACCTCTCTATTGAGAAGGGATACATTTCCATAAACATGGGATAAAATCTTGTGATTTTATATTCTGTTAATAAATTCAATCTATATAGAATCAGCTAGTGTCCACTAAACGAATGTTTTGCATAAAAAAGAAAAGGAGTACCATCATAAAAAAACTCAAGCAGCCGTTACATCTGCTCAAGGGGAAGCGTTCCATATTCAGCCCGTTGAATTATCCGATCCCAAAAGCAACGAAGTGCCATAATGAAGCCTTCTAGGATTCCAAGCGGGGCGGGGCGGTTAAACCCACTGTACGAATGGAGCCGGTCCAGTAATCAAAGCAGACGTATGAGCTGAAAAAGAGCCCTCCAGGGGCTCTTTTGTCTATTCACTTCCCTATGTAAGCAAACCATAATAATCTTCGATCTACTTCATCGAACTTAAATGCTCATGCTTTAATTTCCATGATCCCTCGACATCTCGAATAAACACATTGGTGGCTCTGCCGCTCCCGGACATAAATGTCCCCTGGTGATAACCCTCGAAGTGGTAGGTGTAGATACACACCGCCGAATGGGCATCACTCGCAATCCATTCCACATCCTCCGCCCGGTATACCTCCTCCCGAATGGCATCCCACGCCTGCTCGAAATACAACCTGATCTCATCCAAGGTCGTGCAGCTCCGGTCCGAAAACCAATAAACCGCCGCTTCATCCAGCAGCCGGGCCACTTGATCAAAGTCATGTGTGTTCGTAGCCGCAATATAAGCCTCAAGTGCGTTCTGATATGACATTTCGCTTAACCTCCCATCTCTAATCCATTATAAGGATGGCACATTTTTTTACTGAACCTTTTTCCACACACCGGCTTGGCTAGGCGTTTCCCCTTTGGTCCACCATTTTGCTTCACAAACGGCTCCATTGTAAGATACCCGTTCACCGCCAATGTAAGCCTTGGAGCTGTTCCAAGCCACGGTTGCTTTGTTAAAGTCCTGCGACTTCTCCATAAAACAGAACGTACACAGGAACCCAACGTTGAACAGGTTCTCAACACGCCGGATGAGCACGAAGATATCATTGCCCTCACCGATCGTCTGACCTCTTCCCTGACTGCGGCGATTGAAGCCGCTGAGGGAGTAGTCCGGCTGCTGCGTGGATATATAAAATGAGGAGCACACAGATGATCTGTATGCTCCTTCGCCCTCATTATATTCAATTTCCGCTGCCAGACTCATTCTCAGATGACTCATTTCTTTCAGACGTTCCATTCTCAGGCGTCTGCTCTTCAGAAAGCGCACTTTCATCGGACAGCTCATAAGATATGCCATCCACAACAACCTTGTCGATTAGGGACACATCCAGCGTTTTATCCAGCTTCACGATAACTTTGCTTGTATATGGCAGGTTCTGCTGTGAGTCATTTTCGGTTCCTGAGAACTCCGGTTCTTCTCCACCATCAACCGACTCGGAAGAGTCTGAGCCTGCTCCTTCTGCGTCTCCCGCTGTTGTCCCCGAATTCGAATCTGTCTGATCCTGGCTGGAACCAGAATCTGTTCCTGTTGGATCGGTGTCCGCTCCCCCTGTTGTTTCATCCGTGCACGTCCGTGATAGTTCAGGACTTGCCGCTTCAAACAATAGGTTTGCATCCTGACCCAGGACCTGGAGATTCTCCATATTGAAATCCCGGCAAGCCGCCGATTGTTTGAAATGGAAGCTCAGTTCAGTCAAGCCCTTCTGCTCACCTTCTTCCACTACGGACGCCGTCAACAGCGGCTGCTCCGGAACCGTATCCTCCGAGACAGGAGGCACGGTAACTGGAGGCGTAACAACTGAATTCGGATCCGCAGGGTCCTTCCCGTTTTGCACCATGAGAAAGATACCGCCGGCCAAGATGAGGACAAGTGCAGCTGAAGCTATTTTTACGAACCTCGGATGGCTTCGGATAAATCTCATGAATGGCGAAGCCAGCTCGGCCCTAACCTTCGTATAGACCCCCTTAAGAACAGGGTCAGGGTTACTAAAATAAGTCTTCACGTACTCCTTATTCTTGAATGCTTCGCGGTCATGGGTCTTGAAGTACTGGACGATCGCGGCAGCATAGGCCGGCACGAGACCCCGTGGCTTAACGAATACCGGCTGCTTCGCAGACCATTGAATATACTGGTAGACCACTTCAGGACTCTTGCTGTACTTATGTACATAATCCAGCAGGCCACGGTAGTCAATAGCGCCGGAATGAATCTCCGTGCAGAAGGCCAAGGTGATGCTTTCAAAATGGGATGGCGCCACATCCTGCTGCAGCCACCTCCGCATAATATGCTGGGTGCGCTCCCGCTCCTCGGTTGAAAGATCGGCAAGCACCTCCGCTTTAACTTCGGTTCTGCTGCACCACTGGTACAGCGCCAGCATGACAGCCGCTTTGGAGCGTATTCGGGAATCAAAACGTTCTACCCACCCTTTGAATTCCTTGGGCATTTGCAGAAATCCAATGTCCAGAAGCTGCTTCCGGTTCAATTGCTCAGGCTCCAATTCTCGCAAGAGAAAGAGGTTGGCTGCATAAATCATTCGGTCTGCAAATGCGGTCCCGCCTTGGTAACGAGCGATCCCCCGCTCTTCGTGATGCTCCAGGGAATCCAATTGATCCAGCACGGCGTTGACCGCTCTTACAGGATCTGCATCATGCTGTAATTTATCGATGAGCTGGGCTTCAGCCAGCCTAACATAATTCTCCTGTTCCAGCAGAAGGGGATGGTTCCTCACCCATAGACTGATCAGATCAACCAGATCCGTTGGCGTTGCCCTCTGTTTCATACTGGCTTTCATATAAGGATCGAACATCAGCGCAGGCAGCCCCGGGCTGGTCAGTACTCTGGCATAGAAGGCACGGCTTAGAGCCGGACTGCCCTCCAGCAAGCCATAAATCGCCAAGGTCACATCCTGACGCTGCTTCGACAAGGCATTATTTAATGAGCGAATAAAATATTCCACAATCATGTCATTGTGCTGTCTAGGGTTGATGCTGTGATAGTCCTTCACGGACCCGGCAATCGCCGGATCGGGAACCTGTCCGCCCTTCACAAGCTCAAACTCATGGGCAAACAGGGCAAGGAACAGATCATCCAGCCGTTTCTTTAAACCCAGAGCCCCGGCTGGCTCCAGATAGAGCAGCAAGGCACGAAGCACAGCAAACTTATGGTCGTTATACAGATCTTCACGGCCCTCTTCGATCTGGAACAGCACGCATAAATCGTCGTAGCTATCCAGAGAAATCTGACGGGCCGGCTCCATATCCGAGAGCATCTGCTCCGCGAAGGCAAAAAAACGTTCAGATCGGGCCAGATCCAGCACTGTATCCCATGCAAAATCAAGATAAGGCTGCTCGGACCATTTCAAATCCGCATTAATGACCCTTCCGGCAGCAAGCTCAAATAAATAGTCCTTCTCAATGTTGCGGTCATTCAGGCGCAGGCCGCCCTTCTCCACGAACATGAGATGAAGTCCCTTCTTGCTGTAGGGTTCCTTGGCATACGTTACGAACCCAAGCACCCGGCGCAGCGCGTAAGGCAGTCGGCCAAACAACACAAAGAGCAGCTGCTTCGCCTTCGCGGACAACTGTTCCACCGGTACATCCAGTACGATATACACCTTTTTCTTACCCGCAGCTGCGGTTATCGATGCATAGAGCAGTTGCTTGAATACCTTCTCGTCAATGCCCAGTTCCTGCAGTAAGGCCGGGGTTTGGTCAGGAGAGACGGGAACTTGCGGGCGAGCCTGAGCCGGCATGGCAGATAACTCCGGCAGCTCTATCCCCTCTTCAATATCGTAATGATTGGCAAAAGAGGCCTGGAGCCAAGTCCGGTAAGCGGAATGCTCATCTTCCAGAAATCCGTCAGGAATCACATAATGGTGCGTAAAAAAAGCGCTGCGAAGTCCCGTGAAATCCGCTGGCTGAAACACACTGCGCCCCAGCACCGTCTCCCCTGTTTCCGTATGGAACAGATGAAGAGCGGCAGGATAAGCCTCGGCGTCCTTCTCGCTGCGTGCCGTAAGCTCTGCCGGAGCTTCATACTGACAAAAGGGATGCAGCACCTTTTTGATATAGGAAGGTTCCAATCCTGACGAGCGCGCAACCGTATCAAATCCTTCAGCCGAGCGAAACACGCCCCGCCGTTCCCTCGTGTACATTTGCTGCTGTATGTTTCGGAAAGGGAAATCCGGCACTAGTCATCCCTCCCCTCAATATACTTCAGCTTGTACAGAAGCCAGATGAACGGTTCGTCCACCCGGATCGGGCTGACCACGCTCTGCAGCTTCTGATCCACAGGGTTGCTGCCTAAGGCAGACACGGCAAAATACGCTGTATTCGAAAAATATACATCCATTGTGCCTTTGAACGGACGGTCGACCTTCTCGATAAAGCGGCGAATCTCGCCATCGATATTTTCAAACTCGGTCATGTTCAAATGCTTGCGGTGAACCATATTGTTGAATATGTTACTGTTCAGCTTCACATATTCGCCATCCTCATCCTTGAGCGCATGAAGCATATCGCTCTTGGTCAGGACGACAGCTGTCGGAATATCCGTTTTGCCCTTGTCCTCATAAGCAATGAAATCACCGAACATAGTCAGGACAACATCGCGAGGTTCATCGTACTGGGATACCCATTCGCCTGGCTGATCACCGAACTTCAAACGGATTTTCTCCCGAATGGAGCGAATCTGGAGCGGATCGACCATAAACAGAATGCCCGCGGAGTTCTTGATATGCTGTCCATGAAGTCCCAGGTAGTCCTCGTCCACCATGCCTTCACCCGCCACGTCAAAAAATACAAGCGTTAACGGCGGCTTCGATTCATCCTTGAACACGAATTGAAATATAAAAGGCTCCTGCATCTTCTCCTTCTGAGTAGACGCCAGCAAATCTCCGCGTTCAAACAACGGTTCCTCATATCCGGTGCGGAACTTGCGGCTGATCTCCGCATTCAGCGGCATACAGGCCGCATCGAAGTGATCCGCCGTCGTATGCTGCAATGTATGGATCAGCGAAGTCATATACACCGACTTGCCCACTTGGGATGCACCGATAATCGAGATAATGTTGCTCGGTACCTTCCCTGCGGTCACAGGCAGCTCATTATGGCATTTCGGGCATAAGCGTCTGCGTGTGACGACACCGTAGCGGTCGTTCAATCCAACCAGCACATGATCCGAATAAATGTGATGTTCCTCCGGTATGTCGCTTGGCCGGATGATAGCCTCAATATCATAGACCGAATCCAGCCCAAAGCGTTCGCGGTAACGATTCAGCTCGTCGTCTTCCCCAAGCGCATAATCCTCGTCGTCCTCACGGTCGTGGGCAGCCCGGAAGACAACCTCCTTCGGCGTGAACTTACTGAAACAGTAAGGGCACACAATATCATAAAACAGCGGCCTTGGCTCCGGCTCCGGCTTCTTCTTGAAAATATCAAAAATGCCCATCATTTGTACCTCCCTCTAAACCTCTGGATTGCATGGACGCTTTCGTTGTTGTCACTGTGTTCTATCTCTGCTCTCTCTATCTATACACCAGCTCATACCGTTGTCCATACTTCTTCCCGTCCGTAAAAAACAGGCGTACATAATCGTTCTTACCGACCTCAATGACGGGCAGTACATTCCGTCCGGCCGCAAAATCCGTAACGAACGGGTACAATATCCCGTCTTCCTTGTTCACCGGATATGCTCCCTCTTTCTTCACATAGCAGAGAGCCTCCTTCGGTACAGGCACTTCGGCTGTAACCTGAATTTCAATCGTTTTATAGGATTGCAGCCAGCGGCTTTTTTCGCGAATGGAGTATACCAGCATGGCTTTACCGGTGCTGAACTGAATGCAGTTCGCTTCATCGGGCTGTGTGATCAAAGTGGTCTCCCCGTTTTCAGAAGAGAAGGCATACACCGTATATGAGATCTGCCCAACACCATCCACACGATCCCGATAACCATTATTCGCCTTGTATTCGTCTCTGGTATACAAGCGCAGGCTGCCAAGATGCGGATCTCCATTCGATGCGGCGAATTCGTCATCCATCACACGTTGAATGTATACCGCTTGAAGACCAGGCGGCCAGTTCCAGCGAATCGTGCAGAAACCTTCGTCCAATTGATGGCTTAATCCCTGAATAACCCAATCTCCGGGCTCCGCATTTTTATACTGCATATCGAACGCCCCCTGCTTAAAATCCTCGGCTTGTCGAATCATTCGGCCGTTGTCCACGTCCTGTTCGGCCCGGCCGCTGCGTGCCGCCAGTTAACCTGCCGTTCTCCTTGACAGGTATCACCAGCGTGAACAAGGTCATCATACCTGCGAGGATGAAGCATGCCAAGAGACGCACACTGGCATCTCTGACTTCTCCCCCGGAGAGGCCAAATTCCAGAACAACGCCCGCCAGTAAGCCCGATACCGCACCGCCTATGCTAAAACTGCGCGCGAGATAACGGTTGTCAAACACCAGGCCGAGCGCCAGACCCATGGCAGTGCCAATGAGCAGCATCGCAGCAATTCTTCCGATCTGATAATAAACGCTGTCTTCCATAGCGCCCGTTCGCTTCGTCAACAGCGAACGGTCCCCGACATCATCATAAATTTTCTGAAAAACAAAAGACAAGTCTGCCGCATTCTGCACATCGTAATATTGCCCGCCCGTCTCGGCTGCAATCGTTTGAAGCAGATTGGCACCATCCTTATACACGAGGCTAAGGCCAATCGTATTCACCGCGATTTGCTGCTGCTTGTAGTCCGCAAGCACACGATCATGGTCGGTTTCGCTAAATCCGTCTGACAGCATAATGACCATGGCGCTTCGCCCCGCATCCTGGCTTTCCTGAATATGCGACATGGTATCCTCAAGCGCGAGACTAATGTCCGTACCGCCGTCAGTTGTTGCCAAACCGTCGATTTCCGCCATGATCTCATCCTTGATTTCCTGGTTCTTCACACGGGTAAATGGCTGCAGTAACGTTGTTGCATGATCAAACACGATCACCGATACCCTGTTATCCCGATCCATGCGGTTGATCAGATTTTTGGCTGCTGTATAGCGATCCTGATTCGGGTCGGTATCCTTCATGCTGCCGGAATTGTCTATGACCAGAACAACGTCCTTCACGGGCTTGGCGCTGCCCGGGTTCAGCTGGTACACCCACTCAAACAGCAGGCCAAGCAGGAACAGTGCCACCAAAGTGGATGGAATCAGCAGCTTCCACGATGTGCCCGTGTATCGCTGTCTCCAGGAGCTCCCGCTCAAACGGGGGGAGATCAATTCTGCGATTAAGCAGGCCAAGCCGATGCAGAAGGCCAGAATCCCGAAATAGATTCCCGTAACCACAATAACGGGAAGCCCTGTTCCCCACTGGCGGAGCAGAAATTCCCCAATGGCAAATCCAATTCCCCCGCCGACCAGACTCAACAGCAGCAGGAGAGGGTTTATTTTTCGTTGCACAATACGCGCCTACTCTCTTTATCAGAATCTAAGAACGCTAGCGCAGCTCCGGGAGCAGCGCCGGTTCCATTCCATGAAATTCATAACCGTTCGCCGTATAGGTTTCGTAGTAAGCTCTGCCATTCCGGTAATACATCAGATCCTCCAGATGGAAGCCCCCCATCAGATTCAGCTTCTCGACCCCGCTGGAGCGCTTCTCATGCACGATGCCAAGCTTGTATACTCGTAATGCTTCATCCGCACGGATGGCGTAGCGAACGAATTCGCTGTCGGCATCGCCGAAGAAATATTTCTCTTCATATCGATGCTCCTGCGTATAGTCCAGCAGCCTGACCAAAGTAACGGAGTTCTCCTCCAGCATCCGGTAGAGCACCTTAAACAAATCTTCCTTGGCAAGCACCTGCTTGTTATGATACTCGATGGTTACGTTCGCCCGGCGCAGCAGCTCCTCCTCGAAGGTCTGCACAAACGGCTCTGCCGTCAATAAATCCCTTAGACAGACTCGAATCATATTGGCCAGGATCGGCTCCGTACCTTCGTGAGTGAGAACGGATAAATTGCCGACATAGCGATCCTCGAAGAATACAGCCGCGCCGCGCTTACTTTCCAGCTCCAGCATCAGCTCCTCGGTCACCAGGCCATAATACTCCATCAAGTTCTGACCGATATAATCGTCTGCCGTGCGGATACTGGACTGAGCTGCTTCCAGCAATTCTGCTTCCAACTGGTCCAGCATGCTCGCTTGCTGCTTGTAATGCCGGTGAATCTGCTCAAGCTCCGCCTCATATAACCTGTACAGCGCAAGTTCGGTCTCCAGAAGCAGCAGCTCATACCTGCGATGATAAATCTCGCCTACAAAAAAACGAATGAACTGGCGCACATTCTGTTTATCCCGAAAGGGCAGTTTCTTGAAGGGCTGGGTTTCCACGCTTTCTTCATAATAGCGGGTTAGTCCTTCCTGCTCCGTCTTCAGCAGGCTGCCGAGATCCCGGATTCGGGAACGGACCGCTTCGAGCAGGATCCCCGCTCCACCCTTGTCGCTTGTCCACTCCACGATTTGATAACAGCCGATATGCGGATGTGTGGACAACGAGCGGCGAAGGGCAGCGTGTACTTCTTCGGCTGTGCTCGTATCCCTTAGTCTCTTCTGGACCTCCAGCTCATAATTGCTATGGAAAAACTGCTGGCAGCCTTCTCCGAACAGTGCCTCTTCGGCCTCGCGGATATTCATCCGCTTCAGTCCGGCATAACTGACAGGATGGGACATCATGCCTTTCAGTCCGTCCAGATGTTCGACATTCGGGAGCATCCGGTTCGCTCTAGCCGTTACGGCTTCCGGGTCGAGGCCGAAGTAAGTCAGGCATTCCTGTACCTCCGGTTCAGGTCCGGTCTTCATGCGCTGGAGAAGTCCCCGGCAGAGATGATAGAGGACCGTTAAGGCAATCGGCTCGTTCGGCCTTTTTACCCGGGCAAAGCCAGCCGAGACAAAGCCTTGGCGACCGGATTCGGTCATGATGTTGCTTTTGAAGGATGTATTGTTGTAAACGCCTCTCATCCCGTCATATGCCTCGTCCTTCTGCTTCCGATTCTTAAGCAAGCCGAGATGACAGATGATATCATAGATATCCTGCATGCCGGAGTAACCGGAGATGCCCCGCTCATTCTTATCGGACAGCACGTAGACCAGATCAAACAACGGAGAAGCCGGGTGAACGACCGGGATGCTCAGTCCATCCTCCGTCATTTGAAGCGGTGCGGAGAAGCTGTAATCCCGGCTCTGCATCAACTCAAGCTCCCGTAAGAAGGCGACCCCCACGGAGCTCGCATAGCCATAGGTTTCAATCTGCTCCCTCTCATTGATTAGCGCGTACAAATCCATCTGCACCGATTTGAACGACTGATTGAAGATGGATTCTGCCAGCAATGAAATTTCCGGGATAAATACATTAAACGGGTCATCGACCCGTGTAATGATAGACAGATGGACCCGGTCAAAAGACGAATAACTGCGTCCATAATCTGAAATATGGTGGCTCAACTTCCGAATGGCTTTATTTAACCCAGACAGGGGGCCCCGTTCTTGATAGAACGCCTGATACAGCTCTTTGCGCAAGGACTTGGACGCACCGTCTGCCACCGGCAGATCCAGTTGATAACTGTGAAGACGATTGGAGGATTCGGAGCCTTTCGGCCCCGGCCTGCCGCCACGGTCTGTTCCCACATGAAAATAGATGACGCTAGCGCTGTTGTCCCATTTGCGGTCATGAATCTCCATGATCGGTTCGATGGCTGCCGCCGTCATATCACCGATGAACAAGTATACCTCCGGGTAGTGGATGCTGCTCTGATCATCCTCCATCAAGGTAAGCTGCTCTTCCGACTTGGCATAACCGGCAGCATACTGGCGAAGAATTTCCCTCATCGTCTATTTCAACCTTCTTCGAATGTCGTTTAATTTGGAGGATACCTGTCGGTAGAACTGGTACCGCTCTTCGCCGTCCGCTAGCTCCACCTTCTCGTATTCCAACCGGTCGCGCGTCTCCAGGAAACGCTCAGCCAATTCCTCCAGCTTACCGAGCAGCGGCGTAATATCTTCGGAAGCGGTCAGCTCCTGATCCCGGCGGGAAGATTTGCGCAGCAGCGTGCTCCGGCTTTTCTCATCCAGCTGGCGGAAATGCTTGTAGACTTCATACTCCACGTCATTCACGCTTTTCAGCAGATTGGCAAACGGCTCCCAGGAATCCTCTTCCGGATCGCGGTCATAGACGAACAGCGCACCCTTCTTGGTAATGGTCCCGGTATACATTGCCTCGATAAATTGATCCAGCCATTTCTCCTCATTCTGATTGTCGCTGATCAAGAGCTCGAACGCCGAGATTTTGGCGGCAATGGCGGCATACTTCTTCAACTCTTCACGCACGCTGCGAATCATTTCCGGTGAACGGATCAAATTCTCTTTAGCCATATCCTCATTGATGCTGTTGAAGATATCCTTGGACCCCACCGGCTCGAGGCCTTCGTTCATCAGCCGCTTCAGCTCCGTCCAGGCCCGCTTCACTTCGCCCAGATTAGGCTTAGGCGTGTCCAGCTGAAGATCATAGGCACGAAGCAGCTCGCTGAGATCAAATGGCTTCGTGAACACAACCGCATAACGGCTGCTTGTATTCTGGTCCACATCCTTCTCCATGATAACTTTATACGTAAGTGCCTGGTTGAATTCTGCACGAACCCGGGCGTTATAATCCTGAACCCGCGGGTTGATATAAGTATCGCCCCAGGACTTCTCAGGAATCGGCGAAGGCAGGTAGGTCCAATTGTTGCGGTCTGTCTGCACCAAATGACGCCCTACGCCTTCCTTGTCCATGATGGTGCGTTCGTAACTCTCCTCATAAACCTTAAGCGGCGTGTAAACGAACAGCGGCACACCGTTCTTTGTATTCAACCAGAATATCCGATTCTTCACTTCACTTTCCTTCACCGTGAAATGGGATTTACCCACCGAATTGTTCTGGTAATTGCGAATGCCCTTCAGAATGCTTGGCGCTTGCACAGGCACGGACACAAAGCCCCAGGATGGGAAGTACAAATTGCCCGCGCTGTTGCTCAGATGGAAGACCGGCACGGCTTCATCATCCAGCTTGCTGGCGATGTTGCGCTCGACGAACTTTTCGATGGAATCCTCCTGCCCGAATTTCATGGTCAGGAAGTCCTCCATCGAGCGGGTGATCAAATCGCCGAATTTGTCCGTCAGAAACTCGGAGATGGATCTGACGATATCAATCTCCTGCTCCCGTGTCCAACGATTGGCATGGCTCAGCAGTTCCTGTGCGAAATCCCGGATGAGATCGTCCACATCTTTTTGATCCATGATCTTATTGATCACATCGGAGATGTCGGGCACGCTGACCAAGTTCCAGTAATACGTCTTGTTCCCTTTATGATCCTGCTGTTCATCACCGTTGACAAGGATGTCCCCGTTCTTGGCAAATATGGAGTTCAGCGCGTTCAGAATTTCGGTATATACGCTATAAATCCGGTTATTCTCCTGGTTGAGCAGATCGTATAAATCCTCATAGAATTCAATCATCTGCTCGGTGCGTTCCACATCGGCTTCCAGCCAGTATTCATTGATCTTTGCTTCAATATAGATGTTCTTCTTCTTATCCTTCGAGACAAAAGCACTCTTCGCATCGCCCAGGCGTTCGATCGCCTGTTCTCTGGCCGACTCGATATCGCGGGGAATGCGGGTCAGGTTCTCCCGGAGCGTTTCGATGTAAGACAGCAGCATCTTCAGCAGGCTGAAGCCCTTCTCCGTATAAATCAGACGGGATACATAGAACGGTCCTTGCTGCGGATGCAGGAACATCCGGCGGATTTGGTCGCTGAATTGATCCACGATCTCGCCTGGAAGCTGCTTCTTCGCTTTGATGTATTCCTCACGGGCTCTGGCGAGAAAATTCTGCTCCAGCTCCGTATCCATATTAATGACCTGATTCTTCACCACATTGGCATAGCTGAGCCGCTCGCTGTTCTGATACCCGGGCAGCGGCTCCGGTACGCGGGACTCGAAATTCTTCGTCATCGAGTCCAGGTCGATGCCCAGCTTACTTGCAAACTTCTCAACATCCTCCTGGCTTGGCGCTTTCTCGAACATGGTTTGCATTTTGCCAAATACGCGGTATGCCAGATAGGTGGTCATCTCCTCGATAGGCAGCACGGCCGAGGATGCTCCGATAATGTTGTAATCGTAATTGGCAGGATAGGCTTTGTTCATCTGGGCAATGTTGGTTCGGATGTTGCTGATATAATCATGGATTGCAAACTCTTCTCCGGACTGCTTTTCCTCGCTGGCCATGAAGTTCGTGATATTCTCGGCGGTGACATTCATGCAGTAATCATAGGCGTTCTCCAGCAGTTTGCCCTCCGTATTGGTAGCAGAGATGAGATGGCACAGATTAAACGGAGGCAGCGGCGAATTCACGTTCAGAATGCTGCCGTACTGCTGCTTGAACCGCTCGCCTCTGGCATCCACGTTCATCCAGTAGTCAAGCTCCTTTAGCGCCGCATATCCGTTCTTCTTGATGTACTCGCGCGTGTGCTCGCTCAAGCTTTTGTTAGCCAGATTGATATCCGGCGTAAACAGATAACCGAGTGTGTTCACGCGGTCAATCCCCGCAGAGCCGTGATCGCGCTCAATAATGCCGCGGACGATATAAGCAATATCAAGGAAGCAGCCGCTGCCTGTCCCGCCGGACAATCCGGTCAACAGGAAGACCATCAGCTTTTTGTTGGTGCCAACCGATAATGTCTTAATCTTCTTATCGATCGCTTGCACCACCTGGGTGATTTTCGTAAACAGAAGCAAGCGGCCGGCCTGACGGACACCGGCTGCCCCGTTCATTCCATCGGTAATGCTTAGCTCCGGCGACAGCCAATCCGTAATGTATGGCTCCAGGATGCTGCGATTCTGAAGGAGCCCTCCAATCTCCGCATTCGAGAGAAGCACGAATTCATTGATCGGATCAAGCCCTATTCCCTTATAGCGTTTATTCTTATCCTGTTCGTTGGTCTCAAAAGCCAGAAACTCCACATTGTCCGGCTTGTCCATTCTTTTCTTGGACAAGGGATCCTCCGGCAGCTTAAACCGGCGGTTAATCTGATATTTCAGGCGCAGCAGCGCATCGATCCCCGTGCCTCCAAGTCCAATGATGAGAATCGGGTTGTCGATGGTATCCACTCGTATTTTCTCACTGACAATCCCGCCTCCGAGTGAAACGTCAAGCTGTTGTATATGTTCTCTAACTACCGGTTTCATAATTTCCCCTCCTGATAGGTCATGGCTTAAGAGGTTGTTCAAAAAGTCCGCTTTTGATCATGAACACGCACTTTAAGCCAAATATTCAAATAATATGGTCTTGTCAGCCTGCTGCAGGGAAACTCTCAGCCGGTCTCCGTTCTTCAGTTCCGTCCCTTTCGTGGCATCCAGGGCACGTCCCGACTTCTCAATCACAGCCGAAGAATTATTTCTAAGCATGATGCGATCATTCTTGCCAGGCGTGAACAGAATCTTCTCCGTCTCCTTCAGCTCAGGTGCCAGCTGCAGAAGCTGGTGCAGGTTGAACTTCCCTTTGAATGAAGTCAGCTTTTTGTATTGCGGGAAGGTCTTCTCGCCGGTATTCTCATCCCTGATTTCAATCACGATCTGACCGACAAAGCCCTTGTTCGCTTTCTTAATCGCGCCTAGTATGAAATAAGCTCCAGCCCCCACAATGAGCAGAGCAGCGATGCCAATGATTACGGGCCATAATGGAAAAGGTTTCTCTTCATCGCCTGCGGTCAGCTCATTCCCACCGCTGCCGGAGCCCGCGGCGGCTGCTTTCGCACTGATCTTCACAGGCGCGCTTTCGCGGTAGAAGCTCTGCTCCTCCGCCCTTACCCGCAGCTCATAGTCATGCTTCTGCGGAATTTTGTAACTCCCTTCAAAGCTGCCGCCTTTGTTCTCCAGCTCGACCTCCGACTCGTCACCGGTGTCGAGATCCTTCACCAACAGCTTGGCCTTCATGTTGCCGTACAGTTCATTGTTTTGCAGCTTCTGTCCGTTGCTGACGAGATACGCGTTAATATCGATTGTATCCCCTGCCTTCACCTTCGATGATGACGGAGGATCCATGGTCAGCTCCAGATCGTAGTTGAACACAAGATTGATATCGATTTTGTCTTTGGATACACCCTTCACCTGCAGCTTCCAATCGCCCTGCTGCGGCTTCAGCAGCTTGAGAAGCGAGTAGGAATTGGATGTGGAGCGCATGACATTAGCCGATGGAATGCTCTGCTCAGCACCAGTGGGGTCCATCAGTTTAACGTCCACGGGACTTGAGGACATAATAGAAATATTCGCTTCCAGCACGTTTGCATTCGGTACGTTGACCGTGACCTCCTGATAGCTGCCATTGCCGGTAATCGACTGCACGGGTACAATCTTGAGCTGCTGGTGGCTGGCAAAAATCTCGCTTAGAATTTGCGGCAAATCATCCGCCGAGCTCGTGGTAAAGGATTTTCCTCCCGTTTGGTTCGCCAGCTCAGCCAAAGCCTCTTTATTCAGCTTCCCGTCGGCGTTCAGACCAATCGTATAGATCGGGATGCCGCTTCCTTTGGCCTCCTGAACCGACTGGTTCAAATGATCTGACGCTTCTTGGGTCGTCTTGCCTGTGTTGGGGTCCAGATCATTGTTACCGTCGGCCAAAACAACGATCATGGGTGCATGAGCCGGGTCCATGCCCTGTTTCAGCACCTTCACCGCTTCGTCGAGACCTACCGAAATGTCAGTGTAAGGACCGCGGTCCAGTTGGTCGATAAACTCCTTCAGCGCCGTTTTGTCCGCCTCCGATTGAATTTCCAGCAGCGCCTTCTCCCGCTGAATCCGGTCGGTATAGGAAACAACGCCGACTTTGTCGCCGGTTGTGGACAGCATGTCGATGAACATCTTCATCGCTTCGCTGCCGATTCTGTCAGGATCACTGTTTTTCATCGAGTTGCTGGCATCCATCACCAGAACGGCATCTATCTTGGAGCCTTGCGAGGCTGCCATTGCCTGAGGCAAGGTTCCCCCGCTCCAGGTCACGATCAGCAGCGCTGCTGCCATCAGACAGAGCAGCCATTTATTGTTACGTAGCATTGATTTTACTCCTTCACCCATTTAATCTAGCATTTGAGGATGCCTATGTTCGATCCTCTAATCTAACTGTAGGCATTAAGTCTTAAAAATATATGAAAAAAAGCTTAAAAACGATACATGCATTTTCATTTCCTTGGTATGTTTATATAGGAAATACCATGCAACTCACTAAAATATCCCAGTACTATGTCCATATGATATAATTATACCTGCCAAAGTTCAACATAATCAGTGTATCACCCGGACTTAGGACACAAGGCTCATTCACCATTTTCACCCCCATTACGATACCGGAAAGGAATAGGTATATGATTACATACGGATGTCTCGGGATTTTGTTTCTTTTTGTCATCATCAAGATCACGGCATACTTCAAACGTAAGAAGAACGCCCCGACACCGGAGCAGCTGCACCAAACGCTGCTAGAAGTCGCCAATTCAAAGAGGGAACGGCATGGATAAGAAAAAGCCGGTACAACTTCGTCCCTATATTAAAACGAGATATGTTTACCAAAAGTTAAGGGTTTGCAAACATTGCCACAATTTTACGATTCTGTGGGAAGACAGCTGCGCGTTCTGTAAACGCCACTCGCTGGTCCACGTGATGGAGCTTGCAGAGAAAAAGGCCAAGCGTTCCATGCAGAGTGACCGGCTTCTCTTCTATATTATAGGACTCTCTGCCGTACTTCTTAGTCAGACCTTCTTGCAGATCGTGATCTCCTTTGCTTGTATGGTGGTCCTGCTCGTATGGTTATGGCTGATCCAGCGGCGAGTGCTGCAAACGGAGACCCTGCATGCTCTGGACAAGTTAATACGAATTCATCAAAAACAGATTCTTGATGGCCTGGATCTGAACAAAGCAACGGCTGCTGCCGCCATCAAGGAAGATGCCCAACTAGGGTATGAGATCGTCAGGGAAATTTCTTCCCTGGTCCGAAATGACCGAATCCGCCTGCAGCAGATCGTTCTTCTGCAAACCTTCAGCCTGCGCAAGGATATGGAGCTTGAACTTGAACCGCTGCTGCTGAATGAGTTTGATCCGGACTTGGCCGCTTATATTGGTGAAATCGCCAAAATCAAGCGGGAACTGATTAACAGTAAAGCCATCCGTTACCTGCTTGATCATGAGGCTGACATTTTGCGGATGGAGCAAGGCAGGCAGATTATGATTGACGCTGCCGGAGCAGCGGTACGGAAGAAAAAATATATCGACACATTCCCTGATTTTATTAGCCGCTATGCGGATGGACTGCCAAGATATCGCTTCCTCCGCTTGTATCAGATCGTACGCCGCAATCCCGGCTTGTCGTGGAACGGCCTGCGGGACCGGGTATCTGCCATTTATAATGAACAATACCGCTCGGACCCTGATTTTCAAAAATGGGATTAGAGGGGCTATACCGTTATGACGATAAAAAACACGCTAACCCTGCGTAATCTGTATTTTTTTCTATGTATAGTCCTTCTGTTGTTAATTGGATATAAGGGCGTTCATATCTATCAAAAAATCCAGACGATGGCGCAAGCCGAACGATTGTATGTTCAGAAGAAACTCGTTCAGGCTGAGGAATGGTATCAGAAGGCAAGCCGAAACCACTCCCTTCTATATAAAGAAGCGTTGCTGGCCTCAAGGCTTCAGGAGCTCGCCCCCATTACGTCTATGAAGCAGAATCTCTCCTCTCTAGATCAACGGTTGAATCAAGTGGGAGAAGCAGGCGACTTTTCCGCCTTCATGAACGTATATGCCGAGTTGCTTGATGCGGAGGAGAAGCTGAAGGGGCACCAGGGATCATACGCTTTGTATTACGATGAAATTGTTGCCTTCTATGGCATACCCGATGATGTGAAGCGAATTTTCCTGCAATTCATCGGTTTGTTTAACCGCCAGGCCGACGAGCAGCTTGAAGAGTTGCAGTATGATGACAACAGCTTTAAATGGAACTTGCTTCGCATCCCGGACTCATTCTATGGCGGCGAGAAGCAGAAGGATGAGAAGCTGCTCAGCCTGTTCCAGCGTTACGATGAGACGGTAATGACCCGGTTGGCAGGAGCCGGACATTACGCCGAGCTGCTAAACTGGTCCCATGCCATAAGCTCCGAATATGCCAGCCGTTCAGTGAAGGCTGCTTGGGTGAGCGGCAAGACAGATGAACTTGTGCTTGCCATGCTGCAAAAGGATGCACAGCGGGAACGGCCGGCAGACTTTGTTTCACACGCCAAGGGTTACAGAGACTACTTGAATCGGAGTAATCAACAGAATTCGGATATGCTGGAGTATATTCAGAATCAGATCAACCGGTTGATCCTGGCTGCGGATGAAATGGTAGCAGAGCAGAACTACGAGGAAGCTGTAGCGCTCTATGAAGCGCTGTCCGGGTACCAGGATATGAGCAGACCATTGCAAGCTGCAAAATTGGCCTGGACTATTCACGATCCCATTCGTTTGTTCAATATGGCAAATATTCAAGGCAGCTTTAGTTATGTCAGCGGAGGTGGGAAACGTTTCGGGGGATTGGCATATGCCATTGGAGTCGATGAGGGGAATATCATCTATCTAGCGGTTTTAAACGCCGATGAAAGCGTGCAATTATTCCAAAATCATGATTTCCCGTCTGAAATCGCGATCCGCCAAGTTTCAATTGAAGAATCGCTCAGCACGGAGACAAATCCGGTCGTCCTGGTGGAAGGCGGCACAGGAACTGATCTGGTATGGTATTCAGCCTATGAAGCCAGGGCTTCCAATCTGATTCCGCTGTTCCAGTTTACCGCCGAAAGCTATCAAATCCTGCCGGATAAGTCCCTGCTGGTTACCAACTTCGAAGGAGCAAGCCCGGAAGAGATCGCCATCTTCGAGCGTCAGGGAGATCAATACGGATTCACAGGGTTTCAGCCCAATTATACCGACATCGATATTGCTGATATCAAAAGTCACCGGAACAAGAAAGTCCGCTTCACCATCAATATTCTGGCAGGGGGCTATGGTGAAGCCCTTGCTGAACGGGATGGCCACTATGTGATCTTAAGAGGAGAGCTGGATTTCCCTGCGGGGAGTGCAAGCATTATAGGAACGTTTAGCGAGTATCAGCAGATGGAGATACCAGGCAGCCAGGATCCTCCTGCCTCCGACCCGACCGAACCGGAGGATATACCAGCTGAGGGCGATTCCACGGAGGAAACGGATATTCCAGGAGATTCCGTCCCCACCGAGGTCATCAATCCTGAGGATACCCAACCAGACAACAGTGAGAGTCGTGACAGTACTGAAACTCCTAAACTCACGCAGGTTCCTGTCATTCAGGTAGAATCGATAGAATGAGTCATAAGAATGAAGGCCTGTCACAATGAATTCATCCTATTGACAAGGATGAATTCAAGATGGAAGAGAAATTACAGGAAATATCGGCAAGACATATTAAAGCGTATAAACGATACCGAAAGAGGTCCCCACTTTCATCAAGCTATGCAGATGTAGAAGTGGGGTGGCTTCTTTATGCCTTATTCAAGAAACTTTCAGGGACAACGGTAAGATCAAACCCAAAAACGATGGGAAGCAAATAATACACGGCAAGGATAATAATGATTGTGGCAAATATGTTAACGGAGAAACCTGCGCGAACCATGTCAATAATCTTTATTTTCCCCGTGCCGAATATGATCGCATTGGGCGGCGTGCCGACAGGCAGCATGAAGGCGCAGTTGGCCGCCATGGCGCAAGGCACCATAAGAGCGAATGGATGAATACCAAGGGCGATGGCAAGGGCAGCTACGACAGGCAAGATCATCGTTGCTGTTGCCGTATTGGACGTGATCTCGGTCATCATGATGATGAGAAGTGTAGCACATGAAATAATAACAATAAGATGAGAACCATTGAGTATAGTCAACTGCTCACCCATCCAGTCAGATAAGCCGCTGGAACGGAACCCTGCCGCAATAGCCAAGCCGCCTCCAAAAAGAAGGAGTACACCCCACGGAATTTCCTTCGAATCACTCCAATTTAAAATACGAGAGCTTGTTTTTGCTTTAGCCGGAATCATAAACAAAAGTGCGGTTGCCATAATTGCAATCATCCCATCCGAGATCCCGGGAATTGGGATGAGTAAACCATCTTCTACCCATAAAAACTCACGAGTGATCCACATAAATGCAGCAAATACAAACACCGCGCCAACCATACCTTCTTCAAAGGATAACTTGCCAAGTTTTCCGCGCTCGCTCTGAATCAATTCTCTTCCGCCTGGAAGTTGTTTAATGGACGTGTTGAACTTCATTTTCCCCAAATAAAACCATGTGAAGAACAGCATTACAATGACAACGGGTACGGCAAACAGCATCCACTGGGCAAAGGAGATGGTAATACCAAATAACTCATTCATTTGGGCAGCTAGAATAATATTGGGCGGAGTGCCGATTAATGTCCCGAGTCCACCGATCGTTCCTGCATAGCCAATAGCAAAAATAAGGGACTTCTCAAATTTCGGCAGATCCTTTTCTTCCGGCCTTCCCTTCAAAGCACTGGCAACCTGGGCAGTAATCGCAAGGCCCATTGGGACCATCATCATAACAGCCGCGGTATTTGACACCCACATCGATAAAAATCCAGTTGCAACCATAAAACCTAGCAAGATACGCTGTGTGCTGGTACCGATCATCGAGATGATAAATAGGGCCATTCTTTTATGCAAATTCCACTTTTCCATCGCCGTAGCAATGAAAAAACCGCCCAGAAACAGAAAAATAATATCGTTGCCGTATGATGATGCCACCTCACTGCCCTGCATCGCTCCTGTAACAGGAAGAAGTATGAGCGGCAGCAATGATGCAGCCGGTATAGGGATCGCCTCTGTAATCCACCATGTGGCAATCCATAACGTAACGGCGAGCACGGATTTCCCTTCCGTGGACAGTCCGTCAGGTTGGAAAAATAACATCGTCAATATGAACAAGGCTGGCCCCAGTATAAGCCCGATCAGCTGAGCTTTTGAGTACGGCTTATTGGAGTTTTCATTCGGTTCTTGACTCTTCATATCCTCAACAGCATTTTCTTCGTTATGTTGAATAGCTATCTTGTCTGATGCTTGTTTAGGTTCTGGCACAGCTGCTGATTGATTCCGATAGAAGAATACATTCAGTATGTTTTTTGTTCGTTTGTGCTGTGCCCACAGGCTGCGCCAAGCTGACAAAGCCAGTTGTCTCATCATTTACCCCTCCATTTTGTAAGCGCTTTCGATAATTCTCTTATATATTTGCCTTTCCGTATAGGTTTTGTAACTAATATCTGGTTTTTTGTAACTAAAAAAAGTGTGTGAACATGAAAAAACTCGTTGCAAATTTGCAAACGAGCTGCATGAACTTCATTTTTTATCTGGTTTTTTGCAGAATAGAAAGCACGTAATCATGCCCCTCCTGACTAAGCTTGTAGCGATGAAGTGGACGGCCGCTGCCTTCATAGCTGACATCATTAAGCAGTATGTTGCAGTCCTCCAGGAAGCGCAGATATTTTCTCAGCGAGACTCTTGAAATCCCTGTTACCTCAGCTAACGCAGCTGTGGAAAACCAGCCCTCCAGCCCATGAAGCTCACGTAGAACACGAATATATGTTTCTTTTGTAATCCCTTTGGGCAAGTTCTCCTCAGTTCTTTCTTTGTTCCCGTTCCCTTGATGAAATAATTCATCCAGCTCTTTTTGCTGAATTCCTTCTTTTTGCAAATGGATATATCTGAACTTGTATCGCATAAGCGCCTCTTGAAACCGCTCGAAATCAAAGGGCTTGATTAAATAGTCAACAGCCCCGTAACGAAGAGCCGTTTGTATAGAGCCCTGGTCATTCGCGGAAGAGACAACGATAACATCAACTGAATGGTTAAATTTCCGTACATCAACGAGTAAATCAAGCCCGTTCTTGTTCGCCAGATATACGTCAAGTAAAATTAAATCAACTTTTTTATTTTTTAGAATCTCCCATCCCGCTTCCACTTTATCTGCCGTTCCTGCCAATTCAAATCCTGACACCTTGTCCACGTACATTCCGTTAAACTTTGCCACCATCGGATCATCTTCAATAATCAAGACCTGAATCATGCCTGGTATGGGATGCGCACCGTCAATTTCATCCCGTCTCCTTTCCTTGATGATATATGCACAGTGCCGTCTGTGTCTGCCGCCGCTTTGTGGATTAGATGCATGCCGTAGCCCCGTCCCTCTCCTTTGGTAGAACTTCCTTTTCTGATCCATTCCCCAGGAAGCTCTTCCGATAGACCTGGGCCATTGTCACGCACCGTCCATTCAAGCCAGCCGTCCTTGGTTGAAGACAATTCAACCGTTATTTCTTTTTCTTCCTGCCCGGCCATCGCTTCATAGGCGTTGTCCAAACTGTTTCCTATTATGGTAGTAAGCGCATCCAGAACTTCTGACCGTGCAATGGAAGGCCACGCTTCTTGCCCTGTAAGTGTGACTTTGACATCATGACCTTGTAAAAAGGTGAGCTTATTGAGCAAATATCCTGCTAACACAGGGTCTTTCACATAGTTGGAGACCCAGCCTACATCTTTTTGATAGTAATTTGAAATTTGTTTTATATACTCCAGCAATTCCTTGTAAGATTCTGTATGTACCATTGCTGATATCACATGAAGCTTATTCATGAACTCATGCGTGTGAACCCGAAGGCTTTCTGCATAATTTTTGGCCCCTGATAATTGCTCCAGCATGCTTGTCAACTCCCTCTTATCACGAAACGTAGCCAGTGCTCCTACGAGTTTGCCTGCTGCCTTAACAGGAACACAGTTTACGACGATTTCCAGATTGTTAAGTTTTTGCGGCTGGTCCATCTCTGCTCTTTGATGAATGAGAACTTCTTGCAGCTTTGATTCTGGCATAATTTCTTGCACATTTTTCCCAATAGGATCGACTCCAAGACCAGCCCTCTTAAATATATCCCGCGCTGCCGGATTGGCCACCACCATGATCCCCTTTTCATCAATAGCCACTACTCCCTCACGAACGGAAGCAAGCATCACTTCCTTTTCCTCCAGTAGTTTGCTTATTTCAGCCGGCTCCAGCCCATGCATCGTGTTCTTGACCTTTTGCGCCAGCAGGAGTGCACCAACTAAGCCTGCAGCCAAACCAATGCTCATGCCAAAAAGGATAATCTTTTGACTATGAAAAACCGCATCATTTATTTTATCCTTTGCCATCCCCACCGCCACTGCGCCAACCTGCTCTGCTCCGTCCCAAATTGGCACAAAGGCACGCATCGACTCTCCCAAAGTGCCGAGAGCGACCGATGTATAGCTTTCTCCTGCAAGGGCTGGCCCTTCGTCTCCTCCTACAAACCTTCTGCCAATCATCTCTTCGTTAGGATGAGAGAGGCGAATGCTATTCATATCCATGACCACGATGTACTCAATGTTTGTGTCCGCTTGAACATCCTTTGTATAGGTCTGGACCGAACCGCCATAACTTCCATTGCGCAGGCTTTCCAGAGTGGTAGAGGTGTGCCCCACTGCACTTGCAATCGCTTTAGCTTTATCTTCGAGATTTCTCTGGGTTGTAGTTGCATAGTCATTTGCAATAAGTATACCTGTCAAAATAAGAGACACCGCAAGCACAACGGTTACCAGTAAAATGATAAGCGTTTTTAATTTATAAGGTCTATTCGAAAAAATAAATGTTTTGAGACTGTGTACCATTCCATCTTGGTCACCTTTCTATCTTGTTTTGATAAAATGTAGTGGAGTCGGTTTTCCTTGCAGATAAATTCGACAACGATGTCACAAAACCCTTGTGAAATAAGGATTTTGTGATTCTGCAGACCTCTCCTCAGCACATTAACTCAACTGCTTGACGCCCATAGTAACCGGCATGCTTTTAATGCTTTTTACAGTCCTTTGTGCTGAACACCCATCGTCAGAAAAGATACTCTTAAAACATCCCCCTGCAATTTACCTTGAATTCACTCCTAATCATCATTCAATAATGAAAGAATTTGTGCATCTTTCGCCTACAGGCCACATTTTCATCAGGATACAATGGGAGCTATCAATAGGCGAGAGGAGATTAATCAATCATGAATCCACAAACGGTACAGTCGGCGGGTAAGGTCGAACTGGACAAAAAGATGAAAGCGATTACCAAAAGGTTCAAAGGACGCTGGAACGCTCCGTTAGCCGGCTACCTGTTCATCGCACCCTGGCTGCTGGGCTTTCTCATTTTACAGCTGTGGCCCATCATCCAATCCTTCTATTTATCCTTCACCGAGTATTCGCTGCTGGAGCCGGCCCGCTGGATCGGACTCAAGAATTACCAGGATATCTCCCAAGATCGGCTTTTCTTCAATTCGCTGAAGGTGACCTTTCTGTACGTGATCGCTTCCGTGCCGCTGAAACTGCTGGCTGCGCTGGCTGTAGCCCTGCTGCTGAACCGAAACATCCGTGGAATCTCCTTCTACCGGACCATCATCTACCTGCCTTCTCTGATCGGCGGAAGCTTGGCGGTGGCCGTGCTGTGGCGCAATATCTTCGGCCTGAACGGCTTCATTAATCATCTCGCGATTTGGGTCGGAATCGCCCCCAAAAACTGGATTGGCACCCCCTCCACCGCCCTTGCCACCCTGGTGCTGCTGACGGCATGGCAGTTCGGTTCATCGATGATTATCTTCCTTGCCGGTCTCAAACAAATCCCTGGTGAGTTATATGAGGCTGCCTCCGTGGACGGAGCATCGCCGCTCCGCAAGTTTATCCGGATTACCCTGCCCATGTTATCCCCGGTCATCCTGTTTAATCTGATCATGGGCATCATCAACGCATTCCAGATGTTCACTTCGGCTTTTGTGGTCACGAATGGAGGACCGGTCAATTCAACCGAGATGTTTGCCTTGTTCCTCTACAATAAAGCCTTCGGTTCGCTGCAGATGGGTTACGCCTCGGCCTTGGCCTGGATACTGCTCGTTATCATCGGCATTGCCACGGCGCTCAATTTTGTTGCGTCCAAATACTGGGTGTTCTACGAAACCGAAACGGAGGGTCGCAAATGACAGGGGCTCATAATAAACAAAACTGGCTGGTCCATGTGCTGATGATTGCGTTCTGTTTTGTGATGTTCTATCCCGTGCTTTGGTGGATCGGCGCTTCTTTTAAGTCTACACCAGAAATCAGTCTGCCCACCCTGTTCCCCAAGGTATGGCTGTGGCAAAATTATACGGAAGGCTGGATGGCATTGCCCAAGTATACGTTTACACGCTTCTTTATGAACAGCCTCAAGCTCAACGTGGCGACTACGATCATTCACGTTATTTCAGCCAGCATGGTGGCTTTCGGCTTCGCTAGGCTGACCTTTCCGCTGAAGGGATTATGGTTTTCCATCCTGCTCATGACCCTGATGCTTCCGGGGCAGGTCACGCTCATCCCGCAGTATACGATGTTCCATTCCTTCGACTGGATCAACACCTATCTGCCGCTGATCATCCCGTCAGCCATGGGCGGAGCTTTCTTTATTTTCCTGATTGTCCAATTCATCCGCGGTATTCCGCGAGAGCTCGATGAGTCAGCAAAAATCGACGGCTGCACCTGGTTCGGCATTTATCTGCGCATCATCATGCCGCTGACTCTCCCGGCGCTCATTACGGTCACGATTTTCTCGTTTATTTGGGGCTGGGACGAATATTTCGGCCCGCTGATTTATCTGAATACCGTGGACAAGTATACCGTCCCGCTCGCGCTCAGGATGTTCATCGATTCTCAGTCAGCCGTTCCGTGGGGACAACTGCTTGCCGTATCCCTGCTCTCCGTGCTGCCGCCGGTTGTCATCTTCTTTCTGGCGCAAAAGCACTTCGTGGAGGGGATCGCCACAACCGGGCTGAAAGGTTAGGTATCAGATCGGTAAACGGATCGCTGTGCCAAGTTTATTCCAGCTCTTCTTCAGGCAGCGGTTAAGCCGGACGGACTCGTTCATTCGGCTTCCGTCAACGTTGGCTTTGAGGCAGCAGAGCGAATGCAGAGTCCTCACAGCTACCAAGAGGAGGGAAAAACGCATGAATCCGTTTCGCACGTTCCGCATCGATTACGTCTTTTTCTTCAGCTTTGCCGGTTTTGTCGCGGTCCTCATCACGATCATGATGATCGTTAGCTATCGGTTCTCGGCAGCTGAGCAGGCGGACAGCACCTCCATGTACCAGCAGGCGGTGCTGCAGCAGCTCAACAAGCAGCTTACCGACCATATGAGTGCTGTGGAGCAAACCTCGTTAGCCGTGTCCATTAACTCGCCTCTGGTCAACTATGTAACGATGAACGGAGATTATTATGCACGAAAGACAGCGAGGGACGAGCTGAACCGGGATTATTTGGCGCCGATGCTGAATAGCTCTCGCTCGATGTTCTCCTTTCAGATTTATATGAATGATCCGCTTCAGGTCGACCCGAACGCCAACATTCAGTACCTCCCTCTCGCCTCGGCCAGCCGGGAGAGCTGGTATCCGGCCGTGGATAAGTCCGACTTTGTCTGGATCGGCCAGCGTGAGGTCGGTTCCCCGCAGGGGAAGCAGCAGGTAATAAGCTTTATCCGTAAAATCACCACGCTGGATGGCGTGAACCGGGGGATTCTGATCATCAATGTCCGGGTTAAATTTTTGCAGCAAATTCTGACGGAAGACAACTCCTCGGCCAGCCGACTGCTGCTCGACTCCGGCGGCCGGATGATCATGCACACCCGGATTGCTCCGCCTCCCGGGGAAATCAACGCCATCCTGGAGCGGGTCGACGGGGACACCGGCCAAGCGCATCAGGTGCTGGCTGCCGCCGGCTCGCTGCCGGAGAAGAGCATGCTCACCGTATGGTCCCGGACGTCCCCGGGCAGCTGGATGCTGGTGGAGCTTACGCCCTGGAAGGACATCACCAGCGGAAGTGTACGTCTGGCGTGGACGATGGCTGTAGTTGGAGCCGCCGCCATTCTGCTGTCCTTGTTCTTCACAATGTTCCTATCCCGGAATTTCACGCGGCCGATCCGGAAGCTCGTTCAGCTGATGCAGGCGTTTAATCCCGAGAAGCGCGGACAGCCGCTGCCGACAGAATACCGCAACGAATTCGGCAGCCTGTTCAGCGGCTACCGCAAGCTTACCGAGCGGATCGAAACCCTGTATCAATCCCTGGAGCAGCAGTATAAAGCACAGCGCGAAGCGGAGATTAAGGCGCTGCAAGCGATGATTAACCCCCATTTTCTCTACAACACGCTGGATCAGCTGAATTGGATGGCCCTTGAAGCTGGCCAGGAGAAGATCAGCCAAGTGCTCGAGCTGATGGGACAGATGTTCCGCATCGGGCTGTCAGGCGGCGAATCCATGATTACGCTTCAGGAAGAGCTTCTGCACGTGGATTGCTTTCTGAAAATCCAGCAGTTCAAGTGGGGCGAAGAATTGGAATGGCACATCGATTGCCCGGAGGAATTACGGCATCTGATGATTCCAAAACTGACCCTGCAGCCCTTTGTAGAAAACGCCGTTATGCATGGTTTTCATGGCAGACGCCAGGGCCGGATTCATCTGATTTGCATGGAAGAGGACCGAGGCATCCGGATTTGGATTCGGGATGACGGCATCGGACTGCGTGAAGACTGGAAGACTCGTAAACGCCATCCCACGGGCGGATACGGGATCCGCAATGTAAAGGAGCGCATACAGGTTTATTTCGGCCCGCCCTTTGGCGTTTCGCTTCGCAACCGTACCGATGCGCCAGGCTCCGAAGCGGAGATCTATTGGCCGAAGGTAAATCAGCCGCGGGATCAGAAAGGGGGAGGAATACATGTGGACCATCGCTATCGTGGATGACGACCGGCAAGTGCTCAGCGGCATGTCCCGGCTGATTCCCTGGGAGCAGCTCGGAGTCCGGCCTGTCGGGGAGGCTCTAGATGGTGAAGAAGGACTTCGGCTGATTGAAGCGACTCAGCCCGATATTGTCATTACGGATATTTATATGCCGGTGATGAATGGTCTCGATATGATTGAACAGCTCCGTAAGCAGCAGTACGCTGGCAAAATCATCATTTTGAGCGGGTACTCGGATTTTGACTACGCTCGTAAAGCGCTTCGGCTTCAGGTTGATGATTATTTACCGAAGCCGGCCTCACCGACCACGATCCGCGAGGTGCTGCAGCGCGTCACCCGCGAGCTTGCGGAACGCCGAGCGCTGGAACACAGAGAGCAGGAGATTCAAACCCAGCTTATGCAGTATGAGCCTTATCTGGAAAGGGAATGGGTCAAGTCCGCCCTCACCGGAGGAACACCCTCCCCGCTGACAGATCCCTCCCGAATGCTGGAACGGCTCGGCTGGAAGAATGCCCAATTCATGATGCTGGCCTTAGAAATCAAGCGGCAAGGACGTATGGAGGGAATCTCCGTCCGTGACTGGCACCTGTTCCGTTTCGCCGTGGGCAACACGGTCGAGGAGCTAGCCGGCCAGGATGGGCTGCGCAGCTATTTCCTGGAGCTGCATAGTCACCATATGGCACTGCTGCTGTATAAGCCCCTCTCCTGGCCGACAGAGGCGTTCCGCTCGGAAGTTCTGGCACTGGCAGGGCGAATCAATTCATCTGTGCATCGGTTCCTCAAGGTCAAGCTGCACATCGGGGCAGGTCTTCGCAAGGACGACTGGCTTGCCATCCCCGATTCTACCGAAGAAGCATTTCAGGCACTCGCCGAGCGGCGCGAACCGGATGTCGCCTTTCCCTGTGTCTACGTTTATAACGAAGGCGGTTTCCGGCATTCAGCAGCACGGAGCGTACGGCCGGTGCGATTTTTCCAGGAGATGACCGACGCTGTTCGAACCTTCGATGAGCCCCGGGCGCTGCTGGCGCTGGATGATTTCTTCCGCAGGGATAACGGCGCGGCCCAGCTCCAACCCGAAGAGCTTACCGCCATCGGAACGCAGCTGTTCGCCATCCTCTCCTTCACCCTGTATGAGTCCGGCATCCGGCTCGACGATGAACTGCCTCTCACGGACTTGACCAAAGAGCTGGACCAAATGGAAGATGCGTTGCAGTGGAAAGCATGGGTAGCGGAGAAAGTGAAACGAATCTGCTCGCGTTACACGCCTAACGAGAACCTCAAGCATAAGGAAACGGTCGATTATATCATCCAATACATTCATGAGCATTACGCCGAGAACATCCACCTTCAGGATTTGGCCGACCAGGTCTATATCTCCAAAAACTATCTCAGCACGTTATTCCGCCAGTTTACAGGCGAAACCTTTGGCGATTATCTAACCAGGGTCCGAATGGAAAAAGCCAAGCGCATGGTTCTCGAGAAAAAACTGCTGATCGCCGAAATCGCCGAGCGGGTCGGTTATCGGAATGTTCCGTACTTCACCACCCTGTTCAAAAAGCATACCGGGCGCAGTCCCACTGAGTTCCACAAAGCCTGAATGAAGAGTTCCCGGTTATTCCTGGCGTTAAGCATCTGGCCCCCTTCACTCGATAATCGTAAAATACTGAAACGATTTGTTGATTTGTCCACTACGAGGGAGACTCTGGACTTGGTACGTTAAGTGAAGAAGTAGATCAGTTACTTAAGGGAGGTTCATCCGATGAGAAAATCATGGCATCGTCTCGCCGCTGGCGCTGCAGCAGTGCTTTCACTATCACTCATTCTCTCCGCTTGCAGCGGTGTCAAGAAGGAAGAAGGCGGATCCGCGGATTCGGGAAACGGCAAGTCCATCACACTCCGGATCATGTGGTGGGGCTCTCAAGCCCGGCATGACGCAACTTTGAAAGCGCTTGATTTATACTCTGAAAAGCATCCGGGCATCACTTTCGAACCAGAGTACCAGTCCTTCGACGGGTACCAGGACAAGCTGTCTACCCAGTCCGCGGGGAAAAATACACCGGATATCTTCCAAATGGATGCCGCCTGGTTCAACGATTGGGCATCCAGCGGACGGCTGGAGGATCTCTCCTCCATTCCGACGGACAAGATCGATAAGGTGCTGCTTGAGACTGGCACCTATCAGAGCAAATTGTACGCGATGCCGCTGGGCAACAATGCCTGGGGCATGGTGTACAACAAAACGATGATGGACAGTCTCGGCATTCAACCGCCAAAGACATGGGACGAGTTTTTTGCCATGGCGCGCGACCTGAAACCGAGGCTGGCCAAAGACCAATACCTCACGCGGGACCTGACCGCGGATGGCGCGTCCTATATGTCCTATCAGCTGAGCATGGGCAAAGGCTTCTCCATGAGCAAGGACGGGAAATTCCATTATGACGAGGCTACCTGGAAGGATTGGATGAACCAATGGGCTGAGCTTCGCAAAGAACAACTTGTGACGCCGCCTGACGTGACCGTGTCGGATAAAGGGCAGGACGCACAAATGGACCTGCTCATCCAGGAAAAGATTCTGCTTCGGGGCGCACATGCGGCGGAATTCGGCGGAACGGATGCCTTAAAACCCGGCGTGATGGCACTAACAACTCAGCCGAGGGCCACGCAGGCGAGCGGCTGGCTGAAAGCCTCCATGTACTGGAGTGTCAGCCCCAACAGCCAATATAAAGAGGAAGCGAAGGAGTTTATCGACTGGTTCGTCAACAGCGAGGAAGCCGGAGAAATCTTGGGCACTTCGCGGGGGATTCCCGTCAATAAAAGCGTAGCCGATGCGCTCCAGCCTAAATTTACGGACGTCGATAAAAGCTCCCTCGGTCTGATCAACGAGGTATCCAAGGACGGCGCCGCATTTGACCCCGGCCCGGGGAATAAGGGCGGCTGGGCTAACTTCACGAAGGAGTACGACAACATCACGCAGTCGATTATGTTCGGTAAAATCAGCATCGACGAGGGCTGGAACCAGATTGTCAAATTAAGCCAAAGCTTGGAGTAAGCTATGTCCCATAAGGGCTGGATTACGTTTGCATAAAATGCCGTACGCGGAGCAGTAGCAGTAGCATACCAAAAAGCACCTGATAGTATCAGGTGCTTTTTGGTGTTTGCTTTTCAGTTCTGAGCGGCATCTTGTAAGTCAGCTTTACCGTAACAATATAGGGAGCACCGACTTTCCTGGGTCGGCACAACTCAATCGAATCACAGCCAGCCACGATCGCTTTGGAATTTCGATGAGATAAACAGGCTCAAACAGCTTCTTTAAACCAGCATATATCAGATTCTACACGAAATAATGTTCATTGAAATAAAAAGAGGGCAGCCTGGGATGACTCCCTTAGACTGCCCACTATATACGATATCTTATATGTGGTTTCCACACATTTTACTCTTCTACACTTTGTGCCACTAGGAAGCTTATATTTTCCTTGCTCCCACCCTCTTTCCTTACTCCACCGTCACGCTCTTCGCCAGGTTACGCGGCTTATCTACGTCGTTGCCACGGGCAAGAGATGCATAGTAAGCAAGGAGCTGCAGTGGAACTACAGACACGGCAGCCGTCAAGATCGGCAAGGTCTTCGGAATGGCAAAGGCTTGATCCACGGATTTCAGCAGGCCAGCCACATGCTCTTCATACGTAATTGCCATTACTTCAGCACCACGTGCTTTCACTTCCTTGATGTTACTTACGGTTTTCTCCAACACCGCTTCCTGGGTTGCCAGGGCAATGACTGGTATTCCCTCTTCAATAAGGGCAAGCGTACCATGCTTCAGCTCGCCGGCAGCATATGCCTCGGAATGAATGTAAGAGATCTCCTTGAGTTTCAGGGAGCCTTCCTGTGCCACGGCGTAGTCCTGACCACGGCCGATGAAGAACAGGTTCTCATGCTCCGCAATTTGCTCGGCATATCCCTTAATGGATTCCGCGTTGGTCAGCATGGATTCCACCTGTTCAGGCAGTGCTTCCATCGCTGCAATGACTTCAGCAACAGCGTCCTCAGTCATTGTACCGCGTACTTGAGCCAGGTACAGACCAAACAGATAGAAGGCAATCAACTGTGAGGTATAAGCTTTAGTGGATGCTACAGCAATCTCTGGACCAGCCAGCGTGCCGAGTACATCATTCGCTTCACGGGCAATCGAGCTGCCTACTACGTTCGTGATGGCCAGGACATGAGCACCGTGGCTCTGGGCTTCACGAAGCGCAGCCAATGTGTCAGCCGTCTCACCGGATTGGCTCACCACGATGACAAGGGTCTCTGGTGTAACGATTGGCGAACGGTAACGATACTCGGAAGCCACATCATTTTCTACCGGAATGCGTACCATTTCTTCAATCACGCTGCGTCCAACAAGACCGGCATGATAAGCCGTACCGCAGGCAACGATCTGCACATTGCGAATGTTCTTAATCTGTTCCTGGGTCAGCTTCAGTTCAGGCAGAACCACTTTGCGTCCGCTCTCATCCACGCGGCCCAGCATCGTATCACGGTATGCTTTTGGCTGCTCATGGATTTCCTTCAGCATGAAGTGATCGAATCCGCCTTTTTCCGCTGTAACAGCATCCCAATCGACACGAATCATTTCCCGAGAAATAAAGTTCCCCTCAATGGTCATTAATTCGACAGCATCTGCTGTCAAGAGAGCCATCTCTCCATCGTTAAGAATATATACGTTCCGTGTATATTTCAAAATCGCCGGAATATCAGAACCGATGAAATTCTCTCCTTCGCCAAGACCGATAATAAGCGGGCTTGCTTGACGCACAGCCACCAGACGATCCGGCTCATACTCGGTTAAGACTCCAAGGGCAAATGCACCTCTCATGTAAGAGATCGCCTTCTGCACGGCCTTAACGATATCACCGTCATACTCACGGGCAATGAGGTGGGAAATAACTTCTGTATCGGTCTCCGAAACAAAGTGATGTCCTTGACTGATCAGCTCTTCCTTCAGCTCCAAATAGTTCTCAACGATACCGTTATGAACAACGGAGAACTTCTGGCTTTCGTCTGTATGCGGATGAGAGTTCACGTCCGATGGACGGCCATGCGTAGCCCAGCGGGTATGACCGATACCTGCGGTTCCTACGAGGGGAGCAGACTCCAGTCTCTCCTCCAAGTTGGCAAGACGTCCTTGTGCCTTCGCAACGCGCAGACCTTCATTCGTGAAGACCGCGATCCCAGCAGAATCGTATCCACGATACTCAAGCTTTCTCAATCCTTCGATCAACACCGTTTGCGTTTTCTGATTTCCAATATATCCGACAATACCACACATAGTATGATTCCTCCGTTCGATTTCCCTATAATAGTTAGGCGGAAATAGAACACGGCAGCATCTGTGCGGTATGAGGAAAGAAGAATGATCTATTCAATTATCAACGTTCAAGAAACCCAGCAATACGTAGGCTGATTTTAGTTGAACAGACATGAATGCACTCTTCTTCCACCGCGCTGTCGCATTCTAGATCGCACATTCATGTTTTGGTATATAAGTTATTGTGCAGCACCTGCAAATACGTTGTCAGAACGGTCGCCCATTCCTTTTCCGTGATCCGCTTACGGTTGGTGCATCACCGAGAGGTCCCCGCCGAATAATCCGAACACCTCTACCTCGTCAACTTGCGTTCTGCCGTTTGGTCATTCCATCAAGCAATAACCAATCCCCGCGCAGGTACAAGCTCTGGCGCTTATGAAGCTTATAGTAACCTCACGGTCCTCACTTTCTATTCTTGAATAACATCCTTTATTATATTCACACATCATCACTTTGGCAACTCGGCGGTTTCCTTGCCCGACTGGACTCTACACGCTATAACCCACACTAATGACATCGAATGACCTATGTTCACAGGCGATGACTTACACAGCTATGTTCGCAGACAGGACAGGGTGTGTTGCGCTTTCATACACTCGGCATATTGGAAAAGCTGTGGGCCAGTGAACCGAACAACATAGTTCACTGGCCCTGACAGAAATTAGTCTGCTTTCCTTGAAAAATACACCCTTAGACTTACACCAATTCCCGCTTCACTACATCCGCAATCTGCGTAACATAACGATCGAGCTCTTCTTTGTCCGGGCCTTCCGCCATGACTCGAATAAGGGATTCCGTACCCGATGGGCGAACCAAGACACGGCCGTTATCGCCCAGAATACCCTCAACCTCGGCAATTGCGGACTCGATTACTGTATTTCCTTGATATTTGCTCTTATCACCCACACGAACATTAACCAGCACTTGCGGGTACTTGCGCATGCTGCTCTTCAGCTCATGCAGAGGCTTCCCGGAGGCTACCAACGTATCCACCAGTTGAATCCCCGTCAAAATGCCATCACCGGTTGTGTTGTGATCCAGGAAAATGACATGTCCGGATTGCTCTCCGCCCAGGTTATACCCGCCGCGGCGCATTTCTTCCATGACATAACGGTCGCCGACTGCGGTTTTTGCTGTTTTCAGCTTCAAGCTCTCACATGCTTTATAAAAGCCGATGTTACTCATGACGGTCGAAACGATCGTGCCTTCCTTCAGCTTGCCCGCACGGTTCATAGCGTCACCGCAAATGCATAGGATGAAGTCGCCATCCACTTCCTCGCCTTTACCGTCAATCGCAATCAGACGATCCGCATCACCGTCAAAAGCAAGACCGAGATCAGCCCCATGAGCAAGCACAGCCTCAACGAGTTTCTCTGGGTGTGTAGATCCACAGTGATCATTAATATTCAGGCCATTCGGCTCAGCGCCAATGGTGATTACGTCAGCACCCAACTCACGGAAAAGTTTCGGAGCCAGCTCATAAGCAGCACCATTTGCACAGTCGAGCACGATTTTCAAGCCGTCAAACCGGTTGTTAACCGTGGTTTTCAGATAATCCAGGTATTTATATTTCGATTCATCATCAACGAGAAGCTCACCTAAATCAGCTCCGATCGGACGCGGCAGATTATCCGTTTCGGCATCCATCAGCTCTTCAATCTTGAGTTCTGTTTCATCCGACAGCTTGAAGCCGTCTCCGCCGAAGAACTTGATGCCGTTGTCCTGCACCGGATTGTGCGATGCCGAGATCATGACACCTGCATCAGCTTTCAACAGTCTTGTAATATAAGCCACCGCGGGAGTGCTTACAACACCCAAACGAATGACGTGTGCACCGATGGACAGCAGGCCTGCAACCAAAGCCGACTCCAGCATAGCCCCGGATACCCGGGTATCCATACCGATGATTACGGTTGGCTTCTCTTTATCACCTGTCAACACATAGCCGCCGCAGCGACCGATGCTATAAGCCATTTCCGCTGTCAGTTCTTGATTCGCAACTCCTCTTACTCCATCTGTACCAAAATATTTCCCCATGTTTTATATACTCCTTTATCTACTCTTCGATATTATCCATCTTGTGATGATTCTGACCCCGTTGTTCCATCGTTCGATCCGTCTCCCGGCGGATGGGATGGACTTTCTCCTGATCCGGAGTTATCCGTGCCCTCGTTCGTGGGAGGCGCAGGCGGATTCTCCACTTGATCATTACCTGATCCCGTTCCCGGTGAATCAGGCTTGTCTTTGTCGGTTCCCTCGTTGTTAGAGCTGCTTGGATCCGTTGTAACTGGCTTGGAATTGTCCTTCAGCTCCACTTTAATGACAAGTCGATTCCGGTCCGCTCGGTTGATGAAACTTGGCAATGTGATCTGCAGCGGAATTTCGTGCACCCCCGCCTTCAAGCCGGCCGCATTCGCTTCAACCCCGATGTCTGATGGCTCCAGACTATTCAGCAAATCCGGCGCACCGGTAAGCGTCAAGGATATCGTCTGCGTTTTCGGATCGGTTATTACAGCATCCAGGCCTGAGGAGACCCCTTTTAACGTAATGGGAATGCCATTAACAACCCGTTCACCATGCGATACGGCCGTAACATCCACTGTTATAGAGCTCGGCTCGATTTTCTCAAAACCTTCGGGCGGCGTCAAGTCGGCCGTAAGCACTGTTGTTCCGGAGTTCCTAACTTCTCCCAAGTTGATCGCGGCTTCGATATAGGTCCCAGCTCCTGCGAGTGCCTCCTTGCTGCCGAACAGCTTCACTTCTTTTACCTTTTGGTCTACCTTGGATAAAACGAATCCTTCCGGCAGTCTTCCCGTATACTCAAGCTCCAGAGGAAGAGTCACGAACGCAGGTTCAATCGGTACTTCAGCCGCTACCGCAGCAGGTTCAATGACCGCATCCTCCATCTCGACGCCTTGCTTATCATATGCTGTAAGCTTGACTCGCTTCTCCGTAATTTTCTCCTTGGCTCCATCCAGATCCACGTTACCTTTGACCTGTCCCAAATTCGCCATCGACGATTCTGGCAGGGTTACGGTGACCTGTCGTGGGTCAATCAGCACGGGTGTTCCGGCCCGGTAATCTTTTGCCGGTTCCCCCTTCGTGCCAATACTTACCGTAACGGATTCCGATACTCTCGTCTCTACCGTTACGGTTACAGCGGAAGGTTCCATCGATACCAGCTCAACTCCGCTTGGAATCGAGTAAGTTAGCGGAAGTGTGTGTGTACCCGGTTCTCTGACAGTACTCAGATCAAGTTTCACTTTATATTCATCCGTCAAGAGCGCAATGTTGGACTTCTTCCCTCGAACTTCGAGATTCACGCGATCTTTATCAATGCCGGTTAATGCATATTCACTATCATCAAATCCATAAGTCTGGATCTTAACGCCTTCAATGATCTTGGTATCATAAAATGTAGTTGGCGGGGCAGGCGCCCCACTGTCCATATGAACCATTGCCCATAACAGGATACTGACCGCCAAAGCAATCAATTTGCTTGCCGTGTTGTTCTTGATCCATTTATCCATTATGGCCATCCCCCTTCCGTTTCCAGAAGAACGAGCGTTTCTCCTTTATGGATGCGGCAGGACGAAGCTCCTCATACAGCTTGGAGATCAGAGACTCTTCCTTGATATCCCGAACCACTTGTCCATTCAAAGCCAGCGATACTTGTCCAGTCTCCTCGGATACAACAACAGAAATCGCATCCCCCACCTCACTGATACCGATGGCTGCACGATGCCTCGTTCCCAGTTCCTTACTGATAAAAGGATTCTCTGATAGTGGCAAATAACAGCCTGCCGCTGCAATTTGACCATTCTGAATGATGACCGCCCCATCATGGAGAGGTGTATTCGGTATAAAAATGTTAATGAACAACTCCGAGCTGATCACAGACCGCATCGGAATTCCCGATTCTACAAATTCATTCAGACCTGTGGTCCGCTCAAACACGATCAGAGCCCCTATTTTGCGCCTCGACAAATAATTAACCGCCTTAATGGTTTCGCTGATTAACTTATTCGTCTCCTCATCAACATCCCCGCCCCGTCCGAACAGCTTACCTCGCCCAAGCTGCTCCAGACCACGTCTAAGCTCCGGTTGGAAGATGATAAAGATGGCAAGCACCCCAAATGTAAAGATCTGATTCATCAGCCATTTGAGTGTGTACAAATCAAACCAGGTGCTAAGCGCCCAGATGACAACCAGCACAAGAATCCCTTTAAGCAGCTGGACCGCCCTTGTACCTCGGACGAGCAGAATCAATTGATATATTATATAAGTAACGATAAGGATATCGATGATATCTTTAATGGTTTCACCCCAGGTCATATCTGTGAAATACTCCATACAGCAACCCCCGTCATTTCCTTTAAGTGCGGGCCCAATCCATCCGGTTCCTCGAAGATGATCGCAGGATTCGATACCGAACCTGCCCACATGATCCTTCGTGAATGCCCCAGGACTTTTTGAACTTCCTCTTGAGTAACGCTTGAGACTATATATGTAGTATGTGCTCTACACTCTCTAGGTTATAACGTTAATCTTTCCGATGCAAGCGGACGTCCCTCGCTTTTCGTATTTAGAAGCCTAAAATCAACAAAAGAAGCGCCTTCTTTTCACTGAAAAGAGGCGCTTTCATTCAGCAAGCTGCGGCTTTCACCTAGCGGTAAGCGACATCTGTAAACAGAGTGGAAATTTTATACCATATCCAATCCATTGCCCTATCTATATCTTTCACTTGGCCTGCTATATGTGCGGTGGAAGCCTGAAATAATTCTCCGTCAATGACCGTCAAATTGCCATTAACCTGGCCATAAACCTTAGCTTTGCCATTCTCAACTGTAATATCTCCCGTGATGATCTGATCTGGAGGAATAATGACGGTATCTCCTTCAATCACCAGTTTTTCGAATTCATCACTCTTCACAACCAGCTGATTATCCTGACTCCAAAAACTGATTGTACTAAAGAGCATGACAACCAAAAACATTGCTACAGCCGTGAGCGCAGGATGATTCCTAACCCATTTGACCCAGACTTTTTGTGTCTTGGGCTGCGGCAGCATGCCCATTATACGATCCGTTAAATCATCTGATGGCTTGGTCGCATGATGAGTTAAGGAAAAAAGAAGCATATCGGTATGCTCCAGCTTCTCGAAGTAATTCCGACAGTCAGCACAATCCAGCAAATGCTTCTGCAATTCTAGCTGCTGCGGGTTGGACAAGTCATTATCCAGATAATCATGCATCAAAGAGACGGCTAATTTGCAATCCATTTGTGAGCCAATCCTTTCATTCAATCTCTTTGCTGGGTCTATACCTCCTGAGAGGCATAAGACTTGCTTCTTGTTCATACGTGCCGGAATCGGGGATGTTTCAATTTTTTTTAAGAAAATCGGAAAGAAAGATGAAATGACATGACTTTCTGATTCCTCAAGAAAAAGCGCCCATAAACGCTGTCTGTCTTCCTCTAAGAACGGCGATAGGCGTTTTTCCTCAAAGCTTGTACTCTAATTTTTTCCGCAAAAATTCACGTCCGCGATGTACTCTCGTCTTGATCGTTGTTACAGGCAAGTCCATAATCTCGCTGACCTCCTGCAGTGATAAATCCTGGATGTACCGAAGGATCATGATCGTCTTGTACTTCGCAGGGAGTCCATCAATAGCCTGATGAATGATGCGCTGTGTTTCGGATAGCAACATCTCGCTCTCAGGTGTACGATTATCACTCGGAATCAGGGAGTAGCCGTCCATGCCTTCACTTTCATTCAGATCTGCGTCCAGCGAGAAAGAAGGCTTGCGTTTACGCAGCCGATCAATGCTAAGATTTGTGCCAATACGATATATCCAAGTTGAGAATTTTTGGTTCTCGTCATATCGATCAAGGTTCTTATACACACGCAGAAAAGTCTCTTGTACGACATCCTCGGCCTCATGGCGGTTGCTCAGCATCCGGTAAGCCAGATGAAAAATCTTATCCTTATAAAGCTCTACGATTTCGGCAAAAGCTCTCTGATCCCCTTTTCGGGCCAGCTTCGCCAGTCTTACATCCAAATTGTCCACCATAATTCCCCCAGAATGGTCTGATGGGTAACGTCTAAAAAGCATCATTCAAATGGTAATTCAACTGTTTCTAAAAATCAACAATAATTCAAAAACAATCCCATTTCCATATCAAAGATACGCTTCCTGCAGCCTGTAAATTCATGATCAGCAGGCAAGCAACCTCATAGATGAAAAAACGAGGCCCACAGGGGAACCTCGCTTTATATTAACCCTTGCCTACCCTTTTGACCAGTTACAAAAATCAACCTGTATTGCGCAGCCCTGCTGCAATGCCGTTGATCGTGAGGAGTACTTCCCGGAGCAGATCCGGATCGTCATCCTGCTCTTGCTCTCTAAGTTCACGCAGCTCATTAAGCAGTTGAACCTGCAAATAGCTGAGCGGATCGACATAAGGGTTACGGAGACGGATGGACTCCTGAAGGACCGGCTGGTTATCCAGAATGTCCTGTTGACCCGTTATCTTGAGAACAAGCTCCTTCGTCAAATTGAACTCATCCTGTATCAAACCGAAGATACGCTCACGAGCTTTATCATCCTTCGTCATCAAGGAGTACTCCTTGGCGATGATCAGATCGGCCTTGGCAAGAGCCATCTGAAGCGTGTCAATTAACGAAGTAAAGAACGGATAACTCGTATACATCTTCTGAAGCACCTTCAGATTCTCTTCCTTGTCCTGATAGAAGCTCTGTAAGCCCGTACCAGCCGCGTACCATGCTGGAAGCAGGTAACGGCTCTGCGTCCACGCAAACACCCAAGGAATGGCTCTCAGGTCCTCGAAACGGTCACTGTTCTTACGCTTGGAAGGTCGGGAGCCAATATTCAGTTCTCCCACCTCGGGAAGCGGTGTGGATTCCTTGAAGAAGCTAAGGAAATCCGGGTCACGGAATATCAAATCTTGATATTTCTTCTGTGAAGCAGCCGAAATGCTGGAAGAAATCTCTTCCCATTCCTTTTCGGTCGATTCGGTTTCAGCGTACCGCGCATTCAGAGAAGCCGTAATAAGTGCTGAAGTGGCCTGGTCCAAGCTGCGGTAAGCTATTCCTTTCAAGGAATAGCGGGAGGATATCACTTCGCCTTGTTCCGTGATTTTGATGCCGCCAGCAATAGTGGATGCCGGCTGAGCCAAAATGCTGCGGTTCAGAGGCATGCCGCCGCGTCCAAGCGATCCGCCGCGTCCATGGAAGTATTTCAGCCTGATGCCGTATTCGTTGCCTACAGCGGTAATATCCTTGAGCGCTACCTGCAGCTCCCAATTTGCTGTAATAGCTCCGCCATCCTTGTTGCTGTCAGAGTAGCCCAGCATGATCTCCTGCAGTTCATTCATTGCGCTTACGGCCTCACGATAAATCGGCAGGCTGAAGAGCTTGCGCATAATTTCAGGCGCTGCATGAAGGTCCTCAATCGTCTCGAACAATGGGGCAGCCTGTAATGTAGCAACCACAGAACCATCATTATCCTTGCGGAAGAGTCCGACCTCTTTGGCAAACACCATCACTTCAAGAATGTCGCTTGCTCCTTCCGACATACTGATCAAATAACTCGAAATACATTTCACACCAAACTCCTGCTGTGCGCGGAATACCGTGCGATAGACTTCAAGGCATTCTTCGGTGCTGTCGCTATACTCCTGATATGGAGTTGTCAACGGTCGAGGATCGTTAAGCAGGTTATTGAGCAGCTCGATTTTCTCGTCCTCGCTCATTTGTGCGTAATCCTGAGTGACGTTCATTTTACGAAGAATTTCGGCCATTGCGTTCTCATGCTCTTGGCTATGCTGTCTGATATCCAGTGTTGCTGTATGGAAACCAAACAACTCCGCCTGGCGAATCAGCTTCTGGATATAAGTGTCTGCAACATAGTCAGCAAAATGGAAACGCAAGCTTCGATCAATGATATTCAAATCCTCAATAAACTCTTCAGGAGACTGGTACCGCTCGCTTCCTGTCATGTTTTCATCAAGAATATGACTCATTTTAGCTAACATATATACCAGTTTTACACGATAAGGCTCTTTCTCATTGTGCCAAATTTCCATCTTTTTCAGTGTCACATGCTCCCGGTCTTTTTCGATGGATTGAAGCAATTCATCCGACACGCTCACAATGGATGAACTGAAGCTGAGGTATTTCATGAATTCACGCAAGATCCGTTGATATTCACGAACCGCAAGCTTCCGCTGCATTTCGAGCGTTCTCCATGTTACGTCCGCCGTCACTGAAGGATTTCCGTCCCGATCGCCACCAATCCATGAACCGAAACGCAAATAGGTTGGAACGTGCCAATGGTGACCCGGGTAATACTTACTTAGGCAGCGCTCCAGCTCTTGATAAACCTCTGGCAGAATGTGAAACAGAGTCTCGTGAAAATAATACATGCCGTTTCTGACTTCATCAAGAACCGTCGGCTTGCGATCACGAAGCTCATCGGTTTGCCACAGTGTGATAACCTCATTCAGTAATTTCTCCCGAAGCTGCTCTCGTTCGCGGAATGTCAGTGTCGGGTTGTCCAGTTGCATAACATCGTCTGCTATCCGTTTATGAATATCCAGAATAGCCCGACGCATCGCTTCTGTCGGATGAGCTGTCATTACCAGCTCAAGGGATAGACTTTCGAGAATTTCTTGAACTTCTTCAAATGTAATATTGCGCTCTTTCAAATCCTGGATCGCACTTTCAATGGAACCTGGTTGAACACTCTCCCCAGCGGAACGCTCGTAATCACGCTTGCGGCGTATGCGATGATTCTGCTCTGCGATATTAACCAATTGAAAGTAAATGGCAAACGCACGAATCACCTGATGGCGAATGTCTGGTTCCAGCGTGCTGATAATCCCTTTGAAATCTGCAAACAATTCCGGCAGGAATACGGATCGCAACGATTTACTCGTTTCGCGAATTTTCTCAACTATATCTAAAAGCTCATTGCCTCCTTGATGGACAAGAACTTCCCCAAGAATATTGCCAAGGAACCGTACATCACGCCGCAGCAGATTGTTGGAATTGCTCTTTGCGGTTACTGTAAGTTCAGTCATGCTACTCCTCCCATCTCAACCCGTTTCAGCAGTTTATCTTTAGGACGTAACGCCTTCCTAACATCATACAATAAAAGCGAATGAAAATCTGCATTTTTCAGGCGAAAAAATTAGCCAAATCGACAAAACTCATGCTATTGATATGCCCTTCTACGATAAACATTAGTCCAAGAAACCCTTGATATGACTGCATTCTTTATCACATTAACACTTCGCAGGATAGTCGTGTAAATATGTAAAAAAACATCACACACGGTGATGTCCTGCATATGTATGGAGCGGGTGATGGGAATCGAACCCACGCTACCAGCTTGGAAGGCTGGAGTTCTACCATTGAACTACACCCGCATATCACCCCACAAAAGTGATCTTATGCTTTGTAGCATATTCTGATTACTTTTATGGGCAATAACGCCTAAGCAAATCGGGATGACACGATTTGAACATGCGACCCCCTGGTCCCAAACCAGGTGCTCTACCAAGCTGAGCTACATCCCGATATTAATCTTTGAAAAAATGGCACGCCCTGAGAGATTCGAACTCCCGACCTTTTGATTCGTAGTCAAACGCTCTATCCAGCTGAGCTAAGGGCGCATAATGGAGCGGACGACGGGAATCGAACCCGCGACCCTCGCCTTGGCAAGGCGATGCTCTACCGCTGAGCCACGTCCGCAATAAATGGTGCGCGTGGAGGGACTTGAACCCCCACGTCAAAGACGCTAGATCCTAAGTCTAGTGCGTCTGCCAATTCCGCCACACGCGCACAAGATGAAACAATGGTGAGCCATGAAGGACTCGAACCTTCGACACCCTGATTAAAAGTCAGGTGCTCTACCAACTGAGCTAATGGCTCGCATATCAGGGCCCCCGAAAAGTATTCGGAATCACCTTCAAAGCGCAACTTCACTTTTTGGTGTGAAGTGGCTGGGGATATAGGATTCGAACCTATGCATGACGGAGTCAAAGTCCGTTGCCTTACCGCTTGGCTAATCCCCAATATCGATGAATATTTCTATTTTGCATTTCAAAACTCTAATAATCATGAGTTAAATGGTGGAGGCTGAGGGGTTCGAACCCCCGACCCTCTGCTTGTAAGGCAGATGCTCTCCCAGCTGAGCTAAGCCTCCATATGTAATGGATAAGAAATAATGGTGACCCGTAGGGGATTCGAACCCCTGTTACCTCCGTGAAAGGGAGGTGTCTTAACCCCTTGACCAACGGGCCTTATTTTCATGATGCATGTCCATTCTAAAAAGGAATCTGGAGCTTCCAACCGGGATCGAACCGGTGACCTCATCCTTACCATGGATGCACTCTACCTACTGAGCTATGGAAGCAAG
>NZ_BIMC01000010.1 GCF_004000885.1 Paenibacillus glucanolyticus NBRC 15330
CATCTTCATTCCATATCCCCTTGTATAAAACGGGAACCGCTGCAAGCCCCAAACGATCCGCCCAATCCTCTGTCTCATCCCATGAGAGGCATACGTTATGTTCGTTCCACACCGAGAACAGCAAGAAATAGGAAGGCAGCGCTGAGTACAAAAGGGAATGCTTGGCATATGCGTTTTCCCCGCATATGCGATATCCTTCCGGGATCCGATATTTAATCATACGCACATAAAAAAACTGACTGCTGACAGGACCGCATCCCGCCAAGCAATCAGCTGTGAAACTTCCGTCTACTTAACCGAGTTGCCTTTTGGAGCGACTGCGGTTGTTCCTCTCTCCACTAACTTGACCGGTACCAGCATCCTGCTCGGCGTCTGCTTCCCTCGTTCCAGCCAATTCACCACGTTTTCAGCCGCTTGACGACCAATCTCGTAAAAATTCTGTTCTACCGTGGTCAACGGAATGATGACATGCTCCGTCACCGGATTGTTATCAAAACCTATAATTGAAATATCCTCCGGAATGCGGATGCCTCTCTCCATACAAAGATTCAGCAAATTAGCTGCAATCAGATCGTTCTCTGTCTGAACCGCAGACACTCCTTCCATCCGGTAAGAGTCCAGCAGCTCATTATAGAATCGTTCGACGCCAATCTTTTCCCGGTATCCCTTCATATTCAGCTTGATGTATCTGCTGTCTACGGGAATTCCATGGTCTTTAAGCGCTTGGCAGTATCCGAAATATCGGTCGCGCACGGAAGAGGTGGATTCGATGCTGACCGCGGTCAGAAAGGCGATTTTTCGATGTCCAAGCTCAATCAATTTAGATACGGCTTGGTAGGAGCCGTTGAAATTGTCCGATACTACCGCTCCTAAGGGAAGGCTGTCGAAATACTTGTCAATGGTGATGATCGGATAGTCTTCAAGGCAAAGCCGATGCAGAATATCGTAGTTCGTCTGATCGTTTCTCGGATACAGAATGATGGCCGCAATGCCCTTTCGGGTCAGCATTTCCAGCAGATCGCGTTCTTTCTGGGAGTCGTAATCGCTTTGGTGAATGCTCAAATAATAGCCGTTCGCGTTTAGCCAGTCCGAAGCTCCGCGAATATAACCCATCGTACCACGTTCGTCCTCGGAAGGCAGGATAAGCGAGATCATTTTCTCTGTTCCATCGGAACGCTGCTCAGGGCCCCGGGTTCGAGACTTTACAAAGCTCCCGCTTCCCTTAATTCGGTAGATGAACCCGTCCCGCTCCAGCTCCTCGAGCGCTCTTCTTGTTGTAATACGGCTCACGCCGAAGGTGGTGCTAAGTTCAGCCTCTGTCGGAAGCTGGGCTTCCGGAAGGTAACGCCCCGATGAAATTTGCGATTTAAGCTCGTCCATAATGACGCTGTACAGCGGTTTATTGTCTTTGCTCAACTTGGTTCTCATCCCATCTTTATCTTTTTTCCAGTTGTGGACTAGTCGCACTCAAATTATATCGTTTGCATCAATAGCATGTAAACCGCCCTTAGGATCAGTCCTATCCCACTTTCCCCAATCCGGTCAAGCGACTCCCTTAACATCCTGGAAATTCAGCCTTTCCGGATGGGCGGCTTACCTCATTTTATTTTACGTTTGAGTAGCGTTCATACTGTGCCTTTTTGATATCCAGATAGCTCTGGGCTCCCATCTTGTCGAGCGTCTTCACGTAATGATCCCAATCGGTATCCAGACTGGCTTTGCCCGTGACAAACTTTACCCGCATTTCCTCAATATATTTATTAATGTCGGTCAGGATCGCGCTTGTTTGATTCGCTTCGTCATCCGTGGGTACAAAATCCGGCCACAGCTCTTTGGGCGCCAAAACATCCAGCTCTGCCGGATCCGCCTTGATCTCATCCGCAACCGTCGTTCCCCTCGCGGCCATTCGCAAGCTGTCGTCCGGCTCAACATATGGATAATAGGCTCCATATACATTGTCAACATATTGGAAAGCACCTAGCTGGACGCCGCCCTTGTAGTTCAAGATCTCATCCTTGTATTTCGGTTTGCCATCAACCAGGTCGTAGGTTTCGCCTTCCAGGCCAAATGTGCCAAAATTGATGCCCTCCTCTCCATAGAAATAATCAATCCATTTGATTGTTTCAACGGGATACTTGTTTTTGTTCGTGATTACAAAACCGAAGATACCCTTGGCCGGAGGGCCGAGCACGCCTGCCAGCTTATCACCGTTCGGACCTTCCAGCGCATGGATTCCCACATAGTTTTCTGCTGCATCCTTACCGATGTAACCCGGCCCTTCCCACACGAAGGAGCCAATCAAGTTGTTAGAGCCGTCCGTTGACCACTTGGCATAATCATAACCGGTCGTAAAATTTTGCTGAGCAAGCGAGCCGTCCTTATACAGATCATTCATATAACGCAAAAGCTCCCTGTACTTCGGATCATTGAAAGTTGTTTTAACCGCGCCGTCCGCGTCCTTGTAGAGGTATTGGCCAAACGCTTTGGCTCCGCCTTCTCCCATGCCGAAGCTGCCTGCCAAAAAGCTCTCCAGGAACGTCCAGTATTGGGATTCGAGCACCCAGCCCAGACGTGAGCTGTCCTTCTCCCGAATCTTCATCAATGCCTCGCGGAACTCAGCGGTTGTCTCCGGAACTTCCAGCCCTCCTTCATCGAGCCAGCTTTTGTTAACGTACAGGCGAACGGAATTGAACGCTTTGGAGAAATCGACGTAAGGCAGCGCATAGATATGTCCGTCCGACATGGTGATGGCTCCCTTGATGTCCGGATTGTCCTTGAGCAGCTTGCTCAAATTGGGCGCGTGCTCTTCAATCAGTTCCTCCAGAGGGATAAACAAACCCTGCTTGCCGTATTTCATCAGCTCGTCCGTGCCGAATGCAATGCGATAAAACGCATCTGGCAGGTCATTGGACCCGAGCATCACATTTTTCCTTTCCGTCACGGCAGACCCGGCCAGCTCCTCAAACTCAACGTGAATTCCGGAAATCTCCTCATATTTTTGCCACATCCACAGTTGATCGGCTGGAGGATGTACATCGGTATATCCGCGTTTCACAATCTTTAACGTAATGCTTCCCGGATCGCCGTCCGTTCCGGCAGGCTCCGGTGTTGCCTCTCCTCCTGAACCGCCGCCGCAGGCGGAAAGCACCAGTGAGAACATCATTGTTATAGCAAGCAGAAGATACAGCCCTTTTCTCATATCCACAAACCCTCTTTCCACGATTATGAGGTCCTGACGGAAAACCAACTGCTTTTCCCGCTTCAGTACCGGCCTTACCCTTTGATAGCTCCCACCATGATGCCTTTCTCAAAAAAACGGGACAGCAATGGATACAGCAGAAGCAGCGGCAGGGCGGACAAAACAACGATGGCGTATTTCAAACCTTCCTTCACCATCATCTGATCTGCGTACTCAGCACCAACCGATATTCCGGCCATTTCCTTGAAATCGTTCTGAACTAAAATTTCTCTTAAAATGAGCTGAAGCGGAAATTTGTCCCGATCCGTCAAATAAATCATGGCGTCAAAATAGGAATTCCAATGGCCAACACCGTAGAACAGGATCATGACGGCGATGATCGGCATGGATAAAGGGAGCACAATTTTATACAGCATATGAAAGTCATTACATCCGTCCACATAAGCGCTCTCCTCCAGCTCGACCGGAATACGGGTCTGAAAGTAGGTCCTCATGATAATCATGTTGTAAGCACTAATCGCTCCAGGCAGCACCAGCGCCCACATCGTATTCAGCAGGCCCAACTCCTTGTTCACCAGGTACAGAGGAATCAGGCCGCCACCGAAAAACATCGTAAAAGCGAACAACAGCGTGAACAATCCCTTACCGTAAAAACGCTTTCTCGACAGAGGGTAGGCACCGAGCACCGTCATCATAATATTGATGGCTGTACCTGCGAATGCGTAGAGGATGGTATTGGCGTATCCCCTCCATATTTCACTGTTCTCGAACACTTTGGCATAACTGTCCAGATTGAAACCTGCCGGATATAGCAGCAGCGGCTTGTCCCAAATCTGGCGTGGATCGGAGAATGAAGCCAACAGGACGAAAATAAGCGGGTATAGAATAACGATGGTCACCATAATCGACATAATAAGAATGATGATATCCGCCAGCTTTTCCCCTGTCGTTCGTTTGATGTTCAGCAGCACGGCTTAAACTCCCTTCTTTGCACGGTGATCTTTCCCTACCATAGGCTGGTCTCCCCTGCTTTGCGGGCAACGGCGTTGACGATGATCAGAATGATAAAGTTGATCACGTTATTGAACAGTCCCACTGCCGCGGAAAAGCTGTATTGCGTATTCAAAAGCCCGCTTTTGTACATGTAAGTGGAAATGACCTCGGACGTTTCCAAATTCATTGGATTTTGCATCAAGAGGATCTTCTCGAAACCTACACTCATGATGCTTCCTGCACTCAGAATCGACAGAATCATAATCGTTGGCACAATACCGGGGATGGTGATATGCCAGATTCTCCGAAATTTGCTGGCACCGTCCATGTACGCCGCCTCATACAGGTCTGGGGAGATGCCCGATATGGCTGCGCTGTATATGAGTGACGACCAACCGACTCCTTGCCAGATGCCGGACCAGACATACAGATGCCAGAAATTAGAAGGCTCTGCCAGGTAATCCACCGGTTCCCTTCCTAAAGATGTAAGAACGGAGTTAAAAACGCCGTTCGTAGGTGAGATGAAAAAGAACAGAATGCCAACCGCGACCACGACCGAGATAAAGTGCGGAGCATAAGAGACGCTTTGTGCGAATGAGCGGAGTTTACGACTCCGAATCTCATTGAACAGGAGAGCTAGCAGGATGGGAGCGGGAATGCCGATCAGCAGGCCGTATAAGCTGATGCCAATCGTATTCTTGAGAATCGTCCAGAAGTAATACGCGTCAAACAGCCTTTCGAAATGCTCGAAACCGATCCATGGGCTGTTCCAGATGCCAAGTCCGGGCATAAAATCCTTAAAAGCAATCTGCACACCGTACATCGGCCAGTAATGCCAGATCAGGAAGTACAGCACCGCTGGGGAGATGATGATGTACAGCCCGATGTTGCGCTTTAGCTGCCTCTTGACATGTTTCCATTTGCTCGGCTTGGGAACGGTGTGTGGGGATGCCGAGTTTAATCGGGCGTCCATACTTGTCATGACCTCCTTTTTTGCTGCAGATCAGAGATTCGGGAGATTAATGCAAATGTCAGCAGATCTAGAGAATCTCGATGCAATTGAACTCTCCCAGTTCAGAAATTCATCACCTCCCTCCTTATAATTTGTTCTAACATTTTTTATGTATATGATTATTTGTTATAACACATTTTAGTGAGGATTTATTTTCCAGTCAATATAGCATCGAAAAATTGTGACTTTAGTTGTATTAGGCCTGAATTTGTTATGACAAATTTCGACGAAGGTGTGAAACAGTAAATTTCTTAGCTTGTGAAATAAATAAAACAGCCGCGTAAATATCGTGGCTGTTGGCTTTTTTTCAATGAGTTATGAGATTGCACTCGGTTACACCTGGACGCTGCAAGTCCTTTTTCGCAACATAGCTGGGCAGAAAAAAAGAGCAGATCATCTGCTCTTTTTTGCGTATTCCCATCAACCGATGTTACTTATCCAGGAATCCCAGCTGCTTTCCCCTTCGATCGGCTCCCCCCGCGGTTGGTAATGAACACCCCGGATAGTATGAGAATAAGGCCGATGATAAGGTTCCATCCGATAGGTTCATCCAGCAGCGTATACCCCCAGATCATCGCCGTTGCAGGAACCAGGTAAGTGACGGATGTGGCGAATTCCGGACTTCCTTTTAACACCATATAATTGAACAGGATGTATGCGACACCTGACCCGAAGATGCCAAGACCGACCAGAGCGCCCATGTTGGCAGGTTCTAAGATCTTTGTCACGTCAACCCTCTCCGTCGTAAAGGCAAGGATGCCGCTCCCTACCATCGCGCCAAGCAGAGTTCCGAACGTTAACTGATACATCGTGAGTCCACCCAGCAATCGCTTGGATAACTGTGAACCCACGGCATAACACATAGTGGCCCCGATCATCGCAGCAAAACCAATGAAATCGACGGTCATGAAAGAGCCTGGGCGAATGCCCAGCAGAATGATCAGACCGACAAGCGCAATTCCCATGCCGACCCACTGTATCCGCCGGAATACGGAGCCGAAGAATAGTAACCCTACAAGCATCGTCCATATCGGCGTTGTTGCATTCAATACCGAAGCCATGCTGCTGGCTAGCTTAGTCTCGCTAAACCCGATTAATGTCCATGGCAGAGCCATATTAATCATGGCGACTACGAAGGTTGGAAGCCATTTAATTTTTCGCAGGTCGAACGGCTTTCGCATTATCAGCATGATAATCGAAATAAATAGAAATCCGCAGGTAGAACGCAGAAATGCAATCCCCCATGGACCGAAATCGTGCAGTAAACTTTTAATGAAAAAGAACGAACCTCCCCATATGAGACTTAGGAGGATGAGCGCAATATACAAGGATCGTGCCAACGTAATACCTTCTTTCTATTTGTAGGACATCCTTATAATTTAACATCTCGTAAGGGAAGTTGTACAGAGCGTTTTTCTACAGCCCTCTTGCAGGCAGGAGACAGCCTTTTCCTTATTTGAGCAAGTACTCCCGCCTGGACCCGAGTTTCCGACCTCTCGCGATGTAACATCCATTCGAATAAGCATAGCCGTTTCATGCATTGCACTTCAGCTTACAGCATGGATGTCGGCTTGTAATCCTGGCGATACTGCCTCGGCGAAACCCCGTAATGTTTGCGAAACTGATCCGCAAAATGATTGTAACTGTTAAAGCCGACATCCTGCGCAGCTTCGTTCGCGGTCCGGCCGGAATGGGTCATCAATAAAGCGGCATGGCGAACCCTCATTTGATTCAGATGCTCTACGATGGTGTACCCTGTTTCTTGTTTGAACAAATGTGCCAGCCTGGACCCCGAGATTCCAACCTCTCGCGATATGGCATCCATTCGAATATCTTCCTTTAACGAACGGGACAACAACCCCAGCGTTTGCTCGACTCTAGGGTCCATTCTTTTATTTGTGCGCTGTGCAAGCAGAAGCAAAATCTCACGCAGCGCGTTCTCACACAGCGTCTCCCATAAATCTAAGCGGTCCAGTGAATCTTGCAGCACATTCCGGAACGCTTGCTCGACACGGCCTCGGACACGTTCATCGGGCAGGGTTTCGACCAGAAACTCCTGGTTTCTTAGCATCCTGTTTTCCGGAAGTCCAGGATAATGGATCCAGAGAAAGTTCCAGCGCTTCCCTGGTACTGTCCCGTATTCATGAGTGATGCCGGCGCGCAGCAGTCCAAGTTGCCCGGATCCGCAGCGTTTCTCCCCGGCAGGCGTGCGAAAGTAGCCCTCTCCATGCAGCGTATAAACAAGCAGCCAGTCCCGCATCCCTTGAGGTCGACGCAGGCGATAAGTTTCGTCTTGTTCGAAATGGTCGCCGAATATTGTTCCGGTACTTTCCAACGATATGACAGCCCGTTCGTTTCTCATGAACCTCTCCTCCCCGATTCCTCAAATAGCAGAATCCCGGTACTTTTAAGCAGATATCATACTTCCTCTCAAGATAAGCAGACCTTATTCTATTGTCAACAGGAAAAACCATCATCTGATCGGAGGGACTACGATGCAAGAGAAGTTAAACGTATTGACCGAGGAGCAGCTGCACAAGTTCGAAACAGAGGGGTATTTAATTGTAAAAGGGCTCTTCCGGCAGGAGGAACTGGCTGAAATTGAAGCAACGTTTGAGGAGATCAGCCAAAAGACCGTACCCGGCCACTTTGAGCCGGTCTTCAATGATACAGCTATCGAACCGCTGAAACGCTATCCGCGTGTTATGCATCCGCACCGTTTTGATGCAATCGCAAAAAAATACATGCTGCACAAGCCTGTCATGGACGTATTGGCCGATTTGTACAGCGAGCCCGCGCTCGCAGCTCAAAGCATGTTTTATTACAAACCTCCCGGTTCTCGCGGTCAAGCGCTGCACCAGGATAATTTCTACCTGCAGGTGGAGCCGGGCAACTGTATCGCGGCGTGGACCGCGATCGACGCGGCTGATGAAGAGAACGGCGGCTTGCTCGTCGTTCCGAAAACAAGTAATTATGCCCTTGTGTGCCCGGAGGAAGCCGATTCGCACGAGTCGTTTACCACCCATTTCGTGAAACCGCCAAAAGATCAAACGGTCCTCCCCGCCATAATGGACAAAGGCGATGTGCTCTTTTTTAACGGCAACCTCATCCATGGCTCTTACCGCAACAAATCGAACCGTTTTCGCCGTGCCTTTATCTGCCACTATGCCAACGCGTCGGCAACCAAGATCGGTGCTTTCTACCGGCCGTTGTTCCGGGAAGACGGCACGGAGGTCAATCTGGACAGTAATCCGAATGGCGGCCCTTGCGGCGTCGAGTTCGAAACGCCGTATCCCCATTAGATTTCAGACGACCAGCGCACATTTTCATGGCACTGGTCGCCCTATGTTAACTTTCATTGAATAGGAGTTTTTAGCATACATTGAACCACTCTGCAATTTTATATCGGAGCAGGCTCCCCATTTATATCTCTCGCTTGGAATCGATATAGGTCTGCTCTGCCACGATGGTAAATCGCTCCACGAGATCACTGATTTTGAAATTCTCCGCACCAATCATATAAGTCGTTACCGTATCATAAAACGGCGCATGCCAATGGACAGGAACGCCTTCCTTGCCAACGATTGCCCCGACGATGCTCCCTGCGGTAGCCGCTGTGCAATCATTGTCCAGCCCCATTGCCACCGTCTCGGAAATGACCTTGGACACATCCGTCCCTCCGATCATTAAACCGAATACGGTCAAACATGCATTGTTGTTCGTATGAACGGGAGACATGCCTTGAAAGCGCTTGTTCACGGCTTCTCGCGCTTCTGTGTAATTCCGGATATCTCCACCTATAGCGAGGGCCCATTCGATATCCTTGTAGAGGCTGCATTCGCTAGGAATTTCCGTCAGTCCAGTGCGAAGGGCGTCCACCGGATGATCGACGGCAAAGGCGGCTGCTTGAGCCGCACTAAAAAACATTTCGCCATAAATTCCGTTCCTTCGATGGCTCAAATAAGCGTCTCGATACGCGTACTCTGCCGCTTTCGACGGGAACCCCGGTGCAATGTATGCCCACGGATCGGATCGAATATCTGCACCGATCCATTGACAATACGGATTCTCTAAGCTTGCTGCTTCCATAGCCGTCTTGCCTGCCCTCAAGTTACGAAGGGCAACCTCTTCGGCCGTACATGCAAGCGGCAAATATTTCACCCAGCTCTTCCCCACGTCCTCCGTCGTAAAATGAATCCCATGCTCCTCCGCGATCAGCAGCCCCAGAATTGTATACGTAATATCATCGTCGACGGGAACTCCGCTCATGCCTTCAAGCGTATATTCATAAAATGTGCTCTTCCCATATCGCCGATGGTTCGGATTCTTAATCCGGGTCCAATAGCTGCGCGGTGGAAAGGCATCCCCAATGTACTCGGCCCAACTCTTCATTTCATCCACTTCCCATAGTTCGACGGGAGCTCCCAGCGTACATCCGGCGAATCGGGCGAGCATAGCGCCCTCCAGCTTATCTTTATACTCGGACTGATTGAATGTTTTCCACATTCTTCGAGGACCATTCGTACGAAGCAGCTGAATCCCACGCAGATCATTCGGCTCTTGGGAAGCCAGTTTCCCATCAACAGGCAGACCTTGCAATTTCTCCGCGGCTTCCTGCATTGCCCGTTCAATATCCTGCCAAATGCCGGAAACGCCATCTGCACCATGTTCATGGGCTAATCGCCCGTACTCCATAATTTTTTCGGATAACTCAGCCAATTTCGGTTCTATAGGATAAGCCATGTCACCTTCTCCTCTCGCTTCATATGTAATCGATTTCAAAGCTAGTTTATAATATGAAAGATAACAATTCTGCTCAATAAGGACTGAAAACTATGCAGAAACAACCATCTTCCTATGAGATTATCGGTCAGCCGTATTTGCTCCCTCCCACGTTTCCCGTGGATTGGATCGGAAACCATGTCCAAAACGATGCCGATATTACGTATCTTCATTATCACAATTGTCTTGAAGTCGGATACTGCCGCGAAGGCTCAGGCGTGTTTTTTGTAGAGGACAAGATCCTGCCTTACTCAAAAGGCGATGTGAGCATTATTTTTCCGGGGCAGCTTCACCTTGCGCAAAGTGTTAAAAGTCAGGTGAGCCGATGGGATTTTTGCTTCTTAGATCCGAATGCGCTGCTTGGCACGGCCCATCCCCGATCATGGAACGCCCCTGCTCCAGCGGGATTCGCTAATATCATCAGTCCGGGCGATGCTCCCGACATCACATTAATGACGGAATATCTCATGAAAGAACTAAGTCAGCAATTATCAGGCTACGAATCGGCCGTCAAAGGGTGCCTTTGGACGCTGATGACCCTCATTACCCGAATCATCGATCAGATGGCTGACGATACACCTGTAGTTGGAGCTGCCGATCGAAATTCCATGAACACAATTTCCAAATCGCTGGAGTACATCTCACAGCATTACATGGAACCGATTCATATTCATGAATTGGCGGCAGTTTGCAGCTTAAGCGTCACGCATTTTCGTCGAACGTTCCGCGTTTGCATGGGAATGGCTCCGCTCAATTACTTGCACAATGTGCGAATGCAGATGGCCTCTGCATTACTATCCCATACCGATAGCAGCATACTGTCAATCTCCCAAGAGGTAGGCTATGCAACAATATCCAGCTTCAACCGCCACTTCAAACATTGGACGGGAATAGCTCCCTCCAAATGGCGCGCGATAAAAAAACAGGGCAAACAACCCATGCAACCGTGAGAAGGGGTTCGTATCTTGATGATCGCAGAAGACATTCCCATGCGCTCTCCAACATACAAAGAAACCGTCTGTTATCAGACGGTTGGATTGAACCAATGCTATGTATTTCGATACCCTCCACGCGTTTATCTCCTTTTTCAATAACAAATCCCATTCTGGTATGGTAAGCGATGGAGCTTGTATGGATTGGAGACGTGATACAGCGAACAATTTCTACACCCCGTTTATTCACTTCATTATAATACGTTTCGTAAAGCTGACGTCCGATGCCACGCTGCCGGTGCGCAGGATGGATGCCAACAAATGAATATAAGCCTCTTCATTTCGGCTTTGGGATAAAAATCCAATAAGGAAACCTAGCATTGCTCCATTCTCTTCAACTATAAAACCCGTATCTTGAAAATGATCAAAAACAGCTTCGGCGGCATATCAGCCATTAGACAACCGTTCCACCAATTGTATAAAACAGAAATTGTCATCTCGTAATCAGACGATTGGGCCCTGGGGACAAAAAAAGAAGATGACCCAATTATAGCAAAGTCATCTTCTAAGAATTTTATACAAATACATTCAAAATAAAGAGCTTCTCCATCGAAAATAACTAAGCGGAATACTCTTTATTGTCAATGACGATGACGGGTTCAGTCCCTGATCTCGCAGCTGCGGTCTTCTTGGTATGGATGACCAATTCATGAATATTGCTGCAGGATTTCTTCGCACCCATGACCAATAACGGCACCCCTAGAGCGTCCAGTTTCAACCTTCTGGATAACAGTCCGCCCATCGTCATGGAGAATGGTACCGTTGGGGACGTGTTGGAATATATGATAGGCTCATCGTTCTGGTATTTGTCTTGCAGGATTAAGCTCAAGTTCTTCAATGCTTCCACTACCACCTTGGAGGATCCCCGCCCAACCGAGTATACCGGATTCCCGTTCTCATCCAGGCCGTGAAAAATGAGCTTGCCCATATCCGAGGTTTTCAGTTTGTTGAAATAATCAACCGCCAGAATTTCTTCTTTTGTAAGCTGTCGATTCGTAGGCAATTTATTTAGATGATACGCTGCTGCCAACGACGTTGTGTGGGTCCCCCCGTAATCATTGTAAATAAAGATCATACATCCCGTCTCCAATCATAGAGTAATGTGCTTATTATTACCATTAAGCTCTGTCTCATTCGCCGGATCTCAGCATCGAGCTAGGTGATAACAGAAAAAAGCCCTGATTCCTCAGGACTTCTTCCTATCTCTATATGGAAATATTCATAAATTTGATTAATCCAGGTATACTGCTTTTCCAAGACGGGCCGATTCGTACAGAGCTTCCAGAATACGTGATACAACATAAGCTTGCTCAGGAGTAACGACAGGGTCTTTATCCTGATCAATGGCTTCGATCCATCTTCTCATTTCAACATCCGGAGCCTGTTCCTTCTTACCGTCATAGAAAGCTACCCCGCCGGAGTTCAACTCAATTTCATTGGTGTACAGACGGCTGAATTTCTCTCCGTTAATGCGAAGGCCGTTCTTCATATCGGCCCCGCCTTCCGAGCCGCTAAGTGTACATTTGGCTTCGTCAATATCAAGCGTATTTAACGCCCAGCTTGATTCCAGGATGATGGTTGCTCCGTTCTCCATTACAATCATGCCGAAAGCGGAATCTTCGACCGTAAATTTCTCGGGATCCCACGGTCCCCAAGCATTTGCCGCATTCTCCTTACGGGACAATTCATGATATGTAGTACCGAGTACGATTTTCGGCTTGTAATTATCCATCATCCAGAGCGTCAAATCCAGCGCGTGCGTACCGATATCGATCAGCGGCCCTCCGCCTTGTTTTTCCTCATCCAAAAATACGCCCCAGGTCGGAACAGCTCTTCTCCGTACCGCATGTGCCTTGGCATAATAAATATGACCGAGCTCTCCGGCTTCGCACACCTCTTTAAGATAAAGACTGTCTTCACGGAACCGATTGTTGTATCCGATCGTCAGTTTCTTGCCCGTACGCTGAGCCGTTTCCATCATCAGTTTGGCATCCGCAGCCGTTTTGGCCATCGGCTTCTCGCACATAACATGCTTTCCGGCCTCAAGCGCAGCAATGGAAATTTCCGCATGCGAATCATTAGGGGTAAGCACATGAATGATATCAAGGGTAGAATCCTTTAGCAGCTCCGTGTAATCGCTATATACTTTTGCTTCCTCGCTGCCATATTTGCCAGCAGCCTCTTCAGCCCGATCTTTGACGATATCGCAAAACGCTGCAAGCTCCACACTATTCAATCTGCTTAAGCTGGGCAGATGTTTTCCGTTTGCGATTCCGCCACAGCCGATAATACCAATGCGATAAACTTTTGACATGTATCATCACCATCACTTTCATGAGTTTTTATAAGAAGCATAATTATAGAGCCCTGCCCCATACATTTAATGAGGTCTTGACTCCACATATAAGGTATCATATCTGACCATTTTTTTTTAGTATAACTATGCGACAATTCATATATAAAATCACGACATCCATCTCCTATTACAAGATGTTCGTCCAAGCCATCATAACAAAACATCATATACTACTAGCAAGGGACAGACTTAATAGAACAGGTGGTGAAGCTAGCGTTGACAAAATTTTTAGATGCACGGACCTCCAATCACTGGCCCATAGCATTCCCAGGCTCCACGGAACGTTTCGTGGTGGACACCCCCGTCATGGTCGGTCAAGTGGGCTTGAATGTGCCTGCCGATACAAACGGTATCATCCGTACTCAGCTTCTTGGGCAAGTCGGCTTCTATATACTAAGCGAAGATATATTTGCTCCGATTATTCAAATTGATGTCATGCGAGGCTATTTAACAACGGATCCGATTATCCATACCACTTATGTACAATATCAGCCTTCCCAGGTCCAAAGCCAAAGTGTCTCCTTTGTCGCTGCAGACTATAATGTACCCCCTCCCCCAACAGGTCTTCTGGTATATACCATGTATGTGACTGCACTTGTGCTGGATATGGGCAGAACAGGACCAGAATGCTTTAATGCTTCCGTATATACGGATTAGAGCATGCTTCCTATAGGAGTCGCATTGAAAAAGGCAGCCGATCATCGGCTGCCTTTATTCTTGATTCTTCATATAAACGTGACGAAAGCGTCATTCCTGTGATTCAGTCGTATTGCTGTTGTCGTATATTAACTTTTCATTCGCGGATCCAGAGCATCGCGCAGACCGTCCCCCATCAGGTTGAAGGCGAGTACCGTCAGCATGATCGAAACTCCGGGAAAAATCACCGTCCACGGGGCCGTTGCGATAAACTGACGCGAATCAGACAGCATCTTTCCCCATTCCGGAGCGGGAGGCTGGGCGCCAAGGCCCAAAAATCCGAGCGCAGCCGCTTCGATAATGGCCGTCGCGATGCCCAGCGTTCCTTGCACGATGATTGGAGTCAGACTATTCGGCAGAATATGATGTCTCAGAATTCCGCTGTTCTTCATCCCGATGGCCTGCGCAGCGCTGATGTACTCCTCGTTCTTCAAGCTGAGGACTTTGGCGCGAACCAATCGGCCATAGGTCGGTATGTTGACGATGGCAATGGCATATAACGCATTTTGCAGCGAAGGGCCCAGGATGGCTACGATGGCTATCGCCAGCAAGATACTCGGAAACGCCAACAAAATATCAAAGAAACGCGAGATGATCATATCTATCCACTTGCCGTAAAAGCCTGCCAGAATACCGAGCAGCGTTCCCAGAATGATAGAGCCAAGCACGGAAAATGTACCGACCCACAATGAGATGCGCGTTCCGTGCAGCACCCGGCTGAGCAAATCCCGTCCCAGATCATCGGTTCCAAACCAATGCTCAGCTGACGGAGGTTTTAACCGGTCGGCAAGCTCCTGCGCTTTATAATCATAGGGCGCGATTAATGGCGCGAGCAGTGCGATGACAATGAAGAACAGAATCATGAACAGTCCAGCCATCGCGATTTTGTTCTTGCGGAAAGCTCTCCACGCATTACGCCAAGGTCCGGAAACCTTCTCGGAAGGAATGGCAGAGCTGTCGTTCAGGTGTGTTGTAATCTGTGGCATAGCTTCCCTCCTACCGGTAGCGGATGCGCGGATCGACTGCTGCATACAGCAAATCCACAATCAGATTGATGACAACGAATATAAAAGCGATGATCAGAATCCCGGACTGAATAACCGGGTAATCCCGTGAGCTGATCGCTTCATAAATATAGCGGCCGACACCAGGCCATGCGAAGATGGTCTCCGTTAATACCGCTCCCCCAAGCAAGGCGCCCGTCTGCAGGCCGATAACCGTAAGCACAGGGATGAAGGCATTCTTGAGCGCATGCTTGTAAACAACGAAAAATTGGGACAGTCCTTTGGCTTTAGCCGTGCGGACAAAATCGGAATTCATGACCTCCAGCATGCTCGATCGCGTCATCCTGGCGATAACCGCCATCGGGATGGTGCCCAGCGCCACGCTGGGCAGTATCAGATGTTTGACTACCGTCCACAATTGATCGAAGCGTCCGGCAATGATACTGTCAAGCAAGTACAAATTCGTAACGGCTTCTACCGGATCACGCTGATTCATCCGACCGATCGAAGGCAGCCAGTGCAGTTCCAAGGAAAATATCCACTGCTCCATCAATCCAAGCCAAAAGATGGGCATCGAAACCCCGATCAATGCGACCAGCATACTAATGTAATCAAACCATGAATTGTGCTTCCAGGCGCTGATGATTCCCGCATTGACGCCGAAAAAGATGGCAAAAGCCATGGCGGCAAACGTTAATTCAGCGGTTGCTGCCAAATACGGCGTGATTTCTTCGGCAATCGGCACCCTGGTACGGATGGATTGCCCAAGGTCTCCCTGCAGCAAATCTCCGATATAGGAGAAATACTGCTGATACCACGGATTATGAAGTCCCAGCTGCTCACGAAGAGCCTCCTTGGACTGTTCCGTCGCCTTTTGTCCCAGAATGGTCTCCGCGGGATCGCCCGGAATGGCATGAATGATAGAGAACACGATGATGGTCATCCCGATCAGAACCGGAATCATGATGAATATTCGCTTCAATATATAGGATTTCAAGATAGATTCACCTGCCAAAGGCGTTGTGGTACAGCCCGTTATTCAAAATAAACGTTATAATAGTATTCCGTTCCTGTAGGAGCCGGTACGTATCCCTTCACATTTGCTTTGGCTGCAAGGAGAGGTGTCGTATGCACGAGCGGTACCCATGGTGCATCCTCTTTAATGATGACTTGAGCTTCTTTATACAGCTCCTCGCGTTTGGTCTGTTCGGTTTCCTTTTGAGCAGCAATCAAAATTTCATGGAGCTTGTCACTGGCATAATAGCTGTAGTTATTGGATGGGATGGCATCTTTGTCAAGCAGTGTGTACAGGAAATTGTCCGGGTCTCCGTTGTCTCCCGTCCAACCGAGCATGAAGAGGTCGTCTTTTTCTCCGGCTTGCGCATCATCCAGATACGTCGCCCATTCGGGTGATTCGATTTTGACCTTCACACCGATTTTCTCGAAATCAGCCTGAATCACTTCCGCTACCTTTTTACCATCCGGCATGTAAGGACGAGGAACCGGCATCGCGTAGAAGGTGTATTCGTCCGGCAATCCGTTCGGGTAACCCGCTTCAGCCAGCAGCTGCTTCGCTTTTTCCAAATCGTATTCATAATCCTGAATACTGTCGTTATACCCCCACAGAGATGGCGGCAATGGATTGACGGCAGGTACGGCCTGTCCAGCGAAGAAGGCGTCGATAATCGCTTGTTTGTTGACGGCATAACTCAGGGCTTGTCTTACTTTCACGTCGTCAAACGGCTTTTTCTTGAGGTTGAAGCCAACATAACCAACGTTGTTGGAGGGACGTTCGATCTTCTGCAGATCCGGATTGCTTTCAAGTGTTGCCAAGTCGTCCGGACTCAAATCTTCCATCAGGTCGATTTCTCCGCTTTGCAGCGCATTGAAGCGTGCAGAGTTGTCGGGAATGGAGCGAACGATCACTTTATTCAGCTTCGGAAGTCCTTCTCTCCAATAGTTCGGGTTCTTCTCCAGTGTAATCGAATCATTGCGTTTCCACTCTTTGAACACAAAAGGTCCTGTGCCAACCGGCTCGTTCTTGAAGCTGGCTTGTTTCTCTTGAATCGCCGTAGGGCTGGCAATGCCGAAGGAGGTCATCGCCAGGTTCTGCAGGAATGGTGCTTGCGGCTGATTCAGCGTAAATTCAACGGTATTGGCATCCACTGTTTTAACTTCCTTGATGACCCGTTTTCCATCGGGACCAAACATTGAGTCATAATAGTCAAAGGAGTCGCCTTCATACTTGTATTCGCTCTTTGGATCGGACCAGCGGGTGAAATTGAATACCACGGCATCCGCATTAAAATCGGTTCCGTCATGAAATTTCACGCCTTGGCGAAGTTTGAAGGTATACTTCAGCCCGTCTTCGGAAACCGTCCAGCTTTCGGCGAGCGATCCTTGAACCTCGGTTGTTCCTTCCTTATATTCCAGCAAAGAGTCGAACACTTGGTGCGTGATTTTGAGGGATTCGCCGTCTGTTACAATCGAGGGGTCAAGGGATGAGGAATCCCCGCCCCGTCCGACAATCAACGTATCCTGTGTGGACTGTGACGGGTTATTCGGTTCTGTTGTTTCTCCCGTATCCGTTCCTGCTGCACCATTATTGCCGCTGCTCTTACTGCCGCTGCAACCCGCAAGGGCAACAACGGTGCATAACATCAATACCATAACGAGACTGCTCCATCTTTTCACTTTCATATTCTGGCTCCCTTCTATTCAACCGAATATTTCATTTGTTTATATGATGCCGGACAACTTGTCCAGACTATAAACCGGAAAGAAGAAAAGTGCTTCGACAGCTATAAATAAATGGTTGCGATACGTACGTCTTATATCGCTTTATCGGTTGCATTCGCCCCGTTATACAAATGGCAGGCTGTCAGATGGGCGGGCTCGGTTTCCTTCAGCTCGGGCCGCTCGTTCAGGCAAATGTCCATCACCATTGGACAACGTGTGTGAAATGCGCAGCCAACAGGCGAGTTTGCAGGGCTTGGCAGCTCTCCCTGCAGAATGATTCGTTCGGTTTTGATATCCGGGTCCGGCTGAGGCACCGCGGAAAAAAGCGCTTTCGTATATGGATGCTGCGGCGAGGAATAGAGTGTATTTTTCTCGGCAATCTCCACGATCCGCCCGAGGTACATCACGGCAATTCGGTCACAGATATGCTTGACCACACTCAGGTCATGCGCGATAAAGATATAGGTAAGGCCAAATTCCTCCTGCAAATCCTGCAGCAAATTAACAATCTGCGACTGGATCGACACGTCCAGTGCCGAGACGGGTTCATCCGCAACGATCAGCTTGGGCTGGAGCGCCAATGCCCTGGCAATGCCAATTCGCTGACGTTGTCCGCCAGAGAATTGGTGCGGATACCGCTGAAGATGGCTATGCGTCAAGCCGACGACATCGATCAAGCGGCTGATGATGTTTTGTCGCTCTTTTGCATTCCCTACTCCATGCACGATGAGCGGTTCCTCCAATATCCGCTGGACAGTATGCCGCGGATCCAGAGAAGAGAACGGGTCCTGAAACACGATTTGCATATCTTTGCGCTTCCGCCGAAGCTCTTCCGGGGATAGATCCGTGATATCCTGCCCATCAAACCGAACCCTGCCGGACGTCGGCTCAATCAGCCGCAGCAGAGAACGGCCCGCAGTGGATTTGCCGCACCCGCTTTCCCCTACCAATCCAAACGTCTCACCTTTTTCCACGGAAAACGAAATATCGTCAACGGCTTTGACGACTTGCTGCTGCGATCTTCCGAACCACCGACTTCCCAGCGGGTAATATTTCTTGAGATGCTCCACGTGCAGTAACGGTTCGCTCATACGACTTCCTCCTTCGGCGTTTCGTGCAACCAGCAGCGGCAGCTATGTGCCTCTTCATATTCCTTCAGCTCCGGAAGCTTCTCCAAGCACAGCGGCATCACGTTCTGACATCGCTCGGCAAACCGGCAGCCCTTCATCTGTGTATTCAAGACCGGCACGTTGCCGGAAATGGAGAACAGCCGGCGATGCTGCTCATTCATCCTGGGTACCGACTTGATAAGACCCTGAGTATACGGATGCAGCGGTTTTTTGAATATATCCCGCACACTCCCTTCCTCAACCACCTTCCCGGCATACATTACTGCTACCCGATGACACATCTCCGCGACAACACCTAGATCATGCGTGATCATCATCACCGCGGTTTGATATTCCTCATTCAAGCGGCGGATCAAATCCAGAATCTGAGCCTGAATCGTCACATCCAGCGCAGTAGTCGGCTCATCGGCAATGAGCAGTTCAGGATTGCACGAAATCGCCATCGCAATCATGACCCGCTGTCGCATCCCGCCGGATAGTCGATGGGGGTATTCATCGATGATCTCCACTGCCCTTGCAATGCCAACCTTTTTCAGCATCTCAACCGTATGCTCTCGAGCGTGTTTCCTGCTTAGCCCCCGATGGAGGCGAATGGTCTCGCCAATTTGCTGGCCGACCGTAAAGAGCGGATTAAGCGACGTCATCGGCTCCTGAAAAATCATAGAAACGGCATTGCCGCGAATAGTACGCATCTCACGTTCTTTGAGCGGGACGATATCCTTCCCTTTAAACAAAATCGAACCGCCAGTGATTCTACCTGGAGGCTGCGGAATCAGCTTTAATACCGAAAGCGCTGTGACACTCTTGCCGCAGCCTGATTCGCCAACAACTCCAAGCACTTCTCCCGGCCTAACATATAGGCTCACACCATCCACGGCGGGTATTTCACCTCGGTCCGTAAAAAAGTGCGTGTGCAAATCCTGAATCTGCAAAATAGGTTGACTCATATTACAGCCTCTTTTCTGTAGATAAGATAGATTTTGCAGCCTTTTTCGACTCATCCTTCCATAGCCCGTGACCTTTCGACGAAAATCAGCATAAAATTGAACTCAGGTCAATTAATATGTCAAAAACTCTAACATCAAACCAAATATAGTTTATTTGATATGTTACTTTACATCATTTTTTTAGGTTAGACAAGAAATATTTACTATATTTTCTATGTTATGTTCATGAAAGATTTTACAAAAAACTAGAATGGGCTACTAGCCTGACAGCCAGAATTCAGCCAATGGAAATATCATGCTATAGAATTCATTAAATTAATATTTCATATCATGAATTCAATATAATTCGGCAACTGCTCTCCATTTAGCAAACAAAAAAAAGCATCTGATCCAAGATCAAATGCTTTAAAAGTGATTTCGCAACAGGTTTCATCGGACTCTACCACGCTGTGTGAGGGTGTCTTCGCATGAACTCAATCATACGGGCATCAACAGGTACACTCACATGCTGAAGTGCCTTTATCACAGCTCCGGATGCGGCCGACAATTCAGGAGCCTTGTAAACATACTGTTTATTTTTCCCAAATCGCAGGCTCTCATTAAACTTTAGTTTCATATAGGGACTGTTCACGACACTGCCAATTCCCGTAACCGATACGTGATCCGATTGAAAGAACGATCCCAGAATCTCGACGCCTACCATGATTTGCTTCATGGCTTCATCACACACATTCTGGGCCAATGGACTTCCGGCTTCAGCTGCAATCGTGATGATTGGTGCCATGTCTCCAAACTTCTTGTTGCGCTCCTTACTCTCTTCCATAAATCCTGCGGCCGCCAAGAGGCGAAGCTGCTCCATATTCTCAACATTCCAATAGCTCTGAACGCTTTCGAACCCGTGTTTCATCCGATTGTTGAATATTCCCGGCCAGTATTTGGTACACCCCGAGATCCTCCTGAAATCCTATTCTGGCGCCTTACAAAGACGGGGCTGAACCGCCGTCGATATTGATGGAAGTTCCGGTTACATAGGAGGCCGCGTCGGATGCCAAAAAAACGATGACTTTTGCGGCTTCATCCGTATCTCCAATGCGTCCCAGCGGAATCTTGTGGCGCGGGTCCCGAGCATATTGCTCCCATGAGAGCCCTGGCTCCTCCCGCTTCCACCGCTCCTCCAGCTGTGCACTGCGGATCGTTCCTATGCATACCGTGTTTACTCTGATTTGATCGGATGCCAGATCATGACTCATGGCCTTGGTCATGGCCTGTCCGGCTGCACGGCTGACACTGCTCGGCATGGACGAAGCCGGCGGCGTCTTGGCCCAGGACGTTGTGACATTGATAATCGCCCCGCCGCCAGACTTACGAATATGCGGAATCGCAGCACGCGAAAAGCGAATGGCGCCGAACAGCTTGAGATCCAGATCGGATGCCCATTGTTCGTCTTCAATCAGCTCGAATGGCTTCGCTGCCGCGGTTCCCGCGTTGTTCACCAGGATATCGAGTCGACCGAAATGTTGAACGGTATCCCTTACCGCCGTCAAGCATTCCTCGGATTGAGTCACGTCCGCCGTTATCGTCAGCACCCGAGATCCGCTTGAATCTCGAATATGTTCAGCCGCAGCAGCTAATTGCTCTTCATCCCTTGCACAAATAGCCACCTTTGCGCCTTCAAGAGCAAACGTGACTGCCGTTTCAAGGCCAATGCCCCGGCTCCCTCCGGTAATCAATACAACTTTGTCTTTGAGTCCTAAGTCCATATATGATCGGCTCCTTTACTTTGATATTCCGAATCGTTGTCACTATCATACCTTCAACAAGGGAGATGATTTTCCCTCCTTCCGCTGCTACAACAGCAAAAGCCGCGATCTCATCGCGGCTGCTTGACACTTCTATCTTTTATTTGTTCCAATGCTCCACATTGGATTCTCTTCTGGCAAAATCGACAAACTGGAATTTATCTAACCGGTGTCTCGATTCCGTATATTGAAAGAGTGTTGTATCCTCCAGATGAACGTAACCCCGAACTACGACGACATGTGTATCGTTTCCAAGATCCATGTAATCGTGGTCCATGGTTGTAGCACGTTCAACAGAAATTATTTTTTTGGCATAACTGATTTTCAAATGCAATTCTTGCTCAAGATATTGAAAAATAGAATCGCCGGTAATTTCCTTCGTCAAACCCGTGACGATGTCGGCAAGCAAACAATCAATATCCAGGATGATGCGTTCCCCTTCGATCTCCCTGGCGCGAATCACCTTCCACACGAGCTGGTCCGGACGGATTTGAAGCTCCTTCGCTATGCTCTCCCCTGCAGAGACGCATTTCGTTTCATACACAAAGGTTCGGCTTCTTCTGCCTAACCGTTCAGCCATCTCTTTATAACTGACCAGACCCGATACCGGAAAGTTCAATCTGCCTGTATCCAGAACAAAGGAGCCTTTGCCTTTAACCTTGTGGATATACCCATTTTGCGCGAGCAAATTAAGTCCTTTGCGAACCGTTTCCCTTGTAATCTGATAGGTGGCGGCAAGCTCGTTCTCCGATGGCAGTTTACTGCCGGCCTGGAGAATTCCCGTATCGATTTGTTCGGCATAATCTTTGTAAAGCGTCCAATAAATATTGTTTGTCATCCCTTATCACCATCAGCTATTGTACCATGATCCAGCGATGATTACATGCTCCACTGGTACCGTCAGATTTCAGAATGCAAAACGGCTTGAAGCACGCGGGTCTGACCTTGAACGGCCTCTCCTTCATACTCCACAACCTCCTGAATGAGTTCCTGTCCATCCGGTACGATGATCGGCGTGATGACAGGCAAGCCGGCTTGTTCAATACGATGGATATCGAATTCAAGCAGCAATTGTCCCTTGGTTATGGCATCCCCCGTCTCTACATGGGCGATGAATCCCTCCCCTTTTAAGGAGACGGTGTTGATTCCCACATGGATCAGGATCTGGACCCCGTTAGTATCGGTCAAAATAATCGCATGTTTGCTCTTCTTGATCAGATGAGCGACCTGACCGTCAAACGGTGCGTAGACTTTCCCTTCCGACGGAATGATGGCAATACCTTGCCCCATTTGTTTTTCAGCGAACGCAGGGTCCGGAACTTCAGCCAAAGGTACGACTTTACCGTTCATCGGCGCAGCGATATCCACCATTAGCTTCTTGGAAGCATCGGCTGAAGTACTTGCCTCAGAAACAGGGGGTACGGAAGAACGAGTTGGGGCTGCAGTCGCACTGCCCGTCCGTTCATTTTCAACGTTATCTTGGGGAATTTCCTTCCCTTGGTTTCTGATTGGCCTCGACATCTGGTAACGTCCGAACAACAAGGTTCCCGTGAACGGAACAACCAGTACAATCGCCATCCCCAGGAAGAACACGCCCCACTGGTTAGGGAATATGGACAGGAAGCCCGGAATACCGCCGACTCCGATCGAAGAAGCCAGAACGTTGTTGACTGCCAGCAGCACGCCGGCAATTCCGGATCCGACCATACCGAATATAAAAGGATATTTATGACGAATGTTTACCCCGAAGATAGCTGGCTCGGTTACGCCCAGAAAGGCGGAGATCGATGACGTAACAGCAAGCCCTTTGGCCTTCTGTTCCTTCAGAATGAACATCATGGCAAGCGCGGCCGCACCCTGTGCAATGTTGGACAAGGCCAGCATCGGCCACAAGAACGTTCCTCCGTTACTGCCGATAAGCTGGAAATCTACCGCAAGGAACGTATGATGCATTCCCGTGATAACCAGCAGCGCATACAATCCGCCGTATATCAGGCCGCCAAGAGCGGCAAACGAATCGAAAATGCTAACCAGTCCTGAAGTGAGGACGTTGCCAATGGCAAAGGTGATAGGTCCCACCAGGATAAATGCGAGGAAGCCGGTGACCAGCAAGGCAACGGGCGCCACAATAAGCAGCTTGATGGAATCATGAACACGCTTGTCCAGAAACTTCTCGATCTTGGCTAATATATAAGCGGAGACCAGAACAGGCAGCACCTGACCCTGATATCCGATCTTCTCAACGTCAAAACCGAATAAATTCCATACCGGAACCGTGCCCTCCAGTTTGGCGTCCGCATACTGATAGGCACTCAGAAGATCCGGATTAACCAGAATCAATCCCAATACGATCCCAAGCAGCGGGTTGCCCCCAAACTGCCGTACCGCCGACCAGCCGATCAGGACGGGAAGAAAAGTAAATGCCGTACTTGCGATAAGATTGATAATAGATGCCACATCCGCCCATTCGGGATGCACCTGAATCAGGGATTGTCCTTCGTAGAAGATACCTGGACCCGTAAGCAGATTATTAATGCCGAGCAGCAAACCTGCCATGACAATCGCCGGCAAAATCGGAATGAAAATATCCGCTAGCGTCTTAATGGCCCGCTGAATCGGATTTTGTTTCTTGCTGGCAAGGGTCTTCACATCATCCTTGGATGCTCTTGTTCCACCGGTTATATCCATCATTTCATTGTAGACCTGGTCCACCAGACCTGGTCCGATAACAACTTGAAATTGACCCTGAGAGGAGAACTGCCCCTTCACCAGATCGTTCTCATCCAGAGCTTTGGTATCAACCTTACTGTCGTCCGCAAGGGCAAATCGTAATCGTGTAACGCAATGCGTGGCGGCTTCAATATTGTCTTTTCCACCGATTGCTTCGACAATTCGCTCCACATTTTTGCGATCAATGGCCATAGCTGTACGCTCCTGACTATATTAATTTAGTTGGTTTCAATAAGCCACATATAAGAGGCATATGGTTGAAGTTTCACGACCTTGGCAAGCTCCGGTTGTTCCGTCGTATTGCGGATAAGCAGCTGCGCGGAAGCCATGTCCGGTTTCCCCCACATATTCGGTGGCAGTTCGTACGAAACGCTGCGGCTGCTAAAGTTGGAAATTACTATGAGCGTCTGCTCTTGCGTTCTTCTGGCATAGGCATAGACCTCGGGATGTCCTTGATCCAGCCGAACGTATTCCCCGTCGGTTAGAACAGGAAGGTTCTTGCGCAGCTCAATGAGCTGGCGATAATGGTGATATATCGAATGCGGATCCTCCACTTGAGCTTGTGCATTGATCAGGGGATACCGCTCATCGATCTTGATCCATGGCGTGCCTGTCGTAAAACCGGCCTGATGACCGTCATTCCACGGTATAGGCAGTCTGGAATTATCCCGGGACCGTACGGTCACGATATGGGCAGCTTCTTCCGGCGTTTTGCCCTGCTGCTGAAGAATCTCGTACATATTCAATGATTCGATATCCCGAAATTCAGACATATCATTCCATTTGGGATCCGGCATCCCGATTTCTTCCCCTTGATAAACATAAGGAGTGCCTTGAAGCCCATGAAGCGTAGTAGCAAGCATCTTCGCACTTTCTGTCCGGTATTCCTCATCATCCGTGAACCTTGTAAGCGCGCGCGGCTGATCATGGTTGTTCCAGAACAGAGCGTTCCAGCCTCCGCCTTGCTGCATGCCGGTTTGCCAATCGGATAGCACCTTTTTCAGCTCCTCAAAATCATAAGGCTTGAGCTCCCATTTTTGCCCGTTCGGATAATCCACCTTCAGATGGTGGAAGTTGAAGGTCATCGAGAATTCGTTCTCCTTCGGATTCGAATAACGGATGCAATGTTCAAGGGTTGTAGAGGACATTTCCCCGACCGTAACCAGATTATACGGTTTGAACACTTTTTCATTCAGTTCCTTGATATACTCATGCACCCGCGGTCCGTCGGTATAAAATTTGCGGCCGTCTCCGGGAGACACGGAGCCGTCATCATCCGGGAAATCTGGGTCTTTCGATATCAGATTAATGACATCCATCCGAAATCCGCTTACGCCCTTGTCCGCCCAGAACCTGAGAATATCAACGACTTCCTCTCTGACCTTCTCGTTCTCCCAGTTCAGATCCGCCTGTGTCTTGTCAAAAAGAGTCAGGTAATATTGCCCTGTGCCTTCGTCATACTGCCAGGCAGGTCCCCCAAACTTGGACTTCCAGTTATTGGGCGGACCTCCATCGGTTCCGGGATCTCGCCAGATGTAATAATCGCGATAGCGATTATCCCTGGATGTTCTTGCCTCTTTAAACCATGGATGCTCGGTGGATGAGTGATTCACAACGATATCGATCATCAAGTGCATATTTCTCTTTTTCAATTCTGCTACAAGTTCGTCGAAATCTTCCATGGTACCGAAAGCGGGATCAACACTGCAATATTCTGCAACATCGTAACCGTTATCATTTTGCGGAGAAACGTAGACCGGCTGGAGCCACACGATATTGATACCAAGCCCCTTTATATAATCAAGCTTCTCCATAAGTCCGCGGATATCGCCTGTACCACGGCCAGTTGTATCATTAAAGCTCTTCGGATATACCTGATAAACGGTGGAAGTTCTCCACCAATCCTGGAGCGGGTTCCCTATGGTATGCATAAAACGGCGTCCTCCTCATCATCTTGTATATACAGGTTGTCTATGAAGAAATAATAACATGTATATACAGGTTGTCAACCATCTATCAATTAAATACCCATTTTTGCAACAATTAGACGACCACTCACAAAAATAAACAAGACAAACAAAGCCCCAGGCTCTGTTGAATCAACAGGACCCGGGGCTGTTCGATTATCCATTCTACCTTTCACATATCACGATACCATCAGCGATTTGGTTACATTTACTGAATGATGATGGTGTGAACAGCACTGTTCACGCCTCCTTCATTATCCGTAACGGTCAAACGTACCGTATACGTTCCTGCATTGTTGAATTTATGCTTGACTTTGGCCTTCGAAGCGGTTGATCCATCCCCGAAATCCCAAACATAACTCACAATTTCGCCGTCTTCATCCACGGAGGAGCGAGCATCGAATTCAACATTTTTCTTCTTCTTTGCATTAGACGGAGCCTGAATCACGGCCACGGGGTCCTGATTAGTCGGCGGTTCAGGATTCTCTCCTTGGCCGGAAGATACATACAGCCTTCCGCCAGCTTCAGTCTCGGATGTATTGCCAGCCGCATCCCGCACCCGGATCACTATGATTCCACCATCCAGCACCAGGCTGGACGGTGTTGTGTAGGTTCCCGAGTAGTGACCGGATTCCGTCTCGGTCAATGGAATTTCGCCTCGTCCCTGCGCACTCAGATCCAAAGGAAGCTCAATTCGGAAAGAGGCTTGAAGATTCGGAACACTGTCGAAGGAGACCGTTACAGTCTCTCCCGCTGTAATTCGAACATCCTCTGCTGGTGAGATATTGCTTATTTCCGGCAATGCGGTATCTACGTAGACGGTACGAGTTACCGTCGACTCATTGCCTGCAAGGTCTTTGGCTTTTACGGCTATCGTGTTCTCGCCTTCGTTGACCAGTACGCGATGCGTAAAACTTCCGTCCTCACCGAGCTGTACCTGCTGTTCGTTCACGGTCAGCGTGTCAATGAATTCATCAAGGGCGCTGCCGGTAACATGGACCACCTCCGTATTGGTGTGGCTACCTTCCTCAGGAGTCACAATCGTTAATTCCGGGGCAGTCTGATCCAGCGTTACAACTACCGGCAGTGAGCGATCTGTAGCCTTTCCGTTGACCACAGCCTCGGCAGTGAGCGAGTTGGTTCCCGGTGTCAGCTCCACATTCAGCGTAAACTGCCCATTCTCAACAACGGTGGTCCCTGCCGCTTCCTCGCCGTTGTAGATCCGGATCTCTGCACCCGATGCCGGAGAAGTGCCTGTTAGGGTCACCGTTTGTTCATTCGTGTACGCATGATTGACAGGTGACGTAATGATGGGTGCATTAACTGGATAACGCACCACTGCGCGGATCATGTAATTGCCCTCTTCTGCGGGAGCCTGACTCCAGGCACCACTTACACGCTGCCAGCTTCTTAAGGCATTTTCGCCCGATTCATCGGTTGCAAGCCCAGGGGCATTGTTTCCTGCCTCCGTCTGAACGTACACGATGTAGAAATCGCCTTGCACAACAACGGGCTCTGGGAATTCAACTGTGGTCCATTGATCGTTGCGCAGTGCGGTTCCGTCAAAAGGACCTGCCAGCAAACGACCCGGCGCTCCATTCTCGCCCGAAACGTCATACACTGCATATTGGAACGCGGTGCCGCCTGGTTGCGGCCATTCGGTGTTCCAGAAGCGGAGCGATGCGCCCGTAAGCTGCGCGGCCTCGTGTTCCGGCGTCATCCGTACCGCCCAGGCATTGCCCGCAGCTACGAAGGCTCTGGCATTTTCAGGTATGCCATCGTCATACGCAATTTCGCCAGGGAATCCGATAAACGGTTTAAGGGTCACATTGGCCTCAGCTGTTCCGTTGCCAGGAACCGTAATTTCAACCGTTTCACCATAATAATCCGCAGCCAGAATCGATAACGTATAGGTGCCTTCCAGGACATCCAGGGTGAACCTGCCGTCTTCCCCTGTGCGCACATCACCGACCCGTGGATCTTCCAGAACTGCTATGCTAGCCCCACTGACCGGTTCTCCTGTACGTTCGTCGGTTACAACACCTTCAATCTGTCCATGCGGGATGGCTTCCAGATTGAAATTGGCTTTTGCCGATCCGCCATCAGTAATCGTAACGACTTCGGTTCTCGGATAGTATCCGTAGGCCTCGGCCTTCAGCGTGTAATCACCTGCAACATGAGAGAAACTGTATTTGCCAGTTGCCGGATCAGTCTTCACCGAACGCCCGGTCTCAAGCACCGTAACCGTTGCGCTTGCAGGCAGGCTTTGCGGTGTCACCTCTCCGGTTCCCGGTTTCCCAGCTTCCGGCTGCGGCTGCTTGCTTTGATTGAATTCATACTTGTCGGTTCTGCTAATTTTGTACCAAGGATTATCATAGGCCGGTTTCGGCTTGTCACTATGCAGTACTTCCACAGTATCCTTGGTGACCGCTCCAGGAGCAACGCCAAGAATCCGGAAGTCGTCGATGTACCAGCCCGTTTTCACCACACTGTTATCCGAGGTCAGCCTGAATCGGAATTGGACCTCGTTTCCTTTCCATGCATCAAGATCATAAAATACCGGTGTCCATTGCTTGCCGTTGGTATTGTGAGAGAACTTCCCGAGCTCGGACCATGTGTTTCCTCCATCGGAAGAGGCCTCAACATAACCGTAATCGTATCCTCCCTCAATTTCATACCAATGATTAAAGGTCAATGTTGCTTCGGTAACCTGGGTCAAATCCACAACCGGGGATACCAGGAAATAATTCGAACCACTTTCATAGGTATTGTCCAGATCGGTCGCCCACGCATTGGGTACAGAGAATGCATGGCCAGGTCCCGAAACCGGAACACCGCGTTCCCACTCATCTTTGACGCCGGAATGCGTCCAACCGTTGTCGCTGCTGCCATCAAAATGATCGGTATAGATGTCCTCCGGCACCACGATGTCAATGGACACCTCGCTCGACTTCTCGCTTTCATTGCCGCTGTAATCGACAGCCGCCACGGTATAATAATAAGTAGAACCGGTGACAGTTGTTGTATCCGTGTACGTTGTTGCCGCCGTATTTCCAATCGCTTCATAGCCTGTGCCCGAAGCGGTGGATCGATATACGGTGTAAGACTTCAGATCCTCAGCATCCGGACCGGTCCAGTTTAAGGTTGCATTGCCCAATATATCGGCTGAAACGGCCAGCCCGCTTGGCGCTCCCGGAGCAATGTCATCCGGTGCCTGAATTTCAAAATCGTCGATGTACCACCCTGCCTTCTGAACCGAAGCATCACTCGTCAGATTGAACTGGACGAACACCTGCTGTCCGGCGTAGGCCCGTAAATCCACATATTGTGTTACCCAGCCTCCACTGGTCCCCGTAAAGCTCAGTACCTCCTGAAAAGCAAAATCATTCTCCTCGGCGGCAATGTATACTTTGCCCCAATCAATATTTCGCTCCAGGTCATACCAATGCTTGAAGGTTAACAGGCCACCCTCCGGACTGTCTGTCAGGTCGATTGGAGGTGCAAGCAAATAGGCGTTGCTGTTCGCACCGTACGTGCCCTCGAGGTTAGTCGCGATCAGCTTGTCCCCGGAATATGCACCTCCTGGACCGCTTGTTGGTGATCCCCAAGCCCAGGCGCTTCCTGTCCCGCCTGCGGTAAAGCCCAAATTATTCTCTTCAAAATCCTGGATATATCCAGGCTGCACACCGTCCGAGACCTCAACTTTATAGACGCTGCTCTCAAATCCGTTATTGCCGTAATCATTGACCCGAATATAGTATTCCAGCCCTTGCGATTCGATCAGAAAAGCGGGAATGACCGCCGTGTACGTTCCATCCTTGCTATCCCCGGCTATGCGATTCATCGGCAGATAGACGTACTGGCTTGTGCCCGCTGTTCTTGCAAAGGCCTCTACAGCGGTGACGCCCACATTATCGGTTACGCGCGCAGTAAGCGGAACGTCAATCCCCGTAAAAGCCGAGCTCACTTGTGTATGCTCAAGCACCGGCTCTTCCAGATCATCGCCTGCGGTTACAACCCTGCCCGATACGGTGCCGATGCCTTCTACCACCGAACCTACAGCATCCAATGCATTAATGATTCCGTGACCATACCCATTGTTGGGTGAAGTCGGATACTGACTGTCCGTTCGAGGCGTGGCCGTCTCCATGATAATCTGCTCCAGCTGATCGACGTTTAGAGAGTGATTAGCCTGAAGCAGCAGAGCTGCCAGCGCGGTTGTATGCGGCCCTGCCATTGAGGTGCCGTCCCACCCTCCTTCATAAGCACCACCTGGCACAGAGGATCGGATATTTACCCCCGGTGCTGAAACCTCCGGTTTGATCTCATCATAGGGCGAAGGACCACGTAAGGAAAAAGAGGCTAGGTTGCCGTTAATATCGGTTGCCCCGGTGGCGAAACTCTCCGGATAGTTGGCAGGGTTGGCAACGGAACCCGGTCCGCCCGGGTTCGTCGGCCGCACATTGCCTGCGGAGAACTCGGGGAAGATCTGTGCATCACGCCAGGCCTGGACCATAGGCCGGAACCATTCGTCCAATCCGGCGCCTCCGCCCCATGAATTGTTAACCACATCAGGGGCCAGCTCTGGATGCAGATTGCCTTCCGCATCCACGGGTGCAATAAGCCATTGTCCGCCGTCAAGGATGATGGCATCTGTCGTTCCCGGATTGAATATCCGTACGGCTATCCAGGTTGCTCCCGGAGCAACACCAATCTGGTTGCTCCCATCCTCCTCAGAGCCGACCATGGTGCCCATCGTATGGGTACCGTGACCATCTCCATCGGCAGGCAGGGAAGAACCGCTGTGCGGATCATACCAGCTCAGCTCGGGATCAACGATATTACCCGAAGCGTCATAACCTCTCCATTTTCGATTCAGGGCAGGATGGGTGTAGTCCACGCCGCTATCCAGATTGGCTACCACGATTCCCGTTCCGTCAATGCCCCTCTCCCAAACTTCCGGGGCATTGACGTAGTCAATGTTCCATTCCACATTTTCCGTTTGCGGTTGAGGAGCGTTTGTGGCTTCATCACGGGCTCCCTTGGGAACCGCAGGCTGAATGACCGATACGCCTGGCTCCTGTACGGATGTCTTCGGAGTACTCGATTCCTTTTCCGTGCTTGCGTCCTTCGTGTTGACCTCAGCCTTCTGAAGGAAACGCTCTTCATTTGGCAAAATTTTATCCACTTCGGGCAGGAGCGCAATCTCCTCCATAACTTCCTGGGTACTGGTCACTGCCAGCGCATTAACAATAAAATAGCTTTTATATTCTTTGACCTTGCCGAGATCAAGTGCCTTATCCAGATAACGTTCCAGTGTGTATTGGGTTCGCGATGCCGTCTCCCGCAATGAACTTACAACGGAAGTCCTGACGGAGAGCTTGGTTGCCGAGGGGGTCTGCTTCTCCAGCGTTGCCTTCTCCATAGCCTGCTTAGAGACCGAAGCGGTGTCCACTTGTTCCTTCATCTTTACCAGATAGGTGACATAATCGTCTTTCTCAAACTGCTTGCTCAGCTTGTTGCTGACCTTGTCCGTTGCAATCTGGGCCAAGCTGGATTTCATGTCAATCTTCTGAGAGGAGGTGTTGTCTGCTGAAACCGGATGAATGAATGATGCTGCCAGGAGAAGCGACAGACCCATGGAGAGAGGCTTTCGTAACCGATTTAACTTTATCAAACTTTTCCACTCCTTTTACCCGGTTTTTAATCTGTGAATGGTTGGACCCATTCCGATTCATGAAACAGTGAATCGCCTTAGCCTGAGCGAACCCGCATGTCCAGTGAAATTTACATGAAGCCTCACCTCCTTTTCAGAACAAGTTCATCATCGATTTGATTATCATTGCGTAATGGATAGCAGCATTGCGGAAAATAAGGATTAAGGGAAGAAGGATGTTCCGGTAAGACACTGAAGTTTGCAGAACATTTGCTATGGAGGGTAATCGATTGCGCTAGTAGAAACGCATAGGCCAACGAGTCTGTAACTCCTGGCAATCCGGGGTGTCATTCGTGATATGCAAAGCTATTAATATTACATATAATATAAAAATAGTATTTATTTGTTTTTTAAGAAGTAGTATAAAGTCATCATATATGAAGTTCAAGCATTTATCTTCTAAATAATAGAAAATAAGCCTTTTTAAGTCTCTCCTATCTATCCAATGACTCTCTACATGTCAGCTTCAATGCGCAATTACGTAAGTCATTCTATGACTTGGCTCATGGCCTGCATTATGTCATTATCCGTAGAGCAAAGTAAGAGATATGTTCCTAGCGAGACGAGCACGCTAAATAGACTCTTACAGCCTGGCTGTAAGAGTCATTATTTTCTTGCTTCACTTAACGGGCGCTGAGCTGCCTTCGTTTGTTTTACTTCGGTTAAACAGCACCATCTGTCCTAATTCATCCGGATAGAATGAGATTAATTTAATGTCAGGCCCGTGGAAGTACCTTTTGCCCATTCTCCTACCGGAGTTACGGTATAGGTCGTGCCTGCTCTTAGTTTATCGCCCTCCGTGAGATCAAACACGCCTACCGCACCTTTGCGGCTAGAATATTTATATACGGCCACCTGCTTATGACCCTCTGCGTCGATCAATTCCACGCTGCGGCCGGAGAACAACTCATCTCCCGGATCCTCGGATAATGTAACGGCAACCGAAGTTTCACCGATAGCCTCGACTCCCACTATTTCCAGCGGGATGAATTCTTTAGCAACGAATGTCCGGCTTGCAATCTGTGCCCAATCAGAGGTGACGGTATACGTAACACCGGGGGTCAGCTGCTGACCTTCAGGTAAACGGAATTTTGGTTCTTGCTTGCCATCGGTCGATTGCGTGAATGGAACGTATTTTGCCACCATGGGCAGTCCGCCCTCCGGAGTGATGGTTACTTCTCTGCCCTGACCGGAGGAAATGACTTGATAAGCTTTCCCATCAGCTCGGTTGTTCTCATCCAGTATGAATGCGTTTTCTCCCCTGCCGCTGCTATATGCAGAAATAACGTAGCCATAGTCTACAACCCCATTAGACTTAAGCGCCTCCAGTTCAAACGTATCCTTGGCGACCTGCCTTGCCTCTGTCATGTCCAGCTTTGTGGCGCTGCCTGCAAATGTACCTGCTTTCTGCCCTTTGTAGGTAAGCGTATAGTCGGTAACCTGATTTTGTACGGATGTCGGAACGATATAAGTGGATATCGAGCCCGTTTTCAGACGCGGCATGTTGGTTAGCGCAAGTCCATCGCTAAATACAAAATCTTCCTTAGCCTGTGCAAATACCTCATTGTCTGCTGTCAAGGGAGCATCTAAGGTAATCATCAACGTAATGGTATTCAATGCGCGGACACTCGTAATTTTGGCTTCTGCCGAAGGGATTGCTTGGTGTGCCGTATTCAGCAGGTATGCAGCTTCTCCCCGAGTGACATGACCTGCGCCTTCACGTAAACGTTCCGCCCAGTAAGCCACGGATTTCACGTCGCGTTTCAATGCCTGCGATACGATAATAACCAGCTCGTCGCGAGTGACGGTTCCCTTTGGATTAAAACGTCCATCCGTCGTTGTCATGATATCCAGCGCCGCCAGCTCAGCTGCATAATCGGAATACCAGGCATTTGGATTGACATCCGTTAAGCCTGCCTGGTTCTCGGCTGCTCCCTCCAGCCCAAATGTAAGGACTACCATTTTGGCCAACTCGGCTCTTGTAATGGGATTCGTGATTCCCATCGTTCCATCCTGGTAACCCTGTATCACGCGAAGCCCGGACAACTCCTGGATCGCTTGCTGAATATCTTCGGGTGCTATCATGACTTCTGCTGCTTTAGCTTGCAGCACATTGAACGGTAGAGATGCCGTTCCCAGTGCAGCTGCCAACATCAGGGCAGCCCATTTATTAGCATGCTTGTTCTTGTTCATGTGTTAACCCTCCTTAGAAATGCGTATCATTAGCTGATCGTCATAACTCCATCATAGAGGAGAGTCTTAAACTGCCAAGAAAGCTGGGATTAATAAATTCGAAACAATATATTAACTTTTTATAAACTCCATCAGATAGAAAAGCGATAGCCTGCTCCCCAAACCGTCTCAATATACTGTGGATTGGAAGAATCCAGCTCCAATTTTTCGCGCAGCTTGCGGACATGCACCGTTACGGTTGCTATATCTCCATTGGAATCCATACCCCAAATTCGTTCAAACAGTTCATTTTTGCTGAATACGCGGTTAGGGTGGCTTGCCAAAAATTCGAGCAGGTTAAACTCTCGGGTCGTAAACACAACTTCCTGATTGCGCACGTACACTCTTCGAGCGGATTTATCAATGACCAGGCCGCGTATATGAATCTCTGCATTTTGAACCGTCTCTTGTTTGCCCATCAGTCTCTTGTATCTCATCAGATGTGCCTTGGCTCTTGCAACTAATTCGCTTGGGCTGAACGGCTTGGTAATATAATCGTCGGCGCCGAGATTAAAGGCTCGGATTTTATCAATCTCTTCATTCTTGGCCGAAACGATTAGAATCGGGACCTCCTTGTTCTTCCTGATCTGGCGACATAATTCAAAGCCGTTCATCCCGGGGAGCTGCAGGTCGACAACGATGAGACTGTAGTCCTCGTTAAGTGCCAGATGTAATCCCTCATTGCCCGTATGGCATAAATCTGCGAAAAATCCATTCAGTTCAAAATAATCCCGCTCCAGCTGAGCAATTGTAGTCTCATCTTCAATGATGAGTATGCGTGTGGTCATGGATCCTCCTTAATTGATCGCCCTTTTGAGTGTAAAGAACAGGCTTGTACCGACTCCCAGCTCGCTTTCCGCCCAGATGGTACCCCCATGCCCTTCTATAATCTGGCTTGCAATAGCCAGCCCAAGCCCGCTGCCACCCGTAGAAGAATTGCGAGATGGTTCAACGCGGTAGAACCGTTCGAATATATGCGGGATCGCGTCGCGCGGGATGCCCATCCCATTATCTTGGATTTCAACCGTCACCCATTCGGGAGATATTCGGGTCGAGACACGAATGGTTTTGGGTTGCTTATCCATAAAATTTTGGGCATTTCCAATAATATTGAGCACTGTTCGCTTCAATTTTTCCAGATCGGCTATGACCTCAACTCGATCCGCCGTACGCTCCATCCACTCCAGTTGAATCCCCTTTTCATCCAGAATGAACTGAAGTTCATCAATGCAGTCGTCTAGAAAGCCGATGATATCTACAGGCTCGAACATGAATGGCACTTGCTTCGAATCAAGCTTGGAGTACAGGAACAACTCACCCACAAGTTTATCGAGATCAACCGCTTTGGCATAAATGATGTTCACGTACTTATCCATCTTCTCCGGTGTATCGGCAACTCCGTCGCGAATCCCTTCGATGTATCCTTTGATACTTGTAATAGGTGTACGCAAATCATGCGATATATTGGAGATCAGCTCCTTCCGGTTCTCTTCATCCTGAAGCCGGAGCTGAATCGAGGCCTGCAGCCGCTTTCGCATATCCTCAAAGGCCTCGTTCAATTGTCCGATTTCGTCTTTCGTCTGCAAATCAAGCGAGAATTGGAGATTTCCCTCCTTGATGTGCTCAGCCGAATTCCGGAGCAAATCAAGCGGTTTGACAACGCTGCGGGTAATCCAGCGGTATAACAGTACATTCGTTATCACAATGATGCCGATCAGAATCAGAACGAGGACAGGCAGCAGCTTGCGTGTCACTTCACCAAAGGGACTACGCTCCCGTATGACAAAGACACTTCCTTTCGCACCATCCGAATAACGGAAATCATACTTGGCATAAGCATAGAATCGTTCGCCAATGTTAAACGTATGGCGGATCTGATTGTTGTTCAAGTCATAATGAGGCAGACTCCGTTCCAGCTCGGGCTGATTGAATGTATGGGATTCAAACACCTGATCTTTTTCCCGGCGGACATAGAGCCCGGCTCTCACCGTTCTCAGCTTGAAATCATATTCCTTCAGCAGCTCTTGGTTTTGGAGCTCGTCCGGTTCATTCTTAGCCAGGTATTTCAATTCAAGAAAGATGGACTCCTCTTGCTCTGTTAGCGGGTTGACCTGATAATGCACTTTATAAAAATCCCGAATGTCGCGAATGTCGCCGGTTGCTGCGATGGTAAACAATCCGGCAATCAACACAAATACCAACAAGCTGAGGACAAGCATGCCGGTATAGGATAATAACAATTTAATTCGGATGGACATCTATTTACCTCGCTTTGGCAGAGGATCGTCGCCTGATTTCGTGATTCCCACTGCATCACCCCTTACAGGGATGAATTAAAATGAACCCGAAACGATATCCCCTTTGAACATCGTAACGACTCGCCTGGATCTTCTTGCAATGGCTTCGGCGGAGCATGAGGCTTCAACGAACACGATGCTTGCTTCGTCTCCGACTCGCGGCCATACCTGCTCCCCCTTGTCATTAAGCGGTGTTATGCCACCGGTTATATAGCGGAGTGTGTGCGCCAGTGAGCGTTCATCCACCCATCTGGATATTTCCGCTAAACGACCTGCACGTTCCAACACATCCCCATTGCCAAAGGGCGACCATACATCAAAAATGTTATCGCATCCAACTGCCACCTCTACTCCACGCTTGTGCAGCAGACCAACGGGAGGGAACGTTCGGCCAATCGGCACGCTGGTTATAATAGCAATTCCTGCATCGGCTAATAAATCCCCCATCTCCTCTGCTTCGGACGGTGATATATCGCCCAGACCAAATGCATGACTAATCGCAACCTTCCCCTGCAGCCCTGCTTCCTGGGTTAGCTGCGCCAGTCTCTTCAAGGTGTATATCCCCTGGTGGTCGGCATCATGCAAATGCAAATCGATTCCTGCGTTACCTTCGACTGCGAGCTCCACCATTTGCTGCAGGGAGGCCTCGATATCGCCATCAACCGTAGCCGGATCAACGCCTCCGACCAAGCCGGCTCCTCTGCGAAGAGCTTCCCGCACCCATTCCTTTGCCTGTGACCGCAATAAACCATGCTGCGGAAAGGCAACGATTTCGTGTGACAGCTTGCCCTCAAAGCTGTGCAAGGCTTGCTGAACAGCTTCCAAATGGTCTAATCCAGCCTCCGGATATATATCCACATGTGTACGTACATGTGTTACTCCGGAGTCTACATAGAGGTTGAGCAGTTTTTCCGCGCGGTCCTGGATACGAGTATCAAGCGAAGGCAGTGTTTTCTTCTCCATATCCAAGCGTTCAAATATACTGGAGACCGGCGTTACGGAACGCCAACGGTCACCTAGCAGCGTTTTATCCAGATGACAATGCTTTTCAACAAAAGACGGAAGCAGCAGCAGCCCTTTCACATCCTGTTGAACGGCTTGGTCCGGGATGTTTGTGTCGCAAGAAACCACCTTCGCGATTTTTCCATCCTCTATAAACAGATGACAACTTTCCGTCCTGGTGCCTGTAATGACACCATCTTGAATATTATAGCCGCTCTCCAGCCGGGCGTTTGTCAACCAATAAGATGACTTCATATCCATCGATCCCCTCTCTCCTAAACTGGTTTACGATTATGCTAACATAGGATCAACTATATGGATAATATGTATTAAATAAGATTCACTTAGGTTTTTCATATAGAAGAAAGAGAAAAACCACCCGCTAGGATGGTTCACAATAAGATGGTTCATATAGTTTTTACGATAATAACGTTCAAAAAACAAAACACCGCGATGTAAGCAATGTTAAAAACAGCGTCTGCTTCCCATGTGAACCAGCAAGATATGCCTCCCCGTACACGGACTATACAATATAAAATATGCGTTCTCCTGATAAATAAGGAATGCAGTAATCCGCGCACAATTTTGGCATCCGCTCACGCATCCAGGCATGCACGGATTCGTTCTCCATCTGGAAGACATAATATCCGATAATGGCCACGAGCATGAACCCTTCGAGCAGCACGAGCTCATTCTGACCGGTTATATTGTCGCCATAATATCCTCTAAGGAATAGATCACGATGTTCCGAAGGAATCATCATAGCCCCCATAGCTACGTCCGTATAATAATACCCCGGTCCGAAAAAACCAAAATCAATAAAACTAAATTCACCTTCCGGCGTCATAATGATGTTTCCTAAACTCAGGTCACCGTGAATGAGCCCCCAGGCACCCTCACTCCCTCTGTCTTCAAGCCTCGTGTTAACCCATCTTAGCGTTGTCTCTATGATGGAAACATCGGAAGATGTAAACAATCCCTTCTCTAAACCCCGCTTGATGACCTCAATCATGTATTCATGATAGGCGGTTCCTTGACTGGGACGCTTATCCAAGCCTTCCTGCTGATGCTGGCTGTAGAAACGGTGCAGCTCCGCAATATGAGCCCCCAGCCGCTCAACCACTGCCGGGTCCTTCACGTCATCCTTTTGCAGATCCCTGCCTTCCAGCCAGGTAAGTACGGAACTGTTCCACGTCTTCCCTTCGTGCTGTATGATCGTAATCAGTTCGCCATCCCGATTACGGAGTGGCTTCTGAACATGAAGATTGCTCCAGCTTGACAGGCCTTCCAGCATGTTCAGCTCTGCTTGCAGACCCTCATAGGTATGCTGTAAGCCGGCCATGCTGTCTTTGACCGGTTGATGAATGCGCAGCAAATAGGAGCTGCCGTTCACCTCATCCACTTTGTAGGTTCTATTCTCGTTATGTCGTATAAAGGTAGTCTCGGATTCCTCAATGCCGTAACCTCTTAAAACATCCTGAAGTTCTTCATCCCTCATATGTATTTCTCCTTACGATCAGTATAGGACTTTCGGGTGCTCCATATTAAATAATAACTCGATCTGCATGTCATTTCATCCTCCCCAAAAAAGCGAGTCACCTCAAGCTCGTTTTGTTTACATTTCAGAAACATATTAGAGACTCTATCGATATAACTCTCCTATATACTGAGTAAACAGCTAACGAGGAGGGACATCATATGAGAATGAATGGGGTTAAATACAAATCCATTCTACCAGTCGTCATGATCGGTTTGGTGGTTGCAAGTTTAATGATGAACGGTTTCGATACCGTTTCAGGAATGAACCAAGTGGAAGCGGCTGCGGCATCTTCCTCCAGTTCCACCTTCACTGCGTTTTTGGCAAACAACGCACCTGGCCGGACGCTGAAGTATGTTAACGGCGTTACCACGGTCACAAATCTATCAAGTACCGTTGTGCTGGTCAATAAAAAGAGAAACCTGCCTTCCCATTATGTACCGCAAGATTTGGTTATACCCCAAATTCCGTTCAGCTTCTCGGGGCCTAGTCCCAAAAAACAGATGAGAAAAATAGCTGCAACCTCGCTGGAAAAACTGTTCGCTGCCGCCAAGAAAGACGGAATTGATCTCAAAGCTGTGTCGGGCTACCGCTCCTACGCAACCCAAAAATCCATATTCGAACGCAATGCAAGCATTAAGGGCGAGGCTGCTGCCAACAAGACCAGTGCAAGACCAGGACAAAGCGAGCATCAGACCGGTCTGAGCATGGATATATCGAGTGCTTCCGTAGGTTATGCGCTGGAGCAGAGCTTTGGAAATACCAAGGAAGGCAAATGGCTGAAAGTCAACGCCCCTAAATACGGATTCATTATTCGTTACGGTAAAGGTCAGGAGAAAGGGACCGGCTATTCCTACGAGCCTTGGCATGTTCGTTATGTAGGGGTATTCATTGCCGGAGAAATTACGAGACAAAACCTGACCCTCGAGCAATATCTGGAAAAAAAACAATAATAACACGAAACGTTTTTGGGCCATTGCGGGCCCATTTTTTTCGCCTAATTTCCTCTTGAATTTGCTTGCAGGTACAACCGCATATTTTGCAACACAACATGGGGACAAAGTACTCCAGATAGCCTAAACACGTACATTAACAGCAGCAGACAGGTTAGTTAGCACAGTATGATTTTCGCAAAGAGGTGAAAACAGTGCCTATTAAATCGGGGAAAGAGTATATCGAGCGGATTGATAAGCAAAATATCAACATTTGGTATAAAGGAGAACGTATCGAAGGTCCTTTATCACAGCATCCTGCATTTCAAGGTCTTATTGAAACCCAAGCCGATCTTTATGATATGCAATGTGATGCGTGCTATTTAGACCGGATGACCTATCCTTCACCTGATACGGGAGAGCTTGTTGGTTTATCTTTTCTCCCGCCAAGGAATGCCGAGGATTTACAAAAACGCAGAATCATGATGGAGCTCTGGGCGAACAGGCACCATGGATTCTTAGGACGCTCTCCCGATTACATGAACACCGCGATCATGGCTCTATTCACGGCCGCTGATATTCTTGAAGAGCATAATCCGCAATATGCCGACAACCTCAGGCGATATTATGCATACTGCCGGGAGCATGATATTACCTTGTCCCATGCGTTCATCCAGCCCTACGCGAGCAAGCTATCCGGTCAGAATGACGATGTAGAGGATTCCATCGCTGCTAAAGTCGTAGAAATTAACGACAACGGGATGGTCATAAGCGGAGCTTTTATGATGGCTACGCAAGGTGCTACTTGTGAGGAGATGTTAGTCTTTCCGACTCCGTCACCCACGATATTCAATAATGTGAATCCATCTGCCTTTGCCTTTGCGGTACCCAATGATCTGCCAGGGATGGCTTTTATCTGCCGCGAGAGTTACGGAGCCAGCTCCACCTATGATCACCCCTTGAGCGCAAGATACGAAGAGATGGATACACTCGTTATATTTGATCGTGTTCTTGTGCCGCATGATCGCATATTTTATTACGGGGATGAAGCCTATGCGGGGCGATTGTTTGGCGAGAGTCACTTCCATACCCATATGGCCCATCAAATCACCACTCGTTATATTGTAAAAACCGAGTTTTTACTCGGTTTGCTAGAGTCATTGGCAGATGAGCAAAATGTAGGGCTTGAGCCGCAAATGGTTTTGAACGTTTCCAAGATCATTACATTCATCGAGACCTTTAAAGCCTTAAGACTGGCTTCTGAACAAGGCGCTCTCCATGATAAATTCGGATATCTCGTTCCTGCCACAAGCCCGCTTCTGGCTTCCAGCATCCTGTTCCCCAAATTTTATCCTGAGATGGTTGAGATGATTCAAATTCTCGGTTCCAGCGGCCTGATCATGATTCCCTCCAAGCTGGATTTCGTGTCTGATTCAAGACACTACCTCGACCAATATTTAAAAGGAACAACCTCAGAGGCCTACGACCGTATCGCCTTGTTCAGGCTGGCCTGGGAGATTGGGGCAAGCTCATTCGGTGGCCGGCAAACCCAGTTCGAACGATTCTTCTTCGGCAATGCACATACGGTCGCTTATCGCATGTACAACAGTTATGAGGATCACGAACAGCTCCGGCAATTGATCAACGATTTTATAGCCAAAAACAACAGTGCATCTTAGCACAATATGAGGCGGAACGAAACTCATATCATAACCTCTCTCATGCCTGTAAGGTATGGGAGAGGTCTTGTAGAGTTGACCTTACATAACAATCCTTGCTTTGAAGAGCTCCTCCAGCATAGAGATTTCAATGGGAACAGCCTGCTCCCTAGCCGTGCGAAGCAGCGACAATGCTGCAGTATATCCCAGGTTATTCATGATATAGCTCTGCTGGCTCGCATCCTCATTCGTTACACCTGTTTCAGTTGCTTTATTAAGCTGTTTCGTCATCATACCGGCATATCAGCGCTTGAGTTTCGAAGAAAGATAGAGTCGAGCTGGTTCTTGCACCTTCCGCTACTCGTATAATCCCATCAAAAAGCATATAATGTACGTTGATAGCGGTCTGAGATATTTGGATTTACCAAAAAGGAGAGTTGGAGTCGATATGCGTCTTATTTCATCCTTGAGCTCCTTCATCAACGCTTGGCGGGATTATCCGGCCGAGAAGAATACGGTTCTGGGAAATCGCTATATTGTTCAAAACATGATTGGCGAAGGCAGTTACGGCTTAATATATAAGTGCATGGATCGGAAAAGTGGTCAGATTGTAGCCGTCAAACAAGCAAGACCCAGCAAAGGCAGCTACGCAGAACACTTGCTGAATCGGGAGGCTGCCATATTAAAATCTCTTCAGCATTCGCATATTCCGGCTTACCTGGATCTTTTTACGGACCATCGCCATATCTATCTGGTAATGTCCTATATGAATGGAGATACGCTGGAAGACTTGATTTTTGAACAAAACCAAAAATATCAGGAAGCCGATTGCGTGTCTATTACGATGCAGCTTATGGAGCTGGTGCTGTACCTTCATAAACAAGGTTTTGTTCATCTCGATCTGCGAATTCCCAACGTGCTGTTTAAGAATGGAGAATTGAATCTCATCGATTTTGGGTTGGCACGCAGAATTGGCGAGCCACCTCCGCTTCGGAAGCCAACACGGCCATGGTTCCGTCATGGCAGAAAGATATCTTCTGAACACCATAAAATATCGCAGGAAAGCGAGGATCTGCAGGACATCGGCCATTTTATGCTGTTTATGCTGTACTCGGTCTATGAGCCCGAGAGCAGCCAAAGCGTTATCGCCGAGCGAAGCTGGCAGGAAGAATTGCAGCTCTCCAGTGAGTTGAAAATGATGATTGAACGCTTACTCCAGCTGCGAGATCCATATTCTGGATCTTCAGAGTTTATGAAAGAGCTGCGCTGGCTGGTTAACGCCAAAAACTTCCCATCCAAATGATGGGAGGCCCTGAAGTTGATTATGGGGTTTACTCTGTGGTACGATCCGATTACGTAGACTGGAATAAGATGAACTAGAAAGGAGGAAGACCGAAATGTTTAAGAAAATAATCAATAAGCTTCTTCACTCCTCATCTCATAGTGATAGTCGAAGGCATCATGGCAGCTCTGCTAAGAATTACGGAAGAAAATACAGCAGCAGCCATGGGTATTCACGTCGTAAAGGCTCTTCTTCAGATTACAAGCGCAGGCATGGAAATCAAGGGCATGGCTATTATAAAAATAGAAGAGGCAGCTCAAGCTGACGATATGGAACCAAGCACTTCTCCCCTCACATGGTTGAGGGGATTTTTTGCGAGGAATGTCATACTGCAGCAATGATTTCATTTGATGGTGAAATTGACTCCATACAAGGACAATCCCAGCTTTCCGGCTACCCGCTGGGAGGAGAGATTCTCCCATGAAGTACTGTAGAGCGGCAATGCCCCCATCTCTCGCACGGCCATCGCCCAACCCGCAACAACTGCGGCGGCGTATCCCCTGCCGCGAAACTCGCCCAACGTCTCAAGCCCGGCTTCGTGTGCTTTTGCTGTCACCCGAACGCTGCGGCAGACCGACACAATCCTGCGGTCATGTACAAGTGCCACGCAAGGCTGTGCGTATTCTATTTCAGAGGCAAGGCATTCGAAACCGGCAAGCGAATGATCGCTCATATGTTCTCGGGTGATGCGTACCACCTGGATGGTCGACGTCGTTTGAACTGGAATACAATAACAGGGTCCCGTCGTGTGATGTCCGCTCTGGAGAAGCTTCATATACGACCCGAAATGTTTGGGCTTCGCTTGGAAATCTCTCATAATCGGCTCGTCCTCGACCAGTTCTTTCAATAGAAGAGCAAGATTATCTGGAACATCATGGCGAAACCTGCAAAGTGCCGTCCCGTCTATCGTCCGACCCAGGAAAAAACGCGGGGCTGGATCCTCACCCGGCCATGGCTCGTGGATTGCGCGGATCCGCCCGTTTGGATCATGCGTGAACATCGCCTCTACGTGCAGCTCCATCAGCTCTTCGGCCGTGGGCTCGTTATCCCTGCAATGATTCAAGCTCTCATCCCCTTTTCAAATAAAAGATGTTTGCTGTGCTCCTTATCATCGTACCAAATCCATCCCGTTATGGCTCGGGTTTAAATCATTATAAACAAATAAACAGCCCCGTTTCCTGAACATCTGGAGACGGGGCTGTTTATCATCCATGGATCTCAAAATTCATGTTTCTCGTCCAAGCGAGTTTCGCTGCAACCTTGGTATGAATGCATAGGCAAATGTGAACAGCGGACTTAACCATAAGAATACGGCATAAGGTGCATATTCCACAACCGGAACGCCAAGGGTAGCCGCGAAGAAGGCCCCGCTGACACCCCAAGGGATTAACGGATTCACAAGCGTGCCGCAGTCCTCCAATGTACGGGAGAGCGTCTTCGCTGGAATTCCACGGCGGGCGTATTCCTCCTTGAACATTTGTCCTGGCAAAAGAATGGACAAGTATTGCTCGCCCGTCATACCGTTTACCGCGATTGAAGAAGCGCCCGTCATGAGGACAATGCTGCACTTTCGCTTCAAGGGTTGAATGATTTTATGAAAAAAGGCTTCAATGATACCGCAATGCTGAAGCAATCCTCCTAACGATAAAGCAATCAAGATCAGGGACACGGACCACATCATCGACTGCAATCCACCACGGTTGACTATGGAAGCCACGATTTCGTTCGTGATTGTGCTCTTGTAACCACTTTGCATGACACTAAACCAGACATCGATGGCCGTCTGCTGCTGAACGAATGCGGTTACCATAAGTCCGGTAACAATACCCACAATCAGTGTTGGGAGGATCGGAAGCCGCTTGATGGAGCAAGCAATAACGGCGAGCGGCGATATCAATGTCAGCCAATGAAGTTGGAACCCATCATTCAGAGCTACCTTCATTTGCTCGATTGAAGACAAATCCAGGGAGTCCGTCGTTGGTGCGAACAGGAAAAAGACCGTTGTAACAATAAGTGCCGGTACGGTAGTGTAAACCATGTTGCCAATATGAGTGAATAGTGATATTCCCGCTACCGCGGGAGCAAAATTCGTTGTGTCGGATAACGGAGACATCTTATCGCCGAAACAAGCACCGCAGATCACCGCTCCGGCTGCCAGGGTTGGAGAAACGCCCGTCGTTGCGGCAATTCCCATAAAGGCAACGCCAACCGTGCTGACAGTCGTAAATGAGCTTCCGGTGAACATAGAGACCACGATGGTCACATATAACGCGCTTACCGCAAAATAATGCGGCTCTATATAATCCATGCCATAGTATAAAATCGTTGGCACCGTGCCGCTCATCATCCATACAGCGATCAGAATTCCGATGAGCGATAGAATGAGAATCGGCATAATGGCCGTTTGAATTCCCTGGATGATGGCAGATTCGAGCTTCTTCCAGGAGAAACCGAATAAACGCAGCAGCGCGGCTGTGCCAACGGTGGTTGCAAGCAGCGGCAGATGCGGCTCCGCTTTGAGAAGAAAGATGGAGACAAACAGCAGTGCCAGAATAAATACGATGAGGATGATGCTTTTGGAGAAACTGAGCTGACGTTCCATGATGATGAGACTCCTTGTACATTAATATGGGAGGGAGATTTGATTTGATACCCGTCCCTTCTTATGCAGCATTTGTTTTGATGGTTAAATATGTTTTACTTTCTCGCTTTTGCGCTTTTTTGCTTTTTGGCATTGAAGCACAGAAATTCACTATAAACGATAGTGTGGACTTAGTCAACGTCATGATCCGCCGGGAGAGGACACTTTAACCAGCATCAGTATGGATTGTGAAATGACAAAAAAAGACGGCTGCACAAGCAGCCGCCCTTTTGAGATCCCTATGCGTTATTTAGCTTGAATATATCCTTCTGCTTTCAACAGCTCAGCGATCAGAACAGCGCCGCCTGCAGCGCCGCGCAGTGTATTGTGCGAGAGTCCGACAAATTTATAGTCGTAGATCGAATCCTCGCGCAATCTTCCTACCGAGACGCCCATACCACGCTCGATGTCACGGTCCAGCTTGGTCTGAGGTCTGTTATCTTCCTCAAAATACGTGATGAACTGCTCTGGCGCACTCGGGAGACGCAATTCTTGCGGTCTACCCTTGAATTGCCGCCACCGGTCCAGGATTTCATCCTTCGCCGGCTTGTTCTCGAACGATGCAAACACAGTAGCTAAGTGGCCGTCCGTTACAGGGACACGAATACATTGCGTCGTAATCAGAGGTGAGCTTGCTTTAACGATTTCGCCATCTGCCACGCTTCCCCAGATGCGCAGCGGCTCCTGCTCGCTCTTCTCTTCCTCGCCGCCGATGTACGGAATCACGTTATCCAGCATATCCGGCCAATCGGTAAAGTTCTTGCCGGCTCCGGAAATCGCTTGATACGTCGAGGCAACCACGTGGGTAGGCTTATAATCAAGCAAGGCATGAAGTGCCGGGACATAGCTCTGAATGGAGCAGTTAGGCTTAACCGCAATGAACCCGCTCGAAGTCCCCAGCCGTTTTCTCTGTGCAGCAATGACATCCATATGACCCGGGTTAATTTCTGGAATGACCATCGGTACATCCGGAGTCCAGCGATGTGCCGAGTTGTTGGAAATGACCGGCGTGCCTGTCTTGGCATAAGCCTCTTCCAGTGCTTGTATTTCATTCTTCTTCATATCCACTGCGCAAAATACGAAATCGACCTCTGCAGCAACCTTCTCCACTTGTGAAGCATCCTGTACGACAATGCTTTTCACAGGATCCGGGATAGGGGTAGCCAGCTTCCAGCGGCCTTGCACGGATTCTTCATAGGTTTTGCCAGCAGAGCTCTTGCTTGCCGCAATAGAGGTTACCTGGAACCATGGATGTCCATCCAGCAATTGTACAAAACGTTGACCAACCATACCTGTTCCACCAACAATACCAACTTTAAGTTTTTCTGACATTCGTTGCTCATATCCTTCCATAGTGGCGTCATGTTCCCCATACATCGGTTCTAATCTAGAGTACGGATAATGGCATGCAATAAGCTTCTTCTTAGATAACTATTCAACTCGTCTGAATTGGTGTAGGATTCCTACCTTGAGCCTTCGTTTTTCTTCTGATATAACAAAAAATCCCACCCCCAAGACCGTAGTCTCAGGGACGAGATTGTTACACTCGCGGTACCACCCCAAATTTGCAAATATGTCGCCATATTCGCCTCGTCGAGTACGGCATTACAACGTAATGCATATACCCTAGCTCTGTAACAGGAGCTCCTGGCACATCATCCACCTCTCATGAGGTTTCCATGTGCTGCTCTGAGTCTTTTTTCAATAAAGAACGCTTCACTCCTTCTCAACTGCCGGAGCTCTCTGTGCAAGAATTCATTTATTTACTCGTCTCTTCATCGCATTTATTAGAATCATTATATATAAAACCATATCGCAGGTAAACCTTATTTATAAAATTTTCGGAAAGGATGATCCATTGAGGGTATCTTATTTCAGTTACGATGTTCACTACGATTCGGTTTTGAACACTTTGCTTGCAAGCAAACCAGCTGCGGAGCCGCCCGGGGCCCTCAGCCTGATCTGTCTCTGATTGACTTTTAATATTGACGGAGCCTCAAGATAAGTTCTCCTCGCGGACGAATTCCGCTGTTGGCTCAGAACGTTGTCCGTGGAACCCTCTTCCAACCCAATACCACAGAACCTCCACCACCGCGATTGCACCCGCTACGTCCAGCAGAACATGCTGCTTCACGAACAAGGTAGATCCAATGATGAACCACGCACATATTTTCACTGCAGTCCGTTCCCTGTTGGAAAAACCGGCACTGGTGACCGCACCCTTGATCATCAAATAACTGGTCAGCACATGAATGCTTGGAAAGCAGTTGTAAGGATTATCCGTGCTGTACACCAGGTTCACTAGCCAGTCAAGAATCCCCGCCTCCATGATCAGTGGCCGATCAACCGTTGTCTGGAACAAGAAAAACGTGATGTAACAAGCGATTAAACCGATGCACTGCGACAGCAGCGTCCGATAATACACACTTCGATCTCTGGCACAGAACAGAAACAGCATAATAATTATAAATGGGTACCATATCAGATAGGGAATAATAAAAATCGGCATAAATGGAATGGCGGCATCCAGATCCGTCATCAGACTGTACACCGGCGTATGCGCCTGATTCAGGATACCATAAAAAATGTTGAGCGCAGGAATCATGAGAATCCACAACATCGGGAGATAGGTTTTCCATTTCCGGTTCACAGACTTTCCCCCTTCCTCGGCACTTTCGGTCGATACCATTATATGAAGCAGAGACACGTCTACACACCTGTTTGCCATCTCAAAATACAAAAAGCAGCCCGATAACGGACTGCTCGCTGCTTGCTTGTCGTTAATTCTTAAGCCGTATAACCGATTTTCCCGTTGACAATCGTCATCCTGACACTTGTGCGAAGCAGGTCATCCGGGTCCATTCCATCAGCCAAGTTACGATCCACAACCGTAAAATCCGCGTATTTGCCGAGTTCAATACTTCCCCGCTGACCCGCTTCTCCTGCGGCGCCCGCGCTGCCGCTTGTAAACAGCTGGATCGCTTCCGTTATGCTCAGCTTCTCTTCCGGCATATACCCCTCATGACTCTCTTCCGGCTTGCGTCTCGTGACGGCGGCGTGAATTCCGAGCAGCGGGTTCAGCGGCTCAATGGGTGCATCGCTGCCGCCTGAACAAGGCAGCCCGGTAAGCAGCCATTTTTTCCATGCATACAGCCAGCTTGTCCGATCAGGGCCAACACGCTCCAGCACCCATGGAAAATCGCTGGCTACGAAACGAGGCTGCAGGTCAACGGCTAAATTCAGCTTGCTCATTCGCTTCACCGTATCCGGGTGTACAACTTGAGCATGGATGAAGCGGTCCGGCAGCCCGGCTTCCCTACTCAGCGGAAGTTGCTCCAGCACCTCTGTCATCATTTCAGCCGCACCGTCTCCAATTGCATGGAATGCAACAGGATAACCAAGCTTGCGTGCTCTGCCGACAATTTCCCTTAGCTCCTCCGGAGAATGCATGGCCAGGCCTCGGGTATACGGAGCATCATAATAGGCTTCCTTAAGCAGCGCTGTTCTGCCTCCGATCGCACCATCAGCAAAAAGCTTGACGGCACCGATACGGTTCCAGTTACTTCCGCTGCCTGCCTGGATACCAAGTGCCTCCATCTCATCCAGAAAGCCATGATACATCAGCTGATGCGTTCGGAAGTAAAGGCCCTCCTCTTTGAGCTCGCGATGGATGCGAAGCATAGCTTCAACACTGCCCAGCAAACGAAGATCCTCGGTATGTGCTCCAGTAAGGCCGAGCCGAAGCGCATCCTGACAGGCCTGAAACATCACCGTTTTCAGCATGGACGGATCAGGCACTGGCTGGACATCGGCAAAAGGGGCCGAAGCGTTCTCGTAGATACAGCCGTTTAGCCGGCCATCCGCACCGCGGCCAAATGCCCCTGACTCCGGATCAGGCGTATCGGCTGTGACACCCGCTCTGCGGAAAGCCTCCGAGTTCCCAAGATAAGCATGGAAGCAGGTTCTGGTCAGATACACCGGATGCTCCGTTGTGATTTCATCCAGCTCCAGCAGGTGTGGAATCTTCCCGTCAGGAAAGTTGTTCTCGTTCCAGTTGAGTCCCAGAATCCACTCTCCGGGCGGCGTAACGGCTGCCCGCGCCCGCAGCATGGCCAGCATCTCTTCCTTGGAAGCCGCTTCGGTAAAATCAAGCATGCCCAGCTTCATTCCATGCATGCCGAGATGCATATGGGCGTCGACCAGGCCTGGCAGCACGCAGCCTCCGTCCCAATCCACCGTTCGATAGTCCCTGCCCGCCAGCTGCAGCCGCAGCTCGGCAGTTTTTCCAATGGCACGTATGACTCCATCCTCCACGTATACGGAATCCGCAGGTGAAGCGGCATGAGGTAAAAAAAGCTGGCCGTTAGTGAATAGAACAGGCTGCATATCCGAACTCCTCCTGATTTTTTCATTATTATACCAAACATGCCGTCACGCGTCAGCCTGTGCCAATGTAAGGATACTTCGAAAAAAATGAAACAAGCAGCCCCCGGAGGGACTGCCTGTTATGATCAGTTGATTTTGGTAAATGCCCACTTCTGCGCATCGGAGCCGTTATCACTCCACTGCTGAATGGCAGCCCCGTCTGCTGTAGAGGCGCTGGCAACGTCAACGACCAGCCCATTGGTTTTGGATATAATTTTGTAGTAACCGCCACCCACATCTACAATCCTCCATCGCTGTGCATTCGACCCATTGTCATCCCACTGCTGCAGCTGGACACCGGTCGCAGTAGATGAGTTCGGTACGTCGAGCACTTTTCCACTGTGTACAGCTGTGAGCTTGTAATATCCGTCTCCCGTGCTCTCAACCCTGAATCTCTGATTATTGGCAACGTAGTTGGTCCACTGCTGGATTTTAGCTCCGCTTGCCGTGGATACATCCACAACATCCATTACCTTGCCGCTTGCCTTGGCAGCTATCGTATAGATGCCGTCACTAATCACGTTCGATGCCCCATTGTCCTGATAAACACGTACATAATCCACCAGCATCTGTGACGGGAACGGCGTTGCGTTATTCGGACTGCCAGGCCAATTCCCGCCGACTGCGAGATTCAGAAGAATAAAGAACGGGCGCTGGAACTCCTCGGTATTGCCGGTCCCATTTTCAATATAAAATTCATTGAACTGCACACCGTCCACAAACCAGCGAATATATTTGGAGTCCCACTCCATGCTGTAAACATGGAACTGCGAGAAATCCAGATTGCCCGATACCCGTCCGTATTCCGCGTGTCCTCCTGCGTCCCAGTGTACGGTTCCATTCACGTAAGGGTTATTATTCACCCGCTCCATAATGTCAATCTCTCCGCTCTTCGGCCAACCCACCGAGGTGATGTTGCTTCCAAGCATCCAAAATGCAGGCCAAAGCCCTTGACCCGATGGCAGCTTGATTCGGGCCTCTACCTTCCCGTAAGTAAAGGTTTTTAAATCTTGCGTTTTGATCCGGGCAGAGGTGTAATTCATCCCGCCGTAGGATTCCTTTTGCGCCGTAATCACCAGATTGCCGCCGGTAACCTGCACGTTCTGCGCACGGTCGGTATAATATTGCAGTTCATTATTTCCCCATCCGCCGCTGCCAGTACCGATTTCAGGAGTCCAATTCGCCCTGTTAAGCGAAGTTCCGTTGAACTCGTCGCTCCATACCAGATTCCAGTTCGGCGCCGCGTTTGTTGTGTTGCCAGGCAATAGAACGACCAGAAGACTGAACAGTATCACTGCACATATTCCTTTTCTTAGCATCATGTTCCCTCCTATTATTTTCGGATCAAGGTTTCATAGATACCTAGTGTACATACACAGCTGTTCTTCCAGCGGACGGTCCACTGAAGCTGAAATCACCTCTCCTCCTGTTCATGATTCATTGCCCAAAAACCGATCTATGATGAACATTCACTTGTTGCTTAATAAAAACTTACATATATTAATGCGCTTACATTTTCATTATATGCCTAACATATACCACTATCAACCTATATTTATATTATTTTACATCTTCGTTTCTTCTTTAAATTCACATCTTCCCACGTGCTTTACGAGCAGCATAAATATCGGTGTATCAATAGACGGAGCACCTTCCGGTCGCTCCCCTCCCCACTTCGGCATCGTATCCACTATTACCCCTGAACCTTGCATGGGCAGAGGACATAAAATGTCCGTTCAGAATATCGCATTCCGCCTCCGCTATTCCCAGCACTCAAGTGTATTGCCTCCTGCAACAGGACAATCAAGCCACAAAAACAGGCCAACCCGTTGAGTCTGGTTGACCTTCTTGAACCTATATAAATTAATGAACTAACTATCCCGATTAACCATATAGTTTAATAAATGCTTTAGAAAAGCAGTGTTCCGCGGCATCTCTTGCAAGGCCTCCACCGCCTGGCAGTAATGTTCCCACATCTCTTGGCTGGCGCCTTCCTGACCCAGGATCGTCACAAAGTTTGACGTGTTGTTCTCCGCATCCTGACCGGTGGGCTTGCCGAGCCGCTCCAGGTCTCCCTGCACATCAAGCAAATCATCCTTAATCTGAAAGGCTATGCCTGCATGATAAGCAAACTTCTTCAACAAGGCGATTTCTGCCTCATTTACCTGAGCCAGAATGGCAGGCATGACCAATGAGGCCTCGAATGCAATACCGGTTTTGTAAAAGCAGATCATATTCAACTGCTCCAGGGTCAGCCTCTTCCCTTTGGAATCCAAATCCATCGCTTGCCCCATGCACATCTCACCAGCCCGTTTAGACGAATACTGGATTAAGGAAACGACAGAGCTAGCATCAAATCCCACAAGCGACGACTGCTCCTCGATCGCCTTCTGAATTAAATACAGACCCGTTATTTCTGCCGTGGCGCTGTTATGGACCTGATGCAGGGTTGGCCTCCCGCGGCGCGTAGATGCGTTATCCTGTGAGGGTAGATCGTCGAAAATCAAGGATGCGGTATGCATATATTCCAGGGATCGGAGGAGCGGCACAATCGCGGAAGGCTCCAATCCGTATTCATTTACCCCCATGACCCAAGTTAAAATCGGCCTTAAACGCTTGCCATCTCCCTCAAGCGTGTAGTTGGCCGTGTCAATCAGCGACACTTGCATGGGCGGTGTATCGCTTGGCTGCTTGATCTGCAATTGGCTGTTGATCTCATCGCGGACAGTTGCAAAGGTGTTCGAAAAGCATTCCTTCTCTTGGCGGTTGTTCCTTAACACCGTGATGATCTGATCCCGCAGCAACTTATCAAAAAAATCCACATGATCTGCTTTCCGAACCATCTTCTGAATCAGTCGATTGAAGTCAGGGTTCCCCGAGGAGAATATCTCCATGATTTCGTTATATTTCTCAAGCCCGATCCGTGCTTTACAGCGCTTCAAACCATTAATGGCCCGATCCAGAATCACGTCCCGCGTCTTGGCATCCGAGTCATATACGTTGTGGATCAGATGGGAAATGACGGCCCAGTATAATTCGAAGGGGTTGATCAGATCCGCGCGTTGACCGCGATATTTCAGATAATAGGTGTAAGGGGTGACGGCCTCGTCCTCCATGTCATCAAACATATCCGCAAAATCATCGGCCAACTGATTGTAGATGCCGTAAAAGAAGGTCCGTTCATCAAAGCCTTCATCCGCTTGAGCGCTTAGAACTGACCGCACAATCAAGCGGGAAGATGACGATTTTAGAATGATCGGCAAATATAACTCTTCATTGGTGTATCGGGCATTGGAAAGATCCTTGATACGATCGATATGCTGCGAATGAAAAAACACGTTGGCTTGCTCGAAAAACGTCTCCTGCGTTTCCGGACGCTGGTGTCCCTTAATATACTCAAAGGCATCACGGAGCTCCGCGTGCACGAAACGGATCAGCTCCACGTTATTACCGCCCCAATCACCTGGCTTCGGTACCGTTCCGGTAAGCAGCGCAGTGCGTATCATATGGGAATACTGTTCTTTTTCCTGCTCATTTAAGACGCCCGAGTCCAGTAAATCGTCGATAAAGGGATAGGTTAGACCATAGGAGTAACCGAGCCTGATGGCATCATCGAGACGAGCTGAACGTTCCGCAGGCAATACCGAGTCATCCATATCTTCAATGACATGCAGAACAACGCCCACAATGATCTTCATTAATTTGCGCTGGGCATGCTCTGCATTCATCTCCTTCGGAATATGGCCTGCTACTTGCTTCAGCTTATGGATGACCCATATCACGGCATTCTCGATGCCTTCCTTCTGGCCCCACCGGTATAACCCGGCTAAACTCATGCCATCCGGCGTACCTCCTCCATCCGATTTGGTGGATTGAAGAAGATGTTTTTTTATATCCGCAACCATGCGATGAATGCTGGCTTTCGTGTCTGGCGAGTCCAGGGCCTTGCCCAGATCCCTCATATAAATATAGGAAATGCTTCGATCCAAGTAGCCATCCAGTTTACCTGTATAATGGAGCCACCCGATATATCTATGATAGTCCCGGGTATCAGGTTTTCTCTTTCCCGAGGAAAAAAAGGATAGCCATGAATCACGACGAACATGCTTCCTTTTCCACATTAGAATGTCTTCTGTCAGGATCGGCACATATGTCTTTTCCTTAACCTGTACATAAAGTGATGCAAAATACTGAGCCGCCTTCTGCTCAGCCAGCCGATATCCCGTATCGGCTTGATCTGTATACGCAACATTCATATGATGGAATCCCTCAACTTCTATTGGTGTTAAACATGTACCCATGTTTATAACCTTTATACGCAGAAGTTTCAATCGGGTTACATTCTCGTTAAGATAGCTGAAATCTAATCCATTTCCTGAATCCAATGGTCTAACGCTTCCGTTACTTCTTGCAACTGCTCCTCTGCGGTTAAGTAGGCTTCCCTGTCACCTTTTTGGAAACCGTAAGAACCGAACTGCCCATGGTTAGCCCCTGCAATATCTACGTACATGGTATCGTCAGGCAAATTCGTCCTGGCAGTCTCCCATTTCGATCTATCCAATACCCCATCTTGAGTGCCGGTAATTTGAAGCACGGACATGTCCAAACCGTTCAGCGCCCCCTTATCGTCAGCGTAAGATGCCAAGAAAAAAACACCGTCAATGGCATCTGAATGTTCAGCCGCATACCTAGAAGCGAACACACCACCCAAGGAGTGTCCTCCGATCACATATCGGTTGTCTGGGTATTCCTCAATGAAAGAGTCGGCTTTATTTTGTCCGAACACGGCCAGATTCAAGGGCATGGCAGCAATGTACACCCGGTATCCTTTCTCAGCCATTTTCCTGGAAAAAGGCGCATAACTCTTAGGTTCCACTAAACCGCCCGGATAGAAGATGATGTCGGGTGGAAGGCTATCCCCGTTCACGGGCTCGAAGCGGTAACCGTCTGTCAGCTGTTCGACACCGATTTCCGTGTTGCTATGAAACACGGCTTCAGCTTCATCCAGCGGCTTGTACGTCAGTGAATCCAGAATGAGAAGGCATGCGATAACAGCAAGGGACAGGATAGTTACAGTCCATATCGTTATCCTCCGCCAGCTCTTGTTCCCTTGGTTAATGAACTTCTTCATGCTCTTCACGATCCCTTCGGGTCCATTTACTCGTGAGTGAATTATACCGCAGGGTTAATTAATTTTCTATTGAACCTCCGCACGGAAGCATTTACTCATGTATATAAAAAAAAGGCTGCCGATTTTCTCAGCAACCTCGTGAAACCGTTCATGATCCATCGACCCGCACAAACCGGAACCAACCAAAATCAAACTGACTTCCCGGAAGAAAGATGAATGTCACCTTGTAACAACCGGCGATAGGTTCCAGATCGAATACCTGCTCTTCGTACCCTCTGGACTGCGTAAATTCTACCAGCTGATTGCTCTCTCCTTCTGGACTCTCAAAGCGGATATGAATCGTATTCTTGTCAATCGCAGAGCTGCCGTTAACGATCAATTTCGATGAGCCTGCTTCTGCAAAATCCATCTGATCAAACTCCAGGGAAACATTATTTCCTATCCCTTCAACGGCCTTGTTGTCCACAATGGTAAAGGTATCCCCATAAATTCGGTCGCAATCCGCTGCAAAATTCTGCTCAAATGCTCTATTCCCTTCATGAAAATAGAAACCCTTGATATGCACCTTCTGATGAAGGATAAAACAAATCGAAGTAACGCCCCGCAGCTTCTTCGACAACCGATAGGTTTCTTCCTGATAGACATTCCACTTGGACTCTTTTTGGTAAATACAATCGGCTATTTGTGAGCTGCCTTCTTCACCAGGCATGCCTTCCCAGATTTGCAAAGAGTACTCCTCGCTTGAGAGGGCAAATATCGGGATCGTGATGGTATCGGAGCCGTGAGGACCAAAGTCGATGTCCCGAAATCCGACTTGCGTCTCGCCGTCTCTGCTGGTAGCAACACCTCTTTCATTCCCGTTCCCTACTTCGCCTTGGCTGTAATCATAAAGTCCGGCAGATATGAAAGAGTACGGGTCTTTGTAAGCGGCCCCCAAACCGTCGACTTTGAATTCCAGCTGGGATATAAGCTTGATTTTATCCGTACCGTTTCGGCTTGTACACCGAAGACGAAATTCACCGTCACCCAAGGCCGTTACCTTGGCTTCATGCCCATCGGCTTCTACCCTTGCAATATTGGATTCGATCCCCGCATCGTTCACGACAGCCCATTGGACCTCCTGATAAGAGGTTTCTGGCGGATGCAGTCTGGCACGTACCACCTTCTCACGATTGGACGAATCAAACGCTTGACCCCTTTCGCTGATCAGCTCAATCTTCCGAAGCGGCAGCTCTTCCACACACCCTGTTAAGCTTGGCAGGTTCTCATTCTTCGTGCTGGCCGCTATCCCTTCCGTTCCTTCATTCTGTGCGGCTGTGGAATTCAAGGTAAGAAATTGGCTGTCCAGACCCATGGAAGACACTTCAATCCGGATCTGGCCCGGCCCCAAGGTGGAGCCGATGATCGCCATCAGCTTGCCGCTGAACAGTCTTCTGCTCTGGCCCTTGTACGGATCGTAATCCGTGCTATCCCCGTTGTCCATACCGAGCAAGCGCCCCGCACCCGTCACATGTACCTGCACCCGGTTATTAGCGTTCTCGACAACGTGGCCGGCCTCATCTTCCATCGCAATTTCGACGAACACAAGATCTATGCCGTTCGCGATCAGATTTTCTTTATCCGGGTTCAGAACAATCCTCCTGGCATCACCGAATGAGGTTCGAACATCCGTGGCAATGATGCGACCCGCTTCGTCGTAAGCTATCGCTTTCAATTCCCCTTCGACATAAGGGATCTTCCACCAACCCAATAGCTCCCTTCCGTGTTCATGGTCGATATCATGGGTCCCCATGGTTATGCCATTGAGCTGTAATTCAACTCTCGGCGCGTTTGAGCAAATGCGAACATCGATCATTTGACCGTTATTAAAATCCCAATAAGGTAACAGATGTACCATCGGTTTAGTCCGGTAATCCGTCCATGCCGCTTGATAGATATAATAGGAGTCCTTCTTGAAAGTCGCTGTATCGATCTGCCCGAAATAAGAGTTTTTGGTATGATACGGCGTAGGTTCACCGATATAGTCGAATCCGGTCCATAGAAATTGTCCGAGTGAGAACGGCATGTCCCGCTCAGCCAGGATGCACGCCTCAGCCGATTTTGCTCCCCAGCTCGTTGAGCTGTTACCCAGGGAAGAACACTGCTCGTCATCGTCTGCCAGGATGGATTTTTCGAACGGGAAATGATAGATGCCCCTGCTTTGTACAACAGACGCGGTCTCACTTCCATAGATGATCCAATCCGGATGCTCCTCATGATGCTTCTCGTAATATTTCTCGGCATAATTGTAACCTGCCACCTTCACGATATCGGCGCATTTCCGAGCATTCTCCCAAGGCATATAATTCGAACCAATGGTAACGCTTGCATTTTGCTTGGGATCGTATTTCAGAACTTCCTCCATCAGCATCCTTGTTACTTCCTGCCCTCTCTCGCCTGCGTGGGTATCATAGATTTCGTTGCCAATGCTCCACATGATGAGGCTTGGATGGTTCCGGTCACGTTGAACCCAGCTCTTCACATCGCGTTGAAACCATTCTTGGAAGAACCGGGCATAGTCATAAGACGTTTTCGAGCGTTCCCACATATCAAAAGCTTCCGAGACGATGAGCATCCCCATCTCATCTGCCAGGTCCATCAGTTCCTTTGCAGGCATGTTGTGTGCTGTGCGTATCGCGTTAGCGCCCATGTCTTTCAGAATGACAAGCCTTCTGGCTAAGGCCGTTTTGTTAAACGCGGCTCCCAAGGCTCCTAGATCATGATGCTCGCAAACCCCGTTCAATTTCAATTTACGGCCGTTTAGAAGAAAGCCTTGATTCGGATCAAGCTGAATATGCCGAAATCCGATGTTGTGGGATATGCTTTCAATAACCTCATGCTGACAATCTGGTTCTGATTCTGATTCCTGATCTGTTCCAGCAAGCCTCATTTCGGTAATCAATTGATACAGGCTGGGTTCATCCGGGCTCCATAACAACGGATTCTCCACGACTAAGGTTTGGCGGTTCGTCGATATGCAATGGACGGCCGCTGCAACCTTCTCGGATCCCTCAGCTATCTTCTGACCTTCCTTCACGATGGTATGCTTGATAAACACATCAGCCATGGTGTTCACTTCCGTGTCGACTTCGACCTGCCATCCGCTTTCGTGCTGCTTGGTCGTGATATAAATGCCGTCCGTCACGATATGGCTCTGATCCCTGGTTTTGAGCCACACGTTACGATAGATGCCCGCTCCTGAATACCAACGGCTGTTCGGGCTTTGATACACAACCTTCACGGTAATGACGTTCTCCCCTTCAACGAGCGCCTCCGTGATCTCGTGTTCGAAGGAAGAATATCCGTACTTCCATTCTCCCACCAATTGACCATTAACATAGACGGAAGAATCCATGTAAACGCCATCAAAACACAATAGCACCTGCTGGTTCTCTTTGCTATCCCACGACCATAACTTCCGGTACCACCCGATGCTGTTCTCATATAAATCCATGGTGTTATAGATCAGCCAGTCGTGGGGTACATCCACAGGTTTAAAGATCAGATTATCCGAATCCGTTACGTCCAGACTGCTTTTGGCAAACGTCCATCCGTCATTGAACAAGGCTTTTTTATTCATGGATGCTGTACTCACTTTCTTCATTTATTGTGATGATGAGAAAACATATTAGCTAATTAAGGCAGTTGATTCTACTATATCATGTTGTTCTATTATCAGAACCCGTATCTGATAAGTTCTAAAGTTTTCAAAGGATTTTCTTTAAGCAAGAATATTCCTAGCCTTCAACGCAACAAAAGAAACCCCGCCGCAATCAGCAGCAGAGCTCCATGGTTGTTCCTATGTATTGCTTCCCAATAGGAATCAGTGCAGTTTGACTCATCGGGTTCCTTCAGGTATCGGCCTCAACTGCAATTCTTTTGTAAGCATCAATCGATAACTTAATATGCTCAAGAGCATACTCGTTATGGCAGCTGAACCCGTGAAGGAGAATACGATCAGAATTTGATAGCGAACGGCTTCCACCGGATCTGCCCCGGCTACAATCATACCTGTCATCATACCCGGTAATTGGACGAGTCCGACTGTTTTCATACTGTCGATTGTTGGAATCATGCTGAATTTAACAGCCCGCTTCCTCACATCCTGCATGGCCTGCGACGCTGTGGCTCCAAGCGAGAGCAGGACTTCAATCTCACCCTTGGAGGATTGAACCTCCCGCCGCATCTGATTCACGTATAACCCGGCTACGACCATGGCGTTCCCGATCGTCATCCCGCTAAGCGGAATGATGTACTGGGGTGTCGGTTCAATAATGTTCAAGCCAAGCAGCATCCCCATCATCAGCAGTTCGGTTGTCAGTATCGACAGCGCAATCCTCCACACGATCCCTCGCATCCCCGGAGCCCGCCGAGCCGCATTCCATGCCGCCACCCCAATCATCACCGAGATGATCATAACCAAATAAATCACATGCTCCGTCCGGAAAATATACTGAAGCACATATCCGATAGCCAGGAGCTGAATGGCTGAACGTATCGTACCCGTCGCAATCTCTTTCTCCAAACCAAGCTTCTGCCATACGGAAATGAGCATGGTCGCGATGACAAAGAGAAGTGTAAAACTAAGCGCCAGTAATGTCATAGTGCAGCCTCGCTAGCCAGGAAACGCACAAATTGCCTTCCCGCTTCTGTTGCCGGCCGACGAAAAAAATCAATCGTTTGCTGATCTTCCAATAATGTGCCCCCGGACATGAACCAGGTCCTGCTGCTGGTCCGTGCTGCCTGCTCCAAATCATGCGTAACCCAGATCATGGTTGTTCCTTCCCTCGCCTGCCATTGTTGCAGCATGTGCTCCACTGCTCTTGCGCTAATATTATCCAGCGATGCGGTAACCTCATCAAGAAGCAGCACGGCTGGCCGCAGCAGCAGCGATCGAATGAGCGCAATCCGCTGCTTCTCTCCACCGGACAGCTCGCTGGCATTCTTCTTGCGATCCAGTCCAGCAAGTAATGTCTCTTCCAGCAATTGCTCGGCAAGCTGCACATCATACACCTCTCCATGAAGACGACTTGCCGTTCCCAAATTATCCTCGACACTGCCTGGCAGCATAACCGCTTGCTGAGCAACGTAACAAATTTCTTTTCTCCACAACCTGGGATCCTTCTCCCGATAGGAGATTCCCGCATAAGATATATCGCCCTGATCCGGCATATCCAGCAGTGCTAACGTCCGCAGCAAAGTGCTTTTTCCTTGGCCCGATGGGCCGATGACAGAGATGCACTCCGGCTGCTGAATGACAGCAGACACTTCTTCAAACAGATAAGGGGATTCCCTGTTGTCTTGGTTCCAGGAATGTTTTGCTAACCGTTGAATTTCCAGAATAGCCGCCAAAATTTAGTAACTCCTCTCATAATCACTCATTTGCCCCTCGCAACAACAAAAAGAGAGCGGGATGGCTCCCGCGCTCTGCGCTACACGTGTCATTTCTATCTACCTATAAAAGCTTATACGAATTCATTACCCCCGTAAAGTATAGGTTCCACTGGAATTATTACTTCGTAAACAATTGCTCTGCATCGTCCATGGCCATGCTCTGACCTAGTGAAGAGTAGTCCAACCATTTTTGACCGTCAAGCGTATACACATGATTGTTTTTTACGGCCTTCAGATTTTTCCAGAGCGGGTTATTTTCCAGCTCGGCATAAACCTTTTTGGCATTATCATCATTGTTTACGATAAGGAAAATCGCATCGGCATCAAAGTCGGGGAGCACTTCCTTGGATATGACAGCGTACGGCTCTGAGGCAGAAATCTTCTCAACGCCGTTGGCTGGCTTCAGCTTCAAATCCTGGAACATAATAGGTCCAACCGGCCTGCCCGCACTTTGCACCCGGATCTCCTTGGCAGATACCCGGATTGCCATCGCTGTAGCACCTTCTCCCAATTCGCTTGCTATCAATTTACTAACCCGATCCGCCTTCTCTTCGTATTCTTTAATGAAAGCTTCCGCTTCTTTATCACGCCCAACAACGGCCGCAACGCGCTTCAGATGATCCCGCCATGTCCCTTCATCCAGATTGGTGCTAACCACCGGCGCGATTTTCTCCAGCTTCGAGCGTTCCTCACCGCCGAAATGCTCATCGATAAAGATGTAATCCGGTTTCAATCCCAACACAGCCTCCATGTCGGAATCCCCGACTACGCCAAGCTTCGCACTGCCTTCAAGAAGATGTGCCACATGCGGCAGAAAGTCCCCTACTCCGCCTCCAATGGCAGATCCGGCAGGCTTAATTCCTAACGCCAGCAAATTATTCGTCATGTGTATCGACATCGAAGCGATTTTGGCATTCGGATCAACCTGCGTGACCGAATCCTTCTCCCCGGCTTTACCGCTATCCCCAGTTTCTTGCGCCGAAGATGAGCTGGCTGAGGTATTCACTGCCTCTGACGCTTGTCCGCCGCAGGCAGACAATATTCCTATACACAGTATAATAGCAAGGGTCCCGCACCATTTCTTCATCATCAATCTATACCTCCGTATGCAATGTTAGTTATAGTTGTACTTATTTTGTTGTGAACAATAAATATAGAAAATAAGGTCCCCCGACTGCGGCTACGACAACCCCTGCCGGCACCGCATTAGGATGAAACAGGGAGCGTCCGATCGTATCAGCAGCGACCAAGATCACAAGCCCTGTCATGGCCGCTATGGGCAGAAAATGTCGGTGCTGCGGACCTACGAGCCGCTTGGCTATATGCGGCGCTGCTAAACCGATAAAGCCAATGCCACCGGCCATCGATACGCTGGCACAGGACAAAGCCACGGCAAGCGCAAGCAGGATCAACCGGCTTCGGGTAACGGCACTTCCGAGGCTTGCTGCCGTTTCATCGCCCAATGTAAACAGATCAAGCGTCGCGGAACGATAATATATGATTGGAATTAGTACAACGATCCATGGAAATAATCCCCAGACGTTTACCCAATCTCTGCTCCAGACGCTGCCTGCCAGCCAGCGGGCAGCAAAGGCATATGTATCTTCATCTAATCGAAGAGAGAGCAGCAGCGTCATCGCACTAACACCTGCAGACACGGCGATTCCGACCAGTATCAGCCGAATGGGCAGCAGCCCCCTATAGCGGTCGTATGCAAATAAAAATATTACCAGTGCAATGACGGCTCCTCCCGCAAACGTAAACAGCGGAATCATCAGTGCGGCAGGTCCATCCAGTGAACGGAAGAATGAGATATAGGCAATCAACCCAAATGCCGCCCCGGCATTAATCCCTAGAATACCCGGATCAGCCAGCGTATTCCGCGAAACACCTTGAAATACCGCGCCGGCAATGCCAAGGCCGGCTCCCGCCAGCATCGTAATGATAATTCGAGGCAGACGGTATTCGTACAGAATCATGCTCTCCTCCGCCGTGCCATAACCAATTAAAGCCTTCAGAACACTGGTAGGCGACAGCCGGATGGTCCCCGTGTTCAAGCTGATCAAGATGACGGTTAAGGCTACACCAAGCAAGATAATCGCAACACGGATTGTTCTTTTTCTTCTTAAGAGGAATATGGCCTTTCCATCCATGACTACAGATCACTCCTCTCTTTACGCGCAAGATAAAGAAAGAAAGGAACGCCGACCATGGCCACCATGGCCCCGATTGCGAATTCTCTTGGCGGATTGACCATACGTGCGGCAAAATCAGCCCATACCAGCAATATGGAGCCCAGAATGGCCGAGAGCATGATGATCTTCCTGTAATCCGCTCCCACAAGCCTGCGGGCGATATGGGGGACAATTAAGCCCACGAATCCGATCGATCCCGCGACTGACACAGAAGCTCCTGCTAGTACAACTGCAGCAGTCATTCCGAGAAAACGAACCCTGCTGGCTCGTACGCCCAAATTGGTCGCGGATTCATCCCCTAGTGACAAAAAGCTGATGGATCGCCCCATCATGCAGGCCCATATCGTTGCAATCAAAATGATAGGTACCAGCAGCTTGAGATGGGACCAGGTTACACCGGCTACACCTCCTGCATACCAGAAAGCCAGGTCCTGACTCAAAGCGAAATAAATCGCAATGCCCGTGCTTAACGACTGGAGTATAGCGGCAACGACAGCTCCCGCTATCGTTAACCGAATAGAGTTCAGGCCGCCTGGCGTTAGCGAACCCAGCAGCACGATAAAAACAGTAGTCATAGCTGCCCCTGCAAATGAAATAGCCATCAAGGCCGAATAAGACAAATTCGGTAAAAATGCAAAGCATAACGCCACCATGAAGGTAGAACCCGCGTTGATACCCAGAATGCCGGTGTCGGCCATGGGATTGCGGGTTACCCCCTGCATGATAGCTCCAGCCACGGCGAACGCCATTCCGGTTATTGCTGCGCCTAATACGCGTGGCAATCGGATCTCATGAACGATCTGATGCGCCGTCAATTCCGCATCGTAATGCATGACGGCAGACCATACCGTGCCCATGGTGAGATCTTTAGCGCCATAGGAGACAGACATGAACAGGGTAAGCCCCAAGCCCAGCAATGCAGCGAATAACAGCAAGATAAAGATGATATGTCTACTTCCACTCATAACAATAGATTTGAACCCCTTCTCTCCGTCCACATTGATCGATTCGTACCCACTATGATAATAATAATCATTATCATTGTAAACTATCTACCGAATATGTACATGATCTTTTTTAAGGATTGGAACTTGCAATCGTTCTTTGTGATGACCCGATAATTTCATATCCCTATTTCTCCAACCTTTTGAACTGAGAATCGTTATCATTTATATGTTCATTGTAGTTCCAGGCCCTTAGTAAGTCAATGAATTCCTCTATCGAAGAGATGCAGACTGTACCCCATTCATGGAACGCAAAAAAACCACTCCATGACCATGGAGCGGTGTTCCCATAACTGCAAAGAGAAAGGCCTATAATGTACATGATGGCGTTTATGATCTCGAAGAATTATCAGGCTGCAGATTGAGTTCCAGCCATTCATCCGTATCTTGAAAACCAAACTTCTTATATACCGGCCTACCTAGTTTGGAAGCGCCGAGCCATATTTTCGAAATCCCCGCTGTTCTCGCCTCATCCACTAGTATAGATAACATCCTGGTTGCAATCCCCTGTCCGCGGTAATCTTCTCTCGTATACATATTCGTAATATAAGCCTTCTTGCCGCTCTTATTCGAGTATGAAGGCGGGAAGTCATAGAACATGACGGCCCCCGTAGCAATGATCTCTTCGTTATCCTCTACGATCCACTCTATCAAAGAACCATCACTCATTTTATGGTTAAAAAAAGATAGCAATTCTGCATCGATATTCTGATAAGGCTCTATCCCCTCATCAATTAACTGCTTTTTCCTTAATTCGATCAATTGATGGATTTCATCCATGCTTGCTTTCCGATAATTCAAGCTCCCACCACCTCTGTATAATAAGCAGCCTCACCTTATCACTAAATCCTTATATATACGAACGGATAATCGAACTTATCTGTACGGAGTTTATCATATTTGAAGATCGAAGTCACCGGCAACAGCTTCAAACGAACAAAAGAGACCAAGCAAGTTTGATCTCTTAGCATAACCTTACATTAATGCAGATACCCTGTTTCTACCTCGTTCAGCACATTTCGAGCCTGCTCCACCCACATATCATCCACAGTCGCGTCAGGGTCGATCGGTGATTGGAATTGATCAAATAGAGCACCTAACAGATGAGGTGCTGCGTGCTTATCGGTGCCTTTATTGTAAATATGACGGAACACGAACGGGCGTCCGAGTTTGATGGTCGCGTGACATCCTCCGCATTCACCATCCAGACTCCCCTTGGTTACGCGAAATGGAATCCGAAGCCACACCATCCGGTCCTGATCCAGCCTCTTGTCCAGATAGCCATGCTTGTAATCCCAATTCCCGGCCAATGTAAAATCATGCTTGCATAAATAGGTGTCGATATTCACAAAACGGTCTTCGATATTCTCAAGCCTCGATTCCAAATTAATCAAATCGCTTACCTCTCCTTCCGGTTTTAGTTCTAGGATGGACGTGAATTCCAGGCTTTATACGGAGCGCCCCTGGGTCATTCTTGCTTTTTCATCCCACACTTGTTATGATTACTGACGAACGTTCGTAAGGGAAGGTGATACGATTGAAAAGTGACGATATTAAGCAAGCAGCGCTCAAGCATTTCTCGACTCACGGTTATGAAGGAGCTTCTCTCTCAAAAATAGCTGAGGAAGTTGGACTGAAAAAACAGTCCCTGTATTCTCATTTTAAAAACAAGGATGATTTGTTTCTGCAGGTTCTGCGAGATGCGGGCGAAGTTGAACTGCAAACAAAGCTAACGTTTTTCAACAATCGGCAGGACCCGTCACCAGAAAAATCGTTGTATGCGTTTTTAGTTATGGTCAAGGAACTGTTTCAGTTGGATGAGCGCATGAAATTCTGGCTGCGCATCTCCTTCTTTCCTCCGGAACACCTCTATCACCTGATCGGAAATGAAGTCCTCGCCATTGAGGATCAAGTGCGGAAGATGCTGGAGGCGAAGTTCGCAGAATGGATGAGCAAAGAGCAAATATTTGTGGAGAAACCCCGCATTCCCGCCAGTGCATTTATGGGCATTGTCGATGCTCTGATGATTGAATTGGTATATGATTCAAGCCCGGAGCGAATTAATGAGAAGTTAGAATCGGCTTGGACCGTCTTTTGGCGGGGCATTTCAAAATAAATCAAATTGTTATTCGCAATGAATTAGGAGAGTACATCATGTCAACCACGGAGCAACAGCAACAGAATATTCTTGATACACAGTCAACAGGGAAGGTATTCCTGCGTTATCTGATCCCCTCTTTAGTCGGGATGGTATTAATGGCCGTTAACATCGTTGTGGACGGCATCATGGTTGGAAACAAGCTTGGTGCCGCGGCTCTTGCAGGAGTCAATATTTCCGGGCCGGTATATACAATCTTTGTCGCGATGTCGATATTGATCGGGATCGGGGGAGCAACCCTTTATTCCCAGAGCATGGGCGCAAGTAACCCGGATCGGGCCCGCTTCATTTTTACCCATTCCGTTACGCTCATCTTATTGTTTACCATCGTTGTTGGTGGCATCGCGTTTTTATTCCATGGTCAGCTCGTTTATCTACTGGGAGCCAACGCGGAAACGGCTCCATTCGCATCGGACTATATGAATGTCTTTCTTACACTCGGATTTATCTTCACATTGGAAAATGCCTTGAGCATTTTCATCCGTAACGACGGGAATCCAACACTCGCCATGCTGGCCCTTATCGTTACGGCCGTCTCCAATGTTATCTTTAACTTTGTCATTCTGTACGTGCTTGAGCTTGGCATTCGCGAGATTGCTTTCGGCACCATTGCCGCAGCCTTCTTGGGGCTTTTGGTGTTAGGCACTCATTTTTTCAAAAAGAGCAGCAATTTGAAGCTCCAGAAATTCCGCTTCGATAAAAAGCTGTTTATCCTAACGCTCACTTTCGGTTTCCCGAGTTTTCTTGCGGAATTGGGTATTTCCGTCTTCACCATAGCCCACAACATTGTTTTCTCCAGACTTGCCGGAACCGAGGGTGTTGCCGCTTTCTCGATTGTTAATTATGTGCACGGAATTATGCTTTTGCTGTTCCTTGGCATGGGTTCTGCCATTCAGCCGCTTGTCAGTTATTATCATGGTGGTCAGAAGCATGATCGAAAGCGGGAAACGGTTCGAATTGCGACCTGGACTGCCATAGGTACGGGGGCAGCCTTTACGATGATCGGTCAAATAGCCGCAGCCCCCATTGTGAATATCTTCGGCGATTTCTCAGCCGATATTCAAAATATGGCCACTTCAGGGATTCGTATTTTCTTCATTGCTTATCTTGTTATGGGAATAAACTTTATTATGATGACCTATTTCCAATCGATCGGCAAGGTGAAAATGGCAGCATGGATCACGGCGGGCAGAGAAATCTTTTTCCTGCTTATCTTCTTATCGATCCTTCCCGCCTTATTCGGGATTCAAGCGGCGTGGCTGGCTGTTCCGATCTCGGAATTCGTCATGCTCATCACCATCATCATCTATGTGAAACGCCAAGGACATTACTTCGGTAAGCAGGGCACAATCTTATAAAGCAGGATTGTCGTCTCCCTTTTATTACAAGCCAAATTCTATGGAATCGATCGTAACCATAATATTCAAGGCAGCATGAAATTTTTTACTGCAAATTGTGACACCAGGGCAGACCAAGACTGCAAACCGCAACTTTATTCCTGAGCAGTTAGCCTTAAAATCGTTAATATTCATATAATTTATATCATTTAGTAAGATAATTCCAAATTAGAAGTAGTTCCTTTTATACCGATCATCCGTTCGATGCGTGGAATTCAGCTTGTCCCGTAAGAACAAGGGCTCATCTTTTTTTGAAACATCAATGCTATAATAACTCCGTTTACTAAATAGAGAATGGGTGGAGTTCTCACAGAGAAACGGAGGGAAAACATGAAGGTGAAAGGTTACCAGAATCTTGCCGGCCTGTTGGTTGTCATGCTTCTGGTGGGGCTTCAAACCCCGGCATACGGAGAAAGTACTACGGTAAAAGCAACTTGGATATGGCAAACCGATCTGATCAAGGATGGCGGAGAAGAACTGCTGGATTTTTCCCGTGAAGAAGGAATAAATCTGATATACCTGCAGATCAATCGTCAGATGCCAGCAGAAACATATGAAGCGTTTATACAGCGTGCGCATGACGCGCAGATTGCGGTGCATGCCTTGGGAGGAGACCCCCGATGGGCATTGACCGAATATCGCAACGATATGCTCGGTCTTGTTACTTGGGTTAACGACTATAATAATAAAGTTTCAACCAGCGCCCGATTTGACGGAATTCATCTGGATATCGAACCCTATGTGCTTGCTGAGTGGGGAACCGCGCAGGATCAGATTATCGCGGCCTGGGAACAAAACTTAACGCTGTTCCTAAGCCAGGCTTCCGGAATGGGATTAGAGCTTGGAATCGATATCCCCTTCTGGTTTGATCATTATACTTTGCCAAACAGAGTCGGCTTTAATGAATGGCTGATCGGTGCATTTGACCATGTGACAGTGATGGCGTACCGGAATCAGGTGGAATCCGAGCACGGTATCCTCGACCTGACGCGGGATGAGCTTGAGCTTGCCGGCAGGCTTGGGAAGCAGCTTCTCATTGGGGTTAATACCAAAGAGATGCCCGGTCAGGCCCATACTACCTTTTATGGACATGGAAAAGAGAGAATGAATCAAAAGCTGGAGCATCTGTCCAGCGTGCTCGATTCCTACGAGTCCTTTGGTGGAATCGCTATTCACGATATACGGAACTGGCAGAGCATGTCGGATGGAGAGGTTATCCCCCCTGGAGGAGGAAACCCAACACCTGATCCGGATCCTGACCCGGGAGAAGGCGAACGCGTCCCGGATGCGGATCCTGTTACCCGGGATCCGGTGGTAAGAGGCACTTACATATGGGAAGCCCATGAAGTGGTGCAGAACAGCCGGGAGATTCTTGATTTTGCCAAAGAAAAGAATTTGAACTGGCTCTATGTCCGATTGGATCTGGAGCAGCCCTACAGCTCTTATTCCTCTTTTGTCAAAGAAGCGGCAGAGGCCGGCATCGAGGTTCATGCTATGGGCGGCCATCCGATATGGGCGCTTGAAGAGAACAGGCCCAGAATGCTCAGACTGGTCAATTACGTCAAGAATTATAATCGTGCCGTGGAAGGCAATGAACGTTTTCACGGCATTCATCTGGACATTGAGCCTTATGTGCTGCCAGCATGGAAGGAAGATTCGCAGCAGGTCATATCCGAATGGACCGCGAATCTGGACGCCTTTGTTACGGAATTGAAGAAGGACTCCAATCTGGAAGCCAGCATGGATATGGCCGTTTGGCTGGATAAGTATAAAGTGACGGGCCAAGACATATCCCTCAGCAAATGGATGATAAATCGTATGGATCATGTATCCCTTATGGCCTTCCGGGATTCAGCCGAAGGGTCTAACGGTATCATCGCGGTATCCAGAGAAGAAATCGCGTTTGCGGATGAACTCGGCAAGCCGCTCCTGATCTCAGTGGAGATCAAAGAGAGCCATGAGGGCGACCATATTACCTTCTATGAGGAAGGCGCAGCCTACATGGAGGCAGAACTTGCGAAGCTGCCTGAATTATTGAAGGATTCTACCTCCTATACCGGAAGCATTGTTCATGCTTATACGTATTGGAAAAATGCTAAACCCTGATTAATTAAATGGATAATAGCCCTGCTGCTCTTATTGAACAGCGGGGCTATTTTTTTATGGCATATGTTATAACTCTTTTAGAATCGTCCCTCACCCCCATCGTTATCGGCTTGATTTGCTTCCGTAATTAGTGGATACGACTGGCTTCCCAGCAGTACTCTACGGCCTTGGAACTCATCGTAGAGATTCATTCGAATCGTCCCTCCGCTCAACACCTTGTGGAAGTTATTGTTGAACGTTATGGAATATGATTTATGGTTGCCTATCGTAAGGTCGGTTCCCAGCGTTAATGATGTATCCATGGCTTTCCCTAGCGGGTCTATCATCTCCAGGATAAGTTTATGATCGTACGATCCCACGTTATATTCGCGATTTAGAGTCAGGTCGTAAATAAAATCAAGAGCAACCTTACTTTCGCTAAGGGTCCCCTCTGCTCTCGTAATGGATAGGTTATACGGGAACAATTCCACATTCCTTAAATTTGTCGCAGGCTGAATCATTCCAGGACTAAGGGCTAATCCAATCGTATTAATAGATCCCGTTGACTCCTTGCCTGGTTCCGTCAGCTTGCCGTCGGCTACGCCTTCCCCAATATGCAAGACAAGCTGTGAAGTGTTCACATCCAGCGGAATTTCACTCCACACGGTGACCAGATTTTTTCCTCCAGGGCTTACCGAGTTGGACGATTGAGTAACTTCGGCTTCATAGTATTGATTCTCAGTTGTTTTGTAGTAAGCCACCAGCTGCGATGGCTTGGATTGACGTGTTTCTGCGCTGGTCATGGCCAATTCCGTATATATCAGATTTGAGCTGCCGTCACGGTAGACGGTCGTTAGACGTTCGCGGACTTCCGCTTTCCTGCCTATCGTATCGATTTGATATGACTCGCCTGCAGCAACATGAGCCATTTCATAATCAAGTGCGCTCGCATTCAAAGTAAGAAATTTAACAGCATCCTCTCCCGTATTTTCCTGCAGTACAATCCTTAGCTGATTGAAATGGTAAGAGTACGGGACTTTGGTCAGCACATATAGTTCCACCGTTTCATTAGGAGCAAGTACCGTTATATCGTTCGGAGCGACGATTTGGGTAGTGCCGCTGAGATCCCGCATTCCCGCGTTCACCTGGGCTTTAAGGACTGGCAGTTGCACAGACGATGATGTCGTATTTCGAATTCTGATTTTAGCTGCAATTTGATCTTCATCCGTCCATGGCAGCCGGTGATAGGAACTGAGCTTTACCCCGAACGTGCCATACTGGTTCTCGACAATGCTCTCTAATCCTAAATGGTTTTTTCCTTCCTGGGCATAAGGAATTTTATAATACGCAGTAGGAAATATAATCTTATCCGTCACAGCAGGTTCTGATAATTGCAGCTGCAGCGCATTTTGTTTCAGATGTAAGGGCACATCGGCACTTAATTCAACGATCTTCTCCTCCAGTGGCTTCAAGGTAAGGTTAGCAAGTGCCTTGCTATTTACTGGAATGCTGTACCCTTCGGAAGCATTGATGGACAACTCATAAGCGGGAATCGTTATGGATTTTTCACCGATGTTTTTCATACGGAATTGAAGACTCCATTTTGCAGAATCGTTCTCTGTATAGACCGAGGCGTTTTTCAGCTGTGTTTCGATTGAATGATGGTTGATCGTAATTTTCTTGACGCCATATTCGTTTACGGGAACATAAGATGCTGCTGCCGGGAGCTTAAAGGTTTTTACTGGAAGATTCATCTTCAAGACTTCGTCTTGACGGGTATATTGCAGCATCATATTGTCGGTTCTCAGATTGGAGGGCACCTCTGCCACGTAGTAGATGGTTTTCGTTTGTTGCGGCTGTATCTTATAAAGACCTTGCGTATCAACTTCATCCTCAGGCAAAAGTTCGAATACCGAACCTCCTGCCGTTCTCAGGTATACTTTATGACCGGGATCACCGAGCACCTTCGTCCCCCTGTTAGAGAGATTAACCCCTACCTTCATGTACACCTTCCCATTCAGTTTCAGTCTCTGTAAACTCTCTGCCCTGGTCATTACAGGCAACTGATCCATCATGATCTTAATGCCCTGGCCTTTGGCTACAGGATTGTCAGGGGCTGCCGCAGGAAGCTTGAAGGATCCGACCGGGAGATTTATATTCAAGACTGCCTCTTCCTGGGCAAATTGAAGGATCATACGATCCGTTTTCACATAGGAAGGAATCTCCGTCCAATAGTACATCATTCTCTTCTCCCGAGGCTTGATTTGGTAACGGCTGCTGGTTTCATCTGGCAAGAGCTCAAATATCGAACCTCCAGCTGATTTCAAGTATGCCTTATAACCGAGATCTTCCAGTACCTTCGTCCCCCCGTTCGTGAGACTGACCCCTACCTTCATGTATACCTTCCCATTGTATTCCATTTTCTGCAGACTTTCCGCCCTGATCAGGACAGGCAGGTTATTCATGGAAATTTTCTTGCTTTGGCCTATTGGAACGATGGATGAATATTGGTTAGGGATCGTAAAACTCCCCAATCTTTTCTGGTAATTACTGCTGCTGAAATCCCACCCGAATAGGGACACCTCCACTCCGCTTGTCTTTGTGGACTTGCCGATATTCACATAGTACGTTATGGATATGCTCCTCTTTGCAGGCACTATCTTTGGGGTTGAGTCACTCGAAACAGGTTTGCCTTGCATGGTCGATCCGCCTGTCGTGGTAACCTCCGAGAAATAATCAATGAGATCCACATTACTTCCGCTACTGTTACTGTAACGAAGTGTATATATGAGGATATTCCCACTCGGCTGTGCAAAAATGTCCATATCCATCAGTTTCACGGTGACATTGCGCTTTAAACTGACCGGGGCGAGTTCATCCAGCGTGAACAATGACGCTGCTGTAATAGACTTGGAAACGGACGAAGCTGACATGGATGCCCCGTAAACTCCATTGGCCGTGAATGGAATTAATACCGCAGCGCTAAACAGAATGGCCACATACGTCTTTCTTGGCTTGTACATAAAGATACCTCCAGTTGAAAACAATGAATGAAATCAATTTTCGATTTCCCTCTTCTTGAAACATGAAGCAGGCACGATGTGGGCTGCTTCATCATTCATCAACCTGTTCGTTTAAATAGAATGCCGTCCGGTGTTGACTTGCCCGTGACCCATTGAAGTCATTGGCCAATATGATTATTCTTCCATGTACAGTGTAATTTTGTTTTGTAGTGTTTTGGCTACGTCCTCAGCAGTTTTTTCGCCTTTAAAGAATAGTACTGTTTCTTCCATCACAAGGTCGTTGATTTTGGGTTCGATTCCGCCATAACGCGCCAACTGAGGTATAATCTCCTTCGCTTTTGCGACTTCTTCCGTTGACAGCTTATTCTCTCCCGCTGTCTCAAGCGCTCTGATTTGCGTCTCGGCGGTTTTTTTGTTGACCGGCAGACCTTGCAAATCCTGCTCTGATTGCATCTCTTCCGATAGAAGAAATTTAAGGAAGTCCCATGCCTTGTCCTTATTATTCGACTTTTCATTCATCGCAAGCAGCATGCCTACTCGAAATGAATTACCTTTGCCGCCGTCCTCTATAGGCGGCATGAACACCTGTGGGTCGGCGAACAGCATTTTCCCAAAGTTAAGCGACTCGAATCGTTGCAGCTTGGATTTAACGAAAGCTTCCTTCAAATTCAGACTCTCGCCCGCTTTGCCCGATCTGGTTCCGTATGATTCAGGTTCTTGAAGAATCCCGTTGTCGTAATAGGATTTGATTTCGTTCAGCAAACCGATGAATTCAGGGCTGTCAAAACTGGCTTTTTTCTCGTTCAGGTTCATGAACTTGTCGATATTTTCACCAACTCTTTCACTGGTGAAATATTCAGGCACAACGTATTGTACAACTGGATCTTCGCCTTGCTTGGCAAGCTCTCCCAGCTTTTCGGAAAATTGAGCCCAGGTCCATGAATTCGGATCAAGGTCCAAGTCAATAATCCGTTTTTTATTCCCAAACCATATATCCGGAACGACGTTTGGAGCAATCGCATACAAGCCATCCTTATATTTAAGCGCGTCAAAAATGTTCATGTAATAATCTTCGTCGTTAAAACCCTTTTCTTCTGTCATATAAGACTGCAAATCAACCAGCAGATTTTTATCAGCGTATTTGGTATACGCCAGCGAATCAACCATAATAAGATCGGCAGCATTGCCGTTCATCAGCTCCGTATTGACGGTAGTGACATGCTTCTCCACTGCAGCCGGATCGTATCCGACCGGACGCGAGGGCGCCATAGCCCCGCCTTGTGGTTTGGGAGTTTCGTAGGATTGTTTCAATTCAATCGTAACGCCGGGATTGGCCGCTTCATATTTCTCTTTCGCCAGCTCCAGTAATCGGTTGGACGTAACGACCGATACGGTAATGACATTGGATCCCGAGCTGCTCTCGCCTGAACCCTGCTCCGCGCTTTGAGAACCGCTGGCAGAGCCCGCTGCCGGGGTATTGGATCCCGAGCTGCAGGCCGATAAGGCAACTGCACTTGCCAGAATACATAAGACTATACCTTTTTTGCCAATCTTCCATCTAATGCTCAACATAATCATCCTCTCGATTCGGCTGCCTATAAGCTGCCATGAATAAACTAAATCCGAACAGTGAACCCCATAAGCCGGGCGAAATAAGCTGTGGCAAGCCAAGCAGCAGCAGGGCTAGACCCACCACCAAATAACATGCAGCGATGCAGTAAAACAAACGGATAAATCGATCTGAAGAGGGGAGGGCGATCATTCTCCATTCTCGAATTCCAAGCAGGAATAAGGGTAAGCCAAGCAGCAAGCCGATTGCTGCCACAACCGGGATATAGGAATTAAGCCGGTCCTCCATCAATTGATAGGGAAGCATATGTCCGAATAAAGCGGGCTGCTCCTGCCAATGCTGGAAGAGCTTTGTTTTGAAAAAGCTCAGATCAATCCATCGGCCGGGAATATACTCAGCAGGGATGAAAAAAGAAAATCGAGCAAGCAGCACTAACACGGCTGTGCTGACGCCAATTGCAAAAAATGACAGCATCTGCTTCAGCATATAAAACCTTTCCCGTTTCATTACCTCGTTGGAGTCGCCGATCTGCAGCGCCAGCTTCATTCGGCTGTATGTGCCACCGGCGATTCTCCGCATCCACATCAGACCTAGTACAAGAGTGAGAATACCCGTCAGCGCCGGAAGCAAGCGCGGAAGCTGCTGAATCAGCCTTAAGCTTTTTTCGCCGATACGAATTTTGTAAGTTTCAACGGACAGGTTGTTATCCATCAACGCTTTATGGACTTCCGCCTCCCCGTTCAGCAGCGCATCCCCGGACGCTTCAAGCAAAATGGTTCCTACCCGAGATTCCGGGCTTAAATCGGCAAATACGGTTGACGGCAGCAGCGCCTCCGGCCTGACACCCTTGGTCATCCATTCCATCAGGTTATTTTCGGAACGGTAAATGCCAATGATTCGAAACTTCTTGTCTCGGATAAAAAGCTCTTTGCCCAAAACATCCGCAGAGCCGAACAGGTAGTCGGCCAGGCTGTCGCTAATGACAACGACCTGATCCCTGCGTTCAATAGACGCTTTTGAAATCATGCTGCCCCTATCCAGCAAGATGGACGTAAAGTCGCTATAATCCCCGCCGATTCCGGCAGTGTTAACCTCTTTCTGGCGGTTATCCGCCTTCAAAGGGAAACTTCCTTTTATGGAGTAAGCCGCTTTTCCATTCCAGGACTCGATCAGCTTATTCACCTCTTGGTCGGTGTAGCCGGCAATCCCGATTTGACCCGGAACAGAGCTTGCCTGCACCTGCAGATTAATCCGCTCGGAGCCGATCGTCCCGCCCGACTGCTGCCATGCCATGACGGCGGCTTCGGAGAACACGCTGCTGAAACACATCAGAAACATGCCGATGGCCACCAGAAAAGTAGCTAAACGCATTATCCTCACTCCGTTCCGTCTCCGTTGGATACCAGCACCCTCTTGCCTTCCTCAATCGGCTTATTGCTGGAAGTGACTACCCTATCGGACGGACCGATCCCGTCCTTGACCACGGTGTATTCCGCATCAGACTCCTCAACGGTCAGCTTGACCTTGCGAATGAAATACTCCTTGCCGAGAGAGCCCTTTCTTTCGGAAACGAGGTAGACAAATTTCCCATCTTCATTGCTCTCCCGAATTGCGCTGTTTGGAACGAGTGTTTTACCATCCTCCTCTGAACCTGCTTTTTTTGTCCATTCGAAATCCCCGGCCTCACCCCCTTCAAGTCGCTTGTCCTTAATAACAGCGACCATTTCCTTCTGATCCGCGGTCTGCTGCAGGCCTCCGCCTGGAGTGTTGTTCTGCGGGCCTTCCGGCTGGTCGAGCTTTTTTGTTTGAATGGACTGGATTTCGACCTCGAATTCGGCATCGTCCAGACTTGGAATCGTAATTTTAACGAGATCTCCAGCCTTCAAGCGTTTCGCCTGTTCATTGGTTACATCGGCTTTGAACTCGAAGCTTGTCGTTGCTACTTGGAGATTAACAACAGCAGTCCCGGGAGAGACAAGCGCGCCAACTGTGGCGAGAACCTCGGAGACAACGCCTTCCTGCGAGGAGGTCAGCACCGCGTAGTTGCTGATTTCCTCTCTCAGGCGGTCGACTTTGCGCTTCTGGGCGTCCAGATCAAGCTTGGCGCTCTCGATATCGCGGGCAAATCCGGCTGCCAGCTTGTCATCCGCAGCCTGCTTCGCTTCCTTATAGCTGGTCTGCAGCTTTTCTAGAGTGATCTGCTGTTTCTCGTAGTTCAGATGCTCCGTCTCGATCTGCTCTTCCGTATCCGACGTATCGAATCGGACAATCACCTGGCCCTTTTTGACCTTGTCTCCGACCTCCACCTCCACTTTCTTCACCGGCCAAGCGCCATTCTCGGATATCACCTTGACCTCTTCCGCCGCCTCAACCGAGCCGGAGCCGTTTACGGTGAAGATGAGGCTGCCGAAGGTCGGGCTAGCAGCTGAAACCCGGGGTAGAGAGTATTCAAGGATCGTATTGGAAAATAACGTAAGCACGAGCATCATTAAAATAAATGCGACCATGATTCCACCCGTTTTTCTTTTTTTTGATTTGCCGGAGGATCTCTCTTCGGTTAAAACTGCAGCTTCCATATCGATTCTCCTTTCTATCCTTTAACGCCTGAAAGCTGTACACCCTCGACAAGCTCCTTCTCCGCATGAAGCATAAGCAAAATCGCAGGCAGCATGTAAATGACTGATGCCGCGAACGCGAGGCCTATATCGTCCTCGCTGATATAAGCGAGATATACGGACAAGGGCTGTTTAATGGCATCTTTCAGAAAAATAAGCGGCTGTTCGACCATGTTCCAGTTGTCGATGAAGGCCAGAACTGCAAGCGCGGCTATTCCGGATCGGCACATGGGCAGCACAATCGTAAGCAGAATTCTCAAATGCCCGGCTCCGTCCATGCGGGCTGCTTCAATGTAGCTGTAGGGAACAACCTGCATGAACTGCCGCATGAGAAACACCCCGAATGCGTTGAACATGCCCGGCAGAATAATCGACCATTCCGAATTGAGCAAACCAAGTGAATTCGCCATAATATAGTTCGGCACAAGCGTAACCTGGAACGGCATTAGCATGACGACAATATAAGCGAAAAACAGCGGCTCCCTAAGGCGGAAGCGGAGCTGGGAGAAGGCGTATGCGGCTAGCACCGATAGGATGACCTGCCCGGCCACAATCGGCGCCGTCAGCCTCATGGAATTCCAGAACAGCATCAAAAACTGCGGCTGAGCTAACAGAATGTCGTAGTAAGCGTTCAACGTCGCTTTTGACGGGATCAACTTAAGCTGGACGTACTTGTTCTCTTCCCCGATTGACTGCTGATTGTTTTGCTCCTCTTCATCGGAACTCTTGATAATCGGCTTCATCTCGCTTTTTATTTCACTAGGCGTTTTGAAGGAATGGATCGTTGTCATCACGATTGGGAAAACAAAGACGACGACAAGCAGCGCCAGGAATGCGGTTAACACTCCTTTATATAATTTGCTGCCAAATTTCCCGCGCAGCATAATTCCGCCTGACTTCATTCGGCTCCACTCTCCTTCCAAGGCATCGAGTCGCCCTTTTATAACCACCGATTGAATCGGCGTTCTACGGTAAACAAAACAAGAACCATCAAAACAATTGTGCTTGCCATCAGAAACGCCGCAGAAGTCATTTTCTGATAATCTAGCTGCTGGAACATGTTGTTCATAAAATGCTGGAGCATGTACAGGCTTTGATGCGGATAAGGCCCTGCAAGCATATACGTTTCTCGGAATACCTTAAACGAGTTAATGATGGACATAACGAACACGAAGAAGGTCGTCGGGGTCAGATAAACGATGGTGATCGAGCGCCATTGGCCCCATCGCCCCGCTCCATCGATGCGGGCCGCTTCATAAAGATGCTCCGGTATGTTCTGCAGGCCCGCCAAAAACAGCAGCATGTTGTAACCGACATTTTTCCAAATATAGATCAAGATGACGATGAACATTGCCGACTCGCTGTCCATCCAATCAACCGGCTCCATCCCCCAAGCCTCCAGCCAGCCGTTCAGCGTCCCGTTCCGTTCGAAAAAAATTTGCCAGATCAGCACAACGGAAGCGACCGGAATGACGAGCGGCGAGATGAACGACAAGCGGAACCAGCGCTGCCCGTACACCTTGCCGTTCAGCAAGCCTGCCAACAGAAGGGAGAGCATCATATTGATCGGTACGCATAATGCGGTGAATAAAAACGAATTCCATAACGCTCGTTTGAACGAATTGTTGCTGAGCAGATCGATATAATTGCGGATACCGACGAGCTTACCGTCGATCGGCGTATCCACTAGCGAGTAATAAAAGCCGATTCCAAAGGGCAGGAAAAAAAACAAGGTCACTCCCGCTACACTCGGAATCAAAAACAAAGCGGCATATGATCCGTCGGAGCGGAAGACTCGAAGGAGACGACGACCGAAATTAATCCCATCCATCGGATGATTCCTCCTCCGGCAGCGTGATCCTAGATGCAACCCCATCTTGTTGCCCTGAATGGTCCAAATCAGCACATCGAACGTCGCTCTTCATCCATAACGGAGTCGTTGTTTCCATGTTGTTGTATGAAACGAGCGGATCAGACCGCTGAACCCTGCCGATTATAGTAATTTCCGTCAGCGATTTTCGAATCCAGTTGGGCATAGAGTAAACTTCCTTTCAAATTCCAAAATATTGTGAGTTTCTGCCCTTGCTCATCTATCGCTATTACGAATAGATTGAGCAAGATATGAAGCATAGGCCGGGGCTCCATCCCGTTACAGATGAACGCTGTTCTTTGCGGACCATAATAAGTTAAAATTGACCAGATATCTCCACTAAATGCAGTCGATCCCCCGGTACCTGTCAATGCAAGAAATATAGGCAGGCAGCAACGATCCCTATGGCTTGAAGCAATCTGCGGATGCGTCTTCCTCAGAACCGTCCTTGTGATTACATCAAATCCCCGTCATATAGCATTGTTTATAGTCTGACATTGGTGAGCGCTGTCTGAGGAAGGTTAAAACTTCTCCGTAGGTTAAACAACTTTTTAAATCTCCTCTCTATCACTACTTCGCTTATATGGACAGTATAAAACTGCGATATATGATAAGTGAGATGGAGTTGTAATGAAGTTGTAATTGTTGAAAATAGTCCGCACGCACAAAAAAAGACTAGCTGCTTTATGCAGCTAGTCTTGGTTTTGAAGGTTGACAGGCGATCTCGGATAATTCTTGAGCATTACCATCAGATCTTTGTTGAAGCCTGTAACTTTCATGCTGGTTAAATTAACTGTAATTTGATATTTCAATGAATTGTCTTTCTTACTCCTGTAATATATCTCTGCTTCATCTGCCGAGCTAAACGAGCCAAAATCCGCACTCAAATCTGATAAAGAGTAACCTTCCTTATCTTGAATAAACTTGCCCGAGGTTTCAGTTATTTTAGAAGAAGGTATATTTTTATTTATATCTACTGTTGTTTGATAGTCCGATTTCTGGAAATTAGAGATTTTCAGGACATTGCCATCTCTTGCATTCAATACGATATCGTATCCTTTTTTGCGAGTGGGAGTTATGGTCATCGTAACATAGTACAAGCCATCGGGAATATTATTCAACTCTGTTTTGGCATCCTCCCTATCCTTCTGAGATGCACGCGAGGCAATGTTTTGTTCGACCAGCTCTTTCAACTTGTTTTGATCTGCCGCCATTAGCTCAAATTGAACTTGGTTCAACGTTAATTGTTCATTGAAATACTTGTTGACCGCATTTATGCTTAATGTTTTCACGGCCTCTTGTGAAAGCACGCCTTCGTAGTTCACTTCATTGCTTTCTCGCTCATTGCTTATTTTTTTAACCATGACCTTGTCCTTCTCGATGCTGTTATAGAATCCACCGCAACCCGTCGTTAAGATCATGAACACAGCGAAAATAATAAGAAAGCTGAGCTTGTTCATTGTATCCCCCCGCCTTCTCGTTCTCCTTGATCGAAGATGAGTCTGAATGTCGTACCCTGATTCTCTTCACTACTCACTTCAAAGATGGCATGATGTATACGAGCTATGCTTTGACATATAGAAAGGCCTAAGCCCGCTCCATTGTTTCCTCTCGTTCTGCTTTTATCCGCCACATAGAACGGTTCGAAGATTTTGTCTTGATGCTCTTTGGGAATCCCGATACCCTGGTCGATGACTTCCAGCACGTATCGACTGCCGCGCCAGTATGCACGAATCGTAATGATTTGTTCTGCAGCAGATGCCTTGAGTGCATTGTCCACGAGATTGAAGATCACGATTTTTATCAAATCCTTTTCCAACAACAGACTGCCTTTTTCGCAATCGGTAGCAATCGTAACGTGCTTCTCCCTAGCTTTCAACTCCATCGTAGATTTAATCTCAGCAATGATTGCTACCAGATCATGTTTTTCTAATTGATATTGATCCCCCTGAAGCAGGATCAAATCCATCAGTTTCAACGAAAGTGACTCCAACCGTTTTCCTTCGGAGTAAATCACATTCAGTCCGTCTAGAAGCTGCTCTTTGTTGTACTTGGATATCCGAAGAAAATTCGCATATCCGATTATTGATGTCAACGGTGTTTTTAATTCATGAGTAAAATTGTTAATGAATCGTTGCTTCTCTTGATTATGCAGCTCCAACTCATTGATTTTATCCTCGACAACGGCGGCCATATCATTGAAATTACGTGCCAGAACGCCAATCTCATCCTTTGATTTCAGCTGCACACGTTCCGAAAAATTTCCTTTTGCAATGATTTGAGCCGTTTGGTTAAGTTGTTTGATCGGTTTTGTCAGTCCTCTGCTTATGAAAAACATAATAATCATATAGAGTAAAACTGCGGCCATACCCACTCTAATGAAAAAGCTATACTGAGCCAGGCGCTCCTGATACACAAGAGAAATGTCTTTGATATAGGTGAACACATAATTTTTATGATTGATATCCGTAATATTCGTTGTAAACAATAAAGTACGTCCGTCGATATCCCTCAAAATATATTTGATTTCATCCGCGGCCAGTTTGTCCAATTCCTCGCGCTGCGATGGCATCTTAAAGTCCGTATTGCTGAAGATAGACTGCCCCTTGTCATTCATAATATCCATGTATGTGTGCTGATCAACGTTTTTCTCGACAAATTCTTTGGCAATATTCGTTAACACAGTTTTCTCGTAATCAATGGAATCATAGATGCGAAGAGTCGGAACGATCGCGTTGACACTAGAATGAATGTTCATGTTCTGGCTGATACCGCTGTTGATTTCCTGCTGCAGCATCTTGCTATGATTTCTCTCAATGACCATGATACAGGCAGCATTAAAGATAAAAACAAAGGATAGAATCGAAGACAAATAAATTTTATGCCAAAACTTCATCGATCAATCCTCCAGCCGGTAGCCGATTTTGTATATGGTTTTGATATTTTCCTGCAAATGAAGCTTTTTGCGCAGCGATTTGATATGCATATCGACCGTTCTTGTTTCACCGAAATAGTCGCCGCCCCATACTTTATCGAGAAATTGCTCTCGTGAGAGGGCTATATTCTTATTTTTCAGCAACACAACTAACAAATCGTATTCCTTCGGTGTCAGCTCTACGGGTTGGCTATGGATGGTCACTTCCCTTTTGTCAATGTTGACTTGAACGTCTTGAAATTGCATCATGGATTCTTCTTTGCCGTATCTGCGTAGCACAGTTTCGATACGGGCCAAGAGCTCGATCGCCTCAAAAGGCTTGACCATGTAATCATCCGCCCCTAATTTGAGTCCGGTGACTTTGTCGTATACCGAGTTTTTTGCGGTAAGGAAAATAACGGGTATACGATGGCGTTGGATTTTTGACATCAATTCAAAACCATCTATCTTGGGAATCATAACGTCTAACAGAATGAGATCAAACGTCTCACGTTCTATTGCCTCCAGCGCCGCCAGTCCATCATATACCTCCGTGGTCGCATAGTTCACGATGTTGAGATTCATTTTAATGATATTGGAAATGTGAATATCGTCTTCGACGATCAATATCTTCTTATTCATTTTCTTATTTCTCCTGACCTGACGTTCAATACGTATTTATTAACTCAAACAATAACAAGCATAGTGTGCTGCTAACTTCAACGCCTCCATCATAAAGCTGATACCATTATAATTCTGGTCTAAGTCGTACAGTTTGACAATACCCAATGTTATTTGCCCTCACGAAAGATCAACCAGTTGTGAAGCCTCTTAATTTCTATCTCCCTCTGCTGTCTGTTCCTCCCATTGATTAGAGATTAGAGACCATTTGTTAAGAAAAAGTGTGAAAAATATTAAAAATTCCTTAAGTTCACCAACACAAAAAAACCGCGAATTCTCGCGGTTAGTTAATATGCCGTTCATGAATCCTTTACCAGCGCTCTTTGCGCTCGCTTCGCGATTCGCTGCCTATCCTTGTTGTTAGGATAACCCGCTTGCATCTAATTAATTCCTATAGCCGGATTTCAATCGTGGTGCCTTGACCGACCTCACTCTTGACCTGGATATCTCCTCCATGCGCAATAATAATATCATGCGTTATCGCCATGCCGAGGCCTGATCCTTTGTGCAATTCACCTGTATTCGTTCCCCGGAAATACCGATCGAATATTCGCCCAAGCTCCTCCTGCTTAATGCCCTTCCCATTGTCTTCAACACGGATCAGGGTATGAAGCCCATTCTTCTCCACCCGGACCTTAATGACGATATGTTCTTCATTGTGGACGATAGCATTGTAGATCAGGTTGCTTATGGCTCTGCGAATCAGAATACCATCAACCTCGATGGATATGAACTCGTCACTGCACTGAAAATCGATGGTTCGATTGGAATATCGAGCATCATTGAGTGTATCAATTACAACATTTCGAACCAGACGCACGATATTGATATTGTTTTTGTTCAACGTCAGCTCCCTATTCTTTAATCGCGTGGACAGATTCAAATCCTCAATGACGTCTTTCAAGTAGATGGATTTGCGTTCAATGATCTCGGCGTAATCCCTCATCTCATCAACGGAGAACTGATACTCCGGATCCTTCATCATCTCGGCATACCCTTGTATCGAAGCGAGAGGTGTTTTGATATCATGCGAGATATTACCAATCCATTCTTCCTTCATGGCATCCAATTTCTTTCTTTCCATTTCGCTTGATTTCAGTTCCTGAGACAGATGATTGATGTTGGAGAAGACGTCCTTGTATACCCCTTTAGGTCTATGGTAGACGTTGTAATTCTTGTTAGCCAGGCTCTTGATGCTGTCTATCAGAATATGCAGTGGTTTGGTCAACCGCTTGCTAAAAATATAAGCGATGCATAAGGCGATAATTCCATCAACCGCGATGATTGTCAGGCTAAACACCTTCAGCACCTGTCCTAGATTACGGGAATCGAAGGTTAATACTTGCCGCTCCAGGTATGGAGTCGTGAAACCTACCAAGTAGCTGTATCGATGGTTCGGCACTTTTTTCTCGCCAATGAAGACGGTGGAGAGAACTTCCTTCTCGACATACTTATAGATCTGCACGATATCGATGGGGGTATATTTTGTTCTGGCCGCTTCGGGTGCGAGATACCGATAGATTTCCCTGCCGTTCTCATCTAATATTTGTACCCACGCCTGATTATCCCGAAGAATCTCCTTGCCTCTTTCGGTAACTGACGGACCTGATTCTGCTATAAGGATATGTTCCTTAAAGGATCGGGCTATTGCCTCTGCAGAGGTTTCACTCTCAGCTAGCGGGAAATCCTCGTTCATCGCCTGCAAGACAAATAACCCGAGTACCACCATGATATTCATAATAATGACGATAACGACAATCAGAACAACGGAGAACAGATACCTGCCGGTCAACCTCCATTTCATACCCTATTCATCCTCTGCGACAAGCTTATATCCGAGACCCTTTACCGTCAGCAAATATCGGGGTGCTGAAGGATCATCTTCTATTTTCTCCCGCAGCCTCCTTACGTGCACCATGACCGTATTATCAAATCCGAAGAATTCCTCACCCCATACCTGATCATACAGGCTTTCCTTACTGATGATCTGACCCGGATGTTTAAGCAGCAGTGTCAACAATCCCAGCTCCTTCGGTTTAAGCGGAATGACCTTGCCATTCTTCCTCAGCTCCACCTTCTCCTCATCTAACTCAAAAGGGCCTACTTTAATGAGACGATTAGCCTTATCCTCCAGTTGAACAGAATCAGCCCTTCGGAAACGTGCCTTAATCCGATAAGCCACTTCCTTAGGACTAAACGGTTTGGTGATATAATCGTCGCCACCGATGGCAAAACCCAAGATTTTATCAATCTCCTCCGCCTTGGCCGATAAGAAAAATATGGGGACATTGGAGACAGCACGGATTTTCTTGCATACCTCGTAACCTTCTCCGTCCGGAAGCATGATATCCAAAATGACGATGTCGGGCTGGCATCTCTGGAACTCATCCCACGCCGCTTCCGCGGTAGCTGCTGTATATACCTGATCTATGCCTTCCTTGACCAAGACAGTCTGAAGCAGTCTGACAATATCGGCTTCATCATCAACGATCAGTACCTTCTGATCAAATCCCATTTCGTTCACCCCCTGCTATAAACAACATCTTTCCCACCTTAAAAGCCGCTATACCCAAGCGGCGGCTCCAAGAAATCGATCCCGAACCTCCAGCTTACTCCTCCGCGAAAAATTGGGAAAGAGGGTTCTCCACTTTTTTATCCGACGTCACCTTGCCCGTCTTGTCCAACACGTAATACTGATAATAAGCACTCGTGAATCCGATGGATTCCTGCATCTTCATCAGGTAAGATTCAAATCCTCCGTCGGCTACCTGATCTCCACTCCAGAAGAAGTGCAGCATCAAGCGATTCTGATTATATGGATGTTTGATAATGTAGGCACCGGCGGCTGAAGGTTGATTCATATTCGCTTTCCATGCAAACCCTATTTTGTTGGCCCGTTCGATGATGCTGGATCTTAAAGCCTGCACAAAACCGTTTGTCTTCTCATTGCCGATCACAATCAGGTTGCTGGTCCCCAGTTCCTTCTTCATTTTCCTCTTCAGCATCTGACGATCCCTGATTACGTCATAGTCGACTCCGCTTAAATCCAGAAACATCGTCAATTGGTTTACCATATCTTCCTGCTGCTTGCTTGCTAACTTGTTTGCTTGATCGCTGAGAACAATGGTTAACGCTTCACCCTGAAGCGCTTTGTCGATCACGCGGCTCATGGTCTCGTAAGCCAAACCCGGAATCTGGGTTAAGGATGATTGATACAACAGTTGGAACTGATCGTGCAGATATGCAGATTTCTCCTTATCCGACATTTGATATTCGGTCTTCAGTTTAAAATTCGGTTCATACAGGGCCGTTCTCATTTCATTACGCGCTTCTTCGCCAAGCACATCTTCAATGGTTTGAAGCAGTCCGTCCATTGTAGCATTCTGATACACATAGCGCGTGAAATATTCTCTCATAAATTCATCAAACTTCGCTTCTCCGACGGTTCGGTACAATTGATATATCGCTTGACGGCCTTTATCATAATAAACTGGACTGGCCCAGTCCCCCACCTCTTCATTGGTTGACGCTATGGCCCGATCGATGGAGGAGTCGTCAAATTGAATGGATTTAAAGCCATTCATCTTATCTCCCTGCTTCTCGGCGAAATATACCTTGGAAAAGTCCGCAAATCCTTCATCCAGGAAGGATTCGGTCTCGGAATCATTTCCGATCAACGCATGGAACCATTGATGTGCGATTTCATGAACGAAGACGGTGTCTTGTGCGGGATCGGCATTACGTTTGATCTGCCCCATTTGAATCACCCGTGCGTACTCGACTGCCACACCCTCCACGTACGATTCGACAATCCGAAACTCAGGGTAGGGATAAACACCGTATTTATCACTGAAAAAATCAATGGCTTTGAATGCCTCATCCATGTATCGTTCAACAAGCTTATTCTTCCCTGGCTGGTTGTCAAAATAATAATATTCCACCGTAAGACCATCACGGGTAACACTGTCAACTTTGAAATTCGGACTGGCAAAAAATACGAACTCTCTTGTATTCCGGGCCTCAGTGGACACCACTTTGCGTCCGTTCACCACATCATTTCGTACCGAGATCGTGCCGGGCATTGCTACCTGATAATCGTCGGGAACGTTTAGCGAAACCTCATAGTCTGCCGAGGTGTAATAATCCGTCTCGAATGTACGGCTGTAAGGAGCTGTATTCCACTGATGCTTGTCCTCGTCATAGACAGACATGACCGGGAACCCGTGGGCTCCGTTAATGATATCTTTATAATACGATAAGCGCTGTGAACCGTAAGGTATTTTCAGATTGAAGTCAATCTGAACCGAGACCGATTCTCCCGGCTGAATGGGATGCTTCAATTGCACCGTCAGGGCCTGGTCTTTGTTCCTAAACTCAAGAGCTTGGCCGTTTGCCGTCACTCCTTCAATATCAATGCCACCAAGAAAGTCTTCCGGCTTCTTGTCCGGGTTGTTACTGCTGATTTCTTCATTGGATCGCTTGAACATGGTTGTCTGAGTAGACTTCGAGCGGTTGGCATCGGCATAAGTATGAAAAACCAATTGCTTCAATGTATCCTTGCTTGTGTTCAGATAAGTAATCCATTCACTCCCCTGCATCGTCATTTTCTTCTCATTCAACCGGGCTTGAATTTGGTATTGAACAGGCGCTTGAGCCTCCACATTCGCTGCACGCTGTGAAATCGTCGGAACAAGCGCTGCGCCCGCCGCAGCGCTGCCCGCGTTGATGAGCGGGCATGCTGTCAAGATCAGTGCAAGCGAGCTGAAAACTGTTTTTTTGAATAAGGTTGATATAGCTTCTCTGGATGGGTTCATATGGTTCTCTCCTCTGAGTTTTGAATTCTTTACGGTCTTATTTCTCTAACATTTCAAGCTTTGCCCTGGCTTGTTCCGGCAGCTCGTTAGCCTGTACTTCCTGATAGGAGCCAACACCCGATTTTTTAACATACACTCGCAGATAAGCTTCCTTGCGGAGCTCTTTTTGCGCCGTAAAGGTTAGCGTTTTGGCTGCTCCCTCTTTATCAAATCCTTCCAGGGTATATTCATAATAAATATACTTCTTACCATCATCTGACTTATCTTCCACTCGGGTGCCCTCTTGGATTTGCACATAATATTGGTCCGTACCCAGACGGTTGATGTTCACATTTTGAATAAAAATGATAAATCCAATGAGAAGTGCTGCTAAAATGCCTCCGAAAATCATCACTTTTTTCATGGTTATTCTCCTCTGCAATTTAAGTTTATTTATTTTTGGTTACGATTTTATAGTAGGCATTCACAGTGATAACGTAGTAGACCAGATAAATACACGTATATACGCCCATGCAAATCACAACCGGAATCACAATATTCATATGGAGCAGCTTGGACAATGCGGACAGCGCGATAGCACAGTGGGTTATGCCGGCTATCAGCGGCAGAGCAAAAATAAACATCACCTGCTGGGCAATCGTTTTTCTGACCTCTCGTTTATGCACTCCGATTTTGTTCAGAATCTGATACCTCGCCTTATCCGAATTCGCTTCCGTTAACTGCTTGAAGTAAATGATGCTGCCCGTCGCCGTCAAGAAGACGAGTCCAAGGAATCCTCCCATAAAAATCAACAGTCCCGTAGACTCCATGCCTCTGGCATAATCGCGATAATAGCTGGACAGTGATGCGCTATCCGGCAATATCGCCTCGATACCCGCCGTCAACTGCTTCGCTTTATCCTGATTCGTGATCCCGTAAGCTTCTAACTGAATGGATTGGGTCTGCCGTTCCAATTGGGAGAACAGCTCATCACTTACAACAATGCTGGAATAGACGGTCGCCGGATTCAGCACACTGTATTTCTTCAATTCCGTAAAGGTGATATTCTCCCGGAGCTTGTTCTGCTCAAGTTGAACTTCCGCTCCCACATACTTGGGTGAGATGCCTTCATAATAAACAGGGTCCAGTGCAGCAGCCTCATTCCCCTTTAATTCGATGGTGTCTTCACTGCCCTGCAATTTCGCGAGCTCATTAAAATCACGGTTAGAAATCACGGTATATGTCTGCATATCACCAGCAAACAGATCACCAAGACCGCTGACATCCGCATCCACTTCAATGACCGGAACGGTAGTGTGATACAACAGCTTATGGTCCGGGGACGAAGATATCATCTCGTCAACCCGCTTCGTTGTACTGTTGTCCCCACTGATAAACATCATGCTGTTTGGGTTCGCTTGCAGCGCGTTGCTTGCATTGCTGTAATAGAAGCTATAGGCCGTTCCTACAGCAGTCAGTGTTGTAGCACTGAGCACCGCTATAATCGTAAGCGTACGTGCATTGCCTTTAATCCGGTATAGAAGCTGGGATATGCCGATGATATTCATCCCGTTCCAGTACCGCTTCTTATTTCTTCTGGATAGTCTCAACAGCGTAACGGTCAAGGTACTGAACAAGAAATACGTTCCAATAATGACCGTGACCAGAATCACGAGCGGGGTGAGCATGTATCCGAGTTTAGCCCATACGCTGGATTGCAGCAGGTTCTGCAGGGCAAGCCAGTATCCGGTACCGATTAACACCAGAGACAGCAATGCCGTGATCCATGACGCTTTCGGTTCTTGCTCCCCCTGCTGATCCGCATGAAACAATTCAATTAACTTGAAGCGGTAAATCAAGCGGTAACCTTGCAGTGAAGTAATGAGGGTTATGATCATGAACACAATAGCTGTGTTGAGGATCGCGGCAGGCGAGATCGAGAAATTCGAAACCGCATCGTAACCCATTATCTTCATCAAGAGTGATACGAAGAACCTAGCGAGCACGGAACCAAGTGCAATTCCTATTAATAACGCCAGAGCACCCATTAGAAAATTTTCATAAAATAACATGCGCCCGATCTGTTTCTTGCGCACACCGAGCAAAGAATACAGCCCTACTTCCTTCTTGCGCTTGCGCGTAAAGAATGAGTTCGAATACCAGATAAAGATGGCCACGAAAATAATAAGCACCACTGCGGCTGCGCTAAAGGCTGAGCTGATTTTCGTGGAGGCCTCCGATGCGGATTGAATCGTATGGTCGTATTTTAATGAAACAAATGTGAAGTAGATGACTATACTAAAGATCATCGATGCGAAGTACAGAAAATAATGGGTGAAGTTCTTGCGGATGTTTTTTCTCGCGATGCTAAACAACGTCATCATGCTCACCCCCGAGTGCAGCCAGTACCTCCAGAATCTGTTCAAAAAACACTTTGCGCAGTGGATTCTCTTTATGAAGTTCCTGATACAATTGACCGTCCTTAATGAAAATGACGCGTTTGCAGTAGCTTGCCGCATAAGCATCATGAGTGACCATCATGATCGTGGAATGATGAAGCTCATTAAGCTTGCTTAAGCTTTGCAGCAAGCTCGTTGCCGATTTGGAATCAAGCGCCCCTGTCGGTTCGTCTGCCAATATTAAGCTAGGATTTGCAACGATGGCGCGCGAAGCTGCGGTTCGCTGCTTCTGACCGCCTGATATATGGTACGGGTACTTATTTAATATCTCGCGAATGCCGAACGTATCGGCGATTTCGTTCACCCTCCGTTCAATCTCGGCTGCGGGTACCTTGGACAAGGCCAAGGGCAGCAATATATTTTCTTTGACCGTGAGTGTATCCAGCAAGTTATAATCCTGAAAGATAAATCCGAGTTTATTCCGGCGAAAATCTGATAGCTGCTCTTCGTTCATCGTCACGATATTCTGACCGGCAATCGTGATCTCGCCCGCTGACGGCGTATCAATGGTTGAAAAAATATTCAGCAGCGTCGATTTGCCTGCCCCGGAAGGACCCATAATGCCAACAAACTCGCCTTCTTGAATCTCAAGATTAATATCCTGCAATGCTGTATATTGATTTCCTTTTAATCCGAATGTTTTTCCTACATGTTTGGCTTGTAAAATAGTTGTCATCTAACGTTCTCCTTCAAGTCGTGGATTGTTAAGCACAGATGTAATTATAGATGGCGAACCTTACACTATATTTATACGAACCTTACATAAAGCTTAACAAAGTGAGGGCAAACACTTTCAACGATATAAGGCTTCAGACCTAACGAAAAAACCCGCACAGGGTATGGTTCTATGCGGGTTGCAGCGTTATATGAATTCTGTATGCCTAACATCAGCGTTACTCTTCTACGATCAAGACAAAGTCCTCATGATTCGATCGGATGAACATACTGATTCGCTTCAAGCTATCTGGAGCGATATCCTGAAACCTTTGATATAAGTAATCAACAGCTTGGAGTAGCTCATGATCCTGCTCGAGATCCTTAAAGGAAGCGTCCTCTAGAGGCACGTTAAGCTTACTGCACCTCTTCTTTCTAAGACTCATTTTATCATAATGTTCTACATTGAAAATCGAATAATAAAACAGTTGATGAATGATGAATCGATCGGATAGAATAATCTCGACTAATCCTGAACAGCTGTGAATCGGGTGATGATTGCACGAGCTCCGAAAAATGAGCGTTAGAAACAAGTTGGTTTGATTTTCTGAATTCCAGGAAGGAGCTTACTTTATGGCATCGCCCGAAATGAAATCCATCCGGCAGCAGCTGCCCCGCTGGCTGGAGACAAGCTTGCCCTGTGCTACGAGAGGCAACGTCGCCTCCTATATCCCGGAGCTGTCTAAAGCTCCCCATAACGCCTTAGGCATTACCCTGTTGAGTGCAACTGGAGAATCCGCCTCCGCTGGAGATTGCGGGCTGCGCTTTACGATGCAGAGCATCTCCAAAGTGTTTACGCTGATATTGGCTCTGATGGACAATGGCGAAGATGAAGTGTTCAGCAAGGTCGGCATGGAGCCGACAGGAGATAACTTCAATTCCATGCTGAAGCTGGAGTTAGTGAGACCAGGCATTCCGTTCAATCCGATGATTAACGCGGGTGCGATTACGGTTTCTTCCTTGATCCGCGGAAGCAGTCCGGAGGAGAAATCCGAGAGGATCCTTCATTTTTTTAAGGACCTTGCGGGAAACGACCGCCTGGACTATGACATGGGGGTATACCGTTCGGAATCGGATACCGGCAATCTGAACCGTTCCATCTCATTTTTCTTGAAGGAGAACGGGGTTCTCAGTGGGGATGTTGAAGAGGTGCTGGATGTGTACTTTCGTCACTGCTCGATTGTTGTCGATTGCGCCGATTTGGCCAGAATGGCGTTGGTGCTGGCTTCCAATGGTACGGATCCGCTGACGGGCAAGCAACTAATCCCTCGAAGATACGTCCAAATCGCCAAGACGTTCATGACAACGTGCGGAATGTACAACGCATCCGGGGAGTTCGCCATCCAGGTCGGATTGCCGGCTAAGAGCGGTGTCTCGGGCGGTATATTAACCCTGGTTCCAGAACGTTATGGCATTGGCGTTGTAGGCCCGGCACTTAACGATAAGGGCAACAGCTACGCCGGTGTCCACCTGCTGCAGACGATCTCCCGAGAGCTCGATTGGAGTATGTTCTAACTTGTATCTTCAACGCTCGGATGTCCTAGCTAAGAGAGCCGCACAGTAAAAAGATTGTGAAAGGGTGAGAGTGCTATGGGTTCGAGAATCATGCACTTGATCATTGCTAATCGAATGGCAGATATCCTTTCGATAGGAGAGAGAACAGCATTCTTACTTGGAAGCGTTGCTCCGGACGCCGTCTCACCCAAAGACTTGTCGCATTTCTTTCGAGGTGAGGTACTGGATCATTCAAGACACATTGATTATAAAGGGTTTCTGCATAAATATCGCTCGCAAGCAGACAGCCCCTATATACTCGGATATTTTACACATTTAATTGCGGATGATATCTGGCTGAAGGGCTTTAATCTCCCCTGGTTGAGAAACCGAATGGAAGCCAATACGGAATTATATCGTTTATACCATCATGATTTTCATGTGCTGAATGGAAAATTATTAGAATATTACGGTTTTACTGATATATTGGGCAGCATACTCCGGTATCCTTCTGCCATACTTGATTTGGAAGAAGTCAAGTCGAGTGATGTGGAAGAATTCATTCCCTATGTATTAGGCGATATGGAGTACGATATAGAAGTTTTAAACGAAAGCCTTCAGGTCTTTACGCTTGATCAGATCATTGGTTATATCGAGACATCCGTTGATTTAGGGTTACTGAATATCAAACCTATGCTTTCTTAAAATATATGCAAAATATATGATCTTCATCTAAATGGCTTTAGTAGAAAATGAATGGGAGCCGTTAAATACACGACTCCCCATTCGTTTGTTTCCATATGAACAATAAGAATTAGCATGGTTATTTTCTGAAAAACAATCTGCCAATTCGATCCGCAAATTCCTGCATATTTACGCTGGATGGATCCAGACGGTAATATCCGTTTTTTACAGCCTCCAGTACCCAAAGCGGCAGCTTCTTGCCTTCCAGCAGCGGGTAGACATTGTCGTACGCCCATACGAGATGCTCCCACCTCTTGTCGTTCCCGTCCTGAATATACTCTGACACGTCGAGCACTTTGCCTCTCCCCTCCTGCAGCAATACATTCTTTAAGTGAATATCGCGTGGGTTAAGACCTTTGTCCCGGACAAAAGCTCGAGCTGCTTCGACGTCATCAATTGCCTGCTTAGGGATAGATACACCATAGAGCAAACAGTCATACAGGGTTAACCCCGATTCATGGCTAATCACGACATAGCGCTCACCTGCTCCATAAAACACCGGAAAATAGGGGCTGCCCGTAAGCTTATGATAAACTTCAATCTCCGCTTCCTTCTTGGGAAGCGCCTGACTTGCATACAATTTGTATGCGTAAGAAGGCAAGGGTTCGTAGACAAATACAGCGGCATCTGTACCTATTCCGATACAGCGCAGATCGTCCGATTCTCCTTCAATCGTCACAGGATCATTGTCTCCGCTTTTAATAACCTCCATTCGAGATAATGCGGTTTCAGCCTGCTTCCATTGTTCGTTACTCATGAGCCACCTCATCGTTACTGGATAAAATCAGTATGATCGTACCATACTCGCATCATAAAAGACATCTTCGGATCAAGTGGTTCTCCTTAATTTTCTTGACAGCCTGCACCCTGTTTTTAACCTCTAACTTTTGAAAATATTATGAATGTATCGTTTCACGGTTCCGATTGAGATCATGAGCATTTGGGCAATTTCCTCATTGGAGCTTCCTTCCATTATGAGGACTAGCAATTCCAGTTCCCGCTTGGTGAAATGAATCTCGTAAATACCCGCTCCCATGGACTGACTTGAAATCATCGCATTCCGGATCACGTTTAAACGTATCCAGCAAATGATTGGCGTAACCAAACTCATACGATTTATGATCTCCCTGAAACTGTTTTGTCCACTACTGAAGCAATTGGAGCATGGGGCGGCCTTCATCTATAAAGATACGGACATAATCCTCGGTTGCCCGATCAATATGGCCCTCCCGATAGCACTCAAGGAAGAATCCGGAAGTTCTTGTAATGCGTAGGCCTGTCCCAAGAGAAGTAAAATTTCTAACTGGCTGCCGATCCGTGCCGTTCTGGTGGCTTCGCTGAATGCTGGATCAACTTGGTAATGAGATTAGGCTGTAACGAAGAGTTCATTGAATCATTCCTTTATTTCGTGGCATCGTTTACATAGCTCTATTATCGCGAAAAATGTCGAAACGTTCAATCTGTTTGTATATTATCAAGAAAGGAACCGCGAAGAGGATTCGCGGTTCCTTTCTTGGATGTATCTACATACTAGGGCTTAACAAAATATCCGATATCAGAAGCATAATTCACCATTTTTCTGAAGAACTGCTGATCTGGCACAGCGCATTTCACTCCGGATTGTAACAGGAACTCCGTCGTTTGAGGACAAGTATACCGATAAACAGAATTCTTCGCCCCATCACCTTCAAACTGTGCCATTGCCAGTTCCAGGCCTTCCTTGTCTTTCGGCTGCTGTGGATCCAACAGCCATGTCTCATATTCCTTCCAATGCATCAGGGAAATATCATAGCCAATGGCCTTAAAGTGCTCCACCATCTCCTCATAAGGGATAGCGACCGGATTGCAGATATGGAATACTCGTCCGACGGTTTCCTGCTGCAGAACCAACGCGGTAATGGCTTCTCCTGCATAATTAATCGGCGTAATATCCACTTGCCACTGCACGTCAGGTGCTTTCTTTAAGAGCAGCATACCTTTGAGCATTCGGTAAAAAGCATTGTTGTCGATATTCTTTTGGAACATACCGCTCTCGGAGTTACAGGACAAGTTACCAACTCTATAAACGGCTGCCGCAATCCCTCTCTCCATACCCGCTTTGATGACCAGCTTCTCTGCTTCGAGTTTGCTGTTCGTGTAGACATTCTCGATATACGACTCTTCATATCCTGATCCTGCAACGATAGCATCCCACTGGCCACCGAGTGCCAGATCCTCAGGGATACCGAGCGTAGATATAAAATGGAAGCGGATGTGAGGTCTGCTCTGAGCTAATGTCAATAGACGATCCGTACTCTCTACATTGACTCTGGCAAAATAGTCGGAGTCGCCAAAATGCTTCACTTCTGCTCCGCAGTGGATAATGGAATCGATGTGCTGCTGTGCCCATACCCAATCTTCTATGCGCAGGCCAAGATGTTCTTGTTCCAAATCTCCCTGAATAGCCACAACCCGTTTATCCATCAATGACTTAACGCCTTCTCCGAAATAGCCGGTCATGATCTGCTCAAGGCGGGCATAAGGTTCCATATGCTGCGAAGGACGAACCAGGCAATACACGGTTGCAGTGGATTGACGCAATAACTCATGCAGTAGATGTGAGCCCAAATATCCTGTCGCACCGGTCAGCAGTATGTGCTGCTGGGTGTACTCGCAGCCTATGAAAGCATTACGAATAGGGAAAGCGAGCGGATACTCAGCCAAATCCTGAATGGGCTGACCTGAAATGTCCATAAGTTCAGCTGGGGTCTCTGCGCTGCCCAATTCCTCAATTCTCTCCGATAATTTAGCAATCGTCGGATAGACAAAGAAGTCATTGATTTTTAAATGGGGATAATGCGGTTTGAGTTGCACCAGAATCTCCAGTATTTTCAATGAATATCCGCCAATATCGAAGAAATCGTCGTGGATGCTGATTTTGGTTTGGCCGAGCGCTTTTTCCCAGGCAGCACTCACGTTCAGCTGTATTTCATTAACCGGTGCTTCATACTGGGAATCATCCGCTTCCAGATCCATCGACAACTCGTATAACGCAAGTTTCTTACGGTCGATTTTACCTGTCGGGGATAACGGCATCTCATCCAGAAAGCACATATACTTAGGAACCATATAACTTGGCACCTTCTGACCTAAGAACTGCGCCAGCTCTTTAGCGGAAGCTGCCTGTCCATCATTCGATGTATAGAAAGCCGCCAATATCTTAGTTCCGTCTTCATCCGTTCTCGGGATAACCGCGATGTCCTTCACCGATTCGTGTTTAGCCAGGTTATCCTCGATTTCACCGATCTCAATACGGAAACCTCTGATCTTCACCTGGGAATCCTTTCTTCCCCGGTATTCCACTTGTCCATTCGGCAGCAGGCGGACCAAATCGCCAGAACGGTAAAACTGCTTTCCGGATTCCGGCATTATCGGGTCCTGAATGAAGGCTTCCTTTGTCTTCTCGGGCTGATTTAAATACCCTTTGGCTACGCCTACCGAGCTGATAAGCAGTTCGCCGGTTACACAGGTTGGACATAATGCGTTGTGTTCATTCACGATATACAATTCATAGTTCGCAAACGGCGTCCCGATATACACGGTAGCCAAATCATCAGGGACTGGATAATCCACGATATGTCCTGTTGCCACTACCGTAATTTCAGTAGGACCGTATAGATTCACAATAGGAATCTGGAGTTTCTTCTGGAACATCCGAACGGTTTCCCCGGCCAAAGCCTCGCCGCCGACCACGATGCTCTTAATGTTACGATACTTCTGAATCTCCTCCAGAGGCAAATAGGCCGCCAATTGATTGAAAAATACGGTAGGCAGTATCGCTACACGCGTGGCACTCGTATTTTCCACTGCCTCTGTGAAGGCATCGATGGAGAAGCGCTGCTCATCGGACAGCAGGTGCAGTCTGGAACCACATGCCAGCGACCCAAAAATATCATATACCGACGCGTCAAAGCTGAATGTAGAATATTGCAGAATAACGTCCCGTTCATCCATCTGTAATTTCTCTTGATTGGCCAGCGCCAGGTTCACAACGCCCTGGTGGGCGATTAGTGCGCCCTTCGGTTTGCCTGTAGAACCCGATGTATAGATGATGTACGCCAAATCTTCAGCTTCAATCTGGACGCCGCAGGAATCGGTTGGATACTGAAGGAACTGGTCATCCAAACAGAAGAATTCCGGCTTCGAATTAAATCCAGCCAATAATCCATCCAGCTTGGCTGTAAAGTTCTGATGCGTCAGAATGATAGCCGACTTGGTATCTTCGATAATATAAGCATTTCTTTCATCAGGATGCGAAGGATCAAGCGGGATGTAGGCGCCGCCGGCTTTGAGAACGCCAAGCATGCTGACGATCGTATCCAGCCCTCTTTTCATAAAGATGGACACAAACTGGCCTTTACGCAGACCCTTGCTTATGAGCATATGGGCGATTTGATTCGAGACATGGTCAAGCCGTTCATACGTCATTTGCTCCTGATCGGAAGACAATGCGATCCTCTTCGGAAATCTCTCCACAATGGAAGCCAGCATGGCTACAATGGTCGGATTATCCGGAAGATCCCTCTTCGTATCATTGAGAATGGTATAGGCGTTCCAATCCTCTTCAGTCAGCATAGGCAATTGACTTATCGGCATATCCATATCATCAATAGCAGCGCTGGCAAGCTGCTCGAAATGCCTGCTGAATTTTAGGATCGTCTCTTCTTGATACAATGCCCGAGCATAGGAAACATGCAGTATCCACTGATTCATGGTCTCCTCATGAACCATCCAGTTCAGCCAGCTGTGGCCCTGAGCATGAGCATGGCCATAAACCGTTTGTAGGCTGATCGGCTGACCGTGCAGCCCTTCTATTTCCTGAAGCGATAGATCGGAAAGCTCAATCTGCTCCATTTTGGCTGAGATCTGTTTATAAACTTGTGTAAATGTATCACTCCCGCTTAGGTTGATCCTGAGCGGAAGCAGATTCCCCTTCCGATTGTTTACACCGATCAGTAAATCGGTATCGTGGGTCATTCGATATAGAAAAACCGCATAGCTTGTCAGCATCCATGTGTTGATGTTGTAAGAATCACGAAGCAGCCTCATCTTATCGGTCTCGATATGAAGATGAATCGCCATGCGATTGAGCTCATGCTGCTGAAGATGCGCTGGACCATCAGTGTACAGATAGAATCCCGGTAAAGGTAGCTGCAGTTCGTTCAACCAATATTCTTTGCCTTGTTCGATCATCAATGTTGTATTCAAAAGGTTTCAGCTCCATCTTTTTCTCTACATTTTCTGTTACATCACACTATACACGCAATTTGTTAACAAGGACCTCCAGCTCAGCGGATACCTGATTGATCTGCTCGGCAGACTCGAAGATTTTAGTAAAGGACGCCTGCTGTTCTTGAGCACTGATCCGGATCTCGCCGGACACAGACGAGTTTCGTTCTGCGAGCTCAGCCAACTGTTTAATGGCAGCGGTTATCTGTTCGGTCTCGGCAACCATCTCCTGGGTAGCGGCAGACACCTCTTGGATCTGGCTGGTCACCGTATCGGTTGCAAGCAGCATTCCTTTAAACAGCTCGCCGGTTTCTTTAACAACTTCAATTCCCTTGGCGACGTTATGCTCGCCTTCGCTGATGGCTTCTACCGCAAATGCCGTTTCCTCCTGAATGTAACGGACCAGCTCGATGATCTGGTCTGCCGATTTTCTGGATTCTTCTGACAGCTTCTTCACTTCGTTCGCTACAACCGCAAAGCCGCGCCCCTCTTCACCCGCTCTTGCCGCCTCAATACCTGCATTGAGTGATAGCAAATTCGTCTGCGAAGATATTTCGGTGATAACCTGAACGATCTGACCAATCTCATGTGAGCGGTTTTGCAGCTTCTCAATGATTTGGACTGAATTTTTGACCGAATGATCGATCGAATTCATCTGCTCGATAACCTGCTCTACATTTTGATTGCCTCGCTCCGACTGTTCCTTCATCTGCAAGGAGATTTCGGAGAGATCCGACGTATTGCCGGCAATGGTCGACACCCCGGACGAAATTTCTTCGAGCGAAACCACGCTCTCGGTAATGGACGTGCTCTGCAGCGCTACTCGTTCAGACATCTCCTCCATATTCTTGGTGATGACGGAAGAGTTGTTATTATTGACCTCCACAGCAGAGAAGAGGAACTTGGATTGCTCGGCGGATTGCTCAGATACGGATTTGATCGTTGTCACGAGTTCGTTGATATGACTGACCGTGGTGTTGAACTTGGCATTCACTTGCCCCAATTCATCGTCTCCGGCTTGCAGTTTGACGGTGAAATCGCCTTTGCTCAGCTTGTCCAACGCCCCCATCAGCGCTTGAATCGGAGCGAAGGTGCGTCTGATCGTAAAATACTGTAAAGCTAACACAACAAGCAAGGTAATAAGCAAAGCCATGACCGTTCTCGTTATTAATTCCTGTTTACCGGATGAGATCAGGCTTGCATCCACGTCGATACCCATGTAAGCGAAAACCTCGCCGTCGGCGCTCAGGAAAGGATGGAGCACGGTGATCCAGGTACCGTAATTGTCTGTGTACGCTTTGGTATGAACGAGCTTTTTCGTCTCCAGCATTTCTCTGACGGCATCAGCATGGATTTTAGGCTGTTCGTATAAATCACCAAGGTTCAGATTCTCTTCGGCAAACATGTCGAGAACCGCTGTCGGCATAGCCACTATCGAAGTTTTGTTGCCATCCTCTAACTCCGGTCCAAAAATATAGCCCTGCGCAACGTTCGGGTAAAGTACAGATAATTCGTCGAAAATGCTAATTAATTTCTTCTGGATATCGGCATTTCGGTCCGTTGCCCCTTTTACCGCCACTGCATCCTCAACTGAAACCTTATTGACCAAGGTGCCCATGATTTTACCCGAATCTGACTGGAGCTGCTTAGTCAGCACGTTGTCCTGAATATAAAAGCTGGAACCAATAACGATTGCACCCGTGATAATAATATAGAGACTCGTCCATAACATATTTCTTGTAACGATACTAAGATTCTTAAATCTCAATCCTTTTGAGAACGTTTTAGGCTTGCTCACTCGGTGTCTCTCCTTTGATATCTCTTATGTATTTCATTTTGGCTAGGGCTTTCTCTATCAGGCTTTTTCACCACCTACTTTCCTAGACATCGTGAATAATTTCGGTGCTTTTCATGAATTGATTACATTTTTCATAAAAGGTCATATGTAAAGATCACTTCCCTCCAAAGTTCTTCTGGCTTTGCACATTTCACTCATTATTTGTGTTAAGTGAAAAATCCGTTCAATAGACAGAACTACCGTATAAACTCATAAACCTTACATCTTTTGTACTATAATAATCGGCTTATATGCGTAAAATCTTAATACTTTAGTAATATAAACTTACAAAAAAATGTTATTTTCGACAACGGTTCGAATTTTATAGATATTCCTATTTCAAAATAACCATGCTGTCTCCGTCTGCCTGGCAAACAGAAAAAGACCGCGATATACGCGGTCCCGGGTGTTGGATTACCATCTTGGAATGGAATCCTCTTTTCAATTTTCCTTTTATAGCCTGCATATGCTCGATAGACGAATATTAAGTATTACCAGCCGCCTTCACCATGCTGTGGACTTGCAGCAGTATAAGGCTTCTTAATAATCGGACTCGCTTCATTCCCTGAAATCATAACATTGGGTAATGTAACAATGACCAGACTAGCAATTAACAACAGTGACACTAACTTTTTCTTCATCTTGATCGTAGACCTCCTTCATGAATGCAGCGTATTTTTGAAGATCAGAATAATCTATTTGGGATCGAATTTTCTCGATTGTGCTGCAGCACCTTACGATATTTGCTGTATTATTGATTTTATATGAAACTGCCAAACTATCCAATATATATCGAACGCCATTATGAATATTATTTCTTCGGAGATAATATAAACCTACATCTGTCAAAAAGTTTGCAAAGCGATCATCAAAAAATTGAGTCGTATAACTTCCAACATTCTCACTTCTTTCGAGCTGATCCATGATAATGTTCTTGAACCGTTCAAGATATTTATCGATATCGAATCGATAAATATTTGCGGCTTGAACAATTTTAAATAAGGCCATCAGCACCTCGTTCTTGCGAACCGAAACATAATCTACGTACTCTTCCAATACATCCGTATTCCCAGACATTAACTGGTAGAGATACTTGTTTCCAATGGCCCAGTCCTTGAATTGTTTCTTGGTTTGCTCAGATTCTTCATCCGTTTCTACAACCCAGCTAAGATCTTCATAAGAGGAAACGTAATACAGAGCTTTTTCATAATCAGCATCTTCGGCTGAGATAGCCCCTAGCATTAAGTTTGCATATAAAATGTAACCAAATAGTGGCTTTGCAGGCTCTATGGTCTTCTTTCTCTGGCTCTTTCGGTTCACTTTCTGTTCATATAGATTTTTTGAAACATGACCCATCAATTTTGCATAATATCTTGCTTTTGTCCATTTTCGTAAAGATAAAAATAAATTCGCGAGATCCTTTAAAGCATCAAGTTGCTCAGCTTCTCCTAAGCGTAAAATGTAAGATTCAAGTTGTAAAGCGCACTCTAAATTATGCTCTTGATTCTTAGTTAATGAGCATGTAAAGATTCTGTACTGGCATAAGGCTAATCTCTCAGCATGCTGGTACCTTTCACTTTCAGCCACTTTCCGGTAGATAATCACTGCAGCATCTTTATAACCTTCTTCAAATAAATGTTCTGCACAATCAAAAAGATGCGATGCATAACTAAGACTGTCCATCATGAGGCTGACGACTTGGTCTACAATTTGTAATTTCCCGAGCTCGGCGCAACTCTGGATAAAAGGCCCAAGCCGTCGCCAGTCAAGAGAAGACAAGCTGCAACTTTCTGTCGCATATAATGAATAAAAATATCCTTTTTCAAGATTCATAGCCTTGGTTATTAAATCAAGACTTGATACAGAAATCGTTTGCTGTCCATTTATGATTCTGCTGAGTGTTCCCGAGTTGATTCCCGATTTATCTGCAAAGAAGGAGATTGTCAGATTCTCTTGCTTTAAATATCTTAATAATTCTGCACTAATCGTCTTGTTGTCTGTAGGTTCCAATAAGATCCCCCCAGATCTATAATTTAATGTATAAATATACCAATGGTCAATATTATTTAGATATATATCTGAGACTCTTATTACTAATGATCGGATTCATTGTCATTATCATTAATATCACAAACCATACCGATTTCTCTAAACTCCAATATCGTTAAAACGTTTACCCTACCTGCAAATCTGTGCTAACAAAGCTTCAATCGCAATTCCTGCATACAAAAAACCACCACAAAAACCATGGGTATGTGGTGGTTGTATACATATGGGATTAAATATCTTAAAGTTTACATATTGAGTAACCTATCGAATATCTTTATAATCAAGATACCCACATTTAAGAAGGAGGTCTCGGGCTTTTGTCAAGCAAACAGCAAGATCAACCAACAGATCTGCAGGAAAATCTCACCTTGCGCATGCGGAGACTCGGAACCCGAACGGTGCTTTACCAGCAGCAGGTAGCTTCCTCCCTCGGGTTATACAATAATGACTTTATCTCCATCGATATCCTTCATGAAAAAGGCCCCATTACAGCCGGGGAACTCTCCAAACTAACCGGGCTTACGACAGGCAGCGTAACTGCATTAATTGACAGGCTAGAAAAAAGCGGGTATGTTCGCAGGGAAAATGATCCCAAAGACCGCCGTAAAGTGATTATTGTTCCCTTATATGAAGATAAAGAAGAGGTCAGCGAAACTTACCTGAAGCTTTATGCGTCCATGATGGATCTGGCTTCCAGTTATACGGAAGAGGAGCTTGAACTCATTACACAATTCCTAGGCAAAGCAAGCACGGTATTGGAAGAGCAGATCCAACATCTCAGCTCCACCGCACGAAGCAAATCTTCTTCCTGAGAGCATGAGGCAAGAAGAAGGGCGATACTCCGACAAGTCATGGTGACTCTGGAGTATCGCCCTTCTTATTTAGTCCAATACAGCGGTTATATGCTCGGTCGTAATCGCCCAGTGCGAAGCCGTCCAATACTTGGCCTTGTCCTTCACACAGATAATTTGTGGCGACTCGTGCTTTACGTTCAGATCTTCGGCAATTTTATTGGAAACCGGGCGGGATTCGATGACTTTAACCAGAGTATAATCGACATCACCATTCGGTGTCTTTTTCAAATAAGAATCGTATTCCGCAAGAGCATTGGAGCTAACCGGACAAGTTGTACTGTGCTTCAAAATAACTTGACCGCGCTCTGAGGATTTCTCCAGAATCGCATTCCATTCTTCCAGTGTCGTGATTTCATTCCATTGCATGTATTATTCTCCCCTTTGATGATATTCTTGCATGTATTTCTTCTATTATATAGCCAAAAGCTATTATAAACATAAACCGCCCAGTCTCTCTTGTCCAGAATTACAACTCTTATTCGCTATGATTCTTCATCCGCTACCCGAATCGTGTCACGGCCGGAACGCTTCGCTTCATAGAGCGCCCGGTCGGCCATTTTCAAGAGTCTCTTCAACTCTGAATCCCACCATATCTCTGCTTCGCCATCATTCGCTATAGGTTCAAGCTCCACGGACCGCTGCAGGTTAAATGGAGCAACCGTTCTTACCGCTTCTGAACCGCCGTCTTCTTCATTCTCGGTCCCAGAGCGGCTCCTAGAGCTTGAGTTCACCGAGGCGATGCCAAAGCTGGCTGTAATCTGCAGCGGACCTTCCGGTGTAACCAACGGCTGCGCCACGAGTTTAGTACGAATACGCTGTGCTGCCGCTTCAGCCTCAGACGGTGTCATATCCGGCATTGCGATAGCAAACTCCTCTCCGCCATAACGGGCGAATAAATCCTCAAGACGAAGTGCCTTCCGGGTCACCATAACAACATGCAGCAGCGCCTGATCGCCAATATCATGGCCAAACACATCGTTAATCCGCTTAAAATAATCGATATCAAACAGCAGGAAAGCCAATGGCTCCCGATGGAGGACAGCACGGCTCAGGATCGCTCGACTCAGCTTCATGAAGTGTGCCCGATTATAAATTTGGGTTAGTCCATCATAATATGCCATCTGCAGGAGCTCCTCCTGAAGCCGCGCCCTTTCCGTGACGTCGATGAGGACAATGAGTCGTCCTGCCTCCCGTCCCCGCTGATTGCGTACAGTGGAAGACCTGATCTGGTACTTGAACATTTTGCCCCCGACCTGCCACTGGATTTCCTGAATATCCGCATCTCCATTGTCGCTGACTCTGCTGTCCTCCAAACAGAAGACCGGCTCCACGGTTGCGTGATGCTGCCATAAATCATGTAAAGGCTCGCCGATTACTGATGCACTAAGTTCAGGCATCATGGATGCTGCCGCAGGATTGAAATCAACCAATCTGCTGTCCAGATCCAATACGAGCACACCGTCACGCATACTCGCAAAAAGATTGTCCCTTGCAATCGGCGCTACATGAAACAAACCTTTAGAGGTGAGCGCCCAGAGATACAGTGCGGAAGTTATGGTCATGATGACCGGAATCGGGTCTATTCCATCTGGCGTAAGACCGCCAAGGTAAAGGAAATCGCCGATCAAGGGCAGGATAAGACCGATGAGCATGGTGCCAAGCTGTAACCGGTAGGATGGCATCCTGCGCCAGCTGCGCAGCAGCAGTATCACTCCACCGATCAAACAAGCGAAAGTATATGCGCCCTGGATGATATACCAAGGCCCTACGATCACATCCACCTTCAGGCCGGAGATACCTGTGCGGAGCACGATATCTCGGTAATAAAGATGATGCCATTCGTTTGTCATGACCAGCAGCATCGTCACGACGGGAATGGCAAACATGGCAATCTGGAGATCACGCCTCAAATATCGTTCCATGCCCAGATAGGACAGAATGATTAACAGATTAAGGGGTGGCAGAAATGGCATGCCCAAGTATTCAATCTTGATCCAGAATTGAATTTCCTGAAGCGAATCGCTTGCCAACTCCAGAGCAGCACCAAACGTATAAATCGCCGCCATCATACTGAAGACAAAGAAGGTTTTGACTGTTGCCAGCTTCGAACGTCCCGACAGCGCGTACAGACTCATAATAATATTCAATACGCCTGCAGCGACAATAAGGGTAATGATAGCCGAGTAAGGTGTTCCCATTTATGTAGGCTCCAAATCTGCATGTGGTTAACCGGCCAGATGACAACCGATCGACTCTTAATCCGATGTTACCATAGTGTACCTATCGGAACAATATTCCTTCCATTAGCAGCTTGATATCATACCTGCAATTTTGGGTACATCCTAACCCCTTTTATAATCAGCCGCGGCATTCACCCTACTCGTCAATGAGACTCTCGGCCATTTGAAGAAGCTCATCTTTATTCACAAGCCCTTTGACGTTGACCATAATGGCATATACAATACTCCGATTAGGATCATACCATGAGACCAGGTCGCCGTTTGCCTCGTGTTGAAGGTAAATGCCCTCCATATGTTTCAATTGGACCTTCTCGGGGGAGGTATCCGGGAATTTCGTGAAACTTGCCTTTTTCCCGTAACCCGCGGTAATTGTAATAGCTGTACTGCTCTTGCCATCAGATAGATAAACAACAGAATTGGAAGCCTTGGACCATGCCAGCTTCTCCACAAACAACTTCTCTTGGCTGGTCGATGACTGGGCTTGATGCATCAATCTTTGCTTCAGGGCATCGTACTGCGCACGCTCTTCTCCGTAAAGCTGCGGCCCTAGAGGAAAGACTTGTCCATATGCAAACTTCACCCCGTCGGGCAGATTGTCAGGTTTCTTAATGGGAGGCGCCGAAGTTCGAGCCTGCTCTTTTTGAAAAGCTTCATAGGAGTGGTAGTCCGTCGGTCGATACTCGAATTTGACGGGATTCAAGGTGTCATAGCCATTGCCTTCATTGATGTAGTCATCCTTGATATAGTAGGCAGCGAGCTCTCCTTGCTGCAGTTTGGACATGACGCGAACTCTGTATTCCTCAAGCAAACCGCTTAGTTTGACAGGGAGGCTCGCCGGCGGATCGATGGTTTTGACCACTACTTCCCCTTTATTGTTCAATATCTGGATATGCCCAGATGCTGCATACGCAGTGAAGGAGGCTAATAATAGGCACGGAATAACGATCGACATTACCGTTTTGCGTGTGAAGGATCGGTAACCTGAAGTATTCTTGTACGGGTTTATCTCCATATTTTGCTTAAGCCTGGACGTAATATCTATCTCGCGAAAATGATCATCTGTTACAGAATGCTGCTTCAGCTCTTCGATTGGATCAAGGATGGCTCCCATTGTTCTTCCCCCTGCCATTTCATCATAGTTTCTTTTACTTTTCTCCTGATTCGGGTCAGCTTTTTGCGAACGGCTTCCGGCGTTTTGCCGATGATTTCACTCAGTTCCGCATAGGTCTTATCATGAAATACGTACAGAACCAATAAACTTCTTTCTTCTGCGGGCAGACTGACAAGCGCTCGGGATAAGGGTTCGCTAAATGCCCCTCTTAAAAATTCCTGTTCGGCGCTTTCCGCGAAAATTTGTCCCTTCAGCAATCTCCCCAGCTTCTCCGATAACTGCCGTCTATGAAGCAGATTTAGACAATGATGATACGCGATTTTGTACAACCAAGCATTAAAGCTGACAGTGGCCTTATAACCGGAAATAGATTGATAGGCCTTTAGAAAAATCTCCTGTACAGCGTCCTCTGCATCCTGTTCACTTCCAAGCAGTCGACAGCAATATATGTACAACTGACGTTGGTACTCCCTCGCAATGGGAATAAATGCTTCCGCATCCCCATCCTGAACCTGGTGAACATACTCCTCTAATACGGCCGCGTCGATTGTCCCTTCCCCCTCTCTTTTCATGAATACCTATATAACAAAGCAGCACATGCAAAACGGACTCCGTTTAAAATATTTCAAACAAAAGAAACCGCGATTTACGCGGTTCCTGATTAATCTATATGTGTTTTCTCCCCATCTGGAGCTGTTTTCAGATGGATTCTGACTCATGTTTCTTCCAAGGGTAAATAATTATCGATTTTGCTGTCCTCTTGATCCAGCGCGTCGATGTTAACCCAGTACTCAAAATCAAACGATCGCAAACTCGCAACACAAGTATGTTACATGACCATGAATGGTAAACCGTTAGGATCATGGTTCAATTCATGCACTATGACGATTTCTCAGCCTTCACAATCAGAAAATGAGGATTAGCCATAAGGCGATCATACCATTTGCCATACCATTCCCTCGCTTCCGGGTGATCCTTATACACAGGACTCGGCTGCGGCTCGACGATTTGTTTTATTCCAAACCTGGAGGAGGTGGCGTTTATAATTTCCTGCATGGGTCTTCTATAGAAAGTGACCTCTACAGGGCCGGATTCCTGCTTGTTCCAAACCTCTGACAGTAATTCATGGGCAAAGTAATCCGGACGATTAAAATGTTGAAAGTCCATGAAGGGGTGATGGACGGAGAAAATCAAAGTCCCTCCTGGCTTTAACACACGCTCAAATTCACGAAATGTCGGTGCCCAATCGTCGATATAGTGAAGCGTCAATGAACTGACAATAAGATCAAAGGTTTCAAACTCAAACGGCAGTGCTTCTGTTAGATCGCACGTCAATACCGTCGCTTGATCACCGACACGCCTTTTGCAGGCTTCGACCATGGCCGGGCTCAGATCAATCGCAGTCACCCTGGCCCCTTGCTGGAGCATATGCTCCGTATACCAGCCTGCTGCACATCCCGCATCAAGAACCGTCATCTGACTCATGTCCCCCGGCAGCAGCTCAATCATCGCGGGCCGCTCATAATATGCATTATGCCCACTCTGCTTATCGACATGTCTCTCGTAATCTCCTGCCAGCTTCTCGTACGCCTGCATAACCTTCTCCTTCATGGTTCTGAACCCCTCCTCGAAATTTTGGGCACGTCCATTCGGTGATTCGTTTACCAAGAGCATAACCAACCTGCGTACACACATGCTCTCTTCTTTTTGATAGAGCGACAGATTGGGTATACAAACAGAGAAACCGCGAATTCACGCGGTTCCTATGCACTTTCTTCAGCTACTTGAACAGGTCTTCAATGATGGAACGATCGAATGGGCTTGCGATCTTATAGGTCCAGGAATATCTTTTATGCTGGGTGCCTTGATTAAGGTCGATCCGCATATTATCAGGTTCCGTATACATTATAGTAAGGAGAGTGTGTTCGTAATTAATCCTGATATAGTAATACGTACCTATCGTGTAATTCTCTGTTCTTATTAATTTCACTTCGGAAAAATTGTTCATGATGCGAACAATCATGTCAGGATCCGTAATTTCCACCCTCTGGATGTCATCCCAGCGGTCACCGAATTTCCCAATACTGATATCCCTGATCTTCTGGGTATCGCTGTACCGGTCAGGCACCAGCTCCCGAAAAGAAGTTACCGATTGAAGTGCTGAGTAGAGAACCCCCGATAAAATAATCAGAGCAACAACCATAATAAAAATACGCCAAGATTTGTCACTCATCACGAGCCCCTGCTGAATGGCTCAGCCATTGTGGTCTGTCACTTAATCTATCCCTCATGTCTCCCTCCATGATACGGATCATTTGTTTCCATCATTGTATCATAATCCAGGAGCAGGAACGCCCATAATTGTTAAGGTATGTAAAATGAAGCAATCATGCGCCGATGTTCATGAAGCTTACTACCATCCTGCAACAAAACCATCCGTTCGGGCGTCGCTTCCTCCGCAAAGAACACCGGTTTTCTCGTCTCGCCAGATGATTTGTCCTCTGCCAAAAGAACTGAAATCAGCAGCGACCTGCACCTCATGCCCCATCCGCTCAAGCCTTCTAGCCATATGCATCGGAAAATGCGGCTCAACCATGACGGTCTTCCCCTTCACCCACTGCCATCTCGGAGCATCCAATGCCGCCTGCGGATGGAGCCCGTAATCAATCAAGTTCATGGCAACCTGCACATGTCCCTGGGGCTGCATATAACCACCCATGACCCCAAATGCTCCAATGGCTTGGCTGTTCTTCGTAAGAAACCCCGGGATGATGGTATGATACGTACGTTTGCCCGGCTCCAGCCGGTTTGCGTGGGTATCATCCAGAGAGAACTCCAGTCCCCGGTTCTGCAATGAAATTCCGGTTCCAGGGACAACCAAGCCTGAACCGAACCCTGTATAATTGCTCTGAATGAAGGAAACCATGTTTCCCTCTCCATCCGCAGTCGCCAAATAGACGGTTCCACTGCCTCGGGGTTCCCCGGCTTCCGGCCATAAGGCCTCGCTGCCAATCAGCCTGCGGCGCTGTTCTGCGTATTCCTCGGTGAGAAATGCATATGGATCGCAGGACATCCTGGATGGATCCGTAATGTAGCGGCTGCCGTCTGCAAACGCCAGCTTCATCGCTTCGATCTGCCGATGATAGGCTTCAGGCGATTCCTGGGAACTAGCGGGATAGCCTTTCAACATGTTTAAAGCGATAAGTGCAATAAGTCCTTGGCCGTTCGGGGGAATCTCCCACACATCGTAGCCGCGATAGGATACCGATATCGGCTCCACCCACTCCGGTCTATATCCAGCCAGGTCTTCCTTTGTCAGAAAGCCGCCGGAACGTAAGATGCACTCGCTGATCGTATCAGCCAGCACGCCCCGATAGAACTCCTCTGCTTCTGACGAGCCGATGAGACGCAGGGTGTTGGCATGGTCAGGCGAACGCCATACTTCCCCTGCCTCAGGCGCTCTTCCATTCGGAGCAAACAAGTCAAACCAAGGTTTAAATTCCGTACCAGTTAATGCGGTGCTGTACCGCCGAAAAGCGGAATTCCAGTTGCCGGCTGCCGTCGGCGATACCGGATACCCTTCCTCCGCATAGCGGATAGCTGGCTCCAGCGTCTCGGACAGCGGCAGCCTGCCGAATGTACGGGAAAGCTCTGCCCAGGCTGCAGGCGCGCCCGGAACCGTGACAGGAATCGCCCCATAGCGCGGCATTTCGGTATGTCCAAGCGCCTTCACGGCATCAATCGAAATCCCGGCAGGCGATGGACCGCTGCCATTCAAACCGTGCAGCTTGCCTTCCGTCCATACTAGGGCGAAGGCGTCTCCGCCAATCCCGTTCGAGCATGGCTCAACGACCGTTAAGGCTGCCGCGGTTGCAATAGCTGCGTCAATGGCATTGCCGCCGCGCTTAAGAATGTCGAGCCCCGCGCCGGCGGCAAGCGGCTGTGAAGTAGCGACCATGCCCCGGTTAGCATACACGGGCAGGCGATAGGTGGGATAGGGATGGTACAACGGATCAAAGGACATTCGCGCGTCAGCCTCCTGTTTTCCATCTTTTTGCCGGATAATTTATCATCTCTGTGTAACGCTGTCAATCTTATTTTTAGGATTGATAGGCAAGGCGCCCCATTCTTAGAGCTGGTTATACATGTTGACACGAGTCCCATCTATGATGAGTCCGCTGCTATCCACTACGATTTCCTGCTGATCAAACAACCCTTCGCTGACGGCCGTTGTATGGTCATTGGAATCAGAGATCTGAATCGGCGTACGTACAGCATAATAAGTATTTCCGAGAGGGCCCTGCGATTCGTTTAGGGTGAATACATAAGCGCCTTCGCTGTCTTTATGCACCGCTTGATTCGGTATGAGGAACTGATCCGTACCCGTTGTTGTTAAATTAACGTTCACTTGTTCCCCTCCGGTTAACCCCTCTTCTTCAAGCTTAATCCACATTCGAGACATCGTACTGGTTGAATTCTCAGCAGCATCGTCAGCATTTGCAAGTGGTGAGTTGATTCCTTCCGCTATCCTTTCTATCTCGCCTGTAATCCTTCTCTCTTCCTTATCATCCAACATGATATGATCCAGAACATCACCGACGTCAAACATGGAAGCGATTTGCAACGGGATCGACAGTTCGAGCCCATATCCTTTTGCCAGGTTGGTCATTGTTATATCGGGTGCTCCGGTGGAATTTAAACCATCCATTGCACCGACTTCTACAACAATGCCATCAAACGGAGCCTCCATCTGCTGATTGACGGAAAGGGTATGCTTAAGGTTCTCGATATGCTGCTCTTGCGCTGCTATATCGATCTTTGCTGTTTCGAACGCGGTAGAGGCGCTAATACGAAGAGCTTCATCTTCCTCCTGCATCGCATGCATGATATTGTATTCAAGCAGTTCTATAGACAGTTCCAGCTTCTTCAGAGCGGACTGCTCCACAGCAAGCTGCTGCTTAACCTCACTGCCGTCATATTGCACAAGAATCTGGCCTTTGCGCACGGTTTCCCCTTTTGTAACAAGCACCTTCTCAACTTTCCAACCGGACGGGTTTACGAGTTCTCTCACCTCCTTCGGATGTACCGTTGATCGGCTGCTATAAGAATGATCCAGCGAGCCCTTGGTTATCACCGCAGTCACTACATGAGGAAGCGTTAAGTTCTGTATGGTGTTACCCGCAAAAGTAAGCACAAGCAGCAGACCTGTAAACAAACCGGCAATCAGGCTGAGTTTGCGTTTTCTCGCTTGGGTCGTTCCTTTTTCCAATATGAATCACTCCTGCCACTTAAACTAACCTTTGATGCCAGACAATTGAACGCCTTCAATAAAATAGGACTCCGCATGCAGGAATAGCAGAATCACGGGGGCCATGTACAATGCCGATGCCGCAAATCCGATGCCAAGCGCCTCTTTATTAATCTGTGCAAGATATAGCGACAGCGGCTGTTTATAAGCATCTTGCAGAAAAATAAGCGGCTGTTCGATCATATTCCAGTAATCCACAAATAATAGAACCAGCAGCGCTGCCAGTCCAGGCCTCGCAAGTGGCAGAATGATCCGCCAAAAGATGACCCATTGTCCCGCTCCGTCCATCATGGCAGCCTCGGAATAAGCTCCCGGGATATGCGCCATAAATTGCCTCATCATAAAGACAGCAAACGCTCCAAAGATGCCCGGCAATATGATCGCAGAAGTATGATTCATCAGCCCCAGCTTGTCTATAACCATATAATTTGGAACCAAAGTCACCTGAAACGGCATGAGCATCGTCATCAGATAGATCATGAACAGCTTGTCCCTGCCAGGAAATCGGAGCCTGGCAAAGGCATATGCGGCAAGTGAGCCGACCATTGTCTGTCCGACCACGATCGGTACCACCAAGCCGACAGAATTCCAGAACATGTTCAGAAACTTCGCAGATAAGATCAGTACTTCGGCATACTGGCCGAGAGAGATCCAATCCGGAACGATTTTCAGATTGATGAATCGATCTCTGCCGCCTTGGCCAACGTCAATCATCTGACCGATCAGGTCGTAATTCCGCCCGATTTCTTGCTCCGTCATCAGGGAGTTTGTCAAGGTAAGCAGGATTGGCACAAGCATCAGGATGGCTGTCCCACCGAGCAGCAGCGTCAGCAGCAGCTTGGACATCCACTGTATTTTATTCATGATGATCCTCCCCGCTCAACCCAAATTATCGCGAAATCGTCGTTCTATGCTAAGCAGCCCTGTTACCAGAATCACGATGCAAGCAACCATAACAGTAGCAGCAGTTGTCAGCTTCTGAATATCCAGAGAGAAGAACATGTTGTTCATGTAATGCTGCATCATATAGATGCGATCATATGGATATTCACCTGCAAGCAGATAAATCTCTCGAAAGACTTTAAAAGAATTGATGATTGAGATAAGAACAACGAAAAACATCGTTGGCGTCAAATAGATAAGCGTAATATGGAACAATTGACGTAATTTTCCCGCACCTTCGATTTGCGCCGTCTCGTAGTAATCTTTGGGAATGGCTTGGAGTCCTGCCAAGAATAAAATCATGTTATAGCCGATATTTTTCCATACATACATCAGGACAATGATGCTCATAGCCCCATCCGATTGCATCCAATCGATCCGTTCTTTATGGAAATGATGCAGCCAGGCATTCAGAGTCCCATTCCAGTCGAAGAAAATTTGCCAGAACATGACGATGGAGGCGACCGGTACAACCAAGGGCAGGATAAACGAACTGCGGAGCCAATTGCGCAAGTACAGGGACTTATTCAACAGCAAAGCCAGAACCAGTGAGGACATGATGAGCAGCGGGACGCCAACGCCGGTAAAGAGCAGCGTATTCATGGAGGCTTTGCGAAAAGAAAGGCTTCCCGTTACCTCCTTATAATTATCGAGTCCAACAAAAGCACCGCCGTGCGTTCCATCCGTAAAGGATTCATAGATGCCCATCAGGAACGGAAGGAGATAGAAAATCGCGAAGCCGATCAGGCTTGGAGCCAGGAACCCGATCGCCTTGAAACCATCGCTCCGCAGCAGCGTTCGTACCGTTTTCTTATTCATTCAAATACGTAGTCACTTTATTCTGAATAAGTCTGGCAACATCATCGGCTGATTTCTGACCGGTGAAGTAGGCAACGGCATCCTGAACGATGATATCGCGTACTTTATCCGACTTGAAATCCACTTGGTGGATAGCACCGTTAACAAAGCTGTCCAGTCGATCGAGCATGGCGCCGTCAACTTCGAAGATTTCTCCTTGCAGAGGCCCTTCCTTGTATGCCTGCACCTTTCCTTGTTCCTTCAACTGGCTGAGCAGATGGGCGAATGCCTTTTTATTAATCGGAAAACCTGCCGCCTCCAGTGGTGTCTGTGTTGGCTCCGACATCATGAATTTGATGAAATCCCATGCCTCCGCTTGCACCTTGGAGTTCGCGTTGATCGCAATATCCCGATAGGTCCGGAAATAACCTCCGGCCGGCGTATCCGAGGCATGCGGTTTGATGAACAGTTTCATGTTTTCGCCATATTCCCGTAAGGTTACAAGGTAGTCCCACGGTGAATTGATTTGGATGTTTCTAAAATAAGATTGGCTGCGAAAGTCTGTATTCACAACCTTGTCATCAAACATCGTCTTGACCTGATCCATGAGCGATGTAAAAGCGTCCTCATCAAAATGGGCTTCACCAGTAGCCCGGTTTATGTATAAGGAGTAGTTATCCAATATGATATCGGCCAGCAAATATTCAGGGCCCTCATACACCAATGCCGTTGAAAAATCGTTTGTATTTGCAGCCACCAGCTGATTCGCGGTTTCCGTAAACTCTTCCCATGACCATGTCTTGTCGTCTACCTTTATGCCGGATTCGGCTATCGCCTCTTCGTCGCCAGCAAAACCCATTAAAAAATACGCAAGCGGCATGCTGTAAAGTCCGTCCCCTATCCGGGTGGCATCGAGGATATTCATAAAGTATTCTTCCTTCTTGAAGGTTGGATCTTGATCCAACATCGTACCAAGATCCGCCAGAAGCTTATTCTTCACGTAACTGTCCGTAGGCAGCATATCCATCTGAATTAAATCGGGGCCTTTCCCGGCCAGCATCGCCGTATTGGTCGCTGTTACATATTTCTCCATCTCAGCTTCCAAATGGGCATCATCGGTTTGCACATATTCCAGTTTGATTTCAATATTCGGATGAAGTTTCTCATATTTTTTCTTAGCAGCTTGAAACCGTTCATCCGGGAAAAAAGTCGAGAACACAATGGTCTTCTTGCCTCCTGTATCGGAATCCTTCTCTTCTCCGGCACCTGGCACAGTCTCTTTCGATTCCTTTGATGTTTTACTTCCGATACTTGTCCCGCCATGGCTTGAACCGCCGTTTCCGCATGCTGCTAATGTGAAAACAATCATGCAGCATACCGTCAACCATAATCCAAATTGTTTCATCTTCTCAACTCTCCCTCTTCATTCAATAAATCGAAACCATCTTTGTCCTAAGGTACTGACCGCTCCTCCACTCCACAAATGGCATACCCAATCCCCAATCCTTCGGACTCCTATCAATATAGGACGATCATGTCGCCAAAACTTCATCTACTTGTAAACAATTTGTCAACGAAAAAAAGCGAAAAACCGAACGATATCGTTCGGTCTTCCGCAGCATGGAGAAGATGCTATTACATTCGTATCCGTCTTTGCCTTACTCGAATTCTATTATAAAAGGACGAAGATCCATAGGTTCTGCCTCCTTGACCACTCGTGGTTTCACATAGGTCTTCCGGCCATTCACAAGAAGACGGTTATGTTCTGGACTCCAGTACATGTCCGACGGGATGATCCCATGATAAATGGGTTCAGCGTGCAGGATGTTTTTACCCTGAAGCTTGCCTGCATAAATCGTATCCTTTCCGTTCAGGGAATAGGCAATATACTTGCGATCCTGGGAGAACTCGAAACTGTCTACTTTCTCTAACAGGATGGACAGCTCCTGATTTCTGCGATCATATTCGTACAGCGTTCCTTCCATTCCCAGGAATACAAATTGATCATGATTCAGCCAGTCGATCTGATCACTTCCTATTTCATGCTCATACTGAAGCTCAATCACGCTTCCATTGATTGTCCCCATCGCAACGATGCGCCCATTGCTGGACTGATCCAGCACAATGAGCATCATCCGGCCATCATCCGAAATCTTGGCTTTAATTGGAACTCCTGCCATATCAAACCCTTTCAATCGATAAACCTTGGCCTTCTCGGCTTGTGTATCATAAACGCCGATGCTCGCCAGCCTTCTACCTTCTTCCATGACGAGATAACTCACGTATTGGCTATTAACAGACCAGGTGGGTTGTTCAAACAATAGCTGCTGCGTAGAATCCGTCGTAGCTTCCACCATCTCTTCTTCGCCACTCGGATACGTAATCAGCTTCAACGAAGCACCTTCAGCTGATTTGGCTATCCCTGAAATGGTCTTGCCATCCGGAGATAAATGGTGATACCTCGCATTGTTGCCCACGGCTTGAAGCGTTTCGACACTTTCATACGGGGCGGAGAGACGCTGCAACTGCAGACTTAAGCCCTCTGACGGACTAGCCTCCTCAAAGAGACCGATCACAGACTCCGGTGTTGCCCAGCCGAGCAGTTCACCTTGATTTGTGATGGAATTGGGAAGACGGTATATCGTCTTCACCTGAAATGGTCGCCTCCCTTCGTCTACCGTATGATTCTCTTCCTTGCTCGGTATAATGATGGTCTCCGATCTCGGTCCATTCGCACAGCCGGTCAAGAGCAGGATGGCGAGAGTCACACACCATAACCCGGTTCGATTGTATGTCATCATGATCTCTCCACCCTTACATAAGGAATTTCCACATAGACGACGGTATGGGACTTCTCGCTGACAATGCGTATGGTTCCCTTGTGGTCATCAACGATGGATTTAACGATGCTGAGTCCCAGACCGACGCTCCCTTCTTCCTTGGAACTTTGTGGCCCCGAGAAAAACGGCTGAAACAAATTCGCAAGCTGGTCCGGGGGGATGGGTTCTCCCGGGTTATCGAATAGGAAGTGAACGCCCCCGTTGATATGCTTGGCCTTGACAGAGATTTCGGAATGAGATGCGCTGTATTTGATTGCATTGTCCAGAAGATTGATAAAGAGCTGGCGCAGCCTGTCCGGCTGACCAAGCACAAACAGCTCTTCTTCCGTTTCACAGGTAATGCTTTTCTTGTAACGCTTGGCTCGGAATGACATCGAATCAATCACATCGTGAAGTATTCCCCCCGTATCTACAAGTTCCAGGTCACCATCATGAGCGTTGTGCTGGGACACCTCAAGCAGCTTCAGCACCATGCTGTGCAGTCGGCGACTCTCTTCGACAATGTGCGTCATTCCTTTATCGAAGAACTCTCTGTCGTCGTCCCCCTTTTCCCTGATGATCTCGGCATAACCAAGAATGGAGGTCAGCGGTGTTTTGAGTTCATGTGTCACATTGTCAAAAAAACGCTTCTCCTGTTCGTTCAGACTCTTCAGTCGGTCCCGATCTCGTTCAATTGTGGAAATTTGACTGCCGATCCGGTCTATCATGTCATTAAAATTCAACGCCAGTTCGCCAATTTCATCTCTTCGCTGGAACTGGATCCGGACATCCAGATTGCCGTTCTTAACGTCTGTAGAAGCCCGCGTTAACTTCACCAACGGAATTGTGATATGCCTGGAGAGCATGTAGGAGAATAGAAATGCAGCAGTGAATATGGCGAGCGCGATGTAAAAAATGATATCCATGATGCGTCCGCTTTGTTCGTAGAGGAGTGTGAAATCTTTAGTAAAGCGCAAAATGCCCACTTTAACCCCATCAATAATTACTGGATAGGAATAAAGAACACTTCCGCTGTCGCGGCCGTAAGTGATGGTATAAGCCGTTTTACCCTCAATGGCTTGCTGGAGATCCTCATTCGATTGTCCCGTGAATTCCTTCTCGTCCGATGAGAACAATAACGTGCCATCAACGGTATATGCACTGACATGACTTGAAGTGGCGTGGTTCAAGTCTTTCACCATTTCCTCGGCCATCTGCCCGAAATAAAGTGTGTTGTTTGTGAAATGGTTGATGAGAAAAGCTTGCCGTACATAGACATTGCTATTGTTTTTGAGCCCGACCAAATCGGATGTTACAATCTTCTGATTGCTGGTCCGTATGACTTCTTTGACGGTCTGATTGAGCACAAGGAAAGAAAGGCTGAAGATCAGAAAAAAACCAACGATAAATTTGGCTCTGATAGTCCGAAGCATCCCTTATTCCGCCACTTTCTCGAATTTGTACCCGATGCCGAATACGGTTGTGATGAGATCGCTGGCATCCAGCTTTTTGCGGAGCCTTTGAATATGAGTATCCACCGTCCGCGTATCCCCCATAAAATCATAACCCCAGACCAAATCAAGCAGCTCCGAGCGCGTATAAATCTTCCCTCGGTGGCGATACAGGGTCATGAGCAGATCGAATTCCTTCGGTGTGAGATCAATCAAACTGCCGTCTTTCTTGACCAGACGCTCCTCCATTACGATTTCGATGCATTTAAACCGGATAACAACCTCTTGTGCCTCTTCTCTCTCAACATGGTTAGCCTGATCCAGCCGCCTAAGGATGGTGCGAATTCGCGCAACGACCTCCCGCAAATCAAAAGGCTTCGTGATATAATCATCCGCACCAAACTCAAGCCCAAGCACTTTATCCGTAATATCCGATTTAGCCGTAATCATGAATATGGGAATGTTGTAATCTGCGGTTACTTTTTTGCAAATATCGAGTCCGCTTTGATCCGGCAGCATCCAATCCAGCAAGAGCAGGTCAGGACTGAAATCTTCCAGTTCCCTAAAACCTGCGGCTCCGCTGGCTGCCGTTCGGGTCTCGAACCCCTCCATAGCCAGCCCATACGCAAGCAAATCGGCGATCGGTCCCTCGTCTTCGATAATGAGAATTTTCGTTTTTTTCATGAGGTCTCCATTCTTAATCCTTAAACCTGTTAATGAATCGATTTTAGCATATACCTTCTGCAAATGATAAATTAGATAAGCTGCAAGCGTGGTGAGTCTACTGTGTATCCGGTAAATGCAGCAGCTCTGGTACAGTGACAAATGAATAACCTTGGTCCTTCAAATCAGGAATCAACTGTTTAAGGGCTTCGATTGTGTTGGCAAGATGATTCTTACCATTAGCCGTATGCTGCAGAATAATGCCTCCCGGCTTTAACTGCGTGTGTATTCGCTGCATGATCCCCTGGGCAGGCAAGCCTGACCAGTCCATCGTGTCCACGGACCAGTTCACGATGGCTAAATCCAAACTTTGTATGGCCTCTACTTTTTCCTCATCCAAAGCGCCATACGGAGGTCTAAACAAGGAGGGGCGGTAGCCTATAATATCATTCAGCTTGTCCTGCGTATCATTGATTTGCTTCATCGCTTCTTCCATGGTTATCTCCTTGAAGTTCGGATGAGACCAGGAATGATTCCCTATGGCATGACCTTCCTCCACAATCCGCCGCACGGTCTCAGGATGGGACGCAGCCCGATCTCCCAGAATAAAGAAAGTAGCTTTAATATCGTTCTCTCTCAATATATCCAAAATCTGCGGCGTAACGATGGCATCCGGACCATCATCGAACGTTAATGCGACCTGCTTACCGTCTTTTGCCGATCCGTTAAAATACACCTTCTTCTCCATCGACTGATTCTGATTCTGATTCGTGCCGGATGAGCTTATCTCGTTTGGGCTGCCATCTGTTTGCTGACCAGCCGAGTGTCCCTGCTCTCCCATAAAATAGTCTCGGAGTCCGTCTACAATAGATTGAGCGGCTCGCTCCAGCCCTTCATTGCTCAGGAGCAAATGTTCGTCGTCCGCATTGGTGAGATATCCAACTTCCACAAGTACTGCCGGCATCTTGGGCGTAGCGAGCACTTTTAATTGTTCCTCTTTTATGCCGCGATCCCGGAGTCCAAGCCCCTTCACTACATGCTTCTGAAGGGTTTGAGCCAACGGAATGCTGTCCTCGTGCCGATATAGGGTTTCCGTTCCCGAAGTTGTGGGATCTGTATACGTGTTGCCATGGATTGAAATCATAACATCCGCATTCCAATCATTCGCGATAGCTGCCCGATCTTCCAATTCTACAAATTGATCATCTATACGTGTCATTAATGGCTCAAACAGGGGGTCTTCTTCCAGAATATCAAACACCCGCCCGGCAAGGGATAGGTTGAATTCCTTCTCATATGCGCCGCTTACACCGGTAGCACCGGGATCTTTACCCCCATGACCAGGATCGATAGCGATTCGATACGTCTGATGATTGTCAGGTGAATCAGGAAGAGTCTTATAGATCTCTCCATGTTTAGCTGATGATGCCGGTATTAACTTCACCGTAGCTGAGCCGGTGTGCCATGCCAATTTGAATCCTAGGCAGAAAATGATTCCGATAAGTATGATATAGAAGACTTTCGCTGGTTTTTTACGTTTCTTGTGATGGATCATGGCTCCTCCTTCTGGGTGATCGGTTCATATTTTGTTAATGGAACTATGCAGGAAATACCTCTCTTTTTATTTTGCTAGACTCGTTCCATAAGAAGAATATAATCGCTGGATGTGACAACGATTTTACCGAGATGTCAACAACTTGTGTCAAAGTGCTGCTCGATATAAATCCAAAACAAATCTATCATTCTGCCGCCCTGGCTGGACTTCCTTGCTTGTTATCTAAAGTCCACCCGTTTCGATACAACAAAAAAAAGCAGGCTGCCGTGGCAGCCTGCTTCTATCGCAACTAAACTATATCCTCCCGCAATCGCAGAGATGTTTCTACATTCCTTCTATTTATACGTTCAATGAATAAGCCGAACGAGCGATTTCTGTCGCTTGAACCATGTTGCGCAAGGATTCCACTGTCTCTTCCTTACCGCGTGTCTTGAGACCGCAGTCCGGATTAATCCAGAACAGCTTCGGATCCAGTACACGGAGTGCGCGATCAATCATACTTGTCATCTCTTCGACTCGAGGTACCCGCGGACTGTGGATATCGTATACACCGAGTCCAATTCCCAGCTTGTACGTGTTGACTTCAAAGCTATGGATCAGTTCGCCATGGCTGCGCGAAGTCTCGATGGAGATCACATCGGCGTCCATGGATTCAATCGAATCAATCATGTCATGGAACTCGCAATAACACATATGCGTATGAATTTGCGTCGTTGGCTGAACCGTGCAAGTGGTCATGCGGAAGGCTTTAACAGCCCATGCCAGATACTCCGCCTGATCTTCTTCCTTAAGCGGAAGTCCTTCGCGCACCGCAGGCTCATCCACCTGAATCATTCCGATGCCTGCTTGCTCCAGCGCCTCGACCTCTTGTCTTAGGGCATAAGCCAGTTGATATGCAATCTGTTCGCGAGTGATATCTTCACGGACGAACGACCAGTTCATGATTGTAATCGGTCCGGTCAGCATCCCTTTAACAGGACGGTTGGTCTTGGACTGTGCATACTTCGTTTCCTCAACGGTCATCGCTTTCTCGAAGGCAACATCCCCGAAGATAACCGGTGGTTTTACGCAGCGGGAGCCATAGGATTGAACCCATCCATACTGCGTGAAGGCAAAGCCCTCCAGCTTCTCACCGAAGAATTCAACCATGTCCGTGCGTTCAAATTCTCCGTGCACAAGCACGTCCAGACCGATCTCTTCCTGCAGCTTGATCCAAATATCGATTTGCTCCTGAATAAAACCCTCATACTGCTCATTATTCCACTCGCCCTTTCGCCACAGCTGGCGAGCCTTGCGTACTTCGGCTGACTGCGGAAAGCTTCCAATGGTAGTTGTCGGAAAAATCGGCAGCTGCCATTTGTTCTGCTGGGCGACGTGACGCTCTGCGAACGGCAGACTGCGAGCCGGCTCCTGTGCACTCACCGCAGCAACAGCCTGCTGAACGTCATGGCGGTTACGCTCACCCGATTGCTTAAGCGCCTGAATTGCAAGCTCGGACTGCTCCAGTTCTTCAGCGATCCGGGCTGCGCCTGTAGAGACCGCTTTCGTTAACAGGACCAGTTCATTCAGCTTCTCATCCGCAAAGGCAAGAGCACCCTTCAGTTCGGGAAGAAGTTTCGTTTCGTTGTTTACTGTCACTGGTACATGGAGCAAACTGCATGAGGATTGAACGATGAGACGCTCAGCAGCCACGTATTGGGTCAATTCCTCCAATTGTGTCAGTTTCTCGCGCAGTGACGCCTTCCAGATACCGCGTCCATCGATGACACCCGCTCCCAGAACTTTGTTCGAAGGAAATCCTGATTCTTTGATGGCTTGGACATTACCAGTCTGCCCATGCACAAAGTCAAGGCCTATGCCACTGACAGGCAGCTGAATGATGTCCTGGTAGTTTTCTACAGCTTCAAAATAGGTTTGCAGCATGATGTTCAAGCCAGGAGCCGAAGCTGCAAATGTTTCGTAGATCGTTCTTAACCGCTGCAGATCGCCATCGCTTAATTTCGTGACAAGAATCGGCTCGTCGATCTGTACCCATTGAACGCCTTCTTGTGCCAATTCCTGAAGAATCTGCACATAAAGGGGTAACAATTTCTTGAGCCAAGCATCCGTCTCCGAGGGCTGATATCCCTTCGACAATTTCAGGAAGGTTAACGGGCCAACAATTACCGGCTTGCCTTCAATCCCGAGCTTTTCCTTCGCCTCTTTATAGGCAGCAAGCGGTCTGTTCTCCGTAAGAACCGGCGTCGCTCCATCCAATTCAGGCACGATATAATGATAATTGGTGTTAAACCACTTGGTCATTTCACTTGCCGTAGCATCCTTGGTTCCGCGTGCAATGCCATAATAAACGGACAAAGGCACCTCGCCGCCCTTATAGGGAAAACGCTTCGGTATAATGCCAAACATTGTTGCCGTATCCAGAACGTGATCGTAATAACTGAAGTCATTGACCGCAATGAGATCAATTCCCTTCTCCTGCTGCTTGCGTAAATGATTCAGTCGAATCTCCTGCAGCTGCTGGTGGAACTCCGATTCTTCAAGCTTCCCCGCCCAGAACGCTTCTAACGCTTTCTTCCATTCACGATCCGCACCAATTCGTGGATACCCCAAAACGCTGCTTCTTGTCATCTATGTAACACTCCCATACAAATTGTTACAAAGAAGATATCATGTATTCATCGGTATAGTGTAACTCGAATAAGCTATATCCAGTTATAGCTTAAGGCTATAACAAAGTTGCTAGTACCGATCTATCCAGAGCCGTCCGTCATTCGCAGCTCTCTCCAATTTAAATAGCCCTGACGGCCATGAAAGGCACTTGTCAGAGCTGATTGGTTATTTGACCGACAGCAAGCTGTCCGAGATGAATTGAAGCTGTGCTTCCAAGGATACCGGATCGTTGTATGTGTCACCTTTCGGATTCAACTGGAACACATGGCCCGCTATGACGGCAGGCAGCCCTTTCCAGATGGCGCTGTCATACACGACCTTCGGATCACTCGTATCACCCGACCATGCACAGGTAAAAATGATGTCCCCCGTAAACTCGGGAAGCTTCTCCAGTGAAATGGAGGCCCATCCCGTACCGCTGTCAATAGCGGCTTTTTGTGCTTCAGGCGGTGCTTTCAAGCCGAATTCGCTATAGATGATTTCTCCCCCGCGCCCATAGTTATGACCAAACACGTATAACCCTTTGGCGTAAGGATTAATGATGGAGACGGTTTTGTTTCCCACGGCTGCCTGAACCTTGGGTTTCAGCTCACTGATCTTCAATTCCCACTGATCGACCCATTCTTGTGCTTCCTTCTCTTTCCCGGTCAATTTGCCGAAATCCAACACCTGGTCTTTATAATTTTTCTTTCCGTAATCGATTGCCACAACCGGCGCAATCTGTTCGAGCTTATCGATTCCTTCCGTTCCGTTAAACGTGACGATAAGATCGGGGTTCAACTGAAGGATATTCTCCGGCGAGGGTTCATTGCCGAGATTCGCTACGCCATCCAATTGGTCTTGGAAATATGGATTTTCCGTCGCTCCTTCCAACACCCCTACCGGTGTTACACCGATAGCCAGAAAATAACCGGTATAAAAGTTCGTCAAATCCACGATGCGCTGCGGATTTTTTGGTACTTCGATGTCTCCGTTACCGGCCTGGAAGATGACCGTATCTCCTGTGTCCGAAGATTCCGCACCACTCGAAGAAGGCGCCGTCTCCGCGGTTGTCGAAGAGCTTGATTTTAGCTCTGCTCCGGATGAAGCGGAGCCCCCTCCTGATTGTCCGCATGCGGACAATAGCAGCGCGGCACCTAAGATCACAACCAGAATCAAATACAATTTTGTGACTTTATACACAGAATGATACAAAGAATATCCACCCCTATAATTGATATTGATAATCATTATCAATTTATCACGGGAATCATGGACAAGCAATTGTTTTTTTAGAAGCGGCTAAATTCTGCCGGAAGTGTACTCCTTGTATGCGGAATACTGCGCAGATTGAAATGAAATATGACGCGGTTTATAGCTTTGATCGTGGTGAGCGAAGTGTTGGCTTTCTGGAGACCGATTCAGATCCGCATCTCATTGCGGTACCGTTCCGGCGTCATGCCAACGTTCTTCAAGAAGGCCCTATGAAATTGACTGGTGCTGGCAAAGCCCAGCTCGAAACTGATCTCGGTCACGGTCTTCCCCGTTCGCTTCAACTGCACTTTGGCCTCTTCAACACGCCGCTGCAATACATATTGATACGGCGATAATCCCGTTATGGACTTGAACGAGCGAATGAAATGATAACGGCTTTGCATCGCCATACTCGCGAGTGTATCCACGTTGATCGGCTCGGCGTAGTGTGCATGGATATATTCAAGCACCCGTGAATAATGAAAATCCGGGCCCGGCTGGTTTTCCCTGCAGGTTTTACGGGAAGAATCGCCCCACAGGAGTTCCTCGACGCCCGCCAGAATCCGTGACTCCGTTTCATCGACTGCCATCGGATCCAATCGATCCGGGACCAGTAATTCCGATGCCCATTGTTGATAATAATCAGCTACTTTACCAATATCGAACGTCTGTCTCAATCGAAATTCCTCTGGCATGCGGTGGGATTGATTATTCGAATCAAGGGTTTTTATTCGTATAATTAACACGCTTGCTCCGTTCTCAATGTGAAAGGAATGACTGTCTCGCGGCTGTAATATGAGACCTTCGCCTGCTGACAGCGTTACGGGTTTATGTTCGTGCGTAAAAAAACAGGTTCCCTGCATGGGGATCGTCAATTGATATTGATTGTCATGTTTATGGGTCATATTCTCAAATGTATTGGAAATCTTATGCAGTTCCAGCTGTGGAAGTATCATCTCGATCCTCATCCGTTCTCACCCCGAGCAGATTATAGCATAATTTGCTCCACCCCTAAGCAACAATCACAACGACATCTCCTTATGAAATCCGCTAATATGGAAAAAAAATAAAGGATGTGGAGAAATGTCACAACAAAACATAGCGGCAGACACAAGTAAAAATACAGCGTTAGCTGTACTGCTGGGCGTCAGTGCCGCCCATCTGCTGAATGACGCCATGCAGTCGGTCGTACCCGCTGTCTTCCCGCTCTTTCAGCAGAACATGCAGCTTAGCTACGCAGAAATCGGATGGGTCGCGTTTACGCTGAATATCACCGCATCCATTCTACAGCCCGCCATCGGATACGTTACGGATCGGCGTCCGATCCCGCTGCTGCTGCCACTCGGGATGTTGTTCACCTTGCTTGGCATGGCTGGACTGGCTCTATCGCCTTCGTTCTTCTATCTTCTGCTATCCGCGGCCTTGATCGGTGTCGGCTCTTCCGTCCTGCATCCGGAATCATCCCGCGTAGCCCATCTGGCGATGCATCAGCGCAAGGGACTTGCCCAATCCGTATTTCAGGTAGGGGGCAACACCGGCCAGGCATTTGCGCCATTGATGGCTGCCTTTATTATCATTCCTCAGGGGCAGCTCGGATTTCTATGGTTCACTCTGCTCGCAGGGATAGGCATCGGACTTCAACTCTGGATCAGCCGCTGGTATGCGGTTCAGACCAGACCTGCTAAGGTATCGCAGCATTCAAGCAACGTCAGAGACGATAGCCGTTTTAGCAAGCCGTTTATTGTCTATGTGCTTGGAATTCTCATCCTGATGTTATTCTCCAAATTTGTTTATCTCGCCAGTATGACCGGATATTATTCGTTTTACTACATGGACAAATTCCATTTGCCTCTGAAAAACGCTCAAATCTGTATCTTCACACTTCAATTAGCCGGCATGGTGGGAACGTTTTTGGGAGGCCCGCTGGCAGACCGCTTTGGACGACAGAAAATGATTTGGTTTTCGATTCTGGGCACCTCCCCCTTCTCGCTTCTGTTGCCGTATGCTGGCCCGGTTGGATCTGTTATTCTATGCATGATGATCGGCGCCGTCCTGATGTCAGGCTTCTCCGTCATCATCGTATATGCCCAGGAAATGCTCCCCGGTCACGTCGGAACGGTTGCCGGCCTGTTCTTCGGATTGTCGTTTGGCATGGGCGGACTTGGTTCCGTCATCATGGGCTCCCTGATGGATATGCATGGGGTCGAACTGATGATCCGGGTGTGCGCTTTTCTGCCGTTGCTTGGTTTGTTTGCTCTGCTGCTTCCTAAAGACTCCGTCATTATGGGTGCAACTTCTGGAGAAAACCGTGCTCATACCCTTTAAGACTAATCGAATGGAATCGATACTGGCTTGATGCAAAAGAAACATTAAATGCAAAGAGCTTGGCGGTAAGCCAAGCTCTTGTAAACATATAAAGATGACACTCTAAATCGGTTAGTGGCCTATTTTAGCAGCTTGAAACTCCAGCTCCATATCCCATGACAGTATCCTCCAAGGACTGTCTGACTGATTAAGCGAATGGCGGATATGACGAATATGTCCCACTGTTACCTCATCCTCAAGCTCTTTGGCCCAGAACTGGCGGCCGATGATATAAGCCATGCCATATTCCTCCCAGCTCGCGTACGATTGCTGAATCAATTGTGCGTTTTGCATCAGATAATGCCAAGCTTCTTCCTGCTGAATATGACCAAACGTCATGCATAAATGACAAATAAAAGCGGCTCGTCCCAAATCCCAGGCCAGAATGCCGGCAGTTGGCAGGTGTCTGTGATAACGTTGAATGATGAGTAATTCGACTGCACTGAATTCATCTTGTATGGATGAAATATAACGGTTCTGCTGCTGTGGCGTCATGAGTGGCAAACCACTACGGAGACGATCAAATTTCACGCGATGCCCACCCTCTACCGTGAGCCAATTCAACACGCGCCAAGCCGAGCTTTCGTCCCTTATGTCCCATGCGTCGACCAATACCTCTTGATTAATCCGATCCCCTTCGGCTCCGCTTCGCGCCAGATCATATTGGCATGTAAAATGGACCCTGTTGTTATGAAGCAGAACGTCTCCCAGCGCTAGCGCCCAAAGCTGGCTTTTACTTAAATGACTGCTCATTGTTTTATCACGACTCCCGGATATTCATTCTGAAGCTGCGGATCTCCCAGAATATCCGGGTAATCCAAATTCTGCACGACCGGTTTATTTGCTGCGGTTGGAAGAAGACCTAACCTTGCGAACAGATTTTTGCGTTTATTCATTTGCTCCTCCATTTGCTTCAAACGCTCCTCGTACTCCCCATGCCCCGGACGATCCTGAAGCGCTTCACGTGCCATCGAAAGTGCATCATGCGATTCCCCGAGCTGATAAAGAACCAGACTGTAATAGCTGCAGGTATCTCCGCGGAGTCCCCCTTGGTAAGCCAGTTTAAAAAACTTCGCTGCTTCCTTATAGTTGTTGACATAGTACAAAAAGACTCCGCCGTAAAACCAGATATAGGGATTTCGGGATTGCAGATCAAAAGTCTCAAAATACGTTTCCAGACTACCTTCAATCTTGTCCCAATTCTGCAATTCGGCATGAACCCTTACAGTATGCAGCATCGCCCATTCGTTCTGATCATCCAGACGCAGCACTTCTTCCAATGGCTGGATGACCTCCTTAAATCTGCGAGCTGCCAGCAGAGCGGCTGCAAAAAGCTTGATGTATTGGGCCCTGTCCATATCCGATGGCAGATACTTAAGCATTTCATTAAAAAAAGAGACCGCAGCATTCCAATCCTTCAGGTAAAAGCTGCTGATTCCGCTGATTAAGTTGGCATCAAATTGCGAATCACCAGGAACAAGCTCCATAAATATCCGCAGATCGGCGCGGCAAAGCTCGAATTCTTTCAGCATGAATCTCGCAAACGCCCTGTTGTAATATGCATAGGGATGGTTATTCCGCTCTATATCCGCATCGAATATTTGAACGGCTTCCCGGTACTGGCCGTTCAGACGAAGCGCAGATCCGTATTCGAAATAGTGTTCTTGTCCCTTGTCATCATCCAGCTTCGCCTTTCCGAAATGAAACACACTTTCCTCATACTGATCCAGATGATAATAGCAGCTGCCCAGATCTGCACGAAGAAACCAAAGGTCTTCGATGTCCAGAGCTTTTTTATAATAAAGAACCGCTTCTTCAAACCGCTGAGCTTCTTTTGACATGACTGCCAAGTAGCGAAGCGATAACAGATGACCGGGATCCAGTGCCAGCACCAGTTCAAACTGCTGAATAGCAGCGGGATAATCCGACTGCTGGTACGCGTTTATCCCTGTTTGGTAGCGTAATTCCAACAGAAACGCTTCGTCCTTATTCTCTGCGCTGCCGGCAGCAGCGTAGTATCGGGTTGCTTCCTCGTATTGTTCCTCTTGATGCAGCGAATAGCCGAGTTGATAGTTCTGCCTAGCTGTAAGCTCGCCGAGCTGCACGAGCTGAAGCCATACGCCGACAGCCTGATCATACTGCTGCTGCTCCATATACAGACCGGCCAATTCATCCAACGTTTTCATTTGATCCGGTCGATCTTCAACCTCCAAGCGCATCTTCATTTGCTGCTCAAGCCGCTGATTCAGCGTGTCTATCTGAGTGTGAGCATGCAGGTCCCAGGGACATAGCTGCTTGATTCGAAGGTATAACTCTCTTGACTCCTTGATCCGGCCCAGCTGCTCAAGACATTGAGCTGCCCCGGTCAAAGCCTGGGCATGATCCGGGGTATGCACAAGAACTTTTTGGTACATGGAATAGGCATCTTCCAGCATTCCTAATTGAAGCATACAGTAAGCCAGGTCGCTGTTGTGATGGACTTCCGCATTCCCGGAAGCTTCCATCCTCTTGAAGGCTTTGAAGGCTTCCTCCCAATTGCTGTACTGCAAGCAAAGCTCCCCAATCATCCGATTGAGATCAGGTTCTCCCGGCATGATCTGAGCGGCTTCCCGAAGCCAGTGCTCCGCACCTTCCACATTCCCTTGGACTAAGCAAATCTGTGCATTTGATCGGGCAGCCAGAAATTGCTCCAGTTCATCCAGCGGGGTCATGCTGTCTGTTACATAGTCATAGCGAAGATCCCAGAAGCCTTCAAGCTGCATCATCACATAATCCACATATGTCTTGGGAAACAGCTCCTGCATCTCTATTTCCATGCTGCTCCACGCGAATGTCTCATCCAGCAATCTCCAGACCGGACCTGGAGCCCAAGCTCTATCCGCAAACAGCCGCAATACCTCGAATTGAAGCCGCTGTCTGGTTTCGAAGCCCGAGAATCTCTCATCCTCCAGCAGGGTAATCCAGCGATCCTCGTCCACTCGCGTTTGAATGTCATCATACAGATCGACAGCTTGAAGTAAAAACTCGTTAGCTAAAGCAGCCGGCAGGCTGTTAGAGGAATTCTGCTCTTGTATATCGGGTAAATCCCGCTCATGAACCGAGTCCTCCGTCCAATCATCAAACACTCCTGGATGATCTGCGTCTGCGTTTACTGCCGAAGGTGCTTGAGTTTGTCTTTGTATGTCCTTAGCTTCTTTTAAAGCGGCATCATAGGCTGTTCGAAGCTTCTGAAAGCCTTCAGGGTCCTCTTCGGGATGATGAAATTTAAGCCGGGCCATATAAGCGCGTTTAATAAGTACCGCATCCTCAGTAGGCTGGATGCCAAGAAAACTCCATATATCTGTCATTAGAAATCCGTCATCCTTTCGAGTTCGTCCAACCAGGCCTTGCAATGCTCCGCTGCTTTACGAATCTCCCTGTCGTTCTGACGGCGGAGAATATCCTCGAATTGGCGAAGCACGGAGGCAATCTGTTCACGTGATGATCCGAGCGATTCTTCATAAAGCCGTTCCCCGCGTGCTAGCAGAAGCCTGTTCTCCATTCGGTCTCTAGGGTGGATTTTAATGTCCGAAAGCTCTTTAAACCGCTGCTCAATCTGCTCCTTGGAGAACTGGCCAGGATTCTCCTCAATCACAATTCGGGATTGTTCCCCAGTACTTACCACGGTGGCTTCCACTTCTAAAATGCCGTTAATATCATATGTAAAACGTACCTCGACCACCTCTTCCCCTTTAGGCGAAGCTGGAAGTTTGACCGAAAATTCACCTAGTCTGATATTGTTTTGCGTTAGCCTGCTTTCCCCTTGATATACAACAATGCTCATATCTTTCTGACTCTCACGGATCGTGCTATAGCTCTCTGTTCTGCTGACGGGCACAACCGTATTACGATCTATGATTGGACTGAAATGACCCGATTCAAAATACCCGGAGGCATTCTCTACTGAAACGCCTATGCCTAATGTATAGGGGCACACATCGGTTAATACGATATCATGTAACGCGGCATCTCTTGCCTTCATTCCAGCCTGGATGGCTGCACCAAGAGCCACTGTCTCGTCTGGATCGATATGAGCCGATGGCAGTCTGCCAAACAGTCTGGCAGCAAATCCAGTAATGATAGGCATGCGAGTCGCTCCACCGACCAAAATAATCGCATCCAAATCAGAGGGACGTATTGCGGCATCTCTTATCGCTCGTTCCATCGGCTGACGGAGACGGGCCAATAAGGGTTTAGCCAAAAGCTCAAACCGCTCCGCAGTAATCGTGCATCGCAGAAGCTCCTCATTGCTCACAATTTCCATATCCGCAGCTTTTCCCCTGGATAAGGAATGCTTGGCCTTTTCCGCCTGCTTCCGGATCAGGTTTGCCAGCTTGGGGTCCTCCAGGTCAAGCATGCCTTCCTTTTGCCGGATCATGAATTCTTGCATCAGCAGTTCCGTAAAATCTTCCCCGCCAAGAAAATTATCGCCTGCTACCGCCTGAACTTCCATCAGGTCTTCGAATCGCTCCAGTATCGAAACATCGAATGTCCCTCCACCCAGGTCAAAGACAAGAAATCGCGTGCTCGGTTCTTCTAAATGCAGGCCATAAGCAACAGCTGCAGCTGTAGGCTCATTAATGAGACGCTCGACCTTCAATCCCGCTAACTGGCCCGCTCTTTTCGTCGCTTTGCGCTGTGCATCGTTAAAATAAGCGGGTACACTGATAACGGCTTCCGTAACGGGCGTTCCAAGATACGCCTCTGCATCCTCCTTCAAGGCCCGCAATACAAAAGATGACAAATCCTCCGGACTAAATTGGTGTTCGCCCAAGAGAAACGTTTTATTTGTTCCCATATACCGCTTAAACACCGAGGCAGTCAATTGCGGATGGGTTATCATTCGCTGCTGTGCCGCTTCCCCGACGAGAATTTGTCCATCTTCGTCCACGCTGATTACGGAGGGGGTCAAATGCTGCCCGAGTGCGTTCGGTAAGATTTTGGCACCTTCCGGAGAATAAACTGCTACCACACTGTTCGTTGTACCCAAATCAATTCCAATAATCGTCAATATGTTGTACCTCCCACGATGAACTGCATTAGCGCTGCATCAACGTTCAATTTAGCTGTTAGGCAATTTGACGCATTCAATACCTTAGTTGTCTAAAACGCCTATACAGTATATCGGACAATCAAGAACAGTTCTATAGAATTTAATCCAAACCTTTCGGCTAACTTCCTGGATCCACGATAAAGAAGCATCCAGTTCCTGCCCTCTGGATGCTTCCTTTTGTTCATTCAGAGTGTATACACATTATTTCAATAACCACAGTGCCGGTACATTGGGCGGTTCCCAGCCAGTCAGCGATGTATGCGGCTGACGACAGATGTAGGTTTTCCCTCCGTAGGCCACTTCGTCGTTGACTTTGTAGCTGACATTTGCCGCCCAGGGCTGCGCACCGCTTTGCGGAGCAGTTGTCACACTGATGATGGTACCTGCCGACACATTTCCGGCTGCATCCTTAGCCGTCACGGTGAATGAGTAGCTCGTATTAGCCGTCAACCCGTTAATCGTAGCGGACGTTCCCGCTGTATTAACGGAGCTGGTTCCGTAGGTGACTATGTAGCCTGTTACACCGACATTGTCAGTGGAAGCATTCCAGCTTAAGGAAACGCTTGTTGCCGTCTTGGCTGTCACTTGAACATTGCCCGGGGCCGTCGGAGGTGTTGTATCTCCCCCCGTACCTGGGGGATCGGTTGTCACGGTAAGCGGTGTGCTGGCTGCGGATTGGTTGCCTCTCGCGTCAACCGCCTTGACCGTGAACGTATAGGATGTGTCCGGTGTTAAACCTGAAATCACTGTACTGGTCCCGGTCACGCTGACGGATTGGGAACCGTAGTACACGATATAACCTGTCACTCCCACATTATCCGTGGATGCCGTCCAGCTTAAGCTTACGCTCGTTGCAGATTTGGACATGGAGGTCACATGGGTCGGAGCCGTTGGCGGCTGCGTGTCCGGCAACGGCGGACTTAGAGCATCCAGATAAGCGCGATGACTGTTCGAGAATTCAAAATTGTTGAATTTATCCCAGTTGACGGACCAGGTCATAAGACCGCGGAAATTCGGATATCCGCTTACGCTTCCCCGGGTTTTATAGCTCGGCAGCTGGACGCCTTTAATCAGTGCATCCAGCGCCTTGTGTACTTCCGCAACCGAAGTAAAACCCCCGCCTGCATTGACGTTGGCCGGCAGCCCGAGCACGACTTGGTCCGGACGCAGCGGTGGAAACATCTGATTCGGGTTTTTGGCAACAGGGAATCCGGTTAAGATCATATCTGCCATGGCAACGTGAAAATCGGCATTTCCCATATTATGATACTGATCGTCCAGCCCCGTAATCGGACCCGAGTTATAGTTCTGCACCTGCAGCCAATCGAGGATATCGCGTGTGGCATAAATAACCGGCAGATAAGCTCCTGCGCGGTTGTCACAGCTGATGCAGCTGCCACCGTAGAAGCTATAGCCAAGCTGTACAAAAAACGTTTCAGGTGCCATCGATAAATAAAACGGTCCCGTTCCAAAATGGTTATTAATTGTGCGCAGGGCGGAGATCAAGTTGACGATGACCGGCGTGGTCGGGTTCTTGAAGTCGCTGTCCCCCGAATTTAAATAAAGCGAATGGCCTTCGAAGTCCACGTCCAGTCCATCAAATCCGTATTTTTCGATGATCGCGATAACGGAGTTCACGAAATTATCCCTGGCGGAAGTGCTGGGAAGCTGTACCTGCCCGTTTGCACCTCCTATGGAAATGATGACCTTCTTCCCCTGACTTTGAAGATATGCAACATCTGCTTTGAAGTCTGCCTCCGTATAGTTGTAAGGAATGAAGCCGATAGTTCCGTTGGTTACACCGGATGTTGGTTCAGCAAAAGATACGTTGATGATGTCGAATTTGGGAGATACGTCCCTAAGCTTGATAAAACCGGATCCGTTATCGAAGTTATGCCAATAGCCGACAAGGGTTTTGCTTGCCACAGCCGCGTGTGCTTTAGGGATATGAATCGCCGTTACCTGAAGAAGCGATAAGACCACCATAACCATCAGTGCCTTAATCCATGATGATTTGCGATGTTTAAAGCGATTGACGGGCATCCTGAGTATTCCTCCTTCACAACCGAATGATAGCGTTCTCAAATCACCCTTAAAAAGAGTTGCATTCAGCGAACCTCCTTTCTTACCCGATTAAGGCGATCAGGACATTAGGGATCATATGTTTATATATGGTAATAAATTCTGGCTGAAAACGAATAATTCAGTGCCAGGCAGGAAATCCTAATTCCCGGCAACTTCATTAAAATAACACTGAGGAGATCTGTTCATGATCAAACATTTGAAGGATATCGGGCTCGGACTGGCTGTCTTAATCCTGATTGCAGGCTGTACGCCAAATAACCAGGTAAATCAGCAGCAAGTTAGCCACAAACCCTTAACACAGAAGCAAGTGAATCCTGCTCCGGTCCAAATATCGTCCCATACACGCAATGCTCAACCAAAGCCACTCTCCACCACCACACAAGCATCTTCCACTTCGACTTTTTGGATGAATGCTTCAAGGTTGTCGGCTAAAGGAACCCAGGACGAACTCCCATCGGAGCTGCTTGATCTGCTTCAGCCAGGAACCAATAATCCAGCAGGACAAGCTCCGGCTCCGGCAAATAACAATGGAGAACAAACGTCAGACAGGAGTGGTGCAGGAAACAATAAGGGAAATCAGAAAGACTCCTCCCAATTCGCTCAGCAGGTATTGGACCTGGTTAACAAAGAACGATCCAAAGCAGGACTTGGCTCTTTAACCATGGATGAAGAGCTGTCCAAGATGGCTATGGCGAAGGCTGAGGACATGTATGATAACAATTACTTTGACCACAATTCCCCGACGCACGGGTCGCCTATGGACATGATGAAAGAATATGGCATCACCTATAACTCCGCCGGCGAAAATATTGCCAAGGGACAGACCAGCCCTTCTCAAGTCATGAAAGATTGGATGAACAGCCCGGGCCATAAAGCCAATATCTTGAACAAAAGCTATACCAAGATTGGCATTGCTTTTTACAATAACGAATGGGTTCAGGAATTTACCGGTTAACACTTCAGAAGCTAAAGCCTGGTCGATATGACCAGGCTTTAGCTTTTGATTTATCGTGCTAAGGTGCCGCTCTAGGTAGCTGCCCCTGAGGCGGATATATCTCAACGTGCTTAGAAGGATCGACGTTTGGGCTCTCCGGTGGTTATTTAGTGGTTGCTGCCGTTTACAGCAGAAAAAATGTATGATAAATTAAGTTATATCTCACCAAGCAATATATAGTTTCATCTAGTGAAACTATATTTAATTTTTGTTTTTAATCTCTGAACTCATTTTGAATGTAGGAGGAATAACCATCGAAGATTCAATAAAAAGCCAAGTGCAGCAGCAATTTGCCAAGAACGCTGGAAAATATGTAACAAGTCAAGGGCATGCCAAAGGTGAAGACCTATCCCTGCTGGTCTCTTGTTCCCAGGCGGACCAGACCATGGAGGTGCTGGACATCGCAACCGGCGGTGGACATGTGGCTAATGCCCTCGCTCCACTTGTCCGCCGCGTAACGGCCTTTGACTTGACGGAGGAAATGCTGACAACCGCCGCTGCTTTCATTCATGGAAACGGCCATACCAACGTTGATTTCGTGCAAGGGGATGCGGAACAACTGCCTTTCGAGGATGCTTCTTTTGATCTGGTAACCTGCAGGATTGCGGCTCATCATTTTCCGGATGTACCTGCTTTCGTGCGCGAGTCCCTTCGCGTGCTCAAACCCGGTGGTAAAATCCTGCTCATCGATAATGTCGCTCCGGAAAAAGAGAATTTGGATGAATTCTATAATGAAATAGAAAAACAAAGAGATTACAGCCACGTCCGTGCATGGAAGAAATCGGAATGGATTCATCTTCTGGAGCTCACTGGCTTCCGCACAGAAATGGCCGTGACTTTCCAGAAGCCCTTTCAATTCCACGACTGGTGCGAGCGATCCGGGCTGGCTGAGGAGGAGAAGATTCTACTGGAGCAGAAGCTGCTTCATGCTTCCGAGGAGGCACGGCGCTACTTCTTGGTGCGAAGCGATAAGACCGGTGCTGTCTCCGGTTTTACCGGTGAGTCCATCTATATTCAAGCGAGCCGCTCTTCTGTACTGAACTGAGCTCCTACGCACAATATATATTTTGACAGAAAACCGCCATGTCCAGCATAGGCGGTTTTCTGTTGCTCTGCTGTGCTGTGCCGATCTCCCGAGTCATAATTCATATAAATGCTATTGACAGGCATCGCGAGTAGCCTTACAATAACCCGAGAATGATAATCATTATCGATTTTGAATTCAACACACACGATTGAAATGATGATTGTTCAAAAATACATAGCTTTTTTGGGGGAGAATCATTTTGAAAAAATATTTCACACTGTCCATCCTGCTAGCCCTTCTGCTTTTAAGCGCTTGTGGCGGTCAAACAAACAGCACCAATACAGAAAGTAATGAAAATAAGCCCTCCGAAGAAATCTCCTCTTCGAAATCCGATACCTTTACTTATCAATCGGAGAACGGGCCCGTAGAGGTTCCAACCAATCCACAGCGTGTCGTTGTGCTTACCCGATTCTTGACGGGGAATGTGATGGCCCTCGGAGTACCCCTCGTAGGCGTAGACGAAATGTCCAAAACAAATCCTCAGTTCGAGGAAAAGCTGAAAGATATTGAAGTGGTATCCGACGAAAGTCTGGAGAAAATCATCGAACTGGAGCCGGATCTGATTATCGGTCTATCCAGCATTAAAAATATCGATAAATTCCAAGAAATAGCTCCTACCGTAACCTATACCTATGGAAAAGTTGATTATTTGACACAGCAGGTCGAAATCGGCAAGCTGTTGAACAAGGAAAAAGAAGCACAAGCCTGGGTTGACGATTTCAAAGTCCGTGCTCAAAAAGCCGGAGAAGAAATCAAAGCCAAAATCGGTGAAGATGCAACAGTTTCCGTCGTGGAGACGTTCAATAAACAGCTCTACGTTTATGGATTTAATTATGGTCGCGGAACAGAGATCCTGTATAACGAATTCAAGCTTGCCATGCCGGAGAAAGTAAAGGAAGCTACAGCAAAAGACGGCTATTTCACTTTGTCGTCCGAAGTACTGAAAGATTACTTCGCTGACTATGTCATCTTCAGTAAAAACGCAGAGGAAGACACTTCCTTCCAAAATACGGATATGTACAAGAACATTCCGGCAGTCAAAAACAACCGTGTATTCGAAGTCGATGCCAAAACATTCTACTTCAATGACCCGTTAAGCCTCGAATATCAACTGGATTTCTTCACCCAACATTTCCTCGGCAAATAATCGCTCCCCCCGCATCCTGAATCACACCGAGATTTAGTTATACTCGCATAACATCGAAGGACCTGTCTGTTATGGACAGGTCCTTCTGTTATTTTCTTTCTGTTACTTTCGTTTCAAGCATATGCGTTTACAAATAATCGATACTGTTTAACACCAAAATCACTCCGGCAATACACAACACCCACGATAACAGGGAACCGGAGCTTTCGGCAATCTTCACACGCAGCTTCTCCAGCGGTCTCTGCATCATGCGGCCTAATACAAGGTGTAATCCGAGCAAGATCAATGGAGGAAGCACCATCACCATATTATAAGCAGCCAGGATCGGAACCCATTGAATCGTGTTCAATTGGGCGGTAGTCATTAGCCCGACCGCTGCGAAATAAGGAAGCGCGGTGGCCACCTCAATGAGTGAAGTGGTGAAACCTAGCCCGATCATGGCGCCGAAGCTTTTTGATTTCGGGCGGCGCGGTGCGGATGTCTTTTTCGTAGGAACATAAAAACTCGCAACAAACAGGACTCCACCGAGAATGGCCATCATCCAGCTGACCGTTCGATTCTGAAAGATATCGGATACCGATTTCATGACAGCATCCAAGCCGAGCATGAGCGCAGCTCCAACCAAGAAGTAGAAACCGGCCACCGTAACCAAGTAAACACCTAAACGGGAGATGAGTCGATCGCGCTCGCTCAGAAGCAAATATACCGTTATCCCCAGCGCAGCCGGGCTTAGCATATCTAATAGTGACAATACCCCAATGGATAGCAGCAGCTCCAGTGTCATGATGTCTCCCCCCTCTCCGTTTGTTGTTCTTCCTTGCGCGTTACATAAATATGAAATGCCAGTTCCATAAATTCAAGAAGCTCTTGTTCTATAGGGTATAGCCCCATCTGCTCGGACTGATCCGGTGATTTACGAATCTCCCACAACTTGTCCACGAAAGAGTCCTCTTCTTCAAAATGCTCCAAGCGTTTCTCATCCATGCGCCGTACAATTCTTTGCACATCGGGCGAATCCGGAGAATTCTCCATCAGCCTTTTGAGCTGACCTAGCAGAGCGATCCATTCCAGCGAGTCGGGATCTGCACTGTTCATGTTAGGAAGCAGACTCAGCATTTCCACCTCACGTTCATCAAACATTTGATTGCGGAACGATTGTTTTAGCGATGGATCTTGTCCTGATAGCTGGATTAATTTCTGAATAACCGCCCAGCTCGTCTCGCCTTCCACCACAATGCTGTGGAGTACTGCTCGTAAAGCCGATTCCATCTGACTCAGCTTCCTTTGTTCCTTATGAACAAAGTCTAACTGATTCATGAGACTGGTAGACCAATTCCACTCCCGGCTCGAGATCATATCTGATATTTCCTGCAAGCTGAAGCCCAGCTTCTTCAGAAACTGAATTTGCTGCAGTTTCCGCAGCTCCACATCGCTATATATCCGGTGCTTGCCCGGTGTTTTGGAAGCAGGAATCAATAAACCAATCTGATCATAATAGCGCAGCGTTCTCACCGTAATCCCCGTCTGTTTTGATAACTCCTGAATAGGAATCGAATTCAACTTCAACACCTGCTTTCTTCCATTCATCTTATGAACTTAACTATATAAGATGACGCAGTGTCACTTTCAAGCATATTCTAGAAAAAAGTTATCTTTATAAACAAAAAAAGCCTGATTCGTCAGGCTTAACTCATCCAGTGCATCGGATGGAAGATCGAATATTTATTTCGATTTTAATATTTTCGTTCTGCTCAGTCCGATTAAATAGAGTCCGAAGGGAATCACCAGTAAATGAAGAAATGCATAGCTTGCCCACACTTGCTGAATGATGTTAGCAACATAAACGGTGTTGATATACGTATTCCAGGCTACAATGATAAAGAGAACAGAGAACGGATAGATTAAGTGGTTCTGCTCCTTCAGCCTGAATACGGTTTTTATTCCATGAAGCATGGAGAGGAACAGCAGCGAGATTTTGATAAAAAACGTAAGTACCCAAAGCGTAATCAAGATACCTTCCACGCGTTGAAAGAAATTCCCGACGTTAATCGTCTTCGCTAATGCAAAGGCCGGGAACGTGCTGTTCTCCGTTTGTTCGATCCCAAGAATGAGCACGCTGAGCAGGACCGTGACACTTAACACGATTCCGCCTGCAACAGCTCCCCACAGCAATGCCTTCTCCCCCTTCCGCTCACCCTTGACCAGAGGGAGGAACACCATCAGTACAATCAGCTCCTGGAACATAGAGGAGTGAAATCCGGCATTGGCAACGGGAATCCATCCATCCTCAAGTATAGGCTTGATATGATTCCAGTCAATCTGGGGAATAAGTGAGAGCAGAAGGACCATAAACAGAAACACGATCCACGGAAACATCAATTCGCCCACCCGCGCTAAGATGATGATGCCCATTCTGGCGCACATGATGGCCGCAATCAGAAACAGAATCTGAATAGCTTCGATTGGCGTCTCCGGCATCATTTCGCTGGTTATAAAAAAACCCAAATTGCCAAGCAATGTTCCCGTAAGTATCAAAAAATAAAAAAGATAAATCAGTGACATGGCCTTACCCAGGATTTTGCCCAGAACCAGCTCATTCATTTGAAAAATCGTTTTACCAGGGTATAGCCTTGCGATAGCAATATACAGCACAACCATAAGGATATTTATCAACAAACTGCACAAGGAGGCGATCCACGCATCCTCCCGTGCAGTATGCGCTAAACCAGAGGGTGTTACCAGAATCGAGGTGCCAATGGTCAAGCCGAAGGTTAATATAAAAAACTGCCGTGCCGCGATTCCCTTGTATTTTATCACGTGCGACCATACCCTTCTTGTTATGAAATCAGCCTGTTCAGCGGTTGCATCATGATGCTGATCCAATCCAGCGGCCGAAGCTCAGTGAGCTCCAGCATGTCCCCGATTATCGCAAGCAGCGTCAATCCCCATACGGCATAAAATACGATCATATCCCGAAGAGAACGCAGCCGAATCAGATGCCTTGTTTCCGTGACCACAACAATCAACAGAAACGTTATCAATACAAAATGCCAATTCACTTCTCATCGACCTCCTGATTTAAGGGTTGAATGATGGACCCGATCCGCCGGATCGCGACATGGGAGTGCACATCGATGCTCATCGATTGGAAGCTCTCTCCCCAGTGACTTCTGTACGTTTTCCATACCTGGGGATATTTCCGGTGCAGGACTTCACCAAGTGCAAAAATATCGGCTCCATACCGCTGTTGAACATCCTTAACATGTTTCTCGATGTTTTCGTTATATTTATCCTCGATGCTCCTCTCCAATGCTTCTATGGCCGAAGGTTGATTGATATTAATTGGACATTGAACGGAGTTGATATCCGCTTCTATCTCCATTTTGACGGAAAATCGAGGAATATTCTCAGCGCTCAGCATAACATCAAGCGATGTGTCTGCCCGGTTTACTGTGAAGCCAACAATCCCGCCGCTCGGACAAGACACATATCCAGCGGTGGACTCGACTCTATTAAGAACGTAATTCACCGTTTTGCTTGGTGGCTCCCCAAGCCATCCCACCAGCCGATCCCCTTTGAATACACCTAATCCCGCATGCTGAAGGAGTGTAGAGGGACTGATTTTTTTTACATTCTCCACGGACTGGCCTTCCGCCGAACTTCCGTTTAATTGAACCCCGGACAATATCGGATCTGAACCGCTTTGCTTTAATTCGTTAACAAACTGCTGCAATGTAACTTTCCCCGTGGCCGCCCATTTTTTTTCCGATATCAGAATGGAGGAATAGAGCGAGTTCGCAGGGATATATTCGAATGGCGTCACCACCTCCAGAATCTCAGAGGCATTTCCATTCTTGGCTATCAGCATGAAAAAGTTTGTTCGCAGTTGATGATTTCGGGATATGTAATCAAGCACATCGCTGACCCCTTGCCGCGCCAGATCTTCCCCCAAGACCAATACGCGGACATGGGACAGATACAGCATGCGGGGCGCCATGCTTAACATCCGCTGAAGGGCGTCAGGTACCGTTTTTCCTACAGACTTGTAAGTGACCACAGGAAGACTTCCAATGGATCCCCCGCTCTTCGTTGCCAGCTCGCTGGAATTGAGCACTTGCGCGGATACAGCGTAACCGTCCTTATGAGTGTCGATTCCAAGTGCCATAACAACAGCCAGCTCATTCAGTTCCTTTCGGCTCCAGCATCCCGATGTGATGATCAGGCTTGTCATGAGCAGGACTGATAGTATTGTTCTTCCCAGCATCCATAACCTGTCCCATCTGTTTAAAGTAGAATCCCCATGCCCATTTCTTAACTGCAGATCATGATTTGACTTTGCCCATATATTTCTTCATATTGTGACGGGATAATCGGAGCAGTGCATCCTTCTGGCTCCTCCATCGTATGGGTGCAAAGGAGGTCATGTACGGAACTCCCATCGACTGCAGGCTGCACAGGTGCAGTCCCAGGACAATCAGGCCGATAATCATGCCATACAATCCAAAAGACGCCGCAATCGCCATCAGGCCAAATCGCAAAATCCGGACAGAAATCCCTACATTAAAGGCCGGCAGCGCAAAGTTGGCTATGGCCGTAATGGACACTACAATAACCATGGCAGCTGATACCAGACCTGCTTCCACAGCAGCTTGTCCGATAACCAATGTCCCTACGATCGAGACAGACTGGCCGATTGATTTGGGTAACCGAATACCGGCCTCGCGCAAAATCTCAAATGTGATTTCCATAATTACCGCTTCAATAAAGGCCGGAAAGGGAACCCCTTCCCGCTGTCCAATCAAGCTAGTCAACAAATTGGTCGGCAGCATTTCCTGATGAAAAGTGGAGATTGCAATATACAGCGAGGGTGTAAGAAGGGCAATACCGAAACATAAATATCGGAGCAGGCGAACGAGGCTGGCAAAATCCCATCGCTGGTAATAATCCTCGCTCGATTGAAAAAATTGCACAAACAATGCCGGAACGACCAGTACAAATGGGGTTCCTTCCACAAGAATGGCTATTCGCCCTTCCAATATAGCTGAAGCAATGACATCGGGACGCTCCGAGTTGTACACCGTCGGAAAGGGGCTGTATCGATGATCCTGAATCATCTCCTCGATATAGTTGCTCTCCAGTACGCTATCCAGCTTGATTCCATTCAGCCGTGTGCGCAGCTCATCGAGCACCTCGGTATCGGCCAAACCATCCATATACATGACAGCCAGCTGAGTATGGGTATGCTCGCCTACCTTTCTTTCTTCGATGCGCAGCTTGGGACTTTGAATTCTCCGCCGAACCAAAGCCGTGTTCTCGCGAAGCGATTCCGTAAAGCCCTCTCTCGGTCCCCTGACAACCGATTGCGAGCTGGCTTCTTCAACCCCGCGCTGCTTCAGCTTTTCAGTACCCACATATAGTGAGGTAGACGTTCCCTCAATAAAAACCACTGTATTCCCTGACAACACGTTCTCCTCAACCTCAGAATAGGTTGTGGCTTCCCCCACCTTCCCCATCGTAATCGTGAGGTCCTTCAGCATCCTCACGCGATCGTCCGGGGACTGATTCGTTAATTCCTTAAACAATGGCGAATCCATATGAAGAGCCTCTATTAAAAAGCGGGGGTCTCCCATCCCTTCAATGTACACGATGACCGCAGGTATAGTACCCAGCAGCAGCTCCCGGTAGATGATGTCCCCGCTCTGCCCGAACCGGGTCTTCATGTTTTCTATGAATTCTGAGATGAGAATCGGCAGCGCTTCTTGTAAACCTTCCTTGCGGGTTATGTTCTGCATCCTATACACGACTCCTCGTTTGGTACTCAAGATGAGCTCCGCCTTACCTCGGACCGTACGACCATCATGAATCTTTTTCTCTACTGTTCCCGGAGTTGGATATATTATACTTTTTGCCGCTTTAACATCCGATCGTTATAGGCCATAACAAAAAAAACGATCCGAGTATGTATGACTCGAATCGTTCTAAACGCAACCAGTCAGGTTTCTTACTCCCTGGATGCAATCTCTTTCCGGAGGCCTGCAATCATGTCATCGATAGCGCTCTCCCCAAGCTCACCCTCGCCGCGTTTGCGTACCGCTACCAGGTCCGAGTTCATTTCTTTCTCCCCCAGGACAAACGTGTAGGGCGTTTTCAGCAGACCGGCTTCACGGATTTTATATCCCAGCTTTTCGTTCCTGATGTCAACCTCGACCCGTACGCCTGCATGCTCCAGACGCTTCTTCACCTTAAGGGAGAAATCGATATAGTGGTCTGACACCGGAATGAGCATCACTTGCACGGGAGCGAGCCATAGCGGAAAAGCCCCGCCGTAATGCTCTGTAAGAATTCCGATAAACCGCTCGATGGAGCCGAATACCGCGCGGTGAATGACAACCGGCCGATGCTTCTGGTTATCCTCTGCGATGTAGGACAGATCGAACTTCTCAGGGAATTGAAAATCCAACTGGATGGTGCCGCATTGCCAGCTGCGCTTCAGGGAGTCGAGGATGTGAAAATCGATCTTCGGTCCATAAAAAGCGCCATCCCCTTCATTTATCCGATAAGGCAGCTTCAGTTGATCCAATACCTCCTGCAGGGATGACTCCGCCTGCTCCCATAACTCATCAGAGCCCATGGAGTCTTCCGGTCTAGTGGACAGTTCAATCGTATAATCAAAGCCAAAGACTCGGTATACCTGACTAATAAAGTCGATCACCTGTCCAATTTCATCATGGATTTGATCAGGTCTTACAAATATATGCGCATCATCCTGACAGAACGTACGGACCCGCATCATGCCACTCAGCGCTCCTGAATATTCATGGCGGTGCACCTGACCGAACTCGGACAATCGAATGGGAAGCTCTCTGTAGGAATGCAGCGAGTTTTGGTAAACCAGCATATGACCCGGACAGTTCATGGGTTTCATTACATACTCCTGCTCATCCACCTTCGAAAAGTACATATTATCCTTGTAGTGGTCCCAGTGACCGGACATCTCCCACAGGCGTTTGTTCATCATCAGCGGAGTACGAACTTCGTCATAACCGCGGTGGAATTGAAGCTCTCTTGCAAATTGTTCCAGCTCGTTACGGATAATCGTTCCTTTGGGTAAAAAGAACGGCATTCCCGGCGCATCATCCGAGAACATAAACAGTCCCAGCTCTTTGCCGAGCTTGCGATGATCCCTCTTCTTAGCCTCTTCAAGCAAGAAGAGATGCTCTTCGAGCTGCGCCTGCTTGGGGAACGCCGTTCCATATATTCGCTGCAGCATCTTATGATCCGAGTTCCCCCGCCAATAAGCTCCGGCAACACTCATCAATTTGAATGCCTTGATTCTGCCAGTCGAGGGCAGATGAGGCCCTCTGCACAAATCAATGAACTCTCCCTGCTCATACACCGAAATGACTTCATCCTCCGGCAAGCCAAGGATGAGCTCCCGTTTGTAAGGGTCGTCACTGAATAGTTGTTCCGCTTCTTCAAGGCTAATTTCTCTTCGAATAATCGGTAAATCTTCCTGGACAATCTGCTGCATCTCCCGCTCGATGGCCATCAAGTCATCGGTTGAGATCGAATGCTCCAGATCCATATCGTAATAGAAGCCGTCTTCGACAACCGGTCCCACTCCGAGGTAAACGGGCTTGCTGCCATACAAACGTTTAACCGCCTGAGCCATCAGATGAGCTGTGCTGTGCCGGTAAATGTTCAGTCCGTCCTCTGAATCCAGCGTCACAATACGTACTTCCGCATCCTCACAAAGTTCGTAATTCAAATCCACGAGCCTGCCATTTACTTTTCCTGCGACTGCACTTTTCCTCAGCCCGGAATGAATAGATTCCGCGATTTGTTTCATCGTCGTTTGTGCGGGATACTCCTTTTTACTTCCGTCTGCTAATGTTACTGTGATTGACATGGTTATCCCTCCATCAAATTTAGATTGAACGCAAAAAAAACACACGATCCCCAAAGGGACGAGTGCGTTCGGCTCGTGGTTCCACCCTCATTTGATCCAGACCTGCAGCGCTGTGTGGCCGCGTGCTCATCGGATCCTCATTAAGACATCCGTTAACGGGGATGATTCGGTGTTTTCTACTGCCCTGTCCATAAGTAAACCTATAACTCAAGGGTTCAAAAACACAGCTACAAAGGGGTAATTCATGAAGCAAGCACGGAAGAAGCTTTCACCAATCACTTCTCTCTCTGGGCAGGTCGTTTCAAGAATCATGTCTTTGATGGTTGCTGATAGTAAAGTACTATAAGTCAGTTCTTACTAATTGTCAATCATTCACTTTTCACTTTTCATTGACCATTTAACCAGATATCCAATACCTAAACCGACAAGAACCCCGGGCAACGCACTGCCCAGCGCCAATCCAATACCAGCCCCGATAATGACACATGCGTAAATGATGATATCTCCTTTATTCAATCTTTCCAGCTCCCTCTTGTATGTATTTGATCCCTCATATTCCTTGACCAAATACAGTTTACAAGATGACGCCGCGTCGCTTTCAAGCCTTAATTTTGCGAAAAAAATGAAATTCATCCTAAATGGAGCCCTAACTCTAAATGAAAAAAAAGCCGCTGCATCCAGCGACTTTCTCGCACATCCATGACTCTATATCCATCCCGTTACAAAGCGAATTCGACAAGGTACTGCTCACAAATGGTTTCATATCCCAGTGACTGATATAGCCGCACCGCGTTTAAGTTGTCCTCCAGAACATTCAGGTACACGTCTGAGGTGACTGCTCTCCCTGCGCGGGTCAAGGCTGCAGACACCTTTTTCCCGTATCCTTGCCTTCTCCACGCAGGTTCCGTTCCTATATTCCCCAGTTCAACATAATCCTCGCTGTAGATATGGTACCCGCCAACCGCGATCAGCTCCTGATCATGTACTACGCCATAAAAAGGATTCTGCAATTCCTCTCTTGCAAAAGCCATTGCACCCAGCTCTGTCATTATCGACTCGATCTGCTCGAAATATGACGGCCCTAAACGAAACACATCCTCGTCCTGTGCCGGCAAATCTCCGGGATGCAGGTGTTTCATCAACCAAATTCCCTTAGGAGGTTTCTTAACATCCACCTTTAAGCCAAGAAACGCCCATCCGTCCTTACTCACAATAAAACTTCCAACTGCACCGTCGGGTATACCCAATTCTTGCTTCATTAGGGCCAACACTGGCTGAGGCCGGAAGGATTTCTGTACTGGATAAACCGAAAAGGCATAGAAAGGCAGTCCTTTCAGAAAGGCTGCCACTCCCAGCAGCTCCCCATGTTCCGAGTAATGCCCGTAATGAACCGTATGCTTTTTCCGGAACGTAAGGTAAGAATAATACAAAAAATGCTGTTCTCTATTTATAGATGCCAGGATAATTTCCAGTTCTTCAGAGAAAAGTCTGCGAATCATTGAGTCGTCTCCCTGTCTCAAAAGAAGTCCAGGAGGTAGGTTTGCCCTGCAGGAATCATCGATTCCAATTGGGCTGCTGCTGCTGGGTTTCCAGTTAGCCGATGGATGGCATGTAAAGCCTGTGGCCTTTTGTATCCCATAAAGAGTGCAGACAGACTCTGAATATCAGTGGAGAGATCAACCGGACCCTCGTAATCTGAAGGAAGCTCCAACAGCTTCGCTCTCCCCTCTTCATTGACCGACAGCTTCCACAGACCCGCATTCCAAGGTGCTGCAGGATCTTCCACCTCCACGGTCAACTCAGCTGCATGATGAGCTTGCGCTTCGAAAGCGTACTGCTCCACGAAGGATTTCAAATCCACGATACGCGCCATGAAGTAAGGGATAATCTCCTGCGTGATCCGCGGATCTGGCAGCATGAACGGCAGCTGATCATCCATGGGCACCATCACCATGTTGACTTGTTCAATCCTGGAATCATGGTTGGCAAAAAAAGTCCATAACGCGGTTCGCGCTTCTTCATTCAGGTAAACAAACTCGTCACACACAAGTTCTTTATCTTTTAACTCATATAACGCATATCCCGTCGGCTTGCCTTCGGCAGAGTAATACACAACGCTGTGTCCATCACCCTGCAGGACGAACCTTTTCCACCAACCTTCATCGCGCACAAGGGTACCGTGATATCGGCTGACATAGGCTTGATATATGCCATCCAGCGTAGGGATATCGTCTACGCCTCTGACAATCCGGCCCGGCATCTCCGCTTTGCGCGGGAATTTAGCTGCCGGGATGACATACTTCTTATACTCTGCGAAAAGTTCCCATCCGAATTTACGATAAAACGGGATTGAGAACGGATGCAGGAAGGACAGAGTCTGGCCGTTGTTCTTCATCTCCTGCAATGCATGCTTGAGCAATGTAGATACATGTCCCTGTCTGCGGTTCTCCGGCCATGTAGCCACACCGGCAATACCGCCCATATCAAGAATCTTCCCTTGCATATAAACCTGCAGCGGAATGATGGTCAGCTTCGCTTGCAGTTCTTCCCCATCAAAGATCCCCCAGAATCGTTCAGGCTTAAAATGCTTCAGAGAGGACTCTCTTTGCTCAGGCGTCAGCGTATATTGAAAAGCATATTCGGATAATTTCGCACTGATTTCAAATTCGTCAGATCTCAATTGTCTAAGTTCCATCACAGCTTCACCTCAACCGATTATATTTTATGTAATCTGGTTAGCAGTCTACCTGCCTTGCAATTCTTTGGTCATAAACACACTGTTCGGGTCTTCTGTATAATCCGAGAAAGGCTCGCCATATTGAAATCCGAAGCTGGCATAAAGCCTTCTTGCCGGTTCAAATGCATCCATGGACCCCGTTTCCAAACTGATCCTCTTATAACCGCGGCGCTCCGCCTCTTCTATGATGTGCTCAAGGAGTCGTCTGGCAACGCCCTTTCGCAAATGGGAGGTTGACGTCCGCATGGATTTGACTTCGCCATGTGTACCGTCAAGCTCTTTAAGTGCTCCGCAGCCCATTAATTCATCGTGCTCCCACAGGCTCCAGAACGTAATTTCCGGCTGCTTCAATTCCTCAAGATTCAGAGCATGTATGCTTTCCGGCGGGGAATGCTCTGTCATTCCCTGCAGATGTTCACTCACCAATTGGATAATTGCGGATCCTGTAAGATCATCGACTTTTATTACCATGGGCCCACTCCTAAACTTCGTAGAAATAAAATGCAATGATATCCATAATGTGGATATGTTTAAAACTTATTCTCTATAATACTAATATAGCATCGTGAATTACTTCAAGATACTCATGACAGCTAAAGTAATCATTTTTCGAACAAACTTTTTGTAAGCTACTTGACAAAGTTAACCGACTAAGATTATTATTAGCTCATGCAAAAAAGCAAACACATCACGAAAAAATAAATCAAGAACAATTCGGGAGGTAAGATCATTGTCAAAATTAAATATCGGTATTATTCTAGGTAGTACTCGTCAAGGACGTTTAAGTCCACAAGTGGGTGAGTGGGTAAAAAACATCGCGGATCAGCGTGGAGACGCCAATTATGAGATCGTGGATATCGCTGACTACAAACTTCCTTTGTTGGGCGAAGAGGATGCTACTGAACAAGCAACGGCTTGGAATACGAAACTTGCCAGCTTGGACGGCTTCGTATTTATCGTCCAAGAATATAATCACAGTATTTCAGCCTCTTTGAAAAATGCGCTCGATTACGCTCGCGAGGCATGGAACGACAAGGCTGCAGGTATCGTAAGTTATGGATCTGTTGGTGGCGCTCGTGCTGCCGAACATTTGCGTGGAATCCTGGGCGAGCTGTCTGTAGCGGATGTTCGCGTTCACCCTGCTCTGTCCCTCTTCACTGATTTCGAAAATCCATTTACACCTGAAATGGCCTTTAAGCCAGCTGATCTGCATCTTGTAAACCTTAACGGTATGCTGGATCAAGTGCTTGCTTGGAGCGGAGCACTGAAAACGTTGCGTTAATCTTTAATCCTGAAGTAAAAAGCGAGGCCCGGAGATTTATCGGGCCTCGCTTTTTGTTGTTATGGCTTAAGAGGAATTGTCATTTCCAAATCTTTCAGATAGGTTTTATCGCCATAGCTGTTCTCTCCTTGGCCGATAACGCTCCAGTCCTTGTTGTTTACGGTGAGCGTAAACGGCTTGATGGTAATGGATTTAGGAGTTCCCTTAACCGGGCTGAACAGCTGATCGATGTGGTACTCGGTTAGTGGTTTGCTGTTAAAGTAATCGAATTTTCTAGGAGTCAGAACGTTGCCTTGGTCATCTACCAGCTCATAATAGACCATGCTTGCACTGTAATTGCCCTTCTGCTGTGAAGATGCCGGCACGGCGCCCTTACTGTCCAGCACCAGGCGAGTCGACACGGGGGACATATCCAGCTGCTTGACGGTATAACTGAACTGCCCATCTGATTTCGAAACATTCGGCTTCAGGACAACAGATTTATTAGTGACACTCACAGGAATTGTGAAGTCAAAGCTCTCGTCTACCCGGGTAACACGGGTCTGAATGGTCAACTCAAACTGATCCGGCAGCTGCAGATCCTTAGTAAGCTCAACGACATACGTATTCTCCAGTCTCGGGTGGTCTCCGAAGACTCCTTCGCCCGATTTCACTTCCTGTCCGTTGACCAGAATTTTGGGTGTTTCAATGTATCCTTTCATCTGATCTTCCTTAGCAACCTGCCTCGACTTGATATAATCGCTATCGGGATTTCCAATGATCTTTGCACCCTCATCTAAGTACGGCGAAGCTGTATTCGGCAGATCTACCCCATCACGCTCCAGAATAAAGGATAGACGGGTGCCATCATACAGTAAGTCAGCTACCTTCAATGTTACACCCTCGTGAGTAACACTCAGGTTAGGCTCCGATATGATCCCTTGTTGTATAGCTGCATCGACAGCCTCATGGCTCGTTCCTTCAAAAAGCAGGCCAATCATAGGAATTTGCTTAAGGGTTGCCGCCATCGCCGGCGATACGAACCCCGTGCCAATCACGGTCCCCCCTAGTACAGCTGTAACAGATGCAACGAGTAATGTCTTTCTTAATACATTCGGTTTTTGTTTGGTTGATACTCTTGTCATGTCACGATCTCCAATCTGATTCATAATTTGATAACTCATACTCTGCTTCGGAAAATTGGATTCACGAACCATTTGTTCAATTGCATCCATCTCAGCGAATTCCGTTTGTTCCGGCAACTGTCTCATGTGCCACCGCTCCTTTTTGGCTTATTCGGTCCATCAGTTTATGGCGTAAGCGTTCATACTTCTTCCGTACCGTTGCTGATTTGAGTCCCATAATCTCGCTTATTTCCTCGAAGGTATACTGTTCTACTGCCTTCAATAGCAAGATATGGCGCTCTTCGGCTGTAAGGTAAGTCAACAGCTCGTACACAACCGACTCGTGCTGAGATATTTGCATAACCGGCTGCTGCTCTTTACAATGCTCGATCAGGTTGAGAAAACGGCTCTGCTTCTTCTTGATATTGATTAGATGATGATAGGCCATTTTGTACAGCCATGCAGAGAAGGATACTTGCCTCTTGTACTGATGAAGATGTTCATAGGCACGAATGAAAATTTCCTGTACGGCATCCTCAGTCTCCGCATGATTCTTCAGAATATAGTAGCAGTATGTGTACATCTGCCGTTCAAACTGGATAATGATCGCATGATAGGATTGTTTATCTCCTGCTTGGATCTGTTCTATGACCGCTTCAATGGCGTTCCGTTTTCCTTCCGCTTCCCCGGGGATGGTTGGCTGCAAGCGAGCTCACCTCCTTCTTTGTTTACCTATATAACAATCCCAACTTGCTATTTTGTGACACGACTTTATATTCATGAGCTGCATGATCATAGATTCATCCGTCACAATAAAATGAACCCGCCATCATATGATGGACGGGGCCTGCCGGATTAGAGCCTATTTTGGGCATATTCTGCATGACAGCACAGCTACAGCTTTGGATAATTCTTAACATAATTTAAGAATCGTTTCGTAGCCGGGGACATTTCTCTCATAGAGCTAACCGCAATCCCCAGTGAGCGAAAATAGGGCTCCTGCAGCTCAACTAGGCGTATATTGCGTCGTTGCCCGCGCAGGACCAGTTCCGGAAGAATACTGATGCCAAGCCCCTTCTCCACCATGGCCATAATGGCATAATCATCTCCAACGGTATATTTAATATCCGGCTTCGTTGAGGCTCTCTCCAATACGCGATTCACATCATCGTCGGAGCCTTTGCTGGGCATGATAAACGGCTCATTCTCAATCTGAGATAAACGAATCGAGGCCTGTGAGCTAAGAGGGTGCTCCATGGGCAGCAGCACCAGCATCGGATCTTGATGCAGCGGCATCGCATCGAATACATCCCACGTTGGAAGCGAGAGAAAGCCGCAGTCAATCCTGCCCTCTGCGATCCAATCCTCAATCTCCCGATAGTCCCCTTCTGCCAAACGAATCTCGATATGGGGATAATCCTGTTGAAAATCCTTAATAATACTCGGCAGCCAGTGCACAGCAACACTTGTGAAGGTTCCTATATGAATGGTACCCAGTTCGATTCCATGAATGGAGGCCACTTTTTGATCCAGATGCTCATTCCACTTCAATATTTCCCGTATCGTCTTTACAATCTCCTCGCCATTGGTCGTCAGCTTCGTTCCAGAACGGCTGCGAATCAACAGCGTGAAACCAAACTCATCCTCCAGACTGTTGATCATATGACTGACACCGGACTGCGTAAATCCCATCGCTTCGGCGGCTTTTGTCAGGCTTCCCAGCTCGACGACCTTCATCAATACTTTAAATTTATTCATGCTCAAGGGGGATTCCTCCAGATGGATATTCCATTAGATTTACTCATGTTTATCATAAGAAACATTCGTTTTACTTGTCTATTGTACGTGAGTATACTGATTCTGTTCAATCATTAGAAGGAGGAAATAGACTTGAAACCGCTGAAGGCCGATCTTATGATTTTGTTTATCACCATTTGTTGGGGCTCGTCCTATCTTTTTATGAAAATGGGACTGGATACACTAGGAGAATTTAACTTGATTGCCCTGCGATTTGGATTGGCCTTTATACTTGCAGCAGCCATTTTTTACCCCCGCTTGCGCCAGGTTAACTTGAGGACCATTCGTTATGCCATGCTTCTGGGCTCTATCTTGTTTATTATGTTCACAGCGCTTACCTTTGGCTTGAAGACAACGACAACATCCAATGCTGGATTCCTGATCAGCTTAACGGTAGTGTTTGTACCCTTAATACATACGTTCCTATTTAAGAAGAAAATAGAGAAGAAACTGATCGCCAGTATCCTGTTGGCTTTAACAGGTATTGCCCTCCTGACGATACAGCTTCCTTTTACGTTTAAAATAGGAGACCTGTTCTGCATAGCGGCGGCATTATGTTATGCCCTTCACATCAATGTGGTAAGCTCGGCCGCACAGAAGGTCGATACACTTAGCCTTGGCATTCTGCAGCTCGGATTTACCGGCTTGTATGCGTTTGTCATGTCGCTTATCTTGGAAACTCCGGTATTGCCAAGCTCGACCAATGGATGGATCGCTATCCTTGTGCTCAGTGTGGTCTGCAGCGCCTTAGGCTTTATCCTCCAGACTATCGCCCAGAAGTACACAACCGCTACACGAACCGGACTCGTATTCTCATTGGAGCCTGTGTTCGCAGCCATGTTCGGATTCTGGTTTGCCCATGAGATCATGAACTCCGTTCAGTACTTTGGCGCAGCGCTTGTGTTTCTTAGTGTTGTCTTAGCAAGTGTTGAAGTGAACACGTTGAAGCGTTCCAACATGAGGAACAGACCCCGTATTAAGAAAGAGAACACTGCTGCTTAAGCAAGGACCTTCTCTTGATTTATGCTGCAATCATGATAGAATAGCAAAAAAACCTTGACTTCTTACGCAAAAATCTATATCTTTATATCACGGCTTAACTGATGACGATATCAGTTATGCAGGAACGTGATTAAAGGGGAGTAGCTGTCACAGCAGAGTCGTCATTACGGGATAATTCCCCGGCTTTGTTGGCAACTTTACGTTGTTTGCGAGACCTTTACCACACACACTGTGGTGAAGGTCTCTTTATTATTAGAGACCTTCACCTGCCGGTGGAGGTCTTTTTATGCCTTCAATACTACAACAAGGAGGAAGTTGCATGGAGCTTTTATTGGAGTATGGGTGGGTACTGTTAGTACTCATCGCACTGGAAGGATTGCTGGCGGCAGATAATGCGCTTGTCCTTGCCATTATGGTAAAACACTTGCCAGAAGACCAGCGTAAGAAAGCATTGTTTTACGGATTGCTCGGAGCTTTTGTATTCCGTATAGGATCGCTGTTCTTAATCTCGTTCCTGGTAGACGTATGGCAGGTACAGGCCATCGGCGCACTTTATCTTCTCTACATCTCGATCAATCACACCCTGAAGCACTTTATCAAAGGTAAGAAACCGACAGAAGATGCTAAGCCGAAGCCGGACAAGCCTAAGAAACAATCCGGATTCTGGATGACTGTATTCAAGGTTGAAGTGGCAGATATCGCGTTTGCCGTCGATTCAATCCTCGCAGCTGTCGCACTGGCTGTAGCATTGCCGGCAAGCGGACTACCGAATATCGGAGGTCTGGACGGAGGTCAATTCATCGTCATCTTCCTGGGCGGATTTATCGGTTTGATCATTATGCGTTTTGCTGCCTCCTACTTCGTCAAGCTGCTTCAGCAGCGCCCGGGACTTGAAGTTGCAGCATTTCTCATTGTAGGCTGGGTCGGAGTCAAGCTGGCTGTCATCACCCTTGCCCACCCTGATGTCGCCCTCATCGATCATCACTTCCCAGAGAGCTCGATTTGGAAAGCATCGTTCTATATTGTTCTTGTTCTGATTGCCGTCATCGGATGGTTTGGTTCATCGAAACAAGAAGTACAGGATGAGGATAATGCAATTAAAGAAGTGGAAGACCAACAACCTGGAAAAACATTTCAAGGATAATTCGTTTCCGGGTATAGGAACCAAAAGATTATAGACCCGAAAAACCTAAAAGGCGATTTGCAAACGGTGCTGACCGTTCACAAATCGCCTTTTTTTCATGCCTAGATGGTTAATTGCATATGAGACAAACTCGCATAAACGCCCTTGCGGGCTATTAACTCTTCATGCGTGCCCACCTCTTCAATTCCATTCTGGGACAATACCACAATTCGCTGTGCATTCCGGACAGTTGACAAGCGATGTGCGATCACAAGCGTTGTTCGGTTATCACTCAGTCGTTCCAGTGAATCCTGAACCGCTCTCTCGCTTTCATTATCCAGAGAACTGGTCGCTTCATCAAAGATAAGGATCGGCGGGTTCTTCAAGAACACGCGGGCGATGCTCAGCCGCTGCTTCTGTCCGCCGGACAATTTAACGCCGCGCTGTCCGATATCCGTATGATACCCGTCAGGCAATGCCATGATAAAATCATGGGCATTCGCTTTTTTCGCCGCTTCGATGATCTCATCCATGCCGGCCTCCATGCTGCCATAACGGATATTATCGGAAACGGACCCGGCAAACAAGTACACATCCTGCTGGACCATGCCGATATGCTTCCTTAATGAACGCTGCGTGATATCCCGGATATCTCGTCCGTCCAGTAAGATACGGCCTTCATTCACTTCATAGAAACGGGGAATTAAGGAACATAACGTCGTTTTCCCGACTCCCGAGGGGCCTACTAATGCAACGTATTCCCCGGCTTCGATATCTAGGGACACATGATTCAGCACGTACCCATAGTCCTCTTTGTACTTGAAGCTGACGTCCTGAAACGTCACACGCCCCCGAACTTGCGTAATCTCCGCGGCATTAACGGAATCCTCAATATCCGGCTCCACCTCCAGAATCTCCATAAACCGGTCAAATCCGGTGATTCCCTCCTGATACAGCCTTGCGAAGTTAACCAGTCTCTGGATCGGCTCGATCAGGATGCCGATACAGAGGAAAAAAGTCAGCAAATCGGCAAGCGCTAGCTTGGCATCAACAATCGCTGCTCCACCAAACACAATGACAGCAATCGTAATGAGTTGGGTAAAACCGACCAACCCTTCATGAAAGTACGTTTCACTCTTGTATCCTTCCCTTCGGCTGTCGACAAAACGCCCGTTCGCATAAGCAAACTTCTTCTTCTCCACAGGTTCATTCGTAAACGACTTCACCACGCGGATGCCGGATAAGGAATCCTCCACCTGTTCATTGATATCACCGATACGATCCTTGCTTACACGCAGCGCAATATTCATCTTCTTGTTGAAATAAAAAGCAAACACAGCCATGAACGGTAGAAAAAGAAATACGATCAGGGTAAGCTTCACATCAATATACATTAGAATGATGAATGCCCCAAGGAACTTCAGAATGGAGATCACGATATCTTCAGGTCCATGATGGTACAGTTCCGTAAGCGACAGAATGTCATTGGTAGTGCGGGTCATGAGCTGTCCTGTTTTGTTCTCGTCGTAAAAGCTAAACGACAACTTCTGAAAATGGTCAAACAGTTCCCTTCTCATGTCACTCTCCATATAAGCCCCCATCATATGCCCTTTATAGGAAATGAACATATCGCACAAGGTATGGATGATAACCATGGCCAGCATGACAGCCCCCACCGTATAGATTTGGCTCAGCGGATGGGGCGAATTTCCTTCTAACACGTTGATGGTGATGTATCTTATACACAGTGGAAGCATCAATGTTATGGCTGAGACAACAAAGGCGCATGCCAAATCAACACACAATAACCCCAGATAGGGTTTATAGTAGGACAAAAATTTCTTGGTTCGAGAATTCAAATACATCTCCTCCATTATAGTGGAGGGTTACTTATTCATGCCCCTCCAAATGTGATTCATGATGACGTCCTTTGTTTTTCTCATCGATAACACCCTTCCTTTTGCTTGATAGTTCCATCTTACTCCGAAGCGGCCGTAATCCGGAGTGTAAGAATCATTTATAATTAAAAAATCCCCTCTGGGATGAAAAAAGCAGGCTTGGATTCCTGCCCAAGCCTGCTTCAGTATGTTCAAATTCTATCGATTCCAGCGCTCCGCAAGCAGCTCTCCGTTCAGGCCAGCGGCGGCTATCGAGCCCGACGAGGCAGCTGCAATGGCCTGGTACATCTCCGTTGCTGCATCTCCGGCACTATAGACACCAGGCACGCTGGTTTTACCATATGCATCAACAACGATGCTTCCGGCTTCATTGAATTCGCAGCCGATGGATGCAGGGAGATCCGAGCCGGACACCAGCTTCGGCGCAAAGAAGATGCCTGTGCAAGGGATGCGGGTTCCGTCCTCCAGCACAACCTGCTCCACCATTCCGTCGCTCGATTCAATAGACTCGATCGGGGCGTTGAATACGGGAATGTTATGCTGCTTAAGCTCTTCACGCTGCTCTTCCGTCCATTCATCGGGACCGTTGGTGCAAATTGTATATCGTTCGCTCCATCCTGCGATCAATTTGGCAAAGTGAAAGGCTCCCGCACCATTGGAAATCACGACCAGCGGCTGATCTCGCAGCTCCCAGCCATCACAATAGGGGCAGACAAATGCGCTTTTTCCATATACGTCAGCCAACCCGTTGATGTCGAGTGGGGAATCTTTTTTGCCAACGGCGAAGAGCAGCTTTTTACTGCGGTATATCGTTCCCTGTCCCGTTGTAATCTGAAAATCACCGTCAACCCCAGTAACTGCTGCAGCCGTATCCTCTACAAACCGGATCGAAGGATAAACGCTAATCTGTTCCTTGGCAATTCTCCGAAACTCGCTTGGACTAATACCGTCCCGGGTCAAAAAACCATGCGTCTCACGAGTAACCTTGTTTCGCGGCCTGCCTTCATCAATCACTACCACTTGTTTTCTTGCTCTTCCCAATACTAATGCCGCGCTTAATCCGGCTGGTCCGCCTCCAATAATAACTGCATCATACATGGGTTCACTCATCTAGTAACGCCACCTTTCTGGATTCTTAATATCCATAATTAGAGTGCAAGAAGTCACCACTTCTTGCTTGTTTCTCAATCTTGCCATGCTGGGTTCGACAATTATAGACCCACAGCGTCTATTATAGACAATAAAGATCCGCAATACAAGTGATTTTTCTGGACAAGGGTTTCTTCCCTTATTTCAAGTAAACACCATAGTCCAATACCACATTCCCCTTCTCATCGGGTGTCGTGAAGCGGGGATGATGATAACGCTCGAAGAACCATGCATTCGCCCCCTGCTGCCAGCCTTGTTCCGCGATTTTGGCCATGCATACGTTATGAGGGTCCATGCCGTACAGCTCTCCGTTATCTGCATTGCCGTATAACCAGCACACGCCTACATCGCCTTCTGCCAGATCCTCGTACTGGTACCCGTCAGGAGCCGCCGTGTTGGTCGGGAAGAGCATGCCGATCCAATACTCAAACCGATCCCCGTTCATACGCATAAGACCGTAAGAAGAGCCTTCGGATTCCGGCAGCGCCCCGAGCTTTCCGATTTCTTCGAACCAGCCATTGACGAACCACTCCGCCCATCGCCCCGCAAAGCTTCCTGCTGCATCTCGGTCCTCATCGCCATACCGTTTGCCGATCAAGCGTGCTGATGGAACATGTTCTTTGTACACCCTGGTCACTTCTGCTGCCACTGTCCTCTACCTCCTGAATTTGGTTTCCCTCTGACAATAACTATGTAATTCGGGAGCATGGAAGGAAATCCTGCATATCTGGCCGCAAACTCAGTACTCACTGAAATAAAGCTTGAACACTTCACGCAATGCATGTCACAATAAGCAGTGTAAGCATATTCAAACCGATTAGGAATGGGAGGCATTTCATCATGAAAACGATTAAGCTTGGAAGCAGTTCACTCGAAGTACCTGTTGTAGCCGTTGGTTGCATGCGAATAAATTCATTGGAAAAAGCAGAAGCCGAGCGCTTCGTGCAAAGCGCGCTGGAGGAAGGAGCCAACTTCTTCGATCATGCCGATATCTATGGCAGCGGTGCTTGCGAAGAGATTTTTGCAGATGCCATACATATGAACGCAGAGATCCGCGAGAAGATCATTCTTCAATCCAAATGCGGGATTCGTCAGGGCATGTTCGATTTCTCCAAGGAGCATATCCTGGACTCCGTGGATGGAATTTTGAAGAGACTGAAGACCGATTATCTTGATGTGCTTCTCCTTCACCGTCCGGATACACTCGTTGAGCCCGAAGAGGTTGCCGAAGCCTTTGACAAACTCGAAAGCTCCGGCAAAGTGCGCCATTTTGGTGTATCCAACCAGAACCCGATGCAAATTCAGTTACTGAAAAAAGCCGTGAAGCAGCCGCTCGTGGCGAACCAGCTGCAGCTCAGCATCACGAACACCACCATGATTCAAAGCGGTATCAACGTCAATATGGAGAATGATGCTGCTGTAAACCGCGATGGCAGCATTCTCGAGTTCTGCAGACTTCATGATATAACGATTCAGCCTTGGTCGCCTTTCCAATATGGTTTCTTTGAAGGTGTATTCCTTGGAAGCGACAAATTCCCTGAGCTTAATCAGAAGATCGATGAAATTGCGGAAAAATACAGCGTAAGCAACACAACGATTGCCATTGCATGGCTGCTCCGCCATCCTGCACATATGCAGCCCATTATCGGTACAATGAACATCAACCGTTTGAAGGACTGCATTAAAGCCGGCGATGTGACATTGACCCGTGAAGAATGGTATGCCATTTACCGTGCAGCAGGCAATATTCTGCCATAAATTCATTGCCAAACAGCCTCCTATCGACTGCGATAGGAGGCTGTTTCTATTATGATGCCGCGTTATGGGATGATGCAGCCTTGCGAGCTTTGATCGAGCTTAAACATACAGGTATCAGCACGAGCGCAAGCAATCCTCCTGCTATCGAGAGCGTCCCATAGCTGGTGCTCGCTACCACCATGCCGGATAAAGCTCCACCGGAAGCTCCGGCTAAGGCAATCAAGACATCCACCGTTCCTTGTGTCTTGGCACGGGTAGAAGCAGGCGTTGCATCGATGAGCATTGCTGTACCGCTAATAAAGCCAAGGTTCCAGCCTAGACCAAGCAGGGCAAGTGCCGTTATGATGAGTGCCATGGATTCCGCAGGAGCTATTGCTGCGAGAATCCCCGAACATAACATCACGATTCCGGCAGTGACCGACATGACAATCCGGCCGATTTTGTCCACGAGGAAACCCGTGAACAGCGAGGGCAGATACATTGCCCCGATATGGATTCCAATCACTAACCCGACGGCATTCAAATCATGGCCGTGATGTTTCATATGAACGGGCGTCATGGTCATAATGGAGACCATCACCACTTGTGTCAGTATCATCACACAGGCTCCAACCAAGATCCCCCGTGTATTTCGCTCGGATCTGTTCACAGCTTCATTCGAAGAATCAGCGACGTTACGGATGTTCGCCTCTTCTATCGCTTGGGCAATTCCATACGGGTCCGGACGCAGGAATAACAGAAGAATCAAACCTGCAAGAATAAAGGCTCCCGCAGCAAGAATAAACGGCCCTGCCAATGCAGGGACACCGATAGATTCCGCAACTCTGCCCATGACGCCGACCAGATTGGGACCTGCAACGGCGCCGAAGGTGGTCGATACCATCGCCATACTAACTGCAGCAGCTCGCTGTGAAGGTTTGGCCAGGTCAGTCCCTGCATAGCGGGCCTGCATATTCGTAGCGGTACCTGCTCCATAAATCAGCAGCGAAGCGAACAACAGATAAATATTCTGATGAACAGCCGCGATAATGATGCCGATAGCTGCAACACCGCCGGCGATGAAGCCGCTAGCCAAGGCCGGCCCCCTGCCCCATCGCTGGGTTAGACGTCCGACAAACCACGCTCCCAGTGCCGAGCCGACCGTAATGAGAGCAACGGGGATTCCTGCGTAGCTGTCCGTCTTCAGCATATCCTGTGCCAGCAGGGCACCGACGGTTAAGCCTGCCGCAAGCCCTGCACCACCGAATATTTGCGATAGAATAACAACAATAAGTGTCTTTTTATATAGCTGCTCCTGCAGCTTCGGAGAACCCACATAACGTTGAATCGTTGGTGTTCGCTTATTTCCTGCTTCGGAAGATGAAGATTCTTGTGTCATCCCATTTCTCCTTTAGTTAAGTAATCATGATGGAACCAGGTTGAATTCATATCCCTTATAAGCAAATTCTATTTGAAAACCGATGCGACGTGCAATCCCGTTTGAAGGCAAGTTCCCTTCCGAGCAATCCCAATAAGGGATGAAACCATGTCTCAAACAATGCTCTACCATAGCATAAACCGCGCATTGTGCAAGCTTGTTCCCTCGATGTGATTCCATGGTCTTGATATCAAGGGCGTGTATATTCCGATATCTGAAACCGGTCATACACAAGCTTACGACCTGCCCATGATAAAGTACACAGAAACCCAGGCCGTTTTCCAAAAAATCTTCCTGGCTCTGCCAAAACTCCCCGATGGTTGCCTCAATCATCTCAAGATGCTGCATTGGATGATTCCGGAGCAATTCCATAGTCACTTGCTGAACCTCATAGTCCGCACCGAGCTCAGGTCTACGAATGGAACGAAAGTCCGCAGGATTCAGATTATACACATATTGATTCCAGTCTCCGCCAGCTGACGATCCGCAAAAAGCTCTTCTTGAAAAACCCGATACCAGCTCAAATGGTCACCGAGACATTCAAACCACTCGACACCGAGTTCTACGGCTTGGGGTGTAATGATGGTATCGATAAAAGCCCGAATTTCGTAATTGAATGCCGGATTTCCGGAATCCCCGACAAAATGAAAACCGTCTAAATTACCCTGCCATATCATGCCTGACCGTGGATGATCCACGTCATCAACGAATACCCTCCCAGGATTCATGCCTGCTATGATGGCCTTACTCTCTAAGTTCATCCCCCGATTCACCAGATTTCGGCATCGATGAAACTGTGCTGGTTCAAGTTCATGTATAAGCAATTGGATCACAATTCAAGGGAACAAACAGCTTTATTAAAAATCAGATGAACAATCTTCGGAATACGGCATGCTGTTTGCATCAACTGCATCCATCCTCTTGTTCTTCATCATCCGAGCGAATCACAACCTCGCAATCGATCTTCCGGCCTGTCTGCCCGTAAAGAGACAGCCTCCGAGGAAAGTTCCCTCCAGCGCCCGGTATCCGTGCAAGCCTCCCCCTCCGAATCCCGCCGCTTCTCCGACCGCATAAAGCCCTGGCACAGGCTTGCCGGAGGCGTTCAACACTCGACCGGATAAATCCGTTTGCAGTCCGCCTAAGGTTTTGCGGCTTAGAATGTTCAGACGCACCGCAATCAACGGACCGTTGGCAGGATCCAGAAATTTGTGAGGCTTGGCAACGCGGATCAGACGATCCCCTATGTAGTTCCTTGCTCCCCGCAGGGCTGTAATCTGCAAATCCTTTGTGAATTTGTTGTCCATCTCCCGATCTCGCGCAAGAACCTGTCTCTCCATATCTGCCAATTGAATGAGTCCGTGACCCGTAAGCTCGTTCATCTTGCTTACAAGCTCAGGCAACGTTCCCGCTTGGACAAAATCCTCTCCCCGATCCAGGAAGGCCTGCACCGGACCCGGCGTACCGGCACCTGCTCTTCCCAACACTTGACGTATGCTCTTCCCCGTCAAATCGGGATTCTGCTCTGAGCCGGACAGCGCGAATTCTTTCTCAATCACTTTTCGGGTTAAGATGAACCAGGAGTAATCATATCCTGTATCCTGGATCGCTTTGAGCGTTCCCAGTGTATCAAAGCCCGGAAAATTCGGTGCCGGGAACCGCTGCCCCCTTGCATCCAGCCAGAGAGATGAAGGGCCCGGCAAGATCCGAATTCCGTGCATCGGCCAGACTGGATCCCAATTCTGGATCCCTTCCGTGTAATGCCACATCCGATCCCGGTTGACCATCCGGCCACCTGCTTGCTCGGCGATTCCCAGCATGCGTCCGTCAACATAAGCCGGGACACCGGAGAGCATATTTTGAGGTGCTTTCCCAAGCCGTGACGGCCATAATTGTCTGATCAACGCATGGTTGGCCCCGATTCCTCCACTGGATACAACAACGGCCTCTGCATAACACTCGTATTCACCAATTACATCCCGCGAGCTTTTTTCGCCACGCAACACCGGGCTTGGGGCTAACACCGAGCCTTTGACACCCATCACCGCTCCATCATGCGTCATAAGCTCATCCACCTGATGCCGGGGCCGATATTCAACCAGTCCTGAGCTTATAGCCTCTCGAACCCTGAACTCAAAAGGCTTGACAATTCCCGGACCGGTCCCCCACACAATATGAAAACGGGGAACGGAGTTGCCGTGTCCCTCTGCCAAATATCCCCCGCGCTCTGCCCATCCTACAACCGGAAAGAATCGTACGCCCAGTGAGTGAAGCCATGCCCGCTTCTCACCTGCCGCAAAGTGAACATAAGCCTCCGCCCACCTTCGACCCCATAGATCTTCGTCTTCATCCCGATCAAAGCCAGCGGAACCAACCCAATCCTGCCATGCAAGGTCGCGGGAATCCTTGATTCCCAATCTTCGCTGTTCTGGTGAATCAACGAGAAATAGTCCGCCAAAAGACCACCAGGCCTGCCCGCCAATGAAGCTTTCCGGCTCCTGATCAAGCAGCAGCACTTTCTTCCCGGCCTCAGCCATCTCCGCGGTTGCTACCAGACCGGATAGACCGGCTCCCACCACAATCACGTCATATTTCATGCATGCCCCCGTTCTTCAGCTTAAGCTGACTAATTCAAGTCATGTAGAAATCATATTCGTCGGTGCGTAAACGTTTTCCTGTAACAGAACCAAATAGTTTGCCAAGCCAAAACAGCTTGCTATGTAAGCCCGTACAATAACAAAAGAAACCCACACCGAGCAGCCGGTGTGGGTTTCCGTATTCAATTATTAAACGCCGAATCCGAATCCGAATGCAGATACAATGATTACCAAGAGAATAAAGAGAACCAGTACTGCACCAACGGATCCGTAACCTCCGCCGTAACCGCCAACTCCATATCCAGCAACTTCACCCATTTGTCTAACCTCCTTTATTTTTCCGAACACCATATCCTATGCTCAATAATTCAAAGAGACTAGACTCTCGAGAAAAAAATAAAGCAAACGGGCGTTTGGAAGCGGCAGGAAATCCGATGTCATGAAAAAACCTTAATCCGCCAGCATTTTCTTCGCGAAACTGAGTACGTCCGACTTGGCGCTTTCTGCCCAGATGGTGTAGCGAATCTGACTTTCCTCATCTACCCAATCCAAATGATCTCTCCCTTTGGAGTCATCTGTATACACGCACTCCACTCCGTTGATGACGATGGTCTCTGTTTTCTCGTTTGGCTTCTCAGCCGGTACAGGAGTTCCGTTCATTGGCGGAGCCGGATGAATATAATTTGCAATGACATCCAATTTCACGCTGCCTTTCTCATAATTGAGAACAACTGCTGTTGCTTCATTCACGTCAGGTATTGCTTGGGTGTATAACGTTTTATTTCCTTTCGCGGCCTCTGCTTTCAGTTCCTTCTCTAACTTTTTATAGAGGTCGGATGTTTTTTCCGGGCTCTTTAAGTATAGAACGGCATTTTGAAAGACATAGCCCTTGGGCAATACATTCGGTTTTGTCAGCGCGGGGGCGTCCATGGCCTTCGCCTTCTTCAAGTAATCAGAATACGTATCGTAAACAAAACCCTTGCTTGCAAAGTAAATTTGATCCAATGGATTATATTCTTTGTCGGCAGCATAGTATGCAACCATCTGTCCCGGCTTAAGTCCTTTGGTCAGCTCATAAATTTGATCATCGAGCGAAGACGTCAACTTCTCTGATTTCACGGAAGAGGCTGCTGCAGGCTTGATCTTGGTCTGCGGTACCGTTGTGCTTGCTGCATAAGCATTAGCGGATCCGATCATCATCGTAGCGGCGAGAAATAAGGCAACTTTCATCTTGTTTTTCATCATGGTACAATTCGTGCTCCTTTCGGCGGCTAGGCCTTCTAAGTTTTTAAATACATTTCGTATAACGCCCAGCCGCGAATAAAAGGGACATTTTGTTAAAAAATCAGGGGGATTCTTTATTCCGGCAGGAGACCGGCGGCAATTTTCGCAAAATCATCGTTGGACAGCGGATCCTTCGGGTCGTCCGTAATCACATACATCACTTCTTCATTGTCGCTGAGCCATGTTAACTTACGGTTCGCGGAAACAGAGTTGGAGGACAGGATCATTTCTTTTCCATTCACCGTTAGTTTTACAGCTTGCTCTGTAGGAACACCCGCCTTTGAGCCCTTTTCTCGGGCAAATGCGATGAAAATAATCCGGCTTTCGTCTTTTCGGTATTCCATCACCGTAGACGCAATCTTCGACCAAGAGACCCTTTTATAAAACAGCCCCTGTTCTTCATCAGACTTTGCAGCCTGCTCCTTGAGTTCATTCAGAAGGCTCTCATACTCTGGCGTGCCCCATACAGGTTCGTTCCTAATTTGGATTTGCCCCCGGTCAAAGAAGTACCCTGCCGGGACATATTCCGGTTCTTGTAACACGGGAGCCCCCTTCTCCTTGATTTCTTTGGCCAGATCGTTATAATTCGGATGCTGAATCGTTTTGTAAAAATAGTTCAGAGGATATTTTTTGGCGGATGAAGTCATGTGCCTGTCCTTGATATAATACACGGCCTGTTCTCCCGGCTTTAACCTCTTGCTCAGTTCTTCTTCCGTTTCCCTTTCACGTTTGGCGTTATATTCCGATTCGGTGTATTTCCATGGCTTCATGGTAGTCAGTATGATTTCGCCTTCCTTGTTTTTGATCTGTATGAAGTATTGACTGGCGTAGACACTCATCGACGAAAGAATCAATATGGCAGACAGTGAGGCCATCATGATGTATTTCCTCCGATTACGGAATCCCCTTCCCTGTTTCTTCTGATGAATTTGACGAACCTGGCGCATGATGGCAGGGGTTACGTCAACCTCATCCTCTACCGATTGCAATTCCAAACTTCTCAGCATTCGATCTTGGTCCGACTGTCCGTAATCTCGCATAACTCCGTGCCCCCCTTCTCCTCCATCAATTTGATGACTTTCTGTTTCATGCGTGCATATTTTTTCTTCACTGCACTAAGATTCTTATCCAGAATCTGAGCGATCTCTGAGAACGGTTTATCTTCAAACACCCGCAGCACCAGCAAATTCCGTTCTTCAACCGACAGCTTGCTCATAGCATACTCCAGCGGTTCGCTGAACCATCGGCGCTCCAACGTTTGCTCCACGCTATCAGCATGCCCTGCCGGTTTCATAAGCCGACTTACCCGTAAACGCACGCGTCGCTTGCGAATCAGGTTGAGGCAATGATGATAGGCAATTTTGTACAACCATGACGAGAACGATACCTTGGCTTCATAAAGATGAAGCTTGGTGAAAGCCTTGATGAATATATCCTGGACGGCATCCTGCGCATCCTGTTTGCAGCCAAGCATTCGGCAGCAGTATATGTAGATCTGTTTTTTATACGTTTCGACGATAGGCTCAAAGCAATCTACCTCACCGGCCTTAACGCGTCTCACACACTCCTCGATGTAATCCAATTCGAAGCCGCACCCCCGCGTACACCATATTTACGTTATATAACACCCCTCTTGCCGAAAAAGGGACATCTGCAATCAAAAAATAAAAAAACAATCCATACCTTAAGTATGAATTGTTTTCATATAATGTCGATATTTTCTTTTTAATCGGAAATGCCCGCCAGCGGCCAGGCCCCCGGTCCCTTTTTCAAGGTACAATCAACTCCGTGAAAAGAGCTTCTTGCGTGCGAGCACCAGTCCACCAGTCACGATGACCACCGCTGCGCCGATCCAGATCCACAGATTCATGCCCGCTTCCTCCGCTGCGACCACGTTGGCTTCGACCGTATTCGCTCCATAGAGAATCGCTTGCTCTCCTTCCACCACTTGAACTTGATCACGTCCAAATTTCTCGTAGAGGAAGTTCGCATGCTCTTCATTGTAAGGCGTAATGCCAACTTCCACCTTATCTCCTGCTACAACCGTGTGGGTTACAGTAAAGCCCTCCCGTGAAAGCTCCTCTTGGCCTGCTCCGGCAACATAATCATCGATTTCCGCTTGTTTATCATCCAGGCTCTCATCTGCGGCGGATACGATATGCATGGACGCGGACATCACGCCATTCGGCGCAGCCGCAGCATTGCCTGCCCCTGCCATGAGCAAGACACACCCCAGCATCATGAGCTTAACCCATTGTTTTATATTATCCTTATTCATTTTTCACTACCTCCTGATTATCTCTGGTTTATGTGCTTAACAGGCTCCATGGATCGTGCAATGCGAAGAGCTTCCTCAGCGCTCACAAGCCCTGATATCATGAAATGAATATCATCCGTGTACCAGTGAAGCTCAACATTCGGTGTGGTTAATCCGTCATCCTGCAAAGGTTCACCTGCGATCAGGTAACCAGCGGCACCGTTCACATCGACGGTTTCATCGAAATGCTGCGGCATGCTTGAATTCGCGCTTTTGTCAGCAAATAAACCGAAGGAACGCTCGCCTGCTGTATAACTGAATACGGCCGCTCTTGCCGCTTCATTCGGTCCCGTCACTGAAATTTGCTGAAGGGAGTAACCCTCCGGAAGATAGGACGGGACGCGGAGCTTGTCGCCAAATGCCTGGCCCGCCTCTTCATAACTGCCAAGGATTCGTGGCTCGTTATTGTAGTTAACTGGCGGATCATCGATTGGAGGGTCAGGGTCCATTAGGGTTACAGGCGGTTCCTGATCTAATGGAGGTGATCCCGGAGAATTGGAGAAATCGGGCTCAGCAAGGAACAGAAATAGTCCGATGAATATCGCGGCCACTGTTGTTCCGGCGAACCACCGAAGACTTCTCATTCTCGTTCTACGCACCGGGCTCTCCTCCTGCAGGTTCGCTTCATGCTGGATACGCTGCTTCACCTTTTCGCACATATGCGAATCAAAGTGAAGGTTGCTGAACAGCATTTCATCCGCTTCGCTTTTCACAAAGTCTCGAAGTTTGTCTTCCTGAGATGTCATAACGCGAGTCCCTCCCTTGCCAGGTATTCGCCCAGAAGCGCCCTTGCCCGGTGAAGCCTTCCGCGAACGGTTCCTTCCGGTGCGCCGGTTGCTTCAGCGATATCACGGGTTCCCAAATCCAGGTAGTAATACAAGTAGATAACCTCATGATAATGAACCGGCAGTGCAGCAATAAATTTAAGAATGGTTGTTTGATCCAAGCGTTCTAAAGCCTCCTCCTCCACGCTGCGGAGAACGGAATTCTCCATTAGCAGCGGATCTGTTGGCTGCTCTTTCATCATTTTCAATCCCTGTTTATCCCGGCATGCATGGATTGCAATCTTGGTGAGCCACGTCTTCACGCTGCTATCTCCCCGAAACGATGTCCAGTGGCGAAAAGCTCGCAGGAATACCTCCTGGCTGACGTCCTCTGCTAAATGTCGATCGCCCAAATAGAAGTAGGCTGTACGCAGTATGGAGGTGCCATACTCGGTCATGAATTGCTCCAGTGCCAGGGAGGGCTCAGACGGGTATCTGGATTTGTCGTTAGGGCCGGCCGGCCTTGCCATCTGTTGACCACCTCCATACCCTATAGACGGGGTAACTCTCGATTCCGCTACATGAATTCTGAAAAAAAGAAAATAAAAACGGTCGAAAAAAAGGCCAGCCAGTAGATTCTGGCTGACCCGATCATACGAATAAGCCTGATTCATCAGGCTTTTAAATAACGGACCCCATATGTCATCAGGTATTCCTGAACGGTCTCCGGTCCGTCTTGGGACCAAACTGCATTTGATACAGCCCCCATACCAGGATGCTTAAAGCGGTCATTATAAAGAAAATATTGCTGTAAACATAAGCCGACTCGTTACCTGTCAGCGGATTCAACCGCCAGGTTGCCGACTGATCCAATACCTTGCCTATAATGCTCATTGCCATCGCGCCGGATATAAAGTTCAGCATGGAGAACAATCCCATGCCTACACCGACCTGTTCTTTGGAAAGCGTTCTTGAGATCGTGTTGGACATCGCAATCTGCATAAAGGTTTGTCCTACTTGACCCATGATTAACAGCAGTGCAATGACATACGGTGAAATGCCAACAAAAGTGGAGGTCAGAATGAAGCATAGAACCAGCAGTGCAGCCGCAATAGAAAATAGAGTTGAATTCCCGCGTTCATCCGCAAGTTTACCCCCGACACGGCCAAGCGTGGCCGCTGCAATGGCAGCAGGCACCAGGACAAAGCCAATGCTCCCTGCAGACAGATTGTTCAGTGCCGTCAAATACTGGGGCGTAATAAAGGTAATGCTAAAATTCATGGAGGTCGATATAAAAGCGATGACCAACGCACCGGTATATCTGGCATTCATGAACAGCTCCGGCTGAATAAACGGATGGACCGCTTTTCGAATGCGGATCGCAAACATCAGTAGGAATAGCCCCCCGATAACAGCAGCCGCCCAGCTGCTCTGTGTGATGGCTAGCAGGAACAAGCCCACCGCTGCCGCAAGGAATCCTCCGCCTATCACATCCAGCGGCTTGGCTGTCCCTCTCTCATCGTTCAGATATCTTCTGAAGAAAGGTATGGTCAGCAGGGGCAGTAATGAGAACAAGAACAAGATGCGCCAGCTGCCAAAACTCATAATCATCCCGGACACGATCGGACCCAGAGCACCTCCAAGCGCCAAGCCAATAGCCGATGTACCGAGCGCTCTCCCGCGCTTCTCAGGTTCAAAATAACGGATTGGAATAATCATGGCTATGGCTGGCAGTACGGCAGCACCTGCTGCTTGAAGCACTCGGCCGAGAATAATCATCCAGAAATCAACGGCCAGCATCCCGACAACCGAGCCGACAGCAAACAAGAGCAGCCCGCACGTAATCAGGCTCTTCAGGCTATAGCTGTCTGCAAGTTTACCAAAGACAACCGAGCCGATTGCATAGAGAGCCATATAACTGGTCATAATCCAGCTTACCTGAGATGGAAGCAATTCGAATTCTTTACCGATGGCCGGTAAAGCCACATTGAACATCGTACCGTTCATGACGGAGAATATGAGTGTTACAACGAGGACGCGGAGCAGCTTGTCCCCGTTGGCATACGTATCATTTTTCATGGTTATCCCTTCCCCCGCGTTTGAAAGATAAAATCGTCCATAATAAACACCTAGCTGCAGCATGGAAATGAGTGTATAATTTAATGAGTCTACTCATTATATGTTTATTATATAGTGAGTAACCTCACTAATTATGAGCTTAAGTATAAAGCCTGCTTTTGTCAAGGAGGAACTTATGAAACCAAACGACGCTGTACCCTCATTCATCGATATCATTCACATGCTTGTAAGAACTACTCATGCCATCCAAAAAGAATTCGACGCTCAACTAGGTATGTTCCCAACCCCATATCAAGTGTCCGGACCGAGACTTCGCGTGCTCTCTGTCGTCCTGGAAACCGGAAGCATTCGAATGAATGAATTAGCAGCAAGGCTGGGCATTAAAGCCCGCACGCTTACCGATTTAGTGGATGCTCTTGAGAAGGAACAACTTCTTGTCCGTGTCCAGGATCCGCAAGACCGCCGGGCTATCCTGATTCAGCTCACGGAACAGGCACAAGCGACCATTAGGCCCGTACTGGACTATCAAACGGAAATCGCCGAGAAAATCCTCGGCAGCCTTACCGAGAGTGACCGCAGGGTTTTCTATGACATGTTGTTAAGCCTCTCGAAGAACAAGGATCTGTCCGCCTGTATAGAACTTAAATAGCGGATTTGTTTCCGAAAACCCATGATTGCATCCATAGAAAAAGGAGCAGAGAGATCTGCTCCTTCAACATCCATTTCATTTCCCTGCTTTATGATGATCAAAATCGAAAGACGATCTTTACATGATCATTCGTGATTTCGACAGATTCCTGAAAACCCCGTTCCGCTCTATAACTATGAAGCGTCTTTCTCCAGAAGGCTTGTGCCCTCTTATTGCTGTCCGTGGCGTTCGTCTGAATCTCCCAGCTGCCTGAATGCTCGTTGAGTACCTGTGCCGCAGCCGCTTCTGCGATATTCTGGCCACGGAAGGGCTTCATCACAAAAAACTCGTTCATGTAGAATTCACTGCCAAAGGTATACGGCGGGGCTGCAACCAATGCAAAGCCCGCAGGAATGTCATCAGCCCGAATAAGATACGGGAATAACACCTCTGGCTTATCCCACCATATATCAAACACTTGAATCTGGTCATTCAAGGTTCTGGTATCATCATCTTCAAACACGCCATATCGATTCGGCTTCCATCCCCATATTCCCGACAAATCGTGCAGGTACAGCGGATACATATTATTAATGATAAATTTAGTCGAGGCATCACTTAACTCCACCGTGACTTTCATCCGTTCTCCCCCATTCTGTCGGCTATCTCGAAACCTTTGAGATACGGCATCTTGCCCTATTAATTCAGATATTTAACGGCTTCAACGTAAGCGTAACATCGTTCCAAAACCATAAATAGAGGAGGTATGAGTATAATTAACTTTTATATAAACTGACGTCGGCCGCAATAAAAAAAGCAACGAGCACTGTCCAGCTCAGACATGCTCATTGCTTAATATGCGTGTTAGTCCGTTACTTTTCCGCAAAACCCATCAAATCTTTCACATGTAACGTATTTTCTCGCGTTGTCAGCTTTTCCAGCAAAGTGAAGGCCACTTCAAAGGCTGTTGCCGGGTTACAGGAAGTGATCAGATTCCCATCGACAACGACTTGTTCGTCCACCACGATGGCGCCAAACTCGCGCAGCTGTTTCTTTCTGATGCTCGTTGGATGATCGTAGGTTGTTGCCCTGCGCCCCTCCAGCAGCCCGGCCTTGCCAAGCGTCAGGGCTGCAACACATATGGTGGCGATCCACTTGTCTTGTGCATGGAATGCCTGAATGACGGCGGAGAACCTGGGATCGTATGCATCCTTGTAAAACCCGGCTTCCTCAAATCCGCCTGGAATCGCAAGCGCATCATAGTCATCAACCCGGACTGAATCCAGTGTCACTTCAGGAATCACGGTGAAGTTCCAGGTACACTTTAATCGGTCGTGCAATCCGGTCGTTACCACCTGCGTGGTGCCGTCTCCCTCAAGCATGTTCCATCCTAATACGTCGGTAAAGACGCTTGCTTCCACTGCCTCGAATCCATCGGCCAGCAGCAACAGCACTCTTTTCATCGTCATCCCTGCCTTTATGTTTACTAATAATTATAGTCCCCATTACCTCTCATGGAAATATACCTCCTGAAACTATTCTATCTGTCTATATCCTTTTCTCTCTTTGATGAATAGAATGTAAGACTTAATTAAAAGAGGTGAGCATATGACTCCGTTACAGTTGAATGGGATTGTAGGTGGGAAGAATCCTATTGATGTAGGTGCTGGAAAGACCATTTTGTTGCAGCAAATTGTAATCAACGTGAGAAACGGCAGAAAACTGGTTCTCAAAGATATTAACTTTTTGTTTAACAATGATGCTTTTGCAATCAAAATTGAGGCACAGCCATCCCCCGGCGTATATATTGCCAGAGGTGGCGCTGGTGATTTGCACCCGAACAAAGTATTGTTCAATAATAATACGGGGTCATCCGTTTTGATCTTCTTACTGGTAAGTGCCGTCAATACGTCCCGTAACAAGCGTTCACTCAGTCGTTCTGACAGCTGGCACCTTAATCTCAAGCGACAATAAAGCATTCCTCCTACAAAAGGAAGCAGCTCCTGTGCTGTTTCCTTTTTTTTAAGGCGGTAAAGGGCATCATGCCGGAAAAAGCAGCCGCCGTCGCAACTTGACATCGTTTAATACCCGCGTACCACCAAATGAATGCCAGCGCCGTTACGATCGGTCCGTACCATACGAGCGCCAGCCATTCTTGCATTCCAATTGCAGCAAGGGAAGCTGCCGGATTTTCGAACCATAATGGAATGAGACACAGGATAAAGGCCGCCGCAGATACCCGTGTTGTCTCGAGTCCTTCAGCAGATACAATCGCTTATCGGTGTTAACAATACCGGACGTTGAATCCTTGTACTTGACTGTTGCTTCTCCTCCCCATTCTCCTTTCATGCATAAATTAAAACATAGAATGGAAATGATAACTAAATCATGTATTGCATGGACTAGGGAGTGAGTGTATGGATCTCAAACTGCGTTTGGCTGATTATTTCAGGACAAATGCCGATTATTTCAATGTAGAAATTCAATTGCTGCAATATCGAGTTCAGGTGATCGGCTTGGATTCTTTGGTCGATCTTCCTCAGAGCATTGCTATGCTCCAGACGCAGACAACAAACATGGTCGATGACTCGCTGTCACCGGATTCATTGCTCAAGATTATTGGACAGCTTGTGGACCCTGATCTGGGTGCAATTGTGCCTGACATCATAAAGGGCAACTTGATTGTGCTGGAACCTCTGTCAGGAACATGCTGCGCTGTCCTTCCTATATCCAAAGTTGTTACCCGATCGATCGGACCGGCTGAAACGGAGAACACCCTGTATGGGTCCAGCAGCTCTTTTCTTGAAGATCTCAACACCAATATCGGCATCCTTCGGAAACACTGCACAAGCGCCAACTTGAAAGTAGAAACTTACAAGGTCGGAAAGAGCAATCCCAAAGCCGTTTTGTTAATCTACGTTGAGGATCAGGTTAAGCCCGCGCTTATCGACAACCTCCGGAAGAAAATTGAAGCCGGTTTGGATAAGGATATCCAGCATCTGCAGCAGCTTGAGAAAATTCTGGGATCAAACCCCTGGACGGTGGTAGCCCGGTTTAACGCAACCGAGCTACCGCAGAATGCGGCACATTCCCTGCAGCAAGGGAAAGTCGTGTTAATGATTGATCGACTGCCGTTTGCGGTCATCATCCCAAGTCTGATCTGGGATATGTTCTGCATGAAGGATGATCACAATTTCCCGCTGCCCTTCATGTATCTTATCCGCTTACTTCGCATTCTGGGCGCGCTGATTGCCACCATCATTCCGGGTCTCTATGTTGCCCTGGTGTCCGTAAACCCAGAAGTATTGAGGCTGCAATTGGCGCTATCCATTGCCCACAGCCGTCAAGACGTCCCGTATCCCGCCATGGTTGAAACTTTACTGCTTCTGGTTGTGCTGGAGCTCATACTGGAAGCCAGCATTCGCCTGCCCAAGAGCATAGGACCGACCGTTACGATGGTCGGAGGCATTATCCTCGGGCAAGCCGCAGTTGCGGCGAAACTCGTCAGCAATCTGTTAATCATCGTGCTGGCGGGCACCACCATTGCCTCTTCGACGGTAGTCGGATTTCAGAACTCTGTGCCGATCAGGGTCTTCAAGTATCTGCTCATTATTTTATCTGCTATTTACGGGGTATTGGGTCTGCTCGCGGGGATTGTGCTTATCTGCGCCTACATAGGCAACCAGAGCAGCATGGGTGTTCCTTACTTGTCCATGCCCTCATTGACCCAGAAGGATGAACCCAATGGCTAAAGGCGGACTTCAATCAGCCGTGATGTACGTGGTCTGTCATATGGGGCTTATCTTTTTTCTATATCCCTCGAGGTTTTTTTCTGCTATGCAAACCGGGCACTGGATAGGCATTGTATTCAGCTACGCCGTACAGATGACCGTTGTTTTCTTATATATCATGGGCTTGCGATTTGCCAAAAATCAAACGGTCATTGATATATTCCGAAGTGCAGGCAGGGTTGTTCCATGGATTGTCCTGCTGCCTGCCTTCCTGTACCTGGTCGTTGCGTTTATCGTAACTATTCGTGCCTACTCTGAAATGCTCACGCTGATTTTCTTATCCAACACACCCCTGTGGGCCATCCTGCTGCTCCTGTTCCTTGTCGCCTTTGTAATGGCTTGGCAGGGAATTGGCAGTATGGCCAGAACAGCCTTATTACTTGCTATCTTGTTCTCGGGTCCACTCCTGTTTGTCCTGTATCTATCCTTTCAGAATGTCGATTGGTATTACGCTTTGCCGTTCGTCGGCCATAAACAAACGTTTACCTTCATAATGGATGTAGAATTTCAAGTTAGTCTGTTTGTGTATGCGGGGGGATTCTTTTTTCTGGGACTACTCCCCGTCTCTATTCCTATCAACATGAAAAAGATGGCCATCGGCGGACTGCTGCTGCTCCCAATGTACCTGCTGTCGGTATATCTTCCCCTGCTGACCTTTGGCCAATCGACCGCTGAGCTGTATGAATTCCCCATGCTGATGACGATCGATACGGTGAACGTGACCTGGCTGATGTTTGACCGGATCACCATATTCTTCCTGCTCAGTTTGATGGCTTTTGCTCTGCTATACATGGCAGTCACCCTATGGACTTTAATGACTTTAACGAAAAAAGCACTGCCCTTTATCCCCGATCCTTACGGGCTAATCGGGTTGACGATTCTCCTATTTGTTATCTCATTGGCCATTCCGGACTGGGACTTCCTGAAACAGCTGCAGATCGGGATCATCCCGCTCAGGTTATACATTTTCATTGTCATCCCCGTGCTCACTTTCATTATGGGATGGCGGCTCAAGAACAAAGCCAATCGTAAAGCGGAGGTATCTTGATGATGATCATACGAACCCCTTTTCGTTGGAGGATGAAACTTCTGACTGTTTCGATAATCCTTCTCCCTTTATTAAGCGGCTGCTGGGACAACAAAGATATTAACCATCGAGCCCTCCCTGTCATCATGGGGATATCCTTGACCGAGCACAATCAGTACAAAATCTTCTTGGATATCCCGTCAACGGATGATTCCAACAACATTACGATTGTATCGGGTACCGGAGACACCATTAACGAGATCATCGATCATATGAGCATGAATATGGAATCTCAAGTTGATTTGCTTCATCTGAAAATTGTTATTGTGGATAAGAACTTTGCGCAAAGCGGAATGCAGGACGTCGTGTCGGCCTTTAATCGTTCCCGTGATATTTCTTCCAAAACGCTGTTTGCTATCAGTGAACAGCCGTTGGAGCAATTCTTCTCCGAGATGAAGGCAAAAACTCTGAACAGCGGGAATGTCCTTTATGATTTTTTCGAAAAAAACGCCGGATGGAATCCCCAATTAGCCGACACGAGGGTATGGCAAATGTTCCGCAGCATTAATTCCTATACGCATGATGTCATCGTTCCGCTTATTCGATCAGGAAAGACAACGAATATCGAATGCATTGGCTCGGCCATTATCAAGAATGGGAAGATGACGGGACAGATCAGTCCCGAGGAAACGCTGGTCGCTAATGCTTTTTATGGAAAAAGCGCCTATGGCAAGCTCGAAGTTATGGACAGTGCGACGGTACAGATTATCAGCAACAAACTTACCCATAAGAGCTGGATGAAGAATGACCAGGCTTTTTTGAGGAGCAATCTGAAGCTGAATGTCACCATTCTGGATTCAAAGGGCCATCCCACGGAACAAGAGATTAAAGATAAATTGGAGCAACTGCTCACCTCTCGACTAGAGCATTTATTTAAGCAAACCCAGCAGGACGAAGCGGATATATTAGCATTAGGCCAATATTTCAGAAACGATTTGACCCGTGAGCAATTGTCCAGATGGCGATCCGAATATTACCCGGAGCTGGACTTCGAGCTTAAGGTCACGACCAAAATCGAGAACCGGGGCAATCTCAAAAATTTATGATAGATATGAAAAAAGGACCCTTTGCGGTCCTTTTTTTACGTTCCTCTTATTTCATAAGCAGTAAAATTCCATTTAATGCCTCAAACAGTATTTTGATTCTCCTCGGCGGTACCTACAGAGATGCGAATATTAAACCTCGCTGTAATCGATCTCCAAAAACTGTACGACTTCCTTCTCCCAGCGATCCTCTACAAAGGCAACATGCTGCGGATGCACATGGTATGCTTCATAATCAGCTTCGCTATCAAATGCCATGGAGAATCCGAAATCGTATGTATTCTTGTGGCTGATCTGCTTGAACACCTTGAACTCCTGAACCACTTCAATCGTACTAAGGGCAGATCGCCCATCCTCCAGAAAACGCAGCTCCTCTGCAGAGCCCTTCTCATGCTTCAATGAAAAAATAACGGAGTGAATCATTCGGTTTGATGTCATGTCAATCCCGCTCCTCTCATGTCGTCTTTTGATTCGGTTTCATGTTTCCTGGTCCATTTGAAAAAAGCCAACGAGCCGAGTACGGACGTGATGAACAGGATGGCTCCCATCGGCACGGCTGTAGACTCATCCATACCGACAAGCGGTGATACGATGGATCCCAGCAGGAGTGGAAGCAAACCTATGACAGCACTTGCACTTCCTGCGCGGTGTCCTTGCTTCTCCATGGCCAACGTAAATGTGCTTGTTGCTACCATTCCTATGGTGATCATGTAGATGAATATCAATATAACAACGATGGCCAGAGGCCCTTTCAGCATCGTCATCAGCAACAACAGGAACGTTGCACTCACCGCCATGATGACTCCGACCCGGAGCAAGCTTCGTTCATGAACGATGCCGCCAAACCGTCCAATAATGAAACTTCCCGTAATAATAGCGATCCCGTTAATCCCGAACAGTACGCTAAACATTTGTGGTGAAACACCGTAAATTCCCTGATACACAAACGGCGTTCCCGAAACGTAAGCAAAGCTGCCTCCGTGAATGAAACCCACCGTCAGGGCGTACCCGATAAAGGAACGATCCTTGAACAAACTTCCCATCGTACGGACGGAATGGCCCAGCGAGCTTGGCGTTCTTCTCTCCTGCGGCAAGGTTTCCTTCAGACGAAAGGCAACAATCAGTACAATGAAGACACCGAATATGCTCAAGAAATAAAAGATCGTGTGCCAGCTTGCAAACGGCATCAGCAGGATGGCTCCGCCTGACATCGGGGCAACCATCGGGGCAACCGCGTTAATGACCGACAGCAGCGCAAAGAATTTAGTAAGCTCACGCCCGCTGAACACATCGCGCACAACAGCACGTGAAATCACAAGCCCGGCCGCCGCCGTGAATCCCTGCAGGAATCTGGCAACAACCAGTGCCGTAATATTCGGTGCCAGTGCACAGAACAAGGAGGATATCGCAAATAAGGCTAGCGAGACTAATAACGGCTTTCTTCTTCCGTGAGCGTCACTGATCGGTCCAACAATGATCTGACCAACCGCGAGTCCGATGAGACAGGAGGTCAAACTCAGCTGGACAAGCGAAGCCCGCGCCCCAAAATCATGGGCAATCTCGGGAAAGCTGGGCAAATACATGTCGATATTGAACGGTCCTAATATACCAAGCAAGCTGAGAAGCAAGGCTAATCCGAGGCGTTCTTTTCCTGTTGGGTTATGAAGCATGCGTGTCAAACACCTCTACTCTACTATTGTTTTGTATTCATATAATGTAACAGCTTTGTCCCAAATAGAATAGTGCCATTGCAAGGCAGCATGATAACATATTTGCATTTGCACAAGCCAAAGAGCCCGGTTCTGATCAAACCGAGCTCTTCGACGCTTTTATACAAGATCCGGTTCACCTTCTCCGTGCTCAGCATCAGGAATGAAACGCCTTCCAGAACTCGCCTTCCGTATTGAGGATGTCTTTAATCTGAACAAAAGGAATCGTGAAAGTGGGAAAACCTACGGCATAGGGGCCGATCTCATACGGTGCAAACACCAGATGAAGGGCATTCTCTGTCACATAGAAGGGCTGGTCTGCGGCGATTCCCGTATAACTGCCGGGGAATACATACGAATATTGGGGATCTTCCTTAATCTGCTTGCCAACGATCCGGCTGAGCTCTGCAACATAATCACTGCCCGGTTTAAACAAATCCTTCAAGCTGTACATGCTGCCATTCTCCATGTTGATCACGGCATACACTTTGGTTGGCATGCCATGGGCGGCTCCAAAAGGATAATGATATCCGTTCAGCTCCATTTCAAGCAGCTTCTGCTTAAAGAAAATTACATCGAAATCACCGGAATAGGAATAATCCAGCTTCTTATCGGCAGGAATCGGCTTCACCCCAGACATATCCTTCAGCTTGGTATTCACGGTTTGCTGAGTCCCCTGGTCTCTCATTCCTGTGACCTGCGGATAATAGACCAGATAATCCGGATTCGGCTTATACTTCTCTTCTGTTACCTGATAAGGCCGCTGCAGCGGAATAACGGTATTCTGCGCCCAGACGATACGTCCCGAACGGTCCAGATAGGATAGACGCAGATCGACCGATGCCTTAATCAACCCTCCGGGTTCCAGCGTAAGCGTACCGCTGCCGTTCACTCGGGGAAAACCTGGCGCAGGTTTGCCGGTACGGTCAATCAAATACGTTTGCTTCGCATCATACACGGAGGCCAAACCGTGCTTGTAGTCGGAGATATCGCGATACGTAAAGTCAGATAGCTGCTTCCCGTCCAAATCTGCAATCGCATATATCGAGCCGATGAAAGGCTGTTCAGGATCAATCGCGCGCCCAAGCGCAAACCGTTCTTCCGTTAAATCTCGAATATCGTTGTATTCCGGATGGATCACCCAGGTCCCCTGTCTATTGATGACGCCATACTTCGACTTGTAATCTTCAGCTGTATTTACAATAGCTCTGCCATCGTGAAACGGAAATGCCGATGTATAGGTCGGCGGAATGACGATTTCCCCCTGCTCATCGATGTAGCCATATTTGCCCGTGCTCTCCTTCTGAAAGGCAAGCAAGCCCTCGCCAAGCGGTCCGAAATAGGCAAAGTGATACGTGGCCAGTTTCCGTCCATGAAGATCAATGAGCGCATAATCATCATCTTTTAACTTCACAACAGCTTTACCATCAACAAAATCATTCGCGTCCGCGTACCGAGCAGGAATCACTTCATGACCATCGGCATCAAGGTAGCCGTAACGGCTGTTTGCCCCATCACCGCTGCTATGATCGGTAACATAGAACACGGCCCTTCCTTCACGCAGTTCTGCAATGTATGGATACGCCCGACTTGTCAGAATTACCCCTTGTTCGTTAATCATCTTAAAGCCTTGACCATCCATGACCGTCGCGCGATGCTCCGAGAAAGGACTGATGGACTGATATTGGGGCTGCACAACATAATGGGCGCTTCTATCAATGACACCATAGCTGCCGTGTGCACTTACGATTGCAAGACCGTTATCCTGAAAATCCTGTGCATCATCATATACCGGATGAATCACCATCTCGCCGCTATGGTTAATGTATCCCCATCGGGTTCCACTCGTTGTCTTCACAGATGCCGGGTATAACCGGGAACCCAGCTGTGCCTCTCCTCTTCCAGCCAGCATCTCCTGAATCCGGCGCTCAAGCTCAAGCAGCGTATGGCGCTCAGGGTATGGCTCTGCAAAAGAGAGTGCCTTACGGACGGACTTCAGCGCAGCTTCCGGCATTCCCGCACGATACTGCGCATCCGCCAGATAATACCAATAGAATGAATAACCCGGGTGTTCCTGGGTCAGCCTCTCGTAGTAACCCACTACGGCGGGAAAATAATACGGATAAACGTCCGGCGCAGCTTCAAACGCCCCATGATTCCATCTAACGATCTCAACCCGGTAAGCTTCGCCTGTATCATGAATCCACAGCGCGATTTCAGCCTGACCATCCGTCCCGATCGAACTTGGCAAATCAACGATATCGATATGGCTGTAGGTCATATCCGCGGGTGCTGCATCCTTCAGCCCCTCCGGTGTCCAGGCATATATCGACAGCTTAGACCAGATGGCGCCGATCTGCCAGCCTATGATCAACTGGTTTACGTTATGACCCAGCACCGGTGCGGCCGTCATTAAAGTGACGCCATATCCCTGTCCCTTCACGTTGGCAACGACTTCCCAGCCTCCCTGACGGTGCATGAGGACCATTACATAAAGTTCACCGTTTAATCGATATACTCCCGCAATTTCAGGCACCCGATCTCCCGTAATGTCAGCTGCATAAACGGCTTCATGCGCACCCGACGCATCCTTCCCTACCAGTTCTGCGCCGTTAGGCAATTTGGCCTTAACCGCCTGCACCAACTGCTGCTCATTGTAAGCGGACATATCAGCATCCTCCCTCTTCGCAAGCTTTCTCGCCTAATCGTATGCCGTCTATTACCAAATATTCGCTGGCTTGAGAAGCTGCAAGAGGAACTGACGCCACTACGTGATGCGGTCCGGAACATCTGTCGGCGCTCGGTCAATCAAGTGCAGCTGATTGCCATTTAATCCTCAACTAAAAAGAAGGACCGTCACCAAGGCGACCGTCCTTCTTGATTCAAAAAGGCTTGCTGATCATCAAGTACAAGATGACTACCGGCAGTAGTGTTGCTGCCGTCCCGCCTACCGCCCAATACATCGACACTCTCTTGTATCTATCGGAAATAACTCCGCCGCCTATCGATTCCAGACTGAGGCGAATCATTCCTTTTTGCAGAGGTATCAAAATCCCTGCCCACAATATGCCTGTGATGCCGAACAGGATCAAAGAGACCGCCAGCCAGCTCATTCCACCCATTCCATATCCCGCCTGTACAGACATGACGACTCCAGAAATAATCAGCAGCAGCAAGCCTGGCAAGGTAAACACATAATCGGCTAGCATAACATTTTTGACCGTATGATGGATTTCCGTCGGATCCCCCTTCAGGTCTGCCCTCACTTTCCAAAAAGCCGCCGTGATGATATTGCCCAGGAACAGCACGCATCCGGCGATGTGAAGAAATAACCACAATGTCATAGGCCTTCCCTGCCTCCCTCTTTGCTCCCGGGCCGCAGAATGTCGGTTATAAAATCCGAATATTCCTTGGTACTGAATACATTTCCCTTCACTCCGATCAGTCCCCGCATCCGCAGCCCGAAGGATAACAGCTCGAACAGCTCGGCTGTCCGTTCAGCATCAATTGTATCGTTGATAACACCTGCCTCCTGGCCTGTTACAATCCACTGCTTGGAGGTGGCCGTGGCTTCCTTATAGAAGCCCGCAACGATGTCAGCAATCTCGGGCTGATCGCTTTTGCCGATAAGGTACATCAAGATGAGGTTGCTCACGTCATCCCGGCTTTCCAGGCTCGACATGCTGTTTATGATGGTATTCATCGGACCATCAAATTCCTTGATGTCCCCTTGCTTGTTCACTTCACTCATGAAATGCTCGTTCTGTTCCGCAAGCCTGGCTTTCAATACATGGACAAACAGTTCGTCTTTACTGGATACATAATGAAAAATAGCTCCTTTGGACATGCCGGACCGTTTCATTATGTCATTAAGCGTCGTTTGGCTGCAGCCTTTCTCCCTTATCAGTTCTTCCGTGGATTCAAGCAATATCCGCTTGGTCTGCTCGCGCCGTTCTTCCTGCTTCATCTGGAATCCTCCTTCTTCTCGGTTGGTTACCCCTGGGGCGGAAGCCATCCTGCTGCAAGAACCGCAGCAAGGAACAGCATTTGCATAATCACTCTTGCCCCGATCGGGGTGACCGGTTTGCCCCCAAGTGTCAGCTTCTTATGGGCCGCATATATGTTGGCGGGAAACATAGCCAGGAGCATCAGTGCCAGCCCTGTAGAGGCAGCCATCGCAGTTGCTGGGATGAGGAGCAAAATCGCACCCGCAATCTCAAGAATACCTGTAAGACTGATCAGGATCTGGGCATTCGGTATTCTTGGCGGCATCATGGCAATCAGATCACCTCGAAGTCTGCACCAATGCGCGGATGCAGCTACCAAAAACATAATGGCAACCGCAAACCGCAGGGAAATAACCCAATCATTCATGTAATCCCACCCTGCCCAGCCCAGCGTCCGAAACAATATAAGCGAAACCAGCATGGCTGCTAATGGTGCCATCTCCTTCACCTCCAATTTGAATATTCTGTATTTTTATTATATATACCGACCATCGGTTTGTAAATATAATTATTGTATGTTTAAGGGAGCAGGCTCACGGCTGTGATACAACCGGGCTTGCTCCCTTTTGCAAACACTATTCTCTTCCTACGCCCTGCCCTCTTCATAAATTCTGAACAGCAGGGTATACAGCACCGCACTGATCAGTGCTGCTGCCAGAATGATGGTGAAGATTCCCATAGGCGGCAGCCAAGCGGACAGGAATACCGTCACCGGTGCAAAAAACCTGCCGATCGTATACTGCAAACTGTCCGCCCCCATATACTGACCTCTTGCATGCTCGGGAGCATAACGGCTGATAAAGCTCTGTGTCACCGGAGAACGAACCATTTCGCCAAACGTGAACACCGTCGTTACAAAGAACAGGAACCAAATATTCGTGTGTAAACCAAGGGCAAACGTACCGATTCCGGACAACAGTGAAGACAGGACAAATACGTTGCGCTCCTTCCAATGGTGGAACCATTTTGTGATCGGGATCAGAAACAGGACAAACAATAGTCCGCTATACCCCAGCAGCCAGCCTAATATTTCTGTGCTCGACAGCATAAGCGAATTTCCGTTCCAATGGATCAGTGCTTGGGAAGGTACATAATGGATGACATACACCGCTAAATACATATCCAATTGCATGATCGTCACAAGCGCAAAGATCCCCGCCAAAATATACAGCAGAAACACCTTATCCCTGAATATGATGCCATAGCCTCTCCATTGTTCCTTGAATGCATGTTTAATCGAGGCTGAACGTTCCGTGATTCTCGCTGACGCTGGCAATGTTTCATGAACAATGAAGTATATGGAGATGAAGTATGCCAGCAAAACGATGGAACAGGACCACAAGAGCTCTTGCCGATATTGGAAGAAAAAAACAGCCCCGAGTGCCGGACCCAGTACAGCGCCCACATTGTTGGCTGTCGTAAACATGGCGAATACTTGTCGCCGTTCTTGTGCCGGAACCAGATCCGCCACCATCGCCGTGCTGGCCGGTCTATAGATAGCTCCGCCGAATCCAATCGCTATAAAAGCCGCATAATCCATCCAATGTGAAGGCGATAGCGCAAACAGCGCAAACATGAGCGTTTGTAACGAAGCACCGAGCAGCATGATGGGCCGTCGGCCTAACCGATCCGCCAAGGCACCCCCAAGCAGGTTGCCGATAATGCTGAATATCGGGGGGACCGTCATTAGAACACCCGCGATATGATTGCCCAGAGACTGACCAAAATAAACCGTTATGAAGGGAAAGTACATCCAATACAACATATTGAACAGCCCTTCGCCCAACAACCGGACCTTTAAATTGTTATCCCATAATCGTATGTGCACAAGACTCCCTCTTTCTATCCAAACAGCGCATGGTAAAAAGCTTCCGCGCTAACACGTCTCCCGGCCGGGTATTACAAACTATAGAGCATTTCCCTGCCAAAATATAGACTTATAATGAGGGCTGAGTTATACTAATAATATCAAAGCCGAATATACAAGTATTTAATTTCGATGCCCCATAAAACGAACATTTGTTCCACATATAATAAGACGCTCCGGTCGGAGCGTCTTTTTTAGTGCATTCATATATGCCATTATCATGCTGTTCCAGCTTGCCTGAAGGCTCAATCAGCCAGCATCTTCTCGTTATGCAAATAATCAAAAATCATCTGACAAACGGCGGATACACGTTCCCTGTCCTTATAAGTGAACCAAGCTAATGCTTCAATCTCCGAAGCTGGGTTCAGCTCTCCTTCATAGTCCGCGGTGTAACAGGTCATCGTTACTTGAACGCCCTCTAATTTACCGTGAGCGGCCGCATGAAAGCTGTCGACGCGCGCTGCCGTCTTTCTGTTGATTCGAACAGACAGCTCCTCCTCGATTTCTCTCACCAGCGTATCGATATCGGATTCTCCCGGTTCGCGTTTCCCTCCAGGCAGATAATAGGTGTCCTTGCCTTTGGAACGAGCAGTTAATATCCTTCCATCTACGATATGAAGCCAGGCGATTTTATCAATCTCCGTATTCATATGGATTCCTCCTCATCATTTCAACGCGTGTTTATGCCGCCTCTTGCTGCTCATGTTTCCCGCCCAGTTTAAAAACCATGATGCCTCCGACAATAACGACAACACCGATCAGTTGGTTCATCGTAAAGGGAACCTTCTCCAGGCCTAACCAGCCGAGGGAGTCCCATAACAAAGCAAAGCCGAGCTGTGAGGTCATGACGATCGAAATAGCGAACGTTGCTCCCAGCAGCCTTGTCGCCTGCACGAGACAGATCACCACACCGACACCGATCAATCCGCTGATCCAGTACCACGGCTCCATATTTTGAATATTAAACGTACCCTTACCCTCCACGATAAGACTCATGCTTAATGAAGCCACAAAGCCCATGCCTAACACCAAGGTGGTTGTGGACCATGATCCTGTTTTTTCATTGACTCTATTATTGAAGATATTTTGCAGACTGACCAGTGAACCTGCGATAAGTGCTAATATTAATCCTGCTATCATGCTCGATCTCCCTTGCTGAATGATTCATATTGTTGCGTGTTACTCTTCATAAATATTGCCGCCGGCTACAATTGTCAAAGCTTCTCGATTCTTAATCAGAATGAATCCCTTGCGGCGTTCAATCAGACCCTCTTGGCTAAATTTCAAAATCACGCGGTTTAAGTGCCGGTAACTGGTTCCGAGTAAATTCGCGATATCGGTGAGGTTGAATGCGGTTGGATCATCTGTCTTGAGCGTGTCCGAATCCTCTACCGAGACCGACAGCAAATAACTGGCCAACCGCACCTCTACCGGATGCAGCAAATTAAAGCTTAGGAAATTGGATTTAATATAAAATTTTTGTGTAATGATGCGCAATAAAAATTGCAGCAGCGGCGAATGCTCCTGTCCGTATTTTCGTAACCAGCGATAATGCACGCCAATCATGTACACGGGCGAGACGGCTTGAACCGTATTAATCATCGGATTCCCTTGGATATATTCAATATCTCCAATCACCTCAAGAGGTGTTTTGAAGGAAAGAACGAGGGCTTTGCCTTCCGCAGAGGTTGTGTATATTTTGATTTTCCCCTGGACAAGGATGTACAGCATTTCGGCAGGTTCTCCTTGCGTGCAGATGATATCCCCCTGATCGAAGCGATACAACACCAAATAAGGCATTAACTCCTCATGAAACACGGACTCCATCTCATGGTTCAGCAGAAAGTTTCGCAGAAGCTCTGCATTATGAATTTCCTTCACGTTTCTATCTCCCTCTCCAGCCTTCCAATCTTCGGCACCAGCCGTGCCTCATCATAATTTTATAATGACCACTCCAGCGATCATCATCCCGATGCCAATGAATTGTGGCAAACTCATCCTCTTCTTCACCACTCCGAACCAGCCGTTGCTATCGATCAGGAAAGTCAAAAATAGCTGCGCTATTAACAATGCAGATATCGTTAACGTAACACCGATATTCTGAATGGCCGTAACTTCACTGAATATAATGGGCGCTCCCAAGGCTCCTCCAATCAGATAAAGCGGCTTTACCTGTCCAAATCCTTGCTTGCTTCCGTCCCGGACGAACAGTAGAATAACCAAAGCCATCATGAATCCGGTCAACTGCGTTACCGTTGCGGCTTGCCAGGTGCCCATATCCTGACTGATCCGGGCATTCGCTACGCCTTGCAGTGTAATGCAAGCTCCGCCAATGAATGCAAATATAATTCCCCTCATGGTTCAAACTCCTTCATATATATAGGTCTGTATACTATTAAAAGTGAAATGGCTGAACTCAGGAAAGGACATATGTCCTGAAATGGTTTAAAACCTGCATGCTCTCCTTATAAGAAATCACGAATTCCATTATATACTATCCGTCAACTTTGCATTTAACATACAAATAAGCTGCCCGCGTTTCTTGACAACTTAAGTTTTATTCGTATAGCACGCCCCATTTACGCCCCCTCATATTAATCGTCTTGCATGGTATAAAACAGTTATAACCAAGTTTGCTTATATGGTGCGGCCATCATTATGTTTTACTATAAATATATAAATGTAAACCGCTTTACATATTGGAACGGGAAGGAGCTCCTGTAAGTGATGTTAGACAGACAAGACCATGCTCACAATGAACGCAACCGTATGAATCTGCAATCCGACTGCAGCAGCTGCTTTGGATTATGCTGCGTCGCTCTGCCCTTCGCGGCCTCGGTTGACTTTGCCATGAATAAAGATGGCGGGACGCCTTGTCACCATCTGCAATCCGACTTTCGCTGCGGCGTTCACGGCAGCTTGAGGCAGCGCGGCATGCGAGGCTGCGCCGTATTTGATTGCTTCGGAGCGGGACAGATGGTTTCGCAGGTTACCTATAACGGCCGTGATTGGAGGCAAGCTCCGGAAACGGCACAGGAAATGTTCAATGTATTCCCGGTCATGCGACAGCTTCATGAACTGTTATGGTACCTGAACGAAGCCATGACATTGCAGCCTGCGCAGGAGATACATTCCAATTTAAGAGAGGCACTGGACGAGACGAAGCGGTTCACTCTGCTTCCACCCGAATCCCTGTTACGGCTGGATATCTCAGCACACCGGTCCGAGATGAACCGGCTGCTCCTTCAAACAAGTGAACTCGTACGGGAGAATGCGCGCCGTTTACACAGAGATAATCCTGTCCGCCGGAAGATCGGCAGCCGTGGAGCCGATCTCATCGGAGCTAAACTGAAAGGAGCCGACCTGAGATACGCGAACTTAAGAGGCGCATATCTGATCGCCGCAGATCTCAGTGGAGCTGATTTGAGAGCCGCTGATCTGATCGGTGCGGATCTCAGGGATGCCGATCTAAGGGGAGCTGACCTGACGGACAGCATTTTCCTTACCCAGTCCCAGCTTAATGCAGCGAAGGGCGACGCCAATACCAAACTGCCACCCTCCCTGTCACATCCGATACATTGGGTGGATTAAGCCTAATGAGGGACGGTATATCATATGAAATGGGTCACGAACGTACCAAAATCTCCGGCGTATACCCGAGCCACGCGATATCCTCCTGGATCGCTTGTACGTATTTTACATCCTCCTTCAGAGGATTCGTATCGTCAAACCGAAGGTTGAATGTTCCTTGAAATTGGCTTGCTATGGAATGGTTGATGTGTATGGCATAAGCGCTGCCAATGTGCAGGTAGCCGTTAGGCTCAGGCGGAAAGCGGGTGGCCACGGGTCTGTGGTACACTCCCTTTTCAATATCTTCCTTAACCATTCTTGTCAAAAAATTCACCGTTTCTTCTCCCAAACTCTTATCATGAATCATGCTGAGCTCCTCCTTCGAATTCATCCCGAATAACTTCCTGAAAAAATAAAAAAATCCCGTCTCCAAGACATTAGTCTTGGGGACGAGATTGGTTTCGCGGTGCCACCCCTGTTTACCGATATATCACGATATCAGTCTTATCGGGTACGGCTATCACAAAACAAGCTTATACCCTAGCTCTGTAACAGGAGCTCCTGTCGCACCATCCTATCTATAAATAAAAAAGTAAACCGTAAGCGTCACTTAAAATCGCAAAAAATCTTATGAAAATCCCTCCGTTAAACGGTCCAGGAATCAGATTGGCAGCAATTTAACGGTAGCCAACTTGCCGCTGACCTGAATGCCGGTCTCCTTCTTGCCGACCTCGGCCAGATCATGGACCAGACGCTCAAGCAGCTTGCGGGCTGCTTCTCCCTCCTTGCCTTGAATGCGGATGACCGGCTGCACGGCTTTATCCGCTGCAAGCAGCTTATGCATTTGTGACAGCTTGGTATCGTAGTCGTGCTCCTCGATATGTACAGACAAGCGGAATTCCTTCACTTTAATTGGACCGGATGTTTCATTATGGCCTTTCTTTTCCTTCGCAGCCACCTGCTTAGCCTGCCCCCGGCTCACCAGCTTACATGGCGGCGGGCTGCTAAACAAAGAGGTACACACCAGATCGGCTTTGTGGCTCTTGGCCAGTGCGAGCGCCACTTCCCTTGTGACGATGCCCAGACTCTCGCCGTTTAACCCGGTAAGTTCAACCTCGCGTGCCTTTATCTTTTCATTCATAATCAACATAAACAAATCCTCCCATCATACGTGTCTCTCCCATTTCTTCTCTTGATAGAATAACATATTCCCTTATCTGCATGGATTGTTTTAATAATGACAATAGTTGTCACTATTATGGGTTATAGTTGAACTACAAACAACAACAAGCAATGGGATAGGTTCCATTGCCCTAAGGAGGATATGATATGCAGTCCGCTCAGGATATTCAATCAACCAAACGCAAGTATTTTCAATCAGGCAATTTGAAACTCTCCTACCTCGATTATGGTGGCGAGAGTCATAATGTTCTCCTTATGCTGCATGGGCATATGAATGATGCCGAAACCTTCACGAAATTAGCCGCAAAGTTTACGGATTGGCGGGTGATCGGGCTTGACCAACGCGGTCACGGCTGGAGTGAGCATTCCCCGGATAAAAATTATTCAAGAGAGAGTTATGTGGAGGATATCCACACCTTGATTACATCCGAGTTAAAGGGACAACAGGTAACATTGCTCGGACATTCTTTAGGAGGTATCAACGCATACCAGTTTGCCGCCCGGTATCCGCAGTACGTTAAAGCCGTTATCGTAGAAGACATCGGGGCTGAGATTGACGTCGACATGTCCTTTATCGGGAACCTGCCGGAACGATCAGATACACTAGACGACCTTAAAGAGGCTCTTCTGCGTATTGGCCTAAGAAATGTCGATTACTTTGCTGAAAGCGTATTTGAAGATGAGAGAGGCTGGGGCTTCCGTTCAGATCTTCAGGGAGTTCCGGTTTCTGCACAGCATACGAAAGGCGACTGGTGGAAGGATTGGTTGGCCTCCACTTGCCCGATCCTGCTTATTCACGGCAAACAAAGCTTCGCCTTGGACGAAGCCCATGCCAAGTTGATGGCAACTCGGAGACCTCATACTTCTCTCGTTGTTTTTGAACAATGCGGCCACGATATCCATTCTACCGATTTGGAAGGATATACCCAGGCAGTGAAGGAGTTCCTAGACACGCTAACATAAAAAATCCAAACAGATAGCAGGCAGCATAACGAGAAGAATGTTGAAATTTTTTTATTTAGGATAGACTTTCAAGATAACATTCTCCCTGAAACTACGTAAGCGTGGTGATAAGAGTATGCAGCTGCTTGGCAGAATACTCATCTTTATCCCTCTATTCTTGATTTTTTACTTATTAGGTAGGTTTGTGATATTTGATATCATAAATTTTGACAAGCGCATTTTTCAAAATGTTTTTGTCCGCTGTAATGGTGGATAAGCTAAGAAATAGCAGGGATTATTAGTCTTACTAGCAAACACCTTTACTCGACGAAATTACACCCTTTTGTCGACTTAAGGTGTTTTTTTTCATTCCTCGAGGTTCTGCTTTAACGGGACATAATAGGTTTGGTAAACCTCTCCTTCCCTGATTTCCAGGCAGTTCAGCTGTTTGCCGTACACGCATGCCCCATCAATGCCAATCTTGTCTCCATCCTCACTGAACCAAACCTTCTCGGATGCATGCAGGTTGATGGCCGGCGTATGCCCGAATACAACGGTTTTGGGAAGACGGGTCGGATAATTATAGAACTTGTCGCGAATCCATATGAAATCATCCTGCACCTGCTGCTTCCAATCCTCCACAGCCGGATTAATCCCGGCATGCACAAAGATGTGGGTGTCTGTCTCATAATATAGCCGGAGTGTATTGAGGAATGCGAGATGATGTTCATAATGCTTCTTAATATAGGCTTTACCCTCGTTATACTTGTCCCGCTCCATTTCACCTTCAAAGAAATCAGCGCCGCAGTAACTCTCAATCGTATGTCGCGCACCGTTGCGAATCCAGCGCGAATTCACTTCCTCCGTATCCAGCAGAATAGCATCCAGCATCATCTGATCATGATTCCCGCGAAGGGTGATGACTCCGCAATCTTGCAGTGCCATTACCTGTTCCACAACTTCCTTGCTTCGCAGTCCCCGGTCCACGTAATCACCAAGCAGGATGAGCCGATCTTCATCCGGATCAAAACAAACGTCTAACAATAACTGATTAAACTCATCATAACAGCCATGAATGTCACTAATAGCTAAGACCCGAATCGTGATCCCCTCCACTTCTTAGGAAATGATATAAACCCAAACACCCATAAATTGTACATTCTAATTAGGTATTCTAGCATAATCTTATCATTCGCGAAGAACACTTCTATACGGCCTGCCGTGGATCTCACATAAAAAAAGGCGCTCCATCAAGTCCTATTGACCCGCTGGGAACGCCTCTTTTAGCTTGCAGTCATCTCTATTTTATTTTTCGATACAGCTTTTCCCTGTCATCCATCGCTTCATAACAGTGGGTGTAGGGATTAAACAGAATGGATTCCTTATCCCCAAGAACCAGAAAGCCCAGTTTAGCCAGACTCTCATAAAAAAGCTGATGTGCGCTGTGCTGCAGCTCTCTATTGAAATAGATGAGCACATTGCGGCACAGAATGACATTGAACTCATTAAACGACTGGTCCGTCACCAAATTATGTCTGGCGAACACGGTATTTTTCATCAATGAAGAATGAAAGATAACCGATTCATGCTGCGCTGTATAATAATCCGCAAAATCCCGCATTCCGCCGGATCGGATATAATTCTGCGTGTATGCCTTCATGTTACGCAAGGGAAAGATGCCTTTTTGCGCCGATTCCAGCGCATCGTCATCAATATCCGTTGCGTAGATACGCGCTTTGTCATACAGGCCTTCCTCTTGGAGAACAATCGCCATGGAGAGCACCTCCTCGCCCGTAGAGCACCCCGCATGCCAGATGCGGATATGCGGGTATGTCCGCAGGTACGGCACCACCTTTTGCCGAAAGGTCAAATACATGGAAGGATCCCGAAACATCTCCGTGACATTCACCATGAAGTAATTCACAAGCTGCTGCATACTGTCCGGTTGATAAAGCACTCTGGGAATGAGAGAGGCAATCGATTCCTCACCCATCCGCTGCATGCCATGTCGAATCCTGCGCCGGATGTAATCATACGCATAATTTCGAAAGTCATAACCGTACATCCGATAGATAGCCTGCAGCAGCAGCTCTACCTCAATCTTCTCGCGTTCCGCATATTCATCGTTGACCGATGGATTCATCATCTCATCCTGGTTGAGAATAATCTTCTGCCTCCTCTATGTGTAAAGCCATACCTTCAGCAAGGACAGCAGCTTCTCGACATCAATCGGTTTGGTGATGTAATCGGAAGCACCCGCATCAATGCAGCGCTGACGGTCTTCCTTCATGGCCTTCGCTGTCAGGGCGATAATCGGCAGCTTGTCGAATTGCGGGATCTCTCGAATCGCCTTCATCGTCTCATAACCGTCCATTTCCGGCATCATGATATCCATCAGCACCAGATCAAAATTGTGATCCTTCTGGAGCATCTCAAGCGCTTCCCGCCCGTTTTCTGTGAAGACCACGTTCAGTTTATAGGATTCCAGCACACTGACCAGCGAGAAAATATTACGGATATCGTCCTCCACCAGCAGAATCCGTTTTCCTTCGAACGCATCTTCATTGTTATACAGCTTACGCAATAGATTGCGTCGATCTTCCGGTAAATTGGCCTCTACCCGGTGCAGGAACAACGCCGTCTCGTCAAACAGCCGTTCCTGCGATTTCACGTTCTTAATGATGATGCTCTCCGCATATTTCTTCAGTTCGATTTCTTCCTTCATATCCAGTTCTTTACCCGTATAAATAATAATCGGCAGCTGCTGAAGATGCTTGGTCTGCCGAATGCGGTCCAGCAGCTCGAAGCCCGTAATGTCAGCCAGCCCCAAATCCAGTACCATGCAGTCAAAATGCTCCCGCCCCAGCTCGCGCAGTGCTTCCGCCCCCGTGGAAACGGCCGTTATGATGACATCATCATGGCCAATCAGCTCTACCATGCTGCTGCGCAGAATAACATCGTCTTCAACAATCAGCAGCCGCTTGAGATCACGATCCACAAAGGTTTCGATATGAGCCAAAGCTCCCTCAATCTGATTCTTGTTGGCCGGTTTCTTCAGGTAGGCCATTGCCCCCATGCTTAAGCCCTGCTGCGGCTCATCAACCACGGAAATGACATGCACCGGAATATGGCGCAAATCCGGCTGCTGCTTCAGCCGCTCGAGTATGGTCCAGCCATCGATGACAGGCAGCTGAATATCAAGCATAATGGCATCCGGTTTATAGGTATGCGCAAGCGCCAAGCCCCGGTCCCCTTTCAGCGCAACAATCCCTTTAAATTTATGTGCGCGAACGATATCCAGCAGTATTTTCGCAAAATGGATATCATCCTCAATGATTAATAAGATCCGGTCGCCAGGCTTAATATGTTCCCGGTCGTCCTCCATTTCGGAGACGGTCAACAGATCGGGATCGGATAATTCAATATCCGTTGCCAGAACCTCTTCCGAAGACGAAGAAGATGAGGGTACGCCCGGGATAACGGCTTCCTGGGCAGCGGCAGCTTCCTGAATACCTGATGCCTCTGGTAGAACCGGAGTTTCCGGCACATATAGCGTGAAGGTGCTGCCTGTGCCTTCCTGGCTTTTAAAATCAATGTATCCGCCAATCAATCCAGCCAGCTCGCGGCTGATTGTAAGCCCAAGTCCCGTGCCGCCGTATTTGCGGTTAGTGGATCCATCCGCCTGCTGGAACGCCTGGAAGATGACATCCTTTTTATCCATCGATATGCCGATGCCCGTATCGGTCACGGAGAATGCAGTCCATCCCCCTTGACTCATTTCACTGAAAGGCTGTTGATGATTCGTACGGGTTACCTGCAATGTTACAGAGCCCTGGCTGGTAAATTTGAAAGCATTGGATAACAAGTTCTTCAGAATCTGCTGCACGCGCTGTACATCGGTATGTAACGAATGAGGCAGACCCTGCTCCATCTCGATATGGAACTCAATGCCTTTTTTCGCCGCAAGCGGCTCGAAGCTGCGCTGCAGGGTTTCCTTAATCTCTTCGAGAATAACAGGCTCCAACTCAACCTTCATCTGTCCCGCCTCTACCTTCGACAGGTCGAGAATATCATCAATCAGATGCAGCAGATCATTGCCGGAAGAGTGAATCGTTCGCGCGAAATCCACCTGCTTCTCATTCAGGTTCCCTTCCTTGTTCCCCATCAGAATTTCGGACAAGATCAATAAACTGTTCAGCGGCGTCCTGAGCTCATGGGACATATTCGCCAAGAACTCCGATTTATATTTCGATGCAGACTGCAGGTCGGAAGCCTGTTTCTCCAGCATGAAGTTCTGCTTCTCAATCTCGTCTTTGATTTCTTCAATCTTGCGCATATGCGCTTCCACTTGCTCCGTACGGTTGCTCAGCTCCATATTGTTCTTCTCCAGCTCTTCTTGCTGACGCTGCAGCCGTTCTTCGGATAGTTTCAAGGCCTCGTTGGACGCCTTCATCTCATCTTGCTGTGACAGCAGCTCATCCGATTGTGCCTTTAGCTCTTCCGTTTGCACCTGAAGTTCCTCGGACATCGCCTGAGACTCCTCCAGCAGACGCTTGACTTCCATCTGGGCAAGAACGTTATTCATCGCAATGCCCAGCGTACTCCGTGCCTGATCTACCAGCTTCAATTGTATTGGAGTAAAGGCTTCTAGCGAAGCAAGTTCAATAACCCCTTCAAGCTCTCCTTCATATTCAACAGGAAAAATGAGAATGCTGCGCGGGGCAGATTGCCCGAGACCGGTCGTTATTTTCACGTGATCATCAGGAATCGCTTCCATAACGATGGTTCTTTTCTCAACGGCGCATTGACCGACCATACCCTCACCCATATTGAATACCGAGGCGCCCATATCGGTGCCTGAAGCAGCGAATGAAGCCGTCTTATGAAGCTTGTCACCCTTCCGCAGGTAAAAAACACCATAGGAGGCGTTGACCAGATGTGCCATTTTGGTAATGAAGGCCTCGGCAAGCGGGTTGATATGGCTAATGCCTTGATACGAGATAGCTACATCCCCGGTACTGGTCTGGAGCCAGCTTTGTCTCTCGTGATTTTCGAGCAGCCGGTTGGTGGCTTCACCCAAATCCCTGACCTCATCCTTGGTTCGAACCACAATACGCTTGGAGCGTAAATTGCCTTCGGAAGACGCAATGTCCGAAATCGCATGGACCACTTCCCGGATCGTGTTCACGATAGACTTCGAAATCACCACGCCAACTGTAATGGAGAGAACAATGACCAATGCCAGAACAATATAAAGCACGTTTTTGAAGTCCGCGTTTTTTTGATCGAGCTCATCTACGCGCTTCTGTGTCAGACTTTTCTCCGTGCTGCGGAAATCTGCCAGCTGTGACCGCATTTGATCAACGATTTTTTTACCCGGGTCCTCCATGAAGAATTGAAGGACTCCTTCGTTGTCATTCGCTTTTTTCATAGCAACAACGGACTCTCCAGCGGTATCAATCCATTCTTCGATGTTGGCCTTGATCTCCTCCAAACGATTCTGCTGATCGGGATTATCGGCTATTAACTCATGGAGATTGGAAAAATCCTTCTGCCAATTGGCCTGTCCGTCTGTATAGGGTATTAAGTATCGGTCATCCCCGGTAAGGGCAAAACCTCTCTGTCCTGTCTCCATATCGAGCACATGTTTTTCAATCTGATTCGTCAAATTGTGAACTTCAATATCATGCTCCACGATAAAATCAATCTCTTTCTCAAGAGATGAAATTCGATCGCTGAGAACAAAGATGGAAGCTCCCAGAAAAATAACGATGATCAAATAACCAAGCACAATCTTTGATCCTATGGTAAGCCTCATATTATGTAACACGTTTTTCACTTCCCTTTCCCCGGCATCCATCCTTTTTTGAGGAACCAAACCATAAAGAAGAATACGCCGAACCCTTTCATCGAAAAAAGGACTTGGCGTAATTACGGATACTTCTGGCACATGTCGTACTCGAAGCTTGATATGATAATGTCTCTATCACTCACGTTTAAGTTTACGATAGTTTCTATGATGATGTCTAGATTACATAGGGGGCTTTTATATATAACTATATTTGGCCATCGCATCTCCCCACGGAGCATAACCCGCTTCCTGGAACCCCATTTGGGTGTATACCGTTTTGGCCCGCTCATTCTCGGGTTTATAACATAACATCACATGGTCTGTTCGGTCCGAAGCCTTTCGAATCTCATCAAGAACGAGCCGAATCGCAGGTTTGGCATAATGCTGCCCTTGAAACCTGCCGTCGATCATAAACCGGTATATCCAGTAGTTATCATCGCAAGAATGAGGACCGTACATGACAAAACCAATCATCTCGTCATCATGATAGATCGCCCTGGTTTCGAATCCTTCCATAAATTGTGCCTCGGCTATCGAGTATAGATTAGGTGCAATCCATTTCTCTTGTTCCGGCTTGGGTTTGAGACGGATGCAATCCTCCCAATTATCTTTATCTATGACATGAAGTGTTATCAAGTGCAAGACCCCTTCAATATGGTTTATGCCTCTATCCTAATCCAATGCGAGCTATTTTTCACGGTATTAAATATGTAAATCCAAATAGAGCTCTTCAAAACAAGATAATTAATAATTATAAGCGTTTGTTCCATATTCCGAACATGCTGCGACGGATAAACTAAAGTTAACTTTATTTAAATGGAGGCGTTTATCTATGCGGCAATTCAAAAACCATACCCAATCGAAAGGACTACAAAACATGAAACGAATGAGGGTTATACTATATGCAGAAAATATTGAATATTGGGGTTCTGGCCCATGTTGACGCCGGTAAAACCACACTAACAGAGCAAATTCTCTACCGATCCGGTATCATTGAGCAGGCTGGCTCGGTCGATCAGGGCAATACAACCACCGATTCCCTCGAAATTGAGCGAAGACGGGGAATTACGATTAAATCCGCGGCGGTATCGTTCACGCTGGGTGATCTTAAAGTCAATCTCATCGATACGCCGGGGCATGCGGATTTCATCTCGGAGGTCGAGCATTCCTTAAGTGTTCTGGATGGCGTCATTCTGGTTATTTCCGCCGTTGAAGGTGTACAGGCCCAAACCCGGGTGCTTAAACAGAGTTTGAAGGAACAAGGTATCCCTACCCTACTGTTCATGAACAAAATCGACCGAATGGGTGCGGACTACAACCGAGTTCGTACCATGCTGCGGAATCTGCTGGATGAACATATTTGTGAAATGAGCCGTGTTGATAATGAAGGCAGCACATCCGTTCACGTGGACATGGCAGATCCCCATAACTCAGGTTGGCTGGAGATCCTGGCGCTGCTTAACGACGAGCTGCTGCAAGATTACGCTCATGATGTTCCTGTATCCAGCGAACGGCTGAAGGAAGAATTGCGCAAGCAAACCCGGCAGGGTAAAGCTTATCCCCTGTTTGCCGGCTCCGCCGCCAAAGGAGTTGGCATGGAGCCGCTGCTAGCGGCACTGAACGACTTTTTCCCGGTTAACGACCCGTCTGAGCTGAATCATGAACCGCTATCCGGCTTGGTGTTCAAAGTGATTAAACAGCCGAACGGGGAACGGAATGTCTATTTTCGGCTGTTCGCCGGGAAAGTCCAGGCCCGTGATGAAATCTCGGTTACGTCACAGGACGGACAAACCACGATGCTTAAAGTGAAGCAGCTGCATGCACTGCAGCATGGAAAATCCGCTCCGGCCGGTCATATTGATGCAGGGGATATCGGCATCCTGATCGGTAGCGAGCTAAGGGTCGGCGATGTTATCGGAGCCGTGTCTGACAAGATGAAGGTTGTTCACTTTCAGAAGCCACCCATTCAGGTCCATGTCTCAACGAAACAACCCGAAGACGAACATAAACTGCACAATGCACTAAGCGATCTGACCGTTGAGGATCCATTTCTGCAGTACGTTCAGGATACAAACACAAAGGAAAACATCATCCATGTGTTCGGCAAAGTCCAGCAAGAGATTCTGGTAGAGACGCTTCAGCGGCAATACGGCATCGAAGCTGTTTTTTCAGCTCCCCGGGTCATTTGCATCGAGAAACCCTGCGGTGTCGGAGAAGCTGTTGAATATATAGGGGAGTGCCCATTCTATGCAACCGTCGGCTTGCGGGTTGAACCGGGAGAACCGGGATCCGGTCTGCAGTATCGCTTGGACGTTGAGCTGGGCTCCCTTCCTCTATCCTTCCAGAAAGCGATTAAGGATACCGTCATTGAGGTGCTTCAGGAAGGGCTGTACGCATGGTCCGTAACGGATATCATCGTGACGCTGACGCATACCGGTTACGCAAGTCCCGTATCCACGGCCAAGGATTTTCGCAGCTTAACCCCGCTTGTCCTTATGGAAGCGCTGAACCAAGCCGGGACGGAGGTATACGAGCCCATGAATGATATCCAATTCATCCTGCCGGAAAGCAGCTTAAGCAAAGTTTTATCCAGGTTAGCTGCACTTGAAGGAACCTACCAGGAACCTGAATTCCGTAACAACGTCGTTCATCTTCATGGCACGATTCCTGTGCGCACTTCCGACGAGCTGAAATCAGAAGTCCATTCCCTGACAAGCGGTGAAGGCATGCTCTCCGTTAGACCAGGCGGCTACGTGAAGGTGCAGACCACCATCCCTGAGAATAAACGGCGACAAGTAAATCCGCTGAATCGCGGTGAATATATGCTTCACTTGAATAAGATCATGTAATGAAGAGAAGCAGGCACAATACACCACAGAAGAAAATTCCCTCCGCCCAAGCGAAGGGAATTTCTTCTGTCTAACACCATATCTAATAAGCGAAAAGATAAGTTCGAGCACGCTACACTTACGAAAGGCGGCGAACAACCCAATCATTATTCATATAATCTGAATATTATACTATGAAGAGGTAAGATGATTCTTAATCATGATATATCAGGAGGCTAGACGCTATGCCTGCAATAATAGGGGTTCTTTCCGTTATACTGATGTTGCGCGTCGTTAAACGCAGATCCCGGAGGAATAATCGCTAAGCCACCTTTCCCTCCCATACCCATAAGAAAACCGCCAGTTCTCCTACTGGCGGTTTATTGTTTATGTTTATGTGTATGTGTATGTGTATGAAGAACCCCATGGACCGGTACTTATCCTGTACAAATGCAGCCACCTTTCTTGTTCAGATTCATTTATAAGCACGATTTCGCCATATTTGTCATCCACAATGAATTATTACTGAATCTATTGATATTCTGGTCCGTAAATACCTCCTCACAATAATTATAGGCGGCACATGAAATGGAAGCATGCCTATGCCTATTCTCGTTCTCTTTTCGCGGAGGTTGTGGGTCTAAGCTGGTTTCAAGTGTAAGTAAGATCAATAGTCCGATAATCCACCAGTTCATGTTAAGGTAACCGCCATTCTCTCTTTTTCGCACGAATACCAACCTTTCATCCCTGCAGCTTATGCTGGGTTATTTCTGCGATCTAGTAGACCTTGATCATCATCCATAGTGGTTCATCCCCCTATCATATCCGTTCAATAACGATAACCTCCAGCAAGCCAAGTTGTTTGTTAAGCTGTTATACTTAATTAACGCTTCAAGCCCCATCGTAGTCTCGCTCTATCTTTCTTAGTCTGGTGCAACTCTTTTTGCCCCTTGTCAATTATTAAGAGAGAGGAAAAAACGTTGCTCTAGACCCACCCATAATCGGCTTGGTAATATAGTCAGGTACTATTCAGGGGCGTGCGGAAGGAGTCGGCTAGATGTGGAGCAACAACGTTTCAATGATTTAAAATTAGGTGAAAAAGGTGCCATTATCAGTATCATTGCTTATATATGTTTATCTGCAATCAAACTGTTCATAGGCTATACCGCGAACTCCGAGGCCCTGCGGGCGGACGGATTAAATAACGCCACGGACATCGTGGCCTCCATTGCAGTCTTGATCGGACTTCGATTGTCACAAAAACCGGCTGACCGGGATCACCCCTACGGACACTGGAAAGCGGAGACGGTGGCGTCCTTAATCGCTTCCTTTATTATGATGGCCGTAGGTATCCAAGTATTGTACGGGGCCATATCTTCCGTATTTGAAGGAAATCATGAGTCCCCTGATCTCATATCCGCGTGGACCGGTATCTTTTGTGCCATTGTGATGTTTATGGTTTATCGCTATAACAAACGACTCGCAACGAAAATAAACAGTCAAGCCGTTATGGCAGCCGCCAAGGATAACCTCTCGGATGCCTGGGTCAGCATCGGTACGGTTGTCGGTATTGTTGGCGCCCAATTTCATGTGCCATGGCTTGATCCGCTAACTGCCGTCCTGGTCGGCTTTCTGATATGCAAAACCGCATGGGATATCTTCCGCGATGCCTCTCACCATTTAACCGATGGATTCGATGAGAACATCATTAAGAGTTATAAAGAAACGGTGAAGCAGGTTTATGGAGTAAAGGGAGTCAAAGACATTCGTGCAAGAAATTATGGCAGCAACACAGTTGTCGATATCGTTATTCTCGTAAAATCAAATCTGGATATCCGGGTTGCTCACGATATCTCGGATCAAGTGGAGCATGAGTTAAAAGAAACGCACGGCGTTTATGATGTTCATGTTCATATCGAACCGAATTAAGCTTCCAACAGACGACAAAACAAGGTCCGGCCGTATCTACACTGGCCGGACCTTGTTTTGTCTATTTTGCGTCTTCGAGCGATTTTTCAAGATCAAGCTTAAATTGCTCCAGCGTCTCATAACGAATGATGGTAACTCCCTCCTCGATGAGGAGTTTCTCCAGACCCGATTCCAGGCATAGAACCGCTTCGTAAAGCGGAGCGAAATTGCCGGGATCCAGCACTGACACCAGATCCGGCAGCCCTTTGCTGAGATAAACCTGTTGGTAGTTCAGACTTGAGTCTAATGAGGTCGGCCAATACCCATGTTCAGCGTAATAAATAAAACGGGCGATCTCATCTTGGGCACCAATCGACCAGAAATAGGCGATTGGATAATTCCCAGTTTCACAGGCCGTCTTGAGTTTATCCAGAATCCCCTTCACTTCTTCATAAAATCCCTTCATTCGGTCCGGATAAGAGGGCTGCCCCGTTAGCGCAGCTTTCTCCTCGATCAATAACGAAAGCATACTCTCGACGAGATGTTCGCATGCATCGCGAATGCTCTCTGCCGAATCTGCACACATGATGAAATCCATCTGTTCTTCCAAACAGGCGGGTTTTAGCGCAAAATTCATGATCTGGCTTTGGTTCTTGCCCCAGCCGCTCTTGAGATAGGCTCTATTGAGAAGTGCCAGACTCGAAAGCACCTGGATTAGTACATCATGAGCTTCATTGCGGTAGTATGTGATGTTTCCCTCGCATGGCGCCTTCCCGAGCTTATACAAATGAAGATACACGGCACGTAACTGTTCTTCGGCTTTATCAATAAACGACTGCTGGCTCGGAGGCATATCGATAATCGTTTGCTGCAGCTTCTTAAAGCGTGACAGATCCTCATCGCTCCGCGAATACAGCAGAATCGAGTCCGCGATGATGGAGGTGTTCGTTTCCTGATAGGTTGCCATGCGTTCGGCACGTTCCCAGCTGATCGGCCAGAAATCGAAGCTGATATCTTGCATAACAAACTGTATACTTGCACGATAACCTTTTGGCGTGGCCGGTATGAAGAAAAAATCCAGATCCGATCGCTTGGTAGCCGTGCCCTGTGAGTATGATCCGTAATAGGCAACAATTGCGATATCCTGTGGATAATTATTTTTGATATGATCCACCAACGTTTCAGCGACGTCCATTATATGTAACACCAGGATTCCCCCCTTTCAAATTCGAATGGCTTGCTCTATGATAACAGAACGGATTCGAACATCTTAAGGGAAACTTCAAGTATAGTTTAATTTTACACTCCGTAATAAAAAGCCAATGAGCAAAATGAGCAGACATGTAAAAAAGAGTGATGCATATTAGTCGAGCCTAATGTGCATCACTCTTTTATGAACGCCTTAGCAAGGAGGATAAACCTCCTCCAACAGCGTGATCCTAGCGCACTTTAGTAGTCTTCCACGTCGAATTTCCTATCTTTATAATAATACGGTCGGTCCTCTTCCGTAATCGTTCTTAAGACTCTGCACGGATTCCCGACAGCGATCACGTTGTCCGGCAGGTCTTTGGTAACCACGCTGCCTGATCCGATGACTACGTTATGACCGATGGTTACACCCGGATTAACGACCACGTTAGCACCTATCCAGACGCTGTCGCCTATGGTAATGGGGATCCCATACTCATATCCTGAGTTTCTTGAATCCGGATGAATCGGATGTCCAGCCGTGATGATGGATACATTGGGGCCAAACATGACGTTATCCCCAATCGTCACCTTGCCTACATCCAGGATCGTACAATTGAAGTTGGACATAAAGTTATTCCCAACCTCAATATTTTTGCCATAGTCACAATGAAAAGGCGGTAAAATATTAAGATTTGATCCGGCTTTTCCCAGAATGCTTCTCATAATCTCATCTATTCTCTCCTTCTCCTCGGGAGGACATAGATTATATTCGCGGATCTTCTTCTTGTTCGCTAATTGTTCTTCAGCAAGTCCATCCATCCATGCTTTATACGGAAGACCAGCCAGCATTCTCTCTTTATGGTTCATCATTTCTTCTATAATCTCCTTTATGTAAATGATGTTGGTCCATGCTATTGTACCAAATAAGCCGCTTGCGCTTAAATCCGCTGGATAAAGCGGTCTCCTCAACACGGTTATCCAGTATCAGCTTCCTTTGGTGGTGTCATGACCAATGAAGAAAGCCCGGCCATATTTCTATTGGCCGGACCTTTCATCGTCTATTCTGTATTTTCGATCGACTTTAGCGCCGTGTCGAAGACTTAGCCTCGCAGGGTTATCTGCTGCTCATGCTTCTCCGAATAAGCTTCTGTAGATTAAGAGACCTATATGTATCGATATGTTAATACTATGTTATCTGTAGCTTTACACTTCTCATGCCATTTCGACATTCACGACGTCTCATCGACTTTAAGGCCGAAAGCCTGAGTGGGTTTGCGGGCAGTTAGTCAGTGCAGATGTCTCTGTTGTCTTTAATTACAGGCAATAAATAATCGAGAATTTCAGAAACTCTGTCAAATAAGTTTTCGTTAAATGCTACGCCCCAGCATTCTTCCCCAGCTTTTTGAAATGAGGTCATTTTCATCATTTTGTAAAGGAGGCTCGAGGATATTCAATTAGCTTTACTCCGACTTTCCTCATACCAGATGGTGAAATTGGCCCGCAGTGCGAATATCGTGTTATCCAAAATCCTCGTCTTCATTGAGACACCCTAAATATGTCTTTCATTATTGTTTGTCTAACTTTTTCACTTGATTGCTCTAACATTTGTACCAACTGACTTGCATAATAAGATACATAAGAAGAATCTATTTTAGATTCTTCATCAAAAAAATTTTCAGGGTATTCGGATCGGCTAATATCTTCTTCTCGAACTGCACCAAAATATTCAAATACATATTGAAATCCGGCATTCTTAATTAGTTCATCAACTACTTGTTCTATTCTTTCACGGCTTATATTATCTACAATGACTACTGGAGAAGATCCGCACCAATATGCCCCGTTTAAACAATGTCCATTTTGCAAATAATCTTTTCTAATTGATTCAATACATTTGATGGTATAGAAATTTGAAATCCATTTTGTTGAATCAGGGAATGTGACGACTACATCCACCTGAGCATCTTCTACATCATCTGCCCATCCTTCTGCACCTATATGAATATGCCTTCTTTTTTCAAACATATTTTCCACTCCTTGTCTTTTAGCCCTCATACATATCAATCTTTTTTTGAAGGATATCACATAACGTTCTTACATTCTATTCGAGAGGCTTAAAAGAGCGATCAGCGACTGGGTGCGCAGCACATAGCCTCGCAGGATTGTCTGCTGATTCACTTCTTCGAATCACCTCTTGCAGACCAAGGGGCCGTTAGGGGACGCTGCGTGAATACTATGTTAGGCGGAGTTCAATTGGAATATCACAAAATTTGTTCGATCTCGGCCGGCCGCGATGCGGTTGGGTGAATGGATGTGTCCCGGCGATCACTTCTCCGATTTTTCTTCCGGGACCGAGGCAGTTTGACTGCCTATGAGTGAACACATTGTTATACAAAGATCACTACTTCTTTGTATTACTCGCAATTCCATTGTTCTATAATTGTTTCGATTTCTAGCAAATCTCTTACTAGTCCATCATGTTCAAATTGATCTGTATAATAAGTATCTTCCTTCCAGATCCCCTTCATACCAGCATTCTTACTTGCAGTGACATCATTAATTGGATGATCACCTACATATACACATTCCTCAGGTAATACTTTCATCAAATCAGCTGCTCTAAGAAATATAGCTGGGTCAGGTTTTCTAAGGCCCTCTACCTCAGAGATCAATATCACTTCAAAGTACTTCTGTATTCCTAGAGCGTGGATATTACTAGATTGAAAGTCACTGAATCCATTAGTGATCATCCCAAGCTTGTAATCTTGTTCTTTGAGCTTTTCAAGTATTTCAAAGGTATTTGGAAATGGTATAGCATACTTACAAAATCCATTTTTATAATCAGCTAATAACTCATTCCAATCAAGTTGCAGATCAAATTCCTTTATTAATTCCTGGTAGACCCTATCCTTCCAAACATATCCCCGATTATCCAGTTCAATAAAGCGATTAATGTAGCTCTCCTTATCTATATTCTTAGCCTTCTTTATGATCCGTTCATATTGATCGACAATGAATTCATATAGTGAACTGTTACGGTTTAATATAGTACCATCAAGATCAAAGATAATTGATCGAATCATATGTTTTTCCGCCTTTCAATGCGTTTCAGTGATGTTCGCCTAACGTTCCTGTATTCATGACGTCCCATCGACTTAAAGCGACGAATGTCGCCGGGCGCGATGTGCGCTTAGTCGGTGAGGATGTGTCCGGCTTATTGCGCTTCCCTGCAACTGAAATGCCTCACGGAATCCACTTCTAACTTCATGCCGGACCGAGGCAGCTTTTCTGCCGAAGCGTGAATATACTGTTATACGATGTCCTTGTCTTCTAGAACTGCCACCAAATCTGCTCTTCACCTTTATTTCTTTGCCCTTTATATATTAAATCTCCATCTTTTTCTGACTTTATATCAAAATTAATTTGATAGCTTCTTCTAAACAGGTTTAAATCTGTAATTCCTCTTTCTATTTCATCAAAGAAATCAAAGACTAATTCTTTTGCTTGTTCATTAGTTACTCTATCTTCTACCATAATTCTAATATTGATCATACCATCACTTGAACTCGAACTCGTTGCAGTAGTAGTAACTAGCTCTTTACTATTCATGGTCTTTTCCGCTTTAACTAATGAATCTACTAATTGATTAAAATCGATTTCATTATTATTGTTACAGCCAACTGTAATAAGAGAAAATAAAATTATTGATACTATTAAATACCTCATTTAATCTCCTTCTCTTAATGATTTTACAAGGATTTCACATAACGTTTATGTATTCCCGAACCGAGAACCTTAAGGCCCGAAGGGCGGCCCGCGACGCGGTTAGGCTCGCAGGGTTGTCCGCCAACGCTTCCCTGTACCTCTGAATTCTATCCGCAGTGAAATCCCTTCGCTCTTGGCGCACCAAGGGGCAAACGCCCCGCTGCGGGAATATGGTGTTATGTAATATCTGCCTCATCTTCGAAAAACTTTCAAAAATTATAAGTACTTCTTAAAGGCTTTACTCGAATCACCATCATAACCTAACTTTGTATAGAACTCGTGTGCTTGCTTCCTCGAAGCTCCGCTGGTTAAAAAGACCTTAACGCAATCCCTTGAAATACACAGATCTTCAATATGCTTCATAATGAGCGATCCATAACCTAGACCTTGTCTGTTTCCAGATACAACTACACGTTCTACAACCCCAAAAGGTTGTGACTCTATCAACGCATCTAAACATAGATGCAGATGTGCAGTTGCAACGATCTCTTGGTCTACTTCGCAAATGAACAAGAAACTATTAGGATTTTGTTTAATTTCTTCTATTCTATCTTCCAACACTTTTATTTTTGTGTTGTTTGGAAGCAATTCTTTATATAGTCGTTCAATCGCTTCGGCGTCCTTTGTTTCAGCTTCACGAATTATCATTCACATTCTCCTCTGTATTTAGGCTTATTTCACATAACGTTTGTATATCTACGAACCCGAGGGGATTAAGGGAGCAACGCGACCGGGTCCGACGGACTTAGCCTCGCAGGGTTGTGAGCTGATTCTACTTCCCTGACTACCTCATCTTGCGAACCAAGGGCGTAGCCCGCAGTCTAGATACTGTGTTAGGCGATGTATCTGCCTTCTTCGATTACACTTTCCTAATAATGAGCGCTTCTTCAAACTCCTCTATCTTATCCATGTCTCTTCTAATTCTCTTAATCTATGAAAACGTACAATAGTGAAATTACTACCAATGCCTTCACTAAATATCTGATTTTGCAAAGATAGACCCTAGTTCTCCATTTTTTTTATGTAGCCCAAAAAAGAGAAAATGGATTATTTAGAACTTTCTATACTTTTGAAGGGGTCTTCTAAGTAAAGGATGTAAATATGAAGTCAATATCATCACTTTAAGTTTTCAGGGTTTAATCCTTTTAAAATATCAGGAATAAACATTCCATCTTTGCGGATTAATATATCATCAAACCATATCTCTCCACCGCCATATTCTGGCCTTTGGATATTAACAATATCCCAGTGAAGCTCGGACCAATTTTCATTTCCAGGTGAACTAACTGGAACACATCCAGGTGTAAAGTGAAAGCTTCCCCATATTTTTTCATCAAATAAAGTATCTTTCATAACATTCTCAATATATGGATTAAGACCAATTCCAAATTCACCAAAATACCTCGATCCTTGATCCGTATTCAGTAATTTATTAATTCTTTCTGAATCATTTCCGGTAGCATGTATAATTTTGCCGTCCTTAATTTCAAAACGAATGTTCTCGTAAGTGAAGCCCTCTTTTAAAGAAGGTGTATTATACGAGATAACTCCGTTGACCGAATCCTTAACTGGCATTGTATACACTTCTCCATCTGGAATGTTCATAATTCCTACGTCTTTAATAGAGGGCATGCCTTTAATCGAAAATGTTAAATCTGTTCCTACTCCTAAAATTCTTACTTTATCTGTTCGATCCATTAATTCAACTAGATTATCCATAGCTACATCCATTTTTGAATAGTCCAGATTACATACATTAAAATATAAATTCTCAAAATCCTCTGTTGACATGTTCGCCTGCTGTGCCATGGCATGATTGGGATAACGAAGAATACACCATTTTGTATGAGTGTAACGTCTGCCATTGATCTGTTGTGAGTAATATTTTCTAAACAAGCCCATTTTCTCAGGAGAAACACCACTTAGTTCACTCAAATTCTCCCCAGCTCTAATAAGTATATAGGCTTGCATATCGTTTACTCGATTTAGGTCGTAAGATGCCATTGCTATTAATTGTTCTTCAGTACAATCAATCAAAATCTCTCTTAATAACTCATGATTATTTATTAATAGAAATGGGACTCCACCTACGAAATAAGACTGCCTTACCAATTCTTTGGCCAAGGGAATTTCCAATCCATCCACCTCAATTAGTATTTTTTCCCCTCGTTGCAGCTTCACCGAATATTGAATAAGATTTTTAGCGAGTTGTTCAATTCTTGGATCTTTCATTGTTAGTCTCCTTCAGTACTTCATTATATTTGTTGTTCATATTATTGTTGATAGTATTTGGATACATGTAGATGTTTATCATACAATAATTTCGTCTAACGTTATGGCATTCACGAACCCTCACTGGCTTAAGCAGCCGGTCGATCGAGCGCAACGATCGGTCTGCCGGGTCGAAGACTTAGCCAGTGCAGGGTTGTCCCCTGAGTATATGCTCCCCTGCTTCCACCTCGGGGGGG
>NZ_BIMC01000011.1 GCF_004000885.1 Paenibacillus glucanolyticus NBRC 15330
GAATTGATTCTTGTTAGGCCTGCTGTTTATCGCAATGTTGCATTGAAAAAGGGAAGAGAGTTTCTTCATGATAATGAAATTATGACGGGGAGTGGGCTTTTTTGAAGGCATTAATGTAAGCGCGCGCCTTCTCCGTAATGAGGTTATAATCCCCGCTCTTGAGTGCGTCCTTGGTTAGATCGGATCCGATTCCGACAGCAAATGCTCCGGCCTTAATCCATTCGTGAAGGTTGTCCAGGTTCACGCCGCCGGTCGGCATAATGTTGGCTTGCGGAAGCGGGCCCTTCATGGATGGAATAACCGATGGAGAGTACAGGTTCCCCGGGAAGAGTTTAATGACATCGACACCGAGCTCTAGCGTGGCGATCATATCATGAACGGTGACAGCGCCCGGCATGACCGGTATCCGGTAGCGATTGCAGAGCATAATGGTATCCCGGTCGAGGCTTGGGGACACAACGAACTCAGCGCCAGCCAGTATGGTGATTCGGGCCGTTTCGGAATCGAGGACGGTGCCGGCACCGATGATGGCATAATCATCAGCTTGCGGATCCTTGGAAGAGTACATTTTGGATAGCGTTGTAATGGCTTCCGTAGCAAAAGGTACGGTCATCGTGACCTCGATCACTTTAATGCCGCCTTCAATGGCACGCTTGGCGATTTCCACTACCTCTTCTGGAGAATCTCCGCGCAGGACAGCTACAACACCGGCTTGATGAATCTGTTCAATCAGTCTTAGTTTTTTCATGCTACACAGCTCCTTGTCGTATGATGAATGAATTAGGGATTATAGCTTATGAAAAGGTCTAGCGCTCGATATGAGCCGAATGGCCGCGCCGCTGCTGAACCTCATCCCATGTCGGAAGCGCTTCCCAATCACCGGGAGCTTGGATAACCAGCGAGCCAGTTAAGCCACCCAGGGATAAAGCCTCTTCCGGTGTCCAGCCCTTGGCAATACCGGCAAGGAAACCGGCACAGAAACCATCGCCTGCCCCCACGGTATCCACCACTTGCTCTACGTGTTCAAACGGCAGGGAGTAGGTTACATCCTGGTGAACCATTACGTTGTTTCCGTTGAAACTCTTGATAATGGACATTCCAGGCAGCTGCCGCAGACGGTTGATGATGACCTGCTCATCCTCGGTTTCAAATAAAAGCTTGCATTCATCGTAGCCGGGGAGGAAATAATCGCAGGCTCCGGCAAGCTCCAGCAGAACAGGGCGGGCTTCCTCTATATTCCATAACTTGAGCCTTAGGTTGGGATCGAAGCTGATCAGAACGCCATGCTCCTTGCACACAGAAATCACATGCCGAATCGTATCCAGGCAGCTGCTGCTCAGCGCTGCCGTAATGCCGGTGAAATGAAGAATACGGGCATTAGCTATGTATTCGGAATCCACGAGATCCGGCGTCATTTGACTGGCCGCTGAGCCTTTGCGGTAGTAGTACACGGAGGACTGACCGCGTACATTCTGTCTTAGCATAAGGCCGGTCGGCGCGGCATCAGTTTGCCTGGCGCGTGAAACATCGACCCCTTCTCCGCGAAGCGTTTTCAAAATACCGGTTCCGAGCGGATCGCTGCCCAGTTGACCAAACCAGCCGCTGCAGCAGCCTAGCCTGGCCAGGCCAATGGCCAGATTGCTCTCGGCTCCGCCGAAGGATTGCGCCAAACTTCCGCCTTGACCAATTCCCCGTGTGCCTTCCGGATATAACAATCCCATGGACTCGCCGAATGTGATGACATCCATGGACTGCGTACCATTCTTCATAGAATCTGCCTCCTTGTAGTCCGCCTTTTGTTATTACCACTTTACCCTGATGTAGAGCATAACTCAATAACAATTCACACAATATAAATAACCTCCTACCAGGGAATGATAGGAGGCGAACTTGGGTTTTACTCGCAGTTAGAACAAAAGTGCAACGAATATTAGAAGCCTTTATACTGAGGCTCTTCCTGTTCAAGCTGCTGGACTCGCTGTGCCACTTGGTCTACGACTTGTTGTGTCTGTTGTGCGGCAGTGGTAAACAGAGTTTTAGCATTTTGGTCTTGTGTAGACAACGCAAATTGCTCAAGGCTGGCCTGAGCGCTTTTCAAGGATGAGAGACATGTTTTTACATCGGATGCTACAGTCATTTTTATCACTCCTTTCATGCATCATAATGTACTCATTTTCTCTCAGATCATGCATGATGGGGGAACAGGAAAATAATGGTGTAATTTCTATGCGTAAATTTGACAATAATCTATAAGGTGATCATTGAACAAAAAGATGGAGGAGGGTCATTTATGCCGCAATGGCTTGAAATTGTACTTCGTACATTATGTGCCGTAATTGTGCTGTTTCTGATGACAAAATTGCTTGGAAAACGTCAGGTCACACAATTGTCTTTTTTCGAATATTTGACCGGGATTACCATTGGTAGCTTGGCTGCCTACATATCCATGGATTTAAATACGAACTGGTATTTGGGACTGATTGCGTTGGGGGTATGGGTCTTATGCTCTCTTGCTATCGAGTTTTTGCAGATCAAGAGTAAGAAGGCACGTGATTTTATAGACTTTAAACCAACCGTGCTCATACAGGGTGGAAAGATTCTTGAGGAAAATATGAAAAAAGAGCGCCTGTCCACTGATGAGATCATGCAGCAGCTTCGAAAAAAAGATATTTTTCAACTGGCTGATGTGGAGTTTGCCATTATGGAATCCAGTGGGGAGATCAATATCCTGCAGAAGCGGGAGAATCTCCCGTTAACCCCTAAGCATTTAGGCATTACGGTGGCTCCGGAGAAACCGCCGCAGGTTGTTGTTATGGACGGGAATATCATGGATGAGCCCCTGCGAGTTATGGGTTTTGGCCAGAATTGGCTGCTGGATGAGCTGGATAAAATAGGAGCCAAGTTGAAGGATGTTTATTTTGCCCAGGTTGATACGTACGGCACACTTACCGTGGATTTGTATGACGATCAGATTCAGGTTCCCCAGAATGAGGAGCGCAAGCTGTTGTATGCAAATTTAAAAAAATGCCAAGCAGATTTAGAGCTGTTCAGCCTTAGTACCAAAAGTAAAAAGGCGAAAAAAATGTATGAAGAGAGTTCCAAGCAGATCGAGCAGATTTTAGCCCAAGTGACGCCGATTCTTAATACTTAGTTGCATCCCAGAGTCATATTTGCGTAAAAATCGGAATAGGATATTTTGTGTATCACAAAAGGAGCCGGTTGCCGCCGACTCCTGATACAGCGGACTGTTGCATGCAGGGCGGATGATTGCTTGCTCCAACCAGACGTAAGAAATAGATTCATCTGTACAAGGGACGGGTCTATTTCTTATTATGGAAAGCAAGGATCGAAACGACCAGAGTGGCGAACGAAATCATCAAAGCCAATGCCTCATTCACGCCCATGCCTATCACCTCCTAGTTGCCACCCTTGCCAGCTGGTCTACTGTACTATATAATATGCCAATTGCTTACAATAAAAGAACCTTTTGTAGGAAGCGCTTTCACAAAATGTTGGTTTTTTGTTGGAAACTTTGATAATAAAGCTGAAAACAGATCTTCTCAGAAAATGGTTGACATGTATTGGATAGGAATATATTATCAAATACACAACAACAAGACGTGAAATTCAGTAGTTCATTCGAATAAAGGGTATTCGGGAATCGACTGGGCCTCCGGAGATTCAACGGATTTAGCAAATCAGCTAAACCGTTGGATCTTTTTTTATTCCCTAAATACCTACTATTCACATGAGAATTATGAAATTTGATGAATGGAGTGGATGCTCATACGATAGCGTTCTGGGACAACCGTTCGACTCAGCACTATGCTGTAAATGATTATTATCCGAACCGCAGGGTGGCTGAGCGGGTATCGATTATCGGCGACCGGCCTTATTAAAATCGTGTTTCATGGAATGAAAACTATAAATAAGGAGTGCAGAGTCTATGAGTATTGGAGTTAAACAAGAAACAGATACATTAGAGGTACGGCCGATTGGCGGCCGCGTTGGAGCCGAAGTGAAGGGGATCACACTGGGTGGAGATCTGGATCGGGCTGCGGTCCAGTCTATTCGAGCGGCCCTTCTTAAACACAAAGTGCTGTTCTTCCGAAATCAACAGCATCTGGATGATGAGGGACAAGAAGTCTTCGCGGATCTGCTCGGTGAGCCCTTCGCACATCCTACGGTGAAGACCAAAGAAGGAAGCCGTTATATCTTGGAGATCGATTCGCATCATGGCGGACGCGCCAATGCATGGCACACGGATATTACATTTATCGATGCATATCCCAGCATTTCTGTACTTCGTTCAGTCGTAGTGCCTTCTTCCGGTGGAGATACCGTATGGTCCAATACCGCAGCTGCCTATGACAGTCTGCCGCAAGAGCTGAAGGAGCTGGCAGAGAAGCTGTGGGCGGTTCACACGAATCTGTATGATTATGCCGCAAGACGTCCGGAAGCCTCGGAGGACAGCGTGAAGGAGTATCAGCGCACATTTGCATCCACCGTCTATGAGACCGAGCACCCCATCGTTCGCGTTCACCCGGAGACCCGGGAGAAATCGCTTCTACTAGGGAGTTTTGTCAAGCGATTGCTTGGAGTATCCGCAGCGGAATCGTCCAGATTATATGAGCTGTTTCAAGGCCACATCACCAGCCTGGAAAATACGGTGCGTTGGCACTGGGCAGCAGGGGATGTAGCCATCTGGGATAATCGCTCGACCCAGCATATCGCTGTTAATGACTATGGTGAACAGCACCGCATCGTTCGCCGCGTTACGCTTGCAGGAGAAGTGCCGTACAGCGTGGACGGCCGGCAAAGCAAGACCTATCTGAAAACGCCTAACATCCATGCTTAGTAAAAGCAAACGTCCTGCTGGATATAAACAAGGAGAGAAGCAGCCATGGTCCTGATGAAGTCATCACACTTTAAGTTAATGATAGTCCTCTTATTCATGCTGACACTGCTGATGTTTGCAACAGGGTGCAGCAGCAAAACCTCGGAGGCGGGGGAGGGGGAGAAGGAACCGATCGTTGTCCAGCTGGCGATTAATGGGGGAACCAATTTATTTACGGTCATCAAGGAGAAGGGCTGGCTTGAAGAGAGCTTCAAGGCTCATCACGCAACCGTGAAATGGAGCGAATTCCAGAGCGGTCCGCCGCTGCTGGAGTCATTGGCAGCCGATCGTGTGGATATTTCACTTCTTGGTGACGGAGCAGCTCTTCAAGGCCAATCCGCAGGACTTCCTTTTGTTAATATTGGATTGATCAGTAATGGAGCGAGACTGAATTCCATACTGGTGCCAGCGAATTCGCCGGTGCATCGTGTGGAGGATCTGAAGGGCAAAAGAATTGCCCTGGCCAAAGGGACGACCTCCCATGTGTATCTTCTGAAGGTATTAGCCAAGTATGGATTATCCGAGCAGGATCTGGAGATTGTCAATTTACAGTTTACCGACGCACTGCCCGCTTTCACTACGGGGAAAGTAGATGCATGGGTTGCTATAGATCCGTTTACGACCCAGCTGACACGGCAAAAAACAGCTGCCCTTGTGGCGGGTCCCGAACAGGGAATTCTCGCGCCGGTCGCGCTGATTGCCCGTACCGATTTTGCCAAGGAGCACCCGGAGCTTGTGACGGAGTTCCTCCGGGTGTATAAGGAGGCGATTGTCTGGCAGAATGAGCATTTGGATGAAATGGCCCAGATGTTTGCCGATGAGAAGAAGATACCGGTCGAAATCCTGAAGGAGGTATTCAGCAACCAAAACGCGGAGCTTACACCGATCACGCGGGATGCTATTGCAACCCAGCAGGCTTCGGTCGAGATTTTGGAGGCAAGCGGATTCCTGAAACAGCCGATTCAATATGAAAAGTATGTTGATAACTCGTATATAGAGAGGCTGGGGCCTTGACAGGTCATGTTAAGGAAGGAGAGAGCGGCATGATTGCCGCTCTCTTTTATGTTTCATTGCCAAGCAGGGACTATGGATTGTCGAGCAGTAGTTTTAAGCAGGCTTTTGTTTCTGTCTGGGCTTCTGTCTGGGCTTATGTTTATGTCCACGTCTGCGAAACAGGGAGGCTATCCAGTAGAAAATGGGGATGAACTCCATCAAAATAAAAAACACCGCCATCCCGAAGGAATTGAAATCCCCCATAAATCGGATCGGATTCTGCGAATACTGATATGCGATTACGATAGCGGTTCCCCCGATGATGGCAATCAAGGGACCGTCCATATGGTTTAATTGAAACAGCTTGGCAAGACATCTTGCACTGATATGGATTAAAAAAGCGCTGTGCAGGAACATGGAGCTGCTCCACAGACCGATCATCAGCGGATCCGAATTTCCGAGGAATCCACTGGCTGCCCGCATTAATTCAACGAGCGGATACTGAAGCTCACGGCCCAGATAAGGGCCGAAATTCAACAGCGTGGATGCCCATTGGAGCAGCATGCCGATGGTTACCAGCAGCCCGGCTGCCGCCAGGTTTCGAAACGATCTTCGATCAAACTTGAGGTAGGGCGCGAGAAAGAGGAATACGATCCATTCCGCAAAAAAGGAGAGGCAGAACAGGGCATCCTTCATCGTGGATCCGTAATTGTGATGTCTGACCATCGCAATGGCCATATCGAAATGGGCTTCCTTGAAGAAAAACATATTCATAAACACAATGGCAATCACAATCACGATAAACAATCCATCGGATATATAGATCATGGTTTCGAGGCCCCAGCGTGCGGTTATGGTGACGACCATGCCCACGATGAGGAGGACAAACCATTGCGGGGTTTCCCGCATGTAATTGGTGTCAAAGAATAAAGTGAAACCTTCGATATCCATCCCGATATAATTAATGGCCCAGACCATCACCAGGAAAACAATCGGAAAGTGAATCCACTTGCTAACCAGCTGGCTACCGAAGTCGAGCCATGGCTTATGCGGATCCCAGAGCCCAACCTTTATGGTAAACCACAGCAGAATCAAGCTCATGGCATACCCTACCAGGATGGAAGCCCAGCCTAAATAGGCAGAATTCCACAGTATGGGGCTGATCAGAAAGCCAGTGGGTATGGCGTTAAGATAAACAAATCCGAATCGGAACAGCTGCCAGGGAGTATTACGCATGAGGATGCTTACGTCCTTTCCGTTTTTTATAACCTATCAAGCCAGCCAAATAACCAGATGATCAGATGGTTTGGGGTTAGCCATTCGTGAAAGTAAAGGGCGAACAGGTTCCAGATCGTAAAGGCCACAATAAGAACAAGCATCGTCCATTTTTCACGGGGGGCTTTTACTTTATTCTTCGCAATGAACCATTCAACCAGGGCATAAGCTAAGAATAAAAGTGCCAGCATTCGGACGTGCCTCCTTATTTCGGTTTCATTTTGAGCGTTGTTCCGAAGTTGCGGACCCGAATGTCCGTGACGACCTGGATCTCAACCTCGTTCTTGTAGTAATTCGCCCATTCGGAGCGAACCTTTTCCCAATGGTCAGGATAGTTCCAGTCCACCAGCATGCCTAACTGCAGAATGTCGGAGCCCACCCTTTGCGAAGTGCTGAGCGCTTTTTGCAATTCGCTTTTGACCATGTCATTGAGCTCTCGCTCGATAATTCGTTTGGCTTCCAACGTGTCCAACTGCTTCTGGTTCCGCTTGTAGATGACATCCCCGATTCCAATTAGCTTAATCGTGAATACCGGATGGCCATTGACCATACGCACGGATTTCTTCGAGTTTGTCGAGATGAGAAATACGCTGGCTCTCCCAGCTCCTTCATTCCAGGAAACGGTATACAGCGGCCCCTTCACTTCGTTTACGGCCCAACTGACAGCCAAGGACTCCTGCATGGGGAGTGTGGTAAGAAGTCGATGGTTATGAAAAATAGCCGTACCTTGAATTCCAGTCCAAGGCTCCAGCTTTTCCTGGTCGGCCACCATCGGTTTTTTTTGTGCTGCCAAATAGGTCAAGGCATATCCCTGGTTAGCGGATTCAGCATACAGGCAATCCTTCAAGGTTGTATTGATCATGTTATGTTGAGTCGCAAACCGGATGAGCACTTCGGAAGGCATTTGCTCAAACACCGGTGTCAGCTCCGCGACTTTTTTAGCATCGCCGGGTGCAACCATTAAGTATGTACGCAGGTTTGTTGTTGGTTCCCGCTGGAGCCAATCCATCAGATCCTCAAGTCCCGCCTCGGCATAACCTTTGCCTACAACAACCACTTTGGTGTGACTGAAGTCAAACCGGCGAGAGAGATCCCGTTGAATGAGATGGAGGGTGTCCTGCACCGTGGTGGACGTTTTGGTTACCATGGCATAAGGATCTCCACCGCCATGTCCTCCCGCTTGCCGGCCGGATGTGAGACGGTTCGGCAGGGGGGCGCTGATGGTCACCTCAACGGTCCCCTTTTGCTTGCCCTCATTGATGTACATGGCAAATACGAAGGTTTGTTCATTGATTTCCACCTTGGTCAGGCTGAAGCCGCAGCCTGTTAGCAGAATGAGGGGAAGCAGAATTTTGAACAATTTGAGTAGAGTCATGCTCACTTTCGTCTCCTTAAATTGTTGGATGATGCATAGGCCTTAGGCCTGTTCTTCATCAGCATGGATGGTGCCCGCAAGAAGGTATCCTTCCATTCGGATATTACGAGTGGCGCCACTGGCTGCAGATACGGCGTGTTAAACGACTTCAGCGAAGCCATGTGTCCATACACGAGAAAGGCGGCGGCAAATACACCGATGAGACCGAGAGTGCCTCCAAGAATCAGTATCGGAAAGCGCAGCAAGCGAAATGCAAGCCCAAGCTCGAAGTGCGGGATAATATAAGAAGCGATGCCCGTTATCGATACCACGATGACCATCGGATTGGATACGATGCCTGCTTCAACCGCAGCTTGTCCAATGACGATGGCGCCGATAATGGATATGGTCTGTCCAACGGGCTTGGGAATCCGTGTTCCGGCTTCTCGCAGTGCTTCAAACGTCAGCTCCATGATCAGCGCTTCGGCCAGCGCGGAGAACGGGATATTCTCACGGGATGCCGCAATGGTAATCAGCAGATCGGTTGGTATGATGGATGGCTGAAACGTTGTGATCGCGACATACAGAGAGGGCATTAGCAATGATATAACGGCGAACATGAACCGGATAATCCGTATCCAGCTGGAAGAGAAGAAGCTGTGGTAGTAGTCCTCAGACGACTGCAGCAGCGAAAACAGCGTCACGGGCACGATGAGTGCCGAGGGTGTCCCGTCCTGCATGATGCCGACTCTTCCTTCAAGCAGGGAGGCAGCTACGGAATCCGGTCGTTCCGTATATTGAAACTGCGGGAAGGGGGATTTCACGCCTTCTTTCATCTGCTCCGACAAGGTGCTGATCCCGAAAGTCCCGTCAATGGATATGCTTTTCAACTGACGGTCTACCTGGGATACGATTTCGGGCTTGCATAAACCGTCCACGTATACCATATATACGGCTGTCTTTGAGTAATCGCCAATTTGATAACGGATGGTTTTTAAATCGGTATGCTTGATTTTGTGCCGCAGCAGCGATAAATTTGTGCCGATGTCTTCAATAAAAGCCTCCTGCGGGCCATTCACCACCAGTTCGTTCTGCGATTCCGAAACCGCTCGTTTCTGATACAAAACAATATCAAACAAATAGCTCTCGGTCAGTTTCTCGACAATCAGTACGGCTCTGCCTTCTACAATCATGTTGGCAATGTACTCGGCCGAGGCTGAGCGCTCAAACGGAACCGATAGCGTATCTCCGCGATCCATACAGTCAATGAAGTTATCGAAATTATGCTGCACCTGCGCGGCTTCCTTGATAAGGGGTTTAACGATATGTTCGTGCAAGGTGCTGATGTCCACAATCGATTCAATATAGATGATGGTGCATGTCGATCCATGGATGCGTAAGGATTGATAGATGACATCTTCGCAATTCTCAAGACGGTTCTTGACGTTAAGAAGGAGTTCGTCCTGTACTTTCGATTTCATCCATTCTTTCCTCCCTTGCTGGTAAGTAGTGAAGGCTCATCCTCTTTAGAATGCCGTACTCTTAGCAACTTATACCGAAATTTCCAGAGAATTTGTCAAGGAGGCTGGATTTGGTCAAGGCACAAACAAGGGGATTTCTATATAAAAAAGCGCCGCGGAGTGAAGTTCCGGGCGCTTTTACATGAAGGGTTCATCTTATGATTTTGGATTTTCCTTTTCGGATGGATTGCTTGATTTTCTGAAGCAGGGGTTTGCGGTAAACCGAGAGCATGATGCGCAGCAGAATATAGAGGATCAACGTAGACAGGACGCTGTTGATGAGGGCACCTACAAGAAAGTTAACACCCATATGCCCTAATCTGCCAAAATGATCGGTCTCGATAATATAATCCGTTTCAGGAACTGGAACCGTAAGGGCATCTTCAATTTCAAATGTTTTGGGAAATGTGGTGAACAGATGCACCAATACCCCGACTCTGTAGTTTAAATAGAACAAGATGGGCCATAGGACGGACCCGGCCGTGGCTGCAAGGAAGGCCGAGGGAATATTACCCCGTACCAGCCGAGCGAGCAGCGGGGCCAGCAGCAGATCAATGCCAAAAGTCGGATACCAGCAAGGGAAGAAGCCAACGGCAAAGCCGAGCGCAATCCGATGATCGCTATTTTGCATGCGGAGGGTTCGGAGTATATAGTATTTCAGTCGTCGAATGTATTTAAGAAGCACAACCGTCTCCTCCTGCAGATACTGATACGATAAAGAAATGTTTCGATATCATATATAGCATGGAATGGATTCTATTTATAATAGGAAGAACTTTCATGAATTATATAGCAGGTGCTTGTAAATCGTCAATCTGTAGAACATTCATTTCGTCTATATACATGTGTGAAATATTACTTTGACACGCATAGTAATATGCGTTATATTATACCTATTCCGCCAGTGGGGGAGGTTTAGGAGCTTGATGGAGTCATTACATAACAGTGATTTAATACGAGGAAATATTGATACATTTATTCTGTGCGTGTTGTTGGACGGAGATAATTACGGCTATCAGATCATCAAGGAAATCTCATTGCGAAGCGGGAACCGGTTTGAGCTCAAGGAGCCTACCCTGTATTCCAGTCTGAGAAGGCTGGAGAAGCAGGGCTTGATACGCTCCTATTGGGGGGAAGAAACCCAGGGGGGAAGGCGTAAATATTACAATCTTAGTCAGGATGGACAGGAGCGTTTAACACAAAATCAGGAAGAGTGGAAGGCTGCACGGGAAATAATCGATGTTCTGATCGGTAACGGAAGGGAGCTGAGACAGCAATGACAAACCGGCATGATCTTGAGATCTTTGTCGACCGCCTATTTGCGAATCAACGTAGAACCAAAGAGGTTGTAGAACTGAAGAATGAGGTTCTCAGCAATTTAGAGGCACGGGTGACAGATTACATGGAGAATGGTATGAATTATCAATCAGCTATCAGCCTGGCTATTGACAACATTGAGGATATTGAGTCCTTAATTGACGATAATCAGAAGATATACAGCTACCGCTACCGTTACGATTTGGTTCAGAGCGCCTTGATTTATTCCTTGCTGGCCTGGATTGCAAGCATCCCTGCCCGTATTCTGCCGAGTGGTATAGCGGTGAATGGATTACTGCTTTGTCTTGTTGTGCTGAGTGGGGTGGTTTATCTCTCCATGTCACGACATTTGAAAGTATATGAGAAGCAGACGGCGGTCATTAACGCAGGCAAGCTGTTCAAATGGAGCAAGGCAGCGTGGGGACTGTGGGGGATTTTTGTCATCGTGGTTTCGGCTTATTCCTTTGCGATGCAATTCGGAAGTGATGTATGGTTTGGAAGGGAATTGCGGATAGACGGCCCGTATTCTTTTTACGTTACTGTTCTGCAATATGCGATTCCATTAACGTCGATTTTCATTCCACTGCTGATCCATAAAGCCTGTAAGCTGACGATTAAACATGAGGTGAATGAGCAATGAGTAGAAAGAATATGCTGATCATTGTATTGCTGCTTATTGGCATAGGGGGCATGATTGCGCTGGAAGGATATATCAAGCCTCGGGCGCATGCCCAGGCCATCCAGTACGAAGCAGAACAGAATGATCCGATGACGCATGATATTCGTAATTCATTAAGTTTTGCCAGTCCCTATATGGGGAATGCAGGGAATTTCATAAATCTGAATGCTTCGCTTCCGTTGCGCGAGATCGGGCGCACCTTCCAGCTGTACCCGGAGGAACAGACGGCAGAGCTGCGTTTTCAAGCAGTTGCTGGAGCTCTGAAGGAGGAGAAGCTGAAGGAGTTTCTCCTGTATAACTCCACTGCAAATTTTGTGATGATTGATAATCTGGAGAAGCTGATTTTTGCATTCGAGGACCAAGTCTTCAGCATTTCCAGGGATAAAGTAGAGACATGGTATGGCAGCACGGAAAGTCTTGCTTCATTAAGGGATGCTAAGACGTGGAAGACGGAGGTGCAATCTCGTCTGCAGGATGCAGAGTATGTCAGCGATTACGTAGAGAAGCTGGTCGAGCAGCAGGAAGCATTGTAAAGAGATCGGATGAGTGAGTTGAGGGGCAGAGGAGCTTATGATGGATTCAACATTATGGCTCCTTTGCGTTTGAGGCGGACCTTAGCCGTTCATGGAGCGTGTTGTACCGCTTCTCCAGCAGCGCTGGTGTTTGCGGGAATTGTCTTTGGAGCGGACGGTAAGGAGACATCCCAGATTGATCTGGCCGAGAATCCAACATGAAAAATAATTGACGACAAAAATAGACGATGCTATAATCCTACTTAACATATCGGAAATAATATAATTAAGGAATTCTTCATCTACCGGACAACCGGAGATGCATCCTTGGATCATCATGATCCAAGGTGTGTCTCCGGTTGTTTTTGTATACCAGACAATACAAGGAGGCTGTAACTATGCAGTACAGGACGTTTGGCAGAACGGGAGTGAAAGTGTCGGAGGTTAGTCTCGGGACCATGGCGTTCGGACGACGGATCGATGAAAGGGCCTCGGCTGCCGTTTTGGATCAGGTACTCGGGATCATAAACCGAGGTTTGTCGACCAGATCACTGGAGGCACGGCAGGTGGCGCTGTGCCTCTTTGTTGTTTTTCCATAGATGAAGGCCATGGAGTCTTGCCAGGGCTCCGCATCATAGGAAACATTTTTTGTGACGGGAGGGATATCAGGTGAAGGAAATGGCCTTTGAGTATGTCGACATGAAGTACTGCATTCCTTCAGATATGGAGAGAAAGAGCGGAATATGGATCCTCCGCACGGGTCGGAGCATTGCCAAATCCCATTATTATGTTGGTCCCAAGGTATCGGAGAACTATTCGCTGCATTTTGTTCTAAATGGAAAGGTCTCACTGGTCTATGGGGAGGAGGAGGTTACCTTGTCAGAAGGGGACGCCTTTTGTTTGTTCCCTCATATCAGGTACAGTTACTGGGAATCGAATCATCATCCGGAATCTCCGCTCCGTACACATTCGGTCACACTCAACGGAGAGTTTGCCGTCAGCGCTTTGAACCGAATTGGTCTGCATCCGCATAAGCCCTTTATTCGCAACGCGATGAAGGCAGAGCTGCCGGGGGTGTTAAATCAAATCTACGAATGTGTGGATGACGATACGCTTGGCAGCGAGTTTGCACGCCAGAAATGGGTGTATCATCTGTTTGAACTGCTGTCTGGCGCCCCGGCCAAAAAGGGGACCAGATCGAACTGGCTTGAGCAGAGTCTGCATTATATGGATTCCCATTACATGGAAGGCATTACGGTTACGGATGTTGTCGAGCATGCGGGTGTACACCGAACGCATCTCTATTGTGAATTCATCCGGGTACACGGCATCAGTCCAAGTCATTATCTAATGAAGCTGCGGATGGAGCGGGCGGCGGCGCTGCTGACAGAAACGGATGTATCCGTCACCGAGGCGGCTTTTTCGCTGGGATACTCCAATCTGCATACGTTCTCGAGAGCGTTCGCTAAATACCATCACACGTCACCAACGGCTTATCGGCAGCAATATGTTCTGGTGCCAACCTAGATATGCTTCTTGAGGTGGCTGTATAAGGCTGTGACAGGGGGGATCAAGCGACCTGTGGCAGCCTTTTTTCGCATGTCTGACTGAGGATAACCGTTAAATAGTGCAGTATTATCATTGAAATGGCTAGGATTTACTAAATATTTACATGTAGGATGAAGATGAACAACCAATAAGTTACACCCATATCAACTATTTTAACGAAAGGGGCCTGTTTTCCTTCAAGATTCCCGGAAGCATAGAAGCATCGTACTTGTATTCTATTCATTACATTCCAAGGAAGAGGTGTTGTTCATGAACATGCTAATGAATTTCAGAAGGAACATGACGGCCGTGCTTACGGCAGGTACCCTGTTATGCGGATTGCTGTTACCTATTCAAGCGTCGGCTGCAGATGTGGCTTTTAACGAACCGCTGAATGGAACGAACCCTAACCTGTTCTATACCTCCGATGGATGGGGAAATGGCCCGGATTTCGGTGTCGGCTGGAAAGCGGCTAACCAGGAATTCTCGAATGGCATTATGGCTCTGCGACTCGACAAGGCAGGCTGTCCTGCCAGCTGCTCAGGGAAAAATTATGCTTCCGCCGAGTACGCAACAAACGTCAAGTATGGCTATGGCCGGGTCGAAGCGCGGCTGAAAGCAGCCAAGGGAACGGGACTCGTCACGAGCCTCTTCACGTATTCCGGACCAGGGACCGGCACGTCCAACGACGAAATCGACATTGAAATCCTGGGGAAAGACACCACGAAGATGGAAACCAATTATTTTACGAATGGCGTAGGTCAGCATAGCACCATTATCAACCTGGGATTTGATGCCTCCCTCGATTTTCATAACTATGCGTTCGAATGGTCGCCAACGTCCATTAAGTGGTATGTAGACGGCCAATTGGTACACACGGAGAACGGCTCGCGCGGTGCGCTGCCGACAAGCCCGGGCCATATTATGGTCAACTTATGGTCAGGTGCGGGGCCAGCTGAAATATGGACGGGGAAATTCAATTACCCGGGCACTCCGGTACGCGCTTACTACGATTGGATTAAATTCACCCCGGCAAACTAACGTTCCGCAGATGGGGGACGATGAACGCTAACTCGGAAGTTTTTGGTGTCAATAAGCTGTTCCATGTCAGGAATGACATTCGGGACAGCTTTTTTTATTTACAACTATGGAATGTGGATGATAGAGTCTTTGACAAACAATGTATGTGTGCAGCGCTTACATAAATAAACGATTGCGGAGGGGTTTAGGATGCCGTCTATCATGCGGGAAGAAGCGATTCCAAAAGAAAAAGTAAAATTGGCTAAGAATTATCCGATTTTTGTCGTCGATACGATTGGCGTGACGAGCCCCTATCAGAAGCTTCATTGGCATAATGTTCTGGAGATTAATTATATTAAAGCCGGGACAGGCTACTACATCATCAACGGGCAGAAATTTGAGTTTCAGCAGGGCGACGTGCTGCTTATCAACTCCAATGACCTTCACTGCGCCTATGAGACCCAGGATCTTGTCATCACGGTCATTACGTTCGATTCGACCTGGTTTATCCATAACCTCCGGTTCGACCCGGAGCTGTTCAGTCCGTTCCGGGAGATGGGCAAGCATTACACGAATCTGATCCACCGCGACCATCCGGCCATGGACAAGCTGCATGCACTTCTGTTTCAGCTCCAGGAGGAGCATGAGAGGGAGCAGCGTTCCTATGCTACGGTTGTTTACGCGCTTCTGCTGCAGTTCCTGGCTACCGTAAACCGGGAATGCCGGCAGGTGGGGGACAACGGAGGCGAGCCCAGCATCAGCGAGCGCCAGCTTGAGAAGATGCGCCAGGTCATCATGGTCATGGAACAAAATTTCGCGCATCCCTGGACACTGGAGGAGCTGGCATCACTCGTCTACCTCAGCCCTTCCAGGTTCAGCGAAATATTCAAACGCGCGGTTGGCATGCCGCCGCTGCTGTACCTCATCCATATTCGGCTGGAGCAAGCCGTCATGATGCTGGAGGCAGGTCATATGAAAGTAATGGATGTTGCCCTGGAATGCGGCTTCCGCACGCTGACCAATTTTAATCGGCTGTTCAAAAAGCACATCGGCATGACGCCGAAGGCTTCACAAAAGCAAAATTCCTAAAAACCAGTGATATAGTGCTGGTTTTTACTCGTTTTAGCAGAGAAATGAGCCTGGTGCAGGCGATACAATGAAGTGGCAAGCATCTCAGAGTTATGTCAATAAATCTAACACAAAGTTAAAAGGGGGAGATGCCCATGCCGCAAGCCGAGATCCATCGCAAGGCAGAGCCGCACAGGAAGAAGGGCCGCCTGCACCGCTTCCTGAAGCAATGGGATATTCAGCTCATGGTGCTTCCGGCTATGATGTTCATTCTTGTCTTCAGTTATATTCCGATGTATGGCGTGCTCATGGCATTTCAGGATTACAGTTTGTTCAAGGGATTTTTGAATAGTCCCTGGGTGGGCTTCAAGCATTTTGACATGTTTTTCGGAGCGCCGGAGTTTTGGACCATTATGCGGAATACCCTCGTTATTAGTGTGCTCAAGCTGTGCATCGGGTTTCCGGCGCCGATTCTGCTCGCGCTGATGCTGAACGAAGTCGGGAGACGGTCCTTCAAAAGAATCGTCCAGACCATCAGCTATCTGCCTCACTTCCTGTCGTGGGTCATCGTATCGGGCTTTGCGATCTCTATCCTGTCTACGGATAACGGCAGCCTGAACATCCTGCTGCAGAGTCTGAATCTGATCGACGACCCGATTAACTTTCTGTCGGAGCCGAAATATTTCTGGAGCATCTTAACCGTGACCAACGTGTGGAAGGAGATCGGTTTCTCATCCATCGTGTATTTAGCGGCTATCGCGGGCATCAATCCCCAACTGTATGAGGCAGCCTCGATTGACGGTGCAAGCCGATTGAAGCAGATCTTCTCCATTACGATTCCGTCCATTATGCCGATCATCGTTGTGTTCTCGATTCTGGCCATTGGCAATTTCCTGAATGCAGGCTTTGAGGATATCTTGCTGCTGGCGGGCAATCCGGTATTGCGGGATGTCAGCGATGTGCTGGATACGTATGTGTACCGGATTGGTATTCAGAACAGCCGATTCTCCTACGCGACCGCGGCAGGCCTGTTCAAGGCCATCATCAGCGTAGTGTTACTGGCCGGGGCCAATTACTGGGCCCGCCGATCGGGGAACAGCCTATGGTAGGGAAGAAGGGGGAGAGATTCATATGAGGCTGTCGAACGGAGATCGGTTGTTCGTTGGCATCGTCTACGGCTCGCTGGCTTTGCTTGCATTTATTGCGCTGTATCCATTCTGGAACGCCGCCGTCATCTCGTTTAACTCGGGGACCGATACGATGCAGGGCGGGATTACATTCTGGCCGCGCGAATTCACGCTTGAGAATTATCGTGTGGTGTTTAAGGATGAGCGGCTGATTGACGGGTTCATCATCTCGGTGTTTCGCACGGTAACGGGCACCCTGCTCTCCATTGTGGCAACCGCCATATTTGCCTACGGCATTTCGAAGCGTGAATTAATGGGACGCAGCTTCTATATGGTAACGTGCATCGTGACTATGTATTTCAGCGGCGGTCTCATTCCGAACTACCTGCTCATTCGGGAGCTGGGTCTGATGAACTCGTTCTGGGTTATGGTCATACCCGGCATCATCAGCGTATGGAATATGATCATCTTCCGGACGTTCTTTAAGGGCATCCCGCCCGGACTCGAGGAGTCGGCTCATATCGACGGTTCATCGAACTGGGGGGTATTCTTCCGAATTGTGCTGCCGCTCTCAGGTCCGGTCATTGCGACGCTGTCGCTGTTTACGGCTGTATACCACTGGAATGACTGGTTCGCTCCCAGCATTTATATATCCAATGCGGATCTGCTGCCAATCCAGACGAAGCTCCAGCAGATACTCAATGCCAATATCATGATGGAGCAGATGCAGAATATGGACGCTGCCGCGCAAGGCCGAATGAGCGCAATGAAGGCCGTGACCACCAAGTCGTTGTCCATGGCTACCATGATGGTGGCAACCGTTCCGATCCTGTGTGTATACCCGTTCGTTCAGAAGTATTTTGTTAAGGGTGTATTGATCGGTTCTTTGAAGGAGTAGTTCAAGCCAGCCAACAGGAGGGTTTAAAGCGACAGCTTTGACCATAGATGAATGGTGAAGGGAGCACTGGGAATGAAAAAAGGGGAAATGAAGCTTCTGTCTGCCTTGTCAGTCACACTTGTCATCGTCATGGCTCTGATGGGGTGTTCCGGTTCAAGTGGCAATTCCGCAAGCCCGGAGAGTGATAGCCCAAGCTCGCAAAACAATGAAACACCAGGCACGGGGGATGCCTTTGTGCTGGGGGAGAAGCCGCTCGAGTTCTCGTTCTACGGCCATTATGACTGGTATACGATGCCGGATTGGGGTGCAGATCTTGCAACGAAGTGGATCCAGGAGAATAAAAAGGTCAACGTCGTGCCTGTCAGCTCCGGTGGCGTTGCCAAGAACAAACTCAGCACCATGATTGTGTCCGGGGAATTGCCGGATGTCATCTGGATGGAACCGGGAGCGGAGGTCGAGAAGCTGCGTTCCGAGGGAATGCTGGTGCCCTTCGATGATTATTTGGATAAATATCCAAACTTAAAAAAATGGGCCGGAGAATCCACCCTCGAATTGCTTCGTTCTCCGGACGGGAAGCTGTATCAGTTCCCGAACTGGTATACAACGCAGCCCAACGGCAACGCCGGTTATCTCGTCAATAAGAAGATTTACGAGGAGCTGGGTTCGCCAAGCCTGGAAACTCCGGATGATCTGTATGCTTATCTGAAGCAAGTAAAGGCAAAATATCCGGATGTTGTGCCGCTGGAGGTGGGCCAAGCGGCCGCGGGTGTGGACATCATGGTTTCCGCATTCGCAGAGAATCGTCCTTATACGTTCAACAGCATGATTGCCGTACCGCAAGGGGATCAACTCGTATCCTTGTTCACGGACCCGGTCTATCGGGAGCTGCTGCAGTATATGGGCCGTCTGTACCGTGAGAAGCTGGTCACTCAGGATGCCTTTACACAGAAGCTGGAGCAGGTTGAGCAGAAGATTCTGAACGGAAAAGCAGCGGTTTATGTGGCATCCAGCCCGACGGAGTTCGGCTCCAAGGGCAATAATCTGCTGAAAGCGCAGGACCCGGATGCAGGTTACATTATGGTATGGCCTGTACACAAAGCGGAACTGGATCGCAATAAAATTTACCCGGGCGATTACAAGCAGCTCGGCTGGAATGTCAGCGTCATTACGAAAGCGGCCAAAGATCCTGAGGCGATCTTCGCGTTCCTGGACTGGTTCACAGGTCCGGAAGGCCAGCGTACGATCATGTGGGGGCCTGAAGGGCTGTACTGGGATGGAACGGATGAAGAGGATATGCCGCTCTTCACCGATAAATTCACCAGCGATGCGAAAGGCCGCGATGAGCTGATGAATGCCACTGTCAACTTCCAATGGAGCGGCAACACGGTGTACGTGGACAACTCCAAGATGAAATTCGAGTCCACGCTGCCGCCGGAGAAACGGAACTTTGAGACGTATTGGCAATCCGAGATTACCTGGAAGACGCAGATGAATACAACGGAATACGTCAACCTTGATCCTGCAGGCGATTCGGAGGAAGGCATCATTGCACAGCGTGTGTTCGAAATATATGAGCAGGCCAGAGCAAAAGCGATTAGCTCAACGTCCTCTGATCAGGAAGTGCTCTCGCTTCTGGACAAGGCAGAGGCGGATGCACAGAAGGCGGGTTACGACAAGCTGTTGAAGTACAAAACAGCGAAATGGCAAGAGAACAAAGAGAAGATGGCAGTATCGAAATAAACGTCATGGCAGGAAGCCGCCTGATTTGAAGGATCCCAGGTTGACGGCCGGGAGGCTTGGCGGGACGGCTTCCTCAGCCTGGCAGCATAGGAGAGATCATACTTGAACTATTACTTGGGAGTCGATGGCGGAGGGAGCAAGACCCTGGCTGTCGTGGCGGACGAAACGGGACGAATTGCAGGGAGGGGCATCAGCGGCTGCGGCAATCATCAGCTTGGCGCCGCCCTCGCGGAGCGAAGTATAAGACAAGCCGTGGATGAAGCACTCGCACAGGCGGAGCTGGAAAGAGAGAGCATTACCTGTGCCTCCTTCGGGCTGGCAGGAGCCGACCGCGAGGCAGATTTCCGCATCCTGCGGCCTATGATCAGTGGCATGGGTTTCAAGAAACATCAGATCGTATGCGATACCGTCATTGCGATGAGAGCCGGCACGAGACAGACGGACGGGGTCGTTCTTATATGCGGAAGCGGGACGAACGGTTATGGTGTGAATGCGGCGGGAGAGGAGATACAGATTGGAGGATTCGGTTATGCATTCGGCGATTTCGGCGGAGGCGGTGATCTGGCCGTCGAGGTGTTTCGCACAGTCGTTCGTTCATGGGAAGGCCGGGAGAAGCCGACTTCATTGACTTCGCTCACGCTGGATGAACTTAGCTTCGGCAGCGTGGAGGAGATGTTCCACCGCTTTTTGGACGAGGGCAGAAGGGCGCCGCACACGCTGGCAAAGCTGTTGTTTCAGGCGGCGCCGGCAGATGAAGCCGCCAGAAAGATACTGGCGAGGCAAGGGCTGGAGCTGGGAAAGGTCGCAAGTGCAGTTATTCACAAGCTGGGCATGCGCCATGATGCCTTCGACGTTGTGCTGGCAGGCAGTGTGCTGACCCGCGGCGAAGGGGATTATGTCGTTCCGTATATCGAGGCCCAGGTGAGTGCAGCCGCACCGAAGAGCCGATTGCGCATATTGACCCTTGAGCCCGCTGCGGGTGCCGTTCTGCTCGCAATGGATGGGAACGGCGTCGTACCGGACGCCGCCGTATATGAGCGATTGCATCACGAACTTGCTGTAAAGGGGAGGAATATGGAATGGGCACTGGATTGAAAGTGGCTGTTATTGGGGGAGGCTCGTCCTATACGCCTGAGCTGATCGAAGGTTTCATTCAGCATTACGAGTCGTTTCCGGTGACGGATATCGTGTTGGTGGATATACCGGTGGGTCATCATAAACTCGCCATTGTTGGCGGGCTGGCCCAGCGGATGGTTGAGCGAAGCGGACTGCCGATTAACGTTTCCTTAACCCTGGATCGCAAGGAAGCGCTCAAGGATGCGCATTACGTGTCGACCCAGATGCGTGTAGGGCTGCTCGAGGCAAGAGGCTGGGATGAGAAAATCCCGTTAAAATACGGAATGCTCGGGCAGGAAACGACCGGAGCCGGCGGCATGATGAAGGCTCTGCGTACGATCCCGGTGCTCCTGGATATATGCAGGGACATGGAGGCATTGTGTCCAGACGCTTGGCTGCTTAATTTTACGAATCCGGCCGGTATGGTTACGGAAGCAATCATGAAGCATTCGAGCATCCGCTCCATCGGATTATGCAATTCCCCGATCGCCGCTTACAAATGGCTGTCTGGACTGTATCAGGTGCCTGCCGAACGCATCTACTGTGAGTTTGCCGGATTAAATCATCTGCACTGGATCAGCCGGATCGAGATTGATGGAGAGTCGAAGCTGGAGGAGCTGTTGGAGGCAGGAGGAAGCTATTCAGCGAGCAATGTACCGCAGCTTGCCTGGAATGATACACTCATTCGGGCAATCGGCGCGATTCCGTCCTATTATCTGAAATATTATTATCTCCACCGTGAGATGCTCGGGGAGCAGCAAGCTGCCGCGGCCAGAGGTGAGACAAGAGCCGAGACGGTCAAGCGTCTTGAGGATGAGCTGTTCGAGATTTACAAGCGTCCGGAGCTTGCGGAGAAGCCGAAGCAGCTGGAGCAGCGCGGCGGTGCTTACTACTCTGAGGCCGCTGTCAATTTGATGAAGGCTATTCATACGGACAGCGGCGAAATTCAGACGCTGAACGTTATGAACGGCGATACGCTGGAATTTTTGCCTGCGGATGCCAGCATTGAAGTGAACTGTGTTGTCACGAAGAGCGGTGCCGTTCCGGTCCCGATTAAGCGAGTGCCCGCTGCTGCCGTCGGCCTGATTCAAGCGGTGAAGACCTACGAAAGCCTGACCATTGAAGCGGCAGTGACGGGAAGCAGGGAGAAGGCGCTGCTTGCGCTAAGCAGTCATCCCCTTATCGATTCCGTAAGTGAAGCGGAATGGATGCTGAATGAAATGCTGGAGCGGAACCGTTTGTATTTGCCGCAGTTTTTCAAGGTATAGAAGGCGAGTGCGCAGTAAATTGTGGATTCTTAATGTGACTCCGAAGTAAATATTCGCAAGAAAAGAGCCTGGAACTTCGCATCCAGGCTTTGTTTATTGTCCGGCAACCCTAGTCGGTTGTCGCGTTTCGAATGACGGAAATGCTGGATTCCCTCACGATGAGCCGCGGTTCGAATTGCACACGCTCGTATTGGCCGGACTTTTGCTCGCGAAGGCGCTTGAGGAGCAGTTCCGTAGCCAGACGCGCAACTTCGTCCCCCATGATGGAAACCGAACTGATCTGCGGATTGGTAACGGTTGTCCAAGCATTGTTATCGATGCCTACGACCGCCACATCTTCGGGAATCCGTACATGCAGCTCCTTAAAGCGATTGACAATGCCGATGGCGACCATGTCGTTAACCGCATAGATGGCGTCCGGCATATGCTTCAGTCCATAAAAATAGTCTGCTGCACGAACCCCCGTTTCAAATGAGAAATCCTCCCCGAAATAAACGAGGGACGGATCGACCTGCTTCAGCGACTGCTCATATGCCCAATACCGCTCTTCGATTTTATCTTTGGGGGCTCCGGCATAGGCGATTCGGGTTCGTCCGATTTTCAGCAGATGCTCCATGACAAGTCTGCCCTCCTGGCGGGCAAGTCCGACAATATCGGCCTTATACTCCTCGCCTAACTGCTTCCCGTAATTAATGATGGAGACGGGCAGGCTGGATTTATTGATTTGCTCGCCCAGTGTTTTGGGATAGGCCAGCGGCATAATAATCAGACCATCCACGTGCAGCTTCTTGATATCCCTCACAATTTCAAGCTCGTTGCGGGCGTTGCCAGCTGTATTGATCTGAACGACACGATATCCATGCTGCTTGGCGGTCTGTTCGACCGACCAGGCGATTTCCGGGATAATGGCATTCCGGATGTCCGGCACGGCCAAGGCAATTTGATTCGTCTGGCGAACCTTCAGGCTTTGAGCTGATGTATCCGGACTAAATCCGATTTCCTCGATCACTTGCAGGATCCGTGCTTTTGTTGCGGGACTGATTCCCTTGCTGTTGTTGATCGCTCTGGACACAGTGGCAATACCGACGCCCGCTTTTTTAGCGACATCTTCAATTGTCACTTTTTTGGGGTTCACCATATTCGAAAAAGTCCTCTCTATATCGGAAACGTTTCCTGTTCTGAATGCAATTTGGAGAATAAATCGAGCCATATCTATATTATAACATTAAGAATGTACTTAAATCATGGTACTCATGTAAGACGAAGAATATCGAGATTGTTTCATCAGAACAGTTAGCTTTATCGCCTTGAAAAATAAAGAGTAAGCACAATCGGAAGTTGTCCATGACTTTTCATACATTTGGGGCTGCGGGGTTTGACAGAATGTCAAAACTGTGACATATTTGATTTCGGAAACGTTTCCTATTTCATTCTTATTTTTCGAACTCATAAGGAGATGAAGACAATGCAAGCATTGCGCTGGCATGGCGTGAAGGATCTGCGTTTGGAGACGATAGCGGAGCCTCAAGCAACGAATGGAAAAGTGAAAATCAAGGTTGAATGGTGCGGCATTTGTGGCAGTGATCTCCATGAATACGTGGCCGGGCCTATATTTATACCTGAGAATACACCTCATACGCTTACAGGAGAACAGGCTCCCGTCGTTATGGGCCATGAATTTTCCGGCCAGGTGGTAGAGGTTGGCGAAGGCGTTACGAAATTCAAGGCTGGTGACCGAGTGGTCGTTGAGCCTGTATTTTCATGCGGAACATGCGACGCTTGCCGACAAGGGAAATATAATCTATGCGAAGAAATGGGCTTTCTTGGGCTTGCCGGCGGTGGCGGCGGATTCTCCGAATATGTGGCAGCCGATGAGCATATGGTTCATAAAATTCCAGACGGTGTCTCTTATGAACAGGGAGCCTTGGTAGAACCTGCGGCGGTCGCGCTGTATGCCGTGCGCCAAAGTCAGCTGAAAGCCGGGGATCGAGCTGTGGTCTTCGGAGCCGGGCCTATCGGTCTGCTTGTGATCGAAGCATTGAAGGCAGCAGGCGCTTCTGAAATCTACGCGGTGGAGCTGTCCCCGGAGCGGAAACAGAAAGCCGAGGAGTTGGGTGCCATTGTGTTGGATCCGAAAGCCCACGCTGTGGTGGATGAGCTTCATCGCCGCACCGGTGGTGGAGTCGATGTGGCATTCGAGGTTACGGGTGTCCCTCCTGTTCTGAGCCAAGCGATCAACTCCACGAAGATCGGCGGACAGATTATGATTGTCAGCATATTCGAAACCTCCGCGCCCATCGTGCCGAATGATGTCGTGATGAAGGAGCGGAATATTACCGGAATCATCGGTTATCGCGACGTATTCCCGGCTGTCATTAGCCTGATGGAAAAAGGATTCTTCCCTGCGGATAAGCTGGTAACCCAGCGGATCAAACTGGACGAGGTGATTGACCGGGGCTTTGAGGCCCTGCTCAAAGAGAAGAACCAGGTGAAAATCCTGGTAAGTGCTCACTAATGATGTAGCTGTGCTGTGCAGCAGCAAGGACTGTTAGAGACCGCGTAACGCGGTCTCTTTTTTGTTTTTGGTGAATAGGATCGACAGGTCAACTTCCCGTGTTCCACAGATTCCATTAGATTACATATATAACCAAATCTGATATACTCATAGAGTGTTTTAGGAGGAACCAGACAAATAAATCTAGTGGAGGGATCGGATGAATCAGAAGAGTTTGTTATCTGTTCGCAATATCCACAAAACCTATGATGGAGACGGGTTTAAGGTTGATGCATTAAAGGATGTGTCTTTTGCGCTTGAGGAGGGTGAACTGGTTGCTGTCATGGGGACTAGCGGCTCTGGAAAAAGCACCCTGCTTAACATTATCAGCTCCCTTGATAAGCCAACCTCGGGGACAATTGAGTTAAAAGGTAAGGTCATGGACAACATCTTTGTGGAGCCTCATGCAACCCACTACCGGCGTGAAAATATCGGTTTTGTGTTTCAATCCTTTCATCTATTGAATGATTTAAGCGTAGAAGAGAATATAGCGATTCCTTTAATTTTACAAGGTGATTCAGAGGCGGATATACAGCAAAAAGTCCAGAATATGCTCCAGCTGCTTGGGCTGGCAAACTGGAGGAAGAAACGTCCTACACAGCTGTCGGGGGGACAGCAGCAGCGTGTAGCTATCGGCCTTGCGTTGATTACGAAACCGCCGCTGCTGCTGGCAGACGAGCCGACTGGCAATCTGGATTATAATACGTCGAAGGAAATCCTGGAAGCCTTGGTAGAGATGAGAAGCAGCTTGAAACAAAGCATGATTATGGTAACTCATGATCCGAACGTGGCCGTTTACGCGGACCGGGTGTTGTTTTTCCATGATGGGCAAATTGTGGATCAGTACGTGAGCAGAGGGAAGAGGGATATCGATCCGATATTGTCTATATTCAAGAACATGATGGAGCGATCCGCATGATCCATTCATTACGAGGCATAGCCCTTCGTATACTTGCCCGTAATAAGACGATTTTGTCCTTCTCCGTGATCAGCATATGTTTAGCCGTGTTTTTGATGATCACGGTGTCTTCCTTCATGGCGAATGCCAATCGTTCGATAGACCATGAAATGAAGCAGCAGTACGGCGACATGGATATGCTGGTGGGGTACGCGACCGAGCTGGACAATGAGACATTAGATCAGTATATGGCAGATTTGATGCAATCGACCGGTGGGGTACAGCGGGTGTCTCCGGTCATTCTGTCACATATGCGCGTTAAGGGACAGGCGCTGCCTATATCCACTGCTGGCGTTGAGAACGATGCATTGTCGAAGAGCCGATATCATTTCACGGCCTACCCGGGACAGGAGGAGCTGATTCTGAATCAGTCGCTGGCGGATGAACTGCAGCTGCAGGCGGGCAGTCAAATGACAGTGGAAGGAAAGGTCTACACCGTTAAGGAGATCATTGGTGATCCTGTTGGTGGTGCGGAATCTGTTTCGAATATTCTGCTTATGAACCGGGAGGAAGTCAAGCAGATTGAAGCTGCCAGAGCCCGGCATGAAATGTTGTCAAGTTATATGATGGTGCAGGCAGCGGACCATACCGATCTTCTGATTCTGAGTGAGTACTTACAAGAGCTGGATCCCGGGTTCACGGTAGAGATTGCTGAGCAAAGTTCGGCGTTAAAAGCAGGCTTGTCCCTCTTGAGCAATTACATCTTGGTCATTTCGGTTCTAATTGTGATGGTCATCGCCCTGCTGATCATTTCTAATTTTGAGGGTATGCTGCATAAATACCGGTTTCAATTCGCCGTTCTAAGGTCCATGGGCGCTCAAACGGAGCAGCTGTTTAAAATGGTCTTCATTCAGTGCTCGGTTACGGATGGACTCGGTGTTGTGTGCGGACTGCTGGTATCGCTGCTAAGCTATTCCTACATCATTCCATGGATATCCGGACTGTTTGCGGTTCCGATATCGGAACCCCGTTTTGATGTTGGAGTTGCAGCTATGGTTGCGGTGGCAAGCTTTATCATCCTTGAGTTATTTATGTTGATCCCTGCTTATCGAAGTACCAAGATTCTTCCGCTGAAAATGCTGGAGATGAACCAGAATCATAATTTTAAAGGGCAAAAAGGACGGGGAACTTTAGGGAAAGTGCTGATGGCAGCCAGTCTGTTTTGCATCCTTTTCGGGGTTGCCTTTTCAGGTACGCCGTCTGCTAACGCGGAGTTAGGTTATCTTCTGGGCTTTCTATTGTTTATATGGTCCGTGTTTACGATGGTTCCCGTGTACCTTTCCGTTGTTTTAACTAAAATCCTGCCTGTACTAAAGCTGTTTGCGGGCCGAATCTCCTATGTTGCTGTCAAAAATATCGTGCCGCAGGTCAAGAGAAATACCTTCCTTATCCTGACGATAAGCATTGCCATGATGATTGCTGTCATCGGCTCGTCCCTGCTGAATACGATACAATATAATGAACGGAATTATGTCAAGAAGCAGTACGCTACGGATATCAAGATTGTAGATCGGCTGGAGGGCTCGTCTACCATTGACCCGGAGCAATTAAAGCAGCAAATCATGCAATTTGAAGGGATAGAAGCAGTAAGCACGGTCAGCCGATTAAGCCCCGCCAAGCAGGGGCAGGACGACAAGGTTATCGACTATGCGCTGGCTGACCTGGATGCATTGGCAGCGCAGCGGCTGCTGCCGGATATAGTGAATGTGGCGAACGGAGTTATCGTGTCCAAGCAATACGCCAAGGCACATGCGATAGGCATCGGCGACTCGATTGCTTTATCGGTTTATCAAGACGAGGATCCAAAGAACTTCAAGCATGCCGGAACATTGACAGTAGCAGCTATCGTGGAGCCATTTCATCACGCGGATATGTACATCGATTGGTCGAATGCGGATGTTCATACGAAATTTACGGTTTTTGATACGGCTTATGTAACGCCCATAAATGAGAATGCTGCATTGAAGCAGCTGGAAGGAATCGTGGGGAAGTTTCCTACAGTGGACATCAGCAGTTATTCACAAGCTCTGGAGAATTCAAGCAGCATGTACACGCGGGTGTGGTCCTTTTTCCTGAGCGCGATCATTGTGATTATGCTGAGCGTTACCATTGGGGTATTTAATTCCCTGATGAACAACATCCACAGCAAGCGCAAAGAATTCGCCGTGTTACGGGCCATTTCTGTGGACAAAAAAGGGCTTGTTCGGATCATACTAACACAGGTGCTGTTGTATCTCTGTATTGGAATGGCGGTGGGGATTATGCTTGGGATAATCCTGTTATATGCTTTTAGATTGATAGACCCGTCACCTATCCATATTCATGTTAGGTTCGTAACCACAATCGTAGGAATCATGCTGTTCTTGGCGCTTATCGTGTTTATTCCGTATGCAAGCAGTCTCGGGAATAAAAAGGTTGCCTCTGAGCTGAATCAGAGCCATGCCTAGCGGTTGTTGTTATACCTGAACTCGTGCTTGGTGGGGCGGGGGCAAACAGGCAATGTAATAAACAAGTGAGCCCGTATTTTAAATAAACAACGGCGATCTCCCCCGTGTCCACTCGGGAGCGATCGCCGTCTTTTTATATTTCAACTTCGTTAATCCTTGATCAACAAATAAATAAAATAAGGCGCTCCTAGACACGAAACGACCAGCCCCACAGGAATTTCGGAGGGGGCCATCAGGTTTTTGCCGATCATATCAGCCACAAGCAGAACAAGGGCGCCGATAAGTGCAGAGACAGGCAGCATTCCCTGATGACGGGGACCAACCCATTTACGCGCCAGATGCGGAGCGACAAGTCCCAGGAACGCAATCCCTCCGCCAACAGCGACGCAAGCGCCAGCCAAAGCAACGGAGATGAACAGCAGCGTTCTTCGCTCGCGTTCAACCTTGACGCCAAGTCCCGTTGCCGTATGGTCCCCCAAATTTAGCACATTTAAATTTTGCGATTTATACAGCGCCAAAGGAATCAGCAGAAGAATCCACGGCAGGATGGCATAGACATATTCCCAGCTCGCTCCCCAGATGCTTCCCGACAGCCAGATGGTAGCCTGCATAAAATTGTTAGGGTCCATCATGAGCTGGAATACAATAATAAGTGCTGCAAATGCGGCATTGATACCGATCCCTACCAGGACAAGCCGAATCGGCGTTACCCCCTGCTTCCAGGCAAGCGTATAAATCAGGAATGTGGCAAGAAAGGCGCCGAGTAACGCGGCAAAAGGCATTATGTAGACGGACAGTACACCTGAACTGAATGAGCTCCCTTGAAAATAAAAAATGTACAGTACGACGGCCAGTCCGGCCCCGGAGTTAATGCCGAGTATGCCCGGGTCCGCCAGCGCGTTTCGTGAAACGCTCTGCAGGATGGCGCCTGACACGGCGATTCCGGCACCAATCAGGATGGCGATGACCATACGGGGCAAGCGAAAGTGCACGAGCACGGTATAGTTCTGCTCCGATCCGGTCCCGTTGAAAGCTTTGATGACCTCTGCGAGCGGGATTTTGAGGGTGCCCATATTCAAGCTGATTAAAAACACGGTGATAATCGCCAGCAGCAGGATCATGGAGACCGACATGACTTTTCTTGTCTTATTCGTCATTACAGCCCCCTCCCTTCCCGGCGTGCGAGATAGAGGAAGAAGGGAACGCCGATAATCGCCGTAATCGCGCCGACAGGCGTCTCAAACGGAGGATTGATCATGCGAGCTGCCACATCGGCGAACACCAGAAGAAGCGCCCCCATGACAGCAGAGCAGGGAATGATCAGACGATAGTCAGGGCCTACAATGAACCGAACGATATGCGGGATGACGAGGCCTACAAAGCCTATCGTTCCGCCTACCGCCACCGCCGCCCCTGTTAGCAGCAGGACAAGTAGTGTGCCCAGAAATTTAACAATGCCCGTTTTTTGACCAAGTCCGGTGGCCACCTCTTCACCCAAACTCATGACGGTAATTGACCTGCTTAGCCCCAGCGCAAGCAATAATCCGACGATGGATACAGGAATCAGAAGCTGCACATTCACCCATTGCACACCGGATACGCCTCCGGCGTACCAGAAGCTGATGTCCTTGGCAACGTTAAAGTGAATGGCAATGGCCGAGGATATCGAGCTCAGGAGTGCGGTAACGGCGGAACCGGCCAGTGCCAGCTTGACAGGTGTTAGTCCCCGCTTTGATAACGAACCGATCAGGAGCACCAGTCCGGCACCGAGGCCAGCGCCTGCAAAAGACAGCAGCATCAGTGTGGTGTTGGAAGCCGACTCCATAAAAGCAAGGCCGATTGACATCACGAAGGTAGCTCCGGCCGTGACTCCCATAATAGAAGGGGAGGCCAGCGCGTTCCTTGTCATGCCCTGCATAACGGCTCCGGACACGGCCAGGGAACCGCCGATTAACGCTGCCGCCACAGCTCTTGGCATACGCAGTCTCTGGATAATCTGGTGAGCGGTAGAACTGGAATCGAAGTGGACAAAAGCTTCCCATATCGTCGAGAGTTTGATGTTCGCTGCTCCATAGATGATGGAGAATGCCATGGCGAGGACAAGAAGGCATAACCCCGACACAATCACAGCCACGGCTGTTTTAGGGTGGTATGTTTTTGTTTTTGTTATGGAATGATTTGCTTGCATAGTCACCTAAACCTTTATGTTGATAAAAAAATAAAAATAACGTATTGTAAATGAGAATGAATTTCATTATCATGGTTATGGCTATTATATCACTTGCCAAATAGAATGCTAGTGAATTGTATCAAAAAATAGACATTGGGGGAAATGAAAATCATGAATCATTTCAAGAAAAAAATATGGATTATCGCAAGTTTATTGGTTGCCTTGACACTTCTGGCAGCCTGTGGAAATAACAAGGACTCGGCTGAGAATGGCCAGTTTGAAGCACAGACGCCAAGCGAGCAGAACAGCGGCACTGAGGCCAAGCCTGATGCCGAAGCCACAACAGAACGTACGCTGACAGATGCCATGGGACATGAGGTTAAGATTCCGGCTGAGCCGAAGCGAGTCATAGCTTCCTACCTGGAGGATAACTTGGTGGCACTCGGCATCACACCAGCTGCCCAGTGGTCGGTCAATGGCGGAAGCGTTCAGGACTACCTTCAGGAGTATCTGAAAGATGTGCCGACTATTGAACATGATCTTCCCTTTGAAGCGGTAGCCAGTTTCCAGCCGGATCTATTGATTATGGATTCCGCTTCCATGGTCGAAGGCAATAAGTACAGTCAATATGACAAGATCGCTCCTACTTATGTAGTTGGTACTGAAGTCAATAACGATTGGCGCGAAGAGCTTATGCAGGTTGGCGAAATCTTCGATATGAAAGAGGAAGCTCAGGCGGCACTCGACAAGTACGAGCAGAAGGCGAAGGATGCCAAAGAGCAAATCCAGCAGGGCATCGGCGGTGAATCGGCGGCTGCCATTTGGCTTGTCGGCGGTAAACTGTTTGTCGTTAGCGAAACGTTGTCCAGCGGTGCTGTCATGTATGGTGACCTGGGTCTCGCGGTACCGAATGTGGTGAAGGAAATTTCCGCATCGGCAACTGGCAACTGGTCCTCCATTTCCCTGGAGAAGCTGGCTGAGCTTGATGCCGACCATTTGTTCTTCATTAACAGTGACGGAGAAGGTGCCGAAGTGCTCCAAGATCCGCTCTGGGCGAATATTCCTGCTGTTAAGAACGGAAACATTTATGAGTATGGGAAAGAAACAAGCTGGTTGTATACCGGCACAATTGCCAATACCCAGATCATTGATGATGTACTGGAGAGTTTGGTGAAGTAAGTTTTAAATGATTGCATGTGCAGCCGTCTTCCGATGTTTATCGGGAGGCGGCTGTTTTGTGTGTAACCTAGAACATTCAGCTAATCCTGATCCCGGCAGTTCTCCTCGGCAGCCGAGGTAAACTCTTCTTCATTCTCGGAAGCAAGTTTGTCGCCGTATTGGTCCAGACGATCCGGACTGCTGGAAGGGCCGTCGTTTTTGGGTTTGTTGTTTCTGCCAGTCATGCTGTGCACCTCCATAAGATAGGATCTTCATCTGTTATTGTGTGCGTGCTCCGTGCCGCACTTCATGTACCCTTATGTTGTTCCTGATTGTGCTCCCGATTATGCATGCAAACTCTCGATTCTATGTATGAAGTTATGATGAAACAGTGAAGTTCCCTTGTTCGTTCCGGCCGGCGCATGATACCATAATAGAATTTAGAAGATTCATAGATTCTGCTTACCGCACGATATGGATATCATGGAGGTTTCGATATGAAGTTAGTGTCTTGGAATGTCAACGGCCTGCGCGCCTGCGTAACAAAGGGTTTTAACGATTATTTTCAACAGGCGGGTGCCGATATATTTTGCGTGCAAGAAACGAAGCTGCAAGCCGGACAGATTGAACTGGATCTGGGGCCTGAATATCAGCAGTATTGGAACTATGCCGAGAAGAAAGGCTACTCGGGAACAGCGGTATTTACGAGAATTGCCCCTTTGTCTGTACGATATGGCTTGGAGGAGGACAGCGAACCGGAGGGGAGAGTGATCACGCTGGAGTTTGAGGGCTTCTATCTGGTGAACGTGTATACACCGAATGCCAAGCGGGACCTGAGCAGGCTTCCTTATCGATTGGAATGGGAAGAGCGGTTCCGCCATTATCTGCTTCAGCTTGATGAACGCAAACCCGTCATCGTATGCGGAGATTTGAATGTGGCCCATCAGGAGATCGACCTGAAAAATGCCAAATCCAATCACGGCAACTCCGGCTTCACGCTGGAAGAACGCGGCAAAATGACCGATCTGTTGGCAGCGGGCTTCATCGATTCCTTTCGATTCTTCTATCCGGACCGGACAGATGTATACAGCTGGTGGTCATATATGGCGAAGGTCAGAGAGCGGAATATCGGCTGGCGCATCGATTATTTTCTGGTGTCTGCCCGTTTGTCCGAAAAGCTCAAGGATGCCGAGATTGACTGCCATGTGATGGGAAGTGACCATTGTCCGGTGAGTTTGACACTTAGCGAGTCATTACGTTAATACAGATTTTTCTGAAAAAGCCAACCGGAAGCAGGGGACTGGATAACGGTCACGATCCTACTTGTCGGTTGGCTTTTATATTTGGGAGCGCAAAGGCTGCATTCATCCTATCTGATGCTTCAGCTTGTCCAAAAAGATCGAGGCTGGCTTTGACAGATGGTGGGTTCCGGGCTGTACCCATCCGAATGAGGAAGCAGCGTGGCCGGGGGGCATCTCCAGCTCCAGCGTGACGATGTTTCCCGAAGGTATGGGAGTGAAGCTGGAGAAGGACAAATCAACCCCCACCGTAACCGCTACATTCTCTTCGACGACCTTCTGTATGACCCTTGTCTGGTTAGTAGAGAAGAGCACCTCCATGTCGCCGTATTGTTCCTGGAACTGATCCATAAGCTTCAAGAGCTGATCATCCTTATAGAGGACGAGCGGATATTTGCACAGCTCCTCAGGCGTAATGGACTGCCTCATTGCAAGCGGGGATTGACGGCTGACCCCCACGACGAATTTACTTACCAGCAGCTTGCCGAAATGCAGTCCGCGGTGCTGATGGATGATAGCGTCATCGACAAAAATCAAGCCGATATCGGCCTGGTTTTGTTTGATATCCTCAATAATATCAAGTGTCGCTTTCTCCGTGATTTCGAGTTGGATCTGGGGAAAATCTTTCTTGAACTGAATAATCGCATCAATGGATAGTGTTAACGGTACGGGTACGGTGGCAATCCGAAGAGATCCGCTCAGCAGGTTGGAATATCCTTCCGCCACTGATTTCAGATCCTGAAATTGTTCCAAAATGGCATAGGCTTTCTGGAGGATTCGCTGGCCCTCGGCTGTAGGTACGGCGCCAAGCCGTGAGCGGGTGAACAAGGAGAATCCGAACTCGGATTCCAGACTGGACACCGCTTGACTGACGGCTGACAGGGTAACGTTGCAGTTTTGGGCCGCCTTCGTTAATGATCCTGTCTTGGCGGTTTCCACGATATATTCCAATTGCTCCAGATTCATGTGATCGCATCCTTAATTTAAATTTAAGTAATATTAATTAGATTTAAATTTACTTAAATATAACGCAGCGTTACAATGAACACAAGGACATGGACACACAATATTCAAGAAATAATGCTATTTTACCCTAGGAGGTCATTGATAATGTCAGAACAACGCGTAGCGGTAATTACCGGTGGAGCGAGCGGCATCGGCCGTCAGGTTTCTCTTAAATTTGCTAGAAAGGGCGACCGTGTTGTTGTTGCCGATTTTAACGAGGCTGCCGGACAAGAGACGGTGGATATGATCCAACAAGAAGGCGGCGAAGCGTCTTTTGTACAGGTTGATGTTTCCAAACCGGAAAGCGTTGAAGCGCTTGTTGATAAAGCGGTTGAGTTATATGGCCGTATTGATGTCATGCACAACAATGCAGGCATTGGCGGAGCTGGACCGGTCCTTGAGCAGAACATGGATCTCTATCACCGTACCATTAACGTGAATCAACACGGGGTAGCTTACGGCATTATCGCAGCAGGCAGAAAAATGAAGGAGCTTGGCATTAAAGGGGTTATCATCAATACGGCATCCGTATTCGGATTCCTGGCTTCGCCGGGTACGTTTGCCTATCATGCCACAAAAGGTGCGGTCATCATGATGAGTAAATCTGCCGCCCTTGAACTTGCACCTTATGGCATCCGTGTTGTGGCTGTTGCTCCTGGCGCAGTAGACACACCGATTATCCAGGGCTATAAAGATTCAGGGCTGCTGGATTCCATGCGAGCCAAAGTTATGGGCGGGGAATTAACCCAGCCTGAAGTTGTCGCAGATACGGTTTACCTGGTATCCCTAGACGAAGCAGCCGCCATTACAGGCAGTGTGGTCATGGCTGACCAAGGCTATGCTTCATTTAAATAATGCGGCGGCTATAGAATCGAATCCGAATAGATGACAAGAAGAACCTCTCTTTTAATTGGATGGAAGGCGATGCCCTCCGTTATTTAGTAGGGAGGTTTTATTGGTTCTTCAGTCAAAAGATTTCCTCTCTCCATGAAAAACAGTTAAAATAGAAAGGAATTCAAAAGACCATACATATGGTGTCAGACGACGAATACTGGAAGAGAGGTATATAAATATGATTATTAAACCTAGAACCCGAGGATTTATTTGTACCACATCCCATCCTGTAGGATGCGAAGCACAAGTACAGGAGCAGATCGATTATGTATTGAAGCAGCCTGGAATCGAAGGTCCGCGTAATGTGCTGGTCATTGGCGCCTCGACAGGGTATGGTTTGTCGGCAAGAATTGCTGCGGCATTTGGCTCCCGGGCGAATACCGTGGGAGTTTACCGTCCCAGCCAGGCCACCGAGAAGCGGACGGCTTCCGCGGGCTGGTATAATTCAGCTGCATTTGAGAAGGCGGCAGACGCGGCAGGCTTGAAATCGTTCAGCGTGACAGGGGATGCTTATACACAAGAGACAAAAGCCAAGACGGTTGAGCTTATCCGCAAGGAACTGGGCCAAATTGACCTTGTGGTGTACAGTGTTGCCTCGGCGCGCCGCACCCTGCCTGAAACCGGCGAAACGGTCAATTCCGTATTGAAGCCGATCGGACCTGCCTACACCAACAAAACGGTGAATTTCCATACCGGTGAAGTAACGGAGGTTACGATCGAGCCCGCTACGGAAGAGGAAGTGAAGAACACCGTTGAGGTGATGGGCGGCGATGATTGGGAGCTGTGGATGAATGAGCTGGCTGAAGGCGGCGTACTGGCTGAAAAAGTCACAACGATTGCGTTCTCCTACATCGGTTCCGAGATCACCAAGGCCATTTATCGGGATGGATCCATCGGACAAGCCAAGGATCATCTGGAGGCAACTGCGCTGAAGCTGAACGAAAGGCTTGCAGATGGAGGCGGACGTGCTTACGTGACGGTCAGCAAAGCGTTGGTTACCCAGTCCAGCTCGGCGATCCCGGTTGTTCCGCTGTACGTATCGGCGCTGTACAAAGTTATGAAGGAAAAAGGACTCCACGAGGGCTGCATTGAGCAGATTTACCGTCTCTTCGCAGATCGTCTCTATAACGGACAAGAAACGCCCGTGGATGAGAAGGGCCGTATCCGGATTGATGATTGGGAGCTTCGCGAGGATGTGCAGTCTGAAGTTGCGGAATTATGGAGCAAGGTTACAAGCGAGAACATCGAAGAATTGACCGACCTTGCAGGGTATCGCCGCGAGTTCTTCCAGCTGTTCGGCTTTGAAACCGACGGCGTGGATTATGATGCGGATGTAAACCCTGTGGTAGACAATCCGAAAGCCATTTAATAATGGAGCCCCGGCCAACGTGAGCCGGGGCTTGTTTTTTAACTTCGGAAGGAGCTTTGACGTTTCGCTTCTCCTCTGTATCGATCGGGAGTCGGCGGACCGTATAGCCACTATTTGTGCATGAAACCGTGTTTTGGAGCAAGAAGCGGACTCAGGAGACGTTATCTGCTTAAAAACATCCGTTTTTTGCAAGGATTCCTATACTTAGCGTCTCCTGAGTCCGTTAACTTCCTAAATAGCCGGATATATCAAAAATAAGGCCTGTGGAGTCCGCTGCTCGTATACACTGTCGATTAGTTCGCTTGAACGCAGTGTAAGTGGGCAAGCATTGAATGAAGTACTGATTCTGGCTGTAAGCCTATTTTATACGGTTAGAGGAACGTAAATTTGAGCCAAAGAAGCATGAACGGAGGCTCTCAGCTCCAGGCAGTAGCGTGTCGGGTTCGGCGTAAGACCGCGTTGTTTCAGCTGCTGGAGAACATAAGCATAGGATTGATCAGTATCCTCCCTGTTGGAATGCCCTTCATGCGTATACATTGCATACTCCTGCGTTGGCAGGGTTAGACTCACCATCCGTTCTGGCATATCACGGATCGTTGTTACCTCCATCCCGGCCACATAATGATAGATCTGCTGCCGGTTTAATACAGCGGCGACATATTGGGGTTTTGATGTTCTCCGCAAATATGGAATTTCAGCCATACGCTGCTCAAGCTCTTGCCACAGCTTGGGTTTGAGGGCATGCGACATGTAATAAGCCGTGAAAGGGATTTTCATTTCCAGGCCAACTATCAGGGTCTGCGGCTTGATAATCCGCTGAATGGACTCCCCCGTTTGCTCCGTGCGCGCTCGCTGCTGGCGTGTGTTCAGGATCGAATAACCACCGTTCTTTCCCTCATGGGCATACAGGGGAACACCCAGATGGGACAGCTCATGAAGGTAGCGGAGCATTGTCCGATACGAAACCGAGAATTCCTCAGCTAACTCGCCTACCGTGAAGTTTTGCCGTTCATATACCCGCTGCATGACCTTAAGGATTCGTTCGGTTTTTGGCATGACCCTGCTCCTTTGATTATTTTTTATACTGTGACAGTTTTTGACATAGATCAAGTATATAATGAATTTAAAAAATATGAAAAAGGAGCATATCCCCATGACAATCAATCAACGAAACGAAGCAAAAATCATGAGCAAGGAAGCCTTCCAAGCAGTTGGACTGAAGTGGGAAGGGACGTTTGCCGAGGCCGGTGCCGGGGGGATTCGCGCGATTCATCGGATGCTGCAAGAGAGGCTGCCGGAGATCCCTTATCCGATACATACCGATACGCTGTTGGGGCTGTCGTATCATGCGTTTCCTGATGGAGAAGGATTTATCCATTATGGGGTCGTCGAAGTGGAACGGATCGAGGAAATTCCGGCAGGAATGGTTTCATTGTCCGTACCTGCACTTACCTATGCAGCCTGTGAGCACAGCAGGCAGCACAGCATAGAGCAATCCTATAATAATATTTACAGCTGGATTCACGAGCAAGGCTATACGGAATATAATCCGGATCATTTAACCCACTTCGAAAAATATCCGATGAGTCAGGATCCGTATGCGGATAACCCTGAATTTATCATTATGATTCCCGTCCAAACCGATCAGGCGGGGAAATAACAAGTATCCGGGAGCCGCTCTGATAGTGAGCGGTTTTTTTCTTGGACAGATGAACTTTGTCTACTTGATTGACCGGTTGACGAAATTGAAGCTTTATAGCTCAGATTATGGAATGGTAGAATAGTACAGAAATGATGGATTAACACGTCTGGGCCATGCCATCAGGTTAAGTCCCAGCGTCAAATTCGAGGTGATACGGAGGCGTATGATGATAAATGGGACTGAACTCGGTGCACAAGAGCCGCTGTTGCACTCGAAATTAACCGTTCCAAGAACGGTATCCACCTTGATTCCCCGGCCGCGTCTAAGTGAACGGCTGATGGATGCCATGTCGGGCAATGTGACACTGATCTGCGCTCCGGCGGGATTCGGGAAAACGACGCTTGTCAGCGAGTGGCTGCTGCAGCATGGGAAACAGGCCGCCTGGGTGTCGCTGGATTCCGGGGATAATCAAGGCTCCCGCTTTTGGAGGTACATATCGGCCGCGATAGCAGAAGTGTTTCCCGCTTACTGGGAAGAGGTCAAACCTGTGCTGCCGCTGCTGCATACGGAAGGTTATGAGCAGGGGCTCATCGTGTGCTTGAATACGCTAGGCAGGCTGAACGAAGAGCTAATCCTCGTGCTGGACGATTTCCATGTGATTCAGAACGAAATACTATCAGCTTCATTTTCGTATTTTGTCGACCATTTGCCAAGGGGCATCCATGTTTGCCTGATCAGTCGTACAGAACCTGATTTCTCTGTAGCCCGTATGGAAGCAAGACAGCTCGCCAGCAGACTCCATACCGAGGACATGCGGTTTACAGAGAAGGAGGGTGCGCAGTTCTTCCAGAGCACCGAGCTATTGCTGAACGAAGAGCTGTCCTCCGCACTCGTCAGAAAAACAGAGGGCTGGATTACCGGCCTCAAACTTGCATCTATTGCCATGCGGCGGCAGGAGAATAAAGAACCGTTTATCCGCCATTTTGCAGGGGACAGCCGCGAGGTGAAGCAATATTTGTTCGAAGAGGTGTTCTCGGTTCAGAACGATCGGATGAAGCATTTTCTGCTAACCAACTCGATCCTGAAGCGGTGGAATGTATCCCTGTGTATGGCTGTGTCTGGGTTTGAGGATAGCCGGGAACTAGTCGAATTGATAGAGCGTTCCCACCTATTCGTAGTGGCACTGGATGATAAGGGAGAGTGGTTCCGATTTCATCATTTATTCTCGGAATTTTTGCAGAGACGACTGGAACAGGAGAAGGATATTCATAAGGAATTGCTATACAAGGCAGCCGGTGATTGGTGCAGTGAACAACGCCTTGCGGAGGAAGCCGTTGAGTATTACTTGCAAGGTCAATATTATGAGCAGGCCGTGTTGCTGCTGCGCGAGATGACTTCCCGCGTCGTGGATTGGGAATGGTCGAATCTGCAAAAATGGTTATCCGTGATTCCCAGCGATATTTTGCTTCAGCACCCGGTTCTCTTTTTCTCCTATGCCAACTCGCTCATTGCCGAGGAGTCGGGGGATATTACGAAGGGAGAGGAGCTGCTGCATCAAGCGGATGCCTGGTATGCCGAATCCTCTGGAGCATTGAGCGAGGTGCTGCGACATGAATATTTGGCAATGCTTCACTATGTGCGCGGGACGTTAATGGTGTTTGGGCGGAATGATCTGAAGCTCGCCAAGCAGGAATACGAGCAGGTTGTGCGATATGCCCCGAATGGGATCAAAATGTTGTTTGGCCAACCGGAGAAACCGCTGCAGCCGATCACGGTAAAAACTTATAAAATCGGCCGCGGTCATGCCTCAAAGGCCATTGCAGCACCGTACACCATGCAGATGGCAGAAGTGTACCAGGCCGTGAATCCGATTTTTCTGGGAAAATTATTCCTTAATCACGCGGAAGTGCTCTACTACTGGAATGATCTATCGGCGGCAGCCGATTATGTTTCCAAGGCGATGACGTGGATCGGACAAAATCCAAACCGGCCCGAGCATGACCTTGTGGCGAGCTGGATTCTGCAAGCGAAACTCAAGGCCGCCGAGGGTCATATGCTCGAAGCTCTGGAACTGCTTGAAGGCGGGCAGCGGCGGATGAAGTGGATGGATATTCCCCGGGGGATGGAAATTTTACACCTGGAGGGCATACGTCTCCAATTGCAATACGGCGATCCGGCGGCTGCACTGGCTTGGGGCGAACAGTGCCAATTATCGAGCCGGGACAGGGTGTCTGTCTTCGAATTATTTGATTATCAGCTGTTTGCCCGCGTTCTTGTTCTGCAGGGCAGATGGGATGAAGCCGAAGAGCTGTTGGATCGGCTGCTGTACCTTGCGGAGAGTGAGATGAGACCGATCGATGCTGCTGAAATATTATGCATTACAGCCGTCATGTTACAGTCCAGGGAGGAGCATCGCAAGGCGCTGATCCAGCTTGAAGAGGCGCTGCAGGTATCGGAGGCCAATGATTTTACCCGGATTTTTCTCGATGAAGGAGCTCCGGTTATAGAGCTCCTGCACGAACTGATCCGCGCGAAGCAGCAGGGGCGATATCGGGGGAAGGATTCCGCATCTCTTTCTTTTATCAGATCGATCCTTGCCGCAGTGGACGGAATGGCCGAATCGGTGAATTCCCCGCTGGAGGCTCTGCTCACGTCAAGGGAGATGGATGTTTTTCAGGGATTGCTGGACCATCTGAGCGGAAGGGAAATTGCGGAGAAACTGAATGTTACCTACGAAACGGTGAAGACGCACAGGAAACGGATCTATAGCAAACTGAATGCAGCCAATCTCAGTGAGGCGATTGCGCAGGCCGAGAGGCTGAGCGATCCCAAGAAAACGAATAGACCCTGAACTTGATACGATTCATCATTTTATCACCCCTCATCTATCCCCCTTCAGGGGGATTTTTTGTGCTACGTGTTGTCTTACAATGAATTCGGAGCGCACAAATAAAAAGGCAGGTCTATTTAGTGAATGGGAGGTTAGAAGTTGAAGTCGATGTTCAGGAGAAATTTTATGAGTATTCCAAACGGCTATAAATTCATGATGATACTGCTATGCAGTCTTTTGCTGCTGCCGCCGAGTGCCTATGCGGCTGTACCGGACTATGAGAATAAATCCGAGATCGCCCAGCTTAGCGGTAAGGTGGTAGATTTAAAATCGGGTGATTTCAACCAAGACGGTCATTTGGATTTTGCGGCCATAACGGATGATGGGAGTGTCCATGTATTCTATGGCCAGGGGGATGGAACATTTGATCCTCTCCCACAAAGCCTGCAGGTTCTGGGGGTGCCGCATACACTAGAAATCGATGATTACGATCAGGACGATCACTTGGACTTACTGATCGGAACGCAAATCGGAACGTTTTTATGGTACGGGGAAGGTGACGGTACCTTTCGTGATACGAGGCTGCTTTCATTGCTGCCTTCTCAGGATATCGTAGCTGCGGACTTTGATTTGGATGGTAAGAGAGACATTATGATTATTAATTTCAATCAGGTTACCATTGTTCACGTTGCCGCAGATAGAACTTTTACAATGCTCCCCATCACTTTGACACCAGGCGGCAATAGAGCGACAACCATCACGAATGGAGCCATAGGCACGGTAGATTTGGTTGTGGCCAGTCCGATGCTGGGTCTGCAGCGGTATAAGGGAAATGATTATACGCGGAGCGAGATCTTTCATATGGTACCAGGCAATACCGTGGATCTCATATCCAGGGATATTGATGGTGACGGACATATCGATATTATGGCACTGAATGATATATTAGGCGTTTTCTTCTATATGAATTTTGGGGATAATACGTATAATCTTCAGCAGCAGCCTCTGGTCACGGTTCCTCAAAAAGTATATGCAGAGGATGTAAACGGGGATGGCCAATCGGAAATAATCGTTGCGACGGGAAAAGGCGTTGATTTGTATTCCAAGGAGTATGCGTCAGGCCAACTGAATTTACTGTGGCAAACGGAATTGGTCACTCAGGGAAATGGAACGCACCGGGCGCTTGTCGGGGACTATGCCGAGGACGGAACGCCGGACCTTATTGTATCTTCTAATCAAGCCCTGTATATCTACAAGGCTATTGTTGTGCAACCCGAACCGGGAACGATAAGGCTGGAGGCGGCTGATTACGCGGTTTCGGAAGACGGGGCCGAGGTACGGGTGAAGGTGATACGTGAAGGAGGCAGCCACGGTGCTGTCGCTGTCACTTATCATACTGCGGATGGAAGCGCTAAGGCTGACAAGCATTATAAGCCAACTTCAGGGACGCTCTCTTTTGCCGATGGAGAGCTTGAGAAATGGATTGAGATCGAAATTCTAAATGATGATATCCATGAAGATGACCGTGAGTTTTATTTGAATATTGCTGCAGTGCCAGGTACAGTCGTTGGCAGCCCAATCCAGGCGGTTATCACGATAACAGAGGATGACCCGCAGCCAGACACGGAAGGGCCGTTATGGCCTGCGGCTGCGGAGCTGCTTGCATCCGACATATCCACCGACTCCCTCAAGCTGTCTTGGCCTGAAGCCACGGACAATGACGAGGTTGCGGAATATCGCATTTTTAATGGGAATGATGCCACGCCGGCAGCAACGGTGACGGGTGCCACCTATTCCTACGAGATGAACGGTTTGGCGGCCGACACATCGTATACGCTTAGCGTCCGTGCCTATGATCGGGCTGGCAATGCGAGCGTTCCGCTCCAGACGACGGTTCAGACGCTGGAAGATCCGAATTCAGGCCCTGATCCGGATCAGGAAGCTCCGGTATGGCCTGATCTCGGACAACTGACGATATCTGACATCAGCACTACCTCGATGAGGTTATCCTGGCCGCAAGCCTCGGATGATGAAGAGGTTACAGGATATCGGGTATACCGCGTAGATACCGCAGATACGCCGGTAGCAACGGTAACCGGCAGCACGTATTCCTACAAGGTGGAAGGTTTATCCCCGAATACGTCCTACACGTTTCGGGTAAAGGCATATGACCCTGCCGGAAACGGTAGCACACCGCTCGAGGCAACAGCGAAGACACTTCAGCTCCCTGCGCCTCCAGCTCCAAATCCGGGAGGCAATCCAGATCCGGGACCGGCGAACCCGATCCCGTCTACACCCACGATTCCTTCGGATAATGCCTTGCTTCATACATTCTCTATTGGAGCTGGGGAAGCCGGGAATGCGTTGAAGCTGAGTCCCGACTTCTCGCCGAACGTGTTCGCGTATCGTGCCGAGACCGAGGCATCAGAGATCCAATTCGATCTCACTGCCGCCCATAACAAAGCAAGCATTACGGGACCCTGGGACAAAGACGGAAGGATCACATTAAAACCTGGGGAGAATGTCATAGAGATTAAGGTAAGCGCTGAAAGCGGCAAGGTGAATACGTATACCCTAACCATTGTCCGCACTGTGCCAAATCCTGAGCCGCCGATGAGACCTGAGCCACCTCAGGCTGCGGAAGTTTTTCGTGATACAGAAGGACACTGGGCGCAGGCAGCGATTGACGAACTGGCAAGCCGAGGGATCGTCAAGGGTTATGCTAACGGATGGTTTAAACCGGATTCCTTAATTAGACGAGATGAATTCACGGTTTTGCTGGTTAGAGCGCTGGGGCTGCAAGGTGAAGGCCAATATACATTTAAAGACGAATCCGACATCCCGAAATGGTCAAGGGAAGCGGTAGGGCTTGCAGTACAGGCCGGGATGATTCAGGGATATCAGGATGGGCGATTCCAGCCTGCAGGTGTGATCACAAGAGCGGAGTTAACTGTCATGCTGGCCAAAGCATTAGGTTTAGAACCGCTTCAAGGTGACCCTGCCCAGTTTGCAGACTTGGCGAGTTTTCCAGCTTGGGCAAAAGGTTATATCGCCGCCGCATATGCAGAAGGACTGGTTAGCGGTCGGAGCGGCGGGAAGTTCGAGCCGGATGCCCCGGCCACCCGGGCAGAGGCTGTGGTTATGCTGCTGCGTTTGCTGAACAAGTAACATCCACGACCTGGTCGGTTAGGGTTAAAGACATGAATTTCGATATAAAAGCCGCAAGCTTGTGATATCACAGAGCTTGCGGCTTTTATCGGCTGGATCATTGTTGACGGAATGGCTGGAATGTCCGCTGAACCAATCGGCATGGATATACTGCTCATTGGTTTCGCATTATGGGTCGGTAGACGGAGAGCCCTGGTTAAGTTTTTCTAATGACAGGAATCCATAACTCATTCTTGTTCTCATCCGGTGGAAGGTAGCATTCAATAGCAGGTATCGGTGCGAGATCATACGCATGGGATGGAACCCATTCGGTATATAGACGCTTCCACATATCCGCTATCCCGCTCGGGTCGCCCTCCATTTCGAAGACGGCCCAAGTGGCTGCGGGAACATGCCGCCGCACCATCGGATCCGGGGGCGTGTGCTGGGAGACCACGGACATGATGTAATCAAAATCTTCGTTTTTCCCATAGTCGCCGTCCGCGCAAACCCCTAGTATCCCCCGAATCGGATGGTCATCCTGACGATAGTTCCACAGCTTATCGAATATTCCTTCCGCATGGGCGTCCTTCCAGAGGAGGGGGACGTCTTCATAAGCTTGCTGTGTTCGAATTTGCTTCTGGAAGCCAACAATGGAGAAACCCTTCATTTCCTCAATTCTATAATTCATTTCTGCAGCTCCTCGCATGGAAAATTGAAAGAAGATGCGGGGATAGGCCTTCAGCTTTGTACCGGCTTGGCGAGCTGCCGTTGGCGTTGTGCCATGCATATTCTGGAACGCGCGCGCGAACGCCTCCGGCGATTCATAGCCATATTTGAGTGCAAGGCTGATGACTTTGATATCGCTGTTCTGCAGCTCGTAAGCAGCCAAGGTCAGCCGTCGTCTCCGTATGTATTCAGATAGCGAAACATCCGTAATGTAAGGGAACATGCGCTGAAAATGGTATACGGAGCAGCATGCAATCCGTGCAGCTTCCGCGTAATCAATCTCCTCGGTCAGGTGCGCTTCCATATAGCCTATGGCCTCATTCATTCGCTGAATCCAATCCATCCGGTCATCATCCTTTCTATAATCAATATAAAGAAGCTGTGATCGATAAGCCTAGCCGTTGCTGCACGGATCCGGCTAGCCTGGTTATTTCCAGGCGAACGATCAACCGATCAACTGTACTGGGGCAGAATGCGGCCTAGTGGCTTGAAGTATTCGGATTCGGATATCCATACTTTACGAGCACGTGCCACAGCTGTTTGAGATGCTGACAGGTTTCATCATAGGTTCCCCAATCGCTCCAATGGTCTGGTTGATGATACAGCTGTGCTGCTGCTTTGCCGATAACAGCGGCGTCCAGCACGCCTTGCGAATCCGCAAATTGCCGGTCGATCCTCTGGGCCAGCGGCGGCATGGCGGGTCCCCGAAAGTCATCGGGTACATCCTGTACAGCAAGGCAGAACCCGGGATGCCAGGATAGGGTAAGGTTATATCGTTCACACAATTCTTGAAACAGCTGACCGGTTCGGGTATTCCGGTAAGATGGATCGGCAACAAGCGCTTCCACATCGCTGGACAAATCGATAACGCCATGAATCTGCGCTTCAATATAATCATCCAGGCTGCGACCAACAGGTCCGGAGTGACTGGTATAGGATGAAGGCAGGTGAACAAGCTGCTCCACCATAGATGGAATGTTCATGTGGGGGGCCCCCAGGGCTGACCCCGTGGACTCGACTTCAAGCAGAAGGGCTGCAAGAACGGAGTCCCATTGCTTTATGGTACCTGTAAATGCAGGTCCTGCATGACTGTCCCCGAAAGTAAACGTGCAGCGGCTCAATATGGCCGGAGACAATACAAAAAAACAAGAGCCAAACCGGGGCGAGGCGCCGTCCGCATAGTTCATGAGATTAAGGGCCCCGTATTTGGGCCGCTCCTCATTATGAACGCCAGGCTCTTGGTAGGCTCCGCCAAACAGAAGCTGTTCCCAGCGGTCACGCTCACCGCCCGGATAGGCGGTACGGCTTCCATTCGTCACGCTTGTGATGAACTGGTTATGGTAACGGCCCTCTGTCAGAAGGCTTTCTATTACAGCGCGGTTGGTGGTGGGCAGTACCCGGTCAGGATGGAAATTCAACGTGACTCGGGCATTCTTTCGGATACAGGTTAATAGCGAGTGGATTGTCACAGCGCCTAAGCCGTTACGTTCTAAAATGCGCTCTATGATGTCTATGGCATGCTGTTGTGCCCGTTTCATCGATGAGCCGACATGAAGAATCGCCTGCTGTTGTGCTTCGGATAACCATTCACTCATATCGTAACTCCTTCCTCATACTTCCTTCATGCTTCGATAACGATGCTGCTCTTACATCATTTCTAGCCGAGAGGCTATGACTCCTCCATTGCGTTTCGGTAAATTTCCTTTTCGGTTCTAGGGTTCCAGCCTCCTGCCGGACTTCAAATGATCTGGTAAAGATTGCCTCGGCTTTACCGCCATGATTTAATGTAACTACATATACGAATAAAAATCATGGAGGTTTTACATATGCAGCCTAATTTCAGTATTGAGGGTAAGGTCGCCATTGTAACCGGCGCAAGCAAAGGAATCGGGTATGGTTTGGCCCAATCGCTTGCAGCGGTAGGGGCTAAGGTGGCGGTCATGGCACGGAGCAAGGAGGTGCTGGATCGATTAGTTGAGGACATATCCCAAGCGGGAGGTCAGGCCAAGGCCTATGAACTGGACGTCCGGAACGTGGAACAGATCCGTGATGCTTTTGCTCAGGTTGCCAAGAATTATGGCAGACTGGATATCGTGGTCAATAACGCTGGCTTGGGAGAGGGGATGCTGACCGAAGACATCACAGAGGACTACTGGGATGAAATGATGGATGTTAATTTGAAGGGCGTATTTTTCTGCTGTCAGGCCGCCGGCCGCATCATGCTGGAGCAGGGTTATGGCAAAATCATTAACGTCAGCTCACAGGTCAGTGTCGTTGGCATTACCGAAGGTGCAGCTTATTGCGCCTCCAAGGGAGGCGTGAATCAGTTGACGAAGGTGCTGGCGCTGGAGTGGTCCAGTCGCGGTGTAAATATCAATGCGGTGGGCCCGACATTCATTCATACGCCTGGAACGGCCGAGCGTCTGGACTCGCCGGATTTTCGAGATGGCGTATTGGCTCGTATTCCGGCAGGAAGGATCGGCACCATTGGAGACGTGGCGGGAGCCGTCATTTATTTGGCCTCACCGGCGTCCGATCTTGTTACAGGTACTTTGCTGCTTGTGGATGGCGGCTGGACAGCACAGTAGTGCTGCATTCATTAGAAGATTCTATCGCTTATATACTAGGAGGCTTTCAAAGGTCCTCTCTGTAACTCCTTAAATCTAGCAATGCATAAGAAAGATAGCATGAGGCCTTTTGCTAAACTGTATTGTGATTGATGAGGTGAAGCCAATCAGGACTGCACCTAGATAAGGGAGGAGAAAACGATGATTACGTCTGCTATTCAAGTTACTATTTTCGTGAGAGATCTTGACGAAGCCAAAGCCTACTATACGGAGAAGCTGGGGTTTCATGTTGTAGCAGAGGAGGAGTTTGCACCGGGTTGGCGCTACCTGACCGTTGCACCCCAGAAGCACAATGAGTTGGTTCTGGAGTTAACTGAAGCGGATACGCCAGAACGAGAGGAACTTATAGGTAAACAAGCAGCCGATCAAGTTCTTATCATGTTTGCATCGAATGATATCGACCAAGATTATCAGGATTTGAAAGCAAGAGGCGTCGTATTCCACGGAGAACCGAAGCCTGTTCCAGGTGGCAGAGGCGTAGGTTTTGAGGATTTATACGGTAATCAGTTCGACTTATATCAAGTTCTCCGATAATGCTTGGGGCACCTGCCGATTCCTAAATTTCTTGGGTTAAATACTTCAGTTATACTTCAGTTTATATGGAAATTGTTCGATATAAATCATAGAAAGCACTTGCAAGAAAATTATTTCTCAGATGTAAAATATATGATACTATTGAGAAATCGTCGTCTAAAAACGACATAAACCGAAGCGAAATGTGAAGTCAGGAAGTCGGAGGTGCCTGTTCAGGCATGTTGTTTAATTCTTATCCTTTTATTTTTGTGTTTCTGCCGATTACGGTGCTTGTTTATTTTATGCTGAACCGGCTTCGTTATGGATTGGCCGCTAAATGCTGGCTGGCATTATCCTCGCTATTCTTCTACAGCTGGTGGAATATCAGTTATTTACCTCTTCTTCTCGGCTCCATTGCTTTCAATTATGCCGTGGGACGGCTGCTCCAGGCACGTCAAGCTCATTCCCTAGATCAAACCGCTTCCCGGCGCGGTGCAAAAGGCATATTAATCGCCGGCATATCAGGGAATGTATTGCTGTTAATCTATTACAAATACGCTGATTTCTTCATCGTTAATATTGGAGCAGCGACAGGGTGGGAAGTGCCCCTCCTCAATCTGGTGCTGCCACTCGGAATCAGCTTTTTTACCTTCACCCAAATCGCCTATCTGGTGGATGCGTACAAGGGGAAGGCTCGTGAATACAATCTGGTCAATTATGTGCTGTTCGTGACTTTCTATCCGCATCTGATCGCGGGTCCGATCCTGCATCATGGCGAGATGATGCCGCAGTTTGATCGGGTTCGGGGCAAGCTGTGGGATTGGGGGAACGCCGCAAACGGCATTTTTATATTCTGCATCGGTTTGTTTAAGAAGGTAGTTATCGCGGATACGCTGGCGGTTTATGCCAATACAGGTTTTGATACTGCTTCGGGCTTCGTTGATTCCTGGGTAGCTGCGCTATCTTATACGTTCCAGCTTTATTTTGACTTCAGCGGTTATACCGACATGGCTATCGGTGCTGCGCTTCTGTTCAATATCCGGCTGCCGCAGAATTTCAACTCACCTTATAAGGCGGTGAATATTCAAGACTTCTGGCGGCGCTGGCATATGACACTGAGCCGATTTTTACGGGACTACATTTATATTCCGCTGGGAGGCAACCGCCGTGGTGAAGCGATCATGCTGCGGAATCTGGTGCTGACCTTCCTGATCGGCGGACTGTGGCATGGCGCAGGCTGGACGTTTCTGTTCTGGGGCCTCCTGCACGGTGTCGGACAGGTCATTCAACGGTTATGGGGGAAGCTGGGCATTACGATGCCCCGTGTGCTCGCTTGGGCGATCACCTTCGTTTTTATAACGGTGACCTGGGTCTTTTTCCGAGCGGAAAGCTGGGCTGATGCCATGCGGCTAATGAAGGGAATGAGCGGTCTATCGGGTATTCATCTGAATTTGGACACTGCCCTGTTAGAGCCGGTCGCGATCATGATCCTCATCGCCCCGATCGTGTTCTTCTGTCGGAATTCCTCGGAGCTGTCCGTATCCTTCCGGCCGAACTTCAGACAGGCAGTAGTATGTGCGGTACTGTTTGTGATCTCTTTGATGTACATTACTCGCATTAGCGAATTTTTGTATTTTAATTTTTAGGAAGGGCGGCTAATGAACATGCCATCCACATCAACAGCCGCGAAGTCGGCGCCATCCAAGAGGCATGCTATGGCAGATCTCCAACCTGCGCGAGCTTCTCGGAGAGCCGGAAAAAGGATGCTGATTCAGTTTGCTCTCGTTTCCATCGCAGCTGCGCTGCTGATCAGTTGTATGACATTTGTGTTGGACCCTTTTCAGTTCTACCGCAAGGCAACCTGGTATTCTCCTGTATTCACCGGCGAGCAGCGATACCAGAACCCTGGTCTGGCCCGCAATTATCCCTATGATACGATTATTCTGGGTACATCCATGACGGAGAATTTCCTGCCTTCTGAGGTGGGGGAGGCTCTGGGAGGTCAAGCTCTCAAGCTGTCCATGCGAGGATCAACAGCGGATGAGCAGTTTAAGATTGCATCGCTGGCGCTTGAGACTGGGAAGGTGAAGAGAGTCCTGTGGGGACTGGACTATTTTGCACTCAAGAATCCGGATGAGGGCACAGATGCTAATTTTCCTGATTACCTTTATGATGACATCTGGTGGAACGATTACAAGTATTGGTTCAATTACTCCGCTTATGAAAGCTTTGCAAGAGGGATTGCCAAGTCGCTCCTGGGTGGAACACCCCAAAATATCGAATATCTGTATAACTGGAACGATGAAGCGTCCTATGGAAGTGATCAGGTGATGAATGCCTACGATCGCGCAAGAAACACGGAACATTATTTTGGCGTGAATGAAGAGCCGCTCGAAGAGGTGCAGCATCATTTCAACACGTATGTCTTGTCTTTGGTCGAGGCATATCCCGAAGTTGAATTTATCGTTTATTCTCCGCCATACAGCATTCTGCGGCAGAAGCTTTGGCAGGATTCAAACCCGGCCCGTTACAGTAACCAGTTGGAAATGAAGACCTGGATGTTCCAGCAGTTCAACCGCTATCGCAACACGCAGGTATATGACTTCCAGGCTGAAGCGGACTGGACCTACGATTTCTCGTTATTCAAGGATCTGTCGCATCATTCACAGGACATAAACTCCCGTATAACTTGGGCAATCAGTGAAGGGGATGTCCGCTATAAGGTGACGCCGGATAATGTTGAGGCATTCACGGAACGGCTATCCAGACAGGTCGACACCGTGCTTATTACGGGGAAGGAAGCCAGAAATGTCGAGGTCTTGATAGACGGGAATGGGGAGCCGATCTCTTTTACAAGCCGGAAGATGCCGGACGAGACGGAATTGATGGTGCCTGTGAAGGAAGCGGTTGAAGCGCTGGGGATATCGGCTGCGTATGATGCAGGCATCGTGACATTATCAGGTCGAGGTCCCGTAGTCGAGCTGAAGGTGGATTCAACACAGGCATGGGAGTCCAGAAGCAAAGAGGACAGGAAGAATGGAGTGGCCAAAAGCGAGGTTACACTTCGACATGCTCCTTATGTTGCGGGCGGGAAGACCATGGTTCCCCTTCTGCAAACCGCCGAGTTATTGGGCTATAACGTAGTCATTGAGAAGCCGGATTACTATACGCTTCGTTATGTACTCGATCGACCTGCTTCATAACATCGACGGAGTTCAATGAAAGAACCCGCCAAACATTCAAAAGAACCCCGACTCTTGTTTTTTGCAAGATGGGGGTTCTTTTTTGGGTTTGTTTGAATCCGGGTTATTTTAACGGGACCTGCTTGGACAATGCCTCAAATTGCAACAGATGAGGATTTATTTTGTTTTGTATGCTCTTTAAATATTTTTTTGCGGCATCATTTTGACGTTGTTCTGCAGCCGTGCTGGCCGGAAAGATCGAATAGGATTTGTTGACGGAGCCGTTTTTGTATTGGACACTGAACATGGAGGCAGCTGCCCAGGCTTTTTTCATGTTTTGGTTGCTTCCCATAATCGTCAGCAATTCCTTGCCATTCTTGTAAGTGAAGCTGTAATCCGGGTCCGCTACGGCATGAATGACATCGTAGCCGCTTTGGAATACGCCTGCCTTGAATGTCCCCTTCTGGAGCTGGTTCCATCTGACGGTCCCGTCGGGGAGCGTGACTTTGTGTGTCTGGAGGCCTTCGCCATCCATCTTATCGTCCGTCCAGGAGCCGTTGTACACCACTTTATGTTCTTCATCATCTGCTTGGTATTGGTTCATGTATTTACCGGTGCCCGTGCGTTTTCCGTTTACGAAATCGCCGGAATACTGTTTGTCTTCACCCCATTTGATAGTGCCTCGCCCGTGGGGCTGGCCATTGGCTGTCTCACCGTAATAAGATGTCCGTGCGGATATTTGGATCCATTTCTTGGCGGAGGCGGCATTGGCATCTGCTGATGCTGGTGCTGGAACGAGAGAAGATGCAAAGAGCGATAAAGCACAAGCAAGAGTTATGGATAACGCCTTTATTTTTTGCATGATAACATGTCTCCTTTTCTCGTGTGATCTTAATATTTACTTCTCTTAAGCTTCCATAAATCCTCTTATGGCTGCAAAATTATGGGTGCTTCGTGTTGAAATAGCAAGAACGAAGTCAGAATACCGGGGCAACGTTTCACAAGACGACAGGTAAGATTATTGTGGATAAAATATGAACGAAACAGATAGAAAGGATTTCCTCTCAACATAAAATAGTTTACATTTGTTGTGATGTCTATATACTTATACTTTAAAGCAGTACATAAACATCATGCCAATGGAAGTATGGTCTGGCAAAGGGAGGATAAACATTGAACGCATCTATTAAAGTAGGAATCGTAGGTTATGGTAACTTGGGTAAAGGGGTACAGAAAGCGATCGGACAGAATCCGGATCTGGAGCTGGTGGCTATCTTCACGCGCAGAGACCCGCAGCAAATGCCGGCAAATTCCGGTGCACGCTTCGAGCATATATCAGCGGCAGAGCAATATATCGGCAAGATTGATGTCATGATCCTCTGTGGCGGTTCGGCTACGGATTTGCCTGAGCAAACTCCACAGCTTGCCAGTATGTTCAATACGGTAGACAGCTTTGACACACACGCGAAAATCCCTGAGTTTTTCCAGGAAGTTAACAAAGCAGCGATGGGCGGAGGTCATGTGAGCGTGATCTCGACAGGCTGGGATCCGGGGCTGTTCTCCATGAACCGTCTCCTCGCCGAAGCGATTCTGCCTGAAGGAAAAGACTACACGTTCTGGGGCAAGGGCGTAAGCCAAGGCCACTCGGATGCGATCCGTCGAGTACCCGGAGTGAAAGCGGGCGTTCAATACACGGTTCCGGTAGAAGAGGTTATCGACCAGATCCGTTTCGGAGAAACGCCGGAGCTATCTACTCGCGAGAAGCATCGGAGAGATTGCTTTGTTGTAGCGGAAGAAGGAGCGGACCAAGAACAAATCCGCCAAACCATTGTGTCGATGCCTAACTATTTTGCGGATTACGATACAACCGTTACCTTTATTACGCAAGAAGAGCTTGAGGCTGAGCATGCCGGGATGCCTCACGGCGGATTTGTCATCCGCAGCGGGATCACCGGAAACGGAAGCAAACAAATTGTTGAATTCGGGCTGAAACTCGACAGCAACCCTGAATTTACGGCGAGCGTGCTCGTGTCTTATGCAAGAGCGGCCATTCGCTTGAGCAGAGAGGGACAGCAAGGCGCCAAGACGGTATTTGATATCCCGCTCGGATACCTGTCGCCAAAATCAGCCGAAGAGCTCCGCAGCGAGCTGCTGTAAGCTGTAAGAAGCCCTGCCGCATATGCGGCAGGGCTTCTTTTTTTCTGGATATTATACGATACCTTGGGCGATCATGGCATCGGCCACTTTGATGAAACCAGCGATGTTGGCGCCAGCCACAAGATTGCCGGCCACACCATACTCTTCAGCAGCATCTACGGCACTGCTGTAGATGTTTTTCATAATCTGATGGAGCTTCGCATCCACCTCTTCAAAGGTCCATGACATTCTCATGCTGTTTTGGCTCATCTCCAGAGCGGATACGGCAACTCCGCCTGCATTGGCGGCTTTAGCCGGTCCAAACAACACGCCGCTGCTAATGAACAGCTCCATGGCCTCCAATGTTGAAGGCATATTGGCTCCTTCGCCGATAGCCTTCACTCCGTTTGCGATGAGTGTTTTGGCAGCGTCGGCGTCGAGCTCATTCTGCGTGGCACAAGGAAGTGCGATATCGCATGGAAGGTTCCAGATTCCCGAGCAGCCTTCGGTATATTCGGCATGCGGGTGGATCTTGACGTATTCGCTGATCCGCAGGCGATCCCGCTCCTTCAGCAGCTTGACGGTTTCAAGGTTGATTCCGTCCGGATCATGCAGGTATCCGTTGGAATCACTGCAAGCAATGACATGCGCGCCGAGCTGCTGCGCTTTCTCGATGGCGTAAATGGAGACGTTGCCCGAACCGGAAACCACGACGCGGCGGTCTTTGAAATCAAGGCCTTGCGCAGCCAGCATTTCCTGTACGAAGTAAACGCAGCCATAACCGGTTGCTTCCGTCCGAGCCAGGCTTCCGCCATATATGACGCCTTTGCCTGTCAGCACTCCGGCTTCATGTCCTCCACGGATACGCTTGTATTGACCGAACATATAACCGATCTCGCGAGCACCGACACCGATATCCCCAGCAGGCACATCGGAATCAGGTCCGATATGGCGGTACAGCTCGGTCATGAAGCTCTGGGTAAAACGCATCACTTCCTGATCGGACTTGCCTTTCGGATCGAAATCCGAACCACCCTTGCCGCCGCCGATCGGCTGGCCCGTGAGCGAGTTTTTAAAGATTTGCTCAAAACCAAGGAATTTGACAATGCCGGCATAAACCGACGGATGGAACCGGATGCCGCCTTTGAACGGACCCAGTGCGCTGTTAAACTGGACGCGGAACCCGCGGTTCACTTGAGTTCTGCCTTGGTCGTCCATCCAAGGAACGCGGAAGGTGATCATACGCTCCGGCTCGACAAGGCGCTCCAAGATACCAAGCTCACGATACTTCGGATGCTGGGCTAACACAGGGACGAGGGAATCCACAAATTCCCGGACGGCTTGATGAAATTCGGACTCATGCGGATCTCGCGCTACAACCTGGTTATAGATGGATTCCACATAATCTTGCGCGGCAGTAAGGGGTGAGGATACAGAAATATTCGTATTCACTTTTGCGATGCACTCCTTCAAATCGTTAAAGTAGTATTGCGTGAAAAATCGTCTGTTCTGCAGAAAGAGGGGCCTGTCTTGGACAATTTGTACTAAAACATTAAAAGTTTGCACTCTGCATTTTTAAGTTAAAAAGAATTTTATAGAATCTTGGCTCGCATTACCAATAAAATGTTTTTTACGAACTCATTAAATATTTCTATAAACCTGTCATTAGGTGTTAATTCGCTGGCAGTTTCGCCGTGTTTCGTGTAGTTAAAATGCAAATAATAAGCTGAATTTGTCATGGAAATACACAACGAAACCGGTCGCGCAGTTAAATTTTTTGGGTGTGTTTTACGTTTAGGGTAATGGAAGTAATGGAATATTATTACAGGAGCTGAAGGAGCCATCTTCCGGCGGAGACGCTTCTGGTCATCCAGCCAGCAGATCCGAAGCAGGCCGGCCAACAGGAGCGGAAGGAGATAGAGGACGTCAAGGGAAGGAAGGTAGACCAGGCATGGCCGCTTGCTCAGCTTACAGATAGGGAAACCGTATACCTGGTCCAATTGCCAGACAAGGTGACGATATGCTGGCAAGCCTGGCGCTGAAACATGCGGGGGTATGGCTGTATTATGATTATCCGGCGAAATATGATTCGGATTCCACATGGAGAGTGAACGATCAAGGAGAGATACGGCCGGAGATGTTCTCCTTTCTTTTTGCAGCAGAGTCTGCTAACGGTCTCGTGGTCGGAGTCCAATGGATGGGGGCGGAAGGAGAGAATGTATCTCTGCTGTCTGTGTCGGATGATGCGATAACGGATCTCGGATTGGAGTACGGAAGATATATGTCTCCGATATAAGCTGGTTAAATATAGCCGAACATTTACACAAAAAAAAGATCGAACCCAGTCCGCGTGCTGAGTTTCGATCTATTTTGTTATTACAATAAGAATAAGTGCGTTTTATTTGGATATATCAATGAATCCTTCGCCAAACACATCGCGTACATCGTGGATCGTGACAAAGGCGTTTTTGTCCTCTGCGCGCACGATTTTTTTGAGCATGGATACTTCTTGTTTGCTAATGACGATGTAGAGCACATCTTTCGTTTGACCGGTGTAGTATCCGTAACCCCGCAATACGGTTACCCCGCGATCCATGATCTCCGTCACCCGTATGGCGATGCGATCATGATGGGTTGAGATGATGGTAACGGCTTTTTTGGGATTCAGCCCCTCGATAATAAACTCCATGGCTTTGGTCCCGATATAGAGGATCACCACCGTGAACATCACCTTCTCGATACCGATAACAAAGACGGACAGTCCAGCCACGATCAGGTCGAAGAACAGCAGGGCGTAGCTGATATTCCAATCCCAATATTTGTTGGCCAGACGTGCGAGTATGACCGTGCCTGCCGTTGTGCCGCCCACCCGGACGATGAGTCCGATTCCGACGCCGGCAAACAGTCCGGCGAAGATGGCGTTGATCACCGGCTCATTCGAAGCGATACGCCAGTTCTCTGTCAGATGCAGGAAGATGGAGTTAAAGGCAACCGCAATAATGGTATACACCGTTGTTCTTCTATCCAGCAGCCTGTAGCCGATAATGAGTAAAATCCCGTTAATAACGATGCCGACCAGTGCCGGGGACCATTGCAGCACGTAATACAGAATGATGGATACCCCGGTAACGCCGCCTTCGCCAAAATCGTTGGGAATCACAAATAAATTGACGGCCAGCGCAAAAATAAATGCCCCGATGAGCAGCATGATCATATCAAATGCTCTTTTTTTCATACGTACCTACCTCCATGACTTTCAACAAGCTCACAAAAAAAGCGATTAAAGGAAAAAATCATCCTTTAATCGCTTTATGCAAACATAGGTTGCGCAGCTCTTTTGATATTCTCATTATAAAGAGCATTACATGGAATGTAAATGATTTTTAATTTTCAGAAAAGGAATGTCCGAATAGGTGAGCAACATTTCGAAACGGACCCTGTGATAAAACTGAAAGTGAAAGAAGAAGAGGAGATGATGAGATCATGACTGCATTGAATGGGAAGATAGCCCTGGTTACGGGTTCCAGTCGAGGAATTGGGCGCGCCGTAGCCATGCGTCTAGCAAAGGAAGGGGCCTTGGTAGCTGTTCACTATGGCAAGAACCGCGATACGGCGGAAGAGGTCGTACGGGAGATAACACAGGGCGGAGGCGACGCTTTTCTGATTGGGGCAGATCTTGGCGACAGGGATGGAGTAAGCAAGCTGTACAAAACGCTGGATGAGATGTTGAGAGCACGGACCGATGATACGCGTTTCGATATTCTGGTCAATAACGCAGGAGTCGGCTTGATGGCAACAATCGAGGAGACAAGAGAAGAGAGCTTTGACGATATCATGCGAGTCAATGTGAAGGCACCGTTCTTCCTGACTCAGCAAGCCCTTCCACGCCTTCGGGACGACGGGCGCATTATTAATCTATCGTCTGCCGTAACCCGGATTTCCTTGCCCAATATTCCGGCGTACACCATGACGAAGGGGGCCATCAATGCGTTGACGCTCTCCTTGTCAAGCCAGCTTGGCTCCCGTGGGATTACGGTCAATGCGATTCAACCCGGATTCATTAACACGGACATGAATGCCCCGATGCTTCAGGATCCTGCTTCGTTTCAATTCGGCGCCGACTATTCGGTCTTCGGAAGGTGGGGAGAGCCTGGCGATATCGCAGATATCGCAGCATTTCTGGCTTCTTCGGAGAGCCGCTGGATCACGGGTCAGAGCATCGATGCAAGCGGAGGCTCTCACTTGTAAGAGCTTGCTTCTTGAAGCAAGAGAAGAACACGTATTCATGAGAAGAACCGTGCCATGCACGGTTTTTTGCATGTTCTGTAACAGGCCGACATACCATAAAGCCCGCGCGCAGTGCGCAGGCTTCTTATGGTAGGAAGCTAACCCAGCCGTTACCTCATGCGGCATGACAATTATGCAAGTACTTCTACTGTAAAGCCTCCCGGAGCCTTGACATAGAAAGTCCAGCCGTGGGCCCTTTGGGGAGGAGGGACATCATACCCATCCTCCCTCAGACGTTGATGGATTTCATTTACCTTCTCTTCGCTTTCCTGTATAAAGCCGATATGAAAAGTCTTGGGATAGTTCACCTCGGTCCCCCGCATTAAGGTCAGCACCATCCCTTCATCGTCAAACAACGCTGCAAATGACTGACCGCGCTCACCGCCGATTTTGAGTCCGAAATAAGTTTGCAGAAATTCCTTGGCTGCGGTTACATCAGTTACCGTGAGATTAAGATGATTCAGTATCATTGTGTACACACTTCCTTTTTAGTGGAATGAGTGATTCTTAATTCAAGCGTAGCACATATATGCAAGTACCAGGCTTATGGTCGTTTTAGACTGTAGTTGATGATGAAAGCCGTCATATAAGTTGAAGGTTTTTGAACGGACTTTGCTTTGTCAGTTCATAAAAATGCATAGCTGCTGAGAATGGATTTATCCTAACAGATGAGACAGCTCATCTGTTATACTTAATTGATAATGATTATCATAATCAAGGGGAGGATTCCATGTTAACTCCAAAGGCCACCTGTTCCATGTACTCTTTTCATATCCCCATTCGTTTAATCGGATTGGAGAAAGGGATTCCAAGCACCATCGGGGACAGTCAGGAGGCGGATTACATAGTACTGATTATTCAGGACGGAGCCGGTATGCTGCACCAGGATGATCGTTCATTCCCGGTTTCCAGGGGAAGCGTATTTGTCTCTGGCAGCACCATTCCGGATTTAAGGCTGGAATCGAACAGAGTTACCCCGTTGCGGGGGATTTATATAGAATACCGGTGTTTACCTATAAGTGGCAGCACATCTTATGGTCTTGATTGCTCTGCGCCGTTTCATGCCATCTCGCCCGAGACTCTGCGATTGGCCGGAGAGTTTGAGAGCTTGTGGAGAGGCCAGAACTCAGATGAGCCCTTTCACATGCAGCTTCTGTTTATTAAACTGCTGCAGGAGATCCATGCGGAGATGGAAATCAGGGCTTCTTCATCAACAAAACAACCTTGGGTAGAGCAAGCTCTTGAGTATATAGATAAGAACTACCATCAAGATGTAACACGTGAGCATATGACTGCTCTGTCGGGTGTCAGTCCTGAGCATTTCTCACGCATGTTCCGCAAGCATACCGGACGTACCTTTAATACTTACCTGACGCTGCTTCGAATTCGCAAAGCGCAGGAACGAGTATTGACCGGATCGCAGGATCTGAATGCTCTGGCGCAGGAGGTAGGGTATAAGGAGGGCTTGTACTTAAGCCGTAAATTCAAAGAATCCGTCGGTGTATCGCCTACGGTATACAAACGCAAGACTAAACGTATCACGGCGTTAAATCTTAACCATACCGCATCGTTGTTGGCACTTGGCATTATTCCAGAGCTTGGTGTGTATACTCCCTGGCTGCTGCAGACTCAATATAACAGGAACTTGAGTACAGGACGTTATTTCGATCCCGATACGCTTGCCACTGATGGATACTATGAAGCAGTGGCTTCATCCAGTCCCGATTTGATTATTAGCTACAATTCTGCTGCTGAGAATAAGAGGATGCTCTCTTTGGCCCCTGTTCTGGAGCTGCCATTCAAGACGATGAGCTGGCGTGAACAGTTTCGTTTCATTGCTTGCACGATGAACAAACAAACGGCAGCAGAGGATTGGCTGTCCCGTTATGACGAACTTGCCGATCGTGTGAATGGTGAGCTGAACCATGTGCTTGGTGAGCGGGGCACCGCCGTTGTCTGGGAAATATGCTCGGACACGGCCTATTGCATTAGCGGCAGCTTCGGCAGAGGCAGTCAGATTTTATATGATGATATCGGATTCCGTCCACCTGAACGGCTGATAGAGGAGGGTTTGTTTCGTGATGGGTTTGTCGAAGTCGATATTGGAGAGATCGCTTCTTATGCAGCAGATCATATTTTTATCACGTCACTCCCAAGTGATCCATCTGGTCAGGAACGTGTCAATGTATTGTTTCGTTCGGAGGAATGGATGAATTTGGATGCAGTCCGGCGCAATCAAGTCTATGTGCTGAATCAGCCGGAATTATTCTTCGGGTATGATCCCATCTCTTCGGAAGCACAGCTGCACGAATTGATGAAGGTGCTGAGACGACATCACAAATTTGCATGAATGGACATCATTATAAGGCATAGCCATTTGAAGGGACAGGGGGTAAAGTTTATTTGAGAATGATTATCGTTATCGATAAATAAGGGGGATTCAAATTGCTTTTTTCAGAATATTTGAGCAGACGAAGGCTTACATTGATTGTCATGGTCCTTATAACGGCACTTATGATCAGTGCGTGTGGAGCAGCAGATACGGGTAACGGCAATAGCAACACGGAGACAGTACAGACTGCAGCGTCGGATCCGTCGAAAGCGGTTGAGACGAATTCGGAGGGAGATTCCAAAGTGAAAACGATCTCCACTGTCCATGGAGACATTGAAGTTCCGGTGCATCCGCAGCGAATTGTTGCTGAAGAATACTTGGGAAGTCTCATTGCGCTTGATGTGATTCCGGTCGGAGCGCCAGGATTAACCATCAAGAACTACTACTTTAAAGAATCTTTGGAAGGAATCGAGGATATTGGGGATTACGGAAAGCCGTCAGTCGAGAAGATCGTGGCATTGAATCCGGATCTCATCATCACCGGCAATGCTGAAAAAACGTATGAACAGCTCAGTAAAATTGCACCTACTATCGTCATTCCGTATGGGGATTTAAAAAACGCCCACGAAGAGTTGACTTATTTCGGCGAACTGTTTGGTAAGGAAGAAGAAGCTAAAACCTGGCTGGAGGAATATGACCGGCGCATTGCGGCCGCCAAGGCTAAAGTCGATGCAGCAATTCCCACTGACGCCACCTTCAGTATTATGGAGGACGGCGAGAAGTCAACCTGGGTATACGGTGATAATTTTGGGCGTGGCGGTCAGGCTGTCTATCAGGCTTTGGGAAGGAAACCTCCGAGCGGGGTGGCCGAGGAAATATTAGAGAAGCAGTGGGCTGAGTTAACGGCTGAAATGGTGAGTAAATATGCGGGTGATTATATTATTATGACTTCCAATTCGCGTACGATGGAGGATTATAAAGCAGATCCGATCTGGGGCAGCCTCCCGGCAGTCAATAAGGGACAGATGTACGTCTGGCCTGAAGAACGCTCCTGGTATTATGATCCGCTTGCCGTTCTTGCTCAAACAGAAGAATTGGCGGATTGGCTCTCCAAACAGGATAGATAGTTGATGCGGTGCTTTCCGTCGTCGACGATGAGCACGCTCGCGAATGATATGACGTGTTGGCTTACTGGAAAAATAGATAAAGAGTGTGCAATTTCTGCACACTCTTTTTTGTTGTGTTGAATTCAATCTATGAGGAACCAGCCTAATACTTGAGAGGTTATGGTGTAATGGAGGGAGCAGGATTATACAACAGGCATCGTAGTGTTTTTTCAGGATAACGAAGCTCTGCATCATAAGTGCTGCCATCTTCCAATGTAATTAGAATGTTAACCATTCCACGTTTATCGTTAACTGGATTCTTCACATATTTTGCGCTCTTGATTGCTCGGGTTTCGCCAAGCTTCTTAGTCACAATCTGCCTAGCTGCTACTACCCAGCTTGCATCCTTGCTTATTTTTAGACTTGCTGAGGAACTAATAGGTGTTCTTTTGTATGATAAATCAGTAACCGTTGTATCTATCACCGTACCTGTTGTTGAATCCAGGATGACAATATAAGTTAAATAGGCTTGTCCATTGGCTCGTAAAGTATCTGCTTTATAAGGCTGAAAGAGAATACTCCATGTTTTCTGTTGTTCGGAATATAAGGTATGCAAAGAGGCAGAGACCTCCAGCTTGGAAACATCGACGTCAAATATTTTCTTTACACTTGCTGCTGCAAATTTGACAGCTTCTGACTCTTTGATGTCGGTGATTTCCTGTTGTTCGGGATCAACTCGTTTGGATAATACATAGTTGATCCGGTAGTACCAGTCGATATGTTGCAGCAGCTCTTGATCTGTCATAGGTCTCTTGGGGTAGAAGAAGATGTCTTTGTCCATATCGAGATAAAAATCATAAGGTCCTGGCTCTAAGGGTAGTGGGCTCGTTGGTCGCAGTCCATCATATACATATTGATCGCCCAGCTTTAGAAGACGGTTACTTTCCTCTTCTGTAAGCTCTCTGCTTAGCTCGGTGGTTTCTTTCTTATTTTCATCGAAATAGTTATTAATTAATTGTATTTCTTCATCTGTTATGGTCTGCTCTAGATAGCTCTCAACTGTTGATACAGGAGCTGTGGCTTCAATTTTCATAACAGGCACCGTGCTGCTAACGGAGCTTACGGTCGAAATGTTCTGTTGCAAGGACGCCTTTTGTGCTACAACTGTTTGATTTACGACACTTGGAACCATGACTGCATTTAATGCTAGAAGTCCCCCCGAAATAACAAATACTGTTGCTGCCATCGTGAATAATTTCTTCTTGTTTTTCATTGATATACCCTCCATTTAATAAGCTTTTGTCTTGGTTTACTTTAATATAGCGTTATTATGGAGTCGTACTGGAGTTGTTATGGAGTTGTAAAATAAGATGGACACTCGTTCCTGAATGCTGCTTGGACTGCAGTGATAGACGAGCATCGTGTGCTTCGGCAATTTGACGGCACAAGGATAAGCCGAGCCCTGCCCCTCCATGTTCTCTGGAACGGGCACTGTCAGCTCGGTAAAAGGGTTCAAAAGCCCGTGCCACCTGCTGTGCAGTCATTCCAATACCGAAATCGCGTACTTCCAGAACGGCTTCTTCGTCAAGTTCATAAGCCATTAGCCTAATTTCGCCTCCTTCAACGGAAGCATGAATTGAATTCTCAAGGCAGTTTACTAGGAAAGTGGCGAGTAAATCAAAGTCCCCATATACATAATCGATATCCCGATGGACAATAAGCTTGATTCGAGAATCCCTCATGTTTTTCATTTCAGTCTGTTGGACAGAATTGAATAACTCTTCAACAGGGATTCGTTGCAGTTCCAGCGGTTTACGACCGACAACCGAAAGGTCTAGCAGCTTAAAGGCCAGGCTTTTTAATCGCATGGTTTCGGTCCATATATAGTGGGTGGCGGTGCCGCGTTCTTCTTCCCCAATGTTAGCGGATCTCAAGTATTCTGCGAAGCCTTGCATACTTGTAAGTGGTGTTCGCAATTCGTGTGCAAGATTATCAACGATTCGTTGTTTTTCTTCTGCCATTTCTGACAACTCATGCATACGCTGTTCTATCGCTTCAGCCATGCGGTTGAAATTCTGCGACAATTCGCCGAACTCATCCTTGTTGTATAACAGGACCCGTTCTGAATAATCGCCTTCGGCAATATGTTTGGTTGTCTTCGATAATAACCTAAGTGGTTTAGTCAATTGCCTGATGAATAGAAACAGGAGAATCATAAGCGCAGGGCTGATCGTAAAGTTGATAGTTACAAAAAAACGATTCAGCTCTCGCTGATTGTCATACAATTCCTCAATATCTCGTGTGTAAACAAGCAGTAGATGATCATAAGGGGGAGGAAGTTTATGAGAGAATTGTATATAATGAATTCCTTGTTCTTCAATTTGTTCGAATGGAATGTCGGGTTTTATTAGATGGTTCATATCTTTTGGATATAATAGCTGTTCTTGATTCCAGAGCTGTAAGGTAACACCCTGTTGTAAATAATTTTTGGCATAAGAATAGGTAACATTGTGCAGGATTTCATCGTCTACACTCGATCCTCGTGACATGATCGACGTTAAATTCTCATAGATGTTATTAGCAATGAGCGCTTGTTCACTTGAGGCTCTTTGGATTTCTCGCTCTGTATTAAGAGACCAGCTTTTATTCATAATCATGACAACACTGATATCAAGTGCCACAACGAAAAGAACTAATACCACGAGTAGTGTCTTCAGCCAGAATTTCAATGGGTTCTATACCTCCGCATTCAGCCTATAGCCCAGCTTAAAGATAGTGACGATCCGTTCTTCCCATCCTAGCTTTTTACGCAGCTGTCTAATATGGACGTCTACCGTGCGGGTTTCACCGAGGAAATCATAACCCCAGACAAGTTCCAGCAGTTTCTCTCTGGATAACGCAATATTGCGATTACGGATTAATACCTCAAGTAGATCGAATTCTCGTGCAGTCAGTTCTACAGGTTGGTCGTCTTTTAATACTTGCCGTTCCAGCAATTTGACTTCTGCTTCACCTAAGACAAAGAGGTCATCGGATGGCTTCGCACGGCGAAGCACGACATTTATGCGGGCAAGAAGCTCTAAAATTTCAAATGGTTTGATGATATAATCCTCAGCTCCAAGTTCAAATCCGGTGATGCGGTCGGACAAGGATTCCTTCGCTGTAAGAAAAATAACCGGTATGTTATATGCTCGTATATGTTGCATTAGTTCAAAACCATCCATACCAGGCAGCATTATGTCTAGGAGAATCAGATCAAATTTCTCCTGTTTAAGAAATTGAATGACGTCTGTTCCGTTGTAAGATTTACAGAAATGATGTCCTACCAGCTTTAAATTCATTGTAATTAAATCGTTTATTGATTTTTCATCTTCAACGACTAATATATTGGCCACAATCGAGTCCTCCGTTTGCTAAAATCCGTTATTCACTGCGATAAGCAGGGCGTTTTTTAAGTCAAAGCCCGTGTTTTACGATAGTTTCTCTTTGAAAGTACTTTAGCACGAGTTGTCGTTTCAGCGATACATAGATTCATGAAAGATAGTTAACAAGAGCGATCATATAAAAAAAGAACCCGCCGACTAACGGGTTCTTGCACTTTACTCGTCTCCCGTCGCAACCGGGTTGTCCTCGTAACTGATCCAGTCGCTCCAGCTGCCGGCATACAGCTTCACATGGCCGTAACCGGCTTCCTCCAGAGCAAGCACGTTGGGGCAGGCAGTTACGCCGGAGCCGCAGTATACAATGATCTCGGCATCTTGCGGAATGTCCGAGAAGTGCTCACGAAGTGCTCCTGGAGCCTTCCAATGTCCGGAAGGCTCCAGAACACCCTTCCAGAAGTAGTTCTTTGCACCCGGAATATGTCCGGCCTTGGCATCCAAGGGCTCCTCCAATCCGGCATATCTGCGCGGCTCGCGGGAATCCAGAAGCATGCTGATACCCTGTTGAGAAGCCTCGCGTACGTCATGTACGCTGACGAGTTTATGGGGCTGCAGCTTCATTTCGTATGTAACGGGAATGACAATCGGCTGTTCATCCGTAACCGGATAAGAAGCACTCTTCCAGGCTGAATAGCCTTCGGCCATTACATAGGCTTGTTCGTGCCCCGTATATTTCAGCAGCCACCATAAACGGCTGGCCATGGCCCCGCCCTGGTCATCATAGATGACGACACGGCTGCCTTGAAGAATACCGGATTGGCCAAGACGCTTTGCCAATGTATCCAAGTCTGGCAGCGGATGGCGTCCGCCATGTTCCGTAATGGGGGAGGAGAGGTCCTTCTCCAGATCGAGATAAACCGCACGCGGGATATGCGACTCCTCGTAACTGGCCTGGCCGCTTTCCGGCTTGCCAAGAGCAAAACGGCAGTCTACGATGACCAGATCCGATTCGTAGAGTCTGGCCAGCAGCCATTTCATCGTCACGATATTGTTCATATATCAGGACACCGCCTTCTATGGGAAATAATGAGATAAGGTAATCGAATTATATCATATTGCTGCTTGCCATTACGTATATAAGTAAAAAGTCGACCTGTCCCATAAAATTATGAGAGCCGGTCGACATTAGTAAGAATGGAATATGGCAAGAATCGGATAATGCTTATTTCTTGATAGATTGAAGCAGCATCGAGGTGTAGGCAGCGGCACCTTCCGGTTCCAGGTGAACGCTGTCGGATCGGAAATATTCAGGATGATCTTTGCTCGCCGAGTACCAATCCACGAGTGTAACCTTCGGGTTCTCGGCAGCCGCTTTTGCCAGCATGTCGTTTACGTTCTGTTCCCAATCACGAGGAACCCGTGTATTGACAAGTACAATTTGCTTAGCGGAATCCAGCGGGCGCAGAAGCGAATCGAGGTCTTTTTTCGAGAAAGCTCCGTTGGTACCCAGTCCGATAATGATGATGCCGCCATCGATACGGTTTTGAGCTTTCAATGCTGGGACAAGATCATCAGCCTGGCGCATTTGGCGTCCAATCACCGCATCGATATGAATGCCGGGCAGTGATTTCTCCAGATAAGGGGAGACACCGAGCATGACCGAATCTCCGATGGCCGTGATTGTGGATTTAGACGATGGCCGAGCTTGCGGATCCTTATTCACCGGCTTGGTATGGTTAGGGTCCTTGCCATCAGCAGAACCGCCTGAAGAATCCTTGGGTTGAGGAGGATTTTCAGACTTTATTTCCTTACCAGTCTTATCATTGTTGCCGGAATCCGTTGTCTCTGAGCTCCCATCCACTTTGTTTGTCTGATGGCTCGCGGTGCCATCTCCGGCTGGAAGTGCATTGCCCGAATCTTCATTCACGATTGAATCGTTATTCCCTGGAACGGCTTCTGTATCCGGGAGGGAATCCTTCTTCGTGTCATCCCCGGAGCTTGGCTCCCTCGTCGCTTCAGGCTGCATCGAAGACACGTCCGCAGGCGGAGTAATGTTTCCACTCGTTCCTACCGGATTTCGCTGCTGTCCTTGCGGAGGAACGTCTGGGGAGGGCTCCTCTGTTTGAGACGGCTCGGGTTCTTCCAGAACCGGGTTCTCGATGTTCAGCATTGCGGCGATATCGCCAACTGTTCTTGCATCGGATACGCTGCTCATCATGCCGGTACAGAAAATGCCAATTAAGATAAGCGAGCTTAGCGACACGATCCAGCCTTTTAACGATATCGAAGCCGGACGGCGGCGAACGGAACGGACCTTAAGCCATAACTTCTTCAAACCGCCGTGTCGTATCGGCTCTTCTACATACTTCCAGGATAGTGCTGCCAGTATGACACTTGCCGTAATCTGCAATACAACCTGTGGCAGGCTCAGATCTCCTGAACCGGAAGCAGGCGAGGTGAGTATCATCACAGGGTAATGCCACAAATAGATGCCATAGGAACGTACGCCTACCCATAACAGCGGTTTCCAGCTTAACAAGCGACTGATTGATGCCGCGGGATGGGCGAGTACCGCAACGAGTACGGCAGCAGCCATAGAGAAGAGGAACATGCCTCCGCGATACAGGAACGGATCGTACCGGTCCACCTGCCACATCATGAAGAGGATGATGAGCAATGCTGCAGCACCTGTCAGGTTAAGTCTGCGCCGGACGGCAGTGGATACTTGAAGGGATAACTTCCAGCTGGGCCATACGATGGCCAGCCCTGCTCCGATCAGCAGACCGAACGCCCGGGTATCCGTTCCATAGTAGACTCGGCTGGGATCTTCTCCCGGCTGGTAGATGAGCGCCATGACCAGAGCCGAGGCTGCTGCTCCGGCGGCGATAAAGCTGAACAGCTGTCCTCTGCGGGGGAACAGCTTGAGTCCCGCCAGCATGATGAGCGGCCACAGCAAGTAGAACTGCTCTTCCACGGCCAGCGACCAGAAATGCCCTAGTGGAGACGGCGGGCCAAATGATTCGAAATAGGATTGCTGCTGATAAATAAACTGCCAGTTGCTTATGTACGTAACGGCTCCCAGTACTTCGCCCCGAAGAGTGAGCAGCCGGGATCGGTCGAACAGTGTAACCCATACGACCAGGATGAACAGCATGAGCAGCATGGCCGGCAGAAGGCGCCGGAACCTTCGTATCCAGAAATCCTTCAGGTCGATCCGCCGTTGATGATGCCATTGGGATGCCAGAATATCGGTTATGAGATAACCGGATAGTACAAAGAATAAGCTGACCCCGAGAAAACCACCGCCTGCAAAACCAAAATTCCAGTGGTATCCCATAACCCCGATCAAGGCGAGGGCTCTTAGCCCATCCAGACCAGGCATGTAACGCGAATGTGGTTTATCCGATATCGGCACTGGAGATCACTCCTTTCGAAGGATCTGCACTGATGCCGCCCTGCAACAGCCGCTGCGATAATATGTAGGACATATTCTCAAACGTCTGGGTGCTGAATAGTCGATGTGTCATTTGGAACATGGTAAACCTTCCCTTTCCTTTATAGGAGGATATTTCATATTAAGGAGACCTGTATCGAAACCTGTAATATCCTGCAACTTGATGTCATAGTTAAATACTAGCATCCCCAGAAAAACAGAAGGTGACAAAAAAATGAACCTACGGCTACATTGTGATGTCAATAATAAGACAGATTTTTCATTTGAAATTACAAGCTATTGTGCTTGGTATGTGCACTCTTCGATAACAGCCTGTTAGCCGTATCGCTTCAGACCATAAGAAAGAGGAGGTCCCTGCCTCCCCTAACGTCAAGATGATGAATCAGCTCACATCTTCCTTCATTCTTTTTTGCGTACGGATTATATAGCGGCTCCTTCACGTTTGCGAAAAAAGGTTTTCAGTGCGTCGTACACTTCCCCTTTGTCTTTGATCACATGGTACATGAATTGGTCCAGCTTGATATTCTTATAGGCCGACATCAGCGTGCTGCTGCGGTTGTATTGATTGACCTCGCCGTAACCGAACATATTGCTTACCTTCAGCAGCTCGCCGATGAGTTTGACGCAGCGTTCATTGTCGGAAGTGAGATTATCGCCATCCGAGAAATGGAATGGATAAATGTTGTATTGGGAAGGGGGATAACGGTGATTGATAATATCCAGCGCTTTCTGATAAGCGGATGAACATATGGTTCCGCCGCTTTCACCGCGTGTGAAGAATTCCTCCTCGGTTACTTCCTTCGCTTCGGTATGGTGGGCGATAAACACAATTTCAACCTTTTCGTACTGTTTGCGAAGGAAACGGGTCATCCAGAAGAAAAAGCTGCGTGCGCAGTATTTTTCAAAAGAGCCCATGGACCCTGAAGTATCCATCATCGCAATAATGACCGCGCTCGATTCCGGAATGACGGTATCGTCCCAGGTCTTGTAACGAAGATCGTCCGGGCTGATGCCGTGGATGCCGGGATTGCCGTCTCTGGCATTGCGTCGCAAATTCTCCAGAATGGTGCGTTTCTTGTCAATGTTGGACATGATGCCTTTTTTGCGGATGTCGTTGAACACGATGGACTGCGTCTCGATCTGCTCTTTATCCTTGGGCTGAAGCAGCGGAAGTTCCAGCTCCTCAAACAGCATGTTCTCCAATTCTTCCAGACTGACCTCGGTCTCCACGATGTCCTGGCCTGCCTGATCGCCCGCGGATTCTCCCTTTCCGGGCTGGGCCGACGAAGGGTCTCGGCCGAGGACGTCACCAACCTGACTGTCGCCATCGCCTTGGCCGACATGCTTTTGCTTCTGATAGTTATAGATGAAACGGTATTCGTCAAGGCTTCGGATCGGAACCTTAATGATCTGTTTCCCGTCGGAGAGGATAATGTTTTCTTCGGTAATAAGGTCAGGCAGGTTGCGCTTGATCACTTCGCGAATTTTATGCTGATGACGTACCTGATCCTGATAGCCTTTGCGGTGCAGCGACCAGTCTTCACGGGATACGACAAACGAAAGGGCATCTTCATTTTGCACGGACAGTCACCTCCCAAGTGTAGCCTTGACACTGTTGCCGTCGTTTTGGCTGTAGTATTTCATTATATTCGGGAGAAAGAGCGATATGTGAGTGTGAATCCGTGTTTGCCATGAAAAAGGACACTTCACCTGAAAATGATCAGGCAAGTGTCCCACCATGATAATGCTTAGCCGTTTAGTACAAATAGGAACAGGGCGCCGATGGTGACGATAACCACGCTGTTGACGATGGTTGCAATGACGGCAACCGCACGCTTGCGCGTTTTGGAGAAGCAGCCTACAACGCCGAGCACCAGTCCGACGATATTTACGATCATCACAAGGATGAACACAGCGGCAAGCGTCGTCATCGCTTCCATCGTTTCCTGCGTCGGCTCCAGGATCGGGCCATTTTCCGTCATATAAGGTTCAATCATCGTTGTGCCGAGTGCGCCGAGCAAAATATAACCGAGCAGCGTAACGATAGACAGTATGAAGGATGCTATGCCGAATCGGGAGTGCTTTCTGTCCTCAGGGGGGATAAATGTGGTTTTAGGTTTCTGGGGTGAAGCTTGGTCCTCGGATGGGGAGGAAGGTGTTTGCTGATCCATGTACTTAATCGCTCCTAACTTGGGATACATTCTTTAATAGTCCATGCGGCTTATTCATAAAAAAAGACATCCTTATTAATCTTTCACAAAATGGCCCTGAAATCAAGTCCAGAGCGCTTTCATGCAGGTGGAAAAGCTGTGGCGAATCCGTTAAACTTAACATGATTACATAAGGACACGGTGTGTCCGTTGACAGAAGGGGTTGAAACGGCTTGAGTCGAACATTCATCGCATGGGGCTCGATCCTGATGGCGCTGTCTGTGGCCATCGGTGCTTTCGGTGCCCATATGTTAGAAGGCATGATTACGGCAGACGAGCTTGCCATTTATGAGACGGGAGTCCAATATCATATGATGCATGGACTTGCGGTCCTGATTACAGGTATTCTGGCAAAGGTACTGGGCGAATCCCGCAAGCTGTTCTGGGCGGGAGCTTTATTCATTGCAGGCACCATCATCTTCTCCGGCAGTCTCTATGTGTTAAGTATATCAGGTATAAAGTGGCTTGGGGCCATCACGCCGATTGGCGGCGTATCCTTCATCGTGGGCTGGCTGATGCTGATGTCCTCGGCGCTGTCTCGAAGAAACGCCTGATTCTCCCGAAAAACGGCTTCGCCGATCCCTTGTTGCAGGGGCGGCGAAGCCGTTTTTTAGTGGAATCCGGTTAAATGTATACCCTGTTAACTGACACTGAATTCGTCTATTTCATTAAGCTTGAAGGTATAAACCTGTTTCTCATCCACATGATAGACGTTGACCAGAAAATTGCTTTCATCATAGTTGAGAATCCGGCAGGGAAGACTTGTCTGCTTGCCGTGGCGGTTGGTTGTCAAGCGAACAAGGCGATTCTCCTTACTATATACTTTAATCCATTCAAAGGGATCGTTTCCGGTGAGTGGAGTTTGAACAGAAGGCACGCTGGCAGCGACCTTCTTTTTTTCCGGCGAGGATGTCGCAGGGGGCGGAGCGGGCTTTTCCTTATTCTGAGAAGTTGCAGAAGCCATCTTCTGAGAGGCTTTGCTGATAACGGATTTTTTCTTGGCTTGAACCAAAGTGTTGATAATCTCTCCAAGCTCCATCCCGGATTTAACCCGGAAATCGACGACCTCAGCCTTGTCGTTCAGCATTTCCAGCAAATATTGCAAAGCCAGTGCGTTGGAGGGACTCTTGACCAGAATATCAACGTTGAATAAAAAGCCGTTATCATCGGTGACAGGAATTGTGTTCATAGCTTTTATTATTCACCAGCTTTCACATTGTTTCTACTGAATCAAATATACCATAATTTTCAGATTTTCATAGTCCTAATGTCATGCGTATTTCATGATTGTTCTATTGATCTAGAGACATTCGTACCACTTGTATGCAGGAGAAGGCCCAGATATCAGAGACATTCGCACCATGTCGGTTCACGGAGAATAAACATAATTCTAAGCCGATGTGAGGGGAGGTTTGTTTATATTGGTGACTTTACTGCCAATCGAAATTGAAGGACATACCGTTATGGGGGTTGAGGTTAAGCTGCCCAAAACTACGCTGCTGGCCGTATATACTTCCCGCGGCTATATTATGTGTGGTGCGCTGGATGTTGGTCTTCTGAACGAACAGCTTGCGGACCGCAAAATCATTGCCGCAAGAGCCGTTGGGGTACGCACACTCGAGCAGCTGCTGGAAGCACCGCTCGAATCCGTAACCTTGGAAGCGGAGAAATGGGGTATCCATCCAGGCTTGGCTGGCAAGGACGCAATTCTTCGGATGTTATAGGGCCTGTTTCAGGGGCTGAGGAGTGGTCCAAGCGGATCGCTCTTTTTTATATGAAATATGTAAGTAAGCTGCATTGAAGCGGCGGACAAGAAAAAAACGGACAATCGGGTTTTTCAACCGGTTGTCCGTTTTAGTTGAATTGACTTGCATATGCAGCGACAGGACTATTCAAACAAGCTTTTCAAGCTCTCATGATAAGGAGCCTGTACGACGCCTTTTTCGGTAATAATTGCTGTGACATATTCATTCGGTGTGATGTCGAAGGCCGGATTGTATACTTTTACGCCTTGCGGAGCCGTGCGTTTGCCAAAACCTTCTGTGATTTCCTCGGCAGGACGCTCCTCAATCGGAATATCGGCACCTGTCTTCGTGTTCAGATCAATCGTAGACAGCGGACAAGCCACGTAAAAAGGAATGCCGTGGGCTTTCGCCAGAACGGCTACCCCATACGTTCCGATTTTGTTGGCGACATCGCCATTTGCGGCTACACGGTCTGTACCGACGATGACCGCCTGGATCCAGCCTTTGGACATGACCATGGCGGCCATATTGTCTGCCAGCAGCGTAACGTCGATACCGGCCTGCTGAAGCTCAAAAGCGGTTAGTCGGGCGCCTTGCAGTACAGGTCTTGTCTCATCTGCGAACACCTTGATGTTCAAGCCTTGCTCATGAGCCAGATACATCGGTGCCAGGGCTGTGCCGTATTTGGCAGTTGCCAATCCGCCCGCATTGCAGTGGGTAAGGACGCCCATGCCATCCTTGAAGAATGGCAGTGCATTTTCCCCGATCCGGCGGCATACCTCTTCATCTTCGGAACGAATGGCCTCAGCCTCAGCGAGCAATGCTGCATTTAGCGCGGCTGTATCAAGCTTATCTGCTGCGAGTTTTTCTGCAGCCAGTTTCATACGGTCCAGTGCCCAGAACAGATTAACAGCCGTCGGTCTGGAAGTGGCGAGATAAGCGCAGGTCTTTACAACTTGCTGAAGCCATCCCTCGCTGTCTTCAGCTTCGTACAGCATGCCTCCCAGCACGGCGCCGAATGCTGCCGCGATTCCAATGGCCGGTGCGCCGCGGACCTTCATGGAATGAATGCCTTCCCACACCTCCTCCGGTGTTGAAAGCTTGAGATACACGATTTCTTCCGGGAGCAATCTCTGATCAAGCAGGACCAGATGGTCCCCAAACCAGTATACGGAGCTTAGCGGCTCATAGGTGCTGGAGTTGCCGGTAGTTATACCGCTCATATCGATACCTCATTTCCTTTAGTTGCTTGTTGAATCAAAGTCAGGATATCCTCGAAGGATTTGATGCTGCGGTGATGGCGAACAAGATTCTTGCCGATCGCCAGTGCTTTGCGCTGCGCCGCTTCTCTGGCGGTATCGTCGGCAATGGTATCGATATCCGCAACGTGGGACAGCCCAACAATGCGCCGGATCATCTTGCAGCCGGCAAATCCTGCGGTGTCCTTCAATATCTGCGATACGTAGTAGTCCTGATATCCAGGCGTACGAGACATCTCATCCAACAGGTCATCATTCCACAGCATGCGGAAGTTGCTCTCGAAGTGATTCCACACGTCGCTTGCCATTTCGAGGAGCCTTGCCTCCCGGGTCGCTTGCGTGTACTCGTCCTGGCTCCAGCCCGGCTGAGCGGCATAGTTGAGCAGCAGGTTGCCAATCACGGCGCCGATATCAAAGCCCATCGGCCCGAAATAAGCAAATTCCGGGTCAATCACCTTGGTTGATTCCGGCGTGACGAAGATGCTGCCTGTGTGCAGATCCCCATGCAGCAGGGCTTGGGCGTGAGTCAGGAACTTCTCGCGAAGCAGAGCCACTTCGAAGTGGAGAGGCAGATCCGTACGAAGCGCCTCCGCCTCATCGGCAATATGGTCCGGATAGTTATTATTGGAGGATTCGCGGTATGGATCTTCGAAGATCAGATCTTCGGTGATTTTGCATAAATCCGGATTCACAAAACGGCCGGCAAGTACTTTCTTCTCCTGTTGGTTCATCCCGAGATCCGATGTATAGAACAGCGTTCTGGCCATGAATTCGCCAATGTGCTCGGCAAACTTCGGATAGGCGATGCCCTCAATAAGACCTTTGCGCATGATGGTATACTCGCTCAAGTCCTCCATCACGGTGTAGGCGAGCTCATCCGAATAGCCGTATACTTTCGGTACGAGGTTCGGGCAGAGGGAGTACTGCGTCTCCAGCGCCACACGTTCAATACGGGCACGGTCGAGCGACAGCGGCCAGGATTCACCTACAACTTTTGCATAAGGAACGGCTTGCTTGATAATGATACTATCAGCCGTATTTTTGGCGGTGACATGAAACACCAGATTCAGATTGCCGTCGCCGATTTCGCGGCATTCGAGTTCGGCATGGTCCGGGAAACGGCCCGGTATACTTTTTGCTAACTGTATAGCTTCTTCCGCGTTCAGCGGATGGTATGCAGACATGGATGGTCACCCCCAAATAGAATAGAAGAAAAACAAAGCCAACTTTTTTGCTTGGTATTACCTAGTATAACGTTTTTTCGCAAATTTTGTATAACTTTTTGGCAAGCCTTAAGTTTGGTGAATCTGATTCGCTTCGCAGCCGTAAGGGTAAACTACAAATAGACGCCCAAGCTCAGGATGTACTTATATATTAATGAAGGAATGGCATTAGCAGAAGGTTCCAGTTACAATGGGTATACACCAATCTGCAGCATATTCCTTTGTCGCAGTACAGGGTGCATTTCATATAGAAAAGGAAGGGATTAACCATGGCAAAAACTACATCAGGCAAATCTGCAGGAAAAACAAAAAACTCCAGCTTAGAGCAGCTGTTGAACCAACAGGTCGCGAATTTCAACGTGCTCTATGTCAAACTTCATAATTATCATTGGTATGTAACAGGAGAGCAATTCTTCTCCCTTCATGTCAAGTTCGAGGAACTGTACGATGAAGTTACACTTAAAATGGATGAGGTTGCGGAGCGCCTGCTGTCGATCAAAGGCAAGCCTGCAGCAACCATGAAAGAATATTTGGAACTTGCAACGGTTCAGGAAGCTTCCGGCAACGAGGATACTCGCGGAATGGTACAAGCCCTGATTGAGGACTTTGCTACCGTATCGGAAGAGCTGACAGAAGGTATCGAAATGGCTGAGGAAGCCGGAGATGCGCCTACAGCGGATATGTTCACAGGCTTCAAGGCTGATCTTGAGAAGCATATGTGGATGCTGCGTTCTTTCCTTGGATAATTCGTGAATATTAATGTAGCGATGCCATGTTCATGACTTGTATTTGCAGAGCTTTAGGGTGCTCGTCCAACGTGCGCCTGTACAGCTCAACATGATGATGACTATAACACCGTTTGTCAACGAGCGTTAACGCCGGTGACTGATGCCGTGACGACACTAGAAGCATCAGCAACTACAGGATGAGCAGAGCAGATTAAAACAGGCTTGGCCGGTCTATCGGTCAAGCCTGTTTTTTAAGCGTTTTGGTTGTCCGAATGTTGTCTCTAAAACGCTTGTCCGGTTGAAATACGTCATATTTTATTATAAAATGGCTTGAGAATCATTGATAATCAGTTTAGAATGATTATAAATAAATAATTATTTTTTATTTATGAAATCAGGGCGTCCAAATCCTGTTATCATATAGGACAAAAATACACTACCTATCTAACGGAGGGAATCTAATATGTCAACCAAGTTTGTCATTGAAGGATTGAAAGCAACAATCGAAGGCAAGGAGATCCTTAAGGGGATCAACCTTGAGATGAAGGGCGGAGAAATTCATGCCATCATGGGACCAAACGGCACAGGCAAAAGTACGTTGGCTTCCGCTTTGATGGGTCATCCTAAATATGAAGTTACAGACGGTAAAGTTTTGTTGAATGATGAAGATGTGCTGGATATGGAAGTTGATGAGCGCGCACTCGCCGGTCTGTTCCTGGCTATGCAATATCCTAGTGAAATCGCTGGTGTTACGAACTCCGACTTCCTGCGCAGCTCCATCAACGCGCGCCGCGGCGAAGGTAACGAAATCTCGTTGATCAAATTCATCCGTCAAATGGAAGGCAAAATGAAAGAGCTCGAGATGAACCCTGAGTTTGCCCATCGTTACCTGAACGAAGGTTTCTCCGGCGGTGAGAAGAAGCGTAACGAAATCCTGCAAATGATGATGCTGGATCCGAAAATTGTAATTCTTGACGAAATCGACTCCGGTCTTGATATCGATGCTTTGAGAATTGTAGCGAACGGCGTGAATGCCATGAAATCGGAAAAACGCGGTTTCTTGATTATTACCCACTACCAGCGTTTGCTTAACTATATCACGCCAGATTATGTACATGTTATGATGCAAGGCCGCATCGTGAAATCCGGCGGTCCTGAACTGGCGGAGCGTCTGGAAGCTGAGGGTTACGACTGGATTAAAGAAGAGCTGGGCATTACTGATGAAACTGTAGGTCAAGACGCGTAAATAGACGGGAGGAGGAAACGATATGACTACACAAACCATTCTTCCGGTCAACGCTGAGGCTCTGAAGGCATTGTCCGAAAGTAAACAGGAGCCGACTTGGCTGACAGACAGCCGTCTGGCTTCTCTGGAACTGGCTGGCCAGTTGGAACTGCCCAAGCTGGAGAAACAGCGTATTGAACGCTGGAACATTCAAAGCTACGGTGAATATAAAGAGAGCAAGAAACTTGCTTCCCTTGATGATCTGCCTGAACAAGTTGCTAAACTTGTAGAAGGTTCAAGAGAAGGCGGTCTGGTTATTCAACGCAACTCGGGAACTGTGCATGTAAGCTTGGCACCGGAACTTGCTGCAAAAGGCGTTATCTTTACCGATCTGGAAACAGCGGTTAAAGAGCATGCGGATTTGGTTAAACCTTATCTGCACCAAGCGCTTAAGAACGATGAGCATTCGATGGCTGCTCTGCATGCTGCGGTATGGAACGGCGGGGTGTTCCTCTATGTTCCCAAAAACGTAGAGGTGGATGTTCCGCTTCAGGCCGTTATGCTGAGTGATGATGCCGAAGCGACATTTGCTCCGCATGTTCTGGTCGTAGCGGAAGCGAACAGTCAGATTACGTATGTGGATAACTACGTATCGGATTCCTTGACTGCGCCGGTAACGCACAACGGAGCGGTGGAAGTATTCGTTAAAAATGGCGCGAAGGTTCGGTATGCTTCCGTACACCAATTGACCGGCGAGGTAACGGATGTTACATTCCGCCGCGCGATGCTGGAGAATGATGCCTCCATCGAATGGATCGTCGGCGAGATGAATGATGGGGATACAGCAAGTGACACCATGAGTATTCTGAAGGGCAATGGCTCAACCTCCGATGCAAAAATCATTGCAGTTGGTTCCGGCTCCCAGAAGATTAACTACACGACGCAAGCGAAGCATTTTGGCAAGAGCTCTGAATCCCAGATGATTACTCGCGCGGTCATGCGTGAAGAAGCCCAGGCCATCATCAACGGAATCACCAAGATCGAGAAGGGTGCAACGAAGGCGGACGGACAACAAACCGAGCGCGTTCTGATGCTCAGCCCGAAAGCCCGCGGCGACGCGAACCCGATCCTGTTGATTGACGAGGACGATGTAACGGCAGGACACGCAGCGTCCGTCGGACAAGTGAATCGGGAGCAAGTCTATTACCTGATGTCCCGCGGTATCTCGCGTACAGTGGCTGAATCCTTGATTATATATGGCTTCTTGGCTCCGGTTGTAAGTGAAATCCCGCTTGAGGGACTTCGCGATCAGCTGCAGGGGCTTGTTGAAAGGAAGCTGGGACAATGATAGCCTCCGTCCGTGAGCAATTTCCCATCCTTCATCAGGAGATTAACGGACATCCGCTGGTATATCTCGACAATGCCGCGACATCTCAAAAGCCGCAGGTAGTCATAGATGCTGTCAAGCGGTACTACGAGTGGGAGAACTCCAATGTGCACCGCGGGGTTCATACGCTCGGCAGCCGTGCTACCGACGCTTATGAAGGAGCCAGGGAGAAGGTTGCCCGTTTCATTAATGCCGAGAGTTCGGAACAGATTATTTTTACCCGCGGTACAACGACGGCACTGAATCTGGTTGCTTCGTCGTACGCACGCTCTGTATGCGGTCCCGGGGATGAAATTGTCCTGACGGAAATGGAGCATCATAGTAATCTCATTCCGTGGCAGCAAGCGGCTCTGGCCGTTGGCGCTACGCTGAAATATATTCCTCTGCAGCCTGACGGCTCGATCAGGGTCGAGGATGTAGAGGCCATCGTTACCGAACGGACGAAGGTCGTTGCGATTGCTTACGTATCCAATGTCATGGGCATTGTGCATCCTGTAAAACAAATCGCGGAAATCGCCCATCGCCACGGTGCAGTTGTTGTGGTTGACGGCGCTCAAAGCACACCGCACATGAAGGTGGACGTTCAGGACTTGGATTGCGATTTCTACGCCTTGTCCGGCCACAAGATGTGTGCTCCAACAGGCATCGGCGCATTATACGGCAAGAAGGCGCTGCTGGAATCAATGGAGCCGATCGAATTCGGCGGCGAGATGATCAATGATGTTGGATTGTACGAATCGAATTGGAAGGAGCTCCCTTGGAAGTTTGAGGGGGGCACGCCTATCATTGCAGGGGCTGTCGGTCTTGGAGCTGCTATCGATTTCCTGGAAGAAATCGGAATGGACGCGATCGAACAGCATGAGACTCAGCTTGCGGCTTACGCTATGAACCGCATGTCCGAGATTGAAGGGATTACGATATACGGTCCACGCGAACGCAAGGTCGGTCTCGTTACATTCAATCTTGGAGACGTTCACCCGCATGATGTAGCCACGGTACTTGATGCACAAGGAATTGCGATTCGAGCAGGACATCATTGTTGTCAGCCGCTTATGCGTTGGTTAAAAGTATCATCTACGGCACGTGCTAGCTTTTATCTGTATAATACAGAGGAGGACGTTGATCGGTTAGTTAGCGCCTTAATCCAGACAAAGGAGTATTTCGGCGATGCAACTTGACGATTTGTATAGACGTGTCATCATGGATCATTATAAGAACCCCCGCAACCGCGGAAAGTTTGATGAAGATGCGGTAACCATCGATTTGAACAATCCGACTTGCGGAGATCGAATTTCCTTGCAGCTGAAGGTGGAGAACGGCGTAGTTGCCGATGCCAAATATACAGGCGAAGGCTGTTCCATCAGCATGTCTTCCGCTTCGATGATGACCGATGCTGTAAAGGGCAAGTCGCTTGATGAAGCAATTAGTCTTGCGAACCGCTTCTCCTCCCTTATGAAAGGTGAGGCTGTGGAATTTGAAGAGTACGAGGACATTGAAGCCCTATCCGGTGTTAATAAATTTCCTGCCCGCATTAAGTGTGCAACACTTGCGTGGAACGCACTCCGAAAAGGAATAGACGCGAAGTAAGCGAACGATAATAGATCGATAGGGAGGTAAGTTAAATGGCTAAAAAAGCACCAGAAATGGAAGAGTATAAATATGGTTTCCGCGACGAGCACAAAGCTATTTTTCAAACCGGTAAAGGTTTGACACGTGAAGTCGTTATGGAAATTTCCAAAATCAAGAACGAGCCGGAATGGATGCTGGAATTTCGCCTGAAATCACTGGAGCAGTTCGAGAAAATGCAAATGCCTCGCTGGGGCGGCGACCTCGACGAGCTCGATTTCAACGATATCCAGTATTATGTAAGACCTTCTGATAAGCAAGGGAAGACTTGGGAGGAAGTACCTACCGAGATCAAAGAAACCTTTGACAAATTAGGAATTCCGGAAGCAGAGCAGAAGTTCCTGGCCGGTGTATCCGCACAGTACGAATCCGAGGTTGTTTATCACAACATGCAGAAGGATCTTGAGGATCAAGGTGTCATCTTCATGGATACCGACACGGCGCTCAGAGAGCATCCGGAAATTTTGAGAGAATACTTTGCAACGGTGGTACCTCCAACGGATAACAAATTTGCTGCACTTAACAGTGCCGTATGGTCCGGCGGAAGCTTTATCTATGTTCCAAAAGGTGTAAAATGCGAAATTCCGCTGCAAGCATATTTCCGCATCAACTCCGAGAACATGGGACAGTTTGAGCGTACCCTGATCATTGCGGACGAAGATAGCTTTGTTCACTACGTAGAGGGCTGTACAGCTCCAATCTACAGCACGAACTCGCTTCACAGCGCGGTAGTTGAGATCATCTGTAAAAAGAACGCTCGCGTTCGTTATACAACGATCCAGAACTGGGCACCTAATATCTACAACCTCGTTACGAAGCGTGCGGTTGCTGAAGAGAATGCAACGATGGAATGGGTTGATGGCAACATCGGCTCCAAACTTACAATGAAATACCCAGCTGTTATTCTGAAAGGCCGCGGCGCTAAAGGGATGGTATTGTCCATCGCTGTAGCAGGTAAAGGCCAACATCAGGATGCAGGGGCTAAAATGATTCACCTGGCACCGGATACAACGTCTACCATTGTATCCAAATCCATCAGCAAGCACGGCGGTAAAGTAACGTACCGCGGACTTGCCTCCTTCGGCCGCAACGCGGAAGGCGCCAAAGCCAACATTAAGTGTGACACACTCATATTGGATAACGAATCTACATCCGATACGATTCCTTACAATGAAATCAAGAACGATAATATCGTGCTGGAGCATGAAGCGACCGTATCCAAGGTTTCCGAGGATCAATTGTTCTACCTTATGAGCCGTGGTCTCAGTGAAGCTGAAGCTACACAAATGATCGTTATGGGCTTCATCGAACCGTTCACCAAAGAACTCCCAATGGAGTATGCGGTAGAGATGAATCGTCTTATCAAGTTCGAGATGGAAGGTTCCATCGGTTAAATCCTAAACACAGGGGCAAATCACTCACATGCGAGTGGTTTGCCCCTTTTTTTGCTTAATCCCGATTATTATAGCCCACAGAGAAGGGGAAAGCCTGGTGTCCTTCTCCATTCATTTTGACAGGAACGGTCCCATGATGTATCTAGTGTGACTTTTATGCTTGCGTGCTCAGGTTATCGGGATACGTCTTATATTCTGCCAGAAACCAGGAGGGATCGGATGTGAGAAATATCACACCTTCCCTTGAAAATATGAAAAGGTTCCCCGGTGGTGAATCTCTCATCCAGCCGGGGAACCTTTATTTCAAATGTATATATCGAAATGAATTCGAAAAGGACGTAACCATAGAAAAACGCGGTTTACAGATTACAGGAGGATCTCCAGAATCGCCGTATTGTATTCCTTGGAAAGATCGATGAACCGGTCGTCGGTTTTCACCAACGGACGGAAGTAATCCGAGGGATTGTTCATCACAATAATGCCCGATTCACCGGTTGTCAGCTGAACTTTTTTGCCAATAAAGTTCGGAAGCATTTGCTGGATGAAGGCGTGTGTAGGCTTGCCGTTCAGCTTACCGAAACTGAGGCTGTAGAGCTCCCGAAGAACGGTTAACAGCTGCTGCTTGGACTGATACACCCGGTTCGTTGTCATCGCGCTATACACATCCGCCACAGCGCATATTTGGGCATATGGATGGATCTGATCTTCACGGAGTGCTCTGGGATAACCGGAGCCATCGTCCCGCTCATGGTGCTGCAGGGCAACCATTGCGGTAATCTTATCATTCATGGATTCCGAGATCATCTCGTAACCATAGATGGTGTGCAGCTTCACTTCCTCAAACTCTTCAGGGGTGAGCTTGCCAGGCTTGTCCAGTATATCTCTTGAAATCTTGCTCTTGCCAATGTCGTGGAGATAACCGGCTTTGCCAATATCGTAAGCTTCCTTTTGGGAATATCCCATCCAATCCGCTATATAGTACGATAACATTCCTACTTGAATGGAGTGCCGGTAGGTGTAATCATCTTTACCGTTAAAGAGGAGAAGGAGGGATACGACATCCGTATGCTCATCCAGAGAGCCGACCAAAGGTTTGAAGACATCGTCTACAACGGATTCATTGAACTTTCCGGACTGAGATGCTTCCGTGAACAGGGTGGAGCATCCGTTGAATGCGAGATTGAATTGTGGTTTCACCTTGTTGAATGAATCTGAAATTTCAGATAATGGATCGAGGGATACAGTCAATGCCCGTGGCTCTATTTCAATGTAATCGATGCCGTGCTGCAGCAGCTTGGATATATCCTCTATTCGAAGTGTTGCTCCTTTTTGTAGAACATGAACGCCGTTACTGTTGTAAGCATCATGCTGCATTTGATCACCGGGTATCAGGTCCGTGACATGTACTCTCAAATCATTGCACCTCTTGCCCTTATAGTAAGTAAAAAGATCAAAACTATCTTAGCAAGAAAATTATGGTTTTACAATGATATAATCACGACTTATTGCCTAATCATTGGGTCCCAGGGTCCAGTCTGCGGTCCTTTCCACTCCGACCCATCGTCCCATATCTCCTTCTTCCATATCGGGACGGAGCGCTTCAGCTGTTCGATGGCGTAGCGACTGGCATCATAACAGGATGCCCGATGGGGAGAGGACACGGCAATGACCACACTGGTTTCACCTATGCCAACGGTACCGATTCGATGAGAGATCGCGCATTGCGTACCAGGCCATTGTGAGAGGATGTCTGCACAGATTTGCTGCATTTCTTTTAATGCCATCGGAATGTAGGCCTCATATTCCAACGTAACCGTACGCATCTCGCCGGTCATTTCCCTGGTGGTTCCTATAAATGAAAGTGTAGCTCCATGATTTGCATCATGGACTTTGGCTACAGCCTCTTCTACAGACAGCTTGTCGTAAGTGATAAGGCAATTCCCATCCGTGGAGGACTTCGAGTCAGGGGCATCCCCCTCTGTTCCATCACCGCCGGATACAGGCGGAATGAGAGCAACCTCATCGCCAATCTGAATAAGCTGATTCGATAGGGCATATTCTTGATTGACCGCTACAAAAGCGGTGGCAATCTGGGATTTGGCATGAGGATAAGCTTCGCTGAGAAGCGACTTTAATTCGCCGGCTGTAAGCGGGAGGCCCGGTACGTTGAAGGCAAGCGAACCGGTGCCGATCCGATCAGCTAGTCCGGCGAATAGCAGTAAAGGAATGGTTGTCGACATCTTTATCACCTCGTAATTCTTATGGGCTACAATATACCATATTCTTCGCTAAAATGTTATGCTTGATAGACCGGAAATTATCGTAAAACGAACATGGGGAGGGGGGCCGCCAGATGGGGATACAAGGCAATAAACAGACGCTTACCATACTGTATACCAACGATATACACAGCCATTTTGAAATGATGAGTAAGGTGGCGGCACTTATTTCCCGGGAAAAGACGGCTGCCGGCGATTCTGCTATCGTACTGGATATCGGTGATCATATGGACCGGGCTTCGGTGGAAACGGAAGGCTCCATGGGCCAAGCCAACGTGGATGTCATTAATCTGACAGGATACGACGCGATTACAATTGGCAATAATGAAGGGTTGACCATACCCTATGACATCTTGGAGAGTGTTTACGCCGGACTGCAATGTCCTGTCGTCTGCTGCAACATTCATGAGACGATAAGCGGCGCTCCTCCTTCATGGATGAAACAGCATGTCATCCTTGAGCGGGAAGGCATCCGAATCGGGCTGACTGGCGCAACCGCTGCTTTTGCAGGATTTTATCAATTGTTAGGCTGGGAAGCTGAGGATCCTGTGCAGGCCATTGCTGAACAAGTAGAGGCACTTCAGGACAAGTGCGACATCGTTATTGTTCTATCCCATTTAGGTCTAACGATTGATAAAAGATTGGCAGAGACTATCGAAGGCATTGATGTCATTCTTGGCGGTCATACCCATCATATTTTAGAGGAACCGCTGATGATCGGAAATACCGCCGTATGCGGTGCAGGCAAATTCGGACAATATGTTGGTCGAATCGTTATGCAGCACAGCCATGTGGAGGAGCGGTTTACTTGTATTGAGGGCAGCCTTCTGCCCGTTGACAAGAGCGTGATGGAGCCGATCGTCGAACAAGCGATCATGAGGCATCATGAGTTGGCAAGGGAGCGATTAACGGAGTCTGTTGCCGTTATAGATCGGAGTCTGCCGATCCATTATGAAGAGGAGTCGCCGTTTGCAAACCTGCTGGCTCAGGCCGTGCTTCAGCACACAGGGGCAGAACTTGCCATCGTTAACTCGGGACAGCTGCTCGGTCCATTGCCGGAGGGCGAGATCAGTACGGGAATGCTCCATGGTTTGTGTCCTTCCCCCATTAACCCCTGTGTAGTGAAGCTGCTTGGGGAACATATCTACCAGGCGCTTGAAGAGAGTCTACTCCAGGAGTTTAGCAGCAAGAAAATACTCGGTTTCGGCTTTCGCGGCTATATATTAGGCGGGCTTGCCGTAGACGGATTAAGCATTCACTACGATAAGCAGGGAGAGCCGTATCACAAGATCACCGATATCTCCATCCAGGGACAGCCGCTGGATCGACAACGTGAATATGAAGTGGGGACGCTGGACATGTTCACTTTCAAAATCGGATACGAGACGCTGGCACTTGGCAAGGATACGGTTTACATGCTGCCGGAGTTTATCCGAGATTTGCTGCGAAAAGAACTTTCGCGCCCCGGCTCGCTTGAAGAGACCTTGATTTCACGCTGGATATCCTGACAACCCCCGACTAACTTCCTTTGGCCGAGCATACATATGAGGACAAAGGTTAGGGAGGGGATGGACATGGATTTTATAACAGCTATTATACTGGGGATTGTGGAAGGATTAACGGAATTCATTCCGGTGTCTTCCACAGGCCACATGATTTTGACAGCCAAGGTGTTAGGGTACGATGATCAAACAGCGATCATGAAGACATTTGAAATTGTTATTCAGCTTGGCGCTATTTTGGCGATTGCGATTGTTTACTGGAATCGTATTCTGAACCTGCTGGGCTGGAGTCGAAGTGAATCTTTGAACAAAAAGGCGCCGCGCAAAAAACTGAATCTGATTCATGTATTTTTGGGTATTGCTCCAGCGCTGCTGGTAGCGTTTTTTGCGAGGGATTTCATCAAGAGCCTGTTTCATGCCCAAACTGTATTATTTGCACTTGTTGCGGGCGGTATTTTCATGATATTTGCAGAATGGTACAACAAAAATAAAGTTCAAGTGACTTCACACGATCTGGACGAATTGACATACAAGCAGGCACTTCTGATTGGTGTCTATCAGATCATATCGGTATTATGGCCGGGCTTTTCCCGTTCGGGCTCGACCATCTCCGGCGGCATGCTCAGCGGAGTGAGTTACAAGGCATCGGCTGATTTCTCTTTTCTTATCGCAATTCCTATTATGTGTGCTGCATCCGGTTATGAATTGCTGGATTCTTATCCATATTTTACTTCAGATACGATTGGTGTATTTCTCGCCGGATTTATCGTTTCGTTTGTTGTCGCTTATTTTGTCGTCTTGGCCTTCATGAAGCTTATACAGAAGATACGACTCACTCATTTCGCGATCTACCGTTTTGTTCTCGCCGCTGTTTTCTGGCTGTTTATTATGCACTAGAGATCGTAGGCAAAGAGGTGGTCCGGCTTCTTCGTATAGTGATCGACTGAAGACTAGACGCTATATCCCACACAAGTTTGAGAATAGCAGAGGAAGTGACGGATTTGCGTCTTATACCTATCCATGCGTTGAGGCCGGGAATGGTACTTGGTAAAAGAATATACAATAGCGACGGTTTGGTCCTGCTTGCTGAAGGTGTTGAACTGACGACTGGACTGATCCGCCGACTTGGCACATTAGAATTGGGATATGTATATATCGAGGATGCGGTGACAGAGGATATCGTGGTTCCGGAGTTATTGACGGAAGAAACACGGCTTCAGGCGATTCTGTCGATTCGAACCAGCTTCAAGAACCTGGAGAGTCAAGCGAGTCTGAAAGGCAGCTTTCTTCATTTGGGCAAGACATTTTCGGGAATGATGGAATCGATCATGGATGAAATATCGGGACATGATGAGTGCATGGTGCTGCTGACCGATATGAATACGAATGATTACAATCTGTACCGCCATTCCTTAAACGTATGTTTATATTCAACGGTTCTTGGCGTGTCCTACGGATATAACCGGGAGGAGCTTCGAGTTCTCGGTCTGGGGGCTCTGCTCCATGATATTGGCAAGACCAGGATTTCCCAGAAGCTTCTGCAGCATCCCGGGCGGCTTAGCGAGGAGGAATTTCGCGAGATCCAGAAGCATACCGAAATCGGGTTCAAAATATTAAAGGACGAGCCCAATATTCCGCTGTTATCGGCTCATTGCGCGCTATCGCATCATGAGCGTCTGGACGGCAGCGGTTATCCAAGAGCATTGAAAGGCCCTGATATCCATGAATATGCCAAATGGATTGCCATTACGGATTCTTACGACGCGATGACAACGCAGCGGGTGTACAAGCCTGCCTTACTGCCGCATGAAGCGGTAGAGGTCATGTATGCCGGGTCGGGAACGCTGTATGAACAGCAATTTCTGGCCATGTTCCGCGACCGCGTAGCAATATATCCTCCAGGGATAACGGTGAAGCTGCACACGGGTGAAAGCGGGGTTGTATCCAAAATCCACGCGCATGTGCCCCATCGGCCGGTGGTTCGTGTCTTAACGGATGGGGACGGAACGCCGCTCTCGGCTCCGTACGAATTGGATTTATCCGAAACCTTGGCGATCATGATTGCCGGAATCGGACAGAGCACCATAGATCAAACTTGACTATAAGGAGGTTGACTCGTGAAACGTAACGGCCGTACAACATTGCTGCATACATGGGGGCGACAGATATATCGCTACCGTAAAGCCATTGTTGTAACTTGGCTTATTTTGTTTTGCGGGCTGCTTCCTTTTGCATTTAAACTTCCCTCCATATTGCAGCATAACGGATTTACACCGGAGGATAGTCCCGCCCAGATCGGGATTGAAAAGCTGGAAGAAGGGCTGGGGCTTTCGGCAGCCTCGCTGGATATTGTCGTGGTCAGCAACAGTGATGAGAACCTGACAACAGGCATGGCGCATAGGCGTATTCTAACGGAGCTGGAGCCTTTGCGTTCCCGTCCTTACGTGAGAGATATCTATATGAATATGGCAGCTCATAGAGCCGGTCAGGACCATATCGTATCGGTGACGGTGCTGCTGGACCTGGACTCCTCGGAAGCCCTGTTACAGTTTGATGAGATTAGGGAATCGGTCCCTGCCATTACGGGAGCGGATACTTACATAACCGGAAATACGGCCATATTCGCCGATATGAATGAAGCTGTCAAAAGCGACATAATCCAAGCCGAGATGATTGGCATACCTGCAGCTTTGATCATTTTGGCCGTGGTCTTCGGCACATTGACCGCGGCGATCCTTCCGCTGATCGCAGGCGTGGTCAGCGTGGTTGTTACGATGGGGCTCCTGTATTTTGTTGCCATGGCTGACGGTTCGATCAGTAATTTTCTTCCGAATGTTGTCACGATGCTGGGTCTGGCTGTAGGTATTGATTATGCTCTGATCGTAGTAAGCCGATTCAAAGAAGAGATGCAAGCGCGCAGCGGAGACGTGGAAAGTGCCTTGGCCGTCACTTGTGCAACAGCCGGCAAAGCGGTCATGTTCTCCGGAGCCGCTGTATTGATCGGTTTTGTGGCCATGGGTTTTATCAATCTGCCGATTTTCCGTTCCTTTAGCCTTGGCGGCATTACGGTGGTGCTGTTATCGGTTCTGGCAGGCAACACGCTTCTTCCTGCACTGTTGGGGCTACTGGGACCCCGCATTCATACACTCCCTCTATTCCCGGCTAAATTCCGGCACTTCCGTGCACAGCAGACTTCAGGCATGTGGAGAAAACTATCCAGGTTTGTCATGGCTCATCCTGTGACGATCTCGATAGCTGTGATCGGTGCGCTTCTGCTGGCCATTTATCCGGTACGAAACATGAACATCGAGATCCCGGCTGCCGAGGTTCTGCCTCCAGCCTATGAATCCCGTTATGGCCATGACCTGCTTGCACAGGCTTATGATGAGCGTGAACTAAACTCCATCGTTGTTGCTGTGGAGCTACCTGCCTCTTATGAGGATTTGCGCAGCATCGAGCAGATGAAGGCATATACGGATGAAATCAGGATCATGCCGGGCGTGAAGCGGGTGGAGAGCTATCTGAGCATCGGGCGGGGGTCCATCGATGAAGTGTCCAAGTATTTGTCTCGTGCAGATATTCGCCAGCAGCTGGAACAGCATCGTTTCGTAAGGGGAGAGATGGCCGCAGTAGCTGTGATTCCGGAATACGGTGAATCTCATGCGTTAACAACGCAGCTTGTCCGGGATTTGAGAACGATGGATGCGTTGGGCCTGACAACCTATGTAACAGGTAGCCCTGCTTATAAACTGGACATCATTGACGTTATTCATCAGAATATTCCGTTTGTCCTTACCTTTGTATTTGTAGTGACTTACGTCATTCTCCTTATAGCGTTCCGATCGATGGTGCTCCCGTTAAAAGCGAGTGTGATGAACCTGCTCAGCCTTGGTGCGGGACTCGGGATCGTTGTGTGGGTATTTCAAGAGGGGATAGGCGCAGAATGGCTGGGCGTGTCCTCAACAGGATCCATTTTTGCACTTTTGCCGATACTGATATTCTGTGTTGTGTTTGGCATATCCATGGACTATGAAGTCATGATGCTCTCTCGGATTATGGAGAACTATGAGCGGACGGGGGATAATGAATACAGTACAGCCGAAGGTCTGGAGAGCACGGGTGGGCTGATCACAAGTGCTGCCCTGATTCTGGCTGTCGTTGTGGGTGCCTTTGTATTTACGGATAATGAAGTCATGAAAGCGATCGGTTTAGGTTTAACTGCGGCTGTTCTTCTGGATGCTACGGTGATTCGTGTTTTGCTTGTTCCTGCATTCATGAAAATGCTGGGCAGAGCCAATTGGTGGAGTCCAAACTGGATGTTTCCTCGATATAAGCCTGCTGCCAGGGATACGCCTGATCGCGGAAGGGAAACCGGCTGATATTCACCAAGAATGAAACACAAGCCTTCTGTACGGGTATGTTATAATCATATAATGGACATGATCAACAACCGTAAGTACATCCATGTAAGTTGTACTGATAGAATCGGTAATTCAAAGAAGTAAGGTGAGTGAACCATGAGTAATACAGCACAGCCATTTCCATCAGCCTTGAGGCCCATTTCGCCGAGTTATGATCCGTGGGATCCGATAACTTCATTGCGTGAGCATGGCCGCCATGTGCTGACCAGCGTGGAAATGACAGTGACGCATCTTTGTAATATGCGCTGTGAACATTGCGCTGTTGGCGATATGCTTGTCATGAAGGAAGCTCCGATGCTGCCACTTGATACCATGCTGAGGCGGCTCGACGAGGTAGAGCATCTGCAGACGATCAGTTTGACCGGCGGGGAACCGGCATTTCTCGGCAAGACGGTGGACAACGTGATTGTTCCCCTTCTTAAGTATGCCAGGGATCGGGGAATTCGGACCCAGATCAACTCTAATTTGACGCTCGATATCAGCCGTTACGAGAAGATGCTGCCCTATCTGGATGTTATGCATATCTCCTTTAATTATTTGAACGGGGACGACTTCTATGAAGTCGGATTTGCGAATAGTGCGCGTCCTGTTTCTAAGGAAAAAGCATACAAGATGTATGATACGATGCTTCTCAATTCGGAAAAATTGAGTGCAGCGGGAATGTACATCTCCGCTGAATCCATGATTAACTACCGAACGCATACCAAATTGGGAGGCATTCACAGGTTGATTAAGGACATGGGCGCCAAGCGGCATGAAGTCCATCCGATGTATGCATCGAACTTTGCTTCTGCTCTGCCTGTGTTGTCCTTAGCGGATACGAAGGCCGCCATTCAGCATTTGCTGGATGTGCGCGACCCTGAGATGTGGATGCTGTTCGGAACGCTGCCTTTTTATGCGTGCAGCTTCGATGCTCACGATCAGGAGATCATCCGCCGCCTGCGGCAAGAGCCTAATGTAACGGTTCGCAATGATCCGGATGGCCGCAACCGGGTGAATGTGAATTTATTCTCGGGTGACGTGTATGTTACGGATTTTGCTGATATCCCGGCTTTTGGTAATATTAAGGAACAGAAGCTGGACGATATTTTTGACGAATGGTCGACCGGCCACCCGTTAAATCAAACCGTCAACTGTCATTGTGATGCAGTAAGCTGCTGCGGCCCGAATTTGTTGGTAGCTGACATGTACTATCGGGGTGTGGATTTCAAGTCAAGAAAAGCACAGACAAACTAGAACCCTAGAAAGAAGGCGTGTCATCATGGCAGAGGAATTTGAGGTCGGGCAACTGATTTTGAATTTACTCTTGGTTTTCCTGCTCGTTTTGTTGAACGGTGTGTTTGTAGCTGCGGAGTTTTCACTTGTGAAGATGCGTCAATCCCGGTTGACCCAGCTCGTTAGTGAAGGCAACCGGCTTGCAGGTATTGCGCTGAAAGTTAACCAAAAGCTGGATGCGTATTTATCCGCGACTCAGCTTGGAATCACCTTGACTTCACTGGGTTTGGGCTGGATTGGGGAACCTGCAATTTCGGATTTGCTGGTTGCGCCGATTATGCACAGTATTGGCTTTACGGAAGAGCGATTGATCAGCACAATCTCCGTTGCAGTCGGCTTCTGTATTATCACCTTCCTGCATATTGTATTAGGGGAGCTTGCCCCTAAATCAATTGCGATTCAGCGAACGGAGGGGACGGCACTGATCCTGTCGGCTCCGCTGCTCTGGTTTTACCGCATTTTTCTGCCGGTGATCTGGATACTCAATGCGTCCGCAAACCGTATCCTCAAGCTGGCCGGTATTCAGCCGGCAAGCGAAGCCGAGGCGGCCCACTCGGAAGAAGAGATTCGAATTCTGATGAACGAGAGTGCAAAGAGCGGGGTCATCGATGAGAATGAGATGAAGCTGATGGACAACCTGTTCGATTTCTCCGACTTGCGAGCCAGGGAAATCATGCTGCCGAGAACCGATATGGACGTTCTGTTCACGAATCTTACGTTGGAAGAGAACTTGCAGATTGTCAGCGAGACGAAGCATTCCCGTTATCCGGTTGCAACGGACAACAAGGACCGCATCATCGGATTTGTTCATATTACGGATCTTTTACTCGCCGATCCTGAGAAACAGCGTGATCTGGCCAGCTTGGTCAGACCGATTATGGACGTATCGGAATCGACGGAGATCAGCAAGGTGCTTCGTCAGATGCAAGCGAAGCATGAGCAGCTTGCTCTTGTGATAGATGAGTATGGGGGAACTGCCGGCATACTCACAGCCGAGAAGATTCTGGAAGAGATCGTCGGTGACCTGTACGATGAATTTGAAGATGAACGTCCGGAAATGGAAGTGTACGATGAGTACTTTTCGGTGGATGGGCGAATGCTCATTGAAGAAGTGAATGATTTAACCGGATTAATGATTGAGGAGCATAATGTTGATTCCATTGGCGGCTGGTTATTCAAGGAACTTGAAGGTAATCCGGCAGTCGGGAAGAAAACGACATTCGATGGAGTGGTCTTCGAAGTGGAGGAGTCAACCCGTTTTCGTGTAAACCGCGTCATGATTCATCAGAAGCTGGATAGCAGCTTCACTTAGAACTAGCAAGACTCTATTTGTTAGGAAGTGGATTATGTCGATTAAGCAGCTGATATTTATCGGCCTGGGGCTCTTCTTGCTGTACGGAATGTTTACGGTGGGAGCTCCCTTCTTGTTGGCCATTGTCATTGCTATTGCACTGGAGCCGTTAAATCGGCTCTTAATGAAAAGGCTGCGGCTCAATCGGATCGCGGCGGCCACCGCTACAAGCACACTGTTCCTTCTCTTGCTGCTGCTATTAGCCTATTTAATCGGCCTGCAGGTGTTTAACCAGCTGGTTGAGTACTGGAGCCGGGCTCCGCAATATTTTGAAGGGGCTAACGAATTCCTTCAGCATACGATTATACAAGCTCAAGACATGCTGAACGGCATTTCGCCGGGACTTGCAGACAGTCTGACCGAGTTTATGTCGAATATTTCTTCCTATGTGCAGTCGCTTGTCAATTCGGTATCATCGACATTCCTGTCCTTTGCCAAAACATTGCCTAACCTGTTTGTAACCTTCATCGTGTTCTGCGTGGCCGTGTACTTATTTGCCTTCAGTCTGGATACGATGCGAGAAAGAGTGCTCTCCCTGTTTGATGAGACATCGCAGTCGCAGGTGAATGAAGTGCTGCTCAGCCTGAAAAAATCAATTTTCGGATTTTTACGGGCACAGCTGATACTCAGTCTGTTTACATATGTGATCACACTGCTGGGCTTGCTGATATTAGGGATTAACTACCCGCTGGCAATCGCTCTGCTTGTTACGATTGTCGACATTCTTCCGATTCTGGGCGTAGGGTCCGTATTGGTGCCATGGTCGGTGTATCTGCTTGCAACAGGTGATGTTTTCACAGGGCTCGGCTTGATCTTCCTGTTCATTCTGATTACGGTGATCCGCCGTGTATTGGAACCGAAGGTCATCGGTGATGCTGTTGGTATAGGCGCATTACCTGCTCTGGTCAGCATGTATGTCGGATTTAAGCTGGTTGGCGTCATCGGATTTTTTATCGGTCCATTAGTCGTCATTATCTACTCAGCGATGCGCAAAGCAGGCTTGTTCCAAATCAAAATTAAATTTTAAGGACAACTTGAAAAGAACCCTTTTCCCGGAAATATTCCAGGGATGAGGGTTTTTTTGTCAATTTGGAGTTCATTTTCTGGGCGAAGGACATATGTTAATTACGAAGAGTCCTTGATATTACGGATAGTAAAACATAAGGAGGAATACCCTTGAAGGAGAATCCAGAGGTACGTGTCTACCCGGTTTTTCATTCCCCGTTTGATCCTTGCCCTCCCAAACTCTACAGATCGTACGTTGTCCCTGTTAACCAGTATATCGTATTTCAACCGGCTGGACTGCCGCAATTCAGCCCTGCCGAAGCGTTGAGATACGGAACGTTGTGGCCATCCTTATATAGTCCGTATACCTCGCGAAAATTTAAAGGAGAGTGAGCGGCGTGAATGAAGCCAAACCCCAGGTTGGTGATCTGAAGTATTACGAATTGCTAGAGCAGCTGCAGGCATTGGATTTTGTCCTGGTGGAGCTGAATCTGTTTTTGGATACTCATCCGGATGACCTGAAGAGTATTGAGCAGTTTAACAAGCTGACACAGGAAAGGACGGTACTTGCGAAGCAATTTCAAGAGCTGTATGGACCCCTGCAAAATTTTGGCCGTGCATTTTCTAAATATCCCTTTGAATGGGCTCAAGGCCCCTGGCCTTGGCAGGTTTAATGGTGCCGTCACTCGGGCTGCAACTTCCTTCACGAACGGCATGCAGCCCTCAAGAGGAAAAGCGAGAACAAGGAGGCGGAAGAGCCCATGTGGGTATATGAAAAGAAGCTTCAATATCCGGTCCGTGTAAGTAAATGTGATCCAAGAATGGCGAAGTTCTTGATTGAGCAGTACGGAGGTGCCGATGGCGAGCTGGCGGCAGCGCTCCGCTACCTGAATCAGCGATATACCATTCCTGACAAGGTCATTGGGCTGCTTAATGATATCGGGACTGAAGAATTCGCACATCTTGAGATGATTGCCACCATGGTATTTAAATTAACGAAGGATGCAACGGTGTCGGAGATGGAAGCTGCAGGACTCGGCGCTCACTACGTGAATCACGACCATGCGCTGTATTATGAGAATGCCGGAGGTGTACCATGGACGGCAGCCTATATACAGGCCAAAGGCGATCCTATCGCGGATTTGTATGAGGACATTGCCGCAGAAGAGAAAGCGCGGGCTACATACCAGTGGTTGATCGATATGACGGATGATGTGGATTTGCAGGACGGTCTTAAATTTTTACGGGAACGTGAAATCATTCATGCCATCCGTTTCCGGGAGGCGGTAGAGATTATTAAGGATGATCGGGCGACAAAGAAGGTTTTTTAAATAGGAAATACATAAAGTCCCACTGGCAGCCTGCCGGTGGGACTTTATGTGCATCTTACTGCATCTGCAGGCTGAACTGAGGTTCCGTTCGGAGGTAGTAGTTGCCCCTAACCTCCGCAGTCCAGTTGGCAAAGACCTCTCTCCATTGCACGCTGCCAAAAAATTCATCCACGGTCTGATTGTCGGAGTCCCATTCCACGAAAATGTTCAGCGGCGTGATGCCGCCTGCCCAGATCCCATTGGTGGTATCGGTCCCCCGTTCCCTGACCAACAAGGTCGGAAGGCCAAATTGGAAAGCCATCGACGGTTCGATCTGTGAAAAGGTAGAGCCCTGCCAAAACGGCGTGGTTGTTGGCGGCTGCCCGACGTTAGCTTCCAGGATCTGCACAAAAAATCTTCGGAAGTTGATAGCCAGCATACCGTAGCTGGAGATGACCAGACGACGGATGTTGGTCAGCACCGTCTCGGGATACTGCTCACTCTGCGGCAGGGTGCGTGGAAATAACAAAGCGTCCTCAATTTCCAAAACCAGCCGGTTGAAAAATTGCTGCTGCACGTTGTTCAACGAATTGGCCGTGCTCAAAAAGATTGGAATCCGAAAAGCCCGATCGATGCATTCGTTGTATGCGGCACTCACTTGTTGGGCAGCGGGGGCGTTTGCTTGACTCGTAGAAGAAGATGCGTGATGAATGCGCACAGTGGGAAACTCCTGGATCCGGGCGAGCGGGGGAAGTTTTTTTAAGGGGATGTGCTTGGGTTTGGCTTTCGCTTTTGCATGATTCATGGTTTTCTGGCTCCTTCATCGGCAAAATCAAATATATCCCAGTCTATGTACGTTCGCCTAGTTTAGACACAGGCTGGACTGGCTGACGGAGGAAAATAATCGACAATGACTCTGTCCGATTTGCTTTCGGCTTACGCAATGAACAAATAAGGCCAGGCTAATATCTGCCAGACTGTCCTGTATATGATGGAGCTTCGGCGGTTGCCTTTGCCTAGTGATTCAGTCAGTAAGTACCTGCCGGGATGGCGCCGTCTAACGATGGCAGTCGGTATTGTGCGCAGCTACGCTGTTCATCTGGCGCACGTGTCCGAAGTAACCAGGTCGAAGATTACCTTTCAACGGCCAGCGATACCCAGATAATCAGAATATAGAATAGCAGAGGGATCGTGATTCCCATCGCCATGAGGAGCCACACCAGCGGCGTTCTGATCATCTCCTTAACAATCACGATCGGGCTGCGGACATACCTCCCTCTTTTTAGACGGCTGATTATTCGCTTAAGAATGGCAGCCTGTTCGTCTGAATTATATCGATTGAGCTCTGTCGCCAGTTCGGTTTCCAGTTGCTCGATTTGCTGCGCAGCGGCGGATTCCTGAGTTCCCGGCACGTCGATCATCCTTTCACATTAACTCACTATCTTTATAACAACGATTAAGCTCCCCTGGTTACGCATACTTTATAGGCTGAAGTCCAAAAGTAAATAGGAATTGGGGTTTGCAGTTGTGATATGGTTCCTATATGATGAGGGGATACTAGACTAAAATCAGATTATACGGAGCGAAGGGAAGGTCCAAATTGGAAAACACAGCAACTTTGATCAAGCCGGAAGCAATGATATTTGACATGGATGGAACGCTGTTTCAGACGGAAACCTTGCTGCTGCCTGCCTATCACAAACTGTTCGACATTTTGCGTGAAGAGGGGCATTATCAAGGGGAAACACCGGATGAGGAGCTGATGCTTGGATGTTTGGGAATGCTGCTCGATGACATCTGGAAGAAGGTCATACCGAATGGAACGCCTGCTGCCCATCGCAGGGCAGATGAGCTGCTGCTGCAGCTGGAGCTTGAGGGGTTGAACAATAAAACAGGCATATTGTATCCTGAGGTGATGGAAACGTTAGAGGAGCTTCATCAGCGCGGTGTCCGTTTGTTTGTTGCCAGCAACGGTCTGGAGCATTACGTTAAGGGCATTGCTGATGCGAGAGGAATCATGTCGCTCTTTGACGGAGTCTACAGTGCTGGAGAGCATGGAACGGCTTCGAAGGTAGATCTGGTACGGTTACTGCTGGATCAGCATAATATCCAGAATGCCTGGATGGTAGGTGACCGGTCGTCGGATGTGGAGGCAGGCAAAGAGAATGGACAGACCGTCATCGGATGTCAGTACGCTGGCTTTGGCGGGGAGCAGGAGCTGAAGGGTTCGGATGTTGTCATTCATTCTTTTTCACAGCTGTTGAAGCTTCATGATCAAGCGGAATAGATAGATAGGAGTCACAAAGGCTGTTCCCAAGGGTAGGAACCAACTTGGGAACAGCCTTTGTGTGTTCTTCTGAATTCTGAGATACGGTATTCGTAAGATTCGACTAAGCATTTTTTGCGGATTTTTTTTGACTGTATACCCACATTGCATACTCTAGAGGCCTTACCATGGATTCCCTGTAAGCCGTCATATCGCCGATTTGCGAGAAGACTTCCCGCGATGGCTTCGGATTGACCTCGATAATGAGGATTCTCCCGGATTTATCAACGGCCAAATCCAGGGCGAGTTCGCACAAGCCCCCGTACTGTTCATCAAGAAACTGAGCGACATCCACGCCGAGAGCGTCGGCTTCCTCGCGGATGCTGGCACGCCTTGCCGGATCAGTAATCCATTTGCTCAGCAGTTCTTCCATCCTTGTTGCACGTCCGCCGCCATGCAGATTGGAGGTGACGCTTTTGGGTGCTCCAACGCGTCCTACGCAGCCCGTCACTTGCCAACGGCCGGTTCCATTTTTCTGTACGAGCATCCGGTAATCATGCACTCTGCCATCCGGCAGTTCCAGCTGTATCCCTTCCTGAACCAGGTATCTATCTTTATTGCCCCAGCCTGAGAGGTATTGGGCCAGATGGCCTGAAGGCATCCGTTTTGGTTTAATAATGTTGCGGTTGGCATTGCGTCCCTGGACTTCATAGGTACCTGCGACACCTTCCACTTTGTTTATCCTCAGAATTCCGCGTCCGCCCGTTCCGTTAATCGGCTTAAAGTAGACGGTGGGATGAACATTCAGCATCCGGTGGATATCGCTGGTGCTCGTCACGATCCGGGTATCCGGCAAATGGGGCCGGAATCGTTTTTTGGTGGATAATATTTGATGAATCGTCCATTTATTGCGCAAGGGTCTGTTCAGAAACAATAAATACCGGTAGCGGGAACGAAAGCGCAGCAGTTGTTGAAATCGGGCGCTCTTTTGAATTCGGCAGCGGTCAAAGATCATATGGGGGAACGAACGCCAATTTCGGCTCCATTTGTTGTTGTCAGGATCGTACTCCATGGCGTTGATCCGACCTTGCGAGCTGTTGACATCGGCAGGGGTGAAGACATAAACGTCCATCCCCATCGCTTTACCTTCCCTGATCATATGCTCGTAGATATGCCGTTCTTCCAGCTTTTTTCGATCATCCAAGTAAAGCGTCATGATACCTAAGATGGGCTTTGACACAGAAGGTCACCTTCTTGAATAGAGTCAGCATTAGGCGCTGAAGAACTCTGGTATTGGTTTAAGGGCAGGGTTCCGCTCATAATGAGCGTTGGCTTGCCTGTTGGACCCTGCTCAAGGGCGATAGCTTGTAAGCCTGCATGGAAGCACATTTGCAAACTGGCTGAATGATCGGCAGCTACTTTGCAGCGCAGCCGACCAAGTCTGGACAATTGTGAGCGGATCAGGGAAGAGCCGATATGCCGGTTGCGGTATAGCGGGTGCACCGCAATCATACAGGCACCTTCGCCATAGTCCGCCGCATAGCAAATTCCCACAGGTATGCGGCCGACATCGCTTCGAACTGTAGCCGCTATAATAGAAGTACCGGGCTGCATCAGTTCATCGTAGGATAGCGAAGCCAGACGCTGATAACCTTCACGGGTTAGACGCTTGCTGCTATACCGCCGGAGAAAGTCGCTGCACTGCTGTCGTGCATGCGGCCATTCATCCGGACTTGAGAGAGAGAGACATGAGATTTCCACAGGATCCCCTCCTTTCCTATAATCCCTAAGGCTCGGTTTCGAGGCGAGGCAGCGTCCTATCGTTGATTGATCAGATAGTCGGAATATTGAAAAATCCGCTCAAGTGACTTTTTACGGATGGCCGGTTCGTCAAATTTCATCGGTCTCGAGTTGGCTTCGAAAAACCAGAGGACGCCTTCGCTGTCAATTCCAAGATCCATCGACATTTCACCATGCGTATGGCCGGAGCTTTTCTCAATCTGCCGGGCCATGTGCACGGCTGCTTTTCTAACTTCACTAAGAATGGCCTCAGAGCGCTCCTGACCGAACACGATTGGAAGCAATTTCTCGGGATCCTCAATGGTTCCTCCGCGGGGAACATGTGTGGTTATGCTCTTGGCACCTGCCATGCGAGCACCGATGCCAGTGACGGACCATGCACCAAACTCATTCTTTTGCACGAGAATTCGAAGGTCAAAAGCGCGTCCATGGACCTGGGCCAGCTCGATTCCCTGCTGGATCAAGTAAGAGCTCCCTTTGGTTTCCTGATAGACGCGATTCCAGAGCCGTTCCAGAGACGCCGCTTTATAAGTCGTGCTGTTCTTGTTGTTCTGAATTTGAATGCGGTAAGGAAGGGAGTTGTTCCTCTGATACCGCACTCTCATGATGCCTTGCCCGGCTTTTCCATCCTCGGGTTTCAGATAAAGGTAAGGCTTCCGTTTAATCATCTCGTATAAAGTGGGGAAGCCTTTCATACGCTTCGTTAGAGGAGCCCATTTTTTAGTTAAACGTGATTTGTTCAGCCACGAGAAGAGCTGCCATTTATTGAAGAAGTGCGGATTGTAAATATCGATGTGGGGGTGCTTTTGGCATTCCTTGATTTTGCGGCGGACCCAGGGGAGGGATTCATCCTCCCGGTATGGAATCCGGTTGTATATAACCTGGGGCAGAGGACAGAGCCTCTGCTCCCAGGAATTGTCGCTCTGCAGTGTATAGCCCTTGACCGTACCCGAGTTTAGTTTCAGATCACGCACGGTTACTACATAGACCATAAAGCCCATATCTTTTCCCGTCTTGATGATTTCCTGAAAGTTCTGCCGGTTGCCCCTGAACATGGAATACGAATCATGCATGGTTAGAATAGCTACAACCGGTCTTCCATCACTCTCCACTCGGCTGATCACGAATCATTCCCCCTGTGGAAGCCACTCAAATACATGCTGTGCTCAAAAATATGCTCGACCGATGCTTTTCCTTCCCCTTTGAGCAAAGGATGGCTGAAGATCGATCTGCCGGGCTTCGAATTCGCTTCAAACATCCATATTCTCTCGTTATCATCAATGCCGATATCGAACCCGATTTCTCCCAGCAGATGCGGATGATGATTCTCGATGGCTTCGGACATCGCAATGGCGGCGTCCTTGGCGCGCTCCAGCACATCACGCGACCTGGAGCCGAAGGCACGGGAGAGCGCCTGCTCCGGTGTCATTAAGGAGCCGCCGTTCTTGATATGCGTTGTTACGCTGCCCCGGCCGGCTTTTTTGGCACCGATACCGACCACCGACCAGCGGTTCTTGCTGTTCTTATGCATATGGAATCTGAAGTCGATGGGGCAGCCGTCAATTTCAATAAGCCGAATTCCCTGCTGGATGACATAATTCTTCAGCTTGGAGCCGTGTTTGGCCTGAAGCATCCGCATCATGCTGTTAAAGTTCGGGAATTTCAGCAGTGTGTTACCACCGTTTCCGTGATATCGCGCATAGTATCCTTTTTTGGGGAGGTAGGTCAGCCGGTAGATGCCGAGTCCTAAACTTCCGGCTGAGGGCTTATAGTAGACAAAGCTATGGCGTTCCATCATATCCTTGATCCGCTCGGGACTTGGATTGTTATAGGTTTCTGGTAAATATCTTCCGGCCTGCACGTCGCCGTCCAGCTGCGAATACACATCCGACTTATTGAAGAATGCCCAATTGAAGAATTTGATATTGCGTTTGCCAAACCGGTCTCTGAGCTGATTGGTGAACGGGGAGAAGTCGGTTTTCCGGCTGGGCAGGCGGTTATAGACGACGTCAGGAAGCGGAACGGTTTTGCGAACAAAGCCGCCGTTAGAGCCGAGCATATAGGCCTGCACGGTTTCACGCTGCCAGTTGATATCCCGCGGGGCGAAGGCATATACAAACATCTTCTTATTGCCCTCACGAAGCAGCTGCTTGATATACGAAGTCCTGGCGCCGAACGGGCTGGATGGATTATGTGGTCCATCGGACAGAACGCCAACAACGGGCCCGAGTTCGATTTCTCCGTCACGGGGGGAATTAATATAGACGGGTCCTTGTCTAGGGACATTGATGCTGTTTCGGACGCCGTTGCTTAAATAGATATGTTTCCCCGATCGCTCTATCGGTTTCACAGAAGCGGACACGGCATTGGTGCCGATGCGAAGCTGAATGGATTTCCTGCTTGTTAGTCCCAGGCTCCGAAGCAGCGAACCGGATAAAAAGACGACTTTTTCGGGCTGCTGCGAGAAATGAATATTTCCGAAATTCAAACTCATGTATTTACCCTCCTAAGTTGTCGAAGCAATAAATAACGGGCGTATTGAATCGGATGTTCGACGGACAGCCGGGCTGCGTCACCATCTCCCGTTAGTGTAAATGCGCGTCGGCCAGGTTTGGAATTGACCTCCAGAATCCATACTCGCCCGCTCATATCCACGCCGAAATCGATTCCCAGTTCCCCAAGACGGCCGAACCCTTCTTCCAGCAGTGAAGGAAGCTGGGCGGACAATTCCCGGATGGTCTGGATGATCTTCAAGGCCTTCTCTTCCCCGAAATCGGAGGTTAGATATGGAAGGGCGGGGTAAGCCGTACCGCCTCCATGGAGGTTAGAGGTCAACCCCTGGACAGCTCCTTGCCTTACTGCAATGCCTGTAATGGACCATAAGCCGCGATCATTCTTCTGGACCAGCGACCGGATATCGTAAGGCTCCCCGTTACGGTTATGAAGCTTCAGGAAGGGTTGAATGATAAATCGGCGTCTGCCGGTAAATCTCCGCACCCAGTCGTTCATCTTCTCCAAGGGAATGGTCTGCTCGAACATGCGATTGATCCGATCTCTCCCTTGCAATTTGACATGCAGCTCATCTATCCAGGAGATGCACAGCGTGTGACGACCCTGAGAGCCTCCGCTTGGCTTCATAAAAATGCCGCTCCCAAAAGCCAGCAAAGCCCGGTTCAGTGATTCGTCTCCCGTATAACTTAAGGTTGCAGGAAGATAAGGTCTTAAGGCGGCAGAATGCTTCAATAATTGATGTACTTTTTGTTTGCCTGGCAAACCGCGCGACCATAGTCTGGAACCTCGTTGTAACATGCGGTTTAGAGATTCGCTTGCGGCGGCGGTTTCCTCGCCGTTTCGATGCAGACCTCGGTCATAGATGATATCAGGCAGTGGAAAGCTGCCGGAACTCCACTGTTGATCCGAGCCGTAACAATATCCTTTGATTCTGTCTGAACTGCTTCCTGCATCGTCAGCAGCAAAAGCATCGTCCGGGCAAAAAACAAATACCTGCATTCCCAGCTTCCTGCCCCTCAAGCTTAATTCACGAAGAAATTCCTTCTCGGCAAAGGGAGGGGAACCTGGTCTGCGGCATACCATGACACCTAGGGTGCCTATCATGTTTAAGGACATAAGGTTCTCCTTTTTTTAAAGACCCGTCAAGAATTGACAATATTGAACGAGGCGTACGGCTGAAGGTCTAACTTTGGAGTCGGCATTCAGCGGTGCATTTTCACCTTTGGAAGGCTTGGAATTGACTTCAAGGAGCCATATGCGTCCTGACGTATCAATCGCCAAGTCAATGCCGAGCTCACCGAAATGATATGGAATGGCAGCCTCCAATCCATGAGCGATGTCCAGTGCGATCTGGTTCATTCGAGCAGGCGCTGTTTGTTTGGAGGTTAACGGAATTCCACTCATCGCAAGCGCATCCTTGACGGCAGAGAGCGTACCGCCTCTAGCAAGATTGGACACAAAGTGATTTCCGCCGGCGATTCGGGCTACGACAGAAGTCACCGACCATTTGCCGTTTTTGTTTTTATGAACAAGCACGCGAAAATCGACGTTTCGCCGGTTGATGCGGATCAAATCCAATCCTTGCTGAATTTGATAACGCGTTTTCTTGATTTTTCCTGATAAGCTGCTGAACAGCTTTGGAAGCGAGGAGTAGGTATTTTTCTTGATTCCTTCAAGAGAGGTGGTCATCGTCTGATAATGGCCGTTCTCTTGGCGGGATATCCGGATGATTCCTTTTCCCAGACTTCCACGTACCGGTTTTAGAAACACCGTCCGATAAGCGGCACACATTTTTTTGAGGGTTGGATAACCGCTGAGTAAATAGGATTCAGGCAAATACTTTTGAAGTTTCGCATCAGGTCCGAGTGCTTCAAAAACATCGGATTTATCGAGAAATTTCTCATTGAAGATGTGGGTGCCGAATCGTGATTTTACTTCTCTCATAAAATGCTGTACGCTAGGACTATTCTCCAGTTTGCGGGTAGACAGCCGGTTATTAATGACGTCTGGAGCTGGAACGCTGAGCTTTTTCCACCCCGCGTCATAGGCAATCGCTTCAAGTGTCGACGGGTTCGAACCGATCATGTCAGGGGTAAAGAAGTATACATATGCGCCTTGTTTCCTGGCCGCGTTTACCATTTCCAGGCAGAAGGCTGAAATGGATCCGAAAGGTTTGTCTGGCTCATCCGGGTGATAGCGACTGACCATAACCCCGATAAGCGGACCGAGCTTCAGAGTCCTTTCTAATGGAAAATATTTGACATTCATTACGGTTCGAGGAAGAAGTCCCGAATTGCTGAATACGGAAGGGTTAAGGTGCAGTGAGTTCGATTTACCTCCTGAAGTGACTTGAATTTCCTGCTTGAAGGAGCCAAAGGCAAGCTGTATCGGCGAATCTGTGGGGATACGGAGCTGTCTTATGAGCCGATCACCAAGCTTGATATCGTTATCCGGAAGCTGGGCTGAACGGACTAATTGAACCGATATCTTGGATTTGGTGTTGGGTTTAATCTTGGATTTGCGCATGATGGATCTCCTTCCGACAACAACTGGATACTTAAGTGAACAGACTAAGAACTTCATCTGATCATTGCATGTAATGCATCATATGAGGACATATATCCCTTGGTGATTGTACTGCTCGGGAAAAAGGAGTGCTTAAAATGCCGAACTGGCTGTTTATTTTGGTGAACGTGTGCGTAGCTGCTTTTGTCGGCGGCATCACCAACCACTTTGCGATAAAAATGTTGTTTCACCCCCGCGAAGAAAAAATTCTGCTGGGTCGTCGCCTGCCATTTACACCAGGCTTGATCCCGAAGCGCAAGGAAGAAATCGCAGAGTCGTTGGGACATGTGGTCTCGGACTATCTGGTGACAAGCGAAGGACTGCAGGAACTCATCCGCAAGCCCGTATTCCGGGCCAAGATGGAGGATACCCTTCATCGGAAGCTGGTGGAATGGAGCCAATCGGAACGGAGCCTGGGAGACTTGGCGTTGAAGGTATGGAGTCCCGAGCAGTGGGAGCAGGTAAAGGTTCGGGCCGAACAATCGGCGCGCTCGCTTACGGCCCAGGGCGCATCTGCAATATGGCATGGGTATGAGCTGGGAGCCAAACCGCTGAAGGTGCTTGTTCCCGGTTGGTCGGAAGAAACGATCGAGGGCTGGAGCAGGGCAGCCACTGATATGGTGCTGAAGGAACTGGGGAGCACGCTGCTGTCAGCCAAAGGCCAGCTAATGCTATCGGATGTGGCTTCCTCGCTCATCGATAAGGCGGGCGGATTTTTGGGCACAATGGCTTCGATTTTTGTGGATGAGGATAAACTGATTCAGAAGCTGACCCCCATGCTGATCCAGCAGCTTGAGGGAGATCAGGTTCGTAAGACGATTACGGACATCATCTCAGGAAAATTGTCATATTACGGCGATATGCCGCTTGGGGAGGTCATCGAGCATGCAACAGGCGAGCCGGGGCTGACGTGGATCGAACGCACATTGGATGATAAGCTTCCTTGGGCCAAGTGGATTCAGCAAATCGAAAATCTTCGCGTTGCCGACGTGATCGGGACGCGGATGCCAGCCATCGAGGCGGCGCTGCCGGGCTTGCTTGACAAAGCCCTGGGCTTCCTGGAGCGAGGCGTTCCTGTGGCCATGAAGGCTGTTAATTTACCACAGCTTGTTCAGGAGCAGGTGCAGAAATTTCCCGTTGAGCGGCTGGAAGAGGTCATATTAAGCGTCTCGGGGCGGGAATTCAGGGCCATTACGTGGCTCGGTGTCCTGCTGGGGGGAATGATTGGATTGTTCCAATCGATGTTAACCCTGCTCTGGAGATAGATGGATATTCATCGAGTGCAAAGCAAACAAATACGGCGATGAGGCCGAACATAATTGGAGGAAATTAAAAATGAACATTTATGATAAAGCGCACGATTTGGCAAAAGCGATGAAGGAAAGCCAGGAGGTACAGGAGATTACGGATGCGATGAAACTCGTGGATGCCGATCCGGAGAGCCGACGCATGCTGGATGATTTCCGTCAGCGTCAGATGGAGCTCCAGCAGCGCATGATGTCGGGGGATATGCCGGCACAAGACGAAATGGAGAAAATGGAGAAACAGTTCGATGTGCTTAGCCTGAACCTGAACATTCGCCGTTTGTTTGATGCAGAGCGCCGTCTGAGTGTTATTATTGAAGACGTGAACAAGATCATTTCAGATAGTCTTCAGCATCTGTATGGCCCAGGCCAACAATAAATTCGTCATTGGCATAGCCGAACTGGTTAAATTTCGAAAACTTGTCTCATAAATTGTGCAGACTCCTCATAGAGTAGAAATATAGATTTCAGAGAGTAGAGGAGCTGCGTTTACAATGAAAAAGAAGAAGAACAAGTTTAAGCACACGGCTTATTTGTTGGTCGCACTGGGCATGTTGATATACGCCCTTCCTAGCATTTCTTTCACAGGAGGGTTCTCATGGGTTTCTCTGTTCGGTGCAGTCTGGGCTGGATTTGCCCTGCTCGTTATCGGCTCGCATCTCTATTACCTTATCGGTGTTGATGATGCAAAACAGAAAGCACTTGATGAGATTCGTAAGGAAAAAATGCATCAATGGGAACTGAAATGGCCTGAAGAACAGAAGAGCCAGGAAGCGAATTAATAGCAGGGGACGATAAGTACCGCGACAAGAACAAATAAACTCCCTAGGGCGGATTGGATGGCTGCACCCATCCGGTATCCGCAGGGGAGTTTTTTGCGTTGGCCGGGTATGGGAGCTTGTTAGGACGTGATATAATAGATACAGTATGGTACAGATAGTGTTCCGGGGGTGTAACAGATGGACGTTCGAGATGATACGATTACAAAACACGAGCAGTTGGTTCAGCATATCGAAAGTTTGAAGGTTGGGAGCAAGATATCCGTCCGCCGATTAGCCAAAGAGATGGGGGTGAGCGAGGGTACCGCTTATCGTGCCGTGAAGGAAGCGGAAAGCCTGGGCATCGTGGTCACCAAGGAACGGATCGGCACGGTTCGCGTTGAACGCAAGCCGCGGAACATATCGGAGCAGCTTACGTTTGCGGATGTTGTTGAAATTGTGGAGGGGCACGTATTGGGCGGTGCGGAAGGGCTGAACAAGAGCCTGCACAAATATGTGATCGGCGCCATGAAGGTAGAGGCGATGATCCGGTATATTGATGCGGGAAGCCTCATGATTGTTGGCAACCGGGAGGATGCGCATTTCCTGGCATTGGAGCAGGGAGCGGGAGTATTGATTACGGGCGGTTTCGGTACGAGCCGTGAAGTGAAGCAGCTGGCAGACCAGTTGGACCTGCCCATCATATCATCCCGACATGATACGTTTACGGTAGCCTCCATGATTAACCGCGCCATTTTTGACCGTTTAATTAAGAAGAAAATTATGCTGGTCGAGGATATTGCTCATGATAAACCCAAGAATCACCAGTTGAAAAACTCTGTTACCGTTCAGGAATTTAAGCGGATTATCCAGGAGACCGGTGAGATTCGGTATCCGGTAACCGATGAATGGAACCGGGTCATCGGCATCGTCGGGGTTCGGGATGTGGAGGGATTGGCCGAATCCCAGCCGATCGAGAAAGCAATGACCCGCAATCCGGTAACGGCAAGTTTGAAGACGTCCCTCGCTTCAGCGGCACAGATTATGATGTGGGAGGGAATCGATTTTCTCCCGATTGTCGATCGGAACCGCAAGCTGCTCGCAACCGTCACCCGAAAAGAGGTGCTTGGCGCACTTCGCGATGCCCGAAACCAGCCTCAGCTTGGAGAGACGTTTGACCAGCTGATCTGGAATGGCATTGCCGAGGATCGGGATGAGGAAGGGCATTTGTTTTTCCACGGCTTTATTACTCCCCAGATGGCCACGGATCTCGGTACGATTTCTCAAGGCGTGCTCACAACGGTGATGAGTCAGGCGGCTGTCAAGGCTGCCAAGGATATCAGCGGGTGGGATCATGTATTGGATCATCTGTCGACCTATTTCATCCGGCCCGTGCAGATTGAGGATCCCATCGTCATTATTCCGAAATTGCTGGAAATCAGCCGGCGCACCTGCAAGATGGAGATCGAAATCCAGCATCAGTCCAGTCTGATTGCCAAAGCGGTCATGACGATGCAGGCCATCGATCATGGATAATACAAACGCTTGAAATATAAAGGGGCATCCCATAGGTCGCTATGACCTGACGGGATGCCCCTTCAGCTTAATTCACTCAGCTTGCAGTCCGGGAATTCTTCAGCCTGTTGTAATAGGTGCGGCTTCGAAGCCCGGCAAATATATTAAATGCGCCAAGCACCATAAACGCGGCCTCTACAATAACGGCCGGCGTGGAGCCGCTGAACAAAAACATACAGATAAGCGATAGGGAAACCAGCATAATGCCCATGCAGAGGTTCATCATGGACATATATAGTCCGCGATCAGCCGGATCGGCCACTCGGCGAGCACGAATACTGTACAGCGCAGCGGCAATTACGGACAAGACAAGGATAATGTACAGGACGTAGTGAATGACGGTTATCATGGAAGGCTCCTTTAGTTCGGCTATGTGCTCACGATGCAGCACAGCATATACGATTCGATCATTTACGATAACGGTATTGTATCATGATATGCTTGACTTTGCATCCAGATGGTCAATGCTGATCCAGATTTGCAGCACACCCTCCATGACCAGCATGGTCTTGATTTGGACTTTGTAATCTTTATCGCGAACGGTGTAAATTTTGTCGCTGAGGAGCGAACGGGTCAGCTTGCTGTCCGTATCGATATCAAACACGTTCCGGCCGCGAAGGGCTGCCAGATCTTCCCCCATGAGTTTTATGATATCCTTGCTGATCACGGGATCAAGAGGGGCTTTGGCGTCTTGCTCGCTGCGGATCTTGATTTCCTTGATGACCGTAGATTGTTTATTGTATTTTTTTAACGAATCGATATCTTCTTTATACTGCGTGATTTGGAGCTGCTGGGCTTGATTCGTTTCCCACAGTTTAGTGTAGCTTGCGTGGTAGATCGAGTTGTAGACGATGCTGCCGACGACCATCCCCAGCACGAAGATGGAAGCAACCTGATAGAAGGGGCGAAAGCGGTGGGCTGGGGGCACTCGCATAGGCTAGCTCCGGCTGGAGCAAACCCATTTTACGAGTTCGCTGCCCATATGCGCTCCGAGAAATGCAAAGCCAAGATATAATATTTGCTTGATCGCAGGGGATAAATTGCCGCCAAGCATATTGCTCTCGATGACGCGCATCGGATCGATGGTGCCTCCGATGGCGGCAGCAAGCGCCCATATCTTGATCCGGTCTGCGACCTCCAGCATGGTATGGGTGGGGGGCTGCAGGGACAGCACGGCACCCACGCCTCCCACCATAGCGCCCCCCAGGACGATGCCGAAGGCTATAAAAAAGTCCAGAATCGCTTTTGATAAAAAAATGCTCATCGCCTCATGTCTCCTCTCTTCTTAGGTGGATATCACGGCAGCCGCCTGTCCACATTCTCCCTAGTCTCATTCTATGGGCGGGCCTAGCATGATTATGATAAAATGGAATAAAGACTTTTAAAGATATTACCGGGTTGACTATAAATATAAATGTACCGGCGAAAGGAAGGCGTTACGATGAGCTCTTTCGTGCATTTGCACGTGCATAGCGAATACAGTTTGCTCGATGGAGCGGCACGTATCGGTGACCTGGTGCGGGAAGCGGCAGTGCTTGGAATGAAATCGCTGGCGCTGACGGATCATGGCGTGATGTATGGGGCCATTCCATTCTATAAAGCCTGCCTGGCGCAGGGCATTAAACCGATTATTGGCTGCGAAGCCTATATTACGGCGGGTTCCCGCAAGGAACGGGGCAGCCGCAAGGATCAGCCGATCTATCATTTGATTCTGCTCGCCAAGAATGAGGTTGGCTATCGCAATTTAATGAAGCTCTGTTCGATCGGGCATCTGGAGGGTTACCATTACAGACCCCGAATCGACATGGAGGCGCTGGCTGCCCATCATGAAGGCATCATATGCCTCAGTGCTTGCCTGGGAGGCGAGGTCCCGCAGCATCTGCTTCATGGACGTGAAGCGGAAGCCAAGGCAGCAGCGCTTCGTTACCAGGCGATATTCGGAGATGACTATTACCTGGAGCTGCAGGATCACGGGATTCCGGAGCAGAAGCGCGTCAATCCGCAGCTGATCGCGCTCAGCCGTGAGACGGGTATTCCACTCGTAGCTACCAATGATGTGCATTACCTCACGGAGGAAGATGCCGAGGTTCAAGACGTTCTGATCTGTATCGGTACGGGCAAAACAGTGGAGGACGAGGACCGGCTGCAGATCCAGACCAACCAGCTGTATCTCAAGAGCGGCAGTGAAATGGAGCGTCTGTACCCCCATGTGCCGGAAGCGATACAGAATACAGCCAAGATTGCGGACCAATGCAATCTGGAGCTCGAATTCGGCAAATCGATTTTGCCGGAGTACAGCTCTCTCCCCGAGGGAAAGAATGCTGCGGAATACCTGCGCGAGCTTTGCCTGAACGGACTGCAGGAACGCTACGGGATTACAGAACGGTGGCAGGATGAGGCACTTCGGAGTGAGCTGGAGCAGCGTCTGAATTATGAGCTCGGCGTCATCGAGAATATGGGCTTCAGCGACTATTTTCTGATCGTATGGGACTTTATTGCTTACGCCCACAGACAGGGCATCGCGGTTGGGCCCGGCAGGGGCTCGTCGGCGGGAAGCTTGGTCGCTTACACCCTTCAGATTACAAATGTTGACCCGATGAAATATAAATTGTTGTTTGAACGCTTCCTGAACCCGGAGCGGATTACGATGCCCGATATTGATATCGACTTCAGTGACGAGCGCCGGGATGAGGTTATCGATTATGTGGTGGATAAGTATGGGAAGGAGCATGTCGCCCAGATCATCACGTTCGGTACGATGGCGGCAAGGGCGGCTGTACGCGATGTCGGCCGTGCGCTGAATGTGCCGTTCGGGGATGTGGACAAAGCGGCCAAACTGATTCCTAACCATCTTGGCATCAGTATTGCCAAAGCGATGGAGCAAAGCCCGCAGCTGAAGGAGCAGTACGAAACAAGGCCGAAGGTGCGCGAGCTGATCGACATGGCGATGAAAGTGGAAGGTATGCCGCGCCATGCTTCGACGCATGCCGCGGGTATCGTTATTTCACGCGATCCGCTGACGGATGCGGTGCCGCTGCAGGAAGGCAGCGAGAAGACAGCGCTGACGCAGTATTCCATGGAGAATTTGGAGAGCGTGGGCCTTCTTAAGATGGATTTTCTGGGTCTGCGGACGCTGTCCATCATCGAGCGGACGCTGAAATGGATTCAAGAATTGACCGGCGGGGCGCTTGATTTCGAACAGATACCGGATAACGATGGCAACACGTACGAAATGCTGGGGCGCGGCGAAACCACGGGCGTATTTCAGCTTGAGTCCGCAGGTGTAAGGCGGGTGCTGAAAGATCTGAAGCCTTCGGCGTTTGAGGATATCGTATCCGTGGTCGCCTTGTATCGACCAGGTCCGATGGAATTTATACCAAGGTTTATCCAGGTTAAGCACGGCCAGATAGATCCTGAGTACCCTCATGAGGATCTAATTCCAATACTTGGCGATACTTATGGGATCATTGTCTATCAAGAGCAGATCATGCAGATTGCCTCGACGATGGCGGGCTTCTCTCTCGGGGAGGCGGATCTGCTTCGCCGAGCGGTATCGAAGAAAAAGCGCGAGGTGCTGGACCGGGAGCGCAGCCACTTCGTTTCGGGCAGCCTCAAGCTTGGCTATAGCGAGGATGAAGCTAACCGCGTGTACGATATGATTGTGCGGTTTGCGAACTATGGATTTCCACGTGCGCATGCTGCCGCCTACGGCGTGCTCGCTTTCCAGACGGCTTATCTGAAGGCACATTATCCGGTTCCATTCATGGCTTCCATGCTGACCGCCGTTATGGGGAGTCACCGGAAGGTTGCAGAATACGTGCTGGAGGCTCGCCGCATCGATATTGAAGTGATGCCGCCCGATGTCAATGAAAGCGGGACATATTTTACGCCGGTCGTAAGCCAGTCTGAATCCGCCAGCCTGGATGAAGGAAGCCATCATTTCACCGAAGGCGGCATTCGCTTTGGGCTTGCAGCCATTAAGAACGTGGGCACCCAAGCGGTTGAGAATATCGTAGAGATACGCCGCGAGAAGCCATTTGAAAGTCTGCTCGATTTTTGCCGCCGCGTAGACCTCCGCGTATGCAACAAGCGCGTGATCGAGTCACTCATCCAGGCCGGGGCCTTCGATTCCTTGCCGGGTCACCGCTCCCAACTGGTGGCCATGCTGGATGAGACGGTGGAGGCAGCTGTGAAGTGGCGTAAAGAGCGGGACGACCTGCAAATTCAGCTGTTTGACTTTGTTGAAGCAACCAATTGGGACATTGAATATCCTGACATCCCGCCTTATACGGCAAGTCAGCAGCTCGAATTCGAGCGTGAGCTTCTGGGTATGTATCTGTCCGGCCACCCGCTGGATGGATATGAAGATACACTGACGGAGTCGGGGGCCGACCGGCTAATGGACCTTCATGAAGCGGCAGACGAATCGATGGCTGCCGTGGCCGGTATGGTGGTTACGCTGAAGACGATTACGACCAAACAGGGCAAAGCGATGGCCTTCATGGAATGCGAAGACCAAATCGAGCGCTGCGAGGTTGTGCTCTTTCCTGAAGTATGGAAACGAAGCGCGCATCTGATTGAAAAAGGCGCCCTGCTTGCCATACGGGCCAAGGTACAGCTGCAGGATGAAGGTTTCAAGCTGCTGGCCGAAGAAGTGGCGCCGCTTGAAGCGCAGACGCTGCGTCAACTGGTCCAGCGGAGCAAGGTCCGTGGAGCAGCAGGCGGCGGCAGGGGCAAAGCCGGGGGACCAGGATCAGGCAGCGGCGGGGCTGGAAGATCGGGTCCGGGTCCGTCAGGAGCACAGCCGGTTTCCACCGCAGTGCCATCGGCAGAGCCGGTCGCGGCCCCGGTGAGCACCATGAATGGCGGTGAGACGAACCCGTCTGGAAACGAAGCCGTAAACAACCGCCAAGCGTCCGAGAAGGATTCTCGTACAGACACAGCGAATCCTAAGGCTGAGCAGCGCGTGTTTGTGAAAATAACAGCCGATGCCGAGCAATCAGAATTGCTGGTGAAGCTGAAAGAGCTGCTGCAGCGGCACCCGGGACCTGTCGCAACGGTGTTATTTTACGAGCGGAGCCAAAAGGTCCTTGCACTTAGCGATGCCTACCGGATTAAGCCCTCGAAGGAGCTTTTTGCTGAAATGGAGGGCATGCTGGGACAAGACACCGTCAAGGTAAAATGATATCAAAATTTAAGAACGTTTCTAATCCCTCCCGCATACAATTAGGACACTACAGGAAACATTGGCCGAGTATCGCCAGCCCAACAGGCTCTCCACGACATTTAATCCAGTGGGGGATTCGGCCAGAGACGCGGGGGGATTTGTGATGTCAATTGATTTGGCAGAGAGCATGCTCAGCCGCAGGGGAGTCAGCGTAAGCTCCATCGCGGATATTGTGTTTCAGCTTCAGAAGCGATATCATCCGAAATTAACGATCGACCAGTGTGAGGAAAGCGTTCGAGCAGTACTTGGCAAGCGGGAAGTGCAGTATACGCTGTTTACGGGCATTGCGCTTGACGAGCTGGCAGAGAAGAAGCTGCTGCCGGAGCCCTTGCAGTCGATTATGGAACAAGATGAACCGCTCTACGGTGTGGATGAGACCATGGCGCTTGGTGTCACAAGCATTTATGGCATGATCGGACTGACCAGTTTCGGTTATTTGGACAAGGAAAAAATGGGTGTGATTGAGACGTTGAATGATAAATCCGACGGGATCCATGTGTTTTTGGACGATCTCGTTGCAGGTATTGCCGCTGCCGCTTCTTCGCGGATCGCGCATCGAAATCCCGATGCGGCCCTCTACTCTGCGGGTTCTGACTGATTATCGCGAGTGCTGTCGAATGATGCATAAGGGTACAAATTTGGCTTTCAGCCCCCTGCTCTCTTTGTTGAGGTAAAAACTGAAGTATGTTATCATTATCCATTATATCGGCTCAGGATATGCCTGTGGGACGAGATTAGGGGGATCTGAAAGGCATGTGGACGGTAATCTATATTGCGCCAACTGCAAAGGTGGCGGAAATGATCAAGACCAGGCTAACGGAAGAAGGTTTTTTGGTTCAAAGCCGTCCTGTGAATCTTTCCAAACAGCAGTTTGAGATTTTGGTACCCTCCGGAGAGCTTGAGGAAGTACAGGAAGTGTTGAATTCGATATTGCACCCCTAGTTTCACCTGGGTTACATAGCGAAGCAAGTGTACGGATCGGCGAAGTGCTATTTGCGGCGGCCATTCAAATTTACGGCTGGAGAGGTGTAGTTGTGTTTAAAGACTTGTTTCAGAAAAAAAGGAAATACGCAACGATCCCATCGGAACGACTTGGGACAGCGGGGCAGCCTCAGGAAGGCGAACGCCCGAAACGGGAAATTCCAGAAGGTCTGATGAATAAGTGTGCCAAATGCGGCACCATTCAATACAGCAAAGAGCTTGAGAAGAATCTGAAGGTCTGTCAGGAATGCGGACATCACATGCGTCTGAATGCGATAGAACGGATTAGCATGACATTGGATGAGACAGGCTTCGAAGAATTTGATGCCGATATGATCTCGGTGGATCCGCTGCAGTTTCCTGGATATGCAGCCAAGCTGGAGCAGCAGAAGATGAAGTCCGGACTTCATGATGCGGTTATTACCGGTCACGGCTCCATCCTGGGCCAGCCCGTTGTTGTGGCTGTGATGAGCTTTGATTTCTTCACGGGAAGCATGGGCTCCGTCGTAGGGGAGAAAATTACGCGCGCCATTGAGTTTGCAACGGACAAGCGTTTGCCGCTTATTATTTTCTCTACCTCCGGCGGTGCCCGGATGCAAGAAAGTATTCTAAGTTTGATGCAGATGGCCAAAACAAGCGCAGCCCTATCCAGATTCAATGAACTGGGCGGGCTGTACATTTCAGTAATTACGGATCCGACGACCGGCGGCGTATCCGCCAGCTTCGCAACCCTCGGCGATATTAACATTGCCGAACCGGGTGCCGTATTCGGTTTTGCGGGCCGTATCGTTATTGAACAGACCATTCGCCAGAAGCTGCCGGACGACTTCCAGACAGCGGAATTTAATCTGGCACATGGTCAGCTTGACATGGTTATTCATCGGAAAGATATGCGCTCCATGCTTGGCAAGCTGCTGGAGATGCATTCCGTGAAAGGGGGATTCTAATGTCAGGCGAATTGCCTTTTGAAATGCCTCTTGCAGAAATGCGCAAGAAGATTGAAGAACTGAAACAATTCGGACAGGAAAAAGGGATCGATTTCACGGATGAAATCGCCCGCCTCGAAGAACGATATAGCCGATTGGAGGAAGAAATTTACACTTCGATTTCGCCTTCCCAAAAAATGCATCTGGCCCGTCACCAGCAACGTCCGACATCGCTTGATCTGATTCAATTGGTCTTCACCGATTTTATCGAGCTGCATGGGGATCGACTCTATGGGGACGATCTCGCAATCGTCGGCGGATTGGCCAAACTTGACGGCATTCCCGTTACGGTGGTTGGTCAGCAGCGCGGCAAAGATACGAAGGACAATATCGCCCGTTTCTTCGGAAGTCCGCATCCGGAAGGCTTCCGCAAAGCCCTGCGACTTATGCAGCAGGCGAACAAATTCAAGCGTCCGATCATCACCTTCATTGATACAAAAGGCGCATATCCGGGTAATACAGCTGAAGAAAGAGGTCAGTCCGAGGCGATTGCCCGTAATTTACGGGAAATGTCGTCTCTTGGAGTGCCTGTTGTTTGTGTGGTCATCGGCGAAGGTGGAAGCGGCGGTGCTCTTGCGATGGCCGTAGGCAACCGTGTGCTGATGCTTGAGCACGCGATTTATTCCGCGATATCCCCTAATGGTGCCGCATCCATTCTGTGGAAGGATGCGTCCAAGGCAGATCAGGCTGCGGAAGCGATGAAGATTACCGCGAAGGATCTGCTCGAAATGGAAGTCATTGAGGAGATCATTCCGGAGCCTAAGGGCGGTGCCCACCGGAACTATGAGGAGACGGCTGCCGCGATCCAAAGTGCCCTCATCAGCCAGCTGAAGGAGCTGTCGGTGATGGACGCCTGTGAGCTTAAGGAAGACCGTTACCGCAAATTCCGCAAGATCGGTGAGTTTGATTTTGCGAAGGCCGAAAAGACGGAACAGGAAGACATTATACTGTAAAAGTCTGATGAGTATGTGACGATATGACAAAGTTCCTATACAAATGAGACTTTTTGTAGTAGATTTAGTTGTTGGAAAAAGAGATATAGAGAACCCTTTAATAAACGGAGGAAACCCAAAATGCGCAAAACAAAAATTGTATGTACCATCGGTCCTTCCAGTGAATCGTTGGAAAACACCAAGAAGCTCATTATGGCTGGCATGAACGTGGCTCGTCTGAACTTCTCTCACGGCGACTTCGAGGAGCATGGCAACCGGATTAAAAATATCCGCCAAGCTTGCGAAGAGTTGAACAAAACGGTAGCGATCCTGCTTGATACCAAAGGACCGGAAATCCGTACAGGTAAACTTGAAGTGGAACCGATTGAGCTTGTACAAGATGAATATATCACCCTTACTACCGAGGAAATCCTTGGTGATAAGAATCGTTTGTCCATTACTTACAAAGAGTTGCCGCAGGACGTTCAAGTCGGATCGACGATTTTGATCGATGATGGTCTGATCGGTCTGACCGTAGTGGAGATTGAAGGCACGGAAATCAGATGCCGCATCGTTAATGGCGGAACCATCAAGAGCAAAAAAGGTGTTAACGTACCGGGAGTTGCAATTTCCCTCCCAGGAATTACGGAAAAAGACGCCAACGATATCATTTTTGGGATCGAACAGGGCATCGATTTTATTGCTGCTTCCTTCGTTCGTAAAGCAAGTGACGTGCTTGAAATCCGCGAATTGCTGAAAAGACACAACGGAGAGCACATCCAAATTATCTCCAAAATCGAGAATCAACAAGGCGTTGATAACCTTGACGAAATCCTTGAAGTATCCGACGGTTTGATGGTTGCCCGCGGTGATCTGGGCGTTGAGATTCCTGCAGAGGAAGTTCCATTGGTTCAAAAACGCATGATCGAAAAATGTAACCTGGCTGGCAAACCTGTTATCACGGCTACCCAAATGCTGGATTCCATGCAGCGCAACCCTCGTCCTACCCGTGCGGAAGCAAGTGACGTGGCGAATGCGATTTTTGACGGTACAGATGCCATCATGCTGTCCGGCGAAACGGCTGCTGGTAAATACCCGGTGGAGTCCGTGTTGACTATGTCCCGTATTGCGGAAAAAGCGGAGTCTGCACTGAATTATCGTGAAATGTTCTTGAAACAGCGCATCGCGCAGGATACCAGCGTTACAGAAGCGATCAGCCAATCGGTAGCGATCTCCGCACTCGATTTGAATGCAAAAGCGATCATTTCGTCCACGGAGTCCGGTCAAACGGCTCGCATGGTATCCAAATACCGTCCAGAGGCTCCTATCGTCGCTGTAACGACTCAAGACAGAACGATGAGACGTTTGGCACTGACTTGGGGCGTGACGCCGGTTAAAGGCGAACAGGCTTCTTCTACAGACGAGATGTTTGATTATGCTCTGCAAGGCGGCGTGAAGTCCGGACTTGTTAAAGAAGGCGATCTTGTTGTCATTACAGCAGGTGTGCCGCTTGGCCGTTCCGGTTCTACCAACCTGCTGAAAGTGGATCAAATCCCTGCGCAGAAGTAATTTCGATTAACAGGAATCGCGAGATTCTGAATATAGCCGCATACAAGCAATGGACGATGAACTCTATCGACCATTGCTTTTTGCATAGATAAGGGGTGATGACATTGCCTAGCAAAGACGAATGGAGACCCAGCCGCTGGTACTGGACATCCTTTCGGGTGCGTTATCAGGAAAGTGATCAGATGGGCGTGGTATATCATGCTAACTACTTAAACTGGTTTGAGATGGGTCGAACCGAAATGATTCGTGAATTGGGATTTTCTTATCGCGGAATGGAAGAGGAAGGCGTATTGCTCCCGGTGGTTGACCTTGACATCAAATACCGCCAGCCAGCCCGATATGATGATTTGGTTACGGTATTCACTCGAATGACTGCTTTCTCTCCGCTTCGAATACACTATGAGTATGAGGTTCGTCTACTGAGTGGGCAGGAGCTGGATGATTTGGATGCCAGTATGATGTTCCCGGAATCCGGACTTCCCGGTGCATTGTTAACCGCAGGGGCAACCCGTCATGTATGGCTGAACCGTGAGTGGAAGCCGGCTCGACTGGATAAATGCGCTCCAAAGCTGTATGATGCATTGAAGGACACCCTCTTGGGGAGGAAGGAGTAGCTTCATGTTCAAATGGTTGCTGGCAGCATTCATCTTCGTGCCTGTCATTGAAATATTCGGTTTCCAATTCGTTGCGGATCGCGTGGGCGGTATGAATACATTTCTTCTAACATTGCTGACCTCTGCCGTCGGCGTTGCCATGATGAGGTTTGAAGGCCGCAAAGCGATGGAAGATGCCAAACAGAGAATGAATTCAGGTATGGTTCCCGGTGTTTCCATGGCGGATGGCTTATGTATATTTGCAGGTGGAGTACTTCTTATTCTGCCGGGCTTTGTCACTGACATTATCGGATTTACGCTGGTATTTCCACTGACCCGTCCGTTGTACCGAATTTTGCTGCTGAAGTGGATGAAGAAAAATATGAAGAACGGCAAGATTACGATTTTTCGCAGATAAATCCAAAAAAAGGCTTCCCCATATATGACCGGCCCATCAGGGGCCGGTCTATTTATATGGAGCACTGCACTTTCATGGAGCTCAGCGGCCTGTAAATTACATCTCTCCTCCATGGAGAAGTTAGGGTCAGTTACCTCACCCTGCCCCCGATAATGTAATTCCTGAGATCCTTGAATACATGGGCCCGCCGGAAAGCATCCACAATGACAAGCGAAACCGGACCAATGATCAGACCCAGAATGCCGAACAGCTTCAGTCCGACAAACATGCCGAACAAGGCGGCCAGCGGGTCTAATCCCACGCTGCTGGCAAGCACCTTGGGCTCCATGATCTGCCTGACGATCAGGATGATGCTGTACAGAACTGTCAGTCCGATGCCGAGCGTCAGGTCATCGGACATGAAGGCATACAGCGACCAGGGGATCAGGACGATTCCGACGCCAAGATAAGGGAGAAGATCCACCAATCCTATCAGAAGTCCGATGGCAAAGGCGGAATTGACGCCGAGTGCATACAGCGTGATCATGACGATAAAGGCCGTAATGGATATTAGGATCAGCTGGGCTTTGGCGAATCCGAACAGCGCTTTTTTGAGGTCCGAGAAGATATAGGTCATGGGTTTATGGATGACGCCCGGAATCATGCGGAACAGCGCCCGATTATGACGCTCCCAGCTATTGCTGAGAAAGAAGGTGGAGAGCAGGACAACGATGAAAATCGTGCCTAAATTCGGCAGGTAATAAATAATTTGCAGAATTCCGTTAAAAATACCAGTAACCAGGTCGGTCACGGCCGTACCGATGGTTTGTGTAGTGCGGGTCACGTTCTGATTGATGGTTTCATGGTAGTTTGGGTTGTTCTGATAGAAGCGGCCGATCTCATTGACAATATTCTGGAAGCTGTCATTTTGCGTCCAAGAGGTAAGCCAGTCCATCCAGGCGTCGATATGCAGGTTGAAGGACTGGGAGAGGGTGATCAGCTCCTTGACCAGCCTCGTAACAGCTGCAGTCAGAATCAGCAGAGCCGCACCGAAATACAGCAGCAGGGACAATGAGACAGCCACCCAGCGCGGCAGCTTCATGCTCTGCTGGAGCAGGTTGACGCAAGGATTCATGGCATAAGCGATGACCCAGGCCAGCAGGAAGGGGTAGAGCAGCGGCAGCAGTACATATATCAAATAGGCAGTCACGAAGATGGAAGACATCACCCACACTCCACGGCCGATACGTTTGAGCATCAATCGTTCCATTGAATCACACTCCTTTTGCGGCTGACTTCAGGGACGAGCAGAATGGGCTCATTCTATACCTATGCGAGGAGTTTCAATATAAGGATAAAGAGTTCGAAAACGTCCATCTTCATGATTCGACAATGAGAAATATCATAGGTATAATGGAATTGTAAGTGATTTCAAAAAAATGTTTATGGTGTCGATAAAACATTTTGATGCGGCGAATGTCGTCGCTTATGTTCACATATCAGACAAAATCCAGTATGATATGAGAAGGTTTTGTGACTAGGACCATAGCAATTTTTTTGCGTGTTTTTCTTTTTCATCCGACTTCATGAAAATGTTTTCATGAAAGTCAAAACCGTTCAGTTTATCCCGATCACAAAGGAGAGATGATGCATGACAGCTACCAAGGGTTTGGAAGGCATTGTAGCTACCACCTCCGCGATTAGTTCGATCGTCGATGGCGTTCTGACCTACCGTGGATATGATATTGACGATCTCGCAGAACATGCAAGTTTTGAAGAGGTAGCCTATCTGCTCTGGTTTGGAAAGCTTCCAAACGCAGAGGAGCTCAAGGCGCTCCAGCAGGATTTGAGCGACTACGCTGCAATTCCGGATGAGCTTATTGAGCAGATCAGATTGTATCCGAAGGACGGCAATACGATGGCTGCGCTTCGTTCCGCTGTATCCGCGCTTGCGCTGTACGACGCAGAAGGCGATGATATGAGCCGTGAAGCGAATGAGAAGAAAGCGGTTAAACTGCAAGCTCAGCTTCCGACTATCATTGCTGCTATCGCTCGTGTGCGTCAGGGCAAGGATCCGGTAGCTCCCAAAGCCGGCGTCTCCATTTCGGAGAACTTCCTGTATATGCTGAGAGGCGAGGATCCTGATCAGACTTCCATCAAGGCGCTGGATCAGGCGCTCGTCCTTCACGCGGATCACGAGCTTAATGCATCCACGTTTGCAGCCCGCGTAACCGTAGCAACACTGTCTGACATATATTCCGGTGTTACTTCTGCCATCGGCGCACTCAAAGGTCCTCTGCACGGCGGTGCGAACGAAGCCGTTATGAAGATGCTGAACGAAGTCGGTTCGCTTGATCGGGCACAGGCTTACATTCAGGAGAAGCTGGACAACCGTGAGAAAATTATGGGTTTTGGACATCGTGTTTACAAAAACGGCGATCCCCGCGCGAAGCATCTGCAAAAAATGTCTCGTGAGCTTGGTGAAATGAAAGGGGATACCACGCTGTATGACATGTCGGTTCTGATCGACGAGACGGTTACAAACCAAAAGGGTCTGAAGCCGAACGTTGATTTCTATTCCGCATCGGTTTATACTCAGCTCGGCATCGAGCAGGAGTTGTTCACACCGATTTTTGCCATCAGCCGCGTATCCGGATGGACTGCGCATATCCTTGAGCAGTATGAAGGCAACCGTATTATCCGCCCGCGTGCAGAGTATACAGGTTTGACCGATCAAAAATATGTGCCGATAGAACTTCGCTAAGTGACTGGCAATCATGTACAATAGGCTAGAGAACCGCTTAAACGTGAGCGAATCGCGGCTGGCGGGTTTCTCTGTGCCTATTCACATGGATTTTTCTGAATGGCTAGAAATAAGAACCATATTCGAAGGAGGAACTCATACTTATGAAATTGGAAAAATTCGCACTACCGACTGAAGGCGACAAAATCACGATTGATAACGGCAGCTTGCAGGTACCTAACAACCCGGTCATCCCTTTTATTGAAGGTGACGGGACGGGCCGTGACATCTGGAAAGCTTCCAAGCGCGTGCTTGATGCAGCTGTAGAGAAAGCATATAACGGTTCCAAGAAAATTGCCTGGTATGAAGTGTTTGCCGGTGAGAAGGCTTACAATACATACGGTGAATGGCTCCCGAATGATACGCTTGAAGCGATTCGCGAGTACATCGTTGCAATTAAAGGACCTCTTACGACGCCAATCGGTGGCGGTATCCGTTCCCTGAACGTTGCTCTTCGCCAAGAGCTGGATCTGTACACTTGCTTGCGTCCTGTTCGTTACTTCACAGGCGTGCCATCCCCGGTAAAACGTCCCGAACTGGTTGACATGGTTATTTTCCGTGAGAATACAGAGGATATCTATGCAGGTATTGAATATAAAGAAGGTTCCGAAGAAGTGAAGAAAGTGATCAAGTTCCTTCAAGACGAGATGGGAGCGAACAAAATCCGTTTCCCGGAAACGTCCGGTATCGGCATCAAGCCTGTATCCGCTGAAGGTTCCAAGCGTCTTGTTCGTGCAGCTGTGGAATATGCAGTTAAGCATGGACGTAAGTCCGTTACGCTGGTTCACAAAGGCAACATCATGAAATTTACGGAAGGTGCCTTCAAAAACTGGGGTTATGAAGTAGCTGAAGCTGAATTTGGCGATAAAGTGTTCACTTGGGCTCAATACGACATCATCAAGGATCAAGAAGGCGTCGATGCGGCTAACGCTGCTCAGAAGGCAGCTGAAGATGCTGGCAAAATCATCGTAAAAGATGCGATTGCTGATATCGCGTTGCAGCAGGTTCTGACACGTCCAACCGACTTTGATGTGATCGCAACGCTGAACCTGAACGGTGACTATCTCTCCGACGCACTGGCTGCACAAGTTGGCGGTATCGGTATCGCTCCAGGTGCTAACATTAACTATGTAACAGGACATGCGATTTTCGAAGCGACTCATGGTACTGCTCCGAAATATGCTGACAAAGACGTGGTGAACCCAGGCTCCGTTATCCTGTCCGGCGTTATGCTGCTTGAGCATTTGGGATGGCAGGAAGCGGCTGACCTGATCTACAAAGGCATGGAAACATCCATCAACAACAAAACCGTGACTTATGACTTCGCTCGCCTCATGGAAGGCGCTACAGAAGTAAAATGCTCCGAGTTCGCAGACGAAATCATTAAAAACCTGTAAGGAGGAGAGACATCGTGGCAATTACTCGTAAAAAGATTACGGTAGTAGGTGCTGGCTTTACTGGTGCGACGACCGCGCTGATGCTTGCTCAAAAGGAACTGGGTGATGTGGTTCTGCTCGATATTCCACAGCTCGAGAACCCAACCAAAGGTAAAGCTCTGGACATGCTGGAAGCAAGCCCGGTTCAAGGATTTGACAGCAACATTGTCGGTACATCCAACTATGAGGATGCAGCAAATTCCGATATCGTTATCATTACAGCTGGTGTAGCTCGTAAGCCGGGCATGAGCCGCGACGATCTCGTTAACACGAATGCAGGAATTGTGAAATCGGTATGTGAGAACGTGAAGACTCACGCTCCGAACTCGACGGTCATCATCTTGAGTAATCCGGTGGATGCCATGACGTATGTGGCATATAACACACTTGGATTTCCCAAGAACCGCGTTATCGGTCAGTCCGGCGTATTGGATACAGCCCGCTACTGCACATTCATCGCACAGGAGCTGAACGTATCCGTTGAGGATGTGCGCGGATTTGTTCTTGGCGGTCATGGCGATGACATGGTCCCTCTCGTTCGCTATTCCAGTGTCGGCGGTATTCCGATCGACACATTGATTCCCGCCGAGCGGATTGAAGCGATTGTACAGCGCACTCGCGTTGGCGGCGGCGAGATCGTTAACCTGCTGGGTAACGGCAGTGCGTACTATGCCCCGGCGGCATCTCTTGTGCAGATGACGGAAGCAATTCTGAAGGACAAGAAGCGGATTATTCCGGTTATTGCTCTCTTGGAAGGCGAGTACGGCTATGACAACCTGTTCATGGGTGTGCCTGCCATCCTCGGGGGAGACGGCATCGAGAAGATATTTGAGCTCGAGCTGACTGCTGAAGAGAAAGCTGCACTGGATAAATCTGCTGAATCTGTACGCAATGTGACGGCGGTTGTGACTCTGTAACTGAATCACGCTTCACAGAATCGTCTAAAAATGCAGTCCCGTCCCGTTTCCAGGGGCGGGATTGCTTTTCTTTGGATGATCTGTCCAGTATAATAAGGACGATGACGTGTATGTAACAATAATCACACTAATGACTTTGGAGGAATTATTTATGTGGAACGTGACATTTTTTCTGCATATGGTCGGTACGGCGGCGCTAGGATTTTACTTGATCCTGCCGTTTGTTGTTGGCGGTATTCAGAAGCTGTCTCTCGGTGCTCAAGAAGGAGCTATTAATACGATTCGGGTAACGAATCGATTTGCTCAGTATGGTTTGGTCATTCAGCTGTTGACTGGCGGATACTTGATGTCTCAAGGGGACTATTCACCTGCCTGGATGATTATTGTAACGATCCTGCTTCTGGCTATGTTTGCGGTAGGGGGCATTATGAGCAAACCGCTGAAGAATGCGATTGCAGGAATCCGCGAGAAACGTGAAGTGAAGGAAGAAACAAGCAAGCTGGGTACGCTTAGCGCTCTTCTGGCCTTGCTGCTTTTGGTTATGATTTTCTTCATGGTGTTCAACCACATCATCTAAGAACAGCTACATACGAGGAGAAAACCGCCCGGTGAATCGGGCGGTTTTTTTGTTGAAAGAAAACACTGTACAACGTTTGATCCTGATCAATATGGGTAAAAAACAATAGCGAGAGGCTTTTTAGGAGTATAAAGAGCCGTGTCGTACACATCCTAAGAATGGTTGTTTGAGATACTGACCTGAAAGGAGAAATGTTCATATGCCACAAGATCAACCAAAGCAAACATTGCCGCCCCAGCATCAGGATCACAGGCCAGGAACGGAATCGGAGATGCACCCGAAACCGGAATTCGAGAGTAATGAATACAAAGCTGCCGGTAAATTGCAAGGCAAGGTAGCCTTGATCACCGGTGGTGACAGCGGCATTGGCCGTGCGGTAGCCGTGCATTATGCCAAGGAAGGTGCGGACGTATCCATTGTGTACCTGAGCGAGCACAAGGATGCCGAAGAAACGAAGCGTCAGGTGGAGCAGGAAGGACGTAAGTGCTTGCTGATCTCCGGTGATGTTGGCGATGATGCTTTTTGCCGCGATGCCGTGACCGAAACGGTAGAGAAGCTTGGGAAACTCGATATTCTCGTAAATAATGCAGCGGAACAGCATCCTCAGAAGAAAATTGAGGACATTTCGAAAGAACAATTAGAGCGGACCTTCCGAACAAACATATTCGGGATGTTCTATCTGACACAGGCGGCCATGCCGCATCTGTCCAAGGGAAGCTCGATTATTAATACGACCTCCATCACGGCTTACCGGGGAAGCCCGCAGCTGCTGGATTATGCATCTACCAAGGGAGCCATTGTTGCTTTTACGCGCTCGTTGTCAATGAATATCGTTGAGCAAGGGATTCGGGTAAACGCGGTAGCCCCGGGGCCGATCTGGACGCCGCTGATCCCTTCAACTTTCCCGGAGGACCAGGTGAGTGAATTCGGCGCAACCCAGCCGATGAAGCGCCCGGGTCAACCGGAAGAACTGGCTCCGGCTTATGTATATTTGGCATCAACAGACTCCTCCTATGTGAGTGGTCAGGTGATTCACGTCAATGGCGGTGAAGTGATTAACGGATAAGTCACTTGTATCTGTTACGAGAGACTTCGAGCATACGTTTCTAGAATAAAACAGCGAATATCCAGGACTTCAGCCTGGATATTCGCTGTTTTCATGTGATTGATGATTCGGATAATCAGACGCTTCTGAAACCGCTCGGAAGAACGCCGGTATCCCGGATCTCTCTGATTTCGGCCAGGGTCAAGAAACGGTTCGAGCTGATAATGGATTCCGGTTCCTCACCGCCAATGATATCACCAAGATCCGCGATATTGGTGCTGCCGCGGAACACCCTGAACACACCTTTGAAATTACGTCTTGAGAACAGAACCAGGGTGGCGCTGGATCTTGTCGAGAAGAATCGCAGGCTTTCAATGTCACCAAAGGTTCCTTCGAGATTGCGGATCCCTAAGTTTCCACGTCCGACAAACCGGCGTCCTGCGTAGAACTCCTCTCTATAAAGCGCGAGTCTGGGATAAACTACCTGGGAGATTGAGACTTTCTTCATCGTAATCTCCTCCTTTCCTTAACCAATATATGCGAGATTCATAGATTGGTATGGTTGATACAACGGGAGAGATCGGCACATTTTTATCGGAGCATGGATGATATGGAATCTGGCACTCCGGATAGCGATCTGGTACTTGCTGGCTAAAGGGCCTGCTTACGTAGTCACAATGAATTCGCATGATCTTATTTCGAATTTTCGTTGCGGATCAGAACACTCCGGTTTATGATGAAAGTCAAATACGTCAATTCAGTCATAGGAGGAAACAGGTGAGAAGTTTTGGATTGGCTTTTGCAGCTTGGTTTGAAAAGTACACCTTTCTGCTGATTCCCGGCTCGCTGGTGCTTGGCTGGCTGCTCTCGGATTATTTGCTGGATTTTGTACACTGGATCCCCTATTTGTTTGGTTATATTACATTGATCATGGCTCTTGGCTGCGGCATCCGACATTTGCAAGGTGTTCTAAAAAAGCCCTTTGCCGTCATACTGACGCTGCTGCTCGCCCATGCGGCGGCTCCGGTGCTTGCTTACGGACTGGGTTCTGCCGTATTCGGAGCACAGTCCGCCTATACGATAGGTCTGCTGTTATTCGCCATCATTCCACTGGGGATATCCTCGGTGATGTGGGTGGGAAGCTCCGGCGGGAGCGTTCCGTTCATATTAGCTGTTGTAGTGCTGGATACTATACTGAGTCCGCTGGTTGTGCCAGCATTGATGGACATGTTTATCGGGGATGCTCTGGTTACATGGAACTCTTCTGAACTGATTCTGGATTTGTTGACCATGGTGGTACTGCCGACACTGATCGGAGTGATGCTGTACGAAGTATCGAAAGGGCGGATGAAGGACTGGTCAGCTCCGGTGACACAGCCGATATCCAAGCTGTTTTTCATGCTGGTGGTTATGCTCAATGCGGCAGCCATCGCTCCCCATGCAGCTGGCATGAAGGATGAGATGCTGGTGGTTATACCGGTTGTCCTTACGCTGATTGTGATATGTTATCTGCTTGGGTATTTTGGCTCGTATGTGATGCTTGGACCGACCCAGGAAATGCAAATCACATTTACATATGCTTCAGGAATGCGTAATATATCTCTCGGGATGGTGCTTGCGACATCTTATTTCTCACCGCAGGCTTCGATCCCGGTTGTGCTGGGCATTATGTTTCAACAGCCGGCCGCAACGGTTATTCATGCGCTGTTTCATAGAAGGCGGACGCGGGCGGTAATATATCCAGAATGATTATGCAGCAGAAAGAGGAGAGACCATGAGGCAGTATCGCAACCGCTTGACCCTGATTATGCTTACTTTAATTGGACTATCCATGCTTGCAGCAGGCCTGGCTATGGTGACAGTGTTCAAACAGTCGCATATTCAGCTGCTCGAGGACAATATGGTTCGGGAGATCAGGCTTCTGCAGACCATGATGGAGTTTCCGGCTACGGAGAATCCGGATGCCGTATCGTATTATACCGAACGATCGAAACAACTGGAGGAGTTGTCCGACGCTCGAGTCACTTTTATATTGAAGGATGGGACGGTTATCGGGGATTCGGAGAGCGATCCGCTAACCATGGATAATCATGCCTATCGTGAGGAAATGCTTCAAGCGGTGAAGGAAGGCCGCGGCAGCACCATCCGCCGGAGCAATACCCTTCAGCAGGACATGCTGTACGTTGCACTTCCTGTTCAGGCAGGGGAGAACTTTGACGGGTTCGTCCGATTGTCTGTCAGCCTGAAGGAAGTTGATCAGGGAGTCAGACAAGGCTGGACGGTTATGGGGATCGGCCTGCTGGTGTTGTTTCTGATTGCTGCCTTGGTGAGTTACCGTGTTGCCAAGGGTTTAACCTCACCACTGGAAAAAATAACGCGCGTAGCCAGACGGATATCGCGCCTTGAGTATGATGCGAGGGTGAAGATTCACCGTCAGGATGAGATTGGCCAATTGGCACAAGCCATTAACGCCATGGCTGACAGCCTGCAAACCCAGCTGCGCACCATAAGGGATAATGAGGATTTGCTGCAAAGCGTTCTGAACAATATGACGGGCGGCATCGTTATGGTGAACAGGGCAGGTCAGATCATTCTCGTCAACCGGGCTGCCGAGAAAATGCTGGGCATTGATGCCGAAGTGATTACCGGCAAATCATACCGTGAGCTCAAGCAGCATTATGAGTTGACGAAATTGATGGAGGAAGGACTTGAGAGCAAGGAAGATTTTCATGAGGAGCGCAATCTTTATTATCCGGTTGAAGCCATTATCCGGTTGGATGGGGTGACGATGAGGCAGGAAGAGGAAGAGGACTCCTATCGCGGAATGCTGTTCCTGCTGCAGGATGTAAGTGATATTCGCAGGCTTGAACGCATGCGGAGCGAATTCGTAGCCAACGTGTCCCATGAGCTGAAGACCCCGCTTGCCGCGGTCAAAGGGTTTGCTGAAACACTGCTCGGGGGTGGAGTTACAGATGAGAAGACCTCGCGATCCTTCCTCCAGATTATATACGACGAATCCGAACGGCTGAACCGGCTGATCGGCGACATCCTGGAGCTGTCCAAAATCGAATCCAAGCGAATCCAGATGGATTACTCGCCGATTCACCTGTCGGTGTTCTTTGATACGATATCGGAAATGATGCGTACAGTGGCTGAGAAGAAGCGGATCACCCTGGAGCTGGACATTCCGGAAGAGTTGTTTATGGAGGGGGATGAGGATAAACTTCGTCAGATTTTCATGAATCTGCTCTCCAATGCAATTAATTATACGCAGGAAGGCGGACGAGTAAAATTAACCGCGCGTGAACAGCATAATAAAGGCAGTGCCGATGATATGGTGGAGTTCGTGGTGACGGATTCCGGGATCGGGATTCCCAAAAAAGATCTTCCCCGCATATTTGAACGATTCTACCGGGTGGATAAAGCACGCTCACGCGGATCAGGCGGAACCGGGCTTGGACTATCCATTGTTAAGCATCTTGTGGATCTTCATCACGGCACCATCAAGGTGGAGAGCGAGCTCGGCACCGGAAGTTCCTTCATCATTGATCTTCCGGTATTGCAGGAAACGGACGAAACAGGAAGTTAACACTCCGTTAACATTCTGTTGATATACTTGCATAAGCAGTCCAATTATCTAGATAAGGGCGGGGGTAACATTGAGTCAACGCATGCTTGTTATCGAAGATGAGCCGACACTTTCTCGGCTGTTGTCTTACAATCTCACGCAGGAAGGATTTCAAGTCGAGGTAGAGGAGCACGGCACTGCAGGCTACGAGAAAGCAGCCAATCATGAGTATGATCTGATCCTGCTGGATGTCATGCTGCCTGGGATGAATGGCTTTCAGATTTTAGAGAAGCTGCGCGGCAACGGAATCACTACGCCGATCATTATTCTGACTGCGAAGAACGCCGAAGAGGAAGTTGTTCAAGGTCTGAAGATGGGAGCGGATGACTATATCACGAAGCCATTTGGGGTATCCGAGCTGCTGGCGCGTGTGTCCGCGGTCATGCGCAGGGTTTCGGGCCATGTGGAAGAGGTAAAGACGCCTGACCAGCAGGGGAATGTCATTTCACTGGGACAGCTGGAAATCTACCCTGAGAAATATGAGGTGCGGCTGGGCGGTCAGAGCATCAACCTCCGGCCGAAAGAATTTGAAGTACTGCTCTATCTGGCCAAAAAACCGGGCGTTGTGTTAACGAGAGATGATCTCATGAACGTGGTCTGGGGTTTTGATTATATTGGCGGACAGCGAACCGTGGACGTTCACGTAAGTTCACTTCGCAAGAAGCTTGAGCTTGATCCTGAATCCGTGCATATAGACTCCATACGCGGAGTTGGCTATAAACTGGTTGTTAATCCGAAAAAAGGCTCCCATCATTCGATTTGAAATGATGAGGAGTCTTTTTTAGGTTTTTTTGTTTACATTGCCTTAATATTTTGAGTAAATTCTCCTAATACTAGTCCAGTAAGATGCGTCTAAAGGACCAGATCAAAAGGGGTGAGGGCGCATGACACTGCTTCAAACCAAACCGGCACCATCAACGGTAGTAGAAGTACAAGCAGAAACGGCATACGAGAGCCGATTAACAACGGAGCCTGAAGCAGGTGCATCATATCGGCAGTACATAAGAAAGGTCCCTGTTATCCGGGAGAGTGAATCTTGCCTGGACGTGTTGAATACATTCGCGAAAGATCCGTCCATCCCTTGTGTTATTTACTGCAATGAGGAGGACAGGCCGTCAGGTCTGATCATGCGGGATGTTTTTTACCAGCGCATGATGGGAAGGTTCTCCGTAGATTTGTATTATACGAGGCCAGCCTTTCGGTTTGCGGACCATCACCCGATGAAGATCGACATGTCGGAGAGGGTAGGATCCCTGCTTCAAATGGCTTTGGAGCGTCCGGATTCAAAATTCTACGACTGTGTCCTGTTAACGGATGGGGATCGGCTTGCAGGTGTGCTGACTGTCCGCGACCTCATGCGTCTGTCCAGCGGTCTTCAAGCCGAGGCCGAAGAGAAGCGGGAATTGATTTTGCAGGAAAGTTACCGCCATACGCATAATATACAATCCTCGTTAACCGAGGTCAGAACGGCAGCAGCGAAAACAAGTTCCGAATGCAAACAGATGAGGGAATGGTCCCATACCGGGAAAGAGAAGCTGGAACTTGTCAGAACCTCATACCTTGGGCTTGTCGATGATATGACCAAGCGTGAAGGACAAGCTTCTGAGCTCGTCCAGAATGCAAGCCGGATATCCTCTATCACTGGAATGATTACGGAGCTTGCGAATCAAAGCAGCCTGCTCGCCATGAATGCCTCAATCGAAGCTGCACATGCAGGGGAGCACGGACGGGGATTTCAAGTGGTTGCGGTGGAGGTGCAGTCGCTTGCCAAGCAGACACGAAAGCTCTCGGGCGATATATCGGAGCTGCTGCAGCACATCGAGCGGCTCGCAGCGGATACAGCCGAAGGTGCCGTATCTTCCCTGAGAGAAATCCAATCATGCGAGAGTCATGTGAGTGAAGGCAGTCAGATGTTTCATGAAATGGAGACGACCGTTCATGAGATAGAGATATCCGGCAATCGGGTTTATCAACTGGCAGAGGAAACGGTCCAGCGCGTGGAGCGGGTCAAATTAGAGCTTGCAGGAATGAGCAACAGCGATGTTTCAACAACGTAAGTGTCGAAATCTATGTCTATGATTCTAGTTTTTTTTGAGATTTTACACAGAGTTTACATTTCTCAGAAACTGTTATTACATTACAGGATTATTATCAATATTGTGAGTAGGAAAGTAGAGACAACAACCATTTTGAAGGAGTGGATTCGTTTGTTTAGAAAACGGGGTCGTAAACCAGCAGGTATTCTGGTATTGGTGTTAATGCTGAGCACGCTTCTGGCAGCATGTGGCGGAGGTACTTCCGGCAGTGCGACAGGGGAAAATACAGACAATGGTTCAGCACAGCAAAACGAAGAGAACACAGCAGCTTTGACAGGTACAATTGAAATTGACGGCTCAAGCACACTGCATCCTTTGACCGAAGCGATTGCTGAAGAGTTCGGTGCAGCAAACCCGGATGTTCGTATTCCGATTGGAACAGGCGGAACAGGTGCTGGCTTCAAACGCTTTAACAGCAGTGAAATCGCAGTGGCCAATGCTTCCCGTCCAATTAAAGATACCGAAGCAGAAGAAGCAAAAGCCAACGGCATTGAGTATCACGAAGTTCTGGTAGCCTATGACGGATTGTCCGTTGTTGTTAACCCTAGCAATGAATTTGTAGATAAACTCACCGTGGATGAGCTCAAAAAAATCTATGAACCAAACAGCACCGTGAAAACATGGGCTGACGTTCGCGAGGGATGGCCCGCAGAAGAAATTAAAATCTACTCGCCAGGTACGGATCACGGAACATTCGATTACTTCACCGAAGCGATTAATGGTGAAGCACAGTCAAGCAGAAATGATAAGCAAATTACGTTCAGTGCCGATACAAACGCAGTTGTTCAAGGCGTTGCCGGTGACAAGAACTCCATTGGATACTTTGGATTCTCCTTCTATGAAGAGAACCAAGACAAGTTGAAACTGGTTCCGATTGATAACGGAACAGCTACCGTAGCTCCAAGCATCGAAACGATCAAGGATAACAGTTACGCTCCATTGTCCCGTCCGCTGCTGCTCTATGTGAATGACAAAGAGCTTGAGCGTCCAGAAGTGAATGCGTTCATGAACTTCTACCTTGAAAATGCCGCTAGTCTTGCTGGCGAAGTTGGATTCGTACCACTTCAAGATGACCAGTATCAAGAAGAAATAGACAAGTTGGCAAAATAATTAAAGACTAGATGCCCGGAGGGTTCCCTCCGGGCGACCCATAGAAAGGGAAGAGGAGAATGAACAAAACTTCACCCGTGGCGGGAAGCACTAAAAGCATGACATTCCGTCGAAGCAAAACACGCATCTCAGATAAAATCATTCCAGTTCTGCTCGGCTTGTGTGCCATGCTTTCGGTGCTTACCACCATCGGTATTGTATATACGCTTCTACAGGAATCCGTGATCTTCTTTAAGGAAGTGCCGGTATGGTCCTTCTTGACAGGAACGACATGGAGTCCAATTCTCCCTCCAAAAGAATTCGGCGTGCTGCCCTTGCTGGGCGGCACATTGCTGATTACAGGCATTGCGGTCTTATTCGCAGTGCCTATCGGCTTGGCATGCGCTATTTATCTCAATGAATACGCTCCTGCCCGGGTTCGGGGGGTTGTAAAGCCAGTACTTGAAGTATTGGCCGGTGTACCGACGATTGTATATGGATACTTTGCGCTCGAAACGGTAACGCCATTCCTTCAGAAGATTTTTCCCAACATGGGTATATTCAACGCCCTTAGTGCCGGTATTGTGGTCGGGATCATGATCCTGCCGATGATATCGTCACTAAGTGAGGATGCCATGCGAGCTGTACCGAAGAGTTTGCGTCATGGCGCTTATGCGCTGGGAGCTACCCGGTTTGAGGTTGCGCTGAAAATCGTGCTGCCTGCCGCTCTATCGGGCGTAGTGTCATCCTTTGTATTGGCGTTCTCGCGCGCGATTGGCGAGACAATGATCGTAACGGTGGCTGCCGGTGCAACCCCGCAGTTGACACTGAATCCGCTGGAAAGCATTCAGACGATGACTTCTTATATTGTTCAAGTAAGTATGGGTGACGTTCCGCGCGGAACGATCGAATACGGTACGATTTTTGCAGTAGGTCTGACTTTGTTTGTCATCACCTTCTTGCTTAATATACTGGCGCAGTGGGTCGCTCGCCGTTTCAGGGAGGAATACTAGATGGAACAATTAAATCTGGGGGATAGCAAAGGTATCAACCGGAGACGTCGAAGTGACCAGACGCTGCATATTATTTTTCTGGCTTGTACCAGCATTGGTATTCTGGCCTTGATGGCTTTGATTGTTACGATTGTGATGGATGGCGTTCACAGGCTCTCACCGGAGCTGTTCACCAACTTTCCGTCACGAATTGCGGATAAAGCTGGCTTGAAATCACCGATTGTCGGCACGATTTACCTGCTGCTGCTCATGGCGCCGCTGTCCTTTATACTGGGTGTGGGTGCGGCAATCTTTCTTGAAGAGTATGCGGGACGCAGCCGCTGGGTTCGGCTGATTCAGTTGAATATCAGTACGCTTGCAGGGGTTCCTTCTATTATATACGGTATCCTGGGTCTTGCGATTTTTGTGCGTGGGATGAACCTTGGCCGCAGTCTGCTCTCAGGGGTATTAACGATGACCTTACTCGTGCTTCCGATTATTATCGTTGCGGCTCAGGAGGCGCTTCGTGCCGTACCTAAGAATCGGCGGGACGCTTCGTATGCCCTTGGGGCAACGAAATGGCAAACGGTATCCAGCGCCGTGCTGCCTTCAGCGATTCCAGGAATTATGACCGGGGTTATCCTGGCCTTGTCTCGCGCGATCGGCGAAACCGCGCCGCTGATTATGATTGGTGCTTTAACGTACGTGGCCTTCTTGCCGGAGAATCTGCTTGATTCGTTTACTGTCATGCCGATCCAGATCTTTAACTGGGTATCAAGACCAAGTGAGGCTTTCCACGAGCTGGCAGCTTCGGGTATCATTCTGCTCCTCATCATGCTGTTCATTATGAACATTGCAGCCGTGTGGATCCGGAATAAGTATTCGAAGAACATCTAAGAGAGGCTATAAGCAGATCTAATCGTGAAAAAGGAGACATGAATAAGATATGGAATCCATCATACAAATTGAGAAACTAAACCTTTATTATGACACGTACCACGCCCTGAAAAATGTAGATCTGGACATTCCGGAGAAAACCGTGACGGCATTCATCGGACCGTCCGGCTGCGGTAAATCCACTCTGCTGCGTACGTTGAACCGGATGAACGATATGATTCCCTCCACCCGGATTGAAGGCAGCGTGCAAATTGGCGGGACGGAAATTTACAGCGAAGAGGTTCACGTTGAAGCATTGCGCAAACAGGTAGGCATGGTATTTCAGCAGCCGAATCCGTTTCCTAAATCAATCTATGATAACATCGCGTACGGGCCGCGTCTGCATGGCATCCGCAACAAAGCCCAGCTAGATCAAATCGTGGAACAGAGCCTGAAACAAGCCGTTCTGTGGGATGAGGTCAAAGATTATCTCAAGCGCTCGGCTTTGAGCCTCTCTGGCGGCCAGCAGCAGCGTCTGTGCATTGCCCGGGCGCTTGCCGTGCAACCGGATATTCTGCTGATGGACGAAGCAACATCGGCGCTTGACCCGATCTCAACGCTGAAGATTGAAGAGCTGGTACAAGAGCTGAAGAGCAACTACACCATTGTCATGGTAACGCACAACATGCACCAGGCTGCCCGTGTATCCGGGCAGACGGTATTTTTCCTGAATGGTGAAGTGGTAGAATCCGCAAACACCGATACACTGTTTTCTACACCATCCGATGCGCGTACCGAGGACTATATTTCGGGCCGCTTCGGGTAATGATTCAATATCGAAATGATCTTTCTTAAAAGCAGATAGGAGGAGCGTCACACATGATCCGGAGAATTGAGTTTGATCAGCAGCTTAATGAGCTGAAGACCCTGCTGCAGGATATGGGCAAACATATGGAGGAAGCTCTGGCCAGCAGTGTACAGTCTCTCCAGACCTTGGATACGGAGAAAGCACAGGCCGTTATCAAGAACGATGCGCAGTTAAACACCATGGAAGAGCAGATCATGGAGATTGGCTCCCGCTTAATTGTAACCCAGCAGCCTGTGGCGAAGGATTTGCGCCGGATTTTGGTGGCCTTCCGCATTGCAAGCGATTTGGAGCGTATGGGCGATTTGGCTCGAGACGTTGCCAAGGTTACGATCCGCCTTCAAGGACAGAAGCTGATTAAGCCGCTCGTGGATCTTCCACGGATGTCGGATTTGGTGAGGGCGATGGTTTCAGAATCGATCGAATCCTATCTAACCGAAAACACAGATCTGGCTTATAAAATGGCTCAGGACGATGATCAGGTTGATCATCTATACAGCGTCATTCTGCAGGACCTCTATGCGCATCTGACTTCTGATCCGGATTCGGCCAATCAAGCCATGCTGCTGATCATGGTGGGGCGCTACATCGAACGGATTGCCGACCATGCAACCAATATCGGCGAGAGTACCGTATATCTCGTTACAGGGCATCGTCCTGACCTCAATCAATAAGCGCGATTACAGGGAAACGCTGGCGAAAGCCGGCGTTTTTTTGCGTGAAATCTTGAATTCACCGTTAATCGAACGGATTGTTCGGAATTAGCGGTAACCTATGTTATCATGTGGGAAGGAAGTAATATTGGTGTGAGGTGTTCTATGGACAAGCTGATTCTAATTGATGGAAATAATATCATTTACCGTGCATTCTTTGCAATGCCGCCGCTTACGAATGCAAGCGGGCAGCAGACGAATGCGGTTTACGGTTTTACCACCATGCTGCTTCGGGTGATTGAAGAGCATAAACCGACACATATGATGGTAGCTTTTGATGCTGGCAAGGAAACGTTCCGGCATGCGGATTATCAGGATTACAAGGGTGGACGTCAGAAGACACCGCCTGAGCTGTCGGGACAATTCCCGCTGCTTAAAGAGCTGCTTAAGGGCTTGGGTGTCCCCCAATTTGAAATCGGCGGTTATGAGGCGGATGACATCATCGGCACCATTACCCGTCAGGCTGATGAAGCTGGCCGTAAAGTGATGGTTGTATCGGGAGATAAGGACATGCTTCAACTGGCTTCGGAGCATACAACGATTGCCATGGTCCGCAAGGGTGTTACAGATATCGAGTATTATGGACCGGAGCAGATCAAGGAGCGTTACGATCTGACCCCTGAACAGATTATCGATTTAAAAGGGCTTATGGGCGATGCTTCCGATAACATACCAGGGGTTCCAGGCGTGGGCGAGAAAACAGCGCTGAAGCTGCTGCATGAATTCGGCTCGGTAGAGGCTGTGATCTCGCGGACCGATGAGCTCAAGGGCAAGATGAAGGAGAAAATTGAAGAGCATGCGGATTCCGCCATTCTCAGTAAGAAGCTGGCTACGATCTTCCGCGAGGTTCCGCTGGAGCAGTCGCTCGATGATATGGCGTTTGCAGGCTTGAATGAGGAAACGGCCGGACCTGCGCTGGCGAAGCTGGAGTTCAAATCCCTGATTGAAAGGCTGAACCTGAGCACGAGCGGGATCAGCGGTGATGCAGCGGAGGCGAAGCCGGAAGCGAAGATTGATGTGGCAATTGTAGGCACGAAGGAGCTAGCCGGCGTTGCTGACATTCTTGAACACGTGACTATGCTGCATGTCGAGACGCACGGAGACAATCCCCATCATGCAGAGGTGATCGGGATTGCGCTGGCAACAGCGGAACGGCAGTACTATATTCCGTTTGACGTTCTGAAGTCGGAGGAGGCGGAGCCTGTCCGTGCTTGGCTTGCTGATAGTGAAATCCAAAAACGCGGTTATGATTTGCATCGGATTGATCTGGCGCTCCACTGGCAGGGCATTGCTTTTGCAGGGGCGGCATTTGATGTCCATCTGGCGGCCTACCTGCTGGATCCGACGGAATCAAATCAGAGCCTCAGCGGGCTGGCTTCCAAATACGGGCTCGCGTATCTTCAAGCCGATGAGGATGTGTTTGGTAAAGGGGCAAAATACAAGGTTCCCGAGCTGGAGAAGCTTAGCGAACATATGGCTAGAAAATGTTTGGCCGTCACGGAGCTTGTCCCGGTACAGGAGAAGGAGCTGGCAGCAAATGAAATGCTTCCTCTCTTCCATGATCTGGAGATGCCGCTTTCCCGCATTCTTGCCGATATGGAGAAGCAGGGGATTGCCGTGAATGCGGAAGCTCTGAAGGAGTTGGGGCGTGAGTTCGAGGGGCAGATCGACAAACTCGTTAAAGAGATTTACGAGATTGCCGGAACAGAATTCAACCTGAATTCGCCTAAACAGCTGGGAGAAATACTGTTTGTCAAATTGGAGCTGCCGGTCATCAAGAAGACCAAAACCGGTTATTCCACCGATGCTGAAGTGCTGGAGAAGCTGGCGCCTTATCATGATATCGTTCGCCTGATCCTGCAGTATCGTACCCTGGCTAAACTGCAATCTACTTATGTGGAAGGCCTTCTGAAGGAAATCTCGGCACAGACCGGGAAAGTACACACATATTACCGTCAGACAATAGCTGCGACGGGCCGTCTGAGCAGCCAATATCCAAATTTGCAGAACATTCCGATCCGTCTGGAGGAAGGGCGCAAGCTGCGTAAAGTTTTTGTGCCGTCGGAGCCCGGCTGGAGCATTCTGGCTGCCGACTATTCCCAGATCGAGCTTCGTGTGCTTGCGCATATTTCGGATGATGAGCGGCTGAAGGAAGCCTTTGTTCAAGATATGGACATTCACACCAAGACTGCGATGGATGTGTTTGGAGTCGGCGTGGATGAGGTGGATTCAAATATGCGCCGATCCGCCAAGGCGGTTAACTTCGGGATTGTCTATGGCATTAGCGACTACGGCTTGTCCCAGAACCTGAACATTACCCGGAAGGAAGCTGCGGCGTTTATCGACCAGTATTTCGAGGTGTTTCAGGGCGTACGCCGCTATATGGACGTGATCGTCAAGCAGGCGAAGCAGGACGGTTATGTGAAGACGCTGCTGGAACGCCGACGTTATTTGCCGGAGATCAACGCCAGCAACTTCAACCTGCGCTCTTTCGCGGAGCGTACGGCGATGAATACGCCGATACAGGGAACCGCGGCGGACATTATCAAGCTTGCCATGGTCCATATGGACAAAGCGCTGCATGAACGCCAATTGAAGAGCCGCATGCTGCTTCAGGTACACGATGAATTGGTGTTTGAGGTGCCGGAGGATGAGCTGGAGGTCATGAAGGAATTGGTTCCGGAAGTCATGAGTCATGCATTGAAGCTGTCGGTACCGCTGAAATCGGAAGTCAGCTACGGAGAGAACTGGTACGAAGCGAAGTAGATGTGCTGCAGGCTCTGCCTCGCAGGCAGCTTGCTTACAGATGATGGGACGTTTCTAAGGGATCATGGCGTGAAGAGGGGGCTGATTATGCACCATACCTTTCCACAAAACCATGGTCCCGCTGTGTCCCAACTTCCGGTATAATGGTACATGAGGTGAAGTCATTATGCCGGAATTGCCGGAAGTAGAAACCGTTAAACGAACACTTAACCAATTGATTAAAGGTAAGCACATAGATCAAGTTTCCGTACATTTGCCGCGGATTATTCAACGTCCCGACGATGCCGAGGCGTTTGCGTTTATGCTGAAGGATCACACCGTGCAAGGGGTGGAGCGCCGAGGCAAATTTTTGCGGATACTGCTGGACGGGCTGGTCCTCGTTTCCCATCTTCGGATGGAAGGCCGATATGGATTATATAGGGCCGAGGAACCTGTAGAGAAGCATACCCATGTCATATTCCATTTCTCGGATGGCACAGAGCTGCGTTATAAGGACGTGCGCCAATTCGGTACGATGCATCTGTTTGCGCCCGGGGAAGAATTCAAGCATGCTCCCCTTGCCAAATTAGGCTACGAGCCGCTTGATGACACATTTACGTTAGGAACCTTCAAGCAGGTCATTGGCAGCAAAAAAACAAAGATCAAGGCTGTGCTGCTGAACCAGGCATATGTGGTCGGAATCGGCAATATATATGTCGATGAGGCTTTGTTCCGGGCCAAGATTCATCCGGAGCGCAGCGCGAACAGCTTGAAGGATGCGGAGCTGAAGCGATTGTACCATGCCATTGTGGATACATTGTCCGAGGCCGTAAACGCTGGGGGCTCCTCTATTAAATCCTACGTCAACGGACAGGGCGAGATGGGCATGTTCCAGCACAGCCATCAGATTTATGGGCGTAAGGACAAGCCGTGCCATGCTTGCGGTGGTCCGGTTCATAAGATGGTTGTTGGTGGACGCGGGACCCATTATTGCCCGAAATGTCAACCGGTCCAGAAGCAATAAAATATAGGCGTGCACCCATTCCCCTTCTCACACATATAATGTGGAACATATGTGGAGCGCATGGAGCTGCTCTCTTTATGAATGAGCAGCTGTCTATGGCGCTTTCGGAGGAGGGAAAAGGGTGCTCAATCATATTTTCTCGTCTGCGCTGCTGGCCATGGCATTAAGTCTGGACGGTTTTGGAGCGGGTGTTACATACGGTCTGCGCAAAACAAGGATACCGCTATTGTCTGTATTAATCATCTCGCTATGCTCCGGACTGGTGCTAGGCGTCTCCATGCAGGCGGGTGCTCTGTTACAGCGGTTCTTATCCCCATCTGTGGCATCCGTTATCGGAGCTGCCATTTTGATTCTGCTGGGTTTGTGGTCCCTCTATCAGCAAGTCCGCAGAAGAAGCGAGTCTGAAGCGCAGCCGGTTTCTGCTTCGGGGATTTCCGAATCCCTTACGGAAGCCCAGGCTGCTTTAAATCAAAGGAAGTCCACCCACGGTGGGGCTGGCACAGCTGAACCAGAGGAGCTTCAGAAAGCTGTATTCTCTCTTGAGATTCCGAAGATCGGCGTTGTCATTCAAATTCTGCGCAGTCCGACAAAGGCGGATCTGGATGACTCCGGCAGCATCTCTCCCTGGGAGGCGATGTGGCTCGGGATTGCGTTATCGCTTGATGCGTTCGGAGCTGGACTTGGCGCAGCGATGCTGGGTTTTTCGCCGCTGGGTACGGCGGCTGTGGTTGCATTGTTTAGCGGGATATTCCTCGTTATGGGCATGAGGATCGGTTTACGTTTTGCTTCCAAGGGCGGAATGCGATTTATCTCTTATTTGCCCGCTTTTTTGTTAATCGTCATGGGTATAATGAAGCTGTTATGAGGTGAAGTCATGAATATCGGTTTAACCGGAGGAATTGCAACAGGCAAAAGCACCGTGTCCTCTATGTTGGCCATGAAGGGAGCGCTTCTCGTCGATGCGGATATCATCGCCCGGGAAGTGATGCTCCCGGGTCATCCGGTGCTGGATGAAGTGACCGAACATTTTGGACAAGATATCCTGTTTGAGGACGGTACCTTGAATCGAAAAAAACTCGGAGAAATCATATTTCATAATCCCGAGCAGAGAACGGCGCTGAATGGTATCACACATCCTGCGATACGGCAGGAAATCCGGGAACAGACGGAAGCGTACGAACGCCAGCATCCGGATCGGCTCGTGGTGGCCGATATTCCGCTGCTGCTGGAGGCGAGGGAGCAATATCCTTTTCTTGAGCAGATAGCGGTTGTCTATGTACCGCGAGAGCTGCAGCTTGAGCGTTTGATGAATCGTGATGCTCTTACCAGAGAAGCGGCAGAGGCACGTTTAAGCAGCCAGATGGATATCGAACAGAAGAAGTCGCTGGCGGATATTCTTATCGACAACAGCGGCTCACTAGTCGAGACACAGCTGCAGGTGGACAACCTGTGGCGCAGGATGGTTCAAATATGAAGTGGCTGCTTAAAAAAAGAGTGCTGCTTCTGCTGTTTGTTTCTTTTGTAGCGCTTCTGTTCCTGAGCTCCAACTGGATGACGCTCCTGTACCCGATCCATTATAAAGATGAGATCCGGAAGCATGCAGATTACTATGAGGTTGATCCATTCCTGGTGGCGTCCATCATTCGGGTGGAAACCAATTTTAAGCCGGGCAAGGAGTCCAAGAAGGGCGCGCTTGGCATTATGCAGCTGATGCCGGATACGGCAAATTGGGCGATGGAAATGGCCAAGCTGCCCTCGGTGAACCTCCTGAGCGTAAAGAATGAAGTGGACGCGAATATCCAGCTGGGCACCTGGTATATCCAGAGCCTGCACAAAGAGATGGACGGCAATCCGATTGCCGCCATTGCAGCCTATAATGCCGGCCCCGGGAACGTCAAGAACTGGATCAACAAGGGTATGTGGGATGGAACCTATGAGAATGTGAAGAGTATTCCCATTGGGGAAACCAGGCATTATGTACAGCGAGTAATTTATTATTATAATCAATATACGGACGTATATAAGGGCGGTTTTTAATGAAAAAAGAGCGCTGGACAGGCTCTTACATCGAGCCGCCAACACTCCTTTTTTAAGGAAGAATCAATTATTGACCGGAGTATTGACCAGCCAATTGTTGCTCGGCCAGGGTTACAAGACGTTTTGTGATGTATCCCCCGATCGAACCGTTCTCGTAGGAAGTCATGTTACCTTGGTATCCGTCTTGTGGGATGGAGATACCAAGCTCTTGAGCTACCTCGTACTTCAATTGCTCAAGAGCAGCGTTTGCGCGAGGAACAACCAGGTTGTTGGAGTTGTTGTTGCTTTGTGCCATGTTAAGTTCACCTCCTTGAGTTGGTAAAAGTATTATGTCTCGGGTTTCGCATTTTCATAACATAAAAGACAAAAGTTTTGCTGGTAAATTTTTCTGAATGTAGTTACAGGTTAAATATGCGAAGAACAAAGGAAGTGAAGATGACTTTATGAAATGTCCATATTGCAGTTATGCCGGAACGAAAGTGCTGGATTCCAGGCCGGCCAACGAAAATAAATCCATCCGCCGCCGCAGGGAATGCGAGCAGTGCAGCAAAAGATTCACAACCTTTGAAATGGTGGAGGAAACGCCCCTGATTGTCGTTAAAAAGGATGGTAGCCGTGAAGAGTTTAGCCGGGAGAAGGTGCTTCGTGGCCTGATTCGGGCTTGCGAGAAGCGTCCGGTATCCGTCGACCAGCTGGATATGATTGTGTCGGATGTGGAGAAAGCACTGCGCAATACCGCAGCAGCCGAGGTGGAGAGCCGCCAAATCGGCGAGCTGCTGATGGAACGGTTATATCCCGTGGATGAGGTAGCTTATGTCCGATTTGCGTCCGTGTATCGGCAGTTCAAGGATATCAATATGTTTATGAAGGAATTGAAAAGCCTGCTGTCCAAGGATACGGACGTACAGGAGCTGTAAGAGCGTCGTGGTTTTTTAGGGAGACGGGTACTATACCGATGTTAGGATGGCTCCGCAGCCTCATCATGATAAGTGACATTATATAGAGAGTAAAAGAAGTACAGCTTGTCTTCATAAAATGCCAAAAAAATGTTGACAGGCCTGCTGATATTTTATATGATATAGAAGTCGCTTACGGGGCCTTAGCTCAGCTGGGAGAGCGCATCGCTGGCAGCGATGAGGTCAGGGGTTCGATCCCCCTAGGCTCCATAACTAAAAAGAACCCGCTAAACACAGGGATTTTCGAGTGTTTGGCGGGTTCTTGCTATGCTTAGATATGATTTGAGCGCGTGGTCACACGTTTGGTCACACTAAGGATTTTTTTAATGCTATTTCATCTTTTGCGAGGCAAATAGGACTCCGCTCAGACCTTTATTTTATTTTTCTCGATCACAAACAATCGCCCTGTCCTCTTTTGGAGGCAGGGTGATTTACTTTTACTCCGTTCTAAATGCTCCGATGAAAGGCGGTCAGTAAGTTGAGGATGAATTATTGAATCATGTTTAACGATTCAGAATCAAATTCTAACGAGCTACCCGTGTCGGCAGCGATTAAAACCTCCTTTTCTTTGCTCTCAAGTTGCGACCCGAAAATCATGTTGCCATACTGATGTGTGGTTTCCTTATGAATAGATGGTGAAATATGGAAATTAATGTCGAAGGTCACTCGAATGTCTGAATGCCCAGGGATTTCCTTTACAATCTTTGGGTTTGTATTACTACTAAGCATTAATGTGACCACGGTATGACGAAGATCGTGAAACCAAATTTTAGGGACTTTCGCTTTCTTCGTCAAATCATAGAACGTTCGAAGCAAGTTGCGTGGATTTACAGGAGTGCCTAACTTCGTACACACAATCAAATCATAGACTCTATAGTACGAGCCAGCGGAGCCGCAGCAAAATGCGCGGCTTATTTTAATCTCCTTCTGATAATTCCTTGTAGCGTTCCATTGTTATTTTTGCCTGCGACAGTACGTAATCCCTGACAGCTATCTTCGGAATTCGATAGCCCTTCATCTTTATCGCCTTGATTTCGCCACTATTTAGCAATTCATAGGCTTTGTTCCTCCCAATGTTCGATGCTGGCAATGGTCAACTTCATCGCGCAAGGGATGGCAATCGGGATCTATGGCAAGATGACGGACCTCAGCGGATCGGCGATTCCAGCATGGAATCCGCTCTTTGGATCACCCGCAACGCGGGGGCTTGATCTTCAGCAATATCTGGTTCGTGCTGGCGGTCTTACAAGTTACCAGCTTAGGCCTCTTCTATTTCGTATTCGGCAGACGCCGCCGCGCTGAATCGTCCGAGACATGGTTAATCACGGCTTAAGCCTGCGTCAAGCGCACACTTCTACGACATGAGGTATTCTGTAAAATTCTTGGCCTTTCGCGCTTCGGCGCGATTAATGAAAGTGCGGTCAATTTAAATACTAAATATTCCTTGACAGGTATATTCCTTGACAGGTATATTCAAAATGAACAGAAAATAATATGAAAAGGAGTGATTTGGTCGAAGAAATCGGCATTCTTGATTGTTGCCGTCGTCCTGTTGTTGGGAGCATTGGTCAGAAGGTCCCGTGTTTGCTTTCGTATAGCGAATCCTTTGTAATCGCGCGTATGAATGGATTGGAGTTTTCACGCGACGTTAATCCAAATGCTGATTTATCCAGACTTCATCCAATCGTATTCCGATGAAGAAGGTAACACGATCCGGGCTCCGTTCAGCGGAACGTGGCCGCTCGAAGTGATCAATCACTTGATGTTAACCGAAAGCGAAGGAAAGACGACGCTTACGCTAAGAGGCGGTCCGTTTAACGCCACTGAGGAAGAACGCGCCACCTTTGAGAGCATGCGCCCGCATGTACAGCAAGGATTCGTCGGGACATTTGATCAACTCGATGCGTTCTTGGAACAAAACTTGAACCGTTAACTACTGTGTTGGCGATATTGGAAAAAATGGGATAAAATCTGAGCAGAACCCTATTTCTTACCCAAATGAGGAGGAAAAACACGATGAGTCAACAGGCAAATAAAGCAACAACGCGAGTAGAAGGACAAGCATTAATCATTGAGCGTATTTTCGAAGCACCGCGCGAGTTGGTGTGGGATGCTTGGACAAAGCCGGAGCATGTGTCCCGCTGGTGGGGTCACGGCGGAGTACCCCTCCATGCCTGCGAGATCGATTTGCGAGTGGGTGGCACCTACCGATATGTTCAGTTGGGTCCGGATGGGACCGAGTTTCCTATCATCGGTACGTATCGCGAAATTGTGAAGCCTGAGCGACTGAACTATACGATGATTTTTGACGTGGCTCCGTATAACGAGCACGAATCCGTCATTTTCGACTCGTTTGAACAGCTTGAAGGCGGTAAATCAAAATTGACGATGCGCACGGAATACGTCTCTGCTGAAGCCCTTCAAGGCTCACTGGCTTCCGGTGCGGAGCAAGGCGCGATTGCGTCCATGGAACGTTACGCCGAATATTTGGCCAAGTTGCAACAGGAAGCCTAATATCCATCGATAAGAGAGGACGTGTTGAAAATGAACCCAGAAGTATCCACATTTATTGAAAATCTGTCCTCGCCATGGCAAGTTCAATTGTGCGGTCAGCTTCGGCATATGGTCCACGAGACGATTCCCGGAGCGGAAGAGAAGATTCAATACAAGAAACCGCATTTTCTGAAGAACGGGCAGTTTGCTGCCGTCATTTCACCTTCGAAAGATGCAATTGCATTTATGATCATGAATACAGTCGGCATGGCGTTTCCGAAAGACTTCGAGGGTCCGGCCGAACGGAAGTGGATCAAGCTGCGCGAAGGAGATAAGCCGGATCTGGCCCAATTGTCCGGCTATCTGAAGCAAGCATCCGAGTCGTTGTAATTGGGAAAGTAGCAGTTTTTTAGAGGATATAAGCAAAGAGAGAGAGTGGAGATAGGGTTCCTCACTCTCTTTATTTTTATCGAAAGAGAGGTTAAATCGGTGCAAGTTTCCGATGTGAGTTCCGAAGTCTCGCATCACGCAGTAAACGGCCCATCAAAAGGGCACGATAGTTGAAAATTGAAAAATGGGGGAACCCTCATATTCTGATGGCTCTCCTTATTAAATTACTGGCCTCTATTTCGATAACATCATGGCTCTCACTAATTAACCAAGTGGCTCTGCCGCACCGAAATATTCACAAGGACAGCGATGATCGCCGTCCTTGTGTTTTTTATTGCAAACCAAACAAATGAATAATGCTTAAATAATGTAACCCCTCTCCACCAGTATGCCTTCCTACAGATGGCATTTTCCTTATGTATCTATCTTTAATTAGTAGTTCTATACAAGAAATTTTATATATGGTCAATATCGGAATAGATACTATATATATTAACTGTCCAATTTCACAATCGGAATTCAGCAGATTGAAAGTGCAACTCGAGGAAGCTTTAAACAGACAGAGGACAAGTATCTTAAAAATACATTTATTACCTATGCCTATGCCAAGCTAGGTTTTCAGAAAATAAGATTACGGAAAATACACCGGGACGGCGTGTTGGAAATTTCTCCGGTCTCGACAGCATGGGATCAAAGAGACGCTACATTTTACGTCAAATAAATCAGGTGTGAAGGTCTTGCCCATCTGTAGCGCAGCTATGAGTTTATCTGCAGCATCACATAGAAAAATGAAGGCAGCTGATCTGAATGATCAACTGCCTTTTTTTCAGTAATATCTCGCTGCGCATGGGCAGCATGGGGATGAAGCGAGGCCCATGCAACGAGCTTTATGCACTGATCGTAGGTTCAACCACGGTTATGGTATTAAGAATGGAATCGAGATTAACCAAGGCGCCAATCGGCAGAGCTGCTTTATACAAACCATGACCCGTGGCAAGGTTCGTGATCAACGGCTTGCCGAGCGGCACAATGAACTCGTTGATGAGATCCTCGTAGGATTTGCCGTAAGCAGCCTGGCAGCCTGTACATTCCCCCGTGATAATGCCGATGCAGTCACGAAATTTCCCCGCGAGTTTCAAATCGTTCAAGTACCTGTAGACGGTATTGGTCGGTTCATGAGTTTCTTCAAGAACGATTATTTTGCCCCGCGTATCGATTTCGAAAGGCGTTCCAAGCGTATCTACAAACGAGGTTAGATTACCGCCCACAAGCGGCCCTGTAACGTTGCCAGGAACCCGGCTAATCAGAGGCATCTCGGGGGGATTCAGGATGGGCCGTGTTAATGAATACAGGGACGTCGCGGCAAAAAACTGGTCGTAATTGTAGGAGGGCGTCTCGGGTTTGAAGTCGATAAGCAAGAGGCTGTGAAACGTAATTAAATCCACGAATTGATGCAGTGCGTTTAATAGTACCGTTATATCACTGTAGCCCGTCAAGATTTTCGGATGGTTCCGGATCACTTGATAATCAAGGTATGGAAGGATTCCGGCTACTCCGGTGCCGCCTCTTGTGGGCAGTATCATTTTCACCTGATCATCTTGAAACATCATCATTAAATCGGATGCCCGCTGTTCGTCTGTTCCGGCCAGAAACCCGTTTTGGGCATATACATATTGGCCCAATACGACATTGAACTCCATGGCTCGTAAATATTCGATCCGTGCATTGATGATGTTGGCATCGAGCGGGCTGCCCAAGGTAACGATTCCAACGGTATCGCCTCTCTGCAATATGGGCGGACGTATCGGCATATTCCTGCCTCCTTCCTTGAGTCCCAGGGGCCATCGTATTCCCGTATTGCTTAATTATATTGGGTACGTTGGCTGCACAGTACTCAATGAAGGGGAAATGTCGATTCATCGTCAGTCGGATCTAATCACTGCCCCGACATAAGCTTTCATGTTTTCTTTCATCGTTGTTAACGGGCGTCCCAATAAATACTCCAGATCGCCAGAAGTTGAAGCCGTATCGATTTTTCTTAAAAAGCTGAATATCCAATGCTGTAACTCGTTGGTGGGACATAGGGATATCACTCTGCCCGTTAGTTCTGAAAGAGTGGAGGCTACATCGCTGAAGGTCCAAACGTCAGGCGCCACAAGCTCATACGTTTTATTAAGATGGCCCTCACCGGATAATGCTGCCGCGATGGCGGCTCCCAGATCGGAGCGCGTAACCGCATTGAATTTCCACGACCCCGGATGGATACGAAGATTTCCTGTCAGAATGGACGCATTCACATCGAGTGCTTCGATAAAGTCCATATATAGGCCATTGCGAAGAAAAGTATACGGAATTCCGGTTGTGCGAATGGCATGTTCCGTTGCCAAATGCAAATGGGTCAGTGAAATGTCGCTATGTTCGGGAAAGGCAAAGCTGGTATAGAATATATGGCCAACGTTCGCTTTTTTTGCAGCTTCTATCACATGGGCATGCTGCCGCATACGAACGGTATCATCGGGATGGGGACTAGAGATGAACAACAGCCGCGAAGTACCCACGAAGGCCTTCTCCAGGGAGGCGGGCTCGTCGTAGTTGCAGAAACGAACAGTTATTCCTTGGTCCTCCCATGATTTTCCGGATTCCATACGCCGAACGCAAGCAACGATTTGATCAGGTGAAACATGGTGAAGAAGCTCTTGGATTATGAGGCTGCCGAGCCGGCCATTGGCTCCTGTAATTACGATTGACATTGCCATCATCCTTTTTGATTTTAGTTAAGTGCTTAACCAAATGGGCGTGAAAAGCCGTCACGCCTCCTTTAATTTACGCAGAAGGGCCAGTAGCTGCTTTAATTCTTCGTCATTCAGCACGTTCATCTTAGCGGAAACTTGCTGCCTGTTCGCAGGCAGGTTATGGATTAATAAATGCTGACCTTCATTTGTAATGGTGATAACCGATTTTCGACCGTCCCGGGGATGGTTATCCCGCCGAATCAAGCCTTCATTTTCCAAGGGGGTGAGCAGCAGGCTGATATTGGGTTTGGTTACTCCGATTTGTTGTGCCAGCTTGGAGGGAAGCATGGTTCCTCCCTCTTTCATAAGTTCAACTAATATACGTATTCTGGCTCCGTTCAACCCTTGTGCCTTCCAGTAGCTTTCGGATACGTCGACCAGCTTTGCCGTTGTTTCCACCAACGTGAAGAAAGCAAGGGTCGGCAGCGGCAAATCCAGCACGTATTGTTGCAGGTCGTCATTCAACGAGATCACACCCCCTATTTAGTTAAGTGCTTAACTATAAATAATATAATTCTAAATGGGTCAACTGTCAATTGCCTGCTTCCTATACGCTCCGGGAGTCATTCCCGTCAACGTTTTGAAATTTCGATGAAAGTGAGTCAGGGTGTCGTATCCGCAGATTTCAGCGATTTGTCCGATAGATTTCTCGTGGTGTAGCAGGAGCTCTTTAGCACGGGCGATTCGTTTGGCATTGATGTAACCCGTAACATGCAAACCAGTATATTTCTTGAACATACGGGAAAAATGGGCCGGGTCTACCGATGCATGGGCCGACAGAGTGGCTAGTCCTATGGGTTGATCCAGATGTTCATGAATCCATTGGATGGAATCCCTCAACCAGGAGGGGCCGATCTGTGAGTGGGCCGGCTGTTCTGCGGACAAGGTACTGATGTAGCGATTGATATGCAGCAGTAAGGAGCGCAGCAAGAGCACAAGCGCCTCGCGGAAACCCAACTGAGCAAGTCGGGTCTCTTCCGAGATCCTTTTTAGCATACCCTCGATATATTGTTGATTTGACTTGGGTAATTCATGACGATAAGATCCTGATTTTTGAGCAACGTCGAAGCAAGAAAGGATTGCATATTGCAGATCGCTTCCATTCGCACCTAAGACGAGCGAAGGCGCAAAGAATAAAGCACTCGAAATAATCGGATCATCCGGGTCAGGGAAAGAGCTGTGAATCGTGTTTCCGGGGATGATGAAAAGGTCGCCTGCTTTTTTCTCCATCAGCTTGTTTTCAATAAAAAAAGTGCCCTTTCCCTGGTACACATATACCAATTCGTAAAGATCATGCAAATGATGAGGCAGCTCCACTTCGGGGCTTTTTGTAGTCCGATAAACCAATTCCATCGGAAACAGGGGGTCCCCTTTAAATGGTTTGCGCAGGGGAGTCATGATCATCGCTCCTTATCTTCTAATAGAAACACAATATCAAAATAAGTTATAAAATTGCAATTCCACGCTATATTTGTACACAGACTTTGATCATACAATGAAAATAGCAAACATTACATCAAAAAGGCAGGGATGTTCATGAGAGTAGATGCCCATCAGCATTATTGGCTGATAGAACGAGGAGATTATGGATGGATCAAGCCGGATATTCCAGAGCTTTATCGAAACTTCCTGCCTTCTGATCTGAAGCCGCATTTGGATTTGCACCGGTTTGACGGCAGCATAACCGTCCAGGCAGCACCGACCATGGAAGAGACAGACTATCTATTGTCGCTCGCGGATCACGATTCTTCCATTCTCGGAGTGGTAGGATGGATCGATCTCTTCGATCCCGAGCACCGGCAGCATTACGAGCGATTTCGGAAACATCCGAAATTTATCGGCTTTCGTATTATGATCCAGGATATGCCTGATGCCCAGGTGATCCTGGAGCCGTCATACATCGAAGCATTTAGTGGATATGCCAAGGAGGAGGTTCCAATCGATCTTCTTGTTCTGAGTCACCAGTTGGAACCGCTGCTGAAGCTAATCCAACAGGTTCCCAGCATCCGCGGAGTTGTCGATCATCTGGGCAAACCGCCGATCCGGAGCGGGCGGATCGAGCCTTGGGAGAGCCTCCTGAAGCAAATTGCCGGTTTTCCGAGTATCTACTGCAAGCTCTCCGGCATGGTAACCGAGGCGGAGCATCGCCGATGGAGTCAGGAGGATTTTAATAAGTATGTACATAAAGTGACAGCGATGTTCGGTCCTGAGCGGGTCATGTTCGGCAGCGATTGGCCCGTATGCCTGCTTTCAGCTGAATATGGCCAAGTGGTTGACGTATTGGCCGAAGCTCTGCCGAAATCATGGGGAGAGGCGGAATATGCCCGATTGTTCGGCCTGAATGCCAAGGCGTTTTACAAGCTTAAGGATGTTCGTGGTGACGGTCTGGAAGAATAGCTGGGATACAGCCGGGCAGCTCATGAATCGATATATCTATGAATAGGGAGGGTGTTTTCATCATGAAATATCGTAAGTTAGGTCGTACCGGGCTCGATGTTTCCATATTAAGCTTCGGAGCTTCTTCGCTAGGCTCCGTCTTTCGGGAAACGGACGACCGCGAGGGAATCCGAACCGTGCACGCAGCCGTTGATGCGGGCATCAATCTGATCGATGTATCCCCCTATTACGGCTTGACAAAGGCGGAAAGCGTGCTGGGCGAAGCAATCCAACAATTACCCCGGGACAAGTTTATCCTGTCCACGAAAGCAGGCCGGTATGGCGAGCATGATTTTGATTTCACGTCCAAGCGGATTATCGACAGTGCCGATGAGAGCTTGAAACGACTTAAAACCGATTACGTGGATATTCTTTTTTTGCATGATATAGAGTTCGTTCCCGCATCCGTTATTCTCGAGGAGGCTCTTCCTGCACTCCAGCATCTAAAAGAGAAGGGGACAATCCGGTTTGGCGGGATTTGCGGTCTGCCGCTGCAGCTGTTCGAGAAACTGCTGCCCCAAGTGCAAGTGGAAGTGGAAGTCATCATTTCTTATTGCCATTATTCTTTGAACGATCAGACACTTACCGGTTTGCTGCCGCTGCTTAACGACAAGGAAGTTGGCCTTATTAATGCATCTCCCTTATCCATGGGATTGCTTGGTCCCAGAGGAGCGCCGTCCTGGCACCCGGCTTCAACGGAGATCAAGGAAGCCTGCAGACGTGCGTCCGAATATTGCGCCAAAGCCGGAGTGGATATTGCGAAACTAGCTGTGCAGTTCTCAACCTCGAATGAACAGATACCGACAACGCTGGTCAGTACGGCTAACCCTGACAATATAAAGCGTAATGCTGCTTGGAGTGAAGAGTCGCTGGATCCTATCGTCTTAGCCGAAGTGTTGAACATATTGGAGCCCGTACAAGGGTGGACTTGGACAAGCGGCCGTCCGGAATACAATGAAGGCATCCGCTGATCAAGAGAGGAGGCAGTTAGAAGTGAAGGGAATTGTGTGTAATCGGATTGGGGAATTTCAATACCGGGAGGACTTGCCTGAGCCACAATTACTCGACGGAGAAGCCATCATCCGCATCAAGCGAATCGGAATTTGCGGTACGGATCTACATGCCTTTCGCGGTAATCAGCCTTTTTTCACGTACCCGCGAATTCTCGGTCATGAGTTATCCGGTGTGATTGAAAAGGTCGGAGTTAACGATGAGGGATTGAAGGTCGGGGACACCGTCTGTGTCATTCCTTATATACACTGCGGAGAATGCTGGTCTTGCCTGAGAGGCAAAACCAACTGTTGTCGATCCATGAAAGTGATTGGCGTGCATCTCGACGGCGGCATGCGCGAGCGCATCTCCGTTCCGATTTCCCATTTGATGCGGACCGAAGGGCTGTCTTTGGATCAGGCGGCCTTGATAGAGCCGTTAGCCATTGGAACTCATGGCGTTAAGCGGGCGAATGTAACCAGCAAGGATACGGTTTTGGTGATCGGAGCCGGTCCTATTGGACTTGGAATCATGGTTTGTGCCAAAGCGATGGGAGCAACCCTTATCGCCATGGATACAAACGCCGATCGACTGGCCTTTTGCAAAGACTGGGCGAAGGTAGATCATACGATTCAGATTGGAGAGGAACTATCCGATCTTTCGGCGCTAACAGGAGGAGAATTTCCCTCCATCGTTTTGGACGCAACAGGAAACCAGGAATCCATGACCAACGCTTTTCATATGGTTGCCCACGGGGGGACCTTGGTGTATGTCGGCTTGATTCAAGGAGATATCTCATTTCGGGATTCTGAATTTCATAAACGGGAATTGACGCTGATGGGCAGCCGTAACGCCACCAAGGATGATTTCAATGAAGTGATGAAGCGGATCTCGGACAGCGGCCTGGATGTAGAAACGTACATAACTCATCGGTGCAGATTTGAAGAATTGATCCGTGAATTTCAGGGCTGGATGCATCCTTCCGCCAAGGTGATCAAAGCGATGGTGGAGCTTTGAACAATCCTTACTCAACGTATTAGCCTGGTTTAGAAGAAGTATATGAGCTTAATTCATTCCACACCGGTTATCTTCCATTTACGGATGAGAAAATGTTATATTTTTCGATCATTTTACAGGTCATGACGATGGTTATGCAGAATGAGTTAAAGAAGGAGTCATGTTCATTCCCTCGGTAGGAGAAAAAAAGGAGGTGAAGCAGATGGATGTGAACAAGGACCCAAAGGAATCTGCTTCTGCAGCTGATGAAGATCAGCATCAAGAAAAAGAACGGCGTCCTGTGTCGACCAGCAGCGGGCTTCTGGAATCGGCGGTCGATAAGTTTGCAAGAGAAGGCGGCTTTGACGATTTGCCGTTGAAGGGAAAGCCAATCAAGATCGAAGACGGGGATGTATTAACCGGTATCATGAAAAACGCGAATTACCAGCCGGCATGGATTGAGCTGAGAAAAGAAATCGCGGCCGACATTAAGCGGCTCTTGGGTCGTCCAGAGCTAAATGCAATCCCGGAGGCTGAGCTGGAGGCCATCAACCAAAAAATTATGAAGTACAACCGGATGGTTCCGAGTCCGCAGCTGCAAAAAGGACTCCTGTCCGGAATGAATTTGCAGGCAGCCTACGACAAATGGGAGTAAAACTGCAAATAGAGACCTTGAAGCAATCAGCTTCAAGGTCTCTTCTGAATATAGGCAATAGGGTTCATTCACCCCGGTTCAATTCCGCCACCTGCCGCTTACTCTCTTTGGCTTCGCCAAGCGTCCAGCTGCTTCTGCACCTCTTGTCGTACTTCGTCCATGCCTGCTTGCTTCAGCTCCTCGTTAAACTTGGGGAGGATGGTATCGACATCGACGGAGCCTGTCATGAGGCTTGGATAATATTTTTGCCAGACCATCTCGATGTTAGTGGTTTGGGCGGTCAGGCTGGATAGATCTGGCGTGAATCCAAGAACAGTGGAGTTAACGACACCGGCGTTGTATTTACGGAATTGGTCCCATTTGTCGAGGGGTTCCGGGTTATCGCCGCCCATGGTTTTCAGGATAAACCAATTCCCCTGCGTGTACTGCACTCCTGAATAGCTGCTTGCCGGCGTATCCGGGACGGCGTCGTCATTGCTGTTCTTATCCGTAATCAGAACTACTTGGCCCTGTTCATCCAGCGTGTAGTGCACGCCTTCGATCCCGTAATTGAACAAGTTGCGTATTTCCGGGTCCGTATTCAGCAAATTCAGGAATTTTATGCACTCCACGGGATGTTTGGTGTTGGCATTAATGGCCATGATGCCTCCACGGACGGCTTCCGTAGTCACGGTGTTAGGGGTTACGGGATGGGCTACAAGTTTGTAGCCGCGATCCTTGCTCCAAGTTGTCTCCGAGAGCGGTCCGCCGCCCGAGGACTTCCAGAACACCTTGGCCCCTCGCTTAAGCGCTCCAGGCTCTCGCAGCGCGGCATCCTTGTTAATGAAGCCCTCCTTGTAATAACGCCGCAACGTATCCAGCACCTGCCGCGCTTCCTTGGTTTCGAAGATATTCACCACCTGGGCGGCAGGGTCCAGCGATTGCACCATCAAGGGCAATTTATGGTTCAGAATATATTCGTATCCATGGAGCGCGAAGAAATTCTGTGAATCCCGGTCCAATTCCATAGGCATGTATGCCGGCTCTTCCTGGCGAATCATTCGTAGCAAGGGTTCAAGGGATTCCAGCGTATTGTATTGGGTAATGTCGATATTGTGCTTGTTCACGATGGAAGCGGGGTACATCCAATGATCACGTACGGCTAATTCCTTATTGGTGGGCACGCCGTAAATGCTGCCATCGTTCATACGCACCCCTTGCCAGAAGGTTGGGTCAATGGCATCGTACATGTCCTTACCAATGCCGGTAAGGTAATCATCAAGCTTCAGCCAGGCGCCGCGCATCGCAGTTGTTGCATAATCGGGGGCAAAAGCGATATCAAACGGACTCCCGGCGGATATCAGCGTGTTCAGCCGATCCTCGTATTCCAGCCAGCTTACCTTGACATAGGTGATCGTTACGCCGATTTTGCGAGCCATGATTTCATTGATTTTGTCGTTTACGAGCTGGAGATCCTTGTCCGGCTCTCCGATCGTATAATAGATCAGGTTAACCGTGTCGCCATCGTAGGCCTCGTCGTTATGTCCGGGCTGCGGGAAACAGCCGGTTGTATACGATGTGAGCAGCATTATAAGAACAATATGCATGAACCATCTTCGGGGTCTGGCATGCTTCAACATCGATCTCCTCCTTTCTCGAAGCGTGTTGTTATCCTTTTCCCCGCAGTTCAGAAGGAGATTTACCGAAAAAGTTGTGAAATTGCGTATAGAAATAATTGAGATTGTTGTAGCCCACCGAAAGCGCGATGCAGGAAATTTTCTCATCGGTTCCTTGAATTCGTTCTTGAGCAAGAAGCATTCGGTAAGCCATGAGATATTCTGAGAACTTCATAGCGGTTTCTTTGAGAAACAATTGTCCAAGGTAGGTGCTGTTCATCTGAAAACGCTCCGCCACGGATTTTAAGGTGATGTTCTGAGCATACTCTGTCTTGATCATCAGCAGAATGCGGTTGACCAGCTTCGATAAGCTGTCATAACTTACACCTAATACCGGATCTTTGTTCAAACTCTCGCTATTGATATCACCAATCGAACCGTTCAGCTCCTCCACTATAATCTTCTCGATCACTTGCTGCAGCTTGGTGCGTTCCACAGGCTTGAGCAGATAGTCTTTGACACCGCAGCGAATGGCTTCCAGAGCATACTTGAATTCGCTATAACCGCTCATGATAATAAATTTAGTAGGGAGCTGAAATTCGTTGAGTCTGCGAATCGCCTCATATCCAAGCTCCTTGCCGATGCAGACATCAAATATGGCGATGTCCGGCATCAGGTCCACTGCTTTGGACATGGCTTCGTTGATGGATTCACAGGTTTCGATCCGGCCGAAGCCGTATTGCTTCCAATCCAGAATTCGCTTCATCCCCTCCAAAATCTGAGGTTCGTCATCCACAATCATCAGTTTGTACATGTGCAATCACCTCTTTTGAAATCCGCACGGAAATTTTGACTCCGGCTTCCTTATTATTCTCAATCTCTATCGAAAAGCCGTTCCCATAGAAGAAGTGAAGGCGTGTGTATACGTTGCGCAGCCCGATGCTGCCGGAAGACGGATCATCGTGGTTAGACAGCGTGCTTCGGACGTTTTCCAAGCGCTCTGGCGAAATCCCGCTCCCGTTGTCCACAAATTCCAGCACGTAACACGCTTCGGACTCAAAACCATTAACTACATACAGATTAAACTCGTGATGGGTATTGAAGCCGTGAATGAAAAAATTCTCAGCCAAAGGCTGCATCCAGAATTTCACGGTAGGGAGCAAGAGCAGCGGCGGCTCCACATTGATTTGGTAATAAAAACGTCCCGGGTATTTAAACTCCATAATCTCCAAGTACTTCTGCAGCAATTCCAGCTCGCTTGCAATCGAAATGACAGTTTCCTTCTTCACCATCTCCCGATAGAGCGTCCCTAACGTAGCAATGGCGTCCGCGGTGTCCCTGTCCTGGTTGACAAGGGCCGTGGAGCGGATAACCTCTAACGTATTGTATAAAAAATGAGGGTTGATCTGATGTTGAAGCGCTTTCATTTCAGTTTCCTGCTGTTTGATTTTCAGCAGATATTCATTGCGGATATGCTTATTCAGCTGCTGAATCATATCGTCCAATTCCCGGGCGATCATGCCGTATTCATTGCGACGATAGCGGGCAGGCCCGCTTGGCGTAAAATTGGCCATCTTCACACGTCCTATCGATTGAATGATGCGGCGCAGGAAGAGGGCATCATCCCGCATATTGTATGCAATGAGAAGAAGCACGCTAATCATGGCTGCCAATACAATCAGAAAAACGGTGACCAGCATGCCGGCATGCTGACGAATCAGCATGGATAAATCGATGAGGGTGATGAATTTGAAATTAAATTTGGTGGACGGGAAGGAGGCAAATAGGATATGCTTCATGAACCCTTTCGAAATAAAACCATGACTGCGTCCATCCGCCTCAGCCAGACGGGATAGCTCCTCCAGGTCCTGGTCCTGTCCATTGCCGATGAGGTAGGTATCACCAGAAGCACTAACGGCAGCAGCATTGCCGAATCGAAAATTTCGTATGGATTTAAAAACCTGATCACTGCTGATCAGGAAGCGCATTTCCCCGAACTCCGGAGCGCCGAGCGCCGGATCCGACAGTTTCTTGCGATATACGAAGCCCTTCATAATGGTATCGCGAAAGGCCTCATCTGCATTCGGCAGCCCGAAGCTGAAGCTTGCCGTTCCGTTTTCGTTAAAACGTACGACATTGCCATACCGGGCGGTGTGCAGACTAATCTGCGTAATTTCGCCTTGCGCCCAGCTGTACAGGTAGGTCTTAACGTCCTCCGGAAAGGAAACCAGCGGCTGTGAGAATTGGCTGTTGACCAGCCTGTTGGTTAAGTAGCCTTCCGCACTGCTGCTTAAAAAGCTGCGAGCGTCGTTCATCAGACCGGGATTGGAGTATATCCGCTGCATGTAGGCTTCGATTCGGTCGGCATCATACTGCAGCTCGTTCTCAACGCGCGCGAAGGCATTGGCCGCCTCGATGCGGGCATTGCCAATCCATTGATTCAGCAGCATGGCACTGGTCAGCGTGCCGAGGGTGAGTCCGATGGCCACGACGAAGATACAATAGGCAATAAACTTGTGACGATAAATTTTGATTTGTAAAAAAGAGCCCATACGACACCTCGATTGCAGCAGATCGGCCGAAATAATCGTTGCTATATCTCAATGTAACACGATTAACACCAAGCTTCATAGGTGTAAGGAAAAAGCATCCCTTAACAGCGACTCATTAAGGGATGCGCATGAATTCTAAGCATTACTTGAAGTATTGGTTGATTTGCTCCTGAGCAGCTTGCATAATCGTGTCCATGCCGGCCGACTTTAATTCCGCCGTGATTTTGGGCACCATTTTCTCCGGATCGGATGCACCTGTAATGAGTTCATATTTGTATTTATCCCATACGGCCTGGCAATTCGCCACTTCGGTTTGAAGATCGGTAATGTCAAGCGCGAAGCCCAGAATCGTTGAAGAGGTCGCTGCATCGTTCAGCTTTTTGACCTGTTCCCATTGATCTTCAGGAGCGCCTTTTGTAACCGCTAAATTAAAGAACGTCCCTTGCGTATAGGCAGCCAGCGGCCAAGTATCGGAGGTGCGCTCAATCACCTTCTCGCCATCAACGTTGTTGTAGTCCACGCCTAACTCGCCGAAGGCCAGCATATTGCGGAGCTTGGGATCCGTATTCACTAACTCGAGGTACTTCAGGGCTTCCTGTTTATATTTTGAATTCGCCGAAATTGCGTTTAGCGAGCCTTGGATCGTACTGGTTGTATAAATAGGTCCGTAATGCTGAACCATATCGTACTTCTCCACGGCGTCATTGATTTGCCAGCTGACCTCTGCCCCAGGGAAGGCCTGGGCTGCAAAGAATGCTCTTCCTTTGTCGTTCTCTGTTTTTGTCGGCGCATCCGGGTTGATGATGCCGTCCTGGTACCACCCATGCAAGAGCTTCAGGTTTGCCATGATGTCAGGCTGCTCAAGGACAGAGACAACCGTACGCGATGCATCGTCAGCCTTTACGCCGATGGGCGGGAAGCCTAAGGTCAAATCGTCATACTCGTTGAAGAAGCCGTTCAAGCCTTCGCCTTGCGTCATCGGGAGCGGATAGAAGCTTTTGCCTTCGCCAGCCTTCATGTCATGGAGAGGCTTATCCAGATCCTGCAATGTTTTCATCTGATTGATATCGATATTGTACTTTTGTACATGCTTATCATCGAATACCCAGTACTGCGTCAGTGCCGAATCCTTGTAAGTCGGAACAGAATAATACTTGCCGCCGATTTTTGTGCCTTCCCATACCTTCTCGGGAATCAATTTGTACAAGTCGGGCGTTTCACTCTGCACCAGATCCGTGATATCGGCAAATGCGCCCATAGCTACTTGTTTGCTGTATTTACCACTGTTCGTGAACATGATGTCAAATGGCTCGCCGGTATTCACAATGGTGTTCATTTTGGTGTCCCATTCCCCCCAGCTGGCAACCTTGATGTCAATCTTCACGCCAATCTTCTCGGCTGTGTATGCGTTCATGGCATCAATCGCTTTGCTGAAATTATTAGGCACTTGACCGCCAATGGTCCACCAAGTCAGCGTTGGGACATCCTTGCTTTCAGCTGCGGATTCTTTAGATGTGTCCGGTGTCGTCGAAGATCCATCAGACGTGGATGCAGGCTTCGAGCCGCCACAGGCCGCCAAAGCAGCCAGCATAAGTGTCATCACGCACAGTGTAGATAAGAACCTTAAAGATTTCTTCATTCCATTTCCCCCTTTTTGAAGTTAACTCACCGTAAAAGTTGTATATGAGTGATCTATCATAAACCAAGTATGGCTTGGCTTATTTCGCTGTTATCCTTTGACTGCACCGACCGTAAGTCCGGATATAAAGTACTTTTGGAAAAAAGGGTAGGCGAATGCGACAGGCAGAACGATGAGAATGGCTACAGCCATGCGGGCAGATTCCTTCGGCATCGTTGCGACAAGCAGCGCGTAGCTGACGCCCATGCTTGCGGCATTCTTGGCAAGTGCATCCACATTGCTCATTAAGCTGTTAAGCAGTGCTTGCAGAGAATAGAGGTTCTGGTTGTCGATATACAGCATCGATTGGAACCAGTCGTTCCAGTAACTAAAGCAGAGAAACAGTCCGATCGTTGCGATGACCGGCAGCGAGATCGGCATGATGATGGAGAAGAAGATTCGCAGCTGGCTCGCGCCATCAATTTCGGCAGATTCGATCAGCCCATCCGGAATCGTGCTTTTGAAGAAAGTTTTACATATGATGACGTTGAATGATGAAACAGCCAGCGGTAGAATAAGGGCCCAGATGCTATCCTTGAGACCTAATAGATTTGTATTAATGAAGTAACTGGATACCAAGCCGCCATTGAAGACCATGGGGATGAATACGACCCAAGTCAGAAAACCTCTCAGCTTGTAGGTTGGGCGAGAGAGAACATAACCCATCGAAGTGGTCAGCAGTACACCGAGTACGGTACCAGCTACGGTAACAAGTGCGGATACGCCGAGCGCGCGCAGAATCATCGTACCCTGCTTGACGATATAGACGTAGGCGTCAGCTGACAAAGCAACCGGCAGCAGATGATATCCCGTCTCGCGGATGGAGTCTTCACTGGAGAATGAAATCGATAGAACAACAACAACAGGGATGACGCAGAGCAGCGCCAGGATTATAAAAATTAGATTAAACAGAAGGTTCACGGCTTTGTTTGTACGGTTAAACTTCTCCAGGCCCGTCTCATAAGCGGTTTTTGTTGTCATCGTTTTGCCTCCTACATCATCGCGCTATCCGGATCAATTCTGCGAACAATCCAGTTAGCGATCAGAATGGTAGCACACCCCAGAACAGACTGCACAAATGCGGCAGCAGAGGCCATCCCTACGGTGGCGGTTTTTAATTGTTTATACACCATCACGTCGATGGTGGTAGACACGTTGAAGAGAGAGTTGGAATCTCGCGTAACCTGATAGAACAAACCGAAATCGGTGTAAAAAATCCGTCCGACGGCCAAAATGAACATCATGACAATCACCAGCTTGAGCATGGGCAATGTAATAAATCTTGTCTGCTGCCAGATGGAGGCGCCATCAATGACAGCTGCTTCGTAATAAGTGCTGTCAATGCTCGTGATGGTTGCCAGATAGATGACCATGCCATAACCTAAGCCTTTCCAGATATTCAGGAGAATCAGAAAGTACGGCCAATAACTTGGCTCCATATACCAGTTAATCGGATCGCTGCCCATATTGACGAGCACTTGATTGACAATCCCTTTATCAAAGCTCAGGAAGGCCCAGCCTACGGCAGATACGACAACCCAGGATAGGAAATAGGGCAGGAACATCATCGTCTGATAGACTTTGCTTGCCTTTCGACTGTGGAGCAGACCGATCATAATGGCGAATAGAACGGGCAGCACAATCCCAGTAATGATAAAAATCATATTGTAGCCAATGGTGTTACGGATAATGATCCAGGCGTCATTCGACTTGAACAGGAACTCAAAGTTTTTGATGCCTATCCATGGACTGTTGAACACATTACTCAAGAAGCCGCCGCTAATCCTGAAATTTTTGAAGGCGATAATGATCCCGAACATCGGCAAGAAACTAAACAGGATGTACCAGATCGTCGTTGGCAATGCCAACAGGGTCAGTTCCGTATCCTGTTTGTGCCAGCGCATTCGAAAGCGCTTTCGTTTATCTTTTGGTTCGGCTGTAGAGCTCATGTCCGTCACTCCTTACGGGGATATCTCGCTTGTAGTGGCCTTGTTGAATTCATTGTATAAGAGAAAGTTTCGATGCTTCCAGACAACAAACTTGATACTATAGTCAACAAACGTTAGATTTGAAAGAATTGAATTGTGAAACACAACCTAAAATTGCTATTTGTGGAATAAAAATAGCGGATAAGTTAGCAGGAACGGGAGGAGGAACGTGGTTGAAACCAGAGCGTAATCGAGACGGGTATCCTATGGTACAAATACCGGCAGGTGAAATTCAACTAAGGGACGATCGTATCAAGACAACATGGACAGCTCAGGTAAATTCTTTTTTGCTAGCACCGATTCCAGTTACGGCTGCGTTGTATTGCTCGATTATGCAACAGACAGGTAAACTCGGTGACAAGCCTCAAGCGCCGATTGCGAATGTTTCATGGCATGATGCGATTCTCTTTTGTAATACAATATCGCAGAAGTCAGGTTTAAAGGCATGTTACTCGGTAAGCGATGATAGAGAGCAGGTTATCTGTGACCGGGAGACGGATGGCTATCGTTTACCTACAGAAGCGGAATGGCAGTATGTCTGTAAAGCAGGGACGGGTGGTTATCGGTACGGCGAGCTGGATCAAATTGCATGGTATGGTGAAAACTCGGAGGGTATGGCGCATGAAGTAGGCAAAAAGCTGCCGAATGCGTGGGGGCTCTACGATATGCTGGGAAATGTTTGGGAGTGGTGTTGGGATTTATACGACCCGGAAGTGTACGGTCCCTACAGAGTTTTTCGTGGTGGAAGCTGGGCTGAAGAAGCCAGGGGATGTGGAGCAACGTGCCGCCGCCGAAGTCATCCTACATTTCGAATTGAGGATCTCGGCTTTCGTCTTGCAAGGTCGATTCCCTCAAAGGGAATCACCTCCTGAATTACAAATGCATGAACTGCTGTAAATCGATAGATTTTTTCACGGGAACCCAAACGCCCATTTATTACAGGTAATCTGTAATAAATGGGCGTTTGTTACGAATAGAGGTTTAGTCGGATAAACGTCTGGGACTGCTGACTCATCCGATGAATTTTTATTGATAATACTAATGAAACAAGACTTATCGATGTTTTTCTATTCCAACACTTACAATTCCAAAAACATAAAGATTAAAAAATACATCAAATTAATTACATTAATTACGTTTGAAAGCGTTGACAAAACAATGATATATGCTTATACTTCGATTAAATATACAGGATATTTGTATTAAATGAGGGGGATTTGAGTTTTGTTCTAGTTATTTTATAGCTGAAAGGGGACTTGTTTTCGGGATGGTAATGAGAGCAGAAGCATGGCTTCCAGCGAGGAGGTGCTGGTCCGCATTTCTATGTTCTTGTTGGAGTGAATAACATTCGCTTTCCGAGAAGCAACCAATGCTCCGAGATTTAAGAATGAAGTCAAGCTTTAATCAGGCGCCCTTGAATAACTACAGCTAATAGAACATCTCGACACCATACGGGAACGCTTGCAACTATTCATATCATGGGAGGTTAAGCATGAACAGAACGATGAAGCGCCTTTTCACACTGTTATTCATATCCATATTGATCATTTCGACGGTAACCGCTTGCAGCGGTAAAGGAAACAATGAGCCCGATAATCCCGTAGCCAAAGAAGAAGGCGTTTCCAAAGAGAAGAATCAAGTGACTTTCGAAGACATCAGCGGAGACATTCGCGGGAATACAGCACCGACGCAGGAGCAGATTGACGAGGTGAACAGCACGTTAAACGATACATACCTCGGTGATGTTTACGAGGAAGTGATTCCGAGTGATTATTCTGCATATCCGGTCCAAGGTGACGTGGTACTGGATGTGTGGATGCCCGCGAACTCCAATATCCCGGATATGAATAATCACTTGGTTCAGAAGCAGGTGGAGAAGCTGACCGGAATCAAAGTGAACTTCATTACGCCGCCTGTCGGGCAGGAGGCGGACGCCTTCACCTTGATGATCTCCTCCGGCGAGCTGCCGGATATCATTATCGATCCGGGGCGTTACCCGGGAGGTTTTGAAGCCGGGGTGAACGATGGTGCCTATTTGGACCTCACCGATAAGATGGAAGAGTTTGCCCCCAACTACACGGCATGGCGAAATTCCGATGAAATGAGAAGAAAAACGACCGTAACGGACGATGGCCGATTGCTTGGCTTCTACGGCATCGCGCCGTATTCCGAATGGATCTGGTTCGGAACCTTAATCAAGCAGGAAGCACTGGATAAGACAGGGCTTGAAGTTCCGACAACGATTGATGAATGGTACACGTTCCTCAAGAAATGCCAGGAAGTTGGATATAAGAACCCGCTGAATTACGGATCCACTTACGGCCAAATCTTTACTGGCATCATTAACGGAGCGTATGGCGTGTGGGATTGGACCTTCATCGATGAGAACGGCAAGGTTGCATGGGGACCGGCACAGCCGAAAGCGAAGGAATACCTGACCACGATGCAGCAATGGAACAAGGAAGGCTTACTGAATCGGGACTGGGCGACCGCTGACTTTAATCAACGGATGGCAAGCGCCATTTCCGATGATACGGCTGTCATGATGGACTCGCCGGATACGATGTGGAGCTATTGGAAGGTGCAGAACGATATCGATTTTGTCGGGGCGCTGAATCCTGTGCTGAACAAAGGGGATAAATCCGCATCCACCTATAAGAATTTCAAGAGAGCCGGTACCAATGCGGCCATCACCACGCAGAGCAAGAACGTAGAGGCCGCTATGGCATGGCTGGATTTCAACTTCACGAAAAAAGGCTGGGAGCTCATTAACTTCGGCGAGTACGGCACGGTGCATTTGGTGGATGAGCAGGGGATGCCGTATTACCCGGAGAGCAGCTATATCTACAATGATCCGGATGGTCAGCCGGTTGATGTGACGCTCTGGAAATACCGCATGCACAACTGGCCGAATATTCGTGACGAGCACCATGCGAATCCGTTGATTGCGGCAAAAGGCAGCTATTCGGGCGATATCCGAAAGACCTGGACGGAGAACATGGATACGAGCATGGCGATGCCGCCGATTACATTCACGAAAGAGGAAGCCTCACGGGAGGCAGAGCTCGGGAACCAATTGTCTACGCTGCGCGGTGAATATTTTGCCAAGATCATGATGGGTGAACTGCCGGTGGATGCGTACGATAAATTTTTGAAGGAAGCGCAAAGCATGGGGCTGGAGGAATTCTTAAGTCTCCATCAAGCAGCCTTGGATCGGTACAACCAACGCTAGTGTCACTTTCGAAGAACAGGTGGTTGAATCATGGAGATATTAAGGAAACCAAGGGAAATGGACCCGGTAGGTTTGAACCCGAAACCGAAGAATACGAAGCGACTGATTCAAAAGGATCTAAAGAAAAACTGGTTTGTCTATCTGATGGCCCTTCCGGTCGTAGCCTGGTTCCTGATTTTCTGCTACGGCCCGATGTGGGGCGTGATGATCGCCTTCAAGGATTTCAAGCCCTTGCTCGGATTTGCCGATAGCGATTGGGTCGGTTTCAAGCATTTCATCGACTTTTTCACAGGGCCTTATTTCTGGAGAGTGGTCAAGAATACGCTGCTTCTGAACGTGTGGGGCATCGCATTCGGATTCACCGCTCCAATCATACTTGCCTTGCTATTGAATGAAATTCGTTCGTCCAAGTTCAAGCGGACCGTGCAGACCATTACGTACATGCCGCATTTTATCTCATTGGTTGTGGTGTGCGGCATCATACACATATTCACGGCGAACGAAGGGGTCGTAACCCAGCTGCTGTCGTTCATCACAGGCAAAGATTACTCGTCGCTTCTGGGATACTCCAATTTGTTCCGGCCGATCTACACCTTCTCGGGAATATGGCAGAGTATCGGATGGGACAGCATTATCTATCTGGCCGCGATGAGCGGCATTGACCCTTCGTTATATGAAGCAGCCGATATCGACGGCGTGGGTCGGGTGAAAAAAATGTGGTATATCACGCTGCCGCAGATCAGTCCGGTCATCATCATCCTGTTTATTTTTGCAATTGGCGGATTGATGTCGTCCGGTTACGAGAAAATCATTCTGCTGTATAATCCGCTCATCTACGATACGGCAGATGTCATCGCATCGTATGTTTACCGAAGGGGCTTAAGGGAAGCGAGCCTCAGCTACTCCACGGCTGTGGGACTTGTCAGCTCCATCGTCAATTTCGGGCTGTTATGGATGACAAATACGATAGCGAAGCGTAGATCCGAATCCAGCCTATGGTAAGAAAGAGGGACGGTTATGAAAGATATCATGCAACCCAAAGCGAAACGAAGCAGAAAGCACAAGTCCATCGGGGACCGCGTGTTCGATTGGACCAACTATACGGTACTTACCGCATTGACCTTGGTGTGCTTTTATCCGATTCTGCATATCCTGTTCGCCTCCGTCAGTGATCCGGGCGCATTAATGGCACATAAAGGGGTGCTGTTGAAGCCCTTGGGATTCACACTGGATGGCTACAAGCTGGTGTTCAAAGATAACAGTCTCTTGAACGGGTACAAGAACACGATCATTTACGTGGGACTCGGTACGCTGGTCAATATGGTCATGACGATATTAGGTGCATACGTGTTATCCAGGCGGGACTTGTATTTCAAGAATTTCATCATGATTGTCATTACCATTACGATGTTTTTCGGCGGGGGGCTGATTCCATGGTTCCTGTTGATGAAGGATATCGGCCTGTACAACAATCTGTGGGCCATGATCCTGCCAACGGCGTTAAGCACATGGAATATCATCATCCTGCGGACCGGTTTCCAGTCCATCCCGAAGGAACTGGAGGAAGCGGCAGTAATCGATGGCGCCAGCCAGTTCAGCATCCTGGTAACGGTGATTCTCCCGCTATCGAAAGCGACGCTGGCTGTCATATTCCTGTACTATCTGGTTGGCAATTGGAACTCCTGGTTTAATGCAATGGTGCTGCTGAAGGATCGGGAGCTGTTCCCGCTGCAGCTGCTCATGAAGGAAATTCTTGTTGCCAATGACGCTACGGCGACAACGATCGGCAGCGCCGGCGGTGTTGTCATCAATAGCGCTCAGAGCTCCACTGCGTTCCGGGAACTCGTGAAGTATTGCGCAATCGTGGTTTCCACGGTTCCGATCTTGCTGGTGTACCCGTTCCTGCAGAAGTATTTTGTGAAGGGCGTTTATGTAGGCTCGATCAAAGGATAGACGGTGAACTTGTACTTGGATGAACTAGATAGAGATGAATCGAACAGGAGTGAGTCACATCTTGACGACAGCAGTTAGCGAGACACAAACAGGTTTGCGCAGCGAATATCCAAGACCCCAGTTTCAACGCAAGGAATGGCTGAGCCTTAATGGAGAATGGGATTTCGGATTTGATGATCTTGGCATCGGTGAGGATGAGCGATGGTTTCTGGGGAATGCCAAACAATCTTTTAAACGAAAAATAACGGTCCCGTTTACGTTTCAAAGCAAGCTGAGCGGCATCGACGATCCGGCTTTTCACGATGTCGTGTGGTACCGTAGAACGTTCGAGATTCCGCCGGATTGGCATGGTAAACGGATCGTGCTTCATTTTGGCGCCGTGGATTATGCGGCCAAAGTATGGGTGAACGGGCATATGGTGGCGGTGCATGAAGGCGGTCATACGTCGTTCCAGGCAGACATCACGGCTGCGCTGGCGGCAGGAAGCAACACCGTCATCGTTCGAGCCGAGGATTTCAGCCACGATGTCACCTTGCCGCGCGGCAAGCAGTATTGGCTTGAGCATTCCGCAAGCATATTCTACACCCGCACGACCGGCATCTGGCAAAGTGTATGGATCGAGCCGGTATCCCCTGTACATCTGAGCAAGACGATGATGACACCTGATATTGATCGAAATGAAATCCGCATCCGGACGTTTATAGAGGGAGTTAAGTCTGCGGAGGAGATCAAGCTGCAGATTACCGTAAGGTTTCAGGGAGAGCTTGTCGCGGAGGATCAATATGCGATTCAAAATGCGGAGCAGCTTCGGACCATTGGTCTGAGTGATTTCACAGATCATGGATTGGGGCGGCTGTGGAGCCCGGAGCATCCGAACCTGTATGATATCGAGTTTCGCCTCCTTCAAGCCGAAGCCGTGGTGGATCAGGTATCGAGTTATTTTGGCATGCGCAAGGTTTCCATCGAGGATGGCAAGCTGTGCCTGAATAATCGCCCTTACTTTCAGAGGCTGGTGCTGGACCAGGGATATTTTCCAGAGGGCATCCTGACGGCGCCGTCGGATGAGGCGTTAAAACGCGATGTGGAACTGGCGAAGGAAATGGGCTTTAACGGGGTGCGAAAACATCAGAAGAGTGAGGACCCCCGCTTCCTGTACTGGTGTGATCGACTCGGCCTGCTGTTATGGAGTGAGGCAGCTAACGCGTATGAATACTCCGAAGCGTATGTCCGCCGGTTCACGGCGGAGTGGCAGGAGATTATGGAGCGGGATTACAATCATCCGTGCATCATCACGTGGGTTCCGCTGAACGAGAGCTGGGGCATTCCGAATGTCCAGATGGATCGGCGCCAGCAGCAGCACGGACTGGCGATGTACCATTTGACTAAATCGCTGGATGATAGCAGACCCGTCGTTTATAACGACGGATGGGAGCATATGACCACCGATCTGGTCACGATTCATGACTATGAGAGCCGTCAGGAGGTGCTGGAGGAGCGGTATGCAACAGCCGCGTCTGCGGTGCAGGCCATGCCGGCTAACCGGAGGATCTTTGTCGGCGGAGCCAGCTATCAAGGACAGCCGATATTCGTATCGGAGTTCGGCGGCATTGCCTTCAAGAAGAGTGAGTGGGATGGCTGGGGTTATTCCGGCGCAGAGAATGAAGAGGATTTCTTGGCCCGGCTGAAGGCGGTGGTCGATCCAATGTTCTCGTCACCTGTGGTTCAGGGATATTGCTACACACAGCTAACGGATGTTGAGCAGGAGATCAATGGACTGCTGACGTATGACCGCAAGCCGAAAGCACCGCTTGAGACCATCCGTAAGATTATGATGGGAACCTAATCGGGGGAGATGAAGAAGAAATGGACCGAACGAATGCCTATGAGGGTGTATACCATGACGAGAGCGCGGTTTATTTAAGGGCAGGAGCTTATGAAGCAGTCATGCTTCCGGGAATCGGGGGGAATCTGATCTCGTTCCGGGACCTGGAGAAGGGGTACCGGTTTCTGCATGAACCGGCACCGGAGGAAATGGCGGCATTCAGGGAAAGACCGATGATTCACGGCATACCGGTGCTGTTTCCCCCGAACCGCTATGAGCAAGGCAATTTCCGGTGGAACGGCAAGATCCATCACCTTCCCGTCAACGAGGAGGCAACCGGTCATCATCTTCATGGCTTCTTGTACAATATTCCATGGGAGCTTGATGACTACGGGCACTCCAAGCAGGAGGCTTATGTGACGGTATCTGTCCATGTGGATGAACGGCATTCGGTATACGAAGCCTTTCCGTTCCCGTTTCATATTCAGCTGCGGTACAGCTTAAGCGATCAAGGGTTATCCCAGCGTGTCACGATAACCAATACGGGGACAGCATCCATGCCGTGCCTGCTTGCATTTCATACGTCCATTAATGCGCCTTTCGTGGAGGGAGGCGATGCCCGGGATTACCGGATGAAGCTGACCCTCGGTAAGCGGTGGGAGCTCGGTGAATCCATGCTGCCCACCGGCGCCCATCAGCCATTGTCCGCGAGTGAGGAAGCGATGCAAGGCGACGGCGTCTATCCGTTCTTCGAGCGTATGGACAATCACTATACCGCCGCCGCTCAGAACGGGAGGAACCGAATGGAGCTTACTGATGAGGCGGCCCAATTGACGCTGGTGTACGACGTGGGCACCTCCTACAAGCAGTGGATGATCTGGAATAATGAAGCGACGGAGGGTTTCCTCTGCCCTGAACCGCAGATTAATCTGGTCAATGCGCCCAATATGGACATGCCAGCGGAGGAAGTCGGTTGTTTCAGTCTGGAGCCAGATGAGATATGGGAGGAGACCAGCAGGCTGTACGTTAAGAAAAGCTGAGACAGAGCCCACCTACAGCCCCATGGCAATAGATACTATACAGACAAATTAAACGTTAAAAGGAGTTCAACCATGACCCACACTACAGTTCCGCGTCCCGAATACCCGAGACCCCAATGGGTAAGACCCGATTGGATCAACCTGAACGGTTCATGGCAATTCGAAATCGATCATGCCCGAAGCGGAAAAGAACGCGGTTACCCAGAAATCGGACATCAGCTGTCCGGAACGATCACGGTCCCTTTTTGCCCGGAGAGCAAGCTGTCCGGCGTTGAATATAAGGATTTTATGGCTGGCGTCTGGTATAAACGGGAGTTTACCGTGCCGGAGAGCTGGAATGGCAGAACACTGCTTCATTTCGGGGCGGTCGATTATGAAACGGAAGTATGGGTGAACGGAGTATCCATAGGTACCCATCGCGGAGGATATACCCCGTTCAGCTTTGATATCAGCCCTCAGATGACACCGGGCGCGAATGTGATTACCGTATATGCGGAGGACGATGTCCGTTCCGGACGTCAGCCGCGAGGCAAACAGAGCGAGCGCTTCTACTCCCATGGCTGTGATTACACGCGCACCACAGGCATCTGGCAGACGGTATGGCTGGAGCACGTGCCGGAAGCCTATTTGTCTGACATGAAAGTGGTGGCAGACCCTGATAATGCTTGCGTACACCTTGAAGTGAAGGTGGTCGGGAAGGCAGCGGGGGGCAAGCTCACTGCTGTCGCTCTCTATGAGGGTAAGGCTGTAGGGAATGCCAGCGCTCTGGTATCCGGACCGTCCGTCAAGCTCACCCTTCCGTTGGAGGAGGTTCACTTATGGGAGGTTGGTCAGGGCAGATTGTACGATCTGGAGTTATCCCTGCAGGAGCAAGGTAAAACAGGTGATACGGTGCAAGCTTATTTTGGACTCAGAAGCGTTAGGCTGGACGGCATGGCGTTTCGGATCAACGGCAGATCCATATTTCAGCGTCTTGTGCTGGATCAGGGCTTTTACCCGGACGGCATCTATACGGCTCCAAGCGACGAGGCTCTTCGCAACGACATCGAAATATCGATGGGCCTTGGCTTTAACGGCGCGAGGCTGCATGAGAAGATATTCGAACCGCGCTTCTTGTATTGGGCCGACCGGTTAGGCTATCTGGTATGGGGAGAGCATGCAAATTGGGGACTGGACATCACAACAACCGAAGGGCTGTCCCATTTCCTGCCGGAATGGCTCGAAGGGATGGAGCGTGATTTCAATCATCCTGCCCTTATCGGCTGGTGTCCTTTTAACGAGACTTGGGATCGGGACGGTGCCAAACAAAATAACGAAGTGCTGCGCATTGTATACGAGGTATCCAAAAAAATCGATCCGACGCGTCCGGTCATTGATACGAGCGGCAACTTCCATGTCGTGACGGATATATTCGACATTCATGATTATGATCAGAACCCGCAGACATTCCAGGAGAGATATGAGCCGATGAAGGATGGCGGCGAGGTGTACAACAGCTTTCCGAACCGGCAGCAGTATGAGGGGCAGCCTTATTTCATCAGTGAATATGGCGGCATCTGGTGGAATCCGGAGCAGCAAGACGAGAAGTCCTGGGGATACGGGGATCGTCCGACATCCGAAGAAGATTTTCTTACGCGTTATGCGGGTTTGACAAATGTCTTGCTCGATCATCCGCGGATGTTCGGATTTTGTTACACCCAGCTATACGATGTCGAGCAGGAAGTGAACGGGCTGTATACCTACGACAGGAAGCCGAAATTCGATCCTGATGTGATACGAAGCATAAATTTGCGTAAGGCCGCCATTGAAGATTGAAGCCGCTGTCCCATGACTGCTCTGTACAGGCCGGAATCTTGGATGCCCAAGTGCATGTTGTTACATTATCCAAAAAGGACGTGACCGGTAATGAAGGTAGACATTCGGAATAAATGGCTGCTCGCAGTGTGCGCACTTCTTATTTTTCCTATGGGGCAGGTGACCCATGCCGTCTCAAGCCAAAACAACTTCTACAACGTTGTCATGCAGGATGGAGCGGATCCTTGGGTTTATAAACATACAGACGGTTACTACTATTTTACGAAAACGACCGGCGGTGACGTTACGATCTGGAAGTCAGCCCAGCTGACGGTGATGGATGCAGCTCCCACTACGGTTGTAAACACAGGCTGCTGCGGGATATGGGCTCCCGAGCTGCATTACATCAACGGCGCTTGGTACATCTACTACGCGAAGGACGACGGGGACAATGTCAATCACCGTATGTATGTGATGGAGAATACATCGGCAGATCCGACACAGGGAACCTGGCAGTATAAAGGTCAGATTACGGACCACACCAACAAGTGGGCCATTGACGGCACGGTGCTGCAAGCAGGCGGTCAGCTGTACTTTATCTGGTCCGGCTGGGAAGGGGATACCAATGTGCGGCAGAATCTGTATATCGCACGCATGAGCAATCCGTGGACCATCAGCTCGGATCGGGTGGAGATTGCAAGGCCTACTTATCATTGGGAGACGAATCACTCCCCGCACGTAAACGAAGGTCCCCAGGTGATTATCCAAAATGGCGTCATTAGCCTGGTGTACTCGGCCAGCGGGAGCTGGACCAATGACTATTGTCTAGGATTGATCACAGCCAGCACGACCAGCGATTTGTTGAACCCGGCATCCTGGAACAAACGCAGCCAACCGATATTCAAGTCGGGTAATGGGCTGTACGGACCGGGCCACCATTCGTTCACGAAGTCGCCGGATGGCACGGAGGATTGGATGCTCTACCACGTCGCCAAATATCATAATGCCGGGTGGAATCGTGAGGTTCGAATGCAGAAATTCACATGGAATGCGGACAATACCCCGAATCTTGGTGTTCCGGCGAATCCGAATGCGCCCATAACCTTGCCTTCAGGCGAAGCCGCTCACACCCGTTACGAAGGGGAAGAGGGAGCGCTCGGCGGTGTCGCCTATGCATCCGGAAGCCCCAACGGCTCGGGAGGACTTAAGGCGGGACATATCGACACGCCGGAGAGTTATGTGGAATTTTCCGTTCATGCCGCATCGGCTGGCGAATATATTCTGCTCGCCCGGACAGCAAACGGCACAGCCGGGGGGAACTGGTCCAATTTTCTGTTAAGCGTAAATTCAGGCGTGCCTAGCAGGTTTCACATCACGAATAAAGGCTGGGAGAACTGGGGATTGTCCACGGCGCGAGTTCAGCTTAAGGCCGGCGTGAACCAGATCCGTTTTTCTAAAGGCGAAGGCTACGGAGAAATCGATTTTTTTGACATCAAGCCAGCGAATTAGCACGCTGTGCATGACAGATGGAACCGAAAAAAATAGTGGTGTTCGCTTGACCATGGATGGCTTCCGGTTCTCCCGAGAGGCCTTTTCTGGCTAAGCAAGGAGGCGTTCTCCCCTACTCCTTCGAAGAGCTAACTAACGGATAATTGATGATAGATCAATGATGTAAGCCTTTGCAAGTTTGATTGTTTTTCGTCACGTTAAGAAGTAAGATAATTGTAATGAATATGTTTAGTTTAAAGGAGAGCAGATTCGTGCTGGAACTTGGCTTTAACGACCCGGAAAGACTCGTCACGGTATCCCATGCCTTGTCAACGCGTTCACGGGTTGATATTCTAAGGCTCCTGAATTCCAAAAATTTAAATATTATCGAGATTGCCGAGAAGCTTAAACTTCCGGTCTCAACAGTAGCCAGCAACATCAAAGTACTGGAAGCTGCCGAGTTAATCAATACTGAACTGCTGCCGGCTTCCCGCGGGGCCATGAAGGTCTGCAGCCGGAATTACGACGATATTCACATTGCCCTGAACTTGAAGAATTCGGTCCCCAAGGGAGTAACGCATGTTTATGAAGTCGAGATGCCGATCGGACATTACAGCGATTGCGAGGTATCTCCCACCTGCGGAATGGCTAATGCGGACGGTTATATCATTAAGGAAGACGAGCCTGCGAGCTTTTACCATCCCAAGCATGTGAACGCCCAGATCATCTGGCTGCGCAAGGGGTATCTGGAGTATTTACTGCCGATGGATATTCCGGCCGGAGCCCGCATTGAATCGCTTGGACTGTCCATGGAAATGTGTTCCGAAGCGCCGAATTATGATCATAATTGGCCGTCCAATATTTCGGTATGGGTAAACGGCGTGGAGATTGGAATGTGGACAAGTCCAGGTGATTTCGGGGACCGCCGCGGCAAACTGAATCCGAATTGGTGGTATGATTGGGCCACGCAATACGGCTTTCTCAAAACATGGCGAGTGGACCACGAAAAGACGACCCTTGATATGGATAAAGTGTCCGATGTTACATTAGATCATCTTAGGATTAACGAGAGCCCCAAAATGCGCCTGCGTATCGGCATCAAACCCGATGCCGTAAATCAAGGCGGACTGAATTTGTTCGGCCGTCAGTTTGGCGATCATGAACAAAATATTATGATGCAGATTAAATATACGATGGATCAGGATGAGGAAGATCCGGTTGTCCCCTAGAGCAGGTTCGCTCGCTTGACGAAGACCTCACCTCATCAAAATAACAAAGAACCGTTTCTTTCGTAAATGGGCAGGACGTGCCTCCATTTAACCAAGAAACGGTTTCTTTGCTTATGTCTGACGTTTGCCTTTGCACAGCACAGCATAGCGGCGGGGAGGAACGGTTCGTGTGCGGCGCGTAAAAGAGCCCATTTTATTTTACGGTTTACATTCCGTTTAAATACGGGTGTTACGATCCCCATATCATCAATAATGGATTGGAGGAAATAGAAGTGGAGCATGTATACAGAAAGAGAATGGAACCGAACAATGGAGATCTCGCTGTTGAAGCGCATGGACTTGTCAAAACCTTTGGCAGCAATCGTGCAGTAGACGGTGTAGATTTGCAGGTGCGCGCAGGCACGATTTACGGCGTGCTTGGACCGAATGGTGCAGGCAAGACAACCACCATTCGGATGCTGGCGACCCTGCTGCGGCCGGATGCAGGGTCCGCCCGAATTTTCGGGCACGATGTGCTTGCGGAATCCCAGATCGTTCGTCAATTAATCGGGGTGACCGGCCAATACGCATCGGTTGACGAGTCGCTCAGCGCCACCGAGAATCTGATCATCTTCTCACGCTTGCTGGGACTGGGCCGTACAGAGGCACGGCGCAAGTCCGAAGAATTGCTGGAGGAATTCGGATTGACGGAGGCGGCGAAGCGGCCGCTCAAAAATTTCTCCGGCGGCATGCGCCGCAGGCTGGACCTGGCGGCAAGCCTCATTGCCCAGCCGCCGCTCATTTTTCTGGATGAACCGACAACGGGGCTGGACCCGCGCACGCGTTCACAGATGTGGGATACGATCCGCAGGCTGGTGAATACCGGATCAACTGTACTGCTCACGACGCAGTATCTGGAGGAGGCTGATCAGCTGGCTGACCGAATCGCCGTCATCGATTACGGCCGGGTGGTGGCCGAAGGTACGGGAGATGAGCTGAAAATGTCAGTGGGGACTTCGTCGCTGCATCTGACGGTCCAAAACCCGCTGGACATTGACAGGGCTCGTCATACCGTGGAACGGGTGCTGAAAGTCCATGTCAATGTGTCACCGGAAGCCGGAAAGATTACGGCGCCGATGGAGAGTGCGGACCTTGTTGCAGACCTGTTGATCGAGCTTCGCTCGGCGGGAATTGGCTTGTCCGAGATGAGTGTGCAGAAGCCGACCCTGGATGAGGTATTCCTGACGATTACCGGTCATGGCGTGAAAGAGGAGACGTCTCAAGCGTCCCGTGAATCCAATAAAACAGAGGTGACAACCGTATGAGCAGCACAATGATTAAGCCAGCTAAGGAGCGGCAGCTGAAAAACCACACAAGTCTCGGTCAGACGCTGCGAAACTCGTTGACGATGGCCTACCGGGGGCTGCTGAAGATTCGGCGCACGCCCGAGCAATTGTTCGACGTAACGCTCCAGCCTATTATTTTCACCTTGATGTTTACCTATATTTTTGGCGGTGCGATCTCTGGCGACGTATTAAGTTATTTGCCTGTCATCATTCCGGGGATCCTCGTTCAGACCGTGATTACGACCTCCGTTGTGACCGGGGTTCAACTGCGCGAGGATATGGATAAAGGGGTGTTCGACCGATTCAAGTCGCTGCCTATTGCGCGGATTGCTCCGCTTGCCGGTGCCCTGCTGGCAGATACCGTCAGGTACACCATAGCAACGGTGCTTACCTTTAGCATGGGATATGTTATGGGGTACCGTCCCGAAGGGGGCCTTGGCTACGTTGCTCTCGCGGCGCTGCTGGTAATTTTGTGTTCATGGGCAATCAGTTGGATATTTGCTTTCTTCGGTGTCATTGCGCGTACGGCCTCAAGCGTACAGGGCATATCCATGATTGTGCTGTTCCCGCTCACGTTTCTCTCCAATGCGTTCGTTCCGGTAGATACCATGCCGGGCTGGCTGCAGTGGTTTGTGAACATCAATCCGATCTCGCATCTGGTTACGGCTGTGCGGGATCTGACCAACTCCGGGATTGTCGGATGGGATCTCGCGATTTCGCTGATCGGCGCTGCCGTCATTGTAGCTATCTTTGCTCCGATTACGGTACGTGCATATATGCGCCGCACGTAAGAGCAGCAGTTGAACAACCGGACTTTCATTCAGGTTTGCCGCCTGTGTAAGACTACCTATGCGAACGCTGGTTGACATCGATTTATTATTTCACTATACTGTCTGTAATCTTATAAACGACATGCGTTGAAAGAGCCCAGTAGCAGCTTGGTCCCTGTTCTAGAAAGCCGGGGGTTGATGGAACCCGGTACACACCAAGTTGGCGAATTACACTCTGGAGTATCTCGGGTAATGCCGAGCGGAAATGGCGAACGATATCTCGCCTGATGAGCGGCATGAACGGCGCGCAGCAGCAGCTGGCGGTCCAATTGTGCAATCTGGGTGGTAACACGGTTATTAATCGTCCCTATGTCTATAACAGACAAGGGGCGATTTTTTGTTTTTTTCAACGAGGATGGACGTTTCGTAATAAGGATATTAATGAATTGAAGGGGTGTTAATGCTGTGAATATTATCGATGAACTTGAATGGCGCGATGCCATCAACCAACAGACGGATGCCGAAGGCCTCCGGGAGCTTACGAATGAAAAATCAATCTCGCTATACTGCGGCGTAGACCCAACGGGCGACAGCATGCATATCGGCCATCTGATTCCCTTTATTATGCTGAAGCGTTTCCAGCTTGCCGGTCATCGCCCGGTCATTCTGATCGGCGGCGCAACCGGCACTATCGGGGATCCAAGCGGACGTCAAACCGAGCGCTCGCTGCAAACGCTGGAGCAGGTTCAGGCCAACGTGGATGCACTGACCGGGCAAATGAAAAAGCTCTTTGTGACGGAAGGCGACAATCAAATTCGCATGGTCAACAACTACGACTGGACGCATAAGATTAGCATTATCGAATTTTTACGAGATTTCGGCAAAAACTTCAGCATCAACTCCATGCTGGCGAAGGACGTTGTGGCGAGCCGCCTCGACAGCGGCATTTCCTTCACGGAATTCACTTATCAGATTCTGCAGTCCGTGGACTACCTGCATCTGTTCCAGCATGAAGACGTGCAGCTGCAAATCGGCGGCTCGGACCAATGGGGCAACATTACAAGCGGTCTTGATCTGATCCGGAAAAAAGAAGGCTCTGAGGCGAAAGCATTCGGTCTCACGATTCCGCTGATGCTGAAAGCCGACGGCACGAAATTCGGCAAAACCGCCGGTGGCGCGATATGGCTGGATCCGAACAAAACCACGCCATTTGAGTTCTACCAGTTCTGGGCGAACACCGATGACCGTGACGTCGTGAAATACTTGAAGTACTTTACGTTCTTGAGTAAAGAGCAAATCGACGAGTTGGCCGAGAAGGTTCAGAGCGAGCCGCATAAACGCGAAGCGCAAAAAATGCTGGCAGAGGAAATGACGAAATTCGTGCACGGCGAGGAAATGCTGGAGCAAGCCAAGCGCATTACCGCAGCCCTGTTTACGGGCGATATCCAATCGCTTACGGCCGAAGAGATCGAGCAGGGCTTCAAGGAGATGCCAACATTTGAAGCGACGCAGGAGCCGAAGAATATCGTTGACTGGCTCGTGGATCTGGGCATCGAGCCTTCCAAGCGGCAAGCCCGCGAGGACATCACGAAAGGCGCAATCTCCATGAACGGCGAGCGCGTCAGCGACCTGGAACATGAGGTTACGGCTGATCAAGCGATCGGCGGGCGTTTCATCATCATCCGCAAAGGAAAGAAAAACTACAGCTTGGTGAAAATGTCCTAAACTTAAAAAAACCGCTCAACACAGATCATTGTGTTGAGCGGTTTTTTTACGATGGAAGTTGTTGTGTCTTCATAGGATAATAGCTGTAACAACGAAGGAGGGAATCATGAATATGCAGCTATACACGGAATTATGCCAACGGTTCGGAATTCGCTACCCAATCTTTCTGGCTGGAATGGCCGGAGGGCCGTCAACGGCTGAGCTGGTTGCCGCCGTATCGGATGCAGGCGGGCTTGGAACGCTGGGCGCAGCCTATATGGAGCCGGCCGCCATTCGTCAAAGCATTCAGGATATCCGCAAGCTGACGGATAAGCCCTTTGCCGTGAATCTCTTTGCTTCGGCTGCCACTAAGGCTTCGGATAACTTGGATCGAATCGGAGAAGTCCAGCACGAGCTGAACCGGATGCGGGAAACGCTGGGCATTCCTCAAGCGGGTGCGGATCAAGTGGCAGCTGCCGATTGGTTTGAGAAGCAATTCACGGTTCTGCTTGAAGAGAAGGTGCCTGTCATCAGCACTGCATTCGGCATTCTGCCTGAACCTCTCATGCGGCAGGCAAAAGCGGCAAACCTGCTGGTGGTTACGATGGTAACGACGGTAAACGAAGCGTTGATGGCGGAGCAAGCGGGCTGTGATGCCATTGTTGCCCAAGGCAGCGACGCAGGTGGACATCGAGGAACGTTTGATCTGACAGAGCACCCGATGGGTGCGAATATCGGGACATTTTCCCTGGTACCGCAAATTGTGGATCAGGTGAAGATACCGGTTATTGCTGCGGGAGGCGTTATGGATGGACGCGGGCTTGTTGCCTCGCTTGTTCTTGGAGCGCAAGGCGTCCAGATGGGGACGCGATTTTTGACGGCACTGGAATCGGGGGCGCATGAGGTTTACAAGCAGGCTCTGCTGGAGAGCACGGAAGAGAGCACAGTTATTACCCTAGCGTTCTCGGGACGGCCAGCCAGAGGAATACGCAATGCCTTTATTAAGCGTTGGGATGCCACTGGTTTAGAGCCGCTTCCGTTTCCCGTGCAGAATACGGTGACCCGCGATATTAGAAACGCCGCCAACCGCCAAAATAATCCGGACTATATGTCATTATGGGCAGGGCAAGGGACAAGAAGGCTGACCTCCGGACAGAGGGCCAAGGCTATCGTATACGAGACCATTCAGGAAGCGCTCTCCCTATGCGGGTCAAGCGAAATCACCGATCCGCATGAATGAGGATGACCGCTGCCGGGTTGTTAAGCTAGTCTAACGACAGGCCACCTGAGGACGAATCCCCGGGTGGCCTGCCAATTCTTTTTAGAATCGGTAAGTATCTCCGCCTTCACCGTTCCACGTCATCTCAACAAAGGAGGATGGACTGGCAGCAGATGAGGTTTTGGAGCCGGAAGCATATAGACCTCCAGCCACGCCGGACATGGTGTAGTCGGAATATAATGTGTTGGTGGTATAGTTCGTTCGTATAAATCATCGTACCCGCGATGTTAGAAGCAGTGACGTTCTTCAGCTCCAGCTTGTTTCCACGCCATGGAATCGCGTTGTGAATTTTCATATCATACCTCCTGCAAGAATGATTCGTCCATCGTCAACGGCAGGACCATCCAATCTCTTTCATCATCACCCTTTACGAGTTTTTGGTTTTTTAGGTGTAATCCTATCCAATCTTTTTCCAGATATCAAGGACAAGAGATACATAATATGTAAAAGGTTATAAAAACTCCAAGTGGGTTGATGAAGGGCGTATGAAGAGGAGCGTTGTCATCAAGGCGGAGCATGATAACGGCGGAGGTCGTTAGGTTTAATTACCGTAGGCAGCTTATTAGATTAGAGACAAAGAGGCCAATTCTAGCGATCTGCGTTCACATGGATAAAACGAAGTCGTGTTTAAGGAATAAGAACGAAGAACTGATCCTGTAAAAGGGTCGGCTTTTCGCTCGGCTGGCAGGGAACGAGTAGGCACATCAACAGCAGATGCAGCATGGGAGATATTTCTGAACCTTTGTTTTATTGTGATTTATAATGGAAGTGAAATGAATGAATCCTGAAGGGGAGGAGTACTGTATACGATGTCTAAGGCTGATAATATGCTGGCGATTCTATGGCTCTTGAAGGCACGAAGAAGAATGACGGCCAAACAGCTAGCGGAGGAACTTGACGTACATATTCGAACGATATACCGGAATATCGATGCCCTCTGCATTTCCGGCGTGCCGATCGTTTCCGAAATCGGACGCGATGGGGGTTACTTCATCCCTGATTCTATCAAGCTTGCGCCCCTGTTTTTTGATGCCGATGAACAGAAGGCACTGCTTCACGCCGCTGCATTCGCACGGGAAGCGGGTTATCCTTCCGAAGCTCCACTCAGTCGAGCTCTTTCCAAAATCAAGCGGCATACGAATCCGGAGCAGCTGGAGCGTCTAACGCGCCGTGAAAATAGCATCGAGGTCATCCAACCGCCTACAGCTCCCGTGCTTATGTCCATGCTTGCCGCGATTGAAGCTGGCATCGACCAGCAATGCCGTCTCCAGATCAACTATAAGACAGGGTATGATGGTACCATACATACACGTATCCTGGATCCATATGGGCTTGTCCATTGGAAGAGCAAATGGTATACGGTGGGCTATTGCCACCTGCGGGGTGAAATACGCAGCTTTCGCGTCGATCGTATGAGCGATATCCGTTGTACCGTTGACTCCTTTGTCCGTCCGGAGCCGTTCTCCGCCCGTGAGTTTTTGTTGGAGGGATTGCTGGCAGAGCAGGGTTCTGATAACAACCCGCATGGGGTCTCCGTGCACATACAAGGTGTCCCCCAAGCTATTGACGATTTATGTCAGCATTGGCTGCTCGGTCATGTACTGCAGGAGAGGACAGCAGATCATGCGGTGTTCAGGCTGGACGAGCTTACGCTATACACCCAGGTAGCCTATTATCTCCTATCATTCGGGGGGAGGATTCGAATCATGGAGCCCGAAGAATTGAAATTAGGCATGATCGACATTACGGAATCCTTGTTGAAATATTATCAATCCCAATGATAAAAGACTGACCTTCTATGTCAGTTTTTGCGTTATATAATGAATTCCATAAGGCAACGTTAGGAGGAGATTAGGGTGGCAGGCACTATTTTTAGACAAGATGTGTTACAGGCAACGGGACGCTCGTGGGAAGATTGGGTCGTCAAACTCGGGCAGGAAGTGGACCAGCTATGGTCTCATGAACAGATCCGAAATCATATCTGCGCGTTGGATCAGGTGTCAGAGGAGTGGGGGGAATGGATCACCGTCATGTACGAACAGCTCATGGGCCGGGTGCCTGTTGGCGTTTCTAAAGACGCAGGCGTGCAGATTGGCGTCAGAAAAACGATGGCCATGACGAAGGAGCAAGCCTGGGATTTCCTCACATCGCCGGAGGGCCTGGCGTTATGGATCGGGGACGTTCCTTCGATAGAGTTCCGGGTAGGGCATGAATATGAGTCGAAGGAAGGCGTGTCCGGCAAGATTACGGTGGTCATTCCCTACCATAAACTGCGTTTGACATGGAAGCGCAAGGCGTGGGACAACCCGTCCCGGCTGCAAATCTACGTACTATCTACGAATAGTGGTAAAACCACTATCGCGATTCATCAGGAAATGCTGGAAGACGTCTATATGCGAGAGGTGATGAGGCGTTACTGGGACGAGGTACTGACAACGATTCAACAACATAGGGAGGTGGCAGGATGAATCGATTCAGTCATATGGACCTGCGAGTGAATTCGTGGGAACAAGTTAGTCTGTTTTATGACAAGCTGCTGCATGAACTGGGTTTCACCATCACCTATCATTCCGAGCAATGGAACGTATTCGCGGCACAAGGGGAGCTTCCAGGTGTTCCTTATTTTGCGATAACAGAGGATCCCGAACATCAACCGAATGACAATCTGATCGGGTTCTGGGGGAAAGATCCGGCTGAAGTTGATCATATCGCAGAGGTTGTGAAGCAGTATGGGGGAACCATTAACAGCGGACCAGGGTTATTCCCGATCAGTCCGACCTATTATGCCGTTTATTTTGAAGATCCCTGCGGTAACAAGTATGAAATGGTTCATAGGTTGAATTAATTTGGCTGCGGGCAAGGGCATGAACACAAGCGCGATGATGACGGTGGTAATGGGTTAACGCTAATGCTAACGGGCAAAAACCACAGTTAACAGTAAGCTGCCAACGGCAAAGAGTAAGCAGTAGCAGTGAGCAGTCAGAAGTAAACAGTAGACAGTAAGCAGTAGCAGCGAGCAGTAGCAGTAAGCAGTAAGCGGTAACAGTAACAGTAGCAGTAAGCAGTAAGCAGTAACAGTAGCAGTAAGCAGTATGTGTAGTAGCAGTAAGCAAGTAACAGTAAGCGTGAATAGCCAATAGTAACTGTAGCAGTAACTCTAGAGTCAAAAGTAAGCATTAACAGCAAACAGTAACAACAAGCAAAAACCGTAAACAAGCCAATAGCATGAAGTAAAAGTCAACAGTACAGTAACAGTGACAGTGACGGTGACAGTAACAGTAAACAGTAGAGCTACTAAACAATAAGTAAAGGCGGGGACAAGGATGCGATAAGGCGAGCGTTGAATTCGACCGGCATGGTCAAGGTGCTGGAGCAATGAACGCGACGAAGACAGCGGTGAACGACTAACAATCACGCCCAACCGCTAACGCACAGACCAAAGACTACAGAACACAGAAACCTTTGCTAACTGTCACTCGTCAACCCCAACCGCTAAATGCCAACCGCCAAATGGCAAATGCGAGAGCTGCCCAGTAAATGTGAGGACAGAGGTTCCGCTATTTCGTCCCATGTAGTTGTATATGGTCAGTTTGAGGACACCAGATCCGTTATTACTTAAAAAATGGCGATATTTAGTGATGTTTTAAGCAAATAACGGATCCTGAGTCCGGAAATTCTCAAAAACAGGTCAGTTTTCTCATAATAACGGATTCTGTGTCCAGTTTAGTATAGGCTCATCCAGAGTCGTGAGGCAACGCAGGTGCAATGCGAAACGAGAAGCCGCACAAGAGGCATGAAAGAAGCGCTGCTGACGAGGAGCGAAGTCCTCGACATGCCAGAAGTGCTTGAAGCAGCAAGCGCCCTCAATGCCCTCAATGAAGGAAATGCCGCAATGCCCAAAATGCCAGAAATCCTTAAAGCCCCCGAAAAAATGCCCGAAGTACCCGGAATGCTCGAAACGCTCGAAATTCTCGGATTGTCCGAACCCTCGAGATCCCCCAGATACCAGAGGTTCATGGTGGTTTCGATTACTAGGATTACTGGGAGCAACACACACCCTGCCTGGCAACCAACCAACGGGTGGCGCTACTGGATGTGGCTGCCCGCAAAGTACTGCTGCATAACCCCTTAATCATAAACGGAGTTTATAGGTGCGAGCTCGTCGTTCCCCGCTTGCAACGTCTAGTATTTGGAGCTCGACCAGCCTATGCAACAGGCGCCTTGTGTGTCTGTCGCTGACCCTAAGGTGATCGGCGAGTTCCAGTGGGGTGATTGGACGCAGAAGCCTTCGCGCAAACCGGACAGCTTCCGCCTCAAGCCAAGTCAAGGTGGCAGGGACATCTGATGCAATAAATCGACCGACAAAAGACAATACGAGCTGCTGACATTGTTTTGGCTCGTCGACGATGGAGGGGTAGGCAATCGGAAGAAAGGTCCAGCCATCCAAGGCCAATAAGCAGTGACGGCGGCACAAATCCTTGAACCTTCTGACGTCAAGATCGCGGGCATGCGGACCATATCCTTGGATTTCGATTCCTCCTCTCGCGCCGCCAGGCATATAAGCCAAGTCCAAATATCGATAACCATTGCTGAAATCACGGACTTCCCACTCTGGATACAAATCATTGAAATTACCGATCGCCGGAAACCATATCGAGCGCAGGAATTCGATTGTTCCATGACCTAATCCTTTATGAAGGATTTCGAGTCTGCGCGGATTTTTTTCATTTAGGGTATTTGTTTGCATCCAAAGCTCATATTGCTTATCAAAACGTGACATGTATCGGTTTACCCCCTTTGTGTTGTTTAATAAAAACAAACATTAAAAAGCCGCCCCATACCCATGCAGCCCGATCACTTCATTCGGGATACATCGTATGGAAGCGGCGTGTTCTTCACGTCCTCAGTATAGGTCTAGTATAACTCGCGGTTTTTGGGTTTAGCAACGGGTTCAGGTTAAGATTCTCAAACCATGAACTTCTCTGCAAAGGTTCTAATCTTTTATACAGTGTGATGGAAGAGTGTCCAATTAATTAGAATTCGGTGCATCATCAAAGATTCAGCCGTTTCAGCTTGTTATACAATGTAGCTCTTGAAATGCCAAGTTGTTTAGCCATGCTCAGCTTGTTACCGTTAACGGCTGCTAATGCCTGGGATAACAATTTCCGTTCGTAATCGTCGAGCGCGGCTTGAAACGCCTCTCCGGTGATGGGGGGAGTGTTCATATTGTTGGAATCATGGGCTGGGACGGGCAGCTGTTTGTCGCCAGAGTAAATGTTGTCAGGCAAATATTCGCGCCGGATCTCACCATCGGTGGAGAATATCACCAGTCGCTCTATGGTGTTGCGCAATTCTCTGATATTGCCCGGCCAGTCGTACCGCAGCAGATCTTCTAACACATCGGGAGCAATAGACTGGATGTGCCGGCCGTAAATAAGCGAGAATTCATGTAAAAAGGATTGCGTCAATTCGTAAATATCTTCTTTGCGTTCACGCAAGGAAGGAATCTCGATAGACACTACGTTCAGTCGATAGTACAGGTCCTCACGAAAGCTGCCTTCGGCAATCATCTGTTCCAGATTACGGTTGGTTGCTGCGATGATACGGCAGTCGGTCCGCTTCAGCTGTGTGCCGCCAACGGGAAAATAACTGCGCTCTTGCAGCACACGAAGCAGCTTGACCTGCATTTCCAGCGGCATTTCCCCGATTTCATCGAGGAACAATGTACCGCCGCTCGCGAGTTCTATTTTTCCTTTCTTGCCTTTGGGATCCGCTCCCGAGAACGCTCCCCGCTCATAGCCAAACAACTCACTCTCGAACAAGGCAGCCGGAATGGCTCCGCAGTTGATGGCAATATACGGAGCGCTGCTCCCTTCACGGGAATCGTGGATGGCTTTGGCGAAGAGCTCTTTCCCGGTGCCGCTTTTTCCTTGAATGAGAACCGTCGCTTTGGTTGTACTGATCTTACGGATGGTATCGATGCTATTCTTGATGGTTCGGCTAGTTCCTTTGATATGCTGGAAAGGGTCGCTGGAAGGGCTGAGCATGGCGACTTCCTTCTGTAAATGATGGACTTTGGTTGTCATCTGGAGCAGTTCCTGATGGAGTCTCATTTGTGTAGTCAGATCGGATTCTGCCGCTACAGCGCCAATGATCTGATCATCTAAGGTGATGGGGTTGGAATTAATGAGGACAAACATATCCTGGCGAGGCCGATGCTGCATTTTATGCGCCGATTCTCCGGTTTTGAGCGTTCGGAGCGACTGCAAACGGTCCGCTTGGAAAAAATCCGAAGCAGGCTTCCCGATAATCTCGTCCCTGCGAATGGAGAAGATGTGCTCCGCGCCGGATGTCCAGACAGCCACATGGCCTTCCTCGTTGATGAGTGTAATTGCGACATCGGGATTAAGCGTTTCCAAAGTGGTGGAGAAATAGGCCTCCAGATGGCGAAACGCTTGCAGCGCAGCTTCGATCACATCGCTTGATGAGATGTAGCCAACGGGTGTGCCGTCACGTTCCACAATCGCCAGAGGGGCCGCTCGGAATGCTTGCGCAATACTTTGTATAGACTCATCTATATTTACAGCAGCAACATCCATTACACAGGGCTGATCAAGAATTTTGGCATCGGCTTCGAATTGTAGCAAACCATAACGGCCCTGACCGTCCTCCAAAAAGACAGGAACTCCGGCCGCCTCGTGTTGACCGTTCTCAAGCTCTGACAGGCTGGACAGATGAATCATGCTGTAATCCGTACGGATAAGGCATTCCAGACTAGGCAAAACATGTTTCATTCCGGTGCCCCCTATATATGAATACATTTTATCTTGTTTGTATTAATAGGGCCATTATACCCAGCCTGATTTTCAGTGTAAATATTATTTGAACATATTGCTGAGAACCATCCACAGATTGGCCGGTTTCTCGGCCAGTCGCCGGGTGTAGTAGGGGTACCACATCGTGCCATAAGGCATATAACAGCGGATGCGGTAGCCCTCTTTGGCTAATTCCGCCTGATCCGTCATCCGCAAACCGTAGAGCATTTGGAACTCAAACGCATCGGCGGTGATGCCATTTTCCTTGGCGTAGGCTTTGACCCAATTTATGATTCTATCATCATGTGAGGCAATCGCTGTATATACGCCTCTGTCCAAATGCATCCGGATGATCCGTTTGTAATTGTCGATGACCTCATTCATTTGCTGATAGGCAATCGATGCCGGTTCATTATAGGCTCCCTTTACAAGCCGAAGATTGACTTTAGCATCAATTAATTGATTAACATCTTCCACTGTGCGATGCAGATATGCCTGGATGACGGTGCCGACATTGTTCAGACCCTCTGCATGCAGCCGGAGCACAATATCAATCGTGGCTTGGGTAAAAGGAGAATCTTCCATATCAATTCGGATGAAATTGTTGTGTTGTTTAGCTTGGCGTACGATCGAGCGGATGTTATCGTAACAGACTTGCGGGTTGAGGGCCAATCCCATCTGCGTCGGCTTCAGCGATACATTGGAGCTCACTTTCCGCTCAGCGATGCCCTCCACAAGCCTGATATATTCTTCCCGGTAGGCTGCAGCTTCGTTTAGGTGCGATATACCTTCTCCCAAGTGATCCAGCGTCACCATGATTCCCTTGCCATTCAGGTGCTCAATTTCGTCCAGTGCCTCAGCGAGTGTGTCGCCTGCAATAAATTTACCTGCCAATTTCCGGCCGTATTTAATGGCAAGTTTCTCGACCAAACGGTTGCCGGATACCGACAACAGTGTTTTGCGATAAAGTTCAATGCGATCCAAAGGTTACTCCTCCTTACAAGAGCTTGATTAGTGTAATAAAAATACGGAATCGACATATTCTTAAGCAAAAAATGTGCCAAATATCATGGAGTTTGAACTTGGCACGATAATTGCTTGTAATCTTTGAATGAGAAAGCGATATCTAAAACAAATGGTGAGAGGATGGTTGTTCGATATGAGAACCGAGTTTAAGAATGAGGCATTTGTGAATTTTAAGGAAGAAAGAAACCACGAATTATATGAGCAGGCGCTAAAAAAAGCAGAGGCTGAACTAGGCAAAGAGTACCCGCTCATCATTGGCGGCGAGAGAATTACAACGGACCGTACAGCCTTTTCCATAAATCCGGCCAATCATTCGCAGGTGATTGGCATTGTCTCGCAAGCGGATGCCCAGCTTGCAGAGAAAGCGATCCAAGTCGCGGCAGCGACATTCGAGACATGGAAGCGCACCGATCCGAATGAACGCGCAAGATATCTGTACCGGGCAGCGGCCATTCTGCGCCGGCGCAAGCATGAATTCTCGGCCATCATGACCTTCGAGGCCGGAAAGACCAGAGTAGAGGCTGATGTGGAAACGGCGGAAGCCATTGATTTCCTGGAATTTTATGCACGGGAGATGCAGCGGCTCAGTCTGCCTCAGCCGTTAACGGCAAGTGCCGAGGAAGAGAATGAGCTGTATTATATCCCGCTTGGAGTTGGTGTCGTCATTCCGCCTTGGAATTTTCCGCTGGCCATTATGGCGGGTATGACTACAGCAGCTCTCGTTACCGGCAATACCGTTGTCCTAAAGCCGGCAAGCACTACGCCGGTGATTGCAGCGAAATTTATGGCCTTGCTGGAAGAGGTGGGTCTTCCACCCGGTGTTGTCAATTACCTCCCGGGTCCCGGCGGTGAAGTAGGGGACTACCTGGTCGACCATCCGCTTACAAGATTCATCAGCTTTACTGGTTCCCGGGATGTCGGTCTCCGAATTAATGAACGAGCTGCCAAGGCTAATCCGGGACAAAAATGGATCAAGCGGGTCGTGGCCGAGATGGGCGGCAAAGATGCCATCGTTGTGGATTCCGAAGCTGATCTGGATCTGGCAGCGGATATGATAACAATGTCCGCATTCGGGTTCTCCGGGCAAAAGTGCTCTGCTTGTTCACGCGCCATCATCCATGAAGACGTATACGACACGGTACTGGAACGGGTAGTGGAGCGTGCGAGTCAGTTGAAGATGACAAACCCGGCACATGCAGATGCCAATCTGGGGCCGATTATAGATGAGAAAGCATATAATAAAATACTGGAATATATTGAAATTGGCAAGCAGGAAGGGCGTTTGGTGCTCGGCGGCAGTACGGGTGACTCGAACGGCTATTTTATCGAGCCTACCATCTTCGCAGATGTGGCTGCGGATGCCCGAATTTCACAGGAAGAGATCTTTGGACCAGTCGTAGCGTTCACAAAAGCGGCGTCGTTTGACGAAGCCATACAAATTGCAAACGGAACCGATTATGGTTTAACAGGGGCTGTTATCTCGCGCAATGGCGCTAACCTGGAGAAAGCCAGACGTGAGTACCACGTCGGGAATTTATATTTCAACCGCAAGTGCACAGGGGCTTTGGTTGGAACTCATCCGTTCGGCGGATTCAATATGTCGGGTACGGATTCCAAGGCAGGGGGCCGGGATTATCTGCTGCTGTTTACTCAAGGCAAGCTGGTTTCCGACCGGTTTTAATGAGACTTTCTGTAACATTCAACTTTCAATATTCAATGTTCATTGCAAACCAAATTAAGTATAGTAGAGGAAAAAGATCGTAGGATGCAGTTTGAGCTGACCCTGGAGGAAGGGGGAGATGAGTTGTTAAACTATTCATTGGTGCAGGATCAACGTACGACTCTGACTGTAACACCTGAATTGAAGCAGTCGATTCATATTTTGTCATTGTCAGGTTATGAGCTTTTGCAATATTTGCAGGAACAGGCGATGGAGAACCCGGTCCTTGAGATTGAAGCTGGACGTGATGGGTATCTATATCGCAAGAAACGCGGAGCAAGCAGCGGCAGCATTGCGTATGAACAAGATCCGTTGTGGAATGTGAAGTCGGCGCAAGAATCCATGGAGACAAGGCTGCAGAATCAGCTCCGTCTCCTCTCCCTTCCAACCGATGTGTACCGGGTTGCTGCCTTTTTGGCGGGGAATCTTAATGATGACGGGTATCTGGATGCGGAGTTGTCAGACCTCGGAGGAGTGTTGAAGGTTTCTGATGATCTTCTGGAGGTAGCGCTTCATCAGCTGCAATCTCTGGAGCCAGCAGGAATAGGCTCCAGGAGTTTGCAGGAATGCCTGCTGCTGCAAATCGCGCGGGACCCGGAACCTGTTCCGTATGCGGAAGAAATCGTGGATAGGTATTTACCGCAGCTGGCCGATGGAAGTTTCGATCAGATCGGCCTTTCTTTACGAATCAGCAAGGAGCAGGTGAGCAGGGCTTCACAGTATATCCGCAGCCTGAATCCGCGTCCGGGGTTATCGATAAGCATTCCAGAACGACATTATATTGTTCCTGATGCTGTAGTCCGCTGTGTAGGGGATGGTTGGACGGTTACAATGCACCCGTATGCCCACCCCAGGCTTTCCGTGAATAAGGAATGCCGGGAGTGGATCAAAATCAGGCAAACGGCCGAAGCGGACTCCTATTTAAACCATTGCTTTAATTCGGCGCGTTGGATTGAACGCTGTATCGAGATGCGGAAGCTGACCCTGATGAGGGTAGTAACGGCGATGATGGAGGAACAACAGGAATTTCTGGCGAGAGGTGTGAGAGGTCTTCGGCCGATGAATTTGCTTACCATCTCCAGCATGTTGGATATGCATGAATCCACAGTCAGCCGGGCAATTCACGACAAGTTCGTGCTTACTCCGCAAGGAGTGTTTCCTTTGAAATTTTTTTTCGCACCAAGCATAGCCACAGCGGACGGAAGCGGGGCATCCTCGCGCAGTGTAAAGCTGAGGATCAGGGAACTTGTCGATGCCGAGAACAAGAGCAAGCCGCACTCCGATCAGACCATCGTTGAGCTATTATTTGCAGAAGGAATACAGTTATCGCGCAGAACGGTGACCAAGTACCGTGAAGAATTGAAAATCTTATCCTCAACCTATCGGAGGCGGAGATGATAAAGGGTGTTTAGCCTGTTGGCCCCGAGCCTTTGGAACAGAACTGAAGGGGCTCCCGAAAGGGATGCTGGGCAATGGAGCACGATTTTCTTCCGTGGTTCTAGTCTCTGTGGAACACTGCGCTATGATTCATCTTAAAAAAAAGCGGCGCAGGGAGTATTCCTGCGCCGCTATTTCATTTCAATTGCCCCTGTAGTTACCCCTATCAGGGGATATTTAGCGGAAGACTGGGCTGGAAGAATTCGAGTTTCCCCTGGCACCCAGCGTGAAGGATTGGATTCCGTTGATAAGCAAGCTCAAGGACTCCATCACATTGTAGATGATAATGGGCGGGATAGCGTTTCGATCCGGCATGCCGATTTCGGCTGCGAGGCTGATGCTGTGGTCGAGTCCCATGACCTGAAAGGCAGATTGGCTTAGGGATACGGCCTTTTCGTGTACGATGCCGTTGGTCGGATGGATATCGATCTGCTCCAACGAAGCACCGAGGCGAATGTCGCTGCATAACTTGGACAGGTCAACAGCCAGGCCTTTTAGTGCGGAAGAGAGCTCAACAACAACATGATAAGATGGTTCCCCGCTCTTGGAAGCAAACAGCTCGATTTGGGTTAGCTCCTGTAAATGGGAGGTGGCTCTCTCGTTAAATCCGGAATGATGATCAGGCTGTCTGCCCATGGCTGCCGAATTCAAGCAGATGGTATTCATCTGCGAGACGGCTTTGTCCAGTCGTGTCATATCGCTTTGAATGCACTGGCGATAATCCTCGAATTGGCGGCTGAGCCATAGCGGAGCACCGGAATGATACATAGAAATTTCTGGCGTTTGGAGTTGGTCGAGGGGTTCCTTTTTGTACAATAATTCGGTTATCAATTCCTGCAAGGACTTGATTAAATCCTGTGTGAGCCGATAAGCTGCGATCTGAAGAGAAGCCGACATGACCCCATTTGACGTCTGACCTAAATTCGCGTGCAGCTCAGGATTGACAACGCCATAGTTTCCTTTATCTTCAAGCAGGAATTCCAGGACGCGGTTGGCCAGTACTTCATTCATATTGGTGTTCAGAATATCCCCGGATGCGGTTTGCGAACAATCGGCGATGAAGTGCTTCGAATGTTTACCCCTCAATATCTCTTCTGCTGCCTGTACAATGAGGTTGCCGATTCGTTGAGGCAGCGCACCGATTTCCAGATTTGCTTTTGCAGCCGCGATTTTAACATTAGCCATGGCTGCGATAAACGCTTGGTGAACGGGCGTTCCGGCAGTCGGATAAACTTCGGCGGCTCGCAGTGTTTGAATCCCATAGTAAGCATAGGCTGGTACCTCTACAGCCCCTAATTCGTCTCGTTCGATTCTTATCATCATGATCATGATCCCTCCGCAAGTTTGGTGATAACCTTGACTTGAACTTATGAAGATTAAACAAGCAATTTCTGTACCAACAATCACGGATGTAATTAAAAAAATTAACTTAAGTCCGGTTAGGTGATGGAATCGTATAACGAAAGCGGATTGCTCGGATCTTGTGTGTGCTCATTGAGGACAAACGGTGTACTTATGGGGCGATTTGGCAGCACCAGGCAGTAACCGCCTCTTTGTGAATACAGAGGGTGGTTTTTGTATTATTTTAATATGACGTCATAAATAATAATTTTACAACAAATATGCTATTATATATTGCGCATTATTTATTTATATTGTACATTAATTGCGTAAGAAGGATATATAAAGCGCATAATCGGAGGGATGAAATGAATCCGGGAATCGGTATAAGCGGAATGGGGAGAATCGGCAGGTTATTGATCAGGAAGCTGATGGCTGAGCATTCAACTCAACTGAAGGCGATTAACAGCATGCATCCCATTGAGACCATCGCCCATTTGTTGAAATACGATTCGGTTCATGGGACGTGGGATGCTGCGATATGGGGAAAGGACGATGCCCTTATCATTAATGGGCACTCCATACAGGTGATATATGAGCCTGATCCATCGCGCATACCATGGCAAGCCCTTGGCGTGGAGATCGTCATTGATGCGACTGGAAAGTTCAACAACCGTGAGAGCGCAGAGCAGCATAAGGCGGGAGGCGCATCAACGGTGATCATCTCCGCGCCGGGAGACCGAATGGATCTGACGGTTGTCATGGGGGTCAACGACCATCAGTATCATCCCCGGAAGCACACTCTGCTGTCGGCGGCATCCTGTACAACGAACTGCTTGTCTCCCGTATTGTTTATTTTGGATCAGGCGTACGGCGTGGAGCGGGGATGGATGACCACCATACATTCCTTCACCTCGGACCAGAGGCATCTCGATAATCCCCACAAGGATTTGCGAAGGGCCAGGGGCTGTACGCAATCCATTGTTCCGACTTCGACAGGTGTTGGCAAATCGCTGATCGATGTGCTTCCCCATCTGTCCGGCTGCGTTGAGGGAAGCTCCATCCGCGTTCCAACGCAGGACGTATCCCTGATTGATCTGACCCTGCGGGTCTCAAAAGAGATGACAACGGAGGATGTACAGGGCGTGCTGCGCGAAGCGGCAAGAGGTGCTTTTTCGGCATATGTGGATTATACGGAGGAACCGCTTGTATCTGCCGATTTTATAGGAAACGACAAGTCAGCGGTCATAGATGGCTTAACGGTAAGCGCATCTGATGGATTTATTAAATTAATGGCTTGGTATGACAATGAGTGGGGATATGCAAGCAGAGTTATAGACTTAACCCATCTGGTACAAGAGAGGATGAGTGAAGCATGAACGATTCCGTTAAACAAATGAATATGGGTGTCATCTTATGCAGACATTGCAACGCTCAAGTCGATACAGTGGATACGGATCGGATTGCCACCTTCTATGGTGTATGCGATCAACCGGAGTGCCGGGAGCTGCACAGCCGTTTGGATATACCGGGAGTTGTCATGGACGAAGAATAACGATATGAAGAGGCTGAAATGGGAGGAATTACGGTGAACGCAAATCGTAAAATGAACATACGGATGGCCAGCCTGCATGTGGAGACATCTCGAAGAAACCTGCCGGTTGTCAAACTTGTGGAGGCAGCTCTTTCTCAAGGAGAGGGGAAGCTTAGCTCCGCAGGCGCTCTGCAAGTTTTGACTGGAAAGTATACTGGACGTTCACCGAAGGATAAATTTATTGTTAGAGAAAGCGAAACGGAAGACCATATTGCTTGGGGCGGAGTCAACCAGGCACTGACTCCGGAACAATTCGATTCGCTATATGAGAAGATGATGAATTACATGGAGTATCGCAGGTTATTCGTTTTTGACGGATATGCCGGGGCAGACCCCGATTATCGATTGCCGATTCGAATCGTTAACGAGCACGCATGGCAGAGCCTGTTTGTCCGCCAATTATTCATACGGCCCTCGGCGGCAGAATTACAGTCCCACGAACCCGAATTTACTGTTTTGGCGATGCCTGGTTTGAAAGCGGATCCCTTTACGGATGGTACGAATTCCGAGACCTTCATTGCGATATCCTTCGCAAGAAGGACGGTGCTCATCGGGGGAACCCACTATGCAGGTGAGATGAAGAAATCCATCTTCAGTGTGCTGAACTATCTGCTGCCATTCCGCGGCGTCATACCGATGCACTGCTCGGCCAATATCGGGGAGGCGGGAGACACGGCTTTGTTCTTCGGGTTATCGGGGACAGGCAAAACGACGTTGTCCGCTGATCCGAACCGCAGATTGATCGGAGATGACGAGCATGGCTGGTCCGACAAAGGCGTATTTAATTTTGAAGGCGGATGTTATGCCAAATGCATTGGGCTGACGCAGACGAATGAGCCCCAGATCTGGAATGCGATTCGATTCGGCTCTGTTCTGGAGAACGTGTCCATTGATGCTGTATCAGGCGAAGCCGATTACAACGATAAGGCATTGACGGAGAATACGCGGGCGGCGTATCCGATTGATTATATCCAAGGCGCGGTGATACCGGGAGTGGCCGGTCATCCCAAGGTCATTATCTTTTTAACCGCAGATGCCTCCGGTGTGCTTCCTCCCGTATCGAAGCTTACGAAGGAGCAGGCCATGTATCATTTCTTGTCGGGATACACCTCCAAGCTGGCAGGTACGGAGCGCGGCGTCACGGAGCCTGAAGCCACGTTCTCGGCATGTTTTGGCGCCCCGTTCCTCCCCCTTCAGCCGAATGTGTATGCAGAAATGCTCGGGAACAACATCACGAAGCACGATACCCGCGTCTATCTCGTCAACACAGGGTGGAGCGGCGGTCCGTACGGGATCGGCCAACGGATGAACCTGTCATACACAAGAGCTATGATTACAGCTATTATAAATGGAAGTATCGAGAACACCTCGTTCATTCCCCAGCCAGTGTTTGGCGTATGGATTCCAGCCGCTATTTCCGGAGTCCCGGATGAGCTGCTAGACCCGAGGAACGTATGGGTAGATAAGGACGCGTATGACCGTGGAGCGAGAGAGCTTGGGAGGTTATTTGCTCAAAATTTCGAGAAATTTCGTGACATACCAGACGCTATCAAGCTAGCTGGACCGCGGCTATAGCGCCGGTCCGGCAAGTTAAACCCGGAAAACGTCACCACATGAAGTGGTGCGTTTTTTGGTTATGTGGAACATGCTGCAGACCGCCCATTTCGATCTGCGCGACAAGTCCATGTATAATGAGGTAGGTACAAGAGCAAGCCAAATTCATTATTTTATCAAGGAGACCTAAGAATGAAGAATTATATTATATTTGGTGCAAGCAAAGGGCTGGGAGACGCCTTTGTCAAAGGCCTTCCCCAAGCGGGAGATCGGGTTTGGGTGGTATCCCGAAGCAGACCGGGCAGTTTGGATATGGAGGATGGGGTCCAGCGAAAATGGGTCCAAGCCGATCTCTCACAGCCGAAGGCCGTTCAAGAAGTGGCAAATTCCTTACAGCATGAGAAACTGGATGTGTTGATATATAACGTTGGGATATGGGAAAAAGAAGGTTTCGAGGATCACTATAATTTTGATGAGGATGACCCTGCGGAGATTGCTAACATCATACATGTGAATATCACCTCTACGATAACCTGCATGCAAGCGCTACTGCCGAATCTGCGTAAATCCGAAGCAGGCAAAATCATTATGATTGGCTCCACTGCCGGCTTGGATCATACGAACAATGCCCAAGTCTCTTTTGTGGCATCCAAATTCAGTTTGCGCGGCATTACCCATGCTCTGCGGGAGCATGTCCGCAAAGACGGGATAGCGGTTACTTGCATTAATCCGGGCGAGCTTGCAGCCGAGATCCCCTATGAAGATGGGGCGGAGAAGGCCATATCCGAATACGGGGGCACCCGAATCCCGGTTCAAGATATCGTCTCGCTTGTCCGGTGCGTAGTCGGTTTATCGAAGGCGGCATGTGTCAAAGAAATTAATGTGCCGGCGATAACGGATTTAAACGCATAGAATGATTGTAAGGGATTTTCCAGAATAATTTTACATGCTACATATTTGAAGCACGCCGAATAGGCGTGTTTTTTCATGTGAAAAGCGATACCGCGAGCGGTCTATTCGATTGTTGAGGGAACCGTCTTCATCGAAAGAATTGGCATTGGTATAGTCCGTTCCATGGAAAGTGGCACTTAATAGGTCTATCCCTATCATGCTAAGATGGAAACTACCCCTACACTGAAGTTCGGTCTGACAACGTTGGGTTCATTCCTATTTGTATTCGATTGGAGGTCGTTAAGTTGAACATATTTGTAGCCGGCTCCACAGGAGTCATTGGGCAATTACTGCTTCCCAAGCTCGTTCAGGCAGGTCACGAGGTTGTAGGAATGACACACAACCCTCAGCGTAAGAAGTTCATTGAATCCTGGGGAGCCAGGGGCGTTGTCGCAGATGCCTTTGATCGGGAAGGGATGATAGCTGTAATCGAGGACATACGCCCGGATGTGGTCATTCATCAGCTCACTTCATTAAGCGAATGGAACCTCGAGGATAATGCGAGGATTCGCATGGAGGGAACACGCCATTTGGTGGAAGCTGCTCAGGCTGCAGGCGTTAAGCGAATGATTGCTCAAAGCATTTCGTGGGCCTATGAGCCCGGGGATTACCCCGCCAACGAAGAGGTATCCCTGGACATTCATGCACCTGCGCCGCGCAAGACTACGATCGACGGCATCGTTTCGTTGGAACATGCTGTCGCACAACTGCCAAATCACGTCATTCTACGATATGGCATGCTGTATGGCCCTAACACATGGTACGATGCCAAGGGGAGTGTTGCGGAAAAGGTAGTGCATCGAGCGCTCCCGTCAACGGATGGGGTTACGTCATTTCTTCATGTTGAGGATGCGGCGAATGCTGCTCTGCTGGCGCTGGATTGGCCAATAGGTCCGGTAAACATTGTTGATGACGAGCCTGCGGCTGGAACGTTGTGGCTGCCGGTGTATGCGGATGCGCTGCAAGCACCTACTCCTGAATATCAAGCGGGGAGCCATCGTGGCGAACGTGGTGCTTCGAATGCCAAAGCTCGGAAGGAGTACGGCTGGGAGCCGCTCTATCCAACGTGGCGATCAGGTTTTGCGCATGCGCTGGGGTGAGAACGTAGCGCCTCTCGTGCTGGCGTTACGCATATCGACATAGCCAAGGTAACATGGGGTGTTCTGAGAAGAAGTGAGGTACCATGGAATGCTCAGAACGAGATCAACAAGGCACCGTGGGGTGTTCTGAACGAGACCAAACCAGATCTAACGGACAGCACAGCCGTTATTCCTGTTAAAAAGGCTGTAATTCAAATGTAACGGACACCATAAGC
>NZ_BIMC01000012.1 GCF_004000885.1 Paenibacillus glucanolyticus NBRC 15330
TTCTTGTTAGGCCTGTTATTTATTTCGTTTTCTCCTCGCCCACCGCCGCTGCGTACACATCCCTGTGGTAAAGCCGCCCGAGATAATCGTCAGCACGGAATAAACGAATGTACTTCCAGACAGCAGGAGTCCGCCCACCCCAATGATGATGGCATCCATTAGCAGAATAATGACCCCTACATTAAGCGGCAGGTACCTTGCCAAGAAATGTGCCAGCAGATCCGTTCCCCCTGTGCTTGCATTGTTTCTCAGCATCAATCCAAGGCCAGTCCCAATTAGCGCCCCGCCAATGGCTGCACTAAAGATCACATTCGGGGCAAATAATTGCAAAAAATCAGCTCGCAGTGGTGATAGCAGGTCAATGACAAAAGAAGAGATCAGCATGCCTGACAAACTATTGTAAAATATTTCACGATTTAGTATCCAGGCTGCAATAAACATGGGGATACTGCACAGAATGATGACAAATCCAATATGTAGATCAAACACATAGTTGGCAATTAACGCAATGCCGATGACTCCACCGTCCAGAACTTTATGCGGGACAAGAAAAAAGTTCGTCCCCATCGCAATCAGAAAGCTGCCGATCACGATTATGACATGTTTTCGAAATGACACCATTTCCGACATCTCCATCTATAAGGGCATGTCTAATTCATATGCTTGTCATTCCGAAAAATTGCGAACTCGTTGTCCCACATTTGAAAAAAAATTCCACTCCAACATTTCTGATGCTTGGAAGATGCCTAACCTTTTACATAAAACATGCGTTCTGTTCTTGCCATTACCTTGGTTTTCATATAGGGATAATTCTCATAGCAGTAATCAACAAAGTAACCCGGTTTCTCCCCATTCCAAGGGAAAATATCGTAGTGCATCGGAATGGTCAGCTCGAAATCCGACGCTGCTGCAAGCTCGGCTGCCTCCCGGAAGCCCATATTCCCTACAATTCCGTCCTTCCGGCGGAACGCATCTCCCCCGTTGATCGGCACCATACCGATATCAATCGAATGTGCCTGCAGCCTCTCGACCAAGCCTGGATATACTACGGTATCTCCCGCATGGTAGATGAGAACGCCCTGGATATCCATCAAATATCCGACAAAACGATGTCCGTACACTTCGTCTTCATCCAAGGTTTCATGGGCAGCGGGAATCGCCATCAGGCGTACACCGTCGAGCTGCTGCCACTCATCGCATACCGCTGCAACCAGCCTTTCAGGCGCTACGCCAGCCCCCTGCATCGCTTCATGACATCGAGCCGGTGCAACAAACCATGTGTCCGGGTTCTGCCTGGCTATCACCGAGATGGTGGCAAGATCCATATGATCATCATGCTCATGGGTAATCAGCACGATATTCGCGTTCCGAATATGCTCCGGCTGCAGCGGCGCGGGAAATGCTCGCTGGAATCCGCCCCTGCGCTCAAGTTCATCCGACATATAAGGATCAATGTAAATGACGACCTCGCCACCCTTGATGACAACGCTCTCTTGTCCCAGAAACCAAACCGCCGCCATCCCGTAAGAGGTGGAAGTCTGATTGATTTCCTCTATGATTTGTTCCGGGCTCCTATCCTTGCCTTGTCCAAGCTCCTTCATCCCTCGATCTCTCCTTCCGTTATCCGTATTTCATTCGATTATAACATGCTGCAGAGCTGAGAATGTGTCACTGTTTATCCCGACGGCAGCCGCTGTGGAAGCCCACGAGGACAAAACGGGCTGGAATCGAGCATCTAAAGATGCCTGTCCCAACCCGTATAGTCATGTTTAACTTGAAATCTATTTACGCTCAAGGGGCTTCTTCCACATTCCCAGCAGCATGCCTGACAGCACAGCACCGATTACAACTGCCAGCAGGAACAGAAGCGCATGATTGGCAAGCGCGGCAACAAATATCCCTCCGTGAGGTGCAGGAACGTTAATGCTCCACAGCTGCGTCAATCCACCGGCAACCGCCGAACCGAGAATACAGGAAGTCAGCACGCGCAGTGGATCAGCGGCAGCAAACGGAATCGCGCCCTCCGTTATGAAGGAAAGACCCATCACATAGTTGGTCAGACCGGACTTTCGTTCCTGCTCCGTGAATTTGTGCTTGAACAATGTTGTGGCCAGTGCAATAGCGAGTGGAGGAACCATTCCTCCGGCCATGACCGCAGCCATCATGGCTCCGTTCGTATTGCCGCTGGACGTAAATACGCCGATCGCAAATGCATAGGCTGCTTTATTGAAGGGACCGCCCATATCAATGGACATCATCCCGCCTAAGATAAGACCTAGAATTACCGCATTTCCGGTACCCAAATTGTTAAGAATATCAACCAGACCGAGATTGATCCAGCTGAAGAACGGATCGAACAGGTAGAACATGACCGTACCGGTGATAAGAAGGCCCACAACCGGATACAGCAGAATGGGCTTTAAGCCGTCCAGCGTTCGCGGAAGACCGGCAAACGCTTTCCTCAGCAGGATGACAACATAACCCGCCAAGAATCCTGCCGCCAGACCACCAAGGAACCCCGAATTTGAATTCAATGCCATGAGACCTCCGACCATGCCGGGCATTAAAGCCGGACGGTCGCCTATGCTGAGCGCAATAAATCCCGCAAGGACCGGTATCAGGAAGTGGAAAGCACCGTCTCCGCCGCCAATCGTCTGCAGCAGCTGGAATAGCGGATGGTCCTCTCCGGCAAGCTGCTCGATGAGGAAGGAGATAGCCAGAAGAATCCCGCCACCCACAACAAAAGGCAGCATGTGAGAAATACCATTCATCAGATCTTTGTATACTTTTTTGCCGATGCCGCCTTTTTCTGCGTCCTTCGGTTGAGTTGCAGCAGCTCCGCCTTCGCTTCGGTAGATCGGCGCATCACCGCTTACCGCCTTGCGGATCAACTCCTCCGATTTGCGGATGCCATCGCTTACAGGCCGCTGCAGCACAGGCTTTCCGTTGAAACGGGCCATCTCCACATTTTTGTCTGCGGCAATGATGACACCGGTCGCTCTTCGGATTTCTTCCTCCGTCAACACGTTTTGCGCACCTTCCGAGCCATTGGTCTCCACCCGGATTTCAACGCCCATTTCCTGGGCCTTCTTCTTAAGCGCATCTTCAGCCATAAAGGTATGAGCAATACCGGTAGGACACGCTGTTACAGCCACAACAAAAGCATTCTCGTTTCCGTCAGCACCTGTCGAAATGGCTGCCTCGGAATGGCTACCGGATTCCTCGTGCTTTTCCGTTTCCTTTTTAGCCTCTTCCCGGATCCGGGCTGCTTCCTTCTCTGCCTTAACCGCTTCCTCTTCAGCCTGTTTGGTATCAAATAACTCCGTTACCTCTTCGGGCGTCTTCGTGTCCATCAATTTCCCGATAAATTCGGCATCAATCAGCAGCCGTGAAAGCGCGGCAAGCGTACGGAGATGCGTATTCCCGGCTCCCTCAGGCGCAGCGATCATGAAGAATACATAAGCTGCCTCACCATCCAGCGCTTCGAACTCCACGCCCTTGCTGCTCTTGGCAAACACAACGGTCGGTTGATTAACCGCTTTCGTTTTTGCGTGGGGCATCGCAATGCCGCCTCCGATGCCGGTACTCGATTCAGCTTCACGCTTCAGAATCATCTCTTTGAACAGGACCGGGTCATTGATTCGCCCGCTAGCGGCCAAACTGGCGATCAGTTCGTCGATGGCCGCCTCCTTCGTGACTGCCTTCAGATCCATGATCATCGTATCCTGGATCATCAAATCTGTAATTCTCATATTGGATCACTCCCTTGATTTCAATCGTGACTATTGCTGGGGCACAAGTTTCCGCAGGCTGCCTTCTTCAGATATACAGCGGCTCACCACTTCGTGATGTTAACTTGCGGAATAAGCCGATCAATGGCTTCCTTAACAGCCAGGTCGTCAGAGAACGCGGTTGCGCTGCCGGATGCAACCCCGGTTCGGAACGCCTCCAATAAATCCTTGCCAAGAGCAAGCGTGCCGACAAAACCCGCAATCATCGAATCGCCAGCTCCGACCGAGTTTCGGACTGTGCCTGACGGTACATTGGCGTGATAAACCTGATCAGCTGTAATCAACAGTGCACCTTCTCCGGCCATGGAGATCAGCACATGCTGGGCGCCTTCCTCAAGCAGCTTCCGGCCGTAGGTCACAAGCAACTCGTTCGAGTCGATAACCACGCCGAACAATTCCGCAAGTTCGTGATGATTCGGTTTAACAAGAAGCGGCCTGTGGACCAACGCCTTCATCAGGGCCTCCCCCGTTGTATCCATTACGAATTCGGCACTGCTCTTGCGGCACGCTCCGATCAGACGCTCATAGAAGCCAGGTCCCAGCGATGGTGGAACACTGCCGGACAACACAACGATATCTCCCGCCTGAAGCTGTGACAGTTTATGAAGCAGCGCGTCCGTTTCTTCTGGACGGATGACGGGTCCAAGGCCGTTGATCTCCGTCTCGTCACCGTTCTTAAGTTTCACGTTGATCCGGGTATCATCCGCGATATCTACAAAATCAGTGCGGATCCCTTCCCTACCCAGCGTCTCGTCGATATATCGTCCGGTGAAGCCACCCAGGAAGCCGATGGCAGTATTTTCAGCTCCAAGCTGGTTGAGCACCCGCGATACATTAATTCCTTTGCCGCCCGGAAACTTCATATCCCGAGTCATTCTGTTCAAACCGCCCAGCTCTATAAACTCAACTTCCACGATGTAGTCGATGGAAGGATTCAGCGTTACCGTATATATCATTATGATCCCTCAATTATGTTGGTTTTCTGTGAAATGGACTTCCGCCAAGATGGAGTCAAGGATTCCGTAATCAACGTCGCTTCGTTCAGGTCCAACAATTTGGCGAAGGAGACCTCGCCTAATTTGCTGGAATCCGCCAGGACATAACTTGACGCGGACAGCTGATGCGCTCGACGCTTAATCAAGGCTTCCTCCGGATCAGGCGTGGTATAACCCATCTCAACATCCACGCCGTTCGTGCCCAGAAAGCACCGGTCAAAGCGAAAGTTGTCCATGTTTTGAAGAGCGATGCTTCCGATGACGGCTTTGGTATGAATTTTCATCATTCCGCCCAGAAGATAGCTCTTGATTCGCTTGCTTACCAATCCTTCGATATGGGATAAGCCATTCGTAACCACGGTTACGTCCTTCGCTTCAATGAACGGTATCATCGCCAGCGTGGTCGTTCCCGCATCGATATATATGCTTTCTCCATCCACCACTTGGGCTGCCGCCAACCGGGCAACGGCATTTTTCTGTTGAATGTTTCTGAAGGTTTTCTCCTCGATGCCGGGTTCTTGCATTTTGGGACTTGGCAGAGCAGCTCCCCCATGAATGCGCTTTAATAATTGTCGTTCTTCCAGATCGATCAGATCCCGTCTTACCGTTGATTCAGAAGCTTCAAGAAGTTCCACCAATTCCTGCAGTTTCACAACACCGCGCTCTTGTAAGCGTTCTAATATGATCCGGTATCTTTCTTCCGTCAGCATAATGAATCCACCCCTTTAGAACCTATAGTAACATAATCAGCACAAAAAACAATCACAACATTTCAAAATCATTCAAAATCATTCATCAAAAGTTTCAATCGTTCACCTTGCCTGATGGTAGATCCTGGCCGTTTATTTTGTTATTGGTGATTATGTTCTTAATCGTTAGCCGGCAATCATTTGAACATCACGTAAACGTTTGTAACCGATAGCCTTTACACTATATACTGGTAACTAGGAAACTCTCACAGTATAGAAGAGGTGACATGAATGGACCAAATGAAAGAAGCCTATGAGCGAATGGGTTTGCCTGAGGATGCTACCAAGGAGCAGCTCGACGACCGGTATACCCTGCTCATGCGCCAAACCCGTTCACATCAAAGGCGGGAGCCCGACCGAGCGGAGGAGATCGAAGCCGAATTTTCGGAAATCACCAAAGCCTACAAGTTCATCCTTGAAGAAGAGACCCGCAAATCTTTGGAAGAGATGAACCAGAAACGATATGGTAAATATAAGAAATTTGCCGGGACAGCGGAGAAAACCGATCATTTCTTCCGTTATTATAAATTTCATGTACTCGGCGGCATTGCTCTGATCGGAGTACTCATTTATATCGTCATTAGTATTTTCAACCATCAGGCCGAGAAAGAACGGCTGGCCAGCCTGCCGCCGGTTGACCTGGAAGTTATGTTCCTCGGTTCTTATATGAACAAGGATGGCGGACAGGATCTCACACCGATTGAAGATGCGATTCTGGCACAATTTCCCGAATGGAAACGCGTAACCGTTACCATGAATTACGTCCCTCCTCTGGATTCCAACAACCCACAGGATGCAGCCATGCTGCAGAAGGCTCTGCTTGTGTTGTCCACCGAGCGGCCGGACCTGTACATCATGGATCAAACCGCCTATGATTGGGTGGGTAATCAAGGAATGGTGCGACCGCTTGAAGCCGAGGTGGAAGGCGTATGGAAGGATCTGTTGACCCCGGAACAACTCGTGAAGGGTACGAATGAGGAAGACGGCTCGGAGCATGTGTATGCCGTCGATATTTTAGGCAGCACCATGAGCGAGGAGCTCCCTGTTCTGAAGAAAGACATGTTTGCCGGGATTCGTGAAGGCACGGAACGCGATGCAAACGCCCAGCTCTTCATTAAGCAATATCTGGAGTCGTCCAAATAACCATCGGGTTTGGCCCATTCCTGATGTATAAACTAGGGAAGCTCCCGCTGCTTGGCCTTGCGAGCCAAACAGCGGGAGCTTTTTTTGCGGCTTTATCGATTCACAATTGGTCTTTACGCGTCCAATTCCCGCCCAATATGGCAAGAGCATTCCCTTTTCTCATTAAACAGGTTATTCTAGTAGTACAGATTCAAATAGTTGATAAAGGGAGATGTTCATGCCTGGAAAAATTAGAATTTTTGCTGACAGTACCTGCGACTTACCACCCTCGTGGATAAAAGAATATAATATCGGCATTATCCCGCTCTATGTTGTGTTTGGAGAAGAATCCCTGCGCGACGGAGTGGACATTACTCCTGAACAATTATATGCCAGGGTAGATCAGATTGGCAGCCTGCCCAAAACTGCGGCGCCCTCTCCATCCGATTTCATTGCTGCCTTCACACCTTCCATAGAGCAAGGCGAAGATATCCTGTTCCTTAGCATTTCATCCGAGCTTTCTTCCACTTACCAAAATGCGTTGATAGCCGCAGACGAATTGCCGGAAGGCCGGGTAACGGTCTTCGATTCACGCAATCTGTCATCCGGCATTGGACTGCTTGTCATGAAAGCTGTACATGCAGCGAGTGAAGGCTTGTCCATTCCAGAAATCGTTGCGCTGTTAAACCGCACCGTGAACGAAGTTGAATGCGAATTCGTTGTTGATACACTGGAATATTTGCACAAAGGCGGACGCTGCTCCGGCATGCAAAATATCATTGGCAGTCTGCTGAAAATCCGTCCGGTTATCAAAGTCGTGGACGGCAGCATGACGCCTGCTTACAAGGTTCGCGGCAAGAAAGAGAAGGCGCTGGACCAGATGATCCAGAATGCCCTCGCTCAAGTGGATAACATGGACAACGATCTGATTGTTATTGTACATACCATGGCTGAAGAGGAAGCCCGCTTCATTCAGAAAAAACTGCAGGAGAAAACCGGAGCTAGGCAAGTCAGCATTTCTACAGCCGGTTGTGTCATTTGCAGCCACTGCGGTCCTCAAACCGTCGGACTCATGTATACGAAGAAGCCTTCTTAAATAACATTTTGTTCATCATAAGACAGTTCTGCTGTGTTGCTTTAGCTGCGGGACTGTCTTTTCTTGTTTTCCATGGCTAACGGCAGCTTATGTCCTTATTAAATGGCATGTCCTCCGGCCAAACCCTACATCCTAGACTAAAGTCTAGGTGAAACATTCCCCCCGGACCGAGGACATCTTGATCCTTCGCATGGTATTCTTGGATTAATCATTTTACATAGGAAAGGAACGAAGTTTGTATGACGAAACGTACAATCTTGGCACCGCTGCTAATTCTGCTCGGCGCCTACTTACTCTTGAACCAAGGCGGTTCGGTAGGCGCCGGTTCCATCTTCGCCACATTCTGGCCCACCATGTTTGTCATACCATTAGGACTGTTTTTTCACTGGATGTACTTCTCTCTGGTAGGAAGACAGGGCATCGGGCTGCTGATCCCGGGCGGCATCCTCCTCACAGCCGGCATTGTCAGCCAGATCGCTTCCTTGTTCGACTCATGGCAAACCATGTGGCCCGGGTTCATCCTCGCCGTAGCCGCCGGGCTGTTCGAGTTCTACTGGTTCGGGTCGCGCAACAAGTGGCTGCTAATCCCCATCAACATTCTCACTGTCTTGTCGCTGCTGTTCTTCGTTGTATTCTCCATCGGGCCGATCTTGAATTACTTATCATTCGTTCAGCCTGTCATTGCCGTGCTGCTTGTGCTGGGCGGAGCTTGGCTGATTCTCGGACGGAAGAGACACGGATAAATCGAGTCGGATCTGCATGTACCACTCATAAACAAACAGAAAAGGGCACGTCGAAAGGTTAAATCCCTTCGAGTGCCCTTGGTCTATTCAGCCTTGAGTGATTATGAAGACGCTGCCGCTGCTAAGGTTTCATTACTCTGAAACAGATGATGAACACTGCGGATATAACGAACGGTTCTTGTGCCGGAATACATCATGACCGAATGCGTTTCGGCACGCTGACCCATATATTTAACGCCGCGCAGGAAATCCCCGGCCGTAACGCCGGTAGCTACAAACAGTACGCCTTCCCGCCCTACCATATCCTCCATCGACAGCAGCTGCTCCGGATGTTTCAAGCCCATAGCCTGACATCTTACATAATCCTCCGGTGTCTCCGGTATAAGCCGCCCCTGGATTTCTCCGCCCAGACATTTCAGGGCAGCAGCGGCAAGCACACCTTCCGGTGCTCCTCCGGAACCCACATAGAGATCCACCTCGCTGTCGGTGCAGGTCTCGATCGCACCCATGACATCGCCATGACTCAGCAGCTTGATTCTTACCCCGGACTCCCTCAAGTCTCGAATCATGGAGCTGTGACGCTCACGATCCAGAATGGAGACCGTCATCTCCGACAGCGGTTTTGATAACAGCTCAGATGCCTTTTGAAGCGTAACCGCAATGGGATCGTCCAAACTCAGCTTGCCTGCAAGCTCAGGTCCTACCGCAAGCTTATGCATATAGATATCAGGTGCATGCAGAAGGGTTCCCTGAGGAGCGGCTGCAATCACAGACAGGGCGTTATTCAGCCCGTTTGCTACCGTTTCGGTTCCTTCGAGAGGATCGACGGCCACATCCATCTTCGGACCTTTGCCGTTCCCTACGCGCTCTCCAATATACAGCATGGGCGCTTCATCCATCTCGCCTTCCCCAATGACAACAACCCCATCCATCGCTGCGGAATCAAAATGCTTGCGCATGGCGACCGTAGCGGCTTCATCAGCACTGTTCTTGTCTCCTCTTCCTGTCCACCGGGCGGATTGCAATGCCGCTTCCTCCGTCACTCTTACAAGCTCCAATGCTAATGAACTCTCCATTATGAATCCCCTCCTTCTGCTTTTTTCCATACCCATTCCTGCCTGCTTACTTCAAGAAATTCATAATCAGACCTGCGGATTCCTCTATGGCCTTGTCGGTGACATCGATGACAGGGCATCCCAGTTCTGTATACAGCGACAAGGCATAATCCAGCTCCTCTTGTATCCTTTCAAGGGATGCGTACTGTACCTGATGCGGGAGCCCCATTACTTTTAAGCGCTCGCTGCGGATTTTGAGAAGATGCTCCGGCTCTATCGTAAGTCCAATGATGTTCCCATTCGTTACTTCTCTAAGCTGGGATGGGGGTGACATCTCCGGCACAATCGGAAAATTCACCGTCTTGTAGCCTTTATGAGCGAGAAACATCGATAGCGGCGTCTTCGAGATTCTGGATACGCCCAGCAGGATGATATCCGCCTTCAAGATGGCACTCACATCTTTGCCATCGTCATACTGAACAGCAAATTCCATCGCTTCCACACGCCGGAAGTAGCTGTCGTCGAGCCGGTGCAGCAGCCCCGGCAGCCGTTTGGGATAGTCGTTAAACGTATCGGCGAACGCCTGCATCATCGGACCCATAATATCCACTGTACGAATATTGAGCCGCACGGCTTCCTCTCGAATGACCTCGCGAAGCTCCGGCTGCACGAGCGTGTAAGCCACAAAACCTCCGCGCCGTGCCACCTCCTCCATCAGCTCGGTCAATTCATCTTCTTCCCGTACATTCATATATCGCTTAATCTCTGTATTCGGGAGCTCGAACTGGCGCAATGTAGCTTGGACAACCGCTTCGGCCGTCTCCCCGATGGAGTCTGAACAGATTGCTATGAAATGAGTTATTGCCTGATTCATCCGATTCCTCCCACTATTCCTCGGCTACCATGTCGAGCAGCATTTTGATGATATTTGTTTTCGTGATCCGGCCCACGACCTTCCAGTGCTCCCCCGGATTCCCCGTGGTGGATGGCACAACAACCGGCAAGCTGTCGATTTGATGATTGATGATTTTACGTGCGGCGTCCAGTACCGTATCTTCCGGCTGAACAGTTGTCACATTCGCCTGGCGGGTCATAATCAGGCTTACCGGCATGGAGGACGCCGTCGGATTTCCAAGCGTCACCTTGAGCAGATCCTTGCGGGACACAATGCCCGCGAGATGACCATCGGCGTCGGTAACGATCAGATTCCCTACATTCTCCAGAAACAAGGATACAACGGCCTCGTGAATCGTCGTTGTCTCGCGTACAATTACCGGAACGCCGTGCAGGTCGCCAACCTTCATTTTGAGAAGGCGGAACTTCTCCTCCCGGTCAGGAGTTCCCCGCTTCCCCAGAAAATACCCTACCTTGGGTTTGGCATCGATATAATCCAACACCACAAGCTTGGATAAATCGGTGCGAAGCGTAGCTCGGCTGACATTCAGCATCTCCGCAATCTGATCTCCTGTAATGGGTGCGTGTTTTTTTACGATATCGACGATATCCTGCTGCCTTGTCGTCAGTTCGATAGTGATCCCTCCTGCATGCATTTCCTCTACTTGCCGATATAATACGTCATATATATTATATATGCAACATATTTTCGTCTAAATTTGCTTTATTGGGTATCAATATTTTTTTTAGTTCCCATCAAAAAAGCTTATAATTCAATAAAAAAGCATGCCCTCGGAACAGACGTCCCTTAAGCATGCTTTCGTTTTCATTTTGGCTAATCGTTATGATGATCCATCCTTGGGCCCGGTGCCTTTGCATTCTCCTTTGCCGCAATATCCGTAGATGATCTTTACGCCGTCGGTAGGAATCGTGTCCACCATTTCATCGCATCTGGAGCAAATAATAAGCCCCCATTCCTCGTTCCCATTGCCCTTTACTGCCTCCGGACTTGTTAACGCTTTCATAACATTTCCTCCTTATGTTTATTGACTTTGCTGCAAGGCAGTTGCTTGCTCGTTAAGGGGCCGAATTCAATTCTCCTCTGCTTACTCATCCCTTTATTTTCCACTATATTCTTAATGTATTGGGTAAGAAATGAAGATATGAGTCAATCATGTTTAATGTATTAAAAAACATGGTAAGTAAATTTCGTGATAATTACCATTCTTGCCGAGAATGAGGATACCCTTATTTTGGAATGGTATGATAATATATACTTCAGATTAAATAGAAATTGACATTTTAGACGGAGGGTTTGGATTGAAGAACACTTGGCAGCTCATTAAGAAAGGAAACACCTCTTCAGCGATTGCGGCTTTGGGCAACACCGGATTGTCTATTATTAAGGCAATTGCCGCCTCCATCAGCGGCAGCGGAACGATGTTTGCATCCGCCATGCACTCGGTGGCTGACGCCGTGAACCAGGGATTTGTATTTGTGGGCAGCGTACTGGCAGAGCGAAAGCCAACCAAGAAGTTCCCGACCGGATTCGGCAGGGTTATTAATCTGGTCTGCATGGTTGCTGTTATCGTGGTGACCATCATGGCGTATGAAACGATACTCAAAGGGTTCAAGTTATTAAAGCACCCTGAAGAAGCTACGAATTTCTGGCTCAATTTTATCGTACTGGTCATCGCTGTCATTATAGACGGCTCCATTCTGATGAAAGCCATGAAAGAGATTATGAAGGAAACCCGCGTTCAAGCAACCGGTTTTGCCTTGCTGCCTGCCGCATTCAAAAATGCCGGTCGCGCTGCTCCGCCAACAAGGCTGGTGTTCTATGAAGACATTGTTGCCACGCTTGGCGCCCTCTTCGCTCTCATTGCCATCGTGTTTGCGCATTTCATGGATTTCCTCATCCTGGACGGAATTGCTACGATTCTGATCGGCTGCCTGATGGTCGGCGTTGCCTTTAAAGTTGGATATGACAACATGGTGGGCTTGATCGGAGTTGCCGCGCCTAAGGATGTCGAGGAGAAAATCTCCAATCTCATTCTTAACGACCCGGACGTGCGGGATATCAACCGTCTGCGTATTCTGCAAGAGGGCCGCAACTATCACGTGGAGGCGTATATCGAACTGAAAAAAGGGATGTCGCTTGCCGAAGCCAGCCATACCAAAATGAGAATCAACGCCATACTGACACAGGATCCGAATATCTCGGATGTAACTCTGGGTATCCTGGAAGACGACGGAATCAAGCTGTGGAATCCTCGCGAGGATCTGGATCAATAAACGGAAAGAGGCAACCTTCAAGGTCTGATGGACCCGAGGGATGCCTCTTCTTTTTTTGCCCTAATGATTAATGATTGCGTTTAAGAAACTCATCCATGCGCGCATAAGCGATTTTTTCATTGGCCTTTTTGGTGATGCCATGGCCTTCATCGTCAAACACAAGGTATTCCACATCCCGGCCTTTAGCCCGGAGCGCCTCGACGATTTGGTCGGATTCCTCCTTAACGACACGCGGATCGTTAGCCCCTTGAATGATCAGCATCGGATTCACCATGTCATCCAGATACGTAATCGGCGAATCCTTAATGAATCTTTCCTTATCCCGCTCCGGATCGCCAATCCAGCGCTCCATAATCGGTTTCCAATGCTCCGGTACCGAGTTGTAGAAGGTAAACAGATTGCTGACCCCGACGATATCGATAGCAGCCTTGAAATACTCCGGATTGCGCCCTGCCAGCAGTAATGTCATATAACCGCCATAACTTCCACCCATGACAAAGAGTTTCTCCCGGCTTGAAATACCTTGCTCAAACAGCCAATCCATCCCTGCCAGACAGTCCTTGCGCGGTCCCTCGCCCCAATCCTGTTCCACCAATTTCACGAAGGAGCTGCCATAACCCGTACTGCCGCGGAAGTTTGGACAGAAGATGTTGTATCCCTTGGCTAAAATATACTGGAACATGGAGCGGAACTGCTTGCGCTCCGAGGCTTGCGGACCTCCATGCGGCCAAAATACCGTATAACCGTTCGCAACATGGGATTGGGCACGGAACAAGAGCGCCTCGATCTCCATGCCGTCAAAAGAGTTATAGGTCACGACATCCGGCGCCACCAAATCCTCATCGGTTAATCCTGTCAGAACGTTCTTGGTTATCATGCTCCACTTGCCGTCCGCATAGCGGTAAATGTTAAGCGGCTTCACGGCACCACGGGCGAGCAGGTACAGATGGCCCGACTTTGTCACATTCAGCTGCTCCACAATGTCGGAAGGAAGCGGTATGGGCGTTAACTCGCCGCTATCGAGCGAATAGGCATACAGCCGATCCTCCACCCCTTTCTCCGTAACGATGTACAGCGTCTGCGAATCCTTATGATAGCGCAGGAGCTGGATGCTTTCCCGATCGATACGGCACAAGGGCTCAAACTTCTGCTGAGGAATATCGTAGCGGGCAACGTAGGAAAATTCCGATTCATAATCCGTAGCAAAAATGACTTGATCGTTGTCAACAAACAGCGCATCGCCCGAAATATGCACCTGCTCAGGAGAAGGGGTCAGGCACAACGGCTCTTCGCCTTCACGCTGCACATAACTCACATAGTAGGTGTTGGCATACATTTTGGTGTATGCGATGGTCTTCTCATCGGGACTTACTGCACACATTTCGGTTGACGTATCCTTGCCCTCAAGCAGGAGTTGATCCTCTTTGGTGTCCAGATGATACACGCGCGAGTTCAGGAAGGATGGATTGTCTTTCGAAGTTACATAGTATAAGCGTCTGCCGTCCTCTGACAGATGTACAAAATAATGCTTGTCATCCCCTGACGCTCCTTCAAACAGAGGAATCGGCTCCCCGCCGTTCCAGCGCAGCGCGTGGAATTGATAGTTCTCATTCCCATCACGGTCAAAGGCTGTTAAAATATGTCGTCCTTCCGGGTCGAGCTTGATAAAGCTGCTGATCTGATCATTGTATGTAAGCGGGTAAGGGTAAGCTGTATCCCCTGCTAAATCCATCGCCCATAAATTAAACTTTCCGTTCAGACTGCTGCTGAACACAAGCCGTGACTCGTCTGCACTGATTCCAAAAGTACGAATACTGTACGTTTGAAAAAACTGTTCTACATCGGGTTTGGGAAATTCAATCATCCATATGCCTCCCTACTTCATATTATTGTCCATCGGTTAATAAATGGGCAAGTCTTCCAATCCGCTGGATTACTCCCATTATAACGCAAAGTTTCATACAGAACATCATTACATAGACCGGACGCTTCCTACATCTTCAGACTGGGCTGAAAGCCCAGTTTCTAGAAGCGGCCTGTACATATTCACGCCCTCCCCTCTTCAGCCCGCATATCTGCAGCGAGTTGCCATATAAATGATAAGAACCATGTTTTTCATGACGAAGGGGGGATCCTCGTGCACCAAGACGAGATCGCGGAACTGGAACGTTCTATTGCGGAGATTACCGAAATCGCTACAGGCTTTGGCCTTGATTTTTACCCTATGCGATATGAGATCTGCCCGGCAGACATCATATACACCTTCGGCGCCTACGGCATGCCCACCCGGTTCAGCCATTGGAGCTTTGGAAAAACCTTTAATAAAATGAAGTTGCAATACGACTTCGGCCTTAGCAAAATATACGAACTCGTCATCAACTCCAATCCGTGCTACGCGTTTCTCCTGGACGGCAATTCCCTGATCCAGAACAAACTCATTGTGGCCCATGTGCTGGCACACTGTGATTTCTTCAAGAACAACGCCCGCTTCTCCGTCTCCAACCGCAATATGGTCGAGAGCATGTCGGCAACGGCCGAGCGTATCTCCCGCTATGAGATTGAGCACGGGACCGAAGCGGTTGAGCAGTTTATCGATGCTGTGCTTGCGATTCAGGAGCATGTAGATCCTCATATTATTAGACCGGATAAACTCGACAAGCAGCGTTACAATGCTCGCCGGGTACTGGAGCGCAAGGAGGAAGCCAAACGGCATAAGCCCCCTGGCCGGTACGACGATTTGTGGGACATCGATGAAGAAAAGCAAGAGAAAGCCGAGAATTCAACCCCGACACCAAAGCGCTTCCCGCCGGAACCGGAGAAAGACATCATGTGGTTTATTCAGGAACACTCCGATATTCTGGAGGATTGGCAGCGGGATATCATGAGCATGCTGCGAGAGGAGATGCTGTACTTCTGGCCGCAGATGGAAACGAAGATCATGAACGAAGGCTGGGCTTCGTACTGGCATCAGCGCATCCTGCGGGAAATGGATCTGACCAGCGAGGAAACCGTGGAATTCGCCAAGCTTAACGCCTCGGTCGTACAGCCGTCACGCCACAGCCTGAACCCTTATTACCTCGGGCTTAAGATTTTCGAGGATATCGAACGCCGCTGGGACCGGGAGAAGATGTTTGATGTACGCGAATATGATTCGGACATCTCATTCCTGCGCAATTATTTGACAAAGGAATTAGTGGAGGATCTGGATCTCTACGTGTTTGAGAAAAAGGGGCCGGAGTGGAAAATCACCGACAAAGCATGGGAGAATATCCGCGACCAGCTGGTCGTTTCCCGTGTGAACGGAGGTTCCCCGTTTCTCGTCATTACCGATGGCGATCATCTCCGTTCCGGTGAGATGATGATCAAGCATTTATACGAAGGGATTGAGCTTGACCTTAAATACATGGAACGCACCATCCCTTATGTTTACCGGCTCTGGGGCAAACCTGTGCATCTGCACAGCATGATCGAAGGCAAACCGATTCTGTTCTCCTATGACGGCAAGAAACTTCATCGGCGATTTATTTAACAGTGCTTGATGCATGGATATATCTGCTTACAACAACAGCACCCGCGAGTGAGTGAATCCCTCATCGCGGGTGCTTTGTTTACCGATATTCAACGATCCATGCGTAGGCTGCTTGACCTAGACGGTCACCTTCTCAGCTTGCTTCAAGGTTTCGACATGGGTATCATGCTTCTGAACATCATACTCATGTTGAAGCGATTCCAAATCATCAGCCAGCTTCTCCATCATCTTCACGAAGGCAGCCAGTTCCTGCGAGCTTGCCGCCTGATTGCGGGCATTAATTGACGTTTTCTCCGATTCCTGTTCAACGAGCCCCAGCTTGCGGATGATGCCGCTGACCTTGTCCTGAATTTCGTCCATCGCCTTCTTGGAATGGGTGGCAAGCTTTCGCACTTCGCCAGCAACAACTTCGAAACCTCGGCCTAACTCGCCAGCATGAGCTGCTTCAATCGCGGCATTCAGGCCGAGCAAGTGGCTCTGATCCGAAATTTCCCGGATCAAACTCCCCATCTGTTCGATGTGCAGGATTTCATTGCCAAGCTCCGAAGTTAGTGTATGCGCTTTATCCTGCGCTTCTGCTGTCTTCATGGCATTGTCGGCCATAAGCGCTGCACTTTGATCCAGCTCCACAATCATGGCGGTCAATTCCTGGACTGCTTCTGTAATCGCTTCCAACATTTTTTGCTGATCCGTGACCAATCGGTTAATCTTCTCTTTCTCTTTCATTTCGTAAGCTTCCAGTACGAGCTGGGAATCCAAATTAAACATTTTGCTAAGCGCATGCACCACTTGAGTCCACTGATCCGGCACGATTTGTTTCAGCAAATCGGCTGCAATATCAAGATACACCATGTAGCTTCCGAGATAATAGTCCGTTGTCAGGCCAATTCTGGAATGAACCTGTCCGATCTTGATTCGGTCGGAAATGTAAGACTCATCCACTCTGCCAGCTGCGAGTGACAACCAATACACCCGCTGGGTCTCCTTCAGCCGCTCCATGGTCGAGGTACGATCAATAATCTGCATCAGCTGCGGCTGTGTGCCGATCTGCGCGTAAAACCGGTTAACGACCTCTTCCACGACCTTCTCAAACACATCACGATGGTTGGCTAACAGCGCCAACCCGTGCTCATCCAATCCGATAAACTCCAGCTGTTGACGTCTTTTTGGGGAAACATCAATCATTTCGAAAAATCCACTCCTAAATAGCGTGATCCATATCACAGGTTCAAGTACTTAGGGTCCATTATAGCCTATATTTACCACCTGGACATAATCCTAAAGTCCTAATTACACGCAGGTTTGCACCAATCATAACCAGGATAACTCCTTTATAAACCGTGAGAAACCACCCCGAATCCATAGAGTAGTCTCTCACGTTAATCACTTTGTTCTAGATTACAACTTCAACATACAGCTTCGACATTACCGGTTCAACAGACTGCCCACATAGCGCAGCAGCTCGTTGGCACATACCGGGCAATATCCATGCTCCTCAATCAATCTGGAGCTGACCTCGTTGATCCGTTTCAACTGCACGGCATCCGGTGTTTTGGTCGAGGTTGTAATCTTGACGATATCCTTGAGATCGGTGAACAGCTTCTTCTCAATCGCTTCGCGCAGGCGCTCATGATTGTGGTACTCGAATTTTTTGCCCTTGCGCGAGTAGGCTGAGATGCGAATCATAATCTCTTCCCGGAAAGCCTTCTTCGCATTTTCCGAGACTCCGATCTGCTCCTCGATCGAGCGCATCAGTCTTTCATCCGGATCCATCTCCTCATCGGTCAGCGGATCGCGGATTTTCGTCCAGTTGCAGAACGCCTCGATATTATCCAGATAATTCTCAAACAGCGTCTTGGCGGACTCTTCGAAGGAATACACAAAAGCCTTCTGCACCTCCTTCTTGGCCAAGTCATCATATTCCTTACGTGCGGCGGCGATGAAGTTCAGATAACGCTCCCGTTCGTCCTTCGTGATGGAAGCATGCTGATCCAGACCGTCCTTGATCGCCCGCAGCATATCCAGCGCGTTAATGCACTGAAGATCTTGCTTAATAAGAGCACTTGATATCCGGTTGATGACATAACGCGGGTCAATACCGGACATCCCCTCTTCCAGGTATTCATTCTGCATCTCTTTTAAATCCGCTTCTTTATAGCCCTCTACTTCCACACCGTCGTACATGCGCATTTTTTTGATCAAGTCCATGCCCTGCTTCTTCGTTTCCTTCAGGCGCGTCAATACGGAGAATATGGCGGCTGAACGAAGGGCATGCGGCGCCACATGGATATGCTTCATATCACTTTGGCCAATCAGCTTTGAGTAGATTTTCTCCTCATCACTGACTCTCAGATTATAGGGAATCGGCATCACAATCATCCGGGACTGCAGCGCCTCATTTTTCTTGTTTGCTATAAACGCTTTGTACTCGGATTCGTTGGTATGGGCCACAATCAGCTCATCCGCGCTGATCAGCGCAAACCGGCCTGCTTTAAAGTTTCCTTCCTGGGTCAGGGACAATAAATTCCACAGAAACTTCTCATCGCATTTCAGCATCTCCTGAAATTCCATCAGACCGCGGTTTGCCTTGTTCAACTCGCCGTCAAAACGGTACGCGCGAGGATCGGATTCTGAGCCATATTCCGTAATGGTGGAAAAATCGATGCTGCCGGTTAAGTCCGCAATGTCCTGGGATTTAGGGTCGGAAGGGCTGAATGTCCCGATGCCGACTCTGCTCTCCTCGGAGATGAGCACCCGCTGGACTTCAACCTGCTCGATATCTCCGCCGTATTCGGTTTTGAGTCTCAACTGGCAGGCCGGGCACAAATTCCCCTCAATTCGAACGCCAAGCTCCTTCTCGATTTCCGGTCTGAGCTCAAGAGGAATCAAATGCAGCGGTTCCTCCTGCATCGGGCAGCCGGAGATCGCATACACCGCTCCCCGGTCGGTACGGGAATGCTTCTCCAGGCCCCTCTTCAGCAGCGTAACCAAGGTCGATTTACCGCCGCTGACCGGCCCCATAAGCAGCAGTATGCGTTTGCGTACATCGAGCCTGCGGGCCGCGGAATGGAAATATTCCTCTACGAGTTTCTCAACCGCACGGTCGAGACCGAAAATTTCCTGTTCAAAAAACTTATATTTTTTCTGGCCCCCGATCTCCTCAAAACCGTAGGATTCGATCATGTCATATACACGGGCATGTGCCGTCATGGCTGGAGAGGGGTCCTTCTTCAGCAATTCGATGTATTCCCTGAATGTGCCGCTCCACGCCAAACGGTCGCCTTCAGCCCGATACGATGCTATGCGTTCGAAAATATCCATATCGCTACCTCCTATGAGTCTGTTTATGGGGATTGGCTTCCATTCCACAGCGTCATTAGAAAACATTCCATTTTCGAAAAAAGTGTATTACATACCTATGCGGCTTACTTGGAATAGTTGACCTTATTTTCGAAGTCAAGCAAGTGCTTTTTTGATGAACTCTCCGAGCAGTCTACACCCGGATACGCATGAAAGCAGTCCCCATGCTATACTGAAATTACATTAACGTGACATCAAACATGTTTCGGATCAAAAGGAGAGTAACCATGGCGATAAAGCATGAAGCCGAGCTGTACGCTCCCTTAAAAGCCTTTTTTGAAATGAATGGATATGAAGTAAAAGGTGAGGTTCGCCATTGTGATCTTGTCGGTATGAAGGAAGGCCTCGAGGAGCCGCTTATTGTGGAGTTAAAAAAAACATTTAATCTTGCGCTGCTGCTCCAGGGCATCGAGAGACTGAAGCTGACTCCGTACGTTTATCTGGCGGTCGAGAAGAGCCGTGCGAAAAAAGGAGCGGTCAATCAGCGCTGGAACGAGCTGTCAGGGTTATGCGGGCGCCTTGGTCTGGGACTTATCACGGTAACCTTCTACAAAACCAAAGCTCCTTTTGTGGAAGTGCTCTGTGAGCCGGAGATGGCCGTACAGACGGGCCGAACGGCCATCAGACGGAAGGAGCGCCTGTTGTATGAGTTTCGGGAGCGCAGCGGTGATTACAACACGGGCGGCATAACAAGAGCCAAGCTGGTTACCGCATATCGCGAGAAAACGCTGCGTGTAGCTGCAGCCATGAATTCCGCGGAAGCGGAGCAGCGCAGCTTGCATGAACTGCAGGAGCAGGAGCACGGGCTTCAAGCAGGGCGTGCAGCCGCTGCGCTGCCCGGCATTTCCCCCGCGGCTGTGCGGGATCGAAGCGGCGTAGGATCGGCTGCTGATATCCTGCAGCGCAATTATTATGGCTGGTTCCGCCGGGTGAGCCGCGGACGCTACGTGCTGACGCCTGCCGGTATCCAAGCCCTGGCAGACTACGCCACCGTGTTAAAATCATAAAATGTACATTCATCAGCCCGAAAACCGGCAAATCCCGTGATGCAAAAAAAGGCTGCTGATTCTACTCCAGACCTGATAACAGGTCCAATCAGCAGCCTACCCTATGTTATTAACGATACTTAAAGAAGCAGCCTTCCATGTCTAATTACGGGCAGTAAATTCCAGCACCGCTTCGCTGATCAGATTCATGCCCAGCAGCAGCTCATCCCGGCCCGGATGCGTAAAATTCAGCCGGATGCATTCACGGGTATGATCTTCGGCGGAACACATCGAGCCTGGCAGGAAAGCCGCACCTTTGAGTAAAGAAGCTCTCAGCAGCGCATCGCCATTCAAGCCAGGTGGCAGCTGCACCCAGAGAAACATCCCGCCGGAAGGTACCGCATACGTCGAATCCTTCCATGCGCTGCGCTTCAGCAGCTCTACCATCAGTTTAAGCCTCGTTGCGTACTCCCGGTTCAGCATGCCGATGTGATCCTCCAGCTGAAAATGCTTGGATTCCAGCAGATTGTGCAGCATCCGCTGATTCAGCATACTGGATTGCCAATCGGCCATTTGCTTCACCGCCGTCATCATCTCAATGACGCGCCGATTTCCTGCGGCCCATCCTGTACGAAGCGCCGGTGCAACCGTTTTGCTGAAGGAGCCAACATATAGAACATGCTTACCCTGGGGTTCCTCCAGTGAGAATATTGAAGGAATTCTTGTCCCCTGATTCTTGGCATCCGCAAAATAAAGATCGCCGTAAGAATCATCCTCCACAATGAGAAGCCCATGCTGAACACACAGCTCCAGCACCTGCTTGCGCCGCTCCAAACTCCACATCACGCCTGTCGGATTGGTAAAATTGGGCGCAGCCATCAGCAGCTTCGGCTTGTGCTGCCGGATCATCGCTTCGAGATGCTCTGGCAGCATCCCGTTCTGATCTCCCTCAACAGGCACAATGAGGGCGCCCTGTAGACGCAGCACCTGAAGCAGTCCAGGCGAGGTTGGATTCTCGACCAGCACCGGGTCACCCGGGTCCACATACACCCTGACCAGCAAGTCAATGGCCTGCTGCGTACCGGTTGTCAGTAAAATATGCTGGGGCTGAACGCTAAGCCCCTTTCGCCGGGAAAAATCCTGGCTCAGCCATTCGCGGAGCGGCCCGTATCCTTCCGCCTCACCATACTGCAGCGCTAGCGGATCCTCAGACAGGACCGATGTCGCTGCCTCTGCCAGAGAATGCAGAGGGAATAACTCTTCGGCCGGAAGCTCTTCTGCCAAGGAAATAAAAGAATCCCGCTTCGCAAGTTCCCTGATATCGCGCAGCGGGGATGACAAAAGGGTCTGTGCACGGGAAGCAAAGGAATACTGCATGGAAGTCCCTCCTCTAACCGTTATCAAAACCTCGGTTTTGTATTCAGGAGCCTCTTAACAACCTCTAAAAGGTATTCCTGATGTTTATATATTATACCTTATGAACCACATCACGCATATATTTGCCTGCCTTGGCGGGTATACAGTGCGTACTTTTCGATCGCTTGCGCACGGGTGGAGACCCCAAGCTTCACGTATATTTTGCGGAGGTAATTATCAATGGAGCGGCGGCTTACTTGAATTTCCATGGCAATTTTATCGTAGGTTATGCCTTGGACAATCCGTTCCATAATAAAGGCCTCCGTCTCGGAGAGCTGAAGTCCACCTTCATTCATGGCAGATGCCGTTAGGGGCCATATTCCTTGCCTTACCCACTCGAGCGGCAGTGATGCAACACCTTCCCGCAGGCCGGTAATCATATGTATAAGCTGAAAGGTGGATGCCTGTTTGGATAACAGCCCGCTTGCGCCGCGGCTGATCAAGGATTGCAGCAAGGGAAGACCATCGTTATCGGTCATGATGACAACATGGGTCCTCGGAGACAGCTGCTTCATCTGCTCCAGCACGGCTTCAGACGTGTGCTCCTGCAGGTGATAATCCAATAGAACCAAGTCAGGAAGCAAATCCCCGACCAATCGAAGCCCTTCTGAATCTGAGGATGTCATTCCCTCAACGAGCAGATCCTGCTGCTCTTCCAAAATCAATTTTGTTCCCAGCATGCTTGTAGGTTGACTGCCAACTATAACTACCCGCCAAACCTGATTCATTTTCTAATAGACCTCCTGTTTCAACGAACTTGAATCTCTATCATCTCTATTAAGTAAGCGCCGTCATTTCCTTACATACCCGGCATGCGATTTCTCGTTGTTTGCGGCTATGGATTGATACAATTCCATCCTGTTATCCGTATAGAAAAAAGGTTAATTAATCCTATAGACGCAGGGCCTTTGACGATATGTATGGCGAATGTCTTATATGTATCCTATTTGATAATCAAATCTATACAGATTGTATCCCACTCTAACTTTCTAGGCAATCTATTTTTCATAAAAAACGCGCGCTTTTTGTTCGTCTTTGCGAAAGTAATCCTGACATGATAGAATGATATCTGGAAAAAATGATAGTTTTTGAGGGGTGATGATATGCCAATGTTAGAGCCGGAAAACAATGCCCCCTATAAATCCCGTGAGGAAGTGCATCAAAAAGGGCCTTCTACCAAATGGTTCTGGGTATTTTGGATTGTTCTGATCGGGCTGGGGACGACCGCAGCCTACCTATATAGCAATCATTTAAAAGAGCAGGTCGTTGTGCAGTTGCAGCAGGATACGCGCAAGGAGATGGCATCGTTCAAAGCGGAGTATGACCAAAGGTTTAATGAGCTGGTTCAGGAAATGGATGAGATGCAGAGCAAGGTTCAGTCCTTTAATGAACTGCTGACCTTTACCAAGGATCAGGCTAGCGGCAAGACGGACAACAGCAATAAGCTGTATAGTCAGTTAAGCCAGGTAGAGAAACAGCTGAAGGAGCTGGAACGCAAGATGGAGCTGCTCAAGTGACCAGGCTGAGATATATTCGTCCCAAGCAGCTCAACCGAACGTTTATGCTAGCCATCGCTCCTTTTATCGGATTGCTGCTGTGTATGTGGTTGATAACCAAGCCGCCGCACCTATCACACGAAACCGCTGAGTACATACCTTCCAGCAGCATATCGGAACAGTCCGCCGTCATCATGCAAGAATTGGATCAAGCGTCCGTCACTGCGGAGCAAACGATATCTTCTATTGAAAAAACAGCCAAGCTCTATCAGCAGACGACAGCCTCGGTAGGAACGATTCTGCGAACCGCGGAATCCCAGGCTGCACGCCCGGAGCAAATCTATAACCGCCGGATCACAAGCAAACTGGGGGTCCCGATCGAGACGGTTAACAGCGACCGGATTCGAATCGAGTTATATAAGATCAATCCGGGTACCTATCACGGTTACGCGATGAAGGTCAAGCTGAAGGACCCTTCCGCCATGAGTATGTCACTGGGCAGTGAAAGCGGCAGACCCGGGTCCGTCGAAACGACCATGCGTGCGGTAAGTCGGCATGGCGCGGTTGCCGGCATTAATGCCGGCGGATACGCGGATGGCAACGGGGGCAGGCATCCGCTAAGCACAACCTTTTATAAGGGCAAGTACGTTTCAGGATTTCAACCGAGCTTTAAGGATCTTTCCTTTGTCGGCATGAGCAAATCCGGCAAGCTGATCGGTGGAAAATTCTACAATCAGAGCGATCTTGATCGCCTGGATCCGGTATTCGGTGCTACCTTTGTGCCCGTGCTGCTCCAAAACGGCTACAAAACCACCATTCCCGAGAAGTGGCGAACGGCCCCTGGACGGGCACCTCGCACGGTCATCGGCAATTACAAGGATGATCAGCTGCTCATTCTCGTAACCGAAGGATACGATGAGAAGGGTAAATCCGGCGCTACACTGCAGGAACTGCAAAACAAGCTGAAAAAATTGGGCGTCATCGACGCTTATAATCTGGATGGCGGCGGCTCGGCCTCCCTTGTCCTGAACGGTCGTGTCGTGAACAAGCCATCAGACGGAAGTCTGCGGCCCGTGCCAACACACTTCCTATTTTTCGAGTAATGGAATCGGCTTCATATTCTCATTTATTTTTTCGCCCAAGGTGGTTATAATAAGAATAGCTTAGCAGGAGGTGGCAAGGATGTCTTTCTCATTAACCTTTTGGATCGTCATGCTCGTGTTTGCCCTTTACATGGTCGGCATTTGGACCTCGTCATACAATGATGATAAAACCAAAGGCCTGTAAGGCATAAACTCCCCCGAAATACGGGGGAGTTTTTATTTTATTGCGAAACAAAAAAGGCACCGCTCTTTAGCGATGCTCAAAAGGTAATTCATATTAGGCAACTAGGCATGTTTCGGAAGCTGTTGCATTTCGGACATGCATTGCGAGCAGATGTAGCGCTCTTTAAACTCGCTTACACCATCCATAGAACCACAGAAGACACACTTCGGACGATAGCGCTCTAATATAATATGGTCCCCCTGTACAAGAATTTCTACGGGATCCCCCTCGTTCATTTGATATCTCTTCCGCAGAGACTTAGGCAGAACGATTCTTCCCAGCTGATCGACCTTACGAACAACACCAGCAGGTTTCATAACGATTGTACACCTCTTTCATTTTCAACAAGTGATTTCTGACACCACAATTACAGAACTGATAATAAGGGCCTAGTATAATAGTTCGATAAAAAGTTGTCGAATCCTGCTGGATATTAAGAATTTCTTAGTTTTTTTCAATATCAAATAGGTATACTGGATGATTTTTCCCTAAAAACTCGAAGTTTTGCAGCTTTTAATCCATACCCGGGAAATCCAGCTGGCGTAATGCCTCGTATACCATAATCGCAGCCGAATTGGACAAATTCAGCGAGCGGACCTTATCTGTCATCGGCATCCGTATGCAATGCTCGCTATTTGCAGCAAGCAGCTCTGGAGGCAGACCCTTGGTCTCTTTGCCAAAAACCAGAAAATCGCCATCCTGATACTCGATATCCATGTAACGCTTGGTTGCCTTCGTCGTGGCATAGAAATAACGTCCGTCCGGATACAGTGCCTTTAATTCCTCAAAGGAATCGTGGTATTCAATATGTACGGCATACCAGTAATCCAGCCCTGCCCGCTTCAATGTTTTATCATCTGTATTAAAGCCGAGCGGACGGACCAGATGCAGATGAGTGCCTGTTGCGGCGCAGGTTCTGGCGATATTGCCCGTATTGGCGGGGATTTCCGGTTCGACTAGTACGATGTGTAATGCCATGTTGATAAAGTCCACCTTTTCTTCTGTTTTCTTCTATTATAACCGATTCCATCCCGAATTCCCGGGGTATCCAGAAATAACCTTCCGCTGATGGGCGGAAGGTTATTTCTGTTCATCTTCGATGATGTATTAGCTGCGGCTGTTCTGGAACTGCTGCATAAATTGTACAAGCGCCTGAGCGCTCTCGTACGGAAGGGCATTATACACCGAAGCGCGCAAACCGCCGACGCTGCGATGGCCTTTTAGACCGACAAAGCCTTCTTGCTCCGAAGCCTTCACAAATTCCTTCTCCAGCTCTTCCGTGCCCAGACGGAACGTAATATTCATATCCGAACGCACTTCTGCGTTCACGCAGCCGCGATAGAAACCGCCGCTGCTATCGATGGCATCATAGATGAGTGCGGCTTTCTTGCGGTTCAGCTCCTGAACGCCTTCAAGCCCCCCCTTCTCCTGAATCCATTTGAGAACCTCATTAATCATATATATGCCAAAGGACGGCGGCGTATTGTAGAGCGAATTGTTTTTCAAATAAGTATCATAACGGAGCATACTTGGGAGATGTTTAGGAGAATCTGTAATCATATCCTCTCTGACAATCACAACGGCCACGCCGGATGGTCCAAGGTTCTTCTGCGCACCGGCATATACCATGGCAAATTGGCTTAGATCAAAAGGACGGCTCAGGATATCACTCGACATATCGCAGATCAGCGGTACGGATCCGGTATCCGGGAATTCCTTAAACTGTGTGCCTTCAATGGTTTCATTGGAAGTCAGATGAAGATAAGCTGCATGATCGGATAGCTTGATATCTTGAAGCTCAGGCAAAGCCATGTATTTGCTCGCTTCCGATGAGGCGGCAACATGGGTTTCGCCAATCAGCCTGGCTTCCTTAATCGCCTTCTCGGCCCAGCTGCCTGTCATCACATAATTTGCAACCTGGCCTTGTCCCAAAAAGTTCATCGGAATCATCGCAAATTGCGTGCTGGCACCACCCTGAATGAATAACACCTTGTACCCGGACGGATTTCCCAGCAGGGACAGCAGGCGTTCCTGCGCTTCATTATGAACTGCTTCATAGACGGCACCGCGATGCGACATTTCCATGATCGACATGCCCGTATCCCCGTAATTGACGAATTCAGCCTGAGCGCGCTCCAACACTTCAAGCGGCAGCGCAGCAGGCCCTGCATTAAAATTGTATGCTCTCTTGCTCAAAAGACTCTCCACCCTTTCTCCTTGTTCCCTTTATCGCTTTATAGATTTAAAGCTAATCATAGCAACAAAGCGAAGGTCCATCAAGTGCATTTTATACAATTTTTTATTCTCCATCAAAAACGGATAAATCCTACAGTTCCAACCTGCGAAGACCCAAAAGGGACACCCTTTTGTTTACCAACTGAAGAATTGGAACTGCCTTCTCCAGCATTTCTGTTCTCCCGGAGCCAGACTCAGGCGAATAAACACCTCGGGAGAAATCACGTGGCCAGTACCCCATAGCGCCATGTAAGCGACTGGAAAATTACTGCTCTCCCTTACTCCCGCCCTGCTGGCTTTATGCGTGAGCTCCCATGAATAAGAATGGTCACTGCCGTTGAAACCTTCCAGCTTTCCATAAAAGGGCTTGCTCGGCTTGGCGTTCCAGTTCACCTCGCAACCCTGGACAGACAGCAAGCCGGAGGTATAGTCAGATTCAACCTCCGTAAATCGGACAGGTACAGACAGCCGCAGCTTGTATTCTGGTCCTGCGTCCTGATCGTTTATACCTATGAAATTATGGATATATTCCTCCGTATCAATCCTTCGGCTACCTTCGTTGCAGAGCTCATAATCCATGGTCAACGAGGTACCTTGGATGGAGATCTTCTTAACCAGCCTGGCAGCATATCCCTTTGTGTTCCTTGCATGAACCACATACGTGATGTTTAAATCGTCCGCCGTGATATCCACATCGAAAGGTTCCAGCGGATACGTATACTGAAAGTTATAACCGTCTTCATTAACCCGCTTAAGAAGGCCCACCCCTAGTTTAGGAAACCACTCGCCTACCCTGGTTTCCGAGTACCCCATTCCGTCGTGAAGACCAAATTCATTGCATAATCCTGATCCGCCGGCAGGGTTAAATCCCCCTGCATACTCATGAACACAGAACGTATGACCGCTCCCCACGAGCCTGACCTGTGTAATGAATCCAGTCCGATCAAAACGTGTGCCTTGGTAACTATCAATATCCGCTATATCTACGGCTAGTTGTCCGTTCGTTAATAGATGGCTCATGCTAATCGCTCCCTCTCCATTCATGATGAAGAAGCCCCGGTCACTTGTCTGCCAGGGCTTCCGTAAATTTGCATGTTCTTATGTTAGGCGAGCTCGACAAGAATGATATGAGATTCATTCATGGATAACGCAGACAACGTATAACGATCCACTTCTGCTGCCCCTCGAGTGATACTGCGCAGCTGAACCTTCTCGCCGTTCAGTGTAATCGATTGAATCCCATAACTTCCATAATCCAATCCGCTTGGATTGCTGTATACAATCTGAAGCTGTTGATCAGCAAACCTTGTATCTACAACTGCGTTGCCATCAGCTCCAAATTGAGAGGAACGTAATTTCGGTTCCAAGCGAAGATGTCCCAGATTACCTTTCACGCCAAACACCTCGGTCAGCATCGTAAGCAGAAGCCAGCTTGCTGATCCGGTGAGATAGGGATACATGCCTCTTCCCTTCTCATTGATGTATTCAGGAATACCAGGATACATGCGACTGCGATCAAAGTCATTGCTCAGATCATAAATCGACTGCAGCACCTCATATCCTTCTTGGACAAAACCTCTTTTATACAGAGCATTCGCATACATGACACTCATATGGCTAAACATGGCGCCATTCTCTTTATGCCCGAACGCAAATCCGAACGCACGTCCAAGATTCTGTTGAATCTCGCCAAAATTCGAGTTGAGACGGTAACCGATGTTAGGGTCTTTCAGATAACGATCCACAGCCTTCGTAATCCGGCTTACCTGATCATCGTCAGCAATTCCGCCCATGACAGCAAAGACCTGACCTGTAAGCGTGATGCGCACACCATGGGGAAAATCGCCTTCCACGCGTTCTCCATCATTATTGTAATATCCGTTGAACCACGCATACCCTTCTTCGTTTGTGATCCATTCGTTGCGGCGCAAATGCTGGATGATCCATTCCGCTTTCAGTTTCAAATCCTGTACAACATCCGCTAAACTTAATTTCAGTTTGTTTCCGGTCACAGAGACTTTTACTGATTCGTAATACCTATCCAGCAGTTCGAGTTTCCCTTTAACATCCTCATAGGAAGCGGGAGTCGTTAACGAATCGAGCAAAACAGCCATTTCCTCTGCAATTTCAATGAATTCGACACCGTGGTTCTCCTGCCATGCCAGCAATACATCAGCAAGCTGCATCAAGTTGCTCGCATAAAACGCAGTAAATGCTACACTCTCGCCTCTGCCTGGCGCTAGGTCCAGACCATCATTCCAGTCTGCTCCCTCCAGCTTGATGTTATTGTGCTCGCCTACATTAAAGAACGGAACCAGATTCTGCAGCAAAATATGCTCAAGTATCGTTCCCTCATATACCCTGCCATTCACGGTTAAGAGCTTATTCCCATTCTCCGGCAACCAGTGGCTGTCCTTCTCCTGACACCGTTTCACAAACACATCACGGAAATACGTTTGAGGCTGCTTCAGGAAATCCAAATCCCCGCTCTGATTGATATAAAGCAGGGTGGTCATTAACGGCCAGGCACCATGATCCATCCATACGCGAGGAATATTGTTCCGGTCCGCGATAAACTCACCCGGCTTGGTTCCGATAATTGTTGCATTGCTTCCGTCCATTCGCACACCTGCGTAATTATTGAGCAGAAGGTATCGAACCTCAGATGGCTCCATAATCATCAGTGCAAGGCAATCCTGCCACAGGTCACGCCATCCGCGGCCTCCACGGCCATAGTCATGATAGGGGAGGAAGGAGTTCCCGTATAAACGGCGCAATATCGGCTGCAGCGTTACCCATTTCATCCACATATCCTGCTGTTGATCTCCAGTATGAAAGGACACGGTTGCCAGCTTGTCATTCCAATAGTTTTCGTTCTGCTTAAGCAGATCATCAAAACTCTTCTCCGATAAATACGTTTCGTCCAGCCTGCCGGATTCTATGCGATCCTCTGAAATGACCATTGCGATCACATAAGCTCTGGATTGGCCTGGCAGCAATTGAAGCTCATGAAACCGGAGAGCCCCAATCGCTTCGTAGCCCTCCAGCGTATCACCAGCCGCTGCACCCGCCTTCTTGTTGGCAACTACAGCCTCGGGCCAATCCAGTGCGCCGCCTTCCCCGATAAATTCCTCGAGTACCGGATCATAACCGGCTGGTTCCGCACCATCTGCCTCTGCACCCAGCACGCTGTAGCACACCTGATTGATACGGTGACCGCGCTCGTCAAACGACAGAACAGGCTGCACCTCGATCCCCTTACGATGAACAAAGATCCGATGCAGCAGTGAAGTCACATGACGATGATCCCGCAGATCATCTGCCGAGCGTCCGTACAGCGGGATGGCTGCGGTAGGCGTCAGCTTCAGCGGCTGATCGCTTGTGTTTGTCAGTTTCACTTTCATCAATTCAATTTTGTCATCCGTTACAGGAACGAAACTCGTCACTTCCGCTTGCAGTCCCGTTTCCCGGTTAATCCGCTTCAGCTTATGCCATAGAAACCCAGCTTCTAATTCGCTCTCTTCCTCCTGCTGCATGAATCGGTTTGCATTCTGCCTGGCGGAATTGCCACTTGCGGACCATGCCCCGTATCCATCGATATACACCCAGAAATTACGTGCAGATTTAGAATTATGCAGATCCTCTACCGATACGGGTGACATCAAAAAAGTATTATGACTGCTTGTGATTTCTCCATGAAGATTCGGCGTTATGGCTGACATCATGCCGGCTTCATTAACTAACGGAAAATATAAATAGCTGTTATGTTCAGGCATGTTCAATGAAAACACGCCCTGATTCCCCTGAAACTTCCATCCTGTCGATTTCATATCGTTCTCTTCCCCTTTATGCCATTAGGATTTAACCGCTCCTGCAAGAGCGCCATCCACAAGGTATTTCTGTATGAACGTGTACAGAATGATCAATGGTGCAGCCACGATCGTTATTCCGCATGCTAGCAGCGGCCAGTTATTCCCGTACTGCCCTCTGAACTCTTTTAGGCCAAACGTGATCGGATAATTAGCCGGACTTGGAAGATACATGATCGGACCTACAAAGTCATTCCACACCCCAATCGCGGTCAGAATGACACCTGTTGCTATCACAGGTTTCATAAGGGGCAGAATAATTTGGAACAAGTAACGAATATATCCGGAACCGTCCATCCCTGCGGCTTCATCCAGATCTCTGCTGATCGATTTGATGTAGCCCACAAACATCATGAATACAACGCCTGTGCCCGTCGTTTTCAGTAAAATATAACCGAGCTTGGTATCGTAACCGAAAAACGAAACACTCTCTTTAAAGGACAGCATTAATTTATATTGGGCTACCATCGGGTTCGGAAGAAACTGGGAGAGCAAGAAGAACATATAAATGAATCCGCTCCACATGACATATCCGCGCGCAACCGGAAAAGCGGCAAACAACGAAACAATGATGGTAAGCCCCGTTGCCGCCACCGTGTAAATCAGACTGTTGGTGAAATAACCGGCAAAATTGCCCTCAGACCATGCTTGCGTGTAGTTGCCCCATTCAATGTTCTGGACGATACCAATGGGATTGAGCAAATATTCATTAAAGGATTTAAGCGATACGTTGAACACCAGCAGAAGCGGCACGACATACAGAATCAGAAGCAGAAATACGACGCCGTAAGAAAGAATTTGAGTTGTTTTGGAATTCTGCATCAATATTCCACCTCTCTCTTACGCGTTTGTCTGACGGCAACAACAACAAAGAGGAGAATAATCAAGAACTGTATCACGGAAAGCGCAGAAGGAAGACCCATTTCCAAGCTGCCGCGGAATGTTTCCTTGTACACGTCATATGCCATCGTTCTGGTATTAAATCGACCGTCTGTTGTTGCCAAAATGATATCAAACGTCGACATAGCCCCAATAATAGACAGCAGCATATTCACCGTGAAAGACGGTGCGATGAGAGGGAAGGTAATATGACGGAAGGATTGCCATTTGCTAGTGCCGTCAATATGACCTGCCTCATATAAATCTTTTGGAACCGACTGCAGTCCTGCCAGAAAGATCAACATGGAGTATCCCATGTACATCCAAATCTGTACGAATATAATATAGCCGAACGCATGGGTGAAACTTCCGAAGAACATATCCTGATATCCGAAAAGAACATCGTAGAGGCGGTTGACCGGTCCGTTTAACGGATCAAACATCATCCCCCAGATTAGTGCAACCACAGCTACGCCTAGTACAACCGGCAAGAAAAACACCGCGCGATAGAAATAATCTCCTTTAAGGCGTTGATTAATGATCACGGCAATAAATAGAGCAACTCCATTTTGTACAATCGTAACAACGAACATGAAGATCAGGGTATTTATAATGGAGCGCCAGCGTTCGCCTGAATTTCCTGAGAAGAATAAATCCTTGTAATTATCAAGCCCGACAAATTGATAGGTGCTGCCGGGGAGGTTTTTAACGTCGGTAAAGGAGTAAATGACCGTCAATATCGAAGGTCCAAAATAAAAAACAATGTATAATGCCATGGGTATCAGCAGCAGCAATAATGGTATGAAGCGATTAAACCCTTTTCCAAATGGATACATCTCTCTCACCTCGCAAATCCCGATTCAATAAATGTCGGGGCCTGTTGCACAGACCCCGATTACAGTATGGTTCATTCTATATAGGTCTCTTTATAGTAGAAGAAATCTTTATTTAGGAGCTGCGGCTTCCCATTCTTTTTGCTGAATGTCAGCCAATTCCTTCGCTGTTTTGTATAGACCGCCCGGAGCCAGGAATTCAGTATGAACACCCTCAGCAGCCAGATGCTCGCCGATATTCTGACGGTTGATCATCATGATTTCGTACGCCAATTCAAAGTCCCCCAGATACGGAGTAAGTTCGTTGTCGATAAAATCGCTTTCGGTTTGAATGTTATCCTGTGTTGGAATGAAACCGGCAGCCTTTACAAATGTCGTGTAGTTCTCCGGTTCGGAGAAGAACTCAAGCCATTTCAATGCTCCCTCTTTGTTCGGTCCTTTCTCGGCAGCATACCAGGTTACATCATACTTGCCGACGAAGGATGCATTCTTCGCTGCATCTTCTGTTGCAGGAAGCGGGAAGTATCCGAACTTCAGCTCTGGGTTTGCAGCTGCAACGGTTGGAGCATCCCAGGATCCATCAGCCAGCATCGCCGCTTTGCCTGTTGCAAAATAAGAAGGCGCTGTTGCATAATCAATTCCCATGAATCCGTCAATCATGTAATTGTCCTGGATTGTCTTCATTTTATCCAACACTTCGACTGCCTCATCATCGTTATAAGCCGTTTCGCCTTTCCAAACACCCTCGATCCATTTCTGCTGGTCCCCGCCGCCCAGAATTTTAGCTTGCAGAGCGAACACAGGAAGTTTCAAAGGCCATACGTCTTTACCCGCAACAACAATCGGCGTAATGCCTTTTGCTTTCAAAGCATCGTTCAGTTTGATGAACTCCGACCATGTTTTTGGAACGCTCAGACCATTTTGCTCGAAAATTTCTTTATTATAGAAAAGGCCGGACATGGCTACCTTACCTGTTGGAACTGCATAGACTTTATCGTTATAAGTTCCGGCTTTCTCGATATCGTTTGCATTATAATTCTTAATGAAGGCTTGGCCCGATAAATCTGCGATCAGTCCCGTATCAATCCACTGCTGCCAATCGGGCACCTTAGCACCTGGCGTCCATTCCTGCGGAGAAAGTCTCATCCCGGACAAATCAGCCAGAACGTCCACGTCGTTTGCCGTGATTCTCGCTCTCTGCGCCTGCTTAAATTCATCATCCGGTCCTGTAGTGGTATATTCCACCTTATACTCAGGGTACTTCTCTTCAAATTTCTTGTTGATCTCTTCAACTGCTTTATTGATGTTATCCTGTTTCCAGTGTAAAATTTTGATGACCTTCTTATCGCCTTTAGCCGGTGTTTCTTTATCGACCGAATCACTGCTTCCTCCGCAAGCCGTTAGCGAGAAAGTCAAAGCACCCGCCAGAAGTACTGCTGATAATTTCTTAATCATTTCTTTACCCCCTGAAATTAATTTGCAATTCATTTATGAAACCGGATTCATTATTCCGCTTCTTTTCGTCCAGTATAGTCTTGATGCTACGAAAATTTCAGTAATCCATTTCGTAATTCAGCGAATTATACCGAAAGCGGTTTCGTAAGGCCTATTATTACTCATAACATTTTGTTTGTCAAAGCTTTTTTTAACCTCATTCAATACAATTTTTCGTCTCGTTATCATTCCTTTATTTCCCCTTGATACTCCAAGTATATAGCCGCTTCCTTCCATTGACTTAAAGTACTAAAGCGGATACACTATTTTTACGAAACAGTTTCGAATAGAGAATTATAAAAAGTTTCGAACGAATCATCTTAAACGTAAAAACAAGTAAAAAGCGGCATTTTTCATGCTAATATTAAGTGTTTTTTAACAATTATAACGAAAATCCACGAAAATTTCGGGGTGACTTGATAAACAAATAAGGGGCGTTTAGTATGGGGTTGAATATTAAAACAATCGCTAAAATGGCGGGGGTATCCGTTTCCACCGTCTCCAAGATTATTAACAACTATAGTGATGTATCCGAGGAGACCAAAGCTCGTGTGCTGGAAATCATGAAAGAAACCGGATATACCCCCTCCAACTCCGCGAAAACATTAGCCACGAAAAAATCCAATTTAATAGGCGTTATTTTTGCCGGGAAATTGAATGTGGATTTTACCCATCCTTTTTTCGTTGAGGTTCTGAATTCGTTCAAGAAACAAATGGGTGTCCTCGGTTACGACCTTCTGTTTTTTTCGAATGAAAAATTCCAGGGTGATGATGCCGACTATCTCGGAAGATGTCGTCATTATCAGGTGGACGGCTGTGTCATTATATCCGGGGAAGAAATCGAGCCCTCCATTAAGGAGCTTGATGAGAGCGACATTCCGTGTATAGGGGTCGACATTGAGCTGATCGGCGAAATGTCGGGGCACATTATGTCGGACAACTATAAAATGTCCTCGAAGGTCGTTGAACATTTCTACCTCCAAGGCTTCAGAGACTTAGGATTCATTGGGGGCAGCAAGGAATCTGAAATCTCCAACATGCGTGAGGCCGGTTATCGCAACGCTATGGAGAGCTTCGGGCTTCCTGCCCGTACGGAGTGGTTTCTGAACGGGGATGACTTTTACGAAGCAAGCGGATATAAGGCCATGACACGGTTGATCCAGGCAGGATCGCTGCCCCGTGCCATCTTTGCAGCCTCCGATCAGATTGCCATTGGGGCCATCCAGGCGCTTCAGGAGCAAGGCCTGAATGTGCCAGACAATGTTTCGATCATTGGCTGTGACGATATTGAAGCATGTAAATATACTACACCCAAGTTAACGACCATTCGTCAAAACAAAGACAAGATCGGCCGATTGGCCGCACTTATGCTCTACGACCTGATCAATAAGCAATCACCGGTCAGCTCGTTTGTTGTTGAGCCTGAGCTTATCGTACGCGAATCTTGCGGGAGCAAGACACATCACTACGGTTACTTCTGATTGCTTGTCCAATTGGACCGATGGTCTTCCTCACCTTCCTCACCCGGAAGGCCGTCCTTCTGCTCGCTTGGACAGCACTATCTACTTTCCATCCATCTACATACTAAAAAAAGCTTAGAGCCACAGGCCCTAAGCTTTTTTTAGTATGAGTATTAGAGGTCGTAGTACAGGGAGTACTCATGCGGATGAACACGGATGTTAACCGCTTTAGCTTCAGAGCGCTTGAGCTCAATGAAGTTATCGAGGAATTCCTGCGTAAACACGCCGCCCTCAGTCAAGAATTCGCTGTCTGCTTGAAGAGCATCCAAAGCCTCATCCAGGGAACCTGGTACGCTGCGGATTTCTCTTTTCTCAGCATCAGACAGTTCGTAGATGTTCTTATCGAATGGTCCGTAGCCCAGTGCCGTCGGATCGATTTTGCGCTTGATGCCATCCAGGCCAGCCATTAGCATGGCCGAGAATGCAAGATAAGGATTCGCCGTGGAGTCCGGTGTACGGAACTCAATGCGGCAGCCTTTAGGTGTTACAGCTGCAACCGGAATCCGAACTGCTGCGGAACGATTGCCTTTGGAGTACACGAGGTTAACAGGTGCTTCATAGCCTGGAACCAGACGTTTGAAGGAGTTTGTGCTCGGATTTGTCAAAGCAATCAATGCCGGTGCATGGTACAGAATACCGCCAATGTAGTGGATAGCCGTTTCGCTCAGGTTAGCATAAGCTCCTTTTTCGTAGAACAAAGGGGTATCGCCATCGAAAATGGATTGGTGAACGTGCATGCCGCTTCCGTTATCTCCGAACAGTGGCTTCGGCATGAATGTAGCCGTTTTGCCATATTGGCGAGCCGTGTTATGCACGATGTATTTATAGATCAACAAATTGTCAGCTGTTTTCTTTAATGTGTCAAAACGGAAGTTGATTTCAGCCTGCCCTGCCGTTGCTACCTCATGGTGATGACGCTCAACCCGCAGTCCTGCCTCCTCAAGCAAACGGCACATTTCGCTGCGAATGTCCTGCTGTGTATCAACAGGTGCCACTGGAACGTATCCGCCCTTAACGCCAACTTTGAAACCAAGGTTGCCGCCTTCTTCCTTGCGGTTGGTATTCCAGTTTGCTTCCTCGGAGTCTACAAAGTAGCTGGAGCTGTTCATGGAGCTTTCGTAGCGAACATCATCGAACAGGAAAAACTCGGATTCAGGTGCGAAGAATGCTGCTGTACCGATTCCCGCCTCTTGAAGATATTGCTCAGCGCGAGCTGCGATACCGCGTGGATCACGCTCGTAAGCATCGCCCTCCGGTGTAAAGATGTTGCTCATAATGTTAAGTGTAGGATGTGCTGTAAATGGATCGATATAGCAAGATTCCGGATCTGGCATCATAACCATATCTGATTCTTCAATGCCGCGGAATCCTGGAATAGAAGATCCATCAAACGCTACCCCGTTCACGAATGTTTCTTCATCTACCTCTGAAGCCGGCAAGGTAATGTGATGCGCCCGTCCCGACAAGTCCACAAAACGAAAATCGACCCACTCAATATTGTTCTCTTTAATGGTTTGCAATACTTTCTCTACCGACATGTCTCTTCCTCCCAATTTCCGAACATTAAGACTAAAACAGCTTAACAATGTTCATAATCTTTCGATTTCTTTTCGTCATTATATGCCGGGAGATAACCTGACGTCAATACCTATGTAAGGTATTTTTAAAAATGATGTTATATATACTGACATTGAAAACCAGTTAATGTAAACGCAGTAAAAAGACACCTGCGAGCTTGCTGCAAGTGTCTACTACTATAAATAAGGGACTGGCCCAGCTATCCTCATATAGCGAACGATATACTTAAGTCTATCATATTCACCTATATCGATTGTTATACGCGCACAAATTCAGAGGCAGGTGCTTTTGAAGTGGCAAAGCTTTTACCTACCAATGGAGCCAGTTGCTCCAAGTCTTTCAGCAGCGCGGCGAATTGATCCGGGAACAGCGATTGAACGCCATCTCCCGTCATGGAATTGTCAGGATCCGTATGCATCTCAATGATAAGACCGTCTGCTCCAGCCGCTACAGAAGCCTTGGACATCGGTTCTACGAGCTCGCGCCGGCCCGTTCCGTGACTTGGGTCCGAGATCACCGGAAGATGGCTCAACCCTTGCAGAACCGGGATGGCAGATAAATCCAATGTATTTCGGGTATACGTTTCGAATGTTCGGATTCCGCGTTCACAGAGCATAACATTCGGATTGCCGCCGGCAAGAATATATTCCGCTGCATTCAGTAACTCATCATAGGTGGCGCTAAAGCCTCTCTTGAGCAAAACCGGCTTGCCGCAGGTGCCCAGTTTGCGAAGCAGATCGAAATTCTGCATATTTCGGGTACCTACTTGAAGAATATCGGCATACTCGGCGCAAATATCAACGTATTCGGGGGTCATAACCTCTGTTATCGTCAGCAGGCCATGTTTTTGGCCCGCTTCAGCCATCATGATCAAACCCTCGACGCCAACACCCTGGAAGCTGTATGGACCCGTACGAGGCTTAAATGCGCCTCCTCGGAGCACTTGCCCACCTGCTGCCTTGACCAGCTGTGCAATCTCGTCAATCTGCTGCGCAGATTCCACTGCGCACGGTCCCCCCATGACAACCAGGTTGCCGCCGCCAATCCTGGTGCCCTTAATATCGATAACGGTATCATCCGGATGGAAATCACGGCTCGCCAGCTTGTAGGACTTGGAGATCTTGACTACGTTCTCTACACCTTTCATTTGACGGAGATGCTCCGCAAGTTTCGGATTCACGCTGCCGATAAGACCGATTACCGTCCGATCCGCCCCTCGGGATACATGAGCCTGCAGTCCTTCCTTCTCAATTTCCCCTACGATATGCTGTACTTGTTCCTCTAATATTTGATTTGAAGTGATAACGATCATTATATAACCTTCTTTCTGAATATATTCCTGTTTGTGAATGAGTTGATGCTCACTTTCGCGCTTGTTCGCTTTTAAGCTTTTATGCTTTTAACTGATAAAGTAAATATACAAAAAAAATCTCCCGTCGTCAAGCCCATTCTTCAAGCCTTCATGATCGGGAGATCTGCTCTTTCCGTTTACAATAACGTTTTATTTCGTCCTTCTGCCACTTTTCGCTTAACCAGCGGTATGACAATTCTTACGGTTGTCCCGATGCCAGCACGGCTGAACAAAGTGACCCCATATTCATTACCGTAGTGAAGCTTGATCCGTTGGTCTACATTCCGAATGCCGTATCCGGCATTGGTCAGATCCTGACCAGCTGTATTATCAAGAACTCTGCCGGGAGGGAAGCCCACGCCGTTATCAATGATTTTGAATTCCAGCACATCTTCCGCTTCCAGCACTGTGGCCGTAATTCGGATATGAATATACTCCCCGGTCCATGCATGCTCCAGCACATTCTCGATAAACGGCTGCATTATCAATTTCACCGTTTCATACCGTACCACCTCAGGCGCATAATCATAGGTAACCTGCATCCGCTCATCGTATTTGATCTTTTGAATATCAACATACGCCTGAGCCTGTTCCAATTCATTCTTCACCGAGATGATATTACGGCCATCATTCAGCGACAGACGGTAAAACTTCGCCAAATCCATCACCATGCGCTGAAGTTTATCCAGCATCCCGAACCGTGCCAAGCGGCTGATGGAAGATAGCGTATTGTATAGGAAATGCGGATTAATCTGCGCATGAAGCGACTCCAGCTCCGCTTCTTTTTTCTGCAGATCGGCAAGATACACCTCATTGATCAGTTTACCGATATTGCTGCCCATATCGTTCAGAGCAGAGGAGATGTGGGTGAACTCATCATTTCCTTTAAAAGACACCCGTTTATGGAATTCACCTTCCTGAAATGAATCAAGCACCGATACGATTTTGGATACCCTTCGACTGAAATATCTTGAGACCACGATGCTGACAACAAAAAAGATACCAATGCAAATGAGACAGATCAGATAGGTTAGATTACGTATCTTTACGGTATCTTTCTCCACAATTTGGGCAGGAACCACGGCAATGAGATCCCAGCCCAGCTGAGGAATCGGCTTGCGGATAAGCAAATCCCCGTTCTTACGGAGCTCCTTCTCTCTAAAGACGTTGGTCTGCTTGCCGCCCGATGACAGGACCACGCGTCCTTGGGAATCCGATAAATACAACGCTGTGCCATCGCCAATCTTGTTGTAATCCATGCTTTCGAACAAATCTGTCATGCTGACATTAATCCGCATGAATCCGATCTCCTGCGGTTTAATGGTCGTACTGATATCGACCAGTCTCCGCAGCAATGAGATACGGCCGTTGCTCGCATCATCCTCAATCTGTTTCCACTGGAGTGTCACTCCGTAATTCTCTTCCTTGGGATATAATTTATACCAGGTCCTGTCCTCAAGCCGCTCATATTGATAAATATCGAATAGACGTTTGTTAGAGTCGAGTGGATCCGAATACGCGTAACTGTCATAGATCTCCCTAAGATCGTCATTGCGCAGATAGATCGACAGCCAAATCCTCCGATTCGCTGTGCTCACCGCTGTCTCCAGCTTCGGAATGAGCACATTGATCGTTGTATCGTAGCTTACCCAGGCGCTTTCTGTATATCGCAGCCGGCTGTTAAAGGTCGTATCGAAATACAGCATGTCCGATATTCGAATCATATCCTCCATCTTGTAAGAAATATTCTCGCTCATTTGATGAAGTGTTCCCTGGATGTTGTTGTACGTCTGCTCACGAGTTGACTTAACGAAGACTTGATTCGCGATTTGACCCACAAGCAATACCGGTATAATGATGAACACACAGTACGAAATCATCAACTTGTAACCGAATGGTATCTTGACCCGTATTCGTTCGAATTTCCCCGCCATAACATGCATGACCCCACATCTAATCTGTATTTTGCAAGTTAAGAGTGCTTGCGCCGGTATTCCAAGGGTGTCATTCCGTACATTTCCTTAAACTGCCGACTGAAATAAGGTAAATATTGATACCCGGTCTGTGACGCAATTTCGTATATTTTCAGCTTGGTTGTCTTGAGCAGGTCTCTCGCACGCTCCATGCGGAGTTTAATCACATAATCGCTGAAGTTATGCCCGGTTTCTTCTTTGAAGAGTACCCCGAGATAATTCGGTGAGAAAGAAAAACGGTTTGCCATATCTCGCAGTGTAATGTTCTCATGCATGCGCGCCTGAATATTCTCAATAATCTCTTCGACCAAGCGTCCATTCTTGGTTGATTTTCGGTTTTTGAGCATTTCCGATATTTCCATTGCCTTCATTCGCAGCCATGAGAAAATATCATCCATCGTTTCAAAGTGCAGCAAAATATCAAAATTCTTGAGCTCCAAGCCTGCCATTCGGTACAATTCTTCATTAATCGTCTGAAGATGACCTTCCAGCTTTACCATGATATACACAGCTAAATTGCGTATCGTGAACTTGGAACGTATATTGGAAGCAAGTAATTGAATCGCTTCCAATTCATCATAGATACGAACAATATCATACTCTGTCATGGCTGTAAACAATGCATCGAAGCGGATATCGAGACTTTTTACATCTTCACGATCTTCGGTAGGCACCTCGCTGTACAGAATCCATCTGCCTTTGCCCCGAAACATCTTATAGTCCAGGGCAGCTAAAGCCTCCTGATAGGATGTATGGAGATCCTCCAGCTTGTGGACGGCCTTACCTTCCCCTACAGTCATGGTATAGGCGCATTCTTGCTTCAATTCTTCCAGAAGGGACTGAATCTCCGCTTTGCCTCGGCCACCGCTAAGCAGCACGGCTGTCCGCTGATCGTTCACCTTGCATATATGCTCAAAGCCGTTCGCGTCGAGAAGTTTATGTAATCTTGCAAAGTAGTTCTCCACAACACTAAGCTTTTCCTCGGAATCGAGCGAGCTGTTGCGCCATGTACTCACATTATCAAGTTCCAGCAAAATGACGCACACCGGCCAATGAAGCTCTGTAAAACGGTACTCCCGCTTGATGATATCCAGTATCGCGCCATCGTAAGGCTTCTGAAGAATTTGCAGCAAGTATTGATTTTTGAGGATAGGGATCATCTGCTGATAGGCCTGCTCCGTCTCCTTGCGTTCATGAAGGCGATCGAGCTCAAGTTTCACTTTTGTCAGGGCATCGATCAGTTCCTGATCTTCCATCGGCTTCAAAACATAACTGCATGCGTTCAAAGCGATAGCCTGCTTCACGTAACCAAAGTCCTGGTAACCGCTTACGAAGATAATCCGAAGTTCCTCCTGCAATTTCAGCGCCCGCTGTGCAAGCTCCAGCCCAGTCATATTGGGCATGCGGACATCGGTAACGAGGATGTCGATCTTCTCCCTCTCGAGAACCTCATAGGCGGCGAAGCCATTATTGACCGAGTCTATCACTTTCATTCCGAGATTCTCCCATGGAATAAAGCTCTTCATGCCCTCTAGGTCCAGTATTTCATCGTCTGCCAGCAGCACTTTATACACAGGTTACCATCTCCCCTATAAATTCCGATAAGGGTATACTGCATCAGCAGCATACCCTTCTTGGTTTAAGTAAAGATTATTATTGGCCTTTCATTTTTGTAACGTTTTCTTGCCATTTCGTTGTTTTGAATGCAAGAAGTTTATCGTATCCAGCAGATTGTGCATCCGCTTCAGCCTTGTCGAGGATAGCCAATACTTCTGCATCATCCTTCGCATACAGGGCTTTCGCTCTGGATTCTGTAAAGATATCTTCTACACGCTGACGGATAATTCCTTCCTCGCTGTCCGGAGCCGGATCGAGGTTGATGTATTCCGTAGCATTCGCTTGGGTTTTCCAAGTGATTTCATACTGCCAGCGAGTGGACCAGTTGCGCTGCTCTTCTGGCAATGTACTCTCGTATTTTGCTTTTGCTGTATCAATAAAGACCGTGTTACCATTCCAGTGCAGGTTCGTTGTGATTGCTTGAAGTTTGTTAAGACCGGCTGCATCAGATACATATTTCTCCGTGAATTTAGGTGTCACGCCGTCTTCTTCAAAGCCATCCCAATATCCTCCTGGAGGGCCCCACATCAGAACGCTTTGTCCTTCAGGACCTGTGTACCAATCCAGGAAAGCAAAGATAGCTTCTGGATCTTTAGCGGACTTCGTAATTACGCTTACGTTCCAACCCAATTGAGTATAAGTACCAGGGAAGATTTTGTTCTTGTCGAGGCCTTCTTTGTGAATCGGCCAGATCATGAAGTATCCTCCGTTTGGATCTTTTGCTGCCAACTCTGCATGAGCGTTCATTGCATTTTCAGTCGGGCTTGATGCAGCGTATACTGCAACGCGTCCAGTGTTCACTTTCTCTTTAACCTGGTCAACCGTTTGAGTCATAGCATCCTGAGAAATCAATTTCTCACGGAACAGCTTCGCAGAATACTGCATCGACTCACGGAAGATTGGATCCGTAAAGATAGAAGTCAGCTTATCGCCGTTAGGTACGCCGCGGATGCTGATCCAGCGAGTTAGAGCATTTTCAGCAAAAGCGGAATACAGAACTTCAATGCCTTGACCTTGAACGTGTGGTTCAAACGGAACAACTTTATCGCCATACTTGGCTTTTACTGCTTTCAGGTATTCATACAAATCATCTGTGGTTTCCAGTTTAGGAGAACCCAGCTCTGTGTAAATTTGTTTATTAACAACATACCCTGCATTACCATTCGGCTGGTTTGTATACCAGTTCGGGAACTGATACAGTTTGCCGTCAGGGGAACGAAGCATGTTCAGACCTTCTTCACCCATCCATTCTTTCAGGTTAGGGTATTTATCAAGATATTCATCATAAGGCACAAGCATGTCAGCTTGACGCAGCTTCTCTACATCCGGTCCACGGTCCATCCACATGACATCCGGAAGCTGAGTGGAAGCAATCATGGTGTTGAATTTTTGCTGCGCGTTACCTTGCGAATGAATTGCGTTTACGGTTACTTTCTTATTCTCTTTAATCCATTTCGAAGATTCGTCTTGCCCCCATGGAGGCATGGTATACTCGTTATAATGACCGTAGAAACTGAACTCCAGTGGAGTTTCGCCAAGTACAAACTTGCCTGCTTCTTCTGTTGGAGGCGTGCTAGTTCCACCTTCTCCTGCAGGAGCTGGGTCAGCAGTTTTCGCTCCGCCGCCGCATGCTGAAAGCATGAGCGCTGCAGTCAGCAAGGCCGTCATCGATGTGGTCAGCGATTTCTTTCTCAACCTCATTCTCTAATTTCCCCTTTCGTCTTTACACTTGATATTTATGTCCAAAGCTCATGCTTCAAACAACACGCGTTATCTCTTCCTACTCTTTCAGGGAACCTACCAGAACACCCTTAACGAAGTGCTTCTGGACAAATGGATACACCATAATAATCGGAAGCGTTGCCACCATCATAGTTGCCATGGACAGCGATTTAGAAGTTACACTCTGCATCCGCGAGAGAACGGCTTGAGAAGCCGAATCCAGGTTGCTCATCTGTTCAGACATAATATTAGAATTCAATATTTGGCGAAGCATGGTCTGAATGGGCAGCAGGTTCTCGTTATTGATATAAATACTTGGCAAGAACCATTCATTCCAATGGGAAACTGCCGTAAATAACGATAATGTTGCGATAACCGGACCGGACAGCGGGAGAATGATTTTGAAGAAAATACCCCAGTTGCCGCAACCATCAATCTTGGCGGATTCCTCAAGACCATTCGGAAGACCGTTGAAGAAAGTCCGGAAGATGATCATGTTCCACACGCTTACCAAGCCCGGAATAATGAACACCCAGAAGGAGTCCATCAGACCCAAACCACGAACGAGCATAAAGGTTGGGATCAAGCCGCCGCCAAAATACATCGTAATGATACACATAATCATGTAGTACTTGCGGCCAATCAATTCGCTCTTGGTCATCCCGTAAGCAAAGATGGATGTTACGAGTATGGAGGAGATGGTTCCGATCACGGTACGAAGCACCGAAATTTTAAAACCATTCAGCAGCCTGGTATCCTGAAACACGATCCCGTAATTCTCTAATGTAAAGTCCCGGGGCCAAAAGGTAACGCCACCCATTGCTGTATCTGAACCTGAGTTAAATGAAATGACAAGTCCGTTCCAAAACGGATAAAAAGTTACAAAGGCCAATAATGCCAGAAAGATATATATGATAACCATCATCACTTTGTCACCGAATGCTAACCGTACCAAAACTACCGACTCCCTTCATCACAATGTTCTCTTACCATAAGCTGTTACCTGATTTACGTGCGATCAAGTTGGCAATCGTCAGAAGCATGACGCTGATTACCGCTTTAAACAAGCCTACAGCCGTTGCATATGAGAATCGGGAATTTTCAATACCTATTCGATAAACATACGTGTCGATAACGTCGGAAACCTCTCGCAATACCGGGTTCTTAGCCAAGAGCAAGATGTCTTCGAAACCTGCAGTAAGCAAGTTACCAATGGCAAGAATCATGAAAATACTTACAACCGGCATAATCGATGGAAGCGTAATCGTAAAGATCTGTCTGAACTTGCTTGCACCATCCATGTCAGCAGCTTCGTACATATGCGGGTCAACCCCGGCCACAGCTGCCAAGTATACGATGGAGGAGAACCCGATTTCTTTCCAAACCCCTGTCGTTACGAGAATTGTCCAGAAGTATTCCGGAATGGACAGGAAGTTGAGCGGTTCCTCAATCAAATTCAGCTTCTGAAGCAAAATATTTACGCTGCCGTTATCCGTTGACAAGAGAGAAATCGCAAAGCCTGAAACGATAACCCAAGACAGGAAGTGCGGGAGATAACTGACCGTTTGCACGAGTCTTTTGAAGAACATATGCCGGACTTCGTTCAGCATAAGTGCAAGCAGAATCGGTGCAGGGAATCCAATGAGAAACTTAAGCAAACTGATTACGATCGTATTTCTCATGACCGTCATAAACTCTGGTGATTCAAAGAACATTTCGAAATGTTTGAATCCTGCCCAGGGGCTGTCACCCATGCCTTTAAAAATGTTAAAATCCTGAAAAGCCATCAAAATACCGTACATCGGTATATAGCTAAACACAAAAATGAGTGCGAGTGCAGGAAGCACCATTAACTGAATATCCCATTGTTTAGCAAAGCGAATTAACAAGCTGTCCTTCTTCCGTTTTGGAACAGGTTCCTGTTCTACGGATATTTGCGCCATATCCAACCCCCCGTGTGTTCTATGCCATGAAGTTTATCTGATGTCTAACATTGTAGTTTAAACTATCAAATATAAACATTTGCCTATTCAACGAAAAATGATATTATTCAATCGAAAAGTGAAACGCTTACACGACATGGAATATTGCTTTCTTATGTAAAGTGAGAGATATGGCTTTTAGAAAAATTACAGTTTCCACCTTTTAATTCTATGATTTGTAAAAAAACATTTCTGAAATTAAACATGAAAAGACCCATCGCAAACATTACCTGCGATGGGTCTTAATCGAGCATATAAATGGCAATTCTTATGACTTACTCTTCACCCGAACAGGGGGAAGCAGCTTGCTCATATTCACCGTGCGTTTGATTTCCCAAGTATCCGGCTTATCGTGTTCATACTGTTCCAAATAAGCGATGACTTCCTTGGTAATTGGAGTCGGTGTTGATGCCCCTGATGTAACTGCCACTTTGCCTACTCCTTCAAGCCATTCGCGTTTCAGTTCCGTCACATCCCCGATACGGTAAGCGGGAACGCCTGCAATCTCTTCAGACACCTGGGCAAGCCGGTTCGAGTTATTGCTCCGCGGATCTCCAACCACAATGACCAAATCCGACTGTCCCGCTTGCTCGGCTACAGCTTCCTGCCGCACTTGCGTGGCAAGACAGATCTCGTTATGAATCTCTGCTCCCGGAAATTTATCCAGCAGACTCTTCATGATATGCTTGATATCCCACTGGCTCATCGTAGTCTGATTCGTAATGGTAATTCGGGATGACTTCACCTGCAGCTGCTCGATCTCTTCCTCGTTCTCGATAAGATGCACATGATCCGGCGCGATGCCAATGGCACCTTCCGGCTCCGGATGACCCTTCTTGCCGATATAAATGATTTCATATCCGTCGGCTACCTTTTCCCGAATTAAATCATGGGTTTTGGTAACATCCGGACAAGTGGCGTCCAGTGTCGTTAACCCTTTGTCCCGTGCAAGCTTGCGTACTTCCGGAGAGACCCCGTGCGCGGTAAAAATAACGGTGCCGCTCTCCACCTGACTCAGGATTTCCATCCGATTCGGACCGTCCAGGGTAATGATGCCTTCATCCTCAAAGGATTGCGTTACATGACTGTTGTGAACAATCATGCCCAATATATAAATAGGCCGAGGAAGATCCAAATTCTGGGCCGCCTGACGTGCCAATACCATGGCATCAACGACTCCATAACAATAACCTCTCGGTGATATTCTCATGACTTCGATGATCCTCACCTGCTTTCCCTTGTAATACGTAAACGATCTAGTCTATTATAACCTATTCCAGAGGAGGAGCAAATACGACGGGCAGCCAGACGATAAAGGTACTGCCTTCCCCTCTTCGGGTTACAACCTCCACAGACCCCTTATGCTCATCAATGATCCACTTGGCAATGGAGAGTCCAAGGCCGGTCCCGCTCGTGATGCCTCTGGATTGATCCGCACGGTAGAAGCGTTCGAATATGAACGGAACCTCGTCCTTATCCATACCGATCCCCGTATCCGAAATTCGAAGCCCGACCTGTCCCTTGTACAGGACAACATCCAGGCTCACCTCGCCCTCCGGCGTGTACTTGAATGCATTCTCAATGAATATGAACAGCATCTGCTGTAAATAATCCTTGTTGCCTTCCACGTAAACGCCATTCAGAACTGACAGTTCGCCCACATGCCACTCTGCCGTTTTCTCTAGGAAATGAGCCCGCCTTGCGACCTCTTCAACCAACGGCTGGAGTGGTACGGGATCCAGCTCGAAGGTCTGGCCGGTATCGGCTCTTGCCAGAGACAGCATATCGTTCACCAGCCGGCTCATCCGCTTGGCTTCATCCGATATATCTCCCACCGCTTCGAATGAGATCTGCTTGATCGTGGCTTCGTCCATATCCGCTCTTTCGCCGGGTGCTACCTCCCACATTTTCTGCAGCAGATCCACATTCCCCCGAATGGTTGTCAATGGAGTTCTAAGCTCATGGGAAGCATCCGATACAAAACGGCGCTGTGCGGCGTAGGCATCCTCAAGCTCTTTGTAGAAACCCTCCGTCCTCTCAAGCATCCCGTTAAAGGTACCAATCAGCTGCCCGATCTCGTCCTGCGGCCCGTCGTATTCGATTCGAACGCTAAGGTCGGTGCCCTTCTGGATCTGCTCCGCCGCCTCGGTGACCTTGCCGATCGGTTTCATGGATTTGCGAGCCAGAAATAGTCCCAAGGTTGATGCAATCACAAGCGTGGCTGCGGAACCCATGATCAGGATGGATTGGAGCCGATCCAGGGTTTGTTCGATGGTACGCGTGTTAGCTCCGACTTGAAGCCAAAGAACTAATTGGTTTGTGTTACTCTCAGTAAATGCAAGCTGATACACAATAAATGGATTACCATTGAGAGTCACACGCTTAAACCCGTTGTTAATTTTATTTACCTTCTGAACAGAAGGAGTCTCGAACTGAAGCCCGCTGATTTTCATATTGTCTGAACGCCATATTCGATTATTTAAAACGTTATAGGTCTGAATATATAGATCCGCATCTTCCAGTCTATTTGCAGAAGATCGATTGGGAAGAACATCAAATCCATCAGTCCCAAAATCTACTTTGTTTGCCTGCTGCACAATCCGCTGCTTTAACTCCTCATACGTATACAAATGGACAAAGCCATACACCGCCGAGCTGAAAATCAGCAGTGTCACAAATAAGATGCCGGTATACCACGCTGTCAGTCTTAACCGAATGGACATGCTAGTTATCTCCTCTTAGAATATAGCCGGCTCCGCGGATCGTCTGGATCAGCCGTTTACCTCCATGTTCCTCGGTCTTCTGCCGGAGCATGGCGATATAAACCTCCAGCACATTGGACTCTCCGCTGTAGTCATAGCCCCATATTTTATCCATAATCAAATCGCGGGACAGTACCCGCTTCGGATTTTGCATAAACAGATGCAGCAGCTCAAACTCCTTCGCCGTCAGCTCCAGTCTCTGACCGCTGCGAATGACTTCCCTCGCATCCGTATCCATTGTGAGATCCTCGTAGGTCAGCCGGTGGTTAGACGAATCGTCGCCGGTTTTACGACGCAGCAGCGCCCTTACGCGGGCAAGAAGCTCTTCCAGCGCAAACGGCTTAACGAGATAATCATCGGCTCCGGTATCGAGTCCCTTCACCCGGTTCTCCACTTCGTCCTTCGCCGTCAGCATCAGCACCGGTATCGTGCTTCCGCCTTCCCGGAGTCTTCGCAACGCTTCAAATCCATCCACTTGAGGCATCATGACATCCAGGACAACAACGTCCGGCTCCTCACTCAATATCACTTTCAATCCTTCTGCTCCGTTGGATGCGGTCAGGACATCGTAGCCCTCAAACGCAAGTCCTCTGCGCAGCATGGAAATAATCTTCTCATCGTCATCTACAATTAATATCCGGGATCGCATAGCGGCATCTCCTCTATCTTCTAGCGTTATATTTAGTACGACGTTACAATCCCATTATATCGGTCGTCTCAAGGACAAGACAAGCGGAAGGGAACGATCCCTTCCGCTTGTTGTTTACACCTATCCCAGGTTACGGTTGTTGCTGCTGTTGCTGCTGGGAAAGATCGAACTCGTTCTTATCACCGATCGTCAGCGGCAGATCCATATTATTGCCGTTTCGAACTACGTTCAGCGTAATTTTGTCTCCAACCTTCTTCGTTTTAATGAAGTCAACCAGATCTGACGAAGTCGGATATTTCGTTCCGTCCACGCCAACAATGATATCATATTGACGCAAATCTGCTTCATATGCCGGTGAACGGAATACAACGCTGTCAACATAAGAGCCTTCCGTCACGTCGGTACCCAGGGACTGAGAAATTTGCGGAGTGACCGTTCCCAGGTTTGCCCCGATAAACGGAACCGGATCTTTCGGAACTTCCTCATTATTCTTCAGGTATTCCACAACTTCCTTAATCGTATTGGACGGAATCGCAAACCCGATCCCTTGCGCTTCCGCGCTGACCGCTACGTTCATCCCGATGACTTCACCCTTCAGATTGAGAAGCGGTCCGCCTGAGTTACCCGGGTTAATCGAAGCATCGGTTTGCAGAAGATGCTCGTAATTACGATCATCCTCGCCGTTCGTGCCTTGAATATCGATCTCGCGTTCCTTCGAGCTAAGTACGCCTGCGGTTACCGTATGCTCAAAACCATGCGGGTTCCCGATGGCCACAAGCCATTCACCAACCTTCAGCGAATTGGAGTCACCTAGCTCCACCGACGGAAAATCGGCCCCTTCGATTTTCAGAACGGCCAAATCCAGCTCATAACTGGAACCGAGCAGTTTCGCTTCATAAGGCTTTTTAGTGCCTTGTACCGTGACCTGTATCACATCGGCACCATGGATAACATGCTCATTGGTCAAAATATATCCGGACTTGTCAAAGATGAAACCCGAGCCAATCCCTGAAGGCTGAAGCTGGGATTCCTGACCTCCGTTGCTGCCATTTCCACTGTTTCCACCATTACCGCTATTCCCGCCGTTTCCTTCCTGGCTCGATTGGCCGCCACCAAAGAAGTACCAGAACGGATCATTCATGTTCGGATTCGTGCTTTGTCTATTATTGCTGTTAACCAGTGTCTCAATCAGCACGACAGCCGGACTTGCCTGATCCACAACCGCGGATACATCACCCTGACCCGAAGGAATTATCGCCGATGCCGTTGTTGCTCCGCCGTTATCACTCACGTTAGCCGAAGTTTCTTGGGATGGCTCAGATGAGAACGCTGCATCCGGAGTAAATAAATTCGTACGATCCGCGGCGAACATCAAACTTGAGATGACGAGGACGCCTGCCAGGAAGGACAGGAGCACGGTCTTCACTGAAGTTTTAGGCTTCTGGTTATAGTTCCAGTCTTTATTTCTTGTCATGGAATCCACAGGTCCGCCACCTCCTCCGCCCTGGCTTCCGGAGGAATGCGAGAAGCTCGAAGATGGTATCGGTTTAACAGGCTGTGGAGCGGTAACCTCCACTTCCTGCGATTCTCTGCTGCGGTATGGGTGATCTGTCTGCTCGTCATCACGCTCACTGGGTATGGACTGAAACGGTCCGTAAGAATAGTAGTAAGAAGAAGAATTCTCAGAAGAAGATTCATTCTCACGTCTCGGTAATTCATTGTTATTCGACTCGTTGTTGTTTGCCTCATCATCCGGGTACCCGTAACGCTTTCTTTGATCGTCCATAGGTCTACCTCCTATTTAAAATCACTTGCTTCCAAGTGGTTTAATTGATTAACTGTTCTTATTGTGTACTATAAACCTTAATAGTACCTTAAAAACAATTAAAAGGCAGATAAAAAGAAAGCTGGGCTACATCCCGGAATATGAGTTGTTCGCTACATTTTGACCCAGCCCTTCCGGTGGGCATAAATCGCCAATTGCGTGCGGTCATCCAGCTCACACTTCATCAACAGATTGCTGACATGCGTCTTCACGGTCTTAATGCTGATATGCAGCTCTTCCCCGATCTCCTTGTTGCTTCTCCCCTCGGCAATCAGCAGCAGAACCTCTTTCTCACGCTCGGTGAGTCCGGATTCATCCCCGTTCACCATATGTCGGCGAATCCCCCGAGTCAGCGCTTCCGATACGTCTTTAGTCATCACCGGCATGCCTCTGAATGCCCCCTGGAGAGCATATATAAGCTCATCGGCCGATACGGTCTTCAGCACATAACTGACAGCACCCGCTTCAATGCACTCCACCACAAGTTCGTCCTCAAGGAAGCTTGTCAGAATGACAATCTTCTGATCAGGGAATTCGGACATGACGGCACGTGTAGTCTCGGCCCCGTTCATGACCGGCATCATTAAATCCATAAGAATGAGATCAGGCCTCGATGCCTCATCTCCATTCCGCAACATATCGACAACCTCTTGCCCATTCGCTGCCTCACCGATGACTTCAAATCCCGGGTCCAGCGACAAATACGTTTTCAACCCCATGCGAACCATATCATGATCATCAGCCAGCAGTATCCGAATCGTACCCATAATGATGTTGTCCCCTCTCTATTCCACTGGCTCAGCCAGTTCTTCCAGATCTTCTCGATCTTCCTGATCCTTGCTCTCTTCCGTGGTCGATCCCTGTTTCCCCTCTGCTTCAAAAAGCGGAATATTCACGCGAACCGTCGTGCCTGCACCCTTCTTGCTTATGATATCCACCTGCCCGCCGAGCTTCTCGGCGCGCTCACGCATGGTAGACAGCCCGTATGAGCCCTGCTTGCCTGCAACCTCGTCAAATCCAACACCGTCGTCGCTGATGCTTAAAATGACACGTTTCTGGTCCTCCCGGAGGGACATGCTGACAAGACTTGCACCCGCATGCTTCACGATGTTGGCAACCGCTTCCTGAATGATCAGGAACAGCTGATGCTCAATCGCATCCGATACCCCGCCGTAAATTTCAACATCCTTCATGCCCTTCAGGCCATTTTGGCGGCAGTAATCCGGGAACCACCGTTCGAGTGCCTCCTCCAGGGTTCTGCCTTCCAGTTCCACGGGACGAAGCTGTGCAATCAGTGCCCGCATCTGTTTCTGTGCAACATGAGACATCTCGATTAACTGTCCGAGCACCTTATCGCCCTGTTCCGGATTTCGCTTGAGAACCGCCGGGAGCGATGAGGCCGACATATGAATCGCGAACAGCTGCTGGCTAACCGTATCATGCAAATCCCTTGCCATTCGGCGCCGTTCTTCAAGGACCGCCGCTTCCGCAGCGATTTCCTTCTCAATGACATCCTGCTCGCCCAGGCGCTGCAGGAGCTTCATTTTTTTCTCCAGCGCTTCCGTCATTCCATTGAATTCATCATACACTCTGGCAAAAGAACCGTCTTCCATGGCCGGCAGCCGCACATTCAGATTTCCCTTGGCAACCTGCAGCATGTTCAGATGAAGCAAATCCAGCGGGCGCTGAATGCGCTGTCCTGCAATGTATCCCGCAATCCCCGTAAACAGAAGGACACCGACCGTGTAATAAACCCACAGCCGGTTATCTTCAATATGTATGTAGCCGGATTGGTTCGCTGTATACAGGAAAACAGCAACCCCGGCTCCAATCAGCAAAAAGTAAAACAAAATCACCCATTTGGTATTTTTCAAAATTCCCATCATAACAGTTATCCTACCCTATTCACTTTGACATCACCGATAAACACGCTAACAATAATTCGAATCTTCTTACCCGCTTCCCTGTAATGCGGGCTTTCCAATCCGGCATTGCTCATAAACCCGCTCCGGCTTTCCTCCAGCACCTTCATATCGCCAATGAAAGAGTTGGTCGTGACATGGATGCCGATATCTGAATCATTCGGAACAAACACTTTGACATCCCCGATAAAAGCCGAGATGTTAATCTTCGTTTCCCCATAAGGAATCTGAGCCTTCGTCAGATCAAGCACCGTATCTCCAATGAACTGCGAAATATTCGTTGGCTTCAGCTGAAAATAATCCTTACCCATATGGACATCCCCGATAAAAGAGGACTTGTTCACCGTATCATGACCATTCCAGGATTGGTCATGATGGTGATCTGTATTGTCGGAGCCATCACCGTAGCTTCTGCCGTCATTATCAAAATCAACATGAACCCTAAAGCGACTGCGATCCTCACGCTCTTGGCGCGGGCGTTCATGCTGCTGTCCATCCCATCGATATCCTTTACCTGGTTCACGATCGTGCATAGAGGCTGGCTCTGGATCCGAATGGGTCTTGTCAGCCTTGTCTGGCTTGCCGAATCTCCGTTCGAACTCTTCATCGAGGGAAGAATCGAGCGGCCGGGCTTCCGGCGGCTCAGGCAGATCATAGTCCTCCCGGCGATGCGAACTGAAATCATCCGGACTTGGCGGTGAAGGTGGCGGTGTATGATGTCTCGGTTTAAAGATCACCTGCAATCCAAAACCAATCAAAATGATCGGAATCGCATACTTGATAAGATCGCCAAATGAGAAATCAACCAAATCCAGGTTTCTTCCGAGAAAATACGTCCCGATAATGATGGGTACAACAGCACCCCACAGGGCTCCTCCACGGGCATAAATCAAACTCTGCAGCCCGAACCAGATAAGGAACACCGGCCAAAAGGTCGAGAATATATAACCAAGGTCCACATTTATAAGATCAAGCTGATTTAGAAGAAACAGAACGCCGATACCAATGAGCAGCAATCCGCTGCTAAGCTGGCTCCATCCTTTTCTACTCATGGTCATCCCCTTGCCTTCCAATTCATTTTTTTATTTAACTACAGTGTACAACATATTGGAATGAACCGGTTAGCGGCGGTGGAATGAAAGTGATCTCCGTCTTGAGACCGAGTGAGTGGATAAAAATGGGTATTTAACCATAATAAAAGACCCCCGCTAAAGCGGAGGTCTTATTTTTCACGAACGGACGCTGGCATCTAAACCTTAACGGTTTGCAGAATGGTCCCCTGGTGTGTTCAGTTCGCCAAACTCAGCATCAAACTTCTCGTTCGGTTTTTTGAAGTTCTCTTGAACTTTGGAATTTCCTTTTGGGTTGCTGGCGATGCTGGTATCTTCAGCAAACTCAGCATTAAACTTTTCATTCGGTGTTTTGAAGTTCTCTTGAACTTTGGAATTCCCTTTAGGGTTGCTGGCTATGCTGGTATCTTCAGCAAACTCAGCGTTAAACTTTTCATTCGGTGTTTTAAAGTTCTCTTGCACCTTGTTCTTCTTAGCCACAGTATTCACCTCCCTGTTCTTATGCAATACCATCATCCTCTTCAGGGGTTTTGCCCCCGAAAAGTAGTATGCGAAGAACAAGCAGTCATTATTCCGAAATCTTTATTCCTTGAACGCGTGCTTAAAGAGCCTTAAATTGCTTCTTCAAGCACCGATGAAGGCAGGAAGTGATAGGTCTCAATTGCATTATCTAGCGTCTTCAGCATTTCTTCCGTACATTTGCCGCTGCCGGTCTTAATGACCTGCACCTCGACGTCCTTTTTACCCCACTCCTTAAACACCTGCTTGGTTGTGGAGAAGTAAAGGTCGATTTTCTGGCCTTTGATGGCAGACCCGATATCCGCTACAATGCCATACCCATAGCCTGGGACATAGAGAATGCTCCCGATTGGAAACACATCCGGGTCTGCGGCAATCGTTGACAGCGTATTTCGATCCCGCTTAACCTTCACACCGGAATAGGTAATTCCATACTGCGGATGTCCCGGCTTCTTCCCGGTGGATTCATAACCGGCCGTGTACCCGGTAGCGGTTACCTTCACGGTGTGCAGCACCTGATCATCCTTCGGTGCAAGCACGGGAACGGATCCACGCTTCTTGTCAGGCTCACTTCTCTTGGCTGTATCGGGAATTTCCAAGTATCTATTGATATCACTGAATCCTGCTACTCGGAGCGCATAGAACCGAGACATTTCGATGTAATCGGAGCCTTGAATTTCCCCGTAAGGTTCATAAACATTCCTGGTATCTGTTGATTCGAAGGATTCGCTTAGAATCAAGTTGTAGGCATCTACTGTTGAAGAACCTGCACTGAACAAGACTGCTGATAAAATAAAACCAGCAAAAAACCTCTGCCATGTTTTCCATTGGATCATGTGAGTACCTCCCCCTTACTAGCGAGGGTTCCCACTTCTCAAATAGAATATACATCTTGGCAGAGGTTTGCATACTGCTCTTCTTACTTCAACTTAAACCACATGGGTGTTGATTTCTTCACGAAGCTTGAGGATGATATCGTCCAGCGACTGCGCGCCGATATCCCCTTCGCCGCGTTTGCGAACGGAAACGGCACCCGCGTTTTTCTCATTCTCACCTACGATGAACATGTAAGGAATCTTCTCAAGCTGTGCTTCGCGAATCTTGTAGCCCAGCTTCTCATTGCGAAGATCCGGCTCTACCGAGATGCCTGCGAATTGAAGCTTCTCCGCCACTTCCTTGGCGTAGTCTTCAAAGGCGTTGGAGACCGGAATCACTTTAACCTGTACAGGCGAGAGCCACAGCGGCAGTGCGCCTGCAAAATTTTCGAGCAAAAATGCCGTAAAGCGTTCCATGGTGCCCAGAATACCGCGGTGGATAACAACCGGACGGTGCTTTTGACCATCGTCCCCAACGTATTCCAGTTCAAAGCGCTCCGGAAGCAGGAAGTCGAGTTGAACGGTGGACAGCGTCTCTTCCTTGCCGAGTGCCGTACGAATCTGCACGTCCAGCTTCGGACCATAGAAGGCCGCTTCACCTTCCGCTTCATAGAACGGCATGTCGAGGCTTTCCACAACTTCACGCAGCATGCGCTGGGACATTTCCCACATCTCATCGTTTTGGAAATACTTCTCGGTATCCTGAGGATCCCGATACGACAAGCGGAAACGGTAATCATGAATGCCGAAGTCTTTATAAACCGTCATGATCAGTTGAATGACTCTCGCAAATTCTTCCTTGATCTGATCCGGACGACAGAAGATATGCGAGTCGTTCAACGTCATCGCACGTACGCGGTGCAGGCCGGTCAGTGCCCCGGACATCTCGTAACGATGCTGCATGCCAAGCTCGGCAATGCGGATCGGCAGATCCCGGTAGCTGTGCATATCGCTCTTATACACCATCATATGGTGAGGACAGTTCATAGGGCGAAGGACCAGTTCTTCGTTGTCCATCTCCATTTTCGGGAACATGTCCTCCTGATAGTGCTCCCAGTGACCCGAGGTTTTGTACAGTTCCACGTTTCCGAGAACAGGCGTGTATACGTGCTGGTAACCAAGACGCTCCTCCATGTCAACGATATAACGCTCCAGGGTACGGCGCAATTTCGCACCGTTTGGCAGCCAGATCGGCAGGCCTTGTCCAACAAGCTGCGAGAACGTAAACATTTGCAGTTCCTTGCCAAGCTTTCTGTGATCCCGCTTCTTGGCTTCCTCGAGCAGATGAAGATGCTCATCCAGCTGTGCTTTTTTTACAAACGCTGTGCCGTATACGCGCTGGAGCATTTTATTCTTGCTGTCACCGCGCCAGTATGCGCCCGCCACATTCATCAATTTAAATACTTTGATCTTGCCGGTTGAAGGAACATGCGGTCCACGGCAAAGGTCAAAGAATTCGCCCTGTTCATAAATCGTAATGACACTATCCTCAGGCAAGGCATTAATAAGCTCCAGCTTGTATGGATCCCCGAGCTCACCGAATACGCGCAGGGCTTCTGCACGGCTTACTTCCTTGCGGACAATCGGAAGATTCTCGCCGATGATGCGTTCCATTTCCTTCTCAATCTTCTGCAGATCCTCCGGATTCAACGGCTCCTCCAGATCCATGTCATAATAGAAGCCGTCCTCAATGACGGGACCCACGCCCAGCTTGACTTCTTTTGCTCCATACAACCGCTTGGTTGCTTGCGCCAGCAAGTGCGCTGTACTGTGACGCATCACTTCAAGCCCTTCGGGCGTATCTTGCGTAACGATCTCAATCAAGGCTCCGTCTTGCAGCGGCGTTGATAAATCAACGACAATCCCGTCCATTTTGCCCGCAACTGCATTCTTTCTTAACCCGCTGCTGATCGATGCAGCCACATCTTCGATACTGCTGCCTGCCTCATACTCGCGTACAGAGCCGTCAGGCAATTTAATGTTAATAGCCACCTTGTATTCCTCCCAAAAAAGGTTTTCACGTTTCTTCCATATATGAAGGACGCGTTAGTCCAGTTCCCTCCGCAAGCAAGCGCTCGGATTCACAAACCCGTGCACTCTCCGTCAGACACCGGAACATGCAAAAAACACCCGTCCCGCGAAGGGACGAGTGTTATACCCGTGGTTCCACCCTAATTCGATCTCTCCATCAATGGATGTACCTGGTACATCATCAAGAAGATCCTTCATCAGCATGAAGTAACGGTCATGAACCGGTGAAGCCTACTCATCCGCATTGATCTTGATGTGCGGGTTCGACGACACAGCTACAAAGGGGTAAACCAATGGTGAACCGGAGGAAATTTGCAGCCGAGGTTTCCTCTCTCTGAGCGGTCTAATCCGAATTGATTCATGTCTTTGTCAGAGCTTTTACGTGAATTTATCAGTAATTATAATCCTGACTGCTTCGAAACGTCAAGTCATCATTCGACCACTTCCAAGAAGTGCACTGCATTCCGGACAGCTGCAGCATACTTCGGCACGGTTATCAAAAATATGGGCCAGTGTCACAATGACAGGAAGCTCCGGCTGTCTCGTGTGGATAATCATTCGAGCCGGTGACACGGCTATCAATGTACTGACGACCATATCCTCAATCTCCATCTCTTGATCAAGCCTCTCCATCACAAGTCCGTCATCGCGAGGACGCTCAATCGGCCGAAGATTGCCGTCCAGCAGCAGAAAATCTTCATCCCCTTTATGAATCACATGGACCAGCGGCATTTTCGGCTCTTGGAAATAGACAAAATATTTCAGCAGGCTCACAAATTCCTCGTACTGCTGATCCAGCATAAATTCATCCACTGCATACTCCGCCATCTCGCGGAGCTCCTGTTCATAGGACTGAAGACGGAAGGTCATGAACCCATCCAGATTAAGCTCCGGTGACTCGTTAAGGCATTGATAGATGCCCTCAGACAGCCTGCGCCTGCGGCTCTGCCAGAAGTCCCCCGACGGGCCCTCTTCCTTCTGCAGCAGCATGAGAAACCACTGCAGAATCCGCCCTGCTTCTTCCTCGTCATCAAACTCGAATTCCGAGAACATCAACCGTGCAGCAATCTCCTGCTCCTTCTCTTCCATAATATAAGCAGTGACTGCTTCGGAAGTGAGCCGCCGCAGCGTGTCGGCAGATACGGTCCATGAGGATAGCGGAAGTTTGCCGGAGCACGTCCAAATAACGCGGTCATCCGAAGCGCTGAATGCGAATTTCAGCTGCTTGCATTGTTTATGTAGCTCTTTCTGCTTGTCTGACAATATACGGTGAAACGTCTTTTTCTCGTCTTCCGTCCTTGTACCGACAGAAATGCTGAACAGTTCCATGGAATCACTCCTTTCGAGTTCCCTTTTCAGTATATGGGGACCCGCTCGGGGATATACGGAACTCTCGCTTGGAAAAACAAGCAAGTCCGGAGAATATCTAATAAATGGTCTGCATAATAAAAAGGCGAGCCGAAATCCATCGGCCCACCCTAAACAAATCAGAAAGTATGAGATTAGTTCTGCATAACAAAGTCGCGCTCAACGGTGCTGTTATCTTCAAAAACACGAAGAATATCATAGCGGGTATTGCGCTGAGCCGGGATATTTCCGGTCTCGCGGATCAATTGAATAATGGATTCAATATTGACCTTGTATACGGCACCTGCGGAAGATACGACGTTCTCCTCCATCATCGTGCTGCCAAAGTCATTACAGCCATAAGTAAGGGACAGCTTACCAACCTCAGGACCCATCGTTACCCAGGACGATTGCAAATTCGGTACGTTGTCGATGGCCAGGCGACCGATCGCTACTGTCTTCAAATACGCTTCCGGTGTTTCACGTTCACGCTTAAGGTTCGTATTGTCCGGTTGGAAGGTAAACGGAATGAAGGCCAGGAAGCCCTTGGAATCGTAACCGTTCTGAATGCATTCATCCTGCGCATCACGTACACGAAGCATATGCAGCGCACGCTCTTCCATCGTTTCGCCAAGACCGATAACCATCGTAGCCGTTGTATTCATGCCGACTTTATGAGCCGTTTGCATAACATCCATCCATTGGCGCCATGTGCCTTTCAGACGGCTGACTTTTTTGCGGATACGATCATCCAGAATTTCTGCACCACCGCCAGGCAAGGAGTCGAGACCAGCCGCATGAAGCTCACGCATAACCTCTTCCAGCGTCAGCCCGGAGATCTCAACCATCTTCATGATTTCTGCAGGCGAGAAGGAATGCATCGTAATGTTAGGAAACCGCTTCTTAATGTTGCGGAGCAGATCCGTATAATAAGTGAAAGGCAAATCCGGGTTAACTCCGCCTTGCATCAGAATTTCAGTACCGTTCACGTCCTCGGTTTCCTGAATCTTCTGGAAGATGGTCTCATCAGGCAGAACATACCCCTCTGAAGAGCCGGGTCTGCGGTAAAAAGCACAAAAACGGCAGAATACATCACAAATATTCGTGTAGTTAATATTCCGGCCAATAACAAATGTTGTGATGGGATCGGGATGCAGACGCTTTGTCATAACATTCGCCGCATGTCCAATCTTCTCAATCTCATCACTCTCAAACAGCGTAACAGTATCTTCCAGATCTAAACGATCACCGCGTAAAGCTTTATCCAAAATACGGTTTACCGCACTCATTCTTGCAGCCTCCCTATTAGAACAAAATTACAAAGCACCAGTAAAACTTCATCTATCCCATCCTACCACATTCCGCCAGCAAAAACGACATCCCGTCCGTGACAGGATGCCGAATTCTATGATTTGGCAGAGCGTATATTCAGTTCATCACTTCATCTTGGAACTTCATGACTGGCGGCAAAAGCACGATCCAGATCAGCGATCAGGTCATCCACATCCTCAAGTCCGACCGAGAAGCGAAGCAGACCATCCGTAATGCCGCGTTCATGCCGAACCTTCTCGCCCATGGCCGCATGGGACATCATCGTCGGGTACGACAGGATGCTCTCCACAGCACCCAGACTCACCGCTACAAGCGGCAGCTTCACATGGTTCAGCACCTCCTTCGCCCGCTCGCCCGAGCCGACATCGAAGGAGATCACCGCGCCATAACCGCTGGACTGCTTCTCGTGCACTTCCCGACCAGGATGGCTCAGCAGGCCGGGATAATACACTTGCTTAATGTCGCTTCTGCCTTGCAGCCAGGCTGCCAGCTTGGCTGCACTTTGCTCCGAATGAGCCATGCGCGTGCTGAGGGTTTTCATTCCTCGCATCAGCAGCCAGGAATCCTGAACGCCAAGCACGGTGCCCAGACCATTTTGCAGCTGCTTCAATTGGTCTCCCAATTCCTGTGTTCTCGCAACAGCGAGACCTGCCAGCACATCACTGTGCCCGCCAAGGAATTTGGTGGCACTGTGGATGACAATATCCACGCCAAACTCGATCGGACGCTGGTAAAACGGAGTCATGAACGTATTATCCAGCAGGGTGAGCAGGCCATGCTCCTTCGCCCAATCCGTCACTGCACCGATGTTGGTAATCTTCAGCGTCGGGTTCGAAGGTGTTTCCATATACACAGCTTTTGTGTTCGGTTTGAGCGCCGCCTTCACCTGATCCAAATCCGTCATGTCAACAAAAGTGCTCTCGATGCCCATACGGCTCAGAATGCTGGTCAGCAGGCGGTAGGTTCCGCCATAGACATCCTCCGTTACAATCATATGATCGCCGGCAGATAGCAGCATGAATGAGCTGGAAATTGCCGCCATGCCGGAAGCGTAGGCAAAGCCGCGCGCGCCTCCCTCCAGGAGGGCGATATAATCCTCCAAAGCCTGTCTCGTCGGATTGCCGGAACGGCTGTAATCATGCAGCGGCGGGTTGAAAATATCCTCATGGTGAAACGTGGAGGCTTGATATATCGGAACACTCGATGCACCGGTTGCCCGGTCGATCTCTCCGCCGAAATGAAGCAATTTGGTTTCAAATCGGAGCTCATCGCCTTCGCGACCTTTTTTTCCCGGCAAGCTGTTGCCGTTGACTTGTGACTCCAATCCTGATGGACCTTTATTGATACTCATTCTCCGGTGCTCCCTTCCACTTCAGCCATGGCTGCGTTCAGGGCAGCATCCAGATCAGCGATCAAATCCTCCGCATGCTCAATGCCAACCGAGAACCTCAGCAAACGGTCATCTACACCGATAGCCTCGCGAATCTCAATCGGGATATCCGCATGAGTCTGGACGGCCGGGTACGTCATCAACGATTCCACACCGCCCAGACTTTCGGCAAACGCAATCAGTGTAATATGTCTTAGCACAGGCTCTACATAGCGGGCGTCTTTCACCTTAAACGAGAAGATGCCCGTGTTGCCGCTGGATTGACGATTCTGTATGTCATGCCCCGGATGATCCGGCAGTGCAGGATAAAACACTTCGCCAATCGCAGGGTGTGTGGTCAAGAATGTAGCAAGCGCAGTTGCATTACTTTCATGCCGCTCCATCCGAAGCGCAAGTGTCTTCATTCCCCTCATCAGCTGGTAAGAATCAGACGGGCTTAATACCGCACCAATGGAATTGTGCAGGAAAGCCATCTCCTCAGATAACTCTTTGCCTTTCGTTACGATAATGCCGGCCAGCACATCATTATGTCCTCCCAAATACTTGGTGGCACTATGTATGACGATATCTGCCCCAAGCTCAATCGGTCTTTGGAAGTATGGAGTTAACAGTGTATTATCCACGATGCTGATGAGCTGATGATGTCTTGCCCATGTACAGACAGCTTCGATATCCGTAATCATCATAAGCGGATTGGTCGGTGTCTCGATAAACACGGCCTTCGTGTTTGACTGCCTGGACCGCTCCAGTGCATCCATGTCATTCGTATCCACATAGGTCGCCGTTACGCCGAACTTGGACATAATCCGCTCTAACAGCCGGTACGTTCCTCCATACAGATCCAGCGATACAATCAGATGATCCCCCTGACCGAAAAGGGAAAATATCGTCTGCAGCGCAGCCATGCCTGAGCTGCATGCAAATCCGGCATCACCGGATTCCAGCTCTGCGCAGGCATCCTCCAATACCGATCGGGTGGGATTTTTCGTGCGGGCATAATCAAAACCCGTGCTCTGCCCTAATTTCGGATGACGGTAGGCCGTCGCTTGATATATCGGAAATGTAACTGCACCTGTCACCGGCTCCTGCACCGATCCGATCTGTGCCAGCCGGCTCTCTATACTTAATGGTTTCTTCTCCATCACTTACTCTCCTCCTGTACGCTGCTATATTTGCGGACCAATATCGTATGGCGTTTCTTGATATACATAGTAATTGAGCCAATTAGTAAATAATAAATTTGCATGCGCACGCCATATGGATGGAGGCGTTCTGGTTGGATCATCATTCGGGTAATAGTTGCGCGGCAGGGCAATGTCCAATCCTTTGGCAGCATCGCGGTCATATTCCCACTTCAGAGAGTCTGCATCATACTCGGAATGTCCTGTGGCAAAAATCTGTTTTCCGTCCCGGCTTGAAACCAAGTAGATTCCTGCTTCCTCCGACTCGGACAGGATGACCAGATCGTCAATCCCTGTAATGTCCTCGCGCCGAAATTCCGTATGACGGGAGTGCGGAACAAAGAACAATTCGTCAAAGCCGCGAAGAAGCTTGGTACACGCCTCATTAATCGTATGAGGGAATACGCCAAAGCATTTTTCCTCCAGGCTGTACTTGGGCACACCGTAATGATAATAAAGCCCTGCCTGAGACGCCCAGCAGATGTGCAGCGTGGAAGTCACATGCGTCTTGCTCCATTCAAAAATCTCGGTGAGCTCATTCCAGTAATTTACTTCTTCAAATTCCAACTGCTCCACCGGGGCTCCTGTAATGATCATGCCGTCAAAACGGCGGTTCTTCACTTCCTCAAAGGTTTTGTAAAAGGATTCAAGATGCTCTGCCGACGTGTTCTTCGAAACGTGGGAGCTGGGATGAAGAAGCACAACGTCCACCTGGAGAGGGGAGTTACCGATCAATCGCAGCAATTGCGTCTCCGTGGTTTCCTTGGTAGGCATCAAATTCAGAATAGCTATCCGCAATGGGCGGATATCCTGGTGAAAGGCATGGCTTTCATCCATTACAAAAATGTTTTCTCCAGCCAGAACTTCCTTTGCCGGCAAGGCATCCGGAATTTTAATTGGCATAAGGGCTCACTCCTTCAAATTGTGAAATGATACATCCATTTAAGCTGTGAGAAAGAGCGTTAGACTGTATAAACGCAAGAATGACCTTTCTCAAGTAGAGAAAGGTCATCATATACGTATCACAATGCGCCTCTCTCATCTGTCAGGCTATACGCGGCTCATAAGAATCGTCGTATCTCCTGCAAGAATTAGCACCGTGCGATGTTGCCGCCGGTTGCCGGGTTTCATAGGGCTAGTCCCTCCACCTGCTCTTGATAAGATTTCGCTTTATTCAATTGTCTTCAAACATGGTTCGTAATTGATATTTACTTTAAATCATCCGCAATTGTTCGTCAAGAACCTTTTCATTTTAATCCGTCACACTTCACCGTGGGCTCCCATACCCTGTACTAGGGTCTTGCATACGCCGGATTTCAACTTGAAAGGTCCCACACCCGGCGTTATACTAGACAAGTGCTGTTTGAAACCGAGTATGAAAGAGGTGACATGGAAGATGGACGGTGACCCGAGCCAGAAAGTGGATGCACAAGACGCACAACCGCATAGGATTAAGATCAGCTTACCGGCAGAGGGCAGCGTTATTTTTCATGCGCTTTTATCGTATTCATCCCTTCCTTAGATTATGCCCGTACGCCGGTTAGCTGATATCCTGTGCCTTTACTGCTTAACCAAGCAGCTTGTAATTGACAAAGGAGTGATATCAGATGAAAATCCGGTTGGTCGATTCGGGTGTATTTACCCCTGTTGAAGACATCGAAATGACGCTGACAGCTCCGGCCAGCGGCTTCTACTGGCTGGATGCAGACGTGGATGATTTAGCCGAGCTGCAGCCCCTCTTCTCCCTGCATGATCTTGCAGTTGAGGACTGTCTCAGTGAAGAGGAACAGCGTCCCAAAATCGAAATATATGAGAACCATTATTTTATCGTCGTGAACAGCATCCGGTTTGACGACGAGGAAATTTTTCTTCGGGCATTAAACGTTTTCCTGGGCAGACATTTTATTATTACGGTAACCAAGCAGAAGATTCATGAACTCCGTTCGGTGAAGCCGCTTCTTTGGGAGGATGAGGTTAGCACGCCTGACCGTTTCCTCTATCTGTTGATCGACCTCGTCACAGACAATTATTTCTCTGTCGGGGACCGCATTGAAGCACGGATCGAGAAGCTGGAGGAAGACATCCTCATGCATACCAAGAAATCTCATCTCAGTGAAATCATCGGCCTGCGCAGTGAAATCCTGTGGCTGAAAAAAGTCCTTGGACCTCAGAAGGAAGTTATCAACACCTTGAACAAAAAGGATCTCCGGCTAATCGATGACCAGCTGCAGAAATATTTCAGTGACATCTATGAAAATGCCGTTAAAATTTCAGAAACGTTTGAGACCTATCGGGATCTCATGGGTAACCTTCGCGAGGCTTACCAATCCAGTATCGCCAATCGGGCGAATGAAATTATGCGCGTGTTCACGGCCATTACAACCATCTTCATTCCACTAACGCTGATTACGGGCATTTATGGTATGAACTTTGACTATATGCCTGAACTTCATTGGAAATATTCGTATTATGTTGTTATCGGCATCATGGTATTTGCCGGCGCTCTCATGTTCTATTTGTTCCGCAAAAAAGACTGGATATGATATATAGGATTCATATAATCAGGACGGACCTCCTTGCTCATAGGAGATTCCGTCCTGATTTCGTTAATGCCTATTAACCGACTTTTGCCTTCCCGGGCTCTTCCCGGCGAAAGCGAATCCGCATCAGGCGAAGCCGCTCATACAGCCGCTCCGTTCCGCCAGCCTCATCACCATTCGGAGATTGTCCATATACGCGCTGCAATACCGGCTTAAGAAACGTATCGCCCAGCTCCTCGAACGCCTTCCATACCGTCTCCTGCTCCAAATCCGTAATCTCATCCAATTCTACTTGCAGCAGCTGCTCGGTGTCATAGCCCTCCTTCTCGAGCCCTTCCAATTCCTCGACCAAATCCCGCCTTGATAACGATGTACGCTCCTCCAGCTGGGTTAGCGACACTCCCTCGGCTATGCCAAGCAGCACGGTACGACGAATGCGAAAGCGATCCAGCTCCTGTTTATATTTCTGTTCCTTCTGCTTGTACAGCCAGGATAAGAACACCTCTTCCTGCAGCTGCGCGTCTACCCAATTCAGCGGAAACGTTGTTGTGCGCTGGATTCTTGCCGTCATTTCCAACCATTCTACTCCGTGCTCCGAGGCCTTACTAACCCCGATTCCAGGAAGCTGCAGCAGCTCCTCCTCCGTTTGGGGAACAAAAGCACTGATTAGTCTCAAAACCCGATTGCTGGCAATAAAGTAAGGTGCTTTTCTCCCGGATGCCGCCTTCCTTCTGCGCCAGGCGCACAGTTCTGTATACAGCTCCTCCGAGCCGTACAGCTCACTGTAACACTGCAGCTTCTGCACGCCCAGATTCTTGCCGGCACTCTCTCCCGGTTCATGGAATATCCCCTCGATCAGCGGCCGAAATCCTTCCCCGAGCTTCATCGCCAATCGGTGTCGGTACACACATAACAGCTCATTCCATGAGTTCCCTTCATACCATTCGTCATCGAGTACCTCACCGTCCGGCTCTATATTCCGCCAACCGAGCCGCCATACTCCTTCATCCTCGCCGATCCATACTTGAGCAGAACGGAGATGACCCGACTCATCCGCTCCGCTCATTTGATTCATGAACACAATTAACATCCCTCACTGCCTCCCGTTACTCATTCAGCACAACGATAGGACAACGCAAAAAAAGCACCTCTCCTCCGCCGCAGCGTCAAGAAAGGTGCTTCCCGTTCCATACGATTATACTGTTGAAACTATAATACCATATTTTGTAACGTAATCCAACAGGTTTTTTCACTCATGGTTTACAAGAAATAAAGCGTTACGCTTGAACGCTCTACGCTTCATCCACCGCCAGCTTGGCCAGTGCCAAGGCACCGCAAAGACCTGCGTTATCTCCCAGCATTGGCGGTACGATGAATTGATCAATGGCATCATGAAGGCTTGGATGCTGGACATATCCCGCCAGCAGCTCCTGGAGCTTCGTACGTATCAGCGGGAACAGCTGCTCCTGCTTCATGACGCCTCCGCCCATCACGATTCGCTGCGGGGACAAGATCAGCACATAATTCATCAGCGCTTGAGCCAGATAATGGGCTTCCATCTCCCAGGCTGGATGATCCGGTGTCAATTCTACCCCTGGAACTCCCCAGCGTTTGCTGAGCGATGGACCAGCTGCAAGACCCTCCAAACAGTCTGCATGGTAAGGGCAAGTTCCTTCATACTGGTCTTCCGGGTGACGTCGCACATAAATATGTCCCATCTCCGGATGTGACAGACCATGGATCAGTTCGCCTGAAACCACTGCGCCTGCCCCTACTCCAGTACCAATCGTAATATAAAGACAGCTGTCCAGTCCCTGAGCCGCTCCCCAGGTATACTCTCCGAGAGCTGCACCGTTTACATCTGTATCGAATCCTATAGGAACATCAAAGCGTTCCTTCAACGCCTTCACGATATTGTAATTGCTCCAATGCGGCTTCGGTGTTGTCGTAATGCAGCCATAGGTCGGGCTGCCCTTCACCGGGTCAATCGGTCCGAATGAACCGACTCCAATCGCCTCTATATCCTTGTCAGCAAAAAAGTTAAAGACGTTTGCCATGGTTTCTTCAGGGGTTGTTGTCGGAAAGCTCACACGCTCTACTACCGTTCCATCCTCCGTGCCCACGCCGCAAACGAACTTGGTTCCTCCTGCTTCAATTGCTCCAAGTAAACTCATGCATTCTTCCATCCTCTCCACGATGTGCTGTGCCTTGTCTCTGTTTAGTTGTTGACTAGCTCTATTCGAAGCATATGTAAACATTGTGCTCCCGTCAAGTCCGCCCGCTTCCTTCGCGGCTTCTGCCTGTTCCCGAAGCCGCGAGCAAGAGCCAGGAGAACAAAATGATGACGGCCGTCCACGCCCAGGCAAGCTGACTCTCGCCATTGCTTACCGCCACGTAGATCGCCGTGGGCAGCGTTTGCGTAACGCCCGGAATATTGCCAGCAACCATCCAGGTTGCGCCAAATTCGCCTAATCCCCTGGCAAAAGCAAGAATGAACGCCGAAATCGCCGCCCTGCGGACGAGCGGCAGCGTAATCCAGCGAAGTACCTGCCATTCCCCGGCTCCAGCCGAGCGCGCAGAATCCTCAAGCTCCGGATCCACGGATTCGAAGCCAACCCGCATACTCTGATATACAAGCGGAAATGAAACCACAATGGCCGCAATCACCGCAGCCCCCCAGCTAAAAATAATGGGCTTGGCAAAAAGCCACTCTGCGGCGGCACCGATCCAACTATTTCTCCCCAATAAGACCAGCAAAAGAAAGCCAACCACCGTGGGTGGGAGCACAAGCGGAAGCATCAGCACCGTTTCCACCGCTGTCTTGCCAACAAACGAGCGCCGGGCCATCCAGCGTGCTGCCGTTGATCCCAGTATAAATGCAATGATGCTGGATAGCAGTGAGGTTTTTATCGACAGCCATACCGGCATCCAGAACACTTCCGCCTCGGTCACGGCGACTCCCCCACAACCTCGAATCCAGCCGTTGTGAAGATCTCCCTAACCTCGGGAGTTTTCATAAATTCTAGGAGCTCTTTGGCCTCCTTCGGATGCTTAGCATCTGTTAGAACCGCCCCCGGATACTCGATTGGTTGGTGCTTGTCCGGATCCACCTCAAGCGCCAGCACGGCCTTGGCGGAATTCTTCAGATCGGTTTTGTATACAAAACCGGCATCCGCATTCCCCGACTCCACATAAGCCAGCACCGCTGTAACGTCCTTGGCATATACGGCCTTGGACTCAACATCCTCCCATAAACCTTCATGCTGGAGAGTCTCCTTGGCGTATTCGCCGGCTGGTACCGTGTCCGGCTGTCCAATAGCCAGAACACGAATGTCCGGTTTGAGCAGATCCGTTAACTGCTTGATGTTTTTATTATCCGCAGGGACTACCAGTACAAGCGAATTCCGAAACATCAACTGAACAGCTTCGGATTTCACAATTCCCTTCTCAACCAATCGCTCCATGGGCTCTGCCGCTGCGGATACGAATAAATCGACAGGCGCCCCCTGCTCCATTTGCTGACCCAGAGCGCCGGAACCGCCAAAATTGTAACGCAGTGTAACATTCGGATGCTCTGCTTCAAACCGTTGTCCTGCCTCTTCCAAGCTTGCTTTGAGACTTGCTGCTGCAGAGATGATGACCTCGACCTTCTTCTCATCCCCTGTGGGCTCTGGAGATGCTTCCTTGGAAGGAGTCTGACTCGAGCTGCATGCCGACAAGAACAGCATGACCCCGAGCAGAACCCAGGTTATGCATGCTTTTCCTCCGATTATGGTTCTACCGCTCATGGCTAGGAGACCACCGCCACCCCAAACAGATGACCAAGGCTCTTCATCTCAAGCTCTTCCAGCTTGGTTAGTGCACGTTCGTGATCAACATTCAAAAGGCATAAATCCAGCTCACATTCCATCGGAACCTCACAATGGATTTCGGCCAAAGCCCGGGACAGATGCAGCATTTCCAAATCGGCTTCAATCTTGGTCCGGACCCCTTTTGCCAGCGATTCCAGATTCTCAAGTATCCCTTCAACAGATTCATACTCCTGAATCAGCTTGAGGGCTGTTTTCTCGCCAATTCCGCGTACACCAGGATAATTATCGCTGGTATCTCCCATAAGTCCCTTTACATCGATGACCTGTCTTGGTGTAAGACCTTTTTCAGCATAAAGCGTTTCCGGTGTATAGTGCATGTAATTGCCATGACCCTTTTTCATGATAATAACGGAAGTCGAATCGCTTACGAGCTGCAGCAAATCGTGGTCACCCGACAGGATCATGACATTCATATGATCACTGTATCGTCTGGCCAACGTTCCGATGCAATCATCGGCTTCATAACCCACGACACCCAGGTTCGGAATTCCGAGGCATTCAGTCACATCACGAACTAGCGAGAACTGAGGGATCAGATCATCCGGTGCCTCCGGACGGTTCCCTTTGTATGAGGCGAACTGCTCTGTACGGAACGTTTTCGAGCCCATATCCCAGCAGCATGCTACATGGGTTGGCTGAAATTTATCGATAGCATCCCACATATACCGCAAGAAGCCATAAATCGCGTTGGTTGGAATTCCTGCCTTGGTACGGCGGATATAACCGCTGGAGGCAGTTGCATAGTACGCTCGAAACAATAAAGCCATCCCGTCTACAAGCAGTAAGGATGGTTGTTGATTGGGTATCACGGTAATGATCGCTCCTAACTTTAACTTCTCTGGTATTTCTTAAAATACACCCTGCCATTATACCATATCCATGTATGGACTTGGGCTTGCCACAGGGATTTCTTTGAATTTCCTGTCACAGACCATTCACAGCTTCACAGCGCCCAGTCACCCCTCCATGCTACGGATTAGCTATGGCCTCACTCTTGTAAAATAAATGAAAAAGCGTCCCCTGGGCCAATGACCGCATGGACGCTCCGCTTTTCACTCTTTTGACGACGAATCCGGCACTGGGTGCAGTCCATCGGACGCGACTCTACTTCTGCCATGCCTCCTGGTATAACTCCGGTTTAAACCCGACGGTAACCTTGCTCCCGTCAGTAACGATTGGACGCTTAATCAGCCTTCCATTTGCGGACAACAGTTCGATCTTCTCCTCATCGGAAAGATCCGGCAGCTTGTCCTTCAGGTTCATTTCCTTATACACTTCCCCGCTCGTATTAAAAAATTTCTTCAACTCCAGGCCGCTCTTCGCGATCAGATCAGCTAATTCTTCATTCTCCGGGGGTTGTTCAAAAATATTCTGAAGCTCCAGCTCGTGCCCCTCATTCTGCAGCCATTTCACAGCGTTACGACATGTTCCGCATTTCGGGTATTGGTATACTTTCAGTTGGCTCATACGTTAAGTTCTCCTTCGTTGTTATGATGTATTGAAGCGCCCTCCGGGGTTTCTTCTTGTGCAAGACCTGCCTTAAGGGACTTCATATCTTCTGGCAGCGGTGCACTGAACACCATGGTTCTTCCCTCAATCGGGTGAACCAGCGTCAGGCTTGCTGCGTGCAGCGCCTGCCTGCCAATGCTGCTGTCCAACTCTTGAATTGAGGCAGCTTCCAGCTCTGTGAGGGGGACGACCCCATTTAAAGCTGCCTCCGGTGCGATCGTTTGGACCTGGTCATTTCTCTGTACCCGTGTGTCATAAACCGGATGTCGATACATCCGGTCTCCAATTAAGGGACATCCTATGCTCAGCATGTGTACCCGAATTTGATGTGTCCTTCCCGTCTCCAGCTTCAACTCAACCATGGAGGCGGACTTAAAGGTTTCGCACACCTTGTACCGTGTAAGAGAAGGGTATCCTCCAGGAGTGACGATTCGGCGATGCGGCTCTAGAGGATCCCGATCAATCGGCCCCTCAATATCACCGGACCGTGAAGCTGGCGTGTCATGAACAAGCGCAATATACCTCTTGTCTACGGTGCCGGCTATCATCTGTTCTGAGACATGCTGGTGCACATAGGGATTCTTGGCAACAACCAGCACGCCTGAAGTCTCCTGATCCAGCCTGTGAACAGCCCGGAACCGATAATTCCAGCCCTGCTCCAGCCAATAGTGAACAACTCCGTTTGCCAATGTATCCGTGTAATGTCCCTTTGTGGGATGAACAATGACCCCAGCAGGTTTGTTCAGCACGAGCAAATGCCCGTCCTCATACAGAATATCCAGCTCCATCGGCTGAGGCAGCATGTCGTCTGATCGCTCCTGCTCCATACGAATCTCAATTAAATCGCCAGTCTGCACTTTAGCACTTATATATACGCGGGTTCCGTTCAGCATAATGCCCTGCTCCGTCAACTTGAGACGAGAAATCAGCTTGCGGGATACCCCCATTCGTTTTTGCATAATAGTCTTGAGCAGCATGCCATCTTCACGTTCAGACACGACATAGCTGATTGGCGGATAATACAAATCCATGGATTAACGGAACACCTTCCCGCTGCGCTCATATTCAACATCCTTGATTCCTGAAAACGCGTTGGCTGCCCGTGCAGTGACAAAGAAATAATCGGATAACCGGTTCAGGTAGCGGCGGACCTCCGGGTTGATCTCGGTGGTTCGCTGCAGCGTAACGGTCAGCCGCTCAGCACGGCGGCATACCGTGCGGCATACATGAAGCGAAGATGACAGCGCACTTCCACCCGGTAATATAAAGCGTTCGAGCGGTGGATTTTTTTCTTCAAATGCATCAAGCCAGGTCTCCAGATTATCGACAAGCTCTGCACTTACCTTAAGCTTATCCTCGCGAGGTCTCGCATACGCCAGGTCGGACCCGCAATCAAACAGTTCGTGCTGAATTCGCATAAGCTGAAGATACAGCTCATCAAATTCCACCTCCTGCGCCAGAAAGACGGCCTGGCCAACAAAACTGTTTAATTCATCTATGGTGCCGTAAGCTTCGATACGTGGATCATCCTTGGGCACCCGGCCGCCAATAATCGAAGTCTCTCCGGCATCTCCCGTTCTTGTGTAAACCTTCATCACATCTTCCTCCATTCAGCATTCCATCACTTCAACGAACACTTGGTTCCCTATTTATGCTCCACTATAGCATAATTCGGATAGCGCTCCCACTGTAAACCGTCTGCACAAGTCCCTCCATCATTTCAGGAGAGTACTCTCATATCACTTAGAGAAGAAACATATACAAACAAGGCTGCTCCTTGAGGGATCTTCACTCAGGAACAGCCTTGTTTTATTTGATGACTATAGTCCATTTATAGTTTCTTTTTGGGATGGGCTTTCATATATTCATTGATCTTCAAATCCAGCAAACTGCTGATTTCGATAACGATCTCCGAGGTAAAGGACTGCTCTTCCAAAAAAATCTGTTCCATCTTCCGGCGAAGCATGTGAATTTCGTCTTCCAAGGTAATTTCCTGAGGAGTGGATTTGGCTGATTTAATTGACCATTTACCGTGATTATTGTCTTCAGCCGTAAAGTCACCACGGTAGTTTGACAATTCATAATCACAAAACACTGGTGATCCCTCCTTGGAAAGTAAAATTCTGCCCCCAAAATAAAATTATAACATATTTTCTACTGATGAAAAGTGAAATTTTTGTTAATTCAAGGAAATTGTTCAACGATTTCCTTGTCTATTTTATTTTTTCCACAAAATTGCCCATTCTCTCGATGGCTTCATTCAGTTGGGCAATGGATGTAGCATAGGAACAGCGAATAAATCCCTCACCGCCCAGACCGAAAGCAGTACCGGGCACAGCAGCCACTTTTGCATCCGTCAACAATCGCTGAGCGAACTCATCCGAGGACAGGCCTGTTCCCTTAATGCTTGGGAATGCATAGAATGCTCCTTGGGGTTCATGACAATCGAGACCAATCTCACGCAGCCCCTGAACAACGAGCCGGCGCCGCTGGTTATACGATTCAACCATTCGATCCTTCTCCCCCAAGCCATTACGCAATGCTTCCAGCGCAGCGACTTGCCCCATGGCTGGTGCGCACATCACCGTATATTGGTGAATCTTCAGCATGGCGGCAATGAGATCCGTATGAGCGCACACATACCCCATACGCCAGCCCGTCATAGCAAATGCCTTGGAGAAGCCGCTCACCAATATGGTGCGGTCCATCATGCCCGGCATAGAAGCAAAGCTGACATGCTTGCCTTCGTACGTAAGCTCAGCATAAATTTCATCGGAGATCACAATCAAATCGTGCTTTTCCACGACTTCCGCAATGGGAAGCCAATCCTCATAGGTCATGATCGCCCCTGTCGGATTGCTCGGATAACATAGAATCAGGATCTTGGATTTGGGTGTGATTTGCGCTTCCAGCGCCTCTGCCGTCAGCTTAAATTGATGTTCGGCCGTGGTTTCAATGCCAACCGGCACCCCGCCGCCGATTGAAGCAATCGGCGAGTATGAAATGTAGCAAGGCTCGGGAATGAGGATTTCATCTCCGGGAACAATCAAGGCACGCAGTGCCAGATCGATCGCTTCACTGCCGCCTACGGTAACGATGATTTCACTAGCCGGATTGTAAGTGACTTGGAAGCTGTCATTCAGATACTCCGCAATGGCCTCCCGCAGCTCGGGCATACCGGCATTTGACGTATATCCTGTAAAGCCTCTCTCCAGAGAGTATACGCAAGCTTCCCTAACATGCCATGGTGTTACAAAATCAGGCTCGCCAACTCCAAGCGTAATAATATCTTTATTTCCGCTGACAAGATCGAAAAATTTTCGAATTCCGGATGGTTGAATATCCCTGACACTTGGCGCCAAATAGGAGCTCATCGATTTCCTGTTATTTTCTGCAAGCTGCTGTTCGTTCAAAATCATAGCACACGCTTCCTTTACGGCGAGATCAGGAGACGATTGTCTTCTTGACGTTCTTCAAAAATAATCCCGTCTTGTTTATATTTTTTCAAAATGAAATTCGTTTTGGTCGATAATACCGAATCAATAGGCGACAGTTTCTCAGAAACAAAATTAGCCACTTCACGCAAACTCGCGCCTTCTACCTCGACCAGCAGATCGTAGGCTCCAGACATAAGATAGACCGATTTCACTTGAGGAAACAAATAAATCCGTTCTGCAATTCCTTCAAAGCCTCTGCCGCGCTCAGGTGTAATTTGAACCTCGATCAGCGCCGTTACCTTCTCGTCCTCAACCTTGCCCCAATTGACAACGGTCGCATACTTAACGATCACGTGATCTCGTTCAAGCTCCGCAATGGAGGTCTTTACTTCTTCCTCATCTACACCCAGAAGAGTAGAGAGTAGAGCTGGCGATCTTCTCGCGTCCTCTTTCAGCAGGTCAAGCACCTTCAGTTTCAATTCGCTTAGCTCTTCCATATACGTATCCTCCAGCACTTATTCCAAATAACCGTTCATAATCCATCCTCAGGTTCTTCGGAACAGAGATTAATACTTATATTACAATAACTTACACGGGATGTGCAAAAGAAAAAAACCGATGCATGCCTGGCAGCGGGTGCTGCGAATGCGATCGGCTTCATAGTTGAGTTAGCAATGGAATAGTGGGTTACATATAAGATGTAGGCGGTACGTTTGTTGCATGGCTGGCAACATTGGGACTATGTGAGAAAGTACCCATGCCTGCAGTCTTCTGATTAATGGTATCATGGGCCTTCTGTATGGACTGCTGCGCCTGCTTATGCTGCTTGTCCACATCGTATTTTAGCGCGTACGGACCTGACGTATACATGTTCTGCTGCTTCATCATCGTGTAAAACTCACCCTGAAGCTTCAGCGTATCTGCGGTTAAATCCGTAAACATCTGACGGACAACAGGACAAGAGGATTCTGTCGTTGCTGTCGTGTACTCTCGAACGGTCCGTTTCAGCTCGCCCAGGATAGGGTCCAGCATATCTTGTTCCGGCAGGAATGAAGATCCGTTTGTTGTTACCATAGGTAGTTCCTCCTTTAACAATTTAACTTCTTCGCTACTAAGGGATAAGGCATCCCCTTATTGAGGTTGGGTCGGTGCGACTTGGATGTGGCTCTGCAGAGAGTTCACCAAAGTATCCAGATGCTGTTCATGCCGGCTTACGAATCCAAGGAGCGCTTGTTGTATGGCCGAATTCTGACTGGCTGCCGCTGTTGCGGCGCAATGCTTGGCCAGCATCGTCTCGTTGGAGATGCAGTCCGCAATATAATCCAATTCTTTAGAGGTTAGAGGCTGTAATTGTTGATTTGGTGTCATACGGGTTATTTCCCCTTTCCATTTAGATTGCACAGGAACTAGTATGCCACCTTTACAGAAATCTATGTTGTAAACTGTCATGAAATACAGAATGAACGTCCAAACTAAAATGGTTGTGATAATGAGGAGGTATAGGGTCATGTTGCTGACAGGCGGAACAACACCATGGAAGTTTTTAAATACCGAACCCGTAAAGAAATACCCTCCGCTTACCGAGCAGATGAAGTGTGAAGTTCTCGTCATTGGCGGAGGCATTAGTGGTGCACTGATGGCCTACGTCCTGAACAAGCAGGGCGTGGACACCATTCTGCTGGAAAAAAGACGCGTCTGTGGAGGCAGCACCTCTGCCAATACAGGGCTATTGCAATTTTCCAACGATTGTACCCTGACGGATCTGATCCGTCAGTTTGATGACCATCGCGGCACTTCCTTCTACAAAATGTGCAGCCATGCGGTTCGCAGGCTTACCGATATCGCAAACAGCCTCTCCAGAGACTCCGGCCTGATTCCCCGGAGCAGCCTCTATTATGCCAGTACTCCCCAAGACGTGGGCATTCTTCGGCATGAATATGATCTTCTGAAACGAAGAGGCTTTGACGTGGAGTATTGGAACCGCGATGATATAAAGGCTCATTTTCCATTTTCGAAAGAAGCAGCCATCTATACGCATGGTGACGCCGAGGTAGATCCCTACCGCCTCGGACATCATCTTCTGCAGGATGCCAGTCAGGATGGGCTTCGGATATACGAAAACAGTGAAGTGACGGACACCCGGTACACGGACAGCGACGTCACCGTAATTACAGATCAGGGGAGCGTTCTGGCTCAAAAAGTAATCTGGGCCACAGGGTATACTATTCAGGAATGGAAACCGGATCATAACGCTGAATTGCTAAACACCTACGCCATTCTCACGGAACCTGTCGCCGATCTGTCCTCATGGTATGAACGATCTTTCTTGTGGGAAACGAATCGCCCCTATCTCTATTTCCGCACAACGCCGGATCAGCGGATCATTGCCGGGGGCTTGGATGAAGCGCTGCCTCCTTCAGGTAAGCCTGAAGAGTACGCCGAGGTCAGAGGCCGGAGGCTATTGGACGAGATACAGCAGCTTTTTCCCCATCTGGCTGACTTGAGAATTGCCTGCAGCTGGGCTGGTGTGTTTGCCTCAACCAAGGATGGCATTCCCCTGATTGGCAAGCACCCCAAATATCCGCACAGTTACTTTATCGAGGTGTACGGAGGCAATGGAACGGTTTACAGCATGATTGCTGCCGATTTACTGGCTGAGACGATTGCCGGTCGTGAGCCCGAGGAATTGAAATGGTTCTCCTTAACACGTCCGATTGACCTGAAGATAATTTAGAATAAAGAGGGTAACTCCATTTAGGGCCTGCCAGCGTGCCCTGGAGATACCCTCTTCGCATGTGTAATGTGGTGGCGTGGTTCATGAAGTGTGCCGTTCTGGATTCCCACACCCTCATCCCTGATCAAGCGATCAGGTTACTTGTTCCTTGGAAGGGAATAACCTCCGCATGAACAGCCATGATCCGATCGGGGATGCCCCCAGGAACAGCAAGAGTAGTGTTATGGTTAAGGTGTCCTGCTTGATCGACAACACCAGAATAAATACCAGCAGCCCCGTAATTCTGCCCAGGGTCAGACTGAGCTCCCGCAGTACAACCAGTTCCACCCGCTTCTCCACATTTTCTTGATTCAATCCCATCAGATCAAAGCTAACCGATATGGCCGGCATCATATACAGCGGAATAAACAAGGAGGTACCGATTCCAAGGACCAGCAGCGTAGTATAATTAACGGCCAGCAATAACGGCAGAATAACCAGCAGCATGAGTACGGCCCCCACCAGCATACCGATTTTGCGGAATTGAGGCTTGAACCATTTGCCGCAGGCCCAATAACTCACCAACGAAACCGCAGAAGTGATCAATGCGAATTGACCCAGCTTGGATTCCTGATCCGTAGCAACGAACACAAGCAATGTGATGAGAAAGGAAAATACGCCTTCCCGCATTCCCTGTACAGCCAAGCCCCAAACCGCATATTTCCACACACCGCCCTCCTTCAAGCGTCTCAGGCCTTCCAGCCAATTATAGTCATTCTGTACAGGCCTTTTTCGCAGAAAAAAGCTAAGCACTACAGCCGCCGCGAATATGACCAACGACACGGTAAAAATAAGTCGATAGCCCTCGTCCCCGTGCATCCATGTGATCACCCAGCCTGCCAGCCATGGTCCTATGATTCCTGTCACAGAGCCAAGAAGTCCGATCCAGCCATTAAACCAATCCCGATTCTCTGCATTCGATATCTCGAAATAAACCACATTGAAGGCCAGCCAGAATAAGCCCAGGGATACGCCGAACAGCAGGCCAAGAGGCCAGATATAATGGACCGCATCCCGGCCTGCCCACAGCACGCATAGATAAAATAATCCGGACACCGCAATCCCCAGACGAAGTGCGTTCATTTTGTTATGTTCCTTCACCCACTTGCCTGCTGCCCAGAATGTCAGGCCCAATGCGACCTGCTGGGCAATAGTAAACCATCCGAGCATGGTGTAATCCTGACGGCTCTTCCAGAGGTAAACATTGAGGAATGTACCCGACAATGCGCTCGATAGAATAAACAAACCATGAACCGATAGCAGAAGCATGGCCTGGGGGTCCTTTGTCAACTTCATATACAGTTCCCTCCCTTGCTCTCGCACTTGAAGTCCAGGGTATTTTACCCTTCACTCCTCCACTTCATGAACAAAAAAAAGGAAACTGCAGCATGCAGTTCCCTTGAATTGCCGTGAGACGCCAAACAGCGCCTATTCACAGACTCTATTCCTTTTTATGGATAAAGCTCTTAATCATCCGAAGTCGGTCGTTCTCGGCCAGGTTGTACTGTACATGGAAGCATCCTGGGCATACGTATACGTTCAATTCATATGGCGGCTGCAGAATAGGTCCACGGATCAAAGCCGCGTTAACCGGCTGGAAGCCTTCCCCGCTCACGTGCTGGGTACCTGCATGGAGCATGTATTCTCTGCAATGCAAACACTCCGGTACTTCATCTTGTTCATCCAGGATCGCTTCCACGGTCTCCTCGAATGCAAACAAATCATGATCCTCCCCGTATTTATCCACAGTTCGCAGCGATGACAACGATTCGTTCTCCGACCCCCATATACGCTGAAGATCAACAGCTTCCTCCTCGGTTGCTTCATAATCCTCATCCAGTTCCTCTTGATCGGCTTCTGCATCCTCGCCTTCCAATGCGATATTCAATGTACGGTAACCCTTCAGTTCGTTAGCACAGTGAGGACAGGTTTCCTCTGGACCAATCTCCTCATCCCATACAATCTCACTTTGGCACCATGGACAAACCGTCGGTTCCATAGGTATTCATTCCTTTCTTATTCAAACGGCCTTGCAGGCCCTGTATAGTTGTTTTTATTGAGACATTAAGTATACAATACCTGACACAAAAAAAATCAAAGCGGCCGCAAACAATATCCGCGGTAAATATTTCATCGTCCTTTTCCTCCCGAAGCTCTTAAGTGATACTCGCTCCAATAATGTAAGATAAAGATACGGTGATAAGAAGTACGATCAAACCTACTGCGCGATTATCCTTGCCAATCTCTTCATCAACCGAGAAAACCGGCGTCAAGAACTCAAGCAGCAGATAAGCCAATAACAGCAGGATAAACCCAAAGAACGACCATTTAATCATGCCGTAAATGGACGTATTGGCCGTGATGCTATACCGCATCACGTTGCATATACCAAAGACTTTACCGCCGGTCACCATCGCTGCAGCTACGTTTCCCTTGCGTATTTCATCCCAGCAATTGTACTTCGTAACCAGTTCAAAGCAATACAAGTAAACGATAAGTGCCAGTATCGCAACCGAGAAATAGCCGATTAGCACACCCAGCGGATGGGTCAGCAAATGATCAATCGCTTCCGTCATTACCCTATGTTCCTCCCCGATATAAACGGGATGCGGCACCTTTCGCATCCCGTTGTTCTAAACCCAGATGATATGTTATACGAACTGAAGGAGAAAACGGTTCCTGATTTCTTTGCTTCCTTTATTTCAACTCGGCAATCGTTACGCCATTGCCGCCTTCGCCGTAATTGCCCAAACGATGGCTCTTCACATGTTTATGCTTTCGCAGATAATCCTGGATTCCGGTCCGCAAAATACCGGTTCCCTTGCCATGGATGATGGAAATCTGACCAAGGTTACCGAGAAAAGCCTCATCAATAAAACGATCAACCTCGATCAGCGCTTCTTCTAGGTTCGCTCCTCTTAGATCCAGTTCATTGCGAATGTTGGCATCACGAGTCCGCTTCAGGATCGTCGCATGCTGTTTCGGTGCTTGCTTGGCATTCGCCGCCGGATTCGACAATAACTCCAGATCATCCAGGGCGACCTTCATCTTCATAATGCCAAGCTGTACGACCGCTTCCTTGGAGCCAGTCATTTCCACAACATGGCCCTTCTGATTCAGGCTGAATACCCGAACCTCGTCGCCAGGTTCGATACTGCGCTGCTGCTTAGCCGAGCGCTGGCCTCCTGTTTTCTTGCCCTGCTGCGGCTCGGCATCATCCAGACGTTTTCTAGCCGCAATCAGCTTATGCTCTTTAACAGAAGCCCCTTCCTCCAGAGCAATCTTGCGCAGATCCGAGATGATCTCCTCCGCCTCGCTTCGCGCCTTATCCACGATCTGTCTCGCTTCCATGCGAGCTTTATCAACGAGTTTGTCCTTCTGCTCTTCCAGCTTCTGAAGCTCGTGCTCATGACGGACACGCAGTTCCTCCATTTCCTTGCGGACCTGCTCTGCCTTCTCACGCTCCATTTCAGCAGTGTGCCGATTCTCTTCAAGGGAAGCAATCATATGCTCCACCCGTTGATCTTCTTCCTTCACTTCACCGCGGGCAAACTCAAGAATAGATCCTGGCAGACCGAGACGTTCTGCAATGGCAAACGCATTACTGCGTCCAGGCACACCAACCAGAAGCCGGTAAGTCGGACTTAGGGTGTTGATATCGAACTCCATGCTGGCGTTAATAACGCCTTTGCGTTCGTAGGCATAAGCCTTGAGCTCTGAATAGTGCGTGGTCGCAATCATTCGGCAGCCCATGCGGTGGATATGCTCCAGAATGGAAATCGCGAGAGCGGAGCCCTCAGCCGGATCCGTACCTGCTCCTACTTCATCAAGGAGCACCAAACTCTTCTGCGTCATCTGACCCAGTATCCGGATAATATTGGTCATATGGCTCGAGAAGGTACTAAGGCTCTGCTCAATGCTCTGCTCGTCGCCAATATCCGCATAAATCGCATCGAATACACACATCTGGCTGCCTTCCTCGGCAGGAATAAACAGTCCGGACATCGCCATCAGGTTTAGCAAACCGATTGTTTTGAGTGTGACCGTCTTACCGCCGGTATTCGGACCCGTGACAATGATGGACGTATAGGTATTGCCCAATTCCACATCAAGCGGTACAACCTGGTCCATCGGAATAAGCGGATGTCGGCCCTTGCGCAGCTTAATGTACCCTCTGTCATTCATTCGCGGCAGAGACGCCCTCATCACATGAGCCAAACGTGCCTTGGCAAATATAAAATCAAGCTGTCCGATCAAATCCAAGTCCATGGACAGCAAATCAGCCTGCTCACCCACCTGGGCAGTCAGCTTCTGCAGAATCACTTCGATCTCCCGCTCTTCCCGCATCCGGGTCTCGCGAAGCTTGTTGTTCATGGCCACAATGGACTCCGGCTCGATAAACAGCGTGGCACCCGATCCTGACTGATCATGTACGATTCCTCCGAAATGCGACCGGTATTCCGCTTTAACGGGTATGACAAAACGATCCCCGCGAATCGTAATCAGCTGGTCCTGCAGCATCTTGGCCACCGATTGCGAACGAATCATGGATTCGAGCTTCTCCCGAATCCGGACCTCCCCGCCCCGAAGCTCGCGGCGGATCTGCGAAAGCTCTGCACTCGCCGAATCCAGAACCTCAGCCGCATCGTCAATGCAGAGCCGAATCGCATCCTCCAGCGGCTTCTGCTCCGAGATAAGATCGCTAAGATTAAACAGAATTTCAATCTGCTCATCCTCATGAAGGGCCGCGATAAACCGCTTGATACGGCGTGACCCGTGAATCGTGTTCGATGTGGCTAACAATTCATGGGGGCTCAACGTGCCTCCAATTCTCGCGCGCTTCAAGGCATCGTTAATATCCGTTATACCGCGGAAAGATGGATTGCCCTTGAGCCGGTCTACCGTATATGCCTGATCGGTTGCCGCCAGCAGATCCTTTACAGCTTCCAGCTCAGTTTCAGGCTTTAACGCCTCGGCTCTCAAATTCCCCATGGATGTTTGCGTGTATTGTGTTAATGTATTTAAAATTTTCCGGTATTCTAAAGTTTGCAAAATCTTGTCGTTCAAGAAGTTCACAACTCCTCTCAATCAATGCCTATATTATATCGAATGCCGAGGGAATTCGCCACGGAATCCAAAAACCTTCCACACATAACCTGCGGCCCTATTGAACAAAATAAATTCTGCGTAACATTCCAGTCTTATTCTAAGGAGGCAGGTACCATGCAATTTCTCGGGCATGTCGTTCGATTTATCGTTGCCGCGCTCGTTCTTATGGTTGTCGGATGGATTGTCCCTCAATTCTCCGTCGGCGGATTCGGAAGTGCCCTGCTGCTTGCACTCGTCATCGCCCTCTTCGGCTGGGCAATCGAGGGCATCTTCGGCAAAAAAGTCACGCCGTTTGGACGCGGAATCGTGGGCTTCCTTGTGAGTGCGCTTGTGATTTACCTCGCTCAGTTCATTGTCGGGGGCGTCACCGTCTCCATACTGGGTGCGCTGCTTGCAGCACTGGTCATCGGGATCATCGATCTGTTCATTCCGATTTCCACACCGTATGAAGCAGGCAAAAGCCACAAGGAATAAGAGGCAAAGTCATCCGACTCTGTTGGAGGTCTGTTCCTCAGTCCCTTATTCCTGAATGAATCGTTTCCTGCGGCTCATTCCACTACATCTCCCACAACAACCCCCTGTTGCTTATATGAACAGGGGGTTGTCCATTATGGCCGCAGAAGTCCTTATCTCCCTATACTCAGGCTTCCCCTACATTATATCGTAATCCATAACCTTCGTTGCAAACGCTTCACGTTCACTAATTTTTCATAACACCGCTGTGCATAATCTCTTTTTCTGCGCTATGATAAAGATTGGAAAAAAATAAATTCACCATTATTTCATAGTCAGGAGAGATTATAGTGAAAAAAGGCATAGCACTACTTGTTTCATGTATGCTCCTTTTTGTATTGGCTGCTTGCGGCCAAGATCAGGAGGCAACCCAAGGAGATTCTGGAATCTCGGATACCGGCGTGGCGCCTGAAGCAGAGCTCGTTATAAAGGGATCCAACTTCCAATTCGACCAGGAAGAATATCATCTAAAAAAGGGCGTGCCCGTGAAAATTTCTTACGAGAATGAAGACGGCAACCACGGCGTCATGATTCCGGCGCTTGGCCTTCAGCTTGACCGCAACAATAACAGCAAAGTTGTTACACCCGACAAAGCTGGAGAATTTGAAGTTTCCTGCTCCATTATGTGCGGAGCCGGTCACAGCAAAATGATCTCCAAAATCATCATTGAAGAATAGAGCATCCTAATAAAACCTCCGGATCGCCAGAGTTGCCTCTGCTGATTCGGAGGTTTTTTCAGGTTCAAATCTTCACCATGGCCTAACGCTGATCCTGCTCAATCAACTCGATCCACTCGTTATATTCAACTTGGAGCTTAGCATACTCTTCCTTTAATTTACGATGTTCTTCTTCAAGCAGCGCTGACTGCTCCGCCTTCAGTTCCTGTTCTGCCTGCAGCAGCTGGTATTGATGCATGACCAGTTCGTACTGCTCACCAAGATCGGAATACTGCTGCGTGGCTTCACTCTTCTCGCCTTCCAGACGTTCACAGGCTTGACGTGCAGAGGCAATTTCCTGCTGCCAGGACTGGAGCTCTTCTTCAAGAGAGAGCTGCGTGCGTCTCCACTCATCCCGCTCTGCAGCCAGCTTCTCACGGTCAGCGGCAAGCTGCTCCCGCTCCTCCATCCATTGCTGGTATTGGTTCTGCCAGTGCGCGGCTCGCTCCTCCGAATCTCTTAACTGCTCTGCAAGCTCACGTCCATGCTCTTCACTTGCAGCCGCTTTTTTGCGAAGCTCCTCGAGCTGATTCGACACTGTATCGTATTCTTCTTCCAGCATTGCGTACAGTTTGCTTGTCTCTTCCTCTCGAACCCCCGCTTCCTCGCTGAGTTTCTCCAGCTCTTCATAGCGAAGCTGCAGCTCCTTCAGTTCCTCTTGAGCCGTTCTGCGCTCGGAAATAGACCGGTCAGCCTCATCCTTCATGACGTGGATTTCATCCTGAAGCCCCTTCATTCCTTCTTCCAGGCTCTCGTTCGCTTCCATCAGCTCAACAATTCTCATCTCCAGCTCGCCTGTTTCCTCTTTACGCTGATCAGCCAGGGTACGCCAGGATTGAAGCTCACCGCTAAGACGCTGCAGCTCTTCCTGCTGCTTGCGTGAAGTCTGATTCGCATCCACCACTAACTTCTGGAGACGGCGACGCTCTTCCTCCGATTTCCCGGATTCCTGCTTCAGTCCCTCAAGCTCCTTCGCGAGTCCTTCCGCCTTCGTCCGGAAGGATCGCAATTCCTGCTGAGAGGCATCCCCTTGCTGTTTGGACAGCTGCAGCTCTTCCTTCAGTTTCACGGACTCCGCTTTAGCGGCAGTCAGTTCCTTCTCCGTGGTCGACAATCGCGACTGCAGCTGCCCTCCGCGATTGCGCTGTTCCGAGAGCTGCTTCTCCAGATCCTGAACGGTTGCTCCGTGCCGCTGCTCTAACTCCTGCGCACTTTTCGCGTGCTCCTGCTTCAGATCCTGCATAGACTTCGTATACTTCTGTTCCCAATCCTGAACGGTCTTCGAGTGCTGCTGCTCCTTCTGGAGCACCTCTTGTTTATGGGAGCTCTCCAGCTTCTTCAAGTGTTCAGCCTGCTTCTCTTCGGCCTGTTTCACTGCTGCCCGATGAGTCTGCTCCAACTTATCCAGCGCTTGCTTGTGGGTGCCCGTCAACTGCGAAATTTGCCCTTCATAACGGCGTTTCATATCTTCAATCGCCTGCTTATGACCGCCCTCCAGCTTCTCCCGCTGTTCCTTAAGACGTGCTTCAAGCTGCTGCTTCTCCTTCAGCAGCTCCTCCACCCGGCTCGATTCCTTCTGGAGCAGCTCCTTGGTTCGCTCTGACTCACTCGTTAAATTCTCAGTGGAAATTCTGTACTTCTCAGCTAAGGAAGACTGCTCCGCCAGCCTTTGCTCCAGCTGTTCCAGCTGCTGCCGGTGTCTCTCCTGCTGCTCGATTTGAAGCCCTTGCACCTTGGCAAGCTCCGTACGCAGTTCATTGCGCTCTGCCGTCATCTGTTTGGCTTCATTCTGATACTCCAGCTTCTGTAAAGCTTCTTCAGCCATATGTACTGCGGCCAGGACGGCAATGCGCGGGGTATCGAGCCTAGAATGCGCCTTGGATATGGTGCGCATGCGGTCATCCACATAGTTCGCTACCTGTCTAGTGTAATCACTGCTATTGCCAACAAGTTTATAGGAAGTTCCGTAGATGTCTACGGTAACGCTTTTACGGTCCGGTGTAGTCACAGTTGTGCCCTCCTTCTATTATGTGTAGATTCTATGATGTCTGAAATGGTCTATCCTCTTTCTTCATTATATATGAGATAACATCTGGAGACGAACCTCAAGAAAACAGACCGAAGTTTGGTATATGATAACACAGTTTTGTGCTTATAATTATGTACCCTGCGGGCATCCTGATGCAAATCCCAGTTCCATTTAGAGCAAAAAAGCCCGCATCGAATCTCTGATGTAATGGATTCGATGCGGGCGTTCACAATTCCTGCTATTTTCTTAATTCTGCGCCAAAAGTTTGCTGAAGCGCTGAGACTGCTTTTTCGGTAACCTCGGCAACCTCTTCGTCCGTCAACGTCCGTTCCTGATGACGATACGTCAAGGAGATGGCAACACTCTTCTTGCCTTCCCCAAGCTTGCTGCCGGTGAAGACATCAAACACCTGAATTTGCTGTAGCAGCTCGCCTGCATTCTCCTTGATGACTTGAATCAGGGAGCCGGCTTCAACCTGCTCATCGACCACGATGGCAAGATCGCGCTCCATTCCCGGGAATCTAGGCAGATCGCGATAAGCGACGCGGGCATTGGTCATATCATACAACGGCTCAAGCAGGATTTCGGCAGCATAGGTATCTTCCAAATCCAGCTCTTGCTGCGTCTTCGGATGAATTTGTCCCAGTACACCAAGCAGCTGCTGGTTCTCGCCTTGACCCGTATATACGGAAGCGGAACGTCCAGGATGGAATCCTTCCGGGCTGTTTGCCACGTAAGTGATGTCCTCAACGCGTATGCCAAGGTATTCAAGCACCGTCTCAAGCGCCCCCTTCAGATCGAAGAAGTCCACTTTGGCAGGCTGCACGTTCCACTGCTTGTTTCCTTTGCGGCCTGTCATGAGCAAGCCGAGAACCGGACGCTCCAGCGGCTGCTTCGTCAACGTCTCCTCTAACGTATGGAACAAGTTCCCTATTTCAAACAGGGCCAGATCCGGCTGTTTGCGGTTATGGTTATACACAGCGATATCCAGCAGCTGTGGCAGCAGGCTGGTGCGAAGCACGCTGCGGTCCTCACTCATCGGCATGGCAAGCTTAACTGCCGTACCTTCTGACGCAAGAGAAGTAAACATTTCCGCTTGCTGCGGATGAATGAATGAATACCCCAGAACCTCCTGGAAGCCGCTATGTGTCAGCAGCCGGCGAAGCGAGCGGCGAATAGCCTGCGCTTTTGTCAAGGAGCCCGGTGTTGTCGGACCTTCAATCGCCGTTGTCGGAATGTTGTCGTATCCATACAAGCGGGCAACCTCTTCAATCAAGTCCACATCCAGCACGATATCGCCGCGGCGGGACGGCACCTGAACATCCACCAATCCTTGGCCTGCATCACCGCTCGGGAAATGCAATCTCGAGAAAATGGTTTTTACCTCAAGCAGAGACAGCTCCGTGCCCAGATAACGGTTGAGCTTCTCCAGCGACAACGTGATAACGGTCGGCTCGGCATGAGCGCTGCCTGCCTCGACAATCCCCTGATGTACGGCACCGTCGGCATATTTCGCCATCAACGCCGCTGCACGGTTCAGCGCAGGAATGACTGCCGCTGGATCCACTTCCTTCTCGAAGCGCGAGCTTGCTTCCGAACGCAAGCCGAGCTGACGGGATGTTTTGCGAACGGTACCGCCATCGAATTTAGCCGATTCGAGGAGAATATTCACCGTGCCGTCCGTTACTTCGGAGTCCAGGCCGCCCATAACGCCTGCCAGAGCTACAGGTTTTCCACCGGCTGTAATAACCAGCATATGCGGCTCCAGACGACGCTCTGCTCCGTCCAGCGTTACCATCGTTTCACCGGCTTCAGCCATTCGTACATGAACCGCGCCGTCCTTCAAGTGGTCCGCATCAAAAGCATGCAGCGGCTGGCCATATTCAAGCATGACATAGTTTGTAATATCCACGATATTGTTAATCGGCCGCACGCCCGCTGCCATCAATCGGTTCTGCATCCACAGTGGGGAAGGCGCGATTCTTACTCCGGTAATATAGCGCGCAGCATAATGGCTGCACTGCTCAGCTGCACCGATTGTAACCGAGATATGATCCGCAGCTGTATCATGAACTTCCATCACTTCTTTCTCAGGGTTTGGAAGGCTCAGTTCACGTCCCAGAATAGCACTCACTTCATATGCTGCGCCCAGCATACTCAGACAATCGGAACGGTTCGGCGTCAGATCCAGCTCCAGAATCTCATCGTTCAGACCCAGCACGTCCACTATCGGCTTACCGATCTCGGTTTCAGCCGGAAGAACGAGAATCCCTTCCTGCAGCTCCTTGGGCAGCAGCTTGTCGTTCATGCCAAGCTCCTTGGCCGAACAGATCATACCTTGGGAAAGAACACCGCGCAGCTTGGCTTTCTTGATATCCATGCCGCCGGGAAGCTTCGCGCCTACAAGCGCTACGGGCACTTTCTGGCCGGCATCCACATTCTTTGCTCCGCAAACGATCTGGATATCTTCCTCCTGACCGGCATCCACGATGCACACATTCAGCTTATCTGCATCAGGATGCTTCTCCTTACTCTTGACGTAGCCTACGACAACTTTGTTAATGCCCTGATTCCGTTTCTCGATCACATCGATTTCAATACCGGCTGATGTAATACGGCTCGCTAAATCCTCCGAGGTTACACCTTCGAGCGAAATATAATCGGACAACCAATCGGTTGATACTCTCATTGTCTGTTCACTTCCCTTTATCGTTTAAATTAAATCCGCGTGAATTGATTCAAGAATGCTGCATCGTTGTTGAAGAAATGACGGATATCATCCACACCGTATTTCAGCATGGCAATCCGCTCAACGCCCATACCGAATGCAAATCCGCTGTACTTCTCAGAGTCATAGCCGCCCATCTCAAGCACCTTTGGATGAACCATTCCGCAGCCTAAAATCTCAAGCCAGCCCGTTTGCTTGCATACGCGACAGCCGCTGCCCCCGCATTTCACGCAGGATACATCCACTTCCGCGCTCGGCTCGGTGAAAGGAAAGAAGCTTGGACGCAGTCGAATCTGCGTGTTATCGCCGAACATCTCCTGCACGAATTGCAGCAGCGTTCCTTTCAAGTCACTCATGCGAATGTTCTCACCGATCACCAGTCCCTCGATTTGATGGAACTGGAATGAATGGGTCGCGTCATCGTCGTCCCGGCGGAATACGCGTCCCGGGCAGATGATTTTGACAGGCGCCTTCCCTTGCATTGACAGCATCGTCCGGGCTTGCACCGGGGATGTCTGCGTACGCATCAGCAAATCCTCCGTCAAATAGAAGGAATCCTGCATGTCGCGCGCCGGATGATTCTTCGGCAGATTCAATGCCTCGAAGTTGAAGTAGTCCGTCTCCACCTCCGGACCTTCCGCTACGCGGTAGCCCATGCCGATGAAAATATCTTCGATATCCTGAATGACCTTGCTGAGCGGATGAACCGCGCCTTGGGTGAGCTTGCGTCCCGGAAGGGTTACATCCACCTTCTCCGCACGCAGACGCTCTTCGGTTTCCTGCTCCTGGAAGGCCTCCTGCTTGCTGGAGATGACTTCCTCAATCGCACCGCGCACATCGTTGGCCACCTGGCCAATGACAGGACGCTCCTCTGCGCTCAGCGCGCCCATTCCGCGCAGTATTTCAGTCAGGGCACCTTTTTTGCCAAGGTATTTCACCCGTAAATCGTTCAACTGCTGCGGATCGTTGACATCCTGCAATTGCGCCAATGCTTCCTGCTTCAATGCTTCTAATTTTTCCTTCATGGCTATTCGCACACCCCTTTGTAAACTCCATCATTGTACTGAAAACAAAAAAGGCCTCTCCTCCCGAAAAGGGACGAAGAGACCGTGGTACCACCCTTGTTAACATGCCATCCTATCCTTGCCAAGACCATTGTACCCTTGGATTGGATATGGCTTATCATGCTCACTTGACCGACGTAACGAATCGGACCCGTTATCCCCTACTGACCGGCAGCATGCCGTGTTCAAGGAACTGCTCCGGAGCGAACTTCGCCAGCCTGATTCTTTGAGAGACACTCTCAATCCATGGTATCTCTTCCCTGTAAAGAGGCACTAGCTACTTTTCTCCATCGACGCATTTTGTCTTATACAAATATATAGGGTTTATTATATGCAACCTTGCGGGATATGGCAAGTTTCATTTCCCCCATTTTTACCCTATCGGCTCGATTTTAGTCAACAACGCTTATTTATCCGCTTGAAGATTGGCAAGCTCAGCCCGAAGTGCTCTGATTTCAGCAAGCCAGTTCGCCTCTTCCCTCGCTTCTATCTCGTCCGTTGATAGGCCCAGCAATTCCTGAACCCGGTATTCAAGCGCCATACGGCGGTTATCTTTCTCTGTGTCCCCCTTGATGACACTAATGCGAGAGGCCTGCTCTTCCTCCTCGTCCACGCTCCCCTCAAACCATACCGGAGCTTCACCAGGCTTCAGTGTCAGCAGCCGGTTGGCGATTTGGCGCACCAGATACCGGTCATGGGATACAAGCGCAATCGCACCCGGAAAGTTCACGAGCACCTGTTCAATTACCTCGCGGGTATCCACATCCAAGTAATTCGAGGGTTCATCCAGAACAAGCAGATGGGCTCCGCTGAAATATAACTTGAGAAAAGCCGTTCTGCACTTCTCCCCCATGCTCAGCTGCCCCATCTTCTTAAATACATCGTCCCTTCGGAAAAGGAACGAACCGAGCAGCGTGCGTGCACGGCTTTCCGTCATGCCCGGTATGACAAGCAGGCTGTCCAGCAGTGTGGTTTCGGACTCAAGCCCTTCAAGCTCCTGTGAGAAATAGCCGATCCGGATTGAAGGATTCTGTGTGATCCGTCCCTCCTGCGGATCGATCTCTCCCAGCAGCAGCTTGAGCAGCGTCGTTTTGCCGCTTCCGTTAGGTCCCCTTACGGCCAACCGGTCGCCTCGGTTTAAATAGAAGGTCAGCTTATCAAAAAGACGGGTTTCCCCATATCCAAAACCTATATCCTTCACCTGGAGAAGCGTGCGACCACCAAAAGCTTCCCCCTCCAGCTCCATGTTCAGCTTGGGACCGCTGCGCGGCTTATCTACCCGTTCGGCTTCAAGCCGTTCCAGTGCCTTCTCCTTGGCGTGATATCGCGAGATGTTTTTCTTCGCCTTCGCTTTGTAGAAGCTGGCGGTTATCTTGACGTCACTGACGTCCCCGGCCGCATCATGCGCTTTATGGAACCACTCCTCGTACCTGCGGATCGAATCCTCCAGCGCCTTGCGCGCCAGCTCCTGCTTGCGATAAAGCGTCTCCTGCTCGCGCAGCTCCCGTTCTTTTTCCCGGCGGTAATCCGTATAACCTCCCCGGTAACGCCTGAGTTCGTCTGGTGTCAACTCGCATACGGAGGTTGCCACCCGGTCGATAAACTCCCTGTCGTGAGACACAAATAACACGGTTCCCTTATAGGACGATACCAGCCACTGCTCCAGCCAGACCAGGCTTTCATTATCCAAATGGTTCGTCGGCTCGTCGAGCAGGAGAAATTTCGGAGCGGATACCATCAGGGCCGACAGCATAACCTTCGTCTTCTGTCCTCCGCTGAGTTCGCGGTAGGGAACAGGCCACACCTCTGGCCCGATTCCCAGCATCGTCATAGCTTTCTCCACCTCGGTTTCCCATTGGAACCCGTTCTGGGACTCGAAGCGCTCCAGCAGATTTCCGTACTGCTCCAGCAGTTGTTCCATGCTCTCATTGTTCCCGCTATTCATCAGCCGCTCTACACCGGCAAGCCCAAGCTTTAACTCCCATAGCGAAGCATGACTGCGGCTTCGCACCGTATCGATTGCACTCATGCTTCCCTCATCCGGCTCATCCTGCTGCCTGAGCCAGCCCCAGCGCTCCCTCGGCAGAATCGTCTCCACTACGCCCGAGGTCGGTTCGAGCTCGCCTGCCAAGATGGAGAACAGCGTCGTTTTACCAGTACCATTCCGTCCGTACAGCGCGATCCGTTCGCCTTCCGCAACCTCAAACTGAATTCCTTCAAACAGCGGCCTTCCTTGCAGTTCCATACTTATATCTTTTGCTTTTAAAATCATGGTCATATAACCTCATCCTCTCTCTTGGAAAACATAAAAAAACCGCAAGCGATAGCCTGCAGCGGATGTTTAAAGAGGTTGATGGAGCTGAAGACGGGACGATCTACAGCAAGCAGCCACTAACGTTCGGCTGTTCATTCCAAGCCAGCCTTGACGGTTATGGAGATAAACTCGATAACTTGGGCCGTTAGCGGAAGCTGTAAGTTCGTTCCGTATATGTGATTGTATTACATAAGAGCACCGTTTCTACACAACAAAAAGAGGTACCCCGGTCACATTTTTCAGACACACCAAATCTCTCCTCTACCGCCGTAGAGAAACGCCTGCAAAACCACATGCAGTTGTTTAGAGAAAAGGGTGTCTTACTTCATTGGACTGGGTTACCTCGCATTCTTGGAATGAAATTATCGCCATTATAACAGATAATCCTAGGATGTAAAAGGGGCATCTGCGAAAGACATTAGTGGCAATTGGTTACTTCGTTCCATTTGGGTACACTTACTTAGGCAAAAAGGTAAAGACGGTGAAGAATAATGATCGAGTTGTTCGATCTTATTCATAGGGCATAATGTTTACCTTTATTGGAATCATTATCGGGGGTACCATAATTATTGGTGTGATAACCAACGCTGAGTTACGACATCTTCGATGCATGAAAGCAGAAATAGAAGTAATCAAAGACCAAGATACAAATACCTAAAGGCATTTATGTCAATAAAAGAATGAACGCGAATCAATTATCTGAATTGACTTGAATCGGCTATCCTACAATTTTGTACATATCCATGGGTTAACATTGCTTTAATACAATTTCTCTCCTCCACGACCACTTGAAGGACCATAATATTCTAACAAGTAGCTATCCCTATATCGCTTGTAAACATCTTCTAATATTGTATCATTTTCGAATTGTATATATCCAGCCAAATATAGAGCAACCAAATAGTCCTCGAATCGCTCATTGCCCAGTGTCATTTCTTCCTTATCAATTCCAAAAAAAATTGCTGTTTCAATAGATAACAAATTAGAGCCACCTATCTCGGTTCCACCTGAAATATACATATTATCTTTTGAATTCACAGTTAAGTTAATTCCATTAGGGACTAAAGATTCATCATATTCTTCCGAATTAAGTTTAAAAAGTTCCTTAATACCCCTTTTATCTCTAAAACTATATGCTTTAACTGCTTCATCAAAATTCTCGTAAGGGTCAAATCTTAGTCCTGAAAAATTTTCAAGATCCGTTTCTACAGCAAAATATTTATCTTTTAGAATCTGATCGATCTGTTCTAAATTAAAAGGGTTGGGAATGTCTAAAGTCATATACTTATCATAAAGTTTTTGGATATCTATTTGCATTTTATAAACCTCTTATTATTTAGAATTAATGAATCCGTGTTTTGAATAATATTAAGAAGGTACTAGAGTAAGAACTTATCCTTTGTAGATTAACTTGTTTTCTTTTTTGAAGCCCCAAGCTACCTGCTGTTCCGTAAAAGATATGACCAATCTGGCGACTAGTATCTTTTCCTCCATGGTAATGGTAATAGTAGTAGGTCTCATTATATCCGTTTGCACGATGACTTTCAGGTCCAGTAAAGAAACTTTGTCCAGCTCTCATTGCAAGATCTTTAGCATCATTTTGAGAGGTTGCCCAAACCTCATTATGTGCTGCTTTTCAAATAATTCAAAGCTTGTTCTTCTGTCAAAGGCGACAAACGGTCCACAAAAAGGGGGCACTTCAAAATGAAGGTGGGGCCTTCGTAATTTATTTTCAATTTCATCGATCTTAATCCAATGCCATTCACCTTCAGCCATGGACAATTTGATCTCTCGTCTAAACGTATGGATCAGAACGACAATCCCTGTTAACTCCGTATTTTCATATTCATCAAACAGCCTTATGGTCAGGGTTCGATGTTCGTTATCCATTGATTTAGTAGTACCGACAACGTCATCCGGAAAGGATCAGAGCAGGTCTTTCTTTGAAAACCAGCATGAATTAAGAGACAACGAATTGAACTATAAGTGGAGTTCCAGGATCTAACGTGTCGCCATCAGGGATGGTAATCGTCGTTGTTGTAACAGAAGAAACGTCAGCCGTTTGCATTATACCATTCACATAAAGGTTGTAATAGTTGAACGTACTCGGAAATACCGTGGCAGCTGTTCCTGCATCATTGATAAACGCTGTTGCTGCAATCGCGAATGTTGTTCCTGTTCCCGTTCCAGCACCCGCTGTAGCAGTGAATCTTCTACTGTTTTGATACGGTGGTACTATTGGCATTTTCATCGCCTCCCTTCATTCTTGAGACTCATACAGATTTTCAAGCAAAAACTTAGAAAACATGCCTGATCCTCTTGTACAATAAATGCAGAGGGTTCGGGAGAAGTGAGGGCATTCTTCTAAAAATTACTAGACAGTAACATTCGCCGTTAGCTGTACTGCTTCTAAAACGATAGGGGTTCCCGCATAGATTATGGTGCTTTGTGCCGGAAATAATAAGCTGGTAGGGTTTACATCATACGAATTACCCGGCTGAAGAATTCCATTTATATAAAGATTGTTAAAACTATTGGGGTCGAGTGCTGAGAAATCCGCAACTGGAGCCCCCAAATCGTTGGTGAAAAAACTGGCTGGAATTGTAACCGACATGGTTAAATCCAAATCTGTTTCCGGTTGATAAAAATAACGGTTTGTCGCAGGCGAGACGGTAACTTCAGGAATTACTACAGGTCCAGGAGGGCCTTGAGGACCTATCTCTCCTTGTATTCCTCGAGGACCTATCTCTCCTTGTATTCCTTGAGGACCTATCTCTCCTTGTATTCCTGGGGGGCCCTCAGATCCATCAATCCCTCGTTCTCCTCGAGCTCCCGGAATACCTTGTATCCCTTGCGGACCTGAAATCCCTTGAATACCTGGCTGGCTTAGGGATCTCTGCATTTCACACCATTTATCTAACTCAGCCTTCATTTCGGATTTAACTTCCTGTATTGCAGCTTGTAAGGCTTGCTGATCAATTGCAGCTTGAAGATTTTGCTTTCTTCTATTTAATAAACACCACATTGATAACCGCCTCTTACAAAGGGGTTTCTTACGAAAAACTATTTTTTTAATTCTTTTGGTATATTTGTATTTTCTTTTTGCCTTTAAACATTTGTACTTACGTTTAGCTGCCATCCTTCATTTACGCCTCCTTCCCTTAGACTTCATGACTGTGTGTATGATCATATCTATATGTCAAATGCACATTTTGGGGGTGGACGAATAACTTGTATCAAACAAACCGGAACCATTCCGAGATAAAAATTAGGCGTTTATTAGGGGGATCCCAGTTCGTTATACCTAAGAAATGACTCTAAGAATCAGCGCCCCTACTCACAACTGCCCCAATCCAATTTTCCGATCAGAATTACTTCCTTGAGCCCATTCTTAACTGAGCTCATCAACCTTCTACTTCATCTCCGGAGACCAACATTACTACTACTGATATTTCTCAAGAAAAAACAATTGGAGTTTTTTGATCCTAATTTCAAGGAAAGAGCTATATCTCAGAGATTAGATCCGGATACTGATTCAATCAAGAAAACACGCCTATACAAAACAAGAGGAAGTGAAGCTCCTGACAGCCCTCTATACCCTCCCTGCTTACTGGCGGCTGTATTTTTACCGGGGCAATCCTTGGAGGCTTTAGGCGGGGGAATTGTTGGCAGTAGAATGGCCTGACGTTGATCATGAGAGGTCTGCGATATGGATCGTGAAACAAATCACGCTGGACGAAGAAGGAAATAAGATCGAGGGTGACGTCAAGACAGATGCTGCTGCGAGAGTGCGGCATGGATCTCAAAACCATACAGGAGAGATTGCAGCATACGAAGATGGACACGAGGGCCAACATTTATATACATAGATCTGAAGCCATTAGTCGGTCTGCAGCTGACCAGTTAAAGGAGCTGAATCCAAAATGGATCAAACTTGCCCCCTAATCTGCCCCCTTATATAGAAAGTCGTCTGTCGTATGTCGAAAAAAGGGCAAACAAAAAACCCTTGTGGCACAAGGGTTTCAAGCATTTCTTAAAGCTAAGCGGGTGATGGGAATCGAACCCACGCTACCAGCTTGGAAGGCTGGAGTTCTACCATTGAACTACACCCGCATATTAACCTACAAAAGTGACGCTATGCTTCGGGGCATATTCTGATTACTTTTGCGAGGTCCTAAAACGTAAGCGAATCGGGACGACACGATTTGAACATGCGACCCCCTGGTCCCAAACCAGGTGCTCTACCAAGCTGAGCTACGTCCCGATGATGATGTTGTCTTTTGAAGACAAAAATAAATATACCACGCTGAAAGTATAATTTCAACATGTATTTTATGGAAATTAATATGAACAACGACAGCAAACAAACAGCATCCTTCCGCGAGGGAAAGATGCTGCCTTGTTTTAATCGTGAGAACATAACGTGATGCCAGGAGCATCCTTATTTGTTCTTGTCGAAAGTTACTTCCGGCGTCGTCAATTTATCATAAAAATCCACGATTTTATCCTTATCATCCGAAGCGCGAAGAGCCATAGCGGAGCGTGGGTGTTCGTCCAGCGTACCTGTGATCATGTAGGGCATAATGTAGCCCCACTCCTCTTTCTCGCGCAGAGGAATCATGTAACGCTCGATAATATCCAAAACCGGACGCAGCTCGTACTTGGTCCCTTTCAGATGGGTAACCAGCAGCTCGGTCGGACAGTTGCCAGCCGCACGTCCCATTCCGTACACGGACGCATCCAGCAGCTCAACCCCAAGGTCGGCAGCAACCAGAGTATTGGAGAATGCCAGCTGCATGTTGTTATGGGTATGAACGCCAAGGCGCTTATTCGGCAGATGTGTCTTAAATTTATTAACCAGGTATTCCATGTCCTTATGATCAAGGCTTCCGTAAGAATCAACGATGTATACCACATCCACGACGCTTTCCCTGATCATCTCAAAAGCTTCCAGCAGCTCATTCTCCATCACATTGGAAAGCGCCATAATGTTAAGCGTAGTCTCATAACCCCGATCGTGGAAGGTCTGAACCAGCGCCAGCGCTTTATCCACATCTTTAATGTAACAAGCTACGCGGATCAGATCCAGCAGACTTTCCTCGCGCGGCAAAATATCGTCTTCGTCCACACGGCCGATATCCACAAGGGCAGACAGTTTGGTTTTGCCTTTATGAGGAATGACTTCTCTCAGGAACTCATCATCCAGAAAACGCCAAGGACCGGCTTGATCCGCGCCCTTCAAGAGCTTAGGAGAATTTTTATATCCTATTTCCATATAGTCCACGCCAGCCTCATTCAGGCCTGCATATAAATTTTGTACGAATTCCACACTAAAATCCCAATTGTTCACCAGTCCGCCGTCGCGAATGGTACAGTCTACAATTTTTGTCTGGCTGCTCTTAATCATTCTAAGCTAAACTCCTCTCGGCAATTTTCTCTTCATCATACTTGAATGCCGGTTGAAAAGTAAAGCACAACTGTCCTCCAGGGCGCACGTTTTTGTAAAGGAAATCACGACTGCCTGCATATCCAGTCGGTGATGGTACGAACGAGCACGCCGGTCCCCCCTCTGGGATCGACTCCCCTCTCCTTGGACAAGTACGCTGTTCCTGCAATATCGAAATGCACCCATGGCAGTCCATCAGCGAATGTGCCCACAAAAAGACCACCCGTTATCGTTCCGGCGTCGCGACCGGCTTGATTTCGTATATCCGCTACCTCGCTCTTCAATTTATCCCAGAATTCGGGATAAGACGGCAGCGGCCAAATTTTCTCACCTGCCCTCCGGGAAGAGGCAATCAGCTCCTCCAGAAAGGCCTCATCATTGGTAACTGCCCCTGTAGCTACGTCTCCAAGCGTCGAAACAACCGCCCCGGTCAATGTGGCAACATCGATCAAGCGCGTCGCACCAAGCTCCTTGGCATACGTTACTCCATCCGCAAGAACAATACGGCCCTCTGCATCCGTATTGAGCACTTCGATAGTACGTCCGCTCAGCGTAGTAATGATATCTCCGGGTTTATAAGCGCTGCCGCTCATCACATTCTCGGCAGACGGGATCACCATCACCACATTGGCCTTCGGGCGAATCCGTCCCAGCGCTTCCATTACGCCCAGCACCGTAGCTGCTCCGCCCATATCGCTAATCATATCCTCCATCCCGGACGCCCGCTTCAGAGACACACCACCCGTATCAAACGTGACCCCCTTGCCAATCAGGCCGATCACATCATTCCACGTATTCAGCCCCTGATAACGAATCACGATCATGCGCGGGGGATGGATGCTGCCCTTACCTACGGCCAGTAGCCCGCCCATGCCCTTCTCCTCGAGTTCCTGCTCGTCCAATATCTGAGCTTCCATACCGTACCTCTCGGCAAGCTGAAGGGCTTTTCCGGCTAGATCATCCGGTACGAGCATATTGCCAGGCAGATTCGTTAAATCACGTGCCAGGCAGGTTCCTTCCCCAACCGCTACGCCTCGAGACACACCTTCTGCCCAATGTGCTTCAAATGCTGCGTCCATTTTTTCCTTCATATAATAGACGATTTCATCAATCTCCGTTCGTTCAGAAGCATCACGCTTATACTGAGACTTTCGATAGCTTCCGAGGATAAAACCTTCCGTTAATGCCTGCGCAGCATCCCGAGGCGTCTGTTCAGCCATGCTGCTGACCATCGTTCGCGGAATTTGAATCGCAGCACTGCGTATACCTGATTTAGTGCCGATCTTCGCCGCTTGAGCCGCTACTAACCGCAGCTGTTCAGCTGTCAGGATGCCTTCGGGACACCCTATAAACAGGAGCAGTCGCGTTCTGCCACGGAAACTTTCCGGCCATACGAATGTCCGATGAGGAGTACCGTCAAACAAACGACTATCCTCCAAGTCCTTCAGCAGCGGATCCCAAAATTCAGAAATACCGCCCTCCACTGTTTGTGTTTTTGTAACGGGAACAAATATGGCATCACAATGAATATGTTCAGGGGTTAGGCCACTCTCTATTGTCCATTTCATCATGGATCCTCCCAAAAAGAAAAAGCCATTCCATCGGAACAGCTGCTCTCGTATTCATTTAAGATTGTTCTAGGTGCAACTAACTTTAAACTTCCGAAACCTCCAGCTTGGGAAAAGTAATCACAAACTCCGTTCCGGCGCCGACCTGGCTATCCACTGCGATCGAACCACCATGATTTCTAATAATGCTGTAACTCACGGATAGTCCAAGACCCGTTCCACTCTCCTTCGTTGTGAAGAACGGATTGAACAGATGATTTAAGGTGTTCTGATCCATGCCGCCCCCGTTATCGGAAATACAGATTTTGATATGCTTTCCGTTATCGCGGGCTGAAATATCGATCATGCCTGTAATGTTCTCGTCATGGTGTTCATTAATGGCATCCAGCGCATTCTTGATAATATTCAGAATTACCTGTTTGATCTGCTTCACATCCACGGAAATGTACGCAGGCGGGGTCTCATCGGTATGCAGATTGATCTGGCATCCCTTCATGAGTGCTTCGCTCTCTGTTAGAAGAACTACTTCCTTCAATAAGGAGGATACGGACACAATCTTGGTCTCTGGTGCCGAGGGCTTGGAGGAATTCAGAAATTCATATATAATATCATTCGCGCGATCAATCTCCGTTAGTATAATTCTGGCGTACTCGTCCTTCCCTAAACTTACAAGATGCGGACGAAGCAGTTGTATGAAGCCACGGATGGATGTCAGCGGATTGCGTATTTCATGGGCAATGGATGCTGAGATCTTTCCCAGCATGGCCAGCTTGTCATTCTGATAAGCGCTTTGCTCTATTCGCTTGAAGTCGGATACATCCTTTACACTGATCAGAAAATCGCCTTCCATCTGATCCCCATAGGTCATAGTGATCAACCACGATCTGCCATATTCGTCTACCAGTTCATGGAATCTTTTTCGATGAAACACCGTCTCCCGAAAAATGCGCAGTACTTTTCTCTTCTTGAATCTGGAGAGCTGGGGATGACGCACCAGCTGGGTCAATGTACAGCCAGTTAGCGATTTACGGGATACACCTAGCAGTTTAGCCATCTGTACATTCACAAATGCCAAGACTCCGTCACTATCAAAGAGGATGATCCCGCTGTCGAGATTCTCCAGTATGTTTTCATACTTGTTCCTTATAAGCTGGCTGGAATGAAAAGAACGAATAGCCTGCAGCTCAGATTCACGGATTTGACTCAACAAGATGGCTCCCCCTTTTCTTGAAAAGTTGAACTCACCAAACCGACAAAAAATTCATGCAAGAAAAATCAGCTTGTCCGTCTTTGAATCAGAAGCAGCCCGAATCTGCTTCCTTCCATGATAGTCATCGAGACAAAGAAACGTCAATCAGAAATCCTGTCGAAAAATGGAAAATTACTTGTAAATACCATAATCTCAGCTTATGCATTTACGTATATGTAAAGGATAGGACCCTCATTCCTAACAAATAACATAAATCATTAACCAATGGGTTTGAAATTGAAACATTAAAAAAGCCCCGGGTATTAACGAGGCTTAATTAATTCCTGAATTAAGGTTGCTTCTGGAGCCGGAGCCTGCGCTGACTCATTACAGCAAGCCGTCTTTTCAGTTCGCCCTGCCACTTCTCATCCTCCATCCATTTGGCAACCACCAAGAGATCTAACGACATATCAATCTGACTCTGAACAACCGTAAGGGGATCCTCCGACTCGCGGTTGACAACATTCTCAAATATCGCATCCTCATCTTCCATCACATAATCCTGAAAATCCACCTGGGATGCTCCGTCACCATGGGCGTATTCGGCTAATATTTCATACTCATTCTCCACCCGATGATGTACCTCTACGCGATGGCAGACCGGACAAAACAGCAGGGGAACATTATGTACTTGAGTGCGATAATGCTTCAGTGTACCCTTTGTACCCATCATACTAGCCCCACAGCAAAAACTCATATCGTTCACCCTCCTCCATGGATTCTCCACCGTTTCAAAATATTGTATTCGCTTTCACTCACGCTAATTCCTTCATGAAAAAAACCTTGATTAAAAATTTGGGCCATATTCCCTAACCGTAAGTCTGTCAGCCTATATCTTTAATTATATATCAACGCAAGCGCGGTTCTCTAAACAAGAGTCTTCCCCTAAATCATCCAATAAAATCAGTGAGAAAAAACCCCCACTACCTGCACATAATGTCAGATAATGAGGGTTGTCCTAACTTTAACGAAATGGAATTACAGGTTGTTGTCGCCTGGCTTCCAGTTCATAGCGCACAATCCGCCGGATTGAAGTGCCTGGAGAACACGAAGGGTTTCCTCAACACTGCGGCCTACGTCGTTATGGTTAACAACTTGATATTTCAATTCGCCTTCAGGATCGATGATGTAGAGGCCGCGAAGTGCAACGCCTTCTTCTTCGATCAGAACGCCGTAGTCTTTAGCTACGTTTTTGGTGATGTCGGAAGCCAGTGGGAAATTCAATGTTCCCAGACCATTAGCTTCTTTGGAAGTGTTGATCCAAGCTTTGTGGCTGTGGATAGAGTCAACACTCACACCCAGAATTTCAGTATCCAATGCTTTGAATTGATCGTAAGCATCGCTCAATGCCGTGATTTCAGTCGGGCATACAAAAGTGAAATCAAGCGGATAGAAGAAGAATACGAGCCATTTGCCGCGGTAGTCGGACAGGCTAACTTTTCCAAAATCTTTCCCGTCTCCTGATACGGTTTCCATTGTAAAATCAGGAGCCGCTTTACCAACCAAACGTTCTGCCATGATTGAATTCCTCCTTAACATATGTAAGAAAAATGATTACTTCCTACATTCTATGTTCCTATGAACATTTAATAGAAATGTTATCATCGAGGCTAATCAAAGTCAAGATTATAAAGGTTACTTTATTATAATTATTATAAATAAGAAGTTTTCTCGAACAGCTGCTTCCTGTATTAACGGATAGCTGCGGCGATCAGATCGCCCATCTCGGTCGTGCTGAGCGCCTTGCTCTTATCCACGGCGATGTCCGCTGTGCGATGTCCGGCATCAAGCACCTCGGCAACTGCACGCTCGATCGCGTCCGCGGCATCTTCATAACCGAAGGTAAGACGGTACATCAGAGCTACGGATAAAATGGTTGCGATTGGATTCGCCAAGCCTTGACCCGCAATGTCAGGTGCGGAACCGTGCACGGGCTCATACAATCCGAAGGCGCCTTCACCCATGGATGCTGATGCCAGCATGCCGATGGAACCTGTCAGCATAGCTGCTTCATCGCTCAGAATGTCACCGAACATATTCTCGGTTACAATAACATCGAAGCTGGACGGCCGGCGCAGGAGCTGCATCGCGCAGTTGTCCACAAGTACATGCTCCAACTCCACATCCGGATATTCAGGAGCGATGCGGTTTACCGTTTCGCGCCATAGACGGGAGGTTTCAAGAACGTTTGCTTTATCAACGGAAGCAAGCTTCTTCCGGCGCTTCTGAGCGATCTCAAAAGCTTGATGCACAATGCGCTCAATCTCTGCTGTGTTGTACACGCAAGTATCCACCGCTTCTTCGCCGCCAGCACCTTCGCGTCTGAACTTCTCACCGAAGTAAATACCTCCCGTCAGCTCGCGAACGACCATCAGGTCCGTGCCTTCCAGAACTTCAGGCTTCAATGTGGAAGCGTCTTTCAAGCAATCAAAAATGACGGCCGGACGCAGGTTGGAGAACAAGCCGAGCTCTTTACGAATGCCAAGCAAACCGGTTTCAGGACGAAGCTCCTTCGAATTGTTATCCCATTTCGGTCCGCCTACCGCACCAAGCAGCACCGCATCGGCGCTTTTGCACACGCTCAACGTTTCTTCTGGCAAAGGCGTTCCTTTCTCGTCAATGGCAATGCCGCCAAACAGCGCATGCTCTGCTGTAAAAGAATATCCAAACACCTCTTCGGTACGTTTAATAATTTTTTCCGCTTCCGCTACTACTTCAGGACCGATACCGTCTCCGGCAATTACGGCGATTTTCTTCGTTTCAGCCATCCTTCGTCACTCCTTATTTATAAATGCACTGGTCGTTTTAATCATCTAGTTACTGTTGTAACATACTTCCCCCTCGATTGACCAAGATATAGAAACTATGAACTTAATTCGTTTTGCCTATAAGTAGAGGGGGATGTGATCAGGGAGATGGTGGCGTGTGCGAATGAGCGTGGGGCTTCGAGGAGTTTAAGCGAGTGTTTCGGGGAGTTTATGCGAGAGCTTCGAAGGGGTTATGTGGAGGCTCCGAAGAGTTTATGCCAGAGCTTCGAAGTGTTTATGGGGGGCTCCGAGTACGTATCGTTCCTCCAATCGCTGTTGTCGCCGAATTTCTTGGATTATGTTTTAATGGTTAAAATTCGGCTCCAAAGGCGACCGCTTCGCTTTTCCGGAATCGATTCGTCCTCTCCGCTGCTTCGAAGCAGAGCGAAATAGCGTCCCAGCGGATGCGAATCCCCCTGATCACAAGGGTTAGAAGGGGGACAAAAAGCCGCCCTTGCAAAAGGCATCGGACGGCGGCTTGAAGGTAATCTCATGAAGTCATGAAGGGATACTTGGTTAATAATAGTTTGGCTTTTGGCTACTACTTCTTGCTTTATTACAGGTCGACTTCTTGGAACAACACGTCAAAGTCCGGCACCTTAATGGGATGCGCCTTCTGGAAATCGTCGAAGAGCTTTTCCTGGAGCTGCTGATAACTGTCCATGCCCTTCATGCTCTCGTCTGTCAGGATGCTCTGGAGGAATTTACTGATGTATAGCGAGGTTTCGTAGGCTTCGTATACCTCATCACTGTTCCAAAACTCTTCTGTAGTCATACCGGTAATGCGGATGCGGTTCTCCATCATATAACGGATCAACTGGTGGTTCTCATCATTCGGATCAGCTTCATCCAGCGCTGCTTTTTGAAAATGGACTGCCTCGCTGACTTCTTCGGGTGTTACCACAATACCTGACTGTTTGGCATAATTCACGGTTAACTGCTTGGTGACCATATCCTGTAGGAGTGCTTCGTCTGAAGGAATCTCTACCACTTGATTCAAGGCATAGATTAAATCCCTGTTTTTCTTGGCTAATACATAATCGCTCAGCGATATATTAACCTTTTCATCCTTTACGACCCAATCCGGATTTGGACCACTTCGGATTCTATCTTGAAGTTCCTTCACGGAATCAAAGGTTTCTCGAATCACCTGCTTGTTATTCTCCGACAATGATACGGACTGAAGACTTGGCAGATTATCAATCGATTCCTTGGACTCAGCGGAGCCAAACGTGTCAGATTGCGCTTGGTTACAAGCGCTAATCAGCAGCATGGAAATTAATGACACTAGTAAGAAAAGATTCTTCATAGGGATTCTTCGATTCATCCTATCCCTCCTCATAAACTCTGTCTTTATTAATATTAACGTTACTGAATGCCATTAGTTACAATTTTCCTCCAATACGCTACAATAGGGATGAATTTGTCTTATATCCTACACGACCAAGGAGTGATCAACAATGATGCAGTACACCACACTCGGTAAATCGGGTATGAAAGTAAGTCGTCTTTGTCTCGGAACTATGAACTTTGGTCCATCTACGGATGAAAAAGAAGCCTTCCGTATTATGGATGCAGCGCTCGATGCAGGCGTTAACTTCTTCGACACGGCTAATGTCTACGGTTGGGGCGAGAACTCCGGGCTGACCGAAACCATCATTGGACGCTGGTTCAACCAGGGCGGAGGCCGTCGTGAGAAAGTCGTTTTGGCTACCAAATTCTACGGTTCCATGAGTGATCCGCTGGATGGCCCCAACAATGAAGCCGGACTGTCCAGCTATAAACTTCGCCGTCATCTCGAAGCATCGCTAAAGCGTTTACAAACCGATCATATCGAGCTGTATCAAATGCATCATATTGATTTATCCGTTACATGGGACGAGCTGTGGGGAGCTTTTGAAGTTGCGGTTCAGCAAGGGAAGATCGGATATGTTGGATCCAGCAACTTTGCTGGCTGGCAGATTGCAGTTGCTCAAGCTGCTGCGCAGAATCGGCATTTCCTCGGCCTGGTCTCCGAGCAGCATAAATACAGCCTGACCTGCAGGCTGCCAGAACTCGAAGTGCTTCCTGCTTCGCAGAAGCTTGGACTCGGTGTGATTCCCTGGAGCCCGCTGGATGGCGGATTACTCGGACGCAATGCGCTCAAGAAAATGGAGGGCTCACGCAGTGGCGGAAATGCGGAGCGTGTGGAAAAATATCGCCCACAGCTGGAACAGTTCGCTGCTCTCTGCCAAGAGCTTGGGGAACCGCAGGATAATGTAGCCCTGGCCTGGGTGCTCAAGAATCCGGCTGTTACAGGACCAATTATCGGTCCACGCACCTTGGAGCAATTCGAAAGTTCTCTTCGTTCGCTTGAGGTTGAGCTCGATGAGTCGGTGATGAAGCGTCTCGATGAAATCTTCCCGGGTCCGGGAGGAGCCGCTCCACAAGCTTACGCCTGGTAAATACTTGCAGCGTCTCGACGGTTACTTCAAGCCTGATTAATTCGAGCGTCATCGTACGGATAACAGCAGGTAAGCTATATATATCGCAGTGACCAAAAAAGAGGGACCGCTTCAACAGGCGGCCCCTCTTTTTCATTGGATATCTCCACTGCTACCACTCGGGAAACAGAGTTACCCTTCGCATTAAGTATTTATAGTGTAGCCCGCTCGCGCCGGCTAAAGGTTTTGCGTTTCTCAATCAGAACGTTAACCGCATCCACGTAAGCTCTTGCGCTAGCTTCAAGAATGTCGGTACTCAAGCCGCGTCCCTGTGCAGCCACATCATTTTGTGACAGGACTACATGCACTTCGCCTTGAGCATCCTTCCCGTGGGTAACCGATTTAATGGAATAGTCCGCGAGTGTTACCTCTTCCCCGGTCACCTTGTCGATCGCATTATAGATTGCATCAACGGAACCGTTGCCCTCGGCTTCTTCCTCAATAGTCTGTTCTGCTGTTGCAATGCGAACCCTGGCCGTCGGCGTGGATTCATTGCCATAAGCAACAAAGATTGTTTCCAGCTTGAATACTTCCGGCGTATCAATCAGTTTCTCCTCCAGCAAAGCCAGCAGATCCTCATCGGATACTTCCTTCTTCTTATCAGCCAGCACCTTGAATTTAGCGAAGGCGTCATTCACCTGCTCTTCGCTTAACTCATAACCCAGATCCAGCAATTTCTCGCGGAAGGCATGACGACCGGAATGCTTGCCTAGTACGAGTTTGCTTTCTTTAAGGCCGATCGACTCTGGCGTCATGATCTCGTATGTCGTTTTTTCCTTCAGCATCCCGTCCTGATGAATGCCGGATTCATGAGCGAATGCATTTGCCCCTACAATAGCTTTGTTTCCTGGCACTACCATTCCCGTAAGCTTGCTCACAAGGCGGCTTGTGCGGGCAATCTCGGTCAGCACAAGTCCGGTCTTCGCTTCGAAAAATTCCTCGCGGGTCGCCAGCGCCATCGCAATCTCTTCGATTGCCGTATTTCCTGCGCGTTCGCCGATACCATTAATTGTTCCCTCAATCTGATCAGCCCCGTTCAGGATGGCAGCAAGCGTGTTTGCCGTAGCCATTCCCAGATCGTTATGACAGTGCGCACTCAGTTGAACCTTCTCGATATCCGGAACATTTTCCTTCAGGTATTTAAATATGGCTCCATACTCCGAAGGATTCAAATAACCTACCGTATCCGGAATATTCACAACGTTCGCGCCTTCCCGCACGGCCATGCCGACCACTTCCGCCATGAAATCCAGCTCTGTCCGGCCAGCATCCTCCAGGGAAAATTCCACTTTGGAGAAATACTTCTTGGCATAACGAATCGAAGCTTGTGCCGTTTCCAGCACCTGCTGCTTCTCCATCCGCAGCTTGAACTTGCGGTGAATCGGCGATGTAGCCAGGAACACGTGAATGCACGGATCCTGTGCTCCTTGCAGGGCTTCCCTAACCGCATCGATGTCGTTCTCTCTGGAGCGTGACAGTCCAATGACCGTAACGTCCTTGACCGCGCGTGCCACTGCATTCACAGCTGCAAGATCACCAGGTGACGCAGCCGGAAAACCTGCTTCCATGCGGTCGATTTTCAACTTTTCGAGTTGAAGGGCAATTTCCACCTTTTCCCGAGTGTTCAAGTTCACGCCAGGAGACTGCTCTCCATCCCTCAGCGTTGTATCAAAGACATAAATCTTTCGCATGTCGGCACCTCCTTGAAGTTTTATCGCATGACGTTAAACATCCGGCGGCAGGTTCATCCTATACCCTGCCGCCGGCTGCTTGATTTACAGGGTACGGGCAGCAGCACCATTGAACTGATGCTTGACTGCCCCATTCCTGAAGAATTCCTTATGAATTCTATATATTCTTATTTTTTGATCCAATGCATCATTTCACGAAGCTCGGCACCGACCACTTCAATCGGATGCTCGGATTCGTTGCGGCGAGTAGCTGTCAGGAATGCACGTCCGGATTGGTTCTCAAGGATAAAGTCGCGTGCGAATTTACCTTGTTGAATATCGGACAGCACTTCTTTCATCGCCTTCTTCGTATCTTCAGTTACAACGCGCGGTCCTGTTACATAGTCGCCATATTCAGCCGTGTTGCTGATGGAGTCGCGCATGCTTGCAAGGCCGCCTTCATAGATCATATCTACAATAAGCTTCAATTCATGCAGACACTCAAAGTATGCCATCTCCGGCGCATATCCAGCTTCCGTCAATGTTTCGAAACCGGCTTTGACCAATGCGGATACACCGCCGCATAATACCGCTTGCTCACCGAACAAATCGGTTTCGGTTTCTTCGCGGAAGGAAGTCTCGATAACGCCTGCACGAGTACAGCCAATGCCTTTTGCGTAAGCAAGGCCGATCGCCTTAGCTTGTCCAGTCGCATCTTTCTCGATTGCGATCAATCCAGGTACGCCAAAGCCTTCAACATACGTACGGCGAACCATGTGGCCCGGGGATTTAGGTGCAACCAGAAGGACATCGTTGTCTTTAGGAGCTACGATTTGACCGAAGTGAACGTTAAATCCGTGGGAGAACATCAAGGCAGCGCCTTTTTTCAGGTTTGGCTCGATATCGTTTTTGTACACGGATGCTTGCGTTTCGTCCGGCATCAGGATTTGTACCACGTCAGCACGGCTAACAGCCTCTGCTACAGGAAGCACTTCAAAGCCATCGTTTTTCGCTTTATCAAAAGATTTACCTTCGCGAAGACCGATCACGACCTGCAATCCGCTGTCACGCAGGTTTTGTGCCTGGGCATGACCTTGGCTGCCATAACCGATAACCGCGATTGTTTTGTCTTTCAACACGCTGAGTTCTGCATCTTGTTCATAATAAGTAGTAATTGCCATTTGTATAAGTCCTCCTTTGATTTTAAAGACCCTTCATGATGAGCGGGTATCTCAATAGACCGACTTTATTCCCAATCACCGATCCGCTGAGACACCCGCTCATGCGATGCGGGCGTCTATCGCTTTATATTAGCTGTAAACTTTGTAATCTCGGGTAATTGATCATCGTATAGAATCATTACGCGTTACCGCGAATCATCGCAGTAACCCCGGTACGGGAAAGCTCCTGAATGCCGTACGGCTTAAGCAGCTCGATCATGGCATCGATTTTGACTGTGTCGCCTACGACCTGAACCATCATGTTTGCTGTGCCGATATCCACAACCGATGCACGGAAGGTCTCAACAACGCCCATAATCTCCGGTCTGGCTGAAGGCTCTGCCTTCACCTTAATCAGGGCAAGCTCTCTGGCCACCATCGGTTTCGAGCTCAGGTTGATAACTTTGATGACATCGATCAGCTTGTAAAGCTGCTTCTCAACCTGCTCCAATGTCGTTTCATCACCGGTGGTTACGATAACCATCCGGGATAATCCGGCTTCCTCCGACTGGCCCACCGTAATGCTCTCGATGTTAAAACCTCTGCGTCCGAATAATCCCGATACACGCTGCAGAACACCCGGCTGGTCGTTCACTAGTACGGCAATGGTATGTTTTGTACTCATCTTACGCATCCCCCATCAGCATTTGATCGATTGTCGACCCTTGCGTCACCATCGGATACACGTTCTCGCCTTTCTCAACAACGAATTCGACGAGGACTGGTCCCGGTGTTTCCAGCGCTTCAGCCCATGCACGCTGTGCTTCTTCTTTCGTAGTGGCACGAAGTCCCTTGACTCCATAGGCTTCTGCCAGCTTAACGAAATCAGGGCTTCCTGCCAGGTCGATGTGGCTGTACCGGTTATCGTAGATCAGTTCTTGCCATTGGCGAACCATGCCGAGCACCTGGTTGTTGATAACAACGATTTTTACCGGAATGTTGTTGATGGCACAGATGGCAAGCTCCTGCGAACACATCTGCATGCCGCCATCCCCGTTGATCGAAATAACCAGCCGATCCGGATGTGCCATTTGAGCGCCGATCGCTGACGGGAATCCGAAGCCCATCGTTCCAAGTCCACCGGAGGTGATCCATGAACGAGGCTGGTTGAACTTGTAATACTGAGCAGCCCACATTTGATGCTGACCAACATCCGTCGTTACAATCGCTTCACCCTTCGTTGTATCATTCAGCATTTCAATAACCCACTGCGGCTTCAGCACCGTCTCGGAATCAACATAACGGAATGGATACTCGGCTTTCCATTTGCTGATCTGATCTCTCCAAGCGTCTGCCTTCGCCGCATAAGGAACGATCGGATTCAGCATTTCAAGCACGGTCTTCACGTCCCCGACAATCGGAATATCCGTTGGCACATTCTTGCCGATCTCAGCCGGGTCAATGTCGATATGGACGATCTTCGCATGCGGAGCGAAACCGTCAAGCTTTCCTGTAACCCTGTCGTCAAACCTTGCCCCGATGTTGATCAGCAGGTCCGATTGCTGAATGCCATGGTTCGATGTGTAGGTACCGTGCATACCCGGCATTCCCGTCCACAGGTCATGACCGCTTGGGAAGGCGCCCAAGCCGAGAAGCGTGGTTGTGATCGGAATACCGGATTTATTCACGAATTCGTAAAGTCCTTCATGAGCACCCGAGTAGATCACGCCGCCGCCTGCAAGAATCATCGGACGTTCCGCTTCCTCGATCGCCCGGGCCAATTTATCCAGTTGAAGTTTGTTTGGCACGGTCCGAGGATTGTATCCTCTCAGCTGAATTCGATCATCCGGCTGGAACAGCGTGGTTGCTGCCGATACATCCTTAGGCACATCGATCAATACCGGACCTTTGCGTCCTGTTGAAGCAATGTGGAAGGCTTCGTGAATCACCCGCGGCAGGTCTTTCACATCTCTTACCAAATAGCTGTGTTTCGTAATCGGCATCGTGATGCCCGTAATGTCCGCTTCCTGGAAAGCATCTGTACCAATCAGGGTTGTTGCTACGTTTCCGGTAATGACAACAAGCGGAACGGAGTCCATGTAGGCTGTTGCAATACCGGTCACAAGGTTTGTGGCCCCCGGTCCCGAAGTCGCTATACATACACCGACCTTGCCGCTTGCGCGGGCATAGCCGTCAGCCGCATGAATTGCGCCTTGTTCGTGACGGGTCAAGACATGGTTGAAATCCTCAAAACCATACATTGCATCGTAGATATACAGGACCGCTCCACCCGGATATCCGAAGACGCACTCGACACCTTCGAGCAGAAGACTCCGAAGCAAGATTTCCGATCCGGTAATCACTTCAGGCTTCAACCATTTCTCTCGTAATTGTTCTGTAGACCGCACTTCTGGAGTTTGCGCGCTCATCAGTCATCCTCCTCTCAAATATTGGCACTCATTCATTCAATCATCCAAGCAACAAAAAAACCTTCCGTCGCCACACCCGGAGTATCTCCGTGTGAGGGACGAAAGGTTTAGCTTCCGTGGTACCACCCATGTTTGCCCTACACTTCGCAGTGTAAAGCCTCAGCAGGTATGAAGAACATGAAACACAGATCTTCAATATCTGCAGTCCGTAACGTGGACTAAGACGATTTTCCCTAATAAACGCTGTTACGACTTAATGCGATAAAGTCATAGCGTAACATCTTTCAGGAAAACAGCTCCGAGGTGAGCTCGTATAAAAGGGGTTTTGGTGGTGGTTTCAGCTGATCCATCCACTCTCTGAACAAAAGAGCCCTTTAAACTTCGTCCTCATCATTGCCGATTGGATATATTCGTTAAAATGTTTAGAAACATTATATGATTCATTCATTCCAGAAGTCAACACATTTATTTTACTTCCGATGAAAGGTTTTCATTCGCAATTCGAGTTAATCCTTCGCTTTTCTGATGTAAAACACCCTATTAAACCCTGCTACATATGATAAATGGAGCTAACTGAATAGCGGTGAAGGGAGGGAATAACACGATGATCCGCTATCGAAAACCTGGGCAGGATGATCCCATGATTCAACAGCTGATTGAGTCCCAACTCGTCCCGCTTTCCCATATGACAAAAAAAGAGTTGGATACCATCCGCAAGGATATTCCCTCTCGATTGCGACGCGGCGTGACTCTCGTTGCCTCAAATTCAGATCACGAAAAAGTCATTGCCTTTATCCATTTTATGATGCACGGCGAACTGCTCTATATCGACATGCTGGCCGTAGCACCCACCGCACAGCGAAAACGGTGGGGTATCCGATTGATGGAACATGCCGAACGTTTCGCTGTATCCCGCGGATGCAAACGCGCCAAGGTCATGGTAGACATCGGCAACCAAACTGGTCTTAACTTTTACCGCAAACTCGGTTATACGGTTACCAGAATCATTGAACCAAGCCAATGCTATGAACTGGAGAAGATCTGGTATGCTTAATTACCAGAAAAAGCCCCCGCCAAAGCCAGGTCCGAAACCTGGGCCGTAGCCGCCATAACCAGGTCCAAATCCTCCGTATCCTCCAGGGTATCCTCCCGGATAGCCGCCAAAACCGCCGCCGAATGCGTATGGAGCCGTACCAATGGCAAGAAGATCAAACAATGCGAGCGGAACAATCGCCTTGGTCTTTACTTTTTTGCCCTTTGTTGCAGGTACCACAAAAAGGCGGCTGCCGGAGACACGTACCAGCTTGCCTGTCACCACAGTCCCGTCTTTCTTATACGCTACGATCTCTTTGCCCACATATGATTTCACTTTTGCCTTACTGACAGGCTTGTGCATAAGATCCCTCCTCAGGTAATATACATTTCAATCTATTCAGGAAGGATATCCTTTGCTTGTTTAATGGCCCTTATCGGGCAAAAGATAGGCATAATTCTGCAAAAAGCATGGCTTCGGCTGCATTATATATCCGGGGGATGCAACAAGACCTCAAAAACGAAAAAACCGCCGTAATATTACGGCGGTTTTTTCATACACGTATAATTAAGCGTTCACTTTTTCTTTAGCTACAGTAGCCAAGGAATTGAACGCGTTCAGATCATTAACAGCCAGATCAGCCAGCATTTTACGGTTAATGTCAACGCCAGCAAGTTTCAGACCATGCATCAATTTGCTGTAAGACAGACCATTTTGACGAGCAGCCGCGTTGATACGAACGATCCACAATTTGCGGAAATTACGCTTCGTATTGCGACGATCCCGGTATGCATAAACGAGGGATTTCATTACCTGCTCGTTAGCCGTTTTAAAAATGCGGTGTTTGGAACCGAAATAACCTTTCGCAAGCTTCAATACTTTTTTATGTCGACGACGAACGACAAATCCGCCTTTAACTCGTGCCATATCAAAAGACCTCCCAATAATTGTTGTTTACTATTTCAAGTTAGCCAGACCTTGCTTCAAACGTTTAACATCTCCAGGCGCCATTACAGGGCTGTTGGACAATACGCGCTTCGCACGCTTGGATTTGTGGGAAAGCAAGTGGTTTTTGTAAGCTTTATAACGTTTTACTTTACCAGTACCTGTAATTTTGAAGCGGCCTTTCAGGCTGCTATGTGTTTTCATTTTGGGCATTGTAGTACTTCCTCCTCTAATTTCTCTTAGGCTTTTGGTGCCAAAATCATAATCATGCTGCGGCCTTCCAGTTTTGGTTGACGCTCAATGACGCAGAGATCTGCTACTTCCACCTTCACGCGCTCCAAAATTTTCTGCCCGATGTTGGCATGGGTGATTTCACGACCACGGAAACGCACGGAGCATTTCACTTTGTCGCCTTCTTTCAAAAACTTAACGACATTGCGGAGCTTGGTTTGATAATCATGCTCCTCAATGTTGGCTCGGAACCATACTTCTTTAATATCCACAATTTTCTGGTTCTTACGTGCTTCCTTCTCTTTCTTCTGCTGCTCATAGCGGAATTTACCGTAGTCCATGATGCGGCATACCGGCGGTTTCGCCTGAGGGGCCACGTTCACCAGATCCAGATTGAGATCAATTGCCATTTGCAGTGCTTCACGAATCGGCTTGATCCCGATTTGCTCACCTTCGGCACCAACCAAACGTACTTCCTTGGCCCGAATCTCGTCATTGATCATATGTTCCTTACTGATAGTCCTCCACCTCCAAATTACTTGTTGTTCCTGTTTGCAAAAAAAATAAAGGGATGACGGGTTAATCACCGACATCCCTATTTGATACTCATCTCACAAATGAAGTTGAATCCATTCATTGATTTCGTGATCAAACCAGCCAACGTATGTCAGTCAGGTGAGAAGCGGCGCTTCTGCTTGCAATCAGATATTCTGTTTAACAGACTAGGATAGTATAACAGGTCCCACCAGCCTGTGTCAACACAGATATAACATAAACTTTATTACCCTTGTTTGCTCTGCACTTCTTCAAGGCGCACAACCCGGGTATGCTCCGTATGACTCCACTGCTTGTTGTTCTGCGTGAAGAACGCATACACCGTGATAGGATACCACGACAGCAGGTAAATCGGGAACAGCACCAGATACAAGTAAACCTTCTTGTATTTGACCTTCTCAAGCAGCATCGCAATCATGAACGTGAACACGTTAGCCGCAATCGCGGTAAAGCTTAGCCACAGCGGCAGATATCCATACAGATTTGCGATATTCGGACCATCGAAGAACGAGTTGTCAATCCAAATGACGGCCGTCAACAAGAAAGTCAGCAGCACGATGTAGACGTTAACTCCGTACAGAGCCAAGTCCAGCTTCACGAGGCTGCGTTCTTTAATGGCACGCCACAGCAGCGGGAAAAAATAACGGCGGGCAACCGTAAAGTGACCCTGCATCCAGCGCAGACGCTGTCTGGCAGAAGCCTTGAACGTAAGCGGCTTTTCGTCAAATACCTTGGCATCATAGTTGAATTTCGGGTACACGCCGCGCATAACGCTGCGCATGGTGAACTCCAAATCCTCAACCAGACTGGTTGCGCCCCAACCCATCTCCTTCAAGAGATTCGTCTCGAAGCACATTCCTGTACCGCCAAGGAAGTTGGCCATGTTCAGATTGCTGCGGGAAAGCTGCCACAGACGGTTGATGTACCAATAGGACACCCCGTAAGAGGCGGTGATCCAAGAATCCTCAGGGTTCTTGGTATCGATGTATCCCTGGATAACTCTCGCTCCAGAGCTAAGATCATTATTCATTTCGATCAGGAAATTCGGATCTGCCAGATTATCTGCATCAAACATGACGACCGCATCATACTGGCGCGGCATTGCCCAGAGCTCTTTGAGCATCCATTCGATGGCATAGCCTTTGCCTCGCAGATTCTGGTTCGTACGCACGCATGCGTTCATCCCGTGGGCACGGACGATCTCAGCAGTACGGTCTGTACAGTTGTCACATATGACAAATACATCGTACAGATCTTTTGGATAGTTAAGCTGTTTCAGGTTCTCCATCAGAGCTCCGACAACCTGTTCTTCGTTGTGTGCAGCAACTAACACTGCAAATGATTTATTCGGTTCAAAATGCTGCTTCTTTTTTCTCTTGATCAGACCAAACAAAGAGAATACGAACTGGTACACACCCACCGCGGCCAAAAATAGTTGGAGCGCGATAAAGATGGCGTCTGTCATGATTCTCCGTTACCCCCTTTTTATAACCCGAGAATGTTTTGTTATTTTTTCTCTCTAAGTTTTTTGCTTTTTTTTGTTGTTGCATGACCCTGTGACCTGTGTCTGTTTCTTCATAGTAGCCTCGGTGCCGCGGGGCAACTTCGCACGTCATACACGATTTTCCACACTTTTGAATCTTTTGTCAAAACCGTGGAATGCTCTAATTTACGGAAAAACTTCGTAAAAGAGCGCAGCTTGCGATCCAGTTTGCCAGCAAGCTTCGTTTCAAACGGCTTTAGTTCTTATTTTCATCTGTTTTCTTACTTTTTATTTCTTTGGCTGCCCATTTTTTATTTTTTAATCTTGTCCGCCAATAAATAAACGTAACAGACACCCAAAAAGTTTTAGTTTTTCAACACTCTTTCTCTAAATAAACTTTTTGACGCCCGTTTGAATCATTGTAGCGGCAACTTATACTCAAGTCAAAAGTCCACGGACCCTGATTTTCTACAAAATGCGCGCTGGCGACTAACTCCTTTAGTAACAAGGCTCCGGCAAGAACCTCGCCGAGAAAAGCTTGCTCTCCCGGGACCAAAGTCCCGTGAGCACAGGCTGGAAGTGGTTGATTTCTATTCCCAAAGTCGATATGTTAAAGTTAAAGAATAACGCTGCAGAACGGGTGAAAAGTAGTGGCTAAAAAAAGAGTCTTGCTGTTATCGGAAGGGTTCGGTGCAGGCCATACGCAGGCTGCTCACGCACTTTCCAGCAGCCTGCGCCAATTGTCGCCTAGCGTACAGACCAAGGTTCTTGAGCTTGGAAGCTTCTTGAACCCGAAAATCGCTCCACTGATCATTTCGGCCTACAGGAAGACGATCACAACTCGCCCGAGATTGGTCGGGTATATGTATCGTCATCAAAAATCCTTCAATCGGTTCACCGCATTGGCGCTTCACCGAATGTTCTATACAAGCACCAAGAACGTGGTCAGACAACTCAGACCCGATATCATCGTGTGCACCCATTTCATTCCAAGTGCTGTGATCTCGCGTTTGAAACGGCTCGGCACCGATGTGCCTCTGTGTACCGTTATAACCGATTATGATGCTCATGATACATGGATTAGCCCTGAAGTCGACCGCTATTTCGTATCCACGCCGGAGGTTAAGCGAAAGCTGCTCAACCGCGGGGTGTCTCAAGCTAAAATTCAGGTTACCGGCATTCCCATTCATCCTGACTTCTGGACTCATCCGGGCAAAGAGGAGATCAGGGAACGATTTCAGTTGTCCGATATGCCGACCGTGCTTGTCATGGGCGGAGGCTGGGGAATCATGAATGACGAGGTTGTCCATGAATTCTTGACAAGATGGCGGGGCGAAGTCCAGATCATATTTTGTCTTGGCAATAACGATAAGGGACGCGAAGAAATGGAGAGCAATCCGCGGTTCCAGCATCCCAACATCCGGATATTGGGCTTTACACGCGAGATTGACAAGCTGATGGAGGTATCGGATCTGCTCGTCACGAAGCCCGGGGGCATGACATGCACCGAAGGCCTGGCGAAGGGAATCCCGATGCTGTTTCACCAGCCTCTTCCAGGACAGGAAGAGGAGAACTGCCAATACTTTACAGCCCAGGGCTTGGGAGAACCCATCACTTCGCTGGAGGTTATTGGTAAATGGATGAATAAACTGCTCCAGCATTATGATCTGATCCAATTGCAGCGAGCGAAAAACTTGCGAAATATCGAGCGCTTCCATCCGATGCAAAGCGCGCGCAGCATCATCGATATGCTCGAAAATGAAAAGGTGTACTCCTAAAATAAAATGTACCCCATAAGACAGACACTTTGGAAAAGGTCATCTTATAGGGTACATTTTAAAAGCGGAGCACACCTTTTTTATGCGTTTTTTCGGTGAATATGTCACCGATTGATAGATTTTCTTCTATTATAATAGTTGTAAACGTTATCATAGACGAAATTATCGTGCATACACACTATTTTCCGTATTTTTCAAGACGGTTCTTGCGATAGGCATCAAGCGCTTCCTTGCCCACAATGGCCTCGCAGCGATGAATCTGCATGCCTTGACCAACGAATTTAGTCTCGTATTCTGTCATTACATGCTCTTCGTTCAATCCTTCACGATGCAGATCAAGTGAAATGTTGGTCATTTGCAGCCCATAATCAGCAAAGGAATTCAGCGAGAATTCAAACAGTGTCACCGAATCGGTCTTGAAATGTATCTCCCCGCGATCGTTCAGTATCTGGGAGTATTTGTCCAGAAAACGCGGATGCGTCAAACGACGGCGTGCATGTTTTGATTTTGGCCACGGATCGCTGAAGTTCAAATACAACCGTTCAATTTCGCCAGGCTCAAAAACCTGTTCGACACTCTCGATGTTAAACAACGCCAGTTTCAAATTCGGCGGAGTATCCACACCTTCCTGGGCCCACACGTTGCGCCCCTTCTCACTGGCGCGGCGAATCAACTCATCGTACATGTCCACCCCGATAAAATTCACTTGCTGGTGCTTATAACTCATCTGGCTGATAAATTGACCCTTGCCCATGCCGAATTCGACATGAATCGGAAGATCATTGCCAAATAATGAAGCCCATTTCCCTCTATATTGACCGGGGTCCAAAACGACCAGGTCTTCCTGCTGCTCCAGATTTTCCCGTATACCTTTTCTTCCGCGTAAACGCATGTCATACCTCCGAAACTTGTCCAAGTAAGATTTAGAATTATATCCCGATACTGCATTATTGTGACGAAGTTAACCCCAAATGTAAAGAGTCCCATAGAAAAAGGAACCTATTCTCTGCTTAACGCAAAGGTTTTAGGTTCCTTTTTCTTATATTTGGAATTGGGGTTCCGCGATGGTTAAACTGTGAATAGTCTACCTTTCATCTGCCTTAAAATCAAATGTCTTCTCAAAGGCGGCCCGAATCTTGCGACGTGCTGAAGCCTTCACATCTTGGTTGGAGTTAAACTCTACTCCTGTAAGGGCTAAAGCTTCATTCGGGGTAAGCTCCACAGCGATTTTGTCACTACGATCATGCTTTACTGTTGATGAATTCATTCGTAATCACCTCACGGTATTATTGTATCCATGACGTCACACAAATATGAATCCTATCCGATATATACCCATGCCAAAATTGCTTGAATCATATATTTATTTTTCTACTTTAAATATACCAATTATATGTAGTCCGTTCAAGTAACAACGTCTTAATTAGGCAGGAAGACCTGCATATGACGTAAAGCCGGATTTTTTGTTACAATAGACGTATCTGTTTGATAAACAAATGCCAAATAACGGCATGCTTAGAAGCTTCAAGATGCACATCTCAATTCAACCTATACAGCTACAAAGGGAGAACACATGAATACGCCACTTATACCCGCTCCAGAGCTATGGGGCGAGAAACGATTTCATACCTGGAATTACGAAATGCACAACCAATTCCAGAACAAGGTGTTCAAAGTCATGCTGGACGCCGGGTTTACTTGTCCGAACCGTGACGGCACGATAGCCAAGGGCGGATGCACCTTCTGCAGCGCACGCGGCTCCGGTGATTTTGCAGGACGCAGGCGGGATGATCTCGTTACCCAGTTCAATACCATCCGGGACAGACAGCACCTGAAGTGGCCAAACGCCAAATATATCGGGTATTTCCAAGCCTATACCAATACCTACGCTCCTGTTGAAGAACTTCGGGAATACTACGAAGTAATACTGCAGCAGCCAGGTGTTGTCGGCCTGTCGATCGCTACGCGCCCCGACTGTCTGCCTGACGATGTCGTGGAATACTTGGCGGAGCTGAATGAACGAACCTATCTGTGGGTGGAAATGGGTCTGCAGACGATCCACGATTCAACCTCTGAGCTCATCAATCGTGCCCATGACACGGAATGTTACCTGGAGGCCGTCGAGAAGCTGCGCAAGCATAACATTCGTGTCTGCACCCACATCATATACGGTCTCCCGCAAGAAGACCATGAAATGATGCTGGAAACGTGCAGAGCCGTAGCCAAGATGGATGTGCAGGGCATTAAGATCCACCTGCTGCACCTGATGCGGAAGACGCCTATGGTGAAGCAGTATGAAGCCGGACTGCTGCGCTTCCTGGAGCAAGACGAATACATCAAGCTGATCGTGGACAGTCTGGAGCTGCTGCCCCCGGAAATGATTGTCCATCGCCTCACCGGAGACGCTCCCCGGGATCTGTTGATCGGACCGATGTGGAGTTTGAAAAAATGGGAGGTCCTCAATGGCATTGATGCCGAACTCAAACGCCGGAATACATGGCAGGGCAAATTGTGGAGGGAATCCTGATGGGCTTCCTCTCGGTGTTGAGTTTTGCCCACAAACTGGTGGCTGAGAGGCTCCGGCAAGGAGACATCGCGCTGGATGCCACAGCAGGCACCGGGGCCGATACGCTCTATCTAGCCAAATGCATAGGCTCAAGAGGCAAGGTGTATGCTTTTGATATTCAGGAGCAGGCGCTGCAGCTAACCCGCGAAAGGCTCGCCAAGGAACCGCCGGATTCGCTTCCCGCAATCTCCCTTCATCAGCAGAGCCATGCGCTCATGAAGAGCTGCGTTTCGGATCGCGATCACGGCCAAGTTGGCGCGGTTATGTTCAATCTCGGCTACCTACCGGCTGATTCGTCGGATAAACGGATCATGACGGAAACCGCCAGCACGCTAACGGCTCTGGAAGCCGCAATCGAGCTTCTCCGGCCGGGAGGCATTATCACGGTCGTGCTCTATCCGGGCCACAAAGGCGGCGACGCCGAAGCAGCCGCTGTGCAGGCATGGGCGGAGCGGCTTCCGCAGCACGCGGTGCAAACGATATTATATCGAGGCCTTCAGCGTGCAGATGCACCATATCTCATTGCACTGGAACGCAAGAAGCCCTTATGATATAAGTTCTTAAAGCAACCCAAAGTTAAAGCAGCCATAGAATTTCAAACATGACGAAAGGTAGTTGATGTACAATGACACAACCATATCCACTGTTATTTCAACCTGAATTCAAAGAACGCGTATGGGGAGGCCGCGCCCTCGAGCAATTCGGCCTGGATATTCCGGAAGGACATATCGGAGAAGGCTGGATGATCGCTGACCATCCGAACGGCACTACCAGCATTGTCAACGGCGAGCTGGCTGGCCGCGGCCTGGATCAGGTTCGGGAGCAATTCGGCCGGGAATGGTTCGGAAGCAAAGGATTCTCCGAAGTTAACGGACGTTTTCCATTGCTGATCAAGCTGCTTGACTGTAATGACAACCTCTCGGTTCAGGTCCACCCGACCGATGACTACGAAGGACTCCCGAAAGGCGAATTGGGCAAGACTGAAATGTGGTATGTGCTGGATGCGAAGCCTGACGCCAAGATCATTTACGGTCTGAAAGATCAGGTTAGCCGTGAAACCCTGAAGGAAGCCATGGAAAATGGGACCGTTATGGAGCAGCTTCGGGAAGTATCCGTAAAAGCCGGAGATACGTTCTACATACCTGCTGGTACGGTTCATGCACTTTGTGCCGGCGTTGTTGTGGCAGAGATCCAGCAGAACTCCGATACCACGTACCGGATTTTCGATTATAATCGCCCGGGCCTTGACGGCAAGCCGCGTGAGCTGCACATCGAGGATTCCCTGAATGTCACTGCTTACGAAGGGTCAGGCGCTACTACCATGAGCACGGATGGCACGGCACCTGGAGAATGGCTGGAGCTTGCCAAGTCTCCGTATTTTGTAGTGGAAAAAGGTGTTGTCAACGGAGCTTGGGCACAGTCCACTTCCCCGGAGAGCTTCACCATCATCGTAGTATGCGACGGTCAAGGAACGCTAAGCTGGGATAATGGCTCCATCGGCTATACATCGGGACAATGCTTCTTGCTGCCCGCTAATCTGGGCGCCTATACACTGGATGGGCAGTCGACGGTTCTTCGTTCTTATCTTCCTTAATAAGCTTATGTAACATGCTGTAATCCATTCGTTTTTGTGGAGGTGTAAAGCCCAAAAATGCAGACCGACACGTTTACGATACTGAATACGCAGGGCATGTATGTTTTTGTATATCAATGGCTTCCTGACCCGGATACTCCCACCCGTGCAGTCGTGCAAATTGCTCACGGCATGTGCGAAACCGGCAAACGGTACGAGGAGCTTGCTGAATTGCTTACAGGACATGGTTATGCCGTGTACTGCAATGATCATCGAGGTCATGGACAAACGGCCGGGCTTGAGTTTCTCGGCGATGCCGGGGAGAACGGGTTTGAAGGAATGATCGAGGATCAATTGCTTCTTGCTTCCGAGCTGCGCAAGCGGCATTCCGCTGTTCCTCATTACTTGATGGGACACAGCATGGGGTCCTTTTTGACACAGAAAATCATGTGTTCGAACGGGGAAGCATTCGATGGCTTCATCCTTTCCGGCTCAAACGGTCCCCAGGGAATGCTTCTGTTTGGCCTCAAGCTGGCCGCACTGCAGATGCGCTTCCAGGGTAACACACACCGAAGCGTGATGCTGAACGCCCTCGTGTTCGGCCCATACAACAGAGGCTTCGGCACCATCCGAACGCCGTTTGATTGGTTGTCCCGGGATGAAGCGGAAGTCGATAAATATGTGAACGATCCCTACTGTGGTCAGGTGTGCAGTGCACAGTTCTTCCGTGATTTCTTCAAGCTGCTGTCCGAAATCCATAAGCCGGAATTGATGGAATGCCTGCTCAAGGATAAACCGATTTATATCTTCTCGGGTGAGGAAGATCCCGTCGGACAACGTGGCAAAGGCGTGCGGCGGTTGATTGAACTGTACCAGAAGTATGGCATTGAAGATCTGGAGTACCGTTTGTATCCTGGCGGCCGTCATGAGATGCTGCACGAGATCAATCGAGATGAAGTAGCAGCCCATGTCCTCGATTGGCTGGAGCGGCATACAACTGGATCAGGTGATACGACCCGGAAGCCGGAACAGATCATGTAAACATGCTTATTAATGTCTCAATCATAGAAAAGGATGCCTCAGGGTTGTAAACCTGGGCATCCTTTTTCTGTTTATCATTAATTGTCAGCGTTGAACAAACAAGCCGCTTATTCTTCGTCGCTCGGTGTGCGGTCAATGATCAATTGTGTGACCTCGGTATAATCCCCGCGCTCCACTTCGTCTTCTGCTGCCTCTATACGCAAATCATCGTTGGTTTCCATCCCGGGCGCAATCGTCGGTTCATCATGCGAATGCGGCGCTCGCTCCTTCTGATTCCCGTTCACCAAACATCGCCTCCTCATATAGGTTGATGCGATTAGAATACCGATACCCGGGAAGTTTTATTCCGAGCGGGAGCTGCCCTTGTTACACAGGCACCGTGTAGTACTGCGGTTGCCCGGTTTCATTCTGCTGGTACAATACCAGCAGCATCGTTGCCGCCTCACCTTCGCCGCCGCTCGCCGGCAGGCCGGTTCCTCCCTGAATGACATCATTCAGGTCAAAAGGCAGCATCTCGATCATCGCATGTTTCTGCAGATCGCGCTCGGTGATTCCCAGATCGGCGAAATCGCCGGACAGTGCCGCAGGCTTCTCAACAATATGACGAACATGGGCGGTCCACTGGGCTTTATCCTGTGTATGATCCCACCAAATTTTACGCGGCTTGTACTTATGGCCCAGGAAATAATCAAATTTCATAAGACCCAGAATGACCTCCATATGTCGCGTTTTTCGATGCTGAAGAAATGCGGTCAAGCGCGTAAACAGATCCTCCAGCTGATGGCCGATTTTCTGCCAGCCCTGTCCTTCCCAATAGTCGCCGAACTCCTGGAAGAAATCAAACGGGGATGTAAATTCATGCTTCATCAGATAATTCACGGTATGGTCCATTCGGTGCGCGTTCCAATACTTCTCAAGCACGTCCTCCAGCCTCTTCAATCGAACGATATCCGAGAATGGAAGCACGTCACTGCCTAAAATCTCATATGGAGCATGATCCATATACGTGTAATTATACTTCTCCGCATCAATCCGCAGTCCGGTTCCCCGAAGCATCTTCAGAAAGCCTAACTGCAGCTCCTCCGGTCCGAGGGCAAATACATCATTGAACGTTTTGCGGAAGGTATCGTAGTCCTCTTCAGGAAGCCCTGCAATCAAATCCAAATGCTGGTCGATCTTGCGGCTGTCCTTGATCATGGTCACCGTGCGGGACAGCTTGGTAAAATTCTGGCGCCTTTTCACCAGCTCATTCGTTGGATCGTTGGTAGACTGTACCCCGATCTCAAATCGAAAAATGCCGGGAGGGGCATTTTTCGCCAAGTAATCCAGAACCTCGGGACGCATGATATCCGCCGTTATCTCAAACTGGAATACGCAGCCGCCATGATTCTCAATCAAAAACTCGAACATGTCAAGCGCATAATCCCGCTTAATGTTAAATGTCCGGTCCACAAATTTGATCAGCTTCGCACCGTTCTCAATCAGATAGAGAATATCCTTCTTGGTCCGTTCGATGTCGTAGTAGCGAACACCCACCTCAATGCTCGACAAGCAGAACTGACAGCTGAAAGGGCACCCCCGGCTGGTCTCAAAATATACGACCCGCTTCCCGAGATGCGGTATATCCTCCGGAAAACGATGCGGCGAAGGCAGCTCTGCCAGAATGCTTTTGGGTCTTCCCGGATTCACGATCACTTCGCCCTGTTTACGGTAGGCCACGCCATACACAAAATGAAATTTCCGGTCGCCTTCTATCGTTTGCAGCAGATGGTGGAACGTTTCCTCGCCTTCCCCCATCACGATAAAGTCGACATTATGCAGCCGTTTCATCCAGTAGTCCGTATCGTAGGAAACCTCGGGTCCGCCCAGTATGATCGTGACTTCCGGCATAATCTTCTTCACGATGTCGATCACTTTAATCGTCTCTTCGATATTCCATATGTAACACGAGAATCCGATCACATCCGGCTTGCGCTGGAACAGGTCGGAGACAATATTCATCACCGGGTCCTTGATCGTATACTCCGTTAATTCAATATCGAAATCCTTCTCGCTATATGCCTTCAGGCAGCGAATCGCCAAAGAGGTATGGATGTACTTGGCATTCAGGGTTGTTAGTATGACTTTCATGGTAGTGTCCACTTTCCTTCTAAATAATATATTCCGTGCTTCTGACCTGCGGCAGCTCGTTATTCATAGTCGTACAGGTTGTCACTGTCAGGCGATGCGCCCGGTCCGTTCAGGAAAAAATCCAGGAACGGGCGGCCATATTTGCGGAATTTCACTTCCCCGACCCCTTTGACATTCAGCATCTCATCCTCACTCTGCGGGCAGGCCACACTCATCTCACGCAGCGTTGCATCATTAAAAATGATGTAAGAAGGCACATGCTCTTTGCTTGCCAGCTCACGCCGAATCAGGCGAAGCTGTTCGAATACCGTTTCATTCACAGCGGACGGCGAGTAATCGCGACGGCCGCTGCTTCGCTGGCTGCCTGCTGCTTTTGAAGGTCGCGGAACGCGCTGCATGACTTCGCGCTGCCCTTTTAACACGTCTGCCGCCTCGCTTTGAAGTTTCACGACAGGATACTGGCCTTCGGTCAACGCCAGAAACCCTTCCGAAATCAGCACATTGATGGTCTCGGAAATCTCCTTCTCCGTCCGATTGGACATCACACCATAGGTCGGAAGCCGGTCAAAACCGTATTCCAGCACCTTTTTGGCACGTGATCCCTTCAGCACGGAGGCGATCATGGACACACCAAAACGTTCACGCATCCGGTGAATGCAGGAGAAGATTTTCTGCGCATCCACCGTGATGTCCACAAGCTCACGGTCATCGGTGCAGGAGCTGCACGTGCCGCAAGGCTTGTCCTCATGCTCTTCCCCGAAATAATCCAGCATCGCGCTTCGCAGACAGCGGGTCGTGTAACAGTAATCAATCATCTGCTGCAGCTTCCGGTAATCATTCTGTTTGCGCTCGCCTTCCTGCGGATTCTGTTCAATTAAGAATTTCTGCGTCATGATGTCCTGGGCGCTGAACAGCAGTATGCACTGGCTCGGCTCGCCGTCCCGCCCTGCACGGCCAGCCTCCTGAACGTAGGACTCCATGTTTTTCGGCATATTGTAATGAATGACATACCGAACATTGGATTTATCGATCCCCATCCCAAATGCATTCGTTGCCACAATGACCCGGATGTCGTCATACAGGAAGGCCTCCTGGCTGTCTGCTCGCTCCGAATCACTCATTCCGGCATGATATCGGCCGGCAAGAAGCCCTTGAGCCTGCAGCCTCTGAGACAGATCATCCACCTCTTTGCGGGTTGCAGCATAGATAATGCCCGGCTGGTGGGTATGCGAAGCCGCGTAGTCGAGCACAAACTCGCGCTTGTTCTCACCGCGCAGAACCGACATCTCCAGATTATCCCGCCCAAGTCCCGTTACGAATACTTGCGGCTGCTCCAGACGAAGCAGACGCTGCATGTCCTCCATAACCTCAGGTGTCGCCGTTGCCGTAAATGCGGCTACAATCGGCCGCTTAGGCAATCCTTTAACGAAAGGCGCCACCGAGAGATAACTTGTCCGGAAGTCATGACCCCACTGGGATACGCAGTGAGCTTCATCGACGGCAACAATCGAAATATCGAGTCCTGCCATCTCCTCCCGGAACCAATCCAGCTCAAGCCGCTCCGGGGCAACATACAACAGCTTCAGGTCTCCCCGTTTCGCTGCGCGTATGCGCTCGTTCACTTCTTTGCCGCTGAGCGTGCTGTTGATATAAGCAGCCGCAACGCCCGCCGTCGTGAGTGCATCCACCTGATCCTTCATTAAAGAGATCAAGGGGGATACAACCAACGTCAGACCGGGATACAGCAGTGCCGGAATCTGATAACAGATGGATTTGCCTCCACCGGTCGGCATGATTCCCAGCGTGTCCTGGCCTTCCAGAAGACTGGCAACAATTTTCTTCTGACCATCCCGAAAATCAGGATAACCGTAATATTTCTGCAGATAATCCCGCGCTGTATTCATGTTGGTTGATTCTCTATCATTTGTTTCCACATTCATGGATAAAAACTCCTTATTTCACCTTGGTTTTCCGTTTTGGAAACGCTCATCCTTTAAGTTTAACGGCCTTTCCGTGAATGGGCAACCGAATCCAAGAAGGAAATTGCATTTGATAACGAGAACTTGATAATCATGGAAACAAAATGCCTTCCGTTTATAGTCAAAAAATAAACACCCAAAGTTGGTGATCCCTAGTGAATGATGAACATACCGGAGCCGTACAGCAGGTCATTCAATATATGAAGGAGCATCTCGATGAGCCTATGACAACACAGCAGCTCGCCGATCTCGCACGATACAGCTCCTTCCACTTCTCCAGAGTATTCAAGCGCGTAACCGGCATCTCGGTCAGGCAATACCTGTCAGCGCTAAGAGTCGAATCCGGCAAAACTGAACTCCTCAAAAGACCCTCCCTGCTCGTTAAAATCGGGATGACTATCGGTTTATCCAGTCCGGGCACCTTCAATACCCGTTTTAAGCAGTTTGTCGGTCTGTCCCCGAAGCGATTCCGGTCCACATCCGAATCCCTGCATCAGTACGTGAATCAGTATGAGAACAAACCGTTAAGTTGGGCTGAGGAAGAACTCAATGACTTACCCCGGATCCATTGCCAGATTGAAGCTCCGGAGAATTTCCGCGGCATGATCTATGTCGGGCTGTTCCCGAGGTCCGTTCCCGACCAGAAGCCTATAAGCGGTACAGCTGTCAATCTTAGAAACCGGTCCTGTATATTGACCCGCATTCCAGCCGGCACGTACTATGTGCTGGCTGCCGGCATCCCCTGGAGCCTGAATCCTCGGGATTACTATCTGCTGAACAACTCCTTGCGCGGCAAGCTCGATAATCCCGTTCATATTGACGAGACTACCGATCTGTCGGTCAAGATTACCCTGCGGGAGCCGCTGCCCTATGACCCTCCGATCGTGGTCAACCTGCCTCTGCTATTGTTCGAGAAGGATCGGGGCAACAGCGCAAAGTAGAAGAATTTTGGAATAGCCTGTCCCTCTATACTGAATTTATAGAATAAGCAATCTGAACGCTTGATCGTTAGATGATGGAGGCAAAAGACATGACCATAATTCAAGAAACCCGGATCGAAGCGGCACCCGAGTTACCTTGGAGCATACAGGCTGGAAGGATTCGCAAGAATGGCTGAAAGCCAGAGAATGGGATGTGAATGCCTGGGAAGACATGTTAGCCAGCCTGAAATCGAACTTCGAATCAGGAGATGGCATTCTATGCTGCGAGTAAACCAATTAAACTAGAGGAGTGAATAACTATGCCCAATCTATGCGTTCTGTCGATTAATGTAAGTAACATGGATCAAGCCAAGCAATTTTATTGCGACATTCTGGGATTTCAAATTTCCAAGGTATACAGTGAAGAGATCATCAGTTTGGAAAACGAGGGCCTCTCTCTTGTTCTGCAGAAATGCGACCGCATTACAAAAACGGATTACCCGCATGAGGCGCAGGTGATTATCGGAATCGAAACCGCTGATGTGAGCGCTGCCATATCGAATTACAAATCGCAGGGCGTTGAGGTGATCTTTGATACGCCGCAGCCTTGCCCTCCCGGTCTGTACAGTGCGATTCGGGACCCGTTTGGCAACGTAATAGAACTGCTTGAGTTTACGGAGTAAACGTACGAAACCCAAAGGATACGCTGCGTGTAGCAGGGTGTCCTTTTTTTATGCAGCGGATGCTTGACCCTGTGCTTTCCTTAGAACCCTCTGTTAAGGTTTAACCTGATACGGGTAAGAACATATTGTTGCAAACCTCTGGAGTCAAAAGCATCGATAGATTAGGAATTACCGGTTTCGGAAATAATAGGTACTCGAACTGATACACTAACTACACAAGGAGAAATTCATATGGATATTACACCGGAACAACGTGTCACCCTGCATGGGTTCAACAACCTGACGAAATCGCTCAGTTTTAATATGTACGATGTCTGCTACACCAAGACCCGAGAAGAACGGGAAGCCTATCTTGAGTATATTGACGAGCAGTACAATGCGGACCGGCTTACCAACATATTAAGCCACGTGGCCGAAATTATCGGAGCCCATGTGCTGAATATTGCTAAGCAGGATTACATCCCTCAAGGAGCCAGCGTTACGGTGCTCGTATCCGAAGGGCCTGTCGTTGAGGTTCCGGAGGAATCCTATGACGAGTCGCCGGGACCACTGCCGGGCAACGTTGTGCTGCAGCTCGACAAGAGCCATATCACCGTCCACACGTATCCGGAATTCCATCCGGACGAAGGCATCAGCACCTTCCGTGCAGATATCGATGTGTCGACCTGCGGGGAAATCTCGCCGCTCAAAGCCCTGAACTACCTGATCCACTCGTTTGATACGGATATTATGACAATAGACTATAGAATCCGTGGATTTACCCGGGATATTCACGGTCACAAGCTGTTCATCGACCACGAAATCAGTTCCATTCAGAACTACATTCCCGACGAAGCCAAGGAATTGTTCGATATGATTGACGTCAATGTTTACAAGGAAAACATCTTCCACACCAAGTGCAAGCTGAAGCAGTTTGACCTGGACAACTATTTGTTCGGTTACACCAAGGACAAGCTGGCAGAAGGCGAGCAGCAGGAGATAACAGAGCGTATCAAGCTGGAGATGGATGAGATCTATTACGGTAAGAACATGGACCGAAGTTATTGACGATTCGGATATATTAAACAAGGCTGGGCTCTCATATGAGCCCGGCCTTGTTTGCCGCTTCTATGGCTTCTTCCCGGTTACGGACGCCCATTTTGGCATACAGGGCTGAAGCGTAATTCCTTACGGTGCCATCGGACAGATACAATTTCATCGCAATCGATTTGTACCGCATGCCTTTGGAGAGATGCTGCAGAATCTCCATCTCCCTCGGCGTCAGATCATATAAAACCCTGAGCGGAGATGACTCCGGAGCACTAATACCCAGGGGAGCAATGGCCGTCTTTTCCTCAAGAAAATCACTCGCGTCCCCTTCGAACAGCTTCGCGGAAATGGAAGGATCCATCAGCGTTCCGCCTCGAATAACGATTCGGATATGTTCGGCAAGTTCACGGGGCTCCATCGTCTTCAGTAAATAACCGTCAGCCCCGCTTCTCATAGCCTGGACGGCCTTGTCCTTCTGCTCAAACGTGGTCAGGATGAGCACCTTGATGAAGGGCCAGCGCTGTTTGATACTCTGAGTCGCTGTAATGCCATCCATCACGGGCATTTCCAGATCCATCAGAATGAGGTGAGGTTGGAGTTCCTCGCACATGTTCACGGCATCCAGACCATGTTCTGCACGCCCAACCACCTCGAAATCCCTCTCCGATTCCAGAATCATTCCGAGACTATCCCTGACAAAGGGTTCATTATCCACCAGCATTAGCTTTATGACATCGTCTGCCGGCTTCAGCGCCCTGGGCAGGCTGCAGGTCACAACCGTGCCTTCTTCGGAATCCGAGTGGATCGATACCTGGCCTTGAAGGCGGCTGGCTCTTTCTCTCATCGCGCTTAAGCCGAAGCCTTCCTGGATCCGGGCAGTTCCTCTGCCGTTATCTTGTATCTCAAGCCGGGTCTGCTGCAGCTCAAATTGAAGCAAAACATCCATCCTCGTGGCATGGCCGTGACGCACGCTGTTGGTCAAAGATTCTTGCAAACAGCGGTAGAAGGTCATTTTCGCCTGCCGCGATATCTGATACTCATCCCCAAGTACTCTGAGCCCTACCTTAACCCCGGCGTTCCGCCCAAACTCCTCTGCTGCCTCTTGGAGTGACTGTACCAACGGAATCTGCTCCTGTGGAGAATCCATCTCATGCAGATACCCTCTGATCTCATCCAGACTTGTCCGTGTCAATTCCAGCAGATCAGACAGCTTATGCTGTGCAGCTGCATCAGCTGCCGTGGAGCGAAGGCTTTCCAGCCCCATAATGACAGCGGTATACGTATGACCCATCGTATCATGCAGCTCCTTGGACAAGCGTTCGCGCTCTTCGAGCAGCGTGACCCGCTCAACCTGAGACAAATACTGCTCCAACACTGTATTTTGCGTTCGAATGATTTCATTCTGGCGATGATTGACCATTAACAGATGAAAAGCAAATCCAAATGCAAACGCAAGCGCGACATGAACCATCATCAGGATCAAATTCGTTGATGGCGCATACAGCTTGATTAGCAGCGGTATCAGCACTATGGTAACAGGCCCCGTCCATCGATACGCAATGCCCGAGCTATTCGTAGCCATCAGAAAAGCCGGTACAATAAATGACAGATAGGCAGCCGGAAATATGGAGGTCAAATATATAGAGATACCGCCCGATATGACGGTTTCCGTAACCCAATATGCTTTATGATTCAACAGCAGGCACAGCCACGGTACAGAGAAAGCCGCCAATTCCCACAAGACGACAACCCACAACGCCAGAGTAAACTGATCTCGAAGCTCAATGAACGTTAAGATCAGAGAGATGCAGGCCCCCATGCGGAGCAGGAGCATCGCCCAGTCGTACCACTTCCATTGCTTCACGATGTCAAACAAAGCTACCACTCCTTGTATTCCCTCTCACGATACCTCATTAATATGACATGGCTCCCAGCATGTGTCTACTGCCAAACGGAGAACATCCATTGCGTGTAGCGGCCTGTCAGTCTGGCTGCCCCCTTAGCTGCCCACGACCCGACGTAAGCAAAAAGAATGCCAGCCACCATCACAAGCAGGGACTTCGGCAACGTATCAATGCGAAGGTTCCCTAAATTCACATCCACAACCGAACTGGTCCATGGTGCCAATATCCACAAGACAGGGACAATACAAAATATAACGCCACAGAATAAACTAATGATGCCAACGATAAACTTCAGCATTAACATCGACACCGCTTTCCAATTTCGTACGTTCGCAAGCTCTTCCTTGGCCTGAGTCCAGGAAGACCCAGAGTGCGCCTTCCTCTTTATAACAGGCTCAATCGTAATATCCGTATAGAACTTCGTCTGGATCCGGTCATAATTCATGAAGGTCCGGGTCGTTCGCAGAAGATACGTAAGGATCGGTATTCCCACGATGGTAAAACACATACTCAAGCCAAACACCAGGCCCACGAGATAATAGCAAAAATAAAATACCCCGGTTCCAAAAGTCAACATCAAAAAACAAAAGTTCAACAGATATTCCCTCAGCCATTTCTTCATACTTATCAGAGCTCCCTTCAGGTCTTGGCGACCTCGATTTCCTGTATCCTACTTCACCCATTGTCATATCGGACAGTGTCAAAGTGTCATATGACACTGCTGCATCAAAGAGATGACAGCTTGTTACTGGCCGATATGACAACCCGTTTACCATACTGTGGGATATCAAGCCGTCCAAGCCCCAAGATGATGAAATGCAGGATCGGAGCCATCGGACCAGCCTTATCCAATCTCATAACTGAAGGAGTATGATATCAATGAAATGGAACAACCCGAAACTGAAAAAGGCATGTTTACTTGTAACGACCGGAGCTCTTGCAGCGGTTGCACTATTGGGGAATGGACCTCTTATAACCGTAGCCTCGAATACGACAACGAATACGATTACCTCTCCGGCGGGATTATCCGCCCCGGTCCGTAACGGACCTGAGGATGTACAGGAGTTGTTAACATTCGCTGATCCGCTGTTTGCCGACAAAATGAAAAAATTCAATGTCGCCGGATCCAATTTTGTGGTTGTCAAAGATGGCAAAGTGCTTGTCAGCAAGGGTTATGGGTATGCCGATAAAAAGAAGCAAATTCCCGTAGATTCTCAGACCGTATTTCAGATTGCTTCCATTAGCAAGACGTTCACGGCCTTGGCAGCGATGCAGCTCGTGGATCAGGGCAAAATCCAGTTGGACCATAACATAGAAGAATATTTGGCCGGATTGAAGATTCCGAACAAGACAGGGAAGCCGCTCACCATGTTCGACTTGCTGACGTACACCAGCGGCGTGGATAAGCCTGACATTACCACCTACGTCTCACCGGAATACGTGAAGCAGGACATTCCGACCAGAGAATTTTTGGAGAAGCATATGCCTACCGTGGTCCGTCCGCCAGGAGAAGCTTATACGTACGACAACTTTGCCTTTCTGCTCGCCGGTTACGCAGTGGAGAATATGAGCGGCATGCGTTATGACCAATATATGAAGAAGAATATTTTCGAGCCTTTGGGAATGAAATCCACAAGTGTGCGATTCACACCGGAGCTGCTTGCTCGGCTGGCCTCCCACTACAGCCCGGCCGGGGAGTTCCAGCCGCTGTCTGGTCACGCTCCAACTGATGGACCTCAGGGAAGCATCTTATCCACGGGGGAAGACATGGCGCAATATCTTCTGATGCAGCTGCAAAATGGCAGAGCTGGCGATAAACAGCTGGTAAGCCCGCAAAGCTTGAAGCAGATGCACACTTACCAAACCTTCGCAGAAGCCTCGATCCCCATCGCCACCGTTGGCTTCGAAGGCTACTACAAAGAACTAATGAATGGACACCATGTCGTCCTGAAAGGCGGCAATATGCCGGGACATTCCTCCTTAATGGTATTGATTCCGGAGCATAATACGGGCTTTTACATGTCCTATAATAACGACACCAACATGAGCTTGGAGATCTACGAGGCGTTCATGGATCACTACTTCCCGGAAACGGAAGCAAGTCCGCAGCCTGCATTCGTAGAATTAAGCAAAGAGGAAGCCAAGCCATATACCGGAATTTATCAAAACACCCGGGCTTTCAGCATTCGGACTCAATTCACTTACGAGAACGGCCATCTTACCATGGAAGATTCCACAACGGGTAAACATACGCTTCAGAAAATCAATGCCCTGCTGTTCCAGGATGAGCTGGGAAACAAAGTCAGCTTCAAAAAAGGAGCAGCCGGACAAATCCAATATTTTTACTACACCAGCCCAGTCGGTCTGGGTGTCGTAGCGGAATCTCAAAAAATGGAGTCTAAACCTCCTTTTGCAGATGTGCCGTCAAACAGCAAGTTTAGAACCCACATCGATCATTTGCAGACTTTGGGCTTAATCCAGGGCATAGGGGGAAATCGCTTTGATCCCAAAGGAACGATGACGCAGGGACAATTCGCAGACCTGCTGATCCCGGCCCACGGCTGGAATATATTCCCTGGCGCGGCCAAAGCCAATCAACAGCAGATCCAAGGCATTCCCGGTTATCATCGCTCGAAGCCTATTACAAGGCAAGTTGCCGCTGTCATGATCCAGAATCTAAGACAGCTGAACGTGGATACCAAGGTTACCTTATCCGGTTCGACAGATGCCTGGGCGGTAGAAGCCGTTCAAGCGCTTGTCGGAAATGGTGTCGTGGGCCCGGACACCCGCGTCCAACAAGACGGCTCGGTCCACTTTCGTTCCAAGCAGCTGCTCCTTCGTCAAGAAGCCTGTGCGCTGCTGGACAAGGCTTTTAACTACTACGCCCTCCCGATAGCCTTGAAATAAATCATGGATCAATAAGTTCTGCACCCCTCGCTGCAGGACTTATTGATATTCCCCTTTATATCCAACAAGGAAATAAACTCTGTTTTTTAAATCAAATGGCCTGTTTTTTGTATGTTGCCAATCCCCAATGTTCCATACAATGAAAGTGATTTTCCAATAACTTGCCATTCCATAAGGGAAGGAGGATTTCCACACCCCGTAAATGAAAGCGCATACGGATGGCTGTATATCAGCATCCACACCAACCATGGAAAGGTGGCTGAACATGAAGAAAGGAATAATCATCGGCTTTTACCGCAAGCTGCTGGCAGCAGCCCTTATCATTCCGCTTATGATTGGCGGTAGCAGCCCATTGTTTGCGGCGGAATCACATGACCTGGAGGGCAGTCCGCAGGAAGCAAATGCGAAAGCCAGCCGCATCCAGCTGGAATATTTGGACAGGGGGATCGTATCGGCCCCCACATCGGAAGGTATCTTCCTGAGCTGGCGTTTGCTTGCTGATGAAGTGACCGGCTATAGCGGCAAAGGACTGACCGGTCCGATCTTCCATGTATACCGGGACGGCGCCAAAATTGCCGTTGTGGAGAACAGCACCAACTATCTGGACCCATCAGGTACAAGTTCATCGACCTATTACGTATCCGCCGTTATCGACGGCAAAGAAGTGGATCAAAGTGCAGACTCTGCCCCCTGGTCCTCCCCTTACTACGACTTGAAGCTCCAGAAACCGGCGGCTGGCATGACGCCTGCCGGAGAGCCGTATACGTATTCCGCGAATGACGCCAGCATCGGGGATGTCGACGGCGACGGGCAGTATGAGTTTTTTGTCAAATGGGACCCCTCCAACTCCAAAGACGTTTCCCAGATAGGATACACCGGCAACACTTACATTGACTGTTACACACTGGAGGGTACCCTGCTGTATCGGATCGACCTCGGTGTAAACATTCGTTCAGGCGCACACTATACGCAGTTCATGGTCTACGACTTTGACGGTGACGGCAAAGCGGAAATGATGCTCAAGACAGCACCCGGCACCAAAATTCTGCGCTATGACCCTGCGGGCAACATGACCTCCCAGAGATACATTACGCTGCTGCCCGAGGATGTGAAGGCTGGTTACTCCAATCAGGACGATTACCGGCTGAGTAAAGACGGCTATTACGAGCATATGGTGAGTTTGTTCATGAATTGGCATCAGCATGAAGAGGTCGCAAGCGGCCATTGGCCGGCTACACTGGAAGAAAGCTTCGGGATGGAGAAAAAATACAGCTATCCGCTCTCCCGCACCGATGCCGAAAGTCTGGTCGATGATTTCATGGATCGTTATGCGCCGCAGCGAAGCGCCCGCAATAATCTCCGGGCCTTCGAAGGGTTTATCGTGGAGGGTCCGGAATATCTCAGTGTATTCGAAGGCGCAACCGGCAAAGAGCTGGAAACCATCCGTTACAAACCCGGCAGACATGACGACGGTCTGATGTGGGGCGATTATGCGATGGCCCGAATTGAGCCAGGGAATCGCGTGGACCGCTTCCTTGCTGCTGTCGCTTATCTTGATGGAGTACAGCCCTATGCCGTATTCGCTAGGGGATATTACACCCGATCCACGCTGGTCTCCTATCAATGGGACGGGAAGCATTTAAAGGAGCATTGGTACGTGGACAGCGGCTGGACGCCCATGACCAATCCTTTCAACGACAGCCCGCATGGCCGGGACGGAACCGATGCCGTCTTCGGTACGTTGACAACGCAAGGGGCACACTCTCTGAGTGCGGCCGACGTCGATGGAGACGGCAAACAGGAAATCGTATACGGCTCCGCAACGATTGACCATGACGGCACGCTGCTGTACAGCTCCATGGACGTGCTTCCGCCCCAGAACGCAGATCCCGGTACGGTGGCTCGCCTTGGGCACGGGGATGCGATGCATGTGACCGATATCGATCCGGATCGACCGGGTCTCGAAATCTTCATGGTTCATGAAGGCGGCACTTATGCCCCTTACGGTTATTCCCTCCGTGACGCTGCAACAGGCGAGCTGCTGTACGGTGGTTATACCGGAAAAGACACCGGCCGCGGCATGATTGGGGATATCGATCCCGATCAGCGGGGACTTGAAACCTGAGCTGTCGGGACGTGGACTGCAGACGGGAAGCAGCTTTCCACCGCCATGCCGGGCACAAACATGAACATCAAATGGTCCGCCGACATGACAACCCAGATCATTAACGGAAATTCAGATCTGACGCCTTCCATTGAGCGCTGGCGCCATGGAACACTGCTCACCGCAGAAGGCACACGCACCAATAACGGTACGAAGGGAAATCCGGCGCTCGTTGCCGATATCTTCGGAGACTGGAGAGAAGAGCTGGTGGTGCGCACTACGGACAGCTCCGCACTTCGGATCTATCTGAGTACCGAGGTCACCGACCGAAAACTCTATACGTTAATGCATGTTCCGCAGTACCGGGTAGAGGTTGCCCGGCAGAATACAACGTATAACCAGCCTTCTTACACCAGCTTTTATTTTGCATCCGATACGGACTTTTCAGCTGTTCCCGTTCCTTACTATCAATCACCGGGCATGCTGGATTTGCTGGAAAACCGGGTGAGCGAATATGCCCTCTCGGGCGAACTGACAAATCCGCTGCACTCCCGGCTCACCCATTCCCTGAAGCAGGCGAAGTTTCACATGAGCAAAGGCTCCAGGGGGCAAGCGCTCAAATTCATGAATACATTTATTGCTCAGCTTGAGGAGATGAAGAAACCGGGAACGATATCGAATAAAGCACGGTTGAATCTGTCTTACCAAGCCCATGCCCTCATGGGCTTGTGGAAGTAGCATGATCCCTCAGTAGTATCACACCCTAATAAAGCCGCCCCACTCCAATTTCTATATTGGCAGTGCAGGCGGCTTTAACGGCTTTAACCTATAAACCGTGTATTAGAATTGAACCGAAAATCCGTCAAACCGGTGAATTCCCGTCCCAAATCGGACCAGGTCCTGCTTCCGCAGTGCTTGCACCGCTGCTCGAACCTCGTCCAGCAGGACCGGGTCCAGCCCGATCGTATTATGCGCACCGTAAATCCGCTTCACCCCGTCGATATCCGCTATCCGCTCCAGCGAGTTCACCAGATCCTCCGGGCTTGTCGTAGGGTAAAATGCGTAGACCGGCGTCTCGTCATACAGCAAATCCCCCGTGAACAAATATCCCCGGCTCGGATCAAACAATGCGATATGACCGGGAGAATGACCCGGTGTGTGGTAGATGACTAGATTTCGCCCGCCAAGCTCGATGATATCTCCATCCCGGAGGAGACCGGTCGGCTGCCCTTGGTAAGGGGTGTACGCTGCGGGATCAAAGGAGGCCGGTACGGGTCTTGTGATATCGCGTGATATATCCTTGCGAATCTGTTCAACAGAGAGCTTCTTAATACCGCTGACAAGCCAGTCCTCCTCAGCCTCATGCACATAAATATCTTCATATTGCCCGTGACTGCCGATATGGTCCGCGTGAACATGCGTGGTCAGTACCATGATGGGTAAATCCGTCAGCTGATCCGTCATCCGCTTCATGTTGTCGATGCCGAGTCCCGTATCAATCAATGCCGCCCGCTCGTCGCCAATTAACAAAAACGAGTGCACCTTCTCCCAATGACCGTATTCACTGATCACAAACGTAGTGTCGTCAAGCTTGGATACGGTAAACCAGACATCATCGATCACGACTTGATATGGTTTATGCTCCATATGTATGTCCCCCTCATTCAGCTTTATTTAGCCGTTTATGTCCTTACGATTATCCTGAAATACAATCAAAGACATATAATAACTTTTCTCTTCTGCGGTCAGAGATGTCCCACCTGCTGGGGGCGGCTCCATCCTGAAGTGCTTGTCCATAAGCAATTTGAACTCCTCTATAAAAGCATGAAAGCTCTCCTGTGTAGCATGGAAACGATAGGTCGAGGCCAGATTTTTCCGGTGATGCTCATTCGCGCTGCTCAAGGCAAAAGAAGCTGCCGGTGCATGCTCAATCTTCGTCCGGGTAATATCCAGCGTCTCCATAAAGACCTGCCGCGAGGTTTCCACCAAATCGAGGCTGGGGAGCAAGTGATCTTCCGGAATAAAACGGCTCGCGACAGCGCGATAATATTTCTGAACGATCCCGTTCTTCTCTTCCTTGCGGACGATCTGAATAACCCCGTGTTTCTCCAGCTCTTTCAAGTGAAAATAAATATTGTTTCGCGTTATATCCAGCATCTCTGCCAATTGCTGTCCCGTATGGGCATCCTTTACGAGTTTCATCAGTATTTTCGTGCGGAGCGGATCGGCAATCGCCTTCAGCTGCTCATGGGTTTTAATTTTATAGACACCCGTAATTTCCAATTTAACACCTCTCTATACTTTACCGGTAAAATTAATTTTACTGTTGGTCGTGTATCATCCTAACATGTCAACTATCCACAGTCAATCCTGTTATCCTATAGTCGGCATGTTCCCCTTCTATGACCGAATTGTGATATAGTAGCCTCATCGTATTTATGTCATTATGATTTTCGAAGGATGTGCCTTATGTTTGATCCCAATATATTTGATAATTTAAAGGTTGGCATTGAGAATGTCGTCTATGACCTTGACAATCTGGATGAAGTTATTCATGTAATCGGCAGGGCAGACCTGCTGGATATGGCCGTTATGTCCAGAAGCTTCAGCCTTCGATTCGAGTTAGTTCAGCAGCCCATGACTTCGGCTGAGATTATTCTGGAGACGGGACTGCGTGATCTTGCCACTGAGATTTTGGAAATTTCGGAGGGACAGCCTGGCTGTGAGCTGAAGCTCCGCTTCTATAAACATATCGCAGATGTTTCCAGGGAATGTCCGGTCATTTCGCAGATCGTGGAGGAGATATGGAAGCCCGAGCTTCGTCCGGTGCAAACGATAAGTTACACCTACGGCAACGATTCGCCTCAATTACACAACACCATTGAGCTTCGCTTTCCCCGCAAAATTAACGAAGAACAGATGGGGGATATCCAGAACATGATCGAGTTTATGCTTCGTACGCTGGGGGAATTAAACCGGATGTAACTAGCAAGGGGCTCTATAGTGTACAAGAATTAGAGAGGAGTGAGTTCTAGTGAAACGGTTCATTCTGTCTGCTGGGATCGGATTAACGATGATTTTCGGCATAACTTGGTTGATCCGCTTGGTGAAAGACGATACCTTTCTAATTGCACATTTTATACTAGGACTTGCCGGTATCATCATGCTGAGTTACTCCATAGGCAGCTATCTCATAAAAAGAAAGAGCCCACCCTATCATTAAATAGAGGTCGGGCTCTTCTGCTATATTCTTATGCAACCACCAATCGGATCCAGATATCCGATGGATCCTGGACTGCCCAGACGCCATCCCGCTGCTCCAGCTGCAAGCCGGCCTCACGGATACGCCCGGTGACGGCCTCAAGCTCCTCATGGCTTGGAAGCACAATGCTATAATCCTCGATTCCCGCAGCGCTCCGCGGGGTGTTCGGAATACCGCGTCCAGCCCATACATTCAGTCCGATATGGTGATGATATCCACCAGCAGATATAAACAGCGCAGCATCTCCGTAATGGGCCGTCACCTCAAAACCCAGCACGTCGCAATAAAACGCCCGTGCATCCTGCAGGCTGGACACATGGAAATGCACATGCCCGATCACGGTGCCTTCCGGAAGTCCATACCATTCCTTATCCTTGGATAAAGCGAGCAGACCCTCCACATCGACAGGATCGGTGGTCATCACGTATTCACCCTTGGCATCCCGCTTCCAGGTATCCTGCGGGCGGTCGGCATAAATCTCGATGCCATTTCCATCGGGATCATTAATATACAATGCTTCGCTGACCAGATGGTCGCCTTGACCAACCGGAATATTATGAGCAATTAAATTCGCAAGTGCGAGCCCCAATGATTCCCGGTCCGGAACGAGAATTGCAAAATGGTATAGACCCGCCGTTCGGGTCTGGGGTCTGACCAGATCCTGAACCTCCTCTACAATCAGCAGCGGCTGCTTGCCGTCCGCCGTCAGCTCGGCCACTCTGCCGTGTTGGCGAAGCATTTTCAAACCAACGACCTCCGTATAAAAGCGTACGGATTGTGCCAGATTGCTGATGCGCAGAGAAACCGGTCCGAGATTTGTGGATGGATGTAGTATGGCTGTCATGTTCTCACTCCTTAAATGTTGTTTGTATTCCAGAAAATATATTCATCTGTTCTATAAGGACAACTTGTAATCAAATCAGTTACATCTAACTTGTAATCATTATAGTTACAGGACGTGACTTTTGTCAAATACAGTAATTAACATTTCAACTATTTGCACTACTACCGCTAACAAAAAGAAAACGCCCTTCCCACACTAGGACAGAGCGTTGATCATCACTAATTTTCGTTTAATGTTCCATTAGCTGAAGCGTAGATATTCCTGATGATCTCTTCCAAACTCACCTCATGCAGCGTATTCTCCATCGCCTTCTGAGCGGCAGAGAAGACCGGTACAATGGCCGTTTGTATATGTTTGCCCACAGGACATTTCGCGTCCGAATTCTCGTGAATGCTGAACAGGGAATCCTCCTGCACGACGTGAACAGCATGATAAATATCCAGAAGCGTAATCTCGGCTGGATGCTTCGCCAGCTTCGCGCCTGCAACTCCAGGTTTAACCTCAACAAGGCCCGCTTTACTCAGCATGCCGACAATACGCCGTATGACCACCGGATTCGTATTCACACTCTCTGCAATATAATCTGAGGTGCTGATCCCAGCCTTATTCATCTCCAGCACGGAAAGAATATGGATAGCCACTGCAAATCGGCTGCTTATATTCATGTGATCCCTCCTGACGGTCCTAATCTTCAAATAACTAGCATGTAACCATCATAGTTACATTACACCGCAAAGTCAACGATCAAGCCCCGCCAAGAGCACGAAGTGCGCTATATCAATCCAAGGAACACGGTCCCTCATATGTAATTTTACGATTCGGATATCCGATATATTCAGGAGCTGCTCGCCAACTGGTCTGATGAAGAGACCACACTGGAGAATCTGATGATCCCGCCTGCGAAATAAAGCTCATCCCTTCATGAAAAAAAGCCTCTTTCACGCTATGGGTCAGTCCCATATGGCTGAGAGAGGCTTTTCACGTTTAGGATCCGCTGGATTTAGAACATCGGGAATACGTATTTGATAAGGAAATACAAGAAACCAAAAAAGATGATCAGATATGCAACGTACTTGATTAAAGTAGAAGCCACCCTGCTGGAGTCGCTGCGCTCCTCGATGTTCCGAGTCTCAATCTCCACGTCATGGTCCTGGCGCTGCCTGCTCATAGTCTCCACCTCCATCCGATTCTGTAGTGCAGATGATGGTAATCTCTTGAAGCTTACTACTCTTTACACACTCATCAAGAGATTGAACCATTCTGCAAGGGAGACTGGAGTAATTGATAGTACCTTAGCAGGCCTTGTTATTTAAAGAAAGCCAATCATGGCAGGCAGCACGATGAAGGAAGCCAGTGTGGTCCACAGGATGCACCTGGATACAAGCTTCGGTGCGGCGTCATACTCTTCCGCAAGGATCACGGCGTTTACCGCCGCAGGCATGGCGGACAGAATCAGAATAACCGAGAATAATGTTCCCTTAATGGATAGTATCGCGAGCAAGCCCCAAGCCACTAACGGGCCGATCAGCATTCGCATCGCCATCCCCGACCAGAATCCGCGCCTTGTGACGGATAAAGACGTTCCAGCTTCCCGTACGCCTACCATCTGAGCGCCCAGAATCACAAGGGCCAGTGGCGCATAAGCTGCGGACAGCATGGATACGCCGGTTTCCAACCCTTGCGGGAGCTGGAAATCCGTCACGCGGAAGAGCACGGCGAGCGCCGCTGCGTAGACCGAGGGAAGCGTGAATACCGATCGGATCGCTTTGGCTGCCGAAAAATGTGATCTTGCTGCCAGATACACGCCTAATGTATTCATAATGATAATTTGTACAATGACATAGACGGAGGCTTTATCCAGCCCTGCCTGCCCGAAAGCCAGCAGCACGAGCGGAAGTCCATAATTCACGCTGTTGGTGAAGATGGTGGTCAAGGCAAGCCCGGATTTTTCCGTTTGGGACAGACCCAGCATTTTCCCAGCGAAGGCACTGAGTGCCCACAGGACCATCACGTTCAGAAGACAAAACGCAACCGTGACCGTGACCTCGTTCGAGGTTATAGAAGCCTTCTCCAGCGTCTCGAAGATGAGGGCCGGGCTTAACACATACAAAGACAAGGCCGAGAGCGCCTTGGTTTCGATTCCCTTAAAGCGTTTGAGCAGCGCTCCACCGATGACAGGCAGAGATATGGGCAGGAATACGCTATAAATCGTAGCTAAGAAAGAAGAGATCATGGAGTTCACCCTTAAACAAATTAAAATATCACGTTCTCTACATCCTACCCCATCCCTAAAGCATTCGTCCAAGATTCAAAGACTATAGGTCTAATAGGTATTCATTATGTAAGCCTCCTGATCACAAAGGAAACGACGGTTCCATTGCCCCGCGAGCTGTTGATCTCCAAGCCTTGCCCGTATATTTGCTTCAAGCGGCGGTCTGTGTTGATCATGCCGACTCCCTTGAGGTGTTTGTGGTTTCGCTGATCTTGCTCCAGCATGCGGCTGAGGTGCTTCTCATCCATCCCGACACCATCATCCGCGATAATAATCTTCACGATTTCCGCTTCACTTGCAATGCTGATGCTCACGGTTCCCCCCTCAGCCCGTACCAATATTCCATGAACAACTGCATTCTCCACAATCGTCTGCATGGCCAATGGAGGCAGCTCCAATTCCTGAACAGGAATTTCGTCCGCAATATTCCAATGGACGCGGAGCCGGTTACCATACCGTTCACCCTCGATATACAGATATGAACGAACCAGGCCCAGTTCCTGCTCCAGCGGTATAAGTCGCTGCAAGTTGCTGACATCATAGCTTGTTCTCAGATAATGGCTGAATTCCTCAATCAGCATAATCATCCGGGAAGGGTCGAGCTCGCCTAATGAAGCGATCGAATTTAATGTATTGTGCAGAAAATGCGGCTGGATTTGTGCCTGGAGCCAAGCCGCTTCCATATGCAGCCGTTCCTGAATGGACCGCTTCAGTTCCAGCAGTGCGCGTACCCTCGTTTTTAGTTCCAGATGATCCACCGGCTTAATCAGATAATCGTTGGCTCCGGACATGAACCCCATATGGATATCCTCGGGCTGGCTTCGGGCGGTCAGCAGCAGGATCGGAAGCTCGGCGAGCATATATCTCTGCCGAATACGTCTGGACAGCTCATATCCTGACATCTGGGGCATCATCACATCCGAAATGATCAGATCCCACTCGGCCTGCTCCAGTAATCGGAGGGCCTCCTCTGCCTGGGTCACGACAGTAATCCAATACCCTTCGCCAGAGAGCAATCCACGGATAACCTTCAGGTTAACCGGATCATCATCTACGACGAGCAATCTGAAGACGTCTTGATCCGAAAACGGCTTAACCTCCACCGCTTCGGTCCTTTCCTTATCGGACACATCCATCTTATCAAATGCGGCCCCCGTCTCTTGTAATGAAGTTGAGGATGAAGCGGCCGCTGCGATCAATTCCTGAGTCTGCAGCTTCTCCTGTGCCGTAATCTCGTTCAGTTTCAAGGTGAACGTAAATGAAGTTCCCTGTCCGGGAACAGATGACACGGAAAGATTCCCTCCATGCAGCTCGACCAGCTGTTTACAGATGCTCAGCCCAAGCCCCAAGCCGCCTCTTGCAGCAGTCAAACGGGAATCACCCTGCTCATATGGGTGGAATATACGTCCCAGCGTCTCTTTCTCCATGCCGATCCCCGTATCACGAACATGGACGCGAGCGGTTGCCTGATCCGCATCCGCAGCTAGCTCAATTCGGCCATGCTCGGTGTACTTCAACGCATTATGGATCAAATTAAACAAAATCTGGACCAAACGGCTTTCGTCAGCGCGTACCTTAGGAAAGTCATCTGCGATCTTACATACCAACTCGATGGGTCTGCCTTCCGCCATCGGCCGGAGCATATCCAGCACACCCTGGGCTGCACCCTGAAGATGAACAGGCTGAATGTTAAGCCGCATTCGGTTGTCCTTCAGCAATGAAACATCCAGCAAATCATCCAGCAGCAGCGACATCCGCCGGCCAATTCCGGTTATCAGCTCAAGCTGTCTTTGATCCTCTTTCGCTGGTGCTTCTTGTTTCTTATCCCGATCCAGCAGCGTTTGTGCGATATTAATCATGCCGTGCAGCGGGTTCCGCAGTTCATGAGACGTATTCGCGAGAAATTCATCCTTCATCTTGTCTGCACGCTTCAGCCGCTCAGCCTGTTCCTTCAGAACGACAGCGTTTCTCGTAAAGCGGATGAACCAGAAGGAGGCGAAACCGAGAAATGCGATGATCAGATCAACCGGATAATACGGAAGCTCTTTGAAATACCAAAATCTAAGAATTCCGCTTAGCATAATATTGCAGGACACGGCAACGGCCGACAGCAATATGAATATCGCGGCCTCCGTCCGCTCATTGACCGCCTTTCTGGCCATTGAGGGCAGAAACAACACGGCACCTATTAATACCACGGACAAAAATTTAGTGAGATACACCATAAGATGAAACGGCAGAATCAAATAAACCACTGCATAGGAAACTGCCAGAATCACGTAGACCCGATAAAAGACCTCCTTGATTCTGGGCTGAAGCAGATGCTTGGTGCACAGAATCAAGCATAGAGAAATCGCCACATAACTGATAACCCTGAGCTTCACCGTCCATTCAAAATTAATGGCAGGAAGCCAGGCAAGAAGCAGCTTATCATCGTCAACCAGCGTGGCAAGGAGAGTGACAAGAATGAGACCGGCAAAATAGTATAGGCCTTTGCTCCGATAGCCGATCAGATACAAAATAAACACATACAAGACATGAAGCAGTAACACGATGCACACCAGCAGCTGCATGTTTTCCGAGAATGCTTTCCCCTTCATGACCGCTTCAGCCGTTCCAAATTTGATGGGCAGCCGGATTCCGCCGGAATCCGGATATTGATAATTGCTCACTTCCAGGGTGATATCCAGCTCATTTCCAATGCCCGGTGGAAAGATTGCGACATGAGGCACATTCCTGGCGACATGAGTGTCTGGCGTATCAGACGGATGGCCTAATTCGTGCACTAAATCGCCATTGACGTACAAACGATAGGCCGTACGGATATCCGTGATCCAGATGCCATAAATTGCGCTCTGTTTCGGTACGAGCACCTTGAGACGATAGGTTCCGTATCCGATCTCGCTTCCGTTCTCGTTCAAACTCTTCCAAGGGCCGGGAACCTGCAGGCAGCATGAATCGGAGGCCGTCTGTGCTCCTTGATGATGCAGCCGTTCAGGGCCCCTCCATTGATTCGGATAAAAGATCCATTCCCCATTAAGAGCAACCATATTTCGGTCATCCGCCTGCCACCCCCGCAGATCTAACACCCCCTGCTGGAACGAGACTTGTTCGGGTACCATGATGAACTTAAACCATACGAATCGTATGAAGAGTAATATCACGATAAATAATAAAGTAATCCCCAGCAATCTTCTGCCGGAGATCGGTTTGGATTCAGTGTTGGAATGGGTCGACAACCATAACAGTCCTTTACCTTATAATAATGAACCCTATATTCATATCTGTCCATTATTTTACATCGTTACAGGACCGCTGTCTTTGAATTTCGACAAAGTTTCAGCTTAACCTACTGTCAGGCACACCCCTTACACAACCGCCTTCCCTTCACGCTGCAGCGGCCGGTATGGAAATAATTCTGCGGCAGAAACATGTTTTAACCTATAATAAGAATAAAATCTTTTCCTTCCCGACGCCTCATACAGCCACGAGAAAAAATCGAATATCGAATCATCCACCCATTTTCCGTTGTATTCAACGAGCGACCGCAGATAAGGGATTTGGAGTTTCACTTTGCCCTCCCACATGAAAATAAACGTGTTGACCTCCGCATTTTTTTGCAATAAAAAATGAAGTGTTTGCTCATCCAGCAAAAACTTCTCCTGGTCACATATGAATACAGGCCCCTCGTCTGTCGCTACGATGCCGATCAGCTTGGTGTTGAAATGAACATAGAAGCCTCTGCAATACTGGACATCCTTCCCCGCATCCAGCTCAAGCTCCCGAAACGATCCAAGCTCCAGCCCCACAGCCTTATGCAGCGAAGAATCCTTAAATCTCCGAATAAATTTCATAACCGAATGATGTACCTCCTGATTCTTATGATTCTCTCCAGAGTATAGGCGGCCATCCTCTACAATTTCTGAACAGGGCACCAGAATGCAGGTCTTCCTTCTTCGAACAATATAAAAAAAATCACCGAATGCATATCCGGTGATTACGCGCAATATAAGTGTTATTCTAGTTCAGGCTCTCAGTATGAGCTCCGTGGTTCCATTCGTCGTACCACTTTTTTATGTAAGGACTCGGCTCCTCACCCATCTCATCCCTTAATAATTGAGACAGAAGAGCGAATTGTCGGTGCACTTGTGCCGGATTATCCTGCATCACATATAATTTCATGAGTGAAAAATAGGCCTTCTCCTCCATGGGATGCTGCCTCTGGATCGAGGAGTAACACAATATGGCCTCATCCATACGCTCCTGCTCCACATACCAGTCCGCCATGCATAAAGAAGAAGTAAGCCATAACTCCTTCAAGCGCTGCCGTTCCCCCTCTGCCCACCAATAATCATATTCCTGCAGGTAATCGCCTGTGTACAGCTTCATCATTTCAATATGCCGATCAATCGAAGCGGCCGACACGGAAGGGTTTGACGAGAACCAGTTCTCCCATTCCTCGATGTCCAGCTGTACGTCCTCTATATTCAGCACGTAGCCTTCCGTCGTGTTGGTAATCTGAAACCTAGTGTCGTAAGGCTCCAGGGTCTTTCGGATGTGATAAATGGCGGTATACAGCTGCGGATATGCCTTGTCCATATCAAACTCCGGCCACAGCATATCGATCAATGCCGACTTTCGAACAAGCTGCCCCCTATGCTGCAGCATATAGATGAATATCTCCTGGGCCCGGGTTGTCCGCCAATGGAGCATGGCAAATTGCCCTGGATCATTCGGCTGCTCGACCATCACTTGACGAAACATTGTCATCCGAATTTTGCGGTTGGGCTCCATAACCTCTTCCGGCCTTGCAGCAATGCGGCTTCGCAAGCGCTCCATCGTTTTGGCCACTCTGTCGATCTGCACGGGTTTCACAATGTAATCGACCGCATTCAATTCAAATGCAGTAACGGCATACTCGTGATAACCCGTCACAAAAACAATGCACAGATGGGGCTTTTGTTCCAGAAGCTGCTCGGCCAGCTCAATTCCGTTTAATTCGGGTAAGCTGATATCCAAAAAAACGATATCCACATCACGTGATAGAATTTCTTTTCTCCCTTCAAAGGGATTCGTGTACGCGCCTATTACATCTATAGAAATGGTATCCAGTTTTAACAGCTGCCGTTCTAAATACTTCAAGGCCAACGGTTCGTCATCTACGAGAATTACCTTCATTCATATTACTCCTTGGATTGGAAAAATACGGTCATATTTAACTATATTGATTCCTGCGCATTGTTGCAACAATCGATATCGCAATTATGACAATATACTCATTATTTTTTCTCTTGAAAAACTTATAATTCCAAGTATAATACTTGGTATAAAACTGAGAAAGAGTTTGCTAAGGGGGCCTTCAACTTGGAGAATCACGATAAAGAACCGGCATCTTTGTCCCTTGATGATTATCTCGATCTTCTGAATCTGGCCATTCGCTTGGGAGATACGAAGTGGCAGGCAGATATTATGGCCACGCTCCAGCAAATGCAGGAGCCGCAGTCCAAACCGCACATGAAAAAGGACGAGTGCACCGAGCAGGAGCTGTGGCAATGCGTGGATCAAATCAATGACCGCATGCTTGTCCTGTACAATGATCTGAAGGCAACGGATGATGAAGACATGCAGCGCGAGCTGCTGGATCAGATGTGGAGGCTTAAAATTGCGCGGGTTGAGGTGTTCCGAAAAATACGCTCGATATATCTATAAAACAAAGACGATTCTTCAGCTGGAAGAATCGTCTTTGTTTTATAGATGAGGATACCGCTCTCTATAATTATACATTCAGGTTATAATACACAAACTCATCATCCCTCGCGTACCCCGCGGATTCATACAACCGCTGCGCTTTCAGGTTATGCAGCTGCGTGGACAAAGTCAGCCCCTTGGCACCGGTTTGAACAGCATGCATTTTCGCTTGATCAAGCAATTTTCTGCCGATGCCATGCCCCCGGTAATCCGAATCCACAAACAGATCATTCAGAATCCATATGCGGGACATCGAGAGCGATGATAAGGATGGATATAGCTGTACATAACCTGCCGGAACCAGGGTATCTGCCGTCTTAGAGACTGCTAAATAAATAACTGAATCCCCTTGAGTGAGTCTCTCCCGGATATATTGCTCTGCCCCGGACAAGTCATCATCCCGCTTGTAAAATTGCCGATACTGATTGAATAAACCGGCTGCCTTGCCCAGATCCTGCAATTCTGCTCGATATACATAAATCTCCGCCTTCAAACATCCCACATCCTTTTTGTCCATCGTTAATTCTAGTGTACTGGGGACATGCAGGTGTTTAGAATGCAGATTTCAATGAATTGTTTGCATGGATAACCCTATTTAGCCATCCCGATATCCGCTATTACGCTTGATGATATAACGCCCTGTATTCATCCTCCAGGATACTCATCATAATGGAGTCATGGTAACGGTGATTGTAGTACAGCGCATCACGCTGGACCCCTTCCCGTTTAAACCCTACCTTCTCGTAGGCCTTAATCGCCCGTTCGTTATAATCAAACACCTGCAGCTCGATCCGGTGAAGATTAAGAAGTCCAAAGGCATATTCCAACAAAAGCCTGATCGCTTCCGGTCCATATCCCTTACCTAGATGCTCAGCGGAATCGATAGCAATGCGAATATTAGCATTCCGGTTTATATGATCGATGTCCTGCAGAGCTACGTCACCAATGACCTGATCGTTATCCGATAAAGCAATCAGGAGCAGAACGGTATCGCCGCCAACAGATTTAGCCTCAATATATCGACGAACGCCTTCCATCGTAAAAGCCTGTTTTGTCCCCGTCAGCCTCCGCATTTCCGGATTGAACAGCATCTGGAAATATCCTTCTGTGTCTTCTTGTCCGACGGGTCTCAAGTAGATCCGCTCGCCTTCCAGAAACCGTACCGGTTTCGGATTCCATATGGTTGAACTCATTGCCGTTGTAACCTCCTGTTTCCTCTGGAACTTGAAATCCCTTATACTATATCAATACATTGACCATATCCATATATGCAGATTCCAATAATTATAAAGGACAGATTCTATGAAACAGGTTCCCCTTAATCAAACAGAGATTACATCAGCGCTTGATGATTCCTCTATCCCTCTGTATGTGGGATTATATCAATATATCAAACAGGAGATTTCAGGCGGTCAGTGGCCTCATTCAGCCCGTCTTCCTTCCGTGCGCAAGCTTGCGGAGCTGCTTAATGTCAGCACCACGCCGATTGAAATGGCGTATCAGCAGCTGCTGGCGGAAGGGTTCATTGCCAGCAAACCCCGCAGCGGATACTATGTTCAGATGGCAGCCGATCCTCCCTTTTCGCCTCCTATACAAACGTCTTTACCAAAAGGGCCGATGCTTAAGCGCCACCGCTACTTCCCATACGACTTCCACATGTCGAAGAATGAATATCAATATTTCCCGCTGACGGAATGGAGAAAAACCTATAACCGTTGTTTGCAGGAAAATGCCACCACTGACATGCTGTTCTACGGTGACCCTCAAGGCGAGGAAGGGCTCCGTTACCAGATTGCAAACTACGCCAGGAGTTTTCGCGGGGTATCCTGTACACCTGAGCAGGTGATTATCGGCTCGGACCCGTTCCCTCTTCTGGATCTGGTCAGCCGATTGCTGCTTCCTTACGGACAGACTATCGCGGTAGAAGACCCCTGTTACCCGCAGCACCCGGAGGTTTTCCGGCAGAAGGGCTACGATGTCATTCCCATCCCCGTGCTTCAGGATGGGATCCATCAGCAGGAACTGCACAGCAGCAGAGCATCCTTCGTATCCGTCTCCCCCTCCCACCAGTTCCCGACGGGGGTCATCATGCCCATCTCCCGCAGGCTGTCGCTGCTGCAATGGGCAGATGAGACCGGTGGTTTCATTATCGAGGATGATTCTGATGGTGAGTTTAGATATGAGGGAAGACCGATCCCGAGCCTTCAGGGGCTGCTGCCCGACAGCCGCGTCATCTACCTGGGAGGGTTCTCGCAGGTGCTGTCCCCCGCGCTAGGCATCCAATATATGATTTTGCCGAACGCACTGCTGCCGGATTACCATCAATTAAAGTTCCAACTATTTCTGGACTGTACGGCCTCTAAGCTGAATCAGATCACACTGGAGCGCTTTATGCGGGAAGGCCATGTCGAACGGCATCTGCGCAAAATGAGAATGAAACTCCGCAGAAAGCATGATCGCCTGATCAACGCCATTAGGTATCACTTTGGAGATCGCGCTCATATATCAGGTACCGGCTCCGGGTTTCACCTCATGCTCGGCCTGAGGCATCCCCTGTCCGAGGAGGAGCTGCAGACGATAGCCGAGGATCGGGGAATCCGCGTAAACTCCGCTTCCTATACACGAATGGCTAACCCTGATCATCCCAAGGAACCGGAGCATCGAGAGTTCATTCTCGGTTTCGGTGGACTGAGGGAAGATGAGATTGAAGCAGGCATTAAGCTGCTGGCTGACTGCTGGCTGGGTGACCCGCGTATCTAGGAAAGCATTTTGACGTCGGCAGCAGGCCATACTGATTGCGGAATGAAGTATGCTGCATATTTTCACCACAAAAGGCTGCCCCCTTAGATTGAAGCAGGGAACAGCCTTCTGTTCATTTGGTATGCAATGCGTCGGCAACGCCAGACAGATATTGTATTCTTCTCGCGGCGGTGGTTACACAGAACGGCCTACGATGACCAGATCCCGCTTGATCCCGTCAAGCTCCGCAACCCCGGGGAGCAGCCCCCACTGGTCAAAACCATACTTCTTCAGCAGCTTCAGACTCGGTTCGTTATGACCAAATACAAACCCTACCAAATTGCTGACCTTAAGGCGCGGACTCTCCTCAATTGCCTTCTCAATCAGTATACTGCCGGCACCGGTACCGCGATATTTCTCGTTTACATATATGCTGATCTCAGCAGTTCCATTATAGGCTGGTCGCCCGTAAAAGGATTGAAAGCTCATCCATGCAACCATTCCATCATCAGACCGCATGACCCACAGCGGCCGAAAATCGCTGCTGTGCTCTTCGAACCAGCGAATACGGCTCTCCACCGTAACAGGCTCCAGGTCGGCGGTTACTTTTCTGCCTGAAATCGTTGAATTGTAGATGTCCACAATGGCCGGCAAATCCTCTTTGACGGCGTAATCGATACGGTATTGATGCGTCATCATGTTCTACCTCCGAATAGATGCGTAATAAAGTCTCATAATGAGTGAAAGATGCCTTGCTCCATATGAGATCTATTGTACAAGAGGCAGCGGAAAAACGCTTCTATTTTCTTAGGAGGAGATCATTCACGAATGTATGGCCCAAGGAAAACTTTACTTACGCTATGGAACACGATACCCTAACATTAAAGGCATAACGACCGTTTCTCGAATAAGAAAGGAATGAATGCAAATGAACGAACGACTGCAAAGTTTGCAGCAATCCATGAATACACACGGCTGGGATCATGTGCTGGTGACAGACCCCAAGCATGTCTATTATTTGACCGGCTTTGCGAGCGATCCTCATGAACGCTTTCTCGGCCTGCTCCTCTCCACTGCGAATGAACCGGTGCTTATCGTGCCGGCTCTGGATGCAGATGCGGCCGGGGCTGCTTCAACGGTTAAGAATATTGTCACTCATCAGGATACCGAGAACCCGTATCTTTTGCTTAAACGGCAAATTCATGGGGCAGCGGGGACATGGGCCGTGGAGAAGGAACAGCTTACCGTCTCCCGTTATGAGCAGCTCCAGCAGCATGTGAACGCTGACCGCATCGATGATGTCGGTGTTGTTCTCCGGGAACTGCGAATCCGGAAGTCCGCAGATGAAGTGAAGATCATCAAGCATGCAGTCCGGCTGGTTGAAGAGGTTCTTACTCAAGGACTGGCCCAGGTAAAAATCGGCATCAGCGAGATTGAGCTTGTAGCAGAGCTGGAATACTTGATGAAGAAGCTGGGCGCGGATGCCCCCTCCTTCGCCACGATGGTATTATCAGGTCCCAACACAGCGCTACCGCATGGGGTCCCTGGAACACGCCGTATTCAAGCCGGGGATCTGCTCATGTTTGATCTGGGCGTATATGCCGGAGGTTATGCGTCGGATATTACCCGTACCTTTGCCGTAGGCGAACCGAAGCCTGAAGCCGTACACGTCTATGAGACGGTCCTCGCTGCGAACCTGGCCGGTATTAAAGCCGTCAAGCCAGGCGTAACCTATGGTTCGATTGACCAGGCGGCTCGTATGGTGATTGACGATGCAGGATACGGCCATGCTTTTGTACACCGTTTAGGACACGGGCTTGGCATGGATGTTCACGAATATCCATCGATCCACGGCATGAACCAAGAACTCTTGCGGCCCGGTGCAGTATTTACAATCGAGCCTGGCGTTTACCTGCATGGAGTAGGCGGCGTACGGATTGAGGATGATGTCATCGTAACCGAGAATGGCGTAGAAGTGCTAACCTCCTTCCCGAAAGAGCTGACCATCATCGGTTAACGTTGTTTTCATCACAGCAGTAAGCCCGAATGCCGTTATTGCAACGGTATTCGGGCTTTCTCTGTTTACAACGGCCTATTTGCTGTCTCTGATCCATGCTATCCTTGTACGCACCCGAGGCGAAAAAGCCATCCTGCCGGCACAACCTCTGCCGTCAAGATGGCCCTCCATGCAGGAACTCAATTCGCTTATTTCGCTTATCCCTGAACCAAGTCCAGTTCAATGTTGTCATCATTAAACACGTCTTTATCCACTTCATTCATGACTTTCCCTGTAATCACGCCGGCTGTCATGGAATCATTCACATTCAGAGCTGTACGGCCCATATCAATGAGCGGCTCTACGGATATTAACAGACCCGCCAGGGCTACCGGGAGGTTCATCGTCGACAGCACGATGAGTGAAGCGAAGGTTGCTCCGCCTCCAACACCCGCCACGCCGAAGGAACTGATCATAACAACCACGATCAAGGTAAGGATAAACGACCAGGAGGTTGGGTCCACACCGGCTGTCGGCGCGATCATAACGGCCAGCATGGCAGGATAAATGCCTGCGCAGCCGTTCTGCCCAATCGTGGCACCAAACGATGCCGACAGGTTCGCAATGCCTTCGGAGACACCTAGCTTTTTGTTCTGCGTCTGTACGTTCAGCGGGATGGTGGCCGCGCTGGAGCGTGACGTAAAGGCGAAGGTCAGGGTAGGGAACACCTTCTTCACATATTTGAGCGGATTGAACCCGAATATCGCAAGCAGCACCAGATGGATAATGAACATAACAATCAATGCCACATAAGAAGCCAGCACGAAATCGATCAGATTCATGATGACCTGCAGATCCGTTGTGGCAATCGTTTTGGCCATCAATGCAAGAATCCCGTAAGGCGTCAGACGAAGCACAAGGGTCACGATACGCATTACGACGCCATAGACTGCCGAGATCATATTGCGGAAGGTTTCCGCCTGCTCCTTGTTTTTCCTGTCCAAACCGAGAACCGCTATCCCGATGAATGCGGAGAAAATGACGACCGCAATCGTCGAGGTTCTTCGCGCTCCGGTCATGTCGGCAAACGGATTGCTCGGAATGAAATCAAGGATCTGCTGGGGCAGAGTCCGGCCCTCAACATCTCCGAGCCGCTCTTGCAGAAGTGCGCCTTGCTGCTCTTCGGCAGCACCGCCTTGAATATTCACGGCAGACAAATCAAATGCCAGAGCGGTTGTAATTCCAACTGCTGCAGCAACCGCCGTCGTTAGCAGGAGCACCGTGATGATGAGGCCGCTCATTTTGCCAACATTCCGGCCTCCCTTCAGCTTCATGATAGCCGATATGATCGATACCATGATAAGCGGAATAACCATCATTTGCAGCAGCCGAACATACCCGTATCCAATCAGATTAAACCAGTCGGTGGATTTCACCACCACATCGGAAGTCGAAGTGTAGATGAGCTGCAGTGCCACTCCGAACAACACACCCAAGCCAAGTCCTGCAAACACTCGTTTGGTAAACGAGTAATGCTTTTTCTGCATCCAGTACAAAATGCCGACCAGCAGAATCAGAACAAGGACATTGATGATAACCCAAAGCGTTTCCATCCTAATCATTCCTCCCATTCTTGTATAAGGATATGTTGTATCATCCTCATGTCATAAGTGCGCTAGTATGTATTCATTTCCATCTCACGGCCCACTCTAAACATAATATTACCCATTCCCGTAGATTTCCTATCGAAATCGTTGTTTTTCACCTGATGTTGATTATGTTGATCGGATTACCACTGCTATGCCTCTTCTATCTTATCATGTAAGTTTCAAGAGCAGAACCACAAATATTAACACAACCGCTTCGATCAGTTCATTCAGCGCCCCGTAAGTATCTCCCGTCAGTCCGCCAAGTCTTTGGCTCATCCTTTCCGCCGTTACCGTTCCGATTGCCCATGAAATGAACGGTATGAAAAAGAGTCCCCCGATGCCCAGCAGCCAATAATCAGCGGTATCTGCCATGACCCATTGGAGACCTATGATGACAACTGTTAACAACGCAGCCATGGAGCCCGCCATCCTTCTTCTTCCAGCGGTCAGTCCGTGAAACAAAGCCGCAAGCCCCTCACTTCCCCGCGCCATCGGCCAGCGATACATGGCATGAACCATGAACCATCGGCTCCAGACCGGAGCAAGCACCAGAAGCCAAGCTTCCTGCTTCCAGGCCCCCTCCGATAAATCCCATACGGACATAATCAAGGCAGCCTTCAGCAGGAGAAGCAGCATACACGCCATGACCCCCATCGCACCTACGCGGCTGTCCTTCATAATCTCCAGCATCCGTTCGCGTGACCGATGACTAAGCAGGGCGTCCGCACTATCCATCCAGCCGTCCAGATGAAGCCCGCCCGTCAGCGCTACCCATACGATCAGCAGGATGACAGCAGCAGGAAATGAAGGCAGCACAAAGCTCAAGCCGATTCCCAAACCGACCACAATCAGACCGATAACAGCGCCTACCCATGGATAAAAAACAACGCTCCGCTGCTGAACCTCTGGCGTAAAGGGAATCTCGCGCCGAACCGGAAGCCTCGATAAAAATTGAAAAGCGGCCGCAGCCGCCTGTATCATCTTGCTCATATGAGGTACTCCTTGCTCTTGATTTCCACCGGAATTCCCGCGGTCACCAGAAATACTTCGTCACAGACCCGGGCCAGACTCTGATTCATAATCCCGGCCCAGTCGCGGTATATCCTGCCCAGCGGATATTCGGGCACAATGCCCGACCCCACTTCGTTTGTCACCAAAATGACCAGGCCCGGATAGACCTGAACCGCTCTTGCCAGCCTGCAGATCGAAAGGCCCAGACGCTCTTCCATCACGGCTGTTCCTTCAGGCTCAGCCTGGAGCAGTACATTCGTAAGCCACAGCGTAAGGCAGTCCACCACTACGGCCGGAGCATCTGAAACCGTTTCGCCAAGCGTGTCCAGCAGCTCTGGCAAGGCAATTGGCTCCTCCACCGTCTGCCACCCATAAGCGGAATCATGCCGCCGGTCTTGATGGATGCGGATGCGTGCTTGCATCTCATCGTCATAAGCCTGCGCAGTCGCCACATACATTCCGGATTCAGCCCGCTTCATGCACAGCTTCTCCGCGAATGAACTCTTCCCGCTTCTTGCCCCTCCCGTGACCAGCACGCTTCCTTGTTGGCTCATACCGATCCCCCGCTGATTCCGGCGCTTTCAAACGTCGCCATCTCCTGCATGATCCTGCAAGCCGCTTCCACCAGATGCAGGCACAGCACGCCGCCGGTTCCTTCTCCAAGACGCATGTCCATTTGCAGCATCGGGTGGAGTCCCAGTTCTTCGAGCAGAAGAACATGCGCCTGCTCATGCGAAGCATGAGAGGCAATCATATAAGCGAGGGCTTCCGGACAAATCGATTTTGCAATCAAAGCCGCCGCACTGGAAATAAAACCGTCGATGATAACAGGGCATCCGTGTGCAGCTGCACCGAGAATCAGCCCCGTCAATCCGCCGATTTCATAACCCCCGACTTTGGAGAGCACATCCAGAGGATCATGCGCATGCGGTTGATTGACTTGTATAGCCTGCTCCACGACGTTAATCTTATGTATCAGCCGCTCATCGGTTACGCCAGTTCCTCGTCCCACAACCTCAGAGGGTTGTTTGCCTGACAGAACCGAGAAGATCGCGGCGCTTGGCGTTGTATTCCCAATGCCCATCTCACCGGTCACGAACATCTGCGTCCCCTGGGAAGCCAGCTCTGCCGCTATCTCTGCTCCGGTTATGATGGATTGCAGCGCTTCCTCTCTGGTCATGGCCGGTCCTTTAGCCATATTGGCGGTTCCTCTGCCAATGTTCCTGGAGAGGAGCTTCTCATGGTTCAGCTCTGTCCCGACGCCGATGTCAACACAATGAACGTCGGCCCCTGCCTGGCGCGCCAGCACGTTAACAGCTGCGCCTCCATTCAGGAAGTTCATAACCATCTGAGGCGTCACCTCTGCCGGAAATGCGCTGATGCCTTCCTCACACACTCCATGGTCCCCGGCCATGACAACGACAGATTTTTTTGTAAACGACGGCTTGATGTCGCCTGTGATCCCGGCTAATTGAATTGCAAGCGACTCGAGCTTGCCAAGGCTCCCCGGAGGTTTCGTCAAGGTGTCCAAATAGGCTGCGGTCGCGGCCTGCACTTCGGCATTCAGAGGTTTGATGTTAGCCGTTATATCGTTCAAATGATCCGTCAAGGATTTACTCAATTCAAACTTCCTCCTTCTTTCTTGCTCCTAAATCTTACATCGCCAGCAGAAGCCGGAGCAAGAGCTGTCAGGACCATGTGCTGTTCGCCGTTAACAGCACCTGTGGAGCTCCGTTCTCGGGATGGGTGACAATGGAGGGCTCTACCCTGAATATTTGGCGAATATATTCTGCTGTCAGCACTTCCTCCGGCTTCCCGACCCCTGCGACCTTTCCCTGATCCAGAACCAGCAGCTTATCGCAAAATTGAGCCGCCAGGTTCAGATCATGCAGTACGCTGATCACCGTAATGCCGGATGAGTTCCGCCATTCTGCCACCATATCCATGAATTGAAGCTGATAGCGAATATCCAGATAGGTTGTCGGTTCGTCCAGCATCAGCAAGGACGGCTCCTGGACCATCACCTTACCAAGGGCAACTCGTTGACGCTGACCCCCGCTTAACTCGGTAAGCCGACGTTCCTCGAAACCGCCAAGATCCAGCTTCCGAATAATGGCATCAATGAGCGGGGTCGCATCTTTATCCTCTCGACCAAGCCAATTCAGAAACGGGAAGCGTCCCATTTCCAGCACTTCCCGCACGGTAAAATCCGTCGGATCGAGACCTTCCTGCTGAAGGACGGCTGCGATTCGTGCCAGCGCTTTTCTGTTATAACTCGAAAGCTCCCTGCCCCGGAGCGAGACGCTCCCTGCCGTAGGACTCTCCACACCGGATAACAGCTGCATCAGGGTGGATTTGCCGCTTCCATTCGGACCGATGATTCCCCACCATTCACCTTCCGTTATGTGCAGATCTACACCTGCAAGTATCGGCACCTGGCCATATGCCTTGCCAAGACCCTGGGCTCTAATCATGCTAACCCCTCCCTACGCCGTTTTTTGTTCCGGTACAGCAGGTACGCAAAGAAAGGAGCGCCTATGAATGCAGTGACCACCCCGAGCGGTATTTCCGTTGGAGCCAGCACGGAACGTGCAGCCGTATCACACCAGACCATAAAAATCGCACCGCCCAGAGCCGACAAAGGGACAATGGTACGGTAATCGGAGCCTGTGATAAGGCGTATCATATGCGGAACCACAAGCCCCACGAAGCCAATGACGCCGGAGACCGATACGGCAGCGGCGGCAAGGAGGGTAGCTACGATCAGTACGCTTGTCTTCAGGCGATCCACATTCAATCCCATATGAGCGGCCTGCCGTTCCCCAAGCGACAAAATATTAAGCGCTCGCGACCGGCTCCATAAATACGCGAATCCCACGATAAAATACGGGAAAAGGATGGCCGTATACGACCATCCGCGCATGCTCAGGCTCCCCATCGTCCAGTACAGGATTTGGTTTACCGTATCTTTGGACATCACCGTCAGAAACGAAACCACAGCGCCCAGAAACGACTGCATGACCACCCCGGACAGGATCAGTCCGTGAATCGGCAGCTTTCCTTGATCCCTTGCCAACAGCAGCACAACCCACAATGTACCTGCTCCGGTCAGAAATGCTACAAGCGGCAGGGTGTAACCTCCAGCAAAGGAGTATTCCATCCCGAAAAAAATCAGGGATGCTGCGCCAAGCGCAGCACCCGAGGATACACCGAGCGTGAACGGATCCGCCAGCGGATTACGCAATACGCCCTGAAAGGCAGCCCCGGCTACCGCCAGGGAAGCTCCAACAAGCATCCCCAGCAAAATCCGCGGTAACCTCACCTTCATCAGAATTTGTTCGGATGAAGCTTCCCAGCTCGGGAGGATGGAATCGCCGATCCCCGGCAGCCGGTGCAGCAGCATCGCCCCAATCTCTCTCACAGGTAGGTGAACGGATCCGATTCCGAGACTGACAACCAAGGTTAGCAGCAATAGGATAACGCCGGCCGCACCGAATCCTGCAAGTTTTTTACTCATGGATTCATCAGTTCCGGGTAAACGGCCTTCGCCACTTCAATCAGTCCTTGCGTAACGCGGGGACCCGGACGGCTCAGCAGGTTGGCATCTACGGCAATGACCTGATCGTTCTTGATGGCTTCGATCTGATCCCAGCCTCCGCGCTCTTTAATGAGTTGATCCAGTGTTTTTTTGGTCGCTTCATCAACCACATCGTCCGTGTACAGAATGACATCCGGGTTCGCAGCGATAATCTTTTCTTCGCTGATTTCGAACCAGCCTTCCGTATCGCCAGCTGCATTAACACCGCCGGCTGCAGTGATGATCTCATCCATAAATTCGCCTTTGCCTACAGTCCATCCCGGGGAGAACTCGACGTACACCTTCTTCTTGTCTTCATCCTTCACGGATTTCACAGCTTCCGTAACGGATGCCAGTTCCTGCTTCATCTGATCTACGACCGCTTTGGCATCAGCTTGACGATCCGTAATTTGTCCGATCAGCTCAATGTTCTCCATCACGGCATCGATGGTTTTCGGATCATTGACAAACAGGGTTACGCCAAGCTCACGCAGTTTCTCGGCATTCTGTGCATTCATCGAAGCGGCAAACACCACATCGGCATCAGCTGCAATAATAGCCTCTTCATTCACTTGGAATCCGCCCAATTTGGGCTTGGATTTCGCAGCTTCCGGATAATCGTCATTATCCGATACGCCTACGATTTCCTCATCCAGACCCAGAGCAAACAGCTTTTCCGTCTCGGACGGAGTCAAGGATGCAATCTTAGCCGGCGCTTTATCAAACGTCATTTCAACCCCGGTTGAATCCTTAACCGTTAATGGATACGTGGTCTTAAGCTCCTCACCGGAGTCGGCTGGCGCTTCGTTGGTCTGCCCTTGCTCCTGTGCAGCTTGCGGCGTGGTTTCTTTCGGTGCCGCTTCTTCCCCGCCACAGCCGATCAAGGCCAGAGCCATCAGTATGGCTACTAGAAGTACGGACCATGTTTTGTTTATTGCTTTCATCTCTTCAAATCCCCCTAAACATAATTGAGAACCTGGCGCTGTACGTCTAAATTCCTTCAACCGATCCCCTGAGCAGGAAGAAAAACGTCAATCGTCATACTCCAAAGAAGCAAAAATCCCTGATTCCTCGTAAATAAGGACTCAGGGATTACGTTTTAACATAAGGACACCTGGATAACCGTTCACAGATAGCGCCTTAAACTGCCGTCCGCACGGGACTGCAAAACGTAATCCTCTCCTCGAAGGACCGTCATTCATTCGCTAAGGGCAGGTCTCCTGACTTACAGGCTGTAACGACTTCCCCGCCTTCCCAAGCGCTGACGCTCAGTGGCATGTGGAGAAGTCCCTGCTTCACAGTGGCGGGACCGTGCCGGACTTGCACCGGCTTCCCTATTAACCCGGCAGAAGACATGAATAACCTCTTCTGTCCGGGACCCTCGCAAACAATATGAATTTATTTATAATAGGCCAAGCATGGTTTCTCTGCACAAGATTATAGGCGATAAACCATCGCCTTACAACTGGAAGTTTCGCTCGTTTCAAGGGTTTAACGATATTGGTTTTTCCCGTTATTGTTCATTCCGCACCAAAATCGTACGATTTCATTTATTCGTTTACCCGTACGCCTCGCCAGCGTGCTCCGTCCCAGGCCAACTGCAGCTGGAGCACCTCGCCCGGCGATACCGACGTAGCCCAGAATTCTGTATCCGGGAGGGTTGCCGCTGCAATCTGCCGGATGACGCCCCCGTGGGTGACTACAAGCACGTCCATATCGAGCACCCCCGGCTGAGTCTCGGTATCGTGGCCCGCTGATTCTGACTCTGACTCTGACTCCAAGAGAATAGCCGGGCCTTCCTGCATCGACAATAACCCCTTCATATCCTGATACATTTCGGCCAGAAAAACCTCAATTCGGGAACAAAAAGATGGCCAACTCTCCCCGCTCGGCGGCGTAACCGTTCCCGGGTTGTCGATCCAGCGCCGATAAGCCGCATTTTCCTTCAAATCCTCGTAGGTTTTTCCTTCCCAATCGCCAAAATCAAGCTCCCGCAGCTTCCTGTCATAACAGACACCGGGAATAACGCTGCCAAGCTCGACCTCATTTGTAATGCCGGGCATATGTAAATCCGACAGGATGCAGTTCAGTGTTTGTCTACAACGAAGGAGATCACTGCAATAGACCTTGGCAAAATGCCTGGAGCGAAACTCCTCCCGCAGCGGAAGCAGCTGTTCCAGCCCTTCCATCAGAGCCCCCTGATCCTCGTGACCCAGGTAACGGCGTTCCTCATTCCACTGCGTACGGCCATGACGAACAAGATGCAGGTTCAGTCTTACAGCCATAACGCACCTCCGGCTGCTGTAATCAGCCCCAGCACCGCTGTGCCGAGTACCGTGAACAGAATGGATACGCCCAGCAGAAGCCGGGTTGTCACCCGAATATGCTCTGCATGAAGCGCACGTTCGGGATCGCCCATGTAAGCCCGGAACGAGATCACGCCTTGATAGGAATTCTCACCTCCCAGGCGAATGCCCAAGGCACCGGCAACCGCGGATTCCGGGAAGCCGCTGTTCGGGCTTGGATGCTTCCGCGCATCTCTTTTGACCATCGCAATCGCTTGCTTCCACTGCAATGAGAACATCGCAGCCACCACGGTTAACAGGCCTGCGGTCAGGCGCGCTGGTATCCAATTGGCGATATCGTCCAAACGGGCGGAAGCCCAGCCTAGGGACTCGTATTTCTCGTTTTTATAACCGACCATGGAATCGAGTGTATTCACCGCACGGTAGGCCATTGCAAGCGGCGCTCCGCCGATCAGGGCAAACAACAGCGGGGCGATCACCGCATCCACGATATTTTCCGCCACCGTCTCCACCGTTCCGCGTACAACCTCCGGCTCATCCAGATGGTCGGTGTCTCTGCCGACCACCATGCTAAGGGAGTATCTCGCTTTGGCGAGATTCCCGGAACAAAGATGGCTGTATACTTCCAGTCCGGCATCACGCAGCCCTTTTACAGCAATCGTAGTGGCTATGAGCACGATCTCCGCTCCCCAGGCAAGCCAAGGATGAATCGCCGCACATAACAGCAGCAGAAGCCATGTCAGCACAAAGGAGCCGCCGGCCACAATCACCGGCAGCAGAATGCCCGCACGCTTCAGGCCTTGAGCCGTAGTCGCACGATGGCGTATCCATCCTTCCACCCGGCGAATGACCTTCCCCATGCCGATGACAGGATGGGGCAGCCATCTCGGATCCCCGATCAGCAAGTCCAGCAGCACGGCTGCCCAGATGACCCATATGGCTGTCATATCCGGTCCTCTCTCTCAGAGACAATGCTCTCCGTAACACTGCGGTAAACGAGTTGGCCAATCATACCGCCCATATCGGTTGCAGTTCCGGCATAATGATGATTCACGCCGTAAGCGGGATTTCCGCTAACCCCCAAGACGATGGCATCGGTTGTCGTTCCGGTCGCCATGGCTCCCGTTTCATGATCCTTCACGCCCAGATCATGAAGTGCTGCGGCCTTTGCTTCCGTTGCCGTCAGGACGGCATTCACCATACAAGCAGGCGTCATCATCCCGTCGATCAACAGCATGATATTAATCGTGCCCGGCTGATAAGCGGCAAAGGTCGTACGGCTTGATCCTGCACGCGCAGCATTGCCCACACCAGCGGTGGCGCAGCATAGCAGGGAGGCTTGTTCCCCACGCTCTTCCCATATGGATGCATATTTCAGTTTTACCGCTGTCATCAATCCCGCCGTAGAGCCAGCCGGATACCCGTGTTCCTCGATAAAGCTAAACATATCGTTTACGGGATCACTGCAATCGTAATGCCTGTTCACATAGCGGTTCACCAGATGATCCACACGCCCAAATCCGCCGCCATATATGGCACTACTTAAGGAAACGGCCTGATCCGGCAGCGATATCCGAATATGCGGGTAATCCTGCTCCGCTTCCAGGAACACTGTCGTTCCCGGCCACGCTTCCGAACGGTAAAGGTGACTCTTGCTTGTTAGAAAAGGTACGGCCACGTTTCTCTCTCCCTGCTCCATGATCTTGTTAACTCCCCACCAAGTGCGCTGCCCATGTAACTGCCGTTCTGACAATCCCTAAGGCACGTCATCCAGAAGATTTCAAAAGAACCTCCGCCGCCATGGCAAGCATCCTGTCGTTGGACTGGGCATCTTTAACGGCTAGCCGGATATGGCGCTCACCCAGACCCGGGTACATGGCGCAGCTGCGGACAAGCACGCCGCGTCTGCCCATTTCCCGTTGAAAACTTTCTGCGTCCATATGCTGCGGAAGCTCCATCAGCAGAAAATTGGCTTCCCCTGGCGTAACATCGAGCCCCAGCGCTTGCAGTCCCTGCATCAGCTTGACACGCTCTTCGTGAATCAGCTGCAGCGTATTCTGTTCATAATCCCTTCCGCTCCCTAAACACACTTCTCCTGCAAGCAATGCCAGCCCATTGACACTCCATGTGACCTGCTTGCCAGCCATCGCCTGTATGACATCGGGATGCGCAGCAGTATACCCGAGCCGCAGACCCGGAATCGCATAGAATTTGGTCATCGATCTTACGATTACCGTCCGAGGATATTGATGGAGCTCTGGCATCAAGGTCTGCCTGTCTTCCAGCGGAATGAAATCAATAAAGGCCTCATCCAGCACCAGCCAAGTCCCTTCTTGCTCTGCAGCAGACGCCATATCGCGGATATCCTCGAGGCTGTATTGAACCCCGTTCGGATTGTTGGGCTGCCCCAAGAATACTAAATCCGTGCGGGCAAGCAACGCCACAATATCCGCCTTGTCCGCACGCCAGTCCCGTTCCGGGCGACCGCAAACGGATCGGATATCCGATCCGAACTTGACAGACAGCTCCCGATATTCGGAAAAACAGGGATCGACCACTCCAACCGTTCGCGGCTGAAGGCCCATCAGCAGCAATGCCATGCATTCTGCCGCCCCATTGCCGACAAGAATTCGCTGGGCATCGGTGCGCAATTCCTCAGCGAGCATTCCCTTGAAGCTGCGATGCCCGGGATCCGGGTAACGAATAACTGCGCCCAGTCCTTCTTGCAATGCTGTTATGACCCCTTGAGGCGGTCCAAGCGGGTTAATGTTGGCGCTGTAATCCAGAAAAGCCGAAATCGGCTGTCCAAACGTCGAAGCAGCCGTCTCCACATCCCCGCCATGTCCGTATACCTCGATCAAGGGTTGTCTTTTATCACTCATACGGGCTCCTCCAGTTCCATTCCACAGCGCTTGCAAGCCCTGCCGTTATGTAATGCCACCATTATGTCGCTACATTCCTTGACTCGTCAACATGGAATGCTTTGTCTCTGCCTTAAAATTGGTTTACAATAGTCTTTGTGGCACCACATTTTGAATTGTGACGACGGAGGATACTATGCTATTTATCGATAATCAGGGGATCCATGATCCATCCATTAACCTAGCGATTGAAGAATATGTCTTGAAGCACTTGTCGATGGACGAGAGCTACCTTCTCTTTTATATTAATAAGCCTTCCATCATCATCGGAAAGCATCAGAATACGATTGAAGAGATCAACCAGGAATACGTTCGTGACAACAACATTCAGATTGTACGCCGGCTGTCCGGCGGCGGCGCAGTATACCATGATCTCGGAAACCTGAATTTCAGCTTTATTACAAAGGATGACGGGCAGTCCTTCCACAACTTCCTGAAGTTCACCCAGCCGGTCATCGACTTCCTGCAAAAGATGGGCGTGCCCGCTGAGCTCAGCGGCCGAAATGACCTCCAGGTCGGCGAGAAGAAAATTTCAGGGAACGCCCAGTTCTCGACGCGGGGACGCATGTTCAGCCACGGCACACTCATGTTTGATCTGAACCTGGATGACGTACAGGCATCGCTGAATGCCAATCCGGAAAAATTCAAATCCAAGAGCACCAAGTCCGTCCGCAGCCGCGTTGCAAACATCAAGGAGCTGCTCGGCACCGACATGACCATTGAACAGTTCCGCGCTGAACTGCTCCGCTCGATTTTTGGCATGGAGCCTGACCAAGTGCCGCAGTATGTGCTTCAGGAGAAGGACTGGGAAATCATCAACCAAATCTCGAAGGAGCGTTACCGGAACTGGGATTGGAACTACGGACTGTCCCCTGAGAGCAACGTGAAGCATGCCAAGAAATTCCCAGTGGGCATTATCGATATCCGCATGGATATCCGTGAAGGACATATTGGAGAGATTAAAATTTACGGCGACTTCTTCGGTGTAGGCGATGTCGCTGACATCGAAAACCTGCTCCGCGGCAAACGTTACGAAGAGCATGCCGTTCGCACCGCACTGTCAGACATCAACGTCAAACACTATTTTGGCAACCTGGAGTTTGATGATCTGATCAGCCTCATCTTTCTTGAGGAATAGAAGGTCTGAGGCATCCTGTCACTGGATTCCGGCCCAAATTTAAATAAGCCTCGCACCCCGTGCGGTAAAAAACACATAAGGGTGCGAGGCTTTTTTCGTCGATAATAACAGCTATTCATCACGAGGCCATAAACACATACCACACCAGGATAAGCGTCAACAGTATGCATACATTCTCTACTGTACGCCCCCACTTGCTTCCCGTGCTCATAATTTTAAATTTAATTCTCCATTTGAACGGCGGCAGCGGCCGGATGCCGCGGTTGGTCAAGGCATCTGCAAGCAAATGAATGGAATAGGACAGACCTCCGGCAAACCATAGACTTTCCCCGCCGATCTTGCCCTGCGATGCAAAATAGAGCAGACCTGTCCATCCAACGGCAGCATAGACGGTATGGGTTAACCCGCGATGGGTCACCAATGAACCTGCAATCAGCACGCTGCCTGCAATCGTGTTCCATGGGCTGAAGCTTTGCCCGAAGGATATCAGTCCAAGACCGATCAGAAACATCACGATATGACGCAGCGTCCGGCTTGGCAGGTATGACACGACCCCGATCAGTCCGGCCAGGGCGATGTTCCATGGCGCATACTCCTTGCCATAGAATGCAACGAATATAGCGGCGCCAATCATGGCGAGCTGAAGTATCCTCAGCATGCCTGAAGGAATGGCTTTGCGGACCAGCAGGGAGTTGGGTTCGTCAATGTCGGGAAGCAGCGCGCTAACCAGGGCCACAGCCGCAGCAGGCAATGTGACAGGCACCCCGCTCATGCCCATTACGGATAAAGTAACCCCTGTGCTAATAATCAAATGAGCTCTCCCCATCATGATGACAATCTTCCTTTCTAAAGCTCTGTGTTGACTATGGGATAGATGCCGGTCTTTCGTCCGATAAGCCCAGGGTCATGAGAATATACGTTCGGTTCATAAGTATAGCAAAATCATCCTCTTTTTGTCTAGCCCTTCCACTTTTGCTAGGGTTAAAAATGGTTGTCCTATCCTCTGATATGGGATACAATTTGATCACTTGCCCCGGATTTCTGCCGGGGACAACTGTACGGACTCTCATCAGGAGTTGGAGTTTCTCATTTTCGGAAAGGATGACTACATAAGTGAAACGCTCACGAATCGCCGATCTCAGCCTGCTCGTGGTGGCTATGATGTGGGGATCTACCTTTCTCATCGTCCAGCATGCGGTACGCGTGCTCCCGCCGATGGCTTTTAATTCTGTCCGTTTTCTGGGAGCGGCCTTGCTTCTGGCATTCATCATTACGGTGTTTTATCGGAGCCAGTGGAAGCAAATTTCCGGAAAAATGCTTGTTCATGCTTGTCTGCTGGGTCTTTTTTTATTTATAGGCTATGCGTTTCAAACCGCCGGCCTGCTGTACACGACCACATCCAATACAGGATTTATCACAGGTTTGTCCGTTGTGCTGGTACCCTTCATATCCTACGCCTTATTAAAGCATGCCATCTCCAAATTCACTTGGATCAGCGCCTTGCTTGCGGCAGCAGGCCTGTATCTGCTGACCTTCACCGGATCGGGAATACGTCTGAATCAAGGGGACTTGCTGGTGCTGGTATGTGCCATTGGTTTTGCGCTTCATATCGGCTACACGGGCATTTATGCCGGGCGTTATCCTTCTTTGCTCCTGGCTGCGCTTCAGATGGCTGTTGTCGGAATATGCAGCTTGATCGCTTCCGTGGTGACTGAACATGTCGGGAATACGTCCGACCTCGTGGAGAAGTTGACCCAGCCGAACGTCCTGTGGGCACTGGCTGTATCCATCGGACCCACCAGCGCCTTCGCCTTCTGGATTCAAACCGTCTGTCAAAAATATACAACGCCTTCCCGTGTAGCCATCATCTACGCAACTGAGCCCGTATTCGCTGCGCTAACCGGAATCCTGTTTGCCGGGGAGCGGCTTACAATCATCGGAGGCATCGGTTGTTTATGTATTTTGGTAGGAATGATGATTGCGGAATTGAAGTCTGCGCCACAGAAGGTACAATAGAGATAAGACAGAGATAGATTCAAAGGAGAGATAACCATGACAACTTACAAATTGATGGCCATCGACATTGACGATACCCTGATCAATGACGATAAGGAAGTAACCCCCGGTGTCCAGCAGGCGCTGGAGCAAGCGGTCGCCCACGGTGTCGTTGTGACACTGGCTACCGGACGTGCCTATGCGTCAGCCCAGGCCATTGCCCGTCAGACCGGACTCAACGTTCCCATTATCACCTACCAAGGTGCCTTGATTAAAAATCTGCTCGATGAGAAGGTTCTCTACGAACGCTTCGTTCCCATTGATGCTGCCGTGAAGCTGTTTGAATACTGTGTGGAGCACAATCTTCATCTGCAAACCTACATTGATGACAAGCTCTATGCCCGTGAAGAGAATCAGAAGCTTATTGATTACTGTGCCCTGAATCGTACGCCATATTATATTGAGCCTGATTTTATGACCATGGTTCAGAAGCCGACTCCAAAAATGCTCATCATCGACGATCCTGACTATCTGGATGAGCTGATTCCTGTGTTCCGCGAGCTGCTTGGCGATGAAATGCATATTACCAAATCCAAGCCGCACTTTCTGGAGTTCATGCATAAGGAAGGAACCAAAGGACACGCCCTCACCTTCCTGGCCGATCATTTTGGCTGTGATCTGAAGGAAACCATCGCTGTCGGCGATTCCTGGAATGATCACGAAATGCTGGAAGCAGCCGGACTTGGCGTCGCGATGGGCAATGCCATCGAGCCGCTTAAGGCGATTGCGGATTACGTTACGCTTGGCAACAACGAGGACGGCGTGAAACATGTCATTGATAAATTCGTGCTGAATAACGGTTAACATACGAAAAAAATAAACAAACGGTAACAAGCCTCCATGGTGATCCATGGGGGCTTGTACTTGTTCATATCTAGTCCTTTGTACGCGGTCAATTACATTCGCTTGGAGCATAGCAAGCTTGCAGCAAGTTCCGCTGTATCATTTTCGGTCCGTATCAAATGTAAGAATCGGCTTCAGGAGTGATGCTTCGTTGTATTTCAACAGCCCCACCTCGATACACAGCTCCATCAACTTATGAATTCCGTTGAATTGCTGGCGATTCCGCTGATGAATGATGGACAGCGCTTCACGCACCAATTTCCTGGCCTGATCGATACTCTGATGTTCTACGGCTTGGATAATTTCTTTAATTCGCTCCAGATAGTACACGGTTCTCCGAAGCGAACGAATCAGCAAAATCTGCCGGACATGCGATGGAGTATAGAGCCGGTAGCCATTCTCGGGATTTCGATCCGGGGTTAACAGCCCTTCTCTCTCCCAATGCCGTATGGCAGACGATTCCACATTGGTCAGTTCGGCAGCTTCGCCGATCGTCATGTGGGCTTTGAGCTTTTTCTCCTGGATGAGATTAAGGTCGGGATTCTCAAGCAGAGCAAGCGTTTCATCGGCAATATTCTTCTCCTGCTGCAGCCTGACCTGCTCCCCGTTTGCAAGCCAGAAGGCTTCATCCATCTCTTGTTTCTGGATGTGGCGAAGCACCTCATAAGTCACCGCAAAACCGAAACCGGGGAACATGGCACGCAGACACCGAAAGTAGGCCAGATGAGTCTGCGTATATAAACGATATCCGTTCTCGCTACGTTCAGGAGAGGGCACCACTCCCCAAGATTCATAATGCCGTAAAGCACTGGTACTGATTTGCAGCTCCTTCGCAATATCTTTTGGCTTGAGGTAATGCATGGCGTTCCCTCCTCGATTGGGATTGAGAGCCTACTTTACCAGAATCGCAAGCCATTGGCAAACCTTTAATTAAAAGGTTGAAGTACCTCGGAAAGGTTATGAATTGAACTCCTCGGGATCGCTTGGGTTTGGTGCTTAACATCTTCTCACTTGCATCAATGTTGTATATTGGTGGGTACAGAGATGAATTGACTCTATTCGAACACAACGGGAGGATGATCATGATGAACGTACACATAACTCAAGAGTCTCCAAAGAGCAAAGAATATATTTTACTCCATCCCGGAGTCATCATCAGCATTTTTTCATTTACTCAAGTCTACAGTCATCCCCGTCATCGCCACGCTTACCCTTTCAGGCAGAGGCAGCTCTTTTCGGACATCCACATCATGCGACATATGCGTATATATCGTTTGGCGCGGGTTCACCTCGGACAGCAGCTGTGCCGCTTCCTTCATATCATAAACGGAGCGCGACTCGAATATCGCGGTTTCATGAACAAAACTTGTCCCGAGGACAAGCAGGTCAAGGCCTTTTAAAGGCTCCTTTTCCGCCGGGCTCAGATTAATCGAATCCGAATTGTACACCCATGTATACTCGCCTTTCTGGAGCCGGTATGCGTAGGAGTAACCGTTCTTGCCATGATTCACCTTCCAGCAGGAAATCTCCCAACCGCCCAATGTGATGCCGTCATCCACAGCTGTCATCTCCATCTGCCGCGGAAGCCATGGATACTGCCGCACAATCTGTTCAAGCACGTCGGCAGGAGCATATAACCGACCTTTCTCCCCCAGCCATCTGCAGGCATCGCTCCATTCCGGCAGACCGCCGATGTGATCAAAGTGAGCGTGGGTAATCAGCATATCCCTCATCTTCCGCTTGCCGAGCCTTTCCATCATAAAGCGCCAGTCCGGACCGCAATCAATCATAAAAGACGCTTCGCCACACTCCACCATCACCGAGGAGCGAAGACGCCGATTCACACCCGTATTCCGTGCTTCCGTGCATACCTCGCAGTCGCAATATACCCGTGGAACGCCCATTGCATCCCCGGTTCCCAAAAAAGTTAACGTATCCCCGCTCACACGCATTCCCCACTTTCTTTTATTGAAATCCCATATCGGTATCAAACCTGGTCATTCTTCAGTATGACTGGCTGGCACTGGTTCATCACGATAAGCAGCATATTAGATTAACTACGCATGCTGAAGCAGCAGGACGAACCAGTTCGATTGAAATCAGCATGATTGAACAAGCGCTAGGGGACCAGTCCGATTCTAGCAGTAGGAACCCGCATTAGGATTCTCCTCGACCTGCATTTTACAGCCTGATTCCTCGTTAGATTCCTTAAACAAGCTAGAGGCATCTTGTTAAGAAACCCGGTCCCCTTATTGTATAAGTGCAAGGAGAAAAAACAAAGACCGCCCGGATCATATCCGAGCGGTCACTTGTCATTCCCAATCCTATAATGTCGCTAAGAATAGCAATTCATTAAGCAAATGAGGGCTTATTATCGTCAACAGCTCCGCTGATGACCTTGACGTATTTCTTATCTACACCTTCCACAGAAGGACCCACATATACACTGTTCTTGCTCTGGCGCCTTACCGAGCGCTTCCTTGATTTCAGCGTACTCATCATCGGTACCGGTCCCCGAACCACCCAGCTGCCATTGGTGGACCCCTGCGGATGACCTGACGTTCTCTTCTTCTCATTCCTGCTCACGACGAATCCCCTCCAACTAAATGCCTGATGGTACGAAGCAGCTCACGATTCTGTTCGACAACCTCCGCGAGATCTTCATCCGAAAGAATCTCATGTCCCGTGAAATGAACGGACAATACATGATTTACTCCTAAAGGATAGCAGAACACATACACCTGCGCAACTTCCTCTTCGTGATAAAATGCCCATTTTCCACTATTATAGACATCAATCACGTAAATAGACTGGTTACTTGGCGAGCGTTCCTCTTTCCCGTCGAACGGGAAATACCTTCCTCTACCTACATTACCCCCAATTTGGGCAATGCCTTCATCTCTGCGTCCCCAAAAAGCGGCACCGGTCACCCTAAAGTCCCCTGCAGCCGGCGGGAGTAAGGAGTTTCGGACGGCTTCACTCAGTGCATGATATTTTTCAGCTTCATCGATCACATGCACATTTCGATTATATTCCCAGAAAAAATGCAGCACGCTTTGCTTGCGCCGAAGCTCTGCATCCTTCTGCTCAATCACGGTGCTCGGGTTGTTGTAGAATCCTTCGGTTTCTATGGCATTTAGAATATGTCCGCATGCAACGTCAACGGCTGATTTGTAATCGTCATCGCTTCGCAATTCATACTCAAGCAGCGTAATACCCTGGAGGTCGGAAAGAAGATGATAATCCTTAACAATAACATCCTGAACAGACATGCTGTCTGGCTCCACCTGATCCGGAATGATGCAGTACACCCTTCGTCGCCCAAGCCTTCCCCAGTACAGTCCCATCTCGAACAACGTGTTGTCACGGGTCACAAATACATGTTTGCCTCGAATGAGTGCCACATCATCCGGAGAAAAGACGAACACACCAAAATCACTGGACGCAAGCTGCTTCTCCAAAGCTTCCATCGTATACATATTCGCCCCGAACGTACCGCCGTACCAAGGTGTCACTTGCGCGGATCGCTTGATCTGTTCGTGGATCGCCCTTGCATACTTGATGGCCTCTCTGGAAGAACCTATGAATAAATTCGGCTTCGGTATGGTCATAGGCACATCCTATTCTCCCTTTGTTATACATTTTAGTCTTATTCGACCATTATAACAAAGTTGCCTATATTTGGGTGAAAATAATGGCAGGCGCATGTTGGTACATTATATGCTAAGGTCGCAAAACAGACCCCATAAATAACCATGTGCCTGTGTCCCGATCTTCAATGGCAAAGAAAAAAGGGCGGTTGATCTTCATCACGACCGGCTGGGCAGGCGGCTCGGCACTTTCCGTTATTCCCACCGCCGTAACCGCTGCGGCCTTTGTCCCTTTTTCACTTACATCCACAATGATTTTGTGCTGGACATGATCGATCCAAAATCCATCACCTTCTTCAGCCATATTGCTAAAATCAGCTTCGCCTGCATCAAATGCCTTGACCATTCCCAGTCCTCTTAGTGCATCCGGAAGTTCGAAGCTCTGTTCCAGCTTGAATTTGGGCAGGTCAAGTCGAACGGTCTCAAACGAGTAATCGTCCTTCCAGACGGACGTATCCTTCCACAGCAGCTGATGCAGCTCATCCATGGAGGAGGACACCTTCGGAAGGATGACCAGCATATGCATACGGCCGTCTCCGTAAGGAATGCGAACAGCCTGCCAGGACTCTCCTTCTTTGTAACTATACTGTCCTTCCCGCTTCATCATCGGAACTTTTTGAATGCTGCCGTCAGCAAGCGTGAATGCTTCATCCACCGTATGCGCAGGGTCAAATTCATCCATCCATCCACCGTTAAAATAAATAGCATTGATCAAGACCGCAACACCGCCTGGTGGATCCTCATAGATGGCAGGAATCATACCGCCGGTTTTATCATATACCCACTTGTTTATCGCCTTCAGCGCATCACCGCTTTTCAGATCCGTCTCCACAACCTCCGCACCATAACCGTCCTTTACGGCTTTCAAATAGGCTTCCTTCAACTTGAGGCCTGGCCGGTGCCAGACGGAGTTGGCCACGTTCAGCTCGACGCCGCCCCCGTTCTCCAGCAATGACCGCAGCTGGCGGTTCCCTTCGTTGATATCAGCCGTCTTCATGCCCTTCCAGCCAAGCATGTCAGACATCTCGGCTGCTGTATCACCGGCTGTGCCATTATAGGCAAGTGCCAAGGCTTGCGTAATGCTGTATGGAGAGATAATTAGATTATCACTCGTATACTCAGGATTATCCGATAACGCCTGGTGCAATCGTAAACCAAAAGCATTTTGCGCGTTCATCATGCCGGTATCTACCTTGCCTAATACCTCTTTGCGTTCATTGACCGACAATTCCTTCGCTTTGGGCTGCTGTGGCGCGCTCCCTTGGGGTTCCCCTTGCTGTAACCCACTATCCTGAGCGCAAGCCGTAAGCCCGAGAAGCAAGCATAGACCTATTAATACCTGCCTTTTTCGCATATCCTTGTCCCCCTTCAATATTATATTCTTTGTCTATCTGCTATTGACGGGACCCATACACCTAATGTTTCATATAAAGGTTCATTTATCCAAATTTAGTTGCAATCCACTTCATCACCGATACAATAAAGAGATGGGATCCTCCATCATTAACCAAGACAGCCAGAACGAAAGGAGCTTCTACATATGCAAAAAATTCGTCTTGAAGGCAATAAAGTTACGCTCCGATCCAGAAAGCCCGATGATACACCGGTTCTATATAATCTGATCTATGGCACGGAAAATCCGGAATGGAAAAAATTCGACGCTCCCTACTTTCCATTAAAGAAGATTTCCTACGAGATTTTTGAAACCCAATGGAACGCGGATTTCGAGACAGATCAATTCCCGGGTGATCTGCTCATTGAAGCTAATGGACAAACGATTGGCATTGTCACCTTCTATTGGGAGCATGAAGCCTCGCGCTGGCTGGAAGCAGGCATCCTGATCTACGATCCGAGCCATTGGAGCGGCGGATATGGTACGGAGGCACTGTCGCTGTGGATTGAATGTTTATTCCAGCATCTCAACATTGCCCGGGTCGGTATTACGACGTGGTCCGGCAATCCGAGAATGATGCGCTGCGCAGAGAAGGTTGGCATGCAGCTTGAAGGCCGCATGCGGAAGTGCCGATATTACGCAGGCGTCTACTACGATTCCATTCGTATGGGCATTCTGCGAGAGGAATGGGAAGCACAAAAGGTAGCTTGTGTAACCGCATCGAATGACCCATCTACAAAAACTTCGGGAGTACATGCTGAATAGGGACACAGCCAGACGATTATCCGCACCTTGGATTAGCATACAAATGAAACGAGCTGTCCCAGGGTCTCCCGGGACAGCTCGTTTTTTTTATAAAGGTATGTTCATAGGCGCTGCAAACTCAAACATGATCATGGCGGATCTGTTTATTCAACGTATCCCATGAATTCCATGTCAACTGGCATTACAATCCCGCCAGCACCTGATACCAGACGCCCCGCCTCGAATAAAGCGTCTCTCGTACCTGATCCCATCCGCCCAGGTACTCAATGTCGAATAACCCCGGCGGGTTAGCAAACTGATGCTTGGTCTGTGCAAGCACCGACTCCTCAACCGGGCGGAAGCCATATTTGACGAATATGTTCTGGGCCTCCGGAGTACGCAGGTAATCCACGAAGGCAGCCGCCACATCCTGGTTGCCGTGCTTATCAGCGAATCGCTCCACAACTGCAGCGGGATTCTCAATCAGCATCGTATGCTCCGGCACAACGATGTCGTACTGGACGCCTTGGGCGATTCGGGCAAGCAGCTCGTTCTCATACGTAACGATAACATCCCCAACCCCATATTCAAACGCCGCCATGGACGCGCGCCCGCTTTTATCCAGCGATTCCACATTGCGGTGCACCGCTTCAAGAAAAGCCTTCGCTTGAGCAGGATCGCGCTTTCCGTTCTCTTCCGATTGCTTCAAGCCTGCGCCATAGATTGCGTTAATGTCCCACTGTGCGCCGCCGGAGGTTTTCGGATTCGGATACAGCACCTTCACGTCTGATCTCGTCAGGTCGTCAAAATCCTGTATCCCTTTTGGATTCCCCTCACGGGTGCCCAGAACAACAATGGAGCGTGTCACCATTCCGCTGTAAGGCTGAGACTTCCATTCCGGGTCCACAAGCCCTGACCTGACCAGCTTGTCTACATCCCCTTCCATGGCGAGCAGCGTAACGTCTGCTTCAAATCCGCCTGTGATGGCACGAGCCTGCGTTCCGGAGGCTTCGTATGATTCCTGAAAGTTAATGATTTCGCCCGTCTGTTCCTTCCATTCCGCCTGAAAAGCGGGAATGATCTCGGACATGGCATCTCTAACGACGCTGTAAGCACCAAGCACCAGCGTTCTCTCACCTGACGGTGATGTCACTTCTTCACCAGCCGGATCGTCACTGGCGCATCCTGCTACGAGAAGACTGAAGAGAAGCGCCATGCCAGCCAGCAGGAATGAGGTGCGTTTTATATTTAAGATCCGCATGAATCCACTTCCCTTCGGAGTATTAAACAATCAGATCATAATCGGCATCGGATCAACCTTCAGACGGTTCTCCTCAATCCAGCTGTGGTCGTCATTGAAAAGATAAGCCCGGTGAACGAGGACACGAACCTCCTGGCCCGGCTGCAGCGTCTCCTTTTCCAGGGAACGGTAGGTGATCAGCTTATGTCCTTTAACCTCCACCTCCACCAGCCATTCACTGCCGCGAAAATGCAGATGACGGACAACGCCCGTCTCGGTTGCCGACAGCACGCTGAAGTCATGCTCGCTCCCAATCTCGATATATTCCGGACGAATAAGTGCGCGCGTTGCATTCTTATTAGCTGCTGCCTCAAATCCCTTCAGCTCGGCAGCACTCGATATGACCGTAGATTCGCCAATGAATGAAGCGACAAACGGAGTTTTCGGTTCCTTATAAATATCCCAGGGCGTACCCTTCTGCTCAACTCTCCCCTGATTAATAATCATAATCTCATCCGCTACTTCAATCGCCTCATCCTGGTCATGGGTCACAAAAATCGACGTAATGCCGACCCGCTCGATCAGCTCGCGAAGCCAGGAACGCAGCTCTTGACGGATTTTTGCATCAATCGCGGCAAACGGTTCGTCCAATAATAGCAGCTGCGGCTCCGGTGCAAGCGCTCTGGCAAAGGCCACACGCTGGCGCTGACCGCCTGATAACTGGTGCGGATAGCGGCTCTCGAAACCTTTTAGCCCGGTCAGCTCCACCAATTCCGTTACCCTGTCTTTAATTTGGGCCTTGGATGCCTTCTTCACCTTCAAGCCAAACGCGATGTTGTCAAATACGGTCATATGCTTAAACAAGGCATAGTTCTGAAATACAAAGCCTATTCCACGCTCTTGGGGCGGCAGATCATTGACCACCTGACCATGAAAGGAAATTTGCCCGGAGTCGGGATTCTCAAGCCCGGCCAGCATGCGCAGAATGGACGTTTTACCACCGCCGCTGGGTCCCAGCAGTCCAATCAGATGTCCCTTCTCAATCTCAAAGCTGACATTCTTTACGGCATGAAACGTACCGAAGTGCTTGTTCAGATCGCGAACTTCCACATGCATATCAATGCACATCCTTTCTTTTTTTGGCCCATTCCATCAGCAGCAGGAGACCAACGGAGAAGGCTGCCAGCACCAATGCGACACCATTGGCAGCAGCCACATTAAAATTCTCTACATCCTGATACACAAGCGTCGTTGCTGTCTGCGTCTTGTTCATGATGTTACCGGACACCACCAGTACGGCGCCGAATTCCCCCAGCGAGCGGGCGACAGTTAGCACCAGACCGTACACCACAGCCCACCGAATGGAGGGCCATGTTACTTTTCGGAACGTTGTCCAGCCATAAGCTCCCAGCGTTGCTGCCGCTTGCTCCTGATCATTCCCGATCTCCTGCAGGACGGGCATGACCTCACGGACCATCAGCGGAAACGTGACGAAGAGCGTAGCAATCACCATGCCTGGAAACGCATATACGACCTTAAACCCGATCCCTTCAAAAAAACCGCCAATGATGCTGTCCGGTCCAAGCAGCAGTACAATCATCAGGCCGCCAATGACCGGCGAAACCGCGTACGGCAAATCGACAATGCTGTTCAGAATGCCTTTGATCTTCCGGCTAAGCCAATTCGCCCGAACCAGATACAACGCCATCATGATGCCAAACAGCGCATTTAACACCGTAACGAATACAACGATAAGACCCGTCATCATAAGAGCATGCAGGGCTTCAGGTCTGAGCAGGCCCTCCGCAAACCCATCCAGCCCTTTATCAAACGCTCCGATTGCAATCCGGGATAAGGGGATGATTAGCAGAATGATAAATACGGCATACGTTAGTCCGATCCACAATCGTCTCAAGCTCGTCTCCCCCTCTGCTGTACGGCATTAATCACCCAGAGGATGAGGAAGGAGAGGGTAAGGAGCAGAACGGATACCGCCGCTGCACCAGCCGGGTTGTCGCTCTCAACCTCGCCAAAAATAAAGACCGAAGCAATCAGCGTCCTTCCGGGAATATTGCCCGCAACCAGCACAACGGCACCAAATTCAGCCAGCGCTCTTGAGAAAGCGAGCATTCCCCCGCTGATGATACCCGGCAGCATCGAGGGAAGAATGACCTTGAAGAAAGCTCTCGTCCTCGAAGCGCCCATCGTATAAGCCGCCTCTTCCTCCAGCGGATCCAGCTCTTCCAGCAGCGGCTGCACCGCCCGGATCACGAACGGAAACGTGACAAACAGCATGGCTATAACGATAGCAGGCTGGTGAAACACGATTTCGAAACCAAGCTTCTCCGCCAGGCCGCCAAGTAAACTCCCCGGTCCCAGCAGCAGCAATATCATCAGTCCCCCTACCGCCGTCGGCAGCGCAAAGGGCAGATCCACCAAACTGTTCAGCAGCGTCCTTCCCGGAAAACGATACCTGACGAGCACCCAAGCAATCATCGTTCCGACAAGCACGTTGATGAACGTAGAGATTATGCCCAGTTTGATTGTAAGCAGCACGGCCTTCCAGGCAATCGGATCCAATATGCTCTCTGTAAAATGGCTCCATCCTGCAGAGAATGACTGCACGTACACCCCAAAGATCGGCAGCACGATCAAGGCAAGAAAATAAAGCAGCACGGTACTTCGAAATCCCCAAGTCCAACCTTTATGACGAATCCATGTGGTCATATCGTATCCCTCCTGCCTCCGGATGGTATTCCGGTCGACTTCTCCACAAACCATCTTTATATTTCCTATTTGTATACTTGGTTTTACTTTACACATACTTTACCAAATGCTGAATCCGATCGTCAATCCATCTTTTGCACTTTATCGGGTAAAATAATAGAAATGGAAAAAATAGAGGAGGTTATTTGCATGCTGTATACCGGTGAACTAAACACGCAAGGGCGTGACGAGATGAGGGATATCACGAGGGAGATCGCTGCTCACGTGAAGCAAAGCGGGGTTCAGCAAGGCACCGTGCTGATCTATTGTCCGCATACCACCGCCGGAATTGCCATTAATGAGAACGCGGACCCCGATGTGAAACGGGACGTGCTGATGTCTTTGGATGAAGTATTTCCATGGAATCATCCCAAATATCGTCATGCGGAGGGAAATACCGCTTCCCACCTTAAATCGATCACCTGCGGTCCTTCGCAGACCGTCATTATTCAGAACGGTCATCTGCTTCTTGGAAGGTGGCAGGGCATTTATTTTTGCGAATTCGATGGACCGAGGCAGCGTCAGTATCACGTGAAAATCATGGAGGGCTGATGCCAAAAAGGGATACAGGCACGGGAAAGACAGTTAAAAAGCACAAAAAGCAGACAGGCACATGCTAGGGGGCGTGGACCTGTCTGTTTTATTTCATTAGATGATTGACGTTTCAACGCTAGGTCGTTGTAATGGGTTGAAGTATCAAGTCACACGTCGTGGCAATAATCAGAAGTTAGACCCTGCTGTACAAACTCCGGCATAACACTTTGACATGGGTAAGAGCGGCTGGTTTGATCTCATCAAAGCCAATTCGGTCCTGAATATAATAGGATATAAATCCATGCAGCGACAAAAACAAGGTCAGCGGAACGGTTCGCCGCTCTTCCTCACTGTAATTCTCATCAAGCAAATACTGACGGACAAGCATAGCAAACATTTCAAAACAGCGTCCCTGCTCAGAGCGACAGTAGGACAGCAGCTCTTCGTCCCGAATCATGAACATGATCTCGTACTGGTAAGGATTATCCAGTCCGAAACGAACAAATTCCAGCATCAGCTGCTCCAGCTTCGATACCCCGTCACAGGGAGGCTTTCCCGATACTTCCAACAGCAAATCATTTAGATCATTAAAGTCCTTCATGACAATGGCGTAGAAAAGCTCCGCCTTTTCCTTAAAATGATAATACAAGGAGCCGTGGCTATAACCCAAATGCTGCCCGATGCTTCGCATCGAAATGGCTCGATATCCTTTGGTTATAAACAAATGCCTCGCTGCTTCCAGTATCCGCTCTCTCGACAACTCGCGTTCTACTGCTCTTCTTGCCATATTATTTTATTCCCCTTCAATAAAATAAAGCCGCTCTCCCTCCGTGATCAAAGACTGCCCCTGTGTCAAATCTACCATCCGAGTCATAAAGCTCTCCGCATCACCATCGAGCGGCAAGCAGGTCAAGGTCACCGTGTCGGCAAAGTTGGTCTCTCCCATACGTACGCCCCGATTTCGAAGCTCGTTCTCCACCTTACCCAGCCAGGTATAATCCAGCTCCACTAAAATCTCCCGGTGAAGAACCCTTGTAATCGGTTCGCCTGATTCTATAGCAGCCACGGCTCCGTCTGTGTAAGCCCGGATCAGTCCGCCTGCGCCAAGCATGATACCGCCAAAATAACGTGTGACAACAATGGCTACATTCTTCCGCCCCTGATTTCGGATCACTTCGAGAATCGGCTTGCCGGCCGTTCCGCTCGGTTCCCCATCATCCGATTGCTTCTGAATCTCATCCCGCTCGCCAATCATATAAGCGGAACAATTGTGCGTAGCATTCCAATGCTTCTTCTTGATTTCTTCAATAAAAGCGACGGCTTCCTCTTCGGATTCGACCGGCATCACATGGCCGATGAATCGCGATTTCTTAATGACAATCTCCTTGGAGCCCGCCTGACGTACCGTTTTGTAACGATCCAGCATGAAACAACAACCACCCCTATATTGCCAAGAAAGCAGTCCACGGCAATAATCTGCCAGCGGACTGCTTCCTTCAGCGTCTTACGTCTAATCCAATGAAAGTGTCAGGTTTATTCGGAAAGTCTAGCTTCCAGTTCGGCCTTCTCTTTCTCATACCCTGGTTTGCCGAGCAGCGCGAACATATTTTTCTTGTACGCCTCTACGCCCGGTTGGTCAAACGGGTTGACACCCAACAGATAGCCGCTGATACCGCAGGCCTTTTCGAAAAAGTATACCAGATATCCGAACGAATAGGGAGTGAAATCTGGAATTGTCACAATCAAATTCGGAACTTGTCCGTCGGTATGGGCCAGCATCGTGCCTTGGAAGGCCTTTTTGTTGACAAAATCCAATGTTTTCCCGGTCAGGAAGTTCAATCCGTCCAGATCGTCCGGATCCGATTCAATCGTAATATGCTCGGATACATTCTCAACCTGAATGACCGTTTCGAAGATGTTGCGGCTGCCTTCCTGGATAAATTGACCCATGGAGTGCAGATCAGTAGAGAAGTCTACGGAAGCAGGATAGATGCCTTTGTAATCCTTGCCTTCGCTCTCGCCGTACAGCTGCTTCCACCATTCCGATACAAAATGCAGAGAGGGCTCGTAGTTTACAAGGATCTCGATGCCCTTGCCTTTACGGTAAAGAGCGTTGCGAACCGCCGCGTATTGGTATGCTTCGTTCTCGGCTACGTTCGGGCTGCTGTATTCCTTGGATGCGTCAGCGGCGCCTTGCATCATCTCTTCAATGTTGATTCCAGCCGTTGCAATCGGAAGAAGACCGACTGCCGTCAGCACGGAATAACGTCCGCCGACATCGTCAGGAATGATAAAGGACTCGTAGCCTTCTTCGGTTGCCAGCTTCTTGAGTGCGCCCTTCTCCTGATCGGTCGTAGCGTAAATGCGTTTGCGAGCTTCTTCCTTGCCGTATTTCTTCTCCAGCTCCGCACGGAAAATACGGAATGCGATAGCCGGCTCCGTGGTTGTACCGGATTTGGAAATGACATTCACCGAGAAGTCCTTGCCTTCTATCAGTTGAAGCAGATGCGTTACATAGGTGGAGCTGATGTTGTTTCCTGCAAAATAAATTTCCGGCGTCTTGCGCTGGTCCTTCGACAGCTCGTTATAGAACGAATGCGACAGCATTTCGATCGCGGCACGCGCTCCCAGGTAGGAACCTCCGATACCGATAACAATCAGAACGTCAGAGTCACTCTGAATTTTGGCAGCCGCTTTCTGGATGCGTGAGAATTCTTCTTTATCGTACTGCGTTGGCAGGTCGATCCAGCCCAGATAATCAGAACCGGCACCTGTACCGTTATGTAGCTGTTCATGGGCTGTGCGGATCGGCTCTGCAAAATAGTCAACTTCGTGCTGATTGACAAAAGTCAGTGCTTTACTGTAATCAAACTTGATTTTTTTAGACATGCCTTAAACCTCCTGTGAATTTAGAAATAGGATACTTTAATTTAATAAAGACCGCAAGTTGCACGGGCTAACCGTCATGTATTCTTCATGCTGGACACCCTTCAATCTCCAATCCCCCACAAACGCTGGCTTCGTTTCCAGAACCCATGCTAAGATAGAGTGGATCAGGAATCCATAATCGAAGGTGATATAGCTATGAAAAAAATCGGATTTATCGGACTGGGCACCATGGGCGCTCCTATGGCCTCCAATCTGCTTAAGCAGGATTACGACGTGACCGTGTATAACCGCACCCATGAAAAATGCCGTCCGCTGGCCGAACAGGGAGCTTCCATCGCGGACACGCCTCGCGAGGCTGCCGAAGGACAGGATCTTGTCATTACGATGGTGAGCAACGACCATTCCATCCGGGAAGTGTTCTATGGAGAGAACGGTCTGCTCGGCTCCCTGACCGGCGGGATGACCGTCATCGACTGCAGCACGATCTCCGAGAGCCTTGTCAAGGAAATCGCATCTGTCGTAACTGGGCTTGGCGCATCCTTCCTGGATGCCCCGGTAACCGGCAGCAAGCCTGCGGCCATTGATGGAACCCTGGTCTTCATGGTCGGCGGCGAAGCAGCTGTGATCGAGGCCCATGCCGACGTGTTTGACACCCTGGGCAAAAAGGTCATTCACATGGGACCAAACGGAAGCGGTGCCGTCGCCAAGCTTGCGCACAATACCATTGTGGGCATTAACAACCTGGCGCTGGCCGAAGGTTTTGCCATCGCTGCAAAATCAGGCATTCCCGCCGACAACTTTCTGGAACTCGTACAGCTCGGATCTGCTGGCAGCAAAGCGGCCGAACTGAAGGGACGCAAAATTATCGACGGCGATTTCAGCAACCAGTTCTCGCTTGCACTCATGCTCAAAGACCTGAAGCTGGCCTCCTCACTAACCGATGGCATCGGCATGCCTTCCCCTATGCTGAATCTGGCCAAGAGCCTGTTTCAAGCCGGTGCCAGCGAAGGCTATGGCGAAGAGGATCTATCCGCTGTCGTGAAATGCTATGAAGCCTGGATCGGCCAAAAAATCGGCGAACAGCCGCAATAACCAGACAGATTATGCCTTGTCATTACTGGCTCCTTCATGCTGGTTCCGGGTCATCCGGACCAGGAGGAAGGGGCCTTTTTTTGAGCTTTTCCACCATTTCCCTCTCCGAAAGAAACTTTTCTGTTATTTCCTCCGTTTACAATGCAAAGGGAGGAATTGCAACATGAAATGGACCATAACATTAAAAGCGATGACAGCCGCTGCCATACTAACCACTGTTCTGTCTCCTGCATTAGCCAGTTCACCAGCTTCTGCAGCAGCCAAACCAGCCGCTGCCATCAACAACGTAACCGCCAGCGGTGAAGTGCTGATCAGGCAGGGCTCCACCTATGTTACCCTCACCGATCTCAAACCTCTGGGTAACTACATCTTGAGATACGACAACAGCAAAAAGCAGGTGACCATCCAAGGCGATAACCGAAAGGTGATCCTAACAGCAGGAAATACCAGCATGGAAGTGGATGGAGTTAAAAAGGCGCTGCCTTCAGCCCCACTGCTGCATAACGGCAAGACCATGATTCCCTTAAGGGCTGTTGCCCAAGCATTTGATGCCAACGTCTACTGGAATGACGCTTTAAAAACAGCTTATATCAATAAGGCAGATCCGGGTATCATCGCCGACTTAAAAAGCACCGATCTGGCCACCGCCCGGAATGCTGCAGCCAAGCTTCCCTATTCATCCGAACTGAAGAAGCCTGAACTGGAGATGCTCCCCGTGGAAATGCAGGGCGTGAATTATTATTTTCCTAAAGGTAAATCCAATTCATTCTTCCTGGTAGACAACGATATCGCCAGCTATTTCGATATCCATGGCGGCGTCAAATACTTAAAATGGCAAGGCAAGCTGGACTATGGCGCTAAAGCATCGGCAAACCAAAACCTGTTCTTCCTGCCTGCACTGAAAGCTGAGATCGGTAATCAGCCGAACACCCAAAATTGGACGATCGCCAAATTCGTATTCCGCTACCCTTCCGGCGTTACCAGCTATCGCCTGCTGGATCGCGGCCAGGAATGGGGCGAAGGATACGTAGAGCTTGACAACCGGGCTCCCGGATATAAAGGCGAGATCGTGACCATCCCGGAGGAATAAGTCCATTATATCAACCGCCGATAAAGGCCTGCGTTGACATCCGGCATTGACAGTAAAGGCTCAGAGCCATCGGCTTGAGCCTTTTTGGCATATTCGCGAATATGAATGCTCCGTCGCCGCTTGTCCTGCTACATGGTCGGATAAGAGCAGCAATAATCGGTGACGGTGCGGATTTCCAGCTTAAAGCTTGAATTGCCCGGCACGTTAAAGGTCGCAGACCCTTGAATCTCTAACCACTCCTGCTCTCCAGGCAGCAGGACACGCAAATCGCCGGACAGGATTTCCATAATTTCAGGACCATCTGTGCCGAATTCATAACTCCCCGGAAGCATGATCCCCAGTGTTACCTTCTCGCCATTCTCCAGCAGCACCGTACGGCTGGTTACCTTCCCCTCATAGTAAACATTGGCTGCTTTCGTGACGGTAGCATTCTTAAATTGTGACATCGACAAACTCTCCTCCTCCAAGATAGGCATGTCTTGATATATGGACGGCACCCGTATGATACGGGTGCCGGAAAATCAATATGGAGTTACATCACGGGTGTTTTGGATGTTTTACAGCAAAGCTTTTACACGGCTGACTACGTTCTCAACGGTAAAGCCGTATTCGGCAATGACGCGGTCGCCAGGAGCGGAAGCGCCAAACGTGTTGATGCCGAGAATATCGCCTTTATCGCCAACATAACGCTCCCAGCCGAACGGATGAGCCATTTCAATGGCAAGACGGGCTTTTACGTCAGGAAGCAGCACGGAATCTTTGTATGCCTGATCCTGGCTGTCGAACAGATCCCAGCTTGGCATGCTGATGACACGAACGGCGATGCCTTCTTCAGCCAATGCCGCTTGCGCTTTAACAGCAAGCTGAACCTCGGAACCCGTTGCAATGATTTGAGCCTGTACGTTGCCATCTTTCGCGTCAGCAACAACATAAGCCCCGCGTTTGATGCCTTCACGTGCATTATCTACTGCGCCTGCAAGGATCGGCAGGTTCTGACGAGTCAGCACCAGCGCAACCGGACGGTCTGTGTTCTCAACCGCATAAGCCCATGCCGCGGAAGTTTCATTGGCATCCGCAGGACGAATCACGGTCAGACCCGGGATAATACGCAGGGAAGCCAATTGTTCGATCGGTTCATGCGTAGGACCGTCTTCACCAACAGCGATACTGTCATGAGTCAGTACATACGTAACCGGCAGTTTCATAATTGCAGCCAGACGAACAGCCGGACGCAGGTAATCGGTAAATACGAAGAACGTACCTCCGAAAATTTTCAGTCCGCCATGAAGCGCAATCCCGTTCATAGCGCCAGCCATTGCAAATTCACGAACGCCATAGTATACATTACGGCCTTCATAGCTGTTTGCTGTGAAAGATGCCAGATCGTTCAGGTGAGTCATGGTGGAGCTTTCCAGGTCAGCCGATCCGCCAAGCAGCTGCGGTACACCTGCCGTCAAACCGTTCAGCGCTTTACCGGAAGCTACACGTGTGGAAACCGCTTTGTCGTCTGCGCTGTATTTCGGAAGGTTTTTGTCCCATCCTGAAGCCAGTTCACCGGATTCACCGCGCTCGAATTGCGCTGCCAGTTCCGGGTAAGCCTCTTTGTATTTCGCGAATTGATCAACCCAAGCTTGATATGCAGCAATGCCGCGTTCTTTCACTTTGCCAAAGTGCTCGCGCACTTCATCAGGTACGTAGAAATCCTCTTCATAAACCCATTCATAAAATTCCTTGGTCAGCTTCGCCTCATCTGCTCCAAGCGGGGAACCGTGCGTACCGCCGTGACCGCCTTTGCCTTGTTTGTTCGGGCTGCCGTAACCGATCACCGTTTTCACTTCGATCAACGTTGGGCGGTTTGTATCAGCTTGTGCTTCCTCAATCGCTTTTTGGATCGCAGGGAGATCATTGCCGTCTTCAACGCGCAGTACTTGCCAGCCATAAGCATCAAAACGCTTCGCTACGTTCTCGGAGAATGCCAGGCTCAGCTCGCCATCAAGGGAGATATCGTTGGAATCGTACAGCATGATCAATTTGCCAAGCTTCAAATGACCTGCCAGAGAAGCTGCCTCGGAAGCAACGCCCTCCATCATGTCGCCGTCGCCGCAAATCGCATAGGTATAATGATCAACTACGTTGAAATCGTCTTTATTGTAAGTCGCACCCAAGTGGGCCTCAGCCATTGCCATACCTACAGCCATCGCCACGCCTTGTCCCAAAGGACCCGTCGTTGCATCGACACCGGCCGTGTGGCCAAATTCCGGATGTCCCGGAGTTTTGCTTCCCCATTGACGGAACTGCTTCAGATCTTCAATGGACAAGTCATAACCGCTCAGGTGGAGCAGACTATAGAGCAGCATGGAGCCATGGCCTGCAGACAAGACAAAACGGTCGCGGTTAATCCACGCCGGCTGGTCCGGGTTATGATTCATCGTCTTCGCGAACAGCTGGTATCCCATAGGCGCAGAGCCCATCGGCATGCCCGGATGACCGGAATTGGCCTTCTCGATCGCGTCGATCGCCAGTGTCCGGATGGTTGCGATAGACAGGTTGTCGATCGTTTGGTTATGTTCAGTTGTCATGATTCGTCCTCCTCAAATCTTTTCCATAGTAAGCTTCAAAAATGAGGCTTCTTCCGTTCCTCCAGCCCCAATTATCAAGGAAACAGAGCAGTTAGGAATGTTGAGAATATCATTTTGACTCTTATTGTATCACCAGACGTGTTTCATTTCCATAACGTAATTGTCATTGTTGTGTAAAAGTCACCCTGTGGCAATTACATCCCCCCAGCATTATTTCCCTTAATAGTCCGGTTATAACCGAATTCAGCCAATGTTAAACGAGATAAATCAAGCTGATCCCATGGAAAAAGTTACGTCATGGATATAAAAAATGCTTCGGTCCAGCGTAATCGACATGCTGGACCGAAGCTTGGTTGTGGCGGCACTTTATCGAGTGCCGCGTTTTTTGGCTTTCAGGAGGCGATCCATAGAGGAGCCTCCTTCCGGTGCCGGCCCGGTATCCTCGGGCCGGTCTTTGCCCTCCCCCTGCGCCTTTGGCGGCGGGGGAGGCGGTGTAGGCGCGCTTCCCTTGCGCGCGCCATCGCGCGCCTCCGGCGGGGCCTTGCGGCCCCCTGCCGGAGCTGCGCCA
>NZ_BIMC01000013.1 GCF_004000885.1 Paenibacillus glucanolyticus NBRC 15330
ACAGCGGTATCCATGAGAGAAGCGTCTGATTGAGCCATATGACTGAGTACGTCCAGTTTAAAGCTTGCCGGATAATTTGTATAGCCGTTAGTAAAGACAGTCTCACCATGCATCTCATAGAGCTTCAACCAATATTGGAATTGAGACTTGGTAACGCCCACTTGATTTGCGTATTCGGTCTGAGATAGAAGATCAGAGTCATACCCTTGAATTAATGCCAATTTGCTATCCTTAGTAAATTTAGTCATAAAAAAACTGCACCTCCAACTATTAGATGTGTCTAACAATTGGGGTGCAGTTCAGTCCATCAAACCGACAAGCTTTTTTTATGGCTAACACGTTAAATCTGATGGGATTCTTTGAGCAGGATGAGGCGGAGTTTTGAAAGGGGAATAAATACAGCGGCTAACTGAGATGTCAAAACCCAAGTTTGCCGCTGTTTTAATTTAATGTTACTATCCTTTATTGTACCTAGCATACATGGCATCTGCTTTTGTTTCATGAACCGTGCCATATGGATGCTCAGGAGGAGCATAGATCACGTATACTTTTAGTGGTACATTACCCATATTGGTTACATTGTGCCATTTTCCAGCCGGTATCATGATCGCATAATCATCATAGGCCATTTTTTGAAAATCCAGATTATCTTTACTATCACCCATTTGAACAAGTCCCTGACCTTGTTCAATTCGTATGAATTGATCAGTTGTTGGATGAACTTCTAAACCAATGTCATCTCCAACATTAATGCTCATTAGTGTCACTTGTAAGTGCTTCCCTGTCCATAAAGCGGTTCGGTAAGTATTGTTTTGTTTAGTTGCTTGATCAATATTCAACACAAGCGGTCTTTGCCCATAATCTGTTAATTTCAAATTTTCATTATAACGACTCCAGTTGGTATTGTTCCAACTTGAATAATGAGGATTCAAATAATTGCTCCAGTTTTGGTTATTACAGTAGTTATGCGTAGGATTATGCCCTTGATAAGGGTGGCATGGATGATAGCGATACATATTCATTCTCCTCTTTATGGTTTCGTAATTTTCTTTTCATCCTATGCAGTTGCCTATTTAAACGATTCGAAAATGGGCTGGAGCCTATGACTTAAGAATGAAGGTGGTTAATCGTAAGGCGAAAACTTTGAAGTTAATGAGGTTTTTGAAGAAGCGTTATCAGTTTGATTAAGTACTTAAAGATTAAAAAAACATGCCCTATGCTTTTGACATAGGTCATGTTTAATTATTTGTTCTACTTTACCACCATAACAGGGCACTGAGCTCTCTTGACTACTTTATGGCTGACACTTCCTAAAACAAATTCTTGAAATGAATTAAGGCCTCGACTACCTATAATGATAAGATCAACACTTTCCTTTTTCGAGTAATCAACAATTGTGGGGCCCGGATCACCAATGACTATTGTGATTTGATGATTCACGCTTTTGTTTCCCAGTTCTTCTGTAACTGGTAATAGTTTTTGCTTCCGTTTTAATTCAATTTCTTCATGGTTTTGTGAATGGAGCACCTCTTCTTTTATTTTTGTTGGATCTACAGCGTACAGAACTTCTACTGTTGCACCTTCAGCAAGAGATGCTAACCGAGCTGCTTCAGCTGCAGCGCGAACGGAGTTCTTTGAACCGTCCGCAGCAAGTAAAATATGTTGATACATGGATATCACTCCTGTTCTAATGAGATTTTAATTGCGCGTTAGAATCGTGGTATACAGCTAATCTATTTACAATTTTTTCACTTGATGCATTGAGTCCTTTAATGGTGACACGATTATGATTAGCACGGTACTTAATTACAACTTTATCTACGGCGCCGACCCCTGAGTCATCCCAAATGTGCGCATTCGAAAAGTCGAGAACAATGTCTTTGTCTGTGACGTTGTAATCAAATGCGTTGACGAATCCTTCTACAGATGCAAAAAAGAGTTGGCCAGAGATCTTGAACGTTGTTTTATTCCCCCTGATTTCGCTTGTAACACTTACCTTTGATATTTTAGAAGCAAAGAATATGGCACTTAAGATGATTCCTAAGAGAACCCCAATTGCAAGGTTGTCCGTAACAACGACAACAATGACAGTAGCCAGCATGACAAAAGCATCACTTTTAGGGGCTTTTCTTACATAGGAGAATGATGACCAGTCAAAAGTACCTATTGATACCATGATCATGATCCCAGCCAAGACAGGCATTGGAATTTGTACCACAACTCCACCTAGAACAATAATCAGAAACATCAGAAACACACCAGCTACAAATGTCGACAACCTAGTACGACCGCCCGATTTTACATTGATGACAGACTGTCCGATCATCGCGCAGCCAGCCATGCCACCGAAGAAACCCGTAATGATGTTTGCGATGCCTTGTCCACGAGCTTCCTTATTTTTGTTACTCTCTGTTTCGGTCATATCATCTACAATCGAAGAGGTTAGAAGAGATTCAACCAAACCCACAACGGCTAGGGAAATCGAGTAAGGGAAGATGATTTGTAACGTTTCAAGATTAAATGGGATGTTAGGGATTAGAAAAGAGGGTAAGGATTGAGTGATGACTCCCAATTCACCGACAGTTCCCAAATCTAGATTGCCCCATATTGCTGCGGCAGTGAGCACAACAATAGCGATAAGAGGCGCAGGAATAGCTTTGAAGAAGCGGGGTAATACATATACAATAATGAGAGTAACAGCCACGAATATATAGGTCAGAGTTGAAATTCCTACAAAATGCGGTACCTGAGCCATAAATATTAGAATAGCAAGAGCATTAACAAAACCAATCATGACAGCTCTCGGTATGAATTTCATGAGTTTGCCGATTTTGAATATTCCAAACAGCAATTGGATGATGCCCGTGAGGACAGTTGCCGCCAATAAATACTGAATGCCATGTTCCTTTACGAGCGGAACCATAAGTAAGGCCATTGCTCCGGTAGCAGCGGAAATCATCCCTGGCCGACCACCTATAAAAGATATAATTACAGCGATACAAAATGAAGCATATAGTCCTACCATTGGATCAACACCAGCGATAATTGAAAATGCAATCGCTTCTGGAATAAGAGCCAAAGCTACCACGATACCAGCTAAGATATCGCTTTTGGTGTTAGAAAACCATTCTTGTTTAATCCGTTCAATCACTTGTACTTCCACTCCTTATCATTTGCTATGACTTTTACTTTTAAAGTCATGACCGGTTCTAGTACATTGATATTATCACGGATTGCACCAAAATGGAACCTTTTTGGTCCCTTATATGTGTTATAATTTTATAAAGTCATACGTGATTAGGAGTTTTAATATGATATTTGGTTACATGAGACCCTCTCAGGATGATCCACATTGTCAAAATCAACTAGAAATTTTAAAAAGAAAGTCCTGCGATCACTTATTTAAAGAAGAACACTCATCTGCGAAAAAGAGAACTCAATTAGAATTGATGTTGGATCGACTCATGCCTGGAGATACAATAGTTGTGACCAGACTATTTTCGCTCGCTGACTCGACGAGGCATCTTAGTGAATTATTGGATCAATTTCAAATCCGACAAGTCCATTTGTATTCATTGAATGAAAACCTAAACACCCGAGAAGATTCCGGTCGTTTATTCCATAAACATGTGGAAACTATCCTAGAATTTCAAGGGGATTTAATTAGTGAAAGTACCAAAAAAGGGCTGGATGAGGCTAAGGAAAAAGGTACGAAGTTAGGACGTCCACGCAAGCTTGATGAGAACGTGATGAAGGCGATCCAGATGTATGAAAGCAATAAATATACACTTGCACAAATACGTGAAGAAACAGGGATTAGTAAAACAACCTTGTATCGATACCTCGAAAATTAAACGTAATTTAATCAACGGGGCGATAGTTATTTATTCGTTGCTGTTACTTGGAAACCACTACTTATTGTTTGCTTTAGGATTTGTGAATAAGGTGGAGATTGTGAGACGCGGTTAGGTTTGACAGTAAAATGAACACGAACTGACCGTAAGTTGACTCTATGTTGAACACCACATGACGGTTTGCCCGTGACAGTATGTAACCATAGAAAAGGCGAGAATGACACGCACGGCTGCATGAATGCGGCAAATGACCGGGGCGTAACTCTTCTCGCTTTTTCTGTTGTTGAGAAACCAATAAACAACACGCGTTTTAATACGCCCTTAGATTGAGTTTTAACGAATTTTATGTAGATAATCGTATACGGGGATGTATTCGGGGGTTTAATGGTCTTTTAAACCTATTTAAATAGCTCTCATGCCTATATTGACCTAGGATTTTGAGTAGATTATATTTATCCAGAACGCGTTCGAATACGAGTTAAAGACAGAGGGAGAAGATAGGATGGAATTTGTTTGGTATTTAGTTCTTATTTTGCTTTTCACTAAACTAGCTGGAGACTTATCAGTACGTTTAGGTCAACCAGCTGTACTTGGAAAACTAATTGTCGGGATACTTCTAGGTCCTGCCGTACTTGGTTGGATAGATAGTAATGAATTTATCCATTACGTATCAGAGATAGGAGTATTGCTGCTTATGTTTATTGCTGGTTTGGAAACAGATGTAGAACAACTGAAGAAGAATTGGAAATCAGCAGTCGCTGTTGCTGTTGGTGGAATTATACTACCTTTCATCGGAGGGTATGGAGTTGCAGAGTTATTTGGTTTTTCAGTTAATTACGCCCTTTTCATGGGAGTGTTGTTTAGCGCAACTTCCGTAAGCATTTCTGTTCAAGTATTAAAAGATCTGGATCGTCTTGGTTCGAAAGAAGGAACGACTATCCTTGGGGCAGCTGTAGTAGATGATATTTTGGTCGTCATTCTACTCGCTTTCATGATGAGTTTCCTGGGCACGGGTCAGGAAATATCCATGGGCCTTCTTATAGGTAAGAAGGTGTTATTTTTCGTCGGTGTTATTATTGCAGGATGGCTTATTGTTCCTCATGTCTTGAAGTGGCTCTCCAGTTTAAAGGTTACAGAGCCTGTGATTTCAATTGCACTTGTCGTGTGTTTTGGATTTTCTTATTTCGCAGATTTGATGGGGATGGCCGGTATAATTGGTGCATTTGCTGCGGGAATAGCTATCTCACAAACGGCCTTAAAGCACACCGTTGAACAAAAAATCGAGCCCATCGCGTATTCGATTTTTGTCCCTGTCTTTTTTGTAAGCATTGGGCTCAATGTATCCTTTCAAGGAGTTAGTCAACAAGTAGGCTTCATTGTAGTATTGACCATAGCCGCAGTTCTGACCAAATTGCTGGGAGGTGCTCTTGGAGCGAGAATTACAGGTTTTAATAACTTATCATCATTTGCTGTCGGAGCTGGCATGGTATCAAGAGGGGAAGTTGCATTAATCATTGCTTCCACAGGCCTACAAGCAGGACTTCTACTACCAGAATATTTCACATCTGTTGTCATTGTGGTTATTCTGACGACATTAATTGCTCCACCGTTGTTGAAGATCCTTTTTCAACCACAAAGTAAATTGAATAGCTCCAAAGAAATCGGGCTATAGTGGACTATAAGGGGTTGATTTAAATATCGAAGCTCTATCTGTTTTCATATAAGCCAAAGAACGAAGGTTGGACCGAAGATTGCGTTAATTTTCATCTGGATAGTTTGTATGACATCAAACATCTTCATGATCGTGTATACCTTATCAAGACGGATGATGATGTTGATTTATTAGATAAGTATCTCCTTGAATGTTTTAGGAACAACGATAGTTACTTTCTGTTGCAAATTAGCGAAATGCCTATTAGGCACCGTCATCAAGGTCTCATTTCTGAGGATATTTCCACGTGGTTGCAGCTATAAAGGAGGAAAGAAAAGCGAACTATCCTCTGATAGTTCGCTTTTCTATTGCAATAATGAGGAAATCAGAGAATGCTTGCGAAACACTATAATTGATATTGTTATATCGAATTCGTTCAATGTAGAATATAGCCGAAATAATACAAAAAAATATACTTTCATTTATAATTGTAGGTATACTAAGGTCATCATATTCGAAAGTACTGTTAAGCACTAATCCGAAATAATAGTAAATTAACACTGGAGGAACGCTTTAGGTTTTTTTATATTTATTAATTTCTCCATGATCTTAACATCCACATATCTCCCATCCAAGACCCCTTGCTTTTCAAATACCCCCACATCACGGTAACCAAGTTTATGATATAAGCCTTGACCATTTTGATTAAATGGAAAGGTGAACAACACGATTTTATAAAAGTCTTTTTCTTTAGCAATCTCCTCAAGACGCTGGAGAAGTATACTTCCAATTCCTTTACCTCTGAAGGCTCGATCGATGTATATGGATAGGTCGGCAACACCGTCATAAGCACATCGTTGAGAAAAAGGGTTAAGGGAAGCCCAGCCGATTACGACATCTTCGTACTCAGCTACAATGACTGCATAACGATTTTGGTGTTGTTGAAACCAGTTATTCATGTATGCAATATCTTTTTGATCAACTTCTAGCGTAGCTATACGATCCTCGATTCCTTGATTATAAATGTTCAATATTCGTTCCACATCATCAGTGACTGCTGCTCTAATCGAAGTGGTTTTCATAATCAGTTCCTCCTATGTAGGAAATTTAAGCTTAGCAGCAGGAAACACAGCAGGCATTCCTGCGCGGTTGCCTTGAAAATGAGAATGAAATACGAGATTTTTTTCTATTGAGTTCTTTATTGGTTATCTCTCGGCTTTTTTGAATGTGAAGGTCACTTTTCATTAAATACTCTGCAACGTAAGAATGGAGCAGCATCGTAATTCATCTCCTATATAATAAATTTATTATTCAGATAATGGGCCGCAGCATTTATTGGATTTCGCCATCGCGTCGTTAAAAATTTTAACGGAATGAAGAACTGTTTCTTTTTCGAAATCGGTCATATAAGAGAATACTTCGTTAAGATAGTCATTCATCTGCATATCAATTGTTGTTGCTACAAATTTACCCTCCGTCGTAAGGGCAAGTGTGTGAACTCTTCGGTCCTGCGGATCTGGTGTTTTTTTAACTAAATTCATTTTGATTAGGGATTGGACCTGCCGGCTAAATGTCGTAATATCGGTTCCTAGTGTTTCAGCAATCTGTTGCATCGAAGGATTGTGCTGCCGGTCCACTTCGTATAAGATGTGGCTTTGAACTAAAGAAACGTCGTTTCCTCCGATACTGCAGCAGTTTTTATTAAGTAGACCAAACCTTCGGGTCATGATTTGAAACAACTCACGAGCATTTTCCATTTTCGAATCACCTCTTGTCATAGTTATACAACATATATTTGCAACATGCAAGTAATACAATTCTATGGCTTGTGATCAGTTCTTTTGTATATTGGAGTTTGATTTTGAATATACTCCAATATAAATCAAAAAAAATTGATGCTTGACGTGTTTAATGCGACTTGCTACAATGGCCACATCAAAATAATTTGATGGAAAGATGAGGTGACAACATGAAGGTCTCCCTTATACAAGAAGACGTTTTGAGCCTATACGAACAAAAGTTTAAAGCCCTATCTGATAAAAATCGGCTGAGAATCATTTATGAACTAAATCAACGAGGTAAAGTATGTGTTTGTGACCTAACTGACATGCTGGAACTGCCTCAATCAAAACTGTCTTACCATCTAAAAATGTTGCTAGATGCAAATATTATATTGATGGAACGCATCGGAAAATGGAACTATTATCAATTAAACGATGAAGAAATCAAAGGATTATTATCCGAAAAGCTATGCTGTGTTTTCTATCCTAATACAAAAACATAATTTTTTTATCTCATACATCAAAAAAAGTTGATGAATCAAAAACATAAGGAGGGTTTCTGTATGAAGAACATTGAATTTAAGGTAGCCTCATCTTCTTGTTGTACTCCCCAAGTACCGTCAAACACTAAGGAAGCTGTAAAGGAGGAGCATGCGTCCTACAACTCTAACCTGCCGGTCGCGATTATCGGTGCCGGCCCTATTGGTTTGGCAGCAGCAGCTCACTTGGTGGAGAGAGGGCAAAAATTTATCCTTTTTGAAGCCGGATCCAGCATTGGTCAGAACATTCTACAATGGGGACATGTACGTCTTTTTTCACCATGGCAATATAACATCGATAAAGCCGCTGAGCGTCTTTTACGTAAGCATGGATGGCAGCCACCCGTCCTAACGGAATTACCTTTCGGTCAAGAGATCGTTCATCAATATTTGAGACCTTTGGCGAAGGTGCCTGAACTGGAGCCCTATATCCTGTTGAATTCCAGAGTGGTTTCCATCTCGAAAAAAAACACAGATAAAATGAAATCGGCTAAGCGTGAAGCTGCGCCATTCGTACTTTATGTTGAAACGAATAACTCCACGGAACGCTTTGAAGCCAGGGCAGTCATTGATGCGTCCGGAACCTGGGGACAGTCGAATCCGCTGCATGCAGACGGGATTTGGACACGTGAAGAGCGTGATTTGAAAGAACACATTTATTATGGAATTCCGGATTTATCGGCAGAACAAAAGCAGAAGTACACAGGGAAACGCATTGCAGTCGTAGGAGGCGGGCACTCTGCGATCAACACATTACTAGATCTAGCCAAGCTGAAAGAAACAGATCCGAGCACGGAAATTATTTGGGTGATGAGAAAGAAATCGGTTGAAGAAGCTTACGGTGGTGAAGAGAATGACCAGTTAGAGGCTCGAGGAGCACTTGGAAGCCACATTCACCAGTTGATTGATGCCGGCCAAGTCCAGGTGGTTACTCCATTTATGATCGAGAAGGTTTCCCAAAACGATGGAAGGATTCATATCCAAGGGACTGCAAATGGTGAAAGCAAGGCGATACAAGAAATCGATGAGATTATCGTAAATACAGGAAGCCGGCCGGATTTCTCATTCTTGAGTGAGATTAGACTTAGCATTGATCCTGCAACGGAGAGTGTTGAAGCACTTGCGCCCCTTATCGATCCCAATGTACACAGCTGCGGAACCGTAAGACCTCATGGTGAAAAAGAGCTGCGCCATGTAGACAAGAACTTTTATCTCGTTGGAATGAAGAGTTATGGCCGAGCGCCAACCTTTCTTATGGCAACGGGCTACGAACAGGTCAGATCTATTGCAGCATACCTGGATGGCGATCTGGAAGCTGCATCGAAGGTTGAATTAGAGCTGCCAGAGACTGGCGTATGTGGTATTAGCAGTGCGCCGAATGCCAACGATTGTTGCATGCCAGTTTCATCTGCTAAAACGAGCTGCAATTAATAATTAGAGAAGGGGGAGAATCGAAAGACAGGATTCTCCCTGTACAAACAAACGAAGGAGTGAAGAGTTATGTACAAATCCATCATTATAGGAACGGGTCCAGCAGGTTTAACAGCAGCTATTTATTTAGCTAGAGCTAATTTGAATCCGCTTGTTATTGAAGGACCACAACCGGGTGGCCAATTGACATTAACTACAGAAGTTGAGAATTTCCCTGGATTTGTTGATGGAATCATGGGACCTGAGCTCATGGATAATATGAGAAAACAAGCGATTCGATTCGGTGCTGAGTTTAGGAATGGTTGGGTGCATGAAGTGGATTTCTCTTCACGTCCGTTTCGATTGTCCGTTGAGGGGCTGGGTCAATTGGAAGCTGAAACGATCATTCTCTCCACGGGAGCATCAGCGAATTTACTTGGCGGTATACCAGGCGAGAAGGAGAATATCGGCCGTGGCGTAAGCACATGCGCGACATGTGATGGTTTCTTTTTTCGAAATAAAGAAGTGCTGGTCGTGGGCGGGGGAGATTCTGCCATGGAAGAAGCCAATTTCCTTACGAAGTTCGCTTCTAAGGTAACGATTGTCCATCGTCGTGATGAACTGCGTGCTTCGAAGATTATGCAGGAACGTGCAAGACAAAATCCTAAAATAAGCTGGGCTCTTAGCAAAGAATCCACTGAAATTATCGCAGATGATCGCGGAGTTACCGGACTGCGAGTCAAGGATATAAAAACAGGAAATGAAGAAATCATCGAGACCAACGGAATTTTTATTGCGACGGGTCATACGCCCAATACAGCATTTTTAAAAGGACAGATCGATACCGATCCAGTTGGGTATATTCGTGTGAAACCTGGTACGACCGAAACGAACATTCCCGGGGTTTTTGCTTGCGGAGACGTACAAGATCCGAAGTACCGTCAGGCGATTACAGCTGCAGGTACAGGATGTATGGCTGCTCTTGACAGCGAAAGATTTTTAGAAGTAGAATCCGCGTTTATAAAATCAGTCACAGATTCGGCTGAAATATAAGCGTATGCTTATGTATGAATTAGATTTCACTTAAAAAGACAACAAAGCAAATTCGAAAAGAAAACGATACGGCACAACTTAATTCAGTAACAGGCTTTCGCCCCGACCCTTGCGGTCGGGTTTTACCTTAACATGAGAGCAAGAAGGAGCAACTAGATCATGAAGGGCACGAATGATTTAACCCAAGGTCCTATTATGTCTACTTTAATGAAATTGACGATTCCCATCATTGCAACCAATTTTATATCTACAACCTACGGTCTTGTGGATATGATTTGGGTTGGAGGACTAGGAAGTGGACCGGTTGCTGCAATTGGCACAGCAAGCTTCTTCATTAATTTAGCGATTGCGTTATCGACCATGATAACGATTGGTACTGGCATCAAGGTCTCACATTGTATGGGGGCCGGTCAGGGAGAACAAGCTAAGTCTTATGTAAAAAACGGATTTATCATGTCTATTGTATTAGGGCTGCTCTACATGGTTTTTATCATATTGACCCAGGACCAGCTGATCGGTTTCTTCGATCTGGGAAGTGAAAAAGTTGAGCAGATGGCGAAGCAATTTCTATTGATTTCGATAGTAGGTACCCTATTTTCAATTCTGAACACCTTATATGCAACCATTTTGAATGCGATGGGAAACAGTAAACAACCATTTTATATTTTTTCAATGGGTCTCATTTTAAATATTATTCTTGATCCATTTCTAATCTATGGAGTTGGCAGTTTTGAAGGTTGGGGAGTTGCAGGGGCCGCTATTGCTACATTAACGGCCAATGTATTAGTAACTTTGCTGTTTATCATGAAAACGAAAAACTTAGAAATGATCTCTAAGCAATCGGTCTGGAACAATCGTCTCATGAAAGAAGTTATCCGATTGGGAGTTCCGATTACGATTCAACGGGTCACCTTTACGATCATTTCGATCATTATTGCTAAAATTATTGTAAGGTGGGGGGCTGATGCCATTGCGGTTCAAAAAGTTGGCATTCAAATTGAATCGATCTCCTATATGACGATCGGTGGTCTACAAGGGGCTATCGCGGCCTTTTTTGGACAAAATTACGGAGCACGTCGATTGGATCGAATTCAGCAGGGTTATCGAAAAGCGTTGCTGTTGACCTCCATATTTGGCACTTTCATTTCGCTCATATTCATTTTGTTCCCTCAGCAACTCTTTTCGCTGTTTCTATCTGATGATACGAGTATGAAGCTCGGAGAAGATTATATGCGAATTATCGGCTTCTCCCAATTATTTATGTGCATGGAACTGATGACCGTAGGTGCGTTTAACGGTATTGGTAAAACACATATTCCGCCGATCTTCAGCATTTTATTTACGGCGCTAAGAATACCCTTGGCTTTGCTCTTATCTGAACCGTTTGGTTTAAATGGGGTGTGGATGTCGATTGCGCTAAGTAGTGTTTTTAAGGGTATCATTTTGGTCATCTGGTTTAGAAAGTCTTTGCGCAGTATTCATAAATCGTTTGCCACTTCTTAATGAACAAGGATAAAGGACGGTCATAAACATGAAATTGTTGAATCGTGAACTTATAGAGGTTGTAATAGACCATGCACTTCAAAATGATCTGCTTCGAGGTCATTTCGGTTTAGAAAAAGAAAATGTACGGGTCGATCAAGATGGAAAGCTTGCACTGACACCTCACCCAAAGGCTTTTGGAAGCAAGACGGAAAACCCTTATATTCAAACTGATTTCTCAGAAAGTCAAATTGAGATGATCACTCCAGCCTTCAAGTCGATTGAAGAGACTTATCATTTCATGGAAGCCTTGCAAGACATTGTTTCTGTGGAATTGGAAGGAGAGTATTTGTGGCCTAGTAGCAATCCTCCCATGCTTCCTGAAGAGAATGAAATACCTATTGCCAAAATGAGCGATCCCATCGCAGACGACTATCGAAATGAATTGGCGGATAAGTATGGTCGTAAAAGACAATTGTTAAGCGGAATTCATTATAATTTCTCGTTTGATGAGAAATTTCTTACAAAGCTATATGATACCCAGGGACGGCATAAAGACTTTAAGGAGTTCAAAGATGCGATTTATTTTAAAGTAGCCCGTAACTTGATGAGGTATCGATGGCTGCTCATTTATCTAACAGGAGCAAGTCCTGTTTTTGATAATACCTATATTGAGCAATGTGTTAACTTGGCGGATTCCCATGATAATAAAAGTTATTATTTTCCGATTATGAACTCACTTCGGAACAGTATGTGTGGCTATCGGAACGAAAAATCGTATTATGTTTCTTTTCATTCGGCCAAAGAGTATGTTCATGACTTAAACAGGCTGATTCAACAGAATGAATTACTGAGCGTAAAGGAATTTTACAGCCCCGTTCGCTTAAAAACCGCTAAGGGGATCAATCCGTGCCAAGAGCTTGTGGAAGATGGAGTAGCATACTTAGAGCTTCGATTTATGGATATTAATCCACTTCATAAGATTGGAATAAGTAAAGAAATGATGCACTTTATACATTTGTTTATTCTCTTTATGCTGCTTAAAGTAGATGAATCCTTCCATGAGGAAGACCAAAGGATAGCTGATGTAAACCAAGATCAGGTGATTATGGAGGGTATAAAAGGCTATTTAAACGAGCCTGAATATAGTCATTTCACGATGGAGGAAATGGCACTCGCTGTTATCGATGAGATGAAGGATATGGTGCAGCTTTTATTTCCTAAGAATGAGGATTATCAGCACATTCTGGACAGTGAAAAGCAAAAGATTCTTCATACTGAGTTGAATGTTGCATCTAGAGTGAAGTCCGAGATTCAAAAATCATCCTATCTGACATACCATTTGGAAAAAGCGAAAACATACGCTCAGAACAGTATTCAAAATGGATACCGTTTTGCAGGGTATGAGGATCTCGAATTATCAACTCAACTTCTCTTAAAGGCAGCGGTGAAACGAGGCATACGCTTTAAGTGGATGGATCGGGATGAGAATTTTGTATTACTATCAAAAGGTAATCATCAAGAGTATGTGAAGCAAGCAACGAAAACTTCCTTGGATTCCTATAGTACGGTGTTAATTATGGAAAATAAGGTGGTTACGAAAGAAGTTCTCAAACAACATGGAATTCGTGTACCGTCAGGGGAAGCGTTTCAGAGCTTGGATGAAGCAATGTCCACCTATGAAACATATCGCGGTACTCCCATTGTGATAAAGCCCAAATCAACCAATTTTGGGTTGGGCATTACGATCTTCAATCAAGATTATTCGAGAGAGGATATGAAAAAAGCGTTTGAAATCGCCTTTTCGCATGATCAAACGGTTCTTCTTGAAGAATTTATGACAGGAAAGGAATATCGCTTTCTGGTCATGGGGGATCAGGTTGTAGGGGTACTGCATCGTGTCCCTGCAAATGTCGTCGGTGACGGTATCCACACGATCGAACAGCTTGTTCATGAGAAGAATAAAGACCCACTTCGAGGTAAAGGGTATAAGACTCCCCTTGAGAAAATTCAGTTAGGGGAAGCAGAAGAGATGTTTTTGAAGAACCGAGGTATGAGTTGGAACGATATACCCCAGCTAGGGGAAGTTATCTATCTAAGAGAAAATTCGAACATTAGTACAGGTGGAGACAGTATCGATTTTACGGATGAAATGCCAAACAGCTATAAGGAACTTGCCATTCAATCAGCTAAAGCTGCAGGAGCGACTATATGTGGTGTGGATATGATGATTGATTCCTTAGAGGAAGAAGCAACCGATACCAATTACAGCATTATAGAAATCAACTTCAATCCAGCGATTCATATCCACTGCTACCCTTACATCGGAAAGAATAGAAAGGCAAATGAAAAGATTCTGGATTTACTGTTTGGTTAGTTCGATTACGGCTGTGTAAGTTGATTCCATCGGGGAAGGTGTCGCAGTAAACCAGGATGCTTAGACAAATCAAATGAATTGAATTGTGATTGACACAAGGTGATGATGAAAGAAGGGCGGGGGGAGACCTGCCCCCCCAAGAGAGGGCGGGATTCGGATATATAATTTGCTGATATAAGCGATAATGCATAAAGATTTTATAACCACATTCGTAGAAAACCTACTTGCGGTAAGAACCGAAGTATCGTTCAAGCCATCCCCACTGCAAGTAGGATGTGGTGTTGCTTAATGGGAAATTTTTGGAAGTTGCGTCTACACACTTGAAATCAAGCGCTCTTTCGATTAATATATAAGCATTAAATTATATGGTTATGATTTAACTTACAAGAATGGGGTGAATCATATTGGAGCAAATGAACGAAATTGCCGAAAAGCTAAAACTGCTTGGAGATAAAACAAGGCTTACTATGTTAACGCTTCTTAAACAAAAAGAATGGTGTGTTTGCGAATTCGTTGATATTTTCGACATGTCCCAGCCAGCGATTAGCCAGCACTTAAGAAAGCTTAAGTCTCAGGGGATTGTAAATGAAGCCCGTCGTGGCCAATGGGTTTTTTATTCCTTGAATGTTGATGATAAGCCATATATCCAAGCCGTGTTAAATGAGATGCCAAGTGCTCAAGAAGTACTCTCATCCATGAATAAGGAAGTTAACTGTGCTTGTGATTAACAGGAATATTTAGCAAATGGTTGAGTGATGCTAAAAATGATCTCTGTTTTTTATATAAGCATATAGTTATATATTGATTCTTGCTGTACTTAAGTCATCGCATAATTGGAGGTTTGAACATTGGTTTCTGTTGTCCTGGCTAGCATCATTTTTCTTGTTACCTTAGTTTTTGTCATTTGGCAGCCTAAAAATCTATCCATTGGATGGTCTGCCTGCGGTGGTGCTGTACTTGCACTGCTCGTTGGAGTCGTTGACTTTCAGGATGTATGGGATGTCACCCAAATCGTATGGAATGCAACGCTCGCCTTTGTCGCGATCATTATCATTTCATTGATCTTGGATAAAATCGGTTTGTTCGAGTGGGCCGCCTTACATATGGCGAATGCAGCTCGAGGAAACGGTATCCGGATGTTTGTGTATGTATCCGTTCTTGGAGCTGTTGTCGCTGCTTTTTTCGCAAACGACGGTGCGGCTCTAATCTTAACTCCGATTGTGCTTGCCATGGTACGAGCGCTGAATTTTGACGAGAAGAAGGTATTCCCTTTTATCATCGCAAGTGGTTTTATTGCGGACACAACTTCGCTGCCACTTGTAGTCAGCAACCTGGTGAATATCGTATCGGCCGATTTCTTCGGCATTACGTTTATCGAATACGCCAGTCGCATGTTGGTTCCCAATCTGTTCTCTTTAGTAGCCAGTATCTTTGTGCTTTATTTGTTTTTCCGCAAGAGCATCCCGCGTAAGTTCGATGGGACGCAGCTTAAACAACCCTCAACGGCAATACAAGATCCTAAGATGTTCCGTTTATCATGGATCGTATTAAGTGTGCTGCTGATCGGTTACTTTGTGTGTGAATTTGTGGGTATCCCCGTTTCGATCGTAGCTGGCGTTATCGCGATATTCTTCCTGCTGATGGCGAGAAAAAGTCCGGCTGTGCAAACCAAAGAAGTACTCAAAGGGGCTCCGTGGGCCATCGTATTTTTCTCGATCGGTATGTATGTTGTGGTCTATGGCTTACGTAACGCCGGTCTTACGGACCTTTTGGCAAGTGTCATACAGAGCGTAGCGGATCAAGGTCTGTTTGCTGCAACCATGGGGATGGGCTTCATTGCTGCGATTATTTCTTCCATCATGAACAATATGCCGACCGTCATGATTGATGCACTCGCCATCGATGCGACAAACACGTCGGCTGCCATTAAAGAGGCCTTAATTTATGCGAATGTGATTGGTTCCGATTTAGGTCCCAAAATTACACCGATTGGTTCACTAGCCACCTTGCTTTGGCTGCATGTCCTTTCGACCAAAGGCGTGAAGATCAGCTGGGGGACTTACTTTAAGACAGGGATTATATTGACCATCCCAACGTTATTTATAACCCTTTTAGGATTATATATCTGGCTAACCATACTTTAATTCAAGTGATAAGGGAGAGAAACGATTATGGAAAAAAAGACACTTTACTTCTTGTGCACAGGCAACTCTTGCCGCAGCCAAATGGCGGAAGGTTGGGCCAAAAAACATCTGGGTGATGATTGGAATGTCTACAGCGCCGGCATCGAAGCTCATGGCCTAAACCCGAATGCGGTCAAAGCAATGAACGAGGTAGGGATCGATATTTCGAACCAAACTTCGGATATCATTGATCCGGTGTTGTTGAATCAATCCGATTTGGTGGTCACCCTATGCGGTGATGCTGCCGATCGTTGTCCGATGACACCTCCTCATGTTCGCCGCGAGCACTGGGGATTTGACGATCCTGCCAAGGCTCAGGGTACCGACGAAGAAAAATGGGCTGTTTTTCAGCGCGTTCGCGATCAAATCGGCGAGCGTATTCAAAAGTTCGCTGAAACCGGCGAGTAATCAAATAGAACGTAGGAGCCGGGAACTTTTCTCGGCTTCCTTTATTACAGGAGGGAAACGACCATGATATCCATTGAAATTTATGATCCGGCCATGTGTTGTTCTACAGGAGTATGTGGGCCAAGCGTGGACCCTGAATTGATTCGCGTATCAACCGTTGTCCACAATCTAAAAAGCAAGGACATCGATGTTGCTCGTTATAACCTAGCAAGTGAGCCAGATGCATTTCTTACGAAACGTGTTGTCAATCAGCTGCTTACTGAACAAGGTCCGGAAGTTTTGCCGGTAGTTTTGTTAAACGGTCAGGTAACGAAAATCCAAGGCTATCCCTCAATGGAGGAATGGTGTGCTTGGACTGGATTGGCAGAGACGGACTTGGTGAAAAAACCGAAGTTGCGTATTGAGCTCAAAACGAAGCAATGACAGAAGGAAGTAGGTGCACAATGATGAGTAGATCATTTCATCCAAATGATATTCCACTAACGCCGTATCTCTTTTTTACGGGCAAAGGCGGAGTAGGAAAGACCTCTACCGCGAGCGCGACAGCCATATCCCTTGCAGATGCGGGTAAGCGAGTTTTGCTAGTCAGCACAGACCCGGCGTCGAATCTGCAAGACGTTTTCGGTATGACGTTATCCAATCATCCTGTTCAGATTCAAGGAGCGCCTAACCTGTATGTCGCCAATTTAGATCCGGAGACGGCAGCAAGTAAATATAAAGCACAGGTCGTTGATCCGTACCGCGGCAAACTTCCGGATACCGTGATTGCTTCGATGGAGGAACAACTTTCAGGTGCTTGTACGGTTGAAATTGCCGCCTTCAATGAGTTCTCCACCCTTTTGACCAATCAAGAGCTGAAAGCCGGCTTTGACCATATTCTTTTTGACACAGCGCCAACGGGGCATACGCTTCGGTTGTTGCAACTTCCTACCGCTTGGAGCGGATTTTTAGATGAAAGTACACACGGTGCTTCATGCTTAGGTCCATTAGCAGGATTGGAGTCGAAGAAGGAACTATATAGCAACGCACTGGCAACGCTGAATGACGAACAACAAACAACACTCGTGTTGGTGACGCGTCCAGATCGTTCACCGCTGTTGGAGGCTGCCCGTGCTTCATCCGAATTAAGAGAGACGGGAATGAATAATCAGATTCTTGTTATGAACGGCACTTTTGTTCTTCATTCAAACCCGGATCCCATTTCAGAAGCATTCTATAAACGCCAACAAATCGCGTTAGATGCGATGCCGGAGAACCTAAAGACCATTCTCCATTATGAGATACCTTTAGTTCCATATAACCTAACGGGACTAACCCATTTGCGTCAACTATTTTCACTCATAGAACAATCATTAAGCTCTGAAAACGTGGAACAGATTTCAGCACCACCATTAAGCACTCTCATTCGTGATATAGCATCATCCGGAGTACGTATTGTATTTACGATGGGAAAAGGGGGTGTCGGAAAGACAACCATCGCATCAGCTATTGCGGTTGGCTTAGCTGAACAGGGGCATCGAGTACATCTGAGTACAACCGATCCTGCCGCACATCTTAACCACATTTTAGATGAGGAAGGAAACAAACATTTATCGGTGAGTCGAGTCGACCCAAGAGTCGAACTGGAAAAGTACCGTAATGAAGTATTGAGCCAAAATGCCGATTCCTTAGATGAAGATGGTCTTGCTTATTTGGAAGAAGACTTACGATCTCCTTGTACAGAGGAGATTGCTGTCTTCAGAGCTTTTGCAGACTTGGTTGAGCGTTCACAGGATGAGATTGTCGTGATTGATACGGCTCCAACCGGACATACGCTGCTGCTTTTGGACGCAACTCAAGAGTACCATAAGGAAATTGAACGTTCTTCTGGAGAGATTCCTAATTCGGTGAAGCATCTTCTGCCGCGCCTGCGAAATCCTGAGGAGACCAGCGTAGTTATAGTTACTCTGGCAGAGGCCACGCCTTTTTACGAGGCTTCCCGATTGAACGAGGACTTGAAGCGAGCAAATATCCCTACAAAATGGTGGGCGATCAATCAGAGCTTCGCTGCAACGCAGACAACGGATCCGGTGTTACAAGGCCGAGCGAGTTCGGAGGCACAATGGATCTCACAAATCAAAGAAGCATCGGCAAACCACAGCGTGATTATTCCGTGGGAACCGGAGGAGATTAAGGGATACGATCGGCTCAAAAAACTGACGGAGAAGTAATGACAGGTAAGATTCTACTTATAAGGAGTGATCATCATGATCATTACGGATGAGGCTAAAGCATACATCGAAGAGATGATGAAAGAAGCTGAGACAACAACGTTAAGATTCTTTAATGCAGGTGCTGGGTGTTGCGGACCAAGTTATCAGCTGACGCTGGATAAAGCTCAGGAAAATGACATTGTCGAGCGTATAAATCATATAGAAGTGGCTTTCGATCCAACGATTGCGGACCTCGTACGGAATGTTATATTGGATATTGACCTAGATGAAGAAGGTCCTGCATTAATCGTCAGTGGCGGCAGTAGCAGCTGCTGCTAATTCGAAAATAGGAGGCAACGAAGAACATGGAGAAGAAATACCATGCACTACATGAAGATAAGATCTATATGGGCGGAGCCGCTGATGTCGAAGAAATGGTAAAACAAGAAGGTGTCCAAGTCGTGGTGGACCTTCGAGAAGAAGCCACGGAGTGCGCATCAACAGATGCCAACGTGAAATGGATTAAGATCCCCTTGGGCGACAATGCAACGGAGAGCGAGGAAGTTTTATTTAAAAAGGCGATCGATGAAGTAGTTAGTGCCTATCACAATGGCCAAAAAGTTGCTTTTCATTGTGGGGGAGGTAAAGGAAGGACAGGAACCGTTGCCATTGGAACCTTGCTAGCCCTAGGAGAGGCCCAAACCATTGCCGAAGCTGAGGAAAAGGCCCAGAGCATTCGCAACATTATTCAAATAAAGCCGACCCAAAGAGAATCCCTCGAAAAGATATTTGAAGCATAGTTTCAAGAATGAGGACTTTAGATTCTACACGCAGATCAAATAAGTGGGCTGGGATGAAGAAATAAATAAAATACTACGGTTATGAGGTTTCTTAATATCTTCTAAAGGGATGGGACTGGGAAGTCCCTCCTTATAAAAGATAATGCATTGAATGAACATGGTGAGAGTAGATCTTTTATGAAGTTGTTATCAGGAAGGGCTGTTAACTTATAAAGAAATAACCTGCGAAAACAGTTTTTATACTTAGCGAGGATTACTTCCTGAAAGACTCCCTATATAAATGTTCACGTTTCCTAGACAGCAAGAACCTTGGGGGTTGTTTACCTCGCAACCACAACGACCCGCCTGAACATGTGATTTAATTTGTTTGGTAGGTTGTTCGTCGGTACCCGCCGCTTGAAGAAGTCGATCCCTAGTCCAATCGAAGCAGTAACACACGGGCACATTCATACTCGGGTTCTTTTGGTACACAGGTACCTTCAGGTCGCTTACAACGAATGTTTGCGAATGGTCGGTGCTGAAATAGACAGTAGGACAAGTAGAGCTTGAGCAAAAAAGGAAAGAGTTCTTAGGCTCAATGTTTTCAAGAGCAGAAGCCTTTAACAATGATTTAAGCGTAATGAGCTGTACGCTCTTACCCTTTTCCCTACAGGAAGGACAATCAGTTCTAACGGCTACTATATGGTTGGATGAGTTGCAGCAATCCATTTTAACAACACTCCTTATGTGATTTGAATGAGCGCAAGGGTGAGACCATAGCTATTTTGTAAACTTCTTTTCATCGCTTTCTCGTAAAAGGACCTTTGGAACAAGATGAATATAAATCAATTCCCCAATAAGTTCTACTATTGTCTGAGTTACGATTACTGCTGCCACTAACCCGTTCAGAGGCTCAGGTAGAGCTAAAGCAAAAGGAAGAACAACTAGTGAGTTACGCGTCCCCGCGCTAAAAATAAGTGCCCGTCCTGCTCCGGTATCCAATCGGAATATACGAGAAACGATACGAGCGATCATTGGAGTAATGACCATATATACTACATAGACTGGAATCACTTGGCTAATAATGTCAAATGAAGTGTATAGTTTACTGATTTGCGATGCAACAACAACAAAAAGAGTCAGTGCCATAAAAGGCACAGGGAGCCATGCTGTAGCATCAAGAAAACGTTCTCCCGTTTGCTGTTTTCTTGCCCACCATTGTGTAAGCAGTGCAAGTACTAAAGGAACTACAATAAGACCTAGGAATGCTTCGAGAAACGGTCCAACACTCACAATTTCGGCTGCCTGTGTGCCCATAAAAAGCCATAGATAAATAGGCAATAAAAGCATTTGGGTAACAAAGAGTAAGGGGGTTGAAACTAAAACAAGCTTCTCGTTCCCACGACCAAGGTGTGTGAAGACAATGACATAGTCAATACACGGAGTAAGCAAAACAAGAAATACACCCAATAGCAAAGAGGGATCAGCAGGAAGAAACCGTGTTAATCCCCAGACTAGGATAGGTACAACTATATAATTCATCATAAGTAGTGCGTAAATAAACTGTCGATTTGATAGTGCTTCTTTTAAGCGGAAAAAAGGGATTTGCGTAAACATTCCGTACATTAATATGGTAAGTACAATTGAAATCACATGATCAAAACTTGCGCTTGTTTCAGGCCAAAATAACCCAATGCCAGTAGCAAGAATTAATACCAGAGCATAAAGCCATACTTGATTCCTTTCTAACTGTTCTCTTGAGACCATTTCAATCCTCATTTCACTTGTGCTTGATTATCGCAACAAAATAACGTTAAACTTCACAACTGTTCTTGATGCCTATATTAAAGGCGAAAGTATCATGTCTACTCTGACTAGTCAAGAATTAAAAGCTCAACAAAGACGATCGGTAATGAGGAATAGGGTTAACAGGCGCTATTCGTTTTTTGGCTTTACGTAGTAAGTACATTTATATTTTCGTCAATTTCATTTCGTAAGAATGCTTTTACTTCCTCGTTCCCAGTTAATTGAAGCTTGATCGTTTTATCTTCATTGTTTGTGATCACCGTAAAAGTTAAAAAAGGACAGCATCTTCTCTCCAAGCCAATCCATTCATTCAAAAGCCGTAGTGTTTCTGAATCACCAGGGAATAGGTGTTGGTATCCTTTTTCAATCTCCGTAATACTGATCCTTCTTAGTTCTAATCCTCTCCAAATATTTTTGTATTCAAATCGTTCCTCCTTTGTAAAGACTGTATAGCAACATGAAATAGGTATTTCTTTAGTCATATTATTTGCCCCTTTCAATTAGCATAAGAATTACAACTGCTTCTTTTATACGAATTGATTTAGTTGCCCTTATGGCGGCGGTGATGAAATAACTGCACCGATATTTCAAAAAGGAGAGCTAACACACAGCTACTCATAAGGTTCAAAAATGTGCAATGCTCTAGGCTGCTCCACCCTCGAGTTAAGTTTCGTGTTAGCCTAAGATTTTATTAATTCACTATCCAGAATGAGTTATAATTAAATCATAAAACTTAAAGGTAACTTTAAGTCAAGGGGGGATTTAATGACAAAGCTTAGCATTGGTCAGTTGGCGGCAAAGGCTGGTATGAATGCATCAACTTTGCGCTATTATGAATCGGTCGGTTTGCTGCCTGCTCCTGAACGGAGAAGCGGCCAACGCCGCTATGATGAGAGCCTACTTGACCGTATAAGTTTTATTAAAGTCGCTCAGGAGACAGGATTTAAGATACAGGAAATTATCATTTTATTAGAAGGTTTTGAAGTGGATGATTCACTTTCAGATCGATGGGAGCACATGGCGAAGTTGAAACGCTCTCAACTTGAGGAAAAGAAGAAACTAATTAATTCCATGATAAAGATTCTAGATAACGGCTTAAACTGCAAATGCCTAACTTGGTCGGAATGTTTAATGAAAATTCAAAATAACGGATCGTGCTAGATGTATGTAATGCATAATACGTGATAGCCACCAGTAGAACAGGTGGCTATTTAAAATGGACTCATTTTAAAATAAAAACTTGCAAAATACAAATATTCGAGTTATAACTGATCTAAGGCTTGATACATGTAATGCGACTGGTTTTAATTATTATGCACATGGAAGTGAACTAAGGGGCCTATTATATGAGTTATTACTTGTAATTTACAAATAATTTGGAGGTTGATTATGATTCGGAGCACGGCTGAGAAAAACATGATCATTGCCGCCTTCATCACAGCAGTTAGTTTATTTGGAGACGCCATGTTATATGCCGTGTTGCCGGTAAACAGTGAGGAATTCGGGTTAACAGCCCTTTGGCAGATTGGGGTTTTATTATCGATCAATCGGTTTGTTCGTATACCGATACATCCACTCATTGGCTGGTTCTATACACGATATCCGGTTCGAAATGGTCTATTCATCGCCATCTGCCTAACGATCGTTTCTACATTTGCTTATGGTTACTTTAATGAATTTATCGCGCTCTTGATCGCTAGATGTGTGTGGGGAGTGGCATGGGCTTTCATTAAGCAAGCCGGGCAGTTATTAGTGGTTGAAGCTGTTACGGAGAGCAAGCAGCCAGGGAAACTAACAGGTTTGTTTAATGGGATTGCCGGTGCTGGTGTCGTTATCGGAATGGTTGTAGGTTCCTTATTATCTGAAAGCTTTGATACTTCGTCGGTGTTAATCGGTTTCGCGATCCTCAGTGCTTTAACTTTTCCGCTTTTGTTAGCTATCAAAACAAGCAGTCGAGGTGTAGTGCAGCATGTAGAGAACAAAAATTCGAAAGCACTGCTGTTCATGGTTAAGGATCGACGTTTCATTGTACTTCTACTAACCGGATTTGTGATTTCTTTATTATTCCAAGGGTACGTGAAATCGACACTAAGCTACTGGATAGAAATGCGGGATTTTAGTGCTTTATCTTTATTAAGTTCGATTAGTGCTGCAACGTTAACAGGAATATTACTCACCCTCAAATTAGCTGCGGATCCTTTCCTTGGTTATTGGGTTGGAAGGTTTAGTGATATCAGGCAGTCGAGAACAGAATGGTTAACGGGAAGTATCATGGCGGTGGGTATTCTTTTTGTTATCATCGCATTCCATCTCCAAACTGTTGTGTGGCTCTCAACGCTGATCTTATTACTTCTCGTATCTTCAATCGTAACTACATTATTAGATGCTGATGCCGCTCAATATGCAGCTGATTCATCCAATAAACATTACGTCGTATCTTCGTATTCCATGACGGTTGATATAGGTGCTGCGCTAGGTCCATTTCTGGGTTTCACATTGCTCTCTGTAATTGGAGATACCTTCTTGAATGTTGGAGCTGCTCTATTGTTAGTATTGTGTGGATTCGTATTGCTTCGAGTGAAGAAGAGGAATCGAAAAAATGAAATCCTAATTGATGTTGATAATCATACATAACGTGAGAGGAGAGAATGACAATGAATCATGTTTTAGATGTCCTAGTCATTGGTGGCGGGCAATCGGGATTAGCATCAGGGTATCACCTGAAACAAAGAGGTTTATCCTTTTTAATTTTGGAAGCAAGTGGGGAAGCTGCAGGGTCGTGGCCGAATTACTACGATAGTTTAAAGCTGTTTTCGCCGGCTAAATATTCATCCTTACCGGGACTATCCATACCGTCTCCAGGTGACCGATATCCTAATCGAGATGAGGTTGTTCAATACCTAAAAAACTATGCGTCTCACTTTCAGTTACCGATTGCCTTTCATCAACGTGTTGAGCAAGTTTCTAAAGAATCAGGTGTTTTTCAAGTTCGTACGACTTCGGGAGAAACCTATACTGCACGCAACGTGATTTGCGCTACCGGTTCTTTTAACAAGCCATATATTCCATCGATACCTGGACAAGAAGATTTCAAAGGTACAATCATACATTCCGCGGTGTATAAGACACCTGATGCCTTCAGGGATCAATCTGTTATCGTTGTCGGCAGGGGAAACTCAGCTGTACAAATCGCGATGGAGTTAGCAGATAAAGCCCATACCACGTTAGCTGTTCGCGAGCAGGTCTCGCTTGTGCCGCAGCGTTTTCTAGGAAAGGACATTCATTTTTGGTTTATTATCACCGGTATCGATTCCCACTGGCGGATAGGGAAGTCATTAGCCAACGCATCTTCCGTTATGGACCTGGATGGGTACAAACAAAGGTTGAAGGATGGCAACCCAAAGCAAAAGATCATGTTTACTTCGTTTTATGAAGATGGGGTGATTTGGCCAGATGGTTCTAAAGAGAAGGTGGATAGCGTTATTTTTGCAACTGGGTTTCATTCCAATCTTTCCTTTATTAAGGACCTGGGAGGGCTAGATGCTAAGGGAGATCCATTACAAGACCGCGGCGTCAGTACGGTTGTACTCGGTTTATACTTTGTGGGCCTATCCGGGCAGCGATCCTTTGCCTCAGCGACCCTCCGCGGTGTTGGTTCGGATGCAAAGTATGCTGTGAAACATATTCAGAAGAATACAATTGTTCCTTATGCGGAGTAATGGCTAGTTAAAATGCAACATGAGGAGAGAAGGGGATCCCAATGAAAATTCTCTTGTGCTTATTGCTCATCCCTAAATTCAGCATTCAAAAATCAACAAGCGTTGGAATGAAGAACTGGAAGGCAAGGATCATATAATAGTTAATGATCTTTATGAGCAATATCCGGATGAACGCATTCTTGTCTCATCAGAAATATCTCCATAACCCAAATGCCCCGTCAAACCCTGCAACAAGAGCGATTAGATACAAAATTTCATCCAGGCAGGTGCTCCCTTATTTCACGTAATGGATGACTTTTCTCATTCGCAAATATTCATCGTCATTAATTTCGCCTCTAACGTACCGTTCTTTCAGCATCATCAAGGGGCGATCCACAACACGGCTTTTCATCATCAGCAATCGAGCAACAACGTAAACGGTCGCTCCAACAATCAGTATAAAGATAAGCGCCCCGATACACATCATAGCACACATCAAAATCATCATCGAACGATCGATCATCATTCCATCTATCAGTGTGAACACCTCCCAGTCTAAGGATTCTTAAATTTTGAAAAATTTATTCGTTCACTTGTTATTCATTTTTAAATCTTAAAAAAAGTGAAGGGCCTTTTGCATAAATTTTTTATGTGTAGAAAATGGTGTGCAGGTTTTGCTTGACAATATAGGGTGGGGGGCTATATATTCGGAGTATCAAGTAAATATTGTATTAGGAATTTCACAGCAACAATCTCAGTTTCAAATTCCTTATCAAAGTGAATACCGTTTATTTTTGTATAGGGTGGGAGAGTATATTAACATGAAGGAGGAGAGATTAAATGAGCATTAACATGGAACTGGTAGATCAATCGAGTGTACAATCTAGCCACTGTTCAACTGAGGATTGTGGGCGTAAGAGCCATCACTCAGATAAAGTGAAAAACAGCATAGTTTCTCGTTTGAACCGGATCGAGGGGCAAGTAAGAGGCATTAAGGGCTTAATTGATAAAGACACTTATTGTGACGATGTATTAAATCAGATTGCCTCGGTCCAATCAGCTCTAAACGGCGTCGGGAAGCTTTTGCTTGAACATCACATGAGAAGTTGTGTTATCGATCGAATACAAGAAGGCGATACAGAAGTATTAACGGAGCTGTTAACGACCATGAACAAATTAATGAAATAACAATTCTTAGAAGCAGCAGTGATGCTGCTTTTTTCTTATCAATCTTTAATTGGCTGGGGAATATAAAAAATAAAATTAAAAAGGTGTTGACTAAATATAGGGTACGGGGGTATACTAAGTTCAAGAAATGACATTGGCAATTAATGTTAGATCACGATGTAACATGTAGTAATAAAAAGATAATTTAAACAATTAAAAACAACCAATGAAGGGATGTAATGATGAAAATGAAAAACATGACATTAGAAGTAGAAGGAATGAGCTGCCAGCATTGCGTCAATACGATTGAAGGGGCACTCAAGGAAATTGGTGTGAAGGGAAAAGTTGATCTCAAAAACAATACGGTAGATGTGTCGTTCGACGAGAGTCATATCAAGATTGAACAAATTAAAGAAACCATTGAAGAACAGGGATACGACGTAAAATAAATCCAATGTGTAAAGTGAAGGTGGGAACCATTTATGGAAGCAGTAGCAACGAACCAAAAAAAACAATCAACTTTGCAAATCACTGGGATGACTTGTGCGGCGTGTGCCAATCGAATTGAAAAAGGATTAAATAAATTGGAGGGTGTGGATACGGCTAACGTAAATTTCGCCCTCGAAAAAGCTAGTATATCGTACGATCCAACAAAAGTTGATACTGACATTCTGGAAGAGACAATTAAGAAATTGGGCTACGGTACGGCTAAGGAAGTTGCTCAATTTAAACTGGAAGGTATGACCTGTGCAGCATGTGCGAATCGAATCGAGAAAAGCTTAAGCAAGCTGCCAGGCGTTACGAATGCTACGGTCAACTTTGCAATGGAAACAGCACGGGTAGAATACTCACCTGGAGAAGTATCCATCACCGAGATGCAAAACAAGGTTAAACAAATTGGATATAAAGCAATTTCGAAAGAAGATCATGCGAACACAGGTGATCGTCGTGAAAAAGAATTACGCCAGCAGAAACAGAAATTACTTATCTCAGCCTTACTTTCATTACCGCTTTTATGGACGATGGTTGCTCATTTTTCATTCACTTCATGGATTTATACACCAGAGATTTTCATGAATCCATGGTTTCAGTTGATCTTGGCGACCCCTGTTCAGTTCTATATCGGTAAACCTTTTTATGTAGGTGCTTATAAAGCACTACGTAATCGCAGCGCAAATATGGACGTATTGATATCGCTCGGGACTTCAGCTGCATATTTTTACAGTTTGTATCTTACGATTGAATGGTTCATTAACGGCGCGGGCATGCACCATGGACCATCACTGTACTTCGAAACAAGTGCAGTTCTGATCACACTGGTTATCACAGGGAAATTATTTGAATCACTAGCAAAAGGCCGAACCTCTGAAGCCATTAAATCATTGATGGGATTGCAAGCCAAGACGGCATTAGTTGTTCGTGACGGTCAAGAGCTTTCCATTCCGGTAGATGAGGTAATTGTAGGAGATGTGGTGCTTGTACGTCCTGGTGATAAGGTGCCGGTGGATGGTCAGGTGCTGGAAGGTCTATCGTCCGTGGATGAATCCATGTTAACTGGTGAGAGTCTCCCAGTTGAGAAAAGAGAAGGCGACATGGTCATCGGAGCAACGATTAACAAAAATGGCATGTTGCGAATTAAAGCAACAAAAGTTGGTAAGGAAACAGCGCTTGCACAGATCATTAAGGTTGTAGAAGAAGCACAGGGCTCGAAAGCTCCGATTCAACGGGTGGCGGATGTGATCTCAGGAATTTTTGTCCCAATTGTTGTTGGCATAGCGGTTGTGGCCTTCTTGATTTGGTACTTCTTCGTGACCCCAGGCGATTTTGCAGAAGCATTAGAAAAAGCGATTGCAATTCTTGTCATTGCTTGCCCATGTGCACTCGGTTTAGCTACGCCGACATCGATTATGGCTGGATCCGGTCGCGCTGCAGAACTAGGCATTTTGTTTAAAGGTGGCGAGCATCTGGAACAAACCCATAAGATCGACGCCATCATACTTGACAAGACCGGTACGGTTACGAAAGGTAAGCCAGAGCTCACGGATGTTTTATCCGATAGAGATGAGACAACATTTTTACGGCTGGTCGGTGCAGCAGAGAAAAATTCGGAGCACCCTTTAGCAGAAGCAATTGTTGCAGGAATACAGGATAAAAATATTGAGTTGCCTGGTACAGATTCTTTTGAAGCCATCCCTGGATTTGGAATTAAGGCCGTCGTAGAAGGGAATCAACTTCTTATCGGTACTCGCAGGTTGATGGACAAATATGGGGTGGATGCTAAGCATGCATATGATACGATGGCTCGCTTGGAGGAAGCCGGAAAAACAGCCATGCTTGTTGCGATCAATAACCAATATGAAGGTATGGTTGCTGTAGCGGATACGATTAAAGAAACATCAAAGGCAGCAGTTCACCGTTTGAAAGAAATGGGTATCCAAGTGATTATGATTACGGGCGACAATGAACGGACGGCAAATGCTATTGCAGCGCAGGTCGGCATTGATCATGTTCGAGCAGAAGTTTTGCCTGAAGGAAAAGCAGAAGAAGTGAAGAAATTGCAAGCCCAAGGCAAGACAGTAGCTATGGTAGGTGATGGAATCAATGATGCGCCTGCTTTGGCGACAGCTGACATCGGGATGGCAATTGGAACGGGTACAGATGTAGCGATGGAAGCTGCAGATGTAACGCTCATGCGGGGAGATCTCTCCAGCATTCCGGATGCAATCTATATGAGTCGCAAAACGATGAGTAATATTAAACAAAACTTATTCTGGGCTCTTGGTTACAACACACTTGGAATTCCAATCGCAGCGATCGGTTTATTGGCACCTTGGGTGGCAGGAGCTGCAATGGCACTGAGCTCCGTATCCGTTGTTCTCAACGCGCTCCGGCTGCAACGTGTAAAAGTGCGTAATCAATAATAAATATCTCTTTTAATGGAGGTTGTCATGGGAGAATCGGTGAATGAATGATCGATTAAGCATAAACCTACACGATATCGACGCCCCAACATCAGTAGGCTACGGAGTTCTTCATCGGATTTGTAAACTAATGGGGTTTCAATCATTAGAAAGACAGGGATACGTTTTTCATCAGCTGATCGCCTAAATGCACACATACTAAATGCTGAAATAAAATGATCAACTAAACGAAATCGGAAGAATGGGTCTATCGATTTTGATGGATGCACGAGTACAATCCCCCCATTAGTCATGGCATCCGAGATTGAGGCGTAGGCCAAAGGATTAGTTGCTATTTGGGTGGTATATAGTGGAGTAAGATTGTGTATCATTGACTCAGATACTTTGTGCTTTATCAGAATGGCCTCTATAGCCTCCATGAGTTCTAGATCTTCTGATAGTATGAATATACCTACTGGTTCACCAGACACCAACTTTTCTATGTCTTGTTCGATTCGCGGTAAAGCTGCAAAAGTGATTAATTCTTGTTTTGAAGGCCCGATCAGGAGCTCATGTTTGAAGCGATCTTCTTCCAACATTACAGTCTGGGTTTCACTGAATATATCGTGGCCCAAAACCACATCGAATTGTTCTTTTATGACCAATCTAAACACTCCTTTTAAATAAAAAATTCACCGGCCCAAACAAGCCATGATGGCTTAATGGACCGGTGCTTCCGGTTTGTATAATATCAACTTTAGTTCGATCTTATCAGAATATTTCTCAAGATTCAAACGAGCTTCTTGAAGAGGCTCAGCCATGGTATAATAGGCTTTAAATTAAAGAAATCCACATTGAATCGGAAGCACCGAAATAACCCGTGATAGGGTTATTTCGGTGCTTTTTTTATAAGGAGGTCAATTTGATTAAACGGTATTATACTATTATGTTTTTAGTTTCTTTTGTTTACATGGGATTGGAGATGCTAGCCTCTCGAATATTTACCCCATATTTCGGCAGTAGTCAGTACATTTGGGGATCAATCATATCTATTTTCCTTGTTGGTTCAACTATTGGCTATTGGGTTGGGGGAAGGGCAGCTGATACCAATAAGAACAGAATGATCCTGACCGTATTTCTTTTGGCCGGAGCGGGAAGCATGGCAATAATCCCATTCTTTGCACCATATGTACTTCCGGTTTTGAACCAGTTACCACAAGGGATTGGAATACTAATTGCATCCATACTTCTCTTACTCCTCCCAAATATATTCTTAAGCGGGATCGTGCCGGTAATATCTAAGATTGTTTTAAATGAGGGTGTAAGCGGAAAAAAAATAGGTCATCTTCATCAGATACCTGCAGTTGGCAGCATTTTTGGAACCCTTTGTACTACCTTTCTGGTGATTCCAAATTTTAATGTCGCATTCGTAATTTGTGTTTACTCCGTGATGATTTTACTCTCAAGTTTCCTCATCGGTAAAAAAGGTGGTATCAACTCCATGGTAATCAGTATTCTAATTTTACCTGTTTGCTTTATTCCTATTTTGGGCATGGCCATCCATAATAAAGATCAAGGTTTGATGTACCATACTGAAAGCATCTATAACCCTATATCAATTGTAAAACTGGAATCTGTCTACGGGAAGAAAGGGAATTACTTGGGGATGCAGTTTAATAAAAACAGCTATCAAGGAATCATGGATATGGATCAACCAGATGAGCCACTACTGAAATATACTAAAAGCATGATTGAAATTGCTGATTACTATATGCCTGACTTCGATCGGGGGGTTGTGATAGGGCATGGTATTGGCACGATCCCCCAATTTTATAAGGATAAAAATCTTATCAGCGTCGAGTTGGATTCCGAAGTTGTAGAGCTGAGCAAACAATTTTTTGGTTATAACGGTGACCATGTGATAGTTGGAGATGGTCGTAAGGTGTTAGGCCAACAGAGAGATGCATCTTTCGATCTTATTTTCCTTGACGCTTATCAAGATTTAACGATCCCTTTTCATTTAACAACAAGAGAGTTTGTGCAAGAGGTACTTAAGAAGTTAACTTCTGATGGAATAGTTATTCTCAACTATGCAGGTAATCAAAGTGATGATTTATTAGGAGGGATAAAAAGCACTTTCGGTACAAGTTTTACCCATATTAGGATGTTCGGAACAAACGATAATAAGGCGGGTTCTCAAAATATTATCCTAGTAGGTAGTAATAAACAATTGGATCCTCATGAATTTAGAACCTGTGTGGAGATTACTGTAAAGGATGGAAAGGTTATAACTGACGCAAACACGCATTACAATCAACTTAATTAATTTTTTATAGACACAGAGCTTGTTTGGGGGAATTTTCTTATTTTATTTACTCCGGTCGTTTTATATCCTAAAAAGCTGGCCTGTAGCAGCGTCTCATTTAATCATATTCTCGATATTTTTTCTTTGTGATACCCTAAGGATAGATAGAGAGCGCATATACAGACAGAGGAGCACGTCATATGATTGGATCGGACCTGGGTCAGGTTTTTAAAGACGGAAATTTACTCCGTTTAGAAATTGTAAAAGCTAGGGGGAAACGACAAGTTATTTTCGGTAAAGTACTGCAATTTGATAGAACACGAGAAATATTATTGGTTTATGAGCTGGATTATAAACGAGTAGAAATACTCAGTTTAAATGAAATAGAGAACGTTAGCATTCCTGTAGAGCGTTAATTATCAGCTTTGCAAAAATAAAAGCGCCTCGGTACGATGGGAGTACGCAACGGGTCATAGCCCTTAAAATCCCATCATCCAGGAGGACGCTCTACTATGAAGTTTAAAGCCCAGGACAAACAAAATCAACTCATTGAAAAAATTACCCCTCAGCATCTCGTCGTCGGAATCGACATTGCACAGCTAACGCATGTCGCTCGTGCGGTAAACTTCCGTGGGATTGCTATTGGCAATCCGCTATCTTTTTCTAATGACGAAGAAGGATTCCAGATCCTTCTTCGCTGGATTCAATCGTTGCAAGCAGCCCATAATCTTAACTGCGCTATCATCGGCATGGAACCGACGGGGCATTACTGGCTAAACGTCTCCAGATGGCTATACGAGAAACAATTCGAAGTTGTTCTTGTTAATCCACATCTCGTGAAAAAGAACAAGGAAAACCGTGACAATACACCATCGAAGAGCGACAAAAAGGATGCTCTGGTCATCGCAGACATGGTTAAAAACGGCTACTATTCGTTCATTCGCAACACGCCTGAAGCGTTTGCGGAACTTCGTGTCTTACTTTCAAACCGAGACTCCATCGTTACAAGACTCGTTAGTGCGAAGAACCAAATCCATCGTTGGGTTGACGTAGTGTTTCCTGAGCTGCGACAAGTCTTTAAGAACCTGATGTGCAGAGGTTCATTGGCCACATTACGTCTTTTCCCGACGCCTGAAGAACTGAGCAAGCTAACGCCTCAGGAAGTGGTAAAGGGCTGGAAATCCATTATGCAACGTCAACCCGGGGACAAAAAAGCTCAAACCCTTATTGCGCTTGCTCATCATTCAGTTGGCTCTAAGCAGGCAACGAAGGCGTACAAGCTCCACCTAACGCAGCTTCTCGCTGAATATGACCTAGCTTGTGAGCAGCTGCAAGTAGTAGAGGCAGAGATTGCAGCAGTTTTAGCCCGTATTCCTTTTGCTAAATCAATGCTTGCTGTCAAAGGGATTAGCGCCATTTCACTCGCTGGTGTTCTTGGTGAGGCCGGAGATTTAAGTGGTTTTTCTCATGGTAATGCACTGCTTCGCCATGCTGGTCTCAATCTTGCAGAAGCAAGCTCAGGTAAATGGACGGGGCAGATGAAGATTAGTAAACGTGGACGATCACGCCTTCGCCGTTTCATTTTCATGATGACCATAAGTTTAGTTGGTAACAACCCAGAGTTCAAAGCGATGCATGCGTACAATGTACAGGTCAGAAAGATGAAGAAAATGAGGTCTCTAATGAAACTTTGTGGTAAATTAGCACGAGTACTCGTTGGAATGGCTCGTAGTAAAGAGGCTTACAATCCGTATAAAACGAAGCCAATTCAACAAGCAGCTTAAGTTTAATTTAGCCGTTTCGTCGTATGAATTTTGGCTTATTCGCAGGATTTCAAAGAAAGCACGGAGTACCGGATGTATTGAACCAAAGGGCACCGACCCGTAACGTTAGCAAGACCGGCCTCCACCCCTTGGACAGGCGTAACGAAGGAATGAGAGGGCACAGACCCGTTGAGACATGGGAGTGAAAACCTCCAGGGCGGCGTGGAGAATGCGTGCAGTATATGGAATTATATGGGGTTTGTAGCTTTCCCCTCTATTTCCTCACGCCTTCATGTTGTCTTGGTCTACTACGAGGGTTGTCTTACGTTCCTTCTGCAATTCTGGACAGGGGTGAAATCCTGCGAATAAGTGAGTATTCATGAGTAAATTGAATCGTACTGAGGGAGTTCAATTAATTGATTGGAGCAAGCAGCAACAAGATGTTTATCTTTGTTAACACATTACTAAGCATACTGGGCAAAGATTTCACTTAAGAATAACCAACAAAAACCAGATTTTTTATAAAGATCGAAACACAATGGCGTCTTGCTACCTAAATTACAGGTGTAAGGCGTTTTATTTGTTTATGATTTATTTCTGGAAAATAAGGAAGTCTGATATAACATTGGTATCGAGTGTTTATCTTACATTGAAATAAAAAATTGTACTAATATATCCTTGCTTAATCAGTGCGAGGGCAAGGGAGGGACGATAATGTCTGAAGATATAAGAAAAGTCTTTGACAGCGATAGTAAGACAAAAAAGCGGGCGGCAAATGGTTCGTTTAGTAGGGTTAAAAGCGGTAGAGGTGGTATGGTAACTGCTTATACCTTAATGACCAAGGAACAGCAACTTGAATACACTCAATGCGGGGATGGAAAAAGTTACAATATATATGAACAGATTATTCCAATTGAACAGTTTAAACATTTACCATTAGATATCCGAAAGCGTTGTTGGTCTGAATGGATAGATAAGTTTTTCATGAAGGATATACTACAAACTTGGTCAGTGAAATCGATTGATGAATTAAATTTGATTCTGGATGAAATTGATATTCCACTTGTAAATGGCCATTGGGTAGAGGATACATCTGTGTTCTTGGAGGAACTCCCTGCAGGCGTTAACATTGAAGAAGATTCATCGATGACTCTTAGTGACTTAATTGCCAGTGATGCAACAGTTCAAAACTTTAATGTGGATGGAGAGATGATGACAAGGGATCTAATACGAATATTAGAACAAGTAATTACCGAGGTTAGAGGAAGTAATCGAAAATTTTATGTAGGCCTATCAATCCAAGAAATGATTTGAGTTAAATTAAAATTGAACAGGAGTTATTGATGAAATCGATAAGTGGATCTTTTTTCAGAAGATTGTTTAATCCGGAAAAGTATACAGGGCCGAAGAAGGAAGAAATAATTCCAACATTCCTTAATCAAAACTTTGAGTTAACTTTACAGATTTATGGAGCGATTATGGGAAGCTGTGTTGGTGATGCATTAGGTGTACCGGTTGAATTCAAAGGCAGAAAAGAGCTGAGAGCGCGGCCCATCAGAGGATTGACTGGGTATGGTACTTGGAATCAGCCGCCAGGAACATGGTCAGACGATAGCTCATTATTCTTATGTACACTAGAATCATTACTCGAAGGTTATTCTCTTCAAAGTATTTCAGATAGGTTCCTTAAGTGGTATAAGGAAGGATACTGGACTGCAAATGGAGTAGTTTTTGATATAGGAACAACAACCAGACTTGCTTTAGATAGATTATCATATATTACGCCAACAGATTCAGGTCTACATGATGAAGATAGTAATAGCAATGGTTCATTAATGAGAATTCTTCCGCTCGCTTTCATATCATATAATAAGGATATCCAAGAAAGAGTAGAACTTGTTGAAGAGGTATCTTCTATTACACATGCCCATCGACGTTCAGTTCTCGCCTGCATTATTCTCATAGAAATCGCCTCGAATCTACTTAAAGGGCATGATCGAATCTCTAGTTATTATTTGATGCAGGAAACTATGAGAACTCATTTTGGACATGAATTTCAAATCACATATTTCCCTTCGGTATATTATGATATACAAGATCGTCCAGAGGATGCAGTTTTATCAACTGGTTATGTAGTGGATACTTTAGAAGCTGCCATTTGGTGCTTTTTAAAACATGATTCATACAAAGATGTGGTACTCGCAGCTGTTAACCTGGGTGGGGATACGGATACGATAGGAACCATAGCTGGAGGGTTAGCTGGAATGGCATTTGGTTACAACGACATCCCGAGAAAGTGGGTACTAAAGATCGCAAGGAAAGACGATATTGAGGATCTTGCAAAGCAGGTATGTGAATATATAGCAACAAGAGATACTAAGGATTTGTAATTATTAGTTTATTACTTATTGTATTACTCACCTTATAAGGGGAACGAAGTCTTGTTCATTATCAGAAAATTACCCGATCTCAATTCCCCATGAATTGAACAGAATACTTAATTCGGAGCTCCATTATGTAATTATTTTTGTTATGGTATTGATCATCTTTATGGTTTCAGAGGAACCCAAAAAATCCTTGACATGATTACCGTACTGGATGAGCCCTCTTTCCAATTTTACATAAATTTCAACTGGTAATGAAATGAACCATCGCTTCTGTTCTAATGCAAAAGGATCTATACCTAAATGTTGATATTCAACTGGAGAAAGAGTTAGATCACCTTGATATACTATCTCAATGTCTCCAATACAAGATAATAAGGTGATATGTGAATCTAAACTGAAATTTATGAAATAGAGAAAATAAGGATATTTTTCAAATAATCCTAAAACCCAATTCCTAACCTCTTTTAATTCGTACAATTCCGCTGGTATGTCTCCATATCCATCGAACATAATAATGACCGTTCCAAATGCAGAGGAGCCCATTTCTTCTAATAGCAAAACGCATTCATCTATAAACTTGTAAGACATATTATCAATTGATGACTTTGCTATGTTCATGAGATAAAGAGTTCCAGATGCAAGTTCAGTTTGGTTCGATATATCAATCATGAATTCATCGTTCATTAGTTTTCTCCAGTATTTTTAGTATTGTAAAAGCATTTATTACGTGAAAAAGACAACCATAATAATATTTATAATGAATAATTGCATTATAAGTGAAAACATCCTATATTGAGAAACAAGTTTAGAAGAGGGTCTCTATTTTTTATTGATTTGTTTGTATAGTTCACACACACTTTTAATACGTGAAAGGGTCGCCAAATAGGCGACCCTTTATAAATATGGCATGAAGTGAATGGAGATACATACGTTACTCAGTCTGTTTCCTCTGCTAACATTTCAAGAAGTACACGATAAATTTTTCTTTGTTTGGCCTCACTTTGCTGCAGCATAAGTGTAACACTTTCCCAGACCCAGTTCTTCTGATAGAGATATTCTTCATTGTCGTTATCCATAAGATTGAAGATGCTTACATCAAGAGCGTCTGCGATTTTAATGAGTGTTTGGATCCTAAAATTCTTCTCTCCTCGTTCAATTTGACCGACATAAGATCCTGTTGATCCTATAGCTTCTGCAAGTTGTTCTTGGGTCCATTGTTTTGCCATTCGATAAAGTCGGATTCTTGAACCTATCAGTTCCATCACATTATTCATCTCTACACCTCGTAGTCAGTGTAGAACATGAAATAGTCACAATTGGAGTTCTTATAACGACTATTTTCATGTTGTTATTGTCGTTTTTGTTTGTGTTAGTTATAATTTTCCATGAGCCTCCATATTTAATATGTAATTCGCAAGTTTACTGAGGAGGCCAAAGTTAACAAGAGAGATGTGTTTCAAGCATTATTCTATTATGTTGCTAGATGGGCCAACTGTCCAAGGAATAAAAGTGAGGAAATGAAAATGAAGGAATTTAAGCAGGGGGATTTTTTGTACAGTAGCTCAAGACTGTATAGGTCAGTTCCAGAAAAGAAACAAAAACGTGGGTTAAACATATTGTTATATTTCATTAGTGCTGCTTATCTTTTGACAACAATAGGTGCTGTTATGTATTATTGCTATATTTTTTTAAAGTTTGCTTTATGATATTTGCCGCATTAATACATACATATTGAAGACTCCCGAGATATGGGGATATTTCAAGGAGAGAACTAAATGAAAAGAGAAATTGAGAGAGCACGCATAGAATTATACGAGCTTGTAGAAGAATTCAACCTCACTGATCCTATTGTACTGTTGAAGTCAAAGGAATTAGATGAGCTATTAAATCAATATGATGAATTGCTATTAAAAGAAAAATCATCATTAAAATAATAGCGACTGTTTAGCTTTCTGTTTATTCGTGAGACCTAATTTAGTTCAATAACTATGGCTGCTTTTCTGGTTGAGCTCATCGAAAAGAGAAGTGAATGATTGCTTTCAAATAAATTGAGAAAAAATAGATGGTTTATTTGCACATAAAAAATCCCATCAATATTTTTATTGTTGGGATTTTTACATGTTTTATTTTATATGCTAAGGGGATTCAAAACAAAAGTATCGTATACTTATATTGGTGCCAATGGAAAAGGTTAACTTATTCCTGTGGTGAAATCGTTTCTAAAATGAACATTACAAATCCCAAACGGTGGGTTTTGTATAATATTGATCTAGTAAAAAGATTGCTTGAGCTCTGTAAATCGCTCTATGACAAAAGTGTATAATACAAGATCTTATGATGCAATACGATTATTATTTGAAACAGATAGAAGAAACGATATAAGCGAGATCTAGTAGTATCTTCAAAGAAAGGGTTGTGTCTTGTTAGATGATTTCATCATCGCTTCTTTTTATAAACTCTAGTATTTCTAATGTAATTTCTGAGATGGCATCCTCTTTAGGTAGATGAATGTATCTACTAATAGAGAGGATGTCTTTTTTAAATAAATCAATGAGTGCCAAAATTGATTCGTGATCATTATTCTTGGCAGCTTGTAATAATTCTAGGAATTCATGGTCTGTGATAATTTTCTTAACATTTTCTTTTTCCATTTATTCACCGCCTGTTGCGTCATGTTTAATTGATTGGCGACCTCGGATTCGGTTTGTTCGAATAAATACAATTGAGAAATAATAAATTTCCCCTGAGGTGGTAATGCTTCTAATAGTTGTTCTACGATAATCCTGTCCTCACTACTCAAGGTTGAACTAGTAATTGTGAACTGCTCCATTCCATTGAAATAACATTCTCTCCGTTTAATAGTTTTCGCGCGGTATTGAACCCTCCAACCAATACGGTATACTTCTTTCTTAAATCGTTCGTAGACATTTACTTGCTTCTCCATTGATCTATCCTCCCTTCATCCTTTCTAAATATAGGGAAATATATTGGGTGTTTCCACAACCAAAATAGGAACATTTGTTCCCCATTATAACACTTTTCTAATCTTTCGAGTTGTGAAGTTTAACTTATATGTTCCCTACATTATAAAAAATAAGGTGCGGAGGGGATTTCCTATGCAAGTAACAGATTTTGCAACATTAGTTACTAATGTCGGTTTTCCAGTAACACTATGTTTTATCCTCATTCGTTATGTATTACAAACCATTGTAGAGAAATTGGATTCTTTGGATGAATCTCTGAATCAATTAACTGAAGTTATCCATTCCCTTAAAATGAATGAGAGCGAGAAAAAAGATCAGGATTAGAATATATTATATGTAGTTTGAAATTATATATGTATACTTGAATGGCCTGCACTCAGGGGGTATCCCGCTTCACAACCTATTTATTGCTAAGGAGGAAACCATGAAAATAATCGATTATATTTACGGGATCGATGTTTCAAGCAGAAGCAAAAATTTAGGCTGGGTAAAAATTAATGCAATGGGAGAAATCGTAGATGGAGGCATAGGACTTAATAGATTGCCGTACATTCTTGATCAGGATATCAAAAATAAGAGTCTCAGCATTGCAATTGGAATAGAAGCAGTGATGTGGTATCCTTTTCCGGACATAACTGATGGAGTTTACGAAATGAAAGGCAGATTTCCTGAGGAATTAGGAATGTACAGGTGCCACCAAGGAGTAGCAGCAGCAACGACGGTCAAGACAATGTTGCTAGAAAGATCTATTTTTCTTGATAAGGATACACTAAAGACGGATGCGACCAAAAATGTCAAGAAAATGCTAATTGGTGATTCACGAATATTTCTGTACGAGGGATTTGGAGCTGGTGAATACAAACCTAAGGGGAACTATAATCTATTTATGAATAATGCGTCTTTGTCAGTCCCCAATGGCCCCTTACTTAAAGGAGAAGATTCTATTGATGCGTTTGTTATTGCATCAGCAGCTTTATATGGTTTAACTTCCTATATAAACCCCAATTTCCCAAACCAATATACAAAGCATTTGGTTGTAACATATGACAACCAATACAAAACGATTTTTCAGGGACTCCACGAAACAATATATCATGCTGGGTACCATTGTATTTGGGAATCGATAGTGGGACACTCTTTTAAGGAAGACGAACCTAAAGTGTGTAATATTTACGGGTTTAAATGGAAGTGATGACGATTTATAAATAAAGTGTTTTTCTCTTCAATGATCTATTCTAATTCGAAGATAGAGAGGAGCAACACCACGAATGAAAAATCCAAACGACATTACATATCACGCTACGTACGAACCAGATATGAAGAAGATGGTTAAAGCATTACAAATTATTTTTGAAGCTAGGGTTGATGATACGAATCAGGATAATGCGAAAGATACAAATACGAGTTGTATTGAGAATGAATCCTCAATTATTATTAGGAACTCAGAGAACTCAAGAGTATAAAAGAAGATCAATGAGCTGATTATTAGAACCTTGATATATTTTTAATTACTAAGAGATGAATGATCTAGTAAGAGGACCTAGCCAATTAGTACTACATATGATACCTTATGATAGGTAAGGATATCCATATAAGGTGGGGGAACTCATGAAAAAGGCACTAAAGCTACCTCTTTTAATCGCCACATTAGTTTCAGTAATACTGTTTATAAGTCCATTAGCTAAACTAGAGGCTGCATCCAATATTATCCCTAGTAATGCATATGCCTCTGAAGCAATTGCGATATTTTTAGATGGGCAGCTAGTTGTAACGAAAGAAAAAACATACACCCTTGATGGGATCAAGAAGAGTGGTATCTATTTACCAGTAAAACTTTTAGCCAAGCTCAAGAATGTAAAAGTAAATTATACTAAGCCGATTACGGTCAAATCTGATATAGGCACTTTTAAACTGGATCATACAAATTCATATTTGTATGATGATACGACTTATATAACAATTGAAGATTTTTATAAAATGACAGGCTTATCAGGGAAGTATCTTTATGAACCTAATTCCCTTTTTTTATGGAGTGACACGAGTGGGAAATCTAAAACTACACAACTAATTGATCAAATTAATAAAGTTTCAGATGATCTAAAAAATTATATGGGTAAGAAAGTATACATATATAAAGGTGAAAAAGTGGGTCACGTCATTGAAATAGATCCAATAACCGGTGATTCAGTTAGATTTAATATCCTCCTCAATAATGGTAAGGTAATTGAGGAGATTGTTATTGGTGAGATACCCGATTCATTTTGCACTTATTTCCACTATGAGCTCATGAGTTATCTTTATACAGGAAAGTATTTCTGGGCAAATAAAAATCTCTTACCATCCTCAAATCCCTTGTTGAATATTGAAAAAGTATATTTCAAATCAATTAAAATGAAGGGGAAAGATTTAATTATTCAAGCAAAGCGTGCGAGCGGGCATGATGTCACTTTTAAGCTGAGTTTTTACGATGATCCTAGTGAACCAATTAAGAATGGATTTTATTCAACGAATCCGAAGAGTGTTTACACCAACTGGTCTTCTAATGTCTGGACTAAAATAACACAACAAAAAATAAGTATAGGTATGTCTCAGGATCAAGTTTTCTTGTCTTGGGGGGCACCAGACGAAATAAACTCGTACACAAGTGCTAAGATGAAAATTGACCAGTGGGTTTATGGAAGAACGTACATACACTTCCATAATGGAAAACTTAACTCTTGGACTGATTTCTAATAAATCTTTCAGAGAAATATTATAAGGAGACAAAGACATGACAGAAAAAAAGGAAATTCATTTAGACAAACAAATGTTTCCTTTGTCGATTGATGGAAAAATGGTCACTCCACATGAATGCGTAACAATGATAGAAACTGTTCGTACAATGCGCTTAGAAACGTCTAATGAGATAACAACTAACCAGAAAAAACGGGTTAAGTTTCATGAGGATAGAGGCACATCGAAGAGTCTATGAGTGTTGGTTTTGACTATTGTAGCTGGATAGATTGGTCTAACTTGCAAAAGAAATATTTTGGGTTTAGCTCTGGACAAGGGGAACCCTCCTAAGAGCTGAAATATCTCTTATATATCTCACACTATTATGGATAAATCGATTCCTTTTGTCTTTACGACTCGTAGACAGAATGGTATATTTATAAATAACTAAATGATTTCAAAAGAGGAAGCACCTCTATATTGGCTCTAGTAGCCATTATAGAGGTGCTTTTTTTTATTTCAAGAATTTGGGTGAGAAGTAAGAACCATGTAATTACTTTCTGGAAATATAAATTTAACCATGCATGAGCACCTCACTCATTTTGAATTGCTTTCAGACAATACAAACTAATTTCAGTAGGAGATGAGTAAAAGAAATGAAGATAATTTCAAAGATGAAAACTATCTATCAGCAATTTGGTCTAGTGAACAGAAGAGCATCAGGACATTTGAGGAGAAAACTATTTTCTTTAGCCATGATGTTAATCGTCACTTTAAGTCTTGCTCCAGAAAATGTTAACGCTGCAGAAATGCATCGGTTTGAATATGCATCATCTGAGAATTTGACTCAGCAGGAAATCGACCCAGCCCTTGCTCCAGAAGCTTCATTCTTATTATCACCAAGTAAAGAAGCAAGAAACGGCCTTGGATATTATCGAGATGAAGTTATTCCAGGAGAGAAAAGAAAATACACATTCTATGTGAAGAACCTGCTAGATGAGAAAATTAATCTCAAAATTTATGCTACAGATGCATTACCGGCTCAGAACGGAGGTAGAGGTTTTGGTAGTTATAACACAGGAGTGACGCTTGGAGGCTCGTGGTTTTACCCACAGGGGCCCAAAGACATTACATTGGGACCGAATGAAATGCGGGAATATACCTACACAGTTAAAATCCCCGAAAATCTAGAACCCGGACAGCATATCGGGGTAGTGGGAGTATCGCAGTTTAGAGAGGGTCAAGAAATAAAGACGAATATTGAGAACGCAACTTTAACTCCAGATGTATTAGAAGAACTCGGTATGTGGGTTGTTATGGATTATAAAATTGATAAAGCTAAACATGGCATGTCGATTAACTCTTTGAACCACGATTATGTGGCATCAGGGGAATCGAGATTTACAATCGATCTTGAAAACAAAGGCACCATTCTAGAACAACCAACAGGTTACTTGGAGATTAGGGATAGTGCTAAAAAAGTCGTATTCCGTGAGGATTACGAAGCTGGATCCATTTACTACGGAACGACTGCCAAAATGGTAAGTATTGCCGAAAACCAGCTGCTGCTGCCTGGTAATTATGAAGCTTACTTTGAAGCTAATTTCAATGGTCAGAAAGAATGGAGAATCTTCCAGTTTACTGTAACTCCTAAGGAAAAGGATGAAGCTCAAGCGGCGATGGAGCACAGCCAAAAGCTCGAAGTAACCGATGGCATTCCAGACTGGCTGAAATATGTAATTGTCATTGGTTTGCTTCTGATCCTGCTTCTATTAATTCTTCTATTACTATCTAAACGGAAGAAAGGCGACATTGAGGATCGAATTAAAATGTACTTGGAAAAGGGATTTACTTTTGACAAAGCAAGGAAGAAAGTGCAACTTGACCAAAAGACATTCACTCTTTATGTTGTCAAACTCGGGTATGTACCAGATGGTAGTGAACCTGAGTGGCATAAAACTATTCATACGAGCAAGTATGGAAAACGCATCGAGAGGGTTGAGAATTCCACTGCAAATTTAGAAGATACGTTTAGAAATACTAGTGGTGCTGTGATAATACTTGGAGAAGAGCAAGATGTTGTAACGGAAGGATCTGCATCATCTGAAAACCTGAAGAGGGGTGAGGACGATGTAGGCAAAGGAGCATAATCAACTAAAGAAGTGATACGGTTTCCGTTAGAACAAGTCGGAAAGCAGAATGGAAAATAAACGTAATTTGGAGGTCTGTATACATGGCTGCAGAAAGAGATGTACATAAAAACAGGAGAAAACCTGGTAAGAAACGTTATTTAAGCGCACTGCTGGCTGCTTCGTTATTGATACCGAGCGTATTAATGCCAGGAAAGAATACGGTAGAGGGCGCTGGGCATGCGAATATTGAAGACATTGGATACTATTATGAAGATCATCAATCACGTACTCGTGCATATCTAACTTTGAGTGATGGCAGGAAGATTCTCTTCAGAGACAGGGGAGAATACTCCGGTCCTGCTGATAAAGATAAACTAGACGAAATAGGCTCGGATATTAAAAAGTATAATGCGCAAAGCCCTGATGACAAAGGTGTAGGTATGCGCCTGATGTCTAACGGGGACTTTTACTACCGGAAAGACTCAGGTTACAATCCGGCGAGTTCTTTTGAAAAGATAGCGTCTGGGTGGACAGATTTCGTGTACAATTCCGAGGGTTATAATGCATATACCTTTTATGGTCTGACCGCAGATGGTAGGGTAGAGTCATTAGGGGCTGGAACTTATGGGCAATTAGGTAACGGCATAAAAGCAGATACGACTGTTCCTGTTGAGGTTGTAGATCCTGATCTATTCGATACCCCACTAACAGGGGTCAAGAAAATGATACAAGTAGATAGAAACGTTGTTCTATTTGTTACAGAATCGGATGTATATAAAATCGGTCGCGAGTTTGGTGATACTTCTTACACTAATGCGAAGCCCGTAAAAGTAACATCGATGTTTCCGGGATTCTCCGGTCCAGCTACGTTTGATATGGGCTATATCGATGAAACGTCCTACGGGACAAAGCAAATATCGTATACCTCGGATAACACTCGAATCGGAATGCGTTATTTCGAAGTTAACGGGAGCTTTTATACATTAAGGGATACGTCGGTATACCCGAAAAATACAGATCGTTATACACCCGGAGCTACCACTGAGATCAGTACTAAGACTTTATATCCATTTAACGGTGATCCGACGAATATGAGTAGGGAAGTTTCAAATTTGTCGGATAAGACTGATGGCAGTATCTCTAACACAAGCAATACGTTCATGTACTTGGATGGCAGCGGTAATCTGAAAGCATGGGGTCTTCCTGCTAATAGAATAGGTGCCGATTATGTATATCACACCGACTACACAACGTCTGAATCGACTGTGATGACGAATTTGAAAAAGTATACGGTAAACGCGAATCGTGATGTGTCTCTCGTTGCCGGACTAGGTACTAACGGCAATGTATATGTAATTGGGAGTAACGGTAACACAGCGTACAACGGCATCGTAAACGGTAAAGGGATAACGGGTATTGCGGGTAGAATCGAAACACAGACAAGATTATCTGGACCGGATGGAGCCATTAAGGATATCACTGATCTGGCATTCGATACAAAATCACTTTACCTGTTGAAAAATACAGGTGATGTATATGTATTTTCAAGCAATGCAAAGTACACCAACACATCAGCATCAGGCGTAAAATTTGTTGGCTTGCTTGAAATCGCATTGGACCTTAATGTCCAAAATGTTTATGGAATTGGTTCCGATGGTAACCTGTATAGATTGGATGAAAATGGTAATACAATCAAACAGGATGGGGCAACTGGTATCTATCCTCCGGGGTATACACCTGCACCGACAACGATTGATAAGCCAACTGAATCACGTTCTACAGATAAATTCGAAAACACAGTTGTAACGCTCAACTACCCTGCAGTAGCAAATAAGAAAGAGTACTCGTTGGATAACGGGGCAACTTGGTTAGAGTACACAGCACCAATTACGTTAACAACTGCGGGTCCTGTAAAGGTTCTAGCCAGATCCGGACTCGATTCGTTGTATAGTGAAGTGCTCGAAGTGACGGTAATTAATAATCCAATTGTGATTCCTGTAGGATACCCTAAACTACTGGAGCAAGATGGGGTACTTACGGTTGATACGGGTGCTATCGACATGAATCGGGTCAAATTGCAAGTAGAAGTAGATGGAAATATTCTCGATTACACAGCGCCTATCCAATTATTAGAAGGCGATCATGTAGTATCCGCTATTATTACAAACAAAAACACGAGTGATGAGCTTTCAAAGATTACAGAAAATATCACTGTGGCACCAGCTGCGCCGGGAACGCTAACAGCCCCTGTCGGAAGTGTAGGTGAAGTAGATGTTAATAATCAAAGACCACTGTCTATTAGCTTTAATCCAACTCAAGGTTCACTTCAAATTCAGCATGATGGTGGATCGTGGGTCGACGAACCAGAAATCTTGAATCAATATTCCGGCACCACTGAAGAACCTTCTTCCACAGAACGTAAATATACGCTTCTCGTTGATAATGTGGTGGATTCCGTATACAAAGCTCGTGTGACTGATGGCACTAATTATAGTTTTGAAACGATTCTGGTTGTAACGGCTCAAGTCTATGATCCGTCATTATCTCGGGATATTGATGATAAACTATTAATCGATTTCAGCAATTTACCGACAGGAAATTGGATGAAAGAATACTCTTTGGACAACGGGGCTTCTTATCAAGAGTACACAGGCCCAATCGACATCGGTGCTTCGTTACCTATCAAAATCCGAGTAACAGATAGTGGAAGTGGTAATGTACTGATTGATAAAGAGTATATAACTCCTCCGTTAAATGGTGGTGCAAATCCAAACCCTAATCCAGGAGTTGACCCAACTTGGGGTGCTGAGGTTACTGGCGCAGAGCAAGAGGCGATTCTAAACGTTATTGGAGGAGCGCTATCATCTAAGTTTAATGGTTTGATGCTGGATAACATCGAGATTCAAACTGTAAATCAGTATCAAACGATTAATTCGGTTACAAACACCTTGATTGAGGATAGCAGAGGTACCGCAGATGGTTGGACGTACTCGCTGTCTATCACTGACTTTGTAAGTGATCCGGTACTGGATACAGGTTTGGGCACTCAAGATCTTGTTGTAAAAATCCCGGCATCTTCCCTGAATGTAGATGTCAAATCGGCAAAAGTGCTGGCTGGTTCCCCGGATCAAACAGCGAAGACGGGGAGTTACGTACTTGATAGCACGAAACAGGTACTAGCGCAAGCGGAACCATTTAAGGGCATGGGATACTATGATATCCCAATGGATTATATGTTCCGGGTTCCTAGTACGGTAGATGTTGTTTCTACAAGTAATGGAAGTGCACATCAAGTTGGAGATAAAGTCGGTTTGAGAGTAGGCGTGTACAGATCCTTATTTACATTCTCTTTGGCATCGGGGATCTAAGCTGCGGATTGTGGGAGCCGGCAAAGCAGGTTGGTTCCCATCCGAATTTATCTAACAACAAAATGAAACAATGGAGGGGCAATACATGATCAAAGGGTTCAAAAAACAATTGCTCGGTATCATAGGTTTGTCGGTGCTGCTGCTATCTCTGGGCACTTCTGCTTATGCGGATGTGACCGAGCAAAAAGTGGAAGTTGTCGGTTCTGGATTGCGTGTGTTTCAGACCGCGTTAAAATTCGACGATATCAGGCTAGATGTTAAAAAGAGTCAAGCATCTAAGGCCGAAACCACTATGACTGTTATTGATGGCAGGGGTTCAGATGCTGGTTGGACAGTTAGTATGAGTTCAACCGATTTCGAGATAGAGAAGTCAGTGAACGGAACTTTGGAAAAATTCTACATTCCCGCTTCTGCAGTTGAGATTACTACAGATTACAAAGGGCCTGTTACTGGGGCAACGATTAACTTTGGATCAGGCCAAGGAACACTTTCGTCCAAATTAATCGTTTCCAATGCCCCACAATCCATTATCCAAGCAAAGCCATCTTTCGGAGGGGGAACACATCAATTTAATGTTCGATATGATTTGAAGTTACCCCAAACGATAAGTAAACAAGATGGCACAAAGATCGGTGTGCTACAAGGATCGTATAAAGCTCTGTTTAAGTATCAAGCTACATCTGGTATTTAACTCGAACACACTTTGATATACCATTATTAGAAACAGTTTTCTTGATATTCACCAAAAATCGCTGCCGTCTTCCTTTATAGGAGGATAGCAGCGATTATTGTAACTGTAATGCTTTTATAGGAAGAATATTGAATTAAATGATACATAAACAGATCCGCGGTTCATTAAGAGGAGAAGTCAGTACGTATCAAACTAAGTAAAAAGAGGTTATTCATAACTGTCTAGGAAGTGACCAGAATCTCCAGAAATTTTATTTATGTTTTCCTCGTAATATACAATATATCGTGAAGCTCTCTGAGTATCGGTAGAACCCATCAAAACAACCAAATCATCAAGTTTCATACCTTCCGATATTTTTCTTAAAACGAATGTATCTCTAAACGACCGACTTTTCAAGGAACTGAGATTGAGCTCATTTGCGAGGTCATTTATTTTCTTCTGAATAGTTCTTGATGAACTCTTTTTATTAAAAAGATTTGAATCAGGTTTATCTATAATTTTAATTGATTTCATATATTTAACAATTACATCCATGCTTTTTTTTGGTATATGAATCTTACGAGCTTTAAATCTTACATTATTCCCCTCAAAATTTATAACACATGATCTTACATCGATATCTTTAACAAGTATTTTACCTATTTCAGAAAGACTACATCCAGTATCAGCTAAAATACAAATTATTGCTCGATATAAGTAAACTATCGTTTCGAGAGTTTTTATCTATTTTTGAAAATATACTTAATATATTTGAATTTGATAGAAAAACTGGATCTTCCAAAGATAACGTATTGCTACGTCTAGATAGTCTAATAAGTATAGGGGATAGTTCATTTTCAAAAGCGAAGGTATGAACTGCATTTAGAATATATACATTTTTAATGTTGGTTTTGTGAGTGAACTCTTTAGAGCCTAAAGACTTTCGATACGTTAAAAAACCTTCATACAAATCGTAATTTAATTCATAGAGTAAAAGTGAAGTTTGCTCTGTAATTTGTAGATATTCAAGAAATCTATTAAGGAATGATCTGTATGTCGAAGATGATGGATTTTCTTTGTATTCGTTATCCTTAGCAAGATTTGAAATAAAACTTTTTATTGCTGATTCTATTGAAGCGAATTTTTGTAAATATTGTATCTTTTTTTAAAAATCCTCAAAAGAAATTTTAAGCCCCTTGCAGAGTTCATCATAATTTTCAAATTCATTCAAAATTCATATTCCCTCCATTTAAAAGACCATGAAAAAAAAGAATCTTATGATATTAGCGATTTTTACACTCAAATAAAAGAACACAAGTCCATCATAATGCAATAATTTGTTTTCAAGAAACAAACATCCTCATTAATGAGAACTACAGTTATGAATTCTTATATTCAAACAAACATTCCAAAAAGTGGTTGTGCAAAAATAAACAGATCCATCCTTATATAGAGAAATAAATAAGGAAGGAGTTGAAGTACTGTATGCAAGTAACAGATGTAATTTCACTTATAACGAATGTTGGATTTCCGGTTACTCTTTGTTTTATTTTGATTCGTTATGTCTTACAGACCATAGGAGAAAAGATGGACAAATTAGATAACTCACTTAACGAACTGACTAAAGCCATTCAATCATTTGAAAGTAACAGAGACAAGAATACAGACTTAATTTCATGAATTTTGTTTTGAGGTTGTTATTAGAGCTTTGAATCTCTCTTTTATAAGTACAAGGTGAGGGCAACTGATACCTTGATAAAGAGAAAAGGAGGCAGGAGAGAGTGATGTTGATGACACTCTCGGATAATAAAGTTTTAAAGGAACAAATTACTAGGTATCAAAAATCAAATTAAACTTTGGAGGAATGTTAAATGACTTGTACAACAACTGATTTGCCTGTAATCACACACCCACTGCTTACCACAGCCCCACCCCATATTACCGGTGTAAAATCTGGCTCTACGCGTTTTATGATTTCGGACAATCCTGAAACCATCGGCAAACCGACTGATGCCAACTGGCCAGTGAAGTTTACAAATGGATTTGCTACATTGTGGCACGATTATGTCGCAAATAAGAATACACTAACTTACCGAATCTTTGTTTGGCATCTCAATACTACCGGAAAAACACTAAAATACGGGGTAACGATTGGTAACGGTTCTAACTCGACCTCGACTCCTGGTACAATCCAAATTTCGAACTTGAAACATTCCATTGTAACAACAGGTTCCTACGTATCGCATGGGATTTGTTCAGCTCAAGCGTTGCTTGCTAACACATTGGATAGTGCTTCCCCAGTTGATACAAGTATAACAGCGGGTAATGTTGGTCTTGTAAAAGAATGGCCAGTGGAAAGTGGCAAGCTGATCGGTGGAATAATTGAGTTCACACTTAAAAATACATCCTCTTCGACAGCTCCGATGGCCTTCAGAGTGAGGTCCTCGGTTGCTGATACTACAACTGCAAACCTAAGAACGAACTCAACTCCGGTTATTGATAGGCTGGGCACGCATCCTCGTGGTTCTTGGGATTTTGCCGACATTCAGAGTAATATCAGTTTCCAAACGGGTGCTTTGAACTCTTATCAGTACTACAGCTTTTCTAATGGTACAAATGATAACTTGATGACACAAACCAGCAGTTATGATGGTGGGGTTAATGGGCAAGCATACGGTGACAACAAAGGTCACTATGGTGTTAAGAACAAAGTGAATATTACTTTCAAAAATACATCAACAACAGAAAGTCGTAAAATTAAGGTTTTTGTTACTTCACGAGTAAAACCTTTTGGAGGGGCTATCCAATGGCATAACAATGCTGCTGTTCGTGTCCCCGCACTAAAAGTTGGGACCTCTACTCAAGATATGGTCCAGGTTGTGACATTTACACTAGCACCTAACGCGTCGGCGACCTACGCTCTTACTACATCGACTGCTGGTTCACTCTCTACTCCTGGAGTTATTGCGATTCAGACTCTAGCACCCTAAATGATTAAAAAAGAGAGCCTCTATTTTCGTGATAGAGGCTCTCTTTTTATTTATTTATTATTATAAGTAAGACCTGGGATTACCGTATATTCGTTAACATCAAACAGTTTGGCTTTTTTCATTGATTTAATTTTGCCTTGAGTGATTTCAATGTCCCATTCTTCTCCAAAGAGCTTTTCTTCTTCAATGATTACTCTTACTCTGACCTTAAGCGTTTCCTTGGTTTGCTGAGCATCGACAATCTCATAATCAATAATGGATGGATACATACCGCCGATAGGGATCATGTCAAATCCTTCAACGGAAATTGATTTGATTAACTTATCATCACGAGTATCAAAACCTACGATATAAAGCGCAATAAGGTTTTTGACTTGTGACCAGCTACTGCTTGACATATCAAGGTTTTGATTCCAGACATCTTCCTGTACGTCTGAATTACTACTCTTTATTGAAACTGTTTGATTCTTTTGGTCCCAACTTACATTAGCACCCAGAGCCTTCGAGATGAAGCTTATTGGCACCATTACTCGATTGTTGCTCATCTGCGGGGCAACATCCGATTTAATCTGTTCGCCATTTACGACGATCTTGATTGCTCCCTTTGCAAAGGCCATCCCTACCGCAGCTGTTAAAGCGATGACTATTGCAAATAACGAAATGAATAACTTCTTTTTCATTTAATATCCCTCCACGTTAAATGTCGTACATAATAAAGACGTAAAAAATTGGATATAGTTTCAATTTTATAACCAAAAAAAATTAATTTCAATCAGTTATTGTAAATACTTTTGAAAGCAATTCCTTTTTTGGGTGAACGATGGCGTTACTTAATCTTGAAAAGCAGCAGCAGAGGATACAGGCCGGCAACGCGATTAAAGACAATATCATTGACGCTTTTCATGAGATATTGGATAGGTTTCTTAGTCTCTCGGGCTATCTTCGAGTCTTGTGCGGTCTAATTCTGTGAGATCGAGATTCTCAAGGTTGAATCCAATCCTTTTTATTTAGATCCTCACGGTCGGTAATTTAGATCCATAATGAATGCATTCTCTATATCGATCATGGACCACAGTAAACATAAAATAAACTGTCGCCAGTAGAGTACCGACGACAGTTTAAGCCTAGATAATTTCTTGAGTCTACAATGGTGGGGATTATAGGTTATTCAGAAATTGTCTCAATTTCAACCTCACTATCCCCTACTTGTTGGATATTAAATGTACCTATTTGTTTACCATTAATATCGTATAAAGGAATTGTTCGAACGCTATTCAAAGAAATGCTTTGTTGTTTAGACAATGCTTCTTTAGGGCTTTTGGGCGGTTCGGTTTCCAGGTCTTCTGCACGTATATACCCGTGAGTGCCATCAACACCAATTGCTTGAATTAAATCTGGTGCTGCGTTTGATTCCACGTTTTCTGCAGATCCATACGTCTCGCCTTTCTCGTTTACCGGGAATGTGGGAGTATGTTCTTGAGTGAGTGTACTGGCAATAGCAGAACCAAATTGCAAGCCCCCTAAAGTCACACCAAGAACAAAGGTGACACCAAGTAATACTGTTTTCTTTGTAAACTTCATTACGTTCACCATCCAATCTTAATAATTTCGAATTGCAGGAGTTGTATTTATTGAGAACTCATCGTATCCGTTACCATTATATGCTCTGGTCGAACCATTAGCTGTGTAGTTACCATTTCCACAGTTTCCACCCACAGGAATTCTCATACTCACAGTACCTGAGCCTGATGTTTCATTATAGTACCAATCATTCGAGGCACACAAACTACCATTGTAGTAGAGTTTAGTCTTTGCACCCATATAGCCAGTTGGAACACCGGTACCTGCAGGATTAGCAACATGTGCATAACCTCCAACTTGAGAGTCGCCATTATTATGTTGAATTTCGCCTTGATTTTGATAACGGTAACCGAGGATAGGGCCATATGCTTTCGCAGTGCTAAATGCTTGTGCCGCATATACAACAGACGAAATTGTTCCAATAGCCATACCCACAATGAAAACACACACAACAGTCCTTATTCGCAACTTTTTACTCAAAATTTTGTTCTCCTTCCTCCTGGTTTGCAATTTAGATATTCCAGACAACTTCAAATCGCTCATCCTTTCTGTTTAAATATGTATTTCATAGAATATAATACCATAATTGGAATGTTGAAGGAACCTATATTTTGTAATATGTTACAGTTCAAAGATTCTGAACAATCCAATAGAACGCTTTGCTTCGTGAGCGGCTCTAATACTAGAAGCATTCTAATTTTGAAAAGGTTTTTTATAAGCCAAAAGACGTAGCAGGATTAGTCGTTCGCAGTGACCATGTCCTCCATGGGAGTGCTCTTTATCGCATCTCAATATGGAAGGACAATATACTTGACTCATGGATGATTTGGGATATTTCAAAAAGCATAATGAAAAGTATTAAAATATTTAAGATACTTTTAGCAAAGAATGCACAGATCAGTTCCTTTAGCCATGGTAACAACTATAAAACTCGTGGTTGGATGATACTATAATTCTTTTGAGCAGATATAATTTACTGAAAGAAACTTAACTGTATATATATATAACGTAGAATTATGATGTTGGTTATGGATTAATTTGAAAAAATTTGAATTAATGTGATATCAATAGGTGTAGATTTCCAAATTCTTAATACCAAGAATTTATTTGTTATTAACTCCTTGAATATAAATTTCAAAAAATACAATAGAACGTCGAAAAACTCGTGTATTAGTTGCAACACGAGTAGTTCCTTTTGGTTGGGCTATTCAATGACACAACAATCCACGAAAAGCTCATATGGTATTAGCCGAGAAAGATCCGGGTTAATTTTTCCTCATTAAACCCAAGAACTACTTCCTTATCGGCTCCGTTTTGTATTACCGTATAGGGAACACCTTTGATCTGACTTTTCAATTCCAGATCTGTCATTGAGGAAACATCAACCTCCTCGAATTGAAGTTGATTATTTCTCATCCATTCCTTAATACGCATACAGTAGACACAACCCTGTCGTGTATAAACTGTTACTTTCATCTCCATGAATTTGCACTCCTTTTGGTTTTTTAGAAAAAGGGGACACTCGGATTTGAACCGAGGATGAAGGTTTTGCAGACCTTTGCCTTAACCTCTTGGCGATATCCCCTAACTTGTATAACAAAGAGTGTCTAGTCACCATAATCACAACCTGTATTCAAAAAAATCTGGATGGTTGTTGAATTATTTTCTTCTCTCACTTTAATAGTTAGTAAATTAAAGGCGAGGGAAGGAGAAGATAATGATGGATTTCCACCAATTGGTTAGTTTGTTAAATCATGAGGTTTTGGATAGCAGTGATGAGAAAAACAATGGCCTCGATATGATTCATGTACATCATTTTTGGAACCGTGGAATTTTTGGATCGGGTGTGGTTATTGCAGTCTTGGATACTGGAATTGACATGAGTCATGAAGATCTGAAGGAGAACGTGATAGGAGGACGAAACTTCACCCAGGATTACCAATATGACCCCATGCAATTTCAAGACGAACATGGGCACGGCACTCATGTAGCGGGCATCATTGCTGCGCGTAATGATATGATTGATATTGGTGTGTCTCCAAAGGCTAAACTATTGATTCTTAAGACTTTGGCGAATAATGGGAATGGACTTATCAACAATGTAATCGAAGCTATATATTATGCCATCCTTTGGAGAGGGCCCAACGGTGAAAGAGTTAACATTATAACCATGTCGTTAGGAACTAAAGTGAATAATCCATTGCTACATGATGCTATCCGTTATGCGTTAGCGCATAATATTTCGGTTGTTGCAGCTTCCGGAAATGATGGTGATGGACAAGTTACTCAAAAATATAGATACCCTGGTGCGTATCAGGAAGTCATCCAAGTAGGTGCTGTGAATAGCACAAAAAACTTAGCCAGGTTTTCTAATTCAAATGAACAACTGGATCTTGTAGCCCCAGGGGAACATATTTATTCCACCTATTTGAATAATAGCTATAAGTCTCTAAGTGGCACTTCGATGGCAGCTCCTTTTGTTGCTGGTGCTCTTGCCCTTATTATTGAGGAAAGCAAAATGTTATTTAATAGAGATTTTTCTGAACAAGAGGTATACGCACAATTGATAAAAAGTACAAAGTATCTCTTTGGCCAGCCGGCCATCGAAGGAAATGGCTTACTCAATCTTTCAAGATTCCTAGTAATCGGTTAGATTGCTGAAATTCTATATTTTTCTTTGCTGTTGAGAAAGCTAAGCGTATTTCAATTACTGGGCTGATTAGGATTTAAAAAGATGAAAAAAGAGAAAAGGCTAAAGTCTCTGAATCCCGGAGATTTTAGTCTTTTTTATATACGGACCATCTGTTTCTCTAATATCGACATCATAAGGTATGATGAAGCAAATATAGATCTTACGACAAGATGATGAATGATTGAGGAATATTAAGGGGGAGACAAGGAAATGGTAGCAGGTATTGAAATGGTAAGTTCGATGCTCTGGACCATGGCGGGGTTACTTTTAGTTTTGATCCCCATAAAATTTTATATAGAAAGGGAACAATGGTGTGAATTTTTCGCTGTATACTTTAGCGGCGAGAATGGTGAATTTCGGAAGGTTGCTATAGCCGGAATCAGTGGTGCAATTGTTATTGTTGTTGTCGGTTTGTCATTTCTCTACCAAATAACCAATTGATTAAGGAGGTTTTTTAGATGAACAAAGAAAAGAAAATCAGATCTATTGGGGAAAAGGTAAGTGCACGATATAAATCGTTCTTTAACCAAAAGTTAGAGCGAGTGCATTCTGCTTGGATTCCGTACATTCAAGCAGATGGTGAGATGCTTCCCATATATGATCCAGGTACCATAAGTGGTCAAAAAGAAGCTACCAGCAAGTACAAAGCCCTCAAACTAGCTGAAAAAACTAGGGATGAACTTGTTTCCCGTTCGAGTAAAATATGAGCAGTTTATTCTGATCAGAAATCAGGGAATATATTGTATCCTCACTAAAGAGGTGGGATAATTCAGATTGATGAGAAAAAAGTATTGCGTAGCAAAAGGACATTAAACCTTTGACTTGATTCACGAAAAATGACTGCGGTTGAAGTGCCAAATACAGTGTCTGACAAGTTGATTGTGTGGACGCGTATGGGATAGGGATTCTTTAATCGGATCTGAAGGTAAGAATTGAAATTGAATGGAGTGCAGTGAATTCTATGGCTGAACCAAGCAAACAAAGAGAAGAGGGGAGCGGGATAGACAAATTGTCTATACTTGAAGATTCCCCGCTTTTCAATCTATCTTTATCTTCAAAAGAGCTTTTTCATAGCAACATGATCGTCTGGCTGTTTCAACAATATCCGATCCTGGGAGCTGAAATTTTATCTCATTGGATCGGGGATGATGAATCGAACTATTCGCTCGAAAGAATTACGAGAGAAGAGAAAAACAGAGATATCGTTGCATATTTCCGCAGTGATACAGGAATTGAAAGAACTCTAATTATTGAAAACAAAGTAAAAAGCCATCCCAATCGATCTCAGTTGGAGAGGTATTCGGACAATGCTGCCAAGAATGATTATTTTCTGCTTCTTAGTTTATCCATTCCAAAATATATTAAAGGTGCTTCATTTCAATTGAACAACGGGGTCACTTGGTCGTTCTTAAGTTATGAAGAGCTGGCTAATCAACTAGAAACCCTAGTTGAGAAAATAAAGAAACTCAATTTTTACCATGCGCAAATATTAGGTGACTATGTTCAATTTATTCGGCAGCTACATCACATAAGTTACTTGGCTACTGTCGATATCGTAAATGATACATATAATTGGTATAGCACAAAACATCCACTGGTCTCCCAGCTGCGTAAACTTCGTATTCATGACTTATATTTGAAGCACATCCATGCCTATTTGGCTGATGAATTGGAAGTTACAATGAAGTCAAGAGTCCCTAGCTTACCTCATACCAGTGAGACTGATTGGAAAGTTACCCCGGCTGGCCATTTCTTTACAAATTCAGGATTCACAAAGGGTACGGGACTTTCGGAAATAAAATATGCTGTTGGGTTATTACGCGGAAACGTGATCATAATTGGTGTGCAATTTCAAGGAGATCAATTTAGACTTTTTATTGAATGTGAGTCGGGGGCAAATGAAATTGCAGAAAAGCTTAATGCGGCCGGTGACTGGTTCAGGTTTAATATAGGCGGGATTACTAACAACCTAGAATACCCTTCAAAGGGAACGCTATTTAATAAGTACGGAAACACGTTTCGATATCGTTACGTGAAAATAAACTCCAACACATCTATAAAACAAATAGTAGATACGGCGGTAGAGTACATAGTTCACGCATATAATAATCAATCGGAAATTCAAGTAAAACTGGGATTGGATCCTATGTAATTGAGTTTCTTCGATGAAGAGTATCAAGGTTGCCACGATAAATGAAACCACCTATTTCATACCACATGACATTTGTTCGATTAATTATCCCCCTATGCTTTCGTACAGTAAAAAGGATGGCAACAGCCATCCTTTTTTTGTTTTCCTCATATCGACTGAACCATGTATACATGATTGGAATACCCTGGTGAAAATTATATAATCTATATAAAATTATTGTAGTAGAACAGCTCATAAAGAGTAAATCAGTTGTAGTATCCGGCAGGGAGGTACAGATTATGGATATAGGTTTCTACAATAATGAGGTTATAAATATAAAGTCCCTTCTCCTCAGTACAGAAGATAAGGATAACGCTATTGACAGGTATAGGAAAATTGCAGAAAAAGGGCATATCACCTGCCCTTTTTGTATGGAGAAGTTATACCTGCGAGCTGGTGATGTTCGTGATATCCATCTAGCTCACCGTAGAGGTCGTACATGCCAAATTGCTAAAGCTTATGATACATACCAAGCTCAAGTTACCAGAGAAAATAAGAGACACTCAGTAATTAAAGAAATAATCTACACCGATCTTAAAGGGCAGGAGCGGTTTAAAACCGATTTAAGAGTCAAGTATGGGTATGAAGAAAAAGGCCATGAATCCTGGAAACACTACCCGGATATCTACCTTAACAAGAATGGAAGAGAGTTTGCGATCTGTCTCATTACAAATATTCATGAGATTGGTGATACTAAGATTGTAAATTTAATTAATAAGCGAAATAAATATTTCGTAGATAAAGGGCTTGAGACCATTTGGTTTATAGAGGAGCGGGAACTGGCGTATGATTATGATCACAGAGTATTGTTCTTATGGGAAGCCGAGTATGGCCTTGCGATAAAGACTAAGGAAGACCGCGAGTGGGATAAGCTTGTAAAAGATTTAATCGAGGAATTCCCTAATGTCAGTGTTACGGATCTTTTTGGTTATCGTTCGTACGGTTCATTAGATATTGATGTTAGAAGTTTGTATTATGTCCACTCGGAAGGGAATAACATCACAATATCTACCCATCGAATCATTTTGGATCGAAAAAAGTCACCTTACCGTGCATATGCACTAACAAAGGGATATAAACAGAATATATCATACGCACTAATAGTTGAAGACGAAATCCTCCTCTGCGATCAAGAAATCGAGGAAAAGGCCCGCTTGGAATTTGCGAATGAAGTAGCATTCAGGGTTGACGAACTTATGAATTACACTCTGGATGAATCCGAGTTGATTGTCACAGTTGGAGAGTCAATCGAATATAGAACTGAGGAAACCAGTAAGACGACTGATTTAAAGGAAGACCATGATAGGAGATTTTCTATTGACGAGGATACCTTATCAGAAGTCCTCGTCGTCGATATTGATTTTACTGATTATCTTTTAAAGGTTAAGAGGCGAACCATAACAGTTGCAGAAGCAAGGCAATTGAATCACTATGTAAGATTGAATAAGGGTGAGCTAATTCATTATGGTTTTACCATTCAGGCACTTTCTAAAATTATAGATGAATCGATCGGAAGAATAGATGATCCTGCAATTCGCACTTGGCTTGTTGATATTCAATACTTATAAATTTCACAGGTAGTCGTTTTTACAGAAAAATTATGGGATCATGGAGGATCTATGTACAAGAGAATTCAAAGAGTAACCTTTAATTCAGCAACCTTTGCAGAGCCTATTGAGAACATTCTCTTGAACCAAAATAGACATTTTCTTAAGTCGGTCGAGTATTCGCTGTGGAAAAAATACCTTAGCGTTTTTCCTGAAGCTATGGGAATTGATGATATATATGACTATATTCAATTACACCTTGGTTTCCAGAGTGATGAAGAACCACTTGAATTTGATATCCATCCACAAGTTGTTGTGGAATTATTGGATAGCATTCTGACTTCTAAGATGGAAGAAATGATGCTTGTAACAGACTTAAAGGAGCCTTCAGATATTAAACCACTTATTCCATCAGTTACTTTCAATGAGTATCTTGAATTAGATCAACAGACAGATATTCTTAGCGTTCTCGGAGTTGTTTTCGAAACGCATCTTGAAAGTTACCCAGAACTTGAGAGAAAACCATTATATTTTATTTTATACCGGTTGCGAAATAATCTATTGTACACCTTTGATGATCGAATATTTACTACGGATCATATTGGAAAGACTTTAGATAAACTCAAAAAAAAGTTCGATGCTCTTTTATTAGATTGTGTACTTTATAATCACGGAGGCGTTCTCTCAGTTAAGATTATTCAGAGTATCTATAAAAAGTGTGAAACGCTAATAATCCATTATTTTGCTTCCGAACAGAGAGTGGGGAAGCCTCTGGAAGAGGGACGTAGAATATATGATTATGTGACTGAACTTATTAAAAACTCTAGAGAATTTGAACATTTAACCGCAAGATATATCGAGATATTTGAGAATCTATTTAAAAATGAACTGAGCGAATCTGATTTGAGGGGTTGGATTAGCCTTTATTTGAGCGATTTTTACCACATTGCTTTACAATTTGCCTCACCTACCTACGAAAAAAATAGCCTTTCAGGACGTTATTTTGAAGCTGTTCGATTGGCAATAGTTGAAGCAATTCTGGAACAAGGCGATCCAGAACTAATCATAAAGACTGAATATGACGCATTACAACCTGAGCAGTTCAAACAACTATTTGACTGGATGTACGAAGAGAACCTGAAAATTGTAAATTATACAGTATGTCTGCATGTAAAGGATCTTAAAGCTGACAGCCGTTTTTCTCGACTAGACTTGAAGGATATAGAATTTATGTCGGATGCACTTTTTGAAGGATGGCAACATGGCCTTCCATTTCAAAAAAATTTTGAAAGGCCGCATCTTGTGAGGAGTTCAGAAGATCAACAGAAAGAATACATCTGGGTACTCGTACATAATATTCTGGCTGGTATCAATGACATTCAGAGCACCTATCAACTAGCAGAGGAAAAACTCACGAGCTGTCTAAGTCTATTGTATTTCTTTTCGGCGCGAGACGATGATCATAACTTTATAATAGAAGATCAATACCTGGCTTATAATCATGATAGAAAGAAAATGCATCATGCATATGCAAGTAAAAAAGGAAATATATCTGCCAAATCCATTGATGAGCTAGATCCTGAATTAGTGGATCTTTTAGTTCGCTTTCATGACACTGAACTGAAGTGGAAGGCCGATATATTACAAGCTGCTAAAAACTTCGAGCATTATTTCCGATCAATGGGTATATCAGAACAGATGAAATATCTTAAGGCTGTAATCACAAGTCTTTTTGGAAACACGCAGGACCAAAGATCGTTAGCAGCAGCTTGTTCTGTTTTCGTTTCGGGAACAAATTATAGAGGTTCTGATGTTACATTTATAGATACGAGAGCTTGGCTATTTGATGACTTCATGGAGTTCTTTATGCTTTGTGAAACCTCGGGAAAGTTTGCATTAAAAGAACGTATTATGGAACGTTTCAAAGTGTTCTGCAAGAATGTTTTTGTGACTACGTTGGTTAATTTTGATATTCTGGATAGCAACGTTCATGCAACGATTAAAGACATAGTGGATTGGCTGTACTTCGTTTATCCTAACCATCGTCCAATCAGGGAAGAGGTGCGTGACCAATGAATACTCATTCACCTACCTACGACATAATTCCCTCTCTTGATGATCTGAATGGAGAACGTTGCTATATTTATCAGTCATCTGGTTCAAAACTATTAGCACACGGAAGCTTTGTTTTCCGACAAGGATCGTCTTTTAGAAAGAATATTGAGCAGTATGCGATGGTGGCTTCAAGTCATCTGCAAAAAGACACAAATGAGTGCCGGCTAGCGCTTAAACAAATCACAAAAGAACTTAAAGACGGAATCTATAAAGTCATTGTATTAACCCAATATGATGATAATAAGTATGCATTACTAGAGATTGAGGGTATCAACTGGGAAAACAAGCGGGGGTACTTAGAAACAAAAGTCCCAATTCCAACATTAAGTATTCAACCAATAACTAAAGATGAATATATAGAAATTTCAAAAACGACTTATGAGTTTGACTGGTCGAAACTAAACGTTCCACCAGGTTGTTCAGGGACTAAACAGTCGGATGCCTTTGAGGATCTTATAAATGAATTAATTCTTCATTCTAAGGATATCGTAAATTATGCTCGGATAGGTACCGGTGTTGATCGTGCAAGAGATGGTCAATTTGAGATAAATATGGCTTCTTGGCTTCCTAAGGTTAACGCATCGACGAGATGGATCCTTCAATGTAAGTACTCGGTAGATAAGAACACGTCCTTGGCTATTGATGAAATATACAGTGAAATGATAAAGGTCCTTATGCATAAACCTGATTATTATTTACTCGTAACAAACCGGAAAATAACAAGTGATTTTCTTGACTGGTTTAACAGTGATCTTATGTTAGAGACGAATTACTTTATTCCATATAAAAAAATACTGATTCAAAGAGAAGAACTAGAAGAGCTACTCGTGCAGCCAGAGTATATACATTTGAGGAAAAAGTTCTTCGGATGAGTTATCGTTTTTGTATCTCGGCAGTTAAAGGCAGCACTAGATACTCTCATTCTACTAAGATTAGAATAGGTGAATATATTTAGAATCTTATAGTGTAGGCTCTTTTTGGTGTCTTATACTCCCCAGTTAAGGTGAACATTATGGATCGGAATTTTCGTAATTTGTGTTCAGTAATCTCTTAAATCTTTCCGATATAAAGAGTAATTGGAGAGGGGGATAAACATATACATACCGAACGTTTGAAGTCCAAGGAAGGATTCTTATTGTTACTACTAAGTGCAATTCTACTAGTAATCAGTGGTTGCTCATCGAAGGAAGATCTTGTAGCCAGCAATATTACCATTAACATTTCGGTAAAAGAAGAGTTCGATGTTGATAATCGACTCAAATTTAGTGGAACTACTAATTTACCGAATGACATGGAGCTTATTTTATCCGTGTCTGGGGAAGAGGGATACTCTTCTCAGACTAAGGTTTATATCACTAATGGTCTATTTGAAAGTGAATGGTTCACCAATAAGGGGGAGGGGCTATCACCTGGCAGCTATAATCTTCGTCTCTCATCCCCCACAGCAAATGTGCAACCCGAATCGGTCCAAGATTTGATTGGAGAACAAGGAGCAAATTTGACTGGTGAGTACGTTGTTTCCAATGACACCTGGGGAAATATGATCGAATATACATATGCATTTCATGCAGGTAGTTTCACAAGTAGTTCAACAGATGAAGATGAAGAGATTTGGGAAACAGTTGATGAATTTTTGGCTTCGGGGCAATACGCTCTCGTAAGGGATTTCATTGATCAGATTCCCAACCCAAGCTATGATCTTCAGATGATGCATCACTTGGCCATGTACCATATTTATGGTCAGGGAGGAGAGACGGAGAAGTCATTTGAGTCTTTGTACAGCATACCGAGCAGCTATAGTGGTCGAAATGAGGACTTGATAGCCTATGAGAAAAGTTTGTACACAGATATCATAGACAGTAAAGACAGTAAAGAAGACAGTGACTTTAATATTTATGGAGAATACCAACCAGTAGAGAGTATGACACCTGAGGAAATACAAGCCGAATTAGAAGCAATCTTGAAAGAATCAATACCCGACAATTAACAAATATACCCAATGATACAATGTTTTGATGATTAGGAACATCAGAAGTTAAAGATCTTTTTGCTTCTGGTAATTCGACATCTCGATCTGATTATCAAGTAAAATGGAGACTAAACCTAAATCGAAGGAACCTACAAAATTAAAGTGGTTGTAAATGATGGTGTGGCCGTCCGAATGGACGGCCTTTTAATATACAGCTGAATAGTCATTAAAGGATAAGGCGGCATTGAAGTAAGGAGGGAAATCGTTGACATTCAAGTAAGAATGATCGTAGTTTTATATCTCGAAACAATTCTTCGTCTTTTCTCTTGGATTTTTCTTCTCAGTCTTGGGCTTCTCCTAAGGACTGAGCTCTTTTTTCAGCAACTTAATCGACCCCACCGAATCATGGGGAGCACTAACAATCTGATCAACTCTTTGTCTACACCCTTAGCTGACTCTCCGACAAGTGCATCTGAAACTCTAACGAAATAAACCCAACATACCGCTAGTTAGGAGCAGTATGCCGGTTCCGACAAGCATTAGGCGTCGTCGCGAGTTCCTCGCAGACTGAGGGGGACGATTTCACTGAACCACCATCCAGCTGCTGGAGTTTGCAGCCTAATTTCCAAATTGCTGTAATTTTGAACAGTTCCTTTTTTGGGGATAATAACGGCAGGAATGTCGGTTAAGCTATTGCGATAAAGGCGGGCAGCTGTATTCAGCACACCTTTATTAAAAAAGGCATCGCGATCAGGACTATCAAATCCATCGACCTGGAATCGTAGAATTGTATTCGGGTTATATCTTTTTGTATCTTTATTGAATACCGTTCCACCTTTGAAATACAGGACGTAACTGTTTTTCTGGTCTTTAACCATCAGGTTCTTGATCGAAGGTCGGTTATTGAACCATTTGAGCGTATTGATCGGCTTGATTAACCCAAGGTTAGGGTCATTCGGATCAGTAAGGTCGATGGCAATAAGTGCGTCGAGCTTGCCTTGATACAGTCCGTCTTTTGACGTGATGGTCATACGTTCTTCTTTCCACATTTCTTCGACCGAGGCCTTTCTAGCATGTCTCAGATCGGCTTCCGTGGTTACCCACATTTCCGGCATCACGGTGAAGATGTTTGTTCCATGCCATGCGATTTCAGCACTGCCGACCGCATACTTATCGACGTGGAGGTCAGTGCCGTTTTTCTTGGAAAGAATTCGTTCGATCACAACGATCGCCTGTGCACGCGTGGTCATCCCTTTCGGAGCGATCTGCCCTATACCGACGCCTTTAATAAGACCGGCTTTCGTAGCGAGATACATCCATTTGTCATCTTCTTTTGTCGTTTCTCCGATCGCACGAGCTACAACGCGGGCCATTTCTTCACGTGTCATGACTTTCGTCCAAGCGGCTTCGTTATCGTTGAAATCGGCGGATGCGTAAAGGCCTGCTTTGCTTGCAGCTTCAACGTACTCCGTGTACCATTTACTGCTTGCTGGCGTGGTCTCAAGTTCCAGGGCCGAGACGACCATCTTCACGAATTCCGCGCGTGTGACACTGGCGTCTGGCTTAAATGTACCGTTCGTGTATCCATCGACATAGCCTTTGGAAACGGCTTTGGTAATGGCGCTAGCGCCCCAGTGGGTCGATTTCACATCGAAAAATTGAGTTGTAGCGGCTTGAGCGTTAGGTGTCTTGATGCACATCATACTCACCATAAGTGCTGATGCCAGTGCGATTCCTGCAATTTTGATGAATTGTTTTTTCATGGTACTCTCTCCTTTTGATTAGGCGCTCTTAATTTGGGAGAACGCTCCTTTATATTTATCGTCATCATGGGCTTAGCAATTTGCTTTTCTATATACTAAAAGGTAAATAACCATACCTTGCCACGCCTTATTCGTTCTCAAATCATTCTTCTACGCGTCCCATGGCTTCGAAACGACGTGATCGTGATATTGAATTCTGTTCTTAGTGGGACAGATACGCGTTAACGTATCGATCAGAAGAATGGGTTATTAAATTTCAGGCACTGAAATCCATAAACTGAGGTAATCATTGTATACGGATCCTGCAGAGGGTTGGAATATCAAAACTGAAGTGAAAGCTTGAAGACCACTTGGGATTTCATCCAAAGTGGTCTTCATTTAGTTTAGAATTCTGTTTTTTACTTTTTTTCGTTTTTATCAGGAACTTGTTTGATAGCGGAACCTTAGATGGAAAGAACGACAAGATTACCGTTACTTTTCAAAAGAAATTCTACACCTTGGACCCCAAAAATCAAATCGTTTGGAATAACCGCACATACTACCCTACCAGAAAACTTGTGACTGGTATCGGTCTAAAACTATTGACCAAAAGCAACGAGCAGGCTGCAGATGATTGGAAGGAGTTTCAAATCATCGAATAGCGATCGGACGTATTCAAGTTACTCTAAAACAATAGAGAATCGCTAGGTAAACGGAGAAGACTAACGAAAGCCCACCTCACGAGGTGGGTTTTCGTTTAGTTTTCGACTGATCAAACAAAATAGTATGTTCGGGTGTTTGGGACGGTTTGGGCTACGAAATTCGGATATTCGATCTTGGGAATTTGAGGCGTATGGTCCTGAACAGTGAGCATCAGATATCCGGATTCGTAGTTGATCAATGAGTAAAGGACACATTCTCGTTAGTGATGTGTCCTTTACTTATGTTATCAGCATCCATAATGAAACAAAATTAAATTGAAACTATTCATATCTTAAATTCGGATTAACTATCCTCTATTAACAGCATTTAAACGATATTTCGATAAATTTTGTGTGAATCCCGGTTATGTTATTACGTTTCAGAGAAGTTCTTGGAAATAGACTACAAACGAAACGTTAGAAAAATCATAACTAAGTTCATAATAGATGCGTTATTTATTGGAGAGGGATGATTACACCGACTAGGTTGATAAAACTTAATACCTCAATCTACTAATATATTACTTGTTTTACAAATATAAACTATTGTGTTAAGGTTGTTTTGTAAACACTTCCAATTGTTAGGGGGTTGTGAGATAGTACGATACATTTACTAAAGTTTCATAAATAACGATTGAGGAGGATTTTTCAATGAAAAAAATGCTTGTAACAATGTTGGTAGTTATATTGACATCTGTAGGTTTACATACTGGTAGTGTCTCTAATGTAGAGGCTGCTGAAAACGATTGGGTAAATGGATTTCCGCCATATTCTGAAATTGTGAATACAGACTCAATTCTAAGTGAACTTACTGAGGAAGAATATCACGAGGCAGTAAGAAATGCTATTCCTATAGAATCATTGATGGTAGAACCCACAGAAACTCAACCAGAAGGAAATATTAAACCTATGGCTAATATGTCTTGGGCTTTTGATAATTTGCAACCACCCGGTCCATCTGGTGGGGCCCACTTCTCAGGTGAATTCACTTCTTCAGCAACTAAATTCAAGATTACTGTTGTTCAGTGGGCTACTAATAGTAACAAAGCCCCCTCTGTGAATTATACACTCGTCAACAGAGATTACTTTGGAACGCCAGCCCTCATCTATGGGAGATTTACACATACGAACGAAACAAAAGAGATATGGAACGTACCTCCTGGTACATACCAAGTAATGGTAACAAATTTGAACGATTTTCCAATTTCAGGGAATGGATATATTGATGCTATCTTTTAAGTATTTCCTCAACAACAAATAACATCTTAGAAGGGGTGAGTGATCATGAATAAGAAGTTTTTAAGAAGAACTATAATCATTGCATCATGTTGTTTTGTATTAATGAGCGCTTTTTTTATAATCAGAGAACTTATAGATAATAAGCAAGTTATAGACTCGACTATTAATGACACCACTCCACCAAAAAAAGCATTACCAGATTGGCAAATTGAATACGACAGAAAAGCTCGAACAGAACCGGTGGAAAGTGTAGCAACTGAACATGGAGAATTTTATTATGCACCTTTTCCAAAACAATTTCCACGAGAGGAAGTTGTTAGAGGAGATATTGGTGAGGAAGTGACCGAAGATACAAAACAGTTGATAATAAGAGGATATTATTACGAAAAAAAATAAAAATAATATCATCGTATACGGATTTCTCCGGTCTAACCTTCAAAGATGAAGGCTAGAAAGTGAAAAGCTTTCCAAGAAGCAAGCGGGACTGACCCTATTGCGTGAACAAAAACACCTTCAAGAGATGTCCATGTTTTTAGAAATGGAGACAACCTTGGAGGTGTTTTTGCGCACCTATATATCAAACTCTGAGGATGCCGATAAAGGATGAAAAAAGGAAGAGGAGCAAGATCAACTCACTTACTGGGTTCTAGACCTTAGGGATTAACTATTCGCTCTAATAACAGAATTTCAACTGTCGGCCTTGTTTACCGAATGACGTCGATCCTCTTGTGCAATATGAGTATAGATCATAGTCGTGTTCATATCGGAATGACCGAGCTGCTCCTTTAACTTGGCAAGATCATTATTCTCCTGATGAAACTTCGTCGCAAATGTATGACGCAGTTTGTGGATCGTCAAAGCAGGCCGGCCGAACGAATCAACGTACCGCTCAAGCATTTTCTGCGCGGCCCGAACGGTCAGGCGGCTAACGGTTCCGCTCGGTCCAGTGGGGAGGGAGAGGAACACGGCCGTCTGGTTGTCACCGACGCGGTAACGGTTTTTTCGTATCGCCACATAGGACTGGAGATCCTGAAGTGCAATATCGCTAATCGTTACGCTGTCCTTTTTATTGCCTTTTCGAGTCACAGAGACTTTTGCTTTCAACCAGTCGATATCGTCAAGATCAAGCGAGAGGGCTTCTGATATGCGGAGTCCGGACCCTAGAATAAGGCTGACCAAAGCCAAATCCCGTTCCTTGTTTTTTATATGGGAGTTAAAGATACGCTTGTTGGGCTCACATACGCCCTGGAAGCCTTCAGCTACAAACACTCGAAAATCAAAAATTTCATCATCTCGCAGAATTTTATCCTCGATACGAGCCGCCTTTTTCTCCACTGTGAGTTTTTCCTTGTCGGCCTCGACCTTAATCATGACATTCCGCTTCAGGTAAGGAAATCCTTGATCATCTTCCGAAATCTGCGACAGGAAATGGAATAACGATTTGAGAGAGGCGAATTTACGTGCAATCGTATCCTTTGAATTTCCATGTTCAATCGAAAGGAAATCAGCGTATCGTTCGACGTCTGCTGCTCGAAGGCTCTCCAGCACATCAAGCGGGAGATCCCCGCGCTCCCCTTGGTAGAAGCCCTCGGAGATGAGCCAATTGAAGAATGAGATATAATCAAGACTGTAATTCAGCAGCGTATTTGGCGACTTCTTGCGCTTGCTGCGCTCTATGTATTCCTGGGCGTACCACGGGAGTTCGATCATTTTGCTGTCGGTTTTTTTGAATAGGCGTTTACGTTCGTCGATGTGCATTGTGACCTCCACAAGTTCAAAGTTAATAACGCATACATTGGTAAATTTCGAATTGCGTAAGGGATTGGCCTCGTAAAGCTAAAGGAAATTGTATAATGAAATTCGCGCCAATTTTTTCAATAAAGAAGATTCTCTCAGTTCGAATGACGTCATCCACATAGCACTCACTTGCATTAACTAGATCCAGAAATCTAAGTCCGTCTCTAAGTAATCCTTTAACGGAAATAGGGACGGTTTTCCATTCGTCATTATCGTTTTTAAATGTTACATGATAGCGATGCTTAGGTTCGTATTGCATATATCCTCCAAAAAAGGTGGCTTATAGGAAAATTGCGTATAAACCGATGACTATGTAATCTTTAACGGCATTAAATAGTGTTATGCTATGCTGCTACTACATATATATTGTACCAAACATAAGTTCCATTTACTATGATTTCGTCTAACTTGAGTTATACGTAATTAAGATTAATTGACAAATACAACTTCCACATCGGAAATTGTTAATTGACAATGTTGCTTTAGAACATTTCGTATAGCTCTTTCACCCTTTTCGGTTAATATCTAATGGTATAAATTATTACCCCAAAGATAATAGCCACAATAATAAAGAGCCCTGCAGCCCCTAGAGTCATTAACATATCGCTTAATAATCCACGTTGTTTTAATCCATTAAGCTTTTCCTTTGCTTTTCTTTCAGACACATCTTGTTGGATTTGATCTAGATTCTCAGGGCCCATAACCATTAGTAATCCCCCTGTGCTTGTTTTTTCTATTTTACCACAATTAATAAAAATAATGATTAATTTGTAAATTTTAATGGTTTTTAAGTGGTTACTTAGATGTCCGGTTGAATTGGAATATCTTAGGGCAAGACCTATATATCAATCGTATAACTTTTCCGGCCAAAAGAGGATTCATGTATCAAGCCATTGAATGTACCATTCATAATGACGACGGGGTTTTGAGTTAAATGACGAACATACAACGACGTGACGAATGGACATGATAGGGTTGACGACGGATGATGACGGGAAGAGAGGTGAGTCATGGATATTAAGCGAACATATTCTCTTGTAGATATAGCCGAGCGATTGGGAAGGCCACGGACAACGCTTGCGGATTGGTCACGTCAATTCCGGGAGTTGTCATAGCCTCTATTACCGCCATTTACAGGGGGAGATTTGTGTCATTCTTCATTCCGCTCACCATGAGGGTTAATTTGTGTTACTACTTCAAACGTTTCATTAATGGTGCCGGCGCTCCACCGCAGCTTCCAGATCCTCGGTACCAGGAGTCGTATAGATCATCGTCCCAGCTGCGCAACGTCCTGGTATATCCAGGGGTAACGTCGCTGCAGCAACGAAATAGGTCTATCCTTCATCAATGTTTTTAAATCCAGCTGCTTTCAGAATATCTAAGTATTCCTGAGTGGCATCCTTTTCTTGAATTTTTTTTGTTTCAGCAAAGACGAATAATGCTTTGGCAACAGAATGGCCATCATAATCATTCTCCATCGCCACGCCAATTTTTTCTGCATTATAGCTAACCTGTCTAAGATCGCCAATAATCAATCCAGCATTCCAATCGGGGATACAAATAAACCATTGGCCAAAAGACGCTTGACCAAAATAAAGAGAAATACCTGATCCCCTTGCACTGATATCTAGCGAATAATGATTACCATACTCTTTATAGTTTTTGATCTTCCCTTGCCAGGTTGTTTTTCCATTTGAACAATTGAACTCCATTCTTCATTCACTCCCGAATTTTATTTGATTTGAATTTATGTCCAGCTGATCGACTCCACCACAGCCGCCACATCCGCTCTTTCATTTTAAAGTCTCACGGCCACTCTTGTTATTGCCAGGCTCCATGATACAGCGGACTAAAGGATACTTTTTACGTTTCCATGCCTCTATCTTGTAGAAAGTAGCCCCAATACTTGTACATTTATAAGCCAACCATTGCAACGGATTTGCCCGTCGAATCTCTATTGAAATATTCATATTTTTTGCCAGTTCATGAAGCCGTTCTTCCTTGTAATGATCAGTATAAAATAATACACTAACCCCCTTTTTCAAAGCTAGTCGTCGAATTTTTGCCGCTCTTATGGCAATCATATTCCAATCCGTGAGGGATCCAATATGAAATTCAAACGTATTAAACAACCGATTGTACCATATACCGTGTCCGTATCTTTTGTTGGAAATGGTTACTTCGACAATAGGATAAATAATAGCAGCTATTAAAAAAAAAAGAGAAATTGATGTACCGAGAATATTAGCTCGAAAAGCAAAAAAACTCCCGATAATAGCCATAGTGAATGATAATGAAAATACAAACTCGGTTATCTGCAATCTTATTTTCAATTGCGTTCTTCTCCCTCGGTGATTTGTTTAGTGTTTTAATTTCTCCAACAAGCACACAGGTCGCGGCCGACAGCTGGCCAAAATAAACCTTCCTCTCATATTACTTATTCATTTTTCTTTTCACCTCATACAACTCTCCAGACAAATAGGCTATTAACCCTGCTGAAACGTACAAGGCAATCCAATCGCCGTCTGCTCCAATAATTTTCGGAAGAAATTCAGAAGCACCTATAATAAGAAAGACAACGAATAGCATAATGACAATTTTCAAAATGAACAACTCCTTTTAAGAGGGATAAGAATATATTTCCCGGTGTAACGCTACAGTAGAATTCTCAGCCGATGAATTCGGCTCGCTTCTTCCATTATATCTCATCTTATCATCTCCTACATAGAAGACGGCGAATGACGCATGGTCAATTTCACCGATAAAAGGAAAAACGGACTATACAAGCCAAATTCAGTCCGTTTCTTCTGCTATCCCCGTTCAAGTTCAAGCTGCTGTTCAACAGCTGAAGGACGGTCATTTCGCCGAGATCGATGTTGATGAACTCGATCAACGGAACCTCATTTGTTGTCATATTGGACTTGAGCATGAGCTTGGATTCCAGTCGACCGTGACTTGCCCTGGGCCTGTGTGTGGAGAAGAAGTTCTCATATACCGGTGTTCAGGTTGTACTCCATGCTCGCGGATTGTAACGTCCGATCGACCAGCCTTCAGTTTCCTTGAACGTCGAGGGTCCATATCGGTGGACGGCAGCACCGTTACCGGAGAGCTAATCGTAGTGTTCACAGCTGGCCCAATCCCCAATCAGCGCATTATTGAAACTCTCTTCTTCTCTGCCTGTCCTAAGCGTGAAAAGGGCTGTTTCCGAACGAATAAATTAAAAATAAAAAAAGGAGCAAATGTCAACGCATTGCTCCCTCTCATCTATTTTCTATCGTTGTCCTTGTTAATTAAAGGACTTTTGTCCCGCTCTTCAATCTTTCCCGGATCAAAGATTTCTTCTTGGTTTAACATGTGTGGTGGGAATTTTTCATCTGTCATGTGTACCGGTGTAATTTTTGACGTAGAATTATCCTTGAGGAAGACGTTCCCAGTATCGTCTTTTCCAAATGTGTAAGACCATTTAGTCAGTGGTTTATTTTCTCCAACGGTAAATTCTTCAACTGTTCTTCCTTCTACCCTTAATGCTGATCCGACTATAAAAGAAACATTCATCACAGAAGAAATACCTTCAATTTGGTAAACAGTTGGTCCAAGTTCTTTCAGTCTACCAATTATTTCACGCTCAACCACATCAGTGGCAGTTCGAACGTTATAACCCTTATCCAGTGCATTCTTAAATATCTTCGATAACGGAGTCAACGTTTCCTTAAACTTTGACTGGTTCGTAATTATAACTCCGCTTCCTATTACTTCATTTTCAAAACATAAGTCCGGAACAAGATTATAAACACGCTTTGTTCCATCTGATAATGCATCGATACGGAACATTTTATTTGTCCCACTAGCAACATCTAAATAAACTCCTATAATGGCCGATTGAACATTATGTGGCTGTCGATCAAAAAAATCAATAATAGACTGATACAACACTCCATGAGGATCATCAACGTTTTGAAGCGTAATCTGATTTATTTTGGGCTCAAGTATGTTTTTTAAATTGCCTAGGGTGAAAACCGCCCCAGCCATATAAAGAGCTAGACTGTTATCTACAAAGACAAACTTCTGAGCAATATCAAACTGTTCACCAGTATTCGTTTTTGTTAAACGAAAATCACCAATTACACAGCCATAATTCCCGACCTTAACACCTGCAATTAGAGTCATGACTCTTTTACCCCTTTATATTTTTTGAAATGATTTTACATGAAGTGCTTACTCAGGCGGCTAATCTGTCTGAATTCCATCCAATTCCTTATAAACTCTACGCCATTCTTTTTTCAGTCAATCAGGAGGCAAACCAATTAGTTGCGCTATGGATTCAAGAGAACATCATTCATGTCTTTTTCGATTTTCTCAAATTACCTTATGTCAGTTAAGGTCATACCCATCATGTAGGCTACTTCCTTCTGTGTGTACTTCTGTACCCTTCTTGCTTTAACGATCTGTTCATGTAAGTATCTTTTAGCCATCACTAATGCTCACTCCTTTGTTTAGCTGACGGGTTTACTCACATGCTACACCATCCCCATCACGATCTAATGCGTATCTGTAGCCAGCTTCGTTTTTATATAAAGGAGCAACATTCGCAACCCTTGCTTCAGAGCAGTTGTTGTAATAAACATGATCAGAGTCTTTCTGGTTATTTATCCCCGCAGCCATTATAAACAGCCAAGGTATTAAAGCAGAAATTCCCCATAAATATGTCCTTGTTTTAAACTTTGAAACTCTCTTCATGTCTTCTGCATTAAGCCACTTAAACCCACTAATTATGAACATTAACATATTCAGAGTTATTATAGCTGATATCGCATACTCAAGAACAGAAAGTTCTTCGTTCAAGTATAGAGCCTCCTAAAAATATTGATTTTCAAAACGCCCTCATTATTAACGGAAGCAAACGTTCTTACCTAGAGGTTAATTATGTTGAAAATGTTAAATGGAAATGGGTTGTATAGAGTTCAAGATTTATTATGACTGATCGTGAGGCGACCGATCTTGGACTCACTTGGTTGGATGGTGGGTTGTTTTAGATGACAGGCACGACGTAAGGAATACTCAAATTCAAGGTGTGCCCGCTTCCCATAGGGAAAACGGGCACGCTGATTAATCATTAATCATAATAATACATTCGGTCCAGTAGATTATCTAATTCTTTCTTCAGATACTTCCGCATTTCTACGCGCCAATATTCACGGTTGCTGAATTTCGAATGAAACAGTTGAATATTTTCATGGAAACCTTTATCCCACGAATTAAAATAATATTTGCTCTCCATCTCCGTACGAAACGCATCGTAACTCAGCGCTATAGCGATCCTAGAGATAATTTGAGATTTTTGCTGAATGTAAATCTCCACAAGCCGTTCCGGCGCTTCGTTTATAGCCTTTTTTCCGGTCTCAGTCTGTTTCAAGTTTTCAAAGGAGATGTCAAAATGCATGCTCCAATCTTGAAAAAATGCGATTATCCACTTTTGAAGCATGTTCCGGATGTGCAACCTAAAATCAGCATACACGTTAGCCTGGGTTACATGCCCTACCCCGATTCGGTGTTTAAAGAGGAAAGTTTGTACCGACCTACCATGGTACACCTTATTAGGATCTGCATATTTCAAGTATTGCGTCAATCCTTCCTTCTCATTGAGATCAACCATATGTTTGGAGAATTCATCCAGTACGTGGACCATATATCCGTCCATGTTACTCTCCATGGCAGGATGAAGCGGGTTTGTTCCTTGTAACCACATTCGGCCGGCCAAAGGGGGCATATATGCATCATATACTTCACGGGAGAGGCTCAAGAGAGTCTCAAAAAGTCTCTCCTTCCCCATGTTTTTCTCGGCAAAGAAATCCGTCAAGCTATTGAGAGTGTGCAAATCAAGAGACACGAAATCAATCAGATCTGAACTGCCGAGTTCCTGTGAGAGTTCATCCTCTTCCCGCTTCAGCTCATCCAGATATGCTTGATACGCAGCCTGGGCGTAGGAATCCGTACTCTCTCCCTTCATGAAATTCGTGTCCCCGATTGCTATCATCCGGTCTTTCTTCATCTTCTCATACAATACAAGGTCAGATCGAGTACGTAAGATCTTTTTCGGCATGTTCTCAAGAGTTTTCTTATTCGAAGCCAGGAGCTCCTTACAAATATCGTAGATGGTTGGACGCTCATCTGCACCACATAGAAACAAAAAGGCATCAAAACGTTGAGTCAACACATGGTTCAAGGCATTTTCAATATCGTCTTTTTCCTCTCCAATTTGAGTGAGTCCAGGCGTATCCAAAATGTTAATCTTCAGAAGTTTTCCGGGATACTTAGATTCTGGATACACGCGTTTAAAAGCTTCATGGAAATCATCTGAAGGCGCAACCGCGTAAGCGAGCTCCTCTACAACCAAAGAATAAGGACTAGAAGGATCGTATGTTTGTTTAATCAGATTCTCAACCTGATCAGCATTTACAAAACTATCTAACACAATGTGATCCTCATCCAGCAACTGCTGGTTACAGATTTCAAGGATATCGGTTTTTATGGATGCATATAATTGTTCAAACCATTGGTAGAGCAATTTAATACCCGCCTCGCACCGTATATCTAGCCGTTCGTTGATGACTTTATCATAAAAGTCGCGCTTCTTTGGTTTGGGATGAAGCGACTTCCCTTCCTTTTCGCGTTCCCTGACTTCTTCACGAAGCCCATCCGTGACCATTAAATACAGATTCTGAAGCTTTTCCCGAAGGGAATTAAGAGTCGGAAATCCGGTTACTATGTCTGTATTTTTCATTTGAACGTAACTGTAATAATGATACGCCCTGTTTTTCGGATCTAGGATGTTTCTAAGGACTGTTTCATCCACTTCAGTATCCTCAAGGTCATCTCGGTAGGAATAAATGAATTCGATAAGCGTCTCGGTCAACTCGGCCTTAATAGGCAGAGGATCGAATGGTTTCGTCTTTATACGAATCAACACCTTATCTTGCATCAGTTTCCCATTCAGCATGAGTTTGGTGTTGATTAAGCTCGTTTGTTTGATGCCCACATTCCGTGCCAGTAGTCTGTTACTTGAATTCGGCAATACAGCAGTCAGAGTGGACGACTTCCCAGATCCGGATGGACCGGTGGCCACAATGGTTGGCGCAGCGTCTTGGTTACGAAAAAAGCCGCGTAGGTTCGTAACGGAGTCCAGATTAATGTGCTTTGGGTGGATCATATCTTCATCCTCCTAAAATGATGTGATGATCCCAAAATCGCATTGCTGATCCTACACACGGCATAATCATAAGAAGTAGAAAAAAGAGGCATGGTCAAGATAGACCATGCCTCTTTTGTAAGAGAACCCGGGCCATCAAAGTCTGTACGAAGCAGACTTACAGAACGAGATTCGCGTTTTCGAGGTTCGCGATGTTCTGGTGCAGTGCATGATGCGCTTTGAAATTACTTCCATCATACTAAGACTAACCAGGGTTTACCAGGAGTGATTACAGCCAAAAACTGAAAGAAATTAAGTAATAGTGCTCCGAATTCTTGATCTATCTTAATATTACTTACTACTACGCACTTTTTCACAGGTTTTTAGGACTCCAAGCGAAAATTTTCTATTGAAATCTTTTCATATGCAGCTTCCACTGCTTGTCTTTCTGAATAAAAATTAATAATAATTGAAAAAATATGTAAAATAATTACTTTTGAAATTTAAATTGGAATGATATCTTTATTAAGAAATCATTCCCATTTTAAGGAGCTGGTCGTGTGATTAGGAAAAATCTTGTGCTCAAATGTTTGTTAGTCTCAACGATTCTTCTGGCATCTATGAGTGGTATTGCGAGTGCCTCGGATAGCATTTCTACCACTGGACTATCCATCAATCCAAACTCTGTTGCTGCAGCAGCAGTTGAAAAAAAGTATGTAACTGGTGTTACGAGAAAATTTGCCAAAGATGCAACTATCCCTGCAACTACCTTACATGAATTTTATGATTCAAGAGGTAAATGGGCTGGAGTGCTGACTAGGTATGATATTACGGAGTCAGGTGACTTCTATATTGCTTATTATCAAGGGTATGTATACTTAGAAAACTGAGTAACTTGATGAGCCGTTATTTGTACTTAACGGCTCATTTTTATCTCTCACACTCTTAAGAAATTATGGCATTGAACTTCTCTGCGAGAGTCCAGCGTATTCCGTGAAAATAAAATACGATAATGAAAATAGTGAACCTACCGCGAATACGACAGCACTTATAATTTCAAAGTGACTGATAAAGTCTTCATTTCATCATCCAACAACTTGGTATTCAATGAGTTTCTTTTTATTTAGAATCCATGCATAGTTTTCACAATCACTCTCTTCCCTTTCTAAATCCTCTTCGCTTATATGGGGTCTAAGCTGCTCCGAGTAATCTTCAAACGTACCAGGATCATCCCCCATTTCTTTACACCAAGGAAGATGATCGCTCTCCCATAACATACGGATATGTTCATCTATTGATCGCTTTTTCTTTTTCGAACTATTCATCCTAATACACTCTCTTATTCATTTTGTTTCATCGCATCTACATCCGTACAGTTGCTTATAATCTTCGACAATACATTTTTTCTTCTTCGCGGCGATATTCTTTAGCCTGTCTATCTTCATAATTACTATCATGTTTCTAAGTAACGAAATCAAAAGTTGTTCCCGTTATATTCCTGGATATTATGATGTAAGTGCAAACGGCCATCCATTTTAAATAGGTCGTAGCATACCTGCCCTAACAGAATTGAATAACCATTATATTTTTCTTCAATCTCACTTAATATATGTGTTTATTGGCCCTTTCTAGGTTTAATATCAATCCAGCTAAATAATAGGCACACTACAATTACAAAGGGCAGCAGCCACCAATCGCTCATTTCTTTTTTCAGCATCAGGCTCTTAATCAGCCAACCTGAGACAACGCTGCCTGAAATTACGATTAATTCATGCCATTGGATTTTTTTCATCCATCTTCACCTCTCACAACCCCGTATTCATTGAAGTACATCGACATCTTCTACCAGGAGCAAAGGAAAAGTATAATCCGTAATCTGGGAGTTTAGGAATGATTGAGCAGCGTCCACATGAGTGGGGTCAATCTCTAAATACCAACGAACATGATAGGCAGTTTCATTATCATTCCAAGGAAACCGTCTATAGATATCCTGGATACGTACCGGTGGGTTTAAGACCGTCATAAGCTCCTCTCGTAACTGCCCGTAGGTAACTTTTTTTAAATCATTTTTTAGGGCGCACTCGTAACCTTTGTTTTTTAGAAAATCCATTAATGATTTAATGATTTCTTTCGGCATCTCTTTATTTTTAGTGAATTGTGTATATTCCAGCAATTCATATCTCCTCATAGAAACGTTCCTTTCTATGAACACTTTTATTCATTGAAGATTATTAGCTAAGTCATCATCTAATGCTTCATTTTCCGATTTACAGCTACAGCAAAGGTACCCGTATAGAGTCGTTTTCTTGCTGTCTTGGATCACATTATTTTTACAGCATTCATCCAATCGACTTCCGCACTCAAAACATAATTCGGCCTTATTTTCAGAACGATTATCCAGTGTTCTATCGATTCCAATTATAAGTTTCGGGTCAACTTTAATGGGCATTAGCTTGTCCTCCCCTTCACAACCACGTATTCAATATGTTTCCTACTAATCAAGACCTACCCATCTTGACGCAAAAGCCTTCTGAGGATTTTTTCTTCGATCTCTTCGCCCTCATCCCAGATCCGTTCACGCTCTGCTAGTATTCCCTTCTTAAACAAATGAAGTAGTTCATCGTTGGGTCTAACATGATCTACTTGAGTGACGGTACCACTAAACTTAACCGTATAACAGTCAGTACCATCGGTCGATTTTGAATGTTCTACATTAGCGGGAGTTTGAATATTTTCCATTAATCAAATACACCGTCCTATTCATTTTGTATCTTTTGATAGCCAATCAGTCACAGCTTGCATACCTTGGCAAAATAAATAGAACGATATTACAAACAAACCAAACGCTAAAGGAGCCGCAATAAATAACTTCCACACACTTACCATTTATGAGCACTTCCTATTCATTATGTTGCTAAAGAAATAATGAACCTACGCCCCAAGTTATCCCTCCAAGTGGTAAGTAAGTAAGCAAACAACAAACAATGGATGTGGTACACAAGCGATGTGCTCTTACGAGTTGGCCTACTTCTTTATATCCTTTTGATGTTATATAACCCATTGATCCAAAAAAAAGTAGAACAACAGCCCCTAACACTTGCGCCTCTTTAATCAATTCCATATAAGTTGCGCCTCCTATACATAATTAGTTCCTCTATTTATGTATACTCCCTTATTCAATATGTGGTTTAATGGTAGACCGGCTTTCCGATTCGAAGTCTCTGTTCAATCCGATTGTGCCGAGCTATAATTATAAATTGGAATAGAACACCTGCTACCGTGTTGCCCACCAACAAGGTTATAGCAGCCGTTCTACTACCGTTCATATCTGGAATTACTATTCCTTTGGTTGCCATCATAATAAGCAACGCAAACATTATTTGAAAGAATTTGTAGTGATACGTAGATAAGAATTTGAGGACTCTTAATTCAGTTTGCTTCTCCAAAAAGACTCACCCCCAAGTTCACTGTATAATCTTTAATAGGTATTATCGCCTACCTTTTTCTTGCGTTGACGTTTTCTCATGTTTCCCTCCATAGCGGATGAATTACAAATCGTTACTTTTATTTTCTTTTATTGATATTCTCTTATTTCCTTCAATTGATTTCATAGCAGCCAATTTACATTTAGCAACAGCTTCCTCAACTGTCTCCCCGATTGCGTGTATATCTTGCTTAAAAGAGCTCCAATTGGGGCCATCAATATTGACCCAAGCATCATACCGATTTACATATTGTTCGCCACGATCCTCAACATAGATTTGTTCTCCGTCTAATGTCTCTGTGCACGGAATCATTACTGCCATTGCTCACTCTTCCTTTCTTACACTCTGCCTCTTCCAACTTTCGTGCTTCTGTCGCAAGTTTTAAAGCTTTTGTTCTAAGTCTTCCTGCATTAACATAATCGACTTTTAAAGCAGCTGCCTTTTATCTAGTCTCCCAAAGTCCTGCTCTATTATACAAATCTGCCGCTTTTTTCTTCCTCTTGTCACATACTCACCCTATTCATCTTGATATATGACCTTTTTCAAAGCCATGTTGTCTATGTATTTTACAAAACCAGCGATCGTAACCGATTTACCTTGTTGGATGCATTCTTGAACATAGAACTTAAAACCTTCGCCTATGTCAGATAACCAGTCTTGGCCAAAACCACCATCATATGCCGACTGTTCATATGCCTCTAACTTTTCGAGTAATTTTTCTGCGATCATGCCTTTCCCTCCTTATGGATAAAATCAGCCTTAATCTTTAGTTACCTCAAAAGCATAGATGCATAATAAGCGTAAAAATACTCGTTCTGATGCTCTATAAATTCTTCTGACGTTCTTTCTACTTAAGGAATACCGACAGGACTAAACCTAACACCGATCCAGTCAAGAGCATGATTGTCCAATGCTAATTTAATCTTTTCAAACTTGCACTGCTGATACCCTCCTTTTCAATATGTAGCTGTATAAGCTTTTACTAGATCTTTCGCCATTGTGCCCACCGTCTCATCATCATGAATCTCATTAGACGTAATTTCAATCAGTAGATATAGTAATAAATCTCTTGGATCGTATTCGGGATGAGTCTTATTTTTTTGCAGTTTTTCCTCAAAATGTTGAAGGTAGCTTCCAGATTCAATTTCACTTTTTTTGATAATGATTTTATCCTCCACCACTTCGTGTATTGGAGTTACTTTACTGAATGCTTCTCAATACGTCCTCACCCTTCCGCTTGTGTACTCTTTCACTTCAAGTATCAGTCTATCAATTGCAATTTTTTTCATTCTTACATTTACATCCTCACAGAGATCCAATGGGCAATCATGGCAGCCAATGGAAGGGAAATATAAAAACCGATATGCAAAAGTGAAATCTTCTCCTTCTTTTTAATATGCAAGATTAATCCAACAACTGCCGCAAATAACATGAGTAGTACATAAAAAACAACTATATTTTGTGACATGAATTTATCATTCTCCCAGTGAGATTTGATATTCATTATGATTCTTCGTTCTACGGCCTTACCATCACTTCGTTTTACAGATCTGTTAGAGAAAAAGGAATTCCTGTTCTAATACAATCCTTGATAAAAAACGGTAGTCCTTATTACCCTCTTTCTCTTCCAAAGCAGTATCTTTCAAGTTCACGTATTCTCATAAGAATATAATCAGTACTACTATTATTATTTATAGGTATTTCTTTATTCTGCTCTTGAAGATTTTTTATAATTTTGTTGAATATTTCATAGTCTTTGATTATGTCATCTAAGAACTCATTGACCTGATCTTCTTTATATCCTAACCATGATCTATCAAATTCTTTATTATGTATATCAAGTGCAGTGTATTTGGGTTTTAGTTTGGTTGTTTCACTCATCCTCAATTCAACCCTTTCTATGTTATTTTTTAGATTATTGTTGAATTTCTTTGGAGTCTCGTTAATGTTTTTTTTACTTTGTAGAAAGTGTTTCTGTAGATCCAAAGAAAATATAATAATCGGTATCCTCTGGAATACCGTACTTCGATAATCCTTCCAGCCTAACTTTCACTAATTTATCTTCATTTGTTTCCGACACCATAACACTATCAACTTCAAGAACTTTGACCTCTACGCAACTATCTACTGAAACCTTAGCTTTATTGAAGTTAATGTCAGCGTATAAATATTTGATCTCTTCGTTTGGGAGCATACGAGCATATGTAGGTAGATTTTCATTCTTCCAAGCTTGAACAGCCTCTTTGTGATTCGGAATTTCTTTAGAGTCATGGTTAAGCATGGAAAAGAGAAAGCATAGGAAAGATATTGCACAAACTAATCCAATGACATGTTTAAGTTCTGCTAGTACATATTCGGATAGAAATAATGAAAGCCAAAATAAAAAAAGGAGGATCGACAACCCTCCAAACAACCAGATATACAACGTTGAAGGTTCGGAAGGATATAAAGCGATGAGTTCTTCTTTTGACATTTTATTCACCCTCTCAACTAAATTACTTAGGCATTGAAATACGGACGTTAATAACTTGCATATCATACTTCCCTAAATCACCGAATTCACATAAATTATAGATCATCTGTATCTCTTTCGAGAAATTAAAACCAGTTTATTTTTATTGAATTGATACGCCATCGACAATCATCTTTTTATGAAGTGAGACACAATGGTATGGTACGGATTGAAGTCTAGCCACTTTAAGGATCAATATTAACTTAAACCAAAACAAAAATAGCCGCCCTTTCGGACGGCCCTCTTATAATACCTGGATTCCAGGTATTAATATCTTTCCCCGAACTCATACACTAGACGACAAAATGATCCATTCTCTAACGCCAACTAATACAATTTTATGTATAATTTTGAGTTAAGTCTGTACTATCATTTCTACTGTAAATAAAAAGTTGAGAATATATTCGCAAATTATAACAAAATCATCCATTGATTAGGGAGCGTATGTTTGGTTATAATACAAACAAACGTTCCCTTTTAGAGGTGGATTAGATATGGGTATCGGACTTAAGTTAAACGAAACTAAATTAGTGAAGGATTATATTTTACTTCCTCTCCTACTCGATGTACTGGAGAAGGATCGTTCTTTGCTTTCACGATCAGATTTAAAAACTGTGGATCTTACCAATGTAATGATCGACCGTTTGCAAAAAGCTGCATTAACGGACTTAACAAAAGCTCGCATAAAGATGCGCGAGACTGGTTTAAAAGTTTACGAAAATAAAAAAACAAGTATTGGGGTAGAAGTTGAATTTGTCTGCAGAGGGTATCGCCATAAGATTTCGATGCTATGGGGGCTCATCGAGGCTGAAATTGAGCAAAGATCTTACAATTATCTTGGGTTTAATATTGAGGACAAGGGGTGGCCAGTTTGAAATCATCTAACCGAGTAATAATGTTAGGGGATTGTCAGTCCTTTTATGCTTCTGTAGAGAAAGCAGATCATCCCGAGTACAAAGACCGCCCTTTGGTCGTTGCAGGTGACCCTGAGCGCCGCTCTGGAATTGTTCTTGCTGCTTGCCCACTTGCAAAAGGTAAAGGCATAACCACTGCTGAAAGGCTGGGTGAAGCGCTCGCTAAATGTCCAGATCTCGTTGTTATTAAACCCAGGATGCAAAAGTACATTGATGTCTCTATGCAGATAACAGAGATTTATAAGACCTTTACTGATTTAGTTGAGCCGTATAGCATAGACGAACAATTTCTTGATGTTACAGGGAGCATGCATTTATTTGCCGAGTCTTCTGAAGAGTTGGCCAATATGATCCAATCACAAGTTCAAGAGGCAACAGGAGTATATACTCGGTTCGGGATAGCCGAAACGAAAATACTAGCTAAGACCGCTTGCGATAATTATGCCAAGAAGAATCCATCCGGCATATACACTTTGACCAAAGAAATGCTCCCTGAGACGCTCTGGAAACGACCCGTCAGCGACATGTTCATGGCTGGGAGTAAGATGACTCGCCATTTTACTGTTATGGGACTTCCTACGATCGGCAGCGTTGCTCAGACGCCACTTGGAAAGTTAAAACAGATGATGCGCAGAAAGTTCGGGAAAAATTCTGACATCAAGGCGGAAATGTATTGGCGGATCGCTAATGGAATTGATGATAGTCCGGTTCGTCCAGGAACACATCAGGTTGCTCCTAAGTCGGTTGGACACATGATAACACTACCTCGTGATTATGCAAAACTGGAGGAAATTAAGGTCGTTCTCCTTGAGCAAACGGAGCTTGTCTGCCAGCGTTGCCGAGGTCTAGGTTTTATGGCACACGTAGTCTCTGTTGGTTGCATGGGTGCTGATTTCGACCGGCCGACTGGGTTCAGCAGGCAGATAAAGATGGAAGATCCTTCAAATATCACGAATCAGGTATACAGTTGGGCGTGCAGGCTTCTTGAAATGTATTGGGATGGACTTCCGATTCGGAGAATTGGCATAAGTGTGACACAACTTACAACTGACACGGAATATCAGTTATCTTTATTTGATACTCGTCGAGAGAAATCAATGGCACTTGAGCGGGTTACTGATGCGCTGAAGAATAAATATGGAGAATCAATTGTTATGAGGGCAGTTTCCAAAACTGAAGCGGGTCAAGCGATCGATCGCTCTGCGAAGATAGGAGGACATTATAAATGACACGTAAATTACTTGATGGTAACGGACTCTGGGAGTCAAGTCGTATGATGCTGCCGGAACATAAGTATGCAATTAATCGTAAACAACATGAGGAGGGGCGAAAAAATAAACCAATACTGGATGGACAGGAAATCGAGCTGATTGAGACTGCATTAGTCGAGTCTTTTCATGAACATCGTAGCGTTACAGTACAGATTTTTGATGAATATCAAGATGTTAACTTTACAGGAATCGTGACTGTGATTCATACTTATAGACGGGAGATAAAACTTTCGATCTCATCTGGTGAATGGGAATGGATTAAAATTGAAGACATTATTTCAGTATCGTAATATCCCTCAACATATGCTATGAAAAGGCTATTTAAGCGAATTAAGCATCTCATAAAAATAGGGCTCTACGGATCTTTGTGGTGAAATCATAAATTCTAATATCTAGAGATTTACTCGGTTGTTCCTCTTCACAAAATCCGAAGAACCAAAAAAAACAAACGCTGACTAGCGATTTGTTTTTTTGGTTCTATTTCTTTTTGTGCAGATTGCAGCTTTCCTAGATTCGATGATTTTTCTCTTCATCAGACTTATGATCAAACCACCACTCATCATACTCTTCGATACATTTACAAACTAAAGTGAGTTGTTTTGTAGAAACCCAGAAGCCATCCTCCCTGATCACTCCTTTCCTTACTTTAAACTAATACTCACTTTATCGATTTATGGCCTTAGATCTTACGAATATAACTTCTTTGATAGCATATTACTTTGAATTATTTATTGTCCCTTTTTGCTGCTCTTTCTAAAATAAAATCATGATATATTTTCTGAATTTCCTCAGCTGTTGAACCGAAATATTCGCTTGCTGATTGGAAATTTCTTATATCAGCTCCGTTATCTTGGTTCAATTCATTCACCTCATTGCTAATATAATTGTAAACATCATTTTTCGTATTTTGGCTATATTTAGATCCTGAAACTTTGGTGGAGTTAAACACGATTGTATACTCGATTATTTTTGAGCCTTCTTTTTCAACTACATACTTCCCTGTATATAGCTTGTCATTAATGGGGATTTCAGAAAAAATAGTTAATCTAATGTTACCGAATGGTTTTCTTATAGATACATTTCTTAAGTACAAGTAGCCATCTTCATGAAAAAAAGTCGAACCAGTAAATGACTCATCTGTATCCCTATTAGCGCCCCAAGCAAAATATTTAGTATCAGGGGCGTTAGTTTTCACCCTAATATTGTAAGTATCATCCCCTTTTAGAAATACCACAGGTTCCTCAAAAAAAATTTCAATTGGTTCTATTTTTTCCGAACAAGCAGACATAAGCACCAATATAAGGAAAAGCGAAGGAATCATTGTCCATCTATTAATATTAGACTTCTTCATATGTTGAGCTCCATTCTCTCGTTTTGTTCATTCGCATATCTTAAGGGTTTTATAAATCACTATATATATCGGCTTCTCTCAATCAAGATATAACCAATCTCGAATGAATTGCTGATTAAACAAAATATTTCGTCGATAATGTTTAAAGTGTTTCAGATTTTATAGATAAATATTTAAAAAATATTGACCGCTGGTATATTTATACATTAAATTACTTAGTATAAAGAAATTATTTAGAAAATACTGGATTTGGATCTGGGGGGGTCTCATTGGAACCTACAGACAGAACGATTAGTTCAGAATTGTTACGATATTTAAGGCAAGAGAATGTAACTATCTCATTCTTTGCAGATAAATCGGGGATCAACTCGGGGACTCTTAGCAGAATCATAAATGGGCAACAATCTATTTCCGTATCAAGTCTTGATTTGATAACCAAGGCGATGAATCTTGAGGAAGGATCTTTATATTCTTTATACGCTAATGAAACTTGTATGTTATCTTCTCTCGATTGGAGACGGCTTGGACCTTTCATCAAACGGTGTGCTGAACTCAGGAAATTACAAATTATTGATCAAGTAGTTGGTTTGATGATGGATAGTCTCAGCTATGCAGCTGTGCTTTTTGAATGTGCGGAAAATTTATATATAGCAGGTTATAAAGATGCCGCAGTGATTATATACAAAAAAGTGGCTGAAAGTGAAAGATATCAGCATGCAGAGAGGTTAGCCTTATGCCAATACAGAATATTTACTTGCTCACTAAATAAGAATCAAGAGCACAATTTGGAGTGTGCTTTACAACTTGAATCGTATGTATCACGTCTTGGTGAATCTGAGCAATTAGACGCATTAAAGGATCTCTCGAATATTTTTTTATCCTTACGAAAATGGACTAAAGCAAAATACTATGCACAATTGATGGGTCGCATCTCTAAAAATCTTTACGATCGAAAAATAAATCGAAATAAACAGGGAAAAAAATCTGTAGTGCCGGCAAAACCACTGTTTGGTTATATTTTATATTCTAACTTGATGTTGGGTGCGATCGCTGCAGAAAACGCAGCGTATGACCAAGCTCTATATTACGTTTCCTGTTATGAAGATCTTAACTGGGTTGTAGAAACAGATAATGAATCAGAGCAAACCAAGAAACAATTCCAAGAGTGGGCAATAGGTAACAAGTATCTCTACCGGTTAATGTCAGGGAGTACTGAGGTATTGGAAGAGTACGTAGATTATATTTCTGTTCGTAAAAACGAGGTGTTGATGGCCCTATTTAAGATTGTTCAAGCAGCAAATTTGTATCGATTTGATATCGATAAGTATCTCGAACGATTTAGGGGTTATATATCTGATCAACTGGAAAGAAGCGAAACCGTGGGTAGCTATACGACTCATTTCTTTGATGATCGTTTTGCAAATTTTTTGACTGATGTAGGTTTATATTATTTGGGAAGAAACAATATCCATAATGGCGTTCGATATATATTGGATAGTTTGGCAGTTTCATATAAAATCAATAATGCAGCGAATATAGTGAGGTGCTGCAGCACAATCGAGAAAATTCGATCTAAAATAGATCACTCAGATCTCCAAAAATACGCTGCGATTATGAAGGAGGTTTACGATCAAGATGAAGAGAAAAATGGTGTTGCTATCATTAATTGCTAGTCTAGTGTTTCTGGTATTACCGAGCGGTATAAGTTCAGCGAATGAAGCAAGTTTGATTATAAAGAAACCTTATACCGCTGCAAGTCCTCAACATGGTGAAGGCGGATGGTGAATAACATCCAATAGGGTGCAGTGTTTTTGCTTGTTGAAAAATAGTTTTCTGATAAAAAGATGATTCCTGGTTACAGGAATCATCTTTTTTATGCAAAAACAATTTTATAGATGTACGGTTAAACGAGGATGTTAATGGAAAAGTATAACAAGGAATCGTTATAACATAAGGAGGAAAGTAAATGATTAAAGTTACCTTAGATATACTCTGGGAGACCTAACCCTGACACTCAATTTTGTGGATATATGTTGGCACCTAAAAGCATGAAAGTTAATTAAGGCTATCTTATCACAACACTATATTAGAACAGAGCCGGTAAATCGCAAGAACGATTTACCGGCTCTGTTTTTGCTACTGTTTTCTTCCTCCCTCACGGATAATATCCCGATTACTCCATAAGAGATTTCTTAAGTTAGATTTAGATCCCTCTATCGTAAAATGAGGGATATTGTGTTCTTTAGCAATCTCTACTCCGGAAATTGTAGCTCCATGTGATGTTGCTGTCAGAAGCTTAAATAGTGCATTGGATTTTCGCAACTCAGCGAATATTCGTTCAGGGTGTTCCCCGTTCTCATGCACAAATTCAGCGCCGGTCTCTTTTACAACTGATTCAAACCACTTTGCTTGTCCACCAATAACAGCAATTTTACAACCTTGGAGAAAAGGAGCAATATTTTTTGGGGGCTTTTTGATTTTTTCATCAGTCTTCTTCGGATGGAAAACATCATCTTCTGATTTCATATCTTCATGGTTCTTATAGATTTTAGAGATTCTTGCATACTCTCCTCTTTCTAAAGAAACGTTAAAGAGACATGGAACCCCGTTTGTAGGGTTGTGAAAAGCAACATCCCGTTCGTGTATAAGATACCTATTATTGTTGTCATGAATATCCACACAGTAATATTTGAAGTGCTCACCTAGCTCTATATAGCCTAAATACTGAACTATAGGTGCATAAGTATCGTCTCCTTGAAAGAGGAGCTGAATATACTGATAGGCTGAGCCATCTCCTCGTTGTCGTTTGGTACATTCTACCTCTGCTTCGTGTTCCAACCCAACAGCATTAACTATGGATTCAGTTATGACACTTTGCTGCCCATCGTCAAATATAATGTAGCCACCGTGTTCTCTTCGATAAAATGTTCCACTTCTTTTGAGTTCATTAGATGATAATGTATCGGTTACTGAAGCATCTTCTGTCTCGATGTTTGTCGCAACCGCTACTTCTGATACTGACTTATTTATTTGCGAGTGCTCATTACTTGAAGTTGCAATGTCAGATTCTTGGTGATTTTCTGATTGCACAATAAAATATGATTCAATTTGAGAAGCCAGATTTAACATCTGAGTGATTTCATATCGTAAGTTTTGTTTCTCGGTTAAATCAATGGTTCTTAAATTTATTAGATTAAGTTTTTTTAGTGCATCCTTATGAATAATTTCAATTAATCCTTCTGCTTTAAAGGATGGAGAGGAGTCATTATTTTTATATACTTCAACTTGTTCTAGTAATCGAGATTTTTCCGCTTCGTTAATTTGTTTTAATGTTAACTCTTGTTCTTCGTATTCAGATATTCTTGAATTTAATTGTGTTATTTCCCTAACTAAATACTTATTTTCATATTCTAATTGAGATACTTCCTTGCTTAATTGTGTGTTTTGATTTTGTACATCTAACAAGTCTTTTTCTGTTGATATCAGTTTTTTAGATAAGTCATTATTCGCTTTAATTAATTGGTCCATAGCTTTATTTATTTCTTTTATTTCTTTATTAAGCCTGGTTATTGTTTTTTCATTTTCTTGTCTGAGTTGACGTTCTTGTTTAATAATCAGGGTTTCTTTTGAAACTTTTGTTTCTTTCTGATCTATAGGCGGCTTTAAAATTGAAGTATCTTGTGATTGTTTCATACCATTAGCACTTTGTATAAGTTCCTCTAACCTCTTGTCAATAGCATCTGACCTTCGAGGAAACATGCGAAGCGCCCAAAAGTAATGCCATTGGCCAAATTTGTTTATTATTTCATTTTCTTTCGAAAGGAAATCAGAATCTGTTAAATCGGGATTCTCACCTGTATAAATATCTATCAGAGTATAAGTGATTGCCTTCAGCACGCTGATTTTCCCGGATGTAGTGTTAACTTTAAGTTTAATTATTTGTAGAAGTCCATCAATTTCTGCTGTTTTTTGAGTTCTTACATTCATTAATTTTTGAAATTTCCGAATTTCAGATGGATTCATCTCTTGAAGTAAGAGGGTTAAGTATTCAATTGGAAAGGTCTCATTCAGTAACTTTAGCAACACATACTCGTACTCTTTCTTTGCTGCTGGATCCAGCTGATCAAGCAGTTGGTCTAATTTTTTTTCCTTCAATATTACTCCTCCAGCCATTACTATGAGATAATAAAGCCCCCAAAGATTATGTAATTTACTCTTTGAGGGCAAAATCTACATATGTTTTTTTAGATTATACAATTCATTTGTATCGCTAACAATAGCCGATGTATCGACAAAGAGACTGCAACAATGAAGGCAGTCTCTTTGTCCAGCAGTTTTATACCCATTTAACGGTTTCACGTTATTAGTATATTCAAAGAGCCTGTTATTATTCATCATTACCATATTGGTTTAGTAAACATGAATATCTGTTCCCCCATGCGTTACTCATTTATCATCTTCCCACCCCTATTAAAAGCTGATTTTTATGATGTTCGAGTTTTCATCCCATATGTAAGAAACACTATACCGAGCGATCCAAAGCTTGCATAGTTAGTTACTTTAGTAATCAGCAGTTCGTCAGTCTCCTTCATAAAGAACAATATAAAATAAACTGACCCAGTTATTGCAATCAATAAAAAGAAATACTCCGCACCATGAGCCAGGCGTTTACTGAACTTATACTTACTTTTCCTCTCAACTACGTCATAGGATGCTTTAGATAAATCGTAGCCTGTTACCAGGAGTGCAACTACACTTACATATCCCGAAAAAGTCGGTGGTATTTTGATGTCAGTAAAAAGAGCTAGAGCTGCAATAATGACATAAACCACTGCAAGACTATAAAAGACGATAGCTACCTTAAGTTTCATTCAAATTCTCTCTCTTTCAATAGAATATAAAAAGATTATGAAAGGCTCATTTTACAATGTTTAATTCATATTCTTCAGTCGCATTTCCTGTAGTTACCATAAGTTTGTTTTTGTTTTCTTGTATTGATCCGGTCAAATCAACAACAAAGTGCTTTTTAATATAGTTTTTGGAGTAGAAATTTGCTGCCTCTTTTTCAGGTTGGCCATTATAAATTACTTTGCCGTTCAGAATAATAACAAGTGGATCAGAACTATTTACATATCTACCGTAGAGAAACAGATCTACTTTGTGGCCGCTATATTTAGCAAGGTCAATATCCACTTTGTATTGATCATCTAAAGAGATCTCTTCCTCATATCCTCCACCAATCTCATTAAGCATTACTCCTAAGTACACCCCATAAAAATTAGTGTATGGATCACCAAACGCATTCTCCAGCTTGTATCGCAGATTATTTGGAACTTGTAGTATAATTGCGACAATTAAAACCGCAATTATTCCTCCTATTATTTTCTTTTTCATTTGTTCTCCTTTATGTTTTATTTGCTTTTCACAAGATCCACGATAAATGCAGGTTTATCTTTCATTAGCGGCTCCAATTCACTTATTGTTGAAACACGCCTTTGAAATTGCAGTAATGAAATTGGGTTTAGTCTTATTTTACCATTTTGACTCGACATCTTGTCTCAATTTTAAAGATATTTTTTATCAAGGATGCTGATTGAAACAAAGGACCCGCTACAATTATGTAGCGGGTCACTTTACTTTAATTGAGTTTTTGGTTATTTAAAAAATGCTGTGCGAAGTTAATAATCAAAAGCTCTACATTTAATCTATTTAGAATTTAATGGTATCTCCTCTATCAGAGAAGGACTGGTATTCTTCACATTTCCCACATCTTTAGAAACAGGATACTTTATCATTCGGTCAGCAGGATATGGTTTCAAGAAACTTATAACCTTATTGGTCTCCTGGATATTTGGATTTATCCATTCATCTGCTGCTCTACCTGTTAATATTACAGGCATACGATCATGAACATCCGTAACAAGTTCATTTGGTGTGGTAGTTATGATAGTACAGCTATGAATTTCATTACCTTTTGGATCCTTCCAGGTATCATGTAGACCAGCAAAAGCAAAGGGGGCTTTCGTATTCAATTGAAATCTAAATGGCTGCTTTCCTTCTTTTTCATGACGCCATTCATAAAATCCGTTACTAACAATAAGGACCCTGTTTTGTTTTAATAAGTGCCTGTAGGCAGGCTTTTTTTCTATACCTTCAGATCGAGCATTAATGGTTTTGTACGCTATCTTGGGATCCTTGCTCCAGAATGGTATGAGTCCCCACTTTAGTCCGATTAATATCCTTCCTTCTCCTGATTGTTGCAAGATACAGGGTATCATTTGTGTCGGAGCAACATTGTAGCGTTTCGAATAGTCATAGTTGACCTCATCTATTCTAAATGTATCTTGAATTTCTTCCAGGTCTGACGTAATAGTAAAGCGACCACACACTTTAATCAACTCCTTTTAAAGTTAATACTCTCCTTAAGAGAATTACCTACTTCGAATAATATTAAACTCAAATATTATAAGGGAAAACCCACACTTCTTATCAGTGTGGGTAATTTTTTGCTAACCTCTGTTGTATGCTTGTTTAACAAATTTGGAAACATATTGCTCCATTTTGTTCCATTTCCTTATTAAAATATATACAAATGCTGCAGTAATCATACTACCAAGACCAATAGATACAAATAAACTGATTTGACCAAGGAGTACTATAGAGACGAACCAAATTGCTGCTAGTACCAAGTAGGACAGGCTAAACAAGATTAGTTTTTGAGTGAAATATACTATTAATGGTTCTTGTTTGTTGTGTTTAATCTGGTTAATAAAGCTGAGGAGAATAATTGCAAGAACTGTAATCAGCGAAATCATAGCTGTTGGAGATGCTACCATAGCTTGCCACCCTTTCCACTTGTATAAATATACAAATATTATAACACAACAGATTTTATGGGTGTCTTGTTCAACGTAAATAATCGCATCATTAACAAAAAGAAGCTCGATTAAATCATCGGGTTCTTTCCGCGTTATCTCCATTAGGGGTAACAGCCCTAACTACCGGACATTAACTTTTTTTAGGTATTCATGGTAAAGCTCATTTAAATAGGTTGTATACTTTAAATCAACTTCAGATATTATATTTAGATTTTTTAATCGTTTTCTTTCGTTAGTTTCTACTTGATTTTTTCTATACAACTTACATATGATTTCTTCATAAGCCATTATCTCAGCTAATTGGTTATCATTTAATTCATTTTTTGCTACAAAAGCGGTAACTTGGGCTTGAATGTTATTAATACCAAATTCATTGCATAAAAACGATCGGTGATTACCCCCTGCATTAACAACATAGGATTGATCAGGAAGTCTAATCAGACTTATGCCGTGCGGTTCAATATCCTGCCATCCATTCTCTGCAATCTTTCTTCGCAATGTACTTAGCTTTTCCTCATCTAGCTTCCTAGATAATCCGATAATATCCAATGGATTGACTATTTGGATGCCTAACTCGATTGAGATGAAATCGTGGCTGTTGTAAGAAATTTGTTTTAATATAGTGTCCGTCATTCCCCATATTTTCTTCATACACTTATTACCTCGATCTTCATTAAATTGATTTACTAAGGAATTAAATGACAGTCCAATCAACAAGTCTCAATAATCGATCGATTTGTTCCGGAGTACTACTATCACGCTGTTGCATTAAAATGCTGGAGGCATATTCGATATCTTGTAGCTGTTTATCATGTGTTCCCAATGAATAGACATAGTTATCAGTAGGAAGCGTCAAGTATCTCTTGACATCTACGCCTATTATAAGGTCCCGCTTTACTCTGACTGAATGTAAAATTTCAAGACTGTCGTTCCATAAAAAAGGTGACCGAGCTTGAATCAGTTCCCTAGTACGTGGCCAAATGCTCATAACCCCAATTTCATCTTCATCCACTAGAAGTTCCTCTTCACTAACTTCTACTTCAAAAATGTAAATTTGATCATTAGAATCTATGGGGATTACCCTGGCACCATAGAAAATACTAAGAGGGAAACTGTCAGTTAAATAAACAAAGCCCTCGGTTGTAGGATAAGTAGATGATGTATCGAAGTTCCTTATTACCCCCGTTGATTTTACTACACCAGCAGATAAAATCTCCTTTGCACGGGTTTCATATGTAGCATGGTATAATATCATGGTTTTAATCTCCTTTATTTTTATTACTATTATCGGATCATGAGATTCGTTGAATTATAGAGATATGATTTAACCAGTATATTGTAACGGGGAAAGAAAAACGAGCAGTCATCCAATTAAGGAAGATGCTCGTTTTCACACGAACTAAAACAATGTCAGAGGTGCATATTCCTCTTCATAGTTCATAAAAAAGTATTCAGTCTCAATCCTCTTCTTCTGACCACGTTCTGCCTTCGTCACTGTTGATCCAACCTTTGCTTCCACCGTGACAAAACGCCAATCCTTATATAGTTCCAGGATGAAAGGGTGTCCATAATAGGAGACTAAACATTTTCCTTGGATGTTATGAAGAAGATCAGCTAAATCTCGAAAGTCCTTTTCGCTGAAATTACCTTTGTAATAATGTGATCGTCCATAATACGGAGAATCAATGAAGAAAAAAGTTTCTTTGGAATCATATCGTTTGATACATTCTCTAAAATCCAACTTTTCGATCATGACATTCCGCAGTCGCTTTTCAAATTCAGCTAATCGACCGAGGGAATTTTGATAATCAGTTGCGGTTGATTTTATTTTTGAGGCTCTCCAGCCTGAAGGTTCATTGTTACACGGAACCATCATCTGACGAAGAAGGTAGTACCAAACTACTGCTCTTTCAAAATCATCTTCAGGGAGCGGTTTTTTTGACCAAGTTTCATATAGATACCTGGATGTTGGGATTGATGACAACGCGTCAATCAAGTCATCTCTTCTGTATCTAAGTTGCATAAGAAAATTTATGAGGTCAGTATCAATATCATTATATACTTCAACTGTGCTTGGAGCCTTCTGCGTGAGACAATGGCCACCCCCGCCGAACACTTCGCAATACGTATGATGCGCTGGTATTAATGGTATGATTTCTTTGGCTAATAGGCCCTTTCCGCCAAACCACCTAATTGGACTTTTAACTTTGTTAATATGAAATGGATTATAAGTTTTGAAGGCTTGCATAAGAGAGATCCCCTTTTCCGTATCGTTTAGTATTGATCGATCCGGAAAATGGCAGGAATCTTCGTTTTCCTCTCATAGGCTATTACTGGGGGCCGTATGAGTGCTACTTCTCACATTCGTGAAATGAGCCGGAGGCGGCCACAATGGACAACCAAACGGAGAATCTATCTTACTATGTCCCCAAATAGTAAGTTCCCCGCTCCTCCTTCGCACCATGAATTAGAGTCTCTCTCTTCGTTTCCTTCCCTTATCTTTGATTATTTTCACGGTATACACTTCCTCATTAAATCAGTGCTACTCTAAGTTTATTAAGAGTTGCTGCAATTTTGTTTTCCATCTGCAGCACATAGTCTCTCTTAATAAGATACTTTGTAAATTTCGCAATCAGTTTTCCATAACGGGATTTTATTTTTTCGTAGTGCTCCCGCTCCTTAAATAATTTAGGCAAAGTATCCTTTCCCAGTAGGAAATTTTCTACTTCCCCGAGATGATCCTGCTTCTTAAGTAGGGACAAGAAAGCTGCTTCGGCAGCGTCACTGTCTTTTTTTCGATTTCCGTAACTTTTTAGCAATTCTTTAATTTCCTCAAAAATGTTTTCTACACCAAAAAGTTGGGCTTTGTATTGGTAGTTTGTTAAGATTTCTCTGGCAATTAAGGGTGTTAACATTTCAAGTTCTGAAATAATCGAGTGTTTTTCACGCTGAATATCCTTTAATCGCCTTTTGTTTTCTTCCTCCTCGATGAGCTGTTGATAATGCCCAGGCTTCATAGCCAAAGAAACCGACTCTCCATAAATTCGGAATCGGATACCATTTTTCTCGAACTGAGCTTTGAGCGGATCGGTCATGACTCGACTCATATGTAATTCAATAAAAGGAATCGGATCATAAGACTTAACAAATTTGACTATATTTTCTGCAAATTGCTTCGCTGCAGACCGGGTCGTTTCGGTTTGCGGATAATCACTAATGGTTTGTTCAAATGGAATAATACGCTGTTCATAATGACTCAGAAAATAAATGTCTTCTCTTGGGAACTCCCGTGCTTCCATGTAACGAATGATTTCATTGACCCACCGACTTTTAGGACTCTGATAAAAAAGATATGCCGGCAGCTCTGTTGCTTGACGCGTGGATGATTCCGTAATGAATGCGATTCGTTGTTCATTCATGAATTGTCATAACCTCCTATTGTGTGATTTCCACTAAGGCGACGTCACAAGTGCTATTCATGAGAAAACAAAAAACACTTCCCCTAAGCACTTTGTTATTCTGCAAAAAGCACAGAAAAGCACTTAAGGAAAGTGTATGTTTCTCAAAAAAGATAGAGCGGATAAGTCGCGTGACGCCGCCAAAATGGTTGTTAAGATAAGCTAAGTATAATTCAGAGACCAATACAAAGTAAAGGGTATTAACCGGTATGAATAATCAATTAATCTGTCTTTAAAGGATGATTTTTTGCGATTCGATCTCCTCAAGTGAGCTACTCTCAAATAACCATTCATCTTTATCCGGAATATAATAAACTGATCCAAGACTCCATTGCATGATTTTACGATCGTTAACTGTTTTAATATAGGTGTGTGCCATCATCAATTGTTTCCTTTCAGATATTAAAAACCATGTGAGAATTAGGTTCGGACTTTAATAATTGCAATTTGATATTAAAGACATTTAACAACAACATTGAAAATTAAATGTGGGTTACCATATTCGGAATCAAATACAGATTTAACGCTACCACCTATTTTGATGGCATACATATGCTTCCAATCAAGTTGGTCGAAATATTGCCATAGTTGCGTATTGCCCTCATCATTAAGTAATTCCCAGTCTCTAGTAAACTCTTCAATATATTTATTATCCATGCCAAACTCCTTCTTTTATATTTATATTTTTTGTTTGATTGTTAATTCTAATTTTAATTTTTCCGTCCGCTATGCAATGCCTCCTTTGTCAGTTTGAAGAAATTCCTCTAGAAAGATTAGTTGACATAATCATTGATTTGAACTGGATATCAAACAGTCTTCCGTCTCAATAGTAATTCGATTCTTTAGTTTTTCAATGAGTGTACTTTTACCTATCCCACTACCTTCTCATCTAATGGGTAAAGAAAACACTTTCCTTAAGCCTGATAATTCTGCATAACAACACAGAAAAGCACTTAAGAAAAGTGTTACTTTCAAATTTGAAAAAGTAGCGGGTGGGTCGCGTGACACCGCCAAAATGAATTCTAAGTTATGTTAATTATAAAACAATAATAAATTTGATGTAAAGTTCTTAGACTCAACGTTTTCTATCCTATTTTCTTTACCTCTTTCCCCAAAGCGTAAAGTGGTATTCTCAACTTAAACAGGTTCCCATCTGCCAAAGGTTCTACAAAAACATTCCCGTTGTACTTTTTAAGAATAGTATTCACGATATAGAGTCCTAGGCCCGAATGCTTCTCTGTATTTGACTTAGTGCTAAAACCCTTCTCAAAAATCTGATTAATTTGTTCGTCCTGAAGTATTGTACCCTTATTAAATACTCCAAAACACAAATGATCATTTTCGACATAACCATTTACTACAACATATCGATCTTCCTCAGGATTATTTTCAACTGCATCAAAAGCGTTATCAATTAGATTACTGAGGATTTTAACAAGATCGGTACTCTTCAAAGTACCCAGCGAAATATTCCCCATATTTATAATGTCATGTTCAAATAGGATCTTATTATTCATCGCCTGTGTAATTTTGGCCTGAATAAGAGCAGAAATGGCCGGAGAGTTGATATTAATGATGTCGTTTACAATCATAGTTTCACCAACGATCTCTTTCGTGTACTTTTTAAGCTCATCATATTCACCTAGCTGCACAAGGGAATGAATCGTACTTAGATGATTATTAAAGTCATGTCGCTGTTCTTTAATAGAGGAGAACATTTGATCAATGTTTTCAACGAATACATCTCGAACTGACTGAAAAGCTACTTCCTTATTCCGGCTATAATACTTTGAAACCAGTAAAAAGAAAATAACTCCCAATATGGTTGTGATGGATATGATGATTAGCAGATTCTTTTGAAACTCATGCATAGTTGCATTGACGGTAGTTAAATCTGCAACTAGACCAACAACTACTGGGTAGTCTAAATGTAGCGGGATAAAAGATTTTAGAACACTGGTACCGTGGATTGTAGTCTCATAAGATAACTCTTTCTGTGATTCATATGCCTGCTTCACGTATTCATCGTCTCGTGCATCTTTTAAATTGTATGAACCAAATAGTATTTCTCTATCGGAATACCAAACAACGCCTTCTTTTATAAATTGCTCTTGTTCTTTTAGGAAGATTGGTGGGTTAAACACGGATACTTCTGTTACGATACTGTTCTGCACGATTTGACTTATCATGGCATCAACGCCTGTATCCTTCTGATATTCCCTGAATTTTTCATCATGAACGAATGGGTCGATAATATAGTTTGTAGTCCCATCATAATAATATCCCCAAAGATCAACATTCTGAGTGTTTGTCATAGACGTATTCATGGGTCCCGCCCAATAGTTCGGTAGAATCTGTCCTACCGGCACATCAACATTTTTATGATCTAGAAGCTGGTTGAATGCTTCAAACCAGTAACCCCTCCAGTTCTTTGTGGTCATCCCCAATTCTTTTGGATCAGAAGACTTGTAGCCAATGATATCATCTCCGGAACGCTTCATTAACGTAATATGATCAATTCCCGCTTTTTTGCTGATGATATCTAGCTGTTCGTTTGTTACCTTTTCTATATCCGGATCCAGATTAGATTGAGCGTATAAAGCAACAGATCTTAAATTTTGACCAAGCATCCAAGTCATATAGTCTTCACCTTTTCGAGAAAGTTGGATCGAAGCGCTGATGTTCTCTGCCTGGATTTTCATTTTTTCGTTTTGCTGGTCGATGAGAGTTCTTCGACTGAAATTGTAGAATGCGTAATCGATCGCTCCCAATATTAAAAGAATTAAATGCAGTGTAATAACAGTGACTTTAAATTGTTTTGATGTTAAGTAGGATCGTAACTTCAACAATGCTCCCCCTTAGATGTTATCAATCTTCTTCTATATCTTCGACATAACGAATGTAAACATTTAGATGCGTAATTTTTGAGATGAGTTATAATGATATTTCAATTAAACAACAGGAGGAGCAGATGTAATGAAACTTACTTTCTTAGGGGCTGGAGATATGTTTTCCTTCAACCAGGGCCATAACAGTGTTTTGGTGGAGTTCTCTTCCACCAATTTAGTGATTGACTTCCCGGAGACAAATTTCAAAGCGCTACGTGAGATGGGTAAAGATTTAAATGATATTCAAAATGTTTTTATATCCCATCTTCATGAGGACCATATTAATGGGCTGCAGTTGCTAGGTTATTACTGTGGTGTACACTCTGAGATCAAACCCAACTTATTTGTACACAGCACATTGTACGATTTGCTTTGGCAAACACTTCGTACCGGCTTGGAACATAGCACCTTTGGGCCTAAATCCCTCTCGGATTACTTTAACGTACAGATTTTTGATGATGAATTCACGGTTGAAGGCCAGACGTTTAGGGCCATTAAAACTTTACATGTTCCAGGGATGATTTCTCATGGATTGTTGTGTGAGCCACATTTTTATTATTCTGGCGACAGCACATTAGATGAAGATTTTGTTGTTCAAATATCCAGTAATGTGAAAACAATCTTCCATGAATGTCATCTGCAGAATGAACAACTGAAGTCTCATACCTCGCTTGAGGAAATCATGAGTTTGCCCAAAGAAGTTCGTGATCAAATGGTTCTCATGCATTATGAGGATCGATACACTGACATTATGGAGAAAAATTCTCTTGAAGAACGAACGGGGCTAAAGATCGCTGCAGCTCATACCGAATTTCATTTTTCTTAAACGCAAAAAAGGGACTTCTCAGTGGAGATAGGTCCCTTTTTGGTTGCTTTGATAGTTTTTAGAAGTCGCATGGTATGTTAAGTACCCAAGAAACAAAGAGATGTGAGAATCAAAAATAACAACCACATCAGAAAAAATATTGATTTTCTTGTTTACATCCGTCTCTATTATTTCATTTCCAGAAATGATACATATATCAGGCACCAAAACACTTATATCTAAGCCAGCGGTATGTAAAACCTGTATGTATAATAAGGTACAAGCTAACTCCTATAGACCCGGATAACAAATAAAGTACCATTCTGTTCATTGGTTCCACAATTATAAACAAGTAGAACATAGAACCAAACCCCAAAGTGGTAATCGCGAGAGCTTTTATTGTATCAGAAGCACGTGTTTTGTGATTTGGTGGAGATATTTCTCTTTCCTTTGAAGATTTTTCGAAAAGTTTACAAGTTGTTTGGTACCTGTGCCTTTCTAAAAACATTTGCATTGTGACGCTATAAAATAGGAAAGTACCAATTGTTCCTGTTAGGAATGTTTTAAAAGATGGTGGTTGGTGCGAAAATGAATAGGCTAGGCAAGATACAATAATGATCATTAGTGTCAATGCAGCAAATTTAAGTATTGCAGGTGGTGTTAATTCAGTATTCGAATTGGTATTTGAATTTTTCATTAGGTACCTCTGATTTATTGATGGAAGTTTTATTAGTAAAGCTTTTAAAAATTAGATTAATTCATTAGCAACTAACAGATGGATATATAACACATGCATTTCTACTTATCAGATAAATCACTAGTATTAATGTTTATCATCCACCCGACTGATTCTAGATTTTTATTTCTAGCGTATTCAGCCATTATATCTGAACGTTTTATCACTTCGTTTACCATCTTAGCTCTCTGTTCTTGCTTTGCTTCAAGGGAATTTATGTTTATAGCTACCACGGATAATACTGAAACAATGATCAGAGAGGAAGCAATCCCCATTATAAATGCAAGTTTTTTCGGTTTCATTTATGTGTGCTCCTTTCCCTTATTGGAGATATAGGTTAAAAGAAAATCAGTCAATTTCATATAAAGATTGATTAGTAATTTATTTCTTGATGAGTTCTTCCGCTGGCGCAGTTAACTCTATATGATAATAGCCATCTTGTATACCGTACATGCTCATTCCTCTAACATCTTTGACTGTTAGAGTTGTCTTATCGTCCTTAGATACTCTTATTTTATCAACGACTAGAGACTGTAGTTCCGCTTTGTCATCTTCAACTTTAACAATTGTTTCCCTTGCTTCACTAACTATATCCAGAACATGAAGTGATTTTTCCGGTAAGTTGTTTATGAAGTCAGGCACATGTGTTTCTTCCCAGACTTTCTTTTGGACTTCCCATTTTTTGCTGTTTGATGTCTCGATTATGTACGAAACTAAGTCTGAAAGAACCAATGAGCCTATTAAAAGAGCGCCTAAATAAATATATAGAACCCATTTTATTCTTTCTCGAATTGACTCAGTATCAAATTTATATATTAAAATAGAACCAACAATTAAACCAAATAATACAAGAATCAATTTAATCCATATTGGTATATCGGGCGGGACATCACCTGGATATAAACTTATTAATTGTTCTTTTGTCAAATCAGCCATACTCCTTTAACTAAGATTTAGTATATCATTTTATCTTTTTGGTAAGTATAAAGTCACTTCATGGAAATCCGGATAAATCTCATACTCAGATAAATCACCTACCCACTTAGCTTCAACATACGGTTTTTCAGAATTTGTATATTGTATTTTTGATGTCTCTACTATTTTTATAGATTTATCGGTGTCCAAAACTACTGAGTATTTTCCATTATTTAATGTCCTTTCTATAATTTCATACCTTTCTAGTGCTACATATGGTAAATACTCTTCATGGAAAGTGAAGTTTTTCCATTTATAAACATCTATAGAATGATTTAATTCGGATGATAAAGTTGGTTTTGTAGAAACATCAAATATACTAGTCAGTAGAAATATAGAAATGATAGTCGTAAGAGCAAATGATAGAAAAAGCAGGAACCTATTAACTTCTCTACTTATTTTTAAAAAGAAAAAATAAACAAGTACTGTGATAAAGACTCCAATGATTACTGAAATTATAATTAAGTTTATAAGTTTTATAAGAGGTGAGCCTGATTCCATCAAAGGATAATTTGAAATGAATTCTTCCCTCGTCATGTATAACTCCTTTATCATGAAGATTTTTGTGCTTACAAGAATTTAGTTTTAATTTCTAAGCAATATATAGATCTTAGCAAAAATATGAAATAGCTTACTTAAACTATAGATTTGATATGCTTTCTCTTCCTAGAGGTGTTGTTAATTTCGGAAACTTTCTTTAATCTAGTTGTATATATACATCGTAAATCCTAAAATTGTGAGAACCAATAGCAGCCTACTACCAAAAGAGCAATAACAGGGCCAATAGTTAATTCACTTAACTATTACACTTCATCTTTGCAATTCATCAAGCACCCTCCGTGGGATTACTTCGTAATGCTTCCCATAAGTGATTCTAATTTGAAACCAATGGTTCAGATTCAAAGTTATCAGTTCTTTCTACTTCAATCTTATTCTTCACAGCATTTCCTTTGTGAGCTTTTTTCAGTGAAGACAAGTGCTTTTGTATTTGTTTTTTGTATTCTGGGATCTTGGCAACTTCTTGTTCATCGATATCAGTTGTGATCCCCGCCGTAGTATATTTGTATGGGTGAGGTTTTATATAGTAAGTACCATTCGTTTGATATATCTCACCTGAAGGGTCGAACCAAAAGATAAAATCTCCCGCGTTTCCAAACACACCAACTTCATCAGGTGCCTCAACAATGACATCATTATTGTAACCACCTTGGTATGCCTTACTGAAAGTTTCAGTGCTGGTAAGCCTCTTGTTACCATTCGTAACTTTTCCTCTTACTGGTACCCTATCGATTATATTCCCTTCGGAAATTACGTATAGCCACATAAGCTTTGATGGATCATTAAAAGCTTTGATGCGGTCAACAATATTCTGTCGTTCTAAGCTCGCATCCATTTGGGGTACTTCCACTTGGGTTGCTAGTTGAGCAGCTTGCTGCATCTTTTGTTCTGTTTGCTTGTTTATTTCTTGCTGGGCAATACTCGGCTCCTCTAAAAAGCAGCCAGAAAGGATTGATAGTGAAGTACAAGTTATAACAGAAGCGGAAATGATTCTCTTTAAAGACATATCTGCGTCCCTCCTTAATTTCATGATTACACTCAATCATTATTAACTTACGGATGATGATTTTTTTAAATATAAGCTGTTACGTTTAATATATAACAAGGGTTGTTGGTTCGAGAAACAAAAGAAAAGAAGCGGGATGAAAGCTTTCTTCCCGCTTCTTTACTATGCTCACGTATAAAGTCTTGGTATGTTTTGATTAATAGCTCATCATTACAAACCGATGCCGGCAGCTGCATTCTCTGTAAAAAGAGATCCCATTCGTATATATTTACGCACCATGGCTTCGGAGCTGTGTCTTGTTTGCTCCATAATAGAACGTTCGCTTTTGCCGAGCATGGCCGCTGATGTTGCTAGTCCCGCTCTCAAACTGTGACCAGCATATTTAGATTCATCGAGTCCGATAGCATCGATATAACGCTTTACTATTAATGCTACAGACCGATCTGATAGGCGGTTTTCAGAGATCTGGCTGTGTCTATTAATTGCTCTATAAACAGGACCAGATTCAATTTGAGCAGCTTGTAACCAGGATAGATAAGATCTAACTGGGCAGGTTTCGATGTTTGTACCATAAGGTATACCAATAAGTTGTCCTTTTCCATCTTGATCTGTTTTGGATTGGTTAATTCGGATCGTAAGCCCTTCCCTTGAGAGATCAATATCTTCAACATCCAAATTCACTAATTCGCTTCGTCGGAATGCTCCAGAAAATCCAAGTAGCAAAAGTGAACGGTCTCGGACTCCAATCAGTTTATCAGGAAGTTCATTAAGCATTAATTTCAAAGTGTCAACCAAAATGGGAAGCTTCCCGGTTTCTGAAGCACCGTGCATTTTTCTTATCCCTGCCCATACTGTCTTAATCCGAGCAGTTGTCGGTGAATCATAACCATCTAGTGTATGTGCTTGTGATATAGCAGTCATACGGCGTTGGATCGTACTAGCTTTTTTTCCTTCGTAAGCTAAGCTGGAGAGATAAAGAGCATATGTTTCATCATTTGTTGGTTTGGCCGGTAGCTGATACTTATCACACCAATCTTTGAAATGCCTCCAATCTGAGCGATAAGACCTGAGTGTATTATCTGATTTGGAATTGTCGACATACTGCTTAGTTAGCATTAATAGTTTATTTAGAGTTTCCTCAGCCATTTGGATTTCGTTGTTAAATGCAGGTGTAATCATTTCAATAATCCTCTCCCCCGTTACAAAGAACCAAAGAACAAATTTTATGAATCCGAACTTATAAATGTTTGAGAATAATGGTTAACATAATATTCATACTGTTCCCTTTTTGATTTTTCTTATGAAATTAGTAGAGAGGTCAACTATGAAACAAAAAGAAATGAAAAGTAGAGTACCGATTTTGAAGCTTTGAGGATCTACTTTTAAGTTCAGTATATAACTAGTGTACACCTCGAAGTATTCACTAAATATGTAAGGGAGGTAAAACCAAAGAAAATACATGCATCCGACCAAGGTTAGTAAACCTGGAATATTTCCTAGATCAAGCCCCCGTTCATCCTCTGCATATAAACACACCAATCTTTTCCCTATTTGATTTGAATAGAAGACAAGAACTAATAAGAGTAATTATGATGATAGCAATCAAGTTTTCTGTATTCATACCATGTATATATACAGAAATAAAGGGACATAATAAAACAAGAATAATAAACATAGGGAATGTTATATTAACTAGCAATCTCATGACTATCATTTGATAATCGCCTCCAATGATCCCATATAGCAGTTTTTTTAAACGATTATAACGTCTATCTCGTCAATTCATTATTCCAAAATCTAAACGAAGAATCCAATTTACGCTTCTCCATTCACTCCTTCTTTTCCTCAACTAAAACTTCTACAATCCTAACTTCCGATACACTTACATTATCGGAAGTTAGGATTTCTTTAATTATAACACCCAAAATAAACGGCTCACTACTATCATTCAGTTTAAATCCATGTTATTGTTACCATATAACAGATAGGTTAACATGTTAACATAGCTGTTATATAAGAAATATTGATGTTAACATAGGAGATGAATAAATGAGCGCCACTGAAAATTTGAATGTTGACATGATTGAAAATGAGGGTAAAACAAAAGGAATGAGGTTGTCCCCTTCTACTCGTACTATGTATGATCAGATGAAGGCTGCAGCTGGGGGGACAGATGATGCGTTTATAGCAAGTCTATTGCAATTATCCAAACTTAAGGATTTACAAGAGACTGAACCAGGGTTTGCAGCAGAGCTCAAGGAACTCCAAAAATATTTAAACCGTATATCTAGCTCATTCATTAGAGTTATGGAAAGAGGTTCCGATTCACTTACGGAACAAAAGAAGGAATCTCAAGATGAGTTACAGCGCTTAGAGCGAGTAATAACATCTCTAAAAGATGAAAAAAACGCACAACAAAAAAAGCTCTCAATTAAAGACCAGGAGCTTATGGAGCTAAATGAGGAATGTGATGAACTTCGCTCTAAAATGGTTCAGTATGAGAAAACGATTCAGGCTATCGAAGAACTAAATAAATTAACAAATGAAAATAACTCCAAATTACAGGCTCGTGTTGAGGAACTTATAGATGCAGAACAGAAAGTTATTGAACTGAAACAGCAAATGCATGATCTAAAGGAAAATTATGATCGTGAAATTGTTAACCTAAAAGAGGTGGAGAAGGAGTTAAGAGTTCGCATAGAGGGAATTTCAAGTGAAGCCAAGCGTGATAAAGAAGAATTAATACAAAGGTATAATGATTTACAAAAAGAACATAAAAGAAACATTGAACATATTAAGAAAGAAACTGAAATGGAAGCAAGAGAAAAAATCTTTAAGGAGAAATTGGAGTTACAGAAGGCCATGGATCAATTAAGAGAAAGACATAGCGAAACGATTGAAGAGCTATTAAGAAAACTGCAGGAAAAGAATGATAAATAAAAATTCCATTTTCAAAAGTGGAAAAGATGTTGTATATTCGTTCTTTATTAATTCTCATTCAAAGCAAAGGTTGAAATCCAAAGGCAAGAAGCCGTCCGGCATTATATGGACCTGTCCGCTCTATGTAAAGCGTGTACGGCTTCTTTCTCAAAAACCTCCTGTAGCACCATTTAAGACCGACAATAAGTTTTCAATCTGTAGTATTCCGGACATCTGAAGGGATTCGATGTAAACTGCTTAGGAGGGACTTTTCCAAATCCATATTTCTAAACCCTGACATTCTGTATCGCATATAAAAAATTTGGAATAACGTCCTGATGTGAAAGGAATCTACTCTGCTTAAATTGGATAAGTCCTCGATTCTGTTATTAGAAAGGATCTGAGGATTTCTCTTTTCTTCTATTGTCATATACTTCGTAAATTGTCGATAAGCATATAGCTGCCCCACGTTAATACCACTTTTGTTAGCCCAGTCATTTTCACGATAGGATGACCTCAGTTGAACAAGCAAATAATCAATAGAAATTTTTGAGAATATTCTCCTTTTACACCGACCAATCATCCCTATTTTTTTGCGGTATTCTGGTAGGATCAATCTATCGACATGGGTATCATCCCACATCTTCATTAATGCACGCTCCCTATTGTTTACCCATTTAATTCTTTATCCAATGGTTTTATTAGCGACAAATACACTCCTCGATTGCATTTCGTTGATCGCGCCAAAATTCGAAGCGAATGCGTGCCTGAAGCCGTTCTTGAGATGTTTTCGTTGTATCACGGACAATCCTAACCTGTTCTAACATTTTGTCGTGCAATTCATGCCACTTACACATTCTCTCCACTAGTTAATCACCCCGTTTGCAATTACACTTTGCTATTTTGTCGAATCAATCTTTTCCAACAAAAGACTTTCAGTTCTACAACAAATCAAAGTTTGTATGCAAGACCATCCCCCGCTCCGCTCTTGCCATACCCTTATTGCGTTATAGGTTCTTATTCAATTTATAGCTTTCCTCTAATCTTACATGCCTGTATAAAAACTTGAAAATGAGTGTCGTTCCATGTACTCAGACCACTATTAAGTCTAAATATTTCACCGTTATACATGTGCATTCCCGCAAACACCAAATATTTGTATGGATCATCCATGTAAAAAATAGCATCAGTCAAGCTTTTAGTGCTTTCATCATTCTCATCTTCCCAATGATGTACCCAATCAAAAGGAAATTTACCACTGTTTTCAGGTATTCTCTTTAAAACATCGGGCAAAGCCAAGATATAACAAGCTACTTCATATTCAATACTGGGTAGGCTGCTTGCATAAAAAATTAATAGAGATTCATAGTTCTTTCTATGGGCCTCATCAACAAAGAACATCAAAAAACCTCCTTCAAAGGTGAAATTCGCTAATCTCCCGATCAATTATGTCTTGATTAATCCCTATGTATCTCATGGTGATGAATTGAGCTGACTGGTCAAATATCTCCTGCAGGAGAGTTACATCTTTTGTTTTTTGGTTAAAGTGATATCCGGAACGCCTTACGTAGTGTATGAGTCTCTATTTAACTTAGATCGAGCGACTTCTGCCGCTGCTGCGTTCAATATTTTCGATAGACCTTCCCGAACTATGTTTCGTTTCGTTTTCCTGGATGGGAACAAAAATGTGATTTCAAATCTATTTTTTAGATCTCCAATTTTTAGGGTGTCTTGGTTGACCAGGATTAGGTTGATTTTTATCAAGAATCCATGTCTTACCCTTCTTAACGGCCTTTCCTTCTTTTTGGAGTTTCAATCTGCATAAATCTTTTATGTAAGAAGGCTTAAGCCCCCAAAGCCTAGAAGCTTCTTCAACATCCATAATGTGTTCAAGAGGATTCATTGGCAGTTTGGAGGCTAAATCATTGTCCTTGCCATAGTCACTGGAATTCATTATATCACCTTCAAAAAATGCTTTAAACTCAATATAAGCGATATCGCGTATTGTGTCTATGAAAGGAAGAGGTTGAAGATAATTTCCTTATTGCTTATTGATAACCTCGTTTGCCATTTCAATTACAGGCGCATCCCAGCGATGCTGTGGGTTATCAGCAAGCTTATCACTCACTTTATTGCGAATGTTCATCTTCGCAGTATCCATACGATCTCTTACATTATTCAGTTCGATCTCCACTTGCTTCTCATAGGAATTTTTATCCAAAATGTCACGCATTATTTGAGAACGGATAACTCGTTCTGCGCTTTCTTCGAATGTTCTGGCCAGCACCTCTTCGGTAGGGATTACTTTGCCGACACCGTAATCCTCCATTTTCCCTTCCAACCACTCAATGAACTCAGGTGTTGTCATAGCGTTCAACTCCACGCGATTCGACTGCAACCACTCTGTCCATCGATAAGATACATAATCTGCTACCGGCCGGCGCCTATCACTTTCGAAGGACTCGACCTGCAAATCCATATTAATAGCTTCCTCCGGATCGAGGCCGAGATTAATGACTTTAACCTTTCGTTCAGGACGGGCACTTGTGGCCTCTTGCAACGTCTCGAATATTTTAGTTCCGGCAGCGTCTGCATCGTGAACACAAAAGAACTGAATCTCTTCGTCCGTTTCTCCCAGTAGATCGAATAAGTCCTTTACAGCTCTCGAAGCGTAACCCTTAGAAGAGAGCAGAGCACAGTCATACTTTTCCGGAAAGCCTACATCCCGTAAGCTGGCAAAATACCCTTCCTTCTCAATAAAAATGATTTTATTAAATGTCCAGCTCGGTCGATTATAGTTATCTACCGCGATCGTGCCAAGCGGGATCTCCTCGCTAGTATGAGGGTGATAGAGTGTTCCCCGCGGATCTCTATACATTCCCGGTATATCTCCGTATTCTGCTTCATAGTCAGTGATAATGGAGCAGAAATACGTGTAATTCGGTTGCTTTCCATCAAAAGCATCCATAATATAGGGACGGATTGCATAGTACAACTGTCTCTGACTAAATATATACTGACCCCCGCCACTGGTCTTCTCTATTGCAGCTTCCATATTATCTACTATGATCTGTTTTTCGCTTCGCCCCCCTGACAAATCGGTTTGATGTTTCTTTTTTGCTTTTGATGCTGCCCGTTTGACTGCATCTTCGATTAGTTCAGACATCACCCTTAAGTCAGGAGCTTTACCGTCGCTTGTAATTGGCATATAAGGGGTGATGATATTAACAAAAAAACTCGCGGGGCGGCTCCGCACATCAATGTATAATCCTCCCCCCCAAAGTGTGCTCGTAGCCTGCTTAGTACTGATTCTGACATCAGCTGTTACAGGCGTTTTATTAACGCATATTGTCAAATCGGATTCTTTAGAATCGGTGTTACCTTTATGAATGCCAGTCCATGCTTCGACAACGACGGGAATACTAGCATCGAATTTGCCTCTTTCGGATGCCATCCAAAAATCCCCTACCTTTTTGGAATGCTCCAAATTCTTAAAACCATCACCCACCTCCCCTAGTTTTTGTGGGACAGTTGTACGTATTTCTTCACGCATCAGTTTCATTAAGACCTCTGTATCTGCAAAGTTGAACTGATCCGTTGTTGAGAGTAAGGATCCGGATTCATGTTCGAATTGTTTAAGAATCTTAACTGCTTTGCGGCTGCTGCAGAAAAGTGACAAGAATTTATCCGTTGGCATATTAGCAGCATTCACGAGCTCATAGAAAGCTTCCGATGTGTACCAGTACGGTGAAGAGAAACCGGAGAACATACTCCCTTGTCTAGTGAATGCAATAGCCGTCTTTCCCCAACTTAGCGTATCTTGGTTCACAGTCATGCCAAGGGTTACAAGAATCGAAGTCCCGCTATGGCTATCGGTACAGATCCACTCCTTTGTACTGCTCCCATCTTCTTGTGGATGTATTCTATAAACTTGACCTCGGGTAGAAACTGTTAGACTTCCTCCCGTAGCAATAACTGAACCGGTTACAACTCGCAGACCATTCCCAAGAGCTCCACGACTCGGCAGCCGAAGCAATTTAGAAGAAATCATCGGTCGATTAATCGAAAAATATTGTTCAATCCATTCTGGATCAATGCCAGCACCATTGTCAGTTACCCTAAAACTGTGATCATCGACAAGCTCTAACTCACAGTCCCCAGTAGCATCCAAAGCGTTATCAACCAATTCTTTGACGACGAGTAGCGGGATGAATTGACGGTGTACACCCGCCTTTTGGCAAAGCGTCTCAATACTACGAAATAGCTTCCAATCCTCACGAACCAGTTGCATATGTATGTCCCCCCGATAATATGTTTTACACAAGCGATCTATATTTAAATTATCATAAGCGATATCGCTTATCAATTTCTCGCGGATATTTTTAAATCTATAAAAGGGAGTTGCTAGAGATTACTCGGAGTGTATCCGAATATGGCAGTGTATTGATTTCATATTCGCATAATATGGGCAATAATTGCTGCTATTTGTTAGTCATATATGTTCGTAATTTTAAAAAACAATAAAGAAGCCCGAGGGAGTAAAGTTCCCTAGGGCTTCAGCTTCTTAAGGAGAAATTATGAATTGTTTCTTGGAAGGTTCATCACCCAGATCATTACATCTTCAAGGATTCTGAGGCACCATAGCGCATCATTAATAGTCGGTTCTTCCTCAACACCTTCTGTGCGATGAGGACCTAGTTCGCAATATAATGCGTATGCTCTATACACTAATTTAAACCGAGGGAAAGTTGCTCCCTCTTCCGCTTTGTCTTGTAGAATCACGGCTGCATTTTTAATTTTCAAAATCTTCTCTGCATCATTATAGCTATCAGGTGTAAGTTGTAGAACACCATTGAACCAATCCTTCATATTTGTATAGTTAGAGAATAATCCAGTCAACGCAACACGGCAATCAGCAATGCAAGAGCCTGGTCTTTCCTCAATGTAATTATTAATGGCATCAAGATAAGCTCCATGTACCTCAGGATGTTGATTTTGAAGCCATGCTTCTAAACTGGAAGTATCCTCATCTCGATTGGCAACTCCCGTAGTTAAAGGACGAAGGGCAAATTGACCATCAACAATTTTAATGTCTAAAGATAACACACGGATTGCTCGTAGAAATTTCTTGAATGGCAGAATGCCATGTGAGTTCCATAATTCAGGGTTTGACTCAATTTGAGAGAGGATATTTTTCTTCTTTTCGTTTAGTTTAATTTCATCATCAAAAATCCTCGCTTCTGTCCCGACCAGTTCAGCCTTTATTGTTGTTAAGGGATCAATCTCTTCAACGACTGTTTTTAGGAATTCATGTACGTCCAACATATTGTTATCGCTAAAAGGGTGGGGCTGAGAAATATAAATCAGAATATCAAAAAGGGTACTACTAATCCTGTCAAATCTAGGATTTGGATTGGTGAATCCTCCATTGTATGTGAAAGGAACCAAAAGAGCTTCTTTCTGTTTTGCTAGTTCCGGAAATCCAGCTCTCCGGAGGATATCAGGCCATACATCAGGATTAGACTTAGGATCAATCAGTTCTCCCTTAGATAAAACACTTGTTATTTCAGCTATTGCTATTTTCTCTGATCTCTGCACGTTAAGTCTCCTTCATTAGTTAAAAAATGAAATTAATTGAGGGCGCATTATTCACAATGTGGTCGTCTAGAATTCTATCATAAATTTATACGTAGTATTATCATAGCTAAATTCATCTGCCATGTGTTGGAGTAGGTACTGTTCCTGTTAGGCTGTATATTACTCCTAATTTATTCATCTAGGGACGTTGACTTAGGCTCCTGCTCAAACTGTTCAAGTCTTTAAGTTGTTCTCTTGTATATTTTTTACCAGGATGGGAACTTATATATAACTCCAGATCGTTACGTGTAGGTTTATCCATGCCGAGGACAATACCTTTAAACCTATTAAATAATTCGGAAAGATCTGACTCCACATATTTTTTTGTCTGTTTATCTTTAAGATAAGCTTTGTTTTGATCGATCGATGAATCAGTGGTTACGAAACCAATGCCCCATTTACTTATGTGTTTTTTGAAATCCTCAATAAATGTATAAACTGATATTAGATCGTAAGATTCACTGATTCTAATGATGTTAGCAAGGCTAAACGCAGCTTTGGGTTTTTCATTCAATAATATCTGGCCGAAGTGAGAGAAGAACTTCTCGAACCGGCAAGCCAATTTTATTTTAGAATGTCCGATTTTCAGGACAAAAACATTACTTTCCTGATCAAGATTTAAAACTGTTGCACCAATACTTTCAAAGACATCTTCTATAATCGGTTTTTGTTTGCTGACATACTCTGGTTCCCATATAGATGAAATTGTCTCAACCGTAATGAATCCAATCGTTTTTAATGTATTAATCGACTTATAATCATTACGGATTTCAAGCCAGTTAATTATTTTTTTAGTCGCTATAAATGGGTTACCGACATTTGTTTCTGTATAGCTATCAAACTGGTCAATGTAAGAGGCCTCACTAGACAAAATGCTCTCGATATCATCAAAAACAGATTCATCATAATCTCCTCTAAGGTACTTGCTATGCATATCATTCAAACGTTCGCCATCTTTAGAATGTGGCTCTTCGTACAAACTTGGTATAACTACAGAGTAACGATTCAATCGATTTTCCCATGTGTCAATTCTGTTCTGAATACCTGGAAATCTCTTGTTAATCGTACTCATTCGCCTAATTTCTTGTGCTTTTTTTATTAACTTACTCTTTGACACTCCCTGTGCTATGGTACTTAAATCTACGAATTCTTCTACACAGTCTTTACCAACATTCATTTTTCGCCCATTTAGCTTATTCTGAATATAATATATATACCTATTACCTGTGCCACATAATGAGCACGGTCGTCTTTCTTCACCTAAGTCTTCAATAGGGTGGAGAACAGATTCATCCCCTCTCCACTCATCACCACATTGTTTTATGATGTAAGGCACCACATATCTGAAATCGTTCTTGTATTCTTCAGCAACATCATCAATCGATATTTTTTCATTATTTAGCAAGAGTTCTTTTAGCCAAGGGTGTTCATCTATGATATGACTATTAATCATTAGATTTCGCTCTTTCTTAACTATTCTCTCTTTCATTTCATCCCCCCACAGAGATGTCATATTTTGTATTTATATTATATCTTATTAGAGATTGGAATGCCTGTTTTGAATAGTAATAGTCCTTGTTCATATATTTAAGGTTAGCGTATGCAAACTATAAAAATGAAAAAAGAATCCCGTCAATTTAAATGATGAGATTCTTCACAAATTTTTTACCTTATTACCGTTTCAGAAGAAAGATAATAGAACCAAGATCGTAGTTTATCAAAAAAAACAAAGTTTTCAACATCAGAGTTAAACATGCTCTTATATTTTATTGCATGTATGCCCTCTCTTTGGCAACATTGTGAAAGAAAATTTGGTACCAGGTATTCTTTAACTACTTTATTATTATTTGATGCGGGGTACATGCACATATCAAATAACGGGCATGAGTACATTGTTAAGTCAATTAATTTAATTTTTGCTGATAACCTAAATTGAACAATATCATAAGTTTTCCCTTTTTCTTGTTTCATTTCACGAATCGCTACATCACTTGTTTGTGATAAATAGAAAAAGCCATTGCCACCAACATTAAACCTTCCCTGTGAGCTTACACCCATTGGAGCTTCCCACATCTCAGTTTCCGTCCATGGCATTAACTCATTATTTTCACGAACCCTGCAGCGATAGAGTGTTTCCTCAATTTCAGCTTCGACTGCAAGATCACAAACGGATTCTCTGATGATCTTTCCCACAGGTTCTTCTAAACCTAGCATTGGATATCTTTGTAGAAACCCAACGAATTTAACCATCTCATCTCTTGTTATTTCCATGATATCAGTCAATCCCAAAGCGCTCGGCATTTGTTCTAACTCAATTTTAGTTTCAATCGAATCAGAGGTAGGGTCTAAATCGATTATTGATGAATCTTCATCAGGAGAATCTGAAAAATTTGGTTCATACAAGTAGGTATTGGCTAGGCTGTTGACGTGAGTTGCATAATCAATTAAACCTGTTGTGATGAACGGTTCAGATATCAAATCGGATGTCTTAGGTAGAAATCTTGATATTGATTTTAAGGGTCCCTGATGGATATTCAATGGACTGGTTTTGAAAATGTCCATAAACTCTTGACGAGGTAATAATCTATCTAATGATGATGTCGGTAATTTGAAAGGCTCTGCGATTGGCCTCACCATATCCAATGCTGATGAATTAAACATTTGACTATAAGATGAGGTTGGAATCCATTTTTCTATGCCCTCTGGTCGATAAAACAAGGATTTTTTTAAAGAATCTAGGGCCGAATTTTGAGCAGTATAGCTATATAAGTTTTTCTCCTGGTCCATAAATGAACGAGATATGCGTGCAGCAGGTGATTCTTCGAGCGCCTTTAATGCTCTATTGTCTAGTAAATAGCTAAGGTCGTTTTGTAAGCCTTTAGGTTGATGGAACATGGATGCTTTTATAGAATCAAAAGCAGAAATGTGATCAGTGTATCTGTATAGTCGTTCTTGATCCGCCATAGTACGTGCAACACGAGAGGCAGGTGATTCTTTAAGCGCTTTAATTGCTTTACTATCAAACAGAGAGGATGTTTTTTCTCTAAGATCGTATTCTTTTTGTAATACCGATGTTAACCTCTTTAATGGATCACTTGATCGAATTTCAGTCAAAGAATTTTTTACTTTCCGGCCCGCCGGCTTTTCAGAATGATTAATGTCACCAGATTTTTGTTCTTTATCTTGTCTTTTATCATCATTCATAGCGATGTCCTTTCTCTAGAAAGAGATCTTATTGTTTTCTCAACTGTATACTATCATAATTCCGGTTCTTATTTCCTTAATTTAGTGGGGGGTATTCTCTTGAAAATTAAAAACAACCTTCATCAATAAAATTGACAGAGGTTGCTGAATCAATCTGGTCCTGAAAGAATTTAATAGGATTCTCAATTGTCATATGTCACAATAAATTGTGATTTCAGAATCAAAATTCTTCTGGATAATAAAAGTAGAGCTATCGTATCCATATAAAAGGTCGTGTCAATTTCCTTTGTTTTTTAGACCTGCTCAACAAGCTCATCTTCGATTTGTTGTAATCGATTTGCGGCTTGCTGGTTAACAATCAACGAACGAATGGCTTGTTTTTGATGTTCTTTTAAATTTTGAAACTCAACACCAATTTGAACATCAGAGGCTTGATCAGATTTTTTAATATGCTTAATTGTTGAATCAAAAGTATGGTCAAGGAAGCTAATAGACAGCCTGTCATTTACAAGAAGGGGTAACGGGCTCTTAAGGGTAAACAATATACCGTTCATACTGACGTTCTGTATACCACAGGGGATACTTTGATCAAGGATCAGCGCTTTTTCTAAACGCGATGTTTTCATATTAAGGATCGAGCACTGTACATCAGTAACCGGTACTCTTACGTCTTTTCGTCGGTTGATGATTCTTTGCTGGAAGTCTGATGGTAATATACAAAGTAACCTGTTTTCATAGGAGGCAACTGGGTAAGTCTCGAAAACAACTAATCCATCAGGGGAATAAATGGTGACCCCAATTTCTTGTCTTAATTCGATCTTTACAAGGTTTGAAAAACAGATTTCGAAGACATCACCTTCAATATAAGAAATATTTCCACCCATCGTTTGTTGATTGGTATGAATGATGACAATACAATTAATTAATGAAGATTCAGTTATTTTATATATATTCATTTCACATTGTTCCTCCGACTACTTTGTAGATGTTGACTTAAATTTATCTTTCTCTTTGAATTTGATTGGAGGAAGATAATCTCCATAAATGAACATTAATTGACCTTAGGATCCTGGATTTTCATGCAATACCGTTTACAACTTCATTATAAAAAGAACAGAACAACTCAACAAATTTAGATGGAAAAATCTCGAAAGTTAAGAGCTTGTTAAATGGCAGCTACTTTAAATTTCAGCTATGCTCTTTAGTAGATAATAAACCCCTAATTCATTTAACTCTTCCTCTGTCAGAATAAATTCATCGTCTAGTTTCATACGACCATCTTTAACTGCATAATGGTCATATCCCATACACATACAGTATTTATTCCAAATGCCAAGTTCGATGAGTTCACTAATAGTGAATACAACCTTCATTTAAAAGCATCCTTTCAAAAGTGAAAATTAAATTTAATTAGTTCATAAAAATCAAATAGTAGAATATGTAGGCAATTTCAAAAGAAAGACCCATTTAAATAAAGCTAAACTAGCTCCATTTAGATGGGTGCTTCCATTTCAAACCATTAGGTTTGTATATTTATACTATATCTTTTTTCATGTTTGTTGTAAATCCAAAGTCCTAGTCATGGGAATGGGTAAAAAGTTCTATCATATGCACTTTATCTACTAGAATATCCTTGTCTTATACGGCTGCTCTGAACAGGGAATATTTTGTAGCTATGCATTTAGGTAAGTCGTTTAGGATTAGAACTATTGATTCATCAAAATTTAAATCAGTCAATCAAACCAAAAGCCCGATGCACTCGTTCTTTTATTCTAAATTGTTTGTTTGTGTCCCTTAGTGGCGATGGTTGGAAGTTAGTCGGATTCTCGAATAGATTGAATTTTTTAAACCTTTCTCGTTCATATCCATCGTTCTCTAATTGTCTAACACAATCTTTTGCTTTGTCACGGAGAGAATCACTCCAGGGGATGAATTTCTTTGAATGTGTGCTATAAACGAAATAAGTAATTTGGTACTTACCAGGCACCTTCGCAGACATCGATAAAATTGCACGTGCTCCAGTCAGTTTAGGGTGAAAATAATAATAAGCGAAAAAATGGGTTTGATGCATTGAAATGACTCCTTCGCATTTTGGATTGAAATACAAAAAGCCCCTAGAAAGTATGTGATGACAACCATCAACAAACCTTCAAGAGGCACTTTAACTTAAAAGACAACGCCCTTTTGTCGCATGACTAGGACCTGCATAAGGAATTTATGGCTCTATTATAGCATCAAAACGGCCTTTAGTCATTTTCTTGGTTTCCTAAAATAATAGTGGCTGTCCTTCAACCATCTCCCTAAATCGGTCCTTTAAGTCCTCCACTGTAATCTTGGGTTTGGTTATGTTAGATACATTATACTGTTCAAGTTTATATTTTTGGATCCACCAGGACTCAATGCTATTTAAATAGTGTTGATTCTGATCATCAGTCAAGCTACGGTTTCTATTTACATTGGCTAAGACGGAGAAAGTCAAATCCGAGATATCTCCTTTTTTTCCTGACTTTATGTGTTCTTGCCACCTGAAAAAGGGAAGGAAGCGGGTTTGGCCAATATAATATGTATTTTGTTCACGATTATAAATCAGATATACATAACCGAATGTATTCCCATCGTTACCTTCCTCTTTAACCTGGAATTCCCCTTCATTATTTCTTTTCACTATATTAAAATCTTTCTTGCATTCATTTGAGCAAAAAAAAGCAGACTTATTAAAATCACTGAATACATCATCATTTGGACTATAAAATAAACCTTCGCCGATAAACTCTCTTGGAAATTCACTTGCTTTCCCTTTGATTGGTTTATTGCAGAAGAAGCAGATGGAATCAAGTTGACAATAAAATCGATCATAATAAAACTTAGTGGATTCCATCACGATCGCATAAATACCATTGTTACCTTTCTTAGGTTTGGCAAACCGCAGATTTTCTTTTGAATTTGAGCAATATCGCTCACGCACTTGTAACTTTACTTCTTCTCTATCAGCAATTCCTTTGAGATAAAACTCATCCAGCATTGTACCTTTTTCATTCTCAAGATGGTCCCGTTCATAAATATAATCAAAAATCCTAATCCAATAATAATTTGAGTTGCTTTTCATGTTCTCTTCCCCTCTCTCTCATATCGATCTCATGCTATAGGATCTTGTTTTCCTAAAAGTGTGTGATTATATAATGCTTTCAGTAATTCAAATGTTGATTCACAATCGTTCAAAGCTCGATGTGCCGATCCTGATGTAATGTTAAAGAGACGGCAGAGAGTTTCGAGTTTATAGTCTTTCACAATGATTTGACTCTTGCGAGCAAACTTCATCGTACATAATAATTGGCCATTCCAGGAGGGCATCCTGAAGCGTTGTGAAAATAATCGAAGCAACTCATAATCATATGAATAGAGATTATGGCCAACTAAAACCTTTGTATCACCTATAAAATTGATTAGTTTTTTCATTACTGTATATGTTGTCGGAGCTGTATCAATGTCGATTTGTCTGATCCCGGTTAGTTCTCTTATAGCCTTTGGAATTTTTATACCTGGGTTTGTGAAGCTTTGAAAGCGATCGATAATAACCCCATTTTTGAATTTAATTGCTCCAACCTCAAAAATACGTGCATATTTAACATGAGTAGAATTAGTTTCGAAGTCGATAACTACGCCACTTAAAGGCATCAGGACTCCGTTGTAATCTTGGGGCCTATCCCTCTTCTTTTTTCTTAGTTTTTCTTCGTTTAATTGGTTTCTCCTCATCTCTACCTCAGTCGAAGAATATCCATGAAGTATACATTGATCAATAGAATCGATCTCCCCCATCTGATTGACTATACTTAGTACTTCTAGATAACGATCATTAGTAAACTCAAATGATTCAAATTTGTCTAGTACTCTATAAATCTCACTTTTGATTTGGGGATGAAGAATCGATAGATAGGCTTCAGGAAATGCTAAAATAAGTGATCGGTTGTTATAAGATTTAACTATTACTTGTATTGCAGCAAGGATGCATTGACCAAATGCTTTAACTGGATTTGAAGTACTTTGATTGTAGTACAAGTATCCGTTCTTTATTCCTTGGATTTCACAATACATAGCAGCTGATATGTATCTTTCATACTGATAGAGTTCTATTGCCAACAGTACCTTCACGTTATATTCTCACACCTTTCAAAACATAACTTTTTGTTCATCTAAGGTAGCAAGGATACTTTCGATCAATCCAGAATCAAAATGCCACAAGGGTTTGTTAGGCATTGATAATAGTTCTTGTAAGTAACCCATATCGATAAGCTCATCAATATATTTTTGAACTGACTTTTGAGTGTTATTAGATCTTGAGCTTAGTTGACTAATGTTTGTTTGGAAATCAACTACAAATAGAAATTGAAGTATCCCTTTTGCTCCCCAGGAGAGAAGAGGATCATCCATAGCCATTTGCAATAATCTGGTTTCTGCTTGTTTTGTATGTATTACTTTGTTGACTGAATCTGACACTCGTTGTTTTTCGGAATTCATTTCTAGAAGTAAACCCATTCTGGTTAAGGGTGTATCTTGAAACCCGATTCCATACCAGAAGGATTTTTGATTAGGTTGAATAATTCGTTCGGGGATATACACAGATGTAATTTCAAACTCATGTTCAAGCGTTGCTATTAAAGTATGTGCAGCTTTAAATGAGTTGGTATCTTGCGTTATTTCTGATTTAATTTCATGGACAATTGCAAGATCTTCATAATCACTTATGGTGGGGAAATCGGTAATACTCATACCAATGATCTCCTGCATAAATAGAATAGAATTTCGAAGGGTATCTTGATCGTTACTTATTAAAACAGAGCCGGACATTATGGCGTTTTCTTTTGGAGCTTTGAGATTAAAGCGCAGTTTATGAACGCCGAATGACGGATCAAATATTTGTTCGTATTCTGAAACAATTCCGTCAGTGATGCTTGGTAGATGAACACGTTCATCTAGAACATCCTCTTGAGTTAATCCTAATTCCTTATAAACGGCTTCGATGTCATCATCTAAAAAATCTACTATTATCTGTCTAGTTTGGTTGTTTACAGTCTGGGAATTAACAACTATGAAGTCTCCATAAATTTTCGTAACTTTGTTATGTTCTAATCTAATCAATCGATTAAAAGTCTCACTATTATCTTGTGCCTTAACATTGTATGCATATGAATATGTACCAAATGGTTTTATTAACATTAATTCATCACCTATTAGCTTACGAAGTGCATGTATAGATCCATCAATTGATATTAAAGTAGGTACACCGGTTGCCTTCATAAGCAAGGCGGATACTTCACCCATATACTTAACCTCCTAGATGTCTTGTAAAATATTTTATATTAGTATTACTGGTGGTGCGAATTCAAAACAAAAAATAAGCACCATAAGCAGCCTCTAATAGAGACTGCCATGGTGCTTCCATGGGAAATACTTATTCCCCCTATTATACCCCAACTTTATTTGTATTGAAAAGTTACTACTCTTCCCACAATTCCTCTGCAAGTCGATTAATACGGTCAGATTGGTTTTTTGTTTTTTCTGGATTAGTTACCCATTTTCCATTTACCAGATCTACTACATCACCAGGGGACGCTGCAGGATCCACTAAACTTTTGCTTACATCTTGCGTATGACCATCAATCTCAATAATAACAATTTCCCCTTCAAATCGGTCGATGATGCCTTCCATAAAAGTATCCCTTCTTTCATTATTTTTCAACTGATACGGACCATTTCTGTCCATCTGTCGAGGCAAACACAGTTCCGTTTAAATCATTCCTATAGATATGTACATCTTGATCCTTTAGTCTCTGGAGAGTCTTCGATGTGGGATGTCCATAATTATTCTCTCCAACCTGAATTACGGCAAACTCTGGCTGGACGGCTTTGAGAAACTTGGAGCTGGTGGAGCCGGCCGACCCATGATGAGAAACCATAAGTAGATCTGCAGATAAATCTTTTCCAGAATCCATCATATCATTTTCGCTAATAAATTCTGCATCTCCTGTAAGAAGGGCAGATCTATCCTTATATTTCAATTTCAAGACTACACTATAGTTATTAGTGTCCTCATATTTATCCTTTACTGGGGCTAACATATCTATCTCAATACCTGGTTCCCAGTCTAGTTTTACGCCAGCCTTTGCAGTTGTGATCTTCAACCCTTTTTCTTTAATGGCAGTAAGCAAAGACTCAAAAGTCTTTGTATTCTTAGTAACTTTAGGCATGTAGATTTTCCCAACATCTACATTGGAGACTACAGCATCAAGGCCTCCGATATGATCTGCATCCGGATGCGTTGCTATCAAAATATCGATTTTTTCTACACCATAGCTCCTAAGATATTCTAACATCAACTCTTCTTTGTCGTTGTCTCCCCCATCGATCAACATGGTTTTACCTGTTGGACCGACCAAAAGTTGACTCGCTCCTTGCGATACATCGAGAAAAATAATGTTTAATTTTCCGTTTTCAATCTTTAAATTGGACTCAACAATCGGCTTTTGTTGCATTTTGGTTGCTGTAGAACCGGATGTTGTAGCCGTTGGAAATGAGCACCCAGATATAAGCAGCAAAAACACAGTAATGATGAGCAGGTTTTTTATAAATTTCATTTTTCTTAGTATCCCCTTTTAGGTTAATGGATTTTAAATTCATTATGTCGTTACTCATGGACATTTGTTTAAATATACAGTTATAATAAAATCAACCGAAAGGAACGGTGTTCTATTATGGAATATAAAATGGTGGGTTGTTGCGCAATTGTGGCCATCGCAATACTACAATTTTTTTACTTGATATGGGATATTTTTTTGTTGAGTCCTACCGCAATTTTGGTCACGGGAATTGGTCTCTTGGTGGATCTAATCATACTTCGATTATTCTTTATTGACGAGGCTGAAGAGTTATACAGAAAAATCCTTAAAAAAGAATCCTAGTCGTTTCAATTTGGTTTCTTATTCGCTCCTTTCATATTCTTCTTTATTATAAACAAACAAAGAAAGAGCACTAGCGCATCGTGTTTCAGGGAGGTTTAGACTCCTGAAGAGTTTACACGAGAATGGCTAGTGCTCTTTTATATCCCATAAGCGCGTGCTAGGGATTGTTCGTCCATTTCAATTACTTAGCACTATAATAACATCTTCCTTGCCTCGTGGGAAGCAATTAGTCCATCCATGTAACGGCAATTGAGTGCATGAGGAGCTTGAGCGATGTGACCTTTACTTCTCGCTGTTTTTGTATCACAAGTCCATATGACAAACGTACCAGCATCCAGTTGCATGAGCTCATTAGGTTTTATTGAACTGGTTTCTTGGAATGAAGAATGTATGATGTTTATGATAGCTTCAGCGCTTTGGTAGTCCATCTTAAGTCCAGTAATGGTTTTTACTTTTTGTATAATGTGATGATTTGATTGTTGATAGCGTTGAAATGACAATGAGATCGACAATTTCTCAGAATTAACAGTAGAGTCCATCAAATAATTGATAGGAGAAAGATCATAAGCCTGTGCATCATCTATAGTTAGAAAGCAGGGCAGCTCTACTGTAGAACTTGTCTTCTCAAAGAAACTGACACTCAACGCGTTAATAAACAGATTGCCTAAAAATGATCCATATTGAGGATGTTTTGATGTTCTAATAAACACAATCTTGCTTTCATTCAATACCTTTGAAACGCGAAAAGAGGACGTACTGTTTAGAACTCTCATCAACCCTTTATCATTTGTGATGTCCTCAAAAAAGCGGATCACTTCATAATTCATCATATTATGCTTTGATATCACCACCTGTAGTCCTTCGTAATAGTGTCCTTCAGGATACCTTGTTGGAACTAAAATACCATCGTCCTCATGTTCGAGATAATCAAGAACATGATGCTTAAAATAGTCAGTTATCGTTTGCCATTCTGTATTTTCCCTATATCCCTCTCTTTCTGTCATTTCTTCAACAATGTCAGCTAGGTAGCGGGGATCACTGTATAAGCGATTAAGATAAATAAGATTTGCTCGGTCAGAATAGTATGCCTTTACCAATCTGACCATCCACCTACAATCGTGCTCAATGAAGTCTTTAAGATTTTCCTCGCAGTTCGCCAAACTTGATGCAATTGCGCGTGATAGAATTTCTGCTGCGCGTTCTTCTAATAGTGGGTTCCAGCCAGATTCAAACTTAGGATCTACGGCATTCAGTAGTTTCACTTGACTTGGAGTAATCCCTAAACGATTCATTTGTTTCTGCGCCCCTGAGAGAAGGCCTCCGTCTTCCTCTAAGACAACAATAGATCTTTTGTCTCCCCGAGATAAAGATAACAAATCATGGGTTATCCTTCTTAGCAAATGGATACTTGATTTTCCTGTTCCCTCAATCCCAAGTACAACCTCATGTTGAAATCTTAAACTTTCAGGTAAAGCAATTGGTTTGTTATTTGAGGCACTCCAACCCAGCACTAGATCATTGTTTTCCTGTTTTCTTGTTTTAAATAATTGGAACATCGTTCACTATCTCCTTCAGCTATCAGTTGGTTTATTAGGTCCAATTACAGTCACTGTGAAGCCGTACTTTCGACCGAACTGCATGCAGTATTCTTCACTTTCAAAATAGATATCAATTTTATTTCCTTTTATGGCACCCCCTGTATCTTCAGCTCTTCGGTATCCCAAGCCCTCAATATATACCCACCAACCAATAGGGATCACTTCAGGATCGACTGCGATCGTTCGACCTTCTACTACTCTGGCTCCGGAATAAGTAATGCCGTATTGAGGATGATCCTCAGTTTTTCCTGTTGATTTTAGATGAGCTGAATAGGCTGACAGTTCAACATTGTGTAATATTTTTTCGTAGGGACCGTTATAAGGTGATGAGAGTGATGAGCTGCTAGCCATTTCTTTTACGGTTTGTGAAACAGGTTTATCTATAGGTTGTTGAACTGGCTTTGGTTTTTGTGTTCCAATTACTACTATTTGTGGAACCCCTTTTACTTCAACTTTGCCGGCGTCTTGTTCATTAACAAGAACACCGTTCTGGTAAGTTTGATTTGTCATCTTATGAATTTGCTGCGGAACTCCTTCCTGGGCTATTCTTTGTTCACCTACTGGAAGTGTTTCATCATATACGGTTATTGTTTCTATAGGTAATGTTTCAGTGGATGATCCGATATTTTGATTTATTTTTATAATGTGAATATCATCATCCTTCATCAATGTCGCAGTACGAATTGGCGAAGTCTTATCGCTTGGCTCAAGTATAATTCCAACATCTTGAAGAGCAGCTTCCACTGTCTGTCCAGTTGAAGAAAAGGAATAATTCGCACCTTTATATGTCACTGTGAAAGGTTTGGCATATCTGATTTGAATGGTCATATCGTTTTGCAATTCAGACTGAAGAGGTACCGAAATGAAGTCATTTTTAGAGAGCGGAATCAGTTCTTCCTGTAGCATTTCTTCTACGCTTTTACTCTCTGTTCTGATATCCAATACTTTTCCATCCACTTGAAGTTTTATACTGGTATAATCACTACGAAATATAAATACAAAAAAGAGGATAGTTGCAATGGTGATTAGGAAAAATGTAAATGCGGCTACCCTTATCCAAGTTTTGTTCAAGAGAGAACTTACCAGATATCCTTTTGAATGGATTTGACGATTTTCCATGCTTATTTATATACACCTCCATATAACGAAATTTATACAACAAGAAAAGCACCTCAAAGTGAGCCTGTTAAGGCTACCTTGAGGTGCTTCCCCATTTAACACATATAAATTGCTGGCTAAATCTATTATTGAATATTGTGCGTTAGTCGTCAAGCAATGGGCGTATAATACCAGTAGAAGCCGTCTCTATAGCTTATGTTGAAATGCCCCTGGTCTGTGAGAACCTCAAATGTTTCCCCATTGTTCTTATTAGGTGAATTAATTCTTATGGAACGTACTTCATAATTTTCTCGTAAGAAAATACTATAGATAGAATCGATATGATCCATTGGTGTGAGAGGTGCAATCTCAACATCAGAATTAACCTCAGATGGTTTAGAATTGACTACATATTCGAAGTCAAAACATAGTTGTGCATAATCTGGTATAGTTTTTAATATTGGCCCCATGTTGGTCTATCCTTTTTGTTTAGTTTATAATTAAAAGACAGTTTCGTTGTTGCAGCAAGCAGTACATAAGCGAGGTCATGGTATGAAGATTAAAACTATAATTGCAGAGGATGATTTATCTCAACGAACCGTGGTCCATGAATATGCAAGTGAATTAGGACTAGAAGTGGTTTGTACTGTATCATCAGGTACACGTCTTGTTGAAGAGACATTGCTTCATCAACCGGATTTGTTGTTTCTCGATATTTCGCTTATGAAGCTCAATGGACTTGATGCCTACAGGCGAATATTAGAAATGGGTCTTAACCCTAATTTAATTATTATTTCAGGATCTATTGATAGTAAACACCTGGTAGCGGGCTTCGAATTTGATAGCGTAGATTATATCGTAAAACCATATACATTTGATCGCTTTGCTAAAGCCGTAAATAAAGCCAAGAGAACAATAGAAGCTAAACACCTTCTTATGAACAGCACAAGCGATAACCCTTCACGCTGGATCCTAATGAAACAAAATTATCGAGAACTTCGATTAAAAGAAGATCAAATCTTATTGGTTGAGAAAAGCAATCTTTTCCGCAATAGGACAAACGTATACTTAATCAATGGAACAATCGAGGAGACTACTTCCCAGCTAAGCGAGATCAAAGATTTGTGCTCTGAGTTAATAGTTTATTCACATAGAGCGTATCTTATTAATTTGGCTCATGTTGTAGGTATTCAGCCAGATAAGTTTATTTCAAAGAATTTTATTGTTCAATTTGAAAATACTGGCCTCACTGCTCCTCTAACACGGAGGTATTACAAAGATTTTCAGGACTCTTATGACCGGTATAAATAATCTTAGTAAAAGAACACTCTATTTTATCCGGAACGGACAGTTATTCCCCCATCCTTAATTTTGCCCATTATATTGGTTGTTAGGTCTATCTCAATTTCTATCAGGGTATTTTCAACCCGTTGCAGCTTGCGCTCCAATTGTCTAAGAACGGGAGCGATAATAACTTTATCTGATATAGCTCCTCCCCATTCCATTCGTTCATATTGAATAGAGCTACTAGTAAATGTTCCATTATGAAATCTGATTTGAATTTTGTATGAATAACCAACCGATAAATTCAGATGGTTTAACCAAGTGACAGTTTGGTTCAAAAGTCCTTTTTCATAAAGTGATACATCCATCTTTAGACCCCTCCAACCATTAATATGTGCGACTACGAGACTATTCTATCATTGGTTTATTCATGAAAAAACAGCGTATGACTGAAAGGTCCTGTTTTATGTCTGAACGGTCTCTAAAGAATAAAAAAAGGGTCCCTCCAGTGGTCATAGCCCCGTCAAGTAGACATTAAAAAAAGAGATTTTATTAAGCGGCGACTTTTTCCCGAAACTCAATCGGGGAGAGGTCGCCCAGTTTGTTTTGGAAACGTTCCATGTTGTAAAACGAAATATACTCCGTAATTTGGCTCCTGGCTTGCTCCAGATTTTGAGGTCTCTCCAAATACAGTTTCTCTGTCTTTAAGTGGGAGAAGAACGACTCAATGCAAGCATTGTCATAGCAGTTTCCACGCCGGGAATGGCTTCCTGTAAGCTTCTTCTCTTCAAGTAACTTGGCATAGGTTTGTGTTGTATACTGAAACCCCTGGTCCGAGTGGAGCAAGGAAGGTCCACATTTCAGTTTCTTCACTGTGTCTGTAACGAGTTTTAAGTCATTTCGCTCAGAGAGTTCCCACGCTACAATTTCATTGTTGTACAGATCCATCACCACGGAGAGATAAGCAAAATCATGCCCAATCCGGACATACGTAATATCCGTCACGAGCTTCTGCACAGGAGTTGTCGCTGAGAATTCCCGATTTAGGACATTACGGAACAGAACGGACGGTTTCCGGCCAGCAAATGGACGTTTCTTGCGAATCACGGAACGAATCTGAAGTTCTCTCATTAAGCGGCGTACCTTTTTGTGATTCACTACAAGGCCTTCTTTGCCTAACGCGGTTCGCATACGTTTGTAGCCGAAATAAGGACGAAGCCGATGAATGCTTAAAATATGTGCTTTCAGATCCGCATCCCGGTCTGCTCGTTTCTCTCTGAGGGCAGCATTTTTCTTCCATTTGTAGTAACCTGCACGTGAAATTTCAGCAATTTTACACAGCCAAACCACAGGTGCCCACTTGCTTATTTCTCGAACGGACTGGCACCGGGCTTCGAAATCCAACTTTCCTCTCCGTGCAAATTTGGATTGAGCTTTTTTAGATATTCTACCTGTGCTTTCAGATAAGCATTTTCTTCTTCTGCACTACTAAAATGCTTCTTCGTCCAACGTCCACGGTAATCCTCGAAACTCTCTCCATTTTGGTTTTTACGAACCCATGTGATAATCTGGCTCTCGCTCTTAATCCCAAACTTCTTCATGATTTGACTGTACGCCCAACCTTCTTCCACTCGCAGACGAACGGCTTCTTTCTTCGTTTCTTCGCTATATCGATTAAAGGTTTGGCCTTTCTTCGCTGACATAACAAAAATCCCCTCCGGTATCCAGTATTTGAGTTCATTGTAACATGTCCTCTTTTTTCACTGTCTACCATGAGGGGATAATACCACCAGGTCTTTGGAGGTGCCCTTTGTTCTGAATGAGGTAAATTATTTATAGCATTAAGGTCGAAAACAAAACTCATATGGTCAGTTTTTGATCACGAATTGTACATTTAGTAATAATATAGCTAGTAACGGAGACTCGGGATCAGATTTAGTAATTGGTCTAACGTACGATTACGTTCTGAATCATTAATAAAAGTCTGAAATAATGAAGAGACTTCAAAATATAAAGAATTTGATTCAGGCTCTCTTAGTTTTGCGAGTTCGAATAAGATCATGGCCTTTTCTTTAACCATTGATTGATCCAAGTAATTTAATGCAGTTGAAAGAGCATGTTCCATCTCAATAGGTTGTTTGGTCATTTTGTAAAAGATAGATGCAAGCCAATAAGTCTTATAATTTATTCTAGCAGGCATTTTATCTACGGTTTCTATACAAAAATCAATATATCTCCCTATATGATCGAATTGATTTTGTTCAAGCATAAGCTCAATCCAAGTATGTAAGTAATCAATTTGCACTACAGAATCACTGTTTAAGACGGACAAGTAATCTAATTCGAAAAACGTCCTTACTAAAGCATATTTATGGGGGTCAATTCGGTACAATGTATAAAAGCATTTATACATGTTACCAATAGAAGTAATATCTTTTATCTTTTGATAAAACCCTAATGCTTCTGAAATATAAGAAATTGCTTCCTCAGTGTCCTCTTGTATCATATACAAAATACCAAGAGAAAACCGAATTTCTGTCAAATAAACTGTATTATCGTGAGAAAGAATTTCAGCATTTTTTCCATGCATTATAGCTATGTCAGTATAGCCAACAAGCCCATATAGTAACGACATGTTGTAATATGTATTAGATCGCTGCTCTGCAGATAAGTTCTTGTCGCTAAACATGAGTGCTCGTTTTGTATAAAGTAAAGCATCTGTTATATGGTGCTTTTTAAACGAATTACATGCAAGGGCATTGAGTGCTCTCACTTTATAGTGGTTCAATAAAGTATGATGGCCATTCATGTTAGAAATAAACGAAAAGGTCTGCATTGCTTTGTCGCTTTCCCCACTAGAAATATGAAGTTCAGCTTCGATAAATAGAAGTGCTGGTTGAAGCCATTTAGATTCGGTAGAATTTAGTTTCTGTTTTAAAACATCAATGAGCTTAGGAGCTTCATTTAATAAACCAGCTGCAATAAATTGAAGTATTAAATCAATATCTCCATAATATTTTTCAATTGGTGGCTTTATTAAAGCATCGTCATTAAGAATATTGGAAATAGGAATATTCAGGGCATCTGCTATTGACTGTATATCATCTATCTGCATTTTTGAACGTTGTCCATTTTCTAAGTAGCTTATTTTTCCTGCAGATATTTTTACGTCTTGGGCTAACTTTGAGATACTAAATCCTGCTTTGTTTCTCTCGAAACGTAGATTTACACCTACTTTAATTGGGTCGAAGTCTTGAAGATCATTCGTGAATTTGTCCACAACGTTTCCCCTCTAAAAAAAAATTCCAACAGGACTTTGGCCCTATTAGAATTATTATAAACGAATCGTATGTTTTTAAGAAGAACCCTAAGTTATGGTTTAATAGAAAATATTAATCAAGACTTTACAGTTTCTCTCCTTTTTGCCCAAAAAAGAATAAGGTTAAAAATCATTATAAGAACAAAAAGAAGAGAATGTTCTGAATCCACTTATTGTATCTTTTAAAATACTGTGATGCTATTTGATACACTGTCTGACTATCACATCTACCAAGTTTCTATATTTCTTGAGGTAATAAATCCCTTCCCTGTTTCACTATCTTGATAGTAATGAAAGTTAAGAGACTCTTCCTACTCTGACTCGATACAAAGCTGTACGAATTGTTGCTGAAGTAACTCTTGCATACGAGAGGATGAGAGGCCGAGTTCCTCTCGTGCCTGTGCAGCAGCAAAAGGATGAATTTTTGAACCCACTGTTGTTTTATAAAAATTCAATGCTTGTTTGGCTTTTTTTCTTGCCGGCATACTCATGCTGATACTTGCTCTACAAAGTAAGCTTAGTTCAGCAATAGCAGTGGCTGTCTCCTCTTTAGATAATTTGTTCCATATGATATATTCCTGGCGATCCTCTATTCCGGCTATTTTCACCTTATCTTGAATTTGTGGATATGGAGAAAGATCAATTGCTTTCTTCATCATCTTGCCTCCTTTATATGACCTGAACTGTGGAATTAATAGAACAAACCTCAGTAATTATGTGGGATCGTGGTTGTTCTTCTTCATTATCTTTGAAGACTTACTGGTCACGCAAATTCAAATGAAGTTATTTAATCATTTCTTCATCTATACTTTTGTTTGATATAGTTTACAACTTTCTCAATTTCTTCGTCACTGACATAGGCAGAGACTAGACGTTGCTTAGAGCCGCCATTTGGTTTGAAGAACATATCCCCTTTACCAAGTAAATCCTCCGCACCAGACTCATCCAGGATGACAAGTGAGTCATTGCCTGCTGCAACAGCAAAAGCAATTCTTACCGGAAGGTTACTTTTGATATTAGGTGAAAGGAATTGTTTGGTTGGTCGTTGTGTAGCCACTACCATATGAATTCCGGATGCGCGTGCAAGTTGGGATAGGCGCTGGATAAAATGCTCAACGTCTCCTGCAGCTGTCATCATGAGATCAGCAAGTTCATCTATGATAAGGACGATATAAGGCATCTTTTTAGCATATGGATCCCGCTTCAATAATTGCTCATTATAAGCTTGAATGTTTCTGACTCCTGCTTTTTGGAACAGGTCATATCTTTTGTCCATCTCGTCGGTTAATTTGTTCAAAGCCCTGACTGCTTGTTGTGGATCGGTAATAATCGGTGTAAATAAGTGAGGGAGTCCGGAATAGACTATAAGTTCAACGCGCTTAGGATCTATCATGACAAACTTAAGTTCGTCCGGATCCAATCCGTAAAGCAAACTTACTATTAAAGAGTTTATCCCAACAGACTTGCCTGATCCCGTAGTCCCAGCAATTAGCACATGTGGCATATCTGCTAAATCGGCTATAACCGGCTTCCCTACCATATCGACGCCGATTGGGAAGCTAAGAGCATTACGTTTAATTAAAAAATCCCGATTTTCAAGCATACTTCTAAGGTTTACTACATACGGATTTTTGTTTGGTACTTCAATCCCTACTAAATTAGTGCCTGGAATAGGAGAGTACAGTGTTATTTTTTCTGCCTGAAGAGCTGCTTTTAAGTTATCCAAGTAACGCCTATAGTTGGAGATGTTGATTTTTAGTGTTTCTGGTAGTAGCTCATAACGAATCACTTTGGGGCCATATGAAACATTTTTTACTTTTGCAGGCATTTTAATTACTGCTGTTACATTCTCTATCCATTCAATTTCCTCCTTATTTCCTTCAACTGGTTGCTGATTGGACTGAACTCTAAGCAACGAGGTTGGCAGCTTGAGCGTTTTTGGTTCAGGTCGTTTAAACTCAATTTCCCCACCTTCTTTCAAAACCAGAGCGGCATTGAAATATTCCTCAGAGTTTCTCCGCTTGAACCCTTCCTTTATGATGGTTTCACCCTTGTTCAAAAGAGCTTGAATATCTTCCTTAGAAATCTCCACTCCTAGAATCATCTTACTGATTGTAAACTTACACTGGGTGTCTTTATAAGCGCTACATCCATAGAATTTACCCTTATCAACAACAAGAGCTGTATGGCATTTTGGACAGTGACCTAGATCATGCATATTTAATGATGGGCGCTGATAACCAGGTGTTTCACGTTGTTCAGGGCCATTATTATTCTCGCCACTCATCTGTAATGGTACTCTATTTTCATGTCCAGTGTTATAATTGGTAACTCTCGTTTCTTCCTGCATATGCAGCTTGTTGTCTTGAATGCCAGCTGAAGGAGGATATGCCCCTCTATGATCTTCATTTAGATTAGCCAAAGGTGATACAGAAGGAGTTGTTTTTTGAGATGCGACATCATCTACTCTTTTTTCAGCTTGTCCTTGTTCATACATCGCAGGCTTTCGGCTAAGCTGGGGAAATATATTTTGATCTTGTTCGAAATTTGAACTGTTTTCTCGATGCTGGGTTTGATTCTGGTTATTCACAGCGCCAGAAGGTGCTTGACTCTCTAATGCTCTTGCGTTGCTTGGAAATCGTTTTTGAAACTCTCTACTATCAATAAGAATCTGTCTTGGCTCAGATCCTCTGTATGGTCCGATAATCCCTTCTTGTTCCATTCGATCAATGAGCTTAGCACATTCGGTATATCCGCGCATTATTCGACGCTGCAGGATTGAAACCGATGCTTGCTTTGCCCGTAGTACTTCCCAGATTGCTCTAGGATACAACTCGTCATCTAGTTGAATGAAAGCCTGTGTTGATGGTATCGGAGTTGTATTTGGTTGTTGTATTGCTGATTTCTTATCTTGTGTAGTTGGCCGAGTTTGGGCGTGCACGGATTCCCTAGCCGTCATAGGAGAACTTTTCTCTATGGAAGACCGCGATCCGATCGTTGTTTTTGCACGGTCTAGTTGCTGCTGGGATGTAGGATGTGCTGGCGTTGCATTGGGAGCTTGTATGCCCATGTGCTGAACAGATATATACCCTTCTTGAACCAATTGAAGCGTCAATTTCTTAGCTTCTTCTATAAAGTCCGTATGCTTCTTGGTACCCGCTCCAACTTCCCGAAGTTTCATCTCCCATTGGCCAGTCATTTCAGCACTGGCAAGTATTGATGCTCCAATAGCTTGTATTAATGTTCTTCCTTTGGAAGTGGTATAGACCATATTTTTTTTGATTTCAATGTATTTCTGTTCCTTTAATCGACCAATCATGCCGGAGCGGGTCGCCTCGGTACCAAGACCATCAGTACTTTGTAAAATTTTTTCTAGTTCCTGATTCTCCAGACTTTTCCCAGCACCTTTCATAAGAGCAATTAAGTCGCCCTCTGTATACCGTTTGGGTGGTTTAGTTTTTCCTTCCTTAGAAGTTACAGAAGCGGCAACACCTTGTTCACCGATCGATAATACAGGAAGTGCCTGCTCAACAGGTTCAAGTTCATTCTCTTCATTCTCCCCGTGTGGGTATAGCACGCGCCGCCATCCTTCTTGAACGGTCACTTTCCCTTTTGAAATAAATGAAAATTTAGCATCTACATACGTAATGATCGTTGTGTGATCGAAGATTGCTTTGTTATAGTGAGCTGCAATTAAGGATCGAGCAATCAAATCATATACATTTCGCTCACGATCATCGAGATCCGATAAGTTTGGAACATTCTCAGTTGGAATAATGGCATAATGGTCCGATACTTTCTCCGGATTCACATACCTTTTATTCCCGATTAAGCTCTGGAGGGGTGCAGGTAAAATGGATCCATAAGGATGTAGTGCTCTCAGTTTTTCAAGAATAGATGGAAATGTTATTGCTTCATCTTCCGTTACATATTGAGAATCTGATCTAGGATAACTTACAATCCCTCTCTCATAGAGCCCTTGAACAATTTTGAGGACATCCTGGGGAGAGTACCGGTATCTTTTGTTAACCAGAGTTTGTAACGAAGACAGGTTATGCAGTAGCGGAGGATTATACTGCTTTTGTTCTTTTTTGATATCACGAATATCCACCACTTTCCCTTGACATGCCTGGACAAGATCTAGGGAAAGCTTTTGAACTGGTAGATTCACCATAGCATCTTTATACCACTGGCCTTGATATCGTTTTCCATTCACCTCAAAATCCGCAATGACTTGCCAAAAGGGTTTTGATACAAAGCTCTCTATGGCTATTTCTCTCTCCACAATAAGTGAAAGAAGCGGTGTTTGTACACGTCCTGTAGAAAAGCTACCTTCAGATACGGATCCTTTACTTTTGAGTAAAATCGTATATAAGCGGGAGGTGTTCATCCCCACTAGCCAATCAGCACAGGATCTACTGTAAGCCTCATAATAGAGATTTTTCTTCGAGGATTCAGGAAGCAAGTTGTGAAATGCATGTTCAACTGCTGTCTTCGCTAATGATGATGTCCAAAGGCGTTTAACAGGCTTCTTATTGCCTGCTTGCCGCAGAATCAATCCAGCAATAAGTTCCCCTTCTCTACCGGGGTCAGTAGCAATAATCACTTCCGATACTTTCGGATCTGTTACAAATCTTTTGATAATGCTAAATAATCCGGCTTTTGAACGGTCAACTCTATGTTTGAATTGATTCGGAATAATAGGAAGATCATGGAGATTCCATTTTTCATATTTTGAGTCATATTCCTCAGGTTCGGCTAAGCCAATTAAGTGGCCGGATGCCCACACGATTACGCCGCCCTTAGGAAAGACTGAACATGGTTTTAATTCAATATATCCTTGAGCACTTTTATGTGGGAAAGGTTTCGCTAATTCTTCTGCCTGTATCTTTTTTTCTGCGAGCACGACCTTCACATGATTGACCTCCTTATTTAAATAGAAAAACAACAAAAAAAAGCACAGCTCTCCCGTAATGATGGGAAAGAGTGCTTCTCTTATTAGGGTTATGTGATTTGTAACTATTATATCAAATAAAATGGATAAATGGCACCGTAAATGAAAAGACTCCGTCAGAAACGCTAATTTCTCATCAATCAGTTTAAGATGTATCTTGCTCTTTCATAGCCTTTCTAATCAATCTACAAAAGCAGATCAATACCAGTGAAAAAAGCCGCATAAAGTGCGGCTTCAGTGTTTATATGTTCATCTACTTCGACAAGTCTTCTTCATTGTTAAATTCAATTCCGAAACTAAAAGGATTTTGTATGGTCCCGGGTTGCTTGTTCATAAAATAAGCTAATGCGATATCTTCTGTTACCAGAAGAGCTGGTTCCACTAAACTAGTGTTTTCTACTGGTAAACAAGATTTAATCACTGGATTTCTCGTCGATTTAATACCTAGTATGCGATCAGGATTTTTTTCATCATAAAACAATTCACTGTCGAATTGTATTGTCGCGATGTATTGACCTTCAGGCAAACTAATAAGAAAGGGACATTTTATTTTGGATTGCATCAATTTCAAATCGGAAGTGTCTTCAGATCCAAGAATAAACCCAATGAAAGAGTCTTTTTGGTCTAGCAACAGGCTCTTGATGAACATGTAAGTCAATACTGTGTACATATTATTAAGTTCATTCAATTGAACATGAGGTTCCAATGAAAGTGAGTCATATATTTCAGGAAGATATCTGACAATGCCCGCTATGCGAAGAAGTTCTGGCCAGGTTTCAACAGGTATCCCATCAATAGTATCTCCCTCTTGAATTACTCTTAGTAGATTGATGAGTTCAGGATATTCAAACAAATTATCAGTATCCTTCGCAGTAAAAATCACCTCAGTAAAATGATAATATTGATTGTCTTGTCCCTTCCTTTTTCGCGATAACGTCAAGCTCATACCACTCGGATGATAGTATGATTTCTCATCTCCGAATCCCCTGATTTCGAAAATACAGGTGGCGATTTTTTTGCCGTTGCGTTTTAATTGCAACCGGCGCATATCATAGTGTAAAGGAGCTATAAGAGAAGTAAGGTCAGCTATATCGTTCAGCTGCTCCGAAACATTTTTGAATGCTCCCAGGGGTAAGGACAGTTTATTGATATCTTGTGCAAGAAAGGATTCTCGCACAATTGGAAATAATTTATGGGTTTTGTCAAAGAGATCTTCTGCTTCGTTTGCTTCCACAATGGCAACACTACCATCTTCCGTTTGATGGATTTCTAGTTTTACTTCTCCAATTAGTTTTTGAAGCCCTAACCGTGCTTTCAGCAAGCCCAATTTGTTTTGATACGATCTTTTTTTAACAATTGATAATTGTTCGATAAAATGATCTGGATCTTTGCTCATTTTTGATGGGTCTAGCCGAAAGGTTTTTTTATTGGTAATTAAACGTTGATGAAACTCGACAAGTAACTCTTTGTCAAAAAAACGATGATAAACATCTTCTTTATTGACATCAACCAAAATAAATACAAGTGGCTGAGCTGATTTCAGTGTGAATTCCATATCGGATTTTTCTAACCTGGCATACGGTTTCTGAAGTTCAGAACTTTTCACGTTAACCAAGAGAAATTCAGGAAGCATTGGCCGGACACTTCCTATCGGATTACCTCCTATCTGGCAAGAAAAATCTATACCGTAGTCGGACTCAAGCTTATTTGGAGTTAACTTAAGTGTACGCTGTGAATAGAGCCTATAAATGGTTTCTCCGAGCTCACCAATTTCCTGGCTTCTATTTTTATATTTGGTCATTTTCTCCTCCACAACAATAAATTCATATGTTCGATAATGGAATAACATATATAGCCGGTTTATATAAATTATATATTATGAACTATATCCTTTATTTCTTATATTAACAACGCTAGTACATATCCATATACTTAATATCTACGATCTTCACCCCTACTGACAATGAGGTCTTAATCCTAAATTTTATATAGATGAAGCTTGGTTCCTCCAATGCATTCTACTCTCGCGCTAGATATTATATATAGCAAAACCGACCTATTCAGTTTGTTGACTCATTTTCTCCCTACACACCTTGAAATAGACGGCAGGGAAAATCGGTTTCCGACCTTCCTTTACCCCCAATGTGAAATGAACTCAAAAAGAACATCTCATAGATAAATAAGTTCTTAAAGTCTCAGCATGTACTGTTCAATGACCAAAGCACACATCAATAATTTGGGGGGCCATATTAAACTCAAATGGAACGTGATGCGTATGCCTCAAATAATGTATTTTTCTCATTACATCCGTTTAATTTGCATGAATAATAATTCAAAAATTTACTCATATTAAGAAAAAAATGGAGTGATGTATCATGAAGAAAAAGGCAATTGTGATGGTATCAGGAGGACCTGATTCCTCTACGCTTTTGTACCATTTAAAAACGGAGTTTGAACTTGTTCCTGTTTATTTTGACTATGGTCAGAATGCATCGGATTATGAAATAGTTGCTGCGAGGAAAATTTCTGAAGAATTAAACCTTCATCTTGAGATAATTGATATCTCCTCCCTGAGAAGAACCTTTTTAGGATTAAACAGACGAGATAATATATCACTATCCATTAATGGCAATTGTCCGGTTGCATTACTTTCAATTGCAGGACTTTATGCAACAGAACGAAATATAGACACACTTTTATTAGGTGTTCACAAAGAGGATTTTCCAGAAATAAAAAACATAACCTCAACCTTAAACAAATATTCTGAAGTTTTAGAAGAATTCAATAACAAGCATGTTGAGGTATCTGCCCCTTTCATCACTAAAAAGAAGAAAGAGGTCTTTGAATTAGCAAAACAATTAAATGTTCCATTTGAGTTAACTCGTAGTTGCGAAAGAAATAGCTATATCCACTGTGGTGAGTGTAACCCGTGTAAAGAGAGGAAACATTCATTTCTTGAAGCTGAAATACAAGATCCAACTAAATATCTGGCACAACATTGTTAACTTTCCACCTCTTAGCAGCGGGCGTTAATTTTAGGAAACTACCTACTTGTCTTTAGTAAAAAAGGCAGCATATAAAATGACTGCTGCCTCTTTCTTTTTGGGTGTCCTGCCATATGAGTGATGAAAAAATCAAAAGTGCGATTCAAGTGGGAACGGAAACGACTCAAGGGGAACGGATCAAATAAATATCTAACTTATAAAATCCTTATTGATGGCAGCATGAAATGATTAATTAGTATTGCGATCGATTAGGAGATTTAAAGAATAAAAGAAGGTTAGGGGATTTAAAGAATAAAAGAAGGTTAGGGGATTTAGAAAAAATGGATAAAGAATTTAAGGATATGACTTGGAAAGAGTTGATTGCATTTTTTACTAGTGAATACTTGATTCCAGGAGCTGGTGACTATATTGCAGGCGAAATAGTTACTCGTTTGATTGCTGAGATAATGCCAAATAAAGAAAGTTGGGAAGAGAAATTTCTCGAAGCCCTATATGAATTACCTAACTTGATCGCTCAAAAGATTGAAGAGAATGATTTAAGGAATTATCTAGCTTACGTAAGAAATGTAATGGAGCAGATTATAAACTATGGTACTACTAAAGATAAAACAAAGCTTGATGATATTGAGGCCGAAGCTCAAAAGGCCGTAACTCTATTAGCGTCTCTAGGTAGAAAAGGGGTAACAGGCCTTGCTCTTGCAATGACACACCACCTGCTTGTTATAAAGATTATCAGTACTGATTATAAGCCTGATTACAGTAAGCTACTTGGTATTAAAGCGAAGGCATATAAAAAAGAAATTAAGGTTGCTGTGGATCAAATACTCGAAGAGGAAAGTAAGTGGCTAGGGGAGATTCAATTTATGGAAGTGATGATGCCATTAGACATGCAAGTAGAAGAAAGAGTAAGGCGAACTGGTATTAATTTGCCTGTACAAGACAGTTATAAACAAGGTTTCTATATGTTTAGGTTTAAACATGAGACAGAATCGTTCATAAGTGAATTTGGATATTCATTAATTGACTTTGAAGCTGAAAGGATTGAGGAAGCAAAAATAAATATTGAACAAAAGTGGAATGAGTATAAAAGCACTCTCTTAGTCGAACATTTGGAACCCTTTAAAGAACTGCATGCTGACTTGATTGCAGTTGTAGATAACTGGGGGAATTTCCCTATTGAATAGCCAACAAGAAACATGATTTAGACATAGGTACAAGTGAGTTATATAAAAATGGATATAAAGTTCATGTTCAACTCCGTTAACGACACATAATAGATGTTTTACTGATGAAGACGCAATCTGATTTCATTAAGAACCGAAGCATTTCATCATTAACTTGATCGAACATCGCTCGGTTTGTTCCAACCAACAGGGCTATCTGTTTAGTTGGACGGCCGGTAGCCATTATCTGTTTTGCTAGTTTAAGTGGATTGATACCCGTTCGCTCTACTATAATCCTTTGTTGAAAGTCATCCAAAAGTTCAAAATCAATAATGTGCTGGATATCGATTAAGTGAACAGTATAATCCTTAGTTACTAAAATACCTGTTAATCTTTCATATTCTGATGAAATCAAAGACAGCATTTCTTGTTGAGTAAGAGAAGAGGGTAATGAAAGCTGGGAACCCGTATGATAATTTTCTGTGTAAAGTTGGAAGTCTGTCAAAACATGCTTAAATGAAACGCTTGTAGGATTATTACTACGTCCAGCTAAATCGTCTAACCTTTTCATCATATCTTCCCCCTTTTACTAATGGCGAGATTCAAATTATTATCGATGGACCCACAATTGAAAAACCCAACTATGGTTGGGTTTTAAGCGTCATATAATGGTCAAAGATATTCTTAGTGATGATTCCAAAATCATAATAAAAATGCAGTCTATCTGTGTCTATTCTTAGAGGTTGCTGGTCCCAAACCTGAAGCAACAAGGAAATTTGTTTATCATCGATTATTATGAAGCGGGAACCGGCAGCGTTATATTGTTCTGAACGGAATTCAAAGACTTCTCGACTCATTACCTGTCGGGTTCGATTTTCAAACAATTCATAGTACTGATCTTGCTCCCAGTAAAAAACAACTCCCGTTAAACTTATTGGGTACTTGTATGTGTTCATATTTCCCCTCACTTTTCTGATTCTAGTCGTTACTATTGTATTAGATGGTATGTATATCAGACAATTTTAAATACATATTTATCCTTTCGCTTTAATCCTTGAACTAAACTTTAACATTAATTAGACCCCCTTTTGCTTTCTACTATGCGTACAACTAATATAACTGGGAGTATTGTATATGTATTCTGCTCACAGATGATTTTGAGGTGAGAACTTTTATGGTCGCCCCTTATTTCTATGATATGAGTTTAATTTTGCCTGTCTTTTATCATCTTCCCTGCAGAGAGGACAATGCACTGGGTATCCATTTTTTATGCGCATATAGTGGTCCTGTGAGACAGAAAAAAACAAGCGTGAGCAATTACGACAATTCTCCTTGAACAAAATGGGCTTACCCGGGTCTCGTCCACCCTCCAGATTGATGAGATTTACGAGCTGATCCACTGTTAATCCTGTTTTTTTTAGTAAGTCAGGAATGCTTTTCAATTCAAGATATATAGGAGTTCTTCCGTCAGATCGTATCTGCAGGTTTTTTCTAGTTCTGTTTAATTGAGTCATTGTTACACTCCATTCCCTGGATTTACCCTATGATATCGAAAATCCTATCTTTATTTTTAATAAGGGAGTATTTATATTAACTATAAGATCATCGGTAGCTAAGCCACTTTTCCATCTTTTTCTTTGAGATTTTCTTCTTAGACCCCATAAGAGCAGTACGAATTTCTAAAAATTTGTTTACCAGATACCATAACCCTACAATTGGTGGTAGTACTATCACTGACCACTGAATGAATGACAAAAACCAACTCATTTCCCGCTCTTCTACTATTGAGGAAAACCAAATAAATGCAGTTCTTATCTCCTCCAAACAATTCAATGCTAAACGGAATATTGAAACTCCTGTTATATTCATTTGAATGTTATACAGAAGGATTACTATAACCATCAATAATGCAACAACGATTTTATTAATTTTTTCCTGCCTCCTTTTCAATCGAAACTTTCCTTATAATAAGCTCCTCAAGATTCTCTAAATTAAGCGCAATTGTACGATTCGATCCATGATCATGGAATAATAAAAAGTTGTTTATGTATTTGATTTCTGAATTAACAAACCATGAATCCCCCTTATATTGAATGAAATATCTATTGTTCTGAAGTATCACTATAGGTCTTTGGCGCATTGTCAGCATAAGAATAAGAAGAATCGCAATTATCAATAACAAGACAAATACATACGGCATAGTTACATACCTTCCCCATATTGTTAGAAAAAGCTCCCTGAAAACTTATGTGCGAGCTTTGACCTAGTACACGTACAACCTTCTTTCTTATAAAACCTCTGAATCTTCAATGAGAATCTCATAGTCGATAGCATCAAGAATATACACTATAAAATCCCTTTGTGAAGATGAGGCCACTTTTATTCTATTAGCATATCGAATTGCATTTTCGAGATACAATTGGATATGAGAAGCCAGATCAGCCCCGTAAAATGTAAATTCCGCATATCCTTTTTGCCACTTAGAAAAAAGATTTCCAAAAGTACCGGTATCAATTTCTAACAAACAGAGCAGGATTGCTTGAAGGTTACTATCCTTATGTAATAAATAGAGTGCGTGAGGTTTTGCTTTGAAAAGTCGTCGCAGGAAATCCCGCACAGAATTGTATTGAATAAGTCCTCGTCTATCAATTCCGTCAAATGTTAAGGTGATGGAGCTGCGGCCTCTCTTTTTTTTCTTTTCTGCCATTTCAAATAATTTGAGCACCCTTTGAATTTGTCCACGTTGTAGCTCTTCTTTTGAAACTGATATATCCAGGTTGATGTAGGCTTCTTTGTTGGGCGGATCTTCTTGGTTTGTCTGAGTGCACTTGAGCATTACTTGTTCAATAAGCATTAATCTATCCATCTCGTGACACCTTTCTACTTCGTTTACTAAGAGATCGTTATCATAAACAGAGGTTTCCGAGTCTCTCATTTTTCTAAACAACGATGAATTACAAGGCATTTCGAATGCTAGTAATGCCGCCGTTTATTCGTATAAGACACTAAACATAAAACAGGGAAGCAAAGAGTCCACTCAATAAACATAGCCTTAAGGCTAGATCCAGGAGTTAAAATATTGTAGACAATAAGACGATTATTAATACATCTAATGACTTAGTTAGAGTTTGAAATAGCGTTCCTTGTTAGTAGAATCACGAAAACAATTCTTTAGAGAATCCCGAGTAAACCCATCAAATGCTGTCTGATTTTTTTTGTATCTTCAATTATATCCCCTATAATGTCTTCGATATCAAGAGATTTGTCCATTAGTATTTAATCGTTATTAAAAAACACCGCTCGTAAATGTTCTTTAAATTTTTTAGGTACAATTAAGTAATAATTGCAAACTAGATTAACCAGACAAAGAGTAATAAACAAAAGTACTTCCCAAGTGCTATTTTTGTTTGAATCCTCAAAGAAATTTGCATAAGCAAATACAAAAATCATAATAAAAGCGGGTAACATGATTAATAAATACTTAATCAAAATCTTCATCTATACTCCTTATAATTTCTAAACAGAGACTGTTATTTTACTTGCAGACTCTTCATCTATTTCTTCGGTAAAAAAACCGAACTCACGGAATGCGTTGAGAACCATATCAGCTATCTCTCTTCTCACCAAAAGATAATTCATTTCAACGACATCTGGTAAGTTGAGTGAATTTATATATGTTATATACAGCTCTAGATTAGAAAACGTTGAATCTTTTGCTTGTAATTGATCAACTATTTTTGGTTTAGTAAACTTAGTCGTCAAGTTACATAGCAAATAATCATTTATAGATAATGATTCATTCTCTGATATAACTTGAATTAGAGGTTGATCCACAATGAAATTAGTAAAACGATATATTGCGACTTCGGAATGATTAATATCGGTAAAAGGTTTTAGACCAGGTGTTCGAAAGATTTTGAAATTCAATGCCATTACACTCCCTTCATCGCTTGGTCTGCTCTTCTGGTCAACCCAAATTGGTGGGTCCCCTTTCCTTCACTACATCTCCATAATAAGCGTTAAATGAATTTTCGAGAAAGAGATTGTTTTTTTGATTTTAAGATGAGTTATATTATTGAATTTTTGCTATCTGTGTGAACATACCCGTAATGCCCTGTTTTAGATTTTTTTCGATAACGACCACTACATATAGTGTTTCGAATAAAAAATATACACATATATAGAAATTTATTTGATCACCTACGAACAAATGTACTTAATTTGTGGTATAATATTATGATGGAATAATTATGTAATGAGGTGGTCTTTATTAGTTGGCTTTCTGAAGTTTACTCATATCAACATGTGAAAAAGAAGAGTGTTGAAGAACAACTATTCAATGCCATATATAAGATTTATGATCATCACGATAAGTATGGTCTGAATGATCGTGAAGGGCAACAGACTATGTCGCTTGATATAGTAGATGCATATATAAATAGTAAGAACATAATGATTGAAGCGGGTGTCGGGATCGGGAAGTCGTTTGGATATTTAATACCAAGTCTCTATATCAACCAATTCATGAACCGCCCCATCGTCATTGCGACCTCTTCTATTCAGCTTTCCGAACAAATACACCAAGATCTCCATACAATCACAGCTAAATTAGGATTTTCCGGAGTCAGATCTATTGTAGGTAAGGGGATGACTCATTACGCTTGTGCTGACCGTGTTGCTTATCTCTATAGTACCTCCAAAAACCATCCCAATCATGACATTATTAAAGGGATAATGGAAGGTGAAATTACTGAACGAGCAAACATCGAAGGAAGGGTATCGAATGCTGAGTGGTCAGAATTCTGCGTGAAGAAATGTAAGCAAGAGAGGTGTCATTACAAAAGAGGGTGTTCATTCTACTCCATGAGGTCCAAGATAAAGTCACTTCGGGGTGAAATGAACTTTATTATCGTGAATCAGGACCTACTCATTCAAGACTTGCTTAAGAAACAAGCAGGGAACAGCAGGCTTATAACACCTAATCCTGCTCTTATAATCATAGATGAAGCACATAATCTAGAGGCCAAGGTTCGTGATGCTAGGACTATCGAATTTTCCTTAAGAGAGATCGAAAACGATTTGGATAATGCTTTGCAACTTCTTATCATAGGGACTGGAAATCGAGGGTTTTACTCACAATTTGCTTCAGTAAAAAAATCGCTCTCCCAGGTTTTTGAACAGGTTGATCTGATTATAAAAGGTCTTTCCTCACAAGACACTGACCGAATAAAAATTCCTAAGTTGAAGAGAATTGCTTTCCAAAAAGTGATGGACGAGTTGTCAGATATCCACACTAGTTTATCTCTTTTAGAATCTTCTCGTCGTGAGCGGGAACAAGAGAACGCCTTGGAGGCAGTCAGCGACCTGCTCGATCTATATGGTATTCTGAGTGGTCAACTAGACAGTCATTTATATTGGGCTTCAAAGCCCAAAAGAGAAACTGTCATTAGCATTTGTCCGAAAGAGGTCAATAAGCTTTTACGATCAATGTTGTTTGATGGAAGCACACCGGTTGCTCTTACTTCAGCAACTCTTTGCCAAGGTGGAGAAGAACTAAAAGAAAAATATGCTTATCTTTCAAAATCAATTGGTTACGAGGGAGAGTTTGGAGACCGTCAACTCTCTCCATTTGATTATGCTAACCAAACGATAATGTATATTAATAACAACATCCCATATTATAAGCCAGATAATAAAGACTCTTTTCTTACTGCAGCCTGCCAGGAACTTATTAAGCTCTGTAATTTGACAAAAGGCCGTACATTAGTATTGTTTACAGCAAAAGAAGACCTAAGGGTAATATATGACAAATTAAAAGAACAAAATCTAGACTGGAAGTTATTTGTTCAAAGTGAAGGCTCTTCTCAAGATGAGATTATCAAAGAGTTTCGTCAGTCTAACGGGGTCTTACTTGGAACAGGGGTGTTCTGGGAGGGTATTAATATTAAGGGTCCAGATCTGTCACAAGTGATCATTGTTCGTCTCCCCTTCCCCGTTCCTGCTGATCCCGTGTACGAGTATAAAGTAGCGACAGCTAAAGACCCTCAGAAAGATGTATATATTCCGGATATGCTAATTAGACTTCGGCAAGGTACAGGTCGTCTTATCCGAAGTGAAACGGACTTTGGTGTCTTAAGCATCCTAGATTCAAGAATGTCACTTAAAGCAAATCGAGATTATCGACAGGATGTTCTTGAGGCACTCCCATTCACTAATATCACTGAGGATTTTTCTGAGGTCGCAAAGTTTGTAAAGGACAATATTAGTTCTGATGTCCTCGATAGTAAAGCATTGCAGCTAAACAGTGCGACAGTAGCCGATGCCGGTTAGATGTGGGTGCTTACGATTAACTAAGAGGATACAATTGTGATGAAATTTGATTCGAAGAGGACACCCCAGAAAACCTGCTTTAGAGGACATGAAGAGCGGAAGGGATCTTCCCTCCGCTCTTTTAATGTTGTTCTTTTTCCTGAAAGCTTTTGTGCTAAATTATTAGGGCTTCCAACCAGGTAAAGTGAGAAAAGGAATACCATAGGTAAAGCAAAATGAGAAGTATCGTGTCTTGGTTACTTCCCATTATGCTGGAAGAGCCGGAGTAAATTGTGCGTGTACAATTGGAGGTTTTGTATATAACTTAATGCAGCCTGACCTTCTTTAGAAATCATATTGGAGCCGTGTTCTGTTAGACGATATACATAATTATGCCGACGATTAGAATTCCATCTTCCTTCTAACCATCCATTACTCGCATCTTCCATTTCATGAGCCAGCTCATAAATATAACCTTCCCCACACTGCCAACCATAACGATAATTCATAAGTTCATAAATGCTGATGGCTGTTTCTGCAGAGTACTCGGGTTGATTTAATATGGAGAGAAAAAGATAACGAGCTAGATGTCGGACATTAATGAGGCGATTAAAATGTTTGAGAACACCTTCATCCCAAACAGGCTTATTCTTATTTCCAGTACCGGTGATTTCGTATGCAAAATAGTCCGCTGCATCTTTTAAGCGAATGAGTGTTTTAAGATAAGTAGCAGCGAACTCTTCTCGTTTCTTTTCTCCCGCTTCTGTAGTGGCCATCGTCCGGGTTTTCCCGTTAATTTCAATACAGTTGATCCATCCTTGTGCTTCCATTTCTCGGATGGCCTGATAAATATAAGACTTGGATTTTAAGTTAACGGGCTCTTCTACAACAGAATCATAAAGCTCACGCATGTATTTGGAGTGCGTTTGCAGTTCCCTAAAGACAATAAGGTAAATAATATCTTTGGCACTTAAACCGAGCTTGTTTGGTGCTATAGGAGTTAAAGGTTTATCCATATAGATCACTCCTTATTAGTTTGATTTTCTTTTGTCGCTATCACCTCATCCAAGATTTGTTTGAGTGCATAATATGCAAATTCCAGTTCATATCTTGATCGGTGATAGCGATTAATTACGTAAAATATCAATAACGAGAATACTGCTAATGGCCAGAAGTTTCCTTGTGTGAGAAAATAAAAGGAAGCTAAATATAGACATATTGTAACGATCACTTCCAATAGGATCCATAACAATGTCCGTAATGGCGGCATCATAGGTGGCAGCTTAGGAGGAGTATTATGATCTTTTGGAGGAGTAAGAAGACGTTTTGCCCTGTCTCTTTTGAGCGCCCCCATTAGCAGTAAAGGAAGGAAACAGAAGATTCCAAACGCTCGGATGAACGAGGAGATAAATTCTGATTGACCTTCGTAAGCCCCCAAACAGATAAACACTACGATTAAAAGCGTGTAAATGACACTGTTTGCTGTTGTTAATATTCGAATTTGTTTCGGAAATTCATCAAAAATCATCTATACATCTTCCTTTCATGATGTAACTTGTTTGAACTGTATTTCCGTCCAATGGCATGTATAAGAACATTTGTGCGCTTCCATATTTTGATTATAGCACAGACCTCATACGCCGGAAATTTAGACAGCTATACTAGGAGTATAATCGATAAGAACCAATTCCAGAAACGGATAAAAAAACGGAACCACTATGAATAGTGAGCTCCGTTTGCCTTGCTATTCTTACATCACTGAAAATGACTCATTAAACAAGTAATCATCTAAATTACTGAAGTCTAGTTGATCATATCGAATTCTTTTGTTCATGAACATTACCCCATGAAATTCGTATAATTTAGCAAAGGAACTATAGTTACCTGTCGATTGTAAAGGTTTTCTAGTTAAATGCTTATATTCTGCAAAATTGATGGGATCGGTAAGACGAATCTTCTCAGCAAATTCAGAGTATTCTTTACCCGGATTATTTTTCATGGGTACCGCCAAGTTAATACAGAACGGATAATTACTGGAATGACTATCAACTCGATTTGAGTTGTATGCGACTCCATCAATGTTAAAGTCGGCCAGACACTGCATCACTAATTGAGATATAATGTACTCACTTCGAAATGTTCGATTTTCCTCATTGATCCTAAAAGATGTGGCAATGACAAGAGGGAACAGTGCAATCATACTACCCAGAGGGTTTATGAGTTCATCGGAATTCGAGTACCCATTTAACATCGCTTGAGGAATGGCTAGATTCAAAACTTTCATGTCATTTGGCATGTCAAATGCGGCCACATTAAACTCACTGTCTGCAGGTTTACGCAATTCCAACCAGCAAACATAGGAAGTTAAGCCAAAGTACATGCTGGGTACACCGGCTATACTGAATCGCTGCGTAGATACGTTCCCCCTGTTACTGAAAGGTATATGTAAAAATCCGCTTTTGTTGAAGTTGTTTACTCCTAATCTTGCTCGATACATACGAATTGGATGTGTCGCGACCCCACTCCATTCATTTATATTCTTATTTACTCTTGTCAATCCCCGAAAAGCTGTTGAATCATCTAACCGAGCAACAATAAATGGATCATGAGAACAATAAACCAAAATCTTAAGTATATTTTTTTTTGCGTATGTAAGATTTGCATCGTAATAGTAATTGATGGCCTCCAATATAAATTGAGTATTCCTCGCTGCAAGTTGATATGTATCCGGAGCCACATACTGCTGGATTTCAGACAAATACTGTTTAAGCACTGTTTCGAGCTTTGTGTAATATTCCGAATCCTTCTGGATGATGAACGGTAATTCAAAATTATTAAGCTCCAATTTGCTCATTTAGGTACCCCCCTACTCCACCTACCAGGTTATCTTAATGCCTGAGTAGATGTTTTTCACTAATCTTAACTCACGATCCACTTTTTCTCCATCTTAAAATATGCAGAAGTTGAGTACCAGAAGGGAAGGGGAGAGTGCCCTTCTTTGCCCTTCCTCCGGCAGTATTCTATGGGAAATCCAACGTTGTTTCTCGAACAATAAATGATCTGCTATGATAAATAGGTTCGCGAACCGCGGACCTCGCATCCAACAGGTATAAAGCAATTATCCCCCCCCGATATGAAGCTGGATGCGAGAATCCCATCTTCATATACGCACCACAGACACCTCACTCTACGCACAACTTAGGCCCCTCATCTTCGACTTTTCTGATTCGTCCTTTTCCTGCCCCTTTATACCCGATCTTCTACCTGGTCCTATTCGTACGGATTTAGTAGCAGAATTCATCTCTGCAACTTAATACGAATCAAGTTACTCATAAATTTGTTGGGGTGGGGGCTTGTCACGCGCAGGGTCCAGGACGAGGTATCCCCAAAACATAGAAGAGTTCTACTAAAAGAATTAAAACCGGGTTGAAATGGGGCCAACAAACCAACAGGCAGGAAATGGTAATTGCTATTCGTGAGAAAGGAGGAGTGAAAAAAGAGGTAGGGGAAGAAATCGACAGTGATGATAGGATGTGCGTGGAGTGAGGTGTTGGTGTTCTTCGATATATGCATACTAAATGGTTAAATGTACATTATTTATGTGTGATATGAAGATAGTTCTAGTTGATTAATTGAATAATTAAAGAACCTTTTAAGTTAAGTTAACTTAACCAGCAGACTTTATCATAATATAAGTATTCCCTCGTACCCAAAATTAATAAGTCATGATTACTAAAAGGTGGAGGCACTCCTCCCTTCTATTTCGTGGCCGAAGCGGGAGAACGTATAAAATAAAGAAGCAATCCCATGTTAAAAAGGGAGTGCTTCTTTATAAGATAACTATTTATTTAGGCCTTTAATGTCGTCCACGATTTTATCGATCGGAACACCATTCACTACAGCCAGTATATGGCTTATGGAGTCATTCAATTCAGATGTTTCTAATGCTTGCCCACAATATTCGACTCTAGACCATTCTCTCGGTTCAAAAACCCCATGAGGAATGTCTTCACGATCTCCAAGCCACATTTTAGCTCGGTAATCAATATTTGTTTCATCTTCGATAACGATCCAAAGATGCGGTTGAATAATTTTATTTGTTACACGATCTCGGATGGAGCCTGCCATGGCACGATGATTCACACCCGATCGGTTTAATATATAACTGATGATCCGAGTCATTCCGTCACATTCTAAATTGCAGCAGTCTAACTGATTTAGAATACTTCCGAGTTCGCTATCTGTTGAAGGTTTATAGGATTTCTGTTTGTACCAACGATATGCACCATCTTCGGCTTGTAAGGTTGCACCGGCCTCTATTACGATGGCTTCCATCGTTGGATTGTCAACCGGTACCGGCATTAAACCAGCAGCCAGATTGTCATAAAAGTTTGCTGCATTACAGGAACTCCGCATTTCAGCCTACCTTCTATTTCCATTTGGCAGATATCCTACTTTGAAAATACATGTTTCTTTAAGATAGTAACCGCCATTGATGGTAATCTTATTTTCTGTATGAGATTCAATAACACCTGTTTCCTGGTGTGTTCCTTCTTTCATATACACTTCAATTGGTAGTGCAAAGAAAATAGCGTTATCAAAGTCCACTGGATTTATAAGTACATCATCCTGTTTCAACATCATAACGTCCCCCTCATTGTTTAAATCTCATCTTGATTATCTATTCTTTCGACAGCATTACAGTCATATTTCCCCATCGCTATCTTTTGACCAGCATCATTATACCAAATGACCTCTACACTTTTTCCAGATCGCGACACATCGTGTATTAAGCCATTCGTAAAGTTTGACCATTTTGTTTTCTCATGTTTTATATGTCTTACCTTGTTTCCCGGTTTTAAGCCGTTAATAGCAATTCGGGATATGGTTTCATTTTTAAGGTTCTTCTTTTTAAAATCACGTCCGCAAAGATGGCATTTTGAACCCGCGATAAGCACCTCGCAGAAAGGGCATTTCTTCATCCCATTCACCTCAATATGAATAATTTACACGAGTTATTCTATAACGTTGCAAATTCAACTCTCTGGTAGAAATTCCTATTCCAGTATATCATACATTATTTATAACTCTTTTACCTATCACATTAGAGCTCAGAAGAAATGTCAGTATATTTTATTCGGCATTTTAAGTCATTCTGAAATACTTTTATCGTTTTACCCGCTTCATGTAAAACTGTTATGAGGGAATACCCTTTGCTTAATTCATAATTGCGAAGAGCAGCAATATAACTCTCTCCTTCTACCTCAATTTGAAAAGAAAGAGATTCCAAACACTTTTCATATTTCATTTGTGCCACTTTATCATCAATGGCCATCTGAAACTCATCCTCCGACCATTCTCCTACCCAATCATTCGTTTCAGGACTCCAAAAAATCAATGCATTACCTCGATAATCCTCTGAATAATAATAACCACGATAGTGATACAAAAAAGAATCATTCATCGAATTGAAAAATCGATACACCCTATCCTTGATTAAGCACTTATAGTCTGTTGTTTTGGTCAGTACTATTAACTCATTACTTGTCACCATTCTTAATGTTCTCCTCTTCAACTATGCCAGGATCTGTTTGATAATCTTCCAACGTCCTCTGAATTCTTTCAATTAACATTTCAAGCTGTTGTTCCTGATCATGGAAAAATGATTGATCTGTGAGGTGGACTTCAGCCAATTCTTGGATTCGTAGGTAGTCATGCATTGGTATGTACTGTTGGTTTTGCTCTTTCTCTAGCTGAGCAAGTAAAAATGACATGGTCTCCAGTAATGATTCAACATCGGTTTTCATAGACATTGTCAAACACCATCCTTTTTGGAATTTAATAAAAAAACGCCTCCCTTTTGTAACTCATGTCAAATAGACATTGAGAGATAATCAAAAGGTGAGGCGTATTTTCTAAGATTAAGTACTTCATAGCCGCATGGCAGAAGCAAAAGATAAAGTATCTAATGTCCTAATTATACCATTTTTTCAGCGTTAACAAAACACCTACTTCATTGATATTCGTCCGAACTATTGAACATTCTATATCCAGTCCAAACATCTCTTTTTATAAAGTTATTATGGGAACTCTGGGTTTTCATTTCAGAACATAGTATTGAAATTTGCATTTAGAACAAGATTCATCAATAGATTGATCCGGGATAGTGCCCTCAATAAGATTGATTTTCTATATCCAAAAAGACATTTATGTTGTCGAAAAGAAACGGTCACCTTCATCTAGTAAACTCATATAATCTTTCTCCGTCCATCCTTGAGGAATTCCATCTATCTCTTCTTCCTTAATAACCTTGACCGTGTAGACACTGATAGGAAGGAACAGAATAGGGCCATCCTCACTCAATTCGCAATACAACAAAGTCGGCTCACTTATATCTGGATTTCTCAAATGTATTCACCCCATCCCTAATGGAATACACGCCTCAAGTAATGATTTAATTTTGATGATACAAAAAAACTGAGCAACATAGCAAATAGCATTGAGTAAAGTGGTGTAAAATCGCCAAAGGCTAGGACTGTAAGAAAAACCACTATATTGAAGATGATGATTGCTCCCCCCCAGAATACCAATAACGCTACCATGAGCCGGCAAACTCCTAATGGAAACTGTAAAAAAACAATAATCAGGGGATGCCACATTTTTCGGAGCATAAACTGGATACATTCCCTTAACCAAGAAACAATAAGAAAGGATACGAAGAAAATAATAATATGAGGCAAACTTATACCTATAAACGAAACTGTATGCAAAATCTCCCATGGTGAGTCCTCAATGAAGAGGTAAAGGAAATCCTTAAAATAGATTGTTCCCTTCCAGGTCACAAATAAAGCTAGTGCCAATGAAAGACACCAGCCAAACGCTGCTCGATGATTGATTATTTTTCTATGTTGTAAACTAGACAATATCTCCCCTCCTTATTTCATGGACATGTATTTACTTATGAATACAACAACCAGGTCTTCATTAAATAACATTAAAAGTTCTCATGTTCATAGTATGACTTAATCTTTAGCAGACTACCGCTCGATGCACTATCCACTCCTGTATGATAGTTGTCGGTATCCATTGAAATTTCCACATAATCAATAGACTTCTCAATCAGATAATGAGTGAATTCAGATCTGATTTGATCGTACTGATCAGATGTTTCCCAACCTTCCTTAGATCCATCGCAATTCACAAAAAAAAGAATAATAGTTATTAGCTACGCTTTGAAGAATTTCAGATACGAGATTTATTTCGCGTGGAAACTCGTCCAAGTTAAATAGTTCCATTGCTAATTCACGTGCTACTACTAATTCATTAAAATTATAGTGAGTTACAATAATGAAATTATGTTTAACCCATCCCAAACTATTCTCCTATCCCTTTGAACAGTTTTATTCAGACGTTTTTCATTTCAAAATCGGCTTGTATACCTCTCTGACAACTTTCACATGATTCGAATTGCTGTATCTATAATCACAGGACATCATAATATCTATTGCATCAGCTATAAGAGAAATACGGTCCTCTGTATATTTTCGCTCAATTGAATTAATGAGATGTAGGCTTGATTGCAAACGCTCCATTCTTATTTCTAAATCATAGAGAATCCACTTTCGTTCAGATTCATCTATGTTGGGAAACTTTCGAAAAATCGATCTTATCTTCTTGTTCCTGAAAAAGTTGAACAATGATTGCCCCCCTTAAAACAACATAATATTCAAACGGTGCTCAAACTACTTGTTCAATATATTTAGATTTGAAGAATACTTTGTATCCTTCGTTTCTCGCTTCAAATATGAAATTTACTCCGTACTGAAGCTGCTCAACTTTATCATTTTGATCCATGTCTTCTTCTTGGCTTGTTCTCTCAAATTCTTCTGCTAGGTATATTGCGAGATCCGGCAAATCATCCATTTCGATATTACATTTTTCAAGAATATTATGAATGAGCTGATCGTCGCCAATAACCACATAATATTTACTGTATTCTTCGATTACTTTCTTGAACTTCTCTTGCATATAAGCGCCTCCTAAAGTATCCACCTGCACGCGGTCTGTATTCCGTTTTGTCTGTCTGGAATGAAATAGAATAGTCTTCTCATCATGAATAATCGATATTCATTGGAGTTCATCTAGAAATGCTTTAATAGACACGCCACTTTTGCTAAATACACTTAAAAGCTCTTCGGCTACTTTATATTGATCCATGGTTAAACTTGTTTCTTTTGACAAGATATCATAAGACTTTAATTCCCCATTTTCATCTAGAACATCCTTAATGGTTATTTGCGGATTTGCCGATATCTCGAAAGGATTAAAGACTGTACTCTTGCTAGGGTCAATTTCGATTATTTTTCCTCCGAACTTTTCTACAAAGTCATTCATTTTATCATTCATTTGGATGCACTCTCCCTATTCAATTTATTTCATAAGACAATAGCGGTTCTATTTCGATGATCAGCATCGCGAAGGCGAAATCGGTTGTTGCTGATTAAAGAAGTAGAGCTGGTAAACAACAAAATAGAGAATGCCAGTATAAAAAGGGGTTAAATCACACAATAAATGATTGAAAATCTTCATTTTTATTTTTTCTGTTTTATACCTTATTTGCGATTAGCTGTGTCCTTTTCTTTAAGACCGAGATAGTGCTCATATTCACTTTTATAATAATCGGCTAGATACAATTCCACTTCATTAGCAAATGATTTTGCATCTTGCTCGTTATCAAATTCATTTTTGAATAGTCCTTCGAATATTTGAAAGTTGCTGAATATTCGATTTGGAGAAGCATTCGGGAGACGACTAATGGATACAATGTCTGTAAACATAAATTTAAAAACTCGTCTCCTTATTAACATAGATGGTAAAGAACGTTCTTCAAAATACAGTCTGCAGTTTAAATTCTCCATTCTCTCTCGAAAGGCACAATCTCTTGTTTCTGCAACAACTATTACCTCAAATGGATTTACAGCATTAGGATCTACTTGAATATCAACTTTAAGAACAACCGAAGTTTCCATTATATACATCCTCTCTGTTCATTAAGCAGTTTTATACAAGGCGTCCTTTATAATATCATTGGTGACAACAAGATGAGTTGTTATTGAGATTGAAATAATTAGGATCAACAGAACAGCAGCTATTGCTTCAAACATTTATGTACGCTCCCTATTCATTTTGGATTCGTACCACACATGATAAGTAATATCCCACGATTCTTTTCCCTTAAAAACTATTACTTCGTGAATTTTGTATTTATCGCTATTTATAAAATCCCTGAACCAATACTCTTGATCCTCGACATTAACGGGATTTTTATAAAATTCTACAAATTTAACATTTTCCTTCGGTTGAATCCTATACATTTGCTGGCTATATTCAGACATCCTGATACTCGCTCCCATTCAATAGGTTACTCGTCAACTTTAGCAAATAGTTTTTTACGTAATACGATTAATTTTTGGAATTTATCTCGAATCTCTTGATTTATTTCAGGTTGATCCGGAAATACGTTACTTCCATCAACATAACATTCAACATTTCTTCCGTCATTAAACATTACTGTAAAAGAACCATCACCAACCCAACGTGCTGTATTCATTTCAATCTGACCTTCCGAAAATACAGATACTCTATCTATTTCATCGTTCAATGGCTTCAGCTTTTGCTGCAATCGCTTATTTGGCCAGAAAGGATCGCGTTTTTCACAAGCATCATTAGTACATATCCTTCTAGCTTCGCCATAATCGCCTTCCCTCATAAGGGCACTGCAAAGATCACATAAATGAGTCTCCAATTAAATTCTCCTTTACAACCTATTATTCAAATGATGTTCATTCTGTGCATTTACCGATTTCTAAAGATAACCCTGATCCGTCGCCAGACTTCCAGATGTGTAAATATGTATTCTCCCTATTCATTTAGTTGATTTTAAGTTTTTTTATGCACAAAAATTATCATGATGAGTGTCAATAGGAACCCGATTGAACTCAAAAAAAGAATTCCAGCTACCAAAAAACCTATAAGATAACCAAATCCATCATCTTGGATTTTGCCAGGGAAGTAGCTGACAATAATAATGGAGATTAACATCAGCCCGAAAGAACTAAAGTAACCCTTACAGATACTAAAATTGTCGTTCATTATACCGTACACCTCTATTCACTGAAAAGTCATGTTCTATTCAATTTCCACAGTTTTATATGCTTTTACTAGATCTTTCGCCATTCTGCCTACCGTCTCATCATCATGATGCTCATTTGAAGTGATTTTGGTCAGTAAATATAATAATAAGTCTCTAGGATCGTATTCCGGATTAATCTTATTTTTTTGTAACTTTTCTTCAAAGTATTGAAGGTAGCTTCCAGATTTATTTCCATTTTTATTTATGACAATGATCTTGTACCCGTCCACTTCATTAATTGGAGTTACTTTAAGTGAATGTTTCTCAGTTACGATCGCATACTGCTCGACTTCTTCAAGAATCTCATTGTGCTTACCTGCACGAATGGACACTTCTAAGCAAGTGTCGTACATTTCAACAAGTAATAATTGATCCATAATACTCTCTCCTATTCATTTGATTATTACTCTGACAATTGCATTAATGCCAATAATAATTACAACGATCAAAGCAGTGATTGCATATCACATTTTAATTTATGATCGACTTCTGGATCTCGTATAGAAAAACACATCGATATTAATTTTCATATACTGGCCGCGATGATCATTAATAGACTGATTAATTACTGATGGCTCACCTAACCCATGTTAAATGTGTTATTACAATACTCCGAGATTTGAAGATAATCTACTTGTAAGTGACTCAAATGTTTCCGAACGATATCAAAGGATACAACCGCCCTATAACTAATTATAAAGAGATGAGAAGAATTCGAGAAACTGTGCTCTCAGTTGAAAACAAAAAGTCCGGATAAACTCATATTGAGTTTATCCGGACTTTTTTGTGGTTAGGCTTTCTCATTCTCAGTAACGGAACTAATGTATCGCTACATTGATTGATACTCTATCTGGTCGTAGAGATAACCGTTATAACCGAATATATAACAAGAGAACAAGCCACTAAATATGATAAAAATGCGATGGCCGTATAGATCCAAAAAAGCAGACGACTATGTGACCATATAAGCCTTCCATCGGTAAATCCGAAAGTCGTATTCGTTAAAGCCTGTACATCCTTATTTCGAATTTCCATGGCTTCTTTGCGCTTTCCTTCCCAAAGTTTTATGCATGGGAAGAAAAGCGTCATCATATTAGTACTCAGAACTAAAAACGATATTAAAAGAGTTACGTAATGGTGATTTTGCTCAAAGAGTGCTAGCCATATACCCATAATCATAAATACTATTCCTACCATACCTTCAGCTGCTGGTCCAGCAATTGCAAACAAGAGAAGTTTCCATTTTCTTGACCCAAAGTAAACATGGTTCCAAGGATATGCGAGACCTCTTGTTTGACGCAATTTTTTAGCCGGTCTTGAATATTTAATAACTGGGATACCACAGACTTTAAATGATTTTTCTCTAGAGCCATTGATATCACCTAATACGATTCCAGCACGGCTTTCCCTATAAACTAATTTCAGAATTAAATAATGACCCACTTCATGAAAGAAGGTCGAAATGATTCGAAAACAGGATATTAACGAAGCAGAAACTAGAAAAAAAACCAATATGATAAATTGGCTCATTGTATTTAATCCTCTCCATTCATTGTGTACACCTTATTATCGGAAATAATGCTCAGTATAATAAGATGAAAATCATCAAAACAAGAGCAATTGTCCATTCTGAGCATGTAAATAACTCTGGACTTCAGTCTCTGGTGCAGTTACATCAGACTGTGAAATATGAAAAGAAAAACTCCTCTTCTCTTCACGAATGGGTTCACATTTTGAGAACAGATTATCAAAATAAGATCTAAGTTCATTCAGATATTCTCGGTCAGAAGGATAAATTGGTTGGTCGTAATCTTGCTTAAGAAAGGAGGATTCAATCCTTTTGCATTTTGCGAGGTATAATTCGAAAGAACGTGCAAAAATCTCGGTAGGTTGAAGATAGTAATTCCGATTATATTTTGTTGTACCTCTCCATCTCTCTACAAATGGATCGTCTGCTGGTAATCTCGAAATATTTTGGTCAACGATTTGCTCGTATAATTGAATAAGTCGCACAAAAGACATTTCCTCACTCAACATACATTTTTCATTCATGGTATGGTCTATCTGATGACCAAGTTCATGCATAAAAGAGCTTGGATGTTCGATATCGATTATGGTAGCTCGATAAAATGCATAATGTAAGCCTGCAGCTCGATGTTTTCCCAATTTTCGGATACGGAAACTATAATCCTTTGCAAGTGGTATATAGACTTTCTTTTTGATTTCTTCAAATTCTTTTTCCAATGCATGGAATCTAATGAGATCCACATCGTTATCAAGTTCCACTGTTCCATAACGAGTCAAAAATTTATTGCTTTTCATGACTGCCTTAACTTTTTGATTGATATGTTTCTTGTCTTGAAAGGACTTTGCATAAGTGGAATGTTCATCAATCATGCGTTTAGTCTTTTCCTGGACATAGTTCATTGTACTAATAAGGCGAGGAATTATTATCTTCTTACCTTGTGCGGTTTCCATAATATAAGGAACGCCATCATCATTCCTTGCTAAAGAGAACTCTTCATAGGAATAATAATTGCTTATTTCTGTTTCTTCTCCATCAACATAAGGAAGATTGTATTTTTCGATTTCATCTTTTACCTCTACCGCAAATAGATCATCACCCGGACGAACAACCTTTCCCCTACTAACCGATTCAGTTGAGTAGTACTCGGCTATTTTATACCTAATGTAATCTTTTTGCTTAATCGAAAATTCACACAAAGTATTTAAAAAAATAATTTTAGATATTAATCGTAAGCAGTCTGCAAATAGAAAGTAACCGATTCGGTTCAAGTTTTCTTTCAATCCATACTTTCTTAAATGGTACTTTTCAGGTAATTCTTTATTCAAGAATGTGTACGCGATATCCGTTTGATTGAGTTTTAAAGCCACTGGTAATGACGGTTCATATTGTTGGGGAACTTTATTAATCTTAGCAGCGCTGCAGAGGAGCCTCAAAATAGAATTTTCCTTCTCATTAGCAAATTCCTTCATAATTTCTACCTCAACCTTGTAAGGGCCGAACGAAATATCTTGGAGAAAGCTCAGTTTATCTTCAAGATTTTTCGCAAAAAACATGGCCTTTACTTTTCTTCTGATTGCCGATTCGCATTTCTTTCTTAAATCATGAACAGTATCCTCAGGGGAAACAGTAAATTTAGCTTCAGCAATTAAATCGGACAAACCATAATGTGCATACTGTTGTTTTAATACCTCTGCCTTTTTAAGTGTGACAATTCGTTCTTTCATGAGTATCCCTCCAGATCACTGAAATTTAGTCAAAAAATAGACTAAAATGCTTCACTCAATGCATTCACGACAGGTCCATAAAAAAACACACCAGAAATGAACAAATCCCAATTGGGATATGTCTGATCTAAGATCAGATTGTTCACTGCTAGTGTGTTCTAAATAGAATCTCCGATGCCGCGTGGCGCAGAGCAAAATCATTATAGTCGAGTTATGAGTTAATCATAACACTTCTATGCCAAGAAGTGAATGGCTACCCATTTTTCTTGAAACGTTCGGCAAATGTAGAGAATTCTCGCCAGTTTTCTTCTAAATATTCAAGCCGTTTGATTTGTTCTTGTAGAGAAGCATTCGTTTCTTTCAAGTTATGAATTTCTCTATCCTTCTTCTCAAGTGCTTCACGTATGGTTTGAAATAGACCAAGGTTTGAACTCAGCGCTTTAATATACTCACTTAGTTCATTCACTCGCTCCGGACTCAGCAATTGTTCGAGGAGCTCAAATTTCGCTCTATTTCTAACGCCCCGTTGTTTACCAATCCTTTGTTGTTTATTTTCAACTTCTGTCTCTATGGACCTCGTCGTTTTAGTTAGCGATAACTTCTTTTTGTGTTCTTTTGCCGCTTCAATCAGTTCCTTAGTTTTCTTTCTCAATTCGGAGTTCCATCTAAAGCCACAAGCTCCAGGGGTTCTTCCCTCCAGCTCCTCAGAGGCTCTTTGAAACGCTTTTAATTGAGTTTCACCAAGCCTCATATGATCCAAAACAATTTCTGTTAGGATGGAGTCTTCTTGGTTACTCCAATCTCTTTGCCTATGTCTTTTGATTGCTTCTACACTCACGTTGTATTGCTCCTTTCGACTTCTTTCTAATACAGATAAATCACTGGTGGTAAAACACACAAAACTATTCATATTGTTACCAACTCAGGTATGAGGTATACCTTTATGTAGTTGGTATAGCAATAAGGTTATACATAAAACAAAAGAACGTTCCCATTAATAAGGAACGTTCTCTTTCTAATACTATTGTACCCATCATACTCAAACTCCTTTTTTTTAATTTCATATTAGGAACGTCTAAGTCCCAGATGATGGACTCCACCGCAGCTCGTGAAAGACGATCCTGCCTCAATCACCCAGAAATTTCAATCCAAATATTCCGTCCAGTATAAGTGATCCAGCTATACAAAAGGCTACAGGAAAGAGAAAGGATATTATTGCCTGGCTGGTTTCTCCTGAGTTTCTCTTTTTTATTGAGGCTAACACTGCCCCTATCGAAACGCCTACTTTAGCGGCGATCAAGACCAAAGTTACTGTATTGATAGGTGTCATTTTATTTATTCTACATCTGTTGTTATAAATTACGGCTTAATTTGTGCTTCTTCTAAAACTTCACTAAACAACAATTTGCATCATGTCCAGTTCATTGACACTGATCAACTCTATTTACCTTTGTACAAGAACCGACCAATCGTTAAACCCAAAAGCAAAAATACAATACATGCCACGCACCACATAAAAGTGTCATTTTTCAAAAAATCATCTATCATATCTACCTACTCCCCTCAGAATTCTGGTTCTGCTATCGAATATTTGTTCCGTCCGTGTATTCAATGATGTAAAATTGACAGCCGTTTACTTCACAAATGACGATTCCCCGAGTGGGGTCATTTATTTCCGATCCGGTGTTTGTCGTTTCACCGCAGCAGGGGCACTTTACGTCTTTAATGCCAGCGGCCAGTTCCTTTATTCTCGCTTCTAGCACTTTCTTAATACCGCTCATCCCAATACACCGTTCTATTCATAATGTTACTCCCCGAACAACCCATTTAAGGTTCCATCTTGAAAGGCTTTTTGATAAAGCACCGTTAGTAGATCCCTGGTTAATTCCCGACTGTGATCTTCAATCACTCCGGCTTCTAACATCATGGCCAGCATGTCGTTAACACGCTCTTGCTGCTTCCTCATTCTAATGCACGCTCCTTATTCATTGAATTACATTAGCCGAATATATTGTCTCAAAAATCAGTAACGGTTTTTCTTGTTGGTTTTTCAAACCATTTCGTTTCCTTTGTTTTTCACTCATGAAACACGCTCCTCTTTAAAAATGAGTCACTGAATATAATACCAATTTAAAAAAATTTCCTTTAAAGAATGTATAGGCCTTAAAAGAATATGTTTCCATGATGCTCGTGGATTATCAGGTATTTTCTCTTTATGATGATTGATTTGATTTTTCCACTTTCGTAACAACGGAACCAAAGCAGGAAGCCAGAAAATACACACAACAATTTGAAAGTAGAGAAAACCCATGACGGTGTTTAGAATGAGGTTCCAGTAAGGATTTCGATTGTCGAATTCTAATACTTTTGCAATTGCGAACCAAATGAATCCAAGGATGAAACCAATAAGAAAATAAAACCCAAAAATAGCTCCCAGAACATATAAATATGACATGGTAATCTCCTCCGCGCTTTATTGTTCGGTTGCCCTTTTTAGTCGTTTAAGTGCAGTTTCTGTATAGATCACTTTATCACCACAGAATTCATCCCATCCTACTGAATAGCCATCTAAGCAGGTACTGCATGTAAATGAGAAAATCAAATCTTCCGGATCATGATCATCCTTGATAACCTCTAAACTCATGACCTTTTCGCAGCAAGTTCGTAATTGCATCTTCTACCAACTTTCCTTATCTATGGTTTCCCCATTTAGCCCATCAATACACAGGTATCCAGGAGTACGATTATTGATTATGATGTGATTAGTTCTCGATGTTTCAAGTTATTTAAATATTGGCTGGCCAATGCCTGTATTCGACTTTTATCCGATCGTTTAGCCTCAAATTGACGACCAGGATCAATAATTCCGTTTGATTGGGAAGCTTTAATCCCTAATACTTCTACCATAGGTGGGTCCGATCCTTCATATGTATTAAGATATACAACCGTAATTTGTTCTTTCTGCCCCTCCCGCTCAAGACGACCAACTATTTGTTCAATGACCTTGGGAGACCAATCCAGTTCACCTATAAGAATCGTGGAACATCGATGTTGCAGGCCGTCCAACCCCGCTCCACTACGAAGTGAAAGTATCAAAAGATTACTCTCTCCTTCCATAAAGCGACGTGCTGACTCATCTTTTTGCTTATCCTTTTCGCTCCCTGTGTACATGGCGGGTTTATATTCATTAAGTTCTTTTAACCAAATATCATACACATCTCGGTGCCATCCCACTAAGAGTACGGGAATGTCAGCATCTAGCAATATTTTTGCATATCGTGCAACGTTAAGTGCTTTTGAAACCCCAGTTGCATGACGCATCAACAAGTCCAGTTCAAGACCTGCACGTCCCCTTTCCATAAAGGAGCCGATTGTTGTTTTTAAGGCGAGTTGTCGAGCAAGATCCTCAATTGATTTCAATGTGTCGCTATTAGGTTCTACCTCTTCAACAATGGTATTGACTGAAGGTATTTGAAGACCAACATCCTTCTTAGTTCGTCTTAGCATTACATTTTGTTCTCTTAAATAAGTACCTAATGCATCTGGATCTTTTACTTGTTTGTCATCAACGCACCATTCTCTCAAGAACTCCGGATATGTGCCTAATATACCACTCTGTATATATTCCATCACATTCCAAATCTCAGATCCATAATTATAGATTGGGGTAGCGCTAAGACCAAGACGATACACGGCAGCATCGGCCAGAATTTTTGCTGCTGTTCCTTTTCCACTTTTCACACCAGTTCTTAATTCTTGGATTTCATCAAATACCACAGTTTTAAAAAAACCATCATGAAAAGTATCAATCCAGCCGAGTAATTGACTATATTTAAATAGATATACATCTGCCTCAGGTAAATCATAGGGTCGGGTCCCCTTTATTTTGTGGACCTTCAGAGTGGTGAATGATTCAATTTTTCTCTTCCATTGTTCTTGAAGATGTGTTTGGGCCACAACCGCTGCCGGCAATGTTCGTGGATCGAGTAGCATGCCTGCACTTACGTATGTTTTCCCTAAGCTAGGGTCATCTCCCAAGAGAAGAGAACCTCTAGCAAGACACAACTCAATGGCTTGGGATTGATAATGTCTAATAACTTGCCCATCTTTTAAACCCATACGCGTTGGTGGCTGGTAATCCGGTTTAAGAATCGCTTCCATGACTGCCTGATTGGTTTCAAATTTTACTCGTCCGTTGTTAAGAGCTACTCTGTCATCATCCGTCATTACCATGGGGTATCGTGTGATAAACCACGATAAGTCAGCACAGTGACTATGATCATGCGGAAATGTGAAACGACTCGTTTGTGATTTAGATATCCGTGGGAAAAGTTGTTTCAATCTGATTGCCACATGTGGTGGAAGTGATGTCATCTCCCATTCATTTTGGACTAATGCAAGATTTCCGTATGTCTTGCTCATAACCACCCAACCCCTAATGAAGCTTTTAATGACGGTTTATTATTTATTGATAATGGAAGGCACATGCTTGTCCCAGTTAAAAGGATTAACCCGTTCACTTCATCATACTTGGAGTATCTCTCTAATTGTCTATAAGTCGCTTTTTTTGCGTATCTTGTTTTTACTTCCAATACAACATTACCAAAAGAGCTATGGATAAAGAAATCAGGTATATCTCGCTCAGATAATCGTTTTTCTCTTTCATACGTATATCCTTCAGTTTGAAGAAATTGTTCTACTTCGATCTGCGTACGTTTTTCCGGAACAGTATTAAATCGCTGTAATTGGAGACCGGATTTAATCGTGCTCATGTAGACAAAGAGCTTGTTATCAGTAATATCTTGCACTAATTTTCCCTCCTTTAGAAAATAATCGTATAGTACAATTTTCAAAATGATGGATCTAACTTACTCTATACTTTCTCCGTAAGTATGCTCTTCCTCGGAAAATTCTCGACTTCACCGTATTCACTTCCATTGAAAGATTATCTGCAATTTCTATCAGAGAATAATCCGAGAAAAACCGTAATAAAAACACGTTTTTATACTGATCAGGCATCGTTTTCACTAAATGAAGAACCCTTTTGCTTTCTTCATTATCTACAACTTGTTGATCAGGTGTTTTTTCACCATCGGAAAGCGTCTCAAGAATGAAGTTTGACCCCTCACTATTTTGTTCATCTATGGAATAATGAGGCTTCGATTTATTTCGACGCACACGATCAATGCAAAGATTCTTTACAATACGTTTCATCCAGGTGTTTATTCTACAAGAAAAATTATAAGTATGTAGGTTGAGATATATTCGAATATAGGCTTCCTGGACAACGTCCTCCGCATCTTCTCGATGCTTTAAAAATCGATATGCCTGGTAATATAACATATCCCTATTTTCTTCATAGAAAGCAGTGAAGGCCACTTGATCTCCAGAAAGAATTCTAAGTACTTGTTCATGTGTAATGTTAGGTTTCATGGTCCCTCCAAAATAGGATCATTTCTTATTCATAATTGTATCAGAGGAATAGATTTTCGAGAAAAAGAGACAGATAAATTTTCAATACTACAATCTATGTTGAGGGTGGTTAGAAGAAAGAAAAACCATCCCGTTAAGGGGATGGTTTTTTTCAGTGGATAAATTAATTATAGAGTTCATTTATGAATTTTCTAATGAATCAGCTTTATTGAAACAGCAATCTCCCAAAATCACTTAGAGTGACCACTCCTACCAAAAGAAGTACGAAACACAGTGCTACCATTCCATTTGTAAGCCATCTTATTTGGCTTTGAATGGTTTTTGATTCTTTATCTATATCATCCACTTTTTTTTCTCCGGATGAGATCATCTGAAGAGTAACAACCTTCATGCTTCTTGTGTTAGAGAGATATACCAATCCAACAAAAAGCAAAAGGAGAATCACCAATTTATCAAACATACCGAACCCCCCATTTTATACTGATAACAATTCGGATTCAGCAGCTCGGTTTCGTTGAGAATAGGCACGATCGATGCCGTGGGTGTAAATAATCTGGTTAAGCATAAATTTGCTAAGATCGATTCCATTATTTCTTAAGCGTTGAAGTATAACGCTTCGTTCTACATTACTGCGATATTGTAGTCTAACAAAATCAACAATTTCATCCGGTAAATTCATAATTGAGCTAGTCTCCTTCTGATCTAAACGATCCTTCTTTTTTCGTCTGTACGCAATAACTTCAGCATCCGAGGCAACAATGAAATCCCCCTTCATAGGACCATATAGTCCGTTGCCTTTTCGCTGCACGATGTAGTACATAACCATTCGGTTTAAAACAGAATGTACAGCAGAATATGTAAGATTTAGGGTAGAAGCAATATCGGCCGTGTTTTCAATGCCAGTTTCCAGGACATTTATTATGTTCATTTCAATTTGTCTGATTTTCACTTGATTAGTCATTTTACAATCAAACCTCACTTCTTTGATTTTTAAACTGCCTTCGCTTAACGGTCGGATACTGTCACCATTTATCTCATTTGCATAAGCTATTTATTCTGCATTCTTAGTACCGAAAAAACGCAAAAAGCACCCCTTATGCAAGTTTTTCTCTTGCGTAAGAGGTGCTTCCTCAATGTTAAAACATGTATTTAATTATAGCTCTAAATTTGGTTTGAAATGGTGACTGGCTTTGTATATTTATAAATTACCCTATGACCATAGTAATGTCAATAAAAATCTCTAGGTCTTTTGGCAGGTATTATCATTCTCAATATTTCTTGATATAATGAAAGGCAGAAAACTACATGTGAACATTGAGTGGGAGCACCACGAATCCGTCCGAGAGGACTTGATTCGTGGTGCTCTTTTCTATTAAGGAGATGATGCGGCACTTGGTTCTTAATAATCGTGAGGTGTATGTACTACACTTAATTCTGTTTGTTTTATTAATTATAGGTATACTCATAGGAGATTTTAATTTAAATTTTTTTGAAATTTTGTTACTTTTAACTGGCTATTCTTTGGTATCCCTTTATATAACCAGACTCATCCTCAACAAGCGATCGCTTAATTTAGTGAAATCAAGCAAATATACAAATACACAATTAGCAAAATCTGCAGTTAATGCTCTCGTAACAATGGTTGAGCTGCGTGACAGTTATACAAGTAAGCACTCATCAAATGTTGCTGGCTATGCATATTCCGTAGCTAAGAGTATGCAGCTCCCTGATGATGTTTGTAGAGATATTTATATTGGATGCAAACTCCACGACCTAGGTAAAGTTTATGTACCTGATGATATATTAAAAAAGCCAGGTCGATTAACAGCAGAAGAGTTCGACATCGTGAAGGCACACCCAGAAAAGGGATATCAAGTTGTCTCTCAATTAGAAATTTTTGATGATACCTGCATACCCAACATTGTGTTATATCATCATGAAAGATTTGATGGAACTGGCTACCCCAAGGGACTTTTTAGAACAGACATCCCCATTGAAGCAAGAATTGTAGCTATTTGCGATGCTTACGATGCTATGACTACTACACGAACTTATAGAAAGGCTATGCCACCTGAAGAAGCTATTCAAATCATTGAAGATAACAAAGGTTCTCAATTCGACCCGATTATTGCGGAGCACTTTGTTAGATGCATACGTGAAGAAGAGATTAACGAAGTAGATGCTCTCAATCTTTACAAAACAAATCAAAGGACCTCTTAGTATGCTATGAGGTCCTTTGATTCTTTAAAGAAATTCTTGATTTATCAAACATTCCACCTGAGTTATTCTTTCAAAATCATAATTCCATTAATGTCCTCTTGACACTCCCCATGCCTAAAGGCAGGGGATTCTTGGGTTGTCACTCCTAACGGAGTGAAATTCACCAAGCTATCTCTGTGTGTCCCACAGTTCAATTAGCTACACCAACAATCGAAGTCCTTCTTGCTCTATATTGATGGCAGCGTTTTGGTCACGATTATGGTGTACGCCACATTTTGGACATGTCCACTGTCGTAAATTTAGGTTTTTTACATCTTTATTTCGATATCCACAGGCAGGAGTGGAGCAAAGTTGGCTGGAGGGGAATTGTTTCCCAACAATAGAGAGCGTTCTTCCGTACCATTCCGCCTTATACTCCAGCATCGTCCGAAACATAGACCATGAAGCATCTGCAATGGATTTTGCCAATTTGTGGTTTTTGATCATATTTTCGACTTGCAAGTCTTCCAAACAGATTACTTGGTTTTAGCGGATCAGCTTGGTTGACAATTTATGTAGAAAATCATTTCGTGTATTGGCGATCTTTTCATGTAGCTTAGCCACTCTGATTCGTGCTTTGTTACGGTTTTTACTGCCTTTCTGTCTGCGAGATTGAGTCTGTTGCCACTTCGCCAATTGTTTTTCAAGCTTGCGATAGTATTTTGGATTCTCCACTTTCTCACCTGAAGAGAGAATAGCGAAATCCTTGATACCAAGGTCAATTCCTACTGTCTGATTTACTTCTGGTAGTGACTGAACCTCTGTTTCACATAATAAGATACAAAGAATTTGCCTGAAGAATGACGTCTGATCGTAGCTGAAAGGATGCGCCCTTTCACTTCTCTGGACTTTGCGAATAGAGCCCAGCCAAGCTTAGGAAGTTTGATGCGATTCCCTTCTACTTTGATGTTCATTTTACAAGTATAGGACTGTTTTGGATTCTTCTTGCTTTTGAATTTTGGATAGCCTTTTTTCTCTTTAAAAAACTTTTTGTATGAGGAATCCAAATCCTTCAATGTGGATTGCAGAGCAGTAGAATCTACTTCTTTCAACCATTCAATTTCTTTTTTCAGTTGAGTTAACATAGCCGAACAGTCGTTGTAATTCAGCGTCGTTTTCTTTTCTTGTTCGTAAGCATCTTTTCGTTTCGCAAGAAAGTGATTGAAGACAAAGCGAGTGCATCCGATGGTCTTGCCAATGAGTGTCGCTTGTTCTTTGTTTGGATATAGACCAAATTTGTACGCTATGTGCATACTCAATCACCCCTTTACTTCTGAGACTCAATGTATTTCTTAATTACATCCAGTTGAACAGTTCCAACAGTGGCAACAAAATTGGAGTTTGTCCATAGCGAGGGAAGTCTACTTTTGAGATGTCTAGTTTTCCATCCGCAACACTAAATTTGTAATTGAGTTGCTTTCGAATCTTGCCGAAACTCCAATTGGATATATTTTCGTTAACTCTCTTTCTCTTCTTCTTTTTCGTATTACGATCCACTTCCATCATGCGACAGGGAATGCTTCCTTGCGATAGACAGACTAGGTTCCAGATTTCGGCTGAAATCCGGTTACATGCGTACAATACAGTCTGTCCAAGTCGGCTTTAAAAGTTTGAAATGCTGTTTATTAAACATCGAATCACTCCACCTTTGCCCCCTTCCTTGATTCTCTAGATAGGTTTTGAATAATTATTGTTAATTAATATAGAACCGTTTTCAAGTCCATCTACTGCGGAGAATTGATAATTAATAATAATTTCTCCATTCAGAGGAATCTCTCTTTTCGAAAGTTTTTTACAAACTAGTTCTACTAATTGCTGCCTTTCACTCATCGTTAGGATATGTCCATCTGCATTTTTTATATCATTCTCTTCTCTTAGAATACCTGCTTTAATAGTAAAATGCCTTGATGCATGTGAGAATGATGGAGACTGATAAATCATATTACTTAATGCTGTAACAACTCCCTGGATCATTTTGTTTAAGCCCTCTTTCCACACAAGATTTTTTCTATCAAGCTGGAATACCTTTTAAGTAAGAGGTCAATTCTTTTCAGTGTAGTGAGAATTGATTCTCTAATGGTATCAATACCAAGATTACATTTAGTGTAATCCTGCTCGACGGTTTACGGCAATTTTCGCCAGATATTTCTTATAGCATGCAAAAAAAGCACGAACAACCAAGCCCTCTCGGGCTGAGCTGTGCGTGCTTCGCAACCTTCGTTCCTATTCAACTAAAAGAGAATTCAAACCATTTTGCTCTGCTAATCTGCACCAATCTGATCTTTTAGAGACGAGAATGTTATAGTGTAAATTGCTTCTCTGATCTCCAATATATGCACCTATTACTCTATCAGATAATTTATCGGCTGAAAAGTCTTCATTGTTTAGATAAAAATCTTCAATACTGCAAATCTTTTTTTGTTTACGGTTAGATAATATTGAAAAGATACGTTTCACTGAAAAAGCATAGTTTGCGGACCTTGAATGATTCTCTAATGTCTTAATAACATCATGGGATATGGCGATTCTCACGTTCTCATTTAGTTGCACTAATAGTTCTGGATTATTCAGCAGCACTTCATCATCAAAGCATAATTGAAAACCTTGAATTGATAAATAATTTAACTTGGACAATAAATCAGTGTCATTCATTTCCTGACTTGATTTACTTCGTCTGGTATCTTCATGAGAGACGGTGCTAGATGATTCAGTTGTTGTATTACGAGGAGTACCTGCTGAGAATATCCCATATATAACTAAGAACAACGTAATACCACCGATAATTAGCAATATCATGACTCCTACTCTCACCCTCCTTTATTCAAAGATACAGTAGCTAAGAAAATTACTAATACACAGATTAAACATTGTTCGTGGTATACATATTGGTTTCTAATCATTCCTCATTTTCTACAATACAAATAATATCCCTATAGTCCTTTTGAGAGAGCCTTACATACGGTTTTGGATTAATGTTCATTTTATGCAAAACGGCTTCATCAACAAAGTACCTATCGAATTTGTAAATTAGAACGTTGTGGTTATCTTCAGTTAGTTTCACTAATTTGTTTTTTAAAGGTGTAGACCAAACTAGATATCCATATCCGAAAATCATATAACCTGTAATAAGAAAAAAACCAAAACTAATCAAAAAAAAGAGTTTCATTTTTATATCCGGATCATCAACTGATACAATAACATTGAGTTGGAACATTGCCATCATTAAAAAGCAACAACATATTGGAACTAAAGACCATATCCAATACTTTGAAGGTTTATTGAAGTAGTTCCTCTCAAACTGCATTAAGAAGGTTCACTTCCTCTTGGTTCCAATCAAGTTTCTCTATCGCATTTTTAAAAGCTGCCTCATTAATATGGCCAGCAAGCATCCGTTCAAGTTCAGGCAGTTTTTTCATTGCTAAGCGTTTTTCCTCTGCAGTTCCAAAATTCATCATTGCAAGAATACAGATATATTTATGGATTAAAACGCCGGCATCAAGTTGATTAAGATCTTTAATATCCGGTTTCTCATTAAAACTTTGATTCATTACCGACACCTCTGTTCATTTTTTCCAATAGTTATTACTTAATTCCACTATAAGACTAGCCTCCGATTAATTCAACTTTCAAACAAAAAAGTTAAGCCGGTATGAATCACCAGGCTTAACTCATGCTTCCTATATTTATATTTCAAAAACCATCTCAATACAAGCTTCTCATGTTGAAGGGATATCGATCAAAGGAATCAACACTGATTGAGTTGGAATATGATCATCAAAATGAATACCCGCCGAATTGTCACCACTCTCCCACGTCTCGAAGAGAATTGGATTCACATATTCTTTTATGCCTTCACTTGTAAGGTCAAAGTCGGTATGTTTTGATGCTGTAAATATCAGCTTATGTCTAAAGTGATTTTCCGGAGCGGGATTCAATTTGTCCGATGACAGTAGTAAAGTTACAGTCGTTTCATAGGTTAGGTATCTTAAGATGTTAAAACTAAAATTAATGATTTCAGCAATCTTAGGTTCTAAGTTTATATCTATTAGTTGGTGTGGTACTTCTACAACTAGCAGCATTTGTGTTGGCTCATCAAGCTTCCCTACGATAGCCCAAAAGCTCCAAACGGCACGAAGAAATGAGAGGGCTTTATTGTATATGTTTTCATGTTGGTCAAGGTAAAATATTCGACCAGCATCTGCAGATTGATACCACTCTACTCTTGTCAGCTTTTCCATTTCTATTTTCAAATCGTTTTTGTAAGGATGGCCGTCATCCAACCTTTCTATTGCTCTTAAATATCCGAACAGCGGTCCCTCATAATTCCACCGATATGAAGTTGGTGGTAACAGCTCTGGCCGTGTAATCATCTTTGATTGAGCAAAAAGATTGAAGTATGAGGTGGAGAAATAACGCCGATTGTTAATGAAATTTTCTCTGTCCTCATAGTCCTCGGGTGGATCAGGCAAGCTCTCAGTCCATAGTATGGCGTCACTTTCCATTAATTCTCCCTTCAACACAACAGAATCCAATATTTGATATACGCTACCTAATTTCATTGACTGAACCTCAGAAATGATGCGCTCCACCAATTTTTTTCTAGGACTTTTCAGGTCATCTCCCACAATGGTCATAGTGGAATGCTCCTCCTGATTCCATGGCCAAACAATATCTTCGCCTGTTTCTGGATTCACACCTAATTTAATCGATTGATATAAAAGATTATTTTCACTCATACACTCTCAATCCTCCCGTAAATAAAAAAAGAAACTTTGTAAGAACAGTTTGACCATAGACGTTGTTTCGTTATCTTAACTCTTAATGTAAGAGTTCATCAAAAAACTCAGTTACTTGGTTTTTACCATTATTTTTAGAGTAATACATTGCTACATCTGACTTATGAATTAATTGATCAAAAGTAATAGACGGAGTACTCTTAGCATATCCAATGCTAAGTGTTACCTCGCTTTCAGATTCCACCCTTTTCCTTATACTCTCGGTAATGGTTTTAATATCTATATCTCCTGAAGAAAGATTAACAAATGCTACAATTTCTTCTCCTCCGTATCTTGCAGCGATTCCAAAAAGTTGTACCTCTTCCCTAACAATTTCAGCAACTCGAATTAAGACTTCATCTCCCTTCTTGTGGCCCTGATTATCGTTTAGTTGTTTGAAATTATCTATATCACAGAAAATTGCGTACACTTCAGAGTCAATTTGTTCTAATTCAGTTTGTAGCTGCTTTTGATAATGTCTTTTATTATAGAGTCCCGTCAACGGATCCGTTACAGAAGCTATATATGAATTCATAAGCAATTTCATAAGACGATCTTGGAGCGTCATAAATATAGATAATAACAAGAGTGGAAGAGTTAGATTAGAAACAACCCATACAAACTCCAATCCTATATAGTGAGCTGCCAATGTGACGAGTGCATAAACAAGAAGCACAAGCAGAGAAATGGATAGTTTTATTATTGCTCGATAATTATTTCTGATTTGATATAAAAGGAAAAGTGTAAGAATTACAAGAAACAAATTCGAAATGTAATAAACTTCTACTAGTTCAGTTAAGAAGTAAACTGTAATAAGCCCATACGAACTCAATTTCTCGTATCTTGTCTGTTCCCAATGTAACTGCGTTAACAAGATGAGAAAAAATACTATGCCCGCTAAAGTAAATCTTTGTGTAAAAGCAGAGATGTTTTGGTCAAACAAAAAAGAAGAAACCACTGAGCTGAATTGAAAAAAACTTAACACCATCGCACAAATTGTAAGATATCTATATCGGTTTCTTCGTGCTGAATAGAGCTGGTATGAGAGATAGAGAAGTATCAACGATATCGGAAAACAAATATAAGTAAGTACCCCCGAATTACTATTACCGAATAATTCAAGAACCATATGATCCTTCCTCCAAAAAAAGAAGCACAACTTAACAGAGGTTCTCCCTCAGAAAAGTGGTGCTTCCACAATAGATTTGTTTGTAATTGTACTAAAATTATAACAAGTTCTAAATTTGGTTTCTACATCTTCATTTATAAAGAAAGCATGGATTAACCATAAGCGGCAAACCCATGCTCTCACCGTTAATGGGTACCGGAACTGTTAAAATCATCATATGATGACTTATCAGCATTGTAGTAAAGAACATCACCATCAACCGATCCAAAAGTGACTCCATACGGAGTAGTAAATGAGCTTTTGAAGCCTTCCATATCTCTCCATTGATTATCATAGACTCCGTAGTACGGTGAATTTGATCTTCGAATATACTGAAGGTATGGATTACTTGTGTCACCATTTCGGATCGTTTCAATGGTGAAGTTAACGACAATATATCCATCCTTTAAGAAGACCTTTGACTTATCGTCTAGTCTACCTCCGTATTGAGCAAGATTTGTGCCCTTAGGTACCACGTATACTGCTGCTGGTAAACTGTACTCACCGTACCATTGTTGAACTGCCGCATTTGCACGATATATATCTACTCCTGCTGGTAATCCATACATGTTTCCTCTAAACGTACGTAAAGGTGCGGTTAGAATTTGTACATCATAACCCCCAACATAAGTCTTTTTAGAAGTATCTTTAATGTACTTCTCCATGTACCGTTGTTTTGTTACCTGCCACCCTCGTGGTCCAGAGAACATTTCCCAAAGAGTACTTGATGTATCAACCAAGTCTTGACCTGGGACATTACGGAGACGAGAGTTTAGAATAACATTTCTACGTTCAACATCAGCAGACGAACCAATTTTAACAAATCTAGCAGTGTCTGAATGGTAGTAAAGATCAACTAACCTACGATTTTTACCATCTTTCTGAACAAAGTAAAATGTTGGAGTAATCCGGATACCATCCTGATCATTGAACATATTTCCCTTCGTCATCAAATCA
>NZ_BIMC01000014.1 GCF_004000885.1 Paenibacillus glucanolyticus NBRC 15330
TTTTAATTATTCGTGTTGATCAGACCTGTACAACCTCATATATTCTTCCCTCGTCATTTCCCCAAGCAGCAATCGGCGTGCCGACTCGGAATAGGTAAGAAAACCTTCCGCATCCCCGAATTCCAGAGCAGCCGCTTCATTCCGGGAGAGCAGCACTTGAGCCGGCACGGCCGCTTTTTGCCAGATGCCCCGATCTCTTAAGGCTGCACCCGTAACATACAGCTCCGAAACAACCGGCAAAGTTCCGACGTCTTTACTCCATTCATGCTGAATATCTTTATCTGTCATATAGGTAATCCATTTCATCGCTAAGGCGGGGGATTCCGTGTGCGCGGCTACCGCAAAACTTCTCGTCCGGACGACAGGTGTGTTCAAATGGGTCTTTCCCATCGCAAGGGCAAGAGATAAACCTTCGGTATCCTTGTCTGAAAAGCTAGAATAGGGTTCAATGACCACCGGTGCCTCCCCCTTCCCAGAGGATGGAGAAGACGGTTCCTCAGTGTTCCTCGGAGTATCCTCCTCGACTTGGTTCGTTTCCATCATTTGCTTCCTGTTGTGAATCAGCATATCCAGCACCTCTTGCTCCGGCTTGGAAGGATCACCTTCCAACAAGTGGACTGCTGCACCGAACGCATATGGATCATTCGGATCAAATGAGATCACAGGGGTTTCTTTATGTAGCTCAAAAAATTCCTGCCACGCCTTACGGCTCTCCGGCATTTTGAATACAGTACCGTCCTTCTCTTTGGCCTGCCAGGTCATCACATAGGGATCTATATCAAATGGCATCCCCCATTGATATCCGTTCCACTGCAGCGGCGGCAGAAGACCGCTCAAGGTATCGCCGCCAGGCATGACCGCTTGCGATGCATCAATCGGCAATAAATAGCCGTTCATTGCAAGCGCTTTAATATAGTGTGTATCCATCAATAAAACGTCGGGCCCTTCTCCAAGGGTCATCTGAAGCAAAAAAGACTCTAGCTGCTCTTCATTGGTTTCCAGAGGAACGATTTCGATCTCCGCCCCCGTCTCCTCCTTAAACCGCTCATTGATCGCTTTAAGCTGCCGCATCTCATCACCGTTCAACTGAACTCCGACTTTAACAGGACCCAGATCACGATCCGGAATATCCGGCCTTTGCTGTGGAGGGATCGGCTCATCCCCCGGCGGTTCTCTTCTTGTATTGTGAGTGAAGTCAAAACTGGGAGATAAACTGGATAAGGACAACAGTAAAATGGCGAACAGGAACCAATATTTTTTCCGCTTCATATCCCATCTTCACTCCTTCTGCAGGCACATGCCCTTATTTTACCAAACTTCTAGTGCTCTTGTCCTATCTTTTTTAATATTTATCTAGTCCATATTTTGTTAAAAACCGAAGACAAATAGGACTGCCCGCTGATCATAGGCAGCCCATATCATTATGATTATTCTTCATCATCATTTCTCGGGAAATATAAGGATTACAACAGATCCGCTGCCAGCTGCGCCAGCTTGGAACGTTCCCCTTTTGTCAGCGTAATATGACCGCTTAAACTCTCTTGTTTGAAACGTTCTACCACATAAGTCAGGCCATTGCTCACTGCATCCAGATATGGGTGATCAATCTGTTCCGGATCCCCCATCAGGATGACCTTGCTCCCTTCTCCAGCACGGGAGACAATCGTTTTGACCTCATGGCGGGACAAGTTCTGGGCCTCATCCACAATGATGAATTGACCCGGAATCGAGCGGCCCCTGATATAAGTTAATGCCTCCACCTGGATGCTGCCCAGCCCCATCAGTATTTTATCGATATCTCCCGATTTTTTTGTATCGAACAGGTACTCGAGATTGTCATATATCGGCTGCATCCAAGGTCTTAATTTCTCGTCCTTCTCACCAGGCAAATAACCGATATCCTTTCCCATGGGGACGACCGGGCGTGCGATCAGAAGTTTCTTGTATTTATGTTCATCCTCGACCTTGGACAGACCCGCTGCCAATGCCAACAGCGTTTTGCCCGTTCCGGCTTTCCCCGTTATGGTGACAAGTGGAATGTCGTCATTCAGAAGCAATTCAATCGCCATGCGCTGCTGGGCATTTCGTGCGCTGATGCCCCATACAGGTTCATTGCTTAGATGAAGGGGCTCCAATCTTGTTGCGTCTTCATTTACATGAAGCAGCGCAGACTTCCCTGAACCCATCTCGTCCTTCAGGATAACAAATTCATGCGGGTACAGCGTGTAGGACAATTGAAGAGGTTTAATAGGCAGATAACGGTAACTGTAAAATTCATCGATGACCGAAGGATGCACCTTTAATGTGGAGAATCCGGAATACAATTCACTTGGATCCGCCGTCCGGTCTGATAAATAGTCCTGTGTCGTTAATCCGAGCACATCCGCCTTGATTCGAACGAGCACATCCTTACTGACCAGCACGACGGGTCTTCCAGCGTCCTTTGGATCCTCCTCCAATTTATAATTCAACGCGACAGCCAGAATGCGGTTGTCGTTGGATGCCTCGCTAAATAACTCCTGTACCTTGACAAAGCTCCGATGATTCAGCTCAACCTTCAATGTCCCGCCATTCTCCAGGTGAACCCCATCATGCAGGTGCCCCTGTTCTCTTAACCCGTCAAGCAAACGGGAGACCGTTCTGGCATTACGGCCAATCTCATCGGCATTTCGCTTTTTGGAGTCAATCTCTTCAAGAACCACCGCAGGAATGATGACTTCATGCTCCTCGAATGCATAGATCGATTGAGGATCATGCAGCAGTACGTTCGTATCCAGCACAAATATTTTTTTCATCTTATCCCTCCACTGCTTCTTCATCAGGTACACACATAAACCTTTCCGTCCCGGACATAATAAGCTTAGCGACTGGAGTAATTTAGTGAACTCTACTACGAAAGGACAGATCAATCCATGAGAGCTGCTCTATCCATCATGCTAACGGTGTTTTTGCTCGCAGGCTGCGGGACCCCAAATCACAATGCATCACCCTCTCCTCGTAATAAAACCAATGGAACCACAGTGAACAATGTTAACAACATGAATGGGAACAGAGGTTATACCACTAACAATGTAGACGGTACAACTCCGAATAACACCAATTCAGGGCAAGTCGGTAACGTGAATGACAACAACGGGAAAGTTGATACCACTACCGCAAATCACCTGAAATCACTTGCTGAAAGTGTGCCCGGCGTGAAAAACGCAAACTGTGTAGTCATGGGTAAAACCGCTGTTGTTGGTCTTAATGTGGATGGAGATTTAGATCGTGCAGAAGTCGGAAGCATCAAATACACAGTCGCTGAAGCCCTTCAAAAGGATCCAGCAGGTGCCAACGCACTGGTTACCGCTGATCTGGACGTTTCGAACCGCATTGCTGAACTTGGCCGCCATATCCAGCAAGGTCATCCAGTCTCAGGCGTTGCCAGCGAGCTTGCAGACATCGTAGGCCGCATCATCCCTCAGCTGCCTAAAGATGTAACGCCAAGAGACGGTAGTGCGGAGGATGTCGGAGCTCAGACGGTAAAACCGAATAACCACCATGCGCCAGCCAAACCTCAGCACAAGAAATAGCAGTGTCTGACGATGAATCGTCTTTGGATTGGTGGTTCATCCGTCATAAGCCGAGTTTGTCCGTCAAGCGTCTCCAAATTTCATACAAAAAAGCCCAGTGAATGCTCACTGGGCTTTTTTCATGGTCATAACAACGCCTCGAACCAGCAATGCTGCTGCATCGGAGACATGACCCGTATCGTATTCGGAGTGCTGTGCCGAATTTGGTGTAAATTTGACATCCATGCCGAATGAACCTGTCATCTGGGACATGGAATCAGAAGGATGGCATCTGCATGATTCCCATCTGCGGATGGATTCTGCCCGCACAAACGCATGGGCATCCTCATCAGTCTGCCGATTCTGGTGGATCAATGGGTGTGTCGTATGCATCATGAGGTAGGGCATTCCTTCGGCCTCCTGTACAATGATCTCCATCTGATACATTGTATTATACCATACGATAAAACTTGCCTTCAATTGTCACGGAGTTGCTTTAGAATCCGCTTCTGTCCCCTGTGCATTGTGTTTGCCAGCAAGTTCGTCTTGCAGTGCTTGTCTTGCTGCATCCAGTTCATCGTTATTAATGTAGACGTTAGGACTTCTCCACTCACCGGTTATTGGCATAAATTTAACATCTTCTTTTCCAATATCATAATAAGTCATAAGCAAATCTCGGATCTGCTGCTGCTCGAAATCGGTGGTCATATTGTCACTAACCGCATCTAGCGCATTGCCAACCTTCGTAACGCCACCGAACGATTTCATCCTGTCGAGCAGGGAATGCAGCACCTCGCTTTGACGAGCGTTGCGATCAAAGTCGTTGGATTCCTTGGTCTTCGGACTACAGTTCATAGATTTGCGGTAACGTACATAATCTAGCGCCTTCTTGCCATCAAGCTTCTGCGGACCCACCGTCAGGTTAATATCAGTTCCATCCACCGAATCCCGATGGCACATATTGTATTGAACGTTAACGTCTACACCGCCGAACGTATCCACAACATCACGGAAGCCCTGAAAATCGATAACCGTCACATAGTCGATATTAACGCCAAGATATTTACTCATCATCACTTTCATTTCTTCTTCAGCCGGAATACCGCTGCCCGGCTCCTTCTTCTCAGCTGCATTGTATGCTGCTTTAAACCTTGGATAATAAGCGTTGAGTTTGGATGACTTATATCCTTCAAGTTCAATCAGCGTATCCCGAGGGAGTGATACCAGCGTTGACGAATTGGTTTCCGGATGCATGGTGGCCACCATTACCACATCCGTCAAATAAGTTCCGGTCTCCGGCCGATGATCCGTACCCAAGAGAAGCACGGTGAGCGGCTTTTCTTTTGCGGATTGTCCAGGTGCTACAGGCTTGTCGATCCCGCTTTTTTCAATAACCTGATTCCCCTTGACGAACAGGTATCCGGCATAACCTGCTGCTGCCAAGACTGCGATTAACAGTACGATAAGAACAAATTTAAAAAATGATTTCCATGGACTTTTTTTCTTTTTTGGCACTGGCTGTTTCTTGCCCTTCCCCCCACTTTTGGCTCTCGGAGGGAGATTGGTATGATTAGAATTCATATCATAACACCTGATTTCATTCAAATTAGATGAATGTCCGATAAACGCTTCAAATATCGAAGCATTTACCGGACCATGGTTGTTGACTTCTCTCTCTTATAAACGATGGGGACTGACAAAAAGTTGCCGTATAGTTGTTGCCATAGCTGCTAAATTTCTACAAGGCCTAAGACTTAGGCTCAGCCTGGGACTTCTTCTTCTGACGATCTTCGACAAAGTAACGAATACGCACCATCAGCATCAATGCCACAGCTACTAACAAACATTGGATAATCGGCAGCTTGTCGATCTGAAACACAAGCAGTATCGCCGAACCCAAGGCCATCAAGATATACAGCAGAATTTCCTTTAATAAAGGAAGCTTCTGCTTTACACGGAATACCTTGTTGTAAACGTAGGTGATCAGCACAAAAATGACAATATAGGAGATGAGCGGGTGCGAGGCAAACCATTCTTGCATGATAGGTTCACTCCTTTATGGACAAGTAGATCTCTATCTATTATAGATTTGCTTGCGCCATTTTACGATGTTTTTCTGCACGCTCGCGCTCACTCTTGTTCAGGATCTTCTTGCGAAGACGAACGGACTTCGGTGTAATCTCGCAATACTCGTCATCATTCAAGTACTCCAGAGCCTGTTCCAATGAGAAGATGACCGGTGTTTTCAATTTAACCGTATCATCCTTAGTTGCCGAACGAACGTTGGTCAATTGCTTCTCTTTACAGATATTTACAACGATATCGTTATCGCGGGTATGTTCCCCGACGATCATGCCCTCATAAATTTCAGTACCCGGCTCCAGGAACAGGGTTCCGCGATCCTCAACCGACATCATCCCGTAGAACGTTGTAGAGCCGTTCTCCGTAGAAACCAGAACGCCTTGGTGACGTCCGCCGACTTGGCCGCCGATAAGCGGTCCATAGCTGTCGAATGCGTGGTTCATGATGCCGTAACCGCGAGTCAGCGTCAAGAAGTGTGTACGGTAACCGATAAGGCCGCGGGCCGGAATCAGGAACTCCAGACGCACTTGTCCGTTGCCGTTGTTCACCATGTTCACCATCTCGGCCTTGCGAGCACCGAGGCTCTCCATTACAGCGCCTGTGCTTTCTTCAGGCACGTCGATCATCAGACGTTCGATCGGCTCCATTTTGGCACCGTCGATTTCTCTGACGATAACCTCAGGCTTGGACACTTGAAGCTCGTAGCCTTCGCGACGCATATTCTCAATCAGAATACCGAGGTGAAGCTCACCGCGACCTGAAACGATGTACGCATCCGGGCTGTCGGTTTCATCCACTCTCAAACTTACGTCTGTTTCCAGCTCTTTGAAGAGACGGTCACGCAGTTTACGGGATGTTACCCATTTACCCTCGCGTCCGGCAAAAGGACTGTTGTTTACAAGGAACGTCATTTGCAGAGTAGGTTCGTCAATTTTAAGAACTGGAAGTGCCTCGGGATGTTGGGGATCGGCAATGGTTTCTCCGATATTAATATCTTTAATTCCCGCGATCGCCACAATGTCTCCTGCTCCTGCTTCAGCAACTTCAATCCGCTTCAGTCCTTGGAAACCGAACAGTTTCTCGATACGGGCATTCTTGGTGGAACCGTCGCGAAGCATAACGGTTACCGGCTGACCTTGCTTAATAATCCCGCGGTTCACACGACCAACGGCGATGCGGCCAAGATATTCATTGTAATCCATCAAGGTTACGAGGAACTGAAGAGGCTCGTCCACTTTTTCGGTAGGGGAAGGAATATGGTCAATAATGGTTTCGTAAAGAGCAAGCATGTTATCATCCTGCTTATCGGCATCCAAACTTGAAGTACCGTTCAAGGCTGATGCATATACAACAGGGAAGTCCAATTGGTCGTCGTTCGCTCCAAGCTCGATGAACAGGTCCAGGACTTCATCAATAACTTCAGCGGGGCGAGCCGCTGGGCGGTCGATTTTGTTAACTACAACGATTGGCGTCAAGTTATGTGCAAGCGCTTTGCCTAATACAAACTTGGTCTGAGGCATACAGCCCTCATAAGCGTCAACCACGAGCAGAACGCCGTCGACCATTTTCATAATACGCTCTACTTCACCGCCGAAATCGGCGTGTCCAGGTGTATCCACAATGTTAATCAAGAAATCTTTATACGTAATAGCCGTATTTTTGGCTAGAATGGTAATTCCGCGTTCGCGCTCCAAATCATTGGAGTCCATCGCGCGCTCCTGCAGCGTCTCATGCTCCCGAAAAATACCGGACTGCTGCAGCAGTTGGTCTACAAGTGTTGTTTTGCCATGGTCAACGTGAGCAATAATGGCAATGTTGCGAATCTGATCTCTTGATTGCATAAATATATCTCAAATCCCTTCTATTCGAATGAGCCACAAAGAAAGCGCCGGACGACATGCCGACGCTTCAACATACTTCCTATAATATAGGTAAACGAGCGGGAAAATCAAGTCTTTTCAGAAAACTTCCAGTAACATTTATCTCTTACCAATTACCAGCCTCTGCTCCATTTATTATTCCGTCTAGAGCGATTACGGCCGAGGATCATCCAAATGCCTGCAGCAATTAAGATCAGGGCAATAAGATAGAATCCCCCGGTCTCTAGCCAGGTGAATATAAAAATCAGAATAGAGAGCAGCGTAAGTCCAAGCGCAACAGGCAGTGCAGCACCGGGACGCGGAGTCTCATACAGATAATACTCATACAGGCCAACGGCAACGCCAAGAATCAACACAGGCCATAATGAAGCCATCAGTCCCCATCCTCCAATATTGCATATGAAGAACAGGATCCCGTAAACCGTTAGAATACCGCCCGGTATGAGGATGGCGGCAGAGGCACGGCGACCAAAAAACATGATATGCAGAAAAATACCCGGCAGCAGCAGAACCAGCGGCCATAATGTTCTGCCTAAAAATCCAAACACACCCAGCTTGCCGAGCAAAATAACGACTCCAGCGACAACGATGAATATACCCAGCGCCAAATCTTTTCTGGAGGACATTTGATCACCCTCTCCTCATTAATATGTATCACCCAAAATAGCGGTTTATAAAATAAGTGGTTACGTTAATTTTAGCCCAAACCGACAAAAAAAACCATATCTTGAGTTTGTTCCACTCAAAAATAGCATCGCCCTGCAGCATATGCCTTAAGCAAACAAAAAAAGATGGCTGCCGATGCAGTCCATCCTTTTGTTTCCAGTTTCCTATTTTATTACCGGAGTCTCACCCGTTCCATATGTTATGAACCGGATTATGTCCCCGGCCGCCTTATCGTCTGCAGTCCTCCAATCAGAACGACAGCCCCTGCAATGACGATTGGCAGCGCGTTATGGGCATACGGCATCCAGGAAGCCAGAAGCAGACCGACGCGCGAGTCTTGTATGAGCATTTCGCCTGCCGTAAATGCTAGAATACCGGCTCCTATGTAGAGCAGCACGGGGAAATGATGAAGCAGCTTAGAGATCAGCCCGCTTCCCCATACAACAATGGGAATGCTTAACAGGATGCCGATGACAATCAGGGCAAGGTCACCATTTGCCAGGCCCGCAATAGCCAGCACATTGTCCAGGCTCATCACAAAATCAGCAACCAGAATGGTATTGACCGCTGCCCATATCGTCAAGGATCGGGACATGGCAACATCCTCATGCTCTTTTTGTGTCATTAGTTTTATGGCGATCCAGATCAGGAGCAGTGCACCGCCAGCTTGCAAAAACGGGATTTTGAGCAGCAGAACCGCAGCAAAAGTCAGAATGCACCTCAGAAGAACCGCTGCGCCCGTTCCGATCCAGACCGCCCGTTTGCGGTGCAATTCAGGAAGGTCCCTGCTGGCCATCGCTATGACCAGGGCGTTATCACCACTGAGTACAAGGTTAATCAGCAATATCTGTCCCAACAAAACAATCGTCTCCACAAGAACAACACCCCCACTCTACACATATGTGGTAATTGTCCAAGCTATGCTTGCACATCGGGAAAAATAGGCCTATAATAAATCCACTTTGTTTATTGTGGAACCGTATTTTAAGAGGAGTGACATTCATGGAAACCACAACCGCTGAATTTTTTCTCGCACTAATCAACATTGTGTTTCTGGATTTGATCTTAGCCGGAGACAATGCCATTGTGATCGGCCTTGCGGCACGCAACCTTCCGAAGGAAACCCAGAAAAAAGCAATCATCTACGGTACGGCCGGAGCGGTTATTCTTCGTATCATAGCCACCATTCTTGTTGTATGGCTGCTCAATATCCCTTGGCTTCTGCTCGTTGGAGGCGTACTCCTGATCGGGATTGCCTACAAATTGATGACGGACGACAACAATGATCACGACAATATAAAAGCTGGTAAAAGCCTTGGAGCCGCGATTCGCACCATTATTGTTGCCGATGCCGCCATGGGGCTGGACAACGTAATTGCTGTTGCAGGAGCAGCCAAGCACAATATGATTCTTGTTACCGTGGGTCTTCTCATCAGCGTTCCCATCGTGGTGTGGGGCAGTACCTTGTTTATCAAATTGATCAACCGGTTCCCTTGGATCATTTATGTAGGCTCTGCTGTACTTGCATTCACGGCATCCTCCATGATTACCGATGAGAAGCATTTCCTCGGCTACTTTGAAGGACATCTGATCATTAAATACCTGTTCATTGCGGCCATTATTGTGGGCGTACTGACGGCAGGGCATCTGAAGAAACGATCTGTGCAGCGGCGTCAGTCCTCCACCCTCTCCTAATCAATATCCTACTGTACGAACAAAACACCCCAGGGGATCAGCCTTGGGGTGTTTTTCAACTTTTGTTTCATCTGCGTTTATATACGAATATAACCTGATTCTGGATAAAATCTAGAACCAGTCTTCGTTTACTGTGAACTCTTCATTCTTCTCAGCCATCGTACCGATCTTGCTGTCAGGCGTAATGATGACAGTCTCCGTGCCTTCAACCGCAGCCTGAAGCAGAGCAGGGAGCCGAGTTAACGAGGCCTCCACTTTCTCGATAATGTTCAGGTTCGGATTCGTAGTTGGAGATTTAGGCACAAATAACGTGCAGCAGTCCTCATACGGTAAAATCGACGTCTCAAACGTACCGATGTCCATTGCGATATTAATGATATCATTCTTATCCATCATGACAAGCGGCCGAAGCAGAGGCAATTCGGTTGCTCTGCCAATGACATTCATGCTGGGCAGTGTCTGACTGGCTACTTGTCCGAGACTGTCCCCGGTCACAATGGCCAAGGCCCCTTCACGCTCAGCGAGCGAGGAAGCAATACGAAGCATCGCCCTGCGCATGAAGGTAATAATCAGATTATCCTGCCCAATGCCGACAAAAGAAGTTTGCACATCGGTGAATGGTACGAGATGTAGCTTGATTTTGCCGGTATAACCGGATAACAGTCTTGTCAATTCCATTACTTTTTCCTTGGCCAGCTGGCTCGTGTAAGGGAAGCTGTAGAAATGAACGCATTCAATTTCGAGGCCCCTGCGCATGGCCGACCAACCGGCTACAGGACTGTCAATCCCACCAGAGAGGAGCAGCATGGCCTTGCCGTTTGTGCCGAGCGGATACCCGCCTGCCCCTGGAATGACTTCATAATAGAGGTACGTCTCATTCTCACGAATTTCCACGCGCAGCTCAATATCCGGCTTCTTCACCTTTACTTTAAGCTGAGGATAGGTGCGCAGCAGAGGGGAACCGACCAGATGATTCATCTCTTGTGAGGAATGGGGGAACTGCTTCCATACTCTTCTGGCATTGACCTTGAAGGTTGTTGTATCGGTTAATTCCTTCTGTCCTACAAACTCAACTGCTGTAGCAATAATGGGGTCAAGCTCGGATGGACATACACGAACAGGGCTGATCGAAACAAGCCCAAACACCTTCTTGAGGGCATGGATCAGAATCTCGGGAGGTTCTCCGTTCAGCTCAATATACAAACGACCGTATTCCTTCAAAATTTTGGCTCCTGGATACGGTTTAAGCACGTTTCGAATATGATTTAACACCGATTTCTCGAATCGGTTGCGGTTTTTGCCTTTTAGGGTAAATTCGCCAAAGCGAAGCAGCAGCATATCATAAGTCATCTTCGGTTACCCTCTCTTTCTATAATGGGACGCAGTTTACTGCACGCATTAGCCAAAACCTCCACGAATCGAGCCGCATCGCCGAGCTGATGCTCTTTACCGAGACTGATGCGGATTCCGGAAGAAGCTACCTCCATGCTTTTACCCATAGCAAGCAAGACCCGACTGGGCTCGCTTAATTTGGAAGAACAGGCGGATTTGGTTGATATAAGCATTCCCATCTCTTCCAGGGCATGAACCATCACCTCCGGTCTTAGACCCGGATAGGAAAAATGAATAATATGCGGCGCGCCTAACTCATTGCTGTTTAACACCAAACCGGGTATTTTGCGTATACCCTGGAACAGAAGCTCCCTCAGTTCCATCATCCGGGCGTAGAGCTCAGGTTGTCTCTCTTGGGATAGCCGCATGGCCTTCGACATGGCAACCGCACCTGCGACATTCTCCGTTCCTGCCCGCAGTCCATTTTCCTGTGATCCACCAGATATCAACGGAAAGAGCTGAACCCCTTGCTTAACGTACAGGACCCCCATCCCTCTTGGACCGTTGAATTTGTGGGCGGACAAGCTGTACAAATCCGCTTGCCACTCGGAGATGGCTACGGGCAGCTTGCCAAATCCCTGCACGCCATCGACATGAAAGAGTGTGCGCGAATTCACTTCCTTCACGATCCGACCAATATCAGCCAGTGGCTGGATGGCGCCAGACTCATTATTCACATGCATGATGCTGACAAGTACGGTATCTTTACGAACAGCTTCCTTCAAGACATCAAGATCAACCACACCAGCAGCATCGACTGGAAGATAGGTTACTTCCCAGCCAAGCGATTCCAGCTGTTTGCAGCATTCATAAACCGAAGGATGCTCTGTTCCCGTTGTGATGATATGGCGCCCCCGGCTGCTGTACTGCATCGCGGACCCTTTAATAGCCATGTTATTGCCTTCCGTTGCACCAGACGTAAATACGAGCTCTGATGGCAGAACATCAAGTGATGCTGCGCAGACCTCCCTTGCCCTTCTCAGAAGTTTAGCGGCTGCCTCCCCTGAGCGGTGAAGAGCAGACGGGTTCGCGTAATGTTTCTTCATCACTTCGGACATCGTATCCACTACTTCATCAAAAGGAGGGGTCGTTGCAGCGTGATCCCAATATATCAAGGTTATTTCCCCTTTCCATTCTTACGCCATCGCATGTTGTAAATCATATCATTCCAGACCTTTATATTTACACAAAAAGACCAAACGGTAAAGCCGCACTCCATCTCAATCGGACGAAGTCATGCTTATCGTTTGATCTCTATCAGGTTTACTATTCATCCCGAAGCGGGATTATAAACTGTATTTCGACTGTGCATCCATCACTTTTCCAACATAAGCCTGGGTTTCCTCAGGTAACATATGTATCATCGACATAAGCTCCTCATCACTGGACGCGCCCAAACCTGCAACTCGTGTCGGACCTGCATTGTAGGCTGCAAGCACCATCGCCAATTCTCCGCCGAATCGCTGAATCAGATTGGATAAATATTTGGTGCCACCTTCAATATTCTGAGCCGGATCAAATGGGTTGCTGACCCCAAGTCCCCTTGCCGTCCCATCCATGAGTTGCATCAATCCCTTTGCTCCTGCAGACGATACTGCATTCGGGTCAAAAGAAGATTCCGCGTCTATAACCGCCTTGATCAGTGATACGGGCACACCATATCGTTCCCCCGCTGATGTAATTAATTCTTCAAATGTCGTGGGCTTGGTCGCTCCCGTGTCATTCAGCGCTCCCTCTACAGGATAATACGAATTGGATTCCTGGACGGCACCAAGCTGCTGCCACAGCAGTCCATCCTTAAAGGTAACACCAGGGGCAAGCTGCGTAATGGAGCGCTCTACCGGCTGGGACGAGGCTTCTTCTTGAATCAGGCTGCTTAATACATCCACAAAACCGGCTGCCGATCCGGTGGAATTCGTATTTACCTGTGGTACATCCGTCATTTGCTTCCATGATATCGAATCGATCTGCATCATATGGCTCACTTTCTCCCGCAAAAATTTCAAACTTGTCCTTTCATTTTACCATGGAATTGGAACAATCTGCTATACCCCTTCGACAAAAAAATTGCGGATCACCCTTTTTGATGGATGACCCGCCCATATAAAATGATTTATCTGCTGAAAGGAATCAGGATAAAATAACTGAGCGTTGCCAATATGCCAAGACCCATTGACCATGCCCCCGTTGTTTTGCTGCCTTTACTATAAGCATAATAACCAACAACCGTTGCGATGGGGCCCAGAATCACCGACCACATAAACAGGGAGGCAATACCCATTACCAAGCCGACATATCCTGCCGTGCGGCCTGCAGACAAGCCTGTTGCATCATCCTCGTCCACGCTGCGCACAGACGTTTCCATTGGCGGGGCAACCTCAGCGGCGTATTCCTCACGGTGATCTTTACGAGGGAAGTCCACTCTGTTCCGATTGCTATCCACAATCTTTATCTTGTTGTCGCGGTGTTTATCATCCATTGCTAACTCCTCCATTTCCTTCAATCTCTAATAAGCGGCTTCCGGAGAATATCCGGCACTCCGGGCATTCCGTTTAACCCTTTGGCTTAAAGGTAAGGCAGCAGGTCTCTGAGGACTTGTCGGCAACATCCTGGTGATCGTCCACATAAGGCTCTGCTCCATACTCCTCATTGAGTTTTACGTTTGCATGACGGTCGATTTCGATCATAATCATCTCGGCGTGACATAAATTTTGTTCTCCCCAGTAATGGCAATTGCTTACACTGCACTTAACTAATGGTTTGGCTTCGTTGGCCATTTTAGCATCACCTCGTCAACATTTTTTCCTGAGTTAACTGCTGGTATGCACAAGAATGATTGTCAGTTGGTGTTAAGGAGTCACCACGCAAAAAAGAGATGCCAATGTATGGCATCTCTTGTTCTTTCCTTGTTTGTATTAAGCGTGACTTTTCTCGGATTGCATACGGCGCTCCGTTAAATAATCACTTTCGTAGTAGGCAAGATCATCGCGAAGCTCTTCATAAATTTTGGTAATATTCATAATGACGTCACGTGCTGGTCGAACCGGCTTCTTCCGAAAACGGATGGCATCCTGTCCGGTGTAAGCATACCGGCCATCTTCCGAATAACTTTCGTTTTTCGGATAGAAAAAACTATTCACGCAGCGGTGATACAAGTTATACAAAGCCTTCTCGGCAAAATCGATATCAAAATTAGGGCGACGCTGTACAACACCAAGCTTCTCATAGGAAACTTCTGAAAACACAAGCAAATGGCGAACATCTGACAGAAATCCTTTGTAAAAATGAACGGTTTCCTCGTCCTGTTCTGTTACCAATTGAGATAAAGCATGTTCATTCAAAAATGTTTCCATAATCGAAATAGCAGATTTCAACTTTTCTCTGGATTCGGAGCACAATTTCTGAAGATTGTCTGCTGGCATTACGATAGATCCCCCTTAAATGGTCGTGACCATACAGGTCATTTTGCCTGACGGTCGTTTTAATATGTACTATCCTAACACAAATTTTGGGATAACGAAATCCCTATCATGAATACACTTACAAGGTTATTTTTAGTACAAATCATTTTTCCCATTCAACCCTAAATTTCACAATGCCTCGAGAACGCATAAAATAGATTCTCACTCCCCACGCTAAGACTAATTAAAATACGTAATACGGCGAGGAGGAAAATTTGTGAAGTCACGTACCATGTGGAGCATCATCGGTGCCGCGTCTATTCTTGGCGTGCTCCTGATCTCCCTGTTCACCCCGGGTTCGAAGCAGCCGGCTCCAACTGCCGAACCATCACAGCCTTTGCAGCCTCAGCAGGAGAATAAAGCCAAGAACTTTACCATGTTAAGCGACATCAAGGCTACGGATAAATTAAACCGGCTCGATGCAAGGGGTCACTTAAGCAAGATGCTGAAGAACGAGTCTTTACGAAATGCCGGACAAATTAAAGCCTATACGCTGAAAGAGCAAAAAACACACAAGCATTTTCAGCAAATTCGGTGGTACAACCTGAAGCAGAATAAAATGACCGATATACAAGGTCAGCTTCCCAAGATGAGTAAAAAGGATAAGGATCTGATTGCCCACCATTTTCAGATGGCACAGCAGAAGATCAAACATGGCGAAGCGTATGATTCACCAAAATTCACTGCTGCTGGGCAGCCTTATTTTGTTGTAGCGGAGCCATCCCAGGATGGAAAATATGGTGCAGCCGCTCTGGTTAACCAGGCTGTGCTTCAAGAGGTCAGCAATCACCAGAAGCGCAATCTGCGCTTGATCCCGTACCCGAAGGAAGGAAGGTTCCGGGTGGAATCCATTCATGCCGATACACTCTCTGACATTACCGTCAAGACCGGTCATGATAATGAGAAGGCCAGCCATTTTTACGAAAATGAAATCGTTGTGTCTTTTCAGGCTGAACCGACAAAGCAGCAGCTTCAGCACATCGGGAATGAGATTTCGTGCGATACCCCTAGGAAACTTGGCTATGCTTATATTTTTCGGTCCAAGAATATGGACTACCAACATCTTCGTGCCTACTTCCAGAAGAACTGGGACACCAAATATACCGAGCCACACTATATTTACTTAACCAATGACCGTCTGCCTCAATCGCGGATGTCCTCGGATGCCTTGCCGGATGGCGCAAATGCGCAGGTCAATATTCCGAATGATCTGCTGTTTTCCCAATATCAGTGGAATTTGCCTGTCATTGAGACAAATCGCGGCTGGGATTTATCCAAAGGGAGTGAGGATGTTGTCATCGCCGTGATAGACACCGGAGTCGATCTTACGCATACCGATTTGAATGGACAGCTGGTGGAAGGCTACAACATTGTGGACAATGACCAGCAGCCGCTGGACGATGTCGGACACGGAACGCATGTGGCAGGCATTATCGGCGCTCTGGTGAACAACGGTGAAGGGGTCGCCGGGGTTAGCTGGTACAATAAAATCATGCCGGTTAAAGCGCTTGACAGCTCGGGTTCCGGCACAACCTATGCTGTAGCAGAGGGCATTATCTGGGCGACAGATCACGGAGCGAAAGTCATAAATATGAGCCTTGGCAACTACGCAGACTCTCAATTCTTACACGATGCTGTAAAATACGCCTATGATCGCGATGTTGTCCTGGTTGCCGCCTCGGGCAATGACAACACAGAGCGCCCTGGTTATCCTGCTGCCTATCCTGAGGTGCTTGCTGTCGCAGCGACGGACTCGAATCAAAAGAGGGCGGAATACTCCAACTACGGCGACTACATTGATGTATCGGCCCCCGGAACCAATATCGCCAGTACGTTTCCAGGCAATCAGTACGCCGCTCTTTCCGGAACCTCAATGGCCAGTCCTCATGCAGCTGCCATGGCAGGGCTCATCCGTTCTCTTAACCCGGACCTGACAAATCAAGAAGTTATGGATGCTATGATCAAACAATCCGTAGATCTTGGCGATAAGGGAAAGGATAAGTATTACGGTCATGGTCAGATCGATATTTTCCAATCTCTGAAGGCCGTTGGCACCTCGGAAGTTCCTCTGCAGTTATGGCCAGGTCATGCGTTACGCAATCTGGAACACGAGCTTCGCAAAATAAACGGGTCTAACCGATAATAAATATAAAGAATAAAGCAGCTTCCGCCCATCAAGCGTTGGCTGCTTTATTTCTCTATCCGTTCAACAGTTTCTTCCGATATTATTTCTTGCGGCGGGAACGGCTAGTGCGTACAGCCGCTTTCTTCGACCGCTTGCTGGATACGGTAACGCCGCCGTAGCCTCCAGGGCCTGTTACTACCTCTTCCTCGCTGTACGTGTATACATGTTTCTCCACCGGCACACAGTGTACTTTATCCACCACTTTAATTGGATGAATAACAGGTACGATTTGCGGTATAAAGTGGTCTCTAACAACTACAATCGGTTCGCACATAATCGGCGACACAGGACATGGATTTTCGTTATGACAAGACATATTTTTGCAACTCCTTTCCGTTGATGCTTATAGCTTATTATTCAAGGGGCTATTTGGTATGGACGATTGTCCTTGAGAGGCAATTCATCCCCTTTAATTTTCGCGGAATCAAGAAAAAACGCGCATTCTCTTTACACTCCTCAACACGGAGCGGTAAGAAAATACGCGTTTGTACCTTTACGGATTAGATATAAATAAACCGTTGTTCAGTTGGGAAAGTTTTCCGTAAGCCGGGTTCTGTGCTCTTCGTGGTCATAGCGGGAACTACCCTGCCACCATAAGCGACAATCATCTATCTAGGCCGATCATTACTAATCGACTCAAGCGACCAACCCGGACGCGCCTCGGGCTAAGGCTGTCTCCTCGAAGGAAACTGCGTCCCATTAGGTCTTGCTCCAGGTGGGGTTTACCAGGAACGAAGTCACCAGCGTTCCTCGGGGTCTCTTACACCTCGGTTCCATCCTTGCCTGTGCCGCAATGAAGCGGTCATCGGCGGTCCATTTCTGTGGCACTATCCTTCAACTCGCGCTGACTGGACGTTATCCAGCACCCTGCCCTATGGAGCCCGGACTTTCCTCTCGCGGCTTGCACCGCCAGCGATTGTCTGTCAAACTTTCCGGACAACATTATATATTATAGCTTGATTTGCAGCCATACACAACCCTGTAAACTTTTACAGCAGCTTATACATGTTTCGCTCGCGGGGATTAACTTCCAAGCACTAACCTGTACATAACGACGTTTACCTACATAAACCGAAACGGCTCCGTATTAATAAGGGAAGCCACGACCCGAGTGTCATACTTATGCTCCTGCAGCTTCTGCTCCATCCATTCGGCAACCTTAACCTTCATTATTTTCTCGGCATTATGCCCAGGATCAATAATGGTAAGTCCCGCAGCCAGTGCATCCTGCGCCGTATGATAATCCACATCGCCTGTAACCAGCACATCCGCGCCGCGGAACAGAGCTTTCATCATATAGCGCCCTCCGGAACCTCCGATGACCGCCGCCTTCCGTATGGTGCGGTCGAGTTCCCCTACGACACGAACGTGAGGGACATCCAGCTTCTCCTTTACCACTTCCACCAGCTCAGCCAGCGTCAGGGGCTCCTTCAGCTTGCCAATTCGGCCAAGGCCGAGGGATCTTCCCTTCAGATCCATGGAATACAAGTCATAGGCCACCTCTTCGTAAGGATGCGCTTTAAGCATCGCCGCAACGACCTTGTTCCGGATCGTATGAGGAACAATCGTCTCAATTCGAACCTCGTTAGCCCGCTCCATTTGACCTTCCTTGCCCTGAAACGGACTGCTGCCTTCTCTTGGCACATAAGTACCAAAACCCTCGATATTGAAGCTGCAGTGGCTGTAATTTCCGATCCAGCCTGCACCTGCACCCAGAACGGCATCCAATACCTCCTGATGATGGCTCTTCGGTACAAATACCACCAGCTTCGACAGCTGCTCGTTATGCATATCATGGATGGGTGACGTGTTCTCTATGCCCAATGCTTCAGCCATCCAATCATTCATGCCGCCTTCGGTCACGTCGAGATTTGTATGACTCACATACACGGCAATATCATGCTTAATCAGCTTTTCGTATACTTTGCCCATCGGCGTGTCTGTCTGCAGCTGTTTCAATGGACGATATATTATAGCATGGTGCGCGATAATGAGATCGGCACCAAGTTCGATAGCCTCATCCACGACTTCATCATTGACATCCAGTGCTACGAGCACCGTCCGAATATCCTTCTGCAATGTTCCGAGCTGCAGCCCGATCCGATCATCGGGTTCGGCTACATGCTTCGGGGCTAATTGCTCCATGTATTGGATTACCGTTTGTCCTTTGGCAAGCATGCCAGCACCTCCTGAATAAATTCAATATCCGATCGAATCTCGTTAGCCTTGCCGACTGCCGAGTCCTGATCCGAACGCGAAAGCGATTGAAGTATGTAGTTCATCTTCTCTATCTCGGCTTTCCACTTATCGTGGAATACGGGATTCGGAGTCTTTGTCAGCCAAGGTCCCATACGCAGCAGCCAGTCCAAATTCAACTCAACACCCATAGCGATCGTTCTTTCCGAATACACCTGCTCATTCGTCAGATTCATCAATTCTGCGGGCTCCGTAACCAGTACCTCATAGATTTTGCCGTCTTCCTCCAGAATGAACTCCTCAATCAGCACCCAAGCGTGGGAGTACAGCCATTTACGCAAAATGTCCTCTCCGACATTCGGCTGCAGGATCAGCCTGTTCACGCCGGCCAGCTTGTCCTCGCCGCGGTCCAAAATAGCGGCAATCAAGCTGCCGCCCATGCCCGCGATTGTAATGACATCAGCCTCACCTGCTGAGAGTACATCCAAGCCGTCTCCTCTCCGTACACTGATCACCTCGGTCATTCCTGATTCCATAACCTGCTTTACGGCAGCGTCGTAAGGTCCCGGATTCACTTCACCCGCGATCGCTTTGATCGCGGCTCCGCTTTCCACAGCAGCCACAGGAAGCAATGCATGATCGGAACCGATATCTGCAAGCCTGCTGCCGCGTGGGATCTGCTCCAAAATTTGCGATAATCTCTTTGATAATTTCACAATGACACACCTTACCATTCCATATTTTCATCCGAATCACAATCTATTCATTACCCTAACAGACACGATGCCAAACTGCAAACCGGCAAAATGAGCGAAATAATTCAGTGCCGTGTCATTTGCAATGGGTTTGGAAAAGAGCTAAAATAAAGACCAATAAAACAAATACAGGAATAAATACCAAAACCAAGAAACCGTTGCGCCGCGCTGCTGAACTTCGAAAAAAAGGACCTGCTGCTGTTACTGCAGAAGGTCCGTGGATTAAGCTATTCGAGAAAATCCTTCAAGCGCTTGCTGCGGCTTGGGTGACGAAGTTTACGAAGCGCCTTGGCCTCGATCTGCCGGATACGCTCGCGTGTAACACCGAACACTTTACCAACCTCTTCAAGCGTTCTGGTGCGGCCGTCATCAAGACCAAAGCGAAGACGGAGTACATTCTCCTCGCGCTCGGTCAGTGTATCAAGCACATCCTCGAGTTGTTCCTTAAGCAGCTCATATGCCGCTGCGTCGGCAGGCGCGAGTGCTTCCTGGTCCTCGATGAAATCGCCCAGATGGGAATCATCCTCTTCCCCGATTGGCGTCTCAAGCGAAACCGGCTCCTGGGCAATCTTCATGATTTCTCGGACTTTCTCAACACTGAGTTCCATCTCTGCAGCAATTTCCTCCGGCGAAGGCTCACGTCCAAGCTCTTGCAGAAGTTGTCTGGATACACGAATCAGTTTGTTGATGGTTTCCACCATATGAACAGGAATGCGAATGGTACGAGCCTGGTCTGCAATCGCACGCGTAATGGCTTGACGAATCCACCAGGTGGCATACGTACTGAATTTAAACCCTTTTTTATAGTCGAACTTCTCCACGGCTTTAATCAAGCCCATGTTGCCCTCCTGGATCAAATCCAGGAACAGCATGCCACGCCCGACATAACGCTTCGCGATACTTACAACGAGGCGAAGGTTGGCCTCGGCAAGACGGCGCTTCGCTTCCTCGTCCCCTTGCTCAATCCGGTTCGCAAGTTCAATCTCATCATCAGCAGACAACAGCGGAACCCGACCAATCTCCTTAAGGTACATACGAACAGGATCGTTAATCTTGATCCCCGGTGGCAATGAGAGATCATCGTCAAACCCAAAATCCTCATTCTCGCGGGATTCGGAGTCTTCCGATTGCCGATGAGTTCCCTCATCGTCATTCTCATTTACCACATCGATTCCAAGGTCGGCAAGCTGTTCATAAAACTCTTCCATCTGCTCCGTGTCCTGGTCGAAAGGCGATAATTTCTCCATAATATCTTTATAGCTCAATACGGATCTCTTTTTACCCTGTTCAATCAACTGATCCTTGACTTGATCCAGCGTAAATTCCGTTTCTAGTTCAGTATGCTGATCATTCGCCATCTTTCGACTCCCTCCTCCCTAGAAACAGCAATGTGCGGTCTTCATTGTCTTTCTAGGGCGATAATCTCACTTGCAATTTGTGCGGCTCTCATAAAATCACCTGAGCGCTCCGCTTTTATCATTTCTTCTTTTTTCTGGTCGATCTCTCTCTGCTGCGGAAATTTCAGTACCTCGCGTATGCAATCATCCAGCACTTGGACATTCCACTCGGCTGGTGCTTCCATCATCATGATGGAGCTGACGGTCATTTCCAAACGGTCATCCTGGAGCGATGACATGAAACGGCTGATATCCGGAGATTTTCCTTGTGCGTAAAAAGCATATAGATAAGCAGCGATTGCCGCATGATCTTCGATATTAAACGCTTCTCCCAGGCGATCGCCTACGTATCGCGCTGCCTCCGCATCCTGCAGCATCAGCGACAGCAGCCGCCGCTCTGCAGCATGGTAAGCAGGCAGAAGTGTCGGGGCGGACTGGCGCCCTTTTTTATGCCTACCATTATTCCACCTTTTTTCCTTATTATCCCCATTCTCCATCTTTTTTTGCATAGACTGCCGAAGCAGATTGCAATCCTGCTTCAGACTCTCGTAGGAAAGATGCAGCTCAGAGGACAATTCCCTCAAGTAAACTTCCCGTTCGGTTGAGGAATTCAGTACTGCGATAATCGGCAATGCTTCTTTGGCATACGCAATCTTACCATCTTCTTCTAGCAGTATATGGTTTTTCTTCAGATATATAAGTTTAAATTTTGTTGTTGAAACGGCCGTTTCAACCACATGCCTGAAACGCTCGGCTCCGAACTTCCGGATATAATCATCCGGGTCCATTCCTTCGTTGACCAATGCGATTCGCACTCTGAGACCAACGCCTTCCAGCATTGGAATAACTTTCAACGCAGCGGCCATACCAGCCTTGTCGCCATCGTAGATAACAACAACTTCATCAGCCATCGATTTCATGATAGCTACTTGGTTTTCCGTTAGAGAGGTCCCCATCGTTGCCACGCCGCTCTGCAGTCCTGCTTCCCATGACGAAATTACATCACCGTAACCTTCGAATAACAGAATTTGACGCGATTTGCGTATGGATGTTTTCGCCTGGTGTAGGTTGTACAATATGCGGCTCTTATTAAATAGAAGTGTCTCCGGGGAATTTAGATACTTCGGTTGACCGTCCCCCAGTATTCTGCCAGCGAATGCAATCACTTTGCCGTTGCGGTCATGTATCGGAAACATGATTCGTCCGCGAAAACGGTCGAGATAGCCCTCTTGTTCATGTCTTGCGGATAATAACCCGCCCTTCTCCATCTCTTTCAAGTCAAAGGATCGCTTGCTTAGGAACTGGACCAGTGTGTCCCAACGATCTGGAGCATAACCGATCTGAAACTGGTCAATCACTTTGTCGTTCATTCCACGGGAACGTAAATACTTCATGGCTTCTGTACCGTGCTCCGTATTCTTTAACAGGAAATGGTACAGCTTGGCACTGAGCTCATTAGCTTCAATCAAACGTTCTTTTTCCGGATTACGAGGAATTACGGGAACCCCTTGACCTTCCGGTAACGAGATATCATTCTCTTCTGCCATTGTCTTGACGGCTTCGGGAAAAGAAAATCCTTCGATTTCCATTCTGAATTTAATGGCGTTTCCGCCCTTACCGCAGCCATAGCAGTAAAAGATTTGGCGTTCCGGTGTAACCGTAAAGGAAGGAGTCTTCTCTGAATGAAACGGGCACAAGCCCTTCAGGTATTTCCCCTGTTTGGTAAGATGCACGTATTTGCTGACCGTGTCCACGATATCGCTCTTGGCCAGAACTTCCTCGATGACATCATCCGGAATATTGCCTTGTCCGGTACTCATCCAAACCACCTTCATCTCTTTTGGCACGTAAATAGTATTCGCTACGGGTGGACATTCTCCTGCAATTCATGCAAAAGTTTTGTCAGTTTATGTTGAAAAAACCTTCGGTCTTCCTCAAGCAGCTTCTTGGGCCCTTTGCCATACCTGCCTTGCTTTCTTGCCTTAGCCTGATGATGACGGGTATCCAGCATGAAATCGATATCCGTATTATCGAAAATACGCCCGCGAAAGGAAATCACATGGCATGATTTGGCAAGCGCCAGTGCAGCCAGTCCATAATCCTGAGTCACCACGATATCCCCCCTGGATATGTGGTTGGCAATGTAGAGGTCGGCACTTTGATCGCTCCGATCCACCTGGATCGTCGTAACACCCTCTTCAGCTTGTAACAGATGATCGTAGGAAGAAACAAGCAGTACAGGCACATGGAACGTACGAGCAGTCTCTGCGATTTCCTTCTTGACTGGACACGCATCACCGTCAACCACGATCGTAATGCAGATGCTATCGTTCATTCACATTCACCGGCTCTATCTTTAATCTTGGAATAATCCTTATGCTGTATATTATTATATACGTCTTTGGCAGATTAAAATCCTGCTTCTGATAATAAACAATGACCCCTACTTGCTTGATCCCTGCCGATGGACTCTTATGCACAGCGAAAGCGGCATCCCGCGCTTAACCACGGGCTGTCGCTTTCACTGAACAATACATTATACCATTTGCAAAATCATACTGTCACTATCTACCACACCAATTTTGTAAAATCAGCATACTGCTTCAAATCGCCATCAATTCCGGACAGAAGCGCAAGACGATTGGCACGTACAGCTTCGTCCTCTGCCATAACCATAACGGAATCAAAGAACCCGGTAATCGGTTCTTTTAGTCCACTCAGCAAGGACAATGAACGTTCCCCGTCGGCAGCTTCGAGCGCTGCTTTGTAATCTTCGCGGACGGCGTTCCAGGCTTCATACAGGGTACCTTCTTCCGCTTCGTTGAACAGTTCCGGATTGACTGCAGCCTTGCCGGCCTTGGCAGCCAAATTGCTGACCCGGTTGAAGGATTCTACCGTTGTTTTGAAATCCTGCACGCCCTCCACTGCATTCATCAGCGCATGGCCTCTTGAAACAACGGATACCACATGATCAAATCCGGCTGTAATGACTGCATCCACCACATCGTAACGCTGATCCTCGGACAGAAGTTTCTTCACGCGAAGCCCGAAGAACTCCTGAAGGTCCTTAGCAATTTCGTCTGTCGAGCGCTTCAGTGCACGAATATTCTCATGAATCTCCAGCGCAATGCCGAACACATCCGATAACGTAATCGGAAGTTTGTGCTCCAGAATGATCTGTACAATTCCTGCTGCCTGCCGGCGCAGCGCGTATGGATCCTGGGAGCCCGTCGGAATAATGCCGATGGAGAAGCAGCCCACAATCGTATCGATTTTGTCAGCGATACTGACGATGGACCCTACCTGAGTAGATGGTACCGAATCGCCGGCAAAACGAGGCTGGTAATGCTCAAATACCGCTTTTGCCACCTCTTCTTTCTCACCGGCTTTTCGCGCGTAATCTTCACCCATCACGCCCTGCAGCTCAGGGAACTCATACACCATCTGGGTGACCAGGTCGAATTTACAAATATCGGCTGCACGACTCACGGAATCGGCTGCATCCGCGGAAATGCTGAGTTTCGTTGACAGTTGATCGGAAATTCGGCGGATTCTGCGAACTTTATCGCCAATGGTGCCCAGCTCTTCATGGAATACAATGCTTTCAAGCTTTGATAAGGCGTCTTTGATCTGAAGTTTCTGATCTTCCTCATAGAAGAATTTCGCATCCGACAGACGGGCACGCAGTACCTTCTCGTTACCTCTTGCAATGACATCCAGCGAACGGCTGTCTCCGCTGCGTACGGTTACGAAGAATGGCAGCAATTGTCCCTGCTTATCCAGAACCGGGAAATAACGCTGGTGCTCACGCATTGAAGTAATTAACACGTCCTGCGGAATATGCAGGAACGAGGAGTCGAAAGTTCCATACAGCACGGTCGGGGTTTCAACCAGGAACAACACCTCTTCCAGGAGATCGTCCTTAATGGCGATATTCCAGTCTTTTTCCTGGGCCAGCGCCTGAATTTGCGACACAATCATTCCCTGGCGTTCATTCACGTCAACAATGACATGCTGTTCGCGGAGCACTTCACGGTAAGCGGACGCTTCCGGAATAACTGCTTCGCTGCCAAGGAAACGATGTCCGCGAGTCACATTGCCAGATTTCACGCCCGTTATTTCCAGATCAACCGTTTCGCTGCCCAGCATAGCCACCATCCACTTAATCGGACGGACAAATTTAAATTCGTGCGCTCCCCAGCGCATATTCTTCGGGAACGTCATCGAGGTCAAAATGCCATGAAGACCTTCGGACAAAATAGACTTCGTATCAACGCCGACACTATTCTTCGTAACGTAGATATACTCCACTCCGCCAAGCTCCTTAAAGGTGAAGCTCTCGGGGGCAATGCCCTGGCTTCTTGCAAAACCGAGAGCCGCCTTACTCCATTGACCGCTCTCATCCAGCGCGATTTTGCGGGAAGGCCCTTTGACTTCCTCGCTAACGTCCTCCTGCTTATCTGCAACATCCTGTACCCATACCGCCAAGCGACGCGGTGTAGCATACGCCGTTACATCTCCATGCCCGATCCTGGAAGCATCCAGCCATTTGACCATTCTGTCCTGAAGCTGTTCCATAGCAGCGCGCAGAAATCGGGCCGGGACTTCTTCCAGTCCGATTTCAAACAATAAATCCTTAGACATGGTCTGCGCCCCCTTTCTTAATCAGCGGGAAGCCCAGCTTCTCGCGCTCCTCCAAATACGTAGCTGCCACCTGACGAGCCAGGTTGCGCACGCGCATGATGTATCCCGTTCTCTCCGTTACACTGATCGCGCCTCTGGCATCGAGCAGGTTAAAGGTATGGGAGCACTTCAGCACATAGTCGTAAGCCGGGAACACCAGATTCTGATTCATGGCTTTGTTGGCTTCTTCTTCATACATGTTAAACAACGTGAACAGCATTTTGACGTCCGATACTTCGAACGTGTATTTCGAATGCTCAAACTCCGGTTGATGGAATACGTCCCCGTATGTGATGCCGTTTACCCATTCCAGATCGAACACGTTCTCTTTGTCCTGGATGTAGGATGCAAGGCGCTCCATACCGTAAGTAATCTCAACAGCTACCGGATTTGCGTCAATGCCGCCAACCTGCTGGAAGTACGTAAACTGGGTAATTTCCATACCATCAAGCCATACTTCCCAGCCAAGACCCCATGCGCCCAGAGTTGGTGCTTCCCAGTTATCTTCAACAAAACGGATGTCGTGATCAAGGGGATTGATTCCAAGACGCTTCAAACTCTCCAGATACAGCTCCTGGATATTATCCGGCGAAGGTTTGAGAATGACCTGAAATTGGTGATGCTGGTATAGACGGTTCGGGTTCTCACCGTAGCGGCCGTCAGCAGGGCGGCGGGAAGGTTCTACATACGCCACATTCCACGGCTCGGGTCCGATCGAACGCAAATAGGTCATCGGGTTCATCGTACCGGCACCTTTCTCGGTGTCGTACGGCTGCACGATGATGCAATTCTGCTCTGCCCAAAACTGCTGCAGCGTCAAAATCATCTGCTGGAAATTCATGATTTTTAGCTCCTTTGCTTTCTTTTTCAATACATTCCATCACGATAACAATTCTCTGTACAACAAAAAGCTCTCGCCCTACGCCTGTTGTACAGACATAGGGACGAGAGCTGTAGCTTCCCGCGGTTCCACCCTACTTGGCACTGCTCATTCGCTGTCATGCTTCAAACCAGCCAATAAGCAAAACCCACTTTATCGGTTCATCATGCTCCCGGGTGCCTCTTCATGAATCTCTCCCACCAGGCTCTCACCATCCCCGGCTCGCTATACAACGGATCGATAATTCACTACTTTCCCGTTCAATGCATGTCAGTATTCAAAAAACTAATAAACTGATAAATATCATACCTCATTCTATACCTTACGTCAAATGTTGTACTTGTCCATCTGGTCCAAAAAGTTTTGCGATTTCAGACGCAGTCCGAGCTGCATATCCATTAAGGCTCGCATGACCGTTTTGAGCTCGGCCTTGGTCTCATTCTTCACATCCACATTGCCAAGCCGTCGCAGGTCCAACCTTCCGAACAGACGCAGCAGCTTCAGGGTTCTCGGTGTAACGGACATCGCCGGCGGATCCAAATGCTTGCAGTATCGGCACAGCACTCCGCCAAGGCGAGGGCTCACCAGCATATCTTCATCTTTTCTAGTCTGATTGCATGATATGCACACATCCAGCTCAGGCCCATAGCCTGCGGCCTGAAGGATTTTCATCTCATAGAGATTTATGATAATTTGGGGATCCTTATCCTCTTGAAGAGCTTCCATACAAGCCTTCAGCTGATGAAACCAAAAAGCGCCTGTCTCCTCATCCTGCAGCACCCGATCCAAGAGCTCGCAGGCATAAGAAGCATAGGCAGCTTTGACAAGATCTTCGCGGAGCCTATGATGAGACTCCATAATTTCACCAGCATTCAAATTACCGAGCCCTGTACCATTACGGAAGAAAACATACTCTCCATAGGTAAACAACTGTGTCAGAGCAGCATGCCGGCTTTTCACCTTTTTTGCTCCTCTGACCAGCACACCTACCTTGCCCGATTCTTTGGTGCAAAGTGTAATGATTTTGTTCCCTTCGCCGTAGTCCATGCTGCGGATGACAATCCCTTCCGCCCGATATAGCATGCGTTTTCCCCCAACCATTCCTGGAGCAACCAATGATTACTCGTCTTCTTCATGCGGGGCCGCCTCTTCTTCAACGGATGCTGCTGCAAGAACCGATTCACTTTCGGCTTCCTTATACAGCAAATATGCATCGACATCTCCTGTCATCGCAAAATACTTCCACGAAAAATCTCGCATTCGTATTCATCCTCTCTTCGGAAATGACGTTTCGCATCTACGGAAATTAGGATGTGCGTCTGGAGCCGTTTTATGAAATGCAATTGTTGGCAGGCGGCACTGCGTATGATTTCCCGTTAGATTTGGACACCGGATGGATTACTCCCCACGGTGAAATCCGAGATCACGAAGGACACGATCTTGATTACGCCAATCTTTTTTAACTTTAACCCAGAGTTCCAAGAAAATCTTGGATCCGAGCAGTCTTTGAATATCCTGACGGGCTTGTCTGCCTACTTCCTTGAGCAAAGCGCCCTGCTTTCCGATGATAATGCCCTTCTGCGAATCACGCTCCACAAAAATAACGGCTGAAATGTACACAGTTCCGTTCTCCTCCACCCGCATATCTTCAATGGTAACAGCGATGGAGTGGGGCACCTCTTCCCGGGTCATATGCAAAATCTTTTCGCGGATCAGCTCTGCGCACACAAACTGCTCCGGATGGTCCGTTACCTGATCCTCCGGATAATACTGCGGGCCTGGCGGCAGGTATTTCTGAATCTGATCAAGCAGCGTATTCACATTGCTGCCGAGTTTCGCAGAAATCGGAACGATCTCGGCAAAATCATGGAGCTTGCGATACTGCTCAATAAGGGGCAGCAGGGCAGTCGGCTCGATTTTATCGATTTTGTTCATCACCAGGATAATCGGAGTCTTGAGCTTTTGCAGCTGCTCCGCAATGTAACGATCCCCTCCGCCGATTCCTTCAGAAGCATCAACAAGAAACAGAGCTGCTTCAACCTCGCCTAATGTGCCCAATGCAGTCTGATTCATATAATCCCCAAGCTTGGATTGGCGCTTGTGAATACCCGGCGTATCCAGAAAGACTACCTGTGAATCATTGGTTGTGTACACTCCATGAATTTTGTTTCTCGTCGTTTGCGGCTTGTCCGACATAATCGCAATCTTCTGACCAATCACTTGATTCATCAGGGTCGATTTGCCTACGTTCGGTCTTCCGATAATAGCCACGAATCCGGATTTAAATTGTTTTTTCTGCATAACATTCCTCCGCTACTGTTCCTGTATCAACTTGTTGTATTCTTTTTAATTAATTCCACTAATTCACTCAAGCTTGCTCTTTGTTCAGATCCCAGGGGCCAAATGCTCCCGGCAGCAGCTCACTGACGGTGGTCTCCTGTATATCGCCTTTCAGATTCCCCATAATCACTTTCATATCCGGCTTGCACAGCTCCACCAATACTTGGCGGCATACACCGCAAGGTGAGCAGGGGCCTTCTGTATCAGCAACAATGGCAATTGCCTGGAAGCTCCCTGCTTCATGACCATCCGCAATCGCCCGGAATAATGCCGTACGCTCTGCACAATTGGTGGGACCATAGGCAGCGTTCTCCACGTTGCAGCCATGGTGTACCTCTCCATGCGCATCCAGAAGAGCTGCGCCCACACCAAACTTCGAGTAGGGTATGTAAGCCCGCGTGCGTGCCTTGATTGCTTCCTGCATTAATAATCCTGCATCCATGTATAGTTCCTCCTATAGATCAACTTGTTGATATCAATTTGTCATTGATTGTATCCATTCCCAAACCGGTTGATAGAACACCAGTAAACCGACCATGACGGCAAACGCCGCTGCAACTAACGCTGCACCGGCTGCGGTATCCTTAGCCAATCGGGCTAAAACATGTTTTTGTGGCGAGATTAAATCGACTACGGCCTCGATTGCGGTATTTATCAGTTCTGCAATGAATACAATGGCGATGGCCAATATCAGAAATAACCAGCTCATCCGGTCCAAGTGCAGCAAAGCTGCTGCGATGAGTACGATCAAGGCAGCAGCCATGTGTATTTTCATATTGCGTTCCGTTTTCACAGCCGTGACGATGCCCCGTAAGGCACAACCAAATGCCTTATATAACGATTGTCTGTGCGGTTTCACTATCTTGTCAATCCTACTTCGGCAAGCACAGCCTCCTGTTTGCCCATCATTACGGCTTCGCTCGCTTCATCCTGATGATCATACCCGAGCAAATGCAGAAATCCGTGAACGAACAGAAAACCCAGCTCCCGTTCAAGAGAGTGACCGTATTCTTCGCTTTGCAGCTTTGCACGCTGGACCGAGATGATAATGTCACCCAGAACATCCGGGACACTCTCCAGCTCCTCACCTTCGTCAAGCTCATAAATGATTTCGAGCTCGTCGTTTGTAATCTCATTCATGGCAAAGGACAGCACATCGGTTGGGCGGTCAATTCCCCGATATTCCCGGTTCAATTCATGAATCTGTCCATCATCAACAAAGGTCAGATCCACCTCTCCATCCGTTACTCCCTCGGCCTCTCCTGCCTTCTGAAGGATCGCTTCAAGCACAGCGATAAACTCCTCGCCAATGTGAAATTCCTCTTGTTCATTATTCCATGCCAGCTGCAGGCTCATTCTTAAACGCTCCTTCTCTTGTTCCTAACTGGTTGCCGTTGTCCCTGAAGCAGTTTCATCCGTTGATGGTGCCGGCGGTTTAGGCCGCTTCACATCTTCCGGATATTCGATCCGGGAATGGAAAATTCCCATCACCGTTTCCTTCAATGTCTTGGCGATAATATCCAGTTCCTTCATCGTTAAATCACAATCATTAAACTGATGGTCGTCCAAGCGGCCCTTGATGATCTTCTCGATCATCGATTCAACCTGCTCCACCGTCGGTTTGCGCAGCGAGCGAACGGCTGCCTCCACGCTGTCGGCAATACCGACGATGGCAGACTCCTTGGACTGAGCCTTCGGCCCATGATATCTGAAATCATCTTCCGTGAAATCCGGTTCAATGCCCTGCTCTTCAGCCTGACGGACCGCTTTATGATAAAAATAATGTAAAAATGTCGTGCCATGATGCTGCTCTGCGATATCTCGTATCGGCTTGGGAAGCTTGTACTCCTTCAACATTTCCACGCCATCCCTTGCATGAGCAACGATAATGGATTTGCTCAGCTTCGGCTCAATGGAATCATGCGGGTTCTCCATATTGTTCTGGTTCTCGATAAAATAGATCGGCCGCTTGGTCTTCCCGATATCATGATAGTAGGAACCGACACGGCAGAGGAGACCATTGGCGCCAATCGCTTCCGCTGCAGCTTCCGACAAATTGCCGACCATTACGCTGTGATGGTAAGTGCCTGGTGTCTCTGTCAGCAATTTGCGCAGCAGCGGATGATTCGGATTCGACAATTCTACGAGCTTTAATGCCGACAGGATGCCGAAGGTGACTTCGAAGAACGGCATAAGCCCGATGACGAGGATAGCTGTCAACAGCCCGCCCGCAATAGCAAAGCCTATTGAATACAGCGTTTCTGTCGTGGTCCAGGTATCGTTATTGATTAACAACATGATAAACACGATCAGCGCTCCGAAGAGAGAAGCCATAATACCGCCCTTCAGCATCGTTGACCGCTGGCTCGCACGGTGGATAGAGAAGATCGCTACACATGAAGTTACGGCTGCGAATAAACCGAATTGGAAGTCAAACAGTTCCCCTCGCACATTCAATATCACACTCGCCATGATACTGAAGATAATGACACTGAAATAGGCAAGCGAGGTTTCCAGCAGCAAGGTTACCAGAATCGCGCCGATCGCAACGGGCGCAAGATATCCTACATAGATCTGGGAATCACTTTGCAGGAAAGCGGTCAAATGCATGGTGATCAAGGTGATCACGTACACGAGAAGCAGCATTAACAGCTGCGAATTGTTGTATTTGAATTTGCCGGGATCCGATTGTCGGATGAACATCAGTATGCCAAGCGATAGCAGAGCGGACAGCAGCAAAACACCCAGCTCCGGCCAGTAATTCACTTCATCCTTAAGCAATCCATTCTTGCCAAGCAGCTCATAAAGTTCCGGTGTGATGAGCTGACCCTTGGCCACGAGGATATCCCCTTGTTTAATGAATACAGGCGGGGTATTCTCGCGTTTCTCAACCCTTGCTTCCTTCGTTGCTACCTCGTCAAGAAATTTGTTAGGCGTGATCGCAAGACGCGACAGCTCCTGAACAACTTCTCTTGAAGTCCGATCATCCAACCGACTTGTACTTACCATCTCCGCAACCCTTGCGCGTGCTGTCTGCGCATCAAAGATTTCGTTCAGCATCAGCCGGGATACGATTTCCCGGGCAACGGATTTCATCTCGATAATGTCTTCAGAATTCAACCTTGGCAGCTTAATAAAAGTCTCCTCAGGGATGCGGTAGGTTTGTTCCTCGATCACACGCTGCATCTCGTCGAGCAGCTCTTTGGAATAAGCTTCATTTGTGCTGTTGGCCGAAACAAAATTTTGCACGAACTCTTTTGCCATTCTCGGAATTTCATTGCGATAAATCCCGACTTTTTCTGATGAGCTGATATCCACATCTTGATTCAGGCGCTCAATGCGATCAAGAATTTGGGTAACCAGCACGTCATTTCGCAAAGGAACAAGAGGGTATATGGGCTGGACGCTCTCTGCGGCAGCCTCTTGTGCCTTCAATGTAGCCTTGCTGTCCTCTATTTGTACAGGCGACACGATGTTCTTCTCACTCTTCGTATTGACCTGAATGTCATACCGCTCCGGCAAAAGCTTCGATGCTAGACTGATATAAAAGAGCAACGCAAGCAGCAAAAACAGAATATAGCGTGTTGCCACGCTATATTTCCATCCGCTGTTTTTACCCCATATGGACTTGTCCGTCGATGGTTCTTTGGAGGCCATTGCGACAATCCCCTTTAATCTTGGTTTTCTGCTGCTTTATCATAAGCGACGATGATTTTTTGAACTAAAGAGTGCCGTACAACATCCTGTTCAGCAAAGTAAACAAATCCGACTTCCTCAATATCGCTCAAAATCCTTTTAGCTTCGATAAGTCCTGATTTCTTGCCACGCGGCAGGTCAATCTGGGTCACGTCCCCTGTAATGACCATCTTCGAGCCAAATCCGAGCCGTGTCAGAAACATCTTCATCTGCTCCGGTGTTGTGTTCTGCGCTTCATCCAAAATAATAAATGAATCGTCCAGCGTCCGTCCGCGCATGTAGGCAAGCGGCGCAATTTCAATCAATCCCCGCTCAAGTGCCTTGGCGGTTTGATCCGGACCCATCACATCATATAACGCATCGTACAGGGGTCTGAGATAAGGATCCACCTTCTCCTGCAGATCTCCTGGCAGAAAGCCCAAGCTCTCTCCTGCCTCGACTGCAGGCCTTGTCAGAATAATCCGTTTCACGGAGCCTTCCTTAATCGCTGCAACGGCCAGCACGACCGCCAGATAGGTTTTCCCGGTTCCTGCAGGGCCGATGCCAAATACGACATCCCGTTTCTTAATCGTGGTCACATAGTGCTTCTGACCGATGGTTTTTACTCGAATAGGCTTACCCTTGAAAGTTGTCGTGATCTCGCCCTTGTATAGATCAAGCAGTTGGTCCGCCCTCAATTCCTTAGCGAGTTCTACAGCATACAGAATATCGCGTTCAGTCAGCATGTAACCGTTCCGGACAAGCTGAAGCAGCACTTCAAACAGCTGCTGGAGACTCTCCACATTTCGGTGTTCTCCCCGAATCGTGATGACCGCTTCCCGTGAATCGATGGTTGCGGGAATTTCTTTTTCAATTAATTTAAGAAACGTATCTTGTGGTCCGAACAAAGACAGACCTTCTGACGCGCTTTGCAGTAAAATTTGAATGCTGGTCGTTTGCTGTGACAAATAGCCTCATTCTCCTTGATTGTATACTATGGGAAGTTCTTTCGCGATGGTCTCTTCCACCTCAAAAAGCACTTTCATATAAACTTTACCATTCTCTTTCTTATCATGCAAAATTTTTTGGCTTACGAACCTTGATTTCGCTCCGTATTTCGCTAAAATATCCCGCTGTGCCCCCTCGATACCCTCATTTTTCGCTTCTTCCTCCGTGATGGTATGCTGAACCTCCGTGACCTCCATAATTTTTTCTGTCATCCAGCCCAGCGGAAGCACGCGCGTTCTCCATGTGAGGGGATCATAATAGGTCAACGTTTCCTGTTGCGAAAATGGAATTTCGCCATAACCCCACAGCTGGACGGCCCGATCTCCAAATACGATATAAGATCGTTTTTTCCCTTCGCCCGTATAGACCTTATGAGTCTTAACCAAGGGGACCTCAATGTTGTACTCATGCCATACAAGCCCCCTCACTTCTCCATTGGCCACCACTCTCTCCGAGTTCTCCTCATCCCCGAGGACACCGGAAATCAGGACGTCCCCCTTCTTCACCCGGGAGTTGATCCCTACTTTGGGGACCCCCTTCTCAGCATATATGTGGGTAATGACAGCATCCTGTGTACTGATAAGATGCCTTGGGCTCTGAAGAGGCGGCTTCTCCGGCACGGCAGCTTCTACAATCTGTATACGTATGCGTGTCCCGTTACGTTCCACTCCCACCCATGAGGTTCCCGGAAGGCGGGCCGTCATATTCCCGGACAGCTTGTCCAATGATTCCAGCTTAAAAATCCATTGAAAAGGATAAATCCCTTCCTGCTTGGCTGCATCCAGCACATCTTCCGAAGCAATGGTCTCATTCCCCTCTACCTCAACATTCCATATCATCGAGGAAAGGGTCAGCAATATGGTAAAAAACAAAACAATGCCAAACACAAACGCTTTGCGTTTCAACAGACGCCGAGCCTTAAAGGGGTAACCGCAGCGCTCCTTGATGCGCGTGCGGCAGCCTGTCCGTTTTAACAGCGGACGGAGCCCTCTAAAATCCTTCAGCAGCAGTTTAAGCTCCGCTGAATGCGCCCCTGTCGGTGTAACGTCCCAAACGGGAATCCCCGCCTCCGCCAACGAATTGATGAATGCTTCCACATGCTCACCGCGAACAGCAAGCGTCAAATATCCTCGAAGGTTAATCATTGTCGGAATCTTCACGGTTTCTCCCCCGTTCCTATGTATTGGATATTATGAATGGTTCCAATGATGGTCACTTCATTACTCTGGATTGCCTGAATCGCAAGACCGGCCCCTGAAATCTCCAAAGAACCCTGCGTCAAAGACAACACAAGTCGTTCCTCTGAAAAATGCCGGACTCCGCGATGGTTCTCGATATGCAGCTCTTTATTGCCGATCAGGGTCAACCGCGGCAAATCAAATAACAGGTCCTGTGGCAAATCAAGCATTTCTTGGGTCCATTTCTGCAGCTTGCGGCTGATGCGGGACATATGGAGACTTTCCCCCTTCCTGTACTGTACACCTTATGCCCCAAGTAGCTGTTTTATGAGATCAAAAGTAAAAAGACCGCCCCGTCAAAAAAATCTTGACGAGGCGGTCTCCCACTATCTATTAATCTACTTATCGACGAGGATTCATCTGGCGTTTGGCACGCGGGGTTCCTAATATTTCTGACCATACAATACCATTTCGTGCCTGTTCTGCAAAATTCGATCGACTGCCGTCAGACTGTTCACGATCTTCGTCTCGAATTTCGACAACGGTTTCCGGTAGTGCGGTGGTCATCCTGTTCAACTCGGAATGTATCCGGTCCAGATCCGATTGCATCATGCGCATCCTATGATCCATGCTATCGGATTGACGATTCATCTCCTGGTCACGTCTCATTCGATCAATCTCTTGATGTTCAAGAGAGTATCCGTTCCCAGTCCCCGGTTCTTCTTCATCGATCCTGTCAAAACGGGAGGTTTCATGAGCAGGTGCTGGACGGGAGACTTCCGGAGATGTCTGTACCCGCCTTGTTTCAGGCCGCTGCTGCGGATCCTGCTGCCTCTGCTGTCCCGGTCTTGCAGGACGTTCTCCCTCGCCACCGAATGTTGGCATACGGGTGGTTTTCCCCTCCTCAGGGTTCTTGCCGCGCCTTCCGAGGGCGGAGATGATGAAGAAGCCTATAACAGCTACAATGTAAAAATTTTCAATTAACCAGCTCACTATAGGCCCACCTCATCATTTACTTGTTTTTGTTGTCTCCCGGATTATCATTGTTCTCGCCCATCTTGCCGAAGGATCCCCTCATTTGCGTGTCGGCTTCGATGTTTTTCAGGTTCATGTAATCCATGACGCCGAGTTGACCGCTGCGAAGGGCTTCAGCCATGGCCAGCGGAACTTGGGATTCCGATTCCACAACGCGCGCCCTCATCTCTACGACGCGAGCCTTCATCTCTTGTTCCTGCGCAACTGCCATCGCGCGTCGTTCTTCCGCCTTCGCCTGTGCAATACGCTTGTCGGCTTCAGCCTGTTCGGTCTGCAAATAAGCACCGATGTTCTTGCCTACGTCCACATCCGCGATATCGATGGACAGGATTTCAAATGCGGTACCGGCATCCAAGCCCTTGGACAGTACCGTTCTGGAGATCAGATCCGGATTTTCCAAAACATCTTTATGAGAGTTACTCGAACCGACGGTTGTAACGATACCTTCACCTACACGAGCGATGATCGTTTCTTCCCCGGCGCCCCCGACCAAACGGTCAATGTTGGCACGCACGGTTACACGAGCTTTAACTTTGACTTCAATCCCGTCTTTTGCAACAGCGGCAACGATTGGCGTCTCAATGACACGCGGGTTAACACTCATCTGAACAGCCTGCAGAACATCGCGTCCCGCAAGATCAATTGCGGCTGCACGTTCAAATTCAAGTGGAATATTGGCACGTTGAGCTGCAATCAGGGCATTTACAACCCTGTCTACATTACCGCCTGCCAAATAGTGACTTTCCAGCTGATTGATATTTAAACCAAGACCTGCTTTTGTCGCTTTAATCAGCGGATTCACAATTCGGCTTGGCGTTACACGCCGCAGGCGCATAGCCACCAATGTTATAATCCCTACGCGAACGCCGGAAGCAATCGCCGAGATCCAGAGCATTAACGGGAAGAAACTGAAAAACACACTAAGTACGATGATCGCGACAACCACGATCAACAGAATCGTTATCAAAGAACCATCCAATGCCATACTTACTTCACCCTCCATTTGAAAAATATTTTCATCATATCCTGGAACCGATTAAAACACTTGCCCTTTTCATACTACACAATTACGTGACGAGGTTCACCCTTTTTCTTCCTCTACCACAATTCTAGTACCGTCTGTCTTGATCACTCGGACCGGGCGACCGGAGTCAATGAATCCTCCCAGCGTGACCACATCCAGACGTCTTCCCTCGAGTTCCATCGTTCCAGCTGGACGGAGCGGCGTAATTGAAGTTCCAATGAGACCGATTAATACATCCCGGTCTTCATTCGGAACATATCCCTGCTCCCTCGATAAGCTGTCACTAAGTATGAACTTCCGCCATATCCCGCGTTCCTTGAATACGAGAGCGACAACGATTACAGCTACAAGAGCCGAGGCGGCGGCAATACCAAGGGACAATGCGACATGCGATGTGCTGTAGGCCGCCAGCACGACACCGGCGATCAAACTGGCTGATCCAATAATGCCCAGTATGCCGAAACTTGGCACAAACAGTTCCAAGGCCAGCATCACAATGCCGATAATAAACAGCAGCCAGGTCTCCCATCCGGCAAAACCGGCTACCTGATTACCGAAGAAATACAGTACAAATGAGGCCACGCCGAGAATTCCAGGTACGCCGAAGCCCGGTACAATGACTTCGATAATAACACCTGCGATACCAATGAATAACAGCAGTGTCATTACCCCAGGGTGTGTTAGGAAGGTAGCCAGCTTTTCCGAGAAAGTCGGCTCCATCCGGAATACATCCTGAGTGGAATAATCCATCCACGCGATAACCTCTTCGGTGCTGTTTGCAAGCGTATCCGCATAACCCGTCTTGAGTGCTTCATCTGGCGTCAATGAAATAATATCACCGGGTTGTTTTGTCAATCCGATCTCAGGCATATCAACCTTCAGATTAATGTCAGCCATGCCCATGGCGATATTCTTGTTTCGCCCGCTTGCTTCAGCAGCACCAGCCATCTTGCTCTTCCACCAGGAAACCAGCTTGGCATCTTCAATTCGGTTTCCTCTGGAATCGACCATATAGGCTGCACCTATCATGCTGCCATCCGACATAGCAATCTTATCTGCGTTCAGCGCGATATAGCTGCCAGCCGATGCAGCATCCCCTGTAATGTAGGCTACAATAGGAATATTGCTGTCCTTCATCAAGGTGGCGATTTTCCCAGCCTGATCGACCAGTCCGCCAGGCGTATCAATCTCCAGAACAATGAGCCCGGCCGACATTTGTTCGGCTTCCTTAAACCCGCGTTCCATGAAACTGGTTAAACCCCGCTCGATCTGCTGTTTAACCGGAATGACATAGACCGACCCGACGTTAGCCGCCACTGCAGGCTTTGTCGGACCAAAATACATCCCGATGGATATCAGTATCATAACCGCGGCTGCCGTCAAAGTCAGGAACCTTCGCATCCAGATCTGTCCCTTCATCTTTCTCCCTCCTTTTCGAATTATTAAGCCATCCATCCCCTAATTCAACAAAATGAGTTCAGCGACCTGCCTTAAGCATAAGCATATGTATTTACTTGCCCTCATATGGTAGTTATTACGAATCAGAAACGATTTCGTTTCAAAAAGTATGCCCATCGTTGGAAAAAACCATCGATTAAGTAAACAGCATTTCTAACAAAGTAAGCGGTTTAGCCACAGAGTAAGAAAAAACACCCCTTGAAAAACAAGGGGTGTTTCACTTATGTTGTTACAGAAATTGTTGAACTACTTGATTAACAAGCTTTCCGTCTGCACGCCCTTTAACTTTTGGCATGAGAGCGCTCATCACTTTACCCATCTCGGCTTTTGAAGAAGCACCGGTTTCCTGGATGGTCTGCTGTACAATGACTTTAATTTCTTCTTCAGTAAGCTGTTCCGGGAGGTAGGCGCTAAGGAGCTCAATTTCTGCTTTTGCATCGGCGGCAAGATCGTCGCGTCCCGCTTTTTCAAATTCTTGGAGGGCATCTTTGCGCTGTTTGATTTCACGACTAAAAATATCAAGCACTTCGTTGTCATCCAAACTTCGTTTCAAATCTATTTCAAGATTTTTTATCGTCGAACGAACCATTCGAATCGTTGAGAGTTTGAACTTGTCCTTACTCTTCATCGCTTGCTTCATATCTTCGTTCAATCGTTCGCTAAGATTCATGCTTTTTTCAGATCCTCCTAAAACTTTCTCTTACGAGCAGCCTCGGACTTTTTCTTGCGCTTTACGCTTGGCTTTTCATAATGCTTGCGTTTCTTCACTTCAGCCAATACGCCATCTTTAGCAATGGAACGCTTGAAGCGACGAAGTGCAGCATCAATTGTCTCGTTTTTGCGAACTTTAGTTTCAGACACCAGTTTTCCCTCCCTCCGACCAGACCGTCCAAGAGCATTAACACGGTTCATCAAACTTCATTATAGGGCAAACCGAAATAGGGTGTCAACCTTGGGCGCCTAATTTACAATAGTCTCAACAATTGGAACAACCCCGCAGAGGTCAAACACTGCGAGGTTGATATCGTTCTCTTTATTCCAGATGCTATGTATGAGCGGGTGAAATGCCTGTCAATGCACCTAAACGACGGCCGCCCATCAGATGATAATGTACATGGAACACCGATTGTTCTCCATCAGGTCCGCAGTTGTTAATCATCCGATAACCGCTCTCTGCAATGCCAAGCTTGGCCGCAGCTTCTTTTGCTGCTTGGTGCATCTCACCAATCAGCTGCGAATCCTCATCCTGAATATCGTTCATGGATGCGATATGCTTCTTGGGAATGATCAATACATGAACAGGTGCTTCCGGGTTAATATTTTGAAATACAAGCACCTTATCATTCTCGAGTACTTTCGTCGAAGGAAGCTCACCCTCTACAATTTTACAAAAAAGACAATCCATGCACGGTTACCCCTTTCATACGTTCTCACGCTTTTATCATATAAGAAAATGGACCATGCGTCCAATAAATGACTTTATCAGCAGCAGGCAAAAAAAAGAGAAGCACCCCTGGAACGCAGCTGTCCAGTAAGGAGGCGCTTCATCATGAGAGCAAGGGAAAAGTTAGGAATCCCCCATGATCAAGCGCCTGCCCGGTGCTTCTTGTATATGTCGGCTTAACTGTACTATAACAGTGCCTTGTTGCTGTTTCCGTGATATATATCACATCGACTGCTCTGGCTGCTACAGCGATTCGATCGCAAGCTGCGATCCTTCTCCAGCCTGCTCCGCAGGCCGCACGACCAGCTTCCGCGGCAGACGCGCCCGAAGCTCTGGCACGTGGCTGATGATGCCGACGGTAAGCTTATCGTTATGAAGCCGCTCCAGAGCGGTGATAACCGTCTCCAGCAGTTCCGGATCCAGGGTGCCAAAGCCTTCATCAAGGAAGAAGAACTGGAGCGGATACTGCCCCCGAAGCTGAATCTGCGCTGAAAGCGCCAAAGCCAAGGCCAGCGAGGTTAAGAATGTCTCACCGCCGGATAGCGTGGATACCGGCCGCCTTACGCCGCCGTTGGCGTCATCCCGAATGACAAAGCCTCCCCCGGAATCCACCTCAAGCGAGTAGCGCTGCTTGGTCAAGAAGCGAAGACGCTGGGAAGCAGACTGGCTCACCTGCATCAGCTGCTCTTCCGCAATGTATTCCACGAATGCATTGCCTCGCAAGCAGGACTGCAGTTTGGACAAGCGCTCGCTTTCCCGTTGAAGGCCAAGGCGCAGCTCTTCCAATTCCATAAACCGGATATGTCGCTTCTCCAAATCTTCCAGGTCCCGCTCCGCTCTGGCTTTCGCCCGTACGGCCTCCTCATCGGCCGTACGAGCCGCCTGAAGCTCGGCAGAGCTTCGTTCCCATTCCTCTTGACGGAATGGATCGGTGCCGAGCTTCTGCTCGACGTCCCGCAGCCTTAGCGTCCATTCTCGTTGTCCCTCACGATGCGCCTTCACCAGCTGGGCACATCGTTCGGTTTCGCTCTCGGATAAGCAGGCTTCCATAACGGCTGCCTCCGTAACAAACGGCGAGGCTTCCAGTTGCTTCTCCCATGCAAGCTTGGCAGCAAGATACAGCTCCTGTGCGGCGTTTGCAGCCTGTTCTGCAAGAGCTGCTTCTTTGGCTGCAAGCTGCGCCGCCTCATCGGCCTTTCTGCGCTTGCCTCTGGCCTGCTCAGCGGATTCCTTCAGAAGCTTCAATCTGGATCGGCATTCGCTCAACAGCTCTTCAGCGGATCGTTCCCCAATCCATGCCTGAAGGCGCTCTTTCTTGTCTTTCAACACTTCAGCTTTGCCCTCACGCTGGGCATCCCACTGAATCAGCAGCTTCTCCAGCTCACGAAGCTTCTGCTCCAGGCGGAGGACCGCCTGCTGCTTCTCCTCAATGAAGGGAACGCTTCGTTCAAGCCCTTCCCTAATGGACTCGGACTCCGAATCCTTTTGCTGCATGAGCTGAAAACGATCAGCCGTCTCTTCCAAAGGAAATGCCGGGTTGTCCTCCTGCCATAAACTTTGAATGTCGGCAGTTTCGGCTTCCAAGCCTGCAAGCTGATCGCGCAGTTGGTTCACTATCGTCTGACCATTCTCAGCCGCAGCATTCTGCTTCATGAGCTCCTGTTGGCAAGCGTGGAGGCTCTGCTGAGCCTTGGACGCTTCCATTCGGCACTGCCCAATGGCAGCTGCCTGTGCTTCCGCTCTTTGCACCAGCCATGCAGTGTCTGAAGCAAGCCTCTCCACATCGTACGGTGTTTCAACAACAGGCACTCCTGAGGCTGCAGCTTCCACCCATGCTTCGTCCTGCTCCTCACGAGGGCCCTCGAGAAGGAGTTCGCTTCCAGCGAACGGCTCCGTCTGGGCATTCAAATGACTCACCAGAGATTCCGCTTCGTTAAGCTGCCCCCGCAGGGTCAATCGGATTTCCTGTATCTGATGTACAATCCGTGACAGTCTATCCAGGTTCTCGTCAGAGGTCGTATCAGACGGCTCCGAAGCTGCCGCAGGAAGAGGGTGATGCTCGCTTCCGCATACGGGACAAGGCTTACCCTCCTGTAGCTCAAGAGCCAGCGACATGGACAAATCATGAAGCTGCTTTTCACGAAGCAATTGATTCATCGCCTGGTTTACCTGGCTGGCCGCAACTGCCGTCCGGTCGGCAAACGCCGCAACTTCAGCGGCAGAACGCTGCAGATTGCCGGCATGTGCCGAGAGCTTTATGTATCGCTGCTGCAGTTCCACTTCCTGCTTCTGCAGCATACTGAGCCTTAACTCTTGCTCCTTGAGTTTGATCTCCTGCTGCTTCAGTTCGTGTTCTGCCTTTTCCTTATGCTTACGGGCTGCCCCCAGTGCCTGAACCTTCTGCATCGCCGCATGAAGCGCCTGACGCTCACCTGAGCGGGTCTCAAGCCCTTTGAGCTTATCCTGCAGCTCCTCCCGCCGTCTGCGTCCTCGTTCAAGTAGCTCCTGCTCCTTCTGGAGCTGCGCGCCCACCGTCTCGAATTCTTTGCGGGCATCCGCTCGCTGTACATCCAACCGGGCCAACTCGTTGGACAAAACATCCCGCTCTTGCTGCAATAAGACAGCTTGCTCGAGCTGCTGCTCACGCAGCACGAGCTTTGGCTCCTCTGCGATGAGCGCTGCCTGGGCAGCTTCATCTGCTGTGCCCGCCTGTTCAGCAGCCTGCTGAGCTGCTGCAGCCTGCTTGGTGAGCCCCTCGGCATGCCTGAGCCGAGTTTCCCACGTTTTGCCGGTATCACGCCACGTCTCAAGCGCAGGGAGGACAGCGGCAGCTGCTCCCGTCAGTTCCAGCCGGTGCTCCAGCCGCTTAATCTCTTCCTCTTGAGCAGACAATTCATCCAGCTTGCCCAACAACCGTTGCTTCTCCATGTCCAGCTCGCGAATTTTTCCCAGAGCTTCATGCGCCTCAATTGTGGCCTGGAGACGGCTGCGGGAGGATACAGCGAGTTTCTTAGCATCTTCCAGCGCTGTTTTCGCTTCTGCCAAAGCCTCTTTGCCCGCGCTGCCCAGCCCTTGCTGCTCCGCTTCTATGGATTTCAGGGCACCGTCCGTATCCTTCACCCGGCGGCTGAGCTTCATGGCAAGCTGATCTCCGTACCTCTCCAAATGAAACAGCCGCTGGAGCATCTGCCTGCGATCGCTGCCCTTCAGGGATAGGAATTCGGCGAATTTCCCTTGAGGGAGCACGACCGCACGGGTAAAATCGTCCATCTTCAATCCGATTTTCTCTTCTACGCAGCGGGTGACGTCGGCCAGCTTATCCGCCATCACTTGCTCCCCTTCGGGTGTAACTTGGATAAAACGGCTGATCGTATTGCTGATGGAGAGCTCATTCACTCGTTTAAATCTCCGCTCTACCCGGTATCGCTCCAGCCCGGCAGCAGAAGAAAGCTCAAACGTAAAGGAGACAGACAAGCTGTCCTCCGAATGGTTCATGATTCCCTGGGTGCCGTTAACCGCGCGCTCCACTTTCCCGTACATAGCCAGTGTAATGGCATCTAGCAGTGTGGATTTCCCGCTTCCAGTCGGACCGAATATCCCGAAAAGTCCGGTTTCACACAACGTTTCAAAATCAATTTCCTGCGTACTGCGGTAGCTCTGCAAACCGGATAACTTCAACAGAATCGGTTTCATCTACGCTTTCACCTCCGTCCCGTCGGGTTCCTCTTCCTCTACAAGCTCCAGGAACAAATCAACCAGATGGTCCTCGGGCTCCGCCCCGCCGGTTTGCCGCTGATAGAACTTGCGGAACAGATCTGGTAGCGGCAGTCGGGAACGCTCATTCTCCAGCTCCAGCGCCTCCATCTCCGGATATACCGGGCGAATGTGAACAATCCCGTCCCTGCTCTTGCGCAGGCGCTGGATGTCCGCAAGCCCCATGGCCTCCGTCAAGGATACCTCCAGATCGATAAAGGCATCTGGATCACGACCCTCATCAAGCCACTGATAAACTTCCTCCAAGCCGCCCTTTGCCTTCCAGCGAACTAGCGAACGACCGCTGCTTAGAAACAGCTCCTCAATCACGGGGACTCCACCTGGCGACACGTCAACCATCGTCACAGATTTGGCCTGCCCAGCTTCCGAGAAGCTGTAAGCCAGCGGTGAACCGCTGTAGCGGATGATCCCCTCCCCTTTCACAGCCTGAGAGCGATGCAAATGACCCAGCGCCGTATAGGCTGCGCCGACAGAGAGTGCGGACGGATCGACCGTATAAGCTCCGCCAACCTGTATCGGTCGTTCAGAATCGCTCTCAACGCCGCCAAGAACATAAATATGGCTCATAGCCAGGTTAATCGTCTGCGGGGAAAACTCCCGTGCCATCATCCTCATCAGTTTCCCTACTCTTTCGCTATAAGCACGGCGGAGCTGGTCCTCGTCCCCATCCACCGAGAGCAGTTCATTCAACCGCGCCTCCGAGGGATAGGGAAGAGCGGCTATCTTGGCTGTTTCTCCCGTACGTGCCGCCGAAACAGTCACGGCATTGGCGATAGGAGTTCCAATGAGGGTAATGCCCCTGGTCGAAACAAGCGGCGTGATGGATGCCACACGCTCCGGCTGATCATGATTGCCGGCAATGACCACCATCGGGCGGCCTCCCTCTGTCAGCCTGGCTGCCGCATCATAAAACAGCTGCTCCGCTGCCGCAGGCGGATTTACGGAATCATAGACATCTCCCGCCATAAGGATCAGGTCTGCCTTCTGATCCTTAGCCAGCTCAACCACCTCATCCAGAAAGTGCTCCTGCTCCGCCAGCCGGCTCCGTCCTTCAAGCGTTCGCCCCAAGTGCCAGTCTCCGGTGTGCAAAATACGCATCGCAAATCTCCTCTCCCAAACTTCCAACAAACTCAAACTCACTACAATGGGTTAAACCTGAACGGCCTGTCCCCCATCAAAAAAGTACAGCCATTTCTCATATACAGGCTCGCCTAAAATGTCTTCCAGCGCCTTTGCATACAAATCCAGTTGAAAACGGTACTGTTCCGCCAAAGCCGGAATGCCGCCGCGGTGCTCCAGCACCCGATCCGTTTTATAATCCAGCAGCACAAGTCTTCCATTGTGCCGGAATAAGCAGTCTACAACCCCCTGGATCAGCACCGTCTCGTCCTGAAGCAGTTGAACATGCGGGTGATCGCTCGCCGTCTGTTCCGCGATTTGGTCTATAAAAGCAAGCCCTTGATAGGCTTCCGCTGCAGGCAGTGCATAGGAGAACGGCATTTCACGCCATGTATCTTCTGCTTCCAAAAGCTGCTTCCCAACTGCACAATCAAAAAGGCTGCTGATTTCCGCCGGCTCCACGACGGCAGCCTGCTCTCCGGTTATGATTTCCTTCTCCACAAGATAGCGGATGGTTTGTTCAATCTCGGAAATCTGTTCAGCAGCTCCCCCCAATCGTTGAAGGGGCAAGTGCTGCATAATCGTATGGTAGACCGTTCCCCGCTCGGCTGGTGTCAGCTTCGCAGACTCCATGAATTTTGGCCGCCTCAGGTTCAGTGTGAAGGAAGCGCCAAGTCCTATATCTTCCTGGCTCTGGCGTTTCACGGCCTGCTCCTCTATCAGATCCAAGGAGGGACTGTCCTGAAGCGTCAAGAGTTTCTTCATCTCCGTCACAGACGTTTTGGCGGAAATTTGACTGACCGCTTCATAGCGATAGCTCCAAGACAAGCGCCGGTCAATGGCTTCCCGCTGGTGATCGGACACAGCCTCCTCCTGCTGCGCCGTCGCTGAATCCAGTTCTACCGGCTCAAGCTTGTGAAGAGCTTTTAATTTGTTCTTTCGATCCAGACTGTCTGCTTGTACATCATCCGCAATTCCACTCATGCCCTGCGCCAAAGATTCCGGTGTCTCTATCGAAAACAACCACTCTGATTGATCCTCAGCCAGCACACCCAAATTCCCCTCTACGGGCAACCCTGCCATTTCACGGAGCAAGGTCGCGGAAGGGTGCCGGATCACGGCAGGACCGATCCAGTCCAAATAACTCCGGCCTCGGGCAAGGACATAATCCGGCAGCAGCAGCTCGGGATTATGATCGGCCTGCGCCCATGCAGACACTTTTTTCGGCAAATCCTTCACCGTACCGACCAGGATCATCTTCTCCTTCGGTCGTGTGAGCGCAACGTAGAGCACTCGCATCTCTTCGGCCAGCAGCTCCAGCTGCGATCTGCGGCGGATTGCCAGATTAGGCAGGGTGGGGTAACTGACCCGCATGCCCTCATCTACAAATTTCGGTCCAAATCCAAGCTCCTTATGCATGAGGAAGGGCGAGTTCAAATCCTGCTGGTTGAAATTCTTGGACAACCCCGCCACAAAAACGACCGGGAATTCCAGCCCTTTGCTCTTGTGAATGGTCATCAGACGTACAGCGTTTCCTTGGCTGTCCGTTCCGCCGGCAGTCCCAAGATCTCCCCCCCGCTCCCGAAGCCTTGAAACAAAGGTAAGAAAACGAAAGAGTCCCCTTGAGGAAGTATCCTGCTCATACTGCACCGCACGGTCATACAAGGCTGTCAGATTTCCCTGACGCTGCTTGCCTCCCGGCAAACCGCCGATCCAATCCAAGTAACCGGTCTCGCTGTAGATCCCCCAGATCAGCTCGCTCAGGCTCCCCTGACGGGCCTCCTGACGCCAGCGCCGCAGCCGGTCCATGAACAACCCCAGTTTTGTGCCCAGCTCCGTTGATATTTCAACATTCGGGCCGTTCATCCGCATCGAAGCACTTGAAGAGCTGCCTGCAACCAGCTCATGGCCTGCCGCCGCTTCTGCCATACTTTCCAGCTCTGTGCCCGGAGTCCACTTCCCGTCAACGAGACCTAATGAACGTTCTGAATCCAATACCGGCGCCAGTCCACCTAACGCAGCAGCTGCCTTAAGCGCATCGTAATAAGTACCTTTGGCGCACAGGCGGACCTGTGCCATCTCTTCCTCCGATAAACCGAGAATGGGCGATCGCAGAACCGATGCCAGAGGAATATCCTGCCGAGGGTTATCGATTACCTGCAGCAGCGATAAGATAATCTCCACTTCGGTTGCCTGAAAGTATCCTTTGTTCTGCTCGCCGAACGCCGGAATTCCCTCCTGTCGCAGCTCCTCAATGATTAGAGACGCCCATACCATGGCAGAACGCAGCAAAATGACCATATCTCCATACCCGGCGGGCCGCATCGATTTCAGTGCCTTATCGTAAACCATGAGCGGCTTTCCGCTTTCGCCGGTCATCTCACGGATTCTGCGGGCAATGGCACGAGCTTCCAGTTGGGCGGTTTCCATCTCAAGCACCTCAACCTCCATCATGCCCCCGTCCTCTTCCGAAGCCGATTCTTCGGACGGTTCCTCCGCACCCTTTCCGAGACGGTCGATGAGAAGCAATTCCGGCGTATAAGGACTCATGCCCCCTGTATCCTCGCGTTCGGGAAAGGAAGCGCCGGATATCAGCTCCGCGCGCTCGTCATAGGCGATCTCCGCTACGGATTCATTCATGATCTGTCGAAACAGCACATTAACAGCATTCACAACTTCCATCCGGCTTCGAAAATTTCGAGCCAGATCAATCCGCATGCCCACAAGGGACGTGTTGACGTCCGAGGAGAATTTTTTGTATTTATCAAGAAAAAGTCCCGGCTCTGCCAGGCGGAAACGGTAGATGCTCTGCTTGACGTCTCCAACCATAAACCGATTTCCCGGCGCTTCTCTGGATATCAATCGTACGATATCTTCCTGCACACTGTTTGTATCCTGATATTCGTCCAGCAGCACTTCGTCAAACTGCTCGCGATATTCCATCGCCGCATCGGAGGGCATCATATGACCCGGCACGGAATCCGGATGGCGAAGAATATGTAGGCAGTAATGCTCCAGATCGTTAAAGTCGACCAAGCCTTTTGATGCCTTGGCCTCCCGGTATCGCTCGCCAAAGGAAACAACCGTCTCGGCCAGTTCCTGCATCAGCGGCGCAGCCGTATGCAGCTCCTGCAGAAATTCTGATGCCGGTCGGCCGAACAAGGCGCTTTTCAGCTCATTTACGGTCTTCTTCACATGGTCCCGAAGTTCCTTGACCCGTTCCTGCAGCTCAGGCAGGACATCGTCCTTCCTGACCGATTTCAGCTTGCCAAAAGAAACCTCGCGAAAAATACCGTATAACGATTCCCACGGTGAAGAATCGATGGCTTCAAGCAAAGAGGCCACCAGCGACAAATCCTCATTCAGATTATCCACATACGGTGCTGGCCCCCCGGGCTGCATAGCGATGGTTTTCGCTTGCAATAGCAGGCCTGCAGCTCCGTTCAATGCTAAACGTGCATCAGCCAATACACTCTGAACCCACGCTGTTTGTCCGAGCGCCTCGGTATCCGCTACCTGGAAGCTTGCCGCTGTGTCTCGCAGCCAGCTTGCCGGCCATGAATGACTGCGCGAGAAATCGTAGAGGCGCTGAACGAGACGATACAGTGCATCGTCCGTTCTCTCCCCGCTGAACCAATCAGCCAAACGGAGAAACGTACTGCCCTGGTCCTGCTCTACTTCACCATACTTCTCTTCGAACAGCTCCTCCAACATATCCTGCCGCATCAAATCCGCCTCATGTTCATTCAGAATGCGGAACCCCGGATCCAGCGGGATCAGCTGATAATACCGGCGGATGACTTCCATGCAGAAGGAGTGCAGCGTTGTAATCGACGCCCTGCCGAGTAAAGCGAGCTGGCGCCGGATATGCTCGTTGTCCGGGTCACGGTCCAGCTCGCGTTCAAGCGCTTCCCGAATCCGACCGCGCATTTCGGCTGCCGCTGCCTTGGTAAAGGTAGCCACAAGCAGCCGGTCCACACTGAACCCTGTGGTGTCGTCAAGGATTTTGCGAATGATCCGCTCAACGAGCACGGCGGTTTTTCCTGAGCCTGCTGCGGCTGCAACCAGGATGTCATCACCCGAAAGTGCAATGGCCTTCCATTGGTCATCACTCCACATGCTGCCCTCAGGCTTTGCTATCATCTCCCTCACCGACTCTCTCCTCCCTTCGAATGTCCCAGCAGATCCCAGACCTGATCGCGTCCCGGCTTGCCCAGCAGCTGGTAGTCGCTGCCCTCAATCGCATCGTCGAACTGACACACCGGCCGGTAGGAACAGTACGTGCAAGCTGTTTCCTGCTGGATTCGGTAAGGTTCAATCGCTACATCGCCGCCGGTAATTCTGGAGCCGATCGTCAGCATATTTTCCCGCACTGCGGATAACAAAGTCTCCCACTGATCCGGCGTCGCAACGGCTGCGCTGCTGTAGAAGCTGCCGTCTGTTTTGACGGCAACGGGCAGAATAGCCGAATGGCCTTTTTCAAGGGATGAATCCATGAGGGAAACGGCTTCACGGTCTGCAAGCAGCAGACCTTTCATTTTGTAGCGCTTGAGCAGTTCCTCTGCCGCCTGTTCCGGCGTCATGCCGTTTGCGGATTGCAATACCGGATCATGAACGTGGAAATACAGCGTTCCTGCAGGCAATGCCTGTTCGCCAAGCCAATCCTCCGCAAACGTCAGCAGCACGTCCAGATAGGTCAGCATCTGCAAGGACAATCCGTAATAGACCTCATGCAATCGCAGATCCTTCTGGCTGGATTTATAATCAATGACCCGAAGCATGATCCCATGCTCGCCACGTGCCATATCCACCCGGTCAATACGACCGACAACCTCCATCTTCACCCCGTTAAGCAGTTCAAACGTCAGCGGCGGCAGCGGTTTGCCGGGACCGAAGTCAAGCTCAAGGCCGATCGGCTCGAATTTGCCGCGCCGGGCTTGTTCACCCAAAATAACGGAAGCTCTGCCCACGATATTCTTCAGCTTCCGGGAGATATATCCATACCGTTTGGAGCTCAACAAGATTTCGCCCTGCAGCATCGGAGCGAGCCGATCCACGGTAGCCTCCGCCTCACGCAGACACTCATCTGCCGACAGGTCTCCCCAGCTTCGATGCTCCGATTGAAACTTCACTGCCATGCTGCTCAAGGCAGCATGGAACAGCTGTCCGATGTCAGGAGCCTGCAGTCGGTACAGCTGCCGCTCTCTCAGCTTTAATCCATGTGATGCAAAATGTGAAAATGGACAGGCTACAAACCGCTCCATCCGGGATACGCTTGTCCGCAGCTTCGTTCCATACAATTGCCTGCTGGTCTCTTCCTTAAGAGGCTGCGCTTCATTCCGATAGGACAATGAAGAGAGCATCGATTCCAGACGCGGCCGAAATTCCGGCTTCTGAGCAAACCAATTGTACATATGCCACCAAATGTGCGGAATGTCCTCTCCATTCCTCCAGTCGCGAAGCCTGCCCGTTAAATATGCAAGCGTCTTGTCCGGGCGGGCCGCATAACGCTCCTGTTCGGGAACCGATTGCCCGGCATGCGGCCTTGGATACAGGGGTGTCTCGTCGATCTGGAACATCAGCTTCAGATGACGGATCACCTCGGAAGGCAATAACGTCTTGCCTTCATCATCTGCAGCAGGATAGCTGACCCACAGCTGCTCGCTGGCTGAAGTAAGCGCGTTGTAGATCAGGAAGCGCTCATCCAGCAGTCTGCGGGATATACTCGGGGCAAGCTCCAACCCGCGATCTTCGAGATGGAGCCGCTCCGGCTCTGTCAAAATGCCGTCATCCTGAAACTGGGCTGGAAGAACGCCATCGTTAATGCCGAGCAGAAAAGCATACTTCACCCCGCCCGTTCGTGTCCGGTCCATGCTTCCGATAAGCACCTGATCCAGAGAGGGTGGTACAAGGGCCATCTTCATTTCAGTGAGACCCGTATCCAGCACCCCTGTAAACAATTCCGTGCTCAGCTTCTCTGCACCCATCATCTCCACAATCTGGTCAAGCAGGTCAAGCACGGCTCCCCATACCTGGCGATGCTCCCTGGCTTCCTCTGGACGTCCTGCGTCCAACGCGGCCCGGCTGAGCAGCTCCAGCTTCTCAGGTACATCGCACTCCTCCAGAAGGCGATAAACTGCCGTACTCTGATCCATGGCGGTCGCAGCCTTTTTCATCCGTTTCTCGAACGCATGAAGCGGCTCTGCGATGACCCTTCTTGCGTATTCAATAGCCTGCATGCCGTCGAGATTGAGCACCTCGTTTTCTCCATCCTCTAGAGAGAGACTTGGAATCCCCTTCCACGGACGGCCATCCGTCCAGCGGTAACCATGAATCCCGGAAGCGAGCACATGATTCTCCAACCGGTCCATATCCTCCCGGTTCAGGGAGCCGTCCAGCGGAAGCAGCAAATCCGTCTTCACGCAGCGGAACACATCCTCATAACGCCATCTTCGCCCAATGACATCCAGAGCCGAGCGAATGAATTCAACTAACGGATGGTGCAGTTCGCTCCGCTTCTGATCCAGAAAATAAGGAATATCGTATTCCTTGAATAACGGGCCTACCAGATGCTCATAATCTCCCATATTCCGGACGAATACCGCCATCTCCCGGAATCTCGCTCCTTCCTCCTGCGCCAAGCGCAGCATCTCTCGAAGTGCCCCTTCGATTTCGGCCCGGCGATGGCTGGCAGCATGAAGAAGCAGCCCTTCTCTGCGGCCGTTCTCCTTGTCCTCATGATTCCCGTCTCCATAAGCTCCCGTCCAGCGCTTCTTCCGGTCATAACCGCGCTCAAGATGCGCCAGCACCGGGGAATCCTGAAACCGCGGCGGCACTTCAGGATGCAGCATATGGTGTTCCGCATCCATTCCCAACTCATCGGCAATTCCTTTCAGCTTTATGTACGTCACCGCGGTAGGATGAAACAAATCCAGCTCATGTGGAACAGCCCCATCCATATAAGGTTTGTCGAGTGTCAGAGCTATCGTGACGTGATTGGCATGATGGATAAGCTCCCCGAGCACCCGATACTCCTGCGGGGTAAAGCCATGGAAGCCATCGATCCAGATGTCGGCACGCTTGATGTATTCTGAGTCCGCCACGCCCTCCGCCAGTGAGGCGAGTGTGTCTTCCTCATCCGTGTACAGCCGCGATATCTCGAGTTCGAAATCACGGAATACAGTTACGATATCTTCCAGCTTTCGGCGAAGCATCGGAGAATTTCCGGAGCCCGACATCATCTGGCTCAGCTGCTCCTCCACACAGGAAGCGTCAATGCAGTATCGCTTCATTTCCGTGTAGAGCTCACTCAGCTTACCGACAAAACCGAGCTGCTCGCCTGAGGCGCCGAATAGCTGCAGTTCTTCTTTGCGCCTCCGCAAAATTTTATACATCAGCATGCGTTTTCCTTCTTCACTGATCGCCACTTTCGCTGCTCCGCCAGTCTCCTGCATGACCCGGTAGGCCAATCGGCGGAAACTGAGCACTTGCGCACGCATCATGCCCCGTATGCCTCCCGCATTCACGAGTGCGTGTTCGGCTTCATAGGACCCCTGCTCCGGAACGATCAGAATCATCGGATTCCCCCTGGGATCCCGCTCCAGTTGATCCATCATCTCTTGACGGATCAATGTGCTCTTGCCGCTGCCTGACCTTCCGATCACAAATTGAACGCTCATGCTATGCCCCCTTCCACAGTGTCTGCCAAAGGGTACTCCTTCACCAGAGAACACGATATCGTTCCGATGAAATCATACCCTTGAATCTATGATTTATTTGACCAAAAAGGATGTAAAATCCATTGTAATTGTTAGCACTCTATCAAAAAAGATGCTGATTCCTAGTATAACATAAGTGCGGTTTGATGGAACATACGTTTGGATTTCATTGCCATTCCAAAATATTGTGTGCATAAGAAAAAGGACCTCCCCTCATGGTTTACCCACCACTTGGAAGATCCTTCTTATCCATACGATTCGGCAGCACTCTATAGTCTTGATTTGCTGCGCACTTCAAACACAGCGAATTTCAAATAATGCCCCTCGTCCACCCCAAGGATTTGGGGGTGATCTTTACCAGCGGCACGCCATTCCACCAATCTCAGAATTTTGCCTGCATCTTGGGCCGCATCCTGGATCGTCTCCAGGAACAAATCCGGCCGCATATGGTACGAGCAGCTAGCCGTAACCAAATAACCGCCCTCGTTCACCAGTTTCATGCCATGCAAATTGATGTCCTTGTATCCGCGGCAAGCCCCTTTGACGGCTGACTTGGTTTTGGCAAATGCCGGTGGATCCAGAATTACCACATCCCAGGAACGGCCGCCTCCTGCTGTCAGGGGTTTGGAGGTGTCTACCTTCTGATCCCCTTTGGCCCGCTGTTCACGTTCATCCAGTCCTTTTACCTGGTTCCGCAAATATTGGAAGGCATCATCCACGACGAACTCCACCCGATCCTGAAATCCGTTCAGTTCGACATTCTCTCTGGCACTGTCTATTGCATGCTCCGAAATATCGAGGCAGGTAACTTTCTTGGCGCCATATTGGCAAGCATGCAGGGTGAAGCTGCCCGTATGGGAAAAGCATTCAAGCACCGTGGCTCCGTCCCAATATGGAAAAGTAACTTCTTTTCCACTCTTGTTCACAGGCACCTTCTTCAGCTCACCACCCGATTCCACTGCTTGAAGCGCAATTCCGCTGCGGCTTCCCCAGCCGGTCATTAACGGTTTAATGGAAGCCCGATTCTCACGCTGGTCAAAGAAATATCCCGTCTTCTGTCCCTCTTCGATATCAACCTTAATCTTGAGGCCGTTCTCCGTCACGGTTACGTGGCGCGGACACTCTCCGTAGAGGACCCCTTTGCGCAGCTCAAGTCCCTCCAGCTCACGAACGGATACGTCGCTCCGCTCATAGATCCCTTTTGGCTGCATAACCTCAACCAGCGCACTCACAATCTCTTCACGGCAGCGATCCATACCCAGCGTCAGCAGCTGCACAACCAGCACGTCAGCGAAACGGTCTACAATCAAACCGGGTAAAAAATCGGCTTCTCCGTATACCAGCCGGTAGGCGTTCTCTTCCCCGATAAACCGTTCCCGGTGCTTCAGGCACTCCTGAAAACGGGCGGCAAAAAAAGTCCGATTCATCAACTCAACCGGCTCGTAGGAAACGGTGCGTACCGTGATTTGAGACTGCGGATTGTAATAACCCGAGGCAAGAAACCGCCCTTGGTGGTTTAACACAGAAACCAGATCCCCCGGTTTCGGCTCTCCCTCAACTGAGGCAATCTCGCTTTTATAAACCCAGGGATGCCCCTGCTCCAATCTCTTTTTTCGACTGCGCTCCAAAATAACCGATGGCACTGTATGTTCACTCCTTAAGTTATCCCCTGCGCCATATCTATAGGCATGCATGTCCGCCAGGGGTCATATACGTAATAAGAAAAGCGTCTACCGACGTGTTTTTTGCGTAAGACAGACTTTTCCATAAGACAGACAGCGTGTAAAGGATGTTTTTCTTGCGATTATCGAATTCGCTCAGCTTCGGTGAACTGTTATAAATTCCATAATCTTAAGAAAAGCACCGATGGAGGTCTTACCGAAGAGATCCGGTCAAGTCCTTCCGCCGCGGCCGACGTTATTATCTCACACTTTATTCCTCAGAAAAGGAGAACATCATGCTATCCTCACTCTGGTTTCCCATCTGTTATGGTCTTGTTCTGTTCCTGTTCGGTATGAAGGTCATGGAGGTAGCCCTCCAGCGCTGGGCCGGTCCCCTGTTGCATAAGTGGCTCCACCAAGCGACATCCACACCCATCAAGGGCATGATCGCCAGCACTGCGGTAACAGCACTGCTCCAGAGCAGCACCGCTGTAACCGTACTAGCGATAGGATTCGCGAATGCCGGCCTGTTGAGTTTTGCCGGAACCCTGGGCATCATTCTAGGCACCAACATCGGCACAACGGTTACCACGGAGCTCATCAGTCTTCAAATCGGACAGGCAGCCATGCCCCTCCTTGTCCTCTCCCTGATGTTATGGATTGGAGCTGTACTCGTCAGCGAACGCGTACCTTCCAGCTATGACAAATTAAAAGAGAAGCTGATCCGCAGTCAGTTTCTCTGCTTGGCGGTTGCCGGATTCTCGCTTGTGCTGCTCGCCATTCAATTCATGCAATCCATCGGCCCCACCCTTCAAAGCCTTGGCGTGTTCCAATGGTTTCTCGACCATGCTTCGCGAAGCGTCCTCTGGGGCATTGCCGCCGGTACGCTGCTGACCGCGCTCATGCACAGCAGTGCTGCAGTCATCGCCATGGCAATGGGCCTTGCAGCCAGCGGAGCGCTGCCTCCCGAGATTGGCGTCGCCATCGTGCTGGGCTCTAATGTGGGGACCTGCGTGACAGCTTTAATAGCTGCGCTTGGCAGCACCCGGGCCGGTCGATTTGTGGCTTGGTCCCACATGAGTCTCAATATCGGCGGGGTTCTTCTCTTTACGCCCTTGATTGCAGGTTTAACGATGGTATCGGGCTGGTTTGCCGCAGACCCGGCTGGTCAGATCGCCCATGCACAAACCTTGTTTAATGTCGTTTGCTCTCTTATCGCGCTTCCGCTGTGCTATCTGCCATTCTGGAACAAACGGGCTCAGACCTAAATCTGAATATCTTCGTCTACAGGAATGCTGATATCAAGTAGCGTAAGCGCTTTGCGAAGGATAACATCATTATTGTTGTAACCGTTACTGCGCTGCTTCCTCCATGCGGTAAGAGGCTCAAACCAATCCACCCCGTTAATTTCTTCGACCTGGGGTTTCAAAACACCCTTTTCTGCCTTTACCAGGTAGTAGTGAACTTCCTTGTCCACCTGGCCTAATTCGGGATGATGGTATTTATATGCAATGATGTCCACTGGAGAGGTGATGGATCCGACTATACCTGTCTCCTCGCATATTTCTCGGAGTGCCGTCTGCTCGACGGTTTCACCTGCTTCCATCTTGCCTTTGGGAAGCGAGGTTTTTCCGTAACGGTCCAATATGAGCTGGATCTGAAGCGCCCCTTCATAATGACGGTATACAACGCCGCCTGCGGAAATTTGTGTATATGTCATGTCCTGTTCCTCCTTCATGTACAACAAGGATTCCACTTCCAAATGGCTAGGAAATGAAATCCTTGTCTGGTATGGCCGCTATTGGAATTACTGGGCAGCTGCCTTAAGTCCATGATCCATGACGCTGAGGAGTTCGCCCTCGCATTCATTTACACCGGCTTTGGTCACTTTTACGCGGCACAATTTGCCTTCGAGATCAGACGAGCCATTGAATATGAGCTGGAGGTAGTTATCGCTGTAACCCTGCATCTTTCCGCCTTTGGGAGCACCCTTGTATTCCCGCTCCGGTATCACGTCCAGAATCTTGCCTACAAACTGCTCCGCATAAGCAAGCTGCAGCTGCTCCGACAAGTCGATCAGATCATGGACACGGGTGTTCTTCACTTCCTCGTCCACCTGATCCTCCATGCGTGCTGCCGGCGTACCGGTACGCTTGGAATAAGGGAACACGTGCATCTCGGAGAATTGAATGGCCTTCATCAGATCATAGCCGTTGCGGAACATCTCATCCGTTTCTCCTGGAAATCCAACGATGACGTCGGTGGTAATGCCGACATCCGGCATCGCTTGGCGGATCAAGCCCATCTTGTTATAGAACTCTTCCGTCGTATATTTACGGCGCATCCGTTTCAGCACCGTATCATCTCCAGCTTGCAGCGGAATATGGAGGTGACGGCACATTTTACTGGAACGGTTCAGAACGTCCAGCATCTTCTCATCGATCTGGCTGGCTTCAATGGAGCTGATGCGAATGCGTTCCAGACCGTCAACCCGGTCAAGGTCCCACAACAGGTCGGACAATCGGTATTCCTCGAGATCGTCGCCGTATCCGCCCGTGTGAATACCGGTCAACACGATTTCTTTATATCCTGCCCCTACCAGCTGATGAGCTTGCTGGATAATGCTCTTCGGATCCCGGCTGCGCGACAGTCCGCGGGACCAAGGAATAATGCAGAACGTACAGAAGTTGTTGCATCCGTCCTGAATTTTCAGGAATGCACGTGTACGCTCGGCAAAATCCGGAACGTCCATCTCCTCGAACACTCTGGTCTTCATAATATTACGCACGGCATTAATCGGCTGGCGCGTTTTTTCAATATCCTGAATGAAATCCATGATTTTATCGCGATCCTGGTTTCCGATTACAAGATCCACGCCTGGAATATCCAAAATCTCGGCAGGCGAGGTTTGGGCATAACAGCCCGTTACAGCCACGATGGCTTCAGGATTGCGGCGAACCGCGCGTCTGATCATTTGACGGCTCTTTTTATCCCCTGTATTGGTAACGTGGCAAGTGTTAATCAAATAAACATCAGCGGTTTGTTCGAAGTCCACCTGGTCGTAGCCTTCATTTTTGAAGTATTGCCAGATGGCCTCGGTATCGTAAAAATTGACTTTGCAACCCAACGTATAAAACGCTACGGATGGCATGTTCAAACGCCCCCCATTTCTCCAGATTCGTATAGTGCGCAGGCAAGCGCGGTCATGCCGGCAGTCTCGCAGCGGAGAATCCGCCTTCCCAGTCCGACGGACACGGCTCCCGCATCCTCGGCAGCCCGGCATTCCTCTTCCGTAAATCCGCCCTCAGGCCCAACGACCAGCAGCAAGCAGGCTTGGGAGCCGGACTCCGGCAGCGCCTGCTCTACAAATGGCTTGAGCACGTCCCTTAACTGGGAACCATGCTCTTTCTCATAACAAAAACAAACAGCATCATAGCTGGAAAACGCTGCAAGCAGATTCCTCCACGATAAAGGCTGTTCAACAGACGGTACCCGGTTACGATGAGCCTGTTCAGCAGCCTCCTTCGCGATTTTGCGCCAACGCTCCAGCCGCTTGCCTTCCTTCTTGGCATCGTACTGAACAATCGTTCGTTCCGATAAGAAGGGAGCAAAGGACACCGCGCCAATCTCGGTGCATTTTTGGATGACGGTCTCCATTTTGTCGCCTTTCGGCAAGCTCTGGGCAATCGTCACCTGCAGGCGCGGCTCATTTCTCATCTCCATGGATTCAATCACAACGGCAAAAACGCTGGCCGCTTCTAAACTTTCAATTTCAACCATGGCTTCGCGGGATACCCCATCGCTTACAATCAGTTTATCACCAAGCCTGCCTCGCATGACCTTGGTGATATGACGGGCATCATCGCCCGTAATCTCTACACGGTCTCCCTCGAATTGTGCGGGAGTCACAAAATATCGCTGCATCTTTATATCCTCACCTAACTCAAAAATCGCCAAACCCCATCATACAACTTTTCATGCGAACTGACCAGAAAAAATCAGTGTCGATAACCGCCGGTCATCAAAATGAACATATCCAAAATTTTGGAGGACAGCGCATATGCCGTATCATACAGGGGCTTGATCGTATAGTTCTGGAAAAAAGGCAACAGAATGATCAACAAGAATATAAGGATCGACCATTGCTCAAACTTTTGTATCTTCGCACTCATCCGCGGAGGAAGCGCGTTCTCCAGGATGCGGTAGCCGTCCAGCGGCGGCAATGGAACCAGATTAAACAGACATAAAAAGAAATTGAGCAATATGAATATATTAAAGAACAAATGCACCGCTTGATCCGTCTTGGTTATTCCTTCGGGAGGAATAATGCCGGTTTGATACAGAACAGCATAAATGAGCGCCCCAAGTATGCCTAACAAAAGGTTGCTCAGCGGACCCACCGCCGCCACGATAATGCTCATCCGGCGTGGGTTGCTAAAGTTCTCCCGATTAATGGGAACCGGTCTTGCCCAGCCGAACCCGGCAATCAGCAGGAGGACGATGCCCAGAAAATCAAAGTGCACCGCAGGATTCAGTGTCACTCTGCCCAGCAGCTTGGCTGTAGGATCTCCGAATTTATTAGCAAAATAGGCATGTGAAAACTCATGCACGGTAAATGCAATGATTAAAGCAATCAGGTAAAACGGAAGCTGTTCCAGCGGATAAAATAGCAGCTTATCCAAAAAATCCATAATCAGTTCTTCCTCGCTACGAATGCAACCCAATCATCCTCGCGGCAAATGTCCGCGATTTCGAAGCCCGAGGCAATCAGTGCCTTCTCCACGATTTCTTCTTTGTTCTTGTAGATTCCGGAAGCGATATAGGCGCCGCCTGGCTGAAGGGCCTGGTAGACATCGTCCACAAACAATAGGATAACCTCCGCCAAAATGTTGGCCACTACAACTTGTACCGGCAGTCTCACGCCCAGGTCCGATTGAACGGACGAATCCGTCAGTACCGAGAGCAAATCACTTTCCTTCACCGTGATGACATCTTCCAGACCATTAAGACGGGTATTCTCCTTCGCGCTGGATACGGCAACCGGGTCCAGGTCAAGAGCCAGAATTCGCGAAGCCCCCAGATGCGCCGCACCGATGGAGAGAATGCCTGATCCCGTCCCGACGTCAATGACTTCCTCACCGCCCTGGATTACCATCTCCAGCGTACGCAGGCACAAGGAAGTGGTTGGATGTGTTCCCGTTCCGAAAGCCATCCCGGGGTCCAGTACAATAATGGATTCATTGTCCGATTCAGGCGTGTATTCCTCCCATGTCGGTTTGATGGTTAACCTCTCGGACACGCGGATCGGTTTAAAATACTGCTTCCAGGCAGTCGCCCATTCATTCTCATCCACCGTCTTCATCTCATAACTTACTTCACCTGTATCAATGCCAAATTCCTTCAGCTCCTCCACACGAGGGGCAATTTCATCAAGGACCGATTCCAGCGTAACCGTCTCATCAAAGTAACCTTTGATGACGGCAAACCCTTCAGGAATATCGTTAAACGGAACAATCTCATCAAACCATTGCCCAAGGGATGTATCCCGTTTCTTGTTCGTAGTACCGGACTCTTCAATTGAGACGCCTCCGGCTCCTGCTTCATGCAGGAAATTCGTAATCATCTCCACGGCTTCCTCCGTGGTATGTATCGTTAATTCACGCCATAACATGTGCTACAGTTCCTCCTCGTTCATACATAAATACCATTGTACTATATGGAGGACCCCTGATACAAAGTTTGTACGGAAATGCGTGGCGACTATTCTGTTGATCATATAATCAAAAAAGCCCTTCTTACCGCCTCCGCAAGAAGAAGGTAAGAGGGACCAGGCAATACATTAAATTCGTAACGATCAATCTACGTCTTTACTGGTTTCGTCGAGAATTTTCTTCAATTGGCGTTCATCCGCTGCCTCGCTTCTGCGAAGCGCCTCGACATCATCGTGATCGGCTTCCATTGCCGAGAATTCAACATCCTCAGCCTTGGCGGATTGAAGAGCAATCATCTTCTCCGTTTTGCTCGAAATTTTTCCTTTTTTCACACGTCTCATCATGAGTGCTATTCTCCTTTCCTTATAAACGATTAGCGCTGACCTGCAACACTTAAACCATGCCGCCGGATTCTTCGATGATTCGCATGGCTTGAGTGAATACGCCTTCATCCAACACAACCGTCAACAGAATATCCCGGCCCTCGGTTCCGTCCTGCCCTCCGCTGCTCATCCCGCTGGCAGAAGGATCCGCCGCTCCGAGGATTCCGGCTCCCGGCCCCGAAATGTCCGCATTTAGGGTCAACGTTGACAAGCTGGCAATATTACCTGTCAACGGATTCATCGGTTGGTTAAGCTCCCCGCCGGGATAAGCCCCAAACCGGTCGATAGACATATCCGCAACGCGCAGCGACTGGAGCTTGCGAGCTGCGTGCTGTGCCTGATCAGGGCTTTTGAAATACGCCAAAATATTTTTCTCTGCCACTTCACTTCACCTGCATTTCCTCTTCAAAATCGCGCATCTGGATGGAACCCCCCTAGGATGCTTCATCATTGATCCTTTTATTCTTGGGAGCTGTAGAAAAAACAGCAGGCTAAAGGTATGTTATCCTTCAGCCTGCTGTTATATTTCGTGCTATGAAAGGGAATATCCCTATATCAGTATTAGTCACCACGGAATGCTTTTTTCACACGGTCAAAAAAAGACTGTTCCTGTTCATGAGTCTGTTCGCCATCAAGCGAAGCAAATTGACGAAGCAGTTCTTTCTGCTCATCACTCAGCTTACTTGGCGTGATAACCACAACTTTGACATGCTGGTCGCCCTGTCCCATGCCGCGCAGCCGCGGTACCCCTTTGCCTTTCAATCGGAAGAAGGTGCCGGTCTGTGTTCCAGCCGGGATCTTCAGCTTCACTTTTTCGGTCAGCGTCGGGATTTCGATCTCATCGCCAAGCGCAGCTTGGGCAAAGGTAAGCGGCACTTCGCAATAAATGTCATCCCCTTCGCGTTCAAAGAAATCATGCGGCTTCACACGGATAACAATATACAGGTCACCGGCCGGTCCGCCGCGTAATCCGCCTTCGCCTTCGCCTGTCATGCGCAGCTGAGCTCCGTCATCCACACCGGCAGGTACGCGAACATGAATTTTGCGCTGTTTTTTCACTTTACCGTTGCCATGACAAGTCGAGCAGCGGTCTTTGATAATCTTTCCGGTTCCGTTACAGTTGGAGCAAGCACGGCGGTTCACCATACGTCCGAATGGCGTATTTTGCACAACCTCCTGCTGTCCGCTGCCATTACATACCGAGCAAGTATGAGGCTGCGTGCCTGGTTTGGCACCGGAACCATGACACGTATCGCAGGTCTCGGTTCTCGGGATATTAATATCCGTCTCCTTGCCAAATATGGCTTCCTTAAACTCTACCGTCATGGTGTACTGCAGATCGTTCCCCCGCTGAGGCGCATTCGGATCACGGCGTCCATTGCCGCCAAAGAACATATCAAATATATCTCCAAAACCGCCGAAATCACCGGAGAAGCCGCCTCCGCCCATTCCTTGGTTCGGATCGACATGACCGTACTGGTCGTAAGTCGAACGCTTCTGACCATCGCTCAATACATCGTAAGCCTCTTTCACTTCCTTGAATTTGGCTTCCGCGTCAGCCGCTTTGTTTACATCCGGATGGTATTGGCGAGCCATTTTGCGGTACGCCTTCTTGATATCATCATCCGATGCATCCTTGCCAACACCGAGCACCTCGTAATAATCACGCTTATCAGCCACGGTTTCACCCCAATCTCTTTATTACTCTTTACATAAGGAAAGCCAAAGTGCGAAGATGCGCAGCTTTGACCTTCCCATACAATCTATTCAGATTAACCTTTGTTTTTATCTTCGTCAACAACCTCGTAATCTGCATCAACGACATTGTCTTTCTTCGGAGCGCCAGTGTCAGCACCTTCAGCACCTTGCTGTTCTTGTGCTGCTTGCTCATACAGCTTCACGGACAGCTGCTGCACGATTTGAGTCAGCTCCTCAACCGAAGCGTTAATCTCTTCCAGGTTATCGGCTTCGAGCGCCTTTTTCACTTTCTCTTTCGCTTCATTCGCTTTTTCCACTTCGGCCGCATCAACTTTGTCTCCAAGGTCTTTGATGGTTTTCTCTGTGGTGTATACGAGTTGGTCCGCATTGTTGCGAGCTTCTACCAGTTCTTTACGTTTACGGTCTTCCTCGGCGTGAAGCTCAGCGTCTTTCATCATTTGTTCAACTTCAGCGTCACTCAAGCCGCTGGAAGACGTGATGGTGATCTTCTGGCTCTTGCCAGTGCCTTTATCCGTAGCCGAAACATTGACGATACCGTTCGCATCAATATCGAAGGTAACTTCGATTTGCGGTACACCGCGCGGTGCTGGAGGAATATCTCCAAGCATGAAGCGTCCCAATGTTTTGTTGCCGGCAGCCATTTCGCGCTCACCTTGAAGCACGTGAATTTCGACACTCGGCTGGTTATCGGCATACGTGGAGAATACTTGGGATTTGCTTGTTGGGATTGTCGTATTGCGATCGATCATTTTGGTGAATACGCCGCCTGCGGTTTCGATACCGAGGGACAGTGGAGTTACGTCGAGCAGAACCACGTCTTTAACGTCGCCAGTCAATACGCCCGCTTGAACAGCGGCACCAAGCGCGACCACTTCGTCAGGATTTACGCCTTTGTGAGGCTCTTTGCCTGTCAATTTCTTAATGGCTTCTTGTACGGCTGGAATACGGGTAGAACCGCCGACAAGTACGATTTTATGAATATCATTAGCCGTCAAACCTGCATCGCTAAGCGCTTGACGAGTTGGTCCAAGCGTACGCTCTACAAGTGAAGCGGACAATTCTTCGAATTTAGCACGAGTCAGGTTGATCTCCAAATGCTGAGGCACGCCGTCAGCAACGGTGATGAACGGCAGGGAAATCGTTGTTGTCAGTACGCCGGACAATTCCTTTTTCGCTTTCTCAGCTGCGTCTTTCAAACGTTGAACGGCAGCCTTGTCTTTGCTCAGGTCAATGCCCTGCTCTTTTTTGAATTCTGCTACCAGGTAGTCGATGATCACTTGGTCAAAATCGTCTCCGCCGAGTTTGTTGTCACCGCTGGTTGCTTTTACTTCGAAGAAGCCATCGCCGAGTTCCAGAATGGAAACGTCGAATGTACCGCCACCAAGGTCATATACCAGAATCGTTTGGTCTTCGGATTTTTCCATACCGTATGCCAAAGCAGCTGCCGTCGGCTCGTTAACGATACGCAGAACCTCAAGACCCGCGATTTTACCGGCATCTTTTGTTGCTTGACGCTGACTGTCATTAAAATATGCAGGAACCGTGATAACGGCTTGGGTTACTGTTTGGCCCAGATACGCTTCCGCATCGGATTTCAGCTTCTGCAGAATGATTGCGGAAATCTCTTGCGGTGTGTAGTCTTTGCCATCGATGGTTTCTTTGTGATTCGTACCCATGTGACGCTTGATGGAGATAATGGTACGATCCGGGTTGGTGATCGCTTGCCGTTTGGCTGTATCCCCAACAACACGCTCGCCATCTTTCTTAAATCCGACGACGGACGGGGTTGTACGAGCACCCTCCGGATTCGGGATAACTACTGCTTCCCCACCCTCCATTACGGCTACGCAGGAGTTGGTTGTTCCTAAGTCGATACCAATTACTTTGCTCATGAAAAATTTTCCTCCTTATTCATTCACACGAATCTTCGTATGATATTGATCATTTTTTTATATGATAAACGACCATTCGAGAGTCGCTTACATGCTCACTTTAACCATGGCAGGTCTCAATACTTTGTCTTTCAGCATGTAGCCCTTCTGCACTTCCTCGACCACGATGCCTTCCTCGAATTCATCGCTTTCCACTTGCATTATCGCTTGATGATACTCCGGATTAAACGGCTCGCCGATACTGTTCATCGCCGTCAAGCCTTCGCTTGCCAGAACGGATTCCAGTTGACGGAAAATCATGTTTACCCCTTTGGAGAAGGATTCAAACTCCGGATTGTCACCGGATGCCTGAAGGGCACGTTCAAAGTTGTCAATCACGGGCAGAAGCTCCGTAATGAGTTTGGAGGAAGCATATTTACCAAGCTCCTCTTTCTCCTTCTGTGTACGTCTGCGGAAGTTATCGAAATCCGCTTGCACTCGCAGCGCGCGCTGCTGATGCTCCAGCACTTCAGCCTGAAGTTTCTCAAGCTCGGCTGAACCAGCCTCATCCGAAGATTCCGTTACAGGAATCTCCTGCTCAGGGGTTACTTCACCCTCACCCGGGCCTGGCGTGTTCTCCAATGTTTCTTCTACTATTTCCTCTGAAACTGTATCTTGAACGGCATCCTTATGCTCATTATTCAAGACGCCTTCACCTCCTTCATATTCTAAACCAGGTTGTCTGTGATTCATTTATGGGATTACGTTATTCGCCTATTTCCTTCATCTTGATTACATGATGAATCCGAAGCACGGCAGCCGCTACTTCGCCGGCTGCCCGCAGTCCGTGAAGTTTGACCGGAGCCGGATCAAGCACCCCAAGCTCCTCATAATCCACAACACGGCCGCTGTCACAATCAATACCCATACTATCGGAGATGGCACGAATTTGTGCTGCGCGCACTTCCTCCATCTTCTCAAGCGGATTGTAACCGGCATTCAGAAGGATCTGCGACATCGGCTTGCGCAGCGCCGCCGAAACGGCCTCCATCCCGAAGGCTTCCATGCCTTTCTGGGCCTCCCGGATTCGTTCCAGCTCGTAGGACACGGCAAGTTCGCTTGTCCCGCCGCCTGGAAGCACCCCGCCGGATACGGCCGCCTGCAGAGCCGATGCTGCGTCTCCCGCGATTCGGGCGGCCTCGCCCACCACTTCAGAGGTGCTTGCACCGACAATGACCGTCACAATACGGTCTTGATTGCCGCATGCAAGCCGGATCTTCTCAATCCCTTCATCATAAGAGACACGCGGGGTATGGCCCAGAAGAGCCGCAAGCTCCTTCGAGTCTTTATGTAACGCCTTCCGGCGTATGGGAGTAGCCCCCGTCATGTCGCTTACCCGCCGAAGATCCGCACGCGATACGCGCGGCACAACCATCATGCCGTGGTCGAGGCAGAACTGCTCTGCATCGGGGTGGATTCCTTTTTCAAGCAGAATGAGTTTTACGGACAATTCCGACATCTTCTCTAAATCCGAAGCGAACACTTTCCTAAGATCCATATACTGCGCAAACCCGGCTTCCGTTGTCAGCGCCTCTTCGTCTATCTCATCCGGCTCCAGGGAATCAAACAGCACAAGCACCTTGGCATCATCATATGATTGTGATTCGCGGGCGAAGATAGGCCTCTGCCGCAGCAGAACCCCTTCAAACACTTCATTCTCGGCATTCTCCAGAGCAATTATACTGTCTGCAAGCGAGTAGGAAGGGTCCTGGAGCCGATTAATTCCGGCCTTGTGTGCAGCCTGCATGATTAATTCCACAATGTCCTTGCGTTCACGGCCAGCAACGTACACCGTCCGCTCAAGCAGCGGATCGTCCAGTCCGTCAATGACCCGAACCCGGTCAGATAACAACCGCAAAGACGTCTCGATTCCCTGGCGCAGACCCTCCACCACCTTGGAAGCCGGGACACCCCGCGTAATGCGGGATACGCCTTCCTGTACCAGGGCACCTGCAAGCACGGTAGCGGTTGTGGTGCCATCCCCGATCTTCTCCTGCTGGGCACGCGCCACCTGTATGAGAAGGCGGGCTGCCGGATGGGTGACATCCATTTTATCCAGAATCGTGACACCGTCATTGGTAATGACGACTTCACCGCGAGGGCCCACCAGCATCACGTCCAGCCCCTTGGGCCCAAGAGTACCTTCCACAGCGGACGTGACAGCCCGGACGGCATTACTATTGTTCAGCAGCGTAGAGTACCGCTCATCTCCATCCACTTGGCTATGTTGTCCTTGGCTCATCTGTCTCACTCCTTTATTTGTACCAGTGTGACAGCAGCTTCGTCAGGTCATGGGATAATACATTCAAGATGCCGATCACCCGTGCATATTCCATTCGTGTAGGGCCGAGTATTCCGATGGAACCAAGCGCTTTGCCATCGATGGAATAGGTAGCCGTTATTAAACTGCAGTTGGAGATCGCTTCATGCGTATTCTCCGTACCTATCTTCACCTGAATGCCGTGCTCCCCAGGAGCCGGTGCCATCAGCTTCATCAGGGCAGGCGTCTGCTCCAGAAGCTCAAAGATTTCCCTTACCTTATCTACATCCTTGAACTCGGGCTGATTCAGCATATGGGTGGTACCGCTAAGATACACACCCCGGTGGTCCGGTTCGTTATTAAGCGCAATATCGAGCATGCTCATGAGATCCTCGTAATGCGAAATATGCCGCTGCATTTCCTCGCCAATCTCCGTATACAAACGGGTCTTGAGTTTATATAGAGGCACGTTGACAAGTTTCTTGTTCAGAAGGTTCACCACTTGCTCCAATTCCGAAACGGACACGCCCTTGGGAATGGAGACAATCTTGTTCTCGACTTGCCCAGTGCTGGTTACGATGATCGCTACGGCCTGGTCCTCATGAAGAGGAAGAAGCTGGAAATGACGCAAAGACGTATGAAAAACTTCCGGTCCCAGCAGGATGGAAGTGTAATTAGTCATCTGAGACAAAATGCCGGCTGTATGCTGTATCATCTGCTCCATCACGTTCAGCTTTTCTGCAAAAAATGATTTCATCAAATGCAGCTCCGCAGCGTTCAAGGAAAACGACGACGCGAGATGATCAACATAATAACGATATCCCTTATGAGACGGAATTCGTCCAGCTGACGTATGAGGCTGCTCCAAAAACCCGAGCTCCTCCAGATCAGCCATCTCATTTCGAATGGTAGCCGGACTATAACCCACATCCCCGCGTTTGGAAATGCTTCTCGAACCTACCGGCTCGGCAGAACGGATATAGTCATCCACAATGGCATTCAAAATCATGCGCTGACGATCTGTTAACATGTCGCTCCCCTCCTTGCTGACTGCTAAATTTCGCTTTCGTTAGCACTCCTCGTCATCGAGTGCTAACCGATATAACAAAAATACCAAACCGACCTGAGGATTGTCAAGTCAGTTCAGTACTTTAAGAACAGCTATTTCGTCACAGGCGTGCTGCTTCTTGCAATGGATGCAGTCGGTCCACACCTTCTCCGGGAAAATCTCCTTCTCAACGACGTCAAAGCCGTTTTTGATGAAAAAGGATACCTCGTACGTCAAGGCCATCACTTTCGGAAGCTCACGACGCTTCGCCTCTTCCAAAAGGGAATCCACCAGCATCGAGCCGATGCCCTTTCCTTTATAACCTTCAGAGATGCCGAGTGATCGGATCTCAACCAAATCGGTTCCGAGCTGACACAATGAACCACAGCCGATAACATGTCCTTCGGATTCCGCAACCACGAATTCTCCGATCTGTTTCTCCAGCACTTTTTTGGACCGGGGCAGCATGATCCCCTTCTCGGCATATCCCTGAATCATCTGATACAGCGGCTCGACATCCTCAAGCTTTGCTTTTCTGCATACCGCCGACATGTTGTCCGTCTCCCCTTTACACGCTCCGTCATGTTATGAATAAATATACAACAGAGCGCATATAAGTTCAATAGATTAATTTGTCGACAGACTCCCTATAAATTCGGCGAACACATCGTTGCCAAACAGAATTCCTTTGCTGCTCAGCTTATAGCCGTCTTCCGTGGAGTCCAGAAGCCCAGCCCCCACCATTTTATCCAGCGGACGGGCGAATACCTGCTCCATGGGAACACCGAATTGCTGCTGGAATCGGGTCCGTGATACACCGTCCAGCACACGGAGTCCAACCATCAGGAAATCCTCCATCGCTTCTTCCCTTGACACCTCAAAGCTTTCCAGTCTTGGGAGTCCTTTGTTGGCTGCTTCATTATAGGGATTGACCCCTTTGATGTTCACGTGACGCTGACGGCCTACATATCCGTGCGCTCCTGCGCCCAGTCCATAATAATCCTCGTTCCGCCAGTAAGTCATGTTATGACGGCTCTCAAATCCGGGTTTAGCAAAATTGCTGATCTCATACTGCTTATATCCGGCCGCCTTCATCCGTTCCATTAAGAGAAGGTACATATTCAGCTCGTCCTCCTCGTCCGGAAGCGGCAGCTGGTTTCTCTGGTACATCGTATGGAACAATGTGTTCTCTTCCACCTTCAGGCTGTATATCGAATAGTGAGGGAGCCCCAGTGCCAAGGCCTTATCCACGCTTTCCGCCAGCATCTCCAGCGTCTGGTTCGGAAGTCCGAACATCAAATCGATGGACATGTTGTCAAAGCCTGCTTGTCTGGCGTTGTCCAGGCTCCGGTACACGTCATCCGTATCATGGATTCTCCCGATGCCAGTCAGCAAGCTGTTCTGGAAGGCCTGCACCCCGAAGCTGATCCGGTTCACGCCGCCTTCACGCATGACGGACAATTTCTCCAAATCCGTAGTACCGGGATTCGCTTCCATCGAGAACTCAATGTCCTCCGTCCATTCGGGAAAATGCCGCCTCACGCTTTGCAGAAAATACGCCATTTCATTCGGCTTGAGGACCGTCGGTGTTCCTCCCCCCACAAATATGCTCTTGATGATGCCCGGAGGATTGGCCTTAACGGTCAGTTCCATTTCCTTATCCAGCGCATGCAGATAATCCATAACCGGCTGATCCTTTAATACATAGGAGTTGAAATCACAGTAAAAACATTTATTGGTGCAGAACGGAATATGGATGTATACTGCTTCCGTCCGTTTATCGATTGCCATCATTCTTTTTCTTGCCCCCTTATGTGCAGCCTCCTGCACGACTTACTTAAGTAATTACAGAAGTTCATTCTCTACTATAACGCTACGCCTCTTGTAATGAAAGAAAGGAAAGCCGAGAATCGGCTTTCCCATCATTTACATTGTAAAGCTGTAAGACTGGCGGCTTCGCTGAGACTAAACACGTCCTGCTGAACCATCCGATTACTAGTCGTCGATTTTCAAGACGGCCATAAAGGCTTCCTGCGGCACTTCGACGCTGCCGACTTGCTTCATCCGCTTCTTGCCTTCCTTCTGCTTCTCAAGGAGTTTCCGCTTCCGGGAGATGTCACCGCCATAACACTTGGCAAGTACATTCTTCCGCATCGCTTTCACCGTCTCACGGGCAACTACCTTGGTACCCACGGAAGCTTGAATCGGCACTTCGAACATTTGGCGAGGAATCAGCTCGCGCAGCTTCTCGCAAATGGCCCGTCCGCGGTGATACGCGCGGTCCTTGTGCACGATAAAGGACAAGGCGTCCACTTGTTCGCCGTTGAGTACAATATCCATCTTCGCCAGATTGGATTTACGATATCCAGACACCTCGTAATCAAAGGAGGCGTACCCCTTCGTGCTGGATTTAAGCTGGTCGAAGAAGTCGTAGACAATTTCCGATAACGGAATTTCATAGGTAATGGTGACGCGCGTTGTGTCCAAATATTCCATGTTGACGAATTCGCCGCGTTTGTTTTGGCACAGTTCCATGATCGACCCTACATAATCGTTCGGCACGATAATGGCCGCTTTAACATAAGGTTCTTCAACATAATCAACCTTGCCGACCTCAGGATAATGGGAAGGGTTATCGATCTGGATCTGCTCTCCGTTTGTCAGCGTAATGCGGTATATAACGCTTGGCGCGGTCGTGATCAGCGGTATGTTAAACTCGCGTTCAATCCGCTCCTGGATCACATCCATATGAAGCAGGCCCAGGAATCCGCAGCGGAAGCCGAATCCGAGTGCACTGGACGTCTCCGGCTCAAAGCTGAGCGATGCATCATTAAGCTGCAGCTTCTCAAGCGCCTCGCGCAGATCGTTGTAGTCTGACGTTTCGATTGGATACAATCCGCAGAACACCATCGGGTTGATTTTGCGGTAACCCGGGAGCGGCTCGGCTGTCGGACGCTTGGCATCCGTTACCGTATCGCCGACCTGCGTATCGCCTACACTCTTGATGCCCGCTACAATGAAGCCGACATCTCCGACGTTAAGCTCGTCCACGATGGACATGCGGGGCTTAAATGCACCCACTTCGATGACTTCGAAAGATTTGCCGGTCGCCATCATTTTGATTTTGGAGCCTGCCTTAATGCTTCCGTCGATAACACGCACATAGACGATGACACCCTTATATGGATCATAGTGGGAGTCGAAGATCAGCGCTTTCAGCGGTTCTTCCGGATGGCCCGCAGGTGCCGGTACTTTCTGCACCACCTGCTCCAAAATCTCCTTGATACCGATGCCCGCTTTGGCGGAAGCCAGGACCGCATCGCTGGCATCAAGCCCGATGACATCCTCGACCTCTTGCTTTACGCGCTCAGGATCGGCGCTTGGCAGATCGATTTTGTTAATGACAGGCAGGATTTCAAGATTGTTATCCAGTGCCAGATATACGTTGGCCAGCGTCTGGGCTTCGATACCCTGCGCAGCATCAACAACGAGCAGCGCGCCCTCACAAGCAGCCAGGCTTCGGGATACCTCATACGTAAAGTCGACGTGCCCCGGAGTATCAATCAGATTCAATATGTACTCCTCGCCGTTATCGGCTTTGTAATTTAGGCGAACCGCCTGCAGCTTGATGGTAATTCCGCGTTCTCTCTCCAGATCCATCTGATCCAGAACCTGCTCCTGCATTTCACGCGAGGTTAATGCACCGGTATACTCTAATATACGGTCAGCAAGTGTCGATTTCCCATGGTCTATATGTGCAATAATGCAGAAATTACGAATTTTTTGTTGTCTTGCTTGTACGTCTGTCATGCCTAACCCCCAACAACCACCAGATGTTTGAATCAACTTATTATACCAGTTGAGGGGATGCACAGCAATGCTGAGAAAAAGGTGAATTTAATCCGTGATGGATCCGAACATCGACACCACCCAGCGTATGCTCTGGTCAGACAGCTGCTGGAGCAGTCCTGCCGTCTTGTCCGCAAGCACATCCGCAGGCGGTTTTGAGCGTTCGGGCAGCAGAATATCGCTGGGTGACGGCTCGAATTCAGGCTCCGATGCACGGACTTCCTGTTCCTGAGCCGTGGACTCTGATGCCGGCGGGGTCTTGCGCGTCCCTCCCCAGCCATTCCCTCGGGTTGTCTCGCCTTGCGTCTCTTGAACATGGCCTTGCTGCACATTCTGCACAGCTGAAACGCCGTCTGCCGGTACAGGCGCTCTCGACCCTCCAAGCTGCATGCCGACCAATATGCCGATGCCTGTCCAAATGATAAGAGCCACAAACCGTTTCCCCATTCTTGACATCATAAGTCCCCCTCCGATTTCACGTGTGCTCTGCCCTGTATTTGCCAAGGCAGCTTTCAGAACTTAGCCTGCCTTGGCTGCTTTACGCTCAGTGTCCGCAGTGCCGCTTTCTTTGGTTGGCGCTGAAGCGGCACGTTTGTTCGCTGGATCACTGTCTTTTTTCACGCTGGCTTTCTGGGCCTCCTGCTCCTGCCAATACACATCTGCAATAATATCCGCCAACGCTTCAGACGTACGCTGTAATTCTTCCTTGGTGTTGTCGATCCCGCCGATTTCGATCAGGATGCTGTTCGGTGACAGGGATTGGTTGTACTCCCCGTTTCCTTGATCTGCGGATTTGCCCCACACGCCCCGTGAGACGCCGGGATAGGATTTCTCAAGCTTGGCATTGATTTTACTTGCAAACTCCTCGTTCTTTCTCCAGTTCTCGTTCGCATGACCGATAATGAAGTAGACCTTGGCGTAGTTCACACCGTTCACGGTGGCTGTTGTTTTGTTGTAACGCTGCGAATCGCGGTGGATATCGATCAGATAGTTGATGCCGTCATTCTGGGACATGGCTTCCATGACCATCTGGCGGGAGTATTTATAGGAATAGTTGTAGTTGTACCCCGGTACGGTAGATTGATAGTCACTCTTGTCATGCAGGGTGCCAATCCCGTTGGCCTCAAGTCTTTTGCTTAGAAAACTGCCCACCAGCATAACGTTTTTGCTCGGCGATACCGCCCCCGGATTATCGGATGGATGCGTGAGCAGCGGGTTATAGGCCTCCTGCGGATGCGAATGATAGATTAATACAGCCTTCTTGCCGCCTGTGGTTTTACCGTCCTTGGATGTGTTTCCAGGTTCATTCTTGCTGCCAGGCTCTTCCTCGGCCCCTTGATCCGGCCCGTCTTCACCGCCTATGCCGTTGTCGCCCTGCTCTCCTTGCGGCGGTTCCTCGCCCGTATCCCCCGGATTCTCTTCCGGCTGTTCCGCTGCAGGATCCGGCCGGTAGTCCGCCGGGGCTTCGCCATCCTCATTGCCAGAGCCGTGGGACAGCTGTACCGGTTGATTGGCCTTCATACCCGGAAGCTCACCCGCGAGGAGGCTTTTTGGATCTTTGGGATTCACACTCGTGAGCAGTTCAAAGACGAAGGTCGACATTTTATCCCCGGAGAAACTTGAAGTCTCTTTCGAAGCCGTCATATGCGGCATTTCCATTCCGATCATATCAATGAAAAAGTGGCTTGATAGGGAAGCGGCCAAACCTTTCATCGACGACACAGGCGAGGAATTCATCCGCTGCTCCGCCATCCCGCCGAGCCCTAGTAAAATAAAAAATATAAGAGAGCCCAGCATTAATATGACTAGCGTTCGCCCCATGCTCAGACCTTCCATCACCTTGCGTTTCAGTCGGGCAATATTCCATATACGAAACTTGCGATTGTTCATAACGAAGTCCTCCTCGGTTCGCCGGGAGCTATCCGGCCATCTACTCGCCGTTCCCGCGACTCTGTAATCTCTTATATTCCAAATCTATGAACCGAGGAGAATCGATAGAACTAGATCCATGGAAAAATATAAAAGCTCCGATAGATTCGGAGCTTTTATAGATTGGAGCTAGTGGGTGTACGCCCCCACATTACCGGGATCCACGGCCTCATGGAGCGCCGCGTTTAACCCCGATGCCACGATATTGGCAATATCCTCGATAAACTCGTCAATTTCCTTCGGCGTAACGATAAGGTCGTGGCCCAGAGGCTCCAGTACTTCCTTCACGAGCGCAAGCCGCTCCGCCTCCGATATATCATGGAGCATGCCCATGATCTTCCCGGTCTCCGGTGCTCCCTCGCCGAAATGTGACTTCATCATTTCAATCGCATTATTTACGATAGTGGAGGCATAACAGACAGTTGGCACTCCAATCGCAATGCAGGGGACGCCGAGTATGTCCTGCGTCAGACCCTTGCGCTTGTTGCCAACGCCCGAGCCGGGATGGATTCCGATATCCGCAATCTGAATGGTCGTGTTAACCCGCTCCAGTGAACGCGAAGCCAGTGCATCAATAGCAATGATCAGGTCGGGACGGGTCTGCTCCACAATGCCTTGCACCGTTTCGCTTGATTCAATCCCCGTCAGACCGAGGACGCCGGGTGCAACCGCACTGACCTGGCGATAGCCTGGCGCTACACGATCAGGCATGAGCTCAAAAAACTGACGGGTCACCATCACATTCTCGACAACGAGTGGTCCCAGCGAATCCGGGGTTACATTCCAGTTGCCAAGCCCCACAATCAACACACTCGCCTTAGGTCCGATTCCGATTCGAGACATAAACGCCTCAAACTCGCGTGCGAACACAACCGATACCTGATCCTGCAGCTCTGTGTCTCCCTTGCGGAGATCGGGAACTTCCAATGTGACGTAGTGACCCTTCACTCTTCCGATCTTTTGGGAGGCAGCTTCGTTCTCTACGTCAAGCCTCGTAATCTTGATTCCGTCCTCCTGAACCACATCTTCCAGCAAACCCGGAATGGCTGGACTGCCTGCGCCACCGGCCAGTTCTCTAGATTCCACCGCGAGGTCCGTTCGGACCGAATATTTTTGAAGATCCAGATCCATCTAAATTCACACTCCTCCTCATATTGCTAATAGTGTGCGAGAGTAGGGGGGAGTTTATGCAGAAGTCCGAATGAGTATTGCTTTTTGTCCACCCCCATGCTAAAATATTTTAAGTTGTGAATCATTTCGCTCTATTGAAATGCCTTACAGGAGGTGAATGTAATGCCAAACATCAAATCCGCGATTAAACGTGTAAAGACAAGTGACAAACGCCACGCGCTTAACATTTCTCAGAAATCCGCGCTTCGCACAGCTGTTAAAACTGCTGACGTAGCGTTGAATGGTACAGAAATCGAAGCTGCTAAAGCTGCTTTCCAAGCTGCTTCCAAAAAGCTTGATAAAGCCGTTACGAAGGGCCTGATCCATAAAAACGCAGCTGCCCGCAAGAAATCCCGTCTGGCGAAAAGACTGAACGCTCTTACGGCTCAAGCGTAAGTAACGTTTGTTGAATACGACATTGAAAAAGCCCTGAACAGTTCACGCTGCTCAGGGCTTTTTGTGGAGATAAAAGGAGCATACGCTAGTGATAGCCGCACGCTCCGATCTCGCATTAACATTCAGGTGTGTCGTTGAACAAATGACTATGCTCCAAGCCTTAATAGAAACAGTTCAATCCCCAGCACCTTATCCACAGCCCCGGTCTTCATCTGATAATCCAGATTAGCCAGATGGTTCAGTATGCCTTCCAGACGAGCCGTCTCAAACTTACGGGCCTGTTCTCCGGCAATCTTCACCGCATAGGGATGCAGTCCGATCGTGGATGCAATCTGCTGCTGCGAGTAGCTTTGGGTGGATAAGGTCTTCACTTGCAGAATGATTCGGAATTGCCTTGTGATCAATGCAGCAATCTTGATCGGCTCCTCGCGTTGTTTCAACAGCTCGTAATAAATACCGAGTGCCTTGTCCATCCGGAGATTTGCGATATCCTCGACCAACGCAAACACATTCTGTTCCGTGCTTCGAGCCACCAGCATATCCACGGTTGCGATATCAATGCTTCCGCCTGAACCCGCGTATAAACACAGCTTCTCGATCTCGCCCGACAAGGACTGCAGGCTGGTTCCGGCATTACGAACAATCGCTTCAGCCGCACCCTCACGCAGTGTGCAGCCGCTTTGCTTCACCTGCTTGTCCACCCAGCGGAGCAGCTCTTCCCCGCCTAAAGGCATGAAGGACAGCGCTACGCCTGTCTTCTTCACGGCTTTAACTACCTTTTTGCGCTCATCCAGCTTCTCTTGGCCCACCATAAAGACAATCACACTATAATCAGCAGGATTGGTCAAATAATCCAGCAGTGCCTCTGGACGATGATCCACTTTCCCGTTATCTTTTGCAGCGGTAAAAAAAGATGTATCCCGGACAAATATCAATTTTTTCTGAACCATAAAAGGAACCGTCTCCGCCTCTTCCACAACGGCTTGAATCGGAGCTTCCCCTAAATCCATATGAATCAGGGCAAAATCACGGTCTTCTTTCGGGATCAGCTGGGCTTCCAGAAATTCGGCGAATTCCTTCATTTGAAATTTCTCGCTGCCGTACAGCAAATAGACGGAAGACACATCTCCCTGCTTGACCGCCTTGGCCGCCGCTTTGGCATCCATCGGCGTCCCCCCTTTCTACTCTGTACACTATACCAAAAAAGAGGGCCCAAAAGCGATAGATGACCGGCATAATTATAAGACCGCAGTTTGAACAAACGGCAACAAAACTAGAAGGATTTCGCATATCATCATGAACTCGCTTGCGATATCAAACCTTGCGGCAATTGGATGTCTAATCAATCCGGAGTCTTCAAAAAACAAAGAGACCTCGGCTTTAGCAGCGGCAAGGTCCCTTCGTCCCAACACATCTATATAAACGCCGGCAAGAATGCTCTAGAAACACCCCGCCGCCGGTCATACGACTGTAGTTGGTATAATGCTCTCTCTAATATATAGTGTATTCATATCTCCCGGCATTGGTGCGCCGATTTCATTATCTATATATATTTCTATTGCTTCGGCTTCTTCTGTTGTGTGGCAGCAGGCGGCTCGGTCTTCTCTACGGAATAAACGGATTCAACCAATTCGCTGTTCATCTGCACTTTGTACTTAAACGTCAAGCCATCCTCGGACCATTGACCGGATACCCATTTGCCGCTGAGTGGAATCTTCTCGAGTGTTTCCATCGCTTCTGGCGACGTATTACTTCCCGAAGGCAGCCGATAAATGACCAGCTGATCCAGCTCCAGCGAAGCCCTGTACAGACCGTCCGGAGATGACCATTGCTCCGGCATCATCGCAATTCCCATTGACCGTTCGGAAGATTCAGCACTTCCGGCTCCTGCATCTGCTGAAGGATCATTGCTTGGAGACAGCGTCTCTGGCTTCGTATCCACCGACTCGGAAGGCGGGGTCTGCCCATTCGCTCCCTCATTGTTCTGTTGAGGGTCACTGGCTGGAGGGGCAGACGGACTTGTAGCATTGCTTTTCGGTACCTCCTTGTTGCTCGTTGCAGGTTGTTCTGGCGCTTGAGGTACCCCTTCATCGTTATTTTTCACGGAAGCATCCGGTGCCGGCGTTTCTTCCCCAGTATCCTTAGGGGCATCCGACGGCTCAGCTGCTCCCTTGGTTTCATTCGGATCCGGATCGGATTCGGTTGACGATTCCAACGCCGAGCTTTGAGTACTGTCGGAAGGATCGCTCCCCTCCTTCTCCGTGCTATTGGCCGCTGCACCGCCATCGGTAAACAGCTGCGGCGTACCTTGATCCTGGATCTCGGTCGATTCCTCTGTCGATCCAGCGCTTGTCGTACTTGCCTCTTCATATGGAATTTCCGCATCGGATAACATCTTCGGCTCATTATTGAATATGGCAACGCCAAGTATAAGCACTGCGGCAGCAGCTCCGATGGCCGTTCTCCCGCCAACCGTACTCCACCAGCTGCCTGCACGTCGTGGACGCCGAATTTCCGGCATCATCTCTGCAGGCTCCTGGTTTTTTACGGCTGGGGGTATGACAAGGTTATGGCGATCACGGTCAATAGCATCAAGTCTCGGCATGATAGCATCTACCAGACTGACAGGCGGGGTTACGGCCGGAAGATCCTCAAGCTCTCTATTCAATGATTTCAATATATTAAAGGTCTCCGCACACATGGGACACAGAGCAATATGCTGATACATTTCGGCCGTCTCATCGGAAGTAAGGTCCCGGTCCAAATACCGGTGCATACGTTCCACCACCTCTTGGCAATTCATCCTGATACACCACCTTTCTGATGCTCTTGGAGCATATTCTGCAGCTGCTGCCTGGCCCTGAACAAATAGGATTTCACCGTATTGAGCGGGAGGTTCAGACAATCAGCGATTTCGTTGTAGGATAGATCCTGCAAATATCTTAAGACAATGACGGTGCGATGATGATCCGGGAGTTGATTAATGGCCTCCTGGATATCCTGAGCGAGATAACCCGACATCACTTCCCGTTCTACATCGAGATTATCCCGAAACACCAGATCATGTTCATCGATGGAAACCGTCGGCTTCGTTCTGCGGAATTTATCAATGCATATGTTGGTTACAATTCGCTGGACCCATGTCTTGAACTGGGCCTTCTCCTCGTAGGAGTTAATCTTCGTATATACGCGTATTAGTGCTTCCTGGGCTGCATCCATGGCATCCTGTTCATTGTTTAAAATATAATAAGCAGTTCGGTAAACATGTTGCTCAATTTCTCGCAATAGGGTGATTAGAGCGTCGCGATCGCCCGATTGAGCGGCTCTTATGAGTCCCTGCTCCACCACAGTGGATCCCCCTCTCCCTGCATACATACAGACGGATAGAATAAAAAAATGTTGCAGTATGTAACCTATTATTTTTTCAGGAAACTTCATCTAACTATACCAAATATAAAGTTTATAGTCATCTGCTGCAATTTCCTATATAGATCATACTACGATTCCGGGTCTCAAGGACAGCCGTGCGCATTATGGAAGCTTCGTGCGGATCTCAATATGGTTCTCCTTCATCCTCATCTGGACTTCACCATGAAGATTGGTCTGATAGATGATCGACCCGGACCGTTCCAGCCGTCCTACCACATCCGGATGCGGATGCCCGTACATATTGTTAACACCAGCAGAAATTACCGCCGTCCTCGGCTTCCAAGCATTCAGCCATGCCGCCGATGTCGAGGTTTTGCTTCCATGATGGGCAACCTTCATGACATCAACCGGGTTATCGGCTTGGAGTCCCGATCCTTCGTGCAGCAGTTCCTCCAGATGCAGCAATATTTTCTGTTCGGCAGCCTGATCCGTATCTCCGGTAAATAACACTCGGCTTCCATTCATCTGAAGGACAAATACTAGTGAAGCATGATTCTGTTCCTTAATCAACGGTAATGAATTTATGGTTTCTCCACTTTCTGGGAAAATAGGGAACAAAAATTGTATGTCCGTGTACTTGTCAACCTTCCACGGTCCCCGCTCGGCGCCAGCCTGATATATCGGAACATTCCGTTGTACGGCAGTTGACATCAGCTCCCGGAAGGAGTCGGAGTCAGCCAAGGTCCCGTTAAAAACAACCGATTTCACGGGAATTTCCTTCAGTACGGCCAAGAGACCACCAATATGATCCTGATCACCATGCGTCATAATGACGGCCTCAAGCTGGTGAACCCCCCTTTTTTTTAACAAAGGCACCACCACTTTCTCTCCCACTTCGAACGGCGCTTTTCTTTCCTTCCAGGCATCCTTTTCCTTGCGAAAATTCACCGTTCCGCCGCCGTCAATAAGAATATGCTTGCCTTCCGGAGTTGTTACCAGAATCGAATCCCCTTGTCCAACGTCCAAAAATTGCACCAGACCTGCCCCACCCATGGAAGGGGATTGATATCCGGTATACAGCAGTGCACCCAAAACCACGGACAGCAGCATGATCACGGATCTTACCGCATAGCGCTCGACATAATGACTTGTTGTAATGAACCCCCTCCATCGCAACGAGCCAGCCCATTGATCCACAAGCGGAAACACGGCAGTCGGTTCAGATAAGTCTGCTCTGCTGTTCAAGGAATCACGACCTTCCAACGGAACCGTGTCATCGGAGTTATTCATCGCTGCTCCTTGATGCTCTGACTTCTTCTTCACAATCGAGAGCAGTACATACAGGGCAACATAGTACGCCAATATCCAGGCCAGCGAAGGAGATGGCCACAACGTCATAAAAGCAGAGGAGACATTCATCCATTCAACGATACGAAATGTCAGCTGATTCAGCCATTCGGTTATATTCGCCAGCCAGCCTGCTCCCCGCATCCATACCCAGCTGAGCAGCAGGGACACCATCCCTAACGGGAGAACGATCAGACTTATGACGGGAACGAGAATCAAATTTGCGATGACAGACAGGAGCGATACCTGATTGAAATAATAAATCGTGAGCGGAAAAGAAATAAGCTGAGCCACCACCGTAATGCCTACAGTGCCCGCAAGCCAGCGGGGCATAAATCTCAGCAGCGGCATCAGCTTCGGCACGAAAATCATCAAGCCTGCAGTCACGATGAACGAGAGCTGGAAGCTGACGTTGACAAGAAAATACGGGTTCCACAGCAGCATGGCAAGTGCCGCAGCACTAAGAATATGCAATCCGTCCTTCAACAGCCTTCGCCTCGCAGCATACAAGCCGATCATGCCCATGATTCCCGCACGGACGATGGAGGGACTCGCCCCGGTAAGCAAAACATAGACCGGTATCAGCCACATGACCACGGTGAGCGAAGTCTCTCGCGTCATTCGAAGGGTCGTGCACAAGAATAAGAGACAGCCTACAACCACGGCAACATGCATGCCTGATATCGCAAGAATATGTGTTAAACCCAAGCGGGAGAACTCCATAAATGTATCGGGATCCAGATCATCCTGATTGCCAATAACAAGTCCCTTCATATATCCTGCATGAACTCCGGTGTATAATTGCTCCAGCTTGCCGCCGAGTGTATCTCGGGCAGAATCATTCCACCTGAGAATATGGCTTAAGCTCCAGCCGTCAGGTGGTGTGATCTGCGCTTGGTCGGCGCCCTTGACCTTGATGATCCAATGCATATTCTGAGTGCGCAAATATTGAAGATAATCAAAACCGTCAAAATTTCGCGCTTCACCCGGTTTTTGCAGTTCTCCGGTTAACTGTATATGATCTCCGCGCTGCCACTGGCCTACTATATCCAGCTCGGACTTGTCCAATAATCTGACTTGAACCATAACGACATCATGCGTCTTTAGATCCTGGTCATTGTCCTGGTGAGCATGAGTTTTCATGTGGGTTGATGTAGACTGCCTGAAACCAAGATCAGCCTTCTGCAGCGAAACTTTGAAATCGGCCCTGTCTCCATCCACCTCCACAGGCGAAGAAATCACGCCCTGTGCGGTCACAGGATAAGTATCCACTGTCTCTGCTGCGGGAAGTCGCAATTCCAAATCACTTACATTTAACGCGTCGTGCCATTCCCAGTAGATGGTAGAACAACACAACGAGCACAGCATGCAGAACACAAACAAAGGTCCCGTGCGTCCCCAATGACATACAGCCAGCAGCAGGAGCATCAGCCCGGCAGCAATCAGGGCCAGTCTCCATCCATCGTACATACATGCAGCCCCGCTGCCCATAACCCATATAACAGTAAACACAAGTAACGGCCTTCGCCTCATAATTGGTATATCCTTTCGTTGTCATAACAAAAAAAGAACCTGTGCCTGCATATCGCAGCCAAAGGTTCTTCCTTTGTGACTTCCTATTTCGCATCCTATTTCATAGAACTATTACGTAGACATCCTTCACGCATCATTCCGCTACAGTCATTAATGTCTCTCGTGGGGGCTCGTACGACTCAAGCTGCCGGAACAAAATCCCCTTCTGTTCCATCATGCGAGACACCTTGCCCGAATCCTTCGGATACGAGCGGTGGAATACCACTTCGACAATGCCGCTGTTAGCCAGCATATTCGCACAGGTCCAGCAAGGCTCATCGGTCACATAGACCGTGCTGCCTTCCCTGTCGATCCGGTCTGTGAACAGCAGCAGGTTTTGTTCGGCATGAATGGTGCGGATACAGCGCTGTTTTTTCACCATGCGCTCCTGGCCATCCTGCACAACCAACTCGTAATCCTCCGCTATCATACAGCCTGCTTCCGAGCAGTCAGGAACCCCCATCGGCGCGCCGTTGTATGCTGTACCGAGCAGCTTTTTCCCCTGCACCAGCACCGCCCCAACATGACGCCGCGGGCATTGGGAGCGGGTAGAAACCATAAAGGCAATATCCATGAAATACGTATCCCAATCTTTACGTTGATCTGCACTCATCATCTGTCACCTGTTTCTTATCGATATCTCCTTTATTGTAGCACATAGCTAAAGTCCAACGTAAGGCTTCATCTTCTCCATCATTTTGGGTCCAATGCCTTTGACATTCATTAAATCCGCTATACTCCGAAAAGGCCCAAACTGCTTCCGGTAATCGATGATGGCCTGGGCCTTGGCTTCCCCGATGCCGGGGAGTTCCATCAGAGTCGCTGCATCCGCCGTGTTCACATTAATCAATCCGGACTGTGCCGAAGACGACGGCGAATCCACGGCAGACTCACTAGCAGAAGCTCGTTGCTGCGTCTGCAGAGCGCCACCATCGGTCTGGGAGGAACCCGAAGAGGATTCGGGCTGGACAGAAGCCGGAGGCGACGTTTCGCCTGCGGAACCGCTTACGGTAACACCTTGGCTGCTGCTTTGTGAGAGATCCTTCGTGTTGCCCGCAGGCTCGCTTCCTGTATCAGGGTCCGCCTTCTTCGCAGCATCAGGAACGTCACCAGCCTCTGCTGGAGCAGCATCTTCCACGGCCCCGTTCCTGGAGTTCGCGGAGGACGTCTTCATTCCCTTTTCTCCTTCAACCCCCACCACTTGCTCCAGTTGGTCGTTTAACGGCTGCCAGCCCTCGATCCCCTTGTCGGTGCCGCCTGCAAACAAAATGAATCCGCAGCCTGCGATGGTTGCCGCAAGACTCCAACCTAATGATATCCGTTTCATTCATGACCTCTCCTTATCATAAAAATTCATATCCATTGCGTTCAAAAACAGAATACTTGCATTCTCTGACCGAAATCACATGAAAAACCGTCATGAATCGGCATCTTCCCCGCATACATTAACTTAAGGACGGTACATTTCTGCCGTAAAGCGCGAAAGGAGGGAACGTACACATGAAGGTCGGTTTTATCGGTACGGGCAGCATGGGAAGTCTGTTGATCGAAGCCTTCATTCAATCGGGCGCACTCCTGCCTGAGCAGATTCGAGTCAGCAACCGAAGTCCTGAAAAGGCGCAGAAGCTGGCAAAGCGACATCCCGGTTTGACTGTATGCAGCTCTAACACAGAGACGGCTTCACAGAGCGACCTGTTCTTCTTATGTGTCAAGCCGCTGGAGTTTAAAACGGTCATCAGCGAGATCAAAGATCAGCTGGAAGCCCGGCAAATCGCGATATCCATCACGAGTCCGGTGCAACTGATCCATTTGGAATCAACGCTGCCATGCAAGGTGGCGAAAATCATACCGAGCATCACCAACATTACCGGAGGCGGAGCATCGTTATGTATGTATGGTTCCCGAATAAAAGAAGAAGACAGGCAGCTTATAGAAAGCCTCCTGTCTTATATCAGCAGGCCGCTCGAGATACTGGAATCGCACACGCGAATCACTTCCGATTTCTCCAGCTGCGGGCCTGCTTTTTTAAGTTTATTCATGGAAAAATGGATCGACGCTGCCGTTGAAATGACCGGTATCGACCGTAAGACCCTCAATGCATTAGCCGGTGAAATGCTGCTTGGCACCGGCAAGCTGCTAACGGAGGAGGGCTTCTCCCCCGAGCAGCTGCAAGAGCGGGTGGCGGTTCCCGGAGGCATCACCGCCCAGGCTTTGACACTGCTTGAGTCAAACCTGAACGGACTGTTCTACCAATTGATCCAGACCACACACGACAAGTATGAGGAGGATCTGGCAAAACTGGATGCTGCCTTCGGTTTTACGATTAACCGGCCACGATATTGACCAGTTTACCCGGTACGGCAATGATTTTGCGTACACTCTTTCCTTCCAGCGCCTGCTTGACATTCGGAAGGGAGAGGCTATGTTGTTGCATGGCTTCTTGATCCATGTCTTTCGCGATTTTGGCACGTTCTATGATTTTGCCGTTGACTTGAACAACAATCTCAACTTCTGCCTCTACGGTCCAAGCCTCGTCAAAATCAGGCCATGGCTCATAGGTTACACTCTCGCTGTAGCCTAAACGGCTCCACAGCTCTTCAGCCAGGTGAGGCGCAAGCGGGGAAAGCAGTTGAACGAAGCTCTTCATGGCCTTCCGTGGAAGCTCATCCGTCTTGTATCCCTCGTTGATGAATATCATCAGCTGGCTGATTGCTGTGTTAAAGCGCAGATGCTCGAAATCATCGGTCACTTTCTTGATCGTTTTGTGCAGCGTACGTTTGAATTCGTCCGTACCCTCGCCCTCAACGATTCTAGGATTCAATTGACCATCGTCACCGATGAACAGGCGCCATACACGGGAGAGGAAGCGATGCGTTCCCTCAACGCCGTTGGTGTTCCATGGTTTGGTCGCTTCCAGCGGCCCCATGAACATCTCGTATACGCGCAGCGTATCGGCTCCATACTCGTTAACGATGTCATCCGGATTGATGACATTGCCACGGGATTTACTCATTTTTTCATTATTGTTGCCAAGAATCATGCCCTGATTGACAAGCTTCTGGAATGGCTCTTTCGTATCAACAACACCCAGGTCATACAATACTTTGTGCCAGAAGCGCGCATACAGCAAGTGAAGCACGGCATGCTCCACGCCACCGATGTACAAGTCAACCGGAAGCCACTCCTTCTGCTTCTCCTTGGAGCACAATTCATCATGGTTGTCAGGATCGATGTAACGCAGATAATACCAGCAGCTGCCTGCCCATTGCGGCATCGTATTGGTCTCGCGGCGGGCTTTCATGCCGGTTTCAGGATCTACCGTTTCCACCCACTCCGTAACGTTAGCCAGCGGTGATTCACCGGTACCGGACGGCTTGATCTGATCAACATCCGGGAGAAGCAGCGGAAGCTGATCCTCCGGCACGGTCTTCATCGTTCCGTCTTCCAGATGCAGGATCGGAATCGGCTCGCCCCAATAGCGCTGACGGCTGAACAGCCAGTCACGCAGACGGTAAGTTACCTTCTTCTGACCCTTGCCCTCTTTTTCCAGCCATTCATTCATCGCTTGAATAGCCGCTTCATTATCCAGCCCGTTCAGGAAACCGGAATTCACATGCTCGCCACTGCCGGTGTAGGCTTCCTCCTCGACATTTCCACCCTGAACGACTTCAATAATCGGAAGACCAAACTGTTTGGCAAATTCCCAGTCACGGCTGTCGTGACCCGGAACCGCCATAATGGCTCCTGTTCCGTAACCTGCCAGCACATAGTCCGCAATCCAGATCGGCACTTTAGCGCCGCTCACCGGATTAATGGCGTATGCTCCGGTAAAGACACCGGTTTTGTCTTTTGCCAAATCCGTCCGCTCCAGATCACTTTTACGGGAAGCCTGAACTTGATAAGCCTTGACCGCTTCGCGCTGATCCGCTGACGTAATTTTGTCCACGAGGTCATGCTCCGGTGCCAGCACACAGTAGGTAGCGCCGAACAGTGTATCCGGGCGGGTTGTAAATACCTCCAGATGGCCATCGTAACCTTCGATGTCAAAACGAACCTCGGCACCCGTGGATTTGCCAATCCAATTGCGCTGCATATCCTTCAGGCTTTCGCTCCAGTCCAGCTCATCCAGATCCTCAAGCAAGCGCTCTGCATATTCGGTAATACGCAGAATCCATTGACGCATCGGCTTGCGAACGACCGGATGTCCTCCGCGTTCACTCTTGCCATCGATGACCTCTTCGTTCGCCAGCACGGTACCGAGTGCTTCGCACCAGTTAACCGGAACTTCAGCCACATAAGCCAAGCCGCGGTTATATAGCTGGATAAAGATCCACTGGGTCCATTTGAAATATTCCGGATCGGTGGTACTGATCTCCCGGTCCCAGTCATACGAGAATCCGAGGGATTTGATCTGGCGCCGGAACGTATCGATATTTTGCACGGTGAACTCGCGGGGATGCTTGCCTGTGTCCATCGCATACTGTTCTGCAGGGAGGCCGAAAGCATCCCATCCCATGGGATGCAGCACATTGTAACCGCGCATCCGTTTGTAACGGGACACGATATCTGTTGCCGTGTATCCTTCCGGATGCCCTACATGCAGGCCTACGCCGGATGGATATGGGAACATATCCAATGCGTAAAACTTCGGTTTGGATGATGCCTCTTCGGTTTTAAACGTTTTTTTCTCGTCCCAGTACTGCTGCCACTTCGGTTCGATGGCCTGCGGGATATAGCCGTGGCCGGTTGTCTGATTGTCCGTCATACTTCAATGCTCCTCCTTCACATTCGAGAGACAAGGCCTGATGCCATTGTCCAAAAACAAAAAAACCTCATCATCCATAGCGTTGATCGCTAGGGACGAGAGGTTTGATTCCCGTGGTACCACCCTAGTTAGCCAAAGGCATACTTTGCCTTTCACTCCCTTTGCATCCTTATCGCGGATGAGACGACGATGCTTCATCGGCCAGTTGCTGAAATAGCCATTCAGCTGCCGGGTTAACATCATTGCTCCGAGGCGAGTTCATTCCTATCGTCAACCGGTTTTCACCAAACACCGGCTCTCTGCATGATCGAATGCGGAAGTACTGATCCTCATCATCGCTTTCATATTACCATTTTAATGTGGCTATTATACCCAAAATGTACGATCAAGTCAACGAAAGTTCATCTCCGCTCCTGCGGTAATGCTCCGGTGTCGTTCCGACCATTGATTTGAACATCCGGCTGAAATGAGCCAGATGCTTAAACCCGGATGCCTGGCTGACCTCCGTTATGCTCAGATAAGGGTGAAGCCGCAGTAAAATTTTAGCCTGGTTGATCCGCCGGTGATACAAATATTTAAACACCGTTGTTCCCGTCACCTCCTTGAATAAGGAGGATAGATAATGCTTGGTAATATGCATATCGCGGGCAATTCTCTCCAGCGTCAGATCGTGCATATAATTTTCCTCGACAAACGATACCACATGCTGGACATGCCGCTCCTTCTCTGAGATCGAGTCTTGACCCTGTACAGCGGCCTGACACCAGCCTGCAATGACGTACATCAGCTCCTGGATGCGCAAGGTCATGCGTTCCTGGCGGTAGTGGGTCGTGGACGCTGACAGGCGATGAATATCGGCCAGCAGGGCCTCGAACTCTTCCCGATTGGTCCCGGTTAGGGTCATACGATGATTCCGGAGCGTATCGAAGGGGTCCAGCAGGATCGTCTTGGCCGATTCCGACAGCCCCTTGCACACCCAGGCCGGGTCAAAATGCAGAATGCTTCTTACGTATCTGGAATCGGGTTCCACACTCGGACAATGAAGCGTCAAACCATTCATTAGCAGCAGATCCCCCGGCTTCAGCGTAAAGACAGAGTCACCGATTAGATAGGTGCAGCATCCCTCGTGAAAATAATAGATTTCATAAAAGGCGTGGGAATGGAATTGCCCGCTGGTAAGGGGCTGTTCATTATAATAGCTCAGGTCAATCGGCTCTTTCAGCTGCATCCACTCGAAACTTGGCAGCCCTTTGGATGATGACGAGGACATAAGAGAATCGCCCCTTTAGCGGCCTGGGGTTGTAGAACCCCTGAACATCGCGGAGTTTTTCTCTATTATATATGATTTTCTTGAATGCGCACGGCCTCATTCTGAGCAATCACGCATAATTCGCCAGCCTTGAAGGCGTGCTCCTGGGACATGGCAAACTCCGTCCGTTCCAGACAATCCAAGATCAGCTCGCCGAAAAACGGATAGCCTACCTTGCCCTGCAGCTCCATATGAAACTCCCCTTCGCCGTTAACCAAATACAGATGATCGCCTTGTGGATGTCTGGCAATATCAATGTATTTACGAAGTTCGATATATCCGTCCGTTCCCAAAATAACGGTTCTTCCGTCGCCCCAGGTACCAAGGCCCCCAGGCGTCAGCCAATCGACACGGAAATAATTCGTGGCCCCGTTGTCTCCGAGAAGTGTTGCATCTCCGAAATCCTCCAGCTCCGGGTAGGCCGGATTCGCATAATTGCCCACCTTGCTGCTGAGCACCTTGGCATCGCGGCAGCCTGCAAAAAACAAAAACTGCTCAATCTGGTGGGACCCGATATCGCACAATATGCCGCCATACTGCTGATGGCGGAAAAACCAGTCCGGACGGGATAGAGCATTTAAGCGGTGCGGTCCTGTTCCCATCACCTGCACCACGCGGCCGATCACCCCGTCCTTAATCAGCCGACCCGCGTGGACGGCACTCTCCACATGCAGCCGTTCACTGTAATACACCATATACTTCTGGCCTGTCTCTGCCGCCTTAGCACGTGCCGCGCTTACCTGCTCCAGGGTGGTGAACGGTGTCTTATCGGTAAAATAATCCTTGCCGTGTGACATAACCTTCAAACCAAGCTCACATCTCTCCGATGGAATGGCGGCAGCCGCTACAAGATGAACTTCCGCGTCCTCGAGCACCTGTGCCTCGGAGGAAGCGGCGGTTACCCCGGGATAGGTCTCGAGAAAAGCCGCTACCTTGGCGGGGTCTGAATCATACACCCATTTTAAAGTTGCCCCTGCTTCAATTAATCCGTTACACATGCCGTATATATGTCCGTGCTCCAGCGACATGGCGGCAAAGACAAACTCCCCGGGCTTGCACACCGGCTGGGCTTTGCCAACCGGCGCATAGTGCATTCCATTACTGCGATCCATACCGATTGCCTCCTGACGGTTCATTAATAGGTTCCGAACGTTTTGCTCATATCAACCGGCCCAACCTCTCTGACGGTCTTCTGGCTGGAAGATTGGGCAATGCGTTCCTGCAGCAGCTCATAATACAAATCTTCGTCCAAGGGCAGATCGACCCAATGATCGGTCCAGGTGGACAGATGCATCGCGTTTGACAGCGTCAATCCGTGAATCCCCTCTTCGCCCGGCGCAATCAGCGGCGTGCCTTGACGAATGGCATCCACAAAATTTTGAATAATGCCGCTGTGCTGAGGATTATCACCCGAGATCGGCACATCGCATTTCCAGCATTCCGGTTCTCCAAAACCTCCGGTATACTGCTGATTGAATTCGGGTTCCGGAACGCGAAGGCGCCAGAAGGTAAGCTTTCCGTCCTCAATGACGATTTTTCCACGGTCCCCCGTCACTTCGTACCGGTTCGTTCCAGGCGCTTCGCCCGTTGTGGTGATAAAAACTGCCGTTGCACCATTCTCATATTCAGCATAAGCCGTCACATCGTCTTCCACTTCAATATTGCGGTATTTGCCAAACGAACAAAAGGCACGAATCCTCTTCGGCATCATTCCGGTCGTCCACTGCCACAAATCCAGCTGATGCGGAGACTGGTTGATCAGCACGCCTCCACCTTCACCGCCCCAGGTTGCACGCCAACCGCCGGAATCATAATAGCTTTGAGATCGGTACCAATTGGTTACGATCCAGTTCATCCGCCGGATCTCACCAAGCTCGCCGTCTGCAATCAGCTCCCGAAGCTTCTTATACAGCGGATTACAGCGCTGGTTATACATAATCGAGAAGACTTTGCCACTGCTCGCAGCGGCAAGGTTCATTTCCCGAACCTGCTTGGTATAGACGCCCGCCGGCTTCTCGATCAGGACGTGGAGTCCATGACTGAGGCATTTTATCGCCACTTGTGGATGTGCATAATGCGGCGTGGCAATGATCACCGCATCGATCTCTCCCGAAGCTATTAAAGCATCTGCATCATTCCAGATTTTCACATCCGAGGGCAGTGTTGCCTTCGCCTCTTCCTGCTTAGCCGGGTTGAGGTCACATATAGCGCTGAGCTTCCCTCCGGCAATCCGGCCTGCTGCAAGCGTTCTGGCATGCGAGAATCCCATGCCGAGTCCAATGACGGCTACTCTTACTTGATTCATATTTCTTACCTCCCTTGTGAATGTATGTCTACACGCGCTGTTTATGATCTGCCCACACCTTCATCTGCTCGGCAAAACGGAGCAGCATCTCCGTGGACTCATACGTACCGCTAAAGTCTTCAATCCCGAAATAACCATCGTAGCCCACCGAATGCAAATCCTGTATCACTTGCACCCACGGAACGGCTCCCTGGGCAAGAGAAACCCATTCTCCAGACCAGACTGCCGTGCTTCCATCCTCTGATGGAGTCTTGCGGTATCCTGCATTCTTAACATGGACATGAGCCAGATAGGGACCCAGCAGTTCCAGGCCCATTCGGTAATTCTCATACCCTTCATGGACCATATTGCCCGGATCATACAGCACCCCAATATGCTGTGGATTGAAGTGGGATACAAGACGGTGCGTTAGTCCCGCACTCGGCGCAATCGTCAGATGATGCGTCTCCACCAATGCCTTGACTTGATAAGCCGCTGCCAAGTCCTGAACCTCGTGTAAATACCGTACCGCTTGATCGTACAGTTCATTGTAGTTGTGCTTTCGGTCATATCCCGGAATACCCACGCGAATAAATGAAGCTCCGATCAGCTTGGCTGCCTGCATGACCTTTTCCGTTGCCTCCACATCACCACAGGTCAGATAGGGGACCACCGCAAGACTGCGCCGTCCAAACTTGTCGGCAGCTTGGCGGAATCTAAGCCAATCCTCCTCCGTGCCTCCCGGATCTATTGAGCATCGATTATGACGCCAGAAGGAAGGCTTCTCCTCTGCGGCATCGGCTGGAACTTCCTTGAAGCGCCATTCAATGCCCTCAATACCGGCATCAGCCGCTGCTTTAGCCAGCGCCTCAGGCTGCAAATCAGGTGTTGCGACTGTAAAAACAGACAGTTTCATTATTCCGTCATCCTCTCTTCAGACCTGTGAATTTGCATGAGCAACATTTGATCATCGTTGGACTCATTTCTTATCATACAGAGCGTCATAGATTCATAGAACCAACCTTGCAGATAGCGCTCTCATTTCTGTCTTTTCTCTCTCTCCAACATCGTAGCACAGTCCAGGAGGCAAACCCATATCCCTGTATCCGAACCTTAACCACAGTCAAACAAAGCGGAAAAGAAGTGTCTTTGAATACAATCAACCGTCCTTAACGCAAAAAAGCACCCCTGCCGTCCTGGAACAGACGGTAAGAGTGCCTTCCTTATCATAAGTATTCATTATTTTACGGCAACGTAGAACAGCCGGGATGCATCCTGCCCTGCTTCAATCCACTCAAAATCGGCATAACATTTCACATCCCGAAATCCGGCCTTCACCAGTTCAACTCTCATCCATTCCGGGTCGTATCCGCGCTGGACATGAGTCTCCTCAAAGCGGCGGTAAACCGAAGGATCCTGATCGTCCCTGGCAAAAATGGAAAGATGATGTTCAATCTCACAACGACGTTCATCCAGGTCGCATGTCCAGATATAGGACACTTCCCGTTCATCCAGAACGAATGGCTGCTCTTCGTCATAACGAATCAGCGTATTGGGGTGATGCACATCAAACAGGAACGTGCCGCCTTCCTTAAGACCGCTGTAAGTCCGTGCAAAAGCGGAGCGTATGTCCTTCTCCTCCAGCAGGTAGTTCACACAATCACAAAATGAAATGACAGAATCCACCTGCTCTGGCAGTTCCCAGGAGCGCATATCCTGCTGTACCCAGCGGACGCTGCCCTCCCGAAATAAACGGTGCCCCTGCGGTGTTCCCTCGAGCTTGCGTCTGGCAACGGACAGCATGTCCGCTGACAGATCAATACCTGTTACCTCAAATCCGGAGTTAACCAGCGGGATGGTGATACTGCCAGTTCCGCACCCGAGCTCCGCAACGCTTTTTGGCATTCCGTGTTTATCCCAGGCTGTTCTCGCAAAGCGGATCCAATCCGGATAAGGCATGTCTTCCATGAGTTGATCATATACGTAAGCAAACTTGCGGTAAGACAACATGATGACACCACTTTCCTAGAAGCTTCCCCTATGATCCGGGTTGTTACTTAGAATCGGTATTCTCTTCTTTATTGACCATATACGTCCAGCTGTCCTTCTGGGTAACGAGCCCGTCCTTCATCAGTTTGCCAAGCGCACGTTTGAAAGCGGATTTGCTTATGCCAAATCGCTGCTTGATGATATCGGGCGGTGTATCATCCGAATACGGCATCGCATGGCCCGGGCGCTCCTTCAGAAAAGCAAGGAGCCGGTCGGCATCATCTGTCCGGCCGATCTCTTTTTGCGGAACCATGGACAGGTTGACCCTTCCATCTTCCCGAATATGACTTACCCGGACTTTGACCTCTTCGCCAAGGCGCAGCATGCGTGTCCGTTCGGAGGAATGGATCATGCCGATTGCACCAAAGCCGACCACGCCTCCGTCAATGATGACAAATGTGCCCATCTGGAGCGGTTTATAGACGAGGGCTGTGAACCATTCGCCCTTCCATGAATCAGGCGCATGGAACGAAAGCGGAGCCAGCTCCTGCTCGCCGGCAAGCTTCGCCCGAAGACGCCCTTGCTTGTCATGCTCCATAATGACAAACACATAGTCTCCCACGACCGGATGCAGTTCCCGCATCTCAGGCAACTCCCGGATTGGAAGCAGCAATTGTCTGCCAAGCCCCATCTCAAGAAAACACCCGAGACGGGGATGAACATCCGCCACCTGCAGCTTCGCGGTTTCACCCAGTGTCAGATAAGGTTTCTTCATCGTTGCAGCCAAGCGATCTTCCGTATCAAAGAAAATAAATACCTCTACCGTGTCCCCCGGTTCAATCTTGCCCGTGAGCTCCGAATAGTGAAGAAGCACATCCCGATCGCCGCCATCCAGAAAATAACCGTAAGGAGAAACTTCTCTGGATACAACCAGCTCCGTCAATGTGCCGGCAATTAAACTCATACGTTCTCCACCACTTTAGCATCCGACCACAGACGCTCGATATTGTAATACTCGCGCTCATCGCGGTGGAAAATATGCACGATAACATCTCCAAGATCCATCAATACCCAGCGGGCTGCGTCCATTCCTTCCAGTCCGCGAAGAGCTACGCCTTCACCATGGGCCCGTTTGCGGATTTCGGTTGCTATCGCTTGCACCTGGGTATCCGAGTTACCATGACAGATGACAAAATAGTCTGCGATTAGCGAAATCCCTCTGAGATCCAGAACAACGAGATCCATTGCCTTTTTATCTTCTGCGGCGGCAACTGCCACATTTAACAACTCATTCGGTTTCAACGTCATGAATTCGCCTCCAATTGCTTAATTAGATCGTTGCGGGCTAATACCGTCAACGGATAAATAATTTGTCTGCGTGATAGCAGGTGTCCGATCGTGGAATCAAAACCGGCGGCAAGCGCCTCTTCAAGGCTATGGTTGGCCAGTTCGCGAATATTATTCACCCCGGGAAAATCCCGTCCCGGTTCCATGTAATCCGCAAGGCAGACCACCTTGTCCAGCAGCGTCATTCCTATGCGTCCTGACGTATGGTAACGAATTGCGTCAAGCACCTGGGCATCCGTCACCCCATACTCCTGCTGCGCTACAAAAGCCCCGACCTCAGCGTGCCAGAGCTGCTTGTCGTAATGGAGCAGCTCTTCGGAGAGTTTATGATCCACCATCATCTGGTGAAGCCTCTGCACAGGCCAATATTTTGCAACATCATGCAGGATGGCTGCCAGCTCCGCCTTAACCGGGTCGGCTCCAAACCGGCCGGCCAGGATGACGGCGGTTTCCATTACGCCCTGCGTGTGCTCCCAGCGTTTGGCCGGCATCTGGGAGGATACAGCGTCAATCAGTTTCTCACGGCTGTACAGCATATATACCGCTCCTAACAATATAATCATAAACACGGTCCGGTACCATATAACGGATGGACATGCCCGATGCCGCTCTATCCCGAATCAGGGTGGAGGATATTTCGATCAGCGGCATCTCCGCCGTGACCACCACCTGACGCAGAAATTCCGGCAGCTCATCCACGGACAGCTTGGTCCCGGGACGGTTGAGCCCGATAAAGGTGAGCATTTCCGCCAGTTCCTCAATGCGGTTCCACTTGGGAAGGTATGCCACCATATCCGCTCCGATAATGAACGAAAATTCATGCTCGGGATACGTATCCCGCAGCTCTCTGACGGTGTCGACGGTGTAGGAAACTCCGCCGCGTTGCACTTCCCAGTCCAATGTACGAAAGGACGGATGGTCGGCTACAGCCTCGGCCGTCATTTCCAGCCGCATGAGTCCGGTTACGCCGGCATCTTCCTTGTGCGGGGGGATATGACTCGGCATGAACCATACCTCATCCAGGTCATAAGTATCCCGTGCAGCTTCGGCTGCCAGCATATGCCCGATATGAATGGGATCAAAGGTTCCACCCATTATCCCTACCTTCATCCGGATCGCCTCCCCTTATAGAGAGTTATTCTACTGCCTTACAAGGAGCAACGTGCTCCCTTATGGCAGTTCGATGGTCTTGTAATCTTTGGATTCTTTATAGAGCACGATCGTTTTGCCGATGACCTGCACCAATTCCGCTTTGGCTCCCTCGGCAAGTTCCTGCGCGATTTCCCGAGGATCTTCAAGGCAGTTGTTCAATACGGATACTTTCAGCAGCTCACGCTTCTCAATCGCCTCGGAAATATGACGGATCAGATGCTCGTTGCTTCCTCCCTTGCCTACCTGGAACAGCGGATCCAGATGGTGCGCAAGGGAACGTAAATGTCGTTTTTGCTTTCCTGTTAACATGCTTGGTCATTACTCCTTAAATATTCAATTATTAAATCCAACGGATTGGTCGAAAGCTATATTGTAGCTTTTGCTTCACCATTAATCAATAAACAAGATGCACCGGTTCAGGCTTGAAAGCTGCTCAGAACCGCTTCCTTCATGGCCTGCACAGGTGCCGTCAATCCCGTCCAATACTCCAGTGCATACGCGCCCTGGTTGATAAACATCCCAAGTCCGCCATGCACGGTGCATTGCCGCAACTCACCTTGCCGGAGAAGCTCCGTCTTCAGCGGGTTATAGATCAGATCGCTGACCACGATCCCTTCCGGGATGTGCCCTTGAGGGATAGGAATCTCCGAAATCCGGGGAAACATGCCTACAGAGGTTGTGTTGATAATGACATCCGCTGTAAGCAATGCCTCTTCGGCATAATCTTCACCGTATCCCCTCAAGTCGGCAAGCGAGCTCCATTCCTCAGCCAGCGCCAGCGCTTTGGCGGCTGTCCGGTTCACGATCGATATCGTCTCGGGCTTTTCGCCGATAAGGGCATAAATAATACCCCGGGCAGCGCCTCCGGCTCCAAGGACAACAATGCGCTTCCCTTTGAGGTCGGGACACGCTTCATCCTTCAATGAACGAACATATCCGATGCCATCCGTATTGTAACCCTTTAGGGTGCCGTTGTCATTGACGATGGTATTGACGGCGCCGATCTGCCGCGCCCCTTCATCAACGACATCCAGATACTTCATAACCTCCACCTTGTGGGGGATCGTAACGTTTACCCCCCGAAACCCCAACGCTTTCACAGCCTGGATCGCTTCCCCTAATCCTTCCGGACGTACATGAAGCGGCACATAGGCGCCCGATAACCCCAGTGCGGTTATGGCCGCATTATGCATGGCCGGCGATTTCGAGTGGCCGATGGGATCCCCCATAACGCCAAGGAGCAGGTAATCACGCTCGATCCATGAATTCTCTTTCATTTCTCCTCCGCCTCTCCCGCCATAAGCCAATGGTGCACCTATGGATGAGTCACTTATATCAAGGATGGACGCGACAGAACTTTGATTCCTTTCGGTGCATGAACCGCTACAAGCGCACCCTGCTCACCGTTGATCTTGATCCAGCCGAGGCCGGATATAAACACGTCTTGGCGCGTTCCCTTCGGTATACGGATTTCATGTCTTGTCCATTCCGGTAATTCCTCAAGCCGTTCCTTAGTCGGGGGCGAGAGGAGCTCTCCGGCATGCTCCTCAAACAACGAATCCGCCCGTTCCAGCTTGGTCCGATGAATGCCTAATCGGCCGCTGATGAAGCAAGTGAAGGATTGATGCTCCCCTTGCAAAAAGTCAAAGCGGCCAAAACCTCCGAAGAACAGGGTCTGACCCTCGTTCAGCTGGTATACCATCGGTTTCAACGGATTCTCCGGCATCACTGTCCCCAAATCCTCACGGCTGACTACCTCGCTATAGCGCCAAGGGTATACGATGCCCGGCGTATCAATAATATATCGGCCATCATCCAGCGGGATATTGACCATATCCAATGTCGTTCCCGGATAACGGGAAACGGTCAACTCCTGATCCAGATCACTGTAGTCGCGGATCAAACGGTTGATCAAGCTGGATTTGCCTACGTTCGTGGCTCCAACTACATATACGTCACGGTCGCCTCTATGCTGCCCGACCATCTCCAGCAGCCGCTCGAAGCCTTGATTCTTCTTCGCGCTGCAGAGCACAATATCTTCCGTTCTCAGGCCATGCTCCTTGCACTGCTTCTGCACCCAATTCAGAACCTTGTTCCAATTGGTAACTTTCGGCAGAAGGTCTGTTTTATTAACAGCCAAAACGACAGGGTTATTGCCGACAAAACGCTGCAGTCCTGAAATGAGACTTCCTTCAAAGTCAAAGAGGTCCACAATATGAATAACAAGCGCATTCTTGCCGCCAATTTGTCCGAGCAGCCGTAAAAATTCGTCCTGATCTACGGTTACCGAGGATGCTTCATTATAATTCTTGATCCGGAAACAGCGCTGGCAAATGACCGGGTCACGGTCCCAGGCCTTCTCCGGCAAATAGCCGGGCTTGTCCTGTGCTGCACTCTGAAGCGGTATGCCGCAGCCGCTGCACTTCTTGATGTCTCCGCCTGTAGGCAACGTCATGATTTCGGTTCCTCCTCCATCCATAATCCTTTTTTGCGTAAACGGGTCAATGCGATGCGTTCCACCCGGCGATTAACCAGACGGGTAAACCATCCCTCATCGCTGATTGCGATAGGCATAACCAGAACCGTATACAAACCGAGGCGATTCCCGCCATATACATCAGTCAGCATCTGGTCACCGACAACCACCGTTTTATCCGGAGTGAGCTCCATCATTTTCATGGCTTTGCGAAACGGAGTATTGCTGGGCTTACGGGCTTCGTGCACATATTGGATATCCAGCGGCGTCGCAAATTTGGACACGCGTTCGAGCTGGTTGTTCGAAACAATGATGAGCTGAAAGCCAAGCTCCTTCACTCTTTTGAACCAAACGACCAGTTCCGGTGTCGCCAGCGGAGCCTTTGCACCAACGAGGGTGTTATCCAGATCCGTAATGATTCCACGATACCCCTGCTCATATAATTCTTCTAGGTTAATATCAAAAACCGTATTGACACGGAGCTTTGGGATTAACATTTCAAACAAGTTCGTCACCTCAATTTCATACGAAAAACTATACCATATTCCGGTTCCTTAGTAAAAATAATCACGAGCCTTTTTCATCCTTCCATACCGCGTAATCATCATGACCAGCAAAAGACCACCCGGCAGCTCAGGAAGAGAGCCGGGCGGTCTTGAAATTACTGGATATCAGAGCACGTATCCATATCGAGGTATCCTGATATCGCAAGAACAACCACCACTATGCGGTCTGTCTTCCTGGAATTACGGCGACAGCCGTTTTTCATGCACAATTCGAATCTTTTTTATAGACTTCTTCAGTTTCTCGGCATCATTTTGAACGGAACGCCACTGCTCCTCCTGCACTTCAGCAGGACTGTAACGTGCAGCCTCGAATTGCTGCAGCAGCGGTCTCATTTCGGATTCCAGCGCAGGATGTGCTTGCAACCAGCGCTTCACCGACTCACGAAGCGTTTCATGTTCCTGGCGTACCAATCCCTTGCGGTGCACGGAACGAATCCAGCGTTCGGTTTCGGCAATGACTTTATCCGCTGCCGTCAGCGGCTTGCCTGCACGAATGCGCGCTCCTGCAAAACGCAGGCTGATACGCATTCTCCACAAAATATACAGAATCCACAATACGATTACAACCGCGGCAGCCGTTACAATCATTTTGACCCACCCGGATTGTTGATCATTAGAGGCGGAAGCAGGAGCGGTTTCATCCTCTGCACTCTCTTCTTCTTCAACGTCTTCCTCAATGACCGGCTCGGCATCTGTGTCGGCTGTCAGGATGGGCATGCTAAATCCCGGCGTTGCCTCAATCGGAACCCATCCGTACTCACCGAAATATACCTCCACCCAAGAATGGGCGTCTGCATTCGTTACGGTATAGTTCCCTGGCTCAATCGGGGTTTGACCATCCATCGGCATGTATTCCGAAGCCGTCAGGCTGCCGGGAGCATAACCCTTTACCCAGCGTGCTGGGATATCAAGGGACCTTGTCATCATGACAAGTGAGGTAGAAAAGTAATCACAATATCCTTCCTTGACCTCAAACAGAAAACCATCCACGAAATCATCGCTCTTCTTGCGGGTAAGGTCAGGGGTGTTCGTATAGGTATAGTTGCTTGTTAGATATTGTTGCAAAAGCATAACCTTCTCATACGGAGTATCTCCTTCAGCCGTAATTTCTTCAGCCAGCGTTGTGACGCGTTCCGGGAAATTTCTCGGCTTCTGGATATAGGCATCGTCCATAGAGCCGGAATACAACTGATCGTATGTTCTTGTGCTCAGCTCATCAATAGGAATAACCGGCACTTCAGAGGTTAAGGTATAACTCTTCGGATAATCTGCATCCCGGACATCATCCAGATGCATTTCCGCGCCTTCCATCTGCCAGCGGAGCCGCCCCGGATCAATATCTTCATCCAGACCCTCCAGCTGCTTAAGAGAGTATGCACCGAACAATACGGGGTACACCGTATCACTCAGCATCGTCACTGATTGCTCCAGTTTCTTGGTGGATAGTGATCCGTTCGATTCACCCGGCAGCTCCTCGCCGATCTCTACGCCTGTACCGGAACGCCGGCTGCTGGCTCCGTCTGCCCAACCTGTGCCGGAATACACCGCTCTGGTCTCGCCGCGCCAGTAGCTGCGTTCATCCGAGGTGATTGACATCACCGGTGAGTAGTCGAAGTTAAAGCCGCCGCCAAGATCATTGTCCTCTCTTCCGTAACCGGACATGCTCTCTGATGAAGACTCGATGAGAGTTCCGGTTCCGGTTGTACTGCCCGTGGACAGCGGCACCCCGCTCCATTCCCTCCATGCCGTATAAGGATCTGTTAATGTCGGCTGCACATGAGGCATATTCACGCCAGCTACAATAATCAAAGAGAATATAACCAAAATGTTAGCAATAATCTTAAACGGGTATTTTGATAAGTTGATCCAGCCCTGAGGAAACCGTCTGCGGAACCGGTTGAAATGGCTGGAAACAAGCCAGCCCATTCCGGCTCCGACCACCCAAGCGATCTCATCCCACAGCACAATTTTTGTAAAGGAATCCAGCACGGCAAAGCTGATGACATTCAGCCCGACTATAAAAAGGACGCGTCCTTTGGTTTTGGCCCAGTGTGCAATGAACAGGAAAATCGCCCAGGCAGCGACAGCGAACCATAAATAGGGAAAGAGATACATGATTTCTTCAGCCAAAACACTTTCACTTGTCATGACAGGAACCGGATTGCCGTAAGACTTCAGCAAACTGTACACGCAATAGAGAATCAAAACAAACTGTATCAGCAGTCTGTAGCCCTGTTTAATGGGAAGCAGGGCTTCAATGACAGCCGTGATGGTTAACGCCGCTATGACAATGGCCGTCGTTTCCGAGAGCCAGATCGTTTCGGTGAAGGATACCCACTGCATGCCCATGATCCAGACCCAGAGCATCGCCAATGTACTGAAAAAGGTCGTGGACAGTTTATCCAGCCATAGTCTCATCAAACACCACCTCCAAGCGCTGCCGGAAGCTCATCCAGCGAGGAAACCGAATAACTCGATATGCCCCGGGATTGAAGGAGCGATATGGATTCATCCTGCCGCTTCTTTTCGTTCGGGTTATGAATTTGCAGAAAACAAGGGTTCATCCCCCTGGTTTCAACCCAGCGCATAATCTCGGATGCTTCCTTTCCACTCATCGGACTGATCAACAGGAACAAGGCGCCTTTGGGAAAATGACGATAGGACTTCTCCAGGGAAGCGATCAATTTGCCCTTTCGGTTATAATCCACATCAACCAAATGCTGAATCATCCGCATCCGTTCGCCCGCATGGTCGGCGGGAGCGAACATTTTGGCTTCCTGCGTGGTTGTGAACAGACCTGTACCCGCATGCTCCTTGGCACCATATTCAATCAACGACGCCGCTGCCGATACAGCGAGCTCAAACTGCTGGGCGTTATCAAACCCTTCTGCGGTGCAATCCAGAACGATCATCGTCTTCGGAAAGGATTCATGCTCGAATTCCTTCGACTTCCAGGAGCCGGTCTTTGCCGTAGCGTTCCAGTGAATCCGGGAGATCCGGTCACCGTATACATAATCGCGGACTCCATTGATCTGCGTTGTTTCCCGTCTTGAAGCCGATATCGTTGTATGCGTGCCGCCTAACCTGGAATTCCGAATGTTTCGATGCCACTTGGGGATATAGATGGTTCTCGGCAATACGCGAAAATCAGTCTGAATTTCAATCCGTCCCTTGTGCTCCATTAAGCCGAAAATATCTTCGCTTATGCATTCCGTCTTGGAAAAAGCATACCGCCCCCGCTCAAGCGGCGGCGTCTGGAATACAAGCTTGCCTGTACCCCGAAGGTTCGGAATGATGCTGTCCTCGAAAGACCAGGAGTCGCCGTTATGCCTCTGCAGCACTTCACGTACAATCATGTATGGCATAGGCAGCAAGCCTGGAACATGAACCTCCAGCTTCACGCGAACCTGTTCACCGGCATGAAGCTGCTCTCCAGCACGCTCAGACCCGCCCAATACGCTGCGCTGCGCTTTGACTCGATTGACACCGCCAAAGCCAGCACCGATCAGATATATCGTCAGGAGGCTCACCATCGAGAACAGCATGAGCGAGGTTTTGCCTCCTTGAAACAAAACGTACAAAAGACACAGGCACCATACCGCCAACACCGCTGCCAGTTTGGACGGCTGCATGCCATTCAAAAATAACGAAACCGCACGGCGCATGCCTATTTCCCCATTTGTACAGGCACTTTGACCTGACGCAGTATAAACTCAAGCACCGATTCCGGACTCGCATTGTCGAGTCTGGCTTCCGGACGCAGCATGATCCGGTGCGAAAGTACGTACGGAGCAAGCGTCTTCACATCATCAGGTAAAACATAATCCCGCTCGTTCAAGAAGGCGTAGGCTTTGACCGCGTTCATGAATGACAGGGTTGCCCGGGGGCTTGCGCCCAGCATAACGGAAGGATGTTCACGCGTCGAGCGGGTGATATTCAGCAGGTAGTCGGCAACAGGCTCGCCGATGAAGACGTCCCGAATTTCACGCTGAATGGCGGAGATTGTATCCATATGTGTTACCGGCTGCAGCTTGTCCGCCAGCTGTCCGTCACGTGAACGGTACATCAGCTGCTTCTCCGTTGCGGCATCAGGGTAACCCAGGCTGAGTTTTAACATAAACCGGTCCAGCTGGGCCTCCGGGAGCATGTACGTACCTTCAAAATCGATCGGGTTCTGGGTAGCGCACAGCATGAAGGGATGGGGAAGTTCGTGGGTCGCCCCGTCCACCGTTACACTGCGCTCCTCCATCACTTCAAGCAGAGCCGATTGCGTCTTGGTGGTAGCTCGATTTATTTCATCCGCCAACAGAATATTGGTCATGACCGGGCCTGGACGGAAGTAGAACATTTCGTCACGAGGGTGGAATACCGAAACCCCTGTTATATCACTCGGGAGAATGTCCGGATTGCACTGAATGCGGCGGTAGTCTCCCTGCATGGATTTAGCTAATGCTTTGATCAATTGGGTCTTTCCTGTGCCGGGCACATCTTCGATCAGAACATGTCCGCCGGCGAGCAGCGCCGTAAGGAGCAATTGGATCTCAAATTCTTTGCCTAGCAGGCACGACTCCAGATTGGTTCGTACCGAGGTAATGATTTTCATGGATTCTTGGCTTACGGGCATGTATGACTAACCTCCTGTAAGGGAATAAATACTTAATTTAGTACTATTGTACATGATCGAAGTCCCGGAGTACATTCGAAGAGATATTTTGGTTATTAACCTGTTTACAGGTCCGCATAAACAGGCAAAAGACCCTGGTACAGTACCAGGGTCTTGCAAACCGCATCATATGGCTTATCCCTTCGGACGGACGAACAAAGCTGCAAGAAAAGAGAAAATGATCGCTGAGGATATCCCTGCACTCGTTACTTCGAATATCCCCGTCACGACCCCGATCCAGCCGTCCCTCCCCAGCTCCGTTAAGGCGCCGTGAACAAGGGAATTGCCAAAGCTGGTGATAGGCACCGAGGCTCCGGCTCCGGCAAATTTGACAAGCGGTTCATATAACCCGAAACCGTCAGCAACGGCTCCGGCCACCACTAAAGTACTCATCGTATGTGCCGGTGTCAGCTTGATAACATCCATCATAATTTGCCCAATAACGCAAATCAGACCGCCTATAATAAAAGCCCACAGAAACTGCATAACATTATCCTCCCATCTCTAAGGCTACGGCATGAGCAATACACGGAATGCTCTCGCCCTGCTGGTACGAAAGCGGCGACAGCAGAGCCCCGGTAGCCACAATCAGCACCTTTTTTAATTCGCCTTTGCGCATCCGTTTCAAGATATGGCCGTATGTGACTACAGCCGAGCAGCCACACCCGCTGCCTCCGGCATTCACATATTTCTGTTTCTCCAAGTCGTAGATCATCAACCCGCAATCGGCAAACACCGTACCGTCCATGATGACATCATTCTTCTTCAGAAGATCCTTGGCGATGGGAAGCCCCACCGAGGCCAGGTCACCGGTGACAATCAAGTCATAATCCTTCGCCTGCCGGCCTGTATCCTTAAAGTGCTTGGTAATCGTATCTGCTGCCGCAGGAGCCATTGCCGCCCCCATGTTGAACGGATCCTTAATACCCAGGTCCACAACCTTGCCGATGGTGGCATAGGTGACCGCAGGGCCATCCCCCTTGTCCGAAACAACGGAGCAGCCTGCTCCCGTAATCGTATACTGCGCATAGGGCGGCTTCTGTGATCCGTACTCCGTCGGATAGCGGAACTGCTTCTCCACCGTGCAGTTATGGCTTGCCGTTCCGGCCATCACATACTTGGCTCCTCCCGAATCCACCAGCATCGAGGCGACGGCCAGACTTTCCATGGAGGTGGAGCAAGCACCAAATACGCCGATATAAGGCACACCCATCTGTCTGGCGGCAAAAGAACTGCTGATGATCTGGTTCATCAGATCCCCGCCGACAAAAAACTGCAGCTGGTCCTCTTTGATGCCCGCCTTCTCCACTGCTTTTCTGGAAGCATCCTCAAGCAGCTTCCGCTCGGCCTTTTCCCATGTTTTTTCATTAATTTCGATATTGTCATACACAAAATCAAAATCATTCGCCAGCGGTCCCTCGCCTTCTTCCGGTCCTACAATGGTTCCCGTGCTGATAATGACGGGTTTATTCTCGAACTGCCAGGTTTGGCCAATCACCTTCATTGAACGTTACCTCCCTTCGATGCCAAAAATGGCATAGATGACACCGATAATAAACGCAGCAACGGTACCAAACACAATGACAGAGCCTGCAAGTTTAAACATGCTGGCCCCCACGCCTAGAACCAGGCCCTCTGCCCGATGCTCCAGCGCTGCGGAGCACATGGAGTTGGCAAACCCCGTAACCGGCACGGCACTGCCTGCCCCGGCCCACTGCGCGATTTTGTCATACACGCCGAAGCTGGTCAGGATGACCGACAGTATAATCAGCACGGCAACCGTCGGATTGCTTGCTTCGGTTGAAGTCATATCGAATACGGACATAAAAAACCGCTGGATACACTGGCCGATCAAACAGATCAAACCTCCGACCAAAAAAGCGCGCAAACAATTTTTAAGGATGGCGCGGGGAGGTTCGTGCTTTTTGGCAATGGCCTGATATTCCGCCGAGCTCATTGTGGTGATATCGGACTTGGACTTTTGATTAGAGCCGGACATTCAAAACACCTCCGCTTGAATTAAGTATGGAATTTCATGAAGCGCCGAAGAGACACTATGGATATCACTCGATATCATTATGCTTTGAATGAACTTCCTTTATGTTTGGAAAATCATCCTTCTCATGATGAGGCACAGCTTGTCCCCCAGCATATGGAGAATCCGCACGAAAATCAGCCTTCAGGAATACGACCTGAAAGCTGAAAGAAGTCTCGCTGCCATTATGCTTAAGGCTGTCATTATATAAGAATGAACTTCAGCAAAATGACGAGTAGGATGAACAGGACCATAATGAGCAGAAGTTCTCTGACTTCGGCATGATGGTCGTACCAAACAACCCCATGGTGGTTCATATTCTGCCCCTTCCCCGACTGACAAAATTTCACTTGTTTTCCTATCATCCTATTCCTATCCCACATACAGGGTGCTTGTCATTTACTTTTTATTTGGAGTATCTTGAACGGCGCCGGTTTTGTAGACTTTTCAGATATATAGGGGCATACTAGAAAAGTAAAACTCATACATACCTTTTCAAAAGGAGCGATATTCGTTATGAATGAATCAACATTGGAATTATTTCGAACACTAACGGAGTTTCCGGCTGCGCCGGGCTTTGAAAGAGAACTTCGTTCATGGGTGAAGGATGCCCTCTCTCCATATACAGATGAGTTCGTGCAGGATCGCCTGGGCAGTCTGTTTGCTGTTCTCCGCGGAAACGATGAAGGGCCAAAAGTCATGGTAGCCGGTCACATGGACGAAGTTGGATTCATGGTCACGGGCATCACCGAAGCGGGTATGGTCCGTTTTCAGCCGCTAGGCGGCTGGTGGAGCCAAGCGGTCCTTGCGCAGCGCCTGCAAATTATTACAGATAAGGGCCCGGTCGTCGGCGTTGTCGGCTCCATTCCTACTCATCTGCTGGATGAAGCACAGCGCAGCAAACCTGTCGACATCAAAACGATGTATATTGATATCGGTGCGGACAACAAAGCGGAGGCCGAATCATTTGGCATCCGTCCCGGTCTGCAAGTGGTTCCGATCTGTGAATTCACCCCGCTGGCCAATCCCAAAAAAATCATGGCCAAAGCATGGGATAACCGCTATGGTGTAGGCCTGGCCATCGAGCTTGTGAAAGCTCTTCACGGCGAGAAGCTTCCAAATACGGTATATGCCGGTGCGACGGTTCAGGAAGAGCTGGGGCTGCGCGGGGCGCGCACTTCGGCAAACCTGATTCAGCCGGATATTTTCTTCGGACTGGATGCCAGTACTGCAAACGACATGATGGGTGACAAGAGCCAGTTCGGTCAATTGGGACAAGGCGCGCTGCTCCGCATCTTCGATCCAACGATGCTGACTCACCGCGGAATGGTGGAATACGTTCAAGATACCGCGGAGACCAACAAAATCAAATACCAGTATTTTGTCTCTCCGGGCGGTACCGACGCTGGCCAAGTACATCTTAGCGGCATCGGTGTTCCATCCACCATCATCGGCATTTGTTCCCGCTACATCCACACTTCTTCATCCATCATCCATACCGATGATTATGAAGCAGCTAAAGAACTTCTGATCAAGCTTGTTAAAGGTCTTGATCGCTCGACGCTCCAGACGATTCTGGACCGCGCATAAGCGATATCAGTTCAAGGAAGCCCCTGCTGGCTTTCAAAATATATATTTCTGATTATGTTAAATAAGGGTATCCTGCATCGTCTTGATCAGACTGCGGGATACCCTTTTTTTCCTCATGTTCACACTAGGAAGACAGCGTCTCTTTATGCCTTGCCAAACGAAAGGAGATAATCATCGTTAAATAGACGAAAACCACCAGCACCGTGTTCAGCACAAAAATCATGCGAAATCCGGTCAATCCTCCTGCCGCCTGGCCTGGAAGCGCCAGCATGGCACCGCCAGCCGCCGTCCCGAACATCATGCCCAGATTCCGCGACAGCGCCAGAATACTGCTGATCAAGCCGAGATCGCTCTTGGATGTTCGGCTCATCACCAGAGAATTGTTTGGAGGCGTAATCAGCCCCATGGAACCGCCGAGCAGTACAATCAGGAGAATCAAAAAGAATATAGGGTAGGCAGGCGATACAAAGCCCAGTACGAGTAATGCGGTCGTCATAACCAGCAGACCGGCCGACAGCAGCGGAAATGTCCCCAGCTTGTCCGACAGATTGCCGCTCAAGGGAGAGAATATGATCAGCGACAACGGATAACCCATCATGATCAGCCCTGCCGTCGCAGGCTCAATGCCAAGCTCACTCAGCAGGAATACTGGGAGTACAAGCTGGGCCGAGAAAGCCGCCATATAGGAAATGATGGTAATGATAATCCCCACGCTGATGCCCGCATCTCGGAACAGATCCAGCTTCATGAAGGGCAGCCGCCCTTTCCCTTGCCGTTCCCAGCGTGAGGACAGACACCACCCGATGAAGGAAGCAGAGCCCACCCCAAACAGAATGAACAGTACCGCAACCTGCCATGAGCTCCAGCCCCACTGAGCGCCCAAATTCACAGCCGTAACCAGACCAGTCAATGATATGGCAAAAAGGGCAGCCCCAGGCACATCCAAACGGCTTTCCGACCCTTCCGGTTTGTCCTTCGGTATGAACCGCTGAGCAAACATCCACGCAATCAGCGACAGCGCCGTCAGCAGCCAGAAATTGCTTCGCCAGCTGAACCATTGGATCAATATACCGCCAAGGCTCGGACCAATCATGGAGCCTGCTGCAACAAACGTGCTGATCAGCCCGAGCGCTTTGCCTCGCTGCTCCTTGGGAAACACAGAAATGATCAAAGCCATATTGGTGGCCTGGTACATGGCCGCCCCTATACCTTGAAGAATGCGGGAGGATATCAGTCCGTTTAATGAAGGCGACACGGCACAGCAGATAGCCCCGGCCATAAAAATAAAATAGCCGATATTATGAATTTTCCGTCTGCCCAGCATATCGCCGAGCTTGCCCATCACAGGCAGCAATATGGAAATCACAAGCAGGTAAGCCGTGACGATCCATTGGGCTGTTGGAATAGTTGAATCAAAGGTTCTTGCAATGTCTACAAGCGCAATGTTGAACATGCCGGCTGACAGATTGGACAGAAATGCTCCTAAACAAATGGTGTATTGAACGATCATCCTCGATCTGTTATTCACGCAGGCCTCACCAGCTTATTCATGAATTTGTGCATGCGAAGAGAGGACCCTCACAGAAAAAGCTCCCGCATGCGGAGAGCTTCATTCTGCCTGGATCATGCACTCAGACAACCTAACGCGCGGTCGTCTGAGCCGCCGACATCGGCCTTACTGATTCATCTGGAATCTTATCCATCCAGATATCAATCACATGCTGCACCCCACTAACTTTCCCGAAATACCCTTCAATATTCTCGAGTGTCATATCATGGGCGCTTTGCGAATACGATGCGCAGGCATCCGCTACAAGCACGATATGATAATCCAGCATAAAACCGTCCCTGGCAGTGGATTCCACGCAGACATTGGTGCTGACTCCCGTCATGATTAACGTTTCGATTTTCAACGTTTTCAACACGGAATCCAGCCTTGTATTCACAAAAGCGCTGTACCGGTGTTTATTGACAATGATGTCATCCTGCTCCGGAGCAACCTCATAGAACTCGGCTCCCCAGCTCCCCCTCCGGCAGACATGGGCCGACCGTCCCGATGACCTGGTAGTCCAGGCGTCGGAATCCGTTGCTTTCTCATGGAGTGTCTGAATGAAAATGACGGGCACATGAAACTCCCTGGCGGACTGAAGCAGCTTATGCAGCTTCGGCATCATCTCTCCTACCCCGCTAACATCGCAGCCCGCTCGGGGCAGCGCTCCCTCCGGATGACAATAATCATTCTGCACATCAACCACGATCACCGCCGCTTTGCTCTCAAGCATCAGCTGATTCAAAGATTTCATCGCGACTCTCCCCTTCCGATTGTGTATTTGAAAGAATGAACCCCATCATTTACTTCTTGGCATTGTTCACAAACTGCATGTCCACAAGGGCATCGTAGGTATAATCCCCCTTGAATATCCCCGTTTCGATCATGACATCCATGTCATGTTTCAGCGCGTCTTCCGAGATCAGCCCGTCCAAACTCCATAAATTGTCTTCATAAGCCCGGTCCAGCGCCGCTTGAATCGCATCATCGGAAAGCGTCGGGAATTCGGCCTTCAAATTCTTCTTCGCCAGTTCTTTATCGCTCTGAACAGCTCCAAGCGCTTCGATGATGGCGTCTGTAAAGCTTTGAACGGCTTCTGCATCCTTCTCGATTGTGGACTTCCTCACACTGAGCACCGAATACGAGAAATCACCCAAATCATGAAACTTGTAAAACGGCTCCTCCCACACATTCTTCGATATCCCGTCGCTAATCTGCGGCTCCGCCCCATTGGCGATATCGGCAGCCCCTTGCTGAACCATCGTCACGACCGTGGAGCCGTCTGCCGGCTCAAGCAGCTGCACGTCCTTCTCCGGATCCAGACCAAGCTGAATCAGCAGATAGCGGGTTAACAGATTGGGCGTACCGCCATGGCGCCCGGCATTGATCTTTTTTCCTTGTAAAAAAGCCTTCAGGTCCTCGGGAGAATGGCTGGCGGGTGCGGTGCCTTTCTTAGCCATTAAATACACATTCGCCCGGTTGACAACGTTGACGACAGAGATGATCGGATCGGAATTGTTGTTGTTAGCCAAGGCGTTGGACTCCGTCCCGCCAATGACGCCCCAAGCATCGCCGCTGACCACGGCGGTTACATGCGCACCTCCCGCGGCTTGGATGACCTCGACATCCAGCCCCCTTTTCGCAAAGAAACCTTCGCGCTGGGCCACATATAGAGGAAGATAGCCTGTCGAATGGAGCGGCTCGGCGATCACGATTTTCTTCAGCTTACCCTCGCCGGAGGCGGAGGCGGTGTCATTCTTCTCATTGCCGCAGGCTCCCAGCAGACTTGTGATCATGACAAGTGCGAACAATAGTGAAAGCTTCCTCATTTTACGGTTCATATGAATTCCCCTTTTATATAGAAATAATAAGTTCGATTTCTGTCTATTGTTTGGTCAAGCCCTTGGACAACCATTTCTCTATGACGACTACTCCCCAGTACATCACCATGGACAGCAGCGACAAGACAACTACGCCCACCCACACGAGATTAATATCGAGTATGGTCCCTGCATACATGATCATCCGGCCGACACCCTGGCTTGAAGCGATAAACTCACCCACGATGGCTCCTGCCAGCGCAAGGGCAATGTTAATCCGCAAACTGCTGATAATCCAGGGCATGGACCATGGGACAACGACCTTGGTGAAGACCTGATGCCGTTTGGCGCCCAGGGAATACATCAGCTTTTCCATATCAGGGTCCACGCTCTTTACACCGCTGTATGCGGAAAGCGCAGAAACGACAACCGTCATGGAGAAAGCGAGAGCCACCTTGGAGAAGAATCCAATTCCCAGCAGAATGACGAGTACCGGAGCCAGGGCAAGCTTGGGCATGGCATTCAGAATGATAAGATACGGCTCGCTGATGCCTGCATACGACCTCGACCACCAGAACGATAATCCGAGCAGCGCTCCAAGCAAGGTTCCGAACACAAAGCCGAGGATCGTCGAGCCGGATGTGTACGTAATGTCCCTCAAGAGAGTCCCTTCGGCCATTTGAGTCCAGGTCGTGCCAAGAATGGCGCTGGGACTGCTCCAATAATAGGAATCCAGCAGACCGATCCGGGTGAACACCTCCCATACCAGAAAAATAAATACAGCCACAGCGGCGCGTCCCCAGACGATCCGCCGACTCCTGCGGCGCTCCATCGCCTCTTCATCCAGGATGTACGGTACAACCTCTGGCCGTTTGGATGATCCGGTCACCGACTCCGCCGGTGCCACGGCGTGTACAACAAATGCCTCTTTACGTGCAGTTTCCATCGCTATCCCTCCCTCTTCGATACTTGTCGCTTACGATATTTGCTCTTCTTCATGCCCGGCCGACAATAAATCCATCAGATGATGCTTCAGCTCCATAAATGCAGGAGACGTCATGTCTTCCGTTTTGCGCGGACGTTCCATCGTTACCGTAATTTTGGATTTGATTCGCCCCGGTCTGGAAGAGAACACATAGATATCATCCGACAAATAAATCGCTTCATCGATGTCGTGGGTAACAAACAGAACCGTCTTTCCAAAATCCTCCCAGATCTGCAGCAGCCAATTTTGCATAGTCAGCCGGGTCTGTGCGTCCAATGCGCCGAACGGCTCGTCCAGCAAAATAATATCCCGGTCGTAGAGCAGCGTCCGCAGCAGAGCGGCGCGCTGTTTCATTCCTCCCGACAGCTCCCTCGGATAATGCTTGTCAAAACCCTTCAATCCATACTTCTCCATTAAGGGCAGGGCCCTTTCCACTGCTTCCTTGTAGGGGACGCCTCTAACCTCCATGCCCAGAATGATATTGTCGAGGATCGTGCGCCAAGGCAGGAGCATATCCTTTTGCAGCATGTAACCCACGTAACCGGTTTTGCCCACGATGTCCTTCCCATCAGCCAGCACTCTTCCCGTGGACGGCGGCATCAAGCCGGCAATAATGTTAAACAGGGTTGATTTGCCGCACCCGCTGGGACCAATAATGCTAACAAAGCGCCCTTCCTCAATCGACAGACTCGTCTCCCGCATGGCAGCAATTTCTTCCCCATTTCTGCGGAACCATTTGCTGACACCCGAAATTTCAATTTTGTGAGTCATACCCCTTCCTCCTTCATTCTGATTTCATGATTTTTCAGAAATACCAAACATTTATTTTCAAAAGCGGATGAAAAAAATCGCCAGTCCAGCCCCAATCTATGCACATACGTGCATGCTTGGTACCAAACTGACGATCGGCCCGCTCTCTACTTAGAGTTCCGGCATGTCGTTCAGATATGTTTCTACATCCTTCTCCAAGAATACGATGGTACCGGAGTATTCGGTCTCTGCATCGTAGTCTTTAAGAATGGAGATGATTTTAAATTGAAATTGCGCTTCGAGACAGGTTTTAATCTCCTGTTTGAATACCTGAAATAAAAGATGGTCCAACTGCCGGGTAGAGAGGGGGTAATTCTCATCCAGCAGTTTGAGGACGGGGACTCTACTATTCCTCGATACAATGATGATTTTGTTGCCGACGAAATCGACTTTTTGCTGCTTTACACCCACGTTAAATATTTTCTTATTTATCGCGTTGTAAACCCTCAAAAGATCCTGTTTGAGTTCGCCTGCTGTCGTCATTGTCCAACATCCCTTTGTGTAAATTTTCATTACATTGACCGGGGTAGGTATAGGGTGTTTATCGAGTTTTCTCTGTCCTTGGGTATAATTATAGGCGATTACAGACACTTGTCAATACAATAACGTCAAAAAAGTTACCAAAAATCAATTTTATGTTAAAATATATAACATTAATATGACACAATTTCATTTCTCTACCTTAGCTCTACTCTGTTCTTGTTTCATAGATTGTTAGAGATATCCACTGATTCGGCTAGGCCCTGTGCCCTCTTCTATTCCCCGTTAAAAATCCGCTCCAGGAACAAAACCGCCTCCCGCTTCTGGTATTCATTGACTTCATGGCCCGAGAACGGGTAGTCCCTGATTTCTTTATTCGCCTCTATCCTGTTGTATGCGGCATATATCGTCTCAGGCATGCAAACCGTATCCTTCCAGCCCACGGATACCATGACCGGCGCCTTGATTCTGGGCGCTAAATTCAGCATGTCAAAATGCGCGAGATGCGCCAGAATATGATCCAGCTGCTCCGGGAAACGTTTGATGTACTGGGCGATTTCGGTCAGGGAGCTGACCGAATACAGAATTCCGTAATCCATTCTGCACATATTGGGAATGTCTGCTACGATGGCTGAAACCTTCGCATTCAGAGCCCCTGCGAGCAGCGCCAGACCTCCGCCTTGACTCCCGCCAACCACGGCGATTTTATCCGAGTCCACACCCGGCTGCTGCGACGCTGTTTCAACTGCCCTCACAGCATCCATGGCAATTGCCATGTAATAGGAACGATGCATATCCGTAATCCCCTGTGTCACCCAGCCCTTCACCACGCCGCTGTCCATGGACAGCAGATTTCCCGTCTCCCCGCCCTGTCCCCTGACATCAACTGCAAACACTGCGTAACCGAGCATCACCCAGTGAGCGTACCGTTCGGGAAGTCCCCGATCTCCCGAATAACCCGGGAAGGTCACGATACATGGCATGGTCTTCTTCGTTGAAATACCGCTGGCTGGCGTGATATACCATGCATGGATGGGGGTATCATCATAACCGTGATAGGTAACCTTTGATACTTTCATATGAGGAAATGGCGTATCTTCCGGATGATTGACAATCTGCAGCGGCTTATCGTCGTAGTTCTTGAGCGCCTCCTCCCAAAACCGATTCAGTACCTGCTCGTTCATCGTTGGTTCCGGACGCAGGCTGCCAAGTTCATTCTTGCGAAGCTTAATGGTATCCATCTAGTGTTCAATCCCCTTTTCGCGTGTGAAGTAGAAGTACATGGTTAACATGATTATTCGGCAAGTGACCTGCAATCCCCTTCGATAGAATAGGAAGCAGCCCCGAACAAAAAACGGCAGGTCCTTCGATAAAGCGGTACAAGGAACGGGACGGCTACCCGTTAACCTTTTGTAAAAAATAATAAAAGCTATCATAGATTTATAGAGTCGAACATATCATAATAGAAACTATGAAATAACGAGGGTTGATATAAACGAAGCACTCACCTAACCCCCAAATGACATCTTATAGCGAATGGAGACGATGAATATGCTGCAAGGTTTAACTAGCGCAGGACTCGGAAAACTTGAAAGCGATTTACAGTTTATCGAACTCGCGGCCAAATATGAGTTTCAATGTGTCGATATCGATGCCAAGGGTCTTGCAGACCGTCTTGGAGTAGAAGCGGCAGCCGATCTGCTGCAATCCCATCACTTGGAGATAGGCGCAATCGGTCTCCCCGTTGAATGGAGAGGATCAGACGAACAGTTTCTCAGCGGCCTTGAAAAACTGCCGGCAGCGGCAGCGGCTGCCAAAGCCCTGGGCTGTACGCGCTGCTGTACATATATTCTGCCTGCGACAGATGCGTCCGCAGCACATTTTATGGCGCTCGCCACAACAAGGCTGCGGGCCTGCGCCAGCATTCTCGGAGCTTACGGGATCCGATTGGCGCTGGAATTTGTAGGACCGCATCATCTGCGTACCCAATGGAAGAACCCGTTCATCTGGACCGTCCAAGAGACTCTGGACTGGGTTGATGCAATTGCAGAACCGAATGTCGGGCTTCTGTATGATGCATACCATTGGTATACCAACGAGATGACAACCGCCGATATTCGATCGCTGCGTGCCGAGCAGATTGTCCATGTTCACATTAATGATGCCAAGGACATTCCTGTCCAGGACGTACTCGACAATGATCGGCTCTACCCGGGTGAAGGCGTCATCGATCTGCCGGGCTTCCTTTCGGCCCTGAACGATATCGGTTATACCGGCCCGGTTACGCAAGAAATTCTGACCCCGTCTGCACCAACGGGAACACCGGAAGAGCTGGCAGCCAAATCACGCGAAGCCTTTAATAAAGTATTCGGCGCTGCCGGACTGTAGCGGGATCATGTGATTCGTACGGAATGACCGCAGGATAAGTAACATTATGTATGGCAATGAGCTGTTATCCAAGCTCGCGGTTCAGCCGCTGACGGAATGAATTCTCGTGTTCAGGGTACACTGAAACGGTAGTTTAAGTACCTTTTCGGGAGGCCGCAATATGAACGGGTTTGAGAAGGAAGAACGATCGGAAGCCACCGATCTGTCCACCGTTGAGTCACAGCGCAACGATCTGGCACCGGAGGAATTTCCGGAGGGACCCTATGGTTCCGATCTTCGCAGCGAATCCCTCGGCAAGAGCAGTCCGTGGCGCGCGGATCAACGCCCTCCGAATCGATTCGATTATGAGGATCGCAATCTGCACATGGGCATCAAGCGGGATTATCCCGGTGAAGATGAAACCATTCAAGCAGATCCGGGACAAGAAAAACCAGAGTAGAAACTGTATATACCAACCGTCATTCTGTGGACAAGACGGTTGGTTTTTGTCGTAACAGGGCTTGTATGTCCCGGCCGAAGAGCATAATCGCCTATAAAAATACATAAGATGGCATAAAAACCTCAATCGAACACCATGATGCACTGGCTCATGAGCCTTATCGCAATTTACCGAAGATACAGAGATAAGAAGGAGTGGGGGGAGCTGCTTATGCCAAACCAGAGGAAAAACGAAGAATTCGTTATCTATGTTGTCACTTTATCCCATGTTACACACTACATGTCCATCGAGTTTATCGGTGGATCCTGCGGCTATATCATCGCACAAAGAGCACTTCAATCCGATCTGCTTGGCATGATCGGCAGTATCCTGGCTCCGATTGCGATTCGCCGCGTGCTGCAGTGGCAGCAGCTTAAATCCGGCAATTCTCCGCACCTGAGTCTGCGCTCGCTGTCAGGTGCAAGGGAGCTAAACCCTACATAGATCAAAGCGGCGGCACCTTGGAGAGGTGCCGCCGCTTTATACTTTCCAACTTGTATTTTTGCTACCGGACAAGGTGTTTAAATTGAACTTCTGCTCAAATGCAAGTAAAAATCAAGATCTGCCTGCAGATGAGATTTCATTAAGCGCTCAGCCTCTTCAGCATCATGAGCACGGATTGCATCCACGATCTGCTGATGCTCATCAATGAGGAACGGACGTTTATGATGCACCACTGCTCTGCGAAACAGATAAATAATGGACTGCATTCGATCAATGATAAGAACAAGCTCCGGATTGCGGCTTGACTGCACAATAATATCATGGAACATCTTGTTAGCTTCCATGGTTTCGCTGACGCTCCCGCTGCGGGCCACAGCAATGCATTCCTGCAGCTGTTCCAGCGTCGCTTCATCCATATAAAATGCCGCACAACGAGCAGCAAAACCTTCGAGCAGCATGCGCACCTGAAAAATATGGCGCAAATCCTCGTCAGACGGATTCACCACCCGCTTATTCTTGATGAGACCTTCCTGCTCCAGCTTTCGGATGGACTCACGGACAGGAGTGCGGCTTACACCCAATTCCTCCGCAAGCCGTTCCTCCACCAATTTCATGCCGCCCGGCAATTCGCCGTTCAATATTCTATCCCTGATCAGCTCATAACAATGGAGATACGCCGCTTGGAATCCTTGTTTAGACATTCATTATTCCCATCCTTCGTTTACACATAGAGCATGACTTATACACCGTCCTTAAATTATAGGGGAAAGCATGGTCCATTAAAAGCTTTCTTTCAATTTTTGTATCCACTACATTTACACTTGTATCCAATGATAATATTTTTGTATACAATTTTAAATTTATTGTGTACAATTAGTTCGAATTTTAAATATCGTTATCATCTAGGAGGAACTTACATGAATATTGGATTCATAGGTCTTGGTATCATGGGTAAACCGATGGCCTCAAACTTGTTGAACAAAGGTTACAGCCTTACCGTTTATGATCTGAATACAGAGGCCATCGATCACTTAGCGCAATTGGGGGCAAAAAATGGACAATCACCTAAAGAGGTTGCAATTGAAAGCGATGTCATTATTACGATGCTTCCAAACAACGCCATTGTGAAACATGTCATTCTTGGAGAAGACGGTATCGTTCAAGGCGCTAAAGCCGGGACGGTTGTCATCGACATGAGTTCGATCTCACCGGTTGTTGCCAAGGAGGTCGCAGAGAGCCTGCAAGACCACGGCATAGAAATGCTGGATGCCCCGGTCAGCGGCGGCGAACCCAAAGCAATCGACGGTACACTGTCCGTTATGGCCGGCGGAAATGAAAGCGTTTTTGAGAAAGTTAAGCCAGTGCTCGCTTGCATGGGCAAGGACATTACGTGGGTGGGTCCCAGCGGCAGTGGTGCAACCGCCAAGCTGGCCAATCAGATTATGGTCAATGTCAATATTGCCGCTATGTCAGAGGCGCTTGTGCTTGCTGCCAAAGCTGGCATCGATATCGAAAAAATGTATCACGCTATTCGCGGGGGGCTTGCCGGGAGCGCCGTTCTTGATGCCAAGCTTCCAATGATCATCGAACGAAATTTCAAAGCCGGTGGACGCGTTGATATCAATCTGAAAGATTTGACAAATGTCATGGAGACGGTTGAAGCATTTGATATGTCCCTCCCATTGACCGAGCATGTCCGCCATATTTTTGAAACCTTGAAGGATGAAGGCAAACAGGCAAATGATCATGCGGGCATTGTCCAATACTATGAAAAAGCAGCAAATGTGGAAGTCAAAAAAATGCCGAACTAAAAATAATATCATTGTAAAGGTGGAAAATACATGTTAACAGGACCTATGCTCATCGTAGTATTCCTTATTGCGTTAGCCTTCTTGTTCCTGCTGATTATTAAATGGAAGGTAGAGCCGTTTCTGGCTCTGACCGTCATCGCATTCGGCACCGCGATTGCCATTGGCATCCCGCTCAAGGAAGTGCCGGGCATCGTAACGTCGGGATTTGGAAACACGCTGGTCGGGGTAGGCATTCTAATCGGTCTTGGCGTCATCTTCGGCCAGTTTCTTGGCGCTTCCGGTGCAGTTGAAAAGATTGCCGGCTCGCTTCTGAAAATATTCGGCATTAAAAATTCACCGGCCGGATTGGCCATGTCAGGTACCCTTGTTTCCATACCGGTGTTTTTCGATGCAGCCTTCGTCATCTTAAGCGGACTGCTCAAAAGCTTGGCAACTCGAACAGGCATCTCGATTGTTACATTTGTAACCGCTCTCGGCATCGGTCTCATTACTTCCCATAACATGATTGCGCCAACGCCTGGTCCGATGGTGGTTGCCGAGAATACCGGGGCTGATCTGGGATTGTTTATCTTGTACGGTATCCTGGTGGCAATCCCCGCAACATTAGTGGGCGGTTTTATTTACGGAATGTTTATAGGAAAACGCATCCAAACCACAGAAGAGGTTGTGGTTGCCGAGGAAGCCGAGAACAAAGCTCCGCGCAAAGAAATCAGCACCTCCTTGTCTTTCGGGATGCTGGCACTGCCCATTGTGCTTATTCTGGCTAATACCATCTCCAAAATGCTGTACCCGGGAACAGCCATAGAAACCTTCTTCGGTTTTATCGGCGATAAGAACATTGCACTGTTGATCAGCGTGTTCGCGGCTGTCATTTTCCTGCGTCCTTACATCGCGGAGGATTCGGGCAAGCTTTATTCCGAAGCTATCGCGACCGGCGGTATGATTGTGCTTATTACCGGAGCGGGCGGAGCATTCGGCGCAGTCATTAACCATAGCGGCATTGGCGACTATCTGATCACAACGATGCAAAGCTGGAGCATTCCGGTGTTGATGCTGGCCTTCATATTCTCGCAGATTCTGCGCGCATCGCTGGGCTCCTCAACCGTGGCACTCGTTACGACCTCCAGTATTATGGGGCCGCTCGTTCTCGATCTGGGTGTTTCTCCTATTTTGCTCGGACTGGCCATCTGTGCGGGCGGTATCGGTTTATCGCTTCCGAACGACTCCGGCTTCTGGGTCGTGAACCGCTTCGGCAAGCTGACAGTAACCCAGACGCTGAAGGTATGGACACTCGGCGGTTTCATCGCCGGATTGACAGCACTCGCATCGGTGTATGTATTAAGTTTGTTCAGCGGCATCTTACCAGGACTATAACGGGCACGACTATACAGATAAAGGGTGATGAGAACCTATGAATACGAAAAAGAGAATGGCAGCAGATGTGTTGGATCACCTGCCTCGCATCGATGAAACATGGGTAAGAGCCAAACTTGCGGACGAATTGGACGGATTTGACCGGAAAATCATCGTGCTGGATGATGACCCAACGGGGGTTCAAACGGTACATGGCATTTCGGTATATACCGATTGGACAGTCAACACCATGATCAAGGGATTTGAAGAGGAGCAGTCGATGTTCTTCATCCTGACCAATTCCCGCGGCCTTGTGGCAAGCGACACAAAAGCGGTGCATCGTGATATTGCCCTTCATGCGGAAGAGGCATCTCAAGCGACAAACAAGCCATATGTGATTATCAGCCGAGGTGATTCCACCCTGCGAGGCCATTACCCGCTCGAAACGGAAACACTGAAAGACACGGTGGAGGCACAATCCGGCATCTCGTTTGATGGCGAGGTTATAATCCCCTTTTTCAAGGCAGGCGGACGGTTTACGGTTGATAATGTGCATTATGTATTGTACGGTGAAGAACTGATTCCCGCCGGTGAAACGGAGTTCGCGCGCGACCGTACGTTTGGCTACACCAAATCCGACCTGGGGGAATGGGTCGAAGAGAAAACCAATGGCGTGTATACCGCCGCGAATACAACCTATATTTCACTTCAATCCCTTCGAGCCTTGGAAATCGAGCCCATCGTGGATCAGCTCATGGCAGTTGAGCATTTCAACAAAGTTGTGGTCAACGCAGCCGATGATGTAGATGTCGAAGTATTCACCATTGCACTCATTCAAGCGATTAAAAAAGGGAAACATTTCATGTTCCGAAGCGCGGCTTCCTTCACCAAGGTGATCGGGGGTGTCAGCGACAAACCCTTGCTTACAAAAGAGGAGCTTATCCAAGAATCCTCCACAAGTGGTGGGCTCATCCTGGTAGGATCGCATGTCCAAAAAACGACAGAGCAGCTGGAACAATTGAAAACCGTTGATTCGATTACATTCATCGAATTTGATGTTCACCTGGTCACCGATGCGGCTGCATTCCAGTCGGAAACCGATCGTGTCATCGCTCTAGCCGAGAGTGCTATTGCTTCCGGCAAAACAGTTACGATTTATACCCGGCGCGAGCGGCTGGATCTGGGTGAAGGCAAACAAGAAGAAGAATTGAAGCAATCCATCAAAATTTCCGATGCCGTGACCAGCATCGTGGAGAGACTGCAAGCACGCCCTCGTTATATCATTGCAAAAGGCGGTATAACGTCCAGCGATATCGGCACGAAAGGTCTCCGGGTCAAACGTGCCACGGTAGCCGGACAAATCAAACCTGGCGTGCCGGTATGGATTACCGGAGATGAGAGTTTGTTCCCCGGTATGCCGTATATCATCTTTCCGGGCAATGTGGGAACACGGGATACACTAAAAGAAACAGTCGAACTGCTGGAACGGTAGAACCTGTATTTACGTTCTGCATAAACCAAGCTAAAGCCACCTCCCTAAATGGGAAGTGGCTTTGTTTGCTCTATATGAGAACCATGAACGTTGATCCAAGAAAAACTCCAACGGGCTGCGCCTATCGCTTCTGCTTGTAGAACTCGTGATACAGCTTCATCAGCGCCCTCTTCTCGATGCGTGACACATAGCTGCGTGAAATGCCAAGCTCCTTGGCAATTTCCCGCTGCGTCCGTTCCTCTCCGCCGGCTTCCAGGCCAAAGCGACCAATAACCACTTCCTTCTCGCGATCATCCAGTATATCGAGATTCCTATAGATCTTGCTCTTCTCAATCTTCAGCTGCACCGCATCCACGATATCATCCGCTTCTGTTCCGAGGATATCTATAAGTGTAATTTCGTTCCCTTCTTTGTCCGTTCCTATCGGATCGTGGAGGGATACGTCCTTGCGGGTTTTTTTAAGCGAGCGCAAATGCATCAATATCTCGTTTTCGATACATCGAGCTGCGAATGTGGCCAGCTTTGTGCCCTTGTTGGGCCGGAAGCTTTCAATGGCCTTGATCAGACCGATGGTTCCGATGGATATGAGGTCTTCCAAATCTTCGCCGGTGTTATCGAATTTTTTGACGATGTGTGCGACCAGCCGAAGATTATGCTCAATCAGTTTATTGCGCGACTGAGGATCGCCTTCGGCCATTCGCTGCAGATGTTTAGCTTCCTCCTCCTCAGTCAGAGGCTGAGGAAACGCGTTGTTTTTCACGTACGAAACGAGCAGGGTCAACTCTTTAATAAACAAAGCAATTGCGGTAAACAGTCCAGGCACTTTGGGACACCTCCTGCGAAGTTACAATGCAACCGGCCCTTATCGCGCTCGGTTTCTCGGTCTTCTCATTGTATGTAGGCAGCGGCCCAGAAGTGCCTGTACGGGGGAAAGTGATAAGTAAAAAACACAAGATGCAGACATATAACGGGACATATCATTACGCATTAACCATTTATGGCTTTCATAGTCGCACCAAGCTTTAAAAACGGATCCTAGGCAATGGCGGAGGCATATCAGGGCGGTTCAACTGCTCGAATAACCAATCGTAGGAATGCCTGCCGCTGATTTGATGGGCCCCCGGGAACAGATCGGTTTGCAGGTTCTCCTCAGAGCCTTCGCGCCGGTATATTTCCCTGAGCCGATCAACTGCAGCGTTAAAACCGGCAGCGGGAAATATCGGATCATGCGTTCCAGACTCCAGAAACAAGGGCCTGGGAGCCATCAGCCCCAGCCATTCGGGCAGCTCGGCATGATTCAGAATACCGGGGATGTAATTGCACACGCAGTGGCGGATTTCCATGATACTGTCCTTGAAGGTGTTAGGATACCCAGCCAGCACAGCGGCCCGGATTCGTTCATCCAGCGCCGCGCACAGGAACGAGATCAGCCCGCCGCCCGAAAAACCCATAATGCCGATTCTGCCTGGCTGAACCTCGGAGCGCTCGGCCAGATGGCCCACTGCCCCAAGTGTCTCGGCCACGCGCAGACCGGCAACCGTCTTGCCGTACATCATCAGCTGGGTAGACAACCGATGGCAGGAGTTCGCGGTATCCGGGTTCCGTGCGAGATCCGCCGCAAGGCGACGTTCACCGAAACCGGCTACATCCGGGGCAATTACCACCATGCCCCGCCGCGCCAGTTCAACCGCGAAATGCCGATGGATGCCTGGTTGATCGGTATCAGTTGATCCGTCCTCCCTCAGCCCCACAATCTCCCTGCTTCCATAGCCATGGCCATGAACGGCAACGACGGCAGGCATCGGCTTCCCCTGATTGCCTTCCGGAATCAATACATAGGCAGCATAGGATACGCCGGGTACAGCGGACAGCTCCACCCTTTCGCGAATGTAGCCTTCACACGGCACTCGTTCAAGCATTACAGGCTTGTGGTTTACATTGATTTCGAACTCGCCGATCAATTGCCAAAGCACTTGCTTCAAATGCCGCTTCCTCTCTGATGGACTCATGGAAACCTGCCTGTCTTTCGCTTCTCTCATTGCTTCGTTATACATGTGCTCCAGTAAAGTATCTGCTTCCCGCATCCCGAACCCACCTCCTTCGATTTACTCGCTGTTTCACACCAGGCGTTCCCTTGCTTAGATTCATGGATGTCCCCGGCAGGTCGGAGGCATCAAGGCACCATAGTGCCAGGCTGACCACGACCACGCTCATCTGCTTCGCCATCTCTTGCGTTCTGTTCCTCCGCCAGGAGATCAGAGTCCGATCCTGATCTTTCGGCCATACGAACAAGCTCATCTGAAGGATGCATCAGATGAGCTTGTTTGTTTGGTCATCCAAAGTGTTCTCAAGGTCATGCCCTTCCGGCCTTATCTTCCTTGCTCTTGCATCACGACTTGCGACAAAAATCCGATTTTCCGAAGCCAGCCCTCGCACAGGCCCGTCCACTGCCCGACACTGACGTCCGCTTCGGCCAGCCCAAGTCCATGGCGCCCCTCCGGGAAGACATGAAGCTCAAACGGGATGCGCTGCTCACTTAGTGCCCTGGCATACATCAGGCTGTTCTCGACCGGAACCGCCCCATCATCAGCCGTATGCCACAGAAAGGCAGGCGGGGTCTCCGGTTTAACCGCCCACTCCAGGGACAGCGCCTGCCTCTTGTCCTCCGAAGGCTCCTCACCCAGCAGATTGAACATGGAGCCCTCATGGTAGTGATCTTTAAACGATATAACCGGGTAACACAGAATCGAAGCGTTCGGCCGTGAGCTATGCCGCTCCACAGCATCTGCCGACTCCGGGTTCCCTTCATCGAAATAAGTGCTGGCAGTAGCCGCGAGATGTCCGCCGGCAGAGAAGCCCAGGATCCCGATGCGGTCCGGATCGATGTTCCATTCCTCAGCATGATGTCTTACCAGACGGATCGCTCGCTGAGCATCCAGCAGCGGATGGGGATAGCGGTAAGGGGCCACGCGGTAATGAACCACAAAGGCCGATAAGCCAATCGAATTCAGCCACATGGCAACCGGACCGCCCTCGTGGTCTGCACGTCCTCCATAACCACCGCCCGGCAGCACAAGCACGGCTCCGCGAGGCGAATCATTTTCCAAAATATAAGGTTTCATGTACGGTGCGAATTTCTCTTCCACCGACTCATATCCGGGAATATCCTCTTCCCAAAGCTTCATTATACCCATTCCTTCCTGCTCCCTTGTCAATAGATTCACTTCCCTCCGTTCGCACCTTCCTCAAGTGCCAAGCAAATCCAGTCTGAGCGGTGTAAACGTATCCAGAAGAGCGGATGGCTCAAGGGCTTTCACCCCGTGCTCTGCTCCGCCGGGAATGACGATGGTGTCTCCCTGACGAACAAGGGTCTTCTCTCCGTTGATCTTAAATTCAATGACACCCTTCAAACAGTAACTCATCTGCTCATGAGGATGGGAGTGCAGTGCCCCTTCCGCCCCTTCTTCAAAATGAACCTCCATCATCATCAGCCCGATTCCCGGTTGAAACACCTTTCTTGTAACCCCGGGCTCCGCTTGCTCCCAAACTCCAATGGCCGCCATGTTCCTCCTCCTCTGCTAATCCATAGTCCATAATCCATGTCTTAACTCTAAGCGATTTCTGCCTTCCGCAAGGAACAACAAGAAGAGCAACTGATGTCGATGTCCCCGCACATCCCCGCTCTTCATGAAAAGGCGTCACTCTTGCGGCTTCCTTAATGCCCCTGCCTACTTCTTCGCCGCAGGTCCCGCGAATCCCTATATGAATATCAGATTATTCACCGATCCTTTTCGCATCTGCCCAATGAGGCAGCAGCTCGGATTCCGCATAAGGCAGATGCCGTTCCGCCAGTCTTCCAAGCTCGCGCAGGGAATAACGAATGAGAATGGCCTGCGTTCCCGCATTCATGTCCCCTTCCACCTCACCCATACCTAACGGAACAGCCGCGGGCATGTCGGGATAATACTCTCCCGGCTTTACCTGCGCCACATTCGGTGCTGGCGGGGAGTGATCGATCTCTCTGGAGAATCCTCCATCCTCACGCTTAAGCTGTGCCATGTTGTGCAGGGTAATCTCGGTGATCTCGGCCAATGCCTGCATTGGCAGTTCCATTCTCATCGATGACAGCAGACTGATCGGATTCCGGATATAACACATATCCACTGCCCTCTCATTTCGCAGGGCATGCCGCAATGAGCGGTATATCTCTGTCGTCCGCGGCAGCGGAACATGGAATCGGTTATAGAAGGTCAGCAGCTTAAAGGTCCCTGAAATCTGGACATAGGGGGCGCCTTCTCCCCACAACCCGGTCTCCGGATCCTGCATGCTGGCGAAATAAGACAGCGCTTCTCTTAAAAAGGGCTGCCGCTGCTCCGCTGTCATCTGCATCAGATGCGGAGCGGAATTACACAATCTGTCGCAGCCGCGCCAGCTGTTTGCCAGACTGACCGAGCGGAGCCATTCGGCATAAACCTCCGGTGAATCGCAGTATTCCGGCGCCATATTGCGATGGCCCGGCAGCGGATGCAAGGGAGCTGCTCCCAGCTTGTGAAGAGCCCCCAGACTATAACCAAGTGCACGGCCGACCATCACATCGTCCCTTCTCATCCGGGGATCGGCATCATAGAAAAAACCCGTTACCGGGTCTTGCTTCGCTTGAAAAAAACGGACGATGCGATCTCTCCTCTCTGCGCTCAGCAAGCTGCCCGCTCCACAGCACTCGATGATATTCAGCGCTTGGGCCGTCGATTCGATATCGGGCGTAAACGCCTCTCCTCCCCTGGAGCTGCGGGCATAATAGAAGCCGCCGCTCACTTCATCATACTGAAGCGCAAGCCACTCGAAGAAACCTTCAAACAGCCCGTCACCACGTGCAACAAGGTCTTCTAAATAGGATTTCATTTCAAGCCCCCCCTTTCAGCTGCTTAGAACGTTATACGAAAAATTCCGGAAGATTACCTTGCCTTTACCAACGGCATCCAATCCGATGCGAAGGCTCTGAAATCCGCCAAACGTGTTGTGATGAAACCCTGAGACGTCCACCACCTTGTCATATCGCATCCATTCCAGCCCATCGAAGCTGTAATAGAAAAATACGGTATGCGCATCATTCACCAACCGCAGAAATGCCCTGCGAGTATGATTCGGCATCGTGCCGTATCCCTTGAATGAGCGGAAATGCCGTACTCCGTGCTCGTTGACTCCCATGCCGAGATATGCCTCATCATTATAATAGAGCAGCAGACGACCTTCTGCCGGTCCCTCCACAACGACCTCGACCTCTGCCGAATAACGCTTACTGCCCGCCATATAGAGCAGCGGAGAAGCTGTGGCTTCCTCCGCTGCCGCTTCAGCAACCAGCTCATGATTCCCCGAACGGAACCGGACCGCAGGCTCCACACCCTCGCATTGCCAGTGCAGGCCCAGTTCAGAATCGTCAAAGGTATCAAGAAACGACGCTGCCTCATCTGCTGGAATCGCACCTTCCACACCATCCGGATGATCGATCCCTTGACGGCTTCCCGCAGCACGAAACCACCCGTCCGGGGTCCACTCGACCGGCTCAAGCAGGGTCTGCCTGCCAAGCGAATGAAATCCATTGGCATAGGCATGGTATACCATCCACCACTGACCGTCTGGAGAATCTATCAATGATACATGTCCTTTGGACCACCATGACTCACTCCTGGATTCCGTGTGAACTATCGGGTTGTACGGAGAATGCTCCCACGGGCCCGAAGGCGTTCTGGATCTTGACGATACGGCCATATGGCTTGTAGGCGGACCAGCCGTCCCGCCTACAGCCACCGTCAAATAATAATAGTCATCGTGAAGGGTGATCTTCGGTCCTTCCAGACTGTATGCCTCCACTACCCAGTCATCCGGATATCGCCAGCCGTCATACACGTGTCTGATTTCACCGGCAATCGCTAATCCATCCGCTGTCAGCTCTACACAATCACCTCCGGACATATGCAGATAACGCTTTCCGTCCGGTCCTGCCGTATGCCCTGGATCAATTCCCTTGATGCCCAAATTGATCGGTTTGCTCCATGGCCCTGCCGGACTGGGCGCCGTTACAACCCAGTTCGTTCTCCCCGCCGGATAATAGATATAGTACACCCCGTTATGCTCCACAAAATCCGGCGCCCACACGTCCCCCTCATAACGGGGGAGCGCAGCCCCAACCCTGCTCCAGTTCAGCAAATCGCGCGAATGCCAGATAATAAGCCCGGGCGTCAGCTTATAGGATGAATGCGTCATATAATAATCCGCGCCTACCCGGATGACCGAGGGGTCGGCATAATTCCCGGCAATAACAGGCGCATACTGTCTCTTTTCCATTAGCGATCCACAGCTCCTCCCTACCCCTTGATTGAACCCAGCAGCGCACCTTTCGCAAAATGCTTCTGCAGGAACGGATATACACACAGGATCGGCAGCGTCGCAATGACAATGACCGCCATCTTCACCGTCTGCTCCGGCGGACGGACAAATTCGTCCATACCGGACGTGTCCGCTGCCAATCCGCTGGCCAGAATGACAATCTGCCGCAGGATGACCTGGACAGGCCATTTGGCCGCATCATTCAGATACAGAATCGCCGACATATAGGTGTTCCAGTAGGTTACCGCATAGAAAAGCGATATCGTTGCAATGGCCGGCATCGACAGCGGGATGACAATCCGGAACAGAATGCCCCAATCGCCTGCGCCGTCGATCTTTGCGGATTCCTCCAATCCCTCAGGCAGGTTCTGGAAGAAGTTTCGCATGATAATGAGATTGAAGGCGTTGATGGCCGTCGGGACAATCAGCGCTGCATAGGTATCGATCAGGCCCATCTCCTTCACAACGAGGAACGTGGGAATCATACCGCCGCTGAAGAGCATCGTGAACAATACCATGAACATTATGAAGTTTCGGCCGTCCAGATCCCTCCGCGACAGTCCGTATGCCATCAGGCAGGTTAACAGCATGCTGAACAAGGTGCCGAAGAAGGTTACCCCCACGGAAACGCCAAGCGAGCGAAAAACGGTATTGGTTGAAAATACATATTTATAGGCATCCAGGGACCATACGGTCGGAAACAGGACAAACTGCTTCTGCGCCAGCTCCGTCACCGTTGTGAAGGATCCGGCGATGACATGAAGGAAAGGCAGAATCGTAACCAGGCCAATGATCGACAGCAGCGTATAGTTCACGATATCGAAGATTCGGCTCGAAATCGTTTTATCTTGTACCATAGCGGTCCACCTTTCTGTTATTTAATAGATGCCTTCTTCTCCGGCTTTTTTCGCCAGCTTGTTGGCCAGCATCACCAAGATCAGACCGATCAGTGATTTGAAGAACCCGACGGCTGTACTGAAGCTGAATTGTCCTTGCTTGAGACCCGCAGTGTACACATACGTATCGAATATCTCCGCCACATCCCGGTTCATCGAGTTTAAGAGGAGATAAATATGTTCGAATCCAAGTTCCAGCACATCCCCGATTTTCAGAATCAACAGTACAACGATCACGCTGCGAATGGAGGGGAGGGTAATATGCCACATTTGCCGAAAACGGCTTGCCCCGTCCATTCGGGACGCTTCGTATAAACCGGGATCAATCGCGGCCATGGCGGCCAAATAAATGATGGTCCCCCAGCCCGCTTCCCGCCAGATGACCTGCATGACATACATTGGCCTGAACCAATCGCTGCTCATGAGGAAATTGATTTTGTCGAATCCGGCCATAACCATTAACTCATTAATGATTCCGCGGTCCATCGAGAGCATCACAAACGAAATGGATACGATGATGACCCAAGACATGAAGTGGGGAATGTATACCAGCGTCTGGATAAAACGTTTAAACACCTCGCGCCGCACCTCATTCAGCATCAAGGCTAGAATAATCGGCACAGGAAAATAGAACGCCAGGTTCAAGAAAAACAGCAGCAGTGTGTTGCCAAGGATCGTGAAGAACATCGGCTCGGTAAACAGCCGTTCGAAATGCTTGAGTCCAACCCAGGGGCTGCCCGTAACGCCAAGATAAGCCTGATACTCCTGGAAAGCTATGATCAATCCCGACATCGGGATATATTTAAAGATCAGAAAGTATAAAAATCCCGGAAGAATCATGAGGTAGATCGCCCGGTTTTTTATGATTCTTCTCATTCGGCCAGACTCCGGTATTTTGGGGGTGCTTTTGCGCATCCCGGTCTTCACTGCGGTTTCGCTCATGATCTAAAGACTTCCTTTCTGCCCCGAACCCCCGGGGGACTGCAGAGCATCGCAGTCCCCCGACTCCTCGGGATGCTGGCCTGTTCATTATTTGGAAGATGAGTAGGAAACATTGAATTCATCTATAATTTGTTGACCGCCGCTCTTTAGCCAGTTATCTACGACGGACTGAAATCCGGCCTCATCGATATCGCCAAGCATGTAGCGATACGTACCGTCCTTAATCATCTCCTGCAGCTGTACGCCTTTTTCGTTAAACGTCTTGGAATCGAGCGCGGCCGACGGGTCCTCAATCAGATAATCATTGTTCTCCGTAATCATCTCTTCGGATTTTGCTTTGACAGGGAGCATATGCTTCGGTTCATAAAATCCTTCGATTGTTAAAGGCCCGCCGACCTGGATCGCTTGATAGGGCTTCACTTCACGATCCGTCAGCTTGGTGTCCTCTGAAGGAATGACCTTGCCGTCCTCCAGCTTGTGATGCGTGCCTTCAACCCCCCAATAGATCAGGTTGCCAAGTTCTGGACTCATCAGTTGATCCATAAATGTAAGAACATTGTTCAGATCCTCTTCTGTTTTAATGGCTGTTTTCGGGAAGAGAATAACCGAGCCATAGCCGGGCACAGACCAGATGCCATAGCCGTTCGGTCCGCCTTCGATTTTATTCTGGACGTCGAGCTCTGCATCCGGGTTCACTTCCACGACCTTCGGATGCAGGCTGGATACATCCCCCATCGCTCCGATGTAAACACCGGACTTGCCAGTGATGAACAGATTTTGCTGATCGGTTTTGCTGGTGACCGGAAAATCCTGATTAATCAGGCCTTCCTGGTGAAGCTTCTTGAAGAAATTCATCGTCTCCATATACTCAGGAAACATGAATTCGGGTGCCAGCTTGCCGTCCTTCTCGCCCCAGTTATTAGGTGTACCGAGCCAGGAGCTTATCGTCTTGAAGGCACCATAGACCAAATCGTTTCGGTCCGTCAGCGGGATGGTATCATCTTTGCCGTTGCCGTCAGGATCGTTCTCCTTGAACTGCTTCAGCATGTTGTAGAATTCGTCGATATGGGTTGGAGCGCTGAGCCCAAGCTTGTCGGCCCAATCCTTGCGGTAAATGATGCCTTGGCGCGACAAGGGCACTTCACGGTAAAGCGCATAGATTTTGCCGTCCACCGCCGTGTTCTTTAACACCTCCGGTTTCAGCCGACTGAGGTTCGGGTACTGATCCAGCAGCGGGCCGATTTCCCAGAATTGACCGTTGCGGATCGCATCACGCATATTCACCAGCGAAGCTGCATTCTTTAGATATGTCACTTGCGGCAGCGTTCCTGTGGCAAAGGATGCATTAACCTTTTCGTCATATGTACCGTCCGGTACCCACTGAATCTCCAGCTTGGTGCCCGTTTTCTCTTCCAGCAGCTTCTCAATCATATCGGAGGGAACTTCAGGGGTATGGAGGTTGGCCATGATCGAGATGGCTACCGGTTCGCTCTTGTTCTCCCCTTGCGCTGCACTGCCATTGGAAGTGCCGGTTGCCGCAGGCGCGGAGCTGCCGCCGCCACAACCCGCCAACACCGATAAAGCGGTTACAATTGCCAGGATGGAACTGGCTTTTTTCTTCTTCATCTTCTGACCTCCGTATTAAAATTTGAATGGGCCTGGCAAGTAACAGCTTAGATTATGGCGCTCCGTTACGTATATAATCCCAAGATTGGATGTAGCGATTTCGGGCTCGCCTCATATGTGGAACCACCTAAATCAAATCTAATGATTATGCTGCCACTGTCATGGCACTCGCGCGCCAAGTCAAAAAAAAACCGCCAGGGAACGTGCTCCCCAGCGGTTTACTCATGCAGATACGCCCCTACCGTCCTTCGGTAAGACGCATTATATTCCTCGATAATTTGCCTGCCCCCATCTTCAAGCCAGCGATCAATCTCGGCTTCATATCCCTTCTCATCCATCATGCCGAGCATGAATTGATATGCGGCGTCCCGCATATGCTCATTCAATCTGACTCCGATCTCATTGTACAGCGGAGATTCCAGTGGGCCGGTCGGATCATAGATCAGGAAGCTTTCATTATCATAAATCAGCTGCTCTGCCTTATCCTTGACCTTATTCGCGTTAACCGGCTGCAGCATGCCCGGTATGGTGCTGAATCCTCCGACCATCAGGGCCTGGTAAGGCTTTACGTCCTTTTCCTTAAGCTCAAAAGCATCCACCGCCATGGCTTTGCCGTTCTGAACGGTGTAATGGGTTCCTTCGATTCCCCAATAAATCAGATTCGCAAGCTCGGGACTCATTAACGCATCATAGAAGGAGAGGATTTTCTTCAATTCCTCCTCCGTTGCAATGGCGGACTTCGGAAACAAGATCACCGTCCCATATCCCTCCGAGGCCCATATGCCGTACCCTTCCGGTCCGAGCACCCGATTATGCACATCCAGCTCTGCTGCTGGATCATGGGCAAGAAGCCTGGATTCCAAAGACAGCACGTCCCCCATCGCTCCGATATATACGCCGGCTTTTCCCGTAACAAACAGCTCCTGCTGATCCGTTTTACTGGTAATCGGAAAATCCTCGTTCATAAGTCCTTCACTATGGAGCTTGCGGAAGAACTTCATGGTCTCCATATAATTCGGGAACACAAACTCGGGCTGCAATGAATCATGGTACCATCCCCAATTATTCGGCGTTCCGTAATAGGAGCTGATGGTCTTGAATGCCCCGTAGATCAGATCATTCCGATCCGCCAAACCCATGGTATCATCAACGCCATTGTTGTCAGGGTCATTGTATGTAAACCCTTTCAGCATTTCGTACAGCTCATCCAGCGTTTCCGGTGCCGAAAGCCCGAGTCGGTCTGCCCAATCCTTACGGTAAATGATGCCTTGACGGGCTAAAGCGCGCTCCTGATACAGGCTGTACAGTTTACCGTCAATGGAGGTATTGTTCAGAACCTCCGGTTTCAGGTTCTTTAGATTCGGATAGTCCGCAAGCAGCGGTCCGATCTCCCAGAACAGCCCGCTCCGAATCTCATCTCTGAAATAGGACAAGGATGCGGCATTTTTTAAATACAGCGCCTGCGGCAGCGTCCCTGTTGCAAGCGAAGCATATACCTTCTGGTCATAGCTGCCGTCCGGAACCCACTGAATGTCCAGCTGAGTGCCCGTTCGTTCCTCAAGCCATTTCTCAATCCAGTCGGATGGAACCTGTGCGGTGTGCAGGTTGGCCATAATAGAGATGCTGGTTAATCGACCAGAAGACGTACTTCCTTCATCCTCGCCTGAGGATCTGGCCATGCTGAGGCAAGCAGCAGAGACAATAAGGACAGCCAGCGTAAGAAATACATAGTTTGACAGACGGGTCATCACTTCCGTTCTACCTCCGTTCCCACCATGCTTCTTGCAATTCCCATATGAATGGGATGATCATACCATATGTACATCTTTTTACATGATAAGCCCATGATGATCAAATACAGTGATTATTCATTTCGAAATGATTATTGAATGAAACCAGGGTTGCCCATACAATGATTATACACTTTGTAAAATGGGAAGGTGTAACCTATTGCATCCAAAAAGTAGCTTTTATTCTAAAATGGTCCTGTTCGGCTGTGTCATCAGCATCCTCCCTCTTGCAGCCCTCGGCTTCTTCTCGTTCATGAAATCATCAACCTCTGTGCAAAACCATGTAAACGGCAGCAATATTCAGATTATGAATCAAACGAACAGCAATCTGGAGCAGGTGCTGCGGACGGTGGACTATACACTTAATTACGTGATTAATTCCAACATTCTGCAAAGTGCGCTGTATCGGCCGCTGTCCTACTATGACTTTCAATTGTATAACAAGCTGAGAGAAGAAATGAGCCTGCTGCAGTCTCCTGAAACTAAAGTAACGGATGTCATTCTCGCGAATACAACCACGAACTGGCTGATCAACAATCGGGGCATGTACCCATTTAATGAATACGCTTCCAAAAATAAACTCTTGACACTGATGGAGCTTCAGGGGAATTCCAACTGGGTGATGCTGGATACGGAATCCCTGGGCTCCAGCGATACGCTCAGTTATGCCTGCCCTTACACCATTGCGCTTGTTAAGAAAATGCCGCTCTCCGCCTCCATCGCCCGGGGAGTCGCACTTGCCACCATTCCGAGCTGCAGTCTCGCCGCGATGATGGACAGCCCTTCCGATTCCCGTGAGGTGATGGTACTGGACCATGACTACCGGATTATCGTGCATCCCGAGCAAGCGAAGCTTGGTCAGTACCTGACGGATAACGGGTATGCGAAGGAGGCGCTGAACCATTTTGACAGCAAGTCGGGGCAATTCGAAACGAAGATACATAACAAGCCGGTGTCGGTTACCTATGTACGGTCCGATTTTAACGGCTGGCTGTATGCCTCCTTCACCGAAATGTCCGCCATTACCAAGGAGTCCCGCTCCATCGGCTGGTTTACACTGTATATCTGCCTGCTGATGATCGGCCTTAGCGTTCTGCTGGTATGGCTCGGTACCCGTAAGATGTACACGCCCATCCGCCGCATCTTCCAACATATCGTAGAGCGCCTGCCGGAAATTCAAGCGAATAAAAAGAGCGAGCTGCAAGTCATCGATGAGCATATCCGGGATATGTTCAATTCGAACACCAAGCTCCGCAGCGAGCTGCGGCAGACCAGCCAGCAGCTGCGCACCTTTTTCCTCCATAAACTGTTCCTCGGCAAAATCAGTCCCCCGGAAGTGATGGAACAAATCGAATTGTTCGGCTTTGAGGAGCAAGTATCCGCTTGGGAACACCTGGCGGTGTTTACCCTTCAGATCGACATGCTGGATGAAACGCGTTATGAACGCAAGGATTCCGATCTGCTGCTGTTTGCCATCAACAATATTATTGAGGAGATGATCCCCTCCGCCCATCGGCTGCCGTCCGTCATTATTGACCTAACGCAGGTTACACTGATCGGACGGGGCGGGATTTCCCTGGAGGAATTCAATGATGATCTCTATACGTTATCTGAAGAGATTCAGAAGACGACCCGCCATGTCCTGGATCTTGAAGTCAGCATCGGCATCAGTTTGCCATATGAGAGCTTATCCAAAACATCACGCGCTTATCAGGAAGGGCTCGAAGCGCTCAAGCACCGCATCAAGCTCGGCACCGGCGTCATCATTCCCTATTTCAGTCTCAACTCCGGCAAGCATACGCGGGTCTATTTCTATCCGATGCAGCTTGAGAACGAGCTGATTGATGCCATTAAGCTGGCTGACGAGGAACGGGCCATAGAGCTGCTGAAGCAGTGGCTGGATGAAGTATTTCGCAAGGATCGGACGCCCCATGATTACCAAATTTCATTCATCCGGCTGTTGAATGATCTGATGATTGTGATGCAAGAGAACGGGATCATGCTGGAGCAGCTTGAAATCCGGGACAGCTCCCTGGTGGAGGAGCTCCTTCGGCTCTATACCAACCCCGATATCGAGAACTGGTTCAAATCCCGTATTATCCGGCCGATGGTGAGTGTATTCCGGGATCGCCAAGACTCCCAATATCAGAATCTGTCGGAGCAGATGATTGAGATGATCCGCAATGAATTTGACCGTAATATTACGCTTGAGGAATGCGCGTCACGCCTGCACTACAACAATTTCTATCTAAGCAGTGTATTTAAAAAAGAAACCAACATGTCCTTCAGTGAATACCTGTCCCAATACCGCTTCAAAATGTCCAAGAAGTGGCTTGTCGAAACGGATATGCCGATTAAGGATATCGCCGAAAAGCTGAGTTACAACAATTCGCAGAATTTTATCCGCTCCTTCCGCAAGCTGGAGGGAATGACGCCCGGACAATATCGCAGCAAGTACAGAGCCGCGCCTTAAACCGCAGCAATACCGCATCAAATTACCAAAAAAGGTCACCTGTGTCCCGTACTTTTCCTTGGGTAGAGAACCTACAATTAGAATAGTCATTTTTTTTGTTCTGATCATGTGGATCACTGAATCACTCTAAACCACCCCCAAAGGAGAATCTGTGTAATGACACAACAAATGCAGGCCGATATCGTCATTCTCGGCGGCGGGACAGGTGGAACAGCTGCCGCGCTCGCCGCTGCGAAATCAGGAAAAACCGTCATCATGACGGAGGAGACCGCCTGGATCGGAGGACAGCTGACAAGCCAGGCGGTTCCGCCCGACGAGCATCCATGGATTGAATCGTTTGGCTGCACGCGCAGCTACAGGCAGTTCCGCGAAGGCGTCCGCCAGTACTATCGCGATCATTTCCCCATGACTCCCAAAGCAAGATCCAATGTACAGCTAAACCCCGGCAGCGGCATTGTCAGCCGGTTGTGCCATGAGCCCCGGACCGCATTAGCTGTGCTGCAACAAATGCTGGCCCCCTATATTCACAGCGGGCGGCTCACGATCCTGTATCGATATGCGGCGGTGTCTGCCGAGGTTAGCGGGGATCACGTGAACTGCGTAACCGTTCAACATCTTGAGACCCAGGATCAAATCCTGCTCCAGGCCCCGTACTTCGTGGATGCCACCGAGCTCGGGGACCTGCTGCCGCTGGCGGGTATCGAATATGTTACCGGAGCGGAGTCCAAATCCCAGACAGGCGAACCGCATGCCGTCGATGGGGAGCCGCTGCCGCAGGACATGCAGGGCTTCACGTATTGTTTTGCCGTGGATTATCTGGAGGGCGAGGACCATACGATTGAGAAGCCGGAGCTGTATGATTTTTGGCGCGATTACAAGCCCGATTTCTGGCCGGATAAGCTGTTAAGCCTGACCGCCGTCAAGCCTTCCACAAATGAGCCGATTGAGTATGAGATTTTTCCGGGCCATGGCAAATTCCCTCTCTTTCAATACCGGCAAATTCTGGACCCGAAGCATTTTGCCGAAGGCACGTTTGAAGGCCCGGTTTCTCTGGTAAACTGGCCGCAAAACGACTATTGGCTGGGCTCCATTATCGATGTACCGAAGGAAGACGCGGACCATCGTATGTATCAGGCCAAGCAGCTGAGCCTGTCCCTGCTGTATTGGCTGCAAACCGAGGTGCCGCGGCCGGATGGCGGGCAGGGCTACCCCGGGCTGCGCCTGCGGCCGGATGTTGTGGGTACGGAAGACGGAATGGCCATGTATCCTTATATCCGTGAATCCAGAAGAATTCAAGCCGAGTTTACGGTACTGGAACAGCATGTGGCAACTGAATCGCGGCCGGACGGCGTTGCCGAGACGTTCCAGGATTCGGTCGGCATCGGCTGTTATCGGATCGACTTACACCCGAGCACCGGAGAGCGCCCTTACATCGATATCTCTTCCCTGCCATTCCAGATTCCGCTGGGCAGCTTAATCCCGAAACGGATGAAGAATGTGCTGGCTGCAAGCAAGAACATCGGTGTAACCCATATCACCAATGGCTGTTACCGATTGCATCCCGTAGAATGGAACATCGGCGAAGCCGCCGGTTATTGCATCAGCTACTGTCTGGATCAAGACATCCTGCCGACAGACGTGCGAAACGATGCAGAAAGACTGGCCACCTTCCAGCAAAGGCTGGTCAGTGCAGGGATTGAGCTTGCGTGGCCGGCACTGCGCCCGGTCTGATCCCATTCATAACAGAAACGCCAAAAAACCAGCTCAGGGGCCATCCCCCGGGCTGGTTTTTTTCCTGACTATTCACAACTCCTCAGCCGTTACGAACCGGATTCGTTCGGGGAAATGCTGGCAGGTACTGCATACCGACAGCTTGTAGCCTTCTTCCAGTGCATACTGTTTAAAAGAATACGTCTCTCCACTCTCCCCAACAACAGGTGCCCACTTGCCCTCCTTCAATTCCAATGCAAAAGAATCCAGCGGCAGGTGCAGCCCCTTGCCCACTGCCTTAATATAACTTTCCTTTAACGTCCAAAGATCAAAGAAGTGAGAAAGCCGCGCCGACGGATCACGGTCTAACAGTGCGTGAAACTCGGTTTTATGGAAAAAGCGCTTGGCGATATCCATATCGATGGCCTCCATCTTCTCCACGTCGATCCCGACGGGCTCATGGCTGACGGCGCACACAATCCAATGCCCTGAATGCGAGATATTAAAATGCAGGTTCTCATAATCCTTCAGGAACGGCTTGCCATATGTATTTCTTATGATTTCTATGTGATTTCGACCTTGCCCCAGCTTCTCCCGAAGAACCCGGTGGACCATGACATCTCCAAGCACTGAGCGGTGGTAATCGCCCACCCTTCTGAATTTGGATACGTAGTCCTGCCTTTCGGGTGACAACGTCAGGAATAAGGCTCGGAACGTCTCATCACGGATATGGTCCGAATTCTTGATTGCATATACCTCGACAGCGCCGGGTTGGTCCTGATTCAATGTAGCCATAACTCCGTCCTTTCACCAAATAAGTAGTCCACTGTTCACTTCGATGCACAGGTACAATTCCCCTGCTTGCCAGGTGCAGTCTGCCCCAATTACTGGCGTAAACGGCTGCAGCCAACGCCGCCAATTGACAAGGAAATAATCCCCAAACATAATGGATGAATATCACATAAGTTAAAGGTGGGCATCAAGTTGGACACACCCTTGGTTTTGAATCGTGTTGTAGAATTATTTAAAGAGGAGCTTGGTGGCAATCTGGTCGGCATATATTTGCATGGGTCATTGGCAATGGGATGTTTCAATCCGGACACCAGCGATGTGGATCTGCTGCTCGTGGTACGGGACAAGCTGACCCGGGAGCAGATGAGACGGCTTGCCAAGAACATCATTGATTTACACGATACCATGCCCAATCAGCAGGGATTGGAGCTTAGCCTTGTTCTGGAATCCAGCCTGCAGAATTTCGTGTATCCGCCCCCGTTCGAATTCCACTATTCCGCCTTTCATCGCGAGAGGTACCTGACCGACAACGAATATGTTTGTGGTGGATTCGAGGACGCTGACTTGGCCGCTCATTACACCGTGATCTATCATCGCGGCATTGCTTTGTACGGGAAACCGGTTCGAGAAATCTTTGATCTTATCGACCGGCAGTATTACATCCAGGCGATTGTACAGGATGTGGAAGGAGCGGTGCAGGACATCACCAACTCACCCATGTACTATACGCTGAACCTGTGCCGAGTGCTGTACTATCTGAAGGAGGGCGTGGTATCCTCCAAAAAAGAAGGCGGTGAATGGGGCCTGCACGCACTCCCCTCCAAGTATCGTCCCTTGATTCAGCGCGCTTTAGCTCAATATAGCGGCGGTGCCCGTAATGCTGCGGATTCCGCACCGGATGAACTCATGTCGTTTGCGAGCGATATGCTCGCTCAAATTTATGAGTCGCTGGAATAGACAAGGGATACGCAAACCTTATAGAATGATATCGTTTATGGTTTCAATGAATCGTTTTTGATCTTGAGGATTATAGGCATCAGGCAAAAGACGGAGCAATTCATCTGTTCGGTTTTTCAAGTCTTCAAACGTGCTAATATCATAATCTTCTAAATTAAATGCAGACATCCGTTCAAACATTGCCTCGTCGATATAAGATAAAAATAGTTCTATGCTATGCGAGTTCATCTTGGTTGAAGCCATAGAATTCTCAAATCGTATAAACGAATGAATGGATAAGTTAAGCCTTTCATCTGCGTTAATCAACAGATTCATATTTTCAACTTTTCCATTTGTTTCTACGACCTCACCCATCGTTTGACTGAAATACTCAAGCCTGTGGATAAATATTCTGTACGAGTTGGTATCTCCGATTCCATAATTATTTTTATGATGTGTGTATTGATATAGAAATACAGCAGACAATAAAACATTCAAGATGATAGAAACGATTAGAGTGATTTTTAGAGGTTTTTTCAATTTTTTCATTCCATTCAAAGAGGATTCATGTATTGTATAATTAACAGGAGCAGCAATGATTCATCCATTGCCAAGATACGGTTAACATCCTATCATTATTAAAATGAAGATAGTAAACGAAATGTTTACTATTATTTGAAATAATCGGTTTTATATGAAAAAAATGACCGATCAAGAGGTGAATATGATGAACGGTAAGACATTTGTTATTATCATGGTTGTTGTTTTGCTGGTAATTGGCGCATTCGCTTTAATCGCGGCGGAGCTCCTGAATTCATTAGGTAGCCCGGATAGCAATTGACACCTGTTTTCGGCTGCTTCGGACTAAAGCTGCATCAAGATCTGTGCTATTCCAGAGGGCTAATACATAAAAAATCCCCGTTCGTTGATAACGAACGGGGATTTTGACTTTATCGATTCATGAATTCTGCCATCTGCAGCATTCTGGTTAATACTACCGCTCCTTCAGCCCGGGTGGAATGAGCTCCCGGCACGAACCTGTCGGCCGAACGTCCCTCCATCAGGCCTGATCTTACAATGGCCGATACGGCCTCTTCCGACCAGGCTGCAATGCTGTCGCGATCCTTGAATCCTTCCAATATAGATGCGGGATCTCCTGCCTCCAGTTCCGTTCCGGCAAGCTTCAGCGCCCGGAGCAGCAAGACACTCATCTGCTCACGTGTAATCTCTTCGTTCGGACGGAACGTACCATTGCTGAAGCCCTCGATCAGCCCATTCTCCACAGCAGTGGCCACAGCGCCTGCATACCAATCGTTTGTCTTCACGTCCTGGAAGCCCGCATCGGCTCCCTGCTCCTTCAGTCCAAGAGCACGAACGAGCATCGCGGTAAACTGCGCCCTCGTGATCGGCTCATTCGGACCAAAACGCGTATCACTTAAACCCTCGATCACTTTTTTCGAAGCCAGCAGCGATACGTCCTCGCGTGCCCAATGACTGCTTAAATCCGCAAACGTCTTCTCATAGGAGACAACGGAATACACTCCACTCTCCATCCATTTGAACTCCGCATGGGATTTTCCGTTGGCCGTTCGAATGAGTGCCGGCACGAACACTGCCTTGCCGGATGCCGGATCCCATCGCAACACCGTCGTTTGGGATGGGCTGACGACACGGGACAGCGCCTTGGTAAACTTCGCGTAAGCTCCCTTCAGTGCTGGCAGCGTCGATAACTTGTCACCCTGTTTCCAGGCCAAGGTTATAGCAAGCGACGCATCCAGCATGGAGGCTCCATCCTCCATGGCTGCCTTCATCCGGTCCTCTTCTTCTTTCGAAGCAAAACCGATGCGAATTTGCAGGCTGTCGGCCGTTCCCCGACGCTGCAGCGCTTCCGTCAGCGACTGCAGCGGAATTTCCAAGCGGCCAAGGGAGGATTCCAACAGGATGGATCCCCCTGGCAGCTCCTTCACCGCAGCGCTCAGTCCCTGAACCGGCAAGTGAAGAACGACGGAATCCGACGTGTCCGTCACCGTATACGTAAGCAGGCGCGAGGCTGCGGGCAGCTTGCTGAGACGTTCCACATCCGCGAGCATGGCGCTCTCGTTTGCATCCGCTACGATGACCGTATGACCACCTTCAGCCGTTTCTTTTTTGATACTCAGGCGCTCTGGCACAGGTGGTTTAGGAGACGTCGTTCCACCAGATGAACCGGAGCCGCTACCAGGAGAACCTGGATGGCCTGGCTCCGATCCGCCATCACCCGTTGAGGTCCGGATCACCTCAAATGTTTTGCTGTTGGTTTTGTATTCGTCAACGAATACATCCACCGTGATGGAGTTCACACCGGTCGCCAGCGGAATATTAGCAGTAAATTCTCCGCTCGCTGACATGACGGCCTCCGCACCGTTCACCTTCACGGTTGCTTTGCCTGGTCCCAGAACTTCAACCATGCCTTTCAATGCAAGCTGACTGTCGCGCGTTTCTTTGCCTTCATCATCCATCAGTCCGCTTAGTACCGCCGAACGAACCTGGTCGCCCGTATTATAAGCATTGGCAACAAGCTGCCGCAGCGTTCTTGTGCCTGAAGGATCCAGCGTCGAAATCACGAAGCCGCCTTGCGGAATGACGCTGTTGTTCTCCTCCGGCGATCCCCAGCTCCATTTAATGGCTTGGTTCCGATTGACCACGCGTGTGACGTGCCCCGTGGCGTCCACAACCACTTCAACCCCGAAGCGGTTCGTACCGGTTGAGTAACCGAAGACCTCCGTCATCACATTGACGTTGCCCTCAATCCGGTTAATATTATAGAAATTGCCTTCGAGGAACGAATCCGGACTTCCAGGCAAACTCATGCCAAGCTGGTAATCCTTCACCCACTCCTTATCCTGCAGAGCAGCTGCCGCAATCGGCCAGTTGACCTGGGATGCATCAAACAGCATAAGTCCGTTCGTGGATTTCAAGCCCGCCTGGAACACTTCGCGCTGTACGGCCGGTGCCTGCACATTGTTCATCGCAATGCCCGCATACAGCGGAATTTCCCCGTTCGTAACGATGTTGCCAAGCGTGATGTATTTCTGAATTTCCTGACTGGTGGTTTGATACGCCCCGATCATCAGGAAATCCAAATGCTCGATATACCCGGTCTGATAATATTCCGGCGTATACACCGATTCGTCCGGCATGCCGAGCGCGGGATTAAACCGGAAGTTCTTGCTGCCCCAGTTAACGCCGTTCAAATAATACGTTTCGTACCAGGATCCTACATAGGAGGAGACTTCTATCTTTCTTCCCTTTGACGCTTCGTAGGAATCCACCAGCGTCTTCACTTCGCCGAAGAAGCTCTGAATCGTCCCTGAGCGGAATTCCCACCAATCCTGAATCAGCGGGCCGTATACCCTTGCATTGTTTTCATAGTAGAAGATATCGTTTGGCCAATTGACAAGCTGCTTGCCCCGGGCCTGCAAAAACTGCTCGAACTTCACGCGGGTTTCGTCACTGAAATCGGCCCCTTCGTTGTCATAGCGGCTCCGGTCATGGATAACGCCGTCCACATCATAGTTCTTCATGATTTCTTCAAAGGTTCTAAGCTGATAATTTCGAACCTCGTCATTGGACGGGTTGACAAAGGCTACCAAGCCCTGCTTTTTGCTTTCGCGAAGACGTTTGATCTCCCCGTTGTTTTCAGGAAAATACACGCGCTCCTCCCAGTCGAGGTGATCGTTCAGAACCGCATACTCGTTATGAGCGATCGATCCCTCGGCAAACACGTTGATTGCCGCATGAATCTCCAAACCAAGCGCATGGCCGTGGTCAATGAACTCCTGCAGCAGATCCAGATCCGGGCTTGCTCCCGCTTTTTCGGGTGCCTTGATCTCACTGACGTAAGGTCTACCTGTCAGGTCATTCTTTTTATACGATACATACCCTTCAACGCCTTTTACATCAAACGCAATCGAAGTAACACCCGTCTCCTTGGCTTTTGTCAGAAAAGCCAGAACATCCTCGCTGGTTTTGAACTTTCTCGCATTGGAAGCCTGGTCCACCCAGAGAATAACTTCTTTTTCCGGGGAAAATCCAGGTCTTGCAAACACCGCAAGATGACGAACATCCTGCTCGATGTCATTCTTCAGCACTTTGACTTCGATATAGTTGGTCCCATTCGCAAGCGTATAAGTGTAGGAGAATGAACCATCTGCTTGAAAAGAAATCTCGTTATCGTTCATCAGCAGTTTAATCGCCGTGATATCGTCCATGTTGTCAATGCGGCCAGAAATCACGGTGCTGCCTTCCGTTACCGTATACATCGCCTGGTTATCCAGCGTAAGCCGGGCAATAAGCCCGTTGCCGCTCATGATGTCGCGTACCTGTACCACTTCTCCGTTCTTGCGCAGCTTAATCATGTCCCCAACCTTAAAGTTCTCGGCCAAATACCGCTTGATGTTATTGCCTGCATAGCTGTTGTCCTGTGCCATCAGCACATAACCGCCTTCAGGTATTTCAAGATCGGTCGGTCCAGTCCATACCGGAGGTTTGCCGTCGATGGATGGATTAATGACCCTTAGTACACGATTGTTGGCATCCACCTGCACGGCAACATTGGTCTGAGGAATCGTGATGGAAGTGCCATAATCCCTTGTAAATACCGCCACGATGTTAGGCACGCCCGTGACATCCTTGTCAACGTAATCCAGCTTCTTGCGCGGACCTTCAATGTCGATGGTAATGTCCTTTGGCGCCGCCTCAACTTCAATATAATCCTGGTTCTCAATCGGTTCATACACGATGTTCAGCGTTTGAGCAGCCAGTTCGCCTTCTCCCTTGAACAGCTTAACTTCAGCTGCGTTCGGACCCGGCTCCAAATAAACATTCGTGCGAAACACCCCATCCGCTGTAAGCGTGATCTCATCGCCATTGACGGTGACGCTTAAATCCAGGTCCTCGGCATAGTTCGCCACAAAACCCGCAATCTCAATGACCGGGATATCCACGGTTATATCGTTTGGTGTAATCAGATGCAGCTCCGGCGGCAGCGGATCCGGACCTGGGCCCGGCAGGAAATCGGCCGCTGTCACCTCTATTCCAGCTCGCATCAGCTTCACCGAATCTCCCGTTTTGTTCTGATTGAAGAGAGGCTTTTGAAAAGCAGATTGCTCCCACGAAAGGGTGCCGCCTGCCACGACAACATAACCCCCGGCCGGAATCGGCAGCAATGTGCCGGGATCCCAGGCAGTCGGCGGATCGCTGTCCGGTCCAACGATATCCTGCACGATGCCGCTTGCATTCACAGCAACCGCAACCTGCAGCGTCGGAACCCACACCTCGCCGGTATATACAGAACCCGTAACGGTTGCACCGCTGGTATACAATGCCAAATAATCATTTTTCCCTTCCAACGGGTCACCTGCCACGTTAATATCCGTAAACTCCAGACTCTGTCCGCCTTGGGAGACCAGCGTAACCGGGTCAGGACTCGTACTTGGAGCCAGGGGAGCTTCGTTATCCGCGAACGCGGAAGAACCAACCGGAACGATGAGTGATACGATCAGCGAAAGACTGAGTAGCAGAGCGATCCGCCTGCGAAATAAACGATACATTAATGATTTCCACCCTTCTCTTATTAAGAATGAACCGTGATCTTTAAATTCAACCAACACCTCTTTATTCTTAATTTTGAAAAAGCAGCTGCAAATGCAGACTGCTTCTTCAAATGAAATCATTTACTTCGTGGATTGGAACCATTCATTCGCTGCGTTTACCATATCGGCTCCACCCTCAGCTCTCCATTGAGCGAGGAATTGATCGTATGCATCAATCGGCTTCGCTCCGGAAATGAATTGCAGCACATTGTCATCCAGCATGGTTGTCAATTTCAGCAGATTTTTGGATACGGCTTCAATTGGCGGAGCCGTTGACATGGGATCAACCACGATGATGCCTTCGGCATTTTTCTGGAAAGCTTCGAAATGTGCTTGCAGAACCGGATCCTTACGAACGCGCGCCTGCCAGTAGATCGGATATTTCTCCTCATCGACACCTGTCAAGAAGCTGCTTGCATTATTGAGTTCATCATTAAAGATAGGCAGAATGGGATAGTACTTACCGTCCTTCACTTCATGATGGACGCCTTCCTTGCCAAGCGCGATACCTTTAAATGTCTCAGGCTCCAACTTCGCATTGAGGAAATCCATGGCAGCTTCCTTGTTCTTCGAAGATTTCAGGATAGCCACATACCAAGTTGTATTCGTTTTAACTCCAATAGCAGCCTTACCATCTTTGCCCTTCAGGTACGGGATAATGGATGTTTTTGCTTCCGGGGAATTTTTCGTCAGTGCCTCAATCGTTGTCCCGGCGCTCCACCAAGGCAGTTCATACATCGCAGCTTTACCACCCGAAAATTTTTCAATGGATTTCTGTGCGGTATTAATCGGAGTCTCGGTATCAAGCAATCCTTCTTTGTACAGTTTGTTCATAAAAGTAAGATATTCTTTCATTTCAGGCAGTTCAGCCCGATGCACCAATTTGCCATCGACTTCCTTCCAATCGGTGAAAACGCCAAATGTTGCGGCAATGTTGCCATAGATAGCTGGAGCCTTATTGCTCACTGTGAGTGGAATAACATTCTTCTTCTCTTTAATTGTTTTAAGCACATTGTAAAGCTCATCGGTGTTTGTAGGTGTAGCTAGGCCTAATTCATCCATCCAATCCTGTCTGACCACCAGTGCCTCGCCGATGCTTGCGCCTGCCCCTGTCTCTGGGATACCAAAGATTTTCCCGTCGATCGTTGCACTGCCAAAGGACTCTTGTTTTATGGATTGTTTGATATAATTCCCATGAGATTCAAGAAGCTCATCGATTGACTCCAGGGCTCCTGCAGATGCGAGATTATAAAACTGCATTGCATTTAATTTCACGATATCATAATTATTTTTACCGGTTACGAGCAGGTTCAGCTTCTCGTCCGCATTTTCTGCCGGCAGCAGTTCATATTCCACATTGAATCCGGTTCTTTCCTGGATGTACTTGGCCGCATATTCAGTCTTCGGATCAAACAATCCATATTGCATGATCATGCGCAGACCCGGTTTCTCAGCCGTTGTTCCGCCGTTCCCCTCGTCTTTTGGCGTGCTTGCCGGTGCATCCGTCGGCTGAGCCGCCGGTGTATCGGTCGTGCCGCCTCCCCCGCCGCCGCATCCGGACAGCGCCAGCGTAAATCCGAGAATTCCAGCCAGTACTGCGGATTTTTTAATCTTGATCATGGATAACCCTCCTTGTGATTGAGAAATTCAATGAATCCTGCCACCTGAGCAATACGAAGCGCATCACCACCTTTATCAGAGAACCCCACAAAGTGGGGCCTTGCTCCGAAGTCCATTCAGGTACTTTGTGGGGACCCCGGAAATTATAATAATGTTAAGAAAAACGTCTATCGACGTACTCTCAAAGAAGACAGACCACGTTTAGCGGTAGTTTTTCTTGCGATATTCAGGCTGCAGATCCTCCAAAGTTTATAATTTCTGATACCTTCAGAAAACCTGATGCATCTAGCCTTTAACCGAACCTACCAGCACGCCTTTGACAAAATACTTTTGCAGGAATGGATACACCAGCAGAATCGGGATCGTTGCCAGCAGGATCGAAGAAGCCTGTATGGACTGAGGTGTTGCGTTAATCGCGGCGTCGACATTATCCTTCAGGAAATCCCCGCTGGACGAAACCAGCAGCTCCTTCAGGTACAGCTGCATGGGTTTGATCGCCGGATCGGTAATGTAGATCATCGCCGCAAAATAGTCATTCCAGAAAGCGACCGCAAAGAACAATCCAATCGTTGCCATGACGGGAAGCGAGAGCGGCACAATGACCGAGACCAGGATGCGGATATTCCCCGCGCCGTCCAGCTTGGCGGATTCCTCCAGCTCATCCGGAAGACCCTCGAAATAGTTTTTAATAATGAGCATGTTGTACACATTCACCATCGCTGGCAGGAACAACACCGGGAAGGTGTTTACCAAATTCAAGTTCTGCATAAGCAGGTAAGTCGGAATCAGGCCGCCGCTGAAGAGCATCGTGAATACGAAGATCAACAGCAGGCCTTTTCGTCCCCGCAGTCGGTATTTGGATAACGGATAAGCCGTGAGCGTAGTCAGGAACAGGCTGCAGGCCGTTCCAACCACTGTCAAGAAAATGGACACCTTGAGCGAATTCAGGAACATGGAATCCTGAAGCACATATTTGTAGGTTTCGAATTGAACCCCGACCGGGAGCAGCCCTACCTGCCCTGATATGACGGCGCCCTCGCTGCTCAAGGATTTGGCGATCAAATTCATGAAAGGCAGCAGCGTGGTTAAGCCCATCACAATGAAAAAAGCATAATTGAATACCGAGAAGCATTTTTCCGAAAACGAGGTTTGGATGACACCTCGGGTGGTGTTTGTTCCTTCCAAAGCTTTTTTGTGATCCATATGCGCCACCCTTTCTTTACCAGATCCCGCGCTGTAAGTATTTTCTGCTCATAGAATTGCCAATGATGACCAACGTGAAGGATATAACGGCTTCGAACAAGCCAACCGCGGTGGAGAAGCTGTAATCCTGGTTCCCGAGACCCTGCCGGTATACATAGGTTCCGATGACATCCGACACCTGGTACACCACCGGATTATACATGACAAGAATTTGCTCCGTTCCCGCTTCCAGCACGTTCCCGAGCCGCAGGATAAACATCAGGACAATAATCGGCGCGATCCCCGGCAGCGTGATATGCCACAGCTGCTTCCAGCGTCCGGCCCCGTCAATCTTCGCGGCTTCGTACAGCATCGGGTCAATCATTGTAAACGCTGCCAAATATACGATCGTACTCCAGCCCGTTTCCTTCCAGCCTGCGGATGTGATCAGCACGCCCCGGAACACGCTGTTATCCAGGAAAAAGGCAATCTGCTCCATCCCCAGGGATACCAGCAATTTGTTGACGATTCCTCCGTTTGTTGAGAGGAGATCGATAAACAATCCGCCAACGATGACCCATGACAGGAAATGCGGAAGATAGATGACGGTTTGCACCGTGCGTTTAAATACCATATTCCTCAGCTCATTGAGCATCAGGGCGATCATAATGGGGAGAGGAAACAAAATCACGATTTTCAGGAAGCTGATGATGACCGTATTTTTGAATACCTGCGCAAAGTCCGGCGACGTGAACAGCTTCTCGAAATGCTTCCATCCTACCCACGGGCTATCGGCAAATCCGGTGAAGATGTTGAAATCCTTAAATGCGATCGTGATCCCGTACATCGGTGTGTATTTGAACAATAAAATGAACAAGATGCCCGGCACAAGCAGCAGGTAAAGATCCCACTCTTTCCAAATGTCCGTCCCTAAACGGCCCCAGTATCCTCGTTTTGGTTTTATCTCTCTATGCGGTGCCGGCGATGGTTCTATCGTGGGTTTCATCGACTCGTCTCCCCCTTTCTATTGATTCAATCTCCTTGGTTACTACAAATTGTAATTCGCGCCGAGGAGACTGAGTAGGCGAGGATGATTACTATTTATGGTAATATGATGTTGTGTTGGGGCATGGACGTCAGTAATTATGACATGAGGTTACGGCAGGTATTTCATGAGGTGTTAACTTGTCACGATCGGCTAATCGCTGCCAACGAAATTCAAATCTGAAATTCAAAGCATACACTGCCAAAAAAGAGGATGGTTCATCACTCCGCATACGGATTGTTCTTCCGATCCCTGTTACCCCCGGATTTCATCTGAATGGATAGATAATGTGGAAATCCGGGGATAAAGGGGACCGCTGCCGCTTCTCCAGAACAATTCCGCCTGCTCCGTTGAAGCTTACTCAATAGGGTTTAGGCGGTCGATTTATGGCTTGCCGTGCACCGTCGCTAAAGGCAGCACCTCGTCTGCTCTGCGCCGAGCTTAGCCTTTCTGCACAACCATCTGAAGCGCCCATGCGGGTGATTACTTCCGTCCTGCCGATGGTTGGGGATGGAGGGATAAACAAACGAGCCGTTCGGGATGTATGCCCCGAACGGCTCGTTTGGTTAGTTTATGTACTGCGCGCGCTCTGCTGCGCTGCGTTTTGCCCCCTCCCCCACTTCAAGGGGGAGACGCTTTTTGTGGGCATGACCCACGCGGACCAGCGGAGAGGACATATCGATTCCGGAAAAGCGGTAGCGGTCGGCTGAAAGTTTTCCATAAGAAAACTCACATCGAAAGCATAATCTGGAGCCGAATTTCTTCCTACGTAACCTTCATTCCTGGAAATTCCGCGACAACAGCGATTGGA
>NZ_BIMC01000015.1 GCF_004000885.1 Paenibacillus glucanolyticus NBRC 15330
AATCCTCATTATATATCATGCCCCCGTATGGAATATAAATTTTTGCATCTGTATTATTTCCATTTGTGATAAAATCACGTAGAACCTGAGAGGGGGTACGGTTCGTGTTTTTAACGGTAACTGAAAAGAAATCACCTTTCGATAATTTGTACAATCTGCTAGGGTCATCTATTTTTTTTGTGTTATCTGGAAATAACACAGATAAAATTTGATGACTAAAGAACTCATCATAATTTAACGCATAACCACCAACAAATTGAGGATTATGAGGGTCTGTCATGTTATCGTAAATTGGATCGTATGTTTTATGCCGATGTTCAAGATTAATCTCGTATGTATTGCCTGTAGATTGCAGAGATTCAAAAAAATCGTTATACATAGTTGGTGTGATATAACCCTTGTCACGAACAGAATCAACGAAAGTTGTAACTGACTTATATGCAGTCATAAATGAAATATCATCTTGATGTTGTGCTGAATTATCTAATGGAAATACGTATAATAAAATGATAGCTAAGATCAAGGTAAACACCTTGCTTATTGAGTTCATCATGTTTCTATCCCCATCTCTTATTGTGCTGTATATATCACCTTGGTTATTACCCCTAAGGTATTTCTTTCAAAGTTAGCTGTATATTCTCTGTTTAATGAAATCGTGGATACATCAATCTCATCAAATTGAAGGTTTTTATTGTATAAGTGGTTGTTTACTATAATGTCTATTTTAGTATCCGGAATTTGTATTACAGACGCTGCTACCTCCTGTCCGGTTATAGCAGGTTTTACTGGAACTCCTAATGTCGAGTGTATATCTCTTTCCAAATGAGTATTACTTTTACTAACTAGGTCTAATGACTTTGATATCGATAAATTCAAATAAATTGCACTCCCTAAAGCAATTACAAATACTGTGGCTGAAAAGCTAAAAAACATCCAGGATTTAACGTGACTAGTCATGCTCACCACCTCCATATTGTTATGTGGTAAGTCAGATCTCTCCAACTTACCACATATCTTTACTAAAAATTTTATTTTTGACGGAACAACAGACCCCGAACGACTCCACTATTATCCATGACGACCTGAGCTTCAAACTTACCTGATGGGTTAATATAATCGTTGCTGGATTCATCGGCAGAGGTTACAAGCGAACCTGTTGCTGTGCTTCCTGTAATGGCACCATAACCAGCAGACCCTTTTGGAACGGTAACGTTTACTACTTGGCTGTACCAAACACCAACAGGATTTTTACCAGTGATAACTTGAACGCCAAACTGACCCTTATCTGAAAATTTTCGAAGTGCATTTGTTACTTGGCTACCAGAAACGGTTGTGTTGTCATAAACTGTATAAGCCGTTTGAGATAGTTCAGTTTGAATATCCGAGAAATTGTTCTGTGCACTTTTTGTAGCTTCTTGTGCGGAAATAAACATTACTACAGCAATAGTAATCAAAGCGATTACCAGAAAAAATCCTGCTGCCATTTTTAAAGCGCTTTGTGCATTATTCATCTTTTTAAATCCCCCTAATTATACTTGTTTAAAAACTAATCCTCGCACAACGCCGCTATTGTCCGTTATCACTTGTGCCTTAAACTTACCTGAAGGATTGATGTAATCATTGCTCGATTCGTCAGAAGTAGTTGTTAATTGACCAGGAGCATTTCCAGTAATAGAGCCATAGGCTGTCGTCCCAATCGGCACCGTTATATTTACAATCTTGTTATACCAAGTGCCTACAAGGTTTTTACCAGTAATCACCTGGACGCCAAACTGGTCCTTATCAGAAAACTTTCGAAGTGCGTTCATTACTTGGCTGCCGCTAACTGTCGTATTGTCATATACGGTGAAAGAGGTTTGCGATAGCTCGGTTTGGATATCCGAGAAATTTTCCTGAGCATTCTTCGTCGCCTCTTGAGCAGAGATGAACATTACCACTGCGATGGTAATCAAAGCGATAACTAGAAAAAAACCAGCAGCCATTTTTAGAGCACTTTGTGCATTATTCATTCCAACCTTGCGTCCCCTTTTCTAAGAAATTCTACCTACTTGTTCGTAATAACTACCCATCTGTTCAATACTCATATACACGAGCGGGAATACGAGATACAAGAACACAAGAGCATACATTGGAGCAAATCCGAGCATTTGCCCCCATTCCTTTTTGGTATCAATAATTTTTTCATAATCTTGTTTTCTTTGTTCAAAGTTGAATGCTCGGTCAGTTTCAAGATCGTCGAATGCTTCGTTGATAGGGATTTTCTCAACTGCAACTTGCAATCTTTCGATCGTTCGAACAAAAGGAATAAATGGTACATCTTCTTTTAATTGCTCAAGAGAATCCTCAGGTCCAGAATCATAATGGAGAAGACATTTTTGGAGGGGTTCTTTGAAGACTGATGAGAACCGTTCCATCCATTCAAGAATCGTTTCAACTGATACTCTTTCAATTTCAGATAACATTGAAATGATCGTATGAAATTGTTCAACCTCATTTTGCATCTCCATCGCTCGAATTTTTTTCTGAAACATCAGAATCCAAACCGGAACATAATATCCAACCAATCCTAGACCGATAGCAATCAGAAGTTCCCACCACTTTAAGTACTCATTTGATATAACTATCGTCTTTTCGATTATACGGTTAGATGTGGATGCAACCATTTTGTCATCAGCATCCGGCATTTCTTTTTGTATTGCGAGGGCAACTCTATCTCTTAGATTTTGTTTCACCCCCTTCAATTGATTAATTATTTTTCTATCAAACTCGGTAGTTTTGTTAGCCTTCGCTAGTTCCTCCTGAGAAAGCTTCCCAAACATCACTTCACTTTTTATTGGAGTATTCAACACGTTGTGTACAGTAAGTGAATGCATGTAAATGAAAGAAGAAAACATTCCTAGAAAGAGAACACTGCAAAGCAACAAACGCCGAACGAAAAACCATTCAATTGGAAGGGGAGAATTAGATTCTTTTAGCAAAAGATTGAGCTTGTATCGTTCCCTTCTATTTGAAGCAGGAATAATGCGATCAACAATAAATCTTATAGGGGGAATCTCGTAAATCCGCTTTTCCCATTTAAACCGTTTTGTTTTCGCAACATATTTACCTTCATTTGTTTCTTGTATCTTCCTAAGTAATACATAAGAAACAACAATGATAGTAAAAACGGATATTTTAGTGATGATTCCTAACTTTGATGTATAGAAATCAGTCATGGCTGGGAAATTTCCGCGCGCCCAGGTTTCAATAGCTTTTGTGAACAAAACCGGGGTTATTGCTATGATGGTCAAACCTCGAAGATAGTAACTCAGTTTTTCCCTACGTAATATTTCAAGATTTATTTCTTTCTTTAGTCTGTCAAGAGCTGTTAGAAACATAGATGAACCATCTCTTAATTTTTTGTCACCAAACTCTTTTATTAAGAAGGAAATTCCAGCGAAAACCTTGAGAAACCGATTGGGTGCTACTTCGTAATAATTTTCGAGTTCCTTTTCCGGGTCTATATCTGTAAGAATTTCATATACTCGTTTTGCATGGAGTGAAGCCTCATATGATTTCGCTTCCGCAGCATCAAAGATTGCCTCTTCCACCATCCCATGCTGGTGAAAGTGATACCGGACATCAGACAGCATATCGACAAATTGTTTTAACAATCGATCCTCTACTTTATTAATGAAGGAATCCATCAGACTTCCATGAATGACCAATGCTCCTAACAACACCATAAAGGTGGTTAGAAGATCTCGATTGATGAAGATTAGAAAGAGAACCGTAACAGTGATTATGGTGAGAGTCATAAACACTATTCGCATAGTCATTTTTCGTAAAGTAAATTCATCATAAGAATGAATATTTGAAATCCTTCTCCGAACACGTGCGACGTAATTTTTAATGCCAGGGATTCTAACAGCTTTGGAATACGAAGATCTAAAGAATTTATCTAAGTTCCTCTTATTTTTAACTCTTTTTGGATTGATCAGATCCCTATAATAATTTGATTCCTGAAGGTCGCTGCTATTATCGATCTTTCTGGATATCACTTTCATTGCAATGAAGGTAAAGGCAAACAGAAAAATACTTGCACCAGCGATGGTTAACAGTAGAGAAGTCATGATACTTCACCCCAATGTTCTTCCAGAAATGATTTAAATCCTTCGGTATCCTCTGGAGACATATGGTCTATCATTTCAATTCTGTTTCTTTCAGAGATTTTATTTACCGGTACATACCTACCTTCACGAAATTCAATAATGTTTCTCGGTTCGTAAAGTTTTGGTGCTGTAACTCTCTCGTAATACTCACGCTGAGTGTCGAAGAATTTTTCGAATTTATTCTCCAGCCCTATGACTTTTTTATAATTATCCGGAAGTGGTGCAAGTTCAGTCGGAATACATTCAGTGATACGTTCGATATAACGTCTTCCGTCAAAATCCTTTTTGAGATGAATATCAAAATTGAGGACATTAACAACTTGTTCTTCCGCAATGGTTTCATCATGGAACATTCCAGTTTTCATTAGTGAGTTCCGAAGAGACATTATTAATGCTTGAAATGTTTTAGCATGATGCGAAAACAAAGTGAATAAACTTGCTACCTGACTCATTTGAATCATCCATGCGGCCACCGGATCCGTTGCCACTTCTCCCAAGATGTTCACAGAACCATCGGTTTTCTTTTGAATATCTAATGCTTCTTGACCAGAAATTTGGTCCGTTTCTCTTAAACTCAGTATGTTTCTTTCTTTGTAGATCTTACGGAGGTGGAGCTCAAATGCCATTTCTTGAACACGAATAGTATGCCAAGCATATATAAATCTGACCATCGCCATAATCAGTGTGGTTTTACCTGTTCCCTGTGCACCAGTTATAGCTGTAATTCGTGCGCCCTTGACAAGATATTTTATCAATCCTATTGGTAAATCTGCGTTTTCTTCTTTAATTAGTTGATCAAGAGAAGCGTTAGGCACATCAAATTTCCTCACGAAGAACGCCCATGTTTCTGCTAATTTAGGTCTTAGTACGACTACCCTACTTCCGTCTTTCATTTCATTTACCATATACCCATTACTCTCCGAAAGCTGGCCGGGATTATTATACTTATAGATATTTTGGCAAACACGTTTGAGTTCGTGTTCACTTCCAAAGGTTAGAAAAGATAAATGTATGGATTTCCCCTTAAAGAATATCCAAACGCTATCATGAGCATAAGGTACATCTTCAGATTTCATCTGCTGTATGTAGTGATCATACTCACCAACCAGATGCATAAAAGATGTTGGCAAACCCGAGACACCACCAGAAACACCATCAATATTCATGTCCCTTATCTCGTCAGTTGGTCCGAATCCTTTGAGTTCCTGGTACACCCTTTGAACAACTATATTGAGCTTGTCTTCAAAGTTGATTCCTTTAAATTCTTTTTGAAAAACATATTCAATTTCCTCTGATGTAATAATGTAAGAAGGCGTCTTACCTTCCTCTATTACATTTTTCAAATGATCAAGATTATGATTTTCAATTAATTTGGTGAGAGCATCGAAACCAAATTTCTTTTTGTATTGATATAGAAGAATTTCGAATTTATCCTGTATAGTTAAGCTTTTTCGATCATCAAACGGTATTACTAGATTAATATTGTTATCATTAAATCCATAAGTCTTGTATAACAGATCAAACAGAAAAGTTTTAACATATGTTTTGTCGTTAATGTCACCGTAAACGCATCCTTTTAAAGCCCTTTTTAGCTCTACGCGTTTCCGCTTTAAACGTATAAATTCCTCTTCTGTTAAATTCAAATCCATAAGATCGGATTTAGCGAGTTCGTGTAAAGTTTCCTTGATGTATTCACGTATTTTTTCCAATGAAAACTTCGCATCGCCTTCTTCTTTTCTCGGGGCAACAAATTTTCTGTCAGTAAGCTTGAAATAAAATAGTATAGCGGCTATTAAAATCATTACAACTATTAGGCTTGTATTGATCAAGTAGACTGATATCATTTACTCTCCCCCTGACTCAAGTCTTCCAAGTTTGAGGTCTAACTTAGCAGAAATCGCACGCGAGAGTTTATTCACTTCTGCGAAAAAGGAGCTGTTTTCATGTGAAGAAGATATGTGTCTGTTTCTCAAGAAAAAATCCAACACATTACTATCATTGGTAGCATCTAAGAATGAGCTGCAATGAGGAACAGTATATATTTTGTTTTTCAGTCGATATTTTCTTTGAATATTCTTAACACTATACTTTGATTGATCATCATACTTCCCAAGAACAAATAGGTGCTCCTTTTGATTTAGAATTTCTGGATACTCCTTGTTTTCGAAAAATGAATTCAATACTGTTAAATTCTGATTTAGACAGACAACTACCAAATCACTTTCCTGCAATACCGTTTTTGTTAGCTCATTTGTTACTCCACTAGGGACATCAATCAATGTTAAATCATAATAATTCTCTGCATTTCTTAAAATAGCTGGAACTGCTTGAATAAGCTGCTCATGAAAATCTTGATCTGGTTTTGTTGTTCCGTAGAGCATATCAAGATGTCCTTTAATTAATGGAGTAGTGTTGTCTCGAATAGACTCAGGTGTTAACCTGTTACTTTTTGCAAGTCTTTCCAATGCATCAATCCCATAATCCGTGAAGGAGTGTGATAAATGGTTTGAATCTACAGGTTTTTTATATGAGTTTTCAAGGGTCGTTTTACGCCAATGAGTATGTGTAATTAAAGTTTTAATAGGCGTATTCATACCGATATTTGTAGCCGTAGCAATTAGATTCGATGTTGTAGCAACTTGACCGTCTCTAATTCCCCAAAATGCAACCGTCGCCAATCTTATCCCCTCCTTGCAGTTTTGAGTGCATTGCTGATCGACTTCTCATCAACAATTTCACTATCCATTAACAAACCAGCTAGTGATTTTCTATAGTGTCCTGAAAATCGCTTCAGGTTCGAACGCTCATCATGTACATTTTCAACATATCTTTGGTAGTCAACTTCATCGAAGTTAAACAAGTGAATAGTATCTGTGCGAAGGATTTTCGGATTATCGAAGAAATCATAAATAAAATCCTCATCCATATGGGTTGAGATGTAATTATTAACAATCAGTGTAAAGATGTGCGATTCATTCTCTCTTTCTTTAAACAAATCTTCTAGAATAGCTCGTGTTCTTTTTAAAGCAGACTTTTCGAGTGTTGAAAAAATATAAATTTTATCGAACTCATCAAGAGAAACATCAGATATAAAATCGCTATTATCAATATCGATCTGTATGTAGTCATATTCATTCAAATTGACTTTGTTTAAATGTTTTTTGTTCAACGCACAGTCAAACCCCTCAAACTCGATAAGGTCCATCTTCTCCGTTATTTCAGGTATTGATGCAGCTACATCTCCAGATTGTGTTCCATCTACATAGAGACCTTTTAAGCCAGTTAATGAAACTACCTTTATCAGGTTTAGAAGGACCGATGTTTTATCTACAGAACCTATATATAATATTTTTTTCATGTTTTTCACTCCCATCTTTTTAAGGGTTTATGGCGTCTTGATTCTGCTCAAAGATATTCTGCTGTTTGTCTTCTGGAATTGAATTATCTGTTGTCGGTTCTAAAATATTGCTTTTTTCTGTTGGATTTGTCCCATTCGATGAGTTAACACCTTCATTGCTGGACTTATCGTTTAATTGTTGTTCTTCATTTCCAATTGCACTACTTGATTCATTCTGAGAAAAACCATTGGTTCCGTTATTTACTTGATAACTTGTGGCCCCTGTGGTGTACTTCATTTTGTCCACCTCATTTAATGAAGACAAATCTTTATCAAGTTGATTTCGGAGACGTTTGTTCAACTCAACCTTTGCGACTTCTATGATATTCGGATCATTTTGCATGAGTTCAAGTACTTTATTATTAACTGGATATGTTGTTATCGCCTTCTCTTGGAATTGTGGATCCGTATAAGTTAGGGCATAAATTCTTGCGCCATTAATAAATGCGTCCACTATGGCACTCGACATGGTTAGAATTTCGCTTTCATTCATTTCATACCAAACGGTCCCAGTAGCACCTACGAGTTTTTGAACCTTCTTTTTCGATAACACAATGTAATCATGCCCTGTAGGAAAGTTGATCCTAACATCTACGTATTGGGCATTCGCTAAATCTGAAGGAAGTTGCATTACATTAAACTCTTGATATCTGAGATCATTTGGTGTCACGCCCTCATCGTAAAGAATACTGGGAATAATCGCTGTATTCTTTGCTGCATCGATCTTAATCGTTTTATTTACTATTTCTTTAGGGTCTACTAGACTATTTGCCGGCACTTCGTCCTCATTTAATTCAACTTGTTGAAGATCATCAGGCTTAATTTTTGTACCTGCTTGAATATCTTTCTTAAGCAGCAAAACAGACTTCTTTTTTTCTTGTTCTGCAATTTGAGCTGCTTTCATCTCATCAATCTGTTTTTGATAGGCAGCACGTATTTCATTTTCTTTCTTTGTTTGCTGAACACCGTTGTATACCATTACTCCTCCGAATATAGAAGCAGTCAATACAACACCGGCTAAGCCTGCGATGATTAGTTGCTTGTGCCTTGGACGAATCTTTGACATTTGTATTTATCCCCTCTCAATTCCTTAAAAATAGAAAAGCTATGAATATTACAATTAATAAAGAAATAACAAATCCATATTTTAGATGTTTTCTGTTTCGGTTCTTACTCAATGAAACCGGGGCCAAACTAAGTATTTGTTCAAACATTTCATCAGAAATGTCATTCTTTCTGAATGGGTCCGGATGATACGGCAATGCAAAAACTTTCTCCCTAGATAGGTCACTTTCAATATCCGATCTGGTTTGTGCATCAATCAAAGGGATTACTATGTTCCATTTTGTTTGATGATCAAAAGAATCTGTTGCTGATAGAAACTCTTTTAAATGACGCTGTTTCCACTCACTTCCACAAGCTACAACTATTTGTATATCTGATCTCAAAAATTCTTCAAAATATGAGGTTTCTTCATATCCCCCTAGATCAAGAACAACAAAGTTGTACTCTGATGAAAGAAGTGAAATTAGATTTAGATCCGTATTATCAGATTTGTAAAAATCAACTCCATCAATGTCAAATTTTTTTGTGTTTAGAGTGCGACTAATATCTTTTATTCCTTCATATGCCAGTTCAACATATTTAAAGTCACTGCTTTCATTGCACTCTACTATTGCAACCTTGTTACCTTTTCTTGATAAGAAGTATGAAAGTGATATTGCACTGTGCGTTGTTCCGGTACGTATCTGTGCGCCCAAGACAGCGATTACTACAGAACCAAATACTCTGTTCCTTATTATGATTTTTTCCTTAACTGTGGGAAACGGTAGTGTGAAGTCTTCAATTGAATCATCAATTATAAGAGGTCGTTCTACTTTTCTATCATCTTTTGTACTTGTTATATGCTCTACAATCTCATCATTCTGATTTACTCCTGATTTCTCCTGATCCTCTCCCTTTAATCCTCGTTCTTTTTTATTTGTCGATATCGTTCTTCTTTCTGTCTTTACTGAAATTTCGTTCCCACCATTATCAATTTTGCGCCAGGCGATATCCTTGCTGTACTCCCGATATTTTGCCACTTCTGCAAATTCTTTTGATTTTTCAAAGCAATTCATGATGTCAACAATGCTAATCGTGCTATTTGTTGCTGATCTTACAAAAATGTTGTAAATCCCCATGTTCACAAGTTCTGCAAGTAATGGATGTCCCTCAGATTCGTTTGAAAGAACTACTGTCCTTATCTCACTGTGCCTAGTTCGAATGGACAGAAGAACATCAGAAAGGTATTCCAGGCGTTTATCATTTAACTTGTATGCAAGGTCAGTAATTACAATCAGTCCAAATACCGGTTCGTCATTTTCATAAGCTTCCTCTATTGTTTCGATTAAATGCTCAGCCACAACGACCGATTCAATTACTTTAAAGCCTTTAGACTCAATAAACTTCTTGAGCTTTGAACCAAAATCCGTGTTTTGAGTCGCTATAATTATCCTTCGGGTATCACTCGGCGTCACAATTCACCAACCTCCCAAATGCTTTCCCCAAGTACTTCATTAATTGCTTTTTTTATTTCCGGGTGTGGCTCTTCTTTGCTTTTTTCATATCTAGAGATCATTACCTGGTAAACTCGGAGTTTATCATTCCTTTTTTTAATCTCCCCAACAAGATCCTCTTGGGTCCAGCCTTTTCTTAGTCTGATGATTTTTAGTTTTTCAGCTGGGCTTTCAACAATCATCAACATACACCTCCTTAGTCGATATTTTAGAGACACAAAAAAACACGCTAACCAACCCTATGTAGGGTTTGATTAGCGTGCTTCGCTTTTGAAAAGATATATGGAGTTTTTATTTAAACACTTTGTCACAAAACAATCCTAGTACATTCTAAATGAAGTGTCAAACATCTTTTAGTCTTTTAGTTTAGTTATCTTCGAACGCTGCTTTCATTCGTTCATCTATATGATCATTGATATAATTATTAATGAATTCTAATTTCTTTGCAGTATCTTCTTTTTTTATTATAATGCCTGTTTTTATAGGATTAGCATTCCATTTTTCTTCTGCCTCATTTTTAAGTTCACGGGTTATTTTCCTTTCAGTATCTCTAATATTTAATTGTATTGTTCTAATAGCCACTCTCTCTTGAGCTTCTTTTTCTGCAGGGTCAGGTAATGCGAGCCTTGCTAGCCGTTCCTTTTCTTCATATTCCTGACGAATCTCATTTCTCATCTGGTCCATTTTTTCATTTAAAAGATCACCCATAGCTCGTAAAATGCGTTCTTCAGCTTGGAGTATATCCATAGTATTTGAATCTGCGGAATTTTCATCCTCAAAGTATGTGACTTCAGGAAATTTTTCTCTTACATACTCGGCAATAATCTCATTAGGTATCTTTTTTCCGTATTTTTCTCTTACCTCATATATAAATATTGCTATATTGATTTCGAGTTGTGATAATACTCTCTCTCTCTTCCCTTTTGTTCTGGGTAGAGTGTGAACTTTTTGCTTCTCTAGTTCATTAAACCAAGATCTTAAAGTGACAACCGGTATTTCTATTCCTTTCTCCTCTTTCAAATACTCTTGTGCTTTCCCAAGGGTCCACATCTGTGGTAGTTGTTCTTCTTCCACTTTGATTCCATCTCCTCTCCTCAAATATCAGTTTTATATTAGTGATATAGACTATAATTTGGTTTACGATAGTTTACCAAAAACCTCTATCTATATTATAGCCTATAAATATTCAAGTTAATAGATTCTATACAGGTTTTAGATTCTACAAATATATTAGTTATAGGTATGCAACGTACTAATTCCTACTCTTATAGATATCCTATATAATCGGTATAGTATATATTATAAGTCTCAAACACAAATATAAACTCTGCATATAAACTTCTATAGAATATATATATACAGAGTTTATTTAATGTAGGAATATATTACTTTGGTATAGAATATAGATAGAATAATAGATTTGATGGTCCACTATATCTTATATTCTATACTTCCTCGCGATATAAGTTAGATAATCAATATAGTCTACATTTATCAGTCCTCATCTATAACACTTATAGGTTGCAAAACCCCTATAGTCTATATATAGTAAATCTTCGGTTTGCTTCATATAAACTATATACCTCCTATAGGATATATTATGTAAAGGATAGTTTGTTACATATAGTATATATTTTTCGTATAGGCTATATAATCTTTCGCAAAATTCCTTTTCTTTCCCTCATTCATGTGATATAATCCAATTAAGTTAAATCAGTTAATTTAAGTTAAGTTAACTCAGTTGAGTTAACTTAACTGTAAAAATCATAAATTTGGAGGGTAATTCTATGGAAAAAAAGACATCTATGCTGCAAGCAGGATCGGACGCAGGAAATACTCGGCAAAAAACTTCTTATATTGATGAGACAGGGAATGTTGTCAGCATTTCTTTTCCTACACTAATGGCTCCGGGGAATTCAGTGGGTGACCCACTCCGTAAAGAGTCAAAAGATCTTTCGATCACAGACCGTTTACATGTATACATACAATCAAAAGCTCTTTCCGGAACCTATTATTATGTAGGGGATTATGCAAGAGATAAGAAGGGTATGGTTCAACCCGATGGTGCTTTTAAATCATCCAGTGAACTTCACATTGTTACTCAACTGACCGCATTAGCAATTATTGCAGCTTCAATGAACAAAGAACGAATTGATCATTTCTACTCTGGCGGCCTTCCTATTGAGGAGTTTAAAATCGTAGGTGAATCGACATTTCTTGAACGTATAAGCGGTGAGCATGTGATCGAGTTCTTAGATGGTATTTATAATGGAAAAGTTATTACTATCAATATTACTGGCGGGATTGTTAATATAGAGGGCGCTACTACATCACTTGCACTCACAAACAACATCATTGAGAACAAATTAATAGAACTGCCTAGTGCTAAGATCTTTGATGATGAAGACTACTGTATTGGTGATTTGGGAGCCGGCACCACTGATGTAGCACTGTTTGAAGGCGATGGGCTTAATGGTATTAATAGTACGAATTATGATCTTGGGACAAATAAATATATCGATGAAATGATAAATGAAATCAATGAAATAGATGAATTCAAAGAGGCTCGGGATTTCCTCAAGGAAAACAATATGGATGTCACTTCTCCTTATACAAACCGCGAGCAATTTTTACGGCAAGTGGTTTTTCCTGAAATAGCTACAATGCTAGCAGATAAAACAAATAAGTATCAGCCTACATTCAAGGTTTCCTGGGCTAGTAAAAGAAATGTTATTGTTACAGAAATCGTGTTAAAGCACATGAAGTCTTACTACGACGAAGTTGTAAAGCAACTAAATTTATTCGCTCTTACAAAAGCACCAAATGTAAATAACTTTTTCTTAGTGGGCGGTGGTTTGCTCTTTGCTTATTACTATTTTAGAAACATTGAATTCTTTAAATTACCTGATTTAGAAGTCCGGCCTGAAGCTCAGTATTTTACAAGCAGAGCGTATTTGATTAGTTCCTATATTCAAAACCTTGTTGCCTCTCTATAAAATTGAACTCTATACACAAAGTGGAGGGAGGTAAGACGCCCTGCAGGCGGTTTAAATATGAAAGAAAAAGCAAAGGAATTTAAGAGGGGGGTTGGCTTCACCTTCACTCCCTCGCGTATACCTGATGCCGGTGAAGTGGATTTCATTGATGAGTTAAACCGAATTTTAGCACTAAGCAATCTAAGTCAAAACAAATTTACTGAAATTATGCTGAAAGAGGCAGTTGAGTATCAAAAGATTAAGAAAACCCAAAAATTCAAGGATCTTTTTGAAACAAATGAGCAAGGGTTGATAATAATCGATGAGGATGATAGCACCTCTAATTTAAAAAAACCACTAATACAAACCGTAAACTCAATGGAACTAAACCAAAACGCCCACAGTTCATCAACATCTCAAGTTAAAGAAAAGGATGATTTTGAACATTCGCAAATGAAAGCTGTTGAAGATAAAAATTCTTCAGTTAATTCGAAGGATGTCGTTAAAGAACCGGTAGTTAATGATGTCTTAAGAAAAGCGATGGAAAGGGCAAATAAAACAAAACTTAAATCATAGTACTTGATGAACAAAGGACCTGATATAAATCAGGTCTTTTGTTTTGTATAAAATTAAAGGATCATGGATCCTAGAGAAAAGCCCCTCCTAAATAGGTACAACTAAATTAAAAGGTGGGTCAGAAAAATTTATGATATTTCCTTAAATTCTTATAGATCAAATCAGTATTTTATATTGGAGCACTTATCTTTTAAGATGTGCACCCCTTGAACACATTGGGTATATCCTTCCGATGATTTCGAGAGGGTGCATTTTACATTCTTGGACAAAGGAGAAATTGGAATGAATCATAAAACGCCATTTAATAATTATCCTTAACGAATTATGCGAAGAGAGGAGAGAACTCCTAAAAACGACTACAGCATAAACGTAATGTATGCATCGTAATTGAAAGAGGAGTTAACAAATGAAACTTTAATATCGTCACATTAATGAATAAAGCATATAAACTCTTTCTTTGAATCCCAATCACAAAAATAAGATATTACTCAGAATGTTCAAAGCGGCATTGATATCGTTCCTCAGACAGAGTATTTTTCCAATTTGCCAAGGGCACGAATTTGGGTCAGTCGAATATTAGCTAGCTAACCCTGAGAACTCATTATTAGCGATATTAGGTATGTTGCGTGGATGTTCCATAGATCCCACCTTTGATCATAAAGAAGAAATCTATACGATGAGTAGTCAGTTTAGAAAGGTATTTACAAGCATCCTCCATCTCAATAATCAATTAAGTTAACTTAATTGATTTAACTTAAATTAACTTAATTGATACTCTGGATTCATATTTTTTATATGTCTGTTCTGAAGTCATTCGAGTTCATTAGCAGGTGCATTTATAGTAACTAAAGGGTTTCTTGACAAATCAAATAATGAAAAGCAAGTCAGTTTCATAAATAGAACGCAGCAAGAGAAAGAAAGCTAATTAGTGGAATTTATAGTGGAACAATAAGTGGAATCAAAGGGAGACATTCCACAAATCATTCTTCTTTCTAATCTACTACGCATTCCATATGAATGTATTTAATGAATTCTCTTGTTACTTGATGTCTCGTTTAGAATTTGTTAACTTTTTCATGACACGAATGACATTTAACGAAGACGTGAATAAATACAGTAGAAGGTACGCATGATTTTATGCTCTTAAGCTGCTGTCCGGAGGGATGATATTTATGCCTAGTATTGGTGCATACTACTTCAGCAAAACGGAGGTTGATATAATCTCATCATTGTTTATTTTTAGAAGTGGTACTGCGGAGCAGGTTACTTATATGATCCAACCCGAGCTGGCACCAGAAGGCTTTGCAAATAATGCAGGGAAACGATCTGTTTATACCGGTAGAATAAAGTACATTGCAAAAACACTTAGCGGTTTGCAAAAAAAGGGTCTTGTTGCGCTAATGAAACCAGTACACACAATGAAATTCGTTTATTATTTAACTCAAGAAGGCCTCAACTGTGCATACTCAATCTTCGGAATTGAAGAACATTCAGCTAATCTAGCGAGTGGCTGGCCATGCGATTATGGGTACTTCGAATACACTCTCTATAAGCCATCTCTGGATAGATTCTCACATCACGACCTCTCACTTAACTATCACCTGCAAATGTTGAATTTCGCAGCTCTAAGAGGCTTCAAATACGAATTCATTGATAACCGATATGCATCAAGGGAATTTTATACGAAGAAGCAAGGCAAGAATGTAAAAAGATATTTTCGACCTGATGGGGAATTTAAAATTAATGATAAGAATCACTATTGGCTCGAAGTCGATATGTCCACTGAACGCGGCGAAAAATTGGCAGATAAGTTTGAGTCCTATCGAGACTACCTCGATGTAATCTCTGAGGGAATCTCCTTTTCAGAAATCAATGAAACACCAAGGTCAATTGTTTTCCATTCGTCAGCGACTTATATAACCGTAAGATGGATCTCAGTATTTAATGCTTTCATGAGTAAAATGGAAAAGTATACGCCGTTGATTAACTTCAGACTAACAAACAATTCAACACTTAGTAGGGCTGCAGATGCTGAGGTTAATTCAAATTCATATCTAAATAAGGTTAAAACCAACATTCAAATTCACTTGAAACGCGAGTCTGGATTCGTGGGGCTTCCAGATTCCCGCTCCAGTTCACCTAGCTTCATCAAATTGTTATCAAGTGATGAAGATGCTTTAGGTTGGTCTCCTAACATAGTAATCGTCGAGAATTCTGACGGCTCTAAACAAATCCTACTTTTTGAACGTCTTGAAGGACTTGAAAGCTTGGGTATTGCCAGGATTATTGATTTAAACAAGAAACTTCAAGAACTAGAGATAGGTAGAAGTGGACAAATAAAAGAAATTATCCCTATTTTGTACTACTATGACATAACCCCTGATGAGACAACGGTCAAAGGTACAGGCGTTGATATGGTGCTCCGAAGGACGTTAAGTAAACTGATCGTGCATGATGCTAAGAACAATCTATGGTTTGACGGTTTTAATAACATTGAGATAAAGGGAAACCCTTTAATGTATCGAAGAGACTAGACACCTTTAGCTATCCAGTCTTCGAAGCCATATGGTTCTAATTAAATTAATAAGATTTTCCAAAAAAAAGGGCGTTGTCAGTCATCCTTAATACGACGCCTCTTTTTTTTAAGCTCCGGAACTATTGCAGCAACAATTCTGTTTGTGCTATCTGAGAATGCCTCTTCACAAAAAGTTTCCATCACACGGCTAGTGATAACTTCTGGTGTTAATTCATAATCCACATCTATCCGTTCATTAATCGCGTCACAAATCATTTGCAATTGATAATACCTATGTCTATGCATTCGATATGTTACTTCCTTGTACTTAGAATTTTCTTTCCACCATTCTTGAAGCGATTCAAAAAACATAACAACCCCCCCCGATCTTCAATCACAAAACACTCCATACACTACGCTTCTGATTGTTCTCTGTGACGTCAATCCTTTTAGGATCGTAGATTCGATCACTTTCTTGTACAATATGGATGGCCTTAACCTTATCTTTCTCAAGCTTTTCTTTAGTCTTCTTAGGGAATGCTAGGTCTGTAATAAATAACTGAGTATGTGGTCTAGGTATAGGTGCATTGTAGAAAAGGTCATCATAATTAATGTTCGGTGCAACACGGTGAACCATATCCTTAGTGTGCAGACCATATCTTAATAAAGCATGCGTAGCATGTGATAAAAAAGATGATCCAAGCGCTATTTGAAACTCTGAGATTTTGTCATACAAGCACTTGTTCACTCGTACTTTAAACCGATCCCGCTTCCCGTTAATTTCAATGTAGCTATCTATTAAAGCAGCGTACTCATGTCCTAAGAATACTTGATTACCGTAAGAGAAGTTCCGTTTGAAATAAGGAGAGAAAAAGCGAATACATTCTTCACTTTTAACAGCACATTCGATTAAGCGGACTCCAACTTCACCCTCAGGAATCTCTAGGTGTCGCGCAATTCTGTGTATCCACACACGATAGGTATCAGGTACATATGGAGCTATAGAATGTTTCTTATCTGATCTAACTTTACGGCTGGCACTATTCATACCCATCACTCTCATCATCCCCCATCGGAAATTGCGAATATAACAGGCACTCCGTTCCCTAGTGCCTACTTTAAACATATGCCCGTCCAAGTATATTAGAACCTCACACTGGGCATAATAAGAGCAATATAGTAGGGCGTGGAGGGGTATGGAGATGCACAGTACTAAAGAACTTAAACTAACACAAAAAGAACTAGAGCTTTTAGCAAAAGGGTCAATAGAGACAGCCAAAAAGCTCGGCTATACTCTAAAAAAGAAAAAAAGAACTCGTCCATGAAGGACGAGTTTCTTTTTTAATATCAGAAAATAAATTGATTGGAGAAAATATTATTAGGAGCTGAAGCTCCAAACTACTTAATGCTATCTATTTTGAAAAAAACACTTAGAAACCCTGTATCATCAAGGGTTTTACCCTCACTCTTTTAAGAAAAGGGATAAAAGAAACATAAACTTATAAAGGTTTATGACGTTTTCGTGTATAATGAAATACGTAAACGTCCAGCTAAACAAAGGGGGCTTATTAGTGTGTCTATAATTGATAGCTCAGAGCAACAAGTCATGATCTTAAACAAGAAGAAAGAAGAGATATTAGCACATAAGGAACAGATACCTGATGCACCCTATCACTTATTCAGCATCAATGCGATGATTAGGGATGCAGAAATGCGATATGAACGTCTCAAAGGTAAGTATACATCTATAAAATGCAGTCAGTGTAATCAAGCAGTAGATGATGAAATGAAATCGATTAATCTCGGACGCAATATCATCTGTGAGCGATGCATTAAAACAATTGGTCAAGTAATGAATACGACTGAATTCGAAGATAGACATGGATTGAAAACAGGTACCGTCAAGCAAGATATTCATAACACACTTCACACCCTTCAAGGAACTGGGATAATCAGAAAATCAGGGAAATGCTGGCTTGTACATGATGTGCTTGCAGAACTCTATTATGATGCTGGTAAAAACAAGGCACGTCTTGAAATGTCATGGGTAGAAGAGATGGAAAGACACTTATCCTCACTACAGACCCAACACAAAATTCTTAATGATATTAAAGGTTCATTAACTGGCGCTACATTACAATTATTTAGTCTAGATGCTCAGATAAAGGATTATGAGAATCGTTTAAGAATAGTAAAAGGAGGGACTTTACCTTTTCGATGTTCGCAATGTCTCGGATGGATAAAAGAGAAGGGACTCCCAGTATTAATTAGTCATTTTACTCTTTGTGACAACTGTAAAGATACGATCCAGCAAGTTATGACCTCAAGCGAAGCCGAAACTAAATATAACCTATTACCAGGTCGAATTAGAAAAGACATTCACAAAGGTAATCTAGAAAAGTATCTTGAAAATGGTCTACTCCGTCAATCAGGGGGTATTTGGCTTTTTCATGAAACGATAATTAAGCATCACTACTATCCTGAAATAATAACTCCATCAAATAAACCAGAGATCCCATCATCTTTGCTAGCACGATCAGCTGCTGTGTTCCAAAATTCAATGGAAGGGAGATGACCCATGATCGTTGAGTCGAGGAACAGGACTTAGGAAGCACTCTTATAGTAAATATTTTAACTAGTACATCCTTAAGCATGTTGAATAGTTGTTGAACCTCACAAACAAAGATATTAACCGCCTAAACAAAAAAGACCCCCCATTAAAATATTGGAGGTCTTTTTCCCGCTTCATAGGATACCTCATCTTACTTTTGATTTAGCCAATCCTGTTCGATCAATCCACTCATCTAAATCATATTCATATCCTTTATCAAGCTTTTTCTGTTTGATTGTTATGAGCTTATTATAGATCAAGGGAAAGTGGTCCCATTTTGTGAAAATGACTTTGATTTTTGTTCAATCAAATCGTAATGAGAACACTATGACCGCTGAATACGATTAATAACCTTTTTTGATTGGATCTTTCTTAATTATGTTATTCTTAATCTCATTAATCTCCCGCTTCAATTAATTCCTCTATTATGCATTATTCTGATTCTTTCATTACAAGTGATTTATTGGAGTCTTTATTTCACTATCCAAGTCAAGAAAACAAATTCCCGGAGTTGAATTAGTAACCGATAACCTACGCCAGGACACTTGTAGCACCATCGATTTTTATTATTTCTCATACTATTTTTCCGAAATAATCCACTGAAGCGGGTGTTATATATGGATTTTAATGACTCTTGATAGATATATACCCCGTGATTATACACATTTTAAATGGACTTATATGATTTTTATATGTGTGATGCTCGAAATCATAAGAAAGGATATCTTACATACACCGGTCTCACCTCACTATAGCTTCTGAAGCATGGTCACGTTTTAAGGGACTTGGTTTCTCGAAGTTCTGATAACTGTGATATACTGTGGCGGATCTGAACTAGTTAAGCATGGGGGTACTCAATGGAACTCGGAAACGTAGTGGATAGATTCTTGATAAGAACCGTTCTTTTCTTGACGATTTACGTTATTGTAATGTGTATCGTTATTCTGAAACAAGTAATGTAAAGCGTAAAGCAAAATGCTACTGCAGTACATGTATGGTAAATTAAAGAAAATCTAAGATAATTGAGGTGAACTTTATGGTGTCTAATAGCAAGCGTAAGAATACCCAACCCACGGGAGACAATACCGCCAAACTTGCTTTAAAAATTTCAGTTATGGCAGTTATTATGTTCGCAATAGGCGGGGGAGTGCCACTTGGATTAGCCTTGTTTGGCTACCTCAACCAGTAGCATTTAGATATCTATGTCCAGTAAAGACCGTGCTTAGTACACCTGCCTTCTTATTGTTATGTGTCCTAAACCCCTCAGAACTGGTGTGCTTAGGCATTCCCTAGCTCCGACTACTCCGACGCATCTTTCGGCGTTATGAGTTTCATTAAATATTAGCCATTTCTCCGCTCAGAGCCCTTTGCAGCTTATCTACATAGCACTCACTAAAAATCCATAGGTTGTCTTCCAACGAATCATGCGATCTGCATTCGTGTCTACCTAAGTGGTTTCGTAATTGATAGCACCCCACTTCGTTCTCCACCCTTACGATTGGCAGCTAGAAACCGACATTCAGGTAGAAAAGCGTTACAAGGACAGTTGCAACAGAGGTGAATATGTCCCCCGCTCGTCTCGACTTCACTAATAACCAGTTAACCATAGAATCTCACACCTGTTGGGAACACGATCCTCTTTGTCCTTTTGAGAAACCGGCCCTTCATTCAATCTCCGAGCTGACCCCAATACTCGGAGCTGCAGTGGCTACGCTACAGCCGAGGAGGTAATAGGCCATGATCCTGCCTGATCATGGTGTCAATAGACACAATACTATACAGACATCTTCAGCAGCCCGTGGAGTAAGAATACCGGCTCTTTTTTATTCCGAAATAGCTATAAAGGCCGTCAATGCTCATTCGTTGTAACCAAACAAGTACACTATGACTCAAAGAATCTCTTTATGTTCATAGCGTATTAATTTACCATCTCGATGGGTAAGTAAAATCAATTTATTTATCCATAACCATTTAAATAGCTGAAAGTATTCGATTTGATCCGATTTCTTGTCTTCGCTCTTCTGATAGTTACTTTTTCATTTCAGTTGAGAATAAGGTTTGTTATATTAGATTTACAACTAGTACATGACAAGAGGTAGAGGGGGAGAGGATCCCGCTCCAAGTTAAATCCAAACGTTTGCTTTAGGTTATAAATTAACAATTAGGGGCGATATGACGGTGATCAGAGACTTAAGAGAGACTATGCTATGTTCTACCTGCGGGGAGATTGTTATTGATTTTACAAAGAAATATGGTTATCACCTCCTGGAGTCGCAAGATGACTGTCATGAACAAACACATGATGGTATCGAGAGTCTAGATTGTGAAGGTTGCGATCGTGACATTGAAGAGGAAGAAGTGTATTTCATCCTCAGTGTGGACGATACCACCCTGAATGATATCGCTGATAAAGTGGGGGAGAATATATCCGGTTGCAGCTACTGTGAAGGGGAGGAACGTGCATATTTTGTACATGCTTTTAACGATGACCCCTTTGACCCGAGCTCTCGTATGGAAGAGCCAGAGGGTATGAGCGTAGAATCATATTTATTTGATCAAGATGTACCTGAAGAACTTCACTCGTTAATGACCAAACATTTAGAGTGTAAATGTGGACGTGGACGTGATGGGTATCGTCCTGACGACATTACCGGTGGCGTATTCTCTCCAAGTGATGAAATATACACGAAAAATGATGTTGTAGATTTCTGGGGCTATGATTATGAAACATTCAGTGATTTTAGCGCAAAATATGGAGAAAATATCGAAGTAGATGACTTGATAAATTTCAAGAAATACCTCAGTAAATATCCCATGCTCGCGTTAAAACACCCCACAGGAAGAGCTATTTATAGCACATTGGAAAAACACTATACGGCCAAAGAGTATCACGTACTGTCACCAGAAATCGGAACTTTATATCGCGGCCGAACTCGGAAGCGGGATAATTCTAATGTGTTTACCGATAAAGATATGTGGTCACCACCAGCAGGATTACCTCAACATGGTCGATATAACTGTATTGGTGTCCCAGTGCTGTACGTGTGCGATAACGTGGATGCGGTTCCTTATGAAATACATCCCACCCATGATGATGTAATCGACATTGGAGAATTTCAGATCCTTGAAGATGAGCTGCATTTATTCGATTTAGGATCTTTTGATCCCTATTTCCAGGGCTTCTTCAATGAAGAGAATGAAGAAACTAAGATCCTAAAACAAGCCTATCTTTTACCAAATTTTATAGGTACCTGCTGCAGTGCCATTGGATACCATGGGGTTAAGTATGAAGGCGTACATAGGAACCGCTTCAGCTATACGAACTTTGCTCTGTTCAATATTACACCTGGTAAAGACATTAAAGTAAATGAAGTTATAAGCTATTCACCACAATTCACAATAACAATGGAGAAAATCCCATTGGCAAGCTCTCTGAAGCCTTTGGAGGTCTTCTGACGAAATATGAAGAACCCCCACCTAACGGTGGAGGTTTTTTTCTATTCTTCGAGTATTTCCCATTTCACCTCATTGATTATATCTTGAAGTAAGAGATCGGGGGCTAGCTCTAAAAAATCACTGATTCGCGACAATTTCGATATAAAAACCGAACGGTCATTATAAGTGGCGCGAAGTTTTACATCATGCAGCAGCGCAGAAAGAGCCGTGGCAGTATCAACATAGACGGATTCGGCCGGTTCTTCTTTTTCCCATTGCGCATCCATTGTTCCAAAATTCAAAACGAGGTGCGTTTTCTCCGGCTCACAATCCGGATGTTCTTTGTAGAAGAACCCCCCACCTTTGCGGATAACGGTAATCTTGATGTGTTCACTCACTAAGCGTGCAACTTCCCCCTCTTGAATTGAACCTAACATTTGTATCGTAGACATGCTCATCTACCCAGCCTCTTTTCATCTTTTCTTTTTATCATATCAGGATCACACTTCATCCAGTAGTGCCCCGCTCCAGTACAGAGCAAAGATAAAATTTCGTTCTTTCTCGTAATTCCAATCTGAATAATACATTGATGAAACCTGGTACTGATGTTTTCGACCGGATCTGAAAAGATGTTCTTTTTAATCGGGAAGAAAGAAATACCCGAATTGATAGTCCTAACTTTTGGGTGTCTTTCTCGATTTTCCACAAGCCGTGTACACTAAGTATATAGCGCTAATAGGAGGTGCATCTCTTGAACAACTATCTACCCAAACGTTGGGTATCAAATCAAAAAACTATCCGACGAGAAACAAAGATCATGAAGATTACGGGATGGATCGTTGTTATACTAATTGCTCTAATGGCAGTTCTATATATGCATGATATGTTAAAGGAGCGGGAGACCCTTTGTTTTATTGCAATAGCTTTTATTGTAATAACCCGCTTCTGTTGTTCTTATGGAAGACGAAAAAAGAGTATAAAAACGATCTCTGCACTAGAAGAGAGGGCCTATACGAAAAATCAAAGTGGACTAAGTTAATTTTCGGAAATCCAGCATTTCAAACATTGTTGGATCAAAGAGGGTTAAAGAGAATTTGATGCAAAAGGATGTATGTCAATGACAAGAAAAATTAACGAGCTCAGAATGATTCTTAACAATATTCCAGATATCAATGAAGAGGAAGAAGCAATTCTGCTCCAAGACTTATCCTTTTTAAAGGATTCATTTGAAGACGCACTTGTAAATTCAAACCAGGAGGAAATTAGATCATTTTTAAAGTCAAAAATCGAATTGGTAGAACGAACGAGTCTGATTGTTTTAAATAAATCGTATTCTGATCTCATGAACTTGGAACCGATCCGTAATCTGTACGCTCCTATTTTTGAAGAACAACCCGAGCCGGTCTCTATACATCTGTCCCTTGATCCATCTCTTGTTCAAGACTTAAGCGAAATTAAAAGAAAACATCCTTACGGAGAAAAATATTCTCTAGATGACTTTATAGTACTTTTGTTAATTGAACAAACGATGAAACATGAAAGTGCAAAGACCCCATCATTATTTGAGAGAGCCAGTCGAGCAGTATCTGTCATCTTCAATAGATGATTATCTCAGCTTTCAGTTATAGAATGTTGCAATTGCAATGATCCATGGAATTGTAATGAATAGCCTATGTTAGAGATCTTGAACGGAGAGTGGTTGTTTTGGTCCAAACGTATAGAGATTTCGAATTGCTTTTTACAAAGAGAGTTGTACCCGAGGAGTTAAAACCGTTTCAAGTCGTGGCTCAAGTAAAGACCTGTGATGAACGGTTCCATAAGCGACTTCAGAACGTACTATCCGATAAGTGTATAACCTACCGACAATTAGATTTGTTCGAGAAAATGTTTACTTTTTGGACTCGTCGACAATATACGTTCTATATCGGTGATGAGAGAGACTACCAAACATGGGCGGAAATGATTAGAAATAATCAAAGGGTCTTGGCATTGAAAGAACTGGTATCTCCAGAGGGCTTGATCTTCGATTTTAATAGTGAGGGAAAAATGGATGCATTTATCACAGAACTCGAAAAGGTTCTTACACCGTCTCTCAATCTCAGATACGACGAATTCATGGAACTTGTCCAGAAAGAAAAAGAGTATGAGGATTTGAATTCCCATCAAATAGGAGCTGGTATCCAATGAAAAAGCGGCAGCGGAAGAAGAATGAAAAAAAGTACATTACGATTTATGTGGATGAATTTAACTTAATAACCATGACCGATGAAGAAAGGAAACAGGCATGGGATGATTACTTAAAGTATCGGAAGAAATATGCTTTCCGGAAGAGATACAAGGATCTTAAAACTTCTAAACCTCTTATGTATGTCTTCCCACCTAGTCAAAGCATGGGGTCGCTTATCTCCGAAATTAGTAAAAGATCGAGGAAAGGGAATCAACCAGGTACAACGGTTTATCAAAATCAAATTGATTTTATAACATAAAGTAATTGTAAAATGTATTTTTATAAGCATGGCTTCAATCATACTAGCTGCTATTTTCTATAAGTTAGATAAGATATGTTGATGCTACGAAAGCAATGTAGGTTTGAACGTTGGCTAAAGAGAGGATATTTTTATTATGAACAATTACGGATTATTTTCAATTGAAAAACGTGTTCAACCAGCTTTGCCTGTTCCCTATATTTTAACAGTAAAGATTTCTGAGGAACCAAAAGGGTTTTACACGCGCTTATACACTAAATTTCAACACAATTCTATATATATTTTTAAAGAAAGAAACAAAAAACTATTTAAGAGAGAATCAATCCATTGGAAAGCAGGTTTAAATAATACAAAAATAATTAAAGGAATTGAATATTCAATCTATAGTCGTTTTCGTCGTGTCATGGGTTTTAATTTTGAAACAGAGATCGATATGATAGATGCTTATTTTGCTTTAGAGTGTTTTCTAGATGAAATTTTGACTAAAGAATTTATAGATTATCAAATTGCAGTAAATTCTGAAGCTAGAATTTCCAAATGAAACCCTTGGATTTGTTGGTTACATTCTATTAGGTGTTTTGATGATAATCGCATTGGCATTATAGTCTGTAATGGGCCCTCAAATATTCTCGGTTCAATGGTGAAATTGGTTGGGCTGAAATACAAAAATTGAAATGGGCTAATCAAATTAGCTCTAACATATTCGTTATGGAATCCGTTATAAACAGTGATAAAAAAAGGTGGAGACATATGACACAGATAAATCGAACAAGAACCAACATGCAGCAAAAACGCGAATTTTTCCGAGTCCCATATCATTCGGTGGTATCCATATCAACAAATGATGAAATCTTTCTCAATCATCCTACCAATGATCTTAGCGGTGGCGGAATTTCTTTCATCTCTGACCAGGAAAAAGAATATCGAATCAACGATCGAATCAAAGGAATTCTTTATATCGATAGGCAGCCTGTTACTTTCTTTGGCAAGATCGTCCGGATCGAGGATGAACGCATCTCAGCTAAATTTATTCATATCAACGAAAATCAGCGATGCAAGATCATTCAGGAATGTAACCGAGTCCAGTTGAAATATCGGAAATAAATGTGATCGATATGAGGGGGAGGTATCATCTTTATGCTTGAGATTTATGATAATGCTTTACTTTTTTCATCCGCAACTGCTTTTGTTCTACTTATATTCGAGATATTTTAATTATTGAAAGAGTGTAAGGAAACGGAGGAACGGATCTCTCTAGTACATACATTGTTTCATAAAAATAATAAAGTAACTATGACTTTGATTCGTATCATTGCATTCGGGCTGATTTACGTCTTTATTAGTAAGGGCGCATTTTCGGAACCGGTTAGAACCATAAGCACCATCCTGGCAGCACTATTCCTTACTTGGGTGTTTATTGTTGCACTTTCTTTGGTAACAGTGAAGAGATCCCAAAAGAAGTAAGTTTAAGAACTTGGAGTTCAAATTATAAATTAAATTATCAAGATATTGAATGATTTCATTTGACTATGATAGGATGTATTTATCTAACTGATGTTTATGTTGACTCTGGCATGCGCCTCAAGAGTCTTTCTATTAAGAAGCGCTCTTCCGAGCGAATGATCTCTCCCTTAGGCAGATACCCGCCTATTTGAATGATCGTTTGTAGGGAAGAACGCTTCTTTTTGCGTTCGTCACAACCCAATCATATCATCAAGAAAGGAGAGAATCAGGAATTAAATCTAGAATAGATAAGCTTTTTTGCAGAACTCTGAAGGAAGGTCAAAGGCAACTATAATACTGGAGGAATAAAGAATGAGAAGATACGATGAATTAAGCGATGATTTAAAAGAAATTGCAAGAGAGCTGCACCCAAATGATTTTAGAGAATGGTCATATAAAACACAAGGCGTTGAAATAGCTTTTAGTACAAAGTCTGGGTGTTATGATTTCAGAAAATGCGAAGACAGAAGTTGTATAAGTTGCGGAAAAGATGTTGAAGACGAAGAGCCATTTATTCACGTAAATATCTGCAAACAATGCCACGAAAGATTCCTGTTTTACACAAATAAATTGGAGAATGCTAATTATTAATATTATGAATCTGCATGGAATCCAAAGGTGAGTGCAGTATCTCATCAAATCGCTACATCAAAACATGAAATACAGAATATAGCATCATCAAAATTATAAATAAGGAGAATGAACAATGAATAATATTACCGTATCTCGCGTTATGACTGCTTATAAATCTGGAGTAGTAAAGCCAGGTTTTGAGGGATGGGGGAGCATAGAAAAAAATTGTGGCTGCGCGATGTCTGCGCTGGCCTTATACGAACAATCAGAAACATTCCCAACCCTTAAGCAAGTGCTTAATGTTTGTGAGTATTTTGGTAGTGATAGAGTATGTAAGGCACTCGATGTCAGTAAGCCGTATATGTTCGGCTTTACGGATGCATATGATGGCATGAGATTCGGACTAAGCCATCACGAGGGCAGTATTGATTACTGGGAGGATTTCGAAAAAGCAGAGTATCATATGGGGTTCGACCATGGCACAGCAGTTCGAATTGCTGTGTTCAATGAATACTTCCCAGATGGGTACGTTGTTACTGAAGGATCCCTTTGAGACTACGAATAATTAGGAAATAACATTATGACCCGCTCCGTTTATGAGGAAGCGGGTTTTACATGTGTTAATGAATACGAATAGCACAGCCGACAATATATCATACAGCTCTAACAATGAATATATCAGTTTTATATGTATACAATCAAAAAACAAAAAATGAAAGGATAGGTGATCTTCTATGCTCAACGAAAATAGTTTTATAGCAATTCTTTCGTTATCAATTCTCATTCTCATCACATTGATCGGACTCAAAAAAATTTCACAGCGATCTACGGCCAAGTGGAGTGACTTCGTTCTCTTACTTCTACTTATTCTGTTTTATTGTGTTATCTTTTGGATCAAACCGGTACTATTTTGGTTTAATTCTCATATTCTTTTGGGATTACTGATTTCTTTGAATTTAATATATCTTATCCATTACCTCAGTATTTGTATACTTTCAAAAAACTGGACAGATTCCGAAAAACCCAAAGAAAACGGTAGTCTTATTATAAAAGGTATGTACCGATTCGTGAGACACCCGATCTATAGTATGTTTTTCTTTGAAGGTTTCGTCTTTATGCTAATCTCTCCTTGGCTACTGCCTATCGCTCTTTGTGCAATGGGTGTTCCCTTTTATCGATTGATTCGTCTGAGGGAAGAGGACTATCTTATTGATAAGTTTGGGAAAGAATATCAGGATTATAAGGAGCGGGTAAAATACAGAATTATCCCTTATGTGTGGTAACATAGATGGGAGCAAATACCTTTCGTTAAGGAGTTCGCGAAATATACTGGCAGTTTTGAGTAAAGGAAGCAATGTCCTTAGAATGGGTTGAACACTCCATACAGGAAATCCACAAACACATATGTTTAAACGCTGATAGGTATGAGTGCAGCCTCTAAAATATCAAAAGAATGTTGAAGTGATAGTAAATGAGTAATAAAATCATGCTTTCACATTCGAGTTCAGCTATTCATGTTATTGAGTGAGACATAATTACTGTTCCCTAAGAGATGTCGTACAATTGTGTTTTTTTAAGTAGAAAATATCTGCAAAGGGAATCGCTTTCGAGCGGTTCCTTTTGTCGACAGTTGTTAAAAACTTGCATGTATTCTGTGAATCCGAAGCTGCTATATAAGACAATCATAGCCGACATTTGAATTGTTTAACGTCTAATGCTTAACCAAATGTCGAATGACAGCTAAATCTCATATTTCAACTGGACTAACAAAATCGATAGTTCAATAAAAAAGCGAGGTACTGAACATGGCGAAATTTAAAAACCTTAGACATAAACTAAGAAACGAGGTGCACTGGAATCCATTCAGTGATAAATATGATGCAGATAAGATAAGTCAAGACTTGGAAAAATATATGGAAGCAGGCTCGTTAGACCTGGACGATCCATCTGCATTAACGATCGTCAGAAAAGGCCCGCTTTTTCACTCCATTTTCAAGATGATATACGATTATATGAAAGATGCCATCGAGAAAACGAAGGCTCACCCAGAGCATATCATGAAGTTTCTAATCGCTATCGGTAATTCAGAAATTATTAAATTGAATAAACACATGGACGAGACTATACGCCAATTTAATGGCATTCGATTAGAAGAAGTCGCTAGTATTAAATTTGATCCGGGGAATGGGAGGCCTCAGCTTAATGCAGGTGGGGTTTTCGAAATGCAGGTCGACCTTCTTAACAATTTATTTAATTATATTCGATACTTCTTGAATAATGAGCAACTCCACAATCATTATGATTCTAAAAAGATAATTGATATTGCAGGTTATTTATACTTAACCTCCAATATGTATTTCGCCGCAAAAGACTCTTATGACCGTATTACTTGGGAAGAAGGGATAATTGAAGAATTTCCTAAGAATGTACTTCATTTAGAATTCAAAAACGAGCAGTATCTTAAGCTTCTTAAGGTCGGTCAACATCGTGTTGAGAGAAATGTCAGTGCGACAGTAGTTGAAACGCATACAATTTTTTCAAAAAACCCTGAGCTTCAAATTATGATGAACCATAAGAGAAAGAAAGCGGCTATTCGAGAAGTATCTGTAGATCATCGAGGCTTCGTCTCTATACAGGTTGCTAAGACTGATGATTATCCTGTATCTAATGATTTGATTGAAGGTATATCCTCGATCTTCTCCTTTTATCCACATATTGATTTAGAACCATTGAAAGAATTACAAAGACTGACAATTCATGATGTCATCCTCCTATATAGCTCCTTGCTAATTTTGGCCAGGGCATTAAGAGAGCAGTTAAGTCAAAATGAAGACGCCAACAATACGGAGTTGAAAAGATTCTTTATAAGAATCAAGAAAAAAGAACTCCTTTCGTATTTGCAAAATGTTACAGCTTTTACTAAATCACAAATTGAATCGTTCCTTTCGATTATCGAAAACGATCTTTACAACACGGACAAAAAAAGAAGAGTTAATCTTTGGGCCCGACCTTTGGTAAAAACAAGGGAGGTATATTTTTTACTTCTTTCTAGCCTCCAAGCACCCAATTACTTGCAACTCATCGATGAATGGTTGGAGTCTGTTAGTTATTCGCTGGAAGATCGAGGTGCCGCATTGGAGAAATATCTTAAGAGGAACATTAAAAATGACCTTAGAGGTAAGGGAGAGTATGTAGTAATACCTGATAAGCAGAAATTCCATGCAAGCAAGAAAGAAGTCGAAGAAATTGATCTTATTGTCTCTATGGAAAAAATGATCCTCATCGCGGAAATCAAGAACATTAAGTTCCCTATGGAAGCGAGAGATTTTCATAATGGCTATAAACGTTTGAAGCAAGGCGCAGAGCAAGTTAAGCGGAAGCGGGATTTTTTGTTGAAACACAGCTCGATTTTTGATTCTGAACTACGCGGTTTTCAGGGTAAGGACATTCACGTAGTCGTGATCTGCAACTACCCGCATTTTACCGGAATGGATATCGATGGTGTATCGATAATCGATTATACAGCACTGCAGAGTTATTTAGATAAGGGAGAAATTAAAGAAATGAAAGCAACCTTCGATGGTGGTCTTGCTGTACAAACAGAGATTGTTGAAAAAACAAAGTTTTGGAGTAACATGGATGAATTCTATAATTCCTTTGAATCGTACGTAAAACTGCCTACCGTAGTTAGTAATCTTTTGGACATGCTTACCATTAAGGAAAGTCGGATAACACTCGAAGAGTCAACTGTTCAGATGCTGATGCAAGTTGCGGCATTCAATAACACTGAATCTGAAGAACAATCGTAATATAGATGTTTAATCCTGGTGGTCGGGGGTCCCATTAATACATACTTTTGGGAAACCTCTCGACCATCTAAGGATTTTTATGGTGATCATCTTATCGATTCTGTTATTTTGTAAACTATGTTAAAATGTCGTTATGAATTAATTCCAGCGGACTCCGACATGCGTCAAAGAGTCAATTTAAGTAAAGCGCTCCTCTGAGTGAATGTACTACCTTCTTGGTAGAAATCCCCCTATATGGGCCAACATTCATTGAGAAGGGCGCTTTTTTTGCGTCTTACACAACCCATCAATTGAATCCAAGGAGAGATAATCATGAGTAAACGTATTTTAGCCAACCGAATTGCAGAAGTCATGGCCCATAATGCAAGACCTATGCATATCAAAGAAATCGCATCCTATTTTCCAGACAAGCCAGAAAGTACAATCCGAGGCAGGCTATATCGCGAACTGAAGGATCGTTGTGAAAAAGTCGCACGTGGAGTATATCTTTTTCTGGACGGAGAAGGTTCAGCTGTTGTGGTAGAAGGTGATGGAAGGAACCTTTCTATTTTTGATGACGAAAGTATTGATGCCATCGTGACCGATCATCCATGGGAGGACATTAAATCAAATTCGGGAACAAATCGTAATTTTGTATCTGGATATGAAGAAACCACATTTCGTTACAATTTAGAGGATTTTAAAGAAAAAGCACGTATCCTTAAACCTGGTGGTTTTTTGGTAGAAATATTGCCGGCCGAAAACGAATCGAATTTCAAGTACCTGTATGAAATCAAAATGATGGCTGAAAAATGTGGGCTTTTATATTTTTCCAAAGTACCATGGAAGAAGGGTGTTCGTGTATGGAATACTGGACGTAAATCAAAAAACACAGAGGACATTATGTTTTTCACAAAGGGTAAAGCACGTTCTTTACGTCCGGATAAGCAACGAGGTGGAAATAGAAAAATGTCTGGTACGGCCTATCTTTTACCCACGGAATTTGATTTTCAACCCGCTTCTCCTCAAAAAAGGATTCATCAGGCAGAGAAACCTGTTGAGCTCTACGAAGCTATTCTGGAGGCAATTACTCTCCCAGGTGAAATCGTGATTGATCAAGCTGCAGGAAGCGGGAATTTAGGAAGAGCAGCTATGAGAAGAGGTCGTATTGCCGTTTTGTTCGAAATCCTAAAAGAGAACGTTAAAAAGATCCGCGAAAACCTTTCTATTCAAGAAATTCCTTTAATGTGTTAAGTAATCAATCAATTGTCCATCCAGCCTTACAATGATAGGATGGAGAGATAGATTGTTTTGCTTTGTTACATTCCTTTCAAAGTTTATAAAATGGAGGAACTAAAGATAAATCCGTAGAAATTTATTAGTATAAGTTAAAGGAAGAGGAAGTGTTTTCAGTTGAGTAGATATGTTATTAAGGTTGGAAATCAATATATTAAGTGGGCTAATATACTGAGTGTCGAAGGTGTAGTAAGGATCGGCAAAGTAGGAGAATATACAGACAATTTGATCGAAGCAAAAGTATTTGATGAGTTTGACAAAGAAGAAGATTTGGAAGCTTGGGAAGAATTTTATGAGACTAAGCATGGCGATCAATTTGAGTATAAGGAAATTGAATTTGTATTAAAATAATAACGAAGATGATCTTTTGCGAATTGGGTTGAATTGCTTTAATAGACACCTGGAAGGTATGTGGCTACGTGAACGTGGACGAATACTTATTTGGATATTTAGGAGGAAGCATAAATGTCGATGCTTGACGTAGCCATTCAAATCGCTGCAGAAGCTCACAAAGACCAATACGACAAAGCTGGGCAGCCATACATTCTACATCCCTTAAGAGTAATGATGCAGCTGGAAAGTGAAGAAGAAAGGGTTGTCGGAGTACTACACGATGTTTTGGAGGATTCGGAAATTACGGATGTTGATTTGAGCCGATTAGGATTCTCCGAGATAATTGTGACAGCCGTTAAAAGTGTCACGAGAAATCATATTTCTCCACAAAGAAAAGAAAATTATTGGGATTTCATTAGAAGGGCACGATTAAACCCAATTGGATGTAAAGTAAAACTTGCAGATGTTAAAGATAATATGGACTGGAGTAGGATTACGTCTCCTACAGAGTCAGACATGAAGAGAATGCAAAGATACCAGCAAGCTTATTTAATGTTGATTGAATATGTAAAGTGAAAAATTAATATTCTAAGCAAGTCCGTTAATAATTCGAATAAAAGTCGATGCGCTAACGGATAACGATAGTTAAACAAACACAGTCGAGCAGCTGGTCAATGTGATCAGCTGCTTTTTTGTTAAAACTAACTGGCAGGATTTTAGCGCGAATTTAATAGAAAAGGCTAGTTTTTACACAAAGCAACTTCTAAATATAGATTTTGAGAAATAACCCAAATTTAACCGTAACTTTTTCTCTGGTACTATGGTTATTAATAGTGTATTGAAAAAAAATAAAAAAGGAGCTGAATACCTATTGATGTTGTTATAAAACTAAGAGGAATAAGTTTTCTTAATCTTAATTACTCGATAGCAGGTAAACTTGACAGGAGGCGCTAGAAAAACGGTATTTAGAAATCTAAAAAAGAGGTGAATTTCATGAAGATAAAAAACAAAATGTTCACATTCATATTATCAATAGGTCTTGTCATGTCTTCAGTTAATGTAAGTGCAAACGAAGTTGAAATTGATTCCTATTCCTATGATTATTCAAATGAAATGAAATTCAGAGAAGAATTCGGATTGAATACTCATATTAGTGAAGATAAGAGCTTTCTGTCTAAGAAAGAAAATATGAACGAAACAAAATTTGGTGTTAAATTAACAAGAGAAGAGGAAGAACAACTAACATATCGTATTGATCATCAATTGAATAAGTTACCTTTGGTAAAAAATTATTTATCAACCAATAGCACTAGAGATGAAACAATTGTATTTATTGATCAAAAATTAGGTGGAGTCTTAAATGTTGGAATTAAGGATAAGAATGATAAAGCAAAACTTGAATCTGATTTGATAAATATTTATGGGGATCCTACATTGATTAACGTTTTCTCAGCTAAGTATTCAGAACAAGAACTGATTGATCTTAATGAAAGATTATTAACGTTATTAAATATTGAGCATAATGGAGTGTTAATCACCGATACCTTAATAAATTTGCCAGAACAAAAAGTAGAAGTAGGAGTTAAGAATCTAGATTCAGAAAAAAAGAAAATACTTGAAGATGCTTTTAATCCTGATATGTTATTAATCAGAGAATCTGCATTGGTTGAAGATCAAAATAGGGACTCAGCATATAATCCTCTGCAAGCCGGTACCGCTATTACTAATACAACAAATGGTGGACTGTGTACCCTTGGCTTTATGGCAAAATTCCCAAGTACTAGTTCAGGATATATTATTACGGCAGCCCATTGTGGTAATGCTGGGAATAGCTTCAAACAAGGAACAAATAGTGTCGGTTCAATGGGTTCAAGAATATACGGTGGCAATGTAGATGCAGCAGCAATTGGTATATCTTCTCTAACATATAGCAATCATTTGTACACTAGTAATTCAAGAGGAGGATATTTTGATACTGTTCAAAATAGTAGTAATGAATTTGTCGGGGAAATGATTTGTATCTCAGGCGCGTCTTCATATAACAACCCAGTTTCATGCGGTGTGCTGAAAAGTAAATCTGTTTCTTATACTATTGAAGGAGTGAATTTTACAGGTTTAAGGAGTGCCAGTTACAGTTCTTATGGAGGAGACAGTGGAGGCCCAATCTACTATAGTTCTGTTTTAAAAGGAGTTCATAAAGGGAGACATAATGGCGAAGGAACATATTCACATGTAGGTAATGTATTAAGTCGACTTCAAATGAATGCCATATTAAATTAATTTGAGAAGACAATAGTGATACTAACTGGGAGCGATTTTATGCATAAGAAAAAAGCATTGTTAATATGTTTATGTTTGTTCTTTCTAACTGCTTGCAGTAGTTCTAAATCTGATTATGAGACATTGACTGGCGTTGTTAAAGAGATTGATGTAGAAAACAAAAAAATCCTTGTCATTTCTGGATTGAAGAAAGAAGATTTGCAAGAAGATTACAAGGTATTAATAGAACTGAAAAAATATAAAGAAGTACTATGGGTAAGTGGAATTGATCCTTCTAAGTTTACAATCGGTGAGAAAGTTGAGATCTCATATAATTCTATAGAAGATTCATATCCAGGACAGGTCACTGCTAAAAACATCACTAAGCTAGATCATTAAATAGTAACTTAGATAAGATCTTACACTGTGCTTTATCTTTAGGATTGAATAACGAATATTCTTAATAAAAGAGAATTTTTCGAAAATCCATATCTTTAATTGATGGTTATAAACAATACCTTTGGCTACAGTTGCTCCTTTTATGTGTCAAGCTCCATGAAGCACTATAAAAGTTGATAAACTTGGTGTATTTTGTTCCAATTGAAGCGGGTCATCCCGCTTCTTTTTGATTAACAGAACTTTTAATCGAGCAAACATCCTGTTATTATAGATAAATAACTACTATCTTTATCAGTCCCTAGCATGCGCTTTAAGGGATTATCTCAAGAAATGCACTTTAACGAAAGTGACTTATTTGCCTATACGGCAGCTTACCTTTTAAGGTAATGGGTCCTTTTCGTTAAGGTGCTTTTTTTTCTGCCTTAATCACAACCCAAATAATTGAAACAAGAAGGAGTGCTATTTGAATGAATGTTTTAGCTAAGAAAATCGAGGAGTTTAATCAGAAACTTATGGAGTCGGAGAAAACTTGTGAGCATTATATTTTCACCCGTACCACAAAGGATTTAGTCCTCACGGAAGAGAAGCTAAATATGTGGAAGCGTAAAGCTTCAGCCGGCTCGGTTATACTTGGAGCAATTGACTGCAGGTACTTAATTGTTCTGAGAGAATTACAGTATGGATTTCTTAATATTGATGATGCGGGATGGGAAATGTGCGAACCCGTTTTCTCCTCAACCGATGAACTGATCGAGTGGTTTGCATTTAATCTGGATAATCCAATCATCGAGGTGACTTCGGGTCAATTAACTGAGAAACTCATTAATCGAGATAAGATCGAAATTCAGGAAGAAGAATATTACACCGTTTACCACCAAGATTCTCATCAGGAGCATAAATGGAGTTGTTGTCCATCTCTTAGCACCCTCAAAATGGAGTTACTATCACTGGCTGATAAAGAAACCCCTTTAGACCAAGTCTGTATCATCACACCAGAAGGTGAGAGGTTTAATTACGATGAAATGGTCAGTCGCATCATAGCAGACCCCATTGTTATTGGTGGTAATACAATCCATTCGCTAAAACAGATTGATGATGCAATGGCCAGAGAACTGAAAGGACACTATATTGCGCATCTTCAAAATCCCTATAACGAGTCAGTAGATGGGGAGCTCATCACCTATTCGGTATATCAATGTCCAAAGTGCCATACAGTCCACCGAATCGACTCTGATCTTCAAGCTGCAAGGTTCCAAAAAAACGATGCAGGATTTTTTAAGATGTTTTGCTTTGATTGTGCATAAATTCATTCGAACTCGCAGATCCACCTGATTCAAGTCAAACATGTTATAATAAACATATGGAGGATTAACATGAAGATTATTAATCACTTCCTTACCGGTGAATACCATACAGAGGGGCTTGAAATTCATATAGATGGATTATCCCCTTGTTTAACTCATCGCCAATCTGGGGAACATTATAAGACAACATTCCTCCCCCTTGAAAGAAATGATCTTTCTACACAGGTAACTCGTGAAAGAAGTTGGATTAATTTCGACTGGGGACAAGAGCTACACCATCCAAAACGGGAAGTGTATAAGTTGCTCGTTCTTGGTTCGGAACAAATTCAAGGCCTGATTAGTTTGGAAATTGATCAAGGCTTCATATTCGTCCATCTTGCAGAAAGTGCACCATGGAATGTTGGCTCCGACAACAAGATATTTAGTGGTGTTGGTGCTCACCTTTTTGCAATTGCCTGCAAGATTAGCTTCACCAGAGGATTTGATGGTTATGTTTCATTTATATCTAAGACTTCCTTAATTGATCATTATAAAAAAGAACTTGGTGCAAAAGATATGGGACGTGGCCTCTATATTGACACTCCAGCTGCATTACGGTTAGTTAACTATTACTTTAACGAGGAGGGGTAAGCGATGAACGAAATTAAGGTCCAACCTATCCCCAAAAATTTCGAAGAAGAACTTGAACGAATTACAGACTCCGGTCAATCTGTTCTGGCTTCACCGGTTGACAGCGAAAAAGAGCGATTGGAAATCCGGAAATCCATGATTGAAATCATGCGCAAGGAAAAAGCTCAACAAAGATAAAGAATAAAGAGAAAAAGGCACTTGGATAATCCAAGTGCCTTTATTCTAATACCTTTTAAACACTTCGTAGTATAGTTTGTCTTACTATAAGGACATCCAACTCTTTTTCCTCTTCAATAATAACTTTTAATTCATCCTCTTAGATGATAAGATGTTATCAAGAACTTACATTTAATTTGTCCCCAGCACGCGCTATAGGGATCATTTTTTTAAGAATACACTTTAACGAAAGTAGACCAATCTGTCATTTTACGGCAGCATGCCTTTTAAAGGGCGAATGGGTCATTTTCGTTAAGGTGTATTTTTTTGCGCCTTATCACAACCCAAATTTCAAAGAAGGAGTGATTTTCAGTATGACAAGAACAATTTATCCTGAACCCGTTGGCAAATCACAAGCAGGTGCATTGGAGAAACTGCAACATACCTTCGGATACAACAGCAAAGGGATCCTAGAGTCTCATGCCAAGAACCCTAATGGATGGAATCTTGAAGTCCATGCACTAAATGGTATGGAGTACAGGCAGCTAAAACGCGCTTTAAAGTTTGGATATACGACTGATGTAAAAGTGAAACGTATCGTAATAACTAGAGGCGAGGGACCAAATCATGAATGCCATATCCCTTATATTGCAAAGAACTGGGAAGATGCAGACGAAATTTTAAAAAGAATGGCCTTAACAGCTCCTGAAATTGGATACTACAAGACCGACTTTGAAATCCTCTTCACGAATGGCGATACATATCGGGGGACGTATGAGTTAAGTTACAAAGATCGGTTAGAAGCGAGTTTGTATGGTCATGTCACAAATCACTGTGAGTTTTATGGCGGCATCTGCAAAAAGCTCCCTGATCATCTAACAGATGATCAATATCTTAGCCTCTTAGATGAGAATACCTACCGATATTTGCTTCTTTTAGATGATCTTATCTATCCAAGTGCAAATCAAATTGGACTTGACCCTGAAATCATTCGAGCTGCAATTACAAAACCAATTAAACAAGAAGAGCAGCTCTATAGAGGATCTCTTACTTCAAACCTTACGGTGTTAAAAGTTGAAGGCCACCAGGATAGTTGCATCTACAAAGTCTTAAGTAATGGTTATAGTTACTCATCATTTAGTAATTCTGAAGCATTTAATAAGTGGATGGATAAATTTGGACTATCGCTAGGGGAACAAATACGTAACGATACCTACCACATCAATGGATCTTATCGAATCAAGATGGTTCCTGATAGATCTCTCTATTTACATCTTCCTCAAATCGCCATTCTTATGAATGGAGGTATGGTTAGAGCTTACAAAGAGCTTACTCCAGAAGTAACTAATATTTATGTTGTCATGAACTATAAAGAGAGCTTTCATTTCGATTACACCAAACCTAGTGGTCAATGGTATCTACGTAAGTTCTTTTGGGACAAGTGATTGAAGTATATTCATTCTAAATTAAATTATGAGGAGAGAGCTACGAATGAAAGAACAATTGATCAAACTAATGAATCAAATCAAACCGGATGCTGTTTTTATCGTCAACTGGTATATCGGAGACAAGGGAATTGAAGGAACATTTAAATCTGAGTACGAAAGTCAGGCTTTCCTAACAGAAATTATTCGAGGTTCAATTTGTATCCAGAAGCATCCCAGATTAGAAGATGTACTTATAATCGATGATAAATATGGATTTAACGTCACACAAATATACAACAGTATTCCTTACCAAACACCAGATACGGATGGATTCAAAGAGTGCATTTGCAAATACAACAAGTATAACAATATTTTTATAAAAGTTGATGAAGAGAACAAAACGGTTACATTCAAATTAGCCAATAAAATGGTTACTCTGAATTTAATCGAGTATACAAAGTGGACGTTCAAATATGTGAAGACCAAAAAACAATTGAAAATCTCAAGCATTAAAGACTTTAAAAGTTTTATTGAGGATCCGTTCTGGCATCCTACAACGATCGAGCTGGGAAGACGGGTTCTTAACATGCGAAACCTAATCCGTATATAATTTACCGTCCGTATTAATGAGAAAACAAACCAAAATAGAGAGGGAAATGAACAATGGATAATTCAAATCTCCAGATTGATAAAATGTTGGTCTTAAGTACGGCACATATCATGCAAGAAACTTGCGAATTTTTAGAAAGTAGATCATGTCCTTTAATTGTATATCCCAAACATGAATATGGTTATATTATTCTTGTTTATACGGATACAGAAGATGATGATAAGTGTGATGTAATCCCTGAATGTTTAAAAGGACTATTGGAATTCGCTGCAAGACAGGACTGTGAATGGATCATGTTAGATCGTGATGCATCGATCTGTGCAGAGCTCCCTAGTTACGAGTGGTAAATATATCAAAGTAGCATTATAACGAGAGGACTTCCAGCGCGAAGTCCTCTTCTCATTTTGATTTAATTAGCAATCTGGTTTCTCAATTAAGGATCTAGACAGTATCATAGGAGAATAGATTGAAATTACTGTCCATGTCATGAGAAATTGAAGTAAGGATCACCCAATAATTATCCCGCTTCTCTTATTACTCTAAATAAAAAAGGAGTGCGAGTATGACTCAAGTATACACCTCTCTTAGTGGAGTACGTTTCTTGAAGCCTCTAACTATTGAATGTAATAAACAATTTGAACTATTTATGTTATTCAATGTGTTGCCAACTGAGTATCTGAAAGTTCTTACTTCTCTATTCAAAGAGAAAAATAAGAACCGGGAATTCACTGCCATTCAAGAATTAATAATTGATATCGATGTGATATTAGAGAAACGAATTGATATTGATTCCACAATGAATGAACTCAAAACCATGCCTTCAGATTTCATTTTACATGTAAATGATTTAATACAATCCATGATAAAGTTCGAGAAAAAACGTGCATCAACCCATAAATAAACTCTATGATTAAAACCGAACCAGGAAGAGAACTTATTGAAAGATACAATTTGCAATTACTATTAGTGACTGATTGCCAGACATTATATCTTAAGAGAGAGGTTAAATTATGCGTAAAAGATTTCGTGTAAAACTAAGTTCTTGTACCCATTGTGGAGCAGACTATCAAAACTCGCAAAGCTCGTATCTGTGTGATGAGGTAAATCTCGATAAGCATAAAATTTGTGGTAACTGTCAAATTGGTAAACTGTTCATAACTGATGTAATTGGTGAGGTTTGTGTCTTATGCGGGGAGCTGGCTAAAATAAGTGATAAGAAGAATAAATGCAATGAGTGTGAAGCAAAATTTGAACTAGCTGCGGAGAGAGATAAGCAAATGGAATCATAAGAGTGACTGATCAAGTAGATTTTTCCCTAAGATAAAATACATGTAGTAGAACGAAATAGCCCTTTTCCACCAGAATATCCGAATACACTAAAAAACGCAAAATATAGTTTGAATTAGGCTTTTCATGTGGCAAGTATAATGAAAATAGGAGCTCAAGAGAGGGCGTTGATTTCGACTATAGTTGTTAGTTTGTATTTATCATGGTAGGATAAATCCATCTAACCCACAATGATGGACTCTTGCATGCGCTGTAGAGTCATTTTTATGAAGAAGCACATTTTTCCCGTGTCAAATCACCTTTGGTGTCTTTATGCCCATTTCTGGTGAATTGATGGGAGATCGTGCTTCTTTTTTTTGTGGTGAAGCGATCACAACCCAAATCTAAGGAAAAAACGGAGGCGTTACGTATGACACATTTTACTTTTACAGGTAGATATGCAGGTCAAACATTTTGCGGAATAACAAGAAATGAGCATGACAAGTTTATGCATATTCAAGGTTCCAACACTCCTGTTATGCAGCGTCTATTAAGAGGAGAAGAACTTTTATGTCCCAGTTGTAAGGGAATCTATTTGGAATCAAAGGATGAAAATGATGATTCAACGGATGATATTGTAAGGCAATTTGAACAGCTGATCGCATCTGAAGAAGATCAAGAAATTAAAAAATTGCTTATGGCAACCCTTGCTAGTTATCTTGTTGAAAATAATTAAGCAAAATCATAAAATAACTTCATTTTGAAACGGAGATATTCTAAATGGCTTTTACTGGTCAAAGAATCAAGGGTAGTAGAATTTAAACACCTCAAACAGTAACTATTTAGATTTAATTAAGAAAAACAATGAGTCTGATTTCTTTAGTATGTTTGAACACATTTCCCATTCAGCACTAAAAGAATTCTTAGAGTGGGCAAACGTTGTAAGATGGCAAACATTGATTAATGAGACATCACGCAAGGAGTGAAATATATGAAGTATAACATTGTTCCAAACATTGAAAACAGCGTATCCTATGCCAGTGGTAAGCACGCTGGTAAACAGGTAAAGCGCGAACGTTACTCAAATATGATCGGCTATGATTTTGGAGGTTATGTATATCTAGGAGCTGCGTATACAGATAATGCTAGGCAATACTTGTTTGAAAGTATAAAGGATAAATCCGTGTGGGTTACGGATTATAAAGGCTTTCGAGAGCATATTGATAAGTATGATTTTCCTGGAAGGATATTAAAATCAAGAGCATGAACACTTTAAAATGAAATTGAATTATTGAAGCGAGCACGCTTCACATGTCTGACCACTTTTAGTGGCTTTCCCCCTAAGAGGTGATAATGACATGTGATCGTGCTTTTTTTGTTCTGAAAGCCTTTATTAATATGAATATACCTTTTCTGACATAACCCTACAGGGGTATATAAGGAGGAATAAATTAAATGAGTACCAACTATAAGATGGAACGTTTTTCTATGGAACAACTCATTGATCTACATAGAAATGTACATACTTATGCAATACCAATAAACGGACTTCCTCTCAGCCATTCGGAAGTATTTGAGAAGCGGGGCTGGTTATTACCCTACCTTTTTAGTTATGATGATTTACTATGGGGTAGGTGGACATATTGGTCAGACATTCTATTAAAAGGAACCCTTATTGGCAGTGGCCCAATTCCTCAAATCCAATGGTCTGACATGGGGTCCACCGGCGTAGAAAACACAAAAAAAATGTTTGCGAAATGCCTGCATCACAACGAGGCAACAATCGAAAACTTTGCTGATTGGTTGCTTTGGGGATTAGCATGCTCCGACGATGTACCGGTTGTTTCGGAACGTTTGAATGAGCATTATTATAGAACGTTTGATATATTCCCAGTACTAGATAATCCATATGACTACTTGTCTCATTTACTTTGTGAGCAATCCGGAAAGGGCTATAAAGCAGCTCTTGGGTATTATCCTACACCGTTTCATGTAACAAGAATGATGGTTGATTTTGTACATTCCAATGAAGAACCGGAAAAAATGAAAAGACAGACTGTAAATGATCCTTGTGTCGGATGCGGTGCAATGCTACTGCCCGCATCCAATTACTATTTACGAGGAACTGGTCAAGACATATCCAGCATTGCGGTCAGGCTCTGTAAAATCCAGATGAATTTCTATGCACCTTGGTATGCTAAACCAGGGAATATAGAGGGATTTGAAGAGGAGACGAAACCCATTGAGTTAATAATAAATCCAGCTGATAGCAGGGGGGAAGAGGGGCAGTTTTCCTTTGCATTCTAAGGAGCTTGTCGGTCAAGTATAGGTATGATACCATTAAGATATAATTTTTGTATTTCTTATGGACTCATGCATGCGCAATAGAGTCATTTCATTTTGAAGCACGTTCGTGTCTAATCACCTAACAGGTGGCATTATGCCTTTCTTGTTATCGTGATGGACTCAGAACGTGCTTTTTTGTTGTGCGCTATGAGATTCAATCACAACCCATAACTATTCAATAAGGAGGCGCTTTGATTCATGATTCACCTGAATAAATATTCTGTAAATGATAAAGCCAAGAACCGCGAAGAAATAGTCCCGCTCCTGAAGAATCATATTATTTTCTTTAGTGGTGGAAGAGCAAGTTTAGCTGCTGCCGATTTTGTGATAAAGAAGTATCCAGAGGATAACATTCTCCTTTACTTTACGGACACACTCTGGGAAAACCATGATACCTATCGATTTATAGATGAGGTGTCTGATAAATTGCAGCTCCCACTTCTCATCCATTGTGCAGGGCTCACTCCCATCCAACTCATGTTTGAAAAGAAGCTTGTATATAACAACATGATTGGAGACTGCTCTAAGCTTCTTAAGATGCGAGTAGCATCAGACTACTTGAAGAAGGGGATTAAGCCTGGAATAGAACAATGGCGTAATCCTCAGTATCTCAAACAAAACAACTTTATTGAGAACGCTACTCTCTACTTTGGTATTGGATTTGAAGAAATGCATCGAGAGAAGGCGATCGTAAAAAATTGGCTTCCTTTTAGCGTGAATATGCCGCTCATCGAAAACTTCATACGACCAGATGATGTTTTGAAACAGTATGATATCCGGGAACCTGAACTTTATAAACTCGGTTTCTCCCATAACAACTGTAATGGTCGCTGCATAAAAGCAGGTCAAGGACACTATCGTCACTTGAAGAAAACCATGCCTGACACCTTTAAAAAGCTGCTTGAAGAGGAATTCCATCTATCTATGTGTGTATCAGCTTATCGATATATCATAGATGATCAAGTTCCGGAAGAGGATCAGATTCCTCAACATGTGCAAGAAAAACTGCTTCAAGAATTAGATGACGCTTATCGCGATTACTTTTATGGAAGAGCTGATAAACCAAATTTATTTATCCATCCAGCTGCAAGTGCCCAGTCAGAATATATGAAGATCCGGAAGTATAGTTTTATGAAGAAAAAAAGTAAAACACCGGTAGAATTCGAATATCAAACTGAATCAGAAGAGTACGATACTGATCTTATTCCTGATTTACTTTTTGAAGAGAATGAAGACACCACACAACATACAACAAAGGGATTGCGATTTCCTAGCGAGCCCTACACACTTCGTGACTTTAACCGAGATGAGAAAGCCAAACCAGAACAAATCGATCTTTTTGATATCGGAGGTTGTGGTTGTTTCGTTGAATTTGATGAGCAGGAGAATAATATGTCCTGCAACACTACATTTGGAGGTTGATGATCATGCTAACACGCATAACTTACAATAATTTCGGTACAGTTGAGCATATGTTTTTTTCCGAATCAGAATCCGATGCACATACTTTATGGTGTAACATCTGGGGTGGGAGTTCAGTTAATATAATCAGTGTAGGCGAGGCAGTTGACACAGATGATTTCGGTGGTTTCATACATTCATAAAGTGGTTGGGTATTTAATGCAGCTGCTTCTGATATAATGCTAATAAGAACATCTCAGGAAGGAATAAGTGCCATGTTTGAAAAAATTGATGCCCTTCGTTCAGAGGTCGATCAGAGGCGTCCACTAAGTGCGGATCTTATGAAGATAGTTGCTCAGAAGTTCCGTGAAGAATGGACGTATCACACCAATGCAATTGAGGGTAATACTTTCTCGTACCAAGAAACTGCCTTCTTCCTTAGAGAAGGCCTAACTGTTAAAGGAAAGTCACTAAGAGAACATCTCGAAATTATAAATCATGCTGAAGCGATTGATTATTTACAGGAAGTCATAACGACTCGGGATCTTACAGAGCGTCTAATTAAAGATTTTCATGCGCTCCTTTTCCAAGGAGTTCGGGATATTGACTTCGCACCAGGGGAGTATAAGAAACATGATAATCATGTACTAACCATTTCCGGAAAAATCCATCATTACACACCAGCTATCCAGGTACCTATTGAAATGGAACAACTTATGCTGTGGTATGAGTCGAACAAGACGATTATCCATCCCATACAAATCGCCGCAACGTTCCATCATAAACTAGTAGCCATTCATCCGTTTACAGATGGAAACGCAAGAGTTAGTAGGCTGGCCATGAACTTTATTTTAATGAAGAATGGATTCCCTCCGGCCATAATTCGTAACGAAAATCGAGAAGACTACTATGCTGCGCTCGAAAAGGCTGACAATGGTGATCTTAGCCTCATCATTGATTTAGTAGCAGCAGAGGTGAAAAATAATCTCGACCTGATGCTATCCGCACTGTGACCATTATCTAAGAGATACTGCGCTCCCATTATAAAAGAGAAGAGAATCCGTAGTTTAATTACATACGGCTTCTCTTCTCTTTTTCTATAACCAAAATTGGAGGTAAAAGAACGTGCAAATGACATTTGACTATAATCAAGATCTAAAAGTTAAAAACCCGCCAACAAAACAAGAAAAACAGAAACTCAATAAATCAATTTCCTTATTTACTCAACCTGTACTTTCATTCGGAGAGAATGAAGAAGAGAATGGGGAGTACGGACCGTGGATTATAACAAACAAGTGCGATCGTGATATGCTGCGTCTTGCCGATTGTCATTATTCCCGTGCTCGTAAGTCTATTGGAAGCAGTCAATTTACGAGACCAGGAAAAAATTTGGTCTTACGTACGGAAATAGGAGATGCCGGCTGGGTTTCTTGGTATTCAAAGAAGCGGGATGATCATTTCAAAGATGTTATTGAATGTACTTTTTTTAGAAATGAATCACGTTACCTCTCCTCTGATTTAGTAAAATGGGCTGTTTATGCCAGTGTTCAAAGGTGGGGGATACCTTCAGAAGGCTTTATCACATTTGTAAAGGACGACGCTATACAATCTACGAACCCTGGATCCAATTATATTCACGCTGGATTTAAAAAAGTGGGGCGTACCAAAGTTAGAAATCTCACAATACTGCAGCTTTTACCTAATCAAATCGAGGAGTCTCTTCACGATATCCGTCTTATACATCAATTATTCAGTGTTAGACAACTTATCCATGTTGCTTTGACTGATGGTGAATTAGAGGAAGCTATTAATATTTATCGTTTGGCGAAAACAATTGAAGCAGGTCTACGTGAACAGAAGAGTGATATCGCTAGACGTAAACTTCATAAGTGGGATAGTTTTGTCCCTAATGAGGAACCTATGGATTTTTTACATCATATGTTTACAGATAACTGGATCCCCGAAGAAATGTTATGTCTATTTGAAGATGAAAACAATTCCGAGGAGTGGTAAATATTGACTATAATAATCAGAAGTGAGGCAATTAACTTATGAATAAACAAATCAACGAACTGTTATACCTTAGTAAAATCTCTTATGATGATAAGGCAAGTCTATACCAGGTTATTACTACTTTAAGTAAAACAGTCCTTTACGAATTTAAAGTTGCAACAGGGGAGGATGATCCCGAAGAAATCGCAAACGTCTTAATCGCCGAAGACTGGTTTGAAATCAAAAATGATGATATGAAGGAATGTAGTCTTAATTATTCTTACGATGAGAAGGGGAAATATTACATCATAGAAGACAATGGAAATACCTCCGAAACCCGCTCCTGGGTGGAGGCACTCTATGCATACGAACAATTAGTTAATAATTAATGTGAAAAGGATTGGATCGTAAAGATTCAATCCTTTTTTAATCTTGTCGCAAAGAGGTAACTCGTATCAAATAATGTGAGATTTATCATTCTCGATAAAACACCCTCTATAATACGATTTTTACAAGCCGAGCACTGGCTATGTTAATGAGATGAGGGATGAAGGTGAAATTGAGAAAGTCTTCAATGGTCATTATTGCAGTACTTTTGATTGTTACTTCTTGTGTAATAATGTTAGCTCTAATAAACAGGTCATCGGAGCTAGAAGGGTTACCAAACTACACTGATGATAAACAGAAAATTAATGTTGATGGATTCAAATATGAGAATCAACCTCATATAGGAGATCCCAATGCGAAAATTAAAGTGATCGAATTTGCTGATTTTAAATGTCCTGCCTGTAAGAAGTGGAGTGCCGAAAACTTCGAGAAATTCAAATCCGAATTTATAGATACCGGTAAAGTCGAGTTTTTTTATATGAACTATGCCTTTATTGATCGTGACTCCTATTTAGCTGCTGCTGCTGGAGAGGCTATCTACCAGCAAAACAACGAAAAGTTTTGGGAATTCTATGAATTACTTTATCAAAACCAAGGCAATGAATCTGAAATTTGGGCCACACCTTCATTTCTGATTAAGCTCGTCAAAGAGAATATCACTAACATTGACTTAGAGCAGTTTGAATACGATGTGAGGAATCATGTTTATTTACATGATGTAAAAGTGGATTATAAAACTGGAGGGTATTATGGAGTGAATGGAACCCCCTCTTTTTTTGTTAACGGTAAAATCCTTCGAAGCTCTTCGTACGAAGACTTGAGAAAGGCAATTTTAAGTGAATCAGAATAATATGGTTTTCGAAATGATACGTTTCAAAATTGCACTCTAGATAAACTCAGTTGCTCATTTATCAAAAGGGTATCTACAGAATTTCAAACAATAATGAATATGGATCTAAGCACCCCATTATTGGGGTGTTTTTTTATAAGTGCGGTTTGTTTCTCGAAAATGAGTAGAACATCTAATATTAGATTGTAAGGTAAATACAAGGAAACCACATGGAATTTCCATCTGATCAACCCAAGAAAGAGGGAGACTCAAGGTATCGGTACCTTGCCAGTAATATTAATATCCTTTAGGAGGATTGATTAAGTATGAAAGATATCATGGAATACCTGAACGCAGGATACCCTGCACTTTGGATACAGGACTGGGAAGAAGATCGAGTCTGTAAAGAATTAAAGAGACTTGCATCTATCGGAAAAAAACAAGGTGCTCATTCAAAACCTCTTCATTATTTTGAATGGAGTTGTACCAAAGGGTTAGTAGATATGGAAACCGAAAAACCCATACCGAATACTACGGACCCCTCAGATGCCTTAAGATATGTTGTTGGCGATAAAGCATCCAACTTCTCTATCTATGCTTTTAAGAACTTTCACCCTTACATAGAAAACCCTAATACAAAAAATATAATTATTCAGTTAATAAAAGATCTGATTCCCATAGGGAAACTTGATGAGCGGCACCTTATTTTTGTTAGTTCTTTAGTTAATATCCCAAGTGAACTATCAAAAGATATTACGCATATTCAGTTTGATCTTCCCGATGCAAAAATGCTCGATAATGTCCTTTACGATATTCTTTCTTCTATAGCTAAAGGGAGAATAAATTATCCCGATAACAACAACCCGGAATACATGAAAAAGCTCATTCAAGAGGAAATCAATAAAATGGAATTTACAGAGGAAGATCGCTATCGAGTTGTCCAGGCAGCTATGGGACTAACCTGTAGTGAGGCAGAGAATGCATTTGCATTAACATGGATCAGGCACAAATCCTTCACAACAGATGATGCTGTTACTTCAGTACAAAAAATCAAGACTCAATTCATTAACAGTTCTGGGATTTTGGAGTACATCCCACCAAAGTTCTCTCTTAATGATATTGGTGGATTGGATGAGTTAAAAAAATGGCTGGTACTGTATCAAAAAGCATTTACAAAAGAAGCGCTGGACTTCGGGCTTTCTATTCCAAAAGGACTTGTGTGTACTGGTCCACCCGGAACTGGAAAATCGGCTGCCGCACAGGCAGCATCAGCAGCATGGAAAATCCCGCTTCTACGCTTTGATATTGGAGCTATCTTTTCAAGTCTCTTAGGAGAAACAGAACAAAAGTTACGCTCAGTACTTCGCACTGCAGAAGCTTTATCGCCATGTATTCTCCAGATAGACGAGATTGAAAAACAACTCAGTGGAATTTCTACAGGAGGAAATGGAGATGGGGGTACAACTACTCGGGTAGGAGCGACTCTACTTACATGGATGCAGGAGAAAACAAAGCCCGTCTTTGTTTTTGGTACAGCTAATGATATATCCAAAATAGACTCTGCGCTTATTCGGAAAGGTCGTTTTAATGAAATCTTTTTTGTTGATTTACCTATGGATGAAGAGAGGGCAGAGATCTTTTCAATACATATTCGTAAGCGAGGACGCGATCCTAAATCCTTTAATCTGAACCAATTAGTGGGGAGTAGCGAGGGTTTTGGAGGAGCTGAGATCGAAAGCGCTGTCGAATCGGCTCTTTGGACAGCTTTTAATGATAATCAGCGGGAGCTAACAACTGATGACATCATGCAAGCTTTAGAACATACCGTACCGGTGTCCATTACAAAAAAAGAAACGATTGATACTATTCGTGAGTGGTCAATAGGACGCGCAAGAAATGCGAGTTCATCGGTGAAAGTCATTGATATGAAAAAACTAACTGATCGTTACAAGAGTGAAAAGACGCGGAAAATTTCATTCTAATAGATCTATTTATGTCATCCACACTAAAGTTAATGAGGAGGATATTATATGTCATTTGTGGGAACGAGTTCTACATTTATTCGTGATGAAGAGTCATTACTAGAAGCTTGCAAGTTGTTAAACCTGACGCTAAAGAAAAACGCGAGGGCACGCGTTCATTTAGGATCTGTTAAGGCAGATTACGTTATTAAGCTTGATGGTCCATTTGATGTTGGTCTTGTAAAAGACGGCGAGAACTATTCAATAAAAGCAGACTGGTGGAACGGTCATGTCGCCAAGGTAATTGGGGAAAACGGTTCTAAGTTGCTTCAAGCCTATTCAGCAGCAGCTACTGTAAAAGTAGCAAAAGCCCAAGGAAAGCAAATTGAAATGCAACGGATTGAAAACGGCGATATTAAATTAATTTTGAGAGCAGGTGCATAACTAATGGCCGATCAACGTGTAGAGGTCATATGTCACGCGGATGGTACTATTACGATCGAAGCTTTCGATTATGGAGGCGATTCCTGTGATCAAGCAACAAAAGAAATTGAGCAAATCTTGGGATTTGAAGGATTAGTGAAAGTTAGAAAACCTGAGTTTCTCCATGTTGATGTTCAATCTCAACAATTAAAAACAAATGTAACAGGAGGATAACGGATGCGAATTCACTCTTTTACACCAAGCACGCTTGTGAACGGTCCTGGAAATCGTGCAATGATTCACTTTCAAGGATGTACATTGAATTGTCCCGGCTGCTTTAATGCTTTTACCCATTCGATGACAGGAGGGATGGATTTGAGCGTTGAAGATCTCCTAAAGCTCATACCACCAGAAATTGAGGGTGTGACTATTAGTGGGGGTGAGCCCTTTCTTCAATCCCGCTCCCTACTTCAATTGGTGGAAGCTATTCGTCAGAAGAATAAATCTATAGTTGTTTTTAGCGGATTTTATCGTCATGAAATCTCCAATATGAAGTATGGCCCTGACATACTTAGTCACATTGATGTATTAATTGATGGACGATTTGAACGAGAAGATATTTCTGAATCGGGAATACGTGGTTCCAATAATCAAACCATTCACTTGATAACCGACCGTTATACTATAGATCAATTTCAAGAAAGAAACGTGGAAGTAACAATTGATTCTAAAGGTGCTATGTCCATGACTGGTTTTCCATCAGAAAAACTTCGTGCGGACATGCGTTTCATGGGGGTATAATAATGACTCCTTTTATATTTGGGGAAAGGAGTGAGCGGAAAAAGTATGTTTGGCCAATTAGTTAGAGGTATTTTTATAACTTCTCTTTGCTTGCTGCTCATTTCTTTTGCTCCAAAATTTATTGAATTGATACCAGAACAGACTTCTGATGTCGATTCATCGTTAGATCTAACTCCTTTGGAGAAAGAAAATGCAGCAAAAGGTTCTAGCGGAAAGGAAGAATCTTCAGAACAGTTTTCTGATTCGATTTATCAATTAAAAAACTTGTTGATGTTATTTATTAAAATAGTTAGATTTATATTAATCATAACTTTATTAGTATTACTATTATTATTTTCCTTCAGTATCATTAGTGGTGAAGGTTATTGGGGAACTCGATCAGAACGTTCCCTTCGAGAAGAAAGAGATGTTCAATCACAAGACCAGGCACCATCCGTAGCTGATGCTTTAGAAAACATAATTGCTAATGCTACACCCGATGCTCTCATAAGTTCATCTACTGATAGCCATATACCCATTGATTTGTCCAAGTCTTTTTCTGGAGCTGAAGTCACTGGTTCTCGAATAATTCGTGAGTCCTCAGAAGAGGAACATCCAAAAACGAACGATGAAAAACCTAGTGGTGAAATACGACGAATAATACACTCATAAATCCACAAACACACGAAATGCTAAAAAAACTTAAAACAAACATCTGAGTATATAAGCATATTTGAAAAAGGAGCGATCAATTATCGAAACGGAAATTCTTCCTGGTTCACAGGCATTTTATGAAAATGAGTTGAGAAATGGTAGTGAATCGACTGATAGAATGTATTATTTATTAAGTAAGCATCTTATTAACTCGGATATGAATATAGTAGATATTCTCATTTGTTTGGAAAATCTTATTCATGCATATGAAAGTGTTAGAATAGAGGCGTCGTAGTATTATCCATCGACCTTTAAGATATGCTACTAATGCTGAAAATACTATTAAAGTAACAGTATAGTTAGAGCAAACCCCGCTTCTCATAAACAATAGAGAAGTGGGGTTTGTTCATTCTTATGGACAATCTTCAAAAAATTTGAAGAGTTAAATATGTTGCTCAGAATCACTTATGTAATAAGCAAGTGCTTGTTTTGCATAGTGGTGATAAACATCTTCATCTTCTAGAGGTTTTAAGTTCAATAAGTGGCGTTCGTTCGAGCAAGTAACAATTTTATCTAGGATACTTTTCATCATAATTGAAGTTGCTTCATCAGTTTCGTACACTTTTTCGTTAATACATTTTTCGTAAAAGAAAATGATTTTACCGATCTGTTGGTTTAACTCTGTTATGGATGTTTCTTTATTATCGGGATCTTCAGGAGCATAGAATATACCGCAATCAGCGTAATTCTCTTCAATTGCTTTTATAATATACCCTGAGACACTACTCACATCTTTTGTTTTCATTCGTTCAAACACGTAGAGAATGTTCTCTCTAATGCGTTTTTCACCATGATTCTTAACAAGTGCTTTCGATTGTTTTTGGTTTATATCAAACCGGCTTAGAAGTTCATAAATAGGCTGATTGTTAATATATTCAGCGTCATTAAGATTTTCTCGTACTTCTTTAGCATTACGGAAGATATGGAACGTAATACTGACGACCCGCTGACCATTCTTAGTTTCCTCTATTTCAAATCTTATGTCGGTTTTCTCAGCTAATTCTTCTTGTGCTGTCAACAGAACGCGACTTTTAAGATGTGAGTATCTTTCATACAAACCTGGTTCAATTTCTAATTTTTCTTTGAGTTCAGCAATCGATTTAAACTTACGTTTACCAAAATAGAGGTACTGCTTTAATAACATGTAAAGCTTAAGTGAATGATTGCTACGAAGATATAAAACATTCCAAAGCTTAAATTTAGTGAAATTCTGCTTCAACTGCAAAAGGTAGGGTTGTAATTGGGAAGAAAACTCTAATTCTATTATCCCTTTACCATGATAATAACGTGCAGACGCAAGCCAGTTTGCTTCAAGAGTCGAGTTCATTTGTGGTTCATCTATCACAACTTCTTTACTACGAAGTTTAGTAACAATGTCACGTACTCTTTTATAAAAGTTTCTGTCATTAATGTCGAGTCTCTCGGCAATTTCTTTCACTTTAAAAAAATGCGTTTTGAAATTTTTGTCTTCAGGATGGATACGAGAGGCTAAAATATATATTAACCTGCGTTCATATAGTGTGAGGTTGGTTTTAGCTTCGATTAGAGCATTAGATTCTGAAACGATATAGTGATGTGAAATTGGATCTGGTTCAAAATTCATCTCCAATTGTTCCTCGTTCATCGAGATCACCAACTTTTATTTTATTTCCATCTAGTAGAGATCATATCGGATATTTAATCGAAGTTCCACTCACTTTTGTGTGGCCGGTTTTTTTGACATAAATTGTTCTCTATAGAGAATGTTTTAATACAAAAATCTAAAGTTAATCGATCAATCAAGAAATAACAAGCGTTTATTTTATCCGGCCACACGAAGCAGAGTAGTATTTGGATCTATTTTGCTATAGATCCTTTTAATATAGCGGCCACACAAAGCAGAGTTCGTATTATATGCATCGTCAAAAGAGGCCACACGAAGCAGACTCTATCATCATTTAATATAAGCTCTGATATAGAGGTGGGCTTTTTAAGGTTATTACAGGCCACACGAAGCAGATAGATGCTGTCCTGTAGATAATGTATAGGACTTGAAATAATCTATTTTCAACAATTATCTATATGTATTCAGTTAAAATTATCCGTTTTGTGTGGCCAGTGAAAATAAGCATTATCGGTCATTATCGAAAAAGGTAATTAATTTTTGAATTTAAACATAGTAGTAAAGAGTATATTCATTTTATAGGAAATATTGAGGTAGATAATTCAGCTGATAATAAAGAGCTTATTTTATAACTATATTTTCTTTTATATTTTTTATTATTTGTTCTTTATTTGTTTACCTGTTTAGAAGATGGATTTAGCCAAGTCTAGCAAGAGAAGATGGGTTCAAGCGGCCACATCAAGCAGACTCAAATATCACATATAACAGACAGACCGGCCACACATAAGTGAGGATAGCGGCCACATTAAGCAGACTTGCCGGCCACATTAAGCAGTATATAGAGGCCACACGTAACGGAGTTTATTCTCGTTTACCTTTGATCATTAAAGTTTTTTGTCAGAAAGTGTGTGGATAAGTGGGTATTTATTCTGCTTTGTGTGGCCTCTCATTACTTTACGGCTCACTATGTTCTTTTCCACGTGGCCTCTAAACGTTTAATTATCGCTCATCGATTCCGCGTTTTGGATTTTGTCTGCTTGACGTGGCCTCTAATAAAACAATATAAGCATCTTCATTCTCAACCTTGGTTATAAGGCTTTCTAGTTATCTTGCCCTGCAGTTTGTTTGTTGGATAGTCTGCTCGGTGTGGCCAGCTATCAGGCCCAAAGCGATAATGCTAGAATAATACTGAAATTGTGTATATCTTGATAATTATGTCTGTGTTTTGTGGCCGGTAGTGTTGCTTCTGTACGAGAGTCAAAAAGTCTCTCATATTGAAAGAGCCTTTTTGAAACACGCGATAAGAAGCCATAAAACATAATCTCCTAATCATTTGAATCGGCAAATTGAATATCAAATCAATGAAATTCACCCTGTTTTAGCTAATAGATTTTTTAACCACACTTTTTTTCATATTTGTTAAACGATCAAGTTTCTTTTTCTCTTCAATATCCATCAGATCCCAGAACCCAGGGACTGTTTCTAAATCATATTTATAGACTGCTTCAATCATCTTAAGATTTACTTCTTGTTTTAAATCATTCCTATCTTGGTTAGAGGTTTGCCACAATGACTTTTGGATCTTCGGCGTATATTTTTGTATTATTGTCTCCATCGCAGTTGCATCTTTTTCCTGAGCTTTTTTAATTAAGGAGATTAACGATTCCATAGCCTCTACACCTCTCCATTAGTTAAATAGGATTTTAATTTGTTTAATGCTTTTGTTCTTGTTTTCGAGATAGCTTGCTGTGAGACGCCTTTGTTTTTTGCAATTTCAGTGTCTGACTTATTGAAAACATAAGCATCTAATAGAACCTTTTTTTCAGTTTCAGTTAGTTTTAAGATGGCTTTATGAAGAGGTAAGCTGCTAATGATACTTTCAAATGAAGAAACCTGTGACTCTTCCATATATTGATCTTCTGTTCCTATGTAGGGGAAAGGGCTATTGGGGTCGTTTTCGGGAAACAAAATCGACCGTTTTTTTTCTTTCCTTCGTTTTTTATCAAAATCAATCGATGTAAAGTGGATTAGAGAGGACATATATGCTGTAAAACGGAGTTCAAGAAAATACTTCTTGAAAGCCTCATCTACATTTTTTTTATTTGTATATGTTGGTTCGTGAAGGTAGTTAATTAGCAATTCCATGTGGATTTGATTTTTCAGGAATTCAAGTAATATAGGTTGATTGGATAAGTTTCGTTTCAACTGGTTATATATTTTAGAATTCATAAGCGCCCCCCATGCTAGCTCCATATTTATACATATAAAGAGGTCTTATAACATCATTTAACAACCTATTTTCAAAAAAATAAGATCATATGTTCTTATTTTATCAGTTAATTATTGGATTTTGAACCTAAAATGTGCCGTATCTCAAAAAAAGTTTTTATAACTACAGCGTGCTTTTAAGGGTGTTAATTACTCGATAACTCAAATATGAAATAAAAAAAGACTACCTACGAAATCATTTCATAGATAGTCTTTTTTTATTTCTACTCAATACATTGTTCTGGATGAAATCCACAATTGCATATGCTAACACCAATTTCATCAAAGCAATCCGATTCAATTTTTTTAATATGGCGAGCATATATCTCACAAAGTTCTTGATAAAAGATTACATCTTCATGGTGTGTTGTTGTGACAATTTTTTTACTGAGCCGCAAGAGTTGGATTTTTAAATCATAGTGCCTTGATCTCCACTCACTTAGTTGATCCAACGGGATCACCTCCATTCAGATCTTATCCTTAAAAGTGAAGCAGCACTTAATAAAAACAACCTTCTAAGCACCTAATTTTACATAATAATTAACTTCTCCAGGTCAGGGAATCGTAATGAATTGCATTAGACTTGAATTTCATTTGGTGGTATGATTTTGTATATAGTTAAAAACAAACAATATTGCCATTCGAAACCATTTTGAGCATCAAAGTACTGCACGAGAGGATGATATGTGTTGAGATCATTGGACTCACGTAGAATTTCTATACTTACATTTGTAGTACCTGTCATTTTATTCATATTAGAAGTTTTATTTGTACGAGAAGGACATTGGTTTCGTTTTTTTGGACTATTGTCTACAATAGTCATTCCACCAATTGGAGTAGTATTGTCAATTCGATCGTATGGAAAATCGGATTCTCGAATTGATCTTGTTTTGATTACGTGCAATGTTCTAGCATTTTTATCATATTTCATCTACACATTTTTAGGTTATCTAATTTTCGGTCCATAACACATTGATTAAATTTTTGATGTTTGATTAAACCAAAAGAAAGCTGCCGAATATTCGGCAGCTTATCCTTTTTATTTTACTTCATGTTAGACACAATATCCCGCAATTTGAGCTAGAATAAATGTTGTTCTAACAATATTGGCAGCCCAGCCAGACATGCCTCTCGTACAATCAAGCAAGTCGTAATCGCATTGGCAGCTGGAATAACCATTAATAGCATAACAATTGTCATGATACATGCAACATTTATCAAGAGCGTCTACGGGTGCTCCTGGACCACTACATCCTGGACCACACCAGTTACCATGTGGCCAACAGTTATCTTGTGCAGACACTTCATCCTGTTCAACAACTTCCTCGTCAACACTAAGTTCCTTCGACAGTTTTACTACTCCGTCTTTGACTTCGTATTGTTTTTCAAGGTTATTTTGTACATGAACACCAATCACTTGTTCATAACCCTCGTTGGTATTAAGGACGTCAAATTTACTGTACCAGATCTGATATCCCTCTCCAAGGGAGACTTCCACCGTTACTCCGGAGTAAATATTTGCCATGACCTGATAAGCCCTTGAAATCTTCAGTTCTGCTTCTGTCAAGAGCCCTTGTTCAGCGAGAAATTTCTTGATCTTGATAAACTTCTCATTGTCATTCAGTTTGCTTAATAGAAACTCCTTTTCTAATACACCTAATTCACGTTGTTCAGATTTAACTTCCATTTATTATTCCTCCTCGGTAGATATAGTGATTAAATCCTGCAGGTATTTAATCCAAGGATATTTGCTGCTCTCCTTGTACTTTATAAAGAGATAGAGTTTGGATTATAAACAACCTCTTTTGAATTATTAATTTTCTATAATGATTCCAGAGTTAACTTTAAAATGTTTTCATAAATTGAAAATTGATGCTCAAACGTGATAATATGAATATATTATTCTTACGTTTTAGGTTCTGGCATGCGCCTCATGAACTCATAGTGAAAAGCACTTCTCGGAGTGAAAGCTGAAACAATTTTTAGATTGTTTACTTTCTGTTCTTGCGAGAGGTGCTTTTTTGTTCTGATCATAACCCCAAATTGTTTTAGAAAGTAAAGGGGAATTAATAGAGTGCTAGAACAGATGGGTTAAAGGCAGGATGAATGTAAACGTTATACTCAAATGAAAAGGGGTACATGGAATGGAAGGAATGGTTTCTCAAAAAGGCCTATACTCAGGAATCGAATTACTAGAGCCGCAAGATTATCTAATGGTCAGTGAGTTTGTTGATTTTTTATTAAGCAAACGTGGTTATGCCGGTTATTTAACAGTAGTAAATTTTTTAATGAACGCAACTAATCAGCATCTAGAAGAACTTCGAGATCAGTTATTAGATAATGGGTCTCCTGTATTTAACTCTGTGATTGAACAACTAAATAAGATTCTGATGAAAAGAACCAATAAATAAATTCTGCAGAGGGGGGGAAATATGATTTTGAAGGATCGTAATGGTAGAGTTATTGGATTAGGAGCTACAGCCCGACCCACCGAAGGGATCTGGGCAAACAAAGAGGGCTTGATAACTGAAATTAATGAGAGTATTGGTAATATTACATTAGAATTTGAGAACGGTGAGATCGGTGTATATTTTAATCATAATATTGTAATGTGCTGAGAATAATCACTAAACTAAATATGATGAACTTTCATTGATTTAGGGAATAACAACGGGGTGGTGTGGCATTGATCTTTATTATCTTACTAGCTTGTCTTATCGTTATCTTGCAATTCTATAGAAGAAAATATTTAGAGGGCATGCTCAATTTGTGTTTCTATGGAAGCATTTATTTGATTTTTTTGGGTATAAATACTGAAAAAAATATGATCACTAATATGGGCTTCTTTATTTTACTTCTTTCAACAATGGGATTGGCAATCTATGCATTTTTAAACTTAAGAAAACGATTAAAGCGACAACCACAATAATAAAAGCCCGAATCCGAGGATCCGAGCTTTTGTAGTCCATTGCGGACTTTGATATATACCTTTCGGCAGGCGCTCATTGCGAGCTTGAATAATTACATTTTACCTTTATGTAGTAACTTCGTCAAGAGCACTTATGCTATTTTTGTCCTGCAGCAGCAGTGCGTTGAAGGCTTAGTAACTCATGAATCCCTATTTCAACAGTTTCTTCCCTGGAAGGATCACCCGAAAATAAACCCTTCAGATAGCCTTTCCTTTGAGTAGTATTCATTCCTCGAATCTTAACAAGCTCAATGACTGTCCAATTTGAATCATCGGCAGCTTTACACAAGAGCTGATCATCTACGAGAACATGTTGAACAGGGCGGTTTAGTAGGTATCTGTAAACCGATAATTTTGTCGTAGGGAAACGAAAACCAATGGATGAATCTAGAACATCTCTTAAAAGTGGTTCTTTGAGATGATACTTACGAAAGATATCATTCAACTTTTGAAGCTGGATGCTATCAAGACATAAGGGAACCCTTTTTCCTTGATCCGTTTTCTTCGTCAAAATATGGACACTTCTACGAGATATACTCTGTGGTTGATTCACTTTGGCGATACTGTCTTTCTCTTCTCCAGGAGGGTTCAAAGCGTCGATAACCCCCAGGCTAAATGGCGCTGCTTTTCCCGATCTATCTTTACTAGTTAGCGGGATTACAATAATATGCTCACTTTTACGGTCAGCAGCCCATATAACTGCAAAATGTCTCTTATCCAGAGTACTCCCTTGACCCACAAAATCGCAATCAATTACTTGGCCTTTTGTTAATACTGGCTTGTATTCTTTCGTGTTCATATCTTGTGTAAGAGATCGAAGTTCAATGTTGACAATACGATGGAATCTCCCAACAAGCATGGTTTTAAGTGGTTCAGTAATCGCGTGAATTCTTCTTTTTAGACTCTCTATACTCAATCACACCTTATTCATTTATTACTTATATTATATCACCTTACGGGAATTCACGTTCGTATAGTCATAAAAAACTCTTTAGAAAAGTCTGTACAATTCAATGTTAGTTGCAGTTTAATGATTGTTACTGTTCATATGTCTCTTGCAAAAAAAAAGGGAAGCATGTTACTATGTATTAAATATTACTTTATTGGTGGTTCTGGCACGCGCCGAAGAACCTTTAAGATTAGCGTTTCTCCGAGAGTATGTTCAACCTATTTTAGGTTGAATTCGCATTAACTGCGAACATGTTCTGGGAGAAGCGCTTTTTTGCGTTTCTATCACAACCCAAAATCATTAAAAAGGAGTGTTTAGTAGCATGCACCGACCATTAGTGGCTGTCCCAATTACTGGACAATTTAAGCCAAACATCCTCATCCAATGTATCTATCTAGCTTTATGTAGGATGTCATTTGTAGCGAATAAAGTAATAAATAGATAAGGTTTGCAAGAATTTATAGGAATTTGAGGAGGCTTCAACTTATGAGTGAGAACATGATGAACAAGATTTCAGCTGGATCTATTATCGTTACTAAAGATAAATGTCGATACCTTGTAGTAACTTCAGAGGTGAAGGATTCTGTGAGGATGGGCCCTTTTCTGAACTACAAGCTTATCAATATTGGATCCTGGACACTAAGTGAACCAAGCTTTTCATGTCCAAGCCGGCTTATTGAATGGATCAGCACGAAACATAAGAGCTCTATTGTATCAGTGATCCCAGAAAATGAACTATTGCCAGCTATACCTTGGTCGCATAATAACGATTATGTAACTGAACAGGGCCCATTTGTTGTCGTTTCTGAAGTTGATGAGAAATATGAATTTCTTTGCAATAGTATCGGTGATTTTACAAATAACTTTGAGGATGCGCTTTTATTTTATACGAAAGAAGAAGTTCCTCTCAACAGAGCGGGAGAAAGCATTCGTAGATTTGCTGACTTTCTTCCGATACGAAAAGTTAGCATCCAATCTAATAATTACTGCTTCAATTTCGAAACGAACGCAGACGAAGCAGTATTAGAATCAATTATGGAGTATCTGACCTGTAAGGTTATTGGTTATTCCGATGATGACATTGTTCCCGAACTTCAACAGAGGGGATATTATGCAAAAGTGATTTCAGAAATACTCATAAAACCAGATCAAATACTATCGTCAGATTGGTAATAAGTTTGATGATAGTGGAGTTTGTTCATTAATATTATATAAGGAGAGTACATATGTTTATAGCATCCTATAAAGGCCATCATTGTTGTGTAAGAGAGCATATTGAAAGTTCAACTCCTGAAGAAGCAGCTATGATTATTGCACTGAAAGCATATAATCTCAATCAACCTAGTCTAGTAACTGGACTTTTTCGAGGTATCAAAGTCAGACCCCTTGGCAGTAAGAAAAAATCAGCAGTTTATACGGTTGGAGTGAACTCCGCTGGGCAACAAAAGGTTCTTCCAACATAGTAAAATAGACAAAACAAAAAGAGACCGGATCTTCTTCCGGTCTCTTTTTTTAAATTTTAATAGATATTTTTTCTTCATAGATCTGTGTAACATCTTCTATTGAAATCGATTTTTCGAAGCAGTATTTTGCAATTTGAGTAAAGCTAAAATTGTGAGCAATCGTGACGTTAGATGTAATTATCTGAAGCATGTTAAAATCCTGACTTCGAACCATAAACTTTTCACCCATGAATACTACTAATGTTCTAATGTGATAGGCTTCATGAATGTCCGTTTTGGGTACTCTCTTTGTGTAAACCCCAACATCATATTTATGAGGAACAAAACCATGTTGAGTAGACTGCTTATCATAACATAATAAATTTGCCCAATCCCTGCCTTTTTTCCCTAGACAGTATTCAATACCTTTATAAACTGCATATTTTCCTTCACGTACCATGTATACCAGCCTTTCAATTATCTAAGAAGTATGTAAATAAAAATGACCACGTTTAAAAAAAATTAGCGATACAACATAACTTGAACAAAAAACACCACTGAATAAGCCTAATTGGCTACTCAGTGGTGCTTCCACATTGAAGGTATAGTTTAATTTCTTTTAATATGATTTAATATCGGAACTAATTATACTTTGATCGTATCGATTTCTAGACGAGCAGTCAATCAACCTAAATAATAAGAAATGAGCCATTGATAGTCACAACTAGACAAGACCTTATATTGTTGTATCGAAACGAGTATGCTAATATTATCTCTATAAGTACTCAAATTAAATGGTCTCGGCATGCGCTATAAAGACCTTTCCAGAACAAAACACTTCTTTTAGTGATTTAGCAACTTTCGTTGGAAACTCAACGATTGTTTGAATCCTAAATAGAAGTGTTTTTTTTATGGGCACAATAATAATAAACGGAGGACTTCATTATGATGAATGCATTAAACACGAGTCAATGGGAACAAAATTTTGGAATGAGAATAGATCCTGATTCAAGTTCCTATACGATTTCTGTTACTAAATTCTTAGAGGAAGCACATAAAATAATTACTAAAATCACAGGGATAAAAGCAGAGTTATGTATTGAGAACGGAAGAGATAACGCTTTGATATTGGTATTAAAGAAACCATACATAGCTGTGAACGGACCCGATAAAAGACCATGGCCAATTTTTGAATTGTTTAGGGATCATCACAAGCTTCCCATTGAATGTGGCAATGAATTTGCAAATGAGATTATCGGATGTTTGTTTAATACATCTAGATTTCACATTAACAATACAAAACTTTGTGATATTGGGGAAAGTATGACCTTCACTATTACAGCAAAACCTAGAAGGAGATACTTCATCGTGATTAATCCATCAAGTGACTACTACCTTTATGCTTTTCATCAGGAGTATGGCATTAATTCAAATGATTCCATGTTGTTACTCAGGGATGAACAACCTGAACCTATAAAGCTTTGGGAACAAGATGCACTTGAAATTCCAAAATACGATTATGACTATTTGGTTGCCGAAGAGACTAAAAACAACAACTCTCACAACAAATGTGCTTTTTCAATAGTAGAAAAACATTTGAAAAATCGTCTTTACAGATATTACATGGATATCAATGAGAAACATGAACGATACCGCTCTATTTACATGGTCTCCCCGTTACAGAAATATCCGGATATCACTCTCAACGCATTTGATGAAATCGAGGGAACCCCTGTGAAACTGGAGGGAAGTGAGGAAGAGTACTTAAACCTTACTTATGAAGACTACTCGGAGTTATGGCAGGTGGCTTCTCAAAACGGTTTTATGAGTGAGCTTTACATTACAAAAGCATCCCGAATCATTCATAAACAAAAGCCTGTTTACCAGGACATAGGAAGAGAGCAGCTACAAAACCTCCTCTTGCTATATCCACTTTGGGATCGATTTATAGTTAACACTGATAAGGGAATGGCTTTGGAGGCATTTATAGATTATCTTAATAATTGTGGTTGTGACCAAAATATTGATACCGTAATGTTCAGGTTATCAGCGAACCAGTCTGAATTGGACTTTGCACTCAAGTATGTGAAAGATCATGTCTTAATACAGTTACCTCATACGAAAGAGAAAAATTATCTTATGACTAAAGAGCAGACTACATGCATGGGATACTTAAAGAGTGTTATATCTGATCTCCATGAGCAATGTGTCAATGACTTAGAATTTAATGATTGGCTAAGTGAAAAAAGAATATTTGCCGGCAGTCTCAATGAACTTCTCAATGAACTTACAGAAATTTAAATTCAATTAAGAAAATCGTGAGATAAACTTATGTTAAAGTGGTAACTTAGAAATCGTGGATCGTTTACGGGAGTTGGATTATCGCGTTAAGCAGCATATGCTCGTTTGGATTGTCAACAGAAAATCAAACAACATTTTTAAGGGCTTCATAGCGATACTGGACAGGCGTCATATAGCCTAAAGTTCCATGAATACGATGTTTATTAAACCAGTTGACGTAATCATATAATTCCACTTCTAACTGTCGAAGGCTTTGGAAGTTCATTTGGTTTACGAACTCGGTTTTCATGATTTTGTAGGTAGCTTCAGCGACCGCGTTGTCATAAGGACAGCCTTTCATGCTGAGTGAACGGCCAATATTAAACGTCTGTAGAAGCTCATCCATCTTTTGATTCTTAAACTCGCTGCCACGGTCGGTATGGAACCATTGAATCTGACGCAGATCGCCCTTGACCGTCGCAAAGGCGCGGGAAATCAATGCAGCGTCCTTATTTGGACCTGCACTATGGCCAATGATTTCTCGATTAAACAGATCCATTAGCACACAAATGTAATGCCAACGGTTCTGAACTTTTACATACGTCAGATCGCTGACGACGAAGCGTTTGATTACCGATTGCTCAAACTCACGATCTAGCACATTTACCGTAGTTGCTTCGTTACACGCCGTCTTATGAGGCTTGTATTGAGCTGTTGTGTACGTAGAGACTAGGCCTTGCTCTTTCATCATCCGGCCTATTCGACGTCTGGACACAACGAATCCGCGCTCATTCAGCTTCACTTTAATCTTGCGCGTACCATAGGCCTTACGATTCTTGTGGAATATCTCCACCACAGCTGCGGTGACCTCATTTTCATTTACTTGCTCTTTGGCTTCATAATAGAACGTACTTCTTGCGATTTGCAGGACGTCACACATTGCTGATACCGAGTATTTATCACGGTTGTTCTGGATGATAGCTACTTTCGTCCCATGATCAGCGCGGCTTGCTTTAAAATGTCGTTCTCCATTTTAAGGCGCTGGTTCTCTTTTCGTAAGGCAATGAGTTCATTTTCTTCTGCAGAGCGATTGTCCTTCTCTGAGAACGAACCTGAGGCTTGAGATTGCTTAATCCAACGGTCCAAGGAAGAAGCTGTGAGGCCATATTCCTCTACAATTTCGGCTCTGGGTTTCCCGTTTTCATATAGCTCCACCATTTTTTTCTTGAATTCTGATGTAAATGTCCGTCGTTCTCTTGGCACTGTAGATCCGCTCCTTTAATCTTATCTGCTTATTCTACAAGCCCTTATCTTTATTGTCCAACTAAGTGTAGCCGATCCACGTTTCCCCATACAGGAAAATGGTGATTTCTGACTTGATTAACCCCGGCACTCCGTTCCAGAGTGCCAGGGTTAATCAAACCTTAAGGGAAAGAAGCTATCCTAAATATTTCAATGCTTTATTTATCATGCTATAGTTTGTTAATACAATTGAGTTAACTTAACTTACTTAGGTTAGCAATCTTATACATCCTTTAAAAGATGAAATTAAATACGGACTAGTGAGGTCTTCTTATGGAAAATCCAAATCAATTGTTCTCAATAAAAAAACCATGTAACAATTGTCCTTTTCTGATTGAAAATGACCTGAATTTAAAACCAGGGAGATTGGAAGAAATTATACGGAAATTACATGATAATATTCCATTTCATTGTCACAAAACCATTGACTACAGCAAAGAGAGTATTGAAGATCAAGTTGAAAATGCAAGCTATTGTGGTGGATCTATGGTATACCTGAAGAAATGTAACAATACTAATGTGCCTATGCGCTTAGGCCAATTGCTTGGTTATTTAAATCCAGATGAATTAAGAGGAGAAGAAATTGTAATAGAACCTTTAGGATTAGATGTATATGTCCGACCCAAACAAAATGATCAAGGAAATGACTAATCGCTAATGGAGCGGGAAACACTTTATTTCTACAAATCAAATAAGAAATTTAAAATGCCTAAACCATGTTTAATAATTGTGGTCACCAAGGGTATTACTAAAATTTCCACACATGTAACTAAGTAAAGAAAGCTCATCTGTGAAAGGAGGAGCTTTCTTTTTTATTAAAAATAAAAGCATGATAAACAACTTGTTATAAGAACATTTGTTCTGTTATAATATAAGAACAGGAGTTCCTATATGTAAAGGAGGTATGAAGATGAATAAGTATATTGGACAAAAGTTAGAAATTGTTTATGTGGATAATACTGGGAAAATAACACAGCGTAGGATTGGGGTTAAAAATATCATTGGTCAATTTATTTATGCAACTTGTCTAAATACCGGTAGACCACGTACATTTCGCTTAGATCGAGTTCTTGCGTGGCAGCCAGCGAATGTAGCATAATTACATACACGAAAGAAAATAATTCCCCACAACTTTCTCTTTTTTTCATGCTAAAATAGAAATGTAAATTACTTTTCTTTTTTTGTTCCTAGCATGCGCTTAAGGAACGTTCTTAATTAGAATCACACTTTAACAATAGTGGACTCAAATACCGCAGGGTACATTCCGTCAAAAACGGTTTGTTTGGGTCTTTATTGTTAAGGTGTGATTTTTTTGTGCCTTATTCACAACCCATCATAAGGTTCCCCTAGTCCAATGAGGAGGTTATCTTAAGAAAATAAATCACCAAGAATTTTAGCTTGTAGATAAAATGGAAGAACAGATCATAAACCATTATTAAGAAGGATTATAACTTAATCTATATTAAACCGAAGCGGGATGAGTTCTCCATGAGCAGCAGTTTCTCTATAGATTATGTTAAAGGAGCTGTCTTTTCTGTTTATACAGAAAGGCAGCTCCTTTCTTGTTTCTCGAAGGTGAACTCGTATTGCTACAATTGAAAGAAAAGACAAGGTGGAATACTGAAGGATGATAATATTCAATCGTTTAGGTCTTATAAAACGGAATAATTTAATGATAATCGCTTTTTTGCCTATTGTTCTAATCTTATACCTAATTGCATTAATACTTTATGATTACTCTAAATCTTACATTAATTTCGAATGGTATTGGGGATTGTTATTGCTATTTGGTCTCTGGGGCGGGTTAATTACCATCCTGGGACTCAAAGGATGGAAGCTCATATACTGGTGCAGCATTCCTGTTTTTCTTGCAAGTATGTTTGTAACCATTATTGATCATGGTACACCGTCAAGTGGAGTTACATCAGTGTTATTCATTACTCTATGTGCGCCTGTAAGCACGATAATTGGCGTGGCTCTTCAAATCGCAAGCCGTATACTGAATGGTTCCAATTCTGCATCTGAAAAAAAGGAACCGAGGAAATTTTGGATTGGGAATAATGAAAGTTTAACTATAAAACACTTGTTTTTATCGATACCATCTAAGCATAGTAAACTCATCTATGTTCAAGTTTTATGGGTGAGTTCTTTAATGGCTATCATCATTAATTTAATCTCGGTTGCGAAAATTCATGACGAAACAACTTTTATAAAAGACTTATTACTAAGTGTCATTCAAGCTTTAATTATAGGCACCATCGGTTACAAAGGATGGAAGTCATTGTATATAGGCGCCTTAATTGGACTAATTATAAATGGTTTATTAACGATTGTAAGTTTAATCTTTCCCGCCACGAAGATTAGTCAATTATTTCTTTCGATCGAATACTGGCTTTATCAAATCCTTGGTGTGGATTTAATGACATATCTATTCTGGAATTCAGGAATGAGCTGGCCGATTTTATTAGGAATTTTATTAGGCGGAGTTTTTTTAATAATACAAATAAGAAGAAGGAACTAATGAAGGTTTTTGGAATTTGTGGTTGAATAGGTGAATTGCAAATCCAGATTACGAGAATTTGGATAAACAAGAAAGGAAAGGAATGAATTTTGAGTAATGGATTTTCCTGTGATAACCATTTCGGCGCATGCAACGCGAAATACACTGACTGAACTAATAAATGAGTTCATACGTATTGAAAAATCAACAACTGGCTTGGAATATCAACAAAGATCAAATTTCGTTCGTGGTCAAATAGCAGTCATCACGTCTTTGATTAATGATATATGGGATAGAAAACACCAACAGAGCTATTATGCTTATCTAAATTATTTGGTTCAAAAATACTCACTTCAAGGCGTTTGGAGAATCGTTGAACTTGGAAATTGAGCAGATAATTTCAACCATATAATCCGAATACCCATAATGAAAAAGAGCCCTCTTATAAGCAGGCCCTCTTTCTTAAGTATCTCTGGCTACACGTAATTGTTCCGACAGGGCGATGATTTCATTGTGAATTTCAGATCTTCGCATGTCAGAAACCTCAGAATTATATTGATCATACAGTGCTATTAACAAATCTAAACATGTGAGTTCTATTTTCTGCTCTTCAGATAACTCGGTGGTTTTATAATCTATTTCCTTAAGTCTCAATGAATTATATTTTAGTTGATACTCTTTTTGTTCAACGGGATCATGATGCCGGTGAGCTAAAAACAATAACTGACCTAGCGTTCGTTTAAATTCAAGGTAGTTCTCAGCACTCTTCACCATAGAACAGCCTCCCTAGTGCTTTACTTATTTATGTATAAATGCATATTAGGTTAGTTTCATTATATTATATGTTTTTGTTCAATACAAAAAAGAGCCTGCTACATCCTTAAAGGGATGAGCAGGCTCTTTTTATGATTGATCATTTGTTTCTTTACGTTTACGTATTAGATTTTTTATTTTTAATCCGAATTCGTCCTTTTCCATTGCACTATTTGACAAATGATATAATCGAAAGAACCTATGAATTAGATTATCCAGATCTTCATTTGATTTATCCATGCATATTTCCTCCTAAAAACTAGAGTCCCAACTAATTGATATGTATGTGGGGATTAATTTACATAATCCCCATTGGGCCGACTTTCATTATTGTTCCTTATTATTCTTATTATCGACGGGAGTATCTTGCATAAACTTCTTATAAAGCTTATCTACTTCTGCGGTCTCCTCCGGATCCCCAGATCTAGCTAGGGCGTTTTTGGCCAAGAAAGAGAAACCATTGAACCCGGCAAGAACAGCTGTACCTACTCCTTTAACCAGCGTGGTAGGTTCGAGAAGAGCGGTAGCAGCTAAAGCAGCAAAACCTCCGATGAAGAAATCACCTAGAATACCCAAATTAAGATAGCGTTTCTTACCCACCTTTTTAATATACGGGAAGAGCACACCGTCAATTCGTGCAGAAACAACAGCATTGACAATTCCACCAATTGCAAAAGCAATAAGCAAAGTCACAGTCATTCAAAACCACCTAACCTCTCATTTATTTGTTAGAAAATAAATAAAACCACTACCGAGTTAAAAATTCTGAACTCAACAGTGGTTTATTCTTAGTGTGAATACAATCCAACACAACCATGATTACATTTTACTGACTCTGCACCATCTATTGTTCTACTAACTGAACACTGTCATCACTCAAGATGGATTTTCCCTCATCAGAAGAAGTTCTATAAACTTCAATACTCCACCCAAATTCTTCTTCAGATGAATTCTTCTCTTTCGCCCACTTTGTTTTGACAACCACATCGTCCAAAACTCCAAGTTCATGGAAGTCTTGTGGGGTTATCAACAATTTGTGTCGATCTCCATTAGCCAATTCTAATCCCATGACATAATCATATTCATCCTTGTACAGTCGGATAACTTTACCCACTTCTTTTGTATATCGGTACTCAAATTCTCTCTTCTGAGGATTGTCCATAGCTGTATATTTGTTGTTACAGGCCGTTATAGAAAAAATTATTGTAAAGATTAAAAGGATACCGAAAAGCTTGTTCCTAAGCATTAATAGCAACTCCTTATTTAACTACTTTCCTTCCAAAAACAATTAGGGTTTTCACACGCCTTATCCGAATCACCCTCATAGTCGTTTTAAATCAAAATAAAAAAGGCCATACGACCGAATTCTAAAAGAAGGAGCTAAATGGCCCTTGCCAAGTAGCATCGAATCCATAAGGATTTTAGAATCGGTTAGTCGCATGACCTACCGTAGAAGAGAATTATTTATTTGCTTATATTATAGCTATATTTAATTCATGAATCCAGTAAATTCTTTTGATTTATTTGACAATTTCATTTATGAAAAGCATAATCAAAATTATAAGATCAACACCAGGGGAGCACCCTGAATATACAACCAAGAAGGTTGTTATTCAGGGTGCTCTTCTAATGTTAAAAACTAAGTAGAAGGGAGCTAGTAGGATTTGAATAACGTCAATGATACCAAGGGACACCTTATAAAAAGAAAATTATTTATAATAATCTCTTTGATTTTTGCAATTAGCATGGGAATGGGTTCTGCTTTACTTCATTACCGATTTCCTACTCTTTCATCTCTGATAATTGCCCCTTTCGTAGGTATCGGTATCACTGTTTATTTTGTCTTTCTGTCGAAATTCAATCAGAAAGTGACCGATCATTATGCTTTGATATTAATAATGATCATATTCTCATTTATCTCGACCTTAATAATCTATTAGAGAGGTGGCATATAAAAGCTATAAACATATTAACTTGTAAGAAATAACCCCAAGATCGATTTATTTTTGTAATAGTCGCTGTTGTTACAATCGTCTTACTCCTGCTTTTCCACTCATTATCTCTCGCTCTTGTATCTGCTAACAAATATTTAATTGCAGGAAGGTTTCTAATGGAAAATGAAGCGGGAATGTCACAAAAATCGTGTTAAAAGGCATCGACTTTGATGTATTCCTTAGCGTTTCATACCATATGCCTTTAGAGAGGAAACAAGTCTGCTTCGAAATGAGACTTATATCATCTTATTTTCAAATTTAGCTTTCCCTTTCTATTGGTTAGTTCGTTATCGATTGTCATCTTAACATGCATTAAGGAAAGAAGTTGTACCTCATCAATTAAGGAGTCTTTCCGTTCAAGTGAAGTTTTGATTATTTGTTCAATTTCTATACTTAGTGCCTGAAGTTTCTCCTCTGATAATGCTTCCAGTCGCTCTCTTGAAAGTTCCTGGTCGTTAAATACCCATTGAGCTGAAATCAGTTGACCGATTAAGTCTTGGTCTTCTTCTATCATAAAAAAACCCCCTCAATACATCTTTCATCAATGTGATCGTAACACAATCACACTCAATTCGATAAACATAACGGATCAGTAAACATCGATAGCACATCAGTGTTTATATCCTCGTTTAACCTCTATTTATTGACTATCCAAAGAGAAGCTAGGATAATATAATTAATCTAATAATTACACATAAGGGAAGCACCCTTCTTAGCCACTTAAGGCTTAGAGGGTGCTTTTCTTTTTTTTTGCCATTAATGTTAAGAAAGCCGCATTATTCTGTATACTATCCTCTTTGAATACATAGACCTACAGAAATAAACTGCTTAGGTTCCTATTTATCGTTGATAATTCAGGCTCAAAATTAAGGAGAAATGTAGCATGTTGACCGAAAAAATAAAAGAACTTTATAGAGCAGAAATTGAGTATCTTGAGGTACATCATTCAGGTATAATTTTATCTAATTACCTAGAAGAGTTAGTATGGATAGATGAGGAACTAAATAAATGGAATCCGGAAAGAAACCCGTTTAATATAGAATTCTATCTCTCACTGGAAAAATTAAGGAGCTTGGTGATAAAAAGAATAAACTCAATTATTTTCTCTGAAACCAATACGGAAATCGCGTACTTAACAAGCTGTATAGAAGAACTCAATCAATTACCTCCAGATCGATTTGAAAGAGTGGCATCTAAGCCACCTGTTAAGGCGAGATTTGCTTGAATTTTGTTGTGATGATTATTCTATGTTATATTAATCATGGAATTTTATAAGGAACAACATCAGAAGCACTGATGACAAACCCCCAATAGGGGGCATTTGTCATTCAGTGCTTTTATTATTTTCTTTTTAAATATACAATAGAAGGAGAAATGCACGTAATGGAGGACAAGATTATGAAAGTTATAAGAGGGACGCTACGTCATGAAGCTCTTAATATAATTCAGGTCTTCACACAACTTAAAAAGATGAATCTTTCACAAGAAGAGATTGACATGCACTTAGCACCTAATATTCACCAGTCTGCTAAACGATTGGTACGCCATAAAACACTCCAGCTCTCATTAGAGTTTACTCAACTTGGGAACGAATATAATCAAATAACTCGTCAAGTTAATGAAGATGAAAGAAACAAAGTCCCAATCGATGAACAAAAGTACATGCAGCAAATGATTCTTGAATTAGAATACAAAATGTTAGAAAAAGCGCTGGAAATAAAAAAGATTGAGAATCGCAAAGTCCCTGACACACCGATTGAAACGAATCTCATCGAACACGGACTATTTGGTGCGGGCTCTCATTCAAAAGCAGTGATGAAAAAGAAATACTCCGGTGGATTCGTTCAGCAAACCAGAAACGGATTTAGACGACTCTACTATGAAAATGCTAATGGTGTTTTCTTAGGAATATTTGACGCTCGTGTACTCGCTGGACTTACCAAGCTATATTTCGAAAACGGCGGTGAACAAAAATTTTCATTTAACTTTAACGAGTTGGTTCGAGCAATGGAAACAGAACCTTCCGGAAAGGAATACATGGAGCTGCATGAAAGCCTAATAAATCTTTCACGGACCCAAATCATCATGGAAGAGTATTATCTACCAGGTAGTAAATATCGACAGCGTACAATTCTGTATCATCCGATCGATACTCTTGAGTTTATTTTACGTGATGGGGAAGAGCCAGGCAGGGAAAGGGCAGCAAGTGTTACTTTTCATCGGCACATCCATGATTCCTTACAAGCAGGTAATTTCCTTCATATGAACGTTGTATTATTTAACGACCTTCATAAGCCGATTACAAAACTATTGTATGTTAACATGATAAACTCTTGTGCTCAGAATGTAACATCGTATCATGTCGATACTCTTACTCAACACCTGAATCTACAAACAGAGAATCGTTCACTCGTTGTAAGCGGGATTTTAGATGCTTTTCAAGAGCTTCAAACGATGGATGTAATCAGTTCTTATGAGGTTGTATATGGTCCCAGACGAAGTATTCAATATATTAATTTCGTGCCAGGAGACCTTCTACAGATGAGTAACAAATACCCAATAGAAATAGACAAACATGACAATGAGGTAATCCAAGAGACACTTCAACTCATGTTAACTAAAAATGAGCCGATGCATTCTACTTGATGCGTCGGCTTATTTTTATATATTATCATAATCTATTTATCAATAAAAATATTTTATCATAAACAAGAGAATTAAACTATATACTGAACCCCTAAACAAACTATATACTGAGCCCCGAACTATATACTGAGCCCCTAAACAAACTATATACTGAACCCCGAACTATATACTGAGCCCCGAACTATATACTGAACCCCTGCCCAAAGTATATACTGAACCCCGATTGACCAAACGATTTTAAGAATGCTATTGTCAAGTTAGATTCAACCTGTGGAAAATTCGACCTTTTTCGATTAGTTATCCACAGTGGATAAAATAAAAAGAGCCCTTCAAATGTCAAAGGACTCTTCTCTGGATATCTGTGCTACCAACACTAGATATCCTGGAACATATACGGAGATCACCGGCAGCCACCAGATCTCACTTTCAAAGCTTTCTCTTCCATTTTTAAAAATGGTTGATAGAAGGCCTGCTTTAATATTGTCTTCTTTAACTTTATATTATCAAAATCTAGCTTCTAAGTCCACAAAAAAGCGATAGGAAGGAGGTGCCAGAGGAATGAAAGCACTCATTTTAGGTAATAGATTGGGGATCGTTGAGAGTAAAGCAACTTATCCTGTAAAGATCACTTCCTTATTCTTGAATCAGTTATTCGATATGAATCTAAACTTTAGTAGCAGAATGAAGTTTTCATTTAGAGATGGTGGTACTTTGCGATTAAAAGATCATCTTACTCATGCAGATCTTCAACTAGCGTTTATTCTTTTTCGCTGTTGTAATGCTTACGGGTATATTGATCTTACCAATAGGAAAGCTTTATATCGGCGTCTAGAAAATGAATTTGAGTCTCCTATTAGCGAAGGCCAATTTTATGCTGCTCTCGAAAAATTTTCTCATCATCAATTGATTCTCTCCGAAGAATCAGCAGATGGGGATATTCGACATAGGTTAAATTATTTCATGAACGAGAAAACCAATAAAATTGGCCACTATGTCCTGTTTCATCCGTTTGTATTTACTAAAGTGTTTCATGAATTAACATTGGCAGAGAAGAAATTGATTATTTCAGCTTATGCACAGGCGAGCGGCAGCTCAAAAAAGATCATTACTAGGAATTTGAAACAAGTGGATAAGACTTTTAGACACGCTCAATTTTCCGGTCTTTTGTCTTTTTTACATAAAAGCCAGAAGAGCCATATCTCTGATATTCTCAATAATTTGGCTCAACTTTTACTTCCAGTTGAAACTAAAACTAATGCAAAGCTTTTAGATAGTGTGCAATTGGTTAAAGGGAAAAATGGATATAAAGCAGAATTGAAATTTAATTCAGAATTTTTAATTCCTGTAGTGAACAAAGATCAACAAAAATATTACAATCCTCTGGATGCCTGCTCTCTTTATCCAAAGTTTTTTTCGTTTCTAAAAAGGGAAGCTGATTTCTACGGAATTGGAGAACTCTTTTCAGACCAACATTTGTCTAATCGTCTAGTAAAAAGACTACGGCCGGTAAGTGTCCGTTTAATTAGACATGCTTTTCATGATTTGATGGAATATGTAAAAGAGAAGGGGATCCTGCCTCGTAATCCAGAATACATGATTAAGCACAGTATCGAGGATAAGTTCAATACAATCCTCGATAAAGTGATCACTAAGGTAGGAGCAGATGAATTTGTTCGATATCCTGAAACTAGGGAGGAGCTAGTCAAAGAAAGGAAATGGAGTTTCTCGCAGGCAGCTTTAAAATCAAAACTGGGAATTAAAAAAATTCGGATTCGCATGGAACAAACTATAAAATCACTGAACAGAAGTTACCCTGTTCTGCCTTGGGACGTTTCAGATTATGGAGCGGGTCCCACTACATATCAGTATCAAGAACTACGAAAATTCTTGGATATAGATAGCATAAAGAGAGAGGCATTAATAGAAAAGGTTGATCCATTTTATTACGGTGATCTTGAGTATAATGCACTCTTAGCTATTCGAAACACTAATCCAAAAGTTGTAGAAGATTGGATACGTGGGGAATTACCAAAATTACCTAGATTACCTGGTAAGCGCCTTCTACCATATAACTTCCGGTTAGAGAACCTAGTGTTTTCTAATTAACCCCTCAACCTGCTCTCAAAAATTCTTACTTTTTGAGGGCTCTTTGCATTGCAGCTTATAACTTCCCTAAGGATATTTTTTTTAGAAAAGCCCACTCTTTTGTCTGCAAGAAATAGTTCTAACAAATTGAGGTTGTTGATAACTAAGTTGGCAGCCGGTCTTCTGGCCATAAAATCATATTATTCCAAGTTAATACCTGTGATATTTCTGTGTATAAGTTTAGTCCATCAAATAACATATCTGTTTACTTTATCGTTATCCATGTGAAATGTACTAAATCATATAAAACCAAGTTTATAAAAGTTAATTTATGTTGATAACTTGGTCTTTTCCATTTGATTAATTTCACTTGGTTTTATATTAATAGAATAAGGTACAGCTCAATTTAGTATTCCACATTAGCACTTTTTACTTTGATTTATATTCTATAAAGGCTCCTAAATCCTTTTATTGCTTGACTTTTTAGCTCAAAAATTACCGTAGTGTCGTTTTATTTATTAGTATCTAAAACCTATGTATTATCCTATTATAAGCAGGTGGAGAAATACTTATTCCTTAAATTCCTTATCTAAGACTTTTTTAAATATACTTTTCTTTACAAAACGCTATAGGTTATGGAATAATAAATTCAAGATTAAAATTATTCAAAATATTTACTTTAGGGAAGCACCCTGAACCATAAAACTCACCATTGTGAGCTTATATGTCGTTCAGGGTGCTTTTTATTTTGAAAGGAGCAAAAATTATGGAAAAGGCACAAGAAAGACAGTTTCTTCATAACATGTACTTTTACAATCGAATGTTTAATTTTGAAGTGTACACTTTACTTCAAGCAATGGTGAACTGCGGAGTGAATATTCTTGTTCACGGCAGAAAAGGAGCTGGTGGAGACGAATTACTGAATACCCTCTTTGATTCAAAAACAACAACAGAAGATATCACTATGTATCTTGGTCCAGTTTCTATCAAGGATTTGTACCCTAGAAGAAAAATTTATGATATCGGAGTAGAGCAGCCCGATGGGGAGACTTTTCTACAATCTAATGTTGCAGTAATAAATGGCCTTACTAGAGAAAATATTCAATTTTTTTTAGAGATGTGTAAAAGAGGTCAAGGATTAGCTTCTTTGGAGAGTAATACACTTAATTTCGCCTTGGAGGAAGCGGATGAACTATTAAGGGACAGCACTATTTCGGAGGAAAACTTGAATGCGATCGATTTCGTTCTAACTGTTGAGGCCCATAAGCTCGTATCAATATCCGAAGTAGTAGTAAACCAACTTGGTAAATGTGAACTGCAGCCAATTTCACAGTATGTTGGTGGTAATGAATACTCTTTTAACTCCTTCATGTCAGAAGATAAATTAATTAAAATGCGTAATAACAATTACGAAGAAGCAGAACGATTTCTACTTTCTATTAGAACGTACGAGCCATCTGAAGAATAAAAGAAAAGCCGCGGGATCTTAGGATCCGTGGCTTTTCCATTTTTTTAGTTATTTGAATAGTCATTCACATGAACCAATTCAAATCGTTCTGAATTGTTAAAAAGATCCTGTGGTGAAATACCACTAGAATTGATATTTGCAACTGATTTTTTCGCATCATTTTCAGATAAGACATTTATTTCTTCAGGAAGTTTGAAGAGAAGAACGATAAACTTCTTCATATCTGGCTTATAGAGAGTGGTTAAATCGATACACGTTTCAATACTCTCTTTAAAACCAGTACCTATGTCCGCATACAAAAGGTTTGTTTGATAATCAAGGCTTAACGCTAAGAACTTCTGATCTTGAGAGAATGATGATGGATCAGCGATAACCGAATGAAAAACACGCTTCAACAATGCCAAAGCATCCTCATATTGGAGTGATTCAATGATTTTATTTTTTGGTCTTGGGGGTCCCGGTTTCATCAGGACCTCATACAGATGTAGGATGTTTGTCTGTGACATACTCTTTTTTCCCCCATATTCTAGAATATCCAATTAACTATTGTCATTATAAACAACAGATTTTAATTCGAGAAACAGTAGGGAAAACAGAAGTCAAATAGGGGCACTTGATTAAATTAATTACTATTTACTTGGTTCGAAATGTTTTTTGAGAAGTTGATTGTAAACGTCTTGATGAATTAAAGTGTTCTCTTCCAGATATGATGTGAGATCCTTTGTCGAGATAGATAGGATTGTTGACATTGTCTCCTCCTGAAAAGAAGGTGTATTCTCTTTAATCTTTAGCAATAATTCTTCACGAAAGGCTTTTTCTTTTTTTGCACGTTCATTTTTTGAATGAATATATCCTTTTATGAACATGAAGAGTAATAGGAAGATGATTAAACTAACAATAATTACTGGAAACAAAATAAATCCTCTCCTTACTGTGCTTTTTAGCTGATTTTAAATCTGATAAACCATGGCTTACTTAATCCTAATATCAGTGTACCATTAGAAACCATTAAGTTAGAAATAACAGATTTATATCTACGATTTCTCGAAAGTGTTTAGTTCCATTATAATAAAAGCAGATTGCAAATAATTAATCACTTTGACCTGGAAGCACCGGGCTAACTCCGTTAGGAGTTAGTTCCGTGTGCTTTTTTTGCGTTCGAACGAGGGGGGAGAACAAGTGCAGTAGATTTATCAGCTAAAGCAAACTGATTGTAGAAGGTTCTTTTTCATAGCAATAACTGAAAATCTTCGACTCTAAGAAAGGAGAGATAGAACTGGAGAATAATATGCAGCAAGAGGAAGAAGAAAGATCGATGTCATTGCTAACTGCTCTATATCGAAAATATTGGGTGGATAATCGCGAGCGGGTAATGGAATTTTACCGTAAATATTTCCATACCATTTTTGTTACCTTGTTGATGATATTGAACCTGATGACGGGCTATTCAGCTATCATTATCTATCTTTCGCAATGGAAGCATAATTCAGGCAGTGTCGAGACGTTTCTCACGCTTTTTTTTGAAAGCCCACCTGATTTCCTAATCCAGCTGATGAGTATACCATTCATTGATTTGGAAAGTCATATGATTTGGTGGTGTCTCTTTTTCTTGAATCTACCGATATTTACTTGGTTTTATTCGACTGTAACTCAACCAATTAAAAAGGGATACACTACCTTGATAGACTGGAAAGGTCAAAAAGGACGAATTATCTCAGTAGCGATAAATGGATTTGCTTTACTCGCACATTATTGTGCTGTATTTGCTTGGTACGTGGAGCATTACATGTTTGATTTTTTTGCAGGAATCCAATCTGATAAAGAGTACCTAGCAGTAAAATCAATGGCGAGTTTTGGGTATATCTTGATGGCCGTGCCTGTGTTTATTTGCATAACAGGTTTTTATTTGTTATTAAAACAATTTCTAATGAATGAAGACTTGCGGAAGATGTTCTTTACATGGGAATTCGGTCCTTTGGCAAGACAATCATTCTCATTACGTAATAATAAAGCAGACGTTATTATTGGATGGGATAAGGCGACAAAAAAACCTATTGTTTTAGTTGAGGAATCACGATATCTCCATGAACTTGTTGTGGGGGCAACAGGTACAGGCAAAACCTCTACCACCATTCTAACTAGGATAGTACAAGATCTAATTCGTATCGCAAGAGGAAGAAAGATGGGTGTGTGTGTACTAGAACCAAAGGGGGATCTTATTCGCGATGTTCTTAGTCTCTGCGAGAAATTAGGTATTCCAAAAAGCAAAATCAAGGTAGTAGATCCCACGGATCTAATTCATTCAACAAAGTTTAATCCGTTTGTCGGTCCTTTAGAAAAAGCAGCAGAAACGTTCAGAGGAGTACTCGATGCTCTTACTGGCGACCAAGACAAATTTTTTAAAGATCAACAAGGTGAGACTGCTGCTTTATATACTATGCTCGGTAAAATAAGATACGGTAATATGTTTTCTATTATTCATATGCAAAAAATGTATACAGATCCGCGTTACTTGGCTGACGTGACAGAAGAAGTAAGAGCTTGGATTATAAAAAATTTAGAAAATCCAACGTTAACAGAGGAAACTCGCATTTTATTAGATCGATATGACAGAGTTTGTTCTTATTTTGAGGATGAAGTAATCCAATTAAAAACTTGGAAAGATAAAGATAAAATTATGCCGGTTCTATATCCAGACGGTCATAAATATGAAGGAAGACAAGTAGTTGAGAATTTGAAAGATAAATTTATTTCTGGTGCAAAAAAATATGTGAATGATATCTGTATGAATGCCATGCTAGCTGAACTTATGGTTGCGAACGATGATGATGAAGTACTCGATATCGATAAATTTTTGGATGAGGGTGGGGTTCTTTTAGTCAATACTGCACTGGGAGAACTTGAAGAATTAAGTATGATGTTCGGTCAATTCTTTATTCGTCAGTTTCAATCCGCTGTCTTTAGGAGACCTCCAGAGTTAGATGGATACAAACGGTGCCCTATACTTTTTGATATTGATGAATTTCCTCTTTTCATCAACGAAGCGTTTGAACGTTTACTTACACTTGGTCGCTCATATTATGTAGGTACCCTAATTGCAATTCAATCATTGGGGCAGCTAGAGTCCGTAGTCCGAGGCTATGAAAGAACAATCATGTCTAATGCCTCCAACAAAACGGTATTTGGTCGCGGTCAGATTTCGGATAATGAGTTGTTTAGTAAACAGTTTGGAGAAGAAGCACAGGTAGAGGAAAGTATGAATGAATCCGTCACACCAGTCAGCCAACCGAATCCAAGTTTAGGGTACCGTTATAATACAGCACGCCAATTAGCTCCCCGATTTACGCCAACTGACATTATGGAGCAAGAATTTAAAGGATTCATCGTACAAATGGTTAAACCAGACGGTGCAATAGAAGTACCAATACAAGCATACGGGAAATTTATTTCTGAGACTAAGTTTCTAAAACGATTTGTTAAAATTGGACAGGCTGAATTAGAAACAAGTAAATACAAGGGTCTGGGTGACCCGATGAACTGGATTCAAAAACTTGCGATTGATACAGTGGAAAAGTTAAGTCCATTTGAGTTGTTGGATAAGCTCACCAAAAAAGAACAAACTGAGGAACCTTTATCTGATGGAGATAATAGGGTGGAATCGTCAGAAGAAACTGAATCAATTGCACACGAAATGAATCAGAATCAAAAACAAAATGCACTTCCTGTTAGAACTGATGATGTTGAAGAAACCGAAGTTTTTGATGAAGGTGTCAGTTCATCAGTCGAAAGATATAATTCAAAATCTGCAAATTCAGAACTAATCGATTGGAAAATAGAAATGCCGGCCGCTCCAGATCCTACGGATGACGTTAATGAATATGAAGGAGGGATTCATTTCAATGGAAATAATCCAGGGTCAACAGATTCTCCAGGTGAACAACATATAACTTGGATGGATTTACCTGTTCTCTCTGAACCAAACGCCCAAACTGGAACTGCAATTGAGAATTTGATTCGGGAAGTCACAGTAGGACAAGAACAAACCGCAATGGATCATGGATCACTTGAAGATAAAATAGCAAAAGAGTGGAGTCTGGATGACCTTATGGCATCTGACGCAATAGATGTAAATTCAAGTAATAATCCACATACTCCGCAGGAAACTCATGTTCAACATGAAAAGGTTAAAGAAATCGAATCGGTGGTAAATAACCAAGATGATTTAGTCCCAGAAACATTAACCGGCATCATAATAGAGGAAGACGACGTTTAGTTGACAACTCATTTAGAACCAAATACTATTGAGTTAGTAAATTTATAATGAACGAAAAAGAGGGAGCACCTCTAAGTGTCGGGCCAAAAGCCCGTTCTTAGAGGTGCTCTTTTTCTTCGTCGTCCATCAAATCTAAAAACTTATAACAAGGGAAGGTGCTTTTGATGACAAAACGAACTGTTTCACGACATATCGATGAGGAACTGAATGAGCAAATGGTAACATGGTTATCACTTCGAGAAGCGAAAAACCGTAAACGGGTACTTTATGCTAAGGCGGTTGGCTTGGAGGAGATTTCCCTTGGTGATCTCAGAATGGAGTGCTTAAAGCTAAATTATGAAGGGGTTTACGGCTATCTTCCCCGAAACAAAATCGATGATTATGAATTCAAAGGTCTCCATAATTTTATGGGTAAAACTTTTGAGTTTGTAGTAGAGACCCTTATAACAGAACCAGACGAGCAAGTGGGTACATTTGTAGCTAACCGGATTGAAGCTCTGAAATTATCAGCAAATCGATTCTGGAACAATGCTCAGGTAGGAGAGATCTACGAGGCTTTTATTCGTGGTATTGACCCTTACCATCTTTACATCCTAGTGGAAGGTGTACAGGTTAAGTTGCATCGTTCTGAGGTAGGTTACAGTTTGTATGACGATCTTCGTGAAGTATATAGTATCGGGGATAGCATTGAAGTGAAGATTCTCGAACTCGGAAAACCCAATGAGGAGAATTCTGAAGGCACGCTTCAAGTAAGTGCTAAGATTCTTAATCAGGATCCATGGGACAATATCGGCAATTACAAGGAACGAATGTTTTATCTGGCCGAGCTCAAGCGCATTCATCCAGTTCATGGGATGTTCTTAGAACTTGAGCCGGGGCTGAGTGTGTTGACTTATTTTCCTGCCGGTACACGAGGGAGAAAGTTTAAACCAGGTGATGAATTGGAAGTCAAAATTAAAACAATCGATGTAGAAAAGCGGGAGATCTTTGGCACCATTGTACTCCCACGAAATAAAATCGGGGCAAATAATCCTTCATTTAGGAATAGTGGTATCCGTCGAGGCAACAGAGGTTAATCTATGTCTCAAGAACAGCTTCTATCTTTTGATCAGCACCAACATGCTGGTACAGGGGGAGTGGAGAAGACCTCTTCACTCCTCCTAACGCCACCAGTGGCTCAAGAAAATCCTTATAAAGACTCGTTGTGCCCCAACGATCTAATGGACTTTCTGTTGCCGAACGGAGAGCTTTTCGGATGTTTTGCTGACCCTTATGCGACCATGTATTACCATAATCCAAATGAAGGCCAACGTGCGGGCCGATATTGGCTACAGGAAAGAATCGAAGATGGAACATTTACTGAGCGTGAAATTCGATTGTTGGATTTCCTTTCAAATGTCCGAATTGCAACCCGTAGTCAAATTCGTAGGGTGGTGTTTAAAGAAACCGATGATGATAAAGTTGTCATTGAGTTCTTAAAAAAATGCCGACGGACGGGTATCCTATGTGCTTTTAGCTGGGTAACTCCACTTAAGAATAATAGGAAGAAACCCCTAGTCTACGCACTAACAAAAGCAGGCTATGATGCAGCCGAGATCATTTTAAAACGGAAGTTGGCCGAGGATTTCTGGTTTCAACCGATTGAGCTTCAGGCAGGTAGAGGCCCAGAAATGGCTCCCCTATTCCTTGATCTTGTATCAGCTGAAATCTACAGTGAACTTAGCAAAATTGATCGTCTCATTTCATGGCAGAGAAACCCTCTAATTCGATTGAAAAATGGTCAAGTACATCACCCGACAGCAACTTTCCAGGTTATAAAAGATGCAGGTGAAATGCGGATATTTTGGGTTGAGACTGTTCGAGCAGGTAAGGACTGGGTTGGAAAGGTAAAGAATCGATTTCAAAAAACCCAAAACGCGATAGATCATGTAAATGGATTTCAAAAACCGACTCGTGTGATCGTCGTAGCTGATGGTGATTCAAGGATTCCTTTTTTAGCACAACTTGCAAAGCAGTATATGCCTAATGTTGAAGTTCGATTTACTACGGATGAACGCCTGATCCAAGGCCTTGGTTCTGACACGTTTTTGGCTTGGGATTTTGATTCAAATAGTCTTATTGTCAAGAGAATCGGTTTCCTCCAATCAGGAGCAACAGGTATGACAGCATCCGAATATCTTAACTCTCAAATGAGTGAACCGGATGAAGATGAATTTGAGGAATAATCCCTTTAATCGAACTCAATGACAAGACAACCGGGGAATTACTTCGGTTGTTTTTTGTCATGCTTATGCTTCATTTTATATGGTACACTTGTTCAACGATAAGGAAAAAATCAGTTGGATACTACTGAACGGGAATGAGAAACGCGGCGTCAATGTAGTTTTGACTTAATCGATAGCTCTTCTTTTTCCCATAGAATTATGATATTATATCAATAAATCAAATGATTTTTTATGGGTCTCGCCAAGCGGCATAAGGACTATATGATGTAGCTATTTCTTGTAAGCGAAGAATGGCCATTTAAGGTATTAACACCTCTTAAAAGGGAATTGTTAATGCTTTAAATGGCCTTTTTTGGCTTCTATCACAACCCATTTGAGTATTCTCCAATGAAAGGAAGGATTACATGAAGTATTTGTCTCAAGAAACGATTGATATGGTCAAGAAGGTATCTGTGTACGAACTCGCAGATGTATTGGGGTATGATCTTAGGAGGTCCGGAAACCATTGGAATCTCAGGTGCCCGAACCCAAATCATCAGGAAAAAACACCGGATACTTATATCAAAATTTCTACTGGGTATTATAAGTGTTATGGTGGAGGTGGCTGCGGACCCGAAGGTGATGCAATCAATTTTTACAGTTGGCATCACTTTGAAGGTTATGATTCAAAGAAAGATTTTTATCGTTCAGTTGAGGGAATAGCGAAACTGATGGGGATCCCGGTTCAATATCGAGATGGTACCATCTTGATGGATGAATCGCGACCTACCTACGTCCCAAGGGACAGACCCAAGGTCCCCGTAATTCCGGCTGCTTCTGCTGATGTCTGTGATCGAACCTATCGAAGATTCTTAGATTTGTGTCCCGTTTTTGATGAACATTTAGACGAATGGCTTGGATCTAAACGTCAGTATACACGAGAACAAATTGGTGCTATAGGTCTAAGATCCATTCCTAAAACACTGGACCATGCAAAAAAAATTGTTGATACACTGATATCCGAAGGTTATCAAATTGAGAGAGTACCTGGCTTTACTCAGTTTCTTAGGAATGGCGGAAATCCTAATCGCGAAGAGGACTGGTTTTGGTTAATAGCAGGTAAGGGGAAATATTATATTCCGGTACGCGATGACTTGGGACGAATTATTCGTCTTCGCATCAGAACAAATTACGATAATAAGAAGAAATATGTCTGGTTCTCTTCAGCTCCTGTAAACGAAGGAGATTTTATCAGAAGAGGAGGAGCTGAATCGGGTGCGCCTATTAATGTTGTACTCCCTTCAAAGGTTATGGCCATCTGGGAACCAGGAACTGATATATCTGCAATTTATAAAATTCAGAAAGCACTTATTATTGAAGGAGAGCATAAGAGTTATATTTCAGCGGATCGATTAAATATGCTTGTTTTTGGTATTCCTGGGGTGGGTAACTTTCGTGAGGTGCTCCCACTACTTAAAAAATATGGGATAAAGGAAGTTGCAATCGCGTATGATATTGACGCGTTTCATGATGAGAAAAAACCTACCGGGAAAAATGAACAAGTATTTAAACAACTTGTTAACTTGGGAAAACAGTTAATCAGTGAAGAGGGCATACATACCGAATTATGGGCCTGGAATCCGAAGGACGGTAAAGGATTGGATGATCTTCTTATAAATTTAAAATTTCCTGTTGTTACGGATCTAAGAACAAACGAACGACTACCATTTGCAATTTAAGTTTTGATTTTCTTAAACAATGAATGAGTAATTATAAAAAAAGGGCGAAGCGCAGTGCTCCGCTCTTTTTTTATATCTTTTTAAAGGAGAAGAATAGATATGAATTATTACACTATAAAAGCAAGAGAACATGAAAGATTGTTTTCAAAAAAAGCAAAAGAAGGCATGATGCTTACCACAGGAAATGGAAAAGTGAATTTCATTGAGAGTATCACCAACAAGTATGTTTTCTTTAAAACTGAACAAAGCAAAAATCTAATTAAAGTTCCACGGGAAAAAATAAGAAGTGCTATAGAGTATTTACTCTACAGAAGAGCGGTTACACGAGAGAAGTTGGGTGATTTCTACAAATTTAATAGTTTTCTCATGGGGTTGCTCCGTCAAATGTTCGTACATTTGAGTGACCTAGCCAAGATGAAAAAAAGTTTAGGTAAGAGAAGCATCATGCGTTTAGTACTTAAAGGTACACGTTTTTATTTCGCCGGAGCTGATAGAAGTCCTGGTGATCTTGCCATGATACAGCAGCATGGAGGACGGTTTGTATTGTTCTCTTATTGGAATCTTCGAACGGACAAACACGAAACATGGAAATATCACATCAAAAAATTGGGTTTAAAGGTTCTTTTAGATTCTGGTGAATATAGCATGCATCGATTACGAAAAAGGATCGATGTCGTCCAAGATCGATTGCAAACTATGCAGGAAGGGACGAGCAATTGGTCAAAACAAATCTCTGAACTACGCAAATTAGAGGCTAAAAGCCAACATCCTGTGAGAATAACGGATTACGCAGAGTTTATCTTAAGACATCAGTCTGTTTTGTTTGATGTATTTAACCTAGATAAAACAGGAGATCCGGAGGAATCAATGTTTAATCTGAATTATCTGTATAGAAGAGGGATCAAGGCAATTCCAATTTGGCATCCACAATCCCCCATGGATGCTCTTGATACTCTTGTAAGGGATGGGAGGGGGTTTGATGTCATCGCGATTGGTGGCCTATTAAGCCTAAAAGAAGAAGAGAGGCACAGAATAGTGAACACAGTCATGGAGCGTTACGGGGAGCATCAAAATTTTCATCTCTTAGGCTGCAGCAGCCCCCTTATTTTTAAAGGGGAAACTTTTCAGTGTGACTCTACTGGGGCGCTTATGGGAAGAAGATACATGACGGTTATAACTGAGCATGGTCATATAAAAACAGATGAAGTTTACCCTGAACAAAAATGGACAGAAGAAAAATGTCTTGCTTTCAATATACAAAAGTTGTCTAGTCTTGAAGATTATCATACTACTCAGCAGCTAGAGATACTAATGCCACCGGCGCTAACATCGGAAGCAATTACGTTATTCTAATTCTAGGAGTGATTAATTTGCAACAGATATTAGATACGATACTGAATACACCCTCATATATCTTAATTGCTATTACTTTGGTAATCGTCATTATTTTTGCACGAAAAACCATGAGAATCCTTCGGAAATTCGCAAGTATAGCTTTCTCGATACTTACCATCTTCAAGCTATTACATATGCTGAATTTAATGGACATACTGAAGTAAGACCAAAACGAAAAAACTCCCCAGTCTATATGAGGAGTTTTTTCGTATTTGTTCCTTTGGGCTACTTGATCATAACTCACTTGTTATCAATGAAAGAGATGTATTCCGCCGTTTTATGTTTCAATTTATAAGAAGGATACTCCATCCCGTCTTCAAAAACAAACAGAGATCCCTTCATTAGAAGAGACCTCCGTTATCCGTGCTTTGCGCTCTTGGTCACAACCCATTGCTTCCAAGGAAGTGCGAGCAACCGATGCAAGGTTGCTATGTGGTTATTGTAAATGATTCACAAGGTAAACGTCAAATTTTTCTGCGTTTATGTTGTTCAAATGAAATTATCTTGGCTTTTGATGGTGTTTTGATGGTTTGGGGATAAATGTGTTCATCTGCATATGCTTGTTGGTCCTTCAGATTTATATAATGTTCTTCTGCAGTGTTAGCCCATTCCGGAATATGATCCTCTGTAAATGGACGTTCAGGAATTGTAGGACAATCGAATACTGGCATTCCTTGCGTTCCGCGTTTCAAAATACGATCATACAACTCTTGTCGTTTTTCACTCTCCTTTTTCCATACATCTAAGATGACCTGACCCATACGCTGATTTGGAAATAGTTGAAACCATTTGATTCTCGGCTCTACCTCACCGTAATTGGCGAGGAAAGCCCTATCAATTTTTTTATATGTTGCCCCAGAAGAGAGCACGGCTTTCATTAAATAATAGATACGTCGTAAGATAAATACTTGTGCAGGAATGAGGAAGGTAGACCATCCAGAATACCAATGCTTTAAATCGTTCAAATAAGCCATAATAACAAATGATAGAGTAAGACCAAAAATATATCCTGTTATTTCTGCTGAGAGTTTCGGACCAATTACTTTTAGCAGATTCGGCCGTTTTTCAGGTGTAAATGTTGTGTAATTAACGTTATTAAAGATCCGATTGCGAAAATGATCTACATTATAACGATATGTATAATCAAAGACCTGTGCTCTTCTCGATTGATGAAAAGCCTGAGGTGGGAAGATCATGTAGTACAAATGTAATGGCGATATGTAGGGTGTAGCGTTCCATCTTTCAACTTCCATATCAATGTGTCTCTGACGGATACTTGAAGCAACTTCTACATATAGCCGCTTAGATCCGGTAAAAAAGATCGTGACAATTAAAGCACTGAACACTAATATATTTGTACTAAAAAGAGAATACAATTGATGAAGATTAGAATTGTAATTTGTAAAAAGCTGAAGATTTGGGAAGCTTTTTTCGATTATAAATGCAATTGGATAGGTAGCGATTGTAAGACCACTTACCCAAAAAAGCAAGCTTGAGAAATTAAATTTATTTTTCGTTTTCACTGTTATCACCTCTACAGTGATTATAGATCGGTGTGGAAGGTTTATACAATTTTAGAATGAAGAAAGTGGAAATGTGATCACGAATATGATACATTCGTGATATAACATTTTAAAAACTTCTCGGCGTCAGGCGACATACCGAGTTTTATCTTAGAACCACGATTTAAATGTGTCTAGTAAATGACATTGTCATTTCTTTGCCCATTTATCGTGGTTCTTTTTGTTATGTCGCTTATCAATTAACCACAAATAGGGAGGGAACGAGAATGAAACTACGTGCAAAAATGCCTGTTAAGGCCACGGAGAAAAGCTTGAGAGTATGTTTAGAAAGTGTTTATCGACAATGGAAGAGCAGAGCTGGAGAAGTAAGAAAAGCTGAGTTGACAGATGATGGATGGTTTGAGATTCTCATAGGACCTAACCTTCATCCACAAGAATTTGGATACATCGAGCCAGCTAAGAATCCCATCTCACAAGAGGGAAATATATTTCAAGTATCCATAATAGGTAGTACCTCAGAGAAATTAAAAGCTATCTTTCAGGAATTATCAATGAAGATTATAGAGCACGAAGTAGAAAGTGGTTATATTTCTGAAGTTTTATTATGCAGCGGTGAAGGAATTCAGTTTCAATTGGTTGAAGCAGATTGGCAGCCAATGCAGTCTGGAATGAATCATTTAACTCAAGTTGGTTCTCAAGCGGCGGTACCTTTATCTGAAAATGAAATAAAACTAACTTCAACAGATAGAAGTACAGTAACCCCTCCAACAATGTCCTCATCTCTTTTAATCATTGATGCAATGAACTTATTAGCAAGATGTTACTGGGCAACTGCTTATTCTAAAGAAGAGCATGAGTTAATGAAGTCTTCAAAAGGGAAATTTACGAATGCGATTAAACCACTGACCGAGAAGTTGGTTAAAATGATTCGTAGATTTGCACCTACACATATCGCTGTAGTATGGGATCCACCGGGAGGCCGATCTACATTGTGGAGACGAAGATTAGCAGATTTTTATAAGGCAAACAGAGATAATAAAGAAGATCCAGTACCATTTAAGGAGCAGATAGAGACTGCAAAGTCAGTGTTTCGTGCCATGAACATTCAGCAATTCCATGTAGATACCATGGAGGCAGATGACCTAGCAGGCAGCTTATCTAAAAGGTGGTCTACAGAGATTAATGGTAATTGTCTACTCTGGAGTAACGATAAAGACTACTTTTAATTGTTGGACCCAAATATCGTTCAATTAGTAGAAGATGAGCCATTTGATCTAAAAATGTTCATGCAGAAATATGATGGGATAACACCAACTCAATTTATAGACTACAAAGGTTATTGCGGTGATACGAGTGATAATATTCCAGGTGTTACCGGCATTGGGCCAAAAGGTGCAATTGAATTATTAAAAACATATGGAAGTATGGAAGCAGCAGTATCCGAGATAAATAGGAAAAAAGACGATCCAAAACTTAAGGGGGTCGAGAAAAAACTTCTCATGGGATCGGAGAGCGGGTTGTTGAGCCGGGAACTTGCAACCATTTTACTCGATGTACCGGAAATGAAGGCAGTCGCTTGGGAGGATCTTGCCATTAAGATTAATCGTTCAGGGTATCTTGAGATGATGGCTGAATTAGAAATCGAAGTAAAAAGTAATGCTGCTTGAAGCCCAGAAATTGGGCTTCTTCTCATTTCGTAATGAGCGAAAGTAGCAAGTAGTGTATCTAATAAGAATCATTATCTTGTAGCAGGTGATAAAGCAGGAAGTAAGCTTGACAAAGATACTAAATTAGGTGTTATGGTACTTGACGAAGATACATTTTTATCATTGATCAGTATCAAGGACGACATGGATCAAGTTGATAAATTTGTAAATTAAGTGCACTAGTGATAAAATATTTTTAGATACTTTCATTTTCTGATCCTGGCCAAGCGGCGTGAGGATATTCCGTAAACAATGCACTTCATAAGTGATCAACATCATTTTAATGATGGATTGATTATTCTATGAAGTGCATTTTTTGTTTTTCGGGCAGAGAAGGGAAGTGTCTTTTTTACTATCCCATTATTCCAAGGAGTGAATGAAAATGTCCAAATCTATTAAACCAGAGGTTATGACGAGAAAATTAGCTGCATTAAGAAAAACCAAAGCACGTTACATCAATGCTAACAAAATGCAGTATGCACCTGATGATAATGTAGAATTTGATTTTATGATGCACCTTTATCTTATGCTCGGAGCATATGAATCAGACATTATTCAAATTAAACAAAATGCAGCTGGTGTTCTTAACACACCACAGTCTGACGCAGAAAAAAGAATATCTCTTCTATTAAATGAAGCGGGGTTCACAGCTATGGAACTAGCTCGATTAGAATCATTCGATTTATTAAATCAAAGGTCTCTTCTGATACGAGATATACACCGTCTAATGAAAGTATGTATGGTTGTTACCGCAAGAACTGAGGTTGTTATATGAGTAAAAAATGGTTTACTCCTCTCCATTGGTTGGTTTCGCGCATAGGCGAGATGGATCCGATTGAGGTTGAACAATTTTTGATCAGACTTGCAGAATCTGCAGATCCCCAAATATTAAAGTCTGTTTTTGAAGATGAACTTATTAATGATGGATATTATGATGATGTTCGCTCAAGCGAGTGGGAGAAGACATCAGAGATGCAGTGGGTCTATCGTGTGACGGATACTAGGTTCGATGTGCTGGATGTTGTGAACCATAAGCTAACAGAGGATGGACGAGGGGTTTATCGAATCCGTCTTGTGGAGGTTGAACTAAGCTCTTATACCGAAGAGCAAATTGCAAAGGAAATCGAAGTACATGGTTATACAAACGAAAAACATGTAAGGACTATTTATGGATCAGATACTAATTATATTATCGCTCAATGCATAGCAGAGAATATTGAACCATCTTCAGATGGTCCTGAGTATACAAATCTCATAATGGTTGCTGATGTGCTTTTTCACGAGAAAGGAATTAAGACAGATTGGATTGAATCGATTGCTGTTTAATTCTGAAAGAATCACAAAAAAGAGTCGGGTAAAAAACCGGCTCTTTTTTCATTTAAGGAACTGAATTTTCATCAATGGAATTATTAATACTTGTAATAAAAATAAAGATAACCAAGTTATTAATTATAGAAAGTCTATAAATATCAACTTTCAATTTAGAAATTGCCATGGTACTATAATCACATATATAAGGGGATTTTGGGTTCTGCCATACGGCAAGGGCCATTAGAAAGGCACTTACACCGGTATGTTTGTTCTCACCTTTAAGGAGGGACTTTCTCAAAAGAGAACATATATGTGAGGGGTGTCTTTTTTTATATTCATTCCTTGTTTAGAATATAAAGAAAGGGGTTATATGGGTAGATAAAAGGCATTATTTTGAAACGCAATGCTTAATAGTCTATGGTATAATACACATGCGGTGTTAGCTTGGGGAGGATAAAAAGAGTGATAAAGAAGCATTCAAAGATACAATGGTCTTCATTGATGGGGGAAGAGGAAAACGAGTTTCACGTTCGCTTTCAATTTTCTCTACATAGAAAAATGGATTATAGTTTACTACTAGATGAATTTCTAAAGCGTCTTCAGTCAATTAAAGAGGATGGTAAAAGAATAGTATCGATCGAGATGGAAGTTGAAAATATAGCAAGACAAGACAATGAAGTTATATTCGATTTCTCCATTAATGCATTTTTTGAAGGTGAGTGTACAGAAGAGTGGGCCCATCGAAATATTGAAGCAGCCCTGAAAACTTCACTTGTACCTTTCAATTGGATGAGAATCGGCCGGCGGTAATTTTAGGAAGAAGCTCTCTTCCATATCAAGAAAGCCCTAAACATCCCGCATGGTTAATTAGTCTTCATAAACCCCCAGCGCAGCTTGATGCAAGCTGTGCTTTTTACATTTATTATGGAATTGACATATAGATTTCACTAGTCAATTTTTTTAATTCATGACAGAACAACTTTGTTATTCTCATAATCAATATGATGTGATATAATAAGACGCATAAATTACTTTTACTTTATTTTTTGTCTCAGGCCTGGGTCATAGAGACACTTTCAGAGATTAATTCCCAACACCTATTTTTTAAGGTGACCAAATTCTACTTTTGTAGGCATTCTATTTGAATGGATTGGTCATGTTAAAAAGTGGGTGTTTTTTGCTTTGCTCACTTTCACAACCCAAACCACATTCAAGGAGGAATTTAACATGTCTCAACGTGAACTTGCTATTGCCATCTCCCGCATGCAGCGCAGAAATGCTGCTAAAAACAGGCTGGTAATCATTACTGGATCTGTTTCTAAGTAATTATCATTTCACCTAAAAGAGATGCACTTTTGGGTGGGCATTCAAGAAGGAGCGAGCGACTAATGGTTGCTAGCTCTTTTTTTCTTATCATTAGTTATTTTGGCTCTTCGGATTTAATGGTGGAATGATCAATTGACGTAATCCATTATTTCGTGAAATTGGTTATTAGCGAAGAATAGTAGACTCATTTTGCGCAGGAAGGTGGGAGAAACGTTGGATACTCTATATGAAGAATATTATTTAACCGATGGGTTCGGTAAGTCACTTGGCTATTATAACACCTATGACGAAGCGGTGAACATTTTAAATGTCAATGGTTCCGGAAGAATATACGGGGCGCATTGGATGCCCTCAAAAATCATGGGATTGTTGTGTAGAGTGTGGTCGGAGATAAAAATGTAATCAACCGGATGTGACTGGAAACTGAATCATCTGTTTCCACCATTAAATCCGAATACCCGTTATTTTTAATAATAAAGGAGAGTGGATTTTTTATGCCATTGACTTGGGTGGATCCAGCTATTTTAGTGCAATATCGCGGGCTTACCGTGTATTACACTTATAAGAATGACGATATTAACAATCAATCAGAAGTTTGGTTTTCCTTGAATGATGATGGGACGGACGCCTTCGATGTTAGAGATCTTCCGGTGCCTGATTACATTAGTGAAATGGATTATAAAAAGATCGTCATGAACGCAATAGACCAAGGGAATTTGGCAGAATATATTGCCCTTCTTGAAAAAGGATCACTTCAAACCTTGATTATTCCGAGTGTATGGACAGATCTCGAATTTCATCTTCTACTTGCATTTGCTGATAAATATAATAATTATATTAAACAGGCTAATCGTGAGAATGAAAATTTAACTGGATGGAGACCGGTTATGATGGATGAATTTTACGATACTTACTTCCGTACTTATCTTATTGACTTGTTGGTTTGAATAATTGAATCATACAGTAAAAAGAGCAATTAGGTCGAGTTGATTCGCCTTTGCTCTTTTTATTTTGAGGTGAATCATTCTGATACTAATAACATTTAAAAATCCAGAGAATGTTTAGCTCTATAATTTTGATTACAGATTTCGGCCATGTTGATAGTAAACTTTTTCTAAGAGGTGAAGCACCGAAATGAGTGATTCAGTTTTATTACAACCTTTCGCTAAAAGTGAAGTCCTTGTTGTTCAATTTATGAGAAAAACTTGGAAAATTGAATTTAGTGGCTGGGAACCTATGACGAATAACGGTAATGTTAATTGTTTATGTGGAACAAGAATTGATGGAGATGAGAGATGCCATGTGAGGATAAACGCTGATGTTATCAAAACAATTAATGGTGTTGTTTTTCATCAGGATAACATTTCAATCTAAGTTAAGGAGTGATTAAGATGCCAGACTATTATCATGCTTCTCTTGAAATTGTTAAAGCACAATACCCTACCCATATTTGGGATAAAATAAGTTCTTATATACCAGGTCATTTAGAGGAATGTGAGAACGTATATTGCTATTCAAATGGATATCTGATTAATGGAGAATTTGAAGAACTTGAAGAATATCTAGTACAAGAGGGAATACCTTTTAATCGGTCATCAGAGGGTTTCATGGAGATTTCACCTGAACGCCGTGTTTATAGACCAAACCTTATAGATCAGGTAATCTATCTTAACGAAGAAAGCGAAGCATATGTTACTACAAATTCTTTGCGAGTATTATTAAAAAGGGAACTTTCTCCTCATGAGATTCTAAAAAAAATAAAAGAGCTCTTAGATGAAAAGGATCCACAATATCCTGAGCTTAATAGCTATAAAATTTTGTGGAAAAAGGGAAACGAAATTCCATATGAACCTGACGAAACTATTTCTGATGAGGATGAAACCATTAGTGTAGTTGCTGTTCTTAAGTAGAATTAAAAATAAGTGTGGTTGTGCAGTTTCTTTATAGTAGAGACCTAACGGATCTACTACGTTAGAGATGTGCCTATCAACCCAGTTAAAAGTCGGACGCTGAGTTAATTCGTCCGACTTTTTCATGAATATCTTTAAATGAGGTGTCTATTACATGGAGAACGATGAAATTAAGATGGTTCGAAATTTAAGAACATCGGAGAAAGATGGACACACGAGGCTAATTTTTGAGCCGAGTGTTCTGGAAGAGGCGGGTTTCTCAATCTCCGATCGAGTGAATATCCGAATTGAAAAAACTTCAATAGTTGTTGTCAGAACGGAAGATGAGGATGCAGACGGGGTAATATCACGTCGTATGAGAGCAGGATGGACTCAACCTCGTCCTTTCTTTGATCGTGCGAATCGTAACATCTCTAAGGTTTTAAGAGCGCGGAAACGTATCGATATTGTCATTAAAGATGGTGAAATCGTAGTGACACAAGAACAAGAGACATTTGACGTGTGTTTTGTTTCTGAAGATACGTATCTCAGAGGGCATAGTCTTTCAAAAATCCGTCTTTTCAGTCTACCGTCTGGAGCTGGTATGGCTACATCTGCACTTGTACATGGTACAGGGTTATATGAGTCGGTTGGTGGTGTGGACGTTAGTCAACAAGCAATTGATACATTCAGGTACAATTTCACTTCCGGAGTAACCATTTGGGGTGACATTAAATTTATTAGCCCAGTTTGGATTAATGCAGCTGATGTGTGTTGGATATCACCCGATTGTACGGAGTACTCACTGATTGGGTCTAGAAATATTGGAACTACTTCAGGCCTTACTCCACATTATGCACGACTTGTTTGGGCAACAGGATGCCAAGCTTTAATTATTGAGCAGGTCCCGTCTTATTACCAAACCCGTAGTTATCATCAACTTCGATCATTACTTAAGGCAGCAGGTTTTGTACATTGGTACGAAACTTCATTGAACTCTTTCGATTTCGGATCAGTAAGTTCTCGTCCGCGTGGATTCGCTGTAGCAACAAAAGAAGAGACAGATTTCATGTGGCCAGAAATACCACAAATCCCAGATCGTTTTCGTACTACTGTTGGCCAAGTCTTAGGTAATGAATGGGAATCAGGGGGACAGTGGCATAAGATCCAGGGCAGTCCTATCGAAAAGATTCTCCAAAAAAACAACATTACAAATAACTTTAAATCAACACATACTCTTGTTGATCTTGAGTCAACAAGAATCAATGCGATTCTTTCTTCCTACCGTCGTACGAACGTAACCAGTAGCTACTTACGCCATCCTGATGGTGAGCACTTTCGATATTTCTCCAGTGAAGAACTTCTTCGATTCATGAACATTCCTTCCGAATTTATTTTTCCAGAATGTATCACGGAAACTCAACGGACGCAGCTTGTAGGTCAAGGAGTTTGTGGATTATTAGCACAGGCTATCTCTACTAATTTAGCTGTAGCCATTATGAGTAAACAGGTCAGCGCAACAACAACTGCACCGAGACAGCGAAATGATGATACTGCTCTCCTGATGAACAAGAAAGGGCAGTTAGAATTCCTATTTTAAAACATTGAATTTTTTGGAGGTATGGTAATGAAAACACCTATTATTCATCAATTTATTGGGAAATCAACATATAACGGAGAACGCATTTATATCGATAAAGCCCTACTCACCCAGGCAGGATTTATTCCTGGCACAAGATTTCGTACTGTTACAAGTACTGAAAACAATAAAATAGAATTTACAGTTGATCATGAAGGTGCAAATAAAGTTTCTAAGAAAGTAAGGAACCAGAACTCGATTCCTGTTATCGATAAAACCGGAATCGATATTAAAGGTGCTTTAAAAGATTGTGCACATATCAAGGTTACATTTGTGGAAGGCAGAGTGATCATAGAAGGATTGAAGAATACCGCTACGATCCTAAAAGAAAACAAACACTGCACTTCTGATGGTGAATTAAAAACCATATCTTTTTGTGCTGGTACCGGTATTAGTTCACAGTGTTTGATCGAAGCTGGTTTTAAAGAGATTGCTTCAGTTGAATGGAATCCTAAGGAGGGGAGCGAGCATAAATTCTCTGATATTTATGTTAGGAATCATCCGGAGTCCATAATGTTTAATTTACCAATGCAGCTACTTGATCCAAATGATCTACCATACGCAGATGTGTGGGTAGCAACTCTCGATTGCACTGATTTTTCAAAAGCTTCTAATGGTACTAAGAAGGAATTCCAAACAATGCATTTATTCATGCATTTAATGCGTTTGTTTTGGGGAAAAGAACAGTCAGAGAGGCCTGTATCCATATTATTTGAAAATGTAGGAGAATTTGAAAAAGTCGCTGGAGTGAGTCTAGAACTCTGTCTGAAAGAAGAAGGCTTTAGTGTTACTCGAACGAAGATCGACAGTCTCGATTATGGCAGTCGCACAAAAAGAGAAAGGTTCTTTATGGTTGCGTCTATCTTCGAAGGATTTTGTTTCCCAGAGCCTACTGGAAGGAATAAAAACTCAATAGAAGAAGACGGAGTTCTCTCAATAGATGAATTGGAGTGGATCACTCCTGATGAGAGTGATACACTTAAGTACTTTCTCACAAGGGAAGATAAGGGAATAACCCACAATCACTACATGACTATGTTTGACATTTCGAAAGACGCTTATGTTGGAACTATAACTAAAAGCCATCATAAAATACAACCAGAGAATTGGATCAAGCATCCGACAATTCCTAATAATTTTGCTTATTTAAAAGGAAATCACATTCGAGCTCTTCACGGCATTTCCGAGGATTACTATTTGGGTGATAGTAATAAGTTAGTTGTTGAGAGTATCGGACAATCTGTATGTCTTCAAACCTTTAAAGCAATAGCACAGAGACTTTATAAGTTTCTTTTGAAAAATCTGAATTCTTTAATGAAAAGAGATCAAGAGAACATTCATACTAATAATCATTTTCATAAGAATTTGATTACTGATGATATATTTACTATTGAAGACTCTGGACAACTAGCGATGCTTTAAAATATTACTAAAAAATTGGAGGTTTTAAAAAGCCTTCTTAATTTAATATCCAAGAACAATGTAAGATTTTTTGGTAATCTAAACATTTTCCATAAGAAAGAGCAGCCACCAAATGGGGTTTGACCAAGTTAAAATAAAGATAAAGTAAGACCAATTAAAATACCTTCAAGAGAATGTGTCCATTGTTGTAAGACATGGAGACAACCTTGGAGGTTTTTTTGTGTTGATAACAAGAGTTAGCTTATCCAGTGGTGAAAATGAATGCAAATGTGATGAACTTGGAACTGTAGAAGACATTTCTCGATTGGGCAGACCCAATTGGAAACTTGGATAAGGCAGTGGTATGGAAATGGTTGATGGAAGTTTACACCTGATGTAGATCAATATATAATTGTGTTAATCACATACAGATAAATTGAGGAAGCACCTCAAACTTATGGCTCTGTTGCCATGGTTTGTGGTGCTTTTTTTTGTGAAAAAGTTCTGATTATGTCAGCTCATTGAAAAATTAATTGATATCGATCTAGTAGCAGTTTACTTTTTGCCTATGAAATAGAAGGGGGATGTTTGTTCTCTTAAATTCATACCTTATTTTTTTGTATTAACTAATAGATTTAGCAGGTGAAAGGAGTTCCTTAAATGAGAAGAATGTTAGCAATCGTTTTATTGCTCTGTTTAGTAAGTTCATCGTTTTTTAGTTTAGTTGGCCATAGTAAGGTCCACGCAGATGGATCGAACAATTCCCCTATACTTACAATTACTTCATCAGGAAATAGAACAATAAACCTTAAGGCAGGTTCGAATACATTTACTATTTCAGGCAAGGTGTCAGATCCTGATAATAATAAAGTGACGGTTACTGCAATCGTGGGCGGCATAACCAAAAGTATATTTATATCCAATACAAACTTAACTAAGGATTGGTCGTTAACCTGGGAAACGGCTGAGTTGAACTCTGGTGCATATGCAACGATTAAGGTATCAGCTAATGACGGCATAGAAACCACTACCACAAATTATAACGGTACGTTAACCGTGGACAAGACACCGCTCTATTATTGGGATAAATACACCGTAAAAGAGAAAACACAATTTGAACTGAAATCAGGAAAACAAGAGACCGTTTATCAAGGAGACGTGTGGGCATACCAAAATTATAGTTTTGACAAAGATACTGGACGTTGGGGGGTCCATAATCCAAGACTGGTACAAGCGGGGGAATACGGATCATTTGTCCTTGACCGCTGGGGAACATTGACCTTTATCTCCTATTTGGGTGTTGTGTGGAATCCCAATACTAGGGAGAATGAATATGGTTGGTCGTATACATCCATGATTATACAGGAAGTATCAACCGGTGAAAAAATAAAAGATACGCTTCTAAATGAAAATATAATAGATGTTGATGGTACATATCCCGACAACGGACTGCATCAAGATGGTTATTGGTACGTTAAAAAAGCAATAAATAATCGTATTCCTGTCGTTACGCTAAATCAAGAGAGTAAGGTTATTAATGCGAGTACCACTGAGGATCTACAAATAAACGGCACAGTTAAGGATGTAGAAAACGATAATGTTCAAATCTCGGTAACGGTGGCTGGAATCACAAAGACCACTTCTGTTAATGCATCATCTACAGCAAGAGAATGGGTGCTCAGATGGACTAAAGGTGAGTTGCCTGAAGGAACTTTTATAGATGTCTTTGTAATTGCGGATGATGGAAAGGGTGGCGCAGTAGCTGCTGTATACGACAAAAACATTCTTATCGATAAAACAGGGCCATCTGCTCCAACTATATCGGTCAGTCCAGAAGGTTGGACCAATCAAAACGTTCAAGTTAACGTCACTCCCGGAATTGATTCAATCTCTGGAATAAGTAAAACGGAGTATAGTATCAGTAACGGATCCTGGCAGACCTATACTGCACCGCTTACGATATCAACTGAAGGGATCACATCAATCAAGGCACGTTCGATAGATGGTGCTGGCAATGCAGGAGCGTTACAAGCAGTCAAAACCATGATTGTTAAGAATCCTCCAACAACTCCTTCAATTAAATTGGATTCTGGCTCGATCTATAGCAAAGGATGGTATAAAGGACCTGTTAACTTTGACATATCGGGTAGTACTGGATATGGGAACATTCAATATGAATATAAAATTGGTGATGGTCCCTTTCAGAGTGGTACTTCAGAAGTGATTGACTTGGAAGGAAGAACATCAGTAACTGCAAGGGCAATTAATGAGGCCGGGATCGGAAATGAGACACAAGCTATTGTTCAGATTGACAAAACGGGTCCTACTGCGACATTAACGCCTAACAGTAGTGAATGGACTTCAAACTCAGTAAGGTTGAAGGTCGATGTAGTAGATGAATACTCAGGTGTTTCTCAGGTCAAATATAAGGTGCTACCAACACCAATGTTTCCATCAAAAGGATTTGAAGTTCTTGATGATGATGAAATTGTAATCGCGAATGAAGGTGAATGGTATGTTCACTTGTTTCTAGAAGATGAAGTAGGAAATCAATCTTTTTACTCATCCCAAGCATTCAAAATTCAGAGCCAACCGGCATCACCTGAAAACGTCAGAGCTACAAATGTGCAAGAGAATCAAGTTACTATCCAGTGGGATCTACCACAAGGAAATGTCTATACGGATGGTTATGTATACGAAATAAGGAATACCGTTACAGGTGCAACTTATAGCGTATCATATCCAGAAAATCAAATAACTGATTATAGTGTCGTTGGTGGAAGAACATATGAGTACATTGCGACTGTCAAAAATCATGTTGGCCAATCTTCAGCGGAAAGCATTTCGGTTCTCACAAAACCGGACGGACCGGAGCAGATGCAAGTGCAAAAAGTGGGCCGCGATTACAGTAAAGCACTTCTTACGTTTATACCATCAGTAGGTGCGGACTCCTATCGAGTTATCGTTAAGGACAGTGCTGGAAACAATTTGATCGATGAGATCATTAACACTAACAGTTATACAATCAATGGTTTGCTTGCAGGTTCAAATCACAATATTACTGTTCATGGTATTAATAGTACTGGACAGGGACCTGGTAACAGTATCAGTTTTTTATCTCTACCGGATACACCGGGAGGGTTCTCTGGTGCGAGCATTGAGGAGAATGCGATTACGCTAAAATGGCTCACAGTTACAAGTGCTACTTATTATGATCTGGAACGTTTCACGGATCTGATATATGAAGGACCGGATCTTGAGTTTAAAGATATTGGATTGGACTCTGGAAGCATCTACGATTACCAAGTTACAGCTGCTAATGATACGGGGGCTGGGGAATACGCTGAGCTAACTAACTTGATTACACTTCCAGCTAAACCAAGCAATGTACAAATTACTGGAGCAACTGAAAACAGTATGACCATGCAATGGGACTTAGTAACGGGAGCAGACAACTATCTTCTAGAATCAAACAGAGGAGATCGTGAGATTGTTTATTCAACCCAGCATACTTTCCAAGGGTTAGATCCGGGACAAGAGTACGAGTATACATTAACGGCACAAAACCGGAGTGGACAAGGGAAGTCCGTTAATATAACCGGTGTAACAATTCCAGAGCAGCCACATGGTTTAAATGTTGAACAAATTGAAGAAACGACTGCTGAAATAACGTGGAACTCATCGGCAGGAGCTGATAAGTATATGGTCCGGATAGAAGACAAGGAATATGAAGTTTCCGGGAACAGACTGCAGCTGAACGGACTTACGGGCAGTAAGTCATATCGTTTTACAGTATCAGCCGGTAACAAATCTGGTTATGGGGTATCTGCGGCCAGTGAATTCTTGACAAAGCCGTATGCACCTTCTGATTTATCTATTCAATCAGTAACCAAGGATGCAATAACGTTGATTTGGGAACAGGATGAAACCGCGATTGGTTACAAGGCCGTGATATCTGGATCAGTGGATGTAATGGATGTTTCGAAAAATGAAGTTACTTTCAAGCATCTTGAGCCAGGGAAGACCTATGGATTCGAAGTACGGACAATCAATGGATCCGGAGAAAGTATTCCAGCCAAGCTCTCGATAACCACCAAAACTCTTCCAGTAAACCCAGAAAGTATTATTGTTACGGTTGAAGAGGATCAAGTTATCATTGAATTTACTCCTGTGGAAAATGGGCTGGATCACGTTTTGATTGATGAAGTTGGATCAGAGATATGGAGAGGTACTGAGGGGCCAATAAAATTGTCTCCTGTAACACCAGGTAAAGAATATCATTACAGCATAGTAGTTGAAAATGAACAAGGTGTACCTTCTGACCCGTCCAAAGTAGAGTTTATCACCATCCCTTCAAGCCCGACCGGAGTAGTAGTCCAAGGGATAGGAGAAAACAGTATCGTGTTTGATCTTCGTGCCGCGAACAAGAAGGGTGTCGACTCGATAATAGTCTATCGAGACGGTGAAGAGATTCGCGTAATAAATTCAAGCGAAAATGCCTTTACTGATAACAATCTTGAGCCCGGAAAAGAATATTCATATGAATTTAAATCTCGAAATAAATCGGGAACTAGTAGTGCCGGGATATCTTTCGATGTACAGACTACACCAGGTGCACCCAACGGAATAAAAGTAAAAGGTGTATTTGAGACATCTGTCACGTTTGATTTGTCAAAGGCAAAGACACAAGGTGCTGATAGTATCAAAATACGTCGCAACGGCGAAGAGTTGAGAGTAATAGAGATTAGTGAAAAAGAGTTTATCGATGGAAGTCTTGAAGCTGGTAAGAAATATTCTTATGAGTTCTTGGCACAAAACAAATCAGGAACCAGTAAATCAGTCGCCTTTGAAGTAGAGACAAAGAAGATGCCTCCAGTTGCTGGCGGGGGCGGTAATGAATCGAGCAACGGTAATCCAGAAACCGGAAAAACCCCGAATCATGAGAAGCCGATTCCTGAAGAGATTAATGGAGACACATCTGATGGTGATGAAAAGGACAAACCAAGTCCAGGTAACCAGTCCTCATTTAAAGACATTCAGAATAGCTTTGCAAGAGAATACATTAATGAGCTTGCCAGTCGGGGGATCGTAAAAGGAACATCGGAAACCTACTATGAACCGGTAAGACCGATTACAAGGGTAGAATTTGTATCTATGATAGTTCGAGCCCTCAATCTCGATAGCACTTCACAAAAAGAAATGGAGTTTAAAGATATTAATCTCAAATTGTGGTATGGCAAGGAGCTGCAAGCTGCTTGGGATAACGATGTAGCCCATGGATTTAGCGACACGATATTTAGACCACATGATCTTATTAACCGGGAACAAGCATCTAAGATGCTTGGTAACGTGCTGAAAGCAAAGAGTGAGAACGGTAGCCCAATGTTTACAGATGACGATAAAATCGCAAGTTGGGCCAAAGGAGAAGTAATTGGCTTAAGTCTGAAACAGTTGATTACCGGTTACCCGGATGGATCTTTTAGACCAAAAGCTAATCTTACGCGTGCGGAGAGTGCAGCACTGATTTATCGGATGATTACTTTGGATGAAAATATTTAGTATTGTCTCATTGAGGATGAAGTTCTGCTGGTCATATAATGATCAGCAGAATTTTTGTGATGATTGATCCTGATATTGGTATAGACTTTTACGAACTCTGCAGCTAGTCAGCCAATTGGAAACACTTTTAAAATACAGAAGTATACTACCAAAACAGCGGCTCAATGAATATTGGAGCTGCTGTTAGTTTTGATTTTAGATAGTGCTTAGAATAGACAACCAAAAAGGATAGGGATAATTCCTCCAATTCCCTAAGTAGATTTTCTCTATAACTCGGCTGATGATACAATAAGGTTTATTAAGGAAAATTTGGGGGAAGCAAATGAATAGATTAGTCATAGATATGACCACGTTTGAGGAAACACATCGCTCATTTATTGAGGGTTTTGGAATTATGGGGAAGGAACATCTTATGCATGACTATATAATTGGCCGAGATAAGGAAGAACTATCAATTGCAGATTTCTTGTCTTATATCGGCAGAGAATCAGTACCTATTATAGATCAACCAATTCTTTTAAATTCTTTACATATTACAACCAATGACGATCGATGTTCCTCCATCCTGAGGACAGGTATTAAGGATCTTCAAGGAGCTGTCACAGAAGAAACTCCATTACGGAAATTTCTAAAAGAGAGAGGCATTACTATCGATGTTTCACAGGGAGAGCTCCATGCTGATGGCATCCATTACCCTTTGAATCGAAATGCGAGTGGTGCATCAGCTACCAATAACAATGCTCAGCTAGAATATGTCTCCTGGAAGCTGTTCAAAGACTTCCCGGTTTGCGGATTCATTTGCTCGCCAAATGTCCTCGCATACGGAGGGTATGTGGATCGAAGGCCGGAGTTCTTAAACAACCTAGCGAATCTCCTGAATCGACCCGATTTGGTTGAAGAATGGGAGACGGTAACCCAAACCCATATCCTAAAATTCGGACTCCCTCTAAGTAAATATGAAGCGCCCAATGAAAAGGTTGTAGTTGGCAATCTTCTTCTCAAAACAACTTACGATTACATATTCAATGGAGGTCCAGTTAGCGACGTTTATTCATTTCTCCCACCTCATGTTGAGGTTGATCCGGAAGAGATCTGTGCCATTTATAGTGTTGAGGAGTACCATCAAGCATCACTCAGTCTTAAACAAAATTGAAATTAGATGATCCTTGGAATCAGAGATTTCGTGTTGTATAATCATACTAAATGAATACCACAAATGAGGAAGCACCTCAAACTTATGACCTAGCGGTCATGGTTTGTGGTGCTTTTTTTGTCTTTAAGTTATTTAGTACCTCGAAGTGCATTACACCTTTTCCAGGCTTGCAAGTCAAAAATAATGCTGAATTCTTTGCTGAGATCTTGATTTTCCTTTAGTGTCAGAACATTGTCTGATATTAACGGAAGGACAAGGGCCTTCAAAACTCACATAATGTTATACCACATTAAGAGGAGGATAGAATTGAGATTATTGTTAGAGATATTCCCTGTTAGATTGAATCAGAGTTGATATTAACTAACAGATATCTATTTAAAAAGGAGAATATATACCATTGAAGAAGTTTAAGAAATTTCTTTCGACAATTTTAGTTGCAAGCATGAGTTTAAGTATGTTCGTAGGTTTTGGAAGTAAAGAAGTTGAGGCTGCAGTAGTAAGAAATAATCATGGTGATTCTGGACTGGTTATGAAGGCTGGAGCACAGATTACACCTTCGTATGACGGTTCCAAACTAGTATATTGGTCTAGCAATGGAGACGGACCATTACAGTATTATGAAGTTTCAAGTAAAACGGTAAAGTCGTTTTCAACGGCTGCTGGTCAGAGAAATAAAGGAGTATCTTTCTCAAAAGATGGAAGTAAAGTCGTTTGGGTGAGAGGCTCGAAGATCGATACGGCTAGCACTGACCAAGCTGTTTATATCTATGACACGGCTACTGGTGTCGAGGAGAAGATTAGTGGTACAGATAAAGTATTAGGATGGCCTACTATAACTCCGGATGCTAGTAAAGTAGCGTATCTTGCAAAAGACGGTAGTACTAGTGGTTTGATCAAAGTGTATGATGTTTCGACCAAAACACTAGAAGTTCTTAATTTGCCAACAGGTTCACATAATCCTGTGAACTCTATGCATCCACAACAACACACTACGTTATTGTATACAGGTGATGGGAATAGTCTATTAATCTCGTACACAACTAACACCGCTAACAGAATGCAGTCTATAGGTACATATAAGTATGATGTTAATAGCGGTACTTTTGATACTGTATTAACACCTTCCTCGAAATATTATTCTTCGCTTTCTAACAAAGGTGGCCAGGGTATTATTTCAACGAACTCTGATGGAAGCAAATTTATTGAGTATGTAAATAGTACTGTGTCTGAAGGTGCAGGATTTTATTTGGTTGATTCCGCCAGTGGTAATAGAATTCGGCTAACTCAAGAGGAAGTGTTTCCTCAATATGGAGCAGGAACGTTGCTTGAGGATGCGAAGTATGTGACTTTGCCGAATGTAAAGGGAATAATGGCTACTAGCACTCTAGAGGTTGTAGATCCTGAATTATCGATGGGCTATTACAAATTCTATGGTCTATCGGGAGATGGACAGAAATTATTATCTTTAACAGGAACCTCCGCCCTAGATCTAGTAGAATACTCATTTTCAGATTTGACTGATGGAACGGGTTTTGTGGCACCTGAAAGTGCAACAACTATAACAGCTAGTGTTCCTGGTGATTTCGAGACTGGTAAGATAGAGTGGACTCCGAATCAAACCACATCTGAATTCGAATTGTATATCGACGGTATTTTAAGTGCAACTTTTACTACAAAGAATGTAAGCCCCACTCAGAATGGAACTATAACTTATAATCTATTAAGCTATCCATATTCTGGGGCAATAAAGTTAAAGATTGTAGAGAAAAATAGCAAAGGTTCTGTAGAAAGTAATACTTTCACACTGAATGTGGTAAACTTGCCAGCAAAGCTTGGTAATATAGATAGTTATGTTACCAGTTATGTAGATTTTATGGGTCAGAAGTGGTCGTTAGTTGGTGATAACTATTTACTTAAAGTTAACCCTACTAGCTCCTCTACACCATTTGATAAAAATGGTAGCGGAATATATGATCCTACAAGTGCAGATAATATCGGCGGATATTTGAAGAACTGGTTTGAAGGAAATGCAACTCCAGAGGAACAGGGCATGGTTTCTTTGCATACTTGGAATGTACCTCAAGATGCCAGTCCTTCCAATTCATACACAGTTAGATCAAAAATTGGATTGCTTACCTCGCACGAAGCCAATACTTTAAAAGCAGGTAAAATCCTGAATATGACAGGAAGCACTTCGGTATGGTTAATGAATACGTATGGTGGTACTGGTTATAGTACAATGACCATGAGAAAAGAAGGAAACTTCATCAAAACTAGCAATTCAAATGCGACTGCCACATATATTGCTACATTGCCTGCGTTACATCTACTACCGACTGTTAGCGTTTCTGGAGGGGATGGGTCATTCTCAAATCCATTTACATTAAGTACAGTTCCTGTACAACCACAAGTTCCGGCAGTTACGAATTTGGTAGCGGTTGCTGATTCTCACGAAAAAGCAAGCTTAACGTGGGATTCAGTTCCAAATGCAACAGGCTATGTAGTAAAGCGTGATGGTACAGTTGTAGGTAATCCAACGAGTAATTCCTTCTCTGAAACTGGATTAACCGCAGATACTAACTACACGTATACCGTTAGTGCTAAGATTGGAACAACTGAAGGTCCTGTTACATCTGTAATGGTGAAGACTAAAACTCAAGTACAAATTCCTCAGGTAACAAACTTGAAAGTAGAAGAATTGAGATTTGGGTATGTTAAGATTAGTTTTGACCCAGTTGCGGGAGCAACTAACTATGCTATGAAGCGTAATGGTTCTAACATAGGAAGTGGTTATGAAACTTTCTTTGTTCATAACGGACCAATGGTGACAGGCACTGATTATACTTATGAAGTTCGTGCTAATGTTAATGGAGTGCAAGGACCTGCGGGAAGTATTACAGTTACTGCTCCTGAAAAGGTACCTACTCCTACAAATGCTGTAGGAGTTTCTAATAGTCCTACGACTGTTAATTTGAGCTGGGATTCAGTTCCAAATGCAACTGACTATATTGTGACATTGAATCCGAGCACTATTAGAGATGTAATAACAGAAACAACTGCGACTAGCTATGAGCACACAGGACTTCGTCCTGACACAACTTATTACTACCATGTACAAGCGCGTATAGGGGATGTTTATAGTGATCCTGTAATCGTTCCTGTAAGAACTATGGCATCTATTCCTTTGACTGCTCCACAGGATTTTAAAGTAACAGGCAAGACGGATAAAACTGTAAGCTTCTCTTGGACTTCTGTTCCGGGTGCAACAGGCTATGAAATTAAAGATGTGGCATCAGGAGCTGTTCTCTATGATGGAGGTACTGTAACAGTTGCAACCATTTCTGGTCTGAGTCCAAGTACTGACTATACATTTGAAATTGTAGCTAAGGATGGTTCTGCACAAACCAGCCCTAGCAGTTCTGTAAGTGTAACTACAAATGTGGAAACTATTCCTTACCCTGCTGGGTTTACTGTGACTAAGGTAACTTATGATCAAGTAGACCTTATCTGGGAACTTGTTCCGAATGTAGATAGTTACACTGTGTATAGAGATGGAGTTGCATTAGACACTATTGATTACACGTTCTTTACGGATAATACTGTAACTGAAAGTACTAAGTACATTTACAGTGTGGTAGCAAATAAAGGTGGACAATCTTCTCAAGCTGCCTTGAAAGAGGTTAATACCCCTGCCAGACCTATTGATGGTCAAGCACCGGGAATGCCTACAGGTTTGAAGGTTGTAAGAGCTTATGCAGATAAGGTTAAGTTGCAATGGGATATAGTTTTGGATGCTTCCGAGTATGAGGTTTATCGTAACGGAACTAACCTTGTGTATAAGGGGCCTTTGTCTGTCCTTACAGACGACACCACTGGTCCAGAAGAAACTTATGCATATCTCGTGGTAGCAGTTAACCAATTCGGTAAAACAGCTGGAGCACCTGTTAGTGTTACAACGCCAGCAGAAGCTCCACAGATCATTATCACTCCAGTACCTAGTCCGGCTGAAGGAACTATTACTTTTAACTTTAAAGTAATTCCTGAGGTAGATAAGTACTATGTAGAGCGTAACCCTCAATGGACCTATACGTCTAATGGAGATGGGACGTTCCGTAGAACTTTCGTAAACTCGGTAACGGGTGAAGTTAGGGATTATGGTAATGTAGCTGTTGAAGATGGAAGTCTGCCATTCTATGAAGAAGGCGTCTCAGCAGGTCAGAACTATCACTATGAAATCACAGCCGTAAAGACAGCTGCTGATGGTACTCCGGAAGTTGTTGGAGAAACTGAAGTTTCTATTGATACTCCTACCGATGGTAGTGGTGTAACTGTACCTGATCCAAATGGAAATGGTGGTGGAGGAACTAATCCTCCAACTACTCCAGGAGATGGAAACAACGGTGGTGGAACAACTCCACCGACAAATCCGGGAGATGGAAATAATGGTGGATCTAACCCTGGAACTGGCGGTAATGTAAGTCCTACTCCTCCAAGTGGTGGAGCTGGCGGCTCAACAACACCTCCTACATCTGAAGGAACCGGAGAGAACGGTAAAGATACCTCCGAGGATGGGAAAGGGGCTGAAGGTACGGATGCCCCTGACAAAACTCCATCTGAATCCGTTGAGTTCACTGATGTAGAAGGAAGCCATTTCGCAAGCGATGCCATAAAAGAGCTTTCATCGAAAGGGATTATTACTGGCTACAGTAACGGAACGTTCGGACCAAACAAAACTGTAACAAGAGCAGAATTCGCAATCATGTTGAAGAGAGCATTAGGACTGTCTGGATCATCAGATTTCAGTTCTAAGTTTACAGACTTTAATCAAAATGCTTGGTATGCAGAAGAATTATCAGTTGCTCTCCATCATAGAATCACGAAGGGATTCACCGATAAGACGTTTAGACCTAATGATCTTATTCCTCGGGAGCAAGCATCTGTGATGATCTCCAATATTTTGAGAAACGCTGGCATCAACAATGATGGTACTGCACAGGAATTCAAAGATAGCAAGGACATTGTTGCATGGGCCTCTGAAGACGTTAAATTAGCTGTTGAGCAGGGAATTATTAAGGGCTATGCCAATAATACCTTCCTACCAAAAACTAATATCACTCGTGGTGAGACAGCTGTGCTTATTCAACGATTACTGAAGGTTATCGAATAGGCCTGTTAAAGAAAATGTATTCACTTTTTATTTGAAATAACTGAATTGATACAAGTAAGAAAACAAGCCCTTGTCTATGACAAGGGCTTGTTTAGTTCTATCCTCAGTTGTTAGTCGAATATATAATGCTCATTTATAATTAGAATTGTACAAGTCTATTAGAAAAGGAGAGATGATGATTTGATAAAAAAATATTTGGAAGCTCGTATCCATATACCTATTAATGAAACTAGAGGAAACTATGTTAATGAGAAGGTGGATTGGATCGTAAATGATTTACAACAGTTCCTCAGTATAAATAATGGCATTATTATCGATCAAGAAGTCTTTGAAAAGGAAATTGTTTATACCTCGTCGAGAAACGAGGATTTCACGAAAGAAGAAATTCTAAGTTTCATTGAAAATTGGATGACAACAAAAGAACCGTTTGCGTCTTTTTCAGGGCAATTATATGAATTTGCTAAGGATGATATATACGAACTCTTAATCAATAATTTTGATGGCAAGCATCCTAATCAAGCACTGCAATTTTTTGATGAAGACGAAAAAATGACTATCATGCAGCGGCTTAATGTCCGTATTGAGAAATTGATGGGACTAACACTGACAGAGTACTAGATGTAATCATTTATAAGAATTTTATAATACTGTGGAGGGAACGCATATGAAAAAGAATATTTCTGTAATTATCAAATTAATAGTTATTATGGCTCTGCTCTCTGCCTGTGCATCAAAAGAAACAACAGGAGGTCCAGCAAGGGAAAACAACATGGATGGAACGTTAACTGAAGTTCAATCTAATGTGTCTGAAAGTATCGATAGTTTTATACCGGTAGGTGAACTAGCTAGAATTTATTATCTCCAACATAACAGTGGTAACAATTATCAGGTTGGTCTAAGAACACATCAAAATGAGCTTGTGTGGATTCATATATCCACTTCTCAAGTGTACTTAAAAGAAGACATTGATTATTCATATATCGAACGAGTCGAAGACAAAAGTGGTGCTTTTGGGATAGGTGCTTCTTATATTATAAACGTAAAGGTGGGTACGCCAGTAGGTGGTGGAAGGATAGCACACGGGAAAATACGTTACCAAACAACAATGATCGTAGGTGGAGAGATGGATTAATTGTAAGACAGCTGGCTATCATCCGAACAGAAAATAAAACGTACGTAAGGGGAGGAAGCATTTATTAATGCTTACCTTCCTTGTTTGATTTAAATATGATAATCTTATATTAAATGAACTTTGATCAAGGCTCCCGCCATGCGGCTAAAGGAGCATTTTAAGAGCGCTATTTCAAACGCCTAATCCATTTTTCATGTCATGGAGTGGACGTTTGGAAGAGCGCTTTTTTGCGTTCTATCACAACCCAATCATTCCAAGTTGTAGGAGGAGAATCAATGTTATTAAAATCAAGAAGAGCCAAAGTATCTCAACGCGGTGTTTATTTACAGGACAAAATACTTCAGGAAACTGTCTTTCAACCTGGATCACATTATCGTTATGTCATCGACCAGAATTCAAAAAAAGTCATTATTCTTTCATCTGAAAATAATACGGATAATACAGTATCTAAGCGTCAACTAAAGGAAAGTGTTAAGCCTGTAATTGATATACGGGATAAAGAGGCGCTTGAAGCTTTTAATGGATGCGATTATCTTCAGGTAGAGATTTTCGGAGAGCATGTAGTTGTACAAGGCTACGTTGCCTCCAAAGCATCTGCGTTAGATAAGTCAGCCCAAACGCCAAAAAAAGGTTCCAAGCATAAAATCGCTTATATAAGTGATTTTATTGCAGTAAAGAAGACCTCCGAAATTGTTATGTCTCGGAAAACTTTGCAGAAAGCTGCAGGTTTACTTGGATATGAACAAATGGAGTTCGACCTATTCTTTGGAGAAAACGTAGCATCTGAATCCAATTCATTTCTTCAACCTGCACTTCATAATCTGGAAATCCCGCTTCATGTTGCAAGCTTATTCAGTGGCGCGGGTGTCATGGATTTGGGGTTCTTGGAAGCGGGTTTTGATGTAGTTTTTGCATTAGAGCTTAATCGGGATGCTGTCGAGACTTATCGTTATAATATCGGAAATCATATTATGCATGGAGATATCACGAAAATTGATAAAAGCAAAATTATAAAAGCTCCTGTAATGATTGGTGGGAGTCCTTGTCAGGGTTTTACTAACGCGAATAGAAATACAAATTTTTTAGACAATCCAAACAATCTCCTTGTGAAGCATTACATTGAGGCAATAAAGGCTAATGAGAATTGTAAAATTTTCTTTCTAGAGAATGTACCTCGAATTCTTACGGCTGGAAATGGTCAGTTCAAAGATGAAATTTATTCTGCACTCTCAGATTTTGAGATTACATCTGGTGTTATATCTGCAGCTGATATGGGCAGTCCACAACTGAGGGACAGAGCCTTATTTATTGGAAGTAAGATAGGCAAAATCGAATTACCAACTCCGATATTTGAGAGTAGTACGTATCGAACTGTACGAGATGCATTCACAGGATTGAGAGATGACATACCTAACCAATTAGATGTATCCAAAGCTAAGTCAGAATCACTTGAAAGAATGAACTATGTTCCTCCAGGAGGAAATGTTTTTGACATTCCTGAAGAGATTCGTCCACGGGGTCAGCAATCCAATATGTATAAAAGGTTGGAATGGGATAAACCATCCATTACGATCGTAAATCCAAGAAAGTCTTGTATCCTTCATCCAGATAAAAATCGTATTCTTTCGGTTAGAGAATGTGCTCGTTTATTTGATGTTCGTGATAACTTTGAATTTAAAGGTGGTCTTTCATCAATGCAGCAGCAGATTGCAAATGCTGTACCTGTTCGCTTAGTTCGATCAGTCGCTGAAGTCATAAAATCAGTGATACACCGTTTTAACGAAAGTTTACGTTCATATCAAGGTCTGCAACTGGTATGAGAAATGAATGCTAAATAGTGTTATCTTTATTAAGAAGGAGTAATGACTTCTCAATAGATGAAAATAATGCTACTATAAATGCATAAATAATTACTAGCAAATGCTTCCGCCACGCGGCAACGAAGCTTTCATTTTTATTTCGCCAACAAATGGCGCCTATTTCTGTGAATTACACCTTTTATGGGTGGAATCAGATAGGCGCTTTTTTTGTTGGCTTTTTAGCTATTAAAAGCGTGATGGCATTTTTCGAGGAGGCGATATGCATGGAGGGACAACTTTCATTTATTGTTGAAGACAATTCATTATTGATCACCGATAAGGAAGTTGTGACATGCCATGATAAGTTTAAGGATATGGAGTTATTTATAGAACAACCTGATCCTTTTATTGAGGCTAGCAAAAAGTTCTTTTTTATTGAAGAAGGAGAACAAATTGAGTTAGATGAACTGATTTTACCCATAATAGAGGAGGAAAAAGAGTCTATGAGTTTTCAAGAAATTGTTAAGATATTGAAAGACAGTAGTAAGTATACAATACTGATGTTTGATGACCTTACCGGGTTTCCAATATCGATACAAATTACTTTGAGTAAGGCAGCGATTGCTTCGTTTGCTCAATATCCAGAGGCATTATATCTAGATTATAGAGTAAAACGTCGTCGAACAAATAGCCAGTTTGTTTTTCTGCCCAATAAATCATTTATTATTTGGGACGGGCACATAGATGTAGATACCAATATGTGGGGGAAGTGGACTCGACCTTCTGTTGCATCTATTAATGTTCGCAGAAGTAAATATAATAAACTGGATAAACAGTATTTAGTAGATGGAGTTAACTCAACAGAGCAGCAACCAATTATTGAGTATCTTCCAATGAATGCAATAGCGTAGTTTTTCTTAATAAATATTACTAATTAGGACCCTCTGACTTTTCTTGTCAGGGGGTCTTGTAATTGAGGAGTGGGAAATATGGACCTTTTACTTACATTTATTGAACCGCAGCATGCGATGGAAATTGAAGATGCACTAGATGATGCGGGTTATATATGTAGGATTATTCATACGCCTGAATGCTTACTTGATGTGAATGTCTTCTTTTGCAAGACTGCATTACTAGTTATCGAGCCAGCTGATGAAGTGTATGACCATTTAATTAGTCTACCGGTTGCCTGTGTATTTCAAGCATCTATGGGCCGATACGTGCAAATCGTCCTGGATTAGAAGGGAGCTTAATTGTGGAGCAGTTATCATTATTTACAGAAGAAATCATTAAGGCTAATCCTACAGCTACTTTTACAGGTACTATACCATCCATAAAACCTGCTGGTGAATCAATACGAAAGGTGATTGAGAATATTAAAGAAGCCTACTTGGATCCCAGTAATAGTAGACCTTGGGTTGTGACAACATCTTTTGGTAAAGACTCGACTTTGTTATGTGTCTGTACCTGGGTAGCGTTGTTAGAAACACCTCCTGAACATCGTACTAGAAGGATCTACTTCATAAGTTCTGACACGGGTTTAGAACATCCAAACTTAACACAATATGTCCGAAAGAGTATACGGTTGATGAATGAAAGTGCTAAGGAACAAGGTCTGGATTGCTTCGAGGCTGTATTAGTAGAGCCGGAAGCTAAGGAGAAATTTGCGAGGAAAGTAATAGGACACGGTCTAGTGCTACCAACTTCAAAAAGCCCTTTTCGCTGGTGTACAGATAGATGGAAGATTGCCCCTGCAGAGCGTTTTATTAAGCTTCTAGTAAAGCGATTTGGTGAAGTATGCGTTATGACCGGTGTTCGTCATGCAGAATCCATTAAGCGCTCAAACTCGATCTCTAAGCATGGCATGAAAAATCAGTTTATATTTCCAAAAACGAAACCAGGGAAAGATAAATCGAGTGATCAAGAGAATCGCATTATTATTAAAAATCGATTTGAAAGTCATCCAATTGCCGACATCCGTGACAGTGATCTGTGGGATTACCTAATGCAATGGTCCAAATTTCCGTGGGGTGGAAGGTTTTATGAGATGTACTCTTTCTACTCAGACCAAGGAGAATGCCCGATGCAAGTGCAAGAGATGAAATCGACCTGCGGGCAAAGTAGGAACGGGTGTACTCTTTGTATGATGATTCGCGATGATGGAATGCTTGAACATTTCAAATCAAACAATGAAGCATGGGCATTTCCTGTATCTGAGCTTAGAGCTTTGATACAAAGATCTATGTATGACGCTAGATTACGAGAGCCGATACGGAAGTCGAGAATAAAACGTCTTGATACAATAAGCCCATTTACAGGGGAGAGATACGAAGCTCAAGAACAACTTGATATTTTCACTGTTCATGAAGAGAAAGAAGAATTTTCTTACGAACCAGTTTGTCTTGACGGGTTACCCGCATATCCGGATCTTGCCCTTGGGAGCTATTCCTTAGAAGCCCGAATTTTTTTGTTGAAAAATGTTCTTCATTATCAAGCTGAGGCAGAAATGGAATTTGTTACTCCGGATGATATAGAATACATAAAAAAAGTTTGGTCTGAAGAACTTGGATGGGACGGAGATGAGACAGACATCCGACCTGAAAAGATCCAATACGAAGGAGCACTGGTATTAGATGCAGAGTATAGATTGAATCATACCGAGACAACCATTCCTAATCTTGTTGTTGATCCTAGGTACTACTTGGCAGAGGAAAGCGGAGTTTCCTTAGATGTAATTAAAAATCTTAATGTACTAAATCCTGATCCTAAAGCTGAACATCGTTTTATCTATTATGTAACAATTGATTTTGGCGGCGGTGAGAAAGATATATGGAGTACATTTGAAAAGTCTAAACGTAAAACTGGTTATGCTGTTCCATACTATTGGCAACCAGTAACTGCATCATCCGGATCCTCGAACATTACGGATTACTGGAATAACGTCACTGTAATAGTGTGTAGACCTGAGATCTGTAACTTAGCCGATGCACAACAATTTGTAGAATCTTATATTGCTGCCGGTGAAGATATTATTGAACCAGAAGTAACAAACTGGGAGCGTATATATTGGAGCATTATCAAAGATAAAACAATTGAAGAGTCACGGAGATTTATTCTTAGATCAGGCAACCAACCAGGAGAGATTCCAGATTCTATAAAAAAATATGTTGGACTTATTGATGAAGAGATCACCATCGCTTCTTTAATTATGAAATCCTCAGTAAACACTGTTCTTTTTCGAATCGATCCGGAAGATGCTAGACGAGCTTGTGAAGCATCAACCTTATGGAACAAGGTGGTCGGAATTAAGTTATCTGGATATGATAACGGCCAGACAGTCCGAGAGTTTATCATGACGAAAGGATTACATCCAAGAGTGCTGCCGGCACCTATTATGTATCTTTATAACCTTTCAGAGAAAGAACTGTTCTGGAATTATCAGATGAAGCTATATGGGGAAAACGATGTCATTGATATCTGGCATTGTTAAACAAGTGCGCCTATAAGGGCGATTAGGAATTCAGCCTTTGGCAAGGCTGCGGGAAAAGCTCATATTCATCATCCCGTCACCAATCACTTACTTGCTCGGGGAAACCAGAGCGGGGACTGTAGCATGTGATTAAAGGTATAAGCCGTCAAAACTACTCAGATGAAGCAGAATACCAAGGTGAAAAGTGTAAACGAGGATAAAGGCTGTATTGCTTGAATGATAGTTCGAGGGGATTTAACATCGTCCGTATCGAAACGTAGTTGAAACGGTATGTGGCATCTGAGAGTGGCATCTGAGACAGTGTCTGATTGTTTGGCACAGTCCTCACGAGCCGAGGCCTCCCAAGCCCAATAAGGGTTAAAGAACGAAAGTCATATCCGACATTACACAAGCTATGTTCCTAATCGTACTAAATGGGGATTACCTAAGTGGGACGGCCATCTTTGGCTATGAGGGATAAACGCAACAGGGTTATGGCCTCTGAATATCCCATATGGTAACGGAGTTCTAGTAGTAGTCGGAGCGTGGGAAAACCACAGTACACTTATACCGAGGGGTATAAGACACTAATAAAACAAAAAAGGATCGAGCGATATGCCCAAACCTTTTCGGGGAAGATTACTTACGGATTTCATTTCGGCTACCTGTTAGCTCGATGGCTTTGTAAGAACTAATACCTAGAATTGGATTCAGGATGTTTTTGAGTAGATCAGTGTTAATTCGAAAACTCTTACCTGAGTGGGTGTAGCCTGAAAACAATACTTTTTGAGGCTCCATTTTCATATTCTCACATCCTTTAGTGGCCTTAATTCATTCTAACATAAATTAAGGAATATCAGTGATGGCGAAGGAGAACAGTTCATCTGGATTAATACAAAATTGGGAAGGAGCGAGAGGCTCTATGAGAAATCCAAGTGTAGTCAATGATCTTTAGATATTCACTAAATAGAGATCAGATGGTAATCTTGTCTTTTTAAAGATAATGGGCAATTTCCAAACCTATTCTGCAATTCGTTATAAATTGGCTTGAAATCAGGATTGGATTCTTCTATTATAGAGTTAGTTATATTTTTTGAAAGCCTCTTGCCATGCGGCATAAAGAGGAATTTACTTGTTGAAATACGCCCTGTGGGTGACTCAAGCATACATTGCTTATGTCATTCGCAGGGCTTTTTTGCGTCCAAATTGGTGAAGTTAGCTGCACTAAATTTTATTTTGATGATTCTACTAATTAGGAGGAATGGATATGTTTAAGATTAAATCGAGTGTGATTCAAGCTGTTGTATCAGCCATGGCAAAGAGTGTAAAGGACTCAGGTATAGGTGATAGGAATGTATACATTAAGAATATCGGTAACGATATAGTATCCTTCTACTTCACTTCACTTGATCTTTCAGCTGAGAAACGAATTAGTGCTGAGGTTAAGGGGGATTTCTTTGCAGCGACGAGTATGAAGGAGCTTGCTATCAAGGTTGCAGCTTTGCCGAGTCAAGAAGAAATCGAAGTGAACTTTATCCGAAAAGGGAACGGACAGTTTCTGCAGTTGGTTTGGGGGAGTAACGGAAGACGAAGTGAGATGACGGTTACTGTCCTTAATGAGGAAACAGAATTTCTAGAAGTCCCTCTGCCAGAAGAAAAGGTGCTCTGGGGTCCAAAGGTGTTATCTCATCTTGTAAACAAGTTTAAGGGTTTTACTGTAAAATCATCAAGCAATGACGCTAGAAATTCACCTGTTCTCTCTGGAATCATGATATCTCAGAATACCTCAGGTCACTGCATTCTACGTGCGACTGACCGTCATAACTCAGTCACTTTTATTTCAAGAGATTATAAGTGGCTAGAGAAGGATGTAATAATTGACACGTCTTATTTACATGGTATTTCTAATCTCATTCCTTCTGACTGTGAAGTGGAAGTTGGAATTAACGAGCAAGCGAGCTTGGTAATTTTTCAGACACCGGATACAACTTGTGTATGCCGAGTTCTGAACGGAAAATATCCTGAGATCGATAAGATTTACGATCACAATGTAGAGTGTAAGTATATATTTGATCGTCCTGAGCTTATGGAGCTGTGTTCCAGGGTTTTGAAAATTGTTGATACAGGAGCAAAATTAGTGAAATTTGAGACGAGGAAAAATCTGGTATTTGCAGTTGTTCCAAATGTCTTGGAGCAGCAATTGGGAGCAACTGTTGAAGGGCTTAAATGGTCCTTTGCTGTGAATGCAGAAAAATTGCTTGAATGCGTAAAGTTTTTTGAGGCAGAGGATGAAATTACACTTTATATCAAAGATCCGGGCAATAAACCAATCACAATTGGTTCAGATGAGGAGCCTGACATCCAAATGGCAACTACTCCTTATAAGGTCAATGGAATTAATGCAGGTAATAAGTCCAAAGTGATGGTTTAATTGTCATCGCTTGTCATCAGATTGTAGCGGTGGTAAAATGTATATATAAACAATGCTTAATTTGCCCTCCGTCAAGCGACTTATGAGGGTTCATTTTAACTAGTCATTCACCCCCAAAGGTGTATTTGTGTTTTTTTGACACATTTCCACTTTTGGGGGTTTTTTATTTACGAATCTTTGAGATGCTCTTCTGTTCTAGCAGAGCATCTCTTTGTATTTAAAGCGGCCATTTCTTTTGTTGACTATAAGAACGTATGTTCTTATAATGAAAAAGAAGTGGACCTCAAATTGGGAGGTTTTACTAATGAGTAGAGCGACATGGGTTAATGCAAAGTACGAATCGATGGATCATGGTTTAAGTGACCTTCAAAGACATTATTTATTACAGGAATTGCGTATTAACCATTCCCGACCAACGAATTTGCTCCGCTCCATAGCAAAAGCTAGAGCGTTCAAGCAAAGAGTGTTATGGATATTCCAAGAAATGATGGTCGTGGTAGGTCTATTCATGTCCATATTATTTGTGGCAGTATTGTTGATTATCTGGCAAATGTAGGAGGACGACCAATGGCTGTTCTGATTATACTCGCGATCGTTGGAATTCCTGCAATTGTTGGATTTTGTAGTGGACTCACTACAAATAACATCACCGTTGACAGGAGTCCCAGCATGAATAGTAAAAATGACAATCATCTAAATTTTGAAAGTGAGCATGAAATCAGCAGTTGGCCATCATTTACTCTTTCCCAACCAACATCAATAGATGAGGATGTTGTTATTGATCAACAAGCTGAGTCGATTAAGCCAGAAGTTTCTTCACTCACACCTGAAGTTGAAACGGGTCTTATGAAATTGTTGGGAGAGATTGGTGCTGAGATGGATAAGGATGCTACTAGCACACCTCTTGAAGCATATGATGGTTCAGATGCGGCCGGATTCAAAATGAATACAGTTTCTATAGAGGATCATGATATTGATCGAATGTTAGAAACCTTACGTGACGCAGATGTTCCGCCTCCAATAGCAGACAATTTGATTGAATTTCCTGGTCAAAATTCCCCTTTACCTAAAAAAGAATACAGTGCGATTCGGAAGAGATATGGAGAAGTTTTCGCAGACCAAATCACAACAACTCCATCAATTGGAGCAACAAACAATGAAATAGATGTAATGATGGGAAGAGTTAGCTTCTCTGAGGATGGAACCATGTTCCTGACTTATAACAACGCCTCGATTCAAATTAGAGGTCTAGGTCTAACAGAAGAGTTAGAGGGAGAAGTGATCTTAGTTAATGGTTTTTTTATTGATGACAATGCATTTATGGTTGAAGAGATCGTTCAACTCAAAGAAACAAAGAAAGAAGTACTGTAGTAAGTTGCAAGGGAATTGTCGAAGTTCCCTCGCTTCTTTTAGCCTAATTGCGAAAATTAGGCTAAAAGAAGCGGATAAACAAGTCTTTCGCCTCATGTCCACCTAGTTATATTTTCCCATTTTATCTATCGACAAGTTGATGATTCTTGTAGTAAAATGACATCAAAGGGAAGAATGAACATTCAAATGAACATTCATCAATCATCATGAGTTACATAATATTATCAGAAATACGCAGTTTATCTTAAGAGGAGTTGAGCGAATGTCTGCATACAAACATAGAAGAAGCGGAGACGAAATTTTGAACAATGATAAATTAATCGAGCAAATCCGGCTCTGTATGATTGGTGATTATAATCAAAAATTGTTCAATGATTTCCCTAATGGGAATGGCGAAATAGAGTACGACGTGCGTGGGGGTCAACTTCAAAAAAACATCCAGATCCGTAAGGTCAGTCTATTAGATGAAAATGTAACTAACGTTGTATTCTCTCGTAAAGGACTAGAATTGTTACTCCGTAAAACTGAGGAGCGATTAAAAAAGTGGAAGCCACTTGATTACGCCACCATTAACTTGCAATTGTTTCTAGATGAAAATGGCGACATCGTGGACATCACGATAACGGTACGAATCGAACAGCATTTCAAAAGATTCTAGCTTGACAAAAGATTGTGAAGCAAAGATAATTGTAGACAGGATACACTCCTGCTTTTTCCAAATATCATATTTTCGTAGAGCGGAAGCACCGCCTATTTTAGGTCAGCACTGACCTGAATTGGGCTGTGCTTTTTTTGCGTTTTCGGAAAGGAGTGATCGTGGGCTTTTTTGCAATAAGTATCAAAATAATCCCGAGGGGAGCATGGTAAGGGTGAAAAAAAAGGTTTTAGTTGTTTTGTTTTTCCTGACGCTTTGCATGGCTGTGATAGCACCAATGAGTGCGTTTGCAGCTACAGGAGGCGCAGGTGATGTAAGCTGCTCGGATACATTCGGAAAAGGTACTGGAACGGCGGATCAAACGATCACAGATACATTGAAGTCTGTTATCAAAATCATCGGCGGTGCTGGCGGATTGTTATTCACACTGGCTGTCATGATTATTGCAATTATGATCATTTTTGGTTCCATAAGTGCACAGAAACGAAGCACTTACTGGACAGCCCTGATAGGGTGTTTCTGTGGAGCCTTTGTTTTCTTTGGAGGCTATAAGTTCGCAGGAGCGATCGCGCAGCTTGCTCAGGGTGGAGCAGCCTGCTAATTATTTGGCATTTCGGGTGGGGTTATAAGCCGCCCGAAATGTTTTTCTATGGGGGTGTAGTAAATGGGTGAAATACTTGTGCCAATCGATATTACTCAAGAGGAGAAAAGCGTACTAGCGTTATTCTCACTGAGGCAATTTTTTCTTGTCGTTCCTGTAGGATTTCTAATGATTGCTTTCATTATGTGGGGGACCGTCCCATTTATAAGTGGACTAGCAGATTTCATTACTCGGATCATACTGTTTCTAATCGTGACAGGAATTGCAGTTTTGTTGGCTTATTTTAAGCTTGACAGATACGAGATGTATTTAAGCGATTATGTGAAAGTTAGATGGAAATTCGCCAAGTCACAAAAAACGTATCAATCCTTGTAAATAATGAAAGCGGTAGGGGGTTCATTGATGGATGGTTTTGATATTTTAATTACATGCACGATGGTACTACTGGGATTGACACTTGTCTTTCTAATCTTTGCCAAGAAAAGAATGGATCGAAATGAACCGGTTTTCGGTTGGGCGAGAAAACAGCATATGCAAGAAACGGGTCAAAATCAAACTTCTCCTTCGGGGAATGTCAAGCTAAAAAAAGGTTCTGAGCGAATTATAGATATGCTTTCTTTAGAAGATGTAAAGGCCGGTATTTTCGAGAAAAAACATAACGAGTATTGTCTCATCGTATCTTCAGACTCAGTAAATTATGATCTACTTTCGGAAGGTGCCAGACAAGCCATCATTCTCGGTTACAGTTCTCTGTATCGAGTTATCAGATTTCCAGTGCAAATTCTTGGACAAGCCGTAACCCAAGACCTCCGTCGAGAAGAAGAACGGTTTGAGATCAATTTAAAGAAATGTAATACACACACTCGCGGTTACAACAACTCCGTTATTCAACACATTAAAGAGCGATCTCAGGAAGAGTTTCGTATTACCCGGAAGACATACTATGTGGTTTCTTATGTACCACAAACCGGTAGAATGGGCGCTTTATCTCCTGAAGACAGAGCAAAAGATATCCAAGATGAGCTCTATCAAAGGGCATGGACTATTGTTCAGATGCTTAAACAATGCGATATTCAATCCGAGATTTTGGATAGCTTAAGAGCCATGGAAGTGTTAAAACGCGCACTCAATCGAGATCGTATGGTCGTTAACCCCATTGATGATGTTGCGGATCGTGAAAAACTTAGTTCTTTATATGTAACGATCGATCCTACAACCCTGCCAGGATATGAGGACCTTGTAAATGATGTAGAGGAGGTGCGTGGTTATGTTCAAGAGGCTATTTAATCGAAAGAATTCACCAAAGAAGAATGAATCTTCAACAGAAGAGCAGATTTCTCTAGAGAAGGATAAGAATAAAGGAGACTCAAGAGATTTATATTTCCCCAGTATGATGGATAATCTCACGAACGATGGTATCACTTTTGAAAAGGACCATTTCGTTATCCAGACTGGCCTTGGTGATGTAAAGTACGGAAGGTCCTTCTTTGTAAAACCTTCTGGCTATCCACGAACGGTTCGCATAGGTTGGCTAGAGGGATTGTTTGCAGGAGATGACATGGATGTTTCGGTTCATATTGAACCATTAGATCGGAATGCTGCCATTAAGAAGTTGCAGAAGAAAATAGATGAATTTGAAACCGTCGTTTATTCTGCAGCCAACCGTAATGAAGGCGCGAAAATCGAAGATGCAATGCAAAAACGTGATGATGCAAAGTTTTTACAAAGGCAGATTAAGAATAATCAAAATGGCCTCTATTACGTATCAGTTCAGGGAACAGTCTTTGCCAATACTCTGAATGATTTGAACGCTAAATCACGAGAGATTGAACGGGATCTTGGTGGTGAATCAATCGAGATCATTAACTCATATGGCCGTCAGAAAGAAGGGTTTCTGTCATGTTTGCCGCTAGGGAAGAACTATTTGGAGAAGACAGACCGAAATTTGGATCAACTTTCTTTAACTGCAATTTTCCCTCATGCAAGCTCTAAACTTAATCATCAAGGCGGATTTCCAATAGGTCGTTACGGAAGAGAGTATGTGTATTATAACAACTTTGATACTAGTCTTAGCAATTATAGTATGGGGATCTTTGGTGTGTCAGGGTCTGGTAAGTCGGTACTCGTAAAACAGATCATTGGACGCGGGTTTATGGATGGGATTGAGAAAAATGTCATTATTGACTGTGAACCTGAGTATATCGCACTTACAAAAGCACTAGGTGGTATAGTCATTCCAATATATCCATCTAAATCTAATCAAGCAAGTCGTATTAACCCTTATGATATTTTCCCAGAGAAAGAAATTATCAATCAAGGTTATGAAAATGAATATACGATTGAACGAATTAATGTCCCGGAAAAAATAACAGAACTTCTAGAATTCTATAAGGTCATGAAGGAGTCATTGACACCTGATGCGAGAGGTTTGACCCCGATTGAAATTGGTGTATTAAGTGATGTTCTAGAGGAGCAATTCACATCAAGAGGCATCACTGAAGATCCGGAATCCATTTATCAGAACGAGGAAGATATCGATGAAAATGGAAGAATAACGTATCGTCGCAAGTATATTGAAATGCCAACTATTTCTGAAACGCACAAGATGCTCGAAGAAATTCGTGATAATGGCTACGAAGACCTAAAAGAACTGTGTACAATTGTACATTTGTTTACCAAAAATAAGGCGTTTGGAATGTTTGACGGTCAAACTCAGATTATTGCAGATTCGGGTGTTTCCCTCGATGATGCTCCTGTTATCAACTTTGATATCTCGAAACTAAGTGCAAACGGAATCGAAAGACCGCTAGCTCAACACGTTTTGATGACATGGGTATGGAATAGATTCATTGTCTCAAATCCAAAAGCTAAAAAGCGGGTCATTATTGACGAAGCCTGGATGATGATCAAGTACAGTACGATGATGGAATGGCTTAAGCAATTGAGTGCGCGTGGCCGTAAATGGAATGTATCTCTTACTCTTGTTAGTCAGCGTTATGAGATGTTTGATCGTACAGAGGCTGCAAGGGATGTTGTCGCCCAGTTTGAAACCGTGTGCTTCTTAAAACAATCTGATCAAGATATTAAGCCTATTTTGGATACGTATCGATTGTCTGATGATGTTGGCAATATGATACGCACGGCAAGTACTGGAGATGTAATCATGAAAGCCGGAAAGCAGATCGTGAGCTTCAGATCAGAGCCTACACCAGAAGAATGGCCATATCTTAATACGAACCAAAACATCCAAATGGGTCCTGGACCAGGAGGCGATGGGCCAGGTACTGGTACAAAACGGGTACGATCAAGAGAAGAGATGATCGATTTTTTAGAACACTCGCTTAAATTGAAAGAGGTTGAAGGAGAGGAAGTGGCCTAAGTGAAACGCACTGTTTCAATAGTTTTGCTCGCCGTGATCCTCTCAGTCTTCCTACTGCAAAGTATGGCCTTTGCAGCTACTGATACTGGATTGTTGATGCCACCAGGTACAACTTCGGTTGATGGTGAAGGCAAACTTTTCAGTGATGAAAAGTTAGAGCAAATGAAAAAGGATAAAGAGGACGCAAGCCTTACAGATGGAATCATGCTGGGGTTTATTCTAAGTCTTTTCAATGCTGTTCATATTAGTAGCTTACCAACATTAATATTTGGCAATCCATATGGAGATTCTGGGACCCTCAATTACGGGATTTTTAGTGTAGGTGAAATGGAAAAAATCATTAATCCGATCTTAGGGTTATTAACCGGATTATATACTCTCATTCTAACGGCTGCTATTATGGTTTCTGCTGCTAAATTTGGATTAAAAGCATACTCACCCCAGGCGAAGGCTGATTTCTGGACAGACATAAATATGTGGGTGCTCTCAGCGTTCTTTATGGGTAGCTTTTGGTTGATTTTCAAAGTAATGATGAGTATAAATCTTGCACTCGTTTCCTCTATGTTCGATACCTTAAAGGCTACAGGTGCCGATGCAAACGGAGTATCGTTGATTGCTAGCGCTGGGAATTTTAATTTGGGTAATGCGATTGTTTATTTGGCGGAATTTGGACTCACTCTGTATTTGAACATCATCTATATCGCACGAAAAGTAATCATTATTTTTCTTGTGGTACTTTCACCATTTGCCGCGTACAGTTTGATTTTTGCAAAAACTAGAGCGTTCTTTGGAACATGGATGAAAGAATTAGCGGGAAATATTTTTCTTCAGTCAATACACGCAATCACGATTTTTGTCTTTGCCCAGTTATCTAGTCTTGCTGGAGAGGGCGGAGCTGAAATCTATGCAACTATCTATAGGTTGGGTCTATTGATTATGTTTATACCTATAACCGGCATGATTTCGAGATGGCTTAATTTGGGAGATTCAAGTTCCAAACTTGGGCAAACAGCTACTATGATGGGAGCTGGCTCAGTAGCCGGTGCAATGATGCTAGCAAAAGGTGCCGGCAACATGTTGGGTGGTAAACGAGCTGGTGGTGCTATGTCAGGAGCAATGACCGGAGGGATGACTGGAGGAATGGCTCCTGGATCGGGCAGTATGTCCGGATCTGCTCCGGATATGGGTAGTGATGCAGGAATGACAGCCCTCACTATGGCAGCTAAAGGTGGATCCGGTTGGCAAAAGTTCAAGAATATTGCTGGTGGAGTAGGAGCCGTTGCCGGGGGTGCTGTTGGTCTAACTATGGGTCCGGCGGGTGTTGCGGTTGGTGCAAAGCTGGGTGGAACGGCCGTGAAGGGCGCTATGCAAGGTGCACGTAATGTAAGTGCTGGGGTTAAAAACAGTTCAATGATGGCCACTTCTGCATTTTTCCCTGAGGGTGTTAAGTCGGCTTACCAATCAGCATCAGGTTCAGGCTTCTTTACTAAGATGAGGAGCATGGGATCTACAGGCAAAGAGAATTTCTCAGACATGTGGAACCATCTCGGAGAACGTCGTCGGTTCATGGGAAACATGGGAGAAGCATTGGGTAGCACAGTTGGAGCGGGTGCAGTCGGTCAAAAGCTGGGCCATATGTTCTCAGGTGCAAGCAGAGGCCGTGTTCAAGGGGCAAGTGAGATGTTTGGTGGAATGAATGATATGACCTTGCCTAAATTAGCTCAGAAATATGCCGGACAAAATGTTACATGGGAACAGAACAACAGTGGTTCAGCCTTTTATGCTCAAACGGCTAATGGTAAACAGCGTATTAGTAACTACGGAGCTGCTGACCCTACTTTGAAAAAAGGCGAGACTCGTGTCGCTGATTATAAATTCCCTGGTCATAACGAGAAATTTGAGCGTCAACCAAACGGCTCTTATAAATTATCTATGCCGCAGAGTTCGCAAGGGCATACATATGGGCCTAATGCAGTCGAAGGGCCTATCGGAATGTCTGGAGGTTCTAATGAACATATTGCTCGAACATCTGGAGCGTATATTCGAGGAGCTGATGGTTCTCGTTTTGAAGATAACCGGGTTGATGCAGCAAAGATTACGCCTGACAACTACTTCTCACACAACATAAAAGGTACGGATCGAAGGGATTGGAGTGATAAGGGGGCTGACTTATTATCTCGAAAAACTAAAGCTAGCACTGAATATACACCTCCAACAAACCAAACCAAGAAATTAAGCACTATAGCAAATCAAGCAGTTCGAGAACGAGCACGAACAAAAAATAAGGTTGTACTTTAAACAAGATTGAGGATGGTTGGGATTTTTCTCAGTCATCCTCATGCTCTATGATTGGACGGTGGAGGTATGAACCCTCAAGATCTAGCAAATGATGCAGCTGGTCAAGCAGGTGGTGCCGGCAAAAAAATCGCTGGGAAAATGGCCAGAAAAGCAGCGGGAAAAGCATTGAAATTCCTGAAAAAAATTGCTAAGGAATTTATAAAAAAATTGATTTTGGTTGTTGGCAAAAGTCTGCTTGCCATATTAGGTCCTTGGGTGCTGGGTGCTTTGGCTGTTGTCTTAGTTGTGGCGATAATTCTTTCGGCGATTCCATTTGCCGATTGGTTTCTAGGTGGAAACTCCAGAAGTGAATCACAGAAAAAAGCGGATATTCAGTATGAGGAAAAGTTTAAAAAAGCGGCTGATAAGACAGTAGCAGAAATTAATAATATAGAAGCAAATGCAGCGTGGAAAGCCAACTTGATGAACACTTTAAAACCAAGTTGGGGTATACCCGCTGCTTTGGTTCGATATCATATTGTAGTGAAAGATAAGAAAGTAAAGCTTTCCGATTATGATCCGGATGACCTCATTCAATTATTTAAACCTACCTTTTCATATTCCACTATAACCGATGACATGGAAACAATTAAGACAGTAACATATTGCACTACTACGGATGAAGAGGGAAACACCCACACCACAGGCCCTACGACAAATATAACCTCTACGGCTAGACCAGCTCACAAGGTATTATCAGCTGCTACATTTAACTACGGAAATATGAATATTAAACCATTAAAACGGTATTATCCAGGGGGAACTGAAACTAAAACAGATCAATGGGATGAAACTGGTACCAGCTCAAGTGGTGATTGCACTACTACGTCCTATAGACAGTACGAGCATACTACAGTTGATGATAGATTCCAGCCTGTTCTTAATATTGATGGTCCAAAATTTCAAAGCGTGCTTATTGGGCAGGGAATAAAGCAGGAAGATATGAAACTTGTGTATGAGTTTATTAAAACGGCTGATCCTACTTGGAATCCTTATTTGTATGGTGGAAACGGTAGCGGTAATGGCCTTGGAGGATACGCAGGGCAAGCAAAAGTATCCGAAGCAGTTATGAGATGGGAACCACTTGTACGAAAATATGCGATTATATACGGCATTGAGGATCAAGTTAACCTTATCCTTGCGGTAATTCAGCAGGAATCTGGAGGAAATCATCTGGACGTTATGCAATCTTCAGAGTCTGCAAATCTACCACCCAATACAATAATTGATCCAGAGGTTTCTATCATGTACGGTGTCAAACATTTCGCTTCTGTATTTAGATCAGCAGGTGGAGATATCAAAATAACATTGCAAGCTTACAATTTTGGCGGTGGTTTTATTGATTACGCTCAAAAACGTGGTGGGTATTCTAAAGAAGTTGCAATCGAATTCAGTGAGATGATGGCAGCCCGATATGGCTGGGCACGTTATGGAGATGTTAATTACGTCGAACATGTCTTACGCTACTATACGGATTGGAGCAACTTGACGGTTGGATCCGATGGTCAGATATTCGATGTACAAGAAGCTCTTAATATCATGAGTAAATATATGGGACTCCCTTATGTTTGGGGTGGAAGAACGCCAAGCAGTGGTGGTTTTGATTGTTCAGGTCTTCTTGAATTTGCTTTTAATAAACTTGGAATTAATTTATACGGGACAGCTGCAATCCAATACAACAAAACAGTTCCAGTAAGTGAAAGTGAGGCACAGCCTGGAGACTTGGTTTTCTGGGTGACTAGAGGAGATTTCCCATCACATGTAGGGATGTATTTGGGGAATGATAGTTTTATCAATGCTAACAATTCGAAGGGAGTCAGTATTTCTTCGGTAAGTAACTGGAATAAGTTGTACCCATTCTTAGGCTATAGAAGAATTGTTAAGTAAAGGAGACTATATATGAAAAAATGGGCAATTATACTATCGATCTTAGTTCTGTTTCTACTTAACATAACTCAACTCTTGAACGCCCAGCAATTGAGATCACAGATTGAAGAGCAAGATTATATCGTAAAAGCTGAGAATGCTAATCAGGATTTTATTGAAAAGTTTTTTTCCTACAGTTCAACGAAGGAGAGATATGAAAATATTAAACCTTTGACAACAGAGGAAGGCTTTAGAGCCACACTTCCATCTGGAATCGAAATTCCAGAGGACAACGGAAGTGAATTATCGGTAACATCTAGAATGGATAAGCTGAAGCCGTATATTTACCCCTCGATAGATAAAAATAAAGTTGACTTTATGAACAAATTCGAAGTTTCTACGATTTTTAATAAGATTAAAACCACTCAAGAAATTATCATTTATACCCAAGTAGTCTATGACCAAATAAGCGGGTGGAAAGTTAATGATGTTGAATTTGTGAGTAGTTTAGGAAATGGTTACGAACAATATTAAAGAACAGTAGAAGGGAAGATCCTAATGGATGAAATTTTTGGAGGCTTACACGTTCTGTTCGAACAATTGATCAGATTACTCCAAATTGTAGGGTTACCTATTTTCTCAGTATTACTAATTGTAGGTTTCTTGTTACTTCTAACATCTGGTAAAAACCCGAGGCGAAAAAAAATGGGATATGTGTTTACTATCGTTTTTGGTATTGGAGCATTACTAATTGCGTATGCACCTTTAGTAGCCCATTCATTGGGTGGGATGGAATTTTCACAAGATCAACAGAATGAGACGGTTGAAAGTATGGTGGATGGTGCCGGTACCATTGGTCCGTCTTTATATAAGGGGGTTTGGTATATCTCCGTGCCAGTAGTATTTACTATGTTCTATTTTGGTTTATTGGTGAGGTTATCGGCCGCCAAGAACCCACAAAGAAAGAGATTAGGATTAGGTATGATGATATTCAGTCCGTTAGTGTTGTTGGCAGCTTATTTAATTCCCTCTCTTACAAACATGTTATAAAGAAAATTTCGATTTTTAGAAAGGATGTATGGTCAATGTCCAAGAAAGATGAGATCGAGGCTTTGAGAGGAAGGTTGGTTGCAGCAGTAGATGAACATGGTTTGAAAAGTGATGAAGTGCTTGATATAAGCCAAGAAATGGACATCTTACATAACTCCTTCAATCAAGACAAAAAATTATCAACTGAAAAGTAAGAAGAAAAGACCGGCAATTTGACGCCGGTCTATTTTATGTCTGCTTGTGTTTTCTGAAGGCATGTTATAAAATGGAAGTGAATAGGATGGTGATAAAATGAATGAGTTTATTGGGCCAGAGTTGACTCTTGATGAATATGATAAACTCTATGCCACCATTATGAGAAAACTTAAAGAGCCCTTCCCGAATGGAACTGTAAAAAAGAAAAATAAAAGTGATAGAAGTGCACATATACCGGTGCAGGCATATATCAAAAAACTAAATTACGCTGCAGGTGGTTACTATAAATGGAGGATAACAAATGAAAAGCCAATAATACATGAGGAAGAAGGTCTGCTAGAAATGAGAGGTCTTCTTACCATTCTAGGTACAAGCGTTGAGGGACAAGGATCTCAAAAATTCTATTATGCTGAGGGAACTAAGCAGATTCAAAATAAAGATGAAGTAATTAAAGCTGCAGGTCGCCGCGCATTGGTGCATGCGTTGGATATGTTTGAAACTGGCTGGCTTGACCTTGCTCCACACAGAGAATGGGGATCGAATCCCGGCTTGGGTTTACGGGAAAATGAAGAAGAAGACTCTGACAATCCGAAATGTCATAACTGTGGTCAAATTCTAACTGTTGATGAAGTGAAGCTTATTGAATCTGCACAATGGAAAATATACTACTGTGATAAGCATGTTCCTGAATTTGTACGAAAGAAATTAAAGTAGGGATGTGATATTAATGAATGAAACATGCCGGAAATGTGGGCATTTTGATCCTCTAGTTGAAGTATGCGGTATAAACCTATCTGTAGAAAATGACGTAACCCATTGTAAGGGATTCAATAGATATATAAATCTTTTGAATGAATACACTGAACAAACTGGGAAATTTCACACAGTAGCTACTAAGCGTGGACTGGAGAGAGCAATACCAGCGTATTCTGATCTTAACTTAGAAGACGTATCAAACAATGATGGGTCCGTTGAATCTATTTTTACATTTCAGGGTCAGAGGGAACTTATATTCAATTATGGTGTAAATATTGCGACCCAGATTGCAACGGAAAATAGCATTCATCTTAATGTGTTACAATATGAAACAAATAGTTTAGGTAGTCCAGAAAAAATCAGGGAATATTTTGACGATAAACAGAGATTCAAGAATTCTAAAGAGCATTATTGGATGAGCGATACTCCAATAGAGGTGTGGTAACTTGAAGAAATGCCTGTCTATGTGGATCCTGCCAGAACTTTGGGATACCGTGAAAAATTCTTGTGAAAATAAAAAGATATCTCACTTCTTTGAAGAATATACATCGAATCTTTTGTTGAGGAATTGGGAAATTCCATATCAAATTAATCGGCAAGTATCTTCCTATCGTTTAAGAGCAAAATTTTCGGATGATTTCCCGCTTCAGCGAAAAAGGATTTCGCTTAACACTGATCAAATGAACGATCTCAAACAACAAGTACAAAATAAATTGCTCTTACACTACGGATCTGAAGAGCCCCCTTCTCTTGCAGCTCTGGTGACAATGGTCCTTTACTTATTTTGTAAAGAGCAAAATATAATCTTGCATAACGAGCTGTTTTTCTCTGATGAATACTTTTCAAGTAGGTATGTTCTCTCGGAACAATCTGTACTTGAGAAAATGAATGAAATGTTTGGGAAACTAGGACGCTTACCTACTGCAAGAGAATATGCCGAAGCCGGAGGAGAAGGATCTTTATCCTACTTAAAAACAATTTTTGGATCATTTTCAAATGCTAAAGCAGAATACGTCTTACGAATCCAGGACAAATCAAATCAATTTCTCGAATAGAAAAGGTTCGGCTATAATAATACAAACGGATCCGAGGTGAGTATAAAATGCTTCATGGTACTCAAGCAAAAGTTTATGAGTTTCTAAAAAAGCATGCCAAGTTGAGGGGGTATCCCCCTTCTGTCCGTGAAATCGGTGAAGCGTTAGGTCTTTGCTCCAGCTCAACAGTTCATGGACATCTTGAAAGATTAGAGAAGAAAGGCTTCATCCGGAGAGATCCTAGCAAACCAAGGGCAATTGAGCTAATACAACAAGAAGAAATGCAATTGGATAAGAGCACAATTAAGAATGTTCCTTTAATTGGGAAGGTAACTGCCGGCACACCAATAGAGGCCTTCGAGAACATCGAAGAGTTCTTCCCTGTTCCGATAAATACGGATGGGACTTTTTTTCTGACAGTTAAAGGGGATAGTATGCAAGATGCTGGAATTCACAATGGAGACTATGTACTTGTAAAAAAACAAACAATCGCTGAAAATGGAGATATTGTTGTTGCTAAGACACCGGAAGGTGAAGTTACTGTAAAGAAATTTTACTTGGAAGAAAAGAGTATCCGGCTTCAGCCGTGCAACAAAAATTATAAACCTATGTATTTTGATTCGATTTCAGTAATCGGGAAAGTGGTTGGATTATTTCGTTTTTCAATGGTGTAAGATCAACTGATACAATCGCATAGGCAAATAAACTGGAAGCACCAGTCGAATACACCCAGCAGGGGTGTGTTCACTGCGTGCTTTTTTAATTTTGAGGAGGAAATTAAGAAATGAACATGAGAATGAAGTCTGTAGTAGTTGTAATAGTAGTGATTCTAGTGTTTTCGTTAATGGTAGCTATGGTAGCGGCTAAAGGGAAGAAGAATGATCCGCAACCTCTTAATGAAAACGTCTCATTGAGCCATTTCGATGTTCAGCCGGTTCTTGGGGATCCAAATGCACCTGTGAGTATAGTTGAGTTCGGCGATTTTAAATGTCCTGGTTGCCAGTACTTTGCAATGAATATATATCCTGAGATAGTTAGGGATTTTATTGATACAGGAAAGGCAAACTTTAAATTCGTCAACTTCCCATTCCTGGGGCCGGATTCTCATACTGCTGCAGAAGCGAGTGAATATGTTTTGGAAAATAGTCCCGAAGATTTCTGGACCTATTTTGAAGAGATCTATAAGAACCAAGGAGATGAATCAGAAAATTGGGCAACCATTGATTATCTTATCACATTAGCAAAACAGGCAAACGTAAACGTTGATTATCATGATATGGAAAAGTCTCTATTGAACGGAGTATTTAGTGAAATTGTAAATGAAGACCTTGAGTTCTCTCGTAACTTGCAAATACGTCAGACTCCATCTTTGATTGTAAACGGGACCTTAATTCAGACAGGGAGCATGTCCTATAAGCAAATTAAAGAAGCAATAGAGCAGGCCATTGGTAGTGAGGTGGAATAACGACAGAATGCTTATTTTAAAAAGATATTCTTTTCTGTTTGCATGGATTGTGTCCATTATATCTACTTGTGGCAGCCTTTATTTTAGCGAAGTATTGTTTTTTGAACCGTGCAAGCTATGTTGGTTTCAGCGTATTTGCATGTATCCGCTCACGGTGATCTTGGGATATGCGGCTCTGAAAGATGACAGAATGATTGCCAAGCTTTCATACCCATTCGTCCTCATAGGTTTAATTATTGCTATCTATCATTATTTGGGTCAAAAAATCTCCTCAATAGGAAAGTTGCTTCCGTGCAGTGTAGGTGTTCCATGTAATGTTGACTATATTGATTGGTTCGGCTTCATAACAATCCCGCTTTTATCCTTAGTAGCATTCGGTCTCATACTAATAGTAATTTGGTTCTCACGCGGCTTCGATAGCCTTAAATCAAAGGGGGATTCATATGTTAATTAATATATTAAAAACATCAAAAGTATCATTGCTGGTGCTTTTCACCATTTTTCTTGGAAGCTTCACTCTGATGACCCAAACGAATGCTGCTAATGAAAGTGATGCGCGATTACATGGTTTGTACGTATCAGAAGTTTCTTCACTATCCCCTGAATTCAATCCCGATACCTATTTGTATTCCGCTTATGTTCCATCTAACCAATCATTTGTCAATATTTCGGCTGTTCCCATTAACGAGAATGCAAAAGTAACCATTAATGGCATGGAGCCACTCGGTGAACTGCGACATACGAAGATCTCACTTTCATATGGTACGAACACCATTCATATCTCTACCCATATCCCGAATACAAATCTTACATCAAGCTATGTTGTTGTGATTACCAGACAGCAGTCAGGTTCTGATAATTTATTCGATTTATCTTTTAGTAATCTTACATTAGATCGTTTTTTTACATCTGAAGTGACCAATTACTATGGCACAGCTAACCCAGGTGTTAGACAAATCGGTGTAACACCCATTACAACGAATGGTTCAAGCGTTACGATTAACGGCAAAAATGTTGGATCGGGGAGCACTCAAATTGTTGCTTTAAATAATGAGACAACGATCATTACTGTCTTGATTGCAGATTCTGAAGGCGTATCAAAAACATATACCATCAATGTCAGACGTTCTGATATTAGTACGAACGCTTCGTTAAAGAGTGTAGCAGTCAATCAAAAAGAATATACAATTACAAACTCAAATATTATGAGTTACGTTGATAAAGGTGTCTCTGGAGCTCAATTAACCTTAATACCATCGGATCTATCATCTACAGTAAAGTTGAATGGTAATTTGATCGCCAGTAATACTGTTAATGTGTATTTAGATAGTAAGCAAACAAACATATTTACAATAACTGTTACAGCAGCTGATGGTATTACTCAAAAAACTTATGATTTATACGTACTGCGTGATTTATCCCATGGTTCAAATGTAAATCAGGTGAGTTCTACAAGTTTGGGGTCAGATACATTAATAGAAATCAAAAATGGTGAACTTGTTGTTACGGAAGGAAAGGGTGCAAGCTCAACATCTCAGCGTGGCTTGAATGGTAGTCGTAATTTAATCGTTACACTCAACGACACTGAAATCATCAAAGAAATAAATAAAGCATCATCAACAGCGAAAAAAATGAAAATTGATTATGCGAGTCTTATGGGTTTAGATGATAGGCTTACTGTAAAATTCTCCAAGAATCTTCTAGAGACGCTTCGTTTGAAGGGAATCGAAATTGAAGTACTGTCTCAGAACTCAACTCTTTCGTTTTTGGCAGTGAATATTATTGGCAACAAGAATTTTCCAGAGTCCTCATTGACTGTAGGCCGAGTGGTTTCTAAGAGTAGATTTGGATCCGAATTCATACCGGTTACAAGTGCGATCGAAATCGCTGGTACCGGCGAGTTTTCAAATACAGCAAGTGTCTTTGGACCGTATACTTTAAAGATGAAAATTACGGTAAGTACTGGTGATAACCGGAAGTCGAATGTATATAAAGAAACTAACAGTGGTTGGAGTGTGATTTCAAGCCAGACTTTAGATGATGAGAAGGAGGCAAAAAATCTATCTGCTGGTACATACATTGTTATGGATTACATAAAAAGATTCACCGATATAAGCAACCATTGGGCACATGATATTATCGAATTCATGGCCAAAAAACAAATAGTAGATGGTTATAGGGATGACTCATTTAAACCAAATCGTTATATTACAAGAGCAGAATTCACTACATTGTTAGTACGGGTATTGAGGGATAATAATATCGAAAAAGGAAATCAAGCTGCCTCGTTTAAAGATATTTCCTCATCCTTCTGGGCTCATGACTATATAAATGAAGGATTCAAATTAGGATTAATTACGGGGATAACGCTGGATACTTTCGATCCAGATCGAAACATAAGCAGAGAGGAAATGGCAGCTATTGCTGTTAGAGCAATGCATGTTTTAAAAGGAAATAATACAAATGCCTTGCAATCAAACGAAATTGCTTCGCTTTTAAACAAATTTAAAGACCATAATGATGTCAGTAAATGGGCAAGATCTGAACTTGCTCATGCTGTTAATGAAAAAATAATTGACGGTGTACTCGATAATCATATGGATCCAAAAGGCAAGGCTACAAGAGCACAAGCCGTAGTTATTCTTTATAAGGTGCTAGATGTTACCAATACTTTATAAGTTTGAAGGGGCAGATCCTTTCATTAAGTATCATTGGGAAGAGTAGTGCTCACACATGTCGATAGAGGTTTCTAATCAATATATTTTTTGGCCGTAAAGTACAAGATAGGAAAAGAACTAATATAAGGAGTTATTAGGAGGGTAATGGTTTAATAAAGCAGAGCATAATCAATTTGAAGGCAGTTCCTAAATCTTAGAGAGAGGGCGAGAAAAAATATGAAGACTGAAGAAAGAGAGGTTCTTACAAACACACAAGGAGACGTGACAATCATTGGAGAAGTGCAAGGTGATGTAATGCAGAAAATAGTTGAACTGATGTCTAAAGGTCCAGCACCTGTAAGATTCTCACACTTAGCACGAACAGAGAAAGAAATGAAACAAAATTTTAAGAACCTGGATAAATAGGAGTAGAGGCAATGGATAGGAAGGAGAAAGTGAATGTGATGTAGAGCTCATTGAAAGACCCCTATGCATGGAGGCAGAAATGCCTCCTTTCTTTAATGACAAACCAAAACACTTAATATATAATAATGAAAAATGACACGAAATTATTAGACTCAACCAGGCGGTATAGAGTCAATTTAAGGTTTAAGAAAGCACCTTCAGGTGATTAATCCAAGAGGAATTTCTCTTCTATTAATCGTCTTAAGGTGCTTTTTTTTGCGCTTACAAAGATGAGGGGGAGGTGTTTTATGAAAGAATAGTATATAGGATCGATAAAATTAAGAATATCCTTGTTAGTTGTTAGATTTGAATGACATTTTTACAGAAGACCACATGAATCTCTTTAGGAGGTTAATGTGGTTTTTATTTTGAAAGGAGCATATTAAAAGGATGGAACAAATGAATAAGCGGGATGAAAGCCCAGTGTTTAATGTTGAACAAATGTCGAAGTTGGTTGAAAATGAGTCATTCTTAAAAATGGTCTTTAACGATCTTATACAACAGGGCAACGCTCCTGAAAGTGTATTAGAAACACTATTTTGGTCTGAAGTGGCTGAAGATTCAGTGTATAGCTTTCAATACAACAAGTTTGCTTCTAAATAAATTTAATCTATCGGAAAAGAACATTAGTAGAAGCCTTAATACGACTCAGGAGGTGAATAGTTATTATGAGTAGACCAAGGCCAATTGAAGTTCATGTCAATAGTAAGGGCAAGAAGCATCATATATTTCAAAAATTAATACATGCTGATTCGGAATATATTTTTATTCCAGTTGACGGGAAACTGAAGACGGATTTTTTTAACAAAGGGTTGCTTGATGGGAGAAAAAAACACCTACCTTTCTTCACCAGTTTAAGTGATTGCGAAAGCCAATGGGCAATAGTTATTCCTCATCAGTTGGTCAATGGACAATTAGTTAATCGCTGTTTTGCTGGCGTGCTTAGTTTAGAAGTTACGTACATTATTCGGATCAAAGAAGCGAATGCTTTTTTGGAAAACGTATGTATGACATGTGAATATTACGGATCACCCCAATGTTATTTGAAAGCATCTTTTGATTGTGGAGTAGAGGACCGCGATCGTTATCGCGATGGTAGTTGGCTAGAACTACAGAAGGAGATTCGAATGGAACGTAAACGATTGGCATTCCCTGTCTAACAGGTTGAGGGATTCGAAGCAGCTCCGTGCCACGGTAAGTATGCCACACTTGAGTTGCTTCGGCTCTTCAGAACCTCATAAAACCGTTACAGTGATTGAAGCCGGGTTTAAGACGCTTCACACAAGTGTAGAATACGACCCAAGTGTATTCCATGTCGGTTGCCCTCTTTTAAAGCCAGTGAGCTTTAAAGAGAAGAGGGCTAATGAATGCCTAATGTTCAAGGGAAGTACACAATTGCATCACTGTTTTCTGGAGCTGGTTTTCTAGATCTATCCTTCAGAGATTCATTTGAAATTATTTGGGCTAACGAGTTTTGTCGTCCTGCTGCGGAAAGCTATGTAGCTAATATAGGTAATCATATTCGAGTTGGTGATATCAACGATATAACAACTAATGAGATACCCTATGCAGATGTTTTCATTGGAGGCCCACCTTGCCAAGATTATTCCTCGTCAGGAAAAAACAGAGGCGAGTGTGAGTAATGGTTATAATTGAGATTGATTTTATTAATAATTGAGATTTATTATATCTTTTAAGTGAGACCAATTTAAAGACTAGTTTAATCAGACCCCTGATTTCACTAGTCTTTTTGTCTTACTAAGATATGTATCGTTCTTGCTTTGAGGAAAATTCAACGAATAAACCAAGTTGGCACATTTATTGTTTATAAATGATACTTACTGAGTGGTTACAGCTTTTGAGTCTCCAAAAGGCGTAATGTGATCATCACGGATATCACAAAAGTCTGGTGACATTAAAGATGTGCCGAGACATTAAAGTTAGTGCCTTTACACTAAAGTTAGTGCTTTTACAATAGAGTTGGTGTCTATCCGTTAGTTGACATCTTAAGATTACAGCGAACAATGTATAATTAATGGATTCGTCCTACTTATCATGGGGTGAATCCATTAGTTGTTTTTGAGAGCAGGACAGCTGACTATAGTAGGCTGATTCATGGGAATCTAAATGGAGTGTTATTTTATCCATATGAAGAGGAAGGAAAGAAAATTTTTAAACAAGTTATTAAGCGAGACAGAGGAAAATAGTTGGAGAAAATTATCAATTATTTATTTAAGCTCGTGACTAAAAAAGAGGAAAGAGGTGCAGTTTTCCAACAAAAATCCCTAACGGTGTCCGAGCGAGCGTACAAGCAAAAGCGGCTGCTTCAGGTGTAGCTCTTTACCGTGGTCAACGAAGATACCTCACCTTTGTGCGTTAAATAATATTAGTAACTGGAAAATAAAGAATATAACTGATGAAATAATTTTGTAGCTGATTGATAAAGTATGTAACCATATTCTGCTCTTAATGTTGCCCTATTGGGGGCAACTCATTTTAATTAACTAGAAAATCGAGAAGGGCTAAATTTCGATGATATTATACGCTGCGAGACTAAACAATATAATTGTTAAATGTGCATTCAAGATGTGAAATTTACATTATAAATGAAGTAGTTTGATGGTCCCAAAGTTAATGACTTTCGGGACCACTATTTTTATGAAAAGTACTTTTACATCGTGTGTAAAATCAGTGGGTGAATTTTATCGTTACCGAAGAAGACTGTCTAACTAAGAAAACACATCAGTAGAAGCATAGAGAAAATGAAGGATTATGAGATTTAAAATAACTGATGTAATAAAGTAGAAGATTGAGAAGTGGGATTCGTGCTAACATATTGATGTTACTGAGGCTAAGTCTATGCCCATTAAATACTAAAAACCTGTCGGTC
>NZ_BIMC01000016.1 GCF_004000885.1 Paenibacillus glucanolyticus NBRC 15330
ACCGTTGCAGTCAGTTGTTCCGTTCCTCCCTGCACCACAGTTGCACTGGTTGGGCTGACCGTCACACTGTTTACCACTGGGACAGGAGCTGATTTAATATGACCGTCATAAGTTAGATTGTCATAGCCTACGGCGACTGCTCGTCCTCCACCTATACTAATGTCAGCAAAATCAATGGACGAGGAAACTTGACTCCATTCCTCAAGCCAATTAACTCCATTTCGTGAGCTTGCTACTCTTTCATTTGTGCTGACTGTATAAAATTTACCTGCGGCATAGGTCACTGAGGCTAGGCCCATTCCGTTGTAATTCAGAACCGTTGCCTTCGTCCAGGATATGCCATCATTTGACACGTAGGCCTGACCGGCTTCTCCTACCGCTACAAACACATGATTTCCGTACGCAATATCAAAAATCGCTTGGCCTCGATTCGTAGTGTAAACTTGCGCCCAACTTAATCCATCAGTCGATCGATAAATTTTGGTGGCTTCTCCATCCATATAGGTTGTGGCAATATACACCCCATCACCGTACGTTACTCTGTAGAAATTAGGGACTGAATTGTCGGTATACACCACTTCCGGTTTGCCATTTCCTATGAATGAATACAATTTGTCTTGTCCCGCTAATACATAACGATTGGTGTCCGCACTGTAAGCAATATCATTGATATGTGTGTTTTTTAACGTTGCATCCAAAGATGTCCAGGCTGTTACGGGATCATTGGTTTTATAAACCCCATCGGATCCAGTAAGATACCAAGTTGAATTCAGAAATTTGACATTAGAAGGTTCTAATGTCATCCCAAGATTGCGATTATCCCATGTCACAGAATCAGTAGACACATGATAGTCTAGATAATAACCCAGCGACATCCATTTACCATTGCCGTACTCCACAAATGTCTGCAGACTACCCGGTACGTGATGCACATTACTCCAATTAGCAGCGTTAACTTTGGAAGAGAAAATCCCACCACTAATGGAACTAAAAAGCAACATGCCTGCCAACGAACTCTGAATGAAACGATTCAACCCTCTTTTTCTTGAAAACATACCCGCCCCCCATATTTAAGTGTATTTGGCATAGTTCACTCATTGCCTTATTCATTTCCCGATGATGGCGTCGAATGAAGGAAATGGAAATTACTTTCATCATAAACGAGACTCTCTTTAAGGTAAATATAAAATTAGGGACTTTTCTCACAATGTAAAGACTTTTAGCCCACTTCAATCTACCTTTCATATTCTAATTCCAGAATTATAGAAACATAATTCGCCATTATTCGATATAAAATCACAAAATTTTAATGACAGCCCCTTTCCCATCTGTTATAAACAAATTATGACAACGATGTTGCAGCCCCTACTCTTAAACAAGGGAGAAAATGAACATTGATTGATACAGTTGCAGCAAGACCTGAAGATGAGATCTTTTTGTTCCAATTGTATTCATTGACTCGAGCAGACGAATTACAAAATTGGGGCTGGGGAGTAGAAGAGCAGGAGCAGTTTCTGCGTATGCAATGGAGAGCTCAAACCATGTCTTATGCTTCTTCTTACCCAGATGCCATTCGTATGATCGTCCGTTACAATGGTGCGCCTGTCGGTCAAATATATGTGCTTGATCAGGGAGCAAGATGGGTGCTAATTGATATTTCTCTTCTTCCGGAGTACCGCAATCAAGGCATAGGGACTCGTTTGATCATGGATTTACAACATCGGGCAACTCATGCCAATGCAGCTGTTCGTTTAAGCGTACTTCCTATGAACAGGGCATTGAGTTTGTACCAGAAGCTTGAGTTTGTTCCTGTACACAGCGAGGGTATTCATCAGGTAATGGAATGGCGTGCTTCAAAAACAAAGTAGGTCTGAATCATAATTTGGCGAGGTGAGAACAAATGAGTGAAGCTTTTTTAGGTGAAATTCGTATGTTTGCGGGAAATTTTGCCCCTCAAGGGTGGGCATTGTGTAATGGACAAATACTATCTATTGCTGGAAATGAAGCTCTATACACCCTACTCGGTACACTTTATGGCGGAGATGGCCAGAACACCTTTGCCCTGCCCGATTTACAGGGCAGAGTTGCCGTTCATCCAAGTACTGCGTATGCAAGGGGACAAAAAGCAGGGGCTCAGGAGGTTACACTAAATTCAAATCAACTTCCGGCACATACGCATCAGGTATACACAGCCTCGGACTCCTCCACGATCTCCTCGACTCCAACGAATGCAACATGGGCTGATTCACCACGCAAAATATATTCCACTGCAACCGGAGCCAGCACAGTGAATATGAATAACACCGCCGTATATTCAGCTGGTGGAAATCAGCCTCATAACAACATGATGCCTTCGACTGTCATCTCGTTCATTATCTCTCTAGAAGGTACTTTCCCGCCTCGACCTTAAAACAAAATACAATTCAGGAGGTAAGCGCATGTCAGAACCTTTTTTGGGCGAGATTCGATTGTTCGCCAATAACTACGCCCCCAGAAATTGGGCTTTTTGTGAAGGACAAATACTGTCGATTAGCAGCAATCCGGCCCTTTTCTCTTTGCTCGGCACCGTCTACGGGGGAAATGGAGTTTCTACTTTTGCACTTCCTGATTACCGTGGCCGTGTCCCCATTCATGTTTCCCAAACCATCCCGCTGGGCTCTGCCCAAGGTGAAGCTTCACATACGCTAACATCTAATGAGATGCCAATACATACTCACCAAGCCGTTGCTTCTCAAACCAATCCGACGATGGCATCTCCTCTGAACAATGTATGGGCCGCTGTCCCAAACTCATTTGGATCGTCAGTAGGGCAAAATCCAATGAATTCAGGAAGTCTCTCCACAGCGGGTGGCTCACAAGCCCATAACAATATGCAGCCTTACACGGTTTTGAATTACGCTATTGCAATTGAGGGAATTTTTCCTTCTCGCAACTAATAAGGAGGACAATACTATGGCTGAGGCATATATCGGAGAGATCCGAATTTTTGCAGGCAATTTCGCGCCGAAAGGCTGGGCTTTATGTAATGGGCAGTTATTGTCAATAGCCCAAAACACAGCGCTATTCTCTGTGCTGGGCATCCAGTATGGAGGTGATGGGAGGAGCACCTTTGCATTGCCAAATTTAATGGGTTCAGCTGTAATACATCAAGGGACGGGAACGGGTTTGTCGCCGCGGCATGTTGGGGAGAAACTTGGTGAGCCGACGGTGACATTAACACAAACGGAGATTCCCGCTCATACGCACACGCCTCAAGGCATTGTTGCAACTGGGAATCAGAATTCACCTAAAGATGCTTACTGGGCCCAAGCTCCCAAACCTATACCGACTGCACCGCAACCTCCGTTGTATAACAACACTGCTGACACACAGATGGCACCTTTGGCTGTGGGGGTAGCTGGTTCTTCCTTACCTCATAATAATATGCAGCCTTTTATCGCCCAAAATTTTATCATTTGTTTGCAAGGCGAATTTCCTTCTCGTGGCTAAGCTTTAAAGCATTCAATATATTCAAAAAAGAGGCGTCCATTATGGGCGCCTCTTACATTACAGACCCGTCAGTAGGGATTCAATCGAACAGACGGTTGCAAACTCTACAGTTCTATAACAACCAAATCTGCTTGCACAACTTCAGTTCCATTACCCGGAAGGCCAAACATTTCATGATCCGCAAACGCCTCGGAAATCGGTTTCTTCGCTGCAAAGGCGCTCAATTTTCCGGTGGGGACCTTTGGAGTGGTATACGCCTCCGCCTTTCCTGCCAAAGTCATTACGATCTTTGTCACCTGACTGAGATCTACGCCTTCGTTAAGCGTAAAACCTCGTCGATCCTCAAGTGGGACCTCAATTGACCAAATCGACAATAAGCCTGGCATAATTCGGTTATTCCCATCACCCACTGCTCCGCCGGACAAATTGCCAATGTACTCTTTAGGTTCTCCAGCATCGCCCGCATCTTCACTTGGTGTCACTTCATATTCAAAGAAACCGTGGCTTTTGTTATGGACAAAGTCAAAACGCTCGCCATACGAATCCAGGAACGTGGAGTGACCGGAGTGTGTATACTCAATGTGAATGCTGCCCGCCGAATGCCGGGCACCCGGCAACTGAATGTGACAGTCACTGACCATCATATGAGCTTTGCCTGCAATCTTCTCCCTGATGAGTTTGTTTTCCAGTGACAAAGGGAAAAAGGCTGTTCGATGGTCTCGAAGCGCTTCGAATTGCTCTGGAAAGGATGCTTCATTCAAAATGAAAGTTACGTTCTTAAACGGCTGCACCGGATTCTCCGATGCGTTCAGCGCATTTTTCAGTTTAATGGTCATATCAGCATGGATACGGGCGAGCTCTGCCACATGACTATCCCGGATAAACGGGAAAAAGTCCTTACTAAGCACCATATAGCGGTACGCTTGGTATTCCTGATACAGAAAATCGGTCAATGCCAATTTCAAACCGTTGTAGAGATCGAGAATATACGTATGGAACAGCGGCAGGCCAGCGTCCACCTCATCACCCATCGCCTGCCGGATCCGTTCTTGATCTGCACGGCGCTGTTCCATTTCGGCAAACCATTTTGCCTCTTCAAGATGTTTTGCTTTCACCGATTGTATTTTGCCTTGATATTCTTCGACAACGTTTAGATATTGATTGAAGGCTTTGCGATATCCCTCGACCTTCTCCTCCGGCATCTGCTTATAGATCGGCTTCAGCATGTTTTCGAACTTTTCGCGCGACATCGTAAGCATGGATGAACGATAGCCAAAGGAATCACGCGCCGCATTCATCTGACCGATCAAATCATATAGCTCTGCTCCATCCTTTAATACCGCTAAACCGGAAGAAACGACCGTGGTCACATTTTTGATGGATTTGGAAAGCTCCGCTTCCTTCTTCTTCTTTTCTTTTTCCACCGTTTTTGTGTTTTTGAATGGATCATCAATGACAATGGATTTGCCTGTATTCCAATAATTACTGACCGCCGAAGCGATAGCTCCCCCTGTTTTGAGCGCCGTTATGGCAGGAGTTACGTTAGTGACCAGTGCCACACCGTTAACCACCAGATCAAATGTAGCTTTCAGGGAATCCAGGGCGAGCTTCTTCCTGAGCGCTTGTACAAATTCTTCCGCTACTTTCTGGAGATGCTTCTCATTAGACAATATGCTTTCATACAGCTTGTCTGCTTCCGATTCCAAGCGCTCCCGTTCGATGATCGATTTTTGCCTTTGATCATCCAAATCGTTGATCCGGTTTACTGCAATGGATATGGTGTCCTTTAATATTTTCACGCGGCCCCTTTGATCGTTTTCAGCCTTTACATATTCATGATATAAGGTTTCAGCTTGTTGAGCAGCCGTAATTAGATTGCCACCAAGATCTTGGTACTTATCTAAAGGCATTAACGGCGTCCAGTTCCAGGGATGGCTGAAATAATCAAGTCCCTGTCCCAACTGTGAAAGGAGAATAATGGACTTGTTGCGTAGTGCCAGCCATTGAATGGACGCATCCAGCATGCTGCCTTGAAAAGCCGAATAATCGCTCAAAGCTCGGACCACGTCAAACCAGGCCTCATCCGGAGTTGTACGCTGCAGCCAATCCAGCAGAATCGCGGATTCTTCGAGCTTCTCCTCACTCCCCGTCAAATAGGCCAATCCAGCCTTATGCAAAGTCAGCATTTGGCGTTCAAGTGAAGCACCTAAGGCCGTTTCCAAATTAATCGGAGAGAATTCTTTGTACAATTCTGTTTTACTTAGCTTCGATCCATAAAATTGATCATATTGTATCTGTACCACGGTGGATTTGGCGGGTTCGCCATTAGCCGCATTAGTTGCGATAAGCCCAGATTTGCCGTCCATGCCGTCCTTCCCGCCAGCATCCCTCTTATTGCTTACCCGGGTGACGGAAGAGGTTCTCCCAACGGTAACAGTCTCTAGCTTATACCCGCCTATCCCACCCGGAGCTCCCGCTCCCGCTTTTCCCGGTAAGGTAGGTGCCCCGGCGATCCCGACTTGATTTTCCATCGTAATCCTGTGTTCTCCGCTGGAAACCACGTATCCAACAAAAATACATCCGGCATCTCCTCCATTCCCTGAATGACCGGCATGACCGCCGTTACCTCCATCTCCACCGTTACCACCCGGTGTCGAATAATCATTCGCGTAAAACCAGTGCTTCTCGGCGTCTCTTCCATCCTCACCCCGCCGGCCATCCATGCCGTCTCCTCCGTCTTGGCCACGACCTCCGTTGCTGCCATTAGCCACGAGCCTTAATTCCCCTTTTAGATCAAAACGTTCCGCAGCCAGCACCATATGTCCGCCGGACATCCCTGCTCCTCCATCGAGGCCATCCATACCATCTCCACCACGATCCCCATTCTTGATCGCCTTCATTCCCGGATCAGCCTTGGGTTCCTGTACAAAGTCCTGATCCGAAGGGACAGGGGCTCCTGACGTACTAATCGACACATTCCCATCAGAAGAAATGATTCTTGCATTCAGCGTCAGATTACGCCCGGGCAAGCTTAACGATCCGACAAGATGAATAGTATCGGCCTGAATCCAATAGTGAGCCGATGAATCGGATAAATAATCCTGCGTTAGATTTAAATCGGTAGCCGTTAGATAGATGTACCCCTCTTTTTTGCCTCGCTGGACACCGGAATATAACGACTGGCTTGTTCTTTCCATAACTTCCATCTGTGGTGGGTCTCCTCCCTAAGTCTCATAAATTGTGTGACAATCCCCCTTCTTTAGGTCCATAAATTCCACAAGATAAACTTCGGAATGGTGATAATTGTCACTATATACCTAATTGTAAGGGGATTTTATCCATAAATATATATTTTTTTCGATGGCTTAACCTCGCAACTTGCATCAAAAAAACAAGGAAACTGCAGCAGTCTCCTTGTTTGGGGTGTACTCATTTTCTATTGTTATTCTTTTTATTCTAATGGCCTTCCTTCTTTATAATAAAGATTCCGATTTAGAATCACAAAGAAAATATGTACGTTTCGGTACCCGTGCTCCGACAGTATGCCATGAATGCTGGCTGCCACCGCATCGTGAACCTCCTGCGCTCTCTGGAACATCAGAATTTCCACGGATAATGGCGTATTCGTAATGATCTGATAAGGAAGAAGCTCGATCTTCACAATCTCTTGCGGAATTTGAACAATACCCGCGAATTCGTCAACAACCTTAGGTGTTATTTCTTCAAGAAATACGTCTGGAAAACCTTTAAAGCGTAAATATGGCACTCTAATCCCTTCATTTCGTCAATTTATTGTCTTATAGATGTCTTCTGAGTGACTTTTGTCTCTATCCCTACTATACAATATTGTTATTGTGAAAGGAATCACTATGATTCAGATCCACTCATCGCCTGGTAAAGTTCAGCTATAGCTATCATATAAGTTGCCACGTAAAGATCGAACCTATAGACTGGATGAGTGTAAGCGTTCAATCTACAATCTAACTAAATAAGGAGTTGAAGTTGAGCATGGGTCGTAATCTATGGGATGCAGAATGGGAAGTTACAAAACCGTTAGTGCAGCAGCTGTTAAACCTCCAATTTCCCCGCCTAGCCTCTCTGCCGATCCGGGAAATCGGGAACGGATGGGATAACACCGTATATCGTGTAGGCGATGAGTATGTATTTCGCTTTCCCAGACGACAGGTAGCCGTTGATTTATTGAGAACCGAAGCAAGAATTCTGCCTAAGCTGGCAGGCTATATTACAGTGCCATATGCCAAGCCCCTCTTCTTCGGGGAAGAGAGCACCCACTATCCAGCTCCCTTTCTCGGTTACTCCTATATACCGGGTAAATTTCCGATTGGAATATCGGACGATGCACGCGCGCAGTCTGCAGCTGCTCTCGCCAAGTTCCTGAAGAACCTGCACGTTTTCCCTGTGGAAATCGCACAGCAAGAAGGCATATTATTTGACCAGCGAAATCTGACGGACCTGGCTGGACGCAAAGAGAGAATGCTGGATTTTCTATCCCGGTTTAACCTTTATATCACGCAAGAGGAACTAGACGAAATCGCAAACTATTTGCAAGGGATCACCCTGGAACGAGTGGAACACCGACAGGTTCTCCTCCATGGCGATCTGCATTTTAAGAACATGTTAGTGGACGATTCGGGCATACTTGCGGGCATTATCGATTGGGGCGACGTGAACATCGGACATCCGGCCTGTGACCTCAGCATCGCGTACAGTTACTTGCCTCCAGCCTCAAGACAGGCTTTTTATGAAATCTATGGTGAAGTGGACGATGAAACGAAGATTCTCGCACGAATGATTGCGGTATACATACCTATGCTACTATTTATGCAGGCTGTGGACGATAAGGATGAAGCCATTGCAGAGGAGGCCAAATCGATTATTCAACGTGCTCTGGCCGATTGATCGATAGTTAGCCGGAACGGCATTCGGTCCGATGCTTAATTCGCAAAAACACGTCGCATAAGAAAGAAGCTTGAACCCCTTCAAGCTTCTTGATCACGGATCTACGAATCGCCGTTATTATATTTTTAACATCCCCATTAATGGCATAATGGTTTTAATGACATTCATTCCCAATTTAATGTGAGGCACGATCTGTCCCAAAAATCCAAAACCTCCACCACCGCCTCCGGCTGCAACAGCCTCTCCTTCCACTGCTCCTTCAGCTGCCGGTCCGCTTGGCTGACCTCCGAACAAGGCACTCAAAAAGCCGGAAATTTGCGCTTTATCCCCGCTGCGGGCAATCGAAGCCGGCATCTTGTTGTTGGCGCGGAGCCCTGATAGAGTTACTGCCTGACCTTCGATCTGACTCAGTTCACCAATATAATAACTGCCGTCTTTGAGAACGACCACAACCGGTTGACCTACCCAATGCTGTGACGCAGGTACAGATTTGGGGACAGTCCTGGATTTCCTTACGCGTTTTGAAGACATACGATGATCACCTCGCTTTCCATTCTCATGATTATGACATCATATGCAAATTTGCCTTTTTTTCTTGTGCCTTTATAGGATAGATATATAAATAGATCAAAAACCTAGTTTTACCAAGCTGAATCACTCTGAGTTCCCCTCATATCGAAGCTTTCCTATATAAACGATTCATATTTCGCCTCTGAAAATATTTTGTCACTGTGGCTTTTTGCCTCCCTCCGGTGTCTAATTTACTGTAAGGTCAAGAGGAGGTTCTTACCCATGTCTAGAGCTCATGACAAACTCCCTATTTATCCGGATGATCAGGGAACCAAGCGAACATTTGAGGATACGTATGATGAGTACCGCCAGCGGATTCGCCAGTCCATCTCCCTTGATTTTTACCAGATATGTTGATATTCGAATCGATATTGGCGCGGCACTCAGGCTGTAGGCGAAACGGATGCACCTGATTGGTTTATGGGCACGTTTGATAACAATACGTTAAAAATCGTCTCGCCCTTGAATCCTGGACCCGAGCATAGGCTCCATACCCAATGGGCGGAAGCCCTGTACAATCAACTAAAATAGCATAAAAAGAGCAGTCACGACATACACACGGCTGCTCTTTTTGATAATTGTTACAACTTGTGACACTCGATCTTCATGCACCACCGCAACAGCTCTCTGAACCATAACTGTTCCCTGCGACTCCCAATCAACATGTTTACTATCATTAAAATTGCTCGCGTTATAGTTTCCAATATAAATCCAAGTCACTCATGGATTACGTCTAATTTATGGTTTGGACTTGTTCACCGTATGGAGATCGCCCGGCGTTCCAGCAGTGAATACCGACAGACCTGCATAGATCGACCGGAAGATCACATACAGTCCGTATCCAAGCACACCGCCGGCCGTATTGAGAATTAAATCGTCTACGTCGAAACTTCCCATGGAAAACACAATTTGCGAGCATTCCAGTCCCAGGCTTAACCCCAGGGAAATCAGGAACGAACCGAAGAACCCGAGGAATTTGCTTCTGATCATTAAACCAATCCATATGCCATTCGGCATAAATATAGCGATATTACCAAAGAGGTTCATGACATCGTGCGGGCTCGGCAGCCGCTTCATATTTTGATTAATTGATTCAAAAGGCGTAAAGTTGGCAAACTGCAATCGCGCCTGCATATATTCGGGATTATCCATCGTCCGTTGCAGCTGCTGCCACAGAAATGAGATATCCACGGAACCGAATTTGAACAAGATCACCTTGACCAGCACGTATAAATATACGACATACAGCCCTAGAATGATCCATTTATGCGGTTGCTTCATTCCCCATCATCCTGACTGAGGTTCACCGTTACAATGACTCCATCGATATTGTTTCCAGATACCTCATACTCGCTTCCTACCGGAATCTCAAGCGCAATGTCTTTCGTTGTGACGGGCACATACGTTATTTCGTACTTTTTCCCTTCAACGGTTGTTTTGTAGCTGGATGAATTCTTCAGATAATCGAGATATTCCTCCAATGTCAAACCCAGATCGTTCATGATCATGCTGTGCGGCAGTCCTACATAACGAAAATGCCATGGTTCGTACTGGATGCCTGTAATCTCGGTCTTATCCGGGGGATATCTCAAAATAAACCCAAACTCCCACGCATGCTTCTGCAGCCATTTTCCTTCGGGCGCCTGATCGATCGACATCTGCGTCGATCCGATATCCATGGATAAACCAAGGTTATGTTCGCTGTAGCCGGGAGGCAAGGCATAATCCGAACCCTTTTCACGGTAAAGCACCTCCTGCTCTTCGGTGTCCCGGTACCCGCTGCTGATCATGAAATGATGGACTCCGTCTTCACCGGCCGCATCAACCATCTCACGGAACTGCAGCGCAACGCTGCGCGATAACCGGATCGTGTTGTCCAGAAGCACATAACCATTCATCAAATCTTGTTCCTGAAACAACTTCACGATATCCGTTGGAACCGCTCCCTCATCAAGCGGATGTTCCTTGTTAACCAATACCAGATTTCCCCGGGTCACCTGCTCAGCTGTCACATGGATTGTTTGAGTCTCTATATTGGAATCGTTCTCGTCGGAGTGGTTGTCACTTCGAGTGGCGGAATCGGCATTCGCTTCTTGCCCATCTTTGTTCTTCGCTTCATTCGCATTAGGGGCGTCCGTTAGAATGGACTCACACCCGACCAGCAGGAATATAACAAGCAATATCAAACCCTTCTTCAACTTCAACATCTCCCTCTAACTTTGTCTATCTAGCTTAAAAAATATAGTTTAAGGAAAAGTAGAGAAAAGTTAAAGTTTTTCTTAAGTAATGTGAGCTTCACAAGCCTCTTTTCCTTTGATAAGGCTGAAGCGGATGGTTTTACTAGGTAACTATTTTGCGAAAACAACCATTATCAACCTCCTCACTCGCTTCTATGAGATTGATTCGGGCCTTGTCACGATGGATGGCATGGAAATGCGGCATAAACTGTACAACAACCCGTTTAAACGGAGCAGCTAAGTCGGCTTCAGAGTATCCTCATGCTGCCGGGAGCCGTGAACACAGCAAAGCCGATTCTAAATGGAATCGGCTTTTGGTGATGCACTAGGCAGGTAGATTATGACTTATGTTCTCGTTCGACCTCCCGCTGAATCTAACGGACCAGACTGCTGCTATAGAGGCCAAAAGAGCACCTTTTACAATCTAACGGACACCCATAACGTTATACGGCGTTATAAACGCGATATCTCCCACTATTCCAATAAATAACGCCCCTCATGTCCGCTGCGTGTTTCAACTCCATTTTTTCCTGCCATATAACGCCCCCTCGGTCCGCCTGCAATCAAGCCTTTCAAGGTTTGCATCATACCTCATCCGCCCTGCTGGCAAGACTCACGATTCGTTTAACGGCACCAATCATCCATTCCATCTCCACATACTGGTTTCCCGGCGCATTGTATTCCACCCCCCAGTAACCACGGTATCCACCTGCAAGCAAACTCCGTACCTTGTGCTCCACATCAGGAAGGAGCACCGTCCTCGCATCAAAATGTGTATGTACTGCCCATGGCGCAACCATCTCATCCCCCGCAGTCTCATCTGCTTTCCATCTGCCAAGATGAAGCAAAAAGCCGAATGCCGGATGATCGACCTCTTCCGCAATCCGTTTCATTTCTCGCGGCAAGAGGGACGCGCCCATATGATTTTCAGGACCGATGAGATACCCCCGTTCCGCAGCACGATCCGCATATTCTTGATAGCGCTTGACGGTATATTCGAATTGTTCGTCCGACATCGGTTCCGATTCCTGATAACTGCCGCCTGTGTCGATCCGCACCGTTTCAGCCCCTAAGATTTCAGCTGCATCCAGATGAACAAGCGCATTTTCATACAGTTTCTGACGGATGTCCGGGTCGGGATCCCATAGATGTGCTCCATCTACAGCAAAATTAACCACCCTCATCTCTTTCTCATCGAGCGCTTCTCTAATTTTACGAATGTAGCTCTCATCAGCAAGCTTGTATACGGGGTCGCTCCGATCGATAAAAAAACCATTCCACAGATCAACCGCATCCATACGATACCGGTACTTCACCGTCTCCAGATAACCGAACACATCCATCTTTCCCTCTAGGAACGTATTGAAAAAAGAATAACCGCCAATCGAAATCTTCATCGCCATACCTCCTTCATCAAAGTTGGACTCAAGCTACCCCTAGTTTACCGTACTCCAAACCATACCATATATGAATTCTTACTTGAGGGTGTATTTCAAATGGTGATATTTCCCTCCCGAGAGGAAGCCTTTATTCTTATACAATTGCTCAGCTCGATTTCCCGAAGTGACAAAGAGGCGCAGCAGGGGGTGCTGCGGCTCCAGAACGGTTAATGCCCTCTCCAGCATCGTGCCTGCCAAACCTTTGCCTCGATGCTCAGCTGTTACTGCAATGCTGTAGACAAGGGGCAACCCTTCCCATAAGGAAATCAAACATACACCTGCCATTTCTTCAGATGCTCGATCATATATTAGAGAGGATGCCTGCAGCAGCTTGGGATCTATTTGATCAAAATAATGGACTGTATCATTCATATAGACTTCGACTTCCCGTTCGTCCGGACCATTGGCATAAGCTTTCCTAAACACTTCAACCAGTTCAGAGATATCTTTTCTTGAAGGTACTCTCGCAATATAGTTAACATCGAAGGATGCTTCAAGCTGTTCGGTCGGCCGGATCATGCACTGCCTGGATTCAACCTGTACAAAATCCGCTTCCCGAAAAGCAAACTCCTGTTCATCAAGGACATTGTATGCATGAAGATCATGCTCCTCCAAACTCCAAGATTGAAGGGCATGGTTCTTGACCTCTCTGATCAGTTCAGAGGTAATGGAATACGGCGGTATTCCGAATACTAGTCCGATAGATTCGTCGTTCAAATAAACTCCCGCGGCTTTGTCATCGCCTGAAAGTACCCAGTAGCCATCGTCCGAATCCGATAGAATCTTGGCAAACTCCGCCCAGCTCGGTCTAAACCAGATATTTTTGTAATAGGTAGCAAAATATTTCGAGAACGCCTTAGGGCCAGCCTTTACCAACCTGTATTCCATAACCCACCGTCCTTATTCCTTTTTTTGATAGATCATGACTAGAATTAGGCTCATTATAAAGGTTACGAGATGCCAAGAACAAAGGAATAAACATCTTTAGAGAAAAAATCACAGCCCGCCCATCAAACCAACCCCCAGATAAACCGCTGTTCCCCACATAATCAATGCCGAAATCTTGTTCATCACGGGTAACAGCTTACCCGACGAATCCAGTCTCCCCGCCGACCTGCCGGCAATACCAAGGCCCAGGAACCACAGCCAGGATACAACAATGCATGCAATGGCAAATATGGCCTTGTCCGTACCTGAATATTGCAGCGAGCTTGTGCCTATAATCCCCATCGTGTCCAGCACGGCATGCGGATTCAGCAGTGATACGGATATGGCAAAAACAATTTGCTTTTTCGTCGTAAACGAACGAGCAGCTTCCTGTTGCTGCTCCGAAGGTTTTGTCTTCCATGTTACGAATCCCATGTAAACCAGGAATCCGATCCCGAAGGAAAACAACACCATTCGGATCCAGTCATATTCCAGAACGATCACGGATACGCCCAAAATGGCTAAGGAAATAAGCAGCGTGTCGCACAGAGCCGCCGTGATGATAACGGGCAGCGCCTTAGCGAAGCGAGGCTGAACCGCTCCCTGATTAAATACGAACACATTTTGCACACCTAATGGAAGAATAAGACCTAGTGCCAGGATGAACCCATGAAGGATAACGCCTATCATATGAAACCTAACCTCCTGCGGATATTTTCACCATTGTAAGGGTCGATCCCAGCAACGTCTCCAACCAATTGGTTGGCACGAAACCCAACCAATGAATTATAATGAACAAAATACGTGGCGAAAGCGAGTTTCCTATGACAGAAGAATGGAAATTAAACAAGTCCTCCGACATACCGCTGCATCAGCAGATCTACAATTACATGAAGAACAGAATTATGAACGGGGAATGGCCTGTCGGGACCCGGATTCCGACGCAGAGAGACCTTGCTGCCAAATTTGGGGTAAACCGAAGCACCATCGTTTATGCATTGGGCGAGCTTGCCGCGGACGGCTTGATTCAATCCAAGGTTGGACAAGGGACGGTCATCGCCAACAATACCTGGAGTTTATTAGCCGCCACGCCTCCGCCAGATTGGAATCAGTATGTGAAATCCGGCTCCTACCAGCCAAACATCCATATGATCCAGCAGATCAACCGTTCGGAAACCGATCCGGATATAATCCGGCTCGGTACAGGAGAGCTCTCGCCGGAGCTGCTTCCCACTGGCCAGATGCGGGAGATCTTCAGCGGCAGCATGGCCAGCAAACTCTCTTTGGGATATTCCGAGCCGAAGGGGAGCCTCTACTTAAGAGAAATCATTAGTGACTATCTGAAAAAGAAAGGAATTCATGCCACCCCGTCATCCATTCTGATCATCTCCGGTGGACTGCAGGGATTGCAGCTCATCTCATTAGGCTTGCTGCACCAGGGGTCCGCCATCTTTGTAGAGAACCCCTCTTATCTGAACTCGATTCATGTGTTTCAGTCTGCAGGCATGTTTCTGCATGGGATTCCTATGGATCAGCACGGCATTAGAACGGAATCGATCGGGAGACTTAAGCGCCAACACAATGCTGCCCTGCTCTACACGATTCCTACCTTTCATAATCCGACCGGAACGCTGATGTCTTCCAGGCGGCGAACGGAGCTGCTTCAAATATGTGCAAGGGAAAGGCTGCCCATCATAGAGGATGATGTGTGCGGGGATTTGTGGTTTGATGCTCCCTCTCCGCCGTCTCTGAAAGCGCTGGACCAGCAAGGGCTTGTGCTCTACATGGGAAGTATGTCCAAGACGCTTGGCCCCGGCCTTCGCATCGGCTGGATTGTGGGTCCCGAGCCGGTAATCGACCGGCTGTCCGATATCAAAATGCAAACCGACTACGGATCCAGCGCACTTTCCCAGCACGCAGTCGCCGAGTGGTTGTCGAGCGGGATGTATGAGTTGCATCTCATGCAGATCCGAGCGGAGCTCAGGAGTCGCAGAGATTTTACGCTCGATATTCTCAAGCAATATTTCCACGATATTGCCCAGTGGAACATACCGCAAGGCGGGTTCTACATCTGGCTTCACGTCACCAAACCTATCTCCATACGTCCTTTATTTGAACAAGCCCTGAAGGAGGGCATCCTGTTGAACCCCGGTAATATCTATGACCGCAGCGACCAGCAGCATCTTCGTCTTTCCTATGCCTATGCCTCCTGCAATCAACTGGAGAGCGGACTCATCAAGCTGGCCGAGCTTATCCGTCTCCATACATAACCATAAGAAAAGGCCCCCTTCCATGGTCATCAACCATGGGAGAAGGCCCTGTATTCACCTGAACGGATTCGTGATTGTGCCTGACGGCATATAGACCCCGCTGATCAGGGGCATGATCGGAATGATTGACGGAAACAGTGTATTAAACTGCTCCGGGGATTGCAGGATACCAACCATGAGCATAGATAAGGCTACGATCGTCAGCGTATAAATCACAACGACCATCAACAGCAAGCTGTAGCCGTCACCTAAATCGAACCCGAAGCCATAACGGAATATCATAAATACCACCATCATTTGCAAAATGCCTATCAAAGAGCTGTACACCAAGCACGCGTAAAGGGGGCATCTGTAAATACGATTGTACATGTTCACGAAACTGCGTTTCATCGGGTGCGGCAGCTGCCGCAGCCTGAAGCTGCAGTTCTCGATTATAGACTGTCCGGACGTGCTGTTCGGCCAGTTGGACAAACGGGTTATCCACGGCTGCAACGATTCTGTAATCGTTACGTATCAGCTTGACGGCGAGATCAGCTCGCCCCTCGCGTACCTTCGTCCTTGCGGCTTTTTCGTCCTGCATTCTGAATTCAAATAATTCAATCCACTTCGAATTCGATTCATCCGGCGTTTCATATTACGATATTCGCTGAGCAGCGTTTCATATCCGAACCGAAGACTCTTCATAACGGGCCCAGACGGTACGGAATAAAGCAAGCCCAATTGCGAGAGTAACCGAATATAGAACCAGGAACGGCGATGGAAAGCCGGGGTAGCCTAACAAATCCGGCATGATGGCGCCGACAACCAGAACGATACCAATGACGCAGGCCTGAATGGCCGGAAGCCGATAGGCCGCTTTTCCCGCAATAATGGAGAAAACCAGGAGAATATAGGGATTAAAAGCATCTGTGCGATCGGCCACAGCGAGGCAACGAGCAGTGTGACAAATAGCATTGCAGGCCTTGCCCGGCATAACAGCGCTATAAAATAAGCTGTGAAGAAAATAGAGCTGCTCCCCAATCTCCAAGGCAACGGGTCAGAATTAACATGTTGAACCTCAAGCAGGAAGGCACATACCCAGCTTGATATTAGAAATAAGAGCCATATCCAGAACGATCGCACATCATCCCCTCACTTTCGGCCAACGAGTTGAAGGCTTCTAGCAAAAAAACGGTTCCAATTTTTAGTTATATCATAGCACAGGAACATACATGCCTCTTGGTTAAATAGGTATCCTGGAAATGAAAAATCGCTCCTTTTATCATTGTGAAAAAACATACATACACCTCTAAACCCTTATAAATACTAGGATTTATGCTGTCTCCAGATTGGCTATTAAAGGCAAAAACCAGCCCGGAATTGTGACGAAACTGGTAACACTCGTGAATATTTGAACAAAGTATGAACTGCGCTTAACCCGCACCACTACAATGATTTGCCTCACACACCAATCCTTTTGTAACAAATTGAACACATAAAATTACACACATTGACACGAATATGGATTTATATGTAAATTATACAATTTTATGTGTTTTGCAAAGCCAATCAGAACTTTCTACTATAGATGTGTTAGAAACATTTGAACGAAGCCGTTTCAAGGAAAGGGGTACATCATGAACAAAAGAGGGCCGTTATTTGCATTGTTATTAAGCTTCACCTTGCTCTTATCGGGATGCAGCTCACTCACGGTATTGGATCCGAAAGGACCGGCTGCCAGAACCCTATCCGATACAATCATATTCTCCATTCTCATGATGGTCGGAATATTGGCCGTAGTTTATGCGCTTTATATCTTCATGCTCACCAAATATCGAGCGAAGAAATCCAACGAAGGTTACGAACCGCCACATGAAGAGGGCAATAAATGGCTGGAAATATTATGGACCGCCATTCCGATCCTGATTGTTGCCGTCCTCTCGGTTGTGACCGTCAAAACGACGGTGGCCGTAGAGAATGTGCCGGAAGGCTATGAAAACCAAGAGCCGCTAGTCATCTACGCTTCCTCTTCGAACTGGAAATGGCACTTCAGCTATCCGGAAGAAGGAATCGAAACGGTGAATTACGTTAACATTCCAACACATCGCCCGATTGAATTCCGTCTGTACTCATTCGGTACAATCTCAAGCTTCTGGATCCCTCAGCTTCATGGCCAGAAATATGCGATGAGCGACATGATTACGAAGCTTAACATGGTTGCCGACGAACCGGGCTCCATGATGGGCCGTAACGCGAACTTCAACGGCGAAGGCTTCGCACACATGGAGTTCGAGGCGCTTGCAATGTCTTCGACCGAGTATGACAAGTGGGTTCAAGATGTCACGGAAACTGCTCCTGAGCTGAAGGAAGATGAGTTTAAGAAGCTGCTGGAAACCGCGCATGTCGGTCGAATGAGCTTCTCCAACACGCACCTTGAATTCAGCCCGCCGCCTTCCGAAGATCATCACCATGGCGGTGATGTCAATGGCAATGAGGAGCATCAGGACCATAAAGACGTCCACCCGGATCCTGCTACAACGGAAGAAACGGAATTTGACAGCGAAACGAACGTGGATCCGAACGAGCCGCTGCCGAACTTCCCGGCTGAAGAAAGCCCAAATCATCAACATGATGGACATTAAATCGGTGAGTGAAACGTTGTTCACCCGATCTACTTCATACATCCAGAAAGGAGCTAGGCTCTTATGAAATGGGACGAATTTTTCGTTACCGGTGATCCGTTAATTTACGGCGCCATGGTGAGTATTGTTCTCGTCTCGCTTGCAATCCTCTTCGGCTTGACCTATTACAAGAAGTGGGGATATATGTGGCGGGAATGGCTGACCACCGTGGATCACAAAAAAATTGGCGTTATGTATATCATCTGTGCCTTGATCATGCTGTTCCGCGGCGGCGTTGACGCCTTGATGATGCGTGCGCAGACCGCTGCACCGGAAATGAAATTTCTGACGGGTCAGCACTATAATGAAGTATTTACAACTCACGGAGTCATTATGATTCTCTTTATGGCCATGCCGTTTATCTTCGGTCTGATGAATGTTATCATTCCGCTCCAGATCGGTGCCCGTGACGTAGCATTCCCTAAACTGAACGCAATCAGCTTCTGGCTATTCTTCGCCGGTGCGATGCTGTTCAACATCTCCTTTGTCATTGGAGGCTCGCCGGATGCCGGCTGGTCCGCCTATTTCCCGCTGGCCAGTATCGAGTTCAGTCCGACGGTTGGCAACAACTATTACTCTCTGGCGCTGCAGATATCAGGGATTGGTACGCTCCTTACAGGCGTTAACTTTATCGTAACGATCCTGAAGATGCGTGCACCAGGTATGACACTCATGCGCATGCCAATGTTCACATGGTCTGTGCTGATCACTTGTGTCATCATTATCTTTGCTTTCCCGGTACTTACGATTGCGCTATTGCTTATGATGTTCGACCGCGTGTTTGGTTCACAATTCTTCACGATGTCCAACGGCGGTATGGATATGCTCTGGGCCAACCTGTTCTGGGTATGGGGTCACCCTGAGGTATATATTGTTATTCTGCCTGCATTCGGGATATTCAGTGAGATTATATCGACCTTCTCCAAGAAGAACCTGTATGGTTACGGTTCCATGGTCTTCAGTATGGTTATCATCTCAGCTCTGTCCTTCCTGGTCTGGGCCCACCATTTCTATACGATGGGTCAAGGCGCCATGGTCAACGGCTTCTTCTCGATCACAACGATGGCGATTGCCGTGCCGACCGGGGTCAAAATATTCAACTGGCTCTTTACGCTGAGGAAAGGCCGAATAAGCTTTACGACACCGATGCTCTATTCACTGGCATTTATTCCGATCTTTACGATCGGCGGTGTTACCGGCGTTATGCTGGCGATGGCCAGTGCCGACTATCAGTATCATAATACGATGTTCCTGGTTGCCCACTTCCACTATGTGCTCATTCCAGGTGCCGTATTTGCCGTCATTGCCGGTTTCCATTACTGGTTCCCTAAAGTGTTCGGCTTCCGTCTGAATGAAAAACTTGGCAAAATTGCCTTCTGGTTCATTGCCATTTCGTTTAACGTTACCTTCTTCCCGATGTTCTTCCTGGGACTGATGGGTATGACTCGCCGGACGTACACGTACTCAGCTGAAACCGGCTTTGGCCCGCTGAATATGCTGTCGATGGTAGGTGCGGTCGGTCTGGCAATCGGATTTGTTATTCTCGTATATAACATCTACTGGAGTACACGTTACGAGCCGCGCGACAAAACAGGCGATCCATGGGATGCACGCGCTCTGGAATGGTCAACGCCAAGCCCGGTTCCTGTATATAACTTTGCTGTCACACCACAAGTAAAAGGCCGTGATGCCTACTGGTTCTCGAAGAAAAACAACGAACCGCTCTCAGATGAGAAAATCACGAAGATTCACATGCCTAGCAACACCGGAAAACCATTTATACTGGGTATTGCCTTCTTCTTCCTCGGCTTCTTCCTGGTATTCAGCTGGTGGATTCCATCCATCGTGGCTGGTGTCGCGGTGCTGATTATAATGGCTACCATGTCCTTTGACCGTGATCACGGATATTACATTCCGGTTGAAGAGATTGTTCAAACCGAACAGAAACTGCGGGGTGATACGGTATGAAAATAGATGCCACTCAGCCGCTGGAATATGGAACAGAGGAAAACCGCAATCGTATCTTCGGATTCTGGCTGTTCCTCGGAGCTGAAATTGCGCTCTTTGCTACCTTGTTTACCGTCTACTTCGTTCTCGTGAACCGCTTCGCCAGCGGTCCGAGCGGAGCGGAAATCTTTGAAATAACACCGGTTCTACTTGAGACCTTCCTGCTCTTAACGAGCAGCTTCACCATCGGATTGGCTGTTCATGCGATGCGTCTGGGTCTGAAAAAGCAGATGATGATCTTTATGGTCATCACCCTGCTGCTGGGTGCAGGATTCCTTGGTATCGAGATCTTTGAATTCTTCACTTATGTGCATGAAGGAGTTACACTCTCTACCAGCGCATTTGCGTCCAGCCTGTTTACACTGCTTGGGACTCACGGAGCTCACGTTACCTTTGGTCTCCTGTGGGGAACTGCCATTCTGATTCAACTTAAAAAGCATGGATTGGATCATTCCACAGCCAACAAGTCCTTTATCTTCTCGCTCTACTGGCACTTCCTGGACGTTGTGTGGATCTTCATATTCAGCTTTGTATACCTGAAAGGACTGATGTGACATGATTAAGCAGCTGTTTCCTATTAAGCATGTAGCGGGTTATATATCGTCTCTCGTCCTTTCAGCTGTTGCACTCGTGGTTCTGTTGGATATGCCGACAGCTTCGAAATTTGCCATCCTGCTGGTCACCGCGATACTGCAGGCTGCCGTTCAGCTCATGCTGTTCATGCACGTTGGCGAAAGTGATGACAAGAAATCCGTTTATATCAACATTGCGTTCGCTCTGTTTGTTGGACTTGTCACGATCTTCGGAACGCTCTTCATCTTCGTATGGGGATGGTATGCATAACAACCGGCAATAGCCGAGCTACAGATTAACCGATGAACGTATCGCATTGCGCGATCGCTTCATCCACATAGAAGGGGCCGTCCCAAAAGTCACTTGACTCCGGGAGGCCCCTTTGTGTGTTATAAGGACGCTGAGGAACGAAACATTCCTCCAATCGCTGTTGCCCCCGAATATCCTGAATTCATCTTTAAGGAAGGAATCGCTATGGGGCAGCGTTCTCCAGAATTTCATCGATCTCGCTCTGAAGTTTGGTCGTCAGGGTCTTCTCATCTCCAATAATCCAGGCATGATTATAGGGTGCTTCCATTGGCGAATTGTCATACGCTTGCTGTATTGACTCTACGTACTTCACGATGGAACGGGGAACCCCGTCACGCTCCGTATATAACAGCGGTGCATGTTTACCCATATGGGACAATGGCGCAGCCGCAATGGACAAGATAGGAGAATCCGGGATGGAGAAGGAGAGGCTGTAGCCCGGTGAGCGTATCCCCCATCCGAACCCCGTTCCGGGATCATGGTACTGTGCGAAGTGAATGGCATTCTCGTATGGATCATCCCCGGCGATTCGAATCACGTTGCCATATTGCCGGAGATTTTCCTCCACGCTGTGGGATACCACCTTCTCCGGTCCGATGATATAGATATGTGCCTGCCCATTTCGCTTCTGAAGCGCCTTCACCGTATCTTCAGGCACGTCCTTCTCACTGACAAACAGTAGTGTCTCCGGCATATGCGCAATCCAGCTTACCGCAGGCAGCGTATAATTCGGGCGCTCCATCGATCCAATGATGACGGAGGTTGGAACGGATCCCGTTACCTTTGCCGCGTATTCGTCAATAGCAGCTGCTGCTTCTGCCGGCTCCGTTGCATCTATGTGGTCGACCTTATAGTCGAGTCCGTTCAGATCCTTCATAACCTTTTCCGATATCGGGCCGACCGTGATAATGTCAATCCCTTTGTTATTCTCCGCTCCCCTTGGCTTCAAGCGGCGCAGCTCCTCCAGCGTTTCCTTGGGAATCCCCTCCTCTTCCACAAACAACAGCGGCCCCTGGCTCAGCTGAGTCAGATCGGCACTGACAGCGGCTATGGGCCACTGGGCCGAATCCACCAGAATAACGCTCTGCGGGCGACTGTGCTCATTCGTGGACAGCCACAGCGTTTTGGAGGTCAGTACCGCCGCACTTACTGGATCAGACGTATTCAATCGGATGGTATTCTTAGTAGCTGACCAAGGCACAGGGGTATCCTTCAGCAGCTCTTTGCTGTGAACAGCGGATGGAATCGAGGGCTCCGAATGATTCACAGTCTGACTCCAAGCGAGAATGCCTGCCGTAAGAAGGGCAAGGGCCCAGCCGGCGATCATTTTCTTCACCGTACATTCCTCCTGTCTGCACACAACGTAACACGCATGCATCTCTGCTATCCTTCATGCGGATTTAGGGGTCACATATCTTCCATTAACTTCTCTTCATCCAAATCCGGCGGCAAACCAGGACGTTCATGGGAACGGTTCCGCATCCATTGTTCTTTCAGCATCTTCACAAACACATCGTCCCGGGATAGCCAGACACCATACTGGCGCTTCATGTGCCGCTCTGCCTCGTCAAACGAACGGAATGTAAACGGCAGCGGATCGCCGTTCCACTCCACCACCCATTCTCCTGCGCGGGCATATACAAACAGCATATCCTCGCCCCAGCTTTCGTACAGAACACCGGACTCGGTACCTTTAATGTTGAACTGATTCCGTGAGGCATCTAAACGGATCGGTTCAAGTTCAAACGGATCGGCCGCAAACAGCTGATATACTTCCTCCGTTATTGTGCATCCCGATGCTTTAGCATGACCTCCGCCGCCGTACCGAATTGCAATTTCGGATACATCCACATGATCATGAATCGTCCGCAGGCTCATTTTCCTCCCGCCCATATTCAATATGGCGATATAATCAAGATGAGGATAGACGGATCCCAGCTCACTGGCAAGCTCAGAATGATAGGACTCGGCGTATACGATACCTACGCAGTATTCATCAACGAAGGTTTGAATAATTTCACGCTGCTTGCGGCGGATATAACGCTCGATTTTATCCTCTTCCATGTCCAGAATTTTCTCTTCAAATTCATCGAAGAAAAAGCCCTCCGATTCACGAAGACGCTGGATCATCTTGCTCTCAAACTCGTCAACGGCCAGCATGTAGAACAGATCATTCAACCGTTTTGCCTGAATCTTCTGATGTTCTTCCCATTCCCATGTATCATAGAGCCGGACTAGCTCCACGAATTGATCCATCCCTTCGCTCCTGCTCAGATGTCCATGCTCAATCAAATATTCATAAAATAATGAGGTTGCCGAGGCCGCTCTACCGTCTCGATGCGTCACAACCACCTGTCCCCATATGTAATCATTCAAATGAAGGGCAGTTTTATGGTGATCGATAAGCTGAACCTGTCCTCCTTCTTCCACAAACACGTTTAATTCCTTCTCGATGTCGGGAGCAACCGATAAATCCGTAATAAACAGCACGTCGTACGGATGCTCCTGAACGGAGGTCCGGTTTAAATACCTTGCGACTTGCTGATTCAATCCGTGAATGGTGTTATATCGGACATCGATTCCTTCGCCGAAGGCGCATTTGGCTATGATGCCGCAGCCGATGCCATCCAGATCATTATGGCTGTACAGATGATACATAGGTGATTTCCTCCCTAGAAGGTGGAATGGACAAGCGGTACATACCTTTCACCCCTACGGTTCCCTAAAATCTTCCGTTTTATCCCCCTGCTGCTGTTCTGAACCATCAGAATTGGACAAAAAAAGAAGAAGGGGACAGAGCACCACTTCTTCTTGAATATATAAGAGACTATGCCTGGTGAACAGGTCTTGGTCCTTTGGATGCCATAACCTCATGCTCTTTTCCTTACGCAGCATAACAAAAAAATCCGATCAGCAAGAGTCTGCCGATCGAATTTTTTTTCAATTCATAGATGCACGTTGCAGGGAATTGCAAGCCGTGCAATCCTCCTGCAAATAGAATATTGAAGTAAAGCCCGCCTTCTTGAGCTTGCGCGCCGCCAGAAAGCCGGCTGAGCGCTTCGGTGTTACGATGACTACGGAATCATCTGGTTTAAGTTCCTGATCCCAAACATAAGACAGTCTTCCAAGGGAGATGTTAATGGTCTCTTTCCACGGATTTGCCATAAACTCGGATACATCGCGAACATCGAGCAATTTGAGTTCAGGGCATTCCTTTTGTGCAAGACGAAGATCGCTGCACTTCATGAACCGCAAGCCTGTTATAGGTACATACCTCCGGTAGTATAGAACGAATAGGAAAACCATAAAGACGGCTAATGCGATCAGCACGTAGCATTCCCCCATCAAAGTCATGTGCATCATCTTGATGCATGGTGGGTGAAACCCAACAAAATCTGAAAATCTTACCCCCACGGGTATATAGTATGTGCTGCCTGAATAAAAGTCAATACATGATTACAATGCACACTCTTCTATTTCAAAACCCAAGTCTTCAATCAATCCCCAGTCTGCCGTATGAGCCTGCCCTTCTGTCGTCAAATAATCACCGATGAATATAGAATTCGCTGCATAAAGACCGAGCGGCTGCAAGGAGCGCAGATTAACCTCGCGCCCGCCCGCGATCCGGATCTCCTTCGTCGGATTAACAAATCTCATCATAGCTAGAATCTTTAAACACATCATGGGTGTCAGTTCCTTGCGTCCTTCAAGGGGAGTCCCGTCGATTGCGTTCAGAAAATTGCACGGGATGGAATCCGCCCCGAGCGATTTTAGAGCAAACGCAATCTCCACCCGTTCTTCCAGGCTCTCTCCCATTCCAAAAATGGCTCCCGAGCATGGGGACATGCCGGAAGTGCTTGCCTGCTTCACCGTGTTCAGTCGATCATCATATGTATGCGTGGTTGTAATATGTTCATAGTTATCTTTAGAAGTATTCAGATTATGATTATATCGATGCACCCCGGCATCCGCAAGCTTCTGAGCATGCACCTCATTCAAAAAGCCCAGGCAGCAGCAGACCTTCAGACTGGTCGTCTGTGTAATCTCCTTCACCGCTTCAATGACATGCTCAATCTCCCGGTTGGAAGGACGGCGCCCAGAAGCAACGATGCAATAGGTTCCGGCCTTTCGGCGAATCGATTCACGGGCACCTTCAAGAATCTTTTCTTTGGTAAGCCATGCGTACTTTTCAATCGGCGCTTCTGATACGATGGACTGGGAGCAGTATCCGCAATCTTCAGGGCACAGACCGGATTTGGCATTCACAATCATATTCAGCTTAACCTTATTGCCATAGTACTCCCGCCGGATGCGATACGCAGCCTGCATAACAGACAGCAGTTCCTGATCCTCGCTCTGCAGAATAGCACGCGCTTCCTCCGGAGTAACTTCGTATCCTTGTATAACTTGATCAGATAATTTCAGCCAATCACGATGAATTTGAGTAATCATATGATTAGGCCCCCTCTCCGTTTTCATTGTCAACCAAAAATTATTAATTATAGGTTAACAATATGAGTAATAATATCACAGATCCCGGAACACAACAATCAAGATGGAAGCCTCTCCTCATGTAAAAAAAGGACTGCTTCGCCAGCCCGTCACAGGGCTGATGAAACAATCCTCTACCTCGTTATCCATTCTGATTCGTATCAGGGTGCCCGCTTAGGCAGCATCTTCACATACTCATCAGACAGCTTCATTAAGTGGAGAATATAATCATAATCGCTGCGGTAAGGCGTAATATCCGCAACCGGCTCCAGCGTTTTCAAAGAAACCGCCGTTCCATCCTCAAATCCATCCCCGGGTACAAACAGGATCTCATTGTTGAAGAAAGATCCCGTTGGCAAATAGTAACGCATGCCAATCACGTTGCGATCTACATTCAGCAAGTCCTGCCCGAAGGCTGTAAAGCCCTCTTGATCAAGCGATATGCCCAGCAGGTTCGCCACGGTTGGCAGAATATCGACTTGTCCGCCTACCTGATCTATGACCTGACCTTCATCCATGCCGGGAACATGCATGATAAGCGGGATGTTAAACCGGCTGACCCGCTCATGGTAAGGAATACCCAGCGTTGAAGAAATGAGATTGGCATCCGCTTCAGCCGGATTGATACCGAAGTGATCCCCATACACAACCAGCACGGTGTCATCCCACACTCCATTTTGCTGCAGACGGTCAACCAGCGTTCCCAGCGCATAATCGGAGTAGTTCACCGACTTCAGGTAATTGCCAAGATGAGTTCCTTCCAGCTCTGCAGGCAGCGTCATCTTCGCGAATTCATCCTTGACGTTGTATGGAGAATGATTCGACACCGTAATGTAGTGGGCATATGTCGGCTTGTTCTGCTGCTCATTCTCCAGCAGCTTCTCGACCCCTACGCGGAACAACTCTTCATCCGAAGGCCCGAATTCATTATAATAATCATTCGTGAAATAGGGCTTGTCATAGTAATGCTGAAAATCAAGTGCCGGATACATTTTGCTTCGATCCCAGAACTTCACGTCATTCACATGAAAAGTGCCGGTATCATACCCATGCTCGTTCAGGGTCCTTGGCAGTCCCGGCAGCTCCTTGTTCCCGAACCCGGTAGACATCGCCGTCGTACCCGTCGGATAAATCGAAGTATTCACTGCAAATTCGGCGTCTGATGTATTGCCTTGTCCAATCTGCTGAAAGACATGCGGGAAATAAAAGCCGCTATCGACAAGCTGATTCATTACCGGCGTCAGCTCTTGCCCGTTCAGAGATTGACCAATCGGGAAGTTCTGAAGAGACTCCATCTGAACGATGATCAGATTTTTACCCTTGGCCGCACCGAAATAATCCGGCTTGTCCTTCACCTGCTTAACGTATGGATAGGTCGCTTGCAGCTGTTGGGCTCTCAGTATAGTATCCTGCAAGTTCCCTTCCGCCAGCGCACGATTCTCCTGTGAGTTCCGCACAACAGCGGACACCTGGTAATTCATGAATCCCATTTGCTCTGCTCGAACGATTTCATTCTCGATTCCCCATTCCTTTCGAATGATGAATCCGGACAACACGACCGCTATGATAAGGACAGCGACCATTGAAAGTCGCCATTTCCTACCTAGTCCCCGCGAAGCATATAATGCCGAGTAAGAACGTTCTCCACCGAAATGCAGTCCTCTTCTTGCACGTGAACGGACTTTTTTGACCGCCCATATGATCAAGAGCACGACCAAATCCAGAAAGAACAGAAAGTGCTCCGGCTCAAGCAGCGCTGTTATGCTGGCTCTTACCTGGTTCACCTGACCAATGCCCGCGAGCGCGGTATACGTTGGTATGGAACCAAAGTGAACGTTGTAAACAGCGGAAGCAAACATCATGAAAGACAGGACCACATTCAGGACGATGTATACCGTTTTCTTGCCTCTTAGCGGCAGAATCAGCTCCACTAAGCTGATCAGTGCCAGCACTGACAGCGCATCGGTAAGCACCTTCCCCCAGGCAACCCCGTTAAATAGAAATACCCTTAGCAGGATCAGCTTCAATAAGAGCGTTATAAACACGAGTGTACTTAACTTCAACCTTTGCTCAAGGCTACGTTCCATGCTGCATTCCCTCTTTTTGTAAATGTAATGTTAATTGACAGCTTTCATTATAACAGGAATGTAAACGCCAATCTAATCCGCCCATTCCTCGGCTACCCCCGTCAATTGTCCAATGCATGAATCCCCAGTGTCACGTAGGATAAAGCATCCCAATCAAAAGGCTGGAGGTATAATCCATGAAGATGGTTGTGACCGGCGGAGCGGGCTTTATCGGCTCTCATCTGGTGAATGGACTCGTGAACCAAGGCTATGAGGTCCATGTTATTGATAATCTGACAACCGGAGACCCAGGTCGCCTTCATAGCGAGGCAATTTTGCATGTGGCCGACGTGAACAGTCAGCAGACAACAGCGTATATCTCCGTGCTTAAACCGGACGTCGTATTTCATCTGGCGGCCCAGGCCGATGTGCAGCGATCGATCAAAGAGCCTCCGCTGGATGCGGATGCCAATATCATGGGCACCATAAACATACTTGAAGCTTGCCGTAAGGCAGGCGTACGTAAAATTGTATTTGCTTCAACTTCAGGCGTATATGGGGATTTGGAGAAACCTCAACTGACAGAGGATGATCCGGTCTCTCCCATCTCATTCTACGCACAATCGAAGATTACAGGCGAACAGTATATTCGTCTCTATCACCAATTCTTCGGACTGAAGTACACCATCCTTCGGTTTGGGAATGTCTACGGTCCAGGCCAGACCGCTAAGGGTGAAGGCGGCGTAGTGGCGGTATTTGGAAATCGTCTTCGCCAAGGCATTCCCCTTCAGATCTATGGCGACGGTCAGCAAACCCGGGATTTCATTTATGTAAAAGATGTCGTGGAAGCCAATCTCGCTTCCATCCATCAAGGCGATCAGCATGTGCTCCATGTAAGCACTGGCAGCGGCCGTACCATCAACACGCTTGTCGATGTCATCGGCAGGTTGCATCCTGATCCTATCGATGTAAATTATATGCCTGCAAAGAACGGGGACATTCTGCACAGCTGCCTCAACAACGACAGGACCCGGGAGCTCTTGGCGTGGAATCCGTTATATAGTCTGGAACAAGGGATTGCAGAAACCTACCGTCACTGGCTGCGTACATCCTAGGGCAGCAAGCGACTTTTGCATTCATACGAAAAACAGCCTTATTCCCTTGCAAGCAGGGGCAATTAGGCTGTTTTTCGTGCATTTTTGGCGCATGCGGCTTGAAGGATCACATGCCAATCGATTGAAGCAGACCCGCAAAATGGATCGCATAGCTATGCGGGTTGAAATTCTGTTCGACGTGTCCCTTGGCATGACTTCGAATCTGTTCGCGCAGGGAACGATCATTCATTAGCACCAGCGCTTCGGCAACAGCATGCTGAATATCTCCCAGCACATAGAACTTGCCTGTCGAATTGTGATACACCGATGTCGATACCCCATCCGAATCGGTTGTCAGCACCGGACAGCGGCAGCTCATCGCTTCAAGAACCGAATACGGCGCGCCTTCCACCTTCGAGGTGCAGCATAGAAATCCGCCGGAATCGCCAATGACGGAATAATAGTAGGGCATCTCTGCATGCGGTACGTTGGATCGAAGAGTTAACCGATCCGACAGGTCCAACTCTTCGATAAGCGAGAGAAACTGTTCACGCTCTAGCGGCTGGCTGAGTTGAATATCCTCGAACATCCACATTTGCAGATCCGGTACATGCTGTTTAAGCTGATGACCGATATGAAGAAATTCGCGCCAGTTCTTGTTATCCTCAATCCGCCCTAGCCATGCCATAATTGGGCTTGCAGACCTTGGATAGGGTCTGTACGTGAACTCCTGGCTGTCAAAACAATTGTTGAAATTAAATTGCGGCTTATGCGGATACAGCTCCTGGAATAACGCAGCAATATGAGGGGTGTTGGGATTCAGCAGCGCAGCGGCATGCTCGTTGACGTACGGCGCTGCCTGTGTAAGTTGTGCGTGGGCAACACTCTTAGGTCCATAACCCTGGATTTCCAGCACGAATTTCCCTTTGAAGCCCAGCATTCGAAGCCGCGGGAAGCTCGCATGATCTGTTGTCACGACAATGACGTCAAAGTCGTTGGAATCCAGAATATGCTTGATTTCAATATCATTGCGGGTTACATAGATCGGGAAATCAGCGGCATTCTGCATGCCAGATCCCCAGGCATAATACAGACAATGCGCCTCGATCCCGGCAAGTCGAAGTGCACGGCATCGCTGTCTGTTTAATGTTTCAACGCCCCCGCTTGGCACGTAGTAGACGAACAGCACCTTCATGTCGTACCCCTCCCCATTATTCGATGGCTTGAAAATCAGAATTTGAGTAGACGGCTACAAGCTGTCCCTGGTTCTTGGCATGGACGGTAATCAGCGTGGAGTGAGTGTAGTTAATGTTGGTCACGAGCAGCAGGCTGAATGCGGTATTATGGTTCGTGATATTGGGCACAAAGACCGTCGAACCTGCCCCGACATGAACGAGGCCAACATAATAGACCCCGTATAGGTGATATCCGTGAATAAGGACATCAAATTCTTCTGCCCCTGCATTGGTTATCGTGAGATCCACGGACTGTATATATCGCGCATCAATATGGCCGTACTCCACTGCATCTAAACGATAGATGGACATTTCATTCCCTCCCAGGCAATTGCAGCATCATTAATATCAGGTTATGTAACTACTTCTGATCAGGTAAGGGCATATCCATAGTGACGATCATCCAATTGTGTATTTCTTGACTCCACGGTCCAAGCCGCTTCTTACGGATTCGCATTTAATAGTATGTGGAAGTGATCCGAAAGAAAGGGACGGTGACAATAGATGTTGAGCCTGCAGGATATCAAGGGACCCTATCATGCCATATTCAGTCTGGGAAATAATTGTTTGCCGGGCATTGAGTTAAGAGAACACGGGCTGCGAAAATTTGCCGGGCCAATCGATTGGATGGGCACCCCGGTGCTGCCCCAAATTTCAAGGATGCTTCGCAACCGGTTTCAAGGCATGCTGGTTTATCCGAACCTCCACACGGTTAGCCAGGCCAATGATGAGCTGTACAATGTATGGGATCGAGAGTACGATCTATATCTGAATCATGATTTTCACGTGGTTAACAACTTCCCTCCCCATCTGGCAGCTTATCCTGAGATCAAGGTAAAATATGACCGGAGGATCGCCAGATTTCTGCAGACACTGGAAAGCGGAGGTCGAATCCTCTTTATTCGGACCGATTCCAGCTATGAAGATATCAAGGAGCTGGTAGATTCCCTGAAGCAGATCTGTGTCGGGCCTTTTCATGTGCTTGCTGTCAATCATGAGCCCGTGAAAGAGATCGAAATGGCGGACTGGAACATAGAGCATGTGTGTGCTGTGAAAATGCCGGATATTGATATTTGGATCAGCAACCGTTATCGCTGGACCTATTTGTTCCAAGGCATGTATTTGACCTAAATGAATGAAACTTCGATATGGATGTCGAGCCAGCTCAAGTACAGCTAAATGGCAGGCCAAGATAATCCCTTGGCCTGCCATTTTACATCAGGATTTAAATGTACGTTACGGGCTCATCCGGCAGCTTGTAATCTTTCGGCAGCGATTGAAGAATCCGATTCCATACCGCATAGTCGACCAGAATCTCCGGATTTGAGATCTGGTTGACAAAAATTCGGTTGTACAAATCGCTCATCACGGAAAATGCTTGCTGATTCATGGGCTCCCCCTTTTCATACAGATGATTTCTGAGCTATAGCACCGTAATATACGTTCAGCGTCCTTTGGACCATCAGATCCATGGACCAATGATCTTGAGCGAATGCCTTCGCATTCTGACCAAGAAATTTTCGGTAATCCTCCCGCTCCAACAGCAGACTCAGCTGTTTTGCCGTACTTACCGCATCCCCAACCGGTGCGATCAAACCTGTGTAACCGTGAGTCACCATTTCCGGCAACCCTCCGGCCGTGGATACAACGCTTGGCAGACCTGCCATTTGTGCTTCCATGACCGAGAAGGGCTGGTTATCCTGAATGCAAGTGTGTGCAAAAATATCCGCTTGCGCCAGTAAGCCGGGGACATTGTTGTGCTCGCCAAGAAAAAACACGTCATGCTGCAGTGAGGCTCTTACCGTCTGCTCCTCCAGTTGCTCCCGCATACCGCCATCCCCGACGATCCAGCAAACCCAATCGCTTCGCATCTGCTTCAGAACGGCCAGGGAATCGAGCAGGACATGGACCCCCTTCACGTATACCAATCGGGCAGGACAGATAATCACCTTCTTGCCCGGCGGCCGCCGTAGTGGTGTTCCGGCATTATATTTTGCTTGAAAGGCCGCAGCATCGAGCCCATACTGAAACACCGTAATTCGATGGTCGGGTACACCGCAATCGGTCATGAGAATGTTCTTGGACCAATGGTTGGCTGCAATGGTCAGATCCGAAGACATGGCAGCATGATATTCAAGCGCAGGAAAATAGCGCCACGCCGGGCTTCTTTCATCGACACCTTTCGAGGGGTTGTTGCGGAAGTGATCCATCATTTCTCGCGCCACAGAGCCATGTACGTGGGATACGAGCGGTGTCCGCCCCGGTTTCACCCGGCCCAAGGAACGTGTCGAGAAGCTATCCTGTGTATGGATAATATCGTACTGCTGCAGCCCGAAATAAGCAGCAGCCAGCTCCATGCAATAACGCTCAAGCTCGTAATGGCGGATTGCATAATGCTGATTCAATCCCGGAGCCGTTTGCGAGTTAAGCTTCGACTCCAGCATAGGAAGCAATGCTTCCTTGGCCAGTTCCTTCCCCCGATTGACAATATGGATTTTTTTGTAATCCGGACTGTTACCGAGCAGATCCACTTCATGACCTAATTGTTCCAAACGGTTCTTGAGCTGTTCCATGAAGTTCCATACTCCGCCGACATGAGGGATTAACCAGTGAGTTGCTAGCAGTATTTTCATGGTATCCCCCATTAACCGCCATGCTGAGCCAAGTGCTCAAGTACGTGACGATAATTATTTTTTACCATCTCATATTCCCGGGCAATCGTTGCTTTATGCCGAATGGTGCCCATCTGGGAATGCACACGGTACATCGTAAGCATATCTGGCAGAAATCCGAACGAAGCCCCGTTCATCAACAGCCGAATCCAGAGATCGTAATCATGTGTGTAGGGAAGCTGCGCATTGAACAGCCCTACCCTGTGAAGCCGGTCTTTCTTCATAATGACGGTGCATCCATTAATCGGATTGGAATAGACCAGTTGACGGGCCAAATCCGCATTGTTCGCCATTGGAATCCCCTCGTACGGTCTTGTCACCCGATTGTGCTCATTAATGACTGAGAAACCAGTGAAACTGATGTCGAGACCCCTGCTCAGCATAAACGCCATCTGTCTTTCAATCTTCTGAGGAACAAAACGATCATCCGAACTGAGCCAGGCGATATATTGGCCCGAAGCATGCAAAATGGCATGATTCAATGCGCTGGCTGTACCGCCATTACTCTTGCCCATATAGTAGACTCTGTTCTTATAGGGTGCGATCAGATTGGAATATTGCGTTGACCCATCATCCACCACAATGATTTCCACAGCAGGGTACGTTTGTTGTACCGCACTTTCCAAAGCTTGCTGTATATACTGGCAGTTATAGAAAGGTATGACTATCGTAACCGTCGGCATCATCCCCTGTCTCCTCCTTCTGCCTATCTTGATATGTGATCTCAATACACATCATGGGTTAGTACACCATATGCATTGTTTACGCATTCCGCACGGACCCCTGTCCCCTGACATTTGACCAAATAACAGGCAGAAGGCACATGAAGCAGGGAAATTTGACAACCAAAATAAGCTGTCCCCCGCCGGTTGGCTAGAGAGCAGCTTATAAACCATGCTTCACTTAATTCAAATCAATATGCGCAGCCCAATCAAAGTCAGAATACCCACAATGACCGTAGCAAACAGACTTTTCGTTAGAAAAGCTGTAAGGAAGGCGGGAACAGCCGCAATCAGCTCAAGCAAGTGACCGGCAGGGTCGACACGCCCGTCCGATACGAGCAGTTCCTGGGCCAACAGGGCGCCCATGACTGCGATTGGCACATGATCCAGCCATCTTATCATCATATCCGGAATCCGCAGCTTGCTGAGAATCATAAGCGGCAGAACTCTTGGAATAAGGGTAACCACCGCACAGCCGATAATCAGAGCTGAAATATGCCATCTTATTTCCATCGTTCCATCACCATCCCCGCTGTAGCCGCAACCAGGATAGCGGCAATGACTGCTGCGCTTCCCGGCATCATCGTGCTGAAGGCCACTACTGCAATGACCGCAATGATAACGACCATGAAGTCCAATTTATATTTTTTGCGGCTGAGCCATTGCAGTGCCAGCAGCCCGATAAACATACCCGGCAAAGCAAAATCCAGACCAAACTGCTCCGGGTCCGGTATCCACTCGCCGACGAGCCCCCCTGCAACGTTAGCCGCACACCAGAACAGATAGGCTGTAATATTTAAGCCCACCATCCATTGATAACCCAGTCTTTTCTGCTCGGTCGCCTTGGCGGCAGCAACACCGAATGTCTCGTCAGTCAGCAGGGAGCCGATAAAGAAACTCTTTCCGGTGGAGAGACCTTTAAAGTACGGGGCGATCGCTGCGCTTAACAGCAGATGCCTGGCATTCACGAAGAAAATCGTGATGATGATCGAGATCACCGGGCTTGCTGCCGCCAGCATTCCTGCCGCGATAAATTGACCGGAGCCGGCATAGAGCAGGAGCGAGATTAACGCGATTTCGAGCAGGCTGAAGCCTGCAGTCCGCTCAACTACACCTGCAGCAAAGCCTATGCTCAAATAGCCTAGCAGGGTAGGAATACAATCCTTAAAGCCTTGAAGATACGAATTTCCCTCCATATGCGAAGGAAGCTGTTCTGACTTGGTGTCCATCTTGGTCCGATTCCTCTCTTACTCTCCGATTCTACTTTTAATTACTATGAATACATCCTCCTTCCTTGTCAACGCCAAATATGCCATTTACCCATTAAAAAAGCGCCCCGGAAGTGCAACAAATCTTCCGGAACGCACAATGTGATGATTGAATTTTCAAGCGGTCAAGGCTTCAAAATGATTTTAATACAGCCATCCTTCCGCTCATTGAAGATGTCATAGCCATGGGCAGCCTTTTCCATCGGAAACCGGTGCGTGATGATATCCGAAGGATCGACCGTCCCCTCCTTCAGTATTTGATACAGCTTGGGCATATAATGAATGACGGGCGCCAGTCCCATTTTTAACGTAATATTCCTTTCGAACAGCTCGCCGAGCGGAAATGCATTATAGACAAGCCCATATACGCCGGTCAGCTGGATCGTCCCGAACTTGCGAACCATCCTGACAGCCATGTTGAAAGCTCCAAGAGAGCCGCCCTGCAGCCTGAGCATGCTGCCCAGCATTTCGATAGGGGTTCTTTTGGCATCCAGCCCCACACAATCAATGACAACATCGGCTCCACCATGTGTGATTTCTCTAATATATTCTTCAATTTCGGGTATTTTTTCGAAATTATAGGTTTCCACCTGGTTAGTTCGTTTTGCATGCGCCAGCCTGTAATCTACATGATCAATTGCAATGACCCGTTTCGCTCCCTTTAACCAAGCAAACTTTTGCGTTAACAGCCCGATCGGACCGCAGCCTAGAACAACCACCGTGTCGCCAGGCTTGACTCCCCCGTTCTCTACACTCCAGATGGCTGTTGGCAGCGCATCGGAGAGCATGAGCAATTTTTCATCCTCCATATCGGCATCCTCCGGAATAATAAAGGGCATAAAATTTCCGTATGGAACACGCATCAGCTCCGCTTGGGCTCCCTGGAAACCGCCGTATGCATCACTATATCCAAAAAAACCTCCGGTATCCTTGGCATCATTAGCATAGTCGCACTGGCTCTCCATCTGATTCTGGCAGAACAAGCATTTGCCGCAAGAGATGATAAAGGGAATAATGACACGGTCCCCAACCTTGACTCTGTTTACCTCAGGGCCAGCTTCCACCACAACTCCCATGGGCTCATGGCCGATAATGTAATCATCATGAAGCTGCTTCATCTCACCGTTATATAAATGCAGGTCAGAACCGCAGATAGCTGTCGTTGTGACTCGGATCAGTATATCGTCGCTGCGGTGCAGGGCCGGATCCTTCATCTCTTTCACTTTGATACGATGTCTGCCTTGATAGGTGACTGCTTTCACGCACATATGCTCCTTTACAATCCAAAATCCATTTCTTACAGGATTTGGGGTTATTGATATGTTCAGTGTGCGCTAATTGCGGGCTAACTACTCGGCCATAGAAAAAATTAATCTAGCTCTATCCGAGCCCTTCGGGTTGTACCTCCACAGGCCCCTTTTTCGGTTTTCCGACCTTCAGGAACAACACCAGCCCTAACAGTACAAGGGCACCCCCTCCTGCCTGCAGGGTGCTCATCGATTCATTCAACAGAAGGAAAGCGAGCAAACTCGCCCCCACAGGCTCACCCAGAACGCTCATCGATACGGTTGAGGCCGAGGCATATTTCATAAGCCAATTAAACAACAGATGACCGAATACGGTCGGCACGACTGCCAATAGAGCAAATATTCCCCACTCACGCGCCGAATACCCTGCCAGCGGAATATGCATGCCCACGTTATAGACAGCCAGAATTACAGCAGCTACCACAAAAACAAGCCAGCTGTACAGAAAGGACGGAAGCCGTCTGAGCAGCAATTGCCCAAGCAGCATATGTGCAGCAACGGCTGCCGTTCCCAGCAAAGACATCACATCACCGGTCAAATGCCCCGCACTCCCGCTGAGTCCGCTGCTGCCAATGAGCAGGAACACCCCAAGGAACGCGATAGCCATGCCACCGATTGCGGCGAGTGATGTTTTTTCCTTAAACCAGAAGTAGGCACCAATCATCACGAATACGGGCTGCAGAGCCAGGATGATGGTAGAGCTTGCAACGCTTGTCCATGTTAAAGAGCCCATCCATAACAAAAAGTGCAATGCCAGCATGGCTCCTGACAGGATTAGCAGCAGCACTTCAGAGCGCTTCAATGACTTCGCAGCGGGCAGATATTTTCCCGCAAACGGCAGCATGATCAGAACGGTAATAACGAGTCTGTACATGGCTTGAACAGAGACCGGACTGCTGGACCATTTCACAAAAATGGATGAGAAAGATATCGCGATAATGCCGATAAATAAAGGAATAAATACGGGAATAGGCGGTTTCTCTGAATTCATGATGGTTAAATGATTCACCTTTCGTGTTATATTAGAGAAATGATTTTAAAATTAAAACTTTCGGAAAAGGAAAATTAGCATGAAAAAGAAAGACCTGCGCAATCAAATGACCCCGCCCAAGTTTCTGGCGATCGGCTTTGCATCGATCACGCTGGTGGGGACGATCCTGCTAAAGCTTCCCATCGCCACAGCTGACGGGACCTCCACACCACTGATTGATGCGCTCTTCACAGCGGTTTCCGCCATCAGCGTGACCGGATTAACCGTTGTGGATACGGGAACCCATTGGTCCGTTTTTGGACAAATTGTCATGCTCATGCTAGTTCAGCTGGGCGGATTAGGCTTTATGACCTCTGCCACCTGGATTGCATTGATGTTCAATCGCAGAATCTCGCTGCGGGAACGCATCATTCTTCAGGAAGCGATGGGACAATACCAAATTCAAGGCATTGTGGACCTCATTCGAAGAGTCCTCGTATATACGCTGATTATAGAGGGCATAGGCGCTCTGCTGCTGACATTCAGGTTCTCTGCCATCATGCCGCTCTCCGATGCAGCTTACTTTGGCACATTCCAAAGCATATCCATATTCAACAATGCTGGCTTTGATCTGTTTGGCCAAATCCATGGGCCATTCTCCGGGTTTGCCACTTATGTAGAGGATCCTTATGTCAATATTATCATTGCTGTCTTGATTTTCCTTGGGGGAATCGGCTTCATTGTTATCTTTGATCTTATCGAGTACCCGAAAACCAAAAAAATATCGCTTCACTCCAAGGTTGTTCTGACGGTGACCTCTCTGCTGATCGTCATTGGAGCTGTCATGATCTTTCTATTGGAGCACAGCAATCCCAAGACATTAGGCCCGCTCTCGTACCCGGTCAAGATTATGGCCTCCATCTTCCAATCGATTACCCCGCGTTCCGGCGGCGTCAGCACCCTGGACATCGCGAGTCTGGAGCAGTCGTCACAGTTCTTCATGATCCTCCTGATGTTCATCGGGGCTGCGCCTGGATCCACAGGAGGCGGGATCAAGGTGACGACCTTCGCGGTCCTGATTGGTGCAGTGGTTACCATGATCCAGGGAAAACGTGATGTTGTTCTCTACCGCAACAGAATCTCGCAATCCCTGGTCTACCGCTCCATTACGCTAACGATACTGTCACTGCTGCTGTTGGTAGGAGCTTCCATGTTTCTATCCGTGACGGAATCCGGTGAATTCTTAAGAATTCTGTTCGAAGCCGTCTCCGCCTTCGGAACAGCCGGCTTATCCATGGGTCTCACAACCGAATTGTCGCCGATTGGCAAGATCACTATCGCCTTGCTGATGTTCCTGGGCCGTCTCGGTCCGCTTACGCTGGCTTACGCGCTTAGCCGCAAAAGCAACAAAGAACTGTACCGTCACCCGGAGGGCCGGATTACGATCGGCTAAACCGTGTGCATTCCCTCTTCTTGCCGGCACATATAAACAAACCGTACGCTCCCTCATCTGCCGGGAGTGCACGGTTTGTTTCATTTTCATCTCATGTTGAGTAGTATCCGATTGAACCGGCTCTTATTCTCCGAACTCGCTGGCATCGATCGCAGCATCCAGCAAATCATCAAACAACTCGTCATCGGTTTCGATCCGCTCATCAAGCTGCATAAACTGCTCCTCGATTCCCGGCTCGCCTGCGAAATTCAGGCTGTAATCCCAGTCCCGGCCGTTCTTGCTCAGGAATGTAATCTCGTACGATGCTGCATGTCCATCTATAGAAAATACGGTATACCCCACGAATTGATTGCTCTCATCCCGTTTCATATCCGCACGCTCGATTCGGACTTGTGACACGTTTCCACTCTCCTTCGTTTCGTTGTGAACAACTCACAACACTCAGTATATCACTTTTAATTGCCGCTGATTATTGTTTTTCTTATGCAACTTGATCTAGTATAATATGGTGGAAAAGAATAAATTTCATTGGAGGGTTCCAAATGTCCGATTTCAATACATCCTTGGACAAATATGCCGAGTTGGCTGTAAAGGTTGGAGTTAACATACAGGAAGGACAAACCTTGGTGGTTCATGCCCCTGTTGACACTGCCGAGTTCACTCGCTTGATCGCCAAGAAGGCCTATGAAGCAGGTGCCCGCCTGGTGAAAATTCTATGGACTGATGAAACTGTCACCAGACTTCAATTCGAAAAAGCAGCGGATGATGTGTTTACGGAAGCACCAAAGTGGTATGCCGGGGAAATGACTGAATTGGTGGAGAACGGTGCAGCTATCCTCCACGTCCTTGCGGAGAATCCGGATCTGCTCAGCGGCATTGATTCCGAACGCATCGGAAACTTCTACAAGGCCCGCGGAGAAGCGCTGAAGCAATATCGCGCCTATCAGCAGTCTGACAAGTTCAGCTGGTGCCTGATTGCAGTGCCTTCGGCGCCATGGGCTGCCAAGGTATTTCCCGATGCACCGGAATCGGAGCAGGTCAGCAAGCTGTGGGATGCGATTTTCCACACGGTGCGCGTGGATCAGGCTAATCCGGTTGAGGCTTGGAACCAGCATCTTGAGGTGCTTGAAGCGAAATCTTCCGTGCTGAACGCCAAGAAATACAAGAAGCTCCACTACATTGCGCCAGGAACGGACCTTACCATTGAACTGCCTGAAGGCCATATCTGGGCGCAGGGTGACAGCATCAACGAACGCGGCCATTCGTTTGTGGCTAATATGCCAACAGAAGAAGTATTTACTGCACCGCTCAAAACGGGGGTTAACGGTACTGTCCACAGCACGAAGCCTTTGAGTTACGCCGGCAATATCGTGGACAACTTCTCTCTTACGTTTGAAGCCGGTAAAGTAGTCAGCTTCACAGCAGAGCAAGGGTACGAGACCCTTGAGCGTCTCCTGAACATGGATGATGGTGCCCGCTATCTTGGAGAAGTGGCGCTTGTGCCGCATCAATCTCCGATCTCCGAATCCAACATTCTGTATTACAATACGTTGTTTGACGAGAATGCTTCCAACCACCTCGCGCTTGGCAGTGCCTATGCCTTCTGCATAGAGGGAGGTAAAGAGATGAATCAGGAGCAATTGATTCAAAGCGGTCTCAATACCAGCGTGACGCATGTGGACTTCATGATCGGCTCCGGCGAAATGGATATTTACGGAGTTACGGCAGAGGGTAAGGAAGAACCGGTATTCCTTAAAGGAAACTGGGCATTTTAAGAATATCGTGATCAAAGCAGCTATTTCATGCGAAGTAGCTGCTTTTCTTAAACTTTTCCTGCCTTTAATTGACCTGAGGTTGATTTACAAACGGAAAAATTGTGCGATAATCAAGAAAGCGCATGAAGCTACTTAAAGGTAGTATAAAAGAAATGGAGGTCCTTGTATGTCAAGCTTTGAACAAAAATTGGAGCGTTACGCCGAGCTCGCTGTCAAAGTCGGTGCCAATGTGCAGCCGGGGCAAACTCTTGTCGTTAACGCCATGATCGATGCTGCGCCGCTTGTGCGCCTCATCGTGAAGAAGGCCTATGAAATCGGTGCCAAACAAGTGAAAGTCAACTATAGCGATGAGATCGTCAGCCGAATACGTTACGAGTTGGCTCCGGATGAAGCATTTCTGGAACCTCCGAAATACTACGCGGAGGAAGTAACGGAGCTCGCTGAGCAAGGAGCCGCATTCTTGACGGTCCTCTCCTCGAACCCTGATCTGCTTAGCGGAATTGATCCTGAACGTATCTCCAACCATCAACGTACATATGGCGCTGCGATGTCGAAGTACCGTCAATATCAGCAAGCCGATAAAATGAGCTGGACAGGCGTTGCCTTTGCTTCTCCGGATTGGGCGGCCAAGGTGTTCCCTGATGTTCCGAAGGAGCTGCAGGTGGACAAAATGTGGGATGCGATCTTTCATGCGGTACGCGCAGATCTGGATGACCCCATCAGCGCGTGGGAGGTGCATATTGATACGCTCCAGCAGAAATCCGACGAGCTTAATGCCAAGAAATATCATAAGCTTCGCTTTACCTCACCTGGAACGGACCTCACGATTGAACTGCCAGAAGGCCATATTTGGACCCAAGCGGGCAGCCATAATGAGCAAGGCGAACGCTTCGTTGCCAACATTCCAACGGAGGAAGTGTTCACGGCTCCTCTTAAAATCGGCGTGAATGGCACGGTTCGCAGCACAAAGCCTTTGAGTTATGGAGGCAATATTATAGACAATTTCTCGATTACGTTCGAGAACGGTCGCATTGTCGATTTTTCTGCCGAGCAAGGTGAAGATACGTTATCGCGTCTCGTCTCCATGGATGAGGGCTCCCATTATCTTGGCGAAGTGGCCCTTGTTCCCTACCGTTCCCCGATTTCGGAAAGCGGTATCCTGTATTACAATACGCTGTTTGATGAGAATGCCTCCTGCCACCTGGCTATCGGCAGTGCATACGCCTTCAACCTCGAGGGCGGCAAAACCATGACGTCTGATCAACTGCAAGCCAGCGGACTGAACACCAGCATTACCCATGTGGATTTCATGATGGGCTCCAAGGAGCTGAACATCACAGGAATCACGCATGATGGCACCGAAGAGCCTGTATTCATCGATGGCAACTGGGCGTAAGCCGCACTAGCCATCATTCAAATACCTCACTCGATCTTACAGGACGTCCTCCAGCAGAGGGCGTCCTGTTTTTCCAGTCATTTTTATCTGCCGACACGCTTCTCCTCCATGCAATGATGCATCCTATTTCGATTAATATCCTTAGATTACCGAACATATCATGAAGAGATGGGCGTACCCTTGAGATATCCCAAACCTACTCGAGAATGACGATTTGTTTAAGAGTCGAATTCCTGAGGAATACGTCGTTACATACTTCTCCAACATCAATCACCAGAGTCTGCTGTTATTTGAAATTGTAGGGCTTTTTTATCTGATATGTTGTAAAATGATGAGAGAAATAGGATGGTTACACCAGAGAGGGGAATATCGCGTGTCCAACCGATTACAGCTCCTCCTTGCAGCAGATTTCGCTGATTTGAGCGAACCTATTCAGGAAGAAATTTACTATGAATTTTATGATCTCGTATATGGCCAAATATTGTATGTCGTACGGGATCATGCTGCTGTTGAGGATATCATTCAGGAGTCCTTTATAAAAGTGATTACAAGCAAGCCTAACTTCGAAATGGAAAGCAAGATGCGGGGATGGCTGCGCGTCGTCGCTAAAAACTCAACCATGAATTATTTAAGAAAAAATAAAAAATACCGTAACCAAGTGGATGTTGATAGTGTTTTTATTAATGAAGAGGACGTAGCGGTCTCCTCCGCGAACGTGGAACACCAGGTGGAGTCGAATATGCTGGAGGAATCCATTGAGCAGTACCTCGACAAACTCAAGCCTGAATACAGGTTATTGATTGAATATCGGTGGAAGCACAGTCTGACGTACAGGGAAATCGCCGAGCTGCTGAATACACGCGAAGAGATCGTCAAGCAGCGCTTGTTCCGAGCGAGAGAGTCCGTAAAGAAAATGCTGTATAGAGAGTGGGGTGAATTGGATGAGCAACGAAAAATACGATGATTGGTTTGATGAGGCCTTTGACGAAGCCTTTGATCGTGCAGCTTCATGTTCCTCACTCCCCACTGACAACGAATCGAAACGTCAATCTTGGCAGCAAGTCAAATTACAAGTCGAGAAGTTAAACAAACGAAAACAACAACGACGCAGATTACAGTTTTCCGGTATCGTTGCTGCATCCATGTTAATTGGGGCTTTAATATTCTCTCAACCAACAGTTACACAAGCCGTGTCGCCCATTTACCAACAAATCGTGGATTGGGGCAACGGCATAACGGGCCAGATATTCGGTAAGAAAGAGCCCGTCGATCCAAGCAAAGCTCTTACTGCCCCGCCACCGGATGCAACACCTATACCAAATAACGCTGATCCAGTACCACCAGCCGAATTGGTCGAAACTGAGGATATTCCATTTGCTGATTCTGATGAATCCCTCATTGAGTCACAAAAGCGTGTATTATTCAAGATACCTCAAATTGGGTATATCCCGAAAGGCTTTGAGTTCTATGAGGCAACAGGAATCGCGGAAAGTGAGACCGCGCCGCTCTTGGATCTGCATCTTCATTACAAAAATACAGATGAAAAGGTATTTTACATTGATCTCATTGACATGTCGTCCGAAAGATCCATCGGCCTTGGAGGGAAAGTGACAGAGACACTGACACTGAAATCAGGAGCTGTGGCCTACCTGACTGAAACGAATCTCCGTTTTTTGCATGACAATGACAAGATATTGGTAAATATCAGCGGATTATTCTCAAGAGATGAATTAATTAAGATAGCAAACAGCATACATTGAAACAAAATGCACAGATAGACTAAAGAAGCGCACTTCAGAAAAGTGCGCTTCTTTGTTTTATATACCGGAATTATTGCTCTGCTAATATAGAATTCGTATAATAAGTCGCTTCTTCATATGTACCATTCTCATTAATCCAGTGAATGGTCTTGCCCCGGTAATAATAGCCTGCCTGAACACTGAAGTTTTTAATACCGCTGAGGGAAGTTTTGTTTGAACCGTTTTCATAAGCACTTCCAGTATCTATCCAAGCCGACCCTGTCCATCTCTGTAGGACAAAATTAATACCAATTGTATCTACAGCTTGTCCTGCTCCTGTAAATCCGTTAAGGCTTACCTGGGTACTATTTACCTTGCTAATTGTTGAATAATAGTTAATCAGGTACTTGTTGGCTAAGAGGTTAAAAGAAGAATTCAGATTCATTTCTACTGGTGGCGGTGTAGTTAAGGCACCTGGTGCAATGTCTGTAGCGGAATCCGCGTAAGCCCCTCCCGCCAGAGATAAGCTTAATAGAACACTGACTGCAAGAGTTGAAGCCATACGTTTAGAACTGCCTACTTTTGACATAACATCACCTTTCTTTCTAATTATTAGGAACATCCATATTTTAACACGTGATGTCAGCACAAAAGTATCTAATTCTTCACGGTTTGATATAATTTTTGAAACTTTTCTGCAAATAAAAAGAAGCAACGACATATTTTGTCGTTGCTTCTTCTAATATCCAGTTCACGCGCCTGCTTCTTCCTGAAGCAGCTGCTGCTCTTGCCTGATCAGACGAATGCGCGAGATTCGTTTATTCTCGGTCTCCTCAATCACAAAGTGATAGTCCTCATACAAGATAGACTGACCTTTATGCGGGAGCAGCACCTCAAGACGTGAGGACAGCCATCCACCGATGGTATCATAGTCTTCTGTATCCACATTCAGACCAAATTGGTCATTAATTTCATCAATCAGCATCAATCCATCAATGGAGTATTCATCCTCCCCCACCTTCTCAATTCCCGGACGCTCTTCGTCAAACTCATCTTGAATTTCTCCGACGATTTCTTCCATGATGTCCTCCAGCGTTACAAGGCCTGAAGTCCCGCCGTATTCATCGATCAGAATGGCAATTTGCGTTTTGCTCCGCTGCATTCTTCGCAGCAGCTCGCTGATCTTGATGGATTCAGGAACAGCAATAATCGGGCGAATCAGGGAAAGCTGGTCACGGACGTAACCGCGCATCAGATCCTTGATGTGAATAAAGCCAACGATATGATCCTTGTCTTCGTCACAGATCGGATAACGGGTTCGCATCCCCTCGCTTGCAATTTTCAGATTTTCTTCCAATGAAAGATTATTATATAAACAGATCATCTCTGTCCTTGGGATCATGATCTCCCTAGCGGTGGTATCGGCAAATTCAAAAACGTTGTCCACCAATACCATGTCCGTATTATCCATCATCCCACTCTCACTGCTCTCTTTCATCATATCCCGAAGCTCCTCCTCGGTGTGAACGTTGCGCTCCACCACAGGTTTCATCCGGAATATTCGGAGAACGTTATTAGAAAGACCGTTGGCAAACCAGATAAATGGAAACATGATGGTATAAAATATTCTCAGCGGACCTGCCGACAGCAGCGTGATTTGTTCCGCTTTGCGAACAGCCACCGTCTTAGGTGCCATGGCACCAAATACGATGTGCATGAGTGCAATCAAGATAAATGCAATCACGAAGGAAACGGTATGAACAGCCGTATTGCTCCATCCTATGCCGTTGAACCAAGGCGTGATCATGGCGGATATGGTTCTTTCGCCGATCCATCCAAGTCCAATGGACACGATGGTGATACCAAACTGGCAAGCGGATATATATCCGTCCAGATTCTTCAGTATGTTCTGTGCAAATTTTGCACGTCTATGTCCTTCTTCAACCAAAGCGTCAATCCGACTGCTTTTTACCTTAACAAAAGCTAATTCAGCTGATACAAAGAATCCATTTAACAGGACGAGAAACAATACCAAGGTTAAGCTTATCCAACTCGGTAAGGGGTCACTCAATCGATCTCCTACCCGCCATACAGCATGCTATGACGAATAGGAACACCTCCTTCGGTTATTAAAAATGTGTGGTGCCATCAAGCATAACAACGTGTTCGGACAACGCATCAACTTCCCAATGGTCTCATCTCCTTATCTTATTCCGTCGTAATCAAGCTATATAAGTAATTATATAGTACTACGATACACAGTCAAACGTTGTCTTATGACATTAATAAGCGTTGTTACAAGCTATAATTTGATTCTCAGCCATTAACCCTCATTTCCGGTGAATTCATATATTCTATGAATAAACATTCAAAATGTTAAAAGATTACTATGAATCCCCGCATCTCCCTAGGACAAAAATCGCATTTCGCTGAATATTAGCCTGGTGAGCCCAAATAAAATAACCCCCGTTTACATGGTGTAAACAAGGGTTATTCGTATTTCCGTTGGCTTATCTTGAAGTTGGCGGCGGGTTGCCTATAACACCCGGATATTGGTAATGAAGCGGCTCATCAAATACGACATAATCCAGGTTCACCATCAGCAGGATGATACGGCGTCCAGTCGAACGTTCGCTAATGACAATATGATCGCGTCCAGCAGCTTCGATTACGCCAGTGAACACTTTTGCATTCCATTGCGAGTTGTTTTCATATGTCATGTAAAAGGTAGCCTGTTTGCCCAAGTTCAAACGGAGAATATTCTCAACGTAAGACTGCTCGAATTGAGGGGCCGGCATTACAGTGCCTCCCGGAGTGATCGGGCTTCCGCTTGGAACCTCCGGTGGAATGTTGGCCGTATAACCTGCTGTTCCGCGACCAGGCACTCCCGGATAACGCACTCCATTCATGAAGTTCACAGGTGGCACACCTTGATTGTAGTACATAAGTAATTTCCTCCTTTAATGTATATCTTCCGCAATATGCGGATGTACAACGTGGATCAATAAACTGCCGGGCAATCGCCATATGTTGGACTGAAGAAGCAGTGTGCTTTAAAGCGGCCTGTGTTCTGCTGGTTGTACCAGGTAGGCGGGCAATCCCCTACCGGACGGAAAAACCATAATGCATTGGTTGCCGGCCAGGTGCGCTCTCCATTGATAACTCTTTGGGCTAGGCGCCGGTCGGCCTCCCTGGCTCTTTGATAAAAATAGCCTTTTTGTGTTGCTTCAAACCCTCCCGGGTTCTGGAACACCATATCATTCATGTTGCGGATGTTCATAAAGTCCAAGCAGTTGGACAGTATCCGGTTCACGCCGACATTCCCAACCATGAGCATGCCTTGCTCGCCTTCACCCTCTGCCTCTGCGCGGAGCAATCTTGCCAGAAGATCCACATCATTCGAATTTGCTTTGATGACTGCCACAGAGTTCCCCTCGCTTCCTTAAGATCACTTTGTATCGTATGTGCATTCGCCCATGAATGTGACAGTAGCAGCAGAAAAATATTCTGATGGTGCATTGGAGGGTGAACAACAGGTTGTCATAGGTTTATGCCTAATTTATTTGCATGCTTTTAAATACTATAATCATCGTATCGATTCGAGGCGTTCTTTTGTGATCTTGCCCTATTTCCGAAGGAGGAGTACCATGACCGATTTTGAAGCGATTTATCAGAAGTATTTGAAAGAACAAAAAAATGAAGCAGAGCCTCGTAGGCTCGAGATGCTGGAACGTGAGCTGATTGGAACTAAACTAGAAAATACAAACCCGATCTTCCTTCTCCGAAAGACCGTCAGCTCATCGTCCTTCATATCGAAGATAGACTTCCCGTCAACGATAACTTGACCGCTAGTTCCCTATCCAGATCCCATCCTTTGTTAATATCATTATGGGTATCATACTTCCTAATCCTCTATCCTATGATTTATTCCTGAACAGAAAAAAGCTCTGTGCCGCAATCCAGCGCGGTACAGAGCTTTAGATTCATACTTTTATTCATCCCTAACTGGAATGACCGGTGAATTTATAACAGAAATGATAATGACCAGATCCTGCTTGAATCACAACGCCGGCTTTGCCATCGCAAGCGGAATGAACGCCCTTGGCTTCAAGCAGTGGCGTCCCATCGCCTTCCGTTACCCTCGTTCCGTCAAAAATACCAGGCAGACGGATTTCCGCTGTTGTATTGGGCGGAATGGTTATCTCCAGCCGGAAGTCCCCAGCATTGCCCAATCTCCAATACGACCGGACCCTTCCATACATCGTATCGATCGTTCCTGCTGCCCACGTCAATCCCTCGCCAGGCACGGGAGCAATCACGATTCGTTTATAACCCGGCGCTTCCTCCACCGTCTGGATTCCGGCAACCGTTCGATACAGCCAATCGCCGATCGCACCGTAAGCATAATGATTAAACGAATTCATGTCGCGACTCCAGAAGCTGCCATCTTCCTTAATGCCGTCCCAATGCTCCCATATCGTTGTGGCGCCCTTGGTGACCGGATATAGCCATGAAGGATAGTCCTGCTGGAGCAGCAGCTTATAAGCTGCGTCATGCATGCCCTGCTGACTTAACACATGACTAATGTAAGGAGTGCCCACAAACCCTGTCGTCAAGTGAAACTTGCTCTCTTCCAGCAGAGTGTAAAGACGGGCTGCTGCCCGTTTCTCTGCCGCTTCATCCAGCAATCCGAACATAAGTGCAAGCACATGCGCGGTCTGTGTCGATGCCGCAAGGCGTCCGGATGGGGTCGCGAATTCGCTGCGAAACGCGGCTACCACCTGCTCCTTCAGTTTGGAATACACGGCCGCATCCTCTTTTTGTCCCAATACGACTGCGGTTTTACGCAACAATTCAACCGAATAGGCATAAAACGCCGATGCGATCAAATCCCGCTCTGTGGCACCTACGTAGTCACCCGATTTCGCATCCAGTCCCAGCCAATCTCCAAAATGGAAGCCGGTATTCCACAGATATTCATTCTCCCCTTGGCCTTGAATGTAGGCAACCCAGCGCTTCATGCTCTCATATTGCCGTTCCAATATTCGCTGATCACCGTAACTCACATAGATCGTCCAGGGACATATAACCGCTGCATCCCCCCAAGCGGCCGAAGCGAAGTCTCCCTTGCCGAGCACATGAGGAACAACGAAGGGAACCGCCCCATCGTCACGCTGTTCTGCAGCCAAGTCGGATAACCATTTGGTAAAAAACGGGGCCACATTGGACAGATAGGATGCTGTCTGAATAAACATCTGTGCATCTCCTGTCCAGCCTAAACGCTCGTCACGCTGCGGGCAATCCGTGGGTACATCGAGGAAATTCCCCTTAAGCCCCCATCTGATGTTGCTCTGCAATTGATTCACCAAGGGTTCGGAGCACTCAAAGTTCCCCGTCTCTTCAAAATCCGAATGAACCACAACGGCTTCAAAAGCTTCATGATCCAACTGCTCCTCCGTGAATCCGGATAATCGAACATACCGAAAGCCCTGGAATGTAAAATGAGGTTCATAGGTTTCTTTGCCATCACCCTTTAATGTGTACCCGATGGTTTGTTTAGCCGTTCGGAGATTCTCGGTATAGAAATTCCCTTCGCTATCCAATATTTCGGCATGTTCCAGCGTCACCACAGCCCCTTCTGTCCCCGTAAGACTGAAACGGACCCATCCAACCAGGTTTTGTCCAAAATCAATGACCATCTCGCCTTTAGGCGTAACCAGCCACTCAGTTGGCCGTACCGTTTGGATTGCTCTTACAGGTTCGTTAATCTGAGGCTTCAACATGTCATAACCATGCTCCAGCGATTCCACTCCATGCCAATCGCGAGACATATAATCCGGTGTGCTGAAACCCTCGAATTCCAGGCGGGCGTCATAGGTTTCGCCGTGATAGATCTCTGACATTACAATCGGACCTTTGGCTGACTGCCAGCTTGAATCTGTTGTGATCAGCTCCTCGCTCCCATCCGTGTATGTTATATGCAGTTCTAACAGCAAGGCTAGTCGATCTCCATAGATGGCACCCTTCTCCTGCCAGCCCAATTGCCCTTTGTACCAACCATTTCCGAGCCATGCTCCAATCGCATTCTGTTCCGCTCTTAACATGTCCGTTACATCATAGGTTTGCGTCTGAATCGTATGCTCATAACTGGTCCAGCCAGGCGTGAAATAACGATCTCCCACCCGCTGCCCGTTAAGCTCCAGCTCATATAGCCCTAATGCCGTTGCGTATATTCGTGCCTGCCTGACGGAGGAATTCAGTCGGAAGCTTTTGCGGAGGAGCGGCAGATGCGGGGAGTCGGTGGGCAGCAACGATAAGGGTGCAGATATCCATTTCCCTGCCCACTGCTCCCCTTCCAGCTTACCGGTCTCCCAATATGCGATATCTGACCATTCCGATAATTCCCCGTCTTGATTCCACAGGCGCACGCGATAGTTATAGCGCTTACAAGACTTTGTATCCAGCTCCTCCAATTCAACATGGACCGATTGTGATGAAGCCACTTTTCCCGATGTCCAGTAAGGCTCAGAGAAATTTGGAAGATTCGAAACCTCAATCTCATAAGCGGTTTGGCTGACCGCTCTTTCATCCGAATCCAGCCTCCAGCTTATTCGAGGACATCTCTCTCCAATACCTATCGGGTTATGCTGATACTCACACCGCAAGTCCGTCACCTTAAACATAATCAAGCCTCCGTTCACTTCATATTTATGGCACACACCTTGGTTATAGGACTTCTGCCGGAATGTAATATTCCACATTCGTGCCTATTTCAACTATTATTATAAGTGAACATCATCTCAATATTATGGGTATAACGGACAAGTGCATGCGGTATTACGGACTTTCTTCCGTTATGGTCCAGGAGGGGCATATATGATGAAAAGACCGATGGAAACCTACTATGGGGATCACTTTTTCCGGGATGACACCATGATGTACGTGAATCGAAATGCGGAGAATTTTTCAGGCTCATACCATAACCATGATTTTTTGGAAATCGCTTATATTGTGGAAGGTGAAGGCTTTCATCATCTGGAGAACACGGTGCAGCGAGTCCGCAAAGGCCATATTTTCTATATACCGCTCGGCGTGTCCCACGTATTCCGGCCTACTTCTGCAAACGGGAAGCCGCTCATTGTGAACAACTGCATATTCTCTGTACAGCTGCTGTCCAAGCTGATTGCCTTTGCTTCAGATTCCGATACAGCATCCTTTCTGCAACGAATGCAGGACGGCTCTCTTGGGTACAAATCGATTATGGACCAGCATGACCGTTTCGAGAAGCTGTTCGACTCCCTCTATGAACAAAATGCCATGCCAATCCGTGGGTCAGCTGTTTATTTGCACACTCTGCTTCTACAGCTGGTCATTGAATTCAGCCGTGCAATCGAGCATTTGCATACAAAGCCTTCAGAACTTCAACATCATTCATTTCAAGATGTTCTTCAATACGTGGAGAGACATTACATGCACGAGCTTTCGCTAACGGTTCTTGCGCATATCAGCGGATTCAGCGAACGCCATCTGCAGCGCTTGTTCCGCCGATATACCGCTCAAAGCTGGCATCATTACTTACAGACCGTACGTGTTCGGATGAGCCGGGAACTGCTGCGAACGACCCCGGATAAAGTCAGTGCAATTGCCGAGAAGGTAGGTTATAAGGACATTCACTCCTTTAACTCGGTATTCAAAAGGAATACCGGACTCACACCGGGTCAGTACCGCAGTGAAACCAGGATCGATTGAACAGAGGTCCAACTCCTAATAACGGAGTCCTCAAACTTTGAACAATTTTACATGCTCTTGCGCCCACTCGGCAAAGGTTCTGGCAGGTCGGCCCGTTACGATTTCAACTGTTGGATTGACGGTGTAGGCTTCGACCGGAGGGTTCATATGCCAGTTGATGACATAATCCATGATGTCCTCCCCTACTCCAAGTTCCGCCATGCGTTTACGCTCCTGCTCCTCTGTTAAGCGGATGAATTGAATGTCTCTGCCGATAAGATCGCTGAGGATTCGAACCTTATCTTGAACGGATAATGCTTCGGGACCGGTTAAGGTATAGATTTTACCGGCATGACCGTCTTCCGTCAGGGCTGCGGCAGCTACCCGTCCAATATCTCCTTCATGTATCAATGCACTGATCGAGTCTCCATAAAGATCACGGACGACCCCCTCCGTTCGTATCGACTCCCTCCAGCTCAGCACATTGGACATGTATTCAACCGGCTGCAGCTGTGTCCATTCCAGATTGCTTGATTCAACTGCATGCTCTACCGTGCCTTTCTTTCCGTCCCATAATACACTCACTCGCTGAACCCCTGCTGCTTCGGCAGCTGCAATGATCTCTTTCCCTGTCGTAAGCGGAACGTAGCCTGTTCCAGTGGTAATTAAATGCAGACCGCTCACCCCCTCTAATGCGGGTACCAGAGTGTCAGGATTACTTAAATCTCCGCCGACAACTTCAACAGCTGCAGGCAATTTAGCTGAAGCCGGATAGCGGCTAAGCGCCCTTACCTTATGACCGGCCTTAAGCAATTCTTCCACCACATGACGTCCTACATTTCCGGTTGCACCTGTGACCAAAATCGTCATTTTCATTCCCTCCCTATGGGTGATTGTTGTATTTCCATTAAACCGCAATTCGAAGTGGGTTACGTCCAGCGCTGGTCTTATGCCAGCATTATAAAAAGGCCTTATCCAAAGATAAGACCTCTCACTACGACCATAGTCTGATATTTACTTGCCGTACCAATGGTTCCTGATCGCATACAGCGCTGCCTGGGTTCGATCCTGCACCTCCATTTTTCCTAAAATATGAGTTATATGCGTCTTTACGGTTTTCTCGGTAATATGCAGCTCCACCGCAATCTCTTTATTGCTCCGCCCCATTGTAATTTGTTCGAGTACATGCTGTTCACGCTTGGTCAGAATATCAATTCCTTTGGCAGCTTCCCCGTCTGTTGCTACATGAGCGATTAACTGGTTTGTCACTTGGGGATGAAGCATTCGATTCCCGTTAACGGCAGCCACGATGGTCTCTACCAACACTTTGGGTTCAATATCCTTCAACTGATATCCAATGGCTCCCGCTTTGATGGCTGGCAGGACGGAATCACGGTCGGCAAAACTGGTAAGTATGATAACCTTGATATGAGGAAATTCGCTTGTGATCCGTTTTGTGGCTTCAACTCCATCCATCTCCGGCATCATCAAATCCATCAATACGACATCAGGCTGCAGCATTTCTGCCTTAGCCAGAGCTTCGCGCCCATTCAGCGCCTGATCCACAATTTCAATCATGGGCTGGGTCTGCAAGAAATAACGCAAGCCCCTTAATACAACGAGATGATCGTCAACGATGAGAACTTTAATCTTCATGCATCTACAACCTCTTTCTCAGTCCATAACGGAACCATGACTGTCAGCATTGTCCCTGTACCTTCTTCACTGCTAATGCTTAAGGTTCCTTGGATCTCGGCTGCCCTCTCCTTCATGCTGGTAAGCCCAAGCGAACGGTGATGCTGCTCTGAAGAACTGGGGGTAAACCCCCGCCCTTGATCCGAAATTTTCATATATAAATGGGGACCGACCTTCTCCATTCTGATCCATGCGCGATTCGTTCCCGCGTGTTTGCTGACATTGTTTAATGCCTCCTGGCCGATTCGATACAGCGTCCCTTCCACCTGCTTTGTAAGCTCCGGAATTTCCTTCATGAGAAACGTGAGCTGTATGCCAAGCTTCTTGGCATAATCCCTCAAAGAACCCAGTATCCCTTTCGCTTCCCCGGAAGGCCTCAGCTGCCAGATTAACGTCCGCATTTCGGTCAGCGTTTCCTGAGCCAACTGTCCAATATCACCCATGGCTTCTGCCGTATCCGAATTCTCATGCAGGGTCTGCTCGCGAACCCCTTGTGCAAGCAGTGATAGAGAGAATAGCTTTTGATTAACCGAATCATGCAAATCCCGCGCAAGGCGGTTCCGTTCTTCGACCAATAGCAGATCTTGCCATTCATAATATAAACAAATCTTTTCAATCGCAAGTGAGATATGCTCTGCCAGCACCTCCAGTATTTGGATCTCCAATTCACTAAAGGACGGGTTCTCCCTACCAATGAAGAGTACGCCCACCATCTCATAGGTTTGAAAAATACGCTCATGATGCTTTAAGGGCAGCGCTGCGGTATACATATAAGGCTGTACGCCCGGAAGTATCCGAACCGGACCTTCATGAACCACCACCTTCTGTTCCTCATACGCACGATGTACGCTTCCTGTTTTTTTGCTCGTTTTCTTAGAGCCCTTACGAACAAGCTCCTTAAGATTGTGTGTCACGCCATTCTGCCGAAAGGTGCGCAGATGCAAGTCATCATTTTCGTCAGACGTAATCATGGCTACACTTGGCCAGTCAAACGACTGAGCAAGCTGCTCCACAATGGCCGTATACATTTTGTTCATGTCATTAATTTTCCAGAGGTATCTTGTCACCTTGCTTGCCTTGGCATAATAATCCACGATAAAACGAGATATGCTATCCACTGCTTGCTTCTCCTTCTGCTCGGAGAGCCTCGTCCGCTCAACGGCAGTCCCAATCTGATAAGCAACAGATTGTAAAAGTGCCAGCTCACCCGCGCTGAAATGCTCTTTGCCCGGTGAGCCTACATTCAGCAGCCCCAATCGTTTTCCTTGAACGGTCAGGGGGATTGTAGCATGATGGGTCAAATTGCCGGTTTCTCCCCAGCTCTGTTCAATTGCGTTATATAAACGTTCGCATTCAATAATCGTAACAGGTTCATTTAAGCTTCCAGCCCAATGCATACGAAGACATAAGCAGTCCCCGCATCGCATCGGTTTTTTATCTTCCCTGGCTAGAGCTGGAGGGAGATTGAAATCCGCCATCTTATCATACTCCGGTTTATCACCAACCAGAAAAATCCAGCCTGTCTCAAGATGGGTTAACTCCAGCAGCCGTTCAAGCGTCGTCTGAAGCATTTGCTTCATGTCGTTGCTCTCATTCAGAGTTTCTGCAATGGTCTTTAGAATCATCAATTCTTCAACATACTGATCTTTATCACACAGTATCAGACTCACCTCCACTCCATTCCTAAAAATGAAATTACCCTAGATTCTTTAAAGCCGTTTCTCGAGCATAACCTCATCTTCCTGGATATAACCCGACTTGGCATAAGCTCCGATCGCCTGATCGTTGTCGTGACCTGTCAGCACCTTAACCGTCTTCACTCCACGCTCAACCAGCTGTTCCTCCAGGTATGCGATAAGCATTCCTGCCAGCCCCTGTCTTCTCGCCCGCTCCTGAACATACATCTCCGTAATTTCGCCCATAAGCTCAGGGTAACAGAAGGACTGAAAGGACTGCGCACAGGCAAATCCCACAGGAACATCATTCAAATAAGCAATCGCCACAATCTCGTGCGCCTGTTTCAAGCTTCGCTCCACATCCTCCTGCGGCATTAGAGCTTCATTAAATTCCTCATTCAATTGAACTAGAACGGAAGCATCGGAATGAGATGCCATGCGAATCTGTTTGTGAATATCCATTCTATGTATCCTCCATTATCATCCTTTTAAAATATGGAAAAAAGTGCTATGTTGCTCCCCCAGTATACCACCTTCTCCAGCCTTTTATATACTTTTGGGTATCAAAAAAAGGGTCCTTGCTGCAAACACAGCAAGAACCTTTTTCAATTCCAAATCACTCGGCTTGTTCAGCCTGCATTAACCGAGAACATCAGACCGCAGTATATCAGCACAACAGCGCCTAACCCACTTAAGAGTCCGCCGGCAGCCGCGCGGTTCCTGCGAAATACATTCACGACATTCCACAAGAGGACAAGCCCGATACACAGGCTAAGAATCCCTATCCAGCTCCATGTAAATGCCAGTTCACCGATCGTAAACCCGGGATGGAACCAGACAAAGGTTGAAGCAGGACCGTAGGATGCCAGCGTATCTGTGACATCATGCGGGGCCGGCTGCTGGTTCATATACCCCGTTGCAATATATATCAACCAGATGAGAATGCTCTCGCTTCGCGCCCATGCCGTCGGTTGATAGCTTGCGTCACGGCGAAGCTTACGCTTAACCAGATGACCGTTAACAAAGGCGAAGACCAGCAGCGGCAGGATCAGAATGTGCTTGACAAGCAAGGCCTGTCCGTAGGATAACGTCCAGCTGTTCACGGGATCCGGCGTCACCGCCGTCATCAGGAACAAACCTGATCCGATCACGATGACAACGCAGACGATTGCTGCTGGATGAAACCATCTCAGAAATGCACCCCAGCGCTCTGGATCCGTACTGAACCACCCTGTAATCAGCAAAGTTCCCGTCCAAATGGCCATCGCTGTAAAATGTCCAAAAAATGCAAGCTGCCCTGCGCTTTCGAATAAGGACGCTGCGTGGTTAAACGAGGACATGGCTGCTGCAATACCCAGCAAGGCAACCGGCATAAGCCAGCGTAATACCGTGCCTGAATTTCGGCGGACGATGATGGTCAAGACCGCCAGCAGTATCGAGAGTACCAGGATCCAGGCATAACGTTCGCCTTCACTGAACTTGAACATAATACTGTTAAAGGACTGCCAGAACCCAATATCATCCTTGAAGAACATAATAATCTGCAGCAGAGGGACGAAGCCGCACACCATAATGGCCACAGCTGAAACCGGACCCAGCCAGGCTGGCAAGGAAATTTCAGGTTTATATGCTTTTGGCACCAGGGACAGCACCGTGATACCTGCCAGAACGGCATAAGCTAAATATAAAAACGGTTCACTTAACCAGTAGTAAGACATTATTTTCTCTTCCGCGATGCTCGAATTCCAAAATATCCTGCGACAAATGCCACGATGACTATAATAGCGATCCAAATAGCAGATCCGCCGCCTTCAGATGATTCGGCAGCCGGAGTGTTCTCAGCTTGCTGACCCTCAGTCGCGGTCTGATCGGTGTTGTCAACTGCCGTGTCATCAGCAGGTGTTCCTTCATCCTGCGCATCACCGGCATCCGCAGGCGTGTCTTCGGTATCGGCAGGCGGTGTTTCCGGCGCAGTCTCCGCTTCCGGCACTTCTACCTCGAAGGCATACGTCCCGTCAACAGGATGTCCATCACCGCCAACAATCTTCCATTCTACCGTGTAAGAACCGGATGGAAGAGGTGCTGCCAGCGTACCCAGCAGCGTACTCTGGGTTACTTTTATCTCCGACACTTCTACTGACTCGCCTTGCGCATTTTTAATCTTGACCGTACTCAAGTTTTCATCGATATTTTCATTAAAGGTTAGACTGACTTCCTTGACGCTTTCCGTCAGCTTGGCATCCGCGGCAGGCGTACTGGTTTCCAGCTTGGAATGGGCCCATGTTGCTGTCGGGAACACCAGCACAAGCAGCAGACCCAAGGTCAGCAAAACTGAAGTTTTTACATGTTTCAACACGTATATCTCCTCCAAACCATTATCTCAAATTTGAATCTTCCTCATCATAACAAAGTCATTTCGACAATGCCAATGAGTATATTGTGAACAATGATTTTCAAATAGTTTACACAAAAAGGGCATGCCGCATATGACGCAACATCCCCTCAATGTTCCATGTAGCTGATCTACCTATTCTCTCTCATACCAATAACCCGGTATCCTCTGGGTCAGCCGCAGCAGTGCTTCAAGATAATAATAGTCGCCCCAGATCATATAATCGTCCGGTCCCATTCCGCCTCTGACATAATAGGAACCATGCTTGATCAAGCCTTCTTCCCCTTCCTCTCCAAGAGTAGAATATCGGCTTGCCAGGGAGGTCATCGACCGTTCGACCGCATCTGTCAATAGCCCTTTATTGCCATCTTCATTCTCCAGATGCTCCAATATTTCCAGCATGCCGCATGCTGCAATCGCAGATGCGGAGCTGTCGCGAGGTGTATCCGCTTCAACCGGAACATCGAAATCCCAATAAGCTACGTTATCCTCCGGCAGATGGCTGATAAAAAAGCGTGCCGCTCGTATAGCCGTATCCAAGTACTTCGGATCACGGGTATAACGGTATGACAGTGCAAACCCGTAGATCGCCCAAGCCTGGCCGCGTGTCCAGGTGGAGCCGTCGTGATACCCCTGATGCGTCCCGCCTCCGATGGGAGTTCCATCCGACGGATTGAAGTAGAACGTATGGTACGAGGAGTCGTCCCCTCGCATTAAATACCGGCGGCTCTTATCCGCATGCGCCACAGCCACAATCCGGTATCGCTCATCTCCGGTTTGGTTATAGGCCCAGTACAGCAGCGGAATATTCATCATGCAATCGATGATGATGCGGCCTCCGTTCTTCTCGTCCCCCTTCCGGCCCCATGCCTGAATATACTGTCCTTCCTCCCGCCAGCGCAGCATCAGATGGTCGGCAGCTTTCAGAGCGAGCTGTTTGCCCTCTTCATGCTCGTCCACGATCCACGCCGCTAATGCAGACGGCAGGTAGAGGAACCCGATGTCATGATGATCCAGATGCCGCTTCTCCTGCAAGCGCAGCTTATAATCCTCCAAGTGCGCTAGTGCCGTCTCCTTAAACAACGGTTCCTTCGTATATTCATAACTCAGCCAGATCATTCCGGTGTAGAACCCCTCGATCCAGTCATTGCTCTCTCCCCACTCGTAGCGCTTCTCCGCCGTGATATGGGGAAACTTCTTCGGATATCGGTTCATATTGCTCTTGATCTTTTGGATCGCGTCCTGAATGGCTTGTTCCCACATGATTTTACATTCCTCCTATTCTTTGATGGCTCCGATCATAACGCCCTTCACGAAATATTTCTGCAAAAACGGGTACAGGAACAAAATCGGCAGCGTAGCCACCATAATTGTTGCGTATTTGATCGTTTCGCCCACCGGCATCCGGTCTCCTCCGCCTACTGAGGTCATCATGCTGTTGGTGTCGTTCTGAATCAGAATCTCGCGCAGAATCAGCTGCAGCGGGAACAAGTTCCGATCCCTTAAATAGATGAGTGCATCAAACCATTTATTCCAGTGCCACACTCCGTAAAAGAGCACCATAACCGCTATGACCGGCAGCGACAGCGGGATGATGATCCGGAACAGAATCGTCCAGTCGTTGGCGCCGTCAATCCGCGCGGATTCCTCCAACGCATCGGGGACCCCTTGAAAAGCGGTTCGCATAATAATCAAGTTCCATGTTGTCATGGCGCTTGGAATAATCAGTGCCCAGTACGTATCCAGCAGGCCGATGTTTTTCATTAACAGATATTTCGGAATAAGCCCTCCGTCGAAAAACATCGTCATGACAATCAGCATCATAATGGTGCTTTTCCACATGACGTTTTTTCTGGATAAACCATAGGCTCCAAGAGCCGTCATCAGAATGTTCAGCGTCGTTCCGACCGCTACATAAAAGATTGTGTTCAGATAACTGCGAATGATGTTCGGATTCTCAAATACCATCCGGTAGGAATCCAGCGAGAACCCCTTGGGCCACAGCAGGATTCCCCGATGCTGAACGAACTCGGCAGGCGTACTGATCGAAGCAAACAATACATATAGAAACGGGTACAGCGTTACGATTGACAACAAGCATAGAAGAATCACATTCGCTGCATCAAATATGACCTCACTGATTGATTTTGAAGTTCGCATAGATGGCCCCCTTTCCTACCACAGCTTCGTATCGGTAAACCGTTTGCTGAGATAATTGGCTCCAATGAGCAGAATAAAGTTAATGAGGGAATTAAACATGCCGACGGCCGCACTGAAGCTGTAACTCGCCTCCAGAATCCCCTTGCGGTAGACGTAAGTGCCGATAACGTCCGCAGTCTCATAAATAACCGGATTATACATAATCAATATCTTCTCGTCCTGAAGCGCCATAAATGAACCAATCCGCAGGATCAGCAAAATGATAACCGTTGGCAGGATGCCTGGCAGTGTAATCTGCAGCATCTGCTTCCACCGTCCGGCACCGTCTACCTTCGCTGCTTCATACAAGGATGGATCGATGTTCGAGATGGCTGCAAGATAAATTATGGAGCCCCAGCCAATCCCCTGCCAGATGGCAGACGAGGTATAAATCGTTCGGAACCATTCAGGCAAACGCATGAAGGAAATCGGTTTTCCACCGAAATACGTCACTAATTGATTGATCAATCCGTCAACGGACAAAAAATCCACCAGCATGCCGACAACAACTACCACAGAAATAAAATGAGGGATATACGTAATGGACTGCACGGTCCGTTTAAATACCCGATGCCGCACCTCGTTCAGCAGCAACGCCAGCACAATCGAGGCAGGGAACACAAATATCAGGTCGTACGCGCCCAGGATAATCGTATTGGATACGACCCGTTCAAAGAAAAAACCGTTAAAGAAGTCGCTGAAATGCTGAAAGCCGACCCAAGGGCTGTGCCATATTCCAAGTCCTGCCGAGAAGTTTTTGAACGCAATCTGCAGCCCGTACAGCGGACCGTAATGAAACACGGCATAAAATGCCACAACCGGAAGCAGCATCAGGTAGATCATGGAATTCCGGCGGAAATCCTTTGCAACTCTTATTTTGAAGCTATCTGGTTTATTCCGTATGACAACGCGGTTGGTCTCTTCCTTGAGCTGCACCGAATGCCCTCCTCTGATACAAAAATCGAACACGCCGGAAGGGAGAAATCTGACTTCTCCCTTGGCATGCTTCGTCAACTTAACGGCTGTTGAACCGGTCGAGCGCAGCTTGCTGAATCTGAAGCGCTTCTTCAATGCCCATTCCCTGAAGCGTCTGGACGAATTGATCAAACCCGCTGATTGGCTCCACGCCCATAATGAATTTATTGACCATCTCTTCGTAATAGGTATTAATATCATTCATGATGGAGGCATAACGAGTGCTTTCTTCAGCCGTTGGCGAAATAATCGGCATCAAGCGCTTATTATCCGCCTCCATCCATGTCTCGATGGCTGCTTTCTGCTGAGGAAGAGCGGAATACTGTTCAATATACCGGCGATCCTGGACAAAAGGTCCCGAGTAGCTGGCGAGGTTATATTTGGACAGCGCTTGGGTGATGGATAAACCATCCGGGTTCTTCATCACTTCGTCCGTATAGGTCGGGTACCCGTCCTTCATGCTGTAGCTGACGCCTTCTACGCCAAAATTAAACAGCATATGTCCTTCTTCGCCGTACTTATAATCAAGCCACTTTACGGTCTCCACCGGGAATTTGTTCGCTTTCGTAATCGCCGCCCCGAATCCATTGAATGGCGAATCCTTCTGCCCCAGGATCGGAGTGTCGCCCTTCTTCAGCACGACGTTAGGAGCACCCAACAGTTTCACATCCGGATTGGATTTCAGCATAAGCTCCGAATATCGGCCCAAGCTGCTTCCCATGTATCCGGAGAATGCGCCCAATTGATTGTTAGTCACCTTGGCATCCTTCAGTGTGGCATCTGTTGCGGCGTAATCCTGATCGATCAGCCCTTCGGCATACCATTTGCTCATCGTCTCCAAATACGATTTAAACTCCGGTTGAATAGGGCCATAGCTTACCTTGCCATCCACCTGGTAAAACCCTGTCGTAATTCCCCAGGCTCCGATAAACGCATGATTCAATGCCGTCATATCCAAGTCAAGCAGGAGCGGAATTTCATCGGCCTGCCCGTTCCCGTTTGGATCTTTGGTTTTGAATGCCGTTAACACTTCGTGCCACTCATCCATCGTTTCCGGTACGGACAGCTTTAATTTCTCAAGCCAATCCTCGCGGAGAATGATGCCGTTATAGGTCAGCAAATACTCATCCCCGCGGATAAAAGGAAATACGTAAATGTTGCCGTCGTCTGTCGTTATGAGTTTTTTGTATTCCGGATGCTCGTTTAACAGCTTTGATATATTCGGTGCATGCTCTTCAATCAGCTCATTCAGTCGAATGATCGTTCCATCCGAAATGGCTTTGTCCGGTCCGCCGGATACATTAGCCCAGCCGTACTCGATGACATCTGGCAAATTGCCCGAGGAGACCATAATATTGAAGGCATCTGCCTCCTGTCCGGCAGGGGGATGCTGAAACTTAAGCCGGGTCCCCGTCAATTTCTCCATTTCCTGATAAGCTGCAATCCCGTTCATATCCTGCATCGTTGCCGATGCGTTGGCGTTAAGAGATACCCAGTACGTCAGCTGTCCCGGATAACCCGGCTCACCCTTTGAAGAAACACCGGCTCCTTCCTGCCCTTTTTCGCCCGCAGGATTCTGAGCTCCCGAGCTTTTCCCGCTGCATCCAGCCAGCATGGCTACGATTAATATGAAGATTGCCAGCCTTGTCGCTCGTTTTTGGTTTGTTTTCAAATCACGACGCCTCCCTTTTTCCTGTTTGAATGATCATCCGATTTAACCAAGGACCGAAGTGATCAGCCCTGTTTAAATTCTAGGGTCAAAGCGCCTTCATCGTATACCGTACACATTCATGATCTGTTAACAGAGATTAAGAATTGAGATGATCATTTCTTAAGGTGGATGGTAGAGAATGCAGAGTTTCCTTGTATTTTCCCGGGGTTATTCCTTCATATTTTTTGAATACCCGGATAAAACCCACATCGCTGGTATAACCGACGGAACGGGCAATATGTGAAATCGTGTTTTTGGCATCCTTCATCATTTCCTTGGCATGCTCGATCCGAATCTTGGCCAGATAATCCGTCAGGTTGGTGCCGCTGTTCTTCTTGAAGAAAGCCGACAGGTACGGGGGCGTAATGTTGAATTGCTCGGCGATGGAAGCCAGACTGATCATGGTATCGTTGTGATGATCTTCGATGTAGATTTTGATTTTTTCCAGCAGCAGTGAAGAGGAATCTCCTCTCTGCTCTCCCACGTACAAGCAGACCTTGCCGAACATCCACTTCACCTCCTGATATAACTCTTCCACTGTGCTGCCTTCGGTGATATCCTCGATTGTTTTGCCAGCTGTTCCGAAGATGTCCTCATACTTCAAATTTAAAGCATTGAGCAGTTTGAACATTGTGCTAAGCAGGTTCGCGAAGAGGAGTCTGCCCAGATCCGGTGAGATGGATTTGCCCATAAAATTGTTGCTATACAGGCACTGAATAATGTCTTGAGCTTTATCGACATCCCCGCTCTTCATCGCGTTAATGAGCTTGACCTCCGTCTCAATGGGAAAATCATAATACACCTCCGTTTTTTGTTTCATTTCATCATAGAACAGGATCGGTTTATAGGCTGTAAATATGGAATATTCGAGTGCTTTCAGGCTCTCGGTATAACCGCTGGACAAACATCCGGGACCTGTATGAATCCCGCTGATTCCGATCGTTGTCACGGTTTTGAAGCGCAGTTCGATGACCTGTTTCACCTGCTCCGCCCATTCAACCAATTCCTCTAGCCCGCACTGCTGAGAGTCGGGCACGTTTAATATGATAGCAACCAGATTTTTCTCCAGTTCCACCGAATAAGCGGCAAAAGGATGGATTTCCTCCGCTACCTTGCCGGTAACGAACCGGATCAGTGCCCACTCGCTTTCGCGCTCGTTATGAATAAATCCACTGGCATCCCTGAGCTCGATCAAGGCAACGGCAAACCCCCGCTCCGGAAACGAGATGCCCATGAACGCCATGGCATGATCGGACATATCACTTGCGTCCACATTACCCTTCAATAAACGCTGCAAAAAGTTGGAGCGGATGACCGGCGTTTGCCTGGACAGCTGCTCCCTCATCTCCGTCTGCCTGCCAAAGGAATCGGCCATCGTCGATTTGATGAAATCATATTCATTGCGAACAGCCTCCTCCCGTGCCGGGTGCGCCTGCCGAATAAAACGGATAATGTCACGCAGCGGATAATACGCCCGGTAAGTCATGAACGCGCAAGCGGCTACCCCGGCGGCCAGACAGATAACAAGAACGCCGGCGGCCATTCTTTTGACCATATTGACCTTCTCCATGAACACTTTCTCGGGCACGATGGATACGTATTCCCACCCGCTTCTCTTCGAGATTGCCGACACAGTCATCATCGGATGATCCTCCGGTGTCTTCCCGACTCGGCTGACCGAGGCTGCTCCGGCACTTAAAATAACTTGTCCGCTGGCATCCTTAATATATATCGTCCCATGATTTGTCTTCACGATCTCCTCCAGGAGCCCTGTAATCTGTCGTTCGTCAATCAGCATGATTAGCGCACCTTTCGGATGGTTCTTCTCTCCAAATGGAAGCGTTTGCATATATGTCAGCATCCGTTTCTGATTCAAACCTTTCCCGACTTCCGTCACGGGTAAGTAACGGTTAAAGTGAACGCCGTGCAGAATATCCGACCGATACTGTTCATAGGTTAGATTTTCATATCCATAAATATCGGAGAACAAAACGCTTGAGGTTGTCTTTAAGGTTGGGCTCAGAACCGTGTTGCTCTCCCTTAAATAGACATAAAAATCAGTAATAAAGCTGCTGCTGTTGCGGTAACGCTGCATTTCCTGCATAAAGCTGAAGTAATTGTAATGCTCGATGCCATTCTGAGGCGAGCCTGCCTTGAGCAGCGCGTCCAGCCTTGGATTCGACGTGATATTCCGGGAAATCAAATGCATCTCATCCAATCGGCCGTCCACTACCTGCTTGGCTTGCTCAATCAGCGCCATGTTGCTGTTATTCGCGTTCTCGATCATAATCTTCTCAATACGAGCATACAATCCGCCGAATACAATGACCGGGATCAACAGCACGACAAGATAGGACATGAGCAATGTAACGAACACGGACACGCGATTGGAACGCTCCATTCTTGCACTGGTTGTCGTCAACTTCCCCATACCCTCATTCCTTCCGGTTTCAATGGTTATATATCTTCCGTACTTACATTAATTACATCATACTGTTTTTATTTAACATGAACAGGCCATCTTCAAAAATGTTAATCGATCACGAATTTGTATCATGCTCGAAGGCTTCAGCCTCCACTAAGGCCACAACGAAATTCCTCCACCATGCTGTGCTCATCAGAGGCGATAACGCCAATCCATGAGATGAATTAGCCTCATCGAAGTGTGGTGTGTCCTCTAATTGCTCAGTGGTTCAACATTCTCAGCGGCCGCAAGAACAACGCAAAAAAAAGGAACGCCTCCATAGAGACGCTCCTTTTTGGGGTTCAATCCGATTCAGCTTAAGGCTCATAGATCATTTTGCGGGTCATGCCCCCGTCAACGACAAGATGCGCACCTGTCACAAAGTCATTATCCGGATCGGTGAAATAGAAACAGGCTTTGGCAATATCAGCAGGAACTCCCACCCGCCCCGCTGGATGCTGCTTGTGGTCCTCCGAGCGAAGATTGTCATAGCTGCCGGTCTCAATCCATCCCGGACTAATGCAATTCACCCGAATCCGATCAGGTCCAAGACTAATTGCCATCGCATGACTCAATGCAACAATGGCTCCTTTGGAAGCCGCGTAGGCTTCTGAATTCGGCTCGGACATGATGGAGCGTGTAGAGGATATATTGACAACAGCTCCGCCTGCACCCGAATTTTTCATATATAATGCGGCTTCACGCGTCGCAAGAAAACAGCTTCTGGCATTGGTATTCATGACATCGTCCCAATCCTCAACAGACAGCTCATAGGGAGATTTCCAGCGGGATACTCCTGCATTGTTGATCAGGATGTCGATCGAACCGCCATGTTGAACGGCTTCTGCCATGAGGCGTTTAATACCTTCTTCCTTTCGTACGTCACAAGGGATGAAGACCGCCTTCAGTCCTTGTTCCGTCAAGGAGTGTGCCGCCAGGCTTCCCTGCTCCTCGTTAAAGTCGCTTAATATGACTCGCGCTCCGCTTGCAGCATAGGCTTCCGCCAATCCGCGGCCTATCCCATTGGCAGAGCCCGTAATCACGACTGTTTTATTCTCAAAATTCATTCGCAGCTCCTCCTTTTTCTCCTACATTATATACCACAGGAGGAAGCTGACTAAAATCAAGTCCGACATTTATTTAGGATGCTCATAACCCCTCACCACGCCGAGATGTGCCTTCGGGTGCCGTGCAAATCCGTAATACCGGGTACCTTGGAAACGCAGTAGCCCCTCGTCGCCTTCCGCACACATGCCGAATTCTTCACCGTTTACAATAAACTCCATCCGATCTCCGCTCTCAACTTCAAAAGTAAGATAATAGGTGGTACGAGTACGGCTCGACATCGTATCATCTGTCTGCTGCGTGTGTTTCACTTCCGTTCGCTTGCTCACAATTTTGGAATCAACCGATAACAAAGGCTGTCGGTTATTCTGACTCCACTGCAAGATTCCCTTACCGGCCGACAGCAAAATGATCCCGATGACGACGATGAAAAACACGGGCATTACGCTGCCGAAAAAATCGAACATCCAATCTGATCCCGATCCCATACGGCTCCCCCCTCCACCTTGTCTTGAAATATGTATATGCTTCTTCTTGGACAATTTAACTCATATGTCGTGGAAAGTTTGATTGAAATTTTAAAGAACTTGTCCCTTTCTGAAAACGCCAAAAAAGAAGCTGGTCTCTGCTCTTGGTCAGCTTTCAGCTTCTTCGTGGGACTCAAACACCCGGATCTATTCATTTTCCTTCTCATCGCCATTCACATTCAATCGTAAGCCAATCTCAGCCATTTTGTTGTCTCTTCTTGTCCTGTCATTTCTTGATCCTCAGGTGTCAGCTCCTGTTCATTCCAGCATGCCAGGCATTGTTCCTCCGTATCGCATAAACATGCATCATCACAATGGTAACACAAGCGGAGGAAATTTATCGTCACTTGATCGGTATGCATATGAATCGTTCCCTTCTCTAACATAATGGAGTATCTAATTACATCTTTATAGTAGCATAGATATTCACTTTTTATTGTGATTTATTTCACAATATAATGTCAATAAAAAAAGGCTGTACCGGATCTGACTCTCTCAACAAGGTACAGCCTTTATTCAGTAACTTATAATAGCAAATTCAGACTATAAACCCTGCCAGGTTTCACCACCGTCACTGCTTTTCATGAGTCGGGAGCGCTTCTTGTCGGTGGTTTCAATCAGCATCCAGCCTACATCAGAGGAGGTAAACTGCAATTTCACCACGTTAGGATACTTGGCTAGATTATCTGCCAGTAACTTGCTTCTCGGGAATGGCTTCCAGGTTTTTCCTAAATCATTCGAATGATACACAATGCCGTTAACCATACGCCAGCCGTCATGAAGCCGACGGAAGACAGGCTGGATAGTTCCCTTACCGGCATCTCCCGTCATCGGGAATGACACCAGATTCCACGATTTTCCGGTATCTCCCGTGAAGTATCCCATGTAGCTCGCCTGATTATCCTTTACGCAGGTAACCGGAATATATACTTCGCTACCGCTGCCGCCTCTTCCCAGTAACTTAGGCGCCCCGGCGTAAACCGAACCGCACGGGTCAAGAAGCTTGCTCTTGAACACTTGACCCGAAGATTTCCACTTCTGACCACCGTCACGAGTAATATACAGCTTCGAGGACTGCATCTCCCGAATGGTAGCAAATCCGACCAGCGAATCCGTGAACGTTAAACCGATGACTGATCCTGTTCGCGGAATAACGCTGCCTGGGACACGCGAAGTAGAATACTCCGTATTCTGCATGACTTCATCCCATAAACCGCCATTGTTGCTAGTGTGGAACAGGGATTTCTCCTCAGAGCCCCGGGATATGTCGCCTTTTGCCATGATCCATCCCTGCTGTGATGAAACGAAGGACAGTGCAGTGACAACGCCTGTCTCGGGCAGCGACGAGAGCTTCCAGCTGTCACCGCCATTGGTTGTATTCAGCAGAATGGTTTCCGCTGATCCCTGCTTATTTCGTATAATCCAGCCATGATCCTTATCCGCAAACACGATGTCTTTGCCATACTCCAGCTTGTCAATGAATTGAACATTGGAGGAGGGTGAAATATCCACCCACGTTTCACCATAATCTTTAGTTTGGTAAAGACGAAGCTCGGTGTTCGTTATTCCCCATGCAATTCCCGTTGACTCACTTAGGAGATGGAAGTCTGTCAACCGTGTATGTATCTGATATTTACTTTTTTCCTCAGGGGCCTTCATGGCCGTATCCGGCGTTACTAATGTGATGGTCTGACCTTCTTCTTCATCTTCAACCGATTCAGGAGGACCTTCCGGTGTAGAAGGTTGCTGTTGCTGCTGTTGTTTTATCGGTTCTGAGGTACAGGCTGCTAACATAACTGCCATCATTGCCAGCATACTGAGCCAGAATATAAAACGACTTGATCTCAAGAATTCTTCCTCCTCATATTTCGATGTGCATGTTGCAAATCCGCTTTTTCGACATTATAACATATTCCATCCAGCTGATAAGTAAAGAACTGACTTGCAAAATTTACAATACTGTAGCTTTTTAATAGATTCACTCTCATATTCGGGTAGGTTAATCCATAGTTAGACATCAAAAAAACCCTATCGTGATTCATACGTTAAGGGGGTTTTAATTTACAAATATAATGCTCGCCCATTTCGAGGGTTCTTGATAATCACCAGGTTTATGAACCAGAATCGTCCGATTTGTTATGTATTCGCCTGACCACCATGTGAAACGACTCGAGCTTTCTAGAGATACCTTCCTTTCTAACCGGAAGGGATATTAGAAGAGAGGTGGTTATGAAGTATCACCTTAGAGGTGTCTAGATGCAGGATAGAATTTGGATCTTCTATTGTGAATTTTTCATATGATGAAATAAAATGAAATTGTTGATTGCTGTTGTTGTTTTCATTCCTTATTTTCACGCATAAAAAAGCAAGCTGATTTTGTATCGAAATCAGCTTGCTCAAGGATTTATATATTAAGATATATCCTGGGCTGATTAAGCCTCGGATATGACCGTATAGCGTTCATTGAGATGCTTAGGCAACTCAATTTCATCCAATACCGCAATCGCGTAGTCCTCATAGCTGACATAACTTTGACCGCTGGAATTGACAATGACATGATCCTTACCTTCTTGATAGCTTCCTGTCCGCTGACCATTCGGATTAAAGAACGCTGCCGGACTGAGATATGTCCATTTCACATCTGAAGAATTCTCCAGGTCTTTCAGGTTCTCTCCTGCATGGAATGCTGTCGGATAGTATTCCTTAGGAAAATCAGGTGTTTCCATCAGTCGTGTGGTTTTGGCTTCATCAACAAACAGACTTCCGGCTCCTCCCACCACGATCAGTCGGGTATCGGCTCCTTTCAGAGCATTTATCAGCACGCGTCCAACTTCAATATATTGAGTTTCCTGTCCAGGCGCTGCGCCAAATGTATTCACTACCACGTCGAAGCCTTGAAGATCGGCATCGGTTAAATCCAGCACGTTCTTCTCCAGGATGTTAACACTGGAATCGGTAATCCTGGAACCATCACGAACAATTGCCGTTACTTCATGTCCGCGTGCTTGCGCTTCCTTGAGAATCAAATTTCCTGCTTTACCTGTTGCACCGATAATACCAATCTGCATGATGAATCGCTCCTTTATCAATTGTATATACAAATGAGAAGGTGAAAAGAGCTACAGTTTTCCCTTTTTCAACATTTCACTGGACTCATGGAGAAGTTTAGTTAGTTGTTCACTATGTTCTTTCCCCAAAATGGAAGCATATTGTCCGTACAGCTGTTCAAAATATTGGTTCAGCTCCTTATATAGAGCTTTACCTTCCTCTGTTAAGAAAATATGCGTTTCCTTCCATTCGGACTTGCGTTCAACTAAATTCTTCTCTTCCAGCTTGTCAATGAATCGGGTGCTTGTGGATGGAGCAATCGATAACTTATCACATAACTCTTTCTGCGTGATTCCTGGGTACTGCTGTACCACCACCAACACATAGGAGTACGTTGGCGATAAGTCGGCTTTTGCAAAAGCATCCTCCGCCATCTTTGTCATAGAACGTGCAAACCGATTCGATGTAAAAAACAAGCATGAGGTCAAAATGGAATCATCTATGTTCATCATCATCACCTTTCATTTGTATATACAAATTATCACATTGCTATCTTTATGTCAACATCTTTATTTTAGTAAGTTTATTGGTTCATGTTTACCTCATACACCAACTGAGATGAAAATTGAATGAAGTATGAGCATGCATGAAATATATACTATTTCACTCTTCTTTTGTGAATTTTTCATATGTTGAAACAATCACCTGATCTATCGATTTCAAAAGAATCAGCATTAGCGAGTCTGTGGTATCGCTTCTTATCTTGGAGAGGATTACGATCGCGCCGCGGCATATGATATAACGCTGCTCGATATATTCTGGACTGCAATGACTGGTTACATACACGCTCTTGCTATAGCGCGTGCCGAGAATATTGCCGCATCGGACCTTGCACGTTACGCTCACAATTTCATTCGCATCATGCCTGATATTATGACCTATAACGCGAGCGACTTGGATCGCGGGATCTATCCTGGCAACAGTTCCAGTCTTCGTTCCGACGCCGCGAGTATGGAGCATATTATCCATGCAGCCGAATTTCACGGACTTGACAGCAGCATTCTTCATGAAGCAAATGTTTATTATTCAAAAAGCAGTTAACGCCGGGCATGGCAATGACGGTTTCTCACGCCTGATCGAGTTTCAATAAACCCTCTTCTTAAAGAACGATACGCAGACTAACAACGAATAGGCAAGTCAAACAGGTGACGAAAGGGTCCCCTCTTGACTTGCCTATTCGTTGAATTCGCTGCCTGCTTACCCTTTGACGGCTCCTTCTGTCAAACCTTTTTGAATATATTTAGAGATGAACAGGTACACAATCAATACCGGAATAACTGTCAGTGATACGGCTGTAGCCATAAGTCCAAAGTCGGTACCATATTGTGAACTAATTTCATTCAACAATGCCACGATCGGACGAACATTCTCTTTGTTAACAAAGATTAGCGCAGAGAACAAATCATTGTACGCCCACATAAATACAAATATACTTGCCGATGCAAAGACAGGCTGCGAGATCGGCACAAAGATTTTCACAAACATTTGCCATCGGTTGCATCCGTCCATAAATGCAGCTTCTTCCAGCTCTTTCGGAATGGTTGCCATATAACCGGCAATGACCAATGTCGCAAACGTCAGATTGCCTGCCGTCTGAGGAAAAATCAACCCCCAGTATGTGTTTACCAGGCTCGTTTTAATCAGAAGCTCATAGACCGGAACTACAGTAGCAAATGCTGGTATCAGCAGTGTTGCATACAGAATGGAGAAAATCGTTTTTTTGCCTCTGAAGTTAAATCTGGATAACACGTATGCTGCTAATCCTCCAAGCAATAGCACCAAAAACACGGTACTGAAGGACATCACTAAGCTATTAATATAACTTCTTCCAATATTGATGCGGTCAAATGCATTCTGATAGTTAATCAACACCGGATCCCATGCGATACCGAATGAATTGTTCATAACATCGCGAGATACTTTGAACGAGTTGTTCACAATCCAGAATAACGGATAGATTGTTGTTAAGGACCACGCTGTTAAAATCACGTACATCAACGTGGTGCCTAAGCTAAACCGACTCTTCCTAACTCGCTGAGTTTTGTGTTCAACGACGATGGTTGGCTCCATAACAGTACACCCCTATAATGCTTAGTATGTAATCTCGTCTCTTTTCAACAAACGGTTAGCAATTAACGCAAGCACTACGCCAAAGACCACCATGTAAATGGCAACGGCTGATCCGTAGCCAAAGTTCTGATCCACCATGGCTTTTTTGTACATATACGTCCCCAGTACTTCCGTTCCATTCTGGCCGCTTGTAATGACCCAGATGAACTCAAATATCTTCAACGTACCCGTAATAGCAAGTGTGATTACAACCTTGATATCACTCATGATAAGCGGGATGGTTAGCATCGTTGTTTTCTTAATGCCGGTTATCCCTTCCAGCTTTGCTGCTTCGTAATAATCGGCAGGTATTTTGGCCATTGCAGTCAGGAACAGAATGAAATAAAAGCCCACATAATGCCATACCGTTGGAATCGAAACTGCCTTGAGGGCGTTCTTCGCATCCAGCCACAGAATCTTCTCGATATTGAAATTAGCCAGCAAATTGTTCAATAGTCCAAAGTTATAGTTGTAGAACAGCACAAACAACAAGGAAATCGCCGTACCGGAGATGACAACCGGAAAGAAAAAGACGGTACGATAGAAACCTTTGAACTTGGCAATGTTATCGACCAGAACGGCAAGCACAAGGGCTATCCCAACCTGAAATACGATAACATACAGCATAATCTCTAGTGTGTGCAGGGTCGCAGCGCCCAGCAGCTTATCCGTAACGAGTCTCTCATAGTTAGCCCATCCCACAAACTTTTTGTCAAAAAAACCGCTTGTGCGATAAAAACTGAGATACAAACTCTTGAAGAACGGATAATATAGAAAGATTGTCATGATGGCAGCTGCAGGAAATAAAAACAGCACAATATACTTGCGATCACCCTTCATATTCATCACCCTTGATGTTTATTTTTCTTCATCCATGTCTAAATGACTACGCCGCCCTAATGAAAACAGAGGGCGGCGTGCATCACTTTTATTTCTACCGTTTCTGATGAAAACTATTTTTTGTTAGCATCCTCGGTTTTCTTGGCTTCCTCGATGGCTTGAGTTGGCGTTTTCTTGCCTTCAACTACAGGCTGAACGCTTGCACGAAGGTTGCCGAATGTTTCTTGTGAAACCTTACTGTCAACAGGTGCACTAATGGAATCAGCTTTAGCTGCCATTGCAAAACCATCAAGAGCCACCTGTGCCAAACCGGTTACTTCTACATCAGCAGCTGGCGTACCACCATTAGCTGAAGCGATTTTTTGGATGGTTGCCGGGGAAGTCAGGTGTTTCAGCAATTCAACGGCAGTATCTTTTTTGGCTGCATCGTCATAAGTGGATTTGGACAGGTAGAAACCGGAACCGAATCCGCCAACGATATCGTTACCGCTGCCAGCACCGTCAGGAACCGTCGGGAATGGAAGAACCGTGGAATTGTCACGGGTATCATCGCTCCAGCCACCTACTGCCCAGGATCCTTCGATTGTCATAGCAGCCAAGCCTTCGCTGTAATAGTTGCCGGACATGCTCAGATCAATGGTTGCAGCATCTTTAGGGAACGCGCCAAGATCATAGAGCTCTTTCATTGCAGCATAAGCTTTTTCCCAGTTTGGATCGATGCCGTCGATCAGGCCTTTGCTTTGGCTTTCAGGACCCGCAGCAGACAGAATGGTATGCTCGATCAAATAGTGGGATTGGTCAAATGGTACGGACAAAGGAATGATACCTTTGGCAGACAGCGTTTTCACAGCTGTGGTCAGCTTCGCCCAGTCTGTTGGAAGCTCAAGGCCATTTTCTTCGAAGATTTTCTTGTTTACGAACAAACCTTCATAGAAACCAGTCAATGGTGCAGCATAAATGTTTCCGTCTTTTTGCTTGGCAAGCTCAAGCGCATCCGGAATGAATCCGTTCTTCCAGTCAGCGTTAGCATCAAGAATTTCGTTCAGCGGTACAACTTTGCCCGCATTTACAAATCCTTCTGCATCAGCACCAATGAAGTAGAACAACAGGTCAGGCTCGTTGCCGCTGTTCATGTCCGTGTTGACTTTGGTTCTGAAGCCATCGTCGTTTGCAGACATCGTGTCATTCTCAATCTTCACGTTCGGATGAGCTGCAGTAAATTCATCCAGTGCTGCTTGGAAAGCTTCGCGAGCAGCATCAGTTCCGCCGAAAGTCGAGAACACGCGGAGTGAAACCGGAGCGTTCTCTTCCGCTGGTGGAGTTTCCGTTTTCGGAGTCTCCCCTTCTGCTGCAGGAGTGTTCGTGCTGCCGCTGTTACCACATGCCGCAAGGAACATGGAGAGCAACAACATAACACTCATGAGTAACATGGAAGTCCTTTTCATTTGTAATCCCCCTAAGTATTTTTTTTTCAAAACCTTATGTAAATACTTGCTGTCTACCAGAATTTTATTCCAAGCCCCGAACGTTTCAAAGGGGGATATTCATCTTATATAGGGGGAAATTTTTCCATGTCATATATATAGAAGCTCTATGAGCGTGTTTTGTTGGACCTTTATATGACCGTAAATCTTATAGATACAGGGAAAAGATAGCGCTCCTTGTGATTGCTGCTAGATTCAGGAGATCCGAATGTGTTTTTCTATTGTGAAATTTTCATATGATGATATTGTATAATGATGTCTTCATCTGCTTATGCTATCTTCTTTCATTTGAATTCCACGCCAAAAAAGAACCTGCTGAAATTCATCAACAGATTCTTTGAGATAAGCTTATCTCTTCTAATTTTAGCCCGTAATTGCTATTGCGACAGGTTTCAAACAATCCCCGGGATGCTACCCCTTGCTACCCAATCGGCGCCCGCAACCTCTTTCCATCCGAGCCGAAAGCGCATTCTGCCATCATTCTAAAACCATTCGCATGATCCTAAGAATTAAAATATTGTGACGGATTGTCGCGCAGTGGATCTATAAATTCATCGTATCTGCCGCCGGTATACGACTCAATCACCCTCCGCCAAAAGGCTTGTGCGGGCAGATTGCTGCTTACCTGTGTTACCTTCCACCGCCCGGGGAATTCATCAAACAGCCATGTCGCTGCCCATGTTCCCAAGCCGTGACGGCGATATTTTTGCATCACGAAAAATTCTGTCATATAGTAGTCGGCCTCCGTGGCATCATCCATTCGTTCAATTAGCGCAAATCCGGCGGGCCGCTGGTCAAACATAATGAGGAACGGATACTTCCGATCGCGCTTTTTCCAGAATTCATCCAAATCGGGATAAGGTAAAAACAATCCTTGATCATTGACCGAGATATCCAGATACTTCGTAAAATCATATAGATACAACTGCATCAAGTTTACGATTACGGCTTGTTTTCTCTTCGGAACCAGCTCAATTCCCATACGCTCCGTTAGATCTGACCTCATGGTGCTGCCTCCCCGGGTATCTCATATAAATCTTTACTATGTAACATACATTCATCATATAATTTCAGCTAAACGAAACACAAGTACAGATCCTATGTGCAGGCAACGGCCTTACCGGACAACCACCCCTAATCGCAGGATTATTCGGTTTCCATATGTTACACTAATAGCTAGCAATACCGTGTCTTCTCCATATAGATAAACATAGATAAACATTGAGGTGGAACATGAATATACAAAAAGATATCGACCGTGCAAAGCTTGATGAGAAAACACCGGCCATGCCTTGGTTTGTACAGCAATTTATCGACTATAAACTTCCAGACCTCTCCCCCTCGACCCTGCTCGAATATGTGAGGGACTATCAAACGTTTTTCAACTGGCTCCGATCAGAAGGGCTGTCACAAGCATCCTCCAATCAAGAGATTACCTTGATGGAGCTTGAGAAGCTCCGCATGGAGAGCATCACCAGCTACCGCTTATATCTGACAACCCGCAGGGACGGGACCAACTCGAGAATTACGGTTTCCCGCAAGCTGTCATCTCTGCGCTCCCTGTTCCATTACCTGAGCCAGATTGCCGAGGACGAGGAATTTTACCCGCTGCTCAAGCGCAATATCATGGCCAAAGTAGAAATTAAGCGAATTCATAAACCAAAGGATACAGCGGCCAAGCTAAAAGGAAAAATACTGGAAGAAGAAGAACTTCAGGATTTCATCACTTACATTCATGAAGGATACGGACAGGATGTCGAGAACAACAAACAGGCGCTCTACGCGCACGAGTTGAACAAGGTAAGGGACGCGTGCATAGCCAGCCTTATCTTAAACTCCGGCCTGCGCGTATCCGAGGTGGTAAATTTGAATCTCGCCGATATCGACCTGAACAATAAAATGCTGCATGTATTCCGTAAGGGTAATAACGACGAGACCTTCAAGACACCGGTCTACTTCCGCGCGCAAGCCAAGGATGATCTGGAATTTTATCTACAGCTTAGACAGACACGCTATAAAGTGCCCAAGAAGGAAAAGGCACTGTTTGTCGCACTGCGCAACGGGCAACATGAAGGACAGCGCATGACCAAACGAGCGATTCAAGCGATGATCATCAAATATGCCAAGCGCTTTGGCAAGCCATCCCTGACCGTTCATAAGCTGCGGCACTCGTTTGCAACCGACTACTACCTTCAGAACGATATATATAAAACAAAGGAACAGCTTGGGCACGCTTCCACAGAAACTACAGAAGTATACGCACATTTAACGGATAAAACGATGTCTCAAGCGATTGAGCGCCGTGCCGATGAATAGCAGCATCTAAATTGACAAAAGCATCGATGTGATCTCCTCAATATCATTCCATGTAACCAAGGGAACCGCTAGCCGCTGCTGAATCTCATGCAACGCTGACGGTTCCTTTAACATTTCAGGACGTACCACGATCCCTCTCATCTCCTCAACCTGATCCAGCAGCATCATGTCTTCCAGCCCCCGCAGCAGCACCAGCTTGGGATAAGCCATCTTTTTATAGCCTTCTACAAGCACCATATCAAAATCCATATACAAGGGTATCAACGATTCTAGACCCAGCTCCGTTTCCCTCATGACAGCCGTTCGTCCGGGAGAAGCAATGGCAATTCCTTCTGCTCCCGCTTCACGGAATTTGTACGTATCTGTCCCTTCATGATCCATATCAAACCCGTGAGCGTCGTGCTTGATCACGGCAGTCCGAATGCCATGCTGCTTCAGCTGAGGTATCAAAGCCGTGATCAACGTTGTTTTGCCGCTATTTTTATATCCGCACAGCTGAACAATCTTCATCCGAAGGCTCCTGGAAGGACAAGAACCTGTACTGACTGTCCTTTGACCGCTCCTCTAAGCTCCGGTGGTACCACGATCAAACAGTCGCTGTCTTTGATTGTAATCATGACACTCGATTCATCGAGCGCTGCAGGTGTCGCCACAAGCCTGCCGTTTATCACGGCCAGTCTTCCCCTGACAAAACGGGTGAAGTTGTTCACTTTGGAATAGTCGGCCCCCAGTTCGGCCGTCCATTCGGTCAGATATAACTGCTCCATACCGAGCATTTTGCGAATCGAAGGCCTGACAAACAACAGAAATCCTACATAACAGGCACCAGGATTGCCAGATAGCGCAAATAACAGCTTCCCGTCCTTAACCGCAGCCGTTGTTACGCTTCCCGGGCGCATCGTGACTTTATTAAACAGCATGTCCAGGCCACCGGAGGTCACAAGCTCCCCCATGATATCGTAATCGCCCACAGAGACACCGCCCGTTGTGACCACGATATCGTACTCGCCAAGTGCCTCTTCTACCTTCTGCCGGGCAAGCTCGATATCATCCGGAATCGCCTCCATAATGACCGGCACGCCTCCGGCTTCCCGAATTTGCGAAGCGAGCATGTAGGTGTTGCTGTTGCGTATCTTGCCTGGCTCAAGCGGCTCGGTGATGTCTAGCAACTCGGTTCCCGTCGAGAAAATTCCTACCACCGGCTGCCGGTACACCTTGACCTGATGAATACCGAACGTAGCCAGAACCGAAATCTCGCCCGGCCCGATGCAGGTTCCTTTACGCAGGAGCAAATCCCCTTCTTTCAATTCGAATCCCCGCGGAGTAATATTTTTCCCGGTATCAATCGAACGTATTAACCCTACATAGGTTACACCTTCCTTCACTCGAAGCTCTGTCGCTTCAAGCATAACAACAGCATCAGCGCCTTGTGGCACCTGTGCGCCTGTCATGATACGGGAAGCCAGTCCCTGTTCGATCGAAATAGAAGATACATATCCGCATGGGATCTGATCAACAACCTTCAGCCAGACCATTTCCCCTTGATCACATGCCGCTAAATCGCTTGAACGAACAGCGTAGCCGTCCATACCCGAGCGTGCAAATGCCGGAAAAGGGTGCGGCGCAACCATGTCAGAAGCAAGCACGCGCCCATCGCTGTCCTGCAGCCGAATTTGTTCCTCCCCGCCAACATGGACATAAGACGTGGCAAGCGCTTGCGCTTCTGGCACCTGCATGGCGCGTCGATCGAATTTATCGTGTTTCTTAGTTAAATCAGCATGGGTATGATCCAAAATGATGTCCTCTCTTTCTGATTAAATGCTAACCCTTATTCTAACTGTACTACATTCTGTTCCAACTTCAAACCAGCTCCAATAGCAATGTCTGGGTTGACAATAACCAGAGACACATGCTCCCTCCCGTCTACAAAAACAAAAAAGGAACCGCAGTCCTGCGATTCCGTAAACTATCCTCAATTCCTGCTACTCCTCTTCTTCCGTGACCTCGTAAAATACGATGTTGGAATCTACTTCAACCGTTACATTTGAGCCTTCGGGCTCGTAAGTGACACGTCCCTGATTCTCGGCCCTTTCATTAGGGGCGACCGCGTACTGCAAGACTTGAAATGAAACTCTGACCGTTTCACCCGGTGTCAATGATCCGATCCGAATTCCCTGAGCTGGATTGACATCAGCTGCCAGTTGGTTGTTAATGATCACACTATTTCCTTCAAACCTCGAGCCAGCGGGCAGATCATCAAACAGAGTCACGTTATTCAACATCGTGGGACCTACGTTGGTTATAAGCACAGTTCCGGTCATATTCGTTATCATGAATGAAAAGGTAAGGGTATTGCCGGTTTCCGTAACAAGCGGGAATACCGTCTTCTCTACATTCAACAGCGGTTGACTCGTCACGATGACCGAAGCCTGTGCACTTACAGGTCCTGTCTGTGCAGATACTGCCTGGGCCGTGTTGATAATGACAGTACCAATGCCGGTATCCGCCATCACGCCATATCGAGCTTGAATGGTAACCGATTCGTTCGGATTGAGCCGATCGAGGGTACGATCAATTCCCAGCAAAACATCCGTGATGCGTACCGACGTTAGGGCTGCCTCCCCGGTATTCGTTACCGTGATTCGGTAATGGATGGTATCACCGGCTCGGGTCTCCGCTCGATCTGCGATTTTGGTAATCGCAAGGTTGAATACCGGCGTTATCACGGGTGGAGGTGGCACCACAAGCGGAGGCGGCTCCACAGGTGGAGGTGGCACCACAGGTGACGGAAGTACGGCCACCGATGTTTCATCATGACTTGGATCGGTTTGGTCAGAAACGGCTGTCGCTGAATTGACCAACACGGTACCCGCTGCACTACCGGCTGGAATTGTGAAGTCTCTGATAATGACCGTGCTCCCTCCAACCGGCAAACTGGATAGGACCTCATCCAATCCGAGAAGCGCATCGGTAATGTGAATGTTGGTTAGTTCAACTTCCCCTGTGTTTGTTAATTCCAGCCGATATTCCACAAGCTGTCCGGGTATTGCTTCCATTGGCGATACGCTTTTTTGCAAAACGAGTCCAGGGTTTAGAACAGGTGTCACCACTTCATTGGAAGGGATATCTCCTGTAAATATAGGCCCCCCGGTAACGCTCTGATAGTCAAAATTCACAACGGCTTCATTCACGATAAACCCATCCGGTGGAACAGACACTACCCTGACCTGATAGGTTACGGTGACCAAGCCTCCGGGAGGGACTGTACCCAGCGAGATCCCTGTTGTCGGGTTGGCATTCACATCGCTCACTGAATTAATCGTGACACTCCCCGGCACAAACTCCGTATTATTAGGCAAACCATCAAACAGCAGGGAAGCATCCGCCGGAACGGTACCCGTGTTTTCAATCACTACGGTATAAGTCAATAATTGACCGACCGTTGCGGAGGTAGCGTTAACACTCTTCTGCACCGTTATCCGCGGTGAGTTAATGTCAATGTAAATTCCGACAGCAATGACGCTGTATCCATCGCCGCCCGTGCGCAGCTGAAAGACCGCCGTGGTCTGGTTATTTGTGAGCGTCTCCGAAATATCTACATTGGTGATATCCCAAGATTGTCTGCCGCCCACGATTTGACTGCCAGGCTGCCCGTTTATTTGGTTTCGATCCCCAAACGTCCCCGTGGTATCCAGATTGCCGCTATCATCGTTAATTTGGGACGCAAAGAAGTTATTCGGATAATTGTTAGGGCCTTCCAGTACGGTCAAACTGTCTTCGGCAGGTCCGAACAACACCTGGTCCCCTGTTTTATTGGCATCTCCATCCTGGGCGCATATAGCCATTCTACCCGATATCGGTCCAGAGGTCGGTGTCGCAAAACCGGATAAAACCGTTGTCAGTTCAGGTATGCCGGCTGCAATCTCGACAATGCCGACGTTTAGACTCAGATTGCGAAACGGCATCGAGGGATCCTCATACACAACACAAAGCGTCCACCCGCAGCTGTTCGCTGTGCTGTTGCCCAGATCAATATTACCCACCACACCGCCGACAGTGTAAGTACCAGCACCCCCGGCTTGCACCAATGAGGTCACATTGGCGGAACGAAAGTAATTGTAAGTTGCATTGCGGTATGAGGTCTGTGCTGTCACAGGGTCAGGCGAAATGCTGGATGTCGTACCTTCCGGCGTCATTAAAGAAACGGTCTTATCTATGAATGCTATATAATTATTAGTCCCTCCCGAAACCCGGTAAGTCCCAGCCCAGACCAGTTCGGCATATAACACGTTACTATCGGGCGGAAGCCTCAGAATAGCACTCGCGCTATCCAGATTAAAATCCGATGTGGTCCCGGGCGGGTAGCTTCCGAACTGCATGGAAGTGTCCACCGTTACAAATGCGCCAATAAAATCCCGGGTGCCCGGCACTCCTGTTTGATTGGAGCGGCTTAACCCGAGTGTATTTCCGGTAAACGTAATCGCTCCAGTATCGTTGTTACTGTAGCGGAGAACAAACGGCACGTTGTATTCCTCCTTCAGTGGAAAGCCAATCCATTGTTTGGCTATGCGTATGCGAAGACACAGCTTTCTTGTGTATAGGCTTATATTCCAATATATGAAGGAGAGCATGCAGTGTATGCTGTCTGATGCAACAAAAAAAGCGCATGGTTCTTAGACCATACGCTTGTCACTTGCGGATTACCTTCGCCCTCTTCGGGATATTCCTCCTGAGCCTATTCGAGTCTTCGGTTTGGTGTAGGATTTCTTCGGCGAATCGAATAATCCCCCGCCGCTTTCGCCGCGCTTGATCGATCCGCGGTCTCCGCTTGAAGTCGGGTTCCGTTTAAAGAGGCTTCCTCCCGTACCGACGGCATCCTGACCCCGGCGTGTAATCTTCCCGCTTCGGTCAACCGTCAGGGGAGGAGCTATTTTCTTATCCTGACTTGTCGGCTTCTTATAGTTGCCCTGCTTCGGTTTATACACATCTTTGCTTGTATACCCGCGGTAACCGCCGCCTCCACCCATCGAATCGAATAAATTTCCGATCAACACAGCGGTTAAATACCCCTGCAGGAAACTTGAGTCATAATTGCGCTGAACATATTCCTTGGAATCAATCTCAATCAACGTATCGGTTGGCTTCTGTGGATCCTGCTGCAAATGGTAATACTCATCACCGTATACCAGAAACATCCGCTCGGTATCCTCCGGAGACGATTGGTCCGGCGTATTGGCGGCCATCAGCTCACCGGCTACCTCGGGTACGCTTTTATCGGCTGCCCGGTATACGTAAGACGTTGCGTTCCCGTCACGGTTGACGGATTCCAGCGGATAGGTATCTTTAATATTCGGTGCTCCGCATCCGGCTAATAAGGATACAAACAGACTCAGCACCAATATCATTTTTATGGATAAAAAAGAGCGTTCCTTCATGCCACCACTCCTAAGTCGCCCGGATAACTCGAACGTCCCCCGGTATCACTTTCTCGCCTTCATACAACATAAACCGCCCATTCTGCCATTCGATTCGCAGCAGCTTGTAATCATCCGATTGATATTGCCACACATGCTGCTCACCGCTCTGCGTAAATGCGGTACGGCCAGTTATCGAAACATGTCCGCCATATTCTTCCTCCAGATGAAACACATGATCGTCCAGATCGAGGATTGATGGCACCTCGTCCGGCGAGTCCAGTCGTCCATCGATAGGCGAATATAACGCATACTGAACCGTCTCACGTTCTTCAATATGAAGATAAGCTATGGTGCTGCCATCCTGAAGTGTCAAGACTACCGCATTGCGGCCCCGATTATGAACGCGCCCCGTAACCTCATAGGTAACCAAGGACACTTCGCATATATCGCCCGGCGCCAACTGCAGCATGCTTTTCTCTGCTTTGGGTGGTTCTGGCTTCGCGAATAAATTGCCGATTCTTTTCCACATACTCATCTTTCCTGTCCCCTATCTTCTTTATGCGTTCTACAAGCAAGCGGTAATAATTAACGCACCGACCACATGCAGCGAACCTGCAAACAGTCCGTAACCTGTCTTGCCCTCGCGTGTGCCTTTGTCCAGGTTCAGCTTGCCGAAATTCCGCAGCATAAGCTCTGTCAATGCTTCGAGTACAAACAGAATGATAAACGAAATGATGGATACCACAACGGCTTCCAACAGATGATATGACGTTCCGATCGACACGGATAAAATATACCCTTGTGCAATCAGTTTTAGAATCAGTCTTGTGGTTACTGCCATGTTGCCCGCTTTCACTTCTTCAAGATCGTTATACTTGGTGAACAGAGAATCCACAAACATCAAAACAAACAGCAGCAGCCCGCCGACAGCTGTCCAGAGTAAAACACGCAAGATCATATCGAAATCCATCTCTAATCCTCCACATTCAACATACAAAAAACTCTAATCGACCCTTCAGTGAATCAAGCCGTCTTTAGAGGTTGTTTCCTTATATATCCTGTCAAACAAAAGCGAAGGAGAAGCACGGCTGTATTCAGCCCTGCTGTTTCTCCCTCGCCCCCTACACTATTTACATGTCTTACAGGATCCCATTACTTGTTCTCGTATTGTTTCATCAAAGCTGCAAGCTCATCCTCAACGACTTTGTCTTTGCCGAGGTTCTCGAACTCTTCGTCCAGAGATTTCTCACGGGTCGACATTTCATTGCTTGCTTCCGCACGGGCTTCCATGGCCAGCATCTTCTCTTCCATCCGTTTCAATCCGGCGGAAGCTGTGTCCGAGCCAAATCCGTTCATCGCTTTGTTAATCTCGGTTTGAGCTTTGGCAGCGTTATAACGGGCTACCAGCGTCTCACGTTTGTTCTTCATCGCGGTAAGCTGCTTACGCATCTCTTCCAGCTTGGCACGCAGATTGTCTGCCGCCAATTTGTTCTGATCATAACTTGCTTTGTACTCGTCACGTTTGGCTTCAGCAGCCTTCTTCTCTTCCAGCGCACGACGGGCAAGCTCAACGTTTTGAGCTTGTGCTGCCGTATGAGCCTGCTGCGTGCGTTTTTCCACGAGTGCAGCCTGTTCTTCATAAAGTGCTTTAAAGCGTTTCTCGATGGCAATTTGCGAAGCTACCGCTTTCTCGGCATCCTCAAGATCTTCCGTCATATCCCGAATGTACTGATCGGTCATCTTAATCGGATCTTCCGCCTTGTCGATAATGGCGTTAATATTGGACATGGTCAAATCGCGTAATCTCTTAAATATGGACATCGTTCTCTTCCTCTCGCTTTCACTTTAAAATGACTGGTATATGATTAATACTTACGTTGCATGATCCAAAACGTTTCAAAATATTTTTTAGTATCCGCGTTCATATGGTTTTGGCACCTTCTGTCCCCCATCAAGCGCCTTGGCTGCATGAACAGCCCAATATGGATCCCGAAGCATGCCTCTGCCGATCGCCACCAGATCCGCCTTGCCCGACAAAATTACTTCCTGCGCAGCATTGTAATCGTCAAGCAATCCTACGGCAATTACAGGCACTTTCAGCAGCTGCTTAAATTCAGCAGCCAAATCCACTTGATATCCAGGCTTCGCTTCCGGACCGCCATTCGAGCCGACAGGGCCTTCGCCCCCCGACGAGATATGGAAGATGTCGACACCGGCATCCCGATAACGCTTGCAGATTTCGGCACAGTGCTGAACGTCGTAACCGCCGTCCACATACTCTTTGGCTGACACCCGCATGATAATGGGCATGCCTTCAGGAAGAACCTCCTTGACGGCTTCGACAACCCGCTCCCCAAACAGAGGAAGATCCTGGCCATACTCATCACTGCGCTGATTGGTGAGCGGCGAATGGAACTGATGAATCAAGTACCCGTGGGCGCCATGGATTTCAACGGTATCGAAACCTGCCTCGACAGCACGCCGAGCCCCTTCTCTAAAGGCTTGAATGAGCTCCTCCACTTCGGCGCCGGACAATGCCCTCGGCATTTTATAATGAGAACTGAACGGAATGGCGGATGGTGCCACGGATGGCTCAGCATCCTGTGCTTTTCTTCCGGCATGGCCCAGTTGAATTCCGATCTTGGTTCCATAGGAGTGCACCGTCTCCACAATCTTGCGATATGCTGGAATCTGATCATCACTCCATATCCCCGTGTCCTGATTGGTAATGCGGCCGTCAGGATGAACCCCTGTCATTTCCACGATAATTAAACCGGTACCGCCTACGGCACGGCTGACATAATGGACAAAATGCCAATCATTCGGAATCCCGTCCTCTGCTTTCACGGAATATTGACACATCGGTGGCATAACGATTCGGTTCTTGAGAGTCAGGTTCTTAAAATTGTAGGGTGTAAACAAGTCTGCCAAGCGATTATCTCCTTCCATATCCAAATGATCATGATGTAATTAAATCCGTTACGGGTTATTATACACCTTTTCGCAGGGAAAACTAAAAAACAGCGGTTTCCCATATTGAGGATAATTGTCTGTTCAGATGGGTATACCATACAAAAAAGCTAAAGGGGCCGATCGTGATGTTCAAACGAAACCGAGCAGGAAGCTTCCTGCTGTGGATGATGTTAATCTTTTTAATCCTGCCGATAAACCCGGCAAATGGGTCCGATTTACATAATCCTTCGCTTCACCACCAAGAGACTTCCGTCATGTCGGAGTCGGGTCAAGCTGTGGATCACTCCAAGCGAACGAAGAACAAGAATGCCGGAGAACCCCTGACGCTGAGTCAATTACTCAGGAAGTACCCGGATACCTTTCGCTCCAGCGGCCCCCGGATCAAACAGATCGCTCTGACCTTCGATGATGTGCCGGATCCGCGATTTACCGGGAAGGTACTCGATGTGCTGAAGGAATATGATGTGAAAGCCACCTTCTTTGCCGTGGGGGATCGAGCCAAGAAGCACCCCGACCTTGTAAAACGAATCCATGATGAAGGCCATTCCATTGGTAATCACTCCTACAATCATGCCCAGTTGAACAAACTGAGCCTGGATAAATTCAAGAGCCAAATTGAACGGACCAATACCATTTTGAAATCGTTGACCGGAGTAAATCCCCGGCTCATCCGTCCACCTTATGGTGATATTAATGAGGAACAGCTTCAATGGGCGCGCAAGAACGGATATAAAGTCGTGAACTGGAATGTCGATTCCCTCGACTGGAAGGGGCTTAACAAGGAAGAAGTTAAGAAAAACGTTCTGTCAGCAGTCGGGCCCGGTGCCATTGTGCTTCAGCATGCCGGCGGAGGCGTGGGGTCAGATCTGAACGGTACCGTAGAGGCACTGCCGGATATCATTACAGAGCTGCGAAATCGAGGATACAGCTTCGTCACCTTACCCGAGATGTTGAGTGTATCTGAGTCCAAATAATGGTTACTTAGAAGCAAAAAGACGGCTGCCCGGGATAATTCCAGGAAAGCCGTCTTGTATATGCTATAAAGTCAAATACCATTATTCGATGATGAACAATTTGATGTCTTGAATTCCGAATTGCTTAACGGAGGACTGTGAGCCAGGGATGAAAATGTCGATTTTGTTTCCTTTAATGGCACCGCCGATATCACGGGCTTCTGCTACAAATGCTTTCTTCGGAAGGCCGGGATGTTCGTGTCCTGTTACAAGTACTTTGGTTCCCAGCGGGATGACCTTAGGGTCAACCGCGATGGTTCCCAGCTCGAGGGAATTCCCGAAATAATCGACCGCACCCCATTTGCCATTCTCGCTTGCAGCAGCAGAATACGCTGTAGCTTTCACGGACAACGTCTTGCTGTAATTAAACGTTTTACCCCATGCTTCAACTACTTTGCTCTCAGGCGAAACGTTCAAGCTGGGCGTAAACCCGGTTGTTCCGGGAGCGATGGGTGCAGCAGAAGCCGTCGAGTTCATCGATACCGAACCGGGGATGGTGATTTTGAGACCCGGATATATATTCTTCGCTTCAATTTTTGGATTGGCATTCATCAGCTTGTTCATATTCACGCCGTACTGTTTGGACAAGAAGTAGAAGGTATCACCGCTCTTCGCAACGTGCACGGAGCTGGCATGTGCCTGCATTCCGCCTCCGGCAAAAGTCAGGCCAAGTGCAACGGCTGTAATAGTAAACCATTTTGCTGTTTTTCCAGCGATCTTGTTATGGTTGAGTCCTCGATTGATTTTCCATGATTTCATTTGTTGTAACATCTAAGATGCCTCCCTTTATGTAGCTTGTTCATGCGGATGAAGTATGTCAACGAACATGAATATATCACAAATTTGTAACCTATACTGCAAGAAATTGTTACCAATAAACAAACAAAAACAGCGTCAACGCCTGAAAAAATCAGGTTTGACGCTGTTTTCGTCTGTTACGATTCAGATATAAAAGTTACAAAACCTTGCTTAAAAACTCTTTTGTACGCGGATGTTTCGGGCTGCCGAACAGCTGGTCCGGCGTGCCTTCCTCAACAATTTTGCCGCCATCCATGAACAGGATTCGGTCCCCCACTTCGCGTGCAAAGCCCATCTCATGCGTAACGATGATCATTGTCATGCCATCCAGTGCGAGTTTCTTCATGACCTCCAGCACCTCACCGACCATCTCGGGATCGAGAGCCGAGGTAGGCTCGTCAAACAGCATCACATGCGGCTGCATCGCAAGCGCTCGCGCAATCGCGATTCTCTGCTTCTGTCCGCCGGACAGCTGTGAAGGATAAGCGTCTTTCTTATCCTGCAGACCAACAGACTTTAGCAGCTCGTCTGCAGTAGCTTCCGCCTCCTTGGCAGAGACTCCTCTTACTTGAACAGGAGCCAATGTGATGTTATCGATCACTTTTTTGTGGGGAAACAGATTAAACTGCTGGAATACCATCCCCATTTTCTCACGGGTAGCGTTAATATTGTGATTCTTGGCAGTGATGAGTTCGCCCTCGAACGAAATTTCTCCGCTAGTCGGCACCTCAAGCAGATTAAGACAGCGCAAGAACGTACTTTTGCCGGAGCCGCTGGGTCCGATGACAACCACGACTTCTCCCTTTGCAATTTCGATGTCGATGCCCTTCAATATCTCCAGCTTGCCAAACGATTTATGAAGTTCCTTAACGGTTATCACTTGCACTCAACTTCCTTTCCCAGACACCCAGAAGCTTCGAAAGAACGAATGTCAATATAAAGTAGATCATGGCGGCCACAAGCAGCGGATTCAGCGGGGCAAAGGTTGAACCGCGCAAAATCTGAGCTTGGTACATAATATCGTATACCCCGATGAACGATACGATGGAAGATTCCTTAATAATAACAACAAATTCATTACCGATCGCAGGCAGGACGCCCTTCAGTGCCTGAGGCAAAATAATGTGACGCATCGCTTTGCCCCTCGTCATCCCGAGCGAGCGTGCAGCCTCCAATTGACCGCGGTCCACGCCTTGAATGCCGGCACGGAATATTTCAGCCAAATACGCGGCGCTATTGATAGACAGCGTGAGAATACCGGACTGAATCGGAGAGAACTTAATATCGAATGCAGCCAAGCTGTAATGAATGATAAACAATTGAACCAGCATCGGCGTACCGCGGATTATCTCAATATAAGCGGTCGCCAGGAACTTCAGGATTTTCACGCCCGACATACGCATGAGGGCAATAATCAAACCGAGAATGAATCCGAAAAATACCCCTAAGGCAGAAATCAGTAATGTAAACTGAATACCCTTCGCATAGTAATCGCGATATTTCCAGAAAAATTCGAATGTATTCAGATTCTCGGTCGTACGTCCTGCCGCCAAATCACTGGCCTCGTCGACAAACTTCTGAATCTGGTTGTTCTCCTTCAAACGCTCCAGTGTAGCGTTGATGCTGCTGAGCAGCTCTTCATTCCCTTTGCGGACCCCGATGGCATAAGAGTCGTTCTCAGCCGTTGGCTTGGCATCCGTGATGGCCATAGTCGCTTCATCCATATTCGTCTTGGCAATCGGATATTCAGCAAGGACAACATCCACGCGTTCAGATTCCAATTGAAGCAGCAAATCCGGTATTTTATCCAGTGAGACCACATTCGCTTTAGGAATGGTTTTGGCGATGGATTCCTGAATGGAGCTCTTCTGAACCCCGATCCGGGCTCCCTCGAGGCTTTCAAGTGTGTTAAACTTCAGCGCATCTTCCTTGCGCACCACCACGGACTGCTCCGCGGCATAATAAGGCTCCGAGAAATCGATGCTTTTTCTGCGTTCTTCCGTCGGATTCATGCCCGAAATAACAAAATCCACACGACCGCTTGTCAGTTCAGGCAGGAGTGCATCAAAGGAAGTATCCTTGATGATTAACTCAGCGCCCAGATCCTTGGCGATTTCCTTCGCAATCTCGATATCAAATCCGACGATGGTATCCACACCGTCTATCGTTTTATGGAACTCATAAGGTGCATAATCGGCACTCGTACCGAGAATCACCGTTTTCTTCTCACCTTCTGCATGGACGATACTGCCAAAAGACAGCACGACCACCATGAACAGAGTCATCCACGCTGTAAATTTACGTTTCATATGTTTCGTTTCTCCCCTAACTGTTACGGATAAATACATCAAATAAATAAATGCAACTGAGTCATTATAAAACATGGTGCATGAATATGCAATGAAAATTCATGGATTTTCATACAAGCTTACGCTGACCCTATTTTTCTTCATTGCATGCTTGTCCTATTTTAATACAACGGTTAATTAATCATTCACAAGAGCCGCTTATGTATCCTCGTATTCGTTGTATGTGTGAATAACTTTAATTATATGAAAGGTCCACTCATGAAATGTGATGAACTTCCATAACTACCCAGAGAACATCCATGTGCATACCCTCTGATCCATATTTTATCTCGCTGCACCTATATATAGAAATAGGTCTTCGGATTCACTCCTTATGCAACTGGCACTCAAATGAATATTGCATAATCCAACCGTTCACATCCCATCTTATAATACGTATAGATCCTGTGCCCGATTATCATCTCCTGCCGTCAACTCTCTGTCTGTCTCTGCTTCCATGATTCATGCAAGCTTGCGGCTGGTTATTAATTAGCTATAGCTATACTCATATAGGAGGTGTACCCATGCTGTTAGAAGCACTGTATCATGTTCCAAGAGATAAATGGGCTTATGCATATGATACCTATACCATTCATCTCAGGATTCGAACCAAGAAGAATGACATTGATTCCGTTGTTGCTATGACCGGCGACAAATATGACTGGGACCGTACGTACTTCGAGATCACCATGGAAAAGGCTGCCTCTGATGAGATGTTTGATTACTGGGAGTGCGGAGTCAGGCCAAAATACAAAAGATTATCTTACGGATTCCGGATCCATGCCGGAGATGAGACGGTTTATATGGTGGATAGCGGGATCGGATGGGATTACCCTTACCCGCCTGCGGGTTACTTCGAATTTCCGTACATACATGAGGTTGATGTGTTCAAAGTCCCGGAGTGGGCTAAAGAAGCTGTGTTTTATCAAATTATGACAGAGCGCTTTGCCAACGGGAACCCGGCCATCAACCCTGTCGGAACAGAAGTATGGGGCGGCAAGCCGGAAGTGGATAATTTCTTCGGCGGCGACCTGCAAGGTGTGCTGGATCATCTGGATGATCTGGTTGAGCTGGGCATTAATGCGATTTATTTTACCCCCCTCTTCCTCTCCCCCTCCAACCATAAATACGACACGGTCGATTATAAACAGGTGGATCCGCAATTCGGCGATAATGAACTGCTGAAGAAGGTTGTGGATACTTGTCACAGCAAAGGAATTCGAGTCATTCTTGATGCGGTATTCAATCATTGCAGCGAAGAGTTCCCGCCTTTTCAGGATGTGCTTAAGCATGGCAAGGACTCTCCATATGCCGAATGGTTTCATGTCAATCAATTTCCCTGCGAGGTAAAAGATGGCATCCCGACCTATGATACCTTCGGCTTCTATGGAAATATGCCTAAATTCAATACCGCCCATCCAGAGGTTAAGGAATACTTGCTGGGCGTAGCCGAATACTGGATCAAGGAGATCAAGCTGGACGGTTGGCGACTTGATGTCGCCAACGAAATTGACCATCATTTCTGGAGAGACTTCAGACAAGTCGTCAAGAAGGCCAATCCTGAAGCTTATATCGTGGGAGAGGTATGGTCAGACTCCTTAATCTGGCTGGCCGGTGACCAGTTCGATTCGGTGATGAATTATCCTTTTGCTGATAAAGTGCTCGAATTCTTCAATGGCAATATGGATGGGCTCACTTTTGCTAACCGTATCGGATCCATTCTGATGCGTTACCCCCAGCAGACCAATGAAGTGGTCTTCAATCTGCTGTGCAGCCATGATACTCCTAGGCTGCTCACGCGCGTGGGAGGAGATACCCGGCGCATGAAACTCACCGTCGTATTCCTGTTCACTTTCATGGGAACTCCCTGTATTTTTTATGGCGATGAAGTCGGATTAACCGGAGATGGAGATCCCGATTGCCGCAAATGCATGGAATGGAATCCCGAAAAACAAAACCTTGAGCTGTATGAATTTTATCGCAGCATGATTGCACTACGAAAAAAGCACAAAGCTCTCAGGCAGGGTCGTTTTCGCTTCCTCCAAGCCAATCTTCATGACCCATGCATCGTATACGAACGTGCAGATGATCAATTGCATTTTATCGTCTGGATGAACAACAGTGACTCCTATCGTACCTTGTCCCACCCCATCGTCACTACCGATTGGTTTGATGCGCAAACCGAAGAATCCGTAAAGCCGGTAAACGGAATCATGCATGTTGACTTGGAGCCTTACGGGTACCGTATACTGTGCCGTCGCCTCAAACCATAATCTGTTGTTGTAAATGGCGATCAACCTCGCTGAGCTGTAGAAAGGGCCACCTCACAAAACGTATACCCAGTTGTCACAAAGGGGTACCTGGATAGCGGAAATCTCAAGCTATCCAGGTACCCCTTTATCAATGCCTTATCCTATAGGCTGGAAATTTGATGGTATATCTCTTGATACTCCTTCGCCGATACGCTCCAGCTGTAATCCCCGCTTAATGCGTTCTTGCTCACTTTGCGCCAGTGTTCCGGCATGCGGTATATCGATGTCGCCCTGCGAATCGTGTTCATCATGTCATGCGCATTGTAATCCTTGAAAGAGAACCCGTTTCCTTCACCGGTGTATTCGTTATAGGCATGCACAGTATCATTCAAGCCACCCGTTTCACGCACGATCGGCACGCTGCCGTAACGCATGGCAATCAGTTGGCTGATCCCGCATGGTTCAAATTTCGATGGCATCAGAAACAGGTCGCTGCCTGCGTAAAATCGCCGGGATAATGGTTCATTGAACCTGATTTGGGCTGACATTTTGTTCGAATACCGATTCGCCGCTTCCCGGAACCAATGCTCATAGGATGGATCTCCCGTTCCCAGGACAACAAATTGAATCTCGTCGTAATACAGCAGCTCATCCAGAATGCGGATTACGAGATCGAGTCCCTTGGAATCAACCAGACGGGTTACCATCGACATTAACGGGATGTGTGGTGCCACCGGCAGATTCAATTCTTCCTGCAGTGCTATTTTGTTCTGTGTTTTCTTGTTCAGTCCACTGCGGTACTTCACGGCCAGATGCGGATCTGTAGCCGGATTGTAGCTCTTCGTATCAATCCCGTTTACAATGCCGCTCAGCCTTGAACCTTGTGCTGACAAGAGCCCGTCGAGTCCATATCCATAATAACCGGTTTGAATCTCGGAAGCATAAGTCGGACTCACCGTCGTGACATGATCTGCGTAGACAATGCCAGCTTTCATGAAATTCACGTTGCCGTAATACTCTACGCCATCCGCCTTGAAATAACGGCTGTGGATTCCCAGCAGATCAACCAATACCTCATACGGGTAAACGCCCTGATACAGGAGATTATGGATCGTGAATACCGTTCGAATCCCTGCGTAGAAAGGATTATGACGATAGACATCCTCAAGGAGCAGTGGAACCATCGCGGTATGCCAATCGTGGCAATGAAGCACGTCCGGCTGGAAATCGATGATCGGCAGTATCTCGAGCACCGCACGGTTAAAGAAGGAGAAACGCTCGCCATCATCCATATAACCGTAAATACCGTCACGGCCAAAATAATACTCGTTGTCAACAAAATAAATCGTTACACCGTCCTCAACCAAGGACTCGATACCGCAATATTGCTCACGCCAGCCTACACGGACCCGGGTTTCTCCAACAAACAGCATGCGTTCCCGATACTCCGCAGGGATACCGCGATATTTCGGCAGCACAACCCGAATATCCTCGCCCATGCCACGAAGTGATTTGGGTAATGCAGCGATGACGTCCGCCAATCCGCCTGTCTTGATGTATGGTCCACATTCTGATGCCGCAAATAACAATTTCAATCCCGCTTCCCCCTTTGGCTCCGTTTGGTTTTGCGAACGGTCTTCTCTTTTGCTGCTGCCGCCTTCAGCTGTTCTTGCTCCGAATCTTTCGTTTTCCTCGAACGCGACGGTTTTTTCTTTAAAACGACCATGCTTAATGGAGGCAGCTTGATCTCCAAGCTATGGTTTTGCTCGTGCCAGGCTTGCTTCTCCGCTTTCATATCGCCGTCGTTCAGCAGTCCGGCGCCTCCGTAATCGGTATGATCTGAATTCAGTATTTCCACGTATTGCCCGGCTCTTGGCAAACCGATCCGATATTTGTCATATGCTCGGGGCTGAAAGTTAATGACGATGATCAGCGTATCTCCGGGCTTGTTCCCTTTCCTCATGTACGCTATAACACTCTGGTTGTTATCATTGGCACAAAGCCACTGGAAGCCATCCATGACGTGATCCTGTTCCCACAGCGCCCTTTCATCCACATACATAGCGTTTAGCGCTGCCGTAAAAGCCTGCTGTTGGCGGTGGCTTTCATAATCCAGCAGCAGCCAATCGAGCTGCTCCTCATCCTTCCATTCGATGAACTGACCGAATTCCCCGCCCATGAACAGCAATTTCTTGCCAGGCTGCGTCATCTGATAACCAAGTAAAATGCGTAATCCGGCAAACTTCTGTTCATAACTGCCAGGCATTTTATTGAGCAGCGATTTTTTGCCATGGACAACCTCGTCGTGAGAAAGCGGCAATGTAAAATTTTCCGAATAGGCATAACAAATGGGAAATGTTAGTAAATTATGTTGGGTAGGCCGCAACACATACTCCTGCTCCACGTAGGACAGTGTGTCATTCATCCAGCCCATGTTCCATTTGTAATTGAACCCCAGTCCGCCTTCGTGCACAGGGGCCGTTACCCCTGGCCATGCGCTGGATTCCTCTGCCATCATCAAGGCATGGGGATAATAGCTAAACACCGCTTTATTCAATTTCTGCAGAAAGGATATCGCTTCAAGATTTTCCAAGCCCCCCCGTTCATTAGGGCTGAACTGACCCTCGGACTTCTCAAAATCAAGGCGGATCATGCTTGTAACCGCATCAACACGAAGTCCATCAATATGATACATATCCATCCAAAATAAAGCATTGGAGATGAGGAATGAAATCACTTCAGGCTTGGCATAATCGAAAGACAGCGTTCCCCAGCCCGGTTTCTCCGCTTTTTGCGCATCGCCGTATTCATATAGCGGTGACCCGTCAAACTGGCGAAGTCCGTGGGCATCCTTGGCAAAATGCGCGGGCACCCAGTCCAGCAGCACGCCGATACCGGCTTGATGCAGCTGGTCTACCAGGTACATGAAATCATGGGGACTGCCGTATCTGCTAGTCAGAGCATAAAACCCGGTTCCCTGATACCCCCATGAGAGGTCGTAGGGATGTTCGGCCAGCGGCATAAATTCCACGTGGGTATAACGCATATCCAGCAAATAAGGAATAAGCAGATCCGCCATTTCGCGGTATGTAAAGAAGGAGCCGTCCTCTTTTTGCCGCCAGGTTCCAAAATGCATTTCATATATGTTCATCGGCTTGCTGTAAGGTGATGTATTCTTCTTTTTCCACAGGGCATCGTTCCACTGATATCCAGACAGATCCGTAACTACCGATGCAGTAGCAGGCCGTAGCTCCGCATGAAACGCATAGGGATCCGCCTTTAGGAACGTTTCACCGAATGATCCAGTAATCTGGTATTTGTAAAAAGTTCCAGTCTGCATACCGGGGAAAAACCGACTCCAAATTCCTGAATCGGGTATCCTATATAACGTGTCATGGGTGCCATCCCAGCCGTTCCACGCTCCTGCAAGACCAACCTGCCTTGCGTGGGGAGCCCATACCGTAAAACGCACGCCCTCTTGCCCATCTTCTACGGCAACGTGTGCGCCCATACATTGATAACTGTGAAACCAGGTTCCTTCATGAAATAAATACACTTGTTCCGGAGTCATGTTTCCTTCCCTAACTGCTTGATACAATTGTCGTCACCTGCTTTTTCTTAAAAATCCATTATTATTAATGCTATTACCCCATTCTTACCATGTTGAAAATAAAAAATGTAACTCATCAATAAATTTGTAATTTTCAAAATACTTTTTCAATATAATCGTTTCAAACCCCGGGAATGTCGTTTATGTAATGTACAACGTGAAAATACATTGGGAGGGAAACGTGATGAAGAGAAAAGACTGTATTGCTATGCTTCTGGCCGGAGGAGAGGGTAAAAGATTAGCCCCCCTTACGTCCAAGCTGGCAAAACCCGCTGTTCCATTCGGCGGACACTACCGTATAATCGATTTTCCTCTCAGCAATTGTGTGAACTCTGGAATCGATACCGTTGGAGTTCTTACACAATACGAGGCAGAATCATTACACGAACATATCGGCCAAGGTGAACCCTGGGGACTAACACATACAGAACACGAAGGTATTGCGCTGCTTCCGTCAAACAACATAGATCAAGAAGGCTACTTAGGAACAGCAGATGCCATTTATAAAAACATTCCTTACATCGATGAACAAAATCCGGAGCATGTGCTGATACTGTCTGGTGACCACATTTATCAGATGGATTATCGGGAAATGCTCGATGCTCATATGAAACAAGGTGCACCTGCGACAATTTCTGTCATGGAAGTTCCTTGGGAAGACGCTAGCCGTTTTGGTGTCATGAGTGTTGACGATAACCTGAATATCATTGAATTTGCTGAAAAACCGGCAAAACCGGAAAGCAATCTTGCATCCATGGGCATTTATTTGTTCCGATGGGATTACCTGAAGCAGCATCTAATGGAGGACGCAGCCGACTCGAACTCCAGCCATGACTTCGGGAAGGATGTGATCCCTAAAATGCTGTCCGGAGAGGAGCCATTGCTGGCGTTCCGTTTCCAAGGCTACTGGCGTGACGTAGGCACCGTAGAGAGCTTATGGGAGGCACATATGGATGTGCTCAGCCAAAATGAGCTTGTGCTTGAGAGAGCCGATTGGCCGATGTACACCCGTGCTTGGAAAACCAAACTTACCGCAGCTCGTACCCGTAATGCGGAGCATACGGATTGCCTCATTCACGACCAATGCACCTTTGAAGGAAAAGCCAAGAGCTCTGTTGTATTCTGCGGTGCAGAGATCGGTAAATATTCCATCGTGAAGGACAGCGTGGTGATGCCCAATGCCAAGATTGGCAAAGGAGTCCATGTTGAGCATGCTATCATCGGCGAAGGAGCCATCATCAAGGATGGAGCCGTTGTAAAAGGCGCTCCCGGCAACGTGGTTGTGGTGGGACCGTATGAGACGGTGCTACCGAAACCAACCGTACGTACCCAGCCGTCCCGTCTGCTTCAGGATGTGTATGAAAAAGGTCGTATGCGTGCCAACGTTTCTTCATCCTAGCCTTCCCTCATACCATGGAAATGGGGTCAGCAGTGATAATCTCCCCCTTCCTCCTTTATAAAAAAAGCGATCCCGTAAGACGGATCGCTTTTTCTCATGTATGTTGCCCTGCTGACTTTTTCTTAAGCGCGTGCGACTTACAGATTTTATATAGTTAGTTGGTTGAGATTAACCAAAAGTCTTCTCATATAAATTCACGAACCGACCGCCCATATCCTGCTCGGCCACGAATTGAAATCCCTGACGCTGATAAAATTGATTCAGTGTAGGCAGATGCGAAACGCAATCCAGCCGGAAGCCCCGTCTGCCCTTTGATAACAAATACGCCTCCGCAAACGAGATCATCTTCGCTCCGAGCTCAAGTCCCCGGTAGGAGGAGCGTACGGTTAGCCGATGCAGATACCCGAAACCCGGATCGTCCCGATCACCCCAATACGCAGCATCTCCGTACTGAAGGGTGAACATGCCAGCGGCTTCCCCTTCATGCCACAGAATAAACACCTCTCGCTCTGCCAAGTACTGCTGCATCAATTCCAGGGAAAATAGCGACGGGCTCCACTGCCTCCGTCCTTCCTGCTCCATCACTTCGGCTGCCTCCTTGAGCAGAAGCAGCATCTCCCCTGCATTCTCTTCCTCTGCGAGTCCCAGCTCAAAGCGACCCCTCCCGGTTGAAAACGTTGCTAACGCCTTATATCCCACTCTCCTGCACGCTCCCTTCTAAAAAAGCTTTGCCGGTCACCCGGCAAAGCTTAAGCGCTCGGTCCGGCCAGATCGTCCTCGCCGTTCTCCAAACCACCAGCCATGGGAATTTTCCCTTCCGGCAGCGGAAGTTTGACGATCACGGAGGTTCCTTGTCCAAGCTCACTCTCCATCTCCATCGCTCCCCCATGAAGCTCTATGAGCTGCTGGGTAATGGCGAGTCCAAGTCCTGTTCCACCATTCAATGGGTTTACCTGGAAGAATCGGTCTTTTACCCGTCTAAGATGCTCATCCGATATGCCAATACCATGATCCTTGACGGTGACAATCACGAATTTTTCCTCTATGGTGAAGGATAAATTGATCGCACCGTTCTCATGCGAGAACTTGACCGCATTGTCCACGATATTGAGAAACACCTGTTTTAAGCGGTTGGCATCCCCGTAGATGATCGGTTTTTCGTCGGACACCAATTTGATCTGGATGCCCTTCTTCTCGGCTTTGGTCCACAGATTAAGCATGATCTCCTGCAGAAGCTCGCGTAAGTTCACGATCCCCTTCACAAGTTTCATCTCATTTTGCTGCAGCTTCGAGAAGTCAAGCAACTCCTCTACGAGGCCAATCAACCGATCGGTTTCCTTGGTGATAATCTGCATTCCGATTTTTGTTTCTTCAGGATCGTAACCGCCGGAGTCAAGCGTTTCGCTCCAGCCCTTGATGCTGGTGAGCGGTGTGCGCAGCTCATGCGATATCGATGAGATAAAATCATCCTTTACCTGATTGCTTCGCACAATCTCCTGAGCCATATAGTTCAAGGTGGAGGATAACTCGCCAAGCTCATATTTATAATCGCCCTTGATCCGCACGTTAAACTTGCCCTTGGCCATCTGGGCGGATACCGTTGTGATATTGTTGAGCGGCTTCACAATGGAGTTAGCCAGCCCAATGCTGAATGCCAGGACAATGGCAAGCACGGCCGCTCCGATGCTGATAGCAAACAGCGTCATTTTCATCAGTTTATCGTTAATGTACTCAAGCGATGTCACGTAACGAAGCACATAGGTGTTCTCAAAACCGTTCGAAACCGTTTGGGATACGGCCATGACGATCTGACCGGTACCCTGCTGCTTGCCGATCCAGCGGCTCGTATTGCCGGCAAGCGCTTGAGTGACATCACTGGTTTTGATCGTCTGCTCCAAATCGAAACCGGTCGAGGTGGTGAGGACTTGCCCCGCAGGATTCAATATTTGAAGCTCCGTATTATACAATTCAAAATGACGGAGCATCTCGCTCAACTGATTAACATTATCCGCCGAGGTCAATCGAAAGGGCTGATAAAATTCGTTGGCGGTGTGAATATGGTTTGTCATATGGTTGTATACCGTATCGTAATAATACGTTCGTACTGCGATAAGAAAAATAACCTCAATCAGCAGCAACGCAATGAACACTACGAGAAAGTAGTGAAGCACGATTTGCCGCCGAATGCCTTTTTTGATGATCATTGTCCCTGACCCTTCCATTTATAGCCATGACCCCATACCGTCTGGAGGTATTCCGGCTCGGAAGGATTGCCTTCGATTTTTTGGCGCAGTCTCCGAATGTTCACGTCCACGATTTTGGGATCACCCATATATTCTTTGCCCCATACATGATCCAGCAGTACATCACGGCTAAGCGGCGTGTTTTCTTTCTCCAGGAAGAACTGCACCAGCGAGAATTCGGTCGGCGTCAGCTCCACTGGCTGCCCGTTCTTCTTAAACTGCTTGGAGATCAGATCCAGCGTGAATGGACCTGATTGAAAGGATACCTTAGCGGTTCCCGCACGCTGAACATTCACCCGTCGGAGGAGAGATTGCAGCCGCGCAATTAACTCTGTCGGACTAAACGGTTTGCTGACATGATCATCGGCTCCGACTGAAAGAGCATATACCTTATCCTGCTCCTGGACTTTCGCTGTCAGGAAAATAATGCCGATTCGCTCGTTCGTTTCCCGAATTCTGCGGCACACTTCAAAACCGTCAATTCCCGGAACCATCACATCGAGCAAGGCGATATCGATATCTGGCGTCGTTTGCAGCATACGAAGGGCTTCATTGCCGTCTCCTGTCTCCAGAACGTCAAAGCCGTTTCGTTTGAGATTGATTACAATAAAACTGCGGATTGATTCTTCATCTTCTAATATAAGCACTTTACTCAAGGTCTAGTTCCCCTTTCTTTCGATAGGAGCCACATTATTGCTGCTTGGCTTTTTATCTTTTTTACTCAGCTTCAAATCTCCGTGACTCCGGTAAGCGATCACGCGATTCTTCTCTTTCACCAAAATCTCCCAATCAGATTCTGCTTTGCCCCACTGGGCCATTGTGAAGAATTTAATCTCAGCGACCGATTCGCCCGTGTCCGTCAAAACAAAATTCAAATAAGCATTTTTGTTGGATTCCGGTGTGATGGTAATCTTCTGGTACATGTCCGGCGGAAAGTCCAGATAAAAGCGATTATCCATGTCATAGTATCTTTGAAGTACAAATTGCAGGCCTTCCCGTTCGCCGCTCTCGCGAATTTCCCCGTCCCACTGGAAGTAGGTGGTAAAGAACGGGATCTCATCCACGATAAGCCGATCCTCCCAGCCGCTTGGTCTCGTAAGAACACCAAACTCCAAAATCCCGTCATCATTCACGTCTTCGCTCTCTACAGGCAGTTCCTTGTAGGTAAGCAGCTCGTCCTGAAGCACGTCAATAAACTTGCCATCTTCCATAATGATGATTTTGGAATACGAGGAGTTGGATACAACGGAAGCGTCCAGGATGATACCTTCTTTGTTTTTGGCCACTTTACCTGCGACAACATTGTAATAACTTTCAATATTTGGCCCAAGATCCAGCTTGTTAAGCTCTACAAAGGCATCTTCAAACTTATCATACTGATAGGTGCTGATATACGATAACTCCTTCTGCTGGAGATAGACAACCGTGATATCCTTGATCTTGTCACCATTCATATCACCAATATTAAAGTGCGTGTACGGCAAGGCAGGCACTTTTTCCAGCGAATCCCCGGAGAATGAATACACGGTCAGCAAGTTTTGGAGATTCTCTTCGCCGCGGGAGAAACCAGCTACGATATCAACCTTGCCGTCATTCGTGAAATCAACGAAATCAAACGATTCCAGAACCGTCCCTTCCCCGTCAAAATCCAGCTTCTTCACCCATGTATCACCCTGCTGCTGCATGATCATGCCATGGATCTTCACTTCTTCATCCGGCGTCTGATAGAAGACAACCGCTTCCAGAATGCCATCATTGTCCAGGTCATGGATTCGGATCGAACTGCTGTCCACGTCACTTCGCGGCCGGATAATGGCTCCGTTGTCCAGCTTAAGCTTCTGAAGTGCAGACTGGATGGCACCATTCAGTGTCGCTTTATCCGTCGGCAAATCCGGTTTCTTCATTAAGGAGACAGGGTCCTGAATGAACGTGCAGCCGCTTATGATCAATAGTAACAAGCCCGATAAGAGGGCTTGCATCACTCTATATTTCAATAAGTATCAACTCATTTCTATACATTCACCTAGATATATGGCGAACGATAATTACAGTCTTGACTTCTCACCATGCGTTAAACGTCTCCCGGTTACATCCACTGCAAGCTGCCCGCCCGCAAGACCCATGATGCGGGTGCAATACTTCTCGGCAAGCTCCAGGGGGATAACGGTAAATACCGTTAAACGTTCTTCTTCACACAATGTTTTAAGGGTCTTCAACACGTGTTCGGCCGAGGCCGGATCGAGCCCCGTCACCGGTTCGTCGGCCAATATAACCTTGGCCCCGTGGACCAGTGCCCGTGCAATGGCAATTCGCTGCTTCTCGCCGCCGCTGAGCTCGCCTGCCTTGCGCTTAGCCTTGTCCAATAAACCAAGATGCTCGATTGTATCCATGGCCCCCATATAATCATCAGATCGAACCATCCCCGTAACCATTCGCCACATCGGCGTTTGGCTGGATTGCCCGATCAATACGTTCTTAAGTGCGGTACGATTTACATTTAAGGCCGGGTTCTGCTCAAGATAAGCCCATTCCCGGCGAATCCTCCGTTTTCCAGCAGGATTCATCATATCTTCGCCATCGATGGTTAACTTGCCGCCATCCCATTTTTGCTGCATGGAGAGGCAGCTCATCATCAGACTTTTTCCGCTTCCGCTTGCACCGATCAGACCGATCATTTCCCCGTGTTCCATCTGAAAAGTAATATCCTTTAACACCGGTGTGCGTTCAGGGCCCATCGTTTTCTTCAGGCGATCCACTTTAATCATGTTATCGTCTCTCCCGTCAAGTGCATATTCCTACTCTCTAGTTTAGAAGAAAGCGAAAGCAATTGCCATGAGAACACATGTTTCTATTGTTGTGGAGATACAGATTTGACTTTAAACCATAAACCCGTACAAGCAAACAAAATATACAAGCCTCCGAGCAGAACAAATATGCCTCCGTTCCACCCGGTTTCCATAATAGCCCCACCGGCATTAGGACCTGCTATGCTGCCCGCATTAAAGTGGAAGGAAGCCACCACGTTTGCTGCCGGCAGCAGCACTCGGGGAAGTATATCGGCAGCATAAGCCAGCCCAAGCGAGAAGAACGATCCGACCAATCCTCCCGCCAGAGTTAACAATACTAATATTGCCCAGAAATTCGTTCCTGCCACCGGTATGAGCAAGAAACAGCACCCGCCCACGATCCCGGCGATGGTCAGCACCCGTTTCCGTCCGAATTTGTCGCTCCATATTCCGAGCGGAAGCTGCAGCAGGAGTCCGCCGATCCCGACAAAAGGCAGCAGGGCCGAGATCTCGCCTAAAGTGAATCCGCTTCTTAATCCATATACAGGGAAGTTGCTGTTAATCCCCGCTTCCATGTACCCGTACAGAAAAGCAGGGATTAATGCAAACCAGGCTAAGCGGTAGCTTTTGAGATACCGGCCTCCAGGCTGCTGTTCCCCGTTTTCGCTTTTTTCCGGCTTCAGATTCGGGAGCTTAAAGAGCACAACCAACAGAATGAACAAGAACAGTACCGCCAGGATCAGAAACGGTACCGCTTCGCCATATTTTAATAGAGGAATGCCCAGCGGCCCAATACTAAATCCCAGTCCGTACGACATGCCGTAGAAGGATATACTCCGCCCCCGGTTTTTGGCCGTTGACATCATGAGCACCCAGAGCTGTGCCGCATAATGAAGGGCACTGTCGCCAATACCGACAAGCACCCGGAGCACAAACCAGACGGCCACACTCGGTATTAATGGAAATGCGACAAGCGACAGCATGACCAGAACGAGCCCGGACACAATCAGCTTTTTGAAGCCGACCCACCCGAGAACCCTCTCGGCCACCAGCGTCATCGCAAAGGATCCAACGTATAGTGCGGCTGCATTCAATCCGTTCATGGATGAGGAGATGCCCATCCGTTCCAAAAATATAGCCAGTACCGGCAGTAACAGTCCCTGGCTTAAGCCCGCCGCAACCACGACGGCAATTAATATAAAATAATGAGTTCTCCCTTGACGGGGGTTTACAACTTCTGCCACTGCAATATAGTCCTCCTCTAATGTGAAAAAACGATGAATTTAAACAGTCAGATGAACATTATAGTGGACAAGCCCAATCGATACAAGCCATAATAAGAACAATGCCATCAATTGGGAGGGTATCTGTGTAATGAAGTACAAAGTTAGTATTGATGTATCCATGGTGTACGAGCTGCTGGGCAGCTTCATGATATATGCAACAAGAAAATGGACCGATAACCTGGATATCGGAAAGCAGCTTATTACCGAGATGGACGAACGTTTGCCTCAGCAGGTGCGCGTCCAGTTCAGTGGAGCCCGTTTATGGCCGCTGGCCGATTATGACGTATTATATGCCCTGATCATGCTTAGGGGAGAACATGAGGAGATTCCGGATTTTCTTCAGTGGATTGAATCATCCCCTGTGGAGGAACTCCATGGTCTGCTGCAGCCGCATTTGCCGTCCCTGTCACTGGATGAAATCTCTAGAATCCGAGCAGACTACACACCACTCATGAAACTCTGGTATGAGCATTATTTTTCCAATGTGGAACGGGATTTGTATCATTTGCTGGAGGAAGATGCCGAGGAAAAACGGATGCTTCTTCCCAAAATGGACGACGAGAACCTGATCGAATACGCCTCAAGCGGCGTTATCCTGGACGATGTGCGGCAGGAACATGTGGTCTTGTTCCCCGGAACTCATTTTCGCCCGATCAATACCTATTGCTTCTATGAAAATGTACTCCTGCTCCAATATCCGATCGATATCCCGGAGGAAGAGGAAGATGAACCCCCCGTTGTGCTCCTGCGCATGACAGAGGCGCTTGCGGATCCGGAACGTCTCCGTCTCCTGCGATATATTGCGGACGAGCCGAAGGCCGTATCCGAAATGGCAACTGAACTGGGGCAGCCTTATGAAGATCTGATGCATCATTTAATGATATTGAGGGCGGCAGGTTTGCTGCGCTCCCATCTGAAATCCGAAAATAACGAAAGATTCAGCCTGCGACCGGATGGAGCATCCGAACTGCAGATGTTCCTAGAGACCTACATTCGACTTTCATAGCAAGAAGGAGCTTACCATGAGCCAAACACCACAGCATATTATTTTCGACATGGATGACACCTTGATTCACTGCAACAAATATTTCGATCTGATCCTGGGTGATTATTTCGAGTGGATGACCGAATGGTTCCAGCAGTATGGTGTAACTACTCAGGATATCCGTACCAAACAGATGGAAATCGACGTAGCCGGCGTGGATAAGATGGGATTCGCAAGCGTTAACTTCCCCAAATCCCTGATCGCTACGTATCATTATTTTAGCAAGGTTCACGGAAGAGGAAGCTCTCCAAAAGAAGAGGAGCTGCTCTTCAAATTAGGTCTAAGTGTGTATGATCAGGAAATTGAGGCTTATCCCGGCATGATTGAGACATTGGAGGAGCTTCGAGATGAAGGACATCAATTGTACCTGTACACCGGTGGAGAACCCAAAATTCAGACACGTAAAATCGAACAAATGAAACTAGCGGAGTATTTTAATGATCGTATCTATATCCGTCAGCATAAAAATATTACGGCCCTGGAAGAAATCCTGAGCCTAGGAACATTCGACCGCTCCGACACGTGGATGATTGGCAACTCGCTTCGCACGGATGTGGTGCCGGCTCTGACGGCTGGTATTAATAGCATTTATATCAAGCAGCAGCGGGAGTGGCAGTATAATCTGGTGGAGCTGAAACAAGAACCCCATAATGTGCTGTACACCGTTTCCGCCTTAACCGAGGTGCCTGAAGTCATTCAGGAGCATTTAAATTAAACCAAATAAAACCGAGCCGCTCAGGACAGCATCCTGAATTGGCCCGGTTTTTTGCTTTACTCTACATGACAACCCTTACTTCACGGACGCGCTTGTATCCTCTGCCTGTACGGATAGCTTTCCATTACCGTCGGCAGCCAGCACAATCCTGCCCTTATACGTGCTGCCATCATCATTTTTAAAAGATAATACCTGGGTTTTGCCTTGAAGCAGCAAGGATTTCAGCATCGCATGCGTAACATTCTTGCCCGCAAATTCCTTCCAGATCACATAACTGCAGCCGGTCTTGAAGTTCGCGCAGCCATAACCTTTGCGTCCTTCAATAATCTGCCCGTCACACCCGGGTCTAGGACAACGCCCTAACGGTGATCGCACGGACGACGCATCGGTTGCTGTCTTAGATTTGGGAGCACTCTTCGCGGGACGCTCTTCGCGGGCGCGAGCCGCGGCATCCGCTTTCCCCGTGCTCCGCTTCCCTCTGCCCTTCGCCTTGTCCTCATCTCCACCGAATAAGGACGAAGGTGCAGGACGCTGCGAGGATACCTTGTTTATGATGGAAATGGTAAACTTCTGCACATTTTGCATGAACACGTCTGCCGAAGCCTCACCCTTGGATATTTGGTTAAGGCGCCGCTCCCATTGGCCTGTCATTTCGGGTGAAGCCAGCAATTCTACTCCTGCATGCCGGATCAGCTCAACCGCCGTTCTTCCTTTTTGGGTTACGGTGATTTTCTTGCCCTGCATCGTAATATATCCAACCTTTTTCAAACGCTCGATCGTTGCTGCCCGGGTTGCCGGCGTTCCAAGCCCGCTGTCCTTCATGGCATCCCGAAGTGCTTCATCCTCAATGGACTTTCCGGCGCTTTCCATCGCCTTCAGCAAAGTCCCTTCCGTGTAACTCTTCGGCGGCTGGGTCGCCTTTTCTTTCACTTCGGACTTTTTACAGTGAACGGGATGATCGGGAACCAGGTCGAATGAGCGATCGTTCCACTCCTGGGTCTCCTCTTCCTCGTCCTCTTTTCCCTTCTTAGAGGAAGGCTTGGCCTTCTTCTGCTCTTTATCCCGGGTTATCAGCACCTTCCAGCCGAGGGACAGCAGCTCCTTAATTCCGGTCTTAAACGTCTCTCCCTCAACCTCGGTAAGCACCGTATGCTGCTTGTACTTCGCCGGTGGGTAAAAATGCGACAGAAAACGGATGATGACCAGATCATAAATATGCTGCTCCTCCTTGCTCAGCGTGCCCGGACGCTTCAATGTCGGGAGGATGGCATGGTGATCCTCTACCCGCTGCGGATTGCATACGGCTTTGTTGTTGATATTAACACGGCTCGGCTCGGCCCCTTCCGCCATGGAGGCATAGGGGGTCGATTTTAACATATGAAGCGCCTTGTGCATCCCTTCAATGTTCTGTTCATTGACATAGTTGGAGTTGGTACGCGGGTACGAGATCACCTTATGGCGTTCATATAGCGCTTGTGCAAGATCCAGCGTTTTTTTGGCAGAGTATCCGTACTTGGCATTGGCATCGCGCTGGAGAAGTGTCAAATCATACAATTTGAATGGATATTCCTTGGTTTCCTTCACTTCATATTTCGCAATGACACCGTTCTTACCGTTCACCTTGGCAGCGATCGTGTCCGCTTTCTCCTGGGAGGTCAACCGTTCTCCCTGCCATGTCCCGGTATACTCCAGCTTCTCTTGCTTAAACACCGCCAACACATCGTAAAAGGTTTGCGATTCGAAGGCTTCAATCTCCTTCTGCCGATCATAGATAAGAGCAAGAACCGGCGTCTGCACCCGCCCTACGGACAGTAATGTCTGATGACGCGTTGTAAAGGCGCGTGACGCATTCATGCCGATCAGCCAATCCGCTTCACTGCGTGCGCGTGCGGCTTGGGTCAAATACTCGAATTCCACCCCGTCCTTCAGCTCCGCAAAACCTTTGGCAATGCTCTCCGCTGTTAAATCCGATATCCATAATCTTTTTACGGGTTGTCTGAGCTTTAATTGCTGCTGGATCAAGGCGAAAATATACTGTCCTTCCCGTCCCGCATCACAAGCATTTACGATATGGCTGCAGCGCTTGGCTACCTCGCCAATGACCTTCAATTGGTCCTTGGTTTTCGGATTCGGGATGATTTTGAACTGCTCCGGAATGATCGGCAGATCCCGTAAATTCCAGCGTTTATACTTCGGATCATATGCATCCGGCTCAGCAAGCCCTACCAGATGTCCGATAGCCCAAGTTATGATATACTGCTCTCCTTCAAGATATGTACGGTTATTCTTCGCTCGCGGCTCGATTACCGCAGCAATGTTCCGTCCCATATCCGGCTTTTCGGCAATGACCAACGTTTTCAAATGACATTCTCCTCCCCGACCGAGTTGCCCCGTGCGCAGTGGCTAACTCCAAAAAGGACTTCGCTCTCGCGAAGTCCCTTTAACTACTATTTATGATAGCATATTTAGGAGAGGGTTTAAACCAGAACCGTAGCACCCATCAAATATTTGTCTACCTCGCGTGCGACTTCACGGCCTTCATTGATCGCCCATACGACCAGGCTTTGTCCGCGGCGCATATCGCCGGCAGCAAATACTTTGTCCACATTGGTTGTATATTTGCCATAAGGGGCTTTCACGTTGGAACGGCGATCCGTTTCAAGTCCCAGCTGTTCTACAAGCGTCTGCTCCGGTCCGTCGAACCCGATAGCAATGAACGCCATTTGTGCCGGGAAAGCCTTTTCCGTGCCCGGAATCGGTTGATATACTTTTCGTCCGGTTTCATCCACGATACGCTCGATCTGCACAGTGTGAAGTTCTTTCAGATTGCCTTCTTCATCACCAACAAATTTCGTGGTCATAATGGAAAATTCGCGTGGATCGCTGCCAAACAACGCTTTGGCTTCCTCATGAGCATAATCGAGTGTATACACATTCGGAAATTGCGGCCACGGGTTCGCAATCGGATCGCGCTGAAGCGGAGCTTTTTTATGCGTACCGAACTGGGTTACACTGCTGCAGCCATGACGCAAAGCAGTTGCGACGCAGTCAGAACCCGTGTCACCGCCGCCAATCACGATGACATCCTTGTCTTTGGCCGACAAGTAGTTACCGTCTTCAAGGCCTGAATCGAGCAGGCTCTTGATGGTCCCATTCAGATAATCCATCGCGTAATGGATGCCCTTAAGGTCGCTGCCCTCAATGTTGAATTCACGCGGCTTTGTTGCACCGCCACACAGTACGACAGCATCATAATCCTCCATAAGCTGCTTGGCCGCAATGTCCTTGCCAATCTCGGTATTGACCACGAACTCCACACCTTCAGCCGCAAGCAGATCCACGCGGCGCTGAACAACGCCCTTATCCAGCTTCATGGATGGAATTCCGTAAGTTAACAAACCGCCGATGCGGTCTGCACGCTCATACACAGTCACTGAGTGGCCCGCTTTGTTCAGTTGGGCAGCTGCTGCCAGCCCCGCTGGACCAGAACCAACAACGGCAACGCGGCGTCCCGTGCGCTTCTCAGGCGGCTCAGGGACAACCCAGCCTTCTTCAAAGCCCTTGTCGATAATCTCTTGCTCAATGGATTTAATCGTTACCGGCTCCCCGATCAAGCCTACTGTACACGAACCTTCGCAAGGTGCAGGACATACGCGTCCTGTAAATTCAGGAAAGTTATTTGTTTTGTGAAGACGCTCGAGAGCCTCTCTCCACAAGCCTCGATAAACAAGATTGTTCCATTCCGGAATCAAATTGTGGATCGGGCAGCCGGATGTGCCGCCGATCATATCGATCCCTGTATGACAGTATGGTGTACCGCAGTCCATGCAGCGTGCTCCCTGGGTCTGGAGCTCTTCTTCTTCTAAATGTTTATGAAACTCTTCCCAGTCTTTTACTCGTTCTGCCGGGCTCCGGTCTACCGGTAGCTGGCGCTGAAACTCCATAAATCCTGTTGGTGTAGACATACTGCTTTACCCCCATCCGTTCTATCCATGCTGATTACCATGTACAATTTATCATATCATAAATCATCCGACATCTATCGTCAGATAACCACAGAAACAGCATTCAGCCTGATTTATTTTTTCTTATTTAAACTAAAAAAATTTTTATCAGTACCAAAACCCTACTATTTGCGGCTATTTAAGCAGCAATGTGTATAAACATTAGAAATATAGTAGCATTTCGCTTTTCGCCTGTTAAATGGACTATATGCATGATCATTTGTATTATCCTACTATCCCAGGGTTCACAACATAGATAGATAGCTGCAGTCTATCCCTTCAATTGGTGCTCATTACTACTTGTGTTTTCGCTCATAAATAACAAACCGGTAAGTGTATGGATTTTTCTCATCTGTAATACCCGGGATTTCTTCAATAATCTGCCATTGATCCCAGTCCACCTCCGGGAAGTAAGTATCCCCTTCAAAAGACTCGTCAATGAACGTGCAATACAGACGATCTGCCTTGGGCAGCATCTTCTCGTAGATTTGTGCTCCGCCAATCACCATTAATTCTCCGTTGTTCGAATAAGCCGTAGCATCCTCGATATCGTGAAGAACGATCCCTTGATCCTCCGACAGCGTAAAATTCTCGTCCCTGGTAAGCACAATGTTCGTTCTGTGCGGCAGCGGTTTACTGCCAAAAGATTCCCAGGTTTTACGCCCCATCAGAATCGTTTTGTTCAAGGTTTTCTCCCTGAAAAAAGCCATGTCCCGCGGCAAACGCCACGGCATTGTTCCGTTTAAGCCAATCACCTGATCCTTGCCCATTGCCCATATCATGGATATCATGATAGATCATCTCCTTCCTTGCTCTGATAGATTGTCATGCAACAGATTCAAAGGAATTACACGGCTACAGTTGCCTTGATGGTCGGATGATATTGATAGCCCTCAAATTCAAAATCGTCAAATGTATAGTCAAAAATACTCTCCGGTTTGCGCTTAATAATCAGCTTCGGCAGCTCGTACGGTTCACGCTCAAGTTGTGTTTTCACCTGTTCCATATGGTTGGAGTAGATATGTACGTCCCCTCCGGACCAAATGAATTCACCAGGCTCTAGCCCGCATTGCTGTGCAACCATATGGGTCAGCAGCGCGTAACTGGCAATGTTGAACGGGAGGCCCAGGAAACTGTCCACAGACCGCATGGTCAGCATACAGGAGAGTTTCCCGCCCGCAACGTAGAATTGGAACACAAAATGGCATGGAGGCAGCTTCATGTTCTCAATCTCCGCCACATTCCAGGCGCTGACGATATGCCGCCTGGAGTCGGGGTTATTCTTAATTGACTCGATCACGTTTGCAATCTGGTCGATATGTTGTCCATCCGGCGTTTCCCAAGCCCGCCATTGCGAACCGTAGACCGGACCCAGATCGCCATTCTCATCCGCCCATTCGTCCCATATCCGCACGCCGTTCTCTTTGAGATATCGAATGTTCGTTTCCCCGCTCAGGAACCATAAAAGCTCGTGTACAACCGATTTAAGGTGAATCCGCTTCGTTGTCATTAGCGGGAACCCTTGTGAAAGATCAAAACGCAGCTGTCTTCCAAATACGGATAGCGTCCCGGTCCCCGTGCGGTCTCCCTTCTCTACACCATGATCCAGTATGTCCTGCAGCAGCTCCAAGTATTGTTTCATCTATAGTCACCTCACTAGAATCTCATATCAACAGTCTACCATGATCGTGGAATGTATGACACGCAGAAAATAACTCTGCATTTTACGATAATCCATACATTCGATCATCCGCAAAAAAACAAAAACAGGAGGCAGAAACCGCCTGCGCGTTCTCTGCCTCCTGGCCAAATATATAATGACTAAGGTAGTGTCCTAGAATTAACGGGAAATGATGTGGATCGGATGACCCATAACCAGTTCCGCAGCTTCCATTACGATTTCGCCCAAAGTCGGATGCGCATGGATAGTCAAAGCTACATCTTCAAGTGTAGCACCCATCTCAATGGCAAGACCAAGCTCAGCGATCAGGTTTGAAGCTTCCAAACCTACGATTTGTGCACCGAGGATAAGTCCTGTTCCTTCTTCGGCTACGATCTTCACAAAGCCCTCAGGATGGTTCAGGGATACAGAACGTCCGTTGCCTGCGTAAGGGAATTTGCCTGCTTTTACTTTGTGGCCTTTTTCCTTCGCTTGAGCTTCGGTGTAACCTACGCTGGAACATTCCGGATCTGTGAACACCACAGCTGGAATACATTTGTAGTCAACAACAGATGGCATTCCGGAGATCACCTCAGCAGCAACCTTACCTTCGTAAGATGCTTTATGAGCAAGTGCCAGACCGGATACGATATCACCGATAGCAAAGATATGAGGAATGCTGGTGCGACCTTGATGGTCGACTTTTACAAAGCCGCGCTCGTCAAGATCCATACCGATCAGATCCAGACCAAGCTCACCATCCGTATTCGGACGACGGCCGACAGTAACCAACAGGTAGTCTGCCGTTACTTCCTTCGTTTCACCGTTCACGGAGTATTTCACAGTAACTTCTTTATCATTCTGCTCAGCACTTTCAGCTTTTGCACCTGTAATAATCTCGATACCGGTTTTCTTCATGTTTTTCGTAACAAGGCTGGTCATGTCTTTGTCGAAGCCAGCCAGTACGCTGTCCAGACCTTCGATGATGGTAACCTTTGAACCAAATTTGGAGTACATTTGACCAAGCTCGGCACCGATGTATCCACCACCGATAACGATCAAACTCTTCGGTACTTCTGGCAGGTTCAGCGCTTCGGTCGAAGACAGGATGCGTCCGCCGAATGGGAAAGGCTTCAGTTCGATTGGACGGGAACCTGTAGCAATGATGCAGTTCTTGAAACGGTAACGCGGAGATTCATGATCGTTGAATACACGCGCTTCGTTTTCGTTGATGAACATGCACTCACCGTTGAAAACTTCAACTTTGTTGCCTTTCAGCAAGCCGGATACGCCGCTGGTCATTTTCTTAACAACGCCGTTTTTGAATTCCTGTGTTTTTGCAAAATCAACTTTTACATTCTCTACAGAAATACCGAATGCATCCGCATGCTTAGCTGATTCAAACTGATGAGCAGCAGCGATCAGCGCTTTTGAAGGAATACAACCACGGTTCAAACAAACACCGCCGAGCTCCGATTTATCAACGATCAGAACTTTTTGACCCAGTTGGGCGGCACGAATCGCCGCCACATAACCACCAGGACCAGCACCAATGACTAGGGTATCAATATCCAAAGAAGCATCTCCAACTACCATTAGTTACACCTCCATAACAAGCAGCTCAGGGTTAGCGAGCAGTTGTTTAATATAGTTCATAAAGTGTTGAGCTGTAGCACCATCGATGATACGGTGGTCAAAGCTCAGGGACAATGCCATTACAGGTGCCGCAACAATTTCACCGTTCTTCACAACCGCTTTTTCGCTGATGCGGCCGGTACCAAGAATAGCAACCTCTGGGAAGTTGATGATCGGCGTAAAGAACATACCGCCTGCAGATCCGATGTTCGTGATGGAAATTGTGCTGCCCTTCATTTCGTTAGGAGACAGTTTGCCTTCACGGCCGCGAGCAGCCAGATCACGGATGCTGTCAGCGATCATCCAGATGCTCTTACGATCTGCATCTTTGATAACCGGTACAATCAGACCGTTGTCTGTATCTGTAGCGATCCCGATGTTGTAGTACTTCTTGTACACGATTTCGTTCGCTTCTTCATCGATCATTGCGTTCAAAGCAGGGAATTGACGGCTAGCCGCAACGAGTGCTTTTACGATGAATGGCAGATACGTAACTTTTGTGCCTTTTTTCTCTGCGATTGGCTTCATGCGGGTACGGAAAGCTACCAGCTCGGTTACGTCAACTTCGTCCATGATCGTAACGTGCGGAGCTGTGTATGCCGATTTAACCATCGCATTCGAGATCGCTTTGCGGATTCCTTTGAATGGTACGCGTTCTTCTTCTGCACGAGTATCCACCGCTGCGGATGCTGCAGGAGCTGCTTTAGCTTCGGAAGACGCTTCTTGTGCAGGAGCCGCTGCTGCCTGGCCGCCGCCGTTCTTGAAACCTTCAACGTCTTCGCGTGTTACTTTGCCGTTATTGCCGGAGCCTTGTACTTGTGTGATGTCTACGCCTTGCTCACGAGCGAATTTACGCACGCTAGGTGTAGCCAAAACTTCACGGTTAGGTACTGCTGGCGCTGCCGCTTCACCGTTTCCGCCTTGCTTAGCGTCAGCCGGAGCATCTTGAGCCGGGGAAGAAGTTGTATCCGCGCTGCCCTTAGCTGCGTCGGCTTCTTGAGCGGCTTGCTCTTCAGCTGGAGCTTCTTGCTCAGGAATGTCGCCTTCAGCATCGATGATAGCAACCACTTCACCGACACGGCATACTTGACCGTCCTTGGCAAAAACTTCTTGAACCGTACCGTTCACGGGACAAGGAACTTCCACGACCGCTTTGTCGTTCTGTACTTCCATGATGATGTCGTCGTCTGTTACTTTGTCGCCTGGCTTGATATGCATTTTGATGATTTCACCTTCATGCAAACCTTCACCCAGCTCTGGAAAACGATATTCAAATTTTGCCAACTGAAAAACCTCCCTAGAAATTGCTGCTATTAGAAATTCAATACTTTATTTACGGTTTCAACGATACGCGCTGGAGTAGGCAGCCAAGTGTCCTCGATTTGTGCAAAAGGATACACGGTGTCTGGCGGTGCTACGCGCAGTACTGGAGCTTCCAGATGCAGGATCGCTCTCTCGTTGATTTGAGCGATAACTTCCGCGGCAACGCCGGCGGATTTTTGCGCTTCTTGAACCACGATGGCACGGTTGGTTTTCTTCACCGAAGCAAGCACGGTATCGATATCGATTGGAGCGATGGTTCGCAAATCGATGATTTCGGCCTTGATTCCGTTCTTCTCAAGCTCATCAGCAGCTTTTGTTGCTGTGTGAACCATCAGACCGTAAGCGATAATCGTCACGTCGGTTCCTTCGCGAACCACATTAGCTTTTCCAAGTTCTACGGTGTATTCACCTTCAGGAACTTCAGCGCGGAACGCATGATACAGGTTCAAGTGCTCCATGAAGAATACAGGGTCATTGTCGCGGATTGCCGCGATCATGAGTCCTTTTGCATCATAAGGATTGGAAGGCACTACAACTTTAATACCCGGGGTTTGCGTGATGAAACCTTCCAGTGCATCGGTATGCAGTTCTGCCGCTTTAACCCCGCCGCCAAACGGCGTACGGAATACGATCGGAGAATGGTAACGTCCGCCGGAACGGTAACGCATGCGCGCTGCTTGAACCACGATTTGGTCAAGAGCTTCAAAGATAAATCCAACGAATTGGATTTCAGCGATCGGGCGGAAGCCCTGGATACCGAGACCTACTGCCAAACCACCGATAGCGGACTCGGCCAGCGGCGTATCGAATACGCGCTCTTCCCCGAATTCTTTTTGAAGGCCTTCCGTTACACGGAAAACACCGCCGACATTACCCACGTCTTCACCGAAGATGACAACGTTAGGGTCACGGCTCAATTCAACGCGCATGGCGTCGCGAATCGCTTCTTTCATGTTCATTTGTGCCATTGCTTCATTTCCTCCTTAAGAAATACAGTTGACTAAACTTCCATTGTTAAGCCTTAAAGCGGCTAAATATATATCGAAACGTTATATAAAGACCTGCTGCACCCATGACAAAACCGGATGATTATCCCAGGATCAACCTATGACAATCATCGGCCCGTCATTTTTATTGAAAATCAGCTTTTTGCTCTTCAAGATGCTTAGGTGTTTGTTCGAACATGCTGTCGATCAAACCAGGTACTGTCATTTTTTCCGTTTGTTCTGCTTTTTTGATTTGCTCGTTGACTTTCGCTTTCGCTTCGTCTTTTACGCGAGCTGTATCTTCTTCAGTCCACAGACCTTTTTGCTCAAGGTATTTCGCAAGGCGTGCGATTGGATCCTTCTCGTTCCACTCGCCTTCCTCTTCCTTCGTACGATATTTGGAAGCATCATCAGACAGGGAATGCGGACGGAAACGGTAAGTTACCGCTTCGATCAGAGTTGCACCTTCGCCGTTGCGACCACGCTCTGCAGCATCGCGAACCGCCTTGATGACTGCCAGAACGTCCATACCGTCGACCTTCACGCCCTTGATACCAGCTGCAACTGCTTTATGAGCGATAGACAATGCTGCCGTCTGCTTGGAGAACGGAGTTGTAATCGCGTAGCCGTTGTTTTGCACAAAGAAGATAACAGGCAATTTATACACGCCTGCATAGTTCAATCCTTCGTAGAAGTCGCCTTCCGAAGAACCGCCGTCACCGGTGTACGTGATAACGACTTGCTTCTGCTTTTTCAATTTATAACCCATAGCAATACCCATTGCGTGCAGAATTTGAGCACCAATGATAATCTGAGGCATTAATACGTTAACACCCTCTGGAATTTGTCCGCCATGCTGATGTCCACGGGAATACAAGAAAGCTTGATAAAGCGGAAGTCCATGCCATACGATTTGCGGCATATCGCGGTAGCCTGGGCATACGAAGTCGTCTTTCTCAAGCGCGAACTCACTGCCAACCATTGTTGCTTCTTGACCGGATACAGGTGCATAGAAACCGAGACGTCCTTGACGGCCGAGATTCACGGCGCGGTCGTCCCAAGTACGGGTAAATACCATACGGTACATAATTTCTTTCAGCTGATCGTCTGACAATTCAGGCAGAAGATCTTTGTTTACGATTTTGCCATCCGGGGAAAGTACAGATAGAGTATCTACTTCCTCGGTATATACTTCATAAGGAACCTTGGTCATTTTTTTCACCTCAATAAATATTTGAATATCAAGTTCCGCTGTTATAGAATTATTATACACCTGTTTTACTCCATTCGTCAAAGAAATGCGGGATAAAATTTCAGATTTCTTGACTTTTGTATGTATAACAGTTAATTGATAATACTATAACAGTATGACAAACATCATAGAACAGCAGACAACATAGACATGTCAGGGTAATTTTAACTTATTGTTTACTGCATTTCAAAAACTAACCCGAAAAAGGTGACGAATGATGACGAATGAACGTTTATTGAAGCGAACCATCGTTAAAGAAGTAATACAAAGCAAGTTTCTGCAGGAAAATCGGACACTGCGCATCTATCTTCCTCCCGGTTACAATGAAATTCTCAGCTATCCCGTTGTTTATTGTCAGGATGGAGAGGAATTTTTCAATTTCGGCCGCATCGCGACATGGGCGAACCAGCTCATTCTCGAAGAGGGCGTCGAGCCGTTCATCATTGTAGGCGTGGAAGTGAACACGAAAGTTCGCACAGAAGAGTATGCACCGTTCGGAAATCGATTCGACGCTTACCTTTCCTGCTTCGCCGAAGAGATTATTCCCTTCATTGAACAAAATTATCCTGTTCGCAGAGAGCCTTCCGAGCGTGTGCTCGCTGGCGATTCCCTGGGCGGAAGTGTCTCCGTGCATCTGGCCCTGCGTTACCCTCAGCTTTTTACAAGAATCATCAGCTTGTCCGGTGCCTTCTATGAGAAGTCCCAGGATATGATTCGGGAGGAAGCGGATTTGTCCTGGCTCGACATCTATATGATTGTAGGCTTGCAAGAGGACAACTATACAACCGATACAGGTGTCTATAATTTTGTTGAATTGAACCGTTCAACCAAGGCTCTGCTGGAGGAACGGGGTGCCCGGATATCTTATCTCGAGAAAGACGGGCGTCACCTTTGGGGCTTCTGGCAAAAAGAGCTTCCTGCTGCGCTTATGTACTTCCTGGGTTAATTCGAGTCGAGCACGACTGGCAAAAAAAGATGAACAATCGCGCATTTTTTATGGAATGTGCATTGTTCATCTTTTATGTTCAGCAGTCCGTTCTCTTGGTATCGCTTTCAATTGCTTTCGTCAAAAAAGCGGCTGACTCACCGCTTGTTCGAATAAGATTATAGCTTTTCTTCAATGATTTTGTCCAGTAAGATGTCACACCCGGCATCAATGAGCCGATACACTTCCTCAAAATTTCCGGTGAAATACGGATCAGGCACCTCGCGCAGCTTTTCATTCGGAAGCAAATCCATAAACTTCAGAATCGCAGCGTCGTTGCCCCCGGATAGTTTGCGCATATTCGACACGTTGGAATCATCCATGCCGATTACATAATCGAAGTTCGCGAGATCCTGGCTGACCACTTTACGCGCAACCATTCCTTCATAGCTGATACGCCAGCTGTCCAGCAGCTTTCTGGTTCCTTCGTGAGGAACGCTGCCGATATGCCAGTCACCTGTTCCTGCTGAATCCACGCTTACCTGATCCTGCAGCCCCCGCTGCACAATCTTATGACGCAGCACCGCTTCAGCCATAGGCGAGCGGCAGATATTGCCCAAACATACAAACAAGACGGATACCATAGTTCCCCTCTCCTTTACGATATAAAAATCGTCTTTCGCGTGTATTCTCTACCCACGAATAACGTTTGTTTGCATCTCCATTAACCCGAGCTTACTTCTTTTCCGCTGGGTGCCTGACCTATTCCACGGTGAAGCGACCTTCTCGGCAATCTCCATTTATAAAGCACCGATAGCATCCGGAACAGGATGACAACTGCAAATAGTGTGAGCAGCTGCCAAGTCTTGGTTGCGATGCCGAGACCGATGGCGACACCTGCAGCCATGGCCCAGACAGCATAGATCTCATCGCGCAGCACTAGCGGTTTGCGGCCTGCCAGAAGATCGCGGACCATCCCTCCGCCACTGCCTGTCAGGACGGCTGCCACGATTACTGCACTAAGAGGGTGATTCATCTCTGTGGCATATAAGGCCCCCTGAATCGCAAAGGCAGATAAACCGATCGCATCGAACAAGGCCTCCGTTTTCTTCCAGTGCTGAATCAAACCAAGCGGCAGCACAAACGCTACGAATACCGATATCATTGCCAGTACGATTAAATCCCCCTGACCCCACAGGGTGGTTACCGGCACGCCAATCAGTACATTCCTTATTATACCCCCGCCGAAGGCTGTGACTAAACCAAGCACCACAACCCCCAGAATATCGTATTCTTCTTCCATTGCTACAAAAGCTCCGGACATGGCAAACGCAATGGTGCCAATGATGCTGAATACGTCAAACACATGCATGTCCAAAATTCAGTTCCCCCGCTCCCCCGTCAATTTTACATATTACATTGTAGCCGTGCCTATCAAAATTGTGCAAGCATGAAAACTGCTCTATACTAGAGTTCAATGGCAATTCTCTCAAAAAAGGAGGAATTTACTATGAAGCATACCCGCGTCCTGATCTTTACAGGTGGGGAGTTGTCACCACGGTTTCTGGAAGAGATCCAGAACGGAGACTTCATTATAGGGGCAGACCGGGGAGCCCTTTACCTGATTGAGCATGGCATTCGACCCAACCTGTCTGTGGGGGATTTCGACTCCATTCCGCCAGAGCAGATGGAACGCGTAAGGTCCATGAGCGAGAAGGTGGTTGACTGTGACCCGATTGATAAAAATCTGACCGATACCGAGCTTGCCTTTGACCTGGCACTTGATAAATCCCCCGAATCCATATTGATTCTTGGAGCAACAGGCTCGCGCCTGGATCATACGCTCGCTAACATCCACATGCTGATTCGAGGACTGCAGCATCACATCTCATGTTCTATATTAGATGAGAACAATTTCATCACACTGACAGGCACGAGCTGCATTGTCGAGAACAAGGGGTTTACATATGTCTCCCTGCTGCCGCTCACAACGGAAGTGACAGGCATCCATCTTGAGGGGTTTGAGTATCCTCTCCATGATGCCACATTACGATTGGGACAATCCTTAGGGGTCAGCAATAAGCTGGCCGAAGATAAGGGGACGGTCCGGATTGAGGGCGGTTTGCTGCTCATCATTCAGAGTAAGGATGGCTAATCGTTACTTTTTTGTAATCTTTAATCGATAATTGTTAACAACTTAAATCGACGTTAAAAACCCTTGTGTATCAAGGGTTTTTATTCGTTTCGGAACTATTACATGGAACTATTTCTTAATATTTTGTAACTTTTAATGATATTTTAATAATTCGCTTTCATTTCATGTGTCCCAACGCTTTGCGCCAAATATCCAAAATATAGACGGTTTCAAATCTGATATACTCGGTTCATCGCAAAAACAAAACTGCTTGGAGGTATACAACATGAATCGACAGAATTGGATTAAGAAGGCCGTAGTAATCAGCTTGAGCGCTACATTGGGAGCAGGGGCAGTCCTTACGGTTGCACCGCCAGCTCCTGTAGAAGCCGCATCAGTAAGTAAAGGAACTCAAGTCGTTAACTTTGGTAAACAATATATGGGGACACCTTATAAATTCGGAGCATCCACGTCCACTACAAGTGTATTTGACTGCTCATCCTTCATGAAACATATTTTCAAGAAATACGGAGTAAACCTTCCACGTACATCAGCTGCCCAATCCAAAGTTGGCACAGCGGTATCAAAATCTAACTTGAAAGCAGGCGATTTGGTATTTTTCTCAAGCGGAAGCCGTGCCAATGGTAGCAACGTAACTCACGTTGCTGTCTACATGGGTAATAACAAAATTCTGCACACCTACGGCAAACCGGGTGTAACAATCTCCAGCCTGACAGGCAACTGGAGCAAAACGTACCTGAAAGCTCGTCGCGTACTGTAGTTTAATACTATCTATCAGAATAATGAAGACCGTCTTCCACTCAAGGAAGACGGTCTTTTGTGTTTGCATCGATCTCATCCTGGGATAAGAGTTTATATCCGATTCCCCGAATGGTACGCAGCAGTTTAGGCCTGCGTCCTTTATCGATTTTTTCTCTTAAATGAAGAATATAAACATCGACCACATTGGTCCCCGTATGAAAATCATAATCCCACACTTCTCTTAATATGTCCTCTCGCGTACAAACCTGACCCTGCCTTCTCGCCAAGAACAGCAGCAGATCATATTCACGATGAGTAAGTGCAAGCGTTTCATTCTCCCGGGTGACATTTCGGCATAAAGGGTCAATGGCTAGATCTCCGATGCGAATGATCTCATCCTGCTCCTTGCGACCTGTCTGAAAGAGTCTCAACAGATTGGAAATCCGCGCCAACAATTCCCTGGTGTCCCATTCATTCGGAATATAGTCGTGGGCACCAGACTCCAGCGCTTGAATAGCTTCATCAGAACCATCATTCCCAATGACGATAATAGGAATCTGCTCCCCTCTGCCTGTCAGCCGTTGCACAAGGTTAAAATGACTCATTCCCGGCAGCTTGCTATCCATGAGCAGCAAGTCAGCGTTTGTGCGCTGTAACGCTGCGACCACCTCGGAGTAATTTAAAGCATGTGTCACCTTATAACCTGCTTGTCCGAGTTTCTCCATGAGCTGTTGAACCCGCTCTTGATTATCCGCCGCAATCAAAATAACTTTCTCCACGGGTTCTCCCCCGCTTTCAACACTTAATATTGTAAGTATGTCTATTTGTTCCTGCTTTCAGTCCTGTTTCAAATTTTTAACAGCTGTAACCAAAATCGTCTCTCAATCACCCTTATTTATCCAATTCATGCTGGGATCACCTACAATTTCCGTAGAATTACATCTTATCTTCTCATTGGATCTATTTTTATAATGGGATATATGAACACGAAAGGGGGGGGGCTTCTAACGCATCGCGCATATTGTTCGGAGGTGTAAGTCTCATCCGGTAATCAAGTCTGAAAAAGGGCATTTTCTTGAAATCGTTTTCATTCTTTTCAGCGAACCGCACGCCTTCGTCGGGTATCAATCATTTATGAAGGAGGAAAAATAACATGCGCAACAAACACGTAGCATGGCCCCTTGTTGTAACCATGCTAATATCCATTTTGTTTACGACTGCCGGGCCTGCCGTTCCCGTTTCGGCCGCAGGTGAAACCAACCTGTCACTGGGCAAAGCCGTAACAGCAAGCGGTCAGTCCCAAACCTACAGCCCAAGTAACGTCAACGACGGCAATCAGGGCACTTACTGGGAAAGCACGAATCAAGCGTTCCCACAATGGATTCAAGTCGATCTCGGCGCCAATACGAGTATTGACCGGATCGTGCTAAAGCTCCCCTCCAATTGGGAATCACGGAGCCAAACCCTGTCTGTGCAAGGGAGCGTGAACGGTTCAACGTTCACGAGTATTGTAGATTCGGCGGACTATGAGTTCAGCCCATCCGGGACAGGAAACGCGGTCACCCTCCATTTTGACGAGACAAACACCCGCTATGTCCGACTGAACGTTACAGGGAACACGACTTGGCCGGCTGCGCAGCTGTCCGAATTCGAAATTTACGGATCTGCCGACTCTCCGTCAACTCCTCCAACGGGAGACAATATCTCGATTGGCAAACCCGTAACCGCCTCTTCAAGCACATTCACGTATGTAGCATCCAATGCAAACGACAACGACATCCATACATATTGGGAGGGCGGAAGCAATCCAAGCTCTTTAACACTCGATCTGGGATCGGACCACGAGATTACCTCGATCGTATTAAAGCTAAACCCGTCGGCGGAGTGGGGAACTCGCACCCAAACCATTCAAGTGTTAGGGCATAACCAAGGTTCAACTAACTTCAGTAATCTGGTCTCGGCACAAGCTTATACGTTTAATCCGGCTTCCGGCAACTTGGTAACCATACCGGTCACAGCAACTGCGAAACGTCTGCAGTTAAACATTACGTCCAATTCCGGGGCACCGGCCGGACAGATTGCAGAATTCGAAGTATACGGCAAGCCCGGACAGAATCCGGATCTAACCATAACCGGTTTGTCCTGGACTCCTTCCTCACCGCTTGAGAATGATCAAATTACGTTACAGGCCATCGTGAAAAACATCGGCGGCGTTGAAGCTCCGCCTACAACCGTCAATTTCTACCTGAACAGCACGTTGGCTGGCACTTCTCCGGTAGGAGCGCTTGCAGCAGGAGCTTCCACCACGGTTTCGCTGCAGGCCGGTACCTATGCCGCTGCCTCCTATTCGCTCCGAGCAAAGGTCGATGAAAATAATCAAATCATCGAACAAAATAAAGAGAATAACAGCTATTTGCATTCCTCCCCACTGGTCATCGCACCTGTGGAAAGTTCCGATTTGGTAGGTACGGTACAATGGACTCCAACTACACCCGCTGCAGGTAATGCTGTAGCTTTTACCGTTAACCTTAAAAACCAAGGGAACAAAGCTTCTGCAAGCGGCTCCCATGCCATCTCAGTCGCGCTGAAGAATCCTGCAGGATCAACGATCCAAACCTTAAATGGAGCCTATAATGGCACGCTTGCTGCCGGTGCATCCACTAGCGTCACTATTCCAGGGACCTGGACAGCGGCAAATGGCAGCTACACAGTAACCACAACTGTCGCAGCAGATGCGAATGAAGCACCGGTCAAACGAGAGAATAACGTCAGTCAGGCCAATCTGTCCGTTGATTCATCCCGCGGCGCAAGCATGCCGTATACCCGTTACGATACGGATGATGCCGCCCAAGGTGGCGGTGCCATTCTAAAGACAGCTCCGACATTCGATCAAGCACTGACAGCCTCGGAAGCTTCTGGCCAAAGCTACGTAGCTCTTCCCTCTAACGGCTCCAACCTGGAGTGGACCGTCAGACAAGGCGAAGGTGGCGCTGGCGTAACCATGAGATATACGATGCCGGACTCGTCGAACGGCATGGGATTGAACGGCTCGCTTGACGTTTATGTAAATGGAGCCAAGAAAAAAACCATTCCGTTGTCTTCCTATTATAGCTGGCAGTATTTCTCCAGTGATCATCCTGAGGATGCACCGGGTGGCGGGCGTCCCCTCTTCCGATTTGATGAAGTACACTGGAAAATGGATACTCCGCTCCAGCCAGGGGACAAGATCCGTATTCAGAAATCCAATGCCGATAACCTGGAATATGGTGTCGACTTCATCGAAGTTGAGCCGGTTCCTGCAGCTATCGCCCGACCAGCCAATTCGGTATCGGTAACAGACCTCGGCGCTGTAGCGAACGACGGCAACGATGACCTTCAAGCGTTTGAAGCCGCGGTTCAAGCTGCTGCTTCATCGGGCAAAACCTTATACATTCCGGAAGGAACATTCCATTTGGGCAACATGTGGAAGGTAGGATCCGTTGGCAACATGATCAATGATATCAAGATTATGGGCGCTGGCATCTGGCATACAAACATCCAATTCACCAATCCGAATGCAGCGTCAGGCGGAATATCGCTTCGTGTCACAGGACAGCTGGATTTCAGCCATATTTACCTGAATTCAAATCTGAGGTCGCGTTATAATCAAAATGCCGTCTACAAAGGATTTATGGATAACTTCGGCACGAATTCCAAAATTCATAATGTGTGGGTAGAGCATTTTGAATGCGGCTTCTGGGTAGGGGATTATGCGCATACTCCGGCGATAATCGCGGATGGACTGATCATTGAGAACAGCCGTGTCCGTAATAATCTCGCGGATGGCGTCAATTTTGCTCAAGGAACAAGCAACTCAACCGTACGTAACAGCAGTATTCGAAATAACGGGGACGACGGACTTGCCGTGTGGACGAGTAACGTGAACGGCGCGCCTGCCGGCGTCAACAATACGTTCTCCTACAACACCATCGAAAACAACTGGCGTGCGGCAGCCATCGCATTTTTTGGAGGAAGCGGCCATAAGGCTACTCACAACCTGATTGTTGACACGGTTGGCGGCTCCGGCATTCGAATGAACACCGTGTTCCCTGGATACCATTTTCAGAACAATACGGGCATTCTGTTCTCCGACACCACCATTATAGGCAGTGGAACCAGTAAAGATCTGTATAACGGGGAGCGTGGTGCAATCGATCTGGAAGCATCGAATAATCCGATCCGAAATGTCACGTTTACCAACATCGATATACGGAACACCCAACGCAGCGCTGTGCAGTTTGGTTATAGTGGAGGCTTCCAGAACATCGTATTTAACCATATCAATATCGACGGCACAGGACTTGATGGAATCACAACTTCACGGTTCTCCACCCCACATCCGGGTGCGGCGATCTACACTTATACAGGGAATGGATCTGCGACGTTCAACAATCTCACCACACGAAACATCGCTCATCCTAATCTGTACTTCATTCAGAACGGTTTTAATCTGATCCTGCAATAAAATGCAGCAAGAGGAGGTGCCGTGAATAAGGCGCCTCCTCTTGTTTAGTTTCTACACCCATACTGTATTTTACATTTCTACACCCATGCAATTTTCGTCATTATCCACCGACGTATTTATGATAAAGCGTTCTGGCTTTGGCTAAATCCGATGTCCCATGGACCAGCGTTCTGCCGTCCCCGAATATAACGAGACGATGGGGATCTGCCTGATAGATGATCATGTACGGAGTTACGGTGGCTTTTCCTTGCTGAAGCCGGTTCAATCGATCGGCTACTTCGTGAAGGTCCAGCTGTAATGGTCTGGCAGGTCGGATCTGTACCGTATCTCTCCCGCATAACACTTCGCTTTTGTCCACATTCGCTGAGGTCAGGTATGGATAATCAGGATGCTCTCCGCACGTTGGACAATCTGATTTCTTGGCACGGTCCACGCCAAATTCCACCCGCTCATTGCGCCACAGGTCAAATGACAGCATCTTTTTTCTAAGGGCATTCCTTTGCCCTGACAACAGTTTCATCGCTTCCATCGTTTGATGGGCAGCTACGATCTGTACCGCTTGGGGGAGTATGCCGTTTATATCGCAGGTGTCCCCGCCTAAAGGAATGGTTCTGAGCAGACAGTTCAGGCAAGGGGTTTCTCCCGGCAGAAAAGTGTAACTCATTCCTGAACTTCCCACGCACCCTCCATAAATCCACGGGATCCCTAACTTAAATCCGATATCATTCACGATCAGCCGGGTTTCAAAATTGTCCGTGGCGTCCATTATCAAATCTGCGCCTTGGCAGAGGATCGACAATTCTTGGGCACGAACATCCATCACGATGCCATCAATGATACCATCCGAATTAATCTCAGTTAGCCGCTTAGCCGCTGCTATTGCCTTCGGGAGCCGGTCGATTGCATCCTGTTCGGTGAACAGCTGCTGACGCTGCAGATTACTCCACTCCACGTAATCTCGGTCGACGATGGTTACGTGCCCAACTCCTGCGCGAACCAGAGTCTCCGCCACGGCACTCCCCAGCGCACCCGCCCCAAGGACAAGCACATGACTGCTTGCAAGCCGCTGCTGTCCTTCGCTTCCAAAGGGTGCAAATCGCTCTTGACGGGAATAACGGTGCTCACGTTCTATCGAAAATGCATCGCTTCGGTCCGAGACCTGCGCAGCTGCTGCATCGAAAACCTGTTTGTTGTTTATCGGTCCCTCACGCTTATCACTGAATCCAGACATGACCTTTCCTCCTGATGAACTATTTCTGCATACAAATACCCATCCCCCATGAGGATGGGCAGCCTCATCGTATCTTAATATAACTTGGTATTCAGCGCCTTCTCCAGCATACTAGCGATGACGCAGAATCCAGGCAGCACTCCGTGCTCTCCAAGCCATTCCCCATAAAAGACCTTGCGCCTCCCGCGTTACCTGCTGCTCTATCGCTTCTTCGGCTGTTTCCCTGACAACGACGTCAATTATCCTATCCAACAGAGCCGGTCTACGGGATCGTTCTACACCGTATGCGTCAACCAATAGACGGAGCTGACGGGCACGGATTTGGGCACTTGGTAAACCTACCCTCTCGGCTACGTCATCATTTTAGCATATCACAAATGTACATGGATTAAGAACACTTTAGAACCCTGAAAAGGCACAGAGGTTGCCACCGATACCAAGAAGGACGAGCTGCAGTCAGCTCGTCCTTCTATAGGTAACCCCTTATTCAGTGCAATTCGATGAATGATACATCCTGCTGCTCTTAAGAATTCTGAGTAGACCAATCCTCTACGTTCCAGATCTTGGTCACCCAGTCCTCATAAAATTCAGGCTCGTGAGAAACCAGCAGGATAGTGCCTTTGTATTCCTTCAATGCACGCTTCAGTTCCTCTTTAGCTACAACATCAAGATGGTTTGTCGGTTCATCAAACAGAATCCAGTTGCTCTCACGCATCAGGAGTTTGCACAGGCGAACCTTCGCTTGTTCACCACCGCTGAGTGCCTTCAATGGGCGGGTAATGTGCTCATTCTTAAGCCCGCACCGGGCGAGCGCAGCACGAACCTCATGCTGGTTCAAGTGTGAGAATTCATTCCATACATCATCAATCGGCGTAATATTGCCCGCACGAACTTCCTGCTCGAAATAAGCAGGCACCAGGAAATCGCCTTGATATGTCTTGCCGGAGAGTGCTGGGATTTTTCCTAATATCGTCTTGAGCAGCGTCGATTTACCTACGCCATTACAGCCGACGATCGCAATTTTCTCTCCGCGTTCAATGGTTATGCTCATTTTGGGAAGCAAAGGTCTGTCGTATCCAATTTCAAAGTCCACGCCCTCAAACACCGTTTTGCCGCTGGCACGGGATTCCTTAAAATTAAACACAGGTTTAGCCGCTTCCTCTGGGCGGTCGATCCGCTCTATGCGATCCAACTGCTTCTCCCGACTCTTGGCACGACCGGAAGTGGAATAGCGGGCTTTATTCCGCTGAATGAAATCTTCCTGCTTCTTGATAAACTCCTGCTGTTTCTCGTAGGCATCGATATGCTGGTTCTTATTGATATCGGCCATTTCCAGAAACTTCTCATAGTTAGCTGTATAGCGAGTTAATTTCGCAAATTCCAGATGATAGATCACATCGACCACCTGGTTCATAAATTCGGTATCATGGGAAATCAACATGAACGCATAAGGGTACTGCTTCAGATATTGGGTGAGCCAGTCGATATGCTCTACATCCAAATAGTTGGTAGGCTCGTCCAATAACAATACGTTGGGCTTTTCCAATAGAAGCTTGGCAAGCAATACCTTCGTACGCTGCCCCCCACTCAGTGTAGCAACATCCCGGTCGAGGCCAATCACGGATAACCCAAGTCCGTTCGCCATCTCTTCAACCTTAACATCCAGCATATAAAAATCACCGATGTCCAGCTGCTCCTGAATCTCACCCATTTGCTCAAGCAAAAGCTCAAGCTCCTCTGGAGAGGCATCACTCATTTTATTGGTGATTTCCATCATTTCTGTTTCCAGCTGCAGCAGGGGCAAGAAAGCATCCTTCAGCACATCGCGAACGGTTTTCCCAGGTGTCAGCTTGGTGTGCTGATCCAGATATCCATAACGAACTTTCGGTGTCCACTCTACCTTGCCGCTATCTTTTAACAGCTGGCCAGTCAAAATATTCATTAGTGTTGATTTGCCTACACCATTTGCTCCAACCAGACCAACATGTTCTCCGGCGAGCAAACGAAAGGATACATTTTTAAATAGAGTACGATCCCCGAAATTGTGTGATACGTTCTCTACAGTCAATAAACTCATGGCTATAGTAACTCCTGTCTGTATAAAATGAACTTATTTCATGTTAATTTAGTGGATTGTACACAGTCAAGAGTTTATTGTATCACATCCATGAGTCCAGCCGAAACTACAACTTTCAGGGATTACAGAACACCGGGATTATAGCAGCTTTTCTCTTGATATCCAGCAGCGGCTGCTTCCTTGGCATTGGGAAACACTTCTTCTACACGATAATTGTATTGACAGGCATCTCGATAATAGTATTTCAGCCCTCTGCTATCTATACCCCCGAAATAGACGGGGGCTTTAACCAGTCTCCCACCCCCAAGCGCATAATTATTGTAGTACTGATCGCCTACGGGAATGCCTTGGATAAACGCCATAATACCGATATCGTCAATCGTGTTCACCCAATCCTCCCGGGATATCAAAGGAAGCGTGAATGTATACGATATACCATTCCGCAGAGCGATCTGATTATGTCTTTGGATGTAATAAGCAAGTTGATCTTGAATCGTGTTCATAATGGTAATCCGACGAACTTGCTCAAACATATCCTTATCATCCAGCAACGCTACACCGGTTTCACCGATCAAGTCCTTCCGAAACCCAGACTGCCAGCGATTAGGCCCGGACTCAAATACATGAACAAAAGAATCCAAGGTAAATCGGATGCTGTTTCCGGTATCATCGGTCCAAGCGTAAGGGATTTTCGGTGTCCATCTATGCTGCATGATCTCTTCGCCATGTTCACTCGAATAGGTCTGCGAAACATACAGATAATACCCGTCATAATCGAGGACAACCATCGCTGGAATGTACCACCAGAGTGCAGCCTGTGCAGCTGGATCTTCCGCAATCCCCATATTGACATATAATGTCCGGGCGAAGGAATCCAGCGCCTTCTCTTTATCGGCCCGCATAAATTTTAAGGAATCATAGGCCGACTCCTTCGCCTGTGTTTCGTTATCATTCAGCATCATTCCGCCATCTTGTACTGCTGTGCGCAGAGCTGCCGTGTATTTCATTTCCACATACCGGACATCCTCCAGGCTTTCAGACCGCATACCCATAATAAGAAACAATGGGAAAAAGATCGCAGTAAATAGGATGGCAAGATCAA
>NZ_BIMC01000017.1 GCF_004000885.1 Paenibacillus glucanolyticus NBRC 15330
CGACAGGTCTGACGAACGGGACAAGGTATTACTTTGCAATGACGGCGAGCAACGAGTCAGGAGATAGCGGCTACTCCAACGAAGCGAGCGCGACTCCCAGAACGGGCAGCACTTCTCCAAATTCATCCGGTGGCGCTCCTTCAACTACGAACCCGCCGTTCAACCACAACCCAATAAATGTTCCGAAGACGCAAAATAACATTCATGTGACCATCAATGGCCAGAAGCCAGAGGGAATCACGACAGATGCCATCACGACCGACAATGGACTGACCGTGCAGTCGGTTACGATCGATGCAGCAAAACTGTCTGAGGCACTGGCGAAAGATGGAGATAAGCCAGTAATCGTGATTGCCGTGAATTCGAGCGCCGATAAAGTGACCGTGGCGCTGACCGGGGAAGCGGTGGAATCCCTAAAGAACAAGCAAGCTATAATAGAGGTTCACACACCTAACGGAAACTACAAGTTGCCTGCGACGGAACTCGGGATCGATCGTTTTTCGGCACAGCTTGGAGACCCGGTGGTGCTGAAGGACGTCTTGGTGCATGTGGATATTGCGAAGAGCGGGATAGATAAAATAAGACTTTTGGAAAATACGTCAAAAAAAGGCCGATTTACCGTAATGTCTCCGCCCGTTGATTTTGCGATAACGGCCTCGTACAAGGGGAAGACAGTGAACTTAGACAAGTTTACGTCCTATGTAGAGCGTGAAATTCCGTTGCCGGAAGGAGTCGATCCGAACAAGGTCACAACGGCCATTGTGTTAGAAGCAAATGGGAGAGTCCGACATGTACCTACTAATTTAACTTTACGAGATGGGAAGTATTACTCAGTTGCGAGTAGTATGACGAACAGCACGTACTCACTGATTTGGCATCCGATGAGGTTTGCGGATGTGGAGGGACATTGGTCTCAAGCAGCAGTCAATGACATGGCGTCACGGATGGTAGTGAACGGGGTTGATACAACTCATTATCTGCCCAACGCAGCTATCACGCGCGCGGAATTTGCGGCGATTATCGTGCGGGCGCTGGGACTGACAAACAATGGAGTAAAATCTGTGTTCGAGGATGTGAAATCCGGTGACTGGTATGCCGGAGCGGTAGCGACGGCGCAGGAATATGGTATCACCGCGGGGGACGAGGACGGAACATTCCACCCGGCGGAGACGATCACCCGCGAAGAGGCGATGGTCATGATCGCACGGGCCATGAAGCTTGCAGGATTAGACACGAGCCTTAGCGTAGCGGAAGCGGATGCTGCACTCTCGAAGTTCGCGGACCGCGCTTCGGTAGCTATTTGGGCCCAACAAGCGGTCGCAGCTACGGTGAAAATGGGACTTGTGAGCGGATCCGATGCAGGGCTACAGCCGAAAAGCGACATCACGAGAGCGGAAACGGCGGTCATCGTTCAGCGGATGCTGGAGAAGGCTGGACTTATCGATAACAAGCATTCGGAATAGCCATCTTGATGGATCGACACATGTGAATACTACTCAACTGTTGGTCGGGAAATAATAATAGTTGAGTAGTATTGACGCATACAGCAACGGAGCGGAAGATGAGGCGAACTCCCGGATGCTGCGAATTTCGTCCAATTTATTAAGAACATCTTGGACTTGAAAAAGATAAAGAGGGGCCAAGGCCCCTCTTTTTTGTTGCTTGAAAAGATGATATGCACTTTTTATAAAAGACTCTATTGCAGAAATTAACTTAGTTAGTGTTGTTCCTTATAAAGTAATCTCGGGTATCTGTCCGCACCTTTAACTAAAGCCGCTTCTAAATTAGCAGTAAAGTAAGCTAGTGGAACATTAGGTGAAAAATAAGAGCTTTCGGGACAGTAAGAAGCGGCCAAGACGGAAATATTCCGGAGTTTTTCATGCTCCAGTGAAGACGTGCGCCCATAGTTTGAAGGCCTACCGAACTAACACGCATACTCAATATGCTACGCAGCGCCTGAGAGATTCTCATTGAATCGTTGTCTATAAGAAGCTTCCTGGGTTGGCGGGAATGAATTAACGGAAGACGAACAGTGGGCGAAAATTAAACAAGGTCAACGTATTGCTAAGCAATATTGGGTTAAGTAATATTAAACTAAAAGTACTTGTCGACAGTCTTTTTACGTGAATGGAAATCTGTAGATATCACTCGGAGCATGTTCACACTGTATAATCAACACAGAGCAGATTCGATGTATGAAGGAGGAGTGACATGTATCTAGATAAATTCATATTACCCATTGATGAAGAATCCTCGTTGATACAGCAACGAATGGTAGAAAATGGAGGTAAATTTGGATATATCGATAATACTTACCCATGCGGCATTTTCTCGAAAAGTCAGTTCTCCGAATTGAGTTTTTCAAAAATAACTATTTTATATGGAGGAAACGGCTCGGGAAAAAGCACGCTGCTAAACCTTATAGCAAATCGATTGGAACTCAACCGTATTGCACCATTCAATTCAAGTGAAATGTTTGATTTATACGTTGAACATTGTAAATTTGAACTTGGATTTGACGATGAGGGATTTAAATATCGAATTCCAAATGGAAGCAGAATCATCACAAGTGATGATATTTTTGATTATATGCTCACAGTCCGCACAAACAACGAGGAAATCGCAGATAGCACCGAAGATATCAGATTGGAATGGGGAGATCATAACGGAAATCTGAAATACGGCAAAACAGTGAAAATGAATAGCATGGACGATTATGAAGCACTGAGGTTACAGGTGCTTTCAAGAAAAAAATCAGTCTCACGCAGGGAGTTTATTCGCAGAGTCGCCGGCACTGAGGTTAAGCTGAACAGCAACGGCGAGACAGCCCTGAGTTATTTCAATTCCAAATTAAAAAATGACACATTGTATTGCTTGGATGAACCGGAGAACAGTCTGTCTCCTAAAATGCAGCTTGAACTTGTCAAGATGCTAGAGCAAATGGCTCACTATTGCGGATGTCAATTTATCATTGCAACGCACTCCCCGTTTTTACTGGCGATGGAGTTTACCAAAATATATGATTTAGACACGAATCCAGTCGACATCAAGCAATGGTGGGAATTGGAAAACACCAAAGTGTACTTTGATTTTTTCATTAAACATAACAGGCTGTTTCTTGCCGATAAGTAGGAATTTGAACATTTCGATTGTTCCATAGTCTGATGCGTTCGACAATTGCCCTTTTCTATGATATGGTACCAAGTAATTAGGCATTTCGTTCCCTTGGGACGAGGTGCCTTCTCGCGTATTTAAGGCGTTTTACATTAAATGTCTATTTGGAGGTGATGCAATGGTGCTCCCGCTTTCCCTGCTACGGGGGGAGAAATCCGTAGTTCATGATGGACGATTGATGGATGAGTGGACCCAAATCATAATAATCTGAGGAGTGTTGTTGAGATGAGAGTAAATTTACGAGCAGAAACGCGCGCTGTTATGAACAAAACCGGACTGAAGCAGCTTCGCCTATCGGGACTAATCCCGGCGATTGTATTTGGCGCAGGGGAAGATAATATGATGATTCAGCTGTCAGCCAGTGAGTTCGGCAAATGGGCAAGGAACGGCAAGGGAGGGATCCTTGAGCTTTGTTTGGACAATCAGGAGCCAATTCCCGTATTGCTGGAGTCCGTTCAGCGTGATCCCGTAACTCGTGAATACATTCATGTCGACTTTTTACGTATCCATATAAACGAAGTTGTGCGCACGAGAGTTAATCTCGATTACATTGGCACCGCGAAGGGAGCCAAGGCTGGAGGAGTTGTCCAAATCCAAAGCACGTTCATCGAGATTGAATCCTTCCCGGACCATATTCCCGCCACCATTCCAATTGATATCAGTGAACTGGAGATGGGGGGTTCTTTACATGTCGGGGATCTCAAGCTGCCAGGAGGCGTGGTGCCGATCTCCTCGGCCAACGAACTTCTTGTGTCGGTGGTGACACCGAAAGTTCAAACGGAGCAACCGGAGGCTATATAACTTCTACAGCCGGCGATCGTTTCCCGATATTCCAATCGGGGAGCGATTGCCGTTTTTTAATCCAGAACTATTTTCCACCAAGGGGGGACTAGGCTTACCCGTCATTGTTCATGTACACTCAAGTCATGTGAAATGCTGGGTCGCTTATCCGGCAGCCGTATATTAAGCCAATGAAGGAAGTGAGTGTCGAACCATGAATGTAGAATCCGTTATGCTGGAGCTTGAAGGACTCGGCAAGGAACGGCTCAAAAAAATGTACCTGTCCAATGGGGCACATGAACCGCTCTTTGGCGTTGCGACAGGCGCCATGAAGCCGATGGCCAAGACAATCAAAATCAATCAGCCTTTGGCTGAGCAGCTCTACGCCACAGGAAACTACGACGCCATGTACTTTGCCGGCATCATTGCAGACCCTCAAGCGATGACTGCAGCGGATTTTGATCGTTGGATGGATGCAGCTTATTTTTATATGCTGTCCGATTATGTGGTTGCTGTAACGCTGGCAGAGGCAGATATTGCCCAAGACGTTGCGGATCAATGGATCGCAAGCGGCGAAGAGCTGAGAATGTCAGCAGGATGGAGCTGTTACTGCTGGCTGCTCGGCAGCAGACCGGATCGCGAGTTCCCGGAAGGCAAAATCTCGGACATGCTCGAACTGGTGCAAAAAACCATTCACGATTCACCGGACCGAACGAAGTCTGCAATGAATACTTTCATTTACACCGCAGCCATATCTTATTTGCCGCTCCATGATAAGGCGGTGAAGATCGCGGAGGCAATAGGCCCGGTCGAAATCAATCGGGACAAGGGGAAGAGCAAATTCCTCCATGCTTCCGAGAATATTAGAAAAGAAGTTGAGAGAGGGAAACTTGGTTTCAAACGCAAGTATGTAAGGTGTTAACCCCTGTTTTTAAAACGAGCTGCACGCCCGAGGTGCACAGCATCCTTCAGACGTTAAGGAATATCACAAGTCCAAAGGGACCTTGCAATTTCCGATCGATCAGCCGCTGCCTTATGACCTGATATGTCGAATCGTCCAATACCGGGTTCAGCAAAACCTGGAGAAGGCAGCAAGCAAATCGAAAAAAAGAAGAAATCGGCTGAGAGCTGAGAGGGAAGGCAGCGCTTAGCTGTCTTCTTCTTTTTATTTTTAAAGATCCTTTTTCATATAGTAATGCGTATGCCGGCCGGCATTCTCGATCTTGCCGTATATTTCATAACCCTGCTTGATGTAAAAATCCAAGGCTTGAAAGCTCAGCGTGTCCAATTTCACGAATTCGCATTGTTTCTCTCTCGCCATGTTTTCCACCTCGCTTAACAGCTTGGCGCCGTACCCCGATTTACGGAATCGCTCATCCACAAACAGATAGTGGATCTCCAGCCAGTTCCAGCATATTTCCCCAACAATCCCACCCAAGATCTCACCGTCTGCATTCCTTAACAACAAGTTTATTTCCTGGTACCTGCCTTTTAAGTCGTCCGGAAAATGCTTCAGATTAAATTCAATCATTTGGTTTCTTACATAGTTGTTGTCCCCGCTATCCGATTCGATGGTTTCGTTCGTGAAATAGAGTCCCATATCCGTCTCCCCTTCAAGTTCTGCCAGAACACCAATCTGTGTCGATATCGGTATTCAGATTACGTCTTCTTCAACTTACCATATTTATGTCCTGCCTTGGGTGGTAAAGAATCTTTTTAATAGAACGTCCCCGTGAGCTCAATGGATGCCTGTGCTACACTGTGGTTGTTACATTTTATCTGGCAGCAGCAAGGAGGATTCCATTTACATGTGTGGCATTTCATTCATGCGTATTCGCTAATGACGGTACAGACCAGCTAATTCCAGGCATTTTCTCTTGAAAATGTGAAGGATTATTTGTGCTGTACCTTTTTCATTACTATACAAATGAATGAGGTGCTTTTTTGTGTTTAAAAAAAATAAAAATCATCGGGATCCGTTGAAGACATCTTCAAACTTCCCGTCGCAAAATATGATCATCAGCAAACATTTGATTCATGATATGATCGATTTGGCTCGGATTCATCCTCATGAAACCGTTCTTGATATCGGAGCAGGTGCCGGGGCGCTGACTTTTCCGCTGGCAGAGAAAGCGGCCAAGGTGCTTGCTATTGAGATCGATTCGGTACTTATCCATAAATTGTTGGACAAAATGGGAGGAAGGGACAATATTGAGGTCAAGCGGTGCGATTTCCTTGAAACATCGTTGCCCACGAAACCCTTTGTTGTTGTCGCCAATATCCCTTATTCGATCACAACGCCGATCATGGGGAAGCTTCTCCATCCGGCAGTTCCGATGCAGAGAGCCGTAATCCTGGTGGAAAAGGGAGCGGCAAAAGGATTCACATCGCACTCCATTCGAAATCCGCGAATTTTAAACTGGAGGATGCAGTATGAGATCCGGCTCGTTCGGACGGTATCGCCTGATCATTTTGCACCGCCGCCCAAGGTGGATTCAGCCATCCTCTCCATCCGCCGGAGGGAACAGCCGCTTGTTTCCCCGCAGCATCACCAGATGTTCTCGGCGCTGGCAACCTATGGATTACGGGACCCGAAGCTGCCGTTATACGCAGCGCTATCGGAGATATTCACCCCTCCCCAGATAGCCAGGCTGGTCAAGATGCTGAGAGTGGATCGTGAGCTTCCCATGGGTCAGCTCAGCGAGGAGCAGTGGGGAACCATGTTCCACACGATGCTCCAGCATGTGCCGCCGTATCGGCGGCCCCAGCTTCGCAAGGACTCCAGAAGCAAATCCAAGAAAAGAAAATGAAAAATGGACGATGCAATCATCGATTCTAAATAATGGACGATTCGAATGGGCGAAATACGCTTGACCCTCACACTAGTGTCAGGGTTTACAATGGGATTCAATCGTTCATCCAGGAGGCGTGAAAGCATGAAAATCGGAGAACTTGCCGCCCGTACCGGCGTCAGCATTCGTTCGCTTCGTTACTACGAACAGCAAGGGCTGCTTACGCCGGCTCGAAACGAGAACGGATATCGGGAATATTCGGTACTTGCCGAGGATCAGGTGCGAACCATCCAGTTGTATCTGAATCTTGGATTGTCCACTGAGCAGATCGCCGGGTTCCTGCACTGCGTCTTGAAGAACAAAGAGGCGTTTTGTACGGAGGTGTTTCCGATTTTTCGGCAAAAAATCGCAGAGATCGAGGCGCAAATCCACCAGTTGAATCATATCAAGAGAAATCTGGAGGAACGCATGCAATCGATTCTGGACGAACGAAAATCGGAAGAAGCGGAGGAAAACAAATGAGTTTACCACGATTAGAGTCATCAAGCTTTCAAAGCGCGATCAAACCCAACGGAGTCACTCTTGTTGAATTCGGGGCCACATGGTGCCCGCCCTGCAAAGTGCTGCTCCCCATTCTCGAAGAACTGAGTCATGAGGAAGCGGGTCGCCTCGATATCTATCAGGTGGATTGCGACGAATCCCCGGAGCTTGCTGCCCAATTCGGCATCATGTCCATGCCGACGGTGATTGTGTTTCATAACGGAGAACCGGCGGACAAACTAATCGGACTCCGGCCTAAGAGTGTATATCAAGCGGCGCTTGGCCGCTATGTATCATAAGAGAACAGTGGAAAGCCTCTGGGAAAGCCTCTGATCATTGTATCAGAGGCTTTCTTTTTTTTGGCAGAGGGCATTATGCTCCGTACATAGAACTCTTATATAGCGAAAACTGCGATAAGCAGCCGAAGGAGATACGATATGAGATCCAGAAAAAAGATCATTTCCGTCATAGCGATCATGGTGCTGAGCTGCCTGGCCATGAGTTTTGTCGATGCGGTAATCCGTCCGGATTACGCTGTTAAATCCATCATCAAGGTCATGTTGTTTCTGACGCTGCCGATTGGTTATGCCTTAATCACGGGTGGGATACCGTTTCGCAGGCTGTTTACCTTCGAGAGAAAAGGGCTTTCGAGGTCTCTGCTGCTGGGACTCGGCGTATTTGCCTTGATCCTGGGCGGATACTTCTTAATCGGGCCGTTCTTTGATTTTTCCAAGGTAACGGGAGCTCTGCAGAATAACCTCGGGGTAGATGCAGGCAACTTCATCTTCGTAGCTATTTATATATCGATTGTCAATTCGCTGCTGGAGGAGTTCTTTTTCCGGGGTTTTGCTTTTTTCACGCTGAAGGAACAGGTTGGACGCAGGTTTGCTTATCTGTTCAGTGCAGGGGCATTTGCCGTGTATCATATTGCCATGATGACAAGCTGGTTCTCCGTAGAGCTGTTCCTGCTGCTCATTGTCAGTTTGTTTGTGGCGGGACTCCTGTTCAACTGGCTGAATGAGCAAAACGGCAACATATATGCGTCCTGGATGGTCCATATGTTTGCCAATCTGGCGATCAACATCATCGGATTTATGCTGTTTGGGATCATTTAAAATAATAGTTTCATCAGGATTGACCTTCACATGATGTGATCGATTTAAATACGGGTAACTGAATAAAGGGGCTGCTTTATATGCATATTAGCGAGTTGTCGCGCAAAAACGGGATGGAGTGGATACGAATATGAATCAACTGAACTTGAATTACTATGGCAAATACGCTGTTCCTGAAACGGTCAGGGGGCTGTTTGAATTTGAACAGGAACTGCGTGCGGAGGACTTATCACTTGATTTCAATTTGGGCTTGATCATGACACAAGAGGATATCCGCTATATGTCGACCCCGCCCGATGTGATTCCGTTTGCATCTTGCGGAGTAGATGGAATACATTATGGATTCTTAACAGATTTCGGATTGGTTGCTGATTTGGAGCAAGCGTACATCGTATGTGTGTCTCCTATGAATATGGATCAGGAGGTTTGGATTGTAGCAGCTAATATTCACGAATTCTTGCGCGTGGTATATACAGAGAACAGTATACTATACCACTACTTTCCCGAAACTAGCCACTATGCCTCTTATATATTCAACCGGGGAGTAGAGGATGTTCAAGAGAGCGTTGTCCGGGCCAAGCACAAATTGCAGCAGCGATTTGCCCTTGAGCGCATTGCGGATATGTTGGAATACATAGAAGGGTTGGAGCAGAGACGTCAAGCAGAAGTAGTCTATCCGACAAGATACCCGATCGGAATTGTTCAGACCTCATCAGAGCACAAGCACGAGCGGCTGATGATTGATGCGATGAAGGATGGACCAGATCCGGAGGATGTGGAACTTTTCTTCAAGACTGCTACGGTTGAATCCAGACTTGCCTTTATCAGGGACGCTCAATCCAGGCATTTGCTGGAACGTCCGCTATTAAGGGAATGTGTAGTGAAGGGCATGGCAGAAATGGGGCTGACGGATGAGGCTCTCCGATTGAATAGATCCTATGACTATCAAGAAACGATTGTTAAATTGACCAACACGCAGAACACGGCGTCTATTGTATGGTATACCGATGCCGATGATCCTATCGAAGATTAATTCCAACGATAAATCCCTGAAAAGTCCCTATTTTGAACATGCTGATGTATAATAATCGATATCAGGAGGTGCAGAGTATGAGTGATGTCAATATTTTTGGCCATCAAGCTTTGTTTGAACATGTTTATAAAAGTGCCCCAATTGGCATTGCCCTGGTTACGGTAGACGGGCATTGGATCAGCGTAAATCCTGCGGCTTGCAAAATGTTCGGCTACACGGAGGAAGAATTAATGGCACAGCCGGCATCCGATTATGTTTATTCTAATTGCATTAATAATAAAGAAAAGCTGCTCCATTCCCTGGATGATACGTCCTCAACCATAGCGGTTGAGAAACAATTCTCACATAAAGACGGCAATCAGATCTGGGCATCGATGCACGTATCCCTGGTTCGGGATGACAAGGAGAATACCCCTTTATTTTTCATTTCGCAAATCGTTGATATTACCGATAGTAAAGTCGCCGAGCAAAGGCTGCAGGAAAGCATAGAGCGCTATACCTCGCTGAAAAAATATAACCACGATGCGATTATCTCCTTCAACCTGGAAGGAAAGATCATTAACGGAAACCAGATGGCAGAACAGCTGACCGGTTTTAAAATTCCGGAATTAATCGGCACGAAGATCTCGCGTTTAATCGGTGAACGCAATCTTTCCCGGATACTCTCTTCCGCGTCTGATTATGTTGCTGTCGAGAAAGGGATTAACGGTATCCATCACAGGGATGGGCATACGGTTGAAGTGCTGGCCACATTGGCGCCGATCGTCATTCATAACCAAAACGTGGGCTTCTACATCATTGCCAAGGACATGACGGAGCAGAAACGGCTGATCATCGAGAAGGAAGCGGCCGAGAAGACCAACAAGGCGAAGAGCGAGTTCCTCGCCATGATGAGCCATGAAATACGCACACCGATGAACGGCGTCATCGGGATGACGGACTTGATACTGGAGACAGAGCTTGACGAGGAGCAGCGGGATTATGTTCAGATCATCAAGAAAAGCGGGACAACCCTTCTGAACATAATCAATGATATTTTAGATTTTTCAAAAATCGAATCAGGCAGAACCGAGCTGGTGGAAGAAACATTTAGTCTAAGAATCGCTCTGTCCGAAACCATGAACATGATTCTGCCGAAGGCGCTAGAGAAAAATATCGAGGTGACCACTTCCGTAGCCTCCGAAGTACCGGATCAGGTCCATGGGGATGTGACCAAGCTTCGACAGGTATTGATGAACCTGCTTAGCAATGCAATCAAGTTTACACCCAATGGCGCAGTCTCCATCTCGGTTCAGTGCCTCAACCATGAAGGTAATCCGCCCCTTATCCAATTCTCCGTTGTGGATACGGGCATTGGCGTGCCAGAAGAGAAGGTTGCCCATTTATTTGAGCCCTTCTATCAAGTGGATCATTATATGACCCGGAAGGTGGAGGGAACCGGATTGGGTCTGGCTATCTGTAAAAAGCTCGTTAAACTGATGGGCGGGGATATATGGTACGAACGGAATCTTAACGGGTCAGGATCTGTGTTTGCGTTTACGGTTGATTTCTCATTTAAAACAAATGCTAGCGGTGTACAGAACAACGGGACCATCCAAGAGAATCATGTTTCCGGCAATGAACTTAGAATTTTGATCGCAGAGGATAATGAGGTTAATCAGCTGGTCCTTAAGAAAATGCTTGAGAAGCTGGGATACAATTCCACCACGGTCCAGAATGGACTTGAGGCCGTTGAGGCATTTAAACGTCATCCGTATGATATTGTGTTCATGGATATCCAAATGCCGTTCATGGATGGAATGGATGCGGTCAAGGCTATTAAAGAATCCATATCATCCGAAAGAGATCCATATATCGTGGCGGTGACAGCCCATGCGATTAAAGGTGATCGCGAGAGGTATTTAGAAATGGGCATGGATGAGTATGTAAGCAAACCCGTGAGCATGCATATGATATCGGGGATTATCGATAAATTTCTGGCTGAGAAAAAAGTATAGTTGAAGCATGATAAGATGAGAGCTCAAGTGATATCACTTGAGCTTTTGTTCATTCTACTGTTGGATAAAATACAGGAACCATACAGCATGCTGCTGTTCATCCGCCCCTCGGCTAGAAATTTCGCTGGATAGAATGAGGCCGTTGTTATTGGTGATATGTCGTTTATGATACGTTTCCGGTGACGCTGCTGCCGTTTTTCGTGATTTTGTAGGTGATGATCTCCCCGCTCCAGAAATGGAACTTGAGAATGATCTCGCCGTCTCGGACTTCATTGAAGAAGGCCGGCTTCAGTTTGATTTCACCGCTGGCATAGGATGGAGAGAAGGTATACTCAAACTCCTTGAAGGAGGTCCAGTCCTGTGGCCCTGCATTCCCACCCGTGGCATATACGGCCTCCATCGTAGCAAGCTGATCCCCATTGAATGTGGTTGGAATGCTGAAGGAAGCAGTGGAGCCCTGCGTGCTGCGCAGCACAGGTTTATCGTTCTGAATGACCCTGAAGTTCCAATCCGCTCCACGGTTGAACTTGGCCGTCAGTACGGCATTTACGCCGAGCTGGCCCGAAGAGGTCAATCTGGTTAACAGTCCGGATTTAAAAGTGATGGAATTTCCGCTTAAGACGTAGTCCTGTCCGGCTGTTAAGAGCTGTCCGTTCGTGCTGATCTCGGATAACGTGTTGCCGTTAAGGTTCAACGGAATGCTTTTGTCCTGGACAGCCGCTCCTTTTTTCACGAATACAAGATCCGTGTCAGCCGTAGAGGAGCGTCCGCTCCAACCCGCCTTCATCATGTTATAAAGCTCGGGATCGGACCAGGTGAAGGCCGTTCGCTTGAAGTGCTGGCCGTTATCCCATAACATATGTGTGATGTTTTTCTGCTTGAGATAATAGGTCAGATATTCAAAAAACTTCAGTTTTTCCCCCTGCTCAATGACCCCGGTGTTCTGATCGAAGCCAAGCAGTCCATATTCACCCAGGATGACAGGAATACCTCTGGCAATAAAGGTGTTGTACACGTTGTTGAATGTCTGGTCGATGTCGTTTCGGGTATCGGTTTCAAAGCGAGTGTATCCCGCAATATTAACGCTAAACGGCCAGAATCCATAATAATGAACGGTGGCAATGAGATTGGAATCATTCAGTTTGGTCATGGTGTTGTAGAGCTCGTTCATTCTGGTCTGGGTCGGCGAAGCTTCCAGGGTAGACAGCACAAGCGGGCGTACAGCGTTCTGCGCTCCAGAGCTGCGTACAATCCGGTGGAATGAGACATTGAGCTCATCCAGCATCTGAAAGGCCTTGGTTTCGCTGGTGGTACCGCCATCCGAGAAGCGGGGTTCATTGACGCTTTCAAACATCAGTTTGCTGGAATGGTTCTTGAAACGATTGGCGATTTGGGTCCAGACGGCGTTGTACTTGGCTACAACCTCATTGCGGTTGTTCTCCATATGGCTGATCCATAACCATGAATCGTGATGAACATTGATCATGACATACAAATTGGCGTCAAGCGCCCAATCCACAACCTCCTGTACACGATTCATGTAGGAGGCATTGACGGTGTAATTCGGTGCGCTGCCGATTTGGTTATTCCAGGTTACGGGAATTCGGATGCTCTTATAGCCTTGAGCCGCGATTTGATCGATCAGAGCCTTGGTGATGCGCGGATTTCCCCAAGCGGTCTCATCGGACCCGACGGAATCAAGCGAATTACCCAGATTCCAGCCCGGCTGCATAGCATTGACGTAAGCTTGGGGACCGCTGCTCAGCGGGCTGATCTGGTCTGCCTCTGCTGCTGATGTTAAGGATGGAATTAATGAGAACAGCATAGCGGCGATCAGCGTGAAGGACAGTAAAGATTTCTTTGTTAAGTTTATCATTAGCATCTCCTTTGTAATGAAGTGGTCAAGAGCTGTTTGCTGATAAAACTTCATGATGCGCTCATCAGACGGTGGAATTTTCAGCTCCCGCTAGGGGCTTTCAGGGGTTAGACTTCACCTCCTTAAATCGAATCTGGACATACTGTCAATAAAATAAAACGGTTGAGTGCAGCAGAAAAATGAAAACGCTTTCTAATTAATAAATTATCATATTTTACCATTCGGAAGTACCCGACTAATTTATCCGAAAATCATGCAGAAATTAGTTATAGTGATGAGAAGTTCTAGAAAAGAGGGAGGTACGGTGCGAGGAAGAAAAAAGAAGCTGTCCCTCAAGGTCAAGGTTGACCGGGAGGACAGCTTCTTGGGATTTAAGCGCGATGTTTGGCTGGAAGCCAGCCGCTTCGATTACACAAATCGCTTGCTTAAGGAGTTGTTGGAGCAGGAGTTCCTGTCTTTAATATCAAAGTTTTAGATGGTAAAGAGAGCGGTGTAGTGGACTGCGCACTTGAAGCTTTCTTCACATCTTTTGTTGGCACGGAGTAAACATATACGGCGTACTCCGTATCTGCTGTAATATCCTTGCCTGAAACATCCTTGGTTGGGATATCAATGAGAGTCGAGATATCTTTATTGGTTGGCTTGATGGTGGCTTTCGTATCTTCTTTGCCAGCTGCTTCTGCTGCTTTTTGCAGGTTGAAGTCCTTCATCTGTGATTTTTCAACAAACAATACACGATAGGCATCGATACTCGTTTCATTGACAGCTTTTTTGAAATCGACTTGAAGTTTCCCGCTTGCATCCAATTTGGCTGTAAGGGCTGTGGTTTGGATCGGGTTCGGGATTGTAAACATTTCGGACGGGTCGGATAGGGCGTTGCTGGTAGAGACTGTTCCATCGGCAATCACCATGATGTATACACTGTACTTCTGACCAGCTGCAATGACTGCACCGTTGACGTCTTTCGTTGATGCCTCCAAGTTCCTTACATATTGATTCAGGCTGGAATCAACATGAACTACAGTGTAATTTCCGGAAGGTACATTATTTGCTTCAGAATCGCCAAATTTTTTGTTGGTTGGTACCACCATGATTCGGTATTCATTAATACTACCTGTAGCAGGAGAGAATCTAACGACAACATCACTGCCATTCCCGTTGGTGCTTTCAATCCCGGCATACACATTCGAAGGAACCGTTACCGTGGTGCCCGTAAGTTTAATCGGTGCGGATGGTGCTGATAGCGCGTTGTTTCCATTATTGCTTACGGACAAGACGAATACTTGATAATCCACCATATTTTTAATCGGCTGACCGTCAACATCGTTTATTCCAGGTCTCAGAACATTACTGAAATCGGCTCCGATCGGCACACTGTCGTAGTTGTTTATTCCTACGTTGTTAGCTTGAGCTACCTTAAAGTTAGCAGCGTTAGCTTGCTTCACGACCATGATCCGATACTCTCTGATGTTGGTTTCATTTGCAGCCTTCTTAAAGGATACTTTCAGATCGCTTGCATTATTGCTGTCTCCAGCATCAGCTGCTGTAACGTCCGCTACCGCTCCTACTTCCGTCACGCCTTGAATCGTAACCGCTGCAGAGGCAGAGGAGAGAGCGTTGGTATAGTTGGAGTAGCTGTTGCCTAGTGATAAGACGTACACGCGATAGCTGGAGCCTCTTTGAATAGGTTCCCCGTCGGAATCCAGAGTCGTGCTGGCCAAATCCCGAGTGATAGTGCTGCCGGTTTTGTTAGCTATGGTGTAATATCTGTTGGCGTAGGCTTGCGACAATGTCAGGTTCTTGGAGGACTTCACGACAAAAATCCGGTAATGTTCGATGTAGCTTTCTCCATAAGCAGGGCTGAAGGAAACCCTCAGGTCGCTTCCGTTTCCGTTATTGCCGATGACCGTCAAGGACGGCGTAGAAACAGGATTTACATTCTGATTGTTGTTCCCAAGCGTGATGGATGCATAATCGGATAGGGCATTGTTATTGCTCGAATATCCTACGGACAGAACATACACCCGGTAACTGACGCCACTGCGAATCAGATCTCCGTCGATATCACGGCTGCTGGAATTCAGGACTTGCGTCATGTAGCTGTTGCTGCTGCTGTTCTTGCTAATTTGCGTATAATAATAGCTGTTTAAGCTGTTTGCTCTGTACAGATCAAAATAACTATTCGATGATTTTACAACGAATACTTGGTAGTGACTAATATTGGATTGATCAGACGGGCGGTAGAATGAGACCTGCAGGTCACGCCCATCATTGTAGTTGTTCACGTCGGTAACGGACAGGCTGGTAACCGCGCCAACATTATAACTGGAACTTAGAATGATGGAATTCGATGGAGCAGACAGAATGTTGTTATTATTGTTGTTGTTGTCCACAGCCATAACGAATACACGATAATACACGCCGCTGCGAATGGTTGCTCCATCCACGTCTCTGGCACCCGATGCCAGCGTCAAGTTGTTGATGTTATTGCCTGTTTTGTTGACATGGGTATAGTTGTAGCTGGAGATGGAATTGGCTTTGCTTAAGTTGAAGCTGCTGTAATTGCTGTCCTTGACAACAAAAACCCGGTAAGAGTTAATGCTGGACTCGTTGGACACCTTGTTAAAGCTTACACGGAGATCACGGCCGTCACCGAAATCAGCGATATCCGATACCTGTGTAATGTAAGGAACTGTTGCATTACCTGTGCTGAGCGTGATGGAAGCAGAACCAGAAGACAGATTGCTTGCAAGTGCGCTTTCATTGCTGCTGACTGACAGTACAAACACGGTATAAGGCACGCCGCTTCGAATGAGCTCTCCTGAAGTATCACGAGCGGAAGAACTCAATGTCGTTGACAGCGTTGTATTCGTTGAGCTGGTTTTGTTCACCGTTGTGTAGTTTTGACTCGATACGGATTTGGCTGCCGCTACATTGAAGTTAGCTGCATCCTTCGTTTTTACCGTAAATAAGCGATAGTTGGTTACATTGCTTTCGTTCTGAGCGCGAGTGAAGCTGACCTGCAAATCACGGCCATCGCCGTTGTCGCTTATATCGCTTGCTTTCACATTGGTTGCTCCATTAACCGAATTGGTATTGGTCAGCGTCAATGAAGGCGATGCCGAGGAAAGGGCATACGTGCCGCCTGATTTGCCTACTGCCAATACGTAAGCTTTATAAGCCTGGTTATCCCGGATCAGGTCGCCATCAATGTCTCTTGAACTTGATGTGAGGACCTGTGAGCGGTCCGATCCTGCAGGATATACCGTAGTGTAATTTGCTGAAGAAATGCGCGTTGCATCCGCTTGGCTGAACGTTTTGGACTGCTTAACAATCATCACACGATAATGCGAAATCAGGGATTCGGTGGATGATTTGGAGAAGCTGACCTGCAAATCACGTCCATCTCCGGCATTGCCGATGTCTTTTTGAGTTACATAACTCACCGGTACAATGTAGGTATTGTTACCGCCGCCTGAATCATTTGTTGTCGTGACGGTGACCGTTTTCGTTTTGGAATTCCAGCCGATTTTCTGACCGAGGGATTCACTTACGAAACGTACAGGCACCATCGTGTTGCCTTTCAGGTTTTTCGCCGGAACATCCAGCGCTACAGTTTGGTTGTTGATAGTAGCCGTCTTGGAATTAATCTTAAGAATGACGGTAGTGCCATCCTTGACTGCTGTGACGGTTTGCGTTTTTTGATTCCATTTGACCGTTGCGTCCAGTGCTTCGAAGATGGATCTCATCGGAAGCATGACCCGTCCTTGAATCATAACAGGCGCTTGAGGCGTATACAGCTTGACGCCGTCAATCAAGACGCTAATGTTCACTGCCGCCTGTGCCTGTGTTTGGAATGTCATGGGGATTAACAGTATAGCTGCTAGCAAGGCAGTCCATATTCTTTTCACACACTCAACCTCCTGAATTTTGCTTGTTATTATTTTCCTCTACAATATGACGCATTCGCTCAGAATAAAGTTTCAACTATTACATCGGCAATTAAAAATTATTTTTTAGGAGCAGATCACAAATAAAGGAAACCGCTACTCTCGATCCATAGGCGATCCATATGGTGCAGCAGGGTCTGCCTCGCATCAGATTGACCTTGTTACCGCAAGGAAGCCCGGTGTCTTTCCATTGCTTAGATCGAACCGAGACGAATGCCATTCAGCATTTCAGGCTTAATAGCCCTAGTTCGATACATTTCGTTGCCAATGAGAAGCTGCTGAATCCGTTCAACAATGTAAATTCACATTATATATCTTTACAGAAATATAACTATAAAGTAATATATTGAATATGATGAACGATAATCTTTTTGAAATATTAGCGGAACCCAATCGCAGGACCATTCTTGATTATTTGCGTGTAAAAGAGTGCACAGTGGGAGAGATTGTAGATCTAATGCCGCTCAGTCAACCGGGCGTGTCGAAACATCTGCGGATTTTGCGTGAAGCGGGGCTTGTGTCTCTTCGTAAAGAAGCCCAAACCCATGTATACAGTCTGAATGCCAGACCGCTGGAGGAAATTCATGACTGGCTGGAGCCTTACCGGAAGTTTTGGTCGAACAAGCTGGATGACTTGGAGAGAATCCTTGATCAGGATGAATCTTCTTAACAGTCCCAACGAATCTTAAGTTTGATGAAGCGATTTTGTTCAAAATGGGCATTTTTGAGGAGGGTAAACAATGTTAGCCGTTGTACAGCAAGACGAGTATGGAACGAGTGTCCGGTTTGAACGCCGATTGAAGCACTCAGTGGAAAAGGTGTGGTCATATCTGACCGATAACGAGAAGCTATCCCAATGGTTCTCCGAACTGAAGGTGGAGGATCTGCGCATGGGCGGAAGAATGACCTTTGATATGCAGGACGGGAATTTCGAAGAAATGGCAATAACGGACTATCGGGAGCTGTCGGTGCTGGAATACACTTGGGGAGAGGATCGGGTACGCTTTGAACTGTATCCTGAAGCCGAAGGCTGTCGCCTAGTGCTCATCGAGAAAATAACCAAGATCACAGATCATACACCGAAGGATATTGCAGGCTGGGATGTATGCCTTGACGTCATTGAAGCGCTGCTTGAGGGAAGAACGATAGAGTCCCGCAAAGATGTATGGTCCGCGAAGTATGAACAATACGTTCAGCAGTTCGAAGCATTGCCCCGTCAATAAGATGAAATTGCTCCTCCCAAGTATGTTGACATGCTTAGGCAGGAGCTTTTTTTATAGATATAGGCTTGATAAGTTATCAGCGGTGCTGATGAAATTCGACATTGCAAGAAAACCTGCCTACGAATCGTGGTCGCTCATCTTGGGATTGGCGTCGCACAGAGGTTTTTTATTGGAAGAAGGGTGAATTACATCTATAATCGGTAAGGGATATATTTTTTATGGCAGATAGTAAACCTGGGTGGAGGGGTTCAACATGACGGATTATACCGTTCATATCATTCAGCTTCGAGGCGACAACTACCATAACGGACTTAAGCTGGGTCGCAGCCTGCAGAATCATTCGATATTACAAGCCTTTGGAGCGGCGACCAAACCGGAGATCGATGCGGAACAGATGAAGGCCATTTATAACGAGTTTGCCCCGCAGCTTGTAGCCGAGTTGGAGGGATTGGCAGAAGGGCTCAGATTATCGTTCAAAAAGACTGCAGCTCTTCTCGGCGGATATGATGTTCCGAAGATCGATGCCATGGGCTGTTCGGCCATGATCGCTCCAGCATATTACATAAGAAACTACGACTTCACGCCTGCGTTTTACGATGGTTATTTTACTATGGCCCAATCGGGGCAAGGACTGGCGACCGCAGGCTATAATCTGCAGGCGATAGGGCGGCATGACGGTATAAATGAAAAAGGACTTGCGGCCGGACTTCATTTTGTCAGCTTTGAAGGATACCGGACGGGATTGTCTTCGTGGATCAGTGTTCGAATGATATTGGAGTCATGCGCTACAGTAGAAGAAGCAGCTTACATGCTGCGCCATATTCCCCATGCGGCCTGTTATAACTTTTCTCTGGGCGATGCGCGAGGAAATTCGGCGGTGGTTGAGGCAAGTCCGGATGAAGTCGTTACCCGAGCGGGCGATGAAGTTCTTGCCTGTGTCAACCATTATGAAGCATTGGCGGGCAAAAACAGGCCTTCCATTGAGCATTCCCTTCGTCGTAAATCTTACATCGAAAGCTTGGGCGCCCAGCGCCTGACCCATGCGGAAGCATTTGGTCTGTTTAAGGACCGTCAATCCCCGTTGTTTTATACAGATTACGACAATTTGTTCGGGACGCTGCATACCTTCTCTTATTCCTTTCAAGAAGAAAGAGTGATGACCTCGCTTGCACAAGGGGAAGTGCTCGATTTTTCATTCAGGGAGTGGGCTGAGGGCAAGGATATTCCGGAAGTGATGATGACAGGGTTCATCGATTGATTCAATGAGGAGGTGTGTGTGGTGATTAAAGCTCGGGCAGCGGGAATATCGGTGGGGGTATTAGCGTTAATGTTATGTATTTTCTTGTCTGGCGCTGATCAAGCGGATGAGGAAATTACGCTCCATAACGAGATAAACACTCCCTATTATTATCGGATGCTCTTGTCTTATGCCCCGGACCAACAAACGGTGGAAAGGCAATACGGCAAGCCTGATATCATAAGAAAAGAGCAGGATTACACCTACGAGATTCGCAAAATGCCGGATGGCAGCGAGCTGATCACTTTTTATACTTCCAACAGCGGTCATCTCATGGATCAGTGGCGTCTTAGCCGCCTCCCGGAACGAAGCGAGTTTGAGGCCTTGATCCCAGAGGTAACGCTTGCTCAGGATATCAAGCAGATCGATCCTTATTTTCAGCTGATAGCTGATCAAACACATGAAACAGGAACAAGCGAGCATCGACTCCGGGATTCCGGGTTAGCTACGATTAAATATAGGCACGCGGATGGCAGATGGATCATGGATTCGATCCAGTACATGGATCAGGATCCGTCGGGTTTTGTTTCCAAGCTGAGGGCGGAAGACCGGGCAGAATTTTGGAGCTCATAGTAAACCGTATGTTTTTTATAGATAATTTGTGAGGAAGCAATTCCCTTCCAAGTGAAGGAGATTGCTTTTTGTGCTGCTAGTTTCCTCTGAATGTTAGAACATTCTGTGACGCTGCCACACTCAGGCCGCCCTCTGCGTTTTCTTTGGCGGATTTGTTATAGCAGGCAATTTGGCCGGAGTGCTCCTGCACCGGTTCGTGCTGCAAACGGCGGAAGTGGATGCCATGATGTTCAGTCCGAGCATCCATGGTATCAGATATGGCTATGCGGCGCTGCTGACGCTGCTGTTCTCGGGAATTGTCATGGTCTCCATGCATTACAAATTGAAACGGATTGATATGATTGAAGCGCTGAAGTCCGTGGAATAGCTATACGCTTTGCAAGAGAGCCGATTCGACAGGTGATGATCCTGAAGGACAGGTTCTCTTTTTTGATGCAGGGATAAAGGGTCTTGTCCGTACAACAGCAGTATCTTCGGCCAGTATATCTCGTTATATTTTTTAATCTGCCGATAAGTTCTAGCAGAAAATATATTATAATAGACATATCCATGCTATTGAACGAACTAATATTGCTACTACATGAAGACCACTTTCAGAACATAATCTAGGTCTTCTGCCTCGGAGGAATGCATATGGGAATTGTCTTCTCGACCTTGAAAAAGTACCGCGTAGCCGCGATTGCGGCACTGGTGATGATGCTGATTGAGCTCACCGCTGAGCTGATTCAGCCGCTGCTTATTTCCAAAATCATAGATGACGGCATTCAGAAGCAGGACATGTCGGTTGTATGGATGTGGGGAGCTGTTTTAACTGGAAGCGCTGTTATCGCCTTTATAGCCGGAATTTCGAGCTCCTTCTTCGCGGCGCATACGAGCCAGGGGCTCGGCTATGATCTTCGCGACCAACTGTATGAGAAGGTGCAGTCCTTCTCCTATTCGATATTTAACCGATTTGCCACATCGTCGCTGATTACAAGGCTGACGGGCGATGTCACCCAGATTCAGGATACGGTGTTCATGGGCCTGCGTTTCATGACGCGCGTTCCGTTAGTTGTGCTTGGCAGCATCGTTATGGCGCTGGTGGTGAACGTGAAGCTGGGCTTATTGCTGGTGCTAACCGTGCCTGTACTGTTTATATTTATCGCCTGGATTATGAAGCGGGCAGCCGATGCATTCCGGCGTGTCCAGCAGCGGCTGGATGCGGTGAACGGCGTTATACAGGAGAACCTGACCGGGATTCGGTTGATTCGTGTTTTCGTGCGCATGGGCCATGAGATTGAACGGTTTGGTCGTACTTCTGGCAAGCTGATGAGTTCTACCATATCGACCTTGCGATTGACGGAGACCACGATGCCCTTTATTCTCCTGATCATGAATGCCGGGATTATGGCGGTTCTGTGGTTCGGCCGTAAAGACATCGCGACTGGCAGTGCCAGCGTTGGCGAGGTTGTAGCCGTCGTCAACTATTCCCTGCGCTGTATCGGTGCCATGTCAGCCCTCTCCTGGGTTGTTGTTGCGTTCTCCCGTGGACGGGCTTCCGCCCAGCGTGCACAGGAGGTGCTGAAGACCGAGGACGATGCAGCAACCGGAGTCTATAAGAACCATGATAATAAGGTTGAAATTGAAGGCGGAGTGAAATTCGAGCAAGTTAGTTTCAGCTATCCGGGCAGTGATATTGATGTGCTGACGGATATCTCTTTTGTGGCCAGACCCGGTGAGCGAATCGCTATTATGGGGGCTACCGGTTCAGGCAAATCCTCGCTGGTTCAGCTCATTCCGCGGCTGTACGAGGAGGATAAGGGGAACGTGCGGATAGACGGAAAGGATGCAGGGGAGATCGACCCGATGCATCTGCGCAGCAGCATTGGCTATGTTCCGCAGGAGGTGCTGCTCTTCTCCGGCACGGTTCGGGAGAACATTGCCTGGGGACGGGAGGATGCTTCCATGGACGAAATCAAGGAAGCGGCACGCAGAGCGCAGATCCACGATACGATAGAACATCTGCCTAACGGTTACGACACGATGCTTGGACAGCGCGGCGTTAACTTATCCGGAGGGCAGAAGCAGCGCTTGTCGATTGCGCGGGCGCTCGTACGGAAGCCTTCCATCCTCATCCTGGATGACAGCACAAGCGCACTTGACGTTCGCACGGAAGGTGCTTTGCTGGATGCTCTGAAGGATTTGTCCTGCACGACATTTTTGATCACACAGAAGATCAGCTCAACCACCTCGGCAGATTTGATTCTGCTGCTGGATGACGGGCGATTGATCGGAAAAGGGAATCATGACTCCTTGATGGAGAGCTCCTCCCTGTATCGACGCATCTATGAATCCCAATACGGAGAGGGGGTGCAGCAGCATGCTTAAGGCATTCACTGAACCATTTCGTCATCCAAGGCCAAAGATCGATCTTGGCAAAAGCAAGGATAGCGGTTCGGGCCGCAAGCCCAAGGCAAAAGCCAAGAATTGGTCGGGCACCCTTTCCAGAATATGGGTTTATCTCGCCCGCCGCAAAGGAAAGCTTGCACTTGTGCTGCTGATGGTGATGTTCAGCTCCGGGCTTGCGTTGCTCGGCCCTTATCTGCTCGGGGTCGGGGTAGATCGGTTCCTGAATGATATCAAAGACCCGGGCGGCTTGGTGGACTCGGGCTGGATGTATTTTCTTATCGGATTGGCTGTTGTGTACGTCCTTCAGGCTTTAACCACCTGGCTGCACAACATCTGGATGATCGGCATAGCCCAAGAGACGGTATACCGGATGCGAATGGATCTGTTTACGCATCTGCACCGGCTGCCGATTCCGTTCTATGGAAAGCGCCAACAGGGCGAGATTATGAGTCGTCTGACCAATGATATTGAGAACGTCAGTTCAACACTGAACAGTTCGGCCATTCAAATATTCTCGAGTGTGCTGACCTTAATCGGTACGTTAACCGTTATGCTGTGGCTCAGTCCGCTCCTTACACTGCTGACATTTCTGGTGGTTCCCCTGATGATGCTGGGGATGCGCTGGATCACTCGGCGAACCGGTCCCTTATTCAAAGAGCGTCAACGCAATCTGGGGGATCTGAACGGCTATATTGAAGAAACGCTGTCGGGACAGCGGATTATTAAGGCTTTCTCCCAGGAGGAGCGGGTTATCCGTGAATTCGATGAGCGCAATCAACGGATTCGTCTATCGGGCTTCTGGGCACAGAGCATCTCGGGTTTTATTCCGAAGCTGATGAACGGGCTGAACAACCTGAGTTTTGCGATCGTAGCGGGGATTGGCGGCATTATGGCGATTCAGGGGCATATCACGATCGGTGTCATCATCATATTTGAGAGTTACGCGCGACAGTTTACCAGACCGCTGAACGATCTGGCGAACCAGTGGAACACGCTGCTGTCTGCCATCGCGGGGGCGGAACGTGTATTCGAGGTGCTGGATGAAGAGGTTGAAGCGAAGGATGAAGGGGCCGCCGTCGCACTGAAGAGTGTAGAGGGAGCGGTGACATTCAACAATGTATCTTTTTCCTATGAAAAAGACGGGGATACGCTGGATGGAATCAGCTTTGAGGCGAAGCCCGGCGAGATGATTGCGCTGGTCGGTCCGACGGGTGCAGGGAAGACAACGTTAATTCAGCTGCTCTCCCGGTTCTACGACCCGAACAGCGGGACCATTACCTTGGATGGACGGGACATTTCCTCCATCCGCAGGGAAAGCCTGCGAGCACAGATGGCTTTTGTGCTGCAGGATTCCTTCCTGTTCCAAGGCACCATCCGTGAGAATATCCGCTTCGGACGGCTTGATGCGACCGATGAAGAGGTCGAGGCAGCTGCGAAACTGGCCAATGCCCATTCGTTTATCGTGCGGATGAAGGACGGTTATGACAAGATGCTCAAGCCTGACGGCAGCGGCATCAGCCAAGGCCAGAAGCAGCTGCTTGCGATTGCCAGAGCGATTCTCGCCAATCCCTCCATGCTGGTACTGGATGAAGCGACAAGCAGCATCGATACCGTAACGGAGATCAAAATCCAGGAAGGGCTGCAGCGGCTGATGAAGGGACGGACGAGCTTTGTGATCGCCCACCGTCTCAATACCATTCGCTCGGCGGACCGTATTCTGGTGCTGAAGGATGGACGTCTTCTGGAGCAGGGCTCCCACGATGAGCTGCTGAAGCAGGGCGGATTCTATAGCGACCTGTATTACGGCCAGCTGAAACGAGCGGCTATGTAATATTGCACCAGGAGGAGTGCACCTCCAGCGTCCAGCACCACTTGCTGTGGCGGTTGCCGCAATGAGGTTACCCGTCAGGCATAGACTATGGTTGTCTGTTGAGGGCATATCATCTCAGATTGGAATATGCATTAACATAGAATCAAAACCACCGGAGAGGTTTGAAACCAAGCGTTGCTCCGGTGGTTTTTCTATTGACCTGGTTGAATTTCGATGCTGTATTACCTTTAGCCGGGCCTCATGTCATGTCATGCCGTGCCGTGCCGAGTAAACAATATGCAGGCAAACATAACTTTTACACTAACCGTATCTGTTGTGTTCTCCTTACTTAGAGCCTGTTGTTTGAACCTGCAGCTCACGCTGCCCTGCTCTGCCAAATTGCAGCATAAATAGCAGGAGAACTGCAGCTTGTAAGGCAAACAGGACGATATAGATGTTGCTGTAGGTGGAGGCTCCCTGGAACAGATTTAGCGGATTCCAGGAACTTCCGGCGCTAAAATCGACGGCTTTGCCGTATACCCCAGTGGCGATTGCGCCGGACAGGAAGTTGAGCAGAGAGAACAATCCCATACCGACACCGGTTTGTTCTTTGGGCAGCGACAAGGAAATCGTCTTGGAGAGCGAGATTTGCATAAACATTTGCCCCACATTGCCGAAGATCAGAAACAGCGCAATGAGGAATGGCGATATGCCCGCGAAGGTGGACAACAGGGCGAAACAGACCAGAAGCAGGGTGGACGCTATATAGAATAGATAACGTGTTCCCTTGGTATCCGCCAGCTTGCCGCCTCTTCCGCCAAGCATGGCCGTGACGATGGCTCCCGGCACCATGACAAATCCGATCCAACCCGGAGCCAAACCGTTCATATTCGCCAACAGCTGTGGAGTTAGAAAGGGCAGGGCGTAACCGACACTCACGATGAATATGGCGAGCACTAGTCCGACTGAGTAGCTTTTGTTGCTGAATAAACGGGGCTGAACAAAAGGCTCTTTAGCCGATCGAATGCGCAGGAGGAATAACAGGAACAGCATGAAGCTGCCTAAGCCATATATCCAGCTTCCCAGTGTCACCGCAAGGAGCAGCAGCGCAACCGTCCCTGCCAGAAGACCGCCGCCGAGCCAATCGATCCGTCCGCCCTGGCCTTGTTCATTGCCCAAATATTTGCGGTACAAGGGCAAGGTGACGAGGATCAACACCGGGATGCAGAAGAGCCATCTCCAGTGGAACACACTGACGATCAAAGCCGAGACCACCGGCCCAATTGCGCTTCCGATCGCGAGTCCGGTAGCGGTTATGCCAAGCGCGCGGCCCCGGCTTTCTGCCGGGAAGTAACGGACGGGTATGATCATGGCTGTTGCCGGAATGACGGCTGCCCCCGCAGCCTGAAGGATCCGGCCCAGCAGGACCATCCAGTAGGCTTGTGCCGATAACCCTGTAAGGGAACCGACAAAGAAGAGGAGCAAACCGAGGGTGAGCAGATTTTTGAGTTTATAGGTGTCAGCCAATTTTCCGTATATGACAGAGCCTATGGCATATATCAGCATGTAAATCGAAGATACCCAACTGACCTGGGCAAAGGAAAGCTGGAATTGCTTGCTGATTTCCGGAAGTACGATATTAAACATCGTTGCGCTCATCGAGGAGAGAATCATCGTAAAGGCCAGAATGCGGATTAATTTTTCAGCCGATGGTGGTTGTTGCGGATGTTCGTTCATGTTATTTCCCCCTTTCCTTTGGTTACGATTTATTCTACAATCGATAGTTAATAAATAAAAATATATATTATGACATGCATTCATATACTTTAGGTTATCGATAAAGGAGGAAGTTACCGTGGAACTGCTTCAGCTGCATTATTTTCAGACGGTGGCCAGAATGGAGCATATGACTAAAGCTGCAAAGGAACTTCGAATTGCCCAGCCTGCGCTCAGCAAGACGATTGCCCGGTTGGAAGAAGATTTGGGAGTACAACTGTTTGATCGGCAGAATCGGCAAATCAAGCTCAATTCATTCGGGAAGGCTTTTTTAAAAAGCGTAGATACGGCACTTTCGGCCATTGAGGAAGGCAAGAGAGAGGTGTCCGATTTAGCAGGGATGGAGCGTGGGAGCATTCGCATTGCAACGACGGCATTGCCCCGGCTGTCCAAAGCCTTGGGAGCTTTTCGTGCGCGATATCCTGAGGTGAATTTCCGGATTATCCAGATTGCGCCCGACTCGATGAGGGAGATGGTACAGATGTTGGAGAACGGAGAGGTCGATCTATGCTTTACCGCAGCGGCACTGGACGAAGACCACATTTTGGAGACCCCGGTCCTCCATGCCGAGGTGTTCTTGGCAGTGCCTCACGGTCATCGATTGGCGGGACGGACCAGCATAACCCTTCAGGAGGTAGCGGGGGAAGCATTCATCGAATATAAAGCAGGCCACCCGTTTCGAAAAATGAACGAGGAGTTCTGCCGTTTGGCTGGGATCAGCCGGGATGTCGTCTGTGAAGTGGATGAACCTGCAGCTTTGGCCAGCCTCGTATCCGCCGGACTTGGAGCGGCATTTGTACCCGGGTGCAAAGGGGATGAAAAGCCGTCCTTCGTGATGGTACGCATCGAGAAGCCTTCCTGCTACCGCACCTTCACCGTAGCTTGGCTGGAGCGGCGATATCTGTCTAAGGCCGCCAGGGAGTTCCAGTCCTTCCTGATAGAGTATTTCGGCGAGTTTCAAGAGCCGATGAAGCATAGGGACGTGATCTGACCAGTCGCGTCTTTTTACTATCTTGACAGTCTCCTTCTACATAAGCCGAGCCTCCCATGCATACAGATTTATAGATCAGAGAACTTTCAAGGGAGGAAAACGATGCTCGATCCAGTACTGACATCTCCGAATTTGAAGCTGTTTGCAGACTCGAACGACACCTTGAACTATAAACGCGATGCGGGAAACTACATAACTCAGGTGTTCGGAGCCCAAATGCCTGCAATCGCGACGGGCTTCTTCAATGTTCATATGACCCAAGGGATTATTATTCAGCCTCACTGGCATACGAATGCAAATGAGTTGGTAATTGTCATCAGCGGCGAAGTGATTACTTCCGTATTTAATCCGTTTACTCAGAAGCTGATGACTTACAAGCTAAAGCCGGGCCAGGTCTCGATGTTCCCGAAGGGATGGTTTCACTGGATTCTGACGCTTAGCGACAAAGCCCACATTCTGACCATATTTGATCAGCCGACGCCGGATATTGTGTATGGATCAGACTTTTTGCGGCATATTCCGAAGGAGATTTTGCATATTGCCTATTGCATCCATGAGGAGGATTACGCCAAAGCGGTTGCTCCTCTGAAGGAAACGGTCATTCTGGGACCGCCGCCGGGCTGCGGCAAGCGTGACGACAATGCCCCCAACAATGCCCCCGACAATGCCTCCTATTTTGAGTCGATCCAGCAGCAGCCTTTTGGTCAGCAGTCAGCGTATAGTAACCAACAGGCATCCCCGGCATCTGCCTATTATAGGTACTCGCCTCCGCCATCCTATCCATCCTACCCATCCTATTATCAACAGGCCAGACCGCCGCAGTACACAGCTTATCCGTCCTATTCACCATACCCTCAGCCGCCGTCCTATCCATCTCGGACTCCTCTCTCGCCATCCTATCAGCAGCCCCTATCCTTCCAGCAGCAGCTCTTTAAACAGCAGTCCTTCCAACAGCCGCAGCCGTTCCAGCATCTTCAGTATTTGTATAATACGCAGCCGGATTCAGATACAGCCGCGAGCCGCGGTCCTGAATCTGATACGGACGCTGTCCCTGAGACAGTGTAACAACATAGGCTTTCAGTTACTGCAAGCTGTATCAGGTGCCTGTAAATTCTCATTTCACGAAAGCGAAAGCGAAGTCTTCAAACTCTATGCCAGGTTTGTTTCGGAACCGACGGCGGGAGGAGAAGGCTTCTTTTGGTTTATCAGGTTAGCCAGAATCTTCTGGTTGGCCTTTTTGGTTTGCCGAATCCCATCACGATTTACCTCTCGAAAAAAGCCTTGCCTGATATGGAACGTTCTGGTATGCTATTGTCCTTCTCTCATTTTCGCCTTGTCTGAAGTGGATGGGTCCGCCATCTAAAATGCTTATCGGAGGTGCTTCATGCTTTATTTCACATTGGCTTCCAAAGCCTATGCCCGTAATTTGCAGTACCGCGGCGCTCACATGGTGCACAATATCGCCAGCGCGATGTTCGGCTTCATGTATGCCTGTATCTGGATCGGTCTCGGTGCAGACTACGCGCTTGGAGATTATGGAACGCAGGGAATGGTCGGTTATATCGCCTTTACTCAAGCTGCGCTCTGGGTTTCCAGTTTCGTCACGAACGGCCTCGGCATTCCCCAAGCTGTCCGAACCGGCCATATTTCACTGGATTTGATGCGTCCCGTTCATTTGTTCAGCCATTTAATGGCCAAGGAATGGGGGCAAATCGCCTACCAATTCGTTTACAAATCGATCCCGATCTACCTGGTTTATTACTTTGCCTTCTCCTTGCAGTTACCCGGGAAAGCCTCCACGTTCCTCTATGTTGCCATAGCCCTGGCAGGCGCCGCCTACTTATCGATCTGCATCAACTATCTTATCGGCGCATCCGCCTTATGGACAACGGAATCATCTTGGTTGTATTGGGGCAACCACGCGATGATCAATCTCCTTGCAGGTTTCTTCATTCCTATCGAATGGCTGCCCGGCTGGCTGCAGACGATTGCCTGGTGGTCGCCGTATCCGTATCTGCTCTATGTACCTACCCGAATCTATCTGGGCTTCGATGACGTTTCCTATCTGTGGGGCACGCTCATGTGGTGTGTGCTGCTCACGCTGGCAGGTCTGCTGGCTACCGGCTTCCTCAGGCGGAAAGTGGAGGTGCAGGGAGGATGACCACGAGATCCTGGCTGTCCCTGTATGCGCTGCTGATCCGAACCAGCATCAAAAGCCGCATGCAGTACAAATTCAATTTTATTCTGGCTTCGTTTCTTGCTGCATTGATCCAAATATCCGAATTCCTCATGGTTGCCATTGTCCTCTATAAGTTCGGGGCCATCCAGGGCTGGTCCATGCACGAAATCGCGTATTTGTTTGCTATCATGACCCTGTCGAAGACGCTTTACCGGACGTTTGGGGATGAAGTGCATCATCTTGAGAAATATCTGGTGAACGGTGAGCTTGACCAGCTGCTGACCCGTCCCATGCCCGTGCTGCTGGCGCTTATGCCCCAGAAGTTCCGGATTATGCTGGGCGAAGTGCTGCAGGGCGGTTTTCTGCTCTGGTGGTCGCTGCATGGCATGATGGCGGCAGGTCAGGTGGGATGGAGCGCGGTGCCGCAATCGCTGTATATTATCGTCACGGGGGCTGTTATCCTGTTCTCGATCGGCCTTGCGACCGCAACCTTCGGGTTTTGGACGACCCGGATCACCGAGCTTCAGAATCTGACGGAGGACGCGGCCCGGACGGCTGCTCAATATCCGTTGACTCTGTATCCGAAATGGATGTCATCGATCCTGCTGATCATTGTCCCGGTTGGTTTAGTCAATTATATTCCGTCACTATACATACTGCGCGGCGAGCTGGGGGTATGGGTGCTGCCTGCCTTGGCAGGAGCGGCCCTGTTATGTCTCGGCATAAGTTTGAAGTTCTGGCAGTTCGGTTTGACCAAATATCAAAGTACGGGGAGTTAAGGGAGGAGCGCGTCACATGATTGAAGCTCATAACATACGCAAGGAGTTCAAAACGCCGGTTGTGAAGGAGGGGCGCTTCTCCGGTTTGCGAACCCTGTTTACGAGAGAATACCGGACGAAGGAAGCCGTTAGAGGCATCAGTTTTCAAGTGGAGCAGGGAGAGTTTGTCGGTTATATCGGGCCGAACGGGGCCGGGAAGTCCACCACCATCAAAATGCTGACGGGCATTCTCCATCCAACCTCAGGTCGCGTCTCGATTGGCGGCATGAATCCGCACAAGGAACGGCGCAGCGTTGTAAATAATCTGGGCGTCGTGTTCGGTCAGCGCAGCCAGCTGTGGTGGGATCTCCCGGTGAAGGACTCCTATGATATTTTGGCCAAAATGTACAGCGTGGATCAGGCCGACAAGGAGTGGAGGCTCGGACAGTTCGCCGAACTGCTCGATTTACAGGCGTTCTGGGAAACGCCTGTACGCAAGCTGTCGCTCGGACAGCGCATGCGCGCCGACCTCGCGGCCGCGATGCTGCATGACCCGGGCGTGCTGTTTCTGGATGAACCGACAATCGGGCTGGACGTGAACGCTAAGCGGAACATCCGCCATTTTCTCAAGCTGATCAATGAGCAATTCGGCAAGACCATTCTGCTCACGACGCATGATATGGATGACATCGAACAGCTCTGCAATCGGGTGATGGTCATTAACAACGGGGAGCTTTCCTATGATGGAACGGTCCGGTCCCTGCGAGATACAATCGGTCTGCCTACGCTGATTACCGTGACATTTCGCGGCCCTTTTGCAATCCCGGAGCAATTCCAGGGAGCAGGAGAAGGAAGCCGTGCAGTTCCGCTTCGGGTAACGAGCGCGGTGGATAACGCCGTCACCATTGAGGTGAACCGCCGCGAGATGAATACACTGGATATTTTTAAGGAGCTGGGCCGCTGGGGCGAACTGGATGATATCGATATGGAAGATCCCGATTTTGAAGACGTTATTCATAAGGTGTATTAGATTTAGTTATTGGGATTGGACATGATGACGAGAATCGTACAGTATAATAGGATATACACCGTAAAGAGGAACCGGAATGGGTTCCTCTTTAATTTGGGTGCAAATGGACATAGAGGAAGTATAATATAGAGATGAGAGGGAAACCCTCTGCTCTTATTCACACGACCCAGGAATAATAACTACATATAAAGGGTGAGCCACCATGAAATGGATGAAACGAATCTGGTTCCGCATGGGTAACCATTACAGGAAGAAGCGGGAGTTTGAACAAGCGCTTAAATATATGAGAAAAGGCGAGAGTGCCATCACAAGTTTTGATGACAAGCTCCATTATGCGGAGCTGCTGCATAACAGCGGTCACTCGGAGGAGGCTGTAACCTATCTGGGGCGTCTCATCGATTCGAGCGGGAGCCATCGTGCTTATGAGCGGCGTGCGCATATTTTACGTGAACTGAACCGGGAGACGGAAGCGATAGAGGATTTAGATGAAGCTATCCGGTTAAATGCCGACAATTATCTGAACTGGTATACCCGGGGAATTGCTCATAAAGACCTGAACCAATACGAAGAGGCGATCCGGGATTTGAAAGAAAGCATCAAGAGAGAGGACGACAGCACGGTCATCTCGACTTATTATGAGCTGGGAATGACCTATTACGAGAGCGGCAATCCGGCAGAGGCAGCGAACTGTTTCCGCCTGAGCATCCAGCAGCCGGACCGCGCCATCCCGATGTATTATTATATGCTGTCCGTATCCCTGGATCTGATGGATCATGTGCAGGAAGCGGTTGGGGTTCTGCAAGAGGGGATTCAGTTGGCGGATCGGTATGAAGCGGAGGCAGATGGCGGATATGCCATGTTTGCCGGGAGCACCAACTACAGCTACGGCGCATTTCTGACGTTTCAGCGGCAGGTGCGGGAAGCCTATTCTTTTCGGAAGCCCATGGCGGACCTGTATGTGCAGCTGGGGGATCTGGGACAGGCCGAGTTCTATCTGTCGGAGGCCATTGAGCGGTATCCGGATTCGTACGAGCTTTACTTGAAGAGGGCGGAAGTCTTTAACCGGTCAGGCAACAAGAACGCTGCCAAAGCGGATTTGGAGTGGGCCATCGAAGCGGAGCCGGACGATTACCGCGCGTATTTCGATTTGGCCCGGATCTATCGCGAGGATGCTCGGGAAGAGCTGGCTTATGAGCTGATCTCGAAGCTGTATGGAAGGCAGCCGGATTCACCGCTGGCCTGCTACTGGATGGTTGACTGCTATTACCGGGTTGGTCGCAATGAAGAGGCATTGGCGCTGAATAACAAACTGCTGGAGCTTGAGAATGATGATGCACCCAATTATGTGCAGCGGGCCGACATTTATATGGAAATGAATGATCTGCCGTCTGCGGAGCAGTCTTTGAAGGAGGCTGCCGCCCTTCAGGATGGGTCCGAAATCCGCAACAAACTGAGTTATGTGCTATATCTTCAAGGCCGCAATGAGGAGGCGCTGCTTGAGCTGCAGGAAGCGGTGAAGCAGGAGGAGGCTTTCTCCGAGCATCCGACCTACCTTGCCGCCAGCGGCCATATCTATAAAGAGATGGGCATGTGGGACCTGGCCATTGACGCCTATTCCCAGGCGATTCAAGCCCAGCCATCGAATTCGAGATTTTACGAGTTTCGTGCCGTTTGTTTTGTGGAAACCGGCCAGCTGGAGCGGGGGCTGACCGATTGCGCACAAGGACTCAGCCTGAACCCGGAGCAGGGAAGTTTATACAGCTTGCGAAGCGGAATCTATTATACGATGGCGGACTATGCCCGCGCGAAGGAAGATACGCTGAATGTGCTGGAATTGTCGCCGGGCCATCCGGGGGCCTATTTCAGATTGGGACAGATCTATTACAAGGATCAGGACGAGGATGCGGCACTGGCTGCTTTTGACGAGGTGCTGAAGATGGTGCCAGAGCATGCCGACAGCTATCTGTACAAAGCCCATATCTATTACGGTCAGTTCGAGCATGAGGATGCGATACAGTCCATTGTCAACTGGAGTTTGCATCTGCACAAGGAGATGTCACCGGCGGATAAAATTCAGGCCATTGAAGGCTTGGAAGGCTTCGAGGAAGGCGTGCTGGAGAAGGCGGTTGAACGCTTGACGGGGATGTACGGACATCAGCTGTATTTATCCTGAGCCGTTTTGGTAAACATTCCAATGTGACTGTCAATAAGTCGTGTCACATTTTGTCTAAAATTGTGGTATGATTCTATTGTTGTTGCAGCATATTTTGCTCGCAGGCTGTATAGCCACGCGGGCTTTCTTCATGTGGCAAGGAGGGGATTAGATTGATCTCGCTGCAAGAGGTTAGTAAAAGCTTTGGCAATGGCAGTGACCGTTATCAGGCGATCGACGCTGTCTCTCTCGATATTGCCGAGGGCAGCATACACGGGATCATCGGCGCGAGCGGAGCCGGGAAATCGACGCTGCTGCGCATCATGAACGTACTGGAGAGACCGGACTCGGGCCGAGTCGTGGTGAATGGTCAGGAGCTGACTTCCCTTGGCGGCAGGCAGCTGCGGGAAGCAAGAAGATCGATCGGCATGATCTTCCAGCTGTTCCAGCTGGTCAGCAACCGTACGGCTTACGGGAATGTATCCATCCCGCTTGAACTGGCGAAGGTACCGAAGGCAGATCGGATGAAGCGCGTGCAGGAGGTTCTGCGTTTTGTCGGACTTGAGGATAAAGCAAAGTTATATCCGGCTCAGCTTAGCGGTGGGCAGAAGCAGCGGGTAGCAATTGCCAGGGCTTTAGCCAATTCGCCTTCCGTATTGTTATGTGATGAGCCGACTTCTTCACTGGATCCGCAGACGACGGCGGGCATACTGGATGTGTTGAGACATATTAACCGAACGCTTGGGGTCACGATTGTGATTGTTTCTCACGAGATGGAGGTTGTCAACGGCATTTGTGATGCGGTGTCGGTCATGGAGGACGGCCGTTTGATAAGAACCTATCAGAATAACGCGGGTAGAGCGGAGGCTCCTGAACAAGAGAGAGGGCAAGGGTACCGGAGTCGCCGTGGAAGCGAGGAATCGGACTGATGGACTACGTAAATAGCGTGATTCAATACTTGAACGATTACTTCGCCTATGTCATGCAGTACCAGGACGAAATATGGCAGGCTATTGGTCAGACGTTCGTGATGGTTGGCATTTCAATCGCTGCGGCGATATTACTGGGTCTTCCGGTAGGAACACTATTGTTTCTGTGCAGAAAAGGCCAGTTGTACGCGAATCGATGGTTGTTCACCTTATTGAACAGTCTGGTTAATGTCATCCGCTCGTTCCCGTTCTTGCTGCTGGTTGTCAGCATGATTCCACTGACCCGCCTGATTGTGGGCACATCGCTTGGGACGCTGGCAGCCGCTGTGCCGTTGTCTGTCATAGCCGTCGCTACGTATTCAAGATTAGTTGAGCAGTCTCTGCTCGAGGTGCCGAAGGAAGTGCTGGAGGCCGCCTCGTCGATGGGCGCTTCCAAGCTGCAGATGATTTTCAAGTTCCTCTACGTTGAGGCAAGGTCCGGACTCGTGCTTGGATTGACAACATCAACGATCAGCTTCATCTCGTATTCTACGGTTATGGGCATCGTTGGCGGCGGCGGCGTCGGGGATTTTGCCATTCGTTACGGATACCAGCGGTTTGAGACCGAAATCATGGTGTTCACGATTATCATCATGATCATTCTCGTGCAGTCGATCCAGTTTAGCGGGAGCTTGGCTTCAAGACTCCTCGACAAGAGAAGAAGCTAAGTTTTACGACCCTTTTTTGTTAGTAACACCTGTACCAGACCAACCTACAATTTTACCTGGGGGTAACCAACTATGAATAAGAGATTACTACTGCTCGTACTGACGATCATGCTTGTGCTTGCCGGCTGCGGAGAGAAGGCAGCCAAGGAGGAAGCTCCTGAAAATGGAGCCCCTGAGACCAAAGAAGAAGTTACATTAAAAGTGGCCGCGCTCATCCCGCCGATGACTGAGGTGCTTGATCTCGTCAAGCCTATGCTAAAGGAAGAGGGCATTCATCTTGAAGTTCTGGTTCTGTCTGATAATGTCCAGCCTAACAATGCATTGGCGAATAAAGAGGTGGATGCGAACTTCTTCCAGCATGTGCCGTACATGGAAGAATACAATGCAAACAACGGCTCGGAGCTTGTACCGGTAACACCGATCTATAATGCCGTTTTTGGGGCGTATTCCAAGAAGTATAAGACCATTGAGGAGCTTCCGGACGGTGCAACGATTGCGATCCCGAACGATCCTTCCAACATCGGCCGTTCCCTGGTCATGTTCGAGAAGAATGGTCTGATCAAGCTGAAGGAAGGCGTCGGGATCCAGGCCACGCAAGGGGATATTGTGGAGAACCCGCACAACTACAAATTTACCGAGGTCGACCTGCTCATGCTGGCCCGTACCCTGGACGATGTCGATATGGTAGCCATGACACCGGCATATGCCAAACCGCTGGGACTCACGCCGAAGAAAGATGCCCTGGTCACAGAAGGCAATGACTCCGAGTTCACCATTACACTGGTAGCTCGCAAGGATAATGTAGACTCCGAGCCGATCCAGAAGCTGGCTGAAGCCATGACCAGTCCGGAAGTGAAGAAATTCTTCGAGGACAACTATTCCGAGATTGCACTGCCTGCATTTGAATAATGATGGGCTTACGCTTCATATTGGGCCTTCGAACAGTTAACGGCCTCATCACATGGAATGGGTCATTTTCATCATGAGGGTTGCTCAATTGACAGATGTCACCTAATCAATAGGCTTGTTAGCTTTAAGAAATGGCGGTGCTCAGGATGCTTATCCGTGCACCGCCGTTTCTTTGTGTTTGGATCCTGCGGAAGAGGAAGAAACGATTCCGGACTCGAATCGTCTCTCAAGAGAAACAAGGGCATCGCAGGCGCTATGATTCTTTCTGCTGCGATCTTTGTCATGAATTGACCCAGAACATGACAACTGGATATAATTGAAGAGGTGATTTTCGACCTTTAGATAGTCTGTATTCAAGCTGGGAAGGTACTTCAAGGCTAGGCATTACATATCGCAGCATGTGTTGGTGATCAATAACTCGTATTGGAGCTGAGAATGATGAAGAAGGAAGTTATCGACAGACTCATTACCTATGCACAAGTGGATACGCAATCAGACGAGAACAGCAATACTTGTCCTTCGACACCCGGACAGCTAACGCTTGCCGGCTTGCTCGTGGACGAACTGAAAGAGATCGGCATGCAGGAAGTCACCATGGATGAGAACGGCTATGTCATGGCCACGCTTCCGGCTAACTCGGATAAAGCGATCCCGACCATTGGCTTTTTGGCACATATCGATACGGCGACTGATTTTACGGGTACCGGTGTCAAGCCGCAGATTATAGAACACTATGATGGACTTGACATCATTCTGAATAGAGCACAGAATATAGTCCTTTCCCCGCGGGATTTTCCGGAGTTGAGCGGATACAAAGGCCACACACTCGTAACAACGGATGGCACGACCTTGCTGGGGGCTGACGATAAAGCGGGCATTGCAGAGATTATGACAGCCATGGCGTACCTCATTCAACACCCTGAGCTTAAGCATGGAACAATCCGGGTTGCCTTCACGCCGGATGAAGAGATCGGTAGAGGACCTCATAAGTTCGACGTGGAGGCGTTCGGTGCAAAATACGCTTACACCATGGATGGCGGACCGCTCGGGGAGCTTCAATATGAAAGCTTTAACGCAGCAGCAGCGCTTGTTACTTGCAAAGGCAAGAACGTACATCCCGGTACAGCCAAAGGGAAAATGGTCAACGCCGCGAAAATCGCCATGGAGCTGAACCGCATGCTGCCTGTCGAAGAAGCGCCTGAACATACCGAAGGTTATGAAGGCTTCTACCATCTCTCTTCCATAGAAGGCGACGTGGAGCTGACCGAGCTTCGTTATATTATCCGTGATCATGACCGGGAGCTTTTTGAAGGAAGAAAGGCCAAACTCGCCTCTGTCGTGGAAGAGCTTCAGCACAAATATGGTGCCGAACGGATCGTACTGCAGATGAAAGACCAGTATTACAATATGCGAGAGAAAATCGAGCCGGTCAAAGAGGTGGTGGATATCGCTCAGACAGCGATGGAGAAGCTTGGGATCAAGCCGATCATCGAGCCTGTGCGCGGTGGTACCGACGGATCACAATTGTCTTACATGGGCCTGCCTACACCGAATATTTTCACTGGCGGGGAGAACTACCACGGCCGCTATGAATATGTATCGGCCGACAATATGGTATTGGCGGTCCAGACGATTATTGAGATTGTGCAGCTGTACGAGGCTCAGGCTTAAGGTGAAACCGGGGGAGTTTACCCTCTTCGATTACTAGATTTGTTTAGGTTTAGCGACTTGGTATATGGCGAGAGATTGGATTCTCAATCTCTCGCCATATACTGCGGATAACAAGCATCAATCAAAACTAAAAACATGAGGAAGGCATTGAGCAGGGCCATAGAGGAGGTGAGGCACGATGCAGGAACGTTACTCCAGGCAAATGCTGTTTCAGCCGATAGGAGAAATCGGGCAGCGGAAAATCATGAACAGCTCCGTACTAATTGTCGGGATGGGAGCATTGGGCACGGTGCTTGCCAATCATATGGTGCGCGCTGGTGTTGGGCGGGTCAGAATCGTTGACCGTGATTTTGTGGAAATGAGCAATTTGCAGCGGCAGCTGCTGTATGACGAGGAGGATGCAAGCAATGCCTATCCCAAAGTGGTGGCAGCCGAGAAAAAGCTGCGCAAAGTCAACTCCTCCATTGTGATCGAGGCGGTTGTGTCCGACGTTACGGGGGCCAATATCGAGGAACTGATCGATGGGATGGATCTTGTACTGGATGGTACGGACAATTTTCGGACCCGTTATTTGCTGAATGACGCCTGTTTCCGAAGCGGAATTCCCTTCATATATGGAGGCGCGGTGGGCTCTCGGGGGATGAGCGCGGTGTTTGTGCCAGGCGGCACCCCCTGCCTTCGCTGTTTTATCCAGTCGGCAGATACGGCCGGAGAGACCTGCGATATGATTGGCGTTATCGCTCCGGTTGTCGATATGGCGGCTTCCTATGAGGCGGTTGAAGCCCTCAAGCTGTTAGCGGATGACGGCACGAGCCGAAGAAACGGTCTGGTGACGTTCGATTTGTGGCAGAACCGCTACTATGAGATGAAGTTCGGCGAGCCTGACCGAAATTGCCCCTGCTGCCAGCTTAAGGTGTATCCGGCGCTTCAAGGGCATGAAGAAGATATACTCACAATGTGCGGAAGAGATTCCGTGCAATTTGCCGGGAGCGGCCCGCTTGATCTGGATGTATGGCGAGGTAGACTGGAGGGAGCTTCACTGGAAGTGAAGGCTAATCCATATTTACTGCGTACGGTGCTGCCCGGCGGGGAGCGGCTTGTCTTATTTGCTGACGGACGTGTGTTGGTGCAGGGCTTGGATGATTTCGCCAGGGCCAGAACGCTCTATGACCGGTATGTTGGAGCATGAAATGAATGAGTATCCTGAATCAAAAAAGGACTCAGCATGTATCGTCCTTGTTGATGTTGTATAGGGAGGAGGGGAAGCTTTGAAAGATTTTCGACTGTATGCCATTACCGGAGAACAGTTTCATCCCGGCCGGGATATGCTGGACGTGATGGAGCAAGCCATTCTCGGCGGTGTGGATATCATTCAGCTGCGCGACAAAAAAAGCCCGAAAGCGGAAGTGCTTGCCAAAGCCAAAGCGCTTCGCAAGCTGACTTCTCGGTATGATGTCACCTTTATCGTCAATGATTACGTGGATATTGCACTGGAAGCGGATGCCGACGGAATTCATCTGGGGCAGGGGGATATGCCGCTCACGGAAGCTCGAAGGCTAGTCGGTTCCAAAATCATCGGTATTTCTACACATGCGATAGAGGAAGCGCTGCTGGCAGAGTCGCAGGGCGCAGATTACATTGGGGTCGGTCCGGTGTACCGCACGGCCACCAAGGAGGATGTGGTGGATCCGGTTACGGAAGCGTATGTGAGAGAAGTGGCGCATGCGATCCAAATTCCTTTTGTGGCGATTGGGGGCATTAAGCTGCACAATGTGGATCAAGTACTGATGGCAGGCGCCACGCGCATTTGCGCGGTGAGTGAAATTGTGGGCAGCAGCAACGTAAAGGGTACCTGCGAGGCGTTCATTTCCAAGCTGGAGGCTAATAGCGCGAAGAGGAGGGAGTAAGGCGATGCTGCTTAGGATCAATGGCGAGGAGCATGAGCTTCGCGATGTAAGAACCATTCTGGACGTTATTGAGTTTTTTGGTTTATTGGGCAAACCGGTTGTTGCCGAAGCTGATGGTAAGGTACTGACGGCCGAGCAGTGGCCGGATACCCCGGTAACCGCGAATATGTCGATTGAGCTTGTTCATTTCGTTGGAGGAGGTTGAGGCATGATGAAGCCGGATTTACTGCGTATTGGCGATTATGAGCTGCGATCCCGATTCTTGATTGGTACGGGTCTGTTTCCGAATCCTTATGTGCAGATGGAGGCTATCAAGGCTTCGGAAGCCGAAGTGCTGACGTTTGCGATTCGGCGAATCAATCTGGAGTCTTCGGCGGACGATTCCATTCTGCAGCATGTAGAAGAGGGCAAACATATATTTTTGCCTAATACCTCCGGGGCAAGCACGGCCGACGAAGCCGTTCGAATTGCGCGTTTGGCACGCGCATCCGGTCTGAGCGACTGGATCAAGGTAGAAATCAGCGCCAATGAACGTACACTCATGCCGGACCCGATCGAAACGCTCAAAGCAACGGAAATTTTGGTCAAAGAAGGTTTCACCGTCCTTCCCTACACTTCGGATGACCCGGTGATATGCAAGCGGCTTGAGGAAGCAGGAGCGGCTGCGGTCATGCCCGGCGCTGCTCCGATCGGTACCGGTCTTGGCATCCTGAACGCCTATAACCTGGGGCTTATCGTTGAAGAGGCCCATGTGCCGATCATCGTTGATGCCGGCCTCGGTTCAGCAAGTGATGTGGCCCAAGCGATGGAGCTGGGTGTCAGCGGCGTGTTAATGAATACACCTGTGGCAAAAGCGAGGGATCCCGTTATGATGGCAACAGCAATGAAGCTGGCTATTCAAGCGGGAAGACAATCTTACCTGGCTGGCAGAATCGCCAGGAAGCAGTATGCTTCAGCGAGCAGCGGCTTTGACGAATTCATACTAAAGTAAAGGTTGATTGAAACAGAACTGAGGTAGAGATGAGTCAGAATATTATCATTATAGGCGGCGGAATCATTGGTTTATCCTGCGCATACGAGCTTCGAATGAGGGGCTTTGATGTTACCGTTTTGGAGGCGAGGCGCTGCGGCGGACAAGCCTCGGGAGCGGCGGCAGGCATGCTTGCCCCCTTCTCGGAAAATACAGAAGGCCCCGACGCATTTTTTAGATTATGTCAGTTTAGTTTGCTGTTATATCCGGAGTGGCAAGAGCAGATCAGATCCATATCCGGCGTGCATTTCGAATATGCGAATACGGGCAGCTTGCACATTGCCTATCATGCCGCAGACCTGCTGTCTCTTGAAGGGCGCCGGTTATGGCAGCGCCAATATGGATCATCCGGCGAGATCGTAAGCGGAGCCGAGCTGTTCCGTATGGAGCCGGCATTGTCGCGTGACGTGCTTGCCGCATTATATACGCCGGAGGAAAGCCACATATACGCTCCCGATTTCATCAGAGCATTGGAGCAGGCCTGCCGGATATCGGGAGTGCTCATTAAGGAAGAACTCGGAAGCATACGACTTGTGGAGTGGGACCGCCATATCGCCGTGTCGGCGGCGGACGGCACTGTCTTTTACGGAGATCGGCTGGTCGCAAGCACGGGTGCCTGGGCGCAGGAGCTGTCGGAGCAGTTGGGCCTCCCGATTCCGGTTTATCCCATTCGGGGGCAGATTTGCGCCTACAGAACGGAAACGCAGCCGCCTGTAAAGCATATGGTCTTTTTTAACCAAGGTTATTTGGTTGCCAAGGCGAATGGCACGATGGTGTGTGGTGCCTCCGAAGATGTTGCCGGATACGATACATCGGTCACGGAAAGGGGAATCGAACGACTCCGAAACTGGAACAACAAGGTGCTTCCGTTTCTGGAAGGCCAACTCCCGTTTCACAGCTGGGCGGGGCTTCGGCCTGCCACCCAGGATGGTTATCCGCTCATAGGCCCCGTGGAAGGTGCAGAGCGGGTATTAATGGCCGCGGGGCATTACCGCAACGGAATTCTGCTTAGTCCGGTGACGGCCAAGTTTATTGCGGATTTCATCGAGAATCGTTGCGTGCCGTCCGAGGTGCGCGAGATGTTTTCCCCATCCCGATTCGCAAATGCATGGATTTAGATGATGTTCAATCACCAGGGATTACATCGGATGTTTACGGATTCTGATGTTGACTCGTTCGCTCCCCCTTTTCCAGACTGAATTTATACTCGCTCGGGGTCATGCCTGTCCATCTGCGGAACTGCTTGGAGAAATAGAGCGCATCATTGAAACCGACAGAAGAGGCAATCTCGTGAATGGAGAAGGAGGATTTCATCAGGGATTTGGCTTTCTCCATGCGTACCTTCATGAGGTATTGCATGGGGGATAGGCCGGTCTGCTGCTTAAATATTTTGGAGAGATGAGCCCGATGGTACCCAAGCGTCTTGGCCATCTGATCAATGGATAGCTGCTGGTGATATTGGGTTGAAATCCATCGCTCGGTCTGCCTTACACCCCGTTCAATATCAGGCACGTCACGGGAGTTCGAAGGAAGGTGCTCGCGATTTAACATCGCCAGCTTATGGAGCAGCAGTCTGAGCCAACCAGATGCCTGGAGATCTTCAAGCCAGGGCTGGTCTGATTGGTTAAAGCCCAGACGGATATGGCGGTACATGGATGCCAGAGCGTCCAGTTCGGCCTCGTCCGTGCAAGGGATGATCGGTTTAGCCGGGGTGATACCCATGTCGGCCAGCAGCATGTGGGTTCCTTTTTCCTGCAAAGCGACCCAGTTGTAGTGCCACGGATTCCGCTCATGGGCTTCATAGCTGAAGAGAACGCCTGGGAGGATCACGAAGGTATCGCCTGCTGTGCAGTGATGAACCGTCCCGGCGCATTCAAACACGCCTTCTCCGGTTAAGACCGTATGAATGAGGCAGTAATCATGAATGATGGGACCGATTTTATGACGTGGAACGGGCGTTCCTTCACCGCTGAACAGGAGGTTGAGATCGTGGCCGCCCGGTGAAGGATTCATGCCTATCGTGTAGAGCGTATGGTCTGGCAGAATGGACATACAGCTGTCGCCTCCTTTAACGTGCACCGTAATCAATTTGTTGAAGCAGGATAATCTGTTAGGGCTAGCTTACATAATGAAACAACAAATGTCCATATCGCCCTTGTTTTGCTCCATATTCAAAAAAGACTGATTATCTTATAGTTAGTCTTGTGAAAGCGTATCTATTTATGGAGTTTAAGGAGGGCATTTATTTATGTCTAAGATTACATTTATCGGAGCAGGTAGTACGGTGTTTGCCAAGAACGTCCTGGGTGATTGTATGCAAACACCGGCATTGCAGGGATTCGAACTCGCTTTGTTTGACATTGATCCGGTCCGTTTGAAAGACTCTGAGAACATGCTCAACAACATAAAGAAAACCAGCGGCAGCACCTGTGTCGTCAAATCATACAGTGACCGCAAGGAAGCTCTGCGCGGGGCTAAATATGTGGTAAACGCGATCCAGGTTGGAGGGTACGATCCCTGTACGATTACGGATTTCGAGATTCCGAAAAAGTACGGTCTGAGACAAACCATCGCGGATACGGTGGGTATTGGCGGAATATTCCGCAATCTTCGTACCATTCCGGTGATGCTGGATTTTGCAGCCGATATCCGGGAGGTCTGTCCGGACGCGCTCTTCCTGAACTACACGAATCCGATGGCGGTGCTGACCAATGCGATGAATACGCTGGGCGGCGTGCAAACGGTAGGTCTATGCCACAGCGTACAGGCCTGCATTCCGGACCTGTTCAGAAATCTGGGCATGGAAACGGAAGGTGTACAGGCCAAAATCGCCGGTATCAACCATATGGCATGGCTGCTTGAGGTAACGAAGGATGGCGTGGACCTGTATCCTGAAATTAAAAGACGCGCAGCCGAGAAGCAGAAAGAGAAACATCATGATATGGTTCGTCTGGAAATGATGCTGAACTTCGGTTATTACATTACGGAATCCTCTGAGCATAACGCGGAGTACCATCCTTACTTCATCAAGCGCAATTATCCGGAGCTGATCGAGCGATTCAACATTCCGCTGGATGAATATCCGCGGCGCTGCGTGAATCAGATTGAGGGCTGGAAGGCGATGCGCGAGGATCTGGTAAGCAACCAGGACCTAACGCATCACCGTTCCCATGAATATGCATCCTATATTCTCGAAGCCATTGAGACGAATGTTCCGTTCAAAATCGGAGGTAACGTGATGAACACGGGACTGATCACGAATCTTCCGAAGGAAGCTTGCGTAGAGGTTCCTTGTCTGGTCGATGCCAGCGGTGTAACACCAACCTACGTGGGAGATCTGCCTCCGCAGTGTGCGGCACTGAACCGGACGAATATCAATACCCAACTGCTGACATTGGAAGCGGCGGCAACAGGCAAGAAGGAGCATATTTACCATGCAGCGATGCTGGATCCGCATACGGCTGCCGAGTTGTCCATTGATGACATCAAGAGCCTGTGCGACGATCTCATTGAAGCACACGGAGACTGGCTCCCGAAATTCCAATAACATGAGATGCAGCAATCGTAACTCAAGCAGCGGGGAGGGTTTCCCGCTGCTTGGGTTTTTTTGACACCATAGGTGAGCTAGAGGAGCAAGCAGGAGTAGGAGGGTGTTGTGTGCAAGCAATGCAGATTTAAAAAGGTTTAGTAATTTTGGGCAATGTGCGTTAAGGCGGTGATATAATAAATTTGAAGAGTCGATACCCCGAGCTTTATCGACATTTACATAAGATTTAAGATCAATCTTCAAGGGGGGAGCTATAATTCATAACCCAATCGATTATATTATTGAATGCATGGCTGTGGATCAGGCCGGAGTCGAAATCCAGCGGATCCAAACAGAGCATCGTCTGAAGCTTGCCGAGTTTTGGGGAATCCGGGAAGGAGACCGCATTCTGGAGATTGGATGCGGGCAAGGGGATACAACCGCGGTGCTTGCTTATTTTGCGGGCGAATCCGGTTTTGTGCATGGTGTGGACACAGCACCTCCCCATTATGGAGCCCCGGTGACGCTGGGCGCCGCCTCCGAACGGTTAACGCAATCGCCGCTGGGCTCACGGATACAGATTGATTTGGAAACGGACATACTGTCGCCGCTTCTTGACTACGAAGAGAATTCCTTCGATATCGTTGTGCTGTCTCATTGTTCATGGTATTTCGAATCGGCAGAGCAGTTGGAGGCCGTATTGCAAAAAGCCAGAGCGTGGGGACGCAGGCTCTGCTTTGCGGAATGGGATCCCAGAATCACGCATCCAGAGCAATATCCGCATTTGCTGGCGGTTCTGGTCCAAGCCCAATATGAAGTGTTTAAGAAGAACAGCAGCTCCAATGTTCGAACACTGTTTACGCCAGGGCAGATAAAGGGGATTGCCGAGCAGTCCGGCTGGAGCGTGCGCCGGGAGAAAACCTTCTATTCACCTCAGCTCCAGGATGGGCTCTGGGAAGTGGATATGACCCTGCAATCCTACCAGTCCGAACTGAGCGACATAGAGAAGGCTCCGTCCAAGCTGGTTACCCTGATTCAATCCGAAATCTATCTGCTCCAGGAAGCGAAGCTGACACATGGCATTAAGCCGCTGTCCACGTATGCCCTCTGCGCAGAATAAGCTGCGGTTACCTTCTTGCATAATCTAGCGGAAATCGAGTGCAGTGCTTCCTAGGCTTCCTCTAATAAAGGTTCATTATAAGGGAGGTTGGAACGTGAAGCTGAGGCTATTATTCACTCTGATCGTGCTGCTCCTTTCTGTTGGATGTGCCCGGGATGTATCGGTTTTTGAGTCTGCGATTTATTCAGTGGGAGACGACAAGATTACCGTTGACTGCTCTGACGAAGTAAACCGAAACAGGAAGAATCACACGGATGAGGGTTATCCCTGTGAAGTCCGTGTCACAGAAGATACTTCATTGAAGGACAGCCAGGGAGAGACCATCCAGCTGGATAGTCTAAAGACGAACGACCTTATTCGGATTACACTAAAAAAGCCGTTGAATATTAGCAAAAACAATAGAAGTTTTGAGGCAAAAGAAATTCGCTTGCTAGAGTAGTAAAAAGAGAGAGGCTCCGGTTCAGGAGCCTCTCTCTTTGCCCTTATAGCGGCTTCGCGAACTCATGGATCTGTGGCAGCAAGCGGGAGGTTGATGAGGAACACGGTTCCGGATCTTGGCGAGCTTCGTACTGAAACACTGCCATCCATAGCGCGGATGGCCTGGTATGAGAAGGTGAGCCCAAGGCCGGTGCCGCTCATTTTGGTGGAATAATAAATAGAACCGAGACGGCTCAATTGCTCAGGATTCATGCCGATCCCGTTGTCCTGAATTTCGATGGCGACCTGCTCTGCTTCTTCATAGATTCGGATGTTGACGCAGCCTTTATCGACATCTCTGCTGGCCTCAATTGCATTCTTGATAAAGTTGACCAACAGCTGCTTGAGCTCGGCGGGACTGCCTGAAATGTAGACGGGGAGCTCAGGGTAGTCGGCGCTGAGTGTGATATTACTCATATTGGCATACGAGGTCATCAGTTCGACAACGGATCTGATCTGAGCGGTGAGCTCAAGTTTTTGCTGAAATGGAACGAGAGGTTTGCTGATCGACAGATATTCAGACAAGATTTGCTCGGTGCGCCTTATTTCTTCCATGCTGATCTCGAGAAAGCGGTCCGTTTTTTCCTGAGGAAACGTACCACTCTTGATTAATTGCAGGAACCCGAGCACGGTAGTCAGCGGATTGCGAACCTCATGGGCAAGGGATGCGGCCACATGGTTCACGGCCTCGGCTTTCTCATTCTGGATATATTGCAGGTATAGTTCCTTGTCGGATACCGATTTGTTAAATAGGGTAACGAGCAGCCATATGCCCAGAGAATTATGGACAGGCATAACCAGGACGTTAAATATAAAATGACTCAGGATATAATCAGGTTTTGTTATATAGAGCACCAGGAGCGGGATGAGTGAAAAGCTGATGCCGGCAATAAAAACAATCCAAAACTTATGTTTGCTTTTATGGTAGAGGGTGGCCAGCAGAACGGATAGCGGGAAGGTAATGATCAATATAATGATGGCGTCGATCATGCCGGAACCGCCAATATGCAGCCGATAGATCAGAAATTCGATTAGCAGGATAGCCCCGGTCATGAAACCTCCGAATAATATGCCAAAGAACATAATGACATATCGGACGTCAAAGATCAGCCCGCTTTGAACAGACGAAGCAAAGGTCATCGACAGCAGCATGCACAACGAACAGATGAGGAGGATGAAATTGCGGGAATAGTTGACTGTCAGTTTTCTGTAATAGATGTTGTACGCGACAAAAGGCATCAACGCAAACAATAGCTGCAATAAAACGTCTTTAATCACAGGCAGCAGGCCCACCCCTTTGTTGGAAATCGAATCGTCCGCTAGATTATCCATTTCCATTCATGTTCGACGCAAATTGGAAAAATCCTTGAGGATTGAAACGAAAACAACAAATTTAATAGTACTCAGATTGAAATGAGGAACATATAAATCCATCAAGAAAGCGCTTGCATACAACCATGCCTTAATCGACACACTCAGCATTAAAGAGACGAACACATTTTCATGAATGGAGGGTTCACAAGTGAAGCTGAAAACAGTTTTGAGACCCATGTTCATTCTTTTGCTGGTCGCGTCTTTTTTTGCTGCCGGATGCCAGAGCGTAACGCCACCGACAGCATCAGATCCGCCGCCTAAGGAAGGAGTAAAGGCCCCCGGAGGCAGTGAAGAGCCAGCACCGCAGGGTGATGCAAAAGCAACGCCAAGAAACGAAACGCTGTACGTGAACGGTTTGCAATGGGGGGCGCCAACGAATTTCAACCTGCTCAGCGGAAACCCGGCATTTCCAATCAACTATGGGAATTCCAGGGAATTAATCTATGAGACATTGTTCATGGTCAATCAGCTGACAGGCGAGCTGGAGCCGCTGCTTGGCACCAAGTACGAATGGACCGACGACCTGACGCTGAAGCTCGATCTGAATAAGGATGCCAAATGGAGCGACGGCAAACCCTTCAGTTCAGATGATGTCGTCTACACCTACCAGCTTGGCAAAAAGTACGACATCAACTGGAGCAGCTTCTGGTCCTACATTGAGGACGTAACAGCGGACGGACCTCAAACGGTCAACATCAAGCTGAATAAAGACAATCCGAACAAACTGACGGTACTCGACAGTATTGAGGTTATGCCCATGCTGCCTAAACACATCTGGGAAGAGATTGAGAAGAAAGCCAATAATGATCTGGCTGCTATCCGCAAGGAAGTAAATGAGGACCCGGTCGGAACAGGACCTTATAAAATGTACTTTTACAACGATCAGAAGATCACGATAGTACGGGACGATAACTACTGGGGTCAAGCGCTTTTTGGCAAGCTGCCGGCCCCCAAATATATCTCACATGTCATTTATAAAGATAATGCAGCGGGCGATCTGGCGTTCAAGAGCGGTCAGGTCGATGTATCACAGCAGTTCATTCCGCAGGTATGGAAAATGTGGGAAGGCGGAGCCCCTGTTAAAACCTATATCAAGGACGCTCCATATTACGTGCCTGGCTCCATGCCATCCATTTTCTTCAATATGTCGAAGGAAGGACTCAACAATGCGGATGTCAGAAGAGCTATTGCGATGGCGATTGATTACAGTAAAATCTCGGAGCTTGCTATCAGCGGCTACTCGGCACCGATGGAACCTTCATTGACACTCAATACCGATGCGGAAGCGAAGTACGTGGATCAAGCAGCCATTAAACCGCTGCAGTGGACAACGGATGTGGATGCAGCTAATGCACTGCTCGATTCCATCGGCGCTGCGAAGGGCAAGGACGGTATCCGGGTGCTGAACGGAACGCGTCTGGGTCCTTATGAAATCGAATGCCCGTACGGCTGGTCCGATTGGAATGCGTCGCTTGAGATCGTTGCACAGAACGCCAAGGCCATCGGCATCGAAATTCGAACCAAATTCCCAGAGGCACCGGTGTGGACCAATGATTTACAGACAGGCAAATTCGATATTATCATGAACACGCCTGCCGGCGGAGTCAGCCCGAGCCAGCCATGGAACCGTGCCATGACCATCATGTATTCCAAGGGCGTTGCCCCTATGGGCGAGATGGCGTTCTACAACTGGGGCCGCTATAAGAATGATCAAGCAGATGCCATCATTGAGAAGATTCCAACGATTTCCGACGAAACTGAATTGAAAGCGCTCTACACCGAGCTGACTCAAATCTGGCTGAAGGATATTCCTTCAATCCCCCTCATGTATCGTCCGTGGGTGTTTGATACGGTCAACGAGTCGGTCTGGAAGGGCTTCCCTACCGAAGGGGACGGCAGCAACATCCCGCCTCAAATCTCAATGGATGGAGCCGGCATCAGGTCACTGTACCAAATCCATAATTGATTGTATAAATTAATGATCAAAGACCTATATTAGCGGATTTACGACCCCTGATATAGGTCTATTTTCCAAATTCAGGTGTGTGATTCCTGGGGGTGAGCTGCTTGAGTGTTTACGGAAAATATATCGTCAAGAAGTTTTTCTGGTATTTTCTAACGCTGGTGATTGCGGTCACTTTGAATTTTCTGCTGCCCCGGATGATTGAGGGCAACCCGGTCAGCATGATTGTCTCCGAGATGACGCAGGGTATGACCGACAGCGATACCATCAAACGGGTGTACGAGACGTTTCTCGTCGAGTTCGGAATCGACAAGCCTCTTGGCGAGCAGTTCCTGATCTATTTGAAGAACCTGGTGACGGGTAACCTCGGCACTTCATTCGGACTTTATCCGAAGCCGGTAACGGAAATTCTGGCCTCGGCGGTTCCATGGACGATCGGACTCCAGCTTCCGGCGATCCTGGTCGGCTGGCTGATCGGCAACGTGCTGGGTGCCGTGGCGGCATACCGCAAAGGGGTATTCGATAAAGTCATATTTCCGGTTGCCTTGTTTGTGAATTCCATTCCGTTCTTTACGCTGGCAATCATTATGCTGTATGTGTTTGCCTTGTCCTTGAACTGGTTTCCTCTTCACGGGGGCTATGATTATCAGATGGTGCCAACACTCAGCTTTGAGTTCTTTGCTTCGGTACTGAGGCATCATACCCTGCCGTTCCTGTCGATTGTGCTGGTTACCATTGGCGGTCAAGCCATCGGCATGCGGGAAATGTCCATCTATGAGCTGAATTCCGATTATGTGCTGTACAGCAAGCTGCTTGGCATCCGGGATTCCAAGATTGCAAAGTATGTATTCCGGAATGCCATGCTGCCCCAAATTACGGGATTGGCATTATCCATCGGTACGATGGTTGGCGGCTCGCTGATCTGCGAGATCGTATTCAGTTATCCGGGAATCGGAACCTGGATGTTCACCGCGATCCGGCAGCTGGATTATCCGTTAATCTCGGGCTGCACCTTACTGATTGCCCTGGCAGTGCTGCTTGCTAACTTTACGATTGACTTAATCTACGGCTGGATTGATCCAAGAATTAAGGCCGCTCAGATGGAGGATCAATAATATGAACAGTTCATTTCGCATATTGATCAAATCACCAAAGTTTATGTTCGGAGCCTGCATGCTGCTGGCCATGATCGGTCTGATTCTGATCTACCCGCTGTTTAACCGCAATGACCCGCTGGAGATGATCGCGCTTGCCTATCAGCCTCCGGATTCAAAGCTGCTGCTGGGCTCGGATAATTTCGGCAGGGATTTATTTCTCGAACTGATCTATGGCATCCGAACCTCCTTGCAGGTTGGACTGATTGCCGGTGTATTCGCTACCGTGATCGGACTTGTCATCGGTCTTGCTTCAGGTTATATCGGGGGGATGATTGACAACCTGCTAACTGCGATCACAAACATCTTTATCGTCATTCCTTCCTTTGTCATTCTGATTCTGATTTCGGTCAGCATCGATTCGCGCAGCTCGTTTGTCACGGCGGTCATCATTGGAATTACCAGCTGGCCATGGACGGCCAGAGCCGTGCGGGCACAAACCTCCTCATTGCGAAACCGGGATCATGTCAATATTGCCAAAATCTCCGGATACAGCACGCCGCGAATTATTCTCTCGGAAATTTTGCCGTACATCGCTTCCTATGTGGTTATGGCCTTCGTGCTGCAGACGGCATCGGGCATTCTCTCCGAAGCCTCCATCTCGATGCTCGGGCTGGGGCCGTACAACACGATCTCCCTCGGCATCATCATGAACTGGGCGCTCGTGTTTGAAGCACCGGTTGCCGGCGCTTGGTGGGCATTCATCCCGGCAGCGATCTCCATTGCAATCATTACCTTCTCCTTGTACATGATGAACACCGGCATGGATGAAATTTTCAATCCGAAGATTAGGAGCTGATGGGTGTTTTGAGCACAAATATACTGGAAGTTCATGGACTGAAGACATATTACCGAACCCGGCTGAAGGAACATGTATATGCTGTAGACGGCGTGAGTTTTTCGCTTGAGAAGGGGAAAACGCTCGGCATCGCCGGGGAATCCGGCTGCGGCAAATCGACGCTTGCGCTTAGCCTGATGGGATTTTATTTTCCACCACTGCATTTCGGCAGCGGCTCGATCGTTATTAACGGCACGGATATCATGAAGCTAGGCAAAGAGCAGCTTCGTGCCCAGGTATCGGGAAGAGAGATATCGTACATTCCGCAGGCAGCTATGAATGCATTGAATCCTACACTCAAAATCATACATTTTATCGAGGATATTATGAAGGAGCACCGACCCGAGCTGAACAAGAAACAGGTGTGGGACATGGCGGCAGAACGGTTCGAAACCTTGAACTTGTCCCCCAAGGTGCTCCACTCCTACCCGAACGAACTGTCAGGCGGTATGAAACAGCGGACGGTCATTGCTATCTCCACCATTCTGAATCCGAAAGTGCTGATTGCGGATGAGCCGACCTCGGCTCTGGATGTAACCTCGCAGAAAGCGGTCATCAAGCTGCTGAAAAGCCTGCTGGACCGAGGCTTTATTCAGTCGCTTGTCTTTATTACACACGAGCTGCCGCTGCTCTATCATGTCACGGATGACATCATTGTTATGTACGCAGGAGAGATTGTGGAGCGCGGAACCGCAGAGCAGATGATCTTCGATCCGATCCATCCCTATACCAAGAAACTGATGGGCTCCATCATCGTGCCGGAGGAAGGCATGAAGGGCCATAAGCTTGCCGCGATCCCGGGAACGCCGCCCAATCTGAAGAACGTGCCGGAAGGCTGCCGGTTTGCAGACCGCTGTTCCTATGTCCAGGAAACGTGCCGGAAAGGGAAAATCGAGAGCCAAACCGCGGGGGATCGCATCTATCGATGCATCGTGGAGCCTGAAGTGCTTAAGGAGTGGTATGCAAATGAAGCAGAATGATGTACTGATTCGGGGAGAGCATCTGACGAAGGTGTTCGGTTATGGGAAACAGAAGACAACCGCCGTGGAGGATGTCAGTTTTGCCTTTCACGAAGGTGAAATCATATCCATCGTCGGCGAGAGCGGAAGCGGCAAAACGACGCTGGCCAAAATGATCATGGGCTTGCTGAAGGAGAGCAGCGGCTCAATTGAGTATATGGGCAAGCCGAGGCAGTTGAAGCGGCATGGAGACCGCAAGCGATATTGGAAAAATATCCAGGCGATTTTTCAGGATCCGTTCTCCTCGTTTAATCTGTTCTACAAAGTTGAAAAGCTGCTGCTCGATTGCATCAAGCTGCAGGGTGTCAATCTGACAAAAGAGGAGCAGCTTCGCAAGATGAAGGAAGCCTGCTCCTTCGTGAATCTGAAGTTCGAGGAACTGCATAACAAGTATCCGTTCGAATTGTCCGGCGGACAGATGCAGCGTCTGATGATCGCCCGCATCTTCATGCTTCATCCGAAGCTGCTGATTGCGGATGAGCCGACCTCCATGGTGGATGCATGCTCGCGCTCTACGATTCTCGATATGCTCCTGAAACTGCGGGATGAGAACAATATGACGATTATTTTCATTACCCATGACGTAGGGCTGGCTTATTATGTGAGCGATACGCTGTACATCATGGAACAGGGGAAAGTGGTGGAGCGGGGACCGGCGGAAGAGGTCATCTTAAATCCGCAGCATCCTTATACCCAGCAGCTTATTTCTGATGTGCCCAAGATCCATTCCGAATGGGATCTGGCATGAGGAGCAACAGGATGGATATCCTGCTGAAATGCCCTGAGCGGATAGCCGCTTGGGGCATTTATTTGTGCCCAGGATACCCCTTAACAGCCTGGGCGCTTCGCTTATTTTCGCGAATGCGACACCGGGTTTTTTTATATTTAATTTCTGTCTGTTGGATCTTTGGTTTCGCAAAGGATTTGCCGATAAAGGATAAGGCTGCAATTGAACCTTGGGTTCAGCGGCAGCGGCAACTCGGGGTGCACCGCTCGTCTAACGACCGGTGAGTTTACTTTATAAGGGGACAATAGAGCAGCATGTGTAACTACTTCCTTGGAACTGCAACGCTAATCCTGGTCATCTTAACGACCACCTTCACGATGTTCTTATATAGATACCGTTATCCGCGCAGGTTAAGCCGTCAGTCATTGGACCTTGCCGAAGGCAGATTTCATATGCTTGACGAAATGCTGCTTACGCTGGATGTAGGTATTTGGTCATACGATATCGGCACAAGGAGTATCATGAATACTTCATTGGCCTTTCAAAAGATCACAGGCTATTCACGGAGTGATTTCTCGGATGGGCTAACCTGGGAAACGATGATCCATCCGGAGGATATGCCGCTGTTTCAATCTTTAGTACACAAGCTTCGGCATGGCGAGGCTGTTCATACGGAATACCGGATTATTCACGCGGAAGGGGATATTCGCTGGGTCCAGGTGAAAATGATTCCAACGATGAACGAAAGCAGGCAGACAGCACGGGTCGATGGCATTGCGATTGATATTACTTCACGCTTTCGCATGGAAGAGGCGCTGTATGATATTACCGAATGCAAGAAGATGGAGATAGCACTCAAAGAAAGCATGAATCGGTATCGCAGGCTCGTGGAGATGTCGCCTATAGCCATCGCGGTGTGCAAGGAACGCAAGCTCATGTACGTAAATCCGGCGGGACTCCGAATCCTGGGGGCGGCAGGTCCTGAGGATATCCTGGGTACCGATCCCTGGGACTGGGTGCTGAATTCTTATGAGGAATGGGCACGTAAACGGCATGCGGAGCTGATCCGCAAAGGCCATGTTTTCCCGGAGGAATTGTCTTTAAGACGGGTTGACGGGGCAAGGGTCGATGTGGTGACAACGGCACTGTATGATGCGGAATCGACCACGATCGAGATTTTCTTCGAGGATATTACGGCCCGCAAGTCAGCGGAGCGAGCCTTGATGGAGAGTGATCGTATCAACCGCCATATCCTGGATATTGCACCGGTTGCGATGTTCCTGCACTCGGATTTTGCTTATATTTATGCGAATCCTGCAGGCTTCGACTTATTAGGGATAACTGATGTCGCGCAATTGGATGGGACCTCTTTTCTGGATGTTATTCCTACTGACCAGATTGAGTTCGTTATTTCCGAGGTTGAACATGTGTACGAAAGCGGGATGACCTCACAGCTCACTGAGAATAAGCTGGTCCGGCTGGATGGGACGATTATTGATATTGAGGCAGTCACAACTCGAATTCCTTATATAGGCCATAATACAGCACTCACCATTATTCGGGATATTACAGAAAAGAAGAAGGCCGAGCGGGAGCGGATCGCGGCAGAGCGGCTTGTCCGAGAGAGCGAGGACCGGTATTTCCGGCTGCAGATGAGCCTGGACCGATTCTCCTCCGACCTCTTCGGCATGGTTAAAATCAGCGAATTGAATGCCCGTATCGTACAGGAAATCCAGGAAGTGCTGGAGACTGATCGGGTGAGCCTCATTCAGATCAACCACCACAGCCTGCACATCAAGATACAAGGCGGCTGTAAAGTGCTGCCTCCAGGGGTTCTTACAGCAATCCATAATTGTGGTCCTGAGCATATTCCTCTCTGCACACTGTTTGAGATGTGTGACGGATATTTTGTCAAGATTGGTGAAATGAACGGAGATACCAGCATGGTCTGCATCGGGGGAGAAGTCCCGCTGTTAATGATTCAGGCCAAGAAAATATGGCTGGAGACCATTTCCCGGTATGCCAGCGTCCTGTATGATAACTTCCGCGTCATCGAGGATTTGACAAGGGAGCTGGACAAGCTGGGTTCCTCGCAGCAGATTATGCCCCTTTGGCTGCTGAGGCTCATGCTGCATTTGTCCGAGAATGAGCGCAAGCGACTGTCCCAGGATCTTCATGATGCGGCGCTCCAGGAGCAGGTTATATGGTACAGGAAATTAAATCAGATTGTATCGGATCATGAACTGCCAGAAGGGCTGCGGCGGCAGCTGGAGGAGATCGAGGAGGGACTTCTGGACGTGATTTATCAGATTCGAATCACGTGTAACGAGCTTCGGCCTCCGCTGCTTAAGGAAGAGGGACTTGAGCGCTCATTGGAAGCTTTATTTGAGTTCACGCAGCTTCGTACGAATTATTCCATACAGTTCGACTGTTCGAACTTCGATGATGATATTAGCGATGACCATTTAATCGGATTGTACAGAATCGTACAGGAGCTGCTTGCGAATGCCACCAAACATTCCAATGCAACCGAGGTGAAACTCACTTTGTCCACCCAGTCGGATGAGGTCAGCCTTAGTTATGAAGATAACGGAATTGGAATCGACCGGACCCAGAAGCCTAATCAATTCAACAATATGGGGATCGGCGGCATGAAGGAACGGGTGAGGAGCATGAACGGTAAAATCCAATTCGAATCGTCGGACAGCGGGGGGTTGGCTGTTTACATCCAGATAACGGCAAAATGAGGGTCCGCCAAATGAAATCGCAAGAGACCGCAGCAAACGGCGAGAAACCGAAGCACAGCGGTTAAACATCCCGGCGGTTCATCCATGTTAAGCAAGAATACCAGATTGAAGGAGTCATGGAAAACGATGATTGAAATTTTATTAGTGGATGACCATCCCTCGGTGATGGAGGGGACCAAGGTGCTGCTTGAGCAGGAGAAGGATATGTTTGTGAAGCTGGCTAATACGCCGGAGCGGGCGCTGGAGCTGGTGAGAATGGTGCATTTTGATGTGATGCTGATTGATATGCATATGCCGGGCATGAACGGAATCGATCTAGCCAAGCAGATTCTCCAGATCGTTCCGGATGCGGTGATGCTGATCTATACAGGCTTTGAAGTCAGCAATCATTATAACTTGATCATGGAGGCCGGTATGGCTGGTTTCGTCTCGAAGACTTCGGGGAAAGAGCAGCTGGTCACGGCCGTTCGGTGTGCACTGCGTGGAGAGGTGGTGCTGCCGCTGACACTCGTGAAGCAGCTTCGGCGGGTTACTGCCAATGGTTCTGAACGGACATCGGGGGGGACAGAAGCTCAGTCTATAACGGATAAAGAATATAGCATTCTGAAGGAGATTGCCAGGGGGAAGAGCAACAAAGAGATTGCGGGAACGGTGATCATGAGCCAGCGCTCGCTGGAGTATTGTTTAACCAATCTGTTTCAGAAGTTGAATGTGAAGTCGCGCATTGAGGCTGCTCTCAAGGCCAAGCAAATGGGAATTCTGTCAGATTCCGATTTTGTCCAAATGGGATAGTGATTTTCTTAGGCAAGCCATATTTCGCAAGCGTCCTCCGAATGAAGAGACGTCAATTCTTTGTTTTTCGACAAGAACCGCAAGTTGGCCCGCAAAATTCTTGCGCGATCACGCAATAGAATTTCGGTTACGAACGGTATGCAAGTGTATATGCTTATTGTACTGGATGAACGTAGTCTATAAGTAGGAGAGGTGAAAGCTTGCGGCATGACAAAGGACCTATTTGATTATGATGTTGACGACCTCTTGTCACCGGAAGAGATTGAGGAGATTCTAGTGCAGCTTGAAGAAGAGTGGAATGAATTTAACAGCAGGAAGAAGCGAGGGTGACTCAACATGAAATCATGGAAATTTCTTAAATCTCTGTTTGCGATGAAACTCCGGACTCGCATGTTAGTTGTTATTTTGGGGTCAATCACCATTTTTTTGGCAAGCATGATGACCTACATCAGTATCACAACGAAGGAAGAGGCTCTGGATTCAGCGAGGACGCTGGCAATGACAACAAGTGAGAAGATCGGCACCCTCGTTCAAGCGGAACTGGATGACGTTATGAATTCGGCACGTACCTTGGCCGTAAGCTTAGTTGGCATGAAAGAGACGGATATCACGAATCGGGCAGCCGTTAACGAAATATTAAGAAGAAACCTGGAAGCCAATCCATCCTGGAAAGGGCTCTGGACTTTATGGGAGCCGGATGCCTTTGATGGACAGGACGCTGATTATATAAACAAGCTCGGCAGTGATTACTCCGGACGGTTGATGTCATACTGGGCAAGAACGGATTCGGGGCTCGAGCACACACCTATCGAAGATTACGAGCAGGAAGGGGAGGGGGACTTCTATCTTCTTGCCAAAAATAGCGGAAAAGAAATCATCATGGATCCGTATGTCTTTAAGGTAGGCAACGAAGACGTCATGATGACATCGCTTGTTGTTCCCATTATCGATAACGGAAAGACGGTTGGTGTGGTCGGAGTCGATATCTCCTTGGCACATCTGCAGAGTGTTATGGAGCAGTTCAAACTGTTTGATACGGGGTATGCACATATTTATTCAAACACCGGCGTTATCGTGACGTCACCTGAAGACGGTCTGATGGGACAAACGATGGGGAAAGCCTATCCTGGCGAGACGGTGCCGCTCATACTGGATGCGATCCGGGAAGGCAAGGTATACGTGGAGGAGGATCCTGATCTGTACAAGCTGTACACGCCAATTAAGACCGGATTGACAGAAACGCCATGGTCAGCCGCCATTATTATTCCGATGAAGGAGATTACGGCGAACTCAGAGGCCATGACCCGGTCTGTTATAGTGGCAGGCGTGGTCACCTTGTTGGCTATGGGGGCTGTAGTGATTCTGTTAACGAGTTCCATCGTGAAGCCTTTAGGTTCATCCGTTGCGATTGGCGAGTTCATGTCCAAGGGAGATTTTACGCAGAAGGTTCCTGCAGCGTATCTTCGCAGATCGGATGAGATTGGTACATTGTCCCGAGTGTTCGCCCAGCTGCTGGAGAGTATGAAGGAAATGATCGGCAAAGTGAATATGAATGCGGCGTCCGTAGCTGCTGCTTCCCAGCAGCTGTCTGCCGGAGCGGAGGAGCTGGCGGTCGGGAGCAGCAATCAGGCGGAATCCGTGCAAACGGTCAGCGAATTGTTCCAGGAATGGTCGAATGCAATCAACTCGGTTGCAAGCGATGCTTCGGCTGCATCAGAGCTTGTCAACCAGACTTCCGGAATTGCGTCGGAAGGCAGCGGGATCGTTCAGCAATCCGTTGAAGGCATGAATCGGGTGCGGGAGCATGTCACCAGGCTTGAAGCAGACTCCCAGCGCATTGGCGAGATTATCGAAGTGATCGACGATATAGCCAAGCAGACCAACCTGCTGGCCCTCAACGCCACGATTGAGGCTGCACGTGCCGGGGATCAAGGGAGAGGTTTCGCTGTGGTGGCGGATGAAGTACGCAAATTAGCGGAACGAAGCGGAGGAGCCACGAAGCAGATCGCCGACATTATCAAGGGCATGCAGAAGAATACGGCCGATAGCGTGGAGGCGGTTCAGCATGGCGTCGTCTACACGGAAAAAGCCGGGGAGGCCTTTGCCCACATTACAAGTATGGTGAATGAGTCGGCCGGCAAAGTGATGGACATTGCAGCTGCCAGCGAAGAGCAGGCCGCACAGGCCGCCGAAGTGGCAACTGCCATCGAAACGATATCCTCGTCCACAGAGGAAACGGCGGCTACGAGTGAGGAATCGGCTGCAACCGCGCAGTCGCTTGCCGAGCTCGCGGAAGAGCTGAATCATACGGTATCGGCCTTCAAAATCTCGTAGCACGGATAGCATAATGATGATAAGCTTGGCCCAAGGGCCAGGCTTTTTTTATATATAAATCGAATCCATTATAGTACAGAAGAGGAGCCATCCCATTCCGTGGGCCGGTGCTCTTGAATATATCCTTACACAGTGTGAGGGGAGGAAGGTCAATCGTGAATGGAAGCCTGTTTCAGCAGATGCTTGAGAAGGGCGATTACGTCCCGCGATTCTACGCCTATTATTATAAGCAGTGGAAGGACTATCAAATGCCGTATCATCAGCATGATTCAACCGAGATTATGTACATGATCTCAGGGGAATGCCGAATTGATGTCAAGGCTAACCATATGGAAAAGAGTGTCACGCTGAAAAAAGGGGAGTTTATCCTACTGGATGCTGAGGTTCCGCACCGGTTAATCGTCGAGAAGACGACCTCCTGCCGTATGCTGAACGTGGAATTCGGGTTTATGGAGAGCGCTGGCAAAGCGCCTTCCTTAAGGCAGATTATGCGCGAGGAGGAAGAGGTGATGTTTCTCTTGAACCGGCCGTTCACTTCCCTGGTGCTAGTCGATCAGGAGGAGGTGTACCCGGTTCTGAGAAGTCTGGTGCTCGAGCTCGATCGAAGAGGAACAGATGGTAGAACGATGACGCATGCGCTGTTCATCCAGCTGCTCGTATGCATCGCTCGCCTGTATGAAGAAAGGGAGCGCAGCGATGTGCAGCAGAGCGAACTGTACATCAAACGATGTATCGATTTTTTACATCAGAATTATGATCGGCCGATTCAGGTGAAGGACGTTGCAGCGGAAGTGAATTTGCATCCGGGGTATTTGCATCGGGTATTCCGCAGAGGGACAGGCAGGACAATTACCGAGTATTTGACAAGAATTCGAATGGAGAAGGCCAAGATGCTGCTGGAGCGGACCGATATCCCCATCCATGAAATATCGGATTATGTGGGTGTTGGCAGCAGGCAGTACTTCCATCTATTATTCAAGAAGTTTACAGGCAGTACGCCGGTGGAATATCGTCTCCAGCAAGACCGGAATGCATGGAAATACGGCGAACCGAAGTGAGGGGATTATGAAGAAGTGAGGATTGTTGACGGTGTTGAGCTCAAGAGGTCATGATATTGATAACGCTTTCCTTCGACCGATTGCTACAATGATTACAAACTCATTTGTAGCTGGGAGAGGATACAATGTCATTTAAGGTTGCATTTATCGGAGCGGGGAGCATCGGCTTTACGCGGGGAATTCTGCGTGACCTGATGACTGTGCCGGAATTTCGGAATATCGAAGTGGCTTTCACCGACATCAGTCGGCATAATCTCGATATGGTTACTGAATTGTGCCAGAGAGACATAGACGAGAACGGGTTGTCCATCAGGATTCAGTCCTCCACAGATCGAAGACAAGCCCTGCAGGATGCCAAATATGTCATTTGTACGATTCGCGTTGGCGGCTTGGAAGCATTCCGTACGGACATCGAGATTCCACTGAAATATGGCATCGATCAGTGTGTAGGTGACACGTTGTGTGCAGGCGGCATTATGTACGGGCAGCGGGGAATTCCAGAGATGCTGGGCATATGCAAGGATATTCGGGAGATGTGTGCACCCGATGCGCTGCTGCTGAATTATTCGAATCCGATGGCGATGCTGACGTGGGCCTGCCATCAGTATGGCGGCGTGCGGACGATTGGTTTATGTCATGGTGTTCAGCATGGGCACCACCAAATCGCAGAGGTGTATGGCTTGAAGAAACAAGACGTTGATATTGTCTGCGCGGGTATTAATCATCAAACCTGGTATATCCAAGCCTCTCATCAAGGCAAGGATTTGACGAGCGGGCTGCTGGAGGCGTTCGAACGGCATCCGGAGTACAGCCAAACAGAGAAGGTACGCATCGATATGCTGCGGCGCTTCGGCTACTACAGTACGGAATCCAATGGCCATCTCAGCGAATATGTCCCATGGTACCGAAAGCGGCCGGAGGAAATTACGGAGTGGATTGATCTTGGCAGCTGGATTAATGGAGAGACGGGTGGATATTTGCGCATTTGCACCGAGGGTCGCAGCTGGTTCGAGACCGATTTTCCGAACTGGATGAAGGATCCGGCCATGGTATTTAGGCCCGAACATCGGGGAGAGGAGCATGGCTCTTACATCATTGAAGGCTTGGAAACCGGCCGGGTATACCGTGGACACTTTAATGTCGTGAACGAAGGCATTATCTCCAATCTGCCGGATGATGCGATTATCGAAGCGCCGGGTTACGTAGACCGCAACGGAGTTTCCATGCCGCTGATAGGCGAGCTGCCACTTGGACCGGCGGCTGTGTGCAGCGTGAGTATATCGGTTCAGCGATTGGCGGTTGAAGCCGCGGTTCACGGTGACGACCTGCTGCTTCGTCAGGCGTTTATGATGGATCCGTTGATTGGAGCGGTAAACAATCCGAAGGAAATTTGGCAGCTGGTTGATGAAATGCTGGTTGCTGGTGAAACGTGGCTTCCACAGTATGCGGATTCGATTGCCGCAGCGAAGAAGCGACTTGCAGCCGGGAACCTGATTCCGACTCTTCAGTATGAAGGTGCCGCCAGACTTAAGGTCAAGACCGTGGAGGAGATGCAGCTCGACCGGGATACGGCCAACAAAAATGCAGGCGAATCCGATAAAGGGAAAGATCGGGAGAAAGTGTGACCGCAACTGCCGCATCCAGCTTAATGTGGTAAATGAACAGCAGACCGCATCGGTGAACATGTTACTTTAACGAAAGCCATGAAATGAATGCATGTAGTATGTGAGCATCTTGAAATCGACGTGAAGTCAAGCTGAATGATCACCTCTCATAAGGGCTGAAGCCAAGAAGGATAACGCACATTCGCTTCAGTCGCATAAAGAGAGGTGATCTTTTGTATGCAGCCAGTTATGGATTTGCATATACTGCAGATACATAGTAATGAAATCGGATGGACAATCCCTGACCTTAGACAGGTACACAGTTTGGGCAAAAATAGGTACAATGCAATTAGATAGGCAAAGTTGACCACTAAGGAGGCCATGGGGATGATCATTGGGGTTCCCAAAGAAATCAAAAATAACGAAAGCCGTGTCGGCATGACGCCGGGTACCGTCATCAGTTTTAAAAATGCGGGGCACGAAGTGCTTGTACAATCTGGGGCTGGTCTTGGCATTGGCTTTACAGATGAAGATTATAGAGCGGCTGGTGCCAAGGTGGTTGCAACGGCTGCAGATGCGTGGAAAGCCGAAATGGTTGTGAAGGTAAAGGAACCCCTGCAGGAGGAGTATGATTATTTTCAGGAGGAAATGATCCTGTACACCTATTTGCACCTGGCTCCCGAGCCCGAGCTGACCAAAGCGCTGGTTGACCGGAAGGTGAGTGCTGTTGCTTACGAAACGATACAGCTGACGGATGGCAGCCTGCCATTGCTTACACCGATGAGCGAAGTGGCGGGAAGAATGTCCATTCAAATCGGTGCCCATTTCCTGGAGAAGGCGCATGGCGGCAAGGGCGTTCTTCTAAGCGGCGTTCCTGGTGTAGCGCCGGGTAAAGTTGCGGTCATTGGCGGTGGAATCGTTGGCACCAATGCGGCAAGAATTGCTCTGGGTCTTGGCGCGGACGTCAGCATTCTCGATATTAATCCGGGGCGGCTGCGTCAGCTGGATGATCTGTTCCAGGGACGGGTCAAAACGATCATGTCTGATCCGTATCACATTGCGGAGACGGTGAAGGCGGCGGATCTTGTTGTGGGAGCGGTGTTGATCCCCGGTGCCCGGGCTCCGCGCCTCGTAACGGAAGAAATGGTGAAGGAGATGAGCCCGGGATCGGTCATCGTGGATGTGGCGATTGATCAAGGGGGCTCGATCGAGACGATCGACCGGATTACAACCCATGACAACCCTACCTATGAGAAGCATGGCGTTATTCACTATGCCGTAGCCAACATGCCGGGCGCAGTAGCCAGAACCTCCACCATGGCATTGACTAATGTAACGGCACCTTATGGTTTGAGAATAGCTAGCAAAGGACTCCGCTCCGCAGCCCGGTATGATAAAGCACTGGCGAAGGGCATTAATGCCATCGGCGGCAAAGTGACGTATGAGGCGGTTGCGGCAGCGCATGGATACGCATATACAAGCATTGATGATTATTTGCTGGCGTAGAGGCAGCATCTGAGCTTAAATAGAAAAGAGCCATCTTTCAATCGGACACGAGACCAGGTTTACGGCGTAAACCTGGTGACGGAATCAGCTTCCGGCGTGAGCCTATTTGAAAGATGGCTTTTTGGTTTGACGTTCAGAAGCACCAAGAAATCAGCCAGCATAACATTCTAGTTCAGCATGAACAGCAGTTTATGGAGCTCCCTTTCCTCCAAATGCCGCCACTTCCCCCGTTCCAATTGATCCAGCGTAATATTCATAATTCGGATGCGCTCCAGCTTCAGCACTCTATACCCCAGGGCCTTACACATTCTGCGGATTTGCAGATTAAGGCCCTGGGTCAAAATAATGCGGAATACCGCTTCGCTTTGCCTGAAAACCTCGCATGGCTTGGTTACTACGTCCAGGATTTCAACGCCTTGAGACATCCTCCGCATAAATTCATCCGTAACGGGTCTGTCGACGGTTACCACATATTCTTTCTCATGATCATGCTCCGAGCGCATCATTTTGTTCACGATGTCTCCATCGTTCGTGAGCAGAATCAAGCCTTCAGATGCTTTATCCAGCCTGCCGATGGCAAATATACGCGATGGGTAATTCACATAGCGAATGATGTTTCCTTCCACCTCATCCGCTGCCGTGCAGACGATGCCAATCGGTTTATTCAGGGCCAGGTATACAGGCTCACTATCGTTATGAGGAATCTCCTGCCCATCGATGAGCACGATATCCTCGGGCTCAACCTCAGCCCCTTTTTCGCATACCTTGCCGTTGATCGTAATGCGCCCGGCTGCAATTAAGCGGTTGGTCTCCCTGCGCGAGCAAAATCCCGTTTGACTGATATATTTGTTAATCCTCATGCTCCACCACTTCTTATATATATTTAGTGCCGCTCCGATATGCTGCAAGTTAGCCATGGCTGGCTGGTAAGGAGCTTGGCGTAGATTGAAATAAAATGAGGAAGCCGTTCGAGGCATGCAGTGGTTGTGTCATCGGGCTGACGACATTTAGTAATAATCCTGCGACGAATTCTCTTCGTCGGCAACGGCCTGTATTTCCTCTGACCCGATGCTGATGAAGCGGTAGCCGTCTGCGGCCTGTTTCTTTAATGCGCGCTCTTTAATGAATTTGGGGCTGGCTTCACCGTTATCTTCGTCGTACACGAGCAGAATGCCATCGGTTTTACGGAGGAGGAGATCGTCTCTGGCCGTAAATTGCCAAGGTCCCTGATAGCTGTTCTTGCTGACAGGCGCATAGAAGTCTACCCCCTTCATCACTTCCTGGAAGTAGGCCTTCTTGTCGTCATTCCACTGTTCCTCGGGATTCTGATAGGCCGTCAGAATGGAGCATCTAAGCTGAGGATATTCGGCTTTTAGTTCAATGGCAGCTTCAATGGCCCACAGGTCTACGCCATATTGACCAGGGGTGATGACCCACTGTAATCCCTCCTCGAGCAGTGGAATCAAGCGGCTGGCAATCGCTTTGCGGATATAGGGGATGCCCTGGTGTTTGTTATTGTAAATACCGAGCTCATGAGCTCGATAGCCGGTAACCAAAATGTTTTCCATCGAGCACGCTCCTTGATGAGAATAGGTTTAGTGTAACTTTTTCGAATATTTTGATCAACACATGTTACATATTGTATAAATTTGGGTAAGTACACGGGAATACATATTTTAGGAGGATAATCGATTGAAAAAATGGACAGCCGTATTACTTGGAGCAATTTTGATGATGAGCATTGCCGCATGCGGCAATGACAGCAAAGCCGGGGATGATGCCGCAGCACCGCCAACTACCGGACAAGAGACTACGACCCCGGCCGAAACGCCGCCGGTTGCAGAAGAACCGCAGGAGGAAGCCGCCCCGACGGCAGAAGAACTTCTTCAGAAATCAGCGGAAGCTTCTCAGAACTTGAAGAGTTTTGCCATGAAGGCCGATATAAAACAGCACATTGTTATTGAGGGTGCCGAGAAGCAGGAGCAGAATGTCGATATGTCACTCGATTCGGAAATTACGCTGGAGCCGATGGAGATGATGCAGAACATCGCGATGGATTCCCCGGATGGCAAGGTCGAGATGAAGCAGTATATTACGGAAGACGGCATATACATGCATATGGACGGACAATGGATGCAGGTTCCGGCGGAGTCCGAGAAGGAAATCCGGGACAGCCTGGACATGGCGAATGCAAGTCCGGAGCAGCAGTTGGAGCAGTTTAAGGCGATAGCCAAGGATTTTACAGTGACGGAAGAAGGGGACGTATATGTCCTGAAGGCTAATGTATCCGGGGATAACCTGAAGGAACTTGCCAAGACGATGATGAATCAAGCTGGCAACGATCCGCAGATGGAAGCGATGATGGATCAGATGGATATCAAGAGCATCAGCATTGTATATGGCGTACAGAAGGAGACGTATCTGCCGGCGACGACCGATATGGACATGGTCATGGAGATGGCAGCAGAGGGCGATAAGGTAACGCTTGACATGAAAATGAAGAGCGCATACTCCAAGCATGATGAGATCAGCAAAATCGAGGTTCCCAAGGAAGCCTTGAACGCCACATAATGTCGCTAACGGCTATTGAACAAGCGGAATATGAGATCATCATTTCTTCTTCACGAAAAAAGCTGCTCCGGTATTGCAGATGTTCTGCAGAACCGTGGCAGCCTTTTTCATGAGGAGCCCCCCGTATGAATGGATGGAGGGGGTTATGGCGAATCGACCTCAACGATGACACTGCCGAACAATTGACCGTTAATGGAGGCCATAATTCTCCACTGCCCTGCCGAAGGCAGCGACATGGTGGTGGGTATGGCAGCATCGGCACCATTATGTTTTCCGGGTCTCAAGGTCGTCTCAAAAACATCGATGATCTTGCTCGTGTTTCTTTTTACTGCCGTAATGTGCAGGTCCCCCGTCAATTCTTCGCTGCGTCCCCAGAAGTGCCACATGTATTTATTCGGCTGACCTGCGATAAACCCCGGATTGATAAAGCCCAGGCGCCCTTCCACGCCGGTCATGTCATACACGCCGGATTTGAAGCTTGGACTTGGTTCCCAGCTGCTGTCAGGCACATGAATCACGATATCGCCGTATGGTTCATCATCCACCATTACATTGAATTTCCATAAACCGGAGAGCGGCATGCCAAAGCGGGAAGACACCCGGGTAAAGTCATTGTAAGCCATATCGGAGGTAATCTCCGTTTCGGTCAGCTCTTCGAGCGTTGTCCCTGTATCCCGGTGAATGGCCGATATGCGGATATGTTGACCCTCCAGCTCTTGTATCGGGGTGAACAAATTCCACCAGGCACCGGCTGGAGCGCCTGCGGCAAAATCTCCGCCCGGAATCGCCTGAAGTTTATCTACCCCGTTCTCGGCATATACGTTGTGTGGAGTCCATTCAGCCGAACCCCCTAAACCTTTGATCGGGATAAGCTGTTGAAGGGCAGGAGATTCGCGCAACCCCCAAACCGCAGCGATCAGAAGCAGGGTAAGAACACTTGCTGCCATGAAACGCGAACGGGCAGGGGACCTCCGCATGGTTCGGTCCTTCATTAATGAGCTGCTGCCAGCGCTGTTTAACACACGGGATTTCATGCTGCTGGTGAACATCGGCTCATTAAAGGGAGAGGAACCGAGTTCCTGCATCCAGTCCGGCTGCTGTTCTTGTTCAGTCTTCATTGGACATCCTCTCCTTTCAGCATCTTTTCCATTCGGGTGCGCGCCCGGTGTAGTCTGGATTTGATCGTGCCTTCGGAAATTCCGAGCAGTTCGGCCATCTCTTTTCGCGGCAGCCGGTAGTGGGATTCGAGAATGAGCACTTCCCGGTATTTCGGAGGCAGCTCCATGACGAATTTCCATATCTGCGAGACTGCGGCAGCGTCCATGAATTCTTTTTCCGCGGAAGGTCCGGTTTGCTTGGGGGTTATCCAGCCGGTTAAGGACACCCTGGTCATAAAAGAAGACTTGAGATAATTCAAGGATAGGTTGCGGGTGATGGTCAGGAGCCAGGTCTTCACAGAGCTTCTGCCCTGAAAATCATTCCAATGCTGAAAGGCCCTCAGGAACACGTCCTGACTGATATCATCAGCCGCTTCTTTCTGTTTCGTCAGGAAGAATGCATAGTTCCACACGTCCTGGCCGAAGGATTCCATCAAGCCGTTTAGCACAGAGCCCGGATCGTTCACGGCTACCATTTGTTTCAGGTACTCCAATAGCATCACCTCATTTTATTAGACAATGAAAAAACTTCTCGGTTCCCGAATTTCATTGGGGAAATTGAAACAATTTAACAGATGAATCGTTTAAACGGGTAACAGATGTGCATGGCGTGCAGGAATTAAGGAAGGAGACAGGCGTATGAGTATATATTTTAAGGATAACTTTTTTAACGCAGGTAGAACAGATATGATGGACAGGGACGGCAGCATCATCGGGAGTCTGGATTTGAAGAGTGCTTTCGGCTCCTCCCTGGATGTGTATAATGCTTCAGGAGATCATGTATGCAGCGGGTCATTTCGTTTCTTCTCTAACAAATGGAACATTGCTGACGGGCACGGGGAAGAGCTGGGCATGCTGCGTATGCGGATGAGTTTTTTTACGAAGAAATTTGAATATGACGCGGGACCGCGCGGTGTCTATGAGATCACGTCACCGGCCTACTCGAACGAATATGAAATTGCGGATACCGCTGGGAGAGGAATAGCCCGGTTTTCCCGTATTAGCGGATGGCTTCAGCCTGGTGCGTTCGAGCTGCAGAATGACAGCGAAACTCTGGGGGACTGGGAACTTGCTGCCCTGGTCATGGGCATTCACCAAATACGCAAGCGCAACAACCATGCCGCCTCAAGCTCCCATTAAAGGTCGTCATCGTCCGCAGCGTATCGGCTAGAGGTAACGATAGGAGGAGTCATAATGAACGAAGTCAGCGACCATCTGGACTATGGATTAACCCTGGTGTTTATCGGTTTTAACCCCAGCCTGCGATCAGGTGAAGTTGGGCATCACTATGCAAACCCGCGCAACAATTTTTGGAGGATTCTGCATAAGTCCGGCTTGACCCCGCGTTTATATGAAGCGTCAGAGGATGGGGAACTGCTGAAATTAGGATACGGGTTTACGAATATTGTGGCCAGACCCACACGAGGCGCTGAAGATATTACCCGAGACGAGTACAGGCTCGGAAGAGAGACGCTGCGGGAGAAGCTGGCGGAATACAGACCGGAGGTGGCCTGCTTTGTCGGCAAAGGGGTATATACTGAATTCAGCGGCAGCTCACGGGTGGATTGGGGACTCCAGCCAAACTCGGTTGTCGACGGCATTCATGAGTTCGTGGCCCCTTCCTCCAGCGGACTTGTGAGAATGCCCATGGATGAGATTATCGGGATTTACCGGCAATTGAATGATTACATATCCAAGGAGGAGTTCTAGCACAATTTGTCCGTGAGGTCATGTATTGGGAAAAAAAGAGGAAGGCCTGGAAGCTCCGGTGGAACCGGGCCTTGGCCTTCCTCTTTCCTAATGTTTGTTGTTATGGACGCTTCAGCAGGGCTGGATCGATTCGCGGTACAAGCCCTTCATCCGCCGCGCGATTCAACAGGGCCGAAATCGCTGCATAACCGTCTTCGCCAAGCTCTGCTGTAAATGGATTTACGTACAGATCAATGTGGGCATCGGCTACGTCGGGGTCCATTTCCTGTGCATGCTGAAGGACATAGGCTCTGGATTCCTCAGGATGTTCCCAGGCGTATTCCACCGAGGAGCGAATCCAGTTCGAGATGCTTGCCAGGTCCAGGGATCTGCGCGCTACAATGGCTCCCAGCGGAATCGGCAGATTCGTATCGGACTCCCACCAGCTGCCCAGATCCGTCATCAGCTTCAATCCGTAAGATGGATAGGTAAAGCGTGCCTCGTGGATAACAAGCCCGGCATCGACAGCCCCATCGCGCACGGCAGGCATAATCTGATCAAACGGCATGACCACGATTTCGCCGAGGCCACCCGGAATTTGCTGTGCCGCCCACAGACGGAACAACAGATACGCTGTGGAGCGTTCGCTTGGAACGGCTACCCGGCGGCCCGAGAGCGCAGCAGGACTGGCGGGGGTTCCTCCATCTGACAGCTTGTCCGCAGTTAGAACGAGCGGGCCGCAGCCGCGCCCGAGTGCTCCGCCGCACGGCAGCAGGGCATACTCGTCCAACACCCAGGGCAGCGCGGCATAGGATATTTTCAGAATATCTTGCTCTCGATCTTCAGCAGCCCAGTGGTTGGTCATATCGATATCCGCATAGGATATGTCAAGCTCGGGCGCACCGGGGATCAAGCCGTGTGCCAGGGCGTGGAATACAAATGTGTCGTTGGGACATGGGGAAAAGGCGATTTTCATCGTAACACCTCCGGTAGTAATGAGCTTGCGGTTTCAAGCGCCTGCAGCGCTTCTTTGATCTTCCATGCGCTGCGGTCCCGCGGACCGACCATGTTGGAGATGGAACGGATTTCGAGCACGGGGACGCCGGCGGCAGCGGCGGCCGTGGCAACGCCGAATCCTTCCATAGCCTCAGCGGCGGCGTTTGGCACCCGGTTGACCAGTCGTTCGGCCGAAGCCGCTGTTCCTGTGGTCGTGGAAACCGTGAGCACAGGACCGAGGGTTACGGCGGCACCGGCCCGATTCAGGGCACCCGCAAGCTTGCGGGCGGACGCTGTATCCACTTGAATGCGGTCCGTACCGAAGCCGAGCTCCTGGACACTGCTGAAGCCGTCCTCGGTTTCGGATCCGAGATCTGCTGCAATGATGGCATCCGCAATGACAATGGAGCTGACTTCAGCTTGGCCGGCAAATCCGCCGGCAATACCTGCGCTGATGACAACATCATAAGAGACCTGTATGAGCTGGCGGGCAGTCGCCGCAGCAGTGGCAGCGGGACCGACTCCTCCTGCAATAACATCAAATCCGCTTGCATGGCCCAGACCGCGCAGCACGGCATCTTTCTCGGCATCCACCGCCGTGACAATCAAGACACGCTGCGCAGGCGAATGTGGTGAGTTATACGTTTCGGCTGTCCTAAGAGCCGCCGAGTTTGATTGGGAATGATCCTGCATGGTTTATAATCTCCTTCTTGGCAGTAACGCTAAACTTCTTATCCCTTTACGTTATAACGTTCTTGCGGCTGTGTAAAGTCTTCCGTCCAGGTTGAGTCTGGACTTTATGCAAGGACAGCTTTTACAATATGAAGTGTAATCAGCGTTAACTTACATACATCATGACTAAATTCGGAGGTTGGATAGCTTTGCGGAAGAAGGGTGCGAATGGACAAGAAAGCCGGGCAAGACTATTGATTGTTGCTGCCAGTGAATTTGCGAGGTCAGGATACCATCAGACGAAAATTAGCAGCATCGTTTCCCGGGCAGGATTGACGCAGCCGTCATTCTATTTGTATTTTGAGAGCAAAGAGGCCATTTTTAAGGAGCTGGTTGAGAAATTTCGAACGAATCTTAAGACGCTGATCGAGGGCAGCAGAGTGGAAGGTGGGATTGATGAGGATGACGTGTCCAGCCGTCTGCTGGGCGTGCTAAGGGAGTTATTTGCGTTTCTTGCCAAAGACCCGGACCTGACGCAGATCGGTTTTTTTATCGGGGATGACTCAGCTATCGTCAAAGCTGAGATGGCAGCGATGCTGGAGCAATATCTGAAGGATGAGCAGCGGGATGGTCTCTTGGACCGTGAATGCGATATGCGCATCGTCGCGGAAAGCTTGGTGGGTGTCATCGAGAGGCTGACCGCTCAGCAGCTTCTGACAGAGAAACGGACTTCAGAGGATCTTGCGTGTCACGTGGTGAATCTATTCATGCACGGAATTCGAAAGGATCCGGTTAAGGGGGTTTCATAAGGATATTGAAGCATTCCAGGCTGATAAGAGATGCTTTCAATGATAAAAAACAGGCTGTCAAGGTAGGGATACCTGTGGACAGTCTGTTTTTTTGTGGCTGCTATTTGTTTTTCGATGGGGGGTTTGATCTTGTTCAAACAATTGCAGTATATTCTTAATACATTATGTAACCGATTGCAGTTGGAATTGACATTACCTGGGATGGGGAATCGGGGGCGTTTTTTATGAAGAAAATGATGCTGGTGTACGCTGCTCTTATTTTGGCTTTTCTGACATACGTGTTTATGTACCGATTGGAGGATCGGCGCACCTCGGCATGGGAGGAGGGGGGGCTGCACGGCAGCATAGGCGAGAATTATGTCATGGTGACCTTTCAATCGGGCATGGAGTATTGGAAAAACATTCTGAAGGGCTTCGAGGACGGAGGGGACGCTCTCGGCGTGTCCGTGGATTACCGCGGCTCTACGCAATATGACGTGGAGGAGCAGATCACTGTACTGGAACAGGTCATCGCCAAGCGGCCTGCCGGCATTGCCTTGTCAGCCATTGATTCCAAGGCGCTTACGTCTACAATCAATAAGGCAGTGGATGCCGGTATTCCGGTCGTGCTGTTTGACGCGGACGCGCCTGACAGCAACGCATATTCTTTTTTGGCGACTAACAATTACGAGGCTGGTGTTGCAGCTGCGGATAAAATGGCTCAGTTGTTAGGCCGTGAAGGAGAGGTCGGGATCATCACTCAGCCCGGACAGCAGAATCATGATGACCGCTCGGAGGGTTTCCGGGAAACTTTGACCCAGAGATATCCGGCTATGACGGTAGCGGAGGTCAAGGAAGGGAAGGGCGATACGCTCGTAGCCAAAGGAGCCGCCGCCGACATGCTGGACAAGCACCCTAATCTCAAGGGCATCTTCGTGACGGAGGCCAGCGGCGGGATGGGGGTAGCGGATGCCGTGATTGGCGCGGATAAAACCGGAGAGGTCGCCATCATCGGATTCGATACAAATAAAGGGACACTCGACCGGATATCTGATGGTACCATTGCGGCAACGATTGCACAGGGAACGTGGAATATGGGGTATTGGTCCCTGCAGTATTTGTTTCATCTGCACCACGGACTAACCGTGCCGGCTCCGACCCTCGGCAATGATGTCTCTCCGCTTCCCACCCGGGTGGATACCGGGATTTCGATTGTGACCCGAGAGAATGTGAATGATTATTATGCGAAATAGAAATGAAATGGAGTCCTGGCGAGAAGGCTTGCTGCGCTGGCTGCGATTTGGAGACCTGCCGCTGAGATACAAGCTGGTCATCCTGTTTCTCATGATTGGTATTCTGCCATCCATTGCACTGGGCGTGCTGGTCAATTGGACGGTCAACCGTATCGTGGACCAACAAGTCACCTCCAATACCATTCAATTGATCGGGAAAGTCAATCAAACTCTGGACAATGATATGGAAAATCTTCAGAATATCACTTATTTGATCGGGTTTGACCAGCGGATCGAGCGGTTCCTGAATGGTGATATTCAAGGGGACCGACCGGCAGCTGAAGCCGGAGGCGGAAGCAGAGCCCTTTCTCAGCCCTCTCAGGTGAAGCAGGACAACGAGGAGAACTACGAAATCAAGCGCTATCTCCAAGGCTACACAACGCTGTATCCGGAAATCGCGTCCATCCTTCTGGTTAATCGCGAAGGAGAGTATATCAGCAACGAGATGTACGCCCGCAGCCCGGGGAGTTTAACCGGGGAAGCCTGGTATCGGGAGGCCGTTTTGAACGAGGGGATTTTTACGGTGCTCGGACATCCGGTCGACCGCAAGGTGACCACCCATGTTCATTATGGCGACGAAGAGCTGGTGTCGGTTGTGCGTTCGTTTGTGGACCCGGACACAAGGGAAGTGACCGGAGCGGTATTGATCGACTTGAAGCTGCGGGCCGTGGCGAGAGCGGTGCGGGATGTCACGCTTGGCAAAAGCGGATATTTGATGGTCACGGAAGCGGGCGGCTTAAGCATCTACACACCGGAGGATTCATTAATTCCGGCCATTCCGCCTTCATGGCTCCCGGATAAGGAAGGCGGCGCGGTGATTCGTGAGGTAAATGGAGAACGGCTGCAATTGATTTACGGCACGTCTTCTTTTACCGGTTGGCGGACAATCGGCGTATTTCCGACCAGCGAATCGGTGTATGAGGTCCGGGAGATCCGATTTTACATGATTTGTTTCTTGTTTGTGGTGTGTCTCTTTGGCGTCGCGGCATCCTATACACTCTCCCAGTCGATATCAAGACCGATCTGGCAGCTGATGTCGTTCATGCAAAAAGCGGAATCCGGGGACCTGACGATCCGTTACTGGGGAAATCGACAGGATGAGGTAGGTATGCTGGGGCGAAGTTTTAACCGGATGCTGCAGCAAATCCGCAAACTGATGAAGCTGAGCGAGCTGCGCGAACAGCAGAAGCGGGAAGCTGAGCTTCGCAGCCTTCAGGCCCACATTAGGCCGCATTTTCTGTACAACACGCTGGATACCATTCATTGGATGGCCCGCAAGAAAGGGGCGGACGATGTATCCGATCTGGTGGAATCATTGTCAAGGCTGTTTCGGATCGGTCTCAGCAAAGGGGATGACATCATTCCCATGCCCGACGAATGGATGCATATCAGCAGTTACCTGCAAATCCAGAAAACGCGTTACCGGGACAGGCTGCAGGTGGAGATGTATGTGTCTCCTGAGGCCGAGAAGCTGTACGTCCTGAAGCTGCTGCTGCAGCCGATGGTGGAAAATGCGATATACCACGGGATAAAAGCCCGCCGAGGACCAGGACGCATCGGCATCAAAGCGGAGGTGAGCGAAGATGTTCTATTCCTATCCATTCAGGATGACGGGGCAGGTATGGCGTTGGAGCGGCTTGCGGAGCTCCGCAAACAGCTTGCTGATCCCGTAGCGGCCATGGAGGGACATTCAGAGCAAGGGACTGGCCGAAGTCGCAGTTACGGCATGCTGAATGTTCAGGCTCGCATCAGGCTGACGTTTGGCCACAAGTATGGAATCACATTGGAGAGCACAGAAGGCAAGGGGACGAGGGTGATCATTGCGCATCCGCTGCTGCATACCCTTCCCTCTTCATCTGGGCATGATGGGAGCGACAGTTTATGAATAAGGCATACCAGGTACTGATTGCTGACGATGAACCGATTATCCGAGAGGGAATCCGGGATGCTGTGGATTGGGCGTCACTGGGCATGGAGGTGGCAGCCGAGGCGGAGGACGGCGAGGAAGCGCTGGAACTGGCGCTTGGCCGGCCTATTGATATCATGCTGGTTGACATGAATATGCCGTTTATGGACGGCATTGCCCTCATGAGGCGAATGAAGAAGGAGCGTCCCGAATGCCGGTTCGTCATTATTACCGGTCATGATGAATTCGCGTATGCACAGGAAGCGATCCGGCTCGGGGTGAAGGACTACATATTGAAGCCCGTGAATGCACAGCATCTGGTTCAGGTGCTGGGAAGCGTGCGGGACGAGCTGGACGATCGGCAGATTCAGGAGGATTATCTGAAGAAGGCATCCGAGCAGATCGAGAAGAACATACCGCTGCTGCGGGAGCGTTTTCTCCTCGAGTGGATTCACGGCCTGCTGGATGAGGAGGAGGCGCCGGGGCAGCTTGATTTTCTCGGTTTGCCGCCCTGCCGCCCCTCCCAGGTCGGCATCGCACGATGGCCGGAGCTGAATACGCCGCAGCCCTTGATGAAGGAAAGCGACCGGCAGCTCTACTTGTTTGCGATGGAGAATATTATATCCGAGCTGCTTCACCCTGCCCCTCACATTCTGTTCCGCGATCATGCCGGATGGATCGGAATCTGTATATGGGGAGAACCCGCGCTTGAACTGGCTGCCGATGCAGAGCAAACGATTCAGAAGTACTTGAAGCTGACGGTAAATGTTCACATGGAACCCGTGCAGGAAGGAGCTGAATCGATTGCGGCTGCCTATGAGGCGTGCCGGGAAGGGGTATTCCGGGAGGCTCAGCTCTCTCCGCTGGTGCGGCGAGCAAGGCAGCTGATCCAGGAACAATACGCCGTACGGGAGCTGACCCTGGAGTCTTTTGCCCATACTCTGCAGGTTTCCCCGGTTTATTTAAGCCGTACTCTAAAAAAAGAGCTAGGAACGTCGTTTGTGGCTTTTATTACCCAGACACGCATTCGAAAAGCCATCCAGCTGCTGAATTCCACCGATCTGAGCATTCACGACATTGCCGAGCAGGTCGGGTATGACAGCCAGCACTATTTCAGTACGGCATTTAAGAAGGTGATGGGCGTTTCGCCTAACGGCTACCGCAAGGGAGCGGCGTTTCAGGAGCAGTGAGCGTACGCTGCAGTCCACGAAGCAGTATGTGTAGAGGCCGACTCCGGCAGGATCAGGGTTCACGAAGGACGACCAATCAGGGTCGTCTTTTTTTTTTTGTTTGCCTGGCCCATGATCCGTCTTATCGTCTGACAACGTAGGTAGGGTGGATTTGCACAGCTTCACAGACAAGCGGCCGGGACGAATTCATGTTATCAGGAACAAAAGTATGAAATTTATAAAAAAGGTTGTTTTCGTGGAAAGACCGCTTCATTGAGGAAGTGTATCCTTTTTAGTACAGAGAGGCTTTGGAAAGTCGGATTTGTAAGCGCTCTCGATTCAACTTTTCGGAAAGGGGAACACACCGATGAAGAGAGGAATGTTAGGGGGGCTTATCGTGGCGCTGCTGCTGGCCCTGACGGCCTGCAACCTCGCCGAAAGTCAAACCGGGGACGCTCAGAAGGGATATGTCGGTCTTGCCATGCCAACCAAATCCTCCGAGCGCTGGGTGGCTGACGGGAAGAATATGGAGCGGATTTTTCAGGAAAAAGGATATAAAACCGATCTTCAATTTGCCGAAGACGTCATTGAAAATCAGATTTCGCAAATCGAGAACATGATTACTAAAGGGGTCGACGTTATTGTGATTGCTTCCATTGATGGCAATACGCTGACCGATGTCATTAAGAAGGCCCATGATCAGGGAATCAAGGTCATTGCATATGACCGGCTGATCCGCAACACCGAGCATCTGAGTTATTATGCCACCTTTGACAACTTTCAGGTCGGGGTTCAGCAAGCTTCCTACATTGAGAAAAAGCTTGGCTTGAAGGAAGGGAAGGGGCCGTTCAATATCGAGCTGTTCGGCGGATCGCCGGACGATAACAATGCTTACTTCTTCTATGACGGGGCGATGTCCGTCCTGAAGCCCTACATGGACTCAGGTAAGCTTGTGGTGCGGAGCAAACAGACAACGATGGCCCAGATTGCTACGCTGCGCTGGGACGGTGCGCTGGCCCAATCGCGGATGGATAACCTGATCAGTGCCAACTATTCCAGCGAAAATCTGGATGCGGTGCTGTCACCCTATGACGGGATCAGCATCGGTATTATCTCTTCACTCAAAGGCGTAGGTTATGGAACAACGGGCAAGCCGCTGCCGGTCATTACGGGCCAGGATGCGGAGCTGGCCTCCATCAAGTCGATTGTAGCCGGTGAACAGACGCAGACCGTGTTTAAGGATACCCGGCAGCTTGCTGAGCAGGCGGTCAAGATGGCGGAGAGTGTGCTGAAGGGACAAGAGGCGGAGGTCAACGATACCGAATCGTACGACAACGGTATTAAGGTCGTTCCGGCTTATCTCCTGCCGCCTGTATCCGTGGATGCTTCCAACGTGGAGAAAGAGGTTGTGGAGACGGGATATTACTCGAAGGAAGAAATCGGATTGAAATAGTATCGGGGTCGCTATGAAGAAACAAAACGATGGGAAGGTGAAGCCTTATGTCAGAGTACATTCTTGAAATGCGAAACATTACGAAAGCGTTTCCCGGTGTGAAGGCGCTGGACAATGTGAACTTGAAGGTGCGCGAGGGCGAGATCCACTCCTTGTGCGGGGAGAATGGAGCAGGCAAATCGACCCTGATGAAGGTGCTGAGCGGCGTATACCCGCACGGCACGTATGAGGGCGACATTCTGTTCCAAGGCACGGTGTGTGAATTCAAGGACATCAAGCAAAGCGAGGAACTGGGCATTGTCATCATACATCAGGAGCTTGCATTGATTCCTTATTTGTCGATTGCCGAGAATATATATCTGGGCAACGAACGGGCCGAGAAGGGGATCATGAACTGGAACGAGACCATGACGGGAGCAAGGGAACTGCTGGATATGGTGGGGCTCAGTGAGAATCCGAATACGCAGGTTGGCAGCATCGGCGTCGGCAAGCAGCAGCTGGTCGAAATTGCGAAGGCCTTATCCAAGAAGGTGAAGCTGCTTATTCTTGACGAGCCGACAGCGGCGCTCAATGAGGACGATAGCGAGAATCTGCTGGAGCTGATGCTGGAGTTCAAGAGGCAGGGGATTTCCTGCATCCTCATCTCCCATAAATTGAACGAAGTATCGAAGGTCTCGGACTCTGTCACCATTCTGCGTGATGGTCAAACCATCGAAACGCTGAATATGAAGGGTGGCGAGGTGGACGAGGACCGGATTATCCGCGGGATGGTCGGCCGGGATTTGACGAACCGTTATCCGGAGCGGACTCCGAAGATCGGGGAAGTTATCCTGGAGATTAAGGACTGGACGGTGTATCACGAGCTGCAACCAGGCCGAAAAGTAATTGACAACGTAAGATTGAATATCCGCCGGGGGGAAGTCGTGGGCATTGCCGGGCTGATGGGCTCCGGCCGGACCGAGCTTGCGATGAGTATTTTCGGCAGAGCTTACGGCAGGAATATTACCGGGACACTTCGGAAAGACGGCAAGGATATCCGAAATCAATCCATTACCGAGGCGATAGAGAACGGCTTTGCTTACGTGACGGAGGACCGTAAAGAATACGGCCTGATCCTGATGGACGATATCAAGCGCAACATCTCGCTTACCGGATTGTCCAAGCTGGCCAGGAACATGGTCATAGATGATCGGGAAGAAATACTTGTGGCGGAGGACATGCGGAAGAAACTCAAGATCAAAACGCCGAACATTCTACAGAAGACGGGGAACCTCAGCGGGGGTAACCAGCAGAAGGTGGTCTTGAGCAAATGGATCTATTCCGAGCCGGATATTCTGATTCTGGATGAGCCAACCCGCGGGATTGACGTCGGGGCGAAATACGAGATTTATGCAATCATCCACCAGCTTGCGAATGAAGGCAAGGGCGTGCTTGTCATTTCCTCGGAGCTGCCCGAAATTTTGGGGATCTGCGACCGGATCTATGTCATGAGCGCGGGACGGATGACCGGAGAAGTCAGCAGAGAGCAGGCTTCACAGGAAACCTTGATGAGATACATGACCAAGAATGGAGGGGCTTAAGCATGGAGACACTCAAAAAAATGTTTAAAAACAACATCCGTCAATACGGGATGATCATCGCCCTTGTTGTCATTATGATATTTTTTCAGATGATAACGGGAGGGCTGCTGCTGGAGCCGATTAACATCACGAATCTGATTCTCCAGAACAGCTACATCCTCGTACTGGCCATAGGTATGGTGCTTGTCATCATTACGGGTCATATTGATTTGTCGGTCGGTTCGGTAGCCGCCTTCGTCGGAGCTGTTGCAGCGATCATGATGGTCGATATGCAGCTGCATCCGGTCATTGCCGTGCTCGTATCCTTGATTGTCGGCGGTCTGATCGGGGCTTGGCAGGGATTCTGGGTGGCTTATGTGAGGATACCGGCGTTTATCGTAACCCTGGCGGGCATGCTTTTGTTCCGCGGACTGACGATGATTGTACTGGAGGGCCAATCCATTGCGCCGTTTCCGGGAGGCTTCCAGAAGCTGAGCTCCGGCTTTATTCCGGATTTCGGCAACACAGGTACCAATCTAGTCGCAATTCTGGCGGGCATCATCTTTACGGTTATTTTCCTGATTAATGAGCTGCGGGAGCGAAAATCGCATAAAAAATACAACTTCGAGGTACTGCCAAGCGGCTTGTTCCTCCTGAAGCTGGTGCTCATCGCAGCGGTAATTAATGCCTTTACGTATATGCTGGCAAGTTACGCCGGTTTGCCCAATATTCTGATTCTGCTGCTGGTGCTCATTATCATCTATTCCTTCGTGATGAACAAAACCGTGATGGGCCGTCACATTTATGCGCTTGGTGGCAATGAGAAGGCAGCGGCCCTGTCCGGGGTGAAGACCAAGAAGGTCACGTTCTGGGTATTCGTCAACATGGGCGTGATGGCAGCGATTTCCGGTTTGATTTTTGCTGCTCGCTTGAATGCTGCGACACCGAGAGCGGGCACGAACTTTGAGCTGGATGCTATCGCAGCGAGTTTCATCGGCGGAGCATCCGCTACCGGCGGGATCGGGACGGTCTTCGGCGCGATCATCGGAGGACTCGTTATGGGCGTACTTAATAACGGGATGTCGCTCGTAGGCCTCGGTATCGACTGGCAGCAAGGCATCAAGGGTTTGGTTCTCCTCGCGGCAGTAGCCTTCGATATCTATAACAAAAAGAAGAGCAGTGCCGCTTAATTTAAATGATGGCATCAGATCGTAAAATGGCTGATCTTGGGCAGACGAGTGTCGCTGCCCATGGATCAGCCATTTTTTTGCGTACAGGTTACATCTTAATTGTCACTCTTCGGGTTATCAGTCGGATCAGAATAAGCGTTATCAGAATGACAACGAGGGAGCCAATAAGAGAAACTGGCAGCGTGACGGAAAGGTCTGTTGTGACCGGCAGCCACTGTTCCCATATGGAAGAGAGCTCGAATTGCCACAATGCATCCATGAAGCTGATCAACACGAGGGCTACGGCGATCATCCCCAAGCCGCGAATCCAGCCAAACCGGTAAAATCCGGATCCGATCATCCATCCCATCAGATAATAGATCAAGATTTGCACGCCGAAGGAGACAAGTGTCAGCAGCCAGCTGTTATCAAACGTCTGCAGCAGCGAAGTACTTCCCGCATCTTGCGATGCAAACATCAAGGCAATCTGCTGAATCAGAGCTGTGACAACCGGAAATGCCAGGGATAGATAGACGGCCGCCAAGGCAGCTCCATTAAAGAATTCCTTGCGCGTAATCCCGTGTCTTACGTAATAGCTAAGAAAGCTGTAGGCCGAAATAATGCCGATAACGAGCATAAATCCTTTGGTTGAGCGGTAAGCGATGGAGAAGAAGTCCTCCTCCGCGAATCCTTCGCGAACATTGACACCGATGCTGGTGCCGATGCCGACTCCAAAATAGATTAGCAGCACAATAGATAGAAATCCCAACGCCCAGCTGCCTTGCTGCACAAACATATCTCTCGCTACTTTGGTTACGGCCGAAGACGTCTTATTCATGCGGTGTATTCCTCCCCCGTAAGATGGATAAACAAGTCCTGGAGCGAGATCGGACCGAGCTCAAGTCCAGCACGGCGTGCGGCGATTAGAGATTCCTCGCTTAACTCCCCGTAGATCATGACGGATTTCGTAGAGCCGAGCTGCTGTACGTTGAGCACGTTCATGCCCCGGATGAATTCATCCACTTTTGCCGCCATACCTGTAATGGATACGCCCCTGGATGTGAGGCTTTCGTAGTCCTCATGCAGCACCAATCGGCCTTTATGAATGATAATGACTTCTTCAAACAAATAGTCCATTTCAGAGACCAGGTGGGTGGAGAGGATGAACGTCCGAGGGTGACGCGCTTGACCCTCCAGCAGCTCCCGGTAGAAAATTTCACGAGTCGGCGCATCCATTCCGAGATAAACTTCGTCCAGAATGGTAACGGGCGATCGGCTGGCGAGACCGATGCATACGTTAAAGGCGGATTGCATCCCTTTGGAGAGCTGCTTCAGCTGTTTATTCAGGGGCAAATTGAATTTACGGGCAAGCTCAAGGCCATAATCGATATCAAAGTGAGGCCGGTATCTGGCTATCGATTCAAATGTTGATTTTATTTTGTCCGACTCGTCTTTATAGTCAACATCGTAGATGAAGGAGATTTCCTTCATCATGTTTGCATTTTCGAAGGGCACCTCGCCGCCAATCGTAACCGATCCCGAGGAGGGCGTGCGATAGGAAGCCAGGACGGACAGAAGCGAGGTTTTACCTGCGCCATTGCGCCCGAGGAGACCGTAAATTTTGCCTGCCGGGAGAGAGAAGGAAACATTCCGGACGGCTTCGACGCCTCCGTATGCCACCGATACGCGGTCAAACTGTACATCAAGATTCATGGGGGTCACTTCCTTTTAACTGGGTTATGATTTGAAAAAGCTCATCCGTGGACAAACCGAGTTTGTCTGCTTCCTGCACCATGGGCAATACAAAATCATCTGCAAATGCGCTTTTCCTCGTTTGGAGCAGCTTCTCTTTCGCTCCTTCTGCAACAAACATGCCGACACCTCGCTTTTTGTAAATAAGTCCGGAATCAACGAGGAGGTTGATCCCTTTCAGCACTGTGATGTGATTGATTTTGTAAAATTGGGACAGCTGCGTTGTGGAGGGAACCTGCTCACCTTCAAGCAATTGATCGTTTACGATCTGGTCCTCGATCTTCTCCTTGATTTGGATGAACAGGGGCTTGTTATCCGGATGTACGGTACCGCTCAATAAGAATCACCGCCTTGCTTTCATGGCCTGGTAAGGTTATATGCTTATATATATGACTATATAACCAGAATGTGAATGGGATGTCAAGCACGCCTGCGAAATATCGTTGAACAAAAAAAAGAAGACCCATGTTCAATACATGAGCCTTCTATCGATACCCTCTTATTTTTGTATTTCTCATTTTGTTGCTTCCAAATATTCATGGGATTCCACAGGAGGGAGCTTGCCCCGTTTCAAATCCCGTATCGTCAGTCCGAAATCGATTTGCAGATGCGGATAATCGGGAAAGTTGGCCCAATCGCCGCCCCACTGGAAGCCTAAATGTTTTGCAATCTCCACAACCTCCATCCAGTCAGCCTTGCCGTTTCCGTTCCCGTCATATTCCATGTCCCAGATGACGCTGCCGTCCTTTTGCTTCAGCGCAAAATCAATGGCTAAGCCATAATTATGCAGTGATTCGCCTGCCTTGGCGTTGGTCACTATATTGCCCGCTGTACTGCGGCCCTGATTGTAAATTCGGGTCTGTTCCTCATGGCTTCGGTACCCATCGGTAATGACGATCGTAATTCCTTTTTCCTTGGTGAGACGGACGAGTTCGTTCTTTTGCTGTAACACGTAGGGGTGGAGCTGGGTAACTTTAGGGGTTTCTTTATGATTAAAATCAAAATCGAGATCGTTGAAAATTCCCGGTATCGAGGTTTGCAGCTGCATATAAAATATGGCAAGTAATAGGGCAACAATAAGGAATAGTGTCGTTTTTTTGCGTTTAATCATGCGGATTCTTTAATCTACCTACTTTCGTGCTTGGCGTAAGGTCACTCGTAACTTCATCCTCTATTATATCGGCATCCCGCCCTGTGATCCAGCAGACCTGCCTGATGACCATATATCAACATGAATAGAAATTCATGGTTGAACACATTCTATTCGTAAAACGGACGCTATCCGAAAAAAGGGGAATCGTGATGAGTCATATTCAAAACATGTCCATGAGACTTAACCAGCTATCCAGTCAATTGACCGCTGCAGGGCAGAACGGCCGTTTGGATGAAGTTGGGTTGATTGTCAGCGAGCTCAGCCAGCTCTACACCGAGCTTCAGAACTTGCAGGCTGCGGTTACATCTGAAACCTCTTCCTCCGCCCGGCAGGAGCTGGTGAATTGTCGTATCGTGCTGCACGGCATGATGGATGCTGTGCAGGATATCCGAACTGCTACGGCAGAGCAGTATCGGCAGGTGCTGGGCGAGAATAAAACGGTGTTTGAGCAGCTGGATGAGGCCGCTCAACAAAGCGAATATTCGCAAGCCTATCAATATCGTCTGGCGTTTAAGCAGATGGATGAAGTCAGCCAGCATCTCCATCAGCTGGATGGATCGATGCTGGATACGGGATATCAGCTCGAGCGGGGAGTGATGGCTGGTGACACTCTGAACGGAGCCGTCCAGAGTGAGGATTTGACCCTTGGTACAGACGAGGGTGGAACCATGATGTAAGAGAGAGCGGACTGCACGCGAAAGAGTGTGTCCCCGTGCTGCAGATTTGGAAGGTATCCGCATGTCATGTCCTGCGGAGAGTTTAGGACCCGAATTGCGATAAGAGCGAGTGCGTTAACCGCTGCGTTCTGGAAAAAGTGTTCTCCAGTAAAGCTGCAGATCCTGCCACAGGATACTGGCAGCTTCTTTTTTTTAGGATTGAAAGAAAACTCTTTTTTAATATATAATTAAGGAGAAAATATTCTTTTTGTGTTAGTTTAGAGAGAAATGAGGGACGTGGAATGGCAAGAGTAGGCCCGAGACTGAATCAATCCAATACACTGCTGATGATATCCAGCATCTATTCTTCTCTGACCAAGACGGAGAAGAAAGTAGCTGATTATGTAAAAGCTTATCCGGAAGAAACGGTACTGGCAACTGTAACGGATTTGTCCGAGAAAGCGGGAGTTGGCGAGACCTCCGTCATCCGATTTTGCCGCAAATTAGGATTCAGGGGCTTTCATGAGTTTAAGCTCTCGGTGGCGCAGGATCTGGTGGATCGCCCTCCGTCTGTGATCGATACCTCCATCGATGAGCAGGATGACATGATGACCGTTGCCCGCAAGTTGACGTTGCAGCATGAGATTCTGCTGAAGAACACGCTGGATCTGGTCAATACGGATAATCTGAAAATGGCGGTGGATAAGCTGTTAGCCGCAAACAAAGTGTATGTCTATGGCGTGGGTTCATCCGGTATAACGGCCCTGGATTTGCACTATCAGCTGATGAGACTGGGGCTGAATGTGGAAGCGCACCGGGACTCGCACATTATTGCGATGTCGGCTTCTTTGCTGAAGAAAGGGGATCTGGTTTTTGCGATTTCGACTTCAGGCAGTACGCGCGATCTGGTCGATCCAGTGAAGGAAGCGAAGAAGAATGGCGCGGATGTCATCTGCTTGACCGGTCATCTCCGTTCTCCGATTGCCACTTACGCCGACACGGTTCTTCTGGTATCTTCACGCGAAATGCCGACGGAGGGCGGGGCGCTGGCGACAAAATTCATGCAGACGTATATGCTGAACATTCTGACCACGCTCTTAACGATGAAAAAAGTGGATGCCTCAGAGTCGCTGGAGAAAACCGCGAGGTCGGTTGTAGATAAGCTGTACTAGTGAATCGCTCCCCGGGATCGATTCACATACGCGCTTAGGGGTGCCGGACAGAAGGAGCTATTGGATTTTTGATCATAAAAGGGAGTGAAGGGAGTGTTTCCTGGCGATGAGTTACGCGATCGGCGTTGATATTGGGGGGACGAAGGTCCAGTTTGCCGTCATCGATAGAGAAGGGAATATAACGAACCGACATCGGGTGCCAACCGAGGCGAATAAAGGACCGGAGCAGCTTATGAACAAAGTGCTGCTTGGCATCGACATGATGATGGAATCCATTGATCAAGAAGAAGAGATCCAGGGCATCGGCATCGGCAGCGCCGGTCAAATCGATTACCGGGAAGGGACCGTTCGATATGCGGGAGATACGCTGCCGGACTGGACGGGGACAGCCATTAAAGAAATGATCGCTCGTCGCTACAACACTTCGGTTTATGTTGACAATGATGTTAATGTCATTGCGATTGCCGAGAAGATGTACGGTGTTGGCAAGCATTGCGACCATTTTGTATGTCTTGCGCTGGGCACGGGAATTGGCGGTGCAGTCATGGAAGCGGGCCGTCTTATTCGAGGTGTCTTTGGTGGAGCGGCCGAGCTGGGTCATGTCAGTATTGATATTAATGGTCCCCGCTGCAGCTGCGGGAACAATGGATGCGTTGAGTTGTATGCATCAGGCAGCGGGATTGCCAGACTGGGTCTTGAGATGCAGCGTAATGGAAGCGCTTCATATGCGTGGAGGCCTAATGCCCGGGACATTATTCAGGCTTGGCATCAGCATGATCCGTCTGCAACGCAAGTGATGAGAATCGTCATTCGGGCACTCGGTTCCGCTATTGCAGGGTATATACATACATTTAATCCGGAGGCTGTTGTTGTCGGCGGTGGCGTGGCGCAGTCCGGTCCCCGTTTCTTGCAGGCACTCGATCAGGAAGTCAACGCAAGAACTTCTTCATATATGAGGGGGTGCTGTCGTCTGATTCCGGCTAACTTTGGAAGTGACGCAGGTGTGATTGGAGCAGCCGCTCAAGTATGGCATTACGGAGAGTCATCTTGTTCGCAGTATATGATATAAAAGAATTATTACTTCATAATTTTATTGTTAAATAAATATTTATTTTTTGATTACGGGTATGCCATTGAAACGTGAAATCATATGCGGGGCAAGGATTATTTTGATAATCCTTGCTCTTTTTGCGTTTTTATTAAAATAAAAATTAGAAAATTAAGGATTGACTAAAGAAAAATTATCCATTAATTTTTGTTTAGAAGGATTTTTTCTTCAAAATGAATTGTAAAATCCATGACATGTTGGAGGGTGAGTCATTTGAAGAGGCACTATAGAAAGAAGACGTTTCACGTTATGCTCCTGTTATTGTTAGCTTTCACGACCGTATTGAGCGCATGTTCCGGAGCTGGCGGCACTGCCGGAAAACCCGGCGAGGGCGGTAAGGTGGAAATTCAATTATGGAGCTCTGCTACAGCAGAAAACGCGAAGCCGATTGAGAATGCTATAGCGAAATTCAATGAAAGCCAGGACGACATCGTAGTCAAGACACTCAGCAACCAGGATCATCAGAAACAATTAACCGCGATTTCAGGGGGCAGTGCTCCGGATATCATCGTAACGCAGTGGAATAATATCGGCCCGTGGTCCGCTGCCGGTGCGGTACAGTCCCTAGAAGAATTCATCAAGCGCGACGGTTATGACACCAGTCAGATCATTCCTGCGGCGCTGGATCGCATGAAGGTCAATCATGAGATATTCGGTCTACCGATCTCTATGAGCATGGCCAACAAATTGTTTTACAACAAACAAGCGTTTGAGGAAGCAGGGCTGACAGCTCCGCCGGAGACGCTTGAAGAGCTGTTCGCATATGCGAAGAAACTGACCAAGAAGGATGCTAAAGGAAACATCACGCAAATGGGCTTTATACCGGATTACCCTTGGATCGATAATGTCTTCTGGCCGATCATCTTCAACGGTTCATGGGATGACGGCAGCGGGAAGCTGACGGCGAACCAGGAAGCGAATGTGAAGGCCATCGATTATCAAATGAATTATTATCGGGAATTCGGGCAGGAGAGCATCGATAAATTCAAATCGGGCATGGGCGGCCTCGAGACTCCGCAGGATCCGATCCTGACCGGCAAGCTGTCCATGATTATCGGCTGGGAGAACTGGTATGTGGAGCATCGCGGCGAGGATAAGGAAGTGGGAGTAGCACCATTCCCGTATCCGGCGGCGAACCCTGAGCTCAAAGGCTCCGGCATGGTCAGTCCGATTGCCATGTTCATTCCGTCCAAGGCGAAGCATCAGGATGAGGCATGGAAGGTGATGCAGTACCTGCTCGGTGAGGACGTTCAGATTGAATACAGCATTGAGTTCGGTTCCATCCCGGTTCTAACGAAAGCACTCGATAATCCGAAGCTTACGGAGAATCAAGAGGTGAAGGAACTGTGGGATTATTATGAAAGCGCTAAAAACCCGAATTTGAAGGGCTTCCCGAACAGTATCTACATTAACGAATACTTGCAGACCTTGAACGAAGAGACGGAGAAGGCACTCAAAGGGCAGATAACGGCCCAGGAAGCAATGGATAATGTCGTGAACAAAATGCAGCCGATCGCAGACAAGAAATAATCCTGATGATGCAAGGAGCGGTGAGCACGATGGTTTAGCAAGCAAGCCGCTCCTTTTGCATGCTGTTGTTTTTTCACTTGGAGGTGAATGTCACATGGAACGTTTGGAACCCCGGAGCGGTATGAGAAGCAGGGAAAGGAAACGGCTGTTCATCGGACTTTTATTTTTAAGTCCCTGGATATTCGGCTTTCTGGTCTTCCAGCTCTATCCGATCATCACGTCATTGTATTACAGCTTCACGGAGTACAACCTGTTTACCTCGCCTCAGTGGGTCGGACTGGATAATTATGCGGATATGGCCCAAGACGGCAAGATGCTCTCATCTCTGTACAATACCGCATTCATGGCTTTGTTCGGATTCTTTCCGCAGCTTGCGTACGCACTGGGCATTGCTCTGCTGTTGAATCAAAGCGTAAAAGGACTGTCCCTGTATCGGACGATTTATTTCCTGCCCACACTTGTCCCGGCTGTAGCGGGGTCATTGCTGTGGATTTGGCTGCTGAACGCGCAGTACGGTCTGGTCAATCAGATGCTGGGTGCGATCGGCCTGCCGGAGCCGAACTGGCTGATGGACGAGAACTGGACCAAGCCTTCGCTGATTTTGATGGGTTTTTGGGGGACCGGAACCATTACGATCATGTATTTGGCGGCACTGCAGGAAGTGCCGAGGATGTATTATGAGGCCGCTTCCATTGATGGAGCGAACAAATGGCACAAGTTCTGGCATATCACATTGCCCGCCATCTCGCCCATGACCTTCTTTCAGCTCATTATGGGGCTCATCGGCTCCTTCCAATATTTCTCCCAAGGCTATGTGTTTGCGGAATCAAGCAACCAGGCCATTGGCGGACCGGGGAACTCGATTTTGTTCTATGCGATTTATTTGTTCCAAAATGCCTTCATGTTCCTGAAGATGGGGTACGCTTCAGCCATGGCATGGATATTGTTTGTGATTGTCCTGCTGCTGACCCTGTTAATCTTCAAGACATCCAGCAGGTGGGTTTTCTATGGGGGTGAAAAATAATGAACACGGCATCCATCGGCAGAAAGATCCTCCCGCATCTGCTATTGATCATCGTTGGTCTGCTGTTTCTGGCACCCTTTGCGTGGCTGCTGCTGACGACCTTCAAGACGGAGGATGAAATCTTTGTCATTCCGATACAATGGATCCCCAAGGAATGGATATGGGATAACTACGTGAATGCGGTCAGCATGATTCCGTTCATTAAATACACCTGGAACACCGTCGTGATTGCCTTGATGAGTGTTGCCGGCGTGGTCCTGTTGTCACCGCTGGTGGCGTACGGCTTTTCGCGAATTCAATTTAAAGGCCGAAACCTGCTGTTTATCCTGATGCTCAGCACGCTGATGCTTCCCATGCAGGTAACCATGATACCGCTGTATGTTGTATTCAACAAAGTGAATCTGCTGAATTCCAACTGGCCCCTGGTGCTGTCCGCGTGGTTCGGTACGGGAATGGCATACAATGTGTTTTTGATCCGGCAGTTTTTTAACGGCATTCCGATGGAGCTTACCGAATCTGCCAAAATCGACGGTGCGTCCGAGTTTCGCATCTATACCCAAATTGTGCTGCCGCTTGCCAAGCCGGCCCTTCTGACAATCGGACTGTTTACGTTTCTGGCCGCATGGGGCGATTTCCAGGGAGCGTTGATCTATCTTAACGACCAGGAGACATGGACACTGTCTATCGGGCTTAAGCAGTTTATTCGGGAGAATGGGGTGGCATGGGGGCCATTAATGGCAGCTGCTACGCTGTTTACGATTCCGATCATCATCCTGTATTTCTTCGTTCAGAAGAAGTTTATCGAAGGTATTACCATTACGGGGCTGAAGTAAGCGATCGATCACACATTTCATTCTAAAACAGATGTAGGAGCTAATTATGAGGCGAATGATTACAGATAGAGGATTAGTGGTGTCTTGTCAGGCATATGAGGGTGAGCCGCTGTTTGGGCCTCTGCATATGGCCGAAATGGCGAAAGCAGCCGTGCTCGGCGGCGCAATTGGCATTCGGGCCAATGGGACGGCCGATATTTCCGCGATTAAAGCGGCTGTTAACGTTCCGGTTATCGGCCTGCTGAAACGGCAGGTCGAAGAGTATCCTGTTTACATCACGCCGACTCTGGAGGATGCCCTTGCTGTCCATGAGGCAGGCGCCGATATCGTGGCCATGGACGGGACGCGGAGACCGAGACCGGATGGAAGAACACTGAAAGAGGTTGTGGAGGAACTGATGGGTCAGGGGATCCATGTGATGGCAGATGTATCCACTTTGGAAGAGGGATTATATGCTGCCGATTTAGGCGTTCACTATATTTCCACGACGTTGTCGGGGTACACCTCGTACAGTCTCGACACCCATAAACCGGATATCGGATTGGTTGCCCGGCTGGTGCAGGAAACGCGGCTCCCCGTTATAGCGGAGGGCAGGTTTACCAGCGCAGATGAGATGATTCAGGCTCTCAATGCCGGTGCCAGGTTTGTTGTGGTCGGCAGTGCGATTACACGCCCCCAGGACATTACCGAGCGTTATCGGAAGTCGATTGAAGCTGCAGTGGATTTGAACTAGGGAAAGCGCAGGGGGAGTACCACAGCAAAGATAAAGATACTTGAAGGCATGTAAGGAGGTGAGATGACGTAACGGAGTGAGCCTGCTGTGCCGGCAAGGATATAGGGAGAATGGATAGTCCGGCACGATGAAGAGCGGTGAGCGATCAGGAAGATTGATATGAGGAGGGTAATTCAATATGCGTTCTATAAAACAGCGGATATCCTTAGCCATGATGTTGGTCATGATGTTCTCGATTGTTCCCTTAACGTATGCAGACGAGGCTCAATCGGGAGTTCGAAATCTGGCAAGAGATGCAACCTACACTTGGTCGGAAGCTCCCGAAAGTGCTTATCCCGATCCGGGAAACAAGCTGAATGACGGAATACACGGAACTCGCAACGTGCTTGATCCTGCATGGGTCGGGCATCTTCGCAAAAAAACGCGGGAGGTCGTGTTTGATCTGGGCGAACCCAAATCCATCTCGGGCATTAACGCGCGTTTTTTGCAGGATTGGCCGGGTTCAGCGATTCTGTTTCCCTTAACGGTATCGATGTACGTCTCGGACGATAATGTTCACTGGGCGAACTTGACGAATAAAGCAACACAGACATTATGGGTGGATGGTCCGCCTGTAGATGAAACTTACGCTTGGGATAGTCAAGCAGAGGGTGTACCCGGTTTTGATGAGGCGGAGTTCGCTTATGCGCGTTATGTGAAGGTGACCTTCTCTATGCATACAAGAGCCTGGACCTTCATCGATGAAATCGAGATCACCGGTACGGATGGCAAAGCTTCCGGCGCGGTCCAGCTTCCGGCGCAAGACTTCAACTATTTGCAGCCGGGAGAGGCAACTGCGGGCATTCATAATCTGTCCCTCTTGTACAATGGACAGTATGCGAATGGGGAAGGTGACTGGAGCAAGGAGGAGATCATTCCCCAGATCAGTTACGTGAACCAGGATGGAGAACCGGTGGATTGGCTCTTTGACGGGGTTCTTACGCTCGGGTTGATATCGCCGGATGGGCGTGACTATGGCGGCGGCGCGAACCTGAAGGACTGGAATTGGTACCTTGACAAAACGTTTGACGCGGATGGTGAGATGTACCAGCTCAATGAAGCCACCAAGGAGGTAGGAGTCAAGCTGGGACAGCCTGACCACAAAACCAAAGTCGTTGTAATGATCCCGGATACAGGTGAGTATCAAACCGACTTTGGTGACGTGGACGGAGATGGAATCTCCGAAAACTTTAATGGCGGGGCTATTGGCGAGGAGTCGGCCATGGCGAACAGGCAAAAGGCGATCCGCTGGTGGATGGACGAAGTGCTGCAGCGTTGGGACACTAACCAATACTCGAACCTGGAGCTGGTCGGTTTATACTGGTTGTCCGAACAGGTAAGCACAAGCGCTTCCGGACCGGATATGCTGAAATATGTGAATGGCCAAATTCATGACGAAGGACTGAAGTCTTTCTGGATCCCTCATTTCTTGGCTTATAAGAGTTATATGTGGGATGAGGTCGGATTTGATGCGGTGGCATTCCAGCCGAACTATTTCTTCGAAGACATGGGTAATGAGCGTCTGGACGATGCGGCCTACACAGCCAAACGGTTCGGAATGGGCGTTGAGATCGAATTTGACGGACGGATGTTGAGCGATCAAGTATTCCGTAACCGGTATAAGGAATATCTGGACGGAGGCGTAAAGTACGGGTATATGAAGGATGCGTTCAAAGCGTATTACATGGGCTCCGGTCCGGTGTTGAGAGATGCGGCGACAAGCCAGGATCCGGATATCCGAATGATGTATGACTGGCTGTATCAGTTTGTTAAAGGGACGTACCAGCTGGAAAATACCGGTTCTCTGCACCTGAAAGGGCTGGTGGATCAACTGGAGCAGGCAGGTGAATTTGCGAACCAAGGGGCTGCCCGTTCGCTGGTTGCAAAGTTGGATTCGGTCATCCGCTTCGAAGAGAAAGGGAACAAGAAGCAGGCAGCCCACCATTTGGACGGCTTTATGAAATTGCTGGATAGCCATAAGCAGAGTGGGGCGGTATCGGCCAGAGCCTATCCCTTGCTAAAGGCAAACGGCGAGTATTTGGCAAAGCATTTGCAGTAGCCTTTGACGGAAAATATGTTTGATGCCAAGCGAGCATGCATGGGGAAGCGGCAGAAATTTCCGCTTTTAGCCGGGAATAATGTGAAGGGAGCCCAAGGTATTCAGGGTTAATGGCCGTGGGCTCTTTTAATATAAATCAGGATTTCGGGGTCAACAGCGATCGGAAGAATCTTTGTCTCGCAGCGTCCTTATAACAGACAAAGGGGTCGCCCTCAGGTCAAGTGACTGGGACGGCCCCTGTTTATCGTCAGATCGCTAATTGATTTTACGCTTTCCGCCATGCCTCGATGGCTTGATGCAGGCGAGACAGCGCCTCTTGAACGGTGGCGCGCGTACAAGCCAAGTTCATGCGCATAAAGCCCTCGCCATCCTTGCCGAAGGAAGCGCCGCTGTTTAATCCAAGTTTGGCCTCATGAACCAGGAAGCGGGTCAGCTCTTCGTGGGACAAGCCCATCTGCCGGAAATCGATCCATAGCAGGTAAGTAGCTTCCGGCATAAATACCTTCAGCTCAGGCAGGTGCTCTTGTGCGTAATTCCGAACAAGCTCCATGTTCCCGCGAATGTATACCAGGAGCTCATCCAGCCATGGCTCGCCCTCACGATAAGCGGCCTCGGTGGCAGCAGCACCCATTGGTGTGATAGAGCCGATGGAGTATCGATTCAGTATTTTACGGAACTTGCTGCGCAGCTGGGCATTCGGAATGATCATGTTCGCCGTATTCAGGCCAGCGATATTAAACGTCTTGCTCGGTGCGGTGCAGATGATGGAACGCCCCTCGGCATCCTCCGATAGAGCTGCGAATGGTGTATGGCCGCCTTGCTCGAATACAAGGTCCGCATGGATCTCATCGGATACAACGAGTACATCATATTGCTGGCACAGGGAGGCCAGACGCTCCAATTCCTCTTTGCTCCACACCCGGCCCACCGGGTTGTGCGGACTGCACAGAATGATCATTTTGACATTGCCGGTAGAGAAGCTGTTCTCCAGATCCTCAAAATCCATCGAGTAATCCCCATCTTCGCTCAGGCGAAGCGGATTATGTATAAGCTCACGCCCATGCTCCTGTACGACCCGGTAGAACGGCGGATAAACCGGTGTCTGGATGACGACTTGGTCACCTGGCTCGGTGAATGCATCCACGATGAGGCTGAGTGCCGGAACCACACCCGGACAGAATTGAATCCATTCCTGCTGGATCGTCCAGCTGTGGCGGTTCTTCATCCAATCAGCAATGGCCCCCCGGTACGACTCGGTCGGGAAGGTGTATCCGAACACACCGTGTTCCACCCGTTTATGGAGTGCCTCAATGACAGCCGGCGGTGCTGAAAAATCCATGTCCGCCACCCACATCGGGAGCACATCGGGCGCGCCGAAGACGGTGGGAACGTTATCCCATTTCTCACAGGCGGTTCGGTTACGGTCAATAGCAAGATCAAAGTTCATATGTAATTTCCTCCTAGTCAGAGCTGAATTAGCGGTTAAGCTATAAATTTGGCTAATGTGATTAAGCCGGTAATCGTAATTACGTTTAGTATGGTCGATATCAGGACGGTTTGTGCAGCAAAATCAGGTTCATTTTGATATTCTTCCGCCAGAATGGATGAATTTACCCCGACCGGCATGCCGGAGGCGATAATGAGCGCTTGAGCCGGGATGCCTTTGAGCCCGAGGAGCAGTACAATCAGAATGCCGATCGCAGGCGCAACCAGAAGACGCAGCAGAACGCTCAGATATACATCAAGGCGGCGCAGGCGAAGCGGATATTTGATAATCTGTGCGCCCAGCGTCAGCAGAGCGATTGCCACCATGGATTGGTCCGCATACGTAAGCGGCTGTGATATAAAGACCGGGAGCGGCAGAGCCAGGGCATGCAGCAGAATTCCGATGACAAGGGCATAGGGTACGGGCATTTTCAAGAAGCCGATAATGGCTTGTTTGTATAACCCTTCCGTCTTGGCGCCTTGAATGGAAATAACTCCGTACGTGAACGTAAGGAGGCTCTGAAAGGACATGATGAGCGCTTGAACCGAGCCGGCCATCGGATCGCCCTTGAAGGCCAGATCATTGATCGGAAGGCCGTAATTGCCCGAGTTGTCCAGCAGCAGGCTATTGGTAAACGCAGCCTTCATACCCCGATTGAACCTGCGCTGTTTGGCAACCAGCGTGCTGATCAGGTAGAGGACACCGATATAGAGCGCATAGAACAAGGCCACCATGCCCAGCAGCTGCGGCGACATCTTGGATTCATACATACTCATAAATACGGCTGCAGGCGTAATGTAATAAAAGTTGATCTTCGCGAGTGTGTACAAATCGAGCTTAAAGGCATATTGCATAATGATGCCAAAGCCTATCAGGACAAAGATGGGGAGAACCACTTCGAGTAAAATGTCGGCGATCATGCTGTAGTCATCTTCTTTCCATGAGTGTTACCTTAAGGTGAATATCCGGCTGTTCGTGTTAGACCATGTCATTATATCATGACCATGCAGTGTTGACACTTGATTCCGTATGGAAAACAGAATCGGGATTCCACCAACCTATGACCACGCTAGTTATGTTCGCATTACGCAAAAAGGGTGTCCCGTGGCCAGTGGCCAGGAAACACCCTTGAATCAATATAGCAATATAACGCCAGCCTCAGCGCGTCTTTATTGCGGGTTTGTTGTCCAAATCCCGGCGGATTTGACAAATACCCGCTGCGGCAGCTTGAGTGCCGCCAGCACAAGCTCGGCCACATCTTCCGGCTGCATCATCCGGTCCTCGTCCCCAATCTTAAGACCGGCGTTAACGGCAAGATCCGTGTTGACAGTGCTTGGGGTCAGGGCGGTTACACGGATGTTATGTTTGCGTACCTCCTGCAGTACGGCTTCAGTCAGTCCCATAACGGCAAATTTAGAAGCGTTGTAAGCAGACCCCGTGGCAAAACCACGCTCTCCGGCCGTGGAGGAGATGTTGACGATATCTCCCTTGTTATGCTCAATCATGCCAGGCAGCGCTGCGCGCAGCATATAATAAGTGCCCATCAGATTGACATCAACGATGCGTTTCCATGCTTCCGGCTCCATATCCAGCAGATTCCCAAACTGGGCAATCCCCGCATTGTTAATCAGAATGTCCACCGAGCCCAGCTCCATGTTCACCGCGGCAAAAGCTGCCTCTGCCTCACTTTGCACAGAAACATCGGCAACAGCAGCTACCGCTCTGACGCCATATTGTTCTACAATTAGGGCGCTAAGCGGCTCCAGGTCCGAGGCAGTGCGGGCAACGAGCCCAACATGTACGCCTTCCTTGGCAAGAGCGATGGCTAGGGCGCGTCCGATCCCTTTACCTGCACCCGTTATCAGGGCTGTTTTATTTTTTAGGCTCATGACCTTCACTCCTTCACATAAATAAAAAATATGGTTTCGTTGACCAGTATACCCTGATCCTATACCAACTACCAAATGTGGCGATCCATCGACTGGGAATTTGTTATAATCGTAGCAGCATGAAAGCATGAAATACATAACCGTTCATTTGATTACAGGAATACAGGAAGTGGAGGATCAACTATGCTGCACGCACTGGATGCCATTACCGCTATTCGTCAGGGGGATGAGACGGCTGCAAAGCCTCATTCGTGGCTGATGAAGCTGGTATCGGCTGAAGAAAGAATCGTGAACCTGGAACGAATTACATCCATCGGACAATTGGCAGCGGCAAACCCTGTGCTGGATTACGTAGAACGCACGTTAAAGATACTGGATTCACTGCCTGTGTCCTATTGGATCAAGGAACTGCTGGAGGAAGTGCTGATGTGGGCTGAAACCGCCAAGGGCGGAACCATGCGGGATCGCCTTCGCTGGCAGCAGTCAGGGGTCAATTTGTTCCTGCATAATATCGGGTCTGCCCAGCTGTATGAGAGACATATCCGGGATACCGGAGGCGTCATGACCCCGCATGAAGAGATGGTCCACACACTCATTCTTACCCACGGACTGGTGGGTCAACACATTCGGGGAGAGGTGCCTTTTGAGGAAAACCTGCCCCTGCTTCAGTTGGTGGAACAGGGACAACTGACAGCAGATGAGCTGGTCCGGCTGCTGATCCCCCTAAACCACTGCATCGTCGGTGCCGTATCGGAAGAACTTTGGCATTCCGTTCAGGAAGAAGTCACGGCGCTCATTCGCCGTCTCGCAACTGGGACGCAGCCGAATATGTGGACGTATGAGGACCGTCTGCGCCGTCTTCGAACCGCCTCCATTGCCCGGGGCGAGGACTTCGACCGGCAGCTGAGTCAGATCCGTCAGCAGACGGATTTGACGCATGCGCTTCACGGATTTCAGAATATGACGCTCTGGTATGTCGAAGCCGCATTGCAGGATTACTCACTGGAAGAGTTTATGAAGGTTCTTCTGCTTGCCCTTCACCCGAAGAAGTTGTACAGGGAAGACCAGGGATTGGAGAGGCAGCAGGAGGAGGTGAATCCGGGTTCTGTGAGCCACTTAAGCTTCGAACCGTTGATGAACGATATGTATTACGATTATCAAGGCGTTAAGAAGCTGAACGTATACAAGAAAAGAATGATTGAGCAATATTTGCGCCAAATGGATTGGAATACTTGCCTTCATGGGCCAGCTACCGTCAATCCTCATCTGAGTCACCGGATTGAACGGAAGCCGGAGCTGCCGGACATGGTATTCTTTACCTTTGAATTCTCTCGTGCGGCCGAGAAATTAATCGAGTTCTGCATCGAAGCGGAGAAGTCTCCACTCTATGAGAAGGCGGTGCTGCTGCTGTTCGACCTGTTCGGGCTGCGCCGGGATGCGTATGACCGGTTTCATAATGAAGAGAGTTACTTGAACGATATGAACAGTACAGGCGATTACAAGAAAGTGATTCTGGATTATATCACGGGAGAGGTTGTGCTTGATATTGGTCCTGGCGGCGGCGTGCTGCTGGATCTGATGGAGGAACAGCTGCCGCATGTGCGTCCAGTCGGGATCGACATATCCTCGAATGTGATTGAAGCTTTGGAGAAACGCAAACGTCTGGAGCATAAGCCATGGGAGGTACTGAAGGGAGATGCGCTTCGTCTTAGGGAATATGTGGAGCCGGGCAGTGTCGACACTGTAATCTTCTCCTCGATCATTCATGAGCTGTACTCCTACATTGAGATGGACGGCTTCCGTTTCAATAGGGCTACGGTAGAGGCGGCATTATTCAGTGCCTACGAGGTGCTTAGACCTGGCGGCCGCATCATTATCCGGGACGGGATTATGACCGAGCCGGTGGATACGATGAGAAGGATCCGTTTCCGGGAAGCGGATGGTCTGGAATGGCTGCTTCGGTATGCGTCCGACTTCAAGGGACGAGAGATTGTTTACGAGCAGCTGGCTCAGGATGAAGTGCGTTTGCCTGTGAACGATGCGATGGAATTTTTGTACACCTATACTTGGGGAGCCGAAGCTTATGTTCATGAGGTGCAGGAGCAGTTTGGCTATTTCACGCCTTCACAGTACGAAGAATGTATACGTAAGACATTAGGAGAAGAAGCGATTATCCGGGTCCAGCAGCATTACCTGCAGGAAGGGTATGCGGAAGCATTGGCCGATCGTATTGTGTTCATGGACGAGGAAGGTCAGCCGGTGAAGCTGCCCGACAGCACCTGCCTGTATGTCATAGAGAAACCAGCCCATTCGTAACAGCTGATTACGGGTGGCGACCTAAAAAAACAGGACCCGTACGCATAATGAATGCGTCGGGTCCTATTCCGTTTGTTTATGGCTGGACTGGAAGGGAGATCTCTATTCCTGCTTCTTAGGTTCCGGATAGTCCTTGCCGAGTGTATCTACCGTCACTTTTTTCATGACGGGAACCTCCAGCGGTTTGTCCATCTGATCCCGCTCCAAGCCCACGATTTCCTCTGCAACCTCCATTCCTTCAATAACCTTTCCGAAGGAAGCGTACTCCGCATCCAGGGATGGCGCATCCGCCACCATGATGAAGAATTGCGAGCCGGCGGAGTTGGGATTCTGTGCTCGTGCCATGGACAGGACGCCTGTTGTATGCTTCAGGTCATTCTGAAATCCGTTGGATGTGAATTCTCCTGCAATCTCGTAATCGGGTCCGCCTGTTCCATTTCCATCCGGGTCGCCCCCCTGAATCATAAAGCCGGGGATGACGCGGTGGAAGCCTGTCCCGTCATAGAAGCCTTGTTCCACCAGCGAGATGAAATTGTTTACCGTATTCGGTGCAACTTCAGGATAAAGCTCCAGCTTTATCGTTTTGCCGTTCTCCATCTCAATTGTGACGATGGGATGACTGGCGTTCGGGTCAGGAACGTTCTGCTTAACTTCCGTCTCCTTCGGCGGCTCCGTTTCGGGAGCTGCCCCGTTCGAGGTGCCGGTGCCGCCCGCAGCGCCACCTTCGGTACCCTTGTCATTCTGGCCGCATGCCGTCATTACGAGCAGTAATGCAAGTACTACAAATAGAGCGGGCATCCAGCGTGTTCTACGTTTCAACATCTTTGACTCCTCCTGTGCTATTCCTAATCAAGGCTTAAATATTTCATCTGAATCATATCTTAACACAGGTTGGACAAGTACTGAAAATCGAAAACATAGAGTATACATTAGAGAAGCATTTATCGGCAAATCTTCACGGAACACAGACCCTTTGTTTTCTGCAACTTAAAATAAGAGCCTCGGGACTTGGCATCAGTCCGGAGGCTCTAGCAAGAGAAGCTGGAAGGGCTAAGCGCTTATTTTGCCGGGAATATGCCCTCCACTTTGTTTAAGGGAAGCAGAATTCGCGAACGGTTTTTGTCCTTGGCGAGCAGCTCAATAAAATCGGCTCCGATTCTGACAAGCCGGATCCGATTAAAGGCGCCGCGGGTAGGGAAGGTGGTCCGTACCCCCACAAGTACCGTTCTCATTGGCGGTTTGACGTCAAATACCCGGATCGAATTGAGACTGGAGGGCACGAAGAGCTCACCTTGTACCTTAACAAAATTTTTCGGGAATACCCGCTGCAACCGCCCGGGCTCTAACCCGGTATGGGGAGCGTTGATCTCTACCAGATGTCCGGTTAAGGAAGCCAGTCGCTGCTGCAGCGTGATTTTATGTCCTCCGTGATGGAGCGGCAATCCTTTCATCTTAATCATCATCCTTCCAGGGTCGTGTGGTGTAGTGTATGTTGGAAGGTATGGCAGGGGTGAAAGAAGAGATTCACGTTTCCATCATGTTGATCATAAAGTTTTAGGATGAGGAGTCGTTTCCGCGGTTACTGGTTTCACTGCCATCGGGTTTCTCGTGTTTGATGCTGTCAGGAATGGGAATGCTGTCCGGGTATGAATCTTCCTTAAACAGACCAAATTCCTCATCAATGTCGCGTTCGGTCACTAAACGTTTGTTCTCGTCAGGTTGCTTCTTCATCGGCTGTTCCTCCTATTAAATCAAGTCTTTGAAAAAGGTAGCGGCTGGTATAAGAACTGATAGTTTGACCCATACTGGTTTACTATAAAGATGGATGTATGGGAGGCATAGGCATGGAAAGAAAGGGAAATATATTAACAGCACTCATATGGGGCACGCTGATCGGCATTTTGCTGTGGATGTCCTTTCTCGGCTGGCTGGATATCATATTCGGAAAATAGATGGATAGCAGAAGACCCGCCTTCTCATATGGGAGAGGCGGGTCTTCTGCTATTACTTAATCCTCCTCGCCATGACTGCCGTTCAGAAGATCAATTCCGTGCATGCCTTCATCTGGCGGTGCTGCAGGGTCCACCGGGCTATTGGCCGAGATGGCGTCCGCATCCGGTATATCTTCGAGCGGCATATATTGATCCGTTTCAGAGGGGTAATCCTTAAATATATCCTGATTAAGAAATGCAGTCCCGCTGCCGGTTAATGCAGCGTCGGCCGCAACCCGCTGCTCCCTGTCCCCAGCATACTCCGCGATGACTTCATCACCGGGACGAGTAGGGGGCTCTGCCTCAATGGCCCGCCATTCCCGATCAGCCACATCATCCGCGACATCCCGGTTGACGGTTTCGTGGACTGATCGATCCGCCTGCAGTCGGTCCGTTTCTTTGATTCCCGCAGACGAAGAGATCCTCTCGCCGGCAATCGTCCGCTGATCGGGCTCAGCACCGGTAGCCTCCCACGCATCGATGGCGCTGCGATCGGGATTCAAACGTTCCTCGGGTTTCGCGTCCGCAGGAGCTGCTTCATTCAGATCGTATGCGATATGATCCGCATGCTCACTGCTAAGACTTTGCTCCGTGTAGGTGTTCACATCCCTCAGATCATCCTTCGGAATCATGTCCGCATCCTCTACTCTTCGACTGGCCTCAAATTCCAAATATGTCAAATCCGCTAGCGTATTACGATTGTTTTCATCTCGCATGTTGCACAGCTCCTTCCTTCAATCCATATGAAATAATTTTTCTATACTTCGACTTTACCCGCTGAAACAAGAATGAATCCCGAAACGTCCAGGTTATGGTGAACCAAGTAAGTGTTAGCATGCCCTGTCACTCCGCGTATTATGAAAATCTTCAGAATAGGAAAATGGACGAAAGAGTAGCTAAGCAGGAGGAAATAAAGGATTTTATGGGGTATATGCGCTTAATTGCATAATGAATTTTATAAATGATCCCGCTATAATCAAAAAAGTGATTAACGGCCCCGACAATTCTGAGAGTGGATTGTCAACCATTACAATAGAATGGAAGTGATTATGACTTTGTTTCAATGGATTAAACAAGGCTTCTTTGGCAACTCGCGCAAAGATATTTTATCCGGATTGACGGTAGCATTTGCGCTCATACCCGAAGCGATTGCGTTCTCGATCATGGCGGGCGTGGATCCTATGGTGGGGCTCTATGCCTCCTTCGTGATTGCTGTCAGCATTTCGTTTTTTGGCGGGCGTCCAGGCATGATTTCTGCGGCGACAGGGGCCATGGCATCGTTGATGGGACCGCTTGTGGTTCAACACGGGATTGAGTATTTATACGCGGCAACCATTCTCACTGGGCTCTTGCAGATGGTGATGGGAGCGCTCAAATTCGGACGTTTTATCACATTTGTTCCCCAGCCGGTCATTACCGGATTTGTGAACTCGCTGGCAATCATTATTTTTCTGGCCCAGCTTCCGAATTTCAAAGGGGAATCGTGGCCCATGTACTTGATGGTGGTCGGAACGCTGCTCATTATTTATCTGCTGCCGCTGGTGACCAAAGCCGTTCCATCCGCACTTGTTGCCATTATCGTGATGACGATCATCGCCGTTTGGTCCGGAGCGCCTGTCCAAACGGTGGGAGACATGGGCAACATTACGCAGACCCTTCCGTTCTTTCATTTACCGAATGTAAGCATCAGTTTGGATATGATCCTGACGATACTGCCTATCTCTCTTGCACTTGCGGTAGTCGGGATAACGGAATCGCTTCTGACGGCTTCACTCGTGGATGAGATGACGGAGACGGGCAGTGATAAGAATCGTGAAATTCGTGGTCAAGGTCTCTCTAATGTGATTACTGGATTTTTCGGCGGTATGGCAGGATGCGCCATGATTGGGCAGACCGTCATTAATGTAAAATCGGGAGGGCGCACCCGATTGTCTACTTTGGTATCCGGTGTGTTCCTGCTATTCCTCATCATTGTACTGGGGGATGTTGTGAAGCAGATTCCTATGGCCGCTCTTGTGGGCGTGATGTTCATGGTTTCGATCGGTACGTTTGAATGGGGATCTCTCCGCACGCTTCATCGGGTGCCCTTAGGGGATGCCATTGTCATGCTGGCAACAGTGATCATTGTCGTTGCAACACATAACCTGGCAATCGGGGTCATGATTGGCATTATTTTAAGCGCACTGAATTTCGGCTGGAAGATGGCCCGTATTCATGCGGTTCCGCACACGCAGCCGAATGGAACGAAGGTATATGAGATCCGGGGGCAGCTATTTTTTGGAACGATGATGTATTTCGTAGACCTGTTTAATGTGAATGAGGATCCGGAATGTGTTGTGATTGATTTCTCCAAGTCCCATGTCTGGGATCAGTCAGCCACGAACGCCATTTCCAAGGTAGTGAACAAATACAAGGAAGCTGGAAAAGAAACCACCCTGGTTGGTCTTAATGAGGAAAGCCAGCGGATGGTTGATAAAGTTGGTCTTGCCTCGAGCTCTGCGCACTAATGATGCAAGGGACTGCTCTTAAACCTTTAGGTTACGGGCAGTCCCTTTTTATTTTGCCATATGGTAATAAAATTTTACGAACGCCACACCCGTTTCATGTTATATTGATTGTAAATGGACACGAAGTTTGTCGAATTAGACATAGCGAGGAAGGCAACGCATTTTTATTGACTATGATAACGGTTAGAGGTGCTGACTAGATGAAGGATATGCCCAAATACATATTCCTGCTGGTGCTGCCGCTGCTGCTGTTTATATCCATGATGTCACCGGAACAAGCGGACGCATACGATGCTCAAATCTTGATCCCCGACTGGCAGTATATGCGGGATCTGGAACCACAGGACGTCGTTTCGCCAGCCAATATCCAGGATCCAGGGAGATGGGTAGAGGGAAGACCAGATGAAACGGGACCCCCAAAGTCAGATGGGGTATATTCGGCATGGAATCGTTTTACCTTGCCCAAGTTTCCGTGGAGCCAGTCCGCTATCATGATTGATCGCATTAAGGGACAGAATGTTATGGTTTTTCTGGAGAATGAACTGTTATACGAAGCCAAGCGAGACTATATGTATACAAACCATTCGCTGCTTCTCCCCATTCATCCGGAGGACGCTGGAAAGACCATTTACCTATGGATGAGCGGCGTCAGTGATATAACGCTGGGCATTGACAGCAACGTCAGACTTGGCGAATATGACCAACTGCGGGGAGCGTTCATCAAGAACGACCTGGAAGATTTCATATTGGGGAGCTCATTTCTGTTTATTGCCGTGGTGATGTTCTGCTGCTGCCTGTTTCTTCCGAAGCATACGGTATCCAGCTGGCTTGCACTTAGTGTGGTGATACTGGCAAGCGGGGCCTTGCTTATTACGTACTCCCCTTTCTTGTATACCTTCTACGGTGATCTCGGAAATGTGTGGGTTACGGCATTTGATGTTGCGCTTTTAACGGTGCTGCCGGCGATGTATTATTATTTCGAAAAAATATATGGTTCCGGTCCTTATCGTCTGATTCGATATTGCCGAAGGTTCCAGATGATCTATTCCCTGGCTTGTGTTATATTCCTTGTCGTGAACTTGCTTAGCGGCAATCAGTTCTATGACATTTATTATCTCGTCTCGGTGCAAATTCTGGGCGTCCTGATTATTCTGCAGCTCCTGCTGCTGGTTGGAACCACGATTCTCTATGCTTCCAAGCGGAATAAGGATGCTTATATCTTTTCATTTGGCTTTGGTATCATGGCGTTAACAACGCTGGGAGATTTGCTGGCCTTCTATTATAAAGACCAGAAATATGATTTTTTTCTATGGAAATGGGGCGTTATCGCGCTGATTGTTTCCCTGATCGTTATGCTTGGCCGCAAATTTGTCCGCAGTCATGAGCAAGTGGTCCAATATTCCCGGAAGCTCGAGATGTTTAATAACGAACTCCAGCGTTCGGAGAAAATGGAGATCATCAGTGAGCTGGCCGCCTCGGTTGCACACGAGGTTCGCAATCCGCTGCAAGTGACGCGCGGCTTCATGCAGCTTTTGTCACAAAACTCCAAGGAGACCGAGAAGGAGTACTTTGGCTTGGCGCTGAAGGAGCTGGACCGGGCGTCCGCCATCATCACGGATTTCCTCACCTTTGCCAAGCCTGAATTGGAGCATGAGGTCAAGCTGAATGTGTATGAGGAGCTTAAGCACGTGAAAGGGATCCTGCTTCCGCTTGCGAATCTTAGCGGGGGGACAATCAAGCTTGATGATACCAAGGATTTATATATTAACGGCAACTCTTCCAAATTGAAGCAGGCGATGATTAACATCGTCAAGAACAGCATAGAGGCATTGGATGAAGAGGGGATTATTCGCATCTGGGCGTATGCCGAGTCGGAAGAAGTCGTGATACACATTAAGGATAATGGCATTGGCATGGACGCCCGTGATCTGGAAAGACTCGGTGAGGCTTATTTCTCGAATAAGTCCAAAGGGACGGGGCTTGGATTGATGGTTACCTTCCGGATTATTGAAGCGATGCGTGGGACCATCCATTTTAAGAGCGAAAAGGGGAGTGGAACCGAGGTTGTTATCCGGTTTCCGGCTGCGAATGTATCGCAACCAGAGTAGCTGCACCATGAGGAGATGTCCCAAAAGCAGATTTGCTCACTGGACGAACAGCCTTACCTCACCCATCTAAATTGAAGTACAGAGACATGGCGGTGCTAAAGGGATAATATCCTGGCACCGCCATTCTTATTTTACGGTTTGTTTCCGCTTTTTTACATAATGAATAGGAAATTTTATCATTTTTCCGAAATTTAGAAGGTGGAAGGTTTTGCTGCATCGAATAACTTCAGTAAAGGTATTCACTCATTATAATGTTTGAGGTGCGTCAATGAGGTCTGGATGGAGAATCGCTGTGTTCCTGATCATCGTTATTGCTTTAAGCCAGGGCTACCCCAGGCTTGTCTTTGCCACCGAAGAAACGGCAGCACGGGCAGCGATTAAAGAGTGGAGAATCCTCTGGTCCGAGTCCGGAGGAATACCGGAGAGTGTACCCGCACATAGGGAAGACTGGACGGAGACTTCAGCTGGTGCTTCAGAGCCATCGAAGCCGCATGCCAAGACATCCGCATGGATTCATATGAAAATTCCTGAAATTACAGCTGCGTCTCCGGGGATTTTGATCGAAAAGCTGCATGGACAGCAGGTTGCAGTTTATGCCGATCATGTGAAGGTTTACGAATCTACAAGAGCGTACAATTATGAGTTGAACCACATCCTGCTTCCTTTGGATAAGGAGCTGCTTGGCAAGGACCTTCACATTTGGCTGGAAACCGCGAGGGATCATGTGACGATTGAAGGCAAGATCCTTGTCGGCGAATATCATGATCTGCTAAACCAGTTTGTTAAGTCGAATTTGGTGGATATCATTCTAGGAAGCGCCTTTGTTTTTATTGCTTTTGTTATGCTGATCTGCGCTATTTTCCTTAACAGAAAATATTTGATTGCCGTATTATCGCTGTCCTTTATTGTTTTATCTGTAGGCATACTTGTTTTTACATACTCCCCGTTTCTTTATACGATTTTTGATGAATATGGACATATCTACACTCACTTATACGACATTTCTTTGTTTATTCTACTCCCTTCGTTCAGTCTCTTTTTTGAAAAAATATTCGGGCTCGGTTGGAAAAATATGCTGCATAAACTCCGTAAATTTCAGGTGGTTTATTCGCTGTTTTGCGGGCTGTTTCTGGTGGTCAATCAATTGGCTTCCAATCAATGGTTTGATTTGTATTATTTCTTTTCCGTGCAAGTCATGGGGTTTGTGATGATCATTCAGTTCATATTGCTGATTGGAAGCTCGATGTTTTATGCCTTCAGGGGCAATAGGGATGCCGTCATTTTCAATGCAGGTTTTGCCGTGTTTGCCGTTATAGGTTTGGGAGAGCTGCTGCAATTTTTCATGACCCGGGGCAGCTACAATCTGTTCCTCTGGAAGTGGGGGATTGTCAGCTTCATTATTGCATTGATTGTTATCCTTGGGCGACATTTTGCCAAAAATCATGAGCAGATTCTTCAATACTCCAAAGAGCTTGAGATGTTCAACAATGAGCTGCAGCGTTCGGAGAAGATGGAGATCATCAGTGAGTTGGCAGCATCGGTCGCACACGAGGTTCGCAATCCGCTTCAGGTTACGCGGGGGTTCCTGCAGCTGCTTACTGGAAAGGCGGAGGCTGCCGAACGCGAATATTTGGATTTGGCTCTGGTGGAGCTGGACCGTGCTTCCGGTATTATTACGGATTTCTTAACCTTTGCCAAACCGGAATTCGGCAAAGACACGCTGCTTCAGATTTCCGAAGAATTCAAGCATATCGAAGGCATACTTGCCCCTCTCGCCCATCTGCAGGGAGGCAGGATCACTGTGGATATTCCAGAGGATATTACCATTCGGGGAAACTCCTCCAAATTCAAGCAGGCTTTCATTAATATTATCAAGAACAGCATTGAGGCACTGGGAGAAGAAGGGGTGGTTCATATCCGTTGTTACCGGCAGCAGAATCAAGTATTTATCCATGTTGTTGATAATGGAGAGGGGATGGGGGCGGATGTAATAGCTCGGCTTGGAGAACCTTATTTCTCCAACAAAACCAAAGGAACCGGTCTTGGTTTGATGGTAACCTTCCGAATTATCGAGGCGATGGACGGAGATATCTTTTTTACAAGCAGAAAAGGAGTGGGGACGGATGCCATCATTACGCTTCCCGCAGCTTGCGAATGATTCGCCAGAGCTGCGGTAGCGATGGACGGCTGTCGTTCCCACTCTTTTTACCGATAATCGCAAGAAAAACATCTTCTCAACGTGGTTTGTCCTTCTAAGGAAGCACGTTGATTGATGTTTTTCTTGTGAATCTATTTATGAAATTCCCCTGCTGTTATGTAGTCTTTACCAGATGGCTCTTTCTTTGGCTTCAGATTTGATCACGCCCGTTGGATTCGGAGGAATGACCAGATACAGCTCGCCGGGATTTTCTTCAAGAGTTCGAATCTCGATGTGGTCTGGAATCCGTACGCCAAGGACTTCCTTGATGGCGGATTTAGGATCGCTGAGCAATTTTGCCTTAAAGCTAGGATCCTCCCAGGCTTTTTGAATCAATTGTGTTTGAAAGATGGCTTCTGTCGTCATTAGAATCACCCTTTCAAATAAATTGGTTATTTTTTACTCTTAAAGAATACCATGGAATAAATATAAAATCTATTATTTTTTGTTCAGTATAGACAAATAATAGTTTAACCCGCCAAACGAAAGTGTTTTTTTACTGTTTTCGATATTTTCCGCCTCGACATGAAGTTCATCTACAATCGTTTGGTGGAACGACATGAGATGAGGGGCGTCGATCTCTATCGTTAAGAGATGAGCGTGAGTTGCTGCAGCAATCTCTGCATAGGGCTTCAGTATATTGTGGATATAGAGTGCTTCTTGTACTTCCGATAGCGTCAGAGGCGCATCACTTGGCATCCCTTGTTCAGATTTAATGAGCGACAACAGGCAATTGTAGCTGCCATCGGCAAGATCCTGCTTCCAATCGGTCCAGTCGTCCATCATTTGCAAGGTCAGCAAGACATGATTCATGGCGTCATTTGTACGGGGGATCAGATCGGCCTGATCAGAGAGCAGCAATGCGGCGGTACTGCCGAGTTTGACCGGTGCCGCTTTTTTGGCAACCAGGATCGGATTGTCCTTAAAGTAATCATCTCCAGTCTCATGCATGACACCTTCCGACCATTCTCGCGTGTATGTTTTGAGATAGGACCAAAAGCTGGATTCAGCTGGGAAGTATGGCTGATAGGATGTTAGAAATTCATAATACAACAGGTTGGCAAGGGCGAGATGGTGTTTTGGATCTATCGGAGACTGACTGTCATGGGGTGAGTCCATTATGTCATCTTGAATGAAGTAGTATAACATGCCGATGATGTTAGCGGTTGAGAGACGACGATATACATCGCCGGGGAGTGCGGTCAGTTCTTTCATCCAGAAGGGAAGAAGATAACAAATGTAATTTTTGGAACTATCCTGCTCGAATACATCAAATTTCTTCAAATACGATAGTCCGATCTCGTTCAGGGGAGCAGGTAACTCCCCTAGCCTTGCTTCACACGCTGAGAATGCTGCAGCAAGATCGTCCTCGAATGGTTTGAACCAATTCATGGGATCACCAACCTATTCAATTTTTAAAGTAGAAAGTGCTTACTTGCTATATTAGCATGAATGAAACATTAGTTAAATATTACCAGTCCGGAATTTGGACAAATGTGGAACTTTCCCGCCAGTATAGGGTTTTGGTCAAATATGTATTTTGGTTTCAATGTTTGATTATGGCGGCTGGCGTTTAAGTTAGGAATGTACAGCGATAACCGAAAATGACAAACCAGGAGGTAATTCATATGACTCAGAAAATTGTTGGAGCCTTTAGGACGGAACAAGAAGCAACCCGGGCTATTGAGGAGCTAAAGCGGCAAGGATTCGGAGCCGATGAAATCTCTGTCATTGCTAAAGATCGAGGTGAATCTTCCCATATTCAGGAGGAGACAGGCACCAAGGCACCTGAAGGGCTGGCTTCCGGAGCAGCAACGGGTGGTGTGCTGGGCGGTGTAACCGGATTGCTTGCTGGATTAGGTGCATTGGCCATTCCGGGCATTGGGCCAATTATCGCCGCGGGTCCTATCGCAGCAACCCTTACAGGAGCTGCCGTAGGAGCCGGCGCGGGTGGATTGGTTGGCGGCTTGATTGGTCTGGGTATTCCGGAAGAGCAAGCAGAGGAGTATGGAGGATACGTGAACGAAGGCCATATTCTGGTGATGGTGGATGCGGATGAATCCAATGGAGGCCGGGTATATGATATATTTCGGAGTCACAGCGCGCTGAATGAGCATCATTACCGTGAAGAAGGAACATACAGCGGAACAGGCGCTCCCGTTGATTCCCGTTCCGAAGCAGCGGCTGCTACCGAGGATGCCGTTCCGGATCCTAACCTGTATCAAGGCTATGGTGATGGCAACGGCGGTGCGGTGAGTCCTGATATTGTAAGTCCGGATCGGGAAGAAACAAGAAAGAGACGATAAGTACTATCTCTATGTATATGTGATACAGGATAACAAAAACCGCCCGGTTCCCCGGGCGGTTTGCTTGTGCGCGATAATCTGCATTCTTGTAATATTTCTTCCGTGTTATTGATTATCGCTTGCTGCGTTGTGCTCGCGTTTCCCTCGGCCCATGTCCGGGTCCGCCGTGCCCAGGTCCATGTCCCGGTCCGCCGGGACCAGGTCCATGTCCGGGTCCACCGGGACCAGGTCCATGTCCAGGTCCTCCCGGATGCCACGGGCCGGGTCCAGGTCCGTGCCCAGGTCCGCCCGGATGCCACGGCCCCGGCCCAGGATATCCAGGTCCGCCGCCCGGATAACCTGGAGGGAATGGTGGATAAGGATAGATTGGATAATACGGTGGATAGTATGGATAAGGATAGTACGGATATCCGGGGATCAGACCCGGGATACCAAGGCTTGTTTGGGTTTGAAGTCCTCTTTTATGATGGTGACTCAAGCCATGCACCTCTTTCTATCAGGTAGGTTACCTCATCCTATGTAGAAGCGGAGAAGAAGGGCACTTATCTAGTCAAAAATAGGCGGACGGCCATTCGTCTGGTGGGGTGTACACATGTGAATCATTATACGTGGAGGCCTGTTAATAACAGGTGTAGCGCACCTAAGACTCTTAATTGAAAAAAAAGGCACATATGCTCTTCCCTCATAAGAGGAAGGAACATATGCACCTTCATATAAAAAGCTAAATATATTGAAGACCTGCTGTATACGGAAGAGGTATAGGATCAAAGGTTACGCTGCCGTTCGTCCGATAAGATGACTCCGGATCAAACAAGAGCGAGAGCAGTCCCTCATCATCGAGCACCAATGCTTCATTGTTCAGCGTCAGGCGGTACGGACCATGTTCGCCCTCTGCTTGAATTAAACCATCGGGCAGCAGAGGCGCCAATTGGCGAAGCAATCGGGGGCCGCTGACCAGATACACGGTTCCGTCATTTCGTATATTTTCAGGTGTGACACCAGCAGATTGGATGAGTGCAGCGAGCTCGTTATCCTGCCATGGCAGAGGAACGGTCAGCTCTGTGAGATTGAAGGACTGGATAGCGCCTGCTATCAACAGTGCAGCTGCTTCAGGGCTTCCGCCCCATTCCACAAGGGTGGATTCTCTGGAAGGAGTCATGACGGTTCCTGGTACGGCAATAATCGCAAATGCAGTCAATACGCCGTCTTCTTCAGCCACAAGCACCTGCTGTTCCAGGCGGATCACGTTGGAGTATGCACTTGCATCAAGCAGTTTGTTAAGCTCTGAGGCAGTGGTAACATATCCAGCATCTCGCAGCTCCATCAGTCGGTGCACATCGAACAGATCCTGTGGCTGCATAGCCCGGATGTTCACCTGTTTACCGGTTGCCGTGCGTAATGGCTCTATGACGGCCGGGGATAGACGGAACCGGTATGCCCGGCCGAACAAACGGCTGCCTGCCCGGGTATATAAGGATCGGCCGCCAGAGATCAGAATTAAGGATGCTGCTGAAGCTTCGGCATGGTGGATGCATTGTTCCAGAAGTGTGCCGGCAAGTCGCTGACCCCGATAGTCGGGATCTGTACAAACGGAGCCGATGGAATAAATGTTTAGCTTCGCACCACGAATTTGTATGGAAAAAGGTACAAATCCCATAAAGGAAACCAGTTTGTCTTGATCCCAGGCTCCGTAAGAATGGCTGATGCCCGGCGAGAATATCGGAGGGAAAGATACTCCCATAGAAGGCTGTTCGGGCTGCTTAAGAAAGATACGGTCGGACAGTTCAACTGCATGATGTAACTGATCGCCTTTCATAATAGAAATGTTCACTCGATTGAGACCTCCCTATGCATGTCGCTAATTACCAGTATAAAGTCATTGGGTACGAAATTTCCAGTAAACGTTTGCTTCCCGTCAGGATCGGGTTTCCAAGGCCATTCCAACTGCCTTGATGCGGAAAGAACGTGTTATTAGGGTAATATAGTTTAACTTGATCTGACACCGGAGGGATGAGCTTGCCAAGTTTTGTTGATTCCATGATTCTGCTATGCGGCGCTTTGCTTCTGACAAGCGTCCTGACCACAAAGTTCTCTTCCCGTTTCGGTATGCCTGCCCTGGTGTTGTTTATCGCAATTGGCATGATTCTCAGCCGATTCATCTATTACGATAATGCGGAGCTTACGCAGCTGGTCGGAATATTTGCTCTGATCGTTATTTTGTTTCAAGGAGGGATGCAGACCGATTTCAAAGAGATCAAACCGGTGCTTGGACCCGCTGTTTCCCTTGCAACGATTGGGGTTTTACTGACCACCGTTGTTATTGGAGTATGCGCAGCCTTTATTCTGGATATTTCCTTAAAAGAGGGACTATTAATCGGAGCGATTGTAGGCTCGACGGATGCTGCTGCCGTATTCTCGGTTCTAGGTGGAACGAATCTGAAGAGGCGGATTCGGATGACACTGGAAGCGGAATCCGGAAGCAATGATCCGATGGCGGTTTTTTTAACCGTGTCGTTAATCGAATGGATAGAACGTCCGGAGATGAATTTGCTCGGTCTGATTTTTTCTTTTGTCATGGAGATGGGGCTCGGTTTGGTCGTGGGTGTGCTCTTGGGAATGCTGGCTGTATATGTAATTAACCGCATCAATTTTGATTCCTCCGGCTTGTACCCCGTTACGGCATTGGGGTTTGCCGTGATGACTTATGCATCCGCCGCCTGGCTCGGAGCCAGCGGATTGCTGGCTGTATACGTCATGGCGCTGCTGCTTGGCAATGCCGAGTTGACTTATCGCAAGACGATTCAAGCATTTAATCAGGGATTTGCCTGGATGATGCAGATCGTGATGTTTGTGCTGCTGGGACTTCTTGTGTTCCCGAATGAGCTGTCGGGGATTGTATGGGAAGGGCTGCTGTTGTCTCTGATTCTAATATTCATTGCCCGGCCGATTGGCGTGTTCGCCAGCTTGCTGTTCACCAAGTTTGCCGTGCGTGAGAAGATGTTGATATCATGGGCCGGACTCCGCGGAGCTGTGCCGATCGTGCTGGCTACATATCCTGTTCTGGCGGGAGTCCAGCAGGGGGAGCTTTTTTTTAATGTGGTTTTCTTTGTTGTGCTGACCTCCGCGGTAATTCAGGGCACGACAATTTCCCCTCTAACCCAGAAGCTTTCATTGGTGGAGAGAGACAAGGCCAAAGCTCCGTCTTTATTGGAGTTAATGGCGCTGGGCAAAGCAGATTCCGAGATTAACCACATCGTTGTGGACGGGGAGATGCCCATTATCGGTAAGGAGATTCAGGAGCTGGGTCTGCCGGATGACATCCTGTTTACGGCCATTATTCGGCAGAAGCGTATTATTACGCCCAAAGGCAATACTGTAATTGAGGCCGGGGACACTTTATATGTGATGAATTCAAAACAAAAGCGAAAGGAAATGAAGGCCATACTGGGATTATCGTAAGCGTTGTGAGGTTAGGCCATATGATGCCTGTCACTGCAGGCGGATGGAAAAATAAATTAGGATAGAGTATAAATAGCTGGGGATTTCTTCATCCTATCTTCATCTGATAAGTTTCGATATCCTTTGCAAATGAGAGAGTAATCTGGTATGATTAATACAAGGATTTAGAATAAGTCTAAATACAATAAAAGGAGACGATATAGATGAGTAACTTAACCCATAATACGCAAGGAACTACAACGGATGAACTTCAGCAGATTTTGAATACACAGGTAGCCAACTGGAGCCTGCTTGGCGTTAAGCTGCACCATCATCACTGGTTTGTCAAAGGCCCCCAATTCTATGTGCTGCATGAGAAGTTTGAGGAGTTGTACAACGCAGCGGCAGGTTATGTAGATGAGCTGGCAGAACGGATGCTGGCCATTGGCGCCAAACCGGCAGCAACGATGTCACAGTACTTGAAACTCGCCACGCTTCAGGAAGCTTCGAATGAGAAGAGTGCCGAGCAGATGGTGGGTCAGCTGGTTGCAGATTTCGAGCAGCTTGCCGTGGAACTGAAAGCCGGAATCGAAGCAGCCAATCAAGAGGGTGACGATGCTACTGCTGATCTGTTGACTGGTATGGTGAGCGATGTTCAGAAGCATACCTGGATGCTGAACGCATACTTAGGGAAATAAAATGATCCAGGTGTAACATGGCATAGACTGAAGAATAGAGGAGAGAGGTTAACCTGAATAAGGGGTTGGCCTCTTTTTTTGCGAATGGAGGAAAAGACTGATAAGAGAATTTTCAATTTGTTGCGTCTTTTTGGCGTTTTGCTGCGTATACACCCTATAGTTATTTTTAATAGTGGGTAGAGGAGATAGTGAGAATGACGGAGATGGAATCACGGCAACAGCTGGAGTCGCAGCTTCAAGAGATATTGAAATGGGAGAAAGAGCAGAAGGATGTTATGTTCTGGGAGAAGCTCGGAAGAATTCCCTTTATGCTGCTGGATCGCCTCACCCCCAAGGCAGTTCAAGAGAAAATCGGCAGTGCCCTGAATGAGGTTGGCGGATTTATTCAGAACGGTGGAAAGCATCTTGTTCGCGAGAAGACGGTGTTGAACGTACTGGCTCAAACCGCGGGATTGGATGTTTCGGAGGCAGCTTCCAGCTCATCCGTGAAATCAGATCACAGGAAATCGGCTAGCGAGTTTGAGGACGGGGATGAGAAAAGGACGGGGACAGAGGAGCTGACTCTGGCATCTGCCGCAGCATTGCCACTCCACGTGATGGATACCGCTGCGGATACGCTAACAGTCAAGCGTGTCAAATTCGCCGCAGCGCAAGGGGCAGCAACGGGAATCGGCGGCGTGTTTACGATCGCTGCAGATCTGCCGATGGTGCTGGGTCAGTCGCTCAAGGTGCTGCAGGAGATGGCACTCTGCTACGGTTATGATCCGAACGATCCGCGGGAGCGGGTGTTCATCGTAAAATGCTTGCAATTCTCATCCGCAGACATCGTGGGGAAGAAGGCCGTGCTTGAAGAGCTTGCCCGTTTTGATGAGGAGCAGGCGACGGAGCAGGTATTCTCCCAACTGCAGGGCTGGCGTGAAGTGGTCCTGTCCTATACCGACAACTTCGGAATGAAAAAGCTGTTTCAGCTGATTCCGATTGCCGGGATCGTATTTGGATCGATCAGCAATAAGGCGACCATCAGTGATGTGGCCGAAGCCGGAAAAATGCTCTACAAGAAGCGCCGTCTTAGCTGCCGCCTGCGGAATATGGAATCTTCCTTGTAGGTATATATTCGATTATTCTTGTGACAAAAAGGGTTGCCCGCTTATCGTGCGTGGGCAACCCTTTTTTTTGACACATATTGAATTTTCACAAGCAGCATTCTAACGGTTATCCACTGTCTCCGGATATAAGTCGTGGTTCATCAGGCGGTTTGCAGCGATGTCTTCGTATTTGGTTCCCGGACGACCGTAATTGCAATACGGATCGATGGAAATGCCGCCGCGCGGGGTAAATTTGCCCCACACTTCGATGTATCTCGGATCCATCAGTTTGATGAGGTCATTCATGATGATGTTCATGCAGTCCTCATGGAAATCGCCATGGTTGCGGAAGCTGAACAGATACAGCTTCAGAGACTTGCTCTCGACCATTTTGATATCCGGAATATAGCTGATGTAGATGGTCGCAAAGTCCGGCTGGCCTGTAATCGGGCACAGGCTGGTAAATTCGGGGCAGTTGAATTTGACGAAGTAATCCCGGTAGGCATGTTTGTTGTCAAAGCTCTCCAGAATGCTGGGATCATATTCAAATGTATATTTAGTGCCTTGGTTGCCGAGCAGGGTAACGTCTTGCATCTCTTCTTTTTTTCTTCCAGCCATGAACGAAAACTCCTTATCACTATTTGTATTCTTCATCTTAATCAAGCTGATACTTACAGACGGTTATACTCCGCGCTTATTCCCCCATACGAGCGTGTGCAATTGCGGCAATACACGCACATCGTTCAAGCGGTCGGATAACATGACAGCCTCAACAAGCTGCTCATACCGATCCAGCAGATGAGAGACAAGCGTGGTTGTATCGCCAGTGCCTACATCGGGGTTGCCGGTCTGCAGGTAGAATGGCACATTCGGATAACGTTCGTGCACCGTCTCCGCATAAGCCAGATCGTGATCGTCAAACACCACAACCTTCAGGCTGAAGGATCTGCCGGGCGGACGTCCGGACAAGCGGGAGATGATATCATCCAGCTTGCCCCAGTCCGTAGCCATTCCGGAGCTTGGCGGCTTCGGCGAAATGGTGACTTCGTCAACCTCGTTCAGCCAATCCTGCCAGCGTGAACCCTGTGTCTCCACGGCAACGGTAATTCCATGCCGATGCAATTCATTCACAAGGGAGCCAAGCTGGGAGAGAAGAGCGGGATTCCCGCCGGAGAGCGTGACGTGATCAAAGCGTTCTCCGCCCAAGCGGTAGAGCTCCTGCCAGATGTCGTCCGCACTCATGTGCGAAATGGAATCCTTGGCGGACCCGTCCCACGTAAAGGCGGAATCGCACCAGGAGCAGCGATAGTCGCAGCCTGCCGTACGTACGAACATCGTCTTGCGGCCTACGACCATGCCTTCACCTTGAACGGTGGGACCGAAGATTTCCATGACGGGAATCGGCCGGTCCACCGTTGCGGCGGCGGAGGAGCCGCGGCCCGGATCGTTCGCGGTTGTAACATGCTGATCATTCATGGAGCATCCACTCCCGTCTGACCTCGGCGTAGCTGGTCGGCGTCTCGAACAGGCGAACGAATTCGGTTCGTGTGCCTTGTTGCTCGTGCGACTCTTTGCTGCGGAGGGCGTCCTCCATTTTTTCAAACAGCCAGACCACCATGTTTTCCGCTGTTGTGTTCATTGGCGGTAGGGTCTCGTTTAAGTAACGGTGATCCAGATAAGGTTCGATATCCGTTTTCCAGCAATCTTTAATGTCGCCAAAGTCCACGGTAATACCGACTTCATTGGGAATACCGCTGATACCAAAGACCACTTTGTACGTGTGGCCGTGCAGGTTCTTGCACTTTCCTTCATAACAATGCAGATGATGGGCAGCATCAAAGGTAAACTCTTTCGAGACAAGCACCCGCTTCCGGTGGTAACGCAGGGTTCCGGCATCGATGTCTTCTCCAAGCTTCTGCAGGTGCTCTACAATGCGGAAAGTCCCGGGCTCGCGGCTCATACCAGGCGCCCCCCTTCAGATACACGGTTACGGCGCAACATATAGTTGTCGAGACCGGCTTTTCTTAATTTGCATGCAGGGCATTCCCCGCAGCCGTCTCCCTTGATGCCGTTGTAGCAGGTTAACGTGTGGTCACGAACGTATTCCAGTGCGTTCATCTGGTCGGCAAGCTCCCAGGTTTCCGATTTGTCGAGCCACATCAGTGGCGTATGAATGACAAACGGGTAGTCCATGGCTAAGTTCAGTGTAACGTTGAGTGATTTAATAAAGCTGTCCCGGCAATCGGGATAACCGCTGAAATCCGTCTCACACACGCCTGTGATCAGATGTTTGGCTCCGGCGCCCTTGGCAAGCACAGCGGCAAAACTGAGGAACAACAGGTTCCGTCCATCCACAAAAGTGGTCGGCAAGCCGTCACCTTCTGCGATTTCAATATCGCTCCGTGTCAGCGCGTTGGGTGCCAGCTGATTAAGCAGGCTCATATCGAGCACCGTCTGCTTCACGCCTTGCTCCTTGGCAATCTGTGCAGCACATTCTATTTCGAGTTTATGGCGTTGGCCATAATCAAAGGTTACAGTCTCGACTTCGGCAAAGCGTTCCTTCGCCCAGAACAGGCAGGTGGTGCTGTCTTGGCCACCGCTGAAAACAACAACCGCTTTTTCATTTTTAAGCATAAAAAAACCTCTCATCCTTCATAAATTAAGAGCAGCCGAAGGCTGATCCCGTAGAAGAAAGAGAAGTTCATTGAACTGAATCCGTAAAAAAACAAGCCTTATTCTTAGGGTTTACACCGAATAAGACACGATAGTTTTTTATAGAGGGAGTTCACGAACCTCTCCCATACACCGCTAACGGGGCATGGATTGTCTTCTGTTGTCCTTGCGACCGCTTCTGGTTGAATATTCTGCGGCTCTAACTACGCCTTCCATTATAGCACGGCCTGATTATTTGATAAACACTCCGCCGAAGGGAATTGCTTCCCGTAAAAACCGCTTAATTATTCCTTCGTCGTTAAGTTCGTTAACGAGCCGCTGATTCTGGCGTCCCGCCTGAAACAAGACATACCCGTCACCGGTCAGCTTCCAATGGTAGTTCATATGCTGGCTTGCCAGATGATTGCCGTAAACGGTCAGGTCCAGCTTAGCTGCTTCGGGATATGCGATGATGCTCCCGGCGTCTACGTACAACGGTTCGGTGGGATGCAGCTTGACTTTGCAGACAGGACCCTGGGTCAAGATGCCGATGCTGCCATTTCCGGAAAACTTCATCTTAATGGCATCCCGCGTTACCAGCATGTTCTTGATCTTTAGTATCCGTGTCTGCATCGTAACTTGTTTGGTATAAAAGAAAACATGCCGAAAATCATAAAGCATGTCCTGTTCACCTTCCAGCTGAATCTCATGCATGTTAAAGCCAGGGGGAAGTGCTGCCGTGAATTGGCTTGGACCGGCAATGTCGGCACGAATCCATTTTTTCTTGCGATAGATACCCTTCACATTCATCAGACGATCGCTGCGTCCGGAGGAGGGACCACGATAGGCAACGATCTGCTCAGGATGCAGAACATGGACTGTGTCTCCGTCAGTCAGGGAGAAGGTCACCGCTTGTCCGGCTCCGCTGCCCGCTGCATCTTCCATTCGGATAATCAAGGCCGCGCCTCCTTTGTTCTGTATGGTCTATAGGATATGGATGGTGTAAGAGATATGGAGCTTGTCCTATTTCAAGCGGTTTGTCCGGCGCATACCGAATCGAAGGACACGTATGATAACAAAGTATCCGGCAGCTAAGGCCACGGCGGTTATGGCTACCGTCTTCAAGCGTTCGGCTCCCCTTTTGCGCGCGGCTTCCGCCTCTTGCAGCTGACCTACCATTTGGGTCAATTGCTGATTCTGCTCCGAAAGATTGGAGTTCTGTTCTGCCAGATTTACATTTTGCTGCTGCAGCTGCTCGGACGCGATTCTTGCTTTATCAAGTTCTTGCAAAGCCTGGTTATAGTTGTTCTTGAGCTGATTGATTTCTTCAGGCAGTCCGGAGAATTGCTGGATATTATCATACAGATTGTTGAAATAATTGGCGCTGACCGTTTTGCCTCCGGCTGGCAACGAGATCCCTGCCACCAGCAGCAAGAGTGAAAGTCGGATCAGCTTGGATTTTGTCGGCTTGCGCATGAGGGATCACCACCATTCGATTAATTATAGTAAATACGAATCAGATTCCGACAGGTTTCTATTAATATATTACCCACTTTCGTGGCAGATGTGAATCTATCCGCCGGCTGAGCTGTTTAACTTGTTCTTATGGAGGGTAATGAATTCAGGCAAGCGCAATGAAGTGATCCCATACGAGATTTTTCATAAATGAATGAACAGATAAAAAGGAGAAGACGATCATGATGAATGACAATAACGTGAAAAAAATTATGATTACAGTGAACGGAAAGCCGGTAGGCAACGGTTTGTTAATCGATAAAGTAACCTATGCCCCGATTCAACGTGCGGGAGGCGATATGGGGGACATCAAGTCGGTTTCCCTCTCCAGAGCAGCAGCAATAGGGTGATAGAATCTCCATTTCACGAAGAGTAAAAGATTTCCTTGTCAAAAAAGTGACAAATAAAAAAATATCCAAAAGACCGCAGCGAATAGGGCTGTGGTCTTTTTTTGTCGTAAACACAATCAGAACATATGTTCCGTGACAGTAAGATGTCCATCTGTATTGGTACATTATTAGAAGAAGAGGAAAGAGGTGGATGTGTTGCAGTCAGGCTTGTATTCGGATTTTACATGGAGCCACAGCCATGTATCAGCTGGCGGCACTAGTCAAGTCTTTCTGCTGATCGAGTGGAGGGCTGGTGTCCTAAGGCCAAAAACGCAGTCCAAAGGCTTTAATCAGCATATTGCTGAAGAAGTCCAGCTGCATCTTCAGTTGGGTGAGCGCGTCCAATTGGTACATATGTATGGGTGTCAAGGTGAGGTATTAAATGATCGTAATATTTCGTTGTCTTTAGGCTCTTTATTCGAAGGAAAATCCAAACAATTGCTTCTAGAACTAAGCGTGGGCTCCCGGTCATCCGGTGTGTATCCCATTATTACCGCTTTATGGACTTATGTAGATGTTCTGAAGCAGAAGGTCGTATTGCAGCCTTCCCGCACGATCCCGCTTCAATTCAGCAATCATACGGCATTGAAATATCGAAATCCAGATTATCGTGTTGAGAAGGTCCTGAAGTTATACCAGAATGCATCGATACTGGAGCAAGCAAGAGGCGAGCTGGAACAGGGCAATTTGGCTGAAGGGGAAGATCTGATTCGTAGACAGGCAGATGAGATGCTTGTATATGCAACCCGATTTCGGGATGCGGATTATTTGAAGGAGGCAGAGGCCCTTTATAAACTAAGTAGTTTGTATATGGATACATATCGGCAATCCTAGTCTGGAAATGCGAACAGCAAAAGGGACTTTAGACTTAAAAATTAACCGGTAATTGAGAATCTTTATATAAAAAAGGAAAAATGATTTCAGGGTCGAATGTACTACTTAGCAGTCAAGAAATATATGTCTAATTTACTAGAAAGATAGGGAGAATGCCATATGACAGACCGACTGATCCGACTAATGAGAATCATTACCCTTGTACAAGCAAGACCTGGGATCCTGGCTAGAGAGCTTGCCGAACGTTGTGGAACGAGTGAGAGAACCATTTATCGGGATATGGATGCCCTTAGTGCCATGCATATTCCCATTACTCATCAAGGCCGAGGACGCGGCTACACATTTATTGGACACTTTGCCATGTACCCGCTTGGATTGACGGAAGACGAGGTGCAAGCATTATTTAAACTGCTGTCCGTATTGGAGGATATCAAGCCAATGCTGCCTGAGGAATTTGAAAGCGCTTATGAGAAAGTGTTGGCGGCTGTATATAAGCAAACTGCAGAAAAAGCCGAATTTCAGGCAGGGGACCGGGATGAGTCCTCCCCGAATCTGTAACGACACCGCTAGGTGTAACCATTAAACCTCGATCGAGAGCACATATTTTTTATGTGGCTGTCGTTCGAGGTTTTATCATATCTAGGCATGACCAGAGACACGAATCAGCCGTCACGTGCGAAGATGCGAATGTATCTAGTAGAACAGAATCAGGATAGGAATATTATACCAATACATCAGGATTTATGATAAACTAACTACAATTTCTCTTCTCAATACAAAAATGTAATTATTGTGTAATTGTGAGAGATGACGGCTGATGTCCCTAAGCAAGGGCGTAGGAAGGAGATATGAAGCAATTTCATAGGTTTTATTCTACTACTGTATTTAGGAGGATCGTTATGAAGAAAATCTCGATTAGTGTATTAACGGCAATTTCTGTCTTACTAGCAAGTTTGGCCTTGAACCCGGTGGAGGCTGCGCAAGCAGATGCCAGTGTTGAAGAGAAAGCGGAAACCCGAGAGACTGTTAATAAAAATTTCAGGGATATTCAAGGACACTGGGCTCAAGCAGCGATTAATGATGCGATCCAACGCGGTTATGTTGATGGTTATCCGGACGGAAGGTTTCTGCCGAATCATCAGGTCTCCAGAGCAGAATTTATAAAAATGGCTGTGTCAGCCATGGACATCGAGCTGGGTTCCTCAAGTTCAGGCTCTTGGTATACTCCGTATGTTAAAGCGGCCGAGTCGGCAGGTATATATAAGGCTGGGGATTTTGCCAACAATCAGCTCACGCAGCGTATGACGCGCGAAGAGATGTCCAAGCTTGCGGTAAAGGCTTTGGGATACAAGGATGTGGAAGACAAGCAGTGGATGTACCTTGCATCCAAAGATGGCATCATATCGGGCACTGCTCCAGGGGTAATCTCGCCACAGGGGACTACAACAAGAGCTCAGGCCATTGCGGTCATTGAGAGATTGCTTCAAGTCAAGAACGGCAAGGAACTTCCCGTTGATAAATATGCCGTAGCCGCAGCAGAAGTTTATTGGCATAAGACAAATATTTTCTCGGTGGCACCGGAGATTTTTAATGGGCCGGATAATAACAATAACTCTGGGATTAAATCTTGGAAAATTTCGAATATGAAATTCTCTGGAAAAGACGGTACTACTCTACTGGTTGAAGAGCTTCTAGCGATTAACTGGAATGATCCAAAAGATCCGAACAGAAGTTTACTTCCGTCAAAAAATGAACTCTCTTATAGGACCTATAGTGGGGATTGGGCAAAATTCACTGATGATCTTAAATGTTATGTAGTTGTTGTTAAAGCGCGCATAGTAATTAACAAAAATCCAAAAGGCTATCCAATCACTGATCGTGTAAATCTGCAAATTCATGGATACAATGGTGTTCCTACTGGAAATAGTCTAATTATGCCCTCTGTTATTGAATCGAGTAATCCAAGAAAAAAGGTATACGGGCTAGTAATTCCTAAAGAAAAATTTAGTACAGATGGCTCTCTACGAATATCTATAGAGTCTATTTCGGCAGGTGCCCCGATAATAAGCCAAGTCCTTTCCAGATCAATATTGATTAAGTAGGTGGACTTTTGAAGATTTCACGAGCTTTTTCATTATTGCTGTTATTTATTATGTTTTTTAATATTACTATAATATATCCAAATGTAATTGATGCCGCAGGGGACTTAACCGAGAATATAAGCTATGAAATGATGAAAGATACTGACGATTATGAGTATGGTGGATTTTTATTTTCTGATAAAAAACAGTTGAAAACTGAAGCTATTTCTATTAATGCACCAACAGGGAAAATAATAAAAAAGCTAGAGTGGGTTGATAAGAGTACTGGATCAATTATTCGTTCTTTTGAAGGGTTCACACCTGGTGTAAGCAATTGGACAAATAAAACTGATACTCTAAGCGGGAGTAAAACCAAGGTCCGATCGGAAGAAAATACAAATTACGGTGGGGTTTATTACTGGGATCGTTGGTCCATTTTTGATGCAGCAAACTGGTATGGAAAGCATTGGAGGGCCTCTGGAGGTACTGTTACTAAAAGAGACAGTAGAGGTTGTGACGACTCAGCTGCAACAGAGAGTATTCAAGGTAATGCGCTTCCTAAATATCCAAACTGTACAGATGATAGGCTTGAAGCAAAAATCCCTCGAACTAAGGCGTTTTATGTTATTGACACAAATTCACCGTTTTATGGTCAATGGATTCGAGATGGGGGAATCTCTAAGGAGGAAGTTGAGGCCACTAATGTAAGGGTCGATAGGAATTCGCTAATAGTTAGTGGCGGTGTTCCTACGGACACAGGATATGCAGATGCTAGTACTTTGCCACGATCAGGAGCGCTTGTAAACGTTACTGACTTAAATCTTATAACTATTGATTTTAGTCAGACATTTAATAATGATAGATACAATCATTATTGGGCAAATCCTGGCGCTAAACAGGTGTTTTATTTCAATAAATTTTATGCTGACTTTACAACGTACACCTACGTGTACAAAGACAAACTCCTTCGAGCTACCTTCGCTGATGGAACATCAAGCTTAGAGATCACTGGACCGACATGTGTAGCACCAGCCGGTACGATCCAGCTTACCGCGAAATTAACGAAGATAGATGGCAGTACATACAATCTGCAAAGGCACGACAAGCTGACATGGCGAAGTTCGGATAGCAGCGTCATGTCCGTCAGCGCTTCAGGTGCAGTTACAGCCGTGGCGGCAACAGGACAAGCTACGATTACAGCTCACTTTAAGGATGCGGCTCAGGCTTTGGATGAATCGGACGATGCCACGATTCAGGTTGGGACAGGCTCCTCTTGCGGGAATAACGGAGGGGTAGATCCAGGTGGTCCACCTAATACTTGCGGGATTCAAATTGGTACGGCGAGTAAAGGGATCGTATCATCACATACGGTTATGGACCCTGTGGCAACCGGGGTAGTGAAAGCTGACGATCGGGACTCCGAGAAGTTTGATGTGCTGGACGGGATACCTACTTCTGAATCCTTGTACGTGAACGTATTTGGACTCAATTATTTATACCAGAATCAATGGGCCAACATGACCGGGGAAATCACCTATACGGTTCCCGTGAAGAAGACCTATATTCTAACCTGGACCATACCGGGAACGCCCAGCACAGGACCGAATGACCCCGGTACGCCGGATGAACCGATGGAAGAAGAAGTCCCGGTAGAAGAACAAGTCACGATAACCCGGCCGTATTCATATTGGCAAATCGATAATCTGGAAGTCTACAGGCTAGCCAGATCATCCGTCAGCAATTACGCATTACCTGGAGGTACGGTTAATCTGACTCCTGCCGGCTACACACCCCCTGTTCTTGCATCTGAACACAACGCGAGTGTGGACGATCACGTGGAGCCTGCTTCCTGTGAAGAAGTTGACTTGGGTACGGAGACCGTTTCCGGCGGCTCGAGCAGACCTTTTGTACCAACCCCGGATTTTACTTCGGCAGCCGAATCGGCAGTAGGCCAAAATCAGGTCAAAAACGACCGTGTCCTGTTTAACGGGTCTACTGTCATGAGTGACAGCTGGGCTCAGGGAACCGCACCGACACCAGGAATAATACCTCCGGCAACAACGATCCAAAGGGATGTCCTGTACGGCAAAAATTATCTCATCAGCAGTACGCTGTTGAATAAGGCAAATACCACGAGTACAGGCACGATTGATTATGAACTCATACCTGGAAATATCAATGGCGGCTCCAATAAAACATATCCTGTCAACGCCATCAATACGGTCACCGTGCATACCCCTGTCGTCAACTACGCCTCCGTGACGGATGATCAGGCGCATAACCAGAAGACAACGCCGAATCCGAACCGCTCGGCCTTCATCCTGGATCGGCCATTTACGGTCCGCATTCCGACTTCGGGCCAGCACCGGAACATTCACGGATACGGAGACCGTGACTATGCCAAGTATGTAAGATCGAAGCAGGTATATTTTCCGTTCGATGTTTACAGCAGTGACAAGAGCATCTTTTATCCAAAGGGCACCTGGATCACAATCCCGACACCGCAGTTGGATACGGAATTTTTCCTGCCGGTCTGGGTGGATGAAGGGAATTATGAGGTATACTTCCGTACGATTGCGGAGAACGCCCCGACCGATTTTACGACACAGCCCGGTGCAAACCTTGATCTGGCCCATCATGTGGCTACCGATATGGAGCCGGTTGATGTGATCGGGCGCGTATATGATTTTCACATCACAGATGTTGCCGACTATAACTGGGAGACTGTCTTCCGCAAGCAAAAGGGGAATGCCGCACCAAGCGGCGTATCCTACTGGACAGGACTGCGCGACATTGACGGCGGAGTACGCGGGAATGTGATGCCCTACACACTTCCCATCGCACCGGGTAAGCATCCAGTGCAGGGATATAAGAATGCAGCAGTGAAGACAGGCTACC
>NZ_BIMC01000018.1 GCF_004000885.1 Paenibacillus glucanolyticus NBRC 15330
CTTCTTCGTTGTCGGTGTATATCATTCGCACCAGCAACTCTTATAATATATCACGTTTGTTCCGGTAATGCAAGAGGTTTTTTTAGAGAGTTTTTTAAGTTCTTATAACTTCCTCTCAACCTCAGCGTCCCATCGCATTCTTTCATTTCGCGACTGGATTTATAATGTATCACATTATTCAATGTGATAGCAATACATAATTTCTTCCAAATTCTATTTGCCTTAGATTCTGCATTGAGGCTAGCATAACTAAACATTCGGAAGATTCATAGACATCCGAAACAAGCAAAACAAAGATGAATGAAAAGATACAGAAACATGGTCACAGCAAATAAGGAGGACCACCCATTGATCCCCCTTACTTCATTAACAACTTGAATTCTTACCCTTTGATCCAAGGATTTTGGCGCTTGCTTCTTGATGCAGGAGATTGTTTGCGCGATTTTTTTGCTGCTGTTCTTGTTTTATTAGCCTGTTGACGGTTTACTTTCGCTCTGGATTTTGCAGCCTCTTCGACACCCGTATCTCTTATCGGCAAATCATCATCAGCATTCTCAAGCTCATTACTGCCAGAAATGTTGCTCTGCTGTGTCTCAAAAGGGCTAGGAGCAAACTGCTGCTCGTTTTGTCGTTCATTCCAGTTCTGCTCATATGGATTTGCAAATGAAGGATATGTGCCATGAGCTGCCGGGGAACCATATGCTCCTGCATTAAAATCCATTCCACCCTGCCATGGTTGATAAGGAACTCCAACGCCAGGTACGTGGTGACCGTGATGTTCATGTTGCGGGTACCCGTGATGAGGCATATTGTAGTACGGACTTATTTCTCCTCCATGGCACCCGCAAGGTGATGGAACATATCCGTAAGTCATTGCTGTATGATGATGCTCGGGATATGGCTGGTAGTTGGAACCCATACCGCCCGTATATGATTCTGTAATCGAGAATTGTGAATATTCCAAACTCATCGGTTGTTCAGATACTCCCGGGTATCCAGCCGTCGCATTCCCCCAGCCCTCATTATAAGAGACTGGCATCACTTCCTGTGAAATCTGGTGAAACGGATGTACCGCTTTGCCAAAATCCGCGCCTTGCCATTTTACAGGCTCATGATATCCCCATGGCCCTTCAGGAGAGACATATTGTGGCATCGTAAATGCTGGCGCATTTTTATGAGGGAATTCTGGACATGGATGTGGCATCATGTGAACTGGCATCTCCATAAATGGCGGGCACGGTTCCGCGATCGGATGAATCGGATGCGGCAGCGGCATGGTTTTGACAGGGAACGTATACTCAGGTTCAATGGGTTTATATGGCGGTATAAATTCTGGTTTGAATTCTGGTTTGAACTCAGGCATAACGACAGGCTTCTTAAATTCCGGCATCACTTCTGATTTCTTAATCTCCGGCATGATTTCCGGCTTTTTAATTTCAGGCATGATTTCTGGTTTTTTGATCTCCGGCATAATGATCGGCTTTTTGACTTCCGGCATCATTTCGGGTTTCTTAATTTCCGGTTCGATTTTCTTAGGTTCCTCTGGAAAAGGTGAAATCTCCGGCAGTTTTGGCAGAACCGGCGGTTCCGGTTCCTTCACTTCAGGTACCGGCGGCTGCTCGATCGGCGCCGTTATTTCTTCCTTCACGCCCGTGTATTCCTTGCTGCCTGGTTTCTTCTTGCCAGGGGTCGATCCAGAGCTCATCGAAGTCCCCTCTTCTGCTCCTGTCTCCGTGTATACCCCTGATGACGGGATATTGACGACTTCTCCCACCAAAAGGGCATTCGGATTTTTAAGCTGCGGATTGGCATCAATGATTTCCTTCAAGGTAACTCCCCATGCCTTGGACAGCTTCCAGAGAGAATCTCCTTGCTTTACCGTATGCTTATGGATGATTGGCTGGCTGCCGCCAGGTACCGGAACAGGCTCTGTTGGTACTTTGATCTTGGTACCGACCTCGAGCTTATTCGGATCCACGAGCTGTGGATTGGCATCGATGATTTTCGCTAATGGGACGTCATATTTTTTGGACAGCTCATATAGGGTGTCGCCTTCCTTGACGATGTGTATCTTCACGCCGCTAAAACCTCCTACACTCTTCTAGGCGTCATGTAATTCGCCCGCTTTCGTTACTACATCCTATGCACGGAATAGGCGATTGACATCCCTCAAGACAAAAAAAATCCTTCCATCGACATGAAAGGATTGTTGAAGACACATAACGAGCTGTCCTATAAAATTAAGATTCCCATACTTTATAACCGTCTTGATCTACAATTTTGCGGAATTCTTCGAGCAGCTTCAGAGTAACCGGGCCAGCCTGCCCTTTACCGATAATCCGACCGTCAATTTCGCGAGCGGCAATAACCTCGGCAGCGGTTCCTGTAAAGAATACCTCGTCTGCAATGTATACGTCGTGCATGCTAAAAGGCTCTTCCTTCAATTTAATGCCCAGTTGATCGCATAAATCGATAATTGCCTGACGCGTAATGCCTTCAAGTGCTCCCAGATAGCAGGGCGGTGTTGTGACCACTCCATTTTTGACGATGAAAATATTATCCCCGGAACCTTCGGTCACATATCCTTGCGCATTCATCATGATCGCTTCATCCGCACCCGCAAAGTTCGATTGAATCTTCACAAGAATGTTGTTTAGATAGTTCAAGGACTTGATCTTGGGATTAAGCGCATCTGGAATGTTGCGGCGCTGAGCCACAGAAACGGCCTTCAAGCCGTTCAGATAAGCTTCCTCCGAGTAAATGGCGAGCTGCTCTACAATGATTAACACGGTTGGTTTAGGACAGCGCCGCGGATCCAGGCCCAGATTGCCAGCACCACGAGATACCACGAGACGAATATAGCCATTACGCATATCATTGCGTCGAATGGTTTCTGCCATAGCCTCCAGCAGTTCATCAAATGCCAGTGGAATAACTAAATCGATGGACTTGGCGGAATCGTACAGCCGGTCCAAGTGTTCCTTGCACTTAAAGATGTTGCCGTTATATATCCGAATACCTTCGAATATACCGTCTCCGTACAGGAATCCATGATCAAAAACGGATACTTTAGCGTTCTCTTTGGTAACCAATTCTCCATCTAAATAGATCCATTGCTCTGACATTTACTTAACCTCCATCTTCTCACGCTCGTACGCATAGCCCGGATAAGACCCCAGCACGCGAACCAAACATCCAAGCGCTTCAATCTCTCCCATTGCTGCGACCAACAGAACGGAATCGGTAGAAGCCATGACATCAATATAAAAATAGTAATTACCAAGCTTTTTCTTCGTAGGGCGGGACTCGATGCGGGACAAGTTCAAACGCCGCCATGCAAAAGCAGAAAGTACCTGATGCAGCGCACCCGGAACGTCTTCCGGCAGCGTAACCAGGATACTGGTTTTGATATGCTCCGGCGAACGGTTAATTGAAATCGGATCACGACCGATCAATACGAATCGGGTGTAATTGTTATCATGATCGGTAATACGCTCGGCAAGCACGTTTAATCCGTGTGTTGCCGCACCCAGTGATGTTCCGATCGCGGCCCACCCCTGGCCTGGATTATCCTTTACGATTTTAACACCCTCCGAGGTGCTGCCTACTTGCTCCAGCTCCGCTTGAGGTGCAGCTTTTGCAAGAAACTGACGGCACTGCGCAGTCGCAACTTGATGGGACCAGATCTTTTTGATTTGACTGTAATCCATCGTTCCGTCACTCGTAAGGAATTCCGAAGCATTTCCGATTAAATTTTGGATGGAAGGATATACCCACTCCACCTGCATCGGCAGGTCCACCTCATTCACCAGCCAATCCATGTGAAGGCTTACCGATCCTTCAATGGTGTTCTCAATCGGGATAACGCTATAATCGCTCTTGCCTTCTACTGTAGACATAAATACATCAGAGATCAGTTTATAGTGCACAAACTCCACCGGCTCACCATTAAGGAGATAGCGTATCGCTTCATGAGATACCGATCCTGAGGGCAACAAGGCTATTTTTTTCATGAAGTAACTTCCCCTCTAATCATATCCAAAAAGGATTTGTTGTTTATATCATCCATCAGCAGAACACCTTCGGCAACTGGATTCAGCTGGTAACAAGCAGCCGAAATCCCTTCCGACTTCATCGTCTCCATCAGATACGTGCTCAGTTGTCCTTCTACTCGCGGATCTTTGCGGTCCACGAAAGCAATCATAGTCGGACCCGCCCCGCTAAGCGCGATACCGAGTGCTCCCTGGTCAGGTGCTTCCGTCAAAATCCTGGACATCCCCGGTACGAGCGGTGCCCGGTAGGGCTGGTGGATACGGTCTTGCATTGCAGCACGAATCAAATCCAGTCTGCCTGCGCAAAGAGCTGCTGTCATTAAGGAGGACCGACTAATATTATATACAGCGTCGGCTAAACTGACCTGGGCAGGCAATGCTTCCCTTGCCTTGGATGTCGCCAACTCAAAATCGGGAATGACTACGAGCGTTCCGAGGTCCGCCGGAGGTTCAATGCGCATATAATCCGCATGAGCTCCATCCCATACCGCCGTAATAATTCCTCCAAATAAAGAAGCCCCCACATTATCTGGATGCTTCTCAAGATTCGTCGCCATATCAAAAAGCTTGGAATCCGGCAATGGTGAGCCGATCAGAGCGTTGGCAGCTGCTAATGCACCTACAATGGCTGAAGCGCTGCTGCCAAGACCCCGGGTGAGCGGTATTTCAGAGTACATGGAAATTTCGAGTTCCGGGACAGATTGTCCCGCTTCCTCAAAAACCATCTGAGCCACCTTATAAATCAGGTTGCTCTTATCTGTCGGCAGACCGCCCATCTGATCACCATGAAGATGGAATCCGGTCTGCTCCGACGCTTTGATCTCGATCCATGAATAAAGAGACAATGCCATGCCGAGTGTATCGAATCCGGGTCCCAAATTCGCCGTACTGGCCGGAACCTTCACCCGGACTCCTTGGGACAAACTCATACCTGCGCAGCTCCTTCAAGCTGAGCAATAGCATCCATTACGGCAGATTCTGTATCCGACACAACGAGCGGTTCGGATTTCACTGTGGAGATCGCGATGTTGGGATCCTTCAGACCATGTCCTGTCAGAACACAGACAACGGACTCCCCGCCTTTAAAATATCCTTCACGCTTCATTTTATAGACACCTGCAATGGAAGCAGCAGATCCAGGCTCGGCAAAAATCCCTTCCCGCGATGCGATTTTACGATAAGCTTCCAAAATCTCCTCGTCCGTAACATAGTTAATCTGTCCGCCGGACTCCTCTGCAGCAGCAACCGCCGTTTTCCAGCTGGCTGGATTCCCGATGCGGATGGCAGTGGCCACTGTCTCCGGATTCGCGATAGGCTCCCCTTTGACGATAGCCATCGCGCCTTCCGCTTCAAACCCAAGCATTTTTGGAAGTGAGGACGATTTGCCTGCGGTGTGATACTCTTTAAATCCTTTCCAGTATGCGGAGATGTTCCCCGCATTGCCGACTGGAATCGCCAGTACATCCGGCGCTTTGCCCAGTTGGTCTACGACCTCGAATGCCGCAGTCTTCTGGCCTTCGATACGATACGGATTCACCGAGTTCACAAGCGTGATCGGATGCTTCGCAGTAATCTCGCGAACGATTTCCAGCGCACGGTCAAAGTTGCCATCAATGGCAATGACCTTCGCTCCGTAAATCATCGCCTGAGCAAGCTTACCCAAAGCAATATTATTGTTAGGAATAATGACGATGCAATTCAACCCTCCGCGGGCAGCATAAGCAGCCGCTGCTGCGGAAGTATTACCGGTAGAAGCGCACATAATTGTACGGCTTCCCTCTTCCATCGCTTTTGCTACGGCCATCACCATTCCACGGTCTTTAAAAGATCCCGTAGGATTAAGTCCTTCAAATTTGAAATGCAAATCAATCCCGAGCTCTTCCGATAAGTTAACGGCTTTGATCAGTGGCGTATTCCCTTCCTTGAGTGTAAGAAGCGGAGTACGCTCATTCACCGGCAAATATTCTCTGTAGGTTTGAAGCAATCCTTCATACGGCATCTCTCTTGTTCTCCTTTTCTTGTGAAAAAATTATATAGGGTTCATGCTTTGAATCGCTTATCCTTCAACACGATAAACACTTTTAATTCGGCGGATGACATCCAAGCCTTCGAAATGATTCAGTACCTTATCCATGTTGGCTTTGCTTGCGTTATGGGTGACGATGATAATCTCAGCATCCGGGTTATGCTCATTCGGCTGCTGGACAACGGACTCCAAGCTGACATCATGCTGGGCAAACACCTGCGTAATTTGGGCAAGCACGCCCGCTTTATCATCCACATGAAGCAGAATGAAATTTTTGTACACGATCTGCTCATCGGTTTTGAGTTTCTTCAGTTTATAAGGGACGATGGCTTTCAAACCGTTAACGCCCAGCTTCAGATTCTTAATGATGGCTACCAGGTCTGCCACTACGGATGTTGCCGTTGGCATCTCGCCGGCACCGGCTCCATAAAACATCGTTTCGCCAACTGCTTCTCCGTACACGTAAACGGCGTTAAATACGCCGTTCACTGCTGCGATGGGATGTCCTTTGCGAACCATCGTCGGCTGAACGCTGATGCTGAACTCATCGTCCTGCCGCTCTGCAATTCCCAGAAGTTTCATCTCGTAACCCAAGCGCTTGGCATACGCAATATCGTCCTTTGTCACTTGCGAGATTCCCTTGACAGATACATCCTGCAGCTCCACATTCGTACGGAAGCCGAGGGTACCGAGTATCGCCATCTTGCGTGCCGCGTCCAAGCCTTCCACATCGGAAGTCGGATCAGCCTCTGCATATCCAAGCTGCTGGGCCTCCGCCAAAACATCCTCGTAAGAGGCGCCCTCCTGGCTCATTTTGGTCAGAATAAAGTTGGTTGTGCCGTTCACAATCCCCATAATTTTCATGATACGGTCGGATGAGAATCCTTCAATCAGCGTCCGGATAATCGGAATGCCGCCAGCTACACTGGCTTCGTAGAACACATCACACTGCTTCTCTTGAGCTTTTGCCAAAATTTCGGCACCGTGCAAGGCCATCAGATCCTTGTTAGCTGTTACGATATGTTTACCCCGATCAAGCGCTTCGAGGATATAAGACTTCGTCTGCTCGATTCCGCCCATCACTTCCACAATGACATCGATCTCGGGATCGCGGATGACTTCCCATGGATCTTCGGTTAGCTTAGTCTGATCCACGCTGACGCTGCGGTATTTCTCCAGATGTTTTACTGCAATACGCTCTATCGTAATCGGCGAACCGACCTGACTGCTCAAATCCTCCTGATGCCCCTCTACGATGCGGACTACCCCTGTCCCTACGGTTCCTAATCCCAAAAGCCCTACTCTGACCGGTTTCATTAATACACTACCTCCTGTATCCCATCACATAGATATCTATTTATTTGTCATATCTTACCCTTGCCCAATCATCTGGACCCTTCTTACCCCGGCTATTCGCCTCAAACCGTCGAGCAGATCATCCAGCTCCTCATTAAGCCGGGAAACCTCAACGGAAATCACAACATTTGCGATCCCTTGCAGCGGAATGCTCTGATGAATGGTAAGCACATTCCCGCCTTCACCCGCAACCAGCCCAAGCACCTCGGACAGCATCCCGGAGCGATGTTCCATATCGATAGAAATCGTTACGATTTCATCACGTTCCAGTTGATTGATTGGATGAATGCCATCTTTGTACTTATAAAAAGCACTCCGGCTAAGCCCAACCTGCTCAACGGCTTCATGAACCGTCCTAACGTCTCCCGACGCCAGCAATTTTTTCACTTGCATTGTTTTAACTACAGCTTCGGGAAGGATGTCTTCCCGGACCAGATAGTAGCGTTCCTTCACAAACGTCCTCTCCTCAAAGACTACTGTATTCGTATAGTGGACATTATACTGGATATACCAAGTAAGGGCAATACATAAGTGTCCATTTTTTAGAGATTACGATATTATTATGTCAACTCTATAGCCTATACTATATCGCAATTCCTATTGGAACTCATCGTAATTAACGTCAAAATTGTAAATGTAGCGTAAGAAAAAGCAGCCTCCGATACTCGAAGACTGCCGATTTCTCTACCAGCTATGTATAGGTCAGGGGCAAACCACAATATTCACATGGAAGAGATTCCAGTGGATTTAACATAACTTTATTTCCGCAGCCGATGCACTCATGACTTTTTGGACCCGGTGGGACCGTTGTTTCAAGTGGTGTTTCATCTGTATTATGGACCAGATTATGAGTACTTTCCATGCCGGGTTTATCCGAATGCTGGTTATAGGCGTTCAACCGCACCCTCCCCTCTTTTATAATGCCGTTAGGAAAGAGTTTGTGATTGAGTAAATACTGCAAATCTTTCAGTACTGCGGATAGAGGTTGATGAACATGCAATGCAATGTCTTCAATACTGTGGAGGCCGTTTGATACCAAAGATTCATACTCTTTCGCGAGTGTATAAAATCTCTTGTTTGCTCTTAATCTTAGTCCATATAGGACAGCAACGATTAATATACCAATAATACCTACCGCTAAAGCCAATCCCATAGCTTTATTAGCCCGTTGTGAAGGCTCGAACTCACTGTATGGAACAAAAAAGTAATACATTACAATAAAGATGTAACCACCGATAAGACAATTGGTTAATTGATAGTAGCTATAACCCTTCCTATAGTTAAGATGAGTTGAGCTGATAAATTTCCATAGTACCGGCAATAAAATGACCGGAAACAATATAAAACTCCCTAATAAGATTAAAGCATCCCAACCGGTTGGTTGGGGTTCGTACTGTTGAGTTTCACTCACTTTCAATCCTCACTCCTCCAAAGTGTTTGAGGTAGCATCCTTAATGAAGTACGATTCCGCAGTAATCGCATTCCTTGGTATCCATCTTGTTAAGTATGACTTTGGATCCACAGCCAGAACATTCCACGGTTTTAGGCTGCGGAGGATTTGCTTGCATGTCAACAAGTGTGTTTGTGGTGCGAATACTTCGTTGGGGACTCACTGAATCCATAATCGAAGTGAACTGGCCCTGTTTATCCAAGAAATTCTCAACCTCATCATTCCGTTTAAAAATCAACTCTCCATCCACAATAGCACCTCGTGGAAAATGGCCTTTATCCATTAAATATTCTAAATCCTTCTCTACACTGATTGGCTTCTGCCTCATCTGTTCTGCAATCTCTTCTATATGATTAATTTTATGAATAAATATAACCTGTTTGTATTGCTCAACCATATTAGAGTACCGCTCATTTCGGTTTAGCTGAAACCCGGCAACTACAACCAGCAAAACAAAATTAATCAAAAATACTCCTACAATATAAGCAAAAATAGAGTTAAAGAAAAAACCATAAATAAGATACGAAACAAAACTGAACAGTAATTGAAATGAAATTAATTTATAGGTGAATCCTTTTCGATAATTGAGATGTTGATTAGAGACAGCCCTCCAGATGGTTAGCGGAATCAATATATAAGGCAAAAGCAAACTGCCAGTTATCAAAACATGATCCAATGCCTCTGGTCGTGGCTCATACTTGTCATGTTTTTGATCCTTTGTTTGTATAGCCAATACTAAACCTCCTTCCGTGGATTACATGTAATTCAACCAACTGCCACAATACTCACACTCTTTAGACTCCTCTGATTGCAAAATCACTTTTGAACCACACCCCACACATTGTGTTGACTTAGGCAGTTTGCTAGGAATGCTTCGAATTAATGAACTTTCTGCAGCAGCCTCTTGCTCTGCCTTTTGAGAGGAATCTGTCTCAACTTCTAACTTATCTTCATCATTGTTACTTTCATCATCTTCTTGTTCTTGTTCTTCCTCTTCCTCTTCCTCTTCCTCGTCGTTTTCTCCATCCCAGTAGATAATCCCATCCTCAATAGTCCCCGAAGGAAGTGTGTTCTCTTGCATTAAAAACATGATGTCCTCAGTCGCTTGCTCAGGTTTACGATTAACCTGCCTCGCAATCTCCGCAATTTCATCGTGATCCTGATTTAGGAGCAATTCTTTGTAGCTTGTTTCAAGTCCCTTAAAATACGTGTTAGCTCGCATACTCATCACTTGAAAAGTAACAATAAGAGGCAGACAAAACATGGCGACTATTAGCATAAGGGATTGGGTTTCCTTTGTCCTTATGGATGATTCCAATCCAGCGAACGACACAAAATAAGCGTAGATGAATATCCATAAAAAAGTCATGACTAATAGAGTGGATAAAAGACTGTAATTAGAACCCTTCCGATATGAAAATCGATGAGAAGCAACCACTTGAAGTAAACCCACAGCTAAAAACACTGGTGGAAACACAGCGGTCCCAAATATTATAAAAAAATCAACTTTAGTGAATGTAGGTCGGTAAACACTTGTTTGATTATTCATTCCTTGTTCTCCTTGACTATCATGTGGCTATTATTCTTATTAGATTAACTCCTTAAGCAACAATCATCGTACCGCAATACTCGCATTCTTTTTTCTCAAGCTGCGTCACGACCGTCCTTGCCCCGCAGCCAGGACATTCCACCGACTTTGGTACGCTACCCACCTGAGTTACGGTTCGTTCGGAATTTACAGATTCCGCTGCATCATTGCCCAGTGTATACTGCACTCTCTGCCCGCTGCGTGAAACAAACTCCCCCTGGGTAGGGGATTCGGACTTGTTGAGCAATGAAGGAATGCTCACCATCCCATTATCAATCTTCCCATAGGGAAGCATACGCTCTTCAAACATAAACGTTATATCCCGGGCAGCATGTGCTGGCGTCACCTTGGCGTCCTGAGCGATCTGCCCAATATGAACCAGCCTTTTCCGTATGATGGCATTCGAATAAACTTGCAGGAGGCTGCTGAATTTCTTATCTTCTCGGTTAGCGATCACAAACATGATAATGGCTGGAATTAGTATGACAATGCCAAGCACGATCGTGGAAGAGATGAGGCCATCAACATCGTTATCATCCATCGTGCCTATCATTATAAGGAATTCCATGACTCCAAATGTGAGAACCAGCACCCACCCAAAGAGTCTGTTGTTCCTTCCTTTACAGCTGTTATGACGCTGGGTGACGAGCACCCGAATGGCCGCGAGCACAATAGCTAACGGAAAAAATATAGCCGCCAGCACGATAATGAAATAATCTATTTTCGTGAGTCTGGATTTAAAAAGCTTCTGCTTCAATGAACCCCCCATACGCTCTCCCCTCAGTCATCTGCTTTATGTTGATCCCGCTTTTGCTTTCAGAAGTGCCGTGTTCCGGTCCTGTACTGTTCTGAGAATATCCCGGATGATATGAACGGCCTGCTCTGTCAGTTCATGATGTTGTTCCTTCTGGGATCCACCGATCAGCGCAACTTGATCCTCCAGCATCGCAATTTTCTGCTGGATTAGATGCTCCACTTCAACTAAAGAGGAGTGTGTGATGGGATCGCTGTAGCGAAGCGTTTCCTCGAGCTCGGCTACCTGGCGGTCTAATGCTTGAATATTCTCAACTGGCATCTGGCTAAGCTTCCTGCGAATAGAGCCAATCCAATCCACAATCTCTCGCTTCCCCGTGAGATGATCGGTTTCCCTCTGTTCATGAGTACCTGCATATTTCCCAACCAGGGCTACCAGCCCCAGAACAACAAAGAACACCAATAAAGTGATGAGATGAATCATCATGTACGAAGATACAGGCAGCTTAAATAAATATCCCAGCAAAATAACCTCCAACAAAACGGAGACGGCATAAATGCCAATAATAGCTCCTGAAGCAATAAAAAACGGAACTGCTGCGGAAGCCGCCTTACGTCGATGGATAAGGAATCCAATAAATATGAAAATGGCCGCTTCGGCGCATCCAAGGGCTATACCCGATATCCAGGAATTCAACTGAACCATCCCACCGGTAAATCCGAACAGGAGGATGGTTACAATCGGAAGCACAACGGCAGCCAGCCATAACTGGTTTCGACTCGTGGTTCTTGTACTCACTCTCTTCCCTCGCTTTCATTCCACGTCAATTTATGGCCGCACTCCATGCAGAACTTTTGTCCCGGTTTAATCTCATGATTACAGCTTGGGCATGCAAGCACTTGGCTTGACCCACAGCTAGGACAAAATTTTGCTTCCGCATCCACTAATTCACCGCATTCTCTGCAAGGCATAGGGAGGAGTGCACCGCAATCCGGACATTTTACAGCACCTGCCGGGTGGTCATGACCGCACTTAGGGCAAGCATGATACGGATCTCCACAGTGAAGACAGAACTTGGCATTGGGAGGCAGAGGCTGACCGCAGTCACTGCACGGGATGGTTTTTACCGTTTGTTCCTCCGGCTTCGTGAGAATGGAGTGACCGCATCCCGAACAGAATCGAGATTCTTCCCCATTCAATGTTCCACACTTGGCACATGCCTTCTGTATCACTTGTATATCTTTTTTCTCCCGAACTCTTGAACTTTCAAACATTTGGCCCACGGTCTCATACATCGGGCCAACCATGCCAAGCCCCATACCCAGTCCAGTCCCCATAACAGCTGCCGGGCTGCCGGGATTCTTTGCCGCACCCTCCAGCGTATTAAAAGTCCTTTCCTGATGGTAGGTATATCCGATGATGTCCATTTCCGCTTTTTTTGCCAACGCTTCCTTGATTCGAATCGCAGCGGGGTCATTCTCGGGGATATTGATGGAATCCACATAGAAATTAAGCAGGGTGATTCCCATTTCTTCAAATGAAACAGCAATTGCTTCCATGATGTGCTTCGATATTTCCGCTATGTAAGCATTGATTTCTACGACGCTAATTTTTTTATGAACAATATATGAGGATATGATCTCTGTAATATTGGACATCAGTACGCCACGATAGTATTTGACAAGTGTGCTCTGATCAAAGGTTGGAAGGGTGCCGACCATCGTTGCCAGAAACTTTCGCGGATCGCTGATCTGAACACCGAATTGGCCAAAAGCTCGAAGCGATACAATAATGTTATACTTCGGATCCTGCAGCTGGATTGGCGAACTGGTCCCCCATTTCACATCCAGTGAGCGAAGTTTATTAACAAACCAGACTTCCGCCGTAAACGGAGACTTTCCGCCGAATGGAAGGTTGATAATATTAGATAGTATCGGTATATTCGCTGTGCTCAGCGTATGTCGTCCAGCAGAAAAGGAGTCCAATGCCTGACCGCCCTTATACAGAATAGCCTCCTGCGTCTCATGAACGATAAGCTGGGTCCACGTGCCTAACTCCTGGTTCGGATAACGCCAAGCAAACACATCGGGGGGTCCTTCGTATTTTACAACTTCAATGATTGCCATAGTTCTACTCTCCTTTTTGCACGGTTCGTTCCATCTGATGATCTATGGAAATAGGTACTAATGTACTACTATTGTATACGATTTATCCGATAAATGGATGCAAAATTTGGAAAGTCGAAAAAAAGACAGGCTATGAGCCTAACAATACGATGAACAGCGTTTGGCATACTTTGGAGATAACGATGTAGACGGATGTGATTCCATTCATGAAAAAACGGCCAAGTCTGCTGTTAAACAGACTTGGCCGCTTCCTTGAATATATGTTTATGTGGTGCTGATCAATAGTAGCTGCTTCCTTCAACAAATTCGAATTCGAAATCGCCGATTCTTACAATTGTCCCTTCAGTCGCGCCACGCTTACGAAGCTCTTCATCGATACCCATATGACGCATCGTTCTGGCGAGTTTCAGGATCGCATCATGCGAATTCATCTGCATCCGCTTCAGCATCCGTTCAATTCGCTCACTATGGACCACATACATTTCATTATCCCTGGTAACCGTAAAGGAATTGTCGTTTTGCGCTTTGAATTTATAAACCTTACGTTCGGAAACCTCGGTTACCTCTTCGACCGTCGGCTCATCCGGAATGCTCTCAAGCACATCGATCGTGCGATACAGAAGTTCCTGGATGCCCTGACGCGTTAGGGAGGAGATCGGCATAATCTCGATGTCAGGACGGATTTCCTTAATCTTCTCCTTAAAGGCAGCTAGATACTCCTCTGCCTCAGGCATGTCCATTTTATTGGCAGCCACGATTTGCGGGCGCTCAATCAGGAGCGGATTGTACAGTCTGATCTCATCATTGATTTTTTCCCAATCTTCAAACGGATCTCTACCCTCTGTGCCTGCCATATCCACAACATGGATAATGATACGAGTTCTCTCCACATGACGGAGGAATTCATGCCCCAATCCTACGCCTTCATGTGCACCCTCAATCAGACCAGGCAGATCAGCCATGACAAAATTGCGCCCGTCTCCAACGTCAACCATACCCAAATTCGGAGTTATCGTCGTAAAATGGTAAGCGCCAATCTTCGGCTGTGCCGCAGACACAACGGATAACAAGGTTGATTTGCCTACGCTTGGAAATCCAACGAGACCTACATCTGCCATAACCTTAAGTTCCATGGTTACAAAGCGTTCTTCGCCTTCCTCACCGTTCTCTGCAAGTTCAGGGGCCGGATTGTTCGGTGTGGCAAAACGAATGTTCCCGCGGCCACCACGGCCTCCTCTGGCAACAACCACCTGCTGACCATGCCTGGTCAGATCGCCAATCACTTCGCCGGTATCGTCATCTGTCAAGATGGTACCTGGCGGAATACGAACAATCGTGCTGTCCGCGTTGGCACCATGCTGACTTTTATTCCGACCCTTTTCTCCGCGCTTGGCCTTGAAATGCTTCTGGTAACGGAAATCCATCAGCGTGCGAAGTCCTTCATCCACCCGGAAAATCACGTCGCCGCCCTTGCCGCCGTCGCCGCCGGCAGGTCCGCCTTCAGGAACGTATTTCTCACGACGGAATGCGATGAGCCCATCGCCGCCGTCTCCACCTTTTACATATACTTTTGCCTTATCTACAAACATGAAATCACCTTCCTCAAGTCACAAACGGCAGATACAAGCGATACGAGGTTTCCCCCGGCTCCATCTGTTCCACCCGAATGCCTTCTCCTTTTACGGATTGTTCAATCTGAAGCTTCAAGCTGTCCGGTTCTCCGAAGAATCCCTCTCCCTGAGCCCACACAATCAGCTCTTGCTCCTGCTGCATAAATGTTAATGTTAACTGCCGAGATTCTCCCCATGACGCTTTGCCGCTCAATTGGAAGGCTCTCACCGTTTGAATGATCGCGTGGGTAAAAGACTCTGCCGTTTGTGGCGATACTTTGTCTTCCAGTTGCACCTGGTCCACAACTTCAACGTCCAATTGCAGATTGTTGCTGTACGTACGGTATGAATGTAAGTAAAAAACCAGTGAAGGAATGCCCAGCTTAGAGATTCGACTCTCTGTAGCCATCCGTTCCTTTATTCTTTCCACAGAACGCACTGATTTATCATGCTTCCCCAGTTGAATGTAGCCGTACAAAATTTGAAGCTCATTCATCCAATCATGACGATGGTGATTCAGCATCTGAATCGCCGTTTGCTCTACATTCTGAATGATGGCCTGCTGTCTGCGTTCCTCTGATTTACGAACAAGCCATGCCCCGCAGACTGCAGCAGCCACAGCCCAAGCCGTCAATACTGCTCCTGCCGCCCATGTGGGTTTCCATACCATCCATGCTACCGGTATTACTGAGGTTAACCCCGCCCCAGCCGCTATCCATTTCCAGGATTTCATCGCTTCTCCTCGTCTTTCAACAGCAATTGGTTACATTCACCAAATCCCAGTATATCATAGTCTTTCAGGGCGGTTCATCCCCGGATTATCATTCTTATACAATTTACAAAAAAAGAAGCCCCGGCAACGATGCCGAAAGGCTTCTTCTGTATGCATAAGAAACAATTAAGCTTCTACTGCAGCCGCTACTGGAGCGACATCAACCGGGTAGACGCTCACTTTCTTGCGATCACGACCCCAACGTTCAAATTTCACAACGCCATCGACTTTCGCAAACAAAGTGTCATCTTTACCGATACCCACATTCGTGCCTGGATGAATTTTGGTTCCGCGTTGGCGAACCAAGATGCTTCCGCCAGATACTGCCTGACCGTCTGCACGTTTCACGCCAAGACGTTTCGATTGGCTATCACGACCGTTCTTTGTGGAACCTACACCTTTTTTCGATGCGAATAACTGAAGATCCAATTTCAACATGTTGTCTACCTCCTTCTTCAAGTAGTCAGTTCTTGTATTCTTATATATTTGCCGTATGAATCGGCAATTCCCTGTAACATAACAACCATGGATTCGAGAAGCAATTGAACTTGACCAGAGACAGCATCGTCTTCCGCTGACGGAAGATTTGCGCTAAGAAAGCCGCCCTTCATCTTGGTCTCCATAACCGTTCCGGTTAACGCTTCAATCGAATTGACCGTTCCCACTGTAATGCTGGAAACTCCAGCACATACAATATCTTCTCCAGGATCGGAATATCCGGCATGCCCCGTTACCTTGAAGCTATGGATGCGTTCATCTTCCCCGCGTATTACTTGTACAGTAATCAATTACCGCACCTTCTTACGCCTGGATTTTCTCGATGGTTACTTTAGTGTAAGGTTGACGATGACCTTGCTTCTTGTGGTAGTTTTTCTTCGGCTTGTATTTGTATACAACGACCTTGCGGCCTTTACCGTGCTTCTCCACTTTCGCAGTTACAGTCGCACCGGAAACAACCGGCGTACCTGCTACCAAACCGTCCTCTTTGGAAACGGCCAGTACACGGTCGAAAGTCACGCTCTCTCCGTCACCTGCAGTCAGCTTCTCAATGAACAATACGTCGCCCTCTTGAACTTTGTATTGTTTTCCACCTGTTTCGATAATAGCGTACATTTGCTTGCACCTCCCTATATCTCAGACTCGCCTAGTAAAGGTGTCCGTTCCACAATGAAACGTCCTTGCTAACCCAACCGGAGCGGTTACAGCATGTGCAGCAATTCATCACTAAACACATACCTAATGATAATATCATATTCCCCATTCACCGTCAACATCATTACTCGATAACAATGCCTTTGCCTCCGCAATTAACGCAAGGCTTGGCAAATGGGAGCGAAGAGTTTTCCCTGGCTTTTTTACGGGTCATTTCCAGCAGCCCCAGCTTGGTCCACCCTACCACAAAACTCTTCGTGCGGTCTTTGCGCATTACGGCCTCCATGACGGATACCACCTGCTGCCGATGCTCTTCGCGATCCATATCAATGAAATCAACGATAATGATGCCCCCGATATCCCACAAACGCAAAGTTCTTGCAATTTGCTGTGCGGCCATAAGATTTGTCTTAAGCACCGTTTCCTCGAAATTATCGCCACCGATATATTTGGCTGTATTTACATCCATTATGGTCATGGCTTCCGTCTGGTCTACAACGATGGTCACACCTTCCGGAAGCGTGATTTTTCTTGCGAAGCCGGCTTTCATCTGCTCGTCCAACCCATAAGCCTGAAAAATCGGCCCCCCTCCCGTGTGGTATGTAACCTTAGGCTCCATACCGGGAACCGTCTCTTTCAGATAGCTTTTGGTTTCCTCGCCTTTCAGCAAACTATCGATCACAAGTTCGTCATGAAGCGGATCGAAGGAATCCCGAATAAAGCGCTGCAGCAAACCCAAATCCCGATGCAGCAGTGCCGGAGCTGACGATGATTCTGCCTTCTCCAGAATCCGAGTCCATTCTTTTCTCAGGTATTCCAGATCGCCGCTAAGAAATTCCAAGGGCTCGTCCTCGGATACAGTTCGGATAATAATTCCCTCTTCATCTGTGCGAAGCTGCTCACCAATGCTCTTCAGACGGGCACGCTCGGCTTCACGCCCAATTTTTTTGGAGACGGCCACATAATCCGCTGTAGGCATATACACCATACACCTGCCGGGAAGCGAGAAATGGGTCGTTACTCTTGCTCCCTTGCCCCCTCTTGGTTCCTTCATAACCTGTACCGTCAGTTCTTGTCCGACCGTCAGCAGCTGCGAGATCGATGGCTTCTGCTTCGGCTGCTTCTCTAAATGAGGATGGAGCACATCATCAATATATAAAAATGCATTCTTTTTCAGCCCGATATCTACAAAAGCCGCCTGCATCCCCGGCAATACGTTAACAACCCTGCCCTTGTAAAAACTTCCGACTACACTCTCCTCACGACTTCGCTCAACTGCGAACTCGGCTAACCTCCCATCTTCGATGAGGGCCATCTGTATGGTCTCATGTTCACAATGAACTATCATTTGCCTCATGGCATCACCCCTCAAAAAATGGAAGACAATATTCTATTTTTATCCTAACACAATCTCTCGTGATATAAATGGATAAAGAATGATAGTCCACCCTGCGTCTTCCTCATGATGTTTACGATTTACGCATACCAGGGCGGACCATTTGATGCAAAATAGGAAGAAATCACATGCTGTTCCGGCACGACGGCAAGCAAGCTGCCCGGTCCGCTCATGACATAGATCAAATGATACTTCTCTCGTTTAAATAGACGCATAATATCGTCCAAAGGTTTCGAAGAATCTGCAACGATTGGCTGGGCAGGACCAAGTCCCTCCAGATTTCGTTCGTAAATCTCGCTCCGATTCACGAGAAATCTCAAGAAACGGTAATGCACGTTCCGGTAGTCTTCAAAATTGGAATATGCCAGAAACAAGCCGATCATCAGAACGTTTAAACGGATGCCGCCACCCGAGAATAAAGGCTGCAGACCATATCCGATCATCATCAGACTGCACAATATACCGGCTCGGGAAGCCCATAACAAGGTTGCATGATAGGGTGCGAGCAGACTGATGACGGCCTGCAGCACTTTACCACCGTCCAGCGGGAGAATCGGAAGGAGGTTAAACAGGGCGATGACCAGATTCCCCTGAATAATATACGACAACAACTGCTCGTCTCCCCACCCGGCCCATCTGCAGGTCAGGGTAATCCCGATCATGATCACATTTTGCAGCGGTCCAGCCAGAGCGATCACGATTTCCTTCATAGCCGTCATCCTGCCGTCATCTTCAATGACAGCAACGCCGCCGAACGGCAGCATTTGAATGGCTCGTACCTTGAACCCCATCGCTGCCGCTGCGGCGGCATGTCCTAATTCATGAATAAATACAATAATAAAAAGGGTCAGCAATTCCAGAAAACGACCGGTGAACACTGACGCCAGCATGACAATAACAAAGAGAGGATGCAGCGACAATACAGTTCCCTTAAACTTAATCAAACGGAATCACTTCCGCCGGATCGACATCACGATCCCCCTCTTTGAGTTCGAAATAAAGGGAGGGCGCGCTCCCTGTGCCCGAAGTTCCCAGCGTACCGATAATATCTCCGCCCTGAACCCAATCATTCACCTTGAGCCCCGTTTCTGCCAGCCTGCTGTACAGTGCCGTTCTCTCACCCGTATGCTGTATGAGAACGGTAATCCCGTTCTGCGGGTGTTCATTTACCTCAAGCACACGTCCGGTCTCTATACTCTTAACCGCTCGGTCCGCTAAAGAACCCCCTTCAGCTTCCAAAACGATACCTTTCAGATCGACAGCGAAGGATTGGACCAGGCGTCCCGCAAGAGGAGGAACCAAGGAAGTTCGGGCATTAACCTTCGTAGAGTTTTCATCGGTTTGTCCAAAAATAGGGATGAAGGAGGGCGCGCTGCCAAAGTGCTCCTCATACCATACCTGGGCTGCCTGAAAATCCATTTCATGGCTCAAGCCTTCGATAATAACAGCCTGGGTTCGAAGCGCCCATGGCTGCTGAAACGAAAACACACCCCAGACTAACCCAAACACTAATACACTTACGGTAATACGGCGAACCAGTCCGGGGACAAACGAAGCCTTTCTCGGTGGCTCTCCAGGATCTCCAGGGTTCGGGGTATCATACCAGCCCCGATGCCCTTGCTTCCAAAGCCGCTCAGGGTCCGGTTCATTCTCCACATAACGATCGGAAGGTTTCGCAGGATCGTCCTGTACGAAGCCAGTCTTTTTAACATTGGAATTTACAGATGTTCTCTCAGGAATGGCAGGCCACGGCTTATCGGCAAGCATAGGTGACTGCTGACTTTCCAACAGCTCGCGAATGCGGGCTTCCCGTCGGTTCTTGACTGAAGTTTTAATGTCCATAGTTCTTTCCCCCTTGGGGCTTGTTTTTTACTCTATCCTATGAGGATATGAAAGATATTTAGAACAAGCCCCGTTGAAGAGGTGGACAGAACATCTGAACCTTAACAAGGGTCCTTGCGAAAGAAACCAAAAAACCGATGCCCTGCGGCACCGGTCCCTTCTAAACGCTTTAACCCATTCCAAAAAACTTTTTGAATTTTGTGAACATCCCTTTTTTCTGATGAATTTGCATCAGGGGAACCGTATCGCCAAGGATACGCCGGGCGATGTTTCTATAGGCAATGGCAGCTTGGGAATCCGGGTTCATAACGGTCGGCTCCCCCATGTTTGCCGCTTTAATGACCATCTCATCGTCAGGCACAATACCGATCAGATCAATATTCAATACCTGAAGCACATCTTCTATCTCCAGCATATCGCCCGATTTCACCATGTTCGGACGAATCCGGTTGACTACAAGTTTTGGTGACTCGACGTGAGAGCTCTCAAGCAGTCCGATAATCCGATCCGCATCCCGGACTGCCGCGTTCTCAGGCGTTGTCACTACAATCGCTTTATCTGCACCGGCAATGGCATTCTTGAAACCCTGCTCGATTCCAGCCGGACAATCAATAATGACGTATTCGAATTCCTTTTTCAATTCAAGCACAATATCTTTCACTTGATCCGGAGAAACGGCATTCTTGTCTTTCGTCTGGGCTGCAGGAAGCATATACAACTCATCGAAGCGCTTGTCCTTGATCAACGCTTGATTAAGCCGGCATCGCCCTTCTGCAACGTCGCACAAATCGTATATAATCCGGTTTTCCAGGCCCATCACGACATCCAAATTACGAAGACCGATATCTGTATCAACCAGGCACACTTTTTTTCCCAATAGTGCCAAAGCCGTGCCGATGTTCGCTGATGTCGTCGTTTTACCGACTCCGCCTTTACCTGAAGTTACGACGATTGCCTCTCCCATATTCTACACCCCTTTAAACACATTAAAATCCCGACCCAAACGTGAGATGTTGCTGATCTTGTCGATCTCCATGCTTCCATCCTTCAAATACGCAAACTCCATGACCGTCTCCCGCGTCTCCCATTCATCCGGCGGTCTGCTGATCATCTGGGAAATACGGAGCTGGGTAGGGGCAAAATACGATGCTGCTATAATGGCTTCTTCGTTGCCGTCAACACCGGCGTGCGCAGTGCCGCGCAGGGCGCCCAATATGTAAATATCACCGGTACACGAAATCGTTCCGCCGGGATTTACATCACCAAGGAACAAGAGATCGCCTTCATGATGCAATACCTGCCCGGAGCGAACCATCCCCGTCTTAAGCGTAAGCTTCTCCACTAGCGACAGCTCAGACTCAAGCGGCGGCGACTCTACATTACGTATCAGCAGGTTGCCCTTTTGCTTCAATATGTCAAGAATCGTCTGTTTCTCTTCTTCGGAAATTTGCCTGGAACCGAGTTTCACATCCACATGAATAATCGGTCCGGTCAAAATATTCTGATGACTGTGCTCCAGCTTGTAGCGCAGCTCACCAAGCAATTCTTCCAGCTCGCACTGGTCGTCAAGCAGGAATACCAGGCCATCTTTGATGCCCTTAATCGTTACATGATTGGATTTTACAGCCATAAGCCTGTCCCTCCCATCCCTATACATTTCGCGCTCAAACCTTCAAGTTCCTGCTAGTCTAGTAAAATGTCATAATGGAGGGTTCAGGATGCCTTCCTTCTCTGATTCTTTGTAATCAGCTCAATCTGCTTGCGAAGGGGAACGTAAATTGCCAGAGCAAAGGCAAAGTGAACAAGGAGATTGGGAAGCATATGATGGAGCAGCGACCAATTATAAGAGGTCGGATTGAGTCGAAATATCTTATATATGCCAAAGAGCGTGCTGTCAAACAGCAAACTTCCCAGAATGACCACCGTCATCATCATAGGCAAAGGCGCCCGGGGGGATTTAAACACCAGTCCCACCAGATACGCGGATATGCCCATTGCAAACGAATACGTGCCAATCATCTCACCGTAATACACGATATCGTGTAGAATACCAAACACCAGGCCGAGCACGAGCCCGGTATGGCGATGGTAATAGATTGATACAAAAAATAAACAAACCAATACGAAATTCGGATAAATCTGAAGCTGCAGCGAGCTTGGCGTTAACCAGAAAACCACCGTTCCCTGCAGAATGAACAACACGAACAGCAACAGGAGTAAAATCTGCTTGCGCGCCATCTTATTCAGGCTCCTCAGGCGTAAACACAACGGTCAGGTATTTCCAGTCGTCAAACTTGGCCGCCGGTTCGATGGTAGCCGTTCTGCTCTGGCCGTATTGGCTAACCTGAACACTCTTTACCTTACCAATAATCAATCCTTGCGGAATCACGCCTCCGGCACCGGATGAAATGATTTTATCTTCAGGCTTAATCGGATCATCTTCTGTAATACGCGTCATAAGAAGCGTGTTGGTCTTCTCGTCGTAGCTCTCAACCATGCCAAACGTTTTGTCTTCTTTACCCAATGCGGTTACCGAAATTGGCTGCGGATTCGGATCCTGTGCATCCATCGTTGTCAACAGCTTCACCGTGGAGGTGAAGTTGCTTACGCTGCTGATGATGCCAACCATGCCATCCACTGTGGTTACCGACATGTTTACTCTAACTCCGTCGCGTTCACCGAGATCGATGACAAGCGTTCGGTTGTTAGGGTCTGAATTCACGCTAAGTACTTGAGCGGTTCGATATTCGTATTTATCTCTATTTTTCTGGTTTTGGGTAAAACGAAGTTCTTCCTTCAGCGCCTCGTTATTCGCTTTTATGCTGTTATAACTCGCACTCTCACGTGAATACTGAGCAACCGCCCGGCGCAGCTCTTCATTCTCTTCATAAATTTCCTTCATGTTCCGCACGTCTTCAAAGAAACCCGCTATATAGGCAGCGGGCTTATAAAACACACTTTGCACAAAACCTACCGTATCTTTGACGAATTTTTCGGGCCAAGATAAAGAAGCTCTCGGGCCGAGCGTAAATCCCATAATCGCGATAAACGCTACCAGCCCGATGAGCATAATAAACAAACGCTTATTGCCCAGCAGCTTAAACAGTTGCAACACCCTCTAACTTACTGTTTTTCTCTCCCAACATTAGGGGTTTACACTTATCTTCAGATGTCTACCTTCTAGAACGGACGGCAGAGCTGCTCCGGGATTTAAACAGATGAATGTTCTCGAGCGCTTTGCCTGTACCGATTGCTACACAATCCAGCGGATTCTCGGCAACAATCACCGGCATGCCCGTCTCTTCGGCAAGCAGTTTGTCCAGGTTACGAAGCAACGCGCCTCCTCCTGTAAGTACAATTCCACGATCCATAATGTCCGCAGCAAGCTCGGGAGGACATTTCTCCAGGGTTACCTTAACCGCTTCAACGATAGCATTAATGGTATCTGCCAGTGCTTCACTAATCTCATCTGAAGTAATCGTAATGGTCTTCGGCAGGCCCGTAACCAAATCGCGGCCGCGGATTTCCATCGTTTCCACCGTCTCCAGCGGCATAGCAGAACCTACTTCCATCTTGAGCTGTTCGGAAGTACGTTCACCAATCATCAAGTTATATTGACGTTTGATATACGAAATAATAGACTCATCCATCTCATCGCCCGCAACACGTACGGAACGGCTGGTTACAATACCACCCAGCGAGATGACAGCCACTTCGGTTGTGCCTCCGCCGATATCAACAACCATGCTGCCTGTCGGCTCCCATACAGGCAAGTCCGCACCGATTGCAGCCGCGAATGGCTCTTCAATGGTGTAAGCTTCGCGTGCGCCCGCTTGCTTGGTAGCATCTTCAACCGCACGCTGCTCAACCGCTGTAATACCGGAAGGAACACATACCATCACATTCGGATGACGCGGGAATATGGAACGCTGCTTCTGCGCCTGACGAATAAAGTATTTAATCATTGTAGCCGTGGTATCAAAATCGGCGATGACGCCGTCTTTCATCGGGCGGATCGCACGAATGTTGCCCGGTGTGCGTCCAATCATCTTCTTAGCCGATTCTCCTACTGCTTCAATGCTCTTTGTATCTGTACGCAGAGCAACCACGGAAGGCTCTCTAACGACAATTCCTTTCCCACGAACATAAACCAGCGTATTTGCCGTCCCCAAATCGATTCCCAAATCTTTCGTAAAACCACCTAACATGATGTATCTCCCTTTCTTCGTCAATCTGAACTATTATATTACATCAGGCCCCGTTCCTTCAAACTTACAAACGATCCATCCCCTATGATCAGATGATCCAGCACTTCGATCCCGACAATTTGTCCTGCCTCCACTAAGCGTGTAGTCAGCGATATGTCTTCCGGGCTGGGCGTCGGATCTCCGCTAGGATGGTTATGCGCACACACCAGGGATGCACTGCTGCATTTGATGGCTGCTCTGAACACCTCGCGGGGATGAACGATGGAAGCGTTAAGGCTCCCCATCGATAACGTTTCCTGGGCAATGACATGATTTTTCGTATTTAAAAATACACAGACAAAATGCTCTTTCTGTAAATAGCGCATCTGTTCACTGAGCAGTTCTGCCGCGTCATGCGGACTGCGAATAATAACTGGCTCTACATGTCTCGATGCGGCCAAGCGCCGTCCAAGCTCAATGCCAGCCTTCAGCTGAACAGCCTTAGCGGTTCCAATTCCTTTAATTTGCGTAATTTCCTCAATGCTAAGATCCACGAGTTGCCGAATACCGCCTGCTTCCCCCAGCAGCCGCTGGGCTATATGTACGGCAGATTCCTGGCGGGTCCCGGTCCGAAGCAATATCGCCAGCAATTCTGCGTGGCTTAAAGCGCTCGCCCCATACTGCATCATGCGCTCTCTTGGTCGTTCATCATGGGGGATGTCGCGCAGCAATAGCGTTGGCGACTCCATATATTCCCCTCTTTTCTAAGATTTAAATCAGCAGGCCAGCCAAACCTAAGGATATCCCTATAGTCCGGATGCCGTTGTTCTATATCTATGAATCGGTTAGTACATCCATCCCCATATCAGACAGCATGTCCGAGAGCAAAGAAAGCGGCAGACCGACTACGTTAAAATAGTCGCCTTCGATTCCTTCCACGATGGTTGCACCCAGGCCTTGAATCGCATACGAGCCTGCTTTATCAGCAGGTTCCCCGCTCTTTACATAAGCCGCGATCGCGTCATTGCTTAACGATTTCATCTTTACGGTTGTCACACGGTGAGAAACCTGATTACGACCTGATCTCAGATCGACACAAGCCACACCCGTGTATACGAAGTGAGCCCGTCCTTGAAGCATGGACAACATCCTTGCCGCGTCAGCCTGATCCGCCGGTTTCCCAAGAACATGATCATCTACAACTACAATCGTGTCGCTTCCCACAATGATACCATTTTCCGGATCATCCGTCAGCTTGCGCAGTACCGCTTCCGCTTTACGCAGTGCCAGTGATTCCACAATTCGCTCTGGCGACCACCCTTGCGGGGTGTCCTCATCTGCTTCACTGGGCATAATCTCAAAAGGGATACGAAGGGAGGCAATCAATTCCTGACGCCGAGGAGAGGTGGAAGCCAAAATAATACGGCGGTTTCTCTTCTCATTCAAGGGGGATAATCTCCTTTGTCATGTCTTAGAGTCTGCGGTACAGCCAAACGGCAGCAATAATGCCAAGCAGGCTGAGCAGGCAAACTTTAAGTTCAAGGTTAATGTCATAACGAATAATGTCAAAATCAGCTTGAGGCGACCACTTGATTGATGTGGAAGACGTTAGAAAGGACAGGGCTTTAACAGGCAGAAGCGCCTTGGCAAGCCATGATCCGGTCAGCCACCCCAGCAGCAAAAACAAGATGAGCATTCCTTTGTTTTTCTTCATGCATCCTCTTCCCTCGCCATATTTTGACACCCTAATTATTATACGGTGAATCGATAAGCAATACAAACAGAAATCCGGCATGGGGAACTATTTCCAATTCCACGCCGGATTTTACGTTAATTTGAATTTATAGGCCATCCAGGAGTTTCTTTTGACCCATGACATAGTTCATCATGCCTGTTTGAATCTCCCACAAATGCCCCTTGGATTGATTTTTGTTATATTCAGAGAGCGCTGTGATCGAGCTGTTCATCGACTGCTGCATGGCCGGCAGCACAGCCCCGGTCTCAGGACCCAATCCTGCCGAAAGCTGCTGCACCGATTGGATCCACTGCTGATGCAGATTCGTGATGGTGTTCATATGGTCTGCCGCAACGGCTCCCGCCTCCTGCATCCCCAACAGGGATGCCGAAAGTTTGCTAAGCTCCGATACCAGCTTGCCGCTTATCGTAAAATAGTCCGTCAACGTCTGCTCTTCACCGCTAAAAGAGGCAGACTCTAATTGAGGCAGCGATATCTCTCTTACATATAATTCAACGCCTTCAGCCTTCAACTGATTGCTGAGCAGCTTGGCCTGCTCGCGGTCCGGTGAGATGCCTGCATAAACGCGGTTCTCCTCATCCAGGTCCCCTCCCGCTGCAATGCCCGATTGCAGCAATTCCCCCTTCGCTTGCTCCGCCCGCTCCGGCGTGCTGAATACGCCGTATTGGAGCATATAGAAGGCTTGCCCCGGGAATTGAAGCGCCGTTTGGGGCAGATCAGACGACAAGGGCGTCACCGTTCCTTCGGATGGATCAGCCGGTGTTTGATTGACTACGTCATTACCTTCAATCTGCTCGGAAACCGTGTCCTCTCCCGCGCTCCCGCCGTTAAACATGGACAAGACCATGTATCCGAACAACAAACCCGTAATAACAGCTGCGGACACAGAAACAGCCATCTTCCAGAAGGACGTTGGTTTGCGCGAACGATAATAACCGTAATCATCGGCAGGAGAATCATATAGACCGGATTCCGGTCCAAGATCCCAGTTGGAATTATTCGTCCCGCCGTCCCGCCCCCCGGAATAATCGTGCTCGTGGGGATGGTGGAGATCCTCATCCAGTTCCGGATATGTATCTGTATACTCAGGGGTATCACTCTGATACCAGCTGTTTGAATGATCAAGCCGTCGTCTCTCCTCAGCCAGTCGCCCCTTGGTCCGGTTATTACGCGATTGCCGCCAGTCTTGATCGTTTACGTCGAAGGCATGCCCGTCCTCCTCTTCCTGCAGCGGCGGTACAATGCGGAGGTGATCCTGTTTGGAAAGATTGGGGTCATAGACTTGATCCTTGTGTCCTGATGAAACCCTTTGACTCAAATCGCGTTCCTCATGCAAAGGTTCTTTGCTCCGATCCTTAGGCGGATCGTGATCGAAACGAATCGTCATCCGTGCTTTGTTCATATCCACACACCTCACTTGTCCTTCTACACCTAGCTATATGATCAAGCTTGGCAACTTATGAGTGTGCAGATAAAACAAACGGGCTAATCAGGAGATAATCCCGATTAGCCCGCTTCAAAGTACGACATACAGCCGTGCCTTCACTCAGACAACTGAGCAATCCCCTGATGCGGTGAAGCAGCAAGAGATTGTGCGCAAGAAAGATAAATCACTTCTTGCCTTTAATGGAATCTGCCAAGGCAGCTCCAACCTTCCATATATCGCCTGCGCCCATCGTGAGCACAAGATCGCCTTCCTTCACACGGTCTTTGAGATCGTTCAAGACGTCTTCCTTGGTAGGCAAATAACGAGCACCCGCATTGCTGTTCTGGACAATCAGCTCCACCAATTTTCCAGAGCTGATACCCTCGATCTGCTTCTCGCCGGCAGGTGAATAAATGTCGGTAATGATCACTTCATCCGCTTCACTAAACGCGCGGCTAAACGCATCCAGAAGGAAAAAGGTCCGCGAGTACCGCTGCGGCTGGAATACGGCGATAATCCGTTTACCCGTAGCTTTTGCAGCACTGATCGTTGCCTCTATCTCCGTCGGGTGATGCGCGTAATCGTCAATTACCAGAATGCCATCTGCTTCGCCAAGCACCTGGAAGCGGCGTTTGGCTCCATTGAATTTGACGATAGCCTCTACAATCGCTTCAAACGAGATTCCGCCCTTCAAGCAGCAAATCACCGTCGCCATTGCATTGTAGACATTATGTTTACCTGGTACGGACAGCTCCACAGTTCCAAGCTCCATTCCGTTATGAAGCATCATGAAGCTAACTTGCCGGTCTCCCAGCACCAGGTTGGTTGCCGTATACTCCGCATCCGAATGAATGCCGTATGTCGTTACGTTACACTTGAGATCAGGCAAGATGGCCTGAATGTTATGATCATCCGCGCAGACCACGGCCGTGCCGTCTGGCTTGATCTGGCTTAGGAACTGCACATAAGCAGCCTTAAGGCGATTGAAATCCCCCTCATAGTTCTCCAGATGATCAGCCTCTATATTCAGTACAACGCCCAGCCACGGATGATATTGAAGGAATGAACCGTCGCTCTCATCCGCTTCGGCCACCACATGCTCGCCCTCACCGGCTTTGGCATTCGTGCCAACGTTCATAATTTCCCCGCCGATGATAAACGTCGGATCAACACCGCATTCCTCCATCACAAGCGCAATCATGGACGAGGTAGTTGTCTTGCCGTGTGCGCCTGCTACCGCAACCCCTTTTCGTTCGTTCAAAAGACGTGCCAGCATCTGCGCACGGTGCAGAACAGGAATGTTCAGCTTCTCGGCTTCCACCCGCTCCACATTGTCTTTGGACAAAGCCGTTGAGTAAACCACAAGGTCTGCACCCTGGACTTGCTCTGCGGTATGTCCAATGTATATTTTGGCGCCCTTGGCCGCCAGCTTTTCTGTCAATTCTTGCGATGCCACGTCAGAACCCGTGACTTTGTAACCCATCTCCAGCATGACTCGTGCAATGGCGCTCATCCCGTAGCCGCCAATTCCGATAAAATGAACATGTTCTGATGTATTCAACAGATATCACCAACCTTTTTCAGAATCGGAAAGGCCCAGGAGGTTGGAACGCACGTCGGCAATCAGGTACAACGTGCCCGACACCACCCCAAGATCCTCCGCTTCCGTCCGTGACTTCAACTCTTCAAGTGCGTTTTTCCAATTTGGTTCTATGATGATTTGCAGTGTGTGTTTGGCATATTTCTCCCTTACCTGCTCTACGATGTCACCAAGCGCCTTGGCGTCCAGTTTCTTCCGGAAATCCGGTTCAGTCAGGATAAGCGTATCCACTATTGGCAGTATATGCTGCAAATACGATTCATGATGCTTATTTGCCAGTATTCCCATCATTAAGTTCAGTTTCCGGTACTTATAGATCTGCGGCAGGCTTTTAGCCAAGGATTCAGCCCCTTCGGGGTTATGCGCGCCATCGAGAACAATTCTTGGAGAAGACAACACCTGTTCCAGTCTTCCCGCCCAGAAAGTCTCTTTAAACCCGGTACGCAATTCTTCCTCATCCACGATAAAGGCCATATACTGACGAAGCACTTCCAGTGTCATCATGGCAAGCGCGGCATTGGCGCATTGGTGCTCACCCAGCATCGAGATGGCAAGATCCATATCCCGAAACGGTCCGTGGAAATGGAAGACCTGACTTTCCTCATCCCCATGCAATCGTGCATAAGAGAATTGATCATTGACGAGATACAGGCTTGTGCGGTTTTTCTCCGCCGTTTCCTTCAAAATTTCGACGGCTTCCGGCTGAGTTACCGTACTCACCACAGGGACTCCAGGCTTGATAATGCCCGCCTTCTCCCTGGTGATCTCCTGAATGGTATCGCCCAATACGTCGGTATGATCCATTCCGATGTTCGTGATCACCGAGATGATAGGGTGAACAATATTGGTCACATCAAGCCGACCGCCAAGCCCCGTCTCCCATACCACGACGTCCGGATAAACAACCTCGCCATAATACAGTATCGCTAGTGCCGTGGACACCTCAAACATTGTAGGCGACCCCAGCCCCGTCTCTGTTACTTCAGCCACAAGCGGCTGCAGTCGATTAGCGAGCTCAAGCAGCGTCTGTTCCGGTATGTCCTCGCCGTTAAACTGAAACCGATTGGTAAACTTCGTAATATAGGGAGAGGTATAGGTACCTACCGTGAATCCCCCTTGAAGCAGCACTTTTGTTAAAAAAGCGCACGTCGAGCCTTTACCGTTCGTTCCAGCCACGTGAATAAATTTTAAACGACGCTCCGGATGGCCAAGCAGCTCCATCAATCGCAGAATTCTATCCATGCCAGGGCGGATTCCAAACGGAATCAGCCCATTAATCCAAGCCACCGCTTCCTCATAGGTTTGGAACGGAGCCGCCACTGCAGCTGCCGATTGATCACCCATCGCTCTCACCTTCTGGTCCAGATTCATCTTGCTTCAGCCTCTCAATTCTTCGATGCGTGCAATAACTTTACTGCGTTTGTCTGAGTAATCCACAAGCTTCGCGCGTTCTTCTTCAATCACCTTCTCGGGTGCTTTCGACACGAAGCCAGGATTGTTCAGCTTCTTCTCCACACGCTCGACTTCACTGTTCAAGTGCTGAATTTCTTTCTCCAGACGCGTGATTTCTTGAGCGATATCAATCAAACCGGAGAGTGGCAAATACATGTCAACCCCTGTAACCACGGCGGTCATGGCTTTATCTGGCGCCGTCAGCTCAAGTGAGGATTGATACTCCGACGTGTTGCAGAAGCGGCGGATATAATCCGCATTGCGATCGATGATGCTGGCGATCTGCCCGCTCACCGGTTTTAGTTGCAATTCAACTTTTTTGCTCATCGGTACGTTCACTTCCGCCCGGATGTTACGTACAGCGCGGATAACATCCATGAGCAGGTTCATTTCGGTAACGGCTTCCGTGTTCTCGAATGCCGGATCATAGGTCGGCCATGAAGCCAGCATAACCGTCTCTCCCTCATGCGGCAGATGCTGCCAGATCTCCTCGGAGATGAACGGCATGAACGGATGGATTAGACGCATCGTGCGGTCCAGAACATAAGCAAGCACCGATTGCGTCTTTTTCTTGGCCGCTTGATCTTCCCCGTACAGGGACAGCTTCGCAAACTCAATATACCAGTCGCAGAGATCATCCCAGATGAAATTGTAGAGCAGTCGACCGGTTTCGCCAAATTCGTAGGCATCAATTAGACGCGTAATGTCGCGGGAAGTTTCGTTCAGGCGGTGCAAAATCCACCGATCCGCCGTTCCCAGCTCACCGGAAATGTCGATATCTGCGGCGGTGAAGCCTTCTAAATTCATGAGCGCAAAACGCGATGCATTCCATATTTTGTTCGCAAAGTTACGAGCCTGCTCCACGCGTTCCCAGCGGAAACGAAGATCCTGACCCGGCGTGCTGCCCGTTGAGATCATATAACGCATGGCGTCTGCGCCGTACTGCTCGATAACTTCAAGCGGGTCGATGCCGTTGCCAAGCGACTTGGACATCTTGCGGCCTTCGCTATCCCGAACCAGGCCATGAATCAGGGTATCCTTGAACGGCATTTGATCCGTAAATTCGAGCCCCTGGAAGATCATCCGTGATACCCAGAACGGAATAATGTCGTAACCTGTTACGAGAACGTTGGTCGGATAATAACGTTTGAAATCCTCGCTGTCCAGATCCGGCCAGCCCATGGTCGAGAACGGCCAGAGCGCCGAGCTGAACCAGGTATCCAGCACATCCTCATCCTGTCTCAGATCATCCTTGCCAAGCTTCGCACGCGCTTCCTCTTCATTCATGGCAACAACCACTTCACCGGTGGACTCGGAATACCATGCCGGGATCCGGTGGCCCCACCATAATTGACGAGAGATACACCAGTCGCGTACATTCTCCATCCAGTGCAGGTAGGTTCGCTCAAACCGGTCAGGCACAAAGTTAACGCCCTTGCCGGATTTCTGCGCCTCTACGGCTGCCTGTGCCAGCGGCTGCATGTTAACAAACCATTGCGTGGACAGGTAAGGCTCAACCACCGCGCCGGTTCTTTCACTGTGACCAACCTGATGCACGTGATCTTCAACTCGAAGCAATACACCCGATTCCTTCATGTCATTCACGATTTGCTTGCGGCATTCGCTGCGGTCAAGACCTTGGTACTTGCCGGCAAACTCGTTCATCGTACCGGACTCATCCATCACCGTAATTTGCGGCAGGTTATGTCGCTGTCCCATCTCAAAATCGTTCGGATCATGCGAAGGCGTAATTTTAACGGCTCCGCTGCCAAAATCCTTCTCCACATACTCATCGGCAATAACCGGGATTTCCCGGCCGACAATCGGCAGTACCAGCGTTTTGCCAATCATGTCTTTATACCGCTCGTCTTCCGGATGAACAGCTACCGCTGTATCACCGAGCATCGTCTCTGGACGAGTCGTAGCTACGGTAATGAAGCCGCTGCCGTCTTTTAGCGGATATTGCAAATGGTACAAATGTCCATTGACCTCTTTGTACTCCACCTCAATATCGGACAATGCCGTACGCGCGGCCGGATCCCAGTTAATGATACGTTTGCCGCGGTAGATAAGGCCTTTGTCATAGAGCTTAACAAACACCTCGCGAACCGCTTCCGACAAACCTTCGTCCAGCGTGAAACGCTCTCTGGAATAATCCAGCGACAGGCCGATCTTGGACCATTGATCCCGGATCGTATTCGCGTACAGATCCTTCCATTCCCATACCTTCTCCAGGAACTTCTCACGTCCCAGATCGTAACGGGTAACACCTTCCTCGCGAAGCTTCTGCTCCACCTTCGTTTGAGTTGCAATGCCCGCATGGTCAGAACCAGGCAGCCAGAGCGCATCATATCCCTGCATCCGCTTCACGCGAATGAGAATATCCTGCAGCGTGAAGTCAAGAGCATGGCCGATATGAAGCATTCCCGTAACGTTAGGAGGAGGAATCACAATCGTGTAAGGCTCCGCGTCCGGACGTTTGCCAGCTTCAAAGAAGCCGCCTTCCTTCCAGTACGGATACCATTTTTGCTCGGCTGCCTTCGGATCATACGTCGTTGGCATTTCTAACTGGGATTGGTTTTGTTTTTGATCCATATTTTCGTACCTCCGTCACTGTTAATCAGTTTTGCCAACCAGAAATGTTTTAGCCTTGAGAAGCGGCCCATGATAGCATTTTTGGCATGAAACAAAAAAAGCCCCTCGTCCTCAAAGGACGAAAGACTGTTCTCTCGCGGTACCACCTTTGTTTCGTGCTTACGATTGTTTATCAACCGTTGTCCTCCCGTGAAGAACATGAAGGAGCGTCAAGCACGACACTTTACGCAGATAACGGCTGCGGCCGGCGAACCCTAACCAGGGTAGTAAACGATCCCTACTCTAACTCAAGTCCGCAACTCCGGGGCGACTTCGGCAAGCTGGTTCCTGCGGAATCTCACAGCGCTGGGTAGCAATTCCGCTCTCTGAAGGCCATACCTTCCTACTCTTCCCGTTCAACGTTGTTCTAGCTTTTGGAATACCTGTACATATACTATTCAAATATACCGTGGTTGTTGCATATAGTCAATATTTCGAGTGTTTCCGAAGAATTTAAACATCATACCTGTCCAATCCAAATATTATGACTTACTGAAAATACTTCCGTGTTAGCTCCCTCATTTGCTTCCATCCTTGTTTCTGTAAAACAAAAAAGCAGACCAAGGATTTCCCACCTTGACCCGCTTTCTTCTTGCACGATGAACCCCCTCGATTACTGGGGAATGTATAAGACCTGGCCTTCTTCGACATTCTGTTCAGACATGCGGTTGTATAACAAAAGTTCCCGCGGCGTCAGTTGATAGCGCTCCGCAATCAGATCGAGTGTCTCCTCACGCTGAACAATGCACATCCGTACCTTGCGGAATGGAGTTTCCTCATGTCGGTTGCCAAGGAAGAGACTTTTCCACTCCACATCCTCGGACGCAGCGGACTCCACCAGCTCTTCGGCTTCTTCTTCCTCGTCCCGAGCGGCTTGGTCCTGATCCTGCACCGTTCTGCTCGATTGAAGCAATGAAGAGAAACCTACGCCCGAAGTACTTGTGGTGCTGTTCTTTGTACTGAAGGCAACTTTCAGCTCCGGCTTCGTCGTGACCTCCTCGGGTTTAGCGGAGATTTCCTCGGCTATATCCTCTGAAGCCTCTGCCCCCTCGGCAAAAACAGGCTGAGCTTCTTCCGTTTCCGATGATTCCAGCACCGGTACGGCTTCCACCTCTTCGCCTTTGCGTTCAACAATGCCTGGGAAATCTGCTGCCGGTTCTTCCTGAACCGTCTCCGGCTGAGGCGTTACCCGCTCGAATTGCCATACACTTGGAATAGACGGCTCAGGCTCAGCTGCCTGAGGGATCGTTTCCGTCTCATTATGTAAGGCATATTCGACGGTGTCCCGGGCTTCCTGATCACTGGAGAAGCCTTCAGCGCCAGCTGGCTCTTCCGCATCCTGAATTTGATTCTCATACTCCGCCCAGGATGCTAAATACTGCTGTGTGCGCGCATCCGTCCCCGACACGTTGGCCCTAGACTGAGTTTCGTTAAAATAGGGAGGTGAAGCCGAATTTGTATCTTCACCAGCTCCTCCGCCTTGCAGCTGCTCATACGGATTGGCAGCAAACTGCTGCTCGCCGTTCGAATAGAAGTTAGGCGTTTCAGGAGCATGTACCACTGTGAATTCCTCATTGGCCCATACCTGATCCCGGGAACCCGGTGCCGCCGCCTGAATTCCTTTGAGAGAAAGAACCCCTGTAATATTCAAGCTGCGCTTGGATAGCAAATCTACATCAAAATTCTCAATCTCAACTGCGATGTCATCCAAAGAAGATACCCGGTTCAGCGGAACCGTGATCTCGACCGGAATCCAGTGCTCGAGCGGCTCGGTTTCTCCTGCTTCAGTGTCACCTTTATACAGGCCTGCGAGAAGCAGATGCCCCCGAAGTGTGGCCTGATCCTGCTGGCTGATCACCTGAATGTGCGGGATCAACTCCGCCTCTTCCAATTCTTCGATTCCCGGCAAATCTTCCGTTAAATTAATACGCTCGTAAATATCAAACCGCAATCCGTAGGACTGGTCAAACACGGGAATGTCCTCCTTTTTGGCATATACTATCCGTGATCTGTTATCACGGCATGAGCCTAAGTTTCGCCACTCAATTTATCTATATGCCGAAAACAGGAGAGCATGACTTTTTTGCGAATTGTTGCGTGAAAGTTACAGATTTATTCAGGATTTTGCAAAATCCTCTACCGTCAGGATCCCTCTATGATTAACTCTCTTAATTCCATCATGTCCTGAGGCCATGGGGCCTGTACCTCGACCCTCTCACCTGTTAGAGGATGATGAAACAGCAAGCGTTCACCATGCAGCGCCTGGCGCGAAAACAGTGCCGGTCCCCCATACAAGGAATCTCCCAGGAGCGGATGTCCCATATGACTAAGGTGAACCCGGATTTGATGCGTACGACCGGTTTCAAGACTGATATTCAACAAGCTGGCCCTCGGGTATACTTCAGAGAAGAGAATATGCGTTATGGCAGCCTGGCCGGTTAATGACACTCTACGGCGGCTTGAGTGATAACGGTCCTTGCCGATCGGCAGGTCGATCACTTTAAGCTCCTGTCCTACCCTGCCCTGTACGATAGCAGCATAAATCCGCACAATTTTCTTCTCTCGCATCGCTTCATCAAGCTTCAGCTGCGCGTATTCATTCTTGGCATACAGCACAGGACCGGTTGTATCCTTATCCAGACGATGAATATGCCGGACCGCCGTATGAATCCCCTCTGCTTCGTAATAAGCGGCTACAACATGATTCAGCGTTGTTTCCTCGCTCTCCTGATCGGGGTGGACGGCCATACCGGCCGGTTTGTTCACGACGAGACAGAACTCATCCTCATGCAATACGTGCAGTTCCTGCCATCTCGGTTTGATGCCGTAATCGCGATAAGGAAAAAGGACCAGCCGAAGCCGGTCCCCTCTCCATTGTATCCCTTGCTCATGGCGCAGCTTGCGATACAGCTTCTCGGGCATTCCGAACGTCTCGAGAAGCCACTTGGCAGCGGCCTGTTCCCGATCCGGCTGGCTCAACAGCACCTTGCCAGGTGTCAGTTCCAACCATTCGCCCCTTTTACTCCAGTTCCCCTTGTAACTCATAGGCTCTTGAAGGCGCTGCGGTTCGCTTCAATGGTGGCATCGATATCCTCCACCGTATGGGCTGCCGAAATGAACATGCCCTCGAACTGGGAAGGAGGAACGCTGACTCCCTCTTGAACCATGGCCGCAAAATATCGGCGGAACATATCCAAATCACTCGTCTTGGCCGTATCGAAATTCACCACTGGCGTATTCGTAAAGAAAGGACATACCATGGAGCCTATCCGATTAACGGACAACGGGATACCGAACTCCTTTGCATTGGACTCGAGTCCGGCCTGAAGCCGGGCGCCCCGTTCCTCCAGCTGCTCATAGACTGCCGGCGTCAACAGCTTCAAGGTAGTGTAACCGGCAGCCATGGCCAGCGGATTTCCGCTCAGCGTTCCCGCCTGATAGATTGGTCCTGCCGGAGCAATCTGGTCCATCAGTTCACGCTTGCCCCCGTAAGCACCGACGGGCAAGCCGCCGCCGATCACTTTGCCCAGGCATGTCAAATCCGGTGTGACACCATACCGTCCCTGAGCACAATTCAAATCGACCCGGAATCCCGTCATCACCTCATCAAAAATAAGCACACTGCCGTAATCGGAGGTCACCTTGCGCAAGCCTTCCAGAAATCCTGGAAGAGGAGGAACTACGCCCATATTGCCTGCTACCGGCTCAACGATTACAGCTGCGATCTCTTCGCCAAACCGTTCAAAAGCAAGCTGGACCGATTCAAGGTCGTTATACGGAACCGCAATCGTGCTAACAGCCACGCTTTCCGGTACGCCTGGACTATCAGGCAGGCCGAGGGTTGCAATTCCAGATCCGGCTTTGATGAGGAGGCTATCGGCGTGACCGTGATAGGAGCCCTCGAATTTGATGATTTTGCTGCGTCCAGTGTAACCACGCGCCAGACGGATAGCGCTCATCGTTGCTTCCGTACCGGAGTTCACCATCCGTACAACCTCGATCGACGGAACTCGCTCACAGACAAGCTTAGCCATCTCGGTTTCCAACAGTGTCGGGGCACCGAAGCTTGTACCCTTTGCCGCCGTCTCCTGCAGGGCATCAACGACCTCAGGATGGGCATGACCCATAATAAGCGGCCCCCAGGAACCCACGTAATCGATAAAGCTGTTACCGTCAATGTCATATACCCGGCTGCCCTCTCCACGCTCGATATAAATCGGTGTTAAACCCACAGACTTAAACGCACGTACCGGACTGTTCACGCCACCGGGAATGTATTGCTTGGCTTCCTCAAAAGCAGAACGCGACAAATCTTCTTTCCGAAAATCTTGGCTCATATTATGCACTCCTTACTCTTTAATCGTTAATCGTTACAGGCTGCGCATCCAGCGTGCCGCATCCTTCGAAAAATACGTAATGATAATATCCGCACCGGCGCGCTTCATTCCTGTAAGCAGCTCCATCACAATCGCCTGCTCACTGATCCATCCCTGCTGGGCAGCCGCCTTGATCATGGAATACTCGCCGCTAACGTTGTAGGCTACAATCGGCAGGTCGAACTGGTCTCTGAGCAATCTGACCACGTCCAGATAAGCCATCGCAGGCTTCACCATCAGCATATCCGCACCTTCCAGCACGTCCGTTTCTGCCTCGCGAAGGGCTTCCCTCACATTGGCCGGATCCATCTGATAGGTCTTCCGGTCACCGAACTGCGGAGCAGAATCGGCCGCTTCACGGAACGGCCCGTAAAAGGCCGAGGCGTATTTAACCGAATAGGACATGATCGGCACATTATAAAATCCGGCATCATCAAGCCCCGCACGGATCGCCTGCACAAAACCGTCCATCATATTGGATGGCGCAATGATGTCGGCGCCAGCTTTGGCCTGGGATACCGCCGTTCGTACGAGCAGCTCCAGCGATTCATCATTCAACACATCGCCGCAGGTGTGCCCGTCACGCTCGAAGGTATGCACCATGCCGCAGTGGCCGTGGTCGGTAAATTCGCATAAGCAGGTGTCCGCTATGACCAAAAGATCCGGGTACCACGCCTTTATGAGACGAGTAGCCTCTTGAACAATACCGTCTTCCGCAAAACCGGATGTGCCTACGCTATCCTTGGTTTCAGGTATACCGAACAGAAGCACGGCAGGTATGCCTAACCCTGCGATTTCATCCACTTCCTCTTTCAAGGTGTCCAGAGAAAAATGATAGACTCCCGGCATCGACGAAATTTCGTTTTTAATGCCGCTTCCGTAGGTTACGAAGATCGGCTGAACCAGATCCTCTGCATGAAGCACGGTCTCGCGAACCATGCTGCGAATGCCGGCATTTTGACGCAGCCGGCGATGGCGTACGATTGGAAAACTCATGGCGTAATACCTCCAAGTGATGTACTTTTGTTCATGTATATAAAAAGAATATTATTGCGAAGCACGCCGTGGATCGTCCTCGTTCCAGGCACATAGGGCACTTACCAGACTATCCACAGTCGCTTCTTCGGCAAGAAGCGATACGGACAGTCCCGCTTCCTCAGCCGTCTGAGCAGTCAATGGACCAATGCAAGCAATTGCCGATTGTTTCAGCAAGTCGGCAGGATGCGCTACGCCCATTCGCTTCAACAACTGGAACAGATTTGTGACCGTAGAAGAACTGGTGAACGTAACCGCATGGATGCCGCCCTCCTGAAGCAGCTTCAGCAGTTCCTCATCGTCTTCCCCGCACAGCACGTTCTCATAGGTCACGGCTTCGGTCACGTGCAGTCCCATATCCGCCAGCTTCTCCGGCAGCCACCTGCGTCCTAAATCCCCGCGAGGCAGCAGCACATGCTGACCTGGCTGGAGCTCAGAGCCGTAAGCATCAATAAGGCCTTCCGCCTGAAAACGCTCCTTGAGCACCTCGGCTGTAATGCCGTAATTGCCGAGGGCATCAGCTGTAGCCGGACCAACCGCAACGATGCGGGCAGCGGCCAAGGAACGAATATCCCGCCCATTCTCCTTCAAGTGACGGAAGAAAAACTCCACCCCGTTGACGCTGGTGAAGAACACCCAATCATACGTAGGCAGCTTGTCCAGCGCTTGTTGAATTCCGGCAAGTATTTCATCTGAGGAAGGCATTACCGTTTCGATAACAGGGAACTCATAGGGTTCTCCGCCCAAATCCTCAATTTGCGACACCAATGAGCTGGCCTGGCTTCGAGCCCTTGTGACCAGAATCCGCTTGCCGAACAGAGGCAGTCGTTCCGCCCACTTCAGTCGCTCCCGCTGAAGCACAACCTCCCCAACCACAATAACGGCAGGCGGCTGAAAATTCACTGCCTTGACCTTATCCTCAATGTCTGCCAGCGTTCCCGTCAGCGTATCTTGCTCTGCACGGGTTCCCCATCTAATAAGAGCCACTGGCGTTTCCGGCGATCTGCCGTGCTTGATCAGCTGACGGCTGATATAACCGATCTTGGCCACGCCCATCATAAAAATCAAAGTTCCTGTTGCATGGGTAACCTTATCCCACTGAATCATACGATCCAGCTTCTCCGGACTCTCATGTCCTGTAATGATGGATAAGGAGGAGGCATGATCGCGATGTGTCACAGGAATGCCTGCATAAGCCGGCACGCTGATTGCCGAAGTAATTCCCGGCACGATCTCATAGGAAATGCCATGACGGTACAACAGCTCCGCTTCTTCGCCCACTCTTCCGAAGATGGTCGGATCACCGCCCTTTAAGCGGACAACCGTCTTGCCTTCCAGAGCAAAATCAACCAGCAGCTGATTGATTTGCTCCTGTTTCATCGTATGCCGATCCGGAAGCTTGCCCACATAAACCTTCTGCGCCCCGGGCTTCGTCCACCGCAGCAACCGAGGGCTGGCTAATCGGTCATACACCACGACATCCGCCTTTTCAATACATTCCTTGCCTTTAATCGTAATCAGGCGCGCATCGCCCGGACCTGCTCCCACCAGATAAACCTTACCTGCCATCCCCTCAGCCCCTAACTTGTGCCAGAATCTTCTCCGCTCCTTTGGCTTTCAGCTTTGCAGCTACTTCCACTCCGAGCGATTCAGGGTCGGTTCCTTCCGCGCTTTCCTTCAATATGATCTCGCCGTCAGGAGAACCTACCATTCCTGTTAATTGTATAACGTTTTGTTCTCCGCGGGAATCTCCTGTGTCCACATTCTTCAGGATGGCATAAGCCCCAATAGGCACTTGGCATCCACCGTTCAGCTCGCTTAGAAACTTGCGTTCAGCCGCAACGGTTCTTGCGGTGACCTCATCGTTATAAAGTGACAACAGATGCAGGAGCTCCGAGTCATTTTCACGGCATTCAATGCCAAGTGCGCCTTGGCCTACGGCAGGCAGACTGATTTCAACCGGCAAATGCGAAGTGATCCGGTCCTCCCAGCCCATGCGCTGGAGGCCTGCGGTCGCCAGAATGATGGCCTGAAATTCGCCTTCCTCCATTTTGCGAATACGGGAATCGATATTTCCCCTAATCCAATCGATCTGCAGGTCCGGGCGGTATGCCTTAAGCTGACTGGAACGACGCAGACTGCTCGTCCCCACCTTGGCACCTTGAGGCAGGTCATCCAGCGTCGCTCCTTCCTTGGAGATCAAGCAGTCACGAGGGTCCTTTCTTGCCGGCACCGCGCCGGATACCAGACCCTCGGGCAGAACAGAAGGCATATCCTTCATGCTGTGAACAGCCATATCAATTTCCCCGTCCAGCATTGCTTGCTCGATTTCTTTAACAAACAACCCCTTGCCGCCTACTTTGGAGAGGGTGACATCCAGAATGCGGTCGCCTTTGGTGACGATTTTCTTGACGGTAAAGTCATAATCCAAACCGTGCTCCTTCGCTAAACGCTTCAAATCATCGATAACCTGTCCCGTCTGTGTCAGTGCGAGGGCACTTTGTCTACTCCCAACCACAATTGTGCGCATCTTCATTCCTCCTGATTGTTCTCGATCCATAGCTTGATTTTGTCCGAATTCCAGGGTACGTAACCTCCGCGGCGAATCTCGCTCAGGACATCCATGCGATATACCTTGTCGAGCAGCCGCCTGCGTACTTCTGCAGACTCTACCTCTTCCCTAATCATCGAACGCATCCTGTATAACAAATCCAAATAGTCCTCATACTCAGGCCCGAACTGTTCTTCCAGCCGCTCACGAATATCGTGTGAAACCTTCGGCCCCGCTCCCGATGTGGATATAGCCAGCGTAAGCCGTCCCCGACGCATCACGGTCGGATAAATAAACGTTCCGGCCTCGCCGTTACTGGCTACATTGGCTAATATTCCAAGACTGTCGGCATCCTCTGCAATCTTCATGTTGAGCTGGGAATCATCCGTCGCAGCGTGAACCAGAAAAGCCCCGTCCAAATCATTGGGCCTGTACTTTCTGTCCGTCCATTGAAGAACCTTGCTCTTGGCTAAGCGTTGAAGCGCCTCGCTTCTTAATACAGGGCTTACAATATGTACGCTTGCCCCGGCATTAAGCAAGGTGAGTGCTTTGCGCTCCGCCACCTTGCCACCGCCGATAATCAAGCATGAACGTCCTCTGCAATTCAACAGCACGGGTACGTATTCATCATACGCCATTCTGCCATCACACTCCTGACCAACTGTGGAAAGCGGACCACGCATTCAAAAAAAAGTTCAGGATGATAAATCCATACCCGATTAATGCCCATATGGCCGCTTCCCTGCCCGATCTTCTCCATAAACGGCGTTTAACAAAATAAACGATATACATCGCAAGTGCCGTCAGTGTAGACAGTACCTTGATATCCAGAAACAAGGTCCAGCGTCCTGCCATTGCCACCGACATCGCCGCTAAAATGAGCGACGCCACCAAAATAATTGTCCCGGCCATCAGCGCTTTATACGAATAAATATCCAGTTTCTCCAGGCTTGGCAGCCGGCGCATCGTATCGTTCCACTGCTTGTGCTTCAGCTTCCGATGCAAAAACATATAAATCGCTGCAAACACAGCCCCAACGGTTAATGCAGCAAAGCTGACACTTGCCAGGGCGATATGGACCAGCAGCAGACGATGCTCCGTCTCCCAGCTGTACATGGCGTTGTCTCCTGTCGTGAACCATAACCGATTGATCAGCATGACACTGAACCCTACAAGGTTCATCAGCAGGACGGCGAATTCCGAACGCTTCATGTAGGCCAGCGCAATCGAAGTAATGGATATGCAGAATGCCAGTAGGAAGAGAAAATCAAACAGCGTAAATACCGGAAAGTGAAGATGTCCGCCTTCCATGGCTCGGATGCCGATTCCGGCAGATTGAAAGAGTGCTGTAATGACAAGAAGCCCTGTGCCTATCCGCTTCGCCACCGAATTGCGTGAAATGCAATCCGAGATATAAAACAGAAGGCTCAGGGCATAGATACAAATGCCGGTGATATAAATTATATTTAACAGCATGGGATGAACTCACCCTCCTCAAAGGGTGGCTGGGGCCAGAGAGACCTTAAGCGGTTTCTCTTCTGCCTGCTGATCTACAGCATTCGGTATCCGTTCAGCTTTAACGGGTGCAGCTGCTTTCTTGATGTTGCTGCGGGCTTCCTGCTCCTTCTCTTCGATCAGGCTTTCCAGCGCAAAGATTTGTGAAAAATACTCCAGTGCTTCTCCGCCCTGCTTGCCGCCCGTCATTTCTTTGATCCGGTTAATCGGATCATGCATCATCTGGTTGACAATGCTCTTGGTCAACCGACGAATGACTTTCCGCTGGCGTTCGTCCAGTTCCGGAAGCTTGTTGAACAAACTTTCCATCGTTTCTTCATGAATAACATTGGATTTTTCCTGCAAGGCTCGAATCGCCGGTCTGACACCGAGCGTCTTCAGCCATGTGTGGAATGCCTCCATCTCCTCTTGAATCATCACTTCAATCTTCGCTGCTTCCACACGGCGCATTTCCATGTTGGTCTCTACGATGCCTTCCAGATCATCAATGTCATACAAGAATACGTTGGACAGATCCCCAACCGTCGGATCGATATCCCGGGGAACCGCAATATCAATCATAAACAACGGACGGGACTGACGTTTCTTCATGCTCTCTTTAACCCGCTCCGCATTCAGAACATATTCATTAGCTCCCGTTGAGCTAATCACAATGTCGACGTCATTCAGTGAATTTACAGCCTCGACAATTGTGCACGGCGTGCCTTTGAACTTGCGGGCTAACTCCTCCGCACGGCCGAGCGTGCGGTTGGCAACAATCACTTCTGCAGCTCCGTTGGCGTACAGATGTTTGACCGTGAGCTCGCTCATTTTGCCTGCGCCGAGAATCATCACTTTTTTATCGTTAAATGTACCAAAAATCCGTTTGCCCAGCTCAACCGCAGCATAACTGACAGATACCGCACTCTCCCCAATCGATGTTTCGGAATGAGCACGTTTGCCAAGCGTAACGGCCTGCTTGAATAACATATTAAACCACGTACCGGTCGCTTGATTCTTCTGCGACGTCAAAAAAGCATTACGCACCTGTCCTAGGATTTGCGTCTCTCCAATGACCATGGAATCCAGACCGCAAGTGACCTTAAACAGATGGGAAATTGCCTGTTCGTCTTCATATATATAGAGGTGCTGTGTAAATTCTTCACGATTAATGCCGAACCACTGTTCCATGAAGCTGCGGATAAAGTAGCCGCACATATGAAGGCGGTCTACCACAACATAAATCTCAGTACGGTTGCAGGTAGCGACAATGACGCCCTCCAATACGCTCTTGGTCGAATTAAGCTGCTGTAACGCCTCAGGCATGTCTTCATCCGAGAATGTAAAGCGTTCTCTGACCTCCACAGGCGCCGTGCGATAGTTCAACCCAACAACGACGATGTGCATTGCATGTTCACCTGCCTATTTCTCCGAGTAGTTTTGCCGTTCACAACGGACTGTCTTGACCTTGTTCATTATATCACAGTATGCTGAGCACTCTTGTCTATTTTATGAAATGTTTATGAAATCCCCATACTTCATCATTCCATTCATAAACATTCTTGACTGTTCCGTAACACCTTACTATTGTGGATAGAGAACACTTGATATATACGTGTAATTTCTTCGAAAGCGGCTTTCAGAGGAATGCGTTTCGTTTTTTGTCACGCTTACTCGTCTCTTCAAAATAAATAACCATGGAAACATCCATGGTTATCAGTATACACATTTTTTAGTGGCTAATTAAACGAGCTCAGCCTGTTTCATCTCTGGCGTTTCGACAGTCATTTCGCCGAGTCCGCGCACGAGTTTCTTAGCATAGCATTTTTCAGGTTTCAAAGCGGATACCAGATAGTCAATAGCTAACTGCGGATCTACTGTCTCCCCGCAGGTATAACAGTCAATCGCAGCAAAACCTCTCTCAGGGTAAGTGTGAATCGAGAGATGGCTTTCCGACAGCAACACCAGCACAGTAGCACCTTGTGGTTCAAACTGCTTGGATTGGACGGACAATACCGTTGCTCCACATGCTTCAGCGGCTTCCACCATCTGAGCTTGTAAAAATTCTGCACTGTTCAATAGTTCAAAATCGACTCCCCAAGTATCAACAGCAACGTGTCTTCCGAAAGTTGAGTATTCCATCTTCCGGTTTCCCCCTTCCTAGGAATAAAATGTTTGAAAAATTTCATCCGCTAGGACCTACGTCATTCACTTCCCGAGGGAATAATCTCTCGCAACATTACATGTCCTGAGTGAATCCTGGTTCCTATATTCTTTTCAACGAGATTAAAAATAACATCTATGACGTTTAATTGCAACACCTTTTTTAAAATTAACCCATAAATATTTTACAGCTCAATATATGTGTGTCTGCACAACTTGGTGCCAGAGAACGACCAAATGGATCTTATCATCATTTATATTCATAAACATACAAGAAACAAATGTATACATTTAAAAAAACGCATAAAAAAAGCCGCCCCTTACGGGCAGCCTTCCCTAGGCTTCTAGCACGAATAACCGTTGATTAAACCGTCGCAGCCGTTCATCTATAGTCTGAGTAATATGTTTATCATTCCCTGCTGCAATCCGCTGGTCCAAAAGCACGTTGATATGGTACTGGATGGATTCAATCTCTTTCTCTGCTTCATTGCTGTTGAAGAGACGCTGCAACTCGCCTGCCGTATTCTTGTACTCATAAATAACAATGCTGTCGCTTCCGGCAATCTGCGTAATTCTGTGCACCGTTCCAGCGTGGTAGTCGTAGCTCATCGTAAAGCCGCGATAAATCCGATTCACTCTGCCTGAGCCTTTAAAAGCCGCAAACAGTTTGCGTACGGCATTTGTCAGGTGAGGAGTGACCAATCGGCACGACAGCTCACAGACGTACAAGCCATTCTTGCGTTCAAAGGGCAAATGAACTTCTTCCCCGCTTTCATCTTCGAGCACAAACTCCTGCTCTCCGCTATCCATGACTTTTACCCGGTTCGTAACCCGGAAAGCTTGGGTATACTGCAGAAATTGATCCATTTGAACATCCGTCATTTGCATTGTGGCATTAACATATTCTGTGGCTAACCGCTGAGCCATAAAAATCTCCCTCAATTCTTTTAACTTACTACCATTATACAGCAGACCCAGGCGGTCTTTCCTGCCGTCCGAATGAGAATATCCATCATATTTCATAAAAAAACGGAATTAGCCGGAATCAGACTGACATTTCCCACAAGATGCTCACTTTCCTGTAAAGAATGCACCGATTCCCTATATCACCCTTGAAAAAAACATCATCAAACAAACGGGATCAGGCTTGTTCATTACCTTCCGTTTCGGAATCAAGGGATAACTCTTCCTCTTCGTGCTGAGTCCCCATATGAGACTCCATAATAGCCCATAACTCATCTTTACCCAGTCCGAGCTCAGATGAAAACATCACGAATGAATGATAGGGCTTAAAGCCCAGTGTATCCTTAACGATTTTCACATGCTTCTGACGGCGTGTTTTCGGGATTTTATCCGCTTTGGTTGCAACCACACATACCGGACGGTTGTAATGCTGCAGCCATTCATACATGCTGATATCATCTTTTGACGGCGGGTGACGCATGTCCACAATCAACAGGACAAGCTTCAGCTCTTCCCGGTTAAGCAAATACCGCTCAATCATTTCGCCAAAGGCGGCACGCTGCGTTTTGGACACCTTCGCATACCCATAGCCGGGAAAATCGACCAGATACAGGTCATCATTCACCCGATAATAGTTGAGCTGCTGCGTTTTGCCGGGCGTAGAGCTGGTACGCGCCAGATTTTTACGGGCTATCATACGGTTAATCAGTGATGACTTGCCCACGTTGGAACGCCCTGCCAGAGCAATTTCCGGCAAGGCGTCTTCAGGATATTGGGCAGGTACGACAGCACTGATGACAAAATCGGCTTTCGTAACTTTCATAATTTAGACTTTCCTCTCTAGTGCACTCCCGCTTGTTCAACGAGCGCATGCTCCAGAACCTGATCCATATGGGATACCGGAACGAACTCAACGTCGTTCTTCACGCTGTCAGGTATATCACGCAAGTCACGTTCGTTATCCTTAGGGAGTAATATTTTTTTGTAGCCGGCACGGTGGGCTGCCAGAGATTTCTCTTTCAAGCCACCAATCGGAAGAACGCGTCCCCGAAGTGTAATTTCCCCCGTCATGGCCACATCGCGGGCTACATGCCGTTTGGTTAAAGATGAAATAAGAGCCGTGGCAATCGTAATTCCGGCTGATGGACCATCCTTCGGAATGGCTCCTTCCGGGATATGGATATGAACATCGAGTTTCTCGTGGAAATCCGGATCAATACCCAGCTCCACCGCCTTCGAGCGAGTAAAACTGAAGGCAGCCTGAGCCGATTCCTTCATCACATCACCAAGTTTACCCGTCAGGGTCAGCTTGCCGGTTCCAGGCACCACCGTAACTTCAATGGTCAGCGTCTCGCCGCCCACTTCCGTCCACGCAAGCCCCGTGACCGTGCCCACTTGATCCTCAAGCTCGGCCATGCCATAGCGAAACTTCGGAATTCCGAGATATTCCTTGATATCTTCAGCCTTAATCTCAATGGATTCCGATGCATGGGTCACAATCTGTTTGGCTGCCTTACGGCACAGCGCTGCCACTTGCTGCTCCAAATTGCGGACTCCGGATTCACGGGTATATTCCCGAATCACCTTCATCAGAGCTTCCTCGTCCAGTATCAGCTGTTCTGCTTCAAGCCCATGCTCGCTCTTCTGTTTAGGCAGCAAATAACGGTTCGCAATCTGCAGCTTCTCCAGCTCCGTATATCCTGGAATGTACAGCACTTCCATACGGTCAAGGAGCGGTCTGGGAATGTTATGAAGCACGTTCGCCGTCGTAACAAACATGACGTTAGACAGATCAAACGGAATTTCCACGAAATGATCGCTGAATGTGTTGTTCTGCTCCGGATCGAGCACCTCAAGCAGTGCTGAAGATGGATCGCCCCGGAAATCGGAAGCCATCTTATCAATTTCATCAAGCAGGAACACCGGATTCATCGAACCCGCTGTTTTCATTCCTTGAATGATACGTCCTGGCATAGCCCCTACATAGGTGCGCCGGTGTCCGCGGATTTCGGCCTCGTCTCTCACGCCACCTAAGGAGACACGTACAAACTTGCGCTCCAGTGAGCGGGCGATGGACCGGGCGAGCGATGTTTTACCGACGCCTGGAGGGCCAACCAAACATAGAATCGGCCCCTTCATCTTCTTCACCAGCTTCTGAACCGCCAAGTATTCCAGCACGCGTTCCTTCGGCTTCTCGAGACCGTAATGATCCTCATCCAGCACTTGTTCTGCTTTGACGATATCCAGATCGTCTTCGGTCTTGCTGCTCCAAGGCAGCGCCAGCAGCCAATCGACGTAGTTTCGGATAACGCCGCCTTCGGCAGAGCTTGCCGGCATTTTCTCGAGACGGTCGATTTCCTTCTCTACCTTCTCATGCACACGTTCCGGAAGCTCAAGCTCCTGAAGCTGACTTCGGAGCTCCTCTACCTCCCCGGTACGGCCTTCCTTGTCGCCAAGCTCTTTCTGAATGGCCTTCATCTGTTCGCGCAAGTAGTATTCCTTCTGGGTCTTCTCCATTTGCTTCTTGACCCGCTGGTTGATCTTGCGTTCCAATTCCAGCACTTCACGCTCATTGTTCAATATGTCTAGAAGCTTCTCGAGCCTTTTGCGAACATCAATGGTTTCGAGAATTTCTTGCTTATCCTTGATCTTCAGCGACAAATGACTCGTAATCACGTCTGCCAGACGACCTGGCTCGTCAATATCGGAAACGGCCGCCAATGTCTCTGGTGTCACCTTCTTGGACAGATTGATATAATTCTCAAACTGAGACAGTACGGTTCGCATTAATGCGGAAACTTCAGGGTCATGGTTCTCCTCTTCAGGCAGCTCGCGAGCCATGACCTCATAGTATTCCTCTTGATCCGTATATTCAATAACCTCCGCCCGTTCCATACCTTCCACAAGCACACGTATGGTACCGTTAGGAAGCTTAAGCATCTGGCGTACATTCGCAACTGTGCCAATCCGATAAATATCCTCTTGCGTCGGTTCTTCAATGTTCACTTCCGATTGAGAACATAGGAGAATCAAATTGTCTTCAACCATCGCCTTTTCTAAAGCCTTTACCGATTTCTCCCGTCCTACATCCAAGTGAAGCACCATGCTCGGATAGACAAGAAGACCTCTTAAAGGCAGTAAAGGAAAACGACGACCTTTGAATTTACTGGGTCCCATCGCTTTCGCACCTCCAACGGCTCTCAATGTTGACACTATTCCTATTTTATCAAATCTGCGTATAAAAAACCAACAAAGTGAAACTTAACATCCTCCAGCGTCCGTGACTTTCCCGTTGCGCGGAGGCGTTGCCTGCAGCAATGAAGCTGAAGAGGCTGGAAACACTTCGTTTCCGGGGAGCTGTACAACCTCCGGAGCGAACGATCCGCCAAAAATGTGGGCGAATACTTCGTCCACCGATTCTACAGGAATTACCCGTAAACCGCCACTTAAATCTTGGAACAACGTTTGCCAATTGTCTTTGGGAATGATTACACGGGTAGCACCTGCCTGGAATGCCGCCTCCACTTTGGCGATGACCCCGCCAATTGGCTTCACCTTTCCATGAATGCTCATCTCGCCGGTCATTGCGATCTTATTATCAACCTCAATTCCTTTGATAGCCGATACAATCGCCGCAGCCATCGCAATACCCGCGGAAGGTCCGTCAATCGGCGTTCCCCCAGGAAAGTTAATATGCAGATCATAGTTCTTAGGTGTAAAACCCATAGAGCCCAGGACTGTTAACACATTCTCGATCGATCCCTTGGCCATGCTCTTACGACGCAGCTTCCGCGAGCCTCCGCCAAACTCCTCTTCATCCACAACCCCGGTGATATTGTAGGTACCCCGTCCCTCCTCAACAGGAACCGCAGATACTTCAATTTCAAGCAGCGCCCCCATATTAGGGCCGTATACAGCTAATCCGTTAACAACGCCAACCTGCGGCTTCTCCGGTATTTTTCGATCCGGACGAGGCTGAAGCTGACTGCTGCTGGCGACCCATTCCACGTCCGCTGCACGAAGCGAATCTCTTTTTTCGGTCAGCGCCAGGCCAGCAGCCAATTGAATCATATTGACCGCTTCCCGGCCGTTGGAACAGTACTGCTTCACCACTTCTACCGCTTCTGGTGCCGAATTCAGCTCAATCTTCTGAATAGCATCCTCTGCAATCCTTCCAATCTCTTCAGGCAGAAGCGGTCGGAAAAAAATCTCCATGCAGCGCGAGCGAAGTGCAGGAGCAATCTCTTCCGGTGAACGTGTCGTTGCACCCACCAGACGGAAGTCGGCCGGCAGGCCGTTTTGAAAAATGTCGTGAATATAAGCAGGTGTGTTGGCATCCTCAGAATTATAATATGCACTTTCCAGCAGCACCTTGCGGTCCTCCAGCACTTTTAAAAGCTTATTCATCTGGATCGGATGCAATTCCCCAATTTCATCAATAAAGAGGATTCCTCCGTGTGCCTTGGTCACCGCTCCCGGCTTCGGCTGAGGAATGCCTGCAACCCCCATGGCTCCCGCACCTTGGTAAATCGGATCATGAACAGACCCGATGAGCGGGTCAGCTATGCCGCGTTCATCGAACCGGGCCGTTGTTGCATCAATTTCCGTGAACTTGGCGTCATATTTAAACGGAGATTGCGGATTCTTCTTCGCTTCCTCCATCACTACACGAGCAGCGGCTGTTTTGCCTACCCCTGGCGGGCCGTATACAATAACATGCTGCGGATTGGCGCTGCAGAGAGCAGCCTTTAGGGCTCGCAAGCCGTCCTTTTGCCCCACGATGTCATCCATGGTTTGCGGTCTTGTTTTCTCAGCCAGCGGTTTTGTTAACGATATGGACCGCAGTTTGCGGAGTTTATCAAGTTCCTTACGCGATTCCCGATCCACCGCCGTCTTGCTTGTTTTCTGTCCGCGCAATAAATTCCAAAAATAAATGCCGATGATGACTGCAAAAAACAGCTGCACCAGCATTATCACAATACTTAAGTTCACAAGTCATTCCTCCTGTACTCCATTATGTCTTCATCGAATCGTTAATACATGGTAGTATTGCCGATTCCTCGAATGGTAAAACGCGGATAGCGAAAAAGTCATGACATTGTTGGGAAGGCGCCCCGCTGCTGCGGTGTATGACATCCTGCTAAACAGAAAAGCGGCAGTCTCTTGAATTCAAGAGACTGCCGCTTTTAAAAAGTGCAATTATAACGTTATAAAAACCAAGTTATTAAGCTTAAACCGTGGATTTGTGCTTGCGGCCCGGGATTTCGCCGGTTTCCTCGTACACCTTCACGATATTGTCGATTTCCTTCTTAAGCTCCTCCACCATGGTGGCTTCTGGAACTTTACGTATCATCTCCCCATAACGGAAGAGCAGGCCCTCGCCACGCGCGCCGGCAATACCGATGTCGGCTTCTCTAGCCTCACCAGGTCCATTGACTGCGCATCCCAGAACGGAAACTTTAATCGGCACTTTGATCTTCGAGATGTATTCCTCTACCTCATTGGCAATGGAGAACAAGTCGATATCCAGCCGTCCGCAAGTCGGGCAAGATACCAAGGTTGCCGCATCCGAGATGAGGCCGAATGATTTTAGAAGCTCCCGGCCCACTTTGATCTCTTCCACGGGATCAGCACTCAAGGAAATACGCATCGTGCTGCCGATTCCCAGGGACAACAGCGCTCCGAGACCGGCAGCGCTCTTCACCGTACCGGAGAACAGCGTCCCGGCTTCGGTAATTCCCAGATGAAGCGGATATGGAATAACTTCGGCAGCCTTCGTATACGCCGCGATAGCCATCGGTACGTCAGATGCTTTAAGCGAAACGATGATATCGTGGAAATCCAGTTCTTCCAATATCCCGATATGATACAAGGCGCTTTCCACCATAGCTTCCGGCGTAGGATACCCGTATTTTTCGATAAGATGATTCTCCAAGGAACCGGCGTTAACCCCGATCCGAATCGGAATCCCCTTCTCCTTACAAGCCTTCACGACAGCTTCGACTTTCTCACGCTTGCCGATGTTGCCCGGATTGATCCGAACCTTATCAATACCATTCTCGATAGCCATCAAGGCAAGTTTGTAGTTAAAATGAATATCCGCCACAAGCGGAATATGAATGCGTTTCTTGATTTCTTTTATAGCAGCGGCAGCTTCTTCATTGTTTACCGTTACCCGAACGACCTGACAACCTGCTTCTTCCAGACGCAAAATCTCGGCAACGGTTGCCTCCACATCTGCGGTCTTGGTGGTGCACATGCTTTGAATAATGACTTCGTTCTTTCCCCCAATGGTGAGGTTCCCCACCCTGACGGGCCGTGTGTCTTGTCTCAAAAACATGGTACGATCTCTCCCATATAACGCCAAAGCTCCACTCCAGCAAAGCCCGACTGGACATAACTGGAAGTGGAGAATCAGCGTAGATTTATTCCACGCCTAATACGCTATGGCGTATTAAGCACTTTCTTCTTGTTTCTTGTCATCTTCGCTTCCCTTGCTCTGCAGCTCAGGAATCACTTTATCGCGAACAACCTGCTCCGTGATGACGCAATCCTTGATGTCATCTCTGGACGGCACTTCGTACATAACATCCAGCATAATGCCTTCAATGATCGAACGCAATCCGCGTGCACCGGTATTCCGCTTAATTGCCTCGCGGGCAATCGCTTCTAGAGCACCTGGCTCAAACTTGAGGTTGACATTGTCAAATTCAAGCAGCTTTTGGTACTGTTTCGTGAGCGCGTTTTTCGGCTCGGACAGAATGCGTACCAGCGTTGCCTCATCCAGCGGCTCCAAAGTGGAGACTACAGGCAGACGGCCAACAAATTCCGGAATCAAACCGAATTTGAGCAAGTCTTCCGGCAGAACCATGGTCAGGTATTCACCTGGCTTAAGATCCTTTTGGCTCTCTCCGGAGGCATTGAAACCGATGACCTTCTTGCCGATCCGGCGTTTGATATACTGCTCCAGACCGTCAAATGCACCGCCACAGATGAACAAAATGTTCGTTGTATCGATCTGAATGAATTCCTGATGCGGATGCTTGCGTCCTCCTTGCGGTGGAACAGAAGCAACGGTACCTTCAAGAATTTTCAGCAAGGCTTGTTGAACACCTTCACCGGATACGTCACGCGTAATGGACGGGTTCTCCGATTTGCGGGCTACTTTATCGATTTCATCAATATAGATAATGCCGCGTTCTGCTTTTTCCACATCATAGTCTGCTGCCTGGATCAGCTTCAGCAGAATGTTCTCTACATCTTCACCTACATAACCGGCTTCTGTCAGTGAAGTTGCGTCCGCAATAGCAAACGGAACATTGAGAATTTTAGCCATCGTTTGTGCAAGCAATGTTTTACCGGAACCTGTAGGTCCAAGCAGCAAAATGTTACTCTTTTGCAATTCAACATCCTCAATCTTGTTCTGGGTGTTGATGCGCTTATAGTGGTTGTAGACAGCAACCGAAAGGGATTTCTTCGCTTGATCCTGTCCGATTACGTATTGATCCAGAATGTCACGAATATCACGTGGCTTCGGAATATCCTTCAGATCCACTTCTTCCTCATGTCCGAGTTCTTCCTCTACAATCTCGGAGCACAAGTCAATACACTCGTCACATATATAAACACCGGGCCCCGCAACCAGTTTGCGGACCTGCTCCTGGGATTTACCGCAGAAGGAGCATTTTAGCTGCCCTTTGTCATCGTTAAATTTAAACATGCTATTACCACCCCTTAAGATTTGGTCGGTGAAGACAGAACATCGTCAATAATACCGTACGCCTTCGCTTCCTCCGCGCTCATGAAAAAGTCGCGGTCTGTATCGCGTTCGATTTTTTCAAGGGGCTGACCCGTGCGCTCCACATAGATTTGATTCAGCTTATGTCTGGTCTTGATGATCCAATCTGCATGGATTTGGATATCGGATGCCTGACCCTGAATACCCCCGAGCGGTTGATGTATCATGACTTCACTGTTCTCGAGAGCATAGCGTTTGCCTGGTGCTCCGGCAGTAAGCAGCAGCGATCCCATACTGGCGGCCATACCTACGCAAATGGTTGACACATCAGGCTTAATCAACTGCATCGTATCATATATACCCATCCCGGCTGTAACCGAACCGCCAGGAGAATTGATGTACAAAGAGATGTCCTTTTCCGGATCTTCCGCAGCCAAAAACAGCAGCTGGGCAATAACAAGATTGGCAACATCGTCATCTATCGCACTGCTGAGGAATATAATGCGATCCTTCAGTAATCTTGAGTAGATATCGTAAGATCTTTCGCCTCGACTAGTTTGCTCAACAACCATAGGTACAAGACTCATGCGACCAACCTCTTTTCCTTGAAAAATATACGGCAGTGTTACAAAAGTTATTCTAACATGTTCGCAGCACGATGTCATTTTTTAACCCTGTTTACATTCTATGAACTTCCCAAGAATTATATCCTGCCAACTTGTCTCATTATGTATGTCGAAATTAATAACCAATTCATGTCATAATTAGTATTAAATTGGCTATTGTTAGGTAAAAATAAGGCACGCATGAAATGTACGTGCCTTATCGAATGTGAGGGCAGCTTTTCGCAGCTGCCTTTTTATTATTCTTCAGTTGCAGTTTCTTCTTTTTTCTCCACAGGAGCGCCTTCTACACTGTTTTCCAGCAAGAAGTCGATCGTTTTGCGAAGAAGCAATTCTTCACGAAGGCTGTCAAGGGAACCGTTAGCACCAAGGATGCTGCGGATTTCTTCAGCGGAACGTTTGTACGTATCAGCCATATTTTCCAGCTCTTTGTTGATTTCCTCTTCCGTTACTTCGAGCTTCTCTTCTTTTGCGATTTGCTCCAGCACGAGGTTGTTGCGAACGCGTTTTTCAGCGTCTTCTTTCATTTGTCCTTCCAGATCGTCACTGCTTTGGCCGGAGAAGCTAAGGAACATTTCCAGGTTCATGCCTTGTTGACGAAGACGGTTGTCGAAATCGCGCATCATGTTTTGAACTTCGGATTGGATCATAGCGTCTGGAATTTCAATTTCAGCATTAGCCGCTGCTTTTTCAACAGCTTCGTTCTCGCGAACGCCTTGTGCTTCTTGCTCTTTGCGAGTCAGCAATTGTTTCTTCAGATCTTCCTTGTACTCATCAAGGGTATCAAATTCACTAACGTCTTTAGCGAATTCATCATCCAGCTCAGGAAGCTGTTTGCGCTTGATTTCGTGTACTTTCACTTTGAAGACAGCTTGCTTGTTAGCTAACTCAGCTGCATGGTAGTTCTCTGGGAACGTAACTTCCACGTCTTTGAAATCTCCAGTAGCCATACCAATGACTTGATCTTCAAAGCCTGGAATGAAGGAGTTGCTTCCGAGTTCAAGGGAATAACGCTCAGCTTGTCCACCTTCAAAAGGCACACCGTCAACGGAACCGTCGAAATCGATCACTACGATATCACCGGATACAGACGCGCCTTCATCGATTACAGCAAGCTCAGCATGACGTTGTTGCAGACGCTCGAGCTCTTCGTTCAGTTCCTCTTCAGAAACTTCAGCGGCTACAGCAGCTACTTCAACACCTTTGTAATCACCCAGTTTAACTTCAGGTTTCACTGTTACTCTAGCTTTGAACTTGAAAGTTTCACCTTTAGCGAATTGCTCGATGTCCACTTCCGGACGATCTACAGGGAAAATATCCGCTTGATCTACAGCTTCGCTGTATGCTTCTGGAAGCAAGATGTCGATTGCATCCTGGTACAAGCTCTCTACGCCATAACGAGCTTCAAAAATCGGGCGAGGCACTTTACCTTTACGGAATCCAGGTACATTTGCTTTTTTAGCTACTTTATTAAAAGCTTTGTCGAGGGCGGATGCAACGCGATCCGCATCAACCTCAACGTCAAGAACGCCAAGGTTCTTCTCTATTTTTTCCCAAGTTGCTTTCATTTATGCTTTCCCCTCCAAAATAATTCACGTGGTCGGCGCAATAATGTATCACGTACCGAATAACCACTATAGTATAAACAACATTAAATCCTTTTTCAAGGGCGAACCCTTATGCTACGATACCGTAAACGTTTTCCAGGCTATGGCTATTCTTCCACACCCGCTGCCACAAATTGCTTGAGAGATCGGTAGGCTCCCTCATAGCGGAACCGCATGGTGTCCGTTATACCGTAGAGCGGGCGGATTTCCTCCTCATTCCGAAACCCCTTCAAACTCTCCGATACAATGTCATGGAGTGCGGCCGCCCATATGTCAAGCGTAGATTCTTCTTCATCCAGCATGGAATGGTAATCTTCGGTACCGTAAATGGCCATTATGAACTGGGACCATAGTTCTTGTGCAAAATAAAACAAAGTCGGTTCATGAATTTCCGTCTGATCTGCAACTCGCTCCAATATTCTCGTTATGGCAAGCGGAAAACTCCCCGGGTCCAGCGGCACCGTGTCGATCTCAATCTCTACGGCTTCCTGTCCCCGATGAAGGCTTACATTTCCCTCCATGCCCCTTCTTCGGAGTGTTTGCAGCACTCGAAATTGCAGCAGGGGATGAAGCGGCGTATCCTGCAGCCACTCAACCAAAACAGCATCAATCTCCGGACGATCCAGATAGGCGAGCTGTTCCAGTGCCAGAATGGTCTGTTCGGTCAACGGTCCGTTCATAACGGAAGCGAGCAGCTTGTCGGCATATCCGGCATCCTGAGCAACTTTTTCCTTAACCATCTGCCTCGCCATTTCCGCTTCGTCTGGATCATCCTCTTCGATATCTGCATCGGAATCAACCGAACGAGGTACAGCCTGTTCTGGAAACGCAGCTTCAAGCCATTCGAGGAGCGAATGCCACTCTTCATAATGCCGTTCATTCTGTCCGCCGCATCTCAGCAGAAAACGCAAAACTTCCATCGCTTCACCGTAACGTTCGTTCTCGAGCATAACCGTAAGCTGAATCTGGTAATAATCCAGCGTCTTCGGAAACAGGATGATGTTCTTATCCTCTTGTTCTTGGGAGTAAGAGTCCTTGATAAGGACACCTCCTTTCTATTCCTGTTTTTCATATTTGTTGATTATAGCATATGTACTGCCAAGTTAAAAAAAGAGCGCTCTCTATGCACTTTCCTGCCGTTCTGAAACATTCCGCCGACGCCTTTATTGAAATCCATCTTATGTCTTATCAATATAACCCGGAATGACACACTAATAATCTGGCAGATTCAAAAATGTTCGCAACTTAAAATAATTGTTGAATTTCCCCAATGCATGTGATAATATATTTTTTGCTTGAAAAATTTCTGTGTCCCAGTAGCTCAGCTGGATAGAGCAACGGCCTTCTAAGCCGTCGGTCAGGGGTTCGAATCCCTTCTGGGACGTAAAATGAAGAAGCAGCCACTTATCATCGTGGCTGCTTCTTTGCGTATTCCAGAAGGGACGATGAACCCGGAATCGGGTTCGCCTTAGCGTACGCTTCGGGAGGGGTTACTTCGCAGTCGGCCTGCAAGACCGCATCCCTTCTGGGACACAGTCCGCATATGAACTCCATAGGCCACAATCACAACTTGAACGGACACCAGGAGCGTTATTTCAGAAAAAACGTCCCGTTTTAAAATTTAGCGGACACCACAGCCGTTATTTAGCAATTTAACAGGCAAATCACCCTCTTTTGGCGTTATAACGGCCCTCAGGTCCGTTAGCATATCTGTTAGAGCTTTTTCACCATATTAGCGGCTTCTGAGTCCGTTATGGCGACCCAGCTCCATATGAATCAGTGGATACGGCTTGCCTGCACCATCCAGCTCCGAGCGGCCCGTCTGCACAAAACCGTATTTTTTGTAAAAAGCGTGGGCTCCGGCGTTCTGTTCATTTACATCGACAGTAAGTTTATCCCCTTCAACGATTCGGCATGCCGAATCAATTGGCTCCCCGCTCCTCGCCCATGATGCTGTGGATCCACAAACAACATTTCGATTTTCGAGCCGTCCAGGCCCATAAATCCAACGGGCTTGAAATCCTTGTTCAAGCACACCCATAACTCCACAGCTCGAAGTGCTCCATTTTTCACCATTTTATAATAAAAACGGAGATCCTCCTCTGTCAGGAAATCATGCGTGCTGCACACAGCGCGATGCCACAGCTCCACTAATTGATCATGATATTCTTCTTTATAAGCAACAATATGACCCGTCATCCGAAATTCAACCCCATCTCAGGAAAATCACTAGGAAAATGTAATGATATTGTACAAATCACTCCATACTATTATATATAAATCCTTAATAGTATTCAGGTCTTTATCGTTCAGGAGGGATATAGGATGCCATTATGGCTTATGTACGCACTGCTGTCGGCGGCCACCGCTGCACTTGTCGCTATTTTCGGCAAAATCGGGCTGCAAAATATCGATGCCAATTCAGCCACTGCCATTCGATCTGTCATCATGGCACTGTTCCTGCTGGGCGTGGTGGCCGTTCAGGGCAAATTTTCCGAGCTCGGGGAAATCCTCGTGCAGAAGAAAGCCTTAAGCTTCATTGTGCTAAGCGGAATTGCAGGAGCCATGTCCTGGCTGTTTTATTTTTTGGCACTGAAATACGGTAAGGTATCGCAGGTCGGGCCCATCGATAAATTAAGCGTGGTCATCGCCGTGATTCTTGCCTTTTTGTTTCTTGGAGAGAAAATATCCTGGATTAACGTGATCGGCGTCGCACTCATTGCTGTTGGTGCCCTGCTCGTTGCCGTAAAATAAAGCCGCTGATCAGCGGTTTATCTCATGATCCACTCATAGTTACAACCTATTGAATCTATCGCATTTATATATTTCTAATTATAAACAAAACCTGTCACAATGAGGTTATTCATAAAAAAGGGGGAGTCTTACGATGTCGGAGCAAATATGGAAGCCTCGGGATTACGATCGGCAGTTGTCGTTTGTTTCAGCTTATGGAAAAGGTTTGGCAGAGCTTCTGGCGCCTCGAGCCGGCGAGCGGATTCTCGACCTTGGGTGCGGGACCGGTGATTTGGCTTATGAAATATCAACGGCCGGTGCATACGTGACCGGTATGGACTCAGCCGTGGAGATGATTGGGCAGGCCCAAGCTAAGTATAAAAGCCTTGCATTCCGCGTTGGAAATGGCGAAAACTTCACGGTCGAAGCACCTTATGATGCTGTCTTCTCCAATGCGGCGCTGCACTGGATGAAGAATGCTGCAGGTGCAGTCCGCTCTGTGCATGGCGCACTAAGGAGCGGCGGCCGATTCGTCGCCGAATTTGGAGGAAAAGGCAATATTGAAACGATCTATGAAGCCCTAAGAACTGTATTCGCCGACCATTATGGAATCGATGCGGACACACGAAATCCGTGGTATTTTCCTAGTGTGGCAGAATATGCGACTCTGCTGGAAGCCCAAGGGTTCCAGGTCCGTATGGCACATCATTATGACCGTCCTACCAAGCTGTCTGAGGGCAAGGAGGGGGTTCGGTATTGGCTCCTGCATTTTGGCGATCATTTCTTTACCGGATTTACAGCTGAAGAAAGGGAGCATGCAATTGCCCGCATCAGCCAAATAAGCTACGACACGCTCTGGCATGAGGATGCCTACTACGCAGATTATAAGCGCTTGCGTATCATTGCGGAGAAGCTTTAACAATTTTATGGTTGATTTTCTAAATAGATTGGTTATAATATGAAAAACTTGAAAATGTGATTTTCGTTGATTGGGAGAGTAACTGCTTCAGACTTTAGTCCAAGCGAGCCGGGAGGGTGGAAACCGGTACAAAGTCGGCCGTGAAACGGACCCAGGAGATGGTCTTCCGAATTGAAGGATTGTAGGGAGCCCCGGCTTACACCGTTATTGTATGAAGGTGGTTGAACCCTTGCCGGTTTAACAACAAGAGTGGTACCGCGAGCACAAGTCCTCGTCTCTTTATTGAGATGAGGGCTTTTTTTATTTTTCCGAGGTATTCTTATTTTTCAAAGGGGGATTTACCGTGTTAAGTCAATTAATGATTACCAGTGTTCAACAAGCAGCAATCCAGGTGTGTGACTCTTTCGGCATCAAGCTGCCGGAATCCATCCCAATCCGGGTCGAGCAGCCCTCCAGCATAGAGCACGGGGATTATGCAACCAACATCGCAATGCAGCTTGCCAAGCTGCTTCGTAAGGCTCCCCTGCACATTGCCGAGTTAATTAAAACAGAGCTTGAGCAGGATGTTCCCTTCAAACAACTGGTCTCTTCCACGGAGGTCGTGGCTCCAGGTTTTATCAATCTGCACATCGACTGGGAAGCGTGGGCCAACCACCCATTTGAACTGCCACCGGCGACCCATGAAAAGATTGTTATCGAGCACACCTCCATCAATCCAAACAAATCTGCGCATATCGGTCATTTACGGAATTCCTGTATCGGGGATACGCTGGTCCGGCTGATGAGAAAGCTTGGCTATGAGGTGGAGGCGCATAATTATATCGACGATCTTGGCAATCAGCTGGCGGATACGGTTGTTGGAATGCTCCATACCCCGCTGTCCAAGGAACATGCCAGATTCGGTGATTACTGCTGGGATGTGTATTCGAGCACGAATAAAGCATACGAAAGAGAACCTGCACTGGTTCAACATCGGACGGAAGTTCTCCACGCATTGGAGGAGGGACATCAGAATCTTTCCTGGATCGGATTGCTCGTAGCTGAAAGAATCGTTAAAGAGCATCTTGAAGAAATGAAGCAGTTTGGCATTGGATACGACCTTCTGGTATGGGAGAGCAGCATTGTCAGAGAGGGATTTTGGGATTCCGCCTTCGAATTGTTGAAGAACACCTCACTGTTCCATCAGGAAACCGAGGGTAAGCTGGCAGGCTGCTGGGTGCTCAAACAATTAGGGGGAGATAAGGCAAACGATCCCGATTCCGAGCACAGCATGGACAAAGTGCTGGTACGCTCTAATGGCATTTTGACTTACACCGCCAAAGATATTGCTTATCATTTGTGGAAATACGGACTGCTCTCCAATGATTTTGTATATACAAAATTCACCGAAGATGTTTGGACCACGAGCACTCAGGGTGAACAGCAGGCATATGGCAAAGCCGATATGGTTATCAATGTCATTGATTACAGGCAGCAGTACCCACAGCTGATGGTGAAACAGGCACTGGAAGGCTTGGGATTCAACGAAGAAGCCCTGAACCTTCGACATGTCAGTTACGGCGTGGTTTCACTCAGTCCTTCGGCAGCAGCGGATCTTGGAATCGACACTTCCGACGGAAAGGCGTCCTATGCCATGTCCGGACGTCAAGGGATCGGGATCAAAATTACCGAGCTTATCCAGCAAGTAGCCAATGTCATCGAAGAGACCCGTTCGGATAAAAACGGATTGTCCAGCCATGCGATAGCAGCAGCCTCCATCCGTTACTATCTGCTTCGCTTTGCACTGCAAACCGAGGTTGTGTTCGATCTGAAACAGGCCACGGAAATTTCGGGAAATACGGGAGTCTACCTGCTCTATTCCTACGCGCGTGCACTTAGTGTTCTCAATAAAGCGCAGGATGCCGGTGTCTTGCCCTCTATGCCTGCTCACTTCCCTGACATGAAAAAAGCAGAGCATGCGCTGCTGAGGCATATCAGCACCTGGCATGATACCCTTTATGCTGCCGGACGAGAGCTATCCCCAAGCGCCATCTGTAACTTCGCGTATGAGCTGTGCTCCTTGTTCAACAATTTTTATTCGGCATGTCCGATTCTGAAAGCCGAGGCAGACGTACAGCGTTTCCGGATATGGCTCACTTCGCTGTTTAAGGATACCCTTGGCGAAGCTTTGGAAGTGTTGGGATTGCCAACGCCGAGCCGGATGTAAAGGAAACTCTGTGGGATGTTCCTGAATGCAGCTGTAGTTTCTTTAAAAAAGCCGCCCATTCTTTTTCAACAAGAATAAGAATGGGCGGCTTTTTTCCTTTATTGCAGCCCTCTGACGGTCAGTCTGACCTGAACTCCATCCGTTGCTGGCTCTTCCTGAAGAGTCCAGTTGACAGCCAGTGCCTCCTTCAAGCGAGCCAACTGCTCCTTCTTGAGCTTTAACCCCTCAATGATTCCCTCACCCACACGGAAGTCGGATTCCGAGCTGAGGTGAAAGGTTTCCTCCAGCCATATTTTCAGACCGTTTCGGGTATTAAACGTAATTTTGTAGCCCTCGATAACGGCTTTTTCCAAATCTTCCCCATGCTCTCCCGAATAGGCGAACAGTTCCCCGTAATGAAAATGACCATTCTGAGCAATCTGAAATCTCTCATTCTCTCCCGAGCGTACTGCCTCCAGCAACTCGGAGGAGGTGAGTCCCGATTTTCTGGCGTGCTCCAATAAGATGGCGGTATTCTGTGATATTTTAGTAAGCTGCATGCTTGATGCCTCCTCAATATATATACGAAAATATTTTTTCTTCTATTATAAGATGAAATGATTATGAAGTCAGGTCTTCTCAAAACATAAACTAATCGTGTCATGGATATCTTTCATTTGCAAGAAAGGCGGCCCTTGATTGGACGCAAAAACACCGCCATAAATGGCGGTGCCTCTTTTACGTCCCAGAAGGGATTCGAACCCCTGACCGACGGCTTAGAAGGCCGTTGCTCTATCCAGCTGAGCTACTGGGACATATATGTATGAAATGCTTTAAAACAGTAACGAAGTATATTATATCGCATATTCGGCATTTTTTAAAGAACTTTTTTTTGAATACCCTCATTACAGAATCAGGAACGCGCTTACTGGGTAATATGTATATCATCAGAATGACTTTAGGAGTGTGATACCATGAGACAGCTTCTGTCCTCTTTATCGTATTTCAGCATCTTTTTTGCGCCGTTTCTTCTCCCCCTCATCGTGTGGATTCTGTCTCCGGACGCCTACGTTGCCAAGCACGCCCGCCGTGCATTATTCTCGCACGTATTCCCGGTTATCGCAGCGATACCCATGATCTATATGGCCGTAACCTCGGGGTCCTTCGGCTCCATTATCGGGTATCTCATCCTGTTCGGGATCATCTACTTCGGAGCATTTGTATATAACATCATCATGGGCATTCAAGTATTGCGGGAAACGGCTTACTAAACACATCAGATGATTGAAGGGCCATGCAGCTATCATGCTGCATGGCCCTTCTTGTCTAGGCTTCCAAAGAACTTTGCCAATCTTTTTCCTAACCCCTAAAAATACTGAGGTCCTTCGCTGAGCCGCTGATTCAACTGCTCGTACAATTGACCGGTCGAGAGGAGCTGCTGTTTAAAGGTATCCCTATCCTCCTCGGCCGTGGAATGAACACTATTCTCGAACGCTTCGTCCGTAGCATCCACAAAAGCATCATGCATGCTGTTATCAAACCAGTCGAGCTCCATGCTGGCGTTGCTCCGGACGATTCTCACCAGTTCGTAGCCTCCCAGCGGAGACGATGGTGTCAGGTAAGCCAGCAATGCGCTTTCTCCCTCCGCTTCAGGATATACCTCCACCTCGGCGCATGGCGCACCGTTAACTTCGGTAATCCGTCGAATTTTTGCGTCTCTAATTGCGTACATCATGCATTCTCCTTCATGGGATGTGCAGGCTTCTGCACAATCCTTTTTTTATTTTCACGTGATATCGGAGAGCAATCGCAGCTCCTCCATCTGCTGACGCGTTGCCGGCGTACCCAACTGATATATCGTCCGGTACACATTATCCAGGGAAGATTGAAACAGGGCATTGGAGCTTTGTTGCGGCGTATCCGGCCAAGGAAACATGTATCCAAGGGCTTCTTCTTCCTTCTCCTGCATCATATCCAGCTCAATCCGGACTTGATCAGCCTCTTCCGGCGTAGCTTCGATCTCCCATTCATAAGGGCTTGCCCCCTGCTGAGTCAACACAGAACGGCTTTGCACGGAGACGTAATAGGTTGACTTATCCATGGACGCTTCTCTCCTTTGCTTTGAAATTCGTCCTCTTTCTTAGTTTTCGTAAAAGGACAGACATTTTATGCCTTCCTTCGGCATATATCTGTATCACTTTGGCGACGTAGGATTAAAAAGTTGGGACAGCGTATGACAAAGACAAAGAGAGGATGAACCGTCATGTGCGGAATAACCGGTTTTATACAATGGAGCGGCGATTTGACGCAGGATTCGCAGCTGCTGGTAAAAATGACAGAAAGTTTGGCTCACCGCGGACCTGACGGATCCGGCACCTGGATTTCCAACCCGTGCGCATTTGGACACCGAAGACTCAGCGTGATCGACCCCGAAAATGGAGCTCAGCCGATGATCATTCATCAGGAAGAGGAAGTCTACGCCATTGTATACAACGGGGAATTATATAATGCTGCTGAGCTTAAAGACGAATTGATACGACGCGGACATCGTTTCAATACCAAGTGTGATACGGAAGTGTTGTTAGTCTCCTATATCGAATGGGGCCCCGAGTGTTTGGAACGCCTCAATGGAATATTTGCCTTTGCCATTTGGGATAGTGCGCAGGAACAAGTGTTTCTGGCACGGGACCGGGTGGGAGTAAAACCCTTGTTCTACAGCTACATCGACGGAACCTTGGTTTTCGGCTCTGAACCCAAAGCACTGCTGCAGCATCCGAAGGTGGAGCCCGTGGTCGGTGCTGAAGGACTTGCCGAAGTGTTCATTATCGGTCCTGCACGGACCCCGGGGCATGGCGTCTATAAAGACATCTCCGAACTCCGCCCTGGCATGGCGATGATATTTAACCGGGAAGGGTTGCGCAAATACACCTATTGGAAGCTGGAAAGCAAACCGCATGAGGATGATGTAGACCAAACGGCAAGCTACTTGCGCGATCTCCTCCGGGATACGGTAGAGCGTCAGCTGGTATCTGACGTGCCGGTCTGCTCCCTTTTATCCGGGGGGCTTGATTCCAGTGCGCTTTCTTCCCTTGCCGTCGATTACTATAAGCGGACGGGCCAAGGACAAGTGCATACCTACTCTGTCGATTATGTGGACAACAACAAGCACTTTCAGTCCCATTCCTTCCAGCCTGGCGCAGATGCGCCATGGATTCAACGGATGCACGATGAGCTTGGGACGAACCATCACTGGATTGAATTCGATACTCCCGAATTGGTTGAGGCGCTGGATACCTCCACGCAAAAGCGCGACCTGCCCGGCATGGCCGACGTTGATGCATCGCTGCTCCTCTTCTGCCGAGAGATCAAAAAAGGCGCCACCGTTGCCATATCGGGCGAAGCTGCCGATGAAATATTTGGCGGATATCCTTGGTTTCACCGGGAAGACATGCTGAACTCCGGCACATTCCCATGGTCGGTCGCTCCGGACATGAGAGCCGGACTTCTGTCTGCCGAAATCCGGGACTGGATCAGACCCCTGGAATACCTGGGAGACCGCTATTCGGATGCGGTAGCTGAAGTCCCTAAGCTGGACGGCGAGACTGGCCAGCAAGCCAAAATGCGGGTTATGTCCTACCTCAACATCACCCGCTTTATGCCAACCCTGCTGGATCGCAAGGACCGGATGAGTATGGGCGTCGGACTGGAGGTCCGTGTGCCTTATACCGATCATCGTCTGATCGATTATGTGTGGAACATCCCATGGAGCATCAAAACAGCAGGCGACCGTGAAAAAGGCATTCTGCGCAAGGCGCTGGAGGGCGTGCTCCCGGATGATGTCCTGTACCGCAAAAAAAGTCCATATCCCAAAACCCACAATCCGAACTACCTGACCGCCGTCAAAGCGCAGGTACTGTCCATACTGGATGATGGCACATCTCCGCTGCTTCCGCTCATTGATACTGCGCGGATACGGGAGCTGGCCTCTTCGCCGGACGCGTCCTCCAATCTCCCTTGGTTCGGTCAATTGATGTCCGGCCCGCAGCTGTTTGCCTACTTGGCCCAGGTTCATTTCTGGCTTAAAGAATATAACGTATCCATACGTTAAACCTTATTCTACTGAAAAAACAAAGAAACCATACCCGCTCACGCCGGTATGGTTTCTTTTTTGCAATCATCTCGATTCAGCTCAACCCTGCAGATACGCAACCAGCTTGCGAAGGGCTTCTCCGCGGTGACTGATTAACTGCTTCTCCTCCAGGGAAAGCTCTGCCATCGTTTTCTCATGGCTTGGCAAGTAGAACAGCGGGTCGTACCCGAAACCGCCGCTTCCGGATGGATCGGAAGTGATCCACCCTTCGACATGCCCTTCCGCCTCCAGCTTTTCTCCTGAAACCGGATCGTACAGCACCAGCACGCAGACGAATCGGGCCGGGCTTAACAAGGGCTGCTCGGTGTCCTCACCCAGTCTTAATTGCTCCAGCTCGCCGATCAGCTTCTCGTTATTATCCTCATCCGCGCCATGCTCACCTGCATACCTTGCGGAATATACACCCGGAGCGCCGTCCAGCGCATCCACGCATAATCCGGAATCATCTGCAAGCACAGGCAATCCCAGTGCATCACCGACCGCTTTGGCTTTCTTGAATGCATTGGCTGCGAAGGTAACTCCATCTTCAACGACATCAGGCAATTCAGGGTAATCGTACATACTCTTGACTTCCACGCCAAGCGCAGCAAAAGCATGTGCAAATTCCTTCACTTTCCCCTGATTGCGGGTAGCTACAATGAGAGTATCCCCAAGTGTCAGCGTCATATCTTAGACTCCAGTTCCCGCATTCACGGAACCGATTTTGGCTGCAATGGGTCCGAGTGCTTCCTGTTGACGCTCGATCAGCTCGCGGATTCCTTTTTCCCCAAGCTCCAGAATCTGATCCAGCTCCTCGCGCGAGAATGGGCTTTCTTCGCCGGTTCCTTGAACCTCAACGAATTTACCCCCTCCGGTCATAACCAGATTCATATCCACCTTCGCTTTGGAATCCTCTTCATAGTTCAGGTCCAGCAGCGCCTGTCCTCCAGCGATACCCACACTAATCGATGCCAAGTAATCCGTGATCGGAAATACTGCGAGTTTATGTTGTTCTGCAATTTTATTTACCGCTATGGCCAGGGCTACAAATGCTCCTGTTATGGAGGTGGTCCGCGTTCCGCCATCCGCCTGGATCACATCGCAGTCCAGCGTAATTGTCCGCTCGCCAAGAGCATGCAGATTCACAACAGACCTGAGCGCTCTGCCGATCAGCCGCTGAATTTCCATCGTCCGGCCAGTGAGTTTACCGCGATTGGCTTCCCGCTGATTCCGAGATTGTGTTGCGCGCGGCAGCATTGAATATTCAGCCGTCACCCAGCCCTTTCCTTGTCCTTTCAGAAACGGGGGAACTTTCTCATCCACGGTTGCCGTAATCAGCACCTTGGTGTCTCCCATTTCGATGTACACGGAGCCTTCCGCATATTTATTCACATGGGTCGATAAATTCATCGGTCGAAGCTCATCGCTCTTACGTCCGTTAGATCTCATGTTTTCTGCCTCCTACTTCTTATCGCAATCCTGATTAGCATTCCCTATTCTACCAAAGTGCAGGCACAAAAGCACCTTTTTGGGGTGCATCTTGTCAAACAAAGCGATAAAATCGTCAGATCGAAATTTCGTTAATAAATTCCGGACGGCTTACTGGCTCACTGTAGTTGCGGCTGTCCGTTCCAACCACCTCAGCCAGATCGTTCATCCGGATTTTCACCTTCGCATTTTCCGAATTTTCGGAAACCGTAAGCACGACAGCCTGCAGCAGCTCGGTCGGAACCTGCTCTCCCTGTTCAAACATGCTGTCCTGGAGCGATACGGTTACGGCGCCGTCCTCCCCTGTTTCAATGGATGCAACGGTTGTGTCATCCGGAATGACTTCAACGAGTCCATCACCATACTGCGGTCCACGAATCAGCTCATTCAAGGCGGCCTGGACCGCATCTTGTCCGGTCGGAACAAGTCTTGTTACCGGTACATAGTACTGGATCCCGTCTGGCGTTAATGAGGAGAAATAAACGGTAACCGGTGAGGAAGCGGAGTATAACGCATCATCTGCCTTCTGCAAATTAATGCCCATCGCACGAGACAGCGGACGATCCAGCGGCGTGTGATTCACCGGCATCTCCGTCAGCTTGACTCCATCCACCCATACCTGCATCTGCTCAATGCCTTCATGTCCTGTCAGCGTCCACGTCAACGCCTCCAAAATTCTTCGTTCATCTGCCGCTTTATATTCCGTAAACGATTTATTGAATTCAACAACAGCTAGTTTGTTCTCCTGATCTACCGTCACATTATTGATTTGGGTACCGGCAGGCAGCACGGCCTGGAAGCCCTGTGGAACAAAGCCCGCGTAGCGCCCTCCATTCACAAGCACTTCAAGGGATTCGGCCACCTCATTGGCACCCTCGACCTTCGGAATCCCCAAGGTTACTGGTGCCAGCATTCCTCTCGTATCGGATAAATAAACCGTGGTTTGTGTGCCAATGTCGCCCTGCGCCGCTGTAGATCCGGCCGTGTTCAGCATCTGCTTCTCCACTTGTGCAGGCGGTGGGTCAATCGCTTCGGATTGTTTACCGGAAAACACACCACAGCCGGACAATACGATCGGAACAGCAAGCAGCCCGGCGGCGGAAAGCCTGCGAAGATTGCGTTTGTTACTTTTCATGTATTGTTCCTCCCTAACATTTTTTTGTACAGGTTGTACTCCTATGTATACGAGCCCTTTCCAAAAAAATAACTCTCAGTTTTGCCCTTTCTGGACAAAGGGGTGCCGGAAAAAGTACAATCGTCGTAAGCATCTTCATCAACCCACAAAAATGAGGTGAGTTCCATCATGGCAGAAAACGATACAAATATCCCTTACAGTCTGAACAGCAAAAAGGTAGCAGAAGCAACACGGAGCCTGCTGCATGAGCGTGGAATCAAATTGGAGGAAATCGCAGAGCTGGTAATGATCCTTCAAAAGAAATACTATCCGAATTTGACGATGGAAGAATGCATCGAAAATGTGGATGCCGTGCTCAGCAAACGCGAGGTGCAAAATGCGGTATTGACCGGAATCCAACTGGATATTTTGGCGGAGGAGGGCAACCTCATCTCTCCGCTTCAGGAAATGCTGGCCAATGATGAAGGGCTATATGGCGTGGATGAGGTTCTGGCATTTTCCATCGTTAACGTGTACGGTAGCATCGGCTTCACCAATTACGGGTATATCGACAAACTCAAGCCCGGCATTCTGGAGCAATTGAATGATAAATCAAGCGGCAGGGTCCATACCTTCCTGGACGATATCGTCGGTGCGGTTGCCGCAGCCGCCAGCAGCCGGATCGCCCATCGCAAGCAAGCGGACCGGGAGATCGAGTTGTACGGCACGACCGATGAACTCCCCAAAGAATAAACCACTTCAAAAAGGAGATTCGCAGCTATCGCGAATCTCCTTTTTTATCCGCCTATCAATTGGACTCCTCCACCTTGACCTAATCGAAGGATCCCGGTAATTTCAAAGAATCATAGACGATAGCGCGCTTACCGAAATCTAAGCTTCTCCAGGCTTGGAGATGAGTTCCTTCTATAATAAAGAGGCTCATCTTCGGCTATGAAAAATCGGGCTGTCCAATTGCATAAAACGGTAAATCTATCTAGTCATTTTTGCAAGCCTCAATCATATCCTATGATGAAGAACAATCCAATAGAGCACTTATGGTTACCCCGCCAATCTCTATGACGGGGTTCTTTTTTTTGTCAGAAAAATAGTAGACTACCTGTTCATACTGACCTTTACGGAAGCAATGTCCCAGATGTCGGATGCATAGCGGTGAATGGTATTGTCGCTGGAGAAATGACCCGAATGGGCAATATTGATAATTGACTTCTCAGTCCAGGCCCTGGCATTCAGATAGACGTCATCGATATCCGCCTGGGTGGCAACATAGCTGGCAAAGTCCTCCAATACAAAAAATTCATCATTGTGATCCAGCAGGGACTGCAGGATCTGACCGAATTCCAGCTCGTGACAGCAGAACGGGCCTGAGGATATTAATTGATCCAGAACACGGGCGATTCTCGAATCCTGCGCATACCTCTCTCTGGCTACATACGCCCCGGTCCGGTAATATTCCAGCACATCCGCAAGTTCCAGACCAAACAGGAACATATTATCTCTGCCCAGCAGCTCAAACATCTCCACATTCGCTCCATCCAGCGTACCGATGGTCAATGCGCCATTCATCATAAATTTCATATTACCCGTGCCGGATGCCTCCTTGCCGGCGGTTGATATCTGCTCGCTCACATCGGCAGCGGGAATAATCTTCTCGGCAAGCGAGACCGAATAATTCTCGAGAAACAGCACTTGAAGTTTGTCATTTACCTCCGAATCGTGATTAACGACATCCGCTACGACATTAATTAACTTGATGATGCTTTTGGCTAAATAGTAACCCGGCGCTGCCTTCGCCCCAAAAATGACGGTACGCGGTACACGATCTGCCCCCGGCTGATCCTTAATCTCGTTATAAGCATGGATGACACGCAAAATGTTCAGCAGCTGCCGCTTGTAGCCATGGAGCCGCTTAACATGGACATCAAATATCGAATCAGGATTAATCTGTATCCCTTGTTTATGGGCAATATAGTCCGCAAGCCGTTCTTTATTGCTCCGTTTGATTCGCTGAATTCCTTGCTGAAAGGCAGAATCCGTCTTTAATGACTGAAGCTGTATCAGTTGAACGGGATCCGTGATCCACGAGGTACCGATGCCTTCGCTGATGAGCTGGCTCAATCCCGGATTGCTGTGCATGAGCCAGCGGCGGTGGGTAATCCCGTTGGTCTTGTTGCTGAACCGCTCCGGATACAGCTCATATTGCGGTTTCATCACCTGCGTCTTAAGCAGTTCTGTATGCAGAGCTGCTACGCCGTTCACATGATAGCTTCCCACGATGGCCAGATTGGCCATTCGTATCTGATCGCTCTCCACAATCGCGAGCTGTGAAATACGCTCTTGGTCGCCTGGATAACGATCCAGCAGCATGCTGCAGAAACGTTTGTTGATCTCTTCAATGATCATGTAAACGCGAGGCAGCAGCTCTCTGACCATACCAGCCGGCCATTTTTCCAATGCTTCGCTCAGCAGGGTATGATTGGTATAGGACACGGTCCGGCTCGTAATGTCCCAAGCCTCATCCCAACCCAAACCCTTGTCGTCAACAAGAATCCGCATCAGCTCGGGTATGACCAGTGTAGGGTGTGTATCATTAATATGAATTGCGACATATTCCGGCAGCTCACGATACATCAGCCCCAGCTTGTCAAACGTTCTGAGAATGCTCTGAACCCCTGCCGAACAGAGAAAGTACTGCTGCTTCAGCCGCAGAAGCTTGCCTTCGTAAGCCGAATCATCCGGATACAAAAATTCAGATATGGATTCAACCGACCTGTTATATTCTAAAAATTTATAATAGCTGTTATGTTGATTGGCCGTACGGATTCTGGACAAATCCGTTGCCGACTCGGCGCTCCACAGGCGCAATGTATTCACCTGCCCCTCGCCATAACCGATCACTGGCACATCATAAGGCACGGCCAGAACACGTTCGTAGTCCACCGTGTGAAACACCGTTCGTTCTTCCTGCATACCGATTTCCACATGACCCCAGAAGCGTACTTCCACCGCTTTGTCTGCCCGCCGCTCTTCCCAGACGTTACCCCGCTGGAGCCAATTGTCAGGCAGCTCAACCTGATAACCATCAATAATCTTCTGTTCAAACAATCCATACTTATAACGAATCCCGCATCCATGGCCTGCATAACTCAGTGATGCCAGCGAATCCAGAAAGCATGCTGCAAGACGCCCAAGCCCCCCGTTGCCGAGACCTGCATCCGGCTCCTGCTCCTCAATCTCTTCCAAATTCCAGCCCAGCTCCAGCAGACCGCTCCGGACCATGTCCAGCACGCCGAGATTCAGCAGATTGTTTCCCATCAGCCGCCCGATCAAAAATTCCAGCGAGAAGTAATATACTTGTTTCTGCGCTGTATCCCGGTAGGTCCGATTGGCTGCCGCCCATTGCCGTCCGACATACTCCCGGATCATGCCCCCGAGTATTTTATAAACATCCTCAGGCGCTGCTTCCTCAAGCCCCTTCCCCAAACGACTCACCAATTGCTCCGTAAAGACCTGCTTGAATGTTTCCTTGTTGTTAAACAAAAGAAAGTTCCTCCTGACGGACTCGTTTTATTTTTGATATCAGATGGAGATGTCCTTGGCAATTACAAAGGGCTTGCGAAAATCGCCCTGAAGTTTATGATCCCGCGAGATGATCACGTCTTTATCGAGTATGACGTTCTCAAGCCTTACGTTTTCACCAATGACGCATTTTTGCATAATAATCGAGTTGTGAATGCTTGCACCTCTTTTTACCTGTACCCCTCGAAACAGAATGCTGTTCTTGACTTCCCCATCGATCTGACAACCGTTGGCTACCAGCGCATTGCTTACATCGGCGGAGTTCAAATATTTTGCCGGAACCTCGTACTTGATTTTGGTGTGAACAGACTGCTTGCGAAACAAGCTGTTGTATGCCGTGGGGTTGAGAAGATTCATGCTGGTGCGGTAATAGCTTTCAAGCGAGTTGATCACCGCATGATATCCGCGATATTCGTACCCTGCAATATTCAGCTTATGACGGTTACGCATGATCGCATCCCGAAAGAAATTGCTGCCGCCATGGGCTATGCAATGATCCGCCATCTCAAGAAACAACGATTTCTCCATCACAAACAATTCCATGTAGACCCCATCGTGCTTGTGTTCGTAATGAATGTCCGTTACGATGCCATCCTCGTTGACATCCAGGTGTGTGCAGGAACGATGCTCATCTCTCGGCTTATCCACTCTTGTGTATACCAGTGTTACATCAGCGCCCTGCTCCAGATGGTATTCATACACCTCGTTCAAATCGACCGTACTGATATGCTGACTGCCGGAATGCACGATATATTTTGCAGCCCCCCGCTCAAAGAAATCCAGATTGTTATAAATATGTCGCAGCTCGCCGGCGGACACATCCGTCTCATCATTCCAATCCGGTGGAAGGATGAATAAGCCGCCCCGCTTACGATGCATATCCCACGGACGACCTTCACCGAGATGATCCATCAAGGATCGGTATTTCCGGCGAACGAAGAGCGCGATATCCTGGATGCCGGCATGCATCATGTTCGACATCACAAAATCAATCAAGCGATACCTGCTCGCAAAAGGCACAGCCGCACCGCAGCGGTAATACGTCAATTCATTCAGCACATCCCGTTCATGCTCCAAATTAATAATCCCCATGAGTTCTCTCATCTGCGATCCCGTCCTAACCTTGATTAATGTGGGACGAAGACGATTGAAGCAGCTTCAGCACGTCTTCATCATTACCGCTTACAAGCACGATCTGGGATGGATCTTCCGGAGGCGGACCGATGGTTGTATGGTCTTCAATGACCATATCCTCGGTCACGATGGCCCGGTGTATGCGAACATGGCTGCCAATACGCACCTTGGGCATGATAACCGAATCGGTGATGACACTGCCTTCCCCTATCTCAACGCCATAAAAGAGGACCGAGTGCTCCACCTCGCCGCATACGGTGCAGCCTTCATTAATCATGCTGTTCCGCACGACCGCGGTTGGCGAAATATACTCTGCCGGCTGATTCGGATTCCGGGTGTAAATCCGCCATAACGGATCGTTTAAGTCCAGCTTGGGCTTCTCGCTGAGCAGATCCATATTGGCCTCCCATAGGCTTTGGATCGTGCCGACATCCTTCCAATACCCGTCGAATGGATAGGCGTACAGCGTTTTCCCGTCATCCAGCATATTCGGCAGAATGTCTTTGCCAAAATCATGGCTCGTTCCCGGAAGCTCCGCATTCTGCAGTAAGTAGGATCGCAGCAGCTTCCAGCGGAACAGATATACGCCCATGGAAGCTGTAGTGCTCTTGGGCTGTGCCGGCTTCTCCTCGAATTCATAAATCCGGTAATTCTCATCCGTATTCACCATGCCGAATCGCTTCGCTTCGTCCAGACTGACTTCAATGACCGAGATGGTGCAATCCGCATCCTTCTCCTTGTGGTAAGCCAGCATGCGGTCGTAATCCATCTTGTAGATGTGGTCTCCTGATAAAATAAGGACGTGCTCGGGATCATACTGATCAATAAACTTGAGGTTACGGAAGATTGCATCTGCCGTCCCGCGGTACCAGGTAGTCCCGTCTTCGCGTTCATGGGGCGGCAGCACGAATACGCCCCCATTCAGCCGGTCCATATCCCAGTCGCTGCCTACACCAATGTAGGAATGCAGCACCAGCGGCTCATACTGCGTGAGCACACCGACGGTGTCAATTCCAGAATGGGAGCAGTTGCTGAGGGGAAAATCAATAATCCGGTATGTACCCCCAAAATAAACAGCCGGCTTCGCCAGTGTCTTTGTCAGACCCTTCAGCCGTTTGCCTTGACCTCCTGCGAGCAGCATGGCAACCACATCTTTTTTCTTCATGGCAGATTCTCCTTTTCAGGGGCTTATGAGATACGAATCCTATAACATGAAAATTGCAGATTGAAACCCAAGTGATGGAGTGGATCATGGTGGTCAATGATTAAGACTAAAGATGATACAAGAGGGAATGCTTGCGCTTATACAGCACAGGTAACATTAAATATATGCGGGTTATTAGAAAACTCTGACTCCGGATAACGAAGGATCCCCCTAAGTTGAAGCGCTTTCCTATTCTAAGAATGTACTCTGCTGCAGTCTTACAGGGGATGTACCTACCAAGCATCCAGACGCAGCGGTTCGGACGCTTTTTCCCGGGGTATCCCATAGCGGATGCTCCACAACGTATCCCTTCTGATCTATTAAACAAAAAACCGCCCTTTCTACGCATGATGGAAGCAAACGTACAAGCAGACGGTTTATTCATGTCTTGATTATATCAGGAATACCGCTATTTCCGCACAGAAAAATAGCACATTCCGTCCTCGTTGTCCACCATCTCGGCTTCCCCGCGATCGGTGAGCTCGGCAAGATGGGCAAGCGCTTCGCACATGGCAAAGCGCAGCTGGTGGATGCCGAGCTTATCGCCGAAGAGGGCGGTGCAGACCTCGAAGGCGGTTAGCCGTCCGGCTGCGCCCAGCATGCCGGCGATTGCCGTCAGGCGCTCCTCGTGATGAACGAGGAGCGCTTCGATCCGTTCACGGACATGCGTGAACGGGTGGCGGTGTCCGGGATACGCAGTCCGGACATGCAGTTCCCGCAGGCGGCGCAGCCCTGCGAGGAAGAGCGCCAGCGGCCCGGCGTCGCTGCCGGGCAGCAGGCTGACGTTGGGCGAGATTTGCGGCAGCACGGCATCGCCGCAGAGCAGAATGCCGCTGTCGGCATGGAAGAACGACAGATGCCCCGGAGCATGGCCGGCGGTTTGGACCGGTATCCATATCCTGTTCCCCATCCGGAAAGGCAGGTCCTCCCCGATGTACGAGACTTGCGGCTGCGGCGTAACTTGGGAGAAGAAGCTGTTCAGATGCTCCGGCAGCTGGTCAAGCCAGGATTCCGGCATGCCATGCAGCCCAAAGAACGACGGAAGCGCGCTGTCCATAGTAGAATCCGGGCCCCACATCAGCATCGCTTCCCGATGGGCACGCTCGGACATCCAGACCTTCGCACCGGTGCGCTCCTGAAACCATCCGGCCAGGCCATAGTGATCCGGATGATGGTGAGTCAGCACAACCGAGACGATGTCGCTGATTCCGATATCGAGCAGCTCCAGCGCAGCCTGCCATTCCTGCTCCGAGGAGTCCGTACGCGGGCCTGGGTCAAGGATGGTGACACCATCATCTCCCCGCAGCACATAACTGTTCACCCAGCGCAAAGGATTAGACAGCGTAATCTTCACCTGACTGAGCTGATGCTCTTCTATATGATTAATCCCGGGGATTTGTCCCTTCTCTTCCTGATTCATCGTAGATGCAACCTCCATCTGCATTGTGGCTTCAAAACCTGACCCTTTCATCATAAGCTTGTAATCGGGATATGTATACAAAAGGCTGAGCTCGTTTGGAGCGGTGTTCAAAGAAGAAGGCACCCCCGTATGGCCCATACCATCTTGGAGATGCCTTTTCTTTAGCGCCTTCCAAGTCCCTCACAGGGACTTGCACACTGCTTTCGCTCCCGCCTTTTATTAGCCTCAATATCATACAACAAACAAAAAACAAGGGAAATCTACTTCTATATATCAAATATCGAACACATGTTCTTTACATATGAGGTATTTAATTACTTTTCTGAAGGTAATTTGTTATTATTTGTCGAATAACTTATTACATCAAATAAAAAAGGGGTAGTTATAAATCATGAAGGATAAGTTAAAAGGGTTAGTGATTGGTATTACAATTGGTTCAATGTTAACAGGAGTCACTGCGTATGCTGCTTCTGGAACAAGCATTAAAGCTGTGATACAAAAGGTTAATTTAATTGTAGATGGCAAAAAACAAACAATAACTAAAGCAATAACATATAACAATACAACATATGTGCCAGTTCGGACTTTGAGTAACGCAGTTAGCAAAGATATATCGCTCAGAGGGGATAATCTTTATGTTGGAAAACAGCCAGCAATTAAAGTAACACAAGATAAAGCTGCTAGTCTCGTCTATTCAAAAATAAAAAAAGATGCTGACAAGTACAAGCTTCATTTCATGGAGGAAGGAACTGAAGGTAGTCGATACTTAATAAGAGCATATGAGAACATGACAACTCACATAGCTACATTTGGTTGGTATTATGTAGATATGTATAGTGGGGTTGTTTATAAGTGGGATTTGGCAACAGATGAATTAATAAAATTATAGGGATCATTTTTTTCGTAAAGCATCCTAAATATCATAAAGCTAAACTTTTCATCCTTTATTGTATTATTTTGTTGCGGTATACGGCTATCTCATTTAGTGAATGGGCACACGTGATTGGAGCTTTAATTTACCATCCCTCAAATAAGAATGGGAATAGAACCCTCGCTTAAAAGCATTGAGTTCTATTCCCTTAATTACTTCAATCATGATTATTAACAGTCACATTTTCAACCAACGATCACCTAACTTAAAATTGAGTCCAAGGTGCCCCCGAAATGTTACTATGAGTCGATGTCGTTGAATAATATCTGTGCTTCGGTGTCGATGCCTTTATTTTAATACCAAAAGTGTCAGTTATAAATCCAACAGCACCTGTTGCAGTCGATTTCCATGTTCCTGATCCATAGTAATACCCACCAGTGATATACCCTGGATTATTGTTAGAAACCTCAGAAATAATCATTACAGGATTCCTATTTACATGAGCATAGGTAACACTCAGTGGTTTAACAGCCACCGAATTATTATGCTCCCAAACCACCGTTAAAGTTAAAGTTGTTGTTTCAATTCCGAAGACATTAAATTTCATCGAATGACTTGCAGATGCCGCAATACCTGATGCAGCGAGCATATTCACATCATTTAGTGAAGTGCCCACACTTTCATTTTCAATGCTTACAGGAACCTCTATTCCATCAACAAAATAATTTTTGTTAATTTCTTTTCCATTTCCCATATCCTTGAATACTTCTTCGTAATTTGCAGTAAACATAAAGGTCACGAAAGCTTTCTGTTGGCTTTCATCTAGATTTTTAAATTGCTCTAATGTCTCTACTGCACCTGTATCTCCTGTACTAATTAAATTTTCCAGATAATCAATATAAGATTCTGGTGTTGAATTTCCCATTGGTTCTGCTGCGGAAGTTGACGATACAAATCCGAGAGATACTATAAACAATAAAGCCGCTAAACTCATTTTACAAATCACTTTCAAAATCATCAGATATTTCCTCCTGGATGCAAAAAATGTATGGAATTGGCGCGCCATTGATATTTATGTTAACATATATTCTAGCAAATGGAAAATATATTTTATATTTATTTACAAAGGTGGTAATAATTATGAAATTTAAATCTGTTATTTGGATCATTGTTGGAATTATTGCTGTTCTAATACTCCTCTATTTTCTTACTAATGGAAGATAAAACACAGTGATTTTGTATATGACCATTAGTTCATAGTTTCATCATAATAATACCCACCATGGTGTTTTAGTGGTTGGTATTATTGTATAGAAAAACATTTATTTCAAAGACCTTTTTATTTCACTTAAAAAAAAGGTGTATACGCCAAATCCAATCATATAGACATCTTGCTCAACATTATAGTTTACACTGTGATTTCTTGTGTACCAAATAACATCATCTCTTTTATTATTCTTATACTCAGTGTGTCTCCAAACTGCAAATAGAAAACTATTCAAGTATGGCACATCTACCCTTATGTTTCTGAGTTCAGCCAGTGCTCGGCTGTTTAGCATAACAGGGACTCTGAGCACTACATTTTTATTGATAAATTGACTCCATGTGCATATAATTCTATTAAAATCAACCTTCAACAACCTCGCTCTCGAATTGAGAACCTAATACATTTATCCTTGATAATACTTTATCAAGTCCTTCAATATACAAGGTTTATTTAAACGCTCCTTTCACGCCCTTCCAAGTCCCTATCCGGGACTTGCACACTGCTTTCGCTCCTTTCGCCCCCCTCCAAGTCCCTATCCGGGACTTGCACATCGCTTTCGCTCCCTTCGGCGCCCCTCCAAGTCCCTATTAGGGACTTGCACACCGCTTCCACTCCACTCCAACTCAATGAACGCTCGACTTATACTGGGAAGGGGTAACGCCGGTCCACTTCTTAAAGGTGGAGCTGAAGTGCCGCTCCTCCTGATAGCCGACCAGGCGAGCGACGGCGTAGATTTTCAAATTCTGCTGGAGCAGCTCCTTGGCTTTCTCAATCCGGTATTGATGCAGGTAATCCAGAAAATTGACGCCGAGCTCCTGCTTGAACAGGGAGCTTAAATAAGTATTGGAGATATAAGCCTCGCGGGCGACCGCCTCCAGTGTAAGGTTGGTATTGTATTTCTCCTTGATCAGCTCCAGTACGGACTGCACCGTACGGTGCAGGGTACGGTTGGAGGAGCAGGCTTCCACAAGATGCTGCATGATTTTTTTTACGATGGTAGCCAGCTCTTCCAATGTCTCTACTTGCGGCAGCTGTTCCATCGAATTCACCAGTTGGTTCTTCCATTCAAACGCTCCGATCCGGTGCTCCTTGGCGATTCTTTGCAGACTGATCATAAACGTTGTCGCCCGCAGGTTCACCTCCTGCTTGCTGTAATGGGATTGTGTCTTAAACATCTCCAGCCATGCGTCCAGTTGATCAAGTGCCTGCTCGAAACTTCCATGCCGCAAATAATCCAGCATCTCCTTTTCACATAGGTCAAATCTCTCATTATCCAGAATGGATGTGGACTCCGTACTATTATCATATCCGCTATCTTCGCCCCTCAGCTTCTCGGAATAGAAGAACACGCCGCCTCTGCCTTGATAGAAACGGGACTCCATCGCCTGAACCGACTCCTGATAGGAATCGTGGGCCTGATTGATCGATGCCTTCCATGAACCTAATGCAATACTGACGGTCATCTTTAAATATTTCTCCAAATTTCCCTGCAGCACCCGGATTTGGGGCCCTAATCTTTCTTGGGACGGAGCCGTGATCAACGATGTGTTGGCCGAGCCTCTTCTGCCCCTCTCCGCCATGCTGGCGACCCACAACAGATCGTTGCCTTCCTGGAACACTTCGATCCGCCCGCCATATACATTGTCCAGTGTTTCCTTCACAATGTTGACTGCCGCGTAGCGAAGAAGAACGACATCCCGTTCATCCAACGGAATTTGAGACGTATCCACGCGAATTAGTCCTACCTGAACACCTGCATTCTGGATATCCATCTGCAGCTCCAGCATGAGTCGGCCCCTGTCCTCCAGCGGAACAGCGGGATACCGTGTCCATTGGGACAGGACCTGACTCTTCATTAATGGAATGTTGCGGTTCCAGGATTGGTCCCTTTCCTTAAGCCTGGATTCGCGCGCTTCCTGGAACTCTGCCGCCTTCTTAGCCTCCAGCACTGTCCTAAGAATCTCTTCCGGGCGGCAAGGCTTCAGTATAAAATCGGAAGCGCCAAGTCGAATGGCTTGTTTGGCATAACTGAATTCATTATATCCGCTAAGAATGATCGGCCTGAACTTAAACCCGCGAGACTGTGCCTGTTCGATCAGTTCCAGTCCATCCATATGGGGCATCCGAATATCCGTCAGCAAAATGTCCGGGCTGCAGCTTTCCATGATTGACAACGCCTCGCTGCCGTTTCCCGCTTCCCCGCAAATGACAATCCCGTGGGATTCCCAATCAATTAACCGCACCATTCCCTCTCTTACCGATATCTCATCTTCCGCTATGAGCAGTTTCATAAACAGATCAATCCCCTTTCCTCTCCAGATGGATGACGGCACAGGTTCCTTTACCTTCCCTGCTATCCAGTTCAAGGTAGGCACCGGATTGGAACAATCTCAGCCGATCCTGAATATTCAAAAGCGCGAACCCGGTTCGCAGCTCATCTTCCTTAGCCTCCAAACTGCGGTTCTCCACCCGCTGCAAGCCGGAAAGCAGCTTATGCAGCTGCGACTCTGTCATCCCGATCCCGTTATCCAGCACCTCCAGCACCACCGAATTGTCAAACCCGTACGCCTTCAGGGTAATAAAACCGTTCCCGTTCAGCGGCTCAATCCCGTGTATGATCGCATTTTCGGCCAGAGGCTGCAGAATAAGCTTGGGTATCATAAAGGAGGAAACCTCCTCGGCAATCTCAATCGAAAAATCAAACCGGTCCATAAAGCGGCGCTTCTGTAAAAATAAATAATTCCGCACCAGCTCCATTTCCTGTTCAATTGTGAAGAAATCCTTGCCGTCGTTCAGACTGAGCCGGAATACCTGGGATAAGGAGTACACCATGTCCGCTATATCCTTCTCGCCCTTTCTCTCGGCCGTCCAGCTGATCGTATTCAGTGTGTTGTATAGAAAATGGGGGGATATTTGCGCTTGCAGCGTTTTCAGTTCCGCTTCCTTCTGCTTCAACTGCGTAGCATACACATCATCGATTAATACCTTGATCCGCTGAACCATCGCATTGTATCCGGTCCCGAGCTCCCCGATCTCATCCTGTCCGGTAAAATGCACCCGCTGCGTAAAATCCCCCGTCTGGAGCTTGCGCATGGAGCGCGAAAGCTTCATCAGCGGCTTCGTAATCATATTGGACAACAACCACGTGATGACAAGACTAATCAAGAAACAAAGAACCGCCACGGCGACCGTCAGCTGTCCGATCCGTCCCAGCTCACTCACCAGCTTCTCCCTTGTATTGACCACAACGACATGCCAGCCCGTACTTGGAGAAATCGTCTGTGTAATCATCCAATCCGGCGATTCCTTCCACAGCCCCAGTCTCTCTTCCGTTGAGAACCTTGTTTGAGCCGCTTTCGTCCCGTTATAGGGTAGCTCTGTGTCATATTTTCCGATCCAGCGCTGATCCGTAGCTGTAATGATGAGCCCGTCTTCGCTAATGACAAACATTTCGGTTGCAAGCGTGGGCTGGCCCAGATACAATCGGCCGATACGGGCTGCGTCCACGCCAATCATAATCAGCCCTGCCGGTTTCAAGTTATAGATGTTGCCGATGACGCGCGACAGAACGATTTTGTGATAATGATCCCCGACAAAAATATCGTCCGACGGCTTCACCAACCCATAGACGGGACTGCCCTTAGCCTTGAGCGCAGCTTCATAATAGGGACCCTCCATAAAATGGGACAATGTCATCGCACTCGTAATTCCCGCCTGATTGGTTGCAAACGGTTCCAAATGTTCGTAGCCGGGTTTGAGCGTGTATAATATCATCGATTGGATGGAATCGCTGGCAACCATCATATTGGAGATGGTTTTGAAAGCTTTTTGCCGTTCCGCAGGTTGATAATCGGATTCCAGCAGTCTCTGTATCTCATCATCCAAAAAGAGGTTGTTGGAGAAAAACAGCATTTCTTTTGCGACACTGTCGATCTGATCGGCTGTTTTTTGAGTGAGCTGATTCTGGGTCTGCTTCATCTTGTCCATCACTTCATTGGACGATATTTCATAAGCGATCCATCCCATAGCAACGATAGTTGCCATCAGAAGCGGAACGAACCAGAACAGCAGCTTAAACCGGATCGGCATGCCGGCATACCACCGCTTGTATCGTGGGGTGTCCTTCATGAATGCAATCACCTGTTTTCAGAAGAATATGTGAAGGATTGAAATTACTGTTATTATAGCGGATTCCTTCTGCAAAAAGTTGCGCTCCATCCCAACACCTGAAAAATGCATACATCCATCTGAAATTTTCGGCATGTTGCACACTTCCTCTGCCCGGTATGATGAATCTTGCAAGCTGAAAAATATCAATAAAGGTGGGTTAACCAAATGAAACCTATGAGATTATGGCTTCTGACCGTTATCATGGCTGTCCTTCTGGCAGGCTGCGGCGGCTCCGGCGGAACCACTGCAACCGACCCGGGATCGAATCCGAAACCGGATGAAGCCGGTACAGATCAAGGCACGAAGACCGAGGAAGCAGTAACATTGAAGATGTTCACAGCTTATGCTGACCGCGCGAACGGCCCGGGAAAAATAGAACAGGAAATCATTGACGCCTACATGCAGGAAAACCCGAATGTCAAAATCGAGGTTGAAGCTTTGCAGGATGAGCCGTACAAAGCCAAAATCAAAGTGTATGCCTCCACGAACCAGCTGCCGGACATTATTCAGGCATGGGGACAACCATCCTTCCTCTCCCCGCTGCTCGACAACGACATGCTGCTCGAATTGAATCCGGCTGACTTTGATGGGAGTCATTTTGTTACCGGTTCGGTTGACGGCTTCAGCAAAGATGGAAAAATGTACGGGATTCCCCGGAATACGGACTATGCCGTTCTCTATTACAACAAGAAGATTTTTGACGATAACGGCTTGAAGGTGCCCACCACGGTGTCGGAGCTGCTGGATGTCGTGAAACAGCTGCGGGCCAAGGACATTAACCCTGTAGCGATTAACGGGATGGAAGGCTGGACGCTGCCGATTATGTTCGATTACTATGCACAGCGTGCAAGCGGCGATTTTACACTCATGGATAAAGCCTTTAACGGCGAAATTTCTTTTACGGATCCCGGCATTATTCAGGGGGCAACAGATATGCTGGCTTTTGCTGAAGCCAAAGGCTTTGCAGATGGCTGGCTGACAGCTGATTACGGCACGGCCAGAAATCTGTTTGGACAAGGACAGGCGGCGATGTTTTTCATGGGGAACTGGGAAGCGAGCTTGGCTACCGATGAGAACTTCTCCGAGGAGTTCCGTCAAAATGTCGGCGCCATCTCCTTCCCTGCATCCGACAAGGGCGCGCAATCGGACATTGCAGCATGGTATGGCGGCGGTTACGCCATCTCCAAGAACACCAAGCATGCGGATGCTGCTATCGCATTCATGAAATACTTCTTCACACCGGATAACTGGCCGAGAAAAGTATGGCAATCGGGCGCAGGCACGCCAGCGCAAAAGTTCGATCCATACTTAACAGGTGAAGAGACCGAGCTGCAGAAGCAGCTGATCGATATTTTCACCAATATGACATCGTCAGCGGGCACGCCGCTGCAGGACATTTCCAGCGATGAATTCAAGCAAAAATCGATGGAAATCCATCAGCAGCTGCTGTCTGGCAAAATCACGCCAGAGCAATTCGCCAAGGATCTGGATGCCGCAGCTGCTAAAGCAAACGGCAAATAATAATAATGAAAAAACAGGAGCGTTCCAGCAAGGTCTATCAGACCGGTGGGTGGGGCGCTCTTTTTTTCGTCTTGAACAAATTTTTATATGAGACGGAGGATTTTTTTACCTTTGTATGGAATAAATATACTTAGATCTGTTTACATTTGTAAACATAATTAATAAAGGAGGGTGAAATAAGCATGGATCAGGAGTTCCGCAAGAAGATGTTTCGGGGAGCCAAGATTGAAGACACCATCCTAGAGCTGGAGAAGCTGAGCCTGTTATGCGAGAGCTACATGGACAAGAGTGAATCCATTGACCGCCAACGGTTCTATGAAGGAATGGCTATCGCCTATACCACTGTCGCTCTAAAGCTGAAAGGAGAGTTTGATTATATTGATCGGGACGTGATCGGTCATCTCTACGAAGCAGCTGCACATAACAAACCCCAGGAACCATCAGCACCTGTTCATACCGGGTCTTGCTCATTCTGCAATCGGAGCAAGGATGAAGTCGGACCATTGGCTCTCGGACCTGGAGTGTCCATCTGTGGGGAATGCCTGGAATTTGGCAAACAAGTCATGGGAGCGCCACAACCCTGATTCTAAAATTCACCTTGTAACTAGAAGGATCAAGCTTTTTGTCCAGTCGGTTGAATGGGCCACAATTCATCCTTGCCAGCATTCGATGTAGATACTTTAAATAGAATCCTCCTTTTGCGATCTAATAGATCGATGAAAAGGGGGATTTTTGCTCTGCCGTTTAGCGCATGAACATCCCCTATTTACAGGTTTATCATCCGGTAGATGATAACCACCCTTTCGTCTTGGTCGCATGAGCCGCGAATGAAGGTTTCGATTCTTCAGATGAAGTACGCTGTTTTTACGAATTCCCGTCCTTGATTTGTTTCGCCGGGGATCTTGACTCCCTCGCCGTCATGCTAGGAATCCGAGGCTAATCCGCGTTGTAATGGTCTGATAAAACAACCTCTGAAAAATGAATACACTCATCGTAAATTTCCGGCATGTTCACTGCCCTCCGCGCTCGGATACGATAGCAGTATCGGATATTGGGGGCTGCGGAAAGCGTTCGGCCCCCCAAGTTTATGAAGAACGGAGATGTTGAACACCATGCACAAAGTACTCAGTGACAAAAAAGCGATCTTTCTGCTCATCGCTCCGGGCTTGATCTTGTTTGTATTCATGATCTGCATCCCGATTTTCATGAGCGCTTATTACGGCTCCACCGATTGGAGCGGCATCGGTCAATACCAATATGTGGGCCTGAGTAATTATAAGGAGATCCTGTTCGAGGATCCTGTATTTTGGAATTCACTCTGGAATGCACTGCTGCTCACGGCTGCCACGCTTGTGATTCAGCATCCGATTGCCATCCTGCTCGCCATCTTCCTTACGCATTGCGGTAAATACGAGAAGATATTCCGGACCATTTTTTTCATCCCGGCCGTCATCTCGATTGTCGTCACCGCCAAGCTGTGGAGTGGCATTTTCCATCCCAATTACGGACTGCTCAACAAATTCCTTGAGGGCATTGGGCTCGGCGTATTGAAGCATGACTGGCTCGGCGATCCGAACACCGCCATCTGGTGCATTATTGTGGTTGTCATGTGGCAAGGGTTTGGATATGCACTGCTGCTGTACTACTCCGGCCTTCAAGGTATTCCCAAGGATTTGGGGGAAGCCGCCAGAATCGATGGTGCAACCCATACACAGCTGTACAGCCGGATTATGATTCCGCTGCTGGCTCCCATGATGCGGGTAGCCATCATCATTGCGGTCACCACCTGCCTTAAACAGATGGAAACCGTATTTCTGATGACGAACGGCGGACCAGCCAACAGCACGCAGTTCTTGGGCAACTATATTTACAAAGTCGCTTTCTCCTCATCCCTTTATGGATACGGGAATGCCATTTCGGTGCTGTTCATCGTGTTCTGCCTGATTCTTACGGTTGTGCTGAATAAAGCTTTAAAAAAAGATGTCGGGGAATTTTAAAAGGAGGGGTTACCGTTGTTTTCAACCATACAGCCATCAGCTCAAAAACCGCAGACTAAACCTGCTTCAAGCCGGATTGTCCGGCGCAGCCCCTGGCCTAGACTAGCACTGTTTGCATTTATGATCGTTGTTGCCTTGATCCAGCTCTTCCCATTAATCTGGCTGGTCGATTACTCGCTGCTGAAGAGCGGGGATTTCTTCGGAAAAAACTTTCTGGTATGGCCCGATCCGCCCCAATGGGCAAACTATAAAAATGCGTTCACCTATGGCCGTGTGCCATTATTCTTCTTTAACAGCCTGCTGGTTACCGTTATCACGGTTGCGGCTTCGGCCGTGCTGGCACTCATGATGGGTTATGCCTTTACCCGGATGAAATGGAAGCTGAGCGGCTTCTTTCTCGGTTTCGTCATGCTTGGTATGATCATTCCGATTCACGCCACGCTGCTGCCGAATTTCATCCTGTTTCACAAGCTGGATATGCTGAACAATCTGTTTACCTTGATTCTTCCTTACACGGCAATTGTCATTCCGATCAGCATGTTCATCATGACCGGGTTTCTGGAGACCATTCCCCGCGCCATTGAAGAATCGGCTGTGATGGATGGCGCCGGTATATTCGGCGTTATCTTTAAGATCATCTTCCCGATCACGAAACCGGCAATCGCCACGATCTGTGTGCTGAATTTTATCAGTACGTGGAATGAGTTCATTATGGCCAACACCTTCCTCACCAGCGAGGACATCAAAACGATCCCCTTCTCCATCATGAAGTTTGCAGGAGAGTACTCCTCCAATTACGGTGCGCAATTTGCCGTTATGACCATCATCGCTCTGCCAACCATTCTGATCTATCTCCTCTTCACCGAGCAGATGACCAAGGGCATTACGGCGGGAGCAGTGAAGGGATAGGTCCTGTCTGGATGAAGCAGCAACCTAGAACCCTCGGAAGGCTGCAAGTCCTCTCACATTAGACCCCCCCCCCTGAAATCAAGAGAGAGACAAACCTGAGGTTTGATCCTTCTGTTTCAGGGGCGTTCTGTTTCATATATAAGTGGGTCTCATTGCGGAATTCATTCCTCAATCCCCTGCCCGGGCAGCTGCCTCGCACGCACGCTGGATGGCTGCCGCGGCCGGGAGATTGACCTTAACTCCGTCTTCGCCCATCCATTCGACCTCGCCGGAAGCCGCGCCGCGTCCAATGATCAGGCGCTGCGGAGCGCCTGCGAGATCGGCATCCTTGAACTTCACCCCGGCACGCTCATCACGGTCATCCAACAGCGGCTCCAGACCCGCCTTGATCAGCTCCTTGTATATATGCTCAGCCAGCTTCATCTGGGCCTCATCCTTAACCGCAACAGGAATAACGTGAACCTGGAACGGAGCTACGGACATCGGCCAGACCAAACGCTCCCCCGAAATCCGCTGCTCGGCGATGGCAGCCATGACGCGGGAAACGCCGATACCATAGCAGCCCATAATAAGCGGTTTCTCCCGTCCATCGGAATCGAGGTACATGCCATTCATAACTTCGCTGTATTTCGTCCCCAGCTTAAAGACATGACCCAGTTCGATCCCGCGATGAAACTGAAGCGGAGCGCCACAGCGCGGACAAGCCTCCCCTTCCTTCACATTCCGGAAGTCGCCGATGTATTCCAGTGAGAAATCATGTCCGGGGCGAACCCCCTTCAAATGAACATCAACCTGATTGGCTCCTGTTATGCCGGCTGTCATAGAGGCGACTTCGTAATCGACGAGTACTTTCAGTGACAGGCCTACCGGTCCCGCAAACCCTACCGGAGCTCCCGTCGCCTGCACCACTTCTTCGGCGCTCGCCAATTCTGCAAGCTCCGCCTTCAAGTAGGACTTCACCTTGGTTTCATTCGCTTCACGGTCACCCCGGATCAGCACGGCATACAGCTGGCCGTCCACTTGATAGATCAGTGTCTTGATCAATTGCTCCGGGCCCACTTGAAGAAAGTCCGTCAGTTCCTGGATGCTCTTCACATTCGGTGTGACTACCCGCTCGATGGCCGAATCGCCGTCGACCTTCACCGAATCCACACTGCCCTGCCTCGCTGGAACGACGGATTCGGCACGTTCCAGATTCGCCGCATAACGGCAGTCTCTGCAGGATACAACGGTATCCTCGCCAATATCTGCAAGCGCTATAAACTCATGGGTCTCTCCTTGTCCGCCGATGGCACCGGCATCCGCTTCCACCGCCCGGAACGTCAGACCGCAGCGCTCAAAGATTCGTTCATACGCTTCATACATGCTCCGGTAGGACACATCCAGGCCCTCCCAGTCCCGGTCGAAGGAATACGCATCTTTCATCAGGAACTCTCTCCCACGCAGGAGGCCAAAACGCGGACGCCGCTCGTCCCGGTACTTGCTCTGAATCTGGTACAGATTGACCGGCAGCTTCCGATAAGAGGAAATTTCTTGACGCACAATCGACGTGATCACTTCTTCGTGGGTCGGTCCGAGCACAAACTCCCGGTCATGACGGTCATGCAGCCTAATAAGCTCCGGACCGTAAACGTCGTACCTGCCGGATTCCTTCCACAGCTCAGCAGGTTGTACTGCCGGCATCAGCATCTCCTGTGCTCCTGCCGCATCCATTTCCTGGCGGATAATCCCCTCTATCTTTCGCAGGACCCGCCATCCGAGCGGCAGATACGAGTAGATCCCTGCCGCCGTCTGACGGATATAGCCGCCACGGAGCATCCATTGATGGCTCAGCGCCTCCGCCTCGGACGGCATATCCCTCATCGTTGTCATCAATAATTGGCTTTGCCGCATGTTCCTCATACTCCTTTTTCATCCATGAAATTACCTGCCGAACGCAAAAAAGCACATCCGCCTCCTAGGGACGAATGTGCTCGTGGTACCACCCTGATTCGATCTTGTCCGACGTATAAACCAATCTTCCAAGAAACTCAATGCGGCGGTAACGGGCCCGGGCCGGCGCCGCTTGTTCACGGCGCAACTACAAGGTAGGAAGAACGCAGTCGGACGGTTGGAAGCCTTTCAGCCAAGGGCTTCTTCTCTGTCACGCCGAGGGTTGCAATTCTCATGTCCTTGATGATCGTTATTCACGGGAAATTCATTTTCCAATACATTACAGCCGGGAAACCGCAATGTCAAGCACAAATAGGCCGGGCCCCTTTATTTAATGGGCTATATGGTCCAGCACTTGCTGCAGTATGCCGATGACATGCTCATCTTCATACGTGTAATAATATGTATTGCCATCCCTGCGGTACTTCACCAGTCTCAAGCTGCGCAAATAGCCGAGCTGATGGGATACCGCCGACTGGCTCATGCCAAGCACCTCGGCGATATGGCCGACAGGACACTCCTCTTGCGACAGCAAGTGGAGAATCCGGATTCGCGTCGGATCCGATATGGCCTTCAGAAGACGTGATGCTTCCATGGCCTGGTCTTCATGCAGCAGCTCATGGTGCTCTTTTTCCATAAATTTATCCCCTCTTCTCCGTGATACCTTAACAATTTCGCGGGCATCCCGCGACACTCCTGCCTAAAGCGCGGAGCCCCGGTGTCTTTGCCAAGGCAAACCTGCGTTATTAAGCCCCTTCGCTATAGAGCCAATCATACTTGCCACACAGCCGGTAGCCCAGATGATCTTCCTTACCTTAAGCTCCGTTACATCCACGAATCGAAAGCCTGCAGCGACGGCTCTCTTTTTCAACACCACTTTACCGTACTTGACCGCTTGTTTCAATTCATAACCAAATATCGGGTCTCCCTGGCACCTCAGCCTGCGACTGACCCATGAGGACCTCCCGGCTGTTAAAACGTAATGTCCAAGCCACCTCTCAATAAATTGGATAAATCCAGTTGACAATACACGCATTCGGTCATACTATAGGCATAAAGTTGCTTCGAGGAAACAATATATGCTCGGCCCAATTTATTAGGGAGAGGTTAAACTTTATGGATGAGACAAAACATCTTCAGCATTTGCAGCAGGCAACGCTCGGAGAGCGCTTCCTGATTGAAAAGGTGGATATCCGTGGAGAGCATAAACGGCGGCTTCTGGACCTCGGATTTGTTCCGGGTTCCGTGATTGAGGTTCTGAAAGCCAGTCCGCTCGGTGATCCCACCTCTTATAGAGTAGCAGGTACCGTCATTGCATTAAGAAAAGAAGAAAGTCAGTTAATCTGGGGTAAGGTGATGTCATCATGAGAACTTATACCGTTGCGCTGGCGGGAAACCCGAACACGGGAAAAAGCACGCTGTTTAATGCCCTGACCGGCCTAAAGCAGCACACCGGCAACTGGTCCGGCAAAACGGTCAGCCTGGCGAGCGGCAATTATGAATACAAGGACACCCGCTTCCGGTTTATCGATCTGCCGGGAACGTACTCCTTGTTCTCCAACTCTGCGGACGAAGAAGTGGCGCGTGATTATATTATTTTCGAGAAACCCGACGTTACGCTGCTGGTCCTGGATTCAACCGCTCTGGAAAGAAGTCTTAATTTAGCGCTTCAAGTGCTGGAAATGACCGATCGGGTCATCGTATGCCTTAACCTGATGGATGAAGCGAAGAAAAAAGGCATCAAAATTGACGCCCGCAAGCTAACGGATCAGCTCGGCGTTCCTGTCATTCCGATATCGGCCCGAAACAACGACGGACTGGACACCTTGTCCGAGCAGCTACTTCTCATGTGTACAGGACAGACTAGGACGACACCCTACCGGATGAAATACAACGAACAATTGGAGTCTCAGATTTCCAGGCTCGAGTCTGAATTAAGGGACATCTTTGGGGATGAATATCCCTCCAGATGGCTTGCGATTCGCTTTCTTGACGGAGATCAGAAGCTGATTGCAACACTCAAGCACAGATTATCGGTTTCGGATAAAGGAGGGATGACACATGGAGCAGCTCAAGCGCTTGGAAGCTCTAACAGCGGCCATTCCTGCTGAGCAGGTAGAGGACGTACGAGAAGACATCGTAGGCGAGTTGTTCAAAAAATCGCGCGAGCTGTGCAGTGACGCCGTGACCGTGACCAACCGGGAGCTTCTGTACCGTTCCGAGCGGCTGGACCGCATCTTTACCTCCAAGCTGTGGGGATTCCCCATTATGCTGGCCATGCTTGGCATTATTTTTTACTTAACGATAGCCGGGGCTAACGTGCCATCTTCCATGCTGGCGAGTTTCTTCGGCTGGATTGAAGGATACCTGACCTTGGCCTTTCAAGCGCTTCATGCTCCGGATTGGCTCCATGGGATCCTGATCCTCGGATTGTTCCGGGGTACCGCCTGGGTCATCAGCGTGATGCTGCCTCCGATGGCCATCTTCTTCCCGGCTTTCGCTCTGCTCGAGAATTATGGCTATTTGCCACGGGTTGCGTTTAACCTGGACCGTCTGTTCAAAAAAACGGGAGCACACGGCAAGCAGTCCCTTACCATGGCGATGGGATTCGGCTGTAATGCTGCAGCCATCATGTCCACCCGGATCATTGAATCGCCGCGGGAGCGGATGCTCGCCATCCTGACAAATAACTTCGTGCCCTGCAATGGACGCTGGCCGACGCTGATCCTGCTGGCCTCCCTGTTCATGGCTGCAGGCTTTTCAGGTGGAGCCCAGACGCTCGTGACCGCTTCCGTTGTCATGGGCATGGTGCTGATCGGTGTCGTTGTCACACTCTCGGTATCATGGGGGTTATCCAAAACCGCTTTGAAAGGCGTTCCTTCCCATTACACGCTGGAGCTGCCTCCATACCGGAAACCTAAAATTCTGAATACCATTCTGCGGTCTACCCTGGATAAAACCATCTATGTCCTGCGCAGAGCCATTATCGTAGCGGCACCCGCAGGTGTGCTGACCTGGATTCTCGCCAATATTCATATTGGCGATTCCAGCATTTTGCTTCATTTTGTTCATTTTCTTGATCCGTTTGCCCAAGCACTCGGACTCGACGGCTTCATTCTTATGGCCTTTATTATCGGACTTCCTGCGAATGAGATCGTGCTGCCGATCCTGCTCATGGGGTATTTGGCTACAGGTTCTCTCACTGAGGTTACCGATATGTTTGCCCTTAAGCAGATCTTTCTGGATCAAGGCTGGACCTGGCTGACCGCACTTAACATGATGCTGTTCTCACTGCTTCACTATCCGTGCGGAACCACGCTCGTCAACATCTGGAAGGAAACCAAAAGCGCCAAGTGGACGTTCCTGTCCTTCGCCATCCCGACCGCAATCGCGATAGGTGTCACGTTCATTGTTGCGCAGGTGGTCCGGGCGCTGGGCTGGGTTTAAGTATAACAAGAGCATGTACAATAATAACAACGAGCCGCGTCAAGAAAATTCTTGGAGCGGCTCGTTGTTATTTTTCTCTATCAGGCATCTTATAAAATCCTATCCTATCCCAACTTTAACCTTTAACCGAACCTGCGGCGATGCCTTCCACGATTCGATCACTGAGGAAGAGGAACATCAGCAGGATTGGCAAGATACTGATCATCAAGGTTGCGCCAATGGCGCCCCAATCGGTGGTGTACTGTCCGATAAAGTTCTGAACGCCCACCGTCAGCGTCTTAAACATGTCCGAGCTAATGAAGGTGTTTACAAATATGAATTCATTCCAGTTGTATATCATATTGATGATGGCTGTCGTTGCCAGAACCGAGCCCGTCATCGGAAGAACAATCCGGAAAAAGACCCGGTGAACCGAGCAGCCGTCCATCACCGCCGCCTCTTCCACTTCCTTCGGCAGCGTATAATAGAACCCCAGCAGAATCATAATCGTAATCGGCATGTTGAAAGCCACGTAGGACAATATCAAAGATATCGGATGGTCCGTCAATCCCACTTTGTTAAAAATGCTGAACAGCGGGATCAAGGTGGAATGCACCGGTATCATCATCGCAACCATAAACAATCCGAGGACAAAGGAACTGCCCTTCCACTTCATTCTTGTAATGGCAAACGTAACGAGGCTTCCCAGGATGACCGTGAGCGCCGTCGCTGCAACGGTAATCCAAACGCTGTTCAGGAAATATACGCTTATATTTCCTGCGCTCCATACCTTCTCGTAATTCTCCCAACGCGGATTCATCGGGAGGGACAGAGGAGGCAGATCGAATACTTCCTGGTTGTTTTTTAATGAGAACAGCAGCAGCCATACGAGCGGAAACAGCTGAAATACGGCTACACCGATCAGCACGACATACAGCAGCATGTAGCCAAGCTTGCGTCCCGCTCCATTTCCGGATCGGGCACGCCCTTCCTGGAGCTGTCCTGTGGCTCCGGATATCATGAAGCATCCCTCCTTATGAATATTGGATCGTTTCTTTTGATGCCGTTAATTTACGAATGACCCACGTTACGATCAGGCAGATGACAAGCAGGAAGAACCCGATGGCGCTGCCGTAACCGAAATCATAAGCGCGGAAAGCCGTGTGATACATATAGGACGCCATCACTTCACTCGAGCCGTTAGGCCCCCCGTCTGTCATGACAAAGATCAGATCAAAGTACTTCAGGGAACCTACCACCGCAAGCACGATCGTAACCTTGATCACTTCCATGATGAGCGGAAGTTTGATTCTGAACGCGATCTGCATGGAGGTTGCTCCATCGATTTTAGCTGCCTCCACAAGCGAAGCCGGAATATTCTTTAATGCCGCATAATAGATCAGAATATAGAAACCCGCATACTGCCACAGAATCGGAATAAACAATGCAAACAATACGAGTGACGGCTCGGCAAGCCATGCCGGCGGATTCGATATCCCGATGGATTCCAGGAAGCTGTTCACAATCCCGTTTGTCGGATGATAGATGCGAAGCCACAGCTGGGCAATTGCAACCGATGACAACAGCATCGGGATCAGATAGATTTTACGGAACAGGTTGGCGCCTTTGATCTTCGAGGCCAGCACCATCGCTACAGCCAGATAGATAATAAGGCTGGCAGCCGAGAATACGGCTAACAGCAAGGAGTGCCATGCGCTGTCCCAAAATTTCCCGTCCGTAAGCAGAGCCTGATAGTTATCGAGTCCGATAAAGGTCATCGCGCCGATTCCGTTCCATTCGTTCAGTCCGTAATAAGCGGTCAGGATGATGGGAATGTAGACAACGGCCATAATGACAAGCAGAGCAGGCAGTACATACAGCGCGATGATTTTTTTGTTGGACATCACTTTATCCAAAGTGTCCGACTCCTTTCTTCTTATCGTCTTGAGGAAAGATTATCCGGCAATAGCTGCCGGATAATCGGGTCCTGTTTCTTGGTTGTCTGAGTCTTATTTGCCTTTGGTAATCGCTGCATCATGCTCTTCGGAGAATTTCTCCGGCGTTACGGCTTTACCGAAGAGTGCCTGGATCATGTTCAGATGCGTTTCAGCGGCATTGGCCTCCATTTGAACGTCTGCGAACAGCGTGATGCTGCTGGCCTGGTTCATTTCATCAAACAGATCAATGTACAGCTGTGGAAGCTCCAGGGTGGATGTATCAACTTTGGTTGCTGGAATGACGCCTGCTCCTGTAACCGATTGTTCGCCCCATTTGGTTACGAAATACTCAACAAACTTCTTGGACTCCTCTTTCACCTTGGAGTTTTCGCCGATGAACAAACCTACGCCCGGTCCACCTACCCAGCTGTTGATATCGCCTTTTCCGCCTTCAACCGTCGGGAACTTGAAGAATCCGACACTGTCGCGGAACTCTTTCGGGATCTCCTCATTTGTTGTAAAGTTCGGCAGTTCCCAAGTGCCCATCATATACATCGCTGCTTTGTTGTTCAGGAATTCGGATTTGGCTTCCTCGTTGGACAAGCCGTTGAATCCTTTGACAAATGCGTTGCTGTCCACCAAAGATTGAACCTCGGCGGCCGCCTTTACAAGCGATTCATCCTTGAAAGAACCGGCACCGCTAATCGCATTGGCAAGCGCTTCTTGCCCGCCGATCCGGTCTGCCAGATACATGTACCACAGGGATCCGGTCCAGCGATCCTTATTCCCGAGTGCAATCGGGGCAATCCCGTTATCCGAGAGCGTTTTCACGATTGTCTTGAATTCCTCGTAGGTTTGTGGAACCTCCAGGTTTAACTGTTCAAAAATCGCTTTGTTGTAATATACGGGAGCGATATTGAATTCTAGTGGAAGCGCATACGTTTTGCTGTCAATGGCATAAGCTTCGGTGGTACCGGCCACAAACTTGCCATTCAGCTGACCCTCAAGCAAATCGTCTACCGGAGCAAACAGATTGCCTTCGACATAAGGCTTCAGGAATCCGGCTGCCCAGGTTACCCCAACGTCCGGAAGCTCGTTCGAAGCAGACAGCACTTTCAATTTGTTTTTATACTGCTCATTATCCAGTACTTCCTGTTTGATCGTAACGTTAGGGTTTTCCTTCTGATATTCTTCGATAATCTGATTCACAATTTTGTTCTGTCCGGCGGATACGCCAGCTGGCCACAAGTGCATGAAGTTCACCGTAACTTTATCGCCTTCGCTGCCACCGTTGCCGGAATCTCCTGTGCTGCTGTTGTTAGATCCACAACCAGCCGCTACCAGAGCGAGACACAATGTCAGAAGCAGAACCGTCCATTTTTTGTTGAACACGTTTACAACCCCTTTTCTAGTATGCTGTTCGCGTAATGAAACCGCTTTAATCAAATTGTATCAGTGAGGGGATGATTCTATAAGGTCATAACGATTGGGACTAATTCCACTATTATTAGATTTCTTCTCCGCTGTCCGATACGCTCTGGCGATATTGGCTCGGGCTTACTTCCTCAAGGTCGCGGAACACTTTCACAAAATATTTTGACGTCTGGTAACCCACCTTCTCCGCAATCTCTGAGACAGGCAGCGCTGTGCCGGCCAGCAGCTCCTTGGCCCTCTGCACTCTGCGGCGCGTCATATATTCACTGAAGGTGAGCCCTGTCTGCTCTTTGAATAACACGCTGAAATAGCTGGAGTTCAGGTGCAGCACCTCGGCCACTTCCTTCAGCGATACCGAATCCTGAAGATGCAGGTCTACATACTTCAGTGCTTCCTGCACCTGGATGCTGTATCCCTTATCCTGCTGTGCTGCCTCCAGCAGTTTCGGATCCACCAGTTTCTCCATTCGCTCAATCCGTTCTAGTTTATCCCCGCGCTCGAGCGCTGACTCTACTGCGGCTACCAGTTTTCGTTTATCCAGCGGCTTCAGGAGATAATCCACCACGCCGTACTGCAGTGCTTTACGGGCATAATCAAATTCCGAATAGCCGGATATCACGATGATGACCGGGGGATGCTCTAATTCATGCAATCTTTCAATAAGCTCAAGTCCTCCAATCTCAGGCATGCGGATATCGGTCACCACCAGGTGAGCCACTTGCTCCTGCAGCCACTGGAGCGCCTCTACACCGCTTGCAGCCGTTGTTATCCGGCAGCGGCCGGATGACCAAGCCTCCAGCGTCTTCCTTACGCCTTCTCTCGTTCTCGGTTCATCATCAACGATCAGTATCGTTTTCATGCTCTTCCCCCTCCCCCTTTATGGCCGGAAAATCATTCGGTATTTCAAATGAGATGGTGGTTCCCTGACCAACCACGCTGTCAATGTGCAGACCGGCTTGCTCGGAAGCGTAGTACAGCCGGATTCGCTGCTCTACATTGGCAAGGCCGACCCCGCTGTTTTTAGAGGATGCCGCATAACCTTTTTCCATCGATGAATAAAGAGTGGCTACCGTTTCCTCATCCATGCCGGGACCGTCATCGGTAATTGAGATGACCGTGTATCCCGGATGATCAGCAGCTTGTGCACGTACGATTACGGTGCCTGGACCCAGTCTTTGCTCCACCCCGTGCAGAATCGCATTCTCCACGATTGGCTGAATCAGCAGCTTTGGAATCGGCACATGACGGCTTGCTTCATCTGCCTCAATTCTCCAGGACAGCCTGTCCAGCATCCGCATTTTCATAATCATCAAATAACGCTCCGCATGGTCAAGCTCATCCCGGATTGACACCCATTCATCCTCGTCTTTTCTGTTGATAACATAACGGAACAATCCAGACATCGCGACCACGATTTGAGCCAGTTCCTCTTCCCCCTGATCATCCAAGGCCCAGTAAAACGCTTCCAAAGTATTGAAAAGAAAGTGCGGATTGATCTGCGCTTGCAGAGCCTTAAGCTCCGTTCGGCTCTGAATAATCTCCTTCTCGTATACAACCTCGATTAATTCGTTCAGCGAGTCAACCATCTGGTTGTACGAATTGTTAAGCTCATTGATCTCCATTGTCTTCGAGGTGACCGGAATCGGTTTAAGGGTTCCCAGCCTTACGCCGCGCATGGCTTTGATCAGATTCAAAATCGGACGGATGATCATGGTGGTCAGGATAAAGCTTAAGAATAGAAACAGCAGCGCACCGACGCCCCCGGATACGATAATCGCGGTCCGCAGTACCGCTATGCCTTCGGTAGTATAATCCACAGGCGTCAGGATGACCAGGTTCCACCCTGTCGCCTCCGACTGCTTCTGTACGGCGATGAAGTCCTCATTGCCAATGGCAACCGTCTCCCCTTCACGATGCAGAACATCCTTCGCGTCCACCGCTGTCGCAAAATCCGATGATATTTCATTTCCCGCCTGATCAAACAGCCCCATCGTTTCACGCGAATCGCCAGCCGTGCCGCCAGTGGAATCAGCAAGCGCAAAATAATCCTTCTCCAGCTTCACAAGCAGGTATCCGCCATGGGCAAAGGAATGGTCAATCAGCCGGATTCTCCGAACAGCCACCACCACGTCCGGGTCCTTCGGATCCTGTCCGAACCAAACCAGCCTCCCCTTTCCCGCATCGGCCGCCAAGATCCAATCGACCCCGACCCGGCTCGTCAGACTGCCTTCATCCAGCGGAAACAGCCGCCGGTAGTCCGTCGTATATAATTCAAGTGAACGAATGCCTGTAGCGTAAGATTCATACTTGCGGACCTCCTGCTGAAGCGATTGCCGTTCTCCGAAGCTGATCGGCTTGCCAGCAGTTTCCTGTGCCAGATAGCGCTGAACCGTTGCGTTGGTAGAAATTTGCGCCGTGAGTGTATCCACCTGCTTGAGCAGCGCATCCAGCTTGCCTGTTGCCTGCACAGCCGTCTGCTGAATATGCTTCTCGGCGCTGTTGCGCAGCAGTACGGATACCTGGTCGTATACAAAAACCCCGACTAATGCCAGCACAATGATCATCACCAGCATAAATCCAAGGAAGATTTGATTCCGCAGTGTATTCAGCCTGCCAAACCTGTTCAAGTTCTCACACTCCCTTTCGACTAGGAACTGTTATTCACTATACACAATCTTGCCGAAGTTAGGGAGTCCTCGTCAACCCGAAGCGGGTTGCATCTACATGTACTTTTTCACTAAAAAAAGAGGCAGCGCGCGGTTTAGGTTTCCCTCGCACTTCCTCTTATGATATAGCTCCATATGATGGGCTATACCGGATATAATTCCTGATGCTGTTCAAGCTCTCTTCTGCATTCGTTACATAAACCTCTTACGGCACCGGCATCATCCGCGCAGAAGGTCAGTTGGCGCTTGTGTCGGCATCGACTGCAGGGCTGAGCGTTATTTTCGCTGCCGATTTTCACGTTTGCTTTTGATTTTAACTGGATGACGTTGCTTCCCCTAACGCTGCTCGACTTACGCTTCATTCCTGTAACGGCGAAGACAACAAGGATGACAACGACCATGATTCCCAATATCCATCCCACGTTTATTCCACCTCCAACATGTGCAGGCTATTTGTACTAAATAGCTAGTCTACCCGATTCATTTTCACATGACATCCGATATGTAGTTACGCACCAAACCCGTTGCCATTTATTAAGAAGCAGCTCCCATCCATTTTAACACAAAAAAGCCTTCTCAATCCCGGTAAGAATCGGGAAGGAAGGCTTTCGCTGTGCTTTCGTTACGTGCAACCGGCATGGTGTCAGATCTTCAACTCACCGAGTTTTATCAACTCAACGACAGCTTGCGAACGGCCCTTAACATTTAGCTTCTGCATGACATTGGAGATGTGGTTACGCACCGTCTTCTCGCTAATAAACAACTGCCCGGCGATATCGCGAGTCGTTTTGTCTTGCACTAGCAATTCAAATACTTCGCGTTCACGGTGGGTTAACAAGAACTTGCTATTATGGTCGGTCCCCTTCAATGGTGTCACCCCTCCTTGCCCGGGTATGTGTGGTCTAACAAGGGTAAGGGATACAGTCAACTCATCTTATGTTGGAGAAGGGGGGAAGGTGCGGAAGGGGCCATCAATTTGGGCGCTGGGTTCATGTTGATGATTTTTATCCTTGATTCCTCCCGAAGGTTCCTTTATGATGTGGGGGAGTAAAAATTATTTTCTTTATTTTTTCCTTTTTTTAAAAATAATTTTCAAATCAGATCCCATCCGTTATGCCCAACAAATAAGCTCACCGGGAACCTTGAAGGAGGCTTTTGATGACACCAATCTTGCATATTATCTCTGTCGAAAAGGAAAGCCTGCCCCGTCAGGAACGACGGCTCGCAGAGTTTATTTTGACAGCTCCATCCGAGATTGTGCATATGGGCATTAAAGATCTTGCAGATCAGTGCGAGGTCAGCGCTGCCACAGTCACCCGCTTTTGCAAGAACTTTCAGTGCAAGGGATATCCTGATTTCAAGCTCAAGCTTGCCGCAGAGATCGCCCATGCCGAGTTGGCTTCACGCACAGGAAGCACCCGTTATCAGGACATCGTTGCAGGCAATCCGCTTGCCGGAATCGTAGAGGCGATTGAATCCAATCACCTGACGTCGATTCGGGATACGACAGAGCTTCTGGATTTGGGGCAGCTGGAGCGCGCAGTGGATGCCCTATGCCGGGCAAAACGCATTGACCTGTATGGTGTGGCAACGTCCTCTATTGTGGCACAGGACTTTTACCAGAAGCTGATCCGGATCGGGAAAAACTGCACCGCTTTTGCAGACTCCCACATGCAGATCACCTCAGCATCCACGCTGACTTCAAGTGATGTTGCCGTGGCCGTTTCATACTCCGGCGAAACGCCGGAAACCATCGATGCGTTGGCGTGTGCCAAAGACACAGGCGCATTTACGATCAGCGTTACTTCCTACCGAAGCAGTGCCATCTCCTCCATGGCGGACATTACACTGTATTCGTCCTCGCTGGAGGAAGGAATGCGCCGAGGTGACATGGCCTCTCGCATTGCCCAGCTTCACATTATAGACATTCTGTTCATGGGTATGGCCAGTCGGGACTTCTCCACGTATGTTCCCCGTCTGGAGCAGTCATATCTTAATGTTCAAAACTATCGCAAAAGCCGAGGAGGACAATAACTAATGAATATTTACACATTCCGCGATGAAGAACAATTCGTGCAAACGGGAGCAAACCTGATCACCAGTTTGCTGCACACCAATCCGCGCGCTACACTGGGACTGGCTACAGGCAGCACACCCGTTGGGCTCTATGCCAAGTTGATTGAGATGCACCGTCAAGGGCTTGTCAGCTTCGCGCAGACCACAACATATAATCTGGACGAATATGTGGGCCTGCCTGAGAATCATCCGGAGAGCTACCGCACCTTCATGAATGAAAAATTCTTCAACCATGTAGATATCCAGATCGAACGGACTCATGTGCCGAATGGCAATGCGGCCAATCCGGAAGAGGAATGCCTGAATTACGATAAAATGCTTGAAGAATTTGGACCTGTTGATCTCCAACTCCTCGGCATTGGACATAACGGACATATCGGTTTTAACGAGCCGGGTGAAAGCCTCAGCGGCGGGACTCATCTGGTAGAGCTTCAAGAGAAAACTCGAAACGCCAATGCTAGATTCTTCCCAACGCTTGCGGATGTTCCGACCCACGCCATCACGTTGGGGGTTGCTACCATCCTCAAAGCCCGCCAAATCCTCCTTCTCGTCCGGGGAGAAGATAAAGCCGAGATTGTACATCGTGCGTTGAAAGGGCCTATCACGACCGAGTGTCCGGCATCACTTCTTCAGTGCCATCCGAACGTTGTTGTGCTGTTGGATCAAGGCGCAGGGAGATTGCTGGTATGAGCAGCGAAGCCAAGAATGCTGTCCAATTGTTGTATGGTCAAGTACTGACGCCCAGGGGCATCCGTACAGACGGTGTGCTGGCCATTCAAGGCGAGAACATCGCATACGCTGGTGATGTTTCCGAGCTCCCTGCAAGCCTTAAACAGGCAGCCGCAGAGGTTATCCATCAGCCCGATGGCTATATCGTACCTGGCTTTATTGACATCCATGTTCACGGCGGTAACGGTGAGGATTTTATGGACGCAACGAAGGATGTTTTGGATCAAATTACATCCTTCCACAGCTCTCAGGGCACCACGGCGATGCTTGCTACCACGATGACTGCGCCTAAAGAAGCAATCGATCGGGTACTGAAGGAAGTAAGCGACTATCGTAATCAGGGCATGTCTTATACCAAACTGGAAGGCGTCCATCTCGAAGGCCCGTTTATCAGCCCAAAATGGCCAGGTGCGCAAAATCCTGAGCATATCGTCCACGCGAATATCAGGTGGCTGGAAGAATGGGTATCTCAATATCCGGGGCTGGTTCGTCAGGTCACCCTTGCACCCGAGCGTGAAGGGGCACTAGAGGCAATCTCGTGGCTGGATCAACACGGAATCGTGGCTGCCCTGGGTCATACGGATGCAACCTATGAGGAAGTAGAAGCCGCTGTCGAGGCCGGCCTTAGTCATGGCGTGCACACGTTTAATGCGATGACAGGGCTTCACCACCGCAAGCCTGGCGTGGTTGGTGCGATGCTTAGCGATGATCGGTTAAGCTGCGAAATCATTGCAGACGGCATCCACGTCCACCCCGCGGCAATTCGGATACTGGCCCGCATGAAGCAGGATGGGAATCTGATTCTCATCACGGATGCCATGTCGGCTACCGGCATGACTGACGGCGAATATACGCTGGGTGATCTGCCCGTTGTTGTTGAGAAGGGCATTGCCACGCTCAAGCATAACAGAGACAGTCTCGCGGGCAGCACATTAACGATGATTAAAGGGTTCCAGCTGCTGGTTCGGGAGGTTGGACTCAGCATTGAGCAGGCCTCCACCATCGGAAGTATGAATCCAGCCAGAAAAATTGGCATCGCCGATCGCACGGGATCGCTTGAAGCCGGCAAACTCGCCGACATCCTCGTTCTTTCCAGCGATCTTGAGCTGCAAGGAGTATGGATTCAAGGACAGCGCAAACATTAAGATATAGCATTCATTATAAATAGCAAAGGAGCCGCCTAGGATAGGATGATTTCAATCCTACAGGGCAGCTCCTTTTTGTATAAAAATTTTACCGGCTGTTTCGATTGCCGCCAAACCAACCGTCGTCCGTATCATTTTTAGTCATGTTGCCGCGTGTATCATTCATACCATCACGAGTTCCTACATTAAGCGGGAACACACGGTTAATCCATGACCCAAAATCACGGGATAGTGTTCCAACCGTATTCTTGGCGTTACCCCCCGTTACAAAACCTTTGGCATGCTGATAAAATCCCTCATCTGTGGAAACATATACTTGACTGATATGTGGAGCGGTTTTACGAATCTTGTTCGTAATTTCATGACGCACATGCTGAGGAACCTCTTCACGAGCGCTCATCATGCCCATGTTGTTTCCGTAAGTTCCATAAGGCACTCCATTGATGCCAGTTCCCATATGAGTATTGTTTACCGTCCCGTCGGTACCGGTAAGACTGTTGGTACGCGTGCCGTACCCCATATAATCATTGGTACGAGTTCCGTTAGTACCCATAAGTCCGTTATTGCGCGTTCCGTTTAACGTATTATAGTTGCTGCCGCCAAAACCGCCATTCGTCGTCGTTCCGTTAACGCCAAAGCCGCGGTTATCGGCGGTTCGGCCAAGACCTGTTGTGTTTTCTACAGCACGAGTGGTATTCTCCACGACACGCTCTGTGCCTCTAGCCATATTGCTCAGAAGCCCAACACTGCCTGTACCCGAAGTGTTAAACGTACGGTTCCTCACATTCGTTTTGTTCATGCCTGTCATTGAACGGCCGTCAGAACGGTTTGCCGTGCTCATACCCGTAACATGTCCATCAATGCTGTTGGTGTTCGCGCCCTCTTTGGGCAGCGAAACATACGCGCTGTGATTGGTTACGAATACATGTGCAGGACCCATGCCACTAATATCCGACACTTTTTGGGACAGCGTCTTGCTGTACTTCAGGTTTGTCAGGTCATGCTGCTGGGTACTGCGAACGTGCTGGTTGTTGTTACGCACGGAGTTCACACCAACACGACCCTTGTCCACGTTGTTTGTACGTGTCGTGTTGCCGTCTGTGGTGTTGCCGCATCCTGCTACCGCAGCCATACTGAGGAGCAATGCTGTGGAGACGGTCAGGTTGAGGGCTTTGGATTTAATCATGATTCATCCTCCATCTCTATAATAGGTGTATTAACATCGTTTAGGATGACCTTGCGCCGGAATCGGTATGCTGAAAGGTTTTAACATGGAAGATTACTGCTTATCATGCCTAATTTTATGTACAAAAAAACACCGATCAGATCATGATCGATCCATCGGCGTTTGATTGTTCTATTATGAAGAGGACGGCTGTGCCTGTATTCTGGCATAATCCATAATATCGGCCAGCGACCGCTCCAGAGGGTACTGTGAATTCCAGCCCAGCGCTTTAAGAAGCTCGGTACCCTGCTGCCCCCCGGTTCCTTTATTTAATGAATCTAATGAGAGGGGAGCGGATTCGGGACCCCAATCCATCGGCACGGCTGCCTGTGTATGCAGGAGCAGTGCCTCAGCGAGCTCACCAAGGGTATGTTCCGTACCGGAACTGATCGGATAGGTCATCCCGGGAGTGCCCTCTTGAAGCAATATGCTGTAAGCTGCTACCGCATCCCGAACGTCCAGGAAATCCCTTGATTCGTAGCGAGAGCTTATACGGAACAACGGAAAATTTCGACCTGTTTCATAACCCGCAATATAGCGGGCAAGCAGCGTACAGAAGCCTGTTGATTCGCCGGGGCCAATCAGATTGGACGGCTCAGCCAGAACGATATGCTGGTTGTACAAACCATGCCAGGCAGCTGCGGACCAGCTGGCAAAGGTTTTACTGAGGCTGTAAGGATGAGGAACGGCAGCCGCACCTTTTGCAGGGTCCACACTTAACCTGGAGCCTACCATAACCAAACGGCTATCGGGGCAGTGCTGCCTCAGCGCTTCAAGAAGGTATATGGTGGCCATCACGTTGCTCTCCATGTAAGAAGCCGGTTGTTTCCAGGACTCTGAAGCTGAATTTTTTCCGGCTAAATGCAAAATATAATCAGGAAGGCTCTCTTGAATCAGAATATCCACCTGTTCACGGTTCTCGAGATGGCACACGGCCGGAATGACGCCTTGTATGGACCCCAGCGCCTGCTTGTTCCGCCCGGCAGCAATAACGGTACATCCCTGCCGGACGAAATAGTCGCAAGCATGCAAGCCGGTAAAACCTGCTGCCCCTGTTATGAGAATTTTTTGATCCTTTAATGATCCTGCTGCCATGCGTACATCTCCTTTAACATTTGAACATAATCCGGGAATGGATATAACGCATCCAGCCGTGTGCTTCGCAGAGTCCGATCCTGAACCATATCGTCGGTTGGCACTACAACAACATCATGTTTTCCCCATATGTCCTTGAACAGCAGCAGCAGATCGTATTTGCTTACCGGATTCGGATGTCCGAGATGTATCAGACCCCCGACGTCCTTATTCATGAAGAACTCGATCGCTTTAGCAAGCTCAAGCGTGGTTACCCCGTTCCACTGCACGGCACGATAACCGGAAACTTGACCTCGCTGCTTCATAAACCAGTTGAACAAACCGATTCCACTCTGCCGGATTTCGGGTCCTATAATGGAGGTGCGAATCGTTAGGTGATCCGGGTCCTGCACTTCGCCCAGTGCTTTCGTTAACGCATAGGAAGTCACGCCATCGGGAAGATCGTCTTCCCGATAACCCCCTTTGTCTCCGAGAAACACGCAATCCGTGCTGATATGAATAAGTCGGGCCGATATGGCGTCCGCTAAATACCGCAGACGATGAGGCAAAAATCCGTTGATATGATATGCATTAATTTTGTCATCATCTGCCCGTTGATTCAAAACACCTACAGCGTTGATGATCATATGCGGCCGAACCGCTTTGATTATATGCTCCACGGCACTCATATCGGTTACATCCAGCACAAGGCCTTGTGAATCATGTCTGTCCCGGGTCGTGTAAAAGACATGATGCTTGCCGAACGACTGAAAGTACTGAACAAGCATATGTCCCGCCATACCGTTGCCCCCGAGAATGAGCATCTTCATGGCAAGAATCCTCCGCGTTGAAGGATTTCGCGTATCTCGGCCTTGGTCATTAATTGATGCTCCGAGCTGAAGCTGTTGAAGGATACTTTGGATAAGCCCTGATACCGCTCCTTCAGATCGGGAATTTCGAGTGTCGGCAATATGACCAGGTATTCATCATCATAAACCACCGTAGTCAAGCTTTCAAAATCACTCATAAGAATTTCATGAATCTTCTCACCCGGCCGAATTCCCGTTTCGACCAGTGTAACGTCGCTTCTGCCAGAAGCATCTATCAGTACTTCTGCCAAGTCCACAATGCGGCAGGTCGGCATCATCATAACAAAAATTTCGCCGCCTACACTTTCAATCGATGCCTTGAACAGCAGGGATATCGCATCCTTCAAGGTCAGGAAAAATCGGGTCATGTTATGGTCCGTGATGCTGATCTGACCCTTCTGCCGGATCTGATTCTTGAATACATGAACGACGCTTCCGTTCGTTCCAAGAACATTTCCACCCCGCACACAGACAAATTTGGTGTGCCTACTCAACAGATTAGCATACACGATCAGTTTCTCGCCAATCGCTTTGGTCATGCCGTAAAAGTTGGATGGATTCGCTGCCTTATCCGTTGAAATATAGATCACTTTTTTCACTTGATTTTCAATAGCAGCCTCAATGACATGCTGTGTGCCGACCACATTGGTTTTCAGAGCTTCATAGGGATGCTCTTCGCACACAGGAACGTGCTTCAGTGCCGCCAGATGGAATACATAATCCACATCCTGACAGGCTGCTGTTAGAGCTTCCTTGTCGCGAATATCTCCGATTCGGAAAGTGAGTCTTGGATCTTCAAACTCACGGTCCATAGCCACCTGCGTAGCCTCGCTTCTGGAATAAACGATGACCTGCTTAGGATTTAGCGGCAGAAGCTGCGTGATCAGTTCATGTCCCCAAGAGCCTGTGCCGCCAGTCACCAAAATCCGTTGATTAGTGAACATTCACTTTCCCTCCAAGCACATATTTTACGACGGTACGCGACACATTGTCCGCTAAATACCCCTCAGGGCACACCCAGTCACGACCCAGCTGCGTCATCAGTTTGACCGCTCCATGGATACGCTCAGCATTCAAACCGGAGACGATGTTGCTTCCGCAGTCCACAGTTTCCGGCCGCTCCGTCGTCCGGCGAACCGTTACCGTAGGAACGTGCATGATGCAGCACTCCTCCTGCACCGTACCGCTGTCCGTGATCGCGCAGAGTGCCTCTTTCTCGAGTCGTACAAAATCAAAAAAGCCGAATGGCTCATGAAATTCAATAAGCGGATGAAGTTGAACATCCTTGGCCCCTTCAAGACGCGAGGCCGTCCGGGGATGCAAACTGCATATGAGTCGCTTTCCGAACGTTTCAGCGACCGCATTTAACCCATTTAATATTTCCGTCAAATTCTCAGGTCGATCCACATTCTCTGAACGGTGTATCGTAATCAGAAAATATTGCTGGGGGGAGAGCGACAGCTTCTCCATAATCCGGCTCTGATTGACCTGGCCTTCGTAATGCTTCATCACTTCATAGATCGGGTTCCCTGTCAGGACAATGCGTTGACTGGGCACTCCCTCTCGAAGCAGATGATTCTTGCTGTAGTTTGTATAGGGCATATTGATGGAGGACACCGCATCTATGACTTTGCGGTTCTTCTCTTCAGGCACATCCAGATCAAAGCAGCGGTTGCCGGCTTCCATATGCACCACCGGGTATCCCAGACGCTCTGCCAGCACAGCACATAACGCACTGTTTGTATCACCCAGCAGCAGAACCGTGTCCGGCTGCTCCTGTTCCAATATTTCCTCCATTCGGCTGAACATAACGGACAACTGGCCTCCCAGCGTGGCCTGGCGGTCCTGAAGCACATAGTCCGGACTGCGGAGCCCCATCTCCGAGAAGAAGACCCCGCTTAAGGTATTGGTGAAATTTTGTCCCGTATGCACAAGCACATGCCGCGTTGCATACTGGTCTAGAAGAGGAATGATCAAGCTTAATCGGATAATTTCGGGCCTCGTACCCAAGATCGTCATGACTTTCATATCGGATTCTCCCTTGCCAACTTAATCACAGATCCGAAGGCGATAACTCCGTAGCACGACCATTCTTCTCGCTTTCGTGAGACAGCAGAACGGAAGCGGACTTTTTGAAGTAAGCCTAGACCGTTCACCGCTCTGCTGTTGACCTCGTCTCATGCCTTTCGTCGCCTTGCGGACGTTCTGCGTAGTCTAAGCCTTGATGCCCGTCGCCTGGTCGCCCTGCCTTCCGGTCTCTTGGTTCGTCTACGAACGAATAACCGACGCGCAACAGCAGCACTTCGTTTCTTCCTGCGGCTATTCTGCTTACGTCGTCTCGCCGGAACAACCCGGCGCTTCACCTGTCTTGCCGTCACCTGAAACCATGCAGGATATTCATTCATCCAGCGTGAAACCATGCCGTTCAATCGCATTCCGTACACCTCTGGACCAAATACAGCCTGGATCTGAAGGCGGTTCTGCATACCCAGAGCCTCGCCCCGATCCGGCTGATCCAGGATGAACCTCACCTTCTCTGCCAGTGAGGCCGGGCTCCCGGGAATCGCGAGCAGATGCGGGGATCCGGCAGCCGTCAGGACCTCCTGAAGTCCTCCTGATGCGTAGGCTACAACCGGCTTCCCGTGCAGCAGCCCCTCCAGAGCCGTTAATCCGAATCCCTCCGGTATCAGACTCGGTACCACCACGACATCAAGGGCACAATATACTTGAGTGATATCGTCTTGAGATCCGGCAAATATGAAACGATGCTGAGCTCCCGCCGAAGCAATGCGATCGCGGCACAATATGTCATAATCCGGATTCAGCGCACTCCCAACGATGAGAAAGGCTGCGTCGGGGTAAGCATCCTTGAGCGAAAGCGCCATGTCTATGAAGTGATGCACCCCTTTGCTCTCGATCAGAAATGAAGAAATCATACCAATTAACGGTTGATTTGCAGTGATGCCGAGACTGCCGCGAAAGGAAGCTCTCGTTGTCGCCCATGCGGCTGGCTGAATATCAGACTCAATCCAGGATGGAGGGAGTACCGTCATTTTGGACTGCCTGACTTCCACCGGGAAACTCTCGGCTACGGATTCGGAAATGCTGACCAGCCAGTTGCTGTACTGATGGATTAACGAAGTGGCCAAATGGGCGTTCCCGTTTTCCGTAATTTTTTCGGTCAATTGCCATACTACGGGAATTCCAAGTCTCTTGCCCGCTGCTGCCGGCATAAAGTGCACACACGTATTTGTCAGAATTACCTGCGGGGCCTCACCTGCAATCCATTTCATCAATCCACGGAAAACCGATGTTGCCATCAGCTTATTGGCTTCGGCCAAAAGATTGGAACCCGGTGTATACACGCTGTGAAACAATGGAATTCTGTGGATTTTGACCGTAATCCCGGATTGTCTCGCCAATATAGTCAGCCGGCCTTCGTTCGGTGCAACCAGAACGCAATCAAAATAAGGAGTCATCTGTCCGCAGAAGAACAGAAGCAGCTTCTCCGCTCCCGTAATGCTGGATGGATTGGATACGTGTGAAAAAATCAACATTTTCGGTTTAAAGGCCATCGGTATTATCCGCATCTACAGTAACCGTGATTGTGGCAGTACCGGATGCGATCCACCTCCTTTTCACCCAGTTGGTACAATATATTAGAAAAACAAAGACACCGTAACGACGCTTGTTCCCCCATCATTGAACTATTTCTGAGCCAGGATCAAGGAAAGATAACCGAGAAGAGCGTATTCAGGCGGTGTGCATAGGTATGCTCCTGATAGGTTCTCTCCAGGGCACGATGTGCGATCTCTTTTCTCAGGTGGTCGTTAGCAAGATAGTACTCTACCTTCTCCAGCAGCTCACCCTGAGACCGGTAGGTGTCAATCTCCACACCTGGTGTATAGAACCGCGCCAGATCTGACCGCTCATCGCAGAGCTGAAGCGTGCCGCAAGCACTAATCTCAAACGTACGCGGATTCGGGGAAGCCGCCGGTATATGTCCGCTGTTCTGATTGATTTCATCGTCATCCACCGCACGGTGCAAATTGATAACAATCTTGGCGCTGTTATATACGTCCGCAGTCTCCGCCGGACCCATCCACTTGTTGATCTCAATCTGGTTGTTAAATCGGCCGTAACCCGGGAATTTCTCCCACCAGTTACCGTTAATAAAGGTCCGGTGTGCCATCAATTGGTCCATAATGGGCTCAAAAAACTGAATTCGCTTCGGATACGCTGTACCAACAAAACCGATATCCCGCTTAGCTGCTCCCGGCATGGCAATCGGACGATAGTGTACGGGAAACGCGGCAAACGGCAAATAGTGAACCTGGGAGCAGCCTAAGTTCTGATAATGGGCCACGCAGTTCAGTTCCAGTGTAAATACATAATCGTAGTGGTGGATCCAGTCTACGGTCATATCCGTATAATACGGATCGTCCGTCATCCAGACGGCCGTCCGAATATCCATGGCCCGAACCGCATCCATCTGTTCCACAGGCAAATACATGCCGTCAAGCACCAGTACAAGATCCGGCCGCGTACGGCTTGCTTCTGCAGCTACGTCCTGCTTGGCATCCGTCAATGAAACCTGGCGTACCATGCCGTGCAGTGTACCAATAATCGCCTCGTCAATCGGCGAGTAAGGAAATCCTTTTCCCGAGCTGACAAACAACACATGGATATCCCTCACAGGCGGCGTATAGACAACCCGGTTAACGATACCCTGTGATTTCCCTCGAAAATACCCCTCATCATATCCGGCGTGCATACCTGCATTCCTGCCTCGTCCATATGCATCGGATACGGCGGACCGACGGGGTCCGGCAGCTAAACTTTTAGGCATCCGCTTCGCTCCTCCCTGATATTTGCTCGGACAACTTGCTAATTCAAACGTTGGGCCTCGATCAATGTCAGAAGTTCAGGCAGTCGGTGAACATACGTATGTCTCGTCATGGTCGTCTGCAGCGCTCGCTGCGCTATACTTCTACGCTGATCCTCCTGAGAAAGATAATAGGAAATCTTATGTTTCAATTCTTGGACAGAACCAAAGGTCTCGATGTCGATCCCAGGCGTGTAATAATGGCTCAGATCCTCCCGGATATCCGTAATTTGCAGTGTTCCGCAAGCATTGATCTCAAATGTCCGCGGATTGATCGAACGGCCCGGTAAATTCAGGCTGTTGCGGTTGTCATCACCGCTCTGGGTTGGCCTGTGCAGGTTGATTACAATTTTGGCGCCGTTGTAGAATTTCACGGTTTCCGCAGGCGGTATGAAACCGCTGTGTATGAAGGGGGAGAGCTCTTTATAGCGGGCAAGCCGCTCCCAGTAGCCTCCGATGATGCGAACCTGCTTTCCCTTCAAGAACGGTGCCAATTCATCAAACAAGGCCGCACGGTTTCGAAACGCATTCCCGATGAAGCAAATGTCCGAACGATAAGCCGGCCCTGCCATCAACGGGGTAAACAGCTCCGGATGAACCCCCAAAGGAAGATAATAAACCTCCCTCACCCCGACACTTTGATATAATGGAACACAGCTCAGCTCATGCGTGAACACAACATCAAAGTGTTGTGCCAGCCCCGGTGTTTCCTCTGTGAAATACGGATCATCCACAAACCAGATGGCCGTTCGGAAGCCTGCTTCGCGGAGCTGAGTCATCGAATGCTGAAAATCATCCGGAAAAACATGCAGACCGTTCATGACCAGAATGATATCCGGTCTCTGCTGCAAGGCTGCTTCCAGCACCTGTTCCGGACGTACGACGATGCATTCCCTGACGATTTTACCAAGTCCGCTGGATACTCCTTCATCAATGGATTCAAAGCCTTGGGGGACATACATGACCTTCACATTGAAATATGGCGGGGGCTCGGTTGGAATACGATCGATCAGCGCACGGCACCCACCCAAACGGTAACCTTCACTGTAACCTTCCCGGTAGCCCTCCTTCTGACCTGTACGCTTCGATAAACTCACCATTTCCACCCTGTCTCTTATGGGATTTACAAAGGTTCATATAACTATATGCCAAGAGGACGAATGCATCATGGACGACTGTCCCTGAGACGGGGAATTTGGCGGATGCCCTTACGTCTAGCCTGGTCATGACAGGATTGGCAAAAAAATAAAAAAGAGCGGTCTCCCACGGATTCAAGCCTTCCGTGAGAGCCGCCCTGCCTGCCGTCATACCGGCGCAGGTGGGATTTGACCGTCTTCGTATCCTTGTGCAAAACCCGATTTAAACCCTTCATCATAGGCCTGATTGTAGCCCTGATTATACGCTTGGGAAGAGGCCGGAAAGAACACGCGTCCGCTTCTTCTTAAACGGTAGCGCCCCCGGATTCCGCGACGTTTACGTAAGCTGGAGCTGACGCCACGACGCCGTCTCACGCCCTTTACGACCTTCAAACGTCTTACAGCTGAGGATATTTTTCTGCTGCCGATAGGACGTGTACGTCTTCGCGTTCGTAAAACCGTTGATTTCACTTTCATCCTTTAACCTCCTGAGTCCTTTGATTCTTCCTGTGCTGCTGTACTAGAGTTGGCTATGCGTCCAACCGCAAGCCATGGGGATGAAGGAGATCCCCATTGGGTCCGGTTCAAGGGAATTCCTGTCAGCATTTCAGTCATGACCGACTGGTAGCCGGTCAATAATCGAATATTCTCTGCAAGCTTTCGCGCGGTCACATCAGAATGAGCAGAAACCTCTGCAATGTTCTGAAGTATGTCTGCCAGCGCCTCCTGACTTCTGGCAATGGATGAGATCATGGCCACTCTTGCTGTATGTTCCCGGTGGGTACGTGTAATCATCAGTCCGATTCTCCAAAATCAAACTCGTCAAAACCTCCGCTGGCAGCCTGATCCTCGGTACCTAAAGCCACTCGCAGATTTCGGCATAGACCTGATCCGATACGCGTCAGTCCCTCGATCTGCTCCACAATCTGCTCATGAATGACCAGCGAATCCTTCAATCCGCCCATTGAGGGCTCTTGGGACAACACCCATTGACGAACCTTCTCCGCTTCGACGGCCTTGCCCTCCAGGATCAGAGAGGTCTCGCGCTGAATGGCGACGGCCGCTTCCAGCATACGCATCAAAGACTCTTCTTTGCTCAACTGCACTCCCGCCTCTGTCATCCGGTAATGATACCGGGTTATTCTTCATCCTGCTCTCTCAGTTCCTTTAATACAATCTCCAAGCTGTCCGCCGCCGTTTGCTGCAGGTCCGCCATCGCATTCAGATAAGACACGATACTGCGATTAACTTGTACCGTATGCCCTCCAGATGATCTTGATCCTTCAGCAAGCTGAAGTTCATAATCAGGAAGAGAATGTATAATTTGAGCCATGCGAACAGCAGCATGGCGCTGAGCTTCCAATATCCGGGCCAGCTGCTGCTGAGAATGTGAAAGATGCGCAATCATATCATCAATTTTGCTTTCCACGTCGGTACTCCCCTTCACTCTTCTATCTGTTCAGCATATGCGGAGAACGGATTCTCCGTGCAAAACACCCGCTATAACTTTCCTCCTGCAAATACGGTGGATGCCTCAATTCTGGACCTCTGCTCCACCGGTATCCGTTCCAGCCATTTGAGCATGCTATTCTCTGCAGAACCGATATCCTCCATCCACAATCCGATCTCTTCCGGAAGTTTACGCCTGAACAGCAAGCAGCTTAATTTCTGTCCGGAAAGCGGGACTTGCTGTGCCGCCTCTTGTGTCGTCGTCAAGCCCCCGGAACTGGCATAGACCATTCGGATAGCAGGCTCGCGCTCAAGCTCCCTTATCAGTACCCCCAGCCAGTTGTCCAGATTCGGAGCATCATAAGCCAATACGGCGATATATTCACCAAGCGATGTGGAGATGGCCCTGTTTATGACAACAGCAAGATTGTCGCCGCTCTTCCCCTTAATATGCCGTATGGCTCCGCTCCGTCCAAGAATATACCGTCTCGTGGCCGGTGTGGCCCCAGCATCTGCAACAAGCACTTCATACAGGTGGGGGGTCATGGTCTCCACATGCTGAATGACTTGAACGGCTGAATCATGATGCGGATGGGCAGGAATTATAATGCTCGTTCCATCAAATACACTGCCTCGATCCTCCTGTCCAAGCCTCAGTCCCAGTGCATAGCCTGCCTGGTAACCGGCTCGGTAACTCTCCCCGGATCCCCCTTCCCGTTTCTCTGTGGTATTGAGCGTGGCTCTCGCTGCACGTCGTCTTTTCATGGCAATGCATCCTTCATGTGTACAGCCGCCTCCTGCAGCGATTCAAAAGTACCGGCATCACACCACCATTGCTGCAGAATGTCATACACCAGTGTCCCAGCAGCTGCGTACAGATTATTGACATCGGTAATCTCCAATTCCCCTCGGTCCGACGGACTGATTCGGCTGATGATTTCAAACACACTATGGTCATACATATATATTCCGGTCACCGCATGACGGCTCCGGGGATTTACGGGTTTCTCCTCAATGAAGAGCAGTTTCCCACTGCCATCCTCCGCAAAAACAGGCACGCCGTACCGATGAGGATTATCCGTAGGGCTGAGCAGCACCATTGCAGTACCAGGCGGCTGCTGTGTATAACACTGGATGAAGGGCTTTAAATCATCCTGAAACAAGTTATCCCCCAGGAGAACAACAAATTTCTCGTCTGGCGGGATGAATCCCTTGGCAAGCTCCAGCGCTTCCGCGATACCCCCCGCTTGTTCCTGCACCCTGTAGGTTAGATTGACACCGAAATTCCGTCCGTTCTCCAAATACTCCGCATACAGACCAACCGATTTGGAGCCGGTAATTAACAAAATGTCATCAATGCCAGCCTGCTGGAGCTTGTGTATTCCATATGCAATCATCGGATACTTTCCTACCGGAAGCAGGTGCTTATTCATATATTTCGTTAGCGGAAGGAGCCGGGTGCCGTTTCCTCCCGCCAATAATACGCCCTTCATGATGCGTCACCTCTCTCCTCGATGAATTGTAATGGGTCCACGTTCCATTTTTCCACAAACCGTTTCCGATTTCGTTCAATCAGGTCCTGGAACCCGCCCGGAAACCGATTCCGGAAGCTCGCGCTGCCCTCATGATGTACCAGAACGTTGCCTGCGACCAATAGCTTGAACCCGCCAAGACGGGCACGATAACAGTAATCATCATCCTCGTAATGACCGGGCGAGAACATTTCATCCAGCAGTCCAACCCGGTTCATGACCGTGCGCTTAAACAGATAACATAGTCCGACAATGCGGTTCACTTCCTGCCAGCGCCCCGGATTCGTCACATTCCAGCGCTCCGCTTCATGGATGTAACCCGTGATGTCCGTATACCCTGCCTCCACCTGCTGAATTCCGCTTGCGTAATTCGTTACAGGTCCAACGATCCCGATCTCCTCCCGGCTGTACAGCGCCTCCAGCAATAACGTCAGCCAGCGAGGCGAGACAAAGACATCGTTGTTCAGCAGCAGTAATTGGTCACCCGAAGCCATCCGAAGACCGCGGTTGCACGCAACGGGAAATCCGGTGTTCTCCGGCAGGGAAATCAGCAGCAGCTTCTCACGAAGACAATATTCGCCGGTGCCGTCCCGGGATCCGTTATCTACCACGATAATCTCGTAGGGTACATCAGTATAAGCACGAATATGATCCACGCAAGTTCGCAGCAGATGCAGTCCATTAAACGTGGGGATAATAATGCTTGTAAGTCCGCTCATAGGCTGTTCCTCCGTAAGGCTAGTTCCGTTCGTGACACCTGTCCCCATTGAAGACGTGCGCCAAGGTCTTTCATCGTTTCTCCAAGCGCTTCAACATGATCGCCAATGATCAGCCTTGCTACCGGATTGTCCTTGCCCCGGTTCGTTTTTCTTCTCCGGTTCATACTGAGAACATCCACCGTCTGCACCGCTTCAATCCGAAGTCCCTGTCTTATAGCCAGGGACTGGGCCATGGGCGGAACCGCAAGGTTCCCATACCCAATGCGCTCCATGGCATGCCTTGTCATGGCGTGCGGCACAGCCGTTAGAGAATTAGCCTCGAGATCATCGCGCCCCATCATTCGATTGAGAAAGGTTTTACAGCGGGTAACCTCATCTTGTCGTTCAAAAGCCGGCAGAAGCGGCATAATATCGTTTAAAGCTACATCCACTCCCCGATCTGCCGCCACCAGATACGAGCTCAGTTTCTCGGCAGATACCGGCATATCCCCGTCCATGAACAGGATGATGTCGCCAGTGCTCATCTTGGCCCCCATGGCACGGGCCACGTCATGCCCCAGACGATCCGGAATATGCGCAACAATGACCCCTTCAAATGAACGTGCTGCAGCGTACGTGTGGTCCTGACTTCCATTCTCGACCACAATGATCTCATGGAATGGAAGTCGCTTCAGCTCCCGCAGCACCATCGGGATCGAGCTTGCCTCATTGCAGGCAGACACGATAACGGAAACGCGCCCGTTCAGAGGCGGCAGCAGTGGCGCGGGGACAGGCTCCCTGGAGCTTCTGGCGTACCCGCGCCGGAAAGCTTCAGCTGCACTCGGCATTACATGGTAGAATTGGTGCCGGGGAATTCCACTGGAATACAACCACTGCCCAAAGGCAGCCGAAGCCGCACTGCTGGAAACAGTCCTGTTCCTTTTGCCAGCCATGCCTCCCGCACTCCATGCCAGCCGTTGCCACCGACTGCTCAGCGAGGATCGGAAGGCTGTGGAGGCTCGGGGGGAGCCCTTTGCTTTTCTTGAACGCCTTTGGCTGTAACGGCCTGATCGGAATGATTTTTTATAAACTACCTTCTGCACGTGCTCACCTCACCAAGCTCCGTCTTCGTCCTCCATCGTGATATCCGCCGCGGACGCCCCTCTCCGCAATCACGGCTTCCAGTGCTTCCAGATGATCGCCCAGCACCAGCATTTCGAGCGGATCCCCGCCAGTTGTCCGTCCCGGGTTCAAGCGTCCGACCTCAACGCGATAAACCGCCTCCACCCGCAGCCCCCGGCTCATCGCAGCTGCCTGCGCTTTGGGAGGAATCGACAGTTCCCTTGCACCCATGACATCGAGCGCCCGGCGGCTTAATGCATGCGGCACGGCTGTCATGGACGCTCCCCGCAAATCAGACCTGCCCAGAATCGAATTTAATGTATATTTCGCAAGAATAACCCGGTGAACCGGCGACCGATCGACAGGGCCGGTGTAATCGTTCAGGGCCACATCCACACCAGACAGCACCGCCTGTACGAATGGCCTTAATTCACCAGAAGGAATAACCATATCGCTGTCTGTAAAAAGAAGAATTCGTCCTTTAGCTGCTTGTGCGCCTACACTTCGTCCAACATCGTTACCGAGCGGCTCCGCAAAAGATAATACCTTAGCTCCCATTCGCTCTGCGACCGATGCCGTTTGATCCTTGCATCCATTCGCAACCACAATAACCTCCGTTTCGGGGTGAACCGCCCGGGCCTCTGCTATCACCGCACCGATTTTGCCTGCTTCATTCATAGCCGGAATAATGACGGATACCAACGGATTCGGATGATTATCTCTTGGGATCTGTGGTTCCGAAGGACGGTAGGTTATACGGTTAGCCGGATCTGTCGGCTGCACTCCTCTTCTGGAGGCTCGCCGTGCAACCGATCTTCGTGGTCTTAACCGCTGCACATTACGCATATTCGTACTCCTCCTCCCATGTAACGTCACTTGCTCCTTGGCAATCTATGCTATTGTATGTTTGCTCTCACTCACCGTAACGGCATATGTACGGTTATGCGCCATGCTCATCCCCCATCTGCTACCTGTACACACAAAAAGGGCGGGGAGTTTCCTCCCCGCCCTTTTTTTCACTCCTAATGTCCGCCTACCGCTATCCACGACACCCACCCGGCAGCTAGCTGACTGCCTTCGTTTCTTGTAATGCCAACTACCGCCTGAAGTTCGTTCCGTGACCTAACCCCCGCCTGAAATGCCGGATCGCTGCACGATACCACCATCGCATAGTTTGCGTCGGCATAGGGAGACTGAAGCGATACGGCAACATCGATGTCGTCCACGTCTTCCGGAAACACGAACGGTATATTGCCGAACTGCTGCATTAACGGCCTGTCAGTTGTCCCTTGCACCGGATTAAAGTTCAAATGATCCACATCCACCGAATGGATTGCAATTTTAGAAGAAGTAATCGATTCAGGGGACAGATGAATGCTGTACACGGAATAGTCTTCAATCGCCTCACTCCTTACGCTGCGATGCCGAAGATGAGCGGCGCCGATCGTATCATCGGCCAGGGCATATTCGCTTCCACCATGATCCGCGCTCGTTCTGAACGTGGATGTTTTGAGACGGCCAGGATATCGCCGGTACGATCTCTTCCCTCTTCCCCTGGTGATCCTTCTGGCTTTGTTCACTGTCGGCTCTCTCCTCTGCTTCTAATCGTTACTTCATCCTATTCGGCAAGGGGGGCTCCTGCCACAGTCCCCTCGGTTTCCATCAGATGGTCTGCATCAGATGGACCCAGCGCTCTGCTGTGTGGTTCCATCTGAACCGCTGCCGCACCGTTTCACGGCCAGCCATTCCGATCTGTCTGCGAAGATTTTCGTCCTGAAGCAGATTGTTGATCTGCTCTGCAAGCCCGGTAGGAAAATCATCGCTTTGAACCAAGTAACCCGTCACCCCATTCTCTACAATTTCCGGAATGCCTCCTGCGCTTGATGCGATAACCGGTACGCCTGCCGCCATTGCCTCAACGTTGACCAGTCCAAAGGCCTCTCTGGGCGCAGATGGAACAGCCACGATATCCGCCAGCGTGTACCAGTCGGCTATAGCCGGATAAGGCACAAAGGGGCGGAAGCACACCCACTGCTGATACGGCCTGGCAGCCCTTTTTAATTCCCTTACATAAGCGGTTTCACGGTCCGAGCCGTAAGCTGCGCTCCCGATAATGAGCAGCAGCACGTCCGGATGCTTGTCAATGATCTGTGGCAGTGTTTCAATTAAGTGGTGGACGCCTTTATCGGGTATGAGCCGTCCGGCAAACAGGAGAATGCGCCGCCCGCTCCATCCGTGCTGAGCAAGCCTTGCTTCCTTTAATGCCTTGGCAGCCGGGCTGAAGGGCGGGGTAAAATGCTCAAGGCTAACCCCGAGGTGATTAATCGTGATTTTATCCGACAGCCACGGATGCCTGGTCGTAATATCCTCCAGTAGAAAACGGCTGTTGACTACAATCCCGTCCATCCAGCGAGCAATGTTCCCAAACCGCTGTTCACTCATGTACGGAGGCGTGACGAAGGTATTGGAATGGAGATTGAGTACTGTCTTCACATCAGGAAGATGCATCTTCAGGCGCTGGGCTAGCAGCGGCCGATTGTGCACTTCGATAATATCCGGTCTCCATTTTTGAAGCCTGCGCAGCAAGGAAGGATAGTAGTTCGCTCCAGATGGAAGTCGATAACACGGTACACCGTTGATCGCGTCCTTGGACGGAAGCCCTTTTCCCAACACTCCGAATATGCGCACATCCATGACTTCCTGTGCCAAGGGAATGGTCTGCTCCACCACACGCTCCACGGAGCTGCTCCTCCCCGATGGAATAACAAACGACCCCGGCGTCACAACCGCCACCTTCCGCAAACTCATAACTCCACACCCTTCTCACAACTTAGCTATATGAAAAAACCTCTGCTGATTGATTTCAAAGGAGACCCTGGCTCTATAGCCGTCGTGTTTGCATGCTGTCTCCAAAAAGGCGCACTCCCGTCATTTGTATGGCCTAATACCTTAACATATACCGGATAGGGGGCTGTTGGTGACTAATATTAATAATAAAGAATAGGCCAACCACGGGCGACACCCGTCCATCCGGGACAATCTTCCTTATGCATACGATGTGGTACAAAGACTACATGATCTATGGTAACAAGGAGGATGACCATGCATCCGGAATTTGTCGGCATTCTGCTCAACAACAACACGTATCGCAGAATTTCCAGCGGGAGAATCGGCACTGAATCACTGGCTAACTATGAAGAAGCCGCTGCCATGTACGGGCTGGTTCCTTGTTTTTTTACCATTCATCATATTTCACGGGATACCGGAAAGGTGACAGGATACATCCCGATTTCATCCGGATACACCAAAGTGCATATTCCCATTCCCCGTGCGATCCATATGCGAGCCATATACAACAGACGTGAACTCAAGCTGATCGATCACCTGATTCAACAAGGAATCTATGTGTTTAACGGGCGCACCCGCTATGGTAAAGACAAGATTCACCATATGCTGGAGCAGGATCCTGAATTGGCCCACGCCTTGCCCCATACGGTAAAAGCTACTCCTCTCTCGATTCGGTCCATGCTGAGTCAGCACGGTGACCTCGTCTTAAAGCCGTGCAGCGGAAGTGTCGGAGTTGGGATTATGCGGTTAAAAAGGAGCCCTGGACGCACCCATCTGACCTATTCCCGTTCCTTGCCTTCTGCAAGAGGCTGGAGAACGGTAGCGTTGGCTGAAGGGAGACTTCATCCTCTGATATACCAGAGGATCAGGCGCGCGCCCTTTCTAGCGCAGCAGCGCATCCCCCTGGCAGAATACAGGGGACGTCCTTTTGACATCAGGGTCACTGTGCAGCGGGGAGGCAGCGGCGGCTGGGAGATTGCTGGCATGTTCGCCAAAACCTCACCGCCCCAAACCTTTGTCTCCAACATTGCTCAAGGAGGCTCAGCCTATCAGGTGCCTGATATACTGACCCGCTGTATGCCTCATGCACCTGTAGGAGCTACCCTTGAGCGTATCTCCGAATTTTCTCTGCATATCGCCCGCATCCTGTCCTTGTTTATTCCGTATGCAGCCGATTTTGGACTGGACATTGGCATCACGGAAGATGAAAGACTCTATTTCATTGAATGCAACGGCTGCGATCAACGGTATGGCTTCCTGGAGGCAGGTATGGGAGAAGCGTGGAAAAACTCATACCGCAATCCGATGGCTTTTGTCCGCTATCTGTATGACAATGCGGGATGGCCCCCGTATTGAAAAAGGGACTGAATGCGATGCCTGTTATGGTCCATTCGCTTCCTATAGGAGGGGGAAATCCTGCAAATTGGATGAGAGCATACAGCCATGCTTCACAGGTCGTTCACCTCAATGCAGCGGTAACCTGTGAAGGGAATGAATTTTCATCAGTGGAACAGCATAAAAACCAGCCGCTGCCCAGAGAAATCGGGCAATGGCTGGTTTTTAGATGTTATTGAAGTGTGGGTTGGATCAGTGAGGAACCTGAGATTTGAAATCTCCTTTACTGGACTGATCCGCATGATAGAATACAACATCCCCGTCTGTCAGGTTGAATCTCTTCCCGTAGGGATCCGTATGTGTATTGCTATACCCTTCGAGCTGCCACTGATTCATGAGTGGGCCATGAATGTATTGCAAATGCGGCTTGGCCGTATTGCCGTTTCGGATCGTCTCCAGGTTGAAATTCACCACAATATACCCTTTTTTCAGGAATATCGCCGATTTCTCATCCAGACGATTCGCCCGTCCGTACGCCGCCAAATCGGTTCCCTTCTTCACGACATATACGTCGGCAGGCAGACTGTATTCACCGTACCAGCGCTGAATGGCAGCGTTGGCACGCTCGGTGTCAACGGAGGCAGGTAAACCTGCCTTGGGCCCGATCAGTGTTCGTATGCCGGAAGGAAGCAGCATCCAATCCAGCCTTCCCACCCAGGTTTTGCTCTTGCTAATTTTCTCCATATACTGCTTCGCATAGGTCGCTGCACTCATCCCCGCCGGGGCACCGCCATGGTTATACAGATAAGCGGCGGTATCCTGCAGTTCGTCTTGCGGAACATGGCGCAGCCTTTCATTCAAAACAACGTACCGCTTCTCCGTATCCTGCGGCGAACCGATGCGAATGAACTTCCGGTTCCCGCTGTGATAATACAAGTCAACCTCCTGGCGTCCGCTGCCATCTTTATTTACATAATAAAAACTCGGTGTGATCGAAATGCCATCTTGGGTGCCAAACATATTGCCCTTTGTCTTCAAATCG
>NZ_BIMC01000019.1 GCF_004000885.1 Paenibacillus glucanolyticus NBRC 15330
CTTAAAAAAACTATTAAAATATTTGATTCATACGAAATTTCATTATGCCGGTGTGGCGGAATTGGCAGACGCGCGCGACTCAAAATCGTGAGGGAAACCGTGGGGGTTCGAGTCCCTTCACCGGCATTTATTAACGGGATGTAGCTCAGCTTGGTAGAGCACCTGGTTTGGGACCAGGGGGTCGCATGTTCAAATCGTGTCATCCCGATTCAAATAGAAAGACTGCTTTCAGATGATCTGAAAGCAGTCTTTCTTTGTTGCAGGTAGAAAATAATTCTAATTATAAATGCTCTGCTGAATAATTTGGCAGTGTCCCGGTCACAATATGAAAAACATTGAATAGAAGGGGATTACCTTGAGTGTTTTTCATTTTTTCAAGAAACTGTTCAGAAAACGCTGGAGACGCTGGAGACGCGCCATTTGGTCTTGTGCGATCGTTCTGATCGCAGGTGTCGTGATATGGTCCGGCCAGAATATAAAAGATCAGATGAAGAAGCTGCTCACGGCTACATCAGATGAAACACCACTGGCTGTGGAAACGATGCACTACCTGAAGATTGAAGACGACAAGCAGGAAGAGCGCATAGAGGATCAAAGGGAATTCATGCAGAAGTTGAATACGTCAAAGGGTAAGAAACATGTTCACGTTCGCATAACGTATGTGTGTGGCACCGAAGAACAAGATTTGGGACGGCTCACGGCAGACGGTATTTATGAATTGATGAATAAAAATCCTTTATGGCAGGGACGGTTGGATGATAAAGGCGAAGTCTGGCTGGAGCAAACCATTTCAGATCTTTCGCCAGCTTGTAAGAGACAAGCATATATTAGCGTCGATTCCAAAGGCAATTTAACGCTGTTTGATGGTCCGCCGGAAGAGGAGAAGGTCATGCGAACCTTTTTTCAGCTCGATGTCGGTTCGATGGAGTCTTCTTTGCCTAAGGATGTCATTAAGCAATTAGAAGACGGTATTCGTATTCAGGACATTGAAGAGTATAACAGTGTACTGTCAACCTTTAGCGACTACGCTCGGGATATGGCCGAGAATGTCATGAAGCCAAGCCCTTAAGTAGTTTCTGTTTTCGTATTTGCCGAATTAAGATAAAAAACTGCCCGAATCATTCGGGCAGTTTTTTGCGTTTCCGGGACAGCCGGAGAGAGCAAATATGAAAGTTATATTACGGCTAATCAAAGGTTTAAAGTTTTTCCTCAACTGAAGTCGATCTTTTGTTATAATGAGAGAACGATACATATGTTCGCTTCATCAGAGGAGAGATTGGTTTTGCGTATTTTAGGGATCGACCCGGGGATTGCGATTGTGGGTTTCGGGTTTGTAGATAAGGTTGGGAGCAAGGTGACTCCGGTGCAGTATGGCTGCATCCAGACGGAAGCCCATACACCGGATGAGGAGAGGCTGCTTCATGTATATGAAGGCATGCAGCAGCTTATTGATAAATACGAGCCTGAGGCTGTGGCATTTGAGAAATTGTTCTTTAACCGCAATGTAACGACGGCCATGTCGGTATCCCAAGCCAGAGGTGTTCTCATTCTTGCTGCCATCCAGCGGGGACTTCCGATTGCAGAGTATACACCGATGCAGGTGAAGCAGGCGATCGTCGGTTATGGCAAGGCAGAGAAGAAACAAGTTCAGGAGATGGTCAGGATGTTCCTGAAGCTGCAGAGCATCCCTAAACCTGACGATGTGGCAGATGCATTGGCGGTAGCGATTTGTCATGCGCATTCATATACACTTAATTCCATGTTAAATGAGGTATTGCGAAAATGATCGATTTTTTACGGGGACAGGTTGTCCACTTAGAAAGTGAATATATTGTACTGGATGTTCAGGGAGTCGGATACCGCGTGTTCTGCCCGAATCCGTATGCTTTTGCGAAAACCGAAGGGACAGTGACGGTGTATACACACCATCATGTGCGTGATGATGCGATCCTATTGTTTGGCTTCCCGTCAAGGGAGGAGCAAAAATTATTCCGTAAACTCATTGAGGTTTCGGGGATCGGACCGCGCGTGGCCCTTGGCATTTTGGGTGGGGGGTCTCCGGACCATGTTGTTTCAGCGATCTATCAGGAGAACGTATCCTTTCTCGTCAAACTGCCAGGAATCGGTAAGAAAACAGCGCAGCGCATGATTCTGGATCTTAAGGATAAACTCGAAGGATTCGGCAATGCGACGATGATGACAGGACTTTTTGCAATACAGGAACCGGAAGCGGAGAATGATGGTTCGGCATGGTCAGAGGCTCGCGAGGGATTGAAGGCTCTGGGTTACACGGATAGTGAACTGGACAAGGTCTGGCTCAAGATTAAGGATTCTGGGGCCAGCGGTGAATCCGTCGATGTGCTGATGAAACGGGCGCTGCAGCAGCTATTTGCCGGTTAGATAGAGAAATCGCTGCAGGAAAGGAGTTTTGTAGATGGACGATCGAATTATTTCCGCCAATCTGATGATGGACGAACAGGCTGTCGAGCTTAGTTTGCGTCCGCGTTATTTGGCTGAATATATAGGACAGAATCAGGTTAAGGAAAATCTCAAGGTATATATCGAAGCTGCAAAAATGCGCAACGAAGCGCTTGATCACGTGTTATTGTACGGTCCACCGGGGCTTGGCAAAACGACCCTGGCTAATATTATTGCCAATGAGCTTGGTGTTAATCTACGGACGACGTCCGGTCCGGCAATCGAACGACCGGGAGATTTGGCTGCACTTCTTACCAATCTGCAGGAAGGGGATGTCTTGTTTATTGATGAGATCCATCGCCTGCACCGGACGGTAGAGGAAGTGATGTATCCGGCCATGGAGGATTTTGCGCTGGATATTATGATTGGCAAAGGGCCAAGCGCACGCTCGGTGCGTCTGGATCTGCCGCCGTTCACGTTAATAGGCGCCACAACCAGGGCTGGGCTGCTCTCTGCGCCGCTTAGGGACCGTTTTGGAGTGGTTAGCCGGTTGGAATTCTATACGGTGGACGAGCTAAGTTACATCGTGTCACGCAATGCGGATCTCTTGGGGATCGAGATACTAGGTGATGCCGCTGACGAGATTGCCCTGAGATCGAGGGGGACGCCTCGTATCGCTAACCGGCTCTTGAAGCGTGTACGTGATTACGCCCAGGTTCGCGGCGATGGGATGATAACACCAGCCATTGCTCAAGAGGCTTTGAAGATGCTCCAGATTGACCCGATGGGTCTGGATTTTATCGATCATAAAATGCTTAATGCTATGATTCGAAGTTTCCGAGGCGGGCCAGTGGGTCTGGATACGATTGCGGCAACGATCGGAGAAGAGAGTCAAACGATTGAAGATGTGTATGAACCGTATCTCTTGCAGATTGGCTTTTTGCAGCGGACACCGCGAGGCAGGGTCGTTACTCCCACAGCATATCAACATTTAGGCATTCCTTTTCCGGAGGACCGCCGTTAGTTTATAGAGTCATGAAATTCATACTACATCCTAATAGCTACAGGAGGAAAGACGCAAATGGATAGGAACTGGACGAAATCATTATTCCGCTGGTCCGCAAAAGGATTCTTGGCACTGACAATTGCAGGAAGTGTATGGAGCGCACCAGCCGTGCATGCGGCTGCTCCTTCATTGGATACGATACGAGTCGCGATGTTTTTGGATCTGGGAAGTCAGTATAAGTCAACAACGAATGCAGTTACTCTGCAATCCATGGAAGCTTTAACGGCTTCAATGCTTGCTGCTGGCACTCTGGAAACACTCGTAAATATTCCTGCCAATCAGCAGGTTCGGATGAGTGTGGATACATACCGCGTCAAGGTGCTTGAGACAACGGATTGGAAAACAGCTTCAGAAGCAGCGAAGAAGCTGCAGGGCACGAGCGACAAACCGATGCTGTTTATTGATGGCAAGGTATATAAATTGTATGCCGGTATGTATGGAACCGAGAAATCAGCTATTGAAGCAGCAGCGAGAACAGCAAAGACTGCGGCTGCTCATCTGAACGGACAGACCCCTTCCGTCAAAGGCGGATTGCATCTGTCGGCTGGATCGTATGGCTCAGAAGCCCAGGCGGAGACGGTTCGTAAATCGTTTGCGGATGCAGGCATTGATGCATTCAACGTGCTGGTGCCGGCGGGAGGAGCTTCTACTTATGAGGTATGGGTAGGGGAAGCCGCGAACACATCGGATTTGGCAGCAATCAAACAGGAAGCGGGAAAAGTTTCTGCTGCACTTGTCGAACAGGATGCTAATACTTCAGGACTGATTCTGAGACGCGATGTCAGCCTGAACCTGGCAACCCCTCAAGAAACACAGCATTACATGTTGGCGGGCGCTCAGTCCACACTGCGCCTGGAAGGGAAGACAGGGGCTGCAACAAATGTGAAAGAGCGCACGGATCGTTCTTATCGAGGGACATTTGAGATCGGGCAAAAGAACGGCCAACTCTATCTTGTGAATGAATTGCCGTTCCAGCAGTACCTGTATTCCGTTGTCGGCGCCGAAGTGCCGTCTTCCTGGGGAGCAGAGGCTCTGAAAGCTCAAGCCGTTGCAGCGCGCAGTTATGCTCTATTCCAAGGCAGCAAGTTTGAAGTAGCACATGTGGTGGATACAACATTAAGCCAAGCCTATTATGGAACAGCCTATGAGTATGTCAGCATTATTCAGGCTGTAGATGCCACTGAAGGCGAAGTTGTTTTGAAGGACGGCAAGCTCGTGGAAACCGTATTTTCCTCCAACAGCGGGGGGATGACGGCGGACTCCACTGAGGTATGGGGAAACCGGAACGATCTGTTTACAGCAGTGGAAAGCCCAGGGGATTCTTCGTCCCAAGCTGCGCTCAAGTCATGGTATCATGTGCTCCTTCCGAGCGGGGTTACCGGTTATGTCCGTGAGGACAATGCAAAAGAAACCGGCAATAAAACCTCGGCAGGGCTTCTGTACATGACCGTCACTTCCAAGGATACGAATGTGCGGCAATTGCCGTTAATCCAATCGAACGTTGAGCCTGTGGGCAAGATGAATCCGGGAGACACTGCCGTTATTCTTGAAAAGGTGGCGGAGTCCAACAGTTATGATTGGGTTCGCGGTCCTTATACTTCAGACGAATTGCTGGCCTCTCTAAAAGGAAAAACAACTAACAGCCTGCCAGCCTCTATTTCTTCATTGGATGTAACGGAGCGAGGCCCATCCGGGCGTGCCCTTACGATTAAAGCTAATGGACAAGTGCTGGACGTCAAATATCCGGATATGTTCCGCTCTGCTTTCAACGGTCTGCCAAGCACGCTGTTTGATATTGAATCGACCGGAAGTTATACTGTATTGAGCGCGAATGGTGCGGTATCAACGGTTTCAAGCGGTCAAACGGTATCGGTCATCTCTGGAAGCGGAAACGGAAATGTTAGAGGCTCCGGGACCGTTGTGATGAATGGAACAGGGAAAGCACGTGTAATCGAGAACTCTTCCGGCTTCAAATTTACCGGCAAAGGCTTCGGTCATGGACTCGGCATGTCGCAGTGGGGTGCCAAAGGAATGGCCGATGAAGGGTATGATTATAAGCAGATACTCCAACACTATTACCGCAACACGATTATTACGAAGGACTGACCGACATGAATGTAGATTTGTATGATTTTGAATTACCCGAACAATTGATTGCGCAGACACCGCTGCTTGATCGAAGTTCGTCAAGACTTCTCACCCTTAACAAAGAGAGCGGGCAAATCAATCATCAAACGTTCGCAGATATCATAGACAGCCTGAATGCGGGAGACACGCTTGTATTAAATGATACGAAGGTGATTCCTGCACGATTGTTCGGCGAAAAGGAAGATACCGGTGCCAAGGCAGAGGTCCTTCTGCTGAAGAGTATGGGGCAAGACCGATGGGAAGCACTGGTGAAACCCGGCAAGAAGTTGAAAAAGGGAAATGTGATTTCCTTTGGTGATGGCAAATTAAAAGCGGTTATTGAGGAGGAAGGAGAGATGGGTGCGCGCACCCTTTCCTTCTCTTATAAAGGGATTTTTCAGGAGATTCTGGATGAGCTGGGTCAAATGCCGCTCCCGCCTTATATTAAAGAGAAGTTGGATGACCGGGATCGTTATCAGACCGTATACGCGAAGCACGAAGGATCCGCAGCTGCACCGACAGCAGGCCTTCACTTCACAGAGGCACTCCTGGAACAGATCCGTGCCAAGGGGGTGGACATCGCCTTCATCACCCTGCATGTGGGACTGGGAACATTCCGTCCGATGTCCGTGGATGTGGTCGAGGATCATGTCATGCATGAAGAGTATTATTCTCTCTCTCAGGAGACGGCAGATCTGCTTAATGAAACGAAGCGGCGCGGCGGCCGGGTCATAGCTGTTGGAACGACCTCATGCCGAACGCTGGAAACGGTAGGCTCACAGATGAACGGCGAGCCTCTCCGGGAGAGCAGCGGCTGGACAAGTATTTTTATCTATCCCGGGTATTCGTTTACGGTCGTGGATGCACTGATCACGAATTTCCATCTTCCCAAATCCACGCTGGTTATGCTGGTCAGTGCGCTGGCTGGACGTGAACACATTATGAAAGCGTACAAGGAAGCAGTTGAAGACAAGTACCGCTTCTTCAGCTTTGGCGACGCTATGTTTATCTATTAACTTCGGAGGTTGGTAATCACAATGGCAGCAGCTGTTACGTATGAACATATTAAAACGTGCAAACAATCAGGCGCTAGGCTTGGCAGGGTGCACACTCCTCACGGTGTGATCGATACACCGACTTTTATGCCGGTCGGAACATTGGCAACCGTAAAAACCATGAGCCCGGAAGAACTCAAAGCCATGGATGCTCACATTATTTTGAGTAATACCTATCATCTCTTTCTTCGTCCCGGGCATGACATCGTCAAGGAAGCAGGCGGACTTCACAAATTCATGAACTGGGACCGGCCGATCTTGACCGACAGCGGCGGCTTTCAGGTATTCAGCTTGGCAGAAATGAGGAAAATAACGGAGGAAGGCGTACATTTCCGTTCCCATCTGAACGGTGATAAACTGTTCATCTCTCCCGAGGTTGCCATGGAGATTCAGAACGCGCTGGGATCTGATATTATGATGGCCTTTGATGAATGCCCGCCTTATCCTGCGGAGTACGAATATGTGAAACAATCCACTGAGCGTACTTCCCGCTGGGCTGAACGCTGCCTTAAGAGTCATGCCAGACCGGAAGATCAAGCCCTGTTCGCGATCGTCCAGGGAGGCATGCATGAGGATCTGCGCCGCCAGAGCGCCCGGGATTTGACTTCCATGGATTTCCCGGGTTATGCTATTGGTGGACTTAGTGTGGGAGAATCGAAGCAGCTGATGTATGAAGTGCTGGATCACACGGTACCCCTGCTGCCGAACAATAAGCCTCGCTATTTGATGGGAGTCGGATCACCCGATGCGTTGATTGAGGGCTCGATTCGTGGTGTGGATATGTTCGATTGCGTGCTTCCGACTCGGATTGCCCGCAACGGGACAACGATGACAAGTCAAGGCCGTCTTGTCGTTCGAAATGCTCAATATGCCAGGGATTACGGACCGCTGGATCCGGAATGCGACTGCTACACTTGCCGTAACTACTCGCGTGCTTATTTGCGTCATCTGATCAAGAGCGATGAAACGTTCGGAATGAGATTGACGACGTATCATAATCTGCATTTCCTGCTCAATTTGATGCGGGGCGTACGCCAGAGTATTATGGAAGACCGTCTGCTTGATTTCCGCGATGAGTTTTTTGATAAGTACGGCCTACATGATAATAAAAAAGGGTTTTAAATTAAAATCATGGCCATCATGATAAGTTTTATGAAAGGGGGGAAAGATATGATAGAAACTTTTGATTTAGCAGCAGCGGCGAATGGCGGCAGTGGCAACATATTAGGTCTGATCTTGCCATTCGTATTGATGTTTGTTATCTTCTATTTCCTGCTTATTCGTCCACAGCAGAAGAAACAGAAGACTAGAAACGCAATGCTTAGCGCCTTGTCCAAAGGCGACAAAGTGGTAACAATTGGAGGACTTCACGGCACGATCGTGGAGATTACCGACGATATTGTGGTCTTGAAAGTGAACGATGTAACGAAGTTGACGTTCGACCGCAACTCGATCAGCCACAGTGTAAGCACGGATGCATAATCACGTCTCACCTACATATGGGATGTAATCGTGAAGATATGACAGCCATAACAAAGGCCGGTTCCTGATGGAATCGGCCTTTGTTTTTTTTGTGAGTAAAAGTGTAGCAATGGACTGTTCATGGAAGATTTAGGAAGTGTGTTATTTCTTCAAATTGACCCCGAACATTCCCCCGATTGCGCCAGCAGCAAAAACCATGGCAATCAGTGTCAAGTCTCCAAGAGACAAGGAGCTATCCAGGGCAAGAAAGCCAATGACGAGCAGTGTAACGCCGTATAACAGCCCTGTGAGGCAGCCGTAATACCAGCCTTTGTTTCCTGCTCGCTTCCCGCTTACACATCCACCGATAAACGCTGCGATAGCATGTACGAGAAACGTATAAAAGGATAAGTCGTCTTCAGCCAGCCCGCTGCTCCATAGCAGCAGTGATAAAGCCAGTGCACCCAGAAACATCCAGAAAAAAGAATACAAAAGACCTGAAAGAATCGGATTGGAGATCCTAAAGGTAAATACTCGTCGGATTGGTTCCATGAATCGTCCCCCTTAACTAATCTTGATTATTAAACATTGTATGGCCAAGCCTGTACATATAGTACAAACTGAACATTTTGCAACCGGTTTTGCATGATTACCATTAATTAAGCAATTGTAATCGAATGGGAAGAGGTGCAGCAGGCCAGAATAGCTGTACATGAGAATGTTCGACAAGCTAGGGAGGGATTGTTTATGTCTCATATGACTATTCTGATTCTGCGGACCATTCTGATGTATGTGGTCATTTTTGTCACCATGCGAATCATGGGCAAAAGGGAAATCGGAAAGCTGTCCATCTTCGATTTGGTCATATCCATCATGATCGCTGAAATTGCCGTTTTTGTACTGGAAGATGTCAATAAACCGATTTGGGAAGGGCTTGCTCCTATCGCCGTTCTGGTGGGCATTCAGGTAGGGCTTGCTTACATTGGCTTGAAGAATCGAAAGATACGCCTGTTTGCAGACGGAAGGCCAAGCGTATTGGTGTCCCGTGGCAAGCTGCACCGCAAAGAGATGACAAAATTGCGCTATAATCTGGATGATTTGATGCAGCAGCTAAGAGGCAAAGACATCGACAGCCTGGCGGATGTGGAGTTTGCGATTCTCGAAACTTCCGGCCAGCTCACCGTCATTCCAAAGGATGCTGACAGCAGTTCGAATAGCTCCAACAGCAGCAGCCACTCTTCAAGTTCATCAGAGACCCCGAGTTCCGCAAATTCTTCCGGTTCTTCTTCATCCAAATCCACATCCAAGGAAGTAGATCCAACCGTCGTCGATATTCCATACCACAAAATTACGTACGAAGGGCTTCCCATTCCGCTTATACTGGATGGAAAGGTACAGGACGAAAATCTGGAATTAATTGAAAAAACACGATTCTGGCTTAAAAACGAGATTCAAAATCATGGTGCCAAAGATTTTAAAGATATATTTTTGTGCTCGATTGACCATAAAGGACGTATTTACATTGACCGCAAGAATCGGGATTAACGGCGGCTCAATCGGCTGAACCAGGAACCAACGACGGGAACACGCTCCAGGTCACGAGGAGTGACCAGCCTGGTCATAAAAATAACGATCAAATAGACCATGACTCCAACCGTCGCAGAGGCCAGGAATTGCAGCCACGGTAAGGATGCAAACGGAAGATGTTTATAGCCATACAGAACACAGGCGCCCATAATGATCATAACGGCTCCGATTTTCACATAATCAAGCAGGCGGAACCGAAAGCCGATCAGTCTCGACAGGCTAAATCCATGCAGCAAAGTGACAGCGATGCTGTTTACGATGATGGCGATCACGGCACCCTTGATGCCGAAGGCCGGATTGGATGCCAAATAAACGATGAGGCTCATTTTGATGATAGCTCCGACCAGAGTATTCAATAGAGCACGACCTGGTCGGTCGAGTACCTGCAGTGCAGCTTGCAGGGGGGACTGCACGTACAAAAACAAAGCGAAGGGCGCCATGATTTTGAGCATATCGCTAATCTCGCTATTGTCGTATAACAGCAGACATAGCGGCTCGGCCAAAACAAACATGAGGATAGCAAAGGGAGCGCCTGAGACAAGGGCAAGCCGAAGGGATTGGTTCATCCGTTTGTGTATGGTAGCCCGATCATTACGCGCGGCTGCTTCTGAGAGTGAAGGAACAAGGGAAATGGCGAGAGAGACGGTCAGGGCACCGGGCAATAGCAGAAGCGGGATAATCATGCCCTGGAGAGCTCCATACTGGGCGGTAGCTACGGATGTCGCAATACCTGCCATGGCCAGACTGCGATTCGTCAGAATGGTCTCCAGCAAGTAAGAGAAGGAGCCAACCATTTTACCGCCGGTGACGGGTAAAGCGATACCGAATAAACGTTTCAGGATGCCTTTATTGGTGGGGGGCGTTTCCTTCACAATCGGTGCCGTGATTGCCTCTTGTGGTGATCTCGGCATCAGTTTGTTGGTTCTGCGTCCCTCACCAGAATATTGCAGCAGCAGTGCAATCATCCCGATCAGCTCTCCGACAGCTGTGCCGAGCATGGCTCCTGCCGCGCCGTATGCGATACCTTTGGGCATCAACAGATGGGCAAACCACAGCATGCAAATAATTCGGACAATCGTCTCGATCACAGAGGAGCTTGCGGAGGGAATCATGTTTTGTTTTCCTTGGAAGTATCCTCGATACACGGACGAAACGGCAATGATGATCAGCATGGGTGTCATGCTGATGAAGGTTTGATATACACGCTCGTCCGGCAAAAGAACACCGGTTACCCAAGGAGCAAGCAGCAGACTGAGTCCTGTAAAGAGGGTACCTGCTATCAGGGTCAGCATAAGGCTTACATGAAGAATCTGCTTGGAGGCATCCTGCTTCCCGGCTCCTTCGGCTTCAGCAACCATTTTGGCAATGGCCAGCGGAATTCCGCCCGTAATGATAGTTACGAGCACGATAAAGAAGGGATACCCCAACTGGTAAATGCCGACACCCTCGGGTCCAATGATCCGGGGGAGGGCGATACGGGGAATAAACCCGAGTAGGCGGTTTAATATGCCGGCTGCAAGTAAGATCAGCGTTCCTTTAATAAATGATTGCTTGTTCACTGTCCATCCCACTCCCTGGTTAAGACTGAATACGATGACACAACATGGCTATTCTTATGGATATGCCCTACCTGTCCCATCTGATGACTTTACTTTTTTTTCAGGACATGGTAGGAATAGAAGGAAAGCAAAGTAGGATGTCGAATGTATTTTAGGGACAACAGGGAGTCAGTGAGGAGGCCATATGCATGGAACTCGAGCAAATGAGCGAGGAAGAATTGATGAGCACCATTGAGATGGTATGCTTGAGCAAAGTTGAAGAAATGCATCTGATCGGGTACGAATATGTGACCAGCGATGATATTTGGAACTGTGTCAGCAGCAAGTATGAGAAGGAAGGCGTCCCATCCCTCCACAAACTGGTCAACGACATTCTGTCCTTGAAGGCAACAGCATTAATGAACTATATGACAATATCAGCATATAAGGGATCTTCTTTCGATTAATCGGAGAGGTCCCTTTTGCCTTGCGGAATAAGGGTTCATCCATAAGCCCGACAAATTTTGATAAATTGACTGGGTTTTATGACATCGCTATAATAGGAATATTGAGTAAAAAGGGGGAACAAGGGACGGCATGAAGAGAATTATCAGTTTCGTTGGAACCGTGCTCGTGATCACTATTTTAATGGCCGTTACAACTCCAGGCTTGTTGAAAGAGGTCCGTCTTGGTTTGGATCTAAAGGGTGGATTTGAAATCCTTTATGAAGCCGAGCCATTAATGGAAGGTCAGCAAGTCACAAAAGAAGCACTGCAGGAAACAGCGAAGAGCTTGCAAAAGCGCGCTGATGCGATGGGAACGTCAGAGCCGGAGGTTACGCCGGAAGGGACAAACCGGATTCGCCTGAAAGTGGCGGGCGTAACGGATGAGGCCGAAGTTCGAAAAACAATGAAAGAACCTGCAAACCTCACATTCCGAAGCAATGACGGCTGTAAAGAAGGCGAGGAGTTTTGTAAAATAGAGCTCCGCGGCGACGATTTTGTCGAGAATGGCGCATCGGTTGCCTATGACACGCTTAATCAGCCTATGATAGATATTAAAGTGAAGGACAAAGGGAAGTTCGCTGAAATTACAGAACGTCTTCTTGGTCAAGAGCTCGCTATCTTCATGGATGACCAACTTCTGTCGGCTCCGACGGTACGAGCTGTATTGACAGACGGCACTGCGCAAATTACAGGGAATTACTCCCTAGATGAAGCAAAACAGATCCGGGATACGATTAATCTCGGTGCTTTGCCACTGAAACTGGTAGAGAAATACTCCCAGAGCGTAGGGGCAACACTCGGTATGCAGTCTCTTACTAAAACGCTGCAAGCAGGTCTTATAGCGTCTGCTGCGATTCTGTTATTCATGATCATTAGATATCGTGTACCAGGTTTGCTTGCAAGTTTTGCACTCATTTTGCATACATGGCTGCTGATTCTTATTTTCGTATGGGCTGACTTTACCTTGACGCTTCCAGGTATCGCGGCATTCATACTTGGTATTGGTATGGCCGTTGATGCCAACATCATTACCTATGAACGTATTCGGGAAGAGATCAAGACAGGTAAGAGTGTGCCATCCGCAGTGAAATCGGGCGGTAAGTCGTCCCTGCGGGCAATTATGGACTCTAACTTGACAACGATTCTTGTTGCCGCTGTGATGTTCGGGTTTGGTACCGGTGCGGTTAAAGGTTTTGCGCTCGTATTGATCTTGGAGATTATCGTAAGTATTGCCACGAACGTTTATTTCTCCCGTTTCTTGCTCAATCTGCTTGTGAATATTGGTTGGGCCCGCAAACCGAGCCATTATGGCGTAAAGGAGCGTGACATTCGTGAGCTTTAAGAAATACGATTTCGTAAGCAAAAGCAGATTTTTCTATATACTATCCATAGCTATTACGATTCTGGGGTTGGTATTTCTCCTGACTCGAGGGCTTAACTACGGGGTTGACTTCCAATCAGGCTCCAACGTGGATATCTCACTCTCCAAACCGTTGACAACGGAGCAGATTGAATCCGTGCTAGCAGAAGCAGGGATCGGTGAAGATGCAAGTGTTACGCCGGGTAATGATCGTGTGAACATCCGGTTCAGCCAGGTACTCACCGAGGATCAGGATTTGAAGCTGAGATCCGGCATCGAGAAGCTGGATGACACGGCAACATTCGAGATCAATACGGTTGACCCCGAGATGGCCAAGGAGCTTGGACGGAACGCAATATATGCCGTACTTCTCTCATGTATCGGGATTATCATCTATGTCAGCATTCGCTTTGAATGGCGGTTTGCGATTGCAGCGATTGTAGCGCTCCTGCATGATGCATTTGTGGTTATCAGTATTTTCTCGATTCTCGGGTTGGAAGTGGATTTAACGTTCATCATTGCCGTTCTGACAATCATCGGTTATTCGATTAACGATACGATTGTTATCTTTGACCGGATACGGGAAAACTTAAGGTTTGCCAAGATTAAAAGATCATCGGATCTAAAAGATCTCGTAAACAAAAGTTTGCACCAGACGCTCGGTCGTTCGATTTATACGGCTTTGTCCGTATTCATCGCTGCGTTCTTCATGCTCTTGCTTGGCGGTGAGTCGATTCAGATGTTCTCGCTGGCGATTTGTATCGGTTTGGCTTTCGGTGCGTATTCTTCGATCTTTATTGCGAGTCCGTTGTGGCTTGTGCTTAAAAAACGTAATGTCAGCAATAAACCGAATGCACCTAAACCAAACAAAGATAAAATTGAAATTTAATCCAATGGGCTGATGGCGTTGCAATCTAGACAGCAGAGATCCTATACAAGTGAAAGCCGCGTCGTAGGCGACGCGGCTTTCTAAAGTTAACAGCATGATCATGTGCAGGATTGACTGGACACGATTGAGGGGGGCCTCAAGTGAACAATGAACGATTGAATCATACCGAAACTATCGTCTGGACAGGGATTGTAACTGATTTTGCATTGGCATTGTGCAAAGGCATTGTCGGTTATTTATCCGGCAGCAAGGCTCTAATCGGAGATGCTATGCACTCTGCGGCGAACGCAGTAACTTTATTGGTGAACCGGATGCCAAGCACAGGAATCTTTGGCTATAAGAGTTCCATTCGGAGCAAACGGGATGCACCTGAAACGGCGGAGCCAGTAATTTCGATCTTGTTTGCCGTATTGTTTATTATGGGCGGCATCCAAATTGCTATTTCAGCCATTCAGCACATGGCATCAGGCAACCTCCAGCCGCCAACCAAAGGCGCAATAATTGCAGTCCTTGTCTCACTGGCAGTAAATGAAGCCGTATTTCAGTACCAATACCGGCAGATCAAAAGAAACAATGATCCAAGGCACGCGATGCTGTCCGCTGACCACCGATTCGCACTATATTCTTCTCTTACGGTCTTGGTCGGGGTGTCTCTTTCCATGGGAGGCTTTTATTTCGAATGGGCTCCGCTGGTATACATGGACTCGATTGCAGCTCTTATTGTGTCTTGTCTCGTAGTGAGAAAAGGGTATATACTGATCGTTCATTCCGTTTATGGAACGCTTTTAGAAGAGAAGCGACATGAGCATGAAGCGGAGTTTATGGATACGATTCAGCGTGTGCACGGTGTCATAACGGTCACGGAACTGAAAGTTCAGGAATACGGACAGTTTCGCCATGTGAACATCGAGGTGAAAATCACCGTGAATCCGCGTACTTCCGTATTGGAGGCACAGGAAATTGCCGAGCGGATCCGAAAGCTTTTAACCCATCGCTTCATTCAGGTTACGGATGCCAAGATTGCCGTAGTTCCCTATGAACCGGGTTATCCGTATAAATCGAATTATGACTTGATGGACAATGATATGCCGACACTGACGCAGTAACGGATGAGTTACAGGCTAAGACAGCAGGAAAAAGGCAGGAAAAGGAAGGTGAGTCCCTGTGCTGTATTCCAAATACGAATGGCGAATACACCCGGCAGAGTCATCAATCACCGATAGGCTGGCTCAGGACCTGTCGTTGTCGCCCATTGTGGCTTCACTTATGGCTTCGCGGGGGATACAATCGGCCGAGGATGGACACAGATTTCTACATGGTACACTTGAGCTGACGCATGACCCTTCTCTCATGCAGGGAATGCAAGAGGCAGTACCGCGAATACGCAAAGCGCTGGAGGATCGTGAGCATATTCTGATCTATGGCGATTACGATGCAGATGGAGTATCCAGCACATCGTTGATGATTCATCTGATGCGTCATTTGGGCGCATCCTATGATATTTATATACCTCATCGTTCCAATGAAGGTTATGGTTTACATAATCATGCACTGGATTGGGCCCATCAACAAGGGGTCAGTTTGGTGATTACCGTAGATACGGGAATTAGTGCAGTCGAGCAAATTGCGTACGCGAACAGCTTGGGCATCGACGTGATTGTCACAGACCATCATGAGCCGCCTGAGACGCTGCCTGAGGCTTATGCACTGATCAACCCGAAGCTTCCCACATGTCCTTATCCTTTTAAGGGTTTGGCGGGCGTAGGCGTGGCGTACAAGCTGGCTCAGGCTCTTGTGGGGGAGCCGCCTGAGGAATGGCTCCAGATCGTTTCCATCGGGACGATAGCTGATTTGATGCCACTCACTGGAGAGAATAGGGTGCTGGTGAAGCACGGAATTGAATCGATGCGGAACACTCGTTATGAAGGCATTCGATGTTTGCTCGAGGTATCGGGGGTTCACGTGGAGCAGGTAACCGCAGTAAACGTGGCTTTTTCTATGGCACCACGAATTAATGCCAGCGGCCGCCTCGATCATGCAGGTCGTGCGGTTACGCTCCTCACAACAGAGCACAGGGAAGAAGCGGAGCGTTTAGCCTGGGAGCTGGATGGACTGAACAAGGAACGGCAGCAAGTGGTTGAGACCATTGTTGAGGAAGCCCTTGGAATGGTGCAGACCCGCTGGGGAGGGCGGGAGATTCCTCCCGTCATCGTGCTGGCCGGTGAAGGCTGGAATGTTGGTGTTGTTGGAATTGTGGCTTCCAAAATATTGGAGCGATTCTACAGACCTGTTGTCATACTCGGGATTGACCCCGATACGGGGAATTGCAAAGGCTCTGCCCGTTCGATTCCAGGATTCGATATCTATGCGGCTTTACACTCCTGTCGGGACGTGATGGACCATTTTGGCGGTCATCATTCTGCTGCCGGCATGAGCCTCCAGCGGGACCGCTTGGAAGAGTTTGAACGGGGACTTCATGTGTATGCAGAAGAAGCACTTGATGCAGAGCATCTCATTGCCGTATGTGATGCAGACCTCGAAGCCAGCATGTCGGAGATATCTGTGCCTGTTTTGGAGCAAATCGAACAGTTAGGACCGTTTGGGATGGCGAATGCTGTACCAAAGATTGTCTTTCGTGATGTTGTCATTAAGGATGTTCGGAAAATCGGCAAGGAAGGAAAACACCTGAAGCTTCGTATCCAGCAGAAGCGGGAAGTGATGGATGCCATCTCATTTGGATGGGGGCATCTTGCCGATATTTTGCCCGTAGGTACTATCGTGGACGTGTTGGGAGAGCTCTCCGTGAATGAATGGAACGGCAGCCGCAAGGTGCAGCTGATGATTCAGGACATTCGCGCCTCCTATCAGCAGGTATTTGATTATCGGGGAATCCAAGAGCCTTTGAAAGAAATTCAGAGGTGGAGAGCGGATCTGGAACCGCATCTCCGTTGTCCGGCTGCCCGTTCGGCAGTGGTATACGCAAAAGATTCACACCCGGAAATAAAAACCCAATTGTATGATATGTGCCTTTGGGTATATGATAGGAATGCTGGCGTCTTGCCGGATAATGAAATTGCTGAGAACCACAATCAAGAAGACATTTCCGTTTTGTTCGTACTGGACGTACCGGAGACGGCTGAACAGCTGGATGGGTTCATGTCAGCCTTCCATTCCGTTCCCAATATATTCATGTTACATCCGACCCGGAGTCAGCGTGAACGATTGCTAATTCCGGACCGGGAACAGTTTAAAAAGCTGTACGTTTCACTCGCTGGAATGACGTCCAGTCCCATGCCGGAGAACGAGGTTGTTGCGCGTCTGCAGCAGCAGGCTTCCTTGTCTCCACGCATGTTAGTCAAAGTGCTGGACGTGTTTGAAGAATTGGCGTTCATTCAGCGTGTCGAGGGACAAATTACTTTTATACCGAAGCCGGAGAAAAAACCGCTGGATGCTTCCCGTCACTTCAGGGAATTAAGCGATTTGGCGGATATGGAGCAGCATCTGCTTCATGCCGGTACCGAACAATTAACCCAGTGGATGATGTCCCGCACAAAAGGTGTATCTTAGCCGCAACCATACAGGAGGAGATTATTTTGGATTTTAAAGATTATATTCGTGTCATTCCCGATTTTCCGCAGGCGGGGATCAGCTTCAAAGATATTACCACACTGCTGAAGAACGGTGAGGCATATCGCAAATCCATCGAAGAATTGAAGGTCATGGTGTCCGATCTTAAGATCGATGTGATAGCTGGTCCCGAAGCTCGCGGATTTGTCGTGGGTGCACCGCTGGCGTATGCCCTTGGAGTCGGATTCGCTCCCATTCGCAAAAGCGGAAAGCTTCCATACGAAACGATTGAAGTGGGATATGACCTCGAGTATGGAAAAGATCGCTTGGCGATGCATACCGATGCCATCGAGAAGGGGCAAAATGTTCTGATTGCGGATGATCTCCTTGCAACTGGCGGGACCATTGCAACTTCAATTAACCTCATCCGTCAATTGGGCGGCAATGTGGTTGGAGCTGCCTTCATGATCGAACTTGCCGATTTGAATGGCCGTTCGAAGCTGGATGGAATCGATGTATTTACACTCATGAAATACGAGTAAACGACAAAGATCTTCCTGATTTTCCCGGGAAATATTAACGCCCTGAGCTATAAGCTCAGGGCGTTTTTTGATTTGAGATCCAGTTATGATGAAATCAATCTGGTGTTTTCTCCACGATCGGTCCATCATTTTTTTCATTGGAGAGACCGGTAATTTCGAATACTTTAAAGAGCAGAGCCATAACGACACCTACGATGGTTGCCAATGCCATACCCTTCAGTTCGACGGTATTGATCTTCAAAGTTACGCCGCTAATTCCTGTTACCAACACCAGTGTAGCCAGAATCATGTTGCTTGCTTTGGAGAAATCGACCTTTTGCTCAACGAAGATTCGAAGACCGGAAGCTGCAATAACTCCGAACAGCAACAGGGATACGCCGCCCATTACGGGTGTAGGAATGTTCGCTACAACGGCAGAGAACGTTCCGGAGAAGGAGAGTATGATCGCAATAACGGCTGCTCCGGCAATCACGAATATTGAGTATACCTTTGTAAGCGCCATGACACCAATATTTTCACCGTAGGTGGTATTCGGTGTTGAGCCTACAAACCCGGACAGGATAGTGGATATACCGTTGCCAAGCAGTGAACGATGAAGGCCGGGATCTTTAGAGAGGTCTTTGCCCACAATATTGCTGGTTACGAGCAAGTGGCCAATATGCTCAACGATAACAACGATCGCAACCGGAATGATGGTCCAGATCGCTCCGTTATCGAACACCGGTGTGGTCAGCTGCGGTGCTGACAAGAAGGTTGCATTCGCAATTTTCTCTGTGTCTACCACTCCAAGAACGAAGGAGAGTGCATACCCGACTACGATTCCGATCAGGATGTGAATGATTTTGGAGAAGCCGCGGAACAGGATGGAACCGAATACCGTGACGCCGAGCGTAACGAGCGAGATGGTAATGATTTTAGGATCAATGGCCTGTCCCTCTTCCGGCAAAAAGCCGGCCATGCCAGCAGCAACAGGAACAAGCTCAAGTCCGATCATCGCGATAATGGCACCCATAACCGCAGGCGGAAATACGAAGTCGATCCATTTGGTTCCTGCATATTTAACGATGAGAGCCACAAGACAGAAGATGATCCCCGTGACGATGAAGGCTCCCAATGCTTTGCCATAGTTGGCTTCCGGGTCACCGGCCAGTACGATCAGAACCGGCGAGATAAACGCAAAGCTGGAGCCGAGGTAGGCCGGGATTTTTCCTTTACATAAGAAAATGTAGAGCAGTGTACCAATACCGTTCATCAGCAGGATCATGCCAGGGTCCACGCCGAATATGTTCGGTACAAGCACCGTGCTTCCGAACATGGCAAACAAATGCTGCAGACTCAGAAGGAAGCCTGGACCAAACGGAAGTTTCTCATCTACTTGAATTTCACGTTGCAAACCATTTCACTCCTCTATAGGACTTTAAATATAGGACCGTTCGCGTACGATCTTTAATAGATTAAATACAATCGTTCGTTTTTTCAACAATAATTTTTATAGTTCGTCAAAATATCCAATTCATGTCAAGTTTTGATGTCTCCGCGCCGGAAACGGGCATACTATAAGTGTCAGGATGCTGCACATGTTGACGTATAACGCCACAAGCGTCATAATGATAGGAAAACAATCACGAGGGAACCTGCACGTTTTGACAAGGGCGGGTTCCATTTTATATAGAAAGGGAAGAGAAGGACTCCAAAATGGGCATAGAGCGATTACTCGAAAAGGCCAGCGCCTATATAAAAGAACCCGATCTTCTCCGCATTGAGGAAGCGTATGTATTTGCGGAGCAAGCCCACCACGGACAAGTGCGGAAATCGGGAGAACCTTATATTCTTCATCCGCTTGCGGTTGCAGACATCGTGGTGAACATGCAGGTGGACACGTTGTCTATTATTGCTGCACTGCTTCATGATGTCGTTGAGGATACAACTGTATCACTTGAGCAGATTCGCGAGCGCTTCGGGGATACGTGTGCAATGCTGGTGGATGGGTTGACTAAATTAGAACGTATCCAATTCCGGTCCAAGGAAGAGCAGCAAAACGAAAATTATCGTAAAATGTTTATCGCGATGGCACGGGATATCCGGGTGATCGTGATTAAGCTGGCGGACCGTCTTCATAATATGCGCACTCTTAAGTACCAGTCCGAGGAAAGCCAGCGTCGCATTTCCTATGAAACACTAGAGATCTTCTGCCCGATTGCCCATCGTCTCGGTATTTCCGCGATCAAGTGGGAAATGGAGGACATCGCGCTTCGTTACTTGAATCCGCAGCAGTATTACCGCATTGCGAATTTAATGCACAAGAAGCGGGCTGAACGGGAGCAGTACATCGACAACGTCATTGTCTGTATCCGGGAGAAGCTGGATGAAATGGGTATTCAAGCCGATCTGTCCGGCAGACCCAAGCATATCTACAGCGTGTTTAAGAAAATGACCGTAAAGAACAAGCAATTCAACGAAATCTACGATCTCCTTGCAATCCGCATTATTGTGGACAACATCAAGGATTGTTATGCTACGCTCGGCATCATTCATACTCTCTGGAAGCCGATGCCTGGCCGCTTCAAAGATTATATCGCCATGCCAAAAACAAATATGTATCAATCCCTCCACACGACCGTGGTTGGACCGAACGGGGAGCCGACAGAGGTTCAAATCCGCACCTGGGAGATGCATCGTACGGCAGAGTTCGGTATCGCGGCACACTGGGCCTACAAGGAAGGCTCAGGAGGCAACGGAGGCAGCTTCGACAACAAGATGACGTTCTTCCGTGAAATATTAGAGCTGCAGCATGAAACGAAGGATGCCTCAGAGTTTGTAGAATCTTTGAAAATGGACTTTTTCTCTGATTTGGTTTTTGTATTTACACCCAAAGGCGAAGTCATCGAGCTGCCTTCAGGCTCCGTACCGCTTGATTTTGCTTACCGGATTCATACGGAAGTAGGAAACCGCACCATCGGTGCCAAGGTTAACGGAAGGATCGTTCCGCTGGACTATCAGCTTAAGACCGGCGATATCGTGGAAATTTTGACCTCGAAGCATTCGTACGGCCCGAGTCAAGACTGGTTGAAGATTGCCCAATCCTCTCACGCCCGCAGCAAAATCAAGCAGTGGTTCAAGAAAGAGAAGCGGGAAGAGAACGTGGAGAAGGGACGCGAGATGCTGGAGCGCGAGATCAAGCGTCTGGGTCTTGAGGTATCCGAATGGATGACCGATGATAAATTAATGGAAGCGGCCAAGAAGTTTGCTTTTAATGACATTGAGGATATGTTGTCGGCCGTTGGCTTTGGGGGTATCACCGCCGCACAAATATGCACCAAAGTGACCGAGAAGCTCCGCAAGGAGCAGGAGGAAGCGAATCAGCTTGAATTGACTTCTGAGATGAAGGAGATCAAGCCGGCAGAGAAACGCAGCCGTCCGACCAACGGGGTACGGGTGAGGGGCATAGACAATCTGCTTGTGCGATTTGCGAGATGCTGTAATCCTGTCCCGGGAGACGACATTGTCGGTTATGTTACCCGGGGACGCGGGGTATCGGTTCACCGATCGGACTGTCCGAACCTGCCAACTACGGATGAAGGCGAAGATGCCGCACGTGTGATTGAGGTTGAATGGGAATCGACCATTGAGGCTAATTACAGCGTCGATATCGAAGTGACCGGTCACGATCGTAACGGATTGCTGAACGAGGTCCTCCAGGCCGTGTCAGAGAGCAAGACGAATATATCTGCCGTAACCGGTCGATCCGACAAGAATAAGATGGCGATGATCCACATGACGATTTTAATACGCAATACGGATCACCTCCAATCCGTTGTGGAACGGATCAAGCGGGTAAAGGATGTATATACCGTTCATCGAATCATGCAGTGATTGGAATGTTGGCATGGTCGTTCTGTTAAGGGGGCCCGGGCCTCATGACAGCACGGATTATTATATGAATGCGGTCTGTTATCCTGCGGGAGACAGGCCGTTTTATTATATGGAGATAAGGAGATATTCCGATATGAAAGTTGTTATTCAACGATGCAAGCATGCACAAGTGACGGTCGACAATGAAGTTGTTGGCAAGATTGGAGCCGGCTTGATGGTGCTTGTGGGTGTGACCCACGGCGATGAAGAGAAGGATGCCAAATATCTTGCCGACAAGGTGGCAGGGCTGCGGATTTTTGAGGATGAGGACGGAAAGATGAATTTCAGTGTTCAGGACGTTGGCGGAGCCATTCTCTCTGTCTCCCAATTCACTCTATATGGCGATACCCGGAAGGGAAAACGACCAAACTTTATGGCTGCGGCAAAGCCGGATGAAGCCAATGCCTTGTACGAGTTCTTTAATCGTGAGCTCTCGGCGAAGGGATTGCAGGTTGAGACAGGGGTGTTCGGAGCGATGATGGATGTGTCGCTGACCAATTGGGGACCCGTCACGCTGATTATCGACAGCAAGTCATAAATCTAGAATCGCATATGCAAATGCATGATATCAGAGAGATGGGGCATCCTGTGTGAGTAATCGCAGGTCCATTATTCTCTTTGGAAAAGGAGTCATGCTGCCTATGCGTCAATCCCCCAAATTCTCGATATGGAGCAGTTTGCCTGTGTTGGTCGGTTCAGGAGACATAAGGGAAGCAGCCAGCATGGAACGCATGGTTGCTGTTTCAGAGGAACCGGCACAGGAAAGAAACATTAAGGGAAATATTCGGAAACAGCTGCCGAGATCCTAGAATATAGCCGCAGTGAATAAGGATGATATTGCATTGATAAGCAGAGCCTGGGTGAGATAAACTCGGGCTTTTTCTGTTCCCTTCTAAAAAGGCACCCCCTTACCCGCTTCAATAATTCCACTGTTATAAAAAAGACATTACAGGGTAATAACAAATCGAGGACAATCATGAAGGGAGATATGCCAGATGAGTAAAATTGCATTTCTACTAGCTGACCAATTCGAAGATTCCGAGATGAAGACTCCTTATGATGCCGTGAAGGAAGCGGGACATCAAGCAGATATCATTGGATTGAAACAAGGACAAGAGGTAAAGGGCAAACAGGGCAAGGCCTCCTATACAACGGATAAGGCCATTGACGACGTCAATATAAACGATTATGATGCGGTGGTTATTCCAGGTGGATCTTCTCCGGAAAATTTACGTCTGGATTCCCATATATTGCAGTTCGTCACATCAGCGGACAAGTCAGGCAAACCGATTGCTTCGATATGCCATGGGCCGCAAATTCTCGCAAGTGCCGATCTGCTGAAGGGACGCACCATCACTTCCTATCCTCCGCTTCAGGACGATATGGTGAACGCTGGCGCAACCTTTAAGGATGAAGAAGTGGTCGTAGATCGAAACTTCATTACTTCCCGAACGCCGAAAGACGAGCCAGCCTTCGTGCGTGAGCTGCTAAAGGCACTGTAACGGAAAAATAGCTGTATGGGTTGTCTATGTTATACCGCTCTTTCAAACAAGTTGGTTGATAAAAAGGAGGAATGGACATGTCTAGACAAATTCAAGCCTATTTCAGAACGGAAGACGACGCCGAGGGCGCAAGGACGACACTGTTGACCTACGGCACCGAGCAGCTTGAGGTAGGACAGCTGCAGGATTCGGTTCGAGGGGGAGGGAATATTCTTGTCCCGCTCGTGCCTTGGGGTAATTCAGGCACAGGCGGAGCAACTGCGGGTGCCACGACGATGGGTGCACCCGGCGGAGTAGTAGGCGCTCCAGGCGTCATTGTGGGCTCGCGGGAAGCAAGCCGCGACCGGGCAGAGGATCGGCCTGACAGCGATGATATGAACGGAGACGGCTGGCGCGAGGCGGATGTGACGGACCGCGACTATGATGATCTGAGATACGTATTGTCCGTTAAAGTAAGGGACGAGGATTACGATCAGATTGTGCATGATCTGCGGGCAAATAACGCTTACGTGGAGCGTTTTGACTAAATAATAAAGGATAGCCTGGCATTGCAGTCCTATTGGATGATAATGATTGCAGCAAGCGAAGAAGGCATATCCCATTAACGTAAAGGGGCTGTTCCGTCATTGGAGCAGCCCCTTTGAAGCCGTTTAAATAAAAGCGCTTTCTCGCTTGTAATATAACTGTAATGTTTGTTCAATGTTCCTTTAATATTCGCTGTTTATAATAACAGCATGACCCCCTTTTTTATATAATATATGTTTTGGACCTACAACAGTGGTTTGTAGGTTTTTTTCTTTTTTCGGGTAAATTCTACAAAGTTTCTTGACTTTAGTGCGGCGGTTCATTAGAATCTAAAAATATAATGTTTTGGGTATACTATATTTTATGAATAACAGATTTCATGACGGGAACAAGTACTCCATCCCCACAAGACCAGAGAAGAATCCCCTGGCTGTAAGGATTCGCTTGATGAGTGGACGAATGACCTCCCCGAGAACAGACGGCGAAGCAAGCACCGGTTAACCGGTGGGATAGACAGTAGCCGAACTGCGCGGCCGGGCGTTAAACGGATGAAGCGGATGCTTGAACACGCCCTAACGCGTGTCATATCCGGAATGTGGGTGGTACCACGGGTGATATCGTCATGAACATCTCTCGTCCCTGTTGTCTTAGGACAGCGGGGCGGGAGATTTTTTGGTTTTATAACACAGATCAAGGCATGGACATGTTCAGTCGTGAAGATGTCAAAGGACGTGGAGGGATGAAGATGGCAAACGAGAAATTTGAAAAGCCGACTGGCACGCAGGACATACTTCCTGGAGCCGTCGAGAAATGGCAGTTTATCGAGGAGAAGGCACGGGATCTGTGCCGGAGATACAATTACCATGAAATTCGCACGCCGATGTTTGAGCAGACCGAACTGTTCAAACGCGGGGTAGGTGAAACCACCGATATCGTGGAGAAGGAAATGTACACATTCAAGGATAAAGGGGATCGCAGCATGACTCTGCGTCCTGAGGGAACAGCTGGCGTCGTTCGGGCTTATGTGCAAAACAAGCTCTATGGTGAACCTGACGTATCCAAATTGTACTACATCGGGCCGATGTTTCGTTATGAGCGGCCGCAGGCTGGCAGGTACCGTCAATTCCATCAGTTCGGGGTAGAGGTGTTCGGGACTGCGGAACCGGCCATTGACGCCGAAGTTATTGCACTCGGATACAGCTTCTACAAGGAGCTTGGGCTTAACGGAGTTAAAGCGGAGATTAACTCTGTAGGTACGCCAGAGGTTCGGGCGGCTTACCGAAACACACTTCTGGCCTTCCTGGAGCCGATGAAAGACAGCCTGTGCTCGGACTGCCAATCACGAATGGAGCGCAACCCGCTGCGTGTGCTGGATTGCAAGAAGGATCAAGGGAAGTTCGATGATGCTCCTTCGATCCTGGATAGCCTTGATGAGGAGTGCAGCACACACTTCGAGAAAGTAAAAGGATATCTGGATGCCATGGGCATTGAGTATGAGATCAATCCAAGACTCGTTCGGGGATTGGACTATTATACGCACACCGCATTTGAATTCAAAGCACAGGGGATCGGCGCAATTGACACGGTAGGCGGAGGCGGACGGTTTAATGGACTGGTTGATCAGATCGGTGGACCGGATCAGCCGGGTATCGGGTTCGGGATTGGTCTTGAGCGGATTCTATTGATCCTGGAGCATCAAGGCGTCAACCTGTCGGCTGCGAAGCCGCTGGATGTCTACCTGGTGGCGCTGGGCGAAGCGGCTGAGCGGGAAGTGGCAAAATTGATCTACGAGCTGCGCAGCAAGGGCGTATCTGCAGAACGGGATTATCTCGGCCGCAAAATGAAAGCCCAGATGAAATCTGCTGACCGTCTGCAGGCCAGATATGCCGCCATTTTGGGCGATGATGAACTGGCGCGCGGAGAAATCGCTCTGAAGTCGATGGAAACCGGCGAGCAGCGCATCGTGAAATTGGATAGTCTGGTTCAAGAGTTTGTTTAATCGTCGTGATTTAGCGACTTAATTATACTAAAGGGGAATGATAACCGATGAAAAGGACGCATCAATGCGGTCACCTGACAACCGCGCACATTGGAGAAAATGTAACACTGAACGGCTGGGTACAAACCCGCCGTGACTTGGGTGGAGTGCTGTTCATCGATCTTCGTGATCGCAGCGGCATTATGCAGATTGTATTCAATCCGGATTTCTCAGGCGAAGCTTTGGCAGTTGCCGACAAAGTTCGCAGCGAGTTTGTACTGGCTGTATCCGGTAAAGTCGTAAAGCGTGATCCTGAAACGTTCAACCCGAATCTGCCAACAGGCGAGATTGAAGTTCAAGTGACTAACATCGAAGTGCTGAACGCAGCAAAAACACCTCCGTTCTTCATCGAGGACGGTGTGGAGGTAGATGAGCAGCTTCGCCTGAAATACCGTTATCTGGACCTGCGTCGTCCGGAGATGCAGAAAACGCTGATGCTGCGCTCGAAAGCGTCAAAAATTTTCCGTGACTTCCTTGACGGGGAAGGCTTCGTGGATGTGGAAACACCTATTCTGACAAAGAGCACGCCGGAAGGCGCACGTGACTATCTTGTGCCAAGCCGCGTACATTCAGGCGAATTCTTTGCGCTTCCGCAATCCCCGCAAATTTACAAGCAGCTCCTCATGGTGAGCGGAATTGAGCGCTATTACCAAATTGCGCGCTGCTTCCGTGACGAAGACTTGCGGGCTGACCGTCAGCCGGAGTTCACCCAGGTCGACATTGAGACGTCCTTCCTGGAACGTGATGATCTGCTGACCATGATGGAGCAGCTGATGGTGAAGCTGTTCAAAGAAACCGTAGGTGTCGAGCTTGCAACGCCGTTCCAGCGTATCAGTCATGCTGAAGCCATGAGCAAATACGGCTCGGATAAGCCGGATCTTCGCTTCGGTCTGGAATTGATCGAAATGAACGATATCGTAGCAAACAGCGGTGTAAAAGTATTCTCTTCCGTCATCGAAAAGGGCGGCGAAGTGAAGTGTTTGAACGCTAAGGGCTGCGGTACTTGGACCCGTAAAGAGATTGACGATCTGGGACCGTATGCCGCCCGTTACGGAGCGAAGGGTCTTGCATGGATTCAAGTGAAGGAAGGCGAATTCAAAGGGCCTATCGTGAAGTTCTTCAGCGAAGAGGAGATTGAAGCCGTAAGAGAACGTACGGGAGCCGAAGATGGTGACTTGCTGCTGTTCTCCGCTGACAACAAAAAAGTGGTTGCGGATGTTCTCGGTGCACTCCGTCTGAAAATCGGACGTCAGCTTGGTTTGATTGACGATAACGAATACAAATTTGCTTGGGTGCTGGACTTCCCGCTGCTCAGCTATGACGAAGACGCGAAGCGTTATGTAGCCGAGCATCATCCGTTCACCCGTCCAAAACACGAAGATCTGGAGCTGCTGGACACGGACCCACTTGCCGTACGCGCGGAAGCCTATGATATCGTGTTGAACGGGTATGAAGTCGGTGGCGGTTCTATGCGGATCTATCAGCGAGAGATTCAGGAAAAAATGTTCGCCGCACTCGGACTGTCGCCGGAAGAGGCTCATGAGAAGTTCGGCTTCCTGCTGGACGCGTTTGAATACGGTACGCCTCCGCATGGCGGAATCGCCTTCGGTTTTGACCGTTTGGTCATGCTCCTTGCAGGGCGCACCAACCTGCGTGAAACGATTGCATTCCCGAAAACGGCCAGCGCAACGGATCTGTTGATGGATGCTCCTTCCCAAGTGGACGGTGGACAGCTGGAGCAGCTGCATATCAAACTTGCCAAGAAGCCGGGCGACGAGAAATAAGCCAGGTGTTCTCGATAAAGGAGGTTGCTTGAATTATGCTGCATCAGTTTTCCCGAACGGAATTAGCCATCGGCCCTGAGGGCCTTGAAGTGATGAAGAACAGTACGGTGGCTGTGCTCGGTATTGGCGGCGTGGGTTCCATCGCGGTGGAAGCCCTTGCCCGTACCGGGGTTGGCCGCATCATTCTGATCGATAAAGATGTGGTGGACATCACCAATATCAATCGTCAGATCCATGCGTTAACCACAACGGTGGGTCAGAAGAAAGCCGATCTGATGGTGGATCGGGTTAAACTGATCAATCCGGAGTGTGAAGCGATTGCGCTGAACATGTTCTACACCGAAGAGACGTATGAAGAGCTGTTCAAGTATGAGCTGGATTATGTGATCGATGCTTCGGACACGATTATTTATAAAGTGCATCTGATTAAGGAGTGCCTGCGGCGCGGCATTCCGATCATCTCCAGTATGGGTGCAGCCAACAAAATGGACCCAACGAAGTTCCAGGTAGCTGATATATCCAAAACTTCCATGGACCCGATTGCCCGAATTGTGCGCACGAAGCTGCGTAAAGACGGCATCAAAAAAGGGGTCAAGGTGGTATTCTCTCTAGAGGAGCCCATGAAACCCCGTAAGGACGTTACGGAGAAGATTGTGCCCGAGAATGCACCCGAGATTCGGAAGGCGAAACAGCCGCCGGCAAGCAATGCGTTTGTTCCTCCTGTAGCCGGTCTGATCATGGTTAGCGTAACCGTGAAAGAGCTGCTCGAAAAAGGCGGTGTATCCTTGTAAACGAGGCTTTTAGCAACAGCCGCAAAAATTTAAAAATATATAAAGACGCAGTATCCGAACAGGGGATGCTGCGTCTTTTGCTGCGATTGAAGGAATGCTTATGTAGCTGAACAAGCACTGCGTAATTCATGCGGCAGAGCTGTGCTAGTATATCCAGGCAAGTTGTGCTACAATGAAACTCCTTTTGTGTCGCGGTCATTTATAAAGCCAGAATTCCGATGCGAAAATAATATGTTTCTTAGGAGGTAACTGAAAGTGTCAGAATCTTTTCAAAGTGCCTATCAAGAAGAAGAGTCAAGGCTAAACGAGGTTATTGTCGAGATTGACCGTCAACTTGAGCGTTTGCGCGGCATTCCCGTATACACGGGTCATGATTTTACGGAGCAGGTGCTCGAAGCAGGACGGGAAGAGAAACGGCAAGCCCTCGCCAAAAGTTTGCCGGAGCCTTACTTCGGAAGGCTGGATTTTCAAGAAAACGGAAACGGAGCGAAGAAACCGCTCTACATTGGGAAGATAGGCTTCGATAAAGCAGATGCCGGGGATCATCCGATGGTGATTGACTGGCGCGCTCCTGTCGCGAGTCTTTTTTATTCGTTTACGGGCGGTGCCGATCCAGCATCATTCGAAGCACCCGAAGGAATCATCGAAGGTCTTGTGTATCTGAAACGCAACGTTGTAATCCGTAAGCAGATCCTGGAGCGGGTCTCCGACACGTACAATCGGGATAGCGGCGGACCCGCTGTATCCGATGAGTTCCTGGTCTACCGTCTCGGGGAAAACAAGGACAACCGGCTTCGGGATATCGTATCTACGATACAGGCCGAGCAGGACAAAATCATCCGGGCAGCGAAAAACACCGCCCTCATTATCCAAGGGGTTGCGGGAAGCGGCAAGACAACGGTAGCGCTGCACCGATTGGCTTATTTGCTCTATCAGTACAAGGAGCAGGTTACTGCGGAGAAAATGATTATTTTTGCGCCGAACCTGATGTTCCTGGATTACATATCCGATGTGCTGCCTGAGCTTGGGGTTGGCGACATTCAGCAGCGTACATTCGGCGACTGGGCTTCGGAGTTACTGGATATTCAGCTCTCCTCGGAAGATCATGCGCAGACGCTGAATCAATGGTTTGAGACAGAACCAGGGCAGGGAACGCCGGACATTGATGACAATGTCAGCGGCCGCTACAAAGGTTCACTAAGGCTAATGGAGCTTATCCGACGCTGTGTGGAATCGTTAGAAACCGAGGCGCTCCCTGTTGACGATTTCTCCCCATGGGATGGAGCCGTTCTAAAACAGGAGACGATATCCGAATGGTTCTACCAGGAATATAAGCCTTATCCGTTAGCGAAGCGCAAGGAACGGCTGCTGGCAAGATTACACCGCTGGGTAGAAATGGAGCTGAAGAAGTCCCCTTCGGCAGCCGTGATGAAAGAACGGAAGAAAAGGGCGGCTCAACGCGAAAAGGCTTATGGCAATCGATGGCCGAAGTTCGAGCCGGTTTCATTATATAAACAATTGTTCGGTGCGGCTAAAGCGGCCGGTACGTGGTTTGAAGAGCTGTCGGCCCTTATCCCGTCTGGCGTGCTTGCTGCAACGCGCAAAGATTTGAAGAAAAACGTGATCCGGGAAGAGGATCTCCCGGCACTGCTGTATTTCCACTGCCTGCTGAATGATATTTCCGGGGATCAGCGGTTTGACCATATCGTGATTGATGAAGCGCAGGATTTCTCTCCATTTCAGGTAGCCGTGCTGGACCTGTTCGTGAGAGGACATTCTTTCACGATATTAGGTGATTTATCGCAAGGTATCCATGCGTATCGTGGCGTTCATGCTTGGGAAGAGATGAGCTCCCTCTTCAAGGAAGAGGAGACGGCTTACTTTGCTCTGACGCGCAGCTATCGTTCCACGATGGAGATTATTGAATTTGCTAACGACATTCTGGAGAAGGGGGTCAGCAGTGACCTGCTGGCTGTACCCGTATTCCGAAGCGGCGATGCCGTCCGTCTTATACCATATGATTCAAAGGACTCCAGAACAGGTGACTTAGCACGGGCATTGGATACGCTCATCTCCAAAGAATACCGGACCGTTGCGATACTTACCCGCACCTTACGGGAAGCGAAAGATTTACATGAGCAATTAAGTCCCGATTGGCCCGACCTGAACCTGATAGATGGCAACAAAGGAACCTATCAGGGCGGCTATTCCATTCTCCCTGTGTATTTGTCCAAAGGGCTGGAGTTTGATGCCGTTGTCGTGGCGGATGCGGATGCGGCACATTATGCGGAGAAAGCTTGGGATGCCAAGCTAATGTATGTGGGCTGCACCCGGGCATTGCATGAGCTGTGGCTGCTGCATGGAGAGCCGCTGCCTTCCTATGTCATGACGGAAACGTCAGAGATTACTGTCAATGGTTGGCCTGTGGAGTAATGATGTAACATCACGGATGTTAGGGTGATCGAAATTAACAGAAAAAAAGCCTCTTTGGGGTGATACATGCATGCTTCATGTGCTCATCCCGACGAGGCTTTTTGCTGCGCTTATCCAAGCATTTGGTAGGAGGAACCCAACTGATCGATAAATCGAATCAAAGTCCAAACGATGAGAATAGAGAAAGCGGCAAGCAGCAGGATGATCAGAGTTATTTTCTTTCGTACAGGTTTACGGTTCATTTCATATCCTCCGGTCGTGGTTGATTCTAATCATACGTTGCTTAATCTTAAACGCTTTTGAAAGATAAAAGTTTGACTTTTTGTCAAAGCAAGCAGATATTCATCGGTGTTACCAGATCAACAAATTATGAAGTCATTGCCTTCCACAGGCACAGTTAAATCGAATATGATATGATAGAGCGTGACGGATTTTATTAAAACCGGCTTAGGATTGCATTGATATCAGACAAGGAAGTGTAGCAATGGATTTATTCAGTATCGGGCGTGAAGGGGACCGGGATTCCCGGCTGCTGGCCGATCGCATGCGCCCTTCGTCGCTTGATGAATATATAGGACAAGAACATATTATTGGACCGGGCAAGCTGCTTAGGCGGGCCATTGAGGCGGATCAGGTTTCCTCCATATTGCTGTATGGCCCGCCGGGTTGCGGCAAAACAACCCTCGCCCATATCATATCCCAGCAAACCAAGGGACATTTCGTTCGCCTTAATGCGGTGGAGGCGTCCGTTAAGGACGTTAGGGAAGTCATTGAGCAGGCTCAGAGCAACCGCAGTCTGTATGGGACCAAAACGATACTGTTCCTGGATGAGGTTCATCGCTTTAACAGTTCCAGGCAGGATGCGCTGCTGCCCGCCGTTGAGAACGGCACGATTATATTTATCGGTGCTACGACCGAGAACCCCTACCACTATGTGAATGGGGCCTTGATGAGCCGATCGACCTTATTCCAGCTTCAGCCGCTGACCAAGGAGCATTCCATGATTGCAATGCAGCGTGCTCTGGCAGATCAAGACAAAGGCCTCGGATTTATGGATCTCAGAGCGGAAGAGGAAGCGCTGGATCACATTGCAACCATGGCGAACGGCGATATCCGGCGCGCGCTGAATGCGCTGGAGCTGGCAGCCATGACTACGCCTCCGGATGCCAGCGGTACGATCCATATTACGCTGGATGTTGCGGAGGAATCGATTCGCAGGCCCATCGTGCGTGCCGATGAGTCCACACAGTATGATGTGCTGTCAGCCTTTCATAAGAGCATTCGGGGGTCCAGTGATGCGGCACTGTTCTGGTTTTTGTACGCGGTTGAAAAGCTCGGGATGGATCCGATGGTTTTCATTCGGCGTTTGATTGCCGCCAGCAGTGAGGATATCGGCTTAGCCAACCCGCAAGCGATGGTGCAGGCGGTAAGTGCGCTGGATGCGTACCGGAATAACGGTTGGCCGGAAGCGAAACTGAATATCGCCCAGGCGATTCTGTTTGCAGTGGAGAGCCCGAAATCGGACAGCGTTGTATCCGCCATCTCCCGTGCCATGTCGGCCATGGATGAGGTGAAATCAGCAGAGGTTCCGCTTCATCTGCGTGATACACATTATCAGGGAGCCGTGAAATTGGGACATATCGGCTACAAATACCCGCATGATTATCCAGGCCATTACGTGAAGCAGGATTATTTACCGAAGGAGCTCTCCCGCAGGGTGTTTTATCAGGCAACCGAGCAGGGGAACGAATCGAAGATCGCCCACAATCAGAGACTACGACGCGAAGAATAGCGGAACGGCTGAGCAACAGCCCTGCGACCGCTAGTTAATTGGAGGATAAAAGTGATGAGAACAGGGAAACAACGGTTTGTCATCCTGCTGCTGTCTGTTGGCATTTTGCTCAGCGGCTGTTCGGGAAAAAGCGTCCAGGAGCAGGTCACAAATGGGCAGGCTGCGGAAGCGGCGCATGAGCATGGGCACCAGACTCAGCTGACGAACGGGGATATTCAGGAGGCGACGGCTTCCATTGACGAGCTGCCTGATTTTTTGAAGAATCAGACCAGTGAACTTCAAACGATTTATGCGCTGTCTGCACAAGTGAGTGATGTGCTGAAATATATTCCTTGCTATTGCGGGTGCGGGGAAAGTGCCGGTCATGAGAGTAACTTGAACTGTTTTATCGATGAGATTCAAGAGGATGGGACCGTGGTATGGGATGATCATGGTACCCGCTGCGGAGTGTGCCTGGACATCGCCGTAGAATCTGCAAAAATGAGCAGCGAGGGCATGAGTTTGACGGATATCCGGACTGCCATCGACGAGAAATACAGCACCGGTTATGCCAAACCGACGCCAACTCCAATGCCGCCAGCTGCAAGCTGATCGGTTACTGGAATGAAGGAATGAAAATTCAGAAGATGCCGCTTGCGATTCATGAATCGTAGGCGGCATCTTTTTCGTTCGCCGGATTTACTTGGGCAAGCTGGCTGCCCAGGATTTGGGCGGTCTTCTTTCTCATTTGTCATTTTCCCTGCATGACTCTCTCCTGAACCGTGATCTATATCACAGCGCCAAACTATATATAGATGTAAATTTGTTTAACAAAACTATATATAGTGTGATAGTGATCTTGATCTATCTATAAGGAGTTGACCGAATTCATGAAAGTCATGAAGAGAGACGGATGCCTGGTGAATTTTGAGATGAGCCGGATTGTGAAGGCGGTGGATAAAGCATTTATAGCGGTAGAGGGTGCTTCCCGGGAGCAAGCTGCGTTAGAGATTGGCGTTCGGGCAGCCCATATAGCGGCGGGAATGGATCAGGTGACGGTGGAGGAGATTCAGGACATCGTGGTTGAACATTTGCAGAGCAGCGGTTATACAGAGGTAGCCGCGGCCTATCAGCAATACAGGGAAATCCGTGACCTGGAGCGGGTGCGCCGGGGGGAGCTGTATAAAATCAGCAGGGATGTGATTGGGGTAGCCAATCTCGATCTGCTGCGGGAGAATGCAAATCTGAACGGGGATTCCTTCAGCGGAAAAATGAGCCGTATCGGCTCCGAATATGCCAAGTGGATGGCAAGTCATTTCGTTCTCCCGGCGGAGCTTATGAGAGCTGTCAAGGACGGTTATGTATATGTGCATGATCTGGATCAGTATGCGCTCGGAACGACGAACTGTATATTCATCCCATTCAATCGTCTTTTGGAGCGGGGCTTTAATACCGGAAACGGATCCGTCCGGCCGCCGCAGAGTATTATGACGGCAATGGCGCTGGTAGCCATTATTTTTCAATCCCAGCAAAACAGTCAGTTCGGCGGTGTTTCGGGCAGTAAAATCGATTGGGATCTGGCACCGTATGTCGGTAAATCCTTTCGCCGGCATTTTCGCAAGGGTGTGGCCTATCTGGAGGAGGCAGCACAGAGAACATCGATGGCAGGTATTCTTCCGGACAATGAATTATACATAGACAATGAGCAGCTGAAGGAAACATACCCTCGAACTTACCGATACGCCTACAATGAGACGGTGAATGAAGTGAAGCAGGCTGCGGAATCCTTGATCCATAATTTGAATACGATGAGCAGCCGGGCAGGCGGTCAGATTCCCTTCACTTCGCTGAACTACGGCATGTGTACGTCCACCGAAGGGCGTCTGGTGTCCCATGCCCTGCTTGACGCCACGATGAGGGGACTTGGCGGGGGAGAGACGCCGATTTTTCCACAGCATATATTTCAGTGCAAGCAAGGGGTCAATCAAAGGGAAGGAGATCCCAATTATGACCTGTTCCTGAAAGCTGTAGAATGCTCCAGCCGCAGGCTGTACCCGAATTTTGTCAATGTGGACGCATCGTTTAACCTTGCCTACTACAGCCCGGACGATCCGGATACAATCATTGCCACCATGGGGTGCCGAACAAGGACGATTGCAGACCGTTTTGGGCGAAATCGCCTGAGTGGAAAAGGCAATTTGTCCTTCAACACCATTAATCTGGTCAGGCTTGGCATTGAGCATGGAATACTCGAAGGGAAGCGGGACTTACCGGATCTGACCCACTTCTTCAAGCAGCTGGATCATTATATGGTCATTGCGGTGGAGGGGCTGATTCATCGTTATGAGCTGCAAGCGGATCAACCGGCTAAAGCATCTGATTTTATGATGCGGGAAGGCGTGTGGGAAGGCGGCGAAGTGTTGTCACCGGAGGACAAGGTGCGGGATTTGATCAAACACGGCACCCTTGCGCTTGGATTTATCGGGCTGGCTGAATGCCTGAAGGCGTTAACCGGACAGCATCACGGGGAGGATGAGACCAGCCACCGGCTGGGGGTTGAGATCATAAGGCATATGCGGCAGTTTTGCGATGAGGCCAGTGAAAGATACAATCTGAACATCTCCTTGTTTGCAACACCTGCAGAGGGGTTATCCGGAAAATTCACGAAGCTGGATCGCCATACCTTCGGCGTGATCAAGGGGGTAACCGATCGCGAGTATTACACCAATTCCTTTCATGTTCCGGTTTACCATCCGATGGCAGCCTATCGAAAAATCCGCTCGGAAGCACCCTTTCACGAGCTGTGTAATGCAGGAGCCATTTCGTATGTAGAGCTGGATGGGAATGCGAGACAGAATACGGCTGCTTTTCGGGAGATCGTGCAGTTTGCCTTGCAGCAGAATATCGGGTATTTCTCTGTTAATCACCCTGTCGATCGGTGCCCGGCATGCAATTATGAGGGGATTATCGGGAGCGCTTGCCCCGGGTGTGGTGCTTCGGAAGCAGATGAGAACTTCCAGCGGCTGCGCAGGGTAACGGGGTATTTAACCGGCAATTATACCGAGCGCTTCAATTCCGCCAAACAGGCTGAGGTCAGGGACCGGGTGAAACATCTGTGAATGTGTGCGGATATTTGCCTGAGAGCATCAATGAAGGAGCCGGGCTTCGGGCCGTTCTTTTTGTCAGCGGGTGCCGTCATGCCTGCGAAGGATGTTTTAATGCGGCTTCCTGGGATTTTGAAGCAGGGGAACCGTTTGCAGAAGCGATGTCCATGAGAATACTCCAAGATATGTTGGATAATCCTTTACTGGATGGCTTGACCTTATGTGGCGGGGACCCGTTCTTCTCTCCGGAGGAATGCAGTGCGTTTCTGTACAGCTTCAGGAAGCTGTGTCCCGGGAAAAATGTATGGGCTTATACGGGATTCACCTTTGAAGCATTGATGAGGCAGCCGAAGCGGCGTGAATTGGCTTTGCTGTGCGACGTGATCGTGGATGGCAAATTTCAAATGGAGCTGAGAGATGTCTCCCTTCCTTTCAGAGGCAGCTCGAATCAGCGATTAATTGATGTAGCGGCCAGCGTGGAGCATGGAGACGTTGTGGAATGGGTTCTCCGATAATATTTCTTCTTATATAAAAAGAGCACACACTTCTCGGAACGGAAACCTTCCGGGTGAAGTGTGTGCTCTTCAAGTTTAAACCAGCCGATCAATAAGGCACTTTATCCGCCGTTTCGATCGTTCCACCGCCGATGCACTCATCCCCTTGATAGAAGACGACGGCTTGTCCAGGCGTGATTGCCTTTTGCGGCTTGGCAAAAGCAACATGAACGGTTCCGTCTTCGCGCGGGGTTATGGTTACTTCCTGATCGGGCTGACGGTAACGGAATTTGGCTGTGCAGGTGTAGGCGTCTTTGGGCATAGCGTCTTGACCTGCAATCCAGTTGATTCCGGAGGCAGCGAGTCCGGTTGAATACAAACTCGGATGATCGCCTTGAACTACGTAAAGAATATTGTTAGTCAAATCCTTATCGGCAACAAACCATGGCTCTCCGTTGCCGGAACCGCCGATTCCCAGACCCTGGCGTTGTCCCAGCGTGTAATACATCAAACCGTCATGACGGCCCTTCACTTCGCCGGTTACAATGTCTACCATATCCCCGGACTGAGCGGGGAGGTATTGTCCAAGAAACTCTTTGAAATTCCGTTCTCCGATGAAGCAGACGCCGGTGCTGTCTTTTTTCTTGGCGGTATACAGTCCTGCTTCCTCTGCGAGACGGCGAACTTCCGGCTTAGGCAGATGCCCGATGGGGAACATCGCTCTGGAGAGCTGCTCCTGGCTCAGTGCATTGAGGAAATAGGTTTGATCCTTGTTGCTGTCGACACCACGCAGCAAACGGTATTGTCCGTTTTCTTCGATGACACGGGCATAATGGCCGGTGGCCACATAATCGGCTCCCAGATCCATTGCCTTGTTCAGAAATTCACCGAATTTGATTTCACGGTTGCACATGACATCGGGGTTCGGTGTTCTCCCGGCTTTATATTCATCAAGAAAATAGGAAAATACTTTATCAAAGTATTCCTTCTCGAAATTGACGGTATAGTAGGGAATGTCGAGCTGCTCGCACACGCGGCGCACGTCTTCAGCGTCCGCTTCGGCTGTGCAGTAGCCAAGCTCATCGGTGTCATCCCAGTTTTTCATAAAGATGCCGATCACTTCATAGCCCTGCTGCTTGAGCAGGAGCGCTGTTACGGAGGAGTCGACTCCTCCTGACATGCCGACAACGATACGAGTGTTATGATTTTCATTTGCCATCGTTATCACCATTTTCATATTGAATTATGCCCATGGACGTATTTTAACATATTGGAACAAGGTTCACACGCTTCATTTTGTCCACTCAGGGTGAACATTTTTTGGTTTTCCAGCTGGAATATTACCCATTGAGGTTCAGGATATGTTACCATAAGCTGAGGGTAATGATCGGAATACGGAGAAAAACACAGAATTCGGTGTATCCTTCGCTGTGCGAGCCGTATGATCGCTTCACCCAACCACCTACAATTTATGTACAGGATGAACACAATATACAAATTACCGAAAGAGGTGTCACCCCCTTGAAGATATCAACTAAAGGAAGATACGGATTAACGATTATGATGGAGCTGGCTGCCAAGTTTGGCGAAGGCCCAACCTCACTGAAGAGCATTGCCGAGAAGAACCAGCTTTCCGAGCATTACCTGGAGCAATTGATTGCACCGCTTCGGAATGCAGGTTTGGTCAAAAGCATTCGCGGCGCGTACGGAGGATATATCCTTTCTCGCGACCCGGCTACCATCACGGCGGGTGATGTGATTCGCGTGCTGGAAGGCCCGATATCCCCTGTGGATTTTACGGAAGAGGACGATCCGGCGAAGCGGGATCTATGGCTGCGCATCCGCGACAGCATTGCTGAAGTTCTGGATTCCACAACACTCGATTACCTGATCAACTATCATGAACAGTCTGCTGCAGACAATTACATGTTCTACATTTGACAGGGATTTGAAATCCCGACTATTCAAAGGGATTGAGAGTTATTGAGGAAAAGCGTTACCCACAAGTTACCCACAACACTTAGTTTTTAAGGCCCATTCAAAATCATCTGCAATTTTTAACTGACGATTTTGGGTGACATGTAGATAGATAAGTGTTAAGAATCCCTTTACGCAGGAGTAGCGGTATCTTCCTCAGGTCCTGCCCTTTGTATTGCAGGATATCGAATACCACATAAGCACATAAAAAATAAAGACCCTATGTTGGTCATACCCCTGTCAAGTAGACAGGTGAAAAAGACTAAGCAGCCAGCGCGTGTCGGTACTCAATCGGCGCGCGCTGTTTAAGTTTTGCCTGAAAACGCTGGTAGTTGTAAAAGTAGATATAATCTTCAACGGCTTGATGTAACTCTTCTTCTGATTTACACTGAAGGAGGTACAACTTTTCTGTTTTGAGATGCGAAAAAAAGGATTCGATGCATGCATTATCTAGGCAGGTTGCTTTGCGAGAGTGGCTGCCTTTAATGCTGAATTCTTTTAACCGTGTGTTGTACGCCTGAGACGTGTATTGGAAGCCCTGATCCGAATGGAGCACGGCTTCTGAGACGTCTTTTTTTCTTATCCACTGCTCGACGGTATCGAGTACAAGTTCCAGATCGTTACGTCTAGAAATCTGCCAAGCTACAATCTCATTATTAAACAAATCTTGAATCACGGACAAATAATAAAAGTGTGTTCCGTCAGAGATATAGGTAATATCCGTCACCATTTTTTGTCCCGGGGCAGTAGCATGAAATTGCCGTTTGAGTCGGTTAGGGTACACCACGGATGGTGTATAACTAGATAATTTTCGTTTCTTTCGAATCACAGACTGAATCGACAGCTCTTTCATCAAACGCCATACCTTTTTGTGATTCACACGGTAACCAGCTTCCCACAAAGCCGTTACCATTCGAGGATAACCGAAATATGGATGAGCCAAGTGAGTAGCCATCATGTGTTCTTTGATCTCTTGATCCAGGCCTTCTTTTTGGCTACTACGATAAAGGCGCATTGACCGCCACTTGTAGTAACTGGCTCTAGGCACTCCCACAATAGCTAACAACCTTGTAACGCCGTGTTGGTCCCTCAATTCTTCGATGATTTCATAGTTTTGCTGTCGACTAAGGCTGTCTCCTTTAACAGATTGGGATACCGCTTTTTTAAATAATCTACCTGCGCTTTTAGATAATCTCGTTCTTCTTCGATACTTGAGAACGTCGTGCGAGGGCGTCCTTTCATGGGACCACCAGAGCCTTTACGCGTATCGAATACCTCTCCATCTCGATATTTTCTCACCCACGTTTTAAGTTGTGTACAACTTCGTATTCCCAGCTTGTCTGCTACAGCTTGATAGCTCATCGATCCCTCGAGGTAGCATTGAACTGCTCTTAATTTGAACTCCTCCGTATACGATTGAAAAACTTGTCCCTTTTTAGCCATAAAAATACCCCCTCCAAGTTCGCTCGATTCTCATGATAACATGAGGCTTTTTTCGAGTGTCTACTTTGAGGGGATAATACCAATGTTGGGTCTTTATTTTTTATGATTCATTTTTCACGAAAATTCTAGTAAGTATTATACCACTCAGTATTCCGAATATTATATTAACGTGTAATTTCATAAAGATGTTTGTGAAAAATGAGGGTTCAATATCTATAAAGAATGCGGGGAGCATTGCTAAAAATAATGAGACTAGAAAAGGAAATATTAATGAATAGTGTATGCTTATTTTCTTTTTTACAAGCTTAATGACATTTGACCAATCGAAAACAATACCTAGACAAAGACTGAGCAAAATAATTTTCAAACGCTCCATATTTGCTGCAGGGGACAGCTCATTAATATATTTGTTCATGGATACGTAGGAATGATCAATAGCGAGTAAAATAAAAAACATTACTACTCCGACAACAAGGAATGTGATGATTTTCCTCAATTTTATTTAACCCCTCCTTACGAATGAAATAAAAAAGCACCTCGGAAATCATTGTATGATTTCCGAGGAAAAGAGTTCATGAAGGTTGATATCTTAGTTGGTTGAATATATTCCTAACTTATTTTGCTTAAATACCTCATCTTGGACTTTATTCCATTCATCAGCTTTACCCGACCAGATTTCTCTACCTGACTCATCGTTTACTGTTACTTTTGGATTGATCGGTTTGGCTTGTCCTGATTCAATCGCTAAATCTAATTGTTTTCGTTCTTCTTTAATGTTCAATAATTCAGCATCTGGAAGATCGTTAGCATTGTTTTTTTCTGCTGAGAGTCTGCTACCAGTTTCCAGATACATACTTGATTTGCTCCCGATTTGTGCGTCCATTGCAAACAAGCCTGAGGCCGTCCATCCATTTAGAAATGTCCAATTCTCATTTCCATGAGCAAGCATTAGATTGCTGATTGAAGTATTTGATGTCCCCGTCCAGTTATAATCTACCCAAGCGTTTACACTTTGACCAGGGTTTATGAAATCACCGGTGTTATTATCTCCAAAAGTATACCGGTAAGTACTGGTAGTTCCACTAACAGAAATATTTACACTCCATGTTGATGCATCTGAATCATTTCCGCTAGAAGCGTACATGTTTTTAAACTGCAAATGAGTGTTTGGAAGTCCTATCCAGTGACTAGGGACAATCCCTCCACGACTTGTGTTCTCCATTGTGAAAAGTGTTGAAATAGTTTTTCCATTGCTTAAACCAACAGTGGGGGATAACAAAAATTGTGTTGTAGCATCGCCTCCCGAGCCACTTGCTCTGTACACATCAGTAGAGCTATTGTAGATAATTGAAACTGTTGAATCTGGATACGTAGTTGATGCGGAGGTGGCTATTGGGAACGAGAGACACATTACCATGGCAAGGGTAGTGATAATTGACTTCTTTTTCTTCAATGTAATTCCTCCTTATCTATAAGTTGCATAAACTTTACCAAATATTCCTTATACTCATCAAAGAGAGTGAAGAGAAATAAGCTCTTATATCCGCTGAATAACTAGATTAGACTTTGAATAACTCCAAATAACTGGAAATTCAATTATTCACCAAGTTAACAGGTATTGTCGTACTGATCCACACGTTTAGTCGAGAAATCAAGTTGTCCATGCCTGAGGGAGAATGGCATTGGATTAAGATCGACGAGATTGTTTCGGCAAATTGATCAAAAAGAAATCGAAAAGAAAAAAGGACTCCAGTTCTTAGCGGCGGAGTCCTTTTTCATTGCACCTCAATAAATATTAGTACCCACACCTCAACCACAAAAAGCTTGTAGGTTGTTGTTTGTCTTTATAGATTGTACTATTATAGAAGACGCTAAAATCTTGAATCTGAAAGGGTTGTTGTAGAATGAACTTTAGTCTTGTAGATCCTGTCAGATATATGTTGTACATTTAAGGGTGACCTATTATGAAATCGATATATCTGGATCATGCCGCATCAACTCCGGTGCACCCGGAAGTTGCCCAGCGGATGATGAATGTGATGACAGGCCAATACGGCAACGCTTCAAGCGTCCATGCCTTTGGACGAGAAGCGAAGAAGATTGTAAGCGGGGCGCGTGATCAAATCGCGGCCCTTTTAGGATGCCAGTCGGACGAGCTGGTGTTTACCGCAGGCGGAACCGAAAGCGATAATCTGGCTATTTTGGGAATGCTGGAATCGCTCGGAACAAAGGGCAAACACGTCATTACATCAGCGATCGAGCACCATGCAGTGCTTCATACATGCCATGAGCTGGAACGGCAGGGCTGTGAGGTGACCTATGTCCCTGTAGACAGTACAGGGCGTGTGTCCGTGGAGGACATTGTCGGCGCGATCAAAGACAACACGGTGCTTGTGACGATTATGTACGGTAATAATGAAGTAGGCACTGTTCAACCGATTGCTGAGATCGGCGAGGTATGCCGCAGCCGGGGAATTGTGTTCCACAGTGATGCTGTGCAAGCTCTGGGCTCAGAGGCAATCTCATGCCGCGACCTGCCGGTGGATATGTGGAGCTTCTCCGCTCACAAAATCAACGGGCCGCAGGGCGTTGGGGCTTTGGTTGTCCGCAGAGGACTCAGTGTATCCCCACGCCTGTTCGGAGGGCTGCAGGAGAAGAAACGTCGTGCCGGAACCGAGAATATGGCTGGAATAGCCGGTTTTGCAGCGGCTGTGGAATTGGCCGTGAGAAACATGGAGCAGCGTATTCAGCATTACAGCGGGCTGAGATCAACCCTGCTTCAGGGTCTTCGTCAGGAGATTGGCGAGGATTCTTTTGTGATCAACGGAAACCTGGATCATTACCTACCTCACATCCTAAATATCAGCTTTCCTGGTTCCAACACGGAGTCTATGCTGATGAACCTCGATATGGAAGGGATTGCGGCAGCAAGCGGCTCAGCCTGCACGTCGGGATCTCTGGAAGTATCCCATGTACTCCAATCCATGAAACTTTCTGACCCTGTTTTGCGCTCTGCGATTCGTTTTAGTTTCGGTTTGGGTAATACTACTCAAGAAATGGAGTACACTGCCCAAAAAATTGGAACCATCCTTAATCGGTTACGTAAATAGATGTTAAGGGATTTCTCCTTCTAAGGAAAAGGGGGTATGCGTTCGTCCATTTCATCCTTTGAGATTGGCCGTTAGTCGGATGTCGTTTTGACCGGCGGTTGATTTTAAACCCATGGAGGATGAGGAGGTGTCCACCGTATTATGAAACTTCAAGAAATGATTGGACTGGCTGTATTCGACGTGGAGAACGGTAAGGAAATCGGCAAAATCCACGATTTTATACTAGATGAGAACTGGTTGATCACCGGATTGGAACTGGACGGCAAGGCTTTGTTTTCCACTCATGTGAAAAGCGTCTCATGGGAAGATATTGTAGCCTATGGGGAAGATGCCGTCATGATTCGCAACCAGGAGGCTGTCCGAAAGCTGGGCGCCAATGATATACCGCTTACGTACCTGTTGGGCAAGCGCAAACTGAAAGAGATGCAGGTCTTGACCGAGGATGGAATCCTGCTTGGACGTATATCGGATGTTTATTTTGAGCAGGAACAGGGCAATACAATACTAGGGTTAGAAATATCTGATGGATTTGTATCGGATTTGATCGAAGGTCGCAAATGGCTGCCTTGCACAGCGGAAATGGCTATCGGCGAGAGTGCCGTCATGGTACCCCCGATGAGCGAACAGCGTCTGGAAAAAGCCATTAATTCTGTGAACGGATAGGGTGAGGTAGGATGAAATGTCCAAACTGTAGTTCCAAAGATATCGGAAAGATTGGCTCCCACCAGTTTTATTGCTGGGGTTGCTTTATCGAATTGACAGTCAACGGAGAGAAAATGTCAGTATACCAAGTAGAAGAGGACGGCACGCTCAGCTCGCTGGATGACCTGTTCTTCGGCGATGAAATGCAGCCGGATTTCCCTCAAATACACGCGTCCTCTTAAAGTGCGCGTACATATTACAAGATAAACGACTCCTTGCCAAAGGCCGATGCGGCTGTATAGCAGGAGTCTTTTTTCATGTCCGCTGCTGGAAATCTTAGTTTATTTCTGGAAGCTTGTACATATACTACAGGATAGCTTGCGAAAAAGGAGGGTACCCTGTGGAACAGCTGACGGAGAGCAAGTGGTTTCGATTATTGGTATGGTTGATGCTTGGATTGATCTCTCTTTACTTTGTCTGGCTGCTGCGTCCGCTGTTTCTGGATGTCTATCGATTTCTCAAGGCTGTTCTGGCACCATTTCTGGTTGCCATGATCATATCTTATGTGCTCAATCCGGTTGTATGCATGCTCTCCGACCGCAAAGTTCCCCGCAGCATGGCCGTGCTGATCATTTATGCCGTCTTTCTGACCTCGCTCGCGGTCATTCTGATTAATATGATTCCGATGCTGATTCGGCAGCTGGAAGAGCTTAATGAGCATCTGCCCGAATTAACAATGAATGCTCAAAGTCTCATGACCAATCTGGATAGCAGGCTGCTGCCGCCTGGGGTTCGCACGGGGATGAACAGCTGGTTCTTTCAGATGGAATCGAGGCTCGCTGGCGGCATCACGGCTTTTATGGACAATATCGGCAACACCATCAACATCCTGTTTAATGTATTGATTGTTCCGTTCCTGATCTTTTACATATTAAAAGATTTTGAGGTGTTCCAGCGAACCGCCGTATCGTATCTGCCCCGGAGTCATCGCAAATCAATTGTCATGCTGCTTAAGGAGATCGACACGGCGCTTGGGAATTATGTCCGCGGGCAGTTTCTGGTGTGCTTGATCATCGGCGTTCTGGCTTACGTGGGGTATATTATCGTGGGCATGCCTTACGCACTGCTGCTGGCCAGCATCGTGGCGGTGTTCAACATCATTCCGTATTTAGGCCCTTTTCTCGGCGCGGCTCCTGCGCTTGTGATGGCATCCACCATTTCATGGAAGATGGTGCTGCTAGTGGTGGTTGTGAATATGATCTGTCAGACGCTGGAGAGCAACGTCATTTCACCCCAAGTGGTGGGAAAAAAGCTGCATATGCATCCACTGTTGATCATTTTTGCCCTGTTAGTCGGGGGGCAGTTGGCAGGAACAGTGGGCTTGATTTTGGCTGTGCCCGTTTTTGCTGTCATCAAAGTGCTGCTGCAGCATTTTTTTGCCTATTATGTAAGAAGGAAATCAGGCTGATTGCTCCAATTCAGACTTGCCATGCTCCTGCATTGACAGATAGATTCACCCTAGATATACTTGAAATGTTAGATCCATAACCGTACAAATCGATGAGAAAATCAAGTAGGCTTAGAGTACCTTGCTCAGAGAACAGGTTCCTTACGGGCAATCATCCGTCTGGCTGCGAGAACCTGGAAGTGTCCCAAGCTGAACAGCTAATTTTTGAGTGTGAGTCAAATTCACCGGCTGGCCCCCGTTATCAAGCTGCAACAAGGCGATCGTCACGTGCTTCTCCAGGGAACAGTCTGGAGCTGAAATGGGCGATAACCAGGGTGGTACCGCGAGAACATCGTCCCTGAATTATTTCAGGGGCGTTTTTTGTGTTTGGATGCAAGACAATCCGATCCCTATATTACGACTGGAGGATGTGTAGAGATGAAAGCTAGTGAAATCCGTTCCAAATGGCTGGAGTTTTTTGCTGAGAAAGGCCACAATATTGAACCGAGTGCATCGCTTGTACCGCATAATGACCCGTCCCTGCTCTGGATTAATGCAGGTATGGCTCCGCTCAAGCCTTACTTTGACGGGCGCGTGAAGCCTGAGAATCCGAGAATCGCAAACTCGCAAAAATGTATTCGTACCAACGATATTGAGAATGTCGGCAAGACGCGCCGTCACCATACGTTTTTTGAAATGCTGGGCAACTTCTCCATCGGAGACTATTTTAAAGAAGAAGTTATCACGTGGGCCTGGGAATTTTTGACCGACAAGAAGTGGATCGGATTCGATCCCGAGAAGCTTTCTGTCACTGTTTATCCCGAAGACGAAGAAGCATTTAAATTGTGGAATGAAAAAATAGGTCTGCCGGAGAGCCGCATCATTAAGCTGCAGGATAACTTTTGGGAGATTGGCGAAGGTCCTTGCGGCCCTTGTACCGAAATTTTCTATGACCGTGGCGAAGAATACGGCAAGGGCACTCCGGAATCGGAGATGTTTCCTGGCGGAGAGAATGAACGCTGGCTTGAAGTGTGGAACCTGGTATTCACCCAGTTCAACCTGAACAAGGACGGCAGTTATACGCCGCTTCCCAACAAAAATATTGATACGGGCGCCGGTCTGGAGCGCTTTGCATCCATTCTGCAAAATGTAGACTCCAACTTCGACACCGATTTGTTCCAGCCTATTATTCAGAGAACGGCGGAACTGGCTGGCGTGAAATATAATGATTCTCCTGAGTATGATGTGGCCCTGAAGGTTATTGCCGACCATATTCGCACGGTTGTGTTTGCCGTAGGTGATGGCGTGTTGCCTTCGAATGAAGGACGCGGTTACGTGATCCGCCGTTTGCTCCGTCGTGCGGTGCGTTATGGCAAGGTGCTGGGGCTGGACAAACCGTTCATGTACACCTTGACTGAAACCGTGGGCGATATTATGGGAGTGTACTACCCGGAGGTCGTGGAGAAACGCGCATTCATTGAGAAGGTGGTTGCGACGGAAGAGGAACAGTTCCACAAAACGCTTTCGGATGGGCTCGGCATCTTGGCGGAGGTCAGCGCTGAAGCCAAAAAGCAGGGAAAATCGGTGATCAGCGGCAGCGACGCATTCAAATTGTATGATACCTATGGCTTCCCGTTTGATTTGACGGAAGATTATGCTTCTGAGAACGGTTTGACCGTGGACCGCGAAGGCTTTGACGCCGCGATGAAGGAACAGCGCGATCGTGCGCGTGCAGCCCGTCATGAGACGGAAAGCATGAAGATACAAGGTGGCGTTCTTTCCGATTATACGGTTAAAAGTGAATTTGTTGGATATAATGACACCGTTCGCGAGGCGAAAGTACTCGCCATCGTGTCCGATGACAGTTTTGCCGACAGCGTGAGCGAAGGCCAGACCTGTCAAGTCATTCTGGATGCTACGCCGTTCTATGCCGAAAGCGGCGGTCAGGTGAGCGATCAGGGTGTTTTGGAGGGCGGATCTGTCCGTGCCCGAGTCGAAGGTCTCTTCAAGGCTCCTCATGGACAGCATGTACACTTTGTAACTGTAGAACTCGGCGAGCTTAAAGTGGGCGATACCGTGACAGCGCAGGTGAATGCCTCCATGCGCAATGATATCGTCAAGAACCATACGGCGACTCACCTTCTGCACAAAGCGTTAAAAGAAGTGTTGGGCGATCATGTGAACCAGGCAGGTTCCCTGGTTGAGCCGCAGCGTCTGCGTTTTGACTTCTCCCATTTTGGCAGCATCACGCAAGAGGAGCTTGGCGATATTGAGCGCCGGGTTAATGAGCAGGTATGGAAGAGCATCCCGGTTGTCATCGAACGCAAGGGCATTGACGAAGCGAAAGCAATGGGCGCCATGGCTTTGTTCGGAGAGAAGTACGGCGACATCGTCCGAGTGGTTCAAGTCGGCGATTACAGCATCGAGCTGTGCGGCGGATGTCATGTGGGGAATACGTCCCAGATCGGAATCTTTAAGCTGCTGGGCGAGAGCGGGATCGGATCGGGCGTACGCCGGATTGAGGCGGTAACGGGCCGCTATGCTTACGAGCATCTGGAGGAACAGTTGGATCTGCTCAAACAAGCCGCCGGCCTGCTGAAGAGCAATCTTACGGATGTGCCGAAGCGGATTGAGGGCCTGAATCAACAAGTGAAGGATCTTGCCCGCGAGAACGAGTCCCTGCAAGGCAAGCTGGGGGCCATTGAGGCCAGCCAATTGACCGATAAAGTGAAGCAGGTTGGAAATACGCCTCTGCTTGCTGTGGAAGTACAGGCAGGCAGCATGGACGGACTTCGGGGTATCGCCGACGAATTGAAAGGCAAATTGCCGGATGCCATTCTGGTACTCGGTTCCAAGGCAGATGACAAGGTGAATTTTGTTGTAGCTGTTCCGCAGGATCTGGTGAAAAAGGGCTACCATGCAGGCAAGCTCGTTAAGGAAGTGGCTTCGGTATGCGGCGGTGGTGGTGGCGGCCGTCCGGATATGGCGCAAGCCGGAGGCAAGGATGCTTCCAAGCTTGCCCAAGCGCTGCAGCACGCAGAGGAACTTGTGGCCAAGGGCGTATAACCTTTCTTGTCCAGATTGTGTACAGCAAACCGGAATCAATATTTTTGCTGTACACAATCCTGAATTTTTTGGAACACTTCCTAAATATTTCGCTTTGGATTTCCGTAGAGACTTAGGGTTATGTTATGATATAACTAGATCAAGCTGGTAAATATTTATTCGACGAAGCATGGTAAATCATGTTCTTTGAAGAAGCGAGGTGTGTCACACATGGACTCCATGGATAAGACAGTCAAGTTCAATGTAAAAGGTGATGAGAAGGAGGCTTCCGCCCAGGACATTCTACTTTCGGTATATGATTCGCTGGTAGAGAAGGAGTACAATCCGATTAACCAAATCGTAGGGTATCTTTTGTCCGGGGATCCAGCTTATATACCTCGGCACAATAATGCCAGAAGTTTGATCCGGAAGAAAGAGCGAGATGAATTGATTGAAGAACTGGTCCGGTTCTATTTAGCCAGTCACCGTTAGGAGTACACAGGGATGAAGAAAATCATGGGATTAGATTACGGGGACCGCAGAATCGGTGTTGCCATAAGCGATGTGTTCGGATGGACGGCCCAAGGGGTTGAAGTTATCGAACGCCGCCGTGATGAAGGTGAGCTGGTCAGGATTGCCACACTCGTCAAAGAGAACGAGGTCGGTGAGGTTGTAGTCGGCTTGCCTAAAAATATGAATGGCACGATTGGTCCACGGGGCGAAATCTGCATGGAATTCGCAAATACATTGCGAGAGTCCCTATCCTTGCCCGTTCACCTTTGGGATGAACGGCTATCAACAGTATCCGCTGAAAGGACATTGCTTGAAGCCGATGTCAGCCGAAAGAAGCGAAAACAGGTTGTAGATAAGATGGCGGCAAGCTTGATTTTGCAAAACTACTTGGATTCTAAAAGGTAAAGGTGAGGGTGATAACAATGGCTAATGAGCATATTGGTATGGAAGAAGAACCGGAAATTATTTATATTCCTGATGATGAAGGCAACGAGGAAGAATTCGAAGTCATCATGAAATTCGAGGTTGATGGCTCGGATGCTAAATATATGATGGTTGTACCAAGAGAGTCCGCAGACGAAGAAACAGACGAGGTCTACGCCTTCCGTTATGAGGAAGATGGAGAAGATCTGAAATTGTTTATGATTGAAGACGATGAAGAATGGGCCATTGTTGAGGAAACCTTCAATACGCTCGTGGATGAGCTGGACGGGAGAGACGAATGATGACTGATTTTTCGGTTGAAAATATCGTATGGACCCAAGTACTTAAGGAAGCATTCGGTGAGAGTGTGGAGCTTGAGGACGACAAAGGCCATATCGAGGTATATGATATTGCCGCCGAATTTGAAGTGGATGGCCAAGGATATGCCATTCTGGTTCAGCCGGACCGTACGGATGAGGAGTACGAGGTGCTTCGTATCGTAAAGGATGCGGATGGCGGATTGGAACTCTCAACCATCGATGATGACGAGGAATGGGAGAACGTATCGGAGCTGTACGATGAGCTGACGTTTCCCGAGGGAGACGAGGATTAATTGTTCTCGTAAGAGGCACGTGCTTACGTTTTCAAATGAAAGTTCAGGAAGGGGCGGAGCTTGTCCGCCCCTTTTGGTGTGAAGGGATGAGTAGATTGAAGAAACTGGCTATTGCGGTATTGGTTCTGATCCTTATTGCCGGCGGAGGCTTGTTCTACATTTGGAACGGTTTACAGCCTGTTACAACCTCTGAAACACCGGTTGAATTCACGGTGGAGTCCGGAATGAGCACATCATCCATTGCCGATCTGCTTGAGGACAAGGGTCTGATCAAGAACGCCCTTATACTTAAAGGTTATCTGAAGATTACGAACGAAGGCAGCCGGCTTATGGCCGGCACGTATGAGGCTACACCGGGAACCCCCTTCAAGGAGCTGCTGTCCAAGATGAGCAACGGTGAAGTGAAGGCGGAGGAAATGGTCCGGTTCACCATTCCTGAGGGTTACACCATTCTCCAGATGGCAGAAACCATCGCTCGTGAGAGCGGAATCGATGAGAAGGAATTTCTGGATGCTGTGGATCAGACTACCGGTTGGGACGTACCGATTGTAGGTGAGATCCCGGAAGGAACGGATCTCAGGCACCATCTGGAGGGCTATTTGTTTCCTGCAACCTACGATGTGCCGAAGAAGGATCTAACAGCTAAAGGCATTGTGGAGACCATGCTCAAGGAAACCGAGAAACGTCTTGCGGAAATTCCTGATTTGCAGAGCCAACTGGAGGCACGCGGCGTGACGTTCCATGAGCTCATGACCATTGCTTCACTGGTTGAGCGGGAAGTGGTTGCAGAGCAGGAGCGAGCTCTTGTAGCCGGCGTTATCTATAACAGGCTGGAAGAAGATATGCGGCTTGAGATTGATGCGACTGTTCAATACCTGTTAGATAAACCGAAGGAACGGTTGCTTTATGCTGATCTGGAGGTTGAAAGCCCGTATAACACCTACCGACAAAAGGGGCTGCCGCCCGGTCCAATCTCGAGCCCGAGTTTGGAGTCCATTCAGGCCGCTCTGAATCCGGAGAAATCAGACTATTTGTTCTACGTAACCAAGAAAGACGGTACGCAAGAGCATTTGTTTGCTAAAACGTATAAAGAGCATTTGAAAAACATTGAGAAGAGTAAGAAAATGGCACAACCATAATATGACTTGATCAAAAGATCCGGATTCAATAGACAGGATCCTTTTTGAACAACCCCGAATAGGGAGGAAATATTTCATGAGTATCAAACCTGAATTATTGGCGGCTGCTGGTTCCTTGGAAGATGCTGCTGCTTACCTGGAAGCGGGAGCGGATGCTTTGCTGGTTGGTGAAGATCGTTTTGGCATGCGTCTGCCCGGCAGTCTGACCTTGAACGACATTCGTCAAGTAGTCCAGCATGCGCATGGACGGGGAAGTAAAGTGTATGTAAGCTTAAATAACCTGATGACCAATGATTTGCTGCCTGAGCTTCCTGCTTATGTCAAGGCACTGGGTGAAATCGGCGTGGATGCGGTGGAGTTTAACGATCCGTCCGTACTTACTGCGGTGAAGGAGCTAGCTCCTCAGATTAAACTGCACTGGAATGCGGAAATGACGGCCACAAACTACTCAACGTCCAATTACTGGGGGAGCAAAGGCGCATCCCGGGTCATTCTTGCGCGTGAATTAAATATGGATGAAGTAACGGACATGAAGCCGCTGCTTCAAGTGGAAGCACAGGTTCAGGTCCATGGCATGACCAATATCTACCATTCCAAGCGGCGTCTGGTGAACAGTTATATGTCGCAGCAAGGTAGACCCGTAAATGAAGGCAGTCTGGACAAGGAACGGGGACTGTTTCTCATTGAGGCTGAGCGCCAAGACGAGAAATATCCCATTTACGAAGACGTCAACGGAACTCATATTATGAGTTCGGAGGATATTTGTATCCTCGAGGATCTGCATCTGTTGATGGCAGCCGGTCTTGACAGCTTTAAGGTGGAGACGCTGCTGAAGCCGCGCCAATATAATAAGCTTGTGATAAGCATTTACCGCAAGGCGATTGATTTATATACTGCGGACCCTTCTTCCTATGCATTTCAGGAGGATTGGATGGATGAAATTCGTGCCATTCAGGATCCGGAGCGAGAGTTATCGTTTGGATTTTTCTATAAGGAACAAGTTTATTAAGGAGTGTACAGCATGGAAGCAATGGCACAGCCAAAATACAAGGGCAAACGCTATCGCCTGGACAAGCCAGAACTGCTCGCCCCGGCTGGTAATTTGGAAAAGTTGAAATTTGCGGTGCACTACGGCGCCGATGCAGTTTATATTGGAGGACAGAAATACGGTCTTCGTTCGAACGCGGACAATTTCAGCTTCGAGGAAATGAAGGAAGGCGTGGAGTTCGCCAAGAAATACGGTGCTAAAGTATTCGTGGCAACCAATATCTACGCGCATAATGAGGACGTAGAGGGGATTGAATCCTATCTGCGCAGCTTGGAGGAAGCGGGCATCGCAGCGATTATAGCCGCAGATCCGGCCATCATTGAGGTTGCCAAGCGTGCCGCGCCCAAACTTGAGGTTCATCTGAGCACACAACAGTCTACGCTTAATTGGCAGGCCGTGAAGTTCTGGAAGGATGAAGGATTACCAAGGGTTGTGCTGGGCCGCGAGACGAGCATAGAAGAAATTGCAATGATTAAAGAGCATGTTGATATTGAGATCGAAGCCTTTATTCATGGTGCGATGTGTTCCTCCTTTTCCGGACGCTGTGTGTTGTCAAATCATTTTACGGATCGTGACTCCAACCGGGGCGGCTGCTGCCAATCCTGCCGCTGGAAATACGATTTGTTTGAGGATGGAAGAGAAGATAACGGCAACTGGGTATCCGAAGAGGTGCAGATGATGGAACAGCGGGCATCGAGGCCGTCTCCATTCAAACCGGGCGTTACACAGATTCCGTTGTTTCAACCGGAGGACAACCAATTTACCATGGGGTCGAAGGATCTTTGCATGCTGGAGCATATTCCGGACCTGATTGAGGTCGGCATTGACAGCTTCAAGATTGAGGGCCGGATGAAATCCATTCATTACGTAGCTACGGTTGTTAATGTGTACAGACAGGCGATTGATTCCTATATGGCAGACCCTGAACATTACGTGCTGAAGCCGGAATGGATCGAGGAAATCAACAAAGCGGCCAATCGACCGCTGAATACCGGATTCTTCTATGATACCCCGGATCATGAGGACCATATCTATGAACCGGAAGAGAAGGCCGTGCCTTATGATTTTGCCGGATTGGTTATGGCGTATGACAAGCACTCAGGTACAGCTGTAATACAGCAGCGAAACCATTTTAAGCCTGGTGACGAAATTGAGTTTTTTGGCCCAGAAGGTACCTTCTTCAAGCAGGTAGTTGGCCCTATTCAGGATGAGGATGGAAATGAGCTGAACGCGGCACGGCATCCCTTACAGCTTATTCGCTTGCAAGTGGATCAGCCGGTGCGTAACTTTGATATGATGCGAAAGCGCAAAGGGTAAAAAAGATATAGTTCTATATAACTACACACATGAGAATCCGGGTCCGTGGATGGACCTTGGATTCTTTTTATTTTCAAAAAAATTAGGAGTAATGGATTATTTTTTTGCGAAAACCCAAAGGAAAACACCTCCAATTGTCGAAATAAAAAGTAACGAATACGTTCAAGAGATTAGCCGGCGTATTAATATTATGATTGTGGTAGGTGAACAGCTAATGTCAGAAGTCGAACAGCATGATAAGAAGCCGAAAAGAGACAAGAAGCTCGGGGGAAACAAAGAGAAAAAGAAAGCACCTTCGGCATCAACGGGAATACATAATGCAAAGTCGTTCATTTCAAACATGGGAACGGCCATCAGCCGAATGCCTGTGAACCCGGCAAAATCCGTAGGGATCCGGTTGTTTTTAATCTTTTTGTCAGCGATCGTATTTTTTGTTATCGTGTTGGGTTATCTCTCTTACAGTAAAGCGAAGAGCACCATTGAGAAGAATGCTGCAAACGGCAATCAGCAGACGATCATTCAAACTTCTGAGAAAATCGACATCATCTTGGATAAGTACGAGAACGCTGGACGGCAAATTTTCTATGATATTGAACTGCAGAAGCTGTTGTCAGAGTACTCGGATAAAAATTTGAGTGATTATGATTCGTTTACCGTAGAACGCAGCATTCGGGATAAACTATCTAACCAAATCACGTCAGATTCGTCCATAAGGGCTATTTATCTGATCCCTAACAAAGGCGAGAAGATGATCTCGGCGGGTCAAACCTCGGAGACCTCCAAAACCGTGCTTGAACAAAGCTGGTATACAGAGCTGAAGGATGGCGACAAAAAGATTGTGTGGCTGCCAACCACTCAGAACAGCGGAGCTCCGTACTTTACGATTGCGCGCTCTCTTGGATCGATGAATGATCTGACTTCTACGTACGTTGTTATGTTTGAACTTAACGCGTCCGTACTGGATACGCAGCTGAAGGGGATTGACCTGGGTGAAAACGGCCAGCTGCAGTTGATCAGCCCAGAGGGCACGATTGTATCCTCCAGTGAGAGTTCGATCGTGGGCTCAGAGACAGCTTGGGCATTTACAAAGGAATTCAAGAAAGAAATGAAGACGGATAACGTAAGAACCAAGGATGAGAACGGCAAGCAGGTATTGGCCGTTTATAATACGCTGAGCACCAATGATTGGAAGCTTGTGGGATCGGTTCAAACCAGTGAACTGACGAAGGATGCAACGAGCATTTTGACAATAACGCTGATAGTGGCAGCCGTTGACGTTATATTCGCCATACTGATCGGTATTTGGATGGTGAGAATGATTGCCCGTCCATTAGGCAAGCTCAACCTCCTGATGAAGGAAGGCGCAAAAGGTAATCTGAATGTTCGCACAGACCATAAGAGCCAGGATGAAATCGGTCAGCTCTCTGCAAGTTTTAACGATATGATGGAGCAGATTACCGGCCTCGTGCAGCAAACAAGCAATACGGCTCAGGAAGTACTCAAGACGGCTGCAGAGTTAAGTGATGCCTCGAAGAAAACGGCCATCTCTGCAAAAGAAATTGCCGTTGCCACCGAGGAGATTGCGAACGGAGCCAGCAGCTTGGCAGTTGAAGCCGAGCGCGGCAGCGATCTGACCAACAACATCTCGAAGCAGATGCAAATTGTTGTTACGGCTAACGAAGAGATGGGCAAATCGGCCCGTCATGTGGAAAGCTCCAGTGAGCTGGGTACGAAGCATCTGAGCGACTTGCTCGACAAGACACACCAGACCGAGGATATGACACGTTCCATGATGCACAAGGTGGATGGCTTGAAGGAAACGACTTCTTCGGTTGTCAAAGTGCTGGATGTACTACAGAACATCACGAAGCAAACGAACATCCTTTCCTTGAATGCAACGATTGAAGCGGCCCGTGCAGGAGCAGCGGGCAAAGGGTTTATGGTTGTCGCCGATGAAATCCGCCAGTTGGCAGACCAGTCCAGGCAATCCATAGATATGGTTAGCCAGATCACAGACCGTATCATGACCGAAATGAACGAAACCGTTCAGGTACTGCTGGATGCAAATCCGTTGTTCAAAGGCCAGATGGATGCCGTGAAGGAAACGAATGACATCTTCGTATCCGTCCAGCAGCAGATGGTAGACTTTATCGAACGTTTGGATTCTGTAACGCATTCCATTGATGAGCTGAACGAATCCCAGAATGTGCTCTCTGAAGCGATGAGCAACGTCAGTGCGGTTGCCGAGGAATCCTCGGCGACTTCCGAAGAGGTAGCTTCTCTCTCAACGGAGCAGCAAAGTGTTAGCAGTCAGTTGGTTAATCTGTCATCACAGCTGGAAAATGTATCGAATGAGCTTAAAGAGACCTTGTCTCGCTTTAGACTGTAATATTCCATTCATAGACTGCTCCATCAGTTAAGACTGATGGAGCAGTCTTTTTTGTCTACCCGGCTCACTCATTATCTTCTGATAATCCTCCCCTATCAGTTCAATGTGATTGATTCAGGTTCCACATGGAAATAATGGAATAATAAAGAACTAATTGGAGGAGCAGGACATGAGGCTGATCCGAAACAAGCGAATTACATACGGATGGCTGATATTGACGATGCTTATCGCCATTTTGACCCTAAGACTCGCATGGGTGCAGCTCGTGATGAAACATCAGCGGGTCCCCGGCAGTCGGCATACGATGGTTGAGGCCTCCCTCATACAGCGAGAACGGGGCATTGTGCTGGATTCTGGCCGCGGTCAATTTACAGACCGGAACGGAAAGCCGCTCACGGGTAAGCTGGTTTGGACAGCGGTGTTGTTCCCGGTAAGCGAGAAAGAGCTGAAGGACTCCCATAATCAGTTAGTTCAGCTGGCCCGCATCCTGGGGACAAATAAGGATCGTTTGGTACAGACATGGGGCAAGCTAAAGGAGCCGAAGTTGTGGCATGGAGAGAATACGGTCATTCCTCGTACCCTAACCAAAGCTCAGATCCAGCAGATCCAAGAGCTTGAACTTCCCAAACTCAAGGTTCTTCCTTATGAGCAGCGCTATGGCAATCGCCAATCGGGCATGCAGTGGCTTGGTTTTGTATCCGGCCAGCGGAAGGAGAATCTGTTCTTTCGTGATTATCCGGAGGTTACGGGAACGAGCGGTTTGGAGAAAACGATGGATTCACTGATACGGGGAGAAGGTCCTACCATCGTTTATTTTCCAGTCAACAGTACCAATGAGGTGATACAGGATATCAAGCCGATGGTAAAGGCGCCGGATAATCCGTACTATCCCTTGAGGGTATCCACAACGATTGATATTGATATTCAAAAAGGGATCGAAGCTATAACGGAGAAAGTGGGCATGAAGGAAGGGGCCGTTGTTGTACTGGATGCGCACAATGCCGATATTGTTTCTATGGTCTCAAGGCCGTTCTATAATCCGGAGCAGATTCACCCAAAGGACGGGCAGTGGGAAAATCGTGCCTTGAAAGCGGCAACTCCTGGCTCCATTTTCAAAATTGTCACGGCATCTGCAATTCTTGAGCATGATTTAAGCTCCCCTGAAGAGCACTTCCATTGTGACGGCGAATACGGCAAGTTCGGACTTTCCTGCTGGAAAGAGGGAGGACATGGAACGATTGGGCTTCGCGAGGGTTTTGCCGAATCATGTAATGTCGTCTTCGCTACCCTTGCGGAAAGATTATCCGCACAGCAAATAGCGGATGCGGCATCGGCGCTTGGTTTTGGGCAAACTGTGGGCTGGAGATCACAGGAATTCTTAGGTCTTCGTTCTTTTGTTCCATTGGACCATGAGGAGAAGGGGACGGTATTCTCGGACTCCGTGGATGCTTCTGATGCAGGGGTTAGGGTACAGACTAGCATAGGGCAAAGGGATGCGGCCGTGTCCCCGCTGCAGGCGGCAAATGCGATTGTGACTCTGCTTCACGGCGGTGTAAAGACCAAACCTCGTATTCTACAACAGATTCGGTACGCTAATGGCCAATTGCTTCAGGATACCCATCCGCTTAAGGAGCGTAAGTCAGCACAAGGTATTTCCCGGGAAACCTCATCCATTCTGCTGGAATGGATGGAGGATGTGGTTCAAGAGGGGACAGGCAGTTCTTTGAAAAACCGGAAATGGACACTTGCAGGGAAATCTGGAACGGCTCAGGTAACCGTAAAGGGCCGTCCCCGAAACAACCAGTGGTTTATCGGTTACGGCCCCGTGGAGAAGCCACGATACGCTGTGGCTGTGTTGGTGGAGAATCGGAGTCCAAGCAGCAGCAATCAGGCGGCGGAGATATTCGGTCAGGTTTCTGACTTCTTGGCTTCGGTTGAATCGCCCTCGGGCTCGGGCTCCGCATAAGAGCGGGACATGTCCCAAGGAGACACATCGAATTCTTCTCTCGGCAGATGAATCCATTGCTGCAGGTATCCTTGTGTAAGCAATTCCTTAATGAGAATCAGCAGGATCGGAGCCAGAATCAAACCGGCAACTCCAAATATGGACAGCGAAATCATCATGAAGGACAACATCAAAAATGCAGATGATACGCCAATTGAATTGCCTGTAATCTTCGGTTCAAGCAGCTGTCTGGAGATCATGACAACCGCCAGCAGAACGATTAGTCCAATGGCAAGCCCTGTATTGCCGACAATAAACAAATAAACAATCCACGGAATAAGAATAACGGGAACACCCAGCAGCGGCAATACATCGAATACAGCACAGATAAGCGCAATGGACAGCGAGTTGCCTGTACCTAATATCAACAGCCCTATGTATACAATAACAAACGTAATGCTGACCAGCTTCATCTGAGCTTTTAAATAAGAACCGATCGCCTTAAATACATTTTCCTTCAGAAAGACAAAGGCCATCTTGAAGGTTTTGGGCGTTTTTTCTTTTGCGATTCTCCGCCAGCTGCCAATCTCAATGCTCAGGAAAAAGGCGAGAATGATCGCTACCCCGAAGCTGGTGATGAACGAGGAGAATGAACCCATGAAACCAACGATATAATGAAAGAACGACTCGGCAGCCCCTTGAGCAAAAGCGGTAATGTCTTGAAAATAGCCGTTAACCCGTTCTGTCAGATCAGGCGGCAGTGCCTCGAGCTTGCTTTGCAGGAAGATCAGACCCTCGGAGAAATGTTTTTGAATCGTTGCGGTGTAAGCCGGCAAATTCTCCTGCAGGTTCATGAACTGCGATACAATGAGTGCCCCTGCTCCGAACAAGATGCCGAGGATAATCAGCAGGAAGAGCAGAACGGATATCGCGGCGGCAAACGGCTTCGGAAGACCCCTGCGGTGCAGGAATTTGGATAAAGGCTCAATAATCAGGAAAACGAGGAAAGATAAAAACACGGGAGCCGCAATCTGGTAAAGCTTGCTGAATATGTACATGACCAGGTAAACCGTAAGTACGATTAATCCAATATCGAAAGCGGTTCTCCAATATTTTTTATACAAGGGAAGCATAGTGGAATATCGGCTCCTTTATACTTTATTAATTGATATCATTGTACACGATTTGTGAAAAAAAAGCCTATTTCTTTAAGTGCTATGCTAAAATAATAATAGTGTGTTAATTAGAAAAAGAAAGAAAAAGCGGGGAGTTAGCATGCAAACATTACTGCTATGGTTGTTTTACCTTTCATCTTTTTATGCATTTATTCCCGGCATCCTGACCCGAATATTTGGTTTCCGAGTATTTCGCAGGGGCACAGGCACAAACGAGTTCGCCTTAACCTTTGATGATGGGCCTGATCCTCTCTATACGCCAAGGCTTCTGGATCTTCTGAAGCAGTATGATATGAAAGCGACCTTTTTTCTGGTTGGTTCCCATGCAGAGAAACATCCAGAAGTTGTAAAACGCATTCATCGCGAAGGCCATCTGATCGGGATCCATAACTATGTTCACAAGAGCAACTGGCTGATGAGACCTGTGACGGTTCGTAAGCAAGTAAAGCGAACGGATGATATTATCTACACCATAACCGGTGAACGTTCTGGGTATTACCGACCGCCTTGGGGAATTGTGAATCTGTTCGATTTTGCCAAGAATACCGGTTGTCGCATCATCTTGTGGTCATCCATGTTTAATGACTGGCGCAGTAAGATCGGCGCTGACAAACTGACTCAGCGAATGCTAGCCAAGCTTCGCGGCGGCGAGGTGATGCTGCTTCATGACTGCGGGACGACCATGGGAGCAAACCCGGACGCACCGGAGCAGATGCTCATCGCATTGGAGCGTGTACTGAATGCCGCAGAGCAGAAGGGGATGAGAAGTATCCGAATCGACGATATGATGGCTAAGGAGAGCAAAGCGAAAGCGAGGAAGCTGTCTCCTCTGAAGCGCGTGATGGTTTCATTGTGGCTTTTGTGGGAAAAAGTCTTTCATGCCGTGTTTGCACTCGAAACGGTCTCTCCTTCAGACCCGATGCTCCATTTCCGTAAACGGCCGTTTGCCGGGAAAACCGTCGTGATGGAGGATGGAAGCCGCCTGGAAAAGGGAGACGAGGTCCTTGAGCTTCATTTTGACAACAAAAAATTGTTCGAGATTGGCAGCCGCTCCCGTTCGGAGGTGCAGCTTGCGATTAAAATGATTCGCGCCGTGCAGAACGATCTGCCTTCCCTCGCCAATATGGTGCTGGAGCGGCCCGAATTCAAAGATGTCAAAGGCTTGTATGCCGTTACCATGATTTCACGGGGACCAGAGCAGTTCGGATTTCATGTCATGGATTTACCGCGGGGGCTGTTCGCAAGTTCGACCAGACTGTATCTTAAACTGCTGCTCAGTGTTATTCATCCCAAAGGTCAGGCCCGCCTGAAGGAAGGAAGCCAGATGATGGAGCCGAAAATGCTCATGATGCCAGTGGACGTTCTGATCGAACGTTATGCTGAGAAGAAGACACAGGTTCAGCCTCCAAAGGAGGAGCCGAAGCAATTGCAGCAGGAACAGATGGGGGATTTGGCAGTTGCCAGCGCATCGCAAGGAATGTAAGTAGATAGATCGGACTTTTTGCTGCTATCATGATTGATCATTACATTGAATGTTCATGGATATAAAAAAGGGGGTTATTCCCGCAGGCTGTTCAATGCCTGCGAGGAATAACCCCCTCTGCTATGCTGTAATTAGATTTTCAATACGCCGCCTGAGCTTGCATTCGTTACAAGCTTCGAATAGCGGGCGAGGTAACCGGTTTTAACTTTTGGCTCGAAATCGACCCATTTGCTGCGGCGAATCGCCATTTCTTCATCGCTGACGCCTAGCAATTGAATCGTGCGGTTGATCAGATCAAGCTCAATGATATCGCCATCTTCAACGAATGCGATAGGTCCGCCTTCGGCAGCTTCCGGCGAGATATGACCGATACTGATACCACGGGAAGCACCGGAGAAGCGTCCGTCCGTGATCAGGCCGACTTTGGCTCCAAGACCCATACCGGCGATTTGCGAGGTTGGTGCCAGCATTTCCGGCATACCCGGCCCGCCTTTAGGACCTTCATAACGAATGACAACCACATGACCTTCCTTGACTTTGCCGTTGGCAATGCCACTAAGCGCCTCATCCTGGGAGTTGAAGCAGATGGCAGGCCCCTTGTGATACCCGCCAACCGACGCATCAACAGCGCCGACCTTGATGATGGAACCTTCAGGAGCCAGGTTGCCGTACAGGACAGCGAGTCCGCCGCGCTCGGAATAAGGACTGTCAATCGGATGGATAACGTTGGTGTCCTGGATTTCACAGCCTTCCACGTTCTCCGCCAGCGTCTTGCCGGTTACGGTGATACGATCTCCATGCAATGCACCCGGTTTCTTGAGGAGCTCGTGCAGGACCGCACTAACACCGCCTGCCAAGTGTACATCCTCGATAAAATAATCCGAAGCTGGGGCGAGTTTGGAGATGTGAGGAACACGGTCGGCAACTTCATTGATACGCTCAAGCGGATAGTCGAGACCAGCTTCATGAGCAAGTGCCAACGTATGCAGCACCGTATTGGTGGAACCGCCCATGGCCATATCCAGTGCAAACGCGTTGTCAATCGCTTCAACCGTTACGATATCACGCGGCTTGAGGTCCATTTTCACAAGTTCCATCAATTGTTTAGCTGATTGTTTTACGAATTCCTTACGCTCTTCAGCGATGGCAAGGATTGTACCGTTACCCGGCAGAGCCAGACCCAGCGCCTCGGCAAGGCAGTTCATGGAATTGGCCGTGAACATGCCCGAACAGGATCCGCAAGTAGGACATCCAAATTGTTCCAATTCCAGCAGCTCAGCATCATTGATTTTACCAACCTGGTGAGCGCCGACTCCTTCAAATACAGAGGTCAGGGACAATTTGCGTCCTTTGCTGTCCACGCCGGCCTTCATCGGTCCGCCGCTGACAAAAACTGTCGGGATGTTAACGCGAAGGGCGCCCATCAGCATGCCCGGCGTGATTTTGTCGCAGTTCGGAATGCAGACCATACCGTCGAACCAGTGAGCGGATACGACCGTCTCCAAGGAGTCCGCGATGATCTCGCGGCTTGGCAGTGAGTAACGCATGCCGATATGTCCCATGGCGATGCCGTCATCAACCCCAATGGTGTTGAATTCGAATGGAACGCCGCCCGCTTCACGAATCGCTTCTTTCACGATTTTTCCGAATTCCTGCAGATGCACATGACCGGGAACGATGTCGATGTAGGAGTTACATACGGCGATAAACGGTTTGCCGAAATCCTCTTCCTTAACGCCTGCTGCACGCAGAAGGCTGCGGTGCGGTGCGCGGTCAAAGCCTTTCTTGATCATGTCTGAACGCATTTTTTTGGTTGCCATGATGTCGATTTCCCCCCAGATCTATTATAAAATTGTTGCGCTTTAGCGCGGTCTTCCGGCAAAGCAGCCGGGTACCTGTGAACAGCGAATAGGTTTTAAATGAGTCTATCACAAAAAGGTAGGTTTTTCTACATGATATTAATTAGGAAACAATGGAGGGAGGCCTGTTGCTGCGGCATGAAAAGAGCCTGTCCCATGAATGGGAGCAGGCTGCTCATTCGAGTGTTTATCATTATTTCTTGCCGCCTTTGCGGCCGATTTCCTGATAGAATTCACGATCATGATTCCGCGAGGTGGCTTCGCCGCCTTTCTGACCGATTTCCTGGTAAAACTCGCGGCTGTGGTTTTTGGACGTCGCTTTGCCGCCCTTTTTGCCGATTTCCTTATAGAACTCGCGGCTATGATTCTTTGCTGTCGCTTCGCCGCCAAGACGTCCAGCTTCTTCGCGGGTCATCTTGCGATTGCCGTTTTGTGCCATCACAAATCACTCCTTTACCGTCGTATTTGCTATGCGTATATGTTACTTACCACGACTTATTTGTCATGAATCAAAACAATCGACTAAAGATTGGTAAATGTCAGTTTGGGATGAATTTCTGAAGGAAAGCGGCAATTCCGCTTAAATCAGAGTTTATTTCATGGTTTAATAAGAGTATGATCATGAATAGGATAGGGAGGTTTTATGACATTGCCGTTTTTTCAAGTGAAGGGACACTCCATTCCCATTCCCTGCAAAGCGATCTTGTTTGATAAAGACGGTACGCTGCTCCATTTCATGGCGCTGTGGGGAGGCTGGGCCGAGTATGTCCTCAAGTACATGGAGGAGCGGCTGGGGCTGATGGGAGCCGGCTTCACGCTGCCCACAGAGAAGGTGCTGGGCACAAAGCATGATGAAAGCGGGCGCGTGTCCGGTTACGATGTCAGGGGGCCGCTCGCCATGGGGACCGTGGAAGAGACGACGGGGCTGCTGGCATGGCAACTGTACGCAGCGGGAATGCCTTGGAACGAAGCCATTGTGCAGGTCAATCAGATCACGAAAAATGCGATGTATGAAGTTCGTCAGCGAAAACCGGCATTTCCGATGCCGGGGCTGGAGGATTTTCTGAGGAAATGCAGTTTGGCCTCTGTGAAAATGGCAGTGGTCACGTCCGATCAGACCTCGGGTGCACTGGAACAGCTGGAGTGGATGGGGCTGCGCTCTTATTTTACCGTCATTATAGGAAGAGATCAGGTTGGAAACGGTAAGCCGCATCCGGAGATGACCGAAACGGCATGCGGTCTCCTCGGAGTGAAGCCGGAAGAAACGGTTGTCATCGGTGACAGCAATGGGGATATGCAGATGGCCAAACAAGCAGGTGCGGCCCTGGCCGTAGGGTTGTTGACGGATGAAGGGGACACATCACATCTAACAGATGCCGATGTTGTCATATCCGATTATAATGAATTAGACGTGCACAGGTAGACGTGATATTTTTAGGGCTGTACGGAGGTGTTTAGAGTGGAGAACAGGGAGAAGATCGAGCAGTTGGCAACATGGATCGAAGCGAGCGACTACATTGTTTTTTTCGGGGGCGCCGGTACCTCCACGGAGAGCGGAATACCTGACTTCCGTTCAGCAGCCGGGCTTTACCAGAGCGAGCATCAATCGCCATATCCGCCGGAGGTTATGCTTAGCCACACGTTTTTTATGAAGCATCCGGACGTGTTTTATGATTTTTACCGAAGCAAGATGCTTCATCCGAATGCACAGCCAAACGGCTGTCACCGGCTATTGTCGAGGCTTGCATTTGACGGGAAACTGAAAGCGGTGATTACGCAAAATATCGACGGACTCCATCAGAGCGCAGGATGCTCCGATGTGATGGAGCTTCACGGCTCTGTACACCGCAATTATTGCATGGATTGCGCAAGGTTCTACAGCCTGCAGGATATTATGGACATTAAGGAAGTTGTCCCGCGCTGCAAGGAATGCGGTGGGCTGATCAGACCGGATGTCGTGCTGTATGAAGAGGAGCTGGACCAGAACATTATTATGCGCTCGATCCAGGAAATATCGACAGCGGACTTGCTGATCATCGGCGGGACTTCCCTGACGGTTCATCCTGCGGCTGGGCTGATATCCTATTTTCAAGGAAGCAAGGTGGCTCTGCTGAATGCAGATCCGACCCCGTACGATCACCGGGCCGGCCTCTTGATCGCCGATCGGATCGGGCAGGTCATGACACAAGTGGATAAGCTGATCAGCACGTAGCGGCGACAGCTGCGGCGTGTTGCTGCACGCATAACTGTAATCGTTTTCTTGTCAAAGTCCAGCGAAACACGTTAAGATGAATTTAGCAATGGATCTATTCACTTTAGAGAGGCAGGGATTGCAAGTGACCTATGTGGCTAGCGAAGACCGCTATGAAGGAATGAAATATAACCGTGTGGGGCGTTCCGGGCTGAAACTTCCGGCAATCTCCCTTGGATTATGGCATAATTTCGGTGGTATCGACACGTATGAAAACGGGCGGAGCATGGTTACGCGTTCCTTCGATCTGGGCATTACCCACTTCGATCTGGCGAACAATTATGGACCGCCTGCAGGATCTGCCGAAGAGACATTTGGCAAAATTCTCTCCCGTGACCTCAAAGCCTACCGCGATGAAATCGTTGTTTCATCCAAAGCGGGTTATTACATGTGGCCTGGGCCATACGGGGACCATGGTTCACGTAAATATCTGGTGTCAAGTCTCGATCAGAGTCTGAAGCGGATGGGCCTGGATTACGTCGATATTTTCTATCATCATCGGATGGATCCGGAAACGCCGCTTGAAGAAACCATGGTCGCCTTGGATCATCTGGTACGTTCCGGCAAGGCGCTTTATGTTGGGGTGTCCAACTATTCGCCGGAGAAGACGCGGGAAGCGATCTCCATTCTGAAAAGCCTGGGCACTCCGCTGCTTATTCACCAGCCGAGTTATTCCATGCTGGACCGCTGGGTGGAGAACGGTTTGCTCGATGTTCTGGACGAGAATGGTGTGGGAAGCATCGCGTTTACGCCGCTTGCCCAAGGACTCTTGACCAATAAATACCTGAACGGCGTACCTGGCGATTCGCGTGCGGCAAGCGCGTCCGTGTTCTTGAACGAAAGCAACATCACGCCTGAGGTGCTGCGCAAGATCAGGGCGCTGAACCAGATCGCGCAAGCGAGGAACCAAAGTCTTGCCCAATTTGCCCTAGCGTGGGTGCTTCGGGGCGGCAGAGTGACATCTGCCCTCATCGGAGCGAGCAAGGTAAGCCAGATCGAAGACAATGTGGCTGCCTTGAATAATCTGGAGTTCTCGAAGGAAGAGCTGGATCGCATTGAAGCGATTCTGAGGACGGAGAACGGATCAACTGCAGAGGGCCAGAATAATTGATGCAATAGCCAAACTAAACCTAGCGAAACGAAGAAGGAGCGCCTCAGGATGTATTACCCGGCCTGATATGCGCTCCTTTTTTGGTGCAAATATGATCATGAACTCGCTTATGGCTCCGTTGGTGCTGCTGCGGACATGATGTCCTTCCGGTATCGTGTTGGCGATCGGCCGACAAGGCGTTTGAATTGGCGCGAGAAATAAAGTGGGTCGGTCAGACCTACGGATGCGGAGACCTGCTCGATAGACAAATCAGGACGTTCGCGCAGCAGCCGCTTGGATTGGTCGATCCTTAATTTGAGCAGGTACGTAATCGGGGTCATGCCAGTTTCCTGCTTGAATATACGCGACAAGTAAGCGCGGTTGTAACCCAGGCTCGCACACATCTGTTCGATGGAGACGGGGTGGGCATATTGGGAAGCCATGTAATTGATCATTTGCTTCACTGTGCGCTGAACCTGAGGCTCTGCAAGCGACAGCAGCGACGGGCGGTCGCTGCGGTTCAGGATCTCGGCCCAGATCAGATGCAGGTAACCGATGGCGGCGATGTGGGAGCTTTCTTCCCTGGATTGAAAATGCTTCTGGATGAGAGAGACATATCCGGGAATCGGGTTGTTCGCCTCCATGAGATGCAGGACGGGCTTGTCGGGCGTGAGCCCCAGGCGATTCACTTCTTCACCGGCATGCTCTCCGTCAAAGGCGACCCACCGGTATTGCCACGGGCAACTCGCGTCAGATACATAGCTGACAATCTGACCGGGATGGATGAGAAAGCAATCGCCGGGACCCAGCTGGTACATATCGGTTTCCGTTCGAAATATGCCATATCCTGATTCGATAATATGCAGCAAGTAATGATCGTATATTTTCGGCCCCAGGGCATGCTCAGGTCTGGTCTGGCTTTCCCCCGCAAATCGGACGTGGAGCCACCCGCTGCCCTGCTGGGCAGGATTTGAGGCAACAGAATAGGTTGGTTTCATCATAATTTTTCCTTTAGAATAGGATTGGGAAAATAGGGGATTGAAGGTTTGTTTTGATTATATGAGTTTATTGTACCTTTTAAAGTCACATAAATCCATATGTAACACACAAGATTTCATTATCGCTAAACGAGGTTTCCATTATACTGAAGACAGTAAAACTACCATATGTACAGGATGGAGTGATGGGCAGTGACTACACAACAGCTTATGCAAAGATTCATGGACAAGCACGGAGAAAGCCGGCATGAGGTTCGGATATTTAACGCACCCGGCAGGGTGAATCTGATCGGGGAGCATCTGGACTATAACGGAGGTTACGTTCTTCCGGCAGCCTTGGAGTTTGGTACAACCTTGATTATCCGTCCGCGTGACGATAAGAAGGTAAGCTTCTCTTCAACCAATATCCCTTATGAATTAACGATCAGCCTGGACGAGGATTACCGTTACAAAAGCGATCAATGGACGGATTATCCGGTTGGAGTCATTACGGAATTGCATAAAATAGGCTCCAATCTTAGCAGCGGGTATGACCTGCTCTACCATGGGGATATTCCTAACGGCGCGGGTCTGTCTTCCTCTGCCTCCATCGAAGTGGTCACAGCCTACGCGCTCTTGAGCATGGAGGGCAAGGCAGCAGACACCGTGGAGATTGCGAAGCTCTCACAGAGAGTGGAGAACCTGTTCGTTGGCGTCAATTCCGGCATCATGGATCAATTTGCCGTGGCTAACGGCAAGCAGGATCATGCCATTCTGTTAATGTGCGATACCCTTGAGTATGAACTTGTACCGTTCCAGACGGGACCATATAAAATCGTGATTTCCAATACCAATAAACGACGGGGGCTTGTCGACTCCAAATACAATGAACGCCGAAGTGAGTGCGACCGTGCTTTGGAGATTTTGCAGAATGAGCTTCCTGCACTAACGTATCTCGCACAGCTGAACCCGGATCAATTCGTAACATTACAGGACAACATCCAGGATGAAACGGTCCGAAGACGCGCCCAGCACGTCGTGGAGGAAAACCAGCGCGTTCTTGATTCCGTGAAAGCATTGAAGGACGGGGATCTGGAATCGTTCGGTCAGTATATGAACCAGTCCCATGACTCCTTGCGTTATCTGTATGAAGTGACAGGCGATGAGCTGGACGCGCTCGTTGAGGAAGCCCAGCGCATTCCAGGAACGCTTGGTTCCCGGATGACGGGGGCCGGTTTCGGGGGCTGCACGGTGTCCTTGGTCCACGAGGATGCGGTGGAACGCTTCATAGCGGAAGTGGGGCAGCAGTATGAAAGCAGAACCGGACTGAAGCCGGATTTCTATGTATGCGGCGTTGGTCAAGGTGTGCATGAAGTGAAGGAGGGCGAATAATATGGCGATTTTAGTAACTGGCGGTGCAGGTTATATCGGTTCTCACACTGTGGCGGAACTGCTTGAGAAGGGAGAAGAGGTTGTTGTTATCGACAGTCTGGAGACGGGGCATCGCGAAGCGCTCCTTGGCGGAAAGCTGTATGTTGGCGATCTGCGCGACAAGACGCTGCTAAACCAGCTGTTCTCGGAGAATGATATCGATGCCGTTATCCACTTTGCTGCGAATTCGCTGGTCGGCGAGAGCATGAAGGACCCGGTGAAGTATTACGACAACAACGTATACGGAACGCTCTGTCTGCTGGAAGCGATGAATGAAGCTGGTGTACGCAAAATCGTCTTCTCCTCAACGGCTGCTACCTACGGTGAGCCTGAGAAGGTGCCGATTGAGGAAACGGACCGGACGCAGCCAACGAACGTGTACGGGGAAACCAAGCTGATGATGGAACGGATGATGTCCTGGTTTGATACCGTGCTCGGTGTAAAATATGTATCTCTTCGTTACTTCAACGCTGCCGGGTCCCATGCCAGCGGCTCCATCGGAGAGGATCACCGCCCGGAGAGCCATCTGATCCCGCTTGTGCTGCAAACCGCTTTGAAGCAGCGCCCAAGCATCTCCGTGTTTGGCGATGATTATTCTACGCCGGACGGAACATGCGTGCGTGACTATATCCATGTCAGCGATCTTGCGAACGCCCATCTGCGCGCGGTAGAGTATCTCCGCCGTGGGGAACCCAGCAATGTATTTAACCTCGGCAACGGGCTCGGTTTCTCGGTAAAGGAAGTCATTGAGACATCGAAGCGGGTGACGGGCGCTGACATTCCGGTTGTCATGGAGGCACGGCGTTCCGGCGACCCTGCTGTATTAGTAGCCTCTTCGGATAAAGCACGTACCGTCCTTGGATGGACGCCATCCAAAACGTCGCTTGAAGAGATCATCGATAGTGCATGGAAGTGGCACAGCAGTCATCCGCACGGTTACGGAGACAATTAATCCAAGGGGGACTACGGCGATGAAATCAGTACCATCAGGAACTCCCGAATCGAAGCAATCGAAGCAGGCTCTGCATGCAATTGAAATGCTGGTGCGATTTGCCCTGCATAAAGGCCTTATCGAGGCAGCCGATGTGGATTACAGCCGCAATCTGCTGCTGGAGGACTTCGGCTTCAGCGAGCCGTATGGCGACGAAGTGAATGAGCAGATTCCGGATGGATCCCAGGCCATGCTGGACATTTTGATCGATTACGGTGCAGCGAACGGACTCATACCGGAGAACACGGATACGTACCGGGATTTGCTGGATGCCAAAATCATGGGCCGCCTTATGGCAAGGCCTTCGGAAGTGACAGCCCGGTTTCGAGCAGCCCAGCAGGAGCAGGGGATCATTGCAGCTACACAACAGTTCTATGATCTGTGCATCGATTCCAACTACATTCGCATGGATCGGGTAGCCAAGAATGAATATTGGAGACATGCCAGCACGTACGGCGGTATGGAGATCACGATTAACCTATCCAAACCGGAGAAAAGTCCGAAGGAAATCGCTATGGCAAAGCTGCTGCCACCGCCTGTTTATCCCAAATGTCAGCTCTGCCGTGAGAATGTCGGTTATGCTGGCAGGGTCAATCATCCGGCACGGCAAAACTTGCGGATTATCCCGTTGGAGTTAAACGGAGAGCGCTGGTTCTTCCAGTATTCGCCCTATGTATACTACAACGAGCATTGCATCGTGTTCCATCATGATCATGTGCCGATGAAGCTGACCAGGGAGACGCTTGCCCGCCTCTTGAGTTTTGTGGATGCGTACCCGCATTATTTCCTCGGGTCGAATGCGGATCTCCCGATCGTGGGGGGCTCAATTCTTACGCATGATCATTTCCAAGGAGGCCGTCATTCCTTCCCGATTCAGAAAGCACCGAAGGTGGCTGGCTTCTCACATGAGGCTTATCCCGGCGTGTCCGTCAGCATCGTGAAGTGGCCGATGTCGGTTATCCGGCTGGCCTCAAGTGATCGGGAATTGCTCCTTGAATGTGCCAACAGCATCTACGAGAATTGGAAATTCTACAGTGACCCTTCGCAAGACATTGAAGCGTTCAGCGAGGTGAAGGGAGAGCGGGTCCGTCATAATACAGTTACGCCGATTGCCCGGCAAAATGACGAAGGCATCTATGAGCTGGATCTGGTGTTGCGGAACAATCGGACCAGTGAACGGCACCCCGAAGGGATTTTTCATCCTCATCGGGAGATGTTTCATATCAAGAAGGAGAATATCGGCTTGATCGAAGTTATGGGGCTGGCGATCCTGCCGGGCAGGCTCAAGGAAGAACTGGACCAAATTGCCGAGGTTCTGGCCGGGAACGAGAAACTGTACGCGGACAGTCAGGCCCCGGACCATCCGCTTGCTGTTCACGGCGATTGGATCAAAGGGCTGCGGGAACGGGGAGCCGCCCTGTCTGACAAGGCTGAGGCTATGGAGCTGATCCGCCAGGAAGTTGGCAAGAAGTTCACTACGATCCTGGAGCATGCCGGTGTGTACAAACAGACGGAAGACGGACAGCAGGCTTTTGGGCAATTTCTAAGCCATATGGGATTCCAGCGCGAGAGCATGTAGTTCTCCATGATAAAAAATATCCATTTAACTGCGTTAATAACAAAAACAGCCGGTCCTTTCCGCAGAGAGGAACGGCTGTTTGTTTTACACAGGAGGAATGGTATAAAATGAATGAGCATGCATGATTGAATAATAGCTGCGAACACGATGAGATGGAGGTAATAAATATGAGACCTTTTGTATTTCATAATCCGACTCAGTTGATATTTGGCAAGGGCAAACTGAGCGCTTTAAGTAGTGAAGTGGCCAAATACGGCCAGAATGTATTGCTAGTATACGGCGGGGGCAGCATCAAGCGCAGCGGGCTGTATGACCAGGTCATCGCGTTGCTGCAAGAAGCGAATGCTGTGGTAACAGAGCTGAGCGGAGTGGAACCGAATCCCCGTCTGTCCACGGTTCATAAGGGCGTTGAGTTGTGCCGGAAGCATAACATTGACCTCATTCTGGCTGTTGGCGGAGGAAGTGTGCTTGACTGCTCCAAGGCGATTGCCGTTGGTGCCAAATATGACGGCGACATGTGGGATTTCGTAGAGCGCAAGGCGGCTCCGCAAGGGGCTCTTCCACTCGGGACCGTGCTCACGATGGCTGCCACGGGCTCGGAGATGAATGGCGGCTCCGTTATTACCAATGAGACGACCCAGGAGAAGATGGGCTGGGGAAGCCCGCACGCCTACCCTGCATTTTCAATTCTGGATCCTGTACATACGTTCTCCCTTCCACGGGACCAAACCGTGTATGGTGTCGTTGATATTATGTCTCACGTGTTGGAACACTACTTCCATCAAGATACGAATACGCCGGTGCAAGACGGATTCTGCGAAACGATTCTTCGCACCATGATAGAGACAGCACCCAAGCTCGTAGAGGATCTGGAGAACTATGAGCTTCGTGAGACGACGATGTACTGTGGAACGATGGCCCTGAACGGCATGATCAATATGGGAATGGCGGGAGACTGGGCAACCCACAATATTGAGCATGCGGTATCTGCCGTATACGACATTCCGCATGGCGGCGGCCTGGCGATACTGTTCCCGAACTGGATGAAATACAATCTTAGCGCAGATCCTCAGCGCTTTAAATCGCTTGCTGTGAATGTGTTCGGAGTCGATCGGACAGGAAAGACCGATGAGGAGATCGGATTGGAAGGCATTGAAGCCCTTCGCAGTTTCTGGACTTCCATCGGCGCACCTAGCACATTGGGAGCTTATAATATCGACGATCGCGAGATCGAGGCTATGGCCGACAAAGCGATGCGTTTTGGACCGTTTGGCAATTTCCGCAAGCTGCAGCGCGAAGACGTTGTTGAAATTTATAAAATGTCGCTTTAATGCGCCCTGACCTGTTGCTCGCATAGCAGGGGGGAGTACGATGCAAGCCTGCCGGTTCATACCGAGCAGGCTTTTTATGATGGTGTGTGGAATATAGATATGCAGAGATTTTCATACGTTTGAGGCAAATAATTGAAACTTTAGCAAACATTTTGCCGTATTACTTGTTATACACAGTAAGGAATTCCAGAGGGGGCAATCAACATGGAAGCGTTATATTGGGGCTGTCTGATCGGAGGCGTCTTATTCGCCATCGTAACCGTGGTGCTTGGTGACATACTCAGCTCGGCACTTGACGGATTGTTGGACTTTTTGTCAGTGGATTTTTTCAATCCGGTTGTAATCGCTGGGGGAATCACCGTATTTGGCGGTACCGGAATCATGCTGATGAAATACACGAATTTGGCAGCAGGTGCCCATGTAACGCTGTCTATCCTGTCAGCTATCGTCATCTCGATTCTCGTCTACTTCGGGTATGTCAAACCGATGGAGAACAGCGAGAACTCGACAGGCTTCTCTATTAAAGAGCTGGCGGGCAGGATTGGCGTTGTGACTGTACCGCTTCCTGCGGAAGGATTTGGTGAAGTAATGGTCAAGATTGGAGCAGGCAACACCATGCACATTGCGTCCAGCTTTGATCGTCAGATCCTTCCCGCAGGTGTCCGAGTGGTAGTTATTGACGTTGTTGATGGTGTCCTGAGAGTGTCCGAACTGGAAGAACGAAAAGGAGATGATTGATTCAATGCCAGAGTACTTAGTAATTCCGTCCATTGTCGTAGCCGTTATTGTTGTGTTGGGACTTGCATTCTGGGCTCGTTACAAAACGGTGAGTCCGGATGAAGCGATGATTGTAACCGGTTCATTCCTGGGGAGCAAAAATTTATCGGAGGATGAATCCGGCCGCAAAATCAAAATCGTACGCGGCGGCGGCGCTTTTATACTACCCGTATTTCAACGTTCCGAATTCGTATCGCTCTTATCCCATAAGCTGGATGTCATGACCCCTGAAGTGTACACGGAGCAGGGCGTACCGGTGATGGCCGATGGGGTTGCCATTATTAAAGTTGGAAGCTCCATTGAAGACGTGGCGACCGCAGCCGAGCAGTTCATGGGCAAGCCGATTGAAGCGCTGAAAGGCGAAGCCCAGGAAGTGCTTGAGGGTCATCTGCGTGCCATTCTGGGTTCGATGACGGTGGAGGAAGTATACCGTAACCGCGACAAGTTTGCGCAGGAGGTTCAAGGCGTTGCGGCAAGAGATTTGAAGAAGATGGGTCTGCAGATCGTATCCTTCACCATTAAGGACGTTCGCGATAAGCATGGATACCTGGAAGCACTGGGTAAGCCGCGGATTGCCACGGTGAAGCGGGATGCAGAGATTGCCGAAGCCGAAGCGGTTCGGGATGCGCGGATTCAGAAAGCCCGTGCGGAAGAAGAAGGACAGAAGGCCGAGGTCGTTCGCGATACCAATATCGCGGAAGCTGAGAAGGAAAGAGAACTGAAGGTCGCTTCCTTTAAGAAGGAGCAGGATACGGCGAAGGCGGAAGCCGACCAGGCATACCATATCCAGGAAGCCCGTGCCAGACAAACAGTAGTTGAAGAGCAGATGAAGGTCGAGCTCGTTCGCAAGGAACGTGAAATCGATCTTCAGGAAAAAGAAATCATGGTGCGCGAGAAGCAGTATGATGCGGACGTGAAGAAAAAAGCCGAAGCGGATCGCTACGCGGTGGAGCAGGCAGCCGAAGCGGATAAAGCCCGCAAGATGCGCGAAGCGGATGCCGTGCAGTACTCCATCGAGACACAGGCAAAAGCTTCTGCCGAACAGAAGCGCCTGGATGGTATGGCGGTCGCTGATGCAGAGCGTGCAAAAGGTACGGCAGAAGCTGAAGTCATTCGTCTTCGGGGTATTGCCGAAGCCGATGCCAAAGAAAAACTTGCCGAAGCGTTCCAGAAGTTCGGAGAAGCTGCGGTGCTCGACATCATTGTAAAAATGCTGCCTGAGCTTGCTGGCAAGATTGCTCAGCCAATCTCGTCCATCGATAAGCTGACGGTTGTCGATACAGGCAAAGGAGAGGGAGCGGCTCGCGTGAGCAATTATGTGACCGAGCTTATGTCTACGGCGCCTGAAATGCTGAAGAGCGTATCGGGAATTGATGTGGAAGAGCTGATCAAGGGATTGACCAAGAAACCAGCCGCTGTCCATAAGTCGGTTGCGGTTGAGCCGGAGCTCGTGCCAGTGCCGGTTCCTGTAGAAACAAGCGCAGCGAAGGAAGAATCATAATCGTTTAAACGCAGTTAGATGCGATTTGGATCGGGGTATGTGTGTTGACAGGCAGTGGCACAGCACCTTGAATGCATTGGCAACCACAAATGATTTTGCTGTGCTCTCATATTTCTGATAAGATATCCGAGTATACGCGTTTGAATCAAAAAGAGGTGCGAATGTGAGTTGCTTACAAGTGGCTAAAGTGTTGAACAACAATGTAATCATAGCGCGGCATCCTCAGCACGGGGAGGTTGTTGTCATCGGCAAGGGAATTGGCTTTAATCGCCGGAATAAAGACAGCATCCCGGCCTCCGCTGCCGAGAAAATGTTCATTTTGACTAAACCGGAGGAGCAGGAGCAGTATAAGCAGCTGGTGCCTCATATCGATGAGAAGCTGATTGAGGCGATGAATGATATTATTCTGAATGCTGAGAAATCCAGTGAGGCTCCTCTGAATGAGCATATCCACATTGCGTTGACCGACCATATCGCATTTGCTATTAAACGTCACGCCCAGGGGCTTTATATTCATAATCCTTTCTTATATGAAACCCGCGAGATGTATCCTGAAGAGTATGAAATGGCAGAATACGCAGTCCGTACCATTCGGGATAAACTCGGGGTGGATCTGGGTCAAGAGGAAATCGGATTTATAGCCCTTCATTTTCATGGCGCTCTTACAAACCAGCATATTTCGGAAGTTCGCAAGCATTCGGAGCTGATCGCGGATCTCGTACATACCGTGGAACAGCAGATGGATTATGCCATACCGAAGGATACGCTGGATTATTCCCGCCTGTTGACTCATCTTCGGTTCGCTCTGGAGCGGATAAGGCGGGGGGAAGCGGTGAATGAGACGAGTTCGCTGGACGGTCTTCTGAAGCGTGAATATCCTGAGACGTATTCCTTGGCGTGGAAGCTGACGAAGATCATGGAGCAGCGGCTGAAGAAGCCTGTCTATCCAGCAGAGGCTGGTTATCTGACCATTCATCTGGAGCGCCTGGTGCAGCGCAAAGGCCAGAACGAGCAAATGTGAAGATTTTATTAAGTCCTCTTCATGTGGTTGCAACGATAAATGAACGATGTTACAATACGATCAGTTATCAAGTAAAACATCAAATTAACGTGTAACTGATTCGATCAGGCATGAGTACAGCAGGAAATTGGTTGTAATTACCCATTTTTGGGTAATCTAATCCATGAGATTAGACTACCATTTCCCGTGGTTACTCATGCCTTTTTTGGTTTGTTTGTTTTACTGTGCCTTTTACATTCAGCTTGTGACAACAACTAGACAGAGGGTGAGAAACTTCATGTTCAAACGGCTTTTTGGCGTACTGCAAAGGGTTGGTAAAGCTCTGATGCTGCCAGTGGCAATATTGCCGGCGGCCGGACTTTTGCTGGGTCTTGGAAATATGCTGGTTAACCCCGATTTCCTGCAGTACGCTCCATGGCTGAACGCAGCTTGGGTGCAAGCGGCTGCAACCGTCATGATGAACGCGGGTCAAATCGTGTTCACGAATTTATCTCTGCTGTTCGCTGTCGGCGTTGCCGTCGGCTTAGCCGGCGGGGAAGGTGTGGCCGGACTTGCCGCCATCATTGGTTACCTGGTTATGAACGTAACCATGGGAAGTGTCATTGGCGTGACGCCATCGATGATCGGCACGAATTACGAATATGCCAGCGTACTGGGCATTCCGACACTGGCAACCGGAGTATTTGGCGGGATCATCGTCGGTATATTGGCTGCAAGCATGTACCGGCGATTTTACAAAATAGAGCTTCCGTCATATCTGGGCTTTTTTGCAGGAAAACGGTTTGTCCCGATTATGACAGCCGCAACCTCGGTGTTGCTTGGTCTGTTGATGGTGTTTATATGGCCACCGATTCAGTCGGCGCTTAACACGGCATCCCATTTCATGCTGGAGCAAAATTTGACGCTGTCCGCTTTTGTGTTCGGCGTTGTGGAACGCGGATTGATTCCATTCGGTCTGCACCACATTTTTTACTCCCCATTCTGGTTTGAGTTCGGTGAATATGTGAACCAGGCAGGTCAAATGGTACGCGGTGATCAGAATATATTCATGGCTCAGCTTCGGGACGGCGTGGAGTTTACCGCGGGTACATTCATGACGGGGAAATATCCGTTTATGATGTTTGGTCTTCCTGCGGCCGCCCTGGCCATCTATCATGAAGCAAGACCAGAGAACAAAAAGCTTGTAGCAGGTATTATGGGGTCTGCTGCACTGACCTCCTTCTTGACAGGAATCACGGAGCCACTTGAGTTCTCATTCCTGTTTGTGGCGCCGATCCTGTTCGCCGTGCATGCTCTGTTTGCGGGTCTTTCCTTCATGACGATGCATATTCTGGACACAAAGATTGGCATGACCTTCTCCGGCGGCCTGATCGATTACATGATATTCGGTGTCATTCCGAATCGGACGCCATGGTGGAATGTGCTCATCGTTGGTGTTATCATGGCATTGATCTATTACTTTGGGTTCCGTTTTGTCATTCGGAAATTCAATCTGAGAACACCGGGCCGGGAGGAAGCATCTGCATCGGCTGCGGAGTCCGGATCCGGGTCAGCAGGGGGAAGCAGTAAAGATGATCTGCCGCTTCACATTCTGACTGCACTTGGAGGCCAGTCGAACATCGCGCATCTGGATGCATGTATTACCCGTCTCCGCGTTGAGGTGAAGGAGAAGGGCAGTGTTGACAAGGTTAGGCTGAAGCAGCTCGGTGCGTCAGGCGTGCTGGAGGTGGGGAATAATATCCAGGCGATATTTGGAACCCGCTCCGATACGATTAAGTCTCAAATTCAGGACATTATGTCCGGAATAACACCGTCCTCGGCACCTCAAGCAGCCCCAGCAGAAAGCAGAGCGGCAGCCAGTGAGGAATTCCAGGCGGCTCAGGATGGCGAGACGCTTGTGATGGAGGAGGTTGTATCCCCTGTCGACGGAGAGTTGGTGGATATCTCCCACGTGCCTGACCCTGTGTTCGCAGAACGCATGACCGGGGATGGGTTTGCGGTTATTCCTCACAACGGAACCATTACTTCTCCTGTGAAAGGAACGGTATTTAATGTGTTCCCTAGTAAGCACGCTGTCGGCATTATGTCCGATGGCGGCAAAGAAGTCCTTGTCCATATCGGTGTCAACACGGTTAAGCTGAAGGGGCAGGGATTTGAAGTTCTTGTACAGGAAGGCGATTCGGTATCCGCGGGCCAACCAATCATGCAGGTGGATCTGGAATATGTGAAGGAGAATGCAAAATCGATTATTTCTCCTATTATTTTCTCGAATCTGCCGGAAGGTGCTTCTGTGAAGCTGAACAAGACGGGTGAAGTAAAACGTGGCGAACAAGGAATCATAACCATAACGAAACCTTAGCCCAACATGGATATTAAGGAATCATAAAAAAATAACTTTACGAAAGTAGGATGATGAACATGCAACAAACATTCAGAATTATTGACGAAGATGGAATCCACGCACGCCCGGCAACAGCATTGGTAAACACAGCTAATAAATTTCAAGACACGAATTCATTCGCTGAAGCTAACGGCAAAAAAGTAACACTGAAATCCATTCTGGGCGTTCTGTCTCTTGGACTGGAGCAAGGTGACACTTTGACACTGATCACAGAAGGCGGCAATGAGAGCGAGGCGCTTACAGCACTTCAAGAAGTGATGGTGAACGAAGGGTTAGGAGAGGTTCATGAATAATCTGAAAGGAATCGCGGCATCTGCGGGCATCGCGATTGCACGGGCGTTTACACTTGAGCATCCTGACTATTCGGTCACCGAAAAGCAAGTGACGGATACGGATGCCGAGCTCGCGAAGCTGGATGCAGCACTGGCTCAGTCTCAGGCTGAGCTCGAGGCGATCAAAGCCCGCACACTTCAGGAGCTCGGGGAGAAGAAGGCGGAGATTTTCGAATCTCACCTTCTCATCCTGAATGACCCGGAACTGATTGAGCCGGTCAAGGCGAAAATCGCTTCCGAATCGGTTAATGCTGAGTTTGCATTGAATGAAACGGCTACCCAATTCATTCAAATGTTCGAGAACATGAAGAGTGCCTATTTGCAGGAGCGGGCGGCCGATATGCGCGATGTAACCAAACGGATTCTCAAGCATCTGCTGGGACTGAATTATGTCAGCCCTTCGGAGATCAGCGAAGAAGTCATCGTGGTTGCAGAAGACCTGACTCCGTCGGATACGGCACAGCTGAACCGCAAGTACGTTAAGGGATTCACTACGAATATCGGCGGACGTACCTCGCATTCGGCCATCATGGCCCGTTCCCTTGAAATTCCGGCCGTTGTCGGAACGAAGAACGTGCTCTCCTCGGTTCAAAACGGGGATTGGATCATCGTTGATGGACTTGAAGGGGATGTCATTATTAATCCTACTGAAGCTATCTTGGAGCAATACCGTGCGAAGCAGGAAGCCTACGCCAAACAGATCGAGGAGTGGAAGAAACTTCGCTCTGAACCGACCGTGTCCAAGGACGGAATCCATGTGGAGTTGGCTGCCAACATCGGGACACCGAATGACGTAGCTGGCGTACTGGATAATGGCGGGGAAGCAGTAGGACTGTACCGTACCGAGTTCTTGTACATGGGCAGAGACAAACTTCCTTCGGAAGAGATCCAATATGTCGCTTATAAATCGGTTTTGGAAAAAATGGAAGGCAAACCGGTTGTTGTCCGTACCCTCGATATCGGCGGGGACAAGGAGCTGCCATATCTGGATCTGCCGAAGGAAATGAATCCGTTCCTCGGATTCCGCGCCGTAAGGCTGTGCCTGGACCGTCAGGATATCTTCAGAACACAGCTGCGCGCGCTGCTGCGTGCGAGCGTCCACGGCAACCTGCGCATCATGTTTCCAATGATAGCGACACTGAGTGAATTCCGTGAAGCGAAAGCTCTTTTGGAAGAAGAGAAGGCCAAGCTTGTGAGCGAAGGCACTCCGGTATCCGAGGAGATTCAGCTGGGGATCATGGTGGAGATTCCATCCACCGCCGTGCTGGCCGATCAGTTTGCCAAAGAGGTTGATTTCTTCAGCATCGGAACCAATGACCTTATTCAGTATACGATGGCGGCTGACCGCATGAATGAACGGGTGGCCTATCTGTACCAGCCATACAATCCGGCGATTCTGCGATTGGTCAAAATGGTCATCGATGCCGCTCATCGCGAGGGTCGCTGGGTTGGGATGTGCGGTGAAATGGCTGGTGACTCTACAGCGATTCCGATTCTGCTCGGTCTGGGTCTGGATGAGTTCAGCATGAGCGCCACATCCATTCTGCCAGCGCGCAGCCAGATCGGGAAGCTGTCCCGCAGCGATATGCAGGCCCTCGCAGCCAAAGCGCTCGAGATGGGTACCGCAGAGGAAGTTGTATCTCTGGTCGAATCCATAGAGGCTGCAGCCGAATAAGGCGGATGAGCCTGATCGAAGAATTTGGAACACCTGATGAAGCACCGGGTTTTCTCTAGGGACTCTACAAAACTTTTTCCACGTTTAAATATATGACCTTGATAACATCTGTCCATTGGGCAGATGTTTTTTTTGATCAAAAGAAAGACAGCTGGCATAATTGCTAGTATAATAGCCTAAATATATAGTGATTTGGCTTCAAACCCAAACCAAATCAGGGCTTTTGGCATACCATGATATATGAAAGCGTTCTAAAATTCATGTGCTAGAGGTCTGTCTTATGATTCAGGCGCCCATACTAGGAAGTAAATCTACTTAAAAGTGACGGTGATGATGAGTATGGACATGATCAAGAGCTGCACGAGTCTGAAGCTGGGAGCGATTTATCGCAGAGAAGGGACTGCCTTTTTGGTGTGGGCTCCGGATGCGGTTCATGTGTCGCTGGCTTTGTATGAAGGTGCAGGAGAGTATGATCCTCAGGGGTTCGTGACAGATCACGAGGGCGGTACCTTATACGGTATGGACCGGAATGATGAAGGTGTATGGTCGACTAAAGTGAACGGGGATCTGCATGGAACCTATTACATGTTCAAAATCGAGTCAACGGACGGCACTGTCCGTTATGCCGTTGACCCTTATGCAACAGCCGTCTCGGCTAATGGCAGCCGCGGCGCTGTAATTGATCTGGCAAAAAGCAATCCTCCAGGCTGGGAGCTGGATGTTAGACCCGAGCTGCTTAAGCCTACGGATTCGGTGCTCTACGAACTGCATGTACGCGATTTCTCGATCCATGCCGATTCGGGAATGAAATATAGAGGAAAGTATAAGGCTTTTACAGAGGGCGGCCTGCGGGATATGGGCGGGAACGCGGTTGGGCTGGATCATCTTGAAGAATTGGGCGTAACGCATGTGCACCTGCTGCCGATATTTGACTTTAGAACGGTTAACGAGCTGGATGGATATGCAACAGGCCATTTGAGTCGAGAGTATAACTGGGGATACGATCCGCAGAATTACAATGTGCCTGAAGGATCGTATGCCACAGACCCCACAGATCCTGCCTCACGCATTCGGGAGCTGAAGGAAATGGTCCTGGCTCTGCATTCGAGGGGAATCCGTGTCGTGATGGATGTGGTTTACAACCATACGTATACAGTGGATGATGGTCCCTTTGAACGATTGGCTCCGGGGTATTTCTACCGGAAGGACGTAAGCGGTGCCCTGTCGAATGGCTCCGGCGTAGGGAATGAGCTGGCTACGGAGAAACCAATGGTGCGCAAATATATTAAGGATTCTCTAAGATACTGGGCCGAAGAATTTCATATCGACGGATTTCGGTTTGACCTGATGGCTTTGATCGATACCACTACGATGAGAGAGATTGTAAGCGAGCTACGTCATGAGGTGGATAACTCTCTTCTGTTTTATGGTGAACCCTGGACAGGGGGAATGAGCCCGCTGACGGAGCAGACCGTCAAGGGAAGTCAGCGTGATCAAGGCTTTGCTGTATTCAATGATCATTTCCGGCATGCCATCAAGGGCGACAATGACGGGCGGGGCCGGGGGTTTGCTACTGGCGAGCCGTGGTATGAAGGGGCTGTTGTGGAAGGGATGATGGGGTCCATCCATGATTTTGCCCTTCATCCGAGCGAGACGGTTAATTACGTCACAGTTCACGATAATTTAAACCTGTGGGACAAAATCTTAATTGCAGAAGGGATGGAGCAGCAGGCGGGTTTGCTGCATCTGATGGACGGGAAGCTGCCAGACGGCGGCGATGTATGGCAGGCAACGGCTGCTTCAAATCCATATGCCGGTGTATCGGATGAAGATGTGATGCGGGCAGTGCCTGTTCGCCGCAGCTTGCTGGCTAATGGCATCGTGCTTCTCTCCCAGGGGATTCCCCTGCTGCATGCCGGTGATGAGCTGCTTCGCACGAAATTCGGCGATCATAACAGCTACCGCAGCGGGGACGCCATTAATGCGATCCGCTGGAGCAACAAACAACGCTTCAGACCCGTCTTTGACTATTACAAGGGTCTTATCGCCCTGCGGAAAGCCCACCCGGCATTTCGTATGACCACAAGAGAAGAGATCGAAGAGTATATGGAGGTGCTGCGCAGCAGCGACCGGATTATCGCCTACCGGCTCATGAATAGTGCTGCAGGTGACAGCTGGAGCCAGATCGTGGTTGTCGTTAACGGGAATGAACATGAAATGACGGTTGATCTCCCGCCGACCCTGTATCGCTGGAATATCGTTGTGAATGAACAACATGCAGGAACCGAGACGATTGAGACGTCGGATCAAGGGGCCGTCACCGTGCCAGGACTATCCCTGATGGTTTTATATGAGGATAGAACCGAAATGAAGAAGGGGCTCGTCACCGTTGAGGTTGAGTACGAGAGACGTGACCAGGCGTATGATGGCTGGAACGTATGGGTATGGGGAACGGGTGTACAGGATGGCAGTGTGCTGTTTACCCAGGGCAGCAGCGGTAAAGCCCGGGTGGTCTTCCATGTCGCTTCCGGAACCAAGCGGGTCGGCTGCATCGTCAGGCTTAACGATTGGGAGGATCGGGAAGGCGAGAATGACTGGTTTATCGATATTCCGCCAGATGAAGTGGAAGTCCGGTTTTCACTTCGAAGCGGGAAGGACGAAGGATTCAACAAGAAAGGTCAGCGGGATATGGCCAGTTGAAACATCTTCAGCGCAAAAAAATAAGGAGCCTCCTTTTCATTTTTGAAGAGGGGGCTCCCGTTTTTATATTTTCAAAAGGGGTACCATGTATTACCCTCTGACTTGAATTGCAAAACATCTTTTTTGCATGATTAGTTAGCAGCTAAATAGGGTAATAATGAGATAGACTTTGTTTTCGATAAAGGAGGATGTCACTCATGTCAAAAGGAAACAACGTTCAACTCAAAGCCGATGTTCGAAATGAATTTACGCGGGCTTCTCGCCGTGTGCTTCGTGAGAATGGTGGAATTCCCGGTGTCGTATACGGTGCGGGCGAGGAAAGCATCCCTGTAGCTGTTGATTTCAAAGATACGTCCAAGCTGTTCCATACGGGCCGCTCAGAGGTGTTCCAGCTTGATATTCCAGGCTCCGGTAAAATCCCGGTGTTGATTAAGGACATTCAGAAGAGACGCGGCAATGTCTCCCATGTGGACTTCCTGCGGATCTCGATGAACAAGCCGGTTCGCGTCAGCATTGGAGTGGATTTTCAGGGGACTGCTGTCGGCACCAAGTCGGGCGGTATTCTGCAAACCCAGCTGAATGCGATAGACGTAGAAGGATTGCCGGGTGATTTGCCTTCGACCCTTGAAGTGGATGTATCCGCTCTGGAGATTGGGGACAAACTCACCGTTGCGGATATCAAAGTGCCGAAGGGCATTACCTTACACGCATCGGAGGAGGAAGTGCTGGCAAGTGTCATCGTGCCCCGCGCTGTGGAGGCTGCAGAGACCGAGAACGCAGGTACTGAGGAAGCGAATGCGGAAGAGACAACCGAAGAATCCTAATATGCACGATAAAAAGACGCCTGCTTTGCTGGTAACCAGCGGAGCAGGCGTCTTTTTTTGGTGAGATGACAATTTCGAAAGTGGTGCATGGTTATCCTCAAGATTCACTAGCCATTTTTACTTATTCTTGCGATCATGAATGCCTTTGTAACTTGATGGAGCATCTCCAAAGTATTTGTTCCATATGGTCAGATAGGTTCCGTCCTGCTGCATGGTAGCCAGAGCGTTATCAACGGCGGCTACGAGATCCGGATTGCCTTTTACGAAGGCGGCAGAGACCTCGAACGCCTGGTTGGCCGATTGAACGGTAGTAACCGGCATATCCGGAAACTGCTGCTTCAGGTTGGTCACAGACAGCGGGTCTGAAATTATGGCGTCAAGCTCGCTCCTTGCGAGCATACGGGCTGCGTCATATATATATTTGACCGGAACGATTATCGCCCCATGTTTCTTGGCAATATCATTATAGGTTCCTGTTGGGTTCAGACCAACGCGCTTTCCCTTAATATCCGGGAAGGTACGGACCTGATCTTCGTCTGAACGCACGAGCAGAACCGGAGTAGAGGACAGATAAGCTACGGAGAAATCATAAAGTGCCCTCCGGTCGGGGCGGTCTTCGATTTGGTTAAATACCGCATCATATTTGCCTTCCGTTAAACCCGGCAGCAGATTCTTCCACTCGGTTTCCACAAATTCTGCCTTTAATTCCATATGACGTGCAACCTCTTCGGCAACCTCCACATCAAACCCGGTTAGTCTTCCACCTGTTCCATGGTAGCTGAAGGGGGGATAATCCCGTTCTGTCGCAATTCGCAAGGTTCCGCGCTCCACGGCATTCCGAAGCAGGTAGCCGGTGTTCACCCGGTACGGATTTACACCCATATTCGGGGTTGGCACCCGGTCGTTGCTGTTGACCGTACATCCGGCAAGCATAATGGAACCGATCAGTGTGAACAGGGAGAGCAAACGGATACGTTGTATCGATTTTGTTCCGCGCATGACGCCCAAACCATCCTTTCTTTATTCAAGGTCCTTCGAGGCCCATATCGTAAAGTTAGCATGTCCCAAAGGATGGTTCGTATATTCGTGAAATGTCAGGACTTTAGTGAGGATCGGGAGAGTTGAATCATTTAAAGAGAGGGGGCAATTACAAAAAAAGAGGTTACGCTATCTCTGCGCATAATAGCAGCAGAAGGCGTAACCTTATAAATGTCCGTACAGTAGGAGCTTTATGATAACATCAGGTTCAGGTTGAACCGTGTATTGATGTTAGCGGGCCATCCATCCGCCGTCAACGCAAAGCACATGTCCATTCATGTAATCCGAAGCGGCGGAAGCTAGGAAGACAGCAGGTCCGCCGATATCCTCAGGTTTACCCCAGCGACCGGCTGGGATGCGATCCGTTATGGAAGCGCGGCGGTCCTCGTCTTGGCGGATAGCTGCCGTGTTATCGGTTTCAATGTATCCTGGGGCAATTCCGTTGACCTGGATGCCGCTGGCCGCCCATTCGTTAGCCAGCGCTTTGGTCAAACCGGCGACACCATGTTTGCTTGCGGTGTAGCCGGGTACGTTGATTCCGCCTTGATAGGAAAGCATGGAGCAAATATTGATGATTTTACCGCTGCCGCGCTCAATCATATGTCTGCCTGCCAGTTGGGACAGCATAAATACGGTGTTCAGATTCAGATCCATTACATCGAGCCAATCTTGGGCAGCATGATCCTTGGCCGGCGTCCGGCGGATAATGCCGGCGTTGTTCACCAGAATATCCACGTGTCCCGTCAGCTCCAGCGCTTGGTCGAAGGTATGCTGCAGTTGGCTCTGGTCACTTAAGTCCACCCTGATCTTAGAAGCCTTTCTGCCAAAAGATGTGATCACCTCAATTGTTTCCGCGCTCGTATTCATGGACACGGCGACGATATCCGCACCGGCTTCGGCAAGGGCAATCGCGATTCCTTGCCCAAGACCGCGAGCAGATCCGGTTACGATTGCGGTTTTGCCAGATAAATCAAACCTGTTCATGCACAGCATCCCCTCTCATTTTGTTCAATTCATAAGGTTGAAATTAAGTGGCTTGCTCGAGTGTTTCCTTTCAAGCAAGCGAGTTACAGCATGGTGACACCCGCTGCATCATATTGTTTTATCGTATCGGAGGGCAGGCCTGTATCGGTAATGATGCCGCTTATTTCCTGAAGGGTGGAAAAGGTCCTCAGTGCGGTTTGACCGAATTTATGGTGGTCAACAACGGCATAAACCGAAAGCGCGGTTTCGATTAAAGCACGCTTGAACGGGATCAGATCCCCGGTGTAAATGGACAATCCATGATCAAGATGAACGCCGGTAGCCGAGATAAAGGCTTTTTGAATGTTCAACTGCTTCACATACGATACGCCTTCAGGACCTGCAAGCATGTTCCTTACCCGGTAGCCGCCTGGAACCACAAGCCGGATGTTGTTCTTGGTGGCCAGCTCACTGATGATGTACACATCGTTCGTGATGACTGTTAAGGGCACATCATCCAGTCTGCGGGCAATCTCCAGTGTGGTGCTGCCTCCATCCAGTGCAATGATGTCGCCGATGTTGATATGGGCCAGTGCTTTTAGCGCAATCTCGGTCTTTTCGTCCCGATTCTTTGCCAGCGGCTCTTTGGATGGCAGGATGCCAAACTGATCGCTGTGCGCGAGGACAGCTCCGCCGTGCACACGAACGACAAGTCCTTGTTCCTCCAGCTTGGTCAGATCCTCGCGAATTGTTTTCCCTGTCACTTGCAGCTGCTGGCTCAAATCCGCGACAGTCACTTCTTTGTGGGTGAGAAGGAATTCCATTATTTTTTCATAGCGTCGTAACGGGTTCATATGAATCTCAACTCTTCCGTAGCTTAATGATGAATCCCCTCTATTTTAAATCCTTCATGGACACGGGGTCCATATCATCATATCTTTTATTATCTCCGGCCATACCCCAGATAAAGGTGTAATTGCTTGTGCCTACTCCGCTGTGGATAGACCAGCTTGGCGAAATCACGGCTTGTTCATTGCGCATCACGATGTGCCGTGTCTCGTTTGGCTGACCCATGAGATGGATGACAACCGCATCTTCCGGCAAATCAAAATACAGATAGGCCTCCATGCGTCTTGGGTGGGTATGGGCAGGCATGGTGTTCCACATATTTCCTTCCTTCAGCAGGGTCATACCCATCACGAGCTGGGCGCTCTGAATGCCTTTTTGGTGAATAAACCGATAGATGACACGATCATTGGAGGTTTTGATATCGCCCAATGCGCTGGAATCGGCTTCTTCAAGGGTAGCTTTGGCAGTCGGGAAGGTTTGATGCGCCGGAGCCGAGTTCAAATAGAATTTGGCAGGATGTTCAGGATCCGAGCTTGTGAAAATGACTTCTTCCGCCCCCATGCCAACGTAGAGACATTCTTTGTTGCTGAGCTCGTGCTCCGTGCCGTCCACCCGTACGGTTCCATGTTCGCCAATATTAATAATGCCAAGCTCACGACGCTCCAGGAAAGAGGAAACGCCCAGCTCTTTAAGGTCGGTTTCCAGTGTGATGGGTTCCCGAACCGGAGCAGCACCGCCAATAATCAAACGGTCTTCATGGGTAAGGACAAGCTCCAGCTTGTCAGGTGTGAACAGGGCGGGAATATGGAATTCCTTGCGGAGCCGGTCCGTGTCAAATTGTTTCACTTCATTAGGGTGTGAGGCATAACGTCTTTCCATTATCATTCATCTCCTCGTTATTCTATTGTAAATAAATCAAATAATGTTCATATAAGTACAAATTACTCCATTTACGTTCATATTACAATACCAAAAATATTAATTGCACAAAAATGATTCCTCCAGGCTCTGCACGATCTATCTGTAAGGGGAAATCCGGCTGACTGAAATTCGGCTGTATAGGGAAGAATTAGCATCAGAAGTGATAACGAAAGCTGGTTCAACTTGAGTCTAAGCTAGGTATCTATTATGAATCAGCAGGGTTCGTTCCAATAGGAGATTGATAGCATATGAAAAAAATGATCGTTATCATGACGGCTGCGCTCATGGTTACCGGTTTCCGAATATCTGCCGATGTGCCGAATTATCCTTTGCATGACATAAGAGAACAGGCAGCCTGGATCGGGTCCGAGGGTGACGCCAATCAGTCCTGGATCAATATCGCTCATCGGGGGGCGTCGGGCGCCGCTCCTGAAAATACGATGGCCTCCTTTGCCAAAGCTTTTGATATGGGAGCAGACATGCTGGAGCTGGACGTCCAGATGAGCAAGGACGGAGAAATGGTGGTCATCCACGATACGACGGTTGATCGGACGACGAACGGTCAAGGAAATGTGGGGGATTTAACCTTTCAGGAGCTGCGGCAGCTGGATGCCGGCTCATGGTACGGATCGGAATACAAAGGCGAATTGATTCCGACACTGTCGGAGGTGCTTGAGCATTTCGGGGGACGAATCGGGCTGCTGATCGAATTGAAATCGCCTGATTTGTACCCAGGCATTGAGCAAGGGGTTGCAGATGGGCTGAAAAAGGTTATGAAGGGTGCCAACGGACCTCAGCGATATAAGGAAATGGTTGTTGTCCAGTCGGCAGACACGGATGCGCTGCTCCGGTTTCATAGACTGATGCCAGATATTCCGCTTGGCGTGGTCATCACCAGTTCAGGCGAGTTGTCCAGGGAGCGAATGCAAGATATGAAGGCTTACGCGGAATACGTGAATGTCTCAATGAGGCTTGTCACCAAGGGATTAGTTCAAAAGATCCATCAATCCGGGATGAAAACCTTTGTCTGGACCATTCGGGATATGCTGCAAATTCCGTATGTGCTTCAGATTAACGTAGACGGAATCATTACGGATTATCCGGATCGGGTACCTATCTCAATTACAAACAGGAAGACCATCCGATAGTCAAAAACATAAACAACCTTTATAGATAGTCTCTACACCACAGCCTTTTTAAGAAAAGGCTGTTTTATTTTTGTGTGATAATATATTACATAAATTAAAAATTGACGATTATTCGATTTGTAATTTCGATTTTATGTTATGTTAATTAACATTTAATATTGAAAAATTGCGACGATTTTACTAAAAATGAAAAAAAGAAATAAATTTATGTAAGTATTATTGACACAGGAAATATAAGGCAACTATAATGTGGATTAACGAACAGAGATAAGAAGATGCAGACAGAATGTTCGGAAACAGAAAAAGGGAGTTGGGAGCGTATGAAGAAACAGAGCGTAATTGTAAAGGGATGGGCCTCTTTTGTATTATGCGCCATTTTGATGTCAGGCTGTGTTACGGAAAAGGAAGCTGCTCCGAACGCCGGAGCGGATAACGGCAGCGCGCCAATCGAAGCCAAAGGTGATTCAATCAAGGTTGGCATTCTTCACTCCCTAAGCGGAACGATGGCGATCAGCGAGGTATCCGTCAAGGATGCCGAAATGCTTGCGATCGAAGAAATTAATGCGGCAGGCGGTGTGCTGGGCAAGCAGATCGAACCTGTGATCGAGGACGGTGCCTCGGATTGGCCGACCTTCGCCGAGAAGGCGGGCAAACTGCTGCAGCAGGATAAGGTTGCCGCCGTGTTCGGAGGGTGGACCTCCGCTAGCCGTAAAGCGATGCTCCCTGTTTTCGAACAAAACAACGGTCTTTTATTTTATCCGGTCCAATATGAAGGGTTAGAATCTTCCCCTAACATTTTCTATACAGGTGCAACAACCAATCAGCAAATCGTGCCTTCGGTATCCTGGCTGCTTGAGAATCGGGGCAGCAAAATGTTCCTGCTCGGATCGGATTATGTGTTCCCGAGGACGGCCAACAAAATTATCAAGGCACAGCTGACTGCAGAGGGAGGGGAGCTTGCGGGAGAGGAATATACACCGCTGGGTCATACCGATTTCAGTACGATTATTGCCAAGATCAAAGAGGCGAAACCCGATATCGTCTATAACACGCTGAATGGCGACAGTAACGTGGCATTCTTCAAGCAGCTGAAGGATGCGGGCATCACTTCCAAGGATATGACCACGTTGTCCGTAAGCGTGGCGGAGGAGGAAATTCGCGGAATCGGCGCTGACATTCTTGAGGGGCATCTGGCAGCTTGGAACTATTATCAGTCTACGGATACGCCGGAGAACAAAGCCTTTGTTGATAAATACAAAGCGAAGTATGGTGCCGACCGGGTTACAGCCGATCCGATCGAAGCGGGATATACCGCTGTGTACTTATGGAAGGCTGCGGTAGAGAAGGCCGGTTCAACAGAGGTAGCCAAGGTCAAGGAAGCGGCTAAAGGCATCGAGTTTGCTGCACCGGAAGGCAAAGTCACTATTGACGGCGACAATCAGCACATCTACAAAACGGTGCGCATTGGCGAAGTGCAGGCAGATGGTCAGTTTAAAGAGCTCTGGAACTCGGGAGAACCTGTTAAACCCGATCCGTATCTGAAAACGTACGATTGGGCGAAGGGGTTAAGCGGAGAATAAAGCAGTAGGCACGAAAAGGCTCCCGGGCCTTTTCGTGAAAGGAGGCTCCCGAAATGGAAATGACAATCCTGCAGGTGTTCAACGGATTGAGTGTCAGCTCGATTTTATTATTGATTGCACTTGGCTTGGCGGTGACGTTCGGATTGATGAATGTTATTAATATGGCCCATGGCGAGCTGATCATGATCGGCGCCTATTCCACGTATGTCACCCAGGGCTTGTTTACCGCGTATATGCCGAAATCCTGGTTTGATACTTATTTCATAGCGGCGCTGCTGGTTTCCTTTGTGGTTGCTGCCCTCATCGGTTGGCTGCTTGAAATGATTCTGATTCGGCACCTGTACGGAAGGCCGCTGGACAGTTTGCTGGCTACATGGGGTGTCGGGATGATGCTGCAGCAGATCGCAAGGTTCATCTTCGGCGCTCCGAACGTGGCCGTAACCAGCCCATCCTGGCTGAACGGAGGGCTTGCGATCACTTCAAGCATCGTGCTTCCTTATAAACGGTTGTTCATTATTGTATTGGTGGCCTTGGTGCTGACGGCAATGTATCTCTATATTTATCGAACGGTTCAGGGCAGGCGGATGAGAGCGGTGATGCAGAACCGGAACATGGCGGGATGCCTTGGCATTTCAACCCGGCGTGTGGATGGTCTCACGTTCGCGATTGGCTCGGGTATCGCGGGTATTGCCGGCTGCGCATTGACGCTGCTCGGACCCATCGGTCCGTCGATTGGAACCTACTACATCGTGGATGCCTTTATGGTGGTCGTGCTTGGCGGTGTTGGAAAATTGATCGGAACGGTTGCCGGGGCGCTGGGAATCGGTATGTTTAATACGCTGTTTGAGACCTACACTTCGGCTTCCATCGGCAAAGTGCTGGTGTTCGCCTTAATCGTGGCTTTCCTGCAGTGGAAGCCTCGCGGGCTTGTTGCACTTCGAACGCGCAGTCTGGATTAGAGAGGAGGGGATGGTATGGTGCTGAAATGGTTGACAGGAAATCCCGGCAGCCGGACAAAACGGATTCTGTGGAGTGTTCTGCTGCTTCTCATGTGTATGGCTCCTTTGTTCATGACCCCTTTTCGCTTGGGGTTGTTGACAAAATTTCTGGCTTTGGCGATTCTGGCGGTCGGACTTGATCTGATCTGGGGATATGGCGGTATTCTAAGTCTTGGACACGGTGTATTCTTCGGACTTGGCGCTTATGCTATGGCGATGTATCTTAAGCTCGAGGCCAGCGGGACGTCCCTGCCCGATTTTATGAGCTGGAGCGGTGTGGAGGGACTGCCCTGGTTCTGGGAGCCCTTCCGGTCGTTTCCCGCTGCCCTGATACTCGGGATGCTGCTTCCGGCGCTGCTCGCTTTGATTCTCGGTTTCTTTACGTTCCGCAACCGGATCGTGGGCGTGTACTTTACGATTCTGACCCAGGCTCTGGTCATGATTGTAGTCACGCTGTTTGTAGGCAAGCAGGAGTGGACGGGGGGCACGAACGGACTGACGGGATACCCTTCGATTCTGGGCTTTAACCTGAACACGCCGTCAACCAAAATCGGATTGTATTTCATCACGCTGGCTGCTTTGGCAGGGGCATATGTGCTGTGCAGAAGGATTGTGAGCAGCCGCGTGGGTCAGGTGCTGGAAGCGTCAAGGGATGGAGAGAACCGGGTGCGGTTTCTCGGATTTGACCCTTCCCGTTACAAGACGTTTGCTTTTGCCGTCTCGGGCGGTCTGGCCGGGCTTGCCGGAATGCTGTTTGTACTTCAGGTAGGCATTATATCCCCTTCCATGATGGGGATTGTCCCGTCCATTGAAATGGTATTATGGGTGGCTCTGGGCGGGAGGGGGACCCTTATCGGCGCGATTATCGGTACAGTGCTGCTGAATTCGGCCAAAACCGGGATCAGCGAAGCCTACCCGGAAGGCTGGCTGCTCGTATTGGGCGCTTTGTTTGTCATTGTGGTTGTGTTGATGCCAAAAGGATTGGTAGGAGTATGGAGCAAGGTGGTTTCGTCATTATCCCGAAGAGGAGGTACTGTCCATGCAGCCGTACGCAAAGAAGGTTGATTTTTCCGTCCCAGTCCGTGGAGAAGTGAGAGAAATCGGCATTTCACCAATCGTGTTGTCCGCAGAGGATATCACGGTGACTTTTGGCGGGTTCGTGGCGGTAAACGGCATGAATCTGGCGCTTCGCAAGAATGAACTGCATTTTCTTATCGGCCCAAACGGTGCTGGAAAAACCACGATGCTGGATGTGATCTGCGGGAAGACAAGGCCTGCTGCCGGACGCGTGCTGCTGGGGGACGGCCTGGACATTACTAAAAAGCGGGATTATGAAATTGCAGGTCTCGGTGTCGGGCGGAAATTCCAGGCACCCTCGATTTTTGCAAACTTGAGTGTTAAAGAGAATCTGGAGCTGACACTCGATCCCGATCGAAGTGTGTTTCGGGCGCTTAAGGTAAGGAGAAATCGATGCACCACGTTCGAGATGAAGAAGGTGCTGGAGCAGATCGGGCTTCCTGATCGGCTCCATGTTCGGGCAGGTTCTCTGTCGCATGGGGAGAAGCAGTGGCTGGAAATCGGCATGCTGCTGCTTCAGAAGCCGCGATTGCTGCTGCTGGATGAGCCGGTAGCCGGAATGACGGATGAGGAGACGATGAAGACAGGAATGCTTCTTCAGGATATCGCCAAGGCATGTTCCGTTGTTGTGGTTGAGCATGATATGGATTTCGTTCGTTCTTTTGCCGCGAAGGTTACGGTGATGCATGAAGGGAAACTGCTGAAGGAAGGCTCCATGGCGGAAATTCAGCGCGATCCGATGGTTGCCGAGGTGTATCTGGGCAAAAGGAGGGAGACCAATGCTCAAGCTGCAGGGCATTGAATCGGGTTATGGAGAGAGCGCCGTCCTGCGCGGCGTATCCATGGTAGTCGACCCGGCGAAGGTTGTATGTCTGATCGGACGCAACGGCGTTGGAAAGACTACGCTTATGCGCACTTTAACCGGACAGCTGAAGATCCGTCAGGGGCGGATGAGTCTGGGAGAACAGGAGGTTACCGGCTGGGATTCTGTCAAAAGAGCGCGTGGAGGCATCGGGTATGTCCCGCAGGGGCGCGAGATATTCCCTCAGCTCACCGTGAAAGAGAATTTGCTGCTCGGGCTTGAGCCATGCGTGCCCAGGAGCAAGGTTTTTCCGGAGGATGTGTTAGCCTTGTTTCCCGTACTGCCGCAAATGTACCATCGTCAGGGCGGAGATTTGAGCGGCGGACAGCAGCAGCAGCTCGCCTTTGCCAGGGCGCTGGCCTCTCGGCCCAAGGTGCTGCTGCTTGACGAGCCGACGGAGGGCATTCAGCCGTCCATCGTGGAGGAAATTCAAGACGTGATCCGCGGGATCAAAGCCAAAGGAGAAACGTCGGTTATCCTGGTGGAGCAGAGCATCGAGTTTGTGCGGAGCGTAGCGGATTATATTTATGTCATGGATAAAGGCACGGTTGTAGCCGAAGGTGTTCAAGATGCCATTGACATGGAGCAGTTTGAGCATTATTTGACGGTATAGAGCTGCCTTGAATCTTGGATTATCGCGACCGGGAACATGCAGTTTGAGGGAGCAGGGGCTGTCATATAGGCCGGCATTTTCAGCCTATGGGACAGCTCTTTTTTTATTTTCGTCTTGCTATTTTTCAGGAGCGGGGGTAGAATGTGAGTGATTCTACTTGTACGTACAATTTATCATAAAACAAATAATTTAATAATAGGTATGTACAAGATAGTGACAAAGCATTCATTCAGGAGGCGTTCTAATCATGAAATTGAAACCGCATTCTTTTTGGTTTGTTACCGGAAGCCAGCACTTGTATGGTCCTGAAACGCTGGAGCAGGTAGCTGAGCATTCCCGCATTGTGGCAACGGAGATGGGGAAAGATCCTGTATTTTCGTACCCTATTCTGTTCAAACCGATCGTAACGACACCGGATGAAATATACAACCTGATTCTGGAGGCCAACAACGATGAGTCCTGTGCAGGCATAATGACCTGGATGCACACGTTCTCTCCGGCCAAGATGTGGATTGCAGGCCTATCCCAACTTCAAAAGCCGCTCCTTCATTTCCATACCCAATTCAACCGGGATATTCCTTGGGAATCGATTGACATGGACTTTATGAACTTGAACCAGTCCGCCCACGGTGATCGTGAATATGGTCATATCGGTGCCCGTCTCGGCATTGCCCGCAAGGTGGTTGTGGGTCATTGGGAAGATGGGGAAGTTCGTGACAGTATCGCCGGCTGGATGCGGACGGCCGCGGCTTATGCCGAAAGCCGCAGGCTGAAAGTGGCGCGTTTCGGTGACAATATGCGCCAGGTCGCGGTAACCGAAGGAGATAAGGTGGAGGCCCAAATTAAGCTTGGCTGGTCCGTCAACGGTTACGGCATTGGCGATCTTGTGCAATCGATGAATGAAGTGGGAGATGAGGATGTAAAGGCGCTCCTGAATGAATATGCAGAGCGGTATTCGATAGCAAAAGAAGGGCTTAGCGAGGGGCATGTGCGTGATTCCATTGCGTATCAAGCCCGGATCGAGATTGCACTGCGCCGTTTCCTGGAAGAGGGCGGGTTTGGCGCATTTACGACGACCTTTGAGGATCTGCACGGCATGAAGCAGCTTCCGGGACTGGCCGTTCAACGGCTGATGGAATCCGGCTACGGCTTCGGCGGCGAAGGGGACTGGAAGACAGCGGCTTTGACGCGCGTACTCAAGGTCCTTGCGGGCAATAAAAGCACTTCCTTCATGGAGGATTACACCTATCACTTCGAGCCGGGAAACCATATGATTCTTGGATCTCATATGCTGGAGGTATGCCCGACCATCGCCCTGGATCAGCCGACGCTGGAGGTTCATCCGCTCGGAATTGGAGGAAAGGGAGACCCGGCCCGTCTTGTGTTCAACGGCCAGGACGGTCCGGCAGTCAACGCTTCGCTGATTGATCTGGGACATCGCTTCAGACTTCTCGTGAACGTGGTCGATGGCGTCAAGGTAGAGCAGCCGATGCCGAAGCTGCCCGTGGCCCGCGTGTTATGGAAGCCGCAGCCATCCCTTCGCGAGTCTGCAGAAGCATGGATATTGGCTGGCGGGGCGCATCACACCGTCCTCTCTTATGCAATGACGTCTGAGCATCTGAGCGATTGGGCCGATATGGCGGGTATTGAAGCGGTTATTATTGACAAGGATACCACCTTGCAGCGGTTTAAGAATGAGCTCCGCTGGAGCGAAGCGGCCTATCGCCTGCGGTAACTGGTTCTGTCGGCATTCGCCTGGCCTGTGTTACAATAGCGAGATAACTTGGGATTACTCCAAATCCTAACATAATGAGTGCGTGAGGCTAGAGGTGAATGATGAATAATAGACGGATACCCAAATATATTGTATTAAAAAACGAACTGCTCTCCTGGTTTGAATCGGGCCGGCTTCAGGCGGGTAAACAGGTCCCTTCGGAGCATGAAATTGCGGATCAGTTCGGCGTAAGCCGGCAGACGGTACGCCAGACCTTCGGCGAGCTTGAGAAGGAAGGTTGGCTGGAACGGATACAGGGCAAAGGAACGTTTGCAAGAAATCCGGAGCGCCGGGAGAGCGAGCAGGTCAAGACGATCGGGATCATTACGACGTACATCTCGGATTACATCTTTCCGCATATTGTCAGGGGAGCCGAAGCCGAGCTGCGAAGCAAGGGATATCGCCTGCTGCTCTCCAGCACGGATAATAACAAGGATAAGGAGATGGACAGCCTTCAGCTTATGACCAGCCAGCCGCTTAGCGGGCTGATTATTGAACCGACTAAGAGTGCGGAAGGCAATCCAAACCTGTCGTATTTCTTATCCTTGCAGGAGAAGGGAATTCCGTTTCTGATGATTAACGAGAAGTATCGGGAGCTGGATTGTCCTTGCCTCAAGCTTGATGATGAGTTAGGCGGTTACAAGGCAGCGTGCCATTTGATCGAGAACGGACACACGGCGATTGCCGGGTTTTTCAAGCGGGACGATCTTCAGGGCGTGAATCGGCTAAAAGGCTTCTTGCGGGCACATCGAGAGGCGGGCATTCCCGTATCGCCGGAGCGGGTGGTTACCTACACAACCGAGCAGAAGGGGAGCTTCCCTTACGATCAGGCCGTACAACTGCTGAAGCAGCCGGATGAGCAGCGCCCGACAGGGCTCGTATGTTACAACGATGAGCTGGCCGTGTCTCTGGTGGAGGCCGCGGGGCAATGCGGACTACAGGTTCCACAGGATGTATCCATGGTCGGCTTCGATGATTCGACACTTGCGATTGCTTCCGGTGTGAAGCTGACAACGATGACTCATCCAAAGACGGAGATGGGGATCACTGCCGCGAGACAATTGATCAGTATGATCGAGAATCAAACGGAAATTTCCGATACGATTTATGAGCCTGAGCTGGTGGAGAGAGAATCAGTGAAAAAACAGTAGGTCATTATAGAAGATTTGAGGTCCGGAAAGACGGACCCCTGCATGCCAACTTGTACGTACAACTATATTTTTCAAATATAGAGAGGAGAGATTGTTCATGTTGGAGAATTTAAAGCAGCAGGTGCTGGAGGCAAATCTGGAGCTTCCGAAGTACGGACTTGTCACATTTACATGGGGGAATGTAAGCGGCATTGATCGGGAACGCGGGATGTTTGTTATTAAACCCAGCGGCGTGCCTTATGAAGAGCTGACAATCGATGACATGGTCGTGCTCGATCTGAAGGGAAATGTAGTTGAAGGCGATTTACGGCCTTCCTCCGATACCCCGACTCATCTGGTGCTCTATCAGAATTTTAAAGAGATTGGCGGGATTGTGCACACCCACTCGCCATGGGGAACGAGCTGGGCCCAAGCCGGACGCGCGCTTCCTGCCTATGGAACAACGCACGCCGACTATTTTTACGGGGAGATTCCGGTTACGCGTCCCATGACCCGTGAAGAGATCGAAGGCGCTTACGAGCGGGAGACGGGCAACGTCATCGTGGAGCGTTTCGCCGATCTGGATCCGAATCGGGTGCCCGGCGTGCTTGTCCATTCTCATGCGCCGTTTGTATGGGGCAAGGATGCCCATCATGCGGTGCATAATGCAGTGGTTCTGGAAGAGTGCGCGAAGATTGCGGCTCGCATGCAGCAAATCAACCCTGCTATTGAACCGATGGATCAGAATTTGCTGGATCGTCACTTTTTGCGGAAGCATGGGATTAATGCCTATTACGGTCAAAAGTAAAATTTGTCATGGTCATCATCATTCATGATTTCATCTGTGGGGGGAAATGAGATGGGGAAAAAGTATACCATTGGCGTCGATTACGGGACGCAGTCCGGACGTGCGGTATTGGTTAATCTGGCAGACGGGCAGGAAGTCGCGGATCATGTTACGCCATATCGGCATCATGTCATCGATGAGTTTTTGCCGGGTTCCGGACAGAAGCTTGAGTATGACTGGGCGCTTCAGCATCCGGGGGATTATCTGGAGGTTCTGAAGGTCTCCGTGCCTGCTGTCATTGAACAATCCGGTATTGATCCGGCGGATGTGATTGGCATCGGCATTGATTTTACGGCATGCACGATGCTGCCGGTTGACGAGCTTGGCGAGCCGCTCTGCTTCCACCCGGAGCTGGCGGATCAGCCGCACAGCTGGGTGAAGCTGTGGAAGCATCATGCCGCGCAGCCCGAAGCTGACAAGATCAACGCCATTGCCGCTGAGCGCGGAGAATCCTTTTTGCCGCGTTACGGCGGGAAGATCTCCTCCGAGTGGATGATGGCTAAGGTATGGCAAATTCTCGATGAAGCGCCGGCTATATATGAACGTGCGGATATGTTTCTGGAAGCGACGGATTGGGTCATTTCCCAAATGACTGGCAATATGGTCCGAAACAGCTGTACGGCTGGTTACAAGGCGATATGGCATAAGCAGGATGGATACCCAAGCAAGGCCTACTTTAAAGCACTGGATCCGAGATTGGAGAATCTGGCGGAAACCAAGCTCCGGGGCGAGGTCAGACCCCTCGGGAGCCGAGCGGGTGGACTTACAGAAACCATGGCCGAGGTGATGGGTTTAACCCCCGGTATCGCTGTTGCAGTGGGCAACGTTGACGCTCATGCGGCGGTTCCGGCTGTCGGTGTGGTTACTCCAGGCAAGCTGGTCATGGCGATGGGAACGTCGATCTGTCATATGATCCTCGGTACCGAAGAGAAGCGGGTTGAGGGGATGTGCGGGGTCGTGGAAGACGGCATTATCCCGGGATTGTACGGTTATGAAGCGGGACAATCGGCCGTCGGCGATATTTTTGAATGGTACGTTGAGGAAGCGCTTCCCGCGTATGTAACAGAAGCTGCGGCTGCAGACGGAATCGGCATTCACCAGTGGCTGGAGCGGGAAGCGGCTGCCTACAAGCCGGGCCAAACCGGTCTGCTCGCGCTGGACTGGTGGAATGGCAACCGTTCGGTGCTGGTGGATACAGACCTGACCGGGCTGATATTAGGGATGACTCTGCTGACGAAGCCGCAGGAAATCTACCGTGCCTTGCTGGAAGCAACGGCGTTTGGTACACGCAAAATCGTGGACGCCTTTCACGAGAATGGCGTGCCGGTGGACGTCCTCTATGCCTGCGGCGGACTGCCGCAGAAGAACCACCTTTTAATGCAAATCTATGCCGATGTCACCAACCGTGAAATTGTGGTGGCCGACTCCAAGCAGACACCGGCGCTCGGGGCTGCTATGTTTGCCGCTGTCGCTGCGGGTCAGGCGCAGGGCGGATATGATTCGATTATCGATGCTGCCGCGAAGATGGCACGGGTGAAGGAAGAAACCTTTAAACCGATTCCGGAGCATGTGGAAGTGTACGAGCAGCTGTATCGGGAGTACAGCAAGCTGCATGATTATTTTGGACGGGGCGAAAATGACGTGATGAAACGGCTGAAGCGGATTAAGCAGTCGGCTGAATAAACCATAGGTAGGTAGAAACAGCTGGAAGGGTTGAGCGTGGGATACCGGGGATGGCTATCGCGTTATAGCTTCGCAAGGTCAGCTCTGCTGTCAGGATGGGAATAGATCGAGAGAAATTGGCAAGGATCATACATGGATAGAATGAAGGGGAGGAACTGCATGACGGAATCTCTGAACTACGCAAAACGTTTGATGAGTCAGATGAAGGAAGTCCAGCCAACGTTCCGTGGTCTTGATGATATGGCGCTTGAGCGGGGAGTTATTCTTGATGTGCCTCTGTATCTGATTCGGCAGGGTCTTCAGTCACCGGTCTTGGTAGCGGATACGAACACATATGAAGCTGCTGGACAAACGTTGATGAACTGCCTGGAAGCAGCAGGTGTGAATTCCCGGCTGTGTCTGATCAAGCCCGATGAGCAAGGAGACGTTGTGGCGGATGAACGCTCGCTGATGCAGCTGCTTATTGAAGTGGAGCCGGAGCGGACAGGATGCCTGATCGCTGTGGGATCTGGCACGATTCATGATATTACCCGCTTTGCAGCTCACCGGACCGGCAAGCCGTTCATTTCGGTACCTACGGCTCCTTCTGTGGATGGTTTTACTTCAGCAGGCGCGCCGATTGTAGTCCGGGGAATCAAGCAGACCTTTGCGGCTACGGCTCCCCTCGCCATATTCGCTGACCTGGATATACTTGTTAAGGCACCCCAGCCGCTGGTTGCCGCCGGTTTTGGCGATATGCTTGGCAAATATACATCGCTGCTGGATTGGAAATTCTCTTCTACCACGGCAGGCGAGCCCTATGATGAAGGAGTGGCCGCCATTACAGAACAGGCGCTGGAGGCTTGCGTCAAGCATGTGCAGGCCATCGGTGATCGCACGGAGGAAGGCATCCGCATTCTGATGACGGCCTTGATTGAATCCGGCATCGCGATGCTGCTGTTCGGACAGTCCCATCCCGCCTCAGGGGCGGAGCATCATCTGTCCCATTATTGGGAGATGGCGTATTTGCGCCTGGGCAAGCGCGCGCTCCTTCATGGTGCCAAGGTGGGGGTGGCTTGCAGCGAGATTTCAAGCCTTTATCATGATGCGGCAGATCACGGAGTTTATCCGTATGCCGAGCCTACAGATTGGGAGCAGTACCGAACGTCAGTTCAGGAATGGCTGCGAAAGGTTCCTGCGAAGGAAGAGCTTGCTATCTTACTGCAGCAGGCTGGAGGACCTTCAAGCCTCCAGGAGCTTGGAATCGATGAGGAGCTGTTTCATCAGAGCTTGAAGGAGGCGCACGCGCTCCGTGACCGCCATACTATTTTAAGGGCTTTAAATGAGGCAAAAGTTGGGGCAAGTCGATAGGGAGATAACATGATAGTGGATGATTGACTGGTGACTACAGGTACTGAAATTAACTGGACTGAGTATAACTTGGAAATGGGATTGGCTGTTCGTTTGCATTTTGTGTGAGGTGCGTACAGTTCCCTGTACGTGTGTGTTCATGGTGCACACGGCTTCCTGCATGCACGGCTTCCTGTATGCACGGCTCTCTGTATGCACGGTTCCCTGTATGCACGGTTCCCTGTACGTACGGTGTGAATTGGTGCAGACGGGGCTCCCTGTACGCACATGCGCGTGGTGATGCAACTTCCCACTGCGCACGGTGCGTGGTCAAGGGCAGGCTCGATGCTGGCGACCATATATGAGAGATCGTTTGTTTGGTTAATGAGGTGGGGCGTCCAAAAGATCTGAATTCTAGTGGATGCCCCTTTTTGTTCTGTTTAGACGCTCTTATACTATCATACAGTTACTCTCGTGGTTGTTCGACTTAAGTTTTGTATGACTCGAGGCAGTTTGACATGTGGTTGTTCGAATTGAGGCAGTTCGACTTGTGGTTGATGACTTGTGGTTGCTCCTCCTATAGGTGTTCTATCCCTCCCGTGTTCCTCAACTGTTCCTTCAGTAACTATTCCTTATGCCACTTTTCCTTCAGTTATGTTCCCTCCAGTGTTGTTCATCCTGTGCCTGTCTTTCTGTGACTGTTCCTCAAGCATATTCCTTATTTTACTGTTCTACCTGTCACTGTTTGCACCATATTATCCTCCTCCAGAAAGTCATAGACCGATGAAGGAGGCTCGACCGCTCGCGTGCTGTTCAAGGATCCTTGTTAGCTCTGCTCTTTGCGTTCTTTTTTCATCCCCCGGCGCGTTAACGGACTCCATTGCTCTTATTCTCCGTAATCGACTCCGATTTCGAGTTTAACGGACTCAGGAGTCCTTATTATCACAAAATCAGTTTGATTTCCGGCAATTTCTACAGATTAACGACTTTCGTGTCCGTTAGTTTTCTAAATAACGCCATTTGGCGTGAATAACGGATTCTCAGTCCGTTAGCCCTGAGAAATCCACGAGTTGCAGCAGAGTTAGCAGCCCTCGCCAGAGGTCAGCCACCTACAGCAGATGCCACCGCCCTCGTCAGAGGCCGGCAATCTGCAGCAGAGTCCATCGCCCTCGCCAGAGGTCAGAGTCACCTACAGCAGATGCCAGCGGCCCTCGTCAGAGGTCAGCCATCTGCAGTAGTGGTAATCGCCCTCGCCAGAGGTCGGCCACCTACAGCAGATGCCAGCGTCCCTCGTCAGAGGTCGGCCATCTGCAGTAGTGGCAATCGCCCTCGCCAGAGGTCAGCCACCAGCAGCAGAGGCAATCGCCCTCGCCAGAGGTCAGCCACCAGCAGCAGTAGCAACCGCTCTCGCCAGAGATCAGTCACCCTCAGCAGAAAAAACAGCTGGAGCAGGGTTTCCCTGCATCCAGCTGTTTTTTTCATATGTCCGATGTTGAGTAGAAGCTGCCTACGCAGAACTTCCCCATCATGTACCCTTACTCTTCCTTCACATCATACAGGACGCGCGCCAGCAGGTCCTGGCTGTAGTTGCCGAAATGTTTGCCGTAAATGGTTAAGCCGCGCTTGTTGACCGATCGTTCGTTGACAGCAACCCGGAAGGTGAGCTCGCTCTTGTAATCCAGCTGAATCTGGTTCAGGCCTACGTCCGAAATGCGGCATCCATCGATGAAGCTGCCTTCCTTGTTGATCCGGATCAGCTTCAGCATGCCGTACTGGTTCAAATGGGGCGGCCACCATTCGGGATTGAAGGTGCCGCGTTTGTCGCCGAAATCACCGGGACTTGTCCAGCTGCCAATCTCGATGCCGTTGACATAAAAGAAAATATCCGATGGATAGTTATCGCAATATCCCGGAGCCTCAGAACCGAGCTCCAACGAGAATTGGATCTCGCGGAATGACTGGTTCGATTTCAAATAATTCGGAATCCGGTATTCCAGGAAACCTTCGGTAAGCCAGATGATTTCCGAATGAATCCGCTCCGGATCTGCGAAATAGCGTGGATCGTCAAAATCCCCGATAATACTGTCCTTGGTGGCTAATCCACAGGTCGGAATGACTTGGTAGTCGCTGTAATGCCCAACCTGAATCTCAACCTCGTACAAATTATCAATGTCCTTGCTGCGGAGATCAACCATCAGTGTGTCTTTATTCAAGTAACAAATCTTCTGTATGCCGTGCTTCCCGCCTGTGGTGTTGATCTCGATCAGACCGCTCTCCTCCAATTTCTTGATATGCATGGTGATGGCACCGTTGCTGAGGTTCAGCCTATTTGCCAGATCGTTCAGGTTCAAGCTTTGGTTCTTGGCCAGCAGCTCCAGAATTTGAATGCGAATTTCGGAGCTAAGGGCTTTAAAGATATCAAGCCCGCTCATTAAATCTTTAATGTAGATCATTTTATCTCGAACCTTCTTCCGATTAAGGGATTAAATAACGATGTGTACAGGGAATGATGTTTATTTCAAATAATTATAAATCAACATCAGCGCGAAATAAAGATGTGTTCCAAATCTTCGAGAATCTTGTGAAGAAAAAGATCATTTTGATAGTAGACACTCCTTTTATTTGAGGTTTATATCAAAATAAAAAGCATGGATATCAACAAAATAAGCGAATTTCGACAAAAATAAACTAAATTCTCTACTGAAAATTCATTTATTATTTATTTATATAAATCATTTTATATTTGTATATTTACATAGCACTCCTCATATGATATTTTATATCTGAAAACGAATTCATTCAGGTTTATTTAAAATGTTTCATAATTATTTTAACGGAAGGTGAAGGACTTGGCAGCTGAGAAAATGAAGGCACGGATGATCGTGGATAAGTCGTTTCGAATCGCGCAAGTTGATAACCGCATTTATGGTTCATTCATTGAGCACCTTGGTCGTGCTGTGTATGGAGGGATTTACGAGCCCGGTCATGAGACGGCGGATGCAGGGGGCTTTCGAAGTGACGTGAAGGAATTGATTAAGGAACTGAATGTCCCCATTATCAGGTACCCCGGCGGGAACTTTGTCTCCGGTTACAACTGGGAGGATGGAGTAGGACCCGTGACCGAGCGGCCGAAACGGCTGGAGCTTGCCTGGCGGACGCTGGAACCGAACGAGGTAGGCACGAACGAGTTTATTTCCTGGGCCAAGGAGGTTGGCTCGGAGGTCATGATGGCTGTGAATTTGGGCACCCGGGGTATTGATGCCGCCAGAAATTTGCTGGAGTACACGAACCATCCTGGAGGTACATATTGGAGCGATCTGCGCCGCAGTCACGGCTATAAACAGCCCCACAAGATCAAAACGTGGTGCCTTGGCAACGAGATGGACGGACCATGGCAGATTGGACACAAAACCTCTGCGGAATATGGCAGGCTTGCACTGGAGACGGCAAAAGCGATGCGGCTGGTTGATCCCTCGATTGAACTGGTTTCGTGCGGCAGCTCAAGCACCGGCATGCCAACATTCCCTGAATGGGAAGCCGCAACGCTGGATCATACGTATGAGGCGGTGGACTACATATCCCTGCATCAGTATTACGGTAACCGCGACAACGATACGGCCAATTACCTGGCGCTTACGCTGGATATGGATCACTTTATCCATACGGTCAAGTCCACTTGCGACTATATCAAGGCCAAGAAACGCAGCAAAAAGACGATGTACCTCAGCTTCGATGAATGGAATGTTTGGTATCATTCCAACGATGCAGACAGGCAGATCGATCCTTGGAGCGTGGCTCCGCCTCAGCTGGAGGATGTGTACAATTTCGAGGACGCCATTCTGGTGGGCAGCATGCTCATTACGTTCCTGCGTCATGCAGACCGGGTGAAGATGGCTTGTCTGGCGCAGCTCGTGAACGTGATTGCCCCGATCATGACAGAGAATGGGGGACGCGCCTGGAAGCAGACGATATTTTATCCATATCTTCACGTTTCGAAGTATGGCCGGGGTGTATCGCTGCTGCCGATCGTCGACTCGCCGAAGTATGATTCCAAGGACTTTACCGATGTTCCGTACCTGGATAGTGCGGTTGTTCATAACGAAGCCGACGAAGAGATTACGATCTTTGCCGTGAACCGTCATCTGGAGGAAGCATTGGACCTCGAATGCGATGTGCGCAGCTTTGAAGGATACCGGCTTATCGAGCATATCGTAATGGAGCATGACGACCTCAAGGCCGTGAATACCGCGTCGGAGGAGACGGTAAAACCCCACAACCGGGGAGAAGCCAAACTTGACAGCGGACATGTGACGGCACGACTTGCCAAGGCATCCTGGAATGTTATTCGTCTGAAAAAGGTCTGAGTTAACTTATGGAGCGGTCCCAAGGGCTGCTCCATCTCTCAAAATCATATCAAATTACACACAATATGAAAGCGCTTTCTATTCAGCGGGATAGAGAAGTACTGAAGGCTGAAGTACTGTTTTTGAGTGTAGAGGATATAGGAATGAAAATTGAGGGAGGTCCCGTATGATGAGGAAAAAATGGATAATGGTACTTATGGTGTTAGGCATGACGCTGTTCCTGTGGGGATGCGGTAAAGCGAACAATGCAGGGGGAGAAACCTCGGTTCTGGACGGAGGGGCGGGAGAAAGCGCCACGGAGCTTTCCTATTGGACATTCGTTGAGCTGCACGGACAGCATTTTGAGAAGATGCTGGGCAAATGGAACGCCGAGAATCCGGATCGCCAGATTAAGCTGAACGTGACGGTCATGCCATATGACGACATGCACAATAAACTATCCATCGCGGTTCAGTCCGGCACGGGTGCCCCTGATATTGCCGATATCGAGTTAGGCAAATTCCCGGATTTTCTAGCTGGAACTCCGCAGCTAGAAGCGCTCAATGACGTTATTGATCCATACCGAGATACCATCGTCAAATCCCGGATTGATCTTTACAGCAAGGATGGCGTGAATTACGGCGTCCCAACTCATGTTGGAGCCTCCGTGGCCTTCTATAATACCGAAATCCTGGAGGAGGCTGGTGTTAACTATCAGGATATCGTGACCTGGGAGGACTTCAAGCAGGCCGGCATCCAGGTCTATGAAAAAACCGGCAAATATATGGGAACGGCGGATACAAGTGCAGCCTGGCAGGCATCCATGCTGTTGGCGCAGCAAGGGGCCGACCTCACCGACGATTCTGGCAATCCGGTCGTGAATTCGGAGCCCATGATCAAGGCTATGACACTGCTCAAGGATCTGCAGGACAGCAATGCCATTGCGACTATCGCCGGTGGTCAGCCTGATACGGAAGAGGCTTATGGCGAGTTTAATGCAGGGAATTATGCTACCGCCTTCATGCCGCTGTGGCAAATGTCCAGATACACCAACTACATGTCCGATTTATCAGGAAAAATAGCGATCGCACCGATCCCGGTAATTGAAGAAGGCATGCCAAGATCCGTTGGCGGCGGCGGAACCGGTACCGTTGTTACCAAGACCGCAAAGGATGTTCAACTGGCGAAAGACTTCCTGGCGTTTGCCAAATTGTCGCTGGATGCCAACAAAGAGATATGGAACACGCTTGGGTTTGATCCGGTCAATATGGATGTCTGGGATATGAAGGATGTCACGCACAACCCTGAGAATCAGTTTGTCCAATATTTTGTGAACAACCCGTTTGATGTTCTGAATGAGATCCGGGATGAGATCCGGTTAATCAAATCGACCTCCGCTTCGCCCACCATCAACAACGTCCTGTGCACAACGACATTTAATGAGATTTTTGAGGATGGCAAGGACATTACAGAAGCTTTGAACGATGCCCAGAAGCAAATCGAACAGGAATTAAAATGATTCCGGCTCATCGGTAACCATAACGAAGGGCTGCTCATACGATGGGCGGCTCTTATCAAAGGAGTAAAGTGATGATTAAAAAATTTCTGTACTCTCAAAAGGTTGCTCCTTATGTTTTTGTGCTGCCGTTTATTCTGGTTTTCCTTGTGTTCTGGGTACTTCCGTTAGGCAGCTCATTTGGCATGAGCTTTCAGAAGATCCAGCTGGGTCAGGAAGCCGATTGGATCGGCTTGGCTAATTACGAGAAGCTGATGGGGGACGGCATTTTTCTGAAGGCGGTCATGAACAGTGCGATTTATATGCTGCTGACACTCCTTATTCTGATTCCGTTTCCGATGCTGTTTGCCGTGCTGATCAACAACAAGTTTATGTGGGGAAGAGAGTTTTTCAAATCGTCTTTTTTCTTTCCGGCACTGACGTCGGTTGTTGTGGCGGGTACTATCTTCCGGCTGATGTTTGGAGAGATGGAAGGGTCGCTCATCAACAGCATATTGGGCTGGTTCGGGGTGGATCCGGTGAAGTTTCTGAAGGGACAGGTTACCGGCTTCATTGCTTTGGTGGCTCTGGCCACATGGCGGTGGACGGGGGTTAATATGCTGTATTTTTTATCCGGACTCAAGAACATCCCGGATGACTATTATGAGGCGGCATCCATCGACGGGGCTTCGGCCTTTCAGAAGTTTACCAAAATCACGATGCCATTATTGAAACCGACCACGATTTATGTATTAACGATCAGCATTTATGCAGGGCTGGCTATGTTTATTGAGAGTATGATGCTGTGGAACGGCAACAATTCTCCCAAAAATATCGGCCTTACGATTGTCGGTTACCTGTACCGTCAAGGCATCGAGAAGAACAATCTGGGGTATGCGGCCGCTGTGGGGATTGTGCTTCTGGCCATTACCATGATCATTAATCTGACGCAGCTGAAACTCTCAGGAATGTTCAAGAAGGAGGATTGAGGATGAGAAGAGAAACACTGATCAAAGTGATCCTCTTGATTTTGTTCTCCGCACTGTGTTTTCTGATCCTGGTACCCTTTTACGCCGTTACCATCGCGTCCTTTAAGCCCGGTGAGGACTTGATTCGTTATGGCCTGAATTTAAAATTCGATCTGTCGGTAATGAACCTGGACAATTTCACGTATCTGTTTACAGGGAATCATTCTTATTTTATGTGGTTTTTCAATTCCTTGCTGCTTACGGTGGTACAGGTTACATTAACTTTGCTGGTGAGCGCAACCGTTGCGTATGGTTTTGCAGCTTATGATTTCATCGGCAAGAATTTCCTGTTTATATGCGTGCTGCTCATCATGATGGTTCCTTTTGAAATACTTCTTCTTCCACTGTATTCGCTGACTTACAATCTCGGCCTTATGAACTCATACTCGGCCATTGTGCTGCCGGGGATTGCAAGCGCGGCTACGATCTTCTTCTTCAGGCAGTATTTAAGAGGGATTCCAAAAGAAATGATTGCGGCAGGGCGGGTGGACGGTGCTACGGAATACGGGATCTATGTGCGGTTGATCCTGCCGGTGATGAAGCCATCCTTCGCAGCCATGGCGATCCTGAACGGGATGAACAGCTGGAACAACTTCCTGTGGCCGTTCATGGTACTCAGCGATGACAGCAAATATACCCTTCCGATTGGCTTGAAGACACTGCTGACCCCTTACGGGAACAACTATGATTTGTTGATTGTGGGCTCCTTTTTCTCGATTATTCCGATCTTCATCTTGTTTATGGGCTTCCAGAAGTATTTTATCGACGGGATGACGGCCGGAGCAGTGAAAGGCTAGAACACGTCTGTAGGCGAGGTGCGCGTGCCTTGCGGCGAGTCCATCAAATCCATTATGATACAAGGAAACCTTTCGTATGATGAATTGATTTGATGAATGAGGTGAAATAGTTTGCATCCTGTAACAAGGGCACTGTTATGGATAGGGGGCGCCCTGATCGTGATTGGGCTGCTATGGCCTGTCATTGGCCGATTTGTCGGCAGGCTGCCAGGCGACATCGTTGTGGATAAGCCCAATGTCAAAATCTATTTTCCGATTGTAACCTGCTTAGTCATCAGCGTGGTGGGCTCCTTGATTTTGTTTCTGATCCAGCAGTTTCGCAAATAACGAAATTCATAAGAAAAACATCTATCGACGTATTTTCTCAGAAGACTGACCGCGGTTAGGGGATGTTTTTCTTGTGATATCAGGAAGGCCTAAACTTCGGAGTTTACACTCTCTGATATCTAAAAAAACAGGCTGGCTAGGGCAAACCCTTAGCCGGCCTGTTTCCATGGAAGAGAGAACACTTACTTCTGAATGATGGTAATCTCCGCATTCGGATCAAGGCTTCTCACGATCGCTTTTAGTCTGGGCATCTCCAGAATATGAACCCGGTAGACAAGCCGGGAGGATTTTAATGAGTTGTTCTCAAATCCTGTATCTTCATTCAAACTCTCCGTTTGGGGTTCATATCCCATGATGGCTTTCATACTGTGTTTGATCTCTGCTTCACTCGTACTATCAATCCGAACCTCCCGTTTAAGCGGAAGACGGGAGGTCGTAATGCGACCCGTCTCCAGCGCCATCAGGCATGCGATGGCAGAATACATCGCATGTTCCCAGCCAAGCAGCAGCCCTGCCAATGTCAGTACCATGATATTGATAAAGATATGGTTGTGGGGCAGCTTCAACCGGGTCAGCAGATGGGATAGCTGCTGCGGCATCTTGGGTAATTGAAGGGTATCGAGGACAACCCCGTAACGAAGGCAGATCCCGATGCCAAGCCCAAGGAAAATGCCGCCAATGCCTGCACTCCCGATCTTGCTGTCCAGTAGAGCAGGCATCGGGAAGAACAGGATCGAGCATATGGAAAAGGTCAGCAGCCCGATCGTTGCCGCAATGGCTTTTTCCCGATTGGACTTGTAATAAACAAGCAGGAGCAAAGGTAAATTGAGTGCAAATAGAAACATGCCTGTATGAAGCCCTGTCAGATGCGAAGCGAGTGCTGAAATTCCTGTCACACCGCCTGCAATGATTCCGCTAGGTACAAGAAACAGATCTAAGCCGAACGCCGCAATCAGCCCTCCGGTGGCAGCCATGATCAATCTTCTGGGTGTACTTGCCTTGCTTGCGGCGTCTTGTGCACCGTTCGTGACACGAACCGGGACTTGAACCATAGGCAATGTACCCTCCTTTATCCGCCAAGACTTTCATCCTTTAGCTTCGGTTTAACCGGTTTCTTCTCCTTATGGTCTTTAAATTTAAATATTTTGTTCAAGAAGTTGTATACATGCTTGGATTCCTTGGTCAGCAATGGTCCGAGTATGGCAAGAATGAGCACATACAAGGCTGCAAACGGTTGAATGAAGGCAGCTAGCCCGCCGGCTTTACCCATATTGGCGAGAATAATGGAAAATTCCCCGCGGGAGACAATCGTCAGACCGATATTGGAGGACGCTTTGGAAGACAATCCGGCACTGCGTCCGGCAAGCATACCTGCAATAAAGTTACCCAACAGCGTGATGACAACGGCGATCAACGATAACCATACAGCTCCACCAAGCTCGGATGGTACGATCGTTAAACCGAAGCTAAAGAAGAATATAGCGCCAAAGAAATCGCGGAATGGCAAAATCAAATGCTCAATCCGTTCACGATGCTCTGTCTCTGCCAGGACAAGCCCGACAAGCAGTGCACCGATGGCTTCCGCAACATGAATCGTTTCAGCGAAGCCTGCCAGCAGGAACAATGCGGCAAAAACAACCAGTGCAAATAATTCGTTAGACCGTATATTCAGCGCCCGATTCAGAAGCGGCACGGCTTTTCGGCCCAGAATAATGACAAGCAGCATAAACCCGAGTGCAATAACCGCAGATATCAATACTCCACCCAGCGAAGAAGATCCGCTTAATACGAGACCGGACAGAATAGAGATATATACGGCCAGGAATACATCCTCAAACATGATAATCCCGAGTATCATTTCGGTCTCCGGATTAGCTGTCCTTCTCAAGTCAACGAGCACCTTGGCTACGATAGCACTTGATGAAATTGTGGTTATTCCTGCAACAATCAGTGTTTCCGCCACCGGAAATCCGGAAAAAATTCCGATCATAAGTCCAAGTGTAAAGTTAATGGCAATATAGATGCTCCCACCGACAACGATGGATTTGCCTGATTTGATTAACCGGCCGACAGAGAATTCCAGGCCGAGGTAGAACAGAAGAAACAGTACGCCGATCCGCCCCATGAAATCAATGAGCGGAGCGCTTTCTATAAAACGAAAATCAAATGATCCAAAATGAAATGCGTGGGGCCCTACCGCCATCCCTACAAGAATATAGAAAGGGACGACGGAAAACCGGAGTTTAGCTGATAGCAACCCCGCCAGGGCGATCAACGCAATCGCCAGTCCGACTTCTAAAACCAAATGATCCATTCATCAACCACGTCCGTTCATCAAGATTTGTTTAAATAGCCGCTGTTGTTGACGTTCGCCAACGACGACAAGCGTCGAATCCGGCGTGATAATAACGTCAGGCCCGGGATTGATATGTTTGCTGTTTTTGTGAACTGCCGCAATGATGGTTGCACCTGAAGCTTGACGTACGCCCAGATCACCAATGGATTTGCCTGCCCCATAGTAGTGGGGCTCGATGCGGTACCACTCAATAATCAATTCGTCCAGCGCCATATCGATTGTTTCTAGCGCCTTGGGTTTATAGGTCAGACCGCCAACGATGGCGGCAATTTGACGAGCCTCATCATCATCCAGGGAGATCATGGAGATGCTTTCTTCCGGATCGTCATATTCATAATGGTACATTTCACGGCGACCGTCGTCATGAATGATGATGACCAGCTTATCACCACCACGGGTATCGATTACAAATTTTTTGCCAATTCCGGGTAAATCCGTTTCGCGAACATGCATAGGTTAAAATCCTCCTAAGAAAATACACTTTTAGTTATGGGTAGACCAACGTCACACGGATATCCAAATTACGAGTAGCCAAATAAAACAATCCATTCATGATGTTCTGCACAGTCTTATATAAACCTAAGTGCATAGGTCAATCAGCACAGGCTCGTTGTGTTGCTGCATGAGTGATGAAAAATTGGCGAATTTAAGAAACCGCAGTCAGTTTGAATGCGAAAGGGAGGAATAACTAAACGAATATGGATGTGTATTTAATGGGGAATAATAATAAAAGCCGGAGCCGAAGTGGAATAATCGGCCGATAGGGCAGACGTGTTCTGGGAGCCTGCTGCAGAAGGACGGCCGAAAACATTAAGAACAATGGCAAGGAGTTGCCAGCTGCCTTAAGTTTGGAGAGAATTTGAGAGTGTTTCAGAACAGCCGCTTTCAGATGAAGGTCGTTCTTGTAGACGTACCGATCATCTTCAATTTCGTTGCTGTAATACTCTTGGACGGGAATGTAAAGAGCAAATGCCGTAACCAAAACAAGTATCAGCATCCATACGATTCTTGCTGTTTTTAAGAAACGGTTCACAGTTACTCCCCCCTTCGTCCCAAGCTTCTATGTTAATCATAACATAAAAATAATCGTTCTCAAAATGAGAACGATAAATAATTTTCAAACACTTTTACAGATCGATTATATTTTTTACATTATATTGAAGCTTGTCTAATTCTACTTTTTCCGAAGTTTATCGTAATTTTCTGTCTGGGGTTCGATATCGAGTTTCGCTTCATCCTTATCCTCCAAAATACCAAGGACAAGATCATCGATGCTGTCGGTTGCGGCTTGATCCGTACGGTTTGGCTCGGGAATGGGGTCAACGCCAGGGAACTGTCCGTCGAATTCGGGTTTCTTTTTGCTCATTAGGATCACTTTCCTTTCTGGCAATATTTTGGCTCAAAAGGATCGGTTCTATGTAACGAATAAACGCAGGGGAAGAAAGTGAAACAATGAAGGCATAAGCAGAATGGTAAAATTTTTCCTTCTATATAATGTAATTACATATATGAATCTCCTATATAGGAATATGCTAGAATGTACTAGAGGGATATTATACCAGGGGGTTACGATGTCATGAAGAAAAAAATGTTATGCTGTACCCTTGCTTTACTGCTTGTATCAGGCTCGGTCGTATCAGCACATCCGGGAAGAACGGATGCCAACGGCGGGCACACCTGCCGAACCAATTGTGAACGCTGGGGGCTGTCATATGGGGAGTATCATTATCATAACGGGGGAGGAAGCTCTTCCGGCAGCAAGTCGTCTTCATCCGCACCCAAGGCGAAATCATCGCAAAACAGCACGCCTAAGTCCGCGCCGAAGCCGGCTGCTCCGGCCTATGCCAAGTCCGGTCTTAAGGTTTATGTCAACGGCGGCCTGGTGAAATTTGATAGTGAGCCCTTGGTGTATAACAACATCAACTTGGTGCCGCTGCGGGAAATTGCAGAGGGAATGGGGGCTAGGGTCACCTGGAATCGTGAAGCTGCCAGCATTGGTGTGCAAAGAGGGAATCATAAAATAACGCTTACGATCGGAAGCAAAACGATATATTACAACGGTAAATCGGAGACCGTGGCAGTCGCTCCCAAGGTCATCGATGGCGTGACTTATGTGCCTGTTCAGGTATTTGCAAGGGGGCTTGGTGCTGGCATTAACTACACGGACCATGATAAAATTCTGAGAATCGCACTGAAGGAATAAAATGATGACAGCTCGAAAAAGAAGTCAAACAGAGAGGGAGAGTGCAGCTTGAGTTTTTTTGATAAATTTAAGGCCGGCGTGTCTGACGCCGGAAACAAAGCCAAAATCCTGGTTGAAGTTAATCGGTTAAAGCTGCAAAACAACGGTAAGAAGAGTGATATCGATGAGCAGCTGCTGGAAATCGGAAAAGTTGTATTTGCTGCAACTGAGGCGGGGCAATGGCCGCCCGAAGAGGAGAGCATCCAAAGCTATGTAGCCAAGATCCATCAATTGAATTTCGAAATCGAGCAAAATCTGCTTCACATCGCCAATCTTACGGATGAGAAGGTATGCAGAGGCTGTGGCAACAGCTCAGCGCTCAACGCCAAATTCTGTGCCCACTGCGGCCGTACGTTCGAAGTGATCCAAGTGCAATCGGAAGAGTTGCGCAAAGAAATCCCCTTGCTGGAGGAGACTCGAGACCAAGAGGAGCCGAAATAGTAGTTGGAGTATGACAGGAACCATATTTGTTGCTTCATGTAGAGCCGTACCCTGGTTCGGGAATGACCAGGGTATCGGCTCTTTTCTTTTGCCTGGGTGAAGGAAGCCGGATTTCATTACAGAATGATTATAAAGGTGATCTAACTCACCATAAAATCGTTATATAGTAGTATTAGCTTACCAGTTAGAGGGAGTGAGGACATATGCCGAAGAACAAGGCCTGTAATGATGAGTTTATTCAACGAGTGGGTCGAGAGGGGTCAAGGCTGCTAAAAGGTAACGTTCTAATTCTTCTATGTGTATTTCTGATATTCTTCGCTGCCGGATGCAGCGGTCCAAATCCTGCAGAGGAGGACAGCCCGCCGGAAAATCAACCGAAGAGTGCTTCAATCAACATCGTCATTTCGAGTCTCGGGATGACGTTCCCTGCAGGCATGGATGAGAATGACAATCCGTATTTAAATTACATTGAAGAGCGTACCGGACTTGAGATTGGGGTTAATCTGCCGCCGCCTGAGGTATACAACGAGAAGCTTGATGTGATTATGTCTTCAGGCAATTTGCCGGATATGCTTCATACCTATGAGCCGGTATGGTTTGACAACTATGTCAAACAGAAAGCGTTTATGCCGCTGGACGAGTTAATTGACAAGTATGGTCCCCATCTGAGAGAGAAAATTCCGCCGGAGGTGTGGGATCGGGTGAGATATGACGGCAAAATCTATGCGGTTCCCAGCTTGAATGAAGTGACCGGAGCAGAGCTCATGTATGCGCGCAAGGATTGGCTCGATCGGCTCGGCCTGAAACCTCCTGAAACGCTGGAGGAATATTATGAAGTCATCCGCGCCTTTACCCTGGATGATCCGGACGGCAACGGCCTTCAGGATACGATCGGGTTAACCCTTACCTCGAAATTGGGGCGCTCCTCCCCGTTTTTCGGTGCTTTCGGTACGCAGCGGAATGTGTGGTTTGAACGGGACGGGCAGCTTGTGAACGGAAACATTTTGCCTGAAACGAAGGAGACCCTCGCATTTTTTGCCAAGTTGTATCAGGAGAATTTACTGGATCGGGAATTCCCTTTGAATTTGCAGAACAATCTGTTCGAAAAAATAGAAAATGGCAAGGTAGGTCTGTTCTCCGCGGCATGGTATGACACGCGGGGGCCGATTGCGGCCAACATGAACAAGGATCCGGAGGCAGAATGGATTCCGCTTCCATATCCGACTGGACCTTCCGGTTTTAAAGGGGTGGAAGGCAAGGATATTATCCGCGGCTACAATGTCATTCCGGCCAGCTCGGAAAATGCTGCCGAAGTGATCAAGATGCTGGATTTTATCGCCAGTGATTACAAAACGCTGAAGCTGGGCTTCGAGAATGAAATTTGGAAGTGGGAGGACGGGGAGATTGTTACGGATTTTACGCTTCATGACAAGCATTTATATCGCGGGATCTACCAGTCCCTGGTCGACGTGCCGGATGAATTGCTGTTTAAGGAACGGCTTGACTCGCTCGGCGACTTCAATTTATACAACAACTTGCAGATGATTAATCATCATATCATTCCCAACGCATTCTACGGAGTCCCTACACCTGCCATGACAAAGTACAACAATAAGCTTAAAAATCTGGAGGATGTGTTTACGAAAATCATTATGGGACTTGAGCCCCTGGATGCCTTCGATGACTATGTGAAGACGTGGAAGGAAGAAGGAGGAGATGAAATTACGAAGGAAGTTAATGAATGGTATGCCGAACCATGAGGACAAGTTGGGCGAGAGAGGGGGAGACTAAATGATGGCGATGTTTCGCTGGATCAGGGATCGATTTTCGCAAAATATTCAAACCCGGCTGACCGGTTATTTTCTGCTGATCCTGCTGCCGCTGGTCATCATCAGCCTGTTTGCGGTAGAGCGGTCCAGAGCCATTCTCTATGAACAGGCCGTCGAACGGACAGAGATGGCCTTATCGTCTGCGATGAATCATTTTGATCTGGCACTGCAAAATGTGGAGGAGATCTCTTCCCTGATCTCGGGTGATCTTAGAATGAACGAGCTGCTCAATAAAAACAGCACCAATTTCTCACCTCAATCGATTGTGGATTTCTCCTATATTCTGGATCAGTTATCGGATTTTGTGTCGGTGAACCGGTATGTCTCCCAGATTACCGTGTACCACCAGGCATCGAATATGTTTATTTCCACCCATTACGGAGGTAAAAGGTTGACGGGCGAAACTCAGCAGGAATGGCTCGTCGAAGCTGCCCGGAGAAACGGAACGGGGATTTCCTACGTTATGTCGGAATACCCTGTGGCGGAAGGCGTCTCTTTTGGTCAGATGACCAATACGGACAGCATTTCCTTGATTCGGGCTATGGACTTATATAACGGTGAACGGCAGTCGAACCTGCTGGTCGTGTCTTTCAGCGAGAGCAAGCTGTTGAATATTATCAAGACGCTGCTGCCTTCGGAGAACAGCCGGATTGCCCTGTTAAACGAAAAGGGAGAAGTGGTGGTGGAGACCGGCAGAGTGTACGAGGAGGAGATCTCCGACAAAGAGATGACCGTCACCATTGACTCGGATTATTCAACATGGCGTCTTGAGCTGGTCCAGCCGAAGAGTGAGCTGTATAAAGAAACCGATCAGCTGCGCTTGTTCACGGTTGCGATAATCGTGCTTAGCGTCCTGCTGGCCATCATTATTTCGTGGGTGGTTTACAGTGGAATTGCGTCCCCTGTACTCAAATTGGCCCGCGGAATGAAGCGGCTCAGCAGCGGGGAGCTGAACATCCACGTTGATACCAAGCGAAAGGACGAGTTCGGTTTTCTTATCCAGTCGTTTAACAAAATGGCTGTGGTACAGAAGCATCTGATCGAGGACCATTATGAGCAGCAGCTGAGATTGACCACAACGGAGCTGAAATTTTTGCAATCCCAGATCAACCCGCATTTTCTGTACAATACGCTGGATTCGATCTATTGGACGGCGAAGAATTATGATGCGGATGAGATCAGCGAGATGGTCATGAATCTGTCGAAGTTTTTCCGATTGAGCCTGAACAAGGGCAGGCAGGTGTTCACGATTGAGGAGAGCATCACCCACCTGCACTACTATTTGCGCATTCAGCAGCTTCGCTTCATGGACAATTTCACCGTAGACTATCAGATTTCGGAAGACAGCAAGAGAGTACCACTCCTGAAGCTCCTGCTTCAGCCCTTGGTAGAGAATGCCATCATTCATGGCATGGAGGGGAAGTCATCAGGGGGATGCCTGAAGATTTCCAGCTGCATTGAGAAGGGGAATACGGTAGTGATCAGTGTGCAGGACAATGGACCGGGCATCGGAGAGGAACGGCTGCGTTACATACAGCATGAGCTTACAATGATGGGCTCCCGGAGCGTGCCGGCTTCCTCCCAGGATGAGGAGAATGTGAAGGATCTGTTTGGTCTTCGCAATGTATTTAGCCGGATGAAGCTGTATTACGGCAGGGAGGCCAATCTGACGGTGCACAGTGTGTCTGGCGAAGGCACAACCGTCACCATCTCCATTCCGCTGGACCGCTGCAAGGAAGTTAATATGGAGTTATAGTTCATATCCAGATGGCTTAAAAGGGGAGGACCTGAATGAATCTCATGATTGTGGAAGATGAACCTCGGCTGCGCAATGCACTAGCCCACAATATCCCGTGGGACAAACACGGGATTGAAGTGGTGGGAATGGCATCTAACGGAGTCGAGGCACTTGAGCTAGTGAGCAGGAAGAAGCCTGATATTATGCTGATCGATGTGCAGATGCCTGAAATGGATGGACTGACGCTCCTTGGCGAACTGCGAAGCCGACAGGAAATCAGCAAATTAATGAAAATGATCATCCTGAGCGGACATGATAACTTTGAATTCGCGCAGATTGCGCTGGAATACGGGGTGTCCAAATATTTGTTGAAGCCGGCCGGCGAGGAAGAAATTCTCGAGGCTGTGCTGGAAGCGAGACAGCAGCTTCGAGGGGATCTGGAGCAGTGGCAGCGCAAGGCGGCGCTGGAGCAGAAATGGAAGGATAATCTTCCGCATTTGCAAAACCTATTTTTCATCCAATGGATCAGCGGCAAATATACGAGGCAGGACATTCTCAGCAAGAGCAGGGAGTTATATATTCCGCTGAAGGAGCATGACCGTATTGCGGTGGCTGTGGTGGATCTGGACCCGTTGCCTGAACATGAGACCCGGTTTCAACGTGGAGATGTGGAGCTGCTGCAGTTTACCATGCAGTGCCTGGCGAAGGAGCTGCTGCCCCATCCTTCCCGCTGGATTACATCGGATTCGGGCAACCTGCTGCTGTTGGTGCTGATTGTGGAGGAGGACCAGGATGCCAAGGAGGCCATGCTGCGGCTGAACGCGGATGTATCCAAGCTCCTCTCGCAAACGAGGGAAGTGCTGAAGTTAACGGCAAGTGCGGGCATATGTGCATCCATCGGCACGATTGAAGAAATGAGCCTGCTGTATGTACAGGCCTGCCGGGCCCTGCAGGAGCGTGTCGTGTATGGACACGATCTCGCGATTCCTTACCGGGAACAGCTGAGACGGGATATCCAGGGCGTGATCGTGCAGCAGAACCTGGAGAAGGCCCTTGAGATCGCGCTGGAAACGGCGGATGAAAGTAAGGCGCTGGAGGCGCTCAAGGGGTTGTGGGAGGAGGCCTTTACGAGATCCGAATCCTCGGACGAATTCCATGAGGCGGTTCTTTATATGAACAGCTTTTTCACCCGAATGATCCAGAAGCAGGGCTGGACGGTGAAACGCGTGGTTGGCGAAGATATCGATTATTTCCAAAACGTCAAACTGCTCAGCACTAAAATGCAGACGTTCTCGCTCCTGGAGCGAACGGTGAAACATATTGTCGCGTTTATGAGCGAGCAGCGGAAAACGACGAGCAATCAGGTGGTGAAGGATATTCTGAATCTGCTTGAGGAGGAGATGGACCAGGAGATTACGCTGCATACGGTAGCAGACCGTTTATACGTCAATTCCTCCTACCTCAGCCGGCTGTTCAAGCAGGAAATGGGGGTAGTCTTCTCTACCTATGTGCTGGAGCGCAAAATGGAGCGGGCCAAGTCGCTGCTGCAGGATGGATTTAAGGTGTACGATGCCGCCAGGCTGGTCGGGTACCGCGATGTCAGTTACTTCACCAAGGTGTTTCGCAAGTATTGGGGCGTGAACCCGGGGGAGTTTAAGGGATGAGGATGCGGGAGAGGCTGTACGGCACTACTGCACACATCTGAAAGCCGCTCCGCGGTCGTATCGTTCCTTCAATCGCTGTTGTTGCCGAAATTCCTGGGATTATGATT
>NZ_BIMC01000020.1 GCF_004000885.1 Paenibacillus glucanolyticus NBRC 15330
TTAAGCATAAATCATTGGCTTTATTTGCAATCAATTTGTCATAGTGATGCGTCGTGTTTGTACCATTATAATAACAAACCGATCTTTGTAGCTTTTCCCAGAGCTTCTCTTTACTCACTCCAATATTATCCAAACCAAAAATTTCTACGTTCAATTTCAGCTAATCGCCTTTTTTCAAGTTCAACTTCACGTTCCTCTCTCTTTATAATTCAATGCGTTCTCCGTTGGGAGCCGTCCTAATAAAACTACCCATGATGCTTGCACATTCGATATAAGAACCGTGGATATCTCCGCCGTTTATAGTAGATGCTCTTATTTCGCCACTAAATTCAGCCCCTACAGCCTTCATGTGACCCGTTTCGTCTACAGAGAAGTTATCACCTATCTGGACTTCGCCGCCGATAAATTTACCAGCTCGCACAACGCGAGTGAACTCATACTCTTGGTTAATCGGATCAAAATAAATGGAGTCTGTGTAACTTCCGCTACCATTCCCCTTCTGCATGCGGAATTCATCTGCATTCCAGATAGAACGCGCCATCTTGTCATACCGTTCGATGACTATTCCTTCATCCGGGCCGATCTTAACGCCATGCCTCCATTTGTCTTTACCCACTGTGGTTGTCTGGATCCGGTAAATAGTATCCTGGATATCTTCAATGTAATTGGCTATGGTTACCTTGGAATTGATTCGGCGTTTAGGAGAATAGGAATACTCAATAATCCGTTGTTGTTCGTTAATGCCTAGTTCCTCGTCAATGATGTCCACGGTATCACCAAGTTCGAAATATTCCAGCCCTTCGAATTCTGGCAATGTGTTCAGTTCCACCACACCGATTTCGTAGGCTGTCAAAACCTCGCCTGATTGCCCGTTTACGTCCTTTACGATGCCTTTCAGGTTCTTGCCTAACCGAAACTGCACACCGCGATCCTGTCCCCTTCTAGTTAGCAGAGAGACGGTGTATTTATCAAAGTATAGTTCACATCCTGTTTGAGCTGCTATTTCCATCAGGACACCACGAGCGTTAACTCCTTCTTTTAGGTCAATGCTCACGTAGCCGCTGAATTGAGCGGTTCCCACAGTGAAGCCAGTTCCCTCAAGTGCCATGTTCATTAGCACCCAAGGTGTATTTGTATGGATAAATCCACTTCGAACAAATGAAAAAGCAGATCATAAGAGACCTGCTCGCATTCTATTGCTATGGCAACTTCGTTGTTTTCGGATCGTGTTGCCTGTGTTTGACGATATTGAAATATTGTCCTTCAACCTCAGCTTTATTCCCCACCTGAATGTATTGGCTCTTTTCTTCATCGAGTACAATTGAAAATCCAAACGTATAAGCCCCATTTAATTGTTCGGTGATTTCGTCATTAAGGTAATTTTCGAAGATGGCTATGGGTTGACGTGATTGGTTTAGAATGGTTATCAAGGTATCACCTCCAATGCAAACAAGCCCCGAAGTTAATCAGGGCTTGTTGCGCAGTTTCGTCCTAATATTCAGTACAAACCAACACAATAGTTGGCTTTTGTAATTATTGCAATTTTTTTATGCTTGCACCTTTATCTCTTTCTGTACTTCTTTCAATGTTGGTTGCTGATTCGCAATTTTTTTCCCTAATTTCATTATTGGATACTCATAAAATTTATACGAAATATACGATAGTACAAACGTCATTAAAAATACAAATGCAAAATAAGTTAGAAAAGCACTACTGCCGTGTTGAGGTAGAAGATTTAACTTGTTTAAAATATCCGTTTTCAGAAAAAATATTATTACAATAAAATGAAGTAAATATAAGCCAAAACTACATAAACCTAATGTAATAAAGAGTCGATTCGTTAATAATTTTGGCGGAAAAGTTGCAAAGTATAGAATAATAATAATAAAAATAAAAGCAATTAATACATCTGCTAAGGGATTCACAACTAAGTTTGTAAAGAAATATAGATATAGAGACGGAATTATGATTATAGGAAATGAGATTCTAAAAATCTTTTTATTAAAATCAATCAATTCGTAAAGCTTGAAACTTAATAAACCAGCAGCAAAAAACATTAATTGATGTAAGAAATTAAGTTCATAGGCAGCATTTGAAATCTTTTGTAATTCTAAACCTAAAATATCAAATTGATAAAAAATTAAAATAGAAATAATTAGCAGTATTAAAGTACTTTTAATAGTCCTACCCAACACTACAAATAAGGGAAACAAGAAATAGAATATCCATTCTACTCCTATTGACCAACCAGCCCAAACAATACTTTCATGTTTACCTGGTATTAACCCAAACGAAAAAGTAAGGTTCGCTAATAAATCAGCAACTTCAATTTTGGTATCATACCAGAGTGGCATGGCAATTAGATAAAAAGAGATACATAAATAAAATAATGGAGCTATTCTAAAAAATCTTCCAATATAGAATTTTTTCAAACCGTCTTCCATTTGTATTTTTTTGTTATAGCCGTACAACAACGAAAATGCGCTTAATGCATAGAAAAATCTGACACCAATATCTAGTTTTGCTACTATAGGAGTTAAACTTGTTTTATCGGCAAATCCACATACGAATAAAACATGAAAAAGTATTATCGATATTGCTGCAAAGCCTCTAAGTACATCCAATCCTTCTAATCTACTCCTACTAATACTACTCAAAAAAATTCCCCCTGTTACTATTCTATTTAATAATAGTAACATAGTATGCCTCAATAAGTTCCTATTGTGTTTTCTGTAACTGTTTTTTTATTTTTGTTTTCAATGTCTATTTTATATAATTTTTCTTCTAATTTAGTAACGTACATTTGTGTTTCACCAAGTTTGATATTTAACCTTGCAGTTTCTTTCTTTAATAAAATGATTTCGTCCATATTATCACCTCTTTACTGAGTTCTTGTAAATCTTCCAAACTGGTGACGAACTATTGCCGATGGTTATATATAAATTACCGTTAGCGTGGTCAAAACAAAGCGAGCAATTCCCTGCAAAGCCTTTGCCTGTGTCGCTGTTTGGAGCTGCGTCATTTTGTAAAAAACACACGCTGTTCGATATACTCACAGCGTATTGATGGACCGTGAAACTCGTTTGATTATTACACACGATGTTTACGCCCTCGCTAGAAGAGACAACTGTTGTTTTGCCTGGACCACCCATGCTAATGCCTTTTCCAGTGGGAGTCTCAGTACATACTCTGAAAGCGAAGCATCCTCTAGCACTATACCGTTAACAAATGCTCCTGTAATATCCACAGCCTTTTTCATGGCGTAGGCCCCACCGTTTGTCAGGAAGATACCTGTTGATTTCCCTACAGTGTCCGGGTTGTTTTTCTTCATGGTGATGACTTGGCCGTATGCGTCGGTCGGTGCAGTTTCTTCAATGTTTACTTGAAGCTCAAGTCCTTCTACTAACCCTCCGCTATTTGCAATGGGCCGTTCCCAGGAAACAAGCAATTTCCCTGTAGGTGTTTTCTTCGTCTGCAGGATTAAACTCCGCACCAGCCGAGTCGATTCGCGAGTAAAATCCCATCAACGAATCTTTCCCTGTATAGCCCGGCAGAGTAGTTCCGGCGCCATCATCATATTTTAGGGGCATTCACAGCCATTAATGCTTTTTGGCTGCCATCAATATTAGGTATGCCACCATGTTTTCCATTATTCCCTTCGTACATTTGAATCAATACTGGTGTATCTAATCCTTCGAATGTATTGTTCAACTTTACATTTGCAAAAAAGGTGCCTACGCCATTCTGGTACCACGTTTGGTCCCCTGTTTTAAAGTTGTGCGCTCTGGTGTCAGTTAAATGTGAAGCAAATTGCGACTCATCATTGTCTAATCTCGCTGATAATACCGAGAAGCCACCGCGCGCGTCAACGATCTCAGTATTGTCATTCCCTGCCTGCGCTACAATATCGCTTATTCGTGTATTCACATTTTCTTTTGCCTCATCGACATTGTTTCCAGGCACTTCCCCATTGAATGATATGTTTTCCGCTACATGCGCTGAAGTTGACGCTATATGGTTTTCTATTGTATCTGACACTTCAGTTAATTCGTTATTGACTCTAGTAAAATTTCGATTAATCTTAGGGTATGCTTGTCATAGTGTATCTGGAGGATTACCATTATCCGCACCTTTAATGATTTCGATGTCTGCCATTGAATTCACCCCTTACGCATATTTCTGACGAAATTTAATTGCCATACTAAAATCAAGATCGATACCACCAACAATAATACGTGACGCACCGACAGGTAACTTTCCATATCTAGCATTTGTGTTATTAAGAACATTACTCTCCGCTAACTTCGCTGTTTTTCGTTTAAAATATACCCCTAATACTCCAGATATTGGAACTCTATATATAAATTCAACGCCACCTACTGTCAGAGACAAATAACTAAAAGACCCCGAAATTTCAATCACAGGCAGTGCGTTTTGATTTCCGTAGTTGTAAACTGTCAATTCCTGATGTCTATTAATTGTGTAGTTGTAATAGGTATCCACATATATATCACTATCAACTACTATGAGACTATCCACGTTTATTTCGTGTGACCAATACGTGCTATAGGCGAATGGATCAAAGGCTGTAAACGGCAGTGTGAATGTTCCAAGTCCGCTTATACGTTCAATTTGCAAATCCCCTGAGTAACGTACCATGTACTACCTATCCGGTTGATTGGAGAATATGATAGGCATTGTCCTCGGTGTACCATCACCATCCAACAAAAAAGCAGCAAGCGCCGAAACACGTTGCTGCAATTCAATATAGTTCTTTGCGAAGAACGCACATTCCAGTTCAAACTGTTTCGGCCCCATGGTTGCGCCAAAGTCATACGCTCCGTGCATACCAGGGACCGTTACAATGGTATCTACCGTAGAAGATAGGATTGGACGCTGAGTCCTGCGAAACACGCCCATGCCTACCGACTTCGGTGTTACACCGTCTAGGGTTAATACTGAATCGTGACTCAAGTCGCCACACCTCCCAATCCTCTTGAGTTCCACGTGATATAACTGCCGATACCTTGACTCAACTTCCTGATGTCTTCATCATTGCGAACATTGAAGTTAGCTCCCTTGAACATCCCTTCCATGTTGTATTGATTGTCTACGCTGCCTGTAGGCGAGTTTCCTTGCGCCGCTGACATCGCACTTGATGCCGCAACCGATAATCCTAAAGGGTCAACAGACATGGCCTTAGAAACGGCTCATGATAGGTTCTCTGCTGATTTAACAGCCAACCGGCCAGCATCAGCAATACCAATTGCCAATCCTTCTGAAATGTATTCACCGTATCCCATCATGAGTCGGGATGGAGATTTAATTCCGAAGAAGTCTTTGAATCCATTTTTGATCTTAGCAGCAACATCCTTGGCGCTATTCCAAACAGCTTCTGCCATGTTCCTGATACCATTAATAAGCCCCTGCATGATGTCTTTACCAATAGAGGACATGGTTTCTTTGACGTTTGAGAATATATTCTTGATGCCATTCCAAATAGACTCAGCAACACCCTTTACAGCCTCCCAAGCACCTTTCCAATCGCCTTTTAGAACTGATAAGAAAACCTTTAATAACGTTGGATATAACTCCAGTTTCGATAGTGATTTTGATTGCGTCCCAAACACCTATGAATATGGATTTGACAACTTTCAGGGCAGTAGTAAACAAAACCCTTCATCGTTGTCCCCATGTATCCCAGAATGACTTTATTCCATTGAAGACCGTTTTCACTACATTGGAAATCGCATCGAACACTGCTTTGAATACAGTTTTCAATATTTCAATGTGTTCATCTCCGTGATTGTAGGTCCCCATTTGTCCCAAAATGCTTTTATATCATCAAATACCTTCTTAACAATCTGAGAAATAGCTTCAAAGACTGTTTTGAAAACAGTCTTAGTTATCTCCCAATTTTTTTTTAAGAAGCCAATAATGTCAGCTCCCCACTTTTCCCAAAATGATTTGATAGCGTTAAAAATGTTAGTCGCTGCTGTTTTTAAGAATTCCCAAGCTGCATTTAATCCATTTCGAACGGTTTCATTATTGTTATATAAATAAATCAAACAGGCTACCAAACCGGCAACTGCTGCAACAACTAAAAGTATCCTAAACAAAGGTGATAAATTGGAGATCAAGGATTCTGTTTGACCAAATACCACCAGTAAAGGGCCGACCGCCGCTACTCCAGCAATGATAAATCAGGTTTTTGGTTCCAGCATCCAGGGTATTAAACCATGTCAATAATTCAGCGGTGATTATAGGTTGAATTAGATTGGCTAGTCCTGACAATGCTTGCTGAAGGCCATACTGCGCATTGGCAGTTATCGATCATCGCTTGGTTGTTTTCTTTGTATTCTCATTAACTTCAGCCAGACCGAGATTAGCAAGCTGATCAAGTACATATTGCTGCTCGGTTCCGTTTTCAATCGAATCTGAAAGTCCTACATTAATATCATCAAGATTAACGCTAGATCGTTCCAAAAGCTCTGCAAATGGCCCTATAGCTGCACCTGAAACAAGAGTCTCTTGTAGTCCATCAGCTATACCTTCAAATTTTTATGCTTGTTTCATTGCTTGTTGATCACCGCGCAACCATGACTCAATTACCTCGCGATGAAACAGAATTCGCCCTCGAACTCTAGCATATGGAATCTGTTTCTCCCTAGCCATGGTTAAACTGTTGTTTGTGACACTCGATCAATTCAGCTGCTTCAGCAACAGTTAATGTGATTTTCGTCATCTAACCCACCACCTTAATATTCTTCATAATTTGATCGTTTGTTTCTTTTCGGATTTTTCATTCTCATGGATATCAACCTTGCCCGAGCACTTAATGGAAAGTCGAGCAATTAATCGTTGTAGCTTTTTCCACGCCTCTTCAGTTAACCCTGGATTTATTTGGTTTTTAGTGGATAATTCAATCGTTTAAATATCATCACTCCTCCTTTTATGATTTCAACCATGCCATTACATATCATCAAAATGCTCATACATCTGAACAATTTGATAAATAGAAGTGGCTAATATACGACAACGAGGAAAGAACAGTTGGGAGTTTACTGTGAGCACAGGTAAAGGGCCAAATAATAAATATGGACGTGAAACGAAGACATTAGAAGTAACTGAGAAGTTGAGCCCTAAGAAGTTACAGAAGTAACTTGAATATGAATAAGCCAAGTTCAAAGAAGAGGTAAAGAGTGGTAATTACATCAAACAAAGTAAAAAAACGTTTGAAGAGTTTATCACCTTATAGAAAACTCATTACGCGATTTCCAACCTATCTCCTACAACACTTGAAACGTATAATAGGCACATAAATTCCAGATTGATTCCAGCCATCGGACATTTAACACTTGATCAAATAAAGCTTGGACACATTCTTGGCTTCCTAAAGGAATTAGAAAAACCCGAGTCGCGCTTGAAGAAACCTAAACAAAATGGAAGTGAAAATGATAATGTTGTAGTTGAGGTATCTTCACTAGACTTCGGAACTATCGGGTACATATACCGTGTTTTAAAAAATATTTTAAAAAGAGCTGAAGAGTGGAAAATGATCCTCTCTAATCCCATGGAAGGCATTAAGAAGCCAACCCCACCCATTGAGATAAGAAAACAAAACAACTTGATCAAAAAAGTAATCCCCAGTATTACAATGATAAGGAAGCACAGGATGTTGTGGACGCTCTTTTTAGTGAAACAAGGAAGTGGAGACTGTTTATGCTTGGCTCTATGCTAGGTGGCTGTAGACGAGGTGAACTTGTTGCTTTAGAATGGCCTCAGGTTTCTTTTGAAGAGAATTGTATCTCCATTGAAAACAATATCCCATTAACCTAAGAAGGGAAGGCTATTGAGAAGGATCCGAAGTCTGTCAGCTCAATACGCACTGTAGACATGCCTGTTTGGTATATGGAAGAAATGAAGGCGTATTTCAGGGAATGGCAGCTTGAGAAGAAGACACTAGGCACAAAGTGGTCTGTTACGTTAATGCTTTACTTTTAGGAGGGACTTCATGAGTGATTTTGTTAGCAACGAAGATCATGGAATAGAAGTTAAGAGGGTTCAATATGTGCTGATCTCCCTGCTCTCTATTTGCACATTGAGAAGGGTCCCCGCAATCGAAACATTCAGGAACGAAATATATGTTCATTTAATGAAATTGAAAATCTCAGATTAACCTATCTCTATCTATCCAACTCCAGCATATGATTTTGACGCTGCAGCAGTTTTGGGCATGGGGAGAGCAGAATTGCATCATCCCAACAATGGTTACGGGTGCCTCGCCTATCGAATTTCAATGAGCTGTCCAGAATACGGCACCTCTCTCCATTCCGTTATAGTCAGTAACTCCTCTTCTAGAACAATTAGGCTTTGCATATCCCGCCAGACATTAAACCTAATGTAACCATGCCGCTCTAATGATTCGATACCTTCCAAAATTTCAACCGCCTTCCGGCCGGTAAGATATTTGAGCAGCCTCAAGGTTGGGACACGGCTGCGATGAGCCTGATAGGTAATCAATATCTTGAGCAGCTTGACCTCCAGATCATGAAGCATGCGTACCCCTTCCTTTCTCATGTCTCCAGGACAGAATGTTGTTTACATTAAATACACGAGGTTGACCTGTTTCCAGGCATGTTGCCCTAATGCGCGAATCCCGAACACTATGGATCTGTATTTTACGCTGGGTGATCTTACCCTTCTGATCCTCGTAAATGATTTCGATGGTTTGTTCCAGGTATTTTTCAAACATTATGCCACCGCCTCTAATAAGAACATTTGTTTGTATTATATGCGAACATTCGTTCTTTATCAATAACAATTTTACCCTGATTATCTTGCAGATAAAATCCACAAATTTGCCGTTGCCTATAGCTCCTTATCCATACTTATACAGCCGCTCAATTCCTCCCCATCTTACACGCAAAAAGAAATCCGGCACCTAGACGGCACCGGATTTCATCATCATTCATGCAGCTTATCTTAAATTGGAGTCCCTCAGTCCCCTTACTGCACATATCAACACAGCAATTATTTCAGAAGTTCTTCCGGTGTCTCTCCACTGTACACAAATACGGGACTTGCGGTATTAACTACGAATACGGCTACCATCGTCAGAGCAGATGCGATAAATGAAAACAACTGATGCCTAACCTTGCTGATCCATAACATGAGCTTGTCCTCCTTTCCAGTGTACTAAACTGAGCGCCTGGATAAAAAATATGACAGCCAATGTGGGGGACTGAAGTCCAAAATTAAGCATAACGATAAAACAGCTAATCAAGCGAAGTTTATAATAATGTTCCCTCGGTATTCGTGACTGCTTCTCGATTCGGCTGGGAGCAAACATCATAACCAGCAGCAGACTGAGAACGTTCATGACCAGCACCGTGACATGATTGACGTCCACGAAAGATACTAGGGTAAAAAGAACCGTCGTGAAAGCGATGCAACCGGCTCCCGTCTTAAGGTGAAAGCCTCCAGAGAATTGCCTCAGCACCGCAAAACCTATCATACTTATAAGGGCCTGCTTCGCATTACCGGTGAAAGCAGAAATGAGCAGCGTGAAGATCACCGTGAGCATCACGTTCAATAGAATAGCAGCGGCGTGCTGTAAAACAGAAACAGAAGAATTATGATCAGGTATCTGTCGTTTTATCACTTCCGCTATCCGCTTTGACAATCCTTCTATGATCATAAGAACCCCGCTCCTCTGTATTGATGGCATAATACAAGAAGATTCCAAACGTTATCCCAAAGAAAAGAAGATGCAGCCATAAACGATTGAGGTAAAACAGAATTGCCATCAACATCAAAACAACGATGATTAACGCAATCAACAGGATATGTTCAGATTTAATGCGCAATTTCTCAAGATCGTATTTAAACCCTATCCGAAACTTATACATGACCCAAGAAATTAATAATCCAGTCGAGCCCGACAATAATTGAAGGATATAACCATTGGCAGGATTGGTCTGAAGTGTGTCAATAGAACCGAAGAAAACGGATAAATAAGCACTCTGAATCAAAGCATACAGCATGTACCCGATGATGGTACAAATAGCCGACCAGATAACAGGAATCTTAATAATGGCTGAGAACAAGAAAACAAAAATCAGCACGGTAATGAGAGGAGCCAGAAAGTCCAGTTGAAGTTCATTTCGCATGATGAAACTTTGTAAGTTGGCAAGGATCATGATCACCAGCGCCTGCCATATATACTCTTTGGTTTTAAGTCTAAGCAATGTCATAATCAGTGAATAAATCGCCAGTGTTTCAAAGGTTGAAAACAACATAAACCAAATGGCTTGCATTCAAAGATTTCCTCCCTATGCCATAAGAAATGGGTTTGATGTGTACTACGCCGCTTCCCGATCTACCCTGATTGCATTGGAAAGTCATAACGCCTCGATCAGATGGTATTCCGACAGTCCATTAGCTTATGGAATCAATCGAGTCATCCTAAAAGAATCCATGTTCTTGGAGTCATCAGAAGGCGGCTGCCACTTCTTATATGTCTGGAAACTCTGTTGGAAAATACAAACAACATCAAACGGTGTTACAGCTCTGGATCAGGTTTAAGAAGTCTTAAACGCAATCGATTCAAAACGCTAAACACCCTGGACATCAAAGCACAGCAACGTTAAATTATATCCAGAAAACTAAAACCAAGCCTTAGTTATCAAGTATCCACGACCCTATGAACATGACTAATCCAGAATAACTCTGGTCATTCTATTGCGATCCTGACATCATCATCTAAGTCGATTATATAAGGCCTAATAGGCATAACAACAGGTAATTAAATACAAATGTGGGGGAATCCATGATGGATTAATGAAGTGTGATGAGAAAGAAGGGAGTTAATTAGTTATATCTATATTATATACGAACTTTTGTTCCTGTTCAATTGCTTTGGAGCACTTTAAACCATTTATCTCTGACATCTACCTCCCACGATAAAAAAGGATGTCCCAACATCTTGGAAGATGTTGGGACATCCTTTCTATGTGAGTAGCACAGGTATCGCTTACGGATGATACCCTACCAGATTGGATATATCAGCTGCCGCCTGTAATACTTCCTGAATCCAATCCTCTTTATGCTGATCGATACGATCGCTTGGACCAACCAGACTGATCGAAGCATTCACCTGACCCTCGCTGTCGTATATAGGTGCTGCTATACCCGTTACTCCGACATTCCTCATATTCGAGCTGATCTCATATCCTTGATCCTCAATGCGGCTGATTCGCTCGCGCAGTTCCTTCACACTCTTCATCGAGTGCTCCGTAAATGCAGCCAGCGGCTCGATCATAATCTGCTCCTTCACTCCTTCAGGACTGAATGCCAGTATGACCCGCGAAGCACTCGTGGCATACAAGGGAAACCGGCGGTATGCATCAATAATAAATCGTATGGGCAGCGGAGAATCGATTTTGTCCATATAGATCGCTTCGTTCCCTTCACGCACACATAGACAAACCGATTCTTTGGTTAGCTTGGCAATACGCTCCAGATAAGGCCTTGCAACGCTGACCCAATCATTGTTCCGTTTAACCCGGTTTCCGAGCTCCAGACATGTATACCCAAGCGAATACTGCCGTGTCAGCCTATTCTGCTTAATGAACCCTTCACTTTCTAAGGTCGCCAGCATTTTATGTACGGCCCCCCTTGGACCATTGCAGCTCCTTGCTAAGCTCGGTAATCCCCCACTCCTTCTGATCGCGGAGAAATAACTTCAGCAATTTGCAGCTTTTTTGTACGGATGTCAACAACTGATCCATCTTTAGCCTCCTATCAGCCACTTCCGTTTAATATGAGATCGTTTTTGACGCGTTAAATATATGTCAATCATGTTCGAAACAGTCTATCAAAAAAACTTGGTTTCATGTGAGATATTTCATTGTAAACACGATTGAATATACCATGTTGCTATGTTAAAATCAAAAACAATATTTCACTATTATAAAACATCGTTCTCTAATAGTGAACAAATAATAAGGGGGAATCATTGTGAAAAAAGGTCGCCTTGCTTCTATCATTCTCGCTTTAACACTCTCCACCTCGCTGTTATCCGCATGCGGAGGCGCAAAAACGGCTTCAAACGGCGGTGCCGAGTCAGCGGAAGGTTCCACCATCTCCGGTGAACTGGTTTTTGCCGGCAACGGTGCAACGGTAGAATCCCTGTTCAAAGATGAAATCTTCAAGAAATTCAATGAAAAATATCCGGATGTCAAACTAACTTACGTGGCCGGCGTCGCGACGGACATTGTTGCCAAGGTGAAAGCTCAGCAGGGTTCCTCCCAAATTGATATTGCATTTATTGAGGGCAGCGAACAAGAAGCAGGTCGCGTTGAAGGACTCTGGGAAGCCTTGAATGCGGACGAAATCCCGAATATGTCCAAAATCGATGACCGCTTCAGAGTCTCAGAGAACAGCGGCGTGACCATCAATTACACCCCGATGGGGATCTCTTACAATGCCAAGCTGATTCAGAGTAAGAACCTCCCCGTTCCAGCATCATGGAACGATCTGACTCTCCCCGAAATGAAAAACAATATAACGCTTACCGAAATGTCGAGTAATTTCGGCCGTTCGGCAACGATCATGCTGGCATATGCCAACGGCGGCTCGGAAGCCGATATGACGCAAGGGTTTGAACAATTGAAAACGATTGCTTCTTATATGCCGACATTCGCCAAAACAGCCGCTCAAATCCAGCAGAATCTGCAGGATGAGACAGCTGCGTACACCGCCTGGACCATGGCGCGCAGCATCGTGCAGAAGGATGCGGGTGTCGACCTGGAATTTGTCATTCCGGAAGAAGGAGCAAACATCGTGCCAACCGTTGCTTCCATCGTAAAGGGAGCGAAGAATCCTGAAGCGGCTAAGGCATTTATCGATTTTATCCTGACCGATGAGATTCAAACCCTGTTTGCCACAAAATTGTATTACAACCCGGTCATGGACGTTACGCTTCCGGACGACATCGGCAGTCTGATCAATTTTGACAAGAGCAAAATTGTGAATTTCGATTACGGTGTAATCAGCGAGAACAAGCAAGCCTGGCTGGAAACCTTCAATAAAGACATCGCTCCGCTTGTAGGCAAATAAGTTCGATACGAAGATTCAGAATCGGAGGAAACACAGATGACGAAGGAGTATGACGTTGAACTGCATCAGATCCGCAAGTGCTTCGGCAGCACCGTGGTGGTAGACGATTTTAATCTTCAGGTGGAGCGCGGGGAATGTGTCACTTTTCTCGGTCCATCCGGCTGCGGCAAGACAACAACATTGAATATGCTGGCTGGTTTTCTGGAGCCTGACGGAGGCACCCTGACGATCAAGGGCAAGCCGATGAACGGTGTTCCCTCAAATAAACGTGATCTTGGCATGGTGTTTCAAACATACTCCTTGTTTCCGCATATGACAGTTGCAGAAAACGTGGCGTATGGCTTGAAATTGCGAAAAATCCCCAAATCCGAGATTGCTGCCAGAGTGAACAAAGTGCTGGAGCTGGTCAAGCTTCCCCACCTGGCTGATCGTTATCCCAAACAGCTGTCCGGCGGCCAGCGCCAGCGCATTGCGATTGCCCGTGCCTTGGTAACCGAGCCCTCGGTACTGCTCCTTGACGAGCCGCTGAGCAACCTCGATGCCAAGCTCCGGGAAGAGCTGCGCGAAGAGATGAAACGGCTCCAGCAGGAGCTCAAAGTCACGACCATTTTTGTTACCCACGACCAGGAAGAAGCCATGTACATGTCCGATAGAATCGTTGTCCTGGATCATGGACGGGTAGAGCAGATCGGAACACCGGAAGAAATCTACCAGAGGCCGGCTTCACCCTTCGTGCACGAATTCGTAGGCAAGTCCAACCGCTTTCAGGTCAAGCTTGCCGCTACAGACGAACACCTGTGGCATTTTGCAACTAAGGAAGGGATCCTGCTGCAGGCAGACCGCCATTCGCGGCAGGAGGTAACAGGAGATGCTGCCGTGGCTTATGTCAGACCTGAGCATATTGTCATACAGGAAGTGGTGGGAGACGCTCCACCCCCCAGCATGAATACCGTGTTTGGCATCGTGAGGCTGGTTTCCTTCCTCGGTTCGATTGTTGAAGTTATCGTAGAATGCCATGGTCAATTGATCACCGTTCGAACCGGCATCGCTCCGCACCTTCACCTGGTTGAAAATAAATTCGTCCAGCTAAGCTGGGACTCCCAGCATGTGAGTGCTTTTCCAGCAAAGGAGGCATAGCCTATGAACTCCCTGCTCCGATCCAAGGGCTTCATTGCCACCTTGCTGCTGGTACCCGGACTTATCATTATTCTGGGTGTGTTCATCCTGCCTATGTTCTACATGTTAATGATCAGCTTGCGCGAGGACATGGGACAAGGAGCCTGGACACTGGCATCCTATGCGCATCTCTTTAAAGATACCTATTATGTGCAGATTCTGTGGAGAACCGTAAGGCTTAGTCTGTATACGGTTTGCGTTTGTCTCGTCCTTGGCTTCCCGGTTGCCATGTACATGGCTCAGGCTACGCCGAAAATGCGGGGTCTTATAACATTTCTCATCATCTCCCCCCATCTGATCAGCGTAGTCATCCGCAACTTCGGCTGGGTCGTGATATTGGGCAACAACGGTTTTATCAACAATACGTTAATGTCGCTAGATGTCATCTCCGAACCGCTGCGGCTGCTGTACAATGAGCTTGGTGTCGTGATTGGATTATCCGATTCGCTGATCGTTTATATGGTCCTGGCCATTTCCACGAGCCTGTATGCTGTTGACTCATCCCTGTACAAGGCAGCCGGCATTCTCGGCGCAACACGATTCAAACAATTCTTCAGCATCACGCTGCCTCTGAGCATTCCCGGCATTTTTGCCGGAACAACACTCGTGTTCAGCCTGGCTATGAGCTCTTTCGTCACGCCAGCCCTTATGGGTGGCACCTCGGTGAAAGTACTGCCGGTGCTGGCCTATGAGCAGATGATGGCATCACTCAATTGGTCCCTTGGAGCTGCCATTGCATTCCTGCTTCTCGGTTCAACCATCGGTTTGGTCACGCTATTTACCAAGCTGGTGGAAACGAAGCGTTATAAGGAGGTGTTCTCATCATGATTCGTGAAAAAAAATCTCGCAGACCCTCCGTGCTTGGCATCATAACGTTCTTTGTCGTGCTGATGGTCATCTCCCCATTGCTGATCATCATCCCGACGTCGTTTACGTCGACGGGTGTCCTGCGGTTCCCGCCGCAGGGGTTCTCACTCCAGTGGTATGAGAAAATATTCGACCGTCCGGAGTTCATCGAGTCGTTCGGGTTCAGCCTGCAGCTTGCTATCATTACCGCCGTTATCGCAACCGTCATCGGTACGCTGGCTGCACTGGCATTGCACAAGTACAAGCCCCGCGGCTCAGGCGTCATCAGTTCCCTGCTGTTATCACCGCTGACGGTTCCGGCACTGATCATCGGCATTGCGGCTTTGCTGTTCTTCACACGCATTGGGCTTGCAGGCACGTTCCTCGGTCTGTTATTGTCCCATATTCTGATTTCTGTGCCTTACGTTGTACGACTGGTTTATACGGGACTCAGCACCTTTGATTATACTTTGGAACGGGCCGCATCCATTCTTGGGGCAAACCCGCTGCGGACCTTCTGGGACGTTACGTTTCCACTGATCCGCCCAGCGGTGCTCTCCGGCTGTGTGTTTGCGTTTCTGACCTCATTCGATAATGTCACCGTGTCACTCTTTATGATCTCGCCGTCCACAACAACATTGCCGATGGCTATCTTCAACTACATGCAAGAATCGTTAACTCCGCTCGTTGCATCGATATCCTCTATCGTGATCTTGCTGAGTTTGGTATTTATTTTCATCTTAGAGCGCGTATACGGCTTGGATCGTTTGTTTGGCTCCAACTCACACGCTCATTAAGGCAGGTAGAACGGATATGAAATGGGTAACCCGACTGGAACTGCTGCTCCCGGAAATGCTCCGGCTGCTAGAGCAAAGCGTCAACATGGATTCGCCTTCCCAGCGTAAAGACTTAACCGACCGAATGATCGATTGGTATGAAGAAATATGCCTCTCACATCTGGATGCCAGGGCTATCCGGGTTCCAAACGAAGAATATGCCGACCGCCTGGAGATTCATATCGGCAGCGGGCAGCGGCGCATCCTGCTCATTGGACATGCGGACACGGTGTGGCCCGCAGGTGAATGCGCGCAAAGGCCGTTTCGTATTGAGGGAGACAGAGCCTACGGTCCGGGGGTTCTGGACATGAAGGCCGGGATCATTCAAGCCATATTTGCCTTAAAGGTGGTGCAGGAGATGGGAAGGCTCCCTGCCGATGTTACCTTTATTCTGTTGATCAACAGCGATGAGGAAATTGGAAGCCCTTCTTCCCGCCTCTGGATCGAGGAGCATGCCCGCTCCAGCCAGGCAGCCTTTGTGCTGGAGCCGCCGATGGAACCCGAGGGCGCCGTCAAAACGGCTCGCAAAGGAAATGGTCGCTACCATCTCCAAATCGAAGGTCGTGCCGCTCATTCCGGGGTTAATCCGGCTGCCGGCGTATCGGCGATCCACGAGATGGCGCGCCACATTCTGAGCCTCCAGGAACTGAGTGATGACAAGCGCGGCATACATGTGAATGTCGGCATCGTAAACGGAGGAATCGGCTCCAATGTCGTTGCCCCCCAGGCGGAAGCCTACATCGATATCCGGGTAGAAACGATGGAGGATTTCAACCGGATGGCACATAAAATGCAAGAGCTTGCTCCAATCCACCCGGAGATCCGCCTGCAGATCGAAGGGCAGATGAATCGGCCGCCCATGGAACGAACGGCGGCCATTATGAATCTGTATCATTTGGCACAACAGGTTGCCAAGGAAGAACTGAATCTGCCTCTGCCGGATACCAGCACGGGCGGAGTCAGTGACGGCAACTTTGTTGCCGCATGCGGCACGCCGACACTGGATGGCATGGGCGCCCGCGGCGACGGGGCCCATGCCCTTCACGAATATGTGTTGATTGCCGATATCCCTAAACGCGCTGCGCTTCTGGCCGGCATACTGGTCCGGGTATAAAATAGCGGTATCTAGTAGGATACATAGGAAATCAAAGAAGGGGCATCCATCTCGGATGCCCCTTCTTTGCCTCAGCCTGTGTTCTATATTGCCCGGCAGCTGATTTATATGTTGTCCTCGTAACGCAGCCCGAAGCCCGCTTCATCCAGTCTCGGCTCGTTACCCGAACATCCCGCTGTTTACTTGTACAGCTTGGTCCATACCCATCCATTCACAGCGAGCAATACAACGATATAGGCCGGAATGCCATAAGCAATGGTACTGCTTGCATAATGCAAACCGATGAATCCGCCTACAACAATGAAGTAGACCAGAACCCACCAGCCTTCCTTCTGCTGAGCCATATTAAACGCTTGGGAGAATGGCGGAGTCCTCAGCATAGCCTTGGCTGATAACGGAATCAACATCAATCCGGTAAGCAGCACAATGAGAATATCCGGCAGGATTCGCATACCGAATATGATGACAAACACCACCGCATTCACAGCGAACAGCGGCAGGAATATTTTGATGGCAAACGCCTTTAAAGCCCCTTGGTACAAGGGGGTCATGCTCGGCATCGGGGCTGACCCGAACAGCCAGAAGGCTTTGGGCTTGCCAGAGTATTTCAGCATCATCACGACCGTAGCAACCATGATGAGCATAACATGCAGCACATAATAGGATGATCCCCTGCCGATTTCCGCGAATGAGGAATTACGGATTGTGGAGAAAAAGAATAAATAAGGCAGCAGCACGGCTAACCCTAAAGTAGGGTACACCTTAAGCTTAAATTCTCGCTCGTTCTTAAGCATGCTGGCAGACAACCGGAAACAGGCCTGCTCCGTGCGCGATCGGCATACCCATCTGGCCAAGAACCGGTCAAACTTACCACGCTCCCGCCCTTTTCCCGCTTCGCTGTGAGCCAGCTTCTCCAGATACAACTCGAATGACGGAATCAAGCGGGCATATATCATCATAAGCAGAATCGGGACAAATACGGCTAATGCCGTGAGAAGAATCAGCCACCCGCCCCCCTCGCCAAACAGCCACTCATAAGGAGCCGCATACCATACTGGCGGAAGCAGGATTTGCCACCAAGCCGGTGTAAACACCAGATTGAAGTCAATCAGATCAAAGGAACGAATCACAAACTGATACCCGATGGCCAGCGTGGCGGACAGACCAATCTGCACGTAATTGATCAGATCCTTCAGTTTCTCTCCGTCCCAATATTTCAGCAGCACCAGATAAATCATGGAAGTACTCACAAGGATGAGCATATTCATCAGGATCAGCTCAAGGATATAGATTAAAAAGAATCCAACGCCGTGCTTGATCAATCCAACGACCAGGGAGCCGGCCGAAAGAGCCCCGGTTAAAAGAAGCAAATAAATACCTGCATGAATCGATCTGGCCAGACCGACCGTTCGACCGTCGATCGGCTTGGTCATCAGTATGCTTCGGTCGCGCACATCCAGCAGCACCGAGGAGAAATCCGAAATCATGGAGGTCATAATCAGAAACATTAAGATTGCGGATAATAGGCTCATCGGCAGTAGATATTCCGGATCGCTCCAGAACACAAACGGCGTCAGGACGAGCCCGATCAAGCCGTACATCCAGAGAGAGCTGACAAACAGGTTCTTGTCCTGCTCCTCCTTCTTCCGATTGACTGAGGACAAGATGACAGGCGCCCGCCTTGAGTCCATGATGAGTTTGACATGTAATATACGGCGCAGTACCTCATAGTCCACACCCGTCCTGGAGATCACGCCTTGAAATCGGTCCAAAATCTTAAGCATTCGAAATGAGGATTCCGGCCCCGGCATGTCAGCTCTCCTCCCGAACGATCGATACGAACCGCTCAGCAATCTGGGCATGATCATGGAAACCTGTCAGCTGATTAAATACCTCTTCCAAGGAGCCTTCATGTGAATGCTGCTGCAGCTCCTTGAACGTTCCATCCGCTACGACCCGGCTATCGGCGAGCAGAACGATGCGGCTGCTGATTTTCTCAACAACGTCCATGATATGCGAGGAATAAAAGATCGTCTTGCCTTGAGCTGACAATTGAGCGAGAACCTCTTTAACCACCATGACACTGTTCGCATCCAGCCCGCTTAAGGGCTCATCAAGGAATAACAAATCCGGGTCATGCAGCAGGCTCGAGATCAGCAGTACTTTTTGCCGCATCCCCTTTGAGAAAGTAGCAATCCGCGAGTGATAAGCTTTGTCCAGACCAAAGCAATCCATTAAATGTTTGGCCTTATAATCCGCAGTATCATATGTAAGTCCATATAATTCACCTGTAAAAGTCAAATATTCGGATGCCGTTAACTGATCGTACAATTCCGCGACCTCCGGCACATACCCGATTCTCCGTTTATAGTCGATATTCCCATCGGAAATATCCTGCCCGAATATGCGAACGGTCCCCGTGTAACCCTCAACCAGTCCCAGCATAATCTTAACCGTTGTGCTCTTTCCCGCTCCATTCGGACCAATGTAACCAATCATCTCGCCGCGGCGCACTTCCAGATCAATGCCGTTCAATACATAACGATTATCATATTTCATGCGCAGATCTTGAATCGATAACACTTCATCTGTAGACATCGTATACGAATTCTCCTATTCTCTCATTGTCTTCACATACCTACCTTATTATGGGAGCTCAGGAAAATCAACCTTTCATTCATATTCGCTCTGCAAAATCCCCATATGCAAAATATGATGCCAAACACCCGGTACAAGCTCTGTCTGGAGCTGCCCTCATGCACAAGCCGATCCATTCATACAGCTTGACAACTTTATCATGAAAGGGTAACACAAATTCTTATCGTCAAGATTCGATCATGCACTGAGCTTGTCTCACAAAGTCTTGTGTCACAGCCAAGCTCGCTACCAGATTTAAATAGATTGTCCCGCCTTGCCCTCTACAGCCCTCTTTGAAAACAACTTGTTCTATTTTTCGAAGTGTGAACAATTTCGTCAACATTCGCGAATAACCGCATATATATGGGGGAGAACGAAAAGAGGTGATCGGACATCATAAAAGGCATCAACCGCATACTGATTTTTACCTTGCTGCTGGTTTTCTTTCTCCCTAACTTGACCCATGCCGCCTCAGGGCAGAAACTGGACAGTAAATACGCTTCGTATGCACAATTTATCGTCATTGATAAATCCACCAACAAGCTGACGTATTACGAGAAGGGAAAGGTCATTAAAACATTCCCCGTCGCCACAGGCAAAAAGCCCTCCTACACGCCGGAAGGCCTGTTCAAAATCCATGAAAAGGTAAAAAACAGACCTTACTACAAGGAAGGCATCAAGGGCGGAGATCCGCGCAATCCGCTGGGGGACCGCTGGCTGGGCATTAACGTGAAGGTCAACGGCAGGATCAGTTACGCCTATGCGATCCACGGGAACAACAATTCGAATTCGATTGGAAAATACGTATCCGCCGGATGTATTCGCATGCATAATAAGGACGTGCGCTGGCTCTACGACAAGGTTAAAATGAACACCCCTGTCCTCATCCAAAAATAATCCAAAAGCTTAGAAGCTGAACACTTGATGGTGTTTGGCTTTTTTAATTTCTATGAGCCATACGCAGCTCCAAACTCTATAATGTTGCGATCTGGATCCAGCACGAAAATTTGCGCAAAACCTGCAACGCTGTCGGGATTGGCAGTATATTCAACACCCATTCGGTCCAGCCATTCCTTGGTTTCGCGGTAGCTCTTCACCCAGATCGAAAAATGCCCGTCCGTCGTATCGATTCCGCGCTCGCGAAGCGTATCGCTGATCGGATGCTCCAGCAGATGGAGCTGCTGATCCCCCACCACGTACCAGACCCCTTTGGATGTAAACGGCGGACGCCGCAGCTCTCGGAACTTAAGGACTTCCGAGTAAAACACCTTGGCTTTTTCCAAATCCCGAACGGCCAAACTGACATGGTGCAGTCCTACATATTGAATCATGTATCACACCTCACTTGTAAGCGGAATAAATGCTTTATGATGGTCTGCCAGCCTTATCATACTTCATTTGAATCAAGGTATGTATCTCCATTCTAAAGGATACCTTATACATTATATAACATGAATCAACCACTTAAGGGGGGAGTTTCACCATGGATATTCATTCCGAGGAATACAAAATCGCATCACTGAATGGAAATGAAGGCACCTTAAAAGCGATTGAAGATGCCGAGACGAAGATCGCCGAGCTCACAGGCAAAGATATCACGCTGATTGCTTACGAGAAAGAACAAGGTCCAGAGGATACACCATAAACAAACCCTGCACAAAAAAGAGCTGCCCTCCAAGAGTCCGCATAGACTCTGGAAGAGCAGCTTTTCTTCAGATGAAGCAGGACGCCGTCACTGCTGCCTGATAGTTCACGTTAACCTCCAGCGCTCTGCCGGTAAGTCCGTTCTGATCGAACGGCAGCCGCTCGGCTTCCAGTTCCTCAATCTCTTCGATATGCCCATCCACATAATCGGCAAGCCGATCCTGTGTGGAAGAGATTCGTGCCAGCAGCCCCCCGTAGCGGAGGTCCAGTACCTCCCAGCCAAAGGGCTTATACGTGTTCATCCAGAGCGCACGGTGCGAGAGCCGCAGCGCCTCGATGCGCTGCTTTAGCACGAGCAACGGGGAATTCAGTGCTGCTGCAAGCTCAGCCAGCTGATCCTTTTGTCCCGTTTTATACCACTTTTTCAGCGTAACGCCGAGGGTGCTTTTAATAACAAGCACCGATGCCAATCGTTCATAAAAATCATACAGACGGCTGAACGGTACCGGAAATTGCTCCTTGCATTGCCGCCATCTCCGCTCGAGTCCAGCGTAATGCTGAGGCAGCACAGCTTCCGCTTCACCTTCCACATGTTTGTCCAGCAGCCCTAGCAGGGGATCCTGCCACAATAAATATTTGGATGGGTTCGCCATCCAGTGATTGCCCTCCGACACGCCGGGAACCTCATCCATATATTTCAGGGCGTTCAGCGATTCAAACAAATCGATGCCCGTACAGGCCGCAAGCCGCCTTGTAAGAAGCTTATCATCAACCTCATCGCCATATCCATGCTCGGCAAACAGCTGCAGACCGGCAAGAATGACCAAGTGATTGCTTTCGTTGCCGTTATCTCCCCAGGCGGTAGCAATCACCTCGCGGATGCCTTTGGTTTTGGCAGCGCGCAGGGCCGGTTGGCTGGTCATCCATGTCTTGCCATTGTTGGGACTGATACTGTTCCACATATGGATGCCGCCGGCAAAAATCGGCTTGGAGCCCAGCCTCATATGCTTCTCATATAACTGTTCATATCCGTTTTCATCACGGCGTCCATAGTCCCAATACACAAATTGAACGCCTTTTGGAATTCGGCTCATATTGTCATCCGAGAAATCCGCATCTACATTGTACAGCGCCCCTTGATAATCATTCGCCAGTAAATTAAAATACATGTCGCTCCAGATCATCGGCTCGAGTCCGAGACGATCGGTGATGGCAAGCACCCGGTTGACATGGTCATTCATGATCTGGAAACGGTCCTGAACCCCGTTCAATTTCAGATAATTTCCAAGACCTACCTGGAATGCCTCATCCATGCCGATATGAATTCGCTTGGAACGGAACATGCCGGATGCGGCTGTGATCATCTGCTCAATGAAAGCATATGTCTTCGGCTCGCCTGCGAGCAGAATATCGGCATGGTCCTTCATATCTGCCGCATACCCCCATTTTAGCGCTTGCTGCAGATGCCCCAGGGTCTGAATACACGGAATCATCTCAATGCCGAACAAATCCGCATAATCGTCGCACTCCTTCAGTTCCGAAGCTGTATACCGGCCGCGCATGTATCCGAAGTAGGGCTGCTCTTCTACCTCGTACGTATCCTCGGTATACATCATCAGTCCGTTCAGTCCCATCAGCGCCATATAACGGATAAACTGTTTGATCACCGCCACCTTGAGAACGCCATTGCGGGAAACGTCGAGCATCGTGCCGTTAAAGTCAAACTTCGGTTCCGCCGTCAGCTCGAATAAAGCCCGCTCCCTGGCCTGCTCCAGAAACAAACCGAGCGCACGGAAAAAGTGTATGCTCTCCTGGTAACGGATCAGTCCCTGCCCATCCTTCAGCGCCACCTGAATCGGACCTTCCATCTGAACGACCCGAATCTTAGTGCCTTCTCCGTCTGTAATGGAGATGTCCAATATGTCTGAAAGCTCGCTGATCCCTTCAAGCAGTTTTCCAGACAGGTGATCAAAATGAATCTTCATGTCATTCCCTCCATGATCCCATTTTTGAGATGCTGTCTATCATTGTGTGAAACAGCAAAGCCCGATCCCTTCATCTTGGAATCGGGCTTTGCCAAGGCGAGAAGCTAATATCCTTCCCAGCCTATATATTAGGTTTCTTACTCGGCCGAAACTTTAACACCAAGTGTCACAATCTCATATGGCTTGACTGGCAGCGTGCAGCTTCCCTTGTCATCCAAGCTTTGAACGGATCCCTCTTCTTCCAATATCGAGCTCTTATAAACGCCCTGGGTTGGCAGGGAAGATTGCAACTTCAGCTCTGCATCCGTGCCTGCCATATTGAACCAGCGCAGCATCAGATCGCCTGTCTTCCGGTTCACCTTCAGGGAAGAGAAGGCAAGCTCTTCATGACTCCATCCAAGCGGCACGGAGGTCGATGCAACGGTACCTGCATGAACTCCGGTCTGAGCAACCGTCCATGGGATCTGGAACTGGTAAGCCTCGGCATAAGCGCCGGAAGCGATGCCGTCGCCCTGGTGCGGAATCACTTCCATGCGAACCGTATGAACGCCGATACACTGAGCTTCCGGCGTTGGGAAGTAACCCCAATCCCCGAGCTCACCGACGGAGCGCAGCAGTGTAACCGCGATCGTGTTGCGACCGTCACGCAGCACTTCATATTCGTTCAAGCCCTGGTTCGCCACCGTCAAGCCTGCTGCAGCCGCGGTAACATCCACGAAGGCCTGCTGATGAGCCGTATAACTCGGGTTCTCCCATTCGGCAGCCGGCTCGTTGTCCCGCTTCGCCACTTCGAACATGGAATCCACGTTATGAGACGCTGCCTGCAGATCCGTTGGGAACAACGCACGCACCCGATGATCCTTCGCCTGATTATCCATCGTGGCTTCGATCTCGACACCTTTGCCGCAACGGTTCAGGCTGAGCACGGTACGAATGGACAACGGCACCATCTCGCTTGATCTTTTGGCCTTGCGGTTCGGGTAATACACCAGTTCATGCTGCTCTTCGTCCAGCTTGCCGTCGGCCATAGCCGGAATGGACCAGTTATGGACGATTTCGATGGAAGCGCGGTATGGTGAATCCTCCAGGACCGAAATTTGGGCGGTTTGGCCTTTTGTAGTCAATGCCGTTTCGCCATCCGGCTGTTTGTACATATATTCGTTACCGATATCCCCGGTATTCTCATAGACGCCCAGATCGCGGTATACCTGTCCATTCTTCTTATCCGTTAAGGTGAAGGAACCGTCCCCTTCGATCTCAACCTTGAGCAGCTCGTTCTCCATTACGTTGGATTGGCTGATCAGGGATTTAATCGGAGTTGGCTTATTCTCACTTTTCACCCATGCGTAGGTTGTCAGACCCATTGCCGCAATTTCGCTTGCCTCGAATGTCAGTCTGACCCTGCGGCACATATAAGGCTGGCGGAACCGGTCATCCGGGAGATCGTATCCGAACTGAAGACCAAGATCTTCAACGGTACACGGTACTGATTCACCCTGCGCGTTAACCAGAATGCGGCCGGACAAATCGATTTCCTTCATCCGGCGGCTCGTTTCTTCCAAAGAGTAGCCTTCCCTGAAATAGAGCCGCTTAGCGTCCAGCTCGATGCTGACCGTACCGCTGCGTGTCCATCCGGTCGTATTAAATACGACCAGCGGCAGCGGATCAGAGCCCCACTGCTCGAATCCGGTTGTTTCAACCGCATCCGCGATCACGCGGATGCTGTCATCCACAATATTTTCGGCCACGTGGGCGCTTTTCTCGAAGCGGGTGACCATCTCGCGGTGAACCTCGTCCACGCTGCAGCCGCAGATGCTGTCATGCGGATGATTCTGCATCAGCGTTTTCCAGGCATAAGTGAACAGATGATGCGGATACTCCTTGCCAAGCAGGCTTGCGTACGACGCCAGCGGCTCGGCCACTTTTTCCAGCAGGGTCTGGCCGCGCTGGTTCATCTGCTTCAGGTATACACGAGCCGAGGCGGTATTCACGAGCGTTCCCCAGCCGTCCGTCCGCTGGCTGCGCAGCTCTCCTGTTACGGAGGACAGGTCCTGCGGCAGTTTCTCACGAACCGCTTTCAGGTAATCATCAAAATTGGAATGAATGAACTCCGTATCCGGATACAGCTTCTTCGCCGTACGGATGCCTTCCGGGAGATCAATCTGAATCGGCTGATGGTCGCAACCGTTCATATAGAGCAGTTCGGGCGTGGAAGCATACTTCTCGGCATCCGCCAGCTTGCGGTCCCAGAACTTCTTCGCCTCTTCTTCGTCAACAGGAACTTCGTTGCCGTTGCTGTACCAGTTGGCAAACAGGATGCCCAGCACCTTGGAGCCGTCCGGACCTTCCCACATTAATTCGGAGAACGAGGACTCATAACCGCTATCGGAAACGGTATTGTTAAAGCCAGTTGGCTTCACGCCCCGGCCGAAGAAGGCGTTATCGATACCGGACTGTTGCATCAGCTGCGGGATTTGGCCCGTAAGTCCAAACGTATCCGGGAAATAACCGATTTTGGCAACCGTGCCATAACGCTCGGCATCCTGGTGCCCAATCTGCATGTTTCTCACATTGGCTTCGCTGCTTGTCAGATACGCATCCTGCAAAATGTACCAAGGCCCGATGATGATGCGTCCGTCCGTGATCAGCTTCTCAAGCTGCTCCTTCTTCTCGGGTCTTACCTGCAAATAATCTTCAATAATAATGGTCTGACCATCAAGGAAAAAGCTGCGGTATTCCGAGTCCTTATCCATCGTCTCGAGCAAGCTGTCCATGAGCTCGATCAGCCGTACATGGTGCTTTTCATACGGTAAATACCACTCGCGGTCCCAGTGAGTATGAGAAATAATATGTGCTTTTCTGGATTGATCCATCTCTACGTAGTCCCCCTTATGTTAGCCTTTCGATACGGTAATTCCAACCTCATCCGGGCGGTACACCGATAACAGATCCCCGCTTGCATCCACTGCGAACAGTACCGAGCGATCCGCCTCAAGCATAAATGAATAGATAAGACCTGTTGAAGGATCCTTCACTTCGACATTCGTATCCCACGATTGCTCTGAACCGAATACGAAGAGTGCCCCTTCTTCAAACGTTACCTTGCGTCCGTATACGCCGGAATGGTCTCCACCTTGGCTCCAGATCAGCCCCGTGTCGGCAGCAGATAACTCCAATGCGTATCGATACAGTGCAGATAGGGTATCGATCCGGTCATTCAACTCAACGGGAAGCGGACTCCAGAGAAGGCGTCCGGCACCGAGCTTGACCTCGATGACGGCGTCGCCAGCCTCATCGGTTGAATGTACGTCGCTGCTGATCACAATTTCCTTACTAAGCTCGGCGATTTTCCGATGACCGTATGACGCGGGCCATGTGGCATCCCCGATACGCAAGCTCTCTTCCCGGCGCACATTCACCACTTTGCGCTGTCCCAGCTCTGCCGTCATTCGCTCGACCGGATGCCAATAAGCATCCAGACCGACAGGTCCGGTCAGAAGGAGCGTGGCTCCCGTTTCTTTTACGATATCCATCAACTCGGCAAACGCCCGGTCATCTATATTATGAGCACTCGGCAGAACGATGAATTTCACCGGATGTCTCCGCAGCGAGCTTAGATCATACTCTCCAACCGCGCGGAAAGGCACATTCAGCTCGTAAGCCAGGGCGCGTGTCGCCTTCGTTGTTGCTTCAAAAGCAAACTTCCGGTTCGAGAAATCGTTCGAGTATGGGAAAATGACCGCTGTCTCTTCAAGCTTCCGTCCCTTAAACAAGTCCCGGATGCCCTCCATGAATGCGCCAAAATCATACGACACATCCGCTTCCGGCTTCTCCGTCCCGTCAGCGCGGACAGCTCCGATATGCGATTCATTGGCATTATCCATGTAGAAGTTTGTGTTCCAGATCCAATGAACGGCTCCTGCACCGCCTGTTGAGAAGGCGTACGCATATTTGCGCTCCAGCAGGTTCCGAAGCTCGGCTTCGCTCCGCTTAGCCCGGCCATCCGGTGTTTCCACGTACATGATGCCCGTTTCCTGAATGAGGTTTGGTTTATTCGGCGTTTTGGCAAATATGCCGTCCCAGATCAGATAATCGTTAAACCACCAAGAGTGAACCGTTGTATAGTCTACAGCCTCCGCATAGAAGAACGGGGATGGACGCTGTGCTCCTAAGGCCTCATCTTGTCCAACCGTAACCATATGGTCAGGGCATACCGCTTTGATATCATCATATAGTTCCTTCGCCCAGCGGTTGTGCATGTCCATCGAGAAGAGTACATAATCAAGCCACTGGGTGCCCTTTTTCCCTTGATGCATATCTTGAACGTCGAAATTAATGGCTTCAGGTCCCGGAGGAACCGCTGACTCGAATGCCGGCAGCTGATCGGAAGTCATGTTCCAGCGTTCCTGCAGAGACTCAACCGAGCCATGACGCTTCTTCAGCCAATCGATATACGCTTGCTGCTCGAACGAATCCTTAGCTGAACGCGGACCGTCCGAGAAGATCTGCGGCGGATCGAACATGGAAGGCTCGTTAATCAAATCCCAGTCCACGTTCTTCGTAGCTTTATGCCTTGTGATAATGGAGCGAATAAACCGCTTCTGCGCCTCCACGCTTCGCGGATCGAGGTAAGGATTCTGTCCTTCCCAAGTCTCCGGTGTAAAGGAGAAGAACGTAAACGTGACCTGCAGATCATGCTTCTTCGCCGTTAACAGGAAGGCGTCAATCGAACGCAAAACCTCTTCGGATGCATGCCCGTCCACCTGCATGATATTGCGGTAAGCGGTCCAGATCCCGGTACGAATCCAATTGATGCCGGCATTGCGCATTTGCGCCATATCGCGATCCCACACATCCGTATTCGGAAGGAACAGGAACTTACGCGCGACATCGGACGTCATGTAAGTCATCCCGACAACAGGCAGCGGGCGGCCATCTTTAATAAAGTAATCCCGGTTGCAGGTGACTGGCGTTCCAGTCTCCAGAAGCTCATGATCAGCTCCCCAGAAGCCTTGTCTCAGCCTGCGGATTTCTCCATCCGGACCTTCGGCTTCACACAACACCCGATAAAATCCCGGCTTGATATCAAGCGCAACCGGAATGCGCTGTACATGAAATTGTCCAGTTACATCAACGGTTACGGAATGATTCCATACCGGAGCTTCATCCAGGTCATGCTGAACCGAGATGCGGAACGTCCAGCTCTGCGGCTCATGGACAGGCAGATTCCGCCCCATCCGTTGTGCCTGCAGGGTCAGGGTCGCGCGCTCGCCGGACTCATAGGTTGCATAATTCGGCTTGATCCACAGCTCGGTAATCCCTTTGGCGCAGAACGCCGCCCACCGGCGCACCTCTTCTCCCCCATCCTGTTCCCAGAAGGAGGCGGAGAGAGGTTGATTTACAAACAACCAGCGACCTCCCAGAAACGGCCCGCCAACGTTCTCCCACAGAACTACAGGAGCAGCGACTTGCCTTCCCTTGGCTGTACATCCCTTGAGGAGCGGATAAATCCGCGTATCCATCGGTCCTGCCGAGCCCATCTGGTGAGGCAGATCGCTGCTCTTGGTAACATGCGGAACCAAGTTCCATGTATCCTTAACGGTAAACCGTTTGTGACTGTTCTCCATCAGCGGAATATCTTCACTCGCGATCAAATCATTCACGCGCCCACAATCCACAGGCAGCGCCTCATGAATGTTCAGCTGCTGATGATATGCCGTCTGTTCATGCTCTACCACCCAGGCACCGTCCTCCATACGGACGGGACGTTTGAATGGGGCACCCCCAACACTGACCAAGCCGCCGCCATTTCTCAGAAAGTCCAGGATGGCTCTCCAGGCGGATTTCGGAAAGTACGGAGCGTGTAAATTGACAAAGCTAACGCCTTGTCCCCCTGCTGCTGCCAGCGTTTCAGCCAAGTTCTCTGCGCCGCACACGGAATCGAACATATCCAGACCGGCTGCCGATACCGGCAGTCCGGCAGCTTCAGCTGCCGGAAAGGACGGATCATAGAATACAATCAGGCGTTCACTCATAGAATCCCTGCTTTCATCGCCTGGTACACCAATTGCGAGAACAGGCTGTTGGACCAGGCAAACCATGATCTAGTAAAGACTTTAGGATCATCGGCATGGAAGCCCTCATGCATGAAGCCGGTATCCGCATCGGTCGCTTCCAGCAGCGCGATCATCTCCAGCTTCTCTTCTGCCGTCTGCGCCGTAATTCCCTGCATGGACAATGCCATATGCCAAATATAATCCGGCGGCGTATGCGGACTGCCAATTCCCTTGGCAACTGCCCCCTCGTAATAGAAAGGATTTTCTTTGCTCAGCGCAAATCGTCTGGTGTTCTGATAGATCGGATCATCTGCAGTCACATAACCCAGATACGGAATAGACATCAGACCGGGCGTGCCTGCATCATCCATCAGACAGTAATTCCCATAACCATCAGTCTCATAAGCGTAAATCGGGCCAAACTCCGGATGACGGTAAATACCGTATAACTGAATCCCGTGATCCACATCGGCTGTAAGGCGCTTCAGCTCATCAAGCAGTTTCATATCACGGAATACCCATTCCGCAAATTCCTGCATTTGACGCAGGGCTACAACGGCGAACATATTCCCTGGAATATTGTAATGAAAATCGCAGGCATCATCGCTTGAACGGAAGCCGGACCAGATCATGCCCGTATAGTTAACCGGCATGCCAAGTCCGTTGTTGCGCAAGGAATCGGTAGGTATGCCGTTGTCCCGCGTGAAATGGTAAGGTGATTTCTCGAAATGATGCTGTTCGGTTTTAAACAGCTCGATGATTTTGATCATCGCTGACTTGAAGTTTGCATCAAATACGTCCGTCAGGCCCGTTTCCTTCCAGTACAGGTAGGCCAGGCGGACAGAGAAGCAGAGTGAGTCGATCTCGAACTTCCGCTCCCAGACCCATGGCGACATTTCGGTTTCATCGGTTGTGTTCCAGTGCCAGTCGTTCGCGGATTCATTAAAGGCATTGGCATAAGGATCGATATGAATATATTGGAAGTGGCGCTTGATCAATCCGCTGAGTATACGCTGAAGCTCGGGGTCGTTCTTCGCAAACGGAATGTAATGAATTACCTGTTCTACCGAATCACGCAGCCACATAGCCGGAATGTCACCGGTAATGACAAATGTCGTCCCGTCCTCCATCAGCTTCGTTGTGGTCTCCAGCGTGTTTGGAAAACAGTTCTTGAACAGCTGCAGCAGCTTGGGACGATGTGCTAATTTTTCTTCGGCCTCTTGCAGAACCGCCTGAATCGATTGCGGCAGCTCAAGCTCCGGCATTGGTATTTTGGGGAGTCTGAATTGTTCCATGATTTGTTCTGGCTCCTTTTGATTAGGTATGTTGTGTAGTCAATTTGATGGTCTTGATCTCATACGGCAGGAAATGAAGGGTTAACCTTCCTTCTGCTGTATCCAGCCTTTCGAGTTCCTCTTCAATTGCATTGGACAGATGGACCGTTTCGCAAGGATAAGGCCAAGTGAGTTTCACTTCGTCTCTACCCCCGGCGGATTCATAGAATCGCAGAATATAACCGGTTCCGTCCTCTGCAGGTTTAACCGTATCCAGCACAACATGCTGGCTCTCGAATGGGATCAAAGAATGAACAGAGGGCTGAATGCCCTGCTTCGAACTTGTTCGCACGCATGGCAGTTCATGATTCAGCTCGGCAGCTTTACGAACGATGCCGGCATTTCTCCAGTCTCCTTCGTGCGGATACAGGGAATATGTGAATTCATGCTCTCCCAGGTCTGCTGTAACATCGGGCCATTTCGGCGCTCGCAGCAGGGACAACCGGATCGTGCTGTCCTGAATGTCGTACCCGTACTTGCAGTCATTGATGAGGCTGACGCCGTATCCATGCTCCGATACATCGGCGAAGCGGTGTCCGCAGACCTCATATTGCGCCTGCTCCCAGCTCGTATTGCGATGGGTCGGTCTCTCAATAGTACCGAACGGAATCTCATACGTTGCCTTATTGGCAACAACAGCGATCGGGAAGCCGACTTTCAGCAGCTTGTGCGATTCGTTCCAGCTGACAAAGGTCTTGAAGTCGATCCGCCGGTCATGATGATAAAAAATCAAATCTTGCGTGATCTCCGAGTTATGGATGCGCCAACGGAAACGAAGCACATCCTGTACTTCACCCGCCATCAGCAGCCTCATCTCGATCAGTTGCGCTTGATCGGCTATTTGCTCCTCATAGCGAGTATCGATATCCCATGCATCCCACAGGGTCGGACGGTCATGGAAGAAGTGGAAGCGATTTGCGGCTTCCCCTGGCTTAATCACTTCCCGCTCCGCATCTTTGTCCCACAGACTCACGATTTCGCCCTGCGCGTTAAAGCGGACCTTATAAAACTCCGTTTCCCAGCCATCCGAAAGTCCAGTAGAACACTTCTCCGCCGCTGCCTCGTTTCCTGCCGAGGGTCTAAGCCAAATCGTTTTGTAACCAAACGCGGGGATGCCTTGAACATAAACGTTCAAGCCCTGAAAGGCTTCGCCGCTCTCTAAGGTCCGAACATCATACTGCAGCAGCGCTCCATCGGAATCATAGGGAGCGTGGCTAACAAGCTCCGGTCCGCCCTCAATCGAAATAACCGCATTTCTTTCCCATCCAAGTCCATTGAAGATGACATAGGGTAGACCTCCCCCTTCTGTATCGGCCTGACCGGCCAATACCTGCAGCCCTTGGGAGAGACTGCGATTCCCCTTCCGGAACACCTCGGCATATTCCTTCTCAGAGGTAACATAAGACTCCGTAATGGCAGAGCCCGGAATAATATCATGGAATTGATTAAGCAATATCAGCTTCCAGCCCTCATGCAGCTCGCTGACGATTTCCTGCTTCTGCCCACCGCCCATCGACGGGAATGCAACCGAGCTCCATAACTCGGCTTCACGGTACAAGATTTCCGCCTTGCGGTTAAAGCGCTTGTTCCGTGCGTGGGTTGTGTAGGTTCCTCGATGCAGCTCAAGATATAAATCCCCGCGCCATTTCGGCAGCTTTGGCGAAGCGGCGTCAATCCCTTCGAAAAATTCGGCGGCCGTGCTGTACTTGCTGGCAGGCTGCCCAACCATCAGCTCAGCCCGATTGATATATTCCAGCATCTCGCGAGTCACACCCCCGCCGCCATCACCGTGTCCATAGAGCAGCATCTGCTCCGGATGGACGGGTCTTTGCCGGTAAGACTGCCAATGCTCGTGAACATCTTTTGGCAGTGTGTTCTCGTTCACGCCATGATTAAGATAGGAGAGCATCGGTGTTCCGTCAATGCCTACCCAGTGGAATAAGTCGTACGGGAACACATTCGTATCATTCCAGCCGAGCTTTGTTGTCATGAAATAACGAATGCCGCCATGCTTCAATATCTGGGGCAGTGATGCACAATATCCGAACGTATCCGGGAGCCATTCAATATGTGATGTCAAACCGAACTCTTCCTGATAGAAGCGCTGTCCATAGAGCATCTGGCGCATGAGGGACTCTCCGCTCGGAATGTTTAAATCCGGCTCGACCCACATCCCGCCGACCAGTTCCCAGCGTCCCTCCATGATTCTAGCCCTCACTCTCTCGTACAGCTCGGGATCATGATCTTTCAGGAATTGATACAGCAAGGGCTGGCTCTGCGCATATTTGTATTCCGGGTATTCATTCATCAGCGCGTCCACCGTGGAGAAGGTCCGGCTTGTTTTTCGAACGGTTTCCCGGACCGGCCACAGCCAGGCGATGTCGATATGAGACTGTCCGACCATGTGCTCGGTTCCTTCAGCATGGCCGCCAATGGCTGTAACCTGCTGCACAAGCTCTTGCTCAATCGCGGTCACCATTTCACCTGCGATGATCGATGCCTCATTCAGACTTACAAAACGATCCATCGCCTGATATAAGGCCTCCATCAATCGGATGCGCCGCATATCGTTGTCCGGCAGCAGTATAACCGAATCCCTGATAACAGTTGCAGTGTACATCAGACTCTGAACAGGCACGTTCACGTTGACAAGCAGACTCTGTACTCGGGTAATCGGAGGCTGAATGACAGCCTGCTGATTGAGCGGATCCACGGGCTCCGGAATCGGATCGTATAATTCGATTTCCAGCTCCATGTTCATGCCGGTGCGCTTCGGATCAAGCGTTACAAACGTATGATTGCGGTCCAAACCCTGATACGAAGCTCCGTTAACGCGCAGCAAAGCTTCGCCTCCGGACTGAAACAGAAGCCCTATCACGCCATCTGCCCACTGCGGGGGCAGTTCAAGGCTCATTCGAAAGAAATAGGTTGTGCCCTGCGTGCTCGGAAATCTGTTGAAGTCATGTCCTTCGGCAAAAGGGGCTGAGTCTTCATACACGCCCGGAACCATATAAGTGGTCCGCGTAATATCCCACCCCTTGAGTTCTCTCGACTCAAGCCACTGGCGCTCCGACAATTCGCGTATAAATCGCCTAATGCGTTCCATCCATCAGCCCTCCTGCACGGTCAAATCCGCACTCAGCGTGTCATTGACATGTCTGCCAACCATGATTCGGAACAGACCTGGTTCAACAACCTGCTTATAATCTTGACCGACATATTGAAGCTGTTCGGCGCCTATCGTAAATTCAATCTTTCGTTTTTCTCCAGCCTTCAGAGATATTTTGCGGAAACCCTTCAGTTCACAGGCTGGTCTTGTGTATTTGCTGGCCACATCGCTCACATACAGCTGAACAACTTCGGATCCTTCCCGAGTGCCGCTATTCGTGACGTTGACGGTGACAACTGCCGTTTCGCCGATTCCAATGACATCCGAGGATAGCTGGATATCCGAATAACTGAATTCGGTGTAACTAAGCCCATACCCAAACGGATAACGCGGCTGGGAATCTTCTTCGAGGTAACGCTTGCCGCGCGACCGCTTGCCGTTGTAATAAACCGGAAGCTGTCCGACATCTTTTGGGATTGACAAGGTTAGCTTCCCGGACGGATTCACATCCCCGAACAGGATGTCGGCAATCGCATGTCCGCCCTCCTGACCCGGGTACCACGCTTCCAGAATGGCATCGGCATGGTTGTCGATCCACGGTTCCGCAATCGGCCGGCCGTTGATATACACAACGATCATCCGCTTGCCAAGCTTATGAATCTCTTGGGCCATTTCCAATTGAACGCCGGATAGCTGCAGCGTCATCCGGTCGATGCCTTCGCCGCAGTCCATGTCGCTTAAAGCGTCGTCCGTGACCTTCGAAGCCCCTGTGCGCAAATCGATCGTTCCTTCGCCGAAATCGCGGGCGCTGGAGCCGCCCAGCACCAACACCACGGTATCGGCCTGATCCGCACAAGCTAATGCGAATTCAAAACCCTCCCTGGAATCGTCCTTAATACGGCAGCCCGGAGCATACAATACACGGTCTGGAACATCCCCCAGCTTGGCACGAACCCCATCCAGCACCGTGACCACGCTTGCTGGCGGCTGTGGTGATGTATAGTCCCCAAGCTGATTGTATCCCTGATCGGCATTAGGTCCAATGACAGCAATCACGCCCCCGTCCTTCGGTAACGGCAGGGCCTTTCCTTCATTCTTAAGCAGCACGATGCCTTCTGCCGCAAGCTGTCTGGCAAGTTCTACGTGCTGTTCGCTGCCGATCACTTCCTCGGCGATCTGTGGTTCAACGTATGGACTCTCAAATAAACCGAGTTTAAATTTCAAAGTCAATACGCGGCGAACGGCTTCATCCAGAACGGAGGCCTCCAGCTTGTTTTGCTCGATTGCCGTTTGCAGATATTTGCCAAACATCTCACCTGACATCTCCATATCGATACCGGCCGATAGAGCCTGAACAGCGGCATCCATTCCGTCTTCTGCCGTATCATGGCCGCTGGCCAGCATGTCGATGGCACCACAGTCGGTGATCACCATGCCGTCAAAGCCCCACTCCTTGCGGAGAATGTCGCCTAACAGCTCCGTATTTACGGTGCAAGGCACGCCATCGATCTCGTTATAAGCCGGCATAATGGAGGCAGCTCCCGCTTCCACGGCCTTCCGAAACGGTAGCATATCCACTTCCATCAGCTCACGGGTCCCCATGTGCACAGGTCCCGCATTCCTTCCGCCTTCAGAGCTGCCATAACCTACGAAATGCTTCAGCGTTGCTGCAACACTGCTCGGACTGTCCAAAGACTCGCCTTGAAGGCCTTCAACCGATGCGACTGCATATTCACTGATCAGGTAGGGGTCTTCGCCAAAACATTCCTCGGTACGTCCCCATCTGGGATCGCGTACAACGTCCAAGACCGGGGAATAGGTCACAGCACCGCCCTGACTGCGCGTCTCAAGCGCAACGGCTCGGCACATATCCCGGTATAACTCCACATTCCATGTGCTTCCGATTGAGAGCGGTACCGGAAACACCGTGCCGCCAATGGCCATATGACCATGCGAGCATTCCTCCCCGATGAGGATCGGAATGCCGAGACGGGAATTCTCGATTGCATACCGCTGAATTTGATTAACGGCTTCCGCTCCTTCACGTGGAGAAAGACCGGTTTCAAGTGTTACACCGGTCCATGGATCGGCGCGAAGGGTCCCGTACAGGGAGCCGACGCCGCCATCTTTCACTTGCTCTTTAAATGAATCCGTTAAGGTAATCCGGCCTTCCTTCACCTCATAGGTCTTCCAGCCGAACGGCTGGACCAACTGGCCCACCTTTTCCTTCGTTGTCATAAGGCCAAGAAGATGTTCCACTCTTTCCGCAATGGGTTTACTGGAATCTTGATAAGTCATCTCATACCCTCCGGTACATGAAGAATTTATTCTTTAACCGCGCCGATGGTCAGACCTTGAATGAAATAGCGCTGGAAGAAAGGATAGGCCAGAATAATCGGCCCGGTTGCCAGAACGACCATGGCCATCCGTGACGTATCCTGCGGCATGCTCTGAAGAGCGGCCATGCTAAGGGATGAATTCTGGGAATTCTGCAGGATGAACTGCATGCTGGTCTCAATCCGCATCAGCATGGATTGCAGTGGAACCAGGTTGGGATCATCAATATAGAGAAGTGCATTAAACCAGTCGTTCCAGTAGCCGAGGGTGCTAAACAGTCCGATGGTTGCCAGACCCGGCAGGGAAAGCGGCAATACCAGCTTGTAGAATATTTTAAATTCACTCGCGCCGTCGATTTTACCGGATTCAATGATGGCATCCGGAACACTCGTGCTGTAGAAGGTTCGAAGAATCATAATATAGAAGGCATTAACCGCCAGTGGCAGGATCAGAGCCCAGATCGAATCCTTCAAGCCGAGCAGTTGCGTTGCTACGATATAAGTCGGCACCAAACCGCCGTTAAACAGCATCGTGAAAAATGCAAAGAACGAGAAGAAATTACGATATCTGAACCCTTTGCGGGAGACCGCATAAGCGTACAGCGAAATAATAAACAAACTGATCAGCGTACCTACAACCGTCACAAAAATCGTAACGCCGTACGAACGAAGAAGTGTATCCCCGGTTTGGAATACATATTTATAAGCCTCAAGGCTCCATTTTTCCGGCCAGATCTGATATCCGTTGCGGGCCAGAGAACCTTCATCTGTAAATGAGATGATCATCACGAATAAGAACGGAAATACACACAGGAACGAGAAAATACCGGCTATCAGGTTGAATACGACATTCCACCCGGATGAAAGCTCATGGAAATCTTTCATCTTGCTTTTCGATTTGAACACATCACATACCCCCTTCTTGGTAGATTGATCGATTAGAACAAAGCGTTATCCTTGTCATATTTACGCACGATGTAGTTGGATACCATAACCAGGATAAAGCCGACTACCGACTGGTACAGTCCTGCAGCGGTACTCATTCCGATTTCGCCTGTTGTTTTCAGACCACGATATACATAGGTATCGATAACATTCGTTACAGAATACAATGTTCCCGAATCCCTTGGCACTTGATAGAACAGACCAAAGTCAGCGTAGAAGATTTTACCGATCGCAAGAAGAGTTAAGATTGTCATCAGCGGTTTCAGCATCGGAAGGGTAATGGCTTTAATCTGCTGCCATTTGTTCGCTCCGTCAATCATTGCCGCCTCGTACAAGGATCTGTCGATCCCCATAATCGCTGCCAGATAGACAACGCTGTTGTAACCTACGGATTTCCACAAGCTGATCAGCGTCAGGAATATCGGCCAGTACTTGGCCTCGGAATACCACTGAACCGGCTCCATCCCGAACCAGCCCAGGATTTGATTCAGCATCCCCTTGTCCATGCTCAGGAAACTGAAAGCAAAATAACCTACAATAACCCAAGATAAGAAATACGGCAAGAACATCCCGGTTTGATAGATTTTCGCCAATTTCTTGTTCACGATTTCAGACAATACGATAGCCAGTGCCACGGAAAGAACGAGACCGAGAATAATAAACACAAAATTATAAAGCACGGTATTGCGGGTAATGATGTAAGCATCGTTGGTACTGAACAGGAACTTAAAGTTTTGGAAGCCTACCCATTCACTATTAACGATGCTTGCCCAGAAGCCGTCCCGGCTAAAGCGGTATTCCTTAAATGCAATGATGGTCCCGAACATAGGCAAATATGAGAATAAGAGAAACCATAGGGTCCCCGGTAAAACCATGAACAGCATGGCCTTATTCGTCATAATATTTTTGAAAAACTGTCCGATTGCTCTCACGCTTACCCCTCCTCGTGAAGTATATGAATGAACAAAAGAAGGGCGGTGAACATCCGCCGCCCCGTCCTTGTTCATGCTGAAGCGGTATCTTTGCCCATAGTGGACATGCGGACTGCTTCATGCATTGTTATTACTTGCTTGCTTTCCAAGCATCAATTTGGCTTTGTGCTTCAGCCATGATCTTGTCCAGACCAGCAGCTTTCAGCTTTTCATTCGCTTTTGGCAGGAACTCTTCCGGATTCACGGTACCTGTCATCAGCGGTGCCCAGAACTCTTCTTTTACGTTATTGACTGCAGCGAGCTCTGTGGATACTTTGGTTGGATCGAAGTTGAAACCGAGCAGCGGAGCAGGCTTGCCGGACTCGTTAAACTTCTTGAACTCTTCCCATTTGTTCTCGGGATCTTCAGGATTCAAGTACGTCAGCATAACATTCCCAAGTGCGAAGGTAGGCATGTCGTAGTTTTTCGATTCTGGCAAGTTTTCCATTACATTCTCGCTAAGCTTCTTGTAATGCACGTCTTCGATACCGGAGTCAACCAGGTTGCGAAGATATACGTCCGTGTTCAGCAAGTTCAGGAATTCCATCGCTTTCTCAGGGTACTTCGAGTTAGCGGAGATCGCTTGCATGGAACCCATAACCGACCAGTTAAAGATGTTGGCATCGCCAGCCGGCGTAGATACGACCGGATAGCCATAGCTTTGGCTCCACAGATTGTCTGCGAACGGCTGTGTTGCCGCACGATCCGCAAACCAGTTGCCGGATGTCATCAGGTCTTGCGTCGAAGTTGTTGTAGCTGCTTCTGGGGAGATATATCCCGCTTTGTAATACTTGTTCATCAATTTGAGCATGTCCATCGTTTCTGGCATTTCGAGGAAGTTCACAACTTTTAATTCTTCCTTGTCATCCAGGTATACAGCCATTGGCATCTTTTCGATGATGTAATCAAACGGAAGCAGCGGGCCGAAATCCTTGCTTACGGCCAATGGAACAACGTTTGGTTCATTTTCCTTAATCGTTTTGAGCAGCGGCTCCAGGCTTTCCATCGATTTCACGCCTGAAATATCGAGATTGTATTTATCAAGCAGCGTTTTATTAAAGCGCCATGCTTCTTGAGCAGGAAGCTCTTTATTTGCCGGAATTGCGTAATTGTGTCCGTCTACCTTGGAACCTTCCAGGAACGCCGGATCAATTGCGTCTTTAATGCCTTGTCCATGGCTTTCGATCAGTGCATCCAATTCCATGAATGCGCCTTTACGTGCATTTTGTACATAGTCGAACGCCCATGAGCTTGTGAAGAGGATGTCCATCGGTTCCCCGGAAGCTGCCATTACCTGCATCTTCTGGTTGTAGTCACCGAAGTCGATCATTTTCATGTCAACGGTTACACCAATCTTCTCAGTTGTGTATTTATTGATTTCCTCTTCAACCTTGTCAACATCCTTTTGAGGTGTTCCGATCGTGTACCAGATCAGCTCTACCGGTTTTTCGGCAGTTCCCCCGCCATTTCCTGCACTCTCTTCCTTATTGCCTCCACATGCTGACAGCAGCATGGATGCGGACAAAAGAAGCGTAAGCGGCAGAAGCCATTTCTTTTTCGATTTACTCATGTTTATCCTCCCTTTTGAATCCTTGTGTCTCTACACCTATAAGGTTATCCCATGAAAGCAGTTTCACATAGGCGAAAAATTAAAGGAATTATGGTGAAAATAAAGAAAAAACTCTGATTAAATCAATCAGAGCATTCCTCTAAAGTCTCTTGGCGATACGCCGACAAACTTTTTGAACTGTTTATAGAAATAACCCGTTTCCCAGTAACCTACATTTTTTGCGATATCTTGAACTTTGGCAGAGGAGTTTCGCAGTAGTTCTTTGGCTCTATCGATGCGGTACCTGTTAATATACTCCGTAAAGCTCTCTCCCGTTTCTTTGTGAAAGAGATGCCCAAGATACACGGGATGAATATGGTATTGGGCACCCAACACCTTCAATGACAAATCCTCGTTAAAATGCTGCTGGATATGGTGCAAAATCTGCTGAATGACAGGGCTCTTCACGTCATTGTTGAGCGAGTCAACCAGACCGCCGACCCCTTCTTTCACGGCCGTAATCAAGTCGTCTATCGATATGGACTCCATAATATCGGTAATCGTGTTTTTTACAAAATCGGGGGCAGCCGTGTATTGAATATCGTTAAGCTCCAGCTTCAGGCGAACAACCATCTCAACCGCGACACTCTTCAGTATCGTTGGGGTCATGCCCTGCGTGTGGCGAAGCCGGTCAAAATCGCTGTCGATCAGCTCAAACAGCCCCTGCTTGTCCCTGCCAGCGATGCCTTTTGCATACTCAGGCCACTGGACCGTGTAGGATTCCGCGGCTTCGCCCTTCTTCGCCTGAACATCAACATAATCCACGTAGGAGGGCTGCTCCAGCACGAGATAGTATTCCTGTGCCTCCTTCGCATGGAGATAGCTATCCTTATAATTTCCTCCGAGGCTCTCTATGCTCCCAAGCGATATGCACAGCTCCTCTTCATAACACTGCTCGCGCACCTGCTGCAGGAGCCTGATCGCCCTCGCCTTTTCCGTATCCGGCTCCCTCATCATAAATATCACCACATGGTCGCCGTCATTGTCCCGGAAATACATAACGCCCTGCTCCTGCTCCATCAATTGATACAGACAGCTCTCAAGCGGCGTGAAATCAGCTCGCAGTATGGATGCCATGACATAGGGCAAATTCAGGTTCAGCCCCAGAAGATTTGCGCGTTCCTCCAGCTCCTCCGGCTCAATCCGGTCCGTGATCCAGCGGTATAGAATATTGCTTCGCAGAATGTTAATGTCGTATTCGTCCAGTCTCATTTCTCTCTTGGCATTGTTCATCTTATCGGTCGTACTGGCAATGGTCTCTTCCAGTTCCTTCAGATTGATCGGCTTGAGCAAATAATTCTCGATCCCGAGACGCATACCTTCCTTCAAATAGGCAAAATCGTCAAAGCCGCTGAGGATGATCACCTTCAGATTGCGGTTCAGCTTGCGTGCGCCTTCTATCAATTCAAGTCCTGTCATCACAGGCATTGATATATCCGTTATGAGGATATCAACGGGGACGACCGCCATCTTCTCCAATGCCTGGCGACCGTTTCCTGCGTGACCCACCACCTCAATGCCATACTTGGACCAATCCACGACATCTACCAATCCTTCTATAATGAACGGCTCATCATCCACGATAAATACCTTATACATCGTTATCCAACTTCCCTTCTGTCACCGGAAATCTGACGGTCACCGTCGTTCCGTTACCCGGCTCACTCTCGATGTCCATCCCGTAAGAACTTCCAAACGTCAGCTTTAACCGTTCATTCACACTTCGCAGCCCAAAGGATTCTCCGTTGGACTCAGCCATCTGCAGTCTTGCACGGATATCCTCAAGCCGCTTTGGTTCGATTCCCTTCCCGTTATCCTTGATCACAATGCAGACCTCACCGTCCTGCTGCGTAGCGGTGATCGATAGCCAGTTATCATCCTGGTCGCTCCGCAATCCATGTACAATATAGTTCTCAATGAGCGGCTGCAGCGACATTTTCATCATCGGCACACTCTTGATTGGTTCCTCGCAGAACATTTTATAAATATACTTGTCCTTATAGCGAATACGGAACAGTTCCAGATAGAGCCGGCAAGCTTCCAGCTCATCCTTCAACGTATAGTTGGACTTGCGCTGTACGATATTCTTAAACAGCATCGATAAGCTGTAGATCATATCGCCAACATCCTGAGCGCCCTGAGAGAGAGCTCTCATTCGTATCACTTCAAGCGTATTATATAGAAAATGCGGGTTAATTCTGGCCTGCAGCGCGGACAGCTCCGCGTTCTTCTGGTTGATCTCCGCTTTATATACCTTATCGATATATCGTGTCAGCTCATCCAGCATTTCATTAAAGCTGCCGGCAATTTGCCCCAGCTGATCCTCCTTGGTATCCTGCATCCGGGCAACAAACTCGCCCTTCTCCACCTTGCGCATGAATCGGATGATGTTATCGGTCCGCTTGGAGTAGTTCACAATCATCAGGGCCGGAATGGAAACGGCAACAACAATGCATAACATGGCTGCAATAATAATCGTGCTCTGCAAGCCATGCAGGGATTCCGCAACCTCGTGCTTCGGAGTAATCCCTACCACCGTGTAACCCGCCTGATTGTGAGCCGATATGGTTACATACGACTCCTCGTCCAAGAATACGGTTTCCTTGGAATTGAGCAGCCGCTCCGCATACGGATACTTCTCGCCATAATATCTGCCACCAGAATCAAACATTACGCTGCCATCACCCGACAGGACCATTACAGATCCCTTCATCTCATCCTCGCTGCTGTTCAGCACGGTTGCGAGCGCTTCCGTCCGGAATAAAACAAGCAGATGCCCCAGATTCTTGTAGGTGGTCATATCATTGATCGGGCTCCGTATCGAGAATAGCGGTACAGCAGCATCTCCAGCCAGCTTGCGAACCCAGAAATTCGGCAGTGTGACGCTCTGGCTTTCCATGGCCATAACATCGGGTATGTAAGAATGCGTAGCGTTCGCCTGATAGAGCCGGGTCATGCTGCCCTGTTTATATACATACACATACTGCTTCTCGGCACTGTACAGCATAATATTCTCAATATCCGGATCATCGTCCAGCCGCTGCTTAAAGTAAGCAAGCACACTATCCGTATTGGACTGCCCGCTGCCCACAATCCGGTTCATCCGCTTGGCAATATATTCATTGAACGAGTTCATGAGAAAGTAGGAGGTGTCAAGGCCAAGGGAACCATTGCGATACAAATCATTCACGTAGGACTGTACATTCTCATATTTTTGATTCACGTGCCGCTCCACCCGTTCAACTCCGCTGCGCTGGATATCCAGTTCGCTGCGAACAGCGGATTGAAACAAGAAATAATACATTAGAAAAGATAAAGTTACGATGGTGACCACCGCAATCAGGGAAATCAAGAGCAGCATTTTGGTAAACATATTATTTTTGATGTATTTTTGATAAAACCCAACAGGAGACATCGGTTATCCCCTTCCTGATGTAAAGCTTTTCATTATTAAATATAACATCGCCCCGCCCTTATCAACGGATGAAATTTCTTCCAAACCGTGAAGGTGCAATCTGCCTATTTTAGGCCAAATCTGGGTCGAATGCCTTCCCCGATTCATAACATGGATGAAAAAGGAGGTGGATGATGATGCCCAAGTACCGCATCATTGTCGATGTGGCCAACTATCAGCTGCATTTGCTGGACGGTGACGCCGTGGTACATACGTACCCGATTGCTGTAGGCAAAATGGCCACGCAGACCCCTCCCGGCAATTACACAATCGTCACCAAAGAGCCCAATCCAGGCGGACCATTCGGAGCTTATTGGTTAGGTTTGTCCAAACCGCACTACGGCATCCATGGCACGAATGATCCTTCATCCATCGGCAGATCCGTTTCCCATGGCTGCATTCGGATGTACAATGAGGATGTTGTGCAGCTTGCTTCGCTCGTACCCCTGCATACCCAGGTCACCATACGAAACTAATAACATAGACTGGTGATTTCAAATCCCTCCAAATTGGTTAAATACAAATGTTATATGGTACTTACGTATTTACCTATTCGTTGTTATGGAGGGATTGCCCATGATGCAGAGCAAATATTTCAGGACATGCTTCGGTATAATCGCGCTGCTCTTAATCATTTATCTAGGATCCGAGATCAGCTTTTTGTTCCGCCCAATCGTCTCCATGTTCAACATGTTGATTGTTCCTGTCGCGATGGCCGGCTTCTTCTATTACCTGCTTCGGCCAATTGTCGATTACCTGGAACGCCAGAAAATCAAACGCTCCATTGGCGTCTTGATGCTGTATTTCGTGTTTGCCGGACTCTGTGCGATCTTTGGCATCGTGGTGTGGCCGACACTTCGGGAACAGATGGAGACTTTCATAAGCAACGCCCCTTTCCTAGTGGAGGGCGTCCAGGAACAGATTGACCAGCTGCAGCAGAATCCGTACTGGTCCCGCTTCATACCAACCGAATCAGAGTTGACCACTTCGCTCACGGAATATATGAATCGCATCATTACCTGGATTAGCAACTCCATCAACAACCTGATTACCGTTGTATCCGGTGTTGTTGTCATTATTGCTACGATTCCCATCATTCTGTACTACATGCTCAAGGAGGGCAACAAGCTGCCGCCAAGATTGCTCAGCGTTCTGCCTAGACGATTCCGCCGTGACGGTCAGGAAGTGCTGGGTGAGATTGATTCCGCACTCAGCAATTTTATTATCGGCAAAGTCATCCTTAATCTTATACTTAGCGTTCTGATTTATATCGGATTTTTAATTATTGGACTGCCCTATTCCTTGTTGTTAACCGTAATCTCCTTCTTCTTGAATTTCATTCCGTATATCGGTGCGCTGCTTGCAACCATCCCTGTCGTTATCGTCGGGTTCATTGAAGCTCCGTCCATCGCCATATGGTCTGTCGTTGTTATTGTGATCGCACAGCAAATTCAAGATAATATTCTGACCCCTGTAATCTATGGCAAACAGCTCGATATTCACCCTCTAACCACGGTGGTCCTTATTCTGGTAGGTGGAGATTTCTTCGGACTCCTCGGTATCCTGCTCGCTATTCCTGCCTATATGATCATTAAAATTCTCGTGGTGCGGATCTACGAACTCTTCCTTGCTGAAAAAGTAGAGGAGGCTTAAACGCTTCAAGGAATTCTGCTTATCCTTCATTCAAACAAAAAAAAGGATGTCCCCGCCAACTTTACTATGGCTGCTGGGGATATCCTTTATTCAAATGATTACACATTGCCCCGCAAGGACCGAACGACAAAATAATGCTCGTCCTTACGCAAAATCATTCCATTTGACAGTGTGACCGTCTCCTCATCATGAGAAGCAAGAACGGCCTGAGAGGAGACCAATTGATTGCCCCTCCATACCATCACACAAGATCCAAAGTAGACTGCATTATCAAATTGAATCGTATGATTCACGACATAACCGATAGAGTTTAAAGCCGGAGAAGAATTTCTCGGCATTATTCTATGAATGGAGCGAAACGGGATGACAAGCTCCCCCGGGCCAAGAATGACCTTCTCCTGAATGGGGTCCCATGATTTCAACACACCTTCAACCGTGCTTTTCGCCCCGTCTAAACGCTGAATGACAACATGACGACCGATCCAATGCTTCATGAAGGTCACCTCTCGCGGATTATTCAACTCCATCGCCCGATGTGCTTGGGATGTCCCAATTCACCGGATCCATACCCTTTTGCATTAAATAAGCATTCGATGCTGAAAATGGACGACTGCCGAAAAAACCTTTGTGCGCTGCAAATGGACTCGGATGACTGGACTCAAGCACCTTGTGCCGACTTCGGTCTATGAAAGAACCCTTCTTCTGTGCGTAACTGCCCCATAATATAAACACCATTGGCTGATCGCGTTCATTCAGCTTTGCAATAACGGTATCCGTGAATCGCTCCCACCCGATTCCTTTATGCGAATTGGGCTCACCTTCGCGTACCGTAAGAACCGCATTAAGCAGCAGCACCCCCTGATCAGCCCACGACTGCAAAGAGCCATGGTGCGGAACAGGTACACCCAAATCGGATGCCAGCTCCTTATGTATATTGCGCAGAGACGGAGGAATCGTAACTCCGGGTGAAACGGAAAAGCTTAATCCCTGTGCCTGCTTTCGTCCGTGATAGGGATCTTGTCCCAAAATAACGACTTTTGTGGATTCATACGATGTTTGGTGAAGAGCTCGAAATATATCTTCCTTAGGAGGATACACCGTGCTGCGCCGGTATTCCTCGTCCACCCGTTCCATCAACGCTTGAAAATAAGGCTTATCCATCTCTCCGTTCAGGATAACGTCCCAATCATTATTAAACACCCGCATCTCTCCTCCCCTCCTCCTCACACAGGTCAGCGTGGAATTATAAAAGAATGCGATTTTTATAGAAAGGACTTTACCGTCTTCCATTCCGTTTGTTCCGATAATAGCCTCGTCAAAAAAATTGACCTCTTGTCAATTAAAAAAACAAGCCGGCACCCATACAGGGGGCCGACTTATTTCGCATCTTACCAGACGCTGTTATAATGCCGAGGACGGGGGTCGAACCCGTACGGTAGTCACCTACCGCAGGATTTTAAGTCCTGTGCGTCTGCCAATTCCGCCACCCCGGCATATTTTATCTTAGATTCGCTCTATTCAAATCACCATATGGGATTCATACCGATTAACGGAAAATTTTGCGATTCTTTTCGTTCTGGCGACAAAATCGATAATACCATGTCTAACCATATGATGTCAATATATGAAACTCATATTTTTTCGCATCACCCTGAATGCGATCCCCCATTTTTCTCGATTGCCCCGAGTCGCTGCTCTAATTCATCGATTCGATCGCGCTGCTCCGTTATGTTCGATGCTTTACCGGAAGCCTTTACCTTTGCCCAATCCACCACCCCCTGGTAGCGGCTCACGTCAATCCCTTGGGCATTCGAACGATTACGTGATTGCATCTGGATCACTCCTTTCTACCATTAACATGCTCTGAACGGCGTCTGAGCCAGACATTAGGAATAATTTTACCGTGTTCACCAAATGATAAAGAAGCTTGCATGTCACATGCCAAGACTAGAACAGCAGAGAAAAGGATAATGATCACCATGAAAAAGCTCTCAACTGTTATATGGCTTACTCTCTCCCTCTCCCTGTGCCTTAATGAGCATGTTGATGCAGATCATGTGCCGTCTGCTTCCAAGGGAAGAGACTACTATGAGGAACGCGGAGAGATCGTATGGGAAGTGCCCACACCCAGCAAAGTGATTGCCCTCACCTTTGATGATGGTCCGGATGCACATACGACCGTTGAAATTCTGGATCTGTTAAAACAATATGGCGCAAAGGCGACTTTCTTTGTTGTGGGCAACCGGGTGGAGAAACACCCCGATATCGTGGCACGTGAGCTTCACGAAGGGCATGAAATAGGAAACCACTCCTACACTCATCCTTCCTTCCACAATATCAACGCCAGCAAATTAACCAGTGAACTGAACCGGACCCAGGAAGCGATTTTCAAAGCGACAGGCAGTAAAACCGTATTGTTCCGCCCGCCCGGTGGAAGTTACAATGAATCCATTGTAAGGACAAGCAAAGATATCGGTATGCTGACCGTATTATGGTCATGGCACCAGGATACGCTGGATTGGCGAAAGCCCGGCGTTAACCGGATCGTCAAAAAGGTTCTGGATAACGCGCACAATGGAGACATCGTGCTTATGCACGATTTTGTCCCGACCAGTACACAGACGGTGGAGGCGCTCAGCGTGATTTTGCCGGAGCTGCAAAAGCGTGGCTTCACATTTGTTACTGTATCCGAGCTGCTCTCCTATCATGATAAATCGCATAAGTTTATTGAAGTAAACCACTGATTCATCCCATTGCAATGCTAAAATAACCGCTGCCTGCAGGAGGTAACGGTTATTTTTCATCAGCTGATTTCTCGCTGTTTCGGACATTCAAACTCCCACTTGAATATTTTAAATCCATTTGATAAGATACAGAACGAACGTTCAGTATAGAAAAATAATGACAAAATCTGTACCTATAAGGGGGGCGCTAATGAACAAAAAACAACAGCAAAGCGAAGACACCAAGCGGCGCATCGCTGAAGCGGCCAAAGCCCTCATTATGCAAAAAGGATACAAGTCGACCTCGATTGAGGAAATCGTTGAAGCAACGGGAAGCAGTAAGGGTAACATTTACTACCACTTCAAAAGCAAGGAAGGGCTGTTTCTGTATCTCATCGAGGAATGGGATCTGGAATGGGAGCAAAAGTGGAGCAGCAAAGAACATCAATATACCACCATCACGGACAAATTGTACGGCATCGCGGATCAATTGGTGTTTGATGATTTGAACCACCCGTTCTCCAAAGCACTGGATGAATTTCTGAACAGCAGCGAGAGTATGAGCGAGGATGTGGAACAGCGGATTACCCAGATCATTCGGAATCGACTGGAATTTAATCAGAAATTGCTGCAGCAAGGGATTGATCAGGGTGAATTTGAGAACCATAACGTGGAGCACCTCTCAATTATATTTGAAAGCTTGATCGCGGGTTTAAGCCAGATGTCTCAAATGGCCAAGCTCGACAATGTGCTCGCGCTTTATCATTCTGCCATTCGTGTGCTCTTGTATGGTATCGCCAAGAAACCTGGCATGAATAACGGCAGATAAACGTTCCATTTTTTTGTGGAATGTTACAAACCGAACGTTCAGTATGCAATTATATAAACATGTAAATCACGACAACACGTGGGATCGTCATTTATTTTTGGAGGAATCATCATGTCATTACTGCTGCGTAATAATGGAGCGATCCTGCTCCTTATGTTCAATATATTTTTAGTCTTTACCGGTATCGGTCTGGTCATACCCATTATGCCCACCTATATGACGGAGCTTAATATTAACGGCAGTACCGTGGGCATGCTCGTGGCTGCTTTTTCATTAACGCAGCTGCTGTTCTCGCCACTCGCGGGCCGCTTGTCCGACTCCGTAGGACGTAAAAAAATTATCATCTCCGGTATGATTGTATTCGCCTTATCGGAATGGCTGTTCGGGGCTGCCAGCACGCCGACGCTGCTGTTTGCAGCCAGGATGCTCGGCGGCATAGGCGCCGCACTTATCATGCCTGCCATTATGGCCTACACGGCTGACGTGACTTCTAATGAGGAGCGTGCCAGAGGCATGGGCTTCATTAATGCTGCGATTACCACCGGATTCATTATCGGGCCGGGAATCGGGGGTTTTATTGCTGAATTTGGGATCCGGGTACCCTTCTATGCAGCCGCAGTCGCGGGCGGTATCGCTGCCTTGGTAACGTTAATTCTGCTGCCCGAATCTTCGGCCAAACAAGAAGCACCTACCGTGCTGGGACGGAAGAAGGAGAGTCTGTTTGTCCAGCTGGCGCGTTCCTTCAGAGAGCCTTATTTCTTAAGTTTAGTCATTGTATTTGTTCTCTCCTTCGGTCTTGCCAATTATGAGACTGTGTTCGGATTGTTCGTAGATCATAAATTCGGTTTTACCCCCAAAGATATTGCCATGATCATAACATTTGGTTCGATTGCCGGCGCCGTTGTGCAGGCCACAATATTCGGATGGATCCTGAACCGGTTTGGGGAGAAAAGAGTCATCACACTCAGTTTGTTAACCGCGGGAATATGTATACTGTTAACCCTGTTTGTGCATAAGTACTGGTTGATATTCCTCGTAACCTTCCTGGTGTTCCTGTCGATTGACATCCTGCGTCCCGCTATCGGTACGCAAATGTCCAAGCTGGCCAAGGATCAGCAAGGCTATGTTGCCGGCTTAAACTCCGCTTACACCAGCCTTGGAAATATCGCAGGCCCGCTTGTGGCCGGGTATTTGTTTGACCTGGATATCAATTATCCGTACATCGCTGCCTCCATCGTTCTCATTCTCTGCTTCTTCCTGGCCATGCGTGCCGGCAGAGCCTGGTCCGCTACCGAAGCCGTCATGAATGAACGTTGACGAACAGGGAAACGATCCCCCTACCGCTATATCTTTATAACATGGAACAAGCGCCCGTCAGCAGCTGACGAGCGCTTGTTTTGCTATGTATTTTAATAAGCCACCAGGACAATGATTGCCAATAGAGCCACAAGCGCAAATAAAAGTGCCCAGCCCAGCTCGAAGCGTCTTTTTTCTTTATAAGCCTTGAAGGCTTTTCTCGATTCAAACACGAATACAATCACCAAAAAGGCAAGCAACACAGGCAGTCCCCAGGACTGATTCAATACCCATTCTGACACTATGATCCCCCGTCCTATGTACTAAAATGAGCTGACATACCAACCAGTCGCAGCCCTTGGATTACATCTGGTCTTTAACGGCTCCTCTAAAATGTAACGCAAGTCGCCTGCGATTACAAATTCCCCAAGGAGAACATGTTGAAACCACGGAGAGATTTGGCCGTATTGTTTCAAAGGGACCTTTCGTGAAAACATGATGATCTGATTCGTCATTCGTGACGAACGAAGAACTAAGGCAGCAGCAACACCCCTTATCAAAATGGAGGTGCACAAGAAGTATGAAGAAGTTGGGAAGAACCCAATTAGAGCATTCCGGTGGTGTTATATCCTTGATCTTCGATGTTGTACTTTATATCCCCCGCTTGATCATCAGATGGTTAAACTGATACCAAGCAGCACGCTCGACCTATGATCATTTATGGCTGCAGCCATATAAACAGCAAAAAAAGACCCCGCCAGCCAAGGCTAGCGGAGTTCTTCAAAGCATCATTCACTTATAATGTGAAGTTGGATAAATGACTGCATTTCCTCTAACTTCAACTTCAAGTTCTTTTATTCCAGTAATATTGATTTCAATCTGCTCAGGCTTGCCCTGGGGAATGAACAACGATTTCAACTCTTCTCGGTTGTCCTTGTTCTTGAGAATGATCGTTACATCTTCTTGGATTGCACGTACATCTAGAACCAGTGTTTGATACTTAGATTGCGGGAAAAGATACACACTTGGCAATGAGCCCTTAGTAAGAATGACTTCCTTAAATTTATCCGTGTATTGTGAATCTCTAGACAAAGCTGCATTATAGTACTTTATTTGCTCATTCAAAATAGGGGTTGCCTTCAAGTTCTCACCGATATTCACGGTTCCCTTGGCTTTGTCAATTGTGATATTTGTTTTGGTTGCTTCTTTAACGGTACTGACTGGCAAATAATATTGACCATTCACCAAGATGGGTTTACCGGAGTGAGTCCAACTTTTCCCGTTTAGCACATACTTGAAGTTTTGTATGGTGCCTTTGATTTGAGGGGCAGCTGCATACACAGCAGTTCCCCCCAACATTAATAATGCTGTCATTGCAAGAACAATCTTTCTCTTCTGCATTTCTCTTTCTCCTCCTGTTTTCTATTTTCGACTCAACCCTTAAACTATCGGTCTAAAGACTTAATTACTTAATAGATAGATACAAAAGAAGGAAAAACGTATGCTTAAAGAACTAAAATATTGAAGAAGGTCAGGTTCTATAAACAGCAAAAAACCCTTGCGTCAGCAAGGGTTTTCGATAAAGTGGGCCCTGAGGGACTCGAACCCCCGACCAATCGGTTATGAGCCGACCGCTCTAACCAACTGAGCTAAGGGCCCTGAACATACATGTACACATAAACATAAGGACGTCATACATACATCGTTTAAAAATTGGTTGCGGGGGCAGGATTTGAACCTGCGGCCTTCGGGTTATGAGCCCGACGAGCTACCGAACTGCTCCACCCCGCGTCAATGCTGTATCAAACAGCGACAAGAATAAATATACACCATTCCCTTGCATCAAGTCAAGTACTGTTTTAATGGAATTTAATCAAGGCATAAATCGAACGCCGTATCGGCCCTTCCTGGAACGGTAAACCTCCACCATCCGCGGATCATTGTACCCGAACAGCCATCCATCCTGCTCCAACCGTTTGGCGAAGCACCCTGCTTGAAATTTGGTTTTATACAGCTTTCCGTAATAGATCCAATTCATCCTATGCGACTCCTTACCTGAAGTATAATCTGCTGCTGTCATATTATGTCCAAACTTCCACTAAAAAACCGCAATATCCACAAAGTCCTTCCCTAATAAAAAAACAATCAGCCCTATACCGTACCACTGATCATAGCCCCGTCATGTAGACACAAAAAAAGAGAGTTTTAATCAAGGCGGCGATCTTTTCCCGGAATTCAACCGGGGAAAGGTCGCCAAGTTTGTTTTTGTCGCTTAATAAATCGCTCCGCCTATTGTCCGTCAGCCTCTGCAAACCGGGCAGCAATGCTCATGAGCTCCTGCTCCATCGAATTCATCATCTGGATAAAATTCACGAGCTGTGCCTTTGTCTCCTCAGCCTCTGTGCGAAACCGCTGCTGCGAAACACCCTCCCATTCTGCATTCAGCGTCTCAATGATCTGTGACATTCTGGCTACCAGTTCCCCGCCATAGTCACTTCCGCTGCGAATGTCTGCCGCTGCGCGGCGCAGTTCCTCCGGGGATACCTCTATGCGTCCTGACATGATCTACCTCACGCTCCTCCCTTATGAACCTTTATGAAAATATACTCTGGGATGTTATGTAGCTTTTGTCTCAGCCAGTACGGTTTGAAACTGCTCCTCCTCTTCGTCCTGGTAGCCGGTAAATATAATGTCCTGGATATCCTCATGATTAAACACATAGGCAAATTCCGGGCTAACATACCCTTCCGGGTACGGGCAGGCCAGATAATCGAACATTTGCGGCCGCTCAAGTGCAAGAATCTGCTTGCGCCCGTATACCACCAGCTTCTTCTCCCCTTGTTTCAAAATAACAATCGATCCGTTTGGCAATAACTGCTGTGTCATAATTACCCTCTCCTTTTCTTGCTTGGACGATGCGGTGCCGCCGGTGCGCGCCCCTGTTTCATTTTGTTCAGATACGCTGCGTTCCGCTGCTCCTTCGGCAGCCCCAAAACGGGGTAATGCTCTTTCAGTTGATCCATATGATTCTGAATAAAGAAGTAGCGATGAATGAACACAACGGCCAAATACAGACCGAGAATCAACAGGACGGAAAAAGCCGCCATTCCCATCACGAACCTGCCAATATCTCCGATAACCGCGACTGCCAAGTAATAACCTGTGTAACCGATAGCCGCAAACAGCAAGGCGGCCTTGCCAGCTTTTCCGACCCGACCCTGCCTCTCCATGGATTGATAGGCTCCTTGCTGCAGCGCTCTAAAATGCAGGACATAGAATAGAACGAGCAATAGCAGCATGACCGCTACCGAGCTGAGACCATATCCAATGGAATCGACCCCAGCCATGTGATACATCATTTTTAATATAGCGACCTGACAAGTAACGGCCAGCGCCAAACCATACAACCCCAAATACAGCACGAAACCGACCTCGGATTGATACGGGTTTAAACTCAAGCCCATTCCCCACAGCAGCATAGCCCCCCATACTGCGCAAGCGATGTAAAAATAGATCGACATCATCGGCTCCGACAAAGTAACCAGTGCTGGTATCAGCATAATAAATAAAAAACATACGATGCCGCCCCGGATTTGCTCTGCGGGTATCAGCCGGAAATGAAATAACGCTTCCTCCGAAATCTTTGTGCCCATCTGTTACACTCCCCTTATTTGAACCAACCGGCTATCGTCGACCCTAATTTCTCAACTCCTATTTTTAAACCCTCGGTTAAAGTATCCTTCTCGCCATTCCCGTCAAAATCTGCAAACTTGATCCCATCCATGACATAGGAAGCACCCACCGAAACACCAAAACCGATTGCCGCACCCGCGAGGGTTCCGATCGGACCGCCCACCGCCGTCCCGATCAGCGCACCGGCTTTGGCACCAGCTGCTGCGGAGGCTACAACCGTACCCAAGCCGACACCCACATCCACGGCAGCGTCCCCGGCTATTTTGGCTCCACTTTTGTTCTCATTGATATTCGTGACCAGATTGCCCACCGTTTGCATGGCGATACCCGCATAACCGAGCTTACCGCCTTTCCAGCTAAGCGAATCTTTAACCGCTGCGCCCGGAAGGACATACTTTGGGATTCGGGGGTGATTCCGCCAGTTGTATTCGGCATAGGTTTTCTTGCGGATATTGGCCATCATTCCGTTGGTCACATTGGCTCGCATATTGCCGCGTCTGTCCTTCTCAAGCCAGACTCCAAATCCGTTCCGGTACATGTCCCAGTATTTATACATCGTTCCTGATGCCGTTACGGTCCCGAACAATACGCCGGTGGCCGCCAGCGGGTTGCTGGACCATTGATCAGCCGTTCCGCCAAATGGAGCGAGCGCATTAAATTCAACCCCTGCTGCCGTTACGGGGGGATCTGACTTTTTGCTCCCGTTTTGTGCCAGGCTCGTCTGTAGCAGCAGATGCGGACTAATTTGAGCTACCGATTGTTTGCCGAAGGTCAAGCTGTTCCCAAGCGACTGGTCGGTTTGCGAGAAATCGCTGGCCTTCTTCACCAACTGCCCGCGATTCTGCTCCAGACGACTTACCACCGACTGACAAGCAGCCCTGCACTGCGCCAGGCGCTGCTCAACCTGTGCACGATGACGTGTCTCCCACGACATGCTCTGAATGCGCTGCTGCATCCGCTCCTGAAGCTGCTGGACTTCCCGTGCAATATCAGATACCGCTGCTCCTTGCTGGTTCAGCATTTCGGGTACTACACGTATTTTGGTCATATCAAACAATCCTCCATGTAGTTGATCGAGAAGACACACTGTAAGATGTTAGAGCCATGTTTGTCCTCTATCACTTTATACGCTCTATTACGGCTCCAAGCTCATGGATGATCTCTGTAACTTGGGCGCCCCGGATCTGATCCTGATCTCCTTCAGGGCGGATCAGCCAATTGGAATCTTTCCCCCTTAACAGTTCAATCCCTTGGATTCTGCAATTCAGATCCGGACAATAATACACAGTGAATGAAGCATATCTCTCCGGACTTCTTACAGTGTCAGCCAAAGCCGTAACAACGGATTCCGGGTAGCCTTGCGCCAGCAAATGCCGCTGCGGCTCCTGCTCACCTTGTTCAGCGTTCATCCATTGCTGGAACCAGCCCTTAGGCAGAGCTAGAGGGCCCGTGCCGCGGTTTTTCCTATCCTCAAGCTGCAGGTAGCCAATGATCTTCAACCAGGCCTCTGAAGGCGTTCCCAGCTCCTCCAATACATATATCCGCTCACCGGATGGACCGCTTTCGATTTCGGATTTTACGACAAGGGCTGAACTGTAGTAAATAAAACACTCCTTCGGTTCTCCCTCAGAACCGGAAACCCTCATGTGAACCGTTAACAGGGTCCGGCTGCATACTTCTATGTATTCCAGCAATTCCTGCGCAAGAACCGGCTCGTTATCGACGGTATCTGTAACAATCAAGCCTTCCTCCAGGAGCTCCTGTTCTATCCTGGCCACTTCTGCGGGCATCTCCTCGGCAAGCGTACCGCGGAAAGGATCTTCGAGCCCGATGACAGCTCTTGCACCAACGATGCCGGTTAACACAAAAAATTGTTTGCCGGTCAGTTTGATCCTTGACGAAAATTCCAAAGATCTCTCCTCCTTACGGTCAGTCCCGCCTATTTTTGTAAATAAATCACAAGCCATCATTACTATTATAGGTGAGACGTCTCCTCCCCCTCTACCAAATCCTGGCCCTAAATTTATAGGAACATATACCCAATTCAGTCACATATAAAACAATGGATCGCTGAAAACCTCAAAAAAAAACATCCCGGGTCGTAAACAACCACTGGAATGTTCTTTGATTTCATGTAGGATGAGGCGGGTCATCCTTCTGGATAATGCCGTAATACATAATCGTCATCAACTGCTCACTCACCGCGTTAATGCTACCCAGACCATTATACCACTCGTTCCGCGCCGTAAACTCCTTAATGAAGGTCATGAAAGCGACCAGCACCTGAGGGGAGATATCTTTTCGAATCTGGCCAAGCTGCTGGCCCTTAAAGATCAGCAATTCAAAATCAGGCACTACATACTTCTGGTTGAACTGCATCAGCTTCTCCATCTGCTCCGGAAATTTGGCCAGATCCGTCACGAACTTCTGCGACACATGCACCGAAAATTTCTCCTGATCCCTATAGAAAATGGTTAATGCTTCAAGAGGATCCCTGGCCTGCTCCATCACATCGCGATAAATTGACATCAATTCCTCAATCATCCGATCCACTACATGATCCAGTAACCCTTCCTTGCTCTGATAATAATTATAAATGGTCATCTTGGAGACAGGCACCGCTTCCGCGATTTGTTCCATGCTTGTCTGCAAAATTCCATGTTCCAAAAACAACCGTTTCCCAGCTTCCAGCACTGCTTCTTTCTTGGCATTCATCGGTTAAACGATATCCCTTCTCTTCAGCATAAGGACACCTATGGCTGTGCCAGCCGCATACAGTCCTAATGTAACGACCCAGCTCACCGCTGTCAACCCGCCCCCCCGGACAATATCCAACGCATCGAAGAGCCGGTAGGGCGAGATTGAAGATACCTTATGCATCATCTCACTGCTGCCGGACAGCAGCTTGAGCAGGAATGCCAGAACAGCGACTCCAGCTCCTACGGCCACAGCCGTGCGATCAGAAGAGAACCAGGAGGTAAACGCGTAACCGATCCCCATGAACAGCAGCACCAGTAAATAACCTGACAACAATAGCAGCAATAAGCCTCCATATTGCTCCAGTTGCACCGTATACCTAGCCAGCAGCAGAATAAGCAGTGAACCGACAACAAACACAATCGTCATATGCAGCCAGTTCGCAAACGCTTTGCTCCAGAATACCTCCCCTCTGCTGTAAGGCAGCGTGAACAGAAATTCTGCAGTGCCCCTGTCTCGTTCCCTGGATATGCTTCAAGCTGCCCACGACGTCGCAAAAGAAGATACCAGCACGATAAAATAGGGGTAGGCCTGCGTTGCCACGAACCCTTCGAAGGTACGAAAGCTTTCAGGCTCTATGCCAAATGCTTTAAGCAGGCCTTCCGGCAAACCTTTTATGAGCTGTTCCATTTCCGGATTGTTCACAAAGGCTTCTGCCTTGCCCAGCAAAAGAATCAGTATTAATAAGGTCACAAGAAAACACGTCCAGAATCCGCGTCTGTTTTGACGAAGCTCCTGTTGAACCAGATTCCACCTCATACCCGTTCCTCCTCTGCATGCTGCACCCGATAATCGTCCATGAACATTTCTTCAATTGTTGGCCTTCGAATCGTCAGATCCGCTATCGGAAGCCGGGATAATGCGGCCAGCGTATTCGACAACGGGTTTCCTCCCGTATCAAACCAATGATACGTGCCATCAAACTGGACCTTTGCATCGATAAAATTCAAAAGGTCGTTCTCGCGCTGATCACCCGGCATTTCCAGCCGAAGCATGATCCGATGACTTCTCCCGGCAGACAAATCTTCCATGCGTGATATACGGAGCAGTTCACCATCACGTATAAAAGCAACTCGCTGGCACACCTTCTCCACCTCCGACAGCACATGAGTCGAAAAAAATATCGTCATGCCCCATTTCCGGTTGAACTCACCCAGCATTTGAAAAAACTCATGCTGCACAAGGGGATCCAGACCAGAAGTGGGCTCATCGAGAATAAGCAGTTCCGGCTGGTGCAGAAGAGCCAAAATGATGCCCAGCTTCTTTCGATTGCCAAGGGAATAGGCTTTGATTTTGATGCCGGGATCCCATTGCAGCCTTTCGGCATATTGAAGAGCCTCGGTCTGTTTAACTTTCAGCCCATGTGCTCTGGCGGTAAATTCAAGCATCTCCCTGCCCGTCATATTAGGATAGAGGATGATCTCTGATGGTAAGTAACCGATGCGCCGCCGAAGTTCCGGCTGCTCTTGCCGCATGGATGTGCCAAGCACATGAAGTTCACCCGAACTTGGAGACAATAACTGCATGATCATTCGAATGGTAGTCGACTTCCCAGCGCCATTCGGTCCAATAAAGCCAAACACCTCGCCCTGCTCAACTGACATGTTCAAATCCTTAACTCCGTATGTAGAGCCAAACTTTTTATGGACACCTACTGCTTCAACAGCCAACATGGTCATCCCTCATTTATACTTTTATTTTATTTATAGTATAAACTATGCCATGGTTAAATCCCATATACCCCCTATATATTTACTTTATTAATTCACAAAGTATAAATTGGTTTCTCATCACAAGGAATAAACAGCTACGGTTCTAGAGGCACTATCCCTTTCTAAAAAGATAAAAAACGCCGCCTCTGCAAAAAATCTCAGAGGCGGCAGTCGGATCAAAAATTATAATCTGTACAATAATGTTTATAGTCCGAAGGAGGAAGGATTCGCTCTCCAGGACTGAAGTAGCTGTACATCCTCTTCTTGTATCCGGTTCTCGGATAGGGCTACATCGATGAGTGCACCGTAGTTGGACAAGCTCTGCAGCGGAATTCCAGCTTCGGCGAAGGCTTGTACCGCTTTATCCAGCTGATAGCTGAATATGGCCAGTACCGCCAGCGGCTCTGCACCTGCATCCTTGACCGCTTGCGCTGCTTTCAATGAGCTGCCGCCGGTGGAGATCAGGTCCTCAATCACAACCACCTTCTGCCCCGGCTTGATCAGACCTTCAATCAGGTTTTCCTTGCCATGGCCTTTGGCCTTGTCCCGAATATAAGACATCGGCAGATTCAACTTCTGGGATACAAAGGCCGCGTGCGGAATTCCTGCTGTCGCCGTTCCGGCAATGGCTTCCGCTTCCGGATACTGCTCCCGGATGACAGCAGCAAACGATTCAGCGATGTAGTCACGAATCTCGGGGTAGGACATCGTCAGGCGGTTGTCGCAGTAAATTGGAGATTTGATGCCCGACGTCCATGTAAACGGCTGGTGTGGACGAAGGGAAACGGCCTCAATCTTCAGCAAATGGGATGCGATCTGATGCGGAATATTCGCGAGTGTACTCATGCTTGAATCATCTCCTCAATAATCTGTTCTGCTGCTTGTCTAGGGTTCGCGGTAGAGGTAATTGGACGACCAACAACTAGATAGTGGCTGCCCCTGCGAACCGCTTCTCCCGGCGTAAGCACCCGGGCCTGGTCACCGATATCCGCGCCAGCAGGACGAATGCCCGGGATAACGGTTTTAAAATCCTTACCGCACGCGGTGCGAATGGCTTCCACTTCAAGCGATGAAGCCACGACGCCGTGCAGTCCGGCTTGCTGGGCCAACGAAGCGTATCTTACAACGGTGTCCTCTACAAGCCCTGGGATCCCGATTTCGTTATTCATGACATCCTGATCCGTACTGGTTAACTGCGTTACCGCTATAATTGTAGGCATGGCAAGACCCGGGGTTTCCGCCACTGCGGCCTCTGCCCCGGCTTTTGCCGCCTGCATCATGAGCGCACCGCCGCCGGCGTGGACGTTAAACATGTCCACACCCAGCCGCGTAACGCTGTGCGAGCCGCCTTTTACCGTATTGGGGATATCGTGCATCTTCACGTCCAGAAACACGGAATATCCTTTTGCTTTCAGTTCTTTCACGAAGTCAGGACCTGCGGCGTAGAAGAGCTGCATGCCCACCTTCATGTAACAGGGAATGCCCTCGAGCTGCTGAACCAGATCCTTCGCACGATCGGCATCCGGGTAATCCAGGGCCACCATTAGGCGGCCCGCCATTTCATTGTAGCTTGAGCTTGCGTTCATCTGTACCCCTCCTTCTCGATTTAAACCGGCATCGCTTCCGAAGAGAAGTTGATCGTCTCCAGCATGGTCAGAAGCTCACGAACCGTATCGAGCGAGGTCATGCACACTACGCCGTTCTCAACCGCTTCACGGCGAATACGGAATCCGTCACGCTGCGGCGTTTTGCCTTTGGTCAATGTGTTAAAGACAAAGTTCGCTTCACCTGTGCGGATCATATCCAGAATATTTGGTGTTCCTTCGGACAGCTTGTTAATGGTCGTCACATCAAGTCCCGCTTCTTTTAATGCCGCGGCTGTTCCGCCTGTTGCTATGATTTTATAACCAAGCTTATGGAAGCCTTTGAGCAGTGCTGCTGCTTCGGCTTTATCCTTGTCTGCGATGGTAGCGATAATGGCACCCGTCGAAGGAATCTTCATGCCTGCACCGATCAGCCCTTTATATAGTGCCTTGGCATACTTCACATCGCGGCCCATCACCTCACCGGTAGATTTCATCTCCGGTCCGAGTGTAGGCTCAACCCGGCGAAGCTTCGCAAAGGAGAACACCGGCACTTTAACCGATACATAGTCGCTTTCCGGCCACATGCCTTCCTCGTATCCCAAATCCTTGAGCTTCCCGCCCATAATGGCCTGCGTAGCCAGGTTCGCCATCGGGATGCCGGTAACCTTGCTCAGGAATGGAACCGTCCGGGAGGAGCGCGGGTTTACTTCGATCACGTACACTTCATTTTTGTAGATAACGAACTGGATGTTGACAAGTCCGCGGGTATTCAGTTCCTTGGCAATCTTGATCGTAATCTCCGTGATCTTTTCCTTCAGATCCTGGGACAAGTACTGTGGAGGGTATACCGCAATCGAGTCACCGGAGTGAACTCCTGCGCGCTCTACATGCTCCATAATTCCCGGAATCAGAACGGTGTCGCCATCGCAGATCGCGTCTACTTCCACTTCCTTGCCCATCATGTACCGGTCAATCAGCACCGGATGATCCGGGTTAATCTTAACCGCCTCTTTCATGTAGCTAAGCAGCTCACTGTCGGAGTATACAATCTCCATGGCCCGTCCGCCGAGTACATACGATGGTCTTACCAGTACCGGATAACCCAGCGATTGAGCCGTTTCTACAGCATCATCAACCGATATTACGGTTTTTCCTTTCGGTTGGGCAATGTCCAGTCTGGACAGGAGCGCTTCGAATTTTTTGCGATCCTCGGCTTCGTCAATGCTTTCCAGACTTGTGCCCAGAATCTTCACGCCCGCTTTGCTCAGCGGTTCGGCGAGATTAATGGCCGTCTGCCCACCGAACTGCACGATGACGCCGATCGGCTTCTCCTGTTCGATGACGTGCATAACATCTTCGAAGAAGAGCGGTTCGAAGTAGAGGCGATCCGACGTATTAAAGTCGGTTGATACGGTTTCCGGGTTGTTGTTGATTATAACCGCTTCGTATCCCGCCTTCTGGATCGCCCATACAGCGTGCACGGTGGAGTAGTCGAACTCGATGCCTTGACCGATCCGAATCGGACCGGAACCCAGCACGATGACCTTTTCCTTGGCGGATTCGATGACTTCATTTTCCGTTTCATAAGTTGAGTAGTAGTATGGCGTTGTTGCTTCGAACTCTGCGGCGCAGGTGTCGACCATTTTGTAAACCGGACGCAATCCATGCTCGTGACGCAGGAACCTGATTGATTCTTCGGTTGTATGTGTACTTGCATTGCCTTCAGCGCGAAGTTCGGCAATTGCGCGATCCGTGAAACCAAGACGTTTCGCTTCGTACAGGGTTTCATAAGTCAATGAAGCTTCTTGTCGGATGTGATCTTCATATTTAATCAGGCGCTCGATTTTGTCCAGGAACCACCAGTCGATGTTTGTAAGGTCTTGGATCTGCTGCAGTCCATAACCGCGGCGGAATGCTTCGGCGATCAGGAATATCCGCTCATCGTCTGCTTTCACAAGACGCTGCTGGAGCACTTCATCACTCAGCTCAGCGGCACCTTTCAGGTAAAGACGGTGTACACCGATCTCCAAGGAGCGGACTGCTTTATGAATGGATTCCTCAAAGGTGCGTCCAATCGCCATCACTTCGCCGGTTGCCTTCATCTGTGTTCCCAGCTTCCGGTTAGCGTGGATGAACTTATCGAATGGCCAGCGCGGGATTTTGCTGACGATATAGTCCAGGGTAGGCTCGAAGCAAGCATAGGTCTGGCCCGTTACCGGATTGACAATCTCGTCCAGCGTGTAACCCATGGCGATTTTGGCTGCCATCTTGGCAATCGGATAACCCGTTGCTTTTGAAGCGAGCGCAGATGAGCGGCTGACCCGCGGATTTACCTCGATGACGTAGTATTGGTAGCTGTTCGGATCCAGCGCGAACTGTACGTTACATCCGCCTTCAATGTTCAGGGCACGGATGATCTTGAGCGATGCGCTCCGGAGCATTTGATACTCGCGGTCAGACAGCGTCTGGCTTGGTGCCACAACGATACTGTCGCCTGTATGAACGCCCACCGGATCGAAGTTCTCCATGTTACACACAACGATACAGTTGTCGTTCGCATCGCGCATGACCTCGTACTCGACTTCCTTCATCCCTGCGATGCTCTTCTCGATCAAACACTGTGTAATCGGGCTGTAGCGAAGGCCGGAGCTGACCGTTTCGCGCAGTTCCTCTTCCGTTGCGCAGATACCTCCGCCGGTTCCTCCCAAAGTGTAGGCAGGACGAACGATAAGCGGATAGCCGATCTCATCAGCGAAGTCCATTGCCTCTTCCAAAGTCGTTACGATGGTGCTCTCTGGTACAGGCTGCTCAAGCTCGCGCATCAGCTCACGGAACAAGTCGCGGTCTTCCGCTTTCTCAATCGATTCCAGCTGAGTTCCGAGCAGTTTGACATTCTCCTGTTCCAAAATGCCGGCACGCGCAAGCTCAACCGCCATGTTCAGACCCGTTTGTCCTCCAAGCGTTGGGAGCAATCCGTCCGGACGCTCCTGTCGGATGATTTGCGTGACAAAATCCAGGGTGATGGGCTCAATGTATACTTTATCCGCCATGTTAGTATCTGTCATGATGGTCGCGGGGTTGCTGTTGATCAGCACAACCTCGATACCTTCTTCTTTCAGTGCTTGGCAAGCTTGCGTTCCTGCATAGTCGAATTCCGCTGCTTGACCGATGACAATCGGACCGGAGCCGATGACGAGAATTTTTTTGAGTGTTTCATTTTTAGGCATATTAGCGAGCTCCTTTCACGGCTGCGGCCAGAACCGCCTGGCGCGGCTTCCGGACTTCATTCTCTTTATGGTCTCTTATCATTTCAAGGAATTGATCGAACAGATAGCTGCTGTCGTGCGGTCCAGGTGCAGCTTCAGGGTGATACTGTACGGAGAAGGCCGGGAATTTCGAGTGCTTCAAGCCTTCAATCGTTTTATCGTTGTTGTTGATATGCGTGACTTCAAGCTCCGTGCCTTTAACGGAATCTTCATTTACTGTAAACCCATGATTCTGGGAAGTAATATAGCAGCGTCCGCTGGCAAGCTCTTTAACCGGATGGTTCCCGCCGCGGTGTCCGAATTTTAGCTTCTCGGTGTCAGCGCCCGCAGCCAGTGCAAACAATTGATGACCCAGGCAGATGCCGAAGATCGGATATTCGCCAAGCAGTTGTTTGACCATATCTACAGCGTACGGAACATCTTTCGGGTCCCCAGGGCCGTTGGACAACTGGATTCCATCCGGATGGAGTCTGCGGATTTCGTCCGCAGTGGTGTCATGCGGAACCACGATTACATCGCAGCCACGGGAAGTCAGCTCGCGTAAAATCCCGCTTTTTGCACCGAAGTCAACCAGAACGATCCGTTCCTTGGAGCCGGGGCTCGTAAACATTTGCGGTGTTGAAGTACTTGCCACTTGATTGCGAAGTTCAGCAATCGTTGTGTCGCCGAGCATTTCCTTTAGCTCTTCTACCGGCTTGTTGGACGTTGTCAGAATCCCCTTCATGGTTCCGTAATGACGGATGATGCGGGTCAACATCCGTGTATCGATTTCGCTGATCCCTGGAATTCCATATTCCTTCAACAAGCTGTCAACGCTGTATTCTGCACGCCAGTTGCTAGGAACAGGCTCATGACGACGAACAACGAATCCGTGGACGAACGGCCGAATGGATTCAAAGTCATCCCGCGTGATGCCGTAGTTTCCGATCAAAGGGTACGTCATCGTCACGATCTGTCCGCAGTAGGACGGGTCGCTCAGCACCTCTTGATATCCTGTAATCCCTGTATTGAAAACAACCTCTCCGGTCATTTCAGCATCCGCGCCGAAGGATTTTCCGCTGAACAGCGTACCGTCCTCCAGTAACAATCTTGCCTGCATCCCGATCACTCCTGTCATCTATGTGTAATATATTTTATAAGTCATTGGCCTAAGTGTTACTTAAAATCCATTTTGTTCGGACCATTTCATATCGCCGTCCACCCAAGTCATCACAGGCCAGCCCTTCAGCTTCCAGCCGGTGAATGGAGTGTTGCGGCCTTTCGTAGCGAACTCTTCCGGGTTCACTTCCTTCTCGGCTTCCAGGTCAATCATGGTCAGGTCCGCTGCTGCCCCGGCTTCCAGCACACCCGTTGCAAGACCGAATACTCTTGCCGGATCACTTGTCATCCGTTTGACCAGCAATGCGAGATCCCATTTGCCTGTTGCAACAAACTTGGTATAGAGCAGTGGAAATGCCGTTTCGAATCCAACGATACCGAATGGTGCGAGCTCCATGCCTTTGGCTTTCTCTTCAGCGCTGTGCGGGGCGTGATCCGTCACGATCATATCAAGCGTTCCGTCCAGCAGACCTTCTATACAAGCCTCTACGTCACGCGGAGTGCGCAGCGGCGGATTCATCTTCCAGTTTGCATCAAGGCCGGGAATATCTTCGTCCGAGAGTACCAGATGGTGCGGGCATACCTCAGCCGTTACCGAGATGCCAATCGCCTTCGCCTGGCGGATCAAACGTACGGACTGCTCTGTGCTCACATGGCATACATGGTAGTGTACCCCGGTGGCTTCCGTCAGCAAAATATCCCGTCCGACATGGATCGCTTCCGACTCGTTCGGAATTCCTTTCAGGCCATGCTGCTGGGCGAACTTGCCTTCGGTCACGCAAGCTCCCTTTACCAGCGAATCGTCCTCGCAGTGAGCGATAACCGGCATGCCCAGCGCTTTAGCTTTTTTCATGGCATCTTTCATCATCTGTGCGTTCTGTACGCCGACCCCGTCATCCGTGAATCCAATCGCCCCCGCTGCCTTCAAGGCTTCGAAGTCTGTCAGTTCACGACCCAGCTCATTCCTGGTTATTGCAGCGTAAGGCAGCACCTTCGCAAGATTCGCCTCACTCGCTTTGTCCAGTATCAGTTTCACCGTTTCAGGCGAGTCGGTAACCGGCCTTGTGTTAGGCATGCAGGCGATGGTCGTAAATCCGCCCTTCACTGCTGAGCGGCTGCCGCTCTCGATCGTTTCCTTATGCTCATAACCCGGCTCTCTCAAGTGCACATGCATATCGATGAATCCCGGTGTGACCAGTTTGCCCTCGGCATCGATTATCCGCACGTTCTCGCCCGCTTCCGGCAAGGCTCCAGCCTCACTCACAACCGACTGAATCAATCCGTCTGCAATGACGATATGTTTGTCTTCGAGCTGTCCTTGTTCATTGATCACTTTGGCATTCCTTATCACTTGCATTTGCATCTTGGTTCCCCTCCGCAGCAGAAGCACCGTTCGCTTCTTTGTATATTGTATAATAAAAATTCATGTTTGTGTATAATTATTAATATTATTCATCCATATTCGTGCTTCAGGTTAACCCTTCATCGCCCGTTCCATGACCGCCATGCGAATCGGCACTCCGTTCGCCATCTGATTGAATATCATCGATCTGGGACTTTCCACAACCGTGTCATCAATTTCAACGTTCCGGTTCACGGGTGCCGGATGCATAATCATCGTGTGCCCTGACAGCCTCGCTGCCCGTTCTTCCGTAAGACCGTACTGCTCCCGGTATTCCGCGCTGGATTTGAATACTCCTGCGTTATGACGCTCCAGCTGAACCCTCAGCATCATAACCACATCAGCCTTCAGCGCCGTCTCCATCGATACATAAGGTGCATACTGGGCAAGCTCTGGTGCCTGCATCGTTTCCGGTGCGCAGAACTGCACATGCGCTCCGAATTTCTGCAGCGCCCACAAGTCCGAACGCGCCACCCTGCTGTGTTTGATATCTCCGATGATAGACACCGTTAATCCTTTAAGCTCTCCGAAACTTTTCTTCATTGTATATAGGTCAAGCAGTGCCTGCGTTGGATGCTCATTGTTGCCATCTCCTGCATTCACCAGTGGAATCGACACCCGTTCTGCCAGTTCTTGAAGCACTCCTGAAGGTTTCAAGCGGATGACACCTGCGTCAATCCCCATCGATTCCAAGGTCCGCACGGTATCGTAGATCGACTCGCCCTTCTCTACACTTGAGGCTGCCGCTGCAAAGTTCATCACCTCGGCGCCGAGTCTTTTCTCAGCCATTTCAAAAGAAAATCTCGTTCTGGTGCTGTTCTCGAAGAACATATTAACCGCAAATTTTGATTTGAGTACCGGTACCACTTTGTCGGACTGCGCTTCCCAATATGCCGCCCGATTCAAGATCGATCCAATCTCGTCTCTGCTAATATCCTTCAATCCTAAGAGGCTGCGTTCTTTCACTGAAATGGCTGTTGTCATGATTATCGTTCCTCTCTTTGGCTAATGGTCACTTCATCCTTGCCGTCGATTTCGGTTAATGCCACCGTAATTTCCTCTTGTTTAGAGGTAGGAACGTTCTTTCCGATATAATCCGGCCGGATCGGGAGTTCGCGATGGCCGCGATCTGCGAGAACCGCAAGCTGTATCATTCTTGGCCGCCCGCAATCCATCAGGGCATCCATCGCCGCCCGAATGGTTCGTCCGGTGTACAGCACATCATCGAACAAAATCACTTTCTTATCATGGATGTTCAGGTGCTCCAGACTGAGCTTTGCTCCTTCCACCCGCTCTGCGGTGGCTTCCTTACTATCCCGGTCATCCCGGTAGGAGGTCACATCAATCTCTCCCCAAGGAATCGGCGTACCTTCAATCTCGTTCATTCGCTCGGCGATTCTCTGAGCCAGAAACACCCCGCGTGTACGGATGCCGACCAGTACACAATCTTCAATCCCTTTATTCTTTTCCAATATTTCATGGGCAATTCTCGTTAGCGCGCGGCGGATGGCCGTCTCGTCCATAATCACATGCTGTTCATTGCTCATCCTTAAGTCCTCCTTCAACACGTTTGATTAGCCCTTTCCAGTTCCTGACGATCCGTGGGTTTCTTACACACAAAAAAAACTCCTTGCCCGGCTTGGACAAGGAGTTGATCTCATAGAGATAGTGTGGAAAGCGCAGCATCTATCCGCAGACAGAGCTATGCCTCCTGTTAATGAACCTCGGTTCACGTTACCTTGCCAGCCTCACGGGACTGATTTAAAGGTGCTATTCGATTGATCTCATTATGACAGACCCCACAGGAGATGTCAACCTCGATCATGTCGAAAGTTGTCGCGTTCCGAACAGAGTTTATTACGCTATTAAAATTCGAATTCCACATCGCTAAGTCTGCTGCGAATTTCGGAAATCACCCGTTTCTCTTCTTCCTCACCGTCAGCAATGAAGGTCACGGAGAAGCGAACGAAATGTCCTGCATCATCCCAAGGCACCGTAGAGATCAGTTTCTCGCGGATCAGATATTGGGAGAAGTCCTCTCCGGACTCAAAGCGGCGGCCGCCTTTAACTCCTTTTGGAGCCTCCACATACAGGAAGAAGGAGCCTTTCGGTTTCTCGGCTGTAAAGCCAAGTTCATTCAGCACGTCCACCAGCATATTGTGACGACGCGAATACTTCTCTGCAATCTTCTCGGTAATTTGCGGATTGTCCAAGCCGTATGCTGCTGCCTTTTGAATGGCTATGAATTGACCGGAGTCGTTGTTGTCCTTCACATCGCCAAAGGCTTTGACCACAAGCGGATTGCCGGCGATGAAGCCGATGCGCCAACCTGTCATGTTGTAGGATTTGGACAAGGAGTGAAGCTCCACGCCAACATCCTTCGCGCCAGGTACGGAGAGGAAGCTGAGCGGCTTCAAGCCATCGTAGGTGAGCGCTGCATATGGAGCATCGTGGACGACGACAACTCCGTACTTGCGAGCCCATTCCACAACCTCGGAGAAAAACTCAACGGTTGCGCTGGCACCCGTCGGGTTGTTCGGATAGTTCAGGTAGAGCAGTTTTGCACGGCGTGCAATGTCTTCAGGAATGGAACTGAGATCCGGCAAAAACGCGTTTTCTTTTTTCAATTCCACATTGTATACTTCGCCGCCCAAATACTTGGTGTGCGTGCCAAGCACGGGATATCCCGGAACCGTCATAATGGTTACATCCCCCGGGTTAATGAAGCAGGATGGCAGCATAGCCAGTGCAGGTTTGGAACCAATGGAGTGCAGTACTTCTGTAGCCGCATCGATTCCTTCGACGCCAAACACATTCTTCAAGTAGCGAACAGCCGCTTCCTTAAACTCAGGAATTCCGTTATCCGCATATCCCCGGTTTTCCCGCTTGGAGGCTTCCTCAGCGAGTTTCGCCACGATGCCTGCGTCCGCCATCTCGTCCGGCTCGCCAACACCCATATCGATAAGCTCCGTGTTCGGATGCTCCTGCTTCGCAGCTGCCTTCGCTCTCTTGATTTTCTCAAATTTATAAATGGCTGTATCTTTGCCATAGTTGGCACCGCCGATACGGTTAGCAAAGTTTTGCTGAATGTACGTTTCCTGATATTTGTCAATACTCATGATTTGTATTCATCTCCTACTCTTGCAATGATATTCATCCATAAATATGCCGTAAAATCTCGGCAGGAGCCATGCATTATATATCAAATGATTTGTACTTTTTCAGCTTGATCGTATGTCATAGACTTAAGCCTCATCAGCAAAATCCAGCTTAAGACAATTCCAGCCATTCCGCCAGGAGCTCGTCACGATTCGCAGCCAGCGACTCACGCTCATTCCAGCGCTGTTCCAGAAGCGCTGCATCCGTTCCGTCAACCATCGGACCCTCTGTCTCAAGCCATCCATCAAGCTGTTGAATGAGTCTCTCCAAACGGTCGATCTCCTCCTCCAGCCAATGGCTCCGTTCGGCAGAAGATGGATTCTCTTTTATTCGGTTTGAATGTTGCGCAGGTTGAGCGCTGGTCTTCTCCTTCGCTTTCTGCTGCGCTATCTTCGGCAAGGCAATGTCATCTCTTCCGCCTGGAAGCTCTCTTGCAAGTGACGCTGCAGCCAACTGATCCTTCTTGGCTCGAAAATCATCATAATTTCCCAAGTAAACGATAAGCTTGCCTTGTTCCAAATTCCATACTTTATGAGACAGCTGATTGACAAAATACCGGTCATGAGAGATGGCAAGTACGGTCCCCGCATAATCTCGCAATGCATCCTCCAGCGCTTCGCGTGAGGCAATATCCAAATGGTTGGTTGGTTCATCCAGAAGAAGCAGATTCGGTTTCTGGTATATAAGCAGCGCTAACCTTAATCGTGTCCATTCACCGCCCGACAGCTGCCCGACCGTTCTGAAGACAGCCGCTCCATAGAACAGATACCTTGCGAGAATCCCGCGAGCTTCGCCTTCCTCAACCCCGGCCTTCCCACGGAAATATTGAAGCACGGATTCCTTCGGATTCTCCGGCTCTTCTTGTTGTGCCAAGTAGCCCACATCCACCCTGGAACCCCATTCCAGCGTTCCGGAATCCGGCATCAGCTCTCCCATCAGCACCTTGAAGAGCGTTGTTTTACCGCTGCCGTTTGAGCCCATGAGCACAATCTTCTCACCATACTCTAGCAAGCCGGATGCCCCTCTCAGCACCCTCTGATCTCCGTAAGCAACCTCAACTTGTTCGAAGTATGCCACACGGCGGCCCGAACGATCCTGCGGATTGAGATCAAAATCAGCTTGCCTCCGTTCCAATACAGGCCTCTTGACCTGTTCCATCCGTTCCAGCGCCCTGCGCATGGATGCCGCCCGTTTGAAAAATTTCTCATTGCCGCCGATGCGTCCGAATTCCTCCAGCTGCTTGATCGATTCTTTCATCTTTTTGATCACTTTCTGCTGCTCTTGATACTCCGCAAACTGTTGGAGCAACCGTTCCTCCTTATCTCTCATAAATGCGGTGTAACCGCCTCTGGCTGTGAAAACTTCCCCATCCTCGATCTCAATCGTTTTGGACACCACCCGATCGAGAAAATATCGGTCATGGGAGATAATGACGCAGGTTCCCGGATAGTCGCGCAGAAAACCCTCCAGCCATTCGGTACGTGCCAAATCCAGATGATTGGTCGGTTCATCAAGCAGCAGCAATTCCGGCTGTACGATCAGCTGTGATGCCAGCATCACCCGAGTTTGTTCTCCGCCAGACAACGAGCCGAAGGTAAGCCCGTACTCACGCTTGGAGATTTGAAGCCCTGAAGCAATCCTATCGATGCTGGCCTCCAGTTCATAACCGCCCTCGATCTCAAACCGCTCCTGAAGAGCTGAATAGCGGCGGAGTACACGATCTAATTGCACTGCATCCGCAGCGATCTCAACATCACTCATTTTCTTCTCAAGCTCTGTCATCTCCGTTCGGTAGTCCGCCAGATGACTCAAACCTTGTGACAGAACATCCATCACCGTCCAGGCATCCATATTGCTCGGAATTTGCTCCAAATATCCGATTTTCGCATTCTTCTTTATCGCCAATTGTCCTTCGGTTGGCTTGTCATGACCAGCAAGAAGACGCATCAGCGTTGACTTTCCGCTTCCGTTGCTTCCGATGAGAGCAACCTTCTCGCCTTCTTGTATTTCAAATGATATCTGGTCCAGCACCAGATTGGCGCCGTGGTATTGAGTAAGTTTTTGTACATTAATCATATTCATATTAGGTTTCCTCCTGTATGCTCCGAACAAATTTCATCCGTACTGTTCGAATGCCTGTTAGCTGGAGAAGAACCAGGCGCTGCAAATGCAAAAAGGGCCCACAGAGCAAGCTCCGTGGACCCTTAAGAATAGTAAGCCTTAATTAGGGCTTAATCCGTGCAGGCAGGCAGGTGACTTCTCGCGATGGTACAACCATATAATTGAAATTGGACAGACCTCTCCCGCTGTAGAGAAATGCATGAACAATGCCAGCCATAGATACAGGCAGCTGGCTAATACGGTTGTTTACCATCTCGATATTCATCCTGCTCACCTCCTTCATTAAAGTTATCGTCACTATAACATACCCGACAATTCAAACGCAAGAAAAAAGGAACCGCTAGCGGCCCCTTAGGATAGCCAGCAATTCCTCCATATCCTTCGGCATCGGTGCAGAAAACTCCATGTACTGTCCGCTTGAAGGATGGACAAAACCTAAAACGGCTGCATGAAGCGCCTGCCCGTTCAGTTTGATTCCCTTGCTCTTGCCGTATACGGGATCACCCACAAGCGGATGGCCGATATACTTCATATGCACGCGGATTTGATGCGTTCGTCCTGTCTCCAGCTTCAGCTCGAGAAGACTATAGTCTCCGAACCGTTCCACCACGGTAAAATGAGTAACTGCATGCTTGCTGTTTCGGTCCGTCACCGTATATAATTTACGATCCTGCGCATCCCTGCCGATAGGTGCATCAATCGTTCCTTGATCATGACTGATATTTCCATGTACAAGAGCCAAATAACGACGGTTCACGCTATGGTCCTTCAATTGAGCGGCCAGAGAAGCATGAGCTTTATCGTTCTTGGCTGCCATAATTAAACCGGTTGTATCCTTGTCAATTCGATGAACGATGCCAGGCCGAAGCTCCCCGTTAATGCCTGACAAGTCCTTGCAGTGAAACATCAGCGCATTCACAAGCGTTCCGGACGAGTGCCCCGGTGCCGGGTGAACCACCATCCCTCTCGGTTTATTTACCACAATCACGTCCCGATCTTCAAAAGCAATTTCAAGCGGGATGTCCTCCGGAATAATCTCAACTACCGATGGCTGAGGTACACTCAGCACAATATGATCACCCAGACTCACCTTATAATTGGATTTTACAGGTCCCTCGTTGACCTTAACATGTCCATCTGTAATCCACAACTGCACCTGGGAGCGCGAAACTTCTTCTCCTAGGCTCTCCGTTATGTATTTATCTAAACGGGTCTTGGAGGAATCAGCATCTACGGTCCACTCATAAAGCTCCTGGCCCTGTACCGTTCCATCGTTAAAGTCCGCATCCATATCCATTCCGTCTTGCAACATCATTCATTCCCTTCTGTACCCGAAACTCCACTTGTTGTCTTCATCTTCTCGCGTCTTCCGTCCAGAAGCGTATCCAATATAATTAACGCCACACCGATCACAATACAGGAATCAGCAATATTAAATATCGGGAATGTGTAGCTGCCGAAATTGAACTGCAGGAAATCCACAACCTCTCCCATTACCAGGCGATCGATGAAGTTCCCCAAAGCCCCGCCAAGAACAAGCGCAAGTGCTGTAGGCAATAATCTGCGTCCTTCCTTCACTACCTTTTGCAAGTACCAGATGATACCCGCCACCACGATAAGCGTCACAACAATGAAGAACCATAATTGATCCTGCAGTATGCCAAACGCGGCTCCCCGATTTCGGCTCGATGTGATCAGGAAGAAATCACCGATTACCGGAATCTGCTCATAAAGCTCCAGGTTTGTGGCAATCAAGTACTTGGTGCCCTGATCAATAAGAAATAAAACAAATGCAATCAAATAATATACCACTTGTTTATGTCACTCCGTTCTTGTCTTCTCCAACCAAACGTTCACCTTCGCTGATCGGTACATAACTCGTCTTATTGTAGCACAGCGGCTCAGAAATCGTCCATTCCTGTCCATTGGCGAGAACATTTTCCGTCAGTAAAACCGACACGATAGGTGCACTCTATACATATGAATCAGAAGGTCAACTTCGGACCATGAAAGGAGCCTGACATGTCGCATTTAACTCAGGAGCAACTCGATATTCTGCAACAGAAGCTGATGGATCAAAAAGTTGAGCTTGAACGGCGCATGATCTATAACGACCAGCATGGGCTCGGCGAGTCCGAGAGAGATTCAACCGGCGAGTTATCACATATCGATAATCACCCCGGTGATCTGGCTACAGAGCTCTATGAGCGGGAAAAAGACCTCGCCCTCCAGGACAGGGTAGATCTTGAACTGCAACGTGTCATTTTCTCACTGGAAGCCATCCATCACGGACGCTACGGTGTTTGTCTGACCTGCGGCCAGCCCATTCCATATGAACGGCTGGAAGCACTGCCTGATACGCAATATTGCGTAAAAGACACTCCGCGTGAAAACCTGTCCTACAATCGTCCGATTGAGGAAGAGGTGCTGGCGCCCGCTTTTGGTAAATCCAGCATGGATGAACATGAGTATTCCGCTTTTGATGGCGAGGACGCTTGGCAGATCGTCGAAAGCTGGGGCACCTCCAACACACCTGCTATGGCGGAAGGAAACGACATTGACAGTTATAACGAGATGGATATCGAGAATGGCGATGATCATGGCGGTTTTGTTGAGGTATATGAAAATTTCGTTGCAACCAATATCGATGGTTCCGAGGTCTTTATCGTGCGTAGTCCCCAGTACGTTGATTACCTGAATCGGGGCGAAGGAAGTTACCTCCTTGATCCCAACGGGGACCCCGATGATGAATCCTTCAGCTAACTAATAGTTCCGGGTGGGCGGTATGACTGCGATTAGGGCAGCTGCCGGCCCCTTGTACATACTTGCAAAATTCCTTGTTATGTCAACTCCAGCTGACGCTGAACAATACGCACAATGTCTGCAATATAATCACCGATAATCGGCAAATTCAGTGCGCCCAGCGCCTGAAGAACGTAGATGATGGTGGCTGCAAAAAAGGTAAAACCAATCGCAATCCCCACGCCGCGGGCTGTGCCAGCCAGCAGATTCGTCCATATCAGCTTCCAGGGCCGGTTCAACAGCTGAGTGTATTCCGCAATCCGGGACTTCTCCAGCTGTTGTGCAATGTCCGTGGTCATTCGGTGTATCGCACTCAGTTGATCCTTATCTTCATCCAACACCTTCTTCTCTTCTGTTAACTCCGCTTCATCCGACTTCTCCGCCATATTTCAACGCCCCTTTAGCCCCAATCTCTGCCTGGATACGAAACCACGATTCGCTGATTATTATGTATCTATTGGTAGAATCTCATTCGTATAGAACCTAAACCGCTGAAGAACCCTGCCTCAACTTAAATATGAAAAAAAACCAACGCCCCATGAATAGGGGCATTGGTATTAAATCCAATCTATCTTTCAGGCGATATGGATACCGATCGTTTTGCCGCCAAGCTCAACCCGCTCCATGCCTTCACTTTGTCCAAATTGCAGATCGTTCACGAGCACATTCTCGCGCAGAACCTCTTCAAAAGCGGTAATAGCGCCTCTAAGCTCATCATCCGTGTCAAGAGTCAGGTTGACCCGCTTCTCAATCGGCAGATCCAGTTTCTTGCGTGTATCCTGTACGGCACGCACGACTTCACGAACCCAGCCTTCCTGCTCCAGCTCTGGGGTGATATCGGTATTGAGCGCAACGGTTAACCCATAACCCGAAGCGGATGCAAAGCCCTCCTTCGCTTTCTTCTCCACCAGAAGCTCGTCAGCAGTAATCTGCAGCTCCTCACCTTCCGGTGAAGTGACATTCACACCGCCCGTTTGAACCGCTTTGCGAGTGTCGTCACTGCTCATCCCCTTCAAGAACCCTTGCAGGAAACCGATATTCTTACCGTATTTCTTACCGGCAACCTTGAGATTCATCTTCAGCGTGAAATCTACGAAGCCGCTGTCGCTGGTCTCAACCTCGATTGCTTTTACGTTGATCTCATCCTTGATAATGTCTTCGTATCCGGAAAGATCAAATTCACGGTCCATGGACACAATCAGCTCGGACAGCGGCTGACGCGTCTTGATTCCGGTCTCGTTGCGGACGTTGCGCGCAAGCTCCACAATCTGTCTTGCCGTCTCCATGTCCTGCTCCAGCGCCTTGTCGATCAGCGCTTCGTCTGCTTGCGGGAAATCGGCCAGATGCACGCTCTCGCCGCCGCCCAGGTTGACAAAGATATCTTCGGACAGCATCGGCGTAAATGGAGCCATAAGCTTCGAGAGGGTGAGCAGCACATGCGTCAGCGTTCCATACGCAGCCAGCTTATCTTCGCTGAGCCCGCTGCCCCAGAATCGGTCGCGCGAACGACGAATGTACCAGTTGCTCAGCTCATCCACATAGGCTTCGATGGCTTTGGCTGCATTCAGGAAATCATTCACAGCCAGCCCTTTATCAACTACTTGAATCAAGCTGTTCAGGCGGGAGAGAATCCAGCGGTCCAGCTTATGGTCCGATCCCTTGAATTCATGCTCCTTCGGATCATAGCCGTCAATACCGGCGTACAGCGTCAGGAATGCATGAGTGTTTACCAGCGTATCCACCACTTTGGATTTCGCCTCGCCAACGATCCCTTTGGAGAACCGCTTGCTGTTCCATGGCGCACTGTCAGCCAGCAGCGCCCAGCGGAAGGCATCCGTACCGTACTCTTCGATGATATCCCAAGGATCAATGACATTCCCTTTGGATTTGGACATCTTCTGTCCATTCTCATCCAGGATATGACCTGTGGCCATGACCGCTTTGTAAGGAGCTTTACCCGTGAACAAAGTGGATACGGCCAGCAGGCTGTAGAACCATCCACGTGTCTGGTCAATTCCTTCGCAGATCATATCGGCAGGATACTGCTGTTCGAATTTCTCCTTGTCCTCGAACGGATAATGATATTGTGCAAAAGGCATCGATCCGCTGTCAAACCATACGTCGATCACCTCAGAGGTGCGTTCCATCACGCCACCTTCGCAATGCGGGCATTTCACTTTCACTTCATCCACGTAAGGCTTGTGAAGTTCCAGATCCTCCGCAATCTCGCCAACCGCGTTGGCACGAAGATCAGCAATGCTGTGCGGGGCATATTGTCCTTCGCACGTGTCGCAGACCCATACGTTCAGCGGCGTTCCCCAATAGCGGTTCCGGCTGATATTCCAATCAACCAAATCTTCCAGGAACTTGCCGAAGCGGCCATCACGCACGTGGCCCGGATACCAGGTTACCCCATTGTTGTTCGCAATCAATTGATCCTTAACGGCTGTCGTCTCGATGAACCAGCTCTCCATTGCATAATAGAGCAGCGGGGATTTACAGCGCCAGCAGAACGGGTAGCTGTGCTCATACTTCTCTTTGCTGTACAGAAGACCTTTTTCAGACAACGACTTCACGATATCCAGATCGCAATCTTTGACGAAACGTCCGGCAAAGTCTGTCACTTCATCGGTGTATCGGCCTTGGCCATTGACCACACTTACAAAGCTGATGCCATTCTCGCGGCATACCCGATAGTCATCCTCACCGTGAGCAGGAGCCATATGCACAATGCCCGTACCGCTTGCATCCGTAACAAAGGAGGCGCCAACGACTATATTTTTTTTCTCCGCTTGTACGAAGGTAAATGGAGAATCATAGGTTTTACCAACCAGCTCAGAACCTTTCAACGTAGATAGAACGGTAAACTCGCCCTTCATGACATCCTCTACCAGATTTTTAGCGACGATGTAGATGCCGTCCTCCTGCTCTACGCGCGCATAATCCATATCCGGATTTACAGCTAACGCCACGTGGGATGGAAGTGTCCAAGGCGTGGTCGTCCATGCCAGTACGTATTCTCCGCTATCGTGCAGCTTGAATTTGGCAGTTGCACTCAGGTCTTTAACATCCTCGTAGCCCTGGGCTACTTCATGAGAACTGAGTGTCGTCTGACAGCACGGGCAATACGGGCTTACACGATGACCGCGGTACAGGAGACCTTTGTCATGGATTGTCGCCAAGATGTTCCATACACTCTCAATATAATCATTCTCCAGCGTGATGTAGGGATGATCCAGATCGGTCCAATAAGCAATCGCTTCGGTCAGCTCACGCCATTTATGCTCGTATTCAAACACACTTGATTTACATTTCTTGATAAAGGCTTCCACGCCGTAATTCTCGATTTCCTGCTTGCCGGAGATACCAAGCTGCTTCTCCACGCCAAGTTCAACCGGCAGTCCGTGCGTATCCCAGCCCGCTTTCCGAACGACATGGTAACCTTTCATCGTCTGATAACGGCCAACAAAATCTTTAATGACCCGGCCAAGCACGTGACCGATATGCGGCGCACCGTTCGCCGTTGGAGGCCCTTCATAGAATACATAATTCGGCTTGCCGGCCCGGCTTTCGATCGATTTCTTGAACGTGTTCTCCTCGTTCCATTTGTTCAAGATGCGCAGCTCTCTTGCCCGCGCCTTCTCTTTGACGTCTACTCTGTTCATGCCAATCGTCCTTTCGCCCTGATTCGTAATGTTCTGTGAAAATAAAAAAAGGCCTCATCCCCAAAGGGACGAGAACCTGTTCTCGCGTTACCACCCTAATTTCGCTGAACAGACTTCCGCTAGAAGACTATCCATAACGACACCTTAAGTCCATGTCTTCACTACAAGACAAGGTCCGATGTAACGTTCGGCAGACGGTTTAGCTTACACACGCGGTTAAACGCTTCAGCTTCACTTCTCCGGGATGATCTTCTGCTTGGTCTGAACGCCGGACTTTCAGCAACCGCCGGCTCTCTGAGGGACAGATCCTTCGCGTACTATTCCCATCAACGAATTCGAATATGAATCAACAATATGTTATTAGTTATAGACTCTTTCCGGGAAAAAGTCAACCGGATACCCGCCTAGTATACCTCTTTAGGCTCAAGACTTGCTTCACGGCTCTCCAGCGTCTCCCAGCCTTCTTGCTTCAAGAGCTCCAATTGCGCCTCAACCAAGGAGCGGAAACGGGTACGGTAGATGGATGCCTGCTTCTTCAACTCTTCAACCTCAAGCGCAATTTTGCGGGATTTGCTCAGCGCATCATTGATAATACGGTCTGCATTCTTCTCGGATTCCTTCACGATCAGCTGAGCTTCCTTCTTCGCGTTGTGTTTCAGCTCATCCGCCGCTTCTTGAGCGACAATGATCGTCTTGGATAAGGTTTCCTCAATATTTGAAAAATGATCCAATCTTTCCTGCATCGTCAACAGCTGGTTTCCCAGCTCCTTATTTTCCCGGATCACACTTTCGTAATCTTTAATAATCTGGTCCAAAAACTCGTTGACCTCGTCCTCATCATAACCCCGAATTCGACGGGCAAATTCCTTGTTATGTATATCAAGCGGTGTCAATGGCATGGTGTGCACCTCCTAAATATATGGGCCTTACAAGACGGTTCATCCGCTGTAGTAGCCAAACCACCCGTCCATGAAGACAATAGCGGTCATTCTGATTTATCGGCAAATCCATTGTAATTATTAATGTACCTTGTATTGTTTCGACAAAAAAACGGCAATTCCTTCAAAGGTCAGGCATATTTCCCAACCTTGATACGGTACCGCCCTTTTTTCGTCAGGCCGCCTGTCTCCAGTACTTTAAACCTTCCAAAGCCTTGGATGGAGACAACATCGCCTTCTTTTAAATTCGTTGAAGGATCCTCTTCCACTTTCCAGTTCACACGGCATCGGCCCGCCTTGATCGGTACCACGATTTTCGTCCGGCTGATCCGGTATGCGTCACTGGCTATCCCGTCGAGTCTCATGGAAGATGCGGTAATATCCATCGTATCGAAATTCGTATGCGTGACCTGAAGCTTGTCCAGCGGCAGCAGTTCCGTCATCACGTGCACCCTGTGAACTTGACTGAGATTCAGATGCAGGAACGAACTGATGTCCTCGGCAACCACCGTATGGCAGCCGTCCTCAAGCACATGAATATCACCGATCTTGGATCTCTTGATGCCAAGACCCAGAATCGAACCCATGTAGTCACCATGGTCGAGCTCCAGAAACTTCTGATCCCCGGAAGATATGCTGAGCACTTTCATCTTCAAATCCTCGCCCTCAAGATCCCGATAATCCGGTGCAATCAATGCCCGAACGCGCTCTGCATCAGCATGTCCACCCTGAAACAGGGCATGCACATCGGGGTGACGATTCACGAGCGACTCCAGAATGAATCTCTGACGAGGGTCCAGGAAATCCGTCAGCTTCGCTTCATGATACTGTCCGGCATTGACAACCCATTCCCAAGCCCGGTCCACAAATTCACGTTCGTCCCTGTGAAAATGATCATAGATGTCCAGTTTCATGCTTATTCACCTGCTACAGTAGATATCCGAGGATAGCATACACGCCCCGTTGTGCCAGCTGCAGAACGAACAACGCGACAATCGGAGAAATATCGATCATGCCCATAATCGGCGGGATAAACCGGCGGAATGGAGCCAAATACGGCTCAACTAACTTGCCAAGCAGCTCCCCGACAAAGCTTTCTCTCACATTCGGGAGCCAAGACATTAAAACGTAGACCAGGATCATGTAAAAATAAATTTGGAACAGGGTTCCAACAATGCTATAAATTTCGCTGCTCAAAGCCTAGATCACCTCATTCTGTTATATTCATGCTCGTCTGCTAAAATCTCGGAGATGGAACCTTGAATCTCGACGGTATCCGGTGTGCATAGGAAGATATTCCCGCCTACCTTGGAGATTCCGCCACTAAGCGCATATACCGTTCCGCTGAGAAAATCGATAATGCGCAGCGCCTGATCATTGCGTACGCGCTGCAGATTAACGACAACCGTTCGGAATGAGCGCAGATGATCTGCAATCTCCTGTGCTTCATCATATGAACGCGGCTCCACTAATACAACCTTAACGTTCTTCTGTGAATGAATGCTGACGATATTTGCATTTTTTTGATTTTTCCGATGATCAAACGGGGTTGCCTCCACCGGCTCGTCCTGCGAGGCAAGAACCTCGCGTTCCACAACTTCTTCTTCCTCTTGCAGTCCCAAGAAATTCATAAACCGGTTCATCACGCCCATCGTCAATCCTCCTCTTTACCTACTAAAATTGAGCCGAGACGCACCCAGGTCGCCCCTTCTTCTATGGCAACTTCAAAGTCATTGGACATACCCATGGACAATTCAGTCAACGGCGCCAATGTCAGCGCCTGCTCATTCAGCTCATCTCTTAGTTGTCTTAAACCACGAAATACAGGACGCGTCTGCTCCGCTGACGATTCATATGGAGCCATGGTCATGAGTCCGGTTACCTTTACGTGTGAAAGACTGTTGATTTCCTTCAAGAACTCGGCTGCTTTCTCAGGAGCCAATCCGTACTTGGATTCCTCGCCCGAGATATTAACTTGCATAAAGGCGGATACCTGAAGGTTCAGCGCTGCAGCCCTCTTCTCCAGCTCATGGGCTAAGGACAAGCGGTCAAGTGAATGAATATATTGAAATTTATCAATGACATCCCTGACCTTGTTGGTCTGCAGGTGCCCGATGAAATGCCACGTTCCCCGGTCTCCAAGGGCGTTCCACTTCTCCTGGGCGTCCTGCCAGCGGTTCTCGCCGATATGCCGAAGTCCCTGATCCAGTACCGCAGCTGTTTTATCCAAGGAGACATATTTAGTGACCGCAATCATATTCACTTCATTCCGGTCCCTGCCGCTTCTTGCGCAAGCCTCCGTTATTCGCTGTTCCACCTGATCGATACGTTCCATCAAACTCAAGGGACGACTCACCTCTTTCTCATCCCGATCCAACTTGCCATACGACCCGTTGTCCCTCCATCCTTGCGGTAGGAGAAGAACAGATCGTGATTGCAGCTTGTACACCATGAAGTACATTCGATATGTTCCGCCAATATTCCTGCTTTAATCATAATGTGTCTGTTTATTTCTTTCAAGTTCAGCATGTATTTTCCGCGTCCCTTGTCGATATACAGGGCTGATTTTGCAGCTTCCTCTGGCGTAAGCCCCCCGAATCCAATATCACGGACACGATCCATAACCCGATCATCCACCTCATAGCAGCACTCGCCTATCGACGGACCGATGGCTGTACGAATATTCTGCGGCATGCTGCCATACTCCAGGGCCATCTTGGCGACCATTTCTTCAGCAATACGGCCTACCGTCCCCTTCCAGCCGGCATGGGCCAAACCGACAGCACCCGAAACGGGGTCCCAAAAATACAATGGCACGCAATCCGCATAGAAGGAAGTCAGCAGCACGCCGGGGACATGGGTCACAAGTCCGTCTGTATTTTGAAAGGCCGAGGTCCGATCCAAGCTTCCTCTGCCTCTGTCCTCTTCATGAACGACACCAATCTGAACGCCATGCACCTGTTCACCACAGGTCCAGTCCTCCAGTGAAAACCCAAGGGACGCAGCGGTTAATTTCCGGTTCTCTACAATGTCACCCGGTTCATCTCCGACATGAAAGGCCAAGTTCAGACTGTCATATGGTACCCGGCTAACGCCTCCTTGCCGGCCTGTGAAACCGGCTGAAATCGCAGCAGCCTCCGTTTCCCTTCCCCATTTTTCCAGCACGAACAGACTCGGTGTCTGCTTCTCCTGACTCACAAACGGTTCCATGAACATTTCACCTCTATCCCAGTGTAACAGAAAACATACGCTGGAGACACATCAACCGATTGGCGGCTTGTCAGAAGCTGCGCCGATCATGGCGATCCGGGCGATCCAGATATTCCACCGGCTCCTGATCTTCCGGCATTCTTCGCAGCTCCTCCATCTTGACAAGCACTACATCCGAACCAATCTTCACGATATTCCGCCAGGGGATGATCAGATCACTCCCGCCGCCAAACAGCCCCATAAACTTTCCGTAACTTGGCACAACAATCGCTTCAATTCGGCCCTGCCGCAAGTCGAGTTCCAGATCACTGATCTGTCCCAGCCGCTTGCCATCAATGATATTAATAACATCCTTCGTTTGAAAATCGGAAATTTTCATCTTTTTCCCCACCATTTGATTTTCAGGTATCATGAGCATTCACACCTTAGATGTATTTGAGGATCGGGCATGCCGTTTACATAAATACCCTCTGTTCAGTATATGAGCCGCATGAGTAAAATAACTTACTTAAATTAAAAAAACGACCCCTTGAATGGGATCGTTGTCTTTTCGTTTGATGGCTGGTCTTCCTAAGTTTTGACATGCTTCTGCATTTGCTTGATCGCTGACTTCTCCAGACGGGACACCTGAGCTTGGGAGATGCCGATTTCATCAGCAACTTCCATCTGGGTCTTGCCTTCATAAAACCGCATGGATAAAATCATTTTTTCACGTTGTCCGAGCTTGTGCATCGCTTCCCGGAGTGCGATTTCTTCAATCCAGGATACATCTTTGTTCTTATCATCACTGATTTGATCCATCACATAAATCGGATCTCCCCCATCATGATAAATCGGCTCAAACAAGGACACGGGATCTTGAATAGCATCGAGTGCAAAAACAACATCTTCCTTGGGCACATTCAGCGCTTCAGAAATTTCAAAAATCGTCGGTTCGCGCGAGTTCGCATTTGTCAGCTGATCCCGGACCTGAAGTGCCTTGTAAGCAATATCACGCAGGGATCGCGAGACGCGAATCGGGTTATTGTCCCTTAAGTATCGACGTATTTCTCCGATAATCATCGGTACGGCATAAGTGGAAAATTTAACATTTTGCGACAAATCAAAATTGTCGATGGCTTTCATCAATCCAATGCACCCTACCTGAAACAGATCATCAACAAACTCCCCCCGATTATTAAACCTCTGGATGACGCTGAGGACCAGTCTCAGGTTGCCATTCACCAGTTTTTCTCGAGCTGATCGTTCATTGTTCTGCTGCAGATTATGGAACAGCTCCCTCATTTCCACATTCGTCAGAACCGGCAGTTTTGACGTATCCACACCACAAATTTCAACTTTGTTTCGCGTCATGATGACTAACCTCCCAAGGAGAAACATTACTGTACATTATCTCCGAGGGGGGTTATTTTATTCCTTGGGTTTTCCAGTTACACCATCTTGTTGAATTCTTTGCGGAGTCGTTTAATAATTCTCTTCTCCAATCGGGAAATGTAGGATTGTGAGATTCCAAGCAGGTCTGCCACGTCTTTTTGCGTCTTTTCTTCCCCGTCCTGAAGCCCGAAACGAAGCTCCATAATCATGCGTTCCCTGTCGCTTAATTTATCAAGCGCTTTTTGCAGGAGTTTCCGGTCCACCTGTTCTTCAATGTTACGGTAGATGGTGTCATTCTCGGTGCCCAGCACATCGGATAAGAGCAATTCGTTGCCATCCCAATCGATGTTCAGCGGTTCATCAAAAGAAACCTCGCTTCGCGTTTTGTTATTCCGCCGCAGGTACATCAGTATTTCATTTTCAATACAGCGCGAGGCATATGTAGCCAGCTTGATTTTTTTCTCCGGGTCAAAAGTATTCACCGCTTTAATCAGTCCGATCGCACCAATCGATACCAAATCCTCGATGTTAATGCCGGTGTTCTCGAATTTGCGGGCAATGTACACAACCAGACGCAGGTTACGTTCGATCAGCATAGCGCGGGTGGCTGCATCGCCGGAAGGCAGCTTCTTGAGCAAGAACTCCTCTTCTTCTTTCGTAAGCGGAGGCGGAAGCGCCTCACTTCCTCCGATGTAGTAGATTTCCTGACTCTTCAGGCCTAGTAAAAAAAGTACGCGGTAATACTGCAGCTGCAATGCTAATCTCCATTTAACGGGCATCTCGTATCCTCCTAAACGTTTTCCCGAAGGGACAACATAACTTCGTAAGTGTAGTCACGGTTTTCCTCGCTTGGCATGATAACTTTCCATAAGAGTTTCAAAGATTACATCAGCATTCCATATAGATTACACGATTCGAAGACTATGAAAATAGCTTTATCATCGTTATCCCGCAGTCTTCGCCTCACCAGATTCAACAAGGCTAGATTCGGTATTCTGTTGTAAAGCTTCCTCCTGAGCAATACCTGCATGAGACTTGGGCGTGCCCTCTCCCTCCGTCAAAGCCGGATGGATAATGGCCCGGTATGCCCTGTCGCCGGACAGCGTTCCGCCATCAAGACCAATCAACACTTTGGATGATACGTATTCCAGTCCTCCCAGTTCAATCCGTACCATGTCGGGCTTTAGGGCAAGCATGAATGCGGCCCCCCGGTTGACACCGCGGTACGGAACTAACCGCAGACGGTCCTGCCAGTCAAATTCCTCTGCCCCCAGCCCCATAATTAATTTGTCCGGTTCCCCCTCCATCAGCTGTTTGCTCCAGCCCTGGGGCAGATAAGCTTCCCATAGCGCTGCTTCCATCACCATAACGGGCGTGCGCGTCAAGGGATCGCTTAATTGGTTTCCTGTATCGAGCAAACCCACACAGGAAATTTTGGTGCTGCCAATCCATACGGAGACATCACCTAACAGGGTTTCACGGTTCTCGGTTTTACGTTTCGTGGTCTGAACCGCCTTAAATGCGAATACAACTACAAAAAAGGTAATGCATGCAAACCAGAATCCCACCTTCAATTCAAAGGATAGCCCTCCCGATGTCGTATACCATATCCCACTGAACAATTCTCCCGAATTTTGCACCAGATAATGAAATCCGATAATACCTCCGGCTGCGGCAAAATTCACCATATAAAAAGCTCCCAAATGACGAAGGTAACTCTGCAAGCTTGCAAATCCAAAAGCAATCCAGAGCATAATCAATGAAAGTCCAAACTTAATGAGAAAGGTGTACAAAAACGACAATTGCGGGACAAACATCATGACAACATACAGTGCGCCTACCACGGAAGATAACACTAGCCTCCACCATCTTGGCTTGACCCTGCGCATCCAGGCGGTTAACGCCAGCAATATGCCGTCAATGACGAGGTTTGCCAAAAATATGAGATCAATATAAACAACCAGGTTGTTCACCTGCCTAGTCGAAAAATCCACTTCCGTTATGCTTCTGTTGTTTTCTGGGCAATGGGAGATGTTACTAGTATAAAAAGAATAGAATTCAAAGTCTGTCTAAACCTGTGGGCCGATTACAGACTTTTTTTGTCGATGAAGGGCAGTTTTTAGAAACCGGAGCCAAGAGGACTCTCCGCTCGTCAGTCAACCATCTTGATCTTGGGAAAAAACCTGGGGAATATCCATATGTTACGCAGCGTTTGAGTACCTGAACCTTTATTCGTGAAAGTGTGACAGCATCAGCACTATTTACTTCTTACTCTCTTATCGATGGGATGTGGTATGGCAAGGCTGTGGAGAAAGATAAAAAAATAAGCCTGTCTTCATCAGGATGACGAAGCACAGGCTTATTCGAATTAATCATTATTACGGGAACGATTGCGAAGGAATGTAGGAATATCGAGCTGATCATTGCCGTTCTGATTGCCAAACGGCTTCAGATTCACATTGCTCTTGTCCGTTGCCTGCTGCTGTTGTTGTTGTTCCCCTTGAGGCATTGCAGGGCGACGTCCAGGAGGGATCGGTGAAGGTTTGCTCTCAAAGCCGGTAGCGATCACCGTTACCTTGATTTCTTCCTTCATGCTTTCCTCGATAATCGCACCGAAGATCATGTTCACTTCCGGATCGGAAGCTGAGGTTACGATCTCGGCCGCTTCATTTACTTCATACAGGGAGAGATTGGCTCCCCCTGTAATATTCATGATAACACCGCGTGCTCCCTCAATAGAGGTCTCAAGCAGCGGGCTCATAATTGCCTTGCGGGCAGCTTCAGAGGCACGGTTCTCACCGGTAGCCAGTCCAATACCCATCAGCGCGGATCCGCGTTCTGTCATGATGGTCTTCACGTCGGCGAAGTCAAGGTTGATCAGACCCGGTACTTGGATCAGATCAGAAATGCCCTGAACGGCCTGACGCAATACGTTATCAGCTTCTCGGAACGCTTCCAGCATCGGTGTCTTCTTATCCACGATCTCCAGCAAGCGATCATTCGGAATGACGATGAGTGTGTCCACTTTCTCTTTCAATGCTTCAATGCCAAGCTCCGCTTGGGAAGCACGCTTGCGTCCTTCGAACGTAAACGGACGAGTGACAACCCCAACCGTTAATGCCCCGCACTCCTTAGCAATTTCAGCAATGACAGGAGCTGCGCCTGTTCCGGTTCCGCCGCCCATACCAGCTGTAACGAATACCATATCCGCACCCTTCAGGGTGTTCATAATCAAATCACGGGATTCTTCGGCGGCCTTCTTGCCGACATCAGGATTAGCGCCAGCCCCAAGGCCGCGAGTCAACTTATCCCCGATTTGCAATTTGTGTTCGGATTTAGCAAGATGAAGTGCCTGAGCATCCGTATTTACCGTTATAAATTCAACACCCTGCACACCGTTCTCAATCATTCGGTTAACAGCGTTGCTTCCGCCGCCACCTACTCCGATTACTTTTATTTGAGCCAAGCTATCCATTTCAAAATCGAATTCCAACATCTAATCCATCTCCCCCTCAATGTGCGTGGATGGCACGTCCACTGTCGAATGAATCCGCTATATAAACTCGCTGAACATCTTTTTCAGGCGTTCAATAAATCCCGGCTTCTGGCTGGTCTCCTGAGTTGCTGCGACAGGATTTTGCTGCTTCGCGCGGTTCACCGGTTTCTTGCTGTTTCCGCTGCTGTTGTTGCTTCCTCCTGTATTGCGTACACGTACATTCCGGATTGCATTATGGAGGATGCCGACTCCGCTGCAGTATCCCGGATCACGAACACCGATAAAATCGGGAACAGCAATCCGTACGGAAGTCGCCAGCTCATTTTGTGCCACCTGCAGCACACCAGGCATGGACATAGTGCCCCCAGTAAGTATATAACCACCAGGAAGCTCACTGTAACCCAAGCGTTTAATTTCTTGGCGTACCAATTGGAAGATTTCCTGAATACGAGGTTCTATGATAGCTGCCAGATCTTCTTGAGTGAACTCCTTGTCCACATTGCTTCCAATTCTCGTCACTTTAAAAGTTACTTCGGGCGCAGCACTCTCAATCAGTGCGCATCCATACTTCAATTTCACCTTCTCTGCTTGATCCGTCAGAGTTCGCAGTCCATATGCAACATCATTCGTAACAAAATCGCCACCAACCGGAAGCGTCGAGGTTGCGGCAATGCTGCCTCCCTCAAACACAGCCAACGTGGTTGAGCCTGCTCCGACGTCCACCAGTACCGAACCCATCGTTTTCTCATCCTTCGACAAGGCGAGTTGTCCGGCACCAAGCGGAATTAACACCAGATCCTTCACTTTCAGGCCTGATTTCTCCACGCATCGTAACAGATTATGTATTGCCGTTTTGGCGCCAGTAATAATCGTCGCTTCTACCTCAAGCCTCACGCCGATCATTCCTCGCGGATCTGAGATTCCTTCCAAACCGTCAACTACAAACTGTTTAGCAACCACATCGATAATTTCACGATCAGGTGGAAGCGCCACGACCTCCGCTGCCTTCAGCACGCGGTCGATGTCCTCTTCGCCAATTTCTCGATCCTCGTTCGATACTGCCACAACTCCATGGCTGGATTGAAGTCCGATATGATTTCCGGAAATGCCGACATATACTTCGGATATTTGAATACCGACCATACGCTCCGCATGATCTACAGCGCTGCGAATGGATTGTACGGTCTGGTCGATATCTACAATTGCACCCTTGCGAATTCCCTCCGAGTCGGCAGATCCAACTCCAATAATATTAAAGGTTCCATTATTAACTTCCCCAATAATAGCACGAACTTTGGATGTACCGATGTCCAAACTAACAATGATGTCATTGTTGCTCAAGCCCTGGCACCTCCTGTTTTTAGCAAATTAATTTGATAATAAAGAATACATTTCTACTTATTCCACACTCGCAGGTCTTTCCCTCTTTTTTCAACATTTTTTTTACTGCCAACATTTGCTATAACAGGCCGTAAAAGTCATTCAAAAAAGAAGAACCGAAACAAGTTGTCAATACTTTCAATTGTACCATTTATTCCTATTCCTGAGTAGGGGGTTATTGCCCTTCCTCTGACTCTTCTGTAACTTCTTGTTCAAACGGTACATAAGCGTCTGCTTCCAGCATCGTAATCACACCCGGCCGCTCCATTTCGGTAACCTGACTCAGGTACTCTACTTTATCCCGAAGCAGGGAAACCGTAGTGATGACTTCGAATTTGGAACGTGTGTACAACTTGATCCGGTCCGGGAAGGAGACCGTCGGTGAAGGCATGATTTCCGAGATGTCCGAGGTCAAACTATTGGGAATCTCCGCAAGCACTTCACTTAACATAGCCTTGTTCGGGTCCGATGGATCCCACTTGGTCAGGATCGGCTTCTCCACGGCGATACCGCTCGCTGTAACAGGAACGGAAGTACCGCTGGCCAGAATCGCTTGAAGTTCTCCGTTCTCCGACAGCTCATAGGCGACCGTAGGATGCTCCGTAACCGCGATTCGTACCTCACCCGGAAAGCTCTTGACCACTTTAGCCGACTTGATGGTTCCCAGACCCACGAGGCGTTCCTGCACATCTTTAGGCTCTACGCTGAAATATTGGTCTCCTATGCGAAGTCCGCTTTGCTTAGTAAGCTGCTCATTGGTATTAAACGTATTGCCTGTAAAATGAATCTCGGTAACTTGGCTGACCGGCGATCGGAAAAAGAGGATCGTCAGCAGCGCTGCAAACAGCAGCAAGAGAATCCATATAATTTTCCTGGCTGTTTTCGGTTTGGGCTTGTCCTGCTTAAGGACAGGCATATGTGTCTTGGACATATCCACTCTCTCCATAAAGACCTGTTATCCCCTCCTCTGGAGGGGATGCTCAGGACCTCAATTGGCTAAATCAAGCGGTTTGGGCACAGGAGACTGACGATAGATCTGTGCACCTAAACCTTGGAACATGTTTTCAATACGATCATAACCGCGATCAATATGGTGAACTTGCTCCACCACGGTCGTTCCCTGCGCGGCCAAACCGGCAATGACGAGCGCCGCTCCAGCCCGAAGATCGGTTGCCTCCACAGTGGCTCCGTAAATCCTCTGAACACCGCGTATAAACGCATAGTTCAGATCCGTGGAGATGTCAGCTCCCATGCGGGAGAGTTCCTCCACATGTTTGAACCGTCCCTCAAATACCGTTTCTTTCATAACACTAAATCCATCGGCCAAGGACAACAAGACCATGACCTGGGACTGCAAATCGGTCGGGAAAGAAGGATAAGGCGAAGTCACAATTCGTTCAACAGCTTTGGGACGGCTCATACAGCTTATGTTTATTATATCATTGCATACACTGGTTTGAACACCGGCGCGCTTCAGCACATGTATAAGAGAAGTTAAATGAGAGGGATTGGTCTTTGTAAGCGTAACACTTCCCCGGGTGACGGCGGCTGCAATCATAACGGTTCCCGCTACGATCCGATCCGGTATGATCTCATACTCGCAAGGCGTAAGACGCTCCACGCCGTGGATCGTAATCGTATCCGTTCCGGCACCGATAATGTTGGCCCCCATCTTGTTCAGGAAATGCTGAAGGTCTTGAATTTCAGGCTCTCTGGCTGCATTGGTGAGCACCGTTGTGCCAAGTGCCGTTGCTGCTGCCATCATGATATTCTCCGTTGCCCCTACGCTGGCAAAATCCAGATGAATATCCGTTCCGATCAATCGGCTTGCTCTGCAATGGATTTTATCGTTGCTCTCCTCGATTTCCGCACCCAGTGCCTGCAATCCCTGAAGGTGGAGGTCGATCTTGCGTTCCCCGATCGCACAGCCCCCGGGCTGATAGATCGTCACTTCACCAAAACGGGCCAGCAGAGGTCCCATCAAAAAGATGGAGGATCGCATCTGCTTCATTAAATCTTCCGGGACATGAAACGAATTGGCAGACGAGGTATCCACGGTAACCGTCTCCAGCTCATGCTTGCATTTGGAGCCAAGACGCCCAAGAATGCTTAGCATCACTTCAATATCCAGCAGATGCGGGACATTGCTTAATCTTACAGTCCCTTCTGCAAGAAGACTTGCTGCTAGAATAGGTAAAGCTGCATTTTTTGCTCCATGGATACGTATGGTTCCTGATAGGGGCCTTCCACCCTCAATCACCAATTTGTCCAATGTATCACCTCCGAGTTTACCGCTCGCCCAGAACGTACACCTCAGGCACCATATGAATTCCGTTCTTCTCTGAGATGGTTTCCTTGATGCGTTCCATCAAAGCGAGCACGTCCTCTGCTGTCGCTTGACCGGTGTTCTCAATGAAATTGGCATGCTGTAAAGAAACTTCTGCGCCCCCGATCCGCAGGCCCTTGAGGCCAGCAGCCTCAATCAACCTTGCGGCATGGTCGCCAGGCGGGTTGCGGAATACACTGCCTGCCGTTGCGGATTGGAGCGGCTGTGTACGCCGGCGACGGTCCTTGTAAGAGGCCATAACAGCTGAAATTTCTTTGCGGTCTCCTTGACGGAGCCCAAATACCGCTTCAGTCACAATCCCTTTTCTTTCATGCAGAATGGAGTGTCGGTAATCAAACGCCATATCTTTCGCAGCATACGTAACCAATTCCCCTGTTTCCAGTACAATGTCAGCGGACTTGAATATGCGTGACACATCAGACCCATGGGCGCCTGCATTCATGTAAACGGCACCTCCAACTGACCCAGGAATACCTCCGGCAAACTCAAGACCGGCTAATCCTTGTTTTCCGGCCAGAACACTGAGTTTGACAAAAGACAGACTACCGCCTGCAGTTACTGTCTCTCCGTCAAAATGAAGCTCCTCAAATCCCTGGCCCAGCTTGATGACCGCTCCCCTAATGCCTTTATCGGCAACTAACATGTTTGAACCGCGCCCGAGTTGCGTCCAATGAATACGATGGGCATGGAGAAGAGTGACCAGTTCCTTGAGCTGTTCCTTGTTCTCAGGAATAATCAGGCAATCGGCTGGTCCGCCTATTTTCCACGTCGTATATTTTGCCAGCGGTTCATTCCATAACACGGCTCCGACATTGGCTTCAGATAGTAGCGATTTCCACTGCTGCATTTTAAATAAACCTCCCTTGACTTTCAAAACCAAAAGGCCATTCCTTCAGCTTAAGCTTAACGAAGGAGATGGCCGCTGTCAGTAATGCCGGCCTCATGGGTGTGTCACGATTATAGAGTATCTTATGTCAGGCTCCATAGGTGTGTGACAATCGCCCAGCCGTTTTAGCGTTTGCCGGTTAACCGGCGGATTTCTTCGACCATAACGGCAGCCGAATCCGGTTTGCCAAGCTTTTTCGAAGCGGCCGACATCGTCTCTCTGGTCGAGCGACTGGTCATAATCCCCTCAAGCTTTCCAAACAGCGTTTCTGCCGTTAAATCCTTTTCAAGTATCATGCTGGATGCGCCCGCTTCTTCCAACTGCCTTGCATTCGCCTCCTGATGGTTGTTGGTAACGTTTGGAGAAGGTATAAGTACAGATGGAATACCAAGCGACGTGATCTCAGCCAGGAACGATGCCCCGGCACGATTCACGATCAGCGAAGTGGCCGCAAGCACTTCCGGCATATTATGAATGTAAGGCATGATATGAAGATGATTAGGCATCGTGCCGAGCTGCGCTAAAATGGATTCCCGCGTATTCTCGAAATACGTATCCCCTGTTACGAACACAAAATGCACGCCAGGCAGCTTATGAAGAAACGGCGCCATGCCAATCATGGCGTTATTGATCGCCTTGGCCCCACGACTTCCTCCAACGATAAGAACGACTTGGGCTTCCATCGGGATGCCAAGCGTAGCAAATCCACGTTCACGATTGGCGGTTAATACCGTTGTCGCGCGTGGATTCCCTGTATAAACCGTTCTTTTGGCTTTAGGAAAAGAGGATTCCGAACCTTCAAAGCTGACCGCGACCGTGTCCGCATAACGGCTGAGGAACTGGTTGGTTAGCCCCGGTATCGCATTCTGCTCATGAATCATGGTCGGTATGCCGAGCTTGGCGGCTGCATAAACCACCGGACCGCATACATATCCGCCTGTACCGATCACGACATCGGGCTTGAACTCTCTCAGCAATGCCTTGGATCGCTTCACGCCTTTGAAGAAACGCATAATCGTTTTGACGTTATCAAACGACAGCTTGCGCCGGAACCCGGTGATGTCAATGCTCTCAAATGGCAGCTTCTCTTGGGGCACCAGTTTGCTTTCGAGGCCGCGCTGGCCTCCAATATATAAAAACTCCGTCTTCGGATCTTCCTTCTCACATTGTCTTGCTATGGCAACGGCGGGGTAAATATGTCCCCCCGTTCCGCCGCCGGTCAATACGACACGCATACCCTTCACCTCGCATAACGGGAAATATTTAATAGAATGCCAAGGGCCGTCAGCATCAGTGTCAGTGAACTGCCCCCGTAACTGATGAGCGGCAGCGTAATTCCTGTCACCGGCATCAAGCCGATAACCACACCGATATTGATCACGACCTGGATGGCGACCATGCCTACGATCCCTACAGCCAGCAGGCTGCCAAAGCTATCCGGTACGGTCATGGCCACTCTCATGCCCCGCCACACCAAGGCAGCAAACAAGAGCAGTACGATGAGGCCGCCAATAAACCCGAGTTCTTCAGCCAGGATCGAGAATATAAAGTCAGTCTGCGGCTCAGGCACATAAGCGTACTTCTGACGGCTCATGCCAAGACCGAGTCCACCAAGACCGCCCGGCCCAATCGCATAAAGAGATTGAATAATCTGATAGCCTGCACCAAGCGGGTCAGACCAAGGATCCAGAAACCCGGTAATCCGCTTCAGCCGGTACGGAGCTGCCAGAATCAAGCCTATGAAGCCTGCTATTCCGCCTAAAGCAAGGAAGCCCAGATGCTTCATCCGTGCCCCTGCGGTGAATACGATCATCATCGCAGCCCCCAGCATGACGGCTCCTGTCCCCAGATCCGGCTGCAGCATAATCAGTCCAAATGCCAGTCCAATCAAACCAAGGGGCGGCAGAAGTCCCTTCGTAAACGACGTAATATCGTAGTCCTGTTTACTGAGCCAGCGCGATAGAAACAGAATCATACCGAGTTTCATAAATTCAGAGGGCTGAATGCCAAATGAGCTGATGCCAAGCCAGCTTCTGGCCCCGCCGCGCACAACGCCGACACCCGGAATAAGAACGATAACAAGGAGGAAAAAGCAGGCCAGAAGCGCAAGCTTGCTATACTTCTTCCAGACCCGGAAGTCAATCTTGGATGTGAAATACATCGCAGCAAGGCCCAGACAGGCAAAAAACAGCTGACGCTTCACAAAATAAAATTTATCGCCATAGTCATGAAAAGCGAGCACGGAGCCCGCGCTGTATACCATGACGATTCCGATGGCCAGCAGGGCCAAAATACAGATAAGCAGCCACAGATCGGGCGCCTGGCGGTTCTTGTTCATGGAAAGGCCACCTCGTACATCCTTAGTAGGGGCTTATCCACCCCCCTACTTAAAGGTTATGCACCGCCTCTTTAAAAATGCTTCCTCGTACCTCAAAGGAAGGAAACATGTCCCAGCTCGCACATGCGGGAGATAGAAGAACAATGTCTCCGCTCTCCGCAAGTTCAGAAGCTTTCCGGACAGCCGAGGTCAAGGTTGCGGCGGCGTCCTTCCCATTATCGACGAGTATGATGTCCTTTAATCCCGCTTTGGCTGCAGCATTCGCGATTTTCTCCTTCGTTTCGCCAATCAGTACGACAGCTTTCACCCTTCCTTGCATGGAAGGAACCAAATCCTCGTAATCCGAACCCCGATCAAGCCCGCCTGCAATCAATATGATAGGTTCTTTGAAAGAAGTCAGAGCCATATTCGTTGCTTTGGAGTTGGTTGCCTTGGAGTTGTTGTAATAGGAAATGCCCTGAAGCTCGGCAACAAATTCAAGACGGTGCTCGACACTGCGGAAGCTGGACAAAGCACCTTCCAACTGATCAGGCGCAACTCCGGCCGCAATGGCGATCGCACAAGCAGCTAAGGCATTATCCACATTGAATCTCCCAGGCAGTCCGATGTTCTCCACACGGATGATCTCATGCGTAAAACCTTCACCGTCTGTATAAATAATGGTGCGCCCTACATCACCCTCATCTTCATCCGAATCCTGCGAACCCGGAGCATACGGCGTCGAAAGGTAAACCCCTTCGCGAAGGCTCTCAGTCATCGAGAAAGGAATAATGCGCGCCTTGATATACGGGACAAGATTTCTGCACACGGGATCATCCCAATTGAGCACAGCGGTATCATCCGCAGTCTGATTGGCAAACAGCCTGGCCTTGGAGGAGATATAATCGTCCATTCCGCCATGGTAATCCAGATGTGTCTCCGCAATGTTGAGAAGACAAGCAATGCGCGGCCGGAACTCCTCTGTTCCTTTTAATTGAAAACTACTCAGCTCTACAACCATCCAGTTGTCCGGAGTTGCTTCCGCAGCTGCCTCGGACAGAGGCGTGCCGATATTTCCGGCTACAATCGGTGACAGTCCTGCGCTCTCCAGCAGCTTGCCCACCCAAGTTGTTGTCGTTGTCTTGCCATTGGAGCCCGTGATCCCTATGATCGGCGCTTCACACAGGTGATAGGCCACCTCGACTTCTGTCACAATCGGTATCTCCAGCTCAAGCGCCTTCCGGACAGGAGGGACGGAATACGGAATCCCGGGATTTTTGACAAGAAGCGCCACACCGGGATCAATCAGGTCATCGGGATGTCCACCACAAATAACAGAAATACCCAAAGCCTCGAGCTCCGAAGCTTCAGGACACTGTTCTCTTTCCTTTCTATCGTTAACGATGACAGAGGCTCCGGCCTGATGCAGTACCTTAGCTACCTGCACTCCGCTTCTGGCCAAACCCAGCACAACGACTTTTTTATCCCGATAATCATCTAGCTGCTTCATATGTTACAACCCCTTGTTGATATAAAGTCCAAGTCCCGCAAGTATCAGTCCCACGGCCCAAAATGTAATGACTACGCGCCACTCCGACCATCCGGACAATTCGTAATGGTGATGGATCGGGCTCATTTTGAATATACGCTTGCCTCTGGTTTTGAATGAGGCAACCTGAAGCACGACCGACAGCATCTCTATGACGAATACCCCGCCGACAATCAGGAATAGCAGCTCGCTCTTGGTTACGATGGCAATCGCACCAATAGCCCCTCCGATTCCCAGAGATCCCGTATCTCCCATAAACACCTTTGCGGGGTGTGCGTTAAAGACGAGGAAGCCCAGCACCGCACCGATCATCGCCGCCGCGCAGAATGCCGCTGCAAACGAGGTCGACTGGATGGCTACAATCGCATAGGCTCCAAAAGCAATCGCACTGACACCGGACAGCAGACCGTCCAATCCGTCCGTGAAGTTGACGGCATTGCTGATGGCAAGCATCATGATGACGATAAACGGATAGTAGAACCAAGGTCCCCAGTCAAAGGACCAGTCGATGCCCGGCACACTGATAGCAGTGCTATGTCCATTGGAGATCAGCAGCCAGCACATAATACCGGAAAACAGAAGCTGTCCAAACAGCTTCTGCCGGGCCGTGAGTCCTAATGATCTGCGAAATACGATCTTAATATAATCGTCAAGAAATCCGATCAACCCGAAGCCGAGTGTCGCTACGATCAGCACGTAGAAATCCGTATCGACAGGCGAGAATTTAATATAAGTCAGCGTAAAAGCAAGCAGGATGACTACGCCGCCCATCGTTGGCGTCCCCGCTTTTTTCAAGTGGCTCTGTGGTCCGTCGTCCCGGACCTGCTGGCCGAACTTCATCCGCCGCAGCAGCGGAATGAGAAGCGGAGCCGAAATTACCGCAAGTATAAACGCTACACCGATCGTCAGTAACAGCAGTTGAAAGTCCATCAGCTCACCCCCTCACTCCGTTGTTGCCGCCAGGCAGGGCCTTCAAAGCATCGACCACGTGCTCCAGCCTCATCCCGCGCGAGGCTTTCACTAATACGATATCCTTCTCGGATACGTGCTCAAGCACAGATGCAATCAGCTTCTCTTTATCGGTGAAGGAAAGCACGGCCCCATCAGGGAAGCGCAGCTTTGCTCTCTCCGCCGTATGAACCGACAGCGGCCCGTAGGTAAACACAAGATCCGCATTGTCCGGAGATAAATAGTCTCCTATCTCCGCATGGAACTCCTCTTCCCGCTGACCAAGTTCCAGCATGTCCCCGAGAACGGCGATCCGTTTGCGATAGCCTTTCATATCGCCCAGCACATCCACAGCCGCCTTGACCGCCGTCGGACTTGAATTATAGGCATCGTTCAGCACAGTAACCCCAAACGGGGTCTCCACCGCTTCAATCCGCATGCTGGACAGCTTCAAATTGGCAAACCCGCTGCGAATGGCTTCATCGCCGATGCCCAAATGAGCGGCAACCGCCATCGCCGCGAGCGCGTTAACCACGTTGTGACGCCCGAGAAGCGGCAGGCTGAAGCCTTCTCCTGCATGTCGGTTCGACGTGAAGATGATGCCTCTGGCATGAAACATCAATCCAGTTGGGTAATCGTCGTTAGTCTCCTGATTCCCAAACGTAAAGGTGTTCAACCCCTCCGGCTTCACCGTAGACTCTTCCGCAAGCACCTGATCGATCAACGGTTCGTCTCCATGGTAGATCAGCAATCCGCCTGGCTTCATGCCGCTGATGATCTCCAGCTTGGCGCGAGCGATTTCTTCCCGGGAACCGAGCTGCAGCATATGGGCTTCGCCAATATTGGTAATCACGGTCATATCCGGGCGTGCTATGGTCGAGAGCAGTTCGATCTCATGCCGTCCACTCATACCCATCTCAAGCACGATGATGTCGGTATCTTCTTTCATGGCCAGTACGGTCAGCGGAAGTCCGATATGGTTGTTGTAATTGCCTTGTGTCTTGTGCACTTTATACGTGGTCTCTAGCAGCGCAGACACCATGTCCTTAACCGTGGTTTTACCATTGCTGCCGGTAATTCCGACTACCTTCGCACTGGTCTCCGATAAATACGCCGCAGCCAGCGATTGAAGCGCCGTCAATGTATCCTCAACGAGAATGAGCGGCAGATCGGGAACAGGCTGATGATCCCGCTGCCAGAACGCCGCGCCCGCTCCGCTTGCAAGCACGCTTTCGGCGAACTCGTGTCCGTCAAACTTCTCGCCCACAATCGGAACAAACAGATTGCCGGGCTGTATGGTTCGGGAGTCAGTACCGACTCCTTTAATGATGATGTTGGCATCTTGGTTACGTGAGAGCGTGCCGCCGCACAGGTCGGCGATGCTCTTTAATGATTTATGGATCACTTTTGTCTGCCCCTTATCGCGTCTTTGGCTACGATGCGGTCGTCAAAATCAAGCACTTCGCCCGCAATCAGCTGGTAGGTCTCATGACCTTTCCCCGCAATCAATACTACATCGCCCGGGCTTGCCATTTCAATAGCCTTTTCAATCGCCTTCCTGCGATCAACAATGAGATTGTAGCTTTCTGCTGCCACTCCGTCCTCAATCAAGCCGGCTTCGATATCCTTCAGAATCAAATCCGGGTCCTCGGTACGCGGGTTATCGGAAGTCACCAATACAACATCGCTATATTTCGCGGCAATTTTGCCCATGATCGGACGCTTGGTTCGATCCCGGTCACCACCGCAGCCGAATACCGTGAGCACACGGCCTTCCGCGAATTCATTAACGGTACGAAGCACGTTTTCGAGACCGTCCGGCGTATGCGCATAATCCACGATTACAGCGTACGGCTGGCCCTCATCCACAACCTCCACGCGTCCATCCACTCCGGGAACGGACTCCAGGCTGCTCTTGATGTCCTCAAGCGGCACGCCCTCGAGAAGCGCTGCAGCGATGGCTGCCATCGCGTTATATACATTGAACTTCCCTACCATGCGAATCGAAATATCTGCGCTGCCACGGAATGTGTCCACATGGAACGAGGTGCCTTGAGCAGTGATCGATATGTTGCTGGCCCGCACATCCGCATCTTCTCCCAAACCGTAAGTAATTACTTCGGCAGCGGTAATCTTCGCAAAATAAGCGGAAGCATCATCATCCGCATTCAATACTGCATATTTGCGCGATTTTTCATCCTTGGCAAAAGCGTTGCCCAGCCGGGAGAAAAATAACCCTTTCGCTCCGCGGTACTCTTCCATGGTGTGGTGATAGTCCAGATGATCCTGCGTCAGATTCGTGAATATGGCGGTCCGGAAATCCGTCCCCTTCACCCGGCCCTGCTCAAGTGCATGCGAGGATACCTCCATCACACAGCACTCGGTGCCTGCGTTAGCCATGTCGTTTAAGTAACGCTGAAGCTCCAGTGCCTCCGGTGTCGTTCTCGGCATCGGGAAAGACTGATTGCCGTATTTCATCTGAATCGTTCCGATCAGTCCGGTCTTCAGGCCGTGGTCGTTCATGATCGTCTCAATCAAATACGTTGTAGTGGTCTTGCCGTTCGTTCCGGTTACACCGATCATCTTCATGCGGGCGCTCGGCTGATCGAAAAAGGTGTTAGCCAAGCCTGCCATCGCAAACCGGCTGTCTTTTACGATAACCTGCGGAAGATCAACCTCGAGCTTACGCTCAACGACGAGTGCGGCTGCGCCTTTCTCCGCGGCCTGGGCAGCAAACAGATGTCCATCTACCGTATGACCCGGCAAACAAATGAACAAATCCCCCGGCTTCACTTGTCTGGAGTCTGTTTCAATCCCCGTAATTTCAACATCTCCGGATCCATCGATCACAGCAGCAGCCAACACGGATGATAATTGCTTCAATTTCATTGTTATCCCTCTCTCTATATATCTGCATCATCCGACCCGCTTGCCGGCTGGATGATGCCATTAATGTTCGTGTTTCGATTCCTCGGGGTCTTCACCCATATAAATCCGAATGGTAGAGCCTCGCTCCACCCGGCTTCCCGGCTTTGGCGCCTGGGAAATGACCGTATTGCCGGTCCCGGACCTAGCCAGCATGAAATTCATATTCAGATCCTCATACAAATCCTGAACCGTCGCCCCGACCAGGTTCGGCACGGTCACCGTTGGTGTCTCGCCGTATTTGTACTCGCGGGCAAGCTGATCTTTACGCGGCGGAACATTCATGTAGTGCAGTGCATCCTCCAGAATGTTCTGCACGATGGGAGCAGCCACGACGCCACCGAACTGAATGCCCTTCGGGTTGTCAACGGCTGTGTAGACCACGATCTCAGGGTCGTCCGCAGGTGCAAACCCGATAAAGGATACGATATGCTCCGTTGACGAGTAGCGTCCATTAATGACCTTCTGGGCGGTTCCTGTCTTCCCGCCGACTCGATAGCCGTCGATGAAAGCCGGGCGACCGGTTCCCTTGGCTACGACGCTTTCCAGCGCCTCGCGCACCTGCTTGGATGTTTCTTCCGAGATTACTTGTCGGACGAGCTCCGGCTCGATTTCCTCAACCGTCTCCCCCGTCTCCGGATTGATCCACGCCTTGGCTACGTGCGGCTTGAACAATTTACCGCCGTTAATGGCAGCGGATACTGCCGCGACCTGTTGAATCGGTGTAACCGATACCCCTTGGCCAAACGCCGTTGTGGCCAGCTCAACAGGCCCGACTTTATCAAGCTTGAACAGGATTCCGTTCTCTTCTCCGTTCAAATCAATGCCCGTCTTCGCTCCAAAGCCAAAATCGCGGATATACTGGAACAGACTTTCCTTACCCAGTTTCTGGCCCAATGCCACAAAGCCCGGGTTACAGGAGTTCTGCACAACCTCCATGAAGGTTTGGCTGCCATGACCGCCTTTTTTCCAGCAGCGCAGTCTCGCTCCTCCAACCTCCACGGCACCACCGTCGAAAAAGTGATCGTTCTTCAGATCCACCTTGTCCTCTTCGAGCGCAGCAGCAAGTGTAATAATCTTGAACGTCGAGCCCGGCTCATAGGTCATCCAGATCGGTAAGTTGCGATTATAAGTCTCGGCCGAGAAATCCTGGTAGCTGGCAGGTGAGTATCCCGGCCTGCTAGCCATCGCCAATATCTCTCCTGTCTTGGGATTCATGGCAATTGACCAGGCTCCATTGGCCTGATACTTCACCATGGCCTGATCCAGCTCCCGCTCCATGATGGACTGAATCGATTTATCAATCGTTAACTCTAAATTCAGTCCGTCACGAGGCTCCACGTATTTTTCCGAAGAGCCGGGCATGATTCTGCCGCCTGCATCGGACAGATAGGATATTCCGCCATCGAACCCTTTCAGCTTGTCTTCATGTTTGGCCTCAAGTCCGGTAAGTCCCTGGCTGTAGGCCCCCGTAAATCCTAATATATGGGCGGCCAGATCGCCATAGGGGTAATAGCGCTTGTTATCCTCAGCAACAACGATACCCGGCAGCTTCAAATCACGAATTTCCTGAGCCAGCTCCATCGTAATTTTTCGTCCACCGGGATTTATCCGTTCCAACCTCGAACGTTTGGTAATAATCTTCTTGATATCGGCTTCATTCATGCCAATAAGTCCTGCCAATGTTTTGGCTGTATGGTCCGGATCCTTGACTTGTACAGGAATCGCCCAAATGGTCGGTGTTGTTATATTCGTAACCAGTGCGGTCCCATTACGGTCCAGTATTTCGCCACGCTGTGCCGCAAACGGAATATCACGGCGCCACAGATCCTCCGCCTTCGCCGACAGCTCCGCACCTTTCCCGATCTGCACATAGGCTAGTCTGATGATCAGTGCAGAGAATAGCAGGAGCAGCAGCAGCAGGCTCCAGAGCAGCCGTCTCCGCTGAGATACCTTGGATACTTTCACCTAAGCTTCCCTCCCCGTTTGAACCCGAAAGCTCATGAAATGCGTTCTTCACATGAGTATTCGGGACAACCTTGGGTTAGAACAAGCTATTCCCCATCTGCCTTGCCTTCAGTTTCACCTTCGCCGGTTGCTCCGGCTTCGTTATCCGCAGGAGGCTCAGCTTCATCCTCCGGGGTATCGGTTCCTGTTAACAATTCCTCCGCGGATTTAAGTGTTAATTGCACGATTCGCTGACCATTCTCTTTGGCTTCCAATTGGGAAGCAACGTAGCCCTCGCCCTGAACGTTAACCTTTACTTTCATCAGTGTGAGCACTTCCATTGCATCCCTTAGCGATTCGCCCTCTAAATTCGGAATTTCCATCGTCGGACTATCCTCTGTTAGAAGATAAATACGCTGTCCTGCACTAATGGTAGCTTTTGGAGGCGGATATTGCTCCTTCACCGTGCTTCCATTACCCAAAGTCTCAAACGCCACTCCATCCTCTAGAAGTTTGGCTTTTGCTTCGCTGAGCTTCATCCCCGTAAAGTCTGGTGCTTCAGGGAAATCCTTCGGAGCCGTTCCCGGATTCGATTTTTCTTTATCCGGAGTACTGTTCGATTTGGGAACGCCCCAATAGGTCAATGTCTTGGAGACAATCTCTTTAAATATAGGTGCTGCCAGTGCGCCGCCGCCCTTTTCCACGTTTGGTTCGTCAATGATGACCAGCACGGCAATTTTCGGATTCTCGACCGGAGCGTATCCTATAAATGAGACAACTTGTTTGGAACGATCTTTATATCCATCACTGGATTTAATAGCGGTACCGGTTTTTCCCGCAACACGATAACCGTCAATATAAGCCCTCCATCCGGTCCCGATATCTTGATCGGCAACAACCTGTTCAAGATATTTCCCAGTTTCACGGGCTGCCTCAGGAGTGATGACCTGCCGAACAACTTCCGGCTCAATTTTCTGAACCTTGCCCGTGTTGGGATCTTCGATCTCCTTCACCATATGAGGGACCATGAGCTTGCCTCCATTGGCAACGGCCGAAATGGCCGCAATCTGTTGAATAGGCGTTACAGATACGGCATAACCGTAGGTCATGGTTGAAATATCGGAATCATAAGTCATATTCAAGGTACCCAAAACTTCATGCGGGAGATCGATATTCGTTTTCTCCGTAAACCCGAAATCCCGAATATAGTTCGTAAATCGCTCCTTACCGAGCATTTCGTAGCCCAATTTTACAAAAGCGACGTTACTCGACTTCTTCACGCCTTCCAAGTAGGTGATTGGACCCCACCCTACGCTGTTAATGTCGCGGTGGGTTCTTCCCCCCGCTCTTATGGATCCAGATTGATAAATGGCACCCGGGTTAAACAGCTTCTCCTGCACGGCACTGGCCAGCGTTACAATCTTGAAGGTCGATCCCGGCTCATATCTTGAACGCACAGCATGATTATTAAAATTCTTTTGATTCCATTCCGAATATGTATTGGGATCAAAAGTTGGCATATTGGCCATTCCCAGTATTTCCATCGTGTTCGGATCCGCCGCGATCACCGTCATACTGATTGGTTTATACTGGTTATACGTCTCGCGCATCGCTTCCTCGATATAATACTGGATTGTATCGTCCATCGTCAGTACTAAATTTTTCCCATTTATCGCAGGCTGGTATAACTCATCCTCGCTCGGGAGCTTGATCCCTTTCTTATCGCTCTTGTACGCAGCGAATCCGTCGGTTCCCTTCAGATCCTCATCATAGTATTGCTCAATACCCCCGACAGCCTTACCCTGACGCTCGGTATATCCCAGGATATGCGCAGCCAATGTCTTCTGGGGATAATAGCGTTTTGACTCTCTTTGAAAGCCGATGCCCGAATCCGCCACTTTACCGGCAGCCTTTAATTTTTGGTTCAAGCCATCACTAAATTCTTTAACCTCTTCCATCTTCTCCTGGTCGATTTTCCATCCTTCATTGCGGACTTCCCGGCCCTGGAGGTACTCACCTTTTTCATTTTTGGCCTTGACCAGTTTACGGAGCTCATCCTCATCCTTGCCGAGTATTTCATGCAGCCCCTTTACCACCTCGTTCTCCAAGCCGTTAGCTTGAATGACGGCCGGGTTCAGAACAACCGTAAACGCAGGGGCATCCATGGCCATGATATCGCCGTCCCGATCCATAATCGTCCCGCGCGTTGCGGGAAGATCCTGTTTGCGCGACCATTTCGACACGGCTTGTTCCTTCCAAAAATCGTTGTCAATGACCTGCAGCCAAAACACCCGACCAATCAATAAAGCAAAAAAGAGGGTTATACATCCCCCTATTAGCACAGTACGCAGTTTAATTTTTTTTATCATCGGTCAAAACCTCACACTTCAATCATTTTGTCCCGAGTCTGAATCCTGTGTCCCGGTTGATCCCGAGACGGGTGATAGATGGATCGCGTTGTCATCCTCAATAGGCACATAACCAAGCTCTTTGGCCTTCTCCAATACTTGCGTCTCCAGTGTCTGCTTCTCAACCTGAAGCTGATTGATATTCCGTTTCGCTTCTACTATCTTATTGTCCGTATCATGAATCTGCCGGTTCAAATCATAAGAATGAACATGGCTCATGCCGATGACGCCCATGACAATAACCACGAACACCACGGACAACAAATACAGCAGCTTTTCTTTTTGGGGAAGCTGGGAACGACGTTTAATGACTTTCGTCTTCTCGAGATAAGCGGACTGCTGCTGCGTTTCCTTCTGTCTCTCCTGTACGGCTAAATTGCCGCGCGTGTAAGCCATGGCTGATTCTCCTTCTTCAGGGATTTTACGTTCTACAGTTTCTCCGCAATCCGCAGCTTCGCCGATCGTGCTCTTGGATTACTCTCAATCTCTTCCGCTGAGGGGATGAGCGGTTTACGGTTAACCAGCTTCAGGTCACCTTGGCCGCCTCCGCATACACACATCGGAAAATCAGGAGGGCATGTGCACTTGGGAATGTAACTGTTGAATATTTGTTTGCATATCCGATCTTCGAGCGAGTGGAAAGTAATGACGGAGACTCTACCACCTGGTGCAAGACATCTCACGGCTTGGTGAAGCGCGTCTTTGAATGCACCGAGCTCATCATTTACCGCAATGCGAAACGCTTGAAAGCTGCGTTTAGCTGGGTGGCCGCCCGTTCTCCGAGCTGCGGCTGGAATCCCTTCCTTTATCATTTCGACAAGCTCTCCGGTTGTGTGAATAGGACCCTGTACCCTTCTTTCCACAATAACCTTCGCAATTCGCCTTGAAAATTTCTCTTCGCCGTATTCGTACAATATTCGTGCGATTTCCTGTTCCGGCCATTCGTTTACAATCTTGGCTGCCGTAAGCTCAGCGGATTGATCCATCCGCATGTCCAGCGGGGCGTCATGATTATAACTAAACCCTCTCTCCCCCTCATCGAATTGCGGAGAAGATACGCCCAAATCGAACAGTATACCGTCAACTTGTGGCTGCCCGTTCTCGTCAACTCCCACTTCGCTTCGGAGCACCTCCTCCAGATCGCGAAAGTTAGTTTTGACAAGGGTAATCCGGTCCACGTAAGGCTTCATGACTTCCCTGGCATTGTTCAATGCCCAGTCGTCCTGATCCAGTGCGATTAACCGGCCATTCGAACTTAGTTGGGAAGCGATGAGCGAGCTGTGCCCTGCTCCCCCGAGCGTATAGTCAACATATATACCGTCTGGTTTGATGCGCAGCCCTTCTGTCGCTTCTTGCTTAAGCACTGTGATGTGATGGAACAAAGCTGCAGCCCTCCATTGTTTCTCATTCATGATTTTTAAATAATACTTGTCCATTTACAAAGTTTCACATGCCGGTCATAGATCAAAATCAAAGTCTACCAGCTTCTCAGCAATGTCGTTAAATGTTTCCTCCGACTGCTGATAGTAATTTTGCCACTGCTCCTTGCTCCAGATCTCCACTCGGCTCGATACGCCGATGACGACGCATTCTTTCTCGAGCTTGGCGAACTCGCGCAAATTGCCCGGCAAATTTACCCTTCCCTGTTTATCCCATTCACATTCCGTCGCCCCGGAGAAAAAAAACCGGGTAAATGCGCGTGCATCCGACTTCATGAGCGGCAGGGACTTGAGCTTCTGCTCCATGATGGCCCATTCATCTCGGGGGTATACAAAGAGGCAGTTATCCAAACCGCGGGTTACGATAAATGAATTGCCCAGGAGGTCACGAAATTTAGCAGGGATAATGATTCTCCCCTTATCGTCGATGCTATGCTGAAACTCCCCCATGAACATCAGGCATTCCACTCCTTAACCCCGATTCCCCACTTTGCACCACTTTCCACCACTTTAGGATAATAGATTCGGCGTCAAGAATCAAATTCCTTCAAAGATGCATTTGTTTTTTTGGAACTTTCTCTCAGAACCACCGCGCAAAAAACCTCCTTTCATTCCTCATTGGGAATAAAAGGAGGTTTGCAAATGATCTAAAGCTGCTGCGGTATTAGTGCTGAGCCCAGCTGTCCAAGTAGGATTTCTGCTCATCGCTCAGGCTGTCAATTTGGATACCTAGACTTTCCAGTTTATATAATGCAACCTGTTGATCCAATTCGTATGGAACATTAACGACACGGTTACCGATACGCTGGTATTGATCATTCACATGTTTAAGCGACAACGCCTGAAGCGCAAACGTCATATCCATGATTTCTGCGGGATGCCCGTCTCCTGCCGCAAGATTCACAAGGCGGCCTTCTGCAAGCAGATAAATCTTGCGGCCATCGTTCAGATGATATTCCTCGATATTGCGTCGAACCGTACGAACCGACTTGGAACGTTCCGTGAGGTCCGGCTTATTGACTTCTACATCAAAATGACCGGCATTCGACAGGATCGCTCCGTCTTTCATGACATCGAAATCTTCCCCGCTGATTACATCCCGGTTGCCTGTCACCGTGACGAAGAAATCTCCCAGCTTCGCTGCTTCACGCATCGGCATAACGTGGAAGCCATCCATGTAAGCCTCAACTGCCTTAATAGGATCAATCTCGGTCACAATGACGTTGGCGCCAAGACCTTTAGCGCGCATAGCCACGCCCTTGCCGCACCAGCCATACCCTACAACGACGACGGTTTTGCCTGCAACAACCAGATTTGTTGTCCGGTTGATTCCGTCCCATACCGATTGTCCGGTTCCGTACCGGTTATCAAATAAGTATTTGCAATACGCATCATTTACAGCGACCATCGGGAATTTCAGAGAGCCTTCTTTCTCAAGCGACTTCAGTCGCAGGATTCCTGTTGTTGTCTCTTCGGCACCACCCCGGATTCCTTCAAGCAGATCCGTGCGCTCCGAGTGGAGTATTGTTACGAGATCCCCGCCATCATCAATGATCAAATCCGGTCTTGTCTCCAGAGTTGAAATGAGGTGCTGCTTATACTCTGCCGGATCCGGATTATACTTGGCAAACACCGTAATTCCGTCTTCTACCAGCGCGGCGCATACATCGTCTTGCGTAGACAACGGATTACTGCCGGTAATGGTCACTTCAGCTCCGCCAGCCTGAATGACCTTTGCCAGGTAAGCTGTCTTCGCTTCCAGATGCAAGGAAATGGCCACTTTCAAGCCTTTGAATGGCTGTTCTTGTTCGAACTGCTCGCGCACCCGGTTCAGTACCGGCATATGCGCCTGCACCCAATCAATTTTCAGATGGCCTTCCGGTGCCAGTTTCAAGTCGGTAATATTGCTGGTTTGTATTGATGATGAGCTCATATTAACAGCCTCCCGTGATCTGATGATTGAATTCCTGCTCATTATACGTAAACAACCCGGTGAATGCCCGAACTTTCGTATGGGATTTCCATCAGGCTATCCACCAGATTCAATCCATAACGATTCATGTATTCAAGGATGTTGTACACCCTCTCCTGAGGCTTGCCTTCCGGTAACAGCGTTTGCTCGATCCGCTTCCACTGTGCCAAGGCGGCCTCATGCTGCTGTTCCAATGCATTCCGGGATTTACTCAACAGGTAATCCATCTGCTCCAATATCTTATCTTTATTGGTTAATCCTAATTTTAACAGTCCTGACTGCATTCTGCCAAGATCTTCTATTAAGGGTTGATATAAAGCTTCAAATTGTTCACGGGTCTTGCTGAATCGATCCTCCAGATTCAGTTCGTCCTTGCTCGCAAGCCATGTCTCGCGCTTCTTGTCCAGGCGGTTCTGAACATCTTCGAAGGATATTTCATATTTCTCCATGAGTTTATGGACGGTTCCGTCTACGATGGAGAACGACATTCTCGGTATGATCAGCGGCATCTGCAGACCTAAATCAGCAAAGGCATAACGCGTAATCGCCCAATAAGAAATTTCCCCCGGACCGAGTACCGTTCCCAGCACAGGCAGCAGACAATCCTGCATAATTGGGCGAGTCAGCACATTGTTGCTGAAACGCTCGGGATGCGCATGCAAATCGCGAAGAAGTTCCTGCTCTGTGAGCGTAACCATGCCTTTACGGTCAGAGAATACATTCCCCTCCCGGTACAGCAGCAAGCGTCTGCCTTCATGCAGGTAGAACAGGTTAGCCCCATTCTCGGAAACATCGGCCTGAACATCATAACCAAGTCCCTTGATATCCCTTGCAGCCTGCTGATACGAAAGTCCTAAGGTTTCATTGTGAGTGATCAGCGATTCGAATACAGGTACTTCCAGCGCCCGAAGTCCGGGGTCCGCCGAATCCAGCAGTATGAGGCCATATTTGCCAAACAAACGGTTGATCAGTTTAGCGAAGGCCTCGCTGAGCCCCCTCGAGCCGTTACACGCATCACGTGCCAGCTTCAATATATCTGCCTTGTACTCGCTGTCTGACAGCTTCGTTTGCAGCTCTGACAGCATCAAATTCCAATCCTCTTCGGCAACGCCAGTGTAACTGACAGACGTTCTAAGCCCATCCTTTGCGTCGAGCTTGATTTTGGAAATCTGCTGGTCCTGACGTAGGAAAAAGGTATGATTCACTTCATCCCAGTCATGATCCTCCCCAGCAATCCAGAACACAGGCACAACGGGACGATTCAAGCGTTCCTCCGCTTCACGGGCGGCTTGAATGACGGTAATCGCTTTATATATAACTAGCAGGGGTCCAGTGAACAGCCCGCTTTGCTGTCCGCCAACCATGGTTACCGTTCCCGGCTGCTCCAGAAGCTGGAGTGATGTATGTACGGCGGGATGATCATTGTGTAGCTGATTATACGTACGAAGACAGTCTACCAGCACTTTACGCTGAACTCGCTTATCTTCGGAAAGATCCAGCCATTTTACCCGCTCGGCATAGCCGTGCTCGCTGCGATGATCTTCACCATAGAACCCGCTTACCCGTTCGAAGTGGTGAATATAATCCTGAGCGAGACGCGAAGCGAGGGACAATGGTTCCGGAACGATATTCATGAGGTCTGCCTCCTATTCTGCGTCGCAACCAAATCTAGATTGTTAAGCACTCGAATTTCTTATATATGATTAGCCTTTCTTGATTGTACCGAATGTTGGCATTCTGCGTCAAAGGAAAAGAATAGCCGCCGGCATACAAGCCGGCGGCTATTCTAGAGATCAGCATTTCTGGATTTAGGACAAGCGCGCTTTAAGCGTAGGCTTTAGCAACCCAGTGTCCTTTAGATACCTCTACCAGCTCCGAATCCTTCACGTCCAGCTGGACGGTTCCGTCCTCGCCTTTGGCTGCTGAAATCGGTCCCTGCATATCATTCTCGAGCTTGAGACGTTTTTTGTTTGCCTCGATTTCCGGATCCGGAATCGGAATCGCGGACAGCAATGTTTTGGTGTACGGATGGATCGGATTCGCATACAGTTCTTCACTATCTGCCAGCTCCACCATTTTACCCAAGTACATTACCGCTACCCGGTCACTGATATGCTTAACCATGGACAAGTCATGCGCAATGAAGAGATAAGTCAGGCCAAGACGATCCTGCAAGTCCTTCAGCAAGTTAACAACCTGCGCCTGGATGGAAACGTCAAGCGCTGAGATCGGTTCATCACAAATGATGAATTTAGGGTTAACCGCAAGTGCACGGGCTATCCCGATCCGTTGACGCTGACCGCCAGAAAATTCATGAGGGTAACGCGTCGAATGGTCACTATTCAAGCCAACCATATCCAGCAGCTCCTCGATCCGCTTCTTGCGCTCGGCGCGGCTGCCTGCCATTCCGTGAATATCCAGTGCTTCTCCGATGATATCCGAAACCGTAAATCTTGGATTCAGCGAGGCATACGGATCCTGGAAAATCATCTGCATGTCACGGCGCATCGCCTTCATTTTGCCCGGAGACAGCTTGTAAATGTCGGTTCCGTTAAAGTTAACGCTGCCGGCAGTTGGTTCGTAGAGCCGCAGAATCGTCCGTCCTGCTGTTGACTTGCCGCAACCGGACTCTCCCACCATACCAAGCGTCTCGCCTTCGCGAATATAAAAATTCAAGTCGTCGACCGCTTTAAGGATGTTGCCCTTACCGACATTGAAATACTTCTTAAGGCCCTTTACCTCGATCAAGTGGTTATCCTTCATGAACCTTGCGCCTCCTTCGCCATCGGATGCAGATTCCAGCAGCGCGCCATATGCGTGTCACTGAATTCCGTTGCGCCCGGATCTACCCGTTCACAAATTCTCATAGCTTCATCACAGCGCGCAGCGAACGGACAGCCTACCGGAGGTTTAATGAGATCCGGCGGTGTTCCGATAATCGGAATAAGCGGCTCGTCTTTTTTCTGATCCAGACGCGGCATCGAACGAAGCAGGCCTTTGGTGTAAGGATGCTGGGGATTTTTGAATATCTCCCATTTCGTTCCGGTTTCCACGACTTCACCTGCATACATAACGATAACACGGTCACACATTCCGGCAACCACACCAAGGTCATGCGTGATCAGAATGATCGATGTTCCGAGGCGCTCCTGCATTTCCTTCATAACATCCATAATCTGTGCCTGAATGGTAACGTCGAGTGCCGTTGTCGGCTCATCGGCGATCAGCAGGGTCGGCTTGCATGCAAGCGCGATGGCTATCATCGCACGCTGGCGCATACCGCCGGAGAACTCATGCGGATACTGATTGAAGCGTTCCTCTGCATTTTTGATGCCAACCAGCTTCAGCATTTCAATCGCATGTTTTTTTGCTTCCGAGAAGGACATCCCTTGGTGCTTAACCAGCACCTCCGTGATCTGCTTCCCTATTCTAATGGTCGGATTGAGCGAGGTCATCGGATCCTGGAAAATCATTCCGATATCCTTGCCGCGAATCGCTTCCATCTGTTTATTGGTTTTTTTGAGAAGGTCTTGTCCTTGGAAAATGACCTCTCCTTTTTTAATTTCTGAGGGCGGGGACGGAATCAATCGCATAATGGTCTGGGCAGTAACACTTTTACCGCTTCCGGACTCACCGACGATGGCAACCGTCTCCCCCTTGCCGACTTCAAAATTCATGCCGCGCACAGCCTTTACTTCACCGCCGCGAACACGAAACGATACGTTGAGGTCCTTCACCTGCAAGATCGGTTCCATACCTTCCCACCTCCTATTTTTTCAATTTCGGATCAAGAGCATCACGCAGTCCATCACCGAAAATGTTGAATGCTAACATCGTCAAGCTGATAAATAGAGCAGGGAACAACATCCGCCATGGATAGTACATCCATCCGGACAGCGCATCATTAATCATGGAGCCCCAAGAAGCGACCGGAGCTTGAACGCCAAGACCAAGGAAACTCAGGAAGGCTTCGGCGAAAATTGCACTAGGCACCGACAAGGTCAACGTAACGATGATCGGTCCCATCGCATTGGGTATCAGATGCCGGAACAACAAGCGGGAAGTCCCCGCACCCATGGAGCGAGAAGCAAGTACATACTCTCTGCTCTTGAGCTGCATGATCTCGCCCCTTACAATCCAGGACATATTGATCCATCCCGTGATGGTTAAGGCGAGTATGATCGTCCCTAAACTTGGTTCGAATACAACGAGCAGCAAAATCGTAACAAGCAGATATGGAATGGAATACAGAATTTCTGCAAACTTATTCATAAACTCATCTACACGGCCACCGAAGTATCCCATGATGCCGCCATATATAACACCAATCATCAAGTCAATCGCAGCTGCTGCAAGACCAACGGTCAATGAAATCCGAGCGCCCATCCAGGTACGTACAAAAACATCGCGTCCCAGGTCGTCGGTTCCAAACCAATGTTCTGATGAAGGCGGCATGTTCGTATTCATCAAATCATTCGTTTCATAGTCATAATTAGAGATCATCGGGCCAATAATCGCCATGACGACAATCAGGATCATAATAATCAAACCGGCCATCGCTAGCTTGTTCTTACGCAATCTCTCCCAGGAATCTCTCCACGAGGATAAACTTTCACGCTGTATTACTTCAGATTGTTTCTCATCAGGACCAATCTTCTGAAAATCTTCAGGCTTCAGGTTTAGTGCCGCAGGATGAGGCATACTTTGTTCTTTCTCCATGTCTACCTCTCCTTCCCGCCGGTCAATTTAATACGTGGATCAACGAATATATACACGATATCCGTAATGAAACGCGCCAGCATCAACAAGATGCCGTAGAAAATGGTGATACCCATAATCACTGTATAATCACGGTTTGTAATACTTTCAACAAACTGCTTACCGATGCCGCCAATACCAAAGATCTGTTCAATAACGACCGAACCCGTGATAATATTTGCTGTCATCGGGCCGACGTAGGTTACGACCGGCAAAATACCATTTCGGATAACATGACGGAACATAATGGCAAACCAATTAAGTCCTTTCGCCTTCGCCGTCTTGATATAATCCGAGTGCAGCACTTCCAGCATGCTGGATCGTGTCAAACGGGCAATAAATGCAATCGGTTGAGCAGATAACGCCATAACTGGAAGCACGTAATCAAGCGGTCCTTCAAAGCCCATAACATTGAAAATGCCTGCCTTCTCCGCCAATAGGTACTGCAGCAAGGATGCGAGTACAAAACTCGGCACCGCGATTCCCAACACCGAGACAATCATAGCGATGTTGTCAATCAGCTTGCGGTGATACAGTGCTGCAAGCATCCCCAGCAGGACACCCACGATAACGGATACGACAATCGCGATGAGACCCAGTCGCAGTGAAGGCCCGAACGTGTCGACAATAATATCAGTAACGGATTGTCCCTGTTTCTTCATGGACAAACCAAAATCACCCTGGACGATGTTTCCCAAGTATTTCGTATACTGCTGAAACAACGGTTTATCTAAATCATACTGTTCCATCAACCTCGCCAAAATTTCAGGCGATGGCTTTTTCTCTCCCATAAACGGATCGCCCGGTATGGCTTTCATAAGAAAAAAAGTGGCTGAGATCAGTATGAACAACGATACAAGCATATAAAAAAACTTACTCGCCACATACCTCAGCATTTCGCTAGCCTCCTGATCAGTTGTTCTAAACCAAGCCGTCTATACAATTGTATAATTCCAGAACGGATTGAGCATCCCTTAACTTTCCCCAACGGACACAAGATTTGGAAACCTTGCGCTCATACAAAAAAATCGGGATATATATGAGGTTTGAATGCCCCACATATATATCCCGAACCGTAACCTTTTATAATTGGTTTACAAAAGACTACTCGATATATGCACGTGTGAAATCGATATCACCTTTATAATCCAGATGGAGGTTTTTCACCCATGGTTTAACCAGGGACACACTGGAGTAGTAGTAAATTGGCATTACAACCTGGTTGTCTTGAACAAGAATTTTCTCGGCTTTGGACATCAGTTCCATGCGCTTAGCATTATCGCTAGTAGCATAAGCATCTTTCACAAGTTTGTCATATTCTTCGTTCTTGAAGCCAGTGTCGTTGTTACCACCATTGGATGTCCACATATCGATATAAGTCATCGGGTCGTTATAGTCTGCTCCCCAACCGGAACGTGCAATTTGATAGTTCAGATCCGTACGGTTTTTCAGGAATACGCCCCACTCTTGGTTTTGAACTTTCACATTAACCCCGAGATTGTTCTTCCACATATCGGAAATCGCAAGTGCAATTTTCTTGTGGTTGTCATCGGAGTTGTGGATCAGAGTAACTTCAGGCAATGTGGTATAGCCTTTTTCCTTCATACCTTGCTCGAGCAGTTTCTTAGCCTCTTCAAGATTTTCTTGGAAGTAAGTATCCGGTACCTCTGTGCGGTACTCGTCGGACTCACCCTTGATACCCGGAGGAACAAAACCAAATGCAGGGATTTGTCCGCCTTGCGTAATTTTTTCTACAATTGCCTTACGGTCAATCGCCATCGAGAATGCTTTACGAATGTTCACATTGTCGAATGGTTCTTCGGTAGTGTTAAAAATATAGAAATACGTCGATGAAATACCTTTGATCATCAGCTCATCGCCAAGTTCCTTCTTGATCGCACTCAGCTGATCCGTCGGGATGTTGCCTGTTGGATGTCCTGCATAATCCAACTCATCGTTACGATAGCTTGAAAGTTCAGTAGCAGAGCTGTTTACGATACTCATTTGAACTTTTTCAAGTTTGATGGAATCCTTGTCCCAGTACTGGTCGTTCTTCACAAGCTCGATCTTTTGACCTTTGGTCATTTGTGAAACCTTGAACGGACCGTTACCGATCAACGTATCCGGCTTGGTTGCCCAAGAAGCATTTCCTTCAACGGAGCTGTGAACCGGGAAGTACGTTTGGAATGACATCAAGCTGAGGAAGTAAGGTGTAGGGTTTTCGAGTGTAACTTCCAATGTATAATCGTCAGTTGCCTTTACGCCAACCTCATTAGCGTCTTTAATGTCTCCAAGATTGTAAGCTTCAGCATTTTTGATGTAATACAGCTGATAAGCGTATGGTGATGCAGGTGTAAAGTTTGGATCAAGTACACGTTTCCAAGCATACTCAAAATCTTTTGCTGTTACTGGATCGCCGTTGCTCCATTTGGCATCTTGGCGAAGGGTGAAGACATATTTCAGTCCATCTTCAGAAATATCCCATTTTTCGGCTACGCCTTGCTCTTCGGTGCCGTCCGCACCTTTACGAACCAAACCTTCAAATACAGAACTGATTACCGTATTCGATGTGTTATCCTGAGCCAAGCCCGGATCCAATGTAGGAGGGTCGGAAGCAAGGTTCATGCGGAAGACCTGCTCTTTAGGCTTGTCCGTTCCGCCATTATCGGCGCCTTCGTTCTTGTCAGCTCCACATGCTGCCAACACGGAGCTGAAAGCAAGAATAAGCGTCATAAGAAGCAGTAATTTTTTGTGTTTCTTCATCTTGCGGTATCCCCCTCATAGATTTTAGGTATATGCTTATCGATTATACAACCAGTGGTCAAAAAAATCCAGAAATCAATAAATTGAAAAATCTGCCTGACCCAAGGATCAAACAGATTTATCATTGAATTCTAGTTATTAGATTGTTCTTACGTAACTTTAATTATGTATGAAAGGATACCAAAAAATGTGAAAACTACGTAACCGAAACTCATAGCAACGAAGCCAAGCCGCCAGACGGCTCTCGCCAGTCTTTTGCCGTTAACCTTGCCCTTCCAGCGGTTCTGCGCACTTCCGATTAGCCCAGTTGCAATAAGCAGCATGAGGAGAATAAGATAGAACCCGGATTTGGACTGGAACGTATTATTAAACAAGGCGGATACCGAAAACAGCAGGAAAAAAGTGGTGACATCCATAGCCAGCCCAAACGCTTGTTTTCGATTTTTGTTTCTTTGCAAGACGATCATATAAACAAGGATAAATGGAATGAACGGAAATAGACTTAATGTATTAAACACACCCTGCAAGAACCCCATGCTTAAACCCCCCTATGTATTCATCCCCTCAATGAGCTGCACAATGAGCTCGTGTGTTGGCACCGCAATGCCATATTTACGCCCCAGGCCTACAATGCTTCCGTTAATCCAGGCCACTTCGGTCGTTCTGCTGTCCATAACATCCTTTAGCATGGAAGACGTGTTACCCGAAGTCGATTGACAGACAGCTACAATCCATTCCCAGAGCCTGCTCCCATAAGGAATGCCGCCCGCTTTATATACGGCGATCCCTTCATCATAAAGCTGCTGCATCAGCCTGACGCGTTCGGGCGATGATAACAGCTCTCCATTAGGAATCCGCCACAATGCAGTCAAAGGGTTAATCACCGCATTCATCAGCAGTTTACGATAGATCATCACATCCATTTCATTCGACAAAAAAGCTTCAAATCCTGCTCTATTCAGCTGTTTAACGAGCTCATTTTCATCATTTCCCTCTGAAACAGGGCTTGCAGAGTCCTGTTCGGGCATGAATTTGCCGATTGTCGTCGTTCCGCGGCCAGCATGCAATACAGATACGAGACTTGTGCGTTTGGCTCCCTCTGTTGTAATGGCCGCATACAGTGTCCATGCAGGCAGCAGTTCTTGAAGCCGCTCCAGATGCCCCGTCCCGTTCTGATAGCAGATCAGCCTGCGATGGTCTTGACCATATGGAGCCAGCACCCGGGCTGCCAGATCTTCGATCCCTTGCTGCTTCAACATCAGAAACAGATAGTCCGCATCGGCTGCAGCCCCTCGCTCGGCAAAGGAAGACAGTGTGCAGACCGTGAGCGAGCTGGAATCCATCCGCTTGTGCCGGCCTGTACCTTCCTCGATGGTGATGCCTGAAGCCTTCAGCATGTCCGCTTGCTCTTCACTGCGACACCATAACGTGACACGGCAGCCGGAGCTCGCAAGTTTGCCTGCATATAACAGGCCCAATGAGCCTGCACCGATGATATGTATATTCATGTTCATGTGAATCCTCCAAATGTAATCAAACGTTACGTACTAGCCCTAGTATATATCAGAATAATCTCCTATACGCACAAATAACCCGCCAAAGCGCATGAAATGCACTAATGCGGGTTACGGTGAATAGCAAAACAACCTTTTTTCCTATTCGATTCGTTCGAGATTACCGTTTGCATCCATTTTGAAGCGAGTTTTAAGTTCCTCATCCTCTTCGTTTAAGAAAGCCAATCTTCGTGCCCGATCCATAATCTGAATCAATGCCTTATAATCATCATTGACAACATGATAGTCAGTTTTCACTTCGCTTACTTCCTTTAGCAAACGTTGATTCTCACTGCGAAGCCTTGCGAGCTCATCCTCTTTCTCACGCAAACTCTTCTCAAGCGATTTATACTGACGCGAACTTTCCTGAAGCCCACCCTTCCATTGACGAAGGAAACGGATGACGGCATCAATAGAAAGCGTTTCTTCACTTGCACCTTCATTCTTGTATACATCCTGTTCCAGTTCCGGAGCAGCCAAGCCAGCAACCTGCGGTCCGCTTAAGGAAGGCTGCTTCTTATAATAACTTCTCTTCTGACGCTGAGATTTCGCCAAACTGATAGCATCCTCATATTTCTTGCGAACACAACTGTTCCAACGAAATCCGCATGCTGCCGATGTCCGGCCTATTCTTTCTCCCACTTCCTCAAAGGCAGCCAATTGGGTGCTGCCCTCACGAATATGACGCAGGGTCACCTCCGCCAATATCAGGTCGTCCTCTGCACTCCATGCATCCTGTCTCACTGCTGACATACCATAAAACCCTCCTAACGACATCCTAAAATAACCGTCTTCAATACCGTAAATCCGGCTGCTGAATAGGGTATAAAAACTGCTTAATTCATTTCTATGCCTCTCATAGAGTTCATAGAATCTATTTGATACTAAAATGTATTTCCATTTTGGATACAGATCATACTCTTACAGGAGGGAAAACCACCGATTAGCTGAATTTGTTAACGAATTCAATGCCCTGCTTCTGGATAATAATAAAAAATGAAGGGTTTTCTTGAGTTAGGCGTTTACACGTTTTTCCCATAACGCTATAATGTTCATAGCAGCATTATGTGCGTACATACGAGAGGAGGATATAATCGTGGCACGGATGTTTCGAGTCCTTGGCTTTTTCACCCTGACTATCGGGTTGATGGCCTTTGCCGGTGATCATATTGAAATGGCTCTGCTCTTCTTCCTGCAGACTGCATTTTTCGTGATCCTGGGATATTTGAAATTCACGGAGAGAACCTATATTCTTCTCTTCTGGGCTTATATGATCGTGACCTTCACGGGCTTTAGCTATTGGACGGTCTTCATTATGGGCAAACCACTCTAACAAGCATAACCATGCAAGCGATTTATCGATCTGCCGGCGGTCAACCTGGACAACCTGAGGCTGCGCTGGTGGGTTTTCCTTGCGCTTAGAGAACAAGTACTTAAAAAAGCGATCAGGTGCTTTAGCTGCCGGATCGCTTTTTTAGTTCCTAAGGATTGATAATTGAGTCGTACACGTCATATATTGGTTAAACATGAAGGGACAACGGATGGATTCCTTTCGACTAACAACCATTCAAGGAGGACTCCCGTTTGAATGTTCGAGTAAAATATCCGATCCTCCCGTTCTTGCTGTTCATCGCCCTGTTGTTCTGCTTCATTGCAGCTCCTGTCGCGGTATATTCGCAGCAGGAAACAAGTCCTGCTATGCCTGATTCGGAAGAGGCGCGCCAACTTCTGGAGAACAGCCTATCCATCGTGGAGATTGATCATGAAATTGAACGGATAACCAAACGTCTGGATGAATTGCAGGTGCTTCAGAATGAGCTGCAAATCAAGATTCAGGATATGGGCACACGCATTGATGATCGGCGGGATCGGGCAGGAGCTGTTCTTCGGTCTTATTACATAGGAGAACGGGATCACTTATTCTTGATGCTGTTTTCCGCCAAGGATTTAGCCGGTTTTTTTCGAATCATGGACTTCTACGATATTATCATTCAGAACGACCGGGATACGCTTACGGTTTACAACAATCAATACCGCTCCCTCGCATCAGCCCAGGCTGAAGCAACTCGAAACGCCGCTCAGCTCGCGGATGTAAAGGACAGCCTTGTCAAGCAGCGCGAGCGGGTACTTGCGCTTGAGAAGCAGGTTGACGGGGCTCTGACAGCCAGCGGCAACCCGGATGCGATGAAAAAGCTGATTGAAGAATTCACACGGTATTGGGAGAATGTAGGACTGTATGAGGTGAAACGTCACTTTCAGGCCCTGGCCAGTGCCATGGAGAATCTGCCGCAATTTGTCCAAGGTAGCAAAAATATGTTGAAAACCAACGGGAAGGTGTACACCATTGATATCCATGAGGATGATCTCAACGCATTTTTGAGGTCCCAGGATGAAATTTTTAATGCCTTTTCGTTTCATTTTGACGACGGGAAGGTGACAGCTACCGGTGAAAGCGGCAATCTATCCCTCCTGATTGAAGGAAAATACACCGTAATCAATGAACCGGAGAACGCCATCATGTTTCAAGTCGATAAACTTGTGTTTAATCGGCTGGAACTCCCGGATACAACCCGCAAAGCTTTACAGGAAGAATTCGACATGAACTTTTATCCGAAACAGCTGGTGTCCTTCTTGAAGGCAATCGAAGTATCGAGCGAGGACCAAAGACTCGTGGTGAAAATGGAACTGGACTTATAGCGGGCCCCCTCTCTCTGGTGCCGTAGTCCTGACAAAACGAACAAGCTGCCCTGGATTGAACTGCACCCCATTTGTTAGACATATCTAACAGTTGGAGGTGCAGTTTTGACTAAATTTACGAAGGATAGCAAATTGGCATTAATTCAAGGGTATGACTCTGATCTTCTGTCTCAAACAGAATACGCAAATCAAATGCGTGTAACCAAGTCTCAATTCCAATATTGGTTGAAGCTCTATGAGATG
>NZ_BIMC01000021.1 GCF_004000885.1 Paenibacillus glucanolyticus NBRC 15330
GCTAACGTATCAACGTTTGCTTGTGTTACATTGACGTGTTCCATTTGTTCAGTTTTCAAGGAACTTGTTGGCTGCTTTGCCGATTAATCTCAATCAGCAGCGCAGGTTTATATCTTATCAAGTATTCAACTTGATGTCAACACTTTTTTTCGACACCGTTCGACAAGCTTCAAAAGCTTTCGTCAAAAGCGACAGTTAGTAATATACCATGCTGAAAGTGATATAGCAAGCTTTTTCATATATAATTATGCTACTTTTCTCATAACAACGTATCTATACGTATTTCGGTGTTTTAAGACTCCAAACTCCCCCCATTTATCTTTTATCCTTTACCAAAACCAATCGAATTTCAGACTCGCATTATTCTTCATTTCATCTCGAAATGTCATTGATTTCCTATTCAAAAGGTTTTAAGGTTAGTTCATCGCTTTTCTACAGCCCGACTACTTACATAAGAAAGGAGTTCGCCAAATGGCAGACAAAAGCATAACTCTCCAGAAACCCAAGGATACGCCAAGCCCTGCCCATGGAGAGGCACAACAGGCCACGGTATATAAAATACTGCTCGCTATCAGTTTTGTACATTTGTTCAATGATTCGATTCAGTCCGTGATTCCTGCTATTTTTCCTATATTAAAGGATAATCTCTTCCTTACCTTCACGCAGATTGGCTGGATCTCCTTCGCCATCAACTTTACGTCTTCCATTATCCAGCCGGTTATCGGCTACGCCGCGGATCGAAGGCCGACACCGATTCTGCTTCCGATCGGCATGTGCTTCACGTTTGCAGGCGTGTTCATTCTGGCCTATGCGCATACCTATGTCCTGGTGTTGTTTGCCGTTGTCCTGATCGGGCTAGGCTCTGCGACCTTCCACCCTGAAGGAATGCGGGTCGCCCATATGGCTGCAGGCATGCGAAAGGGACTGTCTCAATCCATTTTTCAGGTAGGGGGCAATGCCGGTCAGTCGCTGGCTCCACTACTTACGCGATATATCTTCGTACCGTTTGGACAGTTTGGCGCGATCGGGTTCACCTTCGTTGCCGCTGCGGGCATCCTCGTGCAATCTTATGTTGCCTATTGGTATCACGGTATGCTGAAGGCAGGATACACGTTTAAAAAGAGAGCCGCCGGGCGCATGCTCGATCCCGCCCGCCGTAAAAGCATTCGCAACGCAACGCTGGTGCTCGTCGTCCTTGTGTTTATCCGCTCCTGGTATGGCGCAGCCATCAGCAGCTATTATGCCTTCTATCTCATGGATGCTTACCAGATCAAGCTGGATAATGCTCAGATTTATATTTTCCTGTTTCTCGCTTCAGGAGCCATAGGCACTTTCTTCGGTGGACCTCTGGCAGACCGGTTCGGACGCAGAAACATGATTATGTTCTCGATGATTGGTACAGCTCCGATTGCTCTGATCCTTCCATTTGTCTCCCCGTTCTGGGCGGCCGTTCTGCTCGTGATCGGTGGGTTTGTACTTCTGTCGAGTTTCTCGGTTACCGTCGTCTATGCTCAAATGCTGCATCCGGGCAATATTGGCACGGTCTCCGGACTGATTACCGGGTTCGCTTTTGGCATGGGCGGTATCGGTTCGCTTGTACTCGGTAATCTTGGGGATGCCTGGGGAATCGGAAATGTCATGATCTCAATTGGTTTTCTGCCTCTGCTCGGTCTCCTTGCCCTGCTTCTTCCTGGCGATGACAAGCTGGACGAATGGTCCAGAGAATAACCCTCATATCGTAAAAAAGACACTCATCAACTGCACAGTACGTGCATGGTGAGTGTCTTTTTATTTGATTTTTCTAACGAGTTTGACGAACCAGTACAGAAATATCCATGGCAGTACGTACTTCGTCAGCCATTCGATGCTCATGCGAAGATCTTCCGCTTCCCTCCCGGGCTGAGTCAATCCACTTAAAACCCAAATGATTATAAACAACGGGAATAAGAGTATGGCCAGATAGCCGAATGTTTTTTTACTCTTCATGTCTATCCCTTCCGATTAAAGATTGACTAATCCATATAAAATATACCATGACACAATGAGAATATATAACCATATTTTACAGTTTAAAAAAGAAAGGAGCTGGCCCGGTTCTTTTTAAGACCCAGGACAACTCCCGTCGATTCTACCCTATCTTACTGCATATAATCACTAGCTCGTAGATCATCAGATTTTATTCAAATAATCCAGCAAGCGATACACAATCACGGATACCTGCGCCCGAGTGGAGGTTTCGTCTGGAGCAAAGCGGTTGCCGCTTACGCCCTTAACCAGACCCTCCTTCACAGCAAAGGCTACAGCCGCACGTGCATCCTCCGAAATCAGATTCGCATCGTTAAATGACAAGGAGCCTGCTTCGAAATCAATCTTCAACGCTTCAGCAATCATGACTACCATATCCTCACGGGTTAGCGGATTCTTCGCACCCGCTTCTGTGCTGCGTGTCTCCCAATCAATGCCTGTCTCAAAAATACGATCAAGCAGCGTCGCAAATTCGGCGCGGGTCACTGCATTGTTCGGAGAGAACCGGCCTGCACCGGTACCGTTCGTAATATGCTGTGAAGCCGCAACTTCGATCTCATCTTTAGCCCAGTGGCCTACGATGTCGCTGAAGGTTGCGTTATTCTCAGCGGCTGCATAAGATCCCGGTCCGTTGATACGGAACGTGATCGATCCGCGTGACGCCGATTGCAGCAATCCTGCGGATTGCAGGTCTCCTTTTTCCGACTGAACGTAAGCTCCAACCTTACGAGTATCTTTCACTTTGGCCGGGTCATAGTTCAAGGTCAACAGAAGCGGATGTTTGAACTTCGCGGCGTGTTTAACCGTAACAATGGAAGATACAGCGCTCAAGCTGTTTCCGGATCCTGCTTTGCTCGCAGTTACCGAGACCGTTAGGCTGACTCCGCTGGTCGTTGTGAAATCATCCAAGGCATCGGCAGGCACTGTCAGGGTAAAGCCGTTACCAGTTATAACAAGAGGCTTGCCCGATGCTTTCAGTTTATCAACGGTTGCCTTGCCCAGTGTAAGAGCTACATCGCTATATTTACTGAATTCAAGCTTGGATACGTCCAGCTTCACTTCCTTGCTGTCGCCAGCAATTCCAGCTGTAACCGCTGCTTCGGACAGGGCAGCTGTTGCAGACTCGGTGCCGTCCGCATTTTTCTTCGTAGTTACTTTGGCATCACCCGAAACTTCAGGAGCTGGAGTGGATGGTGTGCCTGTGGATCCGCCACCGGATGATGAGCCGCCGCCAGGATTACCTGGATCTGGAGTGCTTGGTACATTAACAGATACCGCAGCTTTTCCTTCCAATCCTTGATGGTCCTTAACCGAAAGCTCAACGTTGTATTTACCTGAGGACAGTCCATCTAACGCAATGTTAAATGCGCCATCCTGTTCGACGTCGAAGCTGCCTTGCTTGGCAACGGTCTTGTCGGCTTTTTTGACAACATAAGTGGCATCCAGCCATTCGCTGACATCAAAATCAATCGTCCATTCGTCCATTAAAGCCGGAACAGCCGTAACATAAAGATCGTTGATGGTTCCAGTTAATGCGAGAGGGGAACCACTGGAAGCCTGCACATCAGATTTTGTGTTAATGATAGGTGCTTTGGTTTTGACAAAGAACGGAATGGTTGCGTAATCGCCGTAAACGACCCTATTAGTACCGAGGGACTTAAGATCTACCGAGTACAGACCGTCTTTAATCAATTCAATTTCTTCGGTTGTGTAATTGAAGTACTCCCCATCAAATCCGAGCGTATATTCCGTATTGGCTTCGAAAAGAAACTCATCTGCACCAAAAATCTGCCCAATCAACCCGTCACCATCTGGTCCTGATTCAGGATTCAGGCTATCGTACAAATCAATGATGACAACTTGCATAGGATTATAAAATTCGAAACCTACAGACACTTCACCAAGCTCCCCCTGTTCATTCAAAGGAAAATGCGGCAGGTAGGTTTCCGTGTCGTTATAGACCTTCGTATATTTGACACCCGTCATTTCAAGATTAAAGTATGCTACAAAAGGTACAGAATAAGTGCGGGTACCGTTTACAAAGTTAATATAGCCCTGCTGTTCCGAAACTCGGGTAATACCGGCTGGTACTTCTAGCGTTACGATCAATTCTTTCTCCCCGCTTAAGTCAAAGGAGGATTGATCCACCGTAACCGCTACTCCCGGGGTCGATTGTGTTGTATGAACCTCAACCTCAAACGCTCCGCCAATACCACCAATCTGTTCAACCTTTATTTTCTTCTGAACGGTTTGAGCCGTTGCTCCCGTAAAATTACCGAAGTTAATGCTTCCGGTAATGTTGTCCTGCTCTTTACTTGTTCCGTTTTCCAAATAAGAGGTCTTATCCAGAACCTTGACCAGAGCTTCGGCCTGAATGGTATCAACTGCCTGAATACGTCCGGCTCCTTGATCCGTGACATCATAGGAATCCGTATCCAGCACTTTGGCATTGTTCATCAGTGCGACTTTCACATCAAACGGAGTCCAGTCACTGTGTTTCTCCAAGACGAGTGCGGCAAGCCCCGCTACGTGTGGAGCAGCCATGCTTGTACCCGTTAAACGGTCATAGGATTGACTGTAATCCGCGTCTGGATCGTTCTTCCCGTAAGCCGGAACGGATGATAGAATGCTTGTTCCCGGTGCTACAACGTCAGGTTTAATATCCAGCGTCTTTTTAGCCGGACCGCGGGAACTTGAGTCATTGATCTCGTCTCCGGCCGACTTGTTTCTCATAAAATCGGAAAAACTCACTTTGAGATCGGGGTTGGCGTCGAGCAGAGATTTGATGGCATCCCCATCTTCTTTACTCATACTAAGCGTCGGAATAAAGTTAAAGCTGTCACCAAGCAGGACGCCGATCGGTCCCGGATTTTGATTAAATACGATCGCTCCGATGGCACCTGCTGCCTTGGCATTGGCAATTTTATCTACGAATGCGAGTTCTCCGCGTTTAATCAACGCGATTTTGCCCGCCACGTCTTTGCCTGCAAAGTCCTCAGGTTTACCCAGGTCCGCATAAACGAGGCCAAACTCTCCGTTAAGGACTACTTCCGGATCCTCGGCGAGATTCCAAGCCATCAGTTCAAGTTTATACGTAGCGTCTACTACGCTCAAAGGTGCATTTGTGTCTGCTGCAGGAACAGCTTCTTCTTCGGCAGATTCAACAGGGACCGCATCCGCTGCCGGAGCTTCTTCGCCTGCTGCATTCGACGGGTTCTCATCCGTCACTGCCAGTTGGGCTATATCATCTGCTTGTACACCAGGCGGTTCTTCAGGAACAGTCGGTTGTTCAGGCTGAGCCCCAGTATCTACTGCGCTCTCATCCACGCTGATTGGCGCCGCAGGCGGTACAGCATCCGTGTAAAAATGCGTGGTTGCCGAAATTTCATCACTTGGCCCTGTAGAGTTACCTACGGTAATGGCAAATGCTGATGCCCCCGGGGATCCTACGGTCCACCGGTTCGGCCCCGAGTTGCCGCTGGAAACGACTGGCGTAACACCAGCCAGCGCAGCATTATTAATAGCTACGGACGTGACGTAGTCCGGATCATTGCGGGCATTGCCAAGCGAGAGGTTAATGACATCCAGTCCATCCTGAACTGCACGGTCGATACCTCCCAGTACCCAGCTGGACTTACCACTTCCATAAGGTCCAAGAACACGATAGGCGTATATATCCGCTTCCGGAGCGATACCCACAACGTCGAATTCACCCGCATCCCGGGCTGCGATGGTGCCCGCCACATGCGTTCCGTGTTCGGTCCAGTACGTGCTTCCTCTATCATCCACCTCTGGCGGATTGGTAGGATCGTTCTCCCAATCAAGCGGTGTCGTTTCATAAGGATCATTATCGTTATCCACGAAGTCATACCCACCCTTATAAGCATCCTTCAGTATAGGGTGAACGTAATCGATTCCCGTGTCGATTACACCAACTTTAACCCCTTTACCCGTATATCCCAGATCCCATACCTCTGGAGCGCCAATGAACGGGCCTGTATCCTTCATATGCGGGCTAACTTCACCTTTTGGTCCTGCCGTTACTTCCAGATCGGGATATACCCCGAGCACACCCGGGATCTTGAGAATGTCTTCAAGTTTATTGCTGTCCATCTCCAATGCTACCCCGTTAAAAGCATAGCTATATTGGTTTGAAACCTCATGATTGATATGGTTGGTGCTCAGATTGTCAATGAAGGTCTGCTGCTGCAGTTCTACCTTCTGCTCAACCCTTGCCTTCATGGAAGAACTAAATGATTTGCCCGCTATCGAGGAAATCCCCTTCGCCAGTGCAACCGGCTCAGCAGACAATTCAACGATGACATCAACTTGACCCGTCCCCAAACTTTCCAATTGTTCATCAAGCACAGGCGTCTTGGCAAGCTCAGCCCGATCCTGCAGAATCTGCTTTAATTGCAAAGCATCTTCCGCACTTAACGGGTTGTTCAGCAGTTGCTTGGACTCCGATGGAGCAGCAGCTGCCGGAATAACCAATGAAAGCATTAATATCAAACTTAATAATATGGACAACACTCGTTTACTCAAGACTTTGCTCCTCCCTACAACTCAATTTTCTGTTATAACAACAGGGTCTTAAAACTAGCAGTAAACGACTTCACTACCACCTCTTTCTATTGGATGACTGACCCATGGTAAATAACTTCTAGACCACAAAATTAGATTCCTCCATCCTTTTCTGTATGTTTTTGTTAAAAAAAGTCGATTTCATAGGAGGTTTTGACGAATGAGAGAAAACGCAATAGATTCAAGAAAAATCAAGCTTACAAGGGAAGTAAGAGAGGTTGAATCGAGCGAGTGAAAAAAAGAAAACCGAGGCTATTGATAGCCTCGGTTTATATAGGGTTTTATCTGCTTCTGCAAGATATATCCAGATTAAGATGTTATTCGTTCAGCAAGCGCACGAACTCTTCTTCATCCTCCAGGATGTCGATGCCGAGCTGCTGGGCTTTGGCCAGCTTGCTGCCGGCTTTTTCGCCTGCGATGAGGAGATCGGTTTTCTTGGACACGCTGCCGGTGACTTTGGCACCGAGTGCTTCCAAGCGTTCCGTCGCCTCTTCACGGGTCAGCAGATGAAGCGTGCCTGTCAGCACAACGGTTTTGCCGCTGAAATAGGAATCGCTGCTGACCGGCTTCGGTGCTTCCGGCGCTTGTGCTTGAACGCCCAATGAAAGCATCTTCTCGATACTCGCCTGCGCAAAAGGGTCGGCAAAGTATCCGGCGATACTGTCGGCCACGATGCCTCCTACGTCCGGAAGCTCGACGAGCTCTTCTGCGGTCGCTGCCATCACTCGATGCAGATCACGGTAGTGATCGGCCAGCATCTTGGTCGTGGATTTGCCGGTATTCGGAATACCCAGGGCGAAGAGGAACGATGCAAGATCCCGCTCCTTACTCTTCTCGATGGCGTCCAGCAGGTTCTGTGCTTTTTTCTCGCCGAATCGCTCCAGCTTCACCAAGCTGTCAAAAGAGAGGGTATACAGATCCGCAGGCTCCCGAACGCCGAGCTCCTCATACAGCTGAATGGCGGTTTTGTCGCTGAACGTTTCTATGTCCATGGCGTCCCTGGAAGCAAAGTGCGTAATTCTCGCCACGATCTGCGGTTTGCAGCCGGTCTTGTTGTTGCAGAACAGATGCGCCCCGCGCTGCTCCAACGGGAATCCGCATGACGGACACTCCACCGGGAACAAAATCTCTTCGCCGTCGTTCTCTTCCGTTACTTTTCCAAGAATTTCGGGAATGACGTCATTCGAACGGCGGATGAAGACACGTGAGCCCAGCGCGAACTTGAGGTTCTTGCGCTCAATATCCCCGATATTGTTCAGCGTGCAATTTTGCACGGTAACACCGGCAAGCTCAACGGGCTCCACGCGCGCGAGCGGCGTGATTTTACCCGTTCGTCCCACGTTCCAGGTGACCGACTGCAGTACGGTCGTAGTTTCTTCCGCTTCGAACTTGTAAGCGACCGCCCAGCGAGGGAACTTGTCGGTGTATCCCAGCGCCTCGCGGATGCGGAAATCGGTCACCTTCACAACCGCTCCATCGATGAGATAGTCCAGCTCGGAACGGCGTTTCTCGATATCGGCCAGCTGCTCCATCACATCATCAAACTGCTCAAAGTAGAAAATGTAAGGATTGACCTTAAGGCGGTTCTCACGCAGGAAATCCATCATTTCCTTGTGGTCGGCAAAAGTGATTCCATCCGAGTAGCCTACATTATAGAAGTAAGCGTTCAGCTTGCGCTCGGCCGTCACCTTCGGACTGAGATTGCGAAGCGCCCCTGCCGCCGCATTGCGCGCATTCTTGAGCGGCTCGGCTGCGGTTTGATTGTATTTTTCCAGCACCGACAGGTTCATGATACCTTCGCCCTGCACTTCAATCGTGCCCTCATCATAAGGAATCGTCAGCGGGACCGATTTGATGGTCTTCACCTGGGGCAGTATGCCTTCGCCTACTGCACCGTTGCCCCGTGTCGAAGCTTGAACCAGTTTGCCGTCCTGATAGGTCAGGTTCAGCGTTAACCCGTCAAACTTCAGCTCCAGCGCGTAACAAGGATTCGGCAGAGGATTGCCGGGATTCTTCGTATTGTAGTCATTGACCAGCCTGACCACCCGATCATGCCAGGTACGGAGCTGCTCGATGTTCTGAGCCTTATCGAGACTCCATAACGGAGCCAAATGACGGTGCGGGGCAAAACCCTTCAGAATCTCCCCTCCCACCCGCTGGGTCGGAGAATCCGGAAGCGTCGCTCCGGTCTCTGCCTCCAACGCTACCAGCTGATCGTACAGGGCATCATACTCCTTGTCGCTCACCAGCGGCTGATCCAGCGTATAGTAGTGGTAATTATAATTGTTCAGCTCCGTGATGAGCTTCCCCATCTTTTCCTTGAAATCCATACAGGGGCAATCCTCCTTCAATAATATAAGGGCATAACAGGTTGCGTTTCGTTCATGCTGATGCTCCTAGTTCTTCCCTTATTCCACCTTCGTAATCGGCGCGAAACCGGCAAGAAGACGTTTTACGCCAACCGGTGCCGGAAAAGCAATCTGCAGCTCCATGTCATTGCCGCTTCCCTTCACCGCCACAATGGTGCCGGTACCCCATTTGCCATGGGCTACTTTGTCGCCAGCTTTAAATTCCCCGCTGCCCGAAGCAGACGCTGGTCGGGATGCGGCACCGGTTGTCATGGTCACCCGGCTCTTCGGTGCGGCTTGAGCCGAAGCCGTCGATCCACTTAGGGAGAGGTCCACGCTGCGTCCACCGCCAAAGTTGCTGCCTCCGCCTCCGCCGAAGCCACGTCCTGCATAAGATCCGCCTACACTTCCGCTTCCACCGCGGCGGTAGCGGTCATGCGCCATCTGCGTGTCTTCCTTCAGCTCCTCCGGGATTTCCTCCAGGAAGCGTGAAGGCGGGTTCGCCGTCGTGCGGCCAAAGAGTGTACGCATACGCGCACAGGACAGGAACAGCTGCTTCTCGGCACGCGTAATGCCGACATAAGCAAGGCGGCGCTCCTCTTCCAGCTCTTCGTTATCCATGAAGGCACGGCTATGCGGGAATACCCCTTCTTCCATGCCGATAATGAACACCACCGGGAACTCCAGACCTTTGGCGCTATGCATGGTCATGAGCACGACAGCGTCGTCACGGTCTTCTTCGTCATCGTTCATCGAATCGATGTCCGCGATCAGCGCAAGATCCGTAAGGAAGGAGATGAGGGACTTATCCTCATTATTCTTCTCAAACTCTTGCGTAACCGACAGGAACTCGTCAATGTTCTCAAGGCGGGATCTGGATTCGATCGTATTCTCATTTTGCAGCTCGAGCCGGTATTCGGACATCTCCAGTATTTTTTCCGTAAGCTCGGTGACCGAGAGAAACTCGACCATTCGACTGAGGGCGGCAATCATGTCGTAAAAGCCCACCAGCGCATTGCGCGTCCGTCCGGCAAAACCGAGGTCGTCCACGATTTCCAGCACGCGGAAGATCGAGATGCCCCGCTCTCCGGCTGCTGCAGCCAGCTTCGCGACGGTGGTGTCACCGATGCTTCGTTTGGGCACGTTGATGATCCGCGTCAAACTGATATCGTCATCCGGATTCGAAATCAGGCGCAGGTAGGCGAGCATGTCCTTGATCTCTTTGCGATCATAGAACTTGATACCCCCGACGATCTGGTACGGAATGTCCGACTTGATCAGAATTTCCTCGATAACCCGGGACTGCGCATTGGTCCGGTACAGGATCGCATGATCCTGATAGTTCTTGCCTGCATTGATGTTCTTGCTGATTTCCGAGGTAACAAAATATCCCTCATCATGCTCCGTATCCCCCCGGAACACCTTGATCTTCGGTCCTTCACCTTGCTCGGTCCACAGATTCTTCGGCTTGCGGCCCGTGTTCAGGCCAATCACATTGTTGGCAGCGTTCAAAATGTTCGCTGTAGAACGGTAATTCTGCTCCAGCAGAATCGTCCGCGCCTCGGGATAATCCTGCTCAAAATTCAGGATGTTCGTGATGTCCGCACCGCGCCAGCGGTAGATGGACTGATCGCTGTCCCCGACCACGCATATGCGGTGATGGCTGTCCGCCAGCATACGGCAGAGCATGTACTGCGCCCGGTTGGTATCCTGATATTCATCTACATGAATGTACTGGAATTTGCGCTGGTAGAAGTCGAGGACCTCCGGCACTTCCTTAAACAGCTGGATCGTGGTCATGATCAGATCGTCGAAATCAAGCGAGTTGTTGCTCTTCAAGCGCTTCTGGTATTCGGTGTACACCTTGGCTACAAGGGATTCAAAATAGTCCCCGGCTTTCTGTTCATACTGCTGCGGGGAGATCAGCTCATTCTTGGCCGCGCTCATGGCCGCTTGAACCGCCTTCGGCTCGAATTTCTTCGGATCGATGTTATGATGCTTCATCACGTTCCGAATGACCGATAATTGGTCCGTTGAATCCAGAATGCTGAAATTGGAGGTAAAACCAATCCGCTCGATGTCTTTGCGCAGAATGCGCACGCACATCGAGTGGAATGTCGATACCCAGATATCCTGGCCTTCGCGGCCGACCAGCTTGGATACCCGCTCCTGCATCTCGCGGGCTGCTTTATTCGTAAAGGTAATCGCAAGAATGCTCCATGGTGCGGCTTTACGGGTGGCGATCAGGTAACCAATCCGGTGCGTCAGCACCCTCGTCTTGCCTGAGCCGGCTCCTGCCATAATGAGCAGAGGTCCGTCCGTAGCTTCAACGGCCTTCCGCTGCTCGGGGTTGAGACGCTTGACCGCCTCGTGTATGTCAATGGGCTGCATATTATTTTGCCTCCTAGATTTGTAGATTCAATAAAAGAGAAATGATTGCAAACAGAAAAGATAGCCGATCCGGTCAGCCCTTCACAGCCTTAACCGTCTCAAGCGCCTGCTCGAGATCATCGTACACTACGTTGCCTACAATGATCGTATCTGAAATAGAGGCAGCTTCCAGCGCTTGCTGGGCGTTGGTTATTCCGCCACCGTAGAACAAACGGGCATTATCCAGCGATCTTCGGACCGTACGAACGGTCTCCATATCTCCAAAGGCTCCGCTGTATTCCAGGTAAACAATCGGTAAATTCATCAGCTTGTCCGCGATCTGCGCATAGGCGGCGGCCGTGCCTGCTTCAATCGAAGTCTCTGCTCCGGTCAGCTTCGCCACCGCCGCATTCTCGTTTAATACGATATACCCTTCGGTCACAACCAAGTCCCACGGAATCATATAACCATAGCATTCGATTCCTTCACGATGCCGCCCCATGATCCAGGTCGGATCCTGTGTGTTCAAAACCATCGGGATCATGTACAGATCAAATCCGGGTACAACGGCTTCCAGATCGGATACTTCCTGTACGCACGGCAGCTCATAGCGCCTTACACGGGACAGAAGATCCACGGTATTTTCATAAGTGACTCCGGTTGAACCCCCAACCATAATGGCATCGGTTCCTGACATGCATACCACATCAAGGCTGTCGTCACTGATCTCCTTGTCGGGATCCAGCTTAAACACATGCTTCCAGGATAGTATCATCTCTTTCAAGCGTCATTCCTCCACGTTCACGGGTTACTATTATACTAAAATAAGTCTATGCTAGCACGGTAATCAAGTCAATTTATGTTCGTATAAAATGCGAACATTTTTTTGGTAATTGTGATGTGTGACCTAATGGCCGCGGTACTTACTGCTGTGAAGGGAATGAAAAAGCCCGTCCGAATTCACTAGAGTGAATCCGACGGGCGGAGGAGATTATATTGGCCTCATGTTTAGAGCAGGCTAATTAGTAGTCCCGCCAGCTGTTTAAGAGACGCTATTTTAACATCGTTTTGGCTGCCAACTCTTGCTTGCATCGCAGCATCACGAGCAGAAATCAGCTCCGTCAAGCCAGGATCATCATGAATTAGCTCATCGGCATCTTCAACAGCCTCTTCAATCAGGATATCCAGCGTTGGGACAATAATGGAGATGGTTTGTGCGATTGTCTGCTGCGACCCACGGACCAGCTTAACCTTTGCTTGATAAGTAACGTATTGATTTCCGTCATTGTAATTCTCAAGAAGGATAGCACCTTGATCTTGCTTAAGATATACGCTGCCAATCACGGTTGCTGGAGTTGTCATTTCCAGATCCTCAATGATCACTAAAGTATCATCCAATAGAGGATTATTTCGATCTGTAAGATAAACAGCCTCCCCAACCGTTGTAAGATAGGAAACTCTCGACTCTAACGATAGTTTGGCCTTCTCTTCGTTGAGAAGTTCAAGCTCTCCGTCTTTAATGTCCAGCGTATCGTAAGTCGTATCCAAAACTTGATTACTGCTTACATCAATAAACTCAGTTTTAAGTGTATATCTTCCCGCTTGCTTGAACTTCAGCTCATACTGGAGTTCAAGATTGGACACATCATATCCGTTATCATTTGAACCGTGGTAAGCCTCAATCGAATTATTCAATGAATTGGTCTGGAACGGTAACAAAGCTCCTTCACTTGACTTGAGTTCAATAAGAGCCGGGTTCAGCGGACCCTCAACAGAAAAACGAAGGAAGACCTTATCTTGCGTTGGATAATACCCTGTACCCAATGTAAGCTGTAAAGCGTTATCTACTAACTGATTTCCTTCAATGGATGAGTAAAAATTATAATCGATGGCTGGCTGAAGATCGGATTGAGGCTCATCCACAACAAGTTTGTTATGATCCGTGAAATTCAGTTCCGCACCGTTAACTTCCATATCGAATACATACCAGTATAACTCGTCTCCGCTTCCACTCGGGATATGATATGTTTTCACAGGCTGACCGCTATTCCCGCTGTATATCTCAACCTTAGCAGATGAATTACGCAGCGTTTCCGATCCGTTATATCCGTTTCTGGAGTAGTTGTGAATATAGAACTGATACTTGCCGTCTACGCGCTTGCGGATTGTCGTTGTCTCTGGGCCATAGGAGTCTGTATCATCATGGTCCAGATCCGCGAACTTTTCTCCTTGATAATAATATTCCCGGTCACCAAAATAAGTGTGGAATGATCTTCCATCAGGTGTTGGTCCAAGCAGATGGGAGTCTTCATCCCGCGGCTTCTCTCCCCATGTCAACACGATGCGAATCTCATCGTTTGCCGGGATTTTGATTGCAGTCGCATCTTCATTCCGGTTAAAGCTGTCACTTAGTGAGACGCCTACTACATAAGTCGTAATAAAGCCGGCTTTTGTGAGTTGTCCAGTATATACCCCGGCTGGCAAATTAGCGGTATATCGTCCATCTGCATTCGTAAGCGTCGACGTCGCAATGCTGCCCGTTGTATTGCCTAATCCTCTGCGGAAATCAATTCTCATACCTTCCACAGGGAGTTCGTTAACATCGGTTATTGTCCCTTCAAAGCCTTCGAGTTTAATGCTGCCTGTTAAACTTGTTGTGAATTTGGAGCTGCCTGCTGCAGGAGTAACATTAAGAACCAATGTATCACCATAGTGTTCATCCAGCGAAATCGGTGTAAATGTCAGTGTCTTAGTCGCGTTATTAAACGTAAAGTCCTCCAACTGATAAACAGCACCTGCAACCGTTGCGCTGATGTTAAAATCAATTAGTTCCAGAGACGGAACTGCATTCACAAACTGTAGTACTGCCTGTCCGTTACTCAATTGAATACGGTCCGTAACCGGCGGCTGGGTAGGATTAGGATTCGTTGTATTCCCGCTCTCTCCGGTTCCAGCGTTAGATCCAGAAGTAGAACCTCCGCTACCAACGCTTACGGTAACGTTATCCGCTAACACCAGACTGCCCGGGCGCTGAGTGAAGGATACGCCAGCAGCATTAACTTGAGCACTGCCAATGCTTCCCTGACCACTCACAGACGCTGCTGCATTAAGAATCAGGGATAGAACAGATGCGGAAGATCCAACATTCAGATTCGTGCCGGAAGCATTCGCCGCAACATTTAGCTGAGCTACAGAGCCTGAAGTAAGATTTACATTCAGCGAAGCTGCTGTAACATCCACTGTTTCAAACTGCCCTGCCAAAGTCACGTTGGAGCCAGATGGAATAAGATTGGACAATAACAGATCTTTAAACCCTTCACCTGTCAAACCTGTTTCTTCCAGTATCGCACCGGATTGCAGTGTAACCTGTGACACAGAGCTGCCACCTTCGGTAACGATACGGACACTGCCGTCCTTTTTGTTCACAATAACGGTAATAAGCACGGAGTCAACCACATGAATACTGTTTTTGCCTCCGCCTTTTATGGTTGTACTTCCCTTAACCGTTACCCCTTTAAGCGTGACGTCCCCTTCACCAACGCCTTCGCCAATGACAAGATTACCTTCTATGGTCATATTTTGAAGCGTGATATCCGAGGCATTAATATGTACGGATCCCGGAACGTTCTTGGTTCCTGTAACAGGACCGTATGTACCTGCCGTATCGTAACTCGTAACTTCCTGAGATTTAATCTCTTCAAGAGCACGATCGAGTACAGTAACGACTTCAGCACGGGATGCGCTTGCTGTCGGTCTGAACTTGCCATTGCTCCCATTCATGATACCGCTAGAAGCAACGGCTCCGATCGCTCCTTTGCTCCATGCCGGACTACGATCCGTGTCTGTAAATTTATTAGCTGCATCACTTGGCTTGAGCTCCATTAGTGAACTCAAGATGACAGCCAGTTCCTGACGTGTTACCTTGTTGTCTGGTTTGAAGGTTCCATTGCTGTAACCCTTCATATACCCCTGCAAAGCTGCCACGGACAAGTCATTATAGTACCATGATGTACTTTTGACATCGCTGTATGAAATGCCAGCCTTGGTCTCGAACTGAAACGATCGATTAACGACCGCTGCCAGTTGAGCTCTAGTTATTGGAGCATCCGGATTAATCTTTCCGGTTTGATCCCCATTAAGATAACCTTGTTCATTCCATTTCTGAAGTGTCTTGCTCGCCCAGTGTCCTTCAATATCACTAGCACTGGAAGTGGTTTTTGTTTCACTCTTTGCTGTTGCAGCGTAGGCTCCACCTAACGGAGACAGTATGAGGGTTATCCCTAATACAGCACTTAAAGCCTTCTGGTAAAATCCTAGTCTGTTACCCAAGTTGAATTCCTCTCTCTCACCTAATAATTTATTCATACTATAAGACTATTTGACTAAAAATCTATCAATTTATATCATTAGACCCAAATCATAATAGTCTTTAAGTTCTAATAACATTACCACTTCCAGTAAATAACACAAGCCAATTACTGGTATAAATAAAAAAATATGTCCTTTTATAGACATATTTTTTCAAATTCTGATATATGGTTATTGGCTAATACAAGTATCTCAAGCTGTTCTGCTCTATTTCCGGCTCGGTCAGCAAATCTGAGTATACACCATAAACACCCCATTTTTCATAATTGTTAACGGTATTGGTGTCGTTGATCGTATGCACATAAGTTACGGCCCCGGCTGCCTTCAGCTTTGCCACAAAATTCGGGCTGACTTTATACTCTGGCATGGTTACGGCGTCAATCTTGTTCTCCTGAACAAAGGCCGTGATCTCGGCAGGCGAATCCTGCGTGGCATAAAGCGTATAGATAATGGATTCAAAAGGATAGATCTCGTGGACCATATCAAGCATCGGTTCATTATAAATTTGGATAACGACTCGATCCAATAGTTCCGGGTCTCGCTGCTCGGCAGCATTCACGATCTCTGTCAGCAGGTGCTCAATATCCTTATCCTCCTGCTCCTTCGTATCCGTCACAATGTACATATCCGAATAGTGCTGCATCATGTCCATAATGGCCTCTATATCCATCGGTTGATATTGCTCCAGTATCGGCGTATTGATAAATTCCTCATGGGTTAGGCGGGCAGCTTGCTTATGATCCGGAAGTTTATCCTGCTGACCGAGCTGTTGGGTCATGCTCTCCGTCCACTCATGACGCGCAACAACTTTACGATCCTCAGTCAGCATCAAGTCAATCTCGAAGACACGAGTGCCCTTCTCGTAATTGGCAAGCATCGCTTCATAAGCATTGGTATACGGCTGCTCGCCGATACTTCCCATGGCATGCGCAATCAAGCGATAGGCCGTGAATCCCTGCGGTTCTTCTTCGTTCTCATGATAAGTGAGCAACAGAATACTGATGGCGGAAATTAAAATAAGGACAGCAATGATCCGTTTCATGGTATGCCCACCTTTTGCATAGTTGTTGCTAGTTAACTACCCTTTTGAATGGTTGGCAAAACAAAAAAAGCGCCATTCGGCGGCTGCCAAATGACGGAATGTTCTTTATGGATGCGGTAGTTATAGTACGCTAGCCCTTAGCCTTCAAAAGATGAATATACCATTTCAATCCTGCATTGTGATTAAACACACTCACTTTATCCAAGACGTCAAACCATCCGCAGCTTTCGATCTCTTCGATTTTATGTTCTACCATCGTATAATCCGGATCCTGGGTGTTCTTATGAGAATAAAGCGAAGATATGATGACCCCGTCCGGGGTTAGATAACGGGCATATTCAAGCAGCTTGCTTGGTGTGCTGGGCACGTATTGCAACGATTCGTTAAATACAATGACATCATAGCGTTTGTGTGGAACATAATGATTAATGTCTGCACAATAGAAAATGTGCCTCGAAGTTTTGCTGGATGCGATTTTGACAGCCTCTTCGGATAAATCCACGCCGGTGTAATTAGATTTTTCGCCCTCCAGGAGCATATCGTACAATATTCCGGCCCCGCATCCCATATCCAGGATTCCCTCGTCCGCAATATACTTTCTTATATAACCATACACGACCGAGTATCTGGCATATTCGGTGATGTCCGATAAATAATCCCACATGCGGGATCGGTACTCCTCGTCCCATTGCTGCTGGTTGCTTTCGATGAAATCCTGAACCTTCGCATTTTCCATTGGGATTCCCTCCTAGTATTGGATCTTTAGCTTCCACTTGCTAATACAATGACTGGATTGAAAACACGACAAATCGAAAAAATTTAGCGAACTCAAGAAAATCCTCTTCAGGCACGCGGTATAATAATGGCTGCTGCATGAGGTGCGGAGTCAGCGCTTGGAAGACGTTGGGTCATAGGCTGCACGGGCACCCTACGAAGAAACATATTCTCAGTGCGGTACCGCAGCAAGCCAACATTTCATTATAATAGTATTAAAGTTATATATTGTAAATATATCCGAGTAACTATTATCTGATGGGTGTGTTGCATTTCCAGCTTTTAAAAAATGAACCCATCGTCCTCTGGTATGTCATATTTTCACATGAAACGACAGTATTCGATATCTTTTCCTGTGATTCGTGCTTGGGATGTATTTATTTTGGCTACGTATCCGCTTCGTGGGACACAAGTAAAAAACGCCATTTGGCCCATGCCAAATGACGTCTTCATTGATTACAATCAGTATGCGTTCTTGAACCCGTTGCGGATCGTGCGCAGAATGATTTTGATATCAAACAGGATTGACCAATTCTCGATATAGAAAATATCGTGTTTGATCCGCTCCTCAATCGAGGTGTCACCGCGCAAACCGTTGCTCTGTGCCCACCCTGTGATGCCAGGGCGTACGTGGTGTTTCACCATGTACTTCGGAATCTCCTCTTTGAACTGCTCCACATAATAAGGACGCTCCGGCCTAGGACCCACCACGCTCATATGTCCGAACAGGACATTGAAGAACTGTGGCAGTTCATCCAGACTGGTCTTCCGGAGAAACGAGCCGAACTTGGTTCGGCGGGGGTCATTCTCCACGGTCCAGCCCGTATCCGTTGCCCCTTCCGGCAGCGGCTTCATGGAGCGGAATTTATACATATAGAAGTTCCTGCGGTTAAGCCCGACCCGCTCCTGCTTGAAGATGACGGGGCCGCGGGAGGTCAACCGGATTCCGAGGTAAATCCCGATCATTACTGGCAGGGTCAGGATAATCGCCACTAAGGAGAATACGATATCAAACGCACGCTTAAACAGTCTGTTTGCCGCAAGATCCAGCGGAATATCGCGTACGTTGATCATCGGCATACCCGCAAAGTTATCAAATACCGGCCTTGCCGGGAGGTAATCAAAAAAGTCGGGAATGATGAGCGTACGCACACCGGCTTTTTCACAAGCAGCAATGATTTCAGGATACAAGTGGTGTGCATTTAATGGAAGAGCCAGCACGACTTCATCCACAAGTTTCTCGTTTAACACCTTATGTAGATCGCCGACTGAACCTAGAATGGGTTTGAGCCTTCTGGCTTCGATCTCATCCCACTGCTGGTAATCATCCAGGAAACCGATGACTTCATAACCAAGCTCCGGGTATTGCTTTAGATTTTTGAAGAAGCGTTTGCCCAGCGTACCTGCACCCACGATGAGCACAAATTGGCGATTGTAGCCTTTTTCCCGAAAATGCTTGAGGGATTTCTTTAGGAAATAACGGTACAAGATGATAAAAGCGACGTTAAAGATCATGTAAATGGCGAGATACCATCGTGATATATCTACCTCTTTAACAAAAAACATGATACTTAAGAGAATGAACATACCGATGAAATGCATCTGGAAGATCTTTAAGAACTCGTCGGCAAAGCGCTTTTTCCGTTTCGGTGAGTACAAGGTAATCATGATGCCGACGACAACCGCAACCGCACCATAAACCAAGCTCCACATCCCGTAAGATTGGATGGGTAGCGGTTTTTCATACGGAAACCAACCACTCTCGAATTTCACCCACCATGCAAGCAGAAACGCCAGCTGGATAAATGCAAAGTCGGTAATCATATACAATTTAGTCAGAAAGCCTTGATTCTGCCGGATCATGATTTTACCTCCACTCCACCTGAAGCTTGCGTTATGGTTGCTGGACGAACGGGCTTGAGCCGGTTCGTAAGCAGGGACAGGAGCAATTTTAAACCAACGCCCGCATACACGGCTCCATTAACGAATATGTTGTATTTCTGCCGGTAATGCTTCCGATGAAAAAGAATCATCGCCCGATGGAACTCATAAATGATCTTGAACGGCCGACGCCGAGCGCTGCCGCCTTTATGATGGATAATCGTCGTCCGGGGGTAATAGTGAATTCCCCATCCCGCCTGTTTGATGCGATAGCACCAGTCAATGTCTTCCCCGTACATAAAAAACGTCTCGTCCAGTCCGCCCACCTGCTCGATCGTCTCGCGGCGCACCAGCATGAATGCCCCCACCAAGCAATCCACCGGGTACTCTACGTCCGGGTTCAAATATCCCAGCTGATACTGGTTAAACTCCGGTTTGTTCGGGAACAGCTTGCTCAATCCGAAGGCATAGTAAAAGGACGCCGAAGGCGTTGGGAACCCTCTTTTACAGGCCTTATCCAGCGAACCGTCCGGGAGGACGATTTTGCAGCCGGAAGCACCGATGATCGGATTATAGTCCATAAAAGCTACCATCGTCTGGATCGTATCCTGCTGGATAATCGTGTCGGAATTAAGCAGCAGCATATAGCGACCTTCCGCCACTTCCATCCCCTGATTGTTGGCTTTGGCAAAGCCGATATTCTCCGTGTTCTCGATCAGCTTGACCTGCGGGAATAACTCTCGGATGGTCTGAACGGACTCGTCCTTCGAGTTGTTATCTATGAGGATGATTTCGTATGTAAATTCGGTCTCCGATGCGTATACCGATCGCAAACAATCCACCGTCAGCTGACAGGTGTTGTAGTTCACGATTAAAATGCTTAAATCCATTGCATAACGTCTCCTGACAAATATAGTAATCTATCGACATTATAGCATAAAGACGCAGAACGGGCAGGAATAAAGAACTTCTATTGCTAAAATCTAGTTATTGATGGCTCTTTATATATAGCCCACAAGAATTAAAAAGCGAAAGAGTAACTGCTCTACAATGGATTGACGATATAATTTTGATTTTTGAAGAAAATCGATTTTTTCTCTAAGCCGTTCCCTGGGGGCAATAAAAAGTTCGAGCTGTTCTCTCTTACTGTCCTCCATTAAATGACCGTACACTCGATAAAACTCACTTGCTTGTTTGACAAGAAGATGCTCTCCTTTATGTTTTATGTAACTGCGATATTTCTGTTTTAGTTTGTTGAATAATGAGTTACTCCCACCTACAACATTATTCTCATGCTGGCGATACAGCATCGAAGGGTTCTTATCATACATTACATTGCCGAAACCAGATACCAAAAGGTAAAACCACCAGTCGTGCATGATGATCTTGGTGGGATCTATCTGATTACCCTCCATAAACTTATTCCTCGCTGCCTTATTTAACGTAATGGTTGCTCCGACAGCAATATTTTGCACCAAAGCATTGTAAAATGAAGCTTCCCTCAAAGGGAGCTTAGGCCAAGTACCGAGAGAATTTAAATCTTTATCGGCAAGCTCCGTAGATGTGAATACCATCCCTGGAACATGATCCGCTTGAGAACTTAACATAGTTACAGCACGCTCAATTTTTTGCTCCAGCCATACATCATCCTGATCGCAGAAACAGTAATAATCCGCATGGGGATCGGATTGCTGAACCAGCTCAAAAAAACTGGAAACAACCCCTAAATTACTTCCGACAATCACTTGGATTCGGTCAGGATAGGCTTTAACATATTCCTTTAATAATACTAGCGTTTGATCGGATGATCCATCATCTCGTACAAGAACAGAGATATGAGGATAACTTTGCCTTAAAATACTTTGTAGCTGGTTGGATATATAATGTTCTCCATTATAGGTAGACAGCAACACCTGAACCTGCTTCATTTTTTTATAACCTCCAAATAACTGCTAAATATAATATAAGGCCTGATCATACAGATCAGGCCGACAATTGCTATATTCACTTCAAGTATAGATCAGGGTGCTGCTTCATATCCACCATAAACTGCTTCAGTCCTTCGCCCCAATTCGGTAAATCATCTATTTGGTTTAGGCGGATAGCCAGGTGATCCATTGTTGAATTGGCTGGACGCGGAGCGGGACGCGGAAACTCAGTCGTCGTGCATGGCTGCAGCTCAGCCATGATCTCTAGTCCCAATTGTTCTCGTGCTTCTTCAAAAATAGCCTTAGTGAATTCATACCATGTACAAGAGCCGCTGTTGGAGGCGTGGTATAAGCCGTATTTTTCGGTGGAAATTAAGTTTACCAAGAACTGCGCCAGATCTACGGTGTAGGTGGGCGAACCTTTTTGGTCATTAACCACCTTCAGCTTAGGTTTTTCCTGACCTAGCCGGAGCATCGTTTTCACAAAGTTATTCCCGTGTAACCCAAATACCCAAGAGGTTCTTACGATAAACCACTTGGAACAGAAGTCCCGAATCATATCCTCACCTGCCAGTTTGGAGCGACCATAAATCGTTTGCGGGTCGGTGTCGTCGTACTCAACATAAGCCTTCTCACTAGTACCATTAAAAACATAATCCGTGCTGATATAGACTACGGCGGCACCTATCTTTTCGGCGGATACTGCGATATTTCGCGTACCTATCGCATTCACAAGATAAGCACCGTCTGTATCGGTTTCGGCTGCGTCTACAGCCGTATATGCTGCGCAATGAATGATGATATCCGGATTATGAGATGAAATAACCTGTTTGCATAGCTCCATATTCGTAATATCCAGTTCTGCTCTTCCACAGCCGATAACCTGATACCCAGCTTCAGCAAGAACATGCGTTACATCCTGGCCCAACTGACCGTTGGCTCCGGTTACGAGTACCTTCATTCAGCTTCACCCAACCGCTTCCCGTACTGCTGGGTCATATAATCCCGGTAAGCTCCAGACTGGATACGTGTCCACCAATCCTTATGGTTCAAATACCACTGAATCGTTTCCTTAATGCCTGTCTCGAAGTTATGCTTGGGCTTCCAGCCCAGCTCATTCATGATTTTTGTGGGATCAATGCCATAACGACGGTCATGGCCTGGGCGATCAGCAACATAAGTGATCAAGGATTCCGGCTTGCCGAGCTCTTCCAGAATCGTTTTGACGATATGCAGATTGGTCCGCTCGTTGTTCCCCCCGATATTATAAACCTCACCTATTTTCCCCTGATGAATAACCAGGTCGATCGCACTGCAATGATCCTCGACATACAGCCAATCGCGGATGTTGAGGCCATCGCCATAGACTGGCAAAGATTCATCATTTAGGGCACGAGAAATAATCAGAGGGATCAGCTTCTCAGGGAATTGATATGGACCATAATTATTCGAGCAACGGGTAATGTTAACCGGGAGACCAAAAGTCTCATGATAAGCCCTTACGAGCAGATCCCCGCCTGCTTTGCTAGCTGAGTAAGGACTGTTAGGAGCAAGTGGTGTCGTTTCAGAGAATAATCCCGTATCCCCGAGAGAACCGTATACTTCGTCAGTGGATACTTGAACAAACTTGGTCACGCCATATTTTTTGGCTGCATCCAGAAGAACCTGTGTGCCCATGACATTGGTGTTTACAAAGATCTCCGGTTCCAGGATGCTGCGATCCACGTGGGATTCTGCTGCGAAATTAACTACGACGTCAATGCCTTGTTGGAAAATCGCGTCTACTGCTGGTTTATCAGCGATATCTGCCTGTACGAATGAGTAGTTAGGATGGTGTTGAACGGATTTTAAATTTTCAAGGTTGCCCGCATACGTAAGAGCATCCATGTTGATGATCTGGTAATCGGGATACTGCTGAATCATATATAAAATAAAGTTACTGCCTATAAAACCGGCCCCGCCGGTAACAAGTAGTTTCATCCAAACTGCCCCCTAGTCAAAATTCATCTCTGCGTCTTTCAGCAGCGGGTGCTGCTGGTCTTTATCCGATAAAATCGGATTTGATGTTGGCCAATCGATCCCCAAAGCCGGATCCTTCCATAGTATGCCGCGGTCATTTTCGGGGGAATAATATTCGTCCACTTTATAAAGCACTTGAGTGTTAGGAACGAGCGTACAGAAACCATGTGCGAACCCCTTTGGCACTAAAAGTTGTCGCTTGTTGTGTTCGCTTAATATAACGCCAACCCATTGCCCGAAAGTAGGAGAGCTTTTGCAAATGTCTACGACTACATCATAAATAGCACCCGTTAACACACGAATGAGTTTCGTCTGAGCCTTGGGATTAAGTTGATAATGAAGGCCTCGTAACACGCCAGGTTCAGATGAAAGGGAGTGATTATCTTGAATGAAGTTATATCGAATACCGTGTTCTTGAAATAACCGTTCATTATAGCTTTCCATAAAAAAACCCCGGTTGTCTCCATGGCATTTTGGTTCAAGAACGATGGCTCCGTTTATTTGTAAAGGAGTTAACTTCATAATACTTTGTTCTCCAATCTATAATTTCAAATTTCCAAATTCATCCCCAAAAACAATGTCTTTAGCAAACTCATTCGCTCGCGCTAATGAAGCATGGGTCCCGGCATCCGTCCACCACCCCTGAAGAATGTCAAATGAGAGCTCTCCATTAGCAATATATGCGTTATTTACATCCGTGATTTCCAGTTCTCCACGGGCTGAGGGTTTCAATGTTTTTACAATATCAAACACTTTGTTATCATACATATAGATACCAGTTACTGCGTAATCACTCTTAGGTTCTTGAGGCTTTTCCTCGATTGAAACAATCTGCTTCTCTTTGATCTCAGGCACCCCAAATCGTTTAGGATCGGGCACATGCTGAATAAGAATCTTAGCTCCATCTTTCTGTTGACGAAAATTATTCACGAATGGGGAAAGATCATCTTCGAACACATTATCACCAAGAATAACCACCATTTGATCAATTCCAACAAAAGTTTCAGCTAAATTTAGAGCCTGAGCAATACCACCGGCTTCATCCTGAACTTTGTAGGTAAAGCTAACTCCCATATCTCTTCCACTTCCAAGTAAATTGACCACATCACCCATATGTTCCTTGCCTGTAACGATAAGAATATCATGAATATCCGATTGTTTCAGTTTTTGTACAGCATGAAAAATCATAGGATATTTACCTACCGGTAAGAGATGCTTATTTGTTACTTTTGTTAATGGATAAAGGCGTGACCCAGTGCCGCCTGCCAAGATGATACCCTTCATTAAAATTCCTCCTAAGAATTCTTAAATAAAAGCAGTTGAATTTCAGTTCATACTTTATCTCTTCCATCAAACGTGGAAATGATTTGATTTATTATTTTCTGTACTCTCTTTTACTAAATAGATTGGACGCCTCTTAGTTTCCATATATGTCTTAGAAAGGTATTGCCCTACAATACCCATGCAGAAAAGTTGTATTCCACCAATAAAAAAAATGATACAAACTAGTGATGGATAACCTGCAACTGGATCACCAAATAGAAGCGTTTTTGTGACTATCACTAAAATCATAATAAAAGAAACTAGACAAAAAGCAAACCCTACTATCGAGGAAATTGCTAGAGGGGTTGTTGTGAAGGCAACAACTCCTTCTAATGCATAAATAAAAAGCTTCCAAAATGACCATTTAGTTTGTCCGGCAGCACGTTCAACATTTTCATATTCTAACCATTTTGTTTTATATCCTACCCATGAAAAGATCCCTTTTGAAAATCTGTTGTATTCTGCCATTTCCAATATAGAGTCTACCATTTGTCTTGTCATAAGCCTATAGTCTCTTGCACCATCAACAATTTCTATTTTAGATATTTTATTAATGATTTTATAGAAGGTTTGTGCAAAAAAGGATCTTAATTTCGGTTCTCCTAATCTAGTACTCCTTCTAGTTGCTACGCAATCAAAACCCTCATGTGTAATGCCCTCATACATCTCGATTAAAAGTGACGGAGGATCTTGTAAATCAACATCCATAATTGCTATAAGACCATCCTTTGAATAAAATGCATTTTCAAGTCCTGCATAAATAGCAGCTTCTTTTCCGAAATTCCTTGAAAAGGATATATATCGTACTCTATGATCACTAATACTCAATGATTTTAAAATATTAATTGTATTATCTTTAGAACCGTCATCAATGAATAAAAATTCGAATTCGTGTTCATACATTATTTCCGCAATTTTTGATATTTCATCATAAAACAGCGGTAGTGATTCTTGTTCATTATAACAAGGAACAATAATCGATATTAAGCTCATTTTTTGTCATTTCTCCTCATGTTAAAAACAATTAGTTTACTAAAAATATAATTAAACATAATGACAACCAAATTTATGATTACTTTCGATGTAAAGTTATCTGAATTAAAAAAATCAATAAACACAAACATTAATGCCATATCAAGGACACCTGATAACAATCTACTTATGATAAAAAAGGTAAATTCTCTAGTGACAGAAGCATTACTTTTAAAGACATATAATCTATTAGAAACATAAGCAAAAAGGACAGATACTATCCAAGCTAAAGCATTACTTATTAAATAATCAATATAAAGATGTAACATATAATATGTAGCAATATTTATAATTGTCGTTAAGACACCAATTATAAGGTACATAATTATTTCTTTATATTTTACAAATAAAGAAATTAACCAAGACATTATAGAATTATTCCTCTCAACAAATATACATTTACTTCACTCTGTCATGCATGATAGCTCCTAGTTTGTTTACCCCTATTATTATTTATTTCGGCGTTATTTCAGCGAGGTAATCTCCACTAAAAATCATATTGAATTTTTATTTTGTTTTCAGTCATCAATAATATCACTTCTTATTTATTGTAGCTTCAAAATTATAAATAATTATGTATTTGAAATTTCAGATTCCTTGAATATATCCAGCACTTAATAATTATGATATAATTTGAAATTTTTATTTCGATATTATAAAGCACCGTTCTGGCCATATTAGTTTTTTTGAAAATACACTATATTTTCTAGATGATAGTATCCAAAATACTGGTTATTACCCATAATATAATCTTCTCTTGTATTTAGGATTCTAGATGTTTGAGTTTTATATGGCTCTACTTTTACCAATTCGGATTTTTCAGACAAATATAGAATTTGTGATTCTCGATAAATAGCCTCTCTATTAAATTCATAATAAGCAGTATAGATTTGATATCCTTTATATATAGAGATACAAATCAATACACTTAGAATAAACAAGTCATAAATTTTCTTTAAGCTTATTGATAAGTCTTTATATATTGTAGAAAGTATGTTAGTACTTGCTATAATAATGGTAGTAATGGGTAACAAGAAAGCTCTCTTCTCAACATACGGTACCATTACAAGTACTATAACAGAGGCAAAGGATAGTAATACAATTAACAACAGTAAATATATATTTTTATGTGATATGTTTTGTCCTTTTAGGGATTTAACTTTAGACCAAATAAAATATAACACTAACAATAATGAAAAAAATATTAGAATATTAAAGTTTGTATCAACAAAACTAATTATAGTTTTTTGAAATCGAATAAAATACGTACTAAAATTAATTTCAGTTATACCATAAGCCTTTTTATAATATTCCGACCTAATTCTTGTGGAGGGTGAGATTAGTAAATATATAATACCTAGCAAATATAAAGCTGAGCTTATATACATCCATAAATATATCTTTTGTTTTTTTAATTTTTTCACAAGAAAAACGATAAAAATAAAACCAACAAAGGCAACTATAGTGTTTTCATTGGTCATACCACTCAAGAAACTTATTATATAATAGAGAATTAATAATTTTGGGCAATTGGTGAAAACATTTTCATTTTGCGCAAGCATTCTTCTAAAGGGATAACCAAATAAAAGCAATATAACAAGACTCCACAGATAATTTGCAGATCCCGTTTCCCAAAAAAATATTTCACCAAGTGCAGGCATGAACAAAACAACTAAAACAAATATTACTAGAATCGAGAAAGTATCTTGTTTATTTTTCAGGATTAATTTTCTATTAAACGCATATAGAAAAATCAAGTATCCATAAATCATCGTTAATATACTGTTACAAATATTAAATATATCTTTGTTAAAGGTCAGAAACACAATAGCCAATTGCTCACCAATTCTAGCATTCCAAGTTGTGGATTGAATATAAACCCTATCCACTATCCAATGAATAGAGTTTAAAAAAGAGAAGTTCTCTTTAGAATAAAATGACGGTGATAATGCAAAATCCTCACCAATCATCGGAGTATTATAGTTTATAACAAGCAAGAAAACAAATATTGCCAATGCAATAAAAACAGGAAACATTTTTTTTGTTTTATTTAGCATAAAGTGCCCCCTACTCCCTAAAGCTCAAATGAATTGTTGATATTATTTATGAATTTTAATATATACATCTAATCCTTTATCTAGTTGATATCTCGGTTGATACTTCAGTTCTGCTTTAGCTTTTTCAATTGATAAAACATTTTGTTGAACATCTATTCTCCTTGCATCTTTATACTCAATGATTGCTTTCTTGCCTAATTTATTCTCGATTGAGGATACTAATTCTATTAGTGAAGTTCCCTGACCAGTTCCTATATTAAAGACCTCTTCCTTTCCTGTGTAGCCTATTGTCCTAATAAAAGCATCAATTACATCGTCTATATAAACATAGTCCCTTACTGTATCTCCTGACCCATAGATAGTAATTGGTTCACCTCTTTTTATCTTATTCATCAAAATAGTTACTGCCCCCACACTTTTATCTTCTCTTTGTTTTAAACCGTAAGGGTTTGAAATTCTTAATATAACATTGTCCATATTGTGAAGCTTATTGTACATTATCAAAACTTTTTCGATAGTTAGTTTAATAACGCCATAGTTATTAATAGGTTCGGTTTTATGTTCTTCATCAATAGGGATATACCGGCTTTGGCCGTATACTGTCCCACCAGAAGATGAATAAACTATTCTGTTGATCCCTTTCTTTCTTGAAATTTCAATTAATTTCAATGTTTGTATTAAGTCCACCTGATAAGCTTCTAAATAATCCAATTGTGATTCAGCAGGACTCGTTGAACTAATTAAATGAATAACAGTATCTATATTTTCAAGCGAGTTTTCTAAATCCGAGTCATTTCTAAAGTCACCAATAATATATCTCACATTTTTGATATCTCCTATTTCTTTTGCAAAAACCGATATCTCAAAATCATTTGACAAAGCTAGACTCTTTGTAAGGTTATACCCTATAAAACCGTTGCCCCCAAAAATTAAACATCTGGTTCTTCTCAATAAATTCAAACCCCCACTATTAATTAAATGTTTCCCTTGCTTTCTCACTCGTTCTGAGATTTTCGAACGTCATCATTCCCAGAGAAGGTGAAGTTATCAAATTGACATCGATGAGCCGGTGACTGGATAGAGGAACGGATACTTCTCCCCATTAGTAGAGAATCTATAAGTGTAATTGGATATCATATACACCCTTCGCTACTTCGTACTTCATTTATCGTTGGTTTATTTTAAGTTCCCTGTAAGTATTATAAAAATATAAATGGGCCTACTATCTGTAACTAGGCCTCGTAACGGGCTAGAACTTCGTTTGCATGGAGCCATATGCAATTAGCGCTCACTGTATATAGTATAGAAATCATTTTAAACTTCGCTTCATAATATAAACTAAGCGTTACAACACTACTTGCCACACAGCTCGAAACCAGTTAAAACGCGAAGCTTGTTGGTTACTCTTTTCTTATCAGAGTTGCCCTAGACAGTGCGCCGAAACAGTCAGTTGGTCCTAACCACCCTGGCCCCCGACCTGGCAGAGCAAAAGGATGGTCAGTATCCTCTTGTCAAGGAAATTTGAGCTACACTAGCTCAAATTCCGTCACAATGATGTTGAACATTTCCAAAAGTATCCTAAGCTTAATTTTCAGTAATCCATTCAGTGAACCAACCCGATGAAAGTTATCACTGGATTCCAAGCACTTCGCAGCTCGTTTGGATTCACTAGCACGCTTTAAATCTTCCTTTCAATTAATCACCACTTCGCTGATACCTATTTAGCACAATCTCCTTTAGGGGTGGGAACATACATAGCCTAATCAGCCAAACTTTATCTTCAAGTCTAAAATTCATACTCCAAATAGATCGTTCAAACCATTTCTGTATCACGCGTTGGATTAGCCCGGGTTCACAATACCTTCTAGCGAAGATTCATCAGGATTTGAATGTCGGCACGTTAATCATAATTTCAGCTCACTGCATCCCTTACACCACTATTTTCTCGGCTGTAGTCGTTCTTAGATAACGAGATCCCCTAAAACTCTTGACTTTTTTTACATAATAAGTAGTTACAAGGAAGATTCTAACATCTATTCGATCCAGAAATTTCGCCATTGGCCATTTATAAATCATTATAGAATTTTTATATCTCTAAGTACTTACGCAAGTGTGCTTGATAAGAATTCACTTTTGATTTTACTTCACTTTCAATAGCATAAGTATTGTTTATATATTCTTGAACTCTAAGAACTTCGTTATAATGAATTAAATTGTTCTCACTCTTAGTAACACTATTAGTGTGTCGTCTATGATAATTTAATGATTTATCCGAGAAAGAAATTTTCCCTTTCTCAAGTAACCAAATATAAAACACCCAATCTCCTGCAATCTTATATTCTAATAAAGAATCTATTATTTCAGAGATATCAAATTTTTTAAAAACCACACCAGATACATTTGGAATAGTATTTTTAATAGATAAAGCTTCAATTATTTCTAGTTGACCCTCTTGAATATAAGACTCTTTCCATTTCTTCTGGTCAATATCCTTGGTGTAGTCTAAATAATCATTTGCTAATATTTTTCCTTTTTGGTCTATTTGCTTAGATTGGGAATAGCTTATTACAACTTCATCGTCATATTCAAATCCTTTCATGACTTCTTCCAAAAAAAGAGGATCTGATAAATCGTCAGCTTCCGCAATCCAAATATACTCACCTTCAACTACTGACAATCCTCTTGCCCACTGCTTAAATACTGACCCTGAATTCATCTCATTATATATTTTTTTTAATCTGATACTTTTTTCTGTATAAAATTCTTCAATCACTTCCTTACTACTATCTGTTGAACAATCATCTAATATAATCAGTTCATATATGGGATAAGTTTGATTAACAATAGTTTTAAGTCTTTCAGACAAATAGTTAGCATAATTATAGTTTGGAACAATAACACTAAGTTTATTATAATGATGACCTAGTAAGTCAAGCAGTTTATAAATATAGTTCGTAAAATAAAAATCCTTTTCAATTAATAACCTTGCAGCTCTCCCCTTAGAGATTCTTGAACTTTCATCCCCAATTAGAGTAGTAACAGCCTCTGCCATTTGTTTAGTTTCTAAGTAATCAACTAGCAGGCCTGTTTCCTCTGTTACAATATCCGAAAAACCCCCAGCGTCTCTAAAGCCAATAACGGGTACACCTACATTCATAGAATCCATTACTACAGAAGGAAAAGGATCTTCACGAGAAGTCATTAAATATATGTCAGCACCTGCATAATAAATATCTATTTCGTTTGTAGCTTCTAAAAATATTACATTTCGTTTCAATTCTTCACTTATAGCAGTTACAAAATTCGGTTCGTGATTACCAACCCAAACAAAATAAATATTGGAACTGTCATTTCTAACAAAGGAGGCAACTTCTGAGAATAAATCTATCCCTTTTCTTTTATCTGCATATCCAACCCCTAACACAATAAATGCATCTGTTGGCAGATCGATTTTTTTTCTAAGTTGTTCCCTTGCACTTTTTATATCATCCTTAAAAACATTTGATTTATATAATCCTTGCGGTGAAATGACTTGTTTATTTTCATCTACCCTAACAACATTATTAAATTGATCACATACATACTGAGAAGGAAATACTACTTTCTCAGCAAAGAGAGCTATTTTTTTAGCCTTATCATTTGCAGAATATTGCTTAATAACACCTGGTAATTCATGAATAAGTGAAATAAACTTAATCCCGGAGTTATGCAATTCCTCACCGATTTCACCAGTGATTACAGTGTTACAAATTGCACTTCTAAAATTCCGCTTGAGCAATTGTTTATAAACGTCTTGTCTCTCTTGTACTGTTATACCGTTTGATAAGACATGTACATTCCCATATTTTCTAAATTCCTCTAGTAAAACCCCCCCACTTATAAAAATCACTTCAATCTCATAACCAAAATCTAAACTTAATGATTTAATTATGTTTAGGGAAAGTATCTGGGCTCCATTAAAATGAGCATCATGAGAGACATATATTAATTTTTTTTCTGATTTTGTTTTTTCTTCTACCATCGCACTTCTAGTAGCCTCGAGATATGCGTATCCATATTTACGGTCTGGTTCTAAATGTGCACCTTCCGCCCATTCATTCCAAGCATTGATAAATACAAATTTATCATCTTTAAAAGTAGATCTTGTATGTTGAATAACTTTTTTTAGCCATCTTTTATAAAGATCAGGAGATGAATTATGATAAATCGTTGAATTATTAGGCTTCCTTGCCGTATTGTCCCAGCTTGGACACACACCTTTATATAACTCATAATCTACTTCTAATAAGTATTTTTCTTCTTCTACGAATTTCTTATAGTCGAAAATTAATCCGTTATATTCTGGATTTAGTATATTATATCTCTCATTTATAAGTTCACTTCCATATTCATGAATAGAATGAGGTGGAAATTCAACTAATCCATCCAAATCAAACTGAGTTGGATGCTTAATTCCCCACGAAACTCCCATGATATATATTTCACCAATACCAACAGAGATGCAATAATCCCTCCATACTTTTGAAGTTTCTTTAAAATCCGGGAATAATGCCGGTCTATACACAAGTATTAATGGTTTCCCGTTTATCTTAATATACCGATCATCTCTTAAATATATCAAAAGGTCTTCAATAAAAGCTAAATTGTCCTCCTTTGTATATTTCTGCTCCATTAAGATATCACTTTCTTCTCCATCCCATCTTCTTGACCAATTTTCATTAGCCCAGCATAAACAAAAAGGCATATCGATATGCTTGTTCTCAAGCAGTTGATCTACAGGTCTTTCCAGCAATCTTTTTCCTGAAAACCAATAATGATAAAAACAAAATCCAAAGATTCCATAATGTTTGGCCAATTCAACTTGTCGCTCCATTACATCGATTAGCCTAAGATCATAATAACCGAGCTCCCCCGGTAAATGGGGCTGATAATGCCCAACAAACTGTGGTACAGCTTTTGAGACATTAGTCCATTCGGTAAAACCCTTACCCCACCATTCATCATTTTCTTTGATTGGATGAAACTGTGGGAGATAAAATGCTAATAATTTAATATCGTCCTCTTGAAAATCATATTTCGTATGATTAAATGGAACATATTCTGTAAGAGCTTGTTTTGGAATATCATAAATCTGGTTAACAAATTGGGTCACATCATCCTTATCTTTTAAGTCTATTTCCTGATGATTCACCTCTTTAGTGATGTTTCCTGATGATTCCCAAACTTTATACATTTGGGTATTACCAATAATGAATCTGAGATTACTATACACAAAATTCTTGGCCTTTTGTTTATACGCATTTGGTACAAGCAGATAAATTGATCTAACTACACGTTTTATGATGCTTTTCAATGTTTGTTTACCCTTTCTTAAAGGACTTGTTATCTTCCAGGACTTCGAATTCATTATTTCCTCCAATTGCACATGAAGCTCTTCGTTGAAATTGTTAATGCTACCAATATGCGACAATAAATGGTTGTTATGAGCTTCGATACTGATATTTTTGTTCTGCAGAGCAGAATTTTTTTGGTGTAAAAGTTCATGTTGTTTTTTAAGATCTTCAAAATTATTTCCGAGAATTTTTATATAGTCCTCGTTCTTTGTAATGTATTCTTCTAGCTCAATTATCTTATACTCTTGTTGTGAAATACATTCATTAAGCGTTATAATATTTTCTTTCAAAAAATCAATTTTATCTTTTTGCTGATCCCGTATTTTAAATGCAATTTCAAGATCATTTTTCAACTTAAAATTATCAATACTTAAATGGTTAAGAAAATTATCTATTTCAGTTTCTAATACATCTAAAAACATACCCTCAAATTCAATATATTGAATTCCTTCGGGTATTTCCCTAATCAAAAAAAAGGGATCGGTAGTATAAAAAGTAAATGTGTTTAGACCGCTCAGTAATCCATTTGACTCCAACGCATCTATACTCATTAGATTTTCATTTTTTTCATTTGTACGATACTTAACTGATAAAAGCTGAACACGCTTGATTTTCCCTTCTAAGGGATCCCATCTCAACTCATTTTTTTTCGTAGAAGGCAGTTCATATCCTGCTTTGAAACTATTTTCAGAAAACTCAAAAAAAGAAGGTTTGATTTTTTCTTCTTCTGAAAAACCTTCACCGCTATTTATATAAAGATATTGATGTGGAAATGATAGTTTGTTAATAAAAGAGTATAGTTCAATATCATTTTGAACATAATAATTCTGTAAATTTAACTTAACGGTATTCATTGAAATCTGGACTCTATCTTGCAAATCCGAACATACAGCAATTAAATATCTTGATTCTAGTTGTTCACTCTCAAATTTGATGAGTTCAATTGGATTTAAAAAATCAGTTATTGTAGAAGCGAGATGAAAACCTTGGTCATAGGTTTTCACATAAGAAAAATAATTATTCAAAAAACTATAAAACTCTTCCTTGTAAAATTCTCTAATATGAAATTCGTTTCGATAATTTCTTATGTCCGAATAAACCTTTTTATTGGGTGTAGAAATAATTAATGTTCCTGAATCCTTAAGAATTCGCTTAACTTCAGTTAAAAACTTATTTTGATTAACCTCATCAATATGTTCAATAGTTTCAAAAGAAACTATAACATCCACACTTTTATCTGGAAGATTAATATTCTCTACTGTACTTTTAAAGAATTCTATATTATTAGTTGAATATTGCTCGTTTGCATAATTAATTGCTTCTTCAGACAAATCTATTCCGTATACAAACTTTGCTTTTCTAGCCATTAAAGCAGAACCGTAACCTACCCCACAAGCAGCATCCAATACCACTTTATCCTTAATTAAGGGTTCCACATTAAGGTATCTGTGATAATGTTCCATTTCCATCTCTATACCTAAATTTGAATTACCAATAAACCTTTCGCCAGTAAATTCCAAATTTATCACCTGCTTATTAAATTGATTTGATTCTCAGAATACTTAGTAATACTCCACTCGTTCTCAAGTTCTATTAAAGCAAGATTATATCCAGAATTCTCAATGAATATTTCAACTGCATTTTGATATAGTGCAAGATAACTGTGACTATCCTGTGTACCGTGAGCAATAGCTGGACTAACTAAATACTTTCCTCTCTGTAACTTGGGTAATTTTAAGGTGAATATACATTCATAAATTGTATTTTCAGTGACCGCTTTGATAACTTCTTCATTTATATAGTTATTTGTGGAATATACTACTGTTCCCTTTTCTGTTTCCATAGTAATTCCAAATAGCACATTTTTAAACACTCCATGAAATTTCCCATACATATGAATATCATAACTTTTCTCCGCTTCTAAAACAGATGTCTGCATGCCGTTTTCATCTGTAATAAAAAAGGACACAATTTCTGCTTTACCACTACCTCCTACTTCGTACCTATAATTTAATTTAGGAATATCTAAGGTAATAGACCTATTTTCGCTGTCAACTGTTGCATACTTTTGATTGCTGTATATTGAGGTATTGTAATCTTGCAGCAAATTATATTGCTCATTATAATATCTAATACAAACTTCATCTTTTTCTCCGTAAGCAATCTGTTCACCATTCGAAATCCATAATACTCTATTGCAAAGTTTTTTAATGGAGCTAATATCATGGGATACAAATAGAATTGTTATTCCCCGTTGTTGTAACTCCTCCAATTTCTTGAAACATTTATTTTGAAAAAACATATCACCTACTGACAAAGCTTCGTCAATAATTAATATTTCGGGATCTACATTAATCGCGACTGCAAAGGCTAACCTCGCATACATTCCACTTGAGTAATTTTTAACAGGTTGATTTATGAAATCTCCAATATCTGCAAAATCAATAACATCCTGCATTTTAACGTTCATTTCCTGTTCGCTGTAACCCATTATAGTCCCACTCAGGTGAACATTCTGAACTCCAGTATACTCAGGATTAAACCCGGCTCCCAGCTCTAACAATGAGAAAATTTTCCCATCGGTAAATAATTCCCCGCTTGTCGGAGTCAAAACGCCTGTTATTATCTTAAGTAAAGTGGACTTTCCAGAACCATTTTTTCCAATTATGCCCACAGTCTCACCTTTATTTACATCAAAAGAAATATCACTTAATGCATAGAAATCTTTATGATATTTTTTTTTGAAAGGATTTAAAACTTCCTTTAATCTATCGCTTTGTTTGTCATATAGCTTATAGCTCTTCGATAATCCACTTACTTTAATAGATTTCTCAATCATATCATTCATGCCCCAATCTTATTAAATAACATCTGCAAAATGAGGTTTTGACCTTTTAAAAACAGTCCATCCAACAATGAGTAATCCTAGTGTTATAAACCAGAATAAAAAAGAATTATATGAAGGTAAAAATTCTCCATCAAAAAGTAAAGTACGGTACCCTTCTGTTACATAAAACAAAGGATTAATTTCAAACAGGAATTTTAAATTGTTTGGTATTAATTCTGTAGACCACATAATAGGGGTCAACCACATTCCAAATTGCAAGACTATTGCTACAACTTGATTTATATCTTTAACGAAAACAGATATCGATGACGTTATAAAGACTATTCCAATAATCAAAAGGATATTGCAGAAAGTGTAGTATAAAAAGCCCAAGATTTTTATTATATCTAAGCTACCGCCATAGGAATAATAAATTAATATAAAAAGAATTATGAAAGCAACGTGAACAAAAAACGCAGAAAAAATCTTCACAATCGGTAAAATCCCAATATTAAACTGTATCTTTTTTACCAAATAGTTATACTCATAAAAACAACTAGTAGCGCTATTTACTGCATCAGAGAAGAAAAACCAAGGAACTAATCCTAAAATAAGCCACAATGCAAAAGGAACATCATTTGACACAGCCCCAACCCTAAGTCCCACCTGAAATACAAACCAAAACACAAAAGTAGTCGCAATTGGTTGGACGAATGCCCAAATAATTCCTAAGTATGAACCTACATATTTTGATTTGAAATCGTTAATTGCTAATTTAAAGATTAATCTTCTATTGTTGTAAAGCTTACTAAACAGATTCAAGTCAATACCTCCCTAATCAATTTCTATCAAAATAAATGAGCCAGGCTTAGGCGCTGACCCTAACGTTTTTTCTAATATAATTTTAGAACAACAAAGTTTTTGAACTGATAAAAGTATGCTAGAATATTGTCGTATCTACAAGAAAAGGAGCTAAATACGTTGTCGAATCCAGTATACGGTAAAAAAGCCGCCGCGTCGAGGAACGGTGAGACGAGATCGGCTTTGTTTTGGGTGTTAATATCAGGAATTATTCTGTTTCTAGCTTGGACTCCTTTCCAAACGGCTCTATTTAACGGTCCAGAGCTACAATTCGAGAAACCTATATTCTGGGCTGCTATTCTAGCAACTCTACTATTATTTCTTTGGATTGCACAATTTTATAAGAGTATTCAACTCAAGGATGAAAGAGATTGGCTTGCTGTGGGTGTGTTATTACTACCTCTAACTTACATACTTTCACTCATCAGCGCTGCTTCCCATAGTCTCGCCATGAATATGATTATCATAAATTGTATTTATGCCATTATGTTTATCATTGGATTGTATGTACTCCGAGACAAATTAGGGAACCGAATCATTCAAAGTGCAATTATGGCTGTAGCATATCTTATTGTTGGTTTTGGTCTACTCCATTGGTTTGGCCAGGGCAAGACAGCGGGAGCCATTGCGAAATGGTTTTCCAATACCGTTTTTAACGGCACTTACACCCATGCGGTCATGACAGATTCTAACGGTCTTCGTCTGACTTCCGTATTCCAATATGCTAATACTTATGCAGCTTTTCTAATGGCTTTCTTGTTTGCAGCAGTCTTTTACGCTACGACATCAAAAAAATGGTACGGCCAAGCCTTTCATAGCTTTATGCTGGTGCCCATCATACTATCGCTGTTGCTAACCTTGTCTCGTGGCGGTCTGGTTATGCTACCGGTAGTATTTGTCCTGCTGCTCCTTTTCCTAAAACCGGCTAAACAATTATTGTGGATCTTGTACTGTGGTATAGCAGGTGTGACTTCACTGATCATTTCCAAACCGGTAACAGAACTGGGGTTGAGTTTAAATGAGGTCTTCAGCGGCAGTGGTGCCCTTAAGGGCTGGGCAATTTTGTTCGGTTCGTCCGCTATTGTAGGTCTCCTCGGATGGGTTATGCAAAGTTTTATCGCTCCTAAACTTGAACAAGTTTTAGGCAGTTGGTCCTCGAAAAAGACGTCCAACCTATGGATTCCGCTTGGTTCCGTTATAATTGGGGGCCTGCTGATATTCCTATTCAGTGGTACTGGTTTGAAAAATATACTGCCACAAAGCATTAGCATCAGACTCGAGAATATTAACTTTAATCAGCACAGTGTACTGGAACGTTTTACATTCTATAAGGATGCCATGAAGGTGCTAGCAGACTACCCGGTCATCGGAGCTGGTGGTGGTGCGTGGGCTTCACTTTATGAGCAGTACCAGAACAACCCGTATACAAGCCGTCAAGCGCACAACTTCTTTTTACAGTACTTGATCGAGGTCGGAATTGTCGGATTCGTGATCTTCATGTCGTTTATTCTGTATACTTTCTATAAGTATATTAGAGGTTATATTAAAAGCAGTGAAGAAGAACGCAATAGTCACTTCCTTTATCTCATCATCGTCCTTTCCATTTTGATTCATAGTATCTTGGATTTTAACTTGAGTTACGTGTTCATGGGAATTCTTGTATTCCTGGGACTTGGCGGAATGGCTGCGGTAATGGATAATAAACCAGTGAAAAAGTGGAGCCTTAAAGATTCAACTGCTAGAGGTGTATATAATGCACTTGTCGGGCTTTGCGCTATCCTCGTCATGATTACATCTATCCGGTATGTACAAGCCGCAGACTCAGGAATGGAGGCACGCAGAGTCGTTCAGGTCAGCACTTCCTTTGAGGAAATTAAAGCTCCCCTTGATAAAGACCTGAGCATACGCCCGAGCCATCCCGACTCGGTACTGTTAACCGCATCACTCTATCAGACCGTATATAAGCAAAATCAAGATGAGAATTTTTATAACGCATCGGTTGCACTGCTTAACAAAGCATTAAAAGATGAGCCTTATAACAAATCCATGCTCAAGAGCCTAATCGAAAGTTATGAAATGAAACAGGAACCCGAACGGGCTTATGAAGTACTTATTAACAACGCTCACAAATTTAAATGGGACATTACCTGGTCCGAACAAATTATCAATAAAGGTTATGATCTAGGCACGAAGGCCCTTGGCACTGGTGACACAGCAACGAAAGACAAGTACTTTAAACAAGCAACAGAAGCATTTGCCGAGGTTCAGACAGGTATTCAGCACTTAGCTACATTACCGGAAGGGCAACTGCAAGGACGCCCTTTTGAAAATACTCCCGACATGATTCTCCATGCAGGCAAAATGTACTTCATGATGAATCAGCCGGAACAGTCGGAAAATGCGCTTAAGAAAGGTATCCAGGATGACCTGTCTCCGACATCTGCGCAAGAGATCGTCAGATGGTACCTCGCTGCGCTCCAGAAGCAAGGCCAGAACGATGAAGTGTTGCTTGAGAAGTTAAAGCAAGTTGATCCGAATGCCGAGCAAAACGTCAAACAACTGTCAGATATTCAATTCTAAGTAAAATAGCGGGTGTGTTCGGTAGGTCAACATCTACCAAACACACCCGCTATTTTTTCCTCCTATAAGACTATCTCACTTTCTCCATTACTTTACCCATATAAGCTAGTAAGTCCTCTCGTAATTCCTCTCGCTGTAGCGCATAGTGAATACTGGTCTGAATAAAGCCCATTTTCTCCCCAACATCATGACGTATACCTTCAAAATTGTAGGCTAATATCGGACTCCGACGGGCTAGCACAGACAGAGCATCAGTCAGTTGGATCTCCCCGTTCTTCCCAACCTCCTGATTCTCCAGCAAGTCAAAGATCTCCGGTGGCAAAATATAACGGCCCATGATGGCCAGGTTGGATGGTGCCTCTGCACGGGACGGCTTCTCTACCAGCCTTGACGTTTCATAGATTCGTTCTGATTTCTGCTGGCCATCTATGATCCCGTACCGATCGACTTCGTCCCACTCGACAGGCTGAACGCCTACAATGGCGGATTGGTAGGTGTCGTACACCTTCATCATCTGCTTCAGGCAAGGCACCTCCGACTCCACGATATCGTCACCGAGCAATACCGCAAACGGCTCGTCTCCAATGAATTTGCGCGCACACCAAATCGCATGCCCAAGACCCTTGGGCTCCTTTTGCCTAATATAATGAATGTCTGCCATCTCTGAGGGTTTTCGGACTTCCTCAAGAAGGCCCCATTTCCCTTTCTCAGCCAAATTATGTTCAAGTTCAAATGAGGAATCAAAATGGTCCTCGATCGCCCGCTTTCCTTTACCCGTCACGATGATAATGTCCTCAATACCGGAAGCCACAGCTTCCTCGATGATGTACTGAATGGTCGGCTTGTCCACTATGGGGAGCATCTCTTTCGGCATCGCTTTCGTGGCCGGTAGGAAGCGCGTGCCGAGTCCCGCTGCCGGTATGATCGCTTTACGAATATTCATTTCTAACTATCGTCTCCATTTCCTTCATTTTCCCGAATGATGCTATTTTAACATGTTCTGAACGGTCATTCGACATTAAAACCGATTTTTGTCAAAGTCAGGCAGCTTCAGCGTAAAGGCCGAGAACGACTCCTTGGAGTCGGGGAGCACGACGGTCACTACCCCGTCATCAAAAACATGGCTCGGCAAGGCTGAGGTCGTCGCCTGGTACTTATCTTTCATATCGACCGGAAGCTCCATGAGCACCTTGCCATAATCCCTGCTAGTGATGATAACAGGAATTATTTCCCCGTATTCACGGTTAGTCTGCATGCGGATGCTCAAGCTCCGGTCATGATTAAGCACAACTTGCACATTCCCTAATACGGCGCGATCCGCCTCGGTCATCTCCCAAGCAAAATCTCCCACAAAACCACCGGATCCATCACCCGCCCGTTGAAGCCGCTCCACGATAGCCTGAAAGGCTTGAGGCTCCGTCTTCATAGCCGCCTCCGTCTTACGCAGCTCATCGCTGATTTGCAGTGTAGTGTTCATGACGTGTCTATTGGCCAGGGCAACCTTTAATCCCAGTTCCTTATTCCACTGTCCGAGCGGCAGGAACACCTTTCCGTCGACGACCACTTGCTTGTTCTGGCTGGCTGCAAGTTTGCTCGTTCGACTTTCCCGCTTGAACAGCAGTTCCTTACCCTTCACCTCATATTGGATATGGAATGCATCGGCGAACTCCTTCAGTGGAACGTAATACAGGCCGTTCATGTGGAACGCGGGCTGCCCTTCATAAGAAAGCACACCGTTACCGGATGTCACCGCGACCGGAAGCGTCAAATAGAATAGGCCCTCATACGAGAAGGAGTCCCAGTAGTTGACCCAATCCCGGTACTGGTCGTACTCGATTTTGAAATGTTTCCCTTCCGGGACGTAATAGAAGGACGGCGGATAGGCGCCCGGATTAGAAAAATAGTATTCGATGACATAGAGCTCATCCGATGCCCACCGAATCCCGGTAACATACGCTTTATATAAGGCGTCGTATTGCTGTACCAGCTTCAAGGTTTTAAGATCATACATGTACACTTTGCCGTTCTGCGTCTTGTTGACGCCTCCTGAAGGATCCGCAATGATCACCAAGTACTTGCCGCCGGGGGAAACAAAGGTTTTTACTTCCTTGACCAGCCCCTTATAGAGAGAGACGGTTTTGCCGCCGCTGCGACTTCCCTCCACGGTCCATTGGTAGGTACCGTTTTGGTAACTGTTCTTCCATTTAATCCTGGTCCCTCCGGCCATAAAACTCTTCGTGGACGTGGATTGCTTGGAATCATATGCCACCCGGTTCTCCGTGACTTTGACCGCGCTGCCCTTCCCTCCGCCGAATGTAACGTTATAACAGCCGGTCAGTTGGCTATTGGGGCAATATACACCAAAATTCTGTGAAGCCGGAGCCGGCGAGAGGCTGTAATCGGTTTCCGTCACATCCTCCGAAGTGATTAACCGCCCCCCGGACAGCTTTCGCTTGTTGTCCACCAGTGAGTAATACTGGATTCCGGTTTTTTCCGAATATAAGGAGTACAGGCCGAGCTGGGCTTCAAGCCCGACTCTTGGCCCCGGCTGGATCTCCTTCACTTTTCGCAGCGACAAGGTGGTGTAATCAAATTCATAAATAATAGTAACTTCACCTTTTCCTTGGACAGGGCTCTGTACCGCTACCGTATAGGCTTTGAGTCCTTGAGGCGTGTCCGCGACAACCCCATCCTGCATATTGAAACCGTTCGTGGACCAAAACCGGTAGTGCGACGGCAACAATGTCTTATCGGTAAAATCATATTCACTCACCTTTTTCATCCCGGTATCAAAGCTGATCCGGGTTGTACGGACCGTGACTTGATTCTGGGTTCCATCAAAAATGTAGGTTGCCCGGTGCCTTACCTTTTCCTTCCCATCGGCAGCAGCTGCCGACGTAATCCCCTTCTCTGGCAAAACGATCAGCAGGGCACATAGCAGCAGAAAAGCAATGCACCTTCTTCTTCTTGTGTTCGTGATCATGCTAAAGTCTCTCTCCCATCTCAAATCGTATATGAAGTAGCCAAGAAATGACTCCCTTGGACCTTTATCGGTTCTTGGTGCGACTTTGGAAAGCCAAGGCCGATATCTTGAGATAGAGAATTCGAGCATTTACCCATGGAACGGGCAGCCCATCACTTGTACAAAACTTCATTCGACAAAAAGCCAAAAAAGCTGATTGCTGATGATAGAAAGAAACGTCTACATCAATAATCTCGAAATTCACACTGATCCTGTTGGTGGACGTAGGGAACGCTAATCTCGCCGCGCAAAGCGCAGTTATAGAGATCGGTGGCCTCAAATTTGGGCGCAGTGCAGCTAAATATAATCCTGTTAAAAGTACACCTGCGATCGTGAGACCAGTGAGTGTACCGGAGTAAAGTGTATTTTCAAAGACGGTTTCATATATGGATTGCATCCCATACTTGACTACCACCATCACTAACACAAATTCAAGGACCAGCAACAACACCAGCTCCCGCCATGTCCAAGGGTCCTTCTGCTTCCAAGTCTCCGTTCTGCTCATCATCCATTCCTCCAGATTCTCTGTGATATAATTCCTCTATAGAGAGTGACGTGACGTCACCTGCAAGTTTTATGTTCAGGAGGAACGGCATGAATCGATGGACAACCGGGCAAGTAGCCAAACAGTGGAACATCTCGGTCCGAACGCTGCGCTACTATGATCAGATCGGTCTCTTAAAGCCAAGCGAGAAAGAGGATAACGGACGCCGTTACTATTCGGAAGACGACCTGTTTACGCTGGAAAAAATCACGCTTCTTAAATCGTTGGCGCTGCCGCTGGAGGAAATCCAAAATGTGCTGGACAAGTTATCCTACCGCGATATTTTGACTGCGCATCACAATCATCTGCAGGAACAGCTGTCTTTGTTACAGACCCATATTTCCAACACCACCTCCCTGATCCATATGATCGATCTGGAGGGTTCGCTCTCCTGGGAGCGAGTATCCCACCTTGTACAGAACGCACAAGCGAGCGCGAAAAAATGGACGGATTATTTCGAGGAAGAAGAGCGCGCCTTTCTACAGCAGGCACTCCCGAATCTCAGCCACAATGACCGGATGACGCAGCAGTACGTCTCACTGCTCCGGAGAATAGAGTGGTGCGTACAGCAGGCTATCCTGCCGGAATCCGATGAGGGATATAATATAGCCAGCGAATTAATGGCGCTGTCCAATGAAACTTTTGGCGGAGATGAAGACTTGATGGACAAGTTCTGGGAAATGCGAAAGCGTCCGGCAGAAGAATCCGGGCTGTATCCTGTCTCGGAAGAGGTGCTGGAATTTGTGGAGCGGAGCATTGCATATGTGGAAGAACGGAATAACATTAAAGAGTTGAGATAGGATAGAAGTTATATTCATATTCTCCAGACAAAAAAAGCACATGTCAGCCCAATCGCTGGCATGTGCTTATATATTTCATAAAGATATCTATTCCTTACTTCACCAACTGCCCCCGCGTTACCCCAAGCTGGTTGGTTGCCTTCAGCTTCTTCCATACCTGGGTACCGTTGATCTCGCCGCGCAGAGCGCGGTTGTAGAGATCGATGACTTCGTGGACTTGCTCCGGCGTCTCTTCGAGAAACTCCACGCGGTAGCTGGATACGCCCAGCTCCATGAAGTTCGCGAGATACTCGGCGCCGGACTGCTCGATGGCATTGTATACCGTGTTACGGCAGCCTTCGTCTACCCGAACCGGGTGGGACATGCCGATCCGGTCCTGCAGGGACACGCGGCTCTCTTCGCACGGACGACCGCAGTTCGTAAAGTCCGTTCCTTCGCTGAGGAACGTGCAGTACACGCAGTGCTCCGTATGGAACATCGGAAGATGCTGATGGATGACAATCTCCATTTTGGACGTGTCGGCCTTACCGAGAAGATCCACCATCTGCTGGATGTTCAGGTCATAGGAAGGCGTGACGGCATCGCATCCGGCTTCGACGAACAGGTCAACCGCCTTATGGTTGGCGATGTTCAAGGAGAAGTCGCCGATCAGCCGGGGATGCTTCGCCCCCGGGTTCTCCATCCGGTGGCGCAGGTAAAAATACAGCGCACCGGTGTTGCGCACCAGCACGGCGTCCGGCTGGAGGCGCAGGATGTTGTTGTGGTAGCCGTTCTCGCCCGGCATGTGAATGCGCGGCGTTGCCAGCGCAATCTGTTTGCCGGCTGCACGCACGGCTTCCACCGCTGCCGGGAACTGCTTGATGAACTCGAAGTCGGCGTAGATCATCTCAACGCCGGCCTCGAGTGCAGCCTGCACCTGCGGCAGGCTGCGGCACAGCGCGGTGAGCTTCGCCTCACCGCGGCCCACGGGCGTTGCGGGCACAGCCGCATCGCCATACACCGCCACCGCCCGTTTCACGTACACGGGCGGTTTAGGCCGCTCGCCGGCGAGCAGCTCCACCGCACGGCGGCGGATGCTGTTGAGCTCGCGAATCGGCACGATGACGTCGCCGTACAGGTCGACGTCCAGTGCCTCAAGCTGGAACACCGTTCCGCCCAGGCGGCCAAGCTGCTCCTCCAGGATTTCCTGGCTGAGCGGGCGCTTCTGGGCAATCTCCAGTTCCAGCTCCGAATCCACCTGGACCGTCGTGCCCTTCTGCACATCGGTCCACCAGGTTGACAGCAGCTGTCCGGGACGGCCGCTGACACGTACATGTACCGGGAATACCCGGTACGGCTTCTCCGTCTCGTACGTCTGACGGAGGCGCTTGTCCAGTGCCGGATCATTGGTCTTCCAGATCCGGTCGCCGACATGCAGCTTGCGCAGGTCCACGTCGCTCCGGCCGGGAACAATATCAATGATCCATCCTTCCTCCGCTTCACCCTCCAGCTTCACGCCCTTGCGCCGTACGTCGTAGACGCGTCCGCCTTCTTCTTTTTTCGTAGGATCTCCAGCATCGAACACGATGCCGTCCCCGCGTTTGAGCGGCGCATCCAGCTTGCAGACAACACCGTCGCGCAGAATCTGCTCTACCCGGCCGAGATACACGCCGCGGCTTTTTGGAAACGTACCCTCAACCAGCTTTTTATTGTTCGTTCCATCCAAGAAGCCATGCGTGAAGCCGCGCGAGAAGCTCTGCTGCAGCTCACGCACCTCTTCCTTGCTCGGTCTCGCATCTTCCCCGTCGAAATACCGGTCGATGGCCTTCCGGTACTTGCTCACGACGTTGGCCACATACTCGGGGCTCTTTAAACGGCCCTCAATCTTAAACGAAGTCACGCCCGCTTCGATCAGCTCCGGCATCAGATCAATGGCGGCCAGATCCTTTGGCGAGAGCAAGTAGGCGACGTCGCCCATCGGCTTCTGCTCGCCATCCACGATCAGATCATACGGCAGACGGCAAGCCTGCGCGCACTCGCCGCGGTTCGCGGAACGACCTCCCCACATTTCGGAAGTCAGGCACTGACCCGAGTACGATACGCATAGCGCACCATGCACGAATACTTCCATCGGCAGTTTTGCCTGCTCCCCGATCTTCTGGATTTGCTTCAGATTGTTCTCGCGTCCCAGCACGACGCGCTCCATATTAAACGGCTTTGTGAACTCGACAGCCTCCGGCGAAGTGATCGTCATCTGCGTAGAGCCATGGATCGGGAAGTCCGGCGAGATTTCGCGAATCATTTTCACCAGACCCAGATCCTGCACAATCACCGCGTCCACCCCGGCATCTACGCAAGCATCAATCAGTTCCTTGGCATCCTCCAGCTCGTTCTCAAACACCAGAATATTGAAGGTCAGAAACCCCTTAACCCCGTAACTGTGCAGGAAGGCCATAATTTCGGACAGCTCATCCATCCGGAAATTGTTCGCCCGTGCACGGGCATTAAACTTTTCGACTCCAAAAAAGATCGCGTCCGCCCCATTCGCCACGGCAGCCCGCATACAATCCCAATCCCCTGCCGGCGCCAGCAATTCCACGTCTTCTCTTTGTATTGCTTTCGTGTCCATCTATATCCTCCCAGACCGGTTCATGCCGGTATACTGTGTACTACTATTCTTTCATTGAAACCAACAAGCCATACTCTATTTTCATAGAACAGGAAGTTTCACATCTATATCAATTGGTTGTTAACACTTGAATAGCTCTTCAACTTATCTAGTGTACCAAAAGTCCGGCTTCTCTTCTACCTGCTAGCTTGATTTCCACACATTTGATAGTGCTGCCATAATCCGCATGGCGCTCAGTTTTGCACAAAACAAAAACAAGCCCTCCCCTTGGAAGGCTTGCCTCACATGACCTGCTACGACCGCTGCCTGGCATGATCACCGTGCGGGGCTAGTATTATCATCTCTTTCTTTTGCATACGGGGATTACTTCCTCTTTCCTCAACCAGGGATCTGGAATACTGCATGTTGATCTCCGTATCCTTTAGTCAGAGCCTTCTTAACATCACGGCGGTCGACAGCCATCCAAGCCTGCCTCGGACCACGCACCGTGCCGTACGCCAGGGAGCAGTTGCACACGATGTACAAAACTTTGGAACGGAACTCTCCCGTACCGTCAACCCGATCCAGGATTCCTTTGCCAGAGGTTTGCAGTGCAACGTCCTGCACCCAGGGTTTGCCGGTATACGTCCTGCACAAGTCCCCTACGCTTACTCCGCGCCCTCCAGCACAAAGTCCATGCTGGCCAATCGCTTGCCGTTCACCACAATGTGAAGGCGGTGATCACCGGAGTAGAAGCGGCGCGTCGAGATCGGCTTAAAGGATTGCTTTTTCTCGACCTTCCAGCTTCCCGGTGAATAGATCTTGTCCGAGCATTTATAGCGTTTCGGCGCAAGCTTGCCGTTTGCCTTCATATAATCAATCTCATAATCGATGCGCAGTGCCATCGGATTACCGGTTTCATTGACCACCTGAAAAACAAACTCCAGGTCGTCGCCCATCGCGATCACAGATCGCTTGATCCGAAGCTCGCGGACTTCAAGTCCCTCAAGCTCTTCCAGCTCCACATATCCGAAAATAGCCAATGCCCGGATGTCCCCTTTTCGCAGCAGAGAACGCAGCGCATGACGCACGATCCAATCCGTGAGAGGATGCTGGCCATACCACTTCGCGGCAATCTCAAGCACAAGCTCCGGGTGGTCCTTTGAGATATCGTTCAGGTGATTTGCCACGCTTTTTCTTACATAGAGGGAAGAGTCCTCTTTCAGCTGCTCCAGGATCGGCAGAGCCGGACGCGGATCCTTAATCAGCGCCGACAGCTGCGGGGCCCAGGGCAGGCGCGGTCTGCAGCCCTCGCTCGCCAATCTGCGCAGATGCTCATCCTCAGACCGAGCCCATGTCATCATCTGGGTCAGCATCCGTTCCTGATCCTGCATAATAAAGGGGCGCACGGCAAACTCCGCCGTAGAAGAATGCGTGAATACCGCCAAAGCCTCCATCGAGGTCTCCAGGTCTTCCATGCCATTAACCTCAACATAATCCGGAAAAAACACATATTCCACGCCTCTAAAATGCGGTGCCACCTGTTTAAGGATCTGCACAGCATCGGGGTAGGAAGCGGGCAGCGTGTCCGTTAAGGCCATCGTAATATGACGAATGCGCTGCTTGAACTCCTCCCGCTCCCAAGCTTCATCATGAACAAGCCCCATGAACCGGTTCACATCGAATGCCGGATAGGCTTCCTTTAACCGGTCGGTCACTTGTTGGAACAATGTATTCGAATATAGATCCTTCAGCGTTTCTCTCATATCAGTTCTCCCCAAAAAAATAATTTTACGATATTATGTCAACGTCTTATCGATTCCTGAAAACCCTTTATTTATGCGATGACCAGGGGATTCCAAGCCATCCTGAAATGAGCCCTTAGCCTCCATACACCCGTACCCAGCCTCTTCCCATTCCATATCATGTGGTGTAGGATGAAGTTGCACGCCTTTCGCTTTAGTGCGGTAGTCTGGGTGATTCCAGTTTACCAAATTTGGGGGGCGTTTTGCTTTACCCGAATTGTGATACCCCTTTTGTGGGAATGACCGAAGTTAAGATTTTGATGTTTATAAATAACCCAAGAGACCGTGAACAACTAATACATACACCATTATCTATTTAAAGATTGGAGGGGAAGCCCGAAGGATTACAACAAATCGCACATCAGGAGATGAAGAAGACATGGAAAGTTGGAAAAAGAATTTATGGATACTATGGTTCGGCTCCTTTATTGTTTCATCAAGCTTCTCAATGGTCATACCATTTCTCCCGCTTTTTCTGATTGAACTCGGCGTTACCAAGAATACGGAAATGTGGTCGGGACTGCTGTTCAGTTCCGCTTTTTTTGCGGGCGCCTTGTCCTCTCCCTTCTGGGGAGCTGTAGGGGACAAATACGGGCGCAAGCCGATGATTATCCGTGCAGGGCTCGTGCTCTTTGTCATCTATGTTCTGATGGCGTTTGTAACGAATGAGTACCAGGTATTGATTCTCCGCCTGCTGCAAGGCCTTCTCTCCGGCTTTATCCCGGGCGCTATCGCAATCGTCGGTACCAATACCCCTGAGAAAAAGGTCGGTTATGCCCTCTCGATGATGTCCACGGCAACCGCCACCGGCGGCATCATGGGTCCTATGATCGGCGGCACGCTGGCCTCCCTGTTCAGCAACCGAATGGCATTCGGATTGGCAGGGATGCTCTGCTTCGCAGCTACGCTGCTCGTCATATTCTGGGTCAAAGAAGAGACATTCGTACCCAGCAAGGAGCGCGTCTCCGTCATGAACACCTTCAAAGTCGCCGGACACAACAAAGCGCTCATGACCGTGCTCATGCTCACCGTTCTGACGCAGTTCTCCGTCATGACAATCGAGCCCGTACTGCCACTCTATATCGCTCAGATTGGCGGCTCTTCATCCCATACTTCGATGATTGCCGGCTTCGTCTTCTCCATCGTCGGGATCGCGAGCATCTTGTTTGCAGCTAGGTGGGGGCGCTTGGCCGATAAAATCGGATTCCAGAAGGTGCTCCTGATCGGCCTGCTGGCCGGCGGAGTCGGATCGCTCGCTCAAATCCTGTTCAGCAATATTTGGGCGTTCTCAGCCATCCGCTTTGCCTACGGTGCGTTCTTCTGTGCCGTATTCCCCGCACTCAACGGCCTTGTTGTCAAACATACGCCAAGCGAATTCCGCGGACGGGCGTTCAGCCTCAACCAGACGGCCAACCAGATTGGCGGCATGGCCGGACCGCTCGTTGGCGGTTTGGTCAGCGGCGTTTTTAACATTCACTCGGTGTTCCTGATGACCGGCGTCTTAATGCTGATTACAACCGGCATCACCTATTGGACGATGCGCCCTTCGCGCCAGCAGCCAGTAGAAAAAGGATCCCTCTCTTCATAATCCACTTGGACTGCGCACGCGTTAAGATCGATATGATGCATGCGCAGCACCTTCCGGACCTAAATAAAGCCTTGGTATCCCCTTATTTGCCCATATTACTTGTCTGCACTGCTGGACGCATTATCACTCGATTTCCTAGCTGTACGCCTATTCGCTTCCGCTGAGCTACACATGCATATGTCGGTCCGCTTCATCCCAAGGCACAGCATAACCGCTGCCCTTCGCACAAAAGATGGAGGAGGAGCTGTATTCAGGATCGGCATTCTTATCGTATCCTTTACGATCAATGACATCTGCCTCGTTATGACAACGGTCATAACCGCCGTAAACAAGGGATATCGAACCTCTTCCTTTGGTATAGGCGGCTAATTCCATACTGTAATTCATCATGGTCGATACAGGAGCTGACCCCGTGACCGTTACCTTGTCCCCTGATGTTTCCGGCGGCTCAAAGTTGGCTTTCGCCTGGGTCAGATCCGACATCAACCGTCCAATATGCTCCACATCCACCTTCACCTTGAAGTGATAGTAAGGCTCCAGCAGCCTATTGCTTGCTTTCTCCAGGCCCTGGCGAAGGGCTCGGTAGGTAGCTTCCCTGAAATCCCCGCCGTGTGTATGCTTGTTGTGCGCCCGCCCCTTGAGCAGGGTTATCTTGATATCAGTGACCGGAGAGCCTGTAAGCAGCCCGTGATGATCCCTCTCACCGACATGCTGGGCAACCAGATGCTGATAGTTGACCGGCAGAACATCGGGATGACAAGCATTGGCAAATACGATGCCGCTGTTGCGCTCTCCGGGCTCCAGCCGGAGATGCACCTCCGCATAATGCTTCAGCGGTTCGAAATGGCCGCAACCCACAACATCCTCTGTGATGGTTTCTTTGTATAGAATCTCCGGTTCACCGAATGAAATCCGGTATCCGAACCGCTCGAACACGATGCGCTCCAGTACTTCAAGCTGAATGATCCCCATCACGTGAATATGAATCGCCTGGGCCGGCTCGTCCCACTGCCCGGACAACGAGGGGTCCTCCGCATCCAGCAGACGAAATCCGCGCAGCATATCCTTGGGATGAATGGAGGATTCAAACAGCACCTTCGACTTCAATGTCGGTACAAGCTCGTATGCCGTCCGTCCGCTTAAAGCCCCGAGTCCGTCTCCTGCCGCAGCCGCAGAAATACCCGTCACCACAAACAGATCACCCGCATGCACCCGGTCGGTATTCATGACCCGTCCCCCGTTGATCAGGCGGATAAACGTCACCTTCTCCCGGATCATCTCGGCTCCGGACACATAAACGATTTCATCCCGCACCTGCAGCGTTCCGCCCATGGCTTTGATATAGGTCAGCCTCGTTCCCTGCTCATCATGGCGAATCTTATATACCCTCCCGGCAAAATCCGCCCCGGGATCATAATCCGTAACGGTCAGCAGATCCAGCTGATGCAGAAAATGAGTCACCCCCATATTCTGCAGAGCAGAGCCGCTGAAGCAGGGGAAGAGTTGTCCTTCCCGTATCATCGCTGTCATCGTATCCAACCACTGCGAAACCTCATATCCCTGCTCCATATAGAGCTCCAGCAGCTTCTCGTCCCGCTCTGCAATCGCCTCTATAAGAGAGGACTGCATCACGCCTTCGTGCAGCACATCCTCCTCTGTGATCATGCAGGCGTCCTCGGTAAGCTCATGTCGAATCTCTTCAAGCACACGCGGCACATCCGCGCCCACCCGATCGATTTTATTAATAAAAAAGAACGTAGGCACCCCATGCTTGCGCAGCAAATGCCATACCGTCTCGGTATGACCCTCGACACCCTCCACGGCACTGATGACAACAATCGCGGCGTCCATTACCCCAATGGCCCGCTCCATTTCCGGGGAGAAATCGACATGACCCGGTGTATCGATCAAATAATAGATAGAGCCGTTGAACTGCATGGTCGCCTGATCGGCGAATACGGTGATCCCGCGTTCTTTTTCAATATCATGACTATCCAGAAAAGCGCTCTGATGATCCACGCGGCCGCGCTCCTGGATGGTATCGGTCATATATAACAGCTGCTCTGCCAGCGTGGTTTTCCCCGCATCCACATGAGCGAACATGCCTATTGTTTTTTTCATCCGCTGTTTCCCTCTTCTACAAGCCGATTTCATTGATTATAAATACACTCACTATTTTAATTTTAACATATCGAACCGCAAAAACGGCACATATGTTCTATGTGTCACCAAATAATTTGGCGACATCCCCGCTGTCTATATCAAAACAGCTGCCCCTCTGCACCCCATGGATGCAGCTGGACAGCTATAAATGATGCCGATAATGAACCCTATTGCAATAAAAGGATCAGATGAGTTCCTTCATGTCTTCTATCATTTCACCAGTTCAAATGATGACAGCGCACGTTCAATCGCGGCTTTCTGCACGTCCGTTGCATTGGCATCGTTCAGCGTTGTCGTAATCGTGTAGGCAATGTTCCCGCTCTCAAAGACGATTTCCTGTGTGGTGAAACCTACACCGTTCTTGACCTGATGTACCTTGAACGACACGGCTGGGACACCGGCGTAAGTGATATTTTCAACCCCAAGCAGCTTCACCTTGGTTCCCGAGGCTGAGCTCGCTTCGTTATAATATCGCTTCAGATTGCTGACGATGTATTCTGCAGCGACGTCCCTTTGTGCAATAATCTCAAATCCGCCCCCGGCAAAACCATACTCCACGCTTCCCTGCTCGAACTGATCGTTCAGCGGCTCCCAATACCTTGGGATATCGATATGATAGCGATAAGCTTGAGAGTTTTTGGTTCTCATTTTGGATTTATCCGTCAGATAGCCTTCCTCGCCAATACGGCCGAAGTTCTCCGGCACGACCTCATAATCGATTTCAATCGATTCCAGAACCTTCTTCCAGTTGGAAGCCGCCCGCTCCTGGCCATCCGGTACCGCGTACTCCAGATAATAACGATAGCCGTTCTTCTGAATCATCACTTCATACTCGGTTACCCATTTATCGCCGAAGTTGTACCGTACCTCCTGAATCTGTCCTTTTACACCCGATATTTCAACAGGCGTAAGTCCGACATATTCGTATGCATCCTTGACAAAGGATTCCGGCAGCCAGTCTTTAAGCCGCTGCGCCCAAGCCGACAATGTAGAGTCGGCCCCCGTCGGAGCGGATGTCACCGAAACGGACAGGTAGCCCTCTCCCTCCCCGCCATACAGCATTTCCTTGTTGTTGATCTCCCAGCCTGCAGGAACGCCGAACCATATTCCGTATTCCTCACTTCCTGCTTCCCGGAGACCATTGACGATGGTCGATACATCTTTTGCTGATTTGTCCCCCGCATTATAGGTCGTTCTGAATGAGCCCAGCAAGCCCGCATGTTTGTCCATATCCTTGTAGTGAACCGCTTCTGCATCGGCAAAATACAGCTCATACACGCGGTCGTTGGCATAATACTGCCGCCCTTCCCATAAGACGCCGTCCACATCGCGGGAGATGACTCTGGCGTATCGTACGGTTCCGCCGGAGACCGTCTCCTGGTGAAGCACAACATCCCCGGAGTCGTTTACTTCCTTCAGAAGACGTTCCAGCAGGTCATCGGGACTTTGCTTCACCTTCTGGGAGGAAGCATGGATTTCCAAGTAGTAACGGCCCGTCGCGTCATTGAACGCGGCTCCGCTCTCGTCGTCCGTCCCTCTTCCAACCATCATCCAGGAGGGATAATTCATACTCCATTCATAATAACTATTCCCGATCCGGGTCTTTCCCGTGGTATTGTTGATTTCGCCTTCGCCCTGCTTCTCTTCCTTATCCATAACCATGAGGCTAATGGACAGCTTGCCTTGGGAAGAGCTTACCTTGGCGCCAATCCCTGCCGCAACCGGGCGCAGAGGCACCATCAGCGTGCCGGCTACCATCGTTGGTTCTGCCGGAAGCTGCACCTTTTTCCCATCGATCCAAGCCGTCTTGTTGTCGATCACGAGCACAACGGTATGCGAGCCTTGCAGCAATCGAACCCGATTCTCCCCTTCGAGCCTGATCTCGCTGCCAAAAGCTTTCTTGAACACGCCAAGCGGCACCATGAGCACCCCCTGTTTCAATTGGGGTTTGGCAATCGTGTAGGCTGTGCCATTCACCGAAGCTGTACTGCTGCCGCTCTGCACCGTCAATACCCGCTTCTCGGGAACCACGTCATCCCCCCATACCGGAAGTGACAGCGACGTAAATAACATGAAAGCCACTACCGTACCCGCTGTAAACCGCCGCAGACGCCGGCTTGACTCCGTGCTTGCTCTCTTAACCATTACTCAGCCTCCCCAACGCTTGACGAAACAGCTTGGCTTCCATCCTGGCTGAGCGTCAGTTTAAGATTTACGATATCCCCGTCACGCTGCATCAGCAATTGAACATGCTGGCCCGGCATGAAGGACTTTAACCGTTCGTTTATATCCACAACGGAATATACGCGCTTTCCGTTAATTGCGTATAACACATCGTCTTCTTGAATCCCGATTTTGCGTGCCTCTGCAGACAGCACCTTGATAACCGTCAGTGGGTCATCTGAAGGAAGCCCCACAATGGCCGACCAGCTCTCTTCCAGCTCCAACCCGAGTGCCGCTCTTCTCACTTCACCATATTTCAATAAGTGATCCGTCACATAACGAACGGTTTCCGCCGGAATGGAGAAACCCATATTTTCAATGCCGACCGCGGCGAATTTCTTGCTGTTGATCCCGATAACCTCGCCCTTCAGATTAACCAGCGGGCCGCCGCTGTTTCCAGGGTTGATCGCTGTATCGGTCTGAATCAGACGGTAAGAACCGTCCACGCTGCGGTTTAGACCGCTAACCACACCGACCGAGGCTGAATTCCGCAGCGAGAATGAGATCGGGGTGCCGATGGCAACCACGGTTTCCCCCACCAGCGCATTTTGCGCGGTAGCGGCAAACTTGGCCGGCTTCAAGGACTTGGCATTGATTTTGACCAAGGCAATGTCGCTCATCGGATCACTGTATACGCCCTTGGCTTTATAGGATTTGCCGTCGGAGGTCACAATCGTGATGCCGGTTAGACCATCCACTACATGGGCATTCGTCACAATCCAGCCGTCTGACTTCCAGATGACCCCCGTGCCATGAGCGAGGTTATATCGATCGTCCACTTCCCCGCCTCCTGATGCAGCCTTCCCGATAATGCCAACGACCGACGGCGACATCAGGCTGATGACCTGTGGCACCGCGTTTTGTTCATATGTACTTTTGTTCTTTGATGCTGCAGCTGCCGCAATATCGGTATCCATAACGACACCGCAGCTTCCCGCCAGAATCACGGCCCCCAGCAGAACAGCAGCTGATCGCTGCTGCCAATGTATATTCTTCAATTGTTCGGTTCCTCCCCCGGTTCCATCCTCTATCCAACTTGTACTCCTCAATTTATCATGTTTTTCCATATACAGCCATTGCTTCTAGACCTATTTCTTTTTTATTTTCTTGCGGATTGTGTAACTTTCCCTCGAAGCAACAAAAAGACGCCTTCATCCTGCAAGAGCAGAAGGGCGTCTTGTTTGTATGTATTTCCTTCGTCAAATGAAGCCGCTTTAATAACGTACGAAATGCAGCCTAATTGTTAAACCATCCCGTAATCATGGCATAGTCAGAATACAGGAACACAAATAAGCTGACGAGGCCGAAAGCGATTGCGAATTTATTTTTTTGGCGGGCCATCAGCAAGCGAACCACACCAACCAAGATCAAAATCGTAAACAAAATCATAAAGATATCAAATGTCTTGAATGTTGCGCTCGCATCCGATGCTGCTGCAAGGATCATGAAACGTACCTCCTCGTGGGTTTGTTCTCGGGCAAATTTACATATCTTCTTATATGTTATCCATGTGCCCGTCCAGATGCAAGCCCTCTGTCCCCAAAAATGAAAAAAAGTCATAAAATTTTCTCATTTTTAACCAAATTGTCAGACTTCAGTATGACTTTCATCATGGCTGTGGCCCGTTATTTTAGGGAATGTAATCGGGTTGGGGCTGCTTGGAGCTCTCAAGCGGCACATCTGCAGGATCAAGATGATGTCCTCCATCGTCCTCCGTGACCGACTCCGGTTCGGCTGTCATTTCCTCTTCCAAGTCATCATTAGGCAAGGCTACGGACGGGTCCGTGATCGTGATCCGATCCTCCGGATCCTTTTTGACATCGAGGGCAACCTCATTGGACGGTTCACTGCTTACGTTCAGTCCGTTAACAGCGACCACATAAATGGTATACCTGCCAGACGGGCCAGCTAACATATTGAGATTTGAGATGAGATACGCACGGTTATCTAACAGATCATCATTTAAGCGTGATCTCGATCCGTCGGTTCCTATGTAGTAAACATTATATTTAACGCCTTCCTGTGCATCTGACCAGGTTAGACTAATGGATTCCTCTTCCTCATTTAGAATAGCCTGAAGACCCGATACTTTATTCGGCCGGCTCGAAACTTCGCTGGAATAACCGCTCTTGCCGATCCTATTGACAGCTTCTATGACATAGAAGGTCGGCTCCTGATGAGTTGCGTTCAATATCACATAAGAACCCGCCTCCACATTCGCTCCGTCTGCCAATAACGTATAGCCTGCCCCCGGCTGTGCACTGGAATAGACGTTGTAGGTCTCGCCCTGTCGCTGAGTCCAGGTCAATTGAACCTGACCATTCACATCATGAAATTTCACATTATTAGGAGCTGAAGGTGGTGTTGTCGGCAGCTGTGATTGTAACGGCCCCTGCGATTCCGTTCCCGATTGCGGTGAATGTGGCTGCGCACCTCCTGAAGGTACTTCTGCTGCTTCTCGGGAAGGCGTCGCAACTCCATAGATGATCGGTAGCGTATCCTCTGATTGAGTCTCCTGCTCTTTCTCTGGCTGAGAATCCAGCTCTTCCTCGGGAGTATCTAACTCGCTCTCGGGGGCATCCAGCTTGATCTGCTCTGCCGCTTGCAGCCATTTGAAGGTTGCCGCGGCGGCGGCTTCCCTTGTAACTGTCCCCTTGGGGCTAAAACCATTTGCGGTTTCCGGGAAGAGACCTAGTTCCAGCGCAAGTGCTGTAGCATCCTTTGCATATTCGCTAATCGAAGGATCATTAGTCTTCTCCTGCAAGGTTCCCTCATGCAAAATTTCCTTGCCGGTAATCTCTTGCAGGGCTCTCTGGCATAACACGGCCATATCCTGCTGTGTCAGCGGTTGTCCCAGTCCAAACCTTCCGTTTCCGACTCCCATGACGAGTCCCTTATTCACCGCAGCTTCTATAGCGGAGAAGGCATAATGATCGTTAGACACATCCTTAAATGTAGCCCTCTCGGGAGGATTGCCTGTACTCAGATTTAACGCATTTACGATCATGATAACAAAATCCTGCCGGCTCACGCTTTCTTTCGGATTGAACTCCTCGTACCCGTCACCTTGGAGCAGCCCGCTGTCTGCTAACCGGAGAATGGCATCCTTTGCATAGGATGGATCGATATCTGAAAAAATAACGCCTGCTTGAGCACTAGTGGATGAGTTTATGTATAAAGCACTTGCTGCCAGAGCAATCAGCATGGAATAGGTGTACCTCTTCATACAATCCCCCCATTAATCAAAATCACCAAGATCATACCATATCCTGGAACGGGATGGTATTGGAGGAATATATGAAAATACACAGTATATTCCTTCACCGACTACTCCATTCTCTAAGCTGCTCTTGGATAAGAAAAAAAGAGCCCCCGATTATTCCATCGGGTGCTCCTTCTCAGACAACCTCTTGTTCATTGGCTGAAGTTATTTGTTGATATCAATGCCAGCGCAATCCCCTTCAGCATGGGAAGAAAGCCGAACTACTATGAACGCGCAGCCTCAACCTTGTTCAGTTCCTTGGTTCGCTTCGTATCACGTTCCAAGACCGGCTTCAGGTACTTGCCTGTATAAGACTCCGGCACCTTGACCAATTCCTCAGGCGTACCTGTGGCAATGATCGTACCGCCACCGCTGCCGCCCTCTGGACCAAGATCGATCAGATAATCCGCCGTCTTAATGACATCCAGATTGTGCTCGATGACCAGGACGGACTCGCCGGATTCTACCAGGCGGTGGAGCACAACTAACAGACGGTCGATATCGTCCACATGCAGGCCGGTTGTCGGTTCATCCAGGATATACATCGTTTTCCCTGTGCTGCGGCGGTACAGCTCAGATGCCAGCTTCACGCGCTGGGCTTCACCGCCGGACAGCGTTGTGGCAGGCTGGCCCAGCGTAATGTAGCCCAAGCCAACATCCATCAAGGTTTGCATTTTGCGGTGAATCTTCGGAATGTTCTGGAAGAAATCCGTTGCATTCTCAACCGTCATCTCCAGCACTTCGGAGATGTTCTTGCCTTTATATTTGACTTCCAGCGTTTCACGGTTATAGCGCTTGCCCTTACATACTTCGCAAGGAACGTAAATATCCGGCAGGAAGTGCATTTCAATCTTGATGATTCCGTCCCCGCGGCAGGCCTCGCAGCGTCCGCCCTTCACGTTGAAGCTGAAGCGGCCTTTCTTGTATCCGCGAATCTTCGCTTCATTCGTCTGGGAGAAGATGTCCCTGATATCGTCGAAGACGCCTGTATAGGTAGCAGGGTTCGAGCGAGGCGTACGGCCGATCGGAGACTGGTCAATGTCAATGACCTTCTCGATATGCTCGAGACCTTTCATTTCACGGTATTTCCCTGGACGCACCTTCGCCTTGTTCAAATCGCGGGCCAGCGTTTTATACAGAATCTCATTCACCAGCGTTGATTTACCGGATCCGGACACGCCGGTTACCGCAGTAAACACGCCAATCGGAATTTTCACGTTGATATTCTTGAGATTGTTTTCTTTCGCGCCCTTGATCTCAAGCCAGCGTCCATCAGTCTTGCGCCGCTCGCTGTTAACCGGAATGAATTTGCGGCCGCTCAGATATTGCCCCGTCAGAGAATTAGGGTCCTTCATAATCTCCTTCGGTGTTCCCTCCGCAATGACCTGGCCGCCATGGATGCCAGCGCCTGGACCGATATCGATGATATAGTCCGCAGCCATCATCGTATCTTCGTCGTGCTCTACCACAATCAGCGTATTGCCCAAATTCCGCATATGCTCAAGGGTGGAGATCAGTCGGTCGTTATCCCGCTGGTGAAGTCCAATACTAGGCTCGTCCAAAATGTACAACACGCCCATCAGGCTCGATCCGATCTGCGTGGCTAGCCGGATTCGTTGTGCTTCCCCGCCAGACAGCGTTCCCGCTGAACGGCTGAGGGTGAGGTAATCCAATCCCACATTGACCAGGAATCCCAACCGGCTGTGAATCTCTTTCAGGATGAGGTTGGCAATCTGGGTTTCTTTCTCGCTGAGTTCCAGATGATCGAAGAATTTCAGGGAATCCCCGATCGACAGACTGGAAACGTAGGCCATATTGCGCTCATTGATCGTAACGGCCAGGCTCTCCTTCCGAAGACGATGCCCTTTACATACGTCGCATGGCTTGCTGCTCATGTAGCCTTCGATGTACTCGCGAATACCTTCGGAATTCGTATCCCGGTAGCGGCGTTCCAGATTCGGAATAATTCCCTCAAAGGTCACGTGCGCTTCCTTGCGCTGACCGAAATCATTCTCATAACGGAAATGTACCTTCTCTTTGCCCGTGCCATATAACAGCTTATTCATCTGTTCCTGGGTCAGGGTGCTGACCGGCTTGTCCTGCGGAATGCCGAAATGCACGCAGACCGATTTCAGAAATTGCGGATAATAGGTGGAGGTGCCTCCACTCCATGCGGCAAAGGCGCCTTCTTCTATACTTTTGCTCATATCCGGCACCAGCAGCTCCGAATCCACAATCATCTCCACACCCAAGCCGTCGCATTCCGGACAAGCTCCGAACGGGGTGTTAAAAGAGAACATCCTCGGCGTCAGCTCTTCCATGCTGAAACCGCAGATCGGGCAAGCGAAGTTGGAGCTGAAGCGCAGCTCCTCTTGTCCCATAATATCAACCAGAAGCTGGCCGCCCGACAGATTCAATGCCGTCTCGATCGAATCGGCAAGACGTGCCTCAATATCTTCCTTGACCACGATCCGGTCAACCACAACCTCGATCGTATGCTTCTTATTCTTCTCAAGCTCGATGCTGTCCGACAGATCACGCAGCTCCCCGTTGACACGAACCCGGACAAAGCCCTGCTTCGCAATATCGGCAAACAGATTCTTATGCTCGCCTTTGCGTCCAGAAATGACCGGTGCCAGAATCTGCAGTCTCGTCTTCTCCGGATACTGCATGATACGGTCTACCATCTGTTCGACCGTCTGGGAAGTGATCTCCACGCCATGCTCCGGGCAATGAGGATGTCCAATGCGAGCGAACAGGAGTCGCAGATAATCGTAGATTTCCGTTACGGTACCCACCGTGGAACGCGGGTTGCGGCTCGTCGTTTTCTGGTCAATCGATATCGCAGGCGATAAGCCGTCGATGGAATCGACATCCGGTTTTTCCATTTGTCCGAGGAACTGGCGGGCATAAGCGGACAAGGATTCCACGTAACGACGCTGACCCTCGGCATAAATGGTATCAAATGCGAGCGAGGATTTGCCCGAGCCGCTAAGACCTGTAAGAACAACGAACTTGTCACGAGGTATCGTGACGTCGATATTTTTCAGATTGTGTGCGCGGGCGCCTTTGATCACAATATTTTCACTTGCCAAACGATATCATCTCCTACTCCATATGGCATGCATGTATAGCTGTATTTATTTCACAAAGAGAACGACCGCTTGGCCGTCCCCCTTGACATTCTTCAACCCATATTATTCAGCCTGCAGCTCCAGAAGGGCATCACGAAGCTCTGCCGCACGCTCGAATTGCAAATTCTTTGCGGCTTCCTTCATCTCGGACTGCAGACGCTGAATCAGATTCTGACGTTCTTTCTTCGACATCTTCTGTCCTTCGCCCACCAGATAATCGGTCTTGCCCTCTGCAACCTTCGTTGCTTCGATGACATCGCGGATCTTCTTGCGGATCGTCTGCGGCGTAATGCCGTGCTCCTCATTATAAGCGACCTGAATGCTGCGGCGACGTTCGGTTTCCTTGATCGCCCGATCCATGGAATCGGTGATCTTGTTGCCGTACATGATAACTTTACCTTCCGAGTTCCGCGCAGCCCGACCAATCGTCTGGATAAGGGAACGGTCAGAACGGAGGAAGCCTTCCTTGTCCGCATCCAGAATCGCAACCAGGGAAACCTCTGGCAGGTCAAGACCTTCCCGTAGAAGGTTAATACCCACCAGCACGTGGAATGTACCAAGCCGCAGATCGCGAAGGATCTGCATCCGTTCCAGCGTTTTGATGTCGGAGTGCATATAACGAACCTTGATCCCGATCTCCTTCAAATAATCGGTCAGATCCTCCGACATTTTCTTCGTCAGGGTGGTCACGAGCACACGCTCATCGCGCTCCACCCGGTCATGGATCTCGCTGATCAGGTCATCGATCTGGCCTTCTGTAGGACGCACATCGATGATCGGATCAAGCAGTCCTGTCGGACGGATGATCTGCTCAACCATCGTCTCGCAGTGCTCCATCTCATACGGACCCGGCGTAGCCGATACGTAGATGATCTGGTTCACCTTCTCCTCGAATTCCTCGAACTTCAGCGGCCGGTTATCCAGCGCGGACGGCAACCGGAAACCATGGTCGACCAGCACGGTTTTGCGCGCACGGTCACCGTTGTACATCGCGCGGATCTGCGGCAGGGTCACATGCGATTCATCAATGACAAACAGCATATCGTCCGGGAAGTAGTCCAGGAGTGTATAGGGGGTTGCCCCCGCCTCTCTGAAGGTCAGCGGACCGGAATAGTTCTCGATGCCGGAGCAGAAGCCGACTTCCTTCATCATCTCAATATCATAACGGGTGCGCTGCTCCAGTCGCTGCGCTTCCAGCAGCTTGCCTTCCGAACGAAGAAGTTCGAGACGCTCTTCCAGCTCCCGTTCGATATTGACAAGCGCTACCCGCATCGTTTCTTCACGGGTAACGAAGTGAGATGCCGGGAATATGGCGACATGGTCGCGTTCTCCAACCAGCTCGCCCGTCAACACGTCAATCTCTGTGATCCGTTCAATCTCGTCGCCGAACAACTCAACGCGAACGGCATGCTCCCCCTTCGAAGCAGGGAAAATCTCGATGACGTCCCCCCGAACGCGGAATGTGCCGCGAACGAAGTTGATATCGTTCCGCTGATATTGGATGTCAACAAGTCGGGACAAAATCTGATTTCGAGGTTTCTCCATACCCACCCGCAGCGAAAGCAGCAGTTCACCGTACTCATGCGGCGAACCCAAACCGTATATGCAAGATACACTCGCCACAATGATGACATCGCGTCGTTCGAACAGCGAGCTTGTTGCAGAGTGGCGTAGCTTATCAATCTCTTCATTAATACTGGAGTCCTTCTCGATATACGTATCAGAGGAAGGGATATAGGCTTCCGGCTGATAGTAATCGTAATAACTCACGAAATAATCCACCGAGTTGTTCGGGAAGAATTCCTTGAACTCACTGGCCAGTTGAGCAGCCAGCGTCTTGTTATGTGCAATGACGAGTGTCGGACGGTTTACCTTGGCGATTGTCTGCGCGATCGTAAACGTCTTACCCGTTCCTGTTGCACCCAGCAGTGTCTGATGCTTCTTCCCTTGGTGCAATCCTTCGACCAACGCATCAATAGCCGTGGGCTGGTCGCCCTGCGGCTGGAATTCAGACTCGATCTCAAAGGATTTGGTACTGACAACTAAATCGCTCATTGCCCTTCATCACCCTCATACTCTAAAATTAAATTCATGCTAAAAGATATGTCGAAACTTCCCGATGATATATTATGGGAAATTAGTGGTGTCTACTTAGGGAATAAGAATATTTGTTCCCGTCTCATTATACCCCTTCCCTTTTTTTGATGCAAACAGTTTAATGAAAATTTCAATAAGTTCCAGTTCCCGTTGTCGGGATTTCAACTTATAGAGTCTGGCAGACTTCATGGCCCGCATTGAACAAGCTTTATATCAAACTTATGACTTCATGAATTTAACTTCCTTAAAGGAGATGGTACAGCGTTATGGATATTACGATTATTTTTGGCATTCTCGCCGGTCTCGCCGCGTTGATCGGGGGATTCTTATGGGAAGGCGGTCATCTGAGCGGTCTGCTGCAAGGTGCGGCAGCCCTTATCGTATTCGGCGGCACCATAGCCGCCGTCATCGTCAGTTTCCCTGCCACCCGGCTCCGCACCATCCCTGCTGCGCTCAAGCTGGCCTTCGGCCGCAGCGAGCGTTCGTCAGAGAAGCTGATTGACGACATCGTCGATATGTCGGTAACAGCCAGAAGAGACGGCGTGCTGGCGCTGGAGCGCATCTCGGCCGACCACGAGGATCCGTTCCTTCGGGAAGGCATGCAGATGGTTGTGGACGGCAACGACCCTGAAATGGTGCGGCAAATCCTGGAGCTCGATATCAATGCCGCCGAGCAGAAGCATGAAGGCTATGCCAAAATTTTCGAATCCGCCGGGGAATATGCCCCTACCATGGGCATCATCGGTACCGTCATGGGATTGATCCATGTATTGGGCAGTCTGCAAGACCCAACCGATCTCGGCCCTTCCATCGCTGTTGCATTCACCGCAACTTTATACGGTGTTGCGAGTGCCAATATTATCTTTTTGCCCATTGCATCGAAGATTAAAGCACGCTCCGAAGAAGAAATTGCAAACATGGAGCTGCTGCTCGAAGGAATTATGGCTGTTCAGAACGGCGAGCACCCGCTGTTGGTCCGCAAAAAGCTAGCCTCCTTCGCTTCCGCTGGCACCACGGATACTCCGTCCTCAAGGGGGATCGCGCATGAGACAGCCGAATAGACGGCGGCGCAACCGTAAGCAGGATGGAAGCGATCAGCGCGACCGCTGGATGATCACCTATGCGGATCTGATTACGCTGCTCCTGATCTTTTTTGTTGTAATGTATGCCATGAGTCGGCTGGATACGGAAAAATACAAACTGGTCACCCAGTCCCTGCAGGCCACCTTCCAGAGCGGTGACAGCATCCTGGAGATGGGTTCGGGCATTACGGGCACAGCCGATACGGAGAACCATAAGAATCCGCCGCCACAAACAGCCGTCACTGAGGATAAGGAGGAAGATAACGGGGAAGCACCTTTAACCGAGCGTGAGCTGGCCTTCCGAGCCCAGGAAGAGGAACTTGCGAACTTTATGGGACTCATTCAGCAGTACGTGAAAGACAACCAGCTGGAGGAGGACATCTTCATTTCGGATGAGCCCCAGGGGATTGCCATTACGTTAAGCGACCGCTTCCTGTTCGATGTCGGGAAGGCCGAGCTTAAATCCGGGGCTGCCCCGGTGCTCGGCAAGCTGGCAAGCCTGTTCGGCGATTTGAATACAACGGTAAGCATCGAAGGGCATACGGACAACGTGCCGATTGGTCGCCACTCCAGCTACAAGGATAACTGGGAGCTATCCGGCGCCCGTGCCATGTCGGTGCTGAGATTCTTCCTGGAGGACAGCAAGCTGGACCCGGCAGGATTCCAGTACGCTGGTTATGCCGATACCCGTCCGGCAGCGGACAACGCCACACCCGAAGGCAAACAGAAAAACCGCCGGGTTGAAATCACGGTGTTGAGACAGCTGAAGCAGTAGTCTCGTTCTACATAGTGAAGGGTGGATTCAGCTGATTCTTCACATATTCAAACAGGTCCAACACACTCAAGATGACTTGGGTACCGTGTTGTCGCAGCACACTTTATATTCCATGTAACAAGCGCCCGGCAGACTGAATCCATGTACATTCAGATCTGGCCAGGCGCTCTTTTTTATATGAAAATCACGAAACCCAATAATTATGCCGGCAACGACGATATCTCTGCAGTTAACAAGGATTTAAAGCCTTGCGCCTAGGCGCCATGCCCTGCCCCGCTCTCGCTTGGCCGCAAGACAACAGACCCTACAGCCAGCAGAATGACAGCCATCAGCCCAAGAACCGCAAGCGGCAAACCGATATCAGACAGCGTCCCCCCCGTAGCTGCCGTCTCCACCGCCTCGATCGCCCATTTTTGAGGAATGAAATTGGCGATTTTCTGCATGAAGTCCGGCATGATGGCAAGCGGCCAGAAGCATCCGCCCAGCATACAGGTCGGTGTGACGATCATGGAATTGATCATCGCCGCATTTTGCCCGTTCCGGATTAACCCGGCTACCGTGCTGGCAACCCCTAATGAGACCAGCATGAAAGCCATCAGAATGAGGAAGTGCAGCAATAACGGGATACCGTAATCATAACGGAGTACATACCGGCTGAGAACAAGCACAATCACCACCTGCAGCGAGCCGACTACCAAGCTGCCCAAGAAATTGCCCAGAGCAATTTGATAAGCTCGCACAGGTGCCGTATAGATGCGCGATAGTGTTCTCTGCCTGCGGTCATCCATAATCATGGATACCACGCTGGAGATCAGGGTCATCATAAACATCAGGGTAAACCCCGTAACGTTGGAGAGCCCCGGTCTGGCATATAAATTTAAATCGGTAACCTGCGTATCCACCCGGTTCTGTGCAGACTGCCCAATCACCTCTTCCAATGCCATCATGGGATTCACACTTGGACCTGAGGTCTCCCGGATCAAGGCCGCAGTGCCGCTCAGGCGCGTTGCCGCTGAATCCGCCGTCATTCGAATCATAACCGAAGCTTCCGAGGTTGATATTTCGTACACCTTCACCGTTGACCATTGTCCTTCCAACAATGCATCGCTGAAGCCCTCCGGTATATAAACACCTACCGTGCTTTTATTCTCTATCAGCTCTTCCTTGAGCGTACTTTCGGTCACAGATTGCTTCAGTACATATTGTCCACTACGCTCCAGTTCGCTTATCAGGTATTGACCCGCGGGCCCCTCGTCCTCATTCACGTAGGAGACCAGAATGCTTGCGGCTGTCGTCTGCCCCATGAGAAACACCGTCAAAGTAACGACCACGCAAGGGACCAGCAGATAAACGATCCAGCCCCTTTTTCGCCCAAGCGTCCGCCTTACCATATGCCAGGCAATGGTCAAGCTATGCATGGTATCCCACCTTCCTATACATAAACATGGCTGCAGCGGACAAAGCTGCGGTAATAGCCGCCAGCATGCCGACACAGGTAATAATCAAATGCACTTCGCTATCCAGCATCATCCGGAGCATGCTCTGCATAGCCCAATGATTAACGGTGAAGGCTCCGATCTTCTGGAAGAACTCCATAGGCAGCGGCATGAAGCCTCCACTGACAAACGTCATAGCGATAATGATAGCCTGCATCAACCCTCTGGCCCCTGCAGCTGTCGAAGAAATTAGCGTTATGAACGTGGCAATGGTCATGGACGATAATGCAATTAATACACAGACCATCGTGAGCAGAAAGGGGTGAGGGCCCCATTTCACGCCATACAGCCACATGGACCCTAGCACGATGGCCGCTGCCTGTGCAAGTGTAATCAAAGTGCAGCCGATAATTTTCCCTGCAAATATGGTTCCGGGGGTCACCGGTGCGCTTTGCAGACGATAAAGGGTCTTGCTTTCCCGCTCTCCCAGCAGACTGCTGCTTGCCATCAGGCCCGAATATAGCAGAAACATAATCAGCATGGCAGCTGCGTAGTATTGCGCCGCCGAATACGTGGATTCTTTCTCACTCAGCTGCCCGATCGTAATGTTCGGTCCGGGTGTGGCCTCAACAGGCGCTGCGGCTTGTGCCGCAAGAACCTTATCTCGGCCCAGAACAACGGCCTCCGCCTGTTTGTGATTGGCATCTGCAATAAAGGTTTTAAAGATGGTGTCAGCCACCAGATTGAGATTACGGTCCCTTCCCGGCAGCAATTCAAGTTTTACTTCGTCTCCCTGGTCCATTCGTTCATCAAAAGAAGCTGGGGTCACTACCGCATAATCCACCTCGCCCCTGCGCAGCTTTCCTTCCGCCTCTTCACGGCTCGCAACGATCTCTTGTACCAGAATGTCTTGTAGTGCCGGTGTATTCATCAGAGCCTGAATGCTTTTTGGCAGCTGGCCCCCATCCGTAGGACTCAGGACAACTCCTACCCTGACCGGTTGTTGTTTAAATTCCTGATCATTACCGAACCAGCCCGAAAGTGCGTTGCCTAATATAAAAATAAGGATCAGCGGCAGCAAAAATTGGTTAATTAGCACCGAGCGGCTGGTAACCATCCGCCTCAGCTCAAACCAGGCGATAATCATCATATTCATCTCCGGTATTCCTCCTTCATAGATTCCCAGACGTAACGCATGTGTTTAATCGCGGAGCGTCCGCCCGGTCAAACTGAGAAACAACGTTTCGAGGTCCGGCTCCTCACACTGCAAGGTTCGGAGAATGGTATCATGTTTACTGCAGATGAACAGGATATCCTGCAGCTCATTCTGGGCCGAAGGCACATAGACCTGAATCTCGCTGTCATTCTGCGTAACGCGCCTTACACGCGGATGAATCGTCAGTTGCTCGATCAAGTCCTGCGTTATCCCATCTGCGGTAAGGATGATTTTCTCCTCATGGGCGACACGCGCCCGAAGCTCCTGCTGCGTTCCGCAAGCGATGACATGACCTTGATCCATAATCGCCACCCGGTCACTGATCGCGGCAACTTCCTCCATGTAATGACTTGTATAGATAACGGTAGAGCCCATACGGTTCAGTGTCTTCACTGATTCCAAGATATGATTGCGCGACTGCGGATCAATTCCCACCGTTGGCTCATCCATGATAATAAGTTTCGGACGGTGCGTGATCGAGCAGGCAATGTTCAGTCTTCTCTTCATCCCGCCGGAGAAGGTTGACGGCCGTTCTTTAGCCCGGTCCTGCAGCCCGACAAACTCCAGTGCCTCCTCCACCCGTTCCTTCAGCAGATTGCCGCGCAGTCCATACAATTTCGCAAAAAAAGTGACATTGTCCCAAGCGGACATCTCTTCATATAGGGCCAGATCCTGCGGCACCAATCCGATTCTCCGCTTCACTTCCAGCGGCTGCTCTTCAATCGAGATACCGTCAACTTTAATGCTGCCCTGGTCCTTCGAGAGAAGCCCGCAGATCATGTTGATGGATGTGCTCTTGCCGGCCCCGTTCGGTCCGAGAAGCCCGAAGATCTCGCCTTCATTCACTTCCAGGTTCATATGGTCCACCGACAGCTTGCTACCGTATCGTTTCACGACATCTTTCATCTGCAGAAAGACCGCCATCATCACCAACTCCATTTCTTTCGTATCTATCCGTTAAGTTCATTTTATCTAAGACCCTCAGCTCTTGAAGGTAGAGGAAGTCACCTTATACGGGTGACGAAAGTCATCTCCTTATGTAAAACATCCTTGTGATATAATGAAGCCAATCGTGTGTACGGTTTGATTTTATTATGGAAAAGGGTGCTTATCGCATTGTGACCTCCCCACTCACCTATCTGCGCTACGGCCTGATTCTCCTTCCCGCTGCGGCTGATATCTTTCTGCAGCAGCTCGACTATTATGGAGAATACATGGTGTACTTTCTGCTCTTTCTGGCCCTTACAGTGTTAAGCCGCTTTGTACGATCCCCAGCCTATCTAAGAGCAGCGGTGCTGCTGGAGATGGCGCTGTCCCTGTGGTTATGCCATCAATACGGCTTCATGATGGTCTTCCTGTCCGTGTCTGCATTATGTGTCTATCTGCCCTTGTTTCAGGAGCGGTCAAGCAAATTCTGGATGGCAACCGCCCATCTCGTGCTGCTGAACATCGCCATTACCGATTATGATCCACTGCTGATTACAACGGCCAATCTCCTCTTTCTGTTTCTGGCCGTAACGTTCAGTCATATCCATCGGATGAATCAGAAACAAGTTGACCATATTCAGTTATACGACGAGCTCAAGAGACTTCATTTCCAGCAGGATGAGGCAGGTAGACAATTGCTGCAATTCGCGCATCAGGTAGAGAACGCGGCACAGGTGGAGGAACGCCACCGCATCTCGCGCCAGCTCCATGACGACATCGGCCACCGGCTGATTCGCGTCAAAATGATGATGGAAGCCGCCCTCCAAGTCGTACCTCATGATCCGGCCCGAGGTATGGATATGCTGCATCAGATCCGTGACCAGTTAGGACAGAGCATGGAGCAAATGCGCACGGCTGTAAAACAAATGAGCCCCGGCAGACGTATTGCTGACGATTATTCCTTGAGTCGGCTGCTTGAGGAAACGGGGAGGGAGACCGGAATCGAAACCGAACTTATCCTGCACGGCATGCCCTATCCGCTCTATCCTAGTCAGCAGGTGGTTCTGTATAAAAATGCCCGAGAAGCCATAACCAACGCCATCCGCCATGGCGAAGCCGGACGGGTTGAAATCTTGCTTCACTACGGGGAACAGGAAATTCGAATGGAGGTTTCCAATAACGGGGAGGTCAAAGAGACGGTCGCCCATGCGGCTGTCCCTGAACGTCAAGGCATCGGTCTAAGCGGCATGCTTGAACGAACTCAAGTTGTTGGTGGGACGTTAGAGATACGGCGAACGGCACCTTTTACCGTCATCACCCGGCTACCTGTCTATCGAAAGAGTGAGATTGTGTAATTCGATATCTATATTTTAGTAAAGGTCGTGGACATCCATGATATCAGTTCTGATTGTAGATGATGACCCGTTTATTCGAGAAAGTCTGAAGTTGCTGGTAGGGATGGACCCGGATATTGAAATCTCCGGTGTCGCGGCACACGGCGAAGAAGCTCTGGCTTTATTGGAGGGTGGACTTACGGCAGACGTGATCCTCATGGACATCCGCATGCCGGTATGCGACGGCGTTGAAGGCACGCGGCGAATTCGCCAACAACACCCGGGCACTCGGGTACTCGTGCTGACGACATTCGATGATGATGATTACATTGTGGAAGCGCTGCGGAACGGGGCCAGCGGATATCTGCTCAAAAACATTCCGCCGGACCGGATCATCCAGGGTATCAAAACGGTATACGACGGTAACATGCTGATCCATCCGGATATTGCCCGCAAGCTGACCGGCATGCTCCGTCCTGCACCCCAATCGGTCTCCCAGTCTGATGTTCTTGGATCATTAGGTCTTACCCCGGCCGAGAAGAATATTGTCGGCCTTATTGCAGAAGGCCTGTCCAACAAGGAAATTGCCGGCCAGCTCTACTTAAGCGAAGGTACCATCAAGAACTACGTAACCGAAATATTAGGCAAGCTGAATCTTCGGGACCGGACGCAAATCGCTATTTTTTATCTAAAAAAAGTGCAGGCTTAGACCATTTCGCATTCTGCGTTAGCATATAAAGTCAAATAAAACAGGCCCTTGTCCATAGGACAAGGGCCTGTTAATTGTTCATTCACGAATGGAATCCTGCATCTTCGGAGCCACCGGGCGTCTTGCCCTCAGATGATCCTCGCTTGCTGCGAAGATGAAGTTTATTCGCTAGCAGGGTCAGCAAGCTTACCGGCTTCAAACCTACCGCTATGCCATCCCTCGGATCCGGAGCAACGATGGCTCCCAACTGATGATGATCGCCCGCGTAAATCGCACGCTGCAGGAACTTGCTCTCGCCTTGATGGTTCTGAACCTCCAGCTTACAGAAGGCCGAATTCTGCCGCAGCGCTCCATGCAGCTGCTCCTTGCTGTGAATCAGTTTGCCATTCACCTTCAGAATCGTCTCTCCCGCAAGAATGCCAAGCTCGCTTGCCGGGCTATCCGGAAGGACTGCGAGTACTCGCAGTCCACGAATCGGATGCACAAAGATCGGGCTTCGCTGCTGCTCTTCATAACGGCTGTACCACACCAAACCTTCATGGAGCAGCAGCGCTGCTAATGCAGCCACGATCATAAGCGGCGTCCACCACTCGGCCAGCAGGCTCAATGCCAGCACGGTCGCCGCATAAAATACAAGCCGTTTCGCCGTAATTCCCGCCTTCTCCTGCGGCAGCATGCTCTGCGTCATTTCCCCGAAGCCAATCACGACCGGGAGCGCCATCATCGTAAAGCCGCCGCTCCAGGCATCGCCCCCGAAGAATGGGGTCCACGGCAGCACACTGCCTCCGCCAACCGCGGGGACAAGCAAGAACAGGGGCAGCGGCCAGAAGCTCTGCATATGATAGCCGCCCACAAGTCTGCCGCGCTTTCCTTCCAGAAACAGAGGGGTTGCAAAGCCCGAGCCTTGGAGCCTGACCAGCATGGCTTCTGCAAAGTGCAATACGGCGGATAAAGCCAGCAATGCCGGGATATCCAGACTAAGGATTGTCGTCGTTACATGGCTGATCCAGCCGTCTGGCTGCCAGTTCGGAAACCAGCCTAGGACGAACTGGAGGATGCCAAGCAGCCCGATGGAATAAGCAAAGCATAAATACCGAATATGAAACAGCATCAGAATCAGCGAAGTCACCCAAATGCATAGGATGGCTTCCAAACTTAACGATATACCCAGGAAGGCCACAACGATGGAAACGGCGATGCCTGCCAGCACCCCACCGAGAAACGTCCGCCAGGTCTGAATTCCCCAAGAATGCAGCTTCACATGGAACAGCTTACGCTCCACCAGCACCTGCCTTCGGTAAAACAGCATCACAAACAAAATCGAAATATAATAAAAGGGCTGCGTCAGCAGTTGTATGCCTGCGTCTATCCCATACATAAGCAGTTGTTTCAATGTCTCCAACAGCTTGCCACGCTCCTTTCAGCTCTAAAACGTAGTTCAAAATTCAAGAAACACTTCAACTGAACATGCACCTTAAAAGAAAAAAGAAGGCTAAAATTCAGCCTTCTTACTTGTTCGACGCCTTTGTGGCGATTTCCTTCCGAACCTCGGCAATTCCGCGATTCATTTGATTATCCTCTTTCGGATCCTGAATCTTCTCGATCAATGCGGCCTCCAATGCCTCGGCTGTCGCGGTATTAATAATACCATCCGCTTTCAGCTTATTCTTGCTCTGGAAGCTCTTGACCGCCTTCTCCGTATTCCGATCGAAGTAACCATCCGAACGCCCTGTCTTATAACCAACCGCTTCCAGCATGATCTGTGCGTTCTTGACATCGGTGCTGTTTGCATCGTACGCATAGGTTTTCTTCTTATCGATTGGTGCAACCGTGAAGTACTCCGGCTGCGACACCTTAATATCCGGTTCAATCCCCTTCTCATGGATCCAGGTTCCGTTAGGCGTCAACCACTTGGCAATTGTCACTTTCAGTAAACTTCCATCGCCAAGCTGCTTGTCAAAGCTGGTTTGAACGGTCCCTTTACCGAAGGAATGCTCGCCCATCAGGGTAGCTCCTGCAGATTGCTGCAGCGCGCCTGCCAGGATTTCGGACGCGCTCGCGCTTCCCTTGTTCATCAGCACCGTGATCGGATAGGATTTGGCTTCACCGTTCGAAGGATGCTTCTCCCGCTTCTTATCCTTATCCTCTACCTGAACAATCAGTTCGCCTTTAGGCACGAACTGCTCTGCAATATCGATCACCACGGACAATACGCCGCCCGGATTGTTCCGAACATCAATCAGCAGTCCCTTCATGCCCTGACCTTCCAGCTTCTTGAGTTCTTCTTCAAAGCGTTTGCCTGTATTCAGAGAGAATTGGGAAATCTCAATGACGCCGATACCGCCCTTCTCCATACGGGCAGATACGGTTTCCAGATCGACATCATCGCGAACGATCACATACTCGATCGGCTGTTCGGATCCTGCACGCTTAATCTGAAGAACGGCCTTGGAGCCCTTAGGTCCGCGAATCTTGTTTACGGCCGCATTCAGCTCAAGCCCCTGCAAGGACTCGCCATTAACGGAAAGAATGGCGTCTTTCGCCCGAATCCCTGCTTTATCGGCAGGAGATCCCTTGATCGGTGATACGACGATCACATTGCCGTCTACAGAGGAGACCTCGGCACCGATTCCCGTGAAGGAGCCTTCAATGCTCTCTTCAAACTGGGCTGCCGTCTCTTTTCCCATATAGTTGGAATACGGATCCTCCAGGGCTTCCATCATACCGTTGATGGCGCCGTCAATCAGCTTCGACCGGTCGATATCCTTGTAATAATTGCTTTCGATGAGGTCAATCGCTGTCCCCAATTTCTTCGCTTCAGACTGCTCCAGTCCATTCTTGTTCGCTATACTGGCCAGCAACCCCTCGCCGTCTCCGGTCTGACTGGGAGCAGGTAGCTGAGTCAAAGCCATCGTTAACAGTCCGCCGCACAACAGGGCAGCTATGACCAGAAAGACAGCCGTTCGTTTTTTCAGCAAGTACTTCACCGCCTTTGTACGTTTCAACTGCTAAACACACGGGGAATCCCGTCCACCTAGTATATGATTGGCTTGCCGGGAATATTTATACAGCGGTCTGAAGGTTATATAGTATCGGTCATAAGAATCAGTTACAGATACGGCGAAGGATTAACCGGTGATCCGTTGACCCGAACTTCAAAGTGAAGATGCGGTCCTGTGCTCTGGCCAGTGGAACCCACCTCGGCAATCTTCTGCCCTCTGGACACCTTGTCGCCTTCGCTGACCTTAATGCCGCCATTGCGGATATGTCCATATAAAGTCCACACACCGCCCCCATGATCAACAATAACACAGTTTCCGTAACCGCTCCACCACTCGGCCAAGATCACCGTGCCGCTCTCGGCTGCACGGATCTCGGTCCCTTGCGGAACAGCAAAATCCTGACCTGTATGCATCTTGCCGACTTCACCCGTTACCGGGTGCACGCGCGGTCCATAACCCGAAGAAAGTCTGGCACCGGAGACCGGAATCGCGAATGGGCCACCGTTTCCTGTGTATCCACCGCCGCCCTTGCTTCCGCCGAGGGTTGTCGCTTTCGCTCTCTTCGCTGCGGCCGCTTTGGCAGCCGCCGCTTTACGGGCTGCTTCCTCAGCAGCCAGCTTGTTCTTTTCCTTCTGCAGGTCGGAACGCTTGCTCGCCAGGGCAACCAGCATTTTATCCTGCTCCTCAGTCAAGATGTCAGCATCCTCGATATCCTGATCGTACTGGGCCAGAAGAACGCGCTTCTCCTGTTCCTTCTCGTTCAGAATGCTCTTGCGGTCTTCCATCTGACCATACAGATCTTTGGCTGTAGCATATTGGCCTTCAAGTTCCTTCTTCTTATCAATGACCAGCAGCTTGTCCTGCTTATGCTGTACGAGCAGATCCTGGTCCTGATCCACGATGGATTTCAACGAATCCGCGCGCTCAATGAAATCACTGAAGCTGGTCGAGGAGAGCAGCACATCCAGATAGGATACCTGACCATCCATATAAATGAGACGAATCCGGGATTCCAACAGCTTTTCACGGGATGCGATGCGCTCCTCCGCCGCTTCAAGCTCCTTTGTTGTTTTTTTCAAGGAATCTTCCGTTTGGTCGATCTTCACGGAAATTTTGGTTAATTCATTACTGACGATACTGATTTGCTCCATGACGTATTTCAGGTTCTGGTTCGTTTTATTCTTATAATGCTGGGCTTCTTGTTTATCATCCGCAGCCTTGTTCTTCTGTTGCCGTGCTTGCTTGACCTGCTCCTGAAGCATTCTCAACTCTTTATCTACGTCGGCAGTGGTCTTCTTCTCAGCTTGTCCGACATTCGGTTGGATCATAACAGTGGCCAGTAATAAGGCTGCTACTCCTGCGGCGATTTTCTTCAAGTTTCGCTCCCCATCCTTTACCTTGTTTTATACTTTCAAAAATTTACGAATCGACATGGTACTTCCCCAGACGCCAATCACGATACCCAGCCCAACAATGATGGAGCCGATCAGCGGCCACAAATCCCCCAGCGGGATTAGGCTCTGTGCCAGCGTGATATCGGTTTGCGATGCAGCGTACAAACGATCGTAACCTACAAACAGCAGAACAACCGTTACAATCGACCCAAGCAGGCCGATCATGGCACCTTCTACGAAAAATGGCCAGCGGATAAAGTTGTTCGTGGCGCCAACAAGCTTCATAATCCCAATCTCCCGGCGGCGTGCTAGAATCGTAACGCGAATAGTGTTCGAGATCAGGAACATGGACATCAGACCGAGTCCTGCTACGAAAATAAACCCGATATTCCGAACCGTCTTCGTAATCTTAAACAGGGTCTCTACCGTTCCTTCGCCGTACTTGACGCGCAGGATCGGCTCCTCCGTATACTTCTGGTTCAGCGCGGTAATCTTGTCGGCTACAAAGCCGACCGTTGTTGGCTGAATGACGGAAACCTCAAATGCATCCGGCAGCGGATTCTGGTCCTTCTCGCTGAAGCCTTCCACCCATTCCGAGCCCAGGCTTTCCTCAAGCTCCTTCATTCCATCTTCCTTGGACACAAACTTTACGGCACTAACCTCCGGCATAGCCTCGATTTCACCCTTGATGGTTTCACGCAGCTTTTCATCCACGTTGAGATTTAAGTAAGTATTGATCTGCACATTGCTATCTGCTTTATCGGCTAATGCGTTAACATTCATGACCAGCAGCATGAAAACACCCAGTATAAACAAAGACACCACGATGGAAGTAATCGATGCGACCGACATCCATCCGTTCCGGAAAACGCTCTTCGCCCCTTCCCGCAAGTGCCGCAAGAAGGTTCTAAAATTCATACCCGTAATCTCCTCTCTGCTGGTCACGGACGATCTGTCCATGCTCAATCGCAAGGACGCGTTTGCGCATGGTGTTGACGATATCCCGGTTGTGGGTTGCCATCACAATGGTGGTTCCCCTGAAATTAATCTCATCCAGCAGCTGCATGATCCCCCAGGAGGTTTCCGGGTCCAGGTTGCCGGTAGGCTCGTCCGCAATAATGACGGACGGGTTATTCACGATGGCTCTTGCAATCGCGATCCGCTGCTGCTCACCGCCCGAGAGCTGGGAAGGCTCGCGGCCAGCCTTGGCTTTCAAGCCCACAAGCTCCAGCACCTCCATCACCCGTCTCTTGATGAGACGCTGCGGCGCCTCGATAACTTCCATGGCAAAAGCTACATTTTCGTAAGCAGTCAGCTTGGGCAGCAGGCGATAATCCTGAAAAATAACCCCGATATTTCGGCGAACATAGGGGATTTTGCGCTGCTTCAGCTTCCCGATATTAAATCCGTTAACCGAAATTTGCCCCTTGGTGGGCACTTCTTCTCTATAGATAAGTTTCATAAATGTCGATTTGCCTGCACCCGAAGGTCCGACAACATAGACGAATTCATTACGATTGATCTTAACGGAAACTCCTTGAAGCGCATGGGCGCCGCTTGGATAGGTCTTCCATACGTCCTGCATTTCAATCACTTCATCACTTCCCAATCCATAATTAGCCATTATACTTTCGACAGTATCCATCGAATTCCTTTAAAATCCATGAAAAATCCTCACGACATCGTCTATTGTAACAAATTTGTTACCTTTTGAGTACCCGAAAGTTTAAGCCCACCGTGACATATACATGAACAAGTGCACGAACTGCGGCCAATACGAAGTTAAGAAGGTGGTTTCCAATGAAAAAAATTCATCTCGGTCTCATCATTGTCATCAGTTTTGCTCTTCTCCTCTCCGTCGGATTCGGTCTGTTGACGATGTATGTGAATCAGAAGGAACTCCCGAAGGGGGTCGTTCTCTCCGGCTGGCAGGTAGGCGGCAAACCCGCCGATGAGGTGCTCGCCGAGCTGGATCAACGGCTGCAAGCGATGAGTACGATGAAGGTGAAGCTGGCGGCGGAGGCCTTGAAGGGTCACACGGAAAGTTTTAGTCTGCAAGATGCCGGTGTTCAGTTCAGCGCAGCCGATTTTCAGGATGCCATAGCCAAGATGTCTGAAGGATCACTGTGGGATCAGGTACTGTACAGACGCCATTTTCAATTGGAGTGGCATATATCAACCGACTGGAACCGCGATACGTTGAAGAAGCGGCTGAATGAAGACTGGCAAAAGGAGCGCTTTGGCGAACCGGTCAATGCGGTCCGAAGCATTTCCGGTGATGACGTTGTCCGCTATACCCCGGAGAAGACGGCCTACCGCATCGAGTGGGCGGCTTTCTATGAAGGGTTCAGCGCTGCGCTTCCGGATGAACGCCAGTTTACAGAGCCCAGAGGCGATGAAGAAATCACGGTACAGCTGCCCTTGATCCGTCAGAAGCCCCCGGTTACAGTAAAATCGCTGCAGGATGAAGGGGTGGAGCGTAAAATCATCGAATTCTCCACTGATCTTGGCTCCAGCGGACCCGGACGGGTTCATAACGTAACCGCGGCTGCCAAAGCCGTGGACGGGATGATTTTGAAGCCGGGCGATGAATTCAATTATGCTCATGTTATAGATACCGCGAAGAAGGAGTACGGATTTGAAGAAGCTCCCGTTATCGTTAACGGCAAGCTTGTCCCGGGCATAGGCGGCGGGATCTGCCAGGTATCCAGCACGGTCTATCATGCTGCTCTGCTCCTGGGACTGGATATAACCGAACGACGCAATCATTCCCTTCCGGTCAACTACCTGCCCAAGGGGCAGGACGCCACCTTTGCCGAGGGCGCCATTAACTTCAGGTTCCGGAACAACACAGGCAAACATCTGCTGATCCTTTCCAGCGTGTCAGACGGAAAATTAACCCTGAAGATGTTCGGTACCTTCCCGGAGAATACGGAGTATGAACTGGTATCCACCACCATCGAAACCCTGCCTTCCCCAGAGAAGGTCATCCATAATACCACGCTGCCGCCAGGACTCAAGCAGGTAGTCCAGAACGGGAAACCTGGCTATGTGGTCGAAACCTACCGAACCAAGAAAGTGAACGGCAAGGTCGTGGAGAACGTGAAGATATCCAAAGACACTTACCGCGCGCAAAACAGCATCGTTGCGATCAATCCAACAAACGAAGTCCAAATGCCGGAAGCAAAAGAATCGCCAAAAGAGGAAGTGGTTGAGGACGGAATCAGTACACCTTAAACATTGACATAACTGAAAAAAGCCCGTATACGCGAACTCACGCGAATACGGGCTTTTAGCCTTAAAAATCATATGGAATCTATTTTATAAAAATCTTTGACAACGGCCTTGGCATCTGCACTGAAAGTCTCAGTATATTCCACCCGGTCTATGGTGCAGCCTTTACCAATATGCACTCGGCTGCCCCTGACAACAGACGCTCTTGTATTCTCCAAGCGAATCTCCTCGCCTACGATCCGCTCGGCATTCAGATGCCCCCTGCGGGATGAATGAAACAACTTCGCCAGCTTCGTCGGCGCTACCGTGATCATGCGGCTTCGAATTTCAGGGACACTTGAAATTTGCTTGATTAACGTTAAGTTCAATTCCCTGGCCTGTACGTGCCCATTCACGCTTAGCGTTCCCCGAACCGTCATCTGCTCTGCTTCCACATTGCCTTGAACGGTAACCGTGCCATTCACGACCCCCTTGACGAAGAACAGATCCATCCCTGTACTCAGATCTCCATTCATACCAATGTGGCTGATCCTTGCGTTTCTTCCAGCATCAAGACTCCCGTTAATGCGGATACGCTCCATTTCTACATGGTCAGAGACCTTTAGATGACCGTTAACCCGTGCCAGCCTTCCGAGCAGGCTTCCATTGACAATGGCGCTTCCATTACAGCGCAGCAGATGGCAATCAGTATCTCCGTTAATGACACCTTCGCCGTTAATTCGCAGCCTTCCCACGACACCGCCGCCAACGGTTCCGTCACCCATAATAGAAATACCGGGTCTTTCCACAGCCGTATCATTAACCACTCTTCGCCGCCTCCTTGATTCCCACCTAATCGGCCTTAACCTGAATGCTTATGGCATGGTTAAACTAACTTAAAACCGCCGGGATGCTTTGACTTCTGCCTCCGGATGCTGCGTCAATTCGTCTCTGTATTCCACTTGCCTTACCTCGCATCCTTTGCCGAGAATCACCCGGTTACCGCGGACAATATCGGCCTCGATATATTCTAAATCCAAGATATCCCCTTCAATAATCCGTGCCTCTACCCGCGCTCCCTTTAATGGCAGGGACAGCATTTCCCAGAGGCGCTTCCCCTTCTTGCGGATGGTAATCCGGTCTCCCACGATTTCTTGAGCGGAACAGCGACCAAACACTCGAATATCCGCTGTTCCTACATGCAGACGGCCATCAATCTTAAAGCCTCCCTTAAGCGTGGCCGACTCACTCCGAACATCCCCACGGCTTCGCAAATTTCCGTTCACTTCAAGCCTCTCGGATTCCGAATCTCCGTGAATGCTGCAATGTCCGCCAATAACAATAGAACGGCAGCGCAACCCTTCCTTCAGACTCAAGCTGCCGGCAACATTCAGTTCTTCAGCGTCTACAGCTCCCTTGATGCTTCCCGAACCGTTAACGCGAATTGTACGTGCGGCTACAGCTCCATTCACACTCATCGTTCCGTTACCTATTAATTCCTCGCAATCCAGATTTCCGTTCACCTGCCCTGCACCATCAATTCTCACCTTGTTATACTGACCGCCGCTTGAAGTTCCCGTTCCCGATATTTTCAGGTCAGACAAGTTTTCGTTATGTGGTATCATGTTAATCCTCCTCTGGATTTAAAAGTAATGACCGTATATATATCAACTACTGCCTGCAACGTTATTTATTTCTCAAGTATTTTTCATTACTTTGCACCGTTTAAAGTCATAATCTCCCTCTAAGATACCATAGTGTTGCTATTCATAAAACAGCCCGATGACGGAACTTAGTCTCGGTCTTGAGACCGAGGCATTTTCATACGAATTTCTTGGAGAATGGGCAAATAATTATGATATGATTCTGATATGCACGTCGTTGATCTCTCATATGTAAAAATGAAAGGGGATACATATCATGGCTCTTATGACTTGTCGCTTTTTTTCGGAGGTTCTCGGTCTCAGCACGTCCATGACCGTCATTCTGCCTCAGCAAACCACATCACAGATCGGGATGACCAACCATGCCAAAAGCGGGCTTCATCCAACGCTGTTCCTGCTGCATGGTTTATCTGACGATGATTCCATTTGGCTGCGCAGAACCTCCATCGAACGCTATGTCGCCGAGATGGGCATTGCTGTTGTTATGCCGCAAGTACACCGCAGCTTCTATACGGACATGGAATACGGAGGTAAGTACTGGACCTTCATCAGCAAAGAACTTCCGGCCATAGCCCGTTCTTTCTTCCCGCTGTCGCATGCCAGAGAAGATAACTTCGTTGCAGGCTTATCCATGGGCGGGTACGGTGCATTCAAGCTGGCGCTGCGCTGTCCGGAATCTTTTGCCGCGGCGGCCAGTTTATCTGGAGCACTCGACATGGCAGGTCATATCGAAAGAAATGAAGCCTTGTTTGAGCACCAATTAGTCTACGGAGAACGGGACATCACCGGCACCGACAACGACCTGCTGTGGCTGCTTCAGGAAGTGGACCGCATGGAAGGGCCAAAACCCCTCCTGTATCAATGCTGCGGAACGGAAGACTTCCTGTATCAGGACAATCAGGCCTTCCGCAAGGCTTGTGAAGGAACGTCCCTTGATTTCACATATCAGGAGGGACCGGGCGGCCATGATTGGGGCTATTGGGATACCCACATTCAGGACGTGCTGAAGTGGCTTCCACTGAAGGCCTGAGAAACAGAAACTATGACATGAGAATACCGGAGGCGCTGATTGGTTGAGCGAAGTATCCATGGAGCTATGCCTGCTTCGAATCGGGATTCGAAAGCCTGTACCTGCTGCCTGCTTCTCATGCTTATGATACAAAAAAAGATGGATCGGCACATGGTTTGTGCTGATCCATCTTTTTTATTTTAACCTTGCCCTCTGTGTACGTTACTCTACTTACTCTACGTTTCCTTGACGAACGTTCAGCCACTCTTCCGTCGCTTGTTGTGTCTGCACGGAACGCTCGATCGCAGCCTTCACCTGACTGGTTGCCGTACCACCGTACACATTACGCGCATTAACCACCGTCTCGGGCTGAAGCACATCGTAGATGGAGTCATCGAACAGCTCCGAGAACTGCTTGAATTCTTCCAGCGTCAGGTCCAGCAAGTACTTGCTGTTCTGAATGCAGTACAATACCGTCTTGCCGATCACTTCATGCGCCTGACGGAATGGAAGTCCCTTGCCGACCAGGAAGTCCGCAATATCCGTTGCGTTGGAGAAGTCGGTATTCACCGCCTCCCGCATGCGGCCCTTGTTGACCTTCATCGTTGCGATCATCGGAGCAAACAGCTGCAGTGCACCTTCCAGCGTGGCCACCGTGTCAAACATGCCCTCTTTGTCTTCCTGCATATCCTTATTGTAAGCAAGCGGAAGCGACTTGAGGACGGTAAGCAGGCCCATCAGGTTGCCGTATACCCGACCGGTTTTGCCGCGGACAAGCTCAGGTACATCCGGATTCTTCTTCTGCGGCATAATGCTGCTGCCTGTGCAGAACGCATCGTCAAGCTCGATGAAATTGAACTCCGTGCTGCTCCAGAGCACCAGCTCCTCGCTTAAGCGAGACAAGTGCATCATGATGATGGATGCATCCGAGAGGAATTCCAGAATAAAATCACGGTCGCTGACCGCATCCAGACTGTTCTCGTAAACGCCGTCAAATCCAAGCTGCTCCGCCACGAAATGACGGTCAATCGGGAACGTTGTGCCGGCAAGCGCACCCGCTCCAAGCGGAAGCACGTTAATGCGCTTGTAGCTGTCGATCAAACGGTCGATATCCCGCTGGAACATGGACACGTAAGCCATCAAATGATGAGCGAACAAAATCGGCTGCGCACGCTGCAGATGCGTATACCCTGGAATGATCGTATCCAGGTTATCCTTCGCTTGTCCGATCAAGGCGGTCTGCAGCTCATGCAGCATACCAGTCAACGCCACAACACGGTTACGCAAGTACAGATGCATGTCTGTAGCCACCTGATCGTTGCGGCTGCGGCCTGTGTGCAGTTTGCCGCCGACAGGTCCGACTTCGTCGATCAGATTTTTCTCGATATTCATATGAATATCCTCATCCGATACAGAGAACGCAATGCTGCCTTCACGAATGCGCTCTAGCACCTTGTTCAAGCCTGCCTTGATCGTCTCCACATCCTCTGCCGGCACGATGCCGCATTTGCCCAGCATGGACACATGCGCAAGGCTTCCCTGAATGTCCTCCTCAGCCAGCTGTTTGTCAAAACCGATGGATGCCGTATACTCCTCCACCAATGCGTTGGTCTGCTTCGTAAAGCGTCCGCCCCATAACTTGCTCACAACACTTGCCCCTCTCTGTTTAAGGCAGAGGGCCGCTTCCCGCTAGAAGCCCCACCTGTTCCCGGTATCACGAGAAACATCGGAGCTCCCAAGCATGAAAACGGCCTTCAGCCTGTTCATTACTTCTCGATCCATGCATCTGTACATGGTCTATTGCCAAATCCATGAACAAACCATGCTGTATGCTTCAAGTCGCATGTCCCAGCCCGCGTGCTTAGTGCAAGCATTCTGTCTACACGGGCCCTTGCTTGCGAGTCTTATTGATTCTGGTTCACACCGGTTGCCACTTTCAAACGCAGTGCGTTCAAGCGAATAAAGCCGGTTGCATCGCCTTGATCATACGCTTGCGTTGGATCAGCTTCCATCGTTGCGATATCCGGATTGTACAAGCTGACCGGACTCTTCACGCCTGCTCCGATGATGTTGCCTTTGTACAGCTTCACGCGCACCGTACCGGATACGTTCTTCTGGCTTTCGGTTACCAGCGCTTGCAGTGCGAGACGCTCAGGCGCAAACCAGAAACCGTTGTAGACCAAAGTGCTGTAACGGGTAATGAGGCTGTCACGCAGGTTCATCACTTCACGGTCCATCGTGATGGATTCCATTTTGCGATGAGCGGTAAACAGGATGGTTCCCCCCGGAGTCTCGTAGACACCGCGGCTCTTCATACCCACGAAACGGTTCTCCACCATATCCACGCGACCGATGCCGTGCTTGCCGCCCAGCTCATTCAGCTTCTCCATCACCTGCAGCGGACTCAGAGACTCTCCGTTTAGGGCAACGACATTCCCTTGTTCAAAAGTAAGCTCCAGATACTCTGCCTCATCCGGTGCATCTTCGGGAGATACGCTGAGCAGGTACATATCCTTGCTGTCCTCTGCACTTGCATCGAACCAAGGGTCCTCCAGCACGCCGCTCTCATAACTGATGTGGAGCAGGTTGCGGTCCATGGAGTAGGATTTGGCTGCCGATGCCGTTACCGGAATGCCATGCGCTTCCGCGTAAGCAATCATCTCCGCGCGTCCCGGGAAGGAGCTGCGGAACTCCTCGATACGCCAAGGCGCGAACACTTCAATGTCCGGTGCCAAGCCAGCTACGCCCAGCTCGAAACGGACCTGGTCGTTCCCTTTGCCGGTAGCTCCGTGCGCTATCGCTGTTGCCCCTTCGGCGCGTGCGATATCCACCATGCGCTTCGCAATCAGTGGGCGTGCGATGCTGGTACCGAGCAGGTACTGCCCTTCATACATAGCACCGGCTTGGAACATCGGGTAGATGAAATCATTCGCGAATTCATCGCGCAGATCGTCGATGTATACTTTGGATGCGCCGGTTGCCAGCGCTTTTTCCTCAAGTCCGTCCAGCTCTTCCTTCTGGCCGATGTCAGCCGTGAAAGCAATGATCTCCGCATCGTAAGTTTCTTTCAGCCACTTCAGAATTACGGACGTATCCAGGCCACCGGAATACGCCAGTACGATTTTTTGTTTTGCCATGGTTAAACTCCCTCTCTTTGTTACTAACAACCCTGTTCTTCATTATACTAAAGAAAACGTCCGCAGAGACATTTTCATAGAGAATGCACCCTCCGCTATAAACGGCGTTATGCCATCAAAGCAACCATCAAAGCCTTCTGGGCATGGAGACGATTCTCGGCCTGATCGAATATGACGGAGTTGACGCCGTCGATCACCCCTTCGCTGACCTCTTCGCCACGATGGGCCGGAAGGCAATGCAGGAACAAATAATCCGGCTTCGCCGCCTTTACAAGTTCCTCGTTCACCTGATAGTCTGCAAACGCAACTTCCCGCTGTGCCTGCTCCTCTTCAAAGCCCATGCTGGCCCATACATCCGTATAGATCACATCCGCATCCTTCGCGGCTTCGATTGGATCCTGCGTAATCGTAATGCTGCCGCCGGTTTGTGCTGCGATATCCTCGCTCAGCTTCACAATGCCGGCATCCGCCTCGTAGCCCTTCGGACTGGCAAGGGCCACATGCATGCCCATCTTGGCTCCGCCAATCAGAAGGGAATGCGCCATGTTGTTGCCATCGCCGATGAAGGCCATTTTGAGGCCTTTCAGCTTGCCCTTGTACTCCAGCACCGTCTGCAGGTCCGCCAGCACCTGACATGGATGTGCCATATCACTCAGACCATTAATGACCGGAATGGAGGCATATTTCGCCAGGTTCACCACATTGTCGTGTCCGAAGGTACGGATCATCAGGCCGTCCAGATAGCGGGACATTACCTGGGCCATATCGCTGATCGGCTCCCCGCGTCCAAGCTGAATATCATTTTTGCTTAAAAAGAGTGCATGTCCGCCCAGTTGGAACATTCCCGTCTCGAACGAAATCCGTGTCCGCGTGGACGACTTCTCGAATATCAAGCCGATCGTCTTGCCTTTCAGCGGCTGATAGACTTCACCGTTCTTCTGCTTGCGCTTAATCTCGATAGCCGAATCCAGCAAGAACTGAATTTCTTCCGTGGAGTATTCATCCAGCTCTATCATATCCCGCCCTTTCAGGCTTAATTCCTTCACTTGTCCGCTTGCGGTCATAAACTTAAATCCTCCTTGCCGTATACTGTTATTGTCAAAGCTACATATAGGATAACGGCTCTCGTTATGCTTGCTGAACCGCTGAATGCTCATGAATCAGTTCTGTAATAATGGATACCGCCTGATCGATTTCTTGTCTTGTTACGTACAGATTCGGCAGCAGTCGAATCACTTCCGGTCCCGCTGTCACGAACAGCAGTCCGCGGCTCTGTCCTTTCAGTACCAGCTCGCCAACCGGCTCCGCGCATTCGATCCCGATCAGCAGGCCCTTGCCCCGAATGGCCTTCACAAAGGGATGGCCGCCCAGGCTCTCGTTCAGCTTCGCCATCAAATATTCTCCGGCGTCCGCCGCGCGCTGCGGCACATGATCCTCAATCATCGTCTCGATGGTAGCCTGGATGACGGAGCTCGCAATTGGTGTGCCGCCAAACGTCGTGGCATGGCTGCCTGCCGTGAAGGCTTCGCGCAGATAGCCTTTGCCCAGCATCGCGCCGACCGGGAAGCCGGAGCCAAGCCCTTTGGCTACGGTAAAAATATCCGGCTCAATGCCGTAATGCTCATGCGCAAACAGCTTGCCGGTACGGCCCATGCCCGTCTGAACCTCGTCAACAATCAGCAGCAGACCGTGCTTCTTGCAAAGCTCGGTCACGGCTTGCAGGAACTCCGGCTCCACCGGATGCACGCCGCCTTCCGCCTGCACCATCTCGATCATGATGGCTGCGGTATTGTTGTTAATGGCAGCTTCAAGTGCCGGAAGGTCATGCAGCGGGACGCTCTTGAAACCAGCCGGCAGCGGAAGGAAGCCTTCCTTCACCTTATCCTGGCCGGTAGCTGTCAATGTAGCCAGCGTCCGTCCATGGAAGGACTGGGTAAACGTAATCACCTCGTAGCGCCCCGTACCCTTCACCTTCTGATGGTAGCGGCGCGCGAGCTTGATGGCTGCTTCGTTAGCTTCCGCTCCGCTGTTGCAGAAGAAAACGGCATCAGCACAAGTGTTTGCTGTCAGCAGCGCTGCCGCTTTTTCCTGGCCGGGAATGTGAAACAGGTTCGAGACATGCCACAATTCATCCAGTTGGGCCTTCAGCTTCTCTTTCACTTTCACGGGAGCATGACCGAGATTCGTTACTGCCAGCCCTGCCATGAAATCAAGATATTTGTTGCCTTGATCATCCCATAGCCAGCTGCCTTCTCCTTTTACCAGGGCGATTGGATATCTGGCGTACGTCTGGAACAATGAGCTTTCATTCGCTGCTACGATACCGCTAACCGCTGTTTCTTTTCCCATGACCTTCACACACTCCTTTGCATTTGGACAAAACAGGTTCATCATCATGAACTCTGACTGCCCTTTCATCACTACGCATGCGGATTGTTCTTCCGATCGCTGTTGCCCCCAGATTTTCTATTAAAATGGCTACAACTGTTAAAATCCGGGGGCAAAGGCGACCGCGTTGCTTCTCCAGAACAATTCCGCCTCCTCCGTTGAGGTCGTTCTATTCGTAAAAACTCAATCCGTTCATTTATTATGACATCCGCACAATACGCGTTCCCAGCACTTCTCCACCAAGGACACGGCTCAGTACGTTCGGTTCGCTTCCGTTCACGATGACAACCTCGCTCACTTTGCCATGGATGCAGCTGATGGCCGCTCTGACCTTGGGAATCATCCCCCCGTAGATCTCGCCCGTGCCGATCATGTCTTCAATCTCTTGCACCGTCACGGTCGGAAGCACCCGCTTCTCGCCGCCCGTCCCCTTCATGATCCCGGGCACGTCGGTGACAACAATCATCCGCTTGACCCCCAGATGGGAGGCAACGGCGCCAGCAGCCGTATCTGCATTGATATTGTAGCGCTGACCGGATGCATCCACACCAATCGGCGCAACCACAGGCATGTATCCCATCTTCAACACACCGCTCAGTATCGATGACTTCACCTTCGTTACATCGCCAACCCAGCCAACCTCCGCATGGTTCGTAACCGGTTTGGCCTCGATCAGTCCTCCGTCCGAGCCGGACAAGCCGATAGCACAGCCGCCCACGCTTTGTATCCGTCTTACAATCCCTTTATTGATAGTGCCTGCGAGCACCATCTCCACAACGTCCAGCACATCCTCCGTCGTCTTGCGCAGTCCATTCACGAACTCGGTCTCGATACCGAGTTTCTCCAGATTGCCGGAGATGGCAGGACCGCCTCCATGAACAATTACAGGATGGACTCCCTTCTGCTGCAGCTCCTTCAAATCCTCGAAGAAGCTGTCCGGAAGTGCAGCGAGCGTGCTGCCGCCGCATTTCATGACAAAGGTATCTGCCCCCGATGTTTGGACCGGCAACGTATCCTCTTGATCGACCGTGCTCTTCATATCCGTCTCCTCCCGATCTATAGGTGATTTATCTACGTACGGTAAGCCGCATTAATGCGGACATAGTCATAGGTCAAGTCACAGCCCCACGCCGTGGCTGATCCATTCCCGATATGCAGCTTCACATCAATGTCCACGGAATCGCCCTGAAGGTAAACCAGTGCGGCATCCTCGTCAAAAGCAACCGGTCTGGACTGCTCCAGCACCGAAATTGGACCTATGGCAATATCAACCGTCTCCGGGTTGACCGGACGACCCGCACGACCTACAGCCGCAATAATGCGCCCCCAGTTGGCATCTGCCCCGAACACCGCGGATTTCACCAGGCTGGAGCCAATGACCGTCTTGGCAATCGCTTGGGCATCATCGTCACACTCGGCACCGTTCACGCGAACCTCAATCAAGCGGGACGCTCCCTCTCCATCACGCGCGATGGCCTTCGCCAGCTGCTGGCACACATAGTGGAAGCCCGCTGAGAACGCATCCCAATCGGGATGCTCCGGTGTCAATGCCTCGTGCTCCGCCAGGCCGCTGGCCATCGCAATCAGCATATCGTTCGTGCTCGTATCGCCATCCACGGTTATCATATTAAAGGTCAGGTTGGTCGTTTGGCGCAGCAGCAGCTGCAGCGCTTCCTGATCAATGACCGCATCTGTCGTCATAAACCCGAGCATGGTTGCCATGTTCGGGTGAATCATCCCCGATCCCTTCGCTGTTCCCGCGATGGTAACCTTTGTACCGTTGACTTGGACGGTGACGCAGGCTTCTTTTTTCACGAGATCCGTTGTCAAAATCGCCTGGCTGAAGCTTTCCGCTCCTTCACTCTCGCCACTGAGATGTGCCGGCAAGCTGGCAATGCCTGAAGATACACGATCCATCTTCAGCAGTTCGCCGATGACTCCTGTCGAGGCTACGGCCACATCGTCTGCATCCAGATTGAATTGCGAAGCCGTGTTGGAACGCATCGTATATGCATCCTCTTCACCCTGCTTACCCGTGCAGGCATTGGCGTTCCCGCTGTTGACAACAATAGCGCGAAGCTTGCCATCCTGCAGACTCTCACGCGTTACCTTCAGCGGTGCCGCCTGAAAAAGATTCGTTGTATATACCGCAGCCGCCACGGCAGGCACATCACATACGATGACACCCAGATCGTTACGGTCTGTTTTCTTAAGTCCACAGTGGAGGCCGGCCGCCTTGAAGCCTTGCGGCGTTACAATGCTACCCCCTTCAATTATCGCAAACGTATTCTCTCCCATGTCTGTATCCCCAGCCGCTTACGGATAAATCGGCGTAAACGTAAGTCCGAGGCTCTCCTCCCATCCCATCATCAAGTTCAGGTTCTGGATCGCCTGACCGGCCGCACCCTTCACCACATTATCAATGACCGATATTATGGTCACTCTGTTTGTTCGTGCATCCACCGCAAATCCGATGTCGCAATAGTTCGAGCCGCTCACTTCTTTTGTTGCAGGCCATACCCCTTGCTCACGGATTCTCACGAACCGGCGATCTTTGAAATACTGGCGGTACAGCTCAATGAAATCCTCTTCCGTATAAGGACCGTTCAGCGTTGCATACATAGTGCTCATAATGCCACGTGTCATCGGTACGAGATGGGTCGTAAAGGTAACCGTGATCGGTTCACCCGCCACCTGAGTCAACACCTGCTCAACCTCAGGAATATGCTGGTGCTTATTCACCTTGTAAGCTTTGAAGTTCTCGTTGATCTCGGCATAATGGGACGTCAAACTCGTTCCCCTTCCGGAGCCGGACACGCCGGATTTGGCGTCGATAATCAGCGAAGAGGCATCGATCCATCCCGCGCTGATGGCCGGGATCAGTCCGAGCAGGGTCGCTGTCGGATAACAGCCCGGATTGGAGATGAAATCCACATCGCGGACCTCCTCGCCAAACACTTCGCATAGGCCGTATACCGCTTTTTCCAAAAGCTCCGCGCTCGGTGCCGGGTGCTTATACCACTGCTCATATATCCCTCCGTCTTTCAACCGAAAATCGCCTGAAAGGTCAATAACCTTAAGGCCAACTTCCAGCAGCTCCGGCACCAGCTTGGCGCTAACGCCAGAAGGTGTCGCGGCAAACACCAGGTCAGCCACCTCTGCGATTTCCGCTGGATTTACACCATCCAAATTCCGGGTGACGATATTCGTCAAATGCGGAAAACCATCCGATATGGGTGCCCCCGCACTCGATGAAGAAATCACCGACGTAATCTCAACTCGCGGGTGTGATTGCAGCAAGCGGATCAGTTCCACTCCCCCGTAACCGGTAGATCCAACAATGGCAACTCTTAATGTGTTTGTGTCCGTCATATCCTCATCCCTCTCCCCCAGGAACAGCTATAGGACCTTAGGCAAGGTCCCATTCAGCCAGTTCCTTCATCTCTACATCTTACGGATACGGTTCATGCTTCCGGTCGATTCCCGTTGTTCCCCGAAATCTGTATATCTTAGGTGTATAGAAACAAGTCGAGCCGCTGCGAATGCTCCTGAAATGCTTCTTCTTCATGAAGCTGCTGCTGCCAGGCGGCCCTTCACCTTGTTCGGAATGTTTCCGTGTCCCGCATTGAATTGTGGCTCTCTTACTAACAAGTTTCCCATTGACCTATCCGTCTCATAAATATGTATTATTATACGACCGTATTCATATAAATACAATGGATTATTCAAATTTGGTCCAATTTTCATGCATGCTCCATGTTCCTTCAACCTTTAATTAGCCGATTCATAATCTTCTTTTAGTATGGAGAATAATTTAAGGTCCCAATGCTGCCCCTTGATCTTGATCCCTTTTCTTAACGTGCCCTCATAGGACATGCCGATCTTCTCCATCACACGCTGGGAGCCGATGTTCTCTGTTATGCAGCGGGCCTGGATGCGTACAAGCTCCATCTGGCCAAAGCCCAGCTTCAGCAATGCAGTGGCCGCCTCTGTCATAAGTCCTTGTCCCCAACAATCGCGTGCCAGTACATAACCGATCTCGGCACTCTGATGCCCGGGTTTCCACCATACAAAATCCACCGTCCCCACCATACGTCCGCTTTCCTTCAGCTCAATCCCCCACGGGGCGATATCATGCTTCGCATATTGGGCCAGTATAAATTGAATGAATCGCTTACTGTCATTAACGGAGCGGTGGGTTTCCCAAGTTACGTGTTTTGTAACCTCATCATCGGAGGCATAGACATACATCTCGTTTGCATCCTGCATCGATACTCTGCGAAGACGCAGACGTTCTGTCTCCAGCACTGGCAAATTACCATAGATCTGTTCAATCTCCATCATCCCCTACCCCCTACAAGTTTAGTTTCCATTATATGCTCTTTACTAGAAAAATAAAGGAGAATTCAAGCCTGCCGCTACTGGGGGTGGATGTTGGCCCCATAAGAAAACTATCTGTCATTGTATCTTCACAGAGGGCAGACTGCGTTAGGGAAGATTTTTTGCGATGATCGAACTTCCAGCTTCACTGAAATCGGATTCGTCTGAAAATAGAAAAAGAGACGGTGATATACACCGTCTCTTCCTATCGCCGAGAATGTCTCGGCCGCTGTATTCTATTGGCTTACGCCTTAATATTGCGGAATCCTTCACCCAATACCTCATGCGCATTGCTGATAATTACAAAAGCATTCGGATCTACCGACTGGACCACTGTCTTTAGACGGGGAATCTCGCTCTGCCCGACTACCACCATCAGGACGGTTCGATGTTCACCCGTATAGCCTCCCTCAGCGGTTAGCTTGGTTAATCCCCGGTCCAAATCCTCCAGAATAGCCTTCGTTATCGGCTCGTTATGATCGGATATAATGTAGGCCACCTTGGTAAAGCTGAAGCCAAGCTCAATGGCATCAATCACTTTGCCTGTAACATACAGTCCAATCAGTGCGTATAACGCCTGCTCCAGTGACAGCACCAGTGCTGCCGATGAGATCACAATCGCATCCAGCAGTACGACACAGAGGGAGAACGTCAGGCCGCTGTATTTTTGCAAGAGCTGTGCCACGATGGTCAGCCCGCCTGTCGACCCCCGGCCGCGATAGACCAGCCCCATCCCGATACCGACCCCGATTCCTCCATAAATGGAGGCCAGAAGTGGATTGGAGGTTGGGATTGGCCAGTCCTTGGTCAGGAAAACAAACAACGGCAGAATCACGCTGCCCAGCAGGGAACGAATGCCGTAATCGCGTCCAAGCAGCCAAAAGCCGAGTACAAACAATGGGATGTTCAGTGCCCACTGCGTAAAGGCCGGTTCAATGCCGAGCCATGATTGCGCAAGAACGGACAAACCCGACACGCCGCCGGAGGCAATGTGATTCGGGAGAAAAAATAAATTGAATGACAGCGCCATGATAAAGGAGCCGATGATAATAAAAATTGCGTCCACCGTCTGCCGAAGGGGACCGTTGATCGGAATCAGGGGTTCTCTTTTTCTTTTGTTAATCGATGGATTGCCAGCGGATTGCGCCATAGTTCTTCAAATCTCTCCTCAACGTCCTACTCGACTTCCTGCTTGATCTGACTGCGCAAATAGCCATCGATAAAAGCATCCAGATCTCCGTCCATGACGGCTCCAATATTACCGGTCTCCACCTGTGTACGGTGGTCCTTAGCCATACTGTACGGATGGAATACATACGAACGAATTTGGCTGCCCCAAGCGATTTCCGACTGCTCGCCGCGAATTTCCGCCAATTCCTTCTTCTGCTCCTCGATTTTGCGCTCGTAGAGCTTGGAACGAAGCATTGTCATGGCACGCTCACGGTTCTTGATCTGAGAGCGTTCATTCTGACACGTCACCACCACGCCGGTTGGCAAGTGAGTGATCCGTACGGCCGAGTCCGTCGTATTGATATGCTGACCCCCTGCGCCACTGGCACGGTAGGTATCAATCTTCAGATCCTCGGTGCGGATATCCAGCTCGATTTCATCGTTGATTTCCGGTACCACATCGCAGGATACAAAGGAGGTATGACGGCGACCGGAAGAGTCGAATGGTGATATGCGAACCAGACGATGAACTCCTTTTTCCGCTTTTAAATATCCGTAAGCATTGTAGCCCTTGATCAGCAGCGTTACACTCTTGATTCCCGCTTCGTCGCCTGGCAAGTAATCCAGTGTTTCCACCTTGAAGCCGCGCTTCTCCGCCCAGCGGGTATACATTCGGTGCAGCATTTGGCCCCAGTCTTGCGACTCGGTTCCGCCCGCTCCGGGATGCAGCTCAAGGATGGCATTCATTTTATCGTAAGGCTGGTTCAACAGCAGCTGAAGCTCAAATTCCTCCACGCGCTTAACCAAGTCCTTAATTGTCTCGCCAATTTCTCCTGCAAGGGAGTCGTCGCCCTCTTCATCCGCCAGTTCAGTCATAACAACAGCATCATCGTAATCCTGCTGAAGTTTTTGATACTGATCCACGGATGATTTCACAGCATTCATCTCAGCAATGAGCGCTTGGGCTTTTTCATTATCGTCCCAAAAATCCGGGGCAGCCATCTTCTCCTCAAAATTCTCAATCATTTCCTGTTTGAGATCTAAGTCAAAGAGACCCCCTAAGATTGGTTAGTTTCTTGCTGATTTCACGCAGGTCCTGCTTCACACTTGGTTCGATCATGAGTCCCTCGTCCTTTCTTATCTATACGTTATCGTAATAACTTCAGTATACCCTCTCCTGCATGGAAAACGTTCCATATTCAAGAGAAAATTTATGCGACTTTACTAGATATTTCGTTATTTATTCAGATAAACTCCCTTAAGCGCAGCAGAGGTTTCGGATCGCTGTGGATAAGACCACAATGACCGGTTCATCTGCTGCTCTTAAGGGAGTTGAAAAATCAGCGCCTATACACAAGGCCGTTTTATGAAAATGTAGCTTAAGCGTTCTGTCCGTGGCAGTGCTTATACTTCTTGCCGCTGCCGCAAGGACATGCATCGTTCCGGCCGATCTGTTCAGCTACTTGCACTGGACGCTTCTCGGCTGGCTCGCTGCTGCTGTTCGTGGATACCTTGTTCTCCTCCACGACAGCCTGACGCTCCTGGTTCGTTGCGATCTGCGCCTTCATGATGTACGTTGCCACTTCCTCTTGAATCGTAGCGATCATGGCATTAAACATCTCAAAGCCTTCGAACTGGTATTCGCGAAGCGGATCGGTACCGCCGTATGCACGGAGATGGATACCTTGACGCAGTTGATCCATCGCATCGATGTGATCCATCCACTTGCTGTCTACCGCACGCAGCACGATAACTTTCTCGAACTCGCGTACCATCTCTTCACCAATCGCCTCTTCACGCTCTGCATACTTCTTCATCACGCGCTCAAAGATAAATTCCGTGATTTCTTCCGATTCTTTGCCCCACAGATCTTCGCGGGTAATTGCACCCTCGTCCAGCAGCTTGCTGTTAACGAAGTCTGCCACTTCTTGCAGTTCCCAGTTCTCCGGAATATCATCGCTGCAGTGAGCCTGAACAACCCGTTCAATGACCGGCTTCATCATCTCAACAACGATTTGCTTAATGTCTTGGGACTCCAGAATCTCGCGGCGTTGTTTGTAAATGATCTCACGCTGCTGGTTCATCACGTCATCATATTGAAGAACGACTTTACGCATGTCGAAGTTATTGCCCTCAACCCGCTTCTGCGCGGATTCAACCGCACGGGTAATCATCTTGCTCTCGATCGGCTGATCTTCTTCAAAGCCAAGACGCTCCATCATGTTCAGAACGTTGTCTGTACCAAAACGTTTCATCAGTTCATCGCCCAGGGACAAATAGAACTGAGTGGATCCTGGGTCACCTTGACGACCGGCACGACCACGCAGCTGGTTATCGATCCGGCGCGATTCGTGACGCTCCGTACCGATAATGTGAAGTCCGCCAATATTCTGCACGCCTTCACCCAGCAAAATATCCGTACCGCGTCCCGCCATATTCGTCGCGATCGTTACAGATCCCGGCTGACCGGCGCGTGAGATGATTTCCGCTTCCTCTGCATGGTACTTCGCATTCAGAACTTTATGCTGAATGCCTTTGCGTTTCAGCATTTCCGATAAACGCTCGGAGTTCTCAATCGAAACCGTACCCACCAGGATCGGTTGATTCTTTTTATGACGTTCCACGATCTCCGTAACAACTGCCTTGAACTTGCCTTCTTCGCTCTTATAGACAACATCCGGCATGTCGTTACGCTGATTCGGTTTGTTTGTAGGAATCTGGAGCACTTCAAGACCATAAATCTTCTTGAACTCTTCTTCCTCTGTCTTCGCTGTACCGGTCATACCTGCCAGCTTGCGATACATACGGAAGTAGTTCTGGAAAGTAATCGTCGCCAATGTCATGCTCTCGTTCTGAACCTCGATGCCTTCCTTCGCTTCAATCGCCTGGTGAAGACCGTCGCTATAGCGGCGTCCTGCCATCAAGCGGCCCGTGAATTCGTCCACGATAACCACTTCGTCGTCGGTGACAACGTAATCCACGTCGCGGCGCATAATCACGTTCGCTTTCAGCGCTTGTACAATGTGGTGGTTCAGTGTTACATGGTTCTGGTCATACAGGTTTTCGATACCGAAGGAACGCTCCGCCTGGGCAACACCCTTTTCTGTCAGAGCTACGGATTTGACCTTAATATCTACGGTATAATCCTCTTCTGCCGTCAGGCGCTTCACGAAGCGATCCGCTGCAAAATACAGCTCGGTCGATTTCTGAGCTTGTCCCGAGATGATAAGCGGCGTACGCGCTTCGTCAACCAGGATGGAGTCCACTTCATCAATGATACAGAAATAGAGTGGACGCTGAACCATCTGCTCTTTGTAGAGGACCATGTTGTCACGCAGATAGTCAAAGCCGAACTCGTTATTCGTTCCGTACGTAATATCGCATGCATAAGCATGCTGTTTATCCGGGTGTTCCATACCGCTCAGGTTAACCCCGACGGTTAGACCCAGGAAGTTATATATTTGCGCCATTTCCTGGCTGTCACGCTGTGCCAAATAATCATTGACGGTTACAACGTGAACCCCTTTGCCAAGCAGGGCATTTAAGTAAACCGGCAGCGTACCCACAAGGGTCTTACCTTCACCGGTCTTCATCTCTGCAATTCTGCCTTCGTGGAGGGCCATTCCTCCGACCAGCTGTACGTCGTAGTGACGCTTGCCGAGTGTTCGTCTGGAAGCCTCACGGACTGTCGCAAACGCTTCGGGAAGCAGTTCCTCCAGCGTCTCACCTTTCTCGATCCGCGCACGGAACTCCTCGGTTTTCGCTTGCAGCTGCTCATCGGAGAGCTTCTCAAAATCCGGTTCCATTTTGTTGATTACATCGACCGTCTTCATGAGACGTTTGACATCACGCTCGTTGGTGTCGCCGAAAATCTTTTTGACAAGTCCTAGCATGGTTAACCCCTTTCGTGCAAAACAAGTGATAGAATCAACTTCATTAAATGCCAAAGGGTTAAATGATGAAATCGATTCATTGATTCCTTATGATGGTCCCATTTCATGCAGGCTAAAAAGCCTGTCCCGTAAAATGAGGGTTTGCATAAATTGTAACAGTTTGTAAGGGATGCCGCAACAATATGTGCTTTCACAAGAGATGTCTGTTACGTGAAGCCCTACTCTATGAGACGCGAAGACGCCCTGAAAAGTTGCGTGGAGCATTTACCCAGTCGTTGACAATGGGATTATATTCATTTTAGTAGCAAAACTCTACATCTAAAGAGGCGCAGAATAGACGTCCATATATCCAAATAAAGAGCCCCACCCGCTAACACGGATGAAGGCTCATCTTACAATTTCGATTTCATTTTAAAATTCGAACCGAACCTGGTGCCTCTGCATTCCTTGAGGAATGCCGCTTGAGACTTAGTCCCGCTCGATCAATCCGTACTTGCCGTCATCACGCTTGTAGACGACATTTACTTCTTGTGTGTCAATGTTGGAAAATACGAAAAAATTATGGCCTACCATGTTCATCTGCAGGATCGCTTCTTCCACGTCCATGGGCTTCATGGTAAAACGTTTCGTACGGACTACTTCGTAGTTGTCCTCGTCGTACTCCACTTGCTCTGCATCCATTTGACTGGTTGCCGCTGCCCCGTTCTCCGCAATGAGCGTCTTCAGTCCGCCTTCTTGCTTGATCTTGCGGTTCAGCTTGGTTTTGTGCTTGCGAATCTGACGTTCCAACTTGTCCACAACGGCATCAATGGAAGCGTACATATCGTCGCTTCGGTCTTCCGCACGCAGTACCACGCCTGTGAGCGGAATGGTCACTTCCACCGTGTGCAATCCTCGAATGACACTGAGTGTAACGTATCCTTCGGAGGTGGGGGGTGCATCAAAATACTTATCTAGCCTGCTGAGTTTCTTGTCAACATAGTCTTTCAAAGCATCGGTCACATCAATTTGTTGACCTCGGATAGTGAATTGCATTGGGCACTCCTCCTTTGCACCTTCATTATAGCATTTTGTTAAGCCCATGTAAAAAGACAGAATTGTGAATTTTAGCACAATATTTTTCGGAGGTCGGATACAAAAAAAAGACCCCGGAAGTTCCGGAGTCTTGGGCTAGCGAATCTCCAATTGTTAACCATCAATACCGTTTATGTAGGTCGGCTATGCCGGGATGATTAGATTTTGATTACGTTAGCAGCTTGCGGGCCACGAGCGCCTTCAACAATCTCGAATTCTACGGATTGTCCTTCTTCAAGAGTCTTGAAGCCTTCGGATTGAATCGCGGAGAAGTGTACAAATACGTCGCCGCCGTCCTCAGTCTCGATGAAGCCATAACCTTTCTCTGCGTTGAACCATTTAACTTTACCTTGCATGCACTAACATTCCCTTCATTGTCAAATAAAGTGTGACACTAATTGTCCACATTTCCGACTATAGCACCCGTCCAATCCAGTGTCAATTACCAAGAAAAAGGTTTTCTGCTGCAGAAAAAACAGAAAAATGTCGACTTGGCTCCACGACTGAGTTGGCAGGCGTAAAAAAGGCGGACAAAATTAGGTTTAGGTTTATTTACCCGGGGAGGGTGGGGGTGAAACAGGTAATGAATACAGATTTTTATTGAGCAAAATCCTTTATTACCTCCAGAAGCTGATTATACGATTTTTCGTTAACTTCCCTCAGACGATCTATAAATTGGCTCGCATTTGATGATTCGCCTATGAAACATAAAAAATAAGAAATATTGTAAAGTACCTCTTCGTTATTATTGTCTAAATAAAATGCATTTTCAAAAAATGGCAGTGCTTTTTCATATGAACCTACAGAAAAGTGGGATACTCCAATGGTGTTTAATAACTCCGCTTGGTTCTCATTTACCGATAGTAATACGGACTGGATTACCTCATCTGCAGTATAAGCACTAACCCTGTTGACAATGATTTGAGTCTCCTCGGTGTGATCCATAATATACTCAAAAGTCTCGTCTAGATCATGCTTTTTCGCACTTACTAAGTATTGATAGACATTAAACTGCTCCATAACTGCCGGGCTCACTATCCCGGACAATCTATCGGTTATGCCTTTGCTTTGATTAGACAAAGTCTTAGCAGCAATATCGAGTTTATAGTACCCAGACTGTAATATCATCTTCTTCAGTTCATGAAGCGTAAAGAATCTTACGTGTGTTCGATCAAGTATACCTGCTTCTGTATAAGTAAAGGACCCTTCTAGAAGACCATTAATTACAGTGTAATGCATAAGGTTCGGAATGCTAACCAATAACTTGCCATCTGTTTTCAAAAATCTTTTCAGATTCCTCAATACTTTCCATGGATCATAAAGATGTTCAAGTACATCCGCAAGAATGATATAGTCAAAGAAGTTATCATCATATTCCATTAATCCTCGTTCAGCATCATAATTCCGAACATCAGCTATCATAGATGCAACCGATGAAGCAGCCTCATCTATCTCTATACCGTATAGATTGCTATTTGGATATCGATGCTTGATATTCATAAGTGTACCCCCGCAAGCACATCCTACTTCTAAAACATTTAATGGGGCTTCAGGATCGCTATTCATCATGTTTATGATTTCAAATCGTATATTCTGAGAATAAATAGGATTAAACCCCCACTTTTCTTCAAACTTCTTGGCATTAACTTTCATTAATTTGCTATAAGAAGAATCTTCTCGAAAAGATACACTCCCGTAATGATGAATGAAGGTATCCTTACATAACACAAGTTTATAGCCTGCTTTGCGGATTCTAAGTGAATAGTCGTCATCTTCATAGTTGCCAGGTGTGAAGCGTTCATCTAATAAACCAATTTCATCTACGACAGATCTTTTGATAAGGTAACAAAATCCGATTAGTTTAAGGCGTTGTTCCCACTTACTTTGATCTGGGACATTATGGCCCGCAGCAAATGCATGCATCTCATGTAGATTGTTATAAGATACAGGAATTGTTTGTGCATACGAACAGTTGTTAGTAATACAACTAACCGCTCCGAATCGCTCATCACTGTTTATGCAATACAGCATATTGTTTAACCAATTTTCTGTGACCACTGTATCATTGTTTAATAGAAGTATATAATCTCCAGTAGCTACTTCAATGCCTTGGTTACAACCCTTAGGAAATCCTAAATTACTATCATTAAGAATGGTTATGATGTCTGACTGTTGCGATAGCCATTGTCTAGTTTCATCTGTGGAGTTATTATCTACAATAATAATTTCATAAGTACCTGAATTGGTATATTGACGAATACTCTCTATACATTGAATTGTATAGTTAAGTTGGTTATATGTTAGTATTACTATGCTCGTTTTCAATCGATAATCCTCCATCCCATATGCTTCCTCATCTACTCAAAAAATTATAATGTTCTAGTTTGTTTGCCCATTTTGATTTTGGTGTGGAATTTTTCATCGCTTGAATTAAATTAAACAGCTTATAGCTGTCATTATTTTTTATGCATATTTGGTACATGCTCTCAAGTACATTAAATGTAGATTCTTGTTCGTTTGCAAATTCATAAAAACGCATACTCTCGTTGTAATTCCCCACCGCAGCTAACTGATCTGCTATCCATACTAATGCGTCCCTGTCAACATTCGGCAACTGCAAGTCCATTATATTAATAGCAATGTCATTAAAACCATAATTCGCCAAAATCTTAGCAAAACTGAATTGTAGATTATACGAAGTCATCTGACTAACAAAATAATCTATCGTATCGAATTCATGTAACTGTATTAGTTTTTCAAAAAATCTTACTAATAGCTGTTCTAAATCTTTAGCCCAATGATTATTATTTAGTTCTTCTCGTTCAAGGCATCGAATAATAAGTTTATAGTCTTTCTCCCGTAAAGAAAATTTATGTTTATATTTTTGAATTAATACTTTGTCTTTCGTCAGGATCGAACAAAGCATCACGTCTTCTAATTCATCTACATCCACAATTTGCTCAATTTCATACCATATACTTGCTGCTTCATTATACCGTTTGCTATATAAATAACCTGCAGCTAATATAGATTTGTCAACATTGTGATTGTATAACTCACAAAATCCATAAAGTAGTGGATGACGTAATTTATATAGAACACCAATCATCTCTTTTAAATCATCTAGCGAAGATATCTCCCATGTTTTAGAAATAAATTCGAAAGCATCCTTGAATGATGTATTCTTTGTAATATCCAACAATAACTTGATTGACGGCATATAATGCTTATTAATTCCTAATGAATCCGTTACCTTCTGAATGGCTTGGGTCATGTCTCCTTTTCTTAAGGAGATTCCTGCCAAGGAAGTTAAAGCCATATAACTCCCCACTCCATGAAAAGTCATTAACTCATGGTTCCTTACATCTCCAATCTTAAGACAATGGTTAAAACTCTCACTTGCATCATTAATATAATGAAGAGACTCATAAATTTGTCCTTGCAAATAATATAGGTCAGTATAATTGGGATAAGCTTCAATCGATTCATGACATATTACTAGAGCTTTATCGAATTGTTCTAACTCCATGTAACACTGTATTAGACTAGTAATTAACTTGCAGATATAGCTATATTCCATACTTAGAGGAAAGGCCTTTTCAAACGTTTTAATAGCCTGTTCATATTGCCCCATCATTTTGTACTGAATACCTAAGTTAAATAATCCAAATCCCGTTTCTTGCTCTTCCAAATCCTCTAACAATATTTTCAAATTCCGTTGCTCTTTATTTTTCTCAGTTATAACATCTTTCATATAACCATCGTGATTGATCATTACTTCTAAGTGATCTTGTGTAAAAAGAGAGTCTGCCGGAATTATGATTTGCTCATGTATTCTTCCGAAAAATTTTAATTCTGGTACGTTTCTAAACAAACGTATTACGGGATGTATTGTACTAATACCGCCTCTCAAGAAACTTTTTATACTTAAAAAATAAATATCTTTTTCAAGAGACTCTAGAAGTAATAGTATCTGGTCCGCACTTTCTAAATATTCATCTGCATCTAGAACTAAAACATAATCACTCTGTGCATACTTTATTGCCTCATTGCGTGCCTTTGAAAAGTCATTTACCCATTCGAATGTGTATATTTTAGCGCCGAAACACTCAGCGATCTCTTTTGTATTGTCTGTTGATCCAGTATCTACAATAATAATTTCTTCTACTAAACCCTGTACACTCTTTAAACAGCGTGCAAGAAATCTCTCCTCATTCTTCACTATCATACACAGGCTTATGGATGGTTTACTCATATCTTCTCTCCTATCTTGACAACAATTTCAGCCTGGCACCCGCAATTTGATACCCTTGTTGGACGGCAAATAAATAATGAGAATAAGCTTTATCAATCTCACCAATGATTTCCCAATAGACTCCAAGGTTATAATGAGCTTTATAGCTGCCAACTCCCATTGTAGTTTCATATTTAGTCGAATCAGCTTCTCCCAGTTGCAAACAATAATTAAATACTGACGGCACCATTTTAATAGCGTCAGGATGGTTCATGGAAGTTAACGATAAACCATATATAAAGTATAAATCGGTATAATCACTGAAAATTTCAATGCCTTCTTCAATATATTTATTCAGAAGACTAAAACTTTTCATATAATACAAGGAATAACATAAAGTGAGCCACGCACTTGAAGCATAAGTAGAGCTTGTCAAAGAATTTAATGGTATTGATTTTAATACTTTCTCCAAATATCTAACTGCTTCGGGATAGTTTTTTGCAACAAATTGAGTTTTTCCAATCTGATAAATTACATAGAGATCATGTGGTGATGATTTTTCCATTTCAGTCAATATAGTTAAATTTCGCTGAATTTTCTGTCTTTCAATCATTATTTCGTCTTTATAACCTAAATGATCGATGATGATATTGGTTTGAGAACTTTTGGGTGTATTCCCTTGATATTGAAGTTGTTCGTGTATTCGTCCATTATAACGGTAATCTGGTAGGTTGGGGAATATTCGTGTAGCTTGTCCAAATGTTATATCATTATCATGTACTATATTTTTTATAACAACTCTACCAGGATTAATAGTTTCGTATTCAAAGAATTTCATGAGTTGATCAGAACTAGATTGATTTAAACGCTCATCAGCATCCATAACAAAGATGTAGGGCATAGACGCCCTCTCCAATACAGAATTCCTCGCATCTCCAAAATCATTCTTCCAATCCATTCTGAATACTGTGGCGCCATGTTCCCTAGCTATACTTTCCGTCATGTCAGAGGATCCAGTATCTCCAATCACTATTTCTGAAACAAATTCCTTTACGGAGTCTAGACAATCTTTAATAAATTTCTGTTCATTATTTACAATCATGCATAATGATACAGGAAGCTTCATTAGGATACCTCCTTTATTTTAAAGATAATCAGGGCGCCTAAAAGGCACCCTGATATTTTAGAGTTGCTTTAATATGAAATTTGAGTACTTAGTGACATTACTACCAAACAAATGTCAAACCAAAAACAGAAGATATTCATTTAACAAATATAGCTTAATGGATTATTCATAAGTGTAATTAATAGATACTGACTGTTGATCTGTGTTGGTTAGCTTGAGTTCGACAGGTCCAGGAACGGTCCCTGCCGGCACTCTAAATCGAATGGATCCAGTACTAAGATACGAAACGGCCAAATTCGTTCCCCCCCAGGTTGCAGTGATACCTGCACGGAAATTACTTCCATACACATATACAAGAGCTCCTCCTGACAACGGCCCACGGTCAGGACTAATTGACGTTATTGTAGGAGCTGGGAGTTGTGGTGGGGCCTCATAAGTGTAAGTAGTAGAAACTGTTACACCGCCAGCACTTGTCAATACAATTGGAACATCGCCAGCACTTGTACCTGCTGGTGATCTGAAACGAATCGAACCAGCACCTAACAGTTCAAATGTTTGAGACTTACCATCCACTTGCATCGTCATCCCTGTTTTAAAATTCGAGCCATAAATATAAACTAGTTGACCTCCAGCTAATGGTCCCTTATTTGGCGAAATGCTGCTTATCGTAATCGGTGTTTCCTGATAAGTGTAACCACTCGAAACAATCGCAAACTGTCCATCTGGATTTGTTACTTTAACATCAACAGAACCGATATTACTTACAGCTGGAGCCAATACACGGATTTGAGCAGCATCAAGCAATGTAACATTTTTAGCTTCTACACTTCCAAAGGTCACTTTTACACCTGCCTGATAATGTTCACCCTTGATATATACATAGTTGTTTCCATCTAATGGACCGGTATTTGGACTAATACTAGCTATAGTAGGTGCTGCCGGCTTCGGAGGTTCCGTGAATGAAAATGCTTGTGTTGCCACAGCTTCCTGAAGATCTGGATTTACAACCTTCAAATCAACTGTTTCGGCAACAGACCACACAGGGGCACGGAAACGCAACATTTTATCAGACAGTAAGGAAACTGGCACCTCTGTACTATTCAAATACAGTTTCACACCTGCCTTATAATCACTTCCGTTGATGTACACCAATGTACCACCAGTCAGCAGGCTTGTATTCGGATCCACACTCGTTATTTTTGGAGGATTAATTACAGGCTTTTCGAAAGTAAATCCATCTACTAAAATAGCTTCTCCTCCATCGGGATTCACTACCTTAACATCTACAATCTCAGCAAGGTTCCATGCCGGAGTTCTGAATCTCAATGTTGTATTCGAAACAAACGAAGCCGATAATAGAGTATCATTTAGATAGATTTTAGCACCATTGACAAAATTACTACCGGTTACTGAAATTAAATCTCCACCAGTAGTGAGGGCTTTACTTGGGCTAACGCTTGTCAATGTAGGTGCTGGAGCTTTAGCTGGCTCTGTATAAGTGAAACCCTTAACAACTATTGCCTCCTGTTTATTAGGACTCACAACCTTAACATCTACTGTTTCAGCAATCGGCCAGGCTGGTGTACGAAATCTTAGTTCTGTACTAGAGGTATAAGATGTCGAGATTTCGATATCATTCAGAAAAACTTTTGAGCCAGCGACAAAATTTGTACCTGTTACAGTAATTAAGTCACTTCCTTTGATTTCCCCTTGATTAGGTGTGATTGCTGTTATAGCCGGTCCCTCTGGTAAAACTGGTTTAATATAAGTAAATCCATCACTCAGTAAAACCTCTTGCCCATCTGGATTCACGATACTCACACTCACTATCTCATCAGTGCTCCATGCTGGAGTCTTAATCTTGAGCTCAGTATCTGAAACAAATGTAGTCGAGATCTCTTTAGTATTGAAGTATACTCTTGCTCCATTAACAAAATTGGACCCTTTAATCGATACATTCAAGCCACCCTCGATTAAACCTTCATTAGGTGTTAGGCTGGTCAATTCTGGTCCTGGAGGTGACAGATAGTTATATCCTTTGACCAATGATGCCTCTTGAAGATCAGGGTTAATAACTTTAATATCTACTGCTTCAACAACAGCCCATGCTGGAGTACGGAAACGCATTTCAGTTTCTGAAACAACTGTAGCTCCTACCTCAACATCATTAAAAAACAATTTAGCACCTGTCTTAATATTAGTACCTGTCAAGGTTACCAGTTCGTTGCCTTTCAGTTGACCACTATTTGGAGTCACTTTTTCAATTGTTGGTGCTGGAGGTGCAGGTGGCTTCAAGTAGGTATACCCTTCCGGAAGCAATGCCTCTTCTCCACTTAGGTTAACTAATCGCACATTGATTTTCTCTGCTACAGACCAGGCTGGTGCACGAAATCTAGCCTCAGTGTTATCTACAATTGACAAATTAACCAATACATCATTAAAATAAAGTTTTGCACCAGCCTCAATATTCGTTCCTTTTAGAACAACATTTTCACCACCTACAAGCTGGCCTTGATTTGGTGATAGACTTTCTATTGTTGGCTTTAAAGGAGCAATATAAGTATAACCATTTTGAACTGTGACACTTCTACCATCAGGATTTTCAATTTTGACATCCACTGATCCTGCTAACGAAGATTTTGGCACAGTAACTGTCAAACTCGTGCTACTTTTATATATCACGGATTTGGCTTCATTTTCCCCGATTTTTACTTTTAGACCATTCAGGAAATACTGACCAGAAATTGTTACTTTCTCTCCTCCACCCATCGCTCCACTAGAAGGGGTTATGGCTGTTACAATAGGATCAGCATAGTACAGATACTTTGCTTGTACCTGTTGTCTATCTTCGTTCATTACGGTAAGATCAACTGTGCCTTGATTACCCGCCGGTGCCTCAACACGAATTTCTGTCGGACTAATATATTGGATATTTAAAGCATTAGCCACTCCAAACTTCACAATTGGATTCGGTCTAAAATTTGTTCCAGTAATCACGACAGATTCACCGCCGTTAACATGTCCGGACTCTGGTTCAATCTTATTTAAAGTTGGTTTCGGGTATGTAACGGTAACATTCTCAGTTGGTACATTAATCTTTCTTTCTGTTCCAGTATAGTCTTTATATATTATAGAAGAATCTGGAGTCGAAACTCTAAATGTACCTACTGGTTGGTCTGATTTATGACGAATTTTATAAGTAAATGTCAACGTGTCCGTTTTAAGTTCTAAAAAGTCCCATCTCAATGTATTCCCATTCACTATTGGCTTCGGAATATTGGTATCATATGACCCTGGAACAATCTCAAATTGAGGAGAAACGATATCATTAACCACAACATCATAAGCACTAGCTAAACCAATTTCTTGGACAATAGCTGCATAAATATCTCCTAACCCTACAGATCCAAGTACAAAATGGTGATGATGTGAGGTGGTGGCCATTTGTTTCAGAAGTAAGTTAGGGCCACTAGTATCTGGGTTGGCATTGGTATTAAGAAGAGCAATCGTATAAAAAACTATGCCTTCTTGTTTGGCCTCATTAGAATTCGTAAGCGCATAGTTATATGCATTTCCATTAGGCTCTGTTGCATCGCCATCCGTTAGCAAAACAATAACCGGCTGAGCATCCGGACGGTGATTAACCAACAACTCCCTTGCCTTTTTAATAGCATCTCCTGTTGCTGTCCCTCCGTTTGCTCTTAAACCATTCACATAGTTCTTAACGGCCTCTTTGTCAGTACTAAGGGGAAATGAGCTAATATTGTTAGCAGAGCTATAGTCCACTATACCTACTTTATGTTTGCTTAAGTCCATAAGATCTATGAACCCTTTGGCAGAATTAATTGCACTCTGCATTTTATTCTCGTCATTCATACTACCCGATCTATCAATAATTAAAATCACATCATTCGGCCTGATAACATTTACTGGGGGTGTACCTTTAATATTTAGGGTCACTAATGTTTCTTCTTCAGTAGTTATCGTTGTAGGACTAACCGATTTGGTTACGGATACATAATTTTCAGCAGCTTGAGCTCCTAACGGATATATACCCATCAGTATAAAAAGCACTAAGAACAAAGAAGTTAATTTGCTTGCCTGTTTCTTCACTTGCGTTCCTCCTATATTTAATTTTCTTCAACTTCTCTTATCGATAAAATAAGACTCATGCTGCTTTACGGCGAAGCTGGAATATTGTTCGACACCAGCTTTTTGTCTTTCAAATGATCTTCGCTCCTGAGCTAAAATCTCTCTTTCAGAGGTGATTTGCTGAACCAACAATCTATTAATCAGCTCCAATTCCTGTAAAAGAGGTTTCGCATTATCATCCATTTGATGGTCTTGAATAAGAGTAAATAACGCATCCATTTCATTCTGGCGGGTTGAATAAATTTCGAGAGAATCCCCCTTCATTACATCCATATAGAGCTCTTTCAATCTCTGAAGTAATTCCAGCACATTCTCACTCATTCTGCACTCCCGCCTTTTACAATCTGGAGCGCTTGTTTCCATGTTTCATACATACCCTTTGCAAAATCAATCACTTCATCTAGCATATCGATTTCATGATTAATAATAACTTCAGCTATACACTTGGCGTAGAACTCATACAACGCATACAAGTCTTTTGAAATATCGTATTTCATATCCAGAGTAGACATGAGTTCAAATAAAATGCTTCTACCCTTATGGAGAAGCTCATTACTTATTTGATAATCCTTTTGGATAACCATTTGTCGAGCTCTCATTAAAGTACGAACCAGCTCTTGATACAATAGATGAGTGAGTTCTCCTGGTGAAGCTGTCTCAACCTGAACCTTTAAATACTTATCTTGTATGTTAGTTTGCATAAGTTCTATCATTCCATTCTTTACTATTATTCTTTGTTACAATGATGAAAGCTGCGAAGATAGCCATGAACCTTGATTATTTAATTTTTGCAAGGCTTGTTCCATCATAGTAAATTTCTTATAATGGCGGTTCTCAACGTCTGTTAATCGACGTTGCAAATCTGACACACGCTCGTTAATTCTTTTCAAATCCTTACCTAGAATACTATCATCAATTGACTCTACGGATCCCATCCCAATTCTTTTGTTAATCTTGTTTATTTGATTATTAATTGATTCGTATAATCTTTCTGCAAAACCAAGCTCTGATAATCGTTGTTTTTTATTTTCAGCCGTATCACCAACAGTACTGGAAGGCTTAGTAAATAAATCTTTAACTGCATCTGGATTCGTTGTTAATGCCTTCTTTAACTTTTCTTCATCAATTTCTAATTTACCATTATGCCTGGGGTCGGACATTACCTTTATTCCTATCTCACTAAGGAACTTATAAGTAGACCCTTCTAACGGTTCCCGGAATGCAACACGGAATTCATCCAGCGCTCCCTTTAATGTCGAATCATTATAAAGTGATCCTTGACGAGCTTTTGCCTCCCATTGTTCGATTTGCTTATCTGTCATTTGTGATTTTTCTTCATCCAGAAGTGGCTGATAGGAACGGTCTTTCTTTGTGCTGGTCACTGATTGAAACTGATCTACGATGGTATTGTATTGATTAACGAACTCTTTGATCTTATCGAACACAACTGTGTTAGATTTCGATACCGTAACAGAAACAGGTTCTGTTGTCGGAGCTTTTAAATTTATGGTGAGTCCGTTTAATGTGAAATTGTTCGTTTCACTCTCAAGCGCATTAACACCTACAGCATCGTTAAATTCAAATTTCGCATTAATACCATTACTTGTTAATGAATCCATATTAAATATCGATTTAAAGGCATTGCTATTATCAGTGACAGTAATCTCCGACTTAACGCCTGTAACATCGGTGGTCAGAAAAAGTCTCTTAGTATTGGTATCATAGTTAGCTTTTACACCAGTTACCGTTGTTTGAGCATTAATGTCTTTAATGATAGAATCTATGGATGAGCTTCCAGATGTTATCGATATTGTTGTGGAAGTACCCTTTGGTCCCTTAATGGTGATATCTCCACCTGTATTCACTACCGCGTCAGTCTTAGTGTCTGCAGCTAATGCTTTGCCAGTAAGTGATGCAGAAGTTGCTAGATTCAACACCTTAATTGTATTAAACCCCTCGGAGGCGCCGCTAGATCCAGTAACGTCCACAGCATTTGGATTACTTGATACGACTTGCTTCGTCTCGAAAGAACTACCAAAACGCAAACCTTCAGCCGCTTTTCGAAATGAGGTTAAAGCCGTATTCATAGTACGATAATCCTCGCGTTGCCAGATTAAACTGATTTTTTGACGTGTTAACTTTTGAAGAGGCAGACGCTCAACCTGCATTAGATTTTTGACAATGTTATCGATATCCATACCAGAGCTTAAACCTGTATACCTTATCGGGTTGTAAAGACTGGAAATGTTGCTCATCTTTTAAATTCAACCCCTTTCATGCTTTTTTATCAATAAAAATCCCCAAATTCTCACACAGGTTATAAACCAAATCAATAATTTTCTCAGGAGGGATTTCCCTTAGTACTTCTTCTGTCTTGATATCAACGACCTTAACAACAATTGAGCGAGTTTTGTCATGTATACTAAACTTCAACGCAGTCCCATTCTCTTGCAGCGTTTGGTTGTACTTTTCCACAAGCTGATTTAATTCCTTGTCCTGAAATAGGCCAGCATCTACACTAACAGTATCCAATTGTTGATGCTCTGCCACCTGATTTGGAATTTTATTCTCCGAGCGTCTATAAGAAGAAAAGGAAGGCTGGGTTGAATCCCCTGATATTCTCATATCTATTCCCTCCAGTAAAATATTAAAAAGCCAGCCGGAAAACCGGCCGGCCCATCCTAATTAAGAGATTAGCGAAGCAATTGCAGTACACCTTGAGGTTGTTGATTAGCTTGCGCCAACATAGCTGTAGCTGCTTGTTGCAAGATATTATTCTTCGTAAATGTGCTCATTTCTTTAGCCATATCTACGTCACGAATGCGGGATTCTGCAGCCTGCAAGTTCTCTGCAGTTGTACCCAGGTTGTTGACTGTATGCTCGAGACGATTTTGAACAGCACCCAGATCAGAACGGATTTTGGATACATCGTTAATGGCATCCTGAACTTTAGTCAATGCTGCGTTAGCCGTGGCATTGGTAGGAGTAGTAGCCAAAGAACCTAATGAAGTAAAGTCAACACCAAGTGTTGCAGCATCAGCTTTTTGCAAAGCAACAGTAATTGTTTCCCCCGCGTTCGCTCCTACTTGGAAAGTAAGGTTACCAGTTACGTCAGCAGCAATTAGTTTTTTACCGTTGAATTGAGTTTGGGTAGCAATGCTGTCGATTTGAGCAGACAATTGGGCAATTTCAGAGTCAATCTTATCTGCATCAGAAGTAGTCAGGGTCTCGTTACCACCTTGAACATACAATTCAGCCATACGTTGCAGCATAGCATGAGTTTCATTCAATGCACCTTCTGCTACTTGGATCAGAGAGATACCATCCAGAGCATTCTTGTTAGCTTGTTCCAAACCACGGATTTGGTTACGCATTTTCTCAGAGATTGCAAGACCTGCAGCATCATCAGCGGCACGGTTGATTCTGTAACCTGAAGACAACTTCTCTAAAGATTTGCCTTGTTGTGTGTTGTTAAAAGTCAGTTGACGCTGTGTGTTGTAAGAACTGATATTGTGGTTAATACGCATGTGAAAATTCCTCCTTGGAATGTGTTGGTGATTGCATCCTTGCTTCACCCTATTGTGATCGGAACATAGCATGCGGCCGTCACTACTATGTCTACCGAACCATATTATATATATCGGCGTTCAACTGATTATGTTTATAGCAAATTATTAATTTCAATAAAAATTATTTATTCTTTTGTGTCGTGACCTTCTGGAGGATATTATGTATATCCTCAGTAAATTCAACCGCATCTTTATTTTGACGCTGTATCGCGTCATAGATTTCTTCACGGTATATAGTTACGTTTGGGGGCGCTTCAATCCCAATTCTTACTTGATCGCCGTTTATTTCGATAACTGAAAGTATAATGTTATCGTTTAGCATTATTTTCTGGCCTTTATTCCTCGATAGGATCAGCATTGCTACCTTCCCCTTTCGCTTTTTCAAACAATGGATGTCGAGTAGAATATTCACTATGATCCAAGATAATCTGTGCTGCAAGTTGATTTTTATTGTTCAACAAAATTGGAGCCTTCAAATTACAGGTTATATCCTCAGCATTGCGAACTGTAACAATAACCAATATATCAACATCCTTATCATTCTGGATGTCCAAAGACTCTAACCATTGAGAATCAATATTAACTTCATAATCCTCAAAAAAATGAAATGGATTTATTACAATAAAAGTCAAATTCTCATTTTCAGTCGATTGTAAAAAATCAAAGGGATTCTCATCATCCTTCTGATGCAAAACTACATACTTTGATTCTGTAAACCCCAATATAGGTCCTGTAAATGATATGACCTGCTTCTCTTCTATTTCAATTCGACCAAATCTTTTGGTGAGTATAAACATTAATATTCCTCCTCGTCTAACAATAATAGCTATAATGAATTCTCATTATAGCTATTGTAGCTGCTACACTAGACCACTGCATCCAGTTGTCTGCCTGTAGCCGACATAAATATAAAGTTTTGTCTGATAAGATATGGATTCACCTTACCAGGATAATAATCAATTACAGGTTTATGAACCTCAGGATTAATATTAACATTACCTGGGATATACTCTACTTGTACCTGACCCGGATTATACGTCACATCCACGTTGTCATAGTTAGGTTCTCCCGCGATTTCTATAGGGCGTTCTTTAAATGCATTTTGCCGAGCTATATCTGCAAATACATTGCCCCCCTTATGAAAAGCCATCATCCGATCTCCGTTTTGAGCCATCTCTGCAATATTCTCCATAGAGATCTGAAGCGACACTTGAGCAATCCTATCAGTCACCTCTTCAAATCTAGCCTTTCCAAGCGCAGACCAAGCTTTACGCGAATCAATCTCCAACTTACCATTGGATTGTTTCATTTCTAAAGACGCCTGTTTTTGTGACATATTAAGCACGGGGCGAGACTGCTCAATGCTTTGCTGTCCTTTTGAGGTTTGCAGACCAACCTGGGAATAACCCTGTTGAATCTGAATTCGAGGGATATTCATCTAACCACCCCTATCTCAAAAAATCAAGTAAACTAGGTCGAATGATGCGAGCCATCGTATCCAATGATGCCTGATATACACTCTCCGAAGTTTTTAAATCAATAATAACCTTAGATATATCCGCATCCTCTATTTTCGATTGCAGGTCCATATAATTAATATTTAAATCACCCAACCGACTTAGCGTGAACTCAAGTCGATTTTGTTTTCCACCCATTTCAGCTTGAGCAGTAATGGTTGTCTCCAGATTCTTCTGGAGATTTGTAATGGAATTCTGTATAGCAGTCGTGTCATTAGCCAACAATGCCTTCTTAAAATTATCAACAACTACAAATATCCCAGACGCATCTCCAAATGCACCAAACACTTGCTCTCCAGGTGTATTCACAGACACCGTGATTCCAGCACCAACTTGATACCTCACTTCACCATTATCCAGGGCATAAGCAGTTTGTGTTGGATCATCAGGAAATGGCTTCTCATCGGTTCTCTCACCGTTGAAAATATATTTCCCCTTGAATTGCGAATTGCCAAGGGAAACAAGCTGTTGATATAACTGTTCTACTTCTGCAGCAATATTCTCCCGAGCATCTGCGGGAACCGTGTCTGTTCCACCCTGCACCGCAAGTTCTGAAAGCTTTTGGATGATCTGTGTGACTTCCGTCATGACGGTATCCCCATATTTAAGCCACGAGTCTGCATCCTCCGCATTTTGCTCAAACTGCGTTGTTGCCGTGATCTGGCCACGGTATTGGAGAGCAGCGGCTACACCGACCGGATCGTCGGAAGGACGGTTAATACGGCGCTGGGTCATCATTTGTTCCTGGTATTTATCCAGTCTGCGATAGTTGCCTTGGAGACCACTCATCATGGAGCTGGTCATCATAGATTGGGTTATGCGCACAATTTACTCCTCCTATCTGCCGACGATGCCGGTACCGTTAATTAATTTGTCCAGCATCTCGTCGATGGTAGTAACTACACGTGAAGATGCGCTGTATGCATGCTGGAAGCGGATAAGATCGGACATTTCCTCATCCAGTGACACACTGCTAATGGATAGACGGAGTGTATCTGCATGTTCCACCAGCAGTGTACCGTTCTCCACCATCTTAATGGCGTTGCTGCTATCCGTACCTAATTTGGAGATAACAGACTGGAGATATCCTTCAAAATTCGTAATATCCGTTACTGCACCGTTGCTGTTGTTTGGATTAAAACTAAATGTACGTTCAGACAAGCCGGCAATCAGAAGCGCCATGCCGCCGTTACCTTTCAGGACCACCTCGGATGTTGTTCCATCCGGATTTGTTTTCATTTCGGTCCGTAAGGACGCACCGATGTTTTTCAAATCGGATTGGATATTCTGACTGAGCCTCATATTCCCTGCTGTAATTGGACCTCCATTGGCAGATACAAAGAAGTCACTTCCTGTAGTAGCAGGTTCGTTCAAGGTGTAACCGAGTTTATGTAATCCGTTAAGTCCGTCTACAGTATGCTTGGTATCCACCGCAAGTTTACGAGGATTATTCGCATCCATTACCGCATTCGGAATGTTCACGCCTGGAGGAAGAATCGTTCCAGCCGGCAGGGTAACTTCTACTTTTCCGGTAGCCAATGTGTTGGCCATAATATTCAACTGGGTGATATACCCTTGAACGTGCACATCTCGGGAGGTTACATATCCAGCAATTTCTCCACCGGTTAATGTCCCCGCTATGGCATTCGTAATCGGCGTGGAGGTCATATCGTCCACCACTACCTGATTACCAAACGTCACTTGATAGACATCCCCGGTCTCGGTTACATTCACGTTCCCAAGCAAGGAGAGCTGATCAATCAGCAGGTCCCGCTTGTCGCGCATATCGTTCGCGTTATCGCCAAGACCCTCAATCCGTTTAATACTCTGGGTTAATTCTGCAACTTGGTCGATATAATTGTTGGCTTCAGCAACCTTAGTGTCAATACGAGAAGTCAGATTATTGCTGAGCGTGTCCAGCTGGGAATATATATGGTTAAACGTCTCGGTCAATGCGATAGCTTTCTGCTGAACTGCCATACGGGCCGACAAATCGGTATCACTCGGGTTTTTGCTCAATGTCTGCCAGGCGGTCCAGAACTCCGCAATGCTTGCGCTCAAACTGCTGTCGGAAGGCTCATTAAAAATCCCCTCAATATTCGAAAGCGTCTCTTGCTGTACGCTCCACGTCGACAGATTGGTATTCTGGTTGCGGTACTCGATATCCAGCAGGAAATCCCGCACCCGTCTGATACTATCTGCCTCGACACCCATCCCGAGCTGACCGGCCGCTTGGGAACGCTGCATTCCTGGAAAAGCGATAGGATTGGCCGCAACCAAGCGTGTGGTCTGACGAGAGTAACCCGGCGTATTAGCATTCGTAACGTTATGACCAGCTGTGTTAATCGCAGCTTGCTGGGCAATCAAGCCCCTCTTTCCGATTTCGAGCAAATGAAATGTAGATCTCATCGTACATTTTCCTTTCTGCTTATGCCCTGGTATCAAACATGCTTCGGCCTTTGCCGGCCGGATTTTGATGCTTCGGATGTTGATATAGCAAATCATCCTCCGGACGGCTGACTAACAGATTCAAACTGTAGTCAATGAACGCCAGGGACTGTTCGATCAACTCGCGGTTGATGGCATTCAGTTCCTTGAGTTCCATGAGCCTGTCCATTAATTGCTCCTGCACATCCTGCAGCTCTGTTTTTTCATCCGGATTAAATACAAGACGAGTCATTTCGGTAACCGTCAGCTGAAGCTGGGAGCGGATGCCCTTCTCACGCAAAAAATCATCTGCGGCGCCTTGACGCAGTGCTTCCGTTTCCGCCACCTGCTTCAGCAGGCGGTTCTCCTTGGTCATGACCGCTGTAAGACGTTCCACATCATTATCCAAAATGGCTTGCCTTTTATCTTTCCCTGCCTCTATGAGCTGCTCATGCAGCTCATCCTGACGCTTCATATATTCGATAATGGTTCTAGCACTCACTTGGACTCACCTGATTTATTGTAGGATTGAAAATACGGGAGCAATTTGTCCGCCAAACGGTCGACGGGCACCCCATAAGTACCATTAGCTACGGATTCCTTCAAACGCTGAATTTTCTCCGCGCGCTCCGGATCCTGTACTTTACTCTGTGCACTCAGTTCCATCGCCTCCGGTGAGATAGATACTTCATCCTTGCGGCGCTTCTTCTTATCGATGTGCTGCATCTCCCGAGATTCAATATTCCGTTGATACGAATTGATGCCGTTCACACGTCCCGATTCGTTAATCTTCACGTCAAATCACCTCACTTAAAATAAAAGACCGATAAGCTTTACTAAGTTTATCGGTCGGATATGAAACATTGTTAATAGTTCAAAAGTTAGTATTTGCGCAGTTTATCTACTGCGCGGTAAGTCTCTCTATCTTTTCCGGACCCAGGCTGATGTTCCTGGTCTCCTGCAGCCGCCTGCCTAAGTTCTCTCGTTAATCGCGTCCGGCAGGACTCGCACATGTTGCTCTCACGAATCAACGTCCCGCATACTTCGCAAGGGTAAGCCATGTTGGGCGCGTTCGCAATCGAGATCCGGCCTTCCTTGATAAACTTCGTAATCTGCCTCATGGATACTTCCGTAGCCTCAGAGACCTCGTGAATGGTAGCACCTCTTTGCTCACGAAGGAAGGTTGCGCATTTCTCGTATTCTTTTTCAATAACCTTCATGCAATCCTGACACATTTCCCGAATATTAACGGTATATAACTTGCCGCACCGAGGGCAATTCCCCAGATTCATGCTCAACAACCTCCATGCCACATAGAACCTTTGATACCCCTAGATTACCTTATCTTAGGCCTTACGTCTATCGTTCAAAAAGAGAATCCACACATTTTTCTGATTTCCGGTATTTACGAGCGGGCCCAGGTTAAACTGTAGATCTCTATCGGCATCCCCAGGTTTGCTTCATAACTCCGTAAAACCTCTGCGCAAGCGTTAATCGTACTTCCTGTTGTGTAGATATCGTCTACCAAAAGTATACGAAAGGGACCTTTCATACGGGAATGCGAGGTTCCAGCTGGAGAAGGGATGCGATTGGCGGCCTGCCTGTTTATGGCCCCTAGCACATCCGGTACGTGCTGCACTGCACCGAACACCCCTTCCATATCCTTGAGCCGATCCATCCGGCTCTTGAAACTCTGCTTATCCGTGTGGCGCTTCCGCTCCAGCAGCCGGACATAAGGAAGCTTTATTCGAAACGCAAGCCCATGGGCAAGTACTTCAGCCTGGTTGAATCCCCTCTCTCGAAGCCTTTCCTCACTTACCGGAACCGAGGTGATGGCATGTATGTTCCATGATTCGGCTCGAGGGTTCTTTAATCCCCTTTTATGTAAATGAATATTCGTTTCCCTATGAAGCAAGGCATATGCGCGCAGCAGCATTTCTGCCAAAAGCGGAGCGTAACGCTCGTTCCCACGATATTTATACTGTGCTAACCACTCCCTCATCTGCGCATCGTAGGTCACCGCACTTCGGTTCAAAATAAAACTTCTTTTGCTCATGCTCATTCCAAACCTATTGCAGTCTGGACAACCAATCCCTCGTCCGCATTGCAGGCATCGGGGGTTAACGATCCAAGGGATTTGCCTGGAACAGCCATAGCATATCCCTGGAAGCTCTCGAGCAAGAGAAGCGCTTTTACCACAAGCGAGACAGGTTTCGTTCATCGGCTTGAGCAAACGATGCATATGACCAAACAGTTTGGCGAAGACGTCTGACATCAAATACGACAGCCCCTCTCCTTTTTGGGATGGTAAGTTGGATTTATTTACAGATACAAGAATTTTCAATTGATTAGTCAACCGTACTGCATAACATCCGATGGTTACTTCAGAGAGCACAGTCTTTCTACAATCACTATAGCAATCCTGAACTGAAGATCATGAAGTTTATTCCAAACTACAGCCCTCACAGTTTAAGACATCCAACAGTCATCGTCACCGTATTCCGACAAAAACAGCGCCAGCCTATACGCTTAGAGTTCCTAAAACTCCATGGGTAAAATCCCCCCTGTTCTTACTCCCTTACTCACTCGACAATTGCTCGAATGATCGTAAATACCCGCCTTTACCGGCGATTCGGTTCATTGCCTTGATTTGCCGAACGGCCGAGCTTTGGCATCGAGTCCACTGGGGTGCTGCAAATACCACCCGCCCTGCCGGATCATCCTTGGATCGACCCGCGCGACCAGCCATTTGAATCAAAGCTGCCTCATCAAAAAGCTCGCTGTCTGCATCCAAAATAAACACATCACTCTTGGGAACCGTTACTCCGCGCTCGAGTATCGTCGTTGTCACCAACAAGCGAATTTCGCGGTTGCGGAAGGACATCACTTTGCTTGCCCGATTCGGATCGATGGATGATGTCCCTTCAATCGGTGCATTGGGAATCGCCTTGCGGAGCAGCTCCAGAAAAGGCTCGATATGCTTGATGCGGGATACAAACAGGAACACCTGAGCGCCGCGGGAAAGAGATGCACTTAAATTACGAACCAAATCCGGGGGAAGCTTCTTTTCTTGCAAGCATCGGTTCACTGTGGGAATTTTAAGCTTTTGTGGAACAGGCAGCGGATGACCATGAAAACGCGCGGGTACTTTAGCATGAGGCAAACGGCCTGCTGCCGCCTCCCGCTGCAACGGCGCTGGCGGGGTGGCTGACAGGTAGATATATTTCCCTCCTGCTTTGCAAGCCCCCTTGGCCGCATAATCCAGCATCGGATCATTATGATAAGGGAAGGCATCGATCTCATCGATAACCACCAGGTCAAAAGCTCCTCTAAAACGCAGAAGCTGATGCGTCGTTGCCAGCGTGATGCTCCCCGGCTTCCACCGATCCGGACTTCCTCCATATAGCGTAACTACCGCCTCCTCCGGAAAAGCCTTGGATAAACGGGGGGCGAGTTCCAGCACCACGTCCCTTCTTGGCGCAGCGACCAACACGCGGCCACCTGCATCCAGAACAGACTGCAAAAGCGGAAAGATCATTTCAGTCTTTCCGGCCCCGGTCACCGCCCAGATGAGAAACCGGGCGAGCCCCGCGGAGCCCCCTCCGGGCGGCTCCGCCAAAAACTGCAGCGCGGCGCCAGCGGCGGCGCTCTGCGCTGCGCTAAGCCCCCACCGGTCCAAGGCC
>NZ_BIMC01000022.1 GCF_004000885.1 Paenibacillus glucanolyticus NBRC 15330
AATCTTCATTAAGAACCAAACCTCCGTAAGGAAAAGCGATAGCTGCCTTCCCGCCTGAATTTGATCCTGTCAATGCATCGAATATCAACAATCCGGGTGTACGATTCAAGCTCCGAACGCTTACCTGGAAGTGATCGCCGGCCGTTAGGCGGTATCTACGGCTGTCATCTTCCTTGGCAACATGCGAATCCGGAAACAGATATCGCATTACATCGTCCTGATAATAGGCATCGTATACAACGGAGTAGCGGTTCAGGAATGTGTCCGGATCTGAAGGATCGCCATATTCGGGATGGTATTTCTTATGGTGATGCTCCATCTCCACGCTGTACATGTTCCCGGTGGCTGCCAGCTCTTGCAGGAAATCATTGTACATGATAGGGGTAATATATCCCTTCGTACGAACGCTGTCTACGAACTTGGTAACGGATTGATAGACAACGAGCCGTGACAGGTCATCCTGCCTTCTGGCCATCTCGCCCGCGGGAACTAAATAGAGCAGAAGAAGTGCCAGAAAAGCCGCAAACCATTTCGAAACCGAATTTGACATTGTTGCTACCTCACTTTAACAAACTGGATGCTATCCACTTCTCCATTGGTTCCGCGAAGATACTGCACGCCATAACGAGCGCTCATATCGATAATCGACAGATCCAGCTCTTCTGGATTACTGCCTGAGCTGAATCGTATTCCGTCCACGGACATATCGTAAACATTCGTCTGAACCTCACGAAGAGTAAACAATACTTCGCTTCCCTTATAGGTCAGATTTCTACCCTCGTTCATCATCTCCACTGTTGTCACTCCGGCATGCTGCTCCTGCGTCATCCTGCCCGCGGCGCTTATGCCTTGGTCGAGGAAGGTCTGCATATTAACGGCATACATACAGGCACCTATAAACAATGTCACCCCAGCTGCCAATTCAAGCATATTTATCGTTTGTTCACGCACGACGCGTCACCTTCCAAAAATAACTATTGATCAAACTTGATGCCCCTGATCACATTGGAATTATCCTTAACAATAGTCGCCCTGAATTTTCCGCTTGGGTTGACATACTCCGTGCTCTTCTCATCCATTACGAGATTGATATTCCCTTGCCTCGAATCCGGATTCAGGATAGATCCGTCCGTCTCCAAAACATTACCGTACCATTGCCCTGCTTTGTTTTTTCCGGTTGCTATGAAAACCCCGAACTGATCCTTATCCTTGTACTTGCGAAGTGCATTCGTAACCTGAGATCCGCTGATCGTTGTACCGTCATAAACGGTGAAAGCTGCCTGGGACAGCTCTGTTTGAATATCCGAGAAATTGTTCTGTGCGGTTTTGGTAGCTTCCTGTGCCGAAATAAACAAAATAACAACAATGGTGATCAGAGCAATTGTCAAAAATATTCCCGCGGCCACCTTCAGAGCTGATGATGCATTATTCATTGAAATCTCCCTCTTTTTCTCATTTATTATTTGAGTCTACGAATCATGACGACACTACACTACACTCGCGGCAGCATCTACAAACGCTGGATTTGCTCATAATACGTTTCCATCTGGGAAAAACTCATACCAATTAAGGGAATGACCAGATACATAAAGATCAGAGCATACATAGGGGTAAAACCGATCAATCGCGCCCATGCCGCCTTCGTATCAATCATCGCCTCATATTCCTGTTTGCGCTGCTCGAAGCTGAAGATCATCTCGCCATCCAGATCATCGAATACGTCCTTGATCGGTACTTTATCTACCGCAAGCAGCAATTTGTCTACCAATCGTTGAAAGTCAGGGAACCAAACATCTTCCTTCAGCTCCAGCAAAGCCAATTGGGCTCCATGCTCATAATGCAGCAGGCTTTTTTGGATCGGGATCTTAAATATGACGGCGAATCGATTAAGCCATTCCAATATGCCCTCAACCGAGATTCGTTCCATCCCCCGCAATATAGATATGACCGTCTGGAACTGATATACTTCATGCCGCATTTCCATATTGTGCACTTTCCGGTGAAAATACAGCAGCCATAGAGGGGCTCCGTATGCTGCCATCCCTGTCAAAAAGGACAACAGCAGCTCCCACCATTTTAGATATTCGCCATCATATCGCTGCAGCTTTATCATGATTCGATCAGTTATGATATCAAGCTGCTCCATAGTCAGTCCCATCTGATCCGTTTCGCTTACCATGTGCTTAACCTGATCGTGGGTGACATTCGGAGACATTTGCAATTGCTCCATCAACAGCCGATCCTGTTCCACAGTCTCTTCTGCCTGCCGTCGTTCGATCTCACTCATCTGACCGAACAGTGAATTGTTCAACGCTGCGGGAACATACAACAATTGATGTTTAGCCTGGACATGCAGACCCATTGCCAGCGATAACGAAAGGAAAAAAGCCAAGAAAAAGAACGTTAACCTTCTGACATATAACCATTCGAATTTGATTCTTGCATTGCTTTCCTTTAATAGTCGGAGTTGTCTGTCATAGTTCAACGTACCAGGGCTCGGTGCCATCATATCCACAAGCCTACGAACGAAAGAAATACGATACAGTCTCTCTTCCCAAGTGACTTTTTTCTCTACCCCTGCACGGTAATCCGTTTCTCGATTCTGCTGAAGCTTCTGCAGCAGGACGTACGAGATTAGAATAATGACATAAATCGAAATCTTGGTAATAAAACCAAGCTTGCTCATATAAAATTCATCCATTGAAGGAAAACTGCTTCTTGCCCAGCGTTCGATCGGTTTCGTAAAGAAAACAGGTGCCAATGCGATAACATTCAAGCCCTTCATCAAATAATCGAGCTTGTCTCTTCTCAATATTTCCAATTGGATTTCCTTTGTCAATCCGCTTAATCCATGCAGGTAGATGGAGCCTTGCTTTCTGGCGTGATCGCCAAACTCCATAACAAGGTGGGAAATGCCCGCAAAAGCCTTAAGATAACGATTAGGTGCCACCTCATAATAACGTTCCAACTCTTCGTCGGGATCATTGGATACCAAGGCATTGTAAATTCGATGTGCATGAATTGATATTTCGTGTCCGGAGGTTTCAGCACCCTCGTACAGCGCTTCCTCCACCATGCCATGCTGCTGATAGTGATGACGGACTAGAGAGAATAATTCAACCGATTGAACGAGCACTCTTCGCTCCAGGCGATTGATGAACATCTCAACAAGCATATTGTTAATAACCGCAGCCGCAAGAATGACAATGACCATAAATCCGAAGTCCGGTTGGCTCCATATAAGCAGTAACGCTGTTAGCGTGAGGGTGCCTGTTATAGCGAAGGCAAGTTTCATCGTCTCAAACCGAAGCGCGATTTCATCGTAAGGATGAATGATCGCGATTCTCTGCCTGATCCGTTTGAGATAAGATCGGACCAAGGGGATTTTCACCCCGTACATATAGGCCAATTGAAACCACTGTCGGTACATCTCACGCAGTGGCTTGTTTTCTCCCATCTCTGCCCTTCCGACGCTTCCTCTATGAAAAACTCGTCTTCTGGATAGCCATAACACGATACCCATGGTGATCGCAAATAGCAGCAGAGATATAATGAAAACCAGGATCAGCACATCTTTAGAGGTCACCTTCTCCCCCCCAACCTGCAGTCAGAAATGCTTTGAATTCTTCCGCATCTTCCGGCTGCATCTGCTCCGTCATTTCGAGGATACTGCGCTCGGATAGCTTGGCAGCAGCTATATACACTCCATCCCGGTACTCAATCACATTGCGGGATATAAAATGACCTTCTTCATTCAATCTCCGTATATGCTCTGCACTCAGCTTGAAATATTCCTCCAAACGTTTCTTCAAGCTGCCACTATCCGAGTTTATATTGATGTCTGGGAATGTCCCCTTCTCTATCGGGATACATTCTGTAATGCGCTCTATGTAACGGTTGCCATTCGCATCTCTTCTAAGATGAACATCAAAGTTGATGACACTGATTACCTGCTGCTCGGCAATGTGCTCCTGTCTGAATACTCCACTCTTGAGCAGGGAATTGCGCAGCGATTGAACCAGATCCTTGAATGTCTTGGCATGATGGGTAAATACCGTGAACAAACTGGCCACTTGGGACATCTGAATCATCCATGAAGCTACCTCGTCACTAGCTACCTCGCCAAGAATATTGACCGTACCGTCCGTTTTCTTCTGAAGATCCAGGCCTGCCTGCCCGCTTATGTGTTCCGTTTCCCTGAAGCTGAGGATGTTCCTTCGGCTGTAGATCTTCCTCAAATGCAGCTCAAAGGCCATTTCCTGAACCCGAAGCGTATAGGACGCATATATGTGGCCCACCATCGCCATAAGCAGCGTTGTTTTTCCCGACCCTTGTGCACCGGTGATAGCCGTAATCCGACTGCCCCTCATCAAATATTTCAACAATCCAATCGGCAGTTCCGCACCGCTGCCCGTAATCAACTGATCAAGCGAAACCTTAGGCAGATCGAATTTGCGAACAAAAAATGCCCAGGATTCTGCAAACGGAGGTCTAACCACGACGACCCGTGAACCATCCTTCATCTCATTTACCTTGTAACCGCTGGCTTCGGAAAGCTGTCCGGGATGATTGTATTTGTATATGTTCTGACATACCCTCTTCAGTTCCAGCATCGACCCAAACGAAAGGAAGCCCAGATGCATCGATATCCCCCGGTAAAAAATCCACACACTTTCACAGCCCGTTGAAGGTAATCCGGCGTGCTGTGCCCCAATTCCCAAAAAATCATCGTGAGAACGAAAGATCTCCTGTCCGCTGTCACGGTCGACAGTTATCCCGCTAACTCCACCGCTAACCCCGTCAATACGCTGATCTCTGATTTCATCCACAACAGAAAAGCCTTTGTACTGCTGATAAATGCGTTGAACCACGATATCCAGCTTCTCCTGAAACAAGAGCGGGCGCTGCTCGGACTCATAAATATAAGCCATGTCATCCGCCGTAACCGCATATACGCCGCCCTCTCCATAACCGGGGATCACCCGCGGTCTGGCAAGATCATATGTTTCGACCAGTACAGACAAGGCATCCTCACCATGTCTCTGTTTATATAGGTATAAGACGATTTCGAATTGATCCTGGGCTGTCAGGTCCAGCTGATTCTCGAACGAAATTGCAGCATTAATATTGGACTCATTCAAACCCAAATGGCTGACAAGCAGCTGTTTTAAGAAATCCTTTACATAAGCCTTGTCCAGTACATCACCTGATACGCAGCCTTTGAGAGCGCGTCTCAATTCACTTCGCTTGTTCAATCTTCTTCGATACTCTACTTCATGGAGTCCTAAATCGGACAGTTGACTATGCGTCAGTTGATGCAGGGTATCCTTAACAAACTCTGTCATGGACCCGAGTGAATACGGGTCCGTTCCCCTTGTCATGTCAGCGGCTGTTTTCTTTGTGTCCAAATAGCGAAGGTATACAAACAACAGCGCAAACAAAATCAAGATTACGATCCAAACCATATTCAAAGAGCTACCCGAAAGCATGCAAGCCCCCCGCTTTCGAAGCACCGGCAGGCAGACCCAACTGCTCGGCAGCAGCGTCGGCTACATGATGCACGGCGTTATAAAGAGGATTCATCCGTCTAAGGTCAGCACCTCCCCGGCTGCGCTGCATATAGGGCAAAATCGAACGCATATTCCATGCATCCGTCATGCCGGAACAATACGGAACACCGAGCACCACGTTTTTAATGCCAAAGCGACGCTTGATATTTTGCAGAGTGCAATTGCTCTCCCGATCATATTTGCCGATTACATACAGCCGGTGCTTGTCCGTAAGCTCAGAGGGCAATCGTTCCTGTACAAGTTCTCGCTCAAGCGCATGCAAATTTTGGTTCAAAGCCACTACGATCAGGTCAGCACCTAGTAATATTGCTCGGTCTGAGGCCCCAGGTGCTCCATTCCCTGCATCGGCTATCGTGACATCATAACTTCGCTTGGAGGATTCCATGACTCTGTTCATTAGGGTGGCCTGATTCCCATCCTCCGCATGCTTGGCCGATTCGAATTCATGCTCAGGCATATGCCGCGGCCCACACAGCAGATCCAGTCGGTCTGACAAAAGCGGCAGGGTATAATTGCGTACATTCTCTGGACTCAATCTCCCACTTGCATCAAGCCTTTCCAAGGCATCCATGCCGCTGTCCTGGAAAGCCGTAATATAATCCAGCGTTTCCTTTCGATGTGTAAATGCTTGTTCCACTCGTTCTCCATGGTATCCGCCATGTGCCAGCAGCACTTTGACCTGATACTCGAACGCCAGCACGATGGGCAGGCTTGTGGCCAGCATGGTACTGCCACTGCCGCCCCTCAACGGACTCCACACAGCAATCAGACTCATGCATGCCTCCTTCCTGCTTGCCTTAACGCCCGGCGGATATGCCGCTGTTCCATCTCCGACAATCTGCGGATAAGTTCAGTAAGGGATCGCTTATACTGCCTGGACAATGGCTTAATGCCCAGTCTACCCGCATGCTCATTCTTAATTTTCAGGGCGAAAAACAGTTCGTCCCACGGCATTTTCACGGGTGGACCCAGCCACTCGATCCGACTTTCTTCCAGATAACCTTCGATGTAAGCTTCATCTGTTAAATCTTCGATCACCTGAACGTATACCCGATGGAACGGTGGTAATGGATCATCTATTCTTGCAGCTCTTAGCTCATCCAGCAAAGCTGAGCTCTTTCTCAGTCCTGTTACCTCGAATCCGCTGACCCAAACATAGGCATCGGCTTCATCCCATTGATTCTTATCCAAAAATTGCGATTTCTCTACATCCATAATGACGTAGTCATACGTCTTCTCATCTCTTCCTTCCAAATATTTCCTCAGTGAAGAGTAATTCTGAAATCCGGTTGCCACATCAAACCCGGCAAACTCAATGATCGGCAGTTTAGGATGCATCACGCCTATGCAATGTTTGTACTTCGCATCAAGCGCACCATCCACTAGCAACACCCTGTTATCTCCGAACGCTAATATTTTGCACATATACAAAAGCAAGTCGCTCTTATCACAGATGCCCGTAAATATCCAAGTCTTCAATTGCTAACACTCCTTCATTCGCCTATCTGTTATTCAAGATCAATATGTTCCCGCTCAGGGACTTGAGAATATCAAATCCGCATCAGGTGTTCCCACTTCTGTTGTGGGCTTTGGATCCGCTGTTCCCTGTGTTCCCAGAATCTGCTCAGCTTCAAGATCCATCTCACCGCGTAGCGGGGTATCCCCCTGTTCGTCAGATTGGTTATCAGCCGAACTGCTATTAGCAGGAGGTGTCGCTGGAGTGCTGTTAGTGGATGCCGGGCTCCAAGAGTCCGGACTTCTGGCACTGCCTCCAAACGTGGAACTATAGTGCACATCAGAAGCCTGAACCTGCTGATTCGAATTAAGTTTGCTTAAATCCTCTTCCAGCGTGCTCCGAAGCGAAATCTCCAGATGCTTTTCCGCTTTCTTCACTATGTTCGGATTGCTTGCAATCAGGCTGGATACTTCCTCATTCGGCGGATAGTTGGGAATCGCCTTATCCTGCAGCTCCGGTTCAACATAAGTAAGTGCATACAGTGTTGCACCATGAAGGTAAGCGTCAACCAAAGCACTGGAGAGCAGAAGAATCTCCTGTTCACTTAACGTCGTCCAGAATGCCGGATTTTGAAACCTGTCAATCTTCTTCTTGGACAAAATAATGTAATCCTGTCCTGTCGGGAATTGAACCCGGACATCCACAACGTCCCCCTGTCTCAAATTACTTGGCAAATATACGGATTTCATCTCCCGATGACGCAGATCTGACGGAGTAGGCTCCTCTTCAAACAGCATCGTGCGCGTGATAGGTGTTCCTTGCAGCAGTTCGATCTTTACCCCCTTCCCGGCGATCTCCTCCTTGACCGAAAGAAGATTGTTAGAAGCCCCTTCATACGGCAGCCGAACTTCCTTAATATCCTTTGCCTCAATGAAATGTCCAGGAGGAATATCTCTTACTGGAACCCATGCAACCTGCATCGAGTTCAACTGCTGAAGCTGCGTCTCTTCCAGCTCCGTGATCCGCAGCTCGTATTTCATTCGCTCTTCACCCTGCTGTTCCTTATAGCCGTTCAGATAGTAAATCATGGTGCCGGCACACAGGGCACCTGTCACGGCTGCGCCGGCAAGTCCGGCAAATATCAGCTTGCGGCTCCGCCGCCTGATAATCGGCATTGCTTCATCTCCTTCATATCAAATGCGGTTAATTCTTTCGAAACCTGAATCTTCGCTTCCGTTCTGTCGAAGGCAGATAGTCCTGAAATACTTGGGCAAATGTCTGTTGGCTGCTATTCGGTATCTCAAATGGATCCGATTGCAGAGGCAATGCATGAACTTTGCTCGTTCCAAGCGCTTTCCTCATCTCCTGAATCGTTTCTTCCCCCGCGAGCGGCAGTGCATAAATCCGTCCAGGCTGAGGATGTCTGGACAGCATCCGGGCTAGCGTCACCACATCATGCTGCCGCCACTCCGCTCCTGAACCGATCACGATCGGCAGATCGGCCCGAAGGAATTCCTCCAACCGTTCGCTGTCACGATAGGACCCCAAATCGAGGACAACCGCATCATAACTGCCACCCAGCAGCGAGATGACCTCCGTTCTGGCCGTTTGGCGCCAAAAGTGAATTCCATTGATTTCAAACTTTCGAATGGACCCAAGCTTTCCGCCTTCCGCGATTTCCTGAATCCGGCTGAATGCGGTGGATTTCGCGCTCATTTCCACAATCGCCACTTTTCCATATCGCGAAGCCAGGAAATGTCCAAACGCAATACAGCTATGTGTAGTTCCTACACCTGACGATGCACCTAGCACAGCAGCCACCAGCGTCCCGGCAACCGTACCGGACTGAACCCCCGAACTATTCACGGGAATCGACTGCTGCCTGCTGAATGCAGAACGCACTTCCATCGTGGATTGATATCGATGCTCGGGTGCATATTGCAGCAGTTTACGGATAACAGGCACCAGTTCTCTTGGCAAGTCACCACGAATATGACGCTCCACGCCTGTGATCCATTCACTGAACTTGCCACTGGTTGAGAGATATAGCAGCAGCGCGCCTAACCCATACAGATCCGATCGCGCATCGCTTTGCCTTCCCCCATACTGCTCCGGTGCTGCAAATCCGACCGTTCCAAGCTTGACCGTATCCTCGCCGCTCTCCTGCTTGTAACTTCTCGCGATGCCAAAATCGATGAGTCGAACCTCCAGCTGATCGGTCAGCATGATGTTCGATGGCTTTAAGTCCCGGAATATGACCTGAGGCTCATGACCATGGAGATACTCCAGCACGTCCAGCAATTGCTCTGTCAGTTCCATGATAAATTCCGGATTCACGTTTCCGCGGTATCCCCGAAAGTACTTCTCCAATGTCATGCCCTGAATGTAATCCATCACCAAATAGGTGTAGCCGGTATCCTGAACATGGAAAAAATCAACGATTCGCGGCAAGCGCGGATGACTGAGTTTAATCAGCAGCTGCGCCTCATCCTGAACAGCGCGCTGCATACCGGGCTCAGACATACTCTCCTTCACCGCCCATTTCTTGCCGGGCAGCTTCAAATCCTCCGTCAGATATACGCAGCTCATACCGCCTTCGCCGATAATACGATCTATAACATAACGTTCGCCTAGCACTTCCCCATGCAGCAATCTGCAAGGCTGCTGTTTCATGATTACGCCCTCTCCCCTGTCTTATAAGCACAACAAAAAGGGAAAGCACTCCGCCACATCACTAAATCGTGATGAATAGCGGGATGCTTTCCCTGTAGTTGTTGTTGGTTAATTTTAGAATCATTATAAAACATTATTCATTCAACTGTAAAGACTTTTTTAATACTTAATCATATATAGCGTAATCTCGTCCCGATTATGAAACAGCTGCTTCGCTCCCTGAACCTGCATTCTCGCCTCTTCAAAAACCGCCATGATCTCTTTCACAAGCGCCATCGGTTTCTTGGTCAACAGCTTAACTGTAATGACTGCCGTGCCGCCCGCCTGAAGACTGTACAGGAGCCCTGTCACCATCTTCGCCGTTTGTTTCGGACTCCAGCTCATATCGCAGACCAGCAGATCGAATCTATGCTCCTTAAACGACACATCGGCCGCGTTCTTGTGGATGACCCTCAGGTTCTTGTGTCCGTGAAGCGATGGATGCATTTTGGCGGGATCCACCGCTGTAACCTGCAGGCCGCGCTCCAGCAAAAAGGAAGTCCATCCTCCAGGCGCAGCACCGATATCAAGGGCCTTGCGGAACGAATCAAATGGGATTCCGAACTGCTTCTCAGCCTCAAGCAGCTTGAACTTCGCCCTTGAGATTTGACCCTCTTCACGTTGAAAACGGACTGCGCCTCCGTTCCAATCCGACAGGTTCTCCTCTGGCCGCGACACGCCTACATACCATAAGCCGTCCGCTGCGAACAATGATATGATCCACTCCGGCGCCTGCACCGTGTATTCGAATTGGAGCGGAGTCAAACGATGCTGAAGTTCATCCCGGAGCGCTGCCGGGTTTTCCGTCCACAAGCTGTTCTCCGTCTTTCGGATCTGGATGGATACTCGGCTGCCGCTGATCTCTTCCCGCTTCAGTATATACGCTTCGACCGCATGTAAAGCTTCATCAACGGTTTCCGCCGTTATTTCCAGATGTACGGGAAACAGATGCCGTAGAAAAATAGGGGGCTTGGACATTATCAGTCCCTTGGCCTCCTCTTCCGACCTGCCGAGTGTTGTTACAAACACCTCACCCGGTATCAACATCGTGCTCTTCAGGCTGCCAAACATCCGGCGCAGCTCTTCTTGGGCATAGGGTGCAAATCCATGATTTGCTGTGCACACCCATTTACAGTGCAAATCCTGACTTTTCCGATCCTCTTCTTCAAGACCCTGCATAACATTTAATTCATCCAAACGGATTAACCTCCAGAAATAACTTTGATCCAGGGACGTCCGCCATTCCATTCCAGCTGAGCGTCAATATCATAAGTTTGTTTGATAAGTTCAGGTTTTAATACTTCTTCTTTCCTACCCGAGGCCGTTAAGCGTCCGTCCTTGATAAGCGCCACATGAGTAAACAAAGGGACAATCTCCTCGATATGATGCGTAACGTACACAACCGCTATCTTACGCTGCTTCAGAGAATCAATCTCCAGCAGCATCTTCTCCCTTTCGTACAAATCAAGGCCGGCACACGGTTCATCCATAATCAGAATCCTCGGATCAGCCATAAGGGAACGCGCCAGCATTACTTTTTTTCGTTCGCCCTGGGATAAGGTTCCGAGAGGCTGCTCTGCCAAATGACCAACATTCATCTCATTCAGCAGAGTGTAGGCTCTACTCCGTGCTTCCTCCGGAATGTCCTGATAGAACCGCAAAAAGGCATAAGCGCCTGTGGCGACTACTTCCCACACCGGGTCGCTCAGAGAAAGCTTTTCCAGCAGCGATTGACTAATATAGCCTATGGATTTGCGGACATCTCGAACGTCACATTGTCCATATACATGGCCGAGAACTTCAACTCGTCCACTGGAAGGGAACATATACCCCATCATCATTTCCAGCAGCGTGGTCTTGCCTGAACCATTCCGGCCCAAAATAACCCAGTTTTCTCCCGGTCTCATCTCCATGCTGACATTATCCAGAATATGACGGTCCCCTCGGACAAGCGATATATGCTGCAACGAGATCATGGCTTCACACTCCTGACAAAACTTGCAATATCCTGCACGGAGCCCATCCGGTACAGCACAGCCGGTACGGCGCCAGCACTTGATTGGACAGCCAAGAGAGCAGGAACACTGCGAATTTGATACCGTTCCACAATGCCCGGAAGAAAATTCACGTCTGCTTCAAGGAGCTTCATATCCGGAACCACATGCTCCACAATTTCGATCATTTTACGCGCAGCGGCACATGTACCGCATAATGGCGTATGCAAAAATACGATGACAGGATCAGCTTCCATATCCCGTTTCGCCATACGCTCTTGCCATTCGAGCCTCTCCACCAGTTCCCGCTGTGTAACCTCGATCATCTTGTACCCTGCGCGACTTCCCGCATTACGGATTCCGGCATCGGTCCATTATGAACCTGCACGCCCTCGGGCATATGTGCATAGAGCAGTTCATACATTTTTCTTCTGCCTGAAGGACTTGAGGTGTGAAGATATATTTCCTTGGCCTGCAGCTTCTCGGCAATCATAGCAGCAACTACATCGCCGCCGTTCATTTGATCATGCCCCAACTCAAAATCAAGTGACAGCACATCCACTTCGCATTCGCGGAGCATCAACAGACATTCTTCCCCGTTTCGAGCCAGCGCAAATCCTTTCGGATTAGGACGCCAGTCGTCTAAATACAGATGAATCATACTACTCTCTCCCTTAATCAGGACCAGGACAGCACCTTGGCGATGTCTTCCCGATGTGTGCCGTCAGCCCCTTTTTCACTTTCCAGGACAAATGCCTTGCCCGTGAGCTCCTGTGCCAGAGCCAAATGCTTCAGCGCTTCTGTACCTATCATACCTTGCCCGACACGTGCATGACGATCTTTTCTCGAACCGGCTCCATATTTCGAGTCGTTTAAGTGGACTGCTACCAGGGAATCCCAGTAACCAAGCGACTTGCCTCTGGCAAGGAGCTCGCCTGTGTTGGATATATCCCATCCTCCTGCCGCAAACAAGTGGCAGGTATCGAGACAAAAACCTATTTTTTCCGGATAATCAGCCAGCTGTCTAACCTTTACACTCTCCTCAAGGGTCATGCCCATCGATCCATGGTCGCCCGCCTGATTCTCGATCAGCAGCTTGGCCTTGCCCTTCCAAGATGATAACACATCGTTCAAACAACGAATAATATTCTGATAGCCTTCCAGCACATCCTGACTCTTGTGATGCCCAAAATGAACAACGATGCCAAGCGAGCCGCAAGCCTCTGCAATTATAAGGTCATTCTTGAGTGATTCCACGGTCAACCCGTAGAATTCTTCGCCGCGGGTCTTCCCTACCGCCATATTCGTCGGATAAGGCGTGTGCGCAATCGAAACAATCCCTTGCTCCTGGCAGAACCTGGCGCATGCGGCAGCATTCCGAATGTCCGGCGTCTTCAAATGGAGACTGCGCGGATTTTTCGGGAAATATTGATAGGCCAGCGAACCGATCCCGGCTGCATGCTGGGCTGCTGCAAGAAATCCGCCCCGGGTGCTGACGTGGCTTCCGATCCTGATCTTAGGCTTCATGCTGGCAATGGGGACAAAAGAAAACTTTGCGCGAGGTATGCTCCGCCTTCGCAATAGCGGTACCGCAGCGAACGCAAGGCTCTCCTTCGCGATCATACACCTTGCATTCATCGTTATAGGCTCCTGTCAGCTGGTCCCCTTCCTGAAACGGCATCTCCATGTAACCTCCGCCATCAGTCGCTTCATTCATTACCTTAACGGTGCTGTCATACAGCTGCTCCAAAGACTGCTCCGACAAATCCTGGATTTTGGTCAATGGATGAATTCTGGCATCAAATGCGATCTCATCTGCATAACAGTTACCGATTCCAGCGACAACCTGTTGATTGACCAGCGTAGTTTTTAATGCGCCACGCCGCTTTCCGATCAATTGGACAAAGCGCGCTTTGGTCATGCGTCGGTCCAGCAGCTCAGGTCCAAGCTCTTTTAGCGCATCATCGGCTTCTTTTGCCGTAAGGAAATGCAAATAACCCAGGCGCAGACCGATAAAATACAACACCTGATCACCAAACGTGATCTCGACTTGAGTAGAACGGGGAGGACGCTCTTCATCGATACGCCCTAAATACAGAATGCCTCCCAGCATCAAGTGAAGCAGCAGCCGGCCTCCGTTGTGGAGATGAAATACAAGGTGCTTCCCTCTCCGTTCCACAAAAATGACCTTGCTTCCTTTTAATACGGAAGTAAACTCATCAACAGGCACGTTTAGTGATTTCTCACGGTTCACAACAACATTTGTGATGGGTACATTGACAATGCTCTGAGATAACAGTCTTCGGTAGTTCTCCATTTCCGGCAGTTCCGGCATGATTCATCTTCCCTTCGTCGATCACAAAAGTTTATGTACGCTTCGCTTTTTACGAACACAGCAGTTTGACCACTTCACTCAAATCGCGGCATATATAGTCCGGCGTAACACCCGTTGCCTCGATATGTGCCCCCATGTTGAGATCTGTCGTTATACCCGTCATAACGAGCACCGTCTTGCATCCGGCATGTGCACCCGCTGCGATATCCGTACGGATATTATCCCCGATCACATAAGTTTCTTCCGGTGCCAGTCCAAGACGGTCCGAGGCAAACTTCATCAGAATCGAGGAAGGCTTGCCAATCACGGTCGGCTTAACTCCGGAAGCAGCTTCAATGGCGGCCCCAAGCGAACCTGCACCAGGCATTAAGCCGGTATCCGACGGGAGAAGCAGATCGGGATTGGTCAATACAGACACCGCCCCCTCCTGAATCCAGCGGACAGCACGGGTCAGTTTATCGTAATGAAACGCACGGTCAATTCCTTGAATGACATATTCAGGGGAGTCCTCCACGATCGTGAGGCCTGCTGACAACAGCGCTTCCCTCAGTCCCTCTTCCCCGAGCATCGCAACTCTGGCTCCCGGCGATTCCTCGGCAATATATCGGGCCGCCGCAAGGGAAGAGGTGCACACTTCGTCTGGCGAAGCAGGTATCCCCATTTCCATCAAATGCGCTGCCACCTGCTCCGGTGTTCTCGAGGAGTTGTTGGTTACGTACAGGTACGGAATCTGCAGCTCCTTCAATCGCTCAATGAGAAGATCCGCTCCCTCAATTCGGTTGCGGCCGTGATACAGTGTTCCATCGAGGTCTATCAGCAATCCTTTGGGTTTTTCCATCATGTTATAGCACCTTCTTTATTTCTTTCCTTCATACCCTAAATGATTCATCGGCTGAAGTACAAGTGTATTCTCGCCAATCCGTTATCGGCATCCATCATCATGAATATGTATCAAACATAAATACCCCAGTAGTATTATTGTAAAGAAGCCCACATCCGGTTGCAAGGTTCATGCCGGGCGCCTCATCCTGGTGCTGCCGAGTCGAAAGAAATCGAAGGCTGTCCAAGCATCAGCGAATATATATCGGTTTGTCATTTCCTGCGCTTTCCCGGAAAATAATTCACTTCACATTTCCCTGTAAGCCGGTCAGCTGCTCCATTTTCACGATCTTCTCTGGATGGGGTACAATCCGAAATCTTCAGCCAGCCGTGTATCCTCAAAAATCTGCTGCGCTTCCTTAAGCAGTGGCTGCAGATGCTCGATATCTTTATAGCGGGAACTAAAGTGGGTCAGGAACAGCGTCTTTACTCCGGCTCGTTCTGCTGCCTCTGCTGCCTGCTTAGCTGTACTGTGATAATATTCGTGAGCGAGCTCCGTCAAGTCATCCATAAAGGTAGCTTCATGAACGAGAAGATCGGCTCCCTTCGACAGGCTCTCCACCCCCGGGCATGGGCGCGTATCCCCGAGAATCGTAACCACTCTGCCCTTTTTCGGAGTTAGAAGCACGTCCGAAGCATGTATCCACCTGCCGCCGCCGAGATCCACGCTCTCTCCTCTTTTCAGCTTTCCGTATAACGGTCCCGGCTTGAGCCCGTAAGCCTCCAGCCGCTTCAGATCCAGACTGCCGGGAAGGTCTTTCTCCTCTATGCGGTAACCGTAGCTCTCCGCTCGATGATCCAGCTTTGCCGCTTCCACCCGGAAGCTATCGTCCTCAAACAACACACCGCCCGTATGCTCCATGATCTCCATCGTGTAAGGAACACGGGATTGGCTGATGTTTAATGTGGTCTCAATGAACGATTTAATCCCCGGGGGACCGTAAATCGCAAGCGGTAAAGTCACGCCTTGGGCACCGCGGCTCGAAAGCAGTCCCGGCAAGCCGAAGATGTGATCACCATGCATATGGGTAATGAATACCTTCTCAAGCTTGGACAGCTTGAGCGGGGATTTCAATATTTGATGCTGTGTGCCTTCTCCACAATCAAAAAGCCACAAACTTCTGCGCTCCTCCAGCAAACGCAGTGCAATCGAGGTCACGTTACGCTGCAGCGTCGGAACCCCCGCATTCGTTCCTAAAAAATAGAGTTCCATCCCTCTTCTCCCCTTTCGGTTGTAAACCGGAGAAATCCCCCGAAACATTCGGAGGATTTCAACCCGGCTATGCCGGTATTCAACAGGTTAAGCTTTATCCACGTTAAAATAATGTGCCTCAGGATGGCTGAACACCATCGCCGATACCGACGCCTCAGGCTCCATCATGAATCCTTCTGTGAGTTGAACGCCGATATCCTCTGGCTGCAGCAGCTTAAACAACGGCTCCTGATCTTCCAGGTCCGGGCAAGCCGGATAACCAAAGGAGACGCGAATGCCTTGATACCTGGCACCCAAGCGCTGCTTCATGGTCATGTCTGCCGGATCCGGATATCCCCAAGTATCCCGCATCATGTGATGAATCCGCTCCGCCAGTCCTTCTGCCGTTTCCAGGGCAACGGATTGAAGCGCATGGGAGCGGAGATAATCTCCCTTGTCCTTCCATTCCCCGGACAGTTTTCCTACGCCGTGTCCTGCTGTAACAACGAGAAATCCGACGTAATCCATCACCCCGCTATCTACGGATTTCAAGAAATCCGCCAGACATAGGTATGGCTCAACCTGCTGTCTCGGAAACGTAAACGTATGCAGTTCTTTGGTTGTGTCATTCGGATCATATATGATGATATCGTTGCCTCTCGACTGCGCCGGGAAGAAACGGTACATGGCATGCGCCTGAATGATGCCCGATTGAACGGCCTCCTCCAGGATGCCGTCAACGGTTTCCTTAAGGGATACTGCCTTCGGATCATTTGCTTTTAACAGCTGTTCCACGGATCCTTTAAGTCCCAGATGATGTCCTAACAGCATCTGCATGTTGATATAAGGCAGGATATGCGAGATCGGATAATTCCGGAGCACATGCCGCTCCATATCCGGCGGTATATACACCGGGACATCTGTCGATATTTTGGATCGCAAGCCCTCTGACAGCTTAGGCATCACTTTCACCACTTGAGGAGCCGCAGCTTCCGCTTCTTGCTCTGCCTTGATATCTTCAACCATTTTTGTCCGCTGCACCGGATCGCTAAGCTGGTTTGCCAAAGCAAGACCATCCATCGCATCCTTGGCATAGAGCACCATCCCATCGTACTCCGGACGAATGCGCGTTTTGGTGAATTTTCGTGTCAGGGCAGCTCCGCCTACCATAATCGGAACGCTGATCCCGGCATTCTTCAAATCCTGGGCCGTTGATACCATCTGCTGGGCTGATTTGACCAGCAAACCGGACAAACCGATTGCATCAGGCTGTTCACGCCGGTAGGCCTCGATAATTTGCTCCGGTGGTACTTTTATACCCAAATTAATGATTCGATAACCATTGTTGGACAGAATGATCTCCACCAGGTTTTTGCCGATATCATGCACATCTCCCTTGACGGTGGCGAGCATGATTTTACCTTTGACCGATGACTCGTTTTTCTCCATGAAGGATTCCAAATACGCCACGGAGGCTTTCATTACTTCTGCGCTCTGGAGCACTTCTGCCACGATTAACTCATTGTTGTTGAACAATCGGCCAACCTCGCTCATTCCATTCATCAATGGGCCGTTAATAATCTCAAGGGCTCCGTATTTGGTTAATGCTTCATCCAAGTCCGGAATAAGTCCTTCCTTAGACCCTTCCACTACATAGGAAGCAAGGCGTTCCTCAAGAGTCAAATTCGAGACTTGAACCTTCTTCTCGACCTTCTTGTTGCGGAATGCCGCCACAAAGGCTGCCAATGTCTCATCATTGGTGCGGTAGATCAGATCCTCCGCCAACCGGCGCTCCTCTTCTGGAATGGAGGCATACCGTTCCAGCTTCTCTGTGTTCACAATCGCATAATCCAGGCCCGCCTTGGTGCATTCGTACAGATACACGGAATTCAGCACTTCGCGTCCTGCTTCCGGCAATCCGAAGGAAACGTTGCTGATTCCAAGAATCGTATGCACTTTCGGCATCGCTTCTTTTATAATACGAATGCCTTCAATGGTTTCCTTGGCGGATCCGATGTACTGCTCGTCTCCAGTACCTACAGGGAATACCAGTGTGTCAAAAATAATATCTTCCGGTGAAACACCATACTTGTTCACGAGCAGATCATAAGAGCGCTGAGCTACCTTCAGCTTGTCGTCACGATGGATCGCCTGGCCGCTCTCATCGATGGTGCCCACTACGACCGCAGCACCGTATTTGTGTACCAAGGGAATCACTTGCTCAAATTTCTCCTCGCCATCTTCAAGGTTAATGGAGTTAATTATCGCTTTGCCTTGCGAGTATTGGAGGGCTAAGTCAATGACAGCCGGATCGGTTGTATCCACCATCAGTGGTACCTTAACCTTTTTCACCACGAGCTCCAGGAATTTGACCATGTCTTCACTTTCTTCACGATCAGGGTCCTGCACACAAACGTCAATAATATGAGCACCGTTCTTCACTTGTGCACGGGCAATCTCGGATGCCTCTTCGTATTTGCCTTCAACAATTAGACGCTTAAACTTGCGCGAACCCAGTACATTCGTACGTTCACCCACCATATATGGGCGGTTTTCTTGCTCAATATAGACAGGCTCGATGCCGGACAATGCCGGTAAATGCGTACCATCCAGCGGACGTGGCAGGAAGGTGTCCATCGTATTCTTTAGCGCACGAATATGATCAGGAGTTGTCCCGCAGCAACCGCCGGCAATATTGAGCCATCCCTTTTCTGCAAAAGCACCCATCTTCTGGGCCAACGACTCAGGGGATTCATGATACTGACCGTTCTCGTCAGGCAGACCAGCGTTAGGATAACAACTGATCGCACTTCTTGACATTTCAGACAAAGACCGGATATGGTCGCGCATGAATTCCGGGCCTGTAGCGCAGTTAAGCCCGATGGATACCGGATTTAAATGTTCCAATGAAATGTAGAATGCTTCAATATTCTGACCGGCAAGCGTGGTTCCCATCGGTTCGATGGTACCGGAAATCATAATAGGAAGGGTAACACCCGTCTTCTCAAACGCCTGGCGAATGCCAATGCTCCCCGCTTTAACGTTCAACGTATCCTGTGAAGTTTCGAGCAGCAGCGCATCAACCCCTCCTTCAATCAAAGCCACGGCCTGCTCCTCGTAACTCTCAATCAACTCGGCAAAAGTCACACCGCCGGTGACGGAGAGCGTCTTGGTTGTCGGCCCCATTGCCCCCACCACATAGCGAGGACTGTCCGGGGTAGAATATTTTTCAACCGCAGCACGCGCCAAATGCGCTGCTTTCAGGTTGAGTTCCCTGGCAAGCTCCGGAACATCATATTCAGCAAGGACAACGGAGGTTGAGCCAAATGTATTCGTTTCAATCAGGTCTGCACCTGCTTCAAGGTATTGTTCATGTATTTTCTGAATGACATCCGGCCGATGAATGACCAACATTTCATTACAACCGTCCAGCTCCGGGCCGCCAAAATCTTCTGCCGAGAGGTCCTCTTGCTGTATCATGGTGCCCATGGCACCATCAAGAATTAATATTCGTTCCTTAAGTACTTCTTGTAAGCTAGGCTTGTTCAACTCATAAACCTCCCCGGAAAACGTTAAATCTTAGTGTATCAGAATATTTTTCAATAGAAAAGCTGAAATATGCGTTGTTACTCGGGCAAATCAACATTTGCAGATGACAAACGCGGTGAGGGGGGCTATAATACATATTAATCCAACGGGAGAAAGAGGGTTAGAGCTATGGCAGAGATTGTAATTCGCAATACGAACGAACGTATTACCGGGGAAGAAAATGTTCGGGAATTCCTGAATAACCAAGAGGTTGTTTACGAGCACTGGAATATGGAAAAACTCCCGGCAGCGCTTCAAGAAAATTTCAAGCTTAGTGATGACGATAAGAAGCGCATTTTGGACATCTTTGATGTAGAGATTCGCGACCTGGCTGCAAGACGCGGCTACAAAATTTGGGATGTCATCACACTTTCCGAGTCAACGCCCAATATAGAGGACCTGCTGAAGAAATTCGAAGAGGTTCACACGCACTCGGAAGACGAAATCCGTGCGATTGTCGGCGGTAAAGGGATCTTCATTATTAAAGGTTCTGACGATGTAGGATACTTTAATGTTGAGCTTGAGCCCGGCGATGTCATTTCCGTTCCGGAAAACACGCCTCACTTCTTCACATTGATGGAGAACAAACAGATCATCGCAGTTCGTCTCTTCATTGAAGAGAACGGATGGGTAGCTACACCGGTAGCGGATCCCCAGTTCCAATAAAACTGCAATGGTTGATTGAATAGGAAAATAAAATAAGGCAGCGCAACCATCCGATTCACGGATCCTGCGCTGCCTTATTTTATTGTGTTGCATTACTCCATTACTCCGTTACCGTGAGTTCCTTCAACGGCATCGAGTGCTGTCCTCTTGCTGTGACGTGCGAAACGATACGATACGTTCCGGCATCGGCGAAGGTTTTTTCCATTTGGTATACCCCATCCTGATCGTGCTTAACCGGCACCTTCGCCTGTACGCCTCCACCTTCGAGTGTTACTTCAAATTCCACATCATTCGCATCTTCCACCGGATTGCCTGCTTGTGTCACCTTTGCTTGAATTAATACCTTCTCACCAGCCTGAATGCTCTCCGGCGTCAACGTCAGTTCTACAATGATAGGCTCTGCCATCACATCATCGCTGTATTCCGCTTGGCTGTCACTGCATGCAGCAAGCGCAACAGCCATAAGTACCATCGCTGCAAACAAAGCCACCTTTTTCGTTGTCATGCCTAACACCTCTTTACGATATAATGCTATGTATGGTTCATCCACGTAATGGTCCATGCCAATCTGCGTAAGCTTACTATCCATTATATCGTATTAACCTTTTTTTTCTATCTCATACAGCTTACAATTGTGTGACGTTTGTCACAGGCGGTAATCACAACAAAACTCAGGCGACAGGACCAACAAAAAAACAGCCCCGGATCGCATAATCTGCTTCAGGACTGTTTCTATGTACGATAACGTATCGATGGATATTTATATACTTGTAATTTACAAATTCCTCAAAATGCCGTGCAGTTCGGATAAATGCTTGATTTCAAACTTCGGCTGTATACCCGGATCATGGGGACGATCGACCCGATTGATCCATACGGTATGGAGCCCAGCCGCATTGCCGCCCTTAATATCCGTTGTCAGTTTATCCCCGACCATAACAGCTTGATCGGCCTCCACACCTAACAGATCAAGTGCATGCTTGAATATGGAGACATCTGGCTTACCCTTGCCGAAATCGCCGGAAATGATAATATGATCGAAATATGGGACCAGCTCCGGGACGCCATTCAGCTTCTCCTGCTGCAGATCAGGACTTCCGTTCGTCAGAAGCAGTAATTTCACGTTGCCCTGCAATTCCTTCAGAATTTCAAAGGTTTCTTCATATACATAGGGTCTTGTTCGACGTTCTGAAGCAAATCGTTCAGCCAGCTTCTCAGCCAACGACTCATTATCCACACCCACGCGAATAAGTCCTCGGCGCCACGATTCTTTGCGGTAAACGGGTGCAAGTTCCTGAAGTTTCCTGAATTCCGGCTGTGCTCCAGCCGTAAAATTCGCCCACAAGCCTTCAAACGGATTAATTCCGATCATTTTAGTAAAAGCAAACGTATCATACGATTCATATAATGCTCTTGCTTCCTCCCTGACCGCAGACAGTAGTTCAGCTGCATTGACGCCGGTTTCCGCTGCCCCCGCTTGGCTTGTCACTTCGAAAGCCTCTTCCACACTTCGTTCGTCCCACAATAACGTATCATCCAAATCAAATAACACTGCAGCTATCGGCATTTCTCTCCCACTCCCCATATTGACTGTTATCTGCTCTGTCGATTAGTCATGCTCCACTGGAATTTGATGAGTTTTGGCAAACTCCTCCAGCCTCTCGCCCATCGCTTTGGTATCATAAAGATTCATCATACGTGAGAACACCCAATTGCCCGCTTTCCCTTTGCCCTGGATAACCACGGAACCCGAAGCAATTTTGATCTTCTCGATGTCAGATACAGCCAAACGGCGTTCCCGGTTGAATTTCATCGTGGATACAGAGGCACGCTCTATCTTCAAATAAGGCTTACGCAAGAAAATCATAAGCGCCAATAGAATATACAAACTGACACCCACCCAGTTCAACACATCATTGCTTCCTCCTGTTGCCCCAGACGTTGCAGTGCCCAGAAGGGCGTACAGCCCGGCAAGCGCAACGAGCACTAACGGCAGAACGTATTTACGTCCTTTAAACACATCACTCTTATCGGAGATGGTGGAGCCTTGGTACGAGGACAGCCCTTGCTTCTTACGCTGCTTGTTGAGTTGTGACATATTCTTGTTGACTTTTCTTTCCCATGATCGTGACATATGGTTCCCCCTGGACTCAATTTCAATATGATTTAAACCATATAAACTTGGGAAACCGTGTTCAATTCTCTACAAATGAACCGGCATCCCAAATGTTATGATTCTATCCTTCTATCTGCCCATTAATCCTCTGATCAGATCATGAGACAGTTTTCATAGACTACTGCTTTAATCGTGGGCCGCCTTTTTCTTCATTTTCATCTACCCATTCAATCGATTCAAGCTGTTGTCTAAAGTTACTACGAATATTGTTAAGGTATATTTCCCGAAGCTCAGCCCGTTCCTTCTGCTCTTCTTCAGTCAACCCTTCACTCTTCTGTTTTCTTGCTAATACATTAATGCGTTCAACCAAAGTATCAATATCCATGCCTTCTCCTCCAATTCCAATATCATTTATAACTTAAACATGTGAAAAAGAGCTTGTCAAGGAAACCGCACCCTTGCAAACTCTCATTAAGAATAAATATGAATGTATGATTAGTATGAATGGGTCCTCCCCATCATTAACAATAGAGTAATAGTAATTAGAAATAAACAATACGCGTTAGAATGGATTGCTCATTACATTACCACACCGGTAATGATAACACCTCTCCTGCCTGTATGTCAGGACCTTTCAAACCGTTCGTTCTTCTAATACTATCAATATATACGCGCGTATCCATATCAGCTGGTTTATGAAGGGAAGCGATACGCCATAAACTATCGCCGGATTGAACAATGACCAACTTCTCACCTGTCGGCTTTTCCATTCCCCCGGCAAAAACGGAATAGGCCCCCGTCCAAAAGGATGCAACAATCAGCAGAATGAATAGAAGTTTAATTAAAGGGATGGAAGTCATTCTGGATTTCAATTGATAGACCCAAGTCACCGAAGACTTCTCCGTTCGCACAGGAACGTTCTCATAAATACTACGGTATGTACTGTATTTCAACATGGAATCATCATCTCCCAAACAAGTGTTCTCTTATGAATTCATAATAACACGAACACTTGTTTGATACAATACCTAAAAGAACATTTGTTCTATCTTTTTTTAGAACTTATGTTTGTACGAACGGAAGTTCTATGTTATAATTTTCCCAAACGTTACTAAATGGGGTTGATACGGCATGTCGAAAATATCCAGCCGCCAGCTGGCGATCTTAGAGTTTATCCGCAACGAAGTTCGTAGCAAGGGTTACCCGCCTTCTGTCCGGGAAATCGGCGAGGCTGTAGGACTAGCTTCCAGTTCAACGGTCCATGGTCATCTAGACCGATTGGAGAAGAAAGGCCTGATCCGCCGTGACCCTACGAAGCCAAGAGCGATCGAACTGCTTGGCCAAGAAGAATCCGATAGCGCTAATCTGTTTACCCACACCATTGCCAGAGTGCCTGTTGTCGGTAAAGTCACTGCAGGCGTACCTATTACCGCCATGGAGAACATCGAGGATTACTTCCCTCTCCCTCAGCATTATGTAGGGGACGATAAGGTATTCATGTTATCTGTTGTTGGTGACAGCATGATTGAAGCTGGCATACATAGCGGTGACTATGTCATTGTTCGCCAGCAGCAAACTGCAGACAATGGTGACATTGTAGTAGCGATGACAGAGGAAGACGAAGCAACCGTAAAAACCTTCTACAAAGAGAAGGACCACGTTCGCTTGCAGCCGGAGAATCCTACTTACGAGCCCCTGCGCCTGAATCATGTAACCATTCTCGGCAAAGTCATCGGTCTCTTTAGGGATGTACACTAACTTCATATATCAATGAACAAGAGGTTACCTTCCTTAGTTGGATGGTAACCTCTTGTGCTACGTTATTTAATCCTTAAGATTTCCGGTCCTTGCGCAAGACCATCACCATGGCATTTTGCCTAAGATCTAATTGATACATTCTCTCAGCCATATTATATTCAGGCGAGCCTTCCCCGCCTGGACCCTCCGTGGACTTCAGAACAAGCTTATTATCTTTCACCGTAGGTGTAGTGCCCGGTCTGTAATAGGACGTGCTGGCTCTAGAGAACTCCTCCTCAAATTGCAGCTGCACCGCCTTACCACTCCCATGCTCCACCGCAAATGCATAGATTTGTATTCCGTGACAGTCCTTATATTGCGGGGCGAGTATGAACACATCCGCTTCCTGAAAAGGCAATCGAATCATCTGAAGAGCAGCGGAAGTTGGTTGTATGAAGGTGAGATCCTCAAGGACAACCACATCCTCCGAGGTCCCCTCTACCGCGTACTTCACTTTGTAATCCCCTTTAAACGACAGATCCGTTTCGAGTCCGAAACAGCTGGGAGCTCCTAATTCCGTTATCTCTTCCTTATCGACGGCAACTACCTGTAACGTTCCTTCATCCGTTGTACCTTCTGCGCGAATCGTCTCCGTCACAGATGGGGATGGTCCCCCCCCTGCCGTATGCTGTTGTACCGTACGTTCCCCCCAAGGAAACTGAATCAATAGCAGTAGAATGACAAACAATAGCACGCCAGTCATACCAACACGTAAATATGGACGACGCTTTGATCTATGGCTACCTTGGGTCAGTGACACCTGCACCTTATTTTTCATCTCGGCGGTAAATGGTTCATTTTGAAAAAGACCTTGTTGCGCTCGCTCGTACCAATCAGGCTTTTCCTCATTCATAACCAGAATTCTCCTTTAACATGTTCTGCACTTTTTTTCTCGCCCGATACAGCCTGGATTTAACCGTACCAGTCGCTACGTTTAGAAGCTCCGCTATCTGAGTGATCGGCATTTCGTAGTAAAGATCTAGAACCAGCACCTCCCTGAACTTTCTTGGCAGACTCATAATCATCCTCCATATCTCATCTGTATACTGACTTTCCATATACTCCGCTTCAGCTGACCGGCTCTGCGCATCCAGACGCGGCTTGTCCTGCAAGGTCACTTTCCGCAAGAAAAAAGCCTGTTTGTGCCGGAACGCCGTATGTCTTGTAATCGTAAGCAGCCATGTCTTTAACGTCGACTGCCCACGAAACGTATGTATTCCATAATAGGCCTTAATAAAAACCTCTTGGGCAATGTCATCAGCAAGAGCATGTTGCTTGGTCAAAAAATAGGCGTAATTCCATATATCATTTCCATACTGGTTCATCATTTCATTCAAGGTTTGTGTGTCCATCTCCGACATTTTTGCTACGTATTCAAGCTCCAACCGATTCACCTCATCTAATTAGAGTCATTGAAGCGAGTAAAAGTTCCCAAAATTTTGATAAATAAAAAAGGCATCTTCCCCCACATGGAGTTGATCCCCTTCATTCCCGGTTAATGTTAACTGGTTTCTAAAGATTATGTTACTCACTCGTTAAAGGAGCCTGGTCCCAATTCAATTTAAATTCAGAACCAAATCTTCTTATGGATTCTATGTCAGCAGTAAGATTAAAATCCTGCTCAGACCCGTAAAAACCCAATTGATAACTTCCTGCCGTATCTGTTTCTTTCCAATCCAATTGATATAAATGTTTTTCAAAAGACATAAATAAACCATTAAGACTAAATAAATTAAGCCTATCAAGAGGAAATTCCGTCGTAACTCTAATATAATTTCGAATCGTCAGGTTGGTCCAACCAAAATTCAAATCATAAATTAAATGATCCGCTTCAAAAAACTTAAAATGGATCTGGCATCCTTCATTCTCACCAGGTATTCGTGATATAAAACGGAATTCAACCCGAGTTTCCTCTTCATGGAGGTCCCTAAGTACGGCCATTTATAATCTCCTCTACGGTTATTCCTTTGATTTCGGGTAATGTTATTGTAATCAAGCGTAGTTGGAATGACAAGTCGGCGCTGCCACACCTACACCGACTTAAACAAAAAAATCCCCACTGCCATATAGCAGCGGGGATTCCTCTATTAATACATCGTAATGTACTGATCGCGTTCCCATTGGTGAACTTGTGTGCGGTACATGTCCCATTCGATTTCCTTCAGCTCATAGAAGTGCGCCAGCGCATGATCGCCAAGTGCGTCGGAAATAACTTCGCTGCGAATCAATTCGTTGAGCGCTTCCTTGAGGTTTGCCGGCAAGCTTGGGATACCTTCCTCGATGCGCTCTTCTTCCGTCATCACATAGATGTTACGGTCGATTGGAGCCGGGAGGGACAATTCGCGTTTAACGCCATCCAAACCTGCTTTTAGCATTACAGCAAGAGCGAGGTATGGGTTAGCTGCTGGATCCGGGTTACGCACTTCGATACGTGTGCTGAGGCCACGGGATGCAGGAATGCGGATCATCGGGCTGCGGTTGCTTGCAGACCACGCTACGTAGCAGGGTGCTTCGTAACCAGGCACGAGACGCTTGTACGAGTTAACCGTAGGGTTGGTAATCGCAGCAAATGCGCGTGCATGCTTAAGAATACCCGCCATGTAGTTACGAGCAGTTACGCTCAAGCCAAGCTCATCACTCTCATCAACAAACGCGTTCTCGTTGCCTTTGAAGAGCGATTGGTTGCAGTGCATACCAGAGCCGTTCACGCCAAAGAGTGGTTTCGGCATAAAGGTAGCAATCAGACCATGCTGACGAGCAATCGTCTTAACAACCAATTTGAAGGTTTGGATCTGATCGGCTGCTTTGATAGCACTCGCATATTTAAAGTCAATTTCGTGTTGGCCAGGAGCCACCTCATGGTGAGATGCTTCGATCTCAAAACCCATCTCTTCCAGCGTCAACACGATATCGCGGCGGCAATTCTCGCCAAGGTCCGTTGGTGCCAGGTCAAAGTATCCGCCTTGGTCATTAAGCTCCATGGTTGGGTTGCCTTTTTCATCAGTCTTGAACAGGAAGAATTCCGGTTCTGGACCTACATTCATGGAAGTGAAACCCATCTCTTCGGCTTCTTCCAAAGCTCTCTTCAGAATACCGCGCGGATCTCCGGCAAATGGAGTGCCGTCAGGCATATAGATATCGCAGATCAAACGCGCAACACGATCCTCGGATACCCATGGGAAGATCATAAAAGTATCGAGGTCCGGATACAGATACATATCGGATTCTTCAATACGTACATAACCTTCGATGGAAGAACCATCAAACATCATTTTATTATCAAGTGCTTTTGGCAGCTGGCTTACAGGAATTTCAACGTTTTTGATCGTTCCAAGCAAATCTGTAAATTGCAAGCGGATAAATCGAACATTTTCTTCTTGTGCAATGCGTAGAATGTCCTCTCTGGTATAACTCACTTTATCCTCTCCTTTTTAAATAAAAACTAGTAATGTGAATGAAGAATTACAGCATGGCAATCCTTATTTATTAAAAAACCGGGATAATTCCCCTTGAATCAATGAAACCTGACCCGGTCTTTTAGCGGTAATCAATTCCTGCTTCAGCAAACGACGCAGCTGCGACTCTGACATCTCACGGCGTCTGTTCTCCGTATCAGGAGTAATGACGGTAGCCTCTTCAGACTCTTTTGTGACAGGGTTCATAACTTGCTTAATGCCAGCGATGTTAACACCTTTCTCAATCAAAGCCTTAATCTCTAGCAGTCGCTCCACATCATTGAAGGAAAACAGGCGTTGGTTGCCCGATGTGCGGGCAGGGACAATTAAATTATGCTGCTCATAATAGCGTATCTGTCTGGCAGACAGATCCGTAAGCTTCATAACGATGCCTATCGGAAATAACGCCATATTCCTCCGAATCTCATCACCCATATCTCATCAACCTTCCAAGTGGTCTATTCTGATCCTATTGTACATTTCCTGATCAGCTACGTCAACCGCATGTAAGGATAACTCACAATAGTTTACGATCTTTCATACTTTGAAGGGCCATAAGTACCCCATATTTAACATGAGAGTACGTCAGCCCCCCCTGCATATAACCAATGTATGGAGATCGGATAGGGGCATCTGCCGATAATTCAAGGCTTCCTCCCTGAATGAACGTGCCTGCAGCCATGATTACCGGGTGCTCATATCCAGGCATATCCCAAGGCTCAGGCACCACATGACTGTCCACTGCCGCTGCCCGCTGAATCCCTTGAACAAAAGCGATCAAGTGATCCGGTCCGGTAAAAGAAACGGCCTGGATCAAATCCGTCCGTTCCTCCTGCCAGCCCGGCTTGGTTGTAAATCCTACGGCCTCAAACATCGCAGCAGCATATACACTGCCCTTGACCGCTTGTCCTACCGTAGAAGGTGCGAGGAATAACCCCTGGTAAATTCCCCTCGTCGTGCCTAGCATAGCTCCCACCTCACGCCCGATTCCCGGAGCGGTAAGCCGATAGGCTGCCATATCCACATAGGCTGCCTTGCCGCAGATGTATCCACCGGTTTCGGCAATGCCGCCACCCGGGTTTTTGATGAGAGAACCTGCCATCAGGTCAACACCAACTTCGGTAGGCTCCAATTGCTCCGTAAACTCGCCATAGCAGTTATCTACGAAAATAATCAAATCCTCGCGAATGGAACGGATACGGGCAACCATTTCACCGATCTGAGCGACCGTAAAGGAAGAGCGCCAATCATATCCGCGGGAACGCTGGATACCGATGACTTTCGTTGTTGGCGTGATCATCATCTCCACCTGGTTCCAATCAATCTCACCTTGTTCTGTTAGCGCAATCTCATGATAACCGATGCCAAAATCCCGAAGGGAACCCGTGCCGTCCCCAGGCTCGCCGATGACTTTATGAAGAGTGTCATACGGACGTCCAGAAATGTACAGCAGCTCATCCCCTGGTCTTAAAACGCCAAACAGCGCCGTCGAAATCGTATGCGTCCCGGAAGCAAAATGAGGACGCACCAGGGCCGATTCGGCCCCGAATACGTCTGCATATACTTCATCCAGCACTTCCCGCCCGCGATCATTGTATGCATAGCCGGTGGAAGCCGCGAAGTGAAAATCACTTACGTGATGCTTCTGGAAGGCATCGATCACCTTCCACTGATTGAAGTCCACGATCGCGTCAATCTCGCGCAAGCGCTGTCCTATTTTTGCTTCCATCTCATTGCTTAATTCAAGTATATCCTGCGAAAATCTTGCCATGACAAACCGCTCTCTCCTCTATTACACATGATGTCTCACATCTTAACACTTCATCTTTAATTCACGCTGTTGTATCTCCATTACTGCTGCTGAACGTAATCATGAAGCAAATAACCCATCTTCTCGTAATCAGCTTTATTAATTCGAACCTCGTAGAGGATATCATTCTCATCAAAAGACTGCTCCAGCACGTCGCCGATACGGTATACAGCCGAGTTCAGATCGCCCCGGTCAGCGGGAATACGAAAAGTCACATTCCCACCCGACAGCTGGTTCTGGATCGCTTCACGGACCGTGTCCAGGTCCTGATCATTATAAGCACTGATCTTTAATTGCCCCTCCCCGGTCGGCAGCATCTCCAACTGCTCCGGCTCACACGCATCCTTCTTGTTAAAAAGAACGATCTGCGGTTTATCCGCTGCTCCCAGGTCCTGCAGAATAGAATGAACCACAGCCATCTGCTCATCTCGCATGGGTGAGGAGGAATCCACAACATGAAGGATCAGATCCGCTTCATTGGCTTCTTCCAGCGTCGCACGGAATGCCGCAACGAGATCATGTGGAAGATTCTGAATGAATCCTACGGTATCCGTAAGGACCACTTCTTTGCCGCTTGGCAGTTCGAGTGCACGCGAGGTCGGATCCAGCGTAGCAAACAGCTGATCTTCGATATACACGTCTGCGGCCGTTAAACGATTCAGCAGTGTCGATTTGCCGGCATTCGTATAGCCGACCAAGGCTACCTGTACGGCGCCACTCTTCTTGCGGCGCTCCCGGTGCAGACTCCGGTGCCTTGTCATCTCATCCAGCTGCCGCTTCAGGTCACTGATTCTGTCGCGAATATGCCTGCGGTCGGTTTCGAGTTTGCTCTCGCCCGGTCCGCGTGTCCCGATCCCCGCTCCGAGCCTTGACAGATTCTTGCCATGTCCCGATAACCGCGGGAGCAGATACGTAAGCTGAGCCAGCTCCACCTGAACAATCCCCTCACGCGTCTTGGCGCGCTGGGCGAAGATATCCAGAATCAATTGAGTCCGATCGATAATCTTCACATCGAGGGATTCTTCCAAATTCCGTACTTGCGCACCGGATAACTCCTGATCGAATATCGCGGTGGTTGCGCCCAATCCATCAATCGCCATGCGAAGTTCTTCAACTTTTCCCTTACCGATAAACCATTTGGAGTCCGGGACTTCGCGATTCTGGGTGATCACATCCAGCACCTCAACTCCAGCCGTTTCAGCGAGCTGAACCAGCTCCTGCAAAGAATATTCGGGATTGATTCCCGAACGTTTAACCTTATCCGTCACCAAGCTGACCAGTATAGCCCTATCTTCGATCTCTGTCCGGGTATCATGCGTTGTATTAGTCATATATCCAACTCCTTCTAACGATTACGTCTCTTATGTTAACTAACCACGGCTGCCTGCAATAAACATGATGATGATCAGGAAGCGGTGTTACCCCTTCATTATGTTCGAAGACAGGTTTAAAATCATTGTAATTTTCCGTTTAACTTAAAGTCCTCCGGCCTTAGTGTCATAAGCTCAAGCTTGCCGGGATTCCCGGTCACATATTGGTTCAGCAGCCGAACCGATTGATTGCGAATGGATTTCTCGATCACATTCCTCACATAACGGGCATTACTGAAGGCATGGAGTCCATGATCCTTCTCAGATTGCAGATGATCCTTCAGCTTGCTGAGCGACTGCGGCATCAAAATATAATCCCGCTCCTTTGCCATCAGCTCTGAAATCTGAATCAACTGATCCATGTTGTAATCCGGAAAGTCCATCTGTATCGGAAACCGGGAATGCAGTCCAGGATTCGTATCCATAAAAAAATCGATCTCATCACTGTATCCTGCCAATATCAGAATAAATTGATTCTTGTGATCCTCCATTGACTTGACAAGGGTATCGATCGCTTCCTTGCCAAAATCCTTCTCGCCGCCTCGTGCCAAGCTGTATGCCTCGTCAATAAACAGGATTCCTCCCAGTGCTTTCTTGACCAGTTCTCTGGTCTTTTGAGCAGTATGGCCGATATATTCGCCGACAAGATCCGCTCTTTCTACTTCAACCAGATGTCCTTTGCTCAGCACGCCCATCTTCTGGAACAGCTTCGCAACGATGCGCGCGACAGTCGTTTTGCCGGTACCGGGATTTCCTTTAAAAATCATATGGTATACATGACCGCCACTTAATAAGCCTGCTTCTGAACGCATCTGAGACACTTGAAGCAAAGCGTAAATTTCGAACACCAGGTCTTTGATTTGATCCAGACCTACTAGCTGATCCAGCTCTTTCTGTATTTCCTGGAATAGACTGTGCTGGGAAACAGGGTTTGGCGAAGGGGCCGGTTCGCGTTCCGGAACCACGCTGCTGACAAGCGGAGGTTCCGCGCTGCGGAGCACGACATTAATCTGCCTGGATGGCCGTCCTTCAGATCGGCCGTTAGCGGCCGTTACACGCCCGTTCATTGCTCCTCACCTCTTTATCCAAAGGGCTGACTATCTATTCCAATGTATTCTATTTACAGCCTGCTTATTAGAAGTTTCGTCCTCATAGGACACCAACTGCGATCAGCAGCCGATCAGCCGTCCATTTCGTGTAAGCAAGCACTTCTCTCGACTTGTGTTTGACCATGGGGAGAACGGTAGATTCCGTCAGCGACATAGAAGGATGATCATAACCAAGAGTGGTTGCTACCTCCAGCGACCTCGTGCCATGATAATCATGCGTAATTATTATGGCCGTCTTCCACCCGTTGTTCTCCATGATATCTTGACTGTAGAGCAAATTCTCATAGGTGCTCGTGGCTTCGTTTTCCAAGTAGATGCGCTCTTCAGGTACGCCGGCCTCCACCAGGAAGTTTCTCATCCCTTCGGCTTCGGTATACGTATACCCTGGCTTATCGAGACCGCCTGACACGATAAAAGTATCAAATCGTCCTGCGTTGTATTCAACCAATGCTTGCTCCAGCCGTTCCCGCAGTCCCGGGCTTGGCTGATCGCCCCACATGGATGCACCCAGAATGATGCCGACGTCCGCTTTCTCTGCCGGGCTGCTCTCTGCGCTTTCAATTTTCCAATACGCATAACCCGACCACAATACCCCAAGAACAACGAGAGAGAGCAGGGCATACATCCCTCTTCTAAACCATGCTCTCTTCTTCGTGCCCGCTCTCGGCAAATTCTTATGTATTTCCTGACGCATTATTTCTTCCTCCTGAATTCTCCGTTATGAAATAACTGGTCACGATGCTTCAGAGACATCATAAAGTAAGGAAATTCATGTGCGTCGATGGCCCGAAGAAGGTTCCTTGCAGTCACCTTGGCAAGCCTGTAATCATCCCGGGTAATATCATTCCGGCGCAGGGCATCCTCAAGCTCATCTTCATCCAGCAGAAACACTTCACCGTTCTTGACGACCACAACGTCCAGATACAGATCGTCAAACCAAGGGACACCCTGATCGGTTACTCCTTGCTTCTTGCAAATATCAATGTACCATTGCACGATCTTTCGCTTGTCATCAAACATGGCGGTAACGATGAAATGGCTGTCCTTCGGATAATACTGCAGCCAAGAATAACCTTTGTCCGCGATTCGGTAGGTATGACGGCCATACGTCTTCCACAACGGTTCTTTCAGGCCGTATATGGTATATAGCGTGAGATACCCTGTAAATTGCTCACATTCCACATACCGGGAAGTGAAGTGTCGGCGGGTGATACGGCGCCAATTCGCCCGATCTCCGAATTTACGTTTCATGGAACTTTTCCTCCCCATATCGTATTCCCAGCTTACCACATTTGGGTTTCACACTCAAAACAAAGAAGCCCCCGCAATTCAAGCGGAGGCTTTCTTGTTTGGTTATGGGCTTTCTTGCGGTGCATCCTGTGTATTCGCAGGATCCGATGGATCAACAATGGTCCCCGGTACCGTAGAAACATTGCCCGTATCCGAGTTGGTTCCCCCTGTGCCGTTGCCTCCATTGTTGGAGCCATCCCCTGAACCATCAGAACCATTACCTTGGTTCTGGCCGTCTTGACCCGTTCCGGTCCCATTGTCAGGAGGTGGATTCGTTCCATTGCCGTTTCCGCTGCCAGGTCCTTCACCAGTGCCATTTCCATTGCCTGTATCTCCAGGACCAGTGCCATTACCGTTTTCGTTACCCGGAGGCACTTCGTTCCCTGCTCCATTGTCACCATCCTCAACCGGAGGCGGTTCTTCGGTATCTACCGGAGGTGGTTCCACTTCCTCGGGCGGCAGATCCTCCGAAACAGCGACGACCTGCAGAACGTTCGAAGGTTCCGACTCCTTGCCAGTCGAAGTATCAAAAGCAGTCACGTAGTAATCGTAGGTCAATCCTTCCATGGCGCTCACATCTTCAATGGAGGTTCCGCCCAAGGAATCGAGAATACGGGTGTATTCCGCCTCGGATGTTTCCTTACGATACAAGTGATACTGAATATTGCTGCCTTGAACCGCATTCCAGCTCAGGGATACGGTCTGAGTCTCGCCATTATACGAACCGGTCAGTCCGCTGACGGCGGTTAATGTCGTTTCTTCTACTGGAGGCGGTGGCGGTTCAGTGCTCGGGAAGTTCTTCGCTTCATAACCCTGAACCGCCTTCTCCATCACTTTGCCCCATAATGAAGCCGAGATCGAGCTGCTTCGTTTCAGCAGATGCTGTCGGTCAGGCGTATCGTATCCCATCCACACAGCAGCGGTTAACTCCGGTGTGTATCCGACAAACCAAACATCACGGTTCGAGCTAACACCCTTGTATCCACTTTGCGTGGTTCCGGTCTTACCGGCTACCGGACGACTGATCCGGGCGTTCTTGCCCGTTCCTTCATCAACGACGCGACGCATCATGTCTGTCATTTGCGAAGCTGTAGAAGCTTCCATTACACGTTTCCCTTTGCTTCCTTTGTTCTCGTGCACAACCTTACCTTTGTTATCTTTAATCTGTTTGATCGCAAAGGCCTCTTTAAATTCACCGCCATTTGCGAAGGCACTGAACGCTTGTGCCATTTCAAATGTATTGGTACCGGTATCCATTCCGCCCAGTGCAAGGGACAGATTCGCGTCACCCTCGGACATTTTGATGCCCAAACTCTGCGCAAAATCAAAACCGGTCTTAACTCCAATCTGATTCAACAGCCAGACGGCCGGAATATTCTCGGAGCGCTGAATCGCTTCAGGCATACTGATTGTCTCCGAGTAACCATGCAGGTTATTCGGACAGTAATTGCCGCCGAAACACTGCTTTTTATTGCTCAGCCTGGAATCTTTCGTGAATTTCCCGGATTCCAGCGCAGGTGCGTACGACACAATTGGCTTCAACGCGGAGCCCGGTTGGCGACGGCTGTCGGTTGCCCGGCTGAACCCGCCTCTCGTATACTCACGCCCACCGGCCATGGCTACGATACCGCCGGTCTCTTGGTTAATAATAACCATAGAGCCTTCAACAGGTACATCATCCGGGCTTTCTTCGAAGTTAGCCGGGTTGCTGAACTCCTCCTCCACAGCCTGCTGAGCATTGATATCCATGGTGGTATAAATCTGGTAACCTCCGATGTTGACATCATCCTCGGTAAGGCCCCACTTCTCTTCGGCCTCTTCCATGACGTAATCAATAAACGCCGTATACTTCTGCTGTCTTTCAGGCGGTGTATAATCATAATCCACCTTTTTCGCTTCCTCAGCCTCACCGGCCGTAATGTACCCTTGCTGCTCCATCAGAGTCAGCACCACAGCACGACGCTCTTTGGAGAGGTCGGGGTTCTTCAGCGGATTGTAACGGGAGGGCCCCTTCGGCATTGCCGCCAGTGTTGCCATTTCCCACAATTCCAGATTGTTCAAGTCGGATTCCCCAAAATACCGCTCGGAAGCCGCTTTAATGCCGTAATAAGGTCCACCGAAGTTAATTCGGTTCAAATACATCTCAATGATCTCTTCCTTGCTGTGCTGACGCTCAAGCGCGAGCGCGATCGACATTTCCGTCGCTTTGCGGAAAAATGTTTTATCGCGTGTCAGGAAGATATTTTTTGCAAGCTGCTGTGTGATCGTACTTCCGCCCTCTACCATGGATCGAGCCATGATATCCTTGACCGCGGCACGGCCGATCGACCACATATCCACGCCGTTATGCTCCATAAATCGTTTATCTTCTGTTGCAATGAATGCCTGTACTAATAAATCAGGAATATCTTTGTACTCGACCGGGTCACTCTTCTGGATAGATAGCTCACCCATCAGGGTGCCGTTACGGTCATACACTTTGGAGGTACCGTAAGCGGTCAGTTTATCCTGGTTCTGCTCCAGCAGCTTCTCGCCGCTGATCAGGATGAACAAGTAACCTGCAAGCGCGCAGAAGATCGCAATGACGGCTGTAAAAAACAACGCCCATGCAATTCGTTTGCCTTTGCCTTTTTTCTTCTTCGATTTAGGTTTGGTGGTTTTGGATGTCTTCGAGTTGTCTTTGTTTTTGTTCAACCTTGACATCTGATTATCTTTTCCAGCCATTTGTCCCCCTCCTTACTCCCTTGCGGGATCAAGCCTCTGACTCTCGTCAAGTCTCGGAAAGAAAAGAACAACCTTCTCAGGTTGCTCTCTGCACTCCTTATAACTAAACGAATTATAAACAAAAAAGTTTCAAAATAATCAGGATGGTATGATTATGCTCTCTATGAATCAATCTAAAATCTATTGATCGTTGTTGTTATCCTGCATCAGGGACACATTGCGCTGCGGCATGAACGTGGAGATGGCATGCTTGTACACCATTTGCTGACGGCCGTCGCTGTCAATCACGATGGTAAAATTGTCAAAAGCTTTGATCGTTCCACGGATCTGAAAGCCGTTTGTCAGGTATACCGTGGCCGGAATGTTCTCTTTACGCAGTTGGTTCAAGAACGTGTCTTGGATGTTAATGGACTTGTTCATTAGCCGTACCCCCAATGGTTCAATTAGATTGTTTTGAAATATATTCAAGATTTCAGTGAAACTTTCCTGCTATTATAGCACGGATTTTTTGATAGTTTGCAGAAAAATTTCCCGAGTCGGTGACGTCTACCCACTCGATGTCTTTCATATGACGAAACCATGACAGCTGCCGCTTAGCGAACCGGCGTGTATCACGCTTGAGCAGAACCACCGCTTCCTCGTAGCTAAACTCCCCGTTAAGATGCGATACAATCTCCTTGTAACCAAGCCCTTGCATGGATACAAGCCCTGGAGCATACCCTTTGTCCATGAGCGCCGCCACCTCATCAACAAGTCCCTGATTCAGCATAAGATCAATTCGCTCTTCAATACGGTTATATAGCATTTGCCTGTCCATTGTCAAACCGACCAAGCATAAGTCATAGGGAGACTGCTTGGTTTGAGGGGCCAGCTGGGCTGAAAGCGGGATACCTGTCATGTGGAATACTTCCAGTGCACGAACGACCCGACGTAGGTCATTAGGGTGAAGCCGATTGGCTGTTTCAGGGTCTACATCGGCAAGTTTCCGGTGAAGGGCTTCCGCACCATTTTCGTTGGCATAACGGAACTGCTCATCCCGAAAAGCCTCGTCCGCCCCGGTCTCGCTGAACTGATAGCCATAGCATACCGATTCCACATAAAGCCCTGTTCCACCAACGATGAACGGCAGCTTGCCCCGGCCAGCAATCTCGGTTATCAATCTTCGGCTCTGCTCCTGAAATTCAGCCACTGAATAGGGATGATCCGGCTCGTGGATGTCAATGAGATGATGGGGAATGCCTTCCATCTCATCCGCAGAGATTTTGGCTGTGCCGATATCCATGCCCCGATATACCTGCATCGAATCGCCGGATATAATCTCACATCCAAATTCCTTGGCAAGTTCAATGCTCATTTTGGTTTTGCCTACAGCTGTCGGTCCGATAAGAACGAGCAGTTTCGGTTTTGATTCATCTGTCAATGGAAATCACTCCGTACGTTATTTTCGATTTTCCCCGCTCAGGCAAAGAAAAGCCCAGCCGCTCAAACTCTCCGCTGTACCGTGCTTCCTTCAGAACAACGGTTTTTCGTGCAACCCTGACCGCTTCTCTCACACTTTCCTCATCCAGCGGTTCCCCATTCGCATAATGCCTAAGCGGATTGATGGATGCCGAATCTGTGATCGGCTCGCGGAACATCGGATCGAAATAGACAATATCCACGCTCCGATCCGGCAGCGATTTCAAGTAGTCTAAGTGATGGCTGTGCCGTACCTCGATTCTCCTCATGGCCTGATCACTGGCCTCCAGATGACTTTCATAGGTCCGAAGGCCCTCTTTGAGCAGCGCATACAAGGGCAGCGAGCTCTCCAATGCGGTGACCCGGCTGTTCTCCCCGCCTTTGCCCGAGAACACCAACGAGTCAGCGCCAAGCCCGGCCGTACAATCGAGAACGGAGTCTCCTTCGGCCATACCGGCAGCATCCAGCATAGGATCCGGATTGCCGTGCAGCACGCGTTTCAATCTGACAAATCCCATGCTCGGATGAAATTCCATGACAGAGCCGCCCGGTCCGCTGAGACGCACATGTCCGTTCAATACGACCAGAATGTCGTCGTCTCCGAATCTGCGGGCTAATTTTCGTAATGAATGACCACCGCGCTGAACATATCGGCACCCGGTCTCCTGGGATAAGCTTATCGCACGTTTAACAATGTCCGGCGCTTCCGCTTCTCCAGTTGTAATGATCATGAAAGTCCTCCTTGCTGTTACATGACGCGTTTAAACATTTTCTCCAAATCATAAGCTGAGAATGAAACCACGATCGGTCGTCCATGCGGACAGGTGTATGGCTGGCGACAGGCGCCCAGACGCTGAATCAATGTCATGGCCTCCTGCTCGGTCAGCTTCTGATTGGCTTTGATGGAGGCCTTGCAGGAGCACATGATCGATGAGGTCTCTCTCAGCTTCGCAACATCAATATTTCGTTCGCTCAGCACCCACTCAGCCATCTCTTCAATGATGGATTTCTCGTCACCCTTGGGGAACCAGAACGGGTGGGAACGCACCAGAAAGGTTTGGCCGCCGAAAAACTCCATATATACGCCGACCTTCTCAAACCAGTGCAGCCGCTGCTTCACCTTCTCCGATTCCGATGGTGTGAATTCAAGTGTAATCGGCAGCAGCAGCTCCTGTGAGGCGGCAGCCGGCTTACCGAACTGCTCGTAATAGTACTCGTAGTTAATCCGCTCATGGGCGGCATGCTGATCAATCAAATATAGCCCGGAATCATTCTGCGCAATCAGATAAGTTCCGTGGTGCTGACCGATCAATGTAAGTTCTGGAAATGGCGGGATTTCCGGGGCAGGCCCTGATGCAGCCTGAAGCCATTCCTTGGTTACAGACGGAATATGGGCATTCCCCTTGTTCTCATAACGGTAATCGCTGCGATAGGAAGAGGCTGCAGCCGTTTCCCGCATGGGAGCCGTTGCTGGCGTTCCACCTGACCCATCCCCGTAAGAGCGCCTGATACCGGATTCGGGCTGTAAATGATCCCGCTTCTCGGACCATGCTGATCCAGGCGGGATCGGGAAGGACGTCATACCTTGATCGGATTGATCACCGCTTCGTGCCGCCGGGGCCTCTCCGTCTTCCCTGCTTCCTACCGAAGCATCCCGACCCTGCGCATTGGGAAATTGCAGCTGCTCCTGAATGAAGGCATGCTCGCTTTTGCCAATAGCTTGTTTGGCAGGGCGGGGAATGAGTATTTCCTGCTGCAGCACCTTGCGGATCTCCTCCTCCACAAATGCAAACAGCTCCTGTTCTTTGCTGAACCGCACTTCCAGCTTGGATGGATGCACGTTCACATCAATCAATGAGGGATGCATGGTCAACTGAATGACAACGAGCGGAAACCGGTTAATCGGCAGCAGCGTGTGATACCCTCTTAAGACGGCCTGCATCAGGCCATAGTTGCGGACATATCTTCCATTGATGATCAGCGACATGCCGTTCCGGTTCGCCCGGGTGTAATCCGGACGGCTGATGTATCCGCTGAGTGTGTAATCCATATTCTCCGCTTCAAACGCGAGCATGGCTTTAGCGGATTGAGTGCCATAGATAGCCGCAATCACTTGCAAAGCATCACCATTACCCAGCGTTTGAAGCAGAGAGTTTCCATTATGCCGAAGCGTAAAAGCAATATCCGGCCGCGAAAGAGCCAACCGATACATGTAATCGGAAATATGCCCAAGCTCCGTCTGGATCGTTTTCATATATTTCAGCCTTGCCGGCGTGTTAAAAAACAATTCTTTCACCAGGAAATCCGTTCCCCTGGGGGCAGCAGTCTCTTCGTTCACACGAAGATGCCCGCCTTCGATTTCGATCTTCCGGCCGCGGCCGTCCTGAACATTGGACGTCACCAGCCGTACCTTGGATACCGCGGCAATGGACGGCAAGGCTTCGCCTCGGAATCCGAGGCTCGTGATCTGAAACAGATCCCGGCCTTCCGTAATTTTGCTTGTCGCATGGCGGTAAAAAGCCGTCTCGCAATCTTCCGGGTCAATGCCTGCCCCGTTATCCGTGACACGAATGCTGTCGAGTCCGCCTTCTTCGACCGTAACGTCGATCTTGGTGCTCCCGGCATCGATGGCATTCTCCACAAGCTCCTTCACAACGGAGGCAGGCCGCTCCACCACCTCGCCGGCAGCAATCTGGTTTGCGATATGCTCGTCCAAAATACGAATAATCCCCATTGTTCCTACCTCCGTTTCACTTCAATCCCATGCAAAAATTATATATCCTTCGCCTGGATCTTAAGATCATTCAAGAACTGCATGGCCTGAAGAGGTGTCATATTCATCACGTCGGCACCCTTCACCGCATCGATAATACCTCTGATCGCAGGAGTTTGTACAGCTTCCGGCGCCATGGCATGTCCATCCTTGCCAACCTTCGCCGTTCTCGGATCAGGCACTTCCTCTTCCCCAAAAATAGAGAGCTGTACCACGCCCCCCTTCCGTTCTCCATGGCTCAAGTCGCGGGGGGTATACGGGAACGCATCTTCACGCTGCTCCCTTGCCATTACTGCTCCATCGGTACCCTCGGCAGCCAAAGAGGCTGAAGCGGTCTCTTCCCGCTGCAATGCCGCCCCATGCTCCGAAGCCACAGCAGCCAGCGAAGCCTGCTCCAAGCCCTGCAGCAGGCCATAAGCACGGTCAATGATGCTGCCGGGCAGACCTGCCAATCTGGCGCAATAAATACCATAGCTGCTGTCTGCTGCCCCCGGGATCAGCTTGCGGAGAAAATGAACCTTATCTCCGCTCTCCTGAACGGCCATGGAATAGTTCTTAAGGCCGCCAAGACTTTCCTGAAGATGAGCAAGCTCATGGAAATGCGTGGATACAAGCGCCTTGCATCCGATATGATCGTGCACATATTCAATGACGGCTTGTGCAATGGCCATGCCTTCGCTTGTTGACGTTCCGCGTCCCAGTTCATCAATGATAATCAGACTGCGAGGCGTTGCTTTTTCCGTCATGACCTGAATATCTGCCATTTCGACCATAAAGGTGCTCTGGCCTCCAATTAAGTCGTCCGCTGCTCCGATGCGGGTAAAGATCCGGTCTACCAGCGGGATAACCGCGCGCTCGGCCGGAACAAAGCAGCCGAGCTGGGCCAGGATTGACAATAAGGCAACCTGGCGCATATATGTGCTTTTTCCAGCCATATTCGGACCGGTAATAAGCAGGATAGAGGAGCCGTCCTTACGCAAATCCGTGCCATTCGCAATAAATGCAGAATCCTTCATAACCGATTCAACAACAGGATGGCGTCCGCCTTCAACGATGTAATCATACCCGTCGCTCAGCTCCGGCTTCACGAACCGGTACTCTGCACTGACCGCAGCCAGCGATTGGTAAACGTCGATTTCCGCGATTCGCTCGGCAAGCTTCTGCAATCGGCTCACTTGTGTATTCAGCTTGTCCCTAAGCTCGGTAAAGAGGGCATATTCAAGGTCCACCATCTTCTCCTGGGCCTCCAGGATCAAACCTTCCTTCTCCTTCAGCTCCGGTGTAACATATCGTTCCGCATTGGCGAGCGTCTGCTTCCGCTCATACCGGCCTTCCGGCAGGGAAGACAAATTGGACTTGGTTACCTCGATGAAGTAGCCAAACACCTTGTTGTAGCCGATCTTCAGGGATTTGATTCCTGTAGCCGCACGTTCCTTGGCTTCCAGCTCTGCGATCCAGCGTTTGCCGCTGGTGCTTGCCTCACGGAATTCGTCCAGGCGCTCGTGATATCCCGGCTTGATAATCCCTCCATCACGTACGGACACCGGCGGCTCATCCACAATGGCGTCCTCGATCAGCTCGCACAGATCGTCGCAAATATCCGTATCCGCGGCTACACGCCGGAGGGTTTCGGAAGGGGATTGAGCACACAGCTCTTTCAGGGAAGGAATTTGTCTCAGCGACAGCTTGAGCGCATTCAAATCCCGACCATTCGCACTGCCAAACGCAATCCGGCCTACCAGCCGTTCCAGATCGTAAATCTCTTTAAGTGCCATCCGCAAATCTTCTCGCAGTATGTACTGGTTATAGAGATGTTCCACAGCCTCCAGCCGCTCTTCGATCCGGCTTCGGGACAACAGCGGTTTATCGATTCTCCGCCGCAGGAGCCTTGCCCCCATCGAGGTCTCCGTTCGGTCCAGAAGCCACAGGAGCGAACCCTTCTTCGAACGCTCACGCACCGTCTCGACCAGCTCCAGATTGCGCCTTGTGAATGGATCCAGGACCATGTACTGTCCCGGTTCATAGGAAGCAATCTGCGTCAGCTGCCCTAGTGACCGCTTCTGCGTCTCGCTTAAATACGAGATCAGCAGAGATACGCAGGCTCTGCGTTCCTCTTCCAGACGAGCCCAGGCGGGCTCCCCGAATTGGGTTCGAACCAACGCATCCTCTCTTCGATCCCACGCCGTATATACGATATTCCGGCTGCCGGGAAGCGACTGTGAAGAGATGATCTCAAGCAGCGCTGCGTCACCGATAATCTCGGAAGGCTCATAGAGGCCAATCTCGTCCCGGAGCCACTCCTCCGACCATGGAACCGAGGTCACATAGAGCTCGCCGGTCGACAAGTCGCATGCGGATAAAGACATCAATCCGCCCGCTTCTGTGACACACACCATATAGTTGTTCGATTTGTCGTGGACAACCTTGCCGTCCATGATCGTTCCCGGCGTTACGACCCGGACGATTTCCCGGCGCACCATGCCTTTGGTAACGGAGGCATCCTCCATCTGCTCACAGATGGCGACTTTGTACCCTTTTTCAATCAACCGCTGGATATACCCTTCGGCTGAATGATACGGCACTCCGCACATCGGTATTTTCTCGGTGCCACCGCCTTCGCGGCCGGTTAGTGTAATCTCCAGTTCCTTCGACGCGAGGATCGCATCATCAAAAAACATTTCATAAAAATCGCCTAAGCGGAAAAAAAGAAACGCATCCTTCGCTTGTTCCTTTACATTTAAATATTGTTCAATCATCGGCGTATATTTAGCCATGACGTACCTCCATGCCTTTTCTAGCTTGGCCTCTATTATAACAGAAATTGACCTCAAGGCATCAAGGCTTAACGGGAATATTCCACAGCGGCCTGATATCCCTGCTCTCATCCCAGGTTCGCCCCGCCTCGATATGCACAAGAGCAAGCTCAATTTCACGGGCATAGTCCTTATACTCCGGCAGTGCGGACAGATCCCGGTGCCACCCCGCTATACACTCTTTGAGCACGGTCTTATCCCCGTCGTAATAGGCCCGGTGGTATCGTTCGGTATTCAAGGGCCTTGCGAGCAGCCGGTCGCTGTATCGGGCGATCAGATAGGCGAGATACAGCGATACCTTCGCCACGAGGGGGGAGACGAGAAAGCTGGGAAGCGTTCGGTACTCAAAACCGCCATACGGCTGCCTCCGGAAATCTCCCAGGAAACCGTATCGGGGTCTGCGATGGCGCCCTTTGGGATCTTCCAGCAGCGCCAGCGGCAGTGCCAGATAATTATCCAGCGTCTGAAGCAGTGACAATGACAGCGGAACACCGCTGAAATGAATATGCCCACCAAGCGGGAAGTCCCCGCAAGGCAGAGCACCTGCTCTCCATGTCAGCGAACGATCCAGAATCATCGTTTGGGCAGTGCGCAGCGCTTTTTGCATTTCGTGAAGCAATTCCTTAGGGTCTGCTTTGGGTGACGGCCTTAATTCGGCAATGGGGTAAATGACCTCCCCCCGAAAACGCACGGCATCACTGCCGACTTCCCCGCCACGTGCCATGAACTCGGAAGCAAACACGATTTGCCCGTTGTCCTGCATCAGCACAAACTCCGGATCCATTCCGATCAGCAGCGATGGAGTGATTGGAGCGTCTCCGGTCTCGTTAAGCGTATTGCCCCCTTCCGTCGGGCCGCCCTTGGCACTCATAACCGCTTGATTCCGTCCCCCCTTCATTCGAACACTCTCAACCACGTATCTCCGCCCGGGCCGGGCCGTAATGATGACCTCTCCTTCATCCACACCCAGCGTATACAGCGAACGCAGTGCCGCTTTCTCCAGTCTCCGGTGCAGACCGTCTTCGTATCTCCCATTCTCGGGATCAGGCTCATACAACACCTCGCTGCCTCCCAGCTGATGGTGGCGGATCGAGGCTGCAGCCAGCTTCCGAACATGAACCGAGTATTTGGCTGTGTAGCGGTGCTCCTCCCCGGAAGCCATGCCCAACTGGCAAGGAATGCCGGACCTGATCATACGTGCCTGTGCCAGGATTGCATTAGCCCCATTGATTGGAACATAACCTTTTGCAGCAGTTGGTTTTACCATGGATTTAGTCATCCCCTAGCCCCCCTCGCGAAAAAAATAAAAAAGAGGGCATCCGCCCTCCGCAAAGCTGCCCTCACTGCATATGCTAAGATTATAATCATTCCTACAGGAGGGGTAACTTACAGTTCATCCTCCAGACCTTCGTAATCAAGGTCTTCGTAATCATCGACATCGTCTCCCAGGGCGTAGTCGAACTCTTTGTCTTCGTAGTCACCATGGTGGTTGGTGCATACTTTTACAACGACCTTGGTTTCGGCCACCAGTTCCACCGCATACTCTCTCTCTACCCGCAGGATGACACTCGTGCCATTCGAGGATACGCTGGCTTCGACGCAGCTCGGCTCCTGTGTCGCTTCTGCCGACACCTCCACCGTTGCTGCGCGATGCTTCGGATCCAGATAGGAAAGAGGCACGCGTTCTACATACGACACCGTTTCTTTCGCCACGTCGGTCTGCGAATTTTTGTCATAGGAATACCAGATGTTAACATCGTAAGTACCAATAACTTCAATTCCGTCTCCGGCGGCAACCGCCTCGTATTGATGGTTTATAATCCAGGCCCCCAAAATACTGGTCGGATTATTAGGCGGAGTCACGGTATGTGTTACGGTAGAGAACTTACGACCCTTGCCGCAGATCGCCTTCGTGATGATTTCTCTACATTGGTGTTTATGACTCAATGACATCTTCGAACCTCCTCCATACAATCATTCCATACATGTGTATGCACGAGATGGGCGAATGTTGAATGAAGTGGTCCAAATAAATTCATATGATGCTAAAAATATCAGATTTTTTTTTGAAAAACCCTGAGCTACGGGGCCGAATCCGCACGCTTCTGCGGTTTTTTTGCCGTGGGTGCCTTATACTTCTTCGATATATTCAAATAGTATTCCAGCTCATGGCAGAGCTGCAGAATCGCGGATCTGACCTCGAATTCCTCGCGGGTGGTCGGGAGATCCATTTCCTTGAACCGGTCTTCCAGCTCAATCAGCAGACCTTCGGACTTGCCCGTATATCCTTCAGCAACAACATCCTTGCTTAATTGATCGAAAATTTCAGCGGTCAGCACCCCGTGAGGAAGACGCTCGTACACCTGCGATATCTGATGCATCATGCTCTGGATGTTCTCCATCTGTTCCTTCCGCATATAGAAATATATGTTCCAAGAGCCGTCCGGATGAATCATCTGATTCTCCGATGCCCGCTTCGCTTCTTCTATTCCCCGCTCGATCTGCCGATTGGCCTCAATCAGTTCTTTACCGTCCCATATATGTTCAGGGTCTCTCAGCGTGAGCGAGAAATGATTGAAAATGACAGAGAAGAGCCCGTCCACCCTGCGGCGGATCTCCATCATCGCTCCCTCACTGTTTGGCATGTACACCAAGTTCACCAGCATCGCTGACCCAAGGCCGATAATTAGTAACTCAACCTGAGTAAGGAGAATGTCGAAGCCAATCTCTTCGCCCTGAAACACTCGAAACACCACGACGGAGCTGGTAACGATTCCTTCCTTGAAATTCGCTTTTGAAATCGCAGGGAATGCGAGAAGTATGTAGAGTGCCAGAACCCAGTAATGAAAGCCGAGAAAATAAAAAAGAATGCACGCCAGCAGCAGTCCCAGCAGCGAAGCAAAGAACCTGGATGATATGGAGCGCACACTCCGTTTGCGCGTGACGTCCACGCCGAGTATAGCAAGAAGACCGGCGGACGTAGCCCCCGGTATATTTAAGGCATCTGTAATTAAAATGGCAAGCAGGCTTGCCGCGGCCGTTTTGATGACACGAAATCCCATGTGATGAAGAGCCTCCAGGCGATTGTGATGGTTTTACTTCATCCTAGCCTATTTTCATGCCATAGACAACCATACAGGGAACCTGCCCAAGACAAGGCGCTTTAACGATGAGTTAACAATTTTCTTTCTATATATACAACGATTTGATACATGGCCGTGGCCACGACAGCGATAATGAGAAGGCTTGATAGGACGAGCGTAAAGTTGAATACCTGAAAGCCGTACATGATCAGATAACCAAGACCCGATTTCGCAACCAGGAATTCACCGACTATGACACCGACCCATGCCATGCCCACATTGACCTTCAGTGTAGACACGATGGCCGGATAGGATGCCGGCAGAATGACACGCTGAAAGACCTGACGCTTGGTGCCGCCGAAAGTACGGACAACCTTGATCAGATTGGAATCCACCTCATTAAAGCTGTTGTATACCACAAGGGTGGTCACAATGACCGTAATGGATAATGTAGTGATCACGATAGCGGTAAAGCCGGCGCCGAACATGACAATAAAGATAGGACCCAGCGCCACTTTCGGCATGCTGTTGAACACAACCATGTAAGGGTCCAGAACCTTATTAAGAAACGGTGACCACCAGATCAAGACAGCCAGCAGCGTGCCGACAAGCGTGCCCAGCAGGAACCCGACAACCGTCTCTCCAACCGTGATCCCCAGATGCCCCCACAACTCGCCGCTAACCATGTTGCCCCATATATTAGAGAAGATTTTGGACGGGTAGCTGAATAAAAGCACGTCAATCCACTTCCATCTTCCAGCCGCTTCCCACCAGATAAAAAACAGCAGCAGCAAGCTAAGCTGGACCGCCAGTACCCGATTCCGGATGCTTTTCTTCTTCTTTGTGTGCTTAACATAGATATCCTGGAGCCAGCCCTTCGAAGAAGAAGCAGAAGGCTCATGCCTTGTTGTCATAGGCTTCACTCCTTCCCGATGGTTTGCATTTCGCCCCAAATCTCATGAAACAATTCATTAAAGCCCGGCTCCTTGCGGGCAAAAAAAGGCTGCGCCCGTCGGATGTTCTCCGGGATATCAAATAACCGGTGAATCCGCCCGGGATTGCGGTTTAAGAGAATGACCCGATCGCTCATCGCAATGGCCTCCGACAGGTCATGGGTCACCAGAATGGCGGTCTTTCCCCGCTCTTTCAAAGTCTCCACAATCAAATCCTCGAGCTGCAGCTTCGTCTGATAATCCAATGCGGAGAATGGCTCATCGAGCAGAAGCAGACCGGGATCCGTTGCCAAGGTCCTAACGAGTGCGACCCGCTGTCTCATCCCGCCTGACAGTTGTGACGGATACAGATTGCCGCTGTCGCCAAGCCCCATTTCCCTGAGCAGATTCTGCACGGCGCTGCGGCTCTCCGGATTCAATCGTTCCGTCAATTCCAAACCAATCAAGGCGTTATCCATAATGGTCCGCCACGGAAATAAATAGTCCTGCTGCAGCATGTATCCCACCTCCGGTGACGGCCCATATATCGGATCGCCATTCACGTAAGCGGCTCCTTTGGACGGCTGCAGCAGGCCGGCAATGACAGACAATATGGTCGTCTTGCCACAACCGCTAGGTCCAACCAGGCTGACAAATTCGCCGGGCTCCACCTTCAAGTGAATTCCTTCCACAGCCAGAGAGGCTTCCCGATCGGTGACATATACGTGAGCGATATCATTCAATTCAACTACCGGTACCATGGTGCTCTCTCCTTTCGTTCTATGGATTAGGAGTACGTCATTATTTCGCTAACTTCGCTTTCTCGGCAAACGTGTTGTTAACGATCTTCTCAGGAGCTACCCGCTCTTTCAGTTCGCCGGCTTGATCCATCACGTCCAGCAGATTGTTCCATTCTGCATCATCCACGATCGGATCGGTTGCGTAGCTCCCCTGCTCTTTGTACCGTTTAACAGAAGAAACGACGATATCCCGGTCGCTATCCTTGAAATAAGGCATGATGGCATCAGCAATATCCTCAGGAGTGTTGGCATCCACCCATTGCTGTGCCTTGTAGAGGGCATTGGTAAACTTCTGAACCGTTGCGTCATGTTTGTCGATATAACTCTGCTTGGTCATGAACACCGTATAAGGCAGATGTCCGCTTTCCACGCCGAAGGAAGCTACCACCTTACCCCGGCCTTCTTTTTCGAAGATGGAGGCTTGCGGCTCAAAGAGCTGCACAAACTCACCCGTACCGGAAGCATAGGCTGATGCGATATTGGCAAAATCAATGTTCTGAATCAGCTCGAGATCACCGTGCGGGTCAATCCCTTTTTTGTTCAATGTGAACTCGCCTGCCATCTGCGGCATTCCGCCCTTGCGCTGGCCCAGGAATACCTTACCCTTCACGTTGTTCCAATCAAACGCGCCTGATCCGTCCCGGGCCATCAGGAATGTGCCATCCGTCTGTGTCAGCTGACCGAAGTTAATGACAGGATCCTCAGAGCCCTGCTGATAGACGTAAATCGAGGTTTCGGAGCCGACTAGCGCCACATCGATAGCTCCTGACAGCAATGCCGTCATAGTTTTGTCACCGCCCGGGGTCGTCTGCAGCTCCACATCAAGCCCCTCTTCCTTGAAAAATCCTTTCTCCAACGCGACATACTGCGGCGCATAGAAGATCGAACGTGTCACTTCGCCAATCTTGACTTTTGTAGCCGATCCACCGCCACCGCACCCGGCAAGCGCTACTCCGCAAACAAGCAGCATCGATAACGCCAGCCCCCACCATTTTTGACGCTTCATGGTAACCCTCCATTCCCTTGAACAAACTTTTCTTTTCAACATATGCATGCGTCTGCCCAAAGGTTAAACGCCTGGCAGTGTCACTCATGCCGCTGTACCCTATGTGTGGAGAAGATAAAATACCAAATGAGCTTTTCCTATGTAAAAGAAAAAAACGCAGCCACAAGGGCTGCGTCTCATCCATTAAAGCTTATAAATCTCTTTATATTTCTCTTCCAGATAATCCGCCAGATAGTCCGGGTTCAGCTCTTCTCCTGTGATTCTCACAATAATCTCGGAAGGTTTCTCGCTCTTGCCGTACTTGTAAACCTTGTCTGTCAGCCATTCTTTGATTGGAGCCAAATTCCCCTCTTCAATCAACTGGTCAAGGTTCGGCAGCTCTTTACGCATCGTGTGAAGCATTTGGGCAGCATACATGTTACCCAGCGAATAGGATGCAAAATATCCGAAATCACCGCCGGACCAGTGAACATCCTGCAGCACGCCCATTCCATCGTTTGTCGGCATAATGCCGAGGTATTCCTTATACTTCGCGTTCCAGGTTTCCGGAAGATCCTTCACAGCCAATCCTTCGTTAAAGAGCATTTTCTCGATCTCGTAGCGAATGATGATGTGCAGGTTATATGTCAGTTCGTCTGCCTCAATACGAATCAAAGAGTTCTCTACCTTGTTCGCAGCCAGATAGAATTGCTCAACGTCCACTTCCTTTAATTGCTCAGGGAAGTACTGCTGGAGGTCCGCAAAATAACGACGCCAGAACGGGCGGCTCCGGCCAATCATATTCTCCCAAAGACGGGATTGGGACTCATGAATGCCCATGGAGGTGCCGCCGGAGAGCGGCGTGCCTGCCAGTGTCTTGTCGATATTTTGCTCATATAGTGCATGCCCGCCCTCGTGCAAGGAGCTGAATACCGCACTGAGCACGTCATCCGGAAGATACATGGTCGTAATGCGCACATCGCCAGGATTGAGACCCGTCGCAAATGGATGCACACTCTCATCCAGGCGTCCTGCTTCAAAGTCATAACCCATTTGCTCCAGCAGAAACAAGCTGAATTTCTCCTGCTGTTCTTTCGGGAACAGCTGTTTCAAGAAAGCTGTTTCCGGTTTGAAGGAAGACTCCTGGATTGCATGGACCAGCGGCACCAGACGCGCTTTCAGACGTTCGAAGATGGCATCCACCTTCTCCACCGTCAGATCCGGCTCGTACATATCAAGCAGTGTATCGTATCGGGTATCCTTCACGCCCCAATATTCGATAAACTCCTGCTTGAACGCTACGATTTTGGTTAAGTATGGCTCGAAACCTTCGAAATCACTATTCTTCTTCGCTTCCTCCCACTTCGTTTCCGATTGGGCGGCAAGAATGGAATATTCCTGGAAGCGTTCAGGTGGAATGGATTTGCTCTGGTCGTACATTTTACGCACTTCCGCGATCATGCGGCGTTTGCGATCATCCAACTGCTCTGCCTGTTCCGGCTCGGCAAAAAAAGACAGAAGCTGTCCCATCTCTTCCGAGATTTGCAGTTTAAATGCTTCTGTAGATAGAACCCCGATCGTTTCGGAACGAATTTCGGTTCCTTTGCGGGGAGCACCTGTCCGTAAATCCCAATGAAGTAGGCCTATAGCTTCGTAGTAGCTCATAATTTTGCGAACCAATCGATCAAATTGTTCCCATTGCTGTGAATGTTGTACTGCCATACGGGCTCACCTTCTTTTTTTAGTGATAGGAATCTTTTATACTCTATTGATGATACTTTTTACAAGGTATATAATCAACTTCCAGAAAGAATAAATAACATTCTACATATAAAGGAGTGTCAGGATGCCTTGATTATTCAACTCACCCCCCAAGCCGAGCAGAAGCTGAAGGATAAACTTGGGGACAAGCCAGGCACCATCAGGCTGATCTATGACACGGAGGGATGCGGATGTGCCGTCAACGGCGTTCCAAGCCTGCGAATTGTAGATGAGCCTACAGTGGATGATATCACTGTAGATACGGGAAGCCCTGTGCCTTTTATTGTAAACCGTCGGCAGGAAATTTTCTTCGAGGACAAGATGAAGCTTGACGCCGATCCCGGCGTGTGCTCCTTCCGCCTTGACAGCAGCGGACAACATTACGGCACCAATATTCAGATTATAGATACCCGAGTGCAACAACTATAAACGACGATCGAAACGAAGGAGAGAATATCCATGGAACAACACCTAAACAGCATTTTGGAACACAACCGCAGCTTTGTAGAGAACAAAGAATACGAATCCTATCTGACCGGTCGTTTTCCTGAGAAAAAACTCGTCATCATCACCTGCATGGATACACGGCTCGTCGAACTGCTTCCAAAAGCAATGAATTTCAAGAATGGCGATGTCAAAATCATTAAAAACGCCGGCGCTATCATCTCCCAGCCTTTCGGCAGTGTGATGCGGAGCGTTATGGTTGCACTGTACGAGCTTCATGCGGAAGAAGTAATCGTAGTAGGCCACTATGAATGCGGCATGGCTTCCCTCAACGCCGAGGATATGATCCAGCATATGAGAGACCGCGGGATCTCGGATGAAGTTCTCTCCACGCTTGAAAATTCCGGCATCCGCTTGTCCAAATGGCTTCGCGGTTTCGATAACATTACAGACGGCGTAAAAAACACCGTTGACCTGATCAAAAAACACCCGCTGCTTCCGCCAAACGTACCCGTTCACGGCATGGTTATCGACCCTAACACAGGCGCGCTTGATCTGGTAGTCGAAGGTTACGAGAACAAATAAATCATTCAAAGTCAAATTGGAGCACAAGCGCTGAGGCGTTTGTGCTTTTTTAGTCACAATTTTACCAAAAGCAGAGAGAAAGAACCCTCCCCCAGTTGTCAAACCATACAGTTTCAGTGTACACTTTTTATCAACCGGACCGATAGGCGGATTTCCATCCCAACCTTAGTGTCCACGATATGCGTTTCAAAGGGAGTTATGTCCATGAATACGTTGTCATACGGCTTGTTAGGACTACTAGCAAGAAGAGAATCATCAGGATACGATTTGATGCTTCGCATACAGCCATTTTGGCAAGCCAAACACAGTCAAATTTATCCCCTGCTGTCCAGCATGGAGGAGAAGCAATTGTTGTCCTCTCACTGGGTCCAGCAAAGTGATAAACCGGACAAGAAAATCTATGCGATTACCGAAAAGGGCATGCAGAAGCTGCGCGAATGGATGTACCAACCCATTGCTCCCGCAGTCACCAAAGATGAACTTTCTCTTCGAACCTTCTGCCTGTGGTTAGCGGAGATCGGCATCGCCGTTGATATTTTCGAGGACCGCAGAATTGGCTATCTGGAGAAAAAGCGTTATTACGAGCAGATTTTAGAGGGGATTCCGGAGGAAACCCGAGAGCTTGGAAGCAAGGCATTCAGCAATTATGTACTCGCTACCAAAGGATTGATGATGGCTGAGACCGAGCTGAAATGGTGTGATTGGGTACTGGATTTATTAAAACAGCAGCAGCGCTCAACCGCCTCAAAACATGGTCGCACAAATTTTGAAACCTTATCGTGACTCGTCCGTAGTACTCTTTATTACTCTAAATTCACTGGGAGGTTCGACAGAACACGATGAAAAAAGTATTGACTATTCTTGTAGCGATTACACTGTTCTTTGTAGCGCTGACACCAGATTCCGCAGATGCCAGAAGAGGCGGCGGCGGTTTCAAATCCGGTAATAAGACATACAACAGCACTCCGAAAAAGAATGATACCAATAATGTGCAACAATCCAACAACCGTTCCAATAACACAGGAGCAGCCAACACAACCAAACGCGGATTCTTTAGCGGCGGCGGCTTGATGAAAGGTCTTATGATCGGTGGTCTTGCCGGTTTGCTCTTCGGCGGAATGTTCGCTGGCATGGGCTTCATGGGCGAAATTATGGGATTGTTGATTAATCTCATTGCAATCTGGGCTTTGATTATGGTCGTTATGGCTGTTGTACGCGCCGTGAAGAATCGTCGTCAACAAAACGAGCGTCGCGACAACAACAACAATAACAATAATAATCGGTACTAATCCATGGTTCTAAGCATGGACGAAATCGTCAATGCGGTCTGTCTTCACCAGGCGGAACGCAGAGGCGTCAAACCGACAGATGTATCGCTTGAGCTTAGCTGGGATGAGGATACCGGTTATACGGCGGAAGTATGGGTAAGCGGAAGAACCCAGTATTTGATTGAGGCTAACCTCATTGAAGCGATTCTTCGCTACCTGCACTCCGAGTACAACATTCGCGCATACAGCGAACAGGTAAGACTTGAGCTTGAAGACGAAATTATCGCAATTGTTCAACAATAAGCAAGAAATCAAAAAAACTGCCGCCTTGCGTAACGCGAGGCGGCAGTTTTTTTATAATGAACCCTCTTCTCTTCCCAACTTATCTGCAAACGTTCCTGCTGGCTATTCATGCTGCTGAAGACCATCCGGCGTGTACACCATGCAATACTGCCGGAGTGAACTGTTGGGTAACAGAATGACCTTGACCGTGCGATAATCATAGTGCTCATAAATGGGTACGTTGCTTGGGGTCTGTGTCTCCAACGTACATAAGATATTCTTCGTATGACATTCTGCAAGCAGTGGCTTTATGATCCTCGAAATGTATCCTTGTCCGCGGCAGCCTTCCTGCACAGCAATCATATCCAAGTGCATATACTGCCGGTCGCCCAGCATCGATAGCCAAACTGAACTCATGCTGCGCAAAATGGTTAGTCCTCGAACAAATCCTCGTATCCCAATGATTCGGCAAATCGGCAAGGATTTGATTATGGCGAGCCCGATCTGTTTCGCATACTTAACGTTAGAGAGCAGTGTTCCTGCCTGTCGCTCCGAATGGAATACCAACGCCACGGCCTCGAAGTCCTTAGACGTCGTTAATACATCCGAATAAGGATACAACATTTCAATATAGCACTGGAAAAAAATATTCAGTGCGTCGAGCCTCGTTGTCTCATCAGGCAAAATAAGTTGATATAAAGGGTCATCCTTTGCAAAAGCTCGCGCCAGCGTGCTGGCTGCCTTTGGAATGTCAGATCGATCTACTCTCAATAATGTGCTATAAATAATTCCACCTCAAATTGAATTGTCCTTCGAATCAGCAGTTTCATACATGCTCATGCTATACGCTATTTTAGCTAGGAAGAATCCACATGAAACACCTGATACTGCTTCCGGTATTCCCCGGGGGTGTACGACGATTGACGTTTGAATAACCGTGTAAAGTAGTTATTATCCTGGAAGCCGCATTGCTCTCCGATTTTGATCAGGGACAGCTCCGAATGTGCCAGCAGCCGTTTAGCTCGCTCAATCTGCAGATGATGTCTGTATTGCAGAGGACTCATCCCCGAGTATTGCTTCAAGCAGCGCGCCAAATAATCAAAATGATAATGCAGCTCGCGGTCCAACTCTCCCGAATCAAAGGGCTGCTCCAGGTGATTCGCCAAGTAGGAAGCTACCTTTTCGCCAAGAAAATAGGATCCGGCATGCGGACTGCTCTTTCTCATCCCGTTCTGCAATTGCAGGAGAAGCTGACCGAACAAATTATGCAGCTCAAACGATCGGTATGGTGTAAGCGCACTGTGCAGTACAAGCATATAACATCTATTCCTCATTAAATACTTCGATCATCAACAGGGCACCTTTTCTAAATCCATGCACGAACGCTGCCGCCGTATGCATTGCACTTGATTGACCTGCCAAATCAAACAACTCTTCAATTTGCTCAAATTCAGTTTCCGATAAATTTTTTTTGAAGGACTCCATGCAGCTAGAAATTTTTCTATTAATTGACTTATAATTTGGATCGATAGATTTTATTGATTCATCAGGACGCCAATTTCCATAGTATATTTCCTCTAGAATACTAATCATTTCCCCTTCCTTTCCTTTAAACACGTCTGATTTATTAGATAAGCTTACACCATAAAAATAAATCGATTGATATTTATGCAAATTCCGCATAGGTTTTTCTGTCGCAGTGAGCTCTCCCCCTGATGAGGACTCTTCTATTCAATGGAACTAGGGCCTGTATATTCCAGAGCTATCCTATCTTATGGTATAATCTACTATTGTGGTGGTTATCTTCCATACAGAACCGATTTGAGAGGAGAACAATTTCATGCAAGAACACAAACGCTGGAGTAGAGTCAAGCGCTGGGCCGGTGCCGGGGCATTAAGCTTAACCATTTTGTTAGGCAATGTCTTCCCGATTCATGCCGACACACCGACTGCTCCCGTACCCGACATCAGCCCTTGGTCGATAGCTACACTGAACGAAGGTGAGAAATACGGCATATATCCGATGGAATGGTATTATGACGGAACCTTCAGACAATCCATTACGGAAGATAAGTTTCAATCTTTAATGGCTACTACGGCGAAGAAGCTGGATCAGCTGGGTCTTAAGAAAAAAGAAGCTTCCTTGTCCTATGTAACAGCCGATGTAATCACAAGAGAAATGGTCATCACCTCTTTATTCAAGCTCCTGTCCAATTACGAGCTGCCGGAAGCTTTCGGGAACACGGCGGTCAAAACGATGGATTACATGCAGCAAAAAGGCATCGTAAAAGGCACCAAAGCAGGTCTGCAGCTGGATCAGCCTTCAAGTGTCGAACAAGCGGTTGTGATGGCCAGCCGATTGATTGAGTATACATATGATACGGCCGATGGCGGAGCCGAAGGCCTGATGTGGAAAGTGACTAACGATAACAACACACTGTATTTGCTCGGATCGGTTCATTTGGGATTGACCGACATGTATCCGATGCATCCGAGCATTCGCGATGCGTTTGCGGCATCGGACGATCTTTGGGTCGAGGTTGATATTGTCAACGGGGATATGTCTTATTTCCAAGAGAAGATGATGTACAGTGACGGTACGAAGCTGCAGGATCATATATCCGCAACTTCCTACGAGAAGCTGCAGAAGACGCTGAAAAAGCTGGCACTGCCAGCAAACACGTTTGATAGCTTCAAGCCCTTTGGCGTATCCAACACCCTCTCCACGTTCGGTTATTTCGAGAATCCGGCCGACAGTGCGTTGGCCATGGCAACCGGTATCGACAGCTATTTCCTTACTAGTGCCATGCTGACAGGCAAGCCAATTCATGAGCTGGAGAGCATTAAGCTGCAAGCTGACCTGTTCGCTGACGTGCCTGCCGAAACGCAGGAGAAAGAATTGAATGAGCTGCTGGATGTCCTCTTGTCAGAAAAAGGATCGCAGGAAATTGCCAACAACCTGAAGCAAATGCAGCTGGATTGGATTGAAGGCGACGTGGAAGGCCTGAAGAAAACCCTGACCGCTGACGGACAGCTCACCCAAGGGGAAACCAATCAGCGTCTGATCGGCGAACGAGACAAGAACATGGCCATTAAACTGTCCGAGCTGCTGGAAAAAGAAGGAGAGCATACTTCCTTTGTCGTGGTAGGCGCGGCACATTATGTCATGGATGGCATGGTTGTCGATTTATTAAAAGAAAAAGGTTATGATGTACAGCTTGTACAGAAATAAACAAGGTATCCTGCTGTATTGATATTGTATCGCCCTGTCCGTATTCATGTGGACAGGGCGATTTTTTATATATAGAGATGCTCCGCATGTATCATGTGTCATTGACCTGCGCTCACAGATTACCGATAATAGTAGAATGAGTTCACTATCTTCAAAGGATTGGAGCTATATCATGAAATATCACAATTTGGAAGAGTGCATCATCGATCTGGAAAAAAACGGGCATTTAGTTCGTATACATGAAGAGGTTGACCCTCATCTTGAAATGGCAGCCATACATATGAAGGTCTACGAGGCAGGCGGCCCGGCACTGTTGTTTGAGAACGTAAAAGGTTCGAACTTCCGTGCGGTATCCAACCTGTTTGGAACGATGGAGCGCAGCAAATTCATTTTTCGGGACACGTTCGAGTCTACGCAAGATGTCATTGCATTGCGCAATGAACCCATGAAAGCGCTCAAGAATCCTTTTAAATATGTCGGGACGGGATTAGCAGCTAAAACCGCATTGCCTCTCAAAAAAACAACCGCCCTCCCGCAAGGGTTTCAGGAAATCCAAATCGCCGATCTGCCGCTGATCAAACATTGGAAGGACGACGGCGGCGCTTTTGTCACCTTACCACAAGTGTATTCCGAAGATCCGGAAAAACCGGGCATTATGAATTCCAATCTGGGGATGTACCGCGTCCAGCTTACAGGCAACGAATATGAAATGAACAAAGAAGTCGGCATCCATTACCAGATCCACCGCGGCATCGGCATCCATCAGGCAAAAGCAAACAAGCTGGGCCAGCCTCTTAAAGTAAGTATTTTTATAGGGGGTCCACCTGCCCACACGATATCGGCCGTGATGCCGTTGCCTGAGGGCATGAGCGAGCTTACCTTCGCGGGTTTGCTGTCAGGGCGCCATTTCCGGTACAGCTATGTCGATGGTTATTGTATAAGCCACGATGCGGATTTTGTAATTACAGGGGAGATTCATCCCGGCGAGACCAAACCGGAAGGACCATTCGGTGATCATCTGGGCTATTACAGCCTTGTTCATCCTTTTCCTGTCATGAGAGTGCACAAGGTGTATGCCAAACAGCGGGCCATTTATCCGTTTACGGTTGTCGGCAGACCGCCGCAGGAAGATACGTCCTTTGGAGAGCTGATTCATGAGCTGACCGGCGGAGCGATTCGCCAAGAGATCCCGGGTGTCAAAGAAGTGCATGCGGTTGATGCTGCCGGGGTTCACCCCCTGCTGTTTGCCATTGGCAGCGAACGCTACACCCCCTACCAACAAGTAAAACAGCCGGCAGAGCTGCTCACGATTGCCAATCGGATTCTAGGCACCGGCCAATTGAGTCTGGCCAAATATCTGTTCATTGCCGCTGAAGAGAAACAAGCGTTAAGCACGCACCATATCGAGGGGTTCTTGACGTATATCTTGGAGCGCATCAATCTGCACCGGGACATCCATTTTCAGACCAATACTACAATCGATACCCTCGATTATTCCGGAACCGGACTCAATACTGGCAGCAAGGTTGTCTTTGCAGCGGTTGGGGATAAAAAAAGAGAGCTCTGCCATGAAGTGCCTGAAACCTTGAAGGATCTGCCAGGATTCTCCCCTGCCCGATTGATCATGCCAGGCATTGTGGCTATACAGGGTTCCCCATTTACGAGTTATTCCGATGTGCAGCTGGAAATGGACGGACTAAGCGAGGCTATTCGAGCTAGAGGTCAACTCCCCTCATGTCCGATGATCATTCTATGTGATGACAGTGAATTCATGAGTGCGGCTATCAGCAATTTTCTCTGGGCGACCTTTACGCGAAGCAACCCTTCCCATGACATTCACGGTGTGAACGGCTACTATGAGCACAAGCATTGGGGCTGCGACAATATCATTATCGATGCCCGTTCGAAACCGCATCAAGCACCGCCCCTCATTCCGGATGCCGCAGTCGAACAACATATCAAGCGCTTGTTTACAGACGGCGGCAGTTTAAGCCGCATTCAAATACGCTAGCAGCCGTAAACGTGCTTTGAATCGTATTACCTTCAAATGAAAGCAAACCTAAAATGGGCTGGTCCTTAGTCATTACTGACTTTGGATCAGTCCATTTATTATGCCAGCACCCTCAGCACATCTTCAATCTTCTTCCCATGCGAGATCACCCCATAATTCATCCAGGTCAGAAAATCGACCTCGTACACGCAGCCGCCCTGTACAGCAGGTAGTGATTTCCATTCTGACCAGTCCAGCATACTCCGTTCCTCCCCTTCCCAGGAAGAATGACGCTTATCAAACGTAATGAACAGATGATCGGCATCCAGCAACTTCAACCATTCCTTGGTAAGGCTGGCTATCCTGGCCCCCCGGGACAACTGCAGAACGAGTGGATGCGGGGTCAGACCAAGGTCCTTGTACAGTATAGGTCCCGTATATCCGTGATCAGGACCCGCATAGAGACTGATTCCGAGGGCTGATATTCGAAGACAAGCAACGGTCTGTGTACGGACCGATTGCCTAAGAAGCCTCTTGGCTTCGCTGGCCTTATACTCATACTGTGAAATGATATCCAACACGCGGTCCTTCCTGCCCAACAGTTCCGCCGATTTACGCAGGGTCAGACGCCAATCCTCACCCGGGTGCGGGAACTGATACGTTGGAGCCAACCGTCCCAAACCATCGTCCGACATCCAGCGTTCAAACCCGATATTTATGATAATGCAGTCAGGCTTATGACAAGACAGTACAGCAATATCCTCGTTCTCAATATCAATAACCGGGACGTGCAGCAAACCGAGGTAATCCTGCTTACCCCATCTGGAGTGTGAGCACTGCACGACCGGGGTTATTCCGAGGGCCACCAGAAAATCTTCAAGGAAAGGTGCAAACACTCGCATATTCTCCTGTCGGTAGTGGTTACGGCGATATTGTCCAGGAGAAACACCAACAGTTTGTTTGAAACGACGGTTAAAATAATATTCGCTGTTAAAACCGACAAACTGTGCAATGTCCAGCAGTCGGTCATCGCTTGCCAGCAGCATATCTTTTGCCCGATCTATTCGAATCCCGTTCAGATAATCGAGGGGATACTGGGTCGTAATCTCTTTGAATATACGTGTATAATGCCAGCGTGCAACATTAGCTAATTCAGCCAGTTGTTCCACGGTCCATGGGTTTGCATAATGCTCTTTCAGATGTTCAATCGATAACTCTACAGCATGACGCATATTCAACGTGTAAGAATCGTTCTGATTCTGACGATATAGGAATAGCATGAACGCTTGAAAACAGACGGCTAATTCGAAGGATTCAAGTTCGTTACATGTATGCCGGTGCCGATAAAGGCTTTCCAGATAGTCGATGCATTGGGAGAACGGGCGGCACAACAGTTCCCCCTGCCGCAGAGAAGATTGAGAGCTCCGTACAGGCGCAGTTTGTCCAGGGTCATCTCCCTCACTCCGCCAGAGTTCATAAGTTAAATGATAGAAACACATGCCTTCTGTTTCAGAACGGAGACGTGCTGTCGAACCGGGAGCTATCAGATAACTCTGCCCTCCACGCATAGTGAGCTCTGTTTTATCCAAGACCCATTTCCCGCTTCCGGCCGTCACGATCAGCAGCGTAAACTCGTTGCCCTGCACGAAATCTTCCCGCCAATCGATGTACTCTGAACGAAGCTGAATATCCTTCAACACATAGAACCAAGTGGAGCGGTTTATCCTGCCGTTCTCATTCTTCATCTCATCTTCCCCTGACCAAGAAACTTTTTTCGAATATAGTGCAAAGAAACAGAAAGCTCATCCAGCGCAGCCGGCAGCTTTCTGTTTATATTCTAGTTTACGGACGATCTGCTTATTGGACAAACCATTTCAAGAGATCATCAACCTTCATCATATTAGCGGTAATTGCGCCGGATTGCCAGTGCGTCCGATTGCCTTTATAGACATGTCCATTTTTGACTGCCGGTACCGACTTCCATAGCGGGCTATCAAATACTTGCATCGCTTCTTGGTTCTCCTCCGAGTCCCATCCGCCGTTCGATGGGAATACGATGATATGATCTGCATCCAGCTCAGGAATTTTCTCTTGCGACAAAATGGCCTGATAATCGGTCATGTTTCTCACAAACGGATGAGGGATCAATCCCATCTCTTTATAGATGTTGCCGGTAAAACGGTTTTCGATACCAAACAGAGCAAGCGTCTTATCCCCGATATTCAGCCTGAGGACGGCAACGGTCTCTTCGCCAACGGCCTGTTTCAGCTTCGCTTTGGCGTCAGCGATCTTCTCATTGTACTCGTTAAGCGCACGTTCAGCTTCTTCAGGAATACCGAGCACATCCCCTATCGTTTTCAGGATTTCCGTTGGTTTCTGCAGAATGGACTCCGGCAGCCGATAGGTGGGGGCTATTTTGGAATACAGTTCATATTTTGCTGCATCCACCGCACCGTCAACGATGATCAAATCCGGGCTTGCCTCCAGCAGCCCTTCCATGCTCCCTGTTATATCAAAGGTTGGCACATCCAGATCCAAGTAATCCTGTTTCCCCCAGCTCGGATGATACCACTGAACAACTGGCGTAACGCCGAGAGCCAAGAGATAGTCCTCCACATAAATACCCGCTACCCGTTTCGGATTTACCGGAATTTCGACGTCGCCGAATTCATCCTTCATCACTTTGGTATCAGCCTCTGTCTGATCCATCTTATTTTGAGCCGCCTGCTTGTCCGCCGTGTCCTGCTGATTGCCGCATCCAGCCAGAACCATCATCAGTACAAGTAAAGCTATTATCCATCTGGCGCTCTTGTGATGTGTCCTTATCCCTAACATAAAAACCATTTCTCCCCTTGCCTGTTGTTGATAATCATTCTCATTTCGTTCAGATACATTGTATCCCACTCAATATCACCAAACAATGCACTTTCTCAAAATATTTCTTATACAAACTCAAAAGAAAGGCCTCCTGCTAGGAGCCCCTCTTCTCTTATCCTATGAATATTAATATAATGAATAGTATTCAGACTGTTAATTTCTACCTGGGAGGGAAAGCATGTTTCCACGATTAGAGACAGAACGATTGTTACTGCGAGAAATTCACCAACAGGATGCTAGGGCTCTTTATGATTGCTTCTCGAATGACGATGTTGTCCGCTACTACGGACAAGACAAGCTGACTTCCCTCGACCAAGCGCTACAGCTGGTTGATTTTTTCGCCAAAAACCATGCCGAGAAACGCGGCCTTCGATGGGGAATCGAGCTCCAAGGGACGAGCGGTTTGATCGGAACGATCGGATTTAATCTATGGTCTCCAAGGCACAAGAGGGCCGAAATCGGCTATGAACTTCATCCTGAGTTCTGGGGTCAGGGTTATGCAAGCGAAGCTGCTTCGGCCATCATTGCCTATGGGTTTCACACGCTGGATCTGTCCCGTATCGGCGCCGTTGTTTTGATCCAGAACCAGGCATCCCGGACGCTCCTAACCAAGCTCGGTTTTGAAGCGGAGGGAATTCTTCGCCGATATATTTATCAAGACGGTGTTCCGCATGACACCCAGATGTACTCCCTATTAAGAGAGTAACCGGACGGGCATGATAGGGCTCCCCTATTGTCGTTACGTGTTATTCATCAAGCGATTCCGAAGCATCCAGGAAGGGTTTATTTACAAAATAATACATAAAGCCCATAAGCAGCACGCCTCCAACTAAATTGCCGAGCGTCACCGGAATCAAATTGTGCAGCACACCATCAAATGAAATCGTGCCCGGATGGTTCAGAACCAACGCAATGGCAAACGTACACATATTCGCAATGCTGTGCTCATAGCCGGAGATGAAGAAGCAGAATACAAACAGCATCATCGCGAACATTTTGGCGCCATCGCCCTTCAGTGACATGGGGATAAAAAATGCAAGGCATACGAGCCAGTTGCACAAAATCGCCCGGAAGAACAGCTGCACCATCGGGGTTGTCATTTTTTGCTCAACCACATGCAGCAGGAACCCGTTCACGGACGAATCCATAAAGAGTCCCGTCAAGAAAATCAATAACGCAAACGCGCATGCGCCCAAAATGTTCCCGATGTAACTGAAGATCCACAGTTTGACAACCTCAATCCACTTGAGCTTCTTGCGCAGAGCGGCGTACGTGTAGTAGAAGGTATTCCCGGTAAACAAATCTCCTCCCCCATACGCAATCAGAATGATGGCGGCGCCAAACGTAAGGGCAGCCATCGGGTACGTCAAGGGGGAATGCTCCAGATAAAAAAAGTTCCCTGTCTTAAACGCGACAATGACGCCAAAGCCAATGAACATACTGGCAAGCATGGACCGTGCTAAATATCGAAGCTGGCTTTGCTTAAATATTTTGTGTTTTTTCAGAGCAAGCTGCTCCACTTTGAATAGCGATTTGGTTTCCATAACTCCTCCTGAAGAAAGACGGTTCTATATAGATTACACGATTTTACATATAATTCATATCATCTTGAGCATTATCATATGGAAAATGCCCCGCTTATAATGAATCTTCGATCGGCCTCATCATCTCTTTCCGCAGCCGGTGTACCCGTTTGACGTGTGGTAATCACAGCTTTCTGCAAACCAGCTTCGCTTTTGAGTATCAATTCTGAGACTCCATCTTCATAGAATCGTAACCTAATATTTCTTCGCTTCCACTATCATGGGAGGATAAGTCCGGAATTCATGTTTGATAAACGGAGCATGTGGTAAATACATGTTACAAAGGAGAGGATACAACATGAACATGAAACAGCCAGCTAAAAAAGCAATCGTCACCTTTACCATGGCAGGGGTTGTCGGCCTGAGTGCTTTGGGAGTGAATTATACCGTTTTCCCTATTCACCAAGCAGAAGCGGCCACAACGGCAAGCACCGGTAATTACGCTTCCGAACAGGCTCTTCAGAAACTCAACAGTTTCTATAAACCCGCACTAAAGGGCCAGTTTCCTGGTTCAGTCAGCGGTTTAACAATCGGTAAAAGCACAAAGCAGGATGTTTACAAGACGATTGGCGAGCCTTCTTTACCGGGTAAGGATGCAGACGCCTTTGACTTGTACGGTGCCAACATGGGGAACCCGGGCTATGCCTTCTCCTATAAACTGAACAAAATCCGCGAGATGCGTTATTTTGGAACCAATGTGGAACGACAGACTAATATCGGCGGCATTACGATGAAGATGTTAAAGCAAAACTGGTTTGCTCCGGATGCCACATCCACTTTCAAAAACGGCAAGACCACTCAAACCAAACTCACCTACAATCGGGGTGATTACAAATTAGAGTTTATCTTTAACAGCAGTACGGAACTTGACCATATGAATCTGCTGAAAAAATAATGCAAAAAACCATGATTTTTTTAAAATCATGGTGATTACGTTAAAACCTGGTCTCTGTGAGAGTCCAGGTTTTTTCTTGGTTGCGTTTTCGTTTCATCGCTTAGCCTTACTTCTGCTTACATCAAATATTGATTCAACATGTCGTCCATCCACTCATGACTGTGTTCCAGACGTTTGCATCCTGCAGCCAGCGAACCCACCTGCTCCCTTAACACGTTGACATCATCCGTTCCTTCTATATAACGACTCATAAAGTGCAAAAACACATCGACCATGCGCAAGCGCATGAGAACCGGAATCGCCGTAATTTCTTCCGAACTTAACCGTACACGGCACGCAAAGCCTTCACAGAACCTCTTGATGAGTTCTCGCTCAAACTCAGAACCCAGAAAACCTGAAATCACAACCGCAGGCTCCATTGCTCTCACGTCCCGCGTGCAAAACTCAAAATCAAGCAATGCGACAACTTTGCTTGATTCCTCTGCGTCTACCAGCAGGTTAGAACAATTCAGATCGCCATGAACCAGCTGCTGCGGAAGCTTTTTCAGGGAGTCCAGCCTGCCGCATATATCAACATAGGCCTCTTCTAATATAAGAAGCGCTTCGCGGAGATCGCTTAACGGCTGTGGCGGGCGCTGGCAAACATCAAGAACAAAGGCCTCACTGCATAAAGGATACGATTGAAGCAGCTCATAATACGGCGGATACACCGGGGCCATACCAACTGAACAAACCGCAAGTGCGTTTACAAGCTCCCCCGTCTTCTCCCCGAAAGATAACACGGATTGAATCGAGTCTGCTTCCGGGCGCACTCCTTCAATGTAAGCAAATAGGCATGCGTATCGGTCGCTGCCATCCGATAATTGCACCACATGATCGCCTGATGTGGAGATGATCGGCACAGGAATCTTAAAACTTAGCGGCATCTGCTGCAGCGAGTTCAGAACAGCAAGTTCATACTGGATCTTGCCCTTATCCCGATGTGTATTGTACATACGCATGACAGAACGGCGATTCTCACGAACACGATGGATAAAACAGGTGGTATTGTTCCAGCCCGTAGGACCATTCACCGTGCTGCCGTTCCAGTCAGGCCAGTACGCTTCCATCAATCGTTGAATCATGATTATTACCTCTCCAACTCTTTGTAATCGATTCTTATGGCAGAAATCGGGGCTGGTTCACTTCCGAACCGGATTATACAACTTCAGTGCCATTCTAAAATAGGTTGTGTTGAAATAGGAGCCGGTTCCATGATTTCATTAACATGGGCGAGTCGGCTTTGTGGAGGACCGTTTTTTTGAGCGCCGTTTAATTACTCAGATTCCATGCTCAACATGATGATGAGCTCTCTTCCGTTTTAGCTACCACTACCTTTACACCGGTCTCCTGAATGCGTTTCACCACTTCCTGATCTGCCTTCTCATCGGTAATCAACACATCCAGATCTTCGACAGCACCAGCTTTAGCAAAACCATCCTGACCGATAACATGATGTGTCGCCATTCCAATTCTGCGGCGGGAGACGGCAGAAGCCGCACGTCCAAAAGCGGCTACTTCAGGTGTCGCAACGAAGATTCCCTCATCGGAAATGCCGCCGCCGGTCATAAAACCGATATCAAATTTGAATTGGCGAATAGACTCGCTCGCAAGCACATCCGTCATATTGCCGGATGGTTTAACCCGTCCCCCAATTAGATACGTATCTATCCATTCGCGTTCGCGTAAAGCTTCGGCAACATTCATGGAGTTCGTCACAATTGTCAGCGGCATCTGCTCGGGAAGATGCTTCAGCAGCAAGTAGGTCAGTGAACCGCTGCCGATAAACAACGTATCTTTCCCGCGTATATAGGAGACGGCAAGTTTGGCAATGGCGTTCCCTTCCTGCGTGCCTTCGCCATACCGTAGTTCCGGGGGTTGGGGTGGCTGCCTGACTTTCATGGAAGGAATCGCTCCTCCGTGTGTTTTCTGAAGTAAGCCCTGCTCCTCCATAATCGTCAGGTCCCGGCGAATCGAATCAATTGAAATTTCAAATCGTTCGGCCAATTCCTTGGCAATCACCCGTTTCTCTTGATGCAGCAAAGCAAGAATTTTCTGACGACGTTCCTCGGCAAACATTCCTGATTGATCTTGCATCATGCATTAACCCTCCATATTATTCATTATTTTTCCATTTACACCTCGATTATATTCATTTTTATTCTGTTTTGCAATCCGTTTTTCTCAGTTTTATGCGTTTATATCCGTTTTTGATGAAATGAATTGCCTGGGAAAATGGATGAACGCGGTAGCGTAGGAGCAGGATTGCGACTGCAAGTCCTTAATGCTGCTCTAAGGGCGGGCGTTCCGCAGCCCCAAGTCCTCAAAAGGAACTTGCTGCTCTAAGGGCAGGAATGCCGCGGCTGCATTCCTGAGGAAAAATACGGCAGGACACTTTTTCATAATGAAATTGTGGAAGACATGCCTGGATAACTGCCTTCCACATTATCCTCTCACAACGCGGAAACCGCAGTTCCCCGTTGAGCTGTCGGGCGTATTACCGCTTCTCGCAGCTACTCTATATCGGTTGCAATAGGATTTATGACACAGATACGAACCGCCTCGCATCGATCTGCTGCCGCTTGGCTTCACATAGAATGGGTTGGCTGCAGAGGTCTGTTGATGATAGGCAGGACTGAACCAATCCGCACACCATTCCCACACGTTGCCGGACATGTTATACACTCCGTAACCGTTGGGTTTGTAGGCATCTACCGGCGCTGTACCGATGTATCCGTCGCTGGCGTTATTTTTGACCGGGAATTTGCCCTGCCATATGTTGCATTGATGTTCGCCATCCTGCTTCAGCAGATCGCCCCATGGATAAGTCCTGCCCTCCAAACCGCCACGTGCCGCATACTCCCATTCGGCTTCTGTCGGAAGCCGCACGCCCGCCCATTGGCAATAAACATCCGCGTCATTCCAGGAAACGTGCACAACCGGATGATCCATCCGACCTTCAATACTCGAATCTTTACCCTCCGGCGCTGCCCAGTAGGCTCCTTCAACGACCAGCCACCATGGCACTCCATGCGGGACCTGGACGACGCTTGCCTTTGTTTCTTCCGATGCCAGCAGCTCAAACACATAGGACCATCCATATTTCTCCGCATCCGTCACATAACCCGTTGTTTCTACAAAACGTTGAAATTCCGCATTCGTAACGGTAAATGGCGATATCTCAAAACCAGATACACTTACTCCCCGAGCAGGACCTTCTCCGTCTCGTGGGAACCCTTCCTTCGTATCGGTCCCCATCATAAATTTCCCCTCTGGGATGTGAACCATGTTGGCATGGGGTGCAGCATATGCATCATGCATCTTGGCTCTGCTCAGATTTCCATCCTGTCCCTTGGTTGCACCCGGAGATCCATCCTGCTCTCTAGCTACGCTCAGTTTCCCAGCACAATCCTTGGCCACGTTCGATTTTCCGTCCCGCTCCATGGCTGCACCCAGGTTACCATCAAGTCGATCCTTCCCATTGCTTTCCGCAAGCTGTACCTTTTCCCTGGAACCTGCACAGCAAGCATGATGTTCTTGCATACCTCTGCCTCCTCTTCATGCAAACAACGGGACCTCCACTCTGTCGTGGCTGCCCCGCTGTTCTAACCTTTCTCTAATCCCCTAAGCCAACTCCTGCGGATGGCGGCGTATCAGCTCCGGAACCGCTTCTCCGCGGCCCGTGTTTCTCAAACGCTCGATGTATCGAGGCAGATGACCTTTGGCATGGTAAGGGCCGCCCTCCTTCATCACCGTCCACAGCGGGTCCACGTCAAAAGGCATCGTTGCCATCATATGATCATGCCATTCATTGAGCAGGTATACGGCCTCCCTGCAAAGGTCCGGCCTTTCAGACGCCAGATTGTGCTGTTCATGCACATCCTCGTGGATATGGAACAGCATCTCTTTATCAAACAGATGATAGCCGTCATGATACGTTCGGATGTACAGCCAATCCCCGAATCGCACACTGCGCTGACAAACATGGGCACACTGGGATACCACCAGATAGTCACGGCCGCTCCCTTTCCCGCTTCGCAAACTCTCTGCATAACTGATGCCATCCCAGCTTTGCACGGGTGAAACGTTCATATATTCCGCCATCGTAGGCAGCAGATCCAGATGATAGTGCAGCTCGTTATCCGTTACCCCCTTCATCATGCCAGGCCCCCGGATAATCATCGGAATGCGGCAGGTTCCCTGATCCGCTGTCCCATGCTCGCCATAAATTCCAAGCTCACCCATATTCTCGCCATGATCCGCGGTAATGATGATGATCAGATCATCCCACACGCCTTTGTGGCTTAACAATTCAAAAATAGCGCCGATATGCTCGTCCATATGCCGAATGCCGCAATCATAACCATCCACCATCGTACGTAAATCCTCCATCGACCTGATCTCACCAGGATGGCGCGGATAATCGGGGGATACCTCGCTGTTGTACATGTTAATTTCGTTCACACCGTGCGGGCCCACCTTCTTCTGATGCTCCTGCAGCACATCTTCGGTAATCCAGTCAGGGAGAGGTTCGTGCTCGAAGGGATTTCCCAGCGACTCGGGTGCCCGATACGGTGTATGCGGATCCCAAAAATTCACGTACAGCATCCAGTTCTCCTCATCCGCATTCCGTTCCAGCCAATCCAGCACAACGGGGGATACTTCTTCCGCTGATTCCAAACCGCCCTTGCCGGTGTTATACATTTCATTAAAGCCCGCATAGAAGGTCCAGGCCGAATGCCGTTCCCCGAACGGACTGATCAATGCCGTCTTCAATCCGGCACGCCGGAAAATAGCCGGGAAACTCTCGGAGGCCAGCTTGTCGCGGAAATCCCGGGTAATGCCTTCATGCCTTACGTCAGCAGCCGTTCCTCCATGACCGACAACACCGTTATGAATACCGAACTTCCCTGTCATTAATGCCGTTCTTGAAGGGAAACAAGGCGCATCCGAGGTATAATAATTGTCGAAGCGAACGCCTTCTGCCGCTATCCGGTCAATGTTCGGCGATGTATTCCGGTGATACCCGTAGCAGCCCAGATGGTCCGGTCTGGTAGAATCCAAATCCAGCAATAACACTCTCATATCCGCATCGTTTCCTTCCTCATCTAAATTCGCATATACTCTCTTCAGATCATGTCAGCGTTTACAAATATTCTTGCAGTTGACTGAAATTATAGGCCACGATTCCATGCAGCGTCGATGTACATTTCATTCATTACTTGTACATTTCTATTTCTTTTTTCAACAATCGTCCGATTAAAGCAATGATTTCACTACTCTTGGGGAGCCTGGCTATGCTAGGCTATAGGTATAAAATCACTGTGAGGTGCTGACCATTGATCAAGTTGATGAGTGTGAATTTTGATGACTGCATTCCGAACTGGCGGACACAGCTTGAGACGATTGAATATAACGTCCTTGTAGTTGTGAGAGAAGGCAAAGTAAGGTACGAACTGAATGGGGAAGAGATGATTGCAGAGAAAGACGACGTACTCTTTATCCCGCAATCGACAAGACGCAGCGGAACGAACTGGAACGGCATACCTCATCAGAAACATACCATCCTCTTTATAATGGATCGTCATGAACCTACGGGCATCCCATTCCTGGATGAAGGGAAATGCCTAAAATTCAACCTGTCCCATATTCAATATGCGTATCATCGCTGCGAGCGTTTGTACGAAGAAATGCGGGGAGATAAAAGCTACCGTACCATGATCTGCCTGGGCATTATGCAGGAGCTGATCGGCATGCTGGCCCGTGAACTCGAGAAGACCGAGCTGGCACCAAGCAAACGCAAATACGCGGATACCATCAAATCTTATCTGCTGGAGCATTACCGCGACCCTATCGAAATCGAGTCGTTGGCAAAGTTAATCCATCGCTCTCCCAACTATGCTACTGCCCTCTTCAAGGAGGTGCACGGTCATTCTCCCATTCGGTATATGCATCAGCTGCGCGTGCTGGAGGCCTGCAGCCTCCTGCTTCATTCGGACATGACAATCGCTCACATCGCGCAGTATCTGGGTTATTATGATACGTCCTACTTTTACCGCATTTTCAAAAAATACACCGGCCTTTCGCCCTCCGACTATGTACTGCAAGGTGAACGGCCCGATATTTCCAAGCTATTCACCTGATTCTAGAAATCCCTGGCTTTCATTCACTTAAACGGCTTCTGTCCTGCGAACTGAATGACATGGGACAGACCTTGATGTCCCTGCCCTTCCTGGCGAACGACCTCTCCCATAAAAAAATGCACGATCCGCCAATCTGCAAAGGGATCGAGAATATCCGCTGGCGTGTATAAAAACTGTTGATCTTGCGGTCCCCCGCTTCGATAAGGAATTTGATGAACAGAATAAACCTCGGTAAGGAAGTAGCCTCCCGGCTTCACTGCTTCCTTCACACAGGCCAGAGTCTTCGTTCTCAGTTCCTTCGGAAAATGCCCGAACACACAAATGATTTCATCCCACAGATCCTTCGTCCATTGTGCTTCCTGCAGATCCACAAGCTCAGTGTGAATGCTCACGCCGTTTGCCGCGGCCAACCGTTTGGCTTTATCCAGGCCCGATTCCGCGAAATCCCATACGGTTACCTTCATGCCTTCACGAGCCAAATAAACCGCATTTCGCCCTTCTCCCTCGGCAATAGCGAGTGCATCACCTGAGAGTGCTAGTTTCTTATGCATGTCGGCAATGAATACATTCGCTTCTGTTCCAAATACGTAATCTTCCCCCTGAAACCGTTCATTCCATGGATTCATCGTTTCACACCTCTTTTTTATCGTTCACTTTATCCTCGAGCCTGAATCTGTACCAGCCCTGTACCAATCGAGTCTAATACCATATTACCATGGCTGAGGCAGGGTTGCAGCGAGCCCCCTCATGACCCCGTATTTCTTCTTGTAATGGCTTAAAGTCAAGAGGGGCCATATGTACCGATAGCTGTGATAGTGAGTATAGAAGCTGCCTGGAAGCCCGGCACCCATCGGATAGGAGGCCGTCCAGTCGTCTTCATGAAGCAATTCGAAGAGCCTGTTTATCCCTCTGTTAACGGCAGTGGACGGCTCTGCCTGAACCGCTATAAGTGCATCGAGTGCCCACGCGGTTTGGGATGCCGTGCTTTGGCCTAGAGGCATGTATTGCATCACACGATCGCTGGTGCAGGATTCACCCCAGCCCCCGTCCGGATTCTGTATCTCAAGGAGCCATGCGGCTCCTCTTTGAATCGCCGAATGGTCCGCTGGCAGACCGGCAGCCTCTAAACCTGTCAATGCTGCCCAGGTGCCGTAAATGTAACAGATCCCCCATCTTCCATACCATGATCCGTTTTTTTCCTGATGAGTGATAAGCCATTCGGTTCCTCGTTTGATAAAATCATGCTTCATGCCGAATCCGCAAAAGTTTCCGAGATATTCAAGCGTGCGTCCGGTAAGGTCGGCCCCGGAGGGGTCAATGGCGGCGGATTTCGCACCGTCTATCGCCAGCCACGTCAGCATTTCCTTATCGGTGTTTTTTTCGAAGGCGGGCCATCCGCCATCTTTATTTTGCATCGATAACACCCAGTTCAGTCCCCGATTGGTTGAATGCTGATAAATGGGCGTGGTATGCGACAACGAGTGGATCGCTCTTAAAGCAGCAGTCGTGTCATCCACATCAGGATTCAAGGTATTGGTCTCGGAGAAGCCCCATCCGCCGGGAACCGTATCCCTGTTATGAATGCTCCAATCCGCCGTTTTATCCTGTTGTCTGGATAAGAGATAGGCTGCTGCCCGCTGTGTCGTCTGTTGATCACCATCGACGCCGGACTCCTGCAGCGCATAGGAAATCAAAGCCGTGTCCCAAATCGTCGAGGACGAATTCTGAATCGTGACCTTGCCGTCCACGCGGCACTGCAGCGCGGTCAGCCCTTGAACCGCATTCATGATGATGGGATGCCGTTTATCATAGCCCAGCGCAAGCAGGGCAAATACCATAAGAATGGTGCTGCTCGCATAACTATAGAGGGTGCCGTCCGATTCGATCCGATCCAGCATGAACTTCTCCGCCTTGGTTGAGGCGGCTTCATGGATGAAACGAGGAGTTCCGAGAAGTCTGCTGAGGCCCATACGTATGCTTTCCCCAATCTCCCGATTTTCCTGGGGTAACGAATCATCGTCATCATCGCGGGAATCGTTCAGATCGGACAAATCGGGAGCCGTCTCCGTAGATATGGAGAAATTCCGATCCGCCATAATGAGCATGGGAATGAGATGAATGCGGGAGTACCCTGAGAATTCATATAGATTGATGGGCAGATAGGCAGGAAACAGAATGATCTCCAGCGGTATGAGCGATATGGACGCCGGCCACTTTCGCTGGCCCGTTGCAGCCAGGATCGCTTTTGTCAAAACGCTCTTGGATTTACCCAGCCCGCCTTGCGATTGAATGTATCGTCTGGTATGTTCCATGTGTTCGTCAGACCATTTGCTGAATCCGGAGTAGAGCAGCCCATAATAGGCATCAATAGTAGCCGATAAGCTGCCTCCTTCTTCGTCGTGATACCAGCGCCAACAGCCTTCCGGCTGCTGCTCTGCAAGGATACGATCATGCAATTCTCTGATAAGCTCTTCATTCTGAATCTCCAATATTCGAAAGAGGATTATGACATAGGCATCCAGCGTAATCCCGTTCTCAAAGCAAAAATGCCAGGACCCGTCTTGATGCTGCCGCTGTATGAAAAAATCAATCAGCTTGTTTATTTCCTCTTCTACCGCGCTCTGTACATCATTCATGTTCTCGTACCTCCATCGTAGCCTCATGATGAACATTATATGAGTGCAGGAATAAGGAAATGATGTGCCGCTTAAGGAACGTCAGAAACGATCATGAATCTCCATAGAGACCAGGGTCTGCTTATCATAAAATGTCCAGCCAAATTTTGATGGCCGTCGCCAGGATTAACACGGCTAGAATGATCTGCAGTACCTTGGTATTCATTTTCTTGCCTGCCGATGCCCCCAAAGGGGAAGCAATCAGGCTGGCAATCACCATGATGAGTGCAGGAACATAATCCACCTGTCCTGTTGTCAACTTGCCTATTGCCGAGCCGATCGAAGAGATGAATGTGATTGCGAGAGAAGTGGCGATGGTCATCCGGGTTGGAATTTTCAGCACAACCAGCATAATGGGTACGAGAAGGAAAGCTCCGGCTGCTCCGACGATCCCGGCTCCAATTCCGACGATAAGCGCGAGCACAGCGGCGAGCCACTTGTTGAACGTAACCTGATCAAGCGGTATATCGTCCACTCCTTTGTTCGGAATGAACATCATCACGGCGGCAATGAGTGCCAGGATTCCATAGATGAGATTGATGCCGTCTTCACTCATTATGTTGGAGCCGAAACCGCCGAGGAAGCTGCCCAGCAATATGGCTGAGCCCATATAGATAATGAGCGTTTTGTTTAAATAACCGCCTTTGCGGTATGCCCACACCCCGCCGATGGTTGCAAAAAACACCTGTACAGCACTGATTCCGGACACTTCATGCGCCGTAAATGCCGCTAGCCCGAACAACGGCGGAATGTACAGCAGCATCGGATATTTGATAATCGAGCCGCCGATACCGACCATGCCTGAAATAAACGAGCCAATGAATCCAATGGAAAATATGGTGGTGATGAAGATTGCGCTCAGTTCCATCATGATGCCCCCTTATATCTTAGGAAAAGGGAACCTGTGCCGGTTCCCTTTCCCCATCAATCTGTGTTCATTCATCAAGTTTACTTGATCGAGTCATAAAGTGATCATCCCTCATCACTCTGAATATGGAGTCGTTCAAACGAATGACGATCCATCCAGATCAGCGTACCGCACAGCGGTTAGGCCCGATCTCCATCTCACGCTGCTTGTCGGTGTCCGGCAGCATTTTCCCCATGTTCGTTTGACGAATTTCTTGATAGCTGTTCGGCTGCGGAGGCAAATTCTTCGTTACCAGTGTTCGAAATTCTGCTTCATCGGACATATTCAGGCCGTGGTTATCCCGGTACAAATCGCCCAGTTTCTTCGCAACCGTCCCGTCCTCGTTCAGCTCGTCCATGATCATAAAGTGGGCTGGCAGCACGGTCAGATCATCCGATAATTCGGCGTAACGGGCATAAAGGGTTTCTCGCAAATCGCCAACCCAGTCCTCTGCCAAGCCGGCCAAGTCCGGGCGACCAATGGAATCGATAAACAGAATATCGCCTGTCAGCAGGTACTGATCATCGATGACAAACGAAGTGGAACCGATGGTGTGACCCGGAGAATAGAGCGCTTCGATGCTGATGGTGGTGCTGCCGATTCTTACCTTTTCTCCATCCTGCAGCGGTTTGTACTCAAACACGACCTCAGCAGCGTCTTTCGGAGGAAGCCAGTATGCTGCACCCGTTTGCTCTGCCATCATTCGTCCCCCGGAAATATGGTCGGCATGCAGATGAGTATCCAGCACATGCCTGATTTCAGCATTGATGCTTCGAGCGAATTCAAGATAAACCTCGGTCATACGGGTCGGATCAAACAAAGCAGCCTCACCGTTCGATACCACCATATAAGACAAACATCCTTTTCCTATCCGAACAAACTGATAGAGCTCACCGCCGTCTGCGAGGTTTCCGACCTTCAGCGGAACCAGATGTTCACTCCACGCTTTCATGCCGCCCTTCAGGTAAGCCACATTCCGGCCATGCTCGGCCAGCATCTCAGCCACCATTACCGAGGAGCCTTCCTTGGCGCATACCACGAGCACCTCTTGATCTGACGGAATCTGATCCAGAATATCCTCTACCCCGTCGATCAGATCAAAGTAGGGTATATTCAGATGCTTCAATTGTTCACCTTCAATCTTCCACTCTTCAAAATCCGAAGGATTGCGAACATCCAGAATAAACTGACTTTCTTTATGAATTGCCTTCATGGCAAGTTCTTGTGCTTGCATTTCTCGTACTGTCATGTTGAAATTCCTCCCGTAGATTTATAATGCCTCGCGCCATCAACCTGCATATCCTACGCCCTATCAAACCGTCAGTCTTGCATAGGCACCCAGCACCCTGTGATCCATCAGCTTATTCGTCCAAGCCCTTCGTTGCTCCGCTCCAGCCGCTCATTCCCGGCACTACGTTTAGTACACTTGTAAATCCGCTTGCGGCAAGCTTTTGCGCCGCCATATCACTGCGGGTTCCCGTGCGGCAGATAACGTAAATGAAGTCCTGCCGATTCAGTTCACTCAATCGCTGATCCAGCTCGCCAAGCGGAATGGACACTGCATTCGGAATATGCTTGAAGGCAAATTCCGCCGTTTCCCTCACATCGAGAATCACGACCGATGCGCCGGATTGCAGCTTCTCTTCCAATTGCGCATTAGTAGCCACATGCGGGTAGGATCGTTCCGCCGACTCCTCCCCTGAAGACTTGCGCAGGTAATGCTTCAGCACGTCACCCTCTTCAATCGTTCCAAGATAATGGTGTCCCGTGCTTTCCGCCCACGCTTTCAGGTCGGCCTTGGACCCTTTGTCAGTCGCCTCAACCTCCAGCACTTGGCCACCTTCAAGTTCCTTCATCACTTTTTTCGTACGAACGATGGGCATCGGGCAAGCCAGCCCCTTCGCGTCAAGCTTTACATTGGAATCAATTCCGGCCATATCGTTTCGAGCCTCCATTCTATTTTTTTATACCACCCAGGGTATATTTCATTCCAAAAAAAAGGTGCGGCAAACACACCTGTTACGGTTATACCGAAAACCAGCCTACTCGGTCTTGCCTTCCCATGCGAGCATGCCGCCCGTCATATTGATGACTTGATAGCCCTGACCCTCCAAGTATTCCGTCGCCCTGCCGCTGCGACCGCCGGATCGGCAAACCACAATGTACTCCTTCGACTGATCCAAATCCTGCTTACGAAATTCAACCAAACCAAGTGGAATGTTGACTGCGCCTGGAATTTTTCCTTCTGCGACTTCTTCCGTCTCTCGCACATCGATAATATGCAGGATTGTTCCCTCTTCCAGCTTCTTCTCTACTTCTTTAGGAGAAATCTCTCTCATACCTGTATACACTCCCTCTTCATATTAATATTCAGGACCACGTACTCATACCGCCTTTGACATTCGTTACCTTCTCAAAACCCGATTTCTTCAACAATGTCCCCGCCTTACTGCTTCTCATGCCGCTCTGACAGATCAATACCACTTCCTGATCCTTCAAAAGTGAGTCACTGCTTAACCGAAGTTGATCCAGCGGAATATTACGAAAGCCTCGAATATGATTTGCCTTGAATTCACGCGGTGAACGGACGTCGATGAATTGTTTGTTCCGATCCGCCAGTTCATCCTTGAGCTGGGCTGCCGTAATCTGCCTGACTCCCTTCGCAGGAAGAATTCTCCATAGGATAAATAAAATAATAAGTGCAATGAACACGATATTTAACATATTCACCATGAATTCCCCCTTGATATTGAGGTACAATCGCCCATCGCTCATTAAATGAACAAGTTTACGTTGCCATCCTGGGCATCACCCAGATAACCGGCTACACCCGCATATTCAATATCCTCAAACAGCTCCTCTTTTTGCAAACCAAGAAGATCCATCGTCATCGTGCATGCAACCAGCTTCACGTCTTGCTCCTTAGCCAGTTCAATCAACTGCGGCAGCGGAACAGCATTGTGCTTCTTGATAACGTCTTTAATCATTTTCGGACCCATCCCCGCAAAATTCATTCTGGAGAGTCCCATGTTATCTGCCCCGCGCGGCATCATTTTTCCGAACATTTTCTCCATAAAACTCTTTTTCTTGGGCAGTAAAACCTCCTCATCCTTGCGAAGAGCGTTCAACCCCCAGAAGGTGTGAAATATCGTGACCTCATGATCGTAGGCGGCGGCACCATTCGCAATAATGTAAGCAGCCATCGCCTTGTCGTAATCACCGCTGAATAGAACAATCGTTGTCTTTTTGGCTTCTGTCACCTCGTGATCTCCCCTTGTAATTCATAATGTTAGATTCCACTGCATTTCCTCATACCCCTATGGGTATAATAAAACTCAAAAAAAATTATCCCTTCTTAATCCAAAATTTCAACACATCGCCGTCCTCTTGAAGTTCCAACAATTCGTTGCCAGTCGACTTGGCCCATGCCGTCAAATCGCTCTTTGCGCCTGGATCCGTTGTATGAATCTCCAGCACCTGGCCTGCTTCCATTCCCTTCATCTCCTGCTTCGTTTTCACGATCGGCATGGGACATGCCAAACCTGTGGCATCCAATACTTTATCCACGTTCATCATGATTCCTCCTTACACGTAATGAAAAAGATCTATTTAAATACCCATAGGGGTATACTATCCAGTTATGGACGGTGTGTCAACCCTGCGATCGGGTCCAACCTACTGCTCCAACAAAAAACAACGGCGGTTATCTGCTTCGTACGAGCAGGTTCACCGCTTCAACCACAAGCTTTTCTGTATCTTGTCCGCTTTCTTCGGCTTTCTGTACACATTCCACAAGGTTTGAGCTGACTACGACGCCAATCGTACGATCAATCGCCGTCCGCGCTGCCGATAGCTGGGTAATCACATCCTTGCAGTCCTTGTCCTCCTCCATCATCTTCAGAATGCCCCGCAGCTGACCCTCAATGCGCTTCACCCGATTTTTCATCTGATCATTGTAATTCATCTCAAATCCTCCTGTCTGTATACGAATTCAATTACCCTATAATTCTTATTGATTTACATGACATTAAATATATACCCCTGAGGGTATGATGTCAAGAGTAGGGATATTTCCATCTTCATGATGAAGTTTCATTTGGAATCCATTGAACTTATCCCCTTTTTGATTTTTGTCACACACTTCATGTCTGCTCTATGCTATGATACCCCGTAGGGTATATAAAAAACCATTCATAATATCCACCAATATAGGGAGGAATATACTATGGGCAACAAAATCATCATTGTCGGCGGTGTAGCCGGAGGAGCTTCGGCAGCTGCCAGGCTGCGGAGACTGGACGAGAGTTCGAGTATTATTTTAGTGGAACGGGGAGAATATATTTCGTTTGCCAACTGTGGTCTGCCATATTATATAGGAGAAACGATTAAGGAACGCAGTAAGCTGTTGGTTCAAACCGTACCTGGTCTCAGCAGCCGGTATCAATTGGATATACGGAATTTAAGCGAGGTTACGTCCATTCAGCGGCAAGAGAAACAGGTTACCATTAAGAACCTTAGAACCGGGGATATCTATACCGAAAGTTACGATTATCTGATTCTCTCGCCTGGGGCGAAGCCCATCGTGCCGGATATACCCGGCCTATCGGAATCCCGCAACGTATTCACACTGCGCAATATCCCGGATACCGACCGGATCAAACAATATATAGAGAAAGAAAAGCCGAAGGAAGCCGTTGTCGTTGGGGGTGGATTTATAGGTCTTGAGATGGCTGAGAACCTGGCCGAACATGGTATTCAGGTAACACTCATTGAAATGGCTAACCAGGTCATGGCTCCTCTAGACTACGAGATGGCCTCCATCGTACATTCACATCTGATGGAACAAGGGGTCCGATTAATTCTGGAAGATGGTGTTCGAGCCTTTCACGATGGAGGGAGCCGGATCGAGCTTTCCAGCGGTCAGCTTGTGTCCACCGATATGACGATCCTGTCTATTGGCGTTCGTCCCGAGAATGTGCTGGCTGTTGAAGCAGGTCTGCGAGTCAATGAACGCGGCGGCATTCGTGTGAATGCCCATATGCAAACGTCCGATCCCCATATCTATGCCATCGGTGATGCCATTGAGGTGAATGATTACATTCACCAAAGCCCTGCCATCATTCCTCTCGCAGGACCTGCCAACAAGCAGGGACGCCTTGTCGCAGACCGTATCTATGGGAAAAGCAGCAGTTATAAGGGCACCCTTGGCTCCTCGATTGCCAAAGTCTTTGAACTGACGGTAGCGGCTACGGGTTCCAATGAGAAACGACTCAAGCAGATGAATATCCCTTATCAGGCCATCCACATTCATCCTTTGTCTCATGCCGGATATTACCCCGGGGCGTATCCAATCTCGTTGAAGCTGCTGTTCCATCCGGAAAGCGGACAAATCTACGGCGCACAGGCGGTTGGGACAGATGGGGTGGATAAACGAATCGATGTGATTGCTACAGCGATCAAGGGCAACCTCAACGTGTGGGATCTGACGGAGGTGGAGCTTGCGTACGCTCCCCCCTATTCCTCTGCCAAGGACCCCATCAATTACGCCGGATATGTTGCATCCAACATACTGGATGGGTTGGTTGAAACCGTACAATGGTTTGAAATGAACGACTTGGTCTCAAGCGGCGCCACCTTAATTGACGTGCGTGAACCCAGCGAGCGGGAAGCAGGTTATATTGAAGGCTCTATCAACATCCCGCTGAACGACCTGCGCAGCCGTTTGAAAGATCTGCCGCAGAACGAAACCTTGTATGTAACCTGCCAGGTAGGGCTGCGCGGCTATTTGGCAGCACGCATACTGACTGAGCATGGCTTCCGTGTAAAAAACCTGGACGGCGGCTGGAAAACGTACGCTTCGGTTTATAAGTCATCCTAACCGGGCCCGCCTTGGTCAGGCTATGAAAGAGTATGTAAAAAGCCCCGGTTTCGGGGCTTTTTCCTTAACAAGCATATAGAATCACCTAAATTAACTTATGCGCATACCATTTCTTTCCACGGAATCGCCATAGGAAAATAGCTCCCCGCACACCCCATTCGCAGTTCATCGCGAGCCACACACCGAGAATGCCATAGCCTAGGACAATCCCCATAATATATCCGAGAATGACCCGGAACAACCACATGGTCAGCATCGACGTAATCGAAGTGAATTTGGAGTCGCCCGCTGCCCGAAGCGCCGATGGCAGTATAAAACTAACCGACCATAACGGCACCTGTACCAGCGTATTAATCAGCAGTACGACAAACAGATCGTTCACAATCTCCGGAGGCGGGTTGAACAATCCCACCAGCGGCCTGTACAGGGGCATGAGAATCAGTCCCATAAGGGCGAGCGAAAATGCGCCCAGCCATAAAAAGGATCTGATGAATTTGCGGGCATCCGCAATATTTCCACGACCGATGCACTGACCTACCACGGTTACGATCGTTAAGGACAATGCACTCGCTGGAATTTGGAATACCGCAGCAAGCGAAGAACCGATGGCGTTCGTTGCGATTGCGTAAGTACCCAGGCTAACGATAAATACTTGGGTTAACAATTTCCCCCCGTTAAAAAACATCTGCTCCGCAGCGAACGGGAGCCCGATAAACATAATCTTGCGCAGCATGGATATTGGAAAATGAAACAGGTCGCGCAGGCGGATATGGAGCGTTGCGTCTACTCTGAACAGGTAGTACAGTGCGCAGGCTGCACCGGCAAAGCGGGCGATGTTCACGGCCAGCGTCATCCCCATAACGCCCATATTCAGGAGCGTGATGAATACGATGTTAAGCAGAACGTAGAGCAGGTTCATGATTAACGACAACGCAAGCGACGCCCGGGTCTTGCCGATCCCCCGCAGTGCACCGCAAACCGCCTGCACCACTGCAATCCCGATGAAGGAGGTGCTGCTTCCGATCAGATAAATTCGCGCACTCTCAAGCACTTCAGGTGAGGCTGAGCCAAATAGCAGATTCAGAACAGGCTGGTGAAGCCCAATAATCAACAGTGCAATCCCTAACGCAATCATCGCAACCGAAGTTACCGTAGCCGCGGAAGCCCTTGATACCATCAGGGCATTGCCGCTTCCCTTATACTGCGCCACCACGACGGTTCCCCCGGTGGCCACCGCCACAAACACATTGATCAGGAATATATTCAGGGAATCCACCATGTTCACGGCGCTGACAGCCGCTACCCCCGATGAGCTGATCATGGCCGTATTGACCAAATTCAAGCCAATAATAAACGCCTGATCGATCAGAATCGGGAAGAACAGAGCCAAGATCTGTCGGTAATCCATCGACTCCCCGGATAAATTTCTTTGAAGCAAGCCGTTCATTTGGGTTCGTAATCGAACCAGCATCTGTCATCACATTCTTTTCGCTGTAATATAAAGAAAAAACTCTTCATACGAAGAGCTTCAGGCTAACGGTATATAGAAAATGCCGCCGCAACTGTTCCTCATGGGAGAGCTCACTCCCTCGCCAAGGGGACAGATACGGATGAATTCATTTGATCCCGGATAAACCCCGTCTTTGATTGGAGGATATCACCAGACCCGAGTCCTGTCAACGGATGTGCGCCACAGCAAAAGACCGTAAACCGCTGATATACGGAGCTTCCCAAGAGCCTGCAGGTTGTAATCCTATATAACGCAGCAGAAGAGGGTGCACCCTCCGTTAGTGCGTAGGAGGTGGTATCTTTGGTGCGGTATTTGCGGAAGCGAAGTTAATAACCGGAGAGAAATAATATGGCAGCAGGTTCATTCAAGAATTAGCTTGAATCTACATTAAGCAGATTCTTATTTCTTCAACAGTCGTTGTCATTCTCGGAAAAATATGAATTATACGAAAAACGAGCTGTGTGCCACTGAACTGAACCTTCAACTGTTAGAGTGTATCTAACAATTGGGGAGCAGTTCACATTCGCGGCTTGTTTTTTCAGGTAACTTTTCCTCAATGTACAGTTTTTTAGACATAATATTTGTAGTTGTTGCTGTACTCCACGCCTTCCCGTGGTCGTTGCCCCTTACCATCTCTATCAAAATACATATGATAGATTTAAGGAGGTCTGGTAGCATGACAACCCATCTTTCGTTTGATGCCATTTTCAGTCTCGGATACAACTGTCAAGTCGCTGTTCAGCTTAGAAGAAACAAGCTGCGCAAGATGGCAGGGCCCTGGGATTGGTTCAACTTCGCCTCGACCAGTGAATTTTGCAAAGTCATTAGAAATCAATTCAGCGAATTCATGCTGCGGGATAATCTGGACATCTACGGCAAATCCGTGAATTGTTACTATGTACGGGACAAACACTCTTCCTGCTTGTCCTTTCATGATTTCAAGAACGATCCGGAGGAGCGCCCGCTGTTTGATTACCCTGCCTTTCGCGAACGCCTGGACAGAAGGATCGAACGGTTTAACAGCTGTTTGAATTCTACTCAAAACACACTCCTCGTGCGGATCATCCCGCATAAAAAAGATGCTGAAACGATTGATCAAGCTATTCGTGAAACATACTCAAACCCAAACGTAACCCTGTTATTTGTCATGCTTGGCAATGCTCCGCACATCGTGCAGCTCCCATCGTTCTCTGACCAGGTTCTCATTATTCAAATACCGAAAGGGGCCACTTGGGAGGGGGATTTTGATGCCTGGAAGGCTGTACTTGGAAGGTTTTCACTTAAGTAAGGGAATAAACGTTTGACAAATTCATATTTTTCCCGTATATTTACAAAAAAAGAATCGGAATCTCTTACGAAGGAAGCACCCGTAAGTCTGGCGTCTAACCGCGCCTTTCTTATGGGTGCTTTTTTTGTCGCGGATCCGGCTATCTCTGCGTCATTTACTTGCTGCGCTGGAGATCATCTTTGAATTAAGGAGCGATGTTTATGTTTAGAAGAATGCTGTTTTCATGCCTTGTTATGATTCTGTTGTTTGCTGCTGCTCCCATTCATTTCGCAGATGCGTCAACGATTGAGTTCACCGATTCGGTAAACGCTCAATTTAAAGCCACAGCTGAACGTGCTCCGGGAACCATCGGTTCCAGACTCATCAAGCAGTACGATGATTTTAAATCAGAACGCAAGCAGGCGATGGATTGGGACGATCGAATCTCCGCTCTTCGATATGCTAATGAAGCAAGAACTTCGGAAACACGCAAGCAAATCAATGATATCGACAAGGACCATATCCATAAACTGGAGGAACAGCTCCAGGCAGCCAAGACTAAATACCAACCATTGTTTAATGGATATACCGCCCTGAACAAGCAAATTACCGCAGCCAGGAAACTTAAAGATAAATCGCTGTCCAAGCTGCTGCAATCACAAGCCGACGGAATGAAAATTCTGGTTGGCCTTGGACGTCAGGATATTCGAAACAAACAAGCTGCGCTTACGGCCGCCAAGAAAGAGAGAACGTCCAAAGCCGCTAAGATCCGCTCTATCCTATCCGAGATGGATCCGTACAAAAGCAAAATCAAAGGCGACAAGAGTGCTATATCCACTCCAAACAAACTGATGGAAACCGAGTGGAAAAACTTCAAAGCAGCTGTGAAGGCCAAAGAATCTGCCAGAACCAGCGACACCCTGTCCCGTTTATTAACCCTCTCCGGTCAGATTCTGACGAAGAAGAAAAGCATCTACCAATATGAACAGAAAATCGAGACCATCATCACACGCGCTAATGCACAATTAAAATGAGCCCGAGATACAAAAAAACCTCTGCGGCAGGCAGAAGTTTCACTGGATTGTATGGGTGCCTTGATATAGTTAACGTGCTGTGGCCTGCAATGGGTAATGGACCCCGGCCAGTCTCGACTCATCGAGCAGCGGATAATCATATAACATCCCTTCATATACGATTTCGAACGCCGGATGCTGGAAAAAATCATGCGGCGTTACCGCTGAAGAAGGACGGTCCCACAAGTGGATTCTGCTCTGCTTCATCGCCTCGGCTACAAACTGCGAACAGAAGTAGGAGCGTTCCCGTGTGATATCGAGTCTCATCAGAACACCGATCATTCCGATGAGATTGTAGCCGTAAGCATCCTCTTCATCCTTGTAATGCTGAATCACGCTTCTTGCTGCCTCATATTGCTGACTAGCAACCTGGAGACGAAGGAGAGCACAGCGCGTGCCGGGGAAGTGCCGGAATGTTCCTTCATAGACATCCTCCTCCACAAATCCACCGCTCCAGGGATTGTTGGCACATTTCCGGCCAAAACTGAATACTTCATTCAGATTCTCATCCAATGCCAGCGAAGCATGGTTATATGGTGCGGCAGTAATTCGTTTAATCAATTTGGTAAACATCGTACCTGTATCAGTCAGCAGAACGTATATATTTTTGCTATCGGTCATTTGGCTTTCCCCCACATACATTTACATATTTCACTTGGATCCGGATTTCGTCAAATCCTTCGTTAACTTCATTGTAGTAGAGGCAAGCCATTTTCATAACCGACCATAGGTGTGATTAGGACCTGGACCTAAGTCGAGTTCTATCCCTGACCCAACAACGTAATATAGATAACTATACCCCATATAAGCGACGATAGGAAGATGGTGTCATGCCTTCATGCTCCATAAATCGCTTGTTAAAATAGCTGACACTGGGATAACCCGCTTCCACTGCAATTTGTCCGATCGTTTTTTCCTTGTGATCGAGCAGCCACTGCTTTGCCATTTGAAGGCGGCATCGTGTTACAAAATCCATCGGGGTCATCTCCATCACGTTGCGGAACAATTTGCAAAAATAGTAGGTCGTTACGCCAAGCCTGGCCGCCCACTCTTCCAGAATAAACGGCTGCGCAGCCTCCTGCTGCATGATCGGCAGCAGCTCCAGAATTCGGTTCGCCGAGCTATTGGATTTATTGTCCGATAACGCGGAAGCCTGCTCTACGAATACGGCGAGCAGGGAATAAGTCAACGTGGACAATTGTGCGGGTTTGAGCATACGATGGGTCTCTGCCTCGGTTAATAGAGCTTCATGTGCTTCCTCAAACGCAGACGGCTGACGAATGCTCCATAATTGACTCTTATGAAATCCACGCTCGATAAAATAATTCTGCAAACCGCTTCCATAAAAATGGAACCACCGCACATCCCAAGGGTCGTCCTCGCTGCTGTAATAACGCTGAGCCTGCATAGGAAAATACAGCACGGCTTCTCCGGGACCCAACGTATGAACCACATTATCGATTTCAATACATCCTTTGCCGGAAGCAACATAATGGATGTTAAAATTGTTTAAAGACCCGGCGGCCCGGGTTACGGTATGATCCGGTTCATCCCGGTATATTCCAACCGATTCCGGCAGGCAGAAGAACGGCATTAACGGGAGGGTCAGCAGGTGGCTTTGTCGTTTCATCGCAACGCTCCTTGAATGACAATATTGTTATATCGCACTACAAAATAATATTATATCAATTTTAATTCCTGTCTTTTATAATCACAATATAATCTTAATAAGTCGTATAGGAGCTGATGAACATGAGCCAGAAACTTCGTTGGGGAATACTGGGATGTGCCAGCATTGCCAAACGTTCGGTCGTTCCCGGATTACAGCAATCCCGTCTGAATGAAGTCGCTGCCATTGCTAGCCGAGATCAGGATAAAGCCACACAGGCGGCAGAGGAATTAAATATCCCGACTGCATACGGCAGTTATGAATCCTTGCTAGCGGATTCTTCCATAGATGCAATCTATATACCGCTCCCGAATCATCTGCATAAAGAATGGAGCATCCGCGCAGCGGAAGCCGGCAAACACATTCTATGCGAGAAACCGCTCGCCTTGACTGAAGCTGAGGCAGCAGAAATGGCCGAGGCGGCGGCTAAAGCAGGCGTGCTTCTAGCTGAAGCCTTTATGTACCGTTACCACCCGAGGTATGACATGATCAAAGAGCTTATCACTTCAGGAGCCATCGGAGAGGTTCGGGGCATCCGCAGTGCGTTCACGTTTAACAGTTCAGCCAATCATGGGAACGTCCGGTTTCGCAAGGACTGGGGCGGCGGTTCCATCTATGATGTCGGTTGTTATCCGATCAACGCCGCGCGTATTCTACTGGATAGTGAACCCGAAGCCGTCACCGTCCAAGCCTTTTTCTCGCCGGAACATGATCATGTTGATATGATGGCTTCCGGATTAATTGAATTCGAAGGTGATGTTTCTCTTACGTTTGACTGTGGGATGTGGGCAGCATATCGGAACCCGCTTGAAGTCGTGGGCACGGAAGGCCTGATTGAAGTCCCCTTCGCCTACAGCCTGCCCGAGAACGGTGCTAACTTCTTCTTAACGACCGGAGACGGTCGCAAAGAAATCGAGGTTCCTCATGCAAACGCATACAGTGAGCAGGGTGACCATATGGCCGAAGCCATATTAAACAACAAGCCCCTCCGTTTCCCGACGGAAGATGCCATCCACAACATGAAAGTCATCGACGCTTGCCTGCAATCCGCCCATGAGCGAAAGAGAATAGTGCTGTAATTGTGCTGTAATTGTGCTGTAATTACACCCCCAAGGAGGATATGAATATGAAATATATATCAATCAAGGGATTAGACAAACCGGTCTCTGCACTGATGAAAGGAACGGACTACTTCTATCATGATTCGTATGAGAAAGCCGCTGCTAATCTGGACGCCTATCTCGCTATAGGCGGCAATTCCGTTGACACCGCGCATATCTATTGCGGAGGTCAAAGCGAAGAAGTCATCGGCCGTTATATGCAGGAAAGAGGAAATCGTGATCAGCTCGTCATTTTGACCAAGGGCGCCCATCACGATCAGAACGGACCGCGTGTCAGCAAAAAAGATATTAAACACGATATCACCATAAGCTTTGAGAGACTCCAAACGAATTACATCGATCTGTACGCGCTGCACCGTGATGACCCCTCTGTTCCAGCAGGCGAAGTGATTGAAGCGTTGAATGAATACATTGCGAATGGCAGTGTGGGGGCCATCGGGGTATCCAACTGGACATGGGAGCGTATCCGTGATGCTAATGACTATGCCGCCGCAAATGGACTGGTCGGATTCTCCTTCAGCAGTCCCAATCTAAGTCTGGCCAAGCCGAATGAACCGTTCTGGAAAGGCTGTGTCTCGGCGGACGCCGAAACCTGCGCTTGGCATGAGTCCGAGCAATTCCCGCTCCTCTCCTGGTCTTCTCAAGCCAGAGGATTCTTCACCGGCCGATTCACGCCGGAGATTCGAGACAATGCTGACCTTGTGCGGGTATTCTACAGCGATGAGAACTGGAAGCGGTTAGAGCGGGCCAAACAACTGGCAGCATCCAAAAATGTGACAGCCATACAGATCGCTTTGGCATACGTGTTGAACCAGCCATTCCCAACCTGTGCGCTAATCGGTGCACAGTCAGCAGATGAATTAAAATCCTGTGATGAAGGATCTCTTATTCAGCTGACAAAAGAAGAATTGGACTGGTTGGATCTTACAACGGATCAGATGTCCTGATCACACACAATGTATGGGTCCAACTTTACCGTCCAAATACTAACAACGTTACCCTTGCAATTGAAGATCGTGAAGAGTAATTCCATGTATCCAAACCAAAACTCCAACCCCTATCCAAAGGTTGGAGTTTTTCTGCATCCGGATCATTTCACCTAAAACCACTCACTTAAATCGATACCACTGCTTAAGCGTTATCATGCCTACAGTCATTTGTCCAACGTATGCTTCGAACCAGAACCAAAATTTCTAACGGACTAAGCAGACGTTATTCGAAAATATCCGCCTCTTTTATAAAACTAACGGACACCAGAGTCCTAATTAACAGTAAAAACGGGTATTCAAGGCGGATTATGGTTGTATAGCGTATCTCTGGTCCGTTAGATTTGGAATAGAGCACGATATTAGCATATAACGGCCATGAGGTCCGTAAGATATTCTACTGCCTACTCTGTTGCGTTACTGCTCATCTAGTTGCCCTACTGATCATCCTGTTGCTCGTTTGCTCATCTTGTTACTCTACAGTTTACCTTGTACTCTAATGCCTACACTGTTACTCTACTGCTCACCTGTTGCCCTACTGCTCCCCCGTTGCTCTACGGCTTACCTTGTACTCTACTGCCTATACTGTTACTCTACCTGCTCTCCTTGTTGCCCTACTGCTCCCCCGTTGCTCTACGGTTTACCTTGTACTCTACTGCCTACTCTGTTGCTCTACTGTTCATCTAGTTGCCCTACTGCTCACCCTGTTGCTCGTCAGCCCATCTTGTTACTCTACCTGCTCTCCTTGTTACTCTACCTGCTCTCCTTGTTACTCTACTGCTCTCCCGTTGCTCTAGACTTACCTTGTACTCTACTGCCTCTAATGCTCACCCTGTTACCCTACTGCCCATTCTTTAGCTCTACTTACCTTGTGTCTATTGCTCACCTATTCCTTGTTGCCCTACTGCTTACACTGTTACTCTACGGCTCACCTGATCTCTGCAAAAGCCCCTTCACTCCTCACGCCCCATAATAATCATTCCGAGATCCACAAGGCCAAAAAACCGACCCTGGTTCAGGATCGGTTTCTCTTAATTCTCTTCGCTTACATGGCTTTCAGGCCAAGGACTTCATCCTGAATCCCTCGAGCATTCCTGTTATCACATCCATCGTTTCCTGAAGGCCTCCAGCCGTTTCCGGCATCTGTGCGATCCATAGCGAGCATTCATTTAGCGCCCCTGACAAGGCATGGGTTAATGCATCCACAGGAACCGGCTTCAGAATTTCCTGTTCCTGCATCAAGACCAGCTGCTCTCTCAGATGAGTCATCGAATTCTGCTCGTCCATCTCGCGCCAAGCCTCCCAGCCCACAACACTGGGACCGTCAATAAGCATGATTCGCTTGTTTTGCGGTTCTACCACGGCAGTGATAAAGGCACGACAGCCAAGCAGCAGCTGATTCCAAGGATCCTCTGAGCTAGTCGCTTCCTGCTCTACCCGATCTGCAATTTCCATTTGCACTAACTCAAGCACGGCAAGGAATAAACCTTGTTTATTCTTAAAATGATGGTACAGCGCGCCGCGAGTAACCTTGGCTTCGTCAGCAACCTCCTCCAGTGCTGTATTCGCATAACCCTTATCCGTAAAGTGGGCTCTGGCTACCTTCAGCAGCAGTTGAATGGTCCCATGGGTCTCGCTTTTGCTTCTTCTCATAGTATGCAGGTTCTCTCCTATACAAAAATACTGATATTAAATTCGACGATACCAGCCCTAAGACTCAGACGCAAGCGGCTTTATTTCATCCGATAGAAGATATGCCAGCTCCGTTAACAAAACAATCATGCAGGGATGGACACACTCATTTTCCAGCTCCGCTCTCGTCGGATGACCATACATCCTCGTTGTACTGCTTCAGAAAGGCCTGTGAAGGCGGGATGATCTTGATAACATCGATAAGCACCCCATTCGGGTCGCTGGTAATGAAATGCCGTTGGCCAAACTCCTCGTCCCGAATATCCAGATGAAGCGGCAGCTTCTCATTTATTATAAGCCTTTCGTACTCCGCATCAACATCCGCCACCTCAAAATTAAGAAGCAGTCCTTGTACATTCGCCTGATAAGCGGAAGGAACCGTAGGGTGATCTTTAGACAAAATGGCGAGTTCATAGGAGCTCTTCCCTTGTTCTCCCCATTTCAGGCTTACATACCAATCGGCTTCAAAAACAATCTCAAATCCAAATAGCCGCGTGTAAAACTCTGCGCTTTCGGCTATTTGCTTTGTCATAATAACGGGATAAAATCCTTGAAGCTTCATATGGGAAACATCTCCTTATATTTGGGATGAATCCAATTTAACATACATACTGTATGTATGTAAACAATAATTTTCAATACCTTCGCATAAAAAAAAGAACCTGCAGCGTTAACTGCAAATTCTTCTGCTTGCTACCACAGCAAGCTGACAGCCAATAAATTGAACAATGCAAGCGGTAATATTACATTAGGATTGGGCCCAAAGGGAGGATAACCGGGATAGAATCCTCTGTTTCCTTGTTCTACAAGAATGTACACATTCTTTGCATCTACATTAATGACTGTACCTTCAAAAGCTTCATCATCCATCGTATGGACTCTTACCTTGCGATTCATGACATTTTTCATGGCTGCATGAGCGTTTTCTCTATGCTTCTTCATGGAATGCACCAACTGATGGTCACATTGAAACAGCATTTGCTGTTGATTGGTATAATTGTTCATGATGCTCCTCCTTCATTATCTTCTAATCGCATTGTATGCAAACGGCCCGCCAAGGGTGTTCGCCTACCTGCTATTCCCGTTTAATCCATGCCAAATACGGGTATAGTACAACCAAATATAAGGAGGGCAGAACATCATGGATAAACAAAGTATACAGGCTAGAACCGGAGGTTTTTTTCTTGAAGATAACGGAAAAACAGTAGCGGAAATCTCCTACTCCCCTCAAGGAGAAGGTGTGATCAGCATCGACCATACCTATATTTCACCAGGTCTTCGGGGACAAGGGCTTGCAGACGAGCTTGTCCGCAAGGTCATAGATTATGCGCGCGAGGAAGAGCTGAAAATCATCCCCGCCTGCTCCTATGCCGGGCATTATTTTGACAAAAACCTGGACGATCGCGTATTGCTCTACAAATAGCATCCGGATCGGAACAGCATCCTATCCTATTATATTTCATTGAGAACGGATCTACCTTTTAGCTCGACCTTAGGACCTTAGCCAGCCATAAGATTGCTTCTCTTATCGGTTGGCTTTCATATGTCCATTATTTCCAAGTTCATATTGAAATTTGGGAATATCTATTGCGATAGAGTGATCCTATCCACTATGATCAGATGGTATAAGCTTAGCTCAGGGAGGCAACTGATATCATGACGCACGCAGCGGAAGATTGGGTCTGGGAACAGATGTTTAACAAGCTGCCCCTCGGGGCAATCCTGATTTCTGCGGTTGACGAGCAGGTAGTTAAGGTCAACGACCGGTTCTGCGAACTTATCGAATCGGAGCGTTCTGCACTGCTGCAGCGCAAACCTTCCGAAATCCAAGTGCTATCCGACCTATCCATCAACCAAACAATACTATCTTTAACTAATGACAGAGCATCCCGTCTAAAAAAAGATTGTTTTTTCATTCGTCAGGATGGCAGCAGATTTTCGGTATCCGTGGATATATCGCTGCTTGAGCATCCTTCACCTGGAGAGGCTCCGTGGATATTATGCTGTCTTGGACAAGAAACGGTCCAGGAAGTAACTTCTCTGCCGGTCATCAAGAATGCTGAATTGCTTGCACTCATCTTCAAGAGCGGACAAGATCTAATTTCCATTAGCAGCGAAGATGGAATCATTGAATACATCTCACCCTCTGCAACAGACATACTTGGCTATACCCAAGAGGAAATGACTGGGAAGCATCGAGCAGCCTTCTATCATGAAGTTGATTCTGAACAAATGAAGAAACCCGGAAAGCTATTTTCGGATGACCATAGTTTCATACGCCGTATCCGCCATAAGAATGGCCATTATTTATGGTTTGAAACGTCCTTCCAGCTGATACGGGGAACGAAAGGCGAGATTTCGAAAGTCCTTGCCATCGCGCGCAACATAACCAAGCGTAAAATCGATGAGGACACATTAGCCCAGGCGCAGCGAATCGCCAAGATCGGCTCCTGGCGTTGGGACTTGATCACGCATACGTTAACCTACAGCGAGGAAATGAGGCGAATCTATGGATACCAGATCAGCACTATCGAATCAAATCATGATTCACTGCTGGCAATGGTCATACCGGAAGACCGCGAACGCGTAGAGTCCATCGTAAGAAAAGCTCTTGTCGGTACAGCCGATGAAGTCATCTATCGGATCAAGCTTCATGACGGACATATTCGGACGATCCGAGCGCAGTGGGAGGTCTCCGTTACGAACGATGGCAGGCCCATTGAGATGGTGGGTATGGCCCAGGATATTACCGAGCAGGTATTGATTGAACAGCAGTCGCTGGACAATGAGAACAAGTACAAGCTCATCACCGAAAACTCGCTTGATTTTATATCGAGAAGTACCATCGAATGTTCAACATTTTTATACTGCTCCCCCTCCTGTTATTCTCTCCTCGGGTATCGTCCGGAAGAGATGGTGGGTACGAGTGCTTTTGATTACGTGTACGCCGAGGATATTCCCTCGCTTCAGGAGTATTTTAGCAGCTGCCTGGTCGGGAAATTGCTCACACCGATCACCTTCCGCTATATACATAAGGATGGCAGGCACATCTGGTTTGAAGTCAATTGCAAGTACATTAGCACGCAGGACAATCAGAGGAACGAGATTATCTCGATTGCCCGCGACATATCCGAACGCAAAATGATGGAATTTAAACTAAAGGAGAATGAACAGCGCTACCGCTCTCTTTTTGAATACAATCCATCTGCCGTATACTCCATGAATCTGGACGGCGATTATTTAACGGCCAACCACAACCTGCAGGAGCTGACGGGTTATACATTGGACGAATTAGTCGGCATGTATTTCGGACCGATTGTAGCGGAAAAAGATATAGCTCGCACGCTGTACCATTTTAACCTGGCGAAGGAAGGCAGACCGCAAAGCTATGATCTGACCATTATTCATAAGGACGGCCATCCCATCGAGATCAATACCATTAACATTCCGATTTTTGTGGATGATGAAGTGGTTGGCGTCTACGGCATTACAAGGGATATTACCGAACGTATACGCACCATGGAAGAGATCAAGAAACTCAGCCGGGAGTTATCCCTGCTGCTTAACACGGTATCCGAGGGGATTATTGGACTGGGTATTCACGGTCAGGTCGCATTCATCAATCCGGCTGGTGCAGCCATGCTTGATTACGATCCCCTTACCACCATCGGGAGACCCTGTGATCAGATTGTAAAAGAGATTCGCCATGACGGCACCTTCTATCGGGGCGAGGATTCCCCGCTTGTACAGGCTGTCAGACAGGGAACTCCGCTTTCAAGAGCCGAGATCGTACTCTGGCGCGGAGATGGCACCAGCTTTCTTGCAAATTACCAGGTCAATCCGATCTGGGATCAGGGAGAACGCAAGGGCGCTGTCATGGTGTTCCGCGATATCACCGATGAAAAAGAAATCATCCGGGCTAAGGAGAATGCTGAACGAGCCGATCAAGCAAAAACGGAGTTTTTGACCATGATGAGCCATGAGCTGCGAACACCGATGAACGGAATTATCGGCATGATTGAACTGTTGAAGACAACCGAGCTCGATGAGGATCAGCGTAATTACACGGACATTCTCATGGAAAGCAGCGGCTCCCTGCTGCACATTCTGAACGAGATCCTGGATTTCAGCAAAATCGAAACCGGCAATATGACCCTCAATTCTGAGCCGATCGATGTACAAGCTTTGCTTGAGAGCATTGTCGATTTATTCTCGGCCAAGGCCAAGGAAAAAGGTTTGTTGCTATCGTGCAGCATAAACACCACGGTTCCCGATGTGATCATCGGCGATGGCTTGCGATTGCGGCAAGTGCTTGTTAATCTGATCAGCAATGCAATCAAATTTACGAATGAGGGCAGCATCTCGATGAGTGTCGAGGGATTGCACAGAACGGGAACTCAGGAGTTCACCCTTGCTTTCCAAGTGAAGGACACCGGAATCGGCATACCGGCCGAGCAGCAGCATCAGCTGTTCATGTCATTCTCTCAGCTTCATCCCTCCCTGAATCGTAAATATGGCGGGACTGGACTAGGGCTCGCGATAAGCAAAAAGCTGGTCGAGCTAATGGGTGGTGTCATCGGCGTTGAGAGCCGGGAGCAGCTTGGTTCCTCCTTCTACTTTACCATTCCGACACGTACGCTAAATGAAGATGGATCAGGATAAGTAATATGAGGACTTATTGTCTCCAACCGTACAAAAAGGGTGGTCTACAGCCAATGCAGGCTGTGGACCACCCTTTTATTCAATGAGCGAATATCGCTCTACTCGTATAAGGATTCCAGCTCGTCTACCAGAGTTCCTACATAAGCTACCGCTTTGGAAATCGGCTCGGACGTGGACATGTCCACACCTGCCATCGCCATCAATTCCAGCGGGCTCTTGCTGCCTCCGGCTTTGAGAACCTGAAGCCAGCGGTCTACGGCCGGCTGCCCTTCCTCACGAATCAGCTGCGCTGCCGCTGTTGAAGCAGTCAATCCCGCTGCATACGTATACGGATAAAGCCCCATGTAATAATGCGGTTGTCGCATCCAGGTAAGTTTTGCGCCTTCATCCAGCTCCACTGCGTCTCCCCAGAAGTCCGAGAGCACCGCGCCCTTAAGCTCAGACAGCTTATCTGCCGTAATCGGCTCATCCGCCATCGCATGACGGTATACCCTTCTCTGCATCTCCGCTTCGAGAAGATGTGTCACATAATTATGATAGTACGTGCTCAGCAGTTGAAGAATGATCCACCGGCGCATCCGCTTATCCTCGGATTGACTGAGCAAGTGATCCGCCAGCAGCAGCTCGTTCATCGTTGAAGGTGCTTCGATGAAATACATCGAAGGACGGGCATTCGTGATGCTCTGATTATGGGCAGCCAGCATCAAATGACCTGCATGCCCAACCTCATGCGCCAGCGTAAAGGCATTTCGCATATTGTCCGCCCATGCCATCAGAATATAGGAATGCACACCGTAAACGGAGGAACAGAAGGCACCCGTGGATTTACCGATATTGTCGGCGTAATCCACCCAGCGCTTGGTGAACGTTGACTCAACGATCTCACCGTATTCCGGCCCAAGAACCGACAGCGCTTGAGAGATGGTCGAGCAAGCCTCTTCATAGGTTACGCTTGGATTAAAATCCGGATCCATCGGTGCTTTCAGATCGCAGAACAGCATTTGATCCAGTCCCAGCACACGCTTCTTCAGCTTCATGAGCCTCCGCATATGAGGAGCAAGCTCCGTCAGGATGGTATCATGAATATTGTTGTACATTTCCATTGTCACTTGCTGCGGCTTCAACAGCATATCCGTTACGGAATCGTATCCGCGAAGGCGAGAAAGCACTACTTGTTTCTTCACTTCCGTGGCGTAGGCTTCAGCAAATGTATGACGAGAGCCGTGCAATGATTTCGAGAATGAAGCAAAGGCTTCACGGCGAAGCTGTGCATCCTCGGACATCTCATAAGAATTCTCGTATAAACGGAACGAGACCGGCTTCGTATCTTCGTTCACTTGGATATCATCAAAAGTCATATCCGACAGCTTGCTGCGCAGGTATATGCGGTAAGGCGAACCGAGCACCTCTCCGAGTGATGCGAGCACGCTTTCCGTCTCAGGGCTCAGGCGGTGCGGCTTGGATTCCAGCAGCAGATTCAAGCTTCGGGCGTAAGGAGCGAGCCCCTGGTTGTTTGTTATGTACTGATCGATAATCCCTTCTTCAAGATCCAGCAGCTCCGATTCAATGAATGTCAGGGAGGACTGGATGCGGGATAACACATCACCGGTTTTCGCCGAATTTGCCAAATTAAGCGGGTTGGTTCCATCTTCGGATTGTCGAAGTCTGGCATATGCCCCGACTTTGCTGATGCTCTCCATCAAAACTTCCTGTTCGTTCAGGCATTCCAGAAGAACAGAGGCACCTTCACCTAGCTTGCCTTTAAATCTTGTCAATTCAGCGGCCTGCGATTCAAGCGCTTTTAAACCCGCTTCAAATTCGTTTTGCGAGACAAATAAATCATCCAGATTCCAGGTAGCTTCAATCGGAACCTCACTACGTGTCAGCATTTTTCCCATGGAAACAGCTCCTCATGTCTTATAATCTCATGACCACATATTCCTCACTAAATATTAGTAAAAGAATAACAATTCCATCATATCACAGTTTATTTCTGGAGCGTATCCGATTTTCTATCTTGACTTCCGGACCTGTTTATGGATATAGTTATCCCATACTCTGATCTAAAGGAGAGATTTTGATGTCGGTGGTCGTTCTTAACTAACCAAATTTCATATGGGTCGAAATGGAAAATTATGGACATTCCCTACTTAGGGCTATGTTTATTTTTTGATGGTTATTCATTTCGTCCGTTGAATTAGTTAAGAACTGCGGATATCAATTGAAGCCCCTTTGGGTTTATTCCGATATGATATGGTGATCCGTGCTGAGTTCAGCGCGGATTTTTTGGGTCTCCCCTCTGCTACAACAGGGGTTATTTGGAGCTATCCCATCACACCGTACCCATCAGAATAACGGCCTATGGGCGGAAAGTGAACCTTAGTAGTTCACTTTCCGCCCTTTTTTGCGTTGCATGACACTCATTTCCAGAATAAAGGAGAACCGAAAATCATGAATCCATTTGCATTAAACAAATTAGAATATGAGAATATTCGCACCGATCTCGAACGCTTTGCCGTTTCATACCTGGGTATCGAGTATATACGGAAAATGGCGCCGCTCACCCAAATGAAAGCCATCCGCCATAAATTGAATGAAACCGAGGAAGCAAGAATTCTGCTTCATACCGGAGCGAGCGTACCCATTCCATCACTGGAAGGAGTCGAGATGATTTTAGATCTGCTCGGCACAGGATATGTGCTGTCTGAACGAGATTTCGGGAATATGGTCCAGTATCTGAGAAGCTGCCGGCAGCTCATTCAATATATGAATGCCAAGAGCGGCATCGCACCGACGATAAGCTCCTACGCCTCCTCCATGCATGAGCTGCGGCCGCTGCTGTCCGAAATTGAACGCAGCATTCACGGTGGCCGCGTCGTGGACCAGGCCAGCAAAGATCTGGCTAAAATCCGCAAAAAAATAATCGTAACCGAGGAACGGATCAAGCGGAAGCTCGACAGCCTTATGAGCCGTTATAAAGCGATCATGCAGGAGAGTGTCATCAGCAAGCGAGGAGGACGTTATGTGCTGCCGATCAAGAAGGAGCATCGCAAACTCGTGAACGGATCGATTCTGGACGAATCGGCAAGCGGGCAGACGGTATTCATTGAACCATCTGACCTGCAGGGACTCCAAGTGGAGTTGAACCTTCTTCATTCGGACGAGGTACGGGAAGAAACCAAAGTTCTGAGTGATTTGACCGCACTCACCGAGCAGTATCAATTCGAACTGAGAACCAACGCGGATACGGTCGGGATCTATGACTACATTATCGCAAGGGGCAAATATGCCATTTCCATAGGCGGACGCAATGTCCATTTGAACCAGGAAGGGTTTATCCTCCTGAAATCGGCCGTTCACCCGCTGATCGGCTCTTCCATGGTGCCGCTGGACTTCACCATTGGGAACCGTTACAAAACACTGATCATCACAGGTCCTAATACGGGCGGTAAAACCTCGGCGATCAAGACGGTTGGACTCATTACGGTGATGGTTCAATCCGGTCTGCTGGTACCTGTAGCGGAAGACAGCCACTGTGCCGTCTTTGACGAGGTTTCCGTGGATATCGGAGATGGGCAGAGCCTGGAGCATGCCCTCAGCACCTTCTCTGCACACATTCGCAACATCCGCGACATATTGCAGACGGCTGGCCGCTCAACGCTCGTGCTGCTGGATGAAATGGCATCCGGGACGGACCCGGGAGAAGGTGTAGGCTTATCCATTGCCATCCTGGAGGAACTGCATAAACGTCAGGCTACCGTTGTGGTTACCACCCATTTTACCGAAATCAAAAATTTTGCGGAACGTACGCCAGGCTTTGAGAACGCACGAATGGAATTCGATGCCGAGACGCTGGAGCCGCTCTATCGCCTCCGGATCGGGGAAGCCGGCCACAGCTATGCCTTTGTCATCGCAGCCAAGCTGGGCATTCCTGAAGCCATTATCGCCAGATCACGCGAAATCACGGAAGCGGGAATTTCCAGCGGCAATACAGCCGTTGTACATCGAGAAAGCAGGGATCCCGTAGGCTTGGAGGAATCGAGCTCACCGGAACTCCCTGTCCTTCCCCCAGCCAAGCCGAACGAGTTAACGGACGCCAAGGCGAGTGAGGACGAAGCCTCCTCTTCCTCTCCCTTTCATCTCGGAGATCGAGTCTATGTACCTTATTTGAAACGAAGCGGTACCGTGTATGAAACTATAGATGCAAGGGGTAATGTAGGCGTCTTGATACAGAAGGACAGAATGAGGATTAACCATAAACGCCTGAAGCCTTACATTGCAGCAGAGGATCTGTATCCGGACGATTATGATCTTGACATCGTATTTGAGAGTAAAGAGAATCGGAAGAAACGCAGCATAATGAAACGCAAACACATTGAAGGACTTGAGATTGAAAAAAAGCCCGAGTGACTCGCACTTTGTTATGGCCGACCAGCCATCAGAAGCATACCCCGAACCACGCATCGTGCGCACAGGGAGCCGTGCGCACGATGTTCAAAATTTTAGAGTCGGTGTCGCATCGGATCATCGGAAACGATAAACCATTTTATGTTTTAAGGAGAGATATCTATGAACATTCGGACTGAAACTGGAGCAGATTACGAGAAGGTACACACCCTTCTCACCCGTGCTTTTCCGGGACAGGAAGAAGCCATTCTGGTACAACGGCTGCGTGCCGATAATTCCTTTCAGCAGGAGCTGTCCATCGTTGCGGAAGAAAACGGGAAGATTACGGGGCACATTATGTTTAGCCAGGCCGCGCTTTGGGAGGGAGGTCATGCCCATTCTGTCGCCGCACTGGCGCCGCTGGCTGTGCTTCCGGAATTTCAACGTCAAGGAATTGGCGGCAAACTCATCGAAGAAGGTAAACGGCGGTGTCGGTCGCTTGGCTATCCCCTTGTCTTTCTGTTCGGCCATCCGTCGTACTATCCTAGGTACGGTTTTGTACAGGCCAGGAACTACGGGATGGAGATGACCCAGTTTACCGTTTCGGACGAAGTTTTCATGGTTGCTGAGCTTCAGGAAGGGGCACTCCACAGCCTGCATGGAGAGTTCCGGTTCCATCCAGCATTTGAAGAACTGGGCTAAGCTCTACTCCAAAGACCACATCATGCGAATCGGTTAGAGCGATCCGCCTAATCCTTGGTGGCATTCATCTTCAAATATGTTGTACAATATAGTCTAAATGACTATTTGAAGGATGGTTTTCAACATGTATGTAGCTCAGGATTGGCATGATTACGAGGTTATCGATACCGGGGGCGGGGAAAAGCTCGAGCGCTGGGGAGATGTCATTCTCAGACGCCCGGACCCGCAGATTATATGGCCGATTGAGCAAGAAGACGGACAATGGCGCAGTGTTCACGGACACTATCACCGCAGTTCGTCCGGCGGCGGTCAGTGGGATATGAAAAAGCAGCTGCCGGATCGGTGGACCATCTCGTACGACCAATTGAAATTTCATATTCGACCCACCAATTTTAAACATACTGGTCTGTTCCCGGAGCAGGCTGCCAACTGGCGCTGGATGATGGACAAGATCGCAGCGGCAGGTCGGCCGATAAGCGTACTGAACCTGTTCGCTTACACCGGAGGTGCTACGGTTGCTGCAGCGTCTGCAGGCGCACAGGTGGTTCATGTCGATGCTGCAAAAGGCATGGTCCAATGGGCTAAGGAGAATGCTGCATTATCTGGCCTTGCCGATCGCCCTATCCGTTATATTACGGATGATGTGTTTAAATTCGTACAGCGGGAAGAGCGTCGGGGGAATAAATACGATGCGATTATTATGGACCCTCCTTCCTATGGCCGCGGACCTAGCGGGGAAACGTGGAAGCTTGAACAGAGTTTGTACCCGTTCCTGGAAAGCTGCATGAACATCGTATCCGATAATCCGCTGTTTATGCTGATTAACTCCTATACGACCGGCATTTCCCCTACGGTATTGAACAACATGCTGACCATGACCATGAAACCGAAGTACGGCGGTACGATCAGTGCAGGCGAGATCGGATTACCGATCACTCGAACCGGCATGAACCTGCCTTGCGGCATCCTGGGTCGATGGGAGTCCTAAATCGATGAGCAGACGGGAATCCGCAGTGTACCCGGTCGTACCGATTCTGTTCGAGGATAATCATGTGTTAGGCGTGGCTAAACCGGTGAATGTCCCTTCTCAGGAGGATGCTACCGGAGATCCCGACATGCTGACCATACTAAAACAGGACATCAAGGAGCGCTTTAATAAACCCGGCAACGTATTTTTGGGTCTGGTGCATCGACTTGACCGTCCCGTCGGAGGGGCAATGGTATTTGCCAAGACCTCCAAAGCCGCTTCCCGATTATCCGAAGCAGTTCGGAGCCGCAGCTTCCGCAAGCAATATGTAGCGGTCGTTCACGGCATTCCTTCGAAGCCTTCCGGCCGACTCGTGGATATGCTGTATAAGGATGCTAAGACCAATACCGTCCATGTGACTTCAAAAGGCACTGACGGGGCGAAGGAAGCCATTCTGGACTATACGGTGCTCCAAACCTCGGAAGGCTTCAGTCTTGTCCTGATCGAGCTGCACACGGGCAGACCACATCAGATCCGTGTCCAGCTTAACCATGCGGGGCATCCATTGTTCGGGGATCAGAAATATGGCAGCAAGGTGAATAAAGCGGGTCAGCAAATTGCGTTATGGTCTGTGCTGGTTGGATTTCCTCACCCCGTTACCAAAGAGGACATTTCCATACACTCGATGCCGCCTCCCGTGTATCCCTGGACCTCATTCTCCCTCGATAAACTGGAGCTGGCGTTACAAGCTTACCGATAAAATCACAAAAAACGAAATCCTTCCTAATGGATTTCGTTTTTTTGTCTTACTTAACGATTATGGAAATGAAAGCAATATGTTATTCCTTTACATTGCTTACAGCTTGCCGAAGAATAGGGCAACGTCTCTCCTTACAAGCAAATACCGCATGAAATTTCCGGCACCAGGATGGTTTGCTAGGGTAGGGCTAAACGTGGCTGGCCCCACGCGTGAGCTGCAAGGTGTAGTCTCGCTCAGGGGCTTTTCACTCTATGCTTCTACCAAAACTTCCTGTGGTGCTGTGTTGATTTTTCCTAACAGATAGACAAGCAGTTGTTGATTATGGGATGATATGCGGTTCAGAATTTGGGAAAGATACTCTTCCCTTACCTGCAGCCCCCGCGTATATTCCTCGCGACCTTTATAGGATATCGTAACCCACACGATCCGTCTGTCATGCACGTCCCGCTCTCGTTTGATCAATCCGTTCTTCTCCATCCGGTCCAGCAGCATCGTCACAGCAGCCGGACTTGTTGCCAAGTATGGAATGAAATCGGATGGTTTCATCCGCTTCTGCTCTGCAAGCACCTCCAGCACCATCAGTTGTGGCTCCGTCAATGTGGGTGCTAATCCGGCTTCCATATGGAGTTTATAATCCTTGGCCAGCTTGGACCACACTTTGGCAAATTCGGCAGTATGCATATTATCCCGTCCTTTCCGTTATGTCTGTCAAGATCGATCATCACAAGCGTGTTGTGGTCAAACTCGAAACGATAGAATTCCACCGAAGTCATGCTTTTCATATTAGTTTATAGGATTAACTTTTCGCGGGAGACCTCGCAATATCCTTCTTTTTTCGTTAAAAAATATAATTTCCAATCAAGCGACAAAACCTGATATCCCTTATATGACGGCGTATTTCAAGGTTCACTCAACTTCGACAATGCCAGACATATGTCAAATAGTATAAATGTAAAATGTCCCCTTTCGCAAACGCAGAATATAACAAAAGCACCTCGACAAAATATCATCGAAGGTGCTTATTGTCCATCTTACACTCTCAGGTTTATGCTGATTAGATAATCTATGTTCAACTTTCTTTGCCTGTCTCCGTAATGGGCAGATTGACCAAATCCACAATCTGCCCTTTTTTGCCGACATCGGCAAGAAGCTTGCCAATCGATTTACGTTCTGCGATCGGAACCTGCTCCGTATGAATCGGATAAGCTTGTCCATCTTCGCTGTAAGCCATAATCTGCAGAGGTTCCCGGCAGTAGAATGCCCCGGCAATGGCACTGCCGTTAGGCTTCACCCGCTTGCCTTCCTTGAACTCAAACGTAGCCATCCCTTTGCCGCCACGACTTTGAGCCTGGTAATCCAGCAGCAGACTGCGCTTGCCATAACCCAGATCGGTGATCGTCAGAATCTCACCCTCGTCGTTCTCCACCCATAAAGCTGCAACAACCTCGTCTCCGTCACGGAGCTGGATACCCCGAACCCCACCGGACACGCGTCCCATCGCATTGACTTCCTGTTCATTGAATCGGATGCTCATTCCTTCTTTGGAGATCAGCACAATATCTTTATGGCCATCACTCATGACAACCTGTATAATGCTGTCATCCGCTGCAACCTTGGCAGCAGCGACCGCACCAGCCCGCTTCGTGGCATAATCCTTGAGCTCGGTGCGCTTCACTTGGCCTTTGCGGCTTACAAATACCAGCGATTTGCCTGGATCTTCAAAGTTTGATACCGGTATGACGGATACAATGTTATCCTCTTTTGGCACTTGGATCACATTGACTATGGCGGTGCCGGCATCTTTCCATTTGTACTCCGGAATCTGGTGGACCGGCAGTAAGAAGTATTGCCCCCGGCTTGTAAAGATGAGCAAGTTCTCCAGTGTGTTGACTTCAAACAGACGGGTGATGTAATCGCCATCCTTCACGCCGGAGCTTCCCAGCTCACCGCCGCTGCGCGTAAAAGATAACATGCTGGTGCGCTTGATGTAACCTTCGTTCGACAACGTTACGAGCACATCTTCGGCATTAACCAGCACCTCAAGATTGACCTTGATCTCTTCCACTTCTTCCTGAATGACCGAACGCCGTTCGATGCCGTACTTCTCACGGATTTCGAGCAGTTCCTTGCGAATGACAGCAATCAGCTTTTTGTCGCTGTCCAGAATCGCACGCAAACCCTCGATTTTTTTCGTCAGCTCGTCCAGCTCTTTTTGCAGGGAATGAATTTCAAGGTTGGTAAGGCGGTATAATTGCAAAGTCAGAATGGAATCGGCCTGACGCTCCGTGAAACCGAACATCCATTGCAGGTTGTTCTGTGCATCCTGACGGTTTTTGGAGGCTTTAATCGCCGCAATAACCTCGTCCAGAATGTTGAGGGCCTTAACCAGACCTTCCAATACGTGCGCCCGGTCCTCCGCTTTCTCCAGCTCAAACTGCGTGCGATTGGTGACAACTTCACGCTGGTGCTCGATATAAGCAGTAAGCATCGCTTTGAGCCCCAACTGCTGAGGGGTTTTATTCACGATGGCAACCATATTGAAATTGTACGTAATCTGCAGATCGGTTTTCTTCAACAAATAAGCAAGAATTCCGTTTGCGTCAGCATCCTTCTTCAGCTCAACGACGATGCGCAGCCCTTCGCGGCCGCTCTCATCCCGCACCTCGGCAATGCCCTCGACTTTTTTCTCAAGCCGAATGTTCTCCATGGCGGTGACAAGCCTCGATTTAACGACCTGATAAGGAATTTCCGTGATCACAATCTGCTGCTTGCCGCCGCGAAGCGATTCAATGTCGGTCTTCGACCGCAGATAGACGCGGCCTTTACCTGTGCGATAAGCATCCAGAATGCCTTCGCCGCCCATAATGATGCCGCTGGTCGGGAAATCCGGACCTTTGATAAAGGTCATAATTTCAGCCAGCTCAATCTCTGGCTTTTGCATGACGGCAATACAAGCATCAATCACTTCCCGCAAATTGTGAGGCGGAATTTCAGTGGCAAAGCCTGCGGAAATCCCGCTTGCCCCGTTAACGAGCAGGTTCGGATACCGTGAAGGCAGCACAACCGGCTCCTTGGCCGTATTATCAAAATTGTCCTTGAACAGCACGGTCCGCTTCTCGATATCCCGCAGCAGCTCCATCGCAATGGATGACAGCCTTGCTTCGGTATAACGCATCGCTGCAGCCGGATCATCATCCTGGGAACCCCAGTTTCCGTGACCGTCCACCAGCACATGCCCCATCTTCCAAGGCTGGGCCATACGGACCATGCCTTCATAGATCGATGAATCCCCGTGAGGGTGATAATTACCCATCACATCTCCGACCGTTTTCGCCGATTTACGATATGGTTTATCCGGTGTGTTACCCGAATCGTACATGGCGTACAGAATTCGCCGCTGAACGGGTTTCAGGCCGTCACGAACGTCCGGGATTGCCCGATCCTGAATAATATACTTGGAATACCTGCCGAATCGATCACCTACAACCTCTTCCAGATAAGCCGGTAAAAATTGCTCCGATAAACTCATTCATTCACCTTCTATTCCTCAAACTCCGCGAAGTTTACATTTTCTACAATCCAGCGCTTGCGAGGGTCCACCTTATCGCCCATCAGCGTTGACACGCGACGCTCCGCCTTGGCAGCGTCATCGATCTGCACCTGCAGCAAGGTCCGTGATTCCGGGTTCATCGTTGTTTCCCACAGTTGTTCCGGGTTCATCTCACCCAGCCCTTTATAACGCTGCAGCTCATAATTCTTGAATTCCTTCAGGTAATTAGCCAGCTGCCCTTCTGTCCAGGCATAACGAATCGTTTCCAGTTTCCCGGATTTGCTGGCGATTTTATATAATGGAGGCTGCGCAAGATAGACACGGCCTTCATCAATCAGCGGTTTCATGTACCTGTAGAAGAACGTGAGCAGCAGCACTTGAATGTGAGCGCCGTCCGTATCCGCATCGGTCATGATAATAATCTTCGAATAATTGCTGTCCCCAGCCGTAAATTCCGTGCCGATCCCCGCACCAATCGCAGAGACAATCGCACGATATTCATCATTCTTCAAGATATCGGCAAGCTTCGACTTCTCCGGATTCATCGGTTTCCCTTTAAGAGGCAGAATGGCCTGGATTTTCGAATCCCGTCCTTGCTTGGCAGAGCCTCCTGCGGAGTCCCCTTCCACAATAAACAATTCGGTTCTTGAAAAATCCTTCGATTGCGCCGGGGTCAGCTTGCCGCCAAGGTTCGAGCTTTCACTGCGTTTCTTACCGCTGCGCATTTCATCGCGTGCTTTACGAGCCGCTTCCCGGGCTTTAGACGCCTGAATGGCTTTCTTCAGCAGCGTCTGAGCAACCTGAGGATTCTCTTCAAGGAAAATCTGCATCTTCTCGGTGACGATGCTGTCCACGGTGCTGCGGGCAGAGGCGCTTCCCAGCTGATCCTTCGTCTGACCGACGAATTCAACCTCAGCCATCTTGACGCTGATGACCGTCATCATGCCTTCGCGCAGATCGTTTCCTTCAAGATTCTTATCCTTCTCCTTCAGGAGATTGTTCTTGCGGGCATAATCATTCATCACGCGCGTATAAGCCGTCTTAAAACCCGTCTCATGTGTACCGCCGCCGCGGGTCGGGATAGAGTTTACGAATGAGGCCAGCGTCTCCGTATAACCGGCATTATATTGAAGGGCGATTTCGACCTCGATGTCATCCTTCTCCGCGTAGAAATGAATCACATCGTGCAGTACATCCTTGCCTTCATTCAAAAACTGTACGAACTGGCTTGCGCCGCCTTCATAGAAAAATTCTTCCCCATTTCCGCTTCGCTCATCTTTTAATACAATGCGAAGTCCTGAATTCAGGAAGGCGATTTCCTGCAAGCGCTCTGCAAGCGTGTCGTAATTCAAATGCGTGCCTGTAGTAAATACACGCGCATCCGGTTTAAACGTAATCTTCGTTCCCGTTTTGTTGGTGTTGCCGTGCACTTCAAGCCCGGTTACCGGTTCACCGACATGCTCTTTCCCTTTAGCATCCTGCCAGTATTCGAAGCGCTGGCGATGAACTTTACCTTCGCGGTAAATTTCAACTTCCAGCCATTCGGACAACGCATTCGTAACCGATGCGCCAACTCCGTGAAGACCGCCGGACTTCTTGTACCCAGAGCCTCCGAACTTACCCCCGGCATGCAAAATGGTAAATACAACTTGCGGGGTTGGTATGCCTGTCTTGTGCATTCCTGTTGGAATTCCGCGCCCATTATCGTATACCGTCGCGGAACCGTCCTTATGCAATGTAATTTCAATTCTCGAGCAGTACTTGGCCAAATGCTCGTCTACGGCGTTGTCCACGATTTCCCAAACCAGATGATGCAAGCCTGACGAGCTTGTGCTCCCTATGTACATGCCTGGCCGTTTGCGTACCGCAACAAGGCCTTCGAGCACTTGAATGTCGTCAGCATCGTATCCTGAACGGCTGTTACCGCCATTCTTTGATGACTCTGCAAACATATCGATCTGTTCGACCATTCATGCTCCTCCTTCAATTTCACGTATCGAGTGTATTTCTTCGTTCAATATTTTAGAAGAACGCTGTTCTCTAAAAAAATGCAAACAAATGTTTCATGCTTTGTCCATTTTAATTCAAGATATCCCTTCTCGTAAAGACACTGAATGAAACAATAACCGCACAAGCCGCCCAGAGGGCCAATACGATAAGAGAAAAATTCAATGTCATCCCTTCAATCGGCGGCAAATTACCTGCCAAATAATTTGTCAAATTCAGGTTCACCATGAACAAATATTTCGCACTGCTCCAGGCCGAGGCCATATTGGTCAATATATTGCCCGCAATCAGAGCCGCCATCATAATCACGATGCTGGCCGCCGTACTGCGCACCAGCACCGACACCATAAAAGCAAGCATACCTATACAGATGCCAACGAACCACACCAAACCGCCCTGCATCAGCAGGTACTTCCACTGGGGCACGGCATGAACTCCTGACATATCCACCTCAGAGCCAACGATCTGGAAGCCAGTGAATACCGGTATATCAAATCCCTTGTACCCGAAGGCAAGACCGGATATCAGATAAGCAATAATATAAGTGGACAATACAATCAGAGATGTAAACATGATCAGGGCGATCAGTTTGCTCAGCAGCACCTTCCAGCGCTTGACTGGCCTTGTAAGCAGCATCTTGATGGTTCCTGTCGTCCGTTCGCCGGATACAATATCCGATGCAATGGCCATAATGAGCAGCGGGATAAACAGGGATATCGCATTGTTCAGGAACTCCCGCGTGAATGTAACCCCGTTTGGTTGATTAGGATTCACATCATGCTGCAAATAATACTGCATTTGCTGAATAAAAATCAGACGATATCTTTTCCACTCATCCGGCACCCTGTCACTGCTGAGTGAATTCTCATTATCCGTTATCCGCTGCTGAAGCTCAAGCCGCCAGTCACTGTTGAACTTCTCCTGGCTCCGCTCCGCCGATTTCATCTGGGCATAAGTAAACATGGGTACAAGAGCAAGCAGAACAAGCAGGACAACATAGAAGCGCTTCCGTTTTATGATCTTAATGCACTCATTCTTGATCAGAGGCAAAAGACTACTCAATGCTCTCACCTTCCGTCATTTGCAGGAACAGCTGCTCCAGCGTAGGATTGATCCGGTGAACTTCCCGGACCTGTACACCCCCGGATACCAAGCGTTCCACTGCCCTTGACGTATTATCCGAGCTGATTCGGGTCACAACAGCTTCCGGCGACATGCCTGCCAGCAGATTATCGTCAAGCACTTCCTCCGGATGATTAACGATCTCACAATAATCCAGTTTTTGCAAAATCCTCTTCCCTTGCACTGCCGGATTAAGATCCCAGATCACATGATCACTATTGCCTGCAATCAATTCGTCAACCTCACCGACCGCCAGCACTCTTCCACTGCTGATGATCGCCACACGGCTGCACAGAAGCTGAATCTCGCTCAGTAGATGACTCGATACAAACACCGCCAGCCCTTCCGCGGCTAATTGGTGGATGAACTGCCGCATCTCTTTGATCCCCTTCGGATCAAGACCGTTGGTCGGCTCATCAAGAATAAGCAGTTTGGGCCTGCCAAGCAGTGCCTGTGCAATCCCCAGGCGCTGCCTCATCCCCAGGGAATACGTGCTCACCTTGTCGTGAATCCTTCGGTCCAGCCTCACGGTGTTTACAACTTCCTCAATCCGGTGCTGATCGATGCCGGGCTGCATCCGTGCAAAATGCTCGAGATTTTCCCATCCCGTCATGTAGGAATACATTTCAGGATTCTCTACAATGGATCCAATATAACGCAGTGCCTGTTCCTGCTGACGGTTGACGTCATACCCGCATACCCTGATCATACCAGATGACGGCTTAATCAAATCTACCAGCATGCGGATTGTGGTTGTCTTTCCAGCCCCGTTAGGACCGAGGAATCCAAAAATTTCTCCTGCACGGACGTCAAAGGAGACATCATGTATAATCCATTTTCGACCGATTTTCTTTTTTACATGCTGGACGGATAGTACGATTTCTTGCGCTTGTTCATTCATCGATTCCAACTCCCCATATGACATGTCTCTGTGACTAGAGCATTCCCTGCACAATTCGATCCGCTATAGCCTGATATCCTGCACCATTCGGATGAAAGTGATCCGACGACAGATATTCGCCTAGCTTGTGCTGGAACAGATCAAATGTCGGGACCAACGTCATATTGGGATCCCTGTTCACGATTTCCATGGCCGCTTGATTCCATGCAGAAACAACGATATTGCCGGGTATCAGCAATTCTTCCAAATCGGAAAAGGGATGATACAAACCGACATAGACAATTCTTGCCTCCGGGTTGATCAAACGTATCTTTTCCAAAATCGCCTGCAAACGTTCGGAAGCCATTGGCAATGCCCCCATTAACTTCGCAGGATCAAGCTCCAGCTCATCGGGGCTGGTCGCCTCCTCCATTAAATCGCTCCCCTGAAAAATATCATTGCCGCCGATGGAGAGCATGATGACGTTTGCTTGCTTCAACGCGTACTGTATTCCTTTATCGTCCAGCTTCGGCAGGAGCCCCTCGGTTGTCATTCCGTTGATAGCCAGATTAGCCAGAAGTTTGGCTGTTCGCCCGTCACCGTTCATCTGATCGACGCTTCGACGTACAAACCCGCTTCCGGAGTTGTCACCTGTTCCTTTGGCAAGCGAATCTCCGATGGCTGTTACCTTCAGATCTTTCGGCAGTGCAGGAAGGGATGGCCCTTGATCTGGTTTCGCCGGTGCTGCCTCTTCGTCGGATATCTCTGGTTCGCCTCCGGATAACAAAGGCTCGCCTTGCGGATTATTAATATCCTTGAAAGCATACACAAAACCCAGAATGAGTACAATCGTTACAATAACCGAAACGGAGGCAGTAATACGCCATATCCATGCAGATGATTTCATGACATTCCCCCTACAAAATTCCTCATTACATTACCTTAAGACTTCTATAAAAAATTTGCAAATCGCAACACGCAAATAAGACTGCCCCGGACGCAGTCTGACGACGTGCTCGGGGCAGTCCTGATTCATATAAATGATATTAATTGCTTATTGGCTAATGAATTCTTGAACCCAGTATCCGTTGTAGTATCCTACACCGATCATGGTGAAATTCGGAGAAAGGATATTCTCACGGTGTCCTTGGCTGTTCATCCAGGAGTTCATCACTTCTTGTGGTGTGCGCTGTCCCTTGGCAATATTCTCTCCAGCATAGCCGAAGGAAATACCGTAAGCTTTCATCATATCAAATGGCGAGCCATGCGTCGGGGACGTGTGGCTGAAGTAATTGTTGTCACTCATGTCTTTTGCTTTATCAACGGCTACCGTAGTCAGTTTTGCATGTACGGTCAGCGGCTTCAGACCTGCATTTGCACGTTCTTTATTCACCAACGTCACAACCTCGGAAGCAAAATTGGATTGCTCCGTGGTACCTGTCGACTCGGAAGGCTTGGACGGTGTAGTAGATGGATTGCTTGTTTCCGGTTTGCTAGCCTCTGGTGTGCTCGTTTCCGGTTTGCTTGTTTCTGGTTTGCTTGTCTCTGGTTTACTTGCTTCTGGTTTGCTTGCTTCTGGCTTGCTTGTCTCTGGTTTGCTTGCTTCTGGAGTTTCAGCAGCTGGCTTGTCTGTCTGAGGTTTTTCCGTTTGCGGCTTCTGAACTACGCATTTGAATTGTGATTCATAACCTTGGCTCTCTAGAAATTTTTGAATCTTTTGCTGCCAGTTTAAATAATTATTGCTCTCAGCAGGTGCGGCAGACGCCGTAGTTGGAAGCATAATGCCAACAGCCAGTACAGCAGCAATACTTCCACCCGCGATTTTCTTTATCCACTGGTTATTCATGAATACTCATCTCCCTATGCTCGTAGTTGTAGAGTTTGCCTGACCGTCCATTCTTTGGTGTGAACTTCTTAAGTGTAGGACGATCAAACAATAGTTACATTTTTGTAATCAGGTACGAACACATTGTAACACATTTGATACCTTCAGCAATCCTACAATTGTTGGAAAAGAAGCCTTTGATTCCTACTTCCTATTAATCCGCTTTTGTCACACTCAAGTCCTGGTTCCTGATTGAATCCTGTGTCTTATGAACGAAACTATTAATATGATCTTATATCGGATACATGCCGTAAAAGTTTAAGTCACCAATCAAGAAAAAACCCATCCCGGGGAGGGATGGGTTTAATGAAAAGACGAGGTTACAGTTTTTTGCTAAACTGGTATCCAGCCTTTTCAAATCCAATATGTTCATAAAATGCATGTGCGGGAGCAAGTTCTTCCCGGTTGCCGCTTGTGAGAAACAAGAGGTGGCTACCATGCTGTCTTCCCCATGTCTCTGCACCGCGTATTAGTCGTTTGCCAATTCCTTGGCCGCGGCAGCTTGAGGTTACAATAACCGAAGTGATTTGAGTGACCGGTTCGGTCATAGTGAAGGATTTGACTTGACGAAGCATGATCATACCAACAACAACGCCATTAACCTCTGCAATCAGATTGCCGTATAACGGATTGTCGTTCATCGCTTCCATCCGTTCGCGCATAACATTAAGCGTGGTCGGATAATTAAGTTCTCGCATCAAGGATGTGACAGCTTCCAAATCATTCTTCTCAAAGTTTCGAATCAGCAGTGCAGGCGCAGATAATACGCTTTCGATGCTCATTATACCCTCATGCTTCCCTTCTTCTATGAATTCTGAGTAAACTCTATATCTATTTTGTAAGTTTATGAAGAAGATTGCAAGTATCAAGCGACATTTTTTTTACATTTGTGTCGGTTTTGTTAAACCTTTGTTAAGCCGTTTTTACAAAAATCGGTATTGAGCTTCAATCAACCCATGGTAAGTCCCCTGCTTCTGCATAAGCTGGCTGTGATTTCCTTCTTCAATGATCTCGCCATGGTCAAGCACAACGATATGATCGGCATGCCGAATTGTTGATAAACGATGCGCCACAATGAAGGAGGTTCTGCCCTGAAGCAGCACTTTCAAGGCTCCCTGAATTTTCAGTTCCGTCTCGGTATCGATACTGGCTGTTGCTTCATCGAGAATCAGGATCCGCGGATCGGCAAGCAGTGCTCTGGCAAAGGACAGCAGCTGCCGCTGACCCATGGACAGCATGTTTCCGCGTTCTTCCACCTCGGTTTCATATCCGCCAGGCATCTGAACGATAAATTCATGAGCACCGACAGCCTTGGCGACTTCCTCAATCTCTTCGTTCGTGGCATCCAGACGACCAAAGCGGATATTCTCCCGAATGGTTCCCGAGAATATAAACGTATCCTGCAGCACGATACCAATCTGGTTTCGAAGGCTTTCAACCGTCACCGACTGAATATCATACCCGTCAATCGTCAGCTTGCCATCCGTTATATCATAGAAACGGCTAAGCAGATTGATAATGGTGCTCTTGCCCGATCCCGTATGGCCGACCAGTGCTATCGACTGACCTGCCTTCACATCGAGGTCGATGCCTTTAAGGGCCTGGCGTCCTTTTTCATACTCAAACACCACGTTCTCCAGCTTGATATCCCCTTTAATCGTGGGCAGTTTCTTTGCCCCGGGCTCATCATCAATGCTGGGCTTCTCGTCAATAAATTCAAAGATACGCTCAGAGGAGGCCATCGCCACAAGCAGCTGGTTGTACATTTGCCCAAGCCGATTGATCGGCTCCCAGAAGTTTCCTACATATTGAGTAAAGGCAATTAACAAACCAATGGTCAGCTCGCCTTGTTGAATCAAGGTCGCACCGAGCCAGAACAGGATCAGTGAGCCGAAGCCACCGGTAATTTCGATGAGCGGCCCAAAGCCCTGGTTCATAGCAGATGCTCTATCCCAAGACTTCTTGCTGTCCATATTCATGTTATCAAAAAACTTCATATTCTCTTCTTCCTGCGTGTAGGCCTGGGTCACGCGGATACCCTGAATCGATTCATTCAAATGGGAGTTAATCCGCGAGTTCCGAATCCGTACATCCTGCCATGCACGCCGAATGCGTACACGGAGTTTGGTCGAGATGAAGAACATGATCGGTACGGTAACAATAACAGCTAGACCAAGCTTCCAGTTTATTAACAGAAGAATGACCACAATACCTACCAGCTGCACGCAGTCGATGATCAGATTGACAACCCCGTTAGTAAACAAATCCTGCAAGGAGTTAACATCATTCGTAACCCGGACCAGAACCGAACCAGCTGGGCGCTTGTCGAAGAAATTAAAGGACAGACGCTGAATGTGCCGGAACAGATCTGCTCGCAGGTCATAGATCACTCGCTGACCGATGATATTCGTAAACTTGATCCGGAATATCCCTGCAACCCATTGAATGATATACATCACCAGAACGGCTATCGTAATCTGATACAGCAGGGTTAGACTCGGGTTCCCGTTCTTGGGTTCGATAGCCCGGTCAATGGCCAAACTGGTTAAGAACGGTATGGCAAGCTTCGTTATGGTGCCGATGACCATCATCAGTCCGATCAACGGGAGAATCTGTTTGGCATAAGGTTTCATATACGAGATCAGCCGAGTCAGCTGTGTCCAGTTAAACGGTTTTTCAATCGCATCATCGTCCTTGTATACAAAACGCTCATTGGTTTCTTCCGAGTTTTTCTTCATCCTGGGAATCTTTTGCTTCTGATGCGGTTCAGTATTTACATTGGAGTTCATGCTTGCACCTGCCCTTGCGTACCGCCTGATTGAGCTTGCTTGGCGATAAGGTCCGCATATTGTATTTTATATACATCCTGATAAGGTCCTGGCACTGCAATCAAATCGTTATGCTTGCCGCGCTGCACAACACTCCCCTCATCCAGAACGAGTATTTCATCCGCATGGCGTAAAGAGGAAATCCGGTGAGCGATAATAAACGTCGTTCTGCCGTTCATGACTTCCTGGAAGCCGGATTGAATTTCGTGCTCGGTTTCCATATCCACTGCGCTGGTCGCATCATCCAGGATCAGAATTTTCGGATCCTTCAGCAGAGCCCGGGCTATTGCGATCCTCTGCTTCTGTCCACCGGAGAGTCCCATTCCCCGTTCGCCAACAATCGTATCGTAGCCGTCCTTCATCTCCATGATGAACTCATGAGCTTTGGCCAGCTTGGCTACCCGGATGATCTCTTCCATACTGACGTTTTTCATCCCGTAAGAAATATTGTTTCGAATACTGGACGAGAACAGGAATGTCTCCTGGAATACCGTGGCGATCTGACCCCGTAAACTTCGCACCTTGATATCATTAATGTTGACTCCGTCCAGTTTAATGCTGCCTTGATTTACATTGTAGGCATGCATCAAGAGCTGAATGATTGTCGATTTGCCAGAGCCCGTTCCGCCAAGCAAACCAATAACGGAGCCGGGACGCGCATCCAGATTAATATCTTTCACGGCAGCCATCTTATTGCCATAAGCGAAGGTGACGTTATCAAATACGACGTGTCCCTTCACTTCGCTTGGCACCAGGTCTACCGCACGCTCGCGGTCTTCCACATCAATCGGCTGATTCAGCAGCTCCAGCACACGTTCTCCGGAAGCCTTGGACTGCGTATAGTTGTTAATGTGGAAGCCAATTCCCCATAAAGGGCCGATTATGTACCAGATCAAGGTGAAGAATGCTGCCAGCTCCCCCACGGTCATGGAGCCTTTGATAACCATGCCACCGCCGACTGCAAGCAGAATGACGACACTGATATTCGCAAACAGCTCCATCATCGGGAAGTAGCGTGCCCATAGTGAAGAGGCAAATATCTGGTTGGTTTTGTAGCGCTCATTCCGTTCGGAGAACTTCTCCACTTCGTGAGGTTCGCGTGCAAAGGATTTAACGGTTCGAACGCCCGTAATATTCTCCTGAACCGCGGTTGTCAGCGAGCTCAGCGCAAGACGCATTTCCTGGAACGCCGGATGGATCCTGGATTCGAACTTCAGGGCTGCCACAACCAGGAATGGCATCGCTACCAAAGTAACCAGCGTTAATTGCCAGCTGATGGTAAACATCATGATGGAACCAAAGGTCACCATCAATACTAAGTTAAGAAGCTGGGCAAAGCCGAACCCGATAAACATCCGGATTGCTTCCAGATCCCCCGTAAGCCGCGACATCAAATCCCCGGTCCGAGCCGTGTCATAATAGCGAAATGATAGAAATTGCAGTTTTTCATAGCAGGCGTTTCGCAGCGAGTATGCCAGGTAATTACCCAGCCTCCCTCCAAAGAATCCATGCAAAAACTGCATGAAGGCTTTAAGGATGACCACACCCAGCACTGTAAGTGCGAGCTGCGGTACGATCCCGTAATTCTCCAGCTTGATTGCATCGTCGATCAGCACTTTCAACAGCTGCGGATAGACGAGTCCCAATGCGGTTGCAATCGCCAGACACAGCATGGAAAGAAAAAGATAACTTCGTTTTTCCCAAAAGAAGCCCTGCAGTTGCCTGAGAACATTCATGTTTATCCTCCTTTGGATTATTTTCGTTCAGGTTATGTAGCATTTATGAAGTTTATCATCGACCCGAACCCGCGGCAAAGAGGGAAAACCGTCATAAATGAGCCAAAAGGACCTAAAGGCGGCAAATAGTATAACTTATCTTTGTTTCATGATTAAATCATCGGGAATTCTCATAAATACTAGGGGATATAATCACATTGTCAGTCCCTACAACCATCAGGCTTCATCCACTCTTTTCGACTTTTTTGAACATGCTTACAAAAGGGTAAAATCCTAACCTGCTTTCATCCTAGTGACGAACGCTGGAACGGATAAAAAGACGCGATCCCATCCCCTTGACATGCCTCTGCTAATCTTGGAAATCTAATTTAATTAGGACAAAAGACGCCCCGCCAAGATGGCATACGGGACGTCTTTTTAGAGAAAACATGTAAATTTGGGGTTCGCAACAGACAGAGATCCGCGAAAGAGCACAACGGCTATTCTTGTGGGACTTTTATTGAACCGGAAGAATTGCTATGCACTCTTAGTCAGACGATTAACCTGATCAGGTCCGCTCATGCTGCACAGTCGCGGACAATGCATCCAATTCGTCAGCCAGTTTTCTCCACATCATCGGGGATTGACCATCCTGCAGGGAACTGATGATGGCAGCCATGGATTCATTAAGCTGCTCCTCCAATACCGATACCTGATGCTTCAATGAAAGGGCGCCCATCTGTACATAGTGATCCGTTAGCTGTTCTTCACGCATGGCGACTACATCCGCTATCGCTTCCTTTACCTTCGGTTCGGCTGCTTCACGAAGTTTGGAGCTGCCGCTGCCTTCAAAGAAATGCTTCGGGTTCTTAAACAGCGACCAGTAGGATAACCAATCTCCTTGAATTTGGAGCTCCGTTTCTCCAAGTGCCGGCGCTTCCCAGTCCGATTCCCGCCGAATCCCAAGCGACAAGCCCTCGGCCATGCCATTCATATCGGCTGCTGCCTTGGCAGCCGCACCTTCGGTTAATGTGCGGCCGGCCTGCTCCAGACGAAGCGTTGTCGCCCACAATTCCTGATCCAGCTCAATGGACAGTGTCCGCATCAGATCACGGCCGCAGGCCGCAAATGCCGCTTTCAGATGGCCTGCGTCTTCCCGAAGTACGGAAGGGTTAAAGGATTCCTGGAAAAAACGATTCATCGCGTAGTCCAGCCGCTGCCGTACATGAAAGAGCAGCTCGCTGCTTTCTTGCGATATTTCCCGGGTTATGTTGTGCTCAGCCAACGCGGCCAGGGTAGATAAAGCTTGCACATGAGCCTCTTTGAGCTCAGTGATTTTACGCTCGCGCGTGGTTTCATCCTGGGCAGCCATATCCGCCCAAGCGCTGATGCGATTCCGCACCGAGGTTATCTCGTCATAACCCGCACGTTGTGACAGCCTTGGCAGCTCTTCCACAGCGAATCGGCTGATCGCTTGTTCAAAGACAGGGAAACCTGACTCCGCCAAGGTGTCTTCATCCTCATCCTGCTTGCTGCTCAGTGCAGCCAAACTGGACACGGGGAATATATGCGGGCTGCCCACTCCGCTTGCGGTGAGGTTGCTGCGAACATGTTTCACAACCTCCTCCAGCTCCTCTTCGGATTGTGCAAGATCAGCCGCATTGACGATAAAAAACATCTTATCCAAGGCAAAACTGTCTTTCACCCGACCAAGCTGGGACAGAAATTGTCTGTCCGCTTTCGAGAAGGCATGGTTGTAATAGGTGACATAGACAATGGCATCCGCATTCTTTATATAATTGAACGTTACACCGGTATGACGGGCATGCAGGGAATCGGCTCCGGGCGTATCCACCAGTACGATCCCTTGCTCCGTCAGCGGGCAGCTGTAATACAAGTCAATCCCTTCGACAAAACAGGACTTGGTTTCATCTGCTACATAGCCGCGGTATTCGGCCAGTTCTACTGTTTCCGTGGTACCCAGTTTCGTCTCCATCTCATTCCAGCCGGAGGCGGCTGCCTTCAGGAATCCGTAATGCGGCAGTCCTGCCGGATGAATGCCGCCTGGGGTTAGTCCCTCCGCTACGCTCCGCCAATTCCCCGGATTCGGCTCTTCCAATCCCAATACGCTGAACGAATACAACAGATCGTCCCACCACATGTCGCGGCTCTTCATCCGCACGGCTGCAGTACCATGGGCATTCCCCTCAGCCGGTGCAACAATCCGGTTCACCGCCGCCGTTGTCGGATGCGGTGACACCGGCAGGACCGACTCGCCAAGCAGGGCGTTGGCGAAGGAGGACTTCCCGGCGCTGAACGCTCCGAACAGCGCCAGGGTGAACGAGCCGCCCGCAAGCGCATCCGCGCGGGCGGTTAAATCCCGCGCGGCCGATGCCAGCGCGGGATGCGGCGCCAGCAGCGCGGCGGCAGCGCGCAGC
>NZ_BIMC01000023.1 GCF_004000885.1 Paenibacillus glucanolyticus NBRC 15330
AGCACAGCACGGTTGTGCAGTTGAATCAGGCCGCTCTAAGGTACCGCACGATCCGCAAAGTAGATCATGAAGTGCTGCGAGGCATCGATTTGAGCTTGCACGAAGGCGAACGGATCGCTCTTGTAGGCAACAATGGTGCAGGCAAATCGTCCCTTCTGAAGCTGATCGCCGGAATCGCCAAGCCTTCAAGCGGCTCTGTGGAAATTATGGGACAAAGCACAGCGTTATCGTCGATGGAACAGATCTCCTCAAAGGTGGCTTATGTCTTTCAGAATCCGGAGGATATGTTCATTGAGGATAGCGTGTATAAGGAAGTTGCCTACGGCTTGACGAGCCGCCACTACCCGGAAGCGGAAGACAGGGCCAATCGAATGCTGGCCCACTTCCGCCTCGAGCCCTTCAGGGAACGAGATGCCCGGCTTCTCAGTGGAGGGCAGCAGCGGCGTGTATCGCTGGCGATAGGCTCGGCGATGATGCCTCATCTTATTCTGCTGGATGAGCCTACCGCCAATCTGGATTTAGCCACCCGTGAAGAGCTGCTGGGCACGCTGAAGGAGCTGGAGCAGCAGGTCCGTACGGTCATCATCGCCACGCATGACATGCAGTTGGTCCACCAATGGGCAACCCGAGTGATCGTGCTGCATCATGGCATGGTCGCTGGGGATGGCTCGGCTGCCGACATTTTTGCTGATCCTGCCTTAATCCATCGAGCCGGGCTAGCGCCTACTCAGATGATGGATTTATCCGCAAGGCTCGGCATCAACCCGCCGTACAGCTCTCCCACTGGGTTGGCACAGCATGTATACGCGATGATGACAGAACAGGAGGGAAGACACGATGCAGCTCGTCCGCAGCTGGTTTAACAAAATTACCATCGAACGCATTCAGCTTGAGCTGATGAATACCGCCTATGGGAGCGGTCATGCCACGCTATCTCGGCTCGATCCGCGCGGGATGCTGATCTGGTATCTGTTTTTTGCCATCGCGCCATGGTTTATCTCCAGTATGACCGTGCTGGCCGGATTGTTTCTCATGATGGTGGTCACCACGATCCTGTCGCGGGTAACGCCGTTTATTATTTTAGTCCTCTGTCTGGGCTTGATCGGGCAAGTCGGCTGGCTGTTTATCCTGTCTCTCTTTTTTGGCGGGGACATCAGCTCGGCCTTGCCGCTGCTGAAGCTGACGCTCAAGCTATCGGTCGTGTCGCTGGCCAGCATCACGGTTTTCTCCGGAATGGATCCTGAAAAAATCAGCGACGGTCTGTTGGCGCTCGGCATGCCGGCCGCTTTCTCGTTCAGTCTGTCTTACGGCTACCGGATTCTGCCGGTACTGTTCGAGGAGTTCCGCCATGTGCTGCTCTCCTACCGACTGCGGGGTAAAGCGCCGGATCAACCCGGCTTTCTCTACTGGCGGCTCGGCGTCTATTATTTGAAGCTGCTGGTGCTATCCTTCTTCCCATTAATGCTGGCCACGGCCAAGCGTTCCCGCACGACGGTGGAAGCGCTGGAAACCCGCGGTTTTTCTTATGGCATGAAGAATCCGGCAGCGAAGAAGCTGAAGCTGTCCCATCTGAAACTAACGTCGCAGGATATGCTCTTCCTATCCGGTACCGCCGGATATACGGCTCTGCTGTTCTGGGTCGGCTAACTCTAATACAGATTTTATAAGGAGTGTTTGAATATGAAGATTGATCTGCACACCCATGCCAAATTGTCCAAGGCATCAGACTTCTCACAGACCTACTATGAAGAGATGGTCCGCGAAGCCATGGATAACGGGCTGCATGCACTCGCGCTCACCGAGCATTTTAACACACGCAACTTCGACGAGGTGTACCAGCAGCTGGACCGGATGTTTCCTTACAATGGCGAGTATTATGATGCAGGCGGTTTAAAAATATTCCCCGGCATGGAAGTCGACATTCGGGAGACCGGCCACATTCTGCTCATCGGACGGAAGGAGTTCATTCTGGAAACCCGCCACCAGTTGAACGATTATACGGAGAAGGGCGCTTTTATTCCCTTTGATGATCTGATGGATCTGGCCGAAGCCCTGCCACTGCTCAAAATCGGAGCCCATCCGTTCCGGGAGAGCACGCCACTCCATCATTTGGACCACAGCCAGCTCCAGCGTCTGGATGCCTTTGATCTCAATGCCAAGGACATGTACCAATACGGCTGTGAGGCCAATCAGGATCAGGTCCAGCGTTTTGCCGCCAAACTCGGCAAGCCGGTGACGGCGGGCAGCGATACTCATCAATGCCTGCAGTATGGAAGTGTCTACAACGAGCTGGATATGCCCTGTGAAACTGTTGCCGAGCTGAAGCACGCGATTCTTCAGGGTGCTTACCGGCTTCATGTCTCGGATAGCCTCCCTCTTCAGGTCAAGGCGTCCGTCATGCTAAAAAAGCTGATGAAACAAATCATCCGACTCGAGACAGCTCCAGGCATCGTATAAGGTCACGGAATACGTTGTCAGCCCAGAGGCGGCTGGGTCATAAAAATGACTCGGCCGTCTCTGGGCTGTCTAGTCCCTTAGGTAGAAGGGGAATCTGCGGTGAGGAAGGGGAAAAACCTAAGATAATCCATCGAATCTGTGGCTATTGAGCGCAAGAGTGGATAGCAAATCTTGTGACTAATCAATGAATCCGTAACTAACTATTGAACACCAACGTGGGGCAAATCTATGCCCATTCAACGAGTCTGTGACTATTGAAAGCCGAGAGTGGAAAGTAAATGTTATGACTAACCAAATGAATCTGTAACAATTGAGCGCCAACGTGGAGCAAATCTATGCTGTTCAACGAGTCTGTGACTATTGAGCGCAAGAGTGGAAAGTAAATGTTATGACAAATGAATCTGTAACTTTTGAGCAGCAATCTGGAGAAAATCTATGCGTATCAACGAGTCTGTGGCTATTGAGCGCCAAGAGTGGATAGCAAATCTTGTGACTAATCAATGAATCTGTAACTAACTATTGAACACCAACGTGGGGCAAATCTATGCCCATTCAACGAGTCTGTGACTATTGAACACCAATGTGGAAAGCAGGAGTTGCTATGGCGCTTGAACTCTACCAAACATGGTAACTAGAACTTCTCTTGACGGATGCCCGTCTATGCGGCTTACGGACCCTGAGTACGCTATTACCGCAAAAATAGTACTTTTCAAATTATAACGGACCGTAGGGACCTTATTTTGCCTTTAATTACGGTTACGCACGGTTTTTTTGCTAAATAACGGCTGTGGTGTCCGATAAACCACGAAATTATGCGGATGATTGATAATAGCGTACCCTCGGTCCGTTAGATCCGGCCATTGCCAAGCAAACAGGCAGATGGTGGGTATGTGTGTGTGTGTGTGTTACTCACCAAGCGAGCTGAGGAAAGGGGAATGCGGTGACATCATCAGGCGAGTCAAGGATGGTGCACGCACGTTGCCATCATCAAGCAAGCCGAGGATCGGTGCACTATCAAAAGAGCTGAGAATAGCTGAACCCGTTGTCATTATGCAAGCGAGCTGAGGATAGGCGAACGTGGCGAAATCATCGAGCGGACCGGGGATTAGTGCGAGCTCGCTGTCATTATCAAGTGAGCAGAGAATTTGCGAGCTTGATGACATCATCAAGCAAGCCGACGATAGGCACGCGCGTTCCCATCATCAGGCGAGCCAACGATAGCCGCACGCGGTACCAACAACACGCGTGCCGAGGATTCGTGCGCACGCAGTATCCCCTAACAGAAACAAGGGGGTGTCCCGCCAGATCCAAGATCTGCTGGGACACCCCCTTTTGATGCATCAGCCGAACCGACCGCTGATGTAATCCTGTGTACGCGAGTCAACGGGATTGGCGAACAGCTGCCGGGTAGCGTCGTGCTCGATAACCTCGCCGTTCAGGAAGAACACCGTCTGCTGCGATACGCGCGCCGCCTGCTGCATATTGTGCGTAACCATGACGATGGTATAGCGATCCTTCAGCTCATGGGTCAACTCCTCGATCTTGAAGGTCGAGATGGGGTCCAGCGCCGAGGTCGCTTCATCCATCAGCAGAATATCGGGCTCTACCGCGAGCGCCCGGGCAATACAGAGCCGCTGCTGCTGTCCTCCCGACAAACTGAGCGCAGGACGCCTCAAGTCGTCCTTCACCTCATCCCACAGCACGGCAGAACGAAGGCTTTGTTCAACGAGTTCGTCCAGCTTCTTCTTGCCGCGAATTCCGTGCTGCTTGGGTCCAAAAGCGACATTATCGTAGATCGATTTCGGGAACGGGTTCGGCTGCTGGAATACCATTCCGATTTTTTTGCGGAGGGATTCCACATGCACCTCCCCGGAATAAATATCGATTCCGCCAATGGCTACCCTGCCTTCAACCCGTGCACCCGGAATCCGGTCATTCATCCGATTAAGGGTCCGCAGCAGCGTGGACTTGCCGCACCCGGACGGTCCGATAAAGGCGGTAATCGCACGCTCCGGAATCTGAACCGAAACATCCTTAAGGGCATGGAACTCGCCATAATACAAGTTCAGTTTGTTCATTTCAATGAAAGGCTGCATGACATGTCCTCCCGGTGTTGTTTTTGACGTGTTATCCAGATCGGCTTGACCCCATCAGGCTTTATTTTTACGTTCATTCAGCCACAGCGGCACACGGAATACGATATTAATGAGCAATGCAACAATGATCAGCACCGCCGTGGTCTTCTGGGCAATCTCCTGGGCATCCGGCACAATGGCCTCGGATTGGACATACCACAGATGTACGGCAAGGGTTCCACCCGGCGATAACAGATTGAAATCCCACATTTCCCCGGAGGTGGATACCCCGGCGGTCAAAATAATGACGGCACTCTCGCCGAACGCCCGGCCTGCTGTCAGGCAGATGCCCGTCATGATACCGTTCATAGCCACCGGCAGCAGCACACGGCGGATCGTCTGCAGATGGGTGGAGCCGAGCGCAAAGGACGCATTGCGAAGCTCAACCGGAACCGCCCGGATCGATTCTTCGGTCACTCTTGTAAGTACGGGCAGATTCAGGAAAGCTAAACTAATAGCCGCACCTAGAATCGTAAGACCGATCTCGAAGAATTCCACGAACAGCGCAATGCCAAACAATCCGAAGATGATCGACGGAACGGATGACAGTCCCTCCACGCATATGCGGACCACCTCAATCAGTTTATTGTTCGGGGCAAATTCCGCCAAATAAATACCGGCTGCTATGCCGATCGGGATGGAGACAATGAGGGAGATGATGAGCACATAGAATGAGTTAAACAGTGCCGGTCCGATGCCGCCGCCCTCTTCAATCTCGCTTGGCAGCCCGTACAGGAAGTTCCAGCTCAGCTGTGGCAGCCCTTTTTCAAGCAGCAGAAACAATAACCCGACAATAAATAAAATCACGATGATGCCGGTACCCCATACGAGTCCCGTAAACAGTCGATCCAGAAGGACGGAGGCCCCTCTGCGTTTGCCAAAGGAATAGGCCAGAGTAGGATGAGCCGGCTTCTTCACACTCATGAGTAGCGCCCCCCTTTTTTCTGAAGTATTCTAACCGCTACGATCATCAGCAGCGAGATGGCGAGCAGAATGAAACCCATCATGTACAAGCCATAATTCCAGGTGGAATCGAATTCCACGCTTGAAATCTGCATGACGATGTTACTTGTCAGCACGGCTGTCGGGGTAAACAGACTGTTTGGCAGCTGGGCCGTGTTGCCGATGACCATGACTACGGCCATGGTTTCGCCGATCGCACGGGCCATGCCCAGAATTACGGCATACATGATGCCGCTTCTGGCCGCTGGCAGCACGACCCGGAACACGGTCTGGAACCGGTTCGCACCAAGCGCGTAAGCCGCGTCGCGATATTTATTGGGCACGGCAGAGATGGCGTCGTCACTGATCCGGCTGATCGTTGGAAGTACCATGATCGTCAGAACGATGGAAGCCGCAAGCAGACCGTCAGCCAGATCATGTCCGCTGAGGTTGCGAAGCCAAGGAATGAGCAGGGTTAATCCCAAAAAACCGTACACCACCGAAGGAATTCCTACGAGCAGATCCAGCACGGGGCGCAGCAGATTGCGAAGCCACTTCGGCGTCATTTCGGCCAGGAATACAGCGATGATGACAGAAATCGGAATCGATATCAGCATTGTCAGGCTGGTTAGCGCCAGCGTTCCGAGAATAAAGGTAAGCGCTCCATAGTGCTCATTCTCCGGGTCCCAATTGGTGGAGAAGAAAAATTCCGTCAGCGAGACGTTCGAGAAGGTCAGGACGCCTGTACGGAGCATAAGGACCAATATGCATAACAGGACCAGGCATACAAACAAGGCGCTGCCGATACAGATCATGCGAAAAAGTTGGTTGGACCAGCGAAGACGCGCCTTCCGGTCAAACTTGGAGCCGGAAGTCTTGCCAAAGCTTTGACCCAGCTCGGCCGGGGCCTTGCTGTTCGTGGACGGGTTCATATCGATCATGTGGGGCTCTTCCTTTCACATAGAGAAGCCAGCTTGGCGTCCGTGCGCTGAAGCTGGCTAACCCTTTCCTTATGGAATACGCGTATGAATAACGTTCAAAGCACGCTTATTTAACGGCGGAAAGCGGAATGAATTTCAGCTTTTTGAGGGAACCGTTCTGGAACTTGCTGCTTTGGATGTATTCGATGAAAGCTTTCGTTGCGCCAGTCGGCTGGCCTTTGGTCATGTAATAGCCGATGCCCCACACTTTGTAGCTTCCGTTAAGCACGTTTTTCTCTGTTGGCGCCACACCGTTGATCGACAATGCCTTCATCTTGCTGGTGACGTAAGGAAGGTCGATATAACCGATGGCATTCGGCGTTGTCTCAATCGTGGTTTTCATATCGCCACTGGAGCCAACCTCTTTGTAGTTATCACCTTTGTTCATAAACTCTTTGCCATCCAGCGCTTTTTGCTGGAAGTTAACGCGGGTGCCGGAACCGAACTTACGGTTAACGACTACGATTTTGGCATCCGAGCCGCCAACTTCCTTCCAGTTTGTCACTTTGCCGGAGAAGATGTCCTGAAGCTGCTTGGTCGTCAGGCTGTTTACGCCCACATTCGGATTCGCAACGGCTGTGAACACTGTTACCGCAACGGGGTTTGCTACCAAGCCATCGAATTTATTAAATCCAGGGACGTTCTTGGATGCGTCCCAATCCACTGCGCCGATGTCGGCAATGCCTTTACGAACCGATTGAGGACCCGTGATCGAGCCTGCTGCGGAAGCCGAGATTTTCACTTTCGGATTCTCTTTCTTGAATTCACTCGCGGCTTGAAGCGTAAACGGCAGCAATGCGGAGGAACCGTTGATGACAATATTGCCTTTCAGGTTGCTTTTGGCTTCTACAGCAGACGAAGCGCCGCCGATCAGAGACACGGCCACCATCACCGCTGTCAGGGATTTCATCCATTTTTTCATGTTATATAAACTCCTCTCGAATTGGAAAAAGATGGTCTATTCTTGATTGAAAACATTACTTCGTAACCGCTCTCCAGCTGTCGCCTGCATTCACCAAAACCCGGCCGTTCTCGATGATGGCGATTTGCGATCCGGCTACGGTGATGGCGGATACGTCAGCAGATACCGTGTACAGCTTGGTTTGTTTGCCCGTCGCCGTATCAATGGAATAGATCACGCTGTTGCTGTCGTCTTGGGCAGCCAGCACATATAGTACTCCACCGGACAGAATCGCTTGCTCCACATCGTAATCGGCAAACACGTTGGCTGCCTTCTGAGAAGCATCCACCGACAACAGTGTGGCTTGATCATCTGTGGACGGGACGCTAACGTAGTATGCTTTCAGTCCATCCGTGGACAGTACAAACACTTTATCATCCGAGGTCGTAGTCAGCTTCACAGCTTCCGGTTTCGATCCGTCGATGTTAAACGAAAAGATTTGCTGCTGATTGGATGAGAAATCAATGGACACATTGTCTTCATCGATATTCGTGGTATCGGAGGTTACCGTACCGAGTGTGGTCACAGTGTAAATGAATTTCTTGCCGTCGGCGGAAACGCTCAGATTTTCCTTATAGTCCACCTTGTCCTCCACCAATTTCGCGATGGAACCGTCGGCCAGACTCAGCTTGGCGATCACGGTGCCTTTATCCCCTTGCAGAAAATAGATAGCACTGCCGTCAGCCGACCACACGAGCTCCGGTTTAATGCTGTTATCGTTCGTGATCTGACGGGAAGCTTTGCTATTCAGATCCAGCACATATACCGCACCTTCTGCGTCCGTGTAGGCTGCTTGATTGCCGCTGGGCGCCACCACCAGATCGGACCCGCCGCTTGTTGTCAGCAGCAGCTCGAACTTACCGCTTGTTGTATCAACCAGGTAATCCGTTCTGCCATTCTCATCGCTCTTGGAAACGATCAGTTTGCCCGCTCCGGCAAAACGAGGGTTCTCTGCGCCTTCCAGAAGTGGTACCGTGCTGATCTCAAGCACGCCTGCTCTGCGGGCAATGGTTCCGCCAAGCCCTGATACCAGTGGACGTAATGCAACATAGCTTGTGCCACTAACATTTGTGACAGGCTGGGCCAGCGTGGATTTCACTCCATCTACCATCATCTGAGTCGAATTGGCTTTCAGTACAACGGTATGTCCGTTCAGCGTTATTGTCGTAGTGCCGCTATGTACTTCTGCTTGCGCGCCGGTTGCCTTGATCACATCGCGCAGCGATACAAGCGTCTCGCCTTTCTTCACCATGGAACGAACCACAACCGTGCTGCCATTGATGGTGAACGAGGAATTTTGCACCTGGGCTGCAGCTGCAGCAGGCTTTACAGCCGGTGCGGCCGATACGGCGCTAACAACAGAAGTACCAACCACTGCGGCTACCATGGATACTACGAATGCTTTCTTCATTGACATTGGCTCTTGTCACCCTTCTCTTTTAACATTCTATTGGTTTAGGACTGTTTCACCCTGCTGCCCGGAACTCTGCTATTCTATTTATGAGAGCGTACCTGGCTCATCCCCCCAAACTCCTATCGTTCATGGTAAGCAGTAACCCTGCTTGATTGCTATTATAGGAGCGAATTGTAAACGGAAAATGTTGGAATTGTTATCTTAGTGTCAATATTTTCATATGCAAACAAAAAAGAGCCGCTGGAATCATCCAGGGCTCTCCTTCTCGTATCGCATGGTATTACTTCATTTGATTCAATAGATTCAGCATGGCCTGTGCGCTTTCAGCACGGGTGGCAATCGCCTTGGGTGCGAATGTTCCGTTCGTATGACCCTTCATCAATCCAAGGGACAAGGCCTGATTCACCTCTTGGGCTGCCCATGCCGATATCTGCGACTGATCCTTCAGCTTCGGAGCTTCCACGGCGGTAGCGTTCCCCTTCAACTGGTAGGCACGGAAGAGCATGACAGCCAGCTCCTCTCGGGTGACAGCCGCATTCGGTGCGAAGGTGTCTTGGCTTCTGCCTTTCACCAGCCCATGCTGATGAGCTGTCGCAACAGCGGACGCATACCAGGCATCGCTGCTCACATCAGTGAAGATCGTACCTTGAGCATCTTCAAGGTTCAGGGCCGAAGCGAGCATCTCGGCAAACTGAGCCCGTGTCAGCTGCTGATTCGGGCTGAATTTTGTATCACTGGTGCCTTGCACCACCTGTTTTGCTGCAAGCGCTTTTACCGCCTGCTCCGCCCAATGGCCAACCAGATCGGTAAATGATTTGTTGTACTCCAGTACGGCATATGTGCTGAAATGGCTCACCTCTGCCGTCAGCAGCCCATTCACGAGCTTGCCGCCTGCATAAGACAATCGGCCTTGGTCTGAGATTTGGTAGATTCCAGCCCAGCTGCCCTGTATGCCACTGTCAACTGCGAAACTAAGCCGTACGGGTGCGGTGAACTTCTCCTGTACATATTCCTTGCCGTCTTTGGTCTTCACGGAAAGGTTAAAATCATACATCTTGCTGCCCTGCTTCAGCTCAGCCTTCCCGAAAGCAGCGGCTTTAGCTATGAGTGAGGCAGCGGTCTGAGATGCAACCTCTTCCAGCTTGAAGGAAATCATCGCATCCTTGGCTTGATCCGCTGGCACAAGCTGCCGCAGCGCTTTGAGCAGTGCTGACGGAAGCTGGACAACCAGGCCGTCTCTCTTCAGCTCCAGCGGCTTCGAACCGAGAATTTCTCCTGCTGTCAGCGGCAGGAGAATCTCGTTATCCTCTGCTCCAAGCTGAATCGTTACGTTCTCTTGCCCGCCTCGCAGTGACTCTTCGGAGATCACGCGCTGCCCCTTATCCGGCTTCGTTCCCGGATCGGTAGACGGGCTGCCGCTTGTTCCTCCATTGCCGTTGCCGCTTCCGCTTCCGGAACCGGGATTGCTGCCGTTGCCGCCCCCGCTCTTGGCGTCCGTCTTAATGACAACAGCCGTGAGAGGCTCAAGCGTGATCGAGCCAGCTGTTAATGCAAAGCCAGATCTCGCCTTGACGCCAACCGTGCCTGCCTCGTCATTATCCACAAGCACCGTGCCGGAAGTCAGGTCCTCGCTCAGCGTCAGCGATCTCGACTGGTTATCGGCATTAACAAACACATAGTAGCTGCCTGTTCCGTCCGTCGCTTTGTTTTTGTAGGCTATAACCAGATCCTGGGCTTTCACTTCAGGGATCTGCAAAAGCGTCACATTTGAATCCACTGCAGACTTGTCGCCCAAACGGAAAGCATCGGACGATTTTCTTAACTCAATCAATCCGGTAGTGTACTCGCGTGTCTTGTTATTCTCCGGGTATTTGACTTCATTAGTCGCCTTCTCCCAATCAAACATGTTGATGGCATCGGAAGAGTCATATGAGTCATGAATGAAATATCCGAATCCCTTGCCTGTCTCATCAACCAATTCATGATACTTCTGTTCCGGAACGCCCGGGGCTTTCCACTGTTTCGTACGGCCGTATTCCTGCCCGGCATGGAGGAAAGACGTCCCTTGGGAAGTCAGAGTAAGCAGGTTCCCAAGACGTATCCGTTTATGAATCTCCAGATCATGAGCTGCCACCGAAGGGTCCTTCTTGATGGACTGTGCAATAATATCGTATAACGGCAGATTGTCATGGGCTTCAATGTATTGAACCATGTCGCCCGGATCGTCCTGCTTGGTATTGCTTGGCTGCGCCTTGATATTGTTAAAAATCGTTTGGATATCGCGCGCGCCGCCTGTAATGAATCTAGGCTCGCCTTCGTTACCGAAGCCGGATTTCAATTCGTTGCGGAATTCATCGGAGAATACGCCGACGTCATTCGTTTTGTCCATCCAATTCTGGTCTGCGCCCTTACCCGCCAGGGAAGGATCAGACAGATGTCCACCGAAGGTTATCCAGCCTTCACCGATAAACAACGCCTTCGGATTAATGGCAGCTGCGGCATCGTATGCGTTCTGTACCGCGTCATACGTGGCGTCGCCCATCATATCCCAGCGCATGCCGTCGATCTTGTACTCCTCGAACCAGTATTTCACGGAGTCTACCATCAGCTTCTCCGCCATTTTGTGGTTCGTTGCCAGGTTGTTGCCGAAGCCCCCAATGAAATTGCCGTTAGCATCCTGGAAGGCATAATAGTTAGGCACGATATCGTTTAAAAATTCAGCCTTGGCCATATGGGTGTACACCACGTCGAGAACGACGCCCATATCCGCCTCATGAATGGCGTCAATCATCGCCTTCAGCTCTTTGATTCGAAGCTCCGGATCCGCAGGATCCTCGGAGTATGCACCGTCAGGCGAGAAGTAACTGTGCGGATCATACCCCCAGTTATACTCGTTGTCTTTTGCCGAATAGTCCAGTTCTCTATTCTTCATGGCAGCTTCGTCCCCGTAATACCAAGCCATCACAGGCAGCAGCTGGACATGAGTCACGCCCAGTGACTTAATATATTCGAGCTTGGTTTTGAAAGCATCGTACGACCCCCAAGTAGCGTTATGCAGGTCATTCTCGATGGTTGGATCTGAGGTAAAATCCCGAACATGGATCTCCCAGATGATGGCGTCTTCCCGCTGCTCATAACCCGGAATATCCGCGAAATCAAACCCGGCCGGATTCGTCTGGCTTAAGTCAACGATGGCCGCTTTGCCGACGGTATCGCCGTCAGGCCCAACTTCGCCCTTCGTATTCACTCTGAATTGCGCCATGGATTTAGCGTATGGATCAAGCACATTTTTCGTTACGCCGTTATGGCTCACCTCGTATTGATAGAAGTATCCTCTGAAGTCCTGAATGCCAAGGTCCCCAGGCTTCACCTGGACAGACCAGACGCCTTTATCGCCTTTTTGCAAAGCGACGTTGCCAATAAACTGCGCAGCATCATCCTTGTCGTATACGTTTGCGGTAACCGTGGTTGCCGTCGGTGCCCACAGCTTGAGCTCGGCCCCGCCAGCCTGGTAGGTTGCCCCAAGATCATTCCCATCGTAAGCATACATTTCATCCAGCATTCTCCAGCCTGTGGAGGCCGATATGGTTTTACCCGCGTAGCTTACCTTCAAGGGAATCTGATCCAGCTGGAATAACGCCATAACTTCAATCGTGGTGTTACCGGTAATCTCCACGTTCTGGATGTTAACGCTACCCCCGTCTTTGTCCTTGATTTGGAGCTCATTCTTCAGGGTCTCCGCTTCCAGACCTTCGGTCATCGTAAAACCAAGCTGGAGCTTCCCGGGTGCCAGCACCTCAGCCGAGACTAATCCGGTAGGCACTTCACCATATGGCGATGTGTACACCGTGTTATCTCCCTCTTTAATAAACAGGTGCTGGTACCGGTCTACCAAAGTGAAGCCTTTGTCACCAGCTTCCTTGCCCGCATCTCCCTTGGATGGATCAAGGACCAGGAAATTCATCTTCTGAGCTCCCGATTTCATCGGGATATCCACATAAGCGCCATAGCGGTCCGTTTGACCCGCAGGGAACATCGTTGCGCCGGTCGGCCAGTCATTCGATGGCGCCGCTACATCTCCCCATAACCATAGACCAAACGGTTGGTAGTTCTGATCCTGTCTTGCATAGTGAACACGTACCGTATCTGCTGGAAGATCCACCGGTTCAAAGCTGTACACCGTATCGGAGCCTTCCTTAAGCCATACTTCCTTCATGTCCGGTGAAGCCAGCGCGAATTTCTTGTCTCCGCCGTCTTTATTGCCGCTGACGCGGTCAACAACGACGATGCCCACCTTCTGTGCCGCATCCTTCAGCGGAATGTCGACGAACGCGCCATAGCTGTCCAGCTGCCCATTCGGGAATGGCGTTGCCCCGTTTGGCCAGTTGGCCGAAGGAGCCGCAACGTCGTCGAATACCCACAGCCCTGTGCTGCCGTAATTCGCGTCAGCCCGATTATAATGGACACGCAGGTGGTTTGCGGGAACCGGAATTCCCGGATCTACAGGCACTGTAAAATCGGCAGCAACCTGATGATTGACAGCATTGTAACTGAACGTTACCTTAACATCCTGGGGCAGTTGAAGCGCCTCTCTGTTAGCCGGATACACTGGGCTAGCCGCGTCACCCCCTAAGGCAATCTGGTATTCGTGATCACCGCCATACACATCGGCTGTGACCGTATACACATTGTCATAATCGGAATCCTGCATGATCAGTCGTGCATCCGCCGGCGACCAGTCGGCCGCTTCGCCGATGCCTGATTGGAAGCTTCCTATGACTCTTGGAAGCTTATTCGCTTCCATCGGCGCGTAGTATGTAGAATCTGCGATCCGGTGGGTTCCATGATTGTAATAAAAGGTGACTTGGGCGTCCTGGCTTAGATCGATTAGAATATTGCCGTCCTTGTTGGCACCGCTGGTATTGGAGTAATTAGCGAATCCATAACTCGCCGTCCAATCCCCGTCAATGGCGATCTTGTATTCGTAAGATCCCGCAGGCAAGTGGCCGGTAAACCTGTATTCGCCGTTCCCCATATCATTCATGGTGGTTGCGGCTGCTGTCGGATCCCAATCCGTGTTATGACCAAGCTCGGACTGCAAAGTCCCGACCAACGTGACCTGGCTTGGTGCGCTATTGGCATTGGCCGCCGATGGCGGAATGCCTAGCATGGAGATAATCAAAGAAAAAATCATAATGATGGACCACGTTCGCTTGCTTGCTGCAGTCATTCTCATTAACAAATAGCCTCCTTCTGTTTTTTAAATCAGGTAAGTGGTTGATGCTATTCTGATGCCATTCTTTGCGCAAACGCTTGCATTAATGAGTTTAAGCTTCCATCGTTTCAGGGAACGACAATTACTGACAATTGGGGAAGAATCACTCCGATATCTAGTGCTGGAACATGAAATGAAAGCGATTTCAATGAAAACGTTTGCATTTCTTATTGTAGTATCGCATCTCAAGGTCGTCAACCACATTTTGACCTGTTTTTAAAAAGTATTTTTCAGCTTGAATCAAGCTCTATCCAGCAGTATCTAGCTATAACAAATAAAGGGAAACAGCGACTGTATGGCTGATTCCCCTTCAATCTTATTGAACCGTTTCAGCAGTTTCCGTTTCTTGAACGGTTGACATGTCTTATTCCTCTAAGGTGTGCACATTAAACGTCTCGGTGGCTAATGAAACACCATCGATGCCTAGAGCCTGAACATCTACATGGTTATGGAGTGATTGGTCCTTGATATCCCATACCAAAGACCAGCCGTCTTCTCCATCACTATCATACCCTATGAGTTTCCGTTCCTTGCCAACCTCCGTTCCTGTAGGAGATGACCAGAATAACACAGTGTCGGCATGCTGTGCCTCCACATAAATGGTTATTGTGTCAGCATCCCTTGGGACAACCCACCATCCATTTTCCTCCTCGGCATCTGTATATACTTTATCCATCATCACGGATGTTTTGCTGAATCCGGAAGGAGCATCGGAATTTGCTTTGTCTGGAATGGTTTCAGGTTCCTCGTTGCGAGAACAAGCTGATGCCAGAATCATGGTCAGCATCAGAAATGAGATTACGATTATTTTTTTCATATAGATCCCCCATGTGTGGTTACTTTGCAAGACTAATGAATTTCTAGATAATAATGTTTTGATGATGATCCGGATGATCTGTTGAATGATCCCCATGCTGTTTTACCCGCTGTCTAGGATATGTGACGTTATATCAAGCATAGGAATTAGCTAATACCCCAGCATAGGACTTATTAGCTACTGCCGCAGCATAAGAGACTTCTCTTTTGCTCTAATATTTACTGTTCATATATATATTAACTCTTAACACAAGCAATGGTTACGCAAAATTTTAGAGAGTTATGCCGCCATACCACTAGTGTTCGCAAAACTTAGGATTGATTTCCCTCAACGATTCCCATAACATTAAACATTATAATGATATAATGTTTAATGTTTGCAAAATCTTGGATGCAGGGGGATTTCATATGAAATTTCGTTTCGCGGGTGCTGTATCGGATATACTGCCCGGTGCGCAGCTGCTGCTAGACGAACTTGGCGTAGAACTTGGGGAAGGCGGAGTCACGGTTGAGGTAGCATTGTCCGAGGGCGAGCTTCAAGTCGGACGAGAACATACGCGAGCTTACATTCGTTACGGCAGAAAGCATCAATTCTTCCGGGGGCTCGGCTTGCTCATTCAACTTAGCCGCCATAGCGATACGTTCCATCTTCAAGAGAACCAGCAATTTGACCAGATCGGCCCAATGTTTGACCTGTCCCGGAACGCCGTGCTCACGGTGGACAGCTTTAAACTCATGCTGAACAAGATGGCCTTGATGGGAATGAACAGCGTGATGTTATACATGGAGGATACCTACGAGATCGAAGGCGAGCCCTATTTCGGATACATGCGCGGCCGCTACACACAGGCGGAGCTAAAAGAAATTGACGATTATGCCGACCAGTTCGGCATTGAGGCTTTTCCAAGCATTCAAACCTTGGCGCACCTGGAGGAGTTTCTGAAATGGGAGCCCATCAAGCATTACCGTGATACAAAGGGTGCCCTGCTTGTTGGCGGCGAGCAAACGGATGCCCTGATTGAACGAATGATCGAGGCTGCAAGTGCCCCTTTTCGCAGCAAGAAAATTCATATTGGCATGGACGAAGCAGAGGAGCTTGGACGAGGCAAATATTTGGATCACAACGGCTATGTGAGCCGCTTCGATATTATGATCGCATCTGGAGAAGGTTCTGGCAGCCGTTCGAAGGCGCGGCCTGAAACCGATGATGTGGAGCGACATGTTCCTGAAGCTCGCTTCCGGAGGAGGCGGTGATGCGGCGTATTACGATAAGGAAGCCTCGATTCCGGAGGAAATGGCCCGCCAGATTCCGAAGGATGTGGACATGGTGTACTGGGACTATACCCATATGGAGCCGGAGGATTACGAAAAGGTGATTGCCAATCATCGGCCGCTCGGCTGCAATCTCGTGTTTGCGGGAGCAGTCTGGATTTTTAACACGTTCGGCGTAAACTACGGTCTGTCCCTGAACGCTTCCGATGTGGCGCTGCAAGTGTGCAAGCAGGAAGGGATCCGTGAGGTATACGCCACGATGTGGGGCGATGATGGCAACGAAGGAAATCCCTTTGCAGCCCTGCTTGGCCTCCAGCTCTATGCCGAGCATGCCTATTCGGAAGAGAAGCCTTCCCGGACGCAATTAGCGGAGCGGGTGAAGTTCTGTACGGGCATCGAGATGGAAACCTTCCTGCAACTGAAGGATCTGGACGAGATTCCCGGCCAGGAACCCAACAACGCCAAACAGAGCAATCCTTCGAAATTTCTGCTGTATCAGGACGTGCTTCTCGGGATGTTCGACAAGCAGATTGAAGGCCTGGATCTGGCGAACCACTATGCCGAGTTAGAGCAAAGCATACGCGGGAAACGCAACAGCCGCGCAGAGCTGGATTACCTCTTTGAAATGCCGGAGAAGCTGAGTGCTGTCCTCAAACGCAAGAGCGAGATCGGTATCCTGCTGAAACAAGCTTATGATGCCAAGGATAACGATACCCTAAGACATATGGCCAAGAACGTGCTGCCTGCCATCTCCAGAGCTGTCCAGGAGCTGCGTCTCGCCCACCGTACGCAGTGGCACCGCATGTTTAAGCCCTTCGGCTGGGAGGTCATCGACATCCGCTATGGCGGCGTTATCACCCGCCTGGACACTGCGTCGTTCCGCATTCTGGAATACGCCGAGGGGCGAGTGGCACGAATCGAAGAACTCGAGCAGGAACGGCTCGTGTTCAGCACGACCCACCGCGGCAACCACAAGGGTGTCGGCTGGTGCAGCCATTATTACCGGATGGCTTCGCCGAACGTGTTCTACCATGTGCTGAATCCTTTTTAAGGGTCCAAGCTGCCTGAAATTGCAATACTTTTCACCAATACATCATGAAAAAGCCCCGGAGACCGGGGCTTTTTTGCATAATCGCTAAGTCTTAGATGATATGCCCTAATCCACGCTTAAGATCCTTGATTTTGCACTTCCTCATACCAGACTCGTACATCCCGGCTAAGGCGCTCCACGATCTCGGGATAACGGTCCGCCAGGTTGGATCGCTCTCCCGGATCCTTGGACAGATCGGACAGATGAACCTGATCCGGAACCACGCGATCGAAATCGAGTTTTCCGTTCAGCACCAGCTTCCAGTTGCCTTCCCGGACAGCCAGTTGACCTTGATACTCCCAGAACAATTGCTTATGCGGTGACGGCTTGCCCCTGAACAGCATCTCCTTCAGGCTGCTCCCATCCAGGGTAATCCCTTGAAGCGGTCCCGCCGCCAGATCGACGCCCGCCAGATCCAAGAAGGTCGGAACGATGTCCATCATGGCCGCGACCTCATCGCGCACTTGTCCGCCTTCCCATCCGTTCGGCCAGTTCAGTATGGCAGGTTCGCGGATTCCACCTTCGAACAGGCTTGCCTTATGCCCCCGAAAGATCCCCGCGCTCCCGCCGTAATAAATGTCTTCCGTCCCGTCCAGCCAGTTACGGCTCTCGGAAGACGGCCCATTATCGCTGGAGAAAAAGATGACCGTATCCTCATAACAGCCGGCTTCCTTCAGCGCCTCCACAATCTCTCCGACGCCATCATCCACCGCCGCAATCATGGCGGCCATCACCTGCCGATCCCATGGCAAATGCGCAAACCGTTCCATGTATTCCTGCGGCGCATGCATCGGATAGTGGGGCGCATTGTACGACGCAAACAAGAAGAACGGAGTCTCCTGCTCCCGTGACCGCTTAATGAAATCAACCGAGCGTTCTGTTATCAGTTCGGTCATATACCTGCCGTTCTCCCAAACCTCCGTTTCGTTTTCCCATAGATCATGCAGGGGATTGACGCCATGACCTTGCCCCCAATAAAAAATGTGCGAGTAAAAATCGACACAGCCTGCCTTAAATCCAAAGAACTCATCGAACCCATGCGCATTCGGGCTGGTTTCTTTGGACAGGCCCAAATGCCATTTTCCATAAAGTGCCGTCCTGTACCCGGCAGGCTTAAGCGCCTTGGCCAACGTCACCTCGGCGGCAGGCAGCCCATGGGAACCGCGCTTTGCCCCCAGGATTTCACCGACTCCCGCTCGGACCGGATATTTGCCTGTCAATAAAGAGGCTCGTGACGGAGAGCAGACAGGGGAATTCGAATACCAATTCGTAAAACGAACGCCTTCATCTGCCAATCCGTCCAGATGCGGGGTTCTCACGGAATCCGAACCATAACATCCAAGGTCCCCGTAGCCTAGGTCATCACAATAAACGACGACAAAATTCGGTTGTTTCATATCTCCATTCACCTCGGCTATGCTCGACTTGTTCCTCATATCGTACCCTGTCGCGGATCAACACGGAATGTCCAATCCTTGCAATCGTTATACAATATGTTGCATATTAGCATTATCAAGCGAAGTGATCTTGTTTAGCTGGAAGGAGGGAGCAAAAGCATGACAGTGAACCAACGGCCATCCCGAGAAGAATACTTTAACAACTCGGCTCACTTTGAGACCCAACTGGGATTATGGATATTCAAATCCGGATCCCACCCCTTTTTCACCGAAAAAGTCGGTCCCCGGTCCGTCGAATTTTATAGTATACATTTCGTTGCCAGCGGCAAGGTGCGGTTCGGATGGGACGGCAGCAGCGTCTCCCTCTCGGAAGGCGATCTGTTCTGCCTCTTCCCCGGCTCGGTCTATACGTATGTCAAGGACTGCGACGAGCCGTCTACCATGATCACCTGGACGGCCTTTATGGGCGAGTTGATGCCGTCCATATTGAAGCATGTCGATTTATGTCCGGAACGGCCCTATCGTCAAAATGCCTTCAGGGACGATGCCTTGGCTGTCATCAAGGAAATTCAGGGATTGCTCCGGCAGCCCCAACAGGATCACAGCCTTCAGCTGATGTCGCTGGGCTTCCAATTGATCCACAGCATCGATCCGAACCGGAACCAGCGACATCCGGCTTCTTCGTCTGCTTCCGATTGGCTCGAATCCGTTCCCGGGTATATGAAGCTTTATTGCACAGAGAACCTATCTGTGGAGGAGCTTGCTGCGTGGGCCGGTGTGCATCGCAGTCATTTCACCCGTGCGTTTACCCGCCGATATGGTATCTCTCCGTCCCGCTACATGCAGCAGCTCATTATGGAGAAAGCGACCCGCCTGTTATCCGCTGAGGGAACCAGCATCACGCATACCGCTTTATCTCTGGGGTATTCGGATTTGTTTACATTCTCCCGCGCCTTTACCCGGTATTTTGGTATGACGCCGAGTGCATTCGTAAAAGGTCATCGCTCTTCATCGACGGCACGCGAATAAGAAGAAGCCATTGCGCTGAACAAACGCCCTACTCTTCCATCCGTTCCCACAGCGCCGTGAAAGCCTCGGCATCCAATTGAAAGAATACAGGAGCGTTTGCGTATCTTACATATTCCCCGTCTCTGAACAATCTTAACTGGACTTCCGTTCCGTCCTGGAGCTTAATATACAGAAATTTCTGTTCTCCCGATCCGGTCTCGTAGATCCCTTGCTCGAATAGAGGATCGGCCGCAATCGGCTTCGCCTCATACAAGGCCTCGACGAAGGCTTGCACCTCCGACTCGCCGGAAAAATCGTGCAGCTTGTTCTCCCCCATGTTCCAGCTATCAAAATCCTGCCATTTTACCGATGTCATTCGATCCCTTAAATTCAGCTTGCCTATCAAGTCCTCGCCCTTGGTCACCGTAATCCCATTCAAATGCTCATACAGTTCAGCGTAGATCTCCCCATCATGCTCTACATAGGACATGATTCTAAAATCCAAGTCATACCCTTTTACCGAGTAAATGTCCATTTCTCCTATTGTTGAAGCGAGTTCCGTATAATCGTCGGGGGAACTCCATTCCGTAATGCCCGATTGGGACCGTCCCAGCTTGTCGCCCCGCAGCTGCTTGGCGGTTTCCGGCGATATTCGCGTGCCGGTTTGGGTGTAGATATTGCCCTGGTATACAACCAAACCGATCATGTCGGCTTCGACGTTGCTCTCGCCCGGAAGCTCAATCTTCGGAATGATCACCGGATCATGACCGACCTTAGCGATCGGTGTCGTGTTCTCTCCGGTCCCGGGAGTCACCGGGGTATTGCTGACAACTGGAGCATCTTCTCCATTCAACATGAGCGAAATAACCAACACCACACCCAGCATGACAGCCGCACTAACACCAGCCATCCCCATCCGGTTCCTTCTTGGCGTTTGGCGCCCATTCTGTTTCATTCCATTCATAAGCCGCTCCTCCAATCCTTGGTCAGGTTCTATTTGATCTATCAATTGGTTATAGTCATTCCGATTCATCAATCGTCCTCTCCTTCCAAGTCCATTCGCAGCAGCTTCCTGCCGCGCTGAAGGCGCATCTTGACCGCGGATTCGTTAATCTGCAATATCCCGGCAATCTCCTTAACAGAATAATCCTCGTAATAAAACAGGTGGATGACCGACTTATATTTGAACGGCAAACTCATGACATGGTCCATCAGCATCCGTTCAGATGGCTCAGCAAAATAATCGTTCATATGCTCCATTTTGGTTACCCGCCTGCGCCACAGGCTTCCTTGCATGTTCTTGCAATAGTTGGTTATCACCCGAATCAGCCAAGCCTTCTTATGCTCCTGGTCGCTGAATTCAGGCGCTTTATGCATCAATTTGATGAATGTTTCCTGAATAGCTTCTTCTACATCCTGTTTGTTCCCAAGGTACACCATCGCTATTTTAAAAAGCATATTGCCATATAATTCATAGGTTTCCGTAAAATCTCCGCCCGGCCGGAGCGAATCCATCTGCATCGCGTGTAGACCTCCTTTTACCCTTAACACAGTTATGGACGTGGATCGGTCACATTTTGTTTTTGCTTTTACGAACTAAAAAAAAGAGCTGCCCCTGAGGGGCAGCTCTTTCTCGCCAACCAATATCTCCGCTTATTGGAACACGAACACTGATGTGAACATCCAATCTCCATAAGCCGCATGCACTGCATGTTTATTTTACATACGTCAAATCCTGAATCATGCGATGAAGCACAGCGGCGCTTTCGGCTCGGGTTGCGCTGGACTGAGGATTGAAGCGCAGCTTCGGATCCCCGTTCAGAATACCAAGACCCGCCAATTCATATACAGCTGCCTGCGACCATGCGCTGATCGAGGACGCGTCGGCGAATTGGGCTTTTGCCGCGTCTGCCTGATGGTATCCGGCATAGTCCATAGCTTTGTATACCATCAGCGCCATCTGTTCGCGTGTAATGTCCCGATTCGGCTTAAAGTTGCCGTCCAAATATCCGGTTATGATGCCGGCATCGGCTGCCGCCTGGATCTCACCGGCATACCAGTCGGATAACGCAATATCCTGGAAAGCCACTGCCTTAGCGTCGGCCGTGAGGCCCAGCGCCCGGACTACCAGTGCCGCGAATTCGGCTCGGGTTATCGGAGCATTCGGAACAAAGTTCTGCTCTGAACGTCCGGTCACGATCATGTTGGCTGCAAGGGATTCAACGTCTCCCTTGGACCAATGTGTCCCCATGTCCTGGAACGTTACCGGGTTCAGAAGAACCAGGTACGTGCTGTTCGTTTGACTGTAGATATCGATTCGTTGACCATTCACCTTGAACGGCACCGGCGTGTATCCACTGCCTGTTCCGTCAACCCGAACAACCGCAATTTCGGAGGAACGATAGGTCTTGGCAACATTCAGGGACCGCTTCACATACGATTGGAACTTATCCAGCGTGATGGTTTTGCCGCTGCCGGACGTTGCGGTTACCGTGTAGCTTACGGCTTGCAGCCCATTATGTCCTTTGGAGGCTGCCGATTTAAGAGCATTCGAATCCACGGCAAGTTGAATGACCAGCTGGATACTGTTTATATCCGATCCAGCTTGAGTTGCCAGAGCCTGCAGGTTGATCTCCCGCTTCGGAAGCTCGTAGCTTCCGTATGGAGTGACCACGTTCAGCACTTGAGCGCTTGATTGATCAAGCCATGCCCGCAGCGCTTCATTCTCAATCGTAATGGATGAAGACTCTATAGGCTGCGCACTTGTAACCTCAATGGTGACTTTCCCGTCTGAAGGCAGCTTCAACGCTTCCTTCATAGCCGCTCCGGTTACGGAGCCTGCTGCCGCGCCATTTTCCACTTTAACCGGAACCTTCACCTTGCCTGCTTCCGCCGGTGGCGTCGTGCCAGGGTTTGTAGGATTCACTGGAGGCGTCGTTGGTCCTGGAGTTCCAGGCGTGCCCGGGTTCCCAGGGTTGCCTGTCCCAGGCTCTCCTGGCCCGCCAGGAAGCGGCGCTCCTTTCAGGTCTGTAATCCGACCCTCGACGGCCGAGGTCTTGTCCGTGATGGTGCCTACTTTTTTCACGTAATTCGAGAATACCTCATAGTCAGGCATATAGAGCAGGTTCACGCGCCCTTCCAAATATGCCTTTTCGAGCGAAGCGTAGAAATCGCCGCCCTTAGCGGTAAATGCATTTGTCGCTACCTCATATGATTTGTTCATATCAATCGGCTCGTAGCCGTTCTTGCCTTTCACCTCGATACGCAGTACGCGCGATCCAACCGGTTTGGTTGAATCGTAGATAAACTTCATGCCCGCAATATGCGGGAAGCGTCCATCCTCGGCCGGGGTTTTGGAAACCCCGTTCTCCATCGCTTCTTTAATCTCGGAGCCCGTCAGCGTGATGGTGACGAGATCATTGTTAAACGGCAGGACGGTCATTACGTCACCCATCGTAACTTTACCGGCTCCAATCGAATCGCGAATTCCGCCGCCATTCTGCAAGGCAATGACCGCATTCGTTCCGGCTGTTTGCGCCGCATTCAGCATTCCGTCCGCGATGAGATTTCCGAGATTCGTTTCCTTCGTGCGCACATCGGCGCGGACGCCGTTCAGTTTCACTTCCGTTGTACCAACCTCGGTTTGTTTTAACTGATCTACGCCAGGTTTGTACTTGGCATTCAAAATGGCAAGTGCTTCTGTATCCGGCTGAATGACATACTCGCCTTTGCTGTTTTTCTCGTCAACCGAAATGAGGCGGCTGTTCCACTCCTGCAGAACGCCCTCGTTGTCAAATACGACCTCCAGCTGGCCTAAGAATTGGCCTTTTTCACCTGTCTGCACGATCAGTTTCGGCTCGCTGTCCGAACGGTCTACAACCGCCTGATCCAGCTTGGTATGACTATGACCGCCCACGATGATGTCGATGCCTTCAACTTGCTTCGCCAGGTTGACATCCACGTCATAACCGAGGTGCGACAGCACAACGATTTTGTTGATGCCTTCATTCTTCAGCATCGCGACGGTGTCTTTTGCCTTTTGCACCGCATCATCAAAGGTAACATCTCCAGGGGAAGCGATGTTTGCCGTGTCTTCGGTCGTAAGACCGATCAAGCCGACCTGCTCACCGTCTACCTCCATGATGATGGCCGGGTAGATGGTTGCATCCTTGGCATCCCGGGCTACTTCATTCTTGAACTTTTGGCTTAATATAGCATCGGCTGAGAAATTCACGTTCGATGAAACAAACGGGAACTTCGCATGCTCAATGAAATCATTCAGTACTTCGGATCCTTTATCGAATTCATGATTCCCGAAGGTCATAGCATCATATTGAACCATATTCATGAACTCCAGATCCGCAAGTCCCAAGTATTGGTTGAAATAGAGTGTGCCGGAGAATACATCCCCCGCATCCACGAGCAGTGGATTGACCGCATGCGCTCTCGCCTCTTTAATTGCCGTTACCCGGCGAGCAACGTTGTTCGGAGAGCTTGTGGTATCCAGATTGGCATGCGTGTCATTGGTATGCAGGATCGTAAGCGGGAACCCGTTAGCGGCCTCTCCTTGCAAATCGATCTGCGCGACAACCGGATCATGATCCGATACGCGGCCCTTAGAAGCCGGGAAATCGGCGTTCAGGTGCACTACATCGACTTGCGTAGAACGGGTCAGGTTCTTGCTGACCAGAATATGATCCAGCACCTGCGAATTTCCGTCATACGTGTACGTATACTGCTCTTTCAGCGGCAGCGTATCAATCAGGTTATCTAATTCATTCCCTTTCAATATCGTTGCCGTCTGCGTAAATTGGAAATCATTCAAATCGCCCAGAACAACAACGTTTGCGTCCGGATTTGCGGTTACCACGCTCTTAACAAATCCGTTAACGACAGCCGCGATCTGATGGCGCTGCGTTTCGCTGGAAAGAACCGGCGGCTGCGTATTTCCGAATGGTCCCTGGTCCCCGGATTTCGAGTTAAAATGATTCGCAATCACAATCACTTTCTCGCCCCGGAATTCAAACTGCGCGGCCAGCGGCTTGCGTGAGGCATTAAATGCAGGATTCTGCGGATCAATTCTGCCTGGATTATAGGTCAGCTGATCCTTAGCTGCATCATAGGCCACGAAATCCGTGGAAGAGCCTTTTTTGTTGTTTACACTGTCCGATAATTGAACACGGTCCGGGTTGTAGAGGAATCCGACACGAATGTTGGCTCCCGGCGCTCCCCCGTCATTATTATTAACCGGATCAATGTCGGTAAAGCTGTAGGTTGGGCCTCCCGCTGCCTTAATGGCTTTAATCAGAGCATCGTAGCTTAAGTCTGCTGCGGTGGTTCCATTGTTCTGCTCACCGTTGTTGTCCTGCACTTCTACAAGCCCGATAATATCCGGGGACTTGATGCTGCTAACAATCGACTCGGCCAGCTTGTTGATTTTGCTGGAGCCTACGCCCGGATAGAAGTTCTCGATATTATATGTCGCCACCCGAAGCTGCTCGGCATTCACATCAATGGTGGATACCTCTTGTTGAAATGGGCTGCTGTTAATTGCAGGCAATTCGCCTTTGCCCGGAATCACCTTGAAATTGCCGCTGTTGTATCCGATCACACCGATCACATCATCAGCAAACGTATCCCCGGTGCTTACTTCCTGTCCTGGATTGCCATAGGCAATAATAAGGCGCTGCGGATTGAAATTCCCTTGTTCTTTCAGAACGAGACCGCCAGCCGGCGTAATCACATCTGCTATATGATTTTCCACGCGGGTCGCGATATTGTACGTTCCGCTGCTTGTCCAGTACGGACTAATGATGGTTGGCTGCGGAAGTCTGACCCGCATACCCTCCAGGGACTCATAGAAATCGATAGCGTCTTCCTGCGGCTCGAATGCTGTCATCCCGTCGTTATCGATAATGGCAGCCGGAATCGGACGTCCACCCTTACCTAAAGTAACAGGCTCCGGCAGTGGTTGACCCTGATCTAGATTCTTCAAAGATTGCAGCTCAATTTGAGTCGATGTCAGATTGCTTGAGCTTCCTTCGTTAAATTCGGCCACTTTACCGGTGACGCTGACCAAATCTCCGATCTGAGGCCGGCTTGGATCCGTAGAATACACAAAGATCGCATCAGAGGTATTCGGATTGGAATCCGGCTTCGGATCCTGAATATAAAAACCTTTGATGTTGCCGTTAGAGAAAGTATAGCCGTACTGCGTGACAACACCCTCGATATCTTTTACGGTTTGACCGTTGTAAGGCGAGGCATGGGTTTCCCCCTGAATGTCCGCAATGCGCGGCTGCTGTGTAGCCTTGTAGGCAAATTCGTATACCTTGCTTACATCCACACCAGAAACAACAATCGCTTTGATAGTCGTATCACGGTCAATTGGAATTGGCGAGCTGTACTGCGTGCTGGATGTCGTCGGAACCGATCCGTCCAGCGTATAATAAATGTTTGCACCTTGCGTAGGGCTGGACAGCGTTACCTTTCCGCCGGTAACAATCGGTCCGGCACCCGGGCTCGCCATCACAGAGAATAACTCTTCGATTAAGGCATCCTCACCCAGGGGGATCAGTTCATAAATACTTCCGAACTGCTTCACCACACCCGTAACGAGGCTGAACGATTTAACTGTCTTCAGCTTGGACAAGCCGGAATAGATAATGAATTCATGCCCGCCCTGTTCGGCTGTATACTCACCCGGCTTGTTCTCCGACTTGATGGTTACATCCTCCAGGGAGACGAGCCTTGCTTCGTATGTCTCTCCTGTAGCTGGAGACAGGTCAGCCCCGGTGATTGGGAGAGCCTGCGGCAATCCCACTTGGGTGCCCGTTACGCTGTTCGGCAGCAAGGCGTGTGGTTTGATCTCCTGAAGATTGTTGTAAATCTCCATCACGCCTGCCACACTGACCCGGTCGCCAACACCAGCATTCAGCGGGTAGTCATAAAGCACGATACCGGCCGCGTCGTCTTGAATATAGGTTTCTCTGCCTTCAATATGCGTAATGATGCCTTCCGTCCACACATGCTCGCCTTTTGCCTTGCTGCGGGCTTCCGTAACGGATTTCTGCGTTAAAACATCGTATTGGAACGAGGTTACCGGTCCATCCGGCTGGCCGTCCTGGGCTGCGTACGCATCCACTCGTGTTGGCTCGTTGATCACAATTGGGTTATTGATGAGCTGGAAGCCGGACCCATTCCCGCCGGACAAGTACACATCCGCATAGACGGAAGCTCCCACCGTAGGAGGACTTAGCGTAATCTCCGTTCCGGCTGGCCAAGCATTCGGTCCTGGATTAGCCGTTACCAGGCCAAGTCCATTCCCCGGATTGACCGGTGTTGCAGGAGCTGCACTGTTACGCGGATCCGGCGTCGCAACGATAAAATCCGCTGCATTGTTATCCGTATCAAGACCACGATCCGATTGACCAGTGGTCAATTCTTTGCGAATTGCTGCCGTGCCGTTGGACAAAACTGCCGTTGGATTCGTTTCAGATTCTATTGCAGTTGATCCATAACCAATGAGATCGATACGATCTCCCGCCGCATTCACCAGATCCACGATTCCGTTGCTGCCGCTTAAATTAAGCGATCCTAGAACATCGGGTGTCGGCAGAGCATTCCCTGTTGTGCCACCACTCTGTTGGACTAATAGATAGGTATAAGGCTCCATAATGCCGTTTAAAGAGGTTGTACCGTTAAATGCACCCGAGGCTGCGCTGGCATAACGTACCTTCCAGCCTGTGAGGTCAACTGGACTGCCCGTTGGATTGAACAGCTCGATAAAATCATTCTTATATTGCGCTCCGCTGTTTCCCCCTCCCCCGTATACCTGGCTGATGACAACCTGATCATTGTGGGGAGCAGCCTCCGCAACCTTCACGGGACTGAAAGGAACAAGGATACTCAGGAGCATCACGATGGCCAAAAGCATGCTGAGATGCTTTTGGTACTTATGTAATCGAATGTGCATTCAGGTTTTTCACTCCTCTATTCTATTAAATTTTGTAGCCTTATTAACTATATATAACAGATATGTTTGGGGAGTTCTAACATAAAGTATGCCCTATGTAAAAAAACCTCCGATAGACCTAACCCATAATCTGGATAAGCATATCAGAGGTTCTACTTATGTTACATTTCCTTGCGTATACGTTACCGTTTACCTGAATCGAACGGCTCCCCTACCGCCTTCGGCGCATTCGAGGATTTGGAGAAAATAACCAAAGCGACTAGTGTCACCACATAAGGGAAAATCTTAAGAATAACCGGTGGGAACACCGCCAGCGATGGAATGACCTGCGATACGTTGGCTACCGTCGTGGCAAACCCGAAGAACAAGGTCGCCAGCAGGATGCCAAGCGGCTTCCATTGTCCGAAGATGAGCGAAGCCAAGGCAAGGAACCCTAGTCCCGCAACGTTCCCCGTAAATTCGCCAGAATACGTCAACAGGATAACAGCTCCCCCAAGCCCGGAAAAAGCCCCCGAGATCATGACGCCGACATACCGCATGGACTGGACTTTAATCCCTGCTGCTTCCGCCGCATGCGGATGCTCACCGCAGGACCGAAGTCGCAGGCCGAACGGTGTTCTGTACAATGCCAGTGCACTGAGCACCAGCACCAACAGAACTAACCAGGTCGTAGCATAGGTTTTAGTAAAAAATAAATCTCCGATGATCGGTATCTTCGACAGCCAAGGCACATCGAACGGCGCGAAACCATTCGTGATGCTGATCTTGCCGCTGCCCGTAATGTTGCGGGCCAGGAAAATCGTCAAGGCGCCTGCAATCATGTTGATCGCCGTTCCGCTTATGATCTGGTTGGCACTGAGGTTAATGCTGGCAAAGGCATGCAGCAGAGAGAACAGCGCACTCGCTGCGGCCGCTGCTAACAGCCCTACCCATAATACCCACGATTGGCCGGGCCATTGCGCCTGCATTTTGAAAATAACAAAAGCTCCGATGAAAGAACCGACAATCATCAACCCGTCAAGGCCGATATTCACGACTCCGCTTCGTTCACTGAACAGCGCGCCCAAGGCGGTAATCAAAAGCGGGATCGTGTAAGCGATGGCATACGGAAAAATCTGTTCAATCGTTGTCCACATATGTCCTTACTCCCCCTGCTTTTTATTTGCCGCACGACGCAGCTTCAATTTGCGGTAAAGACGTTCGATCAAGATGCTGGTTGCTGCAAAATAGATAATAATAGCGATGATCGAATCGGCAATCTCCGGCGGAATCTCCGTCATGGCATTCATAAACCCTCTGCCCGAGTAGAGAATCCCGAAGAACAAGGCCGACACCAATACGCCGAGCGGCGCGTTAATTCCGAGCAGGGCAACAGCGATGCCGTCGAATCCCTGGCTTGGCAGCACGCCGATCTGCATGCTGGATGCATTCCCCGCATATTGCGCAACGCCGGCAAGGCCCGCGAGCCCCCCGGAGATGAACATGGACAGGACGATGCTGCGTTTTACGGCAATCCCCGCATATTCGGACGCATGGCGGTTGAACCCAACTGCCTTCAGCTCATATCCCAGCGTCGTTTTGTTAATCAGGAAAGCTACAATCAATACGGCGATGACCGCGATAAAAAAGCCCAGATTGACATAGGAGCCTTGGAACATATCGCTGAGCCACTGCTGATGCAGCATCGCATCCGGCGGAAGCTGGCGAGATTCCGTCTCCAGGCTTGTCCCTTTGAAATAAGCTGGAATGACATAATAAACGGTCCAGTAGGCCGTCCAGTTCATCATGATGGTGGACACGACCTCATGCACGTTATATTTGGCCTTCAAAAAACCGGGAACGACCGCCCATAGCGCACCGCCGATAAACCCGGCCAGCACCATCACCAACAGGAGCAGGGCACGCGGCAGATCCAGCGAGAGACCAACTGCCGTCGCGCAAAAGCCGCCGAACAGCATTTGTCCCGCTGCACCGATATTAAACAGTCCGGTACGGAAGGCAAAGGCTACCGACAAACCGGTCAGAATAAGCGGAGTTGCCGTCGCCAGCGTATTTCCGATCCTCTCCGGGTTCTTGAGTCCACCCTGGATGAGATACTTATACCCTTCTACCGGATTATGACCGGTCAGCGCCATAAGCAGTGCCCCCGCGATGAGTCCGAACAGGACGGCAAGCAACGATTTTACGCTGTTATTCATGTGGTGCCTCCTCTTTTTGATACCCGGCCATCATCAGCCCGAGCTCTCTTTCGTTCGTTTCGGAGGTTTTGACGATACCTACCAGTTCACCGTTATTTATAACGGCAATCCGGTCCGACAAGTTCAGCACTTCATCAAGCTCCAGGGAAACCAGCAGAACGGCCTTCCCTTTATCACGCTGTTCGATCAGACGACGGTGAATGTATTCAATCGAGCCTACGTCAAGGCCGCGGGTCGGCTGGACCGCAATGAGCAGATCGGGATCACGTTCAACCTCGCGTCCGATAATCGCTTTTTGCTGGTTACCCCCGGACATTGAACGCACGATCGACCGGCCGCCCGTTCCTGACCGTACATCAAAGCTCTGGATGATATGCTCCGCATGCTTGCGAATCGCGGCAGGCTGAAGCAGGCCATTCTTGGAGTAAGGAGGCTTGTTATACACCTCGAGAATCAGATTCTCTTCGATTGTATAGTCCAGAACAAGTCCTCTTTTTTGGCGATCCTCCGGGATATGACCGATCCCGCTCTCATTCCGCTGACGGACAGATAGGCCGTTCAACGCTTTGCCGTTCAGGTTTACCGTTCCACTCTCCGCTTGCCGAAGACCGGTGATGGCTTCGATCAGTTCGGATTGGCCATTGCCATCCACGCCCGCAATGCCCACAATCTCTCCGGCATGCAGATCCAGGCTAAAGCCTTTGAGTGCATCAACCTTCTTGCTGTTTTTCACTGTGAGCGACTGAATTTGAAGAACGGTTTTACCCGGGCTGCTCTCCTGCTTGTCTACCTTGAAGGAGACGCTGCGGCCCACCATCATTTCGGCCATGGCCTCGCGGCTGGTGTCCGCGACATCGACGGTGCCGATTGTTTTGCCCCGGCGGATGACGGTACAGCGGTCCGCAACCGCTTTAATTTCTTTCAATTTATGCGTGATCAGAATGATCGATTTGCCTTCCTTGACCAAATTTCTCATGATGCCCTGCAAATCTTCGATTTCCTGCGGCGTCAGCACCGCGGTTGGCTCGTCAAATATGAGTACTTCCGCATCGCGGTACAGCATTTTGAGAATTTCTACCCGCTGCTGCATACCTACCGAGATATCCTCGATTTTGGCGTAAGGGTCTACGTTGAGGCCGTATCGTTTGGACAATTCCTCCACCCGCTTGGCAGCGGATTTTACATCCAGGCCAAAGTAATATTTGCGCGTCTCACTGCCCAGAATAATATTCTCGGTCACTGTGAACGGGTCGACCAATTTAAAATGCTGATGCACCATCCCGATTCCGAGTTTATTTGCCACATTCGGATTGGAAATCCGCACTTCCTTGCCGTTGACCTTGATCGTGCCACGGTCAGGCTGATACATGCCGAACAGGATACTCATCAGGGTTGACTTGCCCGCTCCGTTTTCCCCAAGCAGAGCATGAATCTCGCCCTTCTTCAGCCTGATCGTGATATCGTCATTGGCCACAATCCCCGGAAATTCCTTGCGGATGCCCACCATCTCGACAACATAGTCCATGGTTTAGGGTCCTCTCCTTCTTCTTGGTTAAATATCTTCTGTGTTCAAAAATTGCTAAAAAAAACGCGGATCGACTCACTTCCAAACAGCCAGATCGCAGTTAAATAGTTCTGATTCTATTCAATATCAGGATGCAATCGCTTGCGCCGGTGATACGGTCTGATACCTAAAATAGCCCCACAAAGTGGAGCCTATGCTTCGATGCTTGTTCCAAATACTTTGCGGGGGCCCCAAAACATATAATTGCGATTACAGAATTGCTTACGCTTCGCTGAAATAACTTATTATTTCTAATACCTTAAAAAAAGACGGAAGGGAATCCGTCTTTTTTTCATGCGGTATCGCTGCTTTTCAAGTAAGTCTATCCACGCTCTGCTAATGCTCTTGTTGTCTTGAATTACTTAATCAATTCGCCTTGCTCTCCGGCTACTTTAATTTCCCCGGCTTTGATCTTGTTGAACACATCATCCACTTGCTTGAGGATGTCTTCGCTCAGGTTCGGGTTCTTCTCAGGAAGACCGACACCGTCATTGGTAGCATCCAGTGTGAGTGTTTGTCCACCTGGGAATTTACCTTCGGTTTCCGCTTTGATCATATCGTAAGCCGCTTGGTCAATTTTCTTAACAGCGGAAGTCAGAACGACGGACTTGTCGCCTTCGTAAACGCCATCTTGATACTGGTCAACGTCAACGCCAACGATCCAAACGTCTTTGCCGTTCTGAACGCGGGTCTTCGCTTCGTTAATCGCACCAACACCTACGCCGCCAGCTGCCGCGAAAATGACATTGACACCGCGGTCATACATTTGAGCCGCCAATTGGTTACCTGCTGCAACATCGTCGAAAGTTCCTTGGTATACCACGTTTTCTTTGTTAATAACCAATTTTGTTCCGAGATTATCGTTCGCATAAGTCACACCTTGCTGGAAGCCCCAGTTGAACTTCTGTACAGGCGGAATTTCCATGCCGCCGATAAATCCGGCTTGTCCATCCTTCACATGAAGCGCAGTCGCTACGCCAGCCAGGAAGCCAGCTTCATGCTCAGCGAAGAAGATCGATACCGTATTTTCTTTAACTACCGGGGCTGCGCCTTCTTCTCCTGAATGAGGCGTTCCGTCGATAATAACGAATTTAGCGTCTGTATACTTGTCCTGTGCTTTGAACACGGCTGTTTCAAATTTGAAACCCGGGGTTACGATAAATTTAAATCCGGCATCGTACAGGTTTCCGATCTCTTTGGTGTAGTCAGCTTCTGTTGTTCCTGCAGGCTTCAGGTATTTATACTCCATTTTGAAGTCCTCATTGGCCTTCACAATGCCCTCATATGTTCCCTGGTTAAACGACTTGTCATCAATGGTTCCCGCGTCCGTAACCATACCAACCTTAAAGTTCGCTTTAGGTGCGTCTCCTCCTGCACCGCCGCTTGGTTCTGTAGCTGGTTTGTCGCCGCAACCTGCCAGCATTGTGACAGATAACGCCAAACTGATTAAAGATATGACCCCTTTTTTCATTAAGGATAACCCTCCTAGGTATATATGCCCGAATACTAGATTCGTGCTATTTACAATATATTAATAAAACAGACCCTTTTCAACATAAATTTGGGGGATTCTGTCAAACTGCATCTGTGCCGCGGTGAAACGTTTAAGACATGTTTTATCCCAATTTTAGAAGACTTAGGTAACCGCTCTCAACACGATGTTGATATAACAGTTTTTATAGATAACACGGGGGTTACAGGTGATGTGATACACAAAGCGAGGAGGATATAATATCAACTAAACTTCGAAAAAAATAAATAGACTTTATTCTACCACATTTGTATTTGGGCTTGTTTGTTATGGCTGCGTTAAGTATTAAGGCCTACTGTTTACATTCTGTTTTTGTACAAAAATACAGGTCGTCGGAATGAGACACATTACCAAAACTCCTACTTCCATTCCTTTCGTCACCCGCAAGCTTCCATATCCTGAAAGAAAGCACCTCGGCAAGGTGCTTGAGCAGGATGTCATCCATCCTGTAGCTTGAATTATTATTCATTTACGACGAACTTTCATCATGCGGTTATACATGACAAATGCGGCAATAATCATGGCAATAAAACCGAGATTGCTCGCCGACTCCGGCGACATGCCGAACACCGCAGCCAGGTTCGAAACCAAGCCGTTCGTAAGCAGCGCAACCGCAATCAGCATGATCGGACGCCACACATTATACCTTCTCATCCTCGAAACACCCCCAAGCCAGTTTCGCAAGCAGAATACCAGAACATCAGAATACCTGAGATCATAGACTATTAGCTGTCATTATACCATGAATAAGAATGCGTTTACATTAATAATTAGATTCATAGGGGAATTTATGAGTCGATTGATTCAATAACAAATCCAAAGTCAAAAAAGAATCGGAGCCGGGATGAGAACGAAATTTCGAGAAAGCTGCTTCATTTGAGAAAGATATTTATATAGAAGAAACAGCAATTGATTTGTAGAACAAACACCTAATTACAGTAAAACGAACAGCCCCCCGCTCCTTTGAGCGGGGGGCTGTTTTCATGAAGTAATCGATAATCCGCTGGCTCCAGCCAACACTAGTATCGTGAAGTAACGAGTCTGAAACTGCTCAGCGTAACCATATGTTGTGCGGCTATTTCAATTTAGAGCGAAACTCAGCCCAGCTTATGTCCACAATTCGGACAGAAATTCGCTCCTTCGTTCTTCGCGCCGCAGTTCGGGCAGAAGTTAGGCTTCTTATTGCCTTCGGAGGAAGATGAAGCCGCAGTTGACGCAGATTTCTCCTTCTCAGCTGGTGGCTGCTGGTTTTGATTTTGGCTCTGGCTCTGGTTTTGGTTCATATTTTTCATCATCTCATTGGCCATGTTCATGCCCATCATCATACCCGCCATATCCGAAGCAGCGCCGCCGCCCTGCACCTTGCCGGATGCGATACCGTCGGTCATGCTGACCTGCTGGTACTTTTGCAGATTGCCAATCATTTCATGGGAAGCCGTCTTCGTAATCATATCCTGAATTTCCTTCGGATAATTGAAGCTCATCACCTGGAAGCCGGTGATTGTCATCCCGTTGTCCATCACCTGCATATCCAGATCTTCACGAATCCCTTGTGCAATATCCGCGGCATTCGCCTGCAGATTGAACATATCCTTGCCTTCTCGACTGATCCACTTCATCAGCAGTTGATCGAGCACCGACGTAATCCGGATCTTCACATCCTCTACAAGGTAACTCTCTTTCATGCCGGCAATTTTGTCGATCAGTGTAACATAATCGGTCACTTTGAAATTGAACGTGCCGTTGGCACGAATTGGCATACCCCCGGGCAGCTGGGGAGTCGGGATCAGAACCGGATTCTGCGTCCCCCACCTGACGGTGAATTCCTTGGTGTTAACGAATAACACCTCCACGCGCATGCTGCTGTTAAAGCCGAATTTAAACCCTTTTAACGTGGACAGGAACGGAATGATATCCGAGTCAATGCTGTATACCCCTTCATCCTCGAAGATCCCTTCGATCTTGCCGTTATTTACGAATATTGCGTCTTGCCCGGAGCGAATGACCAGCTTGCTTCCTTTTTTGATCTCCCGGTTGCTCCATTTCCAGAAAATCATGTCATCTCTAAACTCTTCCCATTCCACAACATTGGAGAATTGGTTCTTAAAAAATCCCATCTATACAATCCATCCCTTCCATTAAAATTTCCCGCTGCTGCTGCTGTGCGAATGCCCACCCCTGGTGACGCCTCCGCCTCCTCCGCCACCCGAACCTCCGCCCGTGTTGCGCTCAATCTTCCGCTTCGTTGTTGTTGTTCGAATGTATCGGTCCTGATGATCCATGATTCCCGATGTGCTGGCATCCTCATAGGTTCGACGGTTGACCGTCACGCGGCCGCCGGAGCGGTAAGCCATGATGCCTACAGCAATTGCGCCGATGGCAGCGGCACTGCCAAGTTGGAACCAAATGTTAAACAGGATATTATCCGGGTTCACACCAGGCTCAAAGCCCATATAGCGGTGAGCGGTTTTGATGTATTTTTCGAAAGCCTGTTTATAATTTCCATTCGATAAATCGGGTGTAATCTTGCTGCGTATTTTCGTAAGCCTGCCGGAGTCCAGATACTTCTCAGCCTTATAATAACCTTCCAAATGCACGTTCCGAGTACCATCACGAGCACTCATGACCATGGTCAAAATGACGGTATTGCCGTGCGGCTTGTCATACCCGGGTGCATACTCATCGTAAAAATTTTCCGTCCATAACTCATAATCGTCATTGGGAACGCTGTTAACCGTAAGGATCATAAAGTCCGTCTCGCGCTTTGCGCCGTACTCATTCGCCATTGCATTCAGCTCATTGCGTTCTTCCGGACTAAGCAGATTCGCTTCATCGAAGATCAACGGTTTCATATCCTCTGCTGCCACCGCACCGGCGGGAACCATCCAATATACAACCAGTAAGAATAAGACCGCCCATAACGTATATCGTCTTCTCACAGGAACCCTCCCCCCATCGCCCAGGAGATTAGCTTCAATGATAGCAAGGAGACGCCAGAAATGCCTGCAAACCATGCAGCCACCTTGGCTTTGCTGATCGGCGGTTTGCCGACGACCTTACCCGTCTGACCATTCATCGCAAAGGTATGCTCGGATTTATTGTAGTCATAGTGAACCATCCATACCGGAAGCAGCACATAATCGGCTTGTTTTAAAGTTGTATCGATCTGTTTGTTGGTGTAACTCACGGTTGTATAACCTGACACCGCTGTCGAAATATAGGAATCAATGTAGGAGCTGATTTTTTCTTTGGCGCGTGGATAGAGCTGCTCGTCGTTCTGACTGTATTTCTCCGCTATGTAACCGGCAAGATACGGCGTCTTGAACTCCTTCAGCTGCTGATAGGGAAATGGCTCCAGCTTATCCATCAACTCATCGTTCATCTTCTCCGAAGCGTCAATTGGCACCTTCACATAGTTCAGGCGAATTTTCCGATAGATATCAAAATGCTGCGTTTCCGTGTACTGATAATCGCCTCTCGTGTAGGTTCTCACCTTCGTGCCGCGGGCATGAACCTCGACCCGGTTATGCAGTTCATACAACCAGAAGGGCACATACATCCCCGTAATGCCCTTGATGCGATCCGCGGTCATAAACCCGCCTGGCGTCAGCAGGCCGTTTCTGCACCATTTCTTGAAAGCCTTCATGGCCTCTTCCTTCGTAATCGAAAAAGGGATCACCATCACCGGAGCCAAATTACCGCTCAATCGATCGCTGAGCACAACGGCCGAACCGCAGAAGCTGCAGGTCGTTGCACTTGTCTCCGGTTCGGTCACGATGACAGCCCCGCAGCTGTTGCAATGATACTCCTTCACCTCGTCCTCGATAAAAACCTGCTTCTTCAGGGGATCCGGGATTTGCTCGATATTGTCTTTTCTACCGCAGCTTGGGCAGGATAACATCCCTGTATTACCGTCAAAAACCATGCCACTGCCGCAATTGGGGCATTTGTATTCAATAACCGGCATCTGCTCACCTCAATAACAAAGAAATGGTTAGTCCTTCTTATTCAGCTTTTCCTTCATGGCTTCCAGTTCATCCTCGGCATGGGGAGCCTTGGTTGAACCGGCTACGCCCTTCTCCATGTTCTTCTCCAATTCGGCGATCAGATCATCCAGATCATCTTCCTTAGCACCCGCACGAAGCTCAGCCAAGGCGATCGCTTCATCCAGCGCGCGGCTCGCCTTCTCTTCCATCGAATGAAAGGCTGAATTCGCGCCACCCGAGGAAGAGCGGGAATTTAATTCCTGCTGAGCCTTGGCAGCGGTCATTTTCCCTTTCAGCTCGGCATGGCGTGCTTCCAGCTGGCTCATATCCGATACAAGTTTATCCTGCATTCGCTTCATATTCGCGGCGTTTGAGGAAGCGGCATCATATGCAGCCTGCAAATCGTCCAGCTTCTCAGCCTGCACCGCTTTTCTCTGCAGGAACTTCAAGGCATCGTCCTCGTTCCCCGCTTCCACAGCCTTCTCCGCATATCGCTGCAGCTTCTTGATCTCGGCGCTGCACTCATCAAGCGCCCGCTTTGCCCTGCGCTCATCCGATAGCACGGAGGCCGTCTCCGCTTTCACCTTGCCCAGATCACTGCTCAAGCTCCGCATATAAGTATCCACTGTTTTCTCCGGATCTTCGGTCCGTTCCAACAATGAATTCACGTTGACCTTCATAATATCCTTAAACCTCGATAAGATTCCCATCATGAGTTTCCCCCTCGAAAAGTTTACATTTACCCTATAATACCCTATGTACCGACGAAAGGTTTCATTTGCCGAAATTCGATGGAATATATGTAAATTTATAACTATTAATTACAGAAAAGAACCCCCCGACCCTAAGGATCGGAGGGTTCGTATAGGATTAGATATCATCCCGAATCTGGATGCGTTTCTTACCGGAGTTAGGCTGCTTCGGTATTTCAAGCTTAAGCACCCCATCCTTCAGCGATGCCGAGATTTGGTCCTCCGCAATCTGCTGAACGTAAAATCTGCGGACATACTCGCCATAACGGCGTTCCTTCCGGACGATGTGCTGGTCCGTATCCTCTACGCTGTGATCTTCCTTGCGAACGGCTTTGATCGTTAAGTAAGGGTCAGCGTAGCTGATTTCGATGTCTTCTTTTTGGAAACCGGGCAGCTCCGCCTCAACCAGATAAGCCTGCTCACTCTCTTTAATGTCCGTCTTGAAGGACATCATCGAGCCCTTAAACGGCGCAAACACGTCATCATTAAAGGCATCATGAAACGACTTCACCAGCTGACCGAAGGCATCTTCTCTGCGCTTCCCAAAAGGAATCAATTCAAACATCATCTATTTCCCCTTTCTTTGACCTTGTTTGACCTTACGCCTTTATTATATGCCGGGAGAACGTAAATGCCAAAACCGATTTAGAAGGAAAACAGACCAAAATAACGCGTTTTCAGCCAATTTACGTGGGTAATTTAGTTTGATCTTTTCGTTTGACCTTTTTTGACCTTCGGACTTATTCACTCTGGATTCATTTGAATTCGTTCTCATTAAGCAGCGTGATATTAAAGAAAAGGACATCCCTGAGGATGCCCTTCCATATCGGCTTATCGTTTCTTCATAATCTGATCGATTTCACTCTTCAACAAAAGGTATCGATGCACGCTTCGCATGATCGGAACTTTGGTTAGCTTATTCTGATCGACATAGCTTTTCATTTGATCCTTAGACAGACCTAACAAATTACCTGCTTCAGAAACGGTTAATACCACTTCGTTGCTTGTCGCATTAAACGTTTTCTTCACCTTTAGATTCCAATCCTCGAATACCTGCATGAGATTCTCAACCTTTCTTATACTTAACTAATGAAACGAACAAACCATCTTCTATCGGAATTGCAGGAGCCTGCCTCTTACGATTTAGTATCCTTGCGCTGATTCTTGCGGTAAAGTTTGATTTGCTGATCGGACGAAACGAGTATCGGCAAAATCTTATTGCTGCTGACCATGGACGACGCGCACTGTGAACAAACGGGAACTTCCTTGAACGAGAAGCTGTCTCGAATCCAACCGTTGCACCCTTCCTTCGTACAGGACCAAATGGCGGTCAACTCTTCTGGCAAATTTTCCAGTGGTCTATTCCAAGAGTAAGACATTGAATTTCCCCCTTAGCTACATTTTTAACGCCCTCATTGCCCTTTTACAAAGCTTGCCTTTTATAAAAAAATCCCCAAACGATACGTTTGGGGATCCTTTCAGAAATCTACAGTTTTACAACGTTCTCGGCTTGCTGTCCGCGGTTACCTTGGACTACGTTAAATTCAACGCGTTGTCCTTCGTCCAGCGACTTGAAACCGTCACCTGTGATCGCACTAAAGTGTACGAATACGTCTTCTCCACCTTCAACCTCAATGAAGCCAAATCCTTTTTCTGCGTTAAACCATTTCACTGTTCCTGTTTGCATAGAAACACCTCCTAAATTTATATGATTTTCTCATTTTGGTTAAAAAACAAAAAATTCACATATTGAACAAGGTTAATAATCAAAATAATAACCCTCTGCAATATGTGAATCCCAGGTCAAAATCCCAATAAACTTATTATACCCCAAGGGTCAGGAAATAGCAAATGATAAATCATTTCCAATAACATCTACACAATTAACGTAAATAAATAAGGTAAACATCGTTTTAAAGATGAAGAAGAAGCCCGCTCCTCGAGCGGACTTCTAATATTTCACAAAGACAATGGCATACAGATCATGCAGCGTTTTACCAACGATGCTGTCTAAACCCGTTTAAATTCAATCCAATCGATCTGTAGGCCAGGTTTGACAAAATCCAGCTTCATCTCATAATTACCGGCCTCCAACCGGACTTTGACGAGCTTCTGTTTGATCCATCTGCCGTCCGTGCCGTTCGTTTGAATCGTTGTCACCGGCTGATCATTCAGCGTCACGTTGCACGCGCTTTGCGCCAGCTCGGATTCCGGCGACATGATGCGTACAATGATGCGGTATTCGCCAGGCTCCTCCACGTTCACATAAGTCGATCCGCCTGCGGCAGGCTTCACCTGCATATTCCCGGATAAGGTCTGAGCCTGTTCCGGCGAGAGGGAACGATTGGATTTAAAAGCACCAACGGCCTCCTCCTTCACCTGTTTCCTGGAGAATACCGGAGCGTGCATCAGAAATTCGCATATGTTCATCGCGTTGCGCTGCAGCTCCCCACGGGTAAGCGTACCATTTTCGAGGGATTCCAGCGTATTGTCTTCCCACGCATTGATTTCCGCGCCATAGTTCATGACCACCATGTACAGATCATTTTGCGCCCGGATCATCCAGTTCGTATTTTTTCGATCAGCTGGACCCCCGTTTACCACATCATTCATAATGGCCCACCAGTCGGTCATCACAATGCCTTGAAAACCCCACTCCCCGCGCAGGATCGTAGTATTCAGATCATAGTTGGATGCTGCCCAGTGCCCGTTAATCGGGTTATAGGAGGTCATGATGCAATTCGCCCCGCCCTGCTTCACCGCAATTTCGAAGCCTTTCAAATAAATCTCGCGAAGGGCTCGTTCGGACACAATCGCATCCACCTTACTCCGATGTTTTTCCTGGTTATTGCAGGCAAAATGCTTCAGAGTAGCGTTGGAGCCGCCCTTCATAATCCCGCGCGTGCACGCCGCAGCAAATGCCCCGGAGATCAGCGGATCTTCCGAGAAATATTCGAAGTTTCGTCCATTCAGCGGACTCCGCCGAATGTTCAGTCCCGGTCCAAGCAGCGCATCAATGTTGTAACTGAGCAGTTCCCGGCCTTCCATAACATACAGCTCTTCGACCAGTTCCGTATTCCAGGTCGCTGCGAGCAGGGTGCCAATCGCAACCTGTGTGGCCTGCTGTCCGCTGTCCATCCGAATCCCGGACGGGCCATCCGCCGTACAAGCCACCGGAATTCCGTAGTCGAGCAAGCTGTCGCTTAACCCGCCGAATGCGGAGGCCGTTCCCGCTGTCACCAGCGGACTGCTCATGCCCTCCCCTCTGACAATCACCGCGAGATCCTGGTCGCTAAGCTGAGCGACAAAGTCCTCCATGCTGGCTTTGCCCTCATAGACATCCCTCAATGTATAGCCGCGATTACCCGTTTGCTCCAAGGCAGCGGGCAGATTATGCTGGACCCGGTCCGCCATGGATACCTTGCGCTGCGGAACTTCCTCGAAGATCAGTTCATAGGAGCCGTCATCCTTGCGGGCACCCGGCTTCATTCTTGTGAAGCTTTCCGTTGGCGCCATGGCTTCCTGAAGCTGCTCCACCACTTGAAGCGTATCCACCACGTAGCCGCTGTGACCCTCCATACCGATGGGCTCCACGCTTCTCACGCTGGTTCCCACGTACAAGTTATAGATCCCGGCTTCTAACACATACGCGGAAGGCTGCCCCGTCACACCGGCATCATCATAAGAAGCCATTGCATGAACCGGGAAGCTGATCGTAAGCTGCTGCGAATCGCCCGGTTGAAGCTCCCGCGTCTTACCGAATGCGGCCAACACTTTGGCGGGCTGACCCAGCTTTCCTTGCGGCGCTTCGTAATAAACCTGCACGACCTCTTTACCTGCATAGGTGGACCCTGTATTTTTTACGTTTACACGGACTTCAATGGATTCTTCACCATCTTTGACCGTTCGCTTGGCTTCTTCAAGGGCAACTTCGAATTCGGTATAGGACAATCCGAAGCCGAACTCATACTGAACTTGGCTGGGTCGAAACGTTTCGAAAAAACGGTACCCTACATAAATGTCTTCCTGATACAGGTTCTTCTGTTCATTGCCATAGTTACGGGTGGATGGATAATCCTCGATCGAATAAGCAATGGTGTCGGTTAACTTCCCGCTAGGGGTCACCTCACCGACCAATACGTCCGCAATCGCGTTGCCACCTTCCATGCCACCGTGCCAAGCGTAAATGACACTGGAAATCGGGTGTGCGTAACCTTCATCATTCATCCAGCTCATATCAATAATATTGGATACATTCAATACAACAACGGTCTTATCAAAATATGCTGTCACCTGCTTCAGCATCGCTTGTTCCTCTGCCGTTAACTGGTAGCTGCCGGACTCGTCGGCATTATCCTGGTCTTCTCCCGCGGTGCGGCCGATTACGACAATCGCTTTGTCGGATATATGTCTTGCTGTGGATACCAGTTCATCCGTTAGAGGCATTTCCTTCTGGTGCCACGGCTCAGCCGCCCAGCCACCACCGCCATTATCGAAGGGGTTCTGCTCAATCCACTGTTCATAGGCAGCTGCTAATTCCTCGTTAATCGCAATGCTTTTCTTATCCCGAAGTCCGTCAAGCAGATTCGTGGTATGGGAAACATGAACACTCCCTCCCGAACCGGTACCGCTGCGGTAATAGTTAATCTGCGTTCTGCCAAAAACGGATACGGTATCGTGTGCTTGAAGAGGAAGCACCTGTCCTTCATTCTGTAACAGTACGGCACCTTCGGCGGCGACTTTTCGGCTGAATTCAGCAAAGCCTTCCAAAGGAACTCCTAATCTCTCTATGCTCAATAGATTCCCTCCTAATAAATAATCGACATCTATTCACTATCATAGTAACAAATTCTGTATATGAATATGTAAAAAACTCTTGTAAGGAAATTCTTATCCTATTTCTTGCAAATAAAATAATTACGATCGAATGGTGAAGCTGGTATACTTGAAGGTATAACGTTTATCTTGATTGGATTGGCACGCTTTTTTTGAGAATATAACTGCGAATGGATCTAGTACCTTAATATAATCTGCTTTCAATAAAAGGAGGCACTCCCTTGAAGATCATCTCCAGGCTGTTTTCTGAGTACTTGCTTATCCCCCGGCCTTTTCGCTTATTGATTTTATGGGGCTGGATTTTCCTCTTTTTTGCCATTGGAATTAAGCTCAATTGGTTTTTTAACTTTTAACAACGTACAACCTCCATATTGGAGGTACGACAAAATACAACGATTAAGAATCCCATCTGCGATGGCGGAAATCACAACCCATTACTAAGAAATTGCAGGTAGTCTCCTGGTTCAAATAAAAATTCAATTGCTAAACCAGATATTCCTATTAAAACACCATACAGAATATGAACTTTTTCTCGCTTAACTTTGTTTTTTCAAAGATAACAATTAATGATATAAGAATCACCAAATAAACAAGATTACTGGCACTACTTTCTTTAACAAAGTTAGATAAGAATAAAGAAACACCAAGAGCAAACAAAAACAACGGTATTCTTAAGGTTACCATTTTATTCATAAACTCCTTCCTTTCTGGGTGCTCAGTGTGCGGAAGCTGTATCGATGGATTCGTCGGAAGCTAAACAAGCAAAAAACCACCGTGTAAGGTTGGAGCCTGTTTACAGTGGTTTGTCGTTAGATGATTAAATTATGTCTCAAACGCATGCCGTGGGTTTCACAGCCTTTGATCCTGAACTTTAGAGTCTTCACCGTTCCCGCGGTGAGGGCTCTATTTCTATTATAGTTAGTAATACTACGACGCAATTACTCTTTGTAATCATATTTTTGCGTAAAACAAAAATATTCCTAAACCTGTTGTAACGTTTATCATGATTTACGGATATATAGTTTGGGGAGGTGAACAGATGCAAGACACCGATGAATTATACAGGGAATATTCGACCCAAGTATATAAATTCGTATTCAGTTTTTGCCACAATCACTTGCTGGCCGAAGAAATCACACAAGAAACTTTTTATAGAGCTATAAAATCCATACATAGATACGATGGAACCTGCAAAGTGTACGTGTGGCTTTGTCAGATAGCTAAGCATGTGTGGTACCAGGAGCTGGACAAGCAGAACAAGAGGAAGGCTGACCCGTTGGAAGACAGTTCCTTATCCGAATCCTCCCATTCCACAGAATCTCAGTTCATTCTGGCTCAAGAGAAAATGGACTTGTTCAAACAGCTTCATTTACTGGATCCCCATACAAAGGAAGTCATGTATCTGCGCATGACCGGAGAATTCAGCTTTCGGGAAATCGGCGAAATTCTGGGCAGAGACGAAACGTGGGCCAGAGTTACCTTCTACAGAGGAAAACAAAAATTGATGAAAGGAAGAATGTCATGAAATGCGATATGGCTCGGGACTTATTACCCTCCTATATTGAGAAACTAACTTCTTCGCACAGTAACGAAGAAATCGAAAAGCATCTGCAAACGTGCGAAGAATGCCTCCAGTATTACAAGGAAATGACCAAACCAACGGATCTCTCCGTGCCCGTCATGGATAAAGAAGAGGTTGAAAACATCAACTTTTTGAAAAAGGTGAAGCAAAAAAACAGAAAAACACTCCTTCTCTCTATCTTGGCGGTGCTCATATTGGTGGCTGCCATTATTAAGCTGTTTGCCATCGGCTTTACGGTGTCATCTCAGGATGTAGATATCGTTCATCAGAAAGTGAATGGTCGCCTGGAGGTACACCTATCTCTGAAGAAGAACGGCCAGGACTTGGTGTTCTCGGGCAATAGCAAATTTATCTATGATGAGAATGACAATGTAATCGGCTACGAAACTCGTTACACCCCTAAAGGCGTGCTTCATAATCCTTTTGATGATGTGGGCGATGAGATTATGCTGGGTACAGAGATGAACAACGATACGGATTATTCGAACACGTTTATTCTTGTATTCAAAGATAAAACCATGACGTTCATCGATGGCGTTCTGGTGGAATAGAATACATCGGATAACATCCGGTCACAGCCTATGCAAAATTAAAGCCAGTCCCGCTCATTTCTTGCGGGACTGGCTTATTGTAACTCCAGCGGTTCATCCATTATCCTTCAGCTATAAGTCTAGCTTCGTGGCTGCCGCCGAAACGAAACGCCCAACCAATCATTCGGTAAAGTCTCTGAGCTTCTTGAATTAATGCACCTGATCGAGCAATTGATAGGCTTGCTCCTTCGTTGTCACCGCCAATAGCGCTTCTCGGAAATCATCATCCATCAGCTTGCGGGACAGCATCTGCAGCACTTTCAAATGCGCATTCTGTTTACTATTCCGCGGCACGGCAATCATAAAGATCAGTTTGGCTTCACTGCCGTCCAGACTCTTCCAATCCACACCATCCTGCTTGATACCAAAAACCACGCTTGGTTTCAGGACAGCATCCGATTTACCGTGAGGGATCGCAATATTCAGGCCGATGCCGGTGGAGCTTTCTTGTTCCCGGGCTAAAATGGCCTGTTTAAAATCTCCATCAGCGCGTACCGACCCGTTCCGCTCCAAGATCCCGATCATTTCATCAATAACGGCATCCTGTGTCGTTCCAACCAGATTCAGATTTATAAGCTCCGGTGTTACAATATCCGTCAATTTCTCAACCCGAATAACAGGTGGTTCCGTTACTGTCCCCTTATTACTCTCGATTGAGGACACTTCGGCTGAGTTCCGAGCCAGAGGTACACCTGCACCTGCGTCTTCGTCTGCTGCCAATCCCTCACCTGATCCGGCAGGATTACCAGCCGCTCCTCCTCCAACAGCTGCCGGCGTCACAGCTGCCACATCTTTCTTGAGCAGGCTTACCATCATCACCGATACGGCTGCGCCGACCATGACCGCGATGAAGAACATCAACACATTATCAACGGCACCAAGTACGGCTACAATCGGACCGCCATGGGCTACGCTGTCACCGACACTGCCAAACATCGCAATCACCGAACCTGTCATCGAACCGACCATGATACTCGGTATGACGCGCAGCGGATCTTGCGCAGCGAATGGAATCGCTCCTTCGGTAATACCGAACAGTCCCATCGTAAAGGTTGCCTTCCCAGCTTCACGTTCCGAAGGCGTAAACTTCCTTTTGTTCATCATGGCTGCCAGTCCCATCGCAATCGGAGGAACACAGATGGCTACGGCAATTTGGCCCATAATCTCATAATTTCCTTCACCGATCATAGCCGAGCCGAACAGGAACGCAACCTTATTCACGGGCCCACCCATGTCAAAAGAAATCATCGCGCCCAGAATAAGCGCTAACAGAATCGAACTTGTGCCCTGCATTCCCGCGAGCCATGCGGTCAACGCTTCGAACAGGTCCGCAACCGGAGCACCAATCACAAAGACGAAGATTAACCCTACAACCAGTGAAGCCAGCACCGGGATAACGATAATGGGCATAATCGGCTGCAACGACCGGGGAACCTTGATCTTTTTAATCGCAAGTGCAACATAACCTGCCAGGAAACCGGCAATAATCCCCCCGATGAATCCAGCTCCCGCTTCACTTCCGTAAAAGCTGCCGTTCGCAGCTATGAACCCGCCGACCATACCTGGTGCAAGGCCCGGCCTGTCCGCAATACTCATTGCGATAAATCCGGCCAGGATCGGAACCATGAAGGTAAACGCAGCCCCGCCGATACTCTCAATCGTTTTCCAGATCGAGCCTTCCGGTATAACCAGACCGCCCGGCGTCTTCACACCGCCCATCGTCAGTGCAATCGCAATGAGCAGCCCGCCGATCACGATAAACGGTACCATATAGGATACACCGTTCATCAAGTGACGGTAGATCGGATTTTGTTTCGGTTTGTTCTCTCCTGTATCTTCAACAGACTTGGACTGTGCCTGATAGACGGGCACATCCCCTCTCATCATCCGTTGGATCAGCTCTTCCGGACGACGGATACCCTCCTGCACCCCAACAACAAGCAGTTTTTTACCCACAAACCGGTCTTTCACCACCGTTTTATCCGCTGCGATGATAATACCATCGGCTTCACGGATATCCTGCTCCGTGAATTGGTTCTCCACGCCAATGGAGCCCTGAGTCTCAACCTTCAGATCAACGCCCAGCTTCGCGCCTGCCTTCTGCAGATTCTCAGCGGCCATATACGTATGTGCAATTCCGTTAGGACATGAGGTAATCGCTAATATTTTCATGATCGTCATTCCCCTTCTTTCCTGTCATGTTCCCGCTTACATTTATAGTGTACACGCTGAAAACGCTGTTATCGGACAAACTTTTTACCGGAACTTCCGGAAAAACAGGTTTATTTCGCAATAAAATATCCCGCAAAGTGGAGCCTATGCTACGCCGCTTATTCCAAATACTTTGCCGGGACCCGAAAAAAAATGTAAAAAGCAGGACGTATACGCCCTGCTTCATCATCACAAACACTACTATTCATGTTAACCTTTTAACGTATTCAGCAATCGAATCGCATCAGTCTCCTTAGCCAACACACTGACCAATGCCGGCTGCTCACTGATCCGCGACAATTCTTTGAACAGCTGTCGCATCTCTTTCCGCTCATCATGCTTAATCGCAAGCAAGAACACAAGCTCTACCTTCTCGGTTCCCCAGGTGATGGGCTGCTTCAGAGTAACAACAGCGATGCAGGACTGTTTGACCCACTCCGAGCTGCCATGTGGAATGGCAATGCCGCCCCCTATCGTCGTAGCCGACATGTGTTCACGATCCAGCACGCTTTTCGTATACCCTGCCTCGACATACCCTTTGTCCTCCAGCATGAGCGCAAACTTGGCGATTAACTGTTCTGGACGCTCTGCCTCCTGCTGAGGAAAGACAAGAAAAGGTGTCGTATATTTCAAGAAAACCGATTCCTCAGCCGTCCGGCTGTACGGCTCATCAAGCCGGCGGATCGCCTGCTCCAGCTTCCGTTCATCATTCGCCTCGAGCAGAGGGGAGACGAGGATATGAGGTGATTTTAACTCGGGCAGCTCAACGGTCGTAATAACAAGATCCACCTCATGAGCTGCCAGATAATCCTCAACCTCCCCTCTGGACATCGTTGTCTCCACATGCACGGAAGGGAATCTCCGTTCCACCTTCGCTAGAAGCAATTGTGACATCCCAACGCCCATGTGACACACAATAATCACCTTCTGAGGGTGGCTCTCATTCTGGTGAAGCCGTTCCACGGACGCCTGAAAGTGCAGCGTCAAATAGGCGGCTTCCTCTTCGGGAAAGTGCAGATGGAGCGCTCCCCCTACCTCTTCCAGTGCGATAATGACCCGATCGAACATATAGGGATACATCCTTTTGATCTCGGCCAGCATCGGATTGGACACAGCCAGACCGTATTCAAGACGATTTATGGTTGTGTACAAATGCACTTTCAACCCGTTCAATAATACCTGGTCCTTGGAAAACGGGATCATATTCAGCTCCGACATTCGCTGAATCAGCTGCTCAACCAATTGGGGCAACAGGGGGTGGCTATCCGCCAGCTCGCTCCGTCCAACGCCCCCATCCTCCTGACTGTATCGGAACTTCCCGCCAAGCAGGTGCAGGGTAAGATAAGCCGTTTCTTCCTTGGAAAAAGGGACCGCGAACAGCTTTTGCAGCTGCTTCAAAAAGCCTATCGCCCATGCAAACTCCGCTTTGTTCTCCAAAAAGGCAATGTCCTGCCCAGAAAGCGAGATCGGCTGTCCCAGCTTGGTCCGCTTGACCATGAGCAGAATATGCAGCATCAGGCTTTCAAAGGTTTCATCGGTGAAGCGAAGCTGATGCTGCTGTTGCAAACCCTTCAACTCATTGTATACGGTTGCAATCTCGTGCGGTTCATACTGGTTGCGCATCATCTGTCCCGTTAACTCGGGACGGTTGATCAACTGGTTCAACCGTGCCAGTGCCGTCCGTTTGTTCTTCTCCGAGCCTTCAATCATGAAGCCCACGCGCTGCTTGGTCACCAAGCTCAGATCAAAGCTCCGCAGCCAGTTCTGAATCTTTTCCATATCCCGGCGGATAATCGCCTTATTCACGTAAAATGGGGAAGCCAAATTCTGCAGCGTTACGGGTTTCGCACTCATCAAGAGCCGGTATGCCAGGTGCAGCACCCTTTCCTCATCGGATTCATCGCCGGTGGTGCTCTCGTTGGAATATAAGCGGTGGAATAAATCAGCCTGATCCGCTTCGCTGATCTCCAGATAGATGCCAAGTCCCGGCCTTTTCACCAGATGACCACCGGAGTGCGTAACTATATATTCTTCAATCACCTTCAGATCGTTTCGGATCGTCTTCTCCGAGCAATCGGTCTGATCCGCCAGATCCTGCACGAGCCACAACCGGTTCGGTTCCATTAACAAATTGCGAAAAATCTCTTTTTGCCTGTTATTCATTCCAATCTCCCATATTCAGCTTATTTGGAGAGCTCACGAATCGTGAGCAGGTACTTGGTCCTACTGTATATCATATCCGGCCTGTGTGGCAATCTGATCGGGGAAATGGCAGCAAAAGATATTTAAAAAGCAAAGGATCATCTTTAATTTACAATAAGACTTGCACTCCTGCCGGATGATAAAATCAGGAAAAGGAAAGGAGGTCTCTCACCACATTATGTAAGCGCTTAAATAATTCAACCATCACGATAAAGGGAGGACAGTACATGAATAAATGGACCCAACAAGTCATCTCGATGATGACCGCGGCAGCTTTGCTCATACCTTCAGGCTGGTATGCTTCGGACGTAAACGCGGATGCACAGGCATCACCAAATATCGAGACCGTATATCATGAAAGCTTTGAGACCGGAGTTGGAAAAGCCGTGCAATCTGGCAGTGCCAGCTTAACGTACGTTGCCGACAAAGCGTTTGAAGGGAATGATGACGGCGGGGCTCTGTATGTGAGCAATAGAGCAAACAACTGGGATGCCGTTGACTTCAAATATGCCGACATCGGCTTGAAGAATGGCGAGACGTATACGGTAACCGCATCCGTCTACGTGGACGCAGACGTGATCGTGCCAAGCGGCGCACAAGCGTTTTTGCAAACGGTAAACAGCTACGGCTGGCTGGACGGCAAGGATTTTACAGCCGGAAGCGCTGCCGTGCTTAGCAAGGAATTTACGGTGAATACCGGGACGGATTCAGCCCTGCGGATTCAATCCAACGATGAAGGGAAGGCCGTTCCGTTTTACCTCGGAGATGTACGCATTACCAAGAAAGTGACTCCCGGCGGCGGTGAGGAGGAATTACCGAGAGACCCCGCGCTGCCTTTCACCACCATCGACTTTGAAAACCAAACGACAGGCGGCTTTGAAGGCAGGGCAGGCACCGAAACGTTGACCGTAACAGAGGAAGCCAACCATACGGAGGGCGGCTCGTACGCTTTGAAAGTCGAAGGCCGGACAACCTCATGGCATGGCCCTTCATTGCGAGTGGAGAAATACGTAAATAAGGGCAGCGAATATAAAATATCAGCATGGGTCAAATTGATCGAGCCCGCCAGCTCACAGCTTCAGCTGTCCACCCAGGTTGGCTCTGGAAGCAGTGCGAATTATGTAACTCTGGCACCCAAGACGATCAGTACCAGCGACGGATGGGTTCAATTTGAAGGAACTTACCGTTATAACAGTGTGGGGGACGAATACTTAACCATCTATGTAGAAAGCTCGAATAACGGGTCTGCATCCTTTTATATCGACGACATCAGCTTTACAGCAACAAGCGCGGGCCCAGTCGAAATCGAGAAGGACTTGATTCCCATCAAGCAGGCGTATCAGAACGAATTCCTGATCGGCAATGCCATCACGGCGGAGGATCTGGAAGGTGTGCGACTTGAGCTGTTATCCATGCACCACAATGTCGCCACGGCAGGCAACGCGATGAAGCCGGATGCGATGCAGCCGACAAAAGGCAATTTTACGTTTAGCTCAGCGGACGCCATGGTCGATAAAGTCCTGGCAGAAAATATGCAGATGCACGGACACGTGCTTGTCTGGCACCAGCAATCACCGGCGTGGATGAATACGGCGCAGGACGGACAAGGAAACTCTGTGCCGTTAAGCCGCGATGAAGCACTTGAGAATTTGCGGACGCATATCCGCACCGTCATGGAGCATTTTGGCGACAAGGTCATCTCCTGGGATGTCGTCAATGAAGCAATGAACGACAATCCGCCAAATCCGGCCGATTGGGAAGCTTCGCTCCGCCAATCCCCGTGGTATCAAGCCATTGGACCGGACTATGTCGAGCAGGCCTTCCTTGCGGCAAGGGAAGTGCTGGATGATCATCCCGAGTGGGATATCAAGCTTCATTACAACGATTACAACGAAGATAACCAGAACAAAGCTACTGCCATTTACAACATGGTAAAATCCATGAACGACAAATATACAGAAACTCACCCAGGCAAATTGCTGGTGGACGGTGTCGGCATGCAAGGGCACTACAACATCAACACAAAACCGGAAAATGTAAAGCGGTCCCTGGAGAAGTTTATCTCCCTGGGTGTAGAGGTTACCATCAGCGAGCTGGACATCACCGCAGGAAGCGACTACCAGCTTCCCGAGCCGCTTGCGAATAAACAGGGCTATTTATACGCCCAATTGATGAAAATCTTCCGGGACCATGCGGACAGCATCAGCCGCGTGACCTTCTGGGGGATGGACGACAGCACAAGCTGGCGGGCTTCATCCAATCCATTGTTATTTGATAAGAACCTTAAGGCCAAGCCTGCCTACTACGGCGTCATTGATCCTGACACCTTTATCGAAGAGCATCAGCCCGGCTCGGAGAATGTCAACCAATCCAGTGCGGCGTATGGTACACCTACCATCGACGGGACCATCGATGCCCTGTGGAATCAGGCTCCCGCCATGCCGATCAATCGGTATCAGATGGCTTGGCAAGGTGCGACCGGCGTGGCAAAAGCGCTCTGGGATGAACACAATCTGTACGTACTGATTCAGGTTAGTGACGCGCAGCTGGATAAATCCAGCACCAACGTCTGGGAGCAGGACTCCGTCGAAATCTTCGTGGACCAAAACAATGCAAAAACGACATTTTACCAAGATGACGACGGGCAGTACCGAATCAACTTCGACAACGAAACTTCGTTCAGCCCGCTGAAAATCGCCGAAGGCTTCGTATCGGCAACGCAGGTATCAGGCACCAACTATACCGTGGAAGCGAAGATTCCGCTCAAAGCGATCACTCCGGCAAACGGAGTCAACATCGGCTTCGACTCGCAAATCAACGACGCCAAGAGCGGCGCTCGCCAAAGTGTAGCTGCCTGGAATGATACAACCGGCAACGGTTATCAGGATCCATCCATATTCGGCGTGCTGACCCTTACCGGCAAACCCGGAAGTCCAGGCGGGAATGGCCCCGGCAGCGGGGACGGCGGCAGCGGTGGTCAGAATAACAGTAGCGGCAGCAGCAGTCATAGCAGCAATGGTGCCGGCAGCCCATCCGGCATCTCTGTGAGCGAAAATGGCGTAGTAACCATCAAGGCGGAAGTGAAGGTCATAGACGGACGCGCAGTGGCTGTCATTTCCAGTGACCTCCTGAAGAAAGCACTTGAGCAAGCTGCTCAAATGGTCAACGGCAAGAAACAGATTATTGTTGAGGTGACCCAACAGAACGATGTCGATTCATACGACATACAGCTGCCTAGCCAAAGCTTGAAGGGTCAGGAAGCCTTTGAGCTATTGCTGAAGACCGAACACGCGGTCCTTCATATTCCAAGCAACATGCTTTCGAGTACAGCGGATCTCGCTGAGCCCGTGTCCGTTCGCATCGGCACAGCCTCTACAGCCCCAATGAGCGCAGCGGACATAGAACGGGTTGGCACCCGTCCGGTGATCCAGCTGGAACTGCTGGCAGGCGGCCATGTCATCGACTGGAACAATCCCAAGGCACCCGTAACAGTAGAAATTCCTTACGCGCCGGCTGTGACGGAACGGATTCATTCCGATCACATCGTGGTGTGGTATATCGATGGCAATGGCAAGGTTCATCCTATTCCAAATAGCCGATATGATGCGGGATCTGGCAGGGCTATTTTCCATACAACCCATTTTAGCACCTTCGCGGTAGCCTATGTGTCCCACGCGTTCGGAGATCTGGCAAGCGTCCCTTGGGCGAAGGATGCCATTATGCACATGGCGGCACGCGATGTCATCAAGGGTACAACTGCGAGCAGCTTCTCACCGGAGACCTTTATCACGAGAGCTGACTTTGCAGCGCTGTTGGTTCGGGCTCTGGAATTGCAGAGCAGCGGAAACCCTGCGGCTGCCTTTAACGATATCGAGCCAAGCGCTTATTACAGAGACGCCATAGACACTGCGCTTTCCCTTGGCCTCGTGAATGGATTCAAGGACCAGACCTTCAGACCAAACAGCCCCATTTCCCGGCAGGATATGATGTCGATGGCAGCACGGGCATTGTCTGCAGCCGGCAAGAAAGCCGAGGGCAGCGGAAGCTTGGACGGGTATCTGGATGCAGCAAGCATCTCCGGCTATGCCATGGACAGCGTTGCGGCCTTAGTGAAGTCCGGAATCGTAAACGGCAAGAACGGCAAGATCGCTCCGCATGACTCGCTCACCCGCGCGGAAGCGGCGGTGATTTTGCACCGAATTTGGAACCTGTAGTGCAGCGATAGAGCCTTCATAAACAGAAGCAGACGCCAGTCCATGACTGGCGTCTGCTGTGTTTTCAGCACACAATGCAAACCGTTATCCTAAAGCTTACATGTCTCTTTGACGATCTGCGATCTTGGTTTTGGTATCTCAATATCCTCGCGAATACTCTGGACTTTCTTTCAGTTGGACTATATCATGGCCCGTCGGATTCTGGAAGGCACGAAGCCCGAATGTCGGGGCGACGGCAAAAATATGATCAAATATATCGGCCTGAATCGATTCATACACTGCCCAGTTGATATCATTGGTGAAAGTGTAGATTTCCAGTGGCAGTCCATTATCTCCCGGCGCCAGCTGTCTGACAATCAGCGTCATATCCTTATGAATTTTCGGATGATTTCTTAGATATTGATGGATATATTCTCTGAACACACCTACATTCGTAAGCTGTCTGCCGTTCACTTTGCTATCCGTATTAATCTGATGCTCCATGTTATAAGCGTTAATTTCATTTAATCTGGTCGTGACATAATCGCTAAGGTAGTGAATCTTCTGAAATTCCTCAATCATGTCCTGAGTACAGAAGCATATGCTGCTCGTATCAATGTAGAAGCTGCGCTTAATCCTTCTGCCGCCGGATACCTGCATGCCTCTCCAATTCTTGAACGAGTCCGAGATGAGGGCATAGCTCGGAATCATCGTGATCGTTTTATCGAAATTCATCACCTTTACGGTGTTCAAGGTAATGTCGATGACGTCACCGTCCGCATTATATTTGGGCATTTCAATCCAGTCGCCTACGCGTACCATATCATTCGATGATAGCTGAATGCCTGCTACCAGACCTAGTATGGAATCCTTGAAGACCAGCATCAGAACAGCCGATAAGGCACCCAGCCCACTGAGAATGATCAACGGATTCTGACCGATCAGGTTCGAGATCACCACAATGCCGCCGATGATGAACAGAATGATGTTCGCCACCTGAATGTATCCCTTGATCGGTCTGATCTTGGAGATTTCAAACGAACGATAAATCGCGTCAAAGGCGTTGAGCAGCGCATTAAATACCATGATGGTTACGATAATCATATACGTCATGGCCGCTTTTTCAATCAGAACCTGGTACGAGGGAAAGATGGATGCCGAGAAATAGATGATGATGGCCGGCACCAGATGCGACAGCTTGTGGAACACCTTTTTCTCCACAATGATGTTGTCCCATGTGTAGCGATTGCTGTTGACGATATGTATAATCGTCTTCAGTACGATTTTTTTAGTTATGATATTTGCCAGAATTGAGATCAATGCGATAAATAAGACCATGATCATACTCGAAAGATACACAATGGTCTGTTCACTCATGCCATATCCGTCTAGTTGATTTTTGATAAAATCCATTGGTTCCTCCTACCGCTGTTTATATTAGCCTATTATTATAGAATAGATTCCAGCACGAAGCAAAAGAACAAAAATTCCCATCCGCGACCTCATGTGGGTAATGAACATACAGGTTCAATATCCAGCAGCGGAGATTCGCCATGCTTGCAGGGTGCGATTCCGATATAAGTTGGCTATAATGGAGGTACGCGCCTGCATCTCGCAAGAACGAGGTACACGGCCAATTGATTTATACAAAAAGGCAGGATAAATATGAGTATACATGTCCATATGATTGCTCCATATGAAGCGATGATTCCCGTAATACAAGAGTGTATTCCCCATTTTCCCGAACTAGACATTCAGTATGCGGTCGGCGATTTGATGAAAGGGGCTGAGCTGGCAGCCCATGCTGAGAAAAACGGAGCCGAAGTCATTATCAGCCGCGGCGGAACGGCGCAGCGCATCAAGGACGCCGTCACGATTCCCGTCATTGACATCCACCTGTCGGGATACGACATGATCCGTTCTCTCACGCTGGCGAGTCAGTTTAACGGAAAAACAGCCATCGTGGGCTTTTCCAATATTACTTCCGGCGCACAATCGATTATTGAGCTGATGGATTTGCCATTAAAGGTATACACCATCCATAGCTCCGAAGACGTTGCCAGATTACTGCTGGAGCTGAAGTCTGACGGCTACCGCCAGATTGTCGGCGATGTCATCACCGTGAATACAGCCCAGGCATACGGCTTAAAGGGCTTGTTAATCCATTCAGGCAAAGAATCGATCATAAGAGCTCTGGAGGATGCCCAGCTTATCTATCGCTATCTCAGCAAAAGCAACGTCGTTTCCATGATACTGAACGATCTCGTTACACTGGAGCATCCCAATCTCGTTATTCTGAACGATCGGAATGAGGTCATATTTGAGCGATTGACGGATTTTGACCACAGCCCTTTGACGGACCATCATATTTTTCTGACTAATACCAGCCTGGAATTCCACAAATCCAAAATTCAGAATATGTTCATGGTCGATGATTTCCAGTTGGCGGTCACAGCTTATGAAACAACCTTGAATCATATAAGTTATAAAGTATACACGCTGGAAAAAGAACAGCCTTATGCGTTTGCGCAGACAGGCGTAAAGGCATATCAAGAAGCACTAGCCGAACCTGTTGTCGCGGAATCCCCCGCTATGCGCAGGGCATTGGACCATATCCAAGCGCTCTATCAGCACCATGAGCCCATTCATCTGCTTGGGGAGAAGGATACGGGGAAGTCCTTCCTTGTTCAATATTTTCATCAGTTGTACTCGGACGGCGGCTTGCTGCTTCAGATCGATATGGCCCAAATCTCCCCGGATCAGTTAGAGAAAATTCCGTTGTCCAACGTTCGCAATGTGGAATTCATCCATATCGAACAAAGCGTACCTGATCCTCGTTTTGCTGCATTCGTTCAGTCCTGCCTTCCTAGGCAGATCGGCGTATTCATGCTCAGTGAACAGCAGCTTGACCAAGTCGGAACCGGACATATACAGCTCAATACAGTCATCATGCCGTCCCTGTCTGACCGATTGGATGACCTCCCTTCGCTCATTCAGCATTTTCTAAGCAGATACCATCAAAAATACGGAACCAATGCAGTAAAAATAAAGGATGACGCATTGCAGCTGATACGGCAGTCCGCTTCGTTTATGACAATCGGCCAATTAAAACAGCTCATCAAGCAAGCGGCCCTGAACGAGACGGATTACGTGATTTCAGCCGAAACCTTATCTCGCTTGCTGGATGGGCATTCTGCCTCAAACCCTATCCAGCTCGAAGGAACCCTAAAAGAGATCGAGAAAGAAATCATTCAACATGTACTCCGTGAGGAAAATAATAATCAATCAAGGGCGGCAGAACGATTAGGGATTAATCGGGCCACGCTTTGGCGCAAACTTAAAGAATGAATTTAAGTTCGCGTCTTTTTTTCGTTATATATGTTGCAATTTTAAACAGTTAAATAAAATTTTATTATTTACATAAATTATATGTTGCTAAAATAAGCAATATAGACTAGTATAATGACTGCAAGCGCTTCAATAAAACGATTACATTAAGGAGCTAATACTATGAAAATCAAAGCGACATTAGATCGTATCCCTGGCGGTATGATGGTTGTTCCCCTCCTCGTCGGAGCGTGCATCAATACATTCGCACCTAATGCTTTGCGCATCGGCGGTTTCACGGAGGCTTTGTTCGTGAACAGCTCGAGTACACTCATTGCCCTGTTCCTGCTGATTGCCGGAACGCAAATCACGTTTAAAACGGCAGGGTCCTCTGTTGGTAAGGGTGTCACACTGCTGGTGTTTAAATGGGCTATCGGTGCACTATTAGGATTGATCGCCATTATGTTTGCCGATTCCAATGGATTATTCCTGGGTCTTGCCCCTCTTGCCATTATCGCCGCGATGACAAATTCCAACGGCGGACTGTATATAGCGCTAGCCGGACAATATGGAAAAGAGGATGACAAGGCTGCTTATCCTTTCCTTGCTTTAAGCGACGGACCGTTCTTGACGATGGTGGCCCTCTCGATCTTCGGCGCTATGGGTTTTGCCAACGGCATGTTCTCGCCGATGTCTTTTGTTGCGGTACTGCTTCCCCTGCTCGTCGGTGTCGTGATCGGGAACCTGGACCGCGATATGGCCGATTGGCTGCATAAAGGCAGTGACAAGCTGGTTCCTTTCTTCGCTTTCTCGCTGGGTATGGGCATCAATTTCTCGTCCATCATTCAGGGTGGACTGAGCGGCATCCTGCTTGGGGTGATGACCGTATTGATCACGGGCGGCATTGGATTCCTTCTCTTCAGAGCCATCGGCTGGAACCCGATTGTCGGTGCTTCGGAAGGCTCCACAGCCGGTAACGCAGTTGGAACGCCGGCTGCAATTTTGGCTGCCAACGCCTCATTCGCTCCCATCGCTGAACTTGCAACTGTACAAATCGCCGCGAGTGTCGTGACCACGGCCATCCTGCTGCCGATCTTTATCGGCTTCCTGTCCAAGAGATTGGAGAAATCAGGCGGTGTAGCCAAATACAATAATCCAACATCATAGAGGTTTTTTTAAGAACCCCTCTATCCATCAGCTTTTTAAGAGGAGGTAGCAGCATGAAATTAGCTATTATCGCAGATGATTTGACAGGTGCCAATGACAGCGGGGTCCAACTCGCCCGTCATGGCTTGAAAACAAGTGTGTTATTCGATATGGACGAAGATAATATTCATCACTATGATGCTGTTGTCTTCGATACGGACAGTCGTTCCATTACATCAGAGGAGGCATATCGGCGAGTAAGCCGAGCCGCCCAATTTTTAACAGATGCCGGGTTTGACACGATTTTCAAAAAAATGGACTCCACCATGCGCGGCAATATCGGGATCGAGATCGATGCCCTGTACGACATAGTGAAGCCTGACTTCATGATGATCGTCCCGGGTTATCCCAAAAACAATCGCACCATTCTAGACGGCACTCATTATCTGAATGGCGTGCCGCTGGCAGAGACGGAGATTGCCAACGATCCCAAGACACCGGTCACCCATTCCTATCTGCCGGACCTGCTTCAATTGCAGACCAAACATGCCGTCGGCGTGATTTCAGTCCGCGATCTGAACGCTGGCAGGGACCATATTAAGAATAAGTTAAAGGAATGGATAGAACAGGATATCCCGTATGTGCTGGTGGACTCCACGGAAGAAGCGCATTTAGAGCAGATCCTGCGAATAACCAAACAACTAGACTATGACTTCGCATGGGCTGGATCTGCAGGCATTGCCAACTATCTTCCTTCTCATTACGATATTTCGAGCCGTCCTGTCGAGCTCACCATCAAGCAAAATCAGGGGCCAATCCTTACCGTCGTGGGCAGCGTGAACAAGAATTCCCGCGCACAGCTTAAACTGCTGCTTGAACAAACCGATGTTTATCCGGTACCATTCAGCTCCTACAAGGCTGTATCCGCGCAAGCAGAGCGCGATGAGGAAATCCAGCGCGTGTATGAAGAAGTGAAGACCCAGGCACTGCAAGGCAAGGACATCGTCATCTACTCAACCGCAGAGCAGTCTGATGTTGACCAAGCACGAGCAGTTGGTGAGACTAGAGGACTTAATCACACCGAGGTCAGCAATGAGATTGTGCGCGCCATTGGTGAAATCTGCGCCAAGCTGCTGGAGAACGGGTATTTCCATGGTGTATCCATGACTGGCGGAGATACCGCCAAGCAGATCTGCATGAAATGGAAGATTAGCGGCTTTGAATTGTTGGACGAGCTTGAGATTGGCGTGCCGATCTCGAAATTTTTAAGCGTTGACGACCTGTATGTCATCACCAAGGCAGGCGGATTCGGCAAACCGGACGTATTTATCCACGCGATTCATAAGTTAAAAGGAGGTCATACCGCATGAAACCGACCGTTGGAATTACGATGGGCGATGCCGCAGGCATCGGACCCGAGATTATTATGAAGGCACTCTCCCATCAGGAGATGTACGATAACTGCAATCCACTTGTTATTGGAGATGCAAAAATTTTAGAGCGGGTACTGCCCATTATCGGTTCAGACTTACAGGTACGCGCCATTCAGGATCCATCCGAGGCCAAATATGAATTTGGCACCGTGGATGTTATCGATCTGGATCTCGTTCCGGCCGACCTTAAATTCGGCGAAGTATCCGCTATTGCGGGAGATGCAGCCTTTCAATTCCTGGCCAGAGCGATCGAGCTGGCGAAACAGCACAAGATCCACTCCATCTGCACAGCTCCACTAAACAAGGAAGCTTTACATCAAGGCGGGCATCTGTATCCCGGTCACACCGAGATCCTGGCGGACCTCACCGATACAACAGATTTCTCGATGATGCTGACAACGCCGAACTTGCGGGTGATTCACCTGACTACACATATGGGGTTGATCGAAGCCATTCAGAGCATCACCCCGGAAAGAACGTATACCGTCGTCAAGCTGGCTCACGATACTCTGAAAAAAGCCGGTTTCGACAATCCAAGAGTGGCCGTCTGCGGAATCAACCCGCATGCGGGCGAGAACGGACTCTTCGGCAACGGAGAAGAAGAGAAACAACTGCAGCCGGGCATCGAGCGCGCCCAGCAGGAAGGCATTAACGTTGTGGGCCCCCTGCCTGCGGACACCTTATTCTTCAGAGCAGGCAGAGGCGATTTCGATATCGTGGTTGCTTGCTACCATGACCAGGGACATGCCCCCATCAAGGTCATGGGCATCGAAGAAGGCGTGAACATCACGGTCGGACTGAAGGGCGGCATCATCCGCACCTCGGTCGACCATGGCACCGCCTTCGATATTGCCGGGAAGAACATCGCCGACGACAAGAGCATGCTCGCCGCGATTCGCTCGGCCATTGAGCTGGCTCCGAAGGATTGGATTTAGTCGAGTGACGATTTGAAGATGTCACATGTGGAAGACCCGGCAGAGGCCGGGTCTTTTTTTGCTGCACACAATAACGGTATCTGCGGCTTGCCCTCAATTCAGGTCAATGCGGTAACCACGAATAACCGAATACCAGCCAGCACATACTAAACATCACAATCGATTCCAGTACAAGGAGGACCTTTCCATTGAGCGACCATCAACCGGACAAGAACCTGATCAACACGGTGAAAGACCTCGAAGCGACACCCGTGAACAGCCTGGAGGCCCAGCAGCAGCAGCAGGCCCGCAATGATCGCCGGAAGCAAGCCCAGCATGACAGCAACGGCAAATACAAGGAGAATGAATCCAAGAACTATCATTAACCGCGTTGTGACCATATGGGCTTCTATACATGCCAATCCCCCCCTCATATTACACGTCAAAAAAGCGACCCGTTAGGGTCGCTTTTTTATTTGGCTTAAACGCTTATTCTTTTGTAGTTACATGCTCATACAAATCGCCGCCACTGCTTTCTATTCCTTCCAATTTTCAATTCCGGTTTCGAGCTGCTCGAACGAATGCGGAATCGAAGCTTCCATGATGTCGGAATAGTAGTCATGTCCTTCCGGAACATCGGTCCATTTCGGTTCAACCTTGATATCCCAAGGCTTACGATCCAGCAGCTGGTTAAGGATCCGAATGACCTCTACCCTTGTGATGGATTGGTTCGGATTGAAGGACTTCTCCGTGAAATCGAACAGCAGTCCCTGTTCCTGGGCCGTTGCGATGGCTTTTTCAGCCCAGTGTCCCGTTACGTCCGTATATGTGCTTTCCTGTACGGCATCCCATTGGTACACATTCATAAGGATCTGCGCAAATTCCGCCCGCGTGATCTGTTTCTTCGGTTTGAACGTGTTGTCGCTAAAACCGACCATCCATTTATTATGAGTTGCCGTCGTGATGGCGTTCATTGCCCAATGTTTTGCAGTTACATCCGAATAGGATACTTTGTTAGCTCCCGCTTCAGCTGTATACAAACGGGACAGGATCGCAGCCATCTCCGAACGGATAATTCCGCGGTCCGCTTGGAACGTGCCGTCTGGATATCCGACCATGTAAGCACGATGATCGCCTGAAGCCTTCACTTTCGGCTGTGCAGAGAAACTGAATTTCACGATGGTATCACCGACGTGGATGACTCCGTCCTTAATGTAGCTGTCATTCCCGAAGCGCTCTTCACGCTTGTCATTACGGCTGTCAAACACGATGTAACCATTCTTCTCGCCTAGGAAATAGTAATCGCCATCTGCGTAAACCATCCAGCCGTATTGGCCGCTGTCAGAGCTGCTCTGCGGGTTGTGGTTTTTGTTCGGCGAAAAATCCGGAAGCTCCGGCAGTTGAACAACCGTTCCCGGCACTCTGCCTTTGGAACGATTCAGCTCCGTATCTGCCCAATACAACTGCATATTCACTCCTGCAACCGGCTGACTTGTCACCTTATCGAGAATCGTGCCATATGGATCGACCAGATCAACCGATAGCTTTGCATTACCATTGCTGTCAACGCTTAACTTGCCGGCAGGGCCCGCCAGCTTCTCTCCGTTAGGTGCGATTACATTCAGCGACAATGTATACTCGCCGGCAGCAACTTTCGGAAGCGTAAAGCTGCCGTCCTGGTTCATTACGATACTCGGCAGATTCAGCTCTTGCCCGGTTGCCGACTTTATTTTCCCGGATACTTTTAAGTTGTCGCCGACAAGCTTCGTAATTTTCTCCTGAACGACTTTGCCCCCGTTCGCTTGGTCGGAAACAACCACTTCCGCTTTCATTGTGGATGCAGGTTGTTGTTGTACAACGCCCGTGTTCCCTGCAGGTGGAGTTTCTTCCAGTACCGCAGGCGCGTGAGGTTTGACGCTGACCACATTGGACACGCCTGCATGTGGACCCGATTGGACGATTAATCGGAAATAGTAAGTTTCACGGCTGGATAAACCGGCTATGGTTGCACTTGTGGAGCCGCTATCCAGCGTCTCTAATGGGCTAACCGGTGTGAAGGTAGTACCGTCTGTAGATCGTTCAATTACAATGCTTGATGCCCCCGTTAGAGCAGGGAAATTCAATGTCACTTGTCCGATGCCTGCAACGGCCGACAACGTGGTGATCGGTTCCGAAGGCAACGCTTCGACCACATTGGATACGCCTGCATACGGACCTGATCCGACGTTCAATCGGAAATAATAGATTTCGCCGTTCGTTAATCCGGTCAAGGTTGCACTCGTTGAAGCCGCATCCAGCGGCTCTGATGGGCTAACCGGTGTAAAGGTAGTTCCATCGGTAGATTGTTCAACAACAATGCTTGATGCCCCTGTTAGAGCAGGGAAATTCAACGTCACCTGCCCGCTGCCTGCAACGGCCGACAACGTGGTTAACGATTTCGAAGGCGAAGCCTGGACCACATTGGATATGCCGTCATATAGCCCCGATTCAACGTTTAGCCGGAAATGGTAGGTTTCACCGTTCGTTAACCCGGTTACTGTTGCGCTTGTAGAAGTCGCATCCAACGTCTCCAAAGGGCTAACCGGCGTAAAGGTGGTTCCATCAATAGATTGTTCAACAACGATGTTCGATGCCCCCGTTAGAGCAGGGAATTTCAATGTCACTTCCCCATTGCCAGAAGCGGCGGTCAACGTGCCTAAAGGAGCCGGATCAGCCGCATTCACATACACGGTGAATGTCTTCTCGCTTGTAAGCCCGTCCTTGGTGATGGTTGCCGTCAAGGTCACGTAAGTTCCCGACTGGGTGATAACCGGTCTGGTTACGGTTCCGTCGGGCGCGATGATCGACGGCTGGTCAGAGGACCAGACGGTAGTTACGTCATCGTCCTGCTGCAGGGTAAGATTGTTTTTTACCGAGTTTTTGGTGTCGCCGGGCTGAAACCGGATATCGGTATTGCTCTCTGCCTCTTCGATGTCCAGAATAGCCGCTTTATAATCTGTAATCAGTTGATCTGCGATACGATCGGCAATCTCTTGAATGATATCGGCGCTGGATTTGTCGGAATGGATATGTAGTCCGCCGCCTGTAATGCCGTCGATAAACGTTTGGTCGATGTCCGCATACGTGGCGCTGGTTACACCAACATATTGTGCACCGGTGTTATTGAACGAGTTTGTCAGATTGGATTGATTCGAGCCCCCGTCCAAATCCCCGCGAGGGTCATCGTTAATGTTCACGACATAGCGCAGTGGCGACGTTCCCCAAAGGATATTATCCGCAGCCACATCCAGTGTCTTGCTCGACGTTGAATACAACTTCATATTATCAAATGAAAAAATCGAGATGATCTCGCAGCCATGGCCGATATGGCTAACAATGGGCCCAAATTCATTCCCGTAAACATCCGGAAGGGTTAAATTCCGAATGATCTGGTCGCCATTATCCCACATGCTCAGCGTGGTGTCCGTTGCTACGATTTTGATGCTGTGATGAGTGGATGCCCCTTTCGGAAAACTTCCGATCGAGGTAACGCCTGTCATGGAACTCAAATCTCTTCCCGTCTCATGATGCAGCGCGGATGCATCCACACCATTGATTTTATATACCTTGACGGCGCCTTGAACATATAAAATCGAATAACCGCTCAACTTTCCGTTGCCATCGATCTGCGTATTAAATAGAAAACCGCCGCCTTCCATGCTGTGGTAATCCACTTTGGATTCGTCCATGTCGAAGGTAATGATCTTTTTGCCCGAAGGGCTTCCCTGCGTCAGCATGTAATCCTTATAAGCAGGCGAGGTATAACCATAGAAGGTTAACGTGCCGCCATTGTTGGAAATTTGAACATGATTGTAATCGGCGGTTTCAACCGCCGGGCGAGTGGCATAAGGTCCGCCTATATACCAGCTGTCATAACCGTTATGGACATACGTCGTATCCGTTACCGTTGCCCGGTCTGCACTCGCGTCCATGATCGACACATATTTGGGATTTACGCCTTCCGCTATCAGCCTGGCTTTAATCGCATCATTTAATTGGCTCTCAAAATCACTAGAATCATAGATGCTCGTCCCAGCATTATAGTAGACCTCTGCTACCGGCGAGAGCGCATATGCCATCGGCATATTCGTAACAATTAACAGTGCTGCCACTATCATGGATATGATTTTTTTCTTCAACTGTTTCACCCATCCTGTAAGTTTAGTAACCGTCTGACATTCTACACCGACATGTGACCCCTTATCCCCATTTTTGAATAAATTGTGCGGATAACACCCTCCAGCAGATCAGATTGTAAAAAATGTAATTCCAACATATCAGAAGCATCTCTCAAAAATCTCTCAAATTCGACTTCGATCGACAGGTAGATTTTTGAGAGATCTTTGCCATATGATAGAGTCCATAAGGGTGTGACTATACATGAAGAAATGGATTGGTTGTCTGGGTGCCATATGTGCCCTAATCGCCATTCTCTATATGATCTTTAGCGATCAGGATACAGGTGCCGTCAAGATCAAAGCCGTAAACGGCGTGCTTGACCTGCGAGAGCTCAAGGAGACATCGTTTGTCTCGTTAGCAGGCGATTGGAAATTCACCGGCAAAGCTTTTGTTGCCCCGACAGACTTTTCCAGTGAAGCCGAACATCTGCCGGTACCCGGTCCCTGGGCATCGGAGGTCGAGTGGGGCTCCTATCAATTAATGGTATATCTGCCGGACCACTGGTCGGGAGAGATCGGTCTCCGCGTTCGCAATATCTGGTCCGCTCACACCATCTATGTGGATGGCGTAGCCCTCTCGAAAATAGGAGCCGTGGCAGCAACCAAACAAGCGACAACACCGGACAATCCATCCTATGAAGCGTACTTTAAACCGGACAGCCGGCAGCTCCTTATCACCATCCACGCATCCAACTTCTACAATACGAGAGGCGGCATCGTCCTGCCGATTGATTTCGGCGACGCCGAACTGATGAAGGAAGACGTGCAGCGGGATCTGTCCCTGGAGTGGACAGCTACCTTATGTTTGTTGCTGTTCAGCATGTTCCATATGACAATCTACCTGCTGCGAACAAAGGACGAAGCCTTCTTGTACAGCGGGCTGCACTTTCTGCTATTGGCCCTGGTTATCGTGCTGCGAGGGGAACGGCTATTCATTCGGGAGTTCCCGTTGTTTCCCTTTGAGCTCTATTTTCGGCTGCAGGATACCTTTACCTTCCTGGCCTCCATCCTGCTGATTGTCTTTATCGTCAAAATGATTCCTTCCATCATGAGTCGAAAGACGATGTATCTGCTGTTTCTGCCGATCTTGGCCTATGCATTCTTCAATGCGGTTCTCCCGGCCAGAACCCTGTCGGTTACGCAGTACCCGCTCTTTTATTACAACGATGGATTAATCCTGGGCATTATTATTCGCATCTTCTATTTGACGCTTAAAAAGCGAATCAACATACGCCGAAATGAAGCAATCATCCTAATGTCCATGCTGCTGTTTCTTGCCGTATTTGCGATAAGCGCTTCATCGGACAATTTATTCTTTACCGGGCGAAATTACATGAACCGTATCGGGTTGGTCGGGTTTGTCATGACGATGAATGTTTTTCTCGGTATACGTCTGATGAACCGGGCTGAGGAATCGGAACAGCTGAGCACGAGGCTGCAAAAGGCAAACGATGCGAAGGATGCCTTCCTGAAAGTCACGACCCAGGACTTGCAGAGGCCATTGCACGATGCCATCCATCTCGTGGGAGCCATGAATCGGGAGCCCGATCGCGAGAAGCAAGGCCAGCAATTGTACTTGGCTGAGCAGCTAATGGGGAACATGGTTTATTTATTGAGGGATCTGCATGATTTTACCCGTCTTCGATTTGATGATTATGCGATCCAGCTTAAGTCCACCAATCTTCGGATGGTCATGCTTCATGTCATTCAGCTGATGCAGTTTACCTTCACGAATAAAAAAATCGCAATCCATGAACAGATTCCGAAGCAGCTTTATGTATGGGCGGATGAGAAGCGCTTAACGCAAGTATTCATTCGGATCATGACAGAGATCTCTCACGATATCGCAGAAGATCAACTGACGATTGAAGCTATACAGGTGGGCACGGATATCCTGCTTAAAGTGACGTCAGCCGGCGAATCAACGCCAGTGAATCGGGATCGCCCGCATTCTTCGGGACTCATGATGACAGAAGAACTTGTCCAACAGATGAATGGAAGCATCGCATATGAACGTTTGCAAGGCAGAATTCGCTTTACGGTCACACTGGCTTTCAGCGAATGTAAAGAGCCGGTTACCACAGCCGAATATGAATACAACCTGGAATCTGCGGCACACGCAGAAGATCGGGATCTGGGAACGCTCCTGATTGTCGATGACGATGCGATGCATGCGGAGGTCATGAGGGACATGCTGGGGGATGCCTACCGGGTACGAATCGCGCATACGGCTCAAGAAGCGCTTGATTATTATAGGAATCATCCGGAAATCGCGATGATGATCATGGATGATATCATTCCTGGCGACATGAATAGTCTGGAGCTGCTTCAACAAATCCGTACTCAGGCATCCGTAATGGACCTGCCGGTCTTAATGATGATTTCTTCCGAGTATCCCAGACATATCGAAATGATTTTCGCTGCTGGCGCCAATGATTATTTACTGAAGCCTTTTTCCAAAGAGACCTTGATGGCCCGCTTGAATGCCGCAGAACAAACGAAGCAGTCTATGCAGAAGGCGATTGAATATGAAATGGCCTTTCTGCAGACCCAAATCAAACCGCATTTTCTCTATAATGCGCTCAGCAACATCATTGCCTTTTGTTATACGGACGGGGAGCGTGCAGCCTATCTTCTAACGATGCTCAGCTCTTTCCTGCGTTATATATTTGAGACGAGCCGGGACGGACAATTCTCTACCCTGCAGAAGGAGCTGGAGATTATCGACGCTTATGTAGAGGTGGAAAAAGCCAGATTTGGCGAACGGTTAACCTTCGCTTATGACATCGACCCGTCCATTGCCGCGGAGCATATTCTGATTCCGAGTCTGCTCCTGCAGCCTTTAGTGGAGAACGCGATTCGCCATGGCCTGTTCGACAAGGAAGGTCCGGGGCATGTTCAGGTCACGGTTTCCTTGCAGGGTTCCTGCTTGAATATCCGCGTCACCGATGACGGGGTAGGCATGTCGGCCTTGCAATGCGCTCAATTAATGGGGGGAACGGCTGCCCATGCCGGAATCGGATTTACGAATGTACGTCGGCGCGTGCATGACCTATCCCAAGGGAGCCTGGAGATTGACTCCTCACCGGGTAATGGAACAACCATTCAAATCATGATTCCCGTGAAGGAGGGACAAGGGTAATGTGGAAGATCATCATCGTGGAGGATGAGAAACCGATTCTGGGCCTGCATGCCCGATTGCTTGAAACGTATGGCCCGTTTCAAATTGTAGGCTGCTTCGAATCGCCATTTGATGCGCTGCAGGAAATACCCAAGCTGGATCTGGACGCACTCGTGCTCGACATTGAAATGCCGAGAATGACGGGACTTCAGCTGGCCCAGAACTTGGTGGAGAACGGGATCGACGTGCCTGTGATCTTCACGACCGCTCACCAGCAATATGCCGTGCAGGCCTTTCGCGTGCAAGCCCTGGATTATCTCTTGAAACCGATGACCATGAATATGGTGAAGCAGCTGGATGAACGCCTTCAGAAGTATTATGGTCAGAGACCAAAGCCGATCCCTAAGAATACACTCGATGTCCAGTTATACGGAGAAGCATCCGTTATGAGAGGAGACCAGCTTGTAAAATGGCCTACCCGCTTAACGGAGGAGCTGTTTTACTATTTGCTGCTTCATGAAAATAAGTTATGCCATAAATGGAGAATCATCGATGATCTCTGGACGAACGTAGAGGAGAAGCGAGCGCTGTCCAATTTGTATAATACGATTTATCGGATGCGTCAGCTGTTGATGGAACTGGATATTCCCATCGTCATCGAGCGAATGAATGAAGGTTACATCATGAATACAAACAACAGCATCGTTGTGAAACCGAAGGAAGGGCCGGATGCCCTTCTGCTGGAATCGAAAGGATATCTGTGGGCCTACGCTTTCGAATCCGCACGATAAGCAAAAACCACATTCGCATGCGGATGTGGTTTTTGCATTTTTCAAATCCGATCTCAATATCCTCGCGAATATTCCGGGCTTTCTTTGAGATGGACGATAGCAAGATATCCGCTTGAATCGATTCATACACTCCCCAGGCGGTATCATTACAGAAAGCGTAGATCACATAGAAGACCTCTCAAGATGAGCCGTACTAAACTTACCGTTTTACCTAAGCCAAAGTTGCAGCAAAAGAGCCCAGCGTCTTTCTGCATGCAGAGAAGGATTGCAGCTCAATGCAAATCTGTGGTTCCTCATTTCTGTCCGCTTCCTGATTACGTACAATCCAGACCCCTTCATTAGCAGGAAGCACAAACAAAATATCCTCGATTGCCGTCTGATTTCCGCTGCCAATTCTTATCGTGCTTAGATTGTCCATGGTACGGGCATTGGTTTGAAAATCCTGCTGCCATTTTGCAATCAGCTGCTGCTGGTCTGATGAAAGCTCATCATGAAGAGGGGAGGCAGGGAATTCACCAGATGTCAGCTGGTTCCACAATTCTTCAGTGATCACAACCTTGGATTCGGATAAAGTCGTCCCATCGGCTATCGAAGGCTCCACTCCATAGAAACGTACAAGCTCCTCTTCCCAATCCGCCGGCTCTGTCCAGGTTAGAAAATGAAGCGTATGATTGTCAGACAAGTGATACAAATACCGCTGCTGCAGCTCGTGGATCGTCAGTACTTTGTTAGAATTCCGATCCGTAATGCCTCTCAGCATATAATTGCTGTACAGCAAATGCTGAATCATTTGCGTAATTTCGGAAGGAAAACGAACCTCTCCGTTCTCTTCATCAATCGATTCTATAAAACCTTTGGACATCAAGCTATGTGTAGCGGCCTGAAACAAAAGCTCCCATCTGTCTTCAGACAGATCTCCATAATATGCCTTCATAAGTCCTGCAGCCATTTCCTCCCCTTGATGAACGGCCAAGGCGTAACCCAGCTCTTCTAATGAAAATATATAGGTATGCTTGCTCATGTAAGCAAATCCTCCAATACAAATCTATTTCGATTCCTTTCCGTTACGGCTGATCAGCCCCCGCAGGCGCTTCATGGCAGATTGAATTTCGGTATCAGTCAACAAATAATACGTGTTCACGGTCCAGGTCTCTCTGTTTTTCAAATGAAAAATCAGCACAGGAAATTTCGGAAGCAGCCACTTCCGAATGGAAGGGCCGCTGTAGCTGATGCTTGTAATCTCCGCCCAGGCTACGGTCCGCGTACCATCTGAAATGGAATTTGGATCGTAGGTGAGAAGCTGCGTATCTGATTTCAGCGCCTTTGGCAAGCTGACAACCAAATATCCTCCAAAAAAAGGAATTCCTATGATGGCTGATGTGATACAAAAAAACTTGCGAATAAAGGAAGTGTCCATAAAAAAAGCTGCGTACAGCAGAAACAGGCAGGCCAGCACAAACAGTAAACTGCCAAGTGATTTGCCCCATGCCACGGATTTCCGATATGATATTGCGTTCATGATTTAGCGCCTTCCTGAAATTATTTGAACAGTCCGCTAATCCAGCGAACTCCTTTTTCGACCACTTTAGCTGCGCCATCACCGACAAAGGCTCCAACCGTACCGCCTACATAGGAACCGATGGCCGCACCAACCGGACCGCCAATCATCGCTCCGACGGCTCCGCCTGCTACAGCTCCGCCATAGGTGGCGGCTGTTTTTACAACAACGTTGGATGCGGCTACAGCTACTTCTTCCCCGTTAAGCTTGCCCTCACGATACTTACTGACAAGGCCGGAAGCCTCACCGATCACATTAAAGGTTGCGTTAATCGGGAATATCTTTTTGGCGATCATGCCTGGGATTTTCTTGGTAGCGATCCCATATCTACCTTTTTCCACGCCGACTATGACCTGTCTAGTCCATTGAGGAAAATTCTTAGCTTGACTAAAGCCTAACCCAAAATTGAGACCGAATTTGCTTGCCACTCTATCAAAGCCTTTGATTCCGTTCATCATGAAGCCTGGGTTCACAATTTGGCGATTTATGCCTCTTGCCAAGTTCTTCAAGAACGTATTGTTACCTTTGCCTTTAACCCATGGAGCATTATGAATTTTGGCTCGGGACGGATTTCTAGGATCTACTCTGAGTTGTACCGTCTTGGTTAAGACTAAGGAAGCACCCACAGAGCTGTATAGGAGAGTTCCCCACTTTTCCAGATTATCTCTTGCTTCAAGCGAGCTGTCTAACACGTTCTGGGTTTGATCAATCGGATCGGCGGCCGTCCTTGCCTGTAAAGAAACTTGAGTGGAATCGGCCTCTTTAAAACGGTTGACAATCGTATGTAATTCCGTGCTGACTGAACCCACCGCTGTGGTGAAATTATCCATTTGCTGACGGGCCAGCTGGAAATTTTGATAGAATTGTTGCCTTGTCGTACCTTCCCATCCACTTTCAAGAATTTGAATCTGCTGGGTAAGGTGGCTGCAAATTTGCACCCCGATCTCCCTGGCCTGTGCAAATTGTTGGGATATCTCCATAAGTCTTTCCGGAGGAACTAATATTTTACCCATGGCACTCACCTCAACAATATACAGATTAATGTAATTATTGTAGTAAAGGTCATCCATCTTCACAAAAGGAACAAGTAACAGAATAGTAAAAAATCGTTAGGACCTTGGGACCATTTTCCTTTTCCCCATAGTCGGAGGACAGAGCCGATTACGAATTCAAACCCATATCGTTCAGTCAAAAGTAAAGTACCTTGTGCCAAATGGACTAAATAATCTTCAGTTGTCCAAATAAATCACGCTTCAAGTAGTGGAATTAAAAAAAGAGAGCTTCTAAAGCTCTCTATACGCCGTCTGCATCATCCCTTGAGCGGGCTGATCCTCTTCGTACTCATAATATTGCGATTGAACAGGTGCTTCCACTGGTACTGACGGTTGCGGATATGGCTCATCCACATACATGATTCTGCGCTGAATTTGCATCAGCCCATTTACGACGCGAAGAGCGATCCAAAAAAGAACAAGTCCAACGCCTGCGTACAGCAGATATTGCTGATTATAGGTCCAATCGATATGAAAATAACTAAACAAGCTATTCTCTAAAATATCAAGCTGCATTTCATTCATCAAAATGATATGCACGACTGGCAGAGCAATCAATCCCAGTGCTAGTGAAATCACCGTTACCATAACAACAAAGAATACGATACCCGTTACAAATCTTAGTAAAACGAGCAGCAGATTTCGAATAAATAATCCACCGTCAAAACCTCTCACCATTCGTTTCAACCAGTTCTGCCCCGCTTCTGACTGTTGATGGTTGCTATACGCTACAGGAGGATTAGGTAAACCTAAAATTTGTCTAATCAAGCTCTGTTCAAAAATCACAATCCCATTCAACAGCTTGGCTACTCCAAAAAACAGCGGTATTCCGATAAATATTGGAGTTAATCCAATGGATAGTACAATTCCCGTGATGGCCACTGTAAAATAGATAATCCCTAATGGGAGGGATAGCATTAAGTAGAGGATCGTTGCATAGGTTTTTGGATTAAAAAGCACCCAGTTCACCTTACCTGCCCGCGCCTTGGCGGTCGTTTCCATTGCCTTCATATTCAAACACTCCTTGCTTCATAAGTCACGCTCTCAGATATACATCCATTATATCTGCCTTATTTGCCCGACATAACCGTCTTAGGGGGTATCTGATCCTAGACTTTAGACTAGGGACTGGGCTGGCTTAGAGGAACTTGTTGAAGTAAAAGTAGACCTATTTAAATTATCTTTACCCTATGTTTTCATCTAATTTTTTTCGTATTGCTGAATTTACGAGAGACAAGCCATATGAAATTAAGTAATGAATTAGACCAACTAATGACGTCAAAGAGATCGATATGAATCTCACATTGAAGCTCCAAATATCTTTGAAAAGAAAATATGACGCAAAAAATGATAAACCATATAATATTACACTAAGCAAAATTTTAATTGAAATCTTTCTAATGAAGAATCGATTAATAAGAAACGATAATATTGAGAAAAGAATAAAGAAACTCGGTAAAAATATGAAAACCATAAATATATCAGTAAACAAAGGGAAATCGTTATCGACATATCTCGGCCAGAAGACAATTATACCGATAATTGATACGAATGAAGTAAGAAACATCCAGAGTTTTAATAGACCATTCAATCATAAACACCTCCTGCTTGAAACAATAACAAGATAATCGTAAAAAAGAGAACCAACTTAAGGGTACTCTTCAGTACAGAGCTTAAAATAGAGTGATGGCACTATTTTCAACAATCAATCTTTTTTAGAAACTTCAATTCAAAACACAAGTTATGGAGCCTTAACCCTCTCCACTTCAGATGACAGGATTATCACCGAACTCTATGTAAATCATTTCACCTTATACAATATAGAGCTTAACAGCTCCCTAATCCTCTGTTCTACTTCGCTCTTCCTCATCTGATACGCTTACCTCCATTATCTCGGAGCTCTCCTTAATCCAACCATCCCTTGCTACGTGCGATATCTATCGCCTCAATCCGTGTATTCGCCCCAAGCTTCCCAATCGCTTCTGACATATAGTTCCGTACCGTTCCATAGGATAGAAACAGGTGTGCTCCAATATCTTGAAGAACTAAACCTTGGGCAGCCAACTTCATGACTTCACGCTCCCTGGGTGATAATGGACATGGATCATCCCATACCGCGAGCGACAATTCTGAATTGATGACACGTTTCCCATCATAGACCCGACGAATCGCATCAGCCAGTTCCTCGCTGCCCGTATCTTTAAGAAGATATCCATAAACTCCTGCCTGCACAGCCCGCTGGAAATATCCAGGACGCGCGAATGTCGTCAAGATGATGACACGACAAGCTAACTTATTTTTTTGAACCAATTCCGCAATATCTAACCCCGTTTTCAGTGGCATCTCAATATCCAGAACAGCGACATCGGGTTCATATTGCTGAATCATGGACATCACTTCTTCCCCATTTTCAGCTTGACCGACTACTTCAATATCATCTTCTAACGAGAGTAAAGTTGCCAGTGCTCCCCTTAATAACTTTTGATCTTCTGCCAAAACAATACGAATCATCTAAGCTCTACCTACCTTTTCATTTCGTATTACCCTAGGTATATGTAAGGTGACTTCCGTCCCCTTGCCTGAGGACGAAGACAGCGACATACGTCCGTCGATCATAACCAACCGTTGCCGCAATCCGGCGAGGCCATTACTGCTAGTATTGAATTGTTCCGTATCTGCCCCAATACCGTCATCACGTACAGATACACGAACTTCCCCTTCCTGAATGTCTAGATGAACGTTGCACTTTGTTGCTCGGCTATGTCGAACCACATTTGTAATCGTCTCGCGAAAACACATTGCCAAAATCGTCTCCTGCAAGGGTGTTAACGGAAGCGGATTGTTCACTAAAGCGTATTCCATTCCTACATTAGAAAGTCTGGGATCTGAAATCGATTGATATTGAAATAAAAGCGGTATGCCCGCAGCTGAACATAACGATACAGCATGCTTATACTCGTCAGCGAAATATGTAACTTTCATCTCCGTAACCAATTCACGCATTTGTTTCAAGGCTGCACGTGCCGTTTCTCGTATTTCTCGAGCCTCTTCTATCGCTCTCTGGGGATGACGATTGACCAGTTTCTCAACGACCTCCCCTTTTAATGCGATTAATGACAGCGTATGTCCCAATGTATCATGTAATTCACGTGCGATCCGCTGGCGCTCCTCCTGCTGTGCCATTCGTTCAGCAGTTTCTGCCCGCAGTCGCGCAGACTTCTGTTGAAATCGAGTCGAAGTTCGAATAATATACGGCAGAATACAGATGCCAAACATAGGCACCAGCCCTATCCATACTAGGCTGCCCATCCGATCCAAGTAAGGAACAGCGATAAATCCCATAGCTACAGTGAAAACGATCGTTATAGAGAGTAATATCGGCAGCTTTTGTTTGCTCAGCGGAGCAGCTATCATAAAACCTATAAACGTATACATAGGGTGAAATACAGCTGCTAAAATTAAAAGTATACCCACCTGAACGATCAATATTGGCGTGGCCCACTTTGCATAAAAGTAGGATTGTCGAAACGATAGAACGAATATGCCTAACAGAACAAAGCCAAGCCACTGTATACTTGATGGCTCATAGAGTAAAAAGTACATGGGTATCATTAAATTTGTTAACAAAATATAAGGGGCGACTCCTTCCGATTTTGGAAAGAGACGCCACTTTTCTCTATTCAATTAGACCGCATCCCGTCGATTATATATATAGATTGATAGTAGCATAAAGAGGAGACCGCATCCTGTCAAAATTATGAAATCAATACTTGCTGGATTTTTTCCAGCGATCATATTCCATGCCCCATTTGCGTAACGGTGAGATGGAAGCCATTCCCCGACCGAGCCCATCCAACTTGGCAAAGTACTAAGCGGCATCCATAGCCCCCCCACAATGGCAAGTCCCATCTGTAATACATTTCCGATTGCAACGGAGGTATTCGCATTTTTAAGCGTTCCTAACAAGGCACCAAGCGCCAGAAACGATATGCTCCCAATCCATAACCATAATCCGCATAAAATCCATTGCCCGGCTGTCAATTGTATATCATGAACAAGGCCAGCAGATAAAAATATAACAACAATAACGATCAAGTGAACAACCATTTGCGATACAATTTTGCTACCAATCCAGACTGTAGGAGATAGTGGAGTTAGCTTCAATAAGCGTACCCACCCGTCTTGATGCTCGAACGATAGACGGATACCGAATTGAGATACGGCTGTACCAATCAAACTGAATGCAGTCATCGACATTAATGAAAAGACACCCCAAGTTGTCGATTGAATCGATTTATCTACCCCATTCATACTTGCAAATAAAAAGTAGAAAGCAAGCGGCATCGCAATGGAGAAGAGTAAGAAAAATGGACTACGGATAATTCGTATACTTTCTGCTTTGGTCTGGGCAACAAACATATGTAACATGGCTATTTTCCTCCTAAAAATGTTTTTTTATCGTATAATCGTTGGTTTATGTGTACCTGTAAGACTTAGGAATGTATCTTCTAAGCTGGCAGATTGTATATCAATATCCGAAATTCCCCATTCAGACTGCATCAGTGTAAATAACAATACATCGGTCTCTTGAGCATACAGACGAATTCGCTCGCCGTTGCATTCTGCCTTTTCTACACCAGGTAATGTGAGCCATTCCTGCTCAGCTGGCGCGTTCGCCGCTCGAAATGAAACGGTTCTAAGTGCTGTTTGAGCCTTTAAACGTTCCGGAGTCCCTTCCGCAACAACCTGCCCTCTAGCGACTACTGCGATGTGATCTGCGACAGCATCAGCTTCATCTAAATGATGTGTAGTCAAAAGCACCGTACGTCCGTCACTTGCCAGTGCTTGGATGGTGTCCCAAAAGCGGCCACGAGCCTCGATATCCATTCCGATGGTTGGTTCATCAAGCAGGAGAAGCTCTGGATTTCCCGCCAAGCTTTGGGCGAAAGCTAATCTACGACGTTGTCCTCCAGACAGCGAGGATGCGCGTCGTTTCTGATCCGCGTGGAGACCCGAAATGTCTAACAATCGCTCTAGCGACATCGGATTACGATACTAACTGCGGAACAATTGAAGCACTTCTTTGACCGTAAGTCCATCTGCTGCTTTAACATCCTGCAAAAGCGCTCCAACGCGTTGCCGTAATTCTTTTGTTCCAGACGGCATCCCCAAGACCCTGACTTCTCCTGATGTTGGCTTGATCATTCCGAGTATCATGGAAATGGTTGTTGTCTTGCCTACACCGTTCGGTCCGAGCAATGCTGAAATTTGGCCTTTCTCAAATGATAGATTCATATGATCAACGGCACAGTAGTCGCCGAATTTCTTTACTAGATTTATACATTCAATCGCCTTTGTCATTTTGTCCTAACCTCCGCTAATTTCTTCTTTCGTTACTTGATGTCCTTATTGTATTGAAAAAGCGCGAGATGCAATTAGTGTGGGTTGTCACAAGCCGGATATGACAAATGTCAGAAAAAAGAAAGCAAAAAAGAAGGACCTCTTAATCTGGCCCCTATGTCAAGGACACTTTAAAAAAGGGGATTCCGGCTTAGGCAGCAGACAAAAGATGATTCCTGTATTGCACAGGGGTCATCTTTTTTAATCCCCATTGGTATCTGTGGTTATTGTAGTAGCGGATATATCGGTCAATCTCTTGCTGCAAATCACTTAAAGATGAACAACTACGACTCTTTACATGATCCTTCATGTGTCCAAAAAATGATTCTTGTTGGGCATTATCCCAGCAGTTTCCTCGTCTAGACATCGATTGGCCAAGTCCATTCTGTTTAAGCAGTTTTTGGTATTGAGGGCTTGTATAATGACTACCTTGATCGGAATGTATGAATGCATCCCTGTGCAGTCTAACACGCCTCTGCTTCATAAGTGCATCAATGGTCTCTGTTGCAATAGACATGGTGATTCTGTCAGATACTTTGTAGGCTAGGACCTCACCTGTGGAAGAATCTAAAATAGTCGACAAATAGCCCATCTCCGTACGTCCATAAGGGAGATAGGTGATGTCTGTAAGCAACGCCAAGCCGGGTACATTCTTCTTGAAATCTCTATGTAAGGTGTTAGGAAGCGTTCGATGTTCCTGTGTAGCCTTAGCCATACGTTTGTAGGGGTTAGGTTTTCTGGGGACATACGAGGTTTAACTTTTTCATAAGCCTGCGGATTTTCTTTAAGTTGAAAACCACTCCAAATTCGTTTTCAAGGGTCATTTTAATGGAGCGAGAGCCCTTTTTGAATCCTCTTCGATTGAATGCTTTTTTAATCAGTCCTCCAGCCTCCTCATCTGAACGAATACGCTTCAAACGGGACGCAATGGCCTTTAAATAGCTGTAGTACCCTGAGCGAGATACGTTAAGTAATTCGCAGAAGTAGCGAGTCATGCGCTCAAGCCCTTGGTCTACAGCGTTCTTAATCAATTCAAATAGTTCACTCTTTCTTAAATTCGTTCCTTTTGTTACCAGCAACCTTTCTTTCGAGTCTAACTTTTTTAACAGTTCTACCTGAGATTCGAGAAGTTTAATTTTTGCTTCCTGCTTCGCAATAACCTCGTCTGGTGTAGGTTCGCGCTGTAGCGGACGCCCTGAGGATTCTTTTCGTGAATCAGTCAGTCCGATGATCACGTCCTGTTAATAGGCTTTCTTCCATCTGTCGGCAGACTGCTCAACACGTTTTGTGCCGAGCACCTCTATGTCGAAACCACTTGTTTCAAAGATCTCTCTAGGAGTTTTCCCCAACATATATTGATCGATGAACAACCGCTTGAATTCATCTGCATAGGTAATGGATTTATTGCTAACTCTGGTCACATATTTATTACTTGATAAAATCTCGCGCTCATTCTCATTGAAGTGCTTCTTGCTCACGTCGTTGTCATCCTCCCCAAGGTACTCTACCAGTATACAAAAAGATACCCATAGCCGGGGCACTTTTTTCGTAGTGTCCTGACTATGGGTACCAGTGTATCTGGGGTCCTTCTTTTTTGAAACTAAAAAACCGAAAGCCTTGGGAGAAATCCCTTACGCTTTCGGTTTATTTCATACTAGTGGCAACTTCAACTATCTTAAATTGATTGTCGCCTTGTCCTTATCATCTTCAAGCTTAAGAATCAAACTATCTTCGGATGTAGCTACCGTGTCAGGTACTTCCATTACAACAAATCCGGTTTTTGAAGATAGCGGCTTAATACTCTCATTGCTAAGATCTTTATCTATCATAGTGATCGTATATTTATACTCATATTTGTCCTGGAAAATCGCCTTCATATCAACTCCGCCAATCATTGACGTAAAGTTGTCAGCTTCCGTTCCTTCATTAGTAACCGTATAATTTAAAATCAAAAACTTATTGCCCTCATCTGCACTAGAAGATAAGTAATCATCACTGACTTTTTGATTGAATTCAAAAGAGTCCAGCACAACTTCCCAATCGCCCAATTTGAACTTGTCTCCAGTTTTGTATGTAACTTCTTTCGGCGCTTCTTGCTCCTTAGCCGGTTCTTCTGCAACAGCTTCACCTGTTTGCTCCTCATTTGCGTTCGCCTCAGTGCCTTGATCCTTTACAGCAGCATTAGCATTCTGTGTTCCTGTTGATGTAGAGGCAGCATCTCCACACGCAGTAACCAATAATAACAATGCTACCAATACAATCCCAAAACTAGCCTTTCTCAAAACCTCTCCCCCTTTTTTCTACATATTACCACATATTACGTATTTTTTGGTTCCTAAGTTTCATTTTATTCAATAATTTCCCTTTCTTTTGTCCTAAATTCGTGATATATTAACTTAATTTTTCCACACTCCCTGGTTTCATCAAAATTAAGGAATTGCTCTAATGCTATGTGGAAGAGAGTATGTCACATCTGGACCAAGCAACATAGGGGTCTTTATTTGTTATGTATCTATTTGATTATATGAGGATACAAAAAAGCGACCTATACTAAGGTCCACTTTTCGATGTTATGTATGGAGCATCATTACCTAAATACGGTGTGCGTGACTACGGTGTATTCCCCATCCTGAAATACTGCTTACTCATCCGTGAAATATTAAATTGTCCTGTCTATTCGTTTAACATCAGTGATTTCAAATTTATATGTTCTTTGCAGCTCTGCAACCTTATCTTCCTGCTTTTTTTCAAGCAACATCAATTCATGTTTTATATATGAATTGTTAATTTTCCGCCCATCCCGACTAGCTTGATTTGAAAGTCTTAATTGTTCAATTTCTGCTCTAAGTTTCTCTTGTTCAAGTAATTCTGTTTGTTGCTGCTTTTTTGTCAGTTCAATTGATTCTCGAACGTGTTCATCAACAAGTTTTTGACTTGAATTGTTGAGTAATTTAGTTATTAACGGCACACCTATTAAGCTCACGCCTATCGAAACAAGGTCAGGGTTTATTTTTTTATATTCAATTAGCTGTACAAAGTTCTCGTCCACTTTTTTTTTGTTTACTTGCCCTTCAACCAATAGAGTACATGTTCCTTTTTTTCTATCTACAATATATATAAGTGGTCTACTTACTTTATTGAAGTAATATTCAAACTTATTGAAATAATCTTTCAATCTTTTATTCTTAATTTCAGTATGATTGGACAGAGATTCCTTAACCTCTTCTATGGCAACAGAATTTTTCTCATAATCTTTTAAGTTTGCTTTTGATTTTTCAAATATATCATTTAAAATACTTTCTGCTTTATCTATTTCACTTTCAGGCTTTCTTTCAATTTCCGTTAGTATTTGCGATTTAATTACTTCATGATGTGTATCTACGGATTCAAAATCAAACCCATTTAACAATTCGCTTAAAATCCAATCAGTATTACGTTTTGAGTATCCAAACTGATTTATTTTATCTCTAATTTTTTCAACAACACTAAAAACCTCAAACAACTGTACGTTTTCAGCAGATGGGTATAAAAAAATAGGTTTTCCAATATAGACTAACTGCATCATTTCGCTTGAAGAGTTTAACTCAATTCGTTCTAATTTATCGTTTATATTTTCAGCCTTAAAAGATGAATCCATTATGAAAACATCCTCAGGCCGAGTCCCTTCTGAGAAGGCAGTTCTTAATTCGTTCAATAAAGAATTTTTATAAAAACTTGAATTTAACTTCATTAAAAAGCGACTTATTTCCCAAACCGACATTCTATATTCTTGATTTCGCTTTAAATGCAATTCTAACTTCTCCATACTCAGTTGCTCACCTTTCCTTATTTCCCTGAAATGGTTTCTTGTTATTTATTAACATAAACTTATTCACATCATAGCAAATATCTCCAGTTGCGTATAGATCATAAGAACTACAATTCGACATCTCTTAGACTGAAATCTACTATTTCTGCGTTGTCGCCCTTGGAAATAGAAAAAGCGGACAGTTAGAATCGAATCTAACCATCCGCTTTTTCTATTTGAACCATACAGTAACAGAGAATCCACCAAAGATGTATCGGGTGTTCGTTTTTAAGTAGGTTGGTGGAGGCGAACCGTGGCTGTGCAAAACCACAATTCGCCGCCGTGTGATGCTCAGTTTGTTTGGGGTGGTTGCTTAGCTTATTTAGATTCGAGCGTCTGGATCACGCTATATTACTAGCCAAGTAGAATGGATTCAATAAATAAATGAAACACCAATTTTCTCACACAGCGTAAGCAAATTATCTAAGTCACTTTATCACCCCATGCTTTTACAAGTAGATTCTCTTCTACAGGTTCAGCATGTGTAGCTTTTCCATCAGCCCATTCAGCCGCAATGTATTCCTCCCATGATTCATACCTTCTTAACTCATTGTTTTGACGAGCGTGGAATTCTTCAGCTGCATGTATATTTGCTTCCGCTTCTTCCTCCGGATCGATCTCCTCTATCCTTGTAAAGTCATCAAAATCTCGTCCACATTCATCCCTATGGAAAATGTATCCACCACCACTGTATGGCTCACCCTTAACGATGACTCCAGTGAAGTCCTCATACGCAAAGCCTCTCAGCTTCGTAGCCTCTCCGTTCCACGGTATACCGTTCTTAAATTCACCATGAAAGACTTGCTCATTTTTCTCATATAGCGTGCCATTTTTAAACTGGTCCTCTTCCCATTCCCCGGAAAAAGATACTCTTCCTTTTTTATAGCTTGTCCCTTGGCCTTGTCTATACCCGTTGACAACCGAACCTTGATAAATCATGTGCCCGTTCTCTGCGTACCATGTATCAAAACCATCATTGATTCGACCGTTTTCAAGTTTTCCAGATATTAGTGCTTTCGGTATAGCACTTTTTGTGCTAACTATGTGAATATGCGAAACCTCTCGATCTCCGTTATCCCATTTATATGTTAATTTACATCTAACTGCGTCACCGAAAAATGCAAGTCTGCTGCCAATCATGGGTCGCCCCATTATAAACTCACCACTAAATCCAGATTCCTGCTCTCCCCACGAATTATATAGTTGCCCTCTCCCTTTAAACTTTCCGATTTCATCAAGCCCGCCTTTATAAAAGGTGACAGTGTTCACGGTTATCACCCATTCGTCGAGTTGCATTTCCTCGTTTCGCTCGGTATACCTCATAACCTTCTCGGGAGGGAAAGTTGCCAGATGTATTTTCCTAAACACAACAAACAAATCCAACGACATGATTTCTTCAAAATAGACATCGGCGATCAACACCTTAAACTCAAGAATCAGCGGTGTAGGGATCGCTTCTACAAGATACTTATCTGCCAGTCGCTTCACTTCAGCCTTAAGAGAATCATTACCGTCTTTCGTAATCCAAGACTCTAGATTCGATTGCAACATGAAAAAATCTTCGTAGAAACGATACAAATATCGTAGTTCTTGAGCCAATAAATGCCCGCGCAATGTCGCAACATTTTTATTCCAATCCTCGCTAAAAAACAACCGGGATGGATAAGGATGCCCTTGCTTAATAATTAGACTCTTGTATATCTCCAACAAATTGCTTAGTGCTCGTTCTATATCGTAATACACGATTAATGCACTTTCACGAACGATCTCTTGGTCACGCTTTTCTTCGATCTGCTTAGAGTGTTCTGTTACCTTAAGTGTACGTTCCCCCACCTTCCAGACTAAAAAGCTGAAAAGCGTTGTACTTAAGAAGCCGTACACGCCCAATAAAAACATAAGAACCAGAAAAAGAGCAGCTACAGCGTCTTTCGTAACAGTCGGTTTACCTCTTAAATCGTACATCTTTTGGAATGCATCAAACAAATCTCCAAATACTAAATATGAAAGGACTAACGAAATAACTATTGGCAATATTCCGACCACAAGGAGGGTACTTATCCATTTTTTATTCATGTCGAGACGACCTCCAACACATAATCTTATAACAGATATATTAGCATATCGAGAACCACATGGAATAAATCTAATTAACCCTAACAGGAGAAGCAGGAGTTCAAGCTCATACAAGTTACATAAAACTCACATGGCTTTTCGCCACAATCTCGGAATGAAAATGTAAAGCTTTGTCTTTGCAGTAATGTAATCCCCAATACTAGTAATACCTAAGAGATTATTAAACAAAGATGAAGAACCCCTGTCCACTTTAACCATTGAGGTTTTGTGTGGACAAGGGTTCATTTTTCCGAGGGGAGTCGAACCCCTGTCCGAAGATAACGACAGCACAAGCTTCTATGGGTGTGGTGACAGATTTGATGTCTCCCTAGGAACTCCCTGTCACCGGATTCCCTTCAGGTCAGCCTGATTGTGATTGTCTTCTTCAGCTAGCCCCAAGCGGAGACAAGATACTGTTTAATTGGCCCTTATCGTTGATCGAGGTCGACGCATCTCACTACATCATTCAATCCATGAAGTTACATACAAGCAATATATCATTGAGATGATAAGGATAAGTCTTGGAATAAACTTTATATAATCCTTACTATCGGAGGATCCATTTCATATGAGGTTACATCCTGTGTCTTATCATCACCTTTAACGATGATCATAGATCTCTCTCGGTCTATAGCTGCCTCCAAAGTAGGTGCTAATAGTCGATATTTTACGATATTAAAAAAGACACGATTCGTGTCTTTACGCAGTTTATAAGTATGATGACTGATCACACGATCTCAGAGTACACCTCGATGATCATCCTCGCTCCCAGCCTAAAACCATCAGCAAAAGAAGCCGCCATTTCCAGCCCTTGGACTTGTCGACATAAATCTAATAACTCCTCAAGCTCATGAAAATCATCATCGGAAAGCTTCTTCATCCAGACTTCCATAGACTCGGATAATTGCCGGCTCAATTGCCGATACTGAGGATCGGTGGAAACAGCCTTTTCTGCAGGATTTAACTGCCCGTAATATAGGGATTCCAGAAAGCTTGGCATGGGAGACTCCTTTTTTATTAAATGATTCGCGGATCGATAAACACTGATAAATGCATTTTGTTACGTATATGAGTACCAGCGTTGAGATCATTATACGGTACGCTTATGCGTATAGTCAAGTTGAAATCGATCTTTGAGAGGTGATTATAATGAGGAGAAAAGTTGTCGTTAAAATCTCGGAATTGACCAAGGCACATAATATTTCTTTGCGGGAATTATCCCGAATATCCGATGTACGGCACGCTGCATTAAGTGAACTCGCCAATGGAAAACGGGAAAGTATCAGCTTTAGCCATATTGAAAGAATCGCTGAAGCTTTGAATATAACTGATATTCGGGAGATTATTGAGTTAGTGGATGAGAGGGAAGGTATTCACATTTATAATGAGAAGCTATAACGACAAGTAATTAAAATATTTTGCCCGTAAAATCGCTGACCTATGTCAAATGTAGAATTAGACTATAGCTAATTCCTCAAGAGAATGGAGGTTTATATATGCCTAACTATAACTTTCATGATTTACTAGAGCCCCTCGAATTTGAAAAACTAATTTGTGATATTGTTCAAGTAAGGGAAGATTTTTTTGTAGAAATGTATAAAGAAGGTCGTGATTCAGGTATTGACGGTTCTTATATATTCCACGGCAAAAAAACCGTTATTCAAGCAAAACGCTATAAACAAAATTTCAAACAACTCTACAATAGCTTGAAAGACATTGAACTGCCTAAAGTGCGCAAGTTAAAACCTGACAGATATATCTTGGGTGTTTCAATTACTTTTCAACAAGGGGAAAAAGAACAAATTCAAGAATTATTCGAGGGGTTTATAACTAGTACAAATGATATCTTAAGCAAAGTAGATATTAATAGACTATTGGAAGAACCAAACTACAAATGGGTAGAGTTAGCTCATCCTAAACTTTGGTTACCAAGCATTAATGTGTTTCAAAAATTCCTTAAAGAGTCCACTCACCGCGCACTGTATAAAGAATCAGCTGAAGAACTTAAAGAAGCATTGAAAGCATCTAATACGTTCGCCCCCACTCGAATCTATCGTGAAGCGTTACAAAAATGGTCTCATAATCATGTAATTGTCATTTCTGGAGAACCTGGTGTTGGAAAAACAACGATAGCATATCTTTTAGCATTGGCATACCTGCAGCCAGACGACCTAAGTGGGTTTATATGGGCATACTCTATTAAAGATGTCTATAATATGCTTGAGGATGATAAAAAACAAGTCATTATACTAGATGATTTTTGGGGGAGTATTTTTCACAATGAAAGCACTCGTAGAAATGATGAAAATCAGCTTCATAAACTCATTCAACGTATAATAGACTTTGGTGGAAATAAACGCCTTATCTTAACAACAAGGGAATACGTTCTTCGTCAAGGTCTTCAAAAACAACCTATGCTAAAGGAAAAACTAGAGCAGTATGCTCTAATTTGTACGGTGGAGGAATATAGCACTATTGAAAAGGCCAGTATTTTGTTTCAACACTTATACTCATCAAATTTACAATATGAATATGTTACCTATTTATTCCAAAACTGCAGTCGAATAATAAATCATGAGAATTATAATCCCCGTGTACTTGCCCTCTACCTAAACAAGGTACCAGATAAAGATTCTGCCCCAGAAGAATATTATATTGATCTTTGTGATTATTTTGATAACCCTGGTTCATTCTGGGAGGATATTTTTTTGGAGCTTTCTCAAGAGGCACAGATTGTAGCCATGCTATTGCTAATCTCTTCAACTCCCATGTACCTCGAAGATATGAAATGCTGCTATGCAAAGTTTATAGATACTCGTACAAACAGAATGGAAATAAAAAAGCTAAGTGACAGTATCTCTGAACTTGAAAGAACTATGATTAAGTCTTTTTATAGTGACGAAGAAGACGAAATTTTATTAAAATTCAGCACGCCTTCTGTGCAGGATTTTTTGTATTCATATATCAAAGAACATACTGAACAATTTATTCCTGAACTTTTACAATGCTGTGCTTACTACAATCAACTTCAGTTTCTATTGGAGCATTTTTCTGAGGACTCCAGTAACCATGTCATGGAAATGATAGAGCAGCAATGTATATTACATTACGAAGATTATCTTTATAGCTATCATAACGAACCCGATACCAGTTGGAATTGGGGGCCTGACTTGGTAAATGATTTACCTAGTGGGGAAGAGGAGCTTAATAGATTCTTTCATTTGCTTTGTTGTTGTGATCCGCATCTACATTCCTCACTTTTTAACTTTTTAGAAAGAGAAATTAAGAATTACTGTTTAACTATGGGGCATGGAAATATAAAAGCACAGTACGTAGATCTTCATAACTTACCTGATATTATAGTTAGGTGCACTAATAAAGGTATGTCGTTTATAGGAAAAGATATTCTAAATCAATTTTATAAAGAAGCATTTAGTGTACATCATTATATGGCTATGGAGAAGCTTCAAATAGTGTTTCCAGAAGAATATAGTACTTACCACGACACTTATTATAAGAAGATAAAAAATGAACTGAAAACAACACTATTGGCCGAAATAGAATTACTTGACTATTTAAATATGGATATGGAGCTTGATCTTCTTGTCGATAACATTCCAGAAATACTCCACCATTTCGACCTTCGATACACTAACCAATTCGGAGAAAAAGTAACCTCTTTGTGTGGCCGAAAACCGTTCTTATTAGAAAAGCAGATTGGAGTTACGAAAGACTACAGTATTTATAAGCATGAAAAAGAAGAGTCATTTGAAGTTGTTAAACAGGATGCTGAAAGGTGGCTTTTTGGACCTAATGAGATTGAACTCGAGGATGAGCAGATCTTAGAACTCATAACTTGGTCTGATCTTCGATCCTCTCTAAAAAAAGAGTTAAAGGAGATATTAACAAATAATCATTCCCATTATATTCATGACTATTTACAAACTAGGGAATCAATACAACTACTCTTCGCATCAATGGGCGATCTTGAATGTCTACCCGAACAAGAAAGTAGCTTATGCTTAATGATGATCCAACATATACACCTACAAAATACAGAATTACAGCATATTAACCTAGTCGGTTTCTGTACTGAAGCTTTTTTATTATTTATGTATCAAGATGAACCTGTGATACGTGCATCGGAATTTTTATCAAGCGACATATATAATCACTATTTAAAAAACGATCCTGCTCTTTATAAAGTTGTCTTTGATAATCTGATCCTTCAAGATTCACAATGGGTTCGTTTCCTTCACATCCCTATCTATACTTTCTGTTATGCTTTTATAACATGCATGGAGTTCAGGAATGGTAGGGATTCCGAGGAATTCCATCAAGAATATTTGGAAAAACTATTAGGAAGTAATTCTGACAAATTAAAGCTTACTATTAATCATGATAAAGGAACTGAAAAAAGAATTTATTATGCTGACTTCGGAGCCTACTATTTTAAAAATTATGATTGGGAAAGAAAATTGTATAGAATGTACGAAGAACTAGATCCTTTTCAATTTAATCGTTTATATGTTGGTCCTAAAATTGAAGGATTTTTAAATCAACTTGGATATGAAAACGAAGACAACAAAGTAATAAATTATCTTTCCCTCTGTGAATATAAATTTATTTACGAAGACTCTGGAGATCCTCATTATTCAATGGCTTCTATTTCTGACGATCTCTCGATGTTTGAGCATTTAAATATCACTAAAGATTGGGCTCCATCTCCTAAAAAACTAAGTAAAAAGAGATTTAATGAATTCAAGAAAAACAAAGATATATGCACTGAACATAATGAGAATTGGTCAATTCTAGTATATAAAATTAAGGAAGTTGAATTACTAAGAGAACTTGGGGCCTATGAAGAAGCACTAAAGTTAATAAAAGAAGTAGAGAAAATCCATTCAAGATTTTCTTATGGGGATTATTCATCGATTTTATGTTATCGATATTAATGACTTATTCTTAAGGAGAAACTAAACAGTTCAGAGAGAGGATTATCGTAAGACTTATCCTTAGAGTGAAATCATTATAGGAAGAACTATGCATAGTTTCAACATTAGCTGAAAAACAAAAAGCGACCTCATCGGGTCGCTTTTCTGATGGTATGTATGGAGGCGAGGGGAGTCGAACCCCTGTCCGAAGAAAACGACAACACAAGCTTCTACGGGTATAGTGACAGATTTGATATCACCCTAGAGACTCCCTGTCACCGAATTCCCTTCAGGTCAGCCTGATTGTCTTCTTCAGCTAGCCCCAGGCGGAGATGTGACAGCGTATCCCACTACTGGTTGTACTCCTAGGCTTTAATGGCCTGCACTTCAAGATGGATGCAAGAAATCCAAAGATTTTACTGTAGATATGGTTAATCATCAATTCGATCGTCAAAAACGGCTGCAATCATTAAAGCTCACTAGATCACGATTCTCGAATCATAAATCTAAGCTTTACTTACTGTATTTAACTATAAAGATACGCCAGTAGAGCTTCATAAGATTGGAACAAAGTTTGCGTTTTCTTTGAGATAGGATATTAGAGCACACTGAGGAGAAAGCATTCAGGGAGGAATACTTGTCTACTTCCATTCAGATCCTTACGAAGAAATAAGACTGGAAGGGAGAGGTTCCTGCAAGGGTTTGCAAAAATAAAAATGAATAGGGAAAAGGGATGCTTTAGAAGCATCCCTTTTCCCTGACTATACAGTTAACCTTTATCTCGGCTAACCCGCCGTCACGCACGATTATTGTATGTATATATTATACCACATATTCTTAAAAAAAAGCAAAACTAACATTAGTTAAGAAAAAAATTTATTTTACGCTTATTTTAAACCAATCTGAATGTTTTTTTCGCCCCATTCTTTCGAATATATTTAACATTAATCTTTTTTCACGTTTTGAAGTACAACGTTTGAAATAAAAATTTTGGCATAATTTCCCTATGTTTTTTAGGCTTTCGAATTGGGAGAGTACTAATAAAGTGTCGTAAAGTCTTATTTCATAGTTAATTGAGACTCCGCTAGTATTAGTTTTAGTTCTTAAGTCTAAATCACTTTTCATTCCCGCATCTATCCTTAAATTCTTTGATGTGCGAAATCTATTAACTAGTTGGAAATGAGCACAGGTATTTCTTAATTCTATAAAAATTTGTATTGAATTGATGAATTTTTGCTTATCAATATACTTCATTCCCATATCATTAATGACCTTTTCAAAAATATCTTTTTCAAACCCCAATAATAAATTAAAAAGAGGACCAAATTCAAGTACTTTTATAGTTACCCAAAATGGTGGATGATCATATGTGGATATATATGGATATTTAGCTTTGCAAAGCTCAATAAAATTACTATAAGTAGCCCCTTTAAAAGATCTATTAGTTTCAAATACCTTATTACGCGAAAAATACTTCCTTAAATCTTGGGGTAAACTTAAATGATGATGATTTAAACGAGGATCCGTGTACTTATTAATATCAATGTAACATGCAGAATCAGAAGCAGTTAAAAAATATTTTTCACAAAACCGATATGCCATGGAAGTTTTCAAACGGATTTCAAATTTGTCTAAGATTTTTAAAATCTCTAAGTTCAACTTTTTATCGAAATCATACAACAATAAAAAATCTTCAAAATATAGGCCGTTGTATTCTTTGTTGGCAGCTTTAGAATCTATTAATAATAATGTTTCGAATCCATTTATTAAATCAAAATAGTTCTTTTCCAACAGATGTTGTTTGGCTTTATTCTCATCCCTAATAATTAATTTTCTCTCTTTTAATAATTCAATCTGTTGGTCTAGCGACTTGAATGTTTTGGTAACATGTGTGCTCAAAGTAATCTCCCCAGTATTATTATTCTGAATAAAGGAAACCATTGGACCGAGCGTTATCCGTCTCCTCTCCTATGATGGGATAACGCTTTGCCCTGGCTATCAAACCTTTCGTACTCACTCTCTTATATCTGTTAGATAATAATCGTCTCCGTTATGTTATGTACCTCTCAGATAGACTCCATTGGGCCTTTTTTATATTACTCCCCATCCTACAGCACTATATAATTAGGTAAATTATATCACCAAAGGGTGTATGTACCAACAAAAGTCGCACTTTCAAACTCAATTTCTTATACTTTAAACTAGATATGTTTGATTTTCCCCAAAATAATAATAAAAAATACAATAATCATTACTTCGCTAATCCCTATTAAAACGTTACGCAGTCGCTCATTACAGATGACGTATCACTGCTCTGACTTCTTGTAGAATTGAGTCACCACATGCAGTAGCTTGATGAGTTAGCTATTGGTCTACTTACAACACAAAAGGCAAGTGCCCTTAGCAAAATACTGGCTTCGCTTGACATTTGGACTACAATTCAACCATAAGAAATGCGAAAACCCGCTCAATGAGCGGGTTCTATGTATGGAGGCGAGGGGAGTCGAACCCCTGTCCGAAGATAACGACAACACAAGCTTCTACGGGTGTAGTGACAGATTTGATGTCACCCTAGGAACTCCCTGTCACCGGATTCCCTTCAGGTCAGCCTGATTGTCTTCTTCAGCTAGCCCCAGGCGGAGACTAGACAGCGTATCCCACTAAAGTTGAGCCCTCATCCCGGTACATGGGCGATACAGAGCGAGAGCACGCTCACAGGTTATTAAGCTGCGAAAGCGTAGTTGTTTTGTTGTTTGCCGTTTAATTGGCTTTAGCGTTGATGAAGTGGACGCGTCCCCACTACCCGCTACTCATGCCCGAACTATCCCCGTCGAATCCAAAAACGCCCCCTTAAGTTGGAGAAATGCTGGTGCTTGGCACCTTAAGCGTTCCTGCCAAAAAGGGCTATCGGATTAAATCAAAGAATGTATTCAGTCATAGCAGTCCATCTATTGCGCATTCTTTCCCTCCAAGAAAGGAATACGCAGGCTGTATGCTGATTGTCAAAGATCTTATTGATCTCTCTTACATCACTTAGTATATCACATTTTACATCAAAATGATATATACATTGCAGGTAACACAGCTAAAAGCTGCCATCCGGCAAGTCGCTCCATTACCTTGCAATCTTCTGCTTCTCGCGCAGTGCACGCTGGATATCACGCTGAGCATCCTTCTTCGCGGCATCGGCACGCTTGTCGTACTGACGCTTACCTTTACCGAGGCCCAGTAATAACTTGGCATAACCGTTACGAATGTAGACTTTCAGCGGTACGATCGCGTAACCGTCCTGCTTGGACAGCCCCAGCAGCTTGCGGATCTGATCCTTATGCAGCAGCAGCTTCCGTGTACGCGTAGGGTCCGTCGGGTTGTTGCGGTTCCCCTGCTCGAACGGGCTGATATGCATGTTATGGATATGAATCTCGCCATTCCGAATGGTTGCGAACGCGTCTCCAATATTGGCACGGCCGTTCCGTATGGATTTGATCTCCGTTCCGGTCAGCACCATCCCGGCTTCATACGTATCCTCGATGAAATAATCATGGGAAGCTTTTTTGTTCTGGGCCAGAACCTTCCCGTCACTTTTCTTACCCATGGTCTCACCCCTTGTCGTCAACAATGTTTATGAAAAAAGGACTTCCGGCAGACCGCCAATATGCAATCTCACCAGAAGTCCATTGTATCAAACGTCTGCCTCCAAAAGCAAGGCGGGGCAAGCTTCTCCAGCGTAGATGGGAAGTGGAACCTTACTTTTTCTTCTTGCGGACAAAAGCGGCTGTACCGTTCCCGCCTTTGTTCTTCCGCTTGCGGCCACCGCCGCCTCCAGCAGAGCCATTGCCGCCGGAGTTACCTCCACCACTGACACCGCCCGGTGTTGCTCCGGCTCCAATGAAGATGCCGCTGCCCGACGTCTTCTTGCGTCGGTTCTTGCCACCGGCACCGCCTGAGCTGCGGGCATTGCGGTCAAAACCGAGGGCGCCGCCGCCCGCGGAGGTGTAACCGCCTTTGCCAGAGCCAAAGGCGAAGTTCGACGCCTGCGACGGCTGCTCGCCCGTCTCGGCAGCAGCTTCACCGCCGCCGCGCTTGCCGCGCCCGGCGGATGCGCCATCGCC
>NZ_BIMC01000024.1 GCF_004000885.1 Paenibacillus glucanolyticus NBRC 15330
CGGGCACCAAACCCGCGGCCGCCGTTGCCGCCGCGGTCGCCTTCGCCGCGCCCTTGACGGCGCGGCTTCATATCCACCATCTCAAAATCGATGGTGTGATCGTCCATGTTCACCTTCGCCACGCGAACCTTCACATCATCACCGATGCGGTATACCTTCGAGGTCCGCTCCCCGATGAGCGCCATATGACCCTCATCGAAGTGATAATAATCATCGGTCATCGCGCTGAGGCGAATCAAGCCTTCAACCGTATTCTCCAGCTCAATGAACATGCCGAAGCTGGTCACGCTGCTGATAATGCCTTCGAATTCTTCGCCGACCTTATCCAGCATGAACTCCGCTTTCTTGAGCGCTTCCGTATCCCGCTCGGCATCCACGGCCACACGTTCCCGTTCCGAGGATTGCTGCGCAATGTCAGCCATCCGGCCGGACAGATGCTCGTGGCGCTTCTCATTGAGCGCACCGCCGCTCTCCAGCACTTCCCGGATGACCCGATGAATGACCAGATCGGGATAACGCCGGATCGGAGACGTAAAGTGGGAATAATACTCTGCCGCAAGGCCGAAGTGGCCCGTGCTCTCCGCATCGTATTTCGCCTGCTTCATCGAACGGAGCATCATCGTACTGAGCACGGTCTGCTCCTTCGTGCCTTGAATATCCTCCAGCAGGTTTTGCAGGGCGCGCGGATGGATCGAGTTGCCCCGTCCCTTCACCTGATGCCCGAAATTGGCCGCGAACGCCATGAAGTTTTGCAGCTTCTCCTGATCCGGGTCCTCATGGATCCGGTAGATGAACGGCACCTTGAGCCAGTGGAAATGCTCAGCCACGGTTTCGTTGGCGGCCAGCATGAATTCTTCAATGATCTGCTCCGCGATGGAGCGTTCTCTTTTGACGATATCCACGGCTTTGCCGTTCTCATCCACGATAACCTTGGATTCCACAAAATCGAAATCCACCGCGCCCCGGCGCATCCGGCGATTCCGCAGCTTCAGCGCCAGCTCACGCATCAAGCGGAAATCATCGACGAGGTCACTGTAGCGCTCGATCAGCTCAGGATCCTCATCCACCAAAATTTTGCGCACATTATTGTACGTCATCCGTTCCTTCGTACGAATTACACTGGTGAAGATGTCGTGCTTCACGACCTTCATCTGCTCGTTGAATTCCATCTCGCAGGACATTGTCAGACGATCCACCTGCGGATTCAAACTGCAAATCCCGTTGGATAGACGGTGCGGCAGCATCGGAATCACCCGATCCACCAGATAGACGCTGCAGCCACGGTTATAGGCTTCCTTATCCAGCTCAGAGCGCTCACGCACGTAATAGCTGACGTCGGCAATATGAACGCCCAGACGGAAGTTCCCGTTCGGCAAACGTTCTACATTCACTGCGTCATCGAGATCCTTGGCATCTTCGCCGTCAATCGTCACAATGTTCAGCCCGCGCAGATCGCGGCGGCCCTGCTGTACAATCTCATCTTCCGTAATGGAATCCGGCGCTGCATCCGCCTCGGCCAGCACTTCCTCCGGAAAACCCTCCGGCAGCTGGTGCTTGCGGATAATGGACAAAATATCGATGCCCGGATCATCCTTGTGACCCAGAATCTCCACAACTTCGCCCTCGGCCGCAGCTCTTCCTTCCGGATAGCTGACCAGCTTCACCACAACCTTCACGCCATCAACAGCACCGTTTATGGCATGCTTCGGAATAAAAATATCCCGGTTGATCCGTTTGTCATCCGGCAGCACGAAGCCATAGGCTTCATGGTTCTGGAACACGCCGACCACTTGCGTCACAGCGCGCGTCAAGATACGGACAACTTCGCCTTCCATTTTACCGCCGTCGTTTTGTTTGGAACTAATCTTGATTAAGACGATATCTCCGTTCATGGCACTCTTGAGATCATTGGCATGAATGTACACATCCGGGTGCTCCCGGTCGTCTGGAATCAGAAAAGCAAAGCCCTTCGCATGGGCCTGCAGACGTCCGCGCAGCAAAGACATCCGTTCCGGCACGCCATAGCGCTGGGTGCTTGTCAGGATGATTTTTCCGGATTGCTCAAGCTCATTCAGCAGCTTCAGAAACTCCCTGAATTCATGGGCGTCTTCAATCGCAAAATGTTGTTCCAATTCCTGGTACGTCATCGGTTTGTATGCAGTTTCCCGCATAAAGTCCAATAAAATTTGTTCAGTTATCATGATTATCACCTCGGGGAACCTGCAATTTCATCGTTCCTCTATCCATTCTTTACCTTCATATACACATACCCTAGTATACACGAAATTAATCTGCGGTATCCTTCGGATCCACACGAAAGATATAATTTTCCATTTTTTAGGCAAATAAAAAACCCCCGCTCTTCCAAGAGTGAAAAAGCGAGGGTAACATTCTTGTTATTTCAACATAGCAACAACGATGGCCAAAATCATAAATCCAGCTGCAAGACCTACCGTTGTGCGCTGCAGTACGAGATCCATACCGCGAGCCTTCGTTTTACCAAAAAGATGTTCCGCACCGCCGGAGATGGCACCGGCAAGACCTGCGCTTTTCCCTTTTTGGAGAAGAACGACAGTAATCAACCCGATGGAGAAAATAACAAGCAACACTTCAAAAAAAATAACCATGACTTCCACCTCCTACGTATGTAAACATCTGAATTTATTATCTTAAGAGACATTCTAGATTCTACATGAAAAACAGCATTTTCATTGTACCACAGCTTTATCGACTTGACAAGAATAACAGGGATTAACAAGGGCCGGAACATTCTGTTCCCTGCTCGATCGGTTTTTTCCCCTATCAGAGCTTCCTAGTGAGGTTTAAACGTCTATCATGCTTCAATAGCATGTCCCTTGAAAATAATCCGCTTAAAAAAACGGCCTGCCTCCTTCTCCTTCAAAGGATAAGGATGACAGACCATCGGTTCCATAGCAGCTGCGCTGCTTTATTTCACCCGGAACGACCCCGTGCTGATCGCGACAAGATCGCCCTTCTCATTCGTAATCTTGCAGTCCGTTGTCACCGAACGGTGGGTCTGGTGCACAATGCTTGCCGTTACGGTTAGCATTCCTGCCCTGGCGGGCATGACAAAATGCACGTTAAGATTGCTAGTTACCGTGGACTCGCCGGGACGCTCCAGCATGACCGCAATGCCCATGGCATTATCCATCAATGAAGAGAGCACGCCTCCATGCACGATCCCCATCATATTCATATGATGAGGCTGTGCATCCAGGGTTACAACAACCGCCTCCGAATTGGCAGACGCAAGCTTGCAGCCGAGATATCCCCAGAAGGTGGGCTCTGCCGCTTTGGTCATGGCTTCCATGTATGCCTCACGGTCGAATTCCGGCTGTCCGGCCTTCGTGTCCGGGTTGGTATTGGTATGATTCATCAGGCCGCCTCCTTTTTTTCTTATGACATTATTACATACGGTCTCCATTCCTGCCGCATACCATTTATGGGGTGATGATGTGAAATTCCGGTCGCTCCCATCCCGCTCGAGGCTTGCACGGCAAACGGTCTGCGTCCGGGATAATTCCGACCGATTTCTCCATTAAATCCGCCCGTCTCGACAGCATCCAACATGACCCATTCCATGCATCAGCCTGTCGGTCTGCCTTCCTCTTCCTCCTCGAGGAGCTTGCGGCGCAGCACCTTGCCTACCATCGTCTTCGGCAGCGAGTCGCGGAACACATACTGACGCGGCACCTTGTACGCAGCCAGTTGACTGCGGCAAAACTTCTCAAGGCCCGAAGGGTCCGGGGAAGCCCCGTCCTTCAGAACGATATACGCTTTTACCGTTTCTCCGCGATATTCGTCCTTGGTTCCAACGACTACCGCTTCCTTCACGGAAGGGTGCTCATACAGCACCTCCTCGATTTCCCGAGGATAAATATTGAAACCGCTTGCAATAATCATATCCTTCTTGCGGTCGATGATCGTAAAATACCCCTCTTCGTCCATCGTTGCCATATCGCCCGTGAACAGCCAGCCGTTGCGAAGCGTCTCAAAGGTCTCATCGGGCCGATTCCAATAACCCATCATCACCTGCGGCCCTTTCACGATCAGCTCGCCGGGTTCGCCGATCGGCATTTCATCGCCCGTATCCGGGTCGACCACCTTGGCATCGGTATCCGGAACCGGAACGCCGATCGAGCCGATTTTTCGTCTTCCCCAGATCGGATTCACATGGGTCACCGGCGAAGCCTCGGTCAGGCCATACCCTTCGATCAACCGGCCCTTCGTCAGCTCCTCGAATTTATCCTGCACCTCAACCGGAAGCCCGGCAGAGCCGCTGACGCAGGCATTGATCGAAGACAGATCATATTCCTTGATCCGCGGATGATTGATCAGGGCAATGTACATGGTCGGCGCGCCCGGGAAGAGTGTCGGCTTCATTTTTTTAATGAGGTCCAGGATCATGGTCACTTCAAATTTTGGCACCAGAATCAGCAAGCCTGCCCGGAAGATCGCTTGATTCAGCAGCACCGTCAGCCCGAACACGTGAAAACAAGGGAGTGCCGCCAGATACCGCTCTTTCCCATCCTCGACCTGGAAGCACCAGTTCGCCGACTGTACGGTATTGGCGATCAGATTCATATGCGTCAGCATCACGCCTTTCGGGACACCGGTCGTGCCGCCGGTGTACTGCAGCAGGGCCAAATCCTTCTCGGCGTTCACGGATTCGCAGATCGGTTCATTCGAAGAGGCGGCTAGCAGCTTTTTGAAGGCATGAACACGGTCGCTGTAATGGACAACAGGAAGAGGACCATCCTTCTTGGCCTTGATCGGATACAGGAGGTTCTTGGGGAACGGCAGATAGTCCGCCACGGATGTGACGATGAGATGCTGCAGCTCCGTCTCCTCAATCACGTTCTCGACCCGGGACACAAACATATCCATGGTGATGATGATTTTGGTACCGGAATCCTTCATCTGATGCGCGATTTCCCGCTCCATGTAGAGCGGGTTGGTCATCACGGCCACGCCTCCGGCAAGGAGCACGCCATAATACGAAATGACCACCTGCGGGCAGTTGGGCAGCATAATCGCTACCCGGTCACCCTTCTTGATCCCTTTGCTGCGGAGCGCGTTCGCCATACGGTAGGACGACTCCAGCAGACTTTTGTAATTGATCGTTTTGCCCATAAAATACATCGCCGGTCGATCCGGAAACTTTTGCGCCGACGTCACGAGAAATGAAGCCAAATTCTGTTTCGGATAATCAAAAGCGGGGGCTACTTCCGGTGGATAAAATGGCAGCCAAGGCTTTGCATCCATACAAAACCAACCCTTTCCTAAGGAATGCTCCTTCTTTCCTACTCCAAGAAAAATCTCTCTCTGTTGAGGTAGCGGTTTATACCGTGTACCGTTCGTTCTTGACTACGCGTGCTGCGATGCTGCGCTTGAGCGCCACCGTATCAACCGGATTGCTGCGTGTCAGTTTCTTGAGCACCGACAGCTGCATGCGCAGCATATCGCCGGTTTCAACCGAGGCAAGCGTCTCTTTTGCGAGTGCTTCCATGCGCTGGAACGCCTCGTATGCATACACCTGCGTCATCTCGATCATGCTGGCTGCTTTTTCCTCCGACGTGCGGGCAATCTGCTTGCGGGTACGGAGCAATACACTCTCGAGGGCATAAATATCAATCATCATATCCGCCAGATTGGACAAGGCCTCCTGTTCTTTCTCCAGCTTCGTTCCAAACTTCTGAACCGCCAGACCGCCAGCGAGGAGGAAAATCTTCTTGCTCATGTCCAGGAAATGCGTTTCCTGCTCCAGTGTGCCCTCAAAGGTTTGACCTGGCACCAGCTGCAGCAGCTCGCCTTGGAGGCTCTGCGCTTTCTGCAGAAGCGCGATTTCGCCTTTCATGGCCTTCTTCACAAGTGTGCCGGGAATCAGGAGCCGGTTGATCTCGTTCGTGCCTTCGAAGATGCGGTTGATGCGGGAGTCGCGATAGATGCGTTCCACTTTATATTCTTGTATATACCCGTAGCCCCCGTGAATCTGAACCCCTTCATCTGCCACAAAATCGAGTCCTTCCGAACAGAACACCTTGTTGATTGAGCATTCAATCGCATAATCGGAGATCGCTGCAGCCGAGTGGATTCCCGCATCCTCTCCGTTGTAATCGATGTCCTGCATCGCTTCGTCAAGCAGTCCTGCGGTACGGTACACCATGCTCTCCATCACAAAGGCGGTGATGTTCATCTCGGCCAGCTTTTTGCGCATGAGCGGGAACTGCGAGATTGGCGTATCGAACTGTTTGCGTGTATTAGCATATTTCGCGCTCAGCTCAATGGATTCCTTTGCTGCACCGACGGTGCCGGCTGCCAATTTGTACCGTCCGATGTTCAGGATGTTAAAGGCAATCCGGTGTCCTTTTCCAATCTCGCCCAGCAGATTCTCCTTCGGTACCTTCACGTCTTCAAAAAAGAGCGGACGCGTCGAGGAGCCCTTGATGCCCATCTTCTTCTCTTCCGGCCCCAGCGTGAAGCCTTCCATCTCCTTCTCGACAATGAAAGCGGTGAAGTGCTCTCCGTCAATCTTGGCGTATACGATAAAGATATCCGCAAATCCGGCGTTAGTTATATATAGCTTCGATCCGTTCAAAATATAATACTCTCCGTCATCGGACAGGCGTGCCGTGGTTTTGGCACCCAGCGCATCTGAGCCGGAGGTCGGCTCCGTTAAACAGTAAGCTGCGATTTTGGTACCGGTTGAGAGATCCGGCAGGTACTTCTGTTTCTGCTCGGTCGTGCCGAAGAACACGATCGGCAGCGTGCCGATTCCGACATGAGCACCGAACGAAAGGGCAAAGGACGAGCCTTTGGCCAGGTTCTCGTTAATAATCGTGGAGCTGACTTTATCCAACCCGATGCCGCCGAACGGCTCCGGCACATCCGCCCCCAGCAGGCCCAGCTCACCGGCTTTGCGAAGCAGGTCTACCGTCATCTCATAATTCAGCTTCTCCAGCTCTTCATCATGCGGCACCACTTCGCCCTCGATAAAGTCACGTACCGTCTCACCGATCATGCGGTGCTCCTCCGTGAAATCCTCCGGTGTCAGAATGCGCTGCACATCGGGATTGTCGATGACAAAGCTGCCGCCTTTGATTTTCGGTTCTTTGGTTTGGTTATCGCTCATGATTGGTTTCCCCTTTCGGAATGTGGAATTAGGCGAAAAACAAGGATTGCCTTGGTGGTGCTGGGATGCTATTTAAATGCATGGCTGTGAAAAAATACTGGTTGCTGCGTGCGCGGATTGTACTGGTATGTGACCATTCGATCGATCAAGTACATCCGGTGATAGTACCGGTCGCTGCGCGTGCGGATTGTCCTTCCGATCGCTGTTGATTTTGGATTTCCGGAATGGGTCTATTAATAGTAGAAATCCAAAATCAAAGGCGACCACTTCGTTTCTCCAGTACAATTCCGCCCTCTCCGCTGGGCTGACGCTCTGCCGGAAGCCCCCAACTTGCGGCTATCATTGCATTCGCCTGTGGTTTGGAGTAAGTGGTGCGATGTCCGGTCCATGTACGGAGCGGACATCGCTCCATGACCAGATAAGTAACGTGACAGAATTTGATAGATTGAAAATCTGGAATTTCTACTTTAAGGGATCAACTACTGTTGAGGTATTGATTCGTTCTTCAGGTGATCTCACCGATACTAGACTGTGGCTATCCCTCCCTGCCTTCAGCACCTTGGTCAGGAGGTATAAGTCCCTTTTGTGGACTTATTTCGGGGATTGGCCCCGGCTGAGACGCTCCAAGTCCCTCTTCCCTCTATCACTAACCTCTTCCTTACGCTCCGGCGGCGTGCACCTCGAACACCCCGGCGGCGCCCATACCGCCGCCGATGCACATGCTCACGACGCCGTAACCGCCGCCGCGGCGGGCGAGCTCGGAGACGAGGCTGACGGTCAGCTTGGCGCCAGTGCAGCCGAGCGGGTGACCGAGCGCAATGGCACCGCCATTGACGTTGACCTTGCTCTCGTCAATGCCCAAGGCACGGATGATGTGCAGACATTGCGAAGCGAACGCTTCGTTAATCTCGAACACATCCACTTGATCCAGCTCGATCCCTGCCATGCGCAGCGCTTTCGGGATCGCTTCGACGGGTCCTACCCCCATAATCTCTGGCTCAACGCCCGCCAGGGCGAACGATCTGAAGGTAGCCAGCGGCGTGAGACCCAGCTCCTCCGCTTTCTCGCGGCTCATGACGGCTACGGCTGCTGCACCGTCGCTCGTCTGGGACGCGTTGCCTGCGGTAACGGAACCGCCGAGGGCAAAGGCCGGCTTGAGCCTTGCCAATACCTCCGGGGAGGTATCCGGCCGCACCCCTTCATCCGTATCCACGACGAAGTTGCTGCTGCGGACCTTGCCCTGCTCATCCGCGGCAGCCAGCGATACGTTCACGGGTACGATCTCGTCCCGGAACTTCCCTTCAGCGATGGCAGCCGCTGCCTTAGCGTGGCTGCTGGCCGCGAAGGCATCCTGCGCTTCGCGGGTAATGCCAAAGCGGCGGGCCACCTCCTCTGCGGTGTGTCCCATGCCGATGTATACCTCAGACATCTCCTCCACAATTGTCGGATGCGGTGCTGGCTTGAAGCCGGTCATCGGCACATGGCTCATGCTCTCGACGCCGCCTGCCACGATGACTTCCGCATAGCCAAGCATAATGCGCTCTGCCGCAAAGGCGATCGCTTGCAGTCCCGAGGAGCAGAAGCGATTGACGGTCAGGGCAGGGACCGTCACCGGATATCCTGCATACAGCGAGATGATCCGCGCTACGTTGAGACCCTGCTCACCCTCCGGCATTGCACAGCCGAGAATGATGTCCTCGACATCCTCTTTTTTTAGACCCGGCGCACGCTCAATGACGGCTTCCAATACCGCCTTGCCAAGATCCTCTACGCGCGTCTGGGCGAAACTTCCTTTCTTTGCTTTCCCTACCGGAGTACGGGCAAGGGATACTATGACTGCTTCTCTCATGCCATTCACCTCATCAACTTGAAATGGTTGAATCCAATTCGGATATGATTGCTGGACACTAATCGGCCATGATATGAATTTGTAACGGGTGGAGCTAATTCAAGAGCCTCCATGATCTAACTTCAACAGCACGGATAACTGCCACCCACGCACTGTATGCCGGTTGATTTATCGAATCGCGTTTGACGAATGATAACTAATCTTTAACTGTAAAGCAGCTCTCTCCAAAACAGCTCTCATCACTCCTAATTACGCAGCGGCTTGCCCTTTGCCAGCATATGCTGCATGCGCTGCTGGGTTTTGGCCTCGCCGAGCAGGCTGAGGAACGCTTCGCGTTCCAGGTCGAGCAGGTGCTGCTCGCTTACTATAGTTCCAGCAGGAACATCGCCGCCTGTCAGAATATGAGCCAGCTTCTTCGCGATCAGCAGATCATGATCGCTGATGTAGCCGCTTCGCTTCATATCGATGGCGCCCAGCTGAAGCACGGCACGGCCGTCGCGGCCGACAACGCGGGCTTTGCCCGGCTGTGGCGGCACATAGCCTGCCCGGTCCATCGCAAGGACCGCCTGCTTCGCTTCATAGATCCGGTAATCCTGATTCATGACCACCGTATCTCCGCTGCGTCCATAACCCATGCGGATCGCTTCATGTCCGCTGGTCGATGCCTTCGCCATCGCCACCATCTCGAAGATCCTGTTGATCTCCGGCTGGAGATCATGGTCCGCATCCGGATGCCGGTTGCTGGTCATGAGCACCAGCTCCTTGCAGCCGCCGCCTGCTGGAATGAGACCCACCCCTGTCTCCACGAGACCGAAATACGTCTCCGCCGAGAAGATGATTCGGTCGGCCGGCAGGCACGCTTCCACGCCGCCGCCGAGTGTCATCCGGTGAGGCGCAGCCACAACCGGCTTCTCCAGCCCCTTCAGCTTCATCATGCTGCCTTGGAACAGACGGATGATGTCATCCACCTCATCCCAGTCACCGCTCTGCGCTTCCATCAGCATGAGCATCAGGTTCGCGCCAACGCAGAAGTTGCGGCCTTCGTTTGCGACCACGAGCCCGCGGTAATTCGCCCGAATCTCTTCGACGCTCTGCTGAATCATGACCAGAATATCGGCACCAATCGCATTATTCGGAGATGTGAATTCCAGACACGCTACACCATCCCCAAGATCAATCAGGTTCGCGCCCGTGTTTGAGCGAATAATCCGGTTTTGCGACTTTAAAGTCTGCAGCGAGATCAGCTCCGGCTGAACCTCCACCCCTTTGTACTCGCCTTTGAAATAATGGAACGCCTCGCCGTCCTTCTGCTGATAGAAGGTCTTATTCCCGGCGGCAATCCAATCCTTCACCCAAGCTGGGACGGTCAGTCCTTCTGCTTCCATGCGCTGCACCGATTCCGGCAGTCCGATCAGATCCCAGGTCTCGAATGGACCGAGCTCCCAGTTGAAGCCCCATTTCATCGCGTTGTCGATGTCCTGAATGGAATCCGCGATCTCACCAAGCTTATCGGCAGCATATACAAGCACCTGCTTCAATACATTCCAGGCCAACTCCGAGTAGCGATCCTGCGTACTCAGGAATGCTTTGATCTTCCGTTTGGCTCCCTTCACCGCTTTCGCGGCTTCGATGGAAGCGGAGCTTATTTTGGCGCTCGGGTGGTACTCCATCGTTGACAGGTTGAGCGATAAGATCTGACTGCCTTTATCGCCCTTCACTTTTTTATAGAAACCCTGGCCGCCCTTCTCTCCGATCCAGCCGCGGGTGACAAGCTCATTCATCACATCAGGTACCGTGAACACGTCTTTCTCGGCGCCATCCGGCACTGAGTCGTAAACATTTCTCGCCACATGGACAAACGTATCGATGCCCACAAGATCCAGCGTACGGAAGGTTGCACTCTTCGGGCGTCCCAGAATCGGACCCGTGGCCGCATCCACTTCCTCCACCGTGTAGCTGTTCTTCACCATCTCCTGGAGCGTAACGAGGAGTCCGTAGGTGCCAATCCGGTTCGAGATGAAATTCGGCGTATCCTTTGCCAGAACAACCCCTTTGCCAAGGCGCTTCGTACAGAATTCAACCATGAACTTCGTAATATCCGGATCGGTGTCAAAGCCCGGGATAATCTCCAGAAGCTTCATATGACGCGGCGGATTGAAGAAATGGGTCCCCAGGAAATGACTTCGGAATTCCTCGCTGCAATCCTCGACCATGGCATTAACGGAAATACCGGAGGTGTTCGTGCTGACGATGGCCCCTTCTTTACGAACCCCTTCGATCTGCTTGAAGATGCTTTTCTTGATTTCCAGGCGCTCCGTGACCACTTCAATGATCCAGTCTGCATCCTTCAACTGGCTTAGATGATCCTCCGTGTTCCCCGGCGTGATCCGGCTCACAAAGTCGGCGCTGTACAGCGGGGCCGTGCTGGATTTAGGCAGTGCCGCAACGGCCTTGGCTGCAAGCCTGCTTCGAACCTTGGGATGATCCAGCGTCAAGCCGGCTTTCTCCTCCTCGGCGGTCAAGGAATTCGGAACGATGTCGAGCAGCAGACAGGGAATTCCTGCATTGGCTAGATGGGCGGCAATACCCGACCCCATGACACCAGAGCCGATTACGGCTGCTTTGGTTATGTTTCGACCTGCGACACCGGAACCGCTGACGACTTCTTTGGTAATGGTATTACTCATTGCACAACGACCTCCTGTTCATGGATTTCAGATAGACCGAATACGGATAATTCCAAGATTTCCGCGATATCTCGCGTTTTGACGCTTTCTTCCACTTCCTTCAGCTTCGTGCCATCCTCCAGCATCGTCAGGCAGAACGGACAAGCCGAACTGATCATGGTCGGCGACACGGACAGCGCCTGCTCGGTACGCGCCAGATTCACGCGCTTGCCAGCGTCCTCTTCCATCCACATCTGACCGCCGCCGGCGCCGCAGCACATCCCGTTCTCCCGGCTGCGCTCCATCTCCAGCAGCTCGACGCCCGGAATGGCGCGCAGCACATCGCGCGGCTGATCATACACGTCGTTATAACGCCCAAGGTAGCAGGAGTCATGATACGTGATTTTCTCCTGAACCTGATACTGTGGCTTAAGACGTCCTTCCTTCACCAGCTGATCCAGCAGCTCCGTATGGTGAATCACTTCGGCCGTGAGACCAAATTCCGGATATTCGTTCTTGAAAATATTGAATGTATGCGGACAAGCTGTGACAATTCGCTTCACATCGTACTTCTGGAACGTCTCGATGTTCTCCATGCACAGCTGCTGGAACAGAAATTCATTGCCCATGCGGCGCGGCGTGTCGCCCGAATTCTTCTCCTCGTTGCCAAGAATGGCGAAGTTGACGCCTGCTTCGTTCATCAGCCGGACGAAGGCCCGGGTAATCTTGCGGCTGCGATTGTCATACGAGCCCATAGACCCGACAAAGAACAGCACATCAAAATCCGGATTCTCCTTCACGGTAGGAATCTTCAGCTCCAGAGTTCCTTCGGGATCAACCTCCTTCACCCACTTGCTGCGATCCGCACGGCTGATCCCCCAAGGGTTGCCCTGACGCTCGATGTTCTGCATCGCGCGCTGTCCTTCCTGCGGCACGCTGCCCTCCATCAGAACGAGATGGCGCCGGAGATCCACGATTTTGTCGACATGCTCGTTAGCTACCGGACATTGATCCTCACAGTTGCGGCAGGTGGTGCATGCCCAGATCTCTTCCTCCGTCATGACGCCGCCGATCAATTGAACATCCTTCGGGTCTACCCCCTCGACTTGATGCCAGGAGCTCTTCTGCACGTCCATTGTCGGACCGATATCAGTAATCCCCTCGCCCTTCCAGCCGACAAGAGCCAAATCCGTAGCAGCCATGGAGTGAACACCGGGCGATCCAAACACCGACGCTGGCATCCACGCCGATTTGGAGGTGAGTGCGGCTCCTTTTTCCGTCAGATGATCCCTGAGCTTCACAATCATGTGCATCGGCGACAGCAGCTTGCCTGTATTCGATGCCGGACATACGTTGGTGCATCTTCCGCACTCCACGCAGGCGTAGAAATCGAGCATCTGCTTCTGCGTAAAGTCCTCAATCTTGCCCACCCCGAATTCCTCAGCCTCTTCATCCTCCAGATCGAGCTTGCTGAGCTTGCCCGGAGGATCCGTGCGGCGTACCAGAATGTTGATCGGTGCCGTAATGAGGTGAAAATGCTTCGATTGCGGTACATAGATGAGGAACGACAGCAGAATAAGCAGATGGAGCCACCAGAACACGAAATAACCAACCGTGACCGCCACCGGCGGCATCCAGGTGAAAACAGCCGCAATGCTGGATGAGATGGGCGCCATCACAGACCACGCCAGTCCTTCCCGAAGCCGTTCAAAAGCCATCGTCAGCAGTACCGAGGCCATCAGCGCCGTGATGAAAAACACGACAATGCTGGGCTTCCACCCTCGCTTCAGCCGCTTCAGCTTCTCGCCGTAACGCCGGTAAGCTGCATAACCGATTGCCAGCAGGATCAGTGTCACCGTTATCTCCTGCATGAGGATGAAGCCGCCATGCCCCGGAATCGGCAAGCTGTGCCCTGACAGCCCCTTCCATATAATGTCGAGCGCACCGAACTGCAAAATGATAAAGCCATAAAAAACGATAAAGTGCATGATACCGCTCTTGCGGTCCTTGAACAGCTTGCTCTGTCCGAACACCTGAATGGCGAACTGGCTCAGGCGTTCCTTCATATCCTTCTTCAAATTCGCTGGCTTGCCCAGACGGATATACAGGTACCGTCGATACACCACCGTAGCGAACATGTACACTGCCCAGCCGGTGATCCCGACAAAGAGAAGCGCGTTGATTAGTTGTAGAATCATCTCTCTTCAGCCCCTTGCGTTAGAATCATCTGCCCTGGTTCTTCTAATAGTGCAGTCTTAATTTCGAAGACTCGTTCACTCCTTCCACAATCCGGCTCGTCACGGTGTCCATGTCGGGACAATATATAAAGCGCTTTCATTGGGGCTGCAAAAATAGACCTCCACATCGTGCCTTGCCGACCACTCTAAACCGAACATGAATTCTTAGCTGCATCACTTCATCTGTACTAGCCTAACGGATACCCAGCTGCTTCGTTTCTTCCGGTTGAACTGCTGTCGATTGCTCTGATATGAACGCCTTAATTGCTGCCCTTCTACGCCTGCTTCATCAAATTCCCGGGTCTTCGCAACCCATCGTTGACAACGACATGAACGTATTTTATGATGGATACAAGAAATGAATGAGTATTCATTCATAATTTTAACTGTATTCTAACATCGGGGTGAGCAGATGACAAGTAAAAAAAATGATAAATATTACCTTATTCTCCAGGGCGCCCTGCAAGTATTCGCCGAAAACGGCTATCACCGGTCCCAGGTATCCAAGATTGCCAAGGCTGCCGGCGTAGCAGACGGCACCATCTATTTGTATTTTAAGAGGAAAGAGGATATCCTCATTTGCCTGTTCCAGGAGAAGCTCGGCGAGCTGGTCGGCAAATTCCACGAAAGTGTGGAAGGCACCGCGGACGCGGTGGAAGCGCTGCGTACGGTGTGCAGCATTCATTTTTCCGAGCTGGAGAGCAATCCCGAATTCGCTTATGTCACACAGATTGAGCTGCGGCAGAGCGATTTGGAACTTCGGAAGGAAATTGGCAACGCGCTTAAGCCATATATTGTGCTGATCGAGAATATCCTGGAACAGGGTATTAAAGAACAGAAATTCCGTTCCGATCTGAACATCAAGCTGGTGCGCAATCTGATATTTGGCGCCATGGACGAAGCGGTAACCTCTTGGCTGATCTCCGGCCGCAAATATTCTCTGTCCGATCAGGCGGAGGAGACGCTCAGCTTTTTTCTGAACGGTGTTTCCAGCGGACAATAAGTCCTGCTGATATTCATATTGAAGGGAGAGTTTAACCGATGAAGATTGTAGTACTGCTTAAACAGACCTTTGACACAGAGGAAAAAATCACGATTGAAAACGGATCGATTGCCGAGGATGGGGTGAAATTTGTAATCAATCCGTATGATGAATATGCTGTGGAAGAAGCCGTGAAGCTTCGGGATGACCATAGCGGCAGCGTAACACTCCTGTCCGTCGGACCGGAACGTACCGCAGAGGCCCTTCGGACCGCGCTCGCGATGGGTGCTGATGATGCCGTGCTGATCTCCGATGAGCGGATTCCAGACGATGAGTATGCGGTATCGAAGGTGCTGCATGCGTATTTGTCCAGGGAAAACCCGGACCTGATCCTCGGCGGCAACTTCTCGGTGGACCGCGGTTCAGGCCAAGTGGCGATTCGCCTTGCCCGTCTCCTCGGTATTTCCCATACCGGCTCCATCACCAAACTTACGCTGAACGGTACCACGACCGAAGTACACCGGGACGCCGAAGGCGATCTCGAGGTGCTGGAGGTTCAGCTGCCTGCTATCTTCACGGCACAGCAGGGGTTGAATGAACCTCGCTATCCATCGCTGCCAGGTATCATGAAGGCCAAGAAGAAGCCTTTTCAGACGCTGTCGCTGGATGATCTCGGATTATCGGAAGGCGACATTCAGCCAGCAACGAAGCAAAGCGAATTGTCGTTGCCGCCGGAGCGCAGTGCCGGAGTCATTCTCAAGGGTGAGCCTGCCGAAGTGGCACATGAGCTGGTATCCTTGCTGCGCACCCAGTCGAAGGTGATCTGAGTATTAGGGAATGAGCGTATGAATCCCTTTGAATCTCACTTCTGAATGCGGTTACATGACATCAATAGTGCACCCTGCCCTCATTCCTTATGTATTCTGATTGTATGGTTTACAGGCTGTCCGTCATGCACGCTTTTCGCCTGATTGCTTTATTGTTCTGGGCCAACAGCGATTTTGAAGTATCATCTGCATTCGCTTGGTTGTTAAGACAAGTCGGAATCGTAAAACTCTTTTCACTTCAATCTCAATTGGAACTTAGGAGGTTATGATATGAGCAAAACGATATTAGTATATGCCGAGAATCGGGATGGACGGCTGCGGCAGGTTGCCCTTGAGACCTTGGGCGCTGCCCGTTTAATTGCAGCTGATGATGACAGCATCCGCATTCTGGTTGCAGGAGCCAACATTACGGAAGCCGTATCGGCCCTGAACGGATATGGTGCTGATACGATCTATACTGTCGAGCATGATGATCTGGAAAGTTATAATCCTGAGGCTTATATGGCGGCCATTGAGGCCGTTATTCATCAGGCGCGGCCGGATGCGGTGCTCTTCGGGCATACGGCCATTGGCCGTGATTTGGCCCCGCTGGTAGCCGCGTCCCTGAATGCCGGACAGATTTCCGACGTGACGGCAATCGAGAACGAAGCTGGAGAAGCGGTGTTCACTCGCCCGCTCTATGCGGGCAAAGCTTTTGAGAAACGTGTGTTCCAGAACGGGCCATGGGTCGTAACGGTGCGTCCGAACAATATTCCTGCCGCGAAAGCCGTAGAAGGTGCAAGCACGAGCATTGAGGACATCGCTTACCCGGCCCCCTCCCTCCGCTCCGTGGTAAAGGACGTCGTTCGCAAGACCACGGGAAAAATCGACCTCTCGGAAGCTAAAATCGTCATTTCCGGCGGTCGCGGCGTCAAGAGCGCGGAAGGCTTCCAGCCGCTGGAGGAGCTGGCGGACCTGCTCGGCGGCGCCGTCGGCGCATCGCGCGGTGCGTGCGATGCCGGCTACTGCGATTACGCGCTCCAGATCGGGCAGACGGGCAAAGTGGTCACACCCGAAATTTATATTGCCTGCGGCATTAGCGGAGCCATCCAGCATTTGGCGGGCATGAGCCAATCCCGGGTCATTATTGCCATCAATAAAGACCCCGAGGCTCCTATCTTCAAAGTGGCGGATTACGGCATCGTCGGCGACCTGTTCGATATCGTTCCCTTGCTGACGCAGGAGTTCCGCAAAGTGCTGGTGTCATAACATTTTGTCATAACGACTTCATGTGATCATACAACGTCAATAGGCTGCACCCCATCGTCCAAGGGACCTTGGGGGCAGCCTTCTTTGCTGCGTCATTCTGTGGTAGGCACGCCTTTGGAATTAAGAGTTTTCCAGGGACTTCCTTACCACCTGCTTGCGAAACAGACTCTATCCCATATCTCCATTAAGAGCCAAACCGCTTCAGCAGCTTGTGCTGATGGGCCGTGAATGCTTCTTCCAGCGTGATATCATAGAGATCGGCCAGCAGCGAAATGTTACCGAGCACGTCGCCGATCTCCTCCACCAAATCCTGCTTGAGCCGTTCCCTGGACTGGGCCTCCTCATCGGGCCGATCCCTGCCAATCTCATAAGCGCGGACGGCACGTGCCGTTTCCCCTGTCTCCTCCATCAAGAATCCGACCCGAATAAAGGGGCCGTACCCGGTCCAGCCTCGCTCCCCGTAAAACTGCTTAATCCATTGCTGCGCCTCATTCATATCCATAGCTTGTGCTACCTCCGCGATTCCTTGGGATGAACCAACCCATCCCCTAATTTTTTTACATAATTCGAGATCAAACTCAAGATCATGTTAACACGTATGTCATAAGCTAAGAGAGGCAAACCTAACATTGAAGCGATATGTATCCCTGCGTTCCATGACATAGATCACTATATATAGTATAATTACTTCATTATAATATCAACATCTGGTTAAGGAGTGTGCGAATTGAAATCTATATGCGTATTTGCAGGATCCAACATGGGTGAACATCCCGATTATAAAGCGAGGGCGGCCGAGCTTGGCAGACATATTGCCCACAGCCAATACAAGCTTGTGTACGGCGGCTCCAGAATCGGATTGATGGGCGAAGTGGCTGATGCCGTATTGCAAAATGGCGGCGAGGTCATCGGAGTCATGCCCAGGGGGCTGTTCAAAGGCGAGATTGTACATACCGAGCTGACCCAGCTCATTGAAGTCGCTGACATGCATGAGCGCAAAGCAACGATGTCGAGACTGTCCGACGGTTTTATTGCCATGCCGGGCGGTTTTGGAACCTATGAGGAATTGTTCGAGGTATTGTGCTGGTCCCAAATCGGGATTCACCAGAAGCCGATCGGACTGCTGAGCATCCGGGATTATTTCGAACCGTTCATGAAGCTGATTCAGTACAGCATCACAGAGGGCTTCTCCAATGCCTCCCACTTAAACCTGATCAATATATCCAATGACCCGCTCAAGCTGCTGGAACTCATGGACAGCTACACGCCGCCGACGCTGGACATGAAGTGGAAAGACCTTGAGTAGAAACCATTTGCCGGATATGACCACCGGACTCCCTCGGTCAGGATACATCCTTGAATGCGCAGGCTCATAAGGAAATCCAACAACAGCCATCACTGTCATTGGGTACACAAAAAGCACCGGGAATCCCGGTGCTTTTCTCTTATCCTCGCACATCCTGATTAACGTCGCGGATTTTACACGAATCCCCCGTTCACGCGGAGTGTTTGACCCGTGATCCATTTTGACTCCTCGCCAGCCAGAAACAATACCACTCCTGCGACATCATCCGGTTCACCCAGACGTCCGAAGGCATTCATGTTCACGATGCCCGCAATCTGTTCCTCCGACTTGCCTTCCATGAACAGTTCCGTATGGATCGGCCCGGGAGCCACCGCGTTAATCGTGATGCCTTTGGGACCGAATTCTTTGGCCAACTGACGCGTAAACTGCTCCACAGCGCCCTTCGTGCCTGCATATACGCTGTAAGACGGGAACATCTGTCCAGCCACCGACGTCGAGAAATTGATAATGCGGCCGCCCGAATTCATATGCTGAAAGGCCTGCTGAATCGCAAAATAAGTTCCCTTCACGTTAATCGCGAACTGCTTATCGAAATCCTCCTCCGTCATGGACGCGATCGGCTTGGTTGTCATGATCCCCGCATTGTTCACCAGGATATCCATTCCACCATAAACCTCCAAGGTTTGACGGAACAGCATCTCGATCTCCGCCACTTGGCTGATATCGGCTTGAATCGCCACTGCTTCGCCACCGCGCAACTTAATGCTGCTCACAACTTCCTCTGCTTTGGCCGGGCTGTTCGCATAGTTTATAACGACCTTGGCCCCGTTCTCCGCAAGCACTATTGCAATTTCGCGTCCTATGCCTCTTGATGCGCCGGTTACGATGGCTACTTTGCCAATCAAGCTGTTTTTCATGATAAAAGCCCCCCGCATGCGAATTTGTATATCTGTAAATGCTGGTGCGTGAATATGTCATCAGGATGGATCAAGGACCTATAGGTATCTTATTCGCCATTGATTATATGCCGAGTCCTAACAAATAACAAGTGACAATTTTATATATTTGTCATTCATTCACTTGATAAATGCATACAAAAAAGATGCTCTTCCATGCGAGTATCGCCAGGATCAGCATCTTTTTTACATAGGGAACGATCTTACCACGCTTCTCCAAGGGCAGCATGAACCTTTAGGATGACCGTCGAACAGGCCTTATTCCATTTTTCGCATTATTCAGACCCGTTAACGGTTGATTTCATGATTCCCGACAGCAATAACGCCCATACCGAGTCAAAATCTGCTTCAATCTCGCTGGAGCTCCACTGATAGGCATGCGCCGGATGATGGAACTGGGACGTTGCCATGAACAAGGCCTTGGCCACCGGCTCCGGCTCGCCCGACTTAAATTCACCGGCACGCATTCCTTGCTTGATGATCTGGGCAATCTGCCCGCTCAATAACTTCACATGCGTATCAATCATCATGACGGCATCCAGCGTCACGGTGGTGTACATGGCAAACATCTCGGGGTCTTCCAGAACGTAATTCCGCTTGGTCCGGATGAGAGTATCCATCCATAACCGCAATCGATCAGCGGCGCTGCCATCCGTTCCGTCTGCAATTTCTTGCAACGGATCTGCAATCCGCTGCAGCCAGCGCTCGGTAACGGCTTCCCTGAGGGCCGCTTTGCTGGGAAAATGCCGATACAGGGAGCCATGGCTGACCTGAAGCGCTTTGGCAACGTCGACAACCGATGTTTTCTCAGGACCATAACGCCGCAGCGTCTGTTCGGCCGCATCTAATATGGCTTCTTTCGTTAAAGGCTGATCATGTGACATATATTTCAATGAGCGATGGTGAATGATAGACATCATCCCTCAACCCCATTCTCACGCCCCCTCTCTCTGCTGAACACATTATAACAAACAAGCCTTCGATATCCATATGGATCTTCTTCATCTTCTTGGTCACTCCCATGCATGGATTGGTATAATATGATCATTCATCCGGAAACCACAACCTAAAATAACGTTAAGAAAGCGAGTGTGGACCATGGCTAAACTGGACTATCTGCTCTCCATTCTGTGGTTACTTCGATCCCATGAAAAAATGACAGCTGAACAATTGGCCGAGAGACTTGAGTTAAGTGTCCGAACGGTCTATCGATATATCGACACACTGGGTGTGAGCGGAGTCCCCATTATATCCGAATCCGGGCATGGGGGGGCTTTAGGTTGCCTGATACTTTTTTGAGCGTGCCTTTGTTCTTCGAATTAACCGAGCTTAAGGCCATGGAACACAGTGCGCTCCTAGCCCGGCATGCGGACTACCCTTTTACGGATGCTCTTGAAAAAGCACTTTCCAAGATTGAGCACCGGCTTCAGGAATCCCAATTGGAGGACTTGAGGCGTCATGTCGGCAGTATTAATGTCCTTTCCTCTTCACAGGGCATCCTGCTTCAGCCCCTATTGCGTGAGTTAGAGCAAGCTGTCGCTAAACGGGAAACGCTGATCCTTCACTATGCGAAGTCATCCAGCAGTTCCGCTCAAGAACGCCACATCGATCCCTATGGTCTCATCTACCGTCTCGGCAAGTGGTATTTGACTGCTTACTGCCATACACGGAAAGCCCTCCGCGTGTTCCGAGTGGACCGGATGAAGAGCCTGTCGTTAACAGGTCGCACATTTGAAATGCCGGAGCATTTCTCGGTCCAAGACTACCTGAGCAATGTTCATGAACATCAGGATCAGGTAACCATGGATACGCCGTCTGTGACCGTGCGCCTTCAGGGTCATACCGAAGCGCTGGACGCGATATGCAACCAGTGGTTTCTACAGCCTTATCTTGTCGTCAGAAGAATTGAGTATGAAGCCGAGTTCCATATACAGCCTGGCCGGATGATGAAATACATGCCGTATCTCCTGCTTTCTTTTGGCAGATCAATCAACGTGCTTGAACCGAAGGAGCTGCGCAGCGCTCTCTCCGAAACGGCAAGGGATCTTGCGAATTATTACGATGAATAATCTTTTGAACAACTTCACTGACTCTCATGCAGTCAGTGAAGTTATTTTATGATAGGCATAATTCATGAGCAAAAAGGAGAGATTCGTATGCTGCTTCCTAAACTCGATCTGACCAAAAGCGATAAAACCTATTACACAGCCGGAAACACGCCTGAGCTTGTGCAATATGATCCCCTGCCCTATCTGTCATTAGCAGGCCAAGGCGCACCCGAAAGCTCCATGTTCGAGGATGCTACCGAGGCGCTGTATACGGTCGCTTATGGAGTTAAGGGATATTGCAAGACGGAAATTCAGGATTTTACGGTTCCTAAACTTGAGGGACAATGGTGGGTGGAATCGGATCAGTATGGTTTGGAGGTTCCGAAAGAGGAATGGTATTGGAAGCTGCTCATTCGGATGCCGGCGTTTGTCACCCCGGAGATCGTGGACTCCGCTCGGGACAAAGCCTTCTCCAAGAAAAATCATCTGGAACCCATTCAGCGAGTGGTATTGGAGACAATACATGAGGGGCTATGCGTCGAAATCATGCATATCGGCCCCTACAGCACAGAGCCGGATACGCTGGCGAAAATGTATGCATTCATGAAACAGCATGCTTACGTCCCGAACGGACTGCACCATGAGATTTATTTATCCGACCCCCGAAAAGCCGCCTCCTCCTCCATGAAAACCATTCTTCGTGCTCCTGTAAGACAGGAGCAATAGATGGGTTCAGTGAATACGGTACAATCTGTTGTGCTGACGACAGCCACCATCCCCAACCAAAAGAGGAAGCCGGTACATAACCGGCTCCCCCATATCTATAACTTGCGGATGCTCAGCAGCGAGCTGCCGTTTCGCATAAACTCGTAAGGCACCTTGTTCTCCGTCACCCGCAGGCCTTCAGCCTCCAGCTCGTGAATCAAGCGATCCAGATGGTCGTAACGGGATCCCGTTAAATCGGTTAACGGAAAGATGCGGACCTCCTCCGAGGCGACCCGCAGCAGCTCCTGTATCGTCTGCTTGTGAAAGTCATAATCCAAGCGGTCGCTGTACATAAACAGAAAATGGGCGGACAGCACCAGATCAAACTCTTCGTCTTTGAAAGGCAGCTCCGGCAGAACCGCAGCGACGTAGCGCCGCGGAAGCTCCCTCATATGCTGCACGCAATCCTGGAGTGCTTGATGGCGATGTCGGCTAAGCCCCTCCACATCTCCATAATAATCCCAGACATAATTGCTCTTCGCCCGTTCTATCGTTTCCATGGCATGCCGGATATCCTGCAATCCCTTGCGCTCCAGATCATCAGGCTTGTGATCATAGGTTATATCGCTTGCGGTAATATCGAGTCCAAGCCTCGAACCGTGTGCGGTGAACGAACACGCTCCCCCGGGACAATCCAGAATCCTTTTTCCGATAAGCTCCTCCATGTGCAAATCAAACATGTTGTTATACTCTTCAAACGTGCGGCCAATGAACACAACCCGATCCAGTTCCTGCTTGGTCTTACCTGCACTCTGCTTATCTCTGCTCATCTCTTCTCACCTCAGCTATATGATTTGACTGCGGACGCTACAGTTTCCTGTTTACCCACAAGTATATACTACCATAACATGGAAAATCGGAATAACAATTTCATCATTTCACAGAATCCTGAATTTCACGACGGGTTCAGCGGTCGTATTTATACTATAATGTAGATAATTAACTTTCTTCGAAGGAGATTGTCCTATGTTACCTTATCCAGCCGCTACGACCAGAGAAGAGAAAATGAACATCATTCATCAAATGAAAGACCGACTGCTTCAACTGCATGGCGATGATATTTTGGCCATTGGCTTGTACGGCTCGATCGCGCAGGGAATAGATGGCCCATACTCGGATATTGAACTTCGAGTTGTCACGAAGGACGGGGTATCCCTGCCTGGCCACGAATTCATATACGATCCCTTCAAAATCGAAATCGGCATGGTACAAAAAGGTGAAATATTCAAAGCAGCATCGTCTGTGGATGATTCCTGGGCTATTACAGCCGGCGCCTACGTACATTTACAGGAACTCTACGACCCAACCAATCTGTTGGAGGAAATCCGAGAATTGCCCCTTCAGGTTTCAGACGAAGCCATTAGAGAAACGATGCGGGAGTTCATGATCTGGGAGCCCTACGAAACGATGGGCAAAATACGGAACAATGTCCAAGCCGGGAACCTCTGTTACCTGCCACTGGGCGCAAAGGATCTGACATGGCAGACGGCCAAACTGATTGGACTCGCCAACCGAACATTTTATAATACAAGAGCCAAAACGCTGGAGGAATCGCTGTCCTTGGAATCCAGACCTTCGGGGTATGATGAGTTGGCGCAATTGGTGATGCGCGGCCAGCTTCTCCAGATCGATCATCTCTATGAGCTGTGTGAACGGCTCTGGACCGGTCTTAACACATGGTATGAAAAAATGAATATTGAATATAAATCAAAAGAGCTTCCATTCTAATGGGAGCTTTTGCTTTGCAGCATTGGCCTGAATGATCCCAAAAGGAAGTGAGTATTAACATGCGAATTCAATTGAGCAGACCACCGGACCGCAAACCGCCTTATTGGCTGCCGCTTACGACCATCCTCGCCGTCATACTCGTGATCTCCCTCATGCTGTGGTACGAGAAACCGCCGCAAGCCAGAAGCACCGATACCCCCGCAACCGAATTCTCTGCTGAACGCGCAATGGTCCATGTCGAGCAAATCGCCCAGCAGCCCCATCCGATGGGATCTTCCGCCCATGATGAGGTGAGGGCCTATTTGGTGGAACAGATGGAGCAGCTAGGCTTGAACCCGGACGTTCAAGAATTTAATGGCCGCCTGACAACGAAATACATCGACCAGAGCGTTCAGCTTACGAACATCTTGGGTGTCATTAAGGGCACAGGATCCGGTAAACCGCTCCTGCTCATGTCCCACTACGACTCCGTTCCGGCCGGACCCGGGGCCAATGATGCTTCGGTCAGCGTTGCCTCATTGCTGGAAACGGCACGAGCGATTCAAGCTGGTCCGTCGCCGCAGAACGATATATGGATCCTGCTTACAGACGGGGAAGAGAAAGGGCTGTTGGGTGCTGAAGTGTTCTTCCGGGATCCTCAGCACCGCGAGATCGGCATGATTGCGAATTTTGAAGCCCGGGGATCGAAGGGCTCGTCCTTCATGTTCCAGACGAGTGATAGCAACGGGCGGATCATCGAAGAATATGCCCGGGCTGTATCCAACCCGGTCAGCAACTCGCTCTTGGTGGCCCTGTACAAACAGCTTCCCAATGATACCGATCTGACGGTGGCGCTGGAGCACGGTCTTCCGGGCCTGAACTTTGCCTATGGTGATGGGTGGGTAGCTTATCATACCCCTATGGACAACACGGACAACGTCTCCCTTGAGACCATGCAGCATCAAGGGGAGAACGCACTCGCCATGGCCAAACATTTCGGCAATCTCGACTTGTCTGACCTGTCTTCGACAGGCGACCGCGTCTATTTCAATCTGTTCGGACTGCTGCTTCACTACCCTGCAAAATGGGTGGTTGCCATCACCCTTGTGCTCGCGGCGATATGGCTGGGTTTGGTGTTCATGTTTGCCCGCATCTCATCTCTCAGCATAAAGGGGAGCCTGATCGGCCTGCTGATCCCGATTCTGGCAGCTGTTCTATCCACCGCGCTAAGCTATGGCTTATGGAAGCTGATTGATGCGCTGTGGGCCGGTAATATGACGCAGCCCTCAGGCGCAACCTACGACTCACTTCTGTACAGTGTCAGCTTCATACTGGTAACACTCATCGTTCATGTTGCCCTTACCCGATGGATCCTACGGAAAGCGAATGAACTGGAAATGCTGCTGGGGGGAGCATTCTTATTCCTGCTGCTGCTTGTCGGCTCAACCTGGCTCCTGCCGGGTGCAAGTTATCTGTTTGCGATTCCGCTGCTGGTCCATTTCATCGCTTTAGCGTGGGCGGCATTTACCCGGGATCCGCTGCAATCCTTGCATCATCCAGCTGTGGTACTCACCACCACGCTCGTTCCTATCCTGTTGTTCGCCTCCATCTTTCATATTGTGTTCCTCTTGCTGCCGCCTGGGATTCACCTGTTCAGTGTTGTCCTGATCGGGTTCATACTTGCCTTGATGTCACCGGCCGTACGAATGCTCGCGCAATCCTGGAAATGGGCCGTGCCCGCTGCCTTCATCGCCATCATCGTTCTGCTCGGCATCGGCTGGACTCAGGCCGAGCCCGGACCGGACCGGCCCGTGTACGAGAGAAGGTAGCCTACGTCTCGCACCTACCGTGCTGATCCCATGTACGAGGGCACACCCGGTATGGGTACCATGAAATGCCAAACAAGCAAACGCGAATCACGTTTGCTTGTTTTTTACAACTATCAAGCTAAACCCATGCTACTTCACCATATCCTGCCAATGCGGGGGCACCTCATGCGTCTCCAGATGCTGAAATTCCACCAGTTTGACCATACCGCCGGGAAGCGTCGGGGCTACCTCGAAGACAAGCCGGTCCTTTCCGACTGTAATATGCGGACCGACCGTTGGGTGTGCCTCGAGTGTAAGGATGAAATGAAAGCCGCGAAAGCCGTTCACCCTCTTCACTTCGGTCACATCCACATAATATGGGTAGACAATGAGCTGCTCTTTAAGCGATTTGGAGTAATGCTCACGAACCGCAGCCTCAATATGAGGAAGAAGAACGATCATCAGCATGTCTTGATATTGCAGCTCGGTGCTGTCCCTCTTCGGTGAAGGAGAGGTATTCTCTGCATGGGATGTCAGCGGTAAACCAGTAGTCATAACGACAACAAGGATCAGCCCCATGAAGCGTTTGTTCATGATTCTACAATCACCTCCTGCCGGAGCTCTTTGGTTTTAGGTTCCCCCAACCGATAGAATTGATGTAACACAAGGGCCGAAGCGTGATCTGCCATATAGATTAATCAGATTACGTACGATATTATAGGTGGAAGGAACTGCTACTTCGCATCGGCCCATTTTCCTTCGTAACCACCATCATATGACGCATACGAGCGGCTGCGAGGGGGAGGATATCCATCATTATGAAAAAAAGGATTATGATCATGTCTGCAACTATCATTGCACTTTTAGTCATCATTATTGTCTCAGCAAGCTTCTACTTCTATAGCGTTGCCATTGCACGTGCCGACAAAACCTTCCTGGACGGCAACCCGGATCTGGAAGCCAACTCCAACATCGACAATCCGTTTGCGGACAGCAAGGATTGGTGGGCCAGGCAAAGCCTGCAGGAATGGAGTCTCACATCGGACGACGGTCTCAAGCTGCATGCGTACTATTTGCCCGCCGCCGCACCCACGGACAAAACCGTCATTATCGCACACGGATATTCCGGGCATTCAGAGCTGATGAGCGGGTTCGCCCAAATGTACCGTGAGGACTTGGGTTATAACGTGCTGCTGCCCGATGCCCGCGGACACGGAAGAAGTGAAGGTGATTATATCGGATTCGGATGGCCCGAACGCAAGGACTATCTGAAATGGATCGATTTAGTCATCGAGCGTACGGGTGAGAAGTCCCAAATCGTTCTTCATGGCGTATCCATGGGTGGTGCCACGGTGATGATGACCAGTGGCGAGGAGCTTCCTCCCCAGGTAAAGGCCATTGTGGAGGACTGCGGATATACCTCGGTTACGGATGAGCTGACCTATCAGCTGAAGCGCATGTATAAGCTGCCTTCTTTCCCGCTTGTTCAGTCCACGAGCCTGCTGACCAAGATTCGGGCCGGATACTCATTCGGCGAAGCCTCGGCACTGGAGCAGGTTAAGAAGTCCAAGACGCCGATGCTGTTTATTCACGGCGGCGGGGATTTATTCGTTCCTACCGAGATGGTATATGAACTGTACGAGAATGGTCCGGAGCAGAAGAGGTTATTCGTCGTTCCTGACGCAGGCCATGGCATGGCGCGTCAATTCGATCCCGAGGGGTATGACCGGGAAGTAACGGAGTTTATCGGCACATACGTGCAATAAAGAAAGAGCAGTCCATGCGGACTGCTCTTCTGTGTTGAGATGAACTGTACGGACACGTGACTTAATTGGACTGAAGCAGCTCATTCACCATACGAATTCCTTCAGCATGCTCGGGGTCCAGCTCAACCGATTTCTCATAATGCATTAGCGCCAGCGCGCGTTCACCCGCAAGCAGATACATCTCGCCAAGACTATCATGAAGGTTCGAGGATCCCGGGAAAATCTGTACGGACAGTTCGAGCAGCCTTACTTGATTTCTCTCCGCATAAGCCGGTAATAATTAACTATAGCTGAACACTACCCGTCTGCTAAGATAAAGAAGAGTTGGACGCTAACCTAGCAATCTCTGGCTCTCTATCAAGGTCAAGGCGGTTATATAACATGAATCCTAGAAAAACTTCCCGGCGTCTCTACAGTTCCATGCTGATGGTGATCGCTGGATTTGTCCTGTACATCCTGTATGCCAACTTCATCCACGACCCGCAGGCCGGTGAATTTCTAAACCACAAGGAAAACCCTAAGCGCACGGTGCCTGTGTCAGCCTGGCTGAACGTGATGTATGTACATGTAATTTTTGCATGTATTGCCATGGTTGGCGGCGCGATGAACTTCTCGAACACGGTGCTGCAAAAGTACCGGCGATTTCACCGGGCGAATGGTTATGTCTACGTCGCTTCCGTCATGGTGGTTGTGCTGACCTCCGGGTATATGGCTCCTTACGCCACCGGCGGCAAGTTAACGAGTGTCCCGTTCAATCTGCTGAACATCATCTGGCCCGCGATAACGGTCATCGCCATTCTAAAAATCAAAAAGAAACAGATCCATCAACATCGCCAATGGATGGCGAGAAGTTATGCCTTCTGCTTCACGAACCTGTTCATTCATCTGTTTGCGGCTGTGTTCCACAGCGGATTCGGACTCGCCTATAAAACGAGTTATGTCATCGGGGTGTACAGTGCCATTCTGTCCCTGTTTCTGCTGGCTGAGATTGTGGTTCGAACCGTGTTTCGGGAACCGCTGCCCCAGTTGGGGGATGTAAAATCACGGTAGAAGACCCTATACCCGCCACACAGCAGAAAAAGCCGCGTGAGAACGCGGCCCTTTTACTATCATTCCTTTATGGTTGCATTCCCGGTCTTTTTCCCTCGGACAACATTCCATTCAAATTCTCAATGAGTTGTGGGAGCTCGGACATCGTATGAATTGTAAAGTCCGCCCCGTTCCGGATAAACGTCTGCTCGGCCTTCGCGATCGCAGCTTCCCGCTCCGATTCCGACAAGGCCTGGAATTCGTCCAGGCTCAGGCCCATTTCCGAGCTGCCGATGATGACTCCAACCGACCATACGCCTGCGTTCACGCCCTCTTTTACATCCGAGACGGTGTCGCCCACCTTAACGACTTTCCATGAAGCCGACAATTGGAGAAACTCCATATTCCGATAGATCATGTAAGGGTAAGGTCTTCCCTTCGAGTGTGTGTCATCCGGGGTGAAATAGACATCCGGACTGTAACCCTTCTGCCGGGCATTCGAGACAACAACCTCCATCATAGTGCTTGTATAGCCTGTTGTGGAGCCAATCTTCAGCCCTTGTGACTTCAACGCTTCCACCGTCTCGATGACACCCGGAATCGGGTCCGTATACTCGGATAAGGAAGCCATTAAGGCCGGCTCAAACTCCGCATACAGCCGCTGCACATCCTGCTCTTGATAAGCTTCTCCATACTTCGCTTCCCATAGAGCCGATACTCTCGGCATCGACAGCATGGCACGGATATGATCGATCTTCAGCATGCCCATTGGTGCTCTCGCTTCGTCCATCGTCACTTCAATACCCGCATTCTTGAAAATATCGACAAACACATTCACAGGTGCAAAACATCCAAAATCAACGGCCGTTCCGGCCCAGTCCAATATAACGCCTTCGATTCTGTTCATTGTGCCATCACTCCCCTATATTCTTCGATAATGCGGCATAACTCCTCGATATCCTGTTCATAGATTTCCCCGATATTCCCGATGCGGAAGGTATCCACGTCGGTCAGTTTGCCCGGGTATATGACATAGCCTCTTTCTTTGATATAAGCGTAAAATTGCCCAAAGCTAAACCCTTCACCAGGGAACAGAAACGTTGTGATAATTGGTGATTGCTTGTCTTCGGTTATATAGGCATGAATGCCGATCCGGGCCAATTTCTCCCGCAGCAGGCGATTGTTATTCCGGTAGCGTCTGAATCTGGCGGATACGCCGCCTTCTGCATCCAGCTCATCCAGCGCTTTGGAGAATGCCGCCACCACATGCGTCGGTGAGGTATAGCGCCATTTGCCATCCTTGTCCATGCCCTTCCACTGATCGTACAGATCCAGCGACAGGCTGCGTGCAATCCCCTCGCATAACGCAAGCTTCTCCAGCTTGGCGATGACGAATCCAAATCCCGGGACGCCTTGAATGCATTTATTCGCACTGCTGATCAGGTAATCGATGCCAAGACCCTGAACGTCAATCTCCATTCCGCCAAAGCTGCTCATGGCATCGATAATAAGGGTTTTCCCATACTCCTTGGACAGCCTGGATACCATCTCCAGCGGGTTCAGTATCCCCGTTGTTGTCTCGCAATGCACCATCGCAATATGCGTAATTCGCAGATCCTTTTGAAGTCTCGACCGCAGCTCATTCTCGCTTGGTTGTTCATTGTAATTCAACTTGTATTCCGTGTAATGCAGTCCAATGTACTCCGCCATCTTCACGAGTCGCTCGCCATAGGCGCCATTGGTCACGATCAGCACCTTATCTTCCTTCGATATGGTTGACGTCATCACGGATTCGACGGCAAACGTTCCGCTTCCCTGCATCAGAACAGCTGTGTATTGTGCCGCATCCGCCCCGGCTAATGCCAGGAGCTGTGATCTGATTTTTTGCGTAATGGATTTATATTCGTCATCCCATGTACAGCGGTCAAGGAGCATCTCCTCCTTCACCGAGCTGGTTGTCGTCAAAGGGCCGGGTGTCAAAAGTTTATATTTATTCATATCGCATCGCTCCTATGGTGCCTATTCTTTAGATCCGTTGAAAAATTGCTGGTGCTCTTCCAACAGCTCTACCGTCAATGGTTTCTCGAACTTCATGGCGTACGCTGGTTTGTTGACCTCATCCACAGTCTCCCCCTCATACAGGGCTACCGGATAGTTCACAATCAGATCTTTTCTGGCGTCCTTGATCAGGGTTTCCGCCATTTTCATCGCCAAATCTGTTGTGGCATTCTCCTTGTCCACCACGGCAACCGACTCGGTCAGGGAGAAGTTGCCTTCAACCGGATCCACGTAATCAATCGGTGCACCGGCTGCTTTGGCCGCAACGGCCTGATGCCGGAGTCCAAACCCGGCTGCCACTTCGCCGGCCTGCACCTTCTTGATCGGACCCGAGCCCGAGCTTTCCAGATGCGGTCCGACATTGGCAATCAGATCATGGAGCACCTGCCGGCCTGCGTCTTCACCGTATTGACTGATGATCGCCTGAACCAGCAGCCAGCCGGTGGAGGAATCCATTATGTTCGGAATCGATACGAGTCCGCTGAATTCCGGTTTGGTCAGGTCGGTGATGGAGGTTGGCATCGGCAAGCCTTTTTCCTTCAACACTTCCGTATTGACGAAGATGGACCCGGTATTCGCCAGAATCGGCGTGTAATAGGCCGGATAGGAGTCAACGGCGCCTGTATCAAAAGCCAGGTCCTTGAACATGGAATGCTCGCTCTGCGAGCTCTCGATAAAGTACGAGCTCATCGTGATCAAGTCGGCCTCGATTTTGTTCCCTTCGGCCATGAGCTTGCCTCCCAGCTCTGAAGTGCCTAGTGATTGCACGAGATATTGTCCGTCATATCCCGCGTTCTTCAACGAGGTTTCCATTGCGGCGACGGCTTCTTCATCCCCGTTCGTGTAGATGACCACCTTCTTCGCTTCCCCCGCGCTGCCGCTGCCGCAGGCAGCCAGTGCAAACACCATGCTGATGGCGATTAATGACAGCAGCATTCCTTTTAACGTTTTGATCATGAGTAACTCCACTCCTTGTTGTGTTGTTATATTTAGAAATCAAGTGAAAAGATGGGTCTAACTCGCTTGCGCATATCTTTGATTGAATTGCAGATGATGCTTCTGGGCACGGTACTTCTTGCTTCTTGCTTGGTGCTTCGTGCTGTCACCCAGCGAAAGAGGACGGAATCGTACTGGAGAAGCGTATGCGTTCGCCTTTGTCCTCGGATTTCTGCAGTTGATTCATTTCAATCAGAGAAATCTGAAGACAACAGCGATCGGAAGTACGATCCGGCATCGCAGCGGACATTCATCCCTTGCAGCAATAGCTCAGCGTCGAACGGAAGTCCTCCGCTGCCATGCGTCGCACACCAGCTTGATGATCAGATTCGTGAAGAAGATCAGCATCGACAGCACGAAGATTTCATTAAACTTGGCGAAATGCTGCAGCTCTTTGATCTTGCTGGCAACAAGCGACGTCTGGGCCGATACGAGAAAGATAATCCCGCTGACCGTCACCATAGCGTTGATGAAATAGTAGCCAAACATCTCGATGACGGTTGAGGCCGAGTTCGGCAGGATCACCCGATATACGGTCTTGAACCAGCTGTCGCCCAGCAGCTCCCCGGTGGTCTCCCAGGATGGATTCATTTTGGACAGGGAGTTCTTGGCCATTAAGTACGGCGTCGTAAAGAAATGCACGATATTGCATAAGACAATAATGACAAACGTGCCCTTCAGGCTGCTTCCATTAAAGAGGAGCAGGTAGGAGATCCCCAGCACCATGCCGGGTACCGTATTGGTAATCATCGATACCATATCTACCGCCGATCGGGCTTTTAACGAGGTGCGGACATTGAGCAATGCCGATCCGTATGCCATCAGGGTTCCGAACAGAGCCGTCAGGAGGGCGACCCAGAGCGAGTTGCGATATACCCCCGTCAAATCGCTCGATTGAAACACGTCCCGTACATGCTTGAACGTAAACGTCAGGTCATAGGGATAACTGCTCAGCCATGGTGCAATGAACATCACCGCAAAAATAGAGAGCATCCCAAGCACGATCACCGATGAAATAACTCCGAATGCGATATCCCGCACTCGGTGCCGCGGCAGCTCGATATCCGACAGCTTGTCATAGTGAAAATTCCATTTCTCCAGATAATTCAGCAGCCAGATGCCGAACACGGCCGGTATCAGCATCAGAACCGCAATAACAGCGCCTTGGTTGAAGTCCGGAATGGAGCCCAGCATCACCTGATACAGCTGCGTTGCCACGACGGGATAGGTACCGCCAACGGAAGCCGGTATCCCGAAATCCGTAAAACTTAAAATAAAGGAAAGTACAAAAGCTCCGCCAAGCGCACCCGCGAGAGGACGCAGAATGGTGTTCATGAAACTTCTCATCGTTCCGTCTCCCATTAACTTGGATACGATGATGAACTTTTTATCAATGTATTGAAAAGCGTTATGGATCAGCAGGAATACGGGAGGCAGCGTGTATACGACATAGCCGATGAGTAATCCGTTCAATCCGTAGATTTCGAACAAATTGCGTCCGGCAAGCCGGGTGATCAATCCCTGGTTACCAAACGAATACATAATGGCGAACCCATACGTAATCGTCGGAAGCAGCATCGGGACGATGATGACGGTTTTCAACACCCCTTTGAGGGGCTGATATATCCTCGTGCAATGAATGGAGTACGCCAGCATAAATCCCAGGATAGTTGTGATCAGCGCCGTTAAAGCCGATACCTTCACACTGTTGCCGATCGCTGTCATCAATTCCCGGTTCGAGCCTAGTGACATATAGTGACCGAGGGTAAACCCCTGATCGGACTCGAAGGAACGAACCAGCAATATAAGCAACGGCAGGAACAGAAACGCAGCGAACAAGATCAGAATGACGGTGAAGATTACCCGCATTTCCGGCTTCACATTAGGCATAATGCTCACCGAACAGATTGTAAATATTCTGCCTTTTGATATGCAGCTGCTTGATGATGAACTGCTTCACAAAATCATCCTGGGGATGATGAACAATCTCCTGTGGCGTACCGAACTGGGCGATTTTTCCTTGGTTAATAATCAGGATTTTATCGGACAGCGTCAGCGCCTCCTCCGGATCATGCGTCACAATGATCGTGGTGAGTTTGAATTCTCTGGCAATCGACTGGATACGCTGCTTGATCGACTCCTTAATGACGCCATCCAGCGCACTGAGCGGTTCGTCGAGCAGCAGAATTTTTGGCTTGGTGACAAGTGTTCTTGCCAGGGCCACCCTCTGCTTCTGACCCCCTGACAGCTCGCTGATCCTCTTCTTCAAGTGGGGCTGCAGCTCCAGAAAATCGATATATTCCTGTACCTCCTGCTCACTTACAGTTCCCTTCTTATTGCGCAGCCCGTATACAATATTGTCGTAGGCATTCAAATTCGGGAATAAGGCATAATCCTGAAAAACAATATTAAAACCCCGCTTCTTCATCGGTACGCTGCTCAGATCCTGATCATGGAACACGATGCTTCCCTGGTCCATCCGGGTGAGTCCCAAAATGATATTCAGTAATGTGGTCTTTCCGCTGCCGCTCGGACCAAGCAGTGACACAATCTCACCTGTACCGATTTCTACGCTGATGTCATCCAAAACCACTTTATCGTCGAATTGTTTACTTATATGCTGAAGCTTCAACAACCGGCTCACCTCCTTGAACACATCCTCAGTATAAAAACCATATGTAAACAAGAATCATGCAAACTGTTAAATGTAAGTAAATTATGCATATATCATTCATAAATTACTACTAATTGTTGACTATATTTAACTGTATCACATGCCTAACTTACGAATAATATGGGTAAATCTATTGAATATGGAGGCACGAATGAGTAAACTAGACTTGAATGCGAGCGTCAACTACTAATGCGAATTGAATGGGTGAGGGCGAATGTTTCCACTGGAGAGGCACAAGAAAATACTAGAGCTGCTTACGATTAGAAAAGTATTAAAGATCACGGAACTAACCGAAGAGCTGAATATCTCTGTGGATACACTGCGCCGGGATCTGAACACCTTGACCAAGCAAGGCCGGATTGAGAAGATTTACGGCGGGGTTAAACTCGTAGAGTCCCGGTTCGGCGAATCCTCCATGGATGAGCGTATGGTCAGCCAGCTGGAAGAGAAGGACAGGATCGCCCGCAAAAGCAGTGAATTCATCCATGACGGCGATTGTATCTACATCGACAGCGGCTCGACCACGTATCAGATCGCCAAATACGTGAAGCATAAGAAGAAGCTGACGGTGGTTACGAATTCGCTTCCGGTTGCGATTGAGCTGATGGACAGCGATGTAGAGCTGATTATGATTGGCGGCAAAATCCGGCGCGAGGAACAGTCCATCGTAGCGTATGAATACATTTTCAACTTCCATGAGCTGAATGTGCTGAAGGCCTTCATCTGCTGCAGCGGCATTACCATCGAGAAAGGCATTTCCGACTATAATCTGGAAGAAGCCATTACTCGTAAAAAAATGATCGAGCTGTCCAAAGAGGTGTTTGTTATGGCGGACAGCACCAAGTTTGGCAAAGACGTTACCATCTCTATCGCATCACTCGACAAAATTGATACCATCGTGACGGATGCCAACGTCAATGCAAGCCTCATTCCAAAATTCAAAAAAACCAGTACAACGCTAGTGATTGCGGATGAATAGAATAAACATCAAAACGGACATTCTCCATCGCCGAAGCTTCAGCGATGATGGGAATGTCCGTTTTGGCATTTCACGTTGGATATACCGATGCTGCTTATGAGCGCAAACTTCTCTAATCCCTCCACCCGTACCATGTTCCCTTCTTCCCTAATGCCGCCAATCCCTCGGCACAACGAGAGCCATCAAGCCTCATGCGGTTGTACTCTAGATTTAAAGCCCATATAATGTAATGAAGAATAGGATATTTTTGTTATTTTACTTAGATACTCATGCAGGTAGAGGAGGAAGTAGGACATGAACGTGGGATCAGCACGAGCAGCAGCCACCGATTGGGTCTTGCAGCATGCCAGCAGGGAGCCCGGCTTTATGGGTGCCTATTTTAGCGGCTCCACCGTAGGGAAGCCGGATGATGCCGAGATGGCCCCGTCCTCGGACATCGACGTTGTCGTTGTCACTGAAGACGCAGAACCCCCTCTCAAGCTCGGAAAGTTTGTCTACCAGGACGCCTTGATTGAGGCCACCTATCTTTCCTGGCGGGACCTGTCCTCGCCCGAGCAGGTATTAACGTCCTATCATCTGGCCGGCAGCTTTCGGGTGGACACCCTGATGTCCGATCCGACCGGGCAGCTCCGCAAGCTGCAAACAGAGGTTTCCCGGCATTTTGCCGACCGGATCTGGGTCAGCCGCCGCTGCGAGAATGTGCGAGAACGCATCATTACCGGGCTCAGATCCATCGATCCTTCTGCCTCCTGGCATAGACAGGTTACCTCCTGGCTCTTCCCTACCGGCGTTACGACCCACTTGCTGCTGGTTGCCGCTCTTCGGAACCCAACCGTCAGACTGCGTTATGTGGCAGCCCGCGATGTGCTTAAGGAATACGGCCGAGAGGAAATCTACGAAGAGCTGTTAAGGCTGCTGGGCTGTAAGGACATGACCGCCGAGCAAGCGATGCATCATCTCAATGGACTGTCCCGAACCTTCGACGCCGCTGCCGCGATTGCAAAGACAACTTTCTTCTTCAGCAGCGATATTACCGCGGATGCAAGACCGATTGCCATTGAAGGCAGCCGCGAGCTGATCCTGAACGGCAGCCATCGAGAGGCTGTTTTCTGGATGGTCGCCACCTTTGCACGCTGCCACAACATTTTGGAAGCTGATGGACCTCCTGAGTTTCAACGGGAATACGCCCCGGCCTTTGACGCCATACTTGCGGATCTTGGCATTACATCCACGGCAGACCTGCAAAAGCGGGCAGACGAAGTCATTCGCTTCCTGCCCATGCTTTGGAACATCACGGAGGGGATTCTGGAGGCCAATCCCGAAGTAACAGGAGGCCCAGAGCCGACCTAGAATTTCTATATAATTTAAGACCACGCCCCCATATGGCAGGCGTGGTCTTTGTTTTTGTATATGGGGATCTCCTGGTCACCAAACCGCCAGAACAACGCATCCTATCCAGCCTTTACCGCTGGTTACAGTTCCCCCCAGCAGAAGCATTTGCCCTTCCCAAAACCCCGAATGATCTTTCCTTTCACTCAAACGAATGAAAATTTCCTTAAAGTGGATTTACATTTATGTTATTACGTAATATAATAATTACGTAATAACATAATTTTACGATAAGTGAGGTTGATGACTCCTATGACACGCGACCTGCTCCATGAAATGGATGTCTTACAGAAACAAATGGCGGAGCTGCAGCAGCTTGTATACCAAGCTCTGGTGGAACGAAAACCAGCTTCCGCATTAAACCAGCAGCCCCAAGAAATCACTTCAGCACCCAACATACATGACTCGACCCATGTACCCGGCTCCGTCTTTTACTCCGGACAGGTGCACCTGAACGGCGATGGACTCCGGTGGGAGCCCCAGGAACGCCGAATGGAGCAATTGCTGGACATGAACACCGAGAAGGCAGCCAAAATCCTCGCAGCCCTGGGCAATAAGCAGCGCCTCGATATTTTAAAGGCCGTCATGACAGAGCCTTTGACCGGCTCCGAGCTGGTGGAACGCTTGAACATGGGGACGACCGGCCAGCTGTATCATCACCTCAAGGCGCTTCTCGGCGCGGATTTACTCGTGCAAGAGCACGGTGGACGCTACGCTCTGCCCAAGCACCGGAGCCTGCCGTTCCTGCTGCTGCTGTCTGCGGCGGGCGATCTTCTTGATACGAGCGATTATCTGGAAATGACGGAAACCCGCAATCATGCGGGGATGTATTTCGGAACCTCGCAGAATTTCGATATTCATCAGCTGCTCTGGGCGGTGGTGGAGAATTCGATATTGGAGCATACGAACGGGTACGGCAATCAGATTGGCATCTTCCTGCATGGGGATGGCAGCGTAACGGTGACCGATAACGGCAGAGGCATTCCCGTGCAGGCCCTTCCGAATTCCAGCATTCCTGCCGTCCAATCGATTCTGACCGATGTCCACCGCTTGAATTCAAGCGCACACTTCCTCGTCCCTGGCGCGGAAAAAGGCATCAGTATCGCCGTGGTCAATGCCCTCTCTCAGCGTCTGGCCGTAGAGATTCGTCGCGACGGCAAGGTGTATCGTCAAGAGTACCGCCACGGCATTCCGCAAACCGGACCTTTGACAGTTGGTTTGACTCAAGACACTGGCACCAGTGTGACTTTCAAACCCGAGCCCGAATTATTCGGCTCCGCCTTTGAAATGAACCACATCATGGAGCGGAAGAAGGCGATTGACGCGGATTATCCTGAGCTTACCCTGACGATCGGTGACATTGCTGAATAAAAGAAACGCAGGAGATCGGTTTCGCACCCCCTTTTTTCCCAGTCTGTAGTAATGTAGTAAGCTCCCGCAAACCGGCTTTACGCGCCTGTGATATACTGACTTGAACGAACGCTAATCGAGGTGATATAGAATGTTGGAACGTTCTATGGAGAATGTAATGGAATCCGAACAGGAAAGGGGATGTTGCGATTAAACAAAATAAGAAAAGAGGACGATACACATGCACACACAGCGTACGATCATGAGCGACGGATTTGCTTTGAATGTTTCCATTCATGGAAGGGGCATGCCCATATTGGTGGTGGGAAGCAGCATTTACTATCCCCGCTTATTTTCGGAGTTGCTCTATACCCAATTTCAATTGATTTTCCTGGATCACAGAGGATTTGTGAAGCCCCCTCGAGCACTGGAACCGGAAGACTATACACTGGATCAGGTTCTGGATGATATCGAAACGGCAAGACAAACGCTGGGACTGGAGGATTTTATCATATTAGGGCATTCGGGGCACGCCTTCATGGCCTTGGAGTATGCCGCCCAATATCCGGAGTCTGTCCGGAAGGTCATTCTGCTGAATGCTGCGCCGACCAACAGCCTGGAACGACAGCAGCAGAGTTTGGATGGCTTCAACGAAACGGCAAGTCCTGCCCGGAAGCGGCAGTTTGAAGGTGATATGGCCCTGCTGGAAGGTGATATTCAGAGGGAGCCCGAGCGGCGCTTTGTTCATATGTGCATCCGGATGGGAGCCCACAGCTTCTATAACTATGCCTTTGATGCGGCATCGATGTGGGATGGAGTTTTCACGAACATGCCCGTTATGGATCATTTATGGGGAGAGGCTTTCGCGCAGCTCAATCTGATCGAATCACTGAAAGGCTTCACCAAGCCGGTATTCCTCGGTCTTGGGCGTTACGACTACCTGGTCGGCCCCGTATCGCTATGGGATACTGTCGACGGATCGCAAGAGAACGTGAAGAAGGTCATTTTTGAAAAAAGCGGCCATAATATGATGTTCGAGGAGCCTGAGCTTTTTGAGGCCATATTGACGGCTTGGATTCATGAAACAGACAGCTAATCCGGTGAAGTAACTAACGTATACCAATGGATGAACTAAGAGGAGCCCGCAGCATTCCCGCTGGGGCTCCTCTTCTGTAGTACTAGTGTTTCAACCGATAAACCCTCGCTTCATACGGCTTCAGCGGCAGCGTGCGGACGCTCTTCTCCTTGCCGACCTCCATGTTGGAAATCAACAGCTCGAATTCACGGTACTTGATATCCTTTGACAGATGGAATACCGTTTCATCTGCCGTCAGGTTCGTGATGATCAGCAATTGCTCGTCTTCCAGCGTTCGGGTGTACGCATAGATCCGCTTATGATTCTTCAACAGAAGCTCATAGGAGCCGTATACCAATGCAGGATAAGCCTTGCGAATTTCAATCATTTTTTTATAGTAATGATAGATGGAATTCGGATCTTTCCGTGCCTTCTCGACATGGATCTCCTTGTAATTCGGATTTACCTTCAGCCACGGGGTGCCGCTCGTGAATCCTGCCTGCTCCCCGTCATTCCACTGCATCGGTGTTCGGGAATTATCCCGTCCATTCTTCCAGATGATCCTCATGATCTCGTCATGACTCTTGCCGTTCTCGGATTCGATGCGGTACAGATTCTTGATTGCCACATCATTGTAGTCCTCAATGGATTCAAACTGCACGTTTGTCATTCCGATTTCCTGGCCTTGATAGATAAACGGAGTCCCCTGCATGAAGAAATACATCGTAGCCAGCGACTTGGCGGATGCATCCCAATACGCACCGTCATTGCCCCATGTAGATACCGACCGCGGCTGGTCATGATTCTCCATGAAGAGAGCGTTCCAGCCTACGCCTTCAAGGCCCTTTTGCCAGCGGGTCAGGGTTTTCTTAAGCGCATAAATGTCTACGCCCCCGGTAACACTCTTGCTCCAAAGTCCCATGTGCTCAAATTGAAAAATCATGTTAAATTTGCCGCTGGACTCTCCTACCCACAGATCCGCATCCTGAACGCTGACGCCGTTCGCTTCGCCCACCGTCATAATGTCATACCGATCAAACGTTTCTTGCTTCAGCTCGTTCAGGAACATATGAATGCCTTCCCGGTTCATATGTCCGTCCATGGAAGGCACATATCTCAGCTTGTATTTATTTGGCATATCGGGGAATCCCGGTACCTTCTTGATGTGGGAGATCGCATCAATCCGGAAGCCATCGATACCTTTATCCAGCCACCAGTTGATCATATCGTACAGTTCTCGGCGCACGTTCGGATTTTCCCAATTCAGGTCCGGCTGTTTGCGGGAGAAAATGTGCATGTAGTACTGTTCCGTCGGTTCATCATATTCCCACACGGAACCACCGAAGATGCTCTCCCAGTTGTTCGGCTCCTCGCCGTTCTTGGCATCCGTCCATATATAATAATCACGCTTGGGATTGCTCTTGCTCGAACGCGATTCGATAAACCATGGATGCTCATCGGAGGTATGGTTGATCACCAGGTCCATGATCAGTTTCATGCCCCGATTATGAACCTCTTGGAGCAGCTGATCAAAATCCTGAATTGTTCCAAACTCTTCCATGATGTCCTGATAATCGGAAATGTCGTATCCGTTATCGTCGTTCGGCGATTTGTATATCGGGCAAATCCAGATGACATCGATGCCGAGCTCCTTCAAGTAATCCAGCTTCGATATAATACCTTGCAAATCTCCGATGCCATCGCCATTGCTGTCCATAAAACTTCGAGGGTAGATCTGATACGCTACGGCCTCTTTCCACCAAATTCTCTCTGTCATTCGTGCACTCCTCGTATGTTGTCCTTGTTTGTTATCGTTTTGCTCTATATGGACTCTAAAAATACATCCTTCATCATTATCCATTGTCTGCGTTCCCCGTCAAGTCCCCATATAAGGTTCCATCTATGGTGTAGAAACTCTGTAATTAGAAATTCGTGAGAATTTCCTGGAAAACAACTAATTATCGTATGTAGCTGTTCAGGCTAGGACCGCTTCGCCTGCTGAATCAGTGGATGATTGAGGTTAAGTTAACAAGGCTATTTCGTGTTCATTTGGACTCAGGTTCCGTTATTTGCTTAAAACCACTCTATTTGCGAGTCCAATCGGACACAGGTTCCGTTATTCGCTAAAAACCACTCTATTTTCGTGTCCACTCGGACTCAGGTTCCGTTATTCGCTCAAATCACGGATAAATACCCCGAAAATTGTGAAATAACGGATCTCTTGTCCTCGTATCATTACAAATTAGCAAAAAACAACAAAATAGCGGAACCACGGTCCTCTAAAAACGGTCAATCCATACTTGATCGTAAATGGTACCCGTGCTCCCTTGATGAAGCCCTGTTTTTCCCCAAGGTCTTGGCGCAAGATACATTAACACCTAGGGTCTCGTAGAAAGTACATAACCCATAAGGCCATTGTACAGAGCACATACACCCTAAGTCATACAGAGCACATAAACCCTAAGGTCCTCATAAAGGGCACATTAACTCTTAGGGCGATCGTACAGAGCACATCCAACCGCTAGGGTCATTGCAGAGTACATAAATCCTAAGGTCATCGTACAGAGTACAAACCCCCAAGGGTCATCCTACAAAGTTACAAAGTACATAAATCCCCCAAGTCATCGCACGGAACACAAAATCCCTAAAGTCATCATACTAAGCACTTAATCCCTAGGACTCGTCGTACAAAGCACACACTCAACGGATTCAGCACCCCGTCCTCCCAACCCAATCTGCCTCAACCTTCCTTCAAGGTTTAAGGAGGCGGAACTCTTCCGCCCTCCTCAGAAGGACAAGCCCTCCAGCCTGCGGGTCTCCTCCTCAATCCGGCTTGTATCGATACGCTCAAACAATAGCTCCACGTGATGGAGGAGCTCGCCAGCCGGAACATCGCACCAGTTCCACGCTGCTGGCTTCAGCGAGAGAAAGCTTCTAATTTTATCACAGGAGAACGGGATAAACGGCTGCAGCAGATTCGTAAGGTTAGCGATGATCTGAACACAGGTGAAGAGGGTATCCCCGCAGGCTTCGCGATCCTCCTTGACCTGAATCCATGGCTTGCGCTCATCAAAATATTTGTTCGCACGACGTACCACACTAAAAATGAATTCCAGCGCCTCCTTCAATCGCCCCTCTTCGATGAGCGTTCCGGCCTCCCGGTACAATGACTCCATGCGTCTCTGCCACTCTTCTGTTATGCGCCCTTCGGGTACCTTCCCGTCAAACGATTTGTTCACAAACACCAAAGTTCGATTCACGAGATTCCCAAAAGCCCCGAGCAGCTCCCCATTATGGCTATGAATGAACTCCCGCCAGGAAAAATCGGTATCCCGCTTCTCGGGACCGTTCGCAATGAGGAAGTAGCGAATCGAATCCGGCTGATAGCGACTCAGCAAATCCGGTACCCAGATCGCCCAGTTCCGACTGGTCGAGAACTTCCTCCCTTCCAGCGTCATGTACTCACAGGAAATGATCCGATCCGGTACATGCAGTCCTCCGGCACCCTTAAGCAGCGCTGGCCAGATCAATGTGTGAAACGGGATATTGTCTTTCCCATGAACATAATAAGCTGTTATATCCTCCCTCTCTTTAAGCCAAAAGGACTCCCAGTCGCCGCCCGTTTCCGCGGCCCACTGCTTGCTGGCGGATAGATAGCCGCTCACCGCCTCAATCCATACATAGATTTTCTTATCCTCGAAGCCAGGGACGGGTACATCCACTCCCCAAGTGAGATCCCTCGTCGCCGCCCGGTCCACAAGCCCTTCCTCCAGATATCTTCGCGTCAGCTGGATCGCATTCTCCCGCCAGCCCTTGGCGTTATTCAGGTCATCGGTGAGCTCTGCTTGAAAATGCGACAACGAAACATAATAATGCTCGGTTGGCCGTTCTACTGGCGGGTTGCCGCAGATTTTGCAGGCTCGGTTACTCAGATCCGACGGATCCAGCAGGGTTGAACAGACGTCGCACTGGTCACCGCGAGCCCTGCTGCCGCATACCGGACAGTCTCCTTCCACATAACGGTCCGGCAGAAACCGCCGATCGGTCTCGCAATACGTCTGCTGGATCGTTTTCCGATACAGATGGCCGTTATCCAGCAGCTTCAGAAACAGCTCCTGAACCACGCCATGATGAAATTCCTGATCGGTTCGCGTATACAAATCGTAGGAAAATCCCAGCTGTTCGAAGCATTTCGCAAACTCTCCATGATACCGATCCGCAATATCCCGAGGCGTTACCCCCTCTTGAATCGCCTGCACTGCCACCGGCGTACCATGGCAATCGCTGCCGGACACATACAACACCTGCTCTCCCTTCGCGCGGAAATAACGCGCTAACACGTCGCCGGGCAGTAAGCTTGCGAGCCGGCCCAAATGTAAGGAACCGTTGGCATAAGGCCAGGCACCGCCAATAAAAATGTTTGTCATATCGTTCATCCTCCTTTTAGTGGACAACAAAAAAAGCCCTCATCCCAAAGGGACGAGAGCTTGTCGCTCACGTGGTACCACCCAATTTCATTCATGCCTCGCGGCATTCACCTCTTCGGGTACGGCGCGAATCATCGCGGGTATACCCTAGCACGTTAACGGATGCGGGTTCCGGCACAGCCTACAACCCGCTTACGGGTTTCGGTGCACAGCTCAGAGACCATATTCCCAAGGTTCTTTCCTTACCCCTTTTCACCAGCCGGGGCTCTCTGTTCAAAGACGTCGCCAAGGTACTCTTTCTCTTCATTGCTTTTGCTCGACTTATTCAAGTTATTGGAAATAATACACGATCCTAACTCAAGAAGTCAAGAGGAAGGAGGCGAAGCCTTTCTTACTCTCGTTCTGCCGTCCCGCAGCGCCCCCACTTTCTTGCCCAGCATGATATTCAATTTCTTGCGGGCTCTGCTCATGCGATTCCGTACATTGACAGGCTCAATCTGAAGGACTTCCGCAATTTCCAAGGTGTTGAATTTCTCATAGTAATACAAATACATCGGCTGTCTCAAGGTTTCAGGCAATGCAAGCACAGCGGACAGCAGAGCATCGCCTGGATCCTCGCTACCAATAGCCAATTCCAGAGGTGTCTGCATGGTGCATTCGCTTAAACGATCCCTAGAAAGAAAGTCCATCGATATCAGCTCCATTTCGTCATAGGTCGATCCATTCTTCCTTATCACCCCTTAAGGTTGAACTCAGGCCCGCTTACTGATCGGTCGAAATGGCCTTACATGGCGTAGTTCAGGAGTTGATTGGCCGGTCTTTGAGGACCGTGGTTCCGCTATTTTGCTGTTTTCTGCTGGTTTGTAACAATATGAGGACAAGAGATCCGTTATTTCAGGATTTTCGATGATTAATCCTCGATTCTGGCACATTAACGGAACCTGTGTCCGAGTGGACTCGAAAGTGGACCGCAGTGTCAGGAATAAAGCACCCCATGTCGGGTTATCGAGATCAAGCTTCGGACTTGCCTGTATTTCCAAGCCACTCCAGCCTCCTGATCCCGCTCCATCTGCTGCTGCCGTATGAGGTATTCAACAACAAACCAATTGTTCATCCACCTCTCTCCTTTCCCCGGCTCATAAGTTCATATTTTTTTGAACTAAATAATTTAGTTCAATTATATACGAACTAATAATAAGTTCAATATTTATTTTTCCCAGGTTGTGGTATCATAAAAACGGATAGATGAGCCCTTGAAGGAGAATGACCATGACCTTAATCAGAATTGACTATTCGCCTGTTCACGAGCTGGTAACCAGCTTGTTCGCATATACAGACAATAAAAATCAACTGCACGATCTCGGCAATAAATGGAGGAAGGAAATTGAGAAGAAGCTGCCTGCATCTTTTAAGAAGAAGCTGGAAGAGATGAACCTGTACGAAACCATTGCTTATCTGCATCTGATCATTGTCGACAGCCCGGAAAAAGACAACGTCGAGCGGTTTCTCAGCTGGTTCAAAAGCTTAGGCGAAGGTCAGTTGTATGAGCTCTTGGCGCCTTATCTTGAGGATGGAATACCCATGGGGCTTAAAACGTTCCGTGATCTTAGCCATGAGGTCATGTTAGAGTGGCAACAGGCCTATACCATCCCGCCTGAGATTCATGAATTACTGGGGCGCTCCGCCGCACGTATGGAACAATTGAAGCCACAACTTTCATACATCGATCTGATTGATGAAGCAACGAGCGGCATTGTGCTGGATTCCTCAGACGAATACAACGGCCTGCTTCTCATCCCCACCTATCACATCAAGCCGCTGAACCGGCTGGACTTTGTGAGCAATCAACTCATCGTTAGCTATGCCGTAGACGATGAGCAGGTTGACGAGGATACACCAACCAATCAGCTGCTGCGCATGACCAAGGGATTGGCTGACGAGAAGAGGCTGACGCTGCTGCACATTTTGGCTAATGGACCGGTCACATTTACCGAATTACAGCAGAAGACCAAGCTTTCCAAGAGCAATCTCCACTATCACCTGTCCCTGCTCAAAACCGCGGGGCTCTTGCGAATGCATTTCAAAATGCCAAACGAAAAATATAAATACAGCGCAAGACCCGAGTCATTCAATCAACTGAAGGGTTTACTGGAGTCTTATGTATTCGGACTTACAGGCCACAATGATCGGTGAGGAGGAATAATGGGTGTTTATCATCTTTGTAGGTGCGGTCCTCGGCGTCATGCAAACGTTATTGAACTTCATTATCGTTGACAAAGAAGAAAGCAAGTTCAAAAAAATGTACGATACCGCCGGAGCCTCATATTATTTCCGTGGAAGCATGATCTTCTTCATCGTGATTATCGTAATTGCAATCATCAGCTTCTTGGACATAATCACGGCGGCAGCTATTCAGCGGATGTTTCTCGTCTCCCTGATTATTGCTCTGGCCCTTCGCGCGTATATGGAATGGAAGTACCTCCGCAATACGAACCAGCATAAAGCCACGCTGATCCTATTAGGCACCCTGCTTCTTTTTTCTGTATTTTTCTTTTTGTTAAAATAAGTTCATGCTCATCACAAAAAAGCCTGGAACACAAGGTTCCAGGCTCCAGGCTGCCGAGGACATCCCGGCGGCTGTTTTTATAGTTCCGTACGAATATGGAGCCGACCGCTAATCTCGACTCTATCGTTCACTAGCTGTTCGCCAGCATGACAGTCAGAGCGCTCTTGGCCGGCATCTCCAGCTGCAATGCCTCTTCCCCGCGCAGCTGGATCGCCACGCTCTCCGGTGCCTCGCTGTCGTTGAACAATACGGCTGCGATTGAACCATCCGTATTCTTGAAGGCAACAGAGCGGATCAGATCATTGCTGGTGGAAGCAACACGCAGCGCTTTCGGACGGACACATTTGCTGAAATGTGCCAGCGCATAATAGTCCAGCGTATACGTTAGCTCCTTCGTCTGCTGATTAACGGTCACGATGCCGCGGCAGGTGCTTTTGCCAAAGCCAGGCACGGTAGGACCATTCTTCTCATCCAAGGCCATATTCCACAGCACATAGGACTTACTATGATTGCGCAGAATCTCAATACCCGTCCGCATCACATTGGAGAAGGCCTGCTCAAACGGCGGAATCCACTCACCGCCCGACCCTTCCGTAAAATGCACCTCTTTGCCGGGGAAAGCTTCGAATACGTCCGATTGGGCCGACGGCTTGCCGCCATACCAGTGCCAGGCAACACCATCCACTGCATCTTCCGCTTGCTCGAATACCGTCATCGGGTAATCCGGCTTATCCCAGTTATGATCATAACAGAGGATTTTTGTATCGATCCGGTTCTCCACGAATTTCGGCTTCAAGTGATTCTTGATGAATTCGCTTTGCGCTTCAGGCAGCATGATCATGCCCGGATAATGCCCGGGTGAATACAGTGCCTCATTTTGCGGGGTAACGGCATAAATCGGGAGACCGTGTGAAGCATATCCCTGAATATAGCGCACAAAATAATCAGCATACACCGAATAATATTCCGGCTTCAGCTCTCCGCCAATCATCGAGCCGCTCGTCTTCATCCAGCCTGGGGGACTCCAGGGCGAGCCCATCAGCTTCACATCCGGATTCAATCGCAGCGCTTCCTGCAGGAGTGGAATCATATCATCCTCATCGTGTGCGATGGAGAACTGCTTCAGCTCCTCATCGGATTGACCTTCCGGCAGATCATTATAACTATAGAAATCCCGAGCGTAATCAGACGCGCCCATCGGTTGCCTCAGTACCGACAGACCGATCCCTTCGCTCGGATCGAACAATTGTGTCATGAGCTCCGAACGCTGCTCAGTCTCCAGCACTTGATGAATCAGATACGCAGCGGAATCCGTAAAGGACGCTCCAAAGCCATCCATCTCCTGAAACGTCTGCTCCTCATCGATAACAATTGTATGCTGCTGTGCCTCCGGGGATACGGGCGCCAGCTGCTCCTTGGTTCTCTTAACGAATAATTGCTCTTCACCGTTTGACTGGTAGATTGTGATGTTCGACATGTTGTTTCCCTCCAGTGTTCTGTTTATATTTCCTATCCCATGGCTTTACTCTGAACCGCTGACATAGAGAAAGCCCCTTCCTATCAAGAAAGGAGCTCTCCCGGCAAGAGATTTACTTATTTCAGCCCCAGCTTTTCTTTGTTCGCTTTCATCTTCTCGTTGCGGACTTCGGTGATTTTATCCCAGTGGTTATCGTCCAGAAACTTTTTGTATTCGTTCAAAAGGCTATCGAATGCTGCATCATCCTTCGAACGGATCATACTGACGAGAGTTGAGTTCCATTTCGTATTGATGGCTGTCAGGGAGCGTGCTTCCGGTGTTCCCTGGTCCGGGTTGATATTCTCCAAAATAAAGTGCGGTACCAGCTTCCCTTTGCCCCATTCCTGCATCTGCTTGATGGCATCCGGGAATGCATCCCCGCTCAGCGCTTTGTGGCGGTCATGACCGAAGAACATGAATTCGCCCATACGGTAGTCCTTCTTGAACGTATCCGGATTGTTCATCTGAAGATCCTTCACCTCAGGAAGGAACTCTACCTTTCCATCTGCATTCACCTGGTAGGTCTCGCCTTCAATCCCATAGTTCATCAGCATTTGTCCTTCTTCGCTTAGCAGGTACGTGAAGAGCTGAATGGATTTGGCAGGATCTGCATTCTCTTTCGTAATAAAGCTGATCATCCAGCCGGTGATACCGGATTGGTTCAGGGTCGGCGCATGTCCGACCGTGCTTTGCGGTCCGTCAATCGCGATGTACTCACTGCCTTTGTTGTTGCTGTAGAAGCTCTGCAGGTTACCGCCCTGCTGCGGCGTGCCGTCCAGCATCATCGTTGCGTATTTGCCTGCTTTGACCTTCTCTTCAAAAGCTGTTCCGTCATCGGCAAAGCTGTCATCGCTGATCGCTCCGTCACGATATACGGTATTGAATGCCTTCACCCAAGTCAGATAGTCTTCATCCAGGTTACGGTTATAGAAACCGCCGTTCTCGTCTTCCAGCGGCACGCCGATGAAATCCTGCAGGACGTCTCCAAGCGAGCCGGTACCTTCACCGATGGAGTTAAAGCCCAGTGGAATCAGAGCTGGGAACTGCTTCTTGATGTCCGCGAGAGCGGCCCGGAATTCTTCCGGCGTTCCCATAGCCGGCTTCCCTATAGCCTCATATACGTCCTTGCGGATAATAAATGCCGTTTTGGCAGGAATGTTACCGCTGTCATAATCTTCCTGCGTATTGGAATAGTTCGGATATCCGTACGTTTTGCCGTCCTTCAACTGGAACCAGTTGATCGTATCCTGTGCTGCTACTGTATTGAAATAAGGATCATATTTCTCGGCAAGATCGTTTAACGGCAGCGCCCATGTGGCCGCCTTTTGCACAACCGGGGAGTTGGAGTCAAACGTTGTGATCAGATCCGGCATTTCTCCGCCTGCAAAAAACGTATTCAATTTGGTGTCGTCACCCGTAATGAATTTGATGTTGATGTTCAGATCTTCCTTGATTTTTTTAGTTACAACGTCCTTGCCAAAATCCGTGTTCCACCAGTCTGCATTCACGTACCAAGTAAGCTCGGTTGCCTCCTCTTTTTTATCCAGCTGCCAAGCAGGGGTCTCTGCGTCCGGTGTATAGCGGTCCTCGATCGAAACCCAGTTTTCCTTCTTGGAGCCGGAATTGCCGCCAGATCCGCCGCATCCGCTTACAACCAATACAACAGCCATCAATGCGGTGATCAGCGTAAGTCCCTTCTTGCCAAAAGCTTTGTTCTTCAACATCCTGTAACCCTCCCTTTAAATAAAAGCGCTTTCTTATTAGGCCCTAACCTGTACAGGTATGCTTCTGTTCCACTCCCCTAAGAGCAGCAGCTCTACTCTTTAACTGCCCCCAGCATCATGCCGGAGATAAAATATCTCTGTAATATTGGATACATCACAACAATTGGCAGCGTTGTCACGACAATGGTTGCTAGTTGGACCCCTTTGGTGGTCGTCTGAATCGCAACCGAACCGATATTTTGCATCGATTGGGTCTGGGACTGCACAATTATCTCATACAGCATCATCTGTAACGGATACAGCGATTGATCCGTGATGTACAACTTGGTGGTCATGAAATCATTCCACTGACCGACCCCGTTAAACAAGGCAATAGTCGCCATAGCTGGCATGGAGAGAGGAATGAAGATGCTCAGGAAAATTCTCCAGTCGCCCCCGCCGTCGATCTTCGCCGATTCCTCCAGCGAATCCGGTACGTTGCGGAAGAAGTTCATCAGAATAATAACATCGTAAAAACTCAACAGAGCGGGAATGATATAAACCCAAAAGCTGTTTAGCAGCCCCAAGTCCTTCATCAACAGGTACGTCGGAATCATGCCGCCCGAGAAAAACATGGTGACGACACCCATCGACACATAGAATTTACGGCCGCGGACGTATTTTTTGCTCAAGCCATAACCCACCATGGCACAGAAGAACACGTGCGTGATGACCCCGATTACGGTTTTGGCAACCGAGATGAAAAAGGCATTCCATATGTTGGCATCCCGGAACACGGCCTGATAATTCTCAAGCGAGAATTCCGTAGGCCAGAAGATGAACCCGCCCTCGGCCAGCGACCTGCCCGAGCTGAAGGATGAAACAACCACGTTCCACAGCGGAACGACAATGATGATGGTAAACGTAACCAGTAGAATGATATTGATCGTATCAAAGATCTTGCTGTCGAGATCCCCTTTTGCTGCTTTCAAATTCACCGTATTACCTCCTTCTGCATGACCTATAGAACGGATTGATTATCATTCAATTTACTGGTCACCTTATTAGCCGTAACGAGCAGAATGACAGATATGATGGATACACCCAAACCAACGGCGGTGGCATAAGAGAAATCGCCTTGCGTCATACCCATCCGGTATACGTACGAGTTAATGACTTCGGCCTTTTCCCGGTTCTGCGAATTCATGAGCACCAGGGTTTGATCCAGATTCGATCCCAATAAACCGCTTACAGTAAGGATCAAATTCAAGCTAATAATCATCTTCATGTTCGGCAGGGTGATGTTCCAGATTTGTCTCAGCCGACTCGCCCCATCAATTTTGGCAGCCTCGTAATAGGTAGGATCAATCTTGGCCATGATCGCCAAGTACAGAATCGTTCCCCACCCGGCTTCCTTCCATATATCCGATAACGTTGCGATCCACCAATACTTGCTCGGGTCGAGCAGAATATTTTGCGGCTGCGAGATTAACCCGAGACTCAGCAAAATTTCGTTGAATAGGCCAGATGTCGAGAACCAGGTAATGAGCATGCCGCCCAATACGATCCAGGACAAGAAGTGAGGCAGATAGGAGACCGTTTGGACGAATTTCTTGAACCGCCCCATGCCCACCTCGTAAATCATAATGGCCAGAATGATCGGGATGACAAAACCGATCGCCAGCTTCAGGAAGCTGATGCCCAGCGTATTGACCACGGAATCCCAAAAATACTTATCAGATAAAATAATTTTGAAATTATCGAAGCCAACCCATGGAGCAGAATCCAGTGTATCGATCACGGTGTAATTTTTAAAAGCAATGGTCAAACCGTAAATCGGAATGTAGCAAAAAATAAACATAAAAATAACGCCCGGAATAATCATCGACTGAAGCTCCCATTGCCGCCTGAAATCAATGAAGAATTCCTTGATTCTCTGCCCCATCGGCTTCTTCCCGGTTGGCTGAACCGTACCCGTGCCAGTTGACTGAACTGCAGCTGTTTTGCTCACCTGCTTAGCCTCCTTTGATCATAAAATCGATATAATAATCAGCCTCAATAAAAACGTTTTTATTTTTGGCGAAAAAATCACCATGATATGATGATCATTTTAAAAAAACAGATACAAAAAATTCCGTTTCTTCACTTAAACCGATTCGTTCCGATTCATCTTCACGTGACTGGAGCCGCGAACGACCAGCTCCCCCGGCAGTTTCTGAATCCTGCCCTTCTCTTTCTTCTGAATCATGCGAACCAGATGATCCACGACCAGAATGCCTTGTCTGGCAATCTGATTGCGTACAGTCGAGAGAGGCGGGGTGAAATACTGCGCGATATCGATATCATCGAAGCCCACAACGCTGATATCCTGCGGAACCTCGTAACCAAGGGACTTCAGGGCCTTGATGCAGCCAATGGCACTCACATCGTTACCGGCAAGGAAAGCATCCGGCACTTTGCCGGGATGGAGATGAAGAAGCGATTTTACAGCAGAATAGGAGCCTTCCTCCTCAAAATAACCTTGCAGTATGTAGTCGCCATCGATCGGGAACTGGCACTCTCGCAGTGCAGCCAAATATCCCTCTTTGCGCTGAACGCTGTCAAACATCGTATCCACGCCGGAAATATACGCAATTTTCTTATGACCCAGGCTGATCAGGTATTTGGTTGCCTCATAACCGGCTACGTAAGAGTCGAATATGATGCTGCCCATCGTCTCGTTCTGAACCTCACGGTCCAGGAATACAGCCTTAATCTTGTCTTTCTCCATGGCGGCGATGTCTTTATCGTCGATCTTCAGCTCTTCAAAGATAATAACGCCATCCACTCGGCCGCCCATAATATTGCTCATAATGACCTGCTTATCCTTCGTAACAAACACGTTCAATCCATAACCCAGACGGTCACATTCACGTGACATCGACTCAACCAGTGTGTAGAAGTAAGGCCCTGACACGCTTGTTGTAAAGAAGCCCAGCATATTGGTCTTTCCCGACTTCAACAGCTTCCCGTTCAGGTTCGGTACATAGTTTAGTCGCTCCGCCACCTTCAGCACATGTGATTTGGTCTCCGGGTTCAATACATCTACATCATTCAAAGCATTGGAAACCGTAGAAATGGAAACTCCGGCTTCTCTTGCCACATCCTTAATCGTTACCTTACCCATATAACTATTCTTCCTTTGCGATAAAAACGTTTTTATGTACATAAGTTACCATACATATGAGGTGAACACAATGCTTTTTTTCGACGACTGCAGAGATTTTTACTTAGAGCCATATAGTTTATCGAAAAAAATCCCTTGAGCTTAAATGTTTATGTGAATATTGGCATTTGGATTAATTGGAATCCAAGTGTAAAAGGGGGGAATACAAAGCTAAAACTTTGACGTCTGTGTATATTTTTTTGAAAAATATAGTAAATCAGTATAACTAATCCTCTGCTGGCAGCGTTCTTATATATGTAATAAGTACTTTTTACGGAAAAAGGAGGCGTTTTTATGGGAATCAAAAAAAAAATAATTATAGGTGCATTAGCTGTTAGTGCTCTATTTACAGGGAGTTTAGCAGCATTTGCAGGATATGATAGTAGATTTTATTATCCAAAAAGCACCTATGATGCAATTGTAAAAACAGCAGATAATTATAGCTATCTTGCAGCTGCTACGGGATCATACAATTGTTTAGCTTACGTTAAAGGATATACAGATATATGGCTTTGGCCATGGGGAACTAGTAACCCTACACTTTCACAGATGGATTTATACATGAATCAAGATGGTTATCTTGCTTATAGCTATTCGCAAGGATCTAGCGGTACTAAAATTATTGCATATGGCACCTCCACAAATAACATAACACATGTCGCTAAGCCAGCAGATAATAATTACTCCAACGCCAAGTGGGGACAATTGGAAAGATTACAATCCCTAGGCTGGGATCCATACAGTAGTTCTTCTTACGGAAGTGCTCTCAGAATATATAAATAAAATTCCGAGGTGAAGAAATATGTTTAAATCAAAAAAAGTGTTAATATTATTATCGATCATGTTCATCATTGGTTTTGCTACCACTTCAGTATATAATTTAGTCGCTCAAGCGTCAGTAGAGGAAAAAATGACGAACTCCATTATTAAAATTCAAAAACAGATAGAACTGGAAATACAAAATCATTCTACCTTAGCAGCGAGCAGCAACCCTTACGATTACGTGAATAACATCAAAGAAGTTGAGAACATTGTTGATTTAGGGTACAGGGCATTGCCTTATATTGAACAGAATATTGATGAGAGCGAAGGCAGTGGTCTTATGGATTACATTTTAGCTATTGCTGCTGAAAAGATAGCTAAAGTGGATCTTAAGAAAAACTCAAAGACATTCTGGGATACTGGTAATGCATTTTCACAACAGTGGAAAAAGCAGCTTCAGCAAACTCCACAAGAAGTTAATCATATCGCTAATTCAAACCTCTCAGTTGATGAGAAAATCAAGTCATTAGAGACTCTTGGCATACCTGCCATTCCATTCATAATAGAGAAAGTTAAAGAAGGCAATAACGAGTTATTCCCTGCAATACCACTCATTTTAGGAGAAGAAAATACAATTCAATCATCTCAGCCAGGGGATGAAGCAGTATGGATTAAGGACAACGAAACAAAATTTGAAGACTTAAAGGCATACGTCCTATCGAAATAAAACAAAAAATAATACAGCCATGAACACGGGGCTCCCCTATTCATGGCTGTATTTAGTATAAAACAAATTCATGCTAAATCATTACGTCTGTCACGCAAGCCTTTCAGAACATTGCCATCCCCAGCGCCTCAGCCAGTCCCTCCAGATCCAGTCCGTCGGCGGCAAAAGCGGTGCGGACAAGCTTCGGCGGAACAAACTCGTCATATTTGCCGAGATACGGCGCCTCATCCGGGCCCAGAAGCGCCCCGGCATCCTCGCAATCCGTCAGCTCCTTGCGGATTTCCTCCATCAGCGTCACGTTATCCACCTTGCCCGCGACAACCATGTAATACGGCTCCATCGGCACGATGGAGCGAAGGGCCAGCCGCTCCGACAGATTATGCTTCAGCAATCGCTCCAGTGTCCGGAACTGCTTGCTCCCTGCCCAAGGCAGAATGAACAGGGAATCGCCCCCCGCCGGAATGACCACCTGCTTCAGCAGTCCGCTCTCCCGGGCAAGCCGGCGAGCCCGCTCCAGGCGGTTTACCGCACCCGGTGCCAGGTACGGATAGATGGTGCTGTCCGCCAGCACCTCCCGCATCTTCTGCACCACGCGGGTATGCACATCGCCGCCTGCGCCAAGCCACAACGTATCGACCTTGCCCTTGGCCGATTTTACGTACAGTGCCTTATGCTTCGTATCGACTTCCTCCACCTTCCACAGCATACCTGCCAGCGAGAAGCAATAGCCGGGCGGAGGTACCGTCGTAATCGATCCGATTTCTTCCGACCCGTTATAGACGACATGCTCTTCATCGTCTTTAAACACCGCATAGAAGCGGTAGTTGTTGACGATTTTCTCTCCGCCAAGACCGATGATGAGACTGCCTTCTTCCGTACGCTGGATATGGTCCGTCTGGAGCAAATACTGCAAGAACTCCTTGTACTCCTCCGGCTCGATGCCGCGGAAGGCCGGGAGCGTCAGCACCGCTCGCGCCAGATCCGGCGGCTCGGCCTCCCCCATGCTCTTAAGCGTGCTCATCGTCTGATGGTAGAGCACGCCCACCGGTTTCTTCCGCAAGGCCAGCGGTTCGACCCACTTCTCGCGAATATACAGCTCAATGACGGCAATGGCCCGAAGCAGCATCCATGGCATGCGTGCAGGCAGCATGGCCTCCTCGTCCTCATCCTCCGGACAGAGGAACATCATCTCGGAGGCTTGATCCCCGCGCCGGCCGGAGCGGCCGAGCCGCTGAACGAAGCTGGAGCAGCTGTACGGCGCGCCCAGTTGGATGACCCGCTCGAGCTCGCCGAGATCAATGCCGAGCTCGAGCGTCAGGGTGGCCGCGGCAACCGCTGGCCCCGAACCTTCGCGGAGCGCGGCCTCGGCTTCCTCGCGCAGCATGGCCGAGATGCTTCCATGGTGCACATGGAAGACATCCCGCTGCTCGCGCTTGGCCGCAATCCGCCGCAGCTCAAGCGTAGTCAGCTCGGCATCCGAGCGGCTGTTGGTAAAGACCAGCGCTTTTTTCAGATGGGTGCTGTCGTATACAAAATCGTAGTAGGCTTTGCGGGCAAGCGCGAGCTGCTCCGCCTGCTTCTCGTCCCGTGCATCGGGGAAGGAGAAATGCTCGACCGACAGCCGCAGCTTGCGTCCTCCTTGCGGCGAAACGACCTCGACCGCATTCTTCGTGCCTGCGCCCAGCCAGCTGGCTGCGGTCTCATAATCGCTAAGCGTTGCCGACAGCCCGATGCGGCGAGGCGAGCAGGAAGCCATCCGCTCGATCCGGGTCAGCTGACTCAGCACCTGAATGCCCCGATCGGCCCCCATGAAGGCGTGCACCTCATCAATAATTACGTACCGCAAATCCTGGAACAACGCCGGAATGGCATTCGGCCGGTTCATAAGCAGCCCCTCCAGCGATTCCGGCGTAATCTGCAGCACGCCGCAAGGTTTCTGCATCAGCTTGGTTTTCTCGGCTTGGGACACATCGCCATGCCAATGCCACACCGGCACCTGACCCTCCTTCAACAAGTCGGTGATGCGTTCAAACTGGTCGTTAATCAGTGCCTTCAGCGGCCCGATATACAGAATGCCTACCGAACTGGAAGGCTCATTGTACAGCTCCGTCAGCGCCGGGAAGAACGCGGCCTCGGTCTTGCCCGATGCGGTACCGGAAGCGATCAGCAGATGGTTCGGCGTATCGAACAGGACGCGGCAGGCTTCCACCTGCGCTTCGCGGAGCGTGTCCCATCTCTTTTTATAGATAAATTCCTGAATGAACGGGGCCAGCCTGGTAAAAGGGTTCGCACTCATAGCTCAAACTCCGCCAGCAGATCGTCCAAATCGTCCGCAGCCGCTTCATTATTCCCCTTGCCTTGCGGCTGCGCCGCGGCGCGTTCTCCCAGGAGCTCCTCGAAGACGGCCTCCGGATGCTGATGCAGCGTATGCAGCAGATCCATGAAGTCCCGCACCACCTCGCGGGTGGTAAGCAGCTCCTCAGCCCCCAGCCGGTTCACGGCGATCTGCATGAAGGCGATCAATTGCTCATCCGTCAGCTGCGGCTCATACTTGAAGTGGAGGGCGTGAATATCCCGCAGCTTTTGCAGCAGAATGAGAATTTCCTCGTACGACAGCATGTCCAGCTTCAGGATGGGCGAGGTGTAGGTTTTCAGCGAACCGCCGCCGTAGCGCCCGTCGATCAGGCGGGAGCGCAGCGCATCATAACTGAACAGCCCCCGGCGCTCATCCTCGACAAACTGCGGCGTTCCGCCCATATAGATGCCCAAATGCTCCGCCTTGCCCTGCATGGTGTCGTTGAACATGGTCAGCAGTTTCTCGTAGTTGCTCTGGCGGGATACACTATTGGTAATTTTGTAGAGGTTAACCCCTTCATCAATAAACAACAGCAGTCCCTTATAACCGATGGCCGCCGTAAATTCGGACCACAGCTTCATGTAGTCATACCAATTGTCGTCATCGATAATGACCCCCACGCCGAGGTCCTTGCGTGCTTCTGTCTTCGTTGGCACTTCTCCGCGGAGCCAGCGCAGCGCTGCCCCCTTGCGGTCATCGTCGCCCAGTTTATAGCCGTTCCAGTAAGCAGCCAGCACCTTCGCAAAATCAAACCCATGCACCAGGTTCTGCATGCCGTTAGTCACCGTATAAATCTGCAGCTCCACGCTTTCGTTCAGCGCAGGGTCATCCGGGCGCATGCCCGTCTCCTGCATGATATCCTGCTGGATCGCGGCGATCCATTTCTGCAAAATAGCTTCCAGCGCACCGCCGTCCGGCCTGGTTCTCGTGGACAGATGGGTCATCAGCTCCCGGTACGTGGCAAGCCCCTGCCCCTTCGTACCCACCAGCCGCCTCTCCGGCGACAGATCCGCATCCGCCACTACAAAATCGCGATCCATCGCGTAGTTGCGGATAATCTGCAGCAGGAAGCTTTTGCCGCTTCCGTAGCGGCCCGTAATCAGGCGGAAGGCAGCCCCGCCCTCGGCGATATTATCCATATCGAGCAGGATAGACTCCACCTCCGGCTTCCGTCCAACAGCAATAAACTCCAGCCCCACCCGTGGCACAACCCCTGCCGTTAAAGAGTTTACGAGGGCCGTTGTGAGCCGTTTGGGGATTTTCAATTCAGTCATGGTTCCACCTCTCTCAAGCAGCTTACAAACCTAACAATTCCAATGGGTTTCAATCCGTTCGTTTACACGGACTTCAACGTTTCCAGCATCTCTATATAATCATCCGCAATCGATTCCCCATCAATCAGTAGGTCCCCGATGGTATCCATTGCGGCATCATTGATCTCATCGAGCAATAGCGCCGGCATGGAGCCGGCTTTCTCCGCAATCCGCTGCAGCCCCGGGCGGTTCGGACCATCCTTGAGGGCATGGAGAACTTCCAGGTGGATGGCACTCAGACGCTCTGCGAGCTCCTGCCATTCCTCATCCTCGACCTCCCATTGCCACGACTGCTCTTCTACTGCAAGCATCCCTGTAGGCATTCCGGTGTGCACGTCATTCTCTACGGGGTGCGGGTCCAGACCATGGATAACTCCAGCTTCAGAAGAATGCTCTTCTCGTGAACCCATGGATTGCATCAAGCTATCATCAGCGCTCCCTGACGACTCCATATAGCAGCCTTCAGCTGCTCCTAATTGGGACTTTGCTTCTGGTTGCTTCACTTCTAGCGTATTTACGGAACTAGCGATGTCATCTGCATCATCCGATTGTTCCCGCATCTCGATGGAGTCGAGCTCATAAGGATCTGCATCAAAATCCATCACGGCCTGGAACACGTCCGGTTTCTTAGGCGCGGATCTGGTGGCGGATCGGCTCCTGGAAGGCGTTTCGGTCTTAGGGCTATCTTTTGTAATAGAGCCTGCATCGTCCAAAGGTACTCTTGGCGCTCGCGTCAGCTCGCGCTGGATCACTTCAGCGCGCTGTCCAGCTTCCTCCGTAAGCAGCATATCGCGGACCTGGTCCGATTCCCGCTGTAACCGGCGCAGCTTCCCTGTGTCGATCTGAACCTCAGGCAGGCTCTGCTTGCGCTCGGCCTCCATCTGCTCCTGAATCTCTTTTTTCAAGTAACGGGTGATGATCTCTTTCACTTCGGGCTCAACCACATCCGCGCCGCGCAGCCTTCCCTTGAAGCCTCTCAGCTCTCGCAGCTTATTCTCGGTCAAGCGGACAAGCCCGGTTATATAGGAACGCAAAGGAGCGTACTCGCTTAACGACACCACCGTCAGCACGACGGTGCGCCCGTATAACCCGTGATCGTACACCGCGCTGCGGAATAAATGCCGCTTTACCTGACGGGGCCGTGGCTGAAAGCGGTCGATGAAGCGCTGACCCTTCATTTTGGCTAAATAGCTGTCCACGAGCGCAATCACCTTCGGGGCGTACCGTTCCAAGTCCTTGCGGCCATTCTCCTGGTAAAAACGGCTCTTCTCCACGTCATAATCCAGCAGTTCCAGCAGCAGATCCCATGTCAGCTCCACCGGCTGGAGGGAGAACCGGCGCTTCCATTCCTTCTCTTTCAGCTCAGCGGATAAAACGCGCGGAAAGCGCTGGTACGTCTCCCGGATCGGCATATCCAGGCCATGCACGATCATAAAATCATATAACCACTCCCGCAGGTACGTATCCAGCTTGGCATAGCGCTTGCGGTATGCGGTCCACGTCTGCTCCATCCATTCGTACCCTTGGAGGGGATCACTCCAGCCTACGCCATGGATCAGCTCATAAAAATACACAAATAAATAGGATAAGTCCGTATCCGGGTATCGCCCGGACCTGACTTCCTCCCGCCAGTAAAAATACCATTTGAACTGGTCGCTGGTCATTTGGTCGTAGGTCGGCCAATAGCTTTTGAAGGCTACAAAAGGGGTCTCCCCCTCCACATGCCATGCGAGCTCCCTTGCCTTCTGCACGAATTGCTGCTCCTTGGTCACGTAGCGGAAGTCCTCGCCCCAGTTCATATCCAGCGACTGCTGCGGCTCCACGATTAAGGGCTTCTTCGTTGGGACAGCAGGGTCAACTGTTTCCTGCACCTGATTCAGCGTATCCGGGCGCTTGTCCGGCAGCGAAACATCCTGCTCATCACCGGCCAGTTCGAATTCGGCAAAACGAATCCCCTGATCGTTCACGTGCGTAGTATGTCTTATTGAATTTATGTGATTGTCGTTGTTAGGCTTATCATTTTTCATCAAACATGAACCTCCGTCACAACTTCAATTATACCATTTAACCGAAAGGGTCTACCCGATTTTCACATGTTTCTCATCTGTATTATAATGGACGGAATGATAGTCTAGCGAATGACTTTACTGCTGAAAGGACCTTCGAATGAATAAATGGCTAAAAGCACTCTTGTTTCTAGTGGGCGCAGCTTTTCTGACGAGACTGATCCCCTTCTCCTCCTGGTTCCGTATCCTGGATACGATGATCCACGAGCTGGGGCATGCCGTGATGACCCTTATTATGTCAGGGCGGGTACTTAGCATTGAGCTGAACCCCGATCATAGCGGCGTTACCTATTCCATGCTGGCTTCAGGCGGGTGGAGCCCGATTGTCGTCTCGCTTGCAGGCTATATGTCCGCATCCCTGTTCGCCATTCTGATGTTCTACGGCTACGCCAAGAAAAAACAGGCCGCCGGCCTGATCACCATTACCGTGCTTGCCCTCATCATGATTATTTTCTTCGTTCGCACCGGCTACGGATTATGGTGGCTGATTATTTTTATGATCGTGAATCTGATCTTTTATTTTCTCGGCGAGAAGATCCGCAATTTCTATTACCTGCTGCTCGCCTTTCTCGTACTCGAAGAATCCGTGGTCGGTCCGCTCACCCTCTTGACCATGGCGTTGACCCAGCCCAATCAAGCAGGCGACGCCTCCAACCTGGCTAACTTGACCGTGCTCCCGGCCTTCGTCTGGGCGCTGCTGTTCCTGCTGTTCTCCCTGTGGTGCGCAAAGGTGGCGCTGCAGCTGTTCTGGAAGAAGCGGTGAGGGTGAAGGAAGGTATATAGATTAAGCCAGCGTTATCCAACATGTGGATGGCACTGGCTTTTTTTATAGCGACTTTTTACTCATATGGATCTAAGGGTCACAATTCACTGCGCTTTGGAAGAGGATTAACTCCCTCATCATGGAAATTGTATAAATCAAAATAAACAAATAAAACCTATAAAAGCGTTATAAAATGAGCTATACTGAGGTAAGAATAAGTAAGGAGTCGTGCTGCGAACACGACTCCAGAGTACAATAACTGCAAAAAGAGCAGTCGGCCACGAAAGATAGGTCGAAAAATAGACCGTTACCTTAGGCAGGGCGGTCTATTTCTTTTTCATGTAGGTGAGCAATGCCAGAATGAACATGCCGAACATGAACATTAAGGAAAGGAAAGTGCATCTTTGACCTCCATGGGCATCACCTCCCTTCTGGGAGATTAGCCGACCGCCTTTATAAGCCGTATATTGTACTAGAAAATTATAACATAACGAAGACGATCTAATACGCAAACAAGCATAAAATACGATAAAAGAGTAATGAAAAAAGACTATATAAGGCAGTATATACCAATCACCCAAACCATTCTTAGGACATAGAACTCCATAAAAAATGGGCAACCCAGCAAGTAGTTCCACTACTGGCAGGTTGCCTATTTTCTATTTATACTTCACACGAATTAATTATCGCAATCTCTGACATAATCCAATTAAGTGCCTGAAAACTGAGTGACATCCTTCATCCTTCAACTACCACTCTCACCGACACCGCACCAACAAATCGATCGGATAGCGGCCTGCATTCCGTCCATACAGACTGATGCCGCCTTCCTCGGCCCGCAGCTCCAGTCGGAAGCTGCGCTTGCGGTCAAGCTCTGCCGAAAGTCTTCCCGGTACCTGAGCTTGGCACAGGTATCCGTACGAACCGGCCTCTTCCAGAAGGTTGTTGACCGGCTGATAGTGCCACGAGAGAACGCCTCGGCAATCGGCAGGATCATCCGCGAGCACAGCCTCGCCGATTTTGACATCGTCTACCCAAACAGATACACGCGATTCATGCAGCTCTTCATCCGTCATATAGTAAGTGCTCGGGTTATACTCTACATCCGCCGATGCCCCATGCATGAAGTCGATGCCGTGACTGCGATGCCGCGCACCCTCGATATTTCGTGCCAGCAGTCGCTTGGCGCCAGCCTCAAAGAAAATCTCGATATCGCGAATCAGCAGCAACTCCTCACGGTCCGGCAGCTGCACGTCATAGACGAATCGTCCCTCTCCGCCGCCGTTCACTTTGGCTCCTTGAAGCGCCTCCCACATATAGGTGAAGCTTTGCTCACGGAATGTGTTGACCGGAATGCGTACCGTTCTGGCTTCCGCTCCACCATTGCACTGCTCCTCTCCGCCGCGCACGTCAAACGTCGTGAAGTTGCGCGTCACGACTCCGTTCGCACCATTCAGGAGACGAACGCCGAGTATCGCAACCGCATCGGTCTCCGGCATGCGAAGCTGCAGTTCGGTCAGCGGCGCCACACCGTAACCGTCCCATGCGACCTCCAGGGATCCTTGATCAGCCACGACCTTCGTACCCAACTGGTCATAGGATAATTCCCAGGCAAGGGTAAGCTTCTGTCCATGATATTGATCGGAATAACTGGAACGCTGCAGCGGTATGGATACTGCGGCTCTTTGCTCCAGCGTCTGACAAGGCGGTGCGTCAATGACAACGAAATCCGGCGTGTGCAGGTCGGCTATCGTCATACCTGGCACAAAGTCCTCGTATCCGAATTTTTTATCCGTACCATCAAGACGATAATAGCCGTTGAATTCGTTCGTGACATCACGGAATTCCGTAAATACAAAGCCGCACAGCTTATCATGGCGCCGGAATTCGTTGAGCATGTAACGGTAATGCCATGCCAGATCGCTGTCCCCGGCTCCTCCGTCAATTCCCCACACATTACCACATTCGCTGTTCATGAGCGGAGCGTCACCCTGCTGATTGCCGCCGATATAGTTATGTTCGGAACCCGGATGCGTCTTCTGAACAATCTCCTCGATATGATTCCGCAGCGGTTCATACCCGTTGATGTAAAAATGCCAGGTGTTAATATCCGTTTCCACATGATCATAAGCGCAAGGCGAATTGTCTTCCACGATCCGGGTCGGATCTAGCACCTTGGCCCATCTGTACTTCTCCCGCACCCATTCCTGCGTATCCGGGAGATAATATCGATGCTGTCCTTCTCCCCCGGTCAGGCCGGCGGATTCGCTGTCCGTGCGCAGCCCCCAAGTTTCGTTAAACATCACCCAGGAAAAAATAGACGGATGATTCCGGTCCCGCTCTATAATTTCAAGCGCCTCGCTCTCGTAGGCTGAGCGTGCCGTCTCATCCGGGTTGCCCCAAAAACACGGCATATCCTCCATCACCAGAATGCCGAGTTTATCCGCCCAATACAGCTTGCGGGGCTCCTCCGGCTTAATATGAATCCGCACGAAGTTCAGTCCAAGCCGCTTCATGAGATAGATCTCGTCCTGCATCTCCGTATCCGTCGGGTAGGTGAAGAACCCGGTCTGATGATAGGACTGGTCCAGCGTTCCGTTTAAATATACCGGCTTCCCGTTCAATGTGATCCAGCGGTACTCCCGACCGTCGAACTTCGCCGTCCCGATCTCGCGTATCCCAAAGTAAGTATGCACGACATCATCCCCGGCGGAACCCGACAGAGTCAGCTGCCCTTCATACAGGTGCGGCGTTTCAGGACTCCACAGCTGCGGATCGTTAACCTGGAACACGGTAGTGCGCTCATTAATCCCTTCTGCCAGCTCCCACTCCACCTGATGAGTAATGGAACCTTCTTCAAAAGAAAGATGAAGTGTCGCTGTGCCTGCTTCATGCGCCTGAATCCTGGATTTGAGTTCGACCTGACCATCGAGGGAAGTTATGAAGGTTGCTTGCTCCATGTAGGTTTGCGGCCGGGCCTCCAGCCAAACCGGCTGCCATATTCCCCGAATCTCTCCATAACCCTGCTTCCCGCGGGCCTGATAGTTATGATCATAGTCCTCTGCACGGACCACAAGAATATTGTCTTGTTCCGCATTCCAAACCGTAGTCACATCAAACTCAAATGTTCCGTACCCGCCTTGATGCGAGCCGACATGCTTGCCGTTAACCCATACATCGCACAGATAATCCACGGCGCCGAACCGCAGGAAGATTCGAGACTGCTTCTCGGCCGGCTTCCACTTCACGGAACGTCGGTACCAGCCGACACCCTTTACATCACGCTCAATACCGGACAATGGGCTTACCCAGGAGAACGGCACCGTAATTTCGGAATCAAAACACCGTGCATCGCCCGCTTGCAAGGAAGTATATTCATCCTTGCCAGCATGCTGCTGATTATCATCGGATCCTTCCGTTTTCAGCTGGAACGACCACTGACCGTTCAGATTTAACCAATCTCTCCGCTCATAATCGGGTCTCGGGTACTCTGGGCGTGGAATTTCCGTACGGATGGGCGTTGCTACAGGAGACTTCATGAAGCGAACACAACCTTTCCTTTTTCTAAATTTGACCCTATTCTAGCACCTGTATATAATAATTGCAATGTACATTATATTTTTACAATATATCGAATTTAGTGTACACTTGGAGTCACTATATCTCTTCAGTAAAGGAAGGGGATTATGAACGAATCGAAGCTGGAAACCAACCGTTATCCGGCATCCCGGATCGTGGAAGTAGCCAAAGCCTTATCCAGTGATGTCCGTGTGCGCATTCTTGAAGCGCTTGGTGATAAACCGATGAGTGTCGGTCAATTGGCCGAAGCGCTTGGGATTGCGCAGCCTACGGTATCCATTAATGTCCAGATGCTGGAGCAGGCGGAGCTGATCGTCTCTTCGCAAGGTGCCAATAGGGAAAAAATCTGCGCCGTTACCTGCCGCTCCATTTTTCTCGAACTGCCCGCAAAGCCGGGCGAGGGGCTGCAGCGCACGGAAGAGATCCACATGCCGATCGGCATGTTCTCCCACTGCTCGATCGAGCCTACCTGCGGCATGGCGGCTCGGGATGGCTCTCTGATCGGATCGCCTGACGATCCGCGCGCCTTTTACATGCCGGAACGAACAGAGGCCGCGCTGCTCTGGTTCTCGGGATCCGGATATATCGAATATTATTTTGCCAATCCCATGCCGCCTGGAGCCGCTCTCGATGAACTGCGCATCCGTGCGGAGCTCAGCTCCGAAGCGCCTTCCTTCCAGCAGGATTGGCCATCCGATATAACCGTCAGCATTAACGATCTCCCTGTAGGCACCTGGAGAAGCCCTGGCGATTTTGGTGATCGCAAAGGGAAACTCACGCCGGATAAATGGAGAAGCGGCAGTGAATACGGCATGCTGACGGAATGGCGCGTAACCGCAACAGGCAGCCAAGTCGACGGTCAAGCGGCAGGCGCGACCACCATAGATTCGCTGGGACTCGCCTTCAACCGGCCGATTCGCGTCCGCTTTGAGGTGAAGGAAGACGCCGAATACCCGAACGGCCTGAATCTGTACGGTTCGGGTTTTGGGGATCATCCGCAGGATATCACCCTGTCTTTTGTGCGGTATACGGAAGCCTGACAGTTGATGCTGCCGGAAAAACTAACGTGAAGCACATCTGCGGTAGGGATGACCTTGTAGTGACAGGTCTCGTTCTGGGGCTATACCAACACGGAGCATCCCGCAGCCAAGATGATGCAAAAAACAAGCCTTGGCAATCACAACATTGGCCTGTAAACATCGCGGACGGTTCAGCCTCACCGTGTATCCATGGCTAAATTCAATCATTTTTCTTGGGCTCAACCCCAACCTGAATAAAAGCTATTCCATGTCAACCCCTGGGCTGGCCTGGGAATAGTCTTTTTTTCTTTTAGTTATTTCCCAAAGTTTATATTTACATTTCTATAAAAATAGATATAATAAGCATATGGATACCATACAAACCATCAAAGCACTATCAAACGAGACCCGGTTTAAACTTCTGGAGTGGCTGAAGCATCCGGAGGAACATTTTGATCCGCAGAAGCACATGCCTTCTACATGCGATTTTCAGGGCGGTGTCTGCGTTGGCTCCATTTCAGAGAAAACAGGGCTTGCACAGTCGGTCGTTTCTGGCTACCTGGTCAAATTGCAAAAGGCAGGTCTGCTGGAATCCAGGCGCTCGGGCCAGTGGACATATTACAGACGTAATGAGGAGGGTATCGCGCGTTTTATCGAACAACTCAAGAAAGAGCTATAGGCTTAAACGAGCATTAGCACCATAAAGAAAGCCTACAAGCTCTTTCTTTTCATTATATATATCTATTTTTATGAAAATGCAGAAAAACATATTAGAGATATTGGAGGATTCCATACATGAGCAACCAAAATCAAAACACCCGATCCACCGAGGCTCTTTTCGAGCCTTATACAATCGGAAACCTGACTCTTTCATCCCGCGTGGTGATGGCACCCATGACCCGCGGCTTCTCCCCGAATGGCGTACCGGGCCCGAATGTGGCGGCTTACTATCGTCAGCGTGCAGAGAATGGCGTCGGACTAATCATTACCGAAGGAACGCTGATAGACCACCCGGCAGCTACCGATAACCCCAATATACCTAATTTCCACGGTGAAGCCGCATTGAACGGCTGGGCCGAGGTCGTCCGTCAGGTTCATGAGGCTGGCGGCAAGATCATGCCGCAGATTTGGCACATCGGCATGACCCGTCCGGTGGGCGCCGAGCCAAACCCGGAGGCACTTCCGATCGGACCATCCGGACTTGACCTGGAAGGCAACCTCGTCACTAAGCCGATGACCATAGATGAAATCAAACAAGTCATTCAAGCTTATGCGGATGCTGCTGCGAATGCCAAACGTATTGGCTTTGACGGTGTAGAAATCCATGGTGCCCACGGATACCTGATTGATCAATTCCTCTGGGAAAGAACGAACCAGCGTACCGATGAGTATGGAGGAGACATGCTGAAGCGTGCCCGCTTTGCGATCGAAGTGGTGAAAGCCGTACGTCAAGCGGTAGGTCCGGACTTCCCTGTTGCCATCCGTCTATCCCAGTGGAAGACAACCCAATACGAAGCTAAGCTCGCAGATACGCCTGAAAAACTGGGTCAGTTGTTAACCGCGCTGTCGGACGCAGGTGTCGATATATTCCACTGCTCGACACGCCGCTTCTGGGAGCCTGAATTCGAAGGCTCTGAGCTGAACTTTGCCGGTTGGGCTAAGAAACTGACAGGAAAAACGGTCATCACCGTCGGCTCTGTTGGCCTCGATGAAGTGTTTACCAGCCTCTTTACCCAAGGCAAGGGTGCTGGTCACAAGGACATCGACGAGCTCTTGAACCGCCTTGAGAAACATGAATATGACCTCGTTGCCGTAGGTCGTGCTCTCCTGGCTGATCCGCAATGGGCTGCCAAGGTACGCGACGGACGTTTCGACGAGCTTGAGCCATTCACGCCGGAATCCTTGAATACCCTGGTTTAATGCTGTTCTGGCCCCTATAGACCTGGGCTGCATTAGGCCTTCGAAATATCCATCAGAAGCCGGAAGAGGACCGCAGTCTTCTACCGGCTTTTTTTGCTGTGTACATAAACAAAGACCAAGCTCTCCCAGGAGAGTTTGGTCTTCATGTATTACATCATCTATTACAATAGGGAATTTTCGCCAAGTGCGTTCACGATCACGCCCGCTAACGTTGAGGTCAGCGTGGTAGACACATTGCTTAACACGATTACCGCGATTTCTTGATCCAGCAGCTTTAGATAGGAAGCCGTGTAACCGTTAATCCCGCCATGATGGAAGGCCATGGTCCGGTTGGCCCGAATGCTTGCCCTATTCCAGCCATAACGGTAAGGCTGCTGCCCGTCCCAAGAGAATAGCTTGACCGTCATATCGCCGGACAACAGCTTCCCCTCATCCAGTGCACAGTTAAGCATATGCAGATCTCTAGCGGTAGAGACAATGCCCCCGGCCGAATAAGCGTTGGACATGTCGAGGTACGAGCGTTCCGCAGTTCTCCCTCCGCCGTCATCTCATAAGCGCTCGCTCGGTTAGATAAGATCGAGCTGGATTCAAGGGCGGAATCCTTCTTGCCCGCAGGGCCGAATATTTCCCGTTCCAGAAAATCGGCGTACGTGGAGCCGCTGACGGTTTCGATAATTTTGCCTAACAGAATGTAGCCGGAGTTCGAATAACTGAAGTTCGTCGGAACCTCTGACTCCATGGGAAGAGAGTATATCCATTCCACAAGTTCATCAATTGTATGCTTTTGAACCGATATACGCACCGCCTCACAGCCCTCGTCCAAGGTGCCTCCCTTGCCTTGCCTTGCCTAGCCTTCCCCACCCACACCCAAAAGCCCAGTTCATGCGACCAGGCTGAACTGGGCTATCTTTGCTCCCCAGCGATGGCTGCAAAAGGCTGCACACCTCCCTCATGCTCAGGTGCGTATATCGGTGGAGGAGCAACGCGTTCGCCTTTAAAATCGGGAAGCCTCCTCACCCTAATCCATCCAGCTTCCCGATTTTAACAGCGACCGGAGCCGATATTCGCACCGCCCCACAGCCCCCATCCAAGGTGCAGCCTTCCTTGACTCTTCGACATCGCCCAATGACACGCAAAAAAGCCCAGCTCCCAAAAAGCAGGAGCTGGGCTTTCTTCTATTTCAATTATTTTTGCTTCAAGTTGTAGAACGACTTCAAGCCGTTGTATTGAGCAAGTTCGCCCAATTGATCTTCGATGCGAAGCAATTGGTTGTATTTTGCCACACGGTCGGTACGGGAAGGAGCACCCGTTTTGATCTGACCTGCGTTGGTTGCCACCGCGATATCAGCGATGGTGCTGTCTTCGGACTCACCGGAACGGTGGGAGATAACAGCCGTGTATCCTGCGCGTTTTGCCATTTCGATCGCATCGAATGTTTCAGTCAATGTACCGATTTGGTTAACTTTGATCAGGATGGAGTTACCGATACCTTCGTTGATCCCTTTTTCCAAACGCTCGGTGTTGGTAACAAACAGATCGTCACCCACGAGTTGAATTTTGTTGCCCAATTTCTCGGTAAGCAGCTTCCAACCTTCCCAATCGTCCTCGGAACATCCGTCTTCGATCGTAACGATTGGATATTTGTCTACCCAAGAAGCGAGCAAGTCAACGAATTCTGCAGGCGTGAAGGATTTGCCTTCGCCTTCCAGAACATATTTGCCATCTTTGAAGAATTCAGTGGAAGCTACGTCCATACCGAGCAATACGTCTTCACCTGGCTTGTAGCCGGCTTTTTCAATCGCTTCGATGATGGAAGTCAATGCATCTTCGTTAGAAGTAAAGTTAGGAGCGAAGCCGCCTTCGTCACCAACCGCCGTGTTCAGGCCTTTGCCTTTCAGAACGGACTTCAGGTTGTGGAAAATTTCAGCGCCCATGCGAAGTGCTTCTTTGAAGCTAGGTGCGCCAACAGGCAATACCATGAACTCTTGAACGTCCACGTTGTTGTCTGCATGAGCACCACCGTTAACGATGTTCATCATAGGAACTGGAAGCTGTTTCGCGTTGAATCCGCCAAGGTAAACATACAATGGGAGATCCAGAGCGTCTGCAGCAGCGCGAGCTACAGCCATGGATACAGCCAGAATTGCGTTTGCACCCAATTTGCCTTTGTTCGGAGTTCCGTCCAAAGCGATCATCAATTTATCGATGCCGAGTTGGTCCAAAGCGTCCATGCCAATTACTTCAGGAGCAATGATTTCATTCACGTTCTCAACAGCCTTCAGAACGCCTTTGCCCAGGTAACGGGATTTGTCCTCGTCGCGAAGCTCAACGGCTTCGTGAATACCAGTGGAAGCACCGGATGGAACGATAGCGCGACCGATCGCACCGGATTCCAGGTATACTTCAACCTCTACGGTTGGGTTGCCGCGGGAGTCAAGGACTTCGCGTGCATATACGTCAGAAATAATAGTCATGTGTATAGTCTCCTTTAAATGTTATGTTTACGTTCCATTATGAACGACTTACTTCCGTGCTGCAATCATGGAGGTTCCCGTCATTTCGTCCGGCTTCGGCAGACCCATCAGATCGAGAATCGTTGGTGCGATGTCGGCAAGAATGCCGCCTTCACGCAGCGTTACGTTCTCATCCGTTACGATGAACGGAACCGGGTTCGTGGTATGCGCTGTGAATGGACGCCCATTCTCGTCAAATACCATGTCCGCATTTCCGTGGTCAGCGGTGATCAGAACAACCCCGCCTTTTGCCAAAACAGCCTCGACAACCTTTCCAACACATTCGTCTGTGGTTTCAACAGCCTTGATTGTTGGCTCCAGCATACCGGAGTGACCTACCATGTCCGGGTTCGCAAAGTTCAGGATGATCGCATCATGCTTATCCGCTTCGATCTCTCGCACACAAGCATCCGCCACCTCATAAGCGCTCATCTCCGGCTGCAGGTCATACGTCGCGACCTTCGGTGAATTGATCAGTACGCGCGTTTCGCCTGGAAGCTCCACATCGCGTCCACCGCTGAAGAAAAACGTCACGTGTGGATACTTCTCGGTTTCCGCAATACGCAGCTGCTTTTTGTTGTGCTGAACCAGCACTTCACCGAGGGTGTTGTCCAGATTCTTCGGCTTGTAGGCTACGAAGCCTTCCACCGTCTCGCTGAACAACGTCAGGCAGACAAAATGCAGGTTTTGCGGGAACTTCGGTCCACGTTCAAAACCGCGAAAATCATTGTTCGTAAACACTTGGGACAGCTGAATCGCACGGTCAGGACGGTAGTTCAGGAAGATAACGGAATCTCCGCTCTCCACCAGGCTTACCGGCTCGCCCTCACCGTTCACAATCACGGTCGGTTCCACGAATTCATCATAAACCGATTTCTCGTAAGATTCGGTGATGGCTTTCAGCGGATCCGTGTATTGAGGTCCTTCGCCGTATACCATAGCGCGGTATGCTTTCTCGACACGATCCCAACGCTTGTCACGGTCCATCGCATAATAACGACCGGAGAGTGTAGCGATTTGGCCAACGCCCACTTCTTCAATCTTCGCGATCAGATCCTTAACAAACTGCTTGCCGCTGTCCGGTGCCACGTCGCGTCCATCCATGAAGCCATGGATGTATACGTCATGGAAATCTTCCTTCTTGCAAAGATCCAGCATCGCAAACATATGCTCAATGTGACTGTGCACGCCGCCGTCGGACACAAGTCCGTACAGATGCAATTTCTTGCTGTTGTTCTTAGCTGCGCGAACGGCTTCCACCAACGTATCGTTCTCGAAGAATTCTCCTTCACGAATCGACTTCGTGATGCGAGTCAAGTCCTGATACACAATCCGGCCTGCGCCAATGTTCAGGTGACCCACTTCGGAGTTCCCCATTTGACCTTCCGGCAAGCCAACAGCTTCGCCGCAAGCGGTCAATGTTGTGTTCGGGTATTGCTTCAAATACCGGTCGTAATTGGGTTTGTTCGCTTGAGCGACCGCATTACCCACATCGGTGTTGCGAAGCCCGAAACCGTCCATGATGATCAGAGCTACGGGTCTTGGAGCTGACATCTACTTCGCCCCCTCAACGAGTGCGATGTAGGAAGCCGGTTGTAGACTTGCACCACCAACGAGCGCGCCGTCGATGTCGCTTTGTCCCATATACTCCGTTACATTTTCAGGCTTCACACTGCCGCCGTATTGAATACGCACCAGTGCTGCGACACTTTCACCATACAGGCCTTTTACGAGTTCGCGGATATAAGCGATTACTTCGTTAGCGTCCTCAGCTGTTGAGGATTTGCCTGTACCGATAGCCCAGATAGGTTCGTAAGCAATAACAACATGAATGGCTTGATCAGCAGGAATACCTGCGAACGCGGCTTCAGTCTGTACTTTGCACACGTCTTTGGTTTGGCCTGCTTCGCGTTCTTCCAGCTTCTCGCCGACACATACGATCGGAAGAAGACCATGACGGAACGCCGCATGTACTTTCTTGTTCACGATCTCATCGGTCTCTGCAAAATACTGACGACGCTCGGAATGTCCGATAATGACATAATCCACGCCCAGATCCTTCAGCATCAAACCGCTGATTTCGCCTGTAAAGGCACCATTATCTTCAAAATGAAGATTTTGTGCACCAATTTTGATATTCGTGCCCTTTGCAGCTTCAACCAGAGCAGGAAGAGTGGTGAACGGCGCGCAAATTACGCTTTCCACGCCTTCAACTTCTGCTTTGCCTTTTACATCTTCGAAAAATGCGGTTGCTTCCGGAACAGTTTTGAACATCTTCCAGTTACCCGCTATGATAGGTGTTCTCACACGATTCACTCCTTTATTCCCCCCGAAGAGCCGGGGTTCAAACTTCATCCACTTGCTACCCTCTTATATCATAAATCTATTTATCGTTCAGTGCCACAACACCAGGAAGTTCTTTGCCTTCCATGAACTCAAGAGATGCACCGCCGCCTGTGGAGATGTGGTCCATCTTGTCAGCCAGACCGAATTTCTCAGCTGCTGCAGCAGAATCGCCGCCACCGATAATCGTGTAAGCTTCCGTTTCCGCACAAGCTTGTGCAACTTCACGAGTACCGTTTGAGAACGGAGCGATTTCGAATACGCCCATAGGACCGTTCCACACGACAAGCTTCGAGTTTTTGATCACTTCTGCATACTTGGCACGAGTCTTAGGACCGATGTCAACGCCTTCCCAGTCTGCTGGAATGCCGTCGATGCCAACAATCTTTGTATTCGCATCTGCGCTGAACTCGTCCGTAACCACGATATCTTCCGGCAGGTAGAAGTTTTTACCCAGCTCTTTGGCTTTCTCGATGAAACCGAGCGCAACATCAAGCTTCTCTTTATCGAGCAGAGATTGACCGATTTCATGGCCTTGAGCTTTGAAGAACGTGTAAGCAAGTCCACCGCCGATGATGACATTGTCAGCAAGCGTAAGCAGATTGTCGATCACGTCGATTTTGTCTTTAACCTTCGATCCACCGATGATCGCGGTAAAAGGACGATCCGGATTCGAAAGGGCTTTGCCGAGAACGGACAGCTCTTTCTCCATCAACAATCCCGATACAGCCGGAAGATGATGAGCAATACCTTCTGTCGAAGCGTGCGCACGGTGAGCAGCACCAAACGCGTCGTTCACGAACAGATCAGCAAGCTCTGCGAACTGCTTCGCAAGTTCCGGATCATTCTTCTCTTCACCAGGGTAAAAACGAACATTTTCAAGCACGAGCACGTCGCCGTTTTGCAGCTGGTTTACTTGTGCTTTTACTGCTTCCCCTACCGCTTCATCCGCTTTGGCTACCGGTTTGCCGAGCAATTCGGACAAACGTTCGCTTGCCGGAGTCAGGCGCAAAGATTCAACGACCTCTCCTTTGGGACGACCCATGTGGCTGGCCAGGATAACTTTCGCTCCTTGCTCCACCAGGTAGTTGATCGTCGGCAAAGTCTCACGAATACGAGTGTCGTCTGTAATTTTACCATCTTCGAGCGGTACATTGAAATCGACGCGGACAAACACCCGTTTGCCGCTTACTTCTACATCACGTACACTTTTCTTGTTCATCTCCACGTTCCTCCTAAGAAAACTATTCTCCTCACCGACAGCATGCAGTTGCTCCCGTTTCTCTCTCTATCGTCTCACCAGCGCCCGGATATGATCTATTCTTCCCAGTGCTCTGGCATGAAACAAGTAAAAACCATGAACCAAAGAGGAGACCCGTGAACGGAACTCCTCTTCGATTGGATGGCTAGATCAATTACAGACCTTTGCTTGCGATGTAAGCAGCGAGGTCAACGACACGGTTGGAGTAGCCCCACTCGTTGTCATACCAGGAAACGACTTTCACCATGTTGTCGCCAACTACCATAGTGGAGAGCGAATCGATAGTGGAAGAAGCCGGGTCACCATTGTAGTCGCTGGATACAAGCGGCTCATCGGAGTAGTTCAAGATGCCTTTCAGTGGGCCTTCAGAAGCTTCTTTCAGCGCACCATTCACATCTTCAAGCGTAACGTTTTGGGACAGTTCTACTACGAGGTCAGTTACAGAAACGTTCTTCGTAGGTACACGCATCGACATGCCGTTCAGCTTGCCTTTCAGGTGTGGCAGTACGAGACCAACCGCTTTAGCAGCACCTGTTGTGGATGGAATGATGTTCTCAGCAGCTGCACGAGCACGACGCAGGTCTTTGTGCGGCAGATCAAGCACTTGCTGGTCATTCGTGTAAGAGTGAATAGTATTCATCATACCTTTCACGATACCGAATTTCTCGTCAAGAACCTTAGCGAAAGGAGCCAAGCAGTTCGTTGTACAAGAAGCGTTAGAGATGATGGTGTGGTTAGCAGCATCGTATTTATCTTCGTTAACGCCCATAACGATGGTGATATCCTCGTCTGTAGCCGGAGCGGAGATGATAACTTTCTTAGCGCCGCCTTTCAAGTGAGCGGAAGCTTTGTCTTTCGCTGTGAAAATACCAGTGGATTCTACAACGATTTCTACGCCGTACTCAGCCCAAGGCAATGCTTCAGGGTTACGCTCAGCGAATACTTTCACTTCGCGGCCGTTTACCACAAGTGCGCCTTCTTTAGCTTCTACTTGTGCGTCAAGTCTGCCGTGAGTTGTGTCATATTTCAAAAGGTGTGCCAGTGTTTTCACGTCCGTCAAATCGTTGATTGCCACGATTTCAACTTCGCTGTTGTTCAGCGCAGCGCGGAACACGTTACGTCCAATACGTCCAAAACCGTTAATACCTACTTTAACCATGAGTAGTTCCCTCCATATTTGTAAAATTTATATATTCAAGATTGACCATAAGATCAATCAAGACAACAAGGTTTATAAAAACTGTGCTGCTCTAAATTTCTGGACTCAATCAAATGGCGGCATCGATTTCCTTCTCAAGCTCCAACGCTGCCGCTTCATCCGTCACGAGGATGTCCTCATGTCCGAATTTCAGCACGGCGTGAATCGCTTTGCCCTTGCCTTGGCCGCCGGCAATGCCGATGATCGTCTCTGTTCGCATAATGTCCTCAAGCCGAAGTCCGAGGGTAAGCATCTTATGCACAACTTCGCCTTCTTCGCTGAAATAATAGCCGAATGATTCAGCAATCGCGCCATCTGCCTGCAAGTTCTGAATGGAGCCTTCATCCAGCTTGCGTCGTCTCGCCATCTCCATCGCGTCGCCGATGCCGTGTATAATGACCCGGCAGCGCCGAATTACATCCACAATCTCCTGGATATGCTGATCCTGAACAAGAGACTGATAAGCATCCTCGCTTAGCAGATCAGGCACATGGAGCAAACGGTATTCAGCCCCAACACGCTTTGCCATCTTGGAAGCAATGGTGTTCGCTTGAATCTCCATACTCTCTCCGAGGCCTCCGCGCGCAGGCACAAACCACGTGCTTCTGAGCGGTCCGCCACCAGGCAATGATGACATCTGCTCCGCCACTTCAGCGAGTGTAGAGCCGCCTGTTACGGCGATTGTATCTCCATCCTCCACAAAACTGAGCAGCGTCCTTGCGCCGGCCCGGCCAAGCTCACGTTTGACTTCCGGAGATGACTCACTGTCACCGGGAATAATGACCACTTTACGAAGCCCATAAGCCTGACGGATCTTCTCCTCCAGCTCAACCAGTCCGAACAACTCATTCATGACCGGTTCAAGTTCCTCAACCAAGCATAATCCTGCACTGCTGATTCGCATGCCAAGCGTCTCAATCTCGATCAGCCCCTGCGCTTTCAGAAGATCAGTCTCTGCCCTGAGGACACGCTCGGTCATCGAGAGTGATGAAGCCAGCGTTCTTCGGCCAACCATTCCGGACAACTTGATCTGATGAAGGATGGAATACCTTCGTTTAAGAGTGTTCATCAGATCCGGCAGAAGTTGCTCTTGTATTTCTAATAGGTTACGCATGCATTCCACTCCTGCAAACTTCGTCTCGGCTCTCCTCTATCGGGCCGTAAAATGTCCCAGTTAAACTTTTTGAGTCCCACCTTTATTCTAACCAATAATCACGCCCGTTGCAAGTGTCCGAAAGTATATTTCTCTGCCCCAGCCATTCTTATACATTATGGCCAAATGCAAGCTTGTCTATATAGTAGGAACAAAGTTTTGTCCGCTATTGTATTTTCGAAATAGATGCGGTATAATCAACTTCGTTGCTAATTTTTTAGATATCAGAAAGTATATACATCGCAGAGTGTGCTTCCTGATATCGCAAGAAAATCTACCGCTAAACGCGGTCTGTCTTCTTTGAATGTACGTCGATAGACCTTTTTATTATGCGCCCGTGGTCCAATGGATATGACGTAGGCCTCCGGAGCCTGAGATCGAGGTTCGATTCCTCGCGGGCGCGCCATTTTTACTTTTTCTATATACTGATTACCCCAAAGTGCCCATGACGGCTCTTTTTTTTACCCAATAGTTTGACTTTCTTTGACTTTTTGATTTAAATTGTTTATCATGTGGGTAATACGGTAACAGTATTTATATGAGGTACTTAAGAGGAGGTTTTCCACGTGAGTTTTATACCTATGGTCGTTGAACAAAGCAACCGCGGTGAGCGGGCGTACGACATCTATTCCAGATTGCTGAAAGACCGCATTATCTTCCTCGGCTCCGACGTAAATGACGTGGTCGCCAATTCCATCATTGCCCAAATGCTGTTCTTGTCGGCTGAGGATCCCGAGAAGGATATTCATCTTTACATCAACAGCCCAGGCGGTTCCATTACCGCAGGTATGGCGATATTCGATACGATGCAGTTCATCAAGCCGGACGTTTCGACGATCTGTGTCGGCATGGCTGCTTCCATGGGCGCATTCCTGCTGAATGCAGGCGCTAAAGGCAAACGTTATGGTCTGCCTAACAGCGAGATCATGATTCACCAGCCGCTCGGCGGCGCACAAGGTCAGGCCACGGATATCGAGATCCGTGCTCGCCGCATCCTCAAGATGCGCGACAAGCTGAACCGCATCCTGTCCGATCGTACCGGCCAACCGCTGGAGCGCATTGAGAAGGATACCGATCGTGACTACTTCATGACGGCTGATGAAGCCAAGGAATATGGTCTTATCGATCAAGTACTGGAAAATACACCACCGCAGGGACTATAAAAGAATGCAAGCAAAGGGCAGGCGCCGTTATCCGGTGCCTGCCCTTTCTTATCCTCTGGATTATTCATTGAAGACTTCGAGTACTAAATCGTGAGAGTATCCCCTCCGGTCGCTGTTGAAATCGGGAAACATGAATGAACAGATAAGGAGGTTTCCCGATTTCAAAGGCGAACGCGATGCTCCTCCGAGGATACTCTCACTTCGGTACGACTCTTTTCAATAAAACATAAAGAAGGTAAGAGCATCCCCCTCCTAAAAGACCTGCCTTAACTTGTGGGGAGGGGAATAGAGGAAAACCTATGTAGGGTTCCTTGCAAGGGTAATTGGTTGCGCACAGCCTAATGTGCTCCCCTCACTCTCTGCGTCCATAAACGGGTGGCATCCGATATCGTATAGGGCGACTTATGGCATTTTACCCCCGGACCATGCACCGTGCTCACAGGGAGCAGTGCGCACGGTGTACAAACCATATAAGGCACCATCGAGGCAAGCCTCTCGATAAACACAAAAATCCCTTGATCGCAGGAAGCGGGAGGATGCTCCACGCCCGTTATCAAGAGATTTTTCGCAACTAGTTCCAGCACAGTGTTACATCAGGACAACATCATGTATCTAAACAAGCTATAGTATTAAAAATGATTTCAGCTAATACAAACTGATTGATCGAGTCTTACTTCCATTCCTTCAGCTTGAACTCAAACTCAGGGAATCCATAGGCATACGCCGTGTACTCATAAAGCTGGAAGTACAGTACCGCCGCGTTATCCTTCACATAGAAGTCGGCATCGGCAGGCACTCCCTCAAAACCGCCGAGATAACCTCCCTCTTTCTTCAGCTTGCTCAGCACAAGGTTGTTCATCTTCTGCTTGTTCTTGCCCTGCATGTTGATGAAATCGCCCAGCTTCATTTGCTTTCCGTCCTTCAGTGAGAAGGTGAAGCTCTTGCGGAAGGTCATGCCATGAGCACCGCCCGTGTACGAATAATCGTACGCCGTAATGCTCAGGATGCCATCCTGATTGTAATGAACTACATAATCACCGCTGAATTCATACGGAAAATCTGTTCCCGATGGCGGGAGTGTGCCCACATTTCCTTCAGCGCCCGTGATGACGCCGGATGCATTTTCTTTTAGTACTTTGTTGATCTCTGCCTGCACCTCAGCATTACCGAGGCCACTGATAACCGGATAATTCACAACGGCATCAACGCCTTGAATTTTCTTTTTCAGCGCAGTCGATTTGATTTGAATGTCGTTTTGCTTTTTCTGCGTCATGCTGAGTGTTTTCAAGGAAGGATTCCACTGTCCCTGAACTCCCATATATTCGCTGATCGTTTTGAACGGCATATACAGACGACCGTTGATAATCTGTCCGCCTGGCTCACCAGCATAAGCTCCGTTCACCAAAATACCGATTTCACTCGCATCATATACGACGGCGCTCAACTTGTTATATCCGTTACCCAGCGTGTAGGTCCGATTCTTCGCATCATATTTAAGAGGCATTCCCAGACCATCCCGTAAAGCGGTTGCCGGAACATAGGTTACCCCATGCAGCACGATGCCCTTCTGTGATAAGGTTTTGCCATTCCATTTCAATACAACTTCATTCTTCGACGATTTTTGACTGGCGGAAACGGATGCCTTAGAGGTGCTTGCATCGATCACCTGTCCACTCAAACCAAGACTGCCAAGCAGGACACTAGTTGCAATTAAGGATGCACATACACGAAATTTAGGATTCATATTAGAATTCCACCTTTGTTAAAATAAGTTTCCGTTAGTTGTTACTCTATTACCCTCATTCATTATAAGGAAAGCTTTCAATCTATTGGTAACAAAGTCAATGACAATTTTGACTCCATGCTAAAGGACCTATACATTCTTGCTTATCTTTCAGTATGGGCCTCGTTATACTAATGAACACAAAACAATGGTGTCATGCGCCCGTAAACATGAACATTTCACGGACCCGGACAACGTACACCAATGGAATGATGAGCAATACCCCCAAGTGCTCCTTCAATGTTTATCAACAGTAAGCGCAAGGGGCTTTTTCTGGAAAACATCCAGTCACAACCACTGCAAATATATAGCTAAAAGCAGCAAGCAGCCAGAGAATTCATACTGTCTTTATCCCGACTTGTTTAAACCCTTCAGAATCCATATCAAAATGGCGTATTTCCACTCTTTATATATAACAATGAAAAGACCCCGTAAGTTACGGGAAAATTCGTATAAGCGATCTTCTACACCAATTTATAGGTCTTAAGATTCAATTTCTATAACATAAAAAAACCTGCCCCCTTGAGGGGCAGGTTTTCTATATTACAGTTATATGAAGAAATATATTTTTCTTATCGACCGCTCTTCAGCTCGGTCCACAAACGATCGTAGATGGACAGGGAATCGCCGACATTGTCGAGCCATTCGGTACGACGCAGCTCCTCTTCCGTCAGGTTGATCATGGTATTGGCGCGATATTCCTCGCTATGGAATTCCATCGCTTTGGTGTTCGGATTGCTGTATCCGATAAATTCATAGTTCTTGGCGCTGACTTCAGGCTCCAGCATGAAGTTAATGAATTTCTCGGCGAGCTCCTTATTCTTCGCACCTTTAGGAATCGCGTAGTTGTCCGAGAAGATGGTCGCTCCTTCTTCAGGCACGACATATGCCACATCCGGATTCTCCGCCGCGATAAACGCCGCGTCTCCGGACCAAACCGTAGCAATCCAGCCTTCTTCCTGAATCATCTTCTGCTTGATATTATCCGTATCAAATGCAAGCACGTTAGGCAGCAGCGTCTTCAGCTCATCAGATGCAGCGATAATCTCCGCTTCATCTTTACTGCTGTTGGATTTCCCCTGCTTCTTAAGTGCCATGCCAATCATCTCCCGGTTGTCATCCAGAAGCAGGACTTTGCCCTTGTATTCCGGGTTCCAGAGATCTCCCCAGCTTTTGATCTCGTCTTTCACGTACTTCTTGTTATATGCAATTCCCGTTACACCGGACGTGTAAACGATCGAATATTTATTGCCCGGGTCATAAGAAGGATCTTTAAACGTATCCGTAATATTGACGAAGTTCGGGATATTATTCATCTCAAGCGGCTCAAGCAGCTCCGATTCAATCATGGTTTTCACCATATAATCGGACGGCTGAATGAGATCATAACCACTGCCGCCAGCTTTGATCTTAGCCAGCAGATCTTCGTTGTTTGCATAATTGTCGTAGGTTACCTTCACGTCAAACTTCTCTTCGAAGTCCTTCAGCACCTCAGGGTCGAAGTTGTCAGCCCAGCTGTAAATATGAAGAGTTTCCTTATCCGAGCCGCAAGCAGCCAGGAGTCCTACAGACAATACTGCAACCATACCTGCCATCAGCAGGCGGGTCCATCTCGATTTGTTCAATTCAATATCTCCTCTCTTTCCACTTCCATATTCTATTCGAAAAAAGCGTTCGTATCGCTTAGATCGGCAATGTTTTGTGCTTCTTCTGACCGTTGCCGCGGTTGAGAATGTATTGGGCTAACAGGATCAGCGTAATGCTCACCAGAATGAGCAGCGTACACAGCGCGTTGATCTCAGGCGAGATGCCTCGTTTCACCTGCGCGTAAATATAGATCGGCAGCGTCGTTGAGCTTGGACCAGCGACAAAAAAGCTGACCATGAAATCATCCAATGACAGGGTAAAAGCAATCAAAGCGCCGGAGATAATGCCCGGTGCAATCTGCGGCAGCGTTACATGCCGGAACGTTTGCCAAGGCGTGGCTCCCAAATCCTGAGCCGCCTCATCCAACTGCTTGCCCATGCCGGACAGTCTGGCCGTAACCACGACGTAGACATAGGACAGGCTGAACGTGATGTGAGCAATAATTACCGTGGTTTTGCCAAGCGGCATGTTCAATTGGCTGAACAACACGAGCAGTGATAACCCCATAATGATATCCGGGATAATGACGGGCAGATATAACAGCCCGTTCATGCCGCTGCGTCCTTTGCGGCCCATATTTCGGAGCGAGAGTGCCGCTGCGGTTCCCAGCAGGGTGGATACAACCGTAGAGATGACGGCCACCGTCAAGCTGTTCATCAGGGCTTCCATCACATGCCGGTTCTCGAACAGCGATACATACCAATCCAACGTAAATCCTTCCCAGTTTCCGCTCAGCCGCGTATCGTTGAAGGAATAGATAATGATCATAATGATGGGTACATAGATGAAAGCCATCATAAGGAAAGAGTGAATCCCGAGCAGCGGATGATTCTTCTTCTTCACTTATCTCCCCTCCCCTACACGTTGATGGCGGGCTTGCATGGCCCGGTTAAATAGCAGGATCAGCACCAGGGACGTGGCGACAAAAATCACCGACAACGCCGCTCCAAACGGCCAGTTCCTTGCACCCAGGAACTGTGACTGAATAATATTACTGATCATGGAGGACTTCGCGCCTCCCAATATATCCGTAACTACAAACATCCCGGAGGTCGAGACATACACCAGAACCGCACCCGTCATAATGCCGGATTTGCTCTGCGGCAGCGTAATGTGCCGAAACGCCTTCCACCTCGATGCACCCAGATCGCTGGCTGCATCCAAGAGACGCTTGTCCATCTGCTCCAGCGCTACATAAATCGGCAGCACCATGAAGGGAATAAAGTTATACACCATGCCAAGCAATACGGCACCATACGTATATAACATCTGAATAGGCTCATCAATCCACCCCACCCATAACAGCAGGCTGTTCACCACGCCTTGCGTTCGCAAAAGCAGAACCCAGGCATACGTGCGAATCAGAAAGTTGATCCAGAACGGAACGGTGATCAGAATCAATCCCCATGTCTGGATACGCGGGGAAGCGTTGGCTATATAATAGGCCAAAGGATAGCTGACTAACAAGCAGATCACCGTAGTCAGCAGCGACAGTACCAGGGTATCCCAGTAGATTCCTAAATATAAGGGATCAAAAAAGGTCTTGTATCCTTCCAGACTGAAGGAAAACACGATATTACCGAGCGAATCCCGCGACAGAAACGAGATGCCGACCACGATCAGCATCGGGACGATCAGGAACAGGGATAACCACAACAGCACCGGCGTCAGCAGGAACCTTGATTTCCTCATGGCCCGATGATCACCTCATCCTTCGTGCTCCAGTTCACCCCGACCCGCTCACCAACCTCCCAAGGACGATCATCCGAAATATCTAGGGCAATCGTTACCTTCATCGGCTCATTGTCAAGCTGGACCAGCAGCTTATGCACACTGCCGAGGTACTGCACATCCTCAATCACGCCGCTCTTCTTCGCACCCGACTCCCGCTGCGGAACCAGTTTCTCCGGCCGCACGGCAAAGAGGCCTTCCGGTGATGAGAAGACATTATTCTCCCCAACAAAAGTGGCAGCAAACAGCGTTTGCGGCCTCGCGTAGATCTCGCGCGGCGTGCCGATTTGTTCTACCCGTCCATGATTCATAATCACGATCCGGTCGGACAGCATCATGGCTTCCTCCTGATCGTGCGTTACATATACAAACGTAATGCCCAGCGTCCGCTGCAAATGCTTCAGCTCGGATTGCAGGTTTTTGCGCAGCTGCAGGTCCAGTGCACCCAGCGGTTCATCGAGCAGCAGCACCTTCGGTTTGTTGGCGATGGCACGTGCGATAGCTACCCGCTGCTGTTGTCCTCCGGACAGCTGATGCGGGAAGCGTTCCCGCAGTGGGGTTAGCTGTGTCATCGTCACGGCCTCGTCCACACGTTCCTTGATGAGCTGACGCGGCATTTTTTTCATTTTTAATCCAAAAGCAATGTTATCTTCTACGGTCATATGCGGAAACAGAGCATAGTGTTGGAATACAAGATTTAAATCCCGCTTGTTCGCAGGCACATCCGTCACATTCTGACCCGCCAGCAATACCTGTCCTTCGGTAGGCTGTTCGAATCCTGCTATCATTCGGAGAATCGTCGTTTTGCCGCAGCCGCTGGGGCCCAGCAAAGTCAGGAATTCCCCTTCTTTAATGGAGAGCGACAGCGGATGCACGACCGCTTGTCCCTGAAAATGCTTCTCGATCTGGACAAGTTCAATCACATGCATCAACCCCTTCTTCAAAATGTGACCTATTCCAGGTGTACCAATCCTACTTGCTAGTATGCACAAAAACGTGCTCCACTAAGAAGAAACGGTTATACTGCCTATCTTGCTCAGGTGGGCAGGATCCGTTTCTTAGGGGAAGCTCTAGAAGTCTCTACTAAGAGAAAAAAGCCATATCCATGGGTATGGCTTTACGCTTTAGAACAAAGTTCAGTTTTTCGCATATTCACTATACCTCGTTTTCCCCCTATACACAACACTTTTCTGTGTATTTCGACAGGGGAAGGTACGGATATGGCCCGTATTATGGTATTTCAGTTTCCAGAGTGAATGTATCAGAAAAATCAAAGAAAACCGCTCACCCGGTAATGACCCGGATGAACGGTTCTCTGCACGCCAAGTGAAAAGACATTGACTATCTCAGCTCATATTGAACATACAGCTGTGTCGAAATTTTGATCTCGCCCGGCTTCACGGATGTGCTGGCGCCTGCGTCCGCTGCATTGGATTGAGCCGCCATCTCCATTTTTTGAAGGCCATAGATGTTATCTACGCCAACGGAGCCTTCCACAATGTTAAGCACGACACCCAGTTGACGCTTGGAGGCTTTCGCCATAGCTTGAGCCTTAAGGTCTGCATTTGCCATGGCTTTATCAATCACCTGCGCTTCGAATGCATCGCGGTTCTCAACAGAGAAGCGGGCGTTGCCAATGGAGTTCGCCCCCGCATCAGCGGATGCATCCAGCAGGTCTCCAACTTTGCTCAAATCGCGAAGGGTAACTTCCAGGGAATGGTACGCTGTGTAGTTTTTCACTTTACGGCCATTCTCATCGGAATACGTATAATTGGGCTGTACGTAGAATTGTTCGGTTTTAATATCCTTGTCATCGATTTTCCATGTTTCCTTCAACAGCTTGGTCACTTTATCCATTTTCAGCGCGTTGCTCTTCTGTGCGGATTTTGCGGTTTCCGCATACGATTCAGCCCCGATGGAAAGATATACGATATCTGGCTTCACCGAGATTTCGCCTTTACCGAGTACGGTGAGAAGATTTTGCTGTGCTGCCTCCGCCGCATGCACCTCGGTTGCCCCGCTCAATCCTGCCAAAGCCGTACTGCCTGTCAACAGTGCGCCTGCAATCATAATGGAACCTACTTGTTTGACCCATCTTTTCATTATTGTCAGCCTCCTTCAATATTGGCATCGCTGCCATGCTTGACTTACCCTTCTAACGTGGCGGGATTGGTAAATGTTGCATCCGATATGAACGGTTTAGCGATTTTTCTTCAATTTATTTTTCGGGGCCCCATGAGATGGTATTTCTAGGCATGATTGGTTCATCGGGAAAATAAGATACCGAATGAAGCATGAAGCAACTGTTAACAAGGAAGCAACAATGGGTAACTAACTTACGAAGGTGTTTAAAAGAGGAGGTCACTATGAAATCATCCCGGGTGTTACACGCAATTATGTCACTGCTGCTCCTTATGGCAGTTGGCATGCCATATGGGACGGCAAGCGCTGCGGCAGAGCCTGCCTCCGGCAAAACCTATCAGATCGGAACGGACGTTACGTTTGCTCCGTTTGAATTTCAGGATGCCAGCGGCAATTTTGTCGGCATCGATATGGATCTGCTCGATGCTATCGCCAAAGACCAAAACTTCAAATACGAAATCAAGCCGCTCGGCTTCAATGCTGCGGTTCAAGCGCTGGAAGCCAATCAGGTAGACGGCGTCATCGCAGGCATGAGTATCACGGATGAGCGCAAGCAGAAGTTTGACTTCTCGGACCCTTATTTTAACTCGGGCGTGGTCATGGCTATTCGTCAGGATCAGGAGTCCATCAAGGGATATGAGGATTTAAAAGGGAAAAAGGTCGCGGTCAAAACCGGTACGGAGGGATACAGCTTCGCGGAATCCATATCCTCCAAATACGGTTTTACCATTGTGCCTTTTGACGATTCGGCTCAAATGTATGACGACGTCAAAACCGGCAATTCCGTTGCCTGCTTTGACGACTTTCCGGTATTGGCCTATGGCGTTAAACAGAACAACGGTCTAAAAATCGTTACGGATATGGAGCCCGGTGCATCCTATGGATTTGCCGTGAGCAAGGGGAAGAATCAGGAGCTGCTGGAGAAATTCAACGCCGGCTTGGTCAATCTGCAGGCAAACGGAGAATATAATCGCATCAAGGAAAAATATATTGGCGAAAACGCTGTAGGACCGGTGGATCAAAGCCGCTGGGGACTGATCGTGGAGTCGCTGCCTTCCTTGTTGAAGGGCCTCGGCAATACACTGCTGCTGACATTTGCGTCCCTGTTTTTTGCATTTTTCCTAGGCTTGATATTCGGTTTCATGAAGGTCGGACGTAATAAGTGGCTTCGAGGTCTTGCCACCGTATTCGTGGACATCTTCCGCGGCATCCCCTTGCTTGTCCTTGCCTTCTTCATCTACTTTGGTATTCCTCAAGCATTCGGTTTTACCATGTCGCCTATCGTGGCAGCCGTTCTGACCCTAAGCCTTAATGCTGGAGCCTATGTAACGGAGATCATCCGCGGCGGCATCCAGTCCATCGACCGCGGGCAGATGGAAGCAGCCCGTTCGCTCGGTTTGCCATACCGCAAAGCCATGATGAAAATCATTATTCCGCAGGCAATCAAAATCATGATTCCGACCTTTATCAACCAATTGGTGATCACGCTCAAGGATACATCCATCCTGTCGGTTATCGGCCTGGTCGAGCTGACCCAGTCCGGGAAGATCATTATTGCAAGAACTTTTGCATCGTTTGACATCTGGCTGGTCGTTGCGATCATGTACTTGATCGTCATCACGATTTTGACCAAAATTTCGGATCGTCTGGAAAGGAAGGTACGTCATGGATAAGATTCGCGTTGAAGGATTGAAGAAGAATTTTGGTACCAATGAGGTACTGAAGGGCATCGACATGCAGGTTCAGGAAGGCGAGGTTGTCTGTGTCATCGGACCTTCCGGTTCCGGCAAGAGCACGTTCCTGCGCTGCATTAACCGGCTGGATGACATTACAGCAGGCAAGGTGTTCGTGCATGACCGGGATATCAATGACCCTAAAACGAACATCAACAAGGCGCGGGAGAACATCGGCATGGTGTTCCAGCATTTTAATCTGTTCCCGCATTTTAACGTGCTGAAGAACATTACCTTTGCCCCGGTGGAGCTGGGTAAACAGAACTCGGTCGAAGCGCGTGCCACAGCACTCAAGCTGCTGGAGCAGGTCGGCCTCTCGGATAAAGCCGAGGCGTTCCCGAGCCAGCTATCAGGCGGTCAGAAGCAGCGCGTAGCGATCGCCCGGGCGCTGGCGATGAACCCGGACATCATGCTGTTTGACGAGCCGACATCGGCGCTGGACCCGGAGATGGTCGGCGAAGTGCTCGGCGTCATGAAGGATCTGGCACGCGAGGGCATGACGATGATAATTGTCACGCATGAG
>NZ_BIMC01000025.1 GCF_004000885.1 Paenibacillus glucanolyticus NBRC 15330
AGATTATCAATGGCAGATTCCCTAGTATGCACGTATTCCCCATCTAACGGACCGTAGGAGCGTTATACAGCAATAAACTAGATGATTTCAAATGTAACGGACCCCACAGATGTTATATTAGGCTATGAGTCGGTTTTGATCACATTTTTGATGATATAAGCTCAATCCGGTCCGTTAGAATTTCAATAGCTTCATTTTTCCGCGAATAGTGTCCTCTGAGTCCGTTAGCGATCAAGAAGAAAGAACACCAAAAGTGGCTTTACAGTAGTGGTTTGCGTCTGTAGAGATCAAGAACCCCGAGAATGATTTTCTGAAAAGATGGGCTTCATCAGCAGTAGAGGGGGCCAGTAGTCGATTTCAGTAGTCGATTTCGGCAGCAGTTTCTAGTAACAGTCTTCAGTAACAAGTCTTCAGTAACAAGTCTTCAGCAGTACTTGCAACCAGTTTTCCAAAAGTAGATCATCCGTAACACTTTCCCATAGCAGTCCCCAAACCCAACCTCCACTAACAAAACTCACTGCGTACGTTAGTCATTATGAGGTGGTTACATGGAGGAGATGGCAACGAACAGAAGGACGCCCAACAAGACCTAAGGTCTTTGCGGACGTCCTTTTTTTCCAAAATTAATATCTTTCCAAGATCAGCTGAGTTTTCAAGCCATCAATGGGGAGAAGCCAGTCGTTAGACACCAGCGTGTCCATAAGTTCGGTTCGAAGTTGGGAGGCAATCGAAGCATCAGCTGTTTTGAATGAGATTTCAATCAGATTCTCGGTTCCTGTGCCCTCTGCGTTGCGAATAGGCCATACTTCAAGACTCATCTTCTGCCCCTCCCACGTGCCTTCGTAACGATAGAAGGTCAGCGGACCATGCAGGCGGGACTGTGAAAGCTTTTGTTGACCCCAATCGGGGGAGGACCATTTTTTGAGTTTACCGGGCAGTTTATCTAGCAGCAAAGCCAAGGATTCCTGCTCCGATGGAAGCTGTGTGCCGGTTGTTGTGGTGTTCACCTTCTTGGTGTTAGAGAAGCTAAGCGTTTGTTTGCCGTATCCCCAATCAATCTCTGCCTCGTAGTTGTCATCCGAAGCATTAAAGCCTTCACGGTTTGCCAAGCTTAGCGCGGCGTTAATATCTCCGTTTAGGATGGGATACCGTTTTTTATAGGTAAGCTCGTAGTTATCCTTGTCCTCTTTTTTGCGGAAACGGACATTCCAGCCTTCGGCATCCAGTTCCAGATGGTTCGTGTCATAGTAAGCTACCCCGATTGCTTGGGGAACAGAAGCCAGTCCGAATGTCTGAATGACGTCATTCCGAAGACTCCCGCTGGTTCCTAGAACGGCTTCGGGTTTGGCAAGGAACTTCACTTCATAGGAAGGCACGGCATTGGCAGCGGCTGAAACTTGTGATGCGTGGAGTCCGGTCACACCGCTTCCCAGGGCCACGAAACTTACCATGAAAGACAATGTCAGCTTTTTCCATCTTCTCAATACAATCACTCCCATAAGCTGGATTTAGGTTCAATCCTACTTTAAGCGTCGATTGATTGTTAGCTGTTAACGGAGAGGATGAACTGTATAAAATATCCATAGAATTATTGAATAGCTGCATCCATTTTATATTCGCTCGCTGCCCGAAATAAATATCCTCGCTTTATTAGAGTGCCTGCTCCAATTGTTTGCCCATCTCCCGCAGCACCTCCTGAAAACGATGAATTTGCACGGAAGGAAGACGGTCCTGGTTATGAACGCTGTAAATATGCCGGGATGCCCTGTGACCGGGAATCGGCAGGACGTGCAGTAATCCCTGCTGCCGCTCCCGCTGCACAGCCATTCGCGACATAAAGGAGACATGATCGCCCAATAACACAAGCTGCTTGATCGCTTCCAGTGAGTCCAGCTCCACGGGACTCCGCATATGCAGGCTGTGCTGCTGCAGCCAAAGATCCGTCAGCTGCCTTGTGCTGGATTCGCTTCCATGCAGGGCAAAGGGCGTGCGAACAATGTGTTCGGGCTGAAGCATATCCGATTGTATGAGTGGATGGCCTGGGGAACATATCAAGGTTAAATCATCCTTGCACAAGGATTCAGCTTGCAGGCCGGAACCCGTAAAGGGCTCCGACGAGATGATGCCCATGTCAATCTGGTGCCGGACCAGCATATCACGGATAACCGGCGAAGGTTTAACGGATAAGGATATCCGAATGCCAGGAAATTCACGGGAAAAGGTATTCAAGATCGCGGGCAGCAGATAGGTCGCGGGGACATAACTGGCTCCAATATGGAGCGTTCCGCGATACAAGCTGTCGTACTCCCGGACGACCCGCTCGGATTCCCTGGCAAGTGAATTTATTTTAACCGCATAATGCAGCAGGGCTTGTCCGGCTTCGGTGAGAAATGTTTTTCCGCTTCGGGATTCGAACAATCGGACTTGCAGCTCTTCCTCCAGTGACTTCATATGAAAAGTAACGGTTGGCTGCTTGATGCCGAGTATCTCCGCAACGCTGGTCATATGATGATGACGGTCGATCAGTTCCACGATTTGCAGCTTCATCAGGTTCACGTTTGCATCTCTCCCTTGGGTGTTAGTTGTTCCTTATTTATGCTCTCTATATAGATTTAATCTATGAGTATCAACAGAATTCAAACAAAAAGTTAATTCTGTGTTTACATTAGTCTAATACAACGCTTAAACGTGAGCATTACACTGGAAACAGCTTAAGAAGACAGGCAGGGATCGAAAGTGGAGATTGAAATCAGGGGTATTCATAAGTCGTTTCAAGGTACAGCCGCTTTGCTGCCTACCGATATAACGCTGCGTCATGGTCAATTCACAACATTGCTGGGGCCGTCCGGCTGCGGCAAAACGACACTTCTCCGAATGATTGCAGGGCTTGAACAGCCGGACGGAGGAGAAATCTACGCGGAAGACCGGTGTATTTACTCGGTGCACCAAAGAGTTGACGTTCCTGTGCACAAACGGAATTTTGGGATGGTCTTTCAAGATTTCGCCCTCTGGCCTCATATGACGGTATACGAGAATGTGGCGTTTGGATTAAAGGCGGCGAAGCATAAAGCGGATCTCCGGCAAAAGGTAACCGAAGCGCTGGCTATGGTCCGCTTACAGGGAATGGAGAACCGTTATCCTCACCAGCTGTCCGGCGGACAGCAGCAGCGGGTTGCTTTTGCCAGAGCGGTAGCTATACGTCCAGCTCTCGTATTGTTTGATGAGCCTTTAAGCGCGCTGGATGCGGTGCTTAGGGAGGAGATGCGGATCGAAATGATGTCACTGGTGAAGGACATGGGACTGACTGCGCTTTATGTGACCCATGATCAAGTTGAAGCCATGTCGATGTCGGATGAAATTGTGGTCATGAGGAAGGGGGAGGTGCTGCAGCGGGGAACCCCGGAGACCATATATGAAGCGCCAAGCCACCCGTTCGTGGCTTCGTTTATCGGCAAGTCCAACTGGCTGACGCCTGATCAGACGATGGTGAGGCCGGAGCATGTGACCTGGAACAGAAGCAGCACAGAGGATTTATGCTATCAGGCAACGGTGCTGAGTGTCAGCTATGTAGGCGAGCGATATGAAATCCGGCTGCAGTTGGACGAGTCGGATAACAAGTGGACAGCTTATCTGGACAAGAGAGTGGTCATTGGGGAACGCGTTAATCTGTACGTTTCTCCCCGTTGTATATGCCGGATGGATGAAGGCTCATTTCAAGGTAGAAGTACGCAACAAAATACAGCAGAACAGACGCCTGTTGTCGCAGGCTAATGATGAAAGGGAGTTGGGGAGATGAAGGGTCTGAAGTTGGGGAAAAAAAGCACGCTGCTATTATTGACATCGGTAATGAGTTTGAGTTTGTTTGGATGCGGGAGCGCGCCGAGCGGCGATTCGGTTAAGCCGGCTCAGGATAACAGCCAGCCGTCCGAATCGGGTACGGCTGCAGCAAGCGGTAAGCTTGTATTGTACAGCGCAGGACCGCAGAAGCTTGCCGACAATATCGTGAGCGGATTTGAAGCCAAGACCGGCGTGAAGGTCGAGATGTTCCAAGGCACAACAGGCAAAATATTGGCGCGAATGGAAGCGGAAAAATCAAATCCGGTCGCGGACGTTGTCATTCTCGCTTCGCTTCCGTCCGCACAAGCTTTGAAGGCGGATGGATTGACATTGCCTTATCCGGAAGCCGCCAATGCGGACAAGCTGAATAAGGATTGGTCTGACGCGGAAGGAAACTATTTCAGCACAAGCGCATCTGCACTGGGGATTGTATACAACACTAATCTGGTATCAACGCCACCACAAAGCTGGGCGGACCTGGGTCTGCCGGAGTGGAAGGATGCGGTCAACATTCCTGATCCAACGCTGTCGGGATCCGCGCTTGATTTCATCACCGGGTATTTGAGTGTAAAAGGCGATGCAGGCTGGGAATTGTTCGAGAGTTATAAAGCCAATGGCACCGCGATGGCTGGGGCGAATCAGGAAGCGCTCGACCCGGTGATCACCGGTGCCAAGAGTATGGTTGCTGCCGGCGTGGATTATATGGCATATTCGGCCAAAGCCAAAGGGGAGCCGCTTGATATCGTATATCCGGCAGAAGGAACCGTTGTGAGTCCAAGACCTGCGGCGATTCTGAAATCCAGCCCGAATGTGGATAATGCGAAGGCCTTTATTGACTACTTGCTGTCTGACGAGGCACAGAAACTGGTGGCAGAAGCTTATCTGATTCCGGGCCGCGAGGATGTGGAGGCTGAGGGACGCACCAATCTGAAGGATATTCCGGTATTTAAGGTGGACTGGTCCTGGATGAATGATCACGGGGATGAAACGGCCGCTCGTTTTTCCGAAGTATTCAAATAAATCGTTTAAAAGTGAATCACGTAAAAGGCATGTGAGGTGAACAGCGGTGAGACCTGTCATCATGGACAGTCAGACATTTTTTCGGAAACTGGGCGTTATTCTCGCCCTGTTTCTTCTTATCATAAGCATTGGCGTGCCACTGCTCCTTATATTCTGGCAAAGCATATACCCGGAACAGCACTTGGATTGGCTGGCTCCGATACGAACGATAGCGGGCCATGAGCTGTCCGGCATATTGCTGCAGTCCATTTGGCTCGGGGTATGTGTGGTGGCAGGATCAACACTGTTCGCGCTTCCGCTCGCGTGGATCATGGCCAAGACCCGGCTGGGAGAGCATCGGTGGGTGGATGTGATTCTGATGATACCGTTCATGACCCCGCCGTATATCGGTTCGATGGGCTGGATTCTATTCATGCAGAAGGGCGGATATTTACAGCAATGGCTGCCGGGAGCAGCGAGGTGGAGCGAGTCATTCTTCAGCTTCGGGGGCATGGTGCTGATTATGAGCCTGCACTTGTTCCCTTTCCTGTACCTGCTGCTGCGGGATGCGCTGATTCGGATCGGCGGCAATCTGGAGGAGGCCGGCGCGGTTCACGGCGCAGGCGCAGGGTATCGGTTCAGAAAAATTATCCTGCCGCTGCTGTTATCCTCTTACGGCATGGGTGCAATGCTGGTGTTTGTAAAAACCATTGCTGAATTCGGCACACCGGCAACGTTCGGACGACGCATCGGATATTATGTGATGACTTCGGAAATTCACAAATATATATCAAGCTGGCCGATTGATTTCGGTAAAGCCACCTCGCTTGCCTCAGTACTGCTGTCCGTCTGTCTGGTGATGTGGTACATGCAGTCCACGGTCAGCCGGAGATTTACCTATCGCCTTGTCGGAGGTAAAGGCCAGCGCTCCAAAAGATATTCGCTGCGCGGCAGCAAAGGCGCAGTCAGCGCGCTATATATCGGGCTGCTGCTAATATTGTCGGTTGGAATCCCCTATTTTTCCGTCATTGCCGCTTCCTTGATGAAGCTCCGGGGAGCCGGATTATCTATAGATAATTTGACGCTCGATCATTATAAGGAACTGCTGTCATGGGGATCTGTCAGCCTGAAAGCGCTTGGTAATAGTCTGGGATTGTCGCTTGCGGCATCAACGGTGGCGGTTGTATTGGGTACTGGATTTGCCCTAACGATTGGCAAGTCCCAGGGGCGGATGCAGCGGGTCATTGATCTGTTTAGCCTCCTGCCCAACACGGTGCCTGGGATCGTGATGGTGGTCGGATTGATCCTGTTCTGGAATGCACCATGGATGCCGGTGACGCTCTATAATACCTATGGAATGGTCGTTCTAACTTATGTTGTATTGTTCCTGCCGTACACGGTGCAGTATGTGAAGGCCAGCTTTACGCAGATAGATGGCACCCTGTTTCAAGCAGGCCAGGTATTCGGAGGCGGTCCGCTGCTTATACTGCGGCGGATTCTGCTGCCGCTGATTATGCCGGGCATGCTGGCGGGATGGATTATGACGTTCACGATTGCGTCGCGGGAGCTGGTTGGGTCACTGCTCATTCTGCCGCCCTCGATGCAGACATCGGCTACGTATATATTTGCCCAGTTTGAGCAGGGCCAGGTGTCTCTCGGCATGGCTATGGCGGTGGTCTCCGTCGGAATGACGGTGGTGCTGCTGCTGATGGTCGAAGCCATGAATTCTAAAAGAAAGTGGAATGCATCATGATGAAACTGACAGTGTGGGGCGGTGCGGGCGAGCATGGCCGCTCCGCCTATTTGCTGAGCGGCAATCGGGTCCATTTGCTGCTGGATTGCGGTGTAATGAAGGAAGGAACCGGGGTCTATCCGATTATACAGCCGGAGCAGGTTCCGCAGCTTAATGCGGTGTTTCTGTCTCATGCTCATGAGGATCACTCGGTGGCGATTCCGCTCTTGTATCGCCTTGGATATCAGGGGGAGGTATGGACGACCCGGGAGACGGCGGCACAATTAACGGCCTATTTCGCCTCCTGGCGGGAGTATACGGAACGGGTGGGCGAGAAACTTCCCTATAGGGAAGAAGATCAGCGTGCTATCCGCTATCGGTTTCTGGAGGAAGAGGCGAAGAGGTTGACATGGTTTGACGCGCTCCCCGGTGTTAAGGTGATGTGGGGGAGAAGCGGACATTTGATGGGCTCTGTCTGGTTGCTGGTAGAGGCCGAAGGAAAACGGATCTTCTATTCGGGCGATTATACCTCGGAATCTCTGCTGCTGGAGGACGATAACCCCTCACTTGCAGACACGTCATCCGCCATGCTGCTGGATCTGGCTATTGTAGATGCAGCTTACGGGACGGATGCTCATTCACAGGCCGACAGGCTGATGCAATTGGAGCAAACGATTCAGAGCACGCTGCAAAGCGGAGGAAAAGTGTTATTGCCGGTCCCGGCTGTGGGTCGGGGTCAAGAAATGATTCTCTGGGCATCCCGAAATTGGGAGCATATCCCGATCGTGACTGAAGCTCCGCTGATCGAAGGGATGAAGCGGCTGCTTTGCCGTTCGGAGTGGCTTCGCAGCACGGATTCCGATCAGGGAATGAAAAGCGAGCTTGAGTTATTGCTGAGCCAAAATAATTGGATCGTACCCGGTAGCGATGCAGAACGCGAGTCATGGCTTGATAAACAGGGAGCCTCGTTGTGGTTCGTAACCGACGGAATGATGCAGTCGGATCTGGCACAGTGGTACTACCATCGGTTTTCCAGAGATTCCCGGAACCTGGTTCTGCTCACTGGGCATGTTTCTAATGGAACCTTTGGACAGCGTCTCCTTCAGCATCCAGAGGATTACGGGGATTGTTCTGTTATGAAAATCAGGTATAAAGTGCATCAGGGTCTGGCGGACGTTCGGCAGATGATAACCGCTATACCGGCGCAGCATACCGTGCTTGTTCATGCAGACAAAGCAGAAACGGACCGGTTACGAGTCCGTCTGGTCGAGGAATTAACCGATCCCCATATTCACATTCACTCCATTTCGGTGGGTGAGGAAGTACACTTCTAATAGTTGGGAATCCAGGAACCTCTATCGCTTCATTGGCGATGGAGGTTTTTTGCTTGTGTTTCATAGATTACCACATAGGGTTCTCATGGCCTTATAGGCTGTTGCGCGGGATTCTCACAGCCTCCATTCGCCTGTGTTTAGAGGGATGTGAAGTTGGTGAAGGGTAATCAAAACCTGCATAAATAATAAATTAGTACCAAGTACTAGTACTTGGTGATATAATGATTATAAACTTGGAGGTGTGAATGATGAGCCAATCAAAATCAAGGATTACAGCAATCGGGACCTATGTACCTGAACGGATATTAAGCAATGCGGATTTAGAGAAGATGGTCGAGACCAGCGATGAATGGATTATCCAGCGCACAGGCATGCGGGAACGCCGGATAGCTGCTCCGGATCAGTTCGTGTCTGACCTTGCCATTCGTGCTGTGCGAGATATGGTTGATCGGTACGGTGTTACCGTGCAGGATGTCGATATGATTCTTGTGGCTACAAGCACGCCGGAATATTCTTTTCCAAGCACGGCCTCTCGCGTGCAATCGAAGCTGGACATAACCAGTACGGGGGCACTCGATCTGAATGCAGCTTGTGCGGGATTTGTATATGCACTTCAGATGGCCGACGGATTAATATCCGGGGGAGCTTACAACAAGATACTCGTCATCGGGGCGGAAACCTTATCGAAGATTACGGATTACACCGACCGAACGACATGCGTTCTGTTTGGGGACGGCGCTGGCGCTGTACTGCTGGAGCGGGATGAGGATTCGCCGAGCATTGCAGCTTCCATATCAGGCACGTTTGGCGAAGGCGGCATTCATCTGTACAAGACAGCCCTTTCCAAGCAGATGGACGGAGCGGAGTTAAAGAGCGGGTGTCTTGTTCAAAATGGCCGTGAGATATATAAGTGGGCCATTCGGAACATTCCGGAGGGTGTCCGTACCTTACTGTCCAAAGGGGGCATGACCGCGGACGAAGTGGATTGGTTCGTACCGCATAGCGCCAATCTTCGCATGATCGAAGCGATCAACGAGCGAGGGCCTTTTTCAATGAACCGAACGTTAACCAGCGTCGAGTACCGGGGAAACACATCGGCAGCCTCCATTCCGCTTGCGCTTCAGCTGGCCGTAGATGAAGGACGCTTGAAAGCAGGAGACCATGTGCTGCTCTATGGATTTGGCGGGGGAATGACCTATGCCGGCTCCATCGTTAAATGGACGATATGATCTCTTGCATGATATAAGAAATCGACCTGTCATGGACAGGCGCCAAGTTCCGAAGGAATACGGAAAGGCAGCATAGGTAAAACCACCACCGCAGGAATCATCCGGCTGTCAAAGGGCTCATCAGTCCGAGAGTTTCACATCTAAAATATCCGTAAGACCGCTATCGACATTCGATATGCGGTTTTTTTGTGGTGGAATTACGAAGTGGACAAACGTGAATCGTAATAAATTCAACTCAAATTCGAAAGTTTGCCTCCTCAAAATTTGGTTCCGCTTTCATTAGACTATAAAAGAAAAATACGTTTGATGGAAGAGGGGTAGAAGAATGAAAAGGTTTAAATCATGGAGCTTGCTGCTCATGAGTATCATCATGGTGTTCTCGCTGGCGGCGTGTGGAGGCGGCAACGGAAGCAAAACGGCTGAATCTCCGGGGGGAGGCAGCACCGAAGAGAAGGACAATACGAAGGAAGAAGCACCATCTACAGAGAAAATCGAGCTGTCCTTCTGGTCATTGGGTACGACCAATTATGAGGATCTGGCTAAGGAATACACCAAAGAGCATCCGAACATCACGTTCAAATTCCAGAATACGTCGGACCAGACGGCGCATCACAACAATCTGACAACGGCGTTGTCCGCAGGCTCTGGCGCACCTGATATTTTTCAACTTGAGATTGCCTTTATGGAACGCTTTATTAACAACCAGGATAAGTTCTATAACCTGTATGATCTCGGTGCCAAAGATGTAGAAGGCAACTATCTGGAATGGAAATGGAAGCAAGCCACATCGGTGGATGGCTCGTTCCAACTGGGTCTTCCTACAGACATCGGCCCTACGGTTGTATACTACCGTACCGATTTGGCTGAGCAAGCGGGACTGCCTACGGATCCGGACGGGTTCAGCGCTGCGATTGATTCATGGGATAAATTCGCAAGCGTGGCCAAGGAATTCACAGGCAAAACGGGTAAACCGTTTGCTGACCTGACGGATTTGGTATACAACGGGGTTCGCGACCAATCGCCGGATCAAATCTATTTCAACAAAGAAGACGGTTCCTTTATAGGAGATACGAACCCGCAAGTGAGAAAAGCTTATGACTTTACGGTCAAAGGGATTCAGGAGGGCTGGATCGGCAACTGGATACTGTGGTCCCCTGAATGGCAAAAAGCGATTAATGATGGAGACTTCGGCGTTATGCTCGGCCCGGCCTGGATTGCCGGTACCATTCGTAATGCCAAGGACACCGCAGGCAAATGGCAAATTGCCCAGCTCCCTGAAGGAGCAGGCAACTGGGGCGGATCGTTCCTGACCTTGCCGAAGGAAGGCAAGCATTCGAAGGAAGCGTATGAATTTATCTCGTGGGTGCTGAACCAGGAGAACCAGCTGAAATCGTTTAAGGATAGCGGCTTATTCCCGTCCATTCCTGCGGTTTACAGCGAGCCTTCCTTCACGGAAGAGAAGGATGAATTCTTCAGCGGTCAGGTTATTTCCGAAGCATATGCCAAGTCAGCCGAGCGTATCAAGCCGGTGTATTACGGACCGCTGCATGACCAGACCGATACCATTATCAAGAACGCGCTTAAGAACGTGCTGGAGAAGAAAGCGGACCCGCAAAAAGAGTGGGAAAGCGCAATGAAACAAATTAAGACACTGGTCGATCGCAGCTAAGAAACTGAGGATAAGCTTTCGCTTAGCTCGTTCATATCAAGTGATGCATCCGAATCCGAGATGGGATATAGCCCTCCCCTCGGCTTCGGATTTATCCTTACCCACCTGGAGGTGCATTTATGGCAGACACAGCAACGGCAAAGTCATCGCAATCCGTGCCGCAGAAGCGGCGCTTGTTGACGGAGACCGTGCGCAGCCGATTTACGGCGTATACGTTTATATCTCCATTTTTTATACTGTTTGCAATCTTTGGACTCTATCCGATTGTATTTACCATCTATCTATCCTTCTTCAAGTGGGACGCACTCGGACCGATGAAATATGTTGGGTTCAAGAACTACGAGCTGATTACAAGTGACCCGACATTCTGGATCGCTTTCAGCAACACACTCATTATGGCGTTGATGGGAACCGTGCCGCAGCTCATTGTGGCATTATTTGTTGCGGTTATGCTCAATTCGGCCCTGAACAAATTCAAGAACACGTTCCGCATTCTATATTTTATGCCGAATATCACGTCCATCGTAGCCGTCACATTGGTGTTCAGTACCATGTTCGGCAACAACGGGATGGTGAATTGGATGCTGAACACCTTCGGTGCGGAGAGCGTTCCGTTCAATTCCGGCTGGTGGGGAGTCAAAATCGCGATTTCGTCCATGGTGATGTGGCGCTGGATGGGTTATAACGCCATTATTTTTCTGTCGGGGCTGCAGAGCATTCCGACTGATATCTATGAAGCGTCCAAAATCGACGGCGCAACCCGGGGCCAGCAGCTGCGCTATATTACACTGCCGCTCCTGCGTCCGTTTATCCTGTTCGTTACCCTGATATCGACGATTGGCGCGCTTCAACTGTTTACGGAGCCCTATGTCTTCCTCGGTCAGTCCGGCACAGGCTCTACTCGTCAGGAAGGAGTAACGATGGTAACGTATCTGTATAACGAAGCATTTAAGAACGGTTTCTTCGGTACGGCTGCGGCAACGGCGGTCCTCTTGTTTGTCGCCACCATCCTATTCTCGGTCTTGAACATGATGCTGGGCCGTGAAGGCGGGGAGACGGGAGGTAAAAAAGCATGAGTTCAGTTGCCATAAGCCGTAAAAAACCGGATGAACCCGGTGTAATCGCAAAATTCTTTTTCTATCTGTTGATGATTCTGGGTGCGCTTGTATCGATCTTCCCGTTCTACTGGATGTTCGTTGTGGCTACCAATGACAAGGATGCGGCATTCCATATTCCGCCGCTGCTCACGCCAGGAACGCAGTTCCTGGATAACTTCTCACGCGTGCTGGAGCGCACGGATTTCTTCAGAGCCTTGTTGAATTCCGTCGTTGTGTCGACATCGGTTACAGTGTCCGTTGTGTTCCTCTGCACGCTGGCAGGGTATGCTTTTGCGAAGTACGAGTTTCCTTTGAAGAAGACGCTGTTTGTATTTGTCATTGCAACCATGCTCGTGCCGGCTCAGTTAGGCGTGCTTCCACAGTATGTCATTATGGCCAAGCTGCACTGGATCGACAGCTACAAAGCGCTGATCGTGCCGGCCATGGTCAATGCCTTCGGTATTTTCTGGATGAGACAGTACATCACATCTGCCGTTCATACCGAGCTGATCGAAGCGGGGCGGATCGATGGCGGCGGACATTTCCGGATCTTCTGGAATATTGCCATTCCTGTTGTGACGCCTGCGATGGCCACGCTTGGGATATTGAATTTCATGAATGTGTGGAATGATTTCTTCTGGCCGCTCGTCGTATTGAAAAACCGAGAGAATTACACCATTCAAATAGCATTGCAGCAGCTGTTCACCAATAAGGACGGCCTCGACTTCGGGATGATCATGTCGGCAACCTTCACGGCAACACTGCCGCTGCTTATTGTTTTTCTGCTGTTCAGCCGCTATGTCATCGCGGGTCTGACATCAGGCGCCATAAAAAGTTAAAAGGCGCGGGAACTTTGACAAGGAATGCCACCTGCCATGAAGAATAATAGACATAGTAGAGTGGAGGGAGGAAATGGTTCATGAAACTCCGCCGAAAGATTTTGCTGGCTATTATTCTTCTGGTCTTCATTCCGGTCATCGCGCTGGGCGGTGTTTCTTATTACAGCTTTTCGGAAGCGATGGAGAAGAAGTCGAATGATTTCTACTGGATTTCGCTCTTGGAAACGGACCGGAAGCTGAAGTTTGCCTTGAACGAAATTACGACGATTTCGAACTCCGCGATTACCCAGCAATCGGTTCAGCAGATGCTGAAGCAGCCGGACTACGCGGTAACCTATGACCGGAGGCAGGAGATCAACAATCTGATCAATCATCCGATGATTGCCTCGTTTGCTTTTTATTCGAATGATCAATTGATTTATCATACAGATGGCGGAATGGAGCTTGCTGAGCTGAGGCGGCAGGATTGGTATGAAGCGGTGGTGAAGGCAGAGGGTCGCCCCGTATGGGTCGGTCCCGGAGAGAACGGCTCTGCTTCATCCGGTGCTCCCGTCTTGATTCAGTCCAGAGTGATTAAGGATTATTACTCTCTGGAGGATATCGGGACGGCTGTGATTTACGTGAAGCCGGATCTCCTCGACCAGGTCTTCTGGGAGGCGGCAACGCTGAAGCAGGGCGATATTTTGCTGGTCAACAAGCAGGGTTATATCGTATTTACGAAATCAGGCGAGCATATCGGGGAGCGGACGGAATTTCCGTTTCTCTCGGACAGTTATACGAATGGGAAAGGATACTATGTCGATCCATATTTAGATGAAAAATCGCTCATCACGTATTCCCCTTCTCACAATAAGGAATGGTTTCTCGTCGCTATCACGCCAAGCAAACTCATCTCTGCCGAATCGGTCTCCATCCGCAACCTTGCCTTGATCCTGGGATTGATCTCGCTTGTGTCGGCGTTTCTGTTCGACCGTTTTTTTGTGCGCAGAATGGTCCGCAGCATCATCAGTGCGGTGAACGGGATGAAGCGAGTGAAGCAGGGAATATTCGTTCCGATCCCATCGCATCATGCGGCAGAGGATGAGACGGATCTGTTAATCGACGGATTTAACCGGATGAGCTCGCAGATCCATGAGCTGATTGGTCAGGTCGAGATGGAGCAGGCCCGGAAGAAGGAAGCGGAGCTGCAGGCGCTTGTCGCTCAGATCAATCCGCATTTCATATATAATTCACTGGAATCGATTAACTCGATGGCTGTCCTTCAGGGCAACAAGGATATCAGCAAAATGGTGGTCTCCCTGGGTAAGCTGCTGCGCATCAGCATCAGCGAGCATCATGAGCTGATCCCCCTCCATATGGAGCTGGAGCATGTCCAGCATTATATGCGGATACAGAAATTCCGGTTTGAAGAGAAGTTTGAATACGGAATTGAGCTTCCGGATTCGCTGAAGCACTACGTTACGCAGAAGCTGATTGTACAGCCCATTGTGGAGAACGCTTTATACCACGGCATTGAGCCGATGGAGGACAGCGGCTATATCTCCATCAAGGTGTTGGAGGACCATGAGGATATCGTAATTGACGTGGAGGATAACGGGCCGGGGTTCGATCCGGAGACATTGATCAAGCTGTGGAATACGGATCAGGGACAGCTGAAGAAGTATCGGGAAAACGGAGTTGGGCTGAAAAACGTGCACGAGCGGCTGCGGATACGGTTTGGCAGCCGTTACGGACTTATGATCTGTTCTTCCCCCGGTCACGGTTCATTGATACGAATTCGTATTCCGAAAATACTGACATGACAAGGAGGCGGCGCGGCGTGAGATGGTTTTGGAATTGGGGCTGGATTGTAGGCTATGCCACTCTGCTCGCGCTCTCTGTTGTGTGGGTTACAGTGCAGAACCAGGGACCGGCTCAGGAGGCGCAGCCGGAGAAAATCACGCTGACATTCCGGCATTTCTGGAACAAGGAGCATGACAAGCCGGTGCTGGCTATTTTTGAGAGTGTCGTCCGCACTTATGAGAAAGCGCATCCAAATGTGAAGGTGAACTTTGAAAGCATCGATCAAACAATCCATCGGGAACAAAAGCTGAAGAGCGAGATGGTCACCGGGACGCCGCCGGATATGTTTGTCCTGTTTGGCGGAGCTGAAATTGTGCCGTATGCCAGATCCAACCGGCTGATGGATTTAACGGAATTTCTGGAGAATGCCGGCTTGAGGGAGCAGTTCAAGGATCTGCACCACTGGACCTTTAATAACCGGGTCTATGGTTTGCCTTTTGAGGGCCATGCGGAGCCGATCTATTATAATCGGGCTTTATTCCAGAAGCTGCATCTGGAGCCTCCGAAGACGATGGAAGAGCTGGATGAAGTGATCCGGGTACTCCAGGCGAACGATAAGATCCCTTTTGCATTAGGGAATGAAGATCGGTGGCCGGCAGGGATTTTTGCCCATTATTTCATGGATCGTTATGCGGGACCGGAACTCATTGACAGGCTGGTTGAAGGAGAGGATGGCGTAAGCTTTCAGCATCAGTCGTATTTGAAGGCCTTTGAGAAGCTGGAACAGTGGATCAGCGAAGGGGCGTTCAGTCCCCATGCCAACGATCTCTCCACCGAGGAAGCCATCGCTCAGTTTACGGAAGGGAAGGCAGCGATGTATCTGAACGGCAGCTGGGATATTACATTGTTTCGCAATGAGGATCATCCGGATTTTCAGAATGAGGTGGGGGTTATCCCCTTCCCATCCCTGCATTCCGGAGAGGAACGGTCCTTGGCAGGTGGTTACACCATTGGCATCGGACTTTCCTCGGATTTGGATGAGCCGAAAAAGCAAGCGGCCCTGGAGCTGCTGGGCATGTTCTATACCACGGAGGTACAGACCCGGCTGGTGTATGAAGGGCTGCGCGTTCCTTCCATGAAGATAACCTATGATTCCAAGAAAACCGGTCCGGTATTTGCCCAGGTTACGGAGCTGATGGAGGATTCTGCGAGTACCTTCCTCCCGTATGACAACAAGCTATCGCCTGAAGTGAACAGTTCATTCCTTAAAGTGATCGAGGACATGATTGGAGGACGGATCGATGCTGACAATGCGCTGGAGCAAATTCAGAAGTCCTCGATACGCTATTGGCAGCTTAGACGGAACACGGTGACGGAGTAACCATAAAGACAGGGGGAGAAGCCATGAGCGGATCGGACGGTAAATTCAGAGTGATGCTGGTCGATGACGAGCCTATCATCCTGCGCAGTCTAAAGGCAGCGATTCCCTGGGATGAGCTTGAACTGGAGGTCGTAGGGGAGGCGAAGAGCGGGGATAGCGCTCTGAAGCTGGCGCGCGAGGTATCGCCGCATATGATCATTAGCGATATTCGCATGCCGGGAATGGACGGCATCACACTCATGAAGGAACTGAAGGCGGATCAGGCGCGTCGGTTGATCATATTTATTAGCGGCTACGGTGAATTTGAATACGCGAGGGAAGCATTGCGCGAAGGGGCTTTTGATTATTTGCTCAAGCCGATCGATCACGATGAGCTGACCGAAACGATTGCCAGAGCAGCCAGAACCCTGGAGAAGCAAATGGCGGATGATCAAATGCTTCACTCGATCAAGGTATTATCCCTGTTGGCTCGGGAAAGGATGCTAACGGAGTTCATCGAGGGCAACCGGAGTCCGCTCCAGCATATGCAGTGGCTGGAAGACAGCGAATTGGAGCATGGCTACACGATGGCTGTCATTCAACTGGATCACTATTTGCGGCTTAATGAGCAGTGGAGCATGGATGAGAAGCGTCTATGGCTCTTTGCTGTGCGCAATGTTCTGGAGGAATGGTCCGTGCAGCATGGAGGGCTGACGGTATTTCCTTTCCGCAGCGGGGAATGGGTGCTGTTGTTTCCGAGTCTTGCGAGGGAGCGACAGGAGGACGTTGGCCGGGATCTTGTTCAATTGATCAAGCGCAACACCAAGCTGTCCTGCTCTGTTGGCTTCAGTTCCAGCATGGCGGGGATCGACCGCTTGGGAACGGCTTATGAGACGGCAGTACGCGCGTTATATCAGCGCTTCTATTCCGGTGAAGAAGGTGTGTTTATCGGTACTGCGGATTCAGTTATGGAAACGGCCAGCGAAGCAGGATACCCGAAACATCTGGAGTCGCTGATGGTCGAAAGCATCCGCACGCTTCATAAGGAGCGTTTGCTGGAGCTTTTTGATGAGACCAGGGCCTATATAGAGGAGCATGCATTCAGCAGGGAAATGACCGAGCGGGTATTGCTGGAGATGAGTGTTGTGCTGTATCGGCAGTTTGAGCATATGAAGGTTCTGTTTGAGTGGTCGTTAGAGGAGCTGCTGCAGGAGCTTCATGCTTCCGGCACCCTGCAGCAGCTGATGGATGTCATCAAGAATCATTTCAGCAAATGGATTGCACAGAGTCGATCGGGGCAGGCCAAGGACAATGTTCAGGCTGTGATGGGGAAAGCCAAGGAGTACATTGCGGACAATTATCAGAAGGATCTCAGCATTGAAGAGGTTTCGGAGCTGGCGGATTTGAGCATCAGCCATTTCTGCAACTTGTTTAAGGGAACAACGGGATATACGTTTCTGGAATACTTGACGGAGTGCCGGATCGAGAAGGCCAAGAACATTCTGCTGAATACGGATGTGAAGGTGTACCAGGTGGCACCGCTTGTAGGGTACCAGGATCCGCGGTATTTCACGCAGGTATTTAAGAAAATAACAGGCAAAACCCCTTCCGAGTATCGGGAAGAAGCGACATCCAAAACATAAAAGCGCAAGGATCCTCCATGGAGTTCAAGATCCAAACTTGTGAGGATAGCATTCGGATCCCAAATAACGTAACAAGGAATAAATAACAGATCCATTTTTCCGGCTGCAATGACGGGAAAAGGGGAGTCTGTTATTTTCATTTTAAATATCTTAATATTAAGACTTGACGATGGCTAAGTAAAATATTAAACTGAAATTAGCAAAGATCCAGCCGCTGCGATGGAGCAGCGATAGAAGAAAACAGCGGCCAAAGCGCAGCTGCCTGTATAAAGAGATTGTTTTCGAAGCATCGTCTAGTCTTAGCGTATATGTGCTTACAATGGTGAACATGATTTCGTTTATTAGAGAAAAAACATTATAGATGGGAGTTGAGGTCATGAAGTTCAAAGGAATTCATCACGTGTCCGCAATTACAGCAGCAGCTTCGCAGAACTTCGAGTTTTATACAAAGGTGCTGGGCATGCGGCTGGTCAAGAAGACAGTAAACCAGGATGATGTCTCCGTGTACCACTTGTTTTATGGTGACGAGAAAGGAAATCCCGGGACAGAGCTTACCTTCTTCGAAATTCCGATGGCCGGTAGGACCCGTGAGGGAAACAACAGTATTTCGGCAACCTCCCTGCGAGTGCCCAGTGACCGCGCGTTGGAATATTGGACCGGGAGACTGGACGAATACGGCGTAGAACGTGAGGAGATACAGGAACGTGCCGGCCGATTGACACTGCTATTCAGAGATTTCGAGGGCCAGCGGATCATTCTGGTTTCGGACGAAAATAACAAAGGAGTTCCTGGGGGCATTCCTTGGGAAAAGGGGCCGGTTCCGGCAGAATACGCCATCATCGGTTTAGGTCCGGTGCAGCTGACAGTACCTCGTGTGTTACAGACGGTTAAGGTATTGACGGAGCTGATGGGCTTCCGTTATAAAGGGCAGTATGCCTCGCCTGCAGACGGGCAGCCGGATATCCTTGTATTCGAGACCGGGGAAGGCGGTACGGGCGCTGAAGTTCACGTCGAGGAAAGAACAGACCTTCCGCAGGAACGCCTTGGACGAGGCGGTGTTCATCACGTTGCATTCCGCGTCGAGGATGAGGAAGAGCTTCGTTCCTGGATTGACCGGATTGGGGATGTGGGATTCTCAAATTCGGGATTTGTCGATCGTTTCTACTTCCGTTCCTTGTATTTCCGGGAGCCTAATGGCATTTTGTTCGAGGTGGCTACCGACGGACCTGGATTTGACACGGATGAGCATATCGATCATCTTGGCGAATCCCTGGCGCTGCCGCCGTTCCTGGAGCCGAAGAGGGAGCAGATCGAAGCCAACCTGAAGCCCATCCATACCATTCAATAAATCCGGGCTCACGGGATTAACCTAAAAAAGCATCAGGCAAGCCGCAATTTTTGATGGGCTTCCTGATGCTTTTTTTCATGTTACTTATGGATTCACTATTGATAGAGCCGAGCAATGGCAGTCGCAGCCGAGCTGACATGCTCACGGAGCTCCTGGGGTGCAAGCACTTCGATTTCCGCCCCGCAGCTTAAGAGAAACGCGGACGCAGATTCCAACGTATTGAATTCCAAATCGGCCGTTATCCACCCTTCATGCGGGTTTCGCGTGTCGCAATGAATGATTTTCACATATCGCTCCCGCTCAAAACGTTTGATTAGAGAAACGGTCATTTGAACCTGTGCGGGATATTGCGGTAGATTCTGCATGAATCGTGCCAATGATTCCTCCCAATACTGGGCCAAGTCAAAATCAGCCGGACGATGAAACGTCTCATCAGTCATCACGGCATCCACGATTCTGGATACGCGGTAAGTCCGCAGTTCGCCTTGGGATTCCGCCACCACATACCATGTGCTCCGCTTGGCAACCAGTCCGAGGGGAAGGACGATTCTCTCGACACGCTCCTCTCCCTTCATATAATGAATGCGGAGTACGCGATCCAGCCATACTGCCTCCTGAAGCACCGTAAGGTACGGATGCGATTCACGGTAAGCGTGCCAGCCAGCGCCATCAATATGGATTTTCTCCCGAATGATTTCGGCATCCTGCCGAATGGAGCGCGGGGAAGAAGCCAATAATTTCTGATAAGCGGCATCAAACTGTTTGCCTATGCCTAAATCTCCGATCAGCGGGCTATGGCTGGAAACCAGAAGAGAGATGAGTTCGTCAGGCGTCATGCCCGTCAGGTTTGTTCGATAGCTCTCCTCCAGCACCCAGCCGCCGAGGGAGCCTCTCTCCGCATAAACGGGAATTCCGGCTGAGCTGAGGCTTTCCATATCGCGTATAATCGTTCGCTCCGATACCTCGAGCTGCTCCGCCAAATAACGGGTGTTCTTTTTACCACCGTTCTGAAGCATCAGCATGATGGACAGTAAACGGTCGGCTCTCATATCGTGTCACCTCTTTTAAGAACTGTAGAAGATAAATGTATTGTAGCATGGATATAAGACAATGGATGTCATATAAGCCTGATAGGATGAAGGTGTTGAGAAAATCTGTTATATGATGGAGGTTACGCTATGATTAACGAAAATCGTAAGCCGCTACAAGGCAAGGTTGCTGTCGTTGCAGGTTCGACGCGCGGTGCGGGTCGAGCTATTGCGGTTATGCTGGGTGCGGCGGGGGCAACGGTGTACTGCACAGGACGGAGCGTACGGGGACAAGCATCGGATATTAAGCGATCAGAGACCATTAACGATACGGCGGATATGGTGACAGAGCGGGGAGGGACCGGAATTGCCGTGCAATGTGACCATACCGTGGAAGAGCAGGTGAAGGCTCTGTTTGAGCGAGTTCGTGAGGAGCAGGATGGGCGACTCGACATTCTTGTCAATGATATATGGGGTGGCGAGCATCTTACACACTGGAATGTTCCGTTCTGGGAACAGTTCCTGTCCGATGGGTTGTTAATGCAGGAGCGTGCGGTTACCACGCATATGATCACAAGCTATTACGGTGTTCCACTCATGGTAGAGAATGGAAGCGGATTGGTCATTGAGGTGACGGATGGCTCTACTTACCGATATCGCGGGAACTTGTATTATAGTTTGGCCAAAATATCGCCGATTCATCTGGCAGAAGCAATGGCAGAGGAACTGCGCCCCTATCATGTAACCGCGTTATCCGTTACACCCGGATTTCTGCGTTCCGAACAAATGCTGGATCACTTCGGTGTTACAGAAGAGAATTGGCAGGATGCCGCAACGCAAGAACCGCATTTCATCGCGTCGGAGACGCCGTATTTCCTGGCGCAGGGGGTTGCGGCGCTGGCGGCTGATCCGGATGTTGCAGCCAAGAGCGGTAAAGCGCTGACCAGCTGGGATTTGTCGGATGAATACGGCTTCCGCGACATTGACGGCCGCAGGCCGCATTGGGGCCATTATGCGAAGGAGCAGGGGCTTCCCATATCGTAAGAAGATACGTAAAAACAGGGTGCCTATAGCCATGGCGGCGAATAGGCACCCTGTTTTGATGGGTAAAAATGTTCCTTTGACTTAGCATTTAGCGGTACCGCTGTGAGAATGTCTGTATCGGCAATAGCGGTACATCGCAGTGGAAGTCAAGGTTTTAGACTTCAGCTCATTACGAGCGGCCGCGTCTCATCGAGCCCATGATCAGGCTGACGATAAAGACAAGGACGACGGCACCGATCAGGGCAGGCAAGATGAAGAAACCTCCCATTTCCGGTCCCCAAGACCCGAGCAAAAGTCCACCCAGCCAAGCACCGACAAAACCAGCAATGATGTTACCGATGATACCGCCGGGAATGTCTCTGCCCATAATCAAACCTGCAATCCAACCAATGATACCGCCGACAATTAATGACCAAAGAAAACTCATGTTTATCACCTCGTATAAGTTATAGTTGTTTGTGCCTTACTATTAACCAAAGAAGTGACTTTTAAACCGGATTGATCCCGAACATTGATAAAATCATTTTTTTCCAGCTAACAAAAGGGAGTTGTTCTTTTGATAAATAGAGGGCTTTTGATTATGCTTGAAGTATCATGAACGTGAAAATTATAAAGGAGTTGGCATGAGGCTCATGGCAGAGAAATGGATAGAAGAATATACCATTCAATCCGTTGATGCGGATTATCGGGGGGATTGCCGCTGGTCCTCGCTGCTCAGTATTTTGCAACGGGCGGCAGACCGGCATGTCGAGGCGCTTGGGATCAGTCGCGAGGAGATGATTGAGCGGGGGATGGGCTGGATGCTCATTACGCTTGAGCTTGATATGGGGCGAATGCCAAGGGATATGGAGACCGTCCATGTTGAAACCTGGAGCCGCGGCTCCAAGGGGGCTTTGTGGCATCGGGATTATCGGATAAAAAATGCTGACGGAGAAAAGCTGGGTGAAGCCCGCTCGGTATGGGCGCTGGTGGATATTCACAAACGGAAAATCCTGCGTCCCTCCATGTTCCCGTATGAGGTGCCGATCGGTAAAGAATCGGTAGGAGAGCTGCCAAACAAAGCCGTATTGGCTGAAGGCGTGCAGCTTGCAGAGGCCTATACGTATAGAGTTCGATACAGTGGAATTGATGTGAACGGGCATCTGAATAATGCCCGGTATGCGATCTGTGCTTCGATGTGCTGGACGAGCAGGAGCTACGGGAAGGGAAAGTGACGGGCTTCAAGATTACATATCACAACGAGGCCAGACTCGGAGATACGATGCTCCTCAGCCGTTCGGCTGAAGAGAACAGCAGGGTGTATGTGCAAGGCACTTCACCTGACGGGATAAACTTTTTTGAAGCGGCTATCGTTAGGGAACCATAAACCATCAGGCTGCTAATCCGGATAGGAGGGGAAGTGCCTGACGCTGCACGGAGGGAGAGCCGGATGTACAAAATCATGGTCGTAGAGGATGACCCGAAGCTGGCGGGGTTGCTGCAATCGCATATCGAAAGGTACGGCAACGAAGCGATTATTGTTGAGGATTTCGATCAGGTGCTGGAACAGTTCCAGGAGCTGAAGCCGCATGTGGTTCTGCTGGATGTGAATCTGCCGAGCTTTGACGGATACTATTGGTGTCGTCAAATTCGGTCGTTATCCACCTGCCCCATTATTTTCATATCTGCCAGAAGCGGAACCCCGGATCAATTAAGAGCCCTTGAGAACGGAGCGGACGATTATATTACGAAGCCATTTGCCTACGATATCGTCATTGCCAAAATCCACAGTCAGTTGCGGCGCGTATATGGCGATTATGCAGCAGCATCCGCCGAACGTACGGTGGAGAAGGACGGGCTTGTCCTGTATCCCGAGCGAATGGAGATGAGTTTGGACGAACGGACCTCCGTTCTCACGAAAAAGGAAACGATTCTCCTCGAGACGCTGCTGAGCCGGAGTCCCCGACTTGTCACGCGCGAGACCATTCTGGAGAAGTTATGGGATGATACTTTTGTTGATGATAATACGCTCAGCGTCAATATTAACCGGGTACGGAAACGGCTTGCCGAGCTGGGCATTGAGGATGCCCTTGAAACGGTCCGCGGCTCGGGATACCGACTTCATACGGTGTGGAAGAGGCAGTCATGAAAAAGCTGTTCTGGCGAGAGCATCTGCCGCTGATTATGTTCACGCTTGCAGCGCTGTTTGTGGTGCTGCTCGTCTTTTGGTATGACGGTTATGATCATCCGGTAACAGCTGCCTATGCGGTTTTTCTTGGTTTAACCATACTGGGGGGATACTTGGCTTTCCGGTATTTCACGCACCGGGATTTCTATGAGCGGCTGTCACAGCCCATCCGATCGCTGGAGGAATCGATAAAGCATAATGAATCCGCTCCCCTGCCAACCGCTCTCAGCGAGCTTATGGAAGAGCAGTACCGTCAATACCGCACGGTCATGGAGGAGTGGGAGCGACGGCGCAAAGAGCACATGATTTTCATGAATCAGTGGGTGCATCAGATGAAAACGCCGCTCTCGGTCATTGAGATGATCACGCAGGAGGACGATAACGATTCGTTCAAGAGCATTTCCGAGGAATCCGACCGAATCCGGCGGGGGCTTGAGATGGTGCTGTATATGTCCAGGCTCGAAACTTTCGAGCAGGATTTCAGCGTAGAGCCGGTACATCTGAACCAGATAGCTGTCGACGCGGTTCATGAGAACAAGCGCTTCTTCATCCATAGTCATGTATATCCCGAACTGTTGGTGGATCCAGACCTTATGGTTCAGACGGATGCCAAGTGGCTGCGGTTTATTATGCTGCAGCTGCTCTCCAATGCCATTAAATATTCTGCCGGTACCGGATTCAAGGTGACGATTCAAGCCCGCCGCTCGGAGGATGGCCGTCATGTGATGATGGAGATCACGGACCGGGGAATGGGAATTCCAAAGTCCGATATGAACCGGGTATTCGACCCGTTCTATACCGGGGAGAACGGCCGCAAGCTGAAGGAGTCCACAGGCATGGGCTTATACCTCGTCAAGGAGGTCGTCCAGAAAATGAACCACCGGATTGAGCTGGAATCCGAGCCGGGGAAAGGCACAACCGTGAGGCTGATTTTCTAGGGATGAGGCTTATTTCATTGATCGCGTTATTCTCGTTAGAGATGCAGCTGCGGGAAGATCAAGCATGATACTGTTCCGCTCTGCGCCCCGGATTTGTCATATCGAGGTTGTACTGGAGCCATAGCAAGCCATAGCATACAAGCTGTTAAGCTAGGAGCCTTATCTCGGGGAAATGCCTTCGGTTGAAGACATCTGTCAGAGATAAGGTTTTTTCTTATGGTTAAGTATGTATTGACGTCTTTCAGATTTGGGGAAAAGTGAATCTTACACCGATGTAAGACTGGTGAAAGAGTGATCGATAGGAGAAGGCCGGGGGATGCTATACACTAACCTTACAAGATTACGAAATAACGAGAGTGAGGTTTAACAAGATGGAAATATTGAACGTCCGCAATCTGGGCAAAGTCTACAAGGCCGCGGTGTCCCACGAGGCGCTTTCCAATATCAATTTGAGCATCAACGAAGGGGAGTTCGTTGGCATTATGGGACCTTCCGGCAGCGGGAAAACGACGCTGCTTAACATGATATCCACCATCGACCGTCCCACTTCCGGTGAGATCAGCATTGGCGGGAAAGATCCGTTTCGTCTGTCACAGGATCAATTGGCGATGTTCCGCCGCCGCGAGCTCGGGTTTGTCTTCCAGTCCTTCAATCTGCTTAATACACTGACCGTGAAGGAGAATATTCTGCTGCCACTGGCGCTGGACGGTGTCGATCTGGACGAGATGAACCGACGGGTCGGCGTGCTGGCAGAGAAGCTGGGCATTACATCGATTCTGGATAAGCGGACCTATGAAATTTCAGGGGGACAGGCACAGCGGACAGCTGTAGCGCGGGCGATGATCCACGTTCCGAAGCTGGTGCTTGCGGATGAACCGACGGGGAATCTGGATTCCAAATCCGCGCGCGACGTCATGGAGATCATGGATCGCAGAAACAAGGAAGACAAAGTGACCATGCTGCTGGTCACCCATGATCCGGTGGCCGCAAGTTACTGCAATCGGGTGGTGTTTATCAAGGACGGTCAATTGTACAACGAGATCACGTACGGTGACAGCCAGTCCGCTTTTTATCAGAAAATTATCAACGTGTTATCGCTGCTGGGGGGTTCGGGACATGAATTTTCGCCAGTTCGCCATTAATAATGTCCTGCGCAGCAAGCGCACATATATCGCCCACTTTCTGAGCAGTGCCTTCTCTGTCATGATTTTCTTTACTTATGGCCTGCTCTCGTTTCACCCGCAGCTCAAGGACGGCTTGGTCTCCTCCAGCGGAACCCTGAGCATGCTGGGAACCATGGGCATGACGGTATCCCAATATATTGTGTTTGTCTTTTCATTCTTTTTCCTGCTGTATTCCGTTGGGGCCTTTATCAAGGTTCGGAAGAAGGAATTCGGCATACTGATGATACTCGGAATGTCCCGCAAACAGTTGAATCGGATGCTGTTTATCGAAAATATCTTGATTGGCGCTGCTGCGATCATCGCCGGTATGGGAATCGGCATGCTGTTCTCAAAGCTCATTCTGTTAATCAGCGCCAAGCTGATGGCTGTGGATCAGGGCCTGCCGTTTTATTTTCCACTCCAAGCGCTTGTGATGACGGCAGTGGCTTACGCCGTGTTGTTCTTGCTCATTGCCCTGTTCTCCTCGCTTATGCTGCGGAAGGGGACGCTGCTTGCTCTTGTCAAAGCGGAGGAAAGCCCCAAGCCCCAGCCGAAAGCCTCACCCTGGCTGGCTGTGCTCGCCGTTTTCTTGATTGCTGCGGGATACGGCATGGTTATGGTCTTTGCCATTCTCCAAATTTTCAATCTATTGCTGCTGCTGGGCGGTGTTGTATTGGTCATCACTGGCACGTATTTTCTCTTCACCCAGTTCAGCGTTTATTTCATGCGGTACTTGCAGAAGAGGGAACGATTCTTTTTTCGCAAAACCAACCTGCTGACGGTATCGGAGCTGCTGTACAGAATCAAGGACAATGCGGTGATGTTTTTCCTTGTATCGGTCATTTCGGCATCCGCCTTTACCGGCATTGGGACCACGCTGGCCATTGGGGATCCGGGCTTGTCTGCGATGGAGAACCCTTATGCATACACATATTCCATGTATGACGAGGATGAGGATAAAGGGAATCGGCATCTGGATATCATCAGGGAGGAGCTTAAGAAGGGAGGACTGGATTACAAGGAGGCAGAGGTTACCCCGATTTTCACGGATAACGGGGTTAAGCTGATTAAGCTGAGCGAATATAACGGTCTCATTCAATCGCTGGGTTACCCGGCAGAAACATTGGGCGATCTGGAAGGAATTCTGACTCCGGGAACGGTCTCGGAGAAGAACAGCTACCGCATCGACGGTCCTTTGTCTGATCAGTTCGAGGTATTAAACGGCAAAACCTCAGAAATCGTCAAGGTGCTTAAGGCCGAAACGTTCATTGCGGTACCCGAAAGCTACGGGGAGACGCTGGTTGTATCCGACCGCTTGTACGAGGATGCGCTGCAGGCACAGCAGGACCAAGAATACGGCTATGCGGCCTACCATACATTTTACGTGCAGGATTGGAAGAATACCGGGGACGTGTCCAGATCGATTCTGGAACGTTTTAACGAGAATGAAGACAACAGTTATTATCTAAAATCGTTGTATTTCGATTGGAAAAACGCCCAGCAGCAGAACGGCATCTTACTCATGGTAAGCGGATTGGTTGGCATCGTCTTCTTTACCTTTGCAGCAAGCTTTGTCTATTTTCGCCTATATGCGGATCTTGCGCGGGATGAACAGCAATATCGCATGATTGCCAAGGTCGGTCTCAGTAAAAAAGAGCTTGGCATCATCATCACCAAGCAGCTTGTCATCATGTTCTTCCTTCCGATGCTCATTGCACTGATCCATAGTGGCGTTGCCTTCGTTGCCCTTCAGCAGCTGGTCGACTTCTCCATTGTAGGGCACAGTTTAAAGATTTTTATCTTTTTCCTGAGCATACAGATTATGTATTTCTTTATTACTCGATGGCGTTACCTGGAGCGTCTCAACAAAATGATTCAGTAGCATTCCCCCTGTTTCCTCGTTGAAAAGTGTCAAAACGGGTATGTTATTACAAGAAGCACTTTATAACGAGGATGGGGGCGACTTTTCATAATGAATGATCAGAGTATGTTAAAGACGGGTGCGATAGAGTCTGAAGAGATTGTGCCGGATATCCTTTCTATGCGCACCGTGATGGTGAACATCCAGATGATTGGCCTGCCGAGTTCAGGTGATTGGGTATTGGTGGACAGCGGCTTGGGTAATTTTGAAGATGCGATTGCAGAGGCAGCAGAAAAAAGGTTCGCTCGTCCGCCTGTCTGTATTGTGCTTACGCACGGCCATTTTGACCATGTGGGCAATGTGAAGGCATTGTCGGACCGCTGGGGCGTACCTGTCTACGCTCACCGGAACGAAATGCCGTTCCTGACTGGAGATGAGGATTATCCTCCAGCAGATCCAAGCGTGGGCGGTGGATTAATGGCCCGTGTCGCCCCGATGTATCCTCATAAAGCGATCGATCTGGGCTCACGAATTCGTCCATTGCCCCATGATGGCACGCTGCCGAATCTCGCTGATTGGCGGTGGATTCATACACCAGGGCATAGTCCCGGTCATATCTCCCTGTATCGCGCTACAGACGGCGTTCTTATTGCCGGAGATGCTGTCATTACGGTGAAGCAGGAATCCGCATTAGCTGTCATAAGGCAGGAGAAGGAGCTGCATGGCCCACCGATGTACTTTACACCGGACTGGGACCTTGCAAGGGAATCGGTTCGCCGCCTGGCTGAATTAAAACCCCGGATTCTAATAACTGGACACGGCGTGTCGATGCACGGGGATGAGATGAGGGATTCGCTGGATCGGCTGGCCCGAGAGTTCAACCACCTTGCCGTTCCCGATCATGGACGATACGTTAATAAAGATATGAACTGAATGGGATGGAAATCTATAGGATAGGATTCAGCTTCATGATATGAAATATTAACAGGGTTACGTGGACACCGTTGGGACAAGCTCCCTGCGGTGTTTTGTTATAAATACAAGCAAGTGAAGCTCCGTGTTATGATTTCGTATGGAAACGATGAACGAAAATGTGCAAAAATGAAGGTGTCCACAACATATCCGTCATTTTTTTAATAAAAATTTATTTTTACGTGAACCTAGTTAGACCCTCAGGTATCTAAACTTATAGAAAGCAATGTTATGCAGCAGAGGAGGTCTCGCAATGTGAATAAGAAACCTAATATAGAGCGCGATGTTCAGCTTGCCAAATACGGGGATCGTGAAGCTTTCAGCAGATTGATAAGGGTTTACGAACGCAGCTTATATGGCTTAGCCCGGATGTACCTGAGACAGGATGAGGATTGTGCGGATGCCGTACAGGAAGCGATCCTCAAATCGTTCAGAGCCATTTCTACCTTGAAGGAGCCTGCTTATTTCAAAACCTGGCTGTGCCGCATCCTTATACATGAATGCCTTCAATTGCTGCGCTCCCAGAAGCGGCTGCGAACGGCTGAAACCACGATTAAGGACGTTGATGCCCTTCCGTATGAAGCGATTGAGCTTAAGGAAGCTGTGGCGCATCTGGAAGACGATTTACGCAAGGTCATTCAGCTTCACTATTACAGGGATATGCCGATTCGGCATATCGCCAAAATCGTAGGAGTACCGGAAGGTACGGTGAAATCCCGGCTGCATCGGGCTCGCGGCATTTTGGCGAGCAGACTGGATCCCTCTTCTGAAAGGAACGTGAACCATGACCCGATATTAGGTAAGGAGTTTAGTCTGTATGACTTTGCTCCTATCCCCAATAGGGTCAGCGCGCGGACGGTTCAGACATTCTCCATGCCGATGAGAAATGTGGGGAATGTTAGGGCAACAGCAATAGCTGCGTAGTCGATATGAACAAGCAGTAAAAGCGAAGTATGAACTATTGTATGTTCGGCAGGCTGTGGTCTGCGTGATTCCACTATGAAATTTAGGAGATGTTATGATGTCGGTGTGTGTTCTTAACTAACCAAACTTTATAGACTCTTGACTTGTGCATTTTATTGAAAAAAAGCCCGCTTGATGCGAGGTTTATTTTGCTGTGGCGCAAGGAATGGAGTCAACCTGGTTAAGAACACAACAACCCATCCATTATATATTGACTGTACATAGCTGTGCGATTGGCGCGGCTCCCCGCATAAGGGACAGGAGGTGGACGATGGTTCATGGACTTCTGTCCTTTTGTTCGTTTACTGAAGAAGCGTGTATGGGATCGCGTGTGTTCTTTTTCCAGGGTAAAGGCAAGTCCATTCTCAAGGAAAAGAGCGTGATTCACGTGATCAATTATATAGAGGCTGTACAATCAAGAGTTCGCCTGCAGGAAGGTCCACAGGTAATTGAACAGCTGCTGATAGCGAGTTATATGCGGCCCGGTATTTCCACCAAAGAGCTGGCCCGGCACACTTATCTCCCTGTACCCGTTGCCGCAGCGATCAAGAAGGAGTTTATGAAGGCAGGAGTTTTGGTCCAGGAGCGAGGTGTGCGCTGCACCCATTCAGGGAAGCTGTATGTTGAGCATGAGCTTGGATACGGCGGCTTGGATCAGGAGCTGTATCGGAGCCTTATGGCAGAGGAGAACGATTGGCAGACGGAGCTTTCGGATGTGCTGACAAGGCTCACGGAAATTCTTGAGCTGCGACCGCAGGTTGATGTTCAGATTGATCAGTCCCAATGCACGGTGGAAACCAGTCTGCGAAGGGCTGTTCTGTGTCTGAGGGAGCATAGTCTGATCGGTAAGAACATTATGTGTGTTGGAGACGACGATCTTGTGAGCATCTCGCTCGGTCTGTTGCTTAAACGTCTGTTCCCGAACATGAAGGGTCAAAGAGCGGGTATAACCGTAATCGATATCGATGAGCGATTTCTGCAATTTATAAGCGGCATGGCTAAGAGAGAGGACTTATCGATTGCCTGTCGACGTATCGATCTCAGACAGCCACTACCCAGGGAATGGAGTGGACAGTATGATTGTTTCTTCACAGACCCACCATACACGCTTCAAGGGATGATCCTGTTCTTGTCCCGGGGGATTCAAACGTTGAAAAAAGTAAAGGGAAACCCCATCTTTCTGTCCTTCGCGCATAAGTCTCCTGATGTTACGTTATCCATGCAGCGCGAATTTGTCCGGATGGGCTTGTCGGTGAAACAAGTGCTGCTTCATTTCAATCAGTATATCGGAGCGCAGATGATCGGGAACAGCGGGCAAATGATTGTACTGAAAACAACGGAATTAACAGCGCCGCATATTACGGATTTTTTTGAAGATGAGCTCTATACAGGCGAGGTGAGGCGAACGGTCCGCACCTACAGATGCATTCAATGCGGCGGCGTGCTGCAGGTGGGCATCCAGGGCGATTTCCCCACGATTGAGGAGTTGAAGAACCAGGGCTGCCCGATATGTGCCAGCCATACGTTTGCCTGGCTCGCGAAGCGAACGATCTGATTCATTTTTGTGGAAATAAACGAAGGGAGGTTATAATAAGGGAACAGAGGAAGGGGAGGGCTATGAAAGTATTAGTATTGGCTGAGAAGCCGTCCGTCGCGAAGGAAATTGCCAGAGTGATGGGCAGCCGAGAGAAGCAGAAGAATTATTTTGAAGGACCGAAATATATTGTGACCTGGGCGCTTGGGCATTTGGTCGGTCTTGCAGAACCCGAGGATTATGATAAGAAATATCAGACCTGGGTGCTGGAGGATTTGCCGATCCTGCCGGATAACACCAGGCTTAAAGTGCTTAAGGAAACCAGCCACCAGTTCAAGACGGTGCAGCATCTGATGAAGCGCCAGGATGTCGGGGAGATGATCATTGCTACCGATGCCGCCCGCGAAGGGGAACTGCTTGCACGCTGGATTCTGAAAATGGCGAAGTGGAACAAGCCGTTCAAGCGGTTATGGATTTCTTCCCAAACCGATAAGGCAATCAAGGAAGGGTTCGCATCGCTAAAGCCTGGACAGCAGTTTGATCGACTGTATGAGTCCGCACGCTGCCGGGCGGAAGCCGATTGGATGGTTGGCCTTAATGTGACGCGTGCGCTTACGACCAAATTCAATGCTCAGCTATCGGCCGGCCGGGTTCAGACGCCAACGCTCGGAATGATCATGGATCGTGAGAAGGAGATTGTCCATTTCCGCTCCCAAGAGTATGAGACACTGCAGGCCGATCTGGGAAGCTTCGAGGTTTCGTGGCGTCCGGCGGGCGGAGACGGTCGTCTGTTTGAGAAGGATAAGGCCGCGAAGCTGAAGTCGAAGCTGGAAGGCAGCACCGGGAAAATCACCAGCGTGAAGAAGAGCGAGAAAAACGAGCCGCATCCGCTGGCTTACGATTTGACCGAACTGCAGCGGGATGCCAACCGCAGGTTCGGGTTCTCGGCCAAGCAGACCTCGAATGTGCTGCAGCGCCTGTATGAACAGCATAAGCTGGTCACTTACCCGCGTACGGACAGCCGCTATCTGACATCCGATATGGTGGGGACGTTGAAGGAGAGATTGTCGAGCATTGCGATAGGACCTTATGCATCCCTTGCACGTCCATTGCTGCGCAAAAATATATCGCCAGGCAAACGGGTCGTGGATGATAGCAAGGTAACGGACCATCATGCAATCATTCCAACCGAGCAAACCGTGCTGCTTAACCAGTTATCTGTTGATGAGCGGAAGCTGTACGATCTCATCGTTCGCCGCTTCATCAGCCTATTCTATCCTCCTGCCCGGTACGATAACGTATCGGTAACCGTGCAGATTGAAGGGGAGCTGCTCTACGCGAAAGGGACAACGATCAAGGACAGCGGATGGCGTGAGGTCTATGGCGGCGATTATGATGATGACGGCGATGATGAGCCTGAGGATGCTCAGGGTGCCTCCTCAGGCAAACTCCTGCCTGAACTGAAGGAAGGAGAGACGGTGAAGGAGGTCCGCTGCGTGCTGAAACCGGGACGGACACAGCCGCCCAAACGCTACAACGAGGCGGCACTGCTCTCACAGATGGAGAAGCACGGTCTTGGAACACCTGCGACCCGGGCGGACATCATTGAGAAGCTGGTCAGCTCCGACACCATCGAACGCCAGGGGCAATCTCTGCATCCGACAGGTAAAGGCAAGCAGCTGATTGAGCTTGTCGCTCCAGAGCTGAGAACACCGGAGCTTACGGCACGCTGGGAGGCTGAGCTGGAGCGGATCGCGAAGGGGCAAGGCAAGCCGGAGCCGTTCCTGCGCGGCATTCGGGACATGACCAAGAAACTGGTCACCGACGTTAAGGGAAGCGACGCGGAATATAAGCCGCATAATGTCTCGAACAGCCACTGTCCGGACTGCGGTACAAGGCTGCTGGAGAAGAAGACCAAGCGCGGCATGCTGCTGGTTTGCCCGAGCGAAGATTGCGGTTATAAGCGTTCCGGTGAGAAACGTCTGTCAAACCGTCGCTGCCCGCAGTGCCATAAGAAGATGGAGATGAAAGAAGGCAAGGCGGGAATGTTTGTGCAGTGCCTTGGCTGCGGCATTACCGAAACGCTGAAGCAGGACGCCAAGCATGTGAACAAACGGGAGGAACGGAAGCTCGTGCAGCAATTCAGCAAACAGGAGTCGATCGGTTCGAATCTGGGCGACCTGTTGAAAGCAGCTCTTGAACAGAAGGGCAAGGAGTAGTCGACTGTTTATGAGACCTCAGATGCTCGAAATGCTTTTTTCTTGTCGCTGTTAGCATAACCTCCGGCGCAATGGCCCATTCTACGGACAGGAGGTGATTTGCATGCCGAATCATAAAGCGAGAAAAACCGAAAATCAGCAGAACAAATCAAGCATTCTTGAGGAGAGTAAAACCCTCAAACCGAAAAAGGCTGCAGACTATGTTCCAAGCCTGAACGAAATACCCAAGAATGAATCTTGAGCTTTGTCGAATGATTCGATGATCTTAGTTGTCATTGTGCTGGGCATCGGGGAGTCGGTTCTTGCCGGCAAACCGGTGTCCTCGTGATGGCATTCGCGAATGAGCGGCGGCAGGGCTCATTAGCCGGGCATTGTCTTCATTAGCCTGCGGTTTTATAATGATGGTAGAACTAATGGCTGATTGAGCAGCATCGATCAGTTGAAATGGGGGTGCGTGAGCCAACGTGAGACCTGCACTGATCGTTTGGTTTATTTTTATCAATGCGGTAGCCTATCTGGTCATGTCCGAGGATAAGCGGCGTGCCCGGTTGGGACGGGATCGTGTTCCGGAGAAAACGCTCTTTCTGCTGGCTGCAATTGGCGGTGCCTTGGGCGTATGGATTGCGATGTACCGCAAACGTCACAAGACACGGCATTTATCTTTTAAAATCGGAGTACCGCTGTTATTAATCGTGAACGTTGCGCTGTACACGTACTTCTGGGGTTGAAGTCGGATTAGCCTGGGTTTTTACATAAGGGGACAGCCGAACAGCAAGTCAGTTAGCTCGTTTCATAGGGGTATGAAGTTGTTTAATAATAAGTAGTAGGTCTTTTAACAACAGAAAGAGGTGGCCTGTATGCTTTTTACTAAAATTCTTCTAGCTTACGACGGCTCCAAGGCAGCAAATAAAGCACTCGGACGTGCGGTTGAACTTGCGAAGGTAACGCCGGGAGCTACGCTGGATGTCATTCATGCTTACGATTTTCCGCGTTTTTTCGTTGGGGAAGGGCTAGCTCCGATTCCAGCTTCACTCAATAAAGATGTTTATGATCTTGCCGTGCAGACGACTGAGGAGATCCGCGAGCGGATTGAGAATTCTGGCGTGCCTGGTCAAGTGGAGATGATTCAGGGTCCACCGGCTGAAGTTATTCTGGAGTATGCAGATCAGAACGGCAGTGACCTGATTGTTATCGGCAGCCGCGGTCTTGGCGGTATTCGCGAGTTTGTGCTCGGGAGTGTCAGCCATAACGTGGTGCAGCATGCAACGGTTCCGGTATTGGTCGTGAAATAATGTTGTTGGGGACGCTGAGAGCGTCCCTTTTTTAATAAAGATAAGACAGTATAAACGTCAGAGGCTTTCCATTCTTATCTCGCAAGATAAACTCCCCCCAGATGTCGGATGATAAGATTTCGACACTCGCCCCCATCTTTCGTGTAAGTAACTACAATTAAAGAGCAGAATACGGTCTTATTTTATTCTGCGATAATACTAATCCCTTACCCTCAATGCAGCAGCAAAAAAATCTCCATTGAATATGCTCCAGCGGAGCGGACGAATCGTTGATGGAGAAGCGAAGCGTTCGCCTTTAAACACGGGAAACATCCCTATATTGTTTAATCCAGTTTCCCGTGTTTAACAGCGATTGGAATTACGATGCGTCAGCACAGCGCTGCATCGCGCACAATGTTGAGCGTGCCCTAACGGCTAATAACCGTTAGCTGTCTTCATTGCTCACTCGCTAGATACGAACATTATTTTTTATGCAAATCTGATTGTTCGTGTTTAGGTTGACACTGGGTGTCAGAAATTGATAAACTGAGGATGTTGAGGTTCAAAATAACTTATGAAGCGTGATTGATGAAATTTAATATTTCTCGTATAAAACCGGGGATATGGCCCGGAAGTCTCTACCCGAAAACCGTAAATTTTCGGACTACGAGGGAATACAAACGGTGCGGCAACAACGGGGATTGACTTCATGTTTGCCTCTTTGGCGGCGGATGCGCATGACTCTTCTGCTTGTAGCAGCAGCGTTCGTAATCCTTGTATGTCCGAGACCTGCACAGATTTTGTGTTTACGGGATCGGACTTTTTTTTCAGTGGTCAGCAACGAATTGTCGAATTTCGATGAAAGCGGGGGTAACTCATGTCAGCACAAGTAGGAGTTATTATGGGAAGCAAATCGGATTGGGATACGATGTCCCATGCATGCGAGGTGTTAGACGAGCTTGAAATTCCGTATGAGAAAAAAGTCGTATCTGCTCACCGCACACCGGACCTGATGTTCCGTTATGCCGAGGAAGCGGAGGGCCGGGGGCTTCGCGTCATTATCGCCGGAGCTGGTGGAGCCGCGCACCTGCCTGGCATGGTTGCATCAAAGACGGTATTGCCGGTCATCGGCGTTCCGGTTAAATCCAAAGCGCTGAAGGGTCTGGATTCATTGCTGTCGATCGTACAGATGCCAGGGGGCATTCCGGTAGCCACCGTAGCCATCGGAAAAGCGGGGGCCACTAACGCTGGACTTCTCGCAGCTCAAATACTGGGTACTTCGGATGCAGGGATTCGTGAAAGAGTGCAGGCGCGTCGTGACCGAATTCGTGACGAAGTGCTGGAAAGCAGCAATAACATATGATGGAGAACGGAACACAGCAGACAACCGGATCCGGTAAAAAGCTCTTGCCTGGTTCCGTCATTGGCGTTCTGGGCGGCGGCCAGCTTGGACGAATGATCGCGCTGTACGGCATCCGGATGGGTTATTCGTTCGTCACGCTGGACCCGGCGCCGAACTCGCCGCTCGGTCAGATGGCTGAGCAGATTACGGCAGGTTACGATGATGTTGAAGCTGCACGTCAATTGGCAGAGAGTGCTGATGTCATTACGTACGAATTCGAGAATGTCGATGCGGGCGTGGCCAAGCTTCTGGAGGAGCAGTCTTATGTTCCGCAAGGAAGCAAGCTGCTCTATATCACGCAGCACCGTTTGCGTGAGAAGGCGGCAATTGAAGCCGCGGGCGTGCCGGTTGCGCCGTATCGTGAGATAACAAGCCTTACAGATTTGCAGTCCGCCGCCACTGAGCTTGGACTTCCGTGCGTGCTTAAGACCGCTACGGGAGGTTATGATGGTAAAGGGCAGGCGGTTCTCCGCAGCGAGGATGAGCTGGAGTCGGCTTACAGGGAGCTGGCAGCCAGCGGAACGGAGCTCGTATTGGAGAAGTTCGTGAAGTTTGCGTGCGAGATTTCCGTGATCGCTGCACGCACCCCAAGCGGTATTGTGAAGAGCTTTCCGCCGGCAGAGAACGTGCACGTCAACAATATTTTGCACTTGTCGGTTGTACCTGCGCGCGTGCAAAGCGACGTTCAGCGCAGGGCCTGTCAGCTCGCGGAACGCGTGGCTGAAGGCTTAGGAGCGGTTGGCCTGCTGGCCGTGGAGATGTTTGTGACCGAGGATGGCGAGCTGTATGTGAACGAGCTTGCACCACGTCCGCACAACTCGGGCCACTACACGATGGAGGCTTGCTCAACTTCCCAATTCGAGCAGCATGTGAGAGCCATATGTAATTTGCCGCTCGGAGATACCACGCTGCTGAGCCCGGTTGTTATGGTGAACGTGCTCGGCCAGCATCTGGAGGAGGTCGTGCAGCGCTTCGGGAATGAGGATACGCTGGCAGAGTCTCTGGGTGTTGTGCCTAAGCTTCATCTGTACGGCAAGAGCGAGGCGAAGCTTAACCGCAAGATGGGACATATCAACCTCTTGTGCGGGGATGTGGATGCCGCCCTGGAATGGATAGAGAAAACGAATATTTGGAGGCAGGATTAAACGATGATTGAACGTTACAGCAGACCGGAAATGCGAGCGATTTGGACCGAGGAGAACAAATTCAGAGCGTGGCTGGAAGTGGAACTGTGCGCATGTGAGGCATGGGCAGATCTTGGCGTCATTCCGAAGGAAGACACCGTTAAACTTCGCCAGAATGCGACTTTTGATATGGATCGGATATATGAGATTGAACAGGAAACGCGCCATGATGTCATCGCCTTTACCCGCGCGGTATCGGAGAGCCTGGGCGAGGAACGCAAATGGGTCCACTACGGATTGACTTCGACGGACGTGGTGGATACCGCGATGGGGTATCTGCTCAAGCAGGCCAACGATATTTTGGAGCAGGACATCCTGCGTTTTATCGGCATTTTGAAAGAGAAGGCACTGGCCTACAAACATACCCCGATGATGGGCAGAACGCATGGCGTTCATGCAGAACCTACAACGTTTGGTCTGAAAATGGCGCTGTGGCATGAAGAGATGATCCGCAATCTGGAGCGCTTCCGCCATGCGGCTGACGGCGTGCAATACGGCAAAATCTCGGGGGCAGTCGGAACGTATGCCAACATTGATCCTTCCGTAGAAGAATTCGTATGCCGCAAGCTCGGCACGAAGGCAGCGCCGATCTCGACCCAGACGCTGCAGCGTGACCGTCATGCGGAATACATGGCAACCCTGGCACTCATCGCTACATCGCTTGAGAAGTTTGCAACTGAAGTTCGCGCATTGCAGAAGAGTGAGGTTCGCGAAGTAGAAGAAGCATTCGCTAAAGGTCAAAAGGGTTCCTCTGCGATGCCGCACAAACGCAATCCGATCGGTTCGGAGAACATCTCGGGCCTGGCGCGCGTCATTCGCGGTCACATGGTGTCCGCCTACGAGAACGTGCCGCTCTGGCATGAGCGGGATATCTCCCACTCCTCGGTAGAGCGCATCATCCTGCCGGATGCGACGATGCTGCTGAACTACATGCTGAACCGCTTTGGCAACATCGTGAAGAACCTGACGGTATTCCCGGAGAACATGAAGCGCAACATGGCTCGCACCTATGGTGTTCCCTTCTCGGGCCGAATCCTGACGAAGCTGATCGACAAAGGCTTCAGCCGCGAGCAAGCGTACGATACCGTTCAACCGCGCGCTATGCAGGCATGGGAAGAGCAGCGCCAATTCCGCGAGATCGTGGAAGCCACGCCTGAGATCACCGAGGTGCTCAGCGCTGAGGAGATTGAGGATGCATTTAATCCAAGCTGGCACCTGAAGCATGTGGATACGATTTTTGCCAAGCTGGGGCTGGAGTAAGGATGTCGGTATAAGAAGTTCTACAGCGGAGAAGGCGGAATTGTTTTGTAGAAGCGATAGCGGTCCCCTTTGTCCCCGGATTTTAACCTTTGAATCATATTCATGGAAATCTGGGGGCAACAGGGATCGGAAAAACAATCCGCATTCGTAGTGATGAACAAGCTAAAGATCTTTAGTCCACATGATACTGAGCATTCTATTTTTCATCCGACAGAAATACAGGGAGCGACAGTCTCAGATTGAGATATACGTCGCCCCAAGGGGAGGAACACATGACATTACCGGCATTATCGACCGCCACTCATCTGGTCAACGTACCGCTGCTGTACAAGGGCAAGGTGCGTGAATTGTACGACCTGGGGGAGCATGTACTCATCGTCGTCACCGACCGCATTTCCGCTTTTGACTATGTGCTGGAGCCGCCTGTACCGGCCAAAGGAACCGTGCTGAACAAGCTGAGCGCTTTCTGGTTTGGGCAAACGGAACAGCTTATCAGCAATCATGTCGTGCATACGGACGTGAATCTCCTGGGTGATGCCGTCAAGGATAAGGCGCTGCTCGATGGCCGAATCATGGTGTGCCGCAGAGCCGAGCGCATCGATATCGAATGCGTCGTCCGCGGATATATTACCGGCGGCGGCTGGAGGCAGTATCAGTCCACGGGCGAGATTAACGGGATTAAGCTGCCGGAGGGCCTGCGCAAGAATGAGGCTTTTCCCGAGCCGATCTTCACGCCGGCTGCCAAGAACGATGTCGGTCATGATGAAGATATTTCGCTTGATCGGATGCAAGAGCTTGTCGGTGAAGAGCTGGCATTGCAGCTGAAGGATCGCAGTCTCATGCTCTACAAGTTCGCCCGCGACTATTGCAGCAAGCACAGCATTATTTTGGCAGATTGCAAATTTGAGTTCGGTTTGATCGATGGAGAGATCGTGCTGATCGACGAGATTTTTACGCCGGATTCCTCCCGTTTCTGGGATGTGAACCATTATGCGCTCGACATTGAAATTGACAGTATGGATAAGGAGCCGGTGCGCACGTACCTCGCTTCGTCCGACTGGGATAAGAACAGTGAACCGGGTCCCCTGCCGCAAGCCGTGGTGGAGGAAACAACACGCCGCTACACTGATATTTACAGCCGAATCACGGGTGTCAGCTTGTAAGCTTTTATAAACCATTTCATTCATATATACCGAGGAGGAACAGGAAACAATGTTGAAAGCAAAGGTCTACGTCACGATTAAACAGAGCGTATTGGACCCTCAAGGGGTAGCGGTACAGGGTGCACTTCATTCAATCGGATATAAGGAAGTAGAGAGTCTTCGCATCGGTAAATATATGGAGCTTGAGCTGGGTACGGATAACCGTGAGGAAGCCGAGCAGCGTGTGAAAGAAATGTGCGAGAAGCTTCTGGCCAATACGGTGGTTGAGAACTACCGTTATGAATTGGAGGGCTAAACCGATGAGATTTGCAGTGCTGGTCTTTCCTGGCTCGAATTGCGACATTGACTGTTATAAGGCGGTAGAAGAGACGATTGGTCAGCCGGTGGATTACGTATGGCATACGGCAACCGATCTTTCCCCATATGATTGTATTTTGGTACCCGGCGGATTCTCCTACGGAGATTATCTGCGGTGTGGTGCGATTTCCCGGTTCGCCCCGGTTATGAATGAAGTGGCGAAGGCGGCGGAAGAGGGCAAGTATATTCTTGGCATCTGCAACGGATTTCAGATTTTGACGGAAGCGGGACTCCTTCCAGGGGCTCTGCGCCGCAACGATTCGATGAAATTCCGCTGCCATGACAGTGTGCTGAAAGTGAACAATAATACGACGCCATTTACGCGCGATTATGCAGAAGGACAAGAGATTGTTATTCCGATCGCCCATGGTGAAGGCAACTATTACTGTGATGAAGAAACGCTTCAAAAGCTCCGGGACAACCGGCAAATCGTATTTACGTATCAAGACAATCCGAACGGCTCGGTAGAGGATATCGCAGGCATCTGCAACGAGCGCGGCAACGTAATCGGCATGATGCCGCATCCGGAGCGCGCGGTGAGCAGTCTGCTCGGCTCGGATGACGGCAAGGCAATGTTCACATCCATATTACAGGCATGGAGGGATACTCATGGCGCAGCAAACGTCCGTTAAGGAACCGACAGCAGAACAGATCGCAGAGTTTCAGATTTACAAGCAGATGGGAGTTTCGGACAGCGAGTATGAGCTGATCTGTTCCTTCATGGGACGCAAACCGAATTACACGGAAATCGGCGTGTTTAGTGTCATGTGGTCCGAGCATTGTGCTTATAAAAATTCCAAGCCGCTTCTTCGCCGCTTCCCGACAAGCGGTCCGCGCGTCCTGATGGGACCGGGCGAAGGCGCAGGGATCGTGGATATCGGCGACAACCAGGCGGTTGTATTCAAAATCGAAAGCCACAACCATCCGTCTGCGGTTGAGCCTTATCAAGGCGCAGCAACGGGTGTGGGCGGCATTATACGCGATATTTTCTCTATGGGGGCAAGACCGGTTGCGATCCTGAACTCGCTTCGCTTCGGCAAGCTCGAGAGCGATCGCGTGAAATATTTGTTCGAGCACGTTGTATCCGGTATTGCAGGTTATGGCAATTGCATCGGAATCCCGACGGTAGGCGGCGAGGTTGTATTCGATGAGAGTTATGAAGGCAATCCGCTGGTCAATGCGATGTGTGTCGGCATTATCGACCATGACAAGATTCAGCGCGGTGTGGCAAAAGGGGTAGGCAATCCGGTCTTCTATGTTGGACCTCCAACCGGACGCGATGGCATACACGGCGCGACCTTCGCTTCCGTTGAGCTGACGGAGGAATCCGAAGCGAACCGTACGGCCGTTCAGGTCGGCGATCCGTTCATGGAGAAGCTGGTCATGGAATCCTGCCTGGAGCTGATCGATTCCGGCATCGTGCTGGGCATTCAGGATATGGGCGCGGCTGGACTGACTTGCTCCAGTGCGGAAATGGCAAGTAAAGCCGGCAATGGTCTTGAACTGTACCTGGACCAGGTGCCTCAGCGTGAAGAGGGCATGACGCCTTATGAAATGATGCTGTCGGAATCCCAGGAACGGATGCTGTTCGTGGTAGAGCCGAAGGATGAAGCTCAAGCTCGCGAAATCTTCGACCGGTGGGGCGTGATCTGTGCCAAAGTCGGCAAGGTAACGGACGATGGCCGCCTGAAGCTGATCCACCATGATGAAGTGGTGGGCGACATGCCGGTGAAAGCACTTGTTGACGAGTGTCCGATCTATGATAAACCATCCCAGGAACCGGCTTACTATAAAGAGCAAGCGGCCGTGGATACACTTCGTTATGAAGAAGTGAAGGATTTGGGCGGTGCCCTTAAGAAGGTGCTGGGCTCACCAAGCCTTGCAAGCAAAGCATGGGTATACAATCAATACGACTACATGGTTCGTACCAGCACGGCGGTTCGTCCGGGTTCGGATGCCGCTGTCGTGACGGTTCATGGAACACGCAAAGCGCTGGCGATGACAACGGATTGCAACGGCCGTTATGTCTATCTCGATCCCGAGCGGGGCGGCAGAATTGCGGTCAGCGAAGCTGCGCGCAATATCGTATGCTCCGGCGCAGAGCCGCTTGCCATTACGGATAACCTGAACTTCGGCAGCCCGGAGAAGCCGGAAATATTCTGGCAGATGGAAAAAGCCGTTGACGGCATGGCCGAGGCTTGCCGCGAGCTCGGAACTCCGGTCATTGGCGGTAATGTCAGCCTCTATAACGAGAACACGAAGGGCGCGATTTACCCGACGCCGGTTGTCGGTATGGTCGGTCTGATCCATGATACGGATCATATTACGACACAAGCTTTCAAGGCGGAAGGCGATGTGATTTATCTGCTGGGCGATACCCTTGCAGAACTGGGCGGCAGTGAGTTCCAAGCGGTTGTTCATGGGGTGTCGGAAGGCAGACCGCCGAAGCTTGACCTCGGTACCGAGAAGAAACTGCTTGACGGCGTACTGAAGGCGATCCAATCCGGTCTGGTTCAATCCGCGCATGACGTGTCGGAGGGCGGCCTTGCAGCAGCACTCGCCGAGAGCTGCATCAGCGGCAATGTCGGTGCAACGGTCGAATGGTCGACCGAGCTTCGCAGCGATGTGGCGCTGTTTAGCGAGAGTCAATCCCGGATCGTGCTGTCGGTATCGGCTGATCATAAGAACGCGCTTGAGAAGCTTCTGCAAGAAGCCGGCGTACCATTTACGGCACTTGGTTTCGTTGGCGGAAGCAAGCTTAGCATTAACATTAACGGTGCTTCTGCGCTGGAAGAATCCGTGGAGGCTTTGAAATCCGTCTGGGAGGATGCCATTCCATGTCTCATGAACTGATGCCCGAAGGACTGTGGACAGGGGATTACTACAATGAGGGAACAGGTCAGAGCGATATATTTGATACATTAAAAGAAGAGTGCGGCGTATTCGGGGTGTTTGGGCATCCCGATGCCGCCTCCCTTTCCTATTACGGGCTTCACGCCCTCCAGCATCGCGGGGAGGAAAGCGCAGGGATCTGCGTGGCCGATGGTGAGAACTTCAATTATCACCGCGGCATGGGGCTTGTGAAGGAAGTGTTTGACAAGGATAAGCTGGAATCGCTGAAGGGCGGGATGTCGATCGGGCATGTCCGTTATTCGACCAGCGGCGACAGTCGGCTGACGAATGCGCAGCCGCTTGTCTTCAAATACCGTGAGGGCAATCTGGCGATTGCCACGAACGGCAACATCGTGAATGAGCCGAAGCTTCGGCGTGAGCTGGAGATGGAGGGCTCCATTTTTCAGACGACGAGTGACACGGAAGTTATTGCGCATCTGATTGCACGATCGCCCAAGGATTTTGTCGAGGCAGCCAAGGATGCATTGAAGCGACTGGTCGGCGGATTCGCCTTCCTGCTCATGACAAACGACAAGCTGCTTGTCGCTTCGGACCCGAACGGACTCCGTCCGCTGACGATGGGACGTCTTGGCGATGCGTATATCTTCACGTCCGAGACGTGCGCGCTTGAAGTGATCGGGGCGGAAGCCATACGTGATGTCGCTCCAGGGGAGCTTCTTATTCTGGATAGAAACGGTCTGCGTGAAGAGCGTTACACGGAAGCCGGCCGCAAAGCGCTATGCGCAATGGAATACATCTATTTCTCCCGTCCGGACAGCGATCTGAACGGTTCAAATCTGCATTCAGCCCGTAAACGGATGGGCAGCAAGATGGCGTTGGAATCGTTCGTGGATGCGGATGTGGTCACAGGCGTGCCAGACTCCAGCATTTCAGCTGCGATTGGTTATGCCGAACAGACGGGCATTCCGTATGAGCTCGGATTGATCAAGAATAAGTACACTGGACGTACGTTCATCCAGCCGAGCCAGGAGCTGCGCGAACAGGGCGTGAAGATGAAGCTGAGCGCTGTACGGCGCGTGGTGGAAGGCAAACGCGTAGTGATGATTGATGACTCCATCGTGCGAGGTACGACGTCCCGCCGGATCGTCAACCTGCTTCGTGAGGCAGGCGCTACCGAAGTGCATGTGCGGATTACGTCGCCGCCATTCAAGAATCCTTGCTTCTATGGTATCGATACACCGGATCGCAGAGAACTGATTGCATCTGAGAAAAGCGTCGAGGAGATTTGCCGTGAGATCAATGCGGACTCCCTGTCGTTCTTGAGCCCGGATGGACTCATATCTGCTATTGGCGGTTATGATGAGCACAGCCATAAGGGCGGCTTGTGTATGGCGTGTTTTGACAATGATTACCCGACACAGATTGATTTTAACGGGGAAGAGAAAATGGGCTGCAGCTGCTAGAATTGCAGCGGACAGCCGTTTTCTTGGGAAGACCCTTTAAGCTGATTATTGATTAAGGCCATAAATGTTGTGTGAACGGATACTTTCGTCATAACGAAAAAGGAGTGTTGAGCGCGTGTCTGATACTTACAAACAAGCAGGCGTGGATATCGCAGCAGGCAACGAAGCGGTAGAGCGGATGAAAAAGCATGTCAAAACGACTTTCCGACCGGAGGTCATGACAGATCTGGGTGGTTTTGGCGCACTGTTCAAGCTGAATAAAGACCAATATGAAGAGCCGGTACTCGTCTCAGGCACGGATGGCGTCGGCACAAAGCTGAAGCTCGCATTTGCGATGGATCAACACGATACCATCGGTATCGATGCAGTGGCGATGTGTGTGAACGATATTGTGGTGCAAGGCGCAGAACCGCTCTTTTTTCTCGACTATTTGGCGTGTGACAAGGTCATTCCATCCAAGATTGAATCCATTGTCAAAGGAATTGCTGACGGCTGCAACCAGGCCGGCTGTTCGCTGATCGGCGGCGAAACCGCGGAAATGCCGGGGATGTACAGTGAAGGCGAGTATGACATTGCAGGCTTTACCGTCGGGATTGTCGACAAAAGCAAAATGATCAACGGGTTGAATATCGCAGCGGGTGACACGGTGATTGGACTTGCTTCTAGCGGCGTGCACAGCAACGGCTTCTCGCTTGTACGCAAGCTGCTTCTGGAGGATGCGGGCTATTCGCTGCAGCAAGAGATTCACGAATTGGGAGGACGCCTTGGCGACGTGCTGCTCGCGCCAACCAAAATCTATGTGAAGCCGCTGCTTGGTTTGTTGAACGAGATCGAAGTGAAGGGCATGGCGCACATTACGGGTGGCGGATTCATCGAGAATATTCCGCGCATGCTGCCGGATGGCGTCAATGTCGACATCGAATACGGCGCTTGGCCGATTCTGCCGATCTTTAAGCTGATGCAGGAGAAAGGCAAGATTTCGAACAAGGATATGTTTACGACATTTAATATGGGAATCGGCATGGTTCTTGTCGTTAAGGAACAGGATGCTGACGGGACGCTTCAATTCCTTCGTTCCGCTGGCGAAGAGGCTTACGTGATCGGCCGAGTGACGGAAGGCGAGCGTATCGTAACCTTCACGGGAGCTGAGGTTTAATGAGTCCGTTTCGCATAGCCGTTTTTGCTTCCGGGAAGGGCAGCAATTTTCAGGCATTGGTGGATGCGCAGTTAAGCGGTGCCTTGGGCGGCGATATCTGCATTTTGGTATGCGACAAGCCGCAGGCTCCCGTGGTGGAGCTGGCGGCAGCGGCGAATGTGGATACCTTTGTATTCCAGCCGAAGGAGTATGCCTCGAAGGAAGAGTATGAACGGAATATTGCAGTAGAGCTTCAGCAGCGCGGTGTCGAATTGATTGTGCTTGCAGGATATATGCGATTATTAAGTCCGTCCTTTGTGGAGTTTTACAGCGGCCGAATCATCAACATTCATCCTTCTCTGCTGCCTGCTTTTCCCGGTAAAGACGCGATTGGACAAGCGCTTGCCTATGGTGTGAAATTGACCGGAGTTACCGTTCATTTCGTGGATGGCGGCATGGATACCGGGCCCGTTATTGCCCAGAAGGCCGTTGAGATCAAGGAAGGCGATACCGCGGAAGTGTTGGCGGAGCGCATTCATCATGTGGAGCAGAGGCTGTACTCGGAGGTCGTATCCTGGTTTGCTCAGAGGCGGATTTCGCTGAATGGGCGGAATGTGACGATTGCGGAATAGCCTTTTGTAATAATAGCGGACAAGGTCTTGCGGCGAATCGACATGTTCGATATTTCTCGGGAAATAATTTGCAATTATGGATGTTCGACAGCATCTAAGGAATCAAGACAGGCTATTATGATTTTCATTCAATATAGGGGGTATGGACGTGGGTATCAAAAGAGCTTTGGTCAGCGTTTCGGATAAAACCGGCATCGTGGAATTTTGCCGTGAGTTGTCTTCATTGGGTGTAGAGATCATCTCGACTGGGGGAACCAAGAATCTTCTTGCACAGGAAGGAGTACCTGTTATCGGTATTTCGGATGTGACGGGATTCCCGGAGATTCTGGACGGACGTGTAAAAACCCTTCATCCTGCGGTACACAGCGGTTTGCTTGCTATTCGCGACAGCGAGGAGCATCAGCGCCAAATGCAGGAGCTCGGTCTCGATTATATCGATATGGTTGTCGTTAATCTGTATCCATTCCAGGAAACGATTGCGAAGCCGGATGTCGAGTATGAAGATGCCATCGAAAATATCGACATTGGCGGTCCAACCATGCTGCGTTCTGCGGCAAAAAACCATGCTTTTGTAAGCGTGGTTGTCGATGCGGCGGATTATGGCAGTGTGATCGAGGAAATCCGCGGTGGTGGCGACACCACGTTGGAAACCCGCAAACGTCTGGCAGCCAAGGTATTCCGCCATACAGCGGCTTACGATACACTCATTTCCGACTATTTGTCGAATGTGATGGGCGATCCGCTTCCTGAGCGCTTCAGCGTGACGTATGAGAAAATCCAGGATCTTCGTTACGGCGAGAACCCGCATCAGAAGGCGGCCTTCTATCGTAAACCGCTGGCTCCGGCGGGTACCTTGACGACAGCGGAACAGCTGCACGGCAAGGAGCTGTCCTATAACAATATTAACGACGCGAATGCGGCTTTGCAGATCGTGAAGGAGTTTGACGAGCCGACGGTAGTGGCCGTGAAGCATATGAATCCTTGCGGTGTTGGCATTGGCACCAACGTATTGGAGGCTTATCAAAAAGCGTATAACGCCGATCCAACCTCCATCTTCGGCGGGATTGTGGCAGCGAACCGGACAATTGACGCTCCGACAGCTGATCTGCTGAAGGAGATCTTCCTCGAAATCATCCTTGCACCGGACTTCACGCCGGAGGCGCTGGAAATTCTGACAAAGAAGAAGAACATCCGTCTGCTGAAGATGGGCGAGTTCGGTTCTGCCAAGGAGCGTCAGAGCACGCTTGCCGTAACGACGATTGAAGGCGGCATGATCGTCCAGGAAAGCGACGTGCATTCTCTGGATGTTGCCGATCTGAAGGTCGTGACGGACCGTGAGCCTACTGAAGAGGAGCTGAAGCAGCTGCTCTTCGGATGGAAGGTTGTCAAGCATGTGAAATCCAATGCGATTGTATTGGCTGCGGACAACATGACCGTTGGCGTTGGCGCAGGTCAGATGAACCGCGTCGGCTCGGCACGCATTGCGGTTGAGCAAGCCGGCGAGAAAGCGAAGGGGGCTATACTGGCATCCGATGCATTCTTCCCGATGGGAGATACGGTTGAGCTTGCAGCGAAAGCCGGCATTACGGCGATCATCCAGCCGGGCGGCTCCATTAAGGATGAGGAATCCATCAAGGCAGCCAATGAACACGGCATCGCCATGGTCTTCACCGGCGTGAGACATTTCAAACACTAATGAGGATGGCAACAAAGTCTCTCTTGTTGCAGCCATCCGGTGCAGTTCAAGGGACCCCTTAATCCCAACACAGACTGAGGCGACGCTGCGCTTAGCGGGCGCCGCCTTTAAGTTTAGGGGATGAAGTGGACGTTGGGCGTTGAGCCAGGCTGCCGAAGAGGTAGCACAAGTCCCTTTTCGGGACTTGGAGCCCGAGAAGGCAGCCAAGGTGGCAGCACAAGTCCCTTTTCGGGACTTGGAGCCCGAGAAGGCGGCCGTCATGGTACATTTGATTTTGCACTATGAATCATTCATGCAATGAAACGATGTGAATACCTGAGATGAACCGGGAGGGAAGATCCATGGATATATTGGTGATCGGAGGCGGCGGCAGAGAGCATGCCATCGTATGGGCACTGGCGAAGAGTCCGAAGGCTGGCACGATATACTGTGCACCTGGCAATGCCGGAATCGGGCAGCTGGCTGAGTGCGTGCCCATCGCGGTATCGGAGTTTGAGAAGCTGGCTGCATTTGCGGTAGAGAAGCAAGTGGGACTTATCGTCGTTGGTCCAGATGATCCGCTGGCTGACGGCATTGTCGATGCGTTCGATGAGACAGGCATTCCTGTCTTTGGTCCACGTAAAAATGCTGCCGAGATTGAAGGAAGCAAAACCTTCATGAAGGATTTGCTCCACAAGTACAGCATTCCGACAGCGGCTTATGCGAAGTTTGACGATTACGAAGCTGCACTTGCTTATTTGCGCCAGCAAGGCGCGCCAATCGTTGTGAAAGCGGACGGGCTGGCAGCAGGCAAGGGTGTTACCGTTGCACGCACGCTGGAAGAAGCAGAGCAGGCGCTCAGCGACATCATGCAATCGAAGGTATTCGGCGATGCCGGAAGCCGGGTCGTCATTGAGGAGTTTCTGGAAGGCCAGGAAATGTCGATTCTGGCTTTTGTCGACGGTGAGACCGTGAAGCCGATGTCGGCAGCCCAGGATCACAAGCCGGCATACGATGATGATCGGGGACCGAATACGGGAGGAATGGGAACCTATTCGCCATTGCCTCATATTCAGCCATCCATTATTGAAGAGGCCATTCAAACGATTATCAAGCCGACAGCAAAGGCGATGGTAGCTGAAGGGCGACCGTTCCGCGGGGTTCTGTTTGCCGGATTGATGATCTCACCGGACGGCAGGCCGAAGACGATTGAATTTAACGCCAGATTTGGTGATCCAGAGACGCAGGTAGTATTACCGCGCCTGAAGACGGATCTTCTGGAGGTGTTCCTGTCTGCTGTAAATGGCACCTTGGCTGATCTGGAGCTGGAGTGGAGCGATGAAGCGGCTGTATGCGTTATCCTGGCCTCTGGCGGCTATCCGGCATCGTATCCGAAAGGGATTGCTATCACGGGTCTGGAGGACGAGCAGGACAGCACCATAGTATTCCATGCGGGAACCGCACGCGACGCGGAAGGAACGTGGAGAACGAACGGCGGACGCGTACTCGGCGTTGTCGGTCTAGGCGCAGATATCGCTTCTGCACGGGCAAAGGCATATGAACGGGCAGAAGGCATCACGTTTGAAGGCAAGTTTAACCGGACGGATATTGCACTCAAGGCACTCAGATGATAACGGAAATGCTAAATAGCAGAAGTATTCATTAACGAACAAGAACAGCTATCAGAAAAATTTGAAGGGCTGCCGCAGATCTTTTTTTAGATCGGGATCGGTAGTCCTTCTGTTTTGTGTGATCATTTAGAGGAAACCGAAGGACTGCCTTGGATCTTTTTTAGATCACGATCGGCGCTCCTTCCGTTCCGTAACTGTGAGAGCATAAATGCTGGAGGAACGGTCTTTTTCGCAAGCAATAGATGTATGAGGAGCCTCATTAACGCCTATCGCATTAGTGTGCAAACGTTTGTTCAATTGATCATCATTTATTGCGAATTCTTGTCTTAATTAGCGAGCATAACTACAGGATTGCACAGCGAATGCACAACTATTTTTATGATAACTTACGAAACACAGCGATAATGGAAGATAATATAGGATTAAATGCCTATTTCGAGGAAAAATGATCTGTGCAAACGTTTTTACATTCGAGATTAAATGTTGTATGATGTTTTCAGTGAATGAAGCGCTTTCTCAACGGGATTTTTCCAAAGTATCTCGCCAGATGCTACATAAAAAAAGAGACACTGAAAATTTTCTGAAATCGTTTGCGCAGATTTCCAACATTTTCTGATCATTTATTTGAGAGGGGTAATCATGGAATGAAGATGAAGAAGTTACTCACGCTAGCTGCAACCTTCACGTTGGCGTTCTCCATTACAGCATGTGGAGGAAACACAGCTGCTCCTGCTACAGAGGCACCTGCTGAGAATCCACCAGCACAGGAAACGCCGGCTGAAAATACAGAAGCACAGGAACTTAAGCCAGAAGAAGGCGCTAAATTGATCGTATGGGAAAGCCGGGACGAAAGAGCCTACACGGACGCGGTGGCTAAAGAATTTACCGAGAAATACGGCGTTGAAGTGACCATCGAAGAATTGTCTCCAACCGATCAAGTAACCAAGCTTGCACAAGACGGTCCATCCGGATTGGGCGCTGACGTAGTATTGTTCCCTCACGATAACCTGGGTAAAGCAGTAGCTACAAACCTGGTTCTGCCAAATGACTTTTACGAAGAAAAAACAAAGAGCAGCAACACGGAAGCTGCCATCCAAGGTGTAAGCTATGACGGCGTTCTGTACGGATACCCGCGCGCTGCTGAAACTTACCTGATGTACTACAACAAGGACTTGGTAAAAGAAGTTCCAACATCGATGGAAGAAGTTATCGAATTCAGCAAAACGTTCACCGACAAATCCAAGAACAAATACGGATTTATGTTCGAAACGGGCAACCTGTACTTTGCATATCCGTTCCTTGCTTCCAACGGCGGATACATCTTCGGTAACGGCGGTGCAGATGTCAACGATATCGGTCTTAACAATGACGGCGCGGTTAAGAGTATGGAAGTATACGCTAGCCTGAAAGAAATTCTTCCCGTTAAATCTGGCGACATTACACCGGATATCAAGCGCGGATTGTTCACAGCCGGCGACCTGGCTATGGACATCAACGGACCTTGGGAACTTGGCGGATACAAAGAAGCGCTTGGCGACAAACTCGGCGTTGCTCCAATCCCAACGATTGGCGGACAGCCTGCCGTATCGTTCTCCGGTATCAAAGCATGGTACGTAAGCTCATTCTCGAAATATCCGCAAGCGGCTCGTCTGTTCGCTGACTTTGCAACTTCCAAGGAAGCTCAATTGCAGCTGAGCGCATTGGTTGGATCGGTTCCAACAAACAATGAAGCTCAAGAAGACGATCAAATCAAGAATGACGAGTATGTATCGGCATTCACGGAGCAGTTCAAATCTTCCCAGCCGATGCCATCCGTTCCTGAAATGGCTAACGTATGGTCTCCTGTAGGCGCTGCACTGGCTGAGATTTGGGATAACAACAAAGACGTTAAAGAAACACTGGATAAAGCTGTGAGTCAAGTTAAAGATCTTAACAGTGGTGGAGCTGCTAAGTAATAGCGTTCTTATATAATACGAGAAAGATGAAGAAGTTCACCCGCCGAACAACCGGCGGGTGATTCCTCGATTATATGGAGAGGAGAATGGAGGGAGCATGCGTCAACATCGTATGACAGCGGCCATATTATCAGCCATCTGTATGGGTCTGGGTCAGCTTTACAACCGGCAATGGATCAAAGGCGTTCTTTTACTTATCGTAGGTGTATTCAGTCTGTACTACTTCATAAACAACCTGGGTGATGCTATCTGGGGAATGATATCGTTAGGGGAACAGGGAAGTCATTTAGAGAAGGTGAACGGCTTAACTCAGATGGTTGCCGGAGACCATTCCATCAACCTGTTGATTGAAGGTCTTATCACTTTGATTTTGTTTGCGATTTTTCTGCTTGGCTACTATGCCAATATCAGAAACGCATATAATGCTGGAAAACAAAGGGAAAAGGGTGTGAAACCCAACAATTTCAGACAGACCCTTTATTATATTTTTGAGTGGAAATTCGCCCAATCATTCCTGACCCTGCCTGCCATCGGTATTTTATTCTTTACTGTCATGCCGATTATCTTCATGGTCTTGCTGGCGTTCACGAACTATTCTGCTCCGAACAACCTGCCACCGGCAAATCTGGTAGACTGGGTTGGTTTCCAAACCTTTACGAATCTGATTGCATTGAAATCGTGGAGCCATACCTTTTTCGGCGTTCTGACCTGGACGATCATTTGGGCGGTGCTTGCAACGGTAACCACGTATTTTGGCGGGGTGCTCGTTGCACTGCTTATTCAGCAAAAAGGAATTCGCTTCAAAGGCGTATGGCGCGTTATTCTGATCATTCCATACGCAATTCCGCAGCTGATTTCATTGCTCGTTATGCGTAATATGTTTAACGGGCAGTTCGGACCGATCAACCAATACTTAAGATATTTCGGTTTGGAAGGCCTGCCTTGGCTGACAGATCCGATCTGGGCAAAATTCACCGTTATTATCGTAAACATGTGGGTAGGTATACCTGTATCCATGCTCCTGGTCATGAGTGTCCTGACTACGATTCCGAAGGATCTCTACGAAGCCGCAGACGTGGATGGGGCAACCGGGTTCCAGAAGTTTAAAATCATCACCCTGCCGATGATCATGTTCTCAACCGCACCGGTTCTGATTACGCAATTCGCCGGTAATATCAACAACTTTAACCTGATCTTCCTCCTGACGAACGGTAACCCGGTTGTGGGAGATTATCAGTACGCGGGAGCTACGGACCTGCTGGTTACCTGGCTCTACAAGCTGACTTTGGATCAGCAGAGATACAGTATGGCATCGGCAATCGGTATTATCATCTTCATGATTATTGCGTCCTTCTCGATTTACAATTATCGCCGAACCAGATCATTTAAAGAGGAGGATATGATCCAATAATGGGAATTAAAACGAGAAATGCGATTCGCCTGACGGCAAGTTATATTACACTTGTTATCATCGCGATCGGCTGTATTTACCCGGCGCTCTGGATTGTTCTGGCTTCTTTCCGTCCCGGAAAGTCATTGTACAGCAAGACTCTGATTCCAGAATCATTTACACTTAGTCACTATAAAGAGTTGTTCACATCCCAAAGCTTCCTGTTTGGTACATGGTATATGAACACATTGAAAATAGCGGTATTCTCCATGATTATCGGGACCATTCTTGTATTGCTTACAAGTTATGCCGTATCCCGCTTCCGGTTTAAGGGTCGGCAAAATGCACTATCGACCATTCTTGTGCTGGGGATGTTCCCCGGCTTCATGAGTATGATCGCACTGTACATTTTGCTGAACTCTCTGGATCTGCTGAATACACATGCAGCTATGATTATTGTGTATGCCGCAGGGGCGCCTCTGGGCGGAACGCTGATCATGAAGGGCTTCCTGGATACGATACCGCGAAGCTTGGATGAAGCGGCGAAAATCGACGGAGCAACCAACTTCCAAATTTTCCGCAGAATCATTCTGCCGTTGTCGAAGCCAATGATTACGTATATGGGCTTGACGATGTTTGTTGGACCGTGGGTAGACTTTATCTTTGCCAGACTTGTGCTCCGGACTAAAGAAAACTGGACGCTTGCCGTTGGTCTGTGGGATCTCGTCAACTCCACCCAGGACAGTAACTTTACTCTGTTCGCAGCAGCCTCAGTGCTTATCGCGCTGCCGATCACCATTCTGTTTATCTTCCTGCAGCGTTTGCTGGTGGACGGTATGACGGCAGGTGCAAGCAAAGGGTAACATGCAACGGACTCATCATCAGACCTAAAGATAGACAGAACAGCGAAGAGACACAGCCGGTAACCGCTTGCTGTGTCTTTTCGTATTTTATGAATGCTACGCAGGGGGTACATACATATGAACATGGCAAGGCGCTTTCAATTTAGGGCAGTCGGAATGAAGCTGTTTGTTATCTTTTTTGCAACAATTGTGCTGTTATCTTCGGCCTTGGGGTTGTTATCGTATTTCATATCCAAGGATACAGTTATGGATCAGGTGTCTGAAGCGACATCGGGTCAGATGATGCAGGCGGCGGACAAGCTGGATTTTCTGCTGTCCCAGTATGAAGCCACTTCCCGTCAATGGGCGCTGGATACGGTGCTTCGTGAGGATCTGGTTACGGTCAGTTCTTCAGACATCGGTATTCGGGAGAAAACAGAGGCCGAGAACCGTATCCGTGAGAAACTTAACGGGACGGCCTCTTCGGATGGTCGTATGCAGGGCATGCGCCTGGTGGCACCCAGTCTAAGTGCACAAGGCTCCTATAATTCTACAGGTTTGTTGGGATTGTCTTCTGCGGACAGCATCAAATCCAAAATCGACCAGATCATTCAAGCTGATGGCGAGCCGGTATGGTTCCCTACGGAAACCAAAGGATTTATGGAGAATGAGATAAGCCCCACCATGACAATGGGGAGATTGCTGAAAAACCTCAAAAATCCAAATGCGCAATACGTCCTCCTGATGGATATTAAGGATCAGGCCGTGGGAGAGGTGCTGGCTAATTTAAAAATAGGGCATAACGGGCAAATGCGAATTGTTGCCGCAGATAACCGAATCGTACACGATATGGATCCGGCGCAACTAATGCAGCCGTCCACCATTACGGTTCCTGAAGGTGCTGCAGAAGGAGGGACCTATTATACTGCGAATGAGCAGATGGTCGTGTATACGCCTCTGAAGACGGCTCCTTGGTACATGGTTGGCTTTGCTCCTGTCAGTGATTTCGTGAAAGCTACAGACAAGCTGCTGACCGTAACGCTTGTTGTCATTGCAGCTGCGATTCTGGTTGCAGTGCTGATCGGATACTATATGATGCGCACTATCGGCCGTCCACTGAATCAGATGTGCAGTTTGATGGAAGAGGGGGAGCAGGGAAATCTGAGGGTTCGGACAGATTTTCAGCGTGTGGATGAGATTGGCCGCCTCGGCCACAGCTTCAACCAGATGATGGGGCAAATCTCAGCCCTGGTTGACCAGACGAATGCTTCCGCGAAGGAAGTGCTGGCTACCGCGGAGGAACTGGCAGAAGCGTCAAGAGGAACCTCACTCACAGCTGGCGAAATTGCGGCAGCGATGGAGCAGATTGCGCAGGGCAGCGGAAGTCTCGCCATGGAAGCCGAACGGGAGAATCAGCTGGCCGAGAACATCGGGGTCCAGATGAGCAAGGTTTCAGATTCCAATCAAGTGATCGAGGCCGCAGCGGATCGCGTACTTCGGGTGACGGGAGAAGGCGCACTGCATATGGACAGTCTGGTAGAGAAATCCACGCGGATCAATCAGGTGAACCGGGCCATCGTTCAGAATGCGGAGAAGCTGAAGGATAATACCTCGTCGATTCACAGAATATTGGAACTGATGTCGGAGATTACACATCAGACCAACGTGTTGTCCATTAACGCTACCATTGAAGCAGCCCGGGCCGGGGCAGCAGGCAGCGGCTTCATGGTCGTAGCTAATGAGGTGAGAAGCTTGGCGGACCGTTCCAAGGAATCGATCCAGACGGTGGGCGCCATGATCCTGGATATACGGACGGAAGTGCAGGGCTCCGTCGACGCGTTAACGTCGGCATCGCCGCTCTTTGACGAACAGCTGCATTCGGTACAGGAAGCGCAGGGGGTATTCGATAATGTGCGGCACGAGATGGATACCCTCTTAACCGAGATTAGCGAATCGACTCATGCCATAGAGGGCCTGATCGAATCCCAGCTCACTTTGACCGACTCCATCTCGGAGGCAAGCTCGATCGTACAAGAGACCAGTGCCGCCACAGAGGAGGTCGCTTCGATGTCATCCGAGCAGTTCAAGGTAAGCGAGAAGCTGGTTGTTCTGTCCTCGCGATTGGAGGAGCTGTCGGAGAGCTTGCGGCAGTCCTTGGTGAAGTTCAGGACGTAAATAGCTTTGGTTAACCATGTGCATTGCATGATGTGAAGGCCGTGCAGCACTTTGCATACGGATCATGCTTCCGATCCCTGTTATCCCCGGAATTCTATTGAGATCATATCTAATGATGAATTCCGGGGATAAAGGGGACCACTTCGTTTCTCCAGCATGATTCCGCCTGCTCCGTTGAAGCCTCGCCTCTGTGTATGCATTTCGCTGCACCCTCATTGCAATAAAAGCAATTTACTCTCGGGGTGTGGATATAGAGGGTAATAATATCGAGCCGATGAAGGGCAATACCCTCATCGGCTCATTTTTGTTGTCCGCGATGCGCGTCGTTAGCTGCACGAAGACCGGCTCCGGGAATAATCCCGGAGCCGGTGGGCTTGATATGGAGTCTGCGAAAATAGCCTAGCCCATTAGGGGCTTACGGCTGCCAGTTCACGTTGACCGTTGCCGTGCCGCTGGCTGGAGCAGTGAAGCTGTGATTGCTTCCGCCCTCCCATGTTACCGTTGAGCCTTGTTTCTTCAAGAATTTGAATTCAATGGTTTTGCCGGCAGGCACGCTGACGTCATAATACCAGGTTGGGTACTGGTAGATGACCTGGTTGTACAGCGGGCCGATGGCCTTGGCTGGGTCCCAGTTGCCGAGCTCGCTTACGCTGCCTGAGAGGTACACGTTCTGCCCGAGAGCGGTTGTTGCATTGTTGATCACAAAGCGGACACTGACCTGATCTCCGGTCAGTACTTCGAAGTTGTCATACACATTACTTGAAGCGCCACCGCTGTTTGCGATTTTGATGTTATATACGCCACCGGCAACCGCTGGGATTTTCACTTTGATCTGCGTATCTTCCCAAGCTGTAATGTTGGCGCCTGTAACGGCTGTCGTTCCGAAGTACACGGTACCCTTGCTTGCGCCGAAGCCGCGGCCGTCAATGGTGACGGTTGCGCCCGGTTTTGCCATCATCGGTCCTACATGTCCGATGGTTGGAGCTGTAGTCGCTGTTGTGTACTGCCATACTGCCGTGCCGCCTGCTGCCAGCGTGAAGTTGGAAGCAGCCCCGCCGGAGCTGACGGTAAGTGAATTACCGTTCAGGAGTCCGCCCAATACATCCGCGTAGTTCCCGGCAGGAAGCGAGGTGGCCAATCCTGTAATCGAGGCTGGCGTGTTCACGTTACGGTTCACAGCGATGACAGCTGCGCTGTTGCCGAATTTGCGTTCATAGATCAGCACATCGTTGTTGATCCAACGCTCCTGCGTCGTTCCATAAGCGATAGCCGGGTTTGATTTACGCAGAGGCGCAAGCTTTTGAATCACTTGGTAAGCTGTAGTCGTTGTGGAGAAAGAAGGGATCCGTGCCCGGTTGTTGGGATCGTTCCCGCCGGCCATATATTGTTCAGTTCCGTAATAGATGGCTGGCACGCCACGGGAAGTGAGTGTGAAGGCCAGGGCTTGCTCCAGCTTCCGTCGGTTGGCATTGCTGTCGTGGAAACGCTCCATATCATGGTTGTCGATGAACGTTACCTGATCCTCCACTTGGGCATAATCGGTCGCTGAACCCTCCAGCATGGACTTCAGACCGTACATATTGTCCGTGTTGTCTCTGAATACCTGACGAACCTTCTGGGCGAATCGGAAATCAAGCAGGCTCATGCCGGATTCGTTAGCGAATTTGTGGTTTTCGGCGCTTACTTCATTCACGCCCAGGAACCATTCGCCGAAGGTGAAGACCGGCTTGTAGTTGTTGACGGTGGCCATGAAACTCTTCTGCCAGCCGAACGGCATGTGCTTCACGGCGTCCATCCGAATGCCGTCAATGCCAAGATCGAGCCACATTTTGACGGCGTCCTTCAGATAGGTGTCCACCGTGCTGTTGTTATGGTTCAGGTCAGCTAGGTCATACAGGTTTTTGTAAATCCCGTTCTCTGTCGTGGAAAAATCGGTGCCTCCGTTATGGTGGAACAGATTTTGCGTATCGCCTGTGTATCCCCCGAGCAGGGTGCCATTGTTGTACAGCTTGCCGTTCTCTGCGAATGAAGGCTGGTCAGAGGAGGCGGGAGATGTATGGTTAGGAGCAAAGTCAATGATGACTTTAATGTTCTTGGCATGAGCGGCAGTGATAAGATTCTGGAAATCGGCAATCGTGCCGTAAGCCGGGTTGGTCTTCTTGAAATCTCGGGCCCAATAGCCGTGATAAGCGGTGTTGTTAACACCGGAATAATTGATGACGCTGTAGATATTCTCAACCGGCTGGGAGATCCAGATGGCGGTAACGCCCATTCCGGTAAGATAGCCGTCGTTGATCTTGTTGATGATTCCTTGCCAGTCACCGCCGCAGTACAGTCTAAGGTTGGTGCAGGTACCGTCAAAGGCAGACCCGGTCGGGTTGTTGGAAGCATTGCCGTCGGAGAAACGGTCAGTAAAAATCTGATAGATGACATCCGTACTGAAATTCTGCTTGTTGGATACCGAAGTATCCGGGGCCGCGTATGCTGGGCCAAACAGGCTCAAGGTAAGGGATAAGCTAAGGGCTAACGCGGTGGTCAGTTTGTAAAACTTCTTCATTGTATACCTCCTATGTAATTGAGAATGAAATCTTGGTTCATCTTGCTAACTGGCTGCTTGAGCATCACCTCCAACAAAATCGGGCAACAAAAAACCCCGGCATCTCCTGAAGAGAAACCGGGGTTGTTCCATACCGGGTGTGCGGTTACGGAATGCATGGCCCTTAAATTATGCGAGTGTTTGATTTCAAAATTATTGTAATTGAAAGCGGATTCAAGTGTCAATATATAATATCCATTTCATTGGAAATATTTAATGATCCATTATGAAATTAAATTTTATAATTTATATTTAATATTGAAACAAAATTTTACAAGATCTATAATAAGATTTAGGAAACGTTTACATTTATTAAGGCTTCGCCGCTTCTGTTTGTATGTCATTAGTATAGATTTTAGAGTTGGATATCTTTCGTTCGGCTTGTTTTGATGATAGCTTGTTGTTCAATGGATTTTGTCGTAATGGAGGGGGAGGACTCAGTGATGAATGTGGAAGCTGGCGCAGCGAAGCTAGGATTGGGCATTAGAGGATTGAGAGCGGCATGCGCTGCCGTAGAGCGGGAGATTGCTGCAAGTACGACACCCGGCGCGGTGCTCGGCATTCTGCACCAAGGCAGGGACTGGTACTACGCAGCAGGTTATGCCAATCCGAAGCCGATGCAGGGTCAGCCTGTATCTACCCGTGATGACACATTATATGATTGCGCATCCTTGACCAAGGTGGTAGTCACACTCCCGTTAATTCTGCAACTGATCGATGATGGCGTTCTGACCTTGACCACGAAAGCGAGTGATATTCTGCCTTCATTCGGTTCGGCCGGTAAAGAAGAGATTACGATAGGGCAGCTGCTGACGCATACTTCCGGGCTTCAGGCCGATATGAACCTGCATGCCCAGGGCTGGAGCAGAGAGCAGATGTGGGATGCTGTTCTTGCATCGCCGCTCGCTGCCAAACCGAATACTGAAGTGATTTACAGTGATCTCGGATATCTCACCCTGGGCCTTATCATTGAGAAGGTGCTGGGTATGCCACTAGATCAGGCGGCAAAACAGCGGATTTTCGATCCGCTGAATATGCGTCATGCGACATTGACGCCTGATCCGGAACAGACCGAACGTTATGCTGCAACGGAATATGATGAGACTGTACAAGGTCATCTATGCGGAATCGTACATGATGAGAAGGCCCGGGCCTTGGGCGGCATATGCGGCCATGCCGGTTTGTTTGCGACCGCAGGCGATCTGCTGTTGTACGCCCGTATGTGGCTTGGACAGGGGACAATCCCGGCAGCACCGCATACGGAGGTGACAGGCCATGTATCACGGATTTTATCCCAAGCTGCGGCTGGTACCGCTGTACGTACCCATACAGGGCATGTTCATGGATCGAACCGCGGTTTGGGCTGGGTCCTGAAAGGGGATAAGATGGATGCTTCCGGGGATTGGATGAGTCCGGGCTGTTATGGACATACCGGATTTACCGGTACCAGCCTGTGGATCGATCCCGAGTTTGATCTCGCGGTCGTTCTGCTCACTAACCGTGTATACGGAGGGAGGAGCACAAGCGTGGCTCAGCTGCGTGCCCAGGTCCACAATGCCTTGACAGGAGCCGTGGCTAAGTAAGCCAGGAAAGTGGCGCTCCATTTCAGCGGTAACTGAAGGACAATAATGACACCTTATGGACACCTGCCAAAGTTTGATTAGCCTGGGGAATATATATCCAAATCCCGCGAACAAAAGATTGGATTATCCGGTCCCCGTTTTGCTTCACGTTAACCGGAACAGGACTTATAACGAGCAATTGAGGAGGGAACATGTTATGACGACCCTAACCTACAGGTCTTATCGGCCTGGAGATGAAGAAGGCATCACAACCTTATGGAACGCCTGTGTGCCGGGAGATCCCATCACCCGTCTTCGCTTTCGGAACTTGGTGCTGCTGGACCCGAACTTTGATCCGCAGGGCCTGCGGGTTGCCGAGCTGGAACATCGGATTGTAGGCGTCCTGTATGCGGTGCGCCGGAGACTCCCGATGATCGGAACCGAGCTGGAGCCGGATCGCGGCTGGATCACCTTCTTTTATACCGATCCGTCGCTGCGAAGACAGGGCGTTGGGGCGCGGCTGCTTCAGGAAGGTGAGGATTTCCTTCGACGCCATGGACGCCGTACCGTTTTTTTCTCCTCTTACGCCCCGAATTATATGGTCCCGGGTATCGATGGCGAGCGGTATCCTGAGGGCCTTGGATGGCTGCAAGCCAGCGGTTTTACCCGGAATTACACGGCGGTTGCGATGGATCGCTCCCTAGTTGATTTCCATATGCCGTTTGAAGTTGCGGAGCTGAAGCAGCAGCGCGAGCAGGAGGGCTTTACCTTTCAGCTGGCTCAGGACAGCGATCTGGTGGAGCTGATTGATTTTGCAACGGACGTGTTTAACCCTGATTGGGGCAGGGGGATTCGTGAGGGATTGCTGCAGCAATTAAGAACAGATCAGATCCTGATTGCGCGCGAGCAGGGGAAGCTGGTTGGATTTTGCCAGCATGGCGGATACGAGGGCGTTGCTGAACGATTCGGCCCGTTTGGAGTGGACCCGTCGATGCAAGGGAAGGGCTTGGGGAAAATCCTGCTGTATGACTGTCTCGCCCTTATGCGGGCTCAGGGGCTGCATGGTGCGTGGTTCCTCTGGACGGGCGAGCAAAGCCCCGCAGGACATTTGTACCGAAAAGCCGGGTTTCACGTGACGCGCCGATTCGATATTATGAGCAAGCCGCTTCAATAAAATAGATTCTGCGACTTTTTCTGCAAAGGAGAGATCAAATTGACGGAAGCAATGCAGCATCACATTTTGGCGATTGGCGGACATGCGGGGGATATGGATCTTACGGCAGGAGCGGTCATAGCAAAATACACACAGGCCGGGCACCGAGCAACGTTTCTTCATTTAACGCCGGGGGAGAAGGGGCATCCTCGGATGGCGCCGGAGGATTACGCGAAGCAAAAGATTGACGAAGCTCATCAATTCGCCGAAATGGTTGGCGCGGATGTCCGATTTCTTGCTTATAAGGATGCGGAGCTTCCACTGGACGAGGAAGTGAAGTATCAGGTAGCCGATGTCATACGGGAAGTGAAGCCGGACATTATAATCACCCACTGGAAGGAGAGCATCCATAAGGATCATGCCAATACACACTATATCGTGGAGGATGCGCGATTCTATGCGGGGCTGAAGACCATTGAGCGCGAGCTTCCATCCCATTATGCCCAGCATTTATACTATGCGGACAATTGGGAGGATCCGTATGATTTTCATCCCGAGGTATTTATCGATATTCCGGAAGAAGCCTATGAAACTTGGGTAAGAGCCATGAATGTATATGCTTATGCACGCGGGGAAACCTACGGCTTCCCGTTCATCGAATATTATAAGGCTCTCACGATTGTACGGGGAGCGCCGATGAACTTCAAGCGGGCGCAGGCTTTTGCGGTTCCGAGAGGCGCATTGACCAAACGATTACAGTTTTTCTAAATATATGGTTTCACATCCAGTCATCTGGAATAATACCTAATGAAATCGAAAAAAAATTGTGAGAAATCCCAAAACATACACTGACATTATAAACATCTTTTGATATAATGAGTGATGTTACGGGGGAACACGTACGGAATCATATAGAGAATATACATGAGAGAGGAAGACTTCCATATTGGGGGCTTCCTCTCTTTTCATGCGCATAGAAACCGGGCGGGATGCAAAAGAACCGATGTTGCATTTTTTGAATTCCATGGTATGATGTATTTAAAGAATCTCAAATTAAAGATATATAAGCAGGATATCAGGGCAGACTTTGATGGAATTGCAGACTGTTTTCTGATTTGATTTTTTAAATGAACGAAGAGGAGACGGAATCCATATGGAACATACACATATTTATCGCCAGGGAACATCTTCCGAGGCACCGACCTTGCTACTGTTGCACGGTACCGGAGGCAATGAGGAGGATTTGCTGCCGCTGGCCGAGATGATCTCGCCAGCTTCGAATGTGCTCGGCGTCCGCGGGAACGTGCTGGAGAACGGCATGCCCAGGTTTTTCCGACGCCTGGCCGAAGGCGTGTTTGATGTAGAGGATCTGGTGAAGCGTACGCAGGATCTGAATGAGTTTTTAAACTGGGCAGCAGCCGAGTACGGTTTTGACCGCAGCCGCATCGTAGCGGTTGGTTATTCGAACGGGGCCAATATCGCCGCGAGCCTGCTGTTTCACGAAGGAGATGCGCTGCAAGGGGCTGTACTCCACCATCCGATGGTTCCGCTGCGGGATAAGGCCCTGCCTGATCTGACTGGCGTTCCAGTCTTCATCGCGGCTGGCCGGCGCGATCCGATGTGCACTCCGCAGGAGAGCGAGGATCTGAATGCACTCCTGAGCGAGGCAGGCGCGGATGTCAAGCTGCACTGGGAGAATGGAGGGCATCAGCTCAGCCGTGCAGAGGTTGGCATGGCAGCTTCCTGGTTTAAGGAGAAGTTCCAGTAATCCCATCGATGCCATGATGTGCAAGTGCTAAACATTTCTTACCTATAGAAAGTAAAAATGAAAGTGAATATGATCAAAATACCGTCAACGACTTGACGGTATTTTTTTTATACTTAAGCCATCCAAGATAAACGAGGTGGTCAGACATGTCACAGACGATGGAGACAGTGAAGAAGCCTGGTCCGCAGATAACCGGCAGGCCCAAGCCCCGGGGCTCCTTGCGGCGGGGGGAGAATGTATGGGGGATTTTATTTGTAAGCCCGATGCTGTTTGGCGTTATCATTTTGGTGCTGTTTCCGATATTGGCTACGCTCGTGCTGGGATTCGCCGATTGGAACTTTGTGCAGGGTTGGGACGGAATCCAGTGGGTCGGGTTTCAGAATTTCCGACATTTGCTGGAGGACGACATCTTTCTCAAGTCCGTGCGGAACAACCTGATTTTTCTTCTGACGGTTCCGATCTACATGATGATATCGATGCTGCTGGCTATATTGATCGACCGGTTTGTCTATATGAAGGGATACTTTAAAGTAGCCTACTTCATGCCCTACATATCCAACATCGTTGCGGTTGCTGTCGTATGGCAGGTACTGTTCCAGCCGTCCTACGGGCCTATTAACGAAATCCTCCGGACAATCGGGATTTCCAATCCGCCCAAATGGATCGCAGATCCGAATTTTGCCCTGATCTCCATTATGCTGATATCGATTTGGATATCCATCGGCTTCAATCTGATCATCTATATTGCCGGCCTGCAGTCTATACCGAAGGATCTGTACGAAGCAGCGGATATCGATGGAGCGAACGGCTGGACCAAGTTCAGGCGCATTACGCTTCCCTTGCTGTCACCGACATCTTTTTTTCTGCTGGTCACGGGGGTTATCTCTACATTCAAGGTGTTCGACATCATCGCCGTCATGACACAAGGCGGACCGATCGGCTCTACGACTATGATGGTCTGGTATTTGTACGATACGGCGTTTGTTAACCTGAAGGTAGGTTATGCATCATCCATTGCCGCGGTTCTGTTCGGGTTCGTCATGCTGATTACACTGGGGCAGTGGGCAGCTCAGAAGAAGTGGGTCAACTACTAGGAGGAGGGCGTTATATGCAGACACAAGCTGGCGTTGACTGGCGCAAGCTCTTCGTAACCATCGTGATGTTCGTTGTGAGTATGCTGTTCCTCCTTCCGTTCATATGGATGCTGGTCACATCCTTTAAGGTGGAAAGAGATGTGTTCGTGTATCCGATTCAGTGGATTCCGCGGGAATGGAACGCGATCCAGAATTACAGGGAGGTATGGTTTGGCGATTATCCCTTCTATCTCTACTATTGGAACTCGATCAAGGTTAGCATGCTCACAACCCTCATCTCGGCAATGGTATCCGCGCTGGCAGCCTATGGGTTCTCCAAAATCCAGTTTGCTGCCGGGAATTGGCTGTTCATCATTGTGCTTGTGACCTACATGATCCCGGGTCAGGCCATTCTGATCCCGCAGTTTATCCTGTACCGCAACATCGGGCTGTTTGATAATCATCTCGGCCTCATTATGCTTGGGAGTTTCAGCGTGCTGGGGACGTTTATGCTGCGGCAATTCTTCATGGGGGTGCACCAGGAATTCATCGAATCCGCCAAAATCGACGGTGCGAGCCATCCGCGGATATTCTGGTCCATTGCGCTGCCGCTGGTAAAGCCCGCTGTGGCTACCTATGCGATTCTGCGCTTCATCTGGACATGGAATGACTATCAGAATCCGCTCATCTTTCTTCGAACGGATCGGCTGTTTACGATTCCGCTGGCGATGCAGAAATTTACGTCTTTAAGCGGTGAGTTTTATTCGCTGATTATGGCGGCGGCCGTGTCGGCCATATTCCCGCTGCTGATTGTTTTTATCATAGGTCAGAAGAGTGTCATCGAAGGAATTGCACTGGGCGGGGTCAAGGGATAGTCACAAGGACATCCCGGAGAATCGCGCTTCTATTAGAATGATATGATTGGGGAGGGCTCGATAACGATGATGAACAAGAAATGGTGGGCAGGGATACTTGCAGGGACGATGGCATTCAGTCTGCTGTCCGGCTGCGGCGGAGGCACGAAGGAACCTAGCGGTACGGCAGGAGAAGGCGCCGCCGAGGGTGGAGGGACGGTCAATCTGAGGCTGTATACGCACGGTACGGAGGAAGCCTACAATTGGAGCAAAACGATTCAAGCTTACGAGGATGCAACACCCGGTGTGACCATTGAGCTGGTTCAGCTAAGCGAGAAGGGAGACAGCCAGGAAGCGATGAAGAAGATGGACCTTGAAGCCGCGTCCTCGGCGCAAATGGATATTCTCATGTTCAGCGATCCGGCAGGGTATGCCCAGCGGGTTGCGCTTGGCATGGCCGAACCGCTGGACGAATACATCGCCAAGGACGGCTACACCGTGGAGACTGACTATAAAGTGGATACCCATCTGGATGGAAAAGTGTATGCGCTTCCCGGAAAATTCAACCCCTGGTATGTGCTGCTGAATAAGGACCACCTGGAGGAGGCGGGACTTCCCGTTCCGACGGATTGGACCTGGGACGATTATGCGGACTATGCGAAGCAGCTGGCTCAGGGCGAAGGGGCAAGCAAGCGCTATGGCACATATTTTCACGGCCCGCAAGGGGGTGGCTGGATGGAATTCCTGAAGCTGAAGATGGCTAACCAGCCGCAAGATGCCGACTTCCTGAAGGCGGATGGGTCTTCCAATCTGGATAACCCTACATTTCGGGAGACGCTGGAGCTGAGAGTGAAGATGGAGAAGGAGGATCAGTCTTCTGTTCCCTATACCGACATTATCTCTCAGAAGCTGAATTACCGGACACAGTTCTTTAACCAGTCGGCAAGCATGATCACGATTGGAAGCTGGATGAATACCGAGATCGGCGGAACCGACAAGGTGCCGCTGGATTTCCAAGTGGCTGTCGCCCCGTATCCCAAAAACAAGGAGAGTGACCCGATCGGACTGACATCAGTCTCTACGGACTATGTGGCCGTCGCTGCCAAATCGAAGCACAAGGAAGAGGCTTACAAGTTTGTCCGCTGGTACACAACGGAAGGTCAGATCATACAGGGCAAGAACATTCCTGCCTGGCAGCAGGTGAAGAGCGAGCAGGTGGAGGGAATCATCGACACCATCCTGGCAGGCACCAAAAGTCCGGAAAAGGTAGATAAAAAATCGCTTGTCGACACACTTGTTATCTCGAAAGCCTCGGCCATCGTTCCGCCTTCCTCCTATCAGGCCGAAGTGTACGAGGCGGTGAATGAGGAGTATGAGAAGCTGATCCTCGGCAATCAGGATATAGATCAGACCCTTAAGAGCACCCAGGAGCGTGTGAACAAAATTATCGATTCCAACAAAAAATGATCTGGTATAATAAACGAAAAAAAGGGGCGAGCCTTCGTCCCTTTTTTGCCATCGTATCTCGAAGCGTATAGGTAAGGACACTCCGGGCTGAGGTGAAGGATATGCTTGAACGGCTCAAAAGATATGTGCCCAGCTCCATTCGTCATAAGCTGATTCTGGCGTCCGTCATGTGCATTATCGTTCCGGCAATTGTCAGCTTGATTCTGTACAATTCCTTAACGAAGGAAGCTCTGCGGCAGCAGGCAGTATCCAATGCCAATGATGCGCTGCAGCTGGTTCGCGGGTCCGTCACGAACCTGCTCCTGAGCAAGCTCAATATCGCCAACTACATCCAGGTGAATTCCACCTTGAATTCCTATTTCAAGCAGGTGGCTTCCGGCAATGAGGATGAAGACCCGTACCGCCGATTCGTTGAATCGCATCGCGTGCTGGAGCTTCTGGACAGCTTGACGGTGGTGGGCGAGCACAGCTATGTTACCGTGCTGCTGACAAACGGAGCTTATTATATGAATTATTCCGTAAGCGATTACAATCCGCTGGATTACAGGCGGCAGTCCTGGTTCAGGCAGGTCGAGCAGCTGCGGGGACTGGAGTCGCTGTGGACAGGGCCGGAGCCCACGGTGTTCCGTTCCGATCGGATCGATCATCCGAATCAGCTGTCCGTGGTGCGCACCCTTCGGCTTCTGGATTCGGAGGTTTACGGTTATGTTATCGTGACATTCACCGAGGATCAAATCAGCAGGATCTTTAACTCTCTGTCCGAAGGCAGCGATGTGCTGATGATTGATGGACAGGGGAACGTAGTGTCAAGCACGCATCCGGACAGCATCGGCACCCCATTTGCCTACCTGAGCGAGACCGGAACGGCTGAGCCATACTCCATCGTTACGATGGACGGAGAGAAATATTTGATGGTGCAGCAGGACATTCCATCTGCCGGATGGCAGCTTGTAATGATGCAGCCGTACAAATCGGCAATCGTGAACATCAATGCCATTTTCAGCAGGGTGTTTCTGTTTCAGATGGGCTCTTTCCTGGTCTTCTTGCTGCTGCTGATTGCACTGGTCCGGACCTTCACGAAGCCGCTTGTTCGGCTCGGCAAGGTGGTGACGAGTGTGCAGCGCGGCAATTTGGAGGTGCGGTCGAACATCGAAGGCAATGATGAGATCGGCCGTTTGGGGCATCTATTCGATGACATGCTGGACCGGTTCAAGCTGATGATTGCCGAAATATCGGATAACCAGACCCGCAAAAGAAAGGCGGAGCTGAGGATGCTCCAGGCCCAGATTCACCCCCATTTCCTGTTCAACGTCCTCAACTCCATCCGGATGAAGGTTATGAAGCGGGGAGACCCGGACAGCGCCAAGATGATCGGCTCCTTATCGATGCTGCTGCGCATGACAATCAGCCGGGAAGAGGATGAGATTTATCTTCACGAGGAGATCGATCTGATCTCGCATTACGTAGCCCTGATGAATCTCAGGCAGAAGGAGGACGTCCTGCTGGAATTGGATATTGCCGCAGAAGCGTTCCTGTTTAAGGTGCCGCGCTTCTTCCTGCAGCCGATTGTGGAGAATGCGCTGATCCATGGTTTTAATCAGCATGCGGGAACGATTGCCATAACAGCGGTTATGGAGGGCAGGCATATTATATTGAAGGTGAAGGATAACGGGATCGGCATGGAGGCCGCGACAAGGGAGTCCATCATCCGGAAAATAAGACAAGGAGCAGCAAACGCCTCGATACAAGATAAAGCAGGCAGCGGGAGTTTCTCCCGGATAGGTCTGCAAAATGTGATGGAGCGGATGAGAATGGTGTTTGGCGAGGCTTTTCAGTGCCATGTCTACAGCGAGCCGGGTCAGGGAACGGTGATCGAAATGCATATACCGGAAAGAGGGAATGCCGATGTATAACGTGATGCTGGTAGATGATGATTATCCGGTCATCGAGTTATTATCCGAGACGATATCATGGAATGAGCTGGGTCTGAACCTGATGGGAAGTTATGAGAATGGAATGAGTGCCTGGGAGCATGCCAGGACTCAACCCCCGGACATTCTGATCACCGATATCGGTATGCCCAAGATGAACGGACTTGAGCTGTCTGCACGCATAAAAGAGGTCAAGGCCGATGTCCGAATTGCCATTCTCTCTTGTCATAATGAGTTCCAATATGCCCAGCAGGCTATGCGCCTGAACGTGCAGGATTATCTGCTTAAGGACACGCTGGACCCCGAGGAGCTGGCACAGCTGCTGAGAAGATTCAAGCAGGCGATGGACGAGGAGGTCCAGAAGGGCTGGGAGCGTTCTCGCATGATTCATCTTGTGGACGAATCCCGGGAGCTGCGAAAGGAGCAGAGTTTTAAAAATTTCATTCACCAGCCCCTGCTGTCTCCGGAAAAATGGCAGCATGAGCTGTCGGAGTACGGCGTGCTGCGGCCTGGCCATCATTGTCTTCCCGTTATCGGATACCTGGAGGACGCACGGGATATCAAGCATCGCTTCGCTTCCAACCAGACGCTGCATTTTGCTCTCTCCAACGTGCTGCGCGAGGTGCTGGACGACCTGAATCCGGATGCGGTGCATGTCGGATACGATGCAAAGACTTCATTGCTCTTGTTCTCCTATGCTCCCGGATTGAAAAACAACATATATGATGAAGTCGCCGCATGCCTTCAAGGAGTCCGGGCCACACTTACGAGCGTGCTTCGAATTCGAATGTCGTTTCTGGTTGGTGGCGGATGCGCAAGTCCGGAGGGGCTAAAGCTTGGGCTGAACGAACTGCTGGCTTGCGAGCATCAGCGATTTTATCTGGAACCGGGGGAGGTATCCAAGTCCCTGGGAAGCCGGGAAAAGCCGGGACTTGGCCGAGCATCCGATCCCTTCGTCCATTATGAACAGGCCAGCTCGGAGCTGCGGGAATCACTGCTTAGCAAGGATGCGTTCGATGCAGTCCGCGATACGGCGGATCGATGGATTGCCTGGATTCAAGAAAAGCGGTATGCGCCGGAATTGGTGAAGGACTGGGTCTTGAAGCTCCTGCTGGATATGAAGCTGCGGCTTCATCTTCTGCAATCGCTTTCCCCCGCTTATACGGCAGATGCGCTGCATAAGGAGATTATGGACATGGATTCCTTGAACGAGCTGCGGTCGTGGTTATACGCGCATTTGGAATCCACGGCACAGGCTCTGGGCGGAGGATTTGGAGGCAGCCGAAGATCAGAGGTAGCGGATGCCTGCAAATATGTGTCCCTCCGGCTGGACCGGAGGATCACGCTGGATGAGGTAGCGGGCAGCCTGCATCTGAACCCGAGTTATTTCAGCCGTTTGTTCAAGAAAGAAACCGGCATTACCTTTATCGAATACGTAACCCGGATGAAGATGGAGCGCGCCAAGGATCAGTTGAGACAGACGGACCGCACGGTTGGGGAGATCTGCGAAAGCCTGGCCTATGACAATGTAAGTTATTTCAGCAAAATATTTAAGGCGTATGCGGGCGTAACGCCCATAGAGTACCGGAGTGGTTGATGGCTTAGACAAGCAATCAGATTAACATCTTACGCGAAGCCAATGTTTAACAAGAAAAGAGCAATGGGGGCTTATCTGATGAGCAGGGAGCAGGAGCTGAAATCGGCCGTGACCCGCTGGGCTTCGGTTGATCTACGATTTTATTATCCGAATGGAGACCAGAGGTCATTCTGGGAAGATATCCAGAGCAGCGGGGCTTACGAGGAGGACATTGCCCAGATTCGGCGGGAAGGGGAACGGCTGCTGGCGGAACCGATCCCGCAGCTGACCTATGATTTATTTGTGCGGTTTGCCCGGCAGGGAACGAGACTGGAATACGAGAAGGTCTATTTCGAGCGAAGACGGCGGCTGAATACGTGGGCTCTTCTGACCCTGCTTGAGCCAGGCAAGGAGGAGTATCTGCTGGCACTTCAGGAGATGATCTGGACAATCTGCGATGAGTATACCTGGTGTTTGCCGGCCCATCTGAACGGTGAGTCGTCCGCCAACATCCGAAGCACGATCGATCTGTTTAGTGCAGAGACAGGGTTTACCCTCAGCGAAATCCGCTTGCTGCTGCAGGATCGCTTGCCGCCGCTGCTGATCTCGCGGATGGAGGACGAGGTTGCAAGGCGCCTGTTCACCCCATTTCTCAGCGATGAGTTTGGATGGGAGACCGCAACGCACAATTGGTCTGCCGTCTGTGCGGGCTCCATCGGCTCTGCTGCCCTCCTGATGATGGAAGATACGGGTAAGCTGGAGGAGATTTTGTTGAAGACGGAGCGCTGCATGGCTTATTATCTGCAAGGCTTTGGTGCTGATGGAGCTTGTCTGGAGGGGCTGGGATACTGGAACTATGGGTTCGGTTATTTTGTGTATTATGCCGATTTGCTGCTTAAGCGCAGCCAAGGTGCAATGGATTGGTTCCGTGATGAGAAGGTGAGCCGTATCGCCTTGTTCCAACAACGGTCTTTTTTGGGCGGGAGGGCGGTTGTCAACTTCTCCGACTCGCAGCCGGAAAGCGCGGTACATATCGGCTTGTCTCATTATTTGGCTGGATTATATGAAGACTTCGAGACACCGCCTCCTTCCCTTCGGTCCGCGTACGGTGACGATCATTGCAGCCGCTGGGCTCCGGCTCTGCGCAATCTGATCTGGAGGGACCCCGGGAAGCCGGGAAGCGAATGGGGGGAGGCAAGCTATTACTTGCCGGATGCCCGGTGGCTGATCTCCAGAGTCTCGGATGGAGAGGAGCTCTATGCATTTGCGGCCAAGGGCGGCAGGAATAACGAGCCTCACAACCATAATGATCTTGGTCATTTTATTCTGTATGGTGCGGGAGAGGTGTGGTGCTCGGATCTCGGCTGCGGCGAGTACACGGCGGATTATTTCGGCGATGGACGATACAGTTATGATTGCAACGGCTCACAGGGCCATTCCGTGCCAATTATTGATGGGCATGGCCAGCGCGAGGGCGCGGACAGCGAAGCAGTTGTATTGGAAGCTGCCACCGGGGAAGAGAGGGATGAACTCACGCTGGAGCTGACCTCGGCCTACCGCGCTCCGGTGCTTCGGGAATTCGTCAGGTCCTTGGAGTGGAACAAGCAGGGGGAGAGACCGGTATTAACGCTGCGTGACCGTTTTAATTTTCATTCGCCGCCGGGCAGCCTGGTGGAGCGAATTGTGACAAGGGTACAGCCTGAACTGAAGCAGCTGGATGACTGCTGGATGGTTGTGCTGCGGGCAGCGGGTGCTGATGAGCAGGGGGAGATTAAGGAGCAGGAACAGGTTCAGAGGAAAGAAGAGGCTGCGGAAGAGCTGGCAGCAGATGAACGAACCTGGAAGCGGACAGCCGTTCAAGATTCGGAATGTACCCGGGAGCCGGATCTTTCCATGGACGACAGACCGGGTCTGGCGATCCATTACGATCCCGAGCTGATGGAGCCTGAGCTGAAAGCTTATACGTTCTGTGATCATGATGGCAAGGATGCGGCTTGGTATGCGATTGATTTTAACGTGAAGGACCCGGGCTTGTGCGTGAATATAGGGCTTGGATTTCAATTCATATGAATCGAGGAGTGAAGAGGCATGGGAACAGAAACGGCATTAGATTGGTTGACGGAGGCCTGGGAGAAGGCGCTTGTAAAAACGCAGCGAAATGCAGTGCGGATCGGGGCGGGCTTTCCGCATGCCAGCCAGAACGGGGTTTATCAACTGGAGGCGCCGCATTGGTGGACGGCCGGCTTCTGGCCGGGGATGCTGTGGCTTCTGTACAATGACAGCGGCGATGCGGCATTACGAAGTTTAGCCGAGGAATGCGAGCTCTGTCTGGACGCTGTGCTGAACGAGTATGTGCGTCTGGATCACGATCTTGGCTTTATGTGGATGCTGACCAGCATGGCCTCTTACAAGCTTACCGGCAATGAAGAGTCGAAGATTCGGGCGCTGAAGGCAGCCAACTACCTGGCTGCACGCTTCAACTTGAACGGTCGGTATATTCGGGCCTGGAATCCGTGGTCGGAAGGAGAGGACAATGCAGGTCTTGCCATTATCGACTGCTCCATGAATACCGCGCTGCTGTTCCAGGCATCCGAGATCAGCGGCGATCCGCGCTATCGTCATATTGCCGAAGCACATATGGATACGGTAGTCAGGGATTTTGTCCGTCCTGACGGGTCCGTGTATCATATCATTCGTTACGATCCGGTATCCGGTGAGCGCATCGAAGGCATCGGAGGTCAGGGCTATGCGCCGGAATCTGCCTGGTCCAGAGGGACGGCATGGGCGATTTACGGCTTGACGCTTGCCTACCATCATACTGGTAAGCAGGTTTACCTCGATACAGCTAAAACGGTCGCGCATTTCTTTCTTGCGAACCTGCCGGAAGATTATGTGCCGTTCTGGGATTTCCGGGCACCGGACGAGGCACGCATATACCGGGATTCTTCCGCCGGTGCCTGTGCGGCAAGCGGACTGCTGCTTCTGGCCGACAAGGTAGATCAGGGGCAAGCTGCCTTATACCGGAAGCCTGCGATCCGGATTCTGGAATCGCTGTACCGGGATTACGGCACTTGGGACAACGATGAAGAGGAGGGCTTGATTCTGCACGGCACAAGCCACTACCCGCAAGGTCAGAATGTCGACGTGCCTCTCATTTATGGTGACTTCTTCTTTGTGGAAGGTCTCGCGCGGTTGCGTGAAAAGGGCACCTTTTATTGGGAATAATGGAGATCGAGAAGATGAGATAGGAGAAGCATACGTTTCAGATAGAGGGCCTGGACCGGAAATGGAGTGAGAATTTAATATGAGCATAGAGGCTGTTGGAAATCCCGGGGGTGGTTTTACACATCCGGTTTCCCTGAATCCGCTGAAGACAAGACTGGATGTGCAGGAGGCGCTCTCGCAGCTATTGGAGCCTTTGAAAGGGTGTTACAGTGCGGGGCATTCCAGATTAATCCTTGGCAGCTCAAGTAAGGATGCCTACGCCAATATCGCTGAGATGGAAGGCTTCTCGCGGATACTGTGGGGGCTCGTTCCGGTCATCGCGGGCGGCTCACACGAAGAACTGTGGGAGCTCTGTCTTCAAGGGATACGTTCGGGAACCGATCCGGGACATGCGGAGTATTGGGGGAAGGTGAACGACTATGATCAGCGTCTGGTGGAGATGGCGGTATTCGGATTAGCCTTTGCCCTGGTTCCGGACCGGATTTGGCAGCCGCTGAACGATACGGAGAAGTCGAATCTCTACCAGTGGCTGGATCAGATTAACCATCATCCTTGTCATGATTGCAATTGGCTGTTTTTCCATGTGCTGGTGAATGTCGGCTTCCATAAGGCTGGACTGCCTTACGATGCAGTTCTGTTGGAGAAAAACCTTCAACGGATTGAAGATTTCTATCTGGGTGCTGGCTGGTACAGCGATGGAGTTGGCGGACACTGCGATTACTACGTGCCGTATGCCTTTCATTTCTACGGCCTTGTATATGCAGAGCTGATGGGGGATGAGGATTCTGAACGTGCCCAGAGTTATCGGGAGCGGGCGGCGGTGTTTGCCCGTGATTTTGTCCACTGGTTTACCCCCGATGGGGCGGCTATTCCATACGGACGCAGCCTGACTTACCGATTCGCCCAGTCGGCCTTCTGGTCGGCTGCTGCCTATGCCGGACTGGAAGGGCTGAGTCCGGGAGCGCTGAAGGGGCTTGTCCTGCGAAATCTCAGATGGTGGTTTCAGCAGCCTATTTTTGACCGGGACGGTGTATTAACGGTGGGTTATGCCTACCCGAATCAGATCATGTCCGAGAATTATAATTCGCCAGGCTCCGTGTATTGGTCATTGAAGACGTTTCTAATTCTGGCCTTGCCGGAGGAGCATCCTTTCTGGTTGGCCGAGGAGCTGGAGATGACGGAGACCGAGACGGGGATAGGGACAGGAACAAGGACAGGAAGCATTTCGGTGCAGGAGCCGGCACATCTGGTCATTTGCCGTGAGGAGAAGGCTGGTCATGTGGCAGCTTTTAATACGGGTCATCCCTCTACGAACGAGCATACACATACATCCGCCAAATATGAGAAGTTTGTTTACTCTACCGCCTTTGCATTCAGTGTGCCAAGAGCCGAATGGGGACTATCCCAGGGGGCTTTTGATTCCATGCTGGCCCTTAGCGAGGGTGATCATCTGTTCAGGGTGAAACGCTTGTGCAAGGAGACGCGGATACAGGAGCATGTATTATATGCGAAGTGGAAGCCGTGGAGAGACGTGGAGGTTCAGACGTGGATTGCTGCAGGCCTGCCCTGGCATATCCGTATTCACCGGATCAGCACGGGCAGGACACTGGATGCTGCGGAAGGCGGATTCGCGTTAGGTTTAGGATCTCTGAGCAGCTCCCGGGCGGGAGATGGAGCAGCTTCGGCTTCCGGCACTTTCGGCACCAGCGCCATCTATGGCATGCTCGGTTACGATACGGCAGAGTTCATCTATCCGCAGTCGAATACAAATCTTTTGCATCCCCGGACCGTCATTCCTACGTTAAGGGCGGCGATGGACCCCGGGACGCACTGGCTGATTTCTGCCGTATATGGTGATCCGGGTGGTCCCAGCACTCCCCCCGCCATTGAGGAGCCTTCCATGGAAGACGTGAAAGAAAAGCTGGGCGTCGAGATCTTGCAGCGTCAGATTACAATCACCACGCAGACGGGGAACGTGATCGTGATTCCGATGGACTAACAAGCAGGTGGTCTCCCCCGAACAGGTATGAAGCATGTCAGAATTAATATAGATCATACAGATAGACACGCGAAAGCCGGGGGCATTAGCCCCCGGCTTTCAATATCATGGCCTTCCGCACGGCCTTCCGCCCGCACGAATCATCGCAAGGATTTATTTTGTCAAATAGGAACTGGTCAGAGGAACAAACAGGGAAGTGCCCGGACCTTCATCAACGATCTCCACAAAAATAAAATCGGCAGCCGATACATCGACGTCTACGCCGACCAGGCCATCTTCAGCAGCCAGGGACACCTTCTTGAGCGTTGAGTTGTTGTGGTCCATAATTACGATTTCTTGCGCACCGCCAGTCACGGCCAGCTCGAGATGCAGTTTGGCATATTTTTTACCCGTCATGATCTGGAAGCTGTTGCCTTGTTTGGCCGAATCGGTGTGTAAATAAACGTCTTTATAATCCTTGCCTTTGTAGACCGTATCGCTGGAATCCTTGGTGTGCCAGGCCGATGTCCCCAATACGGAGGCTCCGAGCGAGCTTAATGATAACGGACTGGAGGTTTCGGATGGGGATCCCTGATTGCCGCCAATCAGTACTGAAGAAGTTGCGCTATCATAACGAATGTCGATATCCATCAGATCGCCTACAGCTCGCACAGGCAAGTACGTCGTGCCGTTGTAGGTGATCGGCAGCACGGTTTTGCCGTTTGCGTCTTTCGGCGTTACCACCGTACCGTTTAACTTCAGGGAAATCTTGCTGTTCAAATAGGCTTTGATTGGCTCCAAAGCTGACGACGCCATAGCGCCTGTACCGATCCCCAGCGTGAGCGTACCCGCCAATAACCCAAACAATACTTTCTTCTTCATTTAAAACCCCTCCCAAAATTTAGGTCAACTTTCATACTTTATAGTAGTAAAGTGTCAGGAAGAAGTCAACCTCTTGAAAGGGAAGTCCGATCCTTCATGGACATATCCAGGGTATCGGCTGTACACCGGGTTATACTTGTTGTGAAAATGCCCTTTTTTCCGAAAGCATGTCAGAAAAGGGCGGGATATTTTCATGAAAAGTGATACAATGATAGAAATACGTAACGAAGGGTAGCGGAGGGATATGCGCAAACCTGGCAGCGAAGTGGGAGTGTGATCTTAGAGAATGGAAGAGACGTATACAACAAAACGAACAGTCAGCATGGAGGACATCGTACGCGCACACCACGTGCTTCGCGAAGTGATCGTGCGGACACCGCTGCAGCGGGATGCTGTGCTGTCAGCCAAATATGACTGCGACGTGTACTTGAAGCGCGAAGACTTGCAGGTGGTTCGATCCTTCAAGATCCGAGGCGCTTACAACATGATTCGCAGCTTGACCGAAGAGGAACGAAGCGAGGGCATCGTGTGTGCGAGTGCTGGAAACCATGCGCAAGGGGTGGCTTTCTCCTGTAATGCGCTGAATATTAAAGGCAAAATTTATATGCCAAGCACGACCCCGAATCAGAAGGTGAAACAGGTGAAGCGTTTTGGCGGGGGCAGCGTGGAGGTCATCCTGACAGGCGATACCTTCGACGATGCTTATGCCGAAGCGATCAAGGCTTGCGATGAATTCGGCATGACCTTCATCCATCCGTTTGACGAAGCGAAGATTATCGCGGGCAACGGTACCATCGGCATGGAGGTTATGGAGGAGCTGGATACGCCAGCGGATTATATGTTTGTAACGATTGGCGGCGGCGGTCTTGCTGCAGGGGTTGCAACTTATGTCAAAACCGTAAGCCCAACGACGCAAGTCATTGGCGTTGAACCGCTCGGCGCAGCATCCATGATCGAGTCCAAGAAGCAGGGCGAGGTCGTCACCATGAACGAGATCGACAAGTTTGTGGATGGCGCTGCGGTGAAGCGTGTCGGGCAGCTGACCTACGATATCTGCAACGAGCTGGTTGATGACATTGTGACTGTGCCGGAAGGAAAAGCCTGCACTACCATCCTTGAGCTGTATAACGAGAATGCCATTGTTGTTGAGCCTGCGGGCTCGCTGGCCGTTGCTGCGCTGGATATGAACCGGGACCGCATTAAGGGAAAAACGGTGGTATGCATCATCAGCGGGGGCAATAACGATATTGACCGGATGCAGGAAATCAAGGAGCGTTCCCTGATATACGAAGGATTGAAGCATTACTTCATGATTAACTTCCCGCAGCGTGCAGGGGCGCTTCGCGAGTTTCTGGAGGAAGTGCTTGGTCCGGATGACGATATCGCGCGCTTCGAATACACGAAGAAGCACAACAAGGAAGATGGGCCAGCCCTCGTGGGCATCGAGCTCCTGAGACCGGAGGATTACGGTCCGCTAGTTGAGCGAATGCAGCGCAAGGGATTGGATTATACAGAGCTGAACAAGAACATGAACCTGTTTAATCTGCTGATTTAAACTTCAGAATCAGGCAGCGCCCAGGTGTGATAAAAAAGGCCGGAACCCCTGTTACCATCGGGAGTCCGGCTTTTTTTATATAGTTAACATTTAATAGAATGCTTGCCCTGGTGAATACAGGGCACCGCATTGCATGTTCACCTTCAACTGTTCCTAATCAACGACCGGAACCGCCTTGGCACGGTAATGTTCCACTTCCTGTGTCAGCTTGTCCTTGTTGCTCTCAAGCACATCGGACCAGGCTTTCAGTTTTTTGAGAAGGGCGCTTTTGGATACCGCGTCACTGTTCTTCAGGGCTTTATCGAAGGCTTGCCGCACTTCCGGATCCAGGAGGTTGTCTTCGTATCTAATAAGCGGTGTATTGTTATATCCATAAAACAGGCTTAGTTCGGTAAACCGAAGCTTCAGCTTCATGTCAGCAGCCCGGTTGGATTTGGGATAAGCCGTGAGAAAGGCTTCCAGTGAAAGTCCCCGGTCGATCACTTCGGACCAAGAGATAACCAATGCCGCATCACTGACTGCAGGCTTCTCGGATTCTACGACCATAATATCGATGTATGCCTGAACATCCTTGTTGATGTAGGGTTTGTAAGGCTCCAGCGTTTTATAATCTATAATCGGGAATATCACGCCTTCGGTTGTGTACAGTCGGTAGCCGCTGTCGCGCAGGTTGATCAGCACCTTCCGCAGCGTTTCGTCTTTGGTTTTGCTGATGGTGGTGTTAATCGGCTCCCCGTACTTGTAGAGATTCATCAGCTTATCCTGAATGCCGATTGTATAGACTTTATCGGTTTTTGCAGGGAGCGCATCGTTCATTGCGTTCTCCAGCTTGAGAACCAGCATGGTGGCCTGATACTTGGTCACACTTCCGATATGCTTGGTGATATAAGACTTGGCGTAAGCCACGTCTGAATCCTTCAGCAGTTTATTGGCTTTGTTGTACACCGCATTGCCGAAGGCCGTGGGTTTACTTGAAGCTGCGCTGGAATCAGCTAGAGGTTCAGAAGCGGGTGCTGCGCTTGCGATGACACCGGTCTGGATGGACAGAATAAGTGCAAGGATGGCAGCAATCGCGGATTTTTTGGATTTTGACATATATATTCCTCCCTTACCACACATTACCCTTATCCTATCATCTTCTTCAGAGCCGTAGTTTACAATGTACTAAAAAATATTAAAGATTTTGTTATGCTTCCGTATCGAATTCATGACGAGTTTGTATCATTTGCTCGAAAAAAGAAATTTTGTCCCTGCGATCCCGACCAGGAACAGCACGAGACTGATCCATGGCGCAATCGTGAGTACCGGCAGCAGCCGTCCCAGCCACACGCCAGCTATAAGAATCAACACCGTGATGGCCATATAAATCCCCATGCTGCGCACGTTGATCTTGCGCCGAGCTTCATCGGGCTGAAAGGTATCATTCTTCATCCATCTCATCAATGCGTGGATTAACACGTAAGAGCCCCCGGCAATCAGCACCAGGGTAGAAATTCGCACCTGCGTCATGCGTTCTACCGGTCCGCCTGTCCACGTTGTTATAAATCCGACCAGGGCCTGAACGAAGAAAAACCACGTTAAGGCGATCCACGGAATCATGAGATGGTATTGCAGACGGTTTAAGCCTTTCATTTTGGGCAGCTGCTCGACCAGTTCCTTGCAGTAGGATTCGGGATCGCTGCCGAATACCTCCTCGGCTGTTTTGCCTTTGGCCTGGGCATCCAGCAGATGCTGGGCGATCTCAAGCAGCAATTCCTCGCCTTTTGATTCCTGTACGGAACTGCTGCGAATATATACAACCATGTCCTGATAATAACTCAGATTGTCTGGTTTCATGGCATCCTGGAGCCTGTTGTTTTCCTTGATCATCTGTTTGGTATTCATCATTATTGTCCTCCACGGGCTAGAATATGGTCCACGCTATCTTTAAGCGTTCCCCAATGTTCCTTGAATTGCTTAAGAATGTTTCGGCCTTTGTCGGTGAGATTGTAATATTTGCGGGGTGGCCCGCCGGCTCCGGGCGCAGGTCGGATGGTTCCTTCAATAAGCTGTTCTTTCTGCATGCGAAGGAGCAAAGGATAGATGCTGCCTTCACTTACAAACGTAAGCCCGCTGTCTTCAAGTAATGTACCAAGCTCATATCCATACACCTCCCGATGCTCCATAAGCGAGAGAATGCAGCCTTCGAGAATGCCTTTGAGCATTTGACTGTGGGTGGTCATGAATCCGATGATCCTCCTTTAGGTATATTGTTATGCAAGGCACTGGGTCGCACCAAGATTATTATTCTGAATGTGAAAGACCTCAAAACCCTATGCACCCTGCATAAGGAGTGCTATCTGCCAACTACCTTGTTATGCAATATATCATATCAGCAGCATGCTTGCAATGCAAGGTAGCATGAACAATCCATGTCGTATTCATGAAGCGGGTATAATTCCGTGCCTCCTATTTCACAATAATAAGCATTCTGAATCTATAGACGACTCCCTGCAGGTGCAGGGACAAGAAGGAGGAAATCACAGATGAGCGCTAACTTATATGATGATGAATTAAGCGGGGGAGAATCTATCCCGGCTAACGGGCAATGGGTTGTCGACGGCAGTTCGGTCGAAGAGACGGTAGGCGAGTCAGAAGATGGGTACACTTCCGGCAGCGATGAGCAGGATTCTTCGGCTTCTACCTTATGGGGGAATGAACCGAGCGAGGAAACCTGGATGAATGGTTGGAGCGGACGTGAGGAGACGCATGCCATGTTTCGTCAGAGCTATGAGTAGTGCGGATTTACGTCTTCTTGCGTAGGCTTTAGTCAAGCAGGTAACGGAATCGCTGAATCCATGTGTCTGAGCTAAAGCTCCATATCCAATAGATGTAAACGGCCTCGTTCCCATTGCGTTGACAAATCCCTGATCACGATGCTAAGATAAGTTTAATTAATTCATATTAATCTTATCGGAATTATTAATATTAATGATAAAGGCGCGTTATCGCAAGGAGGAGTCGGCATGGAGCGGCAAATTACAATTCGTCATAATCAAGAGGAGCTTACAGCTACGATACATTATCCGTTAAAAGAAACGGCAGAAGGTGGCAGATGCCAGCGGGTTCCGCTCGTCGTTATCTGCCATGGCTTTGTCGGAAGCCGGATCGGCGTGGATCGGTTGTTTGTCAAGACGGCACGCGAGTTTGCCGAGGATGGATATATGGTGATCCGGTTTGATTATATCGGATGCGGTGAAAGCTCTGGGAATTATGGCAGCGAGGGCCTCGATTCGATGATTGCCCAGACGCGTTCCGTCCTGGATTATGGCCTCAGCTGTGCCGATGTCGATCCTACGCGCATCACGCTTATCGGACACAGCTTGGGCGGCGCGGTGGCCTTGCAAACCGCCGTTCGGGACCGGAGGGTGAAGAATTTGATTCTGTGGTCGGCTGTAGGTTATCCATTCAATGACATCGTCAAAATCACCGGGCGCGACGTCTATGATACCTCCGTTAAGACAGGTTCCGCTGATTATTTGGGATACTCGTTTACACCGGTATTTTTCGATTCCTTGGCTCAAGGCCAGCCATTCCAGGAAGCGATCAAGTTTACGGGCAATGTGCTGGTGGTACACGGTACCTCGGACGAAGTCATCCCGGTGGATTATGCTTTCCTGTATCAGAAGGTGTTCTGGATGCGTCCGGAAGGGCGCTGCGATAAGGAAATCGTGTTCCAGGCGGATCACACCTACTCTGCTGGACCACAGCGGGAGCTGCTCCTTCAGCGGACACGGGATTGGCTGAACGAACAGGAGCATATTCAGCAAGAATGGCAGAACTGGAGTATTTAAGGGAGTTATTTGGCATATTGGGCGGTTTAACGTTACAATAGAGTTGTCCCTTGATTTTGAAGCTGGAGGTGGCATCGATGACGTTACCTGCTTTATTTATTGCCCACGGTTCGCCGATGATGGCCCTGGAGGACAACGAGTACACCCGCTTCCTGGAGCAATTGGGACGGGAGCTGCCTACACCTAGAGGCATAGCGGTATTTTCTGCTCATTGGGATGATCCGGATCAACGGCTGACTGAAGACGCCGAGCATGGCACGATGCATGATTTTTATGGATTTCCGGAGGAGATGTACCAGATCACGTATCCTGCTAAAGGAAGCGTGGAGCTGGCGGCTCAAATCCGTGAACGGTTTTCGGCAAACAATTTGCATGCCAAAGCCGTAACCGGCCGTGGACTGGACCATGGCATATGGGTCATTCTGCGCAAAATGTATCCCGATGCGAATATTCCTGTGGTGGCCTTGTCCGTGGACTCCAAGCGCTCGCCACGCGAACAATATTCCATCGGGACGATGCTGTCCGATCTGCGGGAGGAAGGCATACTGATTATCGGCAGCGGCGGTTTGGTGCATAATCTGCGGATGGTGCACAAGAGTGATGAGCCGGATGCATGGGCGGCTGCGTTCGATGAATGGATCGCAGAGCAGCTGTCAGAATGGAATCTGCACAATCTGTTTGCGTACGACAAAAAAGCGCCTCACGCGAGCGACGCTGTACCCTCCTATGGACGGGAGCATTTTGTTCCTCTGTTCTATGCGATGGGGGCTGCGGATAATGGCCGCAAGGCGAAGCGATTGTTTCAATCTTACCAATATGGCAGTTTGAGTCTGAACTGCTGGTCATTCGAATAATGAGAAGCCGGGCCTGGATGACAGGCTCGGCTTTTGTTGTGTATTGGCGGGATGCTGGGCTGGGAGATGTCTATGTGTGCGAGTCGGATAGATGTCTGTGGGGAGAACCTCTCATGTTGCACCGGACGCAGCGTTACGGTAGGGCCGGGCGGGCCGTGTCGGACCGTACCGTGTCGGGCGGTATCGGGCTGTATCCGACCTCAGATCCGCTATTATTGCTTTTTGCTCGCAGTTGGGTGATCTATCGGACACACGATAGGATCGGGCCGGGCTGTATCTGACCTCAGATCCGCTATT
>NZ_BIMC01000026.1 GCF_004000885.1 Paenibacillus glucanolyticus NBRC 15330
TCTGTGTTTCTTTTTCGTCATCCGCATCTCAGCGGCGACTTTTATAATGTATCACACTTCCTATCAACTTTGCAAGCACTTTTTTTAAAAAAAGTTTTTGATGTTTGTTTTGAAGTTTGATGGCCGCCGGTTGGCGGCATCACCTTCGAAAAGGAAGCGAAAATTAATTTACCATATACTGAGCAGTTTAGTCAACACTTTTTCTCAATATTAATGTTTGATTTGCGGAAACTTCCCGTTACGTGCATATTTGGAGAGTTCTTTCTGTGGGGCGAATCGGGCATACATGCGGAATACCGTTTTATATCGGTTAGCGATGGCTTGCCTGATGTTGTGGTCCAATCGTTGGTCGCTCAAATCCAGCAGCATTTCATCCAGTTCTTTTCGCAGTACGTAATCAAGCTCTTTGCACTCTTTTTCGTTGAATAGCATTCCCAGCATGATAGGACCTCCTTATATAGTTAGGTGAACAAGTAACGTCTCACTCGGAATAAAGCTGCTCTTGCCTATGTAAAGGTGATTCACCGTTTGGGGCGGAATCTTTAAACCGAATATACGCTGTCTGCACCTGATGAACGTCTTTTGCTCACGCAGCTGATCTCTTCACTCTGTTAAGCTGCTTTATTAGGTATGCACACTTTCCGGGAAAATTATGACATGAGCCACAACGTAATTGTACTTTCTATAATCGCAGCAGCAAGCAGCAATAGAACCACCCACAGAGATGCAGTACCCAGCTTGCGCCAAAAGCCGCGCCACTCCGCGCCTATCCCGCTTCTGCGTTCACTTCCTGCAAAGATGCCACCAAGACTTCTAAGCACCAGCCCGCCAAAAGCAAGACCATATCCGCAAGCGATGACAATGACCGGTATCTCGATAATTCCATGCGGAAGCAGCCCTTTCACGATCAAATCAAACAAACTCTCTCCGCTTGCCTCCACTACTTTAAGTAAAAATCCAATAACCATCCCATTGATGATCAGGAAGAAAAATGGAATAACACCCAGCAGCAGTCCCGAGAACATGACCAGCACGCTCTTAATGCTGTTGTTCAGAAAGATAAAAACAAAAAAGTTCCATTCCGGATTATCGGAAGCGCCCAGTTGCTGGCTGATCTCACCCAATCCTTGCAGCTGGCTTTTGAGGAATTGTTCGAATCCTTCCGAACTCCATCCCGCCACAATTCCAGCTATAAATAAGACGGTCGATAGCAGCAGCGCCTTCCTGATTGATTTTAAGTCCTTAAGAAAAATGCTAAATCGTAACATTCGCAACCTCCTAAATTGGTATAACTCACAAGTACGAGCATATGTTGAAAGTAAACAAGCTATTGCACACTGAAGGGAGAGGGGCGCACGTATTATGAATTCTTTTTATGTATTCAACGGCAGGAAGATTAAGCGGTTTTTCTTCGTTCTTGCCGCGGCTGTCTTTGCAATCGGCGTTATCTATGTGGAGAGCGATAACATCTCGGTCTTCTCCGAGAACAACCCGTCAGCGATTTACAGCGTGTCTACGGACAAGAAACAAATTGCCTTAACCTTTGACATCAGTTGGGGTGAAAAACGCGCAGAACCCATTTTACAGGCCTTAAAAGACAATGGTGTTCAGAAAGCAACCTTCTTCCTGTCTGCACCATGGAGCAAAACACATCCCGATATTGTCAATACGATTAAGGAAAACGGATATGAAATCGGGAGTCACGGCTTCAAGCACGACAACTACAGCACCCTCACTGATGAAGAGATCCGCAAGCAGATTACCTCGGCACATACTATTTTAACCGCAATGACGGGACAAGAACCCAAATTAATACGAATGCCGAATGGAGATTTTGACAAAAGAGTTCTCAGCATCGCGCAAAGCCTGAACTATACGGTTATTCAATGGGATACGGATTCCAGAGACTGGAAGAACATCGGCGTAGATAAAATTGTGGAGCGCGTGACCTCCAAAGCACATCCGGGCGATATTGTGCTGATGCATGCCAGCGACTCCGTAAAGCAGACGCATGAGGCACTGCCTCTGATCATTAAAGAGCTCCGCAACCAGGGGTATGAGTTCGTTACAGTAACGGACTTGCTTCAACAAGGAAGCACCCAAGGCACGGAGGTTCGAGATCAGGCTTCATTGCAGAAGAGCATTGAAGATGCTGGCGGACTATAAGATTAATGCTTGGTATCCCCCTGTAACCTCATATTGATTAACAAAAAAAGAGCTATGGTATTAGCTCTTTTTTTCGTCTTGTGTAACTTTATGAAGCGTCAGAATCTGGTATGCATTACAGATCAGCAAGGGTACCACCATAAATATAGTCGCGTTGCTTACTCCGATCTGAAGTACCCCGATAATCTCAACAATGGAAATCGCCATCATAAAGAAGAGAGTTGGAATCCACGCATTAGCATTCGTGCTCTTCACTTTTAGATAAGCAACCATAACTGCGATAATCAAAATTGCGATTCCCAAAATCAAATCCTGCTGCAAGCTTGTTGAACCCCCGACGAAAGTACGGAAGAACATCAGCTCCAGTAATGCAAGAACAGCGAGCACAATCTGAATGTATTGCCAGGTCTTCCTGCGGAATATGCCTATCCCCATATAATTCAGAGTCAGGTATGCAAAAAAGCCCATCTGGGAATACACACTCACGAGCGCCCCCGAGCCTAACAAAATCAACGGGTATATTAATACATCGGCCCATCCTGTGAATTCGATCGCACCATTAAACAGCTGCAGTATCAGACCTACAATTAATGCAGCAACTGCTCCAACGAGCAGCGTTTTCAAAAATAATTTAGACCACTTTCGTAAGCTCAACTAACTTCCACCCCCACAGATCATTATTTTACCAACGTTCACAATAAAAAACCATTCTGAATCCGACATATTTCCGCAAAACCATCGCATACTATCCGTAGAACCGTAAGAAAACATGTATCGATGTACTTATACAGAAGACAAAAGGAGGACAACGGTAATGAAGTGGCCGTTATTTCGTTTATGTTTTATCGTCTTCGTTGCTGCCATGGTGCTTACCGCTTGTGGTGCAGAACAAAGCTCGTCCCCGCAGCTTGGATATAAAGAAATCAAATCCATGGTGGTCGACATTCTGAAAACTGACGAAGGAAAAAAGGCAGTCGAAGAGGCGCTTGGCAGTGGATCTGGAGGTACCTCCAGCAGTGGGTCGATGGGAATGCGGATGATTTCCGCTCAATCGGGTGAACAGATTCGTACGGCTGTTAAGGATACACTAGTGTCGGACGAGTATAAAAAAGAAATCGAAAAGATTATGACCGACCCTAAATTTGCCGGTGATTTTGCCAAAGCGATCAATTCCGAAAGCAAACAGCTCCATATGCAGCTGATTAAAGATCCAACGTATCAAAAGGCCATTCAGGATATGCTGAAATCGCCGGATGTCATGAAATCGTTTCTTGAACTGACCAATACGCCGGACTATCGCAAACAGTCCATGACCGTAATGCAGGAAGCCATGCAAAATCCGCTCTTCCGTATGGAGGTTCTGGAGCTGCTCAAGTCGGTGGTGAAGGAAGAGCTTCAGCCTAAGGTAGAGAAAAAGAAACAGGGTGAAGGTCAAGCGCAGGGCGAGCAGGGCAGCGGTGGCGGAAGCAGTGAGAATGGCGGCGAAGGTGGAGAAGAGAGCGGTGAAAGCGGTGGCGGAGGTTAGACACATAGCTTCAAACAACAACAAGCTCCCTGTATGGGAGCTTGTTGTTTATATACATCAGTAATTTATTTGCGCTCGTTGTTGTCTTCAAGCTTGGACGTAATTCTTCTGGCTACTTCATCATAAATGACTGCACTCTCTGTTCCCGATTTATAAACGGATGGAGAGAAATCCGGCTCGGAAGGGTGATTGTCCGGTCCTCCTAACGGAAGCTGCGCGAGCAGTTCGGTATGAAGTGTCTCGGCCAGCTTTCCGCCGCCTCCACGGCCAAATACATAATCCTTCTCCCCACCGTGCGCACATACGTAGTATGACATATTCTCCACAACACCCAGTATTTCATGATCGGTCTGCAATGCCATTGCACCTGCTCTGGCTGCAACAAATGCGGCGGTTGCATGCGGAGTCGTTACGATAATCTCTTTACTCTGTGGAATCATCTGATGCACATCAAGAGCGACATCACCTGTGCCTGGAGGGAGATCCAGCAGCATGTAATCCAGTTCGCCCCACGCGACATCACTGAAGAACTGACGAAGCATTTTGCCAAGCATCGGTCCACGCCAAATCACAGGACTGTTCTCGCGGATGAAGAAACCCATCGACATGACTTTGACACCAAAACGCTCAACCGGAATAATCACGCCGTCTTCGGTCACGGTTGGCCCCTCTTCAATCCCCATCATGTCTGGCACGCTGAACCCATAAATATCAGCATCAATCAATCCTACCTTCTTGCCTTGACGAGCCAAGGCAGCAGCCAAATTCACAGTAACGGTGGATTTGCCTACCCCGCCTTTACCGCTGGCTACCGCAATAAAATGGATCCCTGACTGCTCGCTCAGGAGAGTGTTATCCTCCATGCCGGCAGCATGTCCCTTCGTCAACTTGTCCTCATTGCTTGGCTCTTTAGCACGCGCAGGTCCACCTGCATTACTGTCAAGAGGGCGCATTCGGATATGAATATCTTCCGCCCCCATGGCTTCAAGGATTTCTCGGATCTGCGCTTCCAGGGAAGCGCGTACATCTTCGCTGCTGTAAATCACAGATAACCGCACCGTGCTTTCCTTTACAACAATATCACGAATACGCTGGAGCTCCATCAAGCTCTTCCCAGTTTCGGGATCACGTAAAGGCTGGAGTATCTCCTGTACCGTTTCTCTAGTCAGCATATAAGCACCTCTGCTCTATGTAATGGAATAGATGTTTCAATATCGCGTCTATTATACCATTACTCTGCAGCTTGTGACGACTCGCTGATGGAATCGCCGGAGGAATAACGCAAAATTCCTTTGTAGACGGAAGCTGCGACCATTCTCTGATATTTCTCATCCCTGAGCAGTTCGGATTCCTGTGGATGGGACAAGAAACCTACCTCCACCAGCGCAGACGGCATGCGCAGAGCTTGCAGCAAAAATATTTTATCGTCCGTTTTTGCCAGACGCTGCGTGTTCTCCAGATTGTTCCTGATCTCATCCTGGATTAATTCAGCCAGCTTTTTGCTGTCCCCATTATTCGGAGGAAAAAACGTCTGTGCCCCTCTCCAGCGATTGGACGGAATGCTGTTCAGATGCATGCTGATAAACATATCCGCCTTGCTGTCTTCAATCTTCCGCACACGCTGCTTGAGATCCTCTGTTTTCCGTTTGGAATACCCCTTCGTGCTTTCTGCAGCGAGGTCGTAGTCTCCTTCTCTTGTCAGGATGACAAGAGCTCCGGCTTGCTGCAAGTAATCACGTAAATAGAGGGTTATGGCCAAGTTCACATCCTTCTCGATGACACCCTGCCGGCTTACCGCCCCACCATCAGGCCCACCATGTCCTGCATCGAGTGCGATGACTTTGCCGGAAAGCGGCAAACTCCAGGTATTGGACGTTTTGGCAGTTGGGATTTCGTACGTCACCACGATAATGAGCAGTGCCAGCAGCGCAATCCCTATTATGGTTTGCTTGATTCTCTTCAACGATATCCACACCGTAACCTTGTCCGATCTCCGCCTGGACATAACAAAACCACCTCGTCCCATGAGTTGTTCTACTCCATCATATGGGACAAGGTGGCTATTTATACCTTCTGTTATACCGTGATCTGTTCTTTCATACCCTCTATCAGCACTTGAGCAACTTCCGGACGTGTGAATTCCGGCGGCGGACAGAGACCTTCCCGGAGCAAACCACGCACCTTGGTTCCGGACAAGGTCAGATGGTTCTCTTTTGGATGCGGGCATGTTTTGCTTGAGGCCATGTTTCCACAGGTTGTGCAGAAGAAGCTGTGTTCGAAGAAAAGAGGTGTAATATCAAGCTCTTCCGCCGTGAAGTTTCTGAAAATTTCCTGCGCTTCATAGGTACCGTAATAATCGCCAACCCCCGCGTGATCCCGGCCGACGATAAAGTGGGTACATCCATAGTTTTTCCGAACGATCGCATGAAAAATAGCTTCTCTAGGGCCTGCGTAACGCATCGCAGCCGGGAATACACCCAGAAAGGTACGATCCTCAGGATAGTAATTCTCCAGCAATGTCAGATAACTCCTCATCCGTACATTAGCAGGGACATCGTCTGATTTGGTTTCCCCCACAAGCGGGTTTAAAAAAAGTGCATCCACAATTTCCATTGCACTCTTCTGGATGTACTCATGTGCACGATGAACCGGGTTACGTGTTTGAAAACCGACCACCGTATTCCAGCCCTTGGCTCTGAATTGTTCACGGGTTTCTGAAGGATCAAAATAAAACTCCCCAAACCTTGCCGGCTGCGGGCGGTTCAAAACTTGAATGGGGCCTCCTACGTAGATTGCCGATCGTTCAAAAAGTTTCTTTACACCAGGGTGCTCCGGATCGTCTGTCTTAAATACTTGAACAGCCTCGACTTGCTGATCTACCTGATAGATGCTCTCTACATCGATAACGCCGTAGATCACACCGTCCTCTTCTCCTACCAGCGCAGCTTTCTCGCCTACAACGAGGCTAGCCGCTGTATCCTCATCAACAGCCAGTGTGACTGGAATGCTCCACACCGTGCCATTAGATAAACGCATCGTGGATATCACTGACTTATAGTCCAACTCGTTAAGAAACCCTTGCAATGGCGAAAATGCCCCGACTCCAATGAGATCCAGGTCCGATATGCTCCAGGCGTTAACAGATATCTTAGACAAAGTGTCTGCCTGCTTCAATATAACGTCACGCTCTTCTCCGTGGGCTACCCGCTGTACCAGCGTACCTCCATGAGGGAGTATGGCTGTCATGAATGATTCCTCCTCTGTTGCTATGAATGAATTAACATCATTACTGGATTCTTATTTATGAAGTCCGCATTCCGTCTTCTCATGTCCTGACCAGCGTCCTGCACGCGGATCTTCCCCAGGAAAGACCTGCCGAGTGCAATACTCACAGCCAATGCTCGGATAATTCTGATCATGAAGCGGATTGTAGATAATATCGTTAGCACGGATATAATTCCACACGTCTTCACTTGTCCAAGCTGCAATGGGATTGAATTTGACCAAACCAAACTTCGTATCGTATTCGATCTTCTTCGAATTGGCACGAGTCGGAGCTTGATCCCTGCGGATTCCTGTAATCCACGCTTCATACTGGGACAGAATCCGAGTGAGCGGCTCTACCTTACGAATGTTACAGCACTCGTTCGGGCTAACCCTCCACAGTTCTTCCCCAAACTGAGCTGCCTGTTCTTCCGGCGTAATGAGAGGAGATACCTTTACAAACTCCAAGCTGTAGTGCTCTGCCATCCGGTCCCGAGTTTCATAGGTCTCCTTAAAATGAAAATCGGTATCCAGATAGAAAATATCTGTTGATGGGCTGATCTTCTGAATCATATCCACCAATACCACATCTTCTGCTCCAAAGCTGCAAGCGAACGTTATATTGGGAAATGTCTTGATCGCAAATGCTATAACTTCCTCAGCCGTTGCATGCTCAAGCTCTTCTGCCTGCACTCTGATTAAATCTTCTTTCTCCAGCAAATTCATGATTATGCCTCCCCCGTTATTAATCCCGATAATCCTACTGAAATAATATGAATTAAATACAGTATAAAACAATCCTAATAAATGTCAACCATCAAATCGACACCTTTAAAAACGAAAAAACCTTTCCTGCACTAGCAGGAAAGGTCTTCATGTTACCCCAATCTCCAAACATTTTGACAAATAGCAAACTTAGTCTACTGCCACGGCTGCCTCTGCAGCTTTGGCGGCAACAGGACTGGAACCTTTTCCATCCGTGTCCTCGGATTTTGGAGCAGGTGCCTGATTTGTCGTTCGCAGCGGAATTTCCTTCAAGAAGAAGACAAGCAGCAGTGCTACTGCCAGAACTACCGTACCTGTCAGGAACACCATGGACAATGTATTCCCAAGCGCATCACGGATCGTGTCGATCATTTGTACGAATAAAGGCTGTACATCAGCAGGAAGATTTGCCTGTGTCTGCTCGATGAGCGGCTTATTCATCAGTGTCTGCGGATTGGCGAAGGACAGCAACTGCTGCGCTAGCTGCGGATCCACAGAGCTAAAATCCGGCGCATTAGCCGATTGAAGTGATTCCTTCAGGTTCTTCGTCAGATTATTCGACATAACTGTACCCATAACCGCGATACCAATTGTACCTCCAAGATTACGGAACAATTGAGACGAAGCCGTTGCCACGCCAAGCTCCTGGTGAGATACCGCATTCTGAGTTGCTAAAGAGAAGACCGGCATGCCCAGACCCAAACCGATACCGAAAATCACGGTACTGATCACAGTAAGCCAGATATTGTCCATAAACACCATAATGCCCATGCCCACCATCATAATTGGAACTCCAATAAGTGCATAGCGTTTATACTTACCGCTCTTAGCGATAAGCTGGCCTGCTATCGCACTCATACCCATCATGAAAATCGACATAGGTATGGTTACATAACCCGCATATGTTGGTGAGATACCAAGTACGCCTTGAACATAGAAGGATATATAAATCATGGCACCCATCAAACCAAAGTTCATAAAGAATCCAATCAGATTGGATACCGTAACTACGCTGTTCTTAAACAAACTGAGCGGCAGAATCGGCTCTTTGGCTTTCATCTCGATAAAAATAAAGATGAGGGCCGATACAACCGAGCCTGCTATAAGACCGATAATTTCCGGTGACCCCCAAGGGTACTCCGTGCCCGCCCAAGAGAAAGCAAGCAGCAAGGGAACGATGGAAGTTGTAAGAAACAAGGAGCCCAGATAGTCAACGGACTGTCCTGTCTTGCGCTCAACCTTCGGAAATAACGACCAGATCATGATAAAGGCTACCACGCCCAGCGGCAGGAAGATCCAGAATAACCAGCGCCACTCAATGTTATCTACCAGGTATCCGCCAAGAGTTGGTCCAAGGACACTGGAGAAGCCGAATACGGCTGTCATGAGTCCCATCCACTTACCACGTTCTCGAGGTGGGAATAAGTCACCGACAGACATAAATGCTGTCGATTGGATTATACCGGCACCAATACCCTGAATACCGCGGTATATGATGAATTGGTACACATCTGTTGATGTACCCGTTAGAAAGGCCCCCAACATAAAAAATAATATACCTATTAAGATGAACGGTTTACGTCCAAACATATCAGACAGCTTACCAACCAGTATGGTTGCTATGGTTGATGTCAGCAAATAAATGTTGATGGTCCATGTATAATAATCCATGCCATCGAGAATAGCGATAATTCGCGGCATTGCCGTGCTTGTTATCGTCTGGTTAATGGCCGCGAAGAACATTGCGGCCATAATGGCTACCATAATTGAAACTTTACGTTTAAGCGTTAAATGCTCCATGCTCCACCTCTACCCATTTTGATTATCTATGTTTGACAGCATCAAGGAAAAAATCCGATTTAGATGCTCTATGTCTTCTTCAGAGAGATTGTCAAAGAACCCCTGAATCACTTCTTTTTGATCTCTTTTCACACTTCTAATGATCTCAAGCCCGGACTCCATAATCGTGATATTCACGACTCTGCGGTCATCCTCAGCACGCTCTTTCTGCAGATATCCTTCTGCGACCAATTTATCCGTCAGCCCCGTAATTGCCGGTGGGGTCAAGGACAAGGCCTCTGCAAGATCAGATACCTTTTGCGGCCCCCGCAATTTTAAAACATACAACACTTGAAATTGTGGGTATGTGACATTGTACTTTCCGGCACCTGATTTCTTCCATTCCTGCGATATGTTCTTTAGCAGGGCACGAAACATAGATGATACTTTGAAAATCTGTTCACTTTTATCCAACAATATCCCCCTTACCACATTCAAAATCATTTAATCAATTAATGATTAAATATTAATTATTTAAGTACTTAATTAATTTGCATTTATTAATATATCTCTATTTACATATCAAGTCAAGTGGTGATCGATGTCATTTTCAGCGGGATGGAGGTGCAATCGGTTCCTATATCCTCAGGTTGTGCACATCATGTGCACAACCTGCTTTATTTGATGTGATATCACATGTTTCACCTGCGGTTATGTGCATATCATTGTGGACAAACATAAAAAAGCTCTTGACCATAATTGGCCAAGAGCTTGGTAGATCGAGAATATTAACGTTTCGAGAACTGAGGTGCGCGACGAGCTGCTTTAAGACCGTATTTTTTACGTTCTTTCATACGTGGGTCGCGAGTCAGGAATCCAGCTCTTTTCAGAGAAGGACGGAATTCAGGATCTGCTTTCAGAAGAGCACGGGAGATACCGTGACGGATTGCTCCAGCTTGACCGGAGATGCCGCCACCGTGTGCGATGACAAGCACGTCATATTTGCCCAGTGTTTCTGTCAGATTCAAAGGTTGTTTAACGATCAGTTTGAGTGTTTCCAAACCGAAGTACTCATTAATATCACGTTTATTGATGACAATTCGTCCTTCACCCGGTACGAGGCGTACACGTGCTACCGAATGTTTACGACGACCTGTCCCATAGTATTGTACTTGTGCCATGAAACTGTCCTCCTTTTTAATTAACCGCGAAGTTCGTAAGCTTCTGGTTTTTGTGCTTCATGTGGATGCGCTGCGCCTGCATATGCTTTCAGTCTCAGCTTCATTTTTTCGCCCATGCGAGTTTTAGGAAGCATGCCGTGAACCGCACTTTCGATTACACGCTCTGGGTATTTAGCAATCAGGTCTTGAGCAACAGTTACTTTCAATCCACCTGGGTGCAGGGAGTGACGATAGTATTTCTTGTTCTCCATCTTTTTGCCAGTGAGGTGGATCTTCTCGGAATTGATAACAACCACGAAATCCCCTGTGTCAACATGTGGAGTGAATTGAGGCTTATGTTTGCCGCGGATCAAAGCCGCAACTTCACTTGCTAAACGGCCAAGCGTCTTGCCTTCGGCATCAACGATGTACCATTTGCGCTCAACTTCATTTGGCTTCGCCATATAGGTGGTACGCATGTATAGTTCCTCCTTGTATTCGTCCGAAAATCATCATTAATTTTCATTATTTATCTTCGTTCATGTGTAAAGCATTGTCATGGTGTTGCAGTCTTGCAATCGGCGTTTTCTTAACCGGGGCTGTGGGAGAGCCGTTAAGAAAACACAACTTATATAATACAGGATTACGCCCACTTACGCAAGTGTTTTTTAGGTTTACTACCTGAAACCTTGCGCATTACCGCCAGAACATCAGAATTCCTGAAGCGGATTCTCATTCCCGGTGATATCGTATTCCACTTCCCACAACATCAGGCCCTTGCCCATGGCTGTAGGCCCGGCTGCTGCCCGGTTCTTGGCCTCCAGTATGATCTTCATATCATCCGGATGACGCTTGCCTTCCCCGACCTCAATCAGCGTGCCCATGATAATTCGAACCATATGCTGCAGAAACCCATTCCCGGATAAGTACGTATGAATGACCCCCTGATCTCTAGTGCCGGGGCGGCACATCGAGGTATCCCTCTCAAACCAGGCATCAAATATAGTTCGTACATGGGACGATTTCGTCGACTTCCGCGACGCAAACGTTGTATAGTCATACGTTCCGATCAGATGACGAAGTCCCTGCTCCATCGCTGGGATATCTAGTTGTCCATAATGATGGATCTGATAGCGGCGATTGAATAAGTCCGGATGCTGATTCGCATTGATCGTATAGCGGTAGGTTTTGCGTTTGGCTGCATGGCGGGAATGAAATTCCAGAGGTACCTCCATCGCATCCGAAACTACGATATCTTCCGGCAACCAGGTGTTTAATGCCATACACCAACGCTCCAAGGGAATTGGAGAAGCTGTGTAGAAATTGAATACTTGGGCGCGTGCATGCACCCCAGCATCCGTCCGGCCAGAAGCAGTAATCTTGAGCTGTTCTCCGGACAAGCGATGAATTGCTTCCTCCAAATAATCCTGAATCGTGTGGCCACCGGGCTGGGTCTGAAAGCCGTTATAATCGGTACCGTCGTAACTGACCCTCATCAGAAGATTACGCATTGCTGGCCTCCTGAGTGCTTTTTAGCTCAGTATTTCCAAGGCTCGTTCTACTGAGGCGTTTTGACGCCTTCACTTATTCGGAGCTATTGGGATACCAGCCTAAAGCCAATACACATTATCAAAAAAAGAGCCCCATAGGAGCTCCTTTTCATCATGTTAAGCCGAACCCTTCGAGTCAGCCACATGACTAGAAGGTCCCCGTTATTACTGCCCATGGAGTAGTCGAGACGAGTCGAACCAGATGATCGACTATATCTCGCACCACTTCCCGTTCATGGCTCTAAGAATAAACCTCTACAGAGCCGGGCATACATAACTACAGTCACTTCAATGGAACAAAGCTAAATTACGCGCGATCCACCAGTTCCAAGAAAACCATTGGAGCTGCGTCACCACGACGAGGACCCAGCTTCAGGATACGAGTGTATCCGCCTGGACGCTCGGAGTAACGTGGAGCGATTTCGGAGAACAATTTTTGAATTGCATCTTGTTCGCCATCTACTGTTTCACGACGCACGAATGCAGCTACTTGACGACGAGCGTGCAGATCACCTTTTTTTGCTTTTGTGATCAGTTTCTCAGCGATCGAACGAACTTCTTTCGCTTTGGCTTCTGTCGTTTGAATGCGTTCATATAAGAAAAGGTCGGTTACCAGGTCACGGAACAACGCTTTACGCGCACTGGAATCGCGGCCCAACTTTTGGTATGCCATGTGTTTTTCCCTCCTTTGCTAAGCTAAGCCGAATCTATGCTATTCTTCCGTACGAAGTCCCAGGCCCAACTCTTCAAGCTTCTCTTGAACTTCCTCCAAGGATTTGCGTCCGAGGTTCCGGACTTTCATCATATCCTCTTCGGTTTTCGTAGTCAGCTCTTGTACCGTATTAATGCCGGCACGTTTTAAGCAGTTGTAGGAACGAACGGAAAGATCCAGCTCTTCGATCGTCATTTCAAGCACTTTTTCTTTCTTGTCTTCTTCTTTCTCAACCATGATCTCTGCATCCTTGGCTTCGTCGGTCAGACCCACGAAGAGGAACAGATGCTCGGTCAAGATTTTCGCGCCGAGACTAACGGCTTCTTCTGGGCGAATGCTGCCATCCGTCCAAATTTCAAGCGTCAGTTTGTCGTAGTTAGTCACTTGACCAACACGCGTATTTTCCACGCCGTAGTTCACACGGCTAATCGGAGTGTAGATCGAATCGACGGGAATGACGCCGATAGGCTGGTCATCGCGTTTGTTCCGATCCGCCTGGACATAGCCACGACCGCGACTGGCAAAAATACGCATATGAAGTCTTGCACCAGGGCCGAGCGTTGCAATATGAAGATCTGGATTCAGAATCTCCACATCACTATCCGCACGGATATCACCAGCAGTAACAACCCCTTCACCTTCCGCATCAATCTCGAACACTTTCTCTTCATCGGAATGAATTTTCAGAGACAAAGCTTTCAGGTTCAGGATGACTTCGGTCACGTCTTCCATGACACCCGGAATCGTGGAAAATTCATGAAGTACGCCATCGATTTGAATCGATGTAACTGCAGCGCCCGGGAGTGAGGACAGCAGGATGCGGCGAAGCGAGTTCCCCAGCGTCGTGCCGTATCCTCTCTCTAGAGGCTCAACAACGAATTTCCCATAGGTTCCTTCTTCATTGACATCAACGGTCTCAATTTTCGGCTTTTCGATTTCAATCACGCAAGTACCCCTCCTTCAAACGTCGCTCCTATATGAAACTGTCATCTTATCCAGTAATCCATGTAGTAGTATGCCTAAACAACCATTATTAGCAGATTGCAACGGATTTATACCACATTAACAGGATGACTTCATTATACGCGACGACGTTTTGGTGGGCGGCATCCGTTATGTGGAATTGGTGTAACGTCTTTGATCAGGTTTACTTCGAGACCTGCTGCTTGCAGAGAACGAATTGCTGCTTCACGACCAGCACCAGGACCTTTAACCATTACTTCCACCGCTTTCATACCGTGTTCCATAGCCGCTTTGGCAGCTGATTCAGCAGCCATTTGCGCAGCGAACGGGGTCGACTTACGGGAACCTTTAAATCCAAGGCCGCCGGAGCTTGCCCAAGAAATCGCGTTTCCGTGAGGATCCGTAATCGTTACGATTGTATTGTTGAATGTGGAGCGAATATGAGCCACGCCACTTTCAATATTTTTGCGGTCACGACGTTTAGTACGTACGACTTTTTTTGGTTTAGCCATTGTCTATTATCCCCCTTTCTTATTTCTTCTTGTTCGCTACGGTACGACGAGGACCTTTACGTGTACGAGCATTCGTTTTAGTACGTTGACCACGAACAGGCAATCCACGACGGTGACGAATACCGCGGTAGCAGCCGATCTCCGTGAGACGTTTAATATTCAAGGAAATTTCACGACGCAGGTCACCTTCAACCTTAACCATACCGTCGATCGTTTCGCGCAATTTGCTGACTTCATCTTCTGTCAAATCACGGACACGAGTGTCCGCATTGATTCCAGTTTCTTTCAATACTTTCTGGGAAGTCGTTTTACCGATTCCGAAAATGTAAGTCAAGGCGATCTCAACGCGTTTGTCACGTGGCAAATCCACACCAGCTATACGAGCCATTTTACGCTACACCCCCTTCTTTAACCTTGTTTTTGTTTGTGTTTCGGATTTTCACAGATAACCATTACGTTCCCTTTGCGGCGAATGACTTTGCATTTTTCGCAAATAGGCTTTACAGAAGGTCTTACCTTCATGCTAATTACCTCCTCGTAGTTTTACGTTGTAAAACCAGCTTCGAAACTAAAGTAGTTTGTAACCGCTGCTGAGTTTTACGTCAGTAAAACCGCTTCGCAGCTTTCCTTGATTCCCCAGGGGAACCTTGAATCTATTTACGGTACGTGATACGACCTTTGGTTAAATCATACGGCGAGAGTTGAACAACCACTTTGTCTCCTGTAAGGATACGGATAAAGTGCATCCGCAGCTTCCCGGATACATGAGCGAGAATCTGATGACCATTCTCCAGCTCGACTTTAAAGGTAGCATTCGGCAACGGCTCAATAACCGTCCCTTCGACTTCAATGACATCTTCTTTAGCCACAGTTAGTCTCCTTTCTGATTTGCCTTGGATTTATCGGATACAAACCGGCTCAGTGCAAAACGCAGCTTACCGTTTGTGACCCGACCGCTTTCTTGCAAACTGTTTACCACTTCACTGCTGATGATGGATAGGGGCTCCAGATGAAGAACATTCTTCTTCTTCGCTCCGTCAAACTTGCGTTTGTCTCCATCCGCGATCCACACGAACCTGCTGTCCTCAATTGAGACGATAACGGCATACTGACCGGCATCTCTGCCTTTCAGTATCTTAACGATCTGTCCGGTCTGAAACGTGATTTCGTTATTCAAGTCCATCACCCTATTCCGGCAGCTTCGTCAAAATTTCCATGCCATCCGGAGTGACTGCCACCGTGTGCTCGAAGTGGGCACATAGCGAGCCGTCTACCGTTACAACCGTCCAGTTGTCTTCCAGCGTCTTCACATTCCGTTTACCCGCGTTGACCATCGGCTCAATCGCGAGCACCATGCCCGGTTTGAGTCTTGGACCGCGGTCAGGTATGCCATAGTTCGGAATTTGCGGATCCTCATGCAGATCGGTACCCACACCATGACCAACGTATTCCCGGACAACAGAGAAACCTGCATCCTCGATATGACGCTGTATGGCATGAGAAATCGTAAACAAGCGGACATCAGGTTTGATTAGCGCAAGTCCAGCATAGAGCGATCCTTCCGTTACGTCCAGCAGACGCTGGGCTTCTTCGGAAATCTCTCCTACAGCGTAGGTCCATGCCGAGTCACCGTGGTAACCCTGGTACTGTGCACCGATATCAAACGTAACGATATCGCCCTCGATTAATTTGCGTTTGCCTGGAAATCCATGCACCAATTCTTCGTTGACTGATGCGCAAATGCTGGAAGGAAATCCGTTGTAGCCTTTAAAAGATGGCACAGCGCCTTGGCTTCGAATGAACTTGTCGGCCATTAGGTCCAGTTCCCCGGTTGTAATGCCCGGTTCAACATGAGCGGCAAGGAGTTTGTGGCATTCCGCCACGATCCTTCCTGCTTCTCTCATCAAGCTCAGTTCCGTTTCGGATTTACAAATGATCATTATGCTTAACCTCTCAGTATAGACGCAATTTGTGCGGAAACCGCGTCGATTTCCTGATCACCGTCGATTTGACGCAAAAGACCTTTGTTCTCATAAAACGTGAGGAGTGGTGCAGTTTTGTTGATATATTCGTCTAAACGAATGCCGACGCTCTCTTCGTTATCATCGGAGCGTTGGTACAATTCGCCGCCGCATTTATCACAAATGCCTTCCTGTTTAGGAGGATTAAAGATCACATGATAAGTCGAACCGCAGTTTTTGCAAATCCGGCGACCAGTAAGGCGAGCCAGAAGCTTTTCACGATCAACTTTCAGGTTGATGACGTGATTGAGACCTGTATTCAAGCGGGCGAGAATGTCATCCAGCGCTTCCGCTTGCGAAAGGGTTCTTGGAAAACCGTCCAATAAAAAACCTTTTTCGCAATCGGACTGCTGCAGACGTTCTTCCACAATACCGATCGTTACGTCATCCGGTACCAGCAGACCCTGATCCATGAATTCCTTCGCTTTAATCCCGATGGGAGTTCCTTGTTTAATCGCCAGACGAAATGCATCGCCTGTTGAGATATGAGGAATTCCGAATTCATTCACGATGTTTTCTGCTTGTGTTCCTTTTCCTGCCCCAGGAGGACCCATGAATAAGATGTTCACCTTACGTCACTCCCTCCCCTTGATTGACTAGCAAGAACAACACAATAGGCGCCGGGAAGCAGACTGACCACTCGCCGGAACCTATCGCCTATTTATTGATAAAACCTTTGTAATGACGTTTGATCAATTGGCTTTCGATCTGCTTCATCGTGTCCAGTGCAACACCAACAACGATCAAGAGTGATGTACCGCCGATCTGAACCGTACGTGGAAGACCTGCAAGTGATCCGAAGAATACCGGAAGTACAGAGATCACGGCCAGGAACAGGGCTCCTGTCATGGTCAAACGGGTCATAACCCGAGTCAGGTACTTCTCGGTAGCTTTACCAGGACGAATGCCTGGAACATAGCCGCCGTTCTTCTTCATATTGTCAGCCATTTGGTTAGGGTTCATCTGCACGAAGGTGTAGAAGAACGTGAAACCAATGATCATGAGCACATACAGCACCATTCCAAGCGGACTGTCATAAGCCAGGTTCGCCGTAATCCATTTCGCCCAACTCATGTGTCCCCAGAAGCTGGCGAGAATGACCGGGAACTGCAGCAGTGACATCGCAAAGATTACCGGAATAACGCCTGCTCCGTTAATCTTAAGTGGAATGTGAGTGTTCTGTCCGCCGTACATTTTGTTTCCTACAACACGCTTGGCGTATTGAACCGGAATTTTACGGATACCTTGCTGAATGAATACAACACCGGTAATGATCAAAATCAAAATCAGAAGGATAATAAGACCTTTCAAAGTGTTCATGAACACTTGACCATCCTGAATGAAGTTCGATTCGATCGTTGTCCGAATGTGCATCGGAATACCAGCAGCGATACCAGCAAAGATAATGATCGAAATACCGTTACCGATTCCGCGTTCCGTTATCTGTTCACCGAGCCACATCAAGAATGATGTACCTGCGGTAAGCACGATCGCAATTACAACGTAGTCGATAAACGTTGCTCCAGGAACCATTTCTGCGCCGTACATACGGTTAAAACCGACGGACATTGCGAAGGCCTGAATCAATCCCAATATTACCGTACCATAACGAGTAATTTGAGCCAACTGCTTCTTCCCGTGTTCCCCTTGTTTGTTCCATTCCGCAAACTTTGGAATGACGTCCATCGACAGCAACTGTACGATAATGGACGAAGTAATATATGGAAATATCGAAAGGGCGAAAATCGAAAACTGCGATAGCGCGCCCCCCGAGAACGTGTTAAGAAGACCAAACAACTCGTTACCTGCCTGATTCGTCTGTGTAAAGACATCTTTGTTAACACCGGGAACCGGAACAAAGGATCCAATACGGAAAATAATCAGAACGAACAAGGTGAATATAATCCGTTTGCGAAGCTCCTCGACACGCCATATATTTTTCAGGGTCTTAAACATTAGATCACCTCGGTTTTACCGCCGGCAGCCTCGATCTTCTCTACCGCAGATTGAGAAAACTTATTAGCTTTTACAGTCAAAGAAACGGTAACTTCACCGTTGCCAAGAATTTTGATTCCGCTCTTTGTATTGTTAACAATACCGCTCTCAACCAAAACTTCTGGAGTCACTTCAGTACCTGCTGCAAAGCTGTTAAGTTCTTCGATGTTCACAATCGCGTACTCTTTCCGAGTTGGGTTTACGAAACCGCGCTTCGGAAGACGACGATACAATGGGTTCTGTCCACCTTCGAAGCCTGGACGTACACCACCGCCGGAACGAGAGTTTTGTCCTTTGTGACCGCGACCCGACGTTTTACCCGTACCACTACTAGTACCGCGTCCAACGCGCTTGCGTTCTTTGCGGGATCCAGGTGCTGGGCTCAGCTCATGTAACTTCATCGTTCGTTGCACCTCCTTAATATGTCCGGGAAAAACAACCCGGGATTAACCTTCGATTTCTTTAACAGAAACCAGGTGATTTACTTTCTTGATCATTCCGCGAATTGCAGCGTTGTCGCTTTGAACAACGGAATGGTTGATTTTGCGAAGACCGAGTGTTTTCACGGTTGCACGCTGATCTTCTGGACGACCAATCACGCTGCGTACGAGGGTGATTTCAAGTTTAGCCATGAGATTCCCTCCTTAACCCAACAGCTCTTCGACGGATTTGCCGCGAAGCTTGGCAACATCTTCAGCACGCTTCAGGCGGGATAACCCTTCCAAAGTCGCATTGACCATGTTCATGGAGTTCGAAGAACCTAGAGATTTTGTCAAAATGTCGCCTACACCAGCCAGTTCGAGTACTGCACGAACAGGACCGCCAGCGATAACTCCAGTACCTTCAGATGCTGGCTTCAATAATACTCGGCCTGCTCCGAAGTGACCTGTTACGAGGTGAGGAATAGTGGTTCCAACAAGTGGAATGTGAATCAGGTTTTTCTTAGCATCTTCAATACCTTTGCGGATTGCATCCGGTACTTCGCCTGCTTTACCGATACCTGCTCCTACCCAACCTTTGCCATCACCGACAACTACCAGTGCACTAAAGCTAAAGCGACGTCCGCCTTTTACAACTTTAGCAACGCGGTTAATGTTTACTACTCTTTCAGTCAGTTCTAAAGTGTTAGGATCTACACGCAAGTCGTTTACCTCCTTTTGAAAATATCTTAGAATTCAAGGCCTGCCTCGCGAGCTGCCTCTGCAAGAGCTTGAATACGTCCATGGTACAAATATCCACCACGATCGAATACGATCGATTTATGACCTTTGTCTGCAGCACGTTTTGCAACGAGTTCGCCGACTTTACGAGCGGATTCAACGCTTCCACCGTTCTTAATGTCGCCAGCCAATTCTTTATCAAGCGTAGAAGCTGATGCCAAAGTTACGCCAGCCACGTCGTCAATCAGTTGAGCATAGATGTGTTTCGAAGAACGGAACACGTTCAGACGTGGACGTTCAGCTGTGCCCTGGATTTTCTTACGGACACGCAGGTGTCTTTTCAAGCGAGCTTTGTTCTTGTCTTGTTTCGTAATCATGCTTCCATTTCCTCCCTTCAGTTTTGCCTTAAGAGCTTCACTTTTAGACGCATCGGGTAAGTATGGGAGAAGAGGCTAGTTACCCACCAGGCGAATCCCCGGTTAGCTAACCTTACTTCTTCTTACCAGCTTTACCTTCCTTACGGATAATGCGTTCACCTTCGTATTTAATCCCTTTACCTTTATAAGGCTCAGGCTCGCGTACGGAACGGATCTTAGCAGCGTAAGCACCTACGCGCTCTTTATCGATACCGCGAACAGTGATTTTTGTATTTACCGGCACATCAAATTCGATACCAGCTTCCGGTGTGATTTCAACTGGGTGGGAGTAGCCCACGTTCAGAACGATTTTATCTCCGGATTTGCTTGCACGGTATCCAACACCGACCAACTCAAGGTTTTTCGAGAATCCTTCAGTTACACCGTTGACCATGTTTGAGACAACGCTGCGGGTCGTGCCGTGAAGAGAGCGATGTGTTTTGTTGTCGGAAGGACGAACAACATTGATCTCGTTGTTTTCTACTGTAATTTGCATGTCTTTATGCAGTTCACGAGTCAAGGTTCCTTTAGGCCCCTTAACAGTAATTACAGTGTTATCCAGTGTGACTTCCACACCATTTGGAATAGCAATTGGTTTACGACCAATACGGGACATTCATTACACCTCCTATCTTGTGACGTTGATTACCATACGTAGCAGAGAACTTCTCCGCCAGCTTTGGATTGACGAGCTTCTTTGTCGGTCATAACTCCCTTAGACGTGGAGATGATCGCAATACCCAAACCACCAAGTACACGAGGTACTTCGTTGCTCTTCGTGTAAACGCGAAGACCTGGTTTGCTAATTCTTTTCAGACCTGTGATTACGCGTTCGTTGTTAGAACCATATTTCAGGAATACACGAATGATCCCTTGTTTATTGTCTTCTACAAACTCCGCATCACGGATGAAACCTTCACGCTTCAAAATGTCAGCGATTTGTTTCTTAATTGTCGAAGCAGGCATTTCTACTGTTTCGTGGCGAACCGTGTTCGCGTTACGAATACGAGTTAGCATATCTGCAATTGGATCGGACATAGTCATGTAGGATAAACCTCCTTCCCGTTTATAAACTTCTTACCAGCTTGCTTTTTTCACGCCAGGAATCTGGCCTTTATAAGCTAATTCACGGAAACAAATTCTGCAAACTTTAAACTTCTGCAGTACCGAATGTGGGCGACCACAACGTTCACAACGGGTATATGCCCGTACTTTGAATTTCGGTGTACGTTGTTGTTTAACTTTCATCGAAGTTTTTGCCACTTAGCCTGACACCTCCTAAATAGTTTCGGAGAAAAGGACAACCGTCTTATTTCGCGAAAGGCATGCCCAGTTGAGCAAGCAGTTCACGGGATTCTTCGTCGGTTTTAGCAGTCGTTACGATAACGATATCCATACCGCGAACTTTATCCACTTTGTCATACTCAATTTCAGGGAAAATGAGTTGCTCTTTCAGACCGAGCGTATAGTTACCGCGTCCGTCAAATGCTTTGGTGGACACGCCTTGAAAGTCACGTACACGTGGAAGTGTAACGTTGAACAGCTTGTCGAGGAAGTAGTACATACGCTCACCGCGCAGTGTTACTTTCACACCGATTGGCATGTTCTCACGGAGTTTGAATCCCGCGATGGATTTCTTCGCACGGGTGATAACCGGTTTTTGACCAGCAATCAGCTGCATGTCGTTTACAGCGGAATCAAGTACTTTCGAGTTGGATACTGCGTCACCAACACCCATGTTGACAACCACTTTCTCGATTTTTGGTACTTGCATTACTGTCTTATAGCTAAACTTCTGCATCAGAGCAGGAGTTACTTCGTTCAAAAAACGTTCTTTCATTCTTGCTGCCATGATTCAAGGACCTCCTTTCTCAACCGTCTTATTTATCAATAACTTCTCCGGATCTTTTTGCTACGCGAACTTTTTTGCCGTTGTCCAGTACTTTGTAACCGATACGGGTTACTTTTCCGCTCTTCGGATCAACGTGCATAACGTTCGATACATGGATCGGAGCTTCCTTCTCGATGATACCGCCTTGTGGGTTCATTTGGTTTGGCTTTTGGTGTTTTTTGATCATGTTCACACCTTCAACCAAAACGCGATTTTCACGAGGGTACGCTGCGATGACACGGCCTTTTTTGCCTTTGTCTTTACCGCTGATGACGATAACTGTATCATCTTTTTTCACGTGCAGTTTGTTGCTATGGGATTCCAGAACTTTTTTCACTTTAGGCATTCGTTACACCTCCTATGACTAGCCAGTTCAACTATTTATCGGGTTCCCGAAAAGTTACGTCACTTTTTGGGGTGTTATATTAGATTACTTCCGGAGCCAAGGAAACGATTTTCATGTAGTCTCTTTCGCGAAGTTCGCGAGCAACTGGTCCGAAAATACGAGTTCCGCGTGGGCTTCTGTCGTCTTTAACAACAACAGCTGCATTCTCGTCAAATGAGATGTAAGATCCGTCTTTACGACGAACAGAACGTTTCGTACGAACGACTACCGCTCTTACTACATCACCCTTTTTGACAACGCCGCCTGGTGTTGCTTGTTTGACGGAACATACGATCAAATCACCGATTTGAGCTGTACGACGACCAGTACCACCCAATACGCGGATACACATCAGTTCCTTCGCACCGGAGTTGTCAGCAACAGCTAAACGTGTAAATGGTTGAATCATTTAAATTTCCTCCTTCCATCGAAAACTGATCATATCTTAGATGATAACCGCTTTTTCAACCACTTCTACCAGTCTCCAACGTTTGTCTTTGGATAGAGGGCGAGTTTCCATGATTTTAACGGTATCTCCGATTTGAGCTTCATTGTTTTCATCATGCGCTTTAAATTTCTTCGTGTATTTAATGCGCTTGTGATACAAGTCATGCTTCTTATAAGTTTCAACAGCTACAACAACGGTTTTATCCATTTTATCGCTGACAACCTTACCGATTTGCACTTTACGAGCATTACGTTCTTCGCTCATTTGTTAGCCTCCTTCCTGAATACAGAACAATCGTTTCTGTTTCATTAACTAATCCCAAGTTCTCTTTCATGGATAACGGTTTTAGCACGAGCTATTTCTTTGCGAACATCACGAATCCGAGTTGGGTTATCAAGTTGGCCAGTAGCCAACTGAAAACGGAGGTTAAAGAGTTCCTCTTTAAATCCGGAGATTTTTTGCTCGATTTCTGCAGTGGTTAAGTTGCGCAGTTCATTAGCTTTCATTTGCTTCACCACCCACTTCTTCACGTTTCACAAACTTCGTTTTAACAGGCAGCTTGTGAGCGGCGAGACGCATCGCTTCGCGGGCGATCTCCTCAGACACGCCTCCAAGTTCAAACATGATTTTGCCTGGTTTTACAACGGCAACCCATTTCTCAACGTTACCTTTACCGCTACCCATCCGCACCTCGAGAGGCTTTTGAGTAATCGGCTTATCTGGGAAAATCTTAATCCATACTTTACCGCCACGGCGAATATAACGAGTCATCGCGATACGCGCAGCTTCGATCTGACGGTTAGTAATCCAACCTGGTTCAGTAGCTTGCAAGCCAAATTCGCCGAAGCTTACTTCCGTACCGCCTTTAGCTTGGCCTCTCATATGGCCGCGCTGTTGTTTGCGGTGTTTTACACGTTTTGGTACCAACATGATTAGTTGCCTCCTTCCTGAGCAGCTTGTTTCTTAGCCGTAGGAAGAACCTCTCCACGATAGATCCATACTTTCACGCCGATACGGCCGTAAGTCGTATGCGCTTCTGCTGTACCGTAGTCGATGTCTGCACGAAGCGTATGAAGTGGAACAGTTCCTTCACTGTAGCCTTCCGTACGAGCAATCTCGGCTCCGCCAAGACGTCCGCTGACTGATGTTTTAATCCCTTTTGCTCCAGAGCGCATCGTTCTTTGGATTGCTTGCTTCAGCGCACGACGGAAAGATACACGACGTTCCAGCTGTTGAGCAATGCTTTCAGCAACAAGAATTGCGTCCAGTTCAGGGTTTTTGATTTCAGAAATGTTGATGTGAACTTTTTTACCGCCGGCAATTTTAGTCACTTGTCCGCGCAGTACTTCTACTTCGGAACCACCTTTACCGATAACCATACCTGGTTTCGCAGTGTGGATCGTCACGTTCACACGATTTGCCGCTCTCTCGATTTCAATACGGGATACAGCGGAGTCTTTCAATTTATTTTTCAGGTATTCACGGATTTTCACGTCTTCCAGCAAAAGATCACCGAAGTCTTTGCCTGCATACCATTTGGATTCCCAATCACGGATAATACCGATACGGAGTCCTACTGGATTTACCTTTTGGCCCACACGTTTTCCCTCCTTATTTTTCAGCTACCACCAAAGTAATGTGGCTGGTGCGTTTATTGATCCGGCTTGCACGTCCCATTGCACGCGGGCGGAAACGTTTCATAGTCGGTCCCTGGTTGACATAAGCTTGCGTCACAACCAATTTAGTTACATCCAGTGAGTAGTTATGCTCAGCGTTTGCGATAGCCGAGTTCAAAAGCTTCTCAAGAACTGGAGATGCAGCTTTAGGAGTGTGACGAAGAATTGCGATCGCTTCGCCGACTTGCTTACCGCGAATCAAGTCAACAACGAGTTGAGCTTTACGAGGAGCAATACGAATCGATCTTGCATGTGCTTTTGCTTCCATATGTTTAACCTCCTCTCAAACAAAGAGCTTCATTAAATTATCTTCTCGTTTTCTTATCGTCTTCATGACCTTTGTAAGTACGAGTTGGAGCAAACTCACCCAACTTATGTCCTACCATATCTTCTGTTACATATACAGGTACATGTTTACGGCCATCATATACACCGAACGTGTGACCGATAAATTGCGGGAAAATAGTGGAACGACGGGACCACGTTTTGATCACAGCTTTTTTGCTTGCTGCGTTCATGTCCTCCACTTTTTTGAGCAGATATCCGTCAATAAAAGGTCCTTTTTTCAAACTACGGCTCATATTGAAATCCTCCCTTCACCAAATTGTCTCGTTACCTTCGAGCCTGTCACGAAGTTATGCACTTAAACGCGCATTACTTCGTGCGGCGGCGAACGATATATTTGTCAGAAGCTTTTCCTTTTTTACGTGTTTTGTAACCAAGGGTTGGTTTGCCCCATGGAGACATCGGCGATTTACGTCCGATTGGAGCGCGGCCTTCACCACCACCGTGAGGGTGATCGTTAGGGTTCATTACCACACCACGTACTTCAGGACGTTGTCCAAGCCAACGGCTACGACCAGCTTTACCGATTTTGATCAACTCATGGTCTTGGTTACCCACAGAACCGATGGTTGCACGGCAAACTTTCAGGATGCGGCGAACTTCACCGGAAGAAAGACGAACAGTTACGTACTTATCTTCTTTACCGAGAAGTTGAGCTTCTGTACCAGCAGCACGAACCAATTGTCCGCCTTTGCCTGGTTTCAATTCGATGTTGTGGATAACTGTACCTACTGGAATGTTTTCCAGTGGAAGTGCGTTACCGATCTTGATGTCAGCACCTACTCCAGATACTACTTGGTCTCCAACTTTCAGACCTTTAGGAGCGATGATATAACGCTTCTCACCATCTACGTAGTGAATCAGAGCGATGTTGGAAGTACGGTTCGGGTCGTATTCGATTGTAGCAACGCGACCTGGAATGCCGTCTTTGTTCCGTTTGAAGTCGATAATACGGTATTTACGCTTGTGTCCGCCGCCATGGTGACGAACCGTAATTTTACCTTGGTTGTTGCGGCCAGCTGTTTTGCTCAGTGGAGCCAGCAACGATTTTTCCGGCTGATTCGTGGTGATTTCTTCAAAAGTCGACACGGACATGTTGCGTCGAGCCGGGGATGTCGGTTTATACTTTTTAATAGGCACTGAGTTTTCCCTCCTTACTTAAGAAATTCTTATTCAACCGATTCAAAGAACTCGAGCGGTTTGCTGTCTGGAGCCAAAGTTACAATTGCCTTTTTCCACTCGGTTGTGTAACCGGAATAACGGCCGTAACGCTTTGGTTTCGCAGGAACACGCATCGTATTCACGTTCGATACTTTAACTTTAAAAATAGATTCGACAGCTTGCTTGATCTCGGTCTTGTTAGCACGGATATCCACTTCAAAAGCGTATTTCAGCTCTGCCATGTAGTCAGCCGTACGTTCCGTGATCACCGGGCGCTTGATTATATCGCGTGGGTCTTTCATTACGCGAGCACCTCCTCTACCTTCTGAACTGCTTCCTTCGTAATGATCAGTTGATCGTACGACAGTACGTCAAGAACATTAATGCCGTCAGCCGCTACGAATTTCACACCAGGAATATTACGTGCGGAAAGGGCTACATTATCATCATAGCTTGGAGCAACGATGAGAGCTTTACGGCCTACTTTCAGGTTGCTAAGAATGTTAGCAAACTCTTTTGTTTTCGGCGTATTCAGCGTCAGTTGATCCAATACGATAATTGCGTTGTCAATCACTTTGGAAGACAATGCAGATTTAATAGCCAAACGACGGACTTTCTTAGGAAGTTTAAATGTGTAGCTGCGCGGAGTTGGTCCAAATACCACACCGCCGCCTTTCCATTGTGGTGAACGGATCGATCCTTGACGAGCGCGGCCAGTACCTTTTTGTTTCCAAGGCTTACGTCCGCCGCCGCGTACTTCAGAACGTCCTTTTACTTTGTGGGTACCACGACGAAGGGAAGCGCGCTGCAACAATACTGCGCTGTGCAGTACGTGCGTATTCGGCTCGATGCCGAACACAGCTTCATTCAATTCTACTTCGCCAACTTGGCTACCGCTGACATTATAAAGTGCTACTTTAGGCATTGTTTGTTCCTCCTTTCTTTAGGCGATTATTTCTTCACCGTTTCTTTAATTTGAACGAAACCTTTTTTAGGTCCTGGAATGGATCCTTTAACAAGGATTACGTTACGCTCTGCATCGACTCTAACAACTTCGAGTTTTTGGATCGTAACTGTTTCATTGCCCATGTGACCTGGCAGACGTTTTCCTTTAGGAACACGGTTTGCCTGGATCGAACCCATGGAACCTGGTCTACGGTGATAACGGGAACCGTGAGACATTGGTCCGCGGCTTTGTCCCCAACGTTTGATTACACCTTGGAAACCTTTACCCTTGGAAATACCCGTTACGTCAACAAATTCGCCTTCTGCGAAGACATCAGCCTTCAGCTCTTGTCCAACCTCGACACTCGCGAGGTCAACACCGCGAATTTCGCGAACGTAGCGCTTAGGCGCAGTGTTTGCTTTTTTCGCATGGCCTGCTTCTGGTTTGTTAGATCTGTTCTCTTTCTTGTCAGAGAAACCGACTTGAATCGCTTCGTATCCGTCGTTTTCCAGATCTTTCTTTTGAAGAACAACACAAGGACCTGCTTCGATAACCGTTACAGGAATTACAATACCTTCAGGGGTAAATACTTGAGTCATTCCGAGCTTTCTACCTAAGATACCTTTCATGTTGACACCTCTTTTCTCTTCTCTAATTCGTTATGCTGGTCTTACAGTTTGATTTCGATATCTACACCGGACGGCAGGTCCAAGCGCATCAAGGCATCCACAGTTTGTGGAGTCGGGTTCACGATGTCGATCAAGCGTTTATGAGTACGCATTTCGAACTGTTCCCGAGAATCCTTATACTTGTGCACCGCACGGAGAATGGTAATTATTTGTTTCTCAGTTGGAAGCGGAATCGGACCGGATACACCAGCACCCGAACGTTTTGCTGTCTCAACAATTTTCTCAGCGGATTGATCAAGAACTCTGTGGTCGTATGCTTTCAAGCGAATACGAATTTTTTGCTTTGCCATTTTATTCCCTCCTTCTATCGCCCAATTTGGTATCGGACATACTCCGTGAAAATTTTCCAACCACCTGCCTCATGGCAAAGGGGCCGGGTGTGTCGGTAACCTCTCACATCATCGCAACGTCGCAGAACAACATTCACTATTATATATAAAAGATAGGCGCATTGCAAGCACTAATTCATAATTCATGTCAGTTTATATTTGCACCGTGCTTTTCTTGAAATTTTCAGCTAAAATCGCTGCTTCTGATGTAGCTTCCCCGTATGCTGCCAATTGTCATGGACAGCAATTTCATTTGCTTTTCTGCTGTGATCATCTGATCGCACTGGATTGTACAGATGTAAGAATATCGGTGAACAATTGGCTTGTCTCCTCTGATTGGTTCTTCCCTTTCCCCGCAAGCAGCTGTACATGGTTAATAGATTCTACCACTTCGGATGTGATGGATCTGGATTTCGTTACGATATCAGTTATACGGCTCACTGTCGTTCGTGTATCCTCGGAGAGACGACTGACCTCCTGAGCCACAACTGCAAAACCTTTTCCGTGTTCCCCAGCACGCGCCGCTTCTATAGTAGAGAGCAGTTTGATCTGTGCCGCTATTTCATGAACGCTTACCGCTATCAGGGCAATCTGTCTGGAGGAATCATGAAGTTCTTGTACAGCATTCTGCATATCCGAGGTGCTCTCATCTATTGCATTCATCTGTACTGTCAAATCCGCTATCCTAGCCTCTCCAGCCAGAGCATAAGAAATAGATCCTTGGGTAGTGGCCGAAGTCGTCTGAAACGCAGTAGTCACCTCGCCGCTGCTTGACATCAAGCGTTCTACAGCTTCATTAATGTCCAGTGTCAGATCGGTAATTCACCGACAAAAGCAGCAATGCTCTGCTTTAGTTCTTTGCGTACCCATTCATATTGCTGCTGCTTCTCATTCATGTTCTCCTTCTCGCAAGCTTCCAGTACAAGCAGTTGCTCCAAGCTGAGCAGCTTGGTGATCGTCGACACGATCCGAATATGCTGTTCCTCTTCTTTCACTTCTTTATATATAATCTTGAAGAATTCATTCTGCAGATTCTGAAAAGCCGATAAGTACCATTTAGGCTCCAGTCCTACCCGTTTGTGGACTTCGGCAATACGGAATCTTTTCCCCACGTAGGCTTCATTGATCTCGTCGTTTAATATTTCAAGAAGATGATCCCTTAAGGTCTGTTTCAACCTTTCAATTGTACTATGCTGCACAATGATATCCCTCAACTTATCCACATCCACAACGGATTGGTAAAAAGCATCGGTGATCGCTTCCAACTTCTGCTCCATCTGCGGGCGTAACTGCTTTAGCAGTTGCAAATCTCCCACTGTCAGACCGATCATTCTCATCTGTTCATTCAGTTCACCCAACTTCTCCTGGTATATGTAACTCTCTTCGAGGGGATCACGCTGTACTTCTGCAGACGAAACGACATGGGCCATATTCTTCTTCATAAAAGCAAAGGGCATTTCATAATGAGCTGTGCTCTCCATTCTATATATTAGGTAGTTTCTTATCTGTGAAGCAGACTTCAAACAGAGATTGTAATCATGTTAGGCGCAAATATATAGAATGAATCCTTTAATATATGGCATATTCTGTGTAGTGAGCTTGACTTTTTTTCTACAAATATTCGAAATAATGCAGTTCCCTTGTTTTACGCTGCTCAAGCTTTTGTACAACAGAAAAAGAGCCCAATCCCAAGGGATCGGACTCTTTTATAAGGACATCACATTGTTGCTTGTTACAATACACTGTTGCTATATGCAAGGCTGTTAGTAGGCCTTAATTATTTAATGATGGTAGCAACGGAACCAGCACCTACGGTACGGCCGCCTTCACGAATGGAGAACTTAGTTCCTTCTTCAATCGCGATTGGGTTGATCAGGTTTACCGTAACGGTGATGTTATCACCAGGCATAACCATTTCAGAACCTTCTGGCAGGTTGATCACACCAGTTACATCCGTAGTACGGAAGTAGAACTGTGGACGGTAGCCAGTGAAGAAAGGCTTATGACGTCCGCCTTCTTCTTTGCTCAGTACGTATACTTGAGCAGTGAACTCTGTGTGTGGTTTAACGGAAGCAGGCTTAGCAAGTACTTGACCACGCTCGATTTGAGTACGGTCTACACCACGAAGCAATGCGCCGATGTTGTCACCAGCTTGAGCGGAATCCAGCAATTTACGGAACATTTCAACGCCCGTAACAACGGATTTCTTAGTTTCTTCAGCGATACCAACGATTTCGATTTCTTCACCAACTTTGATCGTACCACGCTCTACACGACCTGTAGCAACGGTACCACGACCAGTGATGGAGAATACGTCCTCGACAGGCATCAAGAAAGGCTTGTCAGTGTCGCGCTCTGGCAATGGGATGTACTCGTCGATTGTTTTGAACATTTCAACGATTTTTTGTGCCCATTCGCCATCTGGGTTTTGCAGAGCTTCACGAGCGGAACCACGAGTAATCGGAGTGTCGTCGCCTGGGAAGTCATACTCGCTCAGAAGGTCGCGAACTTCCATTTCAACCAATTCCAAGAGCTCTTCGTCATCAACCATGTCGCATTTGTTCAAGAATACAACGATGTAAGGTACGCCTACTTGGCGGGACAAAAGGATGTGCTCGCGAGTTTGCGGCATTGGGCCGTCAGCTGCGGATACAACCAGGATCGCTCCGTCCATTTGAGCTGCGCCAGTGATCATGTTTTTAACATAGTCAGCGTGACCTGGGCAGTCAACGTGTGCATAGTGACGAGCGTCAGTTTCGTACTCTACGTGGGAAGTAGAGATTGTGATACCGCGTTCGCGCTCTTCTGGAGCTTTGTCGATTTGATCGAAAGACATTGCTGCGCCACCATAAGTTTTGGACAATACACTTGTGATTGCAGCAGTCAGAGTAGTTTTACCATGGTCAACGTGACCGATAGTACCGATGTTAACATGGGGTTTCGTACGTTCGTATTTAGCCTTTGCCATTTGAACAATTCCTCCTTAAGGGGATATATATGTTGGGCCGGAAGCGGAGTTAACGGGATATACGTCCCGCCTCCTATCCAGCAGGTAAAACGTTATTACTCTCCGCCTTTGATCTTGGACACAATTTCATCGGAGATACTCTTAGGAACTTCTTCATAATGGGAGAGTTCCATGGAGAACACACCGCGTCCTTGTGTACCGGAGCGAAGGGTAGTGGAGTAACCGAACATTTCGGAAAGAGGTACTTTCGCACGGATAATTTGAGTACCACCACGGGAGTCCATACCTTCGATACGTCCACGGCGGGAGTTCAGCATACCCATTACGTCGCCCATGTATTCCTCAGGCACGGTAACTTCTACTTTCATGATTGGCTCAAGCAGGACAGGCTTACACTTTTCTTTTGCTGCTTTCAGAGCCATGGAGCCGGCGATTTTAAACGCCATTTCATTGGAGTCAACATCATGGTATGAACCGTCAACGATGGTTGCTTTAACGTCAACAAGCGGGAAGCCGGCAAGTACACCGTTCTTCATTTGCTCTTCAATACCTTGTTGTGCAGGACCAATATATTCTCTTGGTACGGAACCACCGACAACCTTGCTCTCGAACTGGTTACCGCTACCTGCTTCCAATGGTTCGAACTCAACCCAAACGTGACCGTATTGACCACGACCACCGGACTGACGAACGAATTTACCTTCAACACGTGCAGGTGCACGGAAGGTTTCACGGTAAGCTACCTGTGGTTTACCCACATTGGTTTCTACTTTGAACTCACGACGCATACGGTCGATGATGATGTCCAAATGAAGCTCACCCATACCAGCCAAGATCGTTTGGCCTGTTTCTTCATCAGTATGCGCACGAAGAGTTGGATCCTCTTCAGTCAACTTACCGAGAGCAACACCCATTTTATCTTGGTCAGCTTTTGTTTTAGGCTCAACTGCGATTTCGATAACCGGATCAGGGAAGTTCATGGACTCCAGGATAACCGGGTTTTTCTCATCACATAGTGTATCACCTGTGCCCGTATCTTTCAAACCTACAGCAGCTGCGATATCTCCGGCAAATACTTCGGAAATTTCTTGGCGGCTGTTCGCATGCATTTGAAGGATACGACCAATGCGCTCACGCTTGCCTTTAGTTGCATTCAGTACGTAAGAGCCGGATTGCAGAACACCGGAATATACGCGGAAGAATGTCAGCTTACCAACATAAGGGTCCGTAGCGATTTTGAATGCCAAAGCCGAGAACGGCTCTTCATCAGAAGAATGCCGAATTGCTTCAGTTCCGTCTTCAAGGGAACCCTTGATATCTGGAACGTCAGTTGGAGCCGGCAAATAATCGATTACGGCATCAAGCATCAACTGAACGCCTTTGTTACGGTAAGAAGATCCACAGATAACAGGGAAGATCTTAACTTCGACAACACCTTTACGCAGAGCGGCTTTCAACTCAGCAATGGTGATTTCTTCACCTTCAAGGTATTTCATTGTCAAGTCTTCGTCAAGTTCTGCTACCTTCTCAACTAACTCGTTGCGAAGCTCTTCCACTTGATCCTTGAACTCTGCTGGAATTTCGGTTTCTTCGATATTTTGACCAAGGTCATCTTTATACATGAAAGCTTTTTCCTCGACAATATCGATGATGCCAATGAAATCGTTCTCTGCACCGATCGGAAGCTGAATCGCTACCGCGTTCGCTTGCAGACGCTCTCTCATATCTTTAACTACGTTCAAGTAGTCGGCACCGATAATATCCATTTTGTTTACGTATGCGATCCGCGGAACTCCATAACGGTCTGCTTGTCTCCAAACAGTCTCCGACTGAGGTTCAACGCCCTCTTTCGCACTGAATACACCTACTGCCCCATCCAATACACGAAGGGAACGTTCAACTTCTACTGTGAAGTCAACGTGCCCCGGGGTGTCGATAATATTAACGCGATGACCCTTCCAAGAAGCGGTAGTCGCAGCGGATGTAATCGTGATCCCGCGCTCCTGTTCCTGCTCCATCCAGTCCATTGTAGCAGCACCTTCGTGAACTTCCCCGATTTTGTGCGTACGGCCTGTATAGAACAAAATCCGCTCTGTAGTGGTCGTTTTACCAGCGTCAATATGCGCCATGATCCCGATATTACGTGTATTTTTCAAGGAGAACTCTCTTGTCGCCATGCGAATAGTCTCCCTTCAAAATTTGAAGTATAAAATAGTTGCCGAATCCTACCAGCGGTAGTGAGCAAACGCTTTGTTCGCTTCAGCCATTTTGTGTGTATCTTCGCGTTTCTTAACAGAAGCGCCTGTGTTGTTGGAAGCATCGATGATCTCTGCCGCCAAACGCTCTTCCATTGTTTTCTCACCGCGGTTGCGGGAGTAGTTTACGAGCCAACGTAATCCAAGGGATGTACGTCTCTCTGGTTTAACTTCGATAGGAACCTGGTAGTTAGCACCGCCGACACGACGAGCTTTAACTTCCAATACTGGCATGATATTTTTGATAGCTGCTTCAAACACTTCCATCGGATCATTACCAGTACGTTCCTTGATGATGTTGAATGAATTGTAAAGGATGCTTTGAGCAACACCTCTTTTACCATCCAACATGATGCGGTTGATCAGACGAGTTACCAGCTTGCTGTTGTACACTGGATCTGGAAGCACGTCTCTTTTGGTTACTGGACCTTTGCGTGGCATGGATATCCCCCTTTCTTCAGTCGTGAGTCATGTTAGAAAACATGAACATCAATTAGCTTTTTGCTTTAGGACGCTTCGTGCCGTATTTGGAACGAGCTTGCATCCGGTTGTTTACACCAGCGGTATCAAGTGCGCCGCGAACGATATGGTAACGTACACCCGGAAGGTCTTTTACCCGTCCACCGCGAACCAATACAACACTGTGCTCTTGCAAGTTATGTCCGATACCCGGAATGTAAGCTGTCACCTCAATGCGGTTCGTCAAGCGAACACGAGCATATTTACGAAGTGCGGAGTTCGGTTTTTTCGGCGTCATTGTGCCTACACGAGTGCATACACCGCGTTTTTGCGGAGCGCTCAAGTCGGTCTCCTCACGTTTCAAAGCGTTAAAACCTTTTTGAAGAGCTGGAGATTTCGATTTGTAAACTTTGGCTTGACGGCCCTTGCGAACCAGTTGGTTAATTGTTGGCATGCTAGCCACCCCCTTCCCGTATTTATCATCCTATTACAAACCCGTTTAAGTCCACAGACCCAGGCGGTTCATAAAAGAACAAATGAAAAGTTTTTGCCGAGAGAAGTAACGCCTTCTCCAACAAAAACGATTTCTCAAATCATGATTTCAAGACAGCTACCATAGCTGCACCGACTTCAATACCGCATGCTTCTCCAAGCTCTATCATCGTGGGCACATAATTGATATGTACTCCATTCTTATCACACTCGGATACGACTTTTGAAATCAAACGCTGGTCGCAATCTTCAGCTACATAAACCTCTGCAGCCAGACCGGATTCAACGGCCTTCATCGTTTGTTTGGTGCCAATCTTGATGTGTGCATCCTGTAATCCTTTATCATTAGACACAGTCATTCCTCCAAAAGAACAGGGAACAAAGAAACTATTCACGCACCTTTGCTATATTAGCATCTGCCCTAAGCGATGTCAAGCTATTAAATCAGAAAAAAAGAAACTTAGGGACGGGAGAGAGTTCAGCATTCAACATGCCGTTTCCTCCCGTCACCCGACTTTCTTCTTAATCTATAGAAGCCGTTTCGAGCTCCTGACTTTCATCATTCACGTCGTTCTGTCCCGCAAATTTCACACTGCGATAACGGTTCATGCCCGTTCCCGCAGGGATCAGCTTACCAATGATAACATTCTCTTTCAGGCCAAGAAGTTGATCGACTTTACCTTTAATGGCAGCATCAGTCAACACGCGAGTCGTCTCCTGGAAGGAGGCCGCTGACAAGAACGAATCTGTTTCAAGGGAAGCTTTCGTAATCCCGAGAAGAACCGGTTTAGCAACTGCTGGTTCTTTTCCAGACAGAATAGCGTCTTTATTGGCTGTCTCGTATTCATGCATATCCACGAAGGAGCCTGGCAGCAGATTGGTATCGCCCGCATCAACGATACGGAATTTACGCAGCATCTGTCTGATCATTACTTCAACGTGTTTATCGTTAATTTCTACACCTTGGTTACGGTATACGCGTTGTACTTCCTGAAGGATGTAGTTCTGCACACCACGGATACCTTTGATGCGAAGCATTTCCTTCGGATCAATGGAACCATCCGTCAGTTCATCCCCGGCTTCGATGTGCTTGCCTTCGCTTACGCGCAGACGGGAGCCATAGGTAACCGCGTAAACTTTCGTTTCGGCTTCACCTTGAATTTCAATTTCACGACGGTCTTTCGTTTCGCGGATCTCTTTAACCACACCGTCGATCTCACTAATGGTCGCTTGACCTTTAGGATTACGGGCTTCAAAGAGCTCTTGGATACGCGGAAGACCTTGCGTGATATCGTCTCCGGCAACACCGCCTGTGTGGAATGTACGCATCGTAAGCTGTGTTCCCGGCTCACCGATGGATTGAGCTGCGATGATACCAACCGCTTCACCAATCTCAACATGCTTACCAGTAGCCAGGTTACGACCATAACATTTTTTGCAGACGCCATAACGTGCACGGCAGCTCAAGATGGAACGAATTTGAAGTTTTTCAACACCAGCTGCCACGATCTCTTCAGCTTTGTCGGAATCAATCAATTCGTTGCGATTTACGATAATCTCTTTGGTTTCCGGATGACGAACGGTTTCAAATGCGTAACGTCCTTCAATACGGTCATAGAGATCCTCAATAACTTCCTTGCCGTCCTGGATACGGCTAACGGTGAAGCCTTTGTCCGTGCTGCACTCATCTTCGCGAACGATAACATCCTGGGCCACGTCAACAAGTCGACGAGTCAAGTAACCGGAGTCAGCGGTACGAAGCGCTGTATCGGCAAGACCTTTACGTGCACCGTGAGTGGACAGGAAGTACTCGAGTACCGTCAGACCTTCACGGAAGTTCGATTTGATTGGGAGTTCGATGATACGACCGGACGGGTTCGCCATCAGACCCCGCATACCACCAAGCTGGGTGATCTGCGATTTGTTACCCCGTGCCTTGGAGTCCACCATGAGCATAATGGAGTTAAAGCGATCCATTGATTTCATGAGTACTTCCGTAATGTCATCCTTGGTCTTGGACCATATGTCGATAACACGGTCATAGCGTTCTTCATTCGTAATCAAGCCGCGACGATATTGGTTTGTTACTACTTTAACCTTCTCATCGGACTCTTTCAGAATTTCATTCTTCTCGTCAGGTACAATAACGTCAGAAACCGCAACGGTTACGCCTGCACGAGTAGAGTAGGTGAAACCGATCTGCTTGATTTTATCCAAAATCACAGAGGTTTCGGTTGTATGGTACGTTTCGAAACAGCGTGCAATGATGGAACCCAGATATTCCTTGCCTACAGCTCCGCTGATCGGCAATTCCTGAATTACCTTTTGAATATCTGCACCCTTCTCGTATACGAAATACTTCTCAGGCGTACCATGCAGCAGGTTCGTACGAGTCGCTTCATTAATGTATGGGAAGCTGGCAGGGAAAATCTCGTTAAAGATAATCCGGCCAATCGTCGTAACCAAAATAGCATTCTGCTGTTCTTCGGTAAAGTTGGTTTTGCCAAGCGCTTTAACCGGAATCGCTACGCGTGCATGCAGTCCTGCTGCTTCACGCTGATATGCGGATACCGCTTCGTTCACGCTGCCCAGAATCATACCGGTACCTTTCTCTTCCTTGTTATCCATCGTGAGATAGAAGGAACCGAGTACCATATCCTGAGATGGCGTAACAACCGGTTTGCCGTCTTTCGGGTTCAGAATGTTACCCGATGCCAGCATCAAGAGACGTGCTTCAGCTTGAGCTTCAGCAGACAAAGGAACGTGAACCGCCATTTGGTCACCGTCAAAGTCAGCGTTATAAGCTGTACATACGAGTGGGTGAAGACGGATGGCATGACCTTCAACAAGGATCGGTTCAAATGCTTGAATACCGAGTCTGTGAAGCGTCGGTGCACGGTTCAGAAGAACCGGATGCTCTTTAATGACTTCTTCGAGCACATCCCATACTTCTGGACTTACGCGTTCTACTTTGCGTTTAGCGCTCTTGATATTATGTGCAAGGCCTTTGTTGACCAATTCCTTCATAACGAACGGCTTGAAGAGCTCAAGTGCCATTTTCTTAGGCAGACCGCACTGGTACATTTTCAGGTAAGGACCTACAACGATAACGGAACGACCAGAGTAGTCAACCCGTTTACCGAGCAAGTTCTGACGGAAACGTCCTTGTTTACCTTTCAGCATGTGGCTGAGAGATTTAAGCGGACGGTTACCAGGACCTGTTACTGGACGGCCGCGACGACCGTTATCGATCAGAGCATCGACAGCTTCCTGCAGCATGCGCTTCTCGTTCTGTACGATAATATCCGGCGCACCGAGATCCAGCAGTCTTTTCAGACGGTTGTTCCGGTTAATAACGCGACGGTACAGATCGTTCAAGTCGGAGGTCGCAAAGCGTCCACCATCCAGTTGAACCATCGGACGAAGCTCCGGTGGAATGACCGGCAGCACATCCATGATCATCCACTCCGGATTGTTGCCGGAGTTACGGAACGCCTCAATAACTTCCAGGCGTTTGATCGCCCGGTTGCGGCGCTGACCTTGTGCTGTACGCAATTCTTCCTTCAGGAACTCCAACTCTTTATCAACGTCGATGTCTTGAAGAAGCTTCTTGACAGCTTCCGCACCCATGCCTGCCTGGAACCCGTAGCCATACTTCTCACGATAGCTGCGATATTCCTTCTCGGATAGCAGTTGTTTCTTCTCCAGCGGCGTATCTCCTGGATCTGTTACAACATAAGATGCGAAATAAATGATCTCCTCAAGAGATCTTGGGGACATATCCAAAGCCAGACCCATGCGGCTAGGAATCCCTTTGAAATACCAAATGTGCGATACAGGAGCCGCAAGCTCGATATGGCCCATCCGTTCACGACGGACTTTGGCGCGCGTAACTTCAACGCCACAGCGATCGCAGACTACTCCTTTATAACGGACACGCTTATACTTACCGCAATGACATTCCCAGTCCTTCTGCGGGCCGAAAATCCGCTCACAGAACAGGCCTTCTTTCTCCGGCTTCAATGTACGGTAGTTAATCGTTTCCGGCTTCTTCACCTCTCCGCGAGACCAAGAGCGAATTTTTTCCGGTGAAGCAAGACCGATTTTCATGTACTCAAAATTGTTAACGTCCAACAAGGAGCAACCCTCCTCAACCTAGTCCTATTTATGTGCTATACGACCATAACACCACCGCCGACTTATAAAGCCGACGGGGGTGAATGATTGACCGTTATTCCACTCCGACTTCAGTGCCTTCCAAGTTAAGGCTCAGTTTATCACCTTGAGCATCGTCTTCGTCATCGAGTTCTTTCATCTCGATTTCCTCTTCATTCTCGCTCAGGATTTTGACATCCATACCGAGAGACTGAAGCTCTTTTATCAATACCTTGAACGACTCAGGAACACCCGGCTCCGGAACGTTCTCGCCCTTGACGATGGATTCGTAGGTTTTCACCCGGCCAACCACGTCATCGGACTTAACGGTAAGAATTTCTTGCAGTGTATAAGCGGCACCGTAAGCTTCAAGTGCCCACACTTCCATCTCACCAAAGCGCTGTCCACCAAACTGAGCTTTACCACCCAGCGGCTGCTGCGTAACGAGTGAGTATGGTCCCGTAGAACGGGCGTGAATTTTATCGTCAACCATGTGCGCAAGTTTGATCATATGCATGACGCCGACGGTAACTTCACGTTCAAAACGCTCACCCGTCCGTCCATCGTACAATACGGTCTTACCGTTACGCTGCATGCCTGCTTCTTCCATCGTATCAAACACGTCGTACTCGCTTGCACCGTCAAATACCGGTGAAGCCACGTGAATGCCGAGCTGGAGTGCAGCCATACCCAAGTGAACCTCGAGCACCTGACCGATATTCATCCGTGATGGTACCCCCAGTGGGTTCAGTACGACTTGAACCGGCGTGCCATCCGGCAGGAACGGCATATCTTCCTCAGGCAAAATACGGGCAACGACACCTTTGTTACCGTGACGTCCGGCCATTTTGTCACCTTCCGAGATTTTACGCTTCTGCGCGATGTAGACACGAACCAATTGGTTCACGCCCGGCGGCAATTCGTCGCCGTTCTCACGTGTAAATACCTTCACATCTACGATGATACCGTCACTACCGTGAGGAACACGCAGCGAGGTATCACGCACTTCGCGAGCCTTCTCGCCGAAGATCGCATGCAGGAGACGCTCTTCTGCCGTCAGTTCAGTTACGCCCTTAGGCGTTACTTTACCAACGAGAATGTCTCCGGCGCTGATTTCGGCACCGATGCGGATGATACCGCGCTCATCGAGGTTCTTCAGTGCTTCTTCCCCAACGTTCGGAATATCACGTGTAATTTCCTCTGGTCCAAGCTTCGTATCACGAGCTTCGGATTCATACTCCTCGATATGGATCGAAGTGTACACGTCCTCTTTGACAAGCTTCTCGGAGAGAAGAATCGCATCCTCGTAGTTGTAACCTTCCCAAGTCATGAACGCAACGACCACGTTGCGGCCCAGTGCCAATTCACCCATCTCCGTGGATGGACCGTCTGCGAGGATGTCACCTTTTTTGATAACTTCCCCACGTTTCACGATTGGACGCTGGTTGATGCATGTTCCTTGGTTCGAACGCATAAATTTGTGTAATTTATGTTTAACGATATCGCCTTTGACTTCTTGTCCGTCCACATTCTCTACGCGGCGGAGCCAGATCTCATTAGCAGATGAACGTTCAATAATCCCGTCATATTTGGATACAATACATACACCGGAGTCTTTAGCAGACTTGTGCTCCATTCCAGTTCCGACAAGCGGCGCCTTCGGAATAAGGAGTGGTACAGCCTGCCGCTGCATGTTGGATCCCATCAGCGCGCGGTTGGAGTCATCGTTCTCAAGGAACGGAATGAGCGCCGTTGCTACCGATACAACCTGCTTAGGCGAAACGTCCATGTAGTCTACACGATCGCTTGGCATAGGAAGGATATTATCGGATTGCTTGTTATAACGAACGATTACCATTTCATCAGTAAAGGTACCATCTTCGTTAAGCTCGGCATTCGCCTGGGCAACGATGTAGTTATCCTCTTCGTCTGCAGTCAGATAATCGATTTGTTCCGTTACTTTGCCGGTCTTCGGATCAACCCAACGATACGGGGCTTCAATGAAGCCATATTCGTTGATGCGTGCGAATGTGGACAAGGAGTTGATCAAACCGATGTTTGGTCCCTCCGGTGTCTCAATCGGACACATACGGCCATAGTGACTGTGGTGAACGTCCCGTACTTCAAAGCCTGCGCGCTCACGCGTCAGACCGCCTGGTCCGAGTGCAGACAAACGACGTTTATGCGTCAATTCCGCAAGCGGGTTTGTCTGATCCATGAACTGGGACAGCTGGGAGCTACCAAAGAACTCTTTAATTGATGCGATAACTGGACGAATGTTGATTAACGCTTGTGGCGTAATGACATTTGCGTCCTGAATCGACATTCTCTCACGAACAACACGTTCCATCCGGGACAAACCGATACGGAACTGGTTCTGAAGCAATTCGCCTACGGAACGCAGACGACGGTTACCCAGGTGGTCAATATCATCTGTATTACCGATTCCATGCAGCAAGTTGATGAAATAACTGATGGAAGAAATGATATCAGCCTGAGTAATATGCTTCACGGATTTATCAATGTTTGCGTTCGCAATGACTTTCACAACTTTTGCATCCTCAGTAGGAGAGAACACATCAATTGTTTGCAGCGGGATATCCTCGCTGTCCATCACACCGCCAGCAACATGATAATTCTTAAAGCCAACACTCTTCTCCAAGTAAGGCATAATCTCGTCCAAAAGACGACGGTCTACGGTTTGACCAGCTTCAGCAACGATCTCACCTGTATCCGTGTCTATCAAACTCTCTGCCAAACGTTGATTAAAGAGACGGTTCTTAATATGAAGTTTCTTGTTGATCTTGTAGCGGCCAACGTTAGCCAGATCATAACGCTTTGGATCAAAGAAACGAGCAACGAGAAGGCTCTTCGCGTTCTCCAGTGTTGGCGGCTCGCCCGGACGAAGGCGTTCATAAATTTCGATGAGCGCTTTTTCCGTAGAGTCCGTGTTGTCTTTATCCAGCGTGTTTTGAATATATTCATCATTGCCCAGAAGATCCAGAATCTCGGCATCTGTACCAAAACCAAGTGCACGTAAAAGCACCGTTACAGGGATTTTACGGGTGCGGTCGATCCGGACATAAATAATGTCCTTCGCGTCCATCTCCAGTTCCAGCCAAGCGCCGCGGTTAGGGATAACTGTTGCAGTGTACGTCGTCTTACCGTTTTTATCCACTTTTGTGCTGAAATAGACGCTGGGAGAGCGAACCAACTGGCTGACAATAACCCGTTCGGCACCATTGATAATGAATGTTCCGGTTTCCGTCATTAACGGGAAGTCTCCCATGAACACTTCCTGCTCCTTGACCTCTCCGGTCTCCTTGTTAATGAGCCGGACTTTCACGCGGAGCGGCGCCGCATAAGTAACGTCGCGTTCTTTCGCGTCATCGACGGTGTATTTCGGTTCTCCAAGGCTGTAGTCAATGAACTCTAGTACCAAATTACCTGTGAAATCCTGAATCGGCGAGATGTCCTGGAACATTTCGCGGAGTCCTTCCTCCAAAAACCATTCATAAGATTTTTGTTGGATTTCAATCAGGTTCGGAACTTCGAGTACCTCGTTAATACGAGCATAACTTCGCCGAGTGCGTCGACCATATTGAACAAGATGTCCTGCCAACTTAAACTCACCCCTCATGTCTACTCACTTTAAAAATATTTCATTGCGAACCTCTGTTTGTAACACTATAATGGTACATACAGAGGACACTCCATAAATAGAGAAAAGCCCTTATCGAATACCTTTTCGAAAAAAGAGCAGCTTATCCATGGTTATGATAATCATCTCATATCCTGTAGATTTGCCCAAAACGTACATATTATACGTCAATATGACGGACTTTATGCATCTTTCCACACATTAAGTCTTGACATTTCAGCAAACTAAAGACAAAGAGACCATCCTAATACTGACATTTTATAATAATACCATACCAGCATACCCAAGTCAACAGCCTAGTTAAACTATTTCAAGAAGATTTGGTCGCTTTAAATATCCGGTACCCTTTATCCTTCGTTACTTCTTCTACCTGGTGAAACAAACTCTCCAGTTTAGCTTTTGCCGAAGGTGCACCTTGCTTCTTCTGAATTACAACCCACAGCTGCCCACCCTCACGCAAATGACTCCATGACTCTTCAAATATAGCATGCACTGTTTCTTTCCCGGCACGTATAGGCGGATTGGTCAGAATCACATCGAACTGCTGATCCTTAACCACGGCAAATAAGTCGCTCTCCAGGATCGTTACATTCGAAATTCCGTTACGCCTCGCGTTCTCTTTAGCCAATTCGACAGCACGGCTATTAATGTCGATCATTGTCACATGACCATCCACGACCATCTTTGCCGCCGTTAAACCGATCGGACCATAACCGCATCCCACATCCAGAACGGAGGCATTTTGTTGAAATTCCATTGCATCTATTAAAACTTTGCTGCCATAATCCACGCCGCTCTTTGAGAATACACCCGCATCACTAATGAAATTGAACGTCTGTCCTCTCAGCTCTGTCTTTAACTCTTTGCGGTCATGAGCAATGTCTGGCTGATTCGAGTAATAATGTTGATTCGGCATCATTTCCTCCGTATTGAACCAAAGTTTACCCGCCTGGACTTATGGTCCATAGGGGCTCCATTATCCCAGTATAACCGTTCTCACTGAAATCAGTACGCGCAAGAATTTCCCGCCACAATAACAAACCCCTTGAACAAATATTCAAGGGGTTTGTTTCTTGCTGACGATTAATCTGGAGAAGTTATTACTTAACTTCTACGGATGCGCCTGCTTCTTCCAATTTAGCTTTAACAGCTTCAGCTTCTTCTTTAGCTACTTTTTCTTTCAAAGCTTTTGGTGCGTTGTCAACCAGTTCTTTTGCTTCTTTCAAGCCAAGACCTGTGATTTCGCGAACCACTTTGATTACGTTGATTTTGGACGCGCCTGCGCTAGTCAGGATTACGTCAAATTCGGATTGCTCAGCAGCTTCAGCTGCACCAGCGCCACCAACAACAGCTACTGGAGCTGCAGCAGTTACACCAAATTCTTCTTCGATTGCTTTTACAAGATCGTTCAGTTCCAGAACGGACATGCCTTTGATTGCTTCCAAGATTTGCTCTTTGCTCATTTAAGTTGAACCTCCATTTATTATTAAGATTTTATAGTTGTTGTTACACAGCTCGGGAAGAACAAAACTTATGCGCCTTGTTCTTCCTTCTCTGCAACTGCTTTAACTGCAAGCGCGAAGTTGCGCACTGGAGCTTGAAGCACGCTGAGGAGCATGGAGAGGAGACCTTCGCGGGACGGAAGTTCTGCCAGAGCTTTGATTTCGCTTTCTCCGATTACACGACCTTCTACTACTGCGCCTTTCAATTTCAACGCGTCGTTTTTCTTAGCAAAATCGTTAAGAACTTTTGCTGGAGCGACAGCGTCATTGGTGCCAAATGCAACAGCTGTAGGACCAGTCAGGACTTCGTCCAGCTCAGTCAAATCTGCAGCTGCAGTCGCACGGCGAAGCAGCGTGTTTTTCAGTACTTGGAACTCGACGCCAGCTTCACGAAGCTGTTTACGAAGTTCAGTTACTTGTGCAACGTTCAATCCACGATAGTCAGCAACTACTGTCGATACGCTTTCGCGCAGCTTAGCAGCAACTACATCAACCGCTTCTTGTTTCGCTTGAATCACTTTTGCGTTTGCCAATGATTACACCTCCTGGTTGTATTAGTAGCGTAAGAGCACCAGGCTCTCCGCTCTTCCTACGGGCACTAAAAAAGCCTCCGTAGAATTACGAAGGCCTGATGAATCATCATTTGGCCGGATAACCGGACAAATTGTTGACGTTCTATCATAACACCTCGGTAGGAAATTAAGCCTGCTTAGGGCACCTACTGTCTACGGTAAGCATATTCAACTTTAAAGGTCAGTCTCGAAGACTCACAACTGTTACATAATATCAAATATCACTAACCGAAGTCAATGGTAATATTATTTGTAAGTCGTTGTGTTCACGCGAGCGCTAGGTCCCATAGTCGAGGAAACAGCAATACCTTTCAGGTATACACCTTTAGCAGCAGCTGGTTTCGCACGATTCAATGCATCGATGAGAGCTTTGAGGTTCTCATTCAATTGAGCAGCATCGAAAGACACTTTGCCAATTGGAGCGTGGATTTGACCTGCTTTGTCCAGACGGTACTCGATTTTACCGGCTTTGATTTCTTGAACAGCCTTAGCAACATCGAACGTAACCGTACCAGCTTTAGGGTTAGGCATCAGGCCTTTACCACCGAGCAGACGGCCAAGTTTACCGACTTCACTCATCATATCAGGTGTCGCTACGCAGACATCGAACTCGAACCAGCCTTGTTGAATTTTGTTGATCATGTCTTGATCGCCAACAAAATCAGCGCCAGCCGCTTCCGCTTCTTTCGCTTTGTCACCTTTTGCAAATACCAGAACGCGTTGTGTTTTACCTGTGCCGTGAGGCAAGACAACAACACCACGAACAGCCTGGTCTTGTTTACGTGGGTCTACACCCAAACGTACAGCCGCTTCAACAGTTTCGTCGAATTTGGCAGTTGCAGCCTTCTTCACAAGCTCTACAGCTTCCAAAGGCTCGTAAGTTGCTTCGCTGTCAATCAGCTTCGCAGCTTCAACGTATTTCTTACCGTGTTTAGCCATGTTTGTTTTCCTCCTTTGTGGTGTTAGCGGAAATTCCTCCCACATAATCCGAACCTAGTCCGGTTTCAATCGAGAGACCATTAGTCTTCGATTGTGATACCCATACTACGGGCAGTACCCTCTACCATCTTCATTGCAGCTTCAACAGATGCAGCGTTCAGGTCAGGCATTTTTTGCTCAGCGATTTGACGCACAGCGTCACGCTTAACCGTTGCAACTTTCTTCTTGTTAGGCTCGCCAGATCCTTTTTCGATCTTAGCAGCTACGCGAAGCAGTACAGCAGCCGGTGGAGTTTTCGTGATGAACGTAAAGGAACGATCCTCAAACACCGAAATTTCAACCGGAATGATCAGACCAGCTTGATCAGCAGTACGAGCGTTGAATTCTTTACAGAATGCCATGATGTTGACACCCGCTTGACCCAATGCTGGACCTACTGGAGGAGCCGGATTCGCTTTACCTGCAGGAATTTGCAGTTTCACAATCTTGATAACTTTCTTAGCCATGGTTGACACCTCCTTGCATCAATAGTGGTAGCGGACGCCATAATACGCCCTCCCACAAGAAACCTGAAGAATTAAATCTTCTCCACTTGAGTATAATCCAACTCCAGCGGGGTTTCCCGTCCAAACATGTTGACGTGAACTTTCAACTTGCTCTTTTCAGCCAAAATCTCTTCCACGGAGCCCACGAAATTCGCAAAAGGACCAACCTTGATACGAACGGATTCCTTAATGTCGAATTCGATCTTCGGTTTCGGCTCTTCCATGCCCATATGCTTCAGAATCTGTTCAACTTCTTCTGGAAGCAAAGGCGTCGGTTTAGAACCGGACCCTGTCGAACCAACAAAACCGGTCACTCCTGGTGTATTGCGGACAACATACCAAGAATCATCGGTCTGAATCATTTCGACCAAGACATATCCCGGGTAAACTTTACGCATGACGGTTTTTTTCTTGCCGTCTTTGTTTACAATTTCTTCTTCCATCGGAACAAGAACGCGGAATATTTTGTCCTCCATGCCCATAGACTCGACACGTTTTTCCAAATTGGCTTTGACTTTATTCTCATACCCAGAATAGGTATGAACTACGTACCATCTTTTTTCCATATCAAGCCACCTGGGACCCTTCTAAATTATCGCTTCGATCACAGCGGAAATACCGATGTCTACAACCCAAAAATAAATCGTGACAAACACAATGGTGCCGAGAACAATTAAAGTATAGTTCGTCAGTTCTTTACGATTGGGCCAGCGAACTTTTTTAAGTTCCGCCCAGCTTTCAGAGAAAAAGGAAAACAGAGACTTGAAACCACGTTTCACGCCGACTACACCTCCAAAAGAAAACTATCTGGTTTCGCGATGAGGAGTTTGCTCGTTACAGAACTTGCAAAATTTCTTCATCTCCATGCGGTCGGGGTGATTTCGCTTGTTTTTGGTGGTTGTGTAGTTTCTTTGTTTGCAGCTTGTACAAGCCAAAGTGATAATTACCCGCATGATGTGCACCTCCCGAAGACGTCCTTCTTTTCAGAAGAATCGATATTGATCCTAGTAGAAACAACCTTGTTCTCATCGAAACTCGGTTATTTCTGCGAGATGAATAAAACCGTTGTTCCAAAAACTGTAACAACGATCCATTCATAAAACACGCGAATTTAGGCCTACCTAAAACACTTTATCACAAGGGTAGCGCCATTTCAAGCCTTTTTCTCTCTGATTGCGGGCTGCAATTAATGCCATTGCCAGCTAAGCCAGGGAATAGGTCCCCGGTTTATTGTAAACATCTCACTGTAAAAAACTGTGGCGTTTCACAGTCTTTGTCCATTCTGCACAGCATTTATTCTATATCCAGTATGTTCAATCTTCTAACAGATGAAACACCAAATATTACACATTTTGCAGAATGAAGATCTTTGACATTATCATAACATGATATCACCCGTCAAAAGACTAATGGCTGCAGAGTATACGGAGATTCCCAGCTGGCCATCATGAATACTGTAATACAATTAAAAAAAGGCTCTACTTGAGCCTTCTGCTTCTTATCCGACGTTGTTTCAGTTATCCCTGACCTCCAAATAGCGTTCAAGCTTTCGCTTTACCCGCTGGAGGGCATTGTCAATCGATTTCACATGACGCCTTAAATCCACCGCAATCTCTTGATAGGATCGACCGTCCAGATAAAGCATCAGGACTTTCCGTTCCAGATCGCTTAAGATCTCTGACATCTTGTCTTCCAGGCCGACAAACTCCTCTTGATTGATGATTAGTTCCTCTGGATCGCTTACCGCTGTGCCGCAAATGACATCCAGCAGCGTACGGTCGGAGTCCTCATCGTAAATAGGCTTGTCCAATGAGACATACGAATTGAGCGGAATATGCTTCTGTCTCGTAGCGGTCTTAATAGCCGTAATAATCTGTCTGGTAATGCAGAGCTCGGCAAAGGCCTTGAACGAGGACAGCTTATCCCCTTTAAAATCACGAATTGCCTTGTACAGCCCGATCATGCCTTCCTGGACAATATCTTCCCGGTCAGCACCAATCAGAAAATAAGAACGGGCTTTAGCACGTACAAAATTCCGGTATTTATTGATCAAATACTCCAGCGCCCCGCTGTCACCCTCACGGACCGCCTCGACAATGTCTTCATCGCTTATCACATCATACCCTGACAACATGACTTCCTTGAGGTCCACACTCAATAGAATCCCTCCGGCCCGGAACGCACGGTAGCCCGTCACTCGCTTGAAATATATGACAAGTATATATGATGTCTACTAGACCGTCAACCACGTTCTAGCCAATATAGGCCGATAATAACATTTAATGTAAACTATTTCGTAGATTCATATACGCTTCCATTCTTCAGACGAGCCTGCATTTTCGTCCCCATTGTGTAAAACAGTCCTATTCCCTTCGCCAGCGCTCAAACATCTGTCTCACATCCGGCGGCAGCTTCCCGTCAAGTGTATTCCTGCTCTTGGTCTGCTCCTTCGTAATTTTCTGCTTCACTTCGCGCTCACTCTGCTCCACTTCATTCAGCAGCTCACGGGCAGATAACCGAAGCGCTCCCCGGGCAAAAATGACATGCTGTTCTATCAAATCACTGGTCGCCACATAAATTTTACGCCGGCGGTGGCTAAACTCTCCAACAAGCCGTTCAATGCACTCATCGGCCGTTTCCTTCTCTTTCGTAAAAAACACCTGTACCTTACCCTGGATATATGATTTCCCAAGGCCCGGAACCCGGTAAGCATCAAAAATCGCCACGATTCTGAGGCCTGAATACGCTTGATATTCCGCTAATTTCTCAAGCAGCACATCCCGGGCTTCCTGCATGCTGCTATTGGCGAGTTTCGCAAGAAAAGGCCAGCCGCCGATCATGTTGTAGCCATCGACCAGCAGCACATCCCGCCAATCGGCCATCATTGCTAACCCTGAAGGCGGCGACGGCGAAGAACTTCGTACATAACGACACCTGCGGCAACCGAAGCGTTAAGCGAATTGATCTTTCCAGCCATCGGCAGCTTCACAAGCACATCGCATTTTTCGCGGATCAGACGCCCCATTCCTTTACTTTCATTCCCGATTACGATTGCGACCGGTCCGTCAAATACTTCAGTATCGTACAATTCCTGAACAGCATCAACCACGGTGCCAACCACCCAGACACCCATTTCTTTCAGCTGGTCAATCGTCTGACCCAGATTGGTCACCCTGGCTACAGGTACGTATTCTACCGCACCAGCCGATGTTTTGGATACGGTGGCCGTCACCTGAGCGGATCGGCGCTTAGGCAGTACAACACCGTGAGCCCCCGTGCAGTCGGCCGTTCTCAAAATCGAGCCCAGGTTATGAGGATCCTCGATTTCATCGAGAAGCAGCAGGAAAGGCGGTTCCCCTTTTTCCTCCGCAACCTTGAGCAGATCCTCCACTTCCACATAAGCATAAGGAGCCGCTTGGGCAACCACGCCCTGATGCTGAACCCCCGGAACCATCTGATCCAGCTTGCGCTTGTCTACGTGCTGAATGACAATGCCCAGTTTTTTGGCTTCCGCAATAATGGGCAGCGTCAAATGCTTCTGCGCATTCTCGGCAATCCATATTTTATTGATCGTACGTCCTGATTTGAGCGCTTCCGTTACGGAATGCTTACCAGCCACTACTTCCTCTTCTTGCAACATATATGTCTCCTCCTGCATATCAGCCAGCTGCCCAATTTCGGGAAATACCGGCTGTATCGTTTCATTGCTGGTATTTGATGTCTTTCGATCTATTTAGCAGACCCCTCGATAAACTCTATGCTCTTTCCAATGAGCTCACGCAGACGGTCTTGCTCTCCCGTATAATATAAATACCCAACAAGCGTCTCAAATGCCGTTGCATGCCGATATTCCAGCACATCGGCATTTTTCGGTATGCTGCCCGATTTGGCATTGCGTCCCTGCCGGACCACATCGCGCTCCTCCTCCGTCAGCTCCGGATCAAGAAATGCCAATATCCGGCTCTGAGCTTTCGCCGACACGAATCCTGTCGCTGTGCGGTGCAGGTGATGAGGCCGAAGATTCGCCTTCGATATCAAGAACTGCCGCACAGCCACCTCGTAAATGGCATCTCCGATGTAGGCAAGCACGATCGGCGGAATCAGACGTGCCGGCTTCGACGGCGGAAAGTCAAACCAACCGGCTGCGGGGTCATGAAACTCGGCCCCGCTCATTTACGCCGCCAGCGCATGCCTTGCGCCGTATCTTCTAGCACGATGCCTTCGTCCGCCAGCTTGTCGCGAATTTCATCGGCTCTCGCCCAGTTTTTATTTTTCCGGGCTTCAATACGTTCAGCAATCAAGGCTTCAATCTCCTCGTCCAGCAAATCGCCCGTACCGGTATTGACAATGCGAAGAACGCCGTTCATTTCGTTGAAAGCACGCAGCACTTCATGTAGGTCGGCTGCAGGAATCGAAGCTTCCTTCAGCAGCTGATTCGCCTCGCTAGCCCACTGGAACATCGCTGTGATTGCATCCGGCGTATTGAAATCATCTTGCATTTTTTGATGAAATTCGCCAAGAACCGCAGATATTTTACCCGCAACCTCCTGGCTCACTTCGTCGTCTTTGGAACCGATGGCCGTGCTCAAGCGATGTTCAATATTAGCTGCCGCATTAGCCAGACGCTCTACGCTGTTCTGTGCCTGGTCCATCACTTCATCGCTATAATTCAGCGGGTTTCGGTAATGGGTAGACAGCATGAAATAACGCACAGCTTCCTTCGTATATTGTTCGCGAAGCTCCTTAACCAATACGCCATTACCCAGCGACTTCGACATTTTTTCGTTATTGATACGGATATATCCATTATGCATCCAATAGTTCGCGAGCGGTTTACCCGTCAATGCCTCGGACTGCGCAACTTCGCATTCATGATGCGGGAACTGCAAATCCTGCCCACCGCCATGAATATCCAGCGTATCCCCAAGATAACGGCGTGCCATCGCCGAGCACTCAATATGCCAGCCTGGACGACCGTCTCCCCATGGGCTGCTCCAGTAGATTTCTCCCGGCTTGGCTGCTTTCCATAGAACAAAATCCTCGGGGTTTTCTTTCCGCTTATCGACCTCAATCCGAATACCGAACTGCAGCTCATCCAGATTTTGCTGGGACAACTTGCCGTAATCATCAAACTTGCGAGTGCGATAGAATACGTCTCCCCCGTTCTCATACGCAAAATCGCGATCCACAAGCTCCTGGATAAATTCGATTATATTCTCCATATTGTCCGTTACCCGCGGATTTAACGTGGCTCTCGGTATGCCAAGACCGTCCAAATCCTCGTAATACGCCTGGATAAACTTATCCGCTACCTCCGGAACGGTGGTGCCGGTCTGTTCGGCTTTGCGGATCATTTTGTCATCTACGTCCGTAAAGTTCACCACATAACTCACGTCATTGCCCTGATTCTCGAAGTAAGCGCGAACCACGTCGAAAAAAATCATCGGGCGCGCATTCCCAATATGGATATAATCGTACACGGTAGGACCACACACATAGATCTTGACCTTCCCAGATTCCTGAGCGACAAACGTTTCTTTCATACGGGTTAGCGTGTTATAGATTTGCAGTGCCATATTGTATCATCCCAGTCCTTTCATTCCATCACTTATTGTTCCTTCACGTACATTGCTGCTTATTCCAAAAAAACTCATTCCTCTTTGACCGACGAGATTACGGCCTCGGAGACCCTGGTTTTGTTGTTATTCTGTTTGCCCTCATTCAATTCCGCCCGAAGCTGATCGATCTCCATCTGCATCGAACGCAGTGTATCCACAATCGGATCCGGAAGATTGGTGTGATCGAGCCGGTCACGCACACGCTCACCATTCTGCTTCACGACTTTACCCGGATTGCCCACAACGGTGCTGTTCGGCGGAACCGGTCGTAATACGACTGCATTGGAACCAATATTACAGTTATCTCCAATCGTAAAGGAACCTAGCACTTTCGCTCCTGATCCGATGACCACATTGTTGCCGATGGTCGGATGACGCTTGCCCTTTTCCTTCCCGGTGCCGCCAAGGGTAACCCCTTGATAGATCACCACGTCATCCCCGATCTCGCAGGTCTCTCCAATGACAACCCCCATGCCATGGTCTATAAACAGTCTATTCCCGATGCGGGCTCCCGGGTGAATCTCGATCCCTGTCATGAACCGGCTGATCTGAGATATGATCCGGGCCAGCGTATACCATCGCCGCTTGAATAATGCATGAGCTACCCGATGAGACCACAAGGCGTGAAGTCCCGAGTAGGTGAATACCACTTCAAAAAGGCCCCGGGCAGCCGGGTCATTCTCGAACACTGTCCGAATATCCGATTTCATCTGTTTAAACATGAACGCTCCCTCTTTCCCCTCTTCCAATCGCGCATGCAACTTGCTCTCCATCGTTATTCCTGAAAATAAAAAACGCCCCTGCAGCTTATCGCTGCAGAGGCGCTAGACCGCGGTTCCACTCTGCTTAGAACCGGCACAAGCATCCTCCCCTCGTCCGGGACGGATTCTACCGATTCACTTCATGTCATTAACGGCAGACGACCGGCATGATCTAACGATTGTGTTCGCTTCAACCATGCAGCTCACAGGTGCATTTCCGCTGCAGGCAACGGGACAACTCTCAGCCGGCAGATTCAAGTGGTCCTTGTCTTCTGCCGATTGTCCTCTCTGGAACGTGCCTGTTTTACGCGTACTTCTCCTGATCGTAGCTTTTATACGTTTATCTTTGTTGATCAATGCTTCATAAATGACCGCGTTGCTCACTAGTGACGCTGCGCTGACGGATCGTGCTTCCGATCGCTGTTGTTTTCAGATTTCTTGAACGTCAATCTACATAGTTGAAATCCGAAAACAAAGGCGAACGCTTCGCTTCTACAACACGATTCCGTCCTCTCCGCTACTTCCCTGTATGAGTAAATGCCCCATTTAATAAAACCCTAGATCAAAGAATATTTCACTTATAGTTTGGTGTAATTATAACTGATGAGATACAGGCTGACAAGGAACGTTTATCAAGATTGCCGTGCCCTGGGTTATGCGCCCTTGATTTGGGAACGCAGCCGGTCAAGCACACGATCCTTGCCAAGAAGCCAGATCGTCTGGTTCAGATCGCGGCCATGGGTTTGTCCAGTCAGAGCAACGCGGATCGGCATGAAGAGCTGCTTGCCCTTAAATCCCGTCTCCTTCTGTACTTCCTTAATCAGAGCAGCAATCTTCGCAGCGTTAAACTCATCGGATTGCTCGATCTTCGCAAGGAATGCGGACAATACGGCAGGCACCTGCTCGCCGCCCATCACTTCGATGCCCTCTGCATCGAGCTCCAGATGCGTCCGGAAGAACACTTCCGACAGATCCACGATGTCTGAGGCCGCGTTCATCTGCTCTTGATACAGCGCCACGAGCGCGCGTGCCCATTCCTCCTGCTCGGAGTTAAGCTCGAACGGCAAGCGGCTCGCTTTCTGCAGATGCGGAATGGCCAAATCAGCAATCCGATCAGGATCCGCATTCTTGATGTAGGTGTTGTTCATATGAGCCAGCTTGTTGGTGTCGAATACCGCAGGGCTCTTGGACAAACGATGCTCATCAAAGATCGAGATCAACTGCTCTTGCGAGTATACTTCCTCTTCCCCTTCCGGAGACCAGCCGAGCAGCGAGATGAAGTTAAACAGTGCTTCAGGTAAATAACCGAGCTGATCATACTGCTCAATGAATTGAATGATCGATTCGTTACGCTTGCTCAGCTTCTTGTGATCGTCGCCCACAATCAGGGTCATATGCCCGAATTGCGGCGGCTCCCAGCCGAAGGCTTCATAGATCATCAACTGACGCGGCGTGTTGGAGATATGATCCTCTCCGCGGAGCACGTGACTGATCTTCATCAGGTGATCATCGAGTGCTACCGCGAAATTGTAGGTAGGAATACCATCCTTTTTGACAATGACGAAGTCGCCCGTCTCTTTGCTGTTAAAAGAAATCGTACCCTTCACCATATCATCGAAGGTGTAGATACGTTCCTCTGGAACGCGAAAACGAATGCTTGCTACACGCCCTTCAGCCTCAAGCGCCTGACGCTGCTCTTCCGTCAAATCCCGGTGTTTCCCAGAGTAACGAGGCGTCTCCCCACGAGCCATCTGCTCTTCCCGCTCCTGCTCAAGTTCTTCCTCTGTGCAGTAGCAGCGGTAAGCTAGCCCACGATCCAAAAGGTCCTGCCAATATTCCTTATAAATATCAAGACGTTCGGTTTGGCGATACGGTCCATACTCGCCTCCGACATCCACGCTTTCATCCCAATCCATGCCCAGCCACTTCAAATATTTCAACTGACTTTGCTCTCCGCCTTCTACGTTGCGCTTTACGTCTGTATCCTCGATGCGAATAATAAATTTCCCGTTATTCTTGCGGGCGAATAAATAATTGAATAATGCCGTTCTGGCATTGCCGATATGTAAATGTCCCGTTGGACTCGGTGCATAACGCACGCGGACTTCTCCGGTCATTGTAACCCCTCCGCTTCCCTAATTCTTCAAAGATTTCCTTCAAGCATTCGTTCCATATCTGCTCTGATTTGAACGCGTCCTTTAAGAGGATAGCATACCTTTCACAAGGCAGACAACCGATTGTGCCGCGATTCCCTCACCCCTGCCGGTAAACCCGAGCTGCTCGGTTGTGGTGGCCTTCACATTTACCTGATCCACCTCAGCATCCAGCGCTTTGGCGATCACTTCCGCCATTTGCGGGATGTAAGGTGCCATCTTCGGCTTCTGGGCAATAATCGTGGAATCGATATTTCCCAGCGTATAACCGCGCTCTTTGGCCATGGCCCATACCTGCTCCAAAAGCTTCAGGCTGTCCGCGTCTTTAAAAGCCGGATCATTATCGGGAAAATGGCGCCCAATGTCGCCAAGCCCAAGCGCTCCCAAAATCGCGTCCGTCACCGCATGCAGCAGTACGTCTGCGTCGGAGTGTCCCAGCAGCCCTTTCTCATAAGGAATGGTGACCCCCCCGATAATACACGGTCTTCCTTCCACCAGTTGATGCACGTCAAACCCCTGTCCTACTCGAATCATTCCTTGTCCTCTCCCTTGCGTTTCTGTAAAAAAGCCGCATACTCCAGATCCTCCGGTGTGGTGATCTTGATATTGCTGTATTTCCCCTCTACCACGATGACCGAATGTCCTGCACGCTCCATCAGCATGGCGTCGTCGGTCCCTGTAAACTCTTCCTTGGCTGCAGCCTCATGGGCTGACAGCAGGTCGGAAAGACGAAAAGCCTGTGGGGTCTGGACGGCCCACAGACTTTGACGGTCCGGGGTACCTGTTATCAGCCCCTGACCGTTCACCTGCTTAATCGTATCCTTCACAGGCACCCCAAGTACCGAGGCGCCTTCACGGATTGCCGCATCGCGGCAGGATTCAATTTCCTCTAGTGTTACAAACGGCCTGACGCCGTCATGTATCATTACCCACTCTGACGAGATTTGCTTGATACCTTGGTATACCGATTGCTGCCTCTCGCTACCGCCAGGAATTACAGCGGACACCTTGTCCAGTCCGTACTCATGAACCCAGGATTGGCAGCGCGAAACATCCTCCGGTCCCGTAACAAGCACGATCTCCTGCAGCCAGGGTATCCGGCTGAATACTTCCAGTGTATGAACGATGATGGGCTTTCCACCCAGTGCCAGGTATTGCTTGCTCTCCCGGGTTCCCATTCTCGTTCCCTTACCCGCCGCCACAATAACGGCGCCGAAGTCGTTCAACATGCACAAAACTCCTGTCTTCACCCTTCACGTCAGACTGACGGAGAACGGATATGTATATCCCCATCATACCCCGTTTACTGGGCTTTTTCCAACAGTTTCGGTTTAGCGAAGATCATCCGGCCCGCTGAGGTTTGCAGTACACTGGTGACAAGCACTTCCATCATTGTGCCGATATACTCACGTCCGCCTTCCACAACGATCATCGTGCCATCATCCAAATAAGCAACGCCTTGACCATGCTCCTTGCCGTCCTTGATAATCTGGACCAGAATTTCCTCCCCGGGCAGAACCACCGGCTTGACTGCATTGGCCAAATCATTTATGTTCAGCACCGACACGCCCTGCAGCTCACAAACCTTATTCAAGTTGAAATCATTCGTGACTACTTTGCCCTGAAGCACCTTGGCGAGCTTAACCAGCTTGCTGTCGACTTCGGATATCTCCTCAAAGTCGCCTTCATAAATGAGCACCTTTACATCCAGCTCTTTCTGGATTTTGTTCAAAATATCAAGTCCACGCCGGCCGCGGTTGCGTTTAAGAAGGTCCGAGGAATCCGCAATATGCTGAAGCTCCTCCAGAACAAACTCAGGAATCACAATGGTCCCTTCGATAAATCCGGTTTTGCATATATCTGCGATTCTCCCGTCGATGATGACACTTGTATCCAATATCTTGTGCTCCTCAACGCGTCTTCCTTCCGGCTCAGGGGCTTGGCTCCACTTGCCCGACATCCATAAGGAAGCCAGTTCATCCTTCTTCTCCAGTCCAATCCGCAGTCCGATGTACCCGCCGAGCAGTGTAATCCCGACCTGCAGCAGCTGCCCAGCTTCTCCTAGCAGGGATAACCCGGGTGAGAGCAATAGGGACAACAGTAAGCCGCCCAGCAATCCAGCCGTTCCAGCGGCCAGTTCATTCATCGGAATCCGGGAGAACGAGGAGATCAGGCTGTGCAGCCATCTCGATACCCGATCAGCCGAAAGAACACCGATCATGCCAAACAATAATCCACCAAGCACCGCGAAGGCTCCGCTTCCCGCTGCCAGTATTCCTTGTCCAAAAATAGGCGAGAGCCCTGGAAAAGACCGTTCCATTGTATGATATAACGTATACCCGCCCCACGCACCGCATAATACCGTAAATGCTAAAATAGCTTTTTTTAACATGAGCTTCCGCACACCTCCTTTTTATACCTGAATATCGTTGCTTCTATTTTCCAGTATGGTCCAATTTATAAAGTCGTAATCGTGCCAGGTCATCTTTTTTTAAGAAAAACTTCCGCTGTATGCGATCTAACTTCCCTGAAAGTGCCTCGTTTAATATTTTTATTGATGGAGTTTTCACCTCACCTGTTGTACGGTCCAGCCTACCCCCGTCAGGCTTTGATGTATGCTAACACCAACCTCACAATTGGAATTGACCGCCTTCGGGCACCTGAAATTGGTTGAAATCGGCTGAAGTAGTGGAATATAATGAACTCAATTCATAATATCGAGGTGGATGTATAAATGAGTGCTCCCAGTCTACAGGCTTTTCAGGATCAAGTTTCCGAATTGTTGCTCCGTCACCGCAGTCTCTTGGATGTTCTGTCTAAAAATGGTCAAAGCAATGCTTCTGTCAACCGTGCCGTCACCAAAGCCATCACAGAGTGCGGATGCATCGAGCTTCATGCCACGAAGCAAAGCTTCGATATCGGCTCTGATCTCGAATCGGCCCGGGAATTGGCAGGCACCCACGTCGAAGGTCATCTGTGCGAGAACTGCCGTGAAGCGGTGAGCTCCGAGCTTGGCCGCAACATATTTTATATGTCTGCCCTTGCGAATCTTCTGGACATCCAGCTGGATGAGGTTGTTGTTAAGGAGTCTCAGAAATGTTCCACATTGGGTCTGTTTAACCTGTCGTAAAGCCGTTGGCATTCCAAACGGTTATGGCGGCAAGGTCATACATGGATACAAAAAAAGCATTTATATCGCTGCCTAAGCAGGGAAATAAATGCTTTTTATTTTGGGTTTATGTCAGCCAATGAGTTATGCTGCTTATCGGTCAGAGGACTGATAAGCCTCATCCGATTTGTGGTCATCCTTCTTGCGTCGTCGGTTTTTGCGAGTCAATCTGCGGAAATTCTGCTGCAAACCATACCCTGCATACAGTACCAAGGGTACGAATATGAGCATGGAGGTTTGTTCCGGAAAGAACACGGCAACCATGACTGCACCTACGATAACAAAGGGTGTAAATTTAATTGCTGTTTTCGGAATGCCAATCTTCTTGAAGTTCGGGTACTTGACTGCGCTAACCATGAGATAGGAAAGAAGTAAAATGGCAAATATCATATAAGGAGCTGTAATCTCTTCATGGAATAAAGCCAGTGTTGCAAGCACGCCTCCCGCTGCGGGGATTGGCAGGCCGATAAAATATCCCGGTATTCCTGGACGAACGTTGAACCGTGCAAGCCGTAATGCGCCGCACATCGGAAATATCGCGGTTACTGTCCAAGCCAGAGCTGTATTAATATCCGTAAACGCTACGGTATACATAATAAGTGCTGGAGCTACGCCAAAGGAAATTACATCTGATAATGAGTCAAGTTCTTTACCGAATTCACTCTGGGCATTCAATGCTCGAGCTACCCGACCGTCCAGTCCGTCAAGGAGCATGGCAATGATAATCATAATGGCGGCCATACTCGTTCGACCTTCTGTCGCCAAGATGATACCAATCATTCCGAGAAACAGATTACCTAAAGTAAACATGTTCGGAATTGATTTCGTCATTTTTATATTCACCTCGTTAATTGTACGTTCGAACATCGATTGTAGGGCTTTTAGATTTGTCTGTCAATGAATACTTGTTCCTGCAATCTTTTCAAGCCCTCTTTTATGGTGCGTGCACGTACTTCACCAATCCCGTCCACTTCATCAAGCTCGTGAATCGATGCCGACATAATGCTGGATAAGTCACGGAACTGATCCACCAAATTGCGAATGATCACGTTCGGAAGGCGTGGGATTTTGTTCAAAATGCGGTAACCGCGCGGCAGGATTTCTTCTTCGGAAGCAGCGGCAGAAGCCGGGTATCCCAGAAGCCTCACAATATGGTGAATGTCCAGCAGCTCCTCATCCGTCGAACGCTTGAGCGCCAGTATGATCTCGCGGATTTTCTCCTCGCTGTACTCCCGGGCGTAGTCTGCATATAGCAGCCAAGCCTCTTCCTCCATATTGCTCACAAGCTCATCCATCTGCATGCTAATCAAACGCCCTTCGTTGCCGAGCTCGTTAATATAACGCTTGATTTCCTTCTTGATGCGAAGCACCATCTCCACGCGCTGGATGACATTAACAACTTCCGGAATGGTCACCAGCTCTTCAAATTCGGAGGCAGAGAGGTTCGTGAGCGATTGATTAAGCACCACTCTGTATCGCTCCAATGTCTGTATCGCTTGATTGGCTTTGGTTAATATTACGCCGATTTCCTTCAGCGCATACCTCAAAGATCCTTGGTACAGCGTAATAATGTTACGGCGCTGGGAAATGGACACCACCAGCTTACCCGTCTGTTTCGCTACCCGCTCTGCCGTTCTGTGCCGTATCCCTGTCTCGATGGAAGAGATCGAGGAATCAGGGATCAACTGGGTATTGGCATACAAAATCCGTTTCAGGTCTTCGCTTAAGATGATGGCGCCATCCATCTTGGCCAGCTCGTATAAATAGTTTGGCGAAAAATCGCAGTTTATGGAGAAGCCGCCGTCGACAACTTCCATTACTTCCGGGCTGTAACCCACAACGATCAGGGCGCCCGTCTTTGCCCGAAGCACGTTCTCCAGCCCGTCGCGAAACGGCGTTCCCGGTGCTACCAGCTTTAGCAAATCATTCATTTTGTCCAGTTGGCTCGTTTCTTTCACCTTCGTATGCCCCCTAATCTAACGCAACCGCTAATGCATCTGCAACAGTGTTTACTCCTATGATTTGTATTCCTTTGGGATGCTTCCATCCCTTCAAACTTTTCTCAGGCATGAGTACGCGCTTGAAACCCAGCTTCTCCGCTTCTCTTACCCTTTGTTCCGCTCTTGAAACGGCACGAACTTCGCCGGTCAGGCCAACCTCGCCAAAAATGACATCATACGGCTTGGTCGGAATATCACGGAAGCTGGATGCAATGCTGACCGCTATTGCCAAGTCCACCGCAGGTTCATCGAGCTTAACGCCACCGGCGACATTCAGGTAGGCATCCTGTGTTTGCAGGAACATGCCCATCCTTTTTTCAAGCACAGCAATGATTAAATTCATTCGGTGATGATCCACACCGGTGCCCATTCGACGTGGTGATGGAAAATGGGTCGTAGAAATGAGTGCCTGCAGTTCGACAAGAACCGGCCGGGTTCCCTCCATGCTTGCAACAACTGTCGAACCGGCTACGCCTAATGGTCGTTCAGATAAAAATAGTTCCGATGGATTGCCGACTTCGCGCAGCCCATCCTCACCCATCTCAAATATGCCAATTTCATTCGTCGAACCGAAACGATTTTTCACCGCACGAAGCAAACGGTAAGTATGGTGACGCTCTCCTTCAAAATAAAGCACACAGTCCACCATGTGCTCCAGCATCCTAGGACCTGCAATGGCTCCTTCCTTGGTCACATGACCAACAAGAACCGTAGCGATGCCCTTCACCTTAGCCAGCCGCATAAAGCGGGCGGTGCACTCTCGAACTTGGGAGACGCTGCCCGGCGCGCTTGTTACCTCCGGCAAATACACGGTTTGAATGGAATCGATGACAACAAAACCGGGCTGTACGCTCTCAATGGCCTCCTCAATCGATTCCAGATTGGTTTCGCAGAGGACAAACAGCTCTGGAGACAATGCACCGAGCCGGTCAGCGCGCAGCTTCGTCTGACGTACCGATTCTTCACCGGAAATATACAGAACGCGGACGTCGTTCTGAGCCAATCGGTTGGAGGCTTGCAGAAGCAGCGTGGATTTGCCGATGCCGGGATCGCCGCCAACCAACACGAGCGAGCCTGGGACAAGCCCGCCGCCCAGCACACGGTTCAATTCTGCAATGCCCGTCTGGATTCTGGGTTCTTTGCCGCTTTCTATATTTATGATCGAAAGGGGTTTTTCTTTACTATGAAAAAGAGGGGAATTCATCCCCTGCGTCTTGATTACCGTCTCGGTCTCTTCTACCATGGAATTCCATGATTGGCAGCCCGGACATTTTCCGAACCATTTGGGCGCTTCATAGCCGCATTCGGTACAGAAAAATTTCGTCTTAGTTTTTGCCATGTGAGTCTCCTTTATGTCGCACATCTTTTGTCGGATTCCGTAAAACCCTGCAAAATCAGGCATTACTCAAAGTTTACCATTTCTTATAATTCAACGTAAAGGCTAATCAGAAACTTTACGCGGCTTGAGATGGATTTGTTTCAAATTTGAAGGGTTGAAGGAGAATCAGCGTTATTTTTTGCTGCAATTTAATAACAAACATAAATACATGTAAACCATACATGTCCTCTTCGCTGGGTTGATACATGAGGCCAGCTTCCTTCGCGATATGTCTTTTTGCCGCCGATATAAAACAGCCCAATATTAAAAAACAAAATCCCCGCCGGATTTTAACTCCAGCGGGGTGTTGTTGTTCCAACTTATTCCGTTTCAGCCGATGCGGCCGTAACGCTCTCGTTCTTGTTCACAACCAGTTCGCCGTTCGCCTCATCAATGATGAGCGAATCACCTTTGGTAATGTTGCCTCTCAGCAGCTCTTCGGAGAGACGATCCTCGATATGCTTCTGGATAGCCCGGCGTAATGGACGGGCACCGAAGGCAGGATCGTAGCCTTCCTTCGCAATGAAGGTCTTCGCTTTGTCTGTAAGCTCGAATTGAACCTCGAACTCAAGCAGACGCTTGCGCAGCTCATCGGACATCAATGTCACGATTTCGGCAATGTGTTTCTCTTCCAGAGAGTGGAACACAATGATCTCATCGATCCGGTTCAGGAATTCTGGACGGAAGCTCTTCTTGAGCTCATCCATCACTTTGCCCTTCATGTTGTTATAATCGCGGCCTGAATCACTCACAGCGGTAAAGCCCAGCGTCGAGTTCTTTTTAATCGCTTCTGCACCCACGTTGGACGTCAGGATGATCAGCGTGTTCCGGAAGTCCACGACACGGCCTTTCGAATCAGTTAGACGACCATCTTCCAGTACCTGAAGCAGAATGTTAAATACCTCAGGATGCGCCTTCTCAATTTCGTCGAGAAGAACAACGGAATACGGCTTGCGGCGAACCTTCTCGGTCAACTGGCCGCCCTCTTCATAGCCGACATATCCCGGAGGCGCCCCGACGAGACGTGACGTGGAGTGTTTCTCCATATACTCGGACATATCGATCCGCACGACCGCATTCTCATCACCGAACATCGCTTCTGCAAGCGCGCGTGCCAGCTCGGTTTTACCTACCCCGGTAGGACCGAGGAAGATGAAGGAGCCCATTGGGCGCTTCGGATCTTTCAGTCCTGCACGTGCCCGGCGAACCGCACGGCTGACTGCTTTTACAGCTTCCTCTTGGCCGATGACACGGCTGTGCAGGATTTCTTCCAGATTCAGAAGACGCTCGGTCTCTTCTTCCTTCAGTTTATTCACAGGAATACCGGTCCAGTTGGCCACCACATCAGCGATATCCTCTGGAGTCACTTCGGAATCGGTACGGCCTTGCTTCTCTTTCCATTGGTTCTTCGTGATTTCGAGTTCTTCACGCAGCTTTTGCTCCGTATCGCGCAGTGCGGCTGCTTTCTCGAATTCCTGGCTTTGGACTGCTGCGTCCTTCTCTTTGCGGATATCCTCCAGATGTGCTTCCTGATCCTTCAGATTTGGCGGTATAGTATACGTATGAAGGCGAACTTTCGAACCGGCCTCATCGATCAGATCAATTGCTTTATCCGGCAGGAAACGGTCGGTGATATAGCGGTCGGACAATTTCACTGCCTGCTCTATCGCTTCATCCGTAATCTTCACACGGTGATGCGCTTCGTAACGGTCACGCAGTCCATACAGAATCTGAATGGCTTCCTCAGGCGATGGTTGGTCAACCGTAATCGGCTGGAACCGGCGCTCAAGGGCAGCATCTTTTTCAATGTATTTACGGTATTCGTCCAGCGTGGTTGCCCCGATGCACTGAAGCTCACCGCGTGCCAATGAAGGCTTAAGGATGTTGGAAGCGTCAATCGCTCCTTCTGCTCCGCCCGCACCAATCAGGGTATGCAGCTCATCAATGAACAGAACGATGTTGCCGGCTTGGCGAATCTCATCCATGATTTTCTTCAGACGATCCTCAAACTCGCCGCGGTATTTCGTACCCGCTACAACAGAACCCATATCGAGCGTCATAACGCGCTTATCGCGCAGCGTCTCCGGAATCTCATTGTTAATGATGCGCTGTGCTAAACCTTCGGCAATGGCTGTTTTACCTACTCCAGGCTCACCAATCAATACGGGGTTGTTCTTCGTACGACGGCTCAGCACCTGGATGACGCGCTCAATTTCCTTGCTGCGGCCAATGACCGGATCGAGGTTGCCTTCTTTGGCAATGGCGGTCAGGTCACGAGCAAGACTGTCCAGCGTAGGCGTGCTCACGTTCTGCGGCGTACCGTGATGGCTGGATACCGCCTCGCTGCTGCCAAGAAGCTGCAGAACCTGCTGACGGGCTTTGTTCAGGCTGATGCCCAGGTTGTTTAGCACGCGTGCTGCAACCCCTTCACCCTCACGAATCAGTCCCAGTAAAATGTGCTCCGTACCCACATACGTGTGACCGAGCTTTCGGGCTTCGTCCATGGAGAGCTCAATTACTTTTTTCGCTCTAGGCGTATAAGCAATGTTAGTTGGCTGCTCCTGTCCGCGTCCGATTAAAGTCTCCACTTCGTCCTGGATTTTCTCCAGACCCAGTCCAAGTCCGATCAGCGCTTTGGCTGCAATGCCGTCTCCTTCACGAATAAGTCCAAGCAGGATATGTTCTGTGCCGATATTGTTGTGACCCAGACGTACCGCTTCTTCCTGAGCCAATGCAAGCACCTTTTGTGCACGTTCCGTAAATCTGCCAAACATCATAGTATTGCACCTCCACGTTTCAATTAATATATTTAACCTCGCGGATTTCGGTGTATCGCCAGTTATTGCGACGTTTCCGTTCATCCATTAGTAAAACGAGAATCAATCCTTAATGGTTACCTAATGTTTCTCTGATGAGTTTAGCCCTGTACATATCTCGTTCGGAAGGATGCATGCCCTCTCCAAAGGTTTTTTGCAGAAAACCCGGCTGTGTCTTCACATTCAGCTCATTCATTACCGGAATTTCCGGACCTTCCAGGAGGCCGAGATCCACCCCAAGTCGAACGTCGGACAAGCGTTGGGCTGCTTCCTTGGAATCCATTACTGCCGCGTAGGACAGTATGCCGTAAGAGCGCATCACCCGGTCCGTAATACGGAGCTTGGAGTCACCCAAGAGCCGCGCTCTGGCATTCTTCTCATGCTCGATGATCTGCAGGGCGACGCTGTGAAGATTCTCGATGATCTCCGCCTCGGTTTGACCGAGCGTTATCTGATTCGAGATTTGAAACAGGTTGCCTAATGCTTCGCTGCCTTCACCATAAATTCCTCTTACGGTCAGACCCACCTGCGATACAGCCGAAAGAATTCGATTGATCTGCTGCGTCATAACGAGAGCCGGCAGATGCATCATGACAGAGGCCCGAAGACCGGTACCGACATTCGTCGGACAGCTTGTGAGATAACCTCGTTTGTCATCAAACGCATAATCGATTTCGGATTCAAAAACATCATCCAGCGCAGTGGCACGTTCCCATGCCTCCCGAACCTGAAATCCGGGATATAAGCACTGTATGCGTAGATGATCCTCTTCATTGATCATAATGCTGACGGACTCATCTTCGGTAAGGATGACTGCACCATTACGGGATTCATTCGCCAGATTGGGACTGATCAGATGCTTCTCAACGAGAACCTTCTTATCCAGCTCATCAATCTCACTTAATTTAATTACATGCAAATCCCCAAAATCCTGCAAATCTTCCTTATCATTTAACACACGGGTCAGGCGCTCTAGCACTTCTCCTGACTGCTGATCCGTTGCCAGCAGCGGGAAAGGAAGATGCTGCAGATTTCGCGCCACCCTGACACGGGTGCTGATGACAATGTCGGAATCCTGACCGGTTCCGCGCATCCACTCGCTGAGCGCCGTATCGGTAAACCGGAGATTAGACATCACGCATTCCTCCTACTAAAGTGCATACTCATTAGATCTTATCCCTGAGCGATATTCTTCTCCAGCTCACGGATCTGGTCCCGGATCTCGGCGGCGGTTTCGAATTCCTCCTGCACAATCCGGAATTGAAGTTCTTTCTTAAGCTCGTCGATTTGGCGTTTGATCTGAATACGACCCCCTGTGCGCTTCGGCACCTTGCCAACATGGGATGTACCGCCATGGACTCGCTTGAACAACGGATCCAATCGATCCGAGAAATATTTATAACACGAGCTGCAGCCGAATCGGCCAAGCTTGCTGAACTGCGAATACGTCATACCGCATTCTTCACATTGCAGCGTCTGAGCCATTTTGGCACCGGGAGTCTGGCCCTTGCCTGAAGGATCCAGATCCAGGAGACCCGACAGCAAACTGTGTATAGAAAAACCATTCGACGTACCGGGGATCAATTCCCCTTTTTCGCGGGCACAAGTTTCGCAAAAATGAAACTCTGTTTTTTCCCCGTTCACAATTTTGGTGAAATGAAGTGTCGCTGGCCGTTTACCGCATTCTTGGCATACCATATCCAATGCCTCCTTACACAGACTCACTTACCTAATAAAGAAATAAGCATCGCCTTCATAATCCTTGCACGCAGCTCATCCCGATAAGGAAGCTTCACATTCAGGCATTCCCTTGAAATGGCGGCCCGCATCAGACTGGCCTCCCGCCTCGTCAAAAACCGGGATTCCTCCAGCTGATAGATCAGCCCTTCCGCTACCGTCTGATCAATCATGCTGCCGATTGTATGATGAAGATGCTGCTGGAGTGCAGTATGCTGAGGAAGCTCAATACGCTGGATGCGTATGTAACCGCCCCCGCCGCGCTTGCTTTCCACGAGAAAGCCCTTCTCCAAGGTAAACCGTGTACTGATGACGTAATTAATCTGGGAAGGAACGCAAGAAAATTGCTCTGCCAGATCGTTACGCTGAATTTCAACGGTGCCTTCCGGACTTTCCTGCAGTATGCTCTTCAGGTATTGTTCGATAATATCAGAGATATTACGCATGGTCTGTTCATCCTCCACTGTTTGAAACGTTAAGACGGATAGTGATCTTACACGTCCGCACAGAGCCTTGCTTATACTTGGTTTAACCATAATCAAAATCAGCGAACCCTCTCGTTGACTTTGACTTTCTTTGACTTTAATCTCATTATAGCACATTTTTTCATTTTGCCAAGAGGGTCTTAGCGAATTCATCCTGCAGTCCATTTATTCTTATTGTACCCACTAATTCGAACCCTTATAGCCTTTTTCTGAAGATCCATTCAATATGGCGGCAAAAAAAGAAGCAGCCTCCATTTCCGATAAACACCGGTTTAAGGGCCACTTCTTCATCACCATCTATAAATTCACGCCATCAAACATCATAACTAATCAAATAATGCTGTAATTCCGTATTATAATAACCGATGCTGTATTCAATCATGCTGCCCGCTCCGTCGTACGAGGATCTCAACCGCTTGAGCAGCGGTGCGCCTGCACTTACTTCAAGCAGTGGTGCAATCTCATCATCGGCTACGGTCGCCAGAAAGCGATCCCGGAAATTCTCCAACGTAATTTGACTCTCCTCGATACGGTCATACAGGGATAGCAGTTCGTTGGAATCGAACTCCTCCCCCATATCCACTTGGGCTGACACATAATGTGTATAGTAAATATAAGGGTTCCCGTCGAGCAAATACAACCGTTCAATAAGCAGGCACCGTTCGCCGAATTTCAAGTATAATTCACTATCCGGCTCGTTATGCACCCATTCCGTCTTCAGGTGGCGCTTCCGAATCTGGTGTCCTTCTTCAACCAAAATCTCCGTAAACAGCTTGCCCTTGGAAAGTTTGGAAAAGGAGGTGTTCCGGGTCACAATCGTTCCCACTCCGCTCCGTTTCTCTACATATCCCTCCTGATACAGCTCCTGGATGGCATTACGAACTGTCATTTTGCTGACATTGAATTCCTGCTCCAGCTGCGGCTCGGAAGGAATATGGGCACCAAGTGGGTAAACCCCATGCAGAATCCGATCTTTAATGATCTTCTTGATTTGCAGATATAATGGACCGTTCTTCCGCGTGATCGACATACTTCCTCCTACCTTTCCACATCAGACATATGCTGACTCATCGCCTGAAGGACTTCGCGTTCATTCGCCGTCGGCGTATCTCCCGTTACGGTATGGGCAAGCATCGCGGCAGCGGCGGCAAAATCAACCGTCCGTCCCGGTTCATATCCCTCTGAAATTCCGTGAAGCACACCACTGGCATAGGCGTCGCCTGCTCCGATACGGTCATGAACGGAGAACGTCAATGTTTGGGAAAAATTAAAGACTCCGTCCGTGTATAGATATCCTTGCAGGGAATGGGTATTATCCCCGTTGATCTTGCGGTGGGTCCCCGACGCAACCGTAATATTATACTTCGCGGCTACCTGCGGAATCAACTCCTGCAGCTGCTCGTTCCGGTCTTCACGCGTCGTCTCCATGCCGAGAATATAGAGAGCGTCTTTCTCGTTCATAAAAACAATGTCCGCCAATGACAGCATTTCCTCATAATGCGGCTTGGCAAAGTCGTAGCGGTCCGCACCCCATAAAGAGGGACGATAGTTGCAATCGAACACAACCGTACCGCCTCTTGCCTTAACTTCCTTGGCCAACGTCTTCATCTGCCCCCGCACCGTGTCGTTCATCGAGAGGGTAATGCCGCAAAAGTGTATCATATCCACGCTTTCGGCAATCGCCCCGAAATCGTACATCTCATCCGCTGCCGTATTAAAACTGCTGCCCAGCCGATCCGTGTACGTGACACGTCCGGGCCGCACACCGAAGCCGTTCTCCAGGAAATACATGCCCACGTATTTGCCTCCCCGGCTAATCAGCGATGTGCCAATACCAAGCTTGCGCAGGTATGAGATCGCCGCTTCACCAAGCGGGTTATCCGGCAGCGTGCTGACCAGAAATCCAGTATGACCGAATCTGGCGATGGCCGATGCGATATTGACACCGGTGCCCGAGAAGGAGTAATTCAAATGGCTCTCCTGAGCCAAAGATGCATACCCTGGTACTTGCAGCCGCATCATCACTTCGCCATAGGCAGCGATTCTCTTAGGCATATTGGTCAACCAGCGCTTTTAACTTTTGATGCAGTTCCCGAACATCACTGATGATGGTATCGCCGCTGGTTGAATCGATGATGGAGGAATATACGTGAGGAATAACCTGCTGTACTCTCGCTTCCAATGCAATACGTACAATCGCTTCAAAATTCTCTTTATCGATGCCACCAGTCGGCTCGAGCGCAAAACCTTCCTCTGCACATGCCTTCGCTACCGCGCGGTATTCATCCTCTAGCTTCAGCCCCTGCATCGGGAAATATTTCAGTGCATTGCCTCCCATATCGCGCACAAGCGCAATAGCGGCTTTAATAGGAATGATGGCCGCATCCGTTCCGGCAGCGCTCACCGGGCCGGTAGATATGTTCACGTAGCCCACCTGACCCGAAGGGGACACAAGGCTGTTTATCCAGCTTTCCTCTCCCCCCAAGTTAGCACGGGTAGCGCCAACGGCAGGGAATACCTGATTGATATGCGTGCCTGGATAGCCCTTCACGATCTCTGCTACGACTGCCGCTTGCCGGTTATCCCCTGCTCCAAGTCCGATAGACACGGCATCTTCAATAACAGCACCGTACTCCTTCATCGCGATAATGGCCTCTTGCACGTTCGGATAGTTCTTCGACAACACACCGACCACCACATGTCCTTCCGCTGCTTCGAATATTTCCTTTGCATTCTGGATGCTGCCCGCAAGCACATTCAGTGCTGCGCGGTTTCTGTAAAGACGTTTCTCCATATTGGCCATTTTAGTTTCCCCCTGCAATCTGCTGTATTCTTGTTATAATGACTTGCAAATCATCGCCGGAAAGCGAGCGTGGATCGATGTCAAAATACCCCTGCCGCACACCGTAATCCCTTGTGTATATGGCGATATCGCCCTCGCGAAGCTGATCGTTCATCGATTTGGCGCTGACTCCCGCAGCTTCTTCGCCTACTTTCACACGTCCCCGGAAGATGGAGCGGCCTGCCTCATCCTGCACGATGGTAACCTCAATGCCCGGCAAATCCGATAAGGACTTCATTTCCTCGAGTGCAGCCTTCTCCTGTTCACTCTTGTCTTCCTTCACCATGTACTCATCCAGCGCCTGGAGCAATCCAAATGTGGTTTCCTTGCCTACCTTCATGCTTCGCCCAATGCCTTGCAGCTGCGCCTTCACCCACTCCACGTATTGCCGCTTGCCGCCTACGATGCCGGAGGTTGGACCCTCAATGGCTTTGGAGCCGCTGTATATAGCCAGATCACCGTATTTCACATACTTCTGGATATCCTCTTCAGCCGCCGCATCCACGATCAGCGGAAGCCCGTGAGCCTTGGCGACTTCAGCTGCCTCTTCCACCGAAATCATATTTTTCTGCACGCAGTGATGTGATTTCACATACAAGATAGCAGCGGTGCGCTCATGAATCGCTTCGGCGATATGTTCCTTGCGCCCTTCGTTGGCATAACCCACCTCAACAACCTTACCTCCTCCGAGGTAAACCATCGTTTCAACGGGAGCTCCATACTGCACATTGTGTCCCTTGAACATGATGATTTCGTTCTTGGCAATCGGCTCCTGATGCAGCCGATCACTGCGTCTGCGATTGCCCTCGGTTACAATGGCTGCTACGGATAATGCGATACCGCTGGAAGCGGAATTGACAACAACCGCTGCCTCCGAACCGAGTATGCGCGCCATGTAATCGCCGGCTTTGTCTACCAGATCTGCGATCTCCACGTAACTCTGACCACCGATCCGCATCGCTTCCATCACGGTATCCGTTGGTGCAGATACTCCGAGAATGCTCATGCGGCCACTGGCATTAACCACTCGTTTCAATCCATACTTAGCATGTAATGAATGATCCATTGACTACCACTCCCTTGGCTTCGATATATCGGTCGGCGATTCTTGTCTCCCCTTCGGAATCCGTTAAACTCAGCGGCCCCTGCTGCACCGTAAACAGCGTCAGGTGTGCTGCATCACCCACTTGGATTCTCCCCAGCTCCGGCCGTCGAAGCCAAGCAGCGGCATGGTCCGTTACGGCTGAGACCACCTCCTGCAAGCTGTAGCCCAAATAAAGGAACTTGGTCATCACGCTGGCCAGACTGTACACCGGACCGTTCATACGATTACCGCGATAAATATCCGTGCTGATTGTATTGGGCTTAATCCCCTGGTTCTTTGCATATTCCGCTACCAGGAACGAAAAGCTTGCTGTTCCATGACCCACATCCAGATGGACGCCGCGGGCTATCGCCTCTACCAGTGCCGGGATCGGCTTACCGTCCGAATCAAATAAATTGTTGGCTTTTCCGTTTAAATAATGGGTAATAATGTCGTCCTTCGAAAGCAGCTCCAATACCTCTTCAATAGGCGGGGGTCCCGATCCGATATGTACCATCAGCGGAAGCGATGTTTTCTCGGACAGTTTCCTTGCGAGACGAAGCGGCTCTACCCCATTATCCTTCACGACGCTTTTGCTGATTCTTGCCTTAAGTCCAATGATCAGATCCGGATAGGTGCGTATCGCTTTTATTGCCTTGTCGGCGTCAACCCAATCCAGACTGGAAAGCTCATCGATTCGTTGCAGACCAATATGGGATATATTCAAAAAAGCAAACACATTGGTCTTGGACCGGGCTACCTCGTCTGCCAGCTCCCCAATCCCGTCCGCACCGCAGCTGCCTGCGTCGATAATAGTGGCAACCCCTTGCTTAACGCCAATCTCATCAATGACATCCCCGTAGGGCTCAAGCTTGGCAACCGCATGGACATGCATATCAATCCAGCCGCTGGAGACATAGAGGCCCGTGCAATCAAACTGATCAGCACCGGTGGCCGTATTCGCAGCCGTTATTTCGGTAATAAATCCGTTCTCCATAACCATGTCAAAAGGTTGATCATCAAACACCGTCTGTACATTGCGCAACACAAAGCGCTGTTCCAAAATCTTCATAATCCCACCCCTTTAGCCTTGCCGATCCAGCTGTTATCCTCGTTATTTCGCCGATTTATATGGTGTGTAATCTGTGTATCGTGCTTATAGCATAGCATAGAACAATCGATACGTGAATATAACGTTATAATGTTTAGCATATTCCTACATATTATCTCCTTGCTATAACTTCATATGATGAGTTATTTCGATCATGAAGTATACTGATATGTTCGGCTTGGCAAGGGTAATCTCCTTCCATACCAAAAAGAAACTGCCCTGTTCCGGGCAGCTTCTTCGTCTCTTACTATATATACTTGCCTTCTTCATCTCCATGACAGTGTTATCTCTATGGTTAAACTAAACTTCCACTTTCCGATCAATCAGATAGACCGTTGCGTATAGGATCAAGGCTGCAAGCACGACTTCAAACGCAAGGGCTCCCCATGCCAGCGTATACTCTCCGGCAGATACGGCAAAGTCTGTCTCATTCCCAAAAGAGATGGTAGCCATCGGCCCGACCCACGCCACCTTTTCACCAAAGATTACATGGCTGAGCCAGCCAAGAATATTTTGCAGTGCGAAGAATACCAGAATGCCGATCCAAACGCTCCCCTTTTTCGTAATGCTTCTGGCAACCGTAATGGAGAAAAATATTGTGATCATCAAGTAGATCAACTTCCAAGCCATCATCAGCGCCAGCCCAATTGCATACGTAATGGGAAATTCAGATAAATGGATGTCTTGCAGCGGTATGCCGGCCGAGTTCCAATAATACCACATATGCAAAGCCGCCAGTATGCCAAGCACAAGCAGACTCACACATGCCATTATAAGCGAGGAAGCTACGCTCCAAACCGAACGAACAGGAAGCAGGCGACGGTGGTACGCCTTGATATTAAAGTCGAATGTCTTGCTAGCGACAACCACCAGTAGGACACTTACAGAGCCGTAGGCCAGCATGCTTAACCCAAGCATGATTCCAAGCTCCCAGTCTCTGATGGAGCCCGCCACCGTGATCGCAATCTGTACGATCAGAAGTATCGCGAATGCGCCAAGCAGCGTTGTCGAGTTTCTCTTCCAGTCGTATTTCAACAGTTTCATCATTCCGCATACACCTCTTTAAACATCTCATCCACGCTTTTTCCGTGCTTCAGGCGGATGTTCTCTACTTCGTCATGCATGACAACTTCGCCGTTGCGAATAAAAATCACTTCATCAAATATCCGCTCAATATCCCGGACCAGATGGGTCGAAATGATAATGCTGCTGTCCTCGTTGTAGAATTCAACAATCGCATCCAAAATCTTGCCCCTTGCTACCGGATCCACTCCACCAATGGGTTCATCCAGCATATACAGCTGGGCTTCACGGGACAAAGCCAGTGTTAACTGCAGGCGCTCGTTCATTCCTTTGGACAAGGAACTGATGCGATCATTCGCCTTCAAATTCATAAATTCCAGCATATTGCGGGCTTTCTCAACATTAAAGTCCTCATAAAAATCCTTGAAGTATGCCACCGCATCCGATACCTTCATCCAGGGCTCCGTCACAGGACGGTCGGGCATGAAGGATACGATAGCTTTGGTCTCCAGTCCGACCGGCTTGCCGTTCACTTCCACACCGCCGGTCGAAGGCTGGATCAAGCCTGCCGCAATCTTCATAAGCGTACTCTTTCCGCTTCCGTTGGTACCCAGCAAACCAATGATTTTTCCACCATGAATATTCAGGTTTATGTCATGTAATGCTCTCCGGCCGCCGGCGTAGGTCTTGTTTACGCTGCGGACCTGCAACAAGTTCTCCACCATGGTTTCACCTCCGCTATTGATCATGACTGCTTCACTGCATCTTCCACGATCGATATGATATCCTGATCTTTAAAGCCCAGCTCCTGCATTCCGCGAATAAACCGCTCCAGCAGATCGCCTGCCATTTCTTTTTTTATCGCCATAATCTTCGATTCCTCGCTTGTCACATATCGGCCCAATCCCCGCCGTGTCTCCACAATACCCTCACGCTCCAATTCTTGAAATGTTCGCTGCACCGTGTTTGGATTTATTTGAAGCTCACTTGCTAATTCTCGGACCGATGGGATTTTATCACCGGGCTGAAGTTTACCGATTATAATTTCTTTCTTTAAATACGTCATGATCTGTAAATAGATCGGCAGATTATTGTCGAATTCTATACTCACTGTCGGGTTGCTCCTTTCCGCCGCTCTACCTCTCTCGAGGTTCCTTATGCGACATCCCGTTTTTTAAACGTAACAAAGCCTGCCGTAAGAAACAAGAGAAGATATACAGCGAGCACAATAATTGAAAATGTCAGGCTCATTCCCGGTATCGGGGAACTGCCTCCCCCGCTGTACATGGAAAGATCCACGTTCGTGAACAGCAGGTATTTGGACCAGGAATAACGTGCAAGCAGCTGTACAGCCATGCTTTCCATAATAACCATGAACATCCCGATGCCGATGGCAGGACCGGTGGATTTCGTCAATATGCCTACCATAAAGGTTAACGTTACATAGACGATTGTATACACCAGATTATTGATTGCTTCCCTCAGCACATCACCGATTGCAACCGTGCCGGATTCCATGCCGAACGTGATCTGACCCGTCAGCACGGAGACAACAAACATGAAAGCTGCCAGGGTCAGGATGTAAATCAGAATGGCAACATATTTCGAAGCCAAAATCTTGGTACGGCTCTGCGCGCGTATAAGCAGCAGTTTGACGGTGCCCATACTGTGCTCCTTTGCTACCGCTCCCGCCGTAACTACGATCGCAAGCAGGGTCAGCATTTGTCCCATCCCCTTGGTGGTTACAGCCAATTGAGCGAACTCATAACCAGTGCTGCTGCCACCGCTGAATTTATAGAGCATAAACGCCATGAATAGCACCATTCCAGCCAACAGCACGTACGGCAGGAAAAAACTCCGTTTTTTAAACATTTTGAGCCACTCGTTCCAGACGAGATTTCCAAAGCTATGCAATGCGATTGCCTCCTGTCCATTTCAAAAATTCTTCTTCCAGTGAAGATTTAATCTCTTCCACCCGATAGATTCGTACCCGCGCATCGCACAGCGACTGGATCAATGCAGGTATGTCTTCTTCCGTCAGTTGAACCGTAACGATGCCCTCCTCGATCTGGGTGGCAAGAAGCGTGATGTCTTTCATATGCCTAATGGTCTGTTCCGCCATGGCCGCATCGTTTACGCGGAAGGTTACCGTGGTCAACTCTTCATCAACGACTGGGCCTCCGATAGAACGCTCGGTTACGAGTTTACCTTCCTGGATAACAACCACACGGCTGCACATCAATTCCATTTCCGACAGCAGGTGGCTGGACACGAGTATGGCAATCCCCTCATCCTTGGCGATTTGTTTCAAGTAATCCCGCATCTCTCGGATACCTGCTGGATCGAGTCCATTCGTCGGCTCATCAAGGATGAGGATGGATGGATTATGCAGCAAAGCCTGGGCAATCCCTAACCGTTGGCGCATACCCAGTGAATAAGCACGAACCTTCTTGTGTATGGCATCCTGCAGCCCGACAAGCTTCACAACCTCCATAATTCTGGTGATGGTCACGCCCTCGGACATCCGCTGGTATTGTCTCAAGTTGTCATAGCCGCTCATGTAAGGGTAGAACTCAGGATTTTCAATAATGCCCCCGATATGGCGGATGGCTTGAACGAAATCTCTCTTGATGCTGTGCCCCTTAACATGCACATCCCCTTGAGTCATCTCGATCAGTCCGACTATCATGCGGATGGTTGTCGTTTTGCCTGCACCGTTCGGTCCAAGCAATCCCACAATTTCACCACGATAAATGTCAAAAGAAAGTCCGTCCACGATGTTCTTCTTTCCAATGGTTTTGGTAACCTGCTGGACTGTAAGAACGACTGGACTATTCTGAGCATTTGTCGAGGGTATCACTGATGAATGCATTCCATCCCCTAGATCATCTGATGCGTTCGATTTATTGGATGAATGGAGATGGGGATGTGCATTCGTTGTGCCGGATTTGCTTATAGCGTTAACAGCTTGGGAAGCACTGCTCCCCATGGCTGTGTTGTCTGCTGTGAGTTCTTTTGAACCGTTTCCGTTCATGTATGTGTTCCACTCCTTTTTTGTATTGGTGTTATAGTTAAATAGTACACTAGTGTTTTGGTTATGTAAAGCCTAATTTTCAATTTAACCATTTATATTGACATCCAATTGATGGGAACCTATACTGAATGCATACATATAACCAAAAGGTTATCTGAATGAGATGTGGAGGGATTTCAATCATGAGCGATATGTACCGTGCGATTTCAGATCCCATCCGAAGGAAAATATTAAACATGGTAGCACATCAAGAGCTCCCTCAGCTAGAGATCGTGAGAGCATTTCATATTTCGCAGCCGGCCATTAAAAAACATCTGGCGATTTTGCTCGAAGAAGAACTGCTGCTTGAGCGCAGAGAAGGCAAGTACTGCTTCTACCGACTGAACGTCCCAATCTTTCAGAACGGGTATGAGCAGCTTCAGCATGAGCTTGGCCATATTCTGGAGAACAAACTGACTAAGCTCAAACAATACCTAGAGGAGGACTTATGAATGACAGCTATTTTCAAGAACGTGAAGAGAGAAATTGTAATCCGCACAACACCGGAACGGGCATGGAAGGCATTGACCGAACCGCAGGAACGAAACCGCTGGGAAACCCGTCATTGTGAGATCGACCTGAAGGTCGGCGGTCAAGTCGCTCTTGATTACGGCTGGGGCGTATCCTATATCGGCACGATTGAAGAGCTTATCCCTAACCGTAGACTTACGCTCAGAGGTGAAGACAACGAGCTTACCATTTGGACAATGGAACCTCATCTCGATGGGACACTGGTTGGCATTGAGTACACTGGGCTATGGTCTAATGAGCAAGAGTATATGATGATGGATAACATGGCATTTGGTACATATCGTTTTATGCGTAATATGAAGAGTGTCCTGGAAGATGAGGCGGACATGCGATCCACCTTCTGGTCAAGCTGGATAGGCATGAATCATTATACTTACCGCGGCGACAGCTTAGAGGGCGTCAAGGTCGTTGAGGTGTTACCCGGTACGTCTGCGGACGGGAGCTTAGAGGCAGGCGATATCATCACAGGCGCGGACGGGCAGGTCATCCGCAGCTATGATGAGCTGGAGGATAAAGTCACATCCATGGAGCCTGGTGAGAAGGTTGAGATCGGATTCGTTAGAGGTGGTGAACCCTTAAGTGTTACTCTTACGGTTCTGCCATATGGGCAGAGGAATGTTACCCAAGCATAAACGTAGTCATCCCTCAGACACGATCCCCGATGGGAACGATCAGAGATGGGACGTTACGTAGATATAATGGTGATAATGAAGGCGTCTTTTCTAGGACGTCTTCAATTATGAAGGAGCGTCTTTGGTGGATGAGCGGATTAGTTCCCTGTTCTGGTGCTGTTTCAGTGCTTCCGACTACCCTACCTTATGACTAGACATATAGAACCCTAATGACGACATACGCAAATTATTCTGACTACTTGTAAAGAAGCTTAAGGATACTCTACATGTAGTTAAGGATCCTGATGTCTACCAATTTGACTGCATACAGGTTAGCTTTAAAGAATATCTA
>NZ_BIMC01000027.1 GCF_004000885.1 Paenibacillus glucanolyticus NBRC 15330
GATATCTGGATAATATTTAGGGCTCTAAAGCATGGGCAATCAAACGCATGACTGCAACCCGAAAAACTAACGGACCCAGCGGACCTTATTAGCGGGAAAACGGGGTTTTTAGAAAACTAACGGACCCAGGATCCTTTATTCCTTCAAAAAGGCTGCTTTTTCCTGATAAACTCCTATGATAACGTCTCTGGAGTCCGTTAATTCTAAATATGGAGCTGAATTCGACCAATAAGATCATTAGGGTCCGTTAGCTTGGGATACACACAGGGATGTACTGAATCATTTGCAATTACTACTTGCACCACTGTGCTACTTACAATAATTTCCCGACTTACTTCACTTGCACAACTTAGTTACTCGCAACATTACATCGCCATCGCTGCCCAAATCATCATCACTTACACCACTTACACCACTTACATCACGTTAGTGTGCGTGATGATGAAGTGGGCAATATGTAAGTGATGAAAGTGATACCAGCACCACTTACCTCCACGCACATTACCTTATGCCACTCTCACCCTCCTACAATTGCACAGTGCTCTCACTGCTATCACCAGCTTTGGTGTTACTTGTACCTCTTTACTATTCTTGCAACATATTCAACCCTTCATATCCAATCTTCATTTCCAATCCTCATTCCCAATCTTCACGCACAACCACTACTTTGTATCCAAAGATCGCTTATAAGGCACCTTCACGGTAAATGTAGATCCCTTCCCAAGCTCGGATTGAACAGCGATCCGCCCTTGATGGATATCGACGATCCGCTTCACGATCGATAATCCCAGACCGCTGCCGCCAGCAGCGCGATTACGCGATTTGTCCGCTTTGTAGAAGCGTTCGAAGATGTGCAGCTGATCGGACTCCGTCATCCCGACCCCCGTGTCCGTGATTGTGACCTCGGCTTCGTCTTGATCTGCCTTCAGCACAATCGTGATTATGCCATCTTCCGGCGTGAATTTGATGCTGTTGTGCAGCAAATTGGTCCACACCTGATTCAGCAGATCCTCCGTCGCCTCGATCTGGACCTCGGCGAGGTCCAGATCCACCTGAATCCGCTTTGCCAGCCATTGCGGTTCGTTGGCCAACACCACTTCACGCAGTTGGCCGTCAAGACGGTAACGTGCCCTTTCGAATACAGGCTGATCGCCCTCCAAGGACGACAGCTTCAGCAGATTATCGCTCAGCTGCGACAAGCGGCGGCTCTCCCCTTCGATGATCTCCAGGTAACGAGCCCTCTTTTCCTCCGTAAGGCGGGGATTGCGAAGCGCTCGGGCAAACCCCCGAATCGAGGTGAGCGGGGATTGGATTTCGTGGGATACATTGGAGATGAAATCCTGACGCATACTTTCCATTCGCCCCAGCTCCCCCGCCATATCGTTAATGCTGCTGGCAATCATCTTAAACTCCCCGCGCCACTTCTGATCGTCCATCTTCACGTTGAAATCCCCTTGAGATATCCGGCGCATGGCATCTGTGATGGCAGTCAGCATGGCAATCTGCCTGTGCTTGAAGAACATGCCCACGATCAGCATGCACAGAAAGAAAATGATAACACCCACAAACAGGTCGAGCAGATGGACAACATAATCCCACTTCGGGGTTCCCGTCCAGTTATATACGAACCTTGTTACATAGGTTGCTGCCGTCCATGAGGCACCCAGGACCGCGAAGATCGAAATGGTCTGAAGGATTTCCCGCACGATTTTCCACAAAATTTTGAGGATTTTTTTCATCAGCCCTCACCTACCTCCAGGCGATAGCCAAGGCCGCGCACCGTACGAATCCTGAACCGGTACTTCTCCTCCGGGAACCGCTCCCGCAGCCGGTTCACGTGTACGTCCAGCGTCCGTTCGTTCCCCTCAAAATCATAGCCCCATATATCCTCAATCAGCCGGTCCCGTGTCAACGTGCTCCCCGGATAGCTTCCCAGCTTGAAGAGCAGCTCGAACTCCTTCAGCGGCAGGGCGAAGATGTCATCAGCCGTCTTGACTTCATAGGTTCTGCGATTCATCTGCAGCTTCCCGACGTTCACCGTCTGGGAGGCCGCGACCTGATACCGCTTCAGCAGCGCTTTGACGCGCACAACCAGCTCGGCTGGTTCGAAAGGCTTCACCAGGTAATCGTCGGTCCCCAGCTCAAAGCCCTTCACGATCTGCCTCGTTTCCCCCTTTGCCGTCAGCATCAGCACCGGGATTCCCGTATTCCTCCGAATCTCCCGGCATAACTCCCATCCATCCATATTCGGCATCATGATGTCCATCACGACCAGATCGACTGATGCCTGATCCATCACGGACAGGGCTTCGACCCCGTCCGAGGCTTCGAGTACCTCCTCCATCCCCGCTTCCTCCAAAAACACCTTCACGAGTTCGCGGATGTTCGGATCATCGTCCACTACCAATATTTTTGCCATGGTCATCCCTTCTTCCCCAGCATGTTCAAGCTGCCATCAAGCCTCCATCGTTTCATTCATCTGCAGCTGCTGCACCGCAAATTCTCTATACAGCGCATGCTGCTCGATCAATTCGTCATGCGTTCCCCGCCCGGTTACCGTTCCCTTCTCAATGAAAATGATCTGGTCGGCTCCCACCACCGTGGATAACCGGTGCGCAATAATAATCGTGGTCCGTCCAGCCATGAGGTTCTTGAGTGCCTTCTGCACTTCAATCTCCGATCGGCTATCCAGACTGGAGGTCGCTTCATCCAGCATCAGAATCTTGGGATTTCGCAGCAGTGCTCTGGCAATCGCAATCCGCTGCCGCTGCCCGCCGGAGAGCTTCACGCCCCGTTCGCCCACATCCGTATCAAAGCCGTTTGGCAGCTCATCAATGAATCCGTCCGCATACGCCATCTCGGCTGCTCTTCTAATCTCGGTCATGCTCACTTCCCGGTCCATCCCATAACATAGGTTTTCGCGAATGCTTCCGGCGATCATCGGGCTTTCCTGTGAAACATACCCGATCAACCCGCGCCAGGAACGTAAGGAGAAGGTATCAATGGATGCCTTGCCTAAACGGATCTGACCCTTCTGCGGAAGGTAGAAACGCTCCAGCATGGAGAACAGTGTCGTTTTGCCTCCGCCGCTCGGACCGACCACGGCTGTGACCGTACCCGGCTCCATCTGAAAGCTGACATCGCGCAATACCGGCTCCTCCGGTTTGTAACCAAACGAGAGATTCTCGATGGACACCCGCTGATTCGTGTTCACGACCTCCGCACCGGCTGAGATGAGTTCTTCCTCTGCATCCAGTGTTTCCAATATTCGCTCTGTTGCTCCCTTGGCCTTCTGAAACTGGGTAAAAAACGTCGTTAACTGCGTCATGGGCATCACAATCTGGATCAGATACAGAATGAATGCAACCAGCTCGCCCGCCGTGAGTGCTCCTGTTGACACCTGAAGCCCGCCATATCCAATAACAACCACCAGCAGCATCATCAGCACAAAGGACATCAGCGGTGCGATCCAGGCCGACACAACGCCTTCCTTAATACCGAAGTTGAGCAGGTTGGTAATGCCTTTATTTCCGTTCTCAAACTCTTTATCCTCCGCGTTAGAGGCTTTAACCAAGCGAATCTCCGACAAAACCTGGCTTATATTCGCCGTAAACGCAGCCGTCTCGTCTTGCATGCCAAGCGAGATTTTATACATCTTCTTCCCAAGCGGCACCAGAATCAGCGCAGCGATCGGTATGACGATAAACATCGTCAGTGTCATTTTCCAGTTAAGATATAACAACACGCCTATCGAACCGACTATCGAGATGATCCCGCTGAAGAATCCCGCCACGTGATCCGATATGAGACTTTTGATCACACCTGTATCATTCGTCATTCGACTGACCGATTCCCCCGAACGATTATGATCAAAGTACCGGATCGGCAGCACAAGCAGCTTCTTCCACAGCCTTTCCCTAAGGGAAGCCACCATCTTCTGTCCCGTATAACTTAGCAGGAAAATCGAAACCCCGGCTGCAATCGTCTGCACGATAAACGCGACCCCAAGGCCGATGATATGCGTGCTGTTCATATCCGTTAAGGAGAAGCCGTCCACCAAGCTCTTGGTAAACATCGGAATGACAAGTCCGACCAGCGTCGAGACCACATTAAGAAGGATAGCCCCAATCAGCAGCAGCATGGGTGGTTTGGTTTCTTTTAATAGTCGAAAAAACGCTTGGGAACCTGCTTTCCTGCTCCCGGTCATCTCTTTCTGCGGTATTGTCTGAGTCGAAGCATTGTCCGTCACACTCATCATGTTCTCTTCCCTTCCCCATATCCCTTTATATTGTTTATAAGGCAAGAATAAAACAACAAGTTAAACGGAAGTTAAACGGACAGCTTTCTTTGATCTAGACAACAAAAAAAAGGCGGATTCCCCCGCCCCTTCTCTTAATCTATTCTTATGTACTATGAATCCCACGAGACTCAACATGAACTAGATAGTAAAAAAAGCCTTGCATTGACAAGACTTTTCTTATACTTGAATCACGGATGCAATTATTGATTCTCGAGTTCCTCTTTGCTCACCAAGTTCACGAGAGACGTAACCGCTTGCTCAGCGTCAGCTCCCTCAGCACTAATGTAAACTTCGGTACCTGAGCTGATCGCAAGGCTCATAATTCCCATGATACTTTTGGCATTTACTTTTTTATCATCTTTTTCAACAAAAATTTCGGATGAGTATTTATTCGCTTCCTGAACGAACAGCGCGGCCGGTCTGGCGTGAAGACCCGTCTTTAACCGAACGACTACCGGGTGCTTTGTCATGAAAATTACCCCCTATCTAATAAATCTGCTGCATTGAAAGCGCGATTGACATTTTATAATATTATACCATTTTACCATACAGGACACTAGAAGAAAAAAATCTTATGCATTCCGAATCTTTTCGGCCATTTCATCGATTTTGCGCAGACGGTGATTTACCCCTGATTTGCTGACGGTTCCTTTGAGAAGCTCTCCGACTTCCTTCAGATTCATATCCGGATGAGCCAGCCTGATTTCGGCCACTTCCCGCAGTTTATCAGGCAAGTTTTCAAGGCCCAATTCCCTTTGGAGCAGCTTGATGTTCTCAATCTGACGAACGGCAGCGCCTATCGTTTTGTTCAGGTTGGCGGTCTCGCAGTTGACAATCCGGTTGACCGAGTTACGCATATCCCGCATAATCCGGACATCCTCAAACTTGAACAGCGCCTGATGGGCACCGATCAGATTCAGAAATTCGATGATTTTCTCGCCTTCCTTAATGTAGAAGATAAAACCTTTCTTCCGTTCGATGCAGCGTGCATTCAGATGAAACTCATTCGCCAGATCCACCAGGGACTGACAATGCTCTTCATACATCGAGGCAATTTCCAGATGGTACGAAGATCCCTCCGGATTGTTCACGGACCCGCCTGCCATAAAGGCACCACGAAGATATGCCCGCTTACAACAGTTTTTACGAACGATCTGCTCATCAATGCGGGACTGAAACAGAAAGCCTTCGGATACAATGCGCAGTTCTTTGAGGATCTCCTGAACCTGGGCGGGAATACGAACGATATATACGTTATTCTTCTTCAAACGCATTTTTTTACGCACCAAAAGTTCAGTATGCGCCTGGAAATGCTTCTTAATTAAGGAATAAATACGTCTTGCAATCGCGGCATTTTCCGTTGAAATATCCAGGATTACCTTTTTGTTCGAAAGCTGAACAGAACCGTTCATCCGAATGAGCGCGGACAGCTCGGCATTTTCACAGCAGTTCTGGCTTTCGACCATCGTCAGTTCTTTCTTCGTCTGTGCCGCAAAGGACAAGGTATTCACCCCTTTCGTGTAGTCCAATCCTGCACCAGCTGAAAAATATGGTTGCTCAGCTTGTCAGCATCATGCCTTAAGTATGTTCTAAATAGCACAAGCTTATCTGCAATGAGTTTATATCCTCGGCTGGTCACCTCGTCACGATCCAGTACCACGGGCTTTGCACCCTTCTGGGCATACTTATCCTGAACCTGAGGCGGGATTTCTCCATCATTTACAATAACATAATCGAACAGATGAAGACCAATATGGTCATAAACGGCCTGCAAGTGGTCGCTCACCGTATAATTATCCGTCTCTCCCGGCTGCGTCATCACATTGCACACAAACATTTTGATGGCTTCGGACGATACAATGGCTTCTGCAAGCTTGGGAACAAGCAAATTGGGCAAAATACTGGTATACAGACTTCCCGGGCCGATCAGAATGGCATCGGCCTGTTGAATCGCCTCCAATGCCTCCGGCAGCGGCTCGACATGCTCAGGCTCCAGGGATATCCGCTTAATGCGACCCCCGGCCTCCGGGATTTTGGATTCACCCGTCACAATGGTGCCATCCTCCATCTCCGCATGCAGAATCACGGCTTCACCCGCTGCGGGGAGCACCTGTCCACGAACAACAAAAACCCGGCTCATCTCCTTGACTGCCGTGACAAAATCTCCGTGCAAATCCGTCATGGCAGCCAGGATTAGATTGCCGAGGCTGTGCCCGGCCAGTCCCGAGCCTGTTTTGAAACGGTATTTCAATATATCGGACAACAGCGGCTCCACGTCAGCGAGTGCTGTAAGTACGTTACGGATATCTCCCGGAGGCGGCATCTGTAACTCGCTGCGCAGTATGCCGGAGCTTCCTCCATCATCAGCGACTGTTACGATGGCCGTAATATCGAGCGGCTTCTCCTTGAGTCCCCGAAGCATGACGGACAGCCCGGTTCCTCCACCCATCACAACAATGCGGGGGCGCTTTCTAGCTTGCACAGCCACATTTATCACTTCCCTTAATTAATGCCGATCCCGATCAGAATCGCGGTGGCTCACCGATACCGTCTCCGTTTCGCTGACCCCGAGCATTTTGCCAAGGTATTCAGCAATTGCCACGGAACGGTGCTTCCCACCGGTACAGCCAATGCCGATAATAACCTGACTCTTGCCTTCCTTCCGATACTGAGGGATCAAGAAATGCAGCATATCCAGCAGTTTGGTCAGAAAAGCTTGCGTCTCCGGCCACTTCATTACATATTCATACACATCACTGTTTTGACCTGTGTTTGGCCGCAATTGCTCAACATAATGGGGATTGGGCAGAAAACGAACATCAAACACCAGATCGGCATCGATCGGAATGCCATATTTGAATCCAAAGGATGTGATATTAACCGATAGCGTGCTGCTCTCCAGATGCGTAAAGCGTGAAATAATCTTCTCCTTCAAGCGGACAGGCTTCATGTTGCTGGTATCAATCACCTGGGTAGCTGAGTTCTTCAGCTCATCCAGCATTTTGCGCTCCAACCGGATACCGTCAAGCGGCATGCCTTCCGGAGCGAGCGGATGGCGACGGCGACTCTCCTTGTAGCGCTGAACGAGCACGGAATCCGTGGCATCCAGGAACAGAATTTCACAATGAATAGTGAAATGATCCTTAATGTAGTTCAGAGACTCCGATAAAGCGGTAAAAAACTCGCGGCCACGCAGGTCGATGACCAATGCAACCTTGCCGATCTTACCCTTCGATTGATCGATCAGCTCCGCGAATTTAGGAATGAGCACCGGGGGCAGGTTATCAACGCAAAAGAATCCAAGATCCTCCAGACTTTGTACGGCCAAGGTCTTACCTGCTCCCGACATCCCCGTGATGATGATCAGGGTGGCCATGGATGATGTGTTGCTGCCGCGGTTGGCTGCTTCCAGCATCAGCTTTCCCTCCCTCATGAGTTTAAATCAGACGATGTATGGTGAATGAATACTACGAACGTAAATGCAGACCGGCAGCTCCAACAACACCGGCATCGTTGCCAAGCTCAGCGGGAACGATGCGTACGCCGCGCTGCAGCGGTTCCGGTGTCAGCTTCGCGAATACCGTGCGAACCTCATTGAACAGAATGTCGCCGGCATTGGATACGCCGCCGCCAATAATAAAGGCTTCCGGGTTCAATACGGCGGCAACAGCAGCCATCGATTTGCCCAGGTAGTATGCTGCACGATTTACGATGCGAATGGCAACTTCATCGCCCGCTTTTGCAGCATCAAACACTTCCTTCGCTGCAATGTTCTCAACATGCGCAAGGGAAGTTCGGTCACCGCGCTCGACAGCATCCTTCGCCATACGGATGATACCCGTTGCCGAAGAAACCGTCTCCAGACAGCCCATTTCGCCGCATCCGCATTGAATCGCTTCCAAATCCGGCACCACCGAGATGTGACCAAGCTCGCCAGCCATGCCGCCGAAGCCTTGATAAATCTTGCCGTTTACAATTATGCCGCCGCCCACGCCGGTTCCAAGCGTGTAGCATACGCAGTTCTCAACGCCGCGACCTGCACCGCTCCAGGCTTCGCCCAGTGCAGCCACGTTGGCGTCGTTGTCTATTTTGACAGGCTTGCCGAGACGCTCTTCAAGCAGTGCGCGAATCGGTACATCTTTAAATCCTACATTCGGTGCCAGAATGATAATGCCTTCACGTATATTCGTAAAGCCGGCGAATCCAGCTCCAACACCAGCAAGTTGATCCCAGCTGTATGGCGATTCCTCTACGATGTGACGCACATATTTCTCAATGTTGTCAATAACCGTGTCAACGCCTTTGGCTGTTTCCGTCGGTCCCTCATACTTCTGCAGAAGATGCCCTTCTTCATTGCATATTCCAACTTTAATCGCTGTACCGCCTAGATCGACACCGACGTAGATGTTCTCAGACATGTTTCAAGCCACCTTTTTCCTTCTATATTATAGATTGCTCCTACTGTACCCACTATAATTGAAGGCACTGCTCCGGTCAAGAGAAGACCAAGGGATGGAAAACCGGAAGCAAGCCTTTATTCACGCATATGTAAGCGGATACAAACCTCCTCCAAATCGCCCTCATTTGTTCATAATCCTACTTCCTCTCACCTTAGGTCGAAACCAACATGACAAAAGTCACTTCGAAGTGATGACATCCTGTACTAACGGGTGTTTCTTCTCTTTCGTATGATGAATTCAGATCATTTCGATACGAGAGGGTGCGATACCATGCCAGAATTCATCGGTGAGCCAGTTGCAGAACTGCGGAAGGTTACCAAGATGTTCGGAAGCAAAAAAGCCGTCAACCAAGTGTCATTTGCTATAGAAAAAGGATCCGTCACCGCGATTCTCGGGCCCAACGGAGCAGGGAAATCTACCGCTATTTCCATGATGCTCGGACTGAAAGACGCGAGCGAAGGTGAAGTTCTCCTGTTCGGCCGAAGCCCGAAGGACCTCAAGGTTCGAGAGAGGCTCGGCGCCATGCTCCAGGAGGTCAGCGTTATGGACGGACTCCGCACGCGTGAGATCATTAATCTCATTCGCGGCTATTATCCCAATCCGCTGTCGCTGCAAGACATCGCCTTACTTAGCGGGCTCACATCCGAGGAGCTTAACAAATGGGCCGTCAAAATGTCCGGCGGCCAGAAGCGCAAGCTCAGCTTTGCGCTGGCCATTGCTGGCAATCCCGAGCTGCTATTCTTCGATGAGCCTACCGTCGGGCTGGATACATCGGCACGCCGGTTATTCTGGCAGACGGTGCGCAAGCTCGCGAGCCAGGGCAAGACCATTCTGTTCACCACCCATTATCTGCAAGAGGCAGACGATATGGCTGACCGGATTCTGCTGTTCCATCAAGGTCAGGTGGTTGCAGACGGTACGCCGGAAGCCATCAAATCCAAGCTGACCCGCCGCTCGGTATCCTTTATCGTGGATGCGGACCACCGGCAGGTCAAGGAGCTGCTTCATGAGGTGCCGGGTGTAACGGATGTATATGAGCAAGACGGCAGGCTGCACGCCGTCACCGACGATACGGACACAGCGCTTGCGGCTCTGTTCCGCACGGGGCTTGCCGTGCGCGATATGCGCATCGATCAGGGAAGCCTGGACGAAGCCTTCGACCAATTAACGACGAGTCAAGAGGAGGCCGTATAAACATGACAACCTGGAAACTGATTATCTTGCAGTGCCGAATGGAGCTGCTGCGCATGGTACGTAATCCGTATTATATTTTCTGGTCGCTTGCGATGCCCATACTGTTCTATTTCATCTTCACCCGGGTGGTCAATACGGGAGCGGACGATGCCGGACAATGGCAGGCGCATTATCTCATGTCCATGGCATCCTTCAGTGTCATGGGCACCGCTATCATGTCACTCGGCATTCGCCTCGTTCAGGAGAGAGTTCAGGGCTGGGCCATCTACATGCGGGTGACGCCGCTTCCCGGCAGCGTATATTTCTTCGGTAAAATGTTTGTGCAAACCGTCATGCATCTGCTTTGCATCGTCGTAATTTTTGTTGCCGGTTACCTGATGAACGGGGTGTCCCTCTCCTTCTGGCAGTGGGTGCTCAGCGGTCTCTGGATTCTGATCGCGTCCGTTCCATTCCTAGCTATCGGCACCTTGATTGGCTCCATGAAACGCGTGGATACGGCAAGCGGCGTCAGCAACGGCATCTACTTGGGGCTTGCTATTACGGGCGGGATGTGGTTCCCAATCGATGCAATGCCTTCCATCATGCAAGCCATTGGCAAATGGATGCCGTCCTACCATTTTGGCGGCGGTGCCTGGTCAATCGTGCGCGGAGAAGCGCCGGGGCTGGATAATTTCATTATTTTAGCAGCTTATTTGGCTGTATTTATGGTAATATCCACCTATATCCGTAAAAAACAACAAGCCGACTGAAGGATAAGGTGATGGGATGAAACGCTTCCGGTTTGAAATATTTCCGCGTCATATGGGATTCTTTCCATATATGTGGCTCATCTATATGCTAATGCCGTTCTTTAACATGTTCCAGGCGGATGCCTTAAGGCAATGGATAGGATTTCCGCTGCTGGCGTTGTTTCTTGTCACATACCGCCAGCTTTATTTTCTGGAGGGCAAAAAGCAATTCATGTACTGGCTCGTCCTCCAGATGTCCATTATCTTCATCCTGTCTGTCTGGTATCATCCAACCTATATGTATATGGGCTTCTTCACGGCTAATTTCATCGGCTGGTATGCCGATCATCGTAAATTCACGCAGGCCATGATTCTGTTCTTCATCGTCGAGGCGATTCCGCTTGCCCTTCATGTCCGAACCATGGCCCCGATGGATTTTATGATCATGCTGCCGTTCTTCCTGATCATGCTCATATCTCCGACAGGATTCCGTTCCCTGAGCAGGCGGCAGAGGCTGGAGCAGGAGCTCGCGCAAGCAAACGAGCAGATTCGCAACCTGATTAAGGGCGAGGAGCGAATGCGCATCGCGAGAGATCTCCACGATACGCTAGGGCATACGCTGTCACTTATCACATTGAAAAGTCAGCTTGTGGAGAAACTCGTCGTAAAGGATCCCGGGAAGGCCCAGCTCGAAGCCAGGGAGATTCAGAACACCTCGCGTGCCGCGCTGCGTCAAGTCCGTGAGCTGGTATCCGATATGCGAACCGCTACCCTGCCCGAGGAACTACAGGAGGCCCGGATCATACTGGAGAGCGCAGATATCCAGCTGATCTGCACGGGCAATCCGAAGCTGGAGGGAATATCCGACCTCGCTCACAATATCCTTAGCCTCTGCTTGCGGGAGGCGGTAACCAATGTGGTCAAGCACAGTCAGGCAAGCCAGTGCCGGATCGTTATCGAATCGCTGAACAATGAATGGCGTATTATGGTGGCTGACAACGGGATCGGTCTTGCAGACAAGGAACAGGGCAGCCCCGCTTCGGACAGCAATGGCCTGAAGGGCATGGCCGAGAGGCTGGCCCTCATTGGGGGTACCGTCGAAGCGAGCTCCGAACAACAAGGCACGATATTAAACATACGCGTTCCCATTGTCATCAAGAACCGGAAGGAGGACACATCCCATGAGCATCAAAGTACTGATAGCCGAGGATCAGCGAATGCTTCGCGGCGCTCTGGCTTCTTTGCTTGACTTCGAAGACGATATTGAAGTGATTGGCCAAGCGGGCGACGGTGCTGAAGCACTATCTCTGATTGCAGTGCACAAACCCGATGTATGTCTGCTGGATATCGAAATGCCCGTGCGCAGCGGCCTTGAAGTGGCGGAGGAAGTGAAGCAGCGCGGTTATTCAAGCCGGGTGATCATTCTGACCACGTTTGCAAGACCCGGTTATTTTGAGCGGGCCGTACAGGCGGGGGTTCAGGGATATTTGCTGAAGGATGAACCCAGTGAGCGACTGGCAGAAGCCATCCGCCGGGTGATGGAGGGGCGGCGGGAGGTTTCCCCTGAGCTGGTCTTCGGGACGTTATCAAGCGCAGGTGCCAATCCGTTAACCGAACGCGAACGGGAGGTGCTGCGGCTGGCTGCAGACGGAAACAGCTCTAATGATATCGCCTCGAAGCTGCACTTGTCCTACGGGACCGTCCGCAACTACATGTCCGAAATATTAAGCAAGCTGAATGCCAAGAACCGGATTGAGGCCATCACGATGGCGGAAGAGAAGGGCTGGATATAGCGTCTTGGCTGCTTTGATAAAGTTTGTACCCTCGTCTTTATAAGACGGGGGTTTTTTGAGATTCACAGTACAAACAGGCCCATTATGGTCTGTTTTTTCTTTTTTTAGTTGACACATCCTTCCATCTGATATTATAGTATGTTACAAGACTAACATACCGACAGGGTGATATCATGAATTCGATGTTTGACGAAGGGCAGCCGATTTTTCAGCAAATTGCAGACATGATTGAAGATGACATATTAAACGGGACTTACCAAACAGATGATCAGATTATCTCGATGTCGCAGTTCGCGAGTACTTTTCAGGTCAATCCCGCCACAGCTGTAAAAGGCATTGCCCTGCTTGTCAATGAAGGAATTTTGTATAAGAAAAGGGGGCTGGGCATGTTTGTTGCAGCGGATGCCAAATCCATCATATTAACGAAACGGCAGGATCGATTCTACAACGAGCTTGTATTGAAACTGCTGGACGAAGCGGAAAAGCTTGAGCTGACCACCGAGGATGTTATTGAAATGATCAAACAGAGGAATAGGAGATGAGCAAAATGGGCGCATTACTTACATGCTCCAACCTGGGCAAGCGTTACGGGAGTACGGAGGCAGTCCGAAATTTGGAACTGCATTTAGAGGAGAATACCATCTACGGTCTCCTTGGCCCGAACGGTGCCGGAAAGACCACGCTGCTCAACATGATGACCGGCGGAGCCTTTCCCGACTATGGCAGCATCCAGATCTCGGGCGCAACGCTGAAACGGGGAGAAACCCCGAGGGGCATCTGTTATGTAAGAGAGAAAAATTTATTCTTCGGCGGAGCAAAGGTTATTGAAGTATTGCGACTTGCATCAGCCTTTCATGAGAATTGGAACTGGTACTATGCCCAGAGCCTGCTGAAGACATTCAAGCTGAACCCTGACCAAAAAATCCGTCAGCTCTCACGGGGCATGGAATCCCTGGTTGGAAATATTATCGGCCTTGCCAGCCGCGCACCCATTACGGTATTTTGATGAACCGGTGCTTGGACTGGATGTGCTTATGCGAGAAAAATTTTATCGCGTTCTGGTTGAGGATTATGCCAATCATCCCCGGACCATCCTCCTCTCGACCCATCTGATCGATGAGATTGCTACTGTCGTTGAGAGGGTCTACATTATGGATTCCGGCTCCATTTTACTGCATGACGATGTCGATCACATCCGCGCTAACTCCCATCTGTTGACAGGGAATCAGGAGCAAATGGAGCAATTTACGAAGAAGCGGCATGTGATCTATAAAGAATCTTATGGCAAGGGCTCCATAACGGCTATATACGGGACTATCCATGAGGCTGACCGCATGCAAGCCAACAAACTCGGGATTGTCATTGACGGCTTGCCGCTGCAAAAGTTTTTCTCCTATTTAATAGAAGGAGGTCAGATCATTGAATAAGTCCACTGTGCTCATGAGAGCTTCATTTCTGCAGCTTCGACCTTATCTCTGGTCGATTCTTGGCACTATTGCCATTAGTATTCTTGCAAATGTTATCGTAAGCCTGTCTCTTGGAGATAATGGTGAGAATAAGCAAGTGTCGGCGGCCAATCTTCTCACCGTGTTCCTGTTATTCATAGGCAGTGTGCTGCCAGCAGGCTTATTCAGACGGGTGATGAATTTAGGAGCTACACGAAAAGAATATTATGCTGGCATGCTCCTTGTTTACGCCCTATGGTCTGCCATCTTTGCCATGCTTAATATCATCTGGCTTCAAATCGAAATCGGCTTTATACGAAACTACGAAAACACCTTTAACATCCTCGAGATATTCGGGTGGAGCCAATTCGGTATCGTTGGCATGTTTGTCTATCAATTTGGCGCCTATCTGCTTCTTATTTCATTGCTGAATCTGCTGTTCTCCGGCCTCCGTCACGTTCTGGGCTGGGTAGTTTGGGTGGTGTTCATAGCAGCAATACCGATCTTTACATCCATCCCTTCCCTCCGGCATACACTGGCCGATGGCTTGCAGGCCCTTCTGTTTAACGATTCACTTCTGCAGGGATTCGGACTCACGCTGCTCATATCACTTGTTCTCCTTGCAGGTGGCTGGTGGTTTACGGCTAGACGTACTATCTCGTAGTCCCAATTCACATAACAGCGCGTATATTAGATCAGTCACTCTGGAGAGGAATGATAATTCACATGAAGAAGGATGCTGTTCCCCATGAGGTATTCCAGTCCTTTCTGTTATGGATGATTGCCATCGGTGCAGGCATATTCGAGATGACGGTAGCGGTCATCGACTATATTTCCACCCATGCAGGATCTGAAATCGGCGGTATTCTCATTCATGTAGCCACACGATCCATGTTATTCGCTGCCCTTGTCTACATCATGTTCAGAATGCTTCGAGGAAAAAATTGGGCGCGCATCGCATTGGCCCTGCTATTAGGCGGGATTGGCCTCCTCTCCTTAACCATTGACCCCATCCAATGGCTTATGTCAGGAAATTCACTGTGGGAGGCCTTCGCTCATGCAGACAATATTTCTATACTGTTTGCATCCAGCCGAGTCCTTCATATCATCGCTGTTATTTCCGCTCTCGTCTTTATGTTCAAACCGGCGGCGAACCGATACTTTAAAGCCGGGTTGTAAATCAATCCAGCTGCAGGTTCATCAAAGGACTCAACCGCATAACAGCCCCTGGCCTATTCAAAGCGCGGGGCTGTTTTTATGTACTGCTGGATCCCTTCGAGAGTTCTTCCTCAATCAACCTCATCATTTCAAAGGCTCCGCCACTGCCATTGGACGTGACCACCAGGGTATGACCTGTGCCTGGATAATAGGCAGACCGAAAATTCACACCTGGGTCGTATCCCATCACATGGTATTTGAACAGGTCCTCATCCTTCTTGGTGATCCACACGCCAAGCCCGTAATGCAAGCCACTGCCCGGATCATATTGATGCGGAATGAGCAGCTGCCTTGTCATGGATGGAGCGAGCAGTTTGTTTGCCAGCAGCGAACTCCATAACTTCATCATGTCCGGAGCTGTCACATATGCTCCTCCATCGGCATAACCTTGAACCGGAATAGCATACTGATTCGTTCTCCACGTACCGTCCTTCTCATCGATATACCCTATAGCGGTATTCGCAGGCAGGCGGTCCAGCGAGAAATACCCCGAATCCAGCATCTCGCACGGCTGGAAAATACGTTGCTCGATATAATCCTGGAATGGCATGCCCGCATGCTGCTCAACGATCAGGCCGAGCACCACAAACCCTGCATTGTTATAATGAAATCTCTCGCCCGGCTGAAATTTCATGCCCTCATTCTGGAACAATGGAAGAAAATCCGTTCCGTTCCGAAAAGTATACATCGGTACGGCCTTCCACAGATCCTCAAAGTCATCCATGACCTCTTCGTCATAATAATCCGGAATACCCGAGCTATGACTCAGCAAATGATGAACCGTAATCTCCTCGCTGAAATCTGGCAGCGGAATATCCAAGCATTCGCTCAGCTTGCTGTCCAGGGACAGCTTGCCCTCTTCTATTAGCTGACAAATGGCAATAGCGGTAAACAGCTTGCAGCCTGAGGCTATGCCAAATCTTGTGCCCACCTGATTAGGCAGGCGGTCAGCCCGGTTGGAATAACCGAATGCCGCTTCCCATACGATGTTGCCGTCTTTATCGTTTAAGAGCACGGCTCCTGAAAAACGAATGCTTGCCGCAAACTCTTCAATTTTATGATTATCCACCTAACCCCATCCTTTATCATGATAGGGATATTTTAACATACTCGTTCATGAGCATCCCGGAAGAAGATAATTATAACGGAATGTTCCCATCGCCTCCCCGAATACGCTGCGAATCCAGAGGAAATCATTTATGCTTGCACGACAGCAGATTCGTGACCGTATCGCTGAACCGTTCCGGATCTACCGGCTTTAATAAATAATTCTGTACATTCTGTTTGAATACTTCCAGAGCATAATGACCATAGGCCGTCACATAGACGATATGGACATCAGGGTCAAGCTGTGCAAGCCTTTCACCTGCCTCAAGTCCACAGAGTCCAGGCATTTCAATGTCGAGAAATACAACATCCGCCATACACAATTGCCATTGATCTATGGCATCCTGGGCCTGGGTAAAGGTTCCTGCAACCTCTAGGCGCCCATCGCGTTCGATGAGCCGCTGCATGTGCACCAATGCCGGATTCTCATCATCAATCACAATTGCTTTCATATCGTCAAATACTCCTCCTTATTCCAATCTGTTGTCGAGCTTGGTCGACAAAGGCACTTCAAAGCTGACGGACGTGCCGAATCCCAACCGGCTTTCGATCTGAAGTCCTTTACCGTATAGCGTGAGCAATCGGGCGTGTATATTTCGGAGCCCTACACCCCCTGTATGGTGCGCCCCGGAGAGCAAGGAATTGACCTTGTCCGGACTCATGCCCACACCGTTATCCGTAACGGAAATCGTTATCCGTTCCTCCCGTTCATGGATCTGAATACGAACCGTTCCCCCGGAGAGCTGCCTCGTCACCCCATGCCGCACCGCATTCTCTACGATTGGCTGTATGCTAAGCGGCGGTACCAAACGGTCTAATGGGGCATGAACATCATATTCGATGGTTAAGCGATCCTCGAAACGGGCCTGCTCCAAGAATAGATAGGATTGAACCAAGGCGGTCTCCTTCTGCAGCGTGCCAAGCTGATCCCTGTTCTGAAAATCAAAGCTTCCGCGTAAATAATGGCTAAGCTCGATGAGCAGCCGTGTCGCTTTATCCGGATCGGTATACAGCACGGCAATGATGGTATTCAGCGCATTGAACATAAAATGGGGCTTGATCTGCGCTTGAAGAAACGCCATCTCCGCCGAAATCGTCTGACGTACAGACCGGCGAAGCTCAAGCAGATTGCGGACTCGGGCCCGCAGCTCATCGGCATCCACCGGCTTTCTTAAGAAATCATTCGCCCCGGCCTGCAGTCCGGTACGGACGTCCTCCGGCAAACTTCGTGCGGTCAGCATCAGAATGGGCAGCTCAAAGAGTGTGTGCTGCTCCCGAACCGTTCTGCATAATTGCAGTCCGGACATCCCCGGCATCATCCAATCCGTAATCACCAGATCAATCCCTTGCCCTGAACGGATATGCTCCAGCGCCTGGACTCCATTGCTTGCTGTGAGTAGATTATAATTCTCCGCAAAGAGCAGACTCCGAAGCACCTGCAGATTCACAGGATCGTCGTCAACCAGCAGTACGGTGGGACCCTTCGGGTACGTTCTGGAGCCACTCGGATCGCTCACATGCTCCGCTGCTACCGCAACAGAAGCTGTCGCGGATTGCGCAGTGCCAATCCATGAAGTCTGGGGCGGAATTAGTGTAGATGGTAGCGTAAAGTGAAAGACCGAACCAACACCCGGCTCAGACTCTGCCCAGATCTCCCCGCCCCCCAGTTCCACCAGCTTTTTCGTAATGCTCAGCCCGATGCCTGTGCCGCTGTATTCCCGATCGGAGGCATATCCAATTTGATCATAGGATTTGAAGATGTCCACGAGACGCTCCTCTGAGATGCCAATCCCCGTATCGCTGACCGATATTCTTACATGCCCATGGATTATATCTGCAGTCACTCGCACCGTCCCTGACTCTGTGAATTTCACAGCATTGCCGAGCAGATTGTACAGAATCTGTCTTAATCGATCTTCATCGGTGTCAAGCCAAGGCAAATTCTCCGGCCACTGCTGCTCCAGGCTAAGCGGCTTGCCCGCCGACAGATGTGTAACCACCTCAAGCACGGATTGTGTCACGGCTTTCAGATCAACGGGCTGCCGATGCAGCACAATCTCCCCATTTTTCAGCTTACTAAAATCCAGTATGTCGTTAACCAGCGTGGATAAACGGTTACCGGTTGACACTATCATGGACAGTTCCTTGGACTGCTTAGCGCTTAACGAACCCGAGGACCCATCCAGCAGCGACTGGGCAATATTCACAATGCCATGGAGAGGAGTCCGAAGCTCATGGGATGTATTCGCCATAAATTCGTCCTTCAAGCCATCCAATGTCAGCAATCTCCGGGAGAGCTGATCCACCTCAGTAAATGTTGTGGAGAACCGCTGGGCGAGCAGCAGCGCCTGTGTTACTACAAACAGCAGCATCTCCAGCGGCACGATGATCAAGTTGCTGTATATTCCCATCAAGTTGAGCACATGAACGGTAATCACAACCATGATGCTCAGGATGCCTATCAGCATAAAGCCGGTGTCTTCCGAGCGCCGCCAGATCCCCCGTCCCATCACTGTAGTGATATAGAGAATGATAAATACGGAGAATAGGTAAATGACCGGTTCCAATTCCGAGAAAACAACCGTCGGCAGAATGAGACCGCTCCCTACTGCAATCAGTGTTGCCGCGTTGCTCAGATAAAGTGCCCACCGGTGAACAAGACCTTGAACGGTCTCGGCAATATAGCGCAGCAAGAAATAATAGACGAATGCAGAGAAAATCATCTGAATCCGAATGAACCACTCATACGGAAGATCCGGCCATACAGCGGATAGCAGCTTCTCGCCGTGTGTCGCCACATAAACCATAGCAGACAGGCAGAATAACCCCAGGTACTGAAGCGACTTCTCATTTCGCTGCATGCGATACAGTAACAGAAAGTACATAGCCGGAATCAGAAATCCCGCCAATGTCATCAGGTCTACAAAAGCCGTGGTTTCCCGGCTCTTCATCACCGCCTGCTTGTCGCCAAATACAAGCGGAGAATAAATTCCGCCTGAGGAATAGATGAAATTCGATACCTGCACAAGGATCTCAACTTCACTGCCGTCTACTTGGGCGTATCCAACGTATGGGATATTGTTGGGAACACTCCCATCGTCCGATAATCCGGGGGAACCGCTGGCCCCAACCTCCTGACCACTCATAAAAATCCGGTTAGCCGTCCGTATGTTTCCGGTATGAATGCCGTAGATGCCCTCGGCTCCCCTTAATTGAACGACCAGCCTGAACGTCCCGGCTCCTGCTGCCCCAGGCTCACCATCTTCATCTATATATTGATTCCACTTATCGGGGACAGATACGATGCTTGTAGGAGAAGGAATCTTCTCATCCGGATGCTGCTGTTCAAAGCTTTCCGGGGTTAACAGCTGCCCTCGATAAAACTCCCATTCCCCGTTGAGCTCTACGCTGCCTTGCTCTGAGAAATCCCACGCGGTTAAATCAAGTCTGCCCTGGACGGCTTCAGGACTTACATCGGGTGTCATGATAAACCGAACAATAAACCATATGGGCAGAAGTATAACCAATGCCAATCCCGCAATCATCACACGCCGCTTCTTATTCATTGTTGACCTACTTCTCTATAGAATGTTAGGATTCTACGGATGAAACACCACTTGAGATACCCAATATATCGGCATTTGGCATAAAGATTTAAGAATCCACCTTAAACTATTCTCTGCAGACATGAAAAAACCCCTCCTGCAAGCCGTGTGGAATTCATAAATTTATGAATTCTTCGATCACGGCCTGCCGTAGGGGCATATGATATAGCGGGTTATTTGACGTTCACTCGCTTAATAAAGAATGAGGCGATTAAACCGATGATGGACGCTACAAATGCAAGCATAAAGGCATTCTGCACACCGGAGGTTAGCGCTTCTGCCATAGGATTGGTAGTCCCTGCCGATGGCACGTAACTCGCCTGGCCGGCTACCATAATACTGACAGCCACTGCGGTTCCGATGGTACCTGCTATTTGCTGAAGCGTGTTCATCACAGCAGATCCATCCGGGTAATAGGCTCTTGGCAATTGATTCAAGCCGTTGGTTTGCGCCGGCATCATGATCATCGCTACACCGATAAAGATACAGGTGTGCATGATAATAATGGTGGTCTGCGGTGTTTCCGTTGTGACATTCGTAAATAGATACGACAGAATCGTTGTGATAATAAATCCGGGAATGACCAGAAATTTTGGACCGAATTTATCAAATAAACGCCCTGTAACAGGAGACATCAAACCGTTGATGATGCCGCCAGGCAGCAGCACGAGCCCAGCCGCGAACGCAGTTAACAGCAGCCCTCCCTTTAAATACATAGGCAGCAGAATTGAAGTAGACAGAATGAGCATCATGCAGAGAAATACCATCAGCACGCCGATGGAGAACATCGGGAATTTGAACACCCGCAGGTTCAGCATAGGCTGCTTCATGCGAAGCTGACGGACAGCAAACAGAACGAGCGCAATCGCTCCAATAGCAATAGGAATGAACACGCCTGGCTCTCCCCATGACCCCGCGCCTTCACCTGCACTGCTAAAGCCAAAGACGATGCCTCCAAAACCTATGCTGGATAGAATAATGGACAAGATATCGATTTTGGGCTTGGTGATCGTTGACACATTCTGCATGTACACCAGACCAAAAACAAAAGTGAGCGCAAGCAGCGGCAAAGAAATCCAGAAGATGGATTGCCAACCGAGACGATCAACGATGAACCCTGATAATGTGGGTCCGACAGCTGGTGCAAACATAATCACCAAACCCATCAGTCCCATAACCGATCCGCGTTTATGCGGCGGAAAAATAACGAGAATCACGTTTGTCATTAATGGCAACAGCAATCCGGTCCCGATGGCTTGAATCACTCGGGCTACGAGCAGAAGCTCAAAGTTCGGAGACAGGGCGGCAACGATGGTACCTATGATCGAGAAGATAAGCGAGGCATTAAATAATTGCCTTGTTGTAAACCATTGAAGCAATAGGGCGGAGACTGGAACCAGAATACCCAGAACGAGCAGATACCCTGTGGTCAACCATTGTACCGCGTGTGCATCAATTTGAAAATCCGTCATGATATTGGTGAATGCCATATTTAATGCAGTTTCACTGAATAACCCAATGAAAGCTCCAATCATCAGCGATACCGCAATAGGTATAGGCCTAATCTTGGTTTGTTCGATAGATGTTGCTGCAAGACCTTGTTTACTCAACCCCATACTCCTCTCAAACTCTAAATTAGGACTAGACCAGTCTATATAATATGGACATTGAAATAGAATATTTTATTTATTTATTTTTTAAGTAAAATAGGGATGTATTCTGCTATAAGCTGCAGTGGTTCGCCGTTTTTGTTAGTCAGCGATCGCGTGATGGCTCCCTCAATCATGCTATTAATCACAATGCCCAGCTTCTGTGCGGATGCGGGATCATAGCCTGCCTCGATCAGCCTTTTGGCATATAAAAGCTCCCAGCCTTCGAAGGCTGCTTGACAAGCTTTCCGTAACGGCTCGCTGATCAATGAAGTCTCGGCGGCCATTAATCCGATGGGGACACCATCCAGCTCATCGGTATTGTTGAATTGTTCCGCTATGTGTCTGATATGCTCCTGAAATGCCGTCATTACATCCACATCATAGCGAAGATAAGTCTTGATATCATTCTCGATATATATCGCCATAGCTTGAACAGCTTCTATAGCCAACTGCTCTTTTCCCTCGGGAAAATGATAATAAAGCGATCCCTTAGGGGCTCCGCTCTCTTTAAGAATCTGATTCAAACCCGTGCCATGATACCCCTGCAGATGGAACAGGCGCGTGGCTGCGGCAAGTATGCTCTCTCTGGAAACATTCTTAGTACTCAAGAAATACACCCTCTACCCATTATATAGTGACTGGTCTAGATAATGCGACGATTCATTTATTGTATAAAATGTAATGCAGCAAGTAAAGACATAAAAACAGGGATCCCCTGGCCCCCTGTTTTTATAATCTTCCCTTATTCTTTTCTACCCATCAGCACAGCCAGCATAAGTCCAATCAACATGGTTCCGATACTGGCAGCCATCATGCCAGATCCCGACGGAATGCCGGGAAACACAACAGCAATGGAACCCAGAATGAGACCGGTAATGACGGAATACGTCAAGCTCGGGTACTGATCCAGCAGATAACGAATGAGTCGGCTGCTGACCACAAAACCGATCACGGCTCCTGCTCCGATTACAGCAATAATACCAAAATTCAGTGAAGATAGGGCTGCAATCGCCGTAGAGTAAGCCCCCAGAAGCAGAAGTACAAACGATCCGCTGATCCCCGGAAGCAGCATCGCCATACTGGCCAGCCAGCCCGATAAGAAGAGGCCGATGCCGCTGGCCCAGGTCAATGTCGTTACCGGATCCGATGTGGCATCCGTTCTAAGAAAAGCCGTTGAGGCCAGCAAGCCGGCTGCCACTATCAGCACAACCACATGCACGGTTTTGAACTTGGTTCGAGCCTCCGCTTTACGCAGAATCAAAGGCAGAACCCCCAGAATCAACCCTGTGAAGAAAAACTGGGTGGGCTCATAATAGCTTGTCAGCAAATACTCAATCAAGTGGCTTAATGCCAATAAAGCAGAACCGATCCCGATACCAAGCGGAATCAGAAAGCCCAGATGTTTCTTCCATTCCCTGCTGAAGAATCCACTGATAGCCTCCAACAAACGGTCATAGATGCCCAGCACAACGGCAATCGTGCCGCCGCTAATGCCCGGAATCAGGTCACTGACTCCCATCAGCACGCCCCGATACAGGTTCTTCCATTCCATAATGGCAATAATCCTCCCGCCTTACATAGTGAATCTAAACGTGATGGCCCAGCGAAGGAAGTCTTATTTGTTCTTAGCATGCAATACCAAATTGCCTACTCCGCCAATCGCAAACAGCAATGAAACGACTCCAAATCCCCATTGCCAAGAGCTTCGATCTGTAATAAAAACAACCACCAGGAACGCTATCGCAGCCAAAAAATTGAGCAGCGCAACGATCAAAAATTCCTTTTTCTTCATCATTCATCCTCTACATTCCTACAGAATCAAATCTGTCCAGTCTACTAGCCACTGAGGTGATCATATCATATTTTGGACTAGACTATGAAGTATGATGGATTCCTTAAGCTTAAGGCACAAAAGTGACCGTCTGTTCGGTCCACAATGCATCGTGGAATGCCTTAGCAATCCCTTGCTCCTCAATACTCAACTTCAGCACATGTTTCCACTTGATCGACGCCGACCATTTCCGTTCAAACAAAAACGGGCTGATTTGGATTTCATGTTCGCTGGCCCAGGTCGCCACGACTCTTTGCCCGTCGATCGACATGTTGAAGCCCTCTCTGAACCACGGATGCTCCTGATCCTTGGATGCCCCTGGCGGATTCATGTTTACATAGAGCGAGAGGTCATCGCACAATTGCAGCAGTCCAAACTGCCTGGTCACGGTATCATCGTCAGGGAATGAAAACTGATCCCGCAGTTCTTGTTGCCGAGCTTGCTCGGCACGGTAGAAATCCGCAAAAGGCGCTTCCGTCGTATTTTTCATAAAAGACGCATAATGAAGGCTGCAGAGATACCCTGCATAAGGACTCATGGCTATGGTCTCCTCAACACCCTTGCTGTACATCAACAATTTCGGCAGTGGCGGATAATCCATAAAAGTGAACGGAGTCCGGCTCTCGTCATTCCAGATCGGCATATCATCCATCAGCAGCCAGGCCCGATCATGCTCCGCTATAGCAAGCAGCACTTCCTCCAACACAGACTCATCCATAAACAGCTCTCGACGAAATCCCCGGGCGATCTCGCCGGAGAACCGGCCATGGTCGTCTTGGGTGGTCATGACAAAAGCATCCTCTGTCTCGCGAATGATCATCCCATCTTCTCCCTTCTTTTTCGATCCTTACCCCAGATACGCTCTGCGCTTCATGACGGCAATGATGTCCCTGGACTGTCCCTGATGCACGCTGGTATCAAAGCATGAGATCAATTCCCACCCATCAATGCCGTAGCTATTCAGTAAATCCTCGAATTCTTCCTCATTTACCTTGCCCCCGAGGAACCCCCCGGTTTTATATTTCAGCGTTTTGTATTCCCATTGATCCATGGATTGTTTCCTCCATCATCCCATTGAATTTTGACGGCCATTCAAGCCGGTATATCCGGAAGCTCGGAATCAGTTCGTGTCGCCAACATAGCAAACCGCCGAGTGCTCGGCCTGATCCATGAGCGGCTTCACCAGTGAATGCGGGTATATTCGAATCTCGTTCAATGCGGACAGATCGATCCATTCCACGCCTACTTGGTATTCATCCGGATTATGGCCCTGGAAGGTGTCACCGACATCCGCCAGACAACATTCAAAATAAAACTCCACTTGATGCACGTCCGAATCCCATTCGGCAAACTCGTGATTAGATCCTATGTATTCACGGACATGCTGTAAATCCAAAACCTCCACTTTACGCCCGATTTCCTCCTGACACTCCCTGATTACCGCTTGTACCAAGGTTTCGCCTTTCTCCTGCCCGCCGCCGGGGAACAGGTAGAACTCCCCCAGTTGGTCCACGTTTTTTGTCAGCAGAATTTGATCATTGCGCATAATTACGGCCTTGGCCGAGTTCCGAATCGGTTTCATAGGCAGTCTCCTTATCGTAACGTTTCATGTTCTATATTCTATTGTAGCAAAAATAACCCCACTGTCGCCCCCATACACCTAATTATGCATATACTTCCTTTACACAAAACAAACGAAAAAAGCCGGCATCCTTGAAGGTTTCTGCAAGAATTCCGGCTTCTTTTGCGGCTGGGGAAATGGGTCTTAGCCTGGCTATATGGCTATCCATACGATCCATAAACTAGTGCCTATATGAGCCATCCTTCATCTTCTTGCGCACAACAACCGCCACGCAAACAACAATCAGCAGGATCAGTCCCGCAGCAATCCAATTCTTGATGGCTTGCCAAGGCGTATGGGCTCCTCCGCCATACTCACCCTCATACTGAGCTAACAAATAACCTTCCGTTGTCTCTACAGCAATAGCTTTTTCGGTGGCGATTCCCTTAACGGCATAGTATTGGGTTCCCTTAGGGTAGGCATTGGAGAAATTACCGCTATAAGTCCCTTCCCTGTCCGAATAGTAGGTGACCTTTCCCACCACGTCTCCAAGTGTGGATGCTTCCACTCGATCTTCCGACATGACGTAGATCTTCCCGTCGTTTACGACAAACGAATATGCCCATGAAGCAGCCGCGGTTGAAGAACACACCGGCAGTAATAACAGCGATATCAGCCATATTTTCACATACCAATTCATGTGACGAAGTCCCACCACGGTTCACCTCAGGCATCAGGATGATGTTTCTCTTCAGAATGGGATAGTTATTCCATCACCTTGCTTCTGCCATCGACGGTAAGCTCGATGCCCGGCTCCCTTGCTCCGCCCGACATACTCATGGTAGAGTCTGGCTGCGCCACGGAACCCTCAAAGGTCTCGCTTACTTGCGCTTTGTCCCGCGGCCGAACGGCAACAACCTTACGCTCGAATTCCACCATCTTGCCTCCTATTTCTAAATTTAGCGGACGCACCGCAACCTGCGACTCGTTGCCATAGCTGTAGATATGGATCTGGCAGCTCGCCAGAATCGTTTCGTTCCTTGTACGATAATCGCATTTGCTGTCTTTTTTGGAGTAAGATACAGAGGAGATTCCACTTGCATTGTATTTCACAAGGTACATAACATGCTCGGATACAAATGGAAAAAGGACGATCCAAACAACGCAGCCGATCAGCACCTGGCCCATAATCTTCGGATAACGGGGACGATACATTCGGCTTACCCACGGAATTCCGACCATCAACAAGATAAGTCCGGCAATGACAGGTAAATGAAAACCATAAACGCCTTGCTGAGTCCAGGGAGGTATCCCTGCCCAGCGAAACAAATCATCCCCGAATGAATAGCCCAGATGGTGATTAGATATAAACAGCAAACCAACAATAATTGCGGAAATGGAGAGGATTCTACTCTTCAACTGCTTCTCCTCCTCGCCTGATTCATTTACCACATTATAGCAAACAGGAGCTTGGGTGGTAACCCATATTAACCAGCCTTATTTATGGAGTGGTTGTCTACAATCGCAAGCCTCGTTCCACTCTTGGCTTCATGCAGCAGCTTGCGGTCGCGGTGAATCAGACATAACAGCACATGAAGAAACACAGCACCATCAAGCAGCACTACCCCCATCACATACATGACCAGCAGGATATGGAAGCCCGCCGTATTGACGGTAATCAGCAAGACATGAAATCCGCCCCACACCACATACAGCAGCCCGTTGCGAATCATTACTTCCTTCAGCTTCAGATGCTCACCCGCCCCGCGGATTTGAACCCGTACGATCCAGGTACCCAGAGTCTGCCCCTGCATCATGTACGGCAGCACGATATAATATGCAATCACCACTATAAAATAGGCGCCTTTCAAGTTCAGCACAGTCAACACGCCGATAAGCGGCAGCACGATCGCTCCGTCCATGCAAAAAGCGATGGTCCGGCGCGTATAGCTGACCCGCTTCTGCGAAAGATCCACCTTCTCGTCCAGACGATCCAGGCGAGGCAGGTGGTTTTTCATCCAACCGGCAAGCAGAAATCCGACCATCCCCCCCATCGTATTCAGCAGCAGATCGTCCACATCAAACAAGCGGTAAGGATAATCATAGAAACCGTAAATGCCCGTCACCTGGGTAACTTCGAAGAACAGCGATAAGCCAACCGAGGCCACAAGACACGTAATCCAGGTCGTCCGCACGTAATAACGCAAGAACATACCGAACGGAACCACGAGAAACACGTTAAAAACAACCTGCAAGAAGGCTCTTTCCTTAAACAACAGCATGTAAGTGGACGGCTCGCGCCACACCACCTTAGTTTCCTTCAATATATCCTGTATGAAATTCAGCGGAATCCACTGCATGACCGAGGCAACATTCATCGGGGCATTGTGCCGCGAGGCTGGTAAAGGAAGCAACACCAGATAGACCGCGTTCATCATGTAGAGCAAGAACAAATACAACAGAAATCCCCGGAATTTATTAAAATACCCATACTTGCGATACTGCACGATCAAAAAGGGAACTGCGCACAGCAAAGCCGCTATGGGAAAGGTTAAAAATGCATACGATATCGGAAACAGATAAGCTTCGAGCATTTTTTTCTTCACTCCCTTTGTGATGTTCTGCTTATAATGTACAGGACCAAGTTTAAATACCAGAGTTCCTTGGTTTAAAAAGCGTTTAAAAAAACAAAAACCTCATCATCATCTGCCTCTCAATTCCTTGGCCATATTCCAATGGCAAATAACCCACACCAATAGTGTGGGCAGGATCACCATAAGCAAGACGCTATTCAATCGGTTATCCTAAAATGGCTTATATGAGTTTATAACGATCATAAGAGCAGAATGGTTTTTCATATTTTCACATCATCCATTCTCTGCCCTCCGATACACCCGTTCCGGCCTGCCTACCGTGCCATATGAAATATCGGCCACCAGCACGCCTTTCTCCACGAAATATTCCAGGTATCTTCTGGCCGTTGTACGGCTGAAGCCGCCTCGCTTGCCAAGCTCCTCTGCTGTCCACACGTCTTCCGACTCCTCGATATAGGACAGAATTTTCTCACTCGTCAGTTTGTCGATGCCTTTTGGAAAATACGTCTCCCGATCCAACCGTTCTCCTGCACGCCATAACAGCTGGTCGATGCCCTGCTGATCGATCTGCTTGTTCGCGCCGCCGAGCTGCCTCATATGCTCGTAATATTTCCGGTAGGCTTTCAGCTTCTCCTGAAAACGGTCGAATACGACCGGCTTGATCATAAAATCGTAGACTCCGCCGCGAATCGCCTCTCGCACTGTATCGAATTCCTTGGCTGCCGTTATGATAATAACGTCCGTATGCGGATACCCCCGCTGAATATGCTGCAGCAAATCCAGACCCGACATGTCAGGAAAATATAAATCCAACAAAACCAGATCCGGCGCCAATATGTCCAGCTGTTCATGCGCCTGGGCCCGATCCGTTGCGATGCCAACGACCTCGAATCCCTCCACCTTCTCTACGAACCGTTGGTTAATGCTGGCAATGCGCACATCATCCTCAATGATTGCGACCCGAATCATGGACATCCCCCCTTGTTTTTGGAATTATAACCGTGAATACCGCGCCGCCCGTAGGCATATTGTGATAAGCAATCGTGCCGTGCAGCTGCTGTACGGTACCGTTTACGATAGACAGACCAAAGCCTCGGTTGCTCTCACCCTTGGTGGAATACCCCAGATCGAACAGACGCTCCGTGCTCTCCCCGGTAACTCCGGTGCCACCATCGGAAACTTCAATACTCAATTCGTCACCCTTGTCGTGTAATCTGACCTTGACCCACCTGTTATCGGGATGTGAGGCCAAAGCCGCTTCCATGGCATTATCGATCAGATTACCGATGATGGTAACCAGCTGATTACGGCTGATATGACTTGGGATATCCTTGAAGGAACTGCTCCGGTCGATTTCGACCTTTACCTTCAGCTCGCTTCCGCGATTAAATTTCCCGATCAGAATGCCGCCGATAATCGGGTCCGGTATTTCCTGCAGCAGGAATTGAATCAGATTCTGGTGCACATCCGTCTCATGCGTAATCAGATCCATAGCCTCCTGATACGATTCCAGCTGGATCAGGCCGTAGATCGTATACAGCTTGTTGGAATATTCATGCGTCTGCGCGCGCAGCGCTTCCGTATACCTCTTTACCTGCGTAAGTTCTTCGGTCAGGCGCAGCAGCTCGGATTTGTTGCGAAAACTCGATACCGCCCCTACAATCCGATGCTCATGGTCATAGATAGGCAGTCGATTCACCACAACCGCGTGATCATTAATCACCATCTCCTGATCCTTCTCCGCTTCCCCGGTTTGCATAACCTCCAGCAGTCTGGTGCCCGGGATTACATCCTGTATATACCGTCCGGCGACCAGCTTGCGCTCCTCCGGATCCATCATCATCATCGCGGTATGGTTGGCCAGGGTTACGATACCCTCACGGTTAACGGCGATAATGCCTTCATGAATCGTCTCCAGAATGGCCCGTTTCTCTTGGTATAATAATCCGATTTCCTTCGGCTCCAGACCGTGAATGGATCTCTTGACGCTGGACGAGATCCATATGGCACCACCGCAGCCCAGAATAAGGGCGAGACTCGCTAATAACAGAACACGATTACGATACGATTGTGCTGATATCTCAATATCTTTCATCAGAATGCCGACTGATACGATACCGATAATCTCGTTCTTATCATTATAGATCGGCGTTTTGCCCCGAAGCGAGGGGCCCATGGAACCGATGGCCTTCGAGATGATGCTCATGCCCTGCAGTACCGGCCCATTATCTCCACCGACCATTTCCTTGCCAATTCGATCGGTAAGGGGATGCGCATACCGGATGCCGTCCCGGTTACCGATAACGATATACTCCGCGTCCGTTTCCAGCCGAATTTCCTCCACAACGGGCTGAATAATGGCAGAGGGATTCTCTTCCTCGAATGCATCCTGAATGACGTCCATTTCGGCAACGGCCTTTGCAAGTTTCAATGCCGATGCGCCGATGCTCTTCTCCAGCGTGTTGACCAGCAGCCGTTCAAAGCTGAAGGTCAAAGCAACAATTACGGCAAACAGCAGCGTGCCAATCAGCAGAATCAGCCTCGTCTGTAAACGCATTCAATCTCCCCCGTATGCTTGTCGATATACTCTAGATTCTGATTTTCTTATTGTATTCTAGATCACACCTCTAACATAGCCCCTGACAAAAATTGGCCGTAAATTTTATGAACAAAATTAGCGAAATGAAGCTTTTTCAACTTATGGCGCAATTCTATTCAAGCCTTACGCAGGATGATAGTATTAAAACACCCATTGCAGTAAGCGCTTACAGTCTAAGCGCACTCTTGGCTAAGAACAAAGGAGGAACTTATCCATGCGTAAACAAAATGGCTTAAAAATCATAGCGGCCGCGCTTGTCCTTGCGATGAGCCTGACAGCCTGCAGCACTACCGGAAGCAGCACCGGCGATTACCCGACAAAACCCATTATTGTGACGGCCCCATCAGGTGCCGGCGGTGGCTGGGATAAAACCGCTCGCTCCCTCGCCAAGGTATTAACGGAAACGAAGCTCATTGACCAGACCATGACCGTCGAGAATAAGCCCGGCGGCGGCGGTACCGTATTCCTGGCGGAGTTTGTGGCAAAAGACAACGAAGATCCTTACAAACTGTTTGTCAGCTCCCCGCCGATTCTCATCAACAATCTGAAAAAGGAAGGAAACAGCCCATTTGGTTACAAGGACGTGACCCCTCTCGCCCAGATGACCAAAGACTTTGGAGCGATTGCCGTACCGGCCAACTCCAAATTCACTGACCTGCAAGCGTTAATCGACGCCATTAAGGCCGATCCGACTTCCGTTACACTTGCGGGCGGTTCCGCACCAGGCTCCATGGACCATTTGATCAGCGTTCTGCCTGCATTTAAATCCGGTGTGGATCCAAGAACCGTGAAATACCTGTCCTATGATGGAGGAGGCGAAGCCATCGCCGCACTCCTGGGCAACAATGCGGACGCCATCGGCACGGACATCTCTTCGCTAGGCAGCTATCTGAAAGCCGGTAAAATCAAAATCCTGGCCGTCACCTCGAGCGAGCGCCTCGGCGGCGACTTCAAAGATGTGCCTACGCTGAAGGAGCTGGGCCTTGACGCTGAATTCACGATTTGGCGCGGTGTATTCGGTCCGAAAGGACTGTCGGAGGAGCAGCTTGCCTTCTGGGACAAAACGCTGAAGGACCTCTCCGAGAATGAAGTGTGGCAAAAAGAGCTGGTTGCCAACGACTGGGCAAGTGAATACCGCAATGCTGCGGACTTCAAGGCATTCCTTGAAGAGCAGGAAAAAGATGTCCAGGAGCTGCTCACAGCGCTTGGCATGCAGAAGTAATACAGGGGGAATGAGGGAGCGAAGGTTCCCTCTCCCTTTTCATCCTTGAGGAGGTGTCACCCTTGAACAGAACGTTTGACCGCTACGCCAGCATCGTATTCCTGCTCCTGGGCATCGGCTTCATGTGGCAGAGCGCCAAGATCAGCGCATCCGCATACGGCAGCACCGTTGGGCCTAACATATTCCCTTTTGGTCTCGGATTGGCGCTTGTACTGCTAAGCATTCGTTTGTTTTATGAAGCTTTGAAGGCAAAGCCGACAGAAAGCCAGAAGGAGAAGCTGGATTACAAGCGATTCTTTATGATTTTCGCTGCAGCCTTTCTCTACGCCTATTTCCTGGAAGTCATCGGTTATATCATCGGCACATTCCTGTTCCTCCTGTTTGCGTTCCAGACGCTGGAACGAGGGAAGTGGCTGAAATCCATTCTAATCTCCGCGCTGTTCTCCGGCGGCGTGTATGTCATCTTTGTTGTCTTGCTGGAAGGCTCCATGCCGGGCTTCCCGTCTTGGCTATCATGAGCATGGGAGGAATCTACAATGAACGTTTTGGATTATTTGGCGGATGGCTTTATGACCGCCTTGCAGTGGCATAATCTTCTCTTCGCCTTCATCGGCGTGCTGATCGGCACCTCCGTCGGCGTGCTGCCCGGCATCGGTCCGATGAGCGGCGTCGCGCTTCTGATCCCGGTGACCGCCTCCATGACAAGCGGCCTGCCAGCGGAAGCAGCAGCCACCAGCTCCATCATTCTCCTTGCTGGCGTATATTACGGGGCCATGTATGGTGGCTCTACAACCTCGATCCTGCTCAATACGCCCGGAGAGTCCTCGTCTGTCGTGACAACGCTGGACGGCTATCAGATGGCAAAACAGGGCAGAGCCGGCCCGGCACTGTCCATCGCTGCCATCGGTTCGTTTGCAGCCGGGCTCTTTGCGCTTGTGGCATTAATCCTGCTGGCACAGCCTTTATCCAATGTTGCGATTAAATTCGGCCCTGCCGATTATTTCTCGCTCATGCTGCTCGGACTCTGCGCGGTGAGCGGGCTTGCGGGGAAATCGATCACGAAGGCACTCATTATGACCGTATTCGGCCTGCTTCTGGCCACCATCGGCATGGATACCGTATCCGGCGTCGCCCGATTCACCTTCGACATTCCAATCCTGTACTCCGGTCTGGAATTCTTGACGATTGCCGTTGGTTTGTTTGCCCTTGGTGAAGTGTTCAAATCCATCCTGGAGAGAGACTACATTGCGGGTCAAACGTCCAAGATCGGCCGTATCCTGCCAACACGCAAGGATCTGAAGGATAGCGCCGGACCGATTGCCCGAGGTTCCGTCCTCGGCTTCTTTATCGGCATTCTGCCGGGCGCCGGTGCAACACTCGCTTCCTTCTTCAGTTATATCGTTGAGAAAAAGATCAGCAAAAATCCGGAATCCTTCGGCAAAGGCAACATCGCAGGCGTAGCCGCTCCGGAGTCGGCCAACAACGCAGCATCCGGAGGCGCTATGATCCCGCTGCTGACGCTCGGCATACCGGGCTCCGGCACCACCGCCATCCTGATGGGGGCGCTCATCATGTATAACATTCAGCCGGGCCCGCTTCTGTTTGAGGAACATCCTCAAGTCGCATGGGGGCTGATCGCCAGCATGCTCATCGGCAACCTGCTTCTGCTCGTACTGAATATGCCGCTGGTCAAAGTATTTGCCAAGGTCATCCAGACCCCGGCTAAATACCTCATCCCGATCATCATTGCCATCTCCATATTCGGTGTTTATGCCGTTCAAGCGCAGATCTTCGACCTGATCCTGCTGCTCGGCTGCGGCATTGCGGGCTTCCTGCTTGCTCGTAATGACTTCCCGCTGGCCCCGCTCGTGCTCGGACTTGTACTGGGCCCGATGATTGAGAACAATATGCGCCGGGCACTAACCACATCCAACGGCGACTTCATGATTTTCCTGCAGAAGCCGATGTCGCTGACATTCCTCATCATTGCAGTTCTCTGGATTCTCGTTCCGATTCTGCTGAAGCGCAGAGGCAAAGAAGTTGTCGTGAATGAAGAAGGCTAACTATACGTATACCGATAGGTCAAGGAGGCAGTCATGAATACCAGCAAACTAGGCGGCAAAAGTGTCATTGCCCGAATCGAAATGAATACGGAAGAAGCAAGCTTTGGTCAAGTGACGGCCGCTATCTTTGAGGCTGGCGGCGATATCGTAGCCATTGACGTTATCCAGACCAGCAGTCATACTACGATTCGCGACGTCACCATCACCGTCATCGATACCGTTGACATCGACATCATTGCCGAGCGCATCCGCACCTTGCCGGGTGTTCGGCTGCAGCATCTGTCCGATCGCACCTTCCTGCTGCACCTGGGAGGAAAAATCGAGACCAAGCTGAAAGCGCCGATCCAAAACCGTGACGACCTCTCCCGCGTGTATACACCGGATGTCGCACGCGTATGCATGGCCATTCATGAGGAGCCGCGCAAGGCGTTTACGCTCACCGTGAAACGCAACACCGTCGCCGTCATCTCCGACGGCAGCGCTGTCCTGGGACTCGGCAATATCGGTCCCTATGCTGCGATGCCGGTCATGGAAGGCAAATCGATGCTGTTCAAACAGCTGGCGGACGTGGACTCCTTCCCCATCTGCCTGGATACGCAGGATACCGAGGGCATCATTGCGGCGATCAAAGCCATTGCCCCTGCGTTCGGCGGGATTAATCTGGAAGATATCTCCTCACCGCGCTGCTTCGAGATTGAACAGCGGCTGCGCGAGGAGCTGGACATCCCGGTATTCCATGACGATCAGCACGGAACAGCCGTCGTCCTGTACGCTGCCCTGATCAATGCGCTTAAGGTCGTTGGTAAATCGGTCGAGGATCTGAAGGTGGTCGTCTGCGGCATCGGTGCCGCGGGCATAGCCTGCAGCAAAATACTGTTGTCGGCAGGCGTGAAGAATATCATCGGTGTTGATCGCATTGGTGCACTGACGGCAGATCAGACGTATGACAATCCGATGTGGCAATGGTACGCCAACCATACCAACCCCGATCGATTGTCAGGAACGCTGCAAGAGGTCATCCAGGGTGCTGACGTATTCATCGGCCTGTCGGCCGGGGGAATCCTGAAAAGAGAGCATGTTCAAACCATGGCGGAACGTCCTATTGTCTTCGCAATGGCAAACCCGGTACCGGAGATTCTGCCGGAAGAAGCCGAGGATATCGTGGGTGTCATCGCCACAGGACGATCAGATTATCCGAACCAGATCAATAACGTGTTATGCTTCCCCGGCATCTTCCGCGGCGCCCTGGATTGCAGAGCTTCCGCGATCAACGAGGAGATGAAGCTGGCAGCAGCGGAAGCCATCGCTTCTGCTGTCTCGGACAAGGAACGAAGCAGGCACTATATCATCCCGAGTGTCTTCAACCAGCAAGTCGTAAGCGGTATCCGGGACCTCGTCATCCGAGCAGCCATCCGGACAGGAGTAGCCCGCAGAATTCCAAGAGAATATCGTTAACGATTATCGACTCCATTCCATGAAGCGGGGAGGATTCACTAATGGGAAGCAGCATAAGGGCCATCGTGGACATTAATATGAGGGCAAATGATTTCTCATCAAGCATCGTACTCGTCCTGGGGCCGGATCATTATATTGACGTAAAAAGCATACTGGGCCTAAGCATGACGCTGTACCGCAATCAAACCTACCTTCTGTACGTTTACGGCCCAGACCAATTGGAAGCGAAAGCCGCCATGCAGGAAGTATTCGCGAAGCATCATCTTCAGCTTCAGCTGAAAGAGGATTAGAGCTTCTTATATTCCGATAAAAAGCGCCCCCGATTATGCTCGTGGGGCGCTTCATTATGTTTATAATGGTTCCTCGGATGAATTTGATTGGTGGCGTTTCCCCCTATATTCTATGATCCAGCAGTCCCGAAGCTCTCCCTCATGCAGTTCATGCTTCTCCAGCATTCTTACCTTACGGAACCCGCACTTCTCATAACAAGCGATGGCACGTTCATTCCAGGTTTGCGGATCCATCACGATACGTTCGGCCTGCCGGTGATGCACGAGATAATCCACCATGGATGATACGAGTTTCGTGCCGATGCCCTGATTCCAATAAATCGGCTCTCCGATGAACTGATCCATCCCGAACGCTATGGAACCGGCTTCAGCCTTCTCATACCCGTAATGATATAGCCCCTCTTCATCCAGGGGATAAAACTGAATGTATCCGATCGGCTTCCCGTCATATTCGATCAAACACCGAGTCTCCTCATCATCCACGTAGAAATGCTCCCTCACCAGCGCTGGGTCATGGGGATGGTCCCTTCCCCCGTAGTACTGCAGCACATCCGGGTTGGATAGCCAGAACACCAAAGATGACTCATCTCTCTCCTCCAGCTCGCGGACCGTGATCGGTCCTGCCTCGTACACCAGCATCGTTATCCACCCTTCTCCATCATGAGTCGTTCAAGATTCCTTGTTTTAGACCACATCTGCAACCATCGTGATAGAGGTACCGCTCACCCCCACCTCCTGAAATCCAAAACGTTCATATAGTCTCATAGCCGCCGCATTCCCCGGATCTACGCTAAGCGATACCTTGTGAATTCCCTTCTCCTTCATTCCCCTGAACAATTCCTTCATGAGTGCGGTCCCAATTCCTTGTCCGCGGGATTCCGGAAGCAGCGCCATCCCGAGCTCCGGGATATCATCGCTGACATAACCGAATCCCTTGTTCCCTTCATCAAAATAACGGATATGGATCGAGCCTATCGGCTTGCCGACACCATTTTCAGCAATGTAACCCAGATCGCCGGCTCTGCCCCAGTTCTCCACATATTTTTTCATGAACGGCTCTTCAAGCACGTCCCGGCTAAAAGGCTCCTCTCCTTCAGTCACGTACAGGGACTCATACAGCATATCCCGCAAGAATGCCCCGTCCTCCATTCCTGCAGCGCGAATCTGATACGAATTCATATGCATTTCCTCCTTTCTCCTCTTCTGTTAGTTGATCATGTCTGTCAGTGCAGTCCATATAGCCAATCTCTCCGCATCGAAGTGGGTACGTCCGTAATGATTTAGGAAAATATCCTTGTAGTCATCGCAACTCAGATTATATCGCAGCGTCCAGATGCCCCAATAAAGGTCATAATGAAGGTCTCCAATCCCGCCATAACCCAGGTCAACGAATCCCTCGAGGCGGAAATCCCTCATGATGATATTCGGCAGACAGTAGTCGCCATGGAGAAGCACATCATGAACTGCCGTTCCTCCCAGCTTCTCAAGATCTGACAGAGCCCGTTCCCTTCCACCGGGAAAGGCTTCAATTTTATCTGATTTGCTCATGAGGCTTTCCTGATACTCTTTCAAAAGTTCAGCCGTTCGATTCGGAAATGGACAATCCGCAGCAGATAAAGAATGGAGATAACGAAGACTCTCCCCGAATACAGCAGCCAGCTTCTTCGGATCCTCCAGATGCCCTCCGGATACACCGTCATCCCCTTGCAGCGCTTCGGTCAGCAGGTAATCGTGCCCGTTATCCTGTTCATAAGCCATGACCTTGGGAGCCAGACCCTTTCCATATAAATAATCTGACATCATTCCCTCTCTCTTTAGTTCATCCCTTTTCGCTATCTTCAAAAACATACGTTGGCTCGCTCCCTCGATGTACAGGGTCTTGGCCTGTTCCGAGGAGCTGCTGTCATAGACGGCAGCTGCCTGGATATAGGGCTGCAAGCTGACAGGCAGCGTCTTTATATCAAATGGAATACGTACTCTTTTCATAACTCCTCCATACCTGCCATCCAATCGGCCGGCCTCAGTTCGATAGAATAAAGACGTCCCCCTCGGAACGCCTTCGGATCTGTACAGTATGAATTGGCGATTCACCGGTCTAATCCTTCCCTTGCAGCCGGTATTTTTTTGTTTAACCTATTTTAGATCACCAAAACGCCCTCTTCCATCACACCTTCTGCGCAAGCATCTTGGTCATGGCATGCCGATGCGGTATGCCGGACGAGTTGCAATCAAATATCACCTCCGGGCAGCTGTGAATCAGCCAATCGTGGTAATGCATCGTCAGCTCCCCGGATCTCCAATCATAAGCGTATGGCTCATTCTCCGGAGGAGGTGCAATGAACGGCTTCTGCACAAATACATTGAGGCAATGGAGTCCCTCTGTCGAAGTGAATGTTTTGTAATTGGCAAAGATCTCTTCACGATACTCCGGTCTGATATAATGCAGCACGCCACTGGAATACAGCACATCAAACTCCGAGTCCAGACGGTAATCCGAAATATCCGCCTTGAATACGTTCACGTGAACCCCAATCTGATCGGCCAGTCTCTTGGTTTTCTCAATCCCCGCATCCGAAATGTCGAAGGCAGTGACATCATAGCCATTACGGGCAAAAAACACCGCGTCCTTCCCTTCCCCGCACCCGATGTCAAGCAGTTTGATCCTTCTTGTCGGAGGAATCATCTCAAGCACCTGATAGCAGGCTGCGCCCGGCTCCGTGCCCCAATAATAGTCCGGCGTTTTGTACTCCTCCTCATAGATGCTGAGGGATTTGCCTGTTGAGGAATAACCGAACAGCTTATCCATACTGACTTCCAGCAGCTGCGACAGCTCCGGAAGCAGTGCGACATCGGGCATGGTCTGCCCGGTCTCCCATTTGGATACCGCCTGAAACGTCACGCCCAGCTTGTGCGCCAAGGCTTCCTGGGTAAGACCGCGCTCTTTGCGGTAACGGTTGATATTTTTGGCTAACATGTCTCTCATATGTATCACGCTCCTAATAACCACATTGTAGGGGCGTTCCGGGGGACGTACAATAACCTGCTTATTGAATCCCGGAGGAATTCAACCGCAAGTTGAATATCATCCAAATACAGGAATGCGCTGTAAAGACATGTTACAATAAACCTGTTTACATTACTGATGAAATTTTAAGGGAGAACACTCGTGAACATTAGAAAACTCAATACCCATGAAATGCCCCCCATGGACCTGCTGTTGCTTGCGGATCCATCGCCAAGACTCGTTGAGGATTATGTGAAGCGCGGCCATTGTTATGTAGCTGAAGATGAATCGAATATGATTGGTGTCTACGTCCTGCTGCCCACCAGGCCGGATACAATCGAGCTCGTGAATGTCGCCGTGAGCGAGAATCTCCATGGCCGAGGATACGGCAAGCTGCTCGTGAACCATGCCATCGGTCAGGCCCGAATTCTTGGATATGCCACGATAGAGATCGGAACCGGCAGCACCGGCGTCGCGCAGCTGGCACTGTATCAGAAATGCGGATTTCGGATGACTGGCATTGATCGGGACTTTTTTGTCCGGCATTATGATGAAGAAATCTATGAGAATGGAATGCGGCTTCGTGACATGGTGCGGCTGTCACAAGATTTATAGCATGGAGGAGGGCTATGTCATGCATGCAATCATGCAATGCACCATTCGCCCTTCCCCGGAATAGGCTAATGTATCATACTTAATGGAGGCAAACATTGTGAGCATAAAGCCAAACCCGAGCCATCTTGCATGGCATGAAACAATGAAGCTGCATGAAATAACCGCTTCGCAGACAAACAGCCTGATCGGCTTCAAGATGTCCATTCATAATATCAAGGATAAACATCTCCATGCACTGTATGCCGAAGCGATTAGAGACATCGAGCAGAACCTGCGGGAATTGCTGCCTTATTTTTCCGAAGCTCCAACAGGAACCCGCAGCCTTTCGGACTCGGAACTAACCGCTTTCTACGCAGGTCAGCTGCTGGGTTATGCCAAGTCCTCAATTCTCGGCTACGCTTCTGCCATTACCGAGACCGCAACGCCAAGCTTAAAAGAAACGTTCCACAAACAGATGCACAGAGCCATTGAGCTCCACACCAAGGTATTCAATTATATGCTGGAGCGCGGACTGTATCCGGCTTATAACCTGAAGGAATTGCTGGAGAATGACGTGAAGAATGCCAATAAGGCATTGGGCATGTAAACTTCTACAGCCAACGACGAAAAGCCCCCGACTGTACAGCAGGAAGCTAAGCGAGATATCGTCTCGCGCAGACTTCCTTCCGCTGTATAGCACAGGGGCTTTTTTTATCCATATACATCCTTAAGAGCAAGGGATTTATTTATTCAACGTTTCGCTCCAGTCATGCACCATGTGACCCTCCAGATACTTCTCGCAGTCCATTGCGGCCATACAGCCAGTGCCTGCAGCCGTAATCGCTTGGCGATAACGCGTATCCTGAACGTCGCCACAAGCGAATACACCTGGAATGTTGGTCTCCGTAGTTCCTGGCGTAACCAGAATATAGCCGGTTGGGTCGGTTGTGATTTGATTGCCGAGGAAGCCCGTATTCGGGGTATGCCCGATCGCTACGAACACGCCTTCCGCTTCAATCAGCTCTTCCCCGCCTGTCTCATTGTTGCGGACCTTCAACCCTTTAACACCGGTTTCGCTGGTAACCACCTCAACAGGCGTACGATCCAGAGCCCACTCGATTTTCTCGTTCTCACGTGCACGATCCTGCATGATTTTGGATGCACGCAGTTCGGTACGACGGTTCACGACCGTTACGCTGGAAGCAAAACGCGTCAGGAAGCTGGCTTCCTCCATTGCAGAATCGCCGCCGCCGATAACAACGATTTTTTTCCCGCGGAAGAAGAATCCGTCACACGTTGCGCACGTGCTTACGCCGCGTCCAACATTCTCCTGCTCTCCGGGAATTCCGAGATACTTCGCGGAAGCACCGGTCGAGATAATCACGGACTCAGCCAGAAGCTCACCCATTCCCTCGACATTCACCTTGAACGGACGCTCGGAGAAATCAACGGACTCCACCCATGCACTCTTGAACTCTGCACCGAAGCGCTCCGCCTGTTGACGCATGTTATCCATCAGCTCGGGACCCATAATGCCTTGCGGGAATCCAGGGAAGTTCTCAACCTCCGTCGTTGTCGTAAGCTGGCCGCCTGGCTGCATGCCTTCGATCACAAGCGGCTTCAGGTTCGCGCGCGCCAAGTAGATGGCTGCCGTCAATCCGGCAGGTCCAGTTCCGATTACGATTGTTTTGTACATATATACAGCCTCCTTAATGGTGATGATTTCTGCTGATCACTACATCCTATTCAGGACTTGCGGAATTTTCCGTACCAAGATCTCCTAAGTATCCGAATATGGGTTGTTACTTAAATGTTTTCCGTAAATGGCCGGAAATTATCATCCGGCTGCACTTTCGTTTCACATACGCTATCAATTTGACGCGCGTAGCGGCTAACCGTGGATGGCGAAATGCCGTAACGGACCGCAACCTGTTCATAGGTCAGGGTGCGTCCACGCTTCTTGGCCGTTAAATATTCCAATGCCGCTGCCCAGCCCTCCACATTCCGAATACTCGGAATATCAGGATACAGCCGGCTGAGGAAATCGGACCAGAGATTCTCCAGCTCTTTTTTCCAGAAGGCATCTACACGCATGTCCATCGTCTGTTCGGCCTTCTCCAGCACCGCCTTCCAGGACGGCAGCCAGTCGGGCAGCACCTCGCGGCTCTTGCCGCTGGACGTTTCGCGGTCATCGCGGCGTTCCTTCAGCCGATTGCTGGCGGCCTCCATCTGCTGGAGCACCAGACGAGCGGCATCCTTCAGCTCCGCATCCTCTCCCGGTTCCTGAAGGAACGATTGCAGAGCGTGCTGCACCTCTTCATCGGCAATCAATTCCAGGGTTCGGATCACTTGAAGCTTGGTCTGCGGATCGCCATGTCTCAGCGCCCAGAAGAAAGAAGAGCGAATTAGCGGATTCTGCTTCGCTTCCTCCGTCAATTTATCGCCATCATGCTCCCAGCGTTTGAACTGCTCCTCGAATGGAAGATGATAGTGGTAGCTTACCTTCATCTGGTCTGTTCCAGTCTCTTTGCGCTTCTGCAGCTGAGCCAGATAGAAATTCGGAATCACCGAATCTCCGTCCAACTTCAGCGCCTGCCGCCAGTATTTCTCGGCCCTGTCATAATCACCGCTGTTGCAAGCCGCAACGGCCGTGTAATGGTACAGGCTTGGATCGCCGCTGAACTCCTCATCCTTCAGAAGCCGGCGGAAATGACCGTACGCAATTTCATGCTGCCCCAGTATTCCCATCGTCGTAGCCAGCTTGAACACATGCTCCAGATGAAAAGGTACCGTCACTGTTAGCATGTCCATTAAACGGTCACGCTGCTCCTGATTTCCTTCATGCTGAAAGAAGATGGCCAGATTGCACAATCCGTGCAGATTGCCCGGCTCCTGATCCAGCACCTCGCCAATGGTACGCTTCGCTGTGTCGAAACGCCCCATATAATAATAAGCCAGAGCCAGATTATTGCGCGCAGCCAGAAAATCCGGGTAATCCTTGACGATCTCCTCCAATAGCTTGACCGCTTGTGCGAACTTGCCTTCCTCAAGCAGTGCCCGCGCATGCTCATGCTCGACCACGCCTTCACGACTCTTGATCCGGTTCAGCTTGGCAGGACGGTTAAGCTCATAATGAAGCAGTTCCATCATCTCTTCCGCCTCATCCAGAAACTGGCCGTTCGGATCTTCCTCCAGATAAGTGACAAGCGCCTCTTCCGCCTTCTCAAACTGTTCCATATTAGCGTAATTGTTCGCCATATAGAAATAGCATTCTGTCATCAACGGGTCCACCTGCTCCAGGATGTGAGCTAGAACATCGTTCGAAGCTTTATAATCTCCCGTCTCTGATAATATACCCGCCATATTGCAATGATTCACCGGATTATCCGGTTCATATTCAACAGCTTTGCGAAAATACTTCAGAGCCTTGTCATATTGGTAACGATCAAGCGAACGAACCGCGCGATCGAAGAAAAAATTGGCATTCATCTCGATAGATATAACATTGTGGGGGTCACTGGACCCATATGGATTACCATTCACGAAAAGCAAGGCACCTCCTTTAACTTGCTCCTCTATCCAGAACAGTATAACACAAGTTACAATGTCATTTGCAGAAAAAAGACACCAGTTTACACACCGGCGTCTTTGAATAAAGTGGCGATCGATCCGCCCTCGATAATGATATGAGATGCCTGTGCCAGCATAGGCGCAATGGACAGCACCTTCAGCCGCATCTTACAGTGATGCTCAGGGAGCGCAATCGAGTCTGTAATAACTATTTCCTCGATATGTGCATGATCAAGCCGGGTCAAAGCTTCCCCGGAGAAGAGTCCATGGGTCGCGCATACAATGGCATCTTGGGCCCCGCGCTCCTTCAGACCTTCTACCACTTGTACGATCGTTGATCCCGTATCAATCAAGTCCTCGATAATGATGGGCGTACGATCCGCCACATCCCCAATGACATGGGTGATGACCGCTTCGTTATGGGCAGGGCGCTGCTTCACCATCATGGCAAACGGCGAACCCAGGCGGCTTGCGAGCTTCTCCGCTGTCTTGGCCCGTCCCGCATCCGGAGATACAATGACAGGCTTCTCGATATTCTTGGCTTTCAGGTAATCCGTGATCAAATCCAGCGCAGTCAGATGATCCACCGGGATATTGAAGAAGCCCTGTATAGCTGGCGCATGCAGATCAATCGTGATGACTCGGTTGGCCCCGGCGGTGGTAAGCACATCGGCTACCATTTTTGCGGATATCGGCTCGCGCGGGGCCGATTTGCGTTCCTGTCTGGCATAACCGTAATAAGGCACAATGATATTAATCGTTCGGGCGGAAGCACGTTTGGCGGCATCAATCATCACCAGCAGTTCCACAAACATTTCATTGATCGGGTGAGAAAAGGACTGGAGCAGAAAGACATCGCAATTGCGGATGCTCTCTTCATAATGCACGTAAACTTCGCCACTCTGAAAGCGGGAAATTTTGATCTTCCCGAGTTCAACTCCCAACTGCTGGCTGATGTTTGCCGCCAGCGTCGGATTGGAAGTTCCGGCGAACAATCGTAGTGAACGATACATGAGGACCTCCTGACGAGAGTGGTTTATATGGTCGGCTGACGCAACGATGGTTTGAAAGCGCTATATCGTCAAATCAGGCCGTTCCCGTCTCCTGCACCCGTCGATGAGGGTCTTCTGGAGAGGAAAACAGCCGTCTGCAATGAACCTGTTTGCAATTAGTGCTTGTCTTTATTATACATTGTTTTCTCCCACATTCAAAAGCGCCATCTCCCGCTTCCGGTTACGGAAGGTTGCGATTTCCCGAACACCCAGCTCGGATAACAGTGCCCGTGCCTGATCCAGATGTTCACCGAGCTTCTTCGGCTGATGGGCATCCGACCCTAAAGTCAACGGGATACCGAGTCGGACCGCTTCCTCCAGCATGCGGCGGCTTGGGAACATTTCCTCGCATGCCTTCGATAATCCGGAAGCATTCAGCTCCATGGCAGTCCCGCTGTGAGCTACGGCAGCAAGCGCTGCTTGTTCCAGAGCGATCACGTCCAGCTTCTGATCGGGACCTGGTCCATATCCGAATCGTTTAATCACGTCCAGATGGCCCATGATATCATAGAATCCGGTTGCGGCGGCTTTCTGTACCGCATCATAATATTGACCGTAGACCTCAAGCGGATCCTTGCCATCCCAGCCGTGGGTCTGGCGATAATCCGTGATGTCCCATTCTCCCAGAAAGTGTACGGAGCCTATCACATAATCCCAGGGATAGTCCCTCACGATTCGCTCGATTTGTTCTTCATATCCCTCGATATAATCGCCTTCAAGTCCGATCCGAATGTCGATCTGTCCCCTGTAACGATCCTTTAACAGCAAGCATTCCTCCACGTAACGCGGCAGCTCGTCCATCGGCATCGCCATTTCAGGGTAATAGTCCTCTGGATTGACGTGGATTAAGGGCATGTGATCCGACAAACCCAGTTGATCCATCCCAAGCTCAACAGCGCGCCGCACATACTCCTCCAGTTGGCCTTCAGCATGTCCGCAGCGGGCATGGTGGGTATGGTAATCTATATGCATGGGCAGCTCTCCTCCTAATCGCGGCGCGGCCGTTCATGGCGGCGGCTCAGCTCATCCATGATCTCATCCAGCGGCAGCTTCCGTTCCTGCAGGAGCACCAGCAGGTGGTAGATCAGATCGCTGATTTCAAGTTTAAGCTCGGCATTGTCTTTATTTTTGGCAGCGATGATCGTTTCCGAGGCCTCTTCGCCCACCTTCTTGAGGATCTTATCAACGCCTTTATCAAACAAATAGGTCGTATAAGCGCCTTCCGGACGCTCGATCTCACGCTGGGCAATGACCTCTTCCAGCTCGGCAAGAACGGCAAAGCGCTCCCCAGATTCCGCCGCGGTACCCTGATTGGCAGGCTCACTCTGTTGACCCGGAACGGTAATCTCATTATGGAAGCAGGTCGTTTGACCGGTATGGCAGGCCGGTCCGTTCGGATTCACCTTCACCAAGAGGGTGTCCCCATCACAGTCATACGTCATGGAAACCACCGTCTGCACGTTCCCGGAGGTGGCCCCTTTATGCCACAACTCCTCACGCGAACGGCTCCAGAACCAAGTCTCGCCGCTTTCCAGCGTTAATCGCAGCGATTCCCGGTTCATATAAGCCATCATCAGCACCTCCTTGCTCTGTGCATCCTGTACGATCGTCGGTACCAGGCCTGCCCCGTCCCATCGAATATGCTCGCTGACCTGCTCCAGAGATAAATCTTTCAACATATCGTCGCTCACCGTATCTCCACTCCTTTTTGACTAAGATGCAACTTCAGATGAGGGATCGAGATTTCTTTATAGTGGAATATCGTTGCCGCCAGACCCGCATCCGCTTTGCCTGTTGTGAACACATCATAGAAGTGATCCTCACGCCCAGCGCCGCCGGAAGCGATGACCGGGATCCCTACCGCCGAGGATACAGCCGACGTCAGCGCCAGATCGAACCCGTCCTTAGTGCCATCGGCATCCATACTGGTTAACAAAATCTCGCCCGCACCTAAACTCTCCGCCTGCTTCACCCAGTCCAGCGCTTTAATGCCGGTAGGCGTACGTCCGCCATGCGTGTATACTTCCCATTCTTCCCACGTTTCGTTGTACTTGGCATCAATCGCCACAACGATGCATTGGGAGCCGAATTTGCGCGCTCCGGCCGAGATGAGCTCCGGCTGTCTTACCGCTGCCGTATTTACCCCGATTTTATCCGCGCCTGCCCGCAGAATCCGCTTCATGTCCTCGACAGACGAAATGCCTCCCCCAACGGTAAAAGGTATGGCGATTTCTCCGGCCGTTCGGCGAACAACTTCCTCCATCGTTGCCCGGCCCTCTACCGATGCCGAAATATCCAGAAAGACAAGCTCGTCTGCGCCTTCACGGTCATAGAGCGCCGCCAATTCAACCGGATCGCCCGCATCGCGGAGATTTACAAAATTAACACCCTTCACCACCCGGCCGTCTTTCACGTCCAGGCAAGGAATGATCCGTTTTGCCAGCATGCCGTTCCCCTCTTCCCCTATATGAACTCAATTTATCGTTAATCCGAACATGCCCGATTCCAGCATTAACCGATTCGTGTAACAGCCTCATACAGATCGATGCTGCCTGTATACAGCGCTTTGCCTACAATGGCTCCGCCTACACCGTCGCCGCTGTGCGCGCTGAGCGCCAGCAGATCGTCCAGCTTCGTCACGCCGCCCGAAGCGATGACCGAACGGCCGCTGGCTTTCGCAAGCGAGACAATCGCTTCCACATTAGGTCCCTGCATCATGCCGTCACGCGAAATGTCCGTAAAGATGAAGGTTTCCGCCCCTTTGGATGCCAGTTCTTTTGCCAGCACCTCGGCCTGCACCTCGGATGTTTCCAGCCAGCCACGTGTTGCGACATATCCGTTACGGGCATCGATTCCGATAGCCACCTTATCACCGTACTTGCCCAGCACCTCTTCCGTAAAGACGCGATCCTCGATGGCAGCTGTACCGATAATGACCCGGCTTACGCCTAGTGTGAGCAGCCGCTCCACATCCGCCAGCGTGCGAAGGCCTCCTCCTACTTGAACCGGAACCTGGACACTTGCCGCGATTCTCCCAATGATATCGTGATTGATCGGTTGACCCGCCTTCGCTCCGTCCAAATCCACCAGATGAATGAATCGGCCGCCCTGCTCCTCCCACGATTTTGCCACCTCTAGCGGATTGTCATTGTATACCGTTTCTTGATTATAATCGCCCTGAACGAGCCTGACGCACTTACCTCCGCGAATATCGATTGCCGGATATATGATAAAAGAGGACATCCCCATTCCCACTTTCCTTTGGTCTATTTGGTAGCCTTACGTCGTTAAAGCCAAGAAATTACGAAGCAAACTCATGCCGAGCTCCCCGCTCTTCTCCGGGTGAAACTGCATGCCGTACACAGAACCCCGGCCTACGATGGCCGTCACTGGTTGGCCATAATCGGTAGCCGCCAGCAAATCGGTCTGAACCTCAGGAAGAACATGATACGAGTGGACAAAATACACATGACCTTCCTCAAGCCCTGCAAACAGCGGATGCTCCCGCTTCTCGAACTGCAATGAATTCCAGCCCATATGCGGCACTTTATAGTCGCCACCCACAAACCGCACAACAGATCCGGGCAAAATATTCAGCCCTTCATGATTCCCGTGCTCTTCGCTCCGGCTAAACAGGAGCTGCATGCCGAGGCAAATCCCCAGCAGCGGCTTCCCCGATTCCGCAACTTCCTTCATGACCGTATCCAGCGAGGTTTGGCGCAGCTGCTCCATGGCATCACCGAACGCGCCGACCCCGGGCAGAATGATGCCATCCGCCGCCAGAATCTCCTCTCGCTCCCCGGTGACAAGCGGCTTATACCCAAGCCGCTCCACCGCTTTGCCAACGCTGTGCAGGTTGCCCATGCCGTAATCCACGATTGCAATCGCCATCGATTAGAGCACTCCCTTCGTGGAGGGCACGCCGGTCACCCGCGGATCCACGCTGGTCGCCTCATCCAATGCACGGCCCAGTGCCTTAAACACCGCTTCAATCATATGGTGTGTATTGTGTCCGTAATGAACGATGACATGCAGCGTGATCCGGGATTCCAGCGCCAATTTCCACAGAAATTCATGCACGAGCTCGGTATGGAAGGAACCGACCTGCTGCGAAGGATACTCGGCCCGATACTCAAAATGCGGACGGTTGCTGATATCCACGATGACTTGAGCAAGCGCCTCATCCATCGGTACAAACACGCTGGCGTACCGCTTAATCCCTTTTTTATCGCCCAACGCCTCGCGGAACGTCTGCCCCAGGCAAATCCCGATATCCTCCACCGTGTGGTGATCATCAATCTCGATATCCCCTTTTGCCTTCACGCGAAGATCAAAGTGACCATGCTTCGTAAACAAATCCAGCATATGATTCAGGAACGGTACATCGGTTTCCAATTCGGAGATCCCGGTGCCGTCTACATTGAAATCCAGGGTAATGTCGGTCTCATTGGTTTTGCGGCTCACGCCGGCTGATCTTGCTGCTGCATCCAAACTTCTCACGATTGATTGCCTCCTCTATACGGATATCCATACTAAATGGATGACTTTTGTTCTTCTCTGCTGTTTATCGTTCATGATCAAGCCGAATCCCGATCGCCCGGGCATGACCCTCAAATCCTTCGCGGCGGGCCAGCTCCATAATCTGCTCACCGTCACGCAGCAAGGCTTCTTTGCTGTAGTAGATCAAGCTGGATTTTTTAATAAAATCGTCCAGATCGACCGGAGATGCAAACCGTGCCGTACCATTTGTCGGAATGATATGATTCGGTCCCGCAAAATAATCGCCCACCGGCTCGGAGCTGTATGGTCCTAAGAAGATAGCTCCCGCATTCTCAATCTGGCCCACGATCGCCATCGGCTCCTCCGTCACAATCTCCAGATGCTCCGGCGCCAGCCGGTTAATGACTTCGATTCCTTCCCTCAGGGACTCGGTTATGATCACCGCGCCGTAACTGTCCACGGAAGCACGGGCAATATCACGTCGCGGCAGCAGCTCGAGCTGTCGCTGCACTTCAGCGGCAACGGCTTCACCCAGCTTGCGGGAAGGTGTCACCAGAATAGCGGAAGCCATCTCATCATGCTCCGCCTGGGAGAGCAAATCCGCCGCTATATAGGAAGCATCCGCACTGTCGTCGGCCAATACCGCAATCTCGCTCGGACCGGCCAGGCTGTCAATATTGACCGCACCGTACACTTCACGCTTGGCCAGCGCCACGTAAATGTTGCCAGGTCCGCAAATTTTATCGACAGGAGAGATGGTCTCCGTTCCATAAGCCAGCGCAGCTATCGCTTGTGCTCCTCCTACGCGGTAGATTTCCGTAACGCCAGCCTCCGCAGCAGCCACCAGGATATAAGGGTTGATTCCATCCTGACCGCCGGTCGCCGGTGGCGTCACCATGACAATCTCGGGAACTCCAGCCACTTGGGCAGGGATGACATTCATCAGGACCGATGAGGGATATGCCGCTTTTCCGCCAGGTACATATACACCCACACGCTGCAACGGACGAATGATCTGTCCCAGTATGCTGCCATCGGCTTGAAAATCCATCCAGGAATTTCGTTTCTGCTTCACATGAAATCTACGAATGTTATCCGCTGCTGCCTGAATCGCCTTCACGAACGAAGGCTCCACATGACCGTAAGCCGCCTCGAGCTCTTCCTCCGTTACGCGAAGGTGGTCCGCAGTCAGATGGACGCTGTCCAATTGCTCAGTATGCCGCAGCAAGGCAGCATCCCCTTCCGTTCGAATATCCCGCACAATCGCCTTAACGACTTCGTTCTGCTCCGGTGTGCCATAATCGGTCTCCCGCTTCAGCTTAAAATCCTGTGCTGATACAACCTTCACCTTAATCTCCCCCTATCCCGCTGCATGGTCCCTACCGTGAAACATGAGCTCCCTCAGACATGATGGCCTTGTGCAGCCGATCGCACAATGCCTGAATTTCATCATTCTTCATCCGATAGCTCACACGATTGGCAATGAGACGACTCGTAATTTCAAAAATGCTGGTCATCTCCACCAGTCCGTTCTCCTTGAGTGTCTGGCCCGTCTCGACCATATCGACGATACGATCTGCCAAGCCGATGAGCGGTGCAAGCTCAATGGAACCATTCAGCTTAACCACCTCGACCTGCTGACCCTGCTCACGGAAATACTGTGATGCCACATTCGGATATTTGGTTGCCACCCGCTGAGTGATGCCCGGCTTCCAATCTGGCAAGCCAATAACCGACATCCTGCACCGCGCGATTCCGAGATCGAGCAGCTCATAAACGTCTTTGTTCTCCTCCATCAGCACATCCTTGCCCACGATACCGATATCGGCGACACCGTATTCCACATAAGTCGGCACATCCACCGGCTTCGCCAGAATAAATTCCATTCCTGCCTCCGGCAAGGAAATGACCAGCTTTCGCGTTTCATCCACATCGAGGGGAATCGGTAGTCCGGCCGAACGGAACAGCGCGGATGCTTTTTTATATATACGCCCTTTGGGCATCGCTACTTTCAACGTTTCCGCCACGTTCAAATCCTCCTAACCTTAACTTATATAAAAGATGAATCACGTCCACGTTCTATTGAAGTGTGATAATCTCCCGGTATCCTCTATGGAGCAAACTCCCGGATATGACAGGAGCCCCTTCGTCTCCACCGTTTGCATGATCCGGAATAATTGAAGTTATAACCGTATGACCCTGTGCGCGAAGATCAGCCGCCTTAGCTAATCCTTTCTTCCGATAGGAAGCCGTGTAACGAATGAGAACAGGAAGGTCTTCCACAATCTCGGAACCCTGTACTCCATCCAATATACGGTTGGTCTTGATGGCAAAACCTGTTGCCGGAACCGCACGGCCAAACTGCTGGAGCAGCTTGTCATAACGACCACCGCTTGCCACAGGGGAGCCTAATTCCGCCGCATAGCCCTCGAACGTCATCCCTGTGTAATAGGAGAAGTCCCCGAGCATGGTGAGATCAAACAGAACATGCCTGGAGACATCGTATGCCTCCAGCACCTCCCATACCTTGCATAGATGCTCAATAGAAGCCCTGGCGAGGTCATTGCTGCTAATCTCAAGAGCTTGACCGGCAATCTCCCGGCCACCGCGCAATCTTAGAATTCCTTCTAACTGTTCTTGCTGTCTTGGGGCCAGTTGCAGGCTGGCGATGGTATTCCGGTATCCGACGTAATCCCGATTCAGCAGATCCTCCTTTAAACTTTCTTGATCTTCAGCCCGCTCAGGAAGCACCTGCTGGAGCAGACCATTAAGATAACCCATATGTCCCATCGCAATCTTAAATCTCTCGACGCCTGCCGCCTTGAGCGATTCAATGGCCAATGCAATCACTTCGGCATCCGCCTCAGGGGAATCATCGCCTACAAGCTCAACACCCGTCTGGAAGAATTCCGCTTCCCGTCCCGCTTCCTCTTCAATCGCGCGAAACACATTGGCATGGTAAGACAAACGCACCGGAAGCGGCTCATCTTTCAGCAGTGATGACATGACCCGCGCTATCGGAGCCGTAAGATCAGATCGAAGCACCATTGTTGTTCCACGTTTATTAAGTAATTTAAACAGTTTCTGGTCCGACGTAGAGCTTGCTACGCCTACTGTATCGTAATATTCCATTGTTGGTGTCATGATCTGCCGGTATCCCCAGCGGTCCATGCACGCAAGCACTTCACGTTCAATCCGGCGCAGCTTGGTGACTGCATGGGGTAGATAATCACGAACACCTGCCGGTTTCTCGAAGCCTTTTGGTTTAGACATGAAGCTTCACCTCAAATCAGAAAAAGTCTTTAATATGGTAAAGTGTTACCTTGCTAATAAATTAAAGGATATTGGCTATATTACCATGAATAGATCCCGATCGTCAATGCATGGGAAATGCGTACATCTATGTATCGTTCTCTGTTTCTAACGACATTAGCCGCCCCAGGGCCAGCTTCACTTCTGGGTATAATTGTAACACAAGAACGAGCAGCAGTGGCTGGCTTGGCTGGTGATCATCCCCAGCCATGCCTTATGCGCACCCATACAAAAAGCCGCCCGATTGCCGGACGGCTTGGTTCATGATCGTTGGTATGAGATGAAATTATGCCTGCTATGATTACAGATATTACAATTACAGATCAACCGACTTCTTGCTGTCGCCTGTAACGGTATCCTTTTTTTGCGACGGCGTCTTGGGTGCTTTGGATGATGGTTTTAACGAACGCGGCACGCTGCCAAGCAGCATCCAGGAGCCCGGGATCCACCGGAACATGGTTTGCACCACAAGCGCACTGACAATCAGCGCGGTTACCATACCGCCATATACCCAAATGAGATAATCATCGGTTACCGGGTTCAGCTTCAGATCGTATTCCCGATACAAGAACAGCCACAATGGATGCACCAGATATATCGCGAACGATAGCTCGCCAATCCGTGTCAGGACCTTAACGATGAGTTTCCAACCGCTATTGTACAGCCAGCTTGCCAGTTGCATCAGCACAATCGCAGAGAAGACGGTATGCAGATTCCACAGGAGCTCGTACAACAGGGAATCGTATTTGGCACCGTGCAATCGCTGATTGTACCAGATTTGCACATGAGCCAGTGCCACCGCGATCCATCCGGCCCACAACACGACCGTGCCTGCCCTTTGACCCGAAGTCTGCTTCTTCCATGAGGACGTTAACCAGCCCTTGAATTTATCGTAATTCATCGCCAAGTACGCGCCCAGCATGTAATAGGCTAGATAAGAGATAGCCAAGCTGCCTTTAAACGTATATTGCAGTTCATACTTATTCCATAAGATGAAGCCCCATTGGAGCAGGAATCCGATCGGAACCGCCCACCGCACCAGAAACTGGGACGATTTGAACAGCTTGAGGAAGATCGGGAACAGAATGTAGAACTGCAAACTGATGAATACAAAATATAAGTGCGTATAGTTCTGTCCGCGAATCAGACGCTCAAAGAAAAGCGGCATTTGTGCCCATAGATCAAACGAACTGTTCAGCAGTCCATTCTGATACATCCGAACAAAGAAGTAGAGGATAGAGAACAGCACATAAGGCAGCAGAATATACAAAAGCCGCCGTTTGTAGAAGTTCTTGATCAAATCCTTGGTCAATGGACGGTCTGCATAGTTATAGAACAACACAAAACTGCTCAGAAATATAAACGAAGGTGTGCCGTATTTAAAGAAGATATTCAAAAAATTAATAATATAATAGAACCGCGAATCGATTGCATCCACCGTTGCAAATGAAGTCGCATGTACGTGAAGCACGCCCAGAATAGCCATCGCACGATAGATATCGAGTTGCGGCAGCCTTTCCTTTTTGTTCAGCGTAGCACTCATGTCAGGCGTCGCCTCCTTTTATTTCAGCTTTTTCATAGAGTCCATGTATAAGGCGGCGGGCAAAAAAGTCCCTCAAGGCCATTACCCAGGGGACTATAGTTCGCTTTCTGTCATGTCATCCTCATCTCATTTTACAATAAATCCGACAGCTTGAGAACCTGACATGTCATATTACCTCAAATTGACTCACTTTCCGTCGATGTCCTCTTCAGCTCTCGCAATGGATTCCCGCCTACAAAGACACCTGGTGCCACATCCTTATGTACAACAGATCCTGCAGCAACAACCGCTCCATCCCCAATGGTTACACCAGGCAATATCGTTGTGTTCGCGCCGATCAGTACGTTCTCCCCAATCCATACCTCTCCTAGGCGATATTCCTTGATTAAATACTCATGTGCAAGAATGGTTGTATTGTAGCCGATCACCGAATTCTCACCGATGGTTATTTTCTCAGGAAAAAACACATCCACCATGACCATCAGTCCAAACGCAGCATGCGGACCTACCTTCATCCCGAGCATATGGCGGTATATCCAGTTCTTCATGGGCAGGATGGGGCAATAGCGCGCCAGCTGGATAAAGATGAAGTTCTTCACGCCCTTAAAAGGGCTAACGGTACGGTAGATTTGCCACAGCGCGTTCGGCCCTTCTACAGGATAACGGGTAATCTTTCTGGCCATGCTGCCAAAACTCCTATTCCTCTGGAAGTCCTGCGATATCGTACAGATCTCTCATATCCCTCAAAATAAAATCCGGACCATACTCCTTCAGCTTCAGCTCACCCTTCAGGGACCAGGCTACTGCGGCAGCCTTAACGCCTGCCGCCTTCGCAGACTGAATATCGACTGGACTGTCACCGATCATCAACGTTGTCTCCGGGTTCGCACCCAGCCGCTCTATCGCTGTCAGAACGGGTTCGGGATGCGGTTTGGGGTGTTCTACATCATTCACCGTAACAATCGCAGACATGAAGCGTTCGAGATCGAACTTCTCCAAAGTCATCATCGTGGAGGGACGGATCTTCGTCGTTACGATGCCCAGGGCTAACCCGTGTCGATGAAGACGCTCCACGACTTCATTCACATGCGGGAATGGTCTGACCATCTCATCATGATGAAGCGTGTTGAACGAGCGGTAGGCTGTTACAAACGGGCTCACATCTTCGACGCCCCCTGAGAAAGCCTGCAGCTGCTGTTCAAGCGTTGTCCCCATATGCGGAATGATCTGCTCTCTGGTCAAAGGCCCTGGAGCCTGAGACTCGAATACATGCAGAAATGATGAAATGATCAATTCATTCGTATCAATAATGGTGCCGTCCAGATCAAACAGTACGGTTTCAATCATGCTGCAACTACTCCTTTTTGTCCTCCGTATCTGGTTTTATAACCGGAGTCTCATCCACCTGCGTTTGCTTGGCCTCCGCCTCCTGAGCTTGGGTAAGAGGGCTCTTATCAACAAGTTCCGCTGTTTCCACTGTCTCTTTATGATTTTTCGAAGAAGTTGCCGCCGGGGATTTCACTGTTTTATTCGTTTGCAGCTCCGCCTCCGGGGTTGGGCTGACTCCTGCTTTGGTGGACACGATCGGATCCAGATAACGCACATTCGCTCGACCTGTCACACGGCGTACAATAATCAGTATGATGCCTGCAATAATAAACAAGACAGACAACAGCTGTGAGATACGGATGTTTCCGTAGGCCGGATCCAGATGGCCCAGTTCAAAGCCCATCCAGGTCATCGGTGCCCATAGCGTATTGTTAATGAAGTCGGCAAGGCCGGTAGAGCCTTGAAATGCCAAGCTGTCCGTGCGCACCGCTTCAATGAAGAAACGGCCAATGGAATACCAGATGAAATATCCGATGAAAAGTTCGCCGGAACGCAAGAATTTTTGTCTCCGGATAATAAGCAGTACAACAATACCAACCAAATTCCACAATGATTCATATAAGAAGGTAGGATGATGGAATACGCCTTGTACATTCATCTGATTCACAATGAAATTAGGCAGATGCAGCTCCCCGCGCAAAAATGTTTCGCTTACAGGACCGCCATAGGCCTCCTGGTTGACGAAATTCCCCCAGCGTCCAATAATTTGGCCGGCCAATAGAGACGGAGCACAGATATCGGCAATTCGCCAGAACGAGTAGCCCCTTCTGCGAACAAAGATCAGCGCGCAAATAATCGCACCGATAAGTGCGCCGAATATCGCAATACCGCCATTCCATATTTTGAACACATCGAGGAAGTTATCCTTATAGTCTTCCCACTTAAAAGCAACATAATAAATGCGTGCACCGATGATGGCAGAAGGAACGCCGAGCAAGAGCAAGTCCATAAAGAATTCCTGCGGAATGCCAAAACGCTTGCCTTCGCGAATGGCCAGCAGCAGACCCGCCAGTGCCCCAAGCCCCAAAATCAAGCCATACCAATGAACACGCAGCGATCCGATGGAGAACGCCACCGGATCGATGAGCAATGTTTGCATCACTTATAACCTCCCTAGTCCTAGTCCAAATCGTCCATATCTTCAGCGATGGTTGCCGTCAGCTTGTTCGTAAACTGCAGTGCAGCATTAAGTCCCATTTGTTTCAATCTGTAGTTCATGGCTGCTACTTCAATAATAACCGCAAGGTTACGTCCTGGACGAACGGGAATGGTCACCAGAGGGATATCCGTCTCTATAATACGCGTGGTCTCTTCATCCAAACCCAGACGGTCATACTGCTTATCCTGCTGCCAGGCTTCCAAGCGAACAACGAGGGTGATCCGCTTGTTATTCCGAACAGCCCCGGCTCCGAATAATGTCATTACGTTAATAATACCGACTCCGCGAATCTCCAAAAGGTGACGAATCAACTCCGGCGCCGTTCCGTGAAGCTGAAAATCCGAGGTTTGGCGAATCTCAACCGCATCATCGGCAATTAACCGGTGTCCACGTTTTACAAGTTCGAGCGCTGTCTCGCTCTTCCCGATACCGCTTGAACCGGTAATCAGCATACCCACGCCGTATACATCACACAATACACCATGAATGGTTGTAGTCGGTGCTAATTTTCGCTCCAGGAAGCTTGTGAATCGGCTCGTTAGAATGGTAGTTGCCATACTGCTGCGCAGAATAGGCAAACCTCGCTCATTCCCGAGCTCAACCAATTCCTCCGGCACTTCCAGCGAACGCGTAACCACGATACACGGTGTTTCCTCCGTACACAGACTACGCATCCGTTCTTTACGTTCCTCCGGTTTCAGCATCCCGAAGAAAGCTAGCTCCGTGCGCCCCATAAGCTGTACACGCTCACGCGGATGGTACTCAAAATAGCCCGCCATTTCCAATCCTGGACGATTCAGATCGTCCGTTGTAATCTGACGTTTCAAGCCTTCCTCGCCTGCGATGACCTCCAGCTGAAACTGCTGGACCAGCTCGGATACCTTCACTTTCTTGGCCATGGTCTTACCCCTCTTCTTCCGTTGTATGTTGACATCACAACACAGCCGTTACACGACTCATCTTGGATGATATATTTCATAATCTGGTTATTTCCAAAAAATGTTTATTCAAAAAAATATTCCAATTCCACGTCTTTATCTGTCATCAACATATGTCGCCACGTTCTAAACGCCGCTTTTTCCGCATGCACGAAACACTTATGTATGCCCTGCTTTGTGCTTATCTTATCGAAAAAAGCTACTGAATGCAATTCTCTTTGCCCTTCCGATAGGGACAATAGGCTTATATCTGCTGAGAAACGAATAAATAAGTACCACTATAAATGCCTCTTTCTCCTAAAAAAACCGCCCCTTGAGGGGCGGTTTTCAAGAGAATGCCGTATACCGGAGAATTAGTCTCCCAGCAACACGTTCAATTCGGACTCTTTATCAAAGATATGAACTTTGTTCATGTCGATTGCCAATTTAACATTATCGCTTTCACGTGTAGTGGAACGTCCGTCTACACGGCCGATAACAGTATCAGTACCCAATCCACTCAGATACAAGAGCATTTCGTGACCGAGGTTCTCTGTAACGTCAACTTTTGCATTGAAGATGGTGTTCGGGGAAGCTTCCAGGAATACTGGCTCTTCATGAATATCTTCAGGACGAAGACCCATGATGACTTCTTTACCGATCATCGATTTGTTTTTAAGGATTTGAGCTTTGCCGCCTGGAACCTGAACGTTCAGTCCCTCGGAAGTGAAGTACACGCCTCCGTTTTGTTCAGACAATTTACCGTTGATAAAGTTCATGGTTGGGGAACCGATGAAACCAGCAACGAACAAGTTGTTAGGGCTGTTGTACAGCTGTTCTGGGGAATCCGCTTGTTGAATGATACCGTCCTGCATAACAACGATACGGTCACCCATTGTCATAGCTTCTGTTTGGTCATGCGTTACATAAATACAAGTGGTTTCAAGACGCTTAACCAGCTTCGTAATTTCAGCACGCATCTGACCGCGGAGTTTCGCATCCAAGTTGGAAAGCGGCTCATCCATCAAGAAGACTTGTGGATCACGGACAATCGCACGTCCCAAGGCAACACGCTGACGCTGACCACCGGAGAGAGCTTTTGGCTTACGCTCGAGCAAATGCCCAATGTCCAAGATTTTAGCTGCTTCACGTACACGTTTATCGATTTCGTCTTTCTTCACTTTGCGGAGCTTCAAACCAAATGCCATGTTTTGATATACGTTCATATGTGGATACAAGGCGTAGGATTGGAATACCATCGCGATGTCACGATCTTTAGGTGCTACATCATTAACAACGCGGTCGCCAATGTAAAGTTTACCCTCAGAAATTTCCTCAAGTCCTGCGATCATACGCAATGTCGTGGACTTACCGCAACCGGAAGGACCTACCAATACCAAAAATTCTTTATCTTTAATATCCAAATTAACGTCAATTACAGTTGCTTTATCCGCACCTGCATACTTTTTGTAAATATGCTCTAAGCGTACACCAGCCATGTGCATTTGCCCCCTCATATGAATGTTATGAAATCGAATACAATTAATTTATAATCTTATATTACCCCATAGGCACCTGACTTGCTATACACAATCTGCACAAAAAACCTATTTCCTTTTCGTCACTTTATACAATAGAAGCGTAATTTTTACTAATACCGCATCACTGAAGCTGCGAACATCGAGACCCGTCTCCTGTTTGATCTTATCCAGACGATAGAGCAGCGTATTCCTGTGAATATACAGATGCTTGGCTGTCTCGCTCACATTACAGTCCAATTCAAAGAAGGACTCCAGCGTAGACAACGTCTCGCTATCCTCGAACAAATCGGTATGCCCTGCAGCATACTCCCGCAGAAACTGATTACGTTGATGCTCAGGGATACTGTATACCAAACGCTCCAGGTGGAGCCCGGTCGATAGATGGATATGTTCTTTAACCTGGAACGTGCGGCCGATTGTCATCGTCTCCCTCAACATTCCAACCGTCTGTGGCAAAGCATGAAGCGCATTAACGGCCGGTATAGCCGAGATATGGAAATCCCCGACCCATTCCGTTGAAACCAGCTCGTACAATCCCATACAGAACAGAGACAGTAAATCCTGATCGCCTTCGGCTGGGGAATCCTCTTTATCATCTGTCGTGATTCCATCCAACAGCTCTTGATTCGCAAGTATAATCCATTCTTTATCCAGAAGCGGCACCAGAATAATGTCCCCGTCAAAATAACTTTTTAATAACCGCTGCAGCGCTTTATAACTCGGCGTCGGCGCGTGTTCGCTTTCATTAATCAGAAGGAATGGAACCATTTCCTCTGTTAAACTTGAGCGGAGCAGAAGCTCATCCGGCAATTCAGCTAACAGTTCTCCGGCTTGAAGACGTTCCTTTAACCATGCACCCAGCTGCTGAGCGCGCCGTTCATCTTCGACCTTAACGCTGCTTTTCGACACTATCCCTGGAGATGTCTCATGAATGCTCGACAATAAAAGGGTTATAAGGCCAATCTCCGACTCCGTCAGAACATTCCGATCTGCCACGATCACCCGGACAGGGTCCTGCGGATTAACCGGAATCCAAACCTCGTTAAGCGCTTCATATTCGTAGGCGCCAGCCTGGGTTCGCTCTTTACGTGATGTCTCCCTTTCTCCACGGAAAATGGATCCAAGAGCCTCTTCCACATTATGATGACCGATGCGGTTGCCATGCCGCTGTGAGGCTGTCATGGATTCTTTTAGCCATGCCGCTTCTTGCGCGTTCAATGTTTTTAAACCGAGTGAGGTACCCAGGGTCTGCTCCAGCTTCTGAACGATGTGCTCCATCTCCACCATTGATGACTCCACCACTTTATCGTTTTTTTCTTATTTTAGCATATCACCCTGTACAAACTACAATTCATTCATTGGAAGCAGATCGGTTTGCAGCAAACTTATCTTCTGAAAAAACAAAAAGAGCCGTCAACAACGTTGACGACTCTTGGGATGAGCCATGAAGGACTCGAACCTTCGACACCCTGATTAAAAGTCAGGTGCTCTACCAACTGAGCTAATGGCTCTTATTACTGGTGGAGGATGATGGATTCGAACCACCGAACTCGGACGAGAACAGATTTACAGTCTGCTGCGTTTGGCCACTTCGCTAATCCTCCAGGATATAAAGGTGGCTCGGGACGGAATCGAACCGCCGACACGAGGATTTTCAGTCCTCTGCTCTACCGACTGAGCTACCGAGCCTTATGTATTGACATAAAAATAAAGTGCGGAGTGTGACACTTCCCACTTTAATCTGTGGAAAACTAACCATTATTATTCCTATAAAGAAAT
>NZ_BIMC01000028.1 GCF_004000885.1 Paenibacillus glucanolyticus NBRC 15330
GGAGTGCTTAGGTGTTACCGGAGAAACAGAGACCGGGAGTTACGGGGTAACCATGGTTACCATGGTTACCATGGTTTCCAGAGTTACTGGAGTTACTGGGTTTCCGGAGTTACTGAGTTACTGAGTTACTAAGTTACCGGAGTTGCAGGGGTTACTGGAGTTACTAGTGTTACCGAAGTAACTGAGCTACCGTAGTTAATGGAGTATTGGGAGCTACCAGAGTTACTGGAGCTGCCGTAGCTTCCAAAGTTACCGAGGTTACTGGCGTTACCAAAGTTACTTGGCGTTACTGGAGTTACAGGATTCCCAGGGTACGGGGGTGCGGGGTTACGGAGTTATTCGAGTTGCCCGGGTTTCCAAAGCCACCAGAGTTACCGAGGTTAGGAGGTTCCGGAGCTACTGGTGCTACCGGAGCCACCAGATCTACCGAAGTTACCGGCGTTACCACAGCAACCTCACACCAACAATGGCCCCGCTGGACAATCACCAGCCAGCCAGACCACCACCCCCTCCGCTCACTTCTCCTCCATCAGCTGCCGCAGCTTCGCTTCCGTGGTCGTATCCGGCGCGGGTGTGTAGATGCTGCATCGCAGATCATCATTGCCGTACACCTTCAGCGACGTGAGTTCGTATACCATCTTCCCGGCTTTGGCATGCCGGAATTCCAGATGCACCTCCGGAGCGTAGCTGACTTGGCTCTGCTCCCACATCCGGTTGAAGTCCGGGTGCCCCTTCTTCATCTCCTCCAGAAAACGGTCATACCACTCATCCTCCACGTACTGCCCGTAATAGGTTCGGAACATGGAGAGGAAGCCGCTGGCGAACTGCTCCCAGTTCACCGCCAGCCGCTGGAACTCCCTGCGGGTGAAGAGCAGCCGGATCATGTTCCGCTCCTCGGGAGGAATGCGGTCAAAATCCAGGAATACATACGCGGCCGCCCGGTTCCAGCCCACGATGTTGCACATGCGATCCGATATCATGACCGGGCAGTACTTCAGCTCGGTGATGATTTTTTGCAGGGACGGGCTGATATGCACGGCCTCCTGCTTGACGGAGTAGGGCTCTGCCCCGCTCTCGAACGCAAGCGAATACAGGTATCTCCGCTCATCAGCATTCAGCAACAGCGCACTGGCAACACAGTCCAGCACAGACGAGGATACCTGAATATCGCGCCCTTGCTCCAGCCAGGTATACCATGTCGTGCTGACACCTGCCAGCTGGGCAACCTCCTCCCGGCGCAGGCCCGGTGTTCTCCTTCGGGTGCCGGAGGGCAATCCAACAGACTCGGGGGAGATTTTGGCACGCTGACCTTTCAGAAAAGCCGACAAGGCTTGAAGCCTGACTTGGGAATTCATAAGGTACGCCTCCTTCATCCAACTCAGGATAGCAGTATTTATACTAGGATAAACGATATCTTGTAATAGGATACTCTACGTGACATTATAACCTTAAGATTGACAAGTTATAAAGGCTTGCCGTTAGTAAAGTCTTAAAGGAGGCTGTTATTCCATGGAAAGAGTCGTTATTACCGGCATGGGTGTCATCTCACCGCTGGGAAATGATGTTGAGACGTTCTGGTCCCGGCTTGTTCGGGGAGAATCCGGTATTACACATATAGATGCATTTGACACATCGAGGCAAAAAGTAAAAATAGCAGGTGTCGTAAAGGAGTTTGATTCAAACTCGCTGTTCGGTGTAAAAGAAGCCCGGCGTATGGACCGCTTCTGCCAGTTTGCACTGGCTGCGGCAGATCAGGCCTTGCATAACGCCGGACTTGATCTTGACCAGATCAACCGGGAGCGCATGGGGGTATACGTCGGCTCCGGCATCGGCGGTATCCAAACCTTGATGAATCAGAGCGAAACGCTGGCTTCACGAGGACCTGAGCGAGTCAGTCCTACTCTGGTGCCGATGATGATTCCCAATATGGCGGCTGCCCTCATCAGTATTAAATACGGTGCGCTGGGCTCTACGCTAGCTCCGGTTACAGCGTGCTCGATCGGCAATACGGCGATTGGCGAAGCTTTCTTTAATATCCAGGCGGGACGGTCCGATGTCATTATCGCGGGAGGCTCCGAAGCGGCCGTGACCGATATCTCGCTGGCCAGCTTCTCGAATGCAACCGCCCTCTCCACCCGCAATGATGATCCCGGCCGAGCCAGCCGGCCGTTTGATGCGGCCCGGGACGGATTCGTGATGGCGGAAGGGGCCGGTATCCTCGTGCTGGAGTCGCTCTCCCATGCCCTGCGCAGAGGGGCCGACATTTTGGGTGAAGTAATCGGGTATGGGGCCGGCTCGGATGCCTACCATATGGTGGCAACCCCGGAAGACGGCAACGGTGCAGCCCGGGCGATGAAGCTGGCACTGACGGAAGCGAACCTCTCCCCTTCCGATATCGATGTCATCAGTGCCCATGCCACAAGCACAGTGATTGGCGACCGGTCCGAGACGGCTGCAATCAAGTCTGTATTCGGTGATGATGCCTACCGCATCCCCGTGACCGCCAACAAATCGATGACCGGACATATGCTGGGCGCATCGGGCGGCGTCGAGGCGATTGCCCTCGTGAAATCGTTGCAGGAAGGGGTCATACCGCCAACTATCAATCTGGATGCAGCCGATCCCGGATGCGATCTGGATTATGTGCCTAACGAGGCGAGATCGGCTGCGCTTCGGATCGGCATGTCCAACTCCTTCGGCTTCGGTGGACACAACTCGGCGATTGTTATCAGGAAATATGAGCATGAATAACAGCAAGAACCGAAGACCCCCGTACTGGAGCATTCGATCTCATCTTAAACTCCCTGCAGAAAACGGGGAGTTTCGCGGAACTCTGAGGCCCCAGTGAAACTGGGGTCTTTTTCTTGTTGCGACGGCTGAAGGGTTCGCTGAATAATGAGGCAGACGCTGTTTTTAAATTTTTTATGGAAAATCAAACTTTTTGAAGGACTTGCACGTCATGCATCCGTAAGTCAATTGCAATTGATGGTTACCCGCGCGGGCCCAAAGGAGTGTCATATTTACATGAGAGGCGGACGGAAGCTGGAGAAGCTTCTTATACAGTGCATAACCGAAAATCAGGATAGCGCCTATCGACTGGCATACAGCTACGTTAGAAACAAAGAGGATGCCCTCGATATCGTTCAGGACGCCATCCACAAAGCATTTTTATCCATAGAAAAACTGAAGCGAACGGGTTCATTAAAAAGCTGGTTTTTCCGGATTATTGTAACAACCTCCCTGGATCTCATAAGAAAACAGAAAAAAGTCCGCGTCATGGACGACGAGAACCTGGAGTTTGTATTACCCAGCAGCCATGATCATTATCCCAATCTGGATCTGGCCCAGTCCCTGGAGGAACTTCCCGACAAATATCGGGCCGTGATCATTCTCCGGTATTTTGAAGATATGAAAATCGAAGAAATCGCCGAAGTGCTTCATGAGAATGTCAGCACGGTGAAAACACGGTTATACCAAGGACTGCAGAAGCTGCGCGTGAATTTAAGTGAGGAAGATCAAGAGGAGGAACAACAATAATGCATGACAAGCTGAATAGGATGAAAGAACAGTACGAGAGCACTCCTATTCCTGATGAATTGACCTCGCTGGTTAACAGGACCATTGCAGCCAGGCGGAAAAAAAATAAAACCCTGCCCTGGCTCGCCAGCGCGGCGGCAGCATGCATTTTGCTGTTTGCCGGTGTGAACACCAGCCCAGTCCTCGCCCAAGCCATGTCGGATGTGCCGGTTCTAGGCAATATCATCAAGGTCATCACCATAAGGGAATATACCGAGCAGGATGACCAGACGAACCTGCATATGGAAACGCCGGGCATAACCAATCTGGGTAATGCGGAGCTGGAACAAACGTTGAATAACAAATACCTGGAGGAGAACAAAAAGCTGTATGACAACTTCAAAGACGAGGTGGCCCAGCTTCATAAGGAAGGCGGCGCGCATCTGGGACTCGACAGCGGCTATGAGGTTATCACTGACAATGAACAACTGTTGATCCTTTCGCGCTATATCGTCGAAACGGCCGGCAGTTCAGCCGAATCCAGACAATACGATACGATCGACAAAATCAATCAGATGGTGATCACGCTGCCAAGCCTGTTCAAGGATGACCGTTATATCCAAACCATCAGCGACAATATCAAGGAACAGATGCGCCAGCAGATGCAGGATAGCCCGGATATCGTCTACTGGGTAGAGCAGCCGGGCGTGGAGCCTGAAATACCGGAGGATATTTTCCAGTCCATCGCTAAAGACCAAAACTTCTACATTAATCAGGACGGAAAACTGGTCATCAGCTTCAATGAATACGATGTCGCACCCGGCTATCTGGGCGTTGTGGAATTTACGATTCCAACGGAAGCCATCGCAGCCGGGCTTGTCAGCAACGAGTACATCCGGTAGATCACACATGGTAGATATCCATTCATAAAACAGGAGGTAATAACAATGAAACATACAACGACCCCGTTGACCAGAACCTTGGCGGCTGCCGGATTAGCAGGCATTCTCATGATATCCGCTTCAGGGCTGCCGTCCAGCCACGTCCATGCCGAAACCCGGACTGCAGCGAGTACGGATCAAGCAGAAACGCCGGCCATAACCCCACCACTCGTGACATCCAAAACGCTGCAATCCAAGGAAAAGTGGCTGGAAACCGACATCAAAATCCCTGTATTCCTGGGTCTGGCCGACACCAAATATCAGGAGCAGCTGAACGACATCATCGAATCCCACGCTTCCAAGGATATGGTCAAATGGGAGAAGGAAGCGGCAGAAACAGCCGCCAGTGCTCAGAAGAACGGCTATACCATGCGCCCTTATCAGCTGACGATCACCTATGAGCTGACTTCGGATGGCACGGATGGCGACTTGATCTCCCTCAAAGTCATTACAGAGGGCATGGGAATGAACAATGGCGACCCCCGCGTGGATACGTACAACTTCCGAAACGAAGCCGAAGCACAGCGTGTGACGCTGGAAGACCTGTTCGGATGGGATTACAAAGCCATTGTGGATCAAGCGGTCAAAACAGCGATTGCGGCAGATCAAGAGAATTACTTCCAGCATGAGGACGGGTTCCAGGGCATCGATGCCGGGCAAGCCTTCTATGTTTCAGGAGGAACCGCCTATATCGTGTTCCAGAAATAAAGCATCGCACCCGGGGCTGCAGGCATGCCGGAATTTGCCGTGAAGCTGCCTGGTCAAGGTCAAACAACGGAGGAACAAGCAGCTGCAGCTGTGATGAAATCAGGCGTTTATTATAAGGATAACAACGGCAAAATCATGGTTCCGGCAGCTCAAGTACTGCGCCAGCTGCACTTCGACGTCAAGTGGAACGGCAAGAACAAAACCGCCGAGATTTCCAAGGGAGCCGTCTGGAGTGCGGTGACTCTGAACAAGGATGCTTACTCTTTTGGCAAAATGGCCCCGCGCCCGCTCGGCTCTGCTCCTGAAATGAAAGGCGGCCATGTGTATGTTCCGCTGGTCTTCCTGACGGATATTTTGCATCTACAAGCCAAGCAAGACAAGCACGGCGACATTACGGTGACAGCAGCGCAATAACTTTTTATGCTGATCTTATGTCATTAGCTTCCATCCAACTGCACGGCTGCTCCTCAGCCAGAACACCATGCCACAGCACATACAGAGGCCCTCTCAATCCCTTGAGGTGGGCCTCTTTTCGCGCTGTGCGATGGGCGGATGGCGGTTAGCCCTGCGACCTGCCAGCATGACACCATGGTGATTGTGCAGAAGCTCAACCATGCGTTTTTTTTACGAAAGCGTCATAAGCAATAAGCATTCAGAGGTATTCCTTCACCTGTATACCGGCTTGTCATCTCTGCATAAAAGGTCGATAATGGAAGCAGATTTCTATCGTACTATGGGATTGAGGAGGGTATGGGATGGAATATGTCTATTTGGGAAGAACCGGACTTGAGGTATCCCGCCTTTGCCTGGGAACCATGACTTACGGAGACTGGGATTTGGACGAGAAAACCTCGCTTGGCATCATCGACCGTGTGCTGGATTCCGGCATTAATTTTATCGATACTGCGGATACCTATGGCAAAGGTACGAGTGAAGAAATTATAGGCAAAGCCATTCAAGGACGCAGAGACGATGTTATCATCGCGACCAAATTCAAGGTGCGGACCGCCGAAGGACCGAACGGAGAAGGAGCAAGCCGCTACCGTATCATGAAACAGGTTGAGGCAAGCCTGAAGCGGCTGAATACGGACTATATTGACCTGTACCAAGTACATCGGCCCGATCCGCATACGCCGCTGGACGAGACTCTGCGTGCGCTCGATGATCTGGTTACCCAAGGGAAGGTAAGATATATCGGCTGCTCGAATTTCGAGGCTTGGCGAATCGTTGAATCCCTATGGACCAGCGAAAAAATGAACCTGGAGCGTTTTGTCACCAATCAGCCTTCGTACAGCATCTTCAACCGCTACATCGAGCAGGAAATCCTGCCGGCTTCACAGCGTCACGGGTTGGCTACACTGGCCTATTCCCCGCTGGATGGCGGCTGGCTCTCCGGTAAATACCGGGCCGGGCAGCCGCTCCCGGACAACTCGCGCGGCGAGCGCATGGACATGGATTCACCTGATAACCGCGCCAAGTTAGAGAAGGTCGAGCTGCTTGCCCAGCGGGCGGAGGAGAAGGGAGTCAAGCTGGGACAGTTTGCACTGGCATGGCTTCTGCAGCGCAACATTGTTCCTGTTGTCGGTATCCGTAACGAGCAGCAGCTTGCAGATAACCTCGGTGCGCTGAAGGTGCAGCTGACCGAAGAGGATTTGAAGCTGGTCGACCAGGTATCACCAAGTCCATACCGTGACTTCTCCCAGGACGGCAGCTTCTGGTTTACCGAGCCTCGGGCCTACCGGTTCAAGTAAGCCTGTCCATCCAACAGTCGGCAAACATATGAAAAGCCGCAATCGCAGATACCATATATCTGCGATTGCGGCTTTTTGAGTTACAGCCTCATGCTATAGATCATCAACAAACTCCAGCTTCCCGAACCGGGCAGGAATATGGTAATTCACCTCTCCAGTTGGACTCCATGCCTGATATTCCCGGATGCCTTGAGGGTCTTCGTCGATCCGGTAAAAATTCACATTCCAGCTCCGCCCCCTCTGTGGAGGATTACCGAAGTTCATGGCAGGAATTGTAATCTCGCAAACCCAATTTCCCTGCTCGTCATGATCGACCGAGGTCACAAGACCGGTTAGATCCCACTTGATATCGCTGGTCGTAATCGACTTCCCGCCGTCGTTGCGGATAAGGGCATCAAATACAACATTGTTCGGGCTAACCTCAAGCTCTATGTATTCCTTTCCACTCCCGGCATCATCCACGAACAATTCCACAACATCCTGTTCATATAGCGGCTCATCCCTGTGAAGATACTCGGATACCATGTAGGAATCCTGACAAACAAATTGCACATAAAAATATTCAGGACTCCAGCAGGCACGGACCTCGGTTGCTTCTTTCACGGCCTGCCCGGTCACCGTATCGCGGAGAACAACCGCTTCATAGCGACTCCAATCGATCTGTTCCCGTTCCTCTCCCTGCCTGGTGAATGAAGCCGGCCTGCATGGATAAACGGCGGCATTGTGCATGATAACCCCTCCACAAAATTCAATTGCAACTCATCTCTCTATGATAATTCATACCCGTTGGGTTCACCATGCCATGCCAGGAATAAAAATTTTCGGAAAATCCCAGCTTTTGCTCTATATCCCCATAGTGAAAAAAAGCGCATGCTGTGCTACAATATTAAAATTGCAAACTCTAGGGAGGGTTATGGATTCGCCATGCTCATAATTGGTATTGCCGGCGGCACCGGATCGGGCAAAACGACGGTTGCCCGCTCTGTCATTGACCGTCTTGGTTCAGATAAAGTGACTTTCATTTCGCAAGATAACTATTACAAGGATCATAAAGAGCTCAGCTTTGCGGAACGCGAAGCGATCAACTATGATCACCCGTTCGCCTTCGACAACGAGCTGCTTATCGAGCATCTCGGCATCTTGAAGGGCGGGGAGCCCGCTTATGCACCGGTCTATGATTTTACTGCACATGCCCGCTTCACGGATCAGACCCTTGAGCTCAAGCCAAACAACATCGTTATCATTGAAGGACTTCATGTGCTGTCAGACGAGAATCTGCGCAAGCTGCTTCACATTAAGGTGTTTGTGGATACCGATCCCGATGTGCGCCTGCTTCGCCGGGTCGTTCGTGATATTGAGGACCGCGGCCGGACCATCCAGTCGATTCACAATCAATATCTGACAACGGTCAAGCCTATGCACGAGGCGTTTATCGAACCCTCGAAGAAATACGCCGACCTGATCATTCCGGAAGGTGGAGAGAATGAGGTTGGCATTCGCCTGCTCTCCATACTGACCGAGAAATATTTGACCGGCGATCACACATTGTCAGGAGAATAGCCCCGGCACGCGCGCCCTATAAATCTCCCCATAGGGAGACGTCAATAACGCCCGCATTCCTGTTGCTTACAGGTCTGTGGGCGTTTTGGCGTTTATCTTTTTCCCTAAGCGATTAATTCCCTGACGGTTTGGGCTCGTTCGTGCACGGATCATAATCGGCAACCACCAGCACATCCATATGCCTTGCATATCTCAGCAGGCTTCGGATCGATTTCCGCTCGGCGTACAGCTTCCATCCCGTGATCTTCGGCTGACCGATGATCAATTGGGTAGCCTTCGCCTCATCAGCCGCCGCGACCCATTGGGATGCAACTTCACGCGCCTTCCCTCTTCTTACAGGCAGCACGCAGAATGTTCCTCCAAGTCGTTCTGTCAGCGTTTGAAGAGCCGTTAAGCGTTTGGAGTCAGCACGGGATGAATGCGCACGCCCCTCCTGAAGGAGCGTCACATACCAGGCCGCCTTCAGCCGATGGGCAATCCGGAAGCCGCGGCGGATGAGCCGCTCCCCCTGAGGTCCGCTGCCAACCATAACATAGATAACCTCCTCGCGCCGCCACGGTCCCCGAAGCGAGCTGCTTCGCTGCCATGACTCCAGCCTCTCATCCACATCATCTGCAATTTCCCTCAGGGCCAGTTCCCTTAGAGCAATCAGATTTCCCGTCTTGAAAAAATGGCTGAGCGCCTGGTGGATCTTCTCCGGCGCATAGATTTTGCCATCCTTCATCCGCTGCTGCAGTGACTCCGGCGTGACATCGATGAGCTGAACCTCGTCCGCCAATTGCAGAATATGGTCCGGAACCGTCTCGCGGACACGCACACCGGTAATTTGCTCCACCGCGTCATTCAAGCTCTCCAGATGCTGCACATTCACGGTCGTAATAACAGAGATGCCAGCCGACAGTATATCCAGCACATCCTCATATCGCTTCCTGTGCTTGCTTCCGGGAACGTTTGTATGCGCCAGTTCATCCACCAAAACCACATCGGGCCTTTGGCGGATGATCTCATCGGTATCCATCTCTTCAAGGCGTGAGCCCCGGTAATCCATCACTCTTCGTGGAAGAACTTCCAGTTCACCGACCTGTAAAAGCGTATCCTTCCGCCCGTGCGTTTCCAGCAGTCCGGTAAGAACCGTCAGTCCCTTTTTCAGCAGATCATTGCCCTCCCGCAGCATCGTATACGTCTTGCCTACACCCGGGGCTGCACCGATATAGACTTTGAACCGCCCCCGCTTGACCTGCTCGATCTTCTGATCCAGCTCCTGTTCATTCAAGCGATGAAACGATTCGGACGAACGCTGCGGTGGATGAATCTGAGCCGGGATGATTCGTTCTCCGTCATGCGCTGCCCGGTCCGCTACGATAAAAATATCAATCCCGCGCGTTTTCTTAAGCAGCTCCTGAATCATCGATCCCTGCCGCAGCTCCTGCCAGGGGGTCTGCTTCGAGTGTCCCAGCACAATACGGGTGACATGATGCTCAAGTGCATATTGAACGAGTTCACCTGGCAGCTCCCTTCGTGAATGAAGGGGCAGTTCTTCCAGCTTGGCGCCAATCCGTTCCGCAAGCTTCAGCATGGAGCGCTTAAAAGCCGCCTGTTCCTTCGTAAGCTCCTGCTTCTGATTCACAAACGTTACCGCCAACAGCTCGCCGTTCAGTCTCTTCGCAATCTGCTGACCGCGGCGCATATAGATGGACCCGTTCCAATGGTACTGGGTGGACACCAGTATCCGCTCATCGGCCCCCGATGGGCCGATGAGTCCCTGTTCCTTGCGGTACCGCGCAAGCGAGTTGTTCACGCCCTCTGCAACAAGACGGAGGGTAAGCTCCCGAAGCACGGCCAGATTGCCCTGCTTCCATATGCCTCCCCCCGCAAGCAGGCCTTCCTGTGCCCGATCCAGCATCGTTTCAGGTGTTACATCAATGAGCACCACCTCATCGGCGGTCTCAAGGGTATCAGCGGGCACCGTATAACTGACCTTGATGCCCGTCAGCTTGGTGGCAATGCCGTGCACATCCTCAAGCTCATACACATTCACCGTCGTGATGACACTGATCCCCCGGCTTAACAGGCACTTTATGTCCTCCAGCCGTGTGGCATGCCTTGCCCCTCTCCGGTTCCGGTGGGCAAGGCCATCCACAAGCACGACCTCCGGATTGCGCTTCAGCAGCAGATCCAGATCGAGATCCTTCTTCTCTACGTCGTTCTGAACCCAATGAATGCTCGGCACCCGTTCCAGATCCTGTGCCTGCTCCACCGTCTCCGGACGCTGCATTGTGGATACGGCACTGATGACAACATCAATGCCTTGCTGTCTCAAGGTCTGCCCCTCGCGAAGCATATGATAGGTTTTTCCCGAGCCGCTCACGGCCCCGATATACACTTTGAGCCGCCCCTGGTGGAGCTTCGAGATGGACCTTAAAATTTCCTCCGGCGATTTTCTCCGAAAGTGATCCATCGTCAGCTAAGAAGCTCTCTGAGAGCCAAGTTCAGCTTCAACACATTCACGCGCGGTTCACCGAATACACCTAAATCCCGTCCTTCCGTATGCTTCTTTACCAGCTGCTGAAGCTCCGCTTCCGGAATTTCGGTCAGCTTGCTGATCCGTGGAATTTGAATATCCGCTGCTTGCGGCGAAATGTGAGGATCCAGTCCAGAGCCGGAATTCGTTACCAGGTCCATCGGGAGCTCGCTTACCGGAACGTCCGGATTATTCTCCTTCCATGCCTCAATCGACGCCTTTGTTCGATCGATCATCTCGGGATTGGAAGGTGCATAGTTATTGCTGCCTGAGCCGGCTGCGTTGTATTCGATGCTGGACACCCTCCCATGGAAAAATTGCGGGTCCGTAAAGTTCTGGCCGATCAGTTCCGAGCCTACCACCTTGCCGCTCTCATCCGTAATCAGGCTGCCGCCGGCTTGCTTCGGCATCAGCAGCTGCGCTGCACCTGTAGTGACCAGAGGATACAGAACTCCGCACAGCACAATGAATACAAGACTTGCTCTAAGCGCAATGCCTACGGAGACGCGAGCGTTGCCCGCCTCAGCATGAGGCGTGGACGTTGACGATGTTTGCACAGGATTATTCATTATTCTTCGACCCTTTCTTTCATATCTACCTTGTATAATCAACCTTTGGTTTATCTCTATATACCCGGTTTAACCAACACGCCTAAATCCATAGGTGGACAATCATGTCAATCAGCTTAATCCCGATGAACGGCACGATCACGCCGCCTAATCCGTAGACAAGTACATTACGCTGCAGCAGCTTCGATGAGCTCATCGGCTTATAGGCGACACCCTTCATCGCAAGCGGAATGAGCAGCGGAATAATGATCGCATTGAAGATCAGCGCGGACAGGATGGCCGACATAGGGGAACCGAGTCCCATGACATTCAATACGTTCATGCTTGGAATAGCAGCTGCAAACATGGCGGGAATGATGGCAAAATATTTGGCGACATCGTTCGCAACGCTGAACGTGGTCAGCGCGCCTCTTGTCATCAGCAATTGCTTCCCGATGGCAACGACCTCGATAATCTTGGATGGATCTGAATCCAGGTCCACCATATTGGCCGCCTCCTTCGCGGCGGTGGTACCGCTGTTCATCGCAAGCCCGACATCGGCCTGTGCAAGGGCCGGCGCATCGTTCGTTCCGTCACCGGTCATGGCCACCAGCTTGCCTTCGGCCTGTTCTTTTCGAATGACGGCGATCTTATCCTCCGGCTTGCTCTCTGCGATGAAATCATCCACTCCCGCTTCGCGGGCAATCGTCGCTGCAGTCAGCGGATTATCGCCTGTACACATAATGGTCTTAATGCCCATCCGGCGCAGCTGTTCAAACCGTTCCTTCATTCCCGGTTTCACAGTGTCCTTCAGGTAGATCAATCCATAGATGCGGTGATCCACAGCCACAGCCAGCGGGGTTCCTCCCTCCGTAGCAATTGCATCACTGTTTGGCGTCAAGTCCGGAGGTATGGAGCCTCCTTGAGACAGCACCCAAGCCTTGACGGCATCCACTGCACCCTTACGAACTTTTCGGCCATCCTTCAGGTCCATGCCGCTCATTCGGGTCTCTGCCTTAAATTCGATGAATTCGGCTCCCGCCGTCATACTCTCATCCACCTCAAGGCCTTCCTTCTTCAACAGCTCCAGAACGGAGCGGCCTTCCGGCGTTTCGTCCAGCAGCGAGCTGACCGCTGCCCACTGGGCAACCGATGCCAGCGTTTCGCCACGGGCCGGGATCAGTTGACTTGCCATCCGGTTGCCAAACGTAATGGTTCCGGTCTTATCCAGGATCATTGTATTAATATCTCCGGCCGCTTCCACCGCTTTACCCGACATCGCCAACACATTGAACTGGGTCACCCGGTCCATGCCTGCAATCCCGATGGCCGACAGCAGCCCGCCAATCGTGGTCGGGATCAAACATACCAGCAGCGAGATCAATACCGGGACAGACAGCTCGATGCCAAGATACTTGGCAATCGGAGCGAGTGTAACCACAACGATCAGGAAGATCAGGGTCAACACAATCAGCAGTGTGTTCAGCGCTATTTCATTCGGCGTCTTCTGCCGCGAAGCTCCTTCAACCAGTGAGATCATTCGGTCAATAAACGATTCGCCGGGATCGCTGGTAATCCGGATTTTGATTGTATCGCTGACCACCCGGGTTCCCCCGGTGACCGAGCTGAAATCGCCGCCTGCTTCTTTGATCACCGGCGCGGATTCTCCCGTAATGGCAGATTCGTCGACAGATGCCAGACCGGCGATGACCTCTCCGTCACCAGGGATCATCTCGCCCTGCGTAACCACCACGATATCCCCTTTGCGAAGATCGGTAGACGGCACGGACTGAACCCCTCCGCCTTCCATCACTTTATGGGCGGTCATTTCTTTCTTGGATTGCTTAAGAGAATCGGCCTGAGCTTTACCCCTGCCCTCGGCAAGGGCCTCGGCAAAGTTCGCGAACAGCAGCGTAAACAGCAGAATCACAAACACCGTCAGATTGAATCCGGTACTGCCTTCTGTACCGAAATAGGATGGAAACAGTGTCATGAGCAGAACCACCAAGGTTCCGGCCTCCACAACAAACATCACGGGATTTCTCATCATGAAAGCTGGATTCAGCTTGATGAAGCTGTCCTTCAGCGCTTGATTGACCATTTCTTTGGACATCACTTTGGTTCTCGTATTATTCATGGTAATAGGCCACCTTTTCTAATTAACGGATCGTCAGATGCTCAGCAATCGGGCCGAGCACCAGCACAGGCAGGAAAGTCAATGCGCCGATGATCAGAACCACCGCGAGGAGAATGCCGGCAAACAGCTTATTGTCTGTTCGGAACGTCCCGAGTGTCTCCGGTACCCATTGCTTCCGCATCAGTGAACCGCCGACCGCCAGCAGAGCGATCATCGAGATATAACGGCCGAACAGCATGACGAGCCCGGTTGTGATGTTCCAGAACAGCGTGTTATCTGCAAGTCCTTCAAACCCGGAACCGTTATTGGCTGCGGATGACGTGTATTCGTACAACACCTGTGAGATGCCATGGAAGCCGGCATTGGTAATGCCCGCCTGCCCGGCATCCGTCATCAGGGCAAGCGCCGTCGGAGCCAAAATGATAAATGGGTGCACCAGAATGACGATGGCGATCAGCTTCATTTCCCGCGCTTCTATTTTTCTGCCCAGAAATTCAGGCGTTCGCCCAACCATAAGCCCGGCCAGGAACACAGCCAGTATCGCATACATGAGCATATTCATCAGTCCGACGCCTTTTCCGCCAAAAACAGAGTTCAGCATCATCAGGGACAGCGGCGTAATTCCGCCAAGCGGCGTGAGTGTATCATGCATGTTGTTAACTGAACCGGTCGTAGCCGCCGTCGTCACTGTAGTAAACAGCGAGGACTGGGCGATCCCGAACCGGACTTCCTTACCTTCCATGCTGCCTTGAGATGCATCAATCCCCAGTCGGTTCAGTGCCGGATTGCCGTTTGATTCAGCGGCATAGTTCAGAGACAAGAAGCCGATGAACAAGGTCATCATCACAGAGAATATAATCCAGCCCTGCTTGCGGCTCTTGGCAAACAAACCAAATGTATACGGAAGCGCAGCACCGAGGCTCCACATGCACAGGATCTCAATCACATTGGTCAGAGGGGACGGATTCTCAAACGGATGGGACGAATTGACCCCCATATATCCGCCGCCGTTGGTGCCCAGATGCTTGATCGATTCAAGAGCAGCCACCGGACCTACCGCAATTTGCTGCTCGCTTCCTTCCATCGTGGTCACGCTGAGCGCAGGCTTCAGGGTCTGAGGCACCTGCAGGGCGACCAGCACCATTGCAATGATGAAGGCCGCCGGAATGAATACCCGGATATGAGCCTTCACAAAGTCCTCGAAGAAGTTGCCGACGGTTGTCCCCTTACTGGTCACTGCCCGGATAAAAGCGATGGCCACGCACAGCCCGGTCGCCGCCGATGTAAACATCATCATCGTAATGACAGCCATCTGCGCAAAATAGGATAGCCCCGACTCTCCGCTGTAATGCTGCAGATTCGTATTGGTCATAAAGCTGATGATCGTATTGAATGACAAGGTTGATTCCATATTATCGATTCCGTTCGGGTTGAACGGCAGTACCTTTTGCAGCCGCAGAATCAGGTAGCCTGAAGCTACCAGTATGATATTCGTAATGACAAAGCTGAGAGCATACCCTTTCCAGGTCATCCCCTTGCGGTCTTTCAAGCCAATCAGTGCAAATATCGGCTTCTCTGCCCAGGAGAACCATTTATCGGTTCGGTTATCTTCATTGCGAAATACCTGATATAGATAGGTTCCGAGCGGCTTAACCAGCAGCAGCAGAACCAGAATAACGATGGCAATTTGTATAATGCCCATGACGAGTGCCTTCCTCCTTCAGCGGTTCCCCTAGAATTTTTCAGGGTGAACCAGCGCATAAATCAAATACAGAAAAATAAAGAGCGTACATACCAATAATATGATCACAGCTGATCAGCCTCCGGTTCTGAAACCACGCGTCCACACCAGGACATAAACAGCATGAACAGTCCGTAGGTCCCTCCTAATATGAGCACCATATAAAAATCCTGCATAATCCAATCCTCCACGAACCGTATTTGGCATTAAATCTGCAACTAGCTGACAATGGACGAAATCAGGAAAGATACCTGATGATGGTTCGTATGAAGCACCACATCGGCGCCCAGTCCCTTATATATCAACCGCGGATTGCTGGAGTGGGTAATGACGTAAATCGACTTTGTTGTCCATGTCCGGCAAATCCGCAAATAGCGGCAGCACAGATTCAAGCTGCTTTCGAACAGAAACACCTTGCTGACAGGAAACTCGGGAATGATCCAGGTTGACTCGTCTCTGGTATCAATCAGAATAATGTCTTTGCAGCCCAGTTCCATCATCCTCTCCTGCTCGGCCCGATTGTTGGCTATAGCTGCAAACGAAATATGTTTGTACATCAACTGGCGGATAAATTCCTCCCCGGCCTTATTCGGGGCGGATACCAAGATGAAATCCTGCGGTTTCTCCATGTGTTTCTCCTCCTAAGTTTCAGAAAGAGAAGGCAACAAAAAGAAGCCTGCGGGAGGAGAAGAACTCTTCCCGCAGGCTTCTTATTCATCCACGGTGAAATACACCGTGGCTAAAGTCCACGACAATCGTTGCCTCTCTCGATACGCTTACGAGGTTAGCTGACGGATTCGGGCGTGAGAGTCGCCCTACCCATAGACCGTTATCTTGTCTATGGGATTCACCCCTGAGAGATCAAGTTCATCTCCCGACTGGTTCCCCCGTTCCTTTTCCATTCAAGGACTCAGCGAAAATTGAAAACGAGTAGCATGTTATTCAATTAGCTATTGACTTATATTCCAAGCCTGGCAGAACTGTACAGCCGTCAGAGTCAAGCCGTGAGAGTCGCTTGACCCTGAGCCTCTGGAAGACCCATGGTGCCTTCGCCGAGGTTCTCATTCATAAAGGAGCACCGCAGCTCTCACACTGCCTTGTATCCTTATGAATCTTATCGACCGGCTGCCGCTGTGCCCTGCTCTTGGAATCATCCGTCAATTCATAGTTCGTATCATACGTCCGGCCGTGCGGGATGTAAATGAGCTCAGAAACACGTGTGGCTGAATGTGGAACAAGATCTAACCAGTATGTCTTCATTATCTCTCGAATACTGCTTTATACTATGTATTTCTCTTGTTTTCTCGAATTTATCGCAATCCATCGAGATACTGAGATTTTGCCATGATAATAGATGACAATACCAAATGTACACGTTTTCTTTTACGGATTTCATCGATTTTCGGAATGTATGCGTCAAATACGGTCATTTACTTTTGGCTGCCTCCGGCGTATGATTCATCCATCTATTCGAAACACACGTTATACGCTGAGCTCCCGACAGATCGGGAGACGGGGGAACCAATATCACCGATAGGACTTCTGTTGGTGAATGGGGTGAATCCGCGATGCCTGACCAGGCATTGTGGTAGGGCGCTCTCAAGCCCGAATCCGTCAGCTAACCTCGTAGGCGCGTTATTGAGAGAGAACACGATCCAGCCAAGCTAAAGCGGCCGCTTCATCGGCTGCTAACCGGAAAAAGGCCTGGAGAGCGGGGTTTCTCTGCTCACCAGGCCTTTTTGTCTTGCATATAACATCTTATAAGGGAGCGTAGATCATGACGAAACTCATCGAAGTCGAAGCAGCGCAGGCGACAGCCATCCAAACAGCGCCAACAATATGTGAAGAGCCCATCCGCTATATGGAGATGTTCCGTTTCGACTGGGGCTCGGCTGAACGCTTTATCCCCTGGAGCGATCGAAGCTGGAACTGCGGCTTGTTCAAAATCAGCTGCGGAGAAGCAGCCGGTTATGCGGAATATGCCCTGCCGAGCACGAGAGAATTCGCAGATCTGGTCCGCTGGGCATCTGTATTTGCAAGGCTGCGGGGCATGCCCGTGACTGAGGCCATACGCTATGCTCAGAAGCAGCAGCAATGGGGATCCGCTCGGATGCTGCTCGCCGTATCGGCGTTAGCCGATCTGGAGGCGAACCTGCACCAGCATGTAACTCGCGAACGCCTAGGCAGCCTCCCGCTGGAGCGGTCCTTCCTGATGGATTGCTCGCAAGCTTATTATTTCTTTTAAGGTAAGGGCGGTGTTCACACCCCTCACTTGAACATATTTTTCAGCACCATCATGAGGTTAGCCGGCTTTTCCGCCAGCCGCCGGGTGAAGTACGGGTACCACATCGTCCCGTAGGGCATATAACAACGGATGCGATAGCCATCCTCTGCAAGCGCAGCCTGATCGTTCATTCGCAGCCCGTACAGCATCTGAAATTCGAAATCCTCTTTCTCTATGCGGCTCTGCTCGGCAAACACCTTGACCCAGTCGATGATATTGTCATCGTGCGTGGCAATCGCAGTGTACGCTCCCTGATCGAAATGCATTTTGATCAATTTTTTATAGTTATCGATCACTTCGCGTTTCTGCTGAAAGGCGATGGTTCCGGGCTCTTTATATGCCCCCTTTACCAGGCGCAGATTGACCCCCGCCTCCATCATGCTTCGCACGTCTTCCTCCGTGCGGAACAAGTAGGCCTGCATCACGGTGCCCACATTGGGCAGCCCCTCCTTATGGAGCCGCAGCGTCATATCGATTGTCGCCTGGGTATATGGCGAATCCTCCATATCCAGACGCACGAAATTGCGAAACTCTTTCGCCTTTTTCACCACCGACCTGATATTCTCGTAAGCCTTCTCAAGGTCCAGTACCATGCCCATCTGCGTCGGTTTCAATGACACATTTGACTGCACTCCCCGCTGTGCGATTCCCTCCACAAGCTTCAAATATTCCTCGCGGTATTCGGCCGCTTCGTCCAGCGTCGTAATGCCCTCCCCCAAATGATCCAGCGTGACGAGAATGCCCTTCGCATTGAGCCTCTCGATTTCATCCAAGGCCTCATCCAGCGTATTGCCGGCAATGAATCGGCCTGCCAATTTCCTTCCGTATTTGATCGACAGCCACTTCACGAGTTTATTGCCGGACACCGTCAGGATCACTTTGCGGTAAAACTCGGTTCCGTCCATGCATGCGCCCCCTTTGTAAGGTAAACCAAATGCACCCTCTACCTTAACTCATATGCAAAAATCATGACGGCATGCAGGAAGACATACATATCACGCAGGCAATGGCCGTGTCGGAGCGATTCTGGCTTTCCGGCATGCAAAGAAACCTCTCCATTACGATAGTGGAGAGGTTTCTTTGCATGCCGAAGATTCTTTTATTGAGCATTTTAAAATCATTATAGTTCCGATTGATTTTTCGATTTGCAGACAATTGAAGTAGAAAAGTTCGCCATATGTAAAAGAGATAACTGTAAATATTATAATATACCATTTTTACTATTATAAATTCATAATCACACTATTTTTTTAGAGAAAACACAACTTTTTTCATTTGTTAAATTTTAGGATTTTAATATATATTATTCGTGTTAATTACAAAAAATAACAGTAAGGGGTTGATTTTTTGAGTTTTTGGGGAGTAATTAAAAAAGTAGCCGCTTTTTTGGCTTTGGTAATGTTATTAAATACGGTATTTGCAGCAATTACTGTATCCGCGCTTCCTGCACATAGCGAACTGCAAAAGACTCAAGAGGAATTAAAACTATCAGAAAGCGAGATTCAAGAACTTCTATTATTTATTCAAGAACATTCTACAAGCATAGAGGAAGCAATCCAAACAGACAACAATTTAAAATTAAAAATGGAGGAATACGACGAGTACAGCAAAGAATTTGCCTTGATACTTGCTTTTGCAGATATAGCAAATAGTCAGACCTCAACGATTAGTCACTTGTCAGATCCCAGTATTCAGAGTGAAATTTCACCGGCGATTTGGCCTATTGTTTGGGCGGTTGTTGCTGCTATAATAAAAGCAGCTGTAAAAAAGAAGATGGGAAAGAAAATCCAGCAGCAACTCGGTGATCGTTTCGAAAGAGAAGTTTGGCCTCAAATAGAGCCTGGAATTAAAGCGCAATATGAAAGATATGGTTATACTAGAAACAAAGGACCTGAGTTACCTTCCGCACCGAACGGGATTAATCAGGGCGAGCAAATTATTTCTTTATTTGGTCAAGATGGTACAGAATATTTGAGACTAGATGTCTTTACTTCCCAATCAAGAAATCATACTCGGTGGCACTATCATACAAAAGATGATTGGCCTGATCATAAAGGAAATATTGATTTATACCATAATTCACTTCCAAAGTGGGGTTCAGAGTAAAGTTGCATAAGAGACGATTTCTATTAACGTTTGGTCGAAATTTAGACCATAGTAATATCGACTACTTGGTAAAAAGCCGATTATCCAGGTATAAGGGCGGAATCCAGAAAGATTATTTTAATACCGTTCTTAAAAAGGGCGCCGAAGTTATTCTAAACTACCAGATTATCGATACGAATTTTGATCGAATATCGTCCAGGTATTATTTGGACGACTTTCATTTGACGGAAGCTCAAAAGAACGGCTTCCTGCTTTCATTAAGCAAGCTGAAAGGCACCCATGTCTGGTGCGATCCTAGGATTCAAGGTCATGCGTTCTGTGTAGTGGGTGATATTGAGTTCAGTTTTTATGTGTATCGGTCACTTGAAGGCCAGGAATACCGCTTTCCTCAATACTACAATCATGACGGTAACGCTGATATTATTGTACATTCTCAGCTGCCTAAAATGCCCGAAGAAGAACAATATTTGTGCTTTCCGACTGATTGGAGCCTAGAGGTCAAAGATGAAATAACGATCAAATGGATACAGAAGCTGATTAATTGTAGTTAACGATACTCTAAACCCAGCCGACTCGAACCAAGAAGGTATAAGATATACTGAAAAAGCTGAACTAGCATCATCTAGTTCAGCTTTTTACATAATTTCAGTCTGTTAAAGACCAGGTTGATTAAACTTTAGCCCATTGTCTGATGACGACCACATCATAGCCGTTTGGAGAAAAGCAAAAATTACATGTTCTACGCCTTGGCCTTGCCGTTAATCTCCCGGACCACCTTGCCCTCAAACGATTGGTTCATCCAGTAGGCGAGATGAATTCCCCCCTCATCGAAGGTACAATCCGTGGTTAAGTAGAACGGCGTCTCCGTCAGCCTGATCGTCAGTCTCAGCGTCTGGTCGTTCCAGGTCATGGAGGCGGCATAGTCGTTATCCTCCAGCATGATCAGCTTCGTGGTTCCTGACTTCCACTCATTGCGGCCAAAGGCAATCGAATTCGTGCCGTCTTCCCCCACAAGCTCCATTACAGCGCCATCTTCTTCGAACCGAATGGAGATCGAATGCAGCTTATCCTCATTCTCCTCCAGCTCATACACAATTCCGGTAATGTCCTGCTCAATCGGGGAACGCGCTTCTTCCCTTGGGGGATCCAGCTTGAGCTCTTGCAGCACTCCGGCAAGAGAGGACTCGGCCCCCGTGTCAGCCGGCAGCTTATCAGGTCCCATGGCAGGCAGCAGATGCTCCCATACCACGTCCAGCACTTCCTGCATGTCCCCAAGGCCGGAGGTAATGGCGATGACCGCATCCTGCTCCGGCAGCACGACGCAGAACTGGCCGAATGCGCCATCACCTCGATATCCTCCATGACGGCACATCCAGAATTGATAACCGTAGCCTTCGGTCCAATCCGATGTGGAGTCCGCAGGTCCGTTGAATATCTGCTTCGAGGTTGCCTCTTCGATCCAGTCTTCCGGAATCAGGCGGCGGCCTTCCCACACCCCCTTTTGAAGGTAGAGCTGACCAAACTTGGCGATGTCCTCGGTCTTCACCTTAAGCCCCCATCCACCGGTATTGATTCCCTTCGGACAGCTTTCCCAGGTGGCTCCATGTATGCCAAGCGGTTCGAACAGACGGGGCTGCAGATAATCCAGCAGCGTGATGCCGGTTACCTTCTGCAGAATAGCCGAGAGCATGTAAGTCGCTGCGCTGTTATAGACAAAATGGGTTCCAGGTTCATGCTCGACTGCTTGTTTGAAAAAATCATCTACCCAGATATCGGACTGCATGGCAGGCTCCTGGGCATGTCCCGTTCCCATAATAAGCAAATCGCGTATCGTCATGGCGGACAGATTTGGAGATGGTTCCTCCGGCGTATTTTCCGGAAAGAATCCGATCACCTGATCCTCCAGCGTGACCCGGCCTTCCTGGACCAGAAGTCCAATCGCGGTAGAGGTGAAGCTTTTGCTTAACGAGAAGAGCATATGCGGCTTGTCCGCCTGATACGGCTTCCACCAGCCTTCCGCTGCGACATGCCCGTGCCGCACCAACATGAAGCTGTGCAGCTCAAGCTCCTTCTCCTGAATCGATGCGATAAAACGCTCAATAGACTGTGATGAGATTCCTTGGTTTTCGGGGGTACTTCTTGGCAATAACGGAACCGTATTCATGTTCATCTCCTCCGCCTCTCCCTGTATTAACAAGATACATTCATCCGTACGCTTCCATTATACACCGGATAATGGAACCGCTTCATCATATCGAATCGCACGAAAGCCCCGTCGTTCGCTAATCTCATTCAAGTCCTCCCGTGCAAGAAAGGAAGCCTCCTCATTACGCCCGCGCGCCAGTTGCTCCCCATCCACTTGAGCATTGCCGCACTGCACCATTTCCTCCGAATACAGTGCCGGATGGGACAGGAAGAAGTACTGGTCTTCCGTCAGACCGCCAAGCACCCTTTCAAACGAATCGGCGCCGTCCGGGACACCACCCGGGAAGAAGTTGTAGTAATCGCGATGGTTGATAAGCCCCTTCGCTTCAATCCAGCGGTCCAGCTCTTCCTGCAGCCCGGGTATGAAACGTTCCGGCAGCATATGAGAGTCCGCATAAGAAATCTTGAATCCTGCTGCGGTCAGTTTATTGAGCTGTGCTTCGCATTCCACGATAATCTCCTGCAGTGAAGGCGGGTGATCCTGGAACAAGATCGGGTCCTGATAGAAATATCCGGCCCGATCGACAAGCGAAGGAACCTGTTCCTTCGCGGCAACAGGTCCCCAGCGTACGTTATCCCACTCTGCATTCAGCGTCATATGAAACCCGAAGCAGATGTCCTTGCGATGCGCCAGCAGCTGCGCGGCCTCGGCTAGATAGGGGCCGGGCGCCATAATGGACACATTTTTAATAAAACCGGCATCCACACTTCGGGCAATCGCAGCATTGGCTGAACGGCTGGAAGCGTAATCGTCCGCTCTCGTGATGATCCGCCTCATTTTACCGCACCTGCTGCAATCCCCTTGATGATGTATTTCTGCGCAAAAATATAGAATATAACCACCGGGATAATGGTCAGTGTCAGACCTGCCATCGCCTGGTTCCACACAATCGTGAATTCCCCGAAGAAGTAGAAGGTGGAGAGCGGAATGGTCCGCAGCCCTTTGTCGGACAATGTCAGCGATGGAAGCAGATAGTCATTCCACAGGGCGATGACATTCAGGATGGCAATCGTCACACTGATGTTCTTCAGCAGCGGAAACACAATTCTCCAGAATACACCTAGTTTGGAGCAGCCATCGAGCGTTGCCGCTTCCTCCAGCGCCACCGGCACGGATTTAATGAAGCCGTGGTAGAGAAAGACCGCCATGCTCGAAGTAAAACCGATATTCATATAAATCAGACCCTCATGGGTATTAAGCATCGGAATGTGAAGATTGCTGCGAATCCAGTCCATGACCTGCATCAGCGGCATCATCAGCGTCTGGAACGGAATCAGCATCGTTGCCACAAATGTGAAGAAAATGACTTTGCTCAGCTTGTTATCCGTACGCACCAGCATCCAGGCCGTCATGGAGGCGAGCACGATGACAATGACAACCGAGATGATGGTGACATAGAGCGAGTTGCCCAAAGCGGTGAAGAAATTCATCTTCTCCATCGCCGATTTATAATACTCGAAGCTGAAGGAGGAAGGCAGCGCAAGCGCATTCTCATACAGCTCTGCACGATCCTTGAACGAGTTAATCAGCATGAGGAAGACCGGGGACAAGAAGACCAGTGCAAAGAGGAACAGCAGAATGTCGAGCAGCCATTTACCTGATTTCTTCATTACATCTGCACCTCTTTTCTCTTCGTGATGATGACTTGCGTCAGCGTGAGTCCAGCAACAATCAGGAAGAAGATGATCGCTTTTGCCTGACCTAAGCCATAATTGCCGTAAGCAAAGATCTCATTGAAGATATTCATCGCAAACATCTCTGTCGCATTGCTCGGTCCGCCCTTGGTCAGGGACAGATTGACATCATAGATTTTGAACGCACCCGACAAGGTCAGGAACAGACAGATCGTGAAGGAAGGCATCAACAGCGGGAACACAATGCTCTTCAGACGCTGCCACAGACTTGCGCCATCGACCTTGGCCGCTTCCATCAGCTCATCCGGAATCCCCTGGATTCCCGCGATATAGATGATCATCGTATAACCTGCCAGCTGCCAGGTGAACACCGCAACGATGGCATACAACGCAAACTGCGGATGCAGCAGCCAGTTAAAAAACACACTGCCGAGCCCTGTTTTCTCTCCCAAGAAACTGAAGGCATCCGTAAAAATAAACTGCCAGATGTAACCCAGGATCAAACCGCCGATCAGGTTCGGCATGAAAAACATCGTCCGCGCCGCGTTTCTTGAGCGGAGTTTTGTCGTAACGAGCAGTGCAAACCCAAGCCCCAAAATATTGACGCAGACCAGCGCAAGCAGCGTGAATTGAACCGTATGCCAAGCCGATGACAAGAATCGGTCGTCCTGGAACAGCTGAACGTAATTGTCAAACCCTACGAATACTTTCGGATTGGCCGGAATACCGTCCCAATTCACAAAAGAGTACACAATACCGATAATGAACGGGATGATGACAACCGTCGTGAAAATAAACAGAAGCGGCACCGTAAACAGGGCAAACCAGGCTTTGTCCTTTCTTTTGCTCATAATCCATACCTTCTTTCCGTTCCGGATGATTCCCGCGCGGGCGGCATCAAACCTTGAATTCGTGTTAGAAAAAAAACAAAAGCCTAACGCTCTTGGATCATCAGAACGTCGGAGGCTAGGCTTTCGTTTTCATGGAATTGTTATTTCACTTCATCGGCTTTGCCTGCTTCTTACTTGGATGCTTTCGCCCATACCTCATCAAGTTTCTGCAGGAACTGTTCACCTGTCATGCCCGGATTCATGAAGTACTCCTGCGTCGCCGGAGCCAGGTCATTCGTGATGATGCCCGACGGGAAGTAGTTCAGTGCCCAAGTAATCGTCTCGCCTTTCGTTGTTGCCTCATGCACCGCTTGGGACAATGGATCCAGGTCGCCTGCTTCAATATTCGTTAAAGCCGGAATGAATTTGAAATCGTCCACGATGGCTTTCTTGCCTGTGTCGCTGGTAAACAGCCAATTCAGGAAAGCGTTCGCAGCTTTGACTTCATCAGCATCAGCCTGATTGTTGACGACCCAGTAGCTCGCCACGCCAACGGCGATTTTATCGTTGCCCGCAAGCGGGAACGGCATCATGCCGACCTTGGAGCCGAAATCACCGAAGTCCGCAAGCATGGAGTAACTCCAGTTGCCTTGATGCACCATAGCCGTTTTTTCTGTTGCAAAGTCACCCATCTGGCTGTCGTATTTTACTTCCAGCGGATTCTTGGCATTGGCTTTGATCACATCCATGAATTTGGCCCACTCCTGGAACTCTTTCGTGTCGGCCATCTTCACTTCGCCTTTATTCAGCTGTTCAATATAAGCCAGCGGATCCGCTTGAAGCGCAAATGGTGTATTGAGAATGTGTCCGATCAGGAAGTATGCCTCCTGGGACAGGCTCAAACCGTTCTTGCCATCAGCCTTCAATTGCTCCATCGTCTTGGTGAAGGAGTCCAGGTCTTTCACATTCGCCGGATCTACCAGGTCCTTGTTGTATACAAGTCCGAAGCCCTCTACACCGTATGGAACGCCAACGGTTTTATCGTCGACCTTCAATTCCATGTCTGGCGCAATGTTCTTAACATACTCTTCGCCGCTCAAGTCGGAGAAATAGGATTTCAGCTTCTCGGACTCGGGTCCCTGTGCTACGCTGAATATCGTCGGTCCCTGATTGCTGCCGAGCTTTGCTACCAGCTGCTGCGAATAGGCATCGCCCGCTGCACCCCATACTTCAACCTCGTTGCCGGTTTCTTCTTTATAAGTTTTAACCAAGGCTTCAAGTGGTTCTGTAATTTCAACTTTAGATTGGAAGAGCGTAATTTTCTTTAGCTTATCTCCCCCGGATGCTGCTCCAGACTCTTTGTCAGATGTACCGCCACAGGCCGCAAGTGTCGCAACCAAAGCGGTTGCCGTCAGTATGCTTAATACCTTTTTTACTTTTTTCAAGTGACACGCCTCCCCCTAAGGACTCTATAAAGTAAAACGTTTACAAACCCATCATATGGCGGTTTATCTAGATTGTCAATAAAAATTGTACGCGTTTTCATAAAAATATTAAGTAAAAAAACTAGTAAAATATTAGATATTTTACTAGTTAAATTCCCTGCGTTTTATTTTACTGTTTTCCGCCACTGGATGGTGGCATTCAGTTTAAAGGGTTCCCTGCCCGTGGTGCCCTTGATCATTTCCAACAGTTCCTTCGCCGCTAAATAACCGCTTTCATAACGGGGGATGGCAATCGTGGTCAATCCGGCCATGGCCGCCGCATCCGAATTGTCGAATCCGGTGATCGAGATATCCTCCGGTACCCGCAATCCATTCTCCTCCAGCGCTTTAATCGCGCCCAGAGCCATGTTGTCATTCGCGCAGACCAGCACTTCTGGCAAGGCGTTACTCAGTACCAGGATTTTGGCAGCCTGATATCCGCTTTCCTCACTGTAGTCGCCATGAAAGTAATTGCGGCGATCAAAGACGATCCCGTTCTTCGCAAGCGTATCTATAAATCCGGCGTACCGCTCCTTATGGTCCAAAGTAAACTCCAGCCCGCCGATGTATCCAAATGTTTTGAATCCCTTATCCACCAAAGCCTGGACCATCTCACACATCACAGGATAATTGTCAACGATCACGCTCTTGGTGTTGGCATACTCGTTATCGATAATCCGGTCCATGAGAACAACGGGAAATTGAGGCGTAGCTACAGAGACCAAATATTCGTCCGTCATATTCCGGTCCAGACTTATGGTACCGCTTGCAAATTTGCTGCGCATGAAATTCGTGCTGGATTTATTCGTGCAGATGATGAGGTCATACCCGTTCTCTGTCAGGCAATGGCTGATGCCCTTGATGATTTTTAAATAATAATCGCGATCAAAGTCGCTGAATACGAATATAATCGTGTTGCTTTTATCGGATTTGGTCCCCTTATGTGGAAAATAGCCATGTTCCGAGCATAATCTCAGCACCCGCTCCCTCGTATCCTGGCCCACGTTCTTGCGTCCGTTAAGTACATTGGACACTGTAGACACCGAGACATCCGCGAGCCTTGCAATTTCCTTCAAACCACTCATGCGTCCTATCCCCTCTCCAAAGGCGTTAGTAAATTTAATATAACATGGTTTTATTTTTAATAAAATTTACTTATTTTGTTTGGATGAGTTTTGGCATGGAAAATAATTGATGGGGATCATCGCTTAAGCAGGAAATTCTTTGCTTATACAGGCCAAGAAGCAGGCCATACGATGACATCGCCGTGACCTGCTTATCCGTATGTATGTACCGGGAATCAGAGCTGGCTTAAGGACAATCACCGGCCCTGCCTCACTCAATATCCGCAGATGGCAACGCACTTGCGGCTGGCCAATTCCCAAAATTTCTACGATGTCGCTGACCGATCTCGATTCTTGCTTTTAGAGTTCAACAATGTTAGATCGGTTCGGTTACCTGTTCCCTTTGCTTATGCTGGTTCTCTTAGAGAACCAACAAAGAGGCCGCCCAATGGCGGCCTCTCTCACTATAAACTCCTCTTTAGATCAAAACCGCTCAAAACTATGAAAATTTCATAAAACCACTATGGTTGAATTGACACATTATGCAGCTGCATAATACCGTTTGGATGTCTCCAGAAGCCCTCGACCTTGCTGCTGACTCCGTTTAAATACTCCTGGTGGTGGATATACAACATCGGGGCCAGCTCAACCAGCTTCTCTTGCGCCTGTTTGTAGATTGCCTTGCGCTGTTCAGGATCGTTCTCCTTGCGACCTGCATCCAGCAGTTTATCCAGTTCAGGATTCTTCGTAAAGGTACGGTTGCCCGGCTCCCCTACATTTTTGGAATGGAACAGCTCATACATGCCGTAGTCGGCATCAGCCGTTACCGTAGACCAGCCCAAGATGAACATATCATGCTTGCCTTCTGCTGTCTGGGCCAGATAAGCGCCCCACTCCACCACTTCGATTTTGACATCGACATTCAATTCCTTCAACTTGGACTGTACATACTCGGCAACCTTGATGCGCTCCGGATTATCGTTGGTCCAGATGGTTGTGGAGAAACCTCCCTCGTACCCGGCCTCCTTCAGCAGTTCCTTCGCTTTGTCTATGTTATATTCGATCGGCTTTACGGTGGCATCATAGCCGTTTACGTCCGGTGCCAGCGGACCCACGGCAGGAATTCCCGTACCTTCATAAATACCCGAAATGATCTCATCCTTGTTGATGGCCATGGACAAGGCTTGCCTTACCTTCACATCATTAAACGGCTTCTTATCGTTATTAAATCCGATATAAGACAAGCTCAGCGAGGCTTGACGGTTCAACGACATGCCGTCTGTGCTTTCAACGCGGCTGATGCTGCTTGGCGACACCGGATCTATAATGTGCGCATATCCCGTTTCGATCTCGGCGATCCGCGTCCCTTCTTCACTTACGACCTTGAACGTCACCCGATCCACCTTCGCTTTATCCCCCCAGTAATCGGCATTTGCGACAAGTTTCACTTCCTGCCCGGGGTTCCAGCTCTCTAACTTGAAGACGCCCGTACCTACCGGATTTTGTGCAAGGTACGTGCCGGCTTTCTCACCTGCCTTCAGCTTGTCATAATCCAGCTTGATGGCCTCTGCACTCACCATGCTGACCGCGGAATGGGCAAGATGCGCAAGCAGCGGCGAGAAGGCATACTCGGTCACGAACTGCACCGTATACTCGTCAATAACCTTGACCTCTTTAATCATGGCGACAAGCGAGGCTCGCGGAGAGGCTACGTCCGGATCCTGCATGCGCTCTATGTTCGCTTTTACGACCTCAGCATTGAATGGGGAGCCGTCTGTATACTTTACGCCCTGTCTCAGCTTGAACTCCCATGTCAGCTCATCGATTGCTTTCCAGCTCTCGGCCAGCCCGGGCTGAATGTTCAGGTCCTTATCATGAATCACCAGTGTGTTATAGATATGTGTTGTCATTACACTCGTTTGCTGGTCCGTCGACATATGAGGGTCCATGGATGGCGGATCAGAAAGCCAGGCAATCACAAGCTCATTCGCACCGGCTTCGGTCGTCCCCTCGGCGGGATCTTTGCTGCCTGTCTCCGGAGCCGGTGTATTGCTGTTATTTGACGGCGTTTCGGGATTACTGCTCTTGCTTGAACTATTGCACGCTGAGAGCACTACGGTAAGTATGACCAAGATACAGACAAGCCACCTTAATCTTCTATTACCTGCCATGTGAAACAAACTCCCCCTTCTCAATCAAAATAGGAAAATATTTTATACACAGTTAACATATATTTTACTATTTGATATTTATACCAGAAGAAGCCAGATTTACTTGCCGTTTCTACGACACCAATTCTGATATCCATACTCTGAGAAAGGATGATTTCACGTGCATAACATGACCGCTGATGCCAGACCACAAGAATCCGGTAATCATGGAACCCGCCTCGTACAATGGAAATCTTTCTACCACCGTCTGAGGAAAAACAAAGCGGCCTTATGGGGGGGTTATTTTCTCCTGCTGATGATTATTGTCGCTGTCATCGGCCCCTTGCTCACCCAGTATGATCCGACCAAAGTAGACTATTCTACGAAACTGCTCAAACCCTCTGCTGCCCATTGGTTCGGTACGGATCACAACGGAAGAGATATATTCACACGAATTATCCACGGCATGCGCCTCACACTCTCGGTCGGTTTTATCTCCGTCATCATCGGAGCTGCTTTTGGTGTCGTACTCGGAATCATATCAGGCTATTACGGCGGCAAATGGGATACTCTCATTATGAGAATTACTGATGTCATGCTGGCATTTCCAGGCATTCTGCTAGCATTGGCGGTTGTAAGCGTTCTTGGAAAAAACCTGTTTAACGTGATCATTGCAGTCAGCATCTTCTCGATTCCCACTTTTGCCAGAGTCGTCCGAGGCTCCACGCTTGCCGTCCGCAAGCTCGAATATATCGATGCCATGCGTTCGCTTGGCGCGAGCGACGGCCGCATCATCTTCGGACATATTCTGCCGAATATTACATCCCCCATCATCGTGCAGGCTACGCTGCGGATTGCGGTTGCCATCCTGACCGCCAGCGGTCTCTCCTTCCTCGGTCTTGGCGCCCAGCCTCCGACACCGGAATGGGGAGCCATGCTGAATGATGGGCGCAACTATATTATGGATCACCCTCATGTCGCCCTGTTCCCCGGCCTGTCGATCGTTGTCGTGGTCATCGCATTTAATCTGCTGGGTGACGGCTTGCGAGATGTCCTTGACCCGAAAATGAAAAAATAATGAAGGGAGCTGCCGGGCCATGCTCATCTATTCCATTCGAAGGCTTATTCAGACGATACCTGTCGTCATTGGCGTCACCATTGTTGTCTTTCTGCTGATGCACCTCATCCCGGGGGATGCGGCGCAGGTCATTATTGGGGAAGGGGCACCTAAAGAGCAGGTTGAGAAAATCCGCGAAAATCTGGGATTGAACGATCCGCTGCCACTGCAGTATTGGAACTATGTCAGCGGTTTGCTGCAAGGAGATCTCGGCGATTCAATCCGCAGCAACCGTCCCATCGCCGATGAAATATTCAAGAGCCGGTTCTGGATCACCGTCGAGCTGGCCATCTACAGTACGATCCTGGCCGTATTTCTTGGCATTCTGGCAGGCATCATCTCCGCCGTTAAAAAAAGCTCGCCTGCCGACATCGGCGTCATGTTCATCGCCCTGTTCGGGCTGTCGATGCCGAACTTCTGGCTGGGGCTCATGTTGATTCAGTATTTTGCCGTAGATTTGGGCTGGTTCCGCCCTTCCGGCTGGGGCACCTGGTCGCAGACGGTCCTTCCCGTGATCACGCTCGGGACAGGCGGCGCTGCGATTATCGCCAGAATGACCCGCTCCAGCATGCTGGAGGTTATCGGTCAGGATTACATCCGCACCGCCCGTGCCAAGGGTGTCCGGGAGCGCATCATTGTCTACCGGCATGCCTTGAAAAATGCCATGATTCCCGTCATTACGGTCATCGGCCTCGAATTTGGAGGCCTGCTCGGCGGGGCGGTGCTGACCGAGTCCGTCTTTGCCGTGAACGGCATGGGACGCTATGTGATCGACTCGATCAGGGCGAGGGATTTTCCCGTTGTGCAGGCCACGGTACTGGTGCTCTCGGTCATGTTCGTGCTTGTCAATCTGCTCGTGGACATATCCTACCGATACTTCAACAAGCGCATCGATTTCGATTGATTGATCTGGTTAGGATTCCAATTGACCCCCTACTCACTGTCTGCCGGACTTGATCTATTTCCGGGGTGCTGTGCGGACGCATGATCTGTTATTTGCTCTGAATCGACCTATTCTCGAGCCCTTGCGGACACGATCCGCTATTTGCCGAGAATCGACCTATTCTCAAGCCCTTGCGGACACACGATCCGTTAATCTACTCAAAACCGTGGATTAATCCCGGAATATCTCGCATTAGCGGATCTGGTGTCCTCATACTGCTACTCATTAATTTGTTTCGGGACTTTGGGACTTTTAATCCAGCATCGGACACACGATCCGCTATTTGCTCAGAATCGACCTATTCTCGAGCCCTTGCGGACACACGATCCGTTAATCTACTCAAAACCGTGGATTAATCCCGGAATATTTTGCAATAGCGGATCTGGTGTCCTCGTACTGCTACTAAATGGCTAAAAACCAACAAATAGCGGAACCACGGTCCGAAAGCTACCCCTAATTGAGACAATCTGAGCTATTTGGGAGCCTTTTGCACACCAACATTAGATACCAAACCCTCATTAGCCTAACGAAGGAGCCGCATTTACTGAAATTACTTTGTTTCGGGATTTTGGGACATATACTCATGATTAGCCCAACATCGTGCCGCTCCGAGCCAACATCGCAAATACCGTCAGATCAATTGAAAGCGAAGGGAGCTTAGACCATGATGAAGATGGAACAGCACGCATCAAATCTGCTTACGATCAAGAACCTGCAGACCTCTTTTTTCACCGACCTGGGAGAAGTAAAAGCGGTGGATGATATCAGCCTGAGCGTACGTAAGGGGAAGACACTCGGGATCGTTGGCGAATCCGGCTCAGGCAAAAGCATATTGTCCTTGTCCATCCTGCGGCTGATCCTTCATCCGGGACGAATCGTTGGAGGACAAATCCTATATAACGGAGAGAATCTGCTCGATAAATCGGACCGGCAGATGCGCAAATTAAGGGGCAACCAAATCTCGATGATCTTCCAGGAGCCGATGACCTCGCTCAATCCGGTCTTCACCGTTGGCGATCAGATTGCAGAGGCGTATCAGATTCATGAGAATCTGAGCAAAAAACAAGCCATGGACAAAGCCGTCGACATGTTACGGCTGGTGGGCATTCCCTCCCCGGAAAAAAGAGTTCGCCAGTATCCCTTCCAGCTGTCCGGCGGTATGCGCCAACGTGTCATGATTGCCATGGCGCTGGCCTGCAACCCGGATCTGCTGATCGCAGACGAGCCGACCACGGCGCTTGACGTGACCATCCAGGCTCAAATACTGGAGTTGATGAAGGAACTGCAGCAGAAGCTGCAAATGTCGATTATTTTTATCACACATGATCTGGGCATTGTAGCCGAAACCTGTGATGACGTAGCGGTCATGTACTGCGGAAAAGTGGTGGAATATACCGATGTGCGGACCCTGTTCAAGCACCCGAAGCACCCCTACACCGTCGGCCTGATGAACTCGCTGCCGCGGCATGATGTCGATAAAGAAACGCTGGAGCCGATTAAAGGCTCCGTCCCAAGCCCTTATGATCCGCAGGATGGCTGCCGGTTTGCGCCGCGCTGTCCGCACGCCGCCCAGCTGTGCTATGACAAGCTGCCTGACCTCCAGGCACTGGATGACCATCAGCAGGTAAGGTGCTGGATATACACGGATCAATGGCAGACCGAAAGCGAGGTGAACGTTCTCCCATGAGCAAAGAGCTGTTAACCGTCAAGAATCTCAAGCAGTATTTCCCGATCAAGGGCGGCGTCCTTGGCCGCACCGTCAATGTCGTAAAGGCCGTGGATGACATTTCGTTCTCTGTGCATGAGGGGGAAACCGTCAGTATCGTGGGCGAATCTGGCTGCGGCAAATCCACCACGGGCCGGGCCATCCTAAGGCTGGATGAACCGACCTCCGGCGAAGTGCTGTTCGAAGGGACGGATCTGCTCTCCCTGAACAAAACGCAGATGACCCGAAGGCGCAAAGACTTGCAGATGATTTTTCAAGATCCCTACGCGTCGCTGAATCCCAGAAAAACCGCGCTGCAGGTGCTGGAAGAAGCGATGGACATTCAGAATGTCGTGCCGAAAAAGGACCGCCGGTCCCGTGCCATCGAACTTCTGGAGACGGTCGGGCTGGCTTCCTATCAAGCCAATCGTTATCCCCATGAATTCAGCGGCGGGCAGCGACAGCGGATCGGGATCGCCCGCGCCTTGTCCGTGAATCCCAGGCTGATCATCAGCGATGAAGCGGTCTCAGCGCTCGATGTCTCGATCCAGGCACAGGTACTCAATCTGATGAAGTCGCTGCAAACCGAGTTCAAGCTCACCTACCTGTTCATCTCCCATGATCTCGGGGTTGTACGCCATATCTCCGACCGGATCATCGTGATGTACCTGGGAAAAATTGTGGAAATCGCGGATAAGCGCGCGCTCTTCCAGCAGCCGCAGCACCCCTATACCCGCGCTCTGCTGTCAGCCATCCCGACGCTGGATCCCGAGCGAAAGAAGGAACGCATCATTCTCAAGGGGGATGTTCCGTCCCCGATCAATCCGCCTTCCGGCTGCCGGTTCCACACTCGCTGCATGTATGCCAGGGACCTATGCAGATCCGAAGCCCCAGCGCTTCGGGAGGTGATTCAGCAGAACGGCGGCCATCAAGCAGCCTGCCACTATATCGAGGAGATTGCCGCCGGTACGCTGGAAATGGTGTAGCCCTGTTCACCACTTCGGACCGAATGACGGAAGTGTACAGATGCGCGTGGTCAGGGCATGCTTGAATGGCTGCCGAGACAACCACACGATAAATACGCCACTAAAAAAGCGAGAGAACCATCATCTCGCTTTTTTTAATGCACGGGGCTATTAACCGGCCCCGGAATGAAGCGTAAATACCGAAATTTCTGGCGGATTGCCCAGCCTGATTTTAAAGCGCGTTGTGCCTATGCCCCGGTTCACATATAACTGTACCCCGCGCTCCGAGCCGGATAAGTCGTACATCCCGCTTATATACTTGTCCGCCAGCGAAGTCCTGATCCATGCTCCCAGCACAGGCACATTCACTTGACCGCCATGGCTGTGACCGGACAGAATCAGGTCAATCGGATACCCAAGCAAGCGATCCGCTACGTCAGGCTCATGCACAAGCAGCATATTGAAGTGATGCTTGCTCAGGTCGGATAGTGTGCCTTCAGCGTCCGGCCGACCCAGAAGATAATCGTCCAGGCCCGCAACGGTCATCATCTCTCCGCTGCCGAGCGTTATGTTTGCCGTATCGTTGACAAGCACACGGAACCCTGCCTTTTTCATATATTCCTGGTACACGCGGCTGCCCCCGCCTCCGCGGTCGTGATTGCCATAAACGGCGAATTTGCCTAGCGGCGCCTCGATTTCGGACAGAATATCCGGTACTTCCTGGATACTCGCCGGACTTCGCCATACCGAATCAAATAAATCGCCCGTAAATACGACCAAATCCGGCTTCTCCCGATTCAATCGCTGAACGAGTTGATGGAGCTGGCGGTTCGAATAGCTTTCGCCAAGATGAGTATCACTGAACTGGGCGATTTTGATCCCATGAAAAGCTTGCGACAGGTTCGGCGATTCCACCGTATGATGGGTCACCGTCAGTCGGCTCGGTTCTATTTGCGTAGCATAATAATAAGTCCCGGCAGTCAGCAGGAGCATTCCGATTACAATCCAAACGATGACACGGAGTGGGCGAGGTGATTTGCCCATTCCCGCTGCAGCAGCTTTTACCTGCACTTCTTCATGATCCAGCATTCTCATATCAGCCTCTTCCTCTCCTTATCCCAGAAATCGGTGCCCCACATACATCAGCAGCACCACAAGCAGGAAAAACAGGAGCAGCAGCATACTCGGCAGTTTGTGAAACATGGGTGTCATCCCTTTCTCTCGGTGATGACTACATCTTAGGTTCCCTGTGTTACATCAATGTGACAGCAGCAAAAAAAGCCAATACAACAGCCTCACGGCTGATGCATTAGCTCTAATCGATCCTCCTCACGAACGAACGATTTCAGGATCGCTATGGTGATCCATGAACGGCAGGGAAAAATAAAAGGTCACCTCATCTGCATCAGGACGGACCCCATAGATGGCATGATGCTTCTCCAGAATCGTCCGTACAATCGACAGGCCTAGGCCCGTGCCGCTGTATAACTTGCTGCGCGAGGATTCCATCACATAAAACGGCTCCCATACGTGATCCCAATCGGCTGGAGATCTTGCAGACGGTCCTACTGCGTTGGTGATTTCGAAATGAAAAACACCCACCCTGCGCTCTGCCCTAACCCGGATGGTTTCATCCGCGGTATACTTCATGGCATTTGTCAGCAGATTGTGAAACACCGAGGCCAGCTTGGCCTCGTCGGCCATCACCGTGCCACCCACCGGCGGCAGCAAATCTTCATACCGTACGCTTAATCCCTGTTGTTCAAAGGATAAGCGGTACGTGTCCAATATCCCGGTTAGCAGCTGACGAATCTCAACAGAAGCATAGGTATACGGCTCGACCTGCAGCTTGGAGAATAACAGGAGACGATCAACCATCTCCGTCATGTCATCGGTTTTTTTTCGAATAATTTCTGTATAGGTTCCGTCGTCAAGTCCATCCTGAATGCCCGTTGCATACGCCTTGATCAAGGCTAACGGCGTCCTCAGCTCATGAGAAATATCGGCAATAAACCTTCGCAGCTCCTCATTCTTCCCCTCAAGTGTCACATGGGCACTCTCCAGCTTGGTACTCATCGAATTAATCCGCTCGGCCAGCTCCTCCACCTCATCACCGGTGCGAATGTCCGCTTTTGTGAAGGTCAGATTGGAAATCGCTTCAGCGGTTTCATTCAGCTTCGCCAGCGGCTTGACGATTCGCGTCGTAAACAGCACGGACAGCAGGATCAGCACCACCAGGGCCCCGCTCCAAATATACACATTAAACTGATTAACCATCGAGATGGTGTCAGACGTATAGGGGATGGACTCTCCAACGGCAACAACATTCCCTTCCATCGGCAAAAAGTTGACGAGGAAGTTCGATTTTAATTTGGGTTGGTCGTATATTTTGTTAACCCTTCCGCCTTCCCGCAAGGTATCGATGTTGTCCGCTGTCAGCCAAAAGCGGCTGAGCGTAATCCGCTTCTCATTCAGCCGCGTCTTGAGGCGGTCATTCAACTGATCTTCGCTCTCCGCCAGATCCGCATAAACGATCGTAACCCGGTAGGTCTGCTCCAGCACCGCTATTTCCTCCAAGAGCCGCTTCTTTTCCATCGACAGCACATGGGAGCTGACTTCCGCGAGCTTCTGCTTCTGTTGGTATAACACGTATTTCGGGAGAAAATACGTATTTAAGGCAAGAGACACAATGAATACGGCGGAGAGCACCAGCGTAATGCGGATGATCAGCTTTTTGCTTAATTTGCTCATAGGCTATCATCCAGACTGTATCCCATCCCGCGGTGGGTCTGAATGCATGACTCGCCGATCTTTTCCCTAAGCCGCCGGATGTGGGTATCCACGGTGCGCTCATCGCCAAAATAATCAAAGCCCCATACGTGATCCAGCAGCATTTTTCTCGACAGAATCCGACCTTTGTTAGCCAGAAAATATTTCATGAGTTCGAACTCTTTGTGCGTAGCCATCACGTCCTGTTCCCCGCGGTAAATCCGCTGCTCCTCCAAATCCACGGTCACGTTCCCGATCACGACCTTGGCGTTCAAATGCAGCAGCTTCTTGGCACGCAGCAGCAGAATACGGGGATCAAACGGCTTTCGCACATAATCATCTGCACCGGACTGCAGAGCCGCAAACTCATCGTCCGCCTCGCCTTTAGCGGTTAACAGCAGAACTTTCGTATGGCCAAGCTGTTTAATGGTTCTGCATACTTCAATCCCGCTCCGCTTGGGCATCATCCAATCGAGAATGACCAGATCCATCTTATGATGATAAAAGAGGTCGACCGCCTCTTCCCCGTCCCGGGCAAGAAAGACAGTAAACCCCTCTTTTTCGAAATAAGCTTTCAAAATATGAAGCATGTGCTGTTCATCATCTGCTATTAACAGGTTCATATACGTCTCCTTAACCTCATCGTGAGTATATATGCCCATCAGTATAACAAAAGACGATCTTCCACAGCAATTACGCCGCCTTCACAGAAGGCGCATCCCCCGCTTCGCTTGGAATCATGTTCTTCCGTCTGTAGATGGAGAGAAGCATACCGACCGCAGCGAGGTCCAGGATTTGGTTCGTCCCGCTATAGGAGATAAATGGCGGTTCTAATGTAACTTTTGGAAAAATACCCAATCCCATTAACATAGGCCAGAGCAAGCGGAATCCAAAAACAACGATCAGTAACGAAGAGATGTGTTTAGCATAAATGTCTTGGTGGACCGCAGAAATGTTCCATATCCTCATGAGGAATAGAAGAATCAGCACTCCTGTCGCAATCCCGAACATCCACCCAAAACAATAAATCAGATAAGGAAACACGTTTTCATACAGGACATAAGGGATCTTCGGTGTAACTTCACCAAATCCTTGTCCAAACCAGCCCGCTGCCTGGATCGCCTCAGCTTTATTCCCCATGTACCACAATTCCTTGGCTGACGGATTCATGAACTCTCTCCACCTGAGCAGTAAATGATCCATGCGAGTGAAGAGAAAAATGGATAACCCCGCAAGAGGCATCACAGAAATCAAGGCAAATTGTTTTCGGCTTCTGCTCGTTCTCCAAGTTAATACAAGAAACCCGACCGTATAAATGTACGTGTATATAATCGAGCTGCTTATGCTGTACAGAACTACTGGCAGAACCCCGCGATACAAGATGTTCAGTACCGTCTCCCACCGTCCCCACTGGCTGGCAGGCTTCATGCCTGCTAAGGCGATCAGAAGCGGCAGCAGCGAGAACGTGATGATATTCACGCCGATGAAACCTATATTGATATAAGGAGTTCTCATATCGTATAACTGCCCATATAACAGCGAAAAGGCTAATAGAAGGACGACGAAGAAAAACACAGGTGCCGAGTACTTTCTCAATTGCCGATAATCCAGAAAATAAAAAACGGTCATACATAGAACACCGATTCCGAGGTAGAGCAACTTTCTCTCTGCAAGGACGATGGAATATCTTTCGTCTCCGTAATACACACTCAACATGCCAACCAGCCCTATAATCAAAAGCAGCCCCAGCATCACCAGCAGCTTCCAATCCATCTGGGGCCGATGGGCCATGTGCAGGCTCTTGCCGATATCCTCCGGGACCCCCATCTGTTTTACCGCATCCTCCACGGCCGATTCTTCCGTATTCCCCTCCCGCATCAAAAACTCGACCCGATCTTCGATATGACTGAGCAGTTCCTCCCGAATCTCTATATGCATTTGTCTTGTGCGAACTTGTTTGCACACACGGTCCAAAAATTGCCGAACAATCTGATACTCCTCCATTTGCCGCATGCGGTTCCTCCTTGACAGAATATAATTCAGCATTAGCTTCCAGAAGTTTAATGACATCACGCCATAATAATCTTGCATATATAGGCAGGTTACATTAGCTAAATGATGAATATTTTTACAATAGTTAATTAAAAAAAAGATAACTCTCCCTAAACTTCGAAAAGAGTTATCTAATCATGATGGGCTAAAACAGTAGAAGTTGTACGATAAACCTGTTCGATATAACATAAGTTGGCTACATCAGCATTGCAATTACGCCGCCTTCACAGAAGGCGCATCCCCCGCTTCGCTTGGAATCATGTTCTTCCGTCTGTAGATGGAGAGAAGCATACCGACCGCAGCGAGGTCCAGCATGTTGTTTGTGCCGCCATAAGAGATGAATGGAAAATCCAGACTCACAACCGGTACCACGCCAAGTCCCATAATGATCGGCATGAGCAGGCGCAGGCCCAACACGACAATGACACCGGTCACGATATTTTTCCCGTAGGAATCGTGAAGTACATTAGATATGCTCCACATTCTGGCGAGGAACAAAAGTACGACCATCCCGACCACAATGCCAAACATCCAGCCGAAGCAATAGATCAGATAGGGATATATGGAGTCGCTATAAACGAACGGGATCCCCGGATTCGGCGTTGCAAAACCTTGACCAAACCAGCCGGCAGAAGAAACGGCATCGGCGATGGTCCGCATGAAATAGCCCCCGGCTCCTTCTCGATCTGCAACCCCCTCCAGTCTCCACATGAGATAATTCCTTTTTGTAAACAGGACAACCGCCAATCCAGCAAACGGCAGCAGGGTCAATACTGCAAATTGTTTACTATTCTTTTTGGTAGTCCAAGTCAGTACCAGGAACGCCAGCAAGTAGATGAACATATACACCATGGATCCACTCAGACTGTACAGCGCGATAGGCAGCACACCCCGATACAGGATGTGAAATACCCCCTCCCATGGTCCCCATTGGCTAGCAGGCTTCATGCCTGCCGCAGCAAATAGGAGAAGGAAGACGGAAACCGTTCCCAGCATGGGAATCACAATTGGCCCGAAGTGAAGATATAGGTTTGCCCCATTCACATTTGAGCCGAAAAATTCCGTCATCGCCATGAGGCACAGCGTGATGAAAAATAAAAATCCTGAATATTTTTTAAGCTTTCTGTAATCCAGGAAATAGAGGGCGATGAGAAGGATGAATCCTATACTCAGAAACACGGCTTTTCTTGCGAATATATCTGTGACGTGTTCCGTACCGGCATAGTCCACGCTCAGCGCGCCGAACAGTCCAATAATCGAGAGCAGGGCCAGCAGAACCAGCAGCTTCCAATCCATCTGAGGCCGATGGGCCAGATGCAGGCTCTTGCCGATATCCTCCGGGACCCCCATCTGTTTTACCGCATCCTCCACCGCAGGCCCTTCGGCATTCCCCTCCAGCATCAGCAGCTCCGTACGCTCCTCAATATGCCCGAGCAGCTCTTCGCGGATTTCCGGATGCATGGCTCTGGCACGCACCTGCCTGCACACGCGGCCCAGGAAATCTTGCACCACCTTGTATTCTTCGATCGGTCGCATGCTAACCACCCTCCCCGATCACGGTGTCTACCGCCGTGCGGAACCTGACCCATTCCTTGGTCTTCTCACGGAGCTGGTCCTTCCCAAGCTCGGTAATCCGGTAATATTTACGCTTTCGGCCATCATGCTGACTCCAAGAGGATTCAAGCCACCCTTCCGCTTCAAGCGTATGCAGAATCGGATATAACGTGCCTTCCTTCATCAGGAATACCCCGTCCGAGCTTTGCTCGATCTCCTTGATCAGCTCATAACCGTACATTTCCCGCTTGTTCAGCACGGTAAGCAATAAAATGACGGTGCTGCCCTTAAGCAGCTCTTTGTTAATGCTCATTCTCTTATCACTCCAATACCTAGATAATCTATGTATCGTAAATCTATGTATACGAGTATAAAATAAGCTTCCCCATATTGCAACGGTAACTTCTCAAGTAATTAGATGCTCCATGTCCTTGCCGATCACAAATGATTCGTGCCTGCGCATCTGTGCCCTACGCTAAAATAGAATCACAGCAGCTCCAGTAAAGCCTCTCCTTACCGCACGCTGTATGACTCCACAGCGAATAGCCCGGAAGCTTCAGCTGCCAGGCTATTCCAACAGTTTTCAATTATTCAAACAGCTATTCCATCCATTAATTAAACAGCTCTTCATTTCTTCCTATCCAAACGGCCACGGAACCTCAACAGGCCGTAGTTTCAAGTATGGGAAACGACCATTTGGCCTTCCTCGCTGTTCGTAAAACCGTAAAAGATCGCTACGCAGGAATCCGCACGCTTTTTGTGTACCTTCCTTATCGGGACCGCACCACATTTGTTACATGCTGGGCAAAATCCTCCGCATAACGCCGCAGCTCTTCATCCGTCAGCTGCATGGCATTATGGACGGTAAATACCGGCAAGTACGCCGCGCCTACCAGACTGGCTGTCACTTCATACGGCCGTGTCAGCTCCTCCACCGTATAACGGTTGTATCCCCCGCTGCCATACGCTTCTGCGGCTCCGCCGGTCGTCACGGCCACGCCCCACTCTTTCCCCCGAAGCTTGTCGCCGCCCGGACCATACGCCCATCCGAAGGTCAGCACCTGGTCGAACCAATGCTTCAGAAGGGGCGGTGAGCTGTACCACCAGAAGGGAAATTGAAACACGATTCGGTCATGCTGAAGCAGCAATTGCTGCTCTGCCGCGATATCGATGCATCCATCCGGATACTGTTGATACAGGTCATGCACCGTCACATCTTCCATAGATCTCACCGTCTCGGTTAGTTCCCGATTGATCCGTGATCCCGTTTGCAGACTCGGATGTGCAACGATTACCAGTGTTCTCATGTAGGATCCCCACCCTTTTCTAGGTCTAGTGTTATGTATACAAAAGGTATCAATCCCGACCGACGCCCGAATATGAGAAATGTCACAGGTAGCGTTATCCGTCTGTGATACTGTAGCAAGGAACATTGCGGGCGAAAATAAAGTACGCCAAGGGAGGAGAATGAGAACGTGGCCCTTGTTATTCAAAATGTCAAACTGGCTCATCGCATCTATCGACTTACCATTCAAGGCAGCTATTCGGCACGAATGGGGCAGTTCTTCATGCTTCGCTGCTGGGATACCTATCCCGTGCTGTCACGACCGATCAGCGTTCATAACCTGACGGAGGACTCCGTTTCCTTCTTGTATCGCGTGCATGGAACAGGCACATGGCTGCTATCGGCGCTTCAAGCGGGTGACAAGATTCAGCTGGAGGGGCCTTTCGGGCAAGGATTTCCTGAGCCCCAAGGCCGGACGGCACTGGTAGGAGGCGGCATTGGAGCAGCCCCACTGCTGCTGGCAGCTAAGGAAATACCTGATGCCAGCGTATATCTGGGATACACCAGCGTCCCTTTCGGAGTCACCGGATTCCACGAGATCAGCCGCAATGTCACCGTCAAATCCGGCGGCACCATTGTTGATGCAGTGGACCCAAGCCGCTATGACACGATATTCGCATGCGGACCGGTTGGCATGATGCACAGTCTGGCCCAAAAAACGGAGAGTACTAACGCCGAGCTTCACATCTCCGTCGAGAAGCGAATGGGCTGCGGCATCGGGGTATGCAACAGCTGTACGGTGACTTCCGCAGGCAAGAGCCGCAAAGTATGCACCGATGGTCCTGTCTTCCCGGCGAAGGAGGTGAATTGGAATGATCTCCATCGATTGTGAACTGGCAGGCGTGCCGCTATCGAATCCGATACTGGCGGCATCAGGCACCTTCGGATTTGGCAAACCGTATGCGGATCTGTATCCGCTTCGCAAGCTCGGAGGCATCGTTTCCAAGGGACTGACCTTGAATCCTCGCCCCGGCAATACAGGTACGCGGCTCTATGAAACGCCATCCGGCATCATGAACAGCATTGGCCTTGAGAATCCGGGGATCCGGGCTTTTCTGGATTCGGAATTATCCGAAATGGCCTCGCATGGGACCGCGGTCATCGTCAATCTTGGCGGCGGTACCTTATGTGAATATACGGAGGGCGCCGAGCTGCTTACGGAAGCCAGCCTCAAGCTACAGGCAGCAGGCAAGCGTGCCATCGATATGATCGAGCTTAACATCTCCTGCCCCAACATCAAGGAAGGCGGACTTGCCTTCGGCGTTGAGAACGAACAGGCACAAGCGGTGGTCCGGGCTGTCCGCAGAGCTACTGCGCTGCCTCTGCTCGTCAAGCTCTCTCCCGGAGCACGGGATTTGAAGGAAATGGCACGAATGTGCGAAGCCGAAGGCGCTGACGGGCTTTCCCTTATCAATACGATTCAAGCGATGGCGATTGATATCCGGGAACGGCGAAGCGTATTTGACAGGGCTTATGCCGGATTATCGGGGCCGGCGATTAAACCGATTGCACTTCGCATGGTTCATCAGGTAGCCCGATCCGTATCCATCCCGGTCGTTGGGATCGGCGGAATCAGCTGTGCCGAGGACATCCTCGAATTCATCATGGCAGGTGCGGCAGCCGTGCAGATCGGCACCTTCAACTTCATCAACCTGCGAGCCGGCGATACCCTGGCTGAAGAGCTGATTCAGCTGATGGATCGTGAAGGGATCCCTTCGCTGGATGATATTCGAGGCATCATCTAGCCTAATAGCCCTCATCGGGAGTCATTCAAGTGGTCCCACACCCGGAGCATTATTGCTATTTGTGATTTTTTTCACCGATAACTATTCTTTTTAAGAATAAAATGAACTCAAGAACAACATTTGTGAAGTAATTCACAAAATTATAGGAGGAAACCAGAATGAAAAGGACACTCTCTCTATCCCTCTCCATTATGTTAATGTTTGCGCTGCTCGTTGGCTGCGGGGGCAACGGAGACCAAGAACCTGCCACCACGGACAAACCGGCAGAGAGCCAAAACACGGATAATGGCGGAACTACGGAGCAACCGGCACAAGAAGGAACAGCCCTGCAAGACGGCTTGTATTACGCTGAAGGCGAGTTTGCCGAAGATTCCGGCTGGAAGGAGCTCGTAGCCATTCAAGTCGAAGACGGAAAAATCGTCAGCGCCAACTGGAACGGACTTCACAAGGACGGCGGCTTGGACAAAAAGACTTTTTCCGAGAAGGGTTTCTATGGCATGAAGGAAAAAGGCGGCGCTCAAGCGGAATGGCATGAGCAGGCAGCCAAAATGGAGGAATACCTCGTGGCTCAGCAGTCTGTCGATGGCTTGACCTTGAACGATGAAGGCCGCACGGATGCCGTTTCCGGGGTATCCATCCACGTCAACGGATTTACCGAACTGGCAGCAAAAGCCCTCGCGGCAGGACCTGTCGAAGCAGGACCATACAAAGACGGCAGCTACCATGCGGAAGCGGCTGACTTCGATGCCAACTCCGGCTGGAAGGAAGCCGTTGACGTAACTGTCATCAATGGCAAGATCGCAGCCGTTAGCTGGAATGGTATTCACAAAGACGGCGGTACCGACAAAGTGACCCGTTCCAAATCCGGGGAGTACGGCATGAAGAAAGGCGGCGCTCAGTCTGAATGGCATGAGCAGGCTTATCAAGCCGAGCAGTACTTGATCGAAAAACAAGATCCGCAAGCAATCGTTACGGCCGAAGACGGCAAAACCGATGCCATTTCCGGTGTATCCATCCACGTCAACGGATTCGTAGAACTGGCAGCCAAAGCACTCGAAGGCGCTAAATAAGCAGCAAGAGCGATAGAAACAAGACAACTATTCCTTGAGGGGAGATTCGCATGAAACAGATTATCGTGCTGGGCGGCGGATATGGCGGCATACTCACGGCCAAGAAGCTGGCTAAACGACTGCGTAAACAGAAGGATTTGCGGATAACACTCATCGACCGCAAGCCGTATCATACACTGCTGACCGAACTGCATGAAGTAGCCGCTAACCGGGTAGAGGAAGATTCCATTAAGGTGGATCTCAAAAAAGTGTTTGCCGGATTCCGCAACGTGGATGTCGTGCTTGATGAGATCGGCGATATCGATTTTGACAACCAGAGACTCCGCGGTGAGAAACAAACTTATAACTACGACTATCTTGTCATCGGAACAGGCAGCAAGCCGACCTTCTTCGGCATACCGGGCGCGGATCAACACGCCTTTACCCTGTGGTCCTATGATGATGCGGTTCGCTTGAAGGAACACACCCTGAACATGTTCCGCAAAGCGGTACTTGAGCGCGACCCGCAGGTTCGCAAAGAAATGCTGACCTTCGTTGTGGTCGGCGGCGGATTTACCGGCGTTGAGATGATCGGTGAACTGGCTGAATTTACTAAAGAGCTCTGCAAGGAGTTCCATGTAGAGCCAAGCAAGGTAACTCTTCATGTTGCCGATATGGTCGACAAGATCCTCCCAATCCTGCCCGAGCCGCTAATACGCAAAGCCGAGAAGCGGCTGCGCAAAATGGACGTCAACATCATTACAGGCTCCAAGATTACAGAGGTTAAGGCGGACGGCGTTACCGTCGGCGGCAGCGACATTAAATCCCGTACGGTGATCTGGACCGCAGGAGTCGAAGGCTCGGACGTGGTTGGCAGCATGGATGTTGAGCAAAAAGGCCGCAAGCGGATTTTGACCAACGACAAGCTGCAAATCCCTGCCCATCCTAACGTGTACGTTGTAGGCGACAATATATTCTACATTCCTGAGGGTGCAGCTGCACCTGTCCCGCAGATGGTAGAAAACGCGGAGCTGGCAGCCCCGGTCATCGCATTTAACATCGTGGCCGAGCTGTTGAACAAACCGATGAAGTCCTACAAACCGACGTTCCACGGCACGATGGTCTGTATCGGCAGCCGTTACGGGGTAGCCAATGTGGGGGTTCCAGGCCACATGTTCAAGCTCAGCGGCTTCCTGGCTATGGCAGTCAAGCATCTGATCAACATGGTGTATTTGTTCCAGGTGTGCGGCTTCAACAAGGTATACCATTACCTGCTGCATGAGTTCTTCCATGTCCGGAACAACCGCAGCTTCCTGGGGGGACATTTTGCGAAACGTTCGCCGAATTTCTGGCTCGTTCCGCTACGTATTTTTGCCGGATGGATGTGGCTCTCCCAAGGCTGGGATAAGATTCACAAAATTATCGACGATCCGGATAAAGTGTTCCTGATTCCGGCCAAAGCAGCCGACGGCGTAAGCGCGGCCTCTGCTGCAGGCGCTGACGCCGCCGGAGCCGGAGCGGCAGATGCGGTGTCCGCCGCCTCCGCTTACACGGCTGAAGCGGTCTCGGCACTGCCGGTGCCGGATTTCATAAAATCGATGGTGGACTGGTCGATGGACCTCATGTTCTATACCGGCGACGGCGGTTATACTTCGCTTGCTTATGTGTTTCAGACCTCGATGGTACTGGCTGAGCTGATCGTTGGCATCCTGCTGATTGTCGGTTTGTTCACAGCTCCTGCAGCCATAGTCAGTGTTGCTATGGGCGCCATGGTCTGGGTATCGGGCATGGCACCTAACGAAATGCTGTGGTACCTCGCAGCAGGGATCGCCTTGATCGGCGGATCGGGCAGCACGCTGGGTCTGGACTATTACGTGTACCCTTGGCTCAAAAAGGTATGGAAACGAATACCGCTGGTAAGGCGATGGTACGTGTACACGGACTAATCCCTTTCACTGTTATGAGAATAACCGTCACCATGCACGGCTGATTCATCTCATAAGCCGCTTCTGCGTCGGTATTTGAAACCCCATAATCAGACCTCAGAGCCGCGCATGTGTCCAGAGCGTAGTTGCGTTCCCTTGTCGTTGCGATGCCGCCGCGGATTCTGCCCTGGTCCCCGGCGGTAACGGACGATTAACATGAACGTCCTGCGCTCTCTAATCAACACGAGCCTTCCGGAAGGAGTCAATCAACGATGGATATGAAGCTTTTACAAGATACAATCGACATGCTTCGGTCGCATATCGATTCCGGAACGGATATCGATTGGACAGATATGGATAACAGGCCGGTGAGGGACATTGCCGATATGCTGGACGCTTATGAATTGGCCCATTCCCGCAAAATGACGGTACTGGCATGCTGCATCCTGATTCAATCCGCGCTCAGCAAGCACGGCAAGCTGCACGCGCAGGATAACGAGAGATTGACGAGGATGCTGCTCGACGGCGATTATTTGACCGGACTCATGTACCGGATTGCCGTCAAACGGAAGGAGTGGAAGCTGCTGTCCCAGCTCCTGCCTTTTCACAAACGCATGCAGCTGACCCTGCTGAAGAAGAATGCATCACCTGAAGTCCTGCTGAGCGAGCTGAAACGTGAAATCCGCAGCTACCTGGAACAACGGAGCGCATAAGGAGCCCTTAAGGGAAAAAGGAGCGATTATTCAGATGAATATTCATAAACAAATAGGAGTGGATCTCGCTTCCTTCGACCGCCTGCTCCGGGAGGTGGTCACTTCAGACCGTGACCTCTCACCTCCATCCGTTGTGCTGGAGAGCGTCGTGAATCTCATCAACTCCGGCGGCAAGCGGCTGCGGCCGCTGATGGTCATGCTCGGCAGCCGTTTCGGGGTAAGCGGGCATGAGTCCGCCGTCATGAAAACCGCCGTGCTGCTCGAATATTTACACATGGCTTCGCTGGTGCATGATGACATCATCGATCAATCCGATATGCGGCGCGGCATGCCAACCCTGCATGAAACAACGGATGTTCAGACGGCCGTGCACATTGGCAACTACATGATCGCCCGTGCGATCGAGTGGGCTGCTGGCCATCCGGGCGAGGAATCAGACGGGGCCAGCGAAGCTGTCTCCGAGGAGGATGCTTACCGTTTGGCAGAGCTTGCCGCTCTCGTGACGGAGCTCTGTATGGGAGAGTACGACCAGCTGCATCACCGCTTTAACTATGATCTGACGATGGGGCAGTACTTGGAGAAGACACGCTGCAAAACCGCCCTGCTCATGGCTCACTGCCTGAAAGCGGGCGCTGAGGCGGCCAAAGCAGATGCCAGAACCGCTGAATTGCTCTTTCAATTCGGCGAAGCGCTGGGGATGGCGTTTCAGATCCGGGATGACCTGCTTGATTTCACGCAGTCCAAGGAGACCATCGGCAAACCCGCAGGCGCCGATCTGCGCAACGGCAACATTACGCTGCCCGTGATCTATGCCCTGAACGAACCTGCCCTTGCAGCGAAGATCAGGCAGCTCGGCCCAGGCTCAGCGGATGCTGACATGGATGAAGTGATACTCCGCATCGCGGGAAGCAGCGCAACCGAGCAGAGCGAAGAACTTGCACGCTCCTACGCGGAGCAAGCTCAGCTCATGATCGGTGAATTGGCTGATCATCCGGCCCGGTGTGATTTACAGGCTTTGCTCCATTATTTTCTGCCCTAAAGACATGAACTCATATATTCCAACTTGAACAGGGATCGTCCAATACGGGCGCATCCCTGTTCGGTATGAAAGGATGTTCAAGCACATGAATCACAAACAAATATGGAGGTGGAGAGCAGCGCTGATCACCTTCCTGATCCTGCTTGTCGCCGGAGGTTTCATGCTGTTCAAGTCCTCTCCCCTTGCCGATGGGGCTGCAGGCGACACACAGGTGAAATCCATTGCTGTTTTTGCTCTTAAGGGCTGCGGCAGCTGTTCCATAGCACTGGATGCCATGGAACAGCTGGAAGCAGAAACCCCTGCCTACCGCTTCCAGTACTTCAGCATTTCGGAGGATACGGAAGCCGTTAACCGGTACGGGATCATCGAGCATCCAACCATCCTGTTTCTGAACGCTCAGGACGAGGAAGTCGGAAGATTGACGGCAGATATTTCGAGCGAACGGATTATGCGCGAGCTGGAGACCCTCGCCGAAGACCCGGAGCGCGTGAGCCCGGCTCAAAGCACGATTATATCCGCCGTTCCCAGCACCATGCCCAGCGTAACTCTCCATGCCTATGACCCGCACAGCGGTTTATTCACGCCCGTGTCCCAGTATGTTCAGGCGGATACCGCTGTCCGTTATGCCAAGGTCAGTGCCATGACGATGCTGACCCAGCTTGGGGATCTGCTTCCACCTGAACTTGAGAGCGCCATTCCAGCAGGCGTAACCTTCGTGGAGATCCGAACCGAGAATGGGACAACCGTGGTTGAATTATCCACCTCCTTCCGTGATTTTGCCGCCTCGGAGGAAGGACAACGGGCAGAGCAGGCTATCGCTTTGACACTGCATACGTTCGAAGGTGTCCATGGCGTTCAAGTGGTAAGCGGTTCGTATCGGGGGAGCATGCTGCAGGCGAAGGATCTGGCCGGCCGATCGGACGGAAAAAGCGACTATCTGCTGAACCCGGCTCCGCCCCTTCCCCATATAACCAGTGTAAAGGAATACAATGCGGCGATTCTTCACGCCAGCCACTTAGCCTTTATGCCCTGCTTCTGCGGGTGCGGTGATGCCGGCCACAGCAGCAATCTCAATTGCTATTATGCCAGGGGAGACGATGGCCGGCTCACGCCAACCACCCACGCAAAGTTCTGCCAAACCTGCCTCGACATCACGAATATGTATCTGGACGGCAGGCAGCAGGGCCTTGACCTGAAGGACATCCGGCAGTCCGTTGATCAGGCCTATCAGGGGATCGAACCGACGGACACCCCTTTGCCGTTAGATTAATAGGGAGCACAGGGAAACACCTATCTTGCTAGGATAGGTGTTTCCCTGTGCCAGCGAGGGCTGCAAGATGATCTCACCAAAATAATCGTTCAGTCTTCCAATTCATACGTATTATTACCATTTTATAACTTTACGCCTAATATGAATCTAGTCTATGATTTGACTGGGTAAATCATCCATGGATCGTATACATCGGGCAGTGAAAATCGACGGATTCAGAAGAGGGGACTTATTGAAGAGTGTGCAAAAAATACCTGAGTTTTATGACAGTAGCCTTACTATTTCTCTTATTTGCCCATGAAGAGATCAGGGCTTCAAGCCAGAAAATGAATTTGACTATTTCTAACGGAGTAACCTATTACGGGGAATTGAAGAATAACAAGCCCCACGGGAAAGGCACCATGAGATGGGGACCCTACAAAGTGTACAGTGGGGATTGGTACAATGGTCAAAGATCCGGCTTTGGCAAGTACATATCGGATAGAGTCTCTGATCATACGATCATCGTCTATGAAGGTGAATGGAAAAACGATCGTCCGAATGGAAGCGGGATTCGCAAAGAAAGCAACCCCGAACTAGAATTCTATAGCATCTCAAAGGGTCTGTTTCAAGATGATGTCTTTACATCAGGTCATTCCATTGTGCAATCGATCGGCGAGATTTGGTTTGAATATCAAAATGGGAACACCTACTTGGAATTTTCCGTCATGGATAACGAGGATGCTGCTGTAATGCATTCCGAACTGGCAGACGGTACCATTGAAATTCTGAAATATTACAAAAGAATAAAGTCAACGCCTGACTTCAAAGGGTTCGAATATGCAAGGAGCGTAGAGGATTTCGGCAGTTCCTCCAGCGAAGGCATATACAGGCCCGGTGATTATGATCTGATGGAAATCTATACGGGGGTCCATCAATATTACGCTGGCGGGAAGTATTATAGAGCAGAGAATTATAAGAGCGGGAAACTGCTTTCAGCCAAAGACGTACTGGAGAAGGGACAGTTCGATGCGAGCCTCCAAAAGAAAATCAAAGATCATAAACATGTCTTGCTACCCTATCTGAGCGAATTCTCAACACTGTTGAAGGAGATTGAAAATGTCCCGGAGTCAACAGGCTGTCGCAATACCTCCACAAGCATATGCGGTTCCTTTCCGATTAAATTCGAGTAACCAACCGCAGTCCCTTAGGGACTGCGGTTATCTCCATGTTCATGACATACCTACAGCAGTGCAGCAGCGGCCACAGGCAGCAGGAACGCCCCAACAAACAGCGTGTCTGCCCGTTTCCATACGAAGGCCCTGAATCGGCTTCTCGGCGCCCCCAGACGGTATCCTCGCGCTTCCATGGAATCGGCTAGCCCGATAGCGCGGCGGAATGCGCCTGTCGTTACAGGCACCAGCAGGGCAATGATCAGCCGCGCCTTCTCTCTCAGCGGCCGGGACGACAAGTCGAGTCCCCGGGATTGCAGCGCCTTCCACAGCCGTTCCGCCTCCTCGAAGATAGTCGGAATGAACCGAAGCGCAATGCCAAGCATCAGTACCAGGCGATCAGTCGGCAGACCGATACAGGTCAGCGGCTTCAGCAAGCTGCCGAGCCCCTGGGCCAGCTGCTCCGGTTGTGTCGTAAAGGTCAGCACCGCAGCCAGCATGATGAAGAGCGCCATCCGCGATGCGGATACGATGCCTTTTTCCAGTCCGCCCGCATACACCTTGAACGCACCCGCATCCAGCAGCTTGCTGCCCCCTGCATCATACAAAAGATGAAATACCAGAATGAACAACATCAGGAACATAAGCGGCTTCATGGCTCGTATGAAGTAGCGGTACGGAATTCCGGTACCTCGGATCACCGCGAGAGTAAACAGCAGCAGCGCGAGTGCACCCATGTACCCGTCCACCATAAACACGGCCACCATAAACAGCGGCATGGCCGCCATCTTAGCACGGGGATCCAGCCGATGGACCCAGGAATCGCCTTCCATGTATCGCCCCAGAATGATTTTTCGTTTCATGACTGCCCCTCCCTTCGCTTATGCCCTATGATTGTGATTCGAGAAGCCCCGCATACCAGGCCGCCAGGGCTGCTGCATCCGGCAGCATCTCCGGTGTCTCTATTCCCAGCTGCGCTGCAAGAGTACCTGCTATCCGTACCGAAGACGGAGCCATCAGACCCGCCTCCTCCAGTACCTCCTGCTTGTGCACCAGTTCCCGGGCCGTGCCTTGAAAAATAACCCGTCCGCCCTTGATTACCACGAAATCATCCGCATAGGATACAAGCTCCTCCAACCTGTGAGTAACAACGATCACCGTCTTCCCCTCCGCCTTGGTCAACCCATGCAGCCGCTGCATCAGATCCTCGCGGCTCGCAGGATCAAGGGATGCCGTAGGCTCATCCAGGGCCAGGATATCAGGATCAGCCGCCAATACAGCCGCCACGGCCGCCTTCCGCATCTGCCCGGAGCTTAACTTGAAGGGACTCTGTGCCAGCAGTGCCTCATCCAGCCCGACGAAGAAGGCTGCCCGGCGGACCGCTTCGGCGGCTTCCGCTTCACTCCATCCGAAATTAAGCGGCCCGAACAGCAAATCCTTCTCCACCGTATCCTCAAACAGCTGCTGCTCCGGATATTGAAACACCAGCCCCACTCTTTGCCGAAGCTTGGGAGGGATCTTCCTGCTGTCGCCTGATTCAAGGTTGAAATCCAGAATGCGAACCAGCCCCTCATCTGCCCGCATCAATCCGTTCATATGCTGAAGCATCGTGGATTTTCCCGAACCCGGTGCGCCGAGGACAGCAATCATTCGTCCTTCTTCCAGCTCCAGATTCAGCCCGTCCAGTCCAAGAATCGGGGTCATCCCCCGGTCCCGGTAGCGGTAAGATACCTCTTCGAATGATATAACCATAACGCCTCCTGCACCTCCTTCTCCCTGACAAGCTCACCGATATCGATCCCACGCTCTTTCAGCTCCCTGCACAGCTGAAGAGCAAACGGAGCCTTCAGCCTGCACCGCTGGAGCAGGTCCTCTCGCAGAAGCAGCTCCCTCGGACTGCCGTCTGCTGTGACCATTCCGCCATCCAATACGATCAACCGGTCGGCTTCAGCCATCTCCTCCACATCATGGGTGATGGAGATCAGGGTATACCGGCCATCTGCATGCATCGCTCTCATGGAATCCAGCAGCTCGTTCTTGGCCTTCTCATCCAGCATGGAAGCCGCCTCGTCCAGGACCAGTATGGAAGGCTCCATGGCCAGTACAGCAGCAATGGCGGACCGCTGCTTCTGTCCGCCGGACAGGGTTGCCGGATGGCGGTTTAACAGATGGACGATATCCAGCCGTTCCGCATAGGTCTGAATTCGATGCTGCATCTCTTCCCGGCTCAGACACAGATTTTCCAGGCCGAACGCGATATCGTCTTCCACGGTCAGGCCGACAAATTGATCGTCGGGATTGGCGAACACCATGCCGATATGGCGCCGAATGTCGCCCAGCGTACGGCCGCTTTGCTCCAGACCATCGATGAGAATGCGCCCGCGGCTCATGAGAAGCAGGCCGTTTAACAGCCGGATGAGCGTGGACTTCCCGGCCCCGTTCCTTCCGGCGATACAAACCCACTGCCCATGTGGAATAGCCAGCGAGACGTCCTTGAGCACATTCGTGCAGCCTTGTCCATAATACACATGCTCCAACAGGACGGCATGCTTTGATTTATCGATTGTGCCCATGCCCTTCGCCCCCTCCTTAGCTTTCCGCGTGAAACATGCCAAACGGATCAATCCGTCTCAGGGATTCAATCAGATGTTTAGCAGCCCATCCGACAAAAATCCCCGTTACCACCCCTGCCCCGAGCAGGAACGGCAGGTAAAAGTATATTTTCGTTGTACCCAGTACGAGCGAGGCTGCCGTCAATTGGCCAATATTATGAGCTACGCCTCCCGCGATGCTCACGCCGGTCAGACTGAAATTGCTTCCGCCGAGCCGGAGCATGACATACATCACCAGGAAACTGCCCAGAGCCCCAAACATACTGAACATAAAAGTCGAGAAACTTCCGAGTATAAAGGCGGTCAACAAGATTTTTAGAACAATGAGCCACAGGGCATCCTTACCCCCAAGACAGACCAGACAAGTCAGTACGAGAATATTGCCAAGTCCCAGCTTGGCACCGGGTATCGTAACCGCGAACGGAATCAATGCTTCAACGATGCCAAGCACCACCGATAATGAAGCACAAATGGCGATCACGATCAGTTTGCGCAGCGCATAGGGATCAGGAGACAACGGCATCGGGCTCACTTCCTTCAGCTTGATCTCCGGTTACTTCCACAAACACGCGATTGGGCAAGCAGACAATGGTGTCATGGACATCATGGACGTGACCGAAGCCAACGCAGAGCTGGTCCGGACAATCCGACTCAACCATCTCGATTCCCTCGCGCGATATTCTCAGAAGGTTATGCCCCCGCTCTGTGCGGATTTCTATATCCTGCGGTTCCTCCGTAAGTGCCACCGTATCATAATGCTTGCCGTTCACCTCGATCATGGCATAGGTTCCTTTCGCCGTTCCGTCTTCTTCCATAAACCTGGACAATCCAAACCAGGCGACAACGGCTATCAGTACGAGCGCTATTCCAATATCTCCGCGTTTCATCAGCATCTCTCCACTCCGCTTTGCTTATCTTCATTATCAGGCCAACACCAAGTGCCAGAAATGATTTTTCTCACATTCAGCACGATAAGGGTCTGATACGCTGGAATCATCAGAATTGAAGAGGAGGAGGCCCTGCCATGTACCGCACGTTTTTTTCCTTCGGCAGTAAACTGGTCATGTCCGCCATCCTGTTAATAGGTTTGATAGGATGTGCGTCCACAACGGATCGGAAGGAAGCAGCCGTAAGCACTGCACCGGCAACCGAACGTTATTTTATATTCGACACGATTGTAAGCCTGCGTGTTTATGACGAACGGATGACATCCCAGCATTTCGATGAGGTGCGCGGACTGCTGGAGCAAATCGACCAACGAATGAACCGGCTGCTTGCAGGCAGCGAGATTGATCAGGTCAATCAGGCAGCGGGTGCTTCTGCTGTAAGCGTCTCAGAGGAAACCTTCAAGGTTGTTCAAACAGCCGTTGATTACGCCGCAGCTTCTGGCGGGCATTTCGACCCGACCATCGGACCGATCGTCGATCTATGGGGAATAGGCAGCGAGCATGCGGCCGTGCCAGAGGATCGTAAATTGACTGCGGCAATGCAGAAAATTGACTACAAGAATGTGACCTTGGAACCTTCCTCACACGCCATCATGCTGAAGAAAAAAGGCATGTCGCTTGATCTCGGCGCAATCGCCAAGGGCTATGCCGCCGATGTGATCGCGGATTATTTGCAGCAGCAGGATTTCAAATCCGCCATTATCGATCTAGGGGGCAATGTCCTCGCGATGGGTGCAAAACCGAACGGTTCCCCCTGGAATATCGGTATTCAGGACCCCGGGGAACAACGCGGGCAGCACCTGGGCACCCTTGAGGTCGTGAATAAAACCATTGTCACCTCCGGTGTATATGAACGGTTCTTCGAATCTGAGGGAAACGTGTATCACCATATTCTGAGCCCCTTCACCGGCTATCCGGTTGATAATGACCTGCTCAGTGTAACGATTGTGACCGATACGTCCATGGACGCGGACGCCATGTCAACTTCCGTCTTCTCGCTCGGTCTTGCGGAAGGACGGCGGTTCATTGAGAGCCGGGACGATGCTGAGGCTATTTTTGTCACCAAGGACCATCAAATCTATCTCACCTCAGGCCTTACCGAAACATTCAATCGGACCAACGACGATTATCAGCTTGCCGAATAAGCTTACGGAAGGAGAAGATCGTATGAAACAGAATAGGGGCACCAGGTCCGATTCAAGGGATGGAGGGTTGTTTCCTGCGGGCACTTCCCTCGTCTACTCACCGCCGCATCTCGCTTTAATCCGAGAGATTGCGGAGCCTGTCCGATTGTTGGCCGGCGATTATTTATATCAGGAGAACGATCCTGCAGACCAGCTGTATTTTGTTCATCGGGGAAGCTTGAAAGTGTCCAAGCTGCTTGAAGGAGGACTGTCAGCGACATTGTCGCTTCATATCCCCGGCGATCTGTTCGGTGAACCCGACCCGTTCGGGCGAGCCGTCCATCAATTCGAAGCCAAGGCGCTGGAGGATAGCGAGGTTGGGGTAGTACCGCAGACGGAGCTGGATAAAATCATCCGCACCAACGGCGACTTTGCCCTGGAATTCATGGGCTGGATGGCGCTTATGCACCGCACGACACAGAGCAAATTGCGTGATCTGCTGCTGCATGGTAAATCCGGCGCATTATGCTCTCTGCTGCTCCGTCTGTACAATATGTACGGCACGAATGGAGCAGGCAAGGACAGCAGAGCCATAATCAGCAAGCGGATAACGAATCTGGAAATGGCGGAGATGATCGGTTCAACCCGTGAAAGCGTCAATCGCATATTGAACGAGCTCAAGGAACTGGGCGTAATTTCAACCGAACGGGGACGCATTGTTCTGAATGATCCCGAGTATTTGCGAAATATTTGCCACTGCGAGGAATGCCCCAAGGAAATATGCCGAATGTAACAGAATAGCCTGAATGCCAGATTGGCAGCGATACCACCAACAAACCGGCGCTTCCTCGTGAAGCTGCCGGTTTGTTGTCATTGTCATGATAGCGGAATGAAATTTCCACATGAAAACAACGCTAATTAGTGATGTATTCTGACTCTTCCCTCGCACGCTATGATAGAATGGGTCCACAACAGCAGCTAGCAGATCAGAACCTGCCCTATGTATTTCTGATAGCGTTTCCAATTCAATTATGCATAGAAATGAGGTTTTGCCCCATGACGTATCCATTTCAAAATCCGGACCTTCCGCTGGAAGAGAGGGTGAATGGGATCAACCTGAACTGCATAGCAAGAATTCATCAGATGTGCTTATTTCCCGGCTCAATCACCAGATTATTTTGGAAGTATAAGACTTCTAATCATTCGTATGGTTATGAAAGATAAAAGCCGTCATCAATGGCCTGCCTATGAGCGCCAGATACAATCTGGTGGTCTTTTTAGTTTTTGCACTAGGAAGGTTTACATATTTACAAAATACAAAAAACACATTAGATTTCTTCCATCAGTATTTTATTAAAAAATAACCCGTTGGAATTGATCATCAGCGGGTTTTCAAAATTCAATTTTTTAACATATAGATCAACCGATTTGACATACCAGGAAGATGACCGTCATTTGCTAAAACAGTCTTACATAAAATAAGACCCACCCACGCATTCACGTGACAGTAGGTCTTATTTCGAGTTTAGAGGAATTTCATCTATTAGTTCCGACCCCGTATTCTTAACGTTTCCTACTGCAGCAGAAACGGGGTAGGAACGCATTTAAGCTGCAGGGAAAGGAGATAACTGTTCTTGCCCTTACCCTTATGCTGCAGAATATTAAAAGCGACATAGATTAGTCCTGGTGTTCGATCCATTTTTAGGATTTGATAAAAATCTGGCCATCGTTGCATCAAAGTCTGGTTTACCGGTAGTTATATCACACACCACAAATTCTCTGTCCAGAGTCGTTCCTTTACCAGTTGCTCTGGCGGCTGCTTGAGTAATTTGCTGGTATCGGATAACTCACATCATTTTGATGCCGTGTATATAATAACTTGCTCCTCTATATCTAAGATTCCCCTAATACCATCTATTTTCAATTCGGCAATGTGATCCTTTGCAGGTTCATTTAAAATAAGTCCGTGTTAAGAAAGATGAACTGCCTCAATAATACGTGTGGGGAAGTTCTGAATTTGTTGTTCTAGGATGCCAAGCGTCGTATTCGTCACTGGAGAAAATTGCACTCCCTTTTTTATTCAATATGAGGTTGTACAAATATAGAATTTATCAAATGTCGATGAGTCACCTCATACATATTACAAGTAAGATGTTAAAAGCGTGGAGGTGAGAAAAGTCTGAAAAAAATCAAAGCAATCCGGCGCACATGGCCGAATATCAGGCTGATTCAGAAAAAAATCAAACTTAATCGTAGGTTGATTCGGAATTTGAAGCGTGCGTTGTATCAAAACCGAAGGCATGCAGTTTTTAAAAGAAATAGGGATAAAGCAATAAGAAAAAGGAGGTTTTCAAATAAAAGAAAACAATGCAATCTTGTTCGCAATAAAAAATACATTAGAGGACCAATCGGTTTTCCTGGAGCCATCGGAGCAACGGGACCTACAGGTATAAGCGGTCAGCAGGAGGGAATAGGTTCAACTGGGGCACAAGGTACTAGAGGTGCGACAGGTGCGACAGGTGCGACAGGCATTGGACTCAGCGGGATTGTTCTCTTTGATCCTGCTACAAGTGGACTGTATTCCCAAGGACAAGTGGTCACTTATAACGGAAGCACCTATATTGCAAACGTTTCTTCACCTATAGGGATACCATCAGAATCGCCAGATTATTCCTTGATTGCAGAAGCAGGTGTCGGACTCAATGGAGTAATTCCATTTGATCCTGCATTAAGTAATAGTTATCCAGCGGACCAGGTGATTACCTTTAATGGAAGTACTTATTTGACGAATGTTGCCGATCCCGAAGGTTTACCCGGAATGTCTCCAGATTATATGCTACTCGCAGCAAGAGGAGATACGGGCATAACCGGGGCTACTGGTGCAACCGGCGCGACTGGCGTTACCGGAGCCGCGGGCGTTACCGGAGCTACGGGTATAACCGGGCCTACAGGTGCAACGGGAGCTACGGGCACAATTGGGGCCACGGGCGAAACGGGAGCTACGGGCACAACCGGAGCCACAGGTGCTACTGGAGCGACTGGCGTAACGGGAGCTACGGGCATATCGGGAGCTACAGGTGCAACTGGAGCGACTGGCGTAACCGGGGCGACTGGCGTAACGGGAGCCACGGGCGTTACCGGAGCCACGGGCACAACCGGCGCTACTGGCGTTACCGGCGCTACTGGCGTTACCGGCGCTACTGGCGTAACGGGAGCTACGGGCGTAACGGGAGCCACGGGCGTTACCGGAGCTGCGGGCACAATTGGGGCCACGGGCGTAACGGGAGCTACGGGCACAACCGGAGCCACAGGTGCTACTGGAGCGACTGGCGTTACCGGGGCTACTGGCGTAACTGGAGCCACTGGCGTTACCGGAGTGACTGGCGTAACAGGAGCCACGGGCATATCGGGAGCCACTGGTGCAACTGGAGCGACTGGCGTTACGGGAGCTACGGGCTCAACCGGAGCCACGGGCATAACCGGAGCCACGGGCGTAGCCGGCGCCACGGGCGTAACAGGAGTCACGGGCGTAACCGGCGCCACCGGCGTTACGGGAGCTACGGGCTCAACCGGCGCCACGGGCATAACCGGAGCCACGGGCGTTACGGGAGCTACGGGCATATCGGGAGCCACAGGTGCTACTGGAGCCACGGGCGTTACGGGAGCTACGGGCACAACCGGAGCCACGGGCGTTACCGGAGTCACAGGTACAACCGGAGCCACGGGCGTTACGGGAGCTACGGGCTCAACCGGAGCCACGGGCATAACCGGCGCCACGGGCACAACCGGAGCCACGGGCATAACCGGAGCCACGGGCGTAGCCGGAGCCACGGGCGTAGCCGGAGCCACAGGTGCTACTGGAGCCACGGGCGTAACGGGAGCTACGGGCACAACCGGAGCCACGGGCGTTACCGGAGTCACAGGTGCAACTGGAGTGACTGGCGTAACGGGAGCTACGGGCACAACCGGCGCCACGGGCGCTACCGGAGCTACGGGCACAACCGGCGCCACGGGCATAACCGGAGCCACGGGCGTAGCCGGAGCCACAGGTGCTACTGGAGCCACGGGCGTTACCGGAGTCACAGGTGCTACTGGAGTGACTGGCGTAACTGGAGCTACGGGCATATCGGGAGCGACTGGCGTAACAGGAGCTACGGGCGTAACCGGGGCTACTGGCGTAACTGGAGCCACAGGCGTTACCGGAGTGACTGGCGTTACCGGCGCCACTGGCGTTACGGG
>NZ_BIMC01000029.1 GCF_004000885.1 Paenibacillus glucanolyticus NBRC 15330
ATATCGAACTCATGCGAGCACTTCCAAAAATGTCCAGCCAACAGACTATACCGAGTTCACATGAGGACTGCCAAGAATTACTGGGAAAGCAGGCCATGCCAAGGTCACTCCCTTGGTTAACGGACCGACAGGACCTTATTAGCTTAAAAAGGTCCACTTCAAAAATCTAAGGGACATGAGGAACGCTATTCCCAGATTTAGAGGTAACTTCGCCCGTTTTTTAGACAAATAACGGCCTTCCTGTCCCTTAGTTTCAAAATCAGGCTATTTTATCTAAAATAGCGGCTCTCAGGTCCGTTACTCCCAGGAAATCTTCAGCAAACAGACCATGCCAATGTCACTCCCTTGGTTAACGGACCGACAGGACCTTATTAGCTTAAAAAGGTCCAGTTCAAAAATCTAATGGACCTGAGGATCGCTATTCGCAGATTTAGAGGTAACTTCGCCCGTTTTTCAGACAAATAACGGCCTCCCTGTCCGTTAGTCTCAAAATCAGGCTATTTTATCTAAAATAGCGGCTCTCAGGTCCGTTACTGCAGGAAATGTCCAGCAAACAGACCATACCCAGCTCACGCGAGCACCACCAAGAAATGTTCAGCAAACGGACTACACCCAGCTCACGCGAGTACTGTCAAAAATTGTTTGGGAAGCACACGCGATTAATTATCGGCTACGCGCCGAGTAACAAAGACTAAGCAGCCGTCCGCAACCCCTGTTCATAACCAAACACACGATAGAAACAACCTCGTTAGGATTAGGGATCGACTCATTAAAATCAATGAGAACGAACGATGCCGTGAGGATCTCATATTTAGGATTAACCTCCTGCGCAGGACTGCATGATCATTAAGGAACTTGGTCATGATATCCACTATGTAGTAGAAGAAGCGAGTGCGTTACCCCATTCATCTGCTTAGCCGCTAGGCATTCGAGGGTTGCTTGCTTTTTTATGTTTTTCATACTGTTCAGAGTGAACGTGATTTTGCAATCTGTACAATCCATGCTTGCATGAATATCCATATCCATGTTCGCAAATATGTAAAAATGGGTAAGAAAAAAGGGGAGATTCATCGCATAAGGAGGGTACGTATGAGAGCAGTCACATATCAAGGTGCAAAAGACATTCAGGTCAAACAAGTTGAGGATCCTACCATTCAGACCCAGGACGATATGATCGTCCGCATTACATCGACGGCCATTTGCGGTTCCGATCTTCATATCTACCAAGGAGCTCTGCCTGCGGCAAAGGATTATGTCATCGGTCATGAGCCGATGGGGATTGTGGAAGAAGTCGGGGCAAACGTGACGCGCGTGAAAAAGGGCGATCGCGTCGTGCTCCCGTTCAATGTGTCATGCGGCCATTGCTACTATTGCAATCACGATATGGAGAGCCAATGCGACAACTCCAACGGAAACCACGATATCCATACAGGCGGTTATTTGGGTTTCACCGAACGCTACGGAAACTACCCGGGCGGCCAAGCAGAATTTTTGAGAGTTCCGTACGGAAACTTTATGCCGCTGGTCATTCCGGAGTCGTGCGAGCTGGAGGATGAGGCCCTTCTCTTCTTGTCCGACGTCCTGCCCACAGCATATTGGAGTGTGGAGAATGCCGGTGTGAAGCCGGGCGATATCGTAACGGTGCTTGGATGCGGGCCCATCGGTCTGATGGCGCAGAAATTCGCGTGGATGAAAGGGGCTAAACGGGTCATCGCCGTTGACCGTCTCCCTTACCGATTACAAAAGGCAAAGCAGATGAACAACGTGGAGATCTACAATTTTGAAGATTATGATGATATGGGCGCATACATCCGCGAAATTACCAAGGGTGGATCGGATATCGTCATAGATTGCGTAGGTATGGACGGCAAGAAATCCCCTTTGGAAGCCATCGGTCAGAAGCTGAAGATCCAGGGCGGTACGTTGAGTGCAATCGATATCGCGATCGAGGCTGTCCGTAAATTCGGTACCGTTCAGATAACGGGCGTATACGGCTCTTTATATAACATGTTCCCGCTGGGGCATATCTTTGAGAGAAACATTACCCTGACCATGGGACAGGCCCCCGTGATCCATTACATGCCGGAGCTGTTCAAGAAAATCACGGCCCGTGAATTCGATCCAACCGAAATTGTATCTCACCGGATTCCACTGGAACAAGCAAGTGAAGCCTACCGGATATTCTATGAGCACGAAGATGAATGCACCAAGGTGGTATTAAAGCCCTAAGCTCCCTCATTTCCGATGAGTTCCAGTGAACCAAACCAAGCAGTCCCTCACGGCCATAGGCTGTGAAACTCTGCTTGGTTTTTCGTTTTTGAGCCGTCTCCATATTCAAATCGCTCTATGTAAGCAAGCTCGGCTTCCGCTGGATACAAACGGAATAACGCCTACCATCCTTACAGAGATACCAATACTAGCATGCAAGAAATAGATACATCTTACCTATCTATTGTGAATTTTTCATATGTTGAAATAATAACGCCTATCGGCTATCTTATTCACTTGCTTTTCTCGCATTCACACGAATAATTGTCCCGCAAGGGTCGGATATCCAGTAGCCTTTCGAATTCTCATGGACCTCCACCTCGTCTCTGCGGCTCACCCCATGCTCCTGCAGATACTCAGCTGCCTCATCCAAATCGTTGGCACCCACCTCCAGCCACACATCCTGCTGGGCATAATTGATCATGCAATCCAGCCACAAGGTGTTAGGGCCGTGCTGAAAGGCATGAGCATTATCCTTATAACCCAAATACGGCAGCTTCAATATTTCCTTGTAAAAATGCACGGTTTCGTCATACTTGAATTTTGGAATTTTGAGTGCGATATTATTACCGCCGAGAAACCGAATATCCGCTAATGACATGATACCAACCTCCATTTCGTTGTTTAGAGACAGTGTATCAGACAGACTGCAGCAAAATTCTTCCGGATTGCTGAATTACTGAATTCTCTCGACAATTTCATGAACCTGAAATAGGTTTATACCAACTTTGGCACATATGTCCGAAATCCATCATACCAATCCAATACTTCTTGAGCGCGATTTCAGCATAATCTCGACCTCCTGCTCTCCGAATGGAGTCGCCCAGTGAATGGAGAAAATCTGATTGCTGGCAATATAAAGTGTCATCACAATCACTCCGGAATTATATTCTATTGAACGCTTCATCACTGACCATAACTGTCAGGAATTATTAGATATACTCGACTTGCAGCAGCACAATCAATCTAATGCAAAGCGAGGGTTACACATGAACATGAGTATCGAGGATTTTAATGCAGAATGGTTAAAAGAAGCCCGCATAACGGAACAAGTCATGGACGCTTTGACCGACGACTCCCTAAAAACGGCGATTACGGATCAGCACCGCACCCTTGGTCAGCTGGCTTGGCATTTGGTGATGTCGATTCAGTATATGAACATGCTCGGACTACAATTTGAAGGCCCGTCTCGCGAGCAAGAAATCCCGGATTCCGCTGCCGAGATTCAGGCTAGTTATCGCCGCATCCGACATGCCCTTCTGGATGCCGTTAAGTCGCAGTGGAGTGAGGAAGATCTTCAAGAAACACGAGAATTCGATGGAGAGCTTTGGACTAACGCGGGATTCCTGCACTTCACCCTCATGCATCAAACCCATCACCGTGGACAAATGACGGTGCTGATGAGACAAGCCGGCCTGCGCATTCCCGAACTTTACGGTCCGACCTACGATTCCTGGATCGATAGAGGCATGGACCCTTTAGTGTAAAAAGGATACAATCTACTCGAACGCATACTCCAGACCATCTTCAACTGAAAGGGGCGCCCCCTGATGTCCAAAGCAGACAATATGCTGTCAATCCTGTGGATGCTTCGCTCAGGTAGAAAGGTGACCGCACATCAAATCGCTGATGAGCTGGAAATCCATGTTCGAACGGTATACCGTTGTATCGATTCCTTATGCGCCAGCGGTGCGCCGATCATCGCCGATTCAGGACCGAACGGCGGATTCCGGATTCTGGGTCATTTTGCGGAATCCCCGCTGCTGTTTGATGCCGAAGAACAGAAGGCATTGGTTCACGCTTCGATTTTTGCCAAAGAAACCGGCTATCCATTCACCGATGTGCTGCAGCGGGCCATCGACAAGTTGAAGCGTTATACGAATGAGAAGCAGCTTCATCAAATGGAGCGGCACAGCAGCGGCCTCTCGGTATTGCAGCCCCCCGTACATGAAGAGCAGCGATCGCTGCTTCAAATGCTGGAGACTTCCTCCGCACACGGTCAAACCTTGAAGATGATCTATTCAAACGGCCGTGAGGGCGGCACCGTCTCCCGTGACTTTGACCCTTACAGCATCATCCATTGGAAAGGGCAATGGTATGCCGCCGGATACTGCCGCTTGCGTCAAGAAATACGCAATTTCCGTGTGGATCGAATCATCGGACTGGAGATGACGGACCAACATTTCGAGCGGCCCGCTGATTTTTCGGCCAGGGATGCATTGCTTGGCGCTCTGCTGCCCGATCCCGGCAACCATGAACCTCTCGTTACGGTCGTCATTCAGGGGCATGAGCATGTTCTGAATGAATTAAGTCAACACTGGTTATTCGGACATGCCCTTGTCAAACGTCTGCCTGGAGAAGCCCATTTCCAATTAGGCTCGTCCTCACTGACAGCCTACGTTCCCTATTTCCTTCTCCCCTACGGCAAATCTTTACACATCCTTGAGCCTGCCTCCCTCGTCTTGAAACTGTCAGAGATAACAACGGACATGGCGCACCATTATGAACAAATGATAACGGCGATGACCAATAATGAAGGGTGATAACGATGGAAAAATTTGCGATGTACGGCAAGCTGATTGCCCATCCGGGCAAGCGTGATGAACTTGCGGAGATCCTGCTCGAAGCAGCAGCGTTACTTCGTGATAACAAAGATTGTGAGCTTTATATCGTCAATGTCTCGGACAGCGATCCGAATGCTGTATGGGTCACGGAATTGTGGAGCAGCCAAGACGCACATGCAGCTTCGCTGGAGGGGGCCGACACTTCCGAGCTGCTGAAGCGCGGACGCCCGCTGATTGCCGGCGCTGAACCGCTTAAGCTGAAGCCGCTTGGAGGTAAAGGATTCTAGGTTTATACAAGCAAAGAGGCTGTCCCCGATTGAAACTTGGGGGACAGCCTCTTCCGTTATATATTGTTACGATATTCCGAAGGACTGTAACCTACTTCTTTGCGGAATGTTTTCGAGAAATAATTGGCTGACTCAAAGCCGGTTGCGTCCGCAATCTCCTTTATGCTCAGAGGCGTTGTTCTAAGCATAAGTTTAGCCTGCTCCATTCGCTTGAGGCTCAAGTATTTCTGCGGCGTGATTCCGAAATGCCGTTTGAAGTACTTAATAAAATAATTCGGATGCAAATGCAATGTCCCCGCCATCTGCTCCAGCGTGATCTCTTCGTGCAGGTGGTTTTTGATAAACTGCTGAACGGTGTGAAGCCTGCTCATATCCTCCATTTTGTCCGCATGAATCTGAGGCTGCTGTTGATCGAACACCCTGGAGAGAATATCCAGCATCACCGACTTCTCCTTCAAGCGAGCGGCGATGGAACGGGTGCGATGCGCATCCACCAGCTGCTGGAATAACAGGGGCATCTCCGCATTGTCCGTTAAGTCATAGCTGTAGGGAACGTTCAGCCAAGAAAATACATCCGAATCGCCCACAGTCGCCGAGAAGTGCGACCAATATTTCAGATAGGGACGGCCGCTGATGACAGAATAGGACTGCTTGGTCCTTGCCGGCATCAGAATCAATTGACCCGGGACAGGATACAGTTCCTCATCGCCGATCTTTACCCATCCTTCACCATCCAGAATAAAATAGAGCTTGTTGTAGGACACGGTATAGTCGAATTCCTTCCACTCCGGCCAGCACTGCGTTCTCTCTGCCTCCCAGATCTGGACCTGCATATTCAGGAGCATTTGCTGGATAGCTTCATGTTCATTTCGTTCATTCTTCATCTTCGATTGTCCTCTAAAGTTATTATAATACCCGTCAGAGTTAAGTAATTATCTATTCATACTAACACATTCTTGTTAAAATCAAACTCGACAATTCCAAGAATCGGAGGTTTGATTCCATGACAACGACTACCACTCCCAGCAATCAAGTCATTCAAGATCGAAACCAGCGTGTGCAATGGTTCCAGAACGACCGTTTCGGCATGTTTATCCACTGGGGTCTCTACTCGATTCCGGCAAGAGGCGAATGGCTTCGAAGTTCGGAACAGATGAGTATCGAAGACTATCAGACGTATTTTGATGAATTTGACCCCGTAGACTATAACCCCCGGGAATGGGCCAAGGCCGCCAAGAAAGCTGGCATGAAATACGCGGTGCTTACGGCCAAGCATCATGATGGATTCTGTTTGTTCGACAGCAAGCTGACTGACTATAAATCAACGAATACCAAAGCCGGCCGGGACCTCGTGCAGGAGTTTCTGGAAGCTTTCCGCGAGGAAGGTCTGAAAGTCGGCCTCTACTTCTCCCTCATCGACTGGCATCATGAAGACTATCCTGCTTATGGAGACCGCATTCATCCGATGCGGGGCAACGAATCCTTCAAGCGCGACCCGAAAGACTTCGACCGTTATCTGGATTACATGCATGGCCAGGTACGCGAGCTGCTGACAGGCTATGGCAAGCTCGATATAATGTGGTTTGACTTCTCGTATGATACGATGCGCGGCGAGGTATGGCGCGCTACCGAGCTCATGAAAATGATTCGCGAGCTGCAGCCGCACATTCTCATCGATAATCGGCTGGAGGGCAGCGGCGAGAGCGGCGGCAGCATCTATACCAGCGATCCTTCCATTTACAGCGGTGATTTTGCTTCGCCCGAACAGATCATTCCACCGCATGGTGTCGTAGATGAGACAGGCGCCCCGATTCCATGGGAAGCCTGCATTACGCTGAACAATAACTGGGGTTATGCAGCAGCCGACCGCAATTACAAGTCCTCAACGACCATAATCCGCAAGCTGGTGGAATGCGTAAGCAAGAATGGCAACATGCTGCTGAACGTTGGACCAGACGCCAAAGGTGTCATTCCCAAGGAAAGCCTCGACGTGCTGGAGGAAATCGGTGACTGGATGAGCAAGAACAGCGACAGCATCTACGGCTGCGCGGCTGCGGATTATCCTAAGCCGGAATGGGGACGCTACACCCAAAAAGGCAACAAACTGTACGCCCATGTCTTCGAGGAGTCCATTGGACCGATCAATCTCATCGGCATGGCCGACAAAGTGAAGAAGGCCCGCCTGCTGGCAGACGGATACGAATTGTTCCTCAGCCGCCCCTGGAGCGCAGCGGAATTCACCGAGGATGCGTTTGTGAATTTCACCCGGCCGGAGCACTTTACTTATCCGCTTCCGGACAAACGCAATACCGTGATTGAACTGGAGCTGATTGACGAACCGGATCGTTCGTAACGATACGATTGCATCATCCGAACCGTATATTTTGCCAGAAAAGCCAGACGTGATGTTTCGACATCACGTCTGGCTCTTTTTTCATGTTCTACATACCCACATCCTCCCGCATCCAGCCGCGAGTCAGTAGCGCAAACCCTATTTCAGCAGCCCACGGGCCTGATTGAATCTGGCCACAAATGATCCTCAATCATGCGATAGATGAGCCAGTATATTGACTAACTTGCCGTACGGATCCCGGACGAAAAATCGCCGGACTCCCCATGGCTCGTCAACAGGACCATACTCAATGCGAAAGCCTGCTCCCTTCATGTCCTTCAGCACAGTCTCTATATCATCCACTTCGATTGACAGATCCGGCACAGGCGTGCCGCCGCCTCCTTCCGAAGCAAAGCTGAGCTGAATGGTCATCACATCCTGCGAGCCATAGGTCGCAATCCAGCCGTGATCCATTAATATATCCAGACCTAACACATCTTGATAAAACGTCTTTGCGGCTGCGATCTCCTTTGTGCCAATATTAGCGACGATTCGTTTGACTCTCATGTTCTCCCCCCATTTCTCAGTGTTGAGATACCCCATCGAAACGACGGAATCCTCTTCATCCGTGATATCCTGTCTAAAGTATAACAAATATTTCCAATAAAAACAGACTTCCCTCCAACCTGTCCATAATTCTTGCTCCCCATACCATAGGGCTCCAAGATGAGTCGGCAAACGCGCCCCTGATGACAGGTTCTCCGAAACACAGAGCACGGAATACAGAACAAAAAACACAAAACACAAAATACAAAACACAAAACACAAAACACAAAACACAAAATACAAAACACAAAACACAAAACACAAAACACAGAACACAGAACAAAAAAACGGCATTTCTGCCGTTTTCGAATGTTGAGCAGGAGTGTCTGCCTGCCCTGCAACCTACCCCTTCGTTCCGCCCTGCAGCCCGAAGCCCTTGGACATAAACTGCTGGGAGAGAATGTACATGATGATCGCCGGAATAGCATACAGCACCGAGAAAGCGGCCAAGCTGCCGTAATCCACCATGCCGTACTGCCCGAAGAACTGATACAGCTTCAGGGAGGCAGGGAATTTTTCAGGCGATTGCAGCAGGATATACGGAACAAAGAAATTGCCCCAGCTGCCGGAGAAGGTAAAGATCGCCACGGTGCAAATCCCCGGCACCATCAGCGGTGCAACCACCTTACGCATTCCCGTAAACACGGAAGCTCCGTCCACCCAGGCGGCTTCCTCCAGATCATTCGGCACGGAATCCATGAAATTCTTCATCATCCATATCCCGTATGGCATCGATGACGCTACATAGAACAGAATAACGCCAAAGATATTGTCATACAGCTTCAATCCAAGGAACAATTGGTATACAGGCACCATAACGGCCGTAATCGGCAGGGATGTCATGAACAGAATGGTCAGCATAAAGGGTTTCTTGTATTTCATCTGATATCGGGACAACGGATAGGCTGCGAGCAGGGCCAACAGGACAACAAGGATGGCTTGGCCAAGCGACATCACCAGGCCAATGAGATAAGCACGCTGATTCTCGCTGCTAGTAATGACTTCTACATAGTTGGCACCGGTAATTTTGCTGGGTACCTTCAAGGATTGCATCGCGTTGGGGTCAACTGAGGCCACAAGCACCCAGAGCAGCGGCAGCACAAAACAGATTCCGATCCCCGCAAGAATGGCATAGGGCAGGATTCGATAGACTAATTTACGTTGTTTGGCATTCATATGATATCACCTCTGGTTACTCTTTCATCGACCTGATATACAGCAGACTTAACACAATTCCGATCAGCAGCAGCAGCAAGGATATCGCGGTTCCATAACCTAACTGATAGTTCACAAACGCCTGGTTGTACATAAAGATGGGCAGCGTTGTGGTCGAGTTCCCCGGACCGCCGCCGGTCATCGCGTAGATGAGCCCAAATACGCCCAGTGTCTGTAATGTAACCAGCATCATATTGGTTGTAATGGTTCCTTTAATATAAGGGACAATAATGCGTGTGAAGATCTTCCACTTGGACGCACCGTCCACCACCGCCGCCTCCTCGATCTCGTTGGGCACATCATCCAATGCAGCCTGGAACACCAGCATGGAGAAGGCGGTGCCATGCCAAATGTTCGCAAGAATGATGGTTAGCATCGGAACCGTAAATAACCAGGTCACCTCCGAAAATCCGAAAAAGGTAATGATTGCATTCAGCGTGCCTTCATCTCCGAAGAAGCTGTACAAGCACAGGGCACATACAATTTCAGGCGTTACCCAGCCGGCCAGCACAATCGTTCCGATCACCCGCCGAAAGGTTTTATTCCTCTGCTTCATCAGGAGTGCGATGAGAAATCCCAGCACCTGCTGCCCGATGACCGCCGATCCGATAAGGAAAATAAGCGTATTCCAGATACTGATCCTGACCGTAGGATCTTGGAACATCCGGGCATAGTTATCGAAGCCGATAAATTTAAGCTCCCTCGCCGCTTCGCCTGTTAACGCCAAATTCGTAAAGGAATAGAAGAACGTTAGCAGGATCGGATATACAAAAAACACGAGCATAATCGCGATTGAAGGAAGCAAAAAGAAGAGCCAGGTATACGATTTTTTTCGTTTAGGGTAAACATCCACGGACAGACTGCTCATGTATAGTTCTCCTTCCATGCTGATCATCTGAAAAACCGCTTGCCCAAGCCTCCGTGTAATAAGGGAGGACTTGAGCAAGCATTGCGTGGCTATATCGAACTATTTCTCCACCACATGATCCGCCCCGACAATGCGGGTGACATCCTGCGCATATTTATTCATTGCGTCCGCAGGCGAGGTTCCCGTTGCCACCGACTCCACCATCGTCTGAATCTGTGTTGACACTTCCGGATATTTCTCTTGTGCTGGTCTGAACTCTGCGTTCTTGAGGTACTCCGTCGCAATTTCGTTAAATGGCATTTTTGTATATTCCGGATCCTTGGCTACATCGGCACGTACCGTGATATTACCGGACGCCATCACGAGCTTCTGGGTGTTTTCCTTATTCAGTGCATATTGGATGAAGGCCCAAGCCTCGTCTATATTCTTCGAATGGCTTGGAATCGATAATGCCCATCCTCCGGCCAGCGTGATCGAGCCAGGGTCCTGCCCTTGGCTGGTCGGCATTGGCGCGAAGCCTAACACATCCTTGTATTCAGGCCATGGGGCTGCGCCGGATTCCATATAGTTGCCTGTGATCCATGAGCCGTCAAGGGAAATCGCCAGCTTGCCTTGCGGCAAGTATTCACGGGAAGCTGTATTGCCTGCCTGACCATTCAATACTTTGGACAGTGGCGGTCCAAGCTTCTCTTTATTGACCGTCTCCACAAAGGTCAGCGCATCGAGAATGCCCTGGCTTTTGGTAATCCATTTGCTGCCAGCATCGTCATACAGTCTTTCACCTGTACCGTAGAGGAGCATTTCATAGGTTTGCATGGAAGTGGCTTCGCCTGTTGCCTTGCCCATATTCATCCAAATTGGCACCACATCAGGCGTTTTCTCCTTGATGGTTCGCGCGGCACTTAAGACGTCCTCCCAAGTCTTCGGCTGCCAGTCCTCGGGAAGACCCGCTTGTTTAAAAATGTCCTTGTTATACCAGAGTCCCCTGGAATCCGTATTGTACGGCACTCCGTATACCTTGCCATCGCTGGCCGTAACTCCCTTCTTCATCGCTTCAATAAAAGAACCGTTGCCCCAGTCCTCCCATGCCGCCAATTTCTCGTCAAGCGGTTCCAGATAGCCCGCGCTCGCATCGGAGTTCAAGATAAAGGTATCCTCTGTCACGATATCCGGCGCCGTATCTTTAGACTTCAGTGCCAACGCTACCTTGGCAAAATAATCGCCTTCCGATGCCTGAATCGGTGTCGGCTTGATCTCTACGCTCTTGTCAGGGTAACTTGCCGATACTTCCTTGAGCCATTTATAGAACGCTCCGTTCTCGCCGATCCCGTCATCCCGAAACGTAACGGTAATGGTTTTCTTGGCTGTCTCTCCACCCTTTCCTGGCTCCGGATTGCCGGCTTCACTCGGCGTTCCCTTGCCACCGGTGCAACCGAATAACAAAGAAACACTCAATACCGCTGTCGTGACTAGCCAAAATCCCCTCTTGCCTGACTTCATACGTATCCCTCCTTTTGGCTGCAGCAAAAATCGATTTACTATCCAAATTTTGTATACGCTTACGAAAGCGTATATTCATCTCTATTTTCAAAATAGTGAGGATATTCTGAACTTTTTTTCATGACAAAGAGACCGCTTGGTGCAAGCGGCCTTTACCGTTCTTTATGCGTTTTTTTTCCTTATCCATCATATGAGCATTCACGAATAAATATTCTTATATTTACCATATATAGAAAATATTAATTTAATGACCTTTATGATAATCCATTTCGCATTTGGGTCTTTACTTTGGATGGAAACCCCATTATATTTGTATGTACAAACAATCTAATGTATATCATAAATTCAACGTATTCTTCGTCATCGAATTGATGCCGAAAAAATCCCCTTATAAAACTGGAGGTTTCCATTCTATGAGTGACCGTTTTATTTTCCTGCTGACTTTATTCTCAGTAGTAGGCTCAGGGCTGATCGCCGGGCTGTTCTTCGCGTTCTCTTCCTTCATGATGACCGCGTTGTCCCGAATTCCCAATGAACAGGGGATCAACGCGATGCAATCCATCAATGTATCCATTCTAAATCCCACATTCAGCACATTATTTATGGGAACGGCGCTCACCAGCATTGCGCTTGCCATCGTGTCAATCATACACTGGGGGGAACCCGGCTCGTTGCACCTGCTTGGGGCCAGCCTGCTGTATTTGGCGGGATTTATCGTAACGATAGCATTCAACGTCCCGCTAAATGATGCGTTAGCTACCGTTGACCCCGGAACCAGCACCGGTACTGAGGTGTGGAACACCTATCTCGGAAGCTGGACGCCGTGGAACCATGTGAGAACCGTGACTTCCCTCGGGGCGCTGGTCATGTTTGTTTTGGCGTTACGCAGCTTAAGCTAATGTTGTATGATCCAAGTGGAAAGAAAAAAACAAGGAGGGAGAACATAATGGAACAGGCTAATCTCGGGTTCTGTAAGGAATGGGCATCTCCCAAACATCATGCCATAGCGGCGGGCCCTCGTCATACCGTTGGTCTTCAATCAGACGGCACAGTAACAGCTGTGGGTGATAATAAATATGGCCAATGTGATGTAAGTGGCTGGCGCGATATGGTGGCGGTTGCGGCTGGTAATGTTCATATGGCGACCAACACGGGTAATGCCCATACCATTGGTCTTACATCTGACGGTACAGTGACGGCTGTGGGTTGGAATAAACATGACCAATGCAATGTAAACGACTGGCGAAATATAGTGGCGGTTGCAGCGGGTTGGCGTCGGACCGTCGGGCTTACATCAGACGGCACGGTGGTCGCTGCAGGTCGAAATAATGAAGGACAATGCAATGTAGGCGACTGGCACAACATCGTGGCGGTTGCGGCAGGTGACTGGCATACCATCGGGCTTACATCGAACGGCACCGTGGTGGCTGCGGGTAATAATCGATATAGCCAATGCAATGTAAGCGACTGGCGCAACATCGTGGCTATAGCAGCGGGTTACCTTCATACCGTTGGCCTTCAATCGGACGGCACGGTGGTCGCTGTGGGCTTGAATAAGTTTGACGCATGCGATGTAAGCGGCTGGCGCGGTATGGTGGCAATAGCGGCCGGTAGTTATCATACCGTTGGCCTTCAATCGGACGGAAGGTGTGCGGCTGCAGGCAAGAATGAGCATGGCCAATGCAATGTAAGCGGCTGGCGTGATATAGTGGCGGTAGCAGCGGGCTGCGCGCATACTCTTGGCCTTAAATCGGATGGCACGGTGGTGGCCGTGGGGGATAATAAATATGGCCAATGCGATGTAAGCAGCTGGCATGGCATCCTACTGCCCGGCAATTAGTTTCAATATTAATAATACATACAATAAGTCATGCGCCGATTTCCCTCGCATGGTTTATTTTTTTGCATTAATATTCAAATGTTTGCTCTGAGATACCTTTGCCTGCTGTCCCTTGTCCTCGGCATGGGTGGTTTCCTCTGATCTAGGTGTGTCCAAACTTTCTAACGGAAAACCCATACCTTCACTACCGAATCTTCATTAGATATACTATCAATCTAGTAAAGGCGGTGGAGATATGGGGATTCTCAAGGTTGATAAGTGGAATCATACATGCAAGCTTGAAACTTCAGCCAAACCGCATCGTAACATCGGATGGGTGTCAAGTAATTGGAGCGGGTACAGCATTACGGGAAAAAAGGGGACCTTCAAGCGGGTATCCGCCAAATGGAATGTGCCGTTTCTTCGTCCAAGCCAGGGGGCTTCTTATTCCTCCGCATGGATCGGCATCGACGGGTATGGCAACAACAGTCTGATTCAGACCGGAACCGGTCATGATTTCATAGACGGCAAGGCTTATTATTATGCTTGGTGGGAGATTCTACCGGCCTCGGTTACGCTCATTCCATTGCCTGTCCAGCCGGGGGACCGCATGCATGCCACCATCATCAAGCGCAGCGGATCTATCTGGCTGATCTGCCTTCGCAACTCAACCCGCAACTGGACCTTTCGAACGTCGCAGCGCTACACCGGTCCGCAGACTTCTGCCGAATGGATCGTTGAGGCTCCGCAAGTGAATGGAGAACTCGCCCAGATGGCACGACTATCTCCTGTTATCTTCTCCTGCTGCCGGGCCAACGGCAGGAGTCCTCGACTTATTTCAGTGGATGGAGGCATTATGATTCAAGATTTGAAGATTACCTCCATACCTTCTAACCCGAACAGGGCTGGAGACCGGTTTGTTGTCAAAAGCGATCATTCATAAAGAAACGGACCTTACCGAAGCGTCAGGGAATATCCTCTCGTCTTATAAGAAGCTCTAAAAACAGCCGCTGCATCCCCTCTGATTTCCGGGATGCAGCGGCTGTCTTTTTATAATGTTCCGTGAACCGGTATTCCCTTATACAATACGGCCCGCCGTTGCGATCTTCTGGCAACCGCCTCTGCAGAGCAGCTGGCTTCTACAATGACCGCATGGGCAGCATCCCCGACTTTCGGCCATGCATACTGCCCGTCCCGGTCTAACGGAGTAACCCCTCCCGTAATGAAGCCAAGCGTCTGTCCGAGCGAACGCTCATCCATCAGATGGAACCGTTCGGCCAGCGTGCCCGCCTTATCCAGATTGTCTCCCTTGCCGAATGGGGACCAGTGATCCATAATACTGTCTTGTCCAAGCGAAACGCCTACACCTTGGCGGTGCAGCTGAGGAATCGGAATGGTTCGGCCGAGTGGTACTGAAGAGGTGATGGAAATCCCCAGGTTCGCCAGCCGAGCCGCCACTTCATCCACTTCGCTTGATGAGACATCTGCCAATGCAAGGGCATGACTGAGCGTGACTCTCCCGTCCCAGCCTGCATCTTCCACAAGATCGGCCAATACTTTAAAGGTATTCAGCCCGATATGGGACGGCTCATGCAAATGCATATCAATGCCAGCATTCGCCTCAACCGCCAGTTCCATCATGGCATTCAATGATTTTTCCGTATCATCGTCCACCGTTGCGGGATCCAGTCCGCCTACGAGGGTTGCCCCATTCCGGAGCGCTTCCCTGACCAGTGATACGGACTGGCTGCGGAGCAGGCCATGCTGAGGGAACGCTACAATCTCCACAAAGGCTTTCTCCCGGTAGCCATCCACAGCCTGCAGCGTTGCCTCCAGATTTCGCAATCCAACCACGGGATCGACGTTGCAATGGGAACGAATATGTGTCGATCCGTAGCCTATTAACAGATCCAGCAGCCCCTCCGCCCTTTCCTTGGCCGTAGGAAGAAGTTCGGGGAGCAGCCTCTGCTCCTCCTCAATCCGGCTAAAGACGCCGTTCGCGGGACGGGTCGGTGCCTTCCAGGGGCCTCCATAATAAGTTTTGTCCAGATGGATATGCATATCTCGAAATGACGGGAGCATTAGCCCACCCTTTACATCCCGCACAGGCAATGCCGTTTCAGGCACAGCATCCGCAGGACGAATCTCGGAGAATGCCCCATTCTCTATTTTCATATGAAATAATCCCGTCTCCGTTCCGGTCACGATCCCATCCTTGTAGCGGTAACCCGTTTCCAGTCGGACATGGAGCAGCCAATATGAGGTACTCTGTTCATTCATCATGATCATCCCTTCCCGCATTTGCTTTGTAACTGTCTTTCGTTGTTTATATGATCATGCTACCCATTAATGGCATTCAACAAAATACGTTCGATTTCCAGATATCCACGCTCCTGCGCATGCTGCAGCGGAGTTACACCTTCTCCGTCGGCAAGATGAACGTCCGCACCATGATCCAATAACAGCTGCACGATTTGCTGATGGTTCTCACCGCCGTCACCGAGAATGATCGCTTCAAGCAGCGCGGTCCAGTTCAGATTATTGATATGATCGATATCGACATCCGTCCGGGTCAGCAGCTCCCGCACAATCTCCACATGCCCGCGATCCGCGGCAGGGATGAGAGCCGTACCACCATAACGATTGGTTATTGTCACGTCTGCGCCTGCATCGATTGCTAACTTCAGAATATCGCGCAGCCCCTCCGCACCGGCATACAGGAATACATTATTACGATTATGATCGCGAATGTTAATATCTGCGCCTGCCTGAATAAGGACTTCTACCGTCTCCACTTGATTATGGTAGGTTGCTGCCAGGACCGCCGTTCTTCCTTCCTCGTTCCTCGCATTGATATTTGCTCCAGATTGAAGCAGTCGTTTCACTTGCTCCGTATTCCCTTGCTCAGCGTATTCGATGAGTTGACGATCCATATTCTGCACCTCTTTTTTATCGGAATGGGGTTGACAGGCCGACAGGAAAAGTATCAGTAAAATCGAGGTTAAACGAAACACATGAACCGCCCCCTCTTTCTATCGTGTATATTCGTATGCTAACATGAGACTGAAGCATATGAAAAATACATAAAAAATTGATTTTCCAAAGGTTTTTCATATACAAGGAGGTTTGCTTGTTTATATGGATATACGACAGCTCCGGTATTTTATCGCCATTGTGGAAGAAGGAACCATCTCGCACGCTGCCAATCGACTGCATATCTCACAGCCTCCTCTCAGTCAGCAGCTGAAAGCGATGGAGGAAGAACTCGGATCAATCTTGGTATACCGCCGGGGAAAGCGGCTTGAAATCACGGAATCCGGTAAAGCTCTGTACAAGTATGCTCTGCAGATGACCCAGCTCATGGAGGAGGCCAAAGCCGAGGTTCAAGAGGTCGGGAACGGAGATAAGGGAACGCTCCGTCTTGGCATTAATACTCTGTCTTCGGTAGAATTGCCTGCTTGGCTCCATGAATTCAGAGCAAAGTTTCCCCAAGTCTCGTATAAAATCCAGCAAAATGAGTCGTATCAACTCTGTGAGCTCGTTCGAAACAGGGCACTTGAATTAGCCATCGTCCGCCTCCCGCTGGAACTGGATGATTTCTCGGTGCTTCATTTGCATACGGAGCCCTTTTATTTACTCGCCTCCGATCAGCAGGCATCCCTGGAACAGGAAATGCCCCTCTCCCAAATCGTGCAGTATCCCCTTATTCTGCCCAGCACCGAAGGATTAGGCGTGTATTATACGATTCAGATGGCTTTCTCCGAGCAGAACCTGCAGCCCAACGTTGTCGCCGAATGCTCGGATATTTCCCTGTTGCTGCGTTTAGTGGCCTCCGATTTTGGAGTTGCGATCGTACCGGAGACGCTGGTTAAACAGCACTTGCCAGATCACATTCACGCCTTTAGAATCACAGGTACCCCGGCTACCGCTTCTACCGCCCTAATCTGGCTGAAGGATTATCACATTTCCAGAATGGCCCTGAACTTTATCGATTTGCTGACTGCCGCCAAAGCGAGACATATGTAAGCTTCAGCAAAAAAGGGGCCTGTCCCAAAAGTCACTTGACCTGAGGGATGCCCCTTTGTCTGTTATAAGGACGCTGCGGAACGAAGCATCCCTCCAATAGCTGTTGCCCCCGAATATTCTGAATTCATCTTAAAGGAAGATATATCGGGGACAAAGGCGATCGCTACCGCTTTTCCGGAAATGGCTTCGTTCTCTCCGCTGCTTTCGTGCGTCTTCATATAAAAAACACAAAAAGAAATCGTTCGTTCCGAGTGCATGAAAGACATTCTCCAGACGGTTTTCACCTCTGTTTTGCTTTTGAGTGAATTGATTATCCCTTGCTCGCATTTAACTCCTTTTGGGACAGCCTCTTCGATTAACAGCTTATTTTCGTTCCATCACGGTTACCTCGCTCGATGCCATGTTCCGGCAACGTCCTCCCGCTCCTGCTTCTGGCCTTGGGAATGAAGATATAATTCTTCGTAATATCCATGGGCATCGAGCAGCTCCTGATGGGTGCCCTGCTCCACAATCCGGCCCCTGCTCATAACCAGAATCCGGTCCGCCCCCATGATGGTAGATAGGCGGTGAGCAATCACAAGGGTCGTCCGCCCCTCGGCAACGAGATGCAGCGCGTTCTGAATCAGCTGCTCCGTGTGCGAATCCAAATTAGCCGTGGCTTCGTCCAGGATGAGAATCTTTGGCTGGAACACGATGATTCTGGCGAAGGAGATCAGCTGGCGCTCTCCCGCGGACAGTCCGCTGCCACGCTCAGACAACCGGGTGTCATAGCCTTCCTTCATCCGCATGATGATTGAATCCGCACCGATAAAGCGGCAGGCCTCGATCACTCTTTCCCTTGAAATGGTCTCATCGAACAGCCGTACATTGTCCAGCACCGTACCGGAATAGAGATAAGGCTCCTGCTGTACAAGGCCTACAATCCGGTGCAAATCCGATTGAGCGAGCTCTCTTATGTCAAGTCCATCAATCAGAATACTTCCTTCATTTACGTCATAGAAACGGCACAGCAGGCTAATCAGCGAGCTTTTGCCCGCTCCGGTGGTCCCGACGATTCCGATCATTTCTCCCGGCTTGACATGAAGATCGAGATCCTGGATGACTGGAGCCCCGCCTTCGTATCCGAACGTAATTCGGTTAAAATCGATGCGTCCCTGAATCTCGGCCTTGTCAATCTTCGCCGGCTTGGGTTTATCCGTAACTTCCGGTTGAATCGCCAGGAGGCCCCATACCCGGTTGATCGCCACCGTCGCCGACTGCAGCGTATTCCACTGCTGGGTAATCGTATTAATCGGCTGAAAGAATAAACGGATATACGTAATAAATGCATAGAGTACGCCGAACTCAAGCGTTGTCCCAAGCACAGCTTGTCCGCCCAGCCATGTCACAAATGCGATCGCCAAATTGTTCAAAATCTCATAGGATCGGTTGAACAGCACATTTGTCCGGATTTCCCGGATGTTAGCCTTGAAATACGAGTTGTTCCGCTCCTCGAACTGCTTCTCCTGCTCCTTCTGCTGATGAAACACTTGAATCAGATTCATGCCCGACAGGTTCTCGGCTACGAAAGCCACCAGCCGGGACAAGCGGGTTCTGGCCATCTGATAGGTATGGCGCATGTACCGCCGGAATGCTATCGCGATCCCCGCAATGATCGGCAGCAGGATCAGACAGTACAGGGTCAATGTAACATCCAGCTGGAACATCATCACCAGAATGAAGACCAGGGTAAAACCGTCCCGGAACAGGCTGAGCAGCACCTGGTTAAAAAACTGGTTGATCGCTTCCGTATCACTGGATACATGCGTGATCAGACTTCCGCTAGGCACCTTATCAAAATAAGACATCGACAGCTTGGATATATGCGCAAACAGCCGTTTGCGAATGCTTGCCACGATACTCTGCCCTGCCTTCTGCAGCAAATTATTTTGCAGATAGGTGAACAGCATGCTTAGCAGCGACAACGAAAAATAAATGCCGCATATGATCATCAGGCCATGGTAATCGTTTTTTCCGACCATCAGATTATCATCGATCGCGATTTTCATCAGATATGGCTGCAGCAGCTCTGCCGATATGGCAATCAAGGTGCAGCCGATAAACCCCGCAAAGGTTAGCCGGTGTTCCTTCATATAACCCGATAAAGCACGGAATGTGGATATATACTTGGGCTTGGCCTGAGGTGCATTCAGATCTGCCTTCTGATCCATCTGCCAATTGTTAATGGCCTGTGCCATGATGTCTCATCCCCTCCTCCTGAATATCGTGCAGCGTCCGGTACAATCCGTCCTCAGACAGCAAGGTTTCATGTGTACCTCGCTGAACTATCTCTCCTTCATCCAGGACGATGATCTCATCGGCAAACTTCAGTGCACTGATTCGGTGGGCGATAATAATTGTGGTCTTGCCTTCGCGGATATCACGAATCGTCTCCATGATCTCTGTCTCGGTCACCGCATCCACGGCGCTCACACTATCGTCCAGAATGAGTATGGGCGCATTCTTGATAATCCCCCGTGCAAGACTTGTCCGCTGCCGCTGTCCCCCGGAAAGCGTAATGCCCCGCTCACCGAGACGGGTCTCGAACTTGTCAGGAAATTCAGCAATGTTGTCATATACCCGGGCTTTGTGTGCCGCTTCCTCAACAACGTCCGTCTCGGTATCCCGTTTATAGAAAGCAATGTTCTCCCGAATGGTCGAGCTGAACAAGAAGCCATCCTGCGGCACATAGGCGATTCCTTCGCGCAGGCTCTTTAATGTAAGCTTTCGAATATCCTCCCCACCAATCTGAACTGTGCCCGGAGGCGGGTCATAGGTGCGCAGCAGCAGCTTCATCAGCGTGGTCTTCCCGCTGCCGGTTCGGCCAATGATGCCTAACGTCGCACCGGGCGGAACCTCCAATCGAATGCCCCGCAGCACATGTCTGGCTCCATCTTCATGACCGTTTACTCTATCGTAAGAAAAGGATAAGTCCTGCACTTCGATTCCAGCATGTTCCAAATCCAGCTCCTTGGCGTCTGGCAGCTCCTTAATATCGGCCTGCTTGCCAAGCAGATCATTCAGCCGGTCAAGCGAAGCCCTCGCTCTCTGTACAACATTAATGACATTGCCGATCTGCTGCAGCGGGTTCATGAGCATGCGGATGTACAGCGTCAATGCAACAAAGTTACCGACCGTAATTCGTCCCGCCATCGTCAAGTATCCGCCGAATGAGAGCGCAATAATGAGTGAGGAGGCGCCAAGAAACGGAATGATCGATTGAAACAGGGAGGATACGCGCACCAGTCTCAGCTGTTTATTGCGGATGTTGTCCACCGTGGTCCCAAACCGCTGCTTCATCGTGTCTTCTACCGCGAATTTCTTGGTGACACGCATCCCGCCGAACTGCTCCTCAGCCGATTCCGTCATCACGCCAAGCGCTTCCTGTACCTGAAGCGATCTTCTTCGAATCATTGGCCCAAGCCATACCACGATTACCGGTATCAGCAGCAGAGGAACCATGCTTGCGGCCACCAGATATAGCGGGACATTCGTAATCAGCAGCATTGCAATCGTGGACACCAGCAAGATGGAGGCATTCGCCGTCTGGTTAACCCCCATGGAGATTGCTTCCCTCACCGTAGTCACGTCATTCATAAAATAACTGAGCAGCTTGCCAACGCCGTTCTTGGAATAGAATTGCTCGCTGAGTCCCGTAAAGTGGACAAACAGCCGGCGCCTGTTCATAAATTCGAAGTAACGCCCCGTATACATGACCAAATATTGCCCTATACCGCCGATAACGGCAAAACCAACACCAATGCCAAGCAGCGTCCAGCTATACTGCACAATGCCGTCACCTGACAATAAACCATCCTTCAATTCATCCGTGAAATTGCCCAGCACTCTAGGGAAATTCACATGAATGATATTAGCAACCAAATGGCAGCAAATCGACAATACGTAGAAAAGCCACGTCTTCCTGAAAAAGTCTCCAAGTATTCGATGAGAGTCCAATGTCCCATATCACTTCCTGTCCGATAGTTGATTTTTTATAAGCCTCATTCGTTCCCCCTTCCGTACGTTGCTGTGAAACTCCCATATTAATAGTTTCTAGAAAAAAATCAGTCCTCCTTCCTCATTGACACATCAACATATATAAAACCCTTCATATGCCACTTCATGAAACAGAACACATATCACATCCCATTCGGGAACATTAAGAGTTCAATCTCCAACGTACCGTATTAGTTAAGTAGTTGTTAGATGCATCATGTGGATTTCAACCAAGGGGCAATATCAACTTCATTGGAATAGGTCAACGAAAGCCTATGCATCGCCCTGGTGCAAGCAATGTAATGAGATGAACCTCACATAGACAAAAACCAGGCTGCAATTACATGCATACCTGGTTTTTTTGCGTCCTTAACGCTGGTTTTTCGTCTGATATAAATACAACGTGGTCGGGGCAAAAATAGCGATAAACAGCACACTAACACCGATACCGGCCATAATCTCCGTCATGCTTGCTGTGCCGCTCATCAGCCCCCTGACGGTGGCTGCTGCTATGCTGATCGGATTCAATTCAATGAGAATCCCGATCCATCCCGGCATCGTCGCCGTATCCACCAGAATGTTGCTGGCGAACAATAGCGGGTATATCGCAATCATGCTGGACCCTGAAACCGTCTCTGGACGTTTAGCTATAACGCCAATCATCGCAAAAATCCAGCTGACGCTAAATGCAAACAACAGGATAAAGATAACAGCGCACATCACTTGGATCAAGCTGCCTTCCGGACGGAAGCCCAGCGCAAGCCCCGTTCCAAGGGCAACGATAACGCCCACCGCATAACGCAGACCGTCCGTAAGGATCGAACCGATGACGGCTGCTGGCTGCCAAAAGGGCAGTGTTCGAAAACGGTTGTATACCCCTTTGGTAATATCCGAACAGATCGTAGTTCCGCTGTAAACCGTCATGGGAACGACCGTTAAGATCAGGATGCCAGGCAAGAGGAATTGAATATAGACCCCGGTCGATCCGGCAATGGCTCCGCCAAACAAATAATTAAATATGAGCAGCAGCAGAATCGGTGACAGAATCGCATCCATCACAAGACTAAATCCGTTATTCTTCGTATGCTGCCAAGTTCTCCACATGAAGATACGGATAGCCGTGAATGCATGGGGAGGGCCGGAGACTGGGTGGGGCGGAGGAAGCATGCTGCCGACCGGATTACTTGTGTGATGGCTTAAACTCATGGAGTCCCCCCTTTCCTGGTCAAGGCCAGGAATACCTCATCCAGACTCGGTTCGCTCAGGGAAAAATCTTCAATCGCAATCCCGTTCTCCATCAATGTATGAATGGCCTGATTGGCAAGGCTCGCTTCCAACACCGGAATCTTGTATAACCGCAGGTGATCGCCCTGCCATACCCTTAGCCCATGCTCATCGTTCAGCAAAGCACTGATCTTATGCCAATCTCCCCGCTCCGTTGTTAATCGAATCGACAACGTCCGGCCACCGATGGACGCCTTCAACTGCTGTGGAGTCCCTTCCGCAATAATCCTGCCTTTATCAATGACAGCGATCCGGTCTGCCAATCGGTCCGCCTCCTCCAGGTATTGTGTTGTCAACAGCACGGTGGTTCCCTGCTGCAAGAGCGTCTTCACAATGTCCCACACCTGCATCCGACTTTGTGGGTCAAGGCCCGTCGTCGGCTCATCCAGAAAAATAACATCCGGCTTGGTCACGATACTTGCCGCAATGTCGAGTCGTCTCCGCATGCCTCCAGAATATTGCTGCACCGTGCGGTCCTTCGCCTCACCAAGCCCGAAGGATTCCATCAGTTCCTCGCTTATGGAACGGGCGGTTTTCGCAGAATACCCGTAAAGTCTTGAAATCAGCATTAGATTTTGAAGTCCGGACAACCCTTCGTCCAGTGCTGCAAACTGGCCTGTCAGGCTAATCTTCTTCCGGACGTTTCGAGCATCTTATACGATATCCAATCCGGCAACTTGCGCAGAACCGGCATCCGGCTTCAGGAGCGTTGTTAGCATATGGATGGTGGTTGTTTTACCGGCACCGTTCGGGCCCAGCAAGGCCAGCAGCTCTCCTTGCCCCAATCGCAGATCAATGCCTTGAACGACCTCGATGCCGTTATATGATTTGCGAAGCTTCTTGGCTTCAATGGCATATGGCATGTTTCACAGCTCCTTCTTATGATCAGAGACCCAATTTGCAAGCGTGGCTGCCGGCCGCCCCGTGACCTGTTCCACCGTTGACAATACCGTATAACCGATCTCTGGCGGATTTTTCCCCATTTGCACAAAAAACTCAATCGATTCCTCATCGTAGCCCTGCACTCTCCATTGATCTCTCGCTTGTTCCTCCGTCAGCTCTTCAAAGCGAATATTTTTGCCGGTCACTTCGCTTATGATCCGAACCGCTTCCCTACGGGAGAGGGCTTCCGGCCCTGTCAGAAAATACTCCTGCCCATGGTGTCCTTCTTCAACCAGTGCCGTTACGGCAACACGTGCGATGTCGGCCTCATGTATTCTAGCGCTCAAGGCATGACCGAACGGCTCCCGGACAACCTCCTCCGTTCGAATCGACTCCCTCCAATCCACCAGGATATTCGCCATAAATTCGCCTGGCTTCAGCAAAGTCCATTCCATTCCGCTCGCTCTAAGCGCTGCTTCAACAGGCCCTTCTTCAAAACCCACCAGTACCGTCACCCGTTTAACGCCTGCCTGCTCTGCCAGTTCAATGATCCGCGGATCGGTCTGAAGGGTTCCATAAGCCTCATCGCTCGATGTGATCACATGAAGTGCAGTGACTCCTTGCAGGGCAGGCACCAGGCTGTCCGGCTCGTTCAGATCTCCGGCAAGCACCTGAACGCCAGCCGGTAATTTCGCTTGTTGTGGATTGCGCGATATCGCTCTAACTTCCTTCCCCTGCTGTACAAGTTGTTTCACAATGTGCCTTCCCACGGTCCCCGTAGCGCCTGTCACTAAAATAGTCATTTTGAATATCCTCCTTGGAAATAGGTTACTGTTCATGATTTGATTTCGTAGCGATTTCGTATGTTCTCTAACTCTTGCAGAAGGTCTTCCTTCAGTTCCGGCGGCGATAGGATCTCCACCTTCGAGCCATAACTCAAGATGACCGAGATGGCATAAGCTGTGGTATAAAAGATAGTGTGGACGTCAACATATCCCTCAACGGAGATGAAAGCTTCCGGGAATTGCTCGGTCACACGAGGTCCAATGGATGAATCGAAGCGGAGATGCGCTTGAATCCCCGGTGCCTTCTTCTCTTCCCGGCCTTCCTCCAGGTTCTCACGTGGAAGGAAGTTCTCGCTGGATGCTTCAAGAGCGGATATACGCGATACTCTGAAGATTCGCTTCGCTTGTTTGAACAAGCAGTAAGCCTCCAAATACCACACGCCCTGCTCCCAGTAAAGATGGAGCGGCTCTACCTGCCGTTCGGAGCAGCTGCCGGATGCGCTGGTGTAAGTAAATTTAATAAGGTTGGATCGGTCCATGGCATGCAGTATCGGTTGAACCCACGTTCTCTCACGCTCCGATGTGCTCATGTCAAATATGATTTGTTCATGACATCCTCCGTTCAACAAGGCAGGCTGCAGGGTTCCGAGTTTGTTCATGATGGTGGTGTACTTTCCCTTAGCAGTTCCTTCTATGCCCTTTAAGAGATTATAGATAGCCAAAAAGTCATCAATGGAGAAGTGCTGTCTCGTCAGATAGAAACCGCTCATTAATTCAAACCCGCCATCCGCACCCGTAAAGGAAGCAACCGGAATGCCGGCTTGGTTAATGAGGTCCACATCGCGGTAGATCGTACGAACCGAGACCTCATACCGGGCAGCAAGCGCGGTTGCCGTCACTCTTTTTTTGTCAATAATTCCATCGTAATGCCAAGCAACCGGTCAAGTTTCATCGATAACACTCCTCGCGCTTGCACACTTTTTGGACTTCTGGATTGAATGATAAATTATGAATCCTGACATCTAGTATGTCAGGATTCAATGGCATTGAATATATTTTATTGCGCCATGCAAGTCCCTTTTCGGGACTTGCATGGCGCGATCGGGAATTATAAAGTAAGCCTGTCCATTGATCAGGTCAAATAAAAGAAGAAGCCGTAGATCGTCAGATCAAGGCTTCTTCTTTTATTTTTCATCTATTATGAATTGTTCATATGATGTATTTTTAATATAATTCCAATTATTGCGCAACGTACCGTGCAGAGTCGGAGGCATGCTTAGATGAAGATTGACCCTATGACGGACATGAACTTATTTCACCGCATTTCCTTCTGCCATCAATTCCTGTGCATAGTCATTCAGATTAATGGACTCGCCTTGATTCAGCCTCGATTTCTCGGCTGCAAACGCAATGAGATGGCTCCTCACGGAGGCACTGGCCGACGTCAGACTCTCCTGCCCGTTATAGCTGCGGACCTCGTTCAGGAAACTGGCCACAATTCCACTGTCGCCACCGCCATGACCGCTGGACTGCGAAGGGATCGTTATCTCCGTTTTCTGGCCTGTCAGAAAATCAAAGACCGTAATCTTGTCTTCCTCTCCCCGAAGCTCGCCTCGTGTCCCCATGATCTGGATTCTGCGCTCCTGTTCATATGTAAACCCGCACATGCTGAACATCGCGGTGGCACCGCCCTCAAATTCCATATTGACGACCTGATGGTCTACCACATTGTTGTCACTCCTGTACACGCAGCGGCCATAGTCCGTTTCGCGAAGCCCCTGAATAATGTTCGGCTTGGTCAGCTCCTGGGTAAAATGCCCCGCCCAGCCCTTATACTCCTGGCTCAGATAAAACCTCGGAGCCGAGTATGGGCAGGTGGCTTCCACCTGGCAGTCCAAGCAGCGGTCGGCCGATCCTTCCGGTGCCTGCTCCTCGCGAAAATGCATTAATGAGCCAAAAGAAGTGACCTGAGTGCACGGCCGATCCATCAACCAAGACAGCACGTCCATGTCATGGCAGGACTTAGCCAGAATCATCGGGCTGGCCTTATCGGAGTTATTCCAGTTTCCCCGTACAAAGCTGTGCGCAATATGCCAATATCCTACGTTCTCATTCAGTTGGATCGAAGCGACCTCACCGATCGTTCCCTCCTGAATTACGCGCTTGATGGCACTCCAAAAAGGGGTATACCTCAGAACATGGCATATGGTCAGCAGCCTGTTGTTCCGAACAGCCGCCTGCTCCATCATAAGACATTCCTTCGGTTCCGGAGACATCGGCTTCTCCAACAGTACATGGTACTGTTTATCCAGCGCCTGCATCGTCGGGCCAAAATGCATACGGTCCTGCGTGCAGATGACGGCAATTTCGGCAAGCTGCGGCTCGGCGAGCAGCGGCTCCCATGATTCGTAACAACGTTCAGGCGGAATTCCGTAGTTCTCGGCAAACCGGGTTCTCCGTGCCGAATCAGCCTCGGCTACTGCCACGAAGGTCAGCTCATGCGGGTAATCGAGGGCATAGGGTGCATAGCCCCCGGCGCCGCGCGCGCCTGCCCCGATCAATATGGCTTTGATTTGTGTCATATCGTGTCGCTCCTTTTATGTTAGGTACTCGTTCACTCGGTGTATCGATCCGCCGCGGACTGGTAGATGGCCAGATAGCGGTCCAATCCCATTTTTTGCAGGGTAGCTACATATTGGTCCCAGTTATCAAAAGACTCATTGCCGGCAATGAATTTATCCCTCATCTCATCCACGTACGTATTAATGTCGGTCTGAATGCTGGTAAGCTCGGACTGTTCATCGGCTGTAAAGTTAAACGGCGGCCAAACCTTGTCTTGAGGTATGACATACGGCTCCGCTTTTTTGGCGTTCTCTACCGATGTCGGCAAGCCCTCCGCTCCTTTAAAATACTTCTGCGCCACAAAACCTGGATAGTATCCCCCAGGCCAAATCAGGTACTGCCCTACCGCCTGGTCCAGATTAAGTCCGTCCGGGTTATTCTTAATATCGTCCACGTATTCCACATTGCCATCTGCATCCTCCGTGTACGTCTCGTCTTTCCAGCCCATGAAGAACATGCGGATCCCTTCATCGCTGTAGAAATAATCCATCCAACGGACCAGCGCCTCCGGACTCTTCGCTTTGTCTGTCAGGACAAACATCCCGATATTGCCCAGCGGTGAGCCTGTAGCACTGAACATCTGATCGCCGTGCGGACCCTTCAGTACCGAAAGCCCCACATAGCCCTTCTGGTTGTAAATGGCGACAGGATCCACGTTATCGACTACGCCCAGCAGCCCCTCCGTTCCCTTTGCATCCACCTCCGTGCTTTGAACGGACATGATATCCTGCTCCAGCAGGCCATCCTTATACAGCTTGTTCACATACTGAAGCAGTTCTTTGTAACGCGGATCAGACGGGATGAACCGAACCTTACCGCTCTCCGGATCGGTATCCACGTTAATATTGGAGGTTCCGTTATAATTGAGACCGAACGACCCGCGCAAATAATTCACAATACCAGTGGTCTTGACCCCACCCCAGGCATATTCATCCTTCTGGCCGTTTCCATTCGGGTCCTTCTCTTTGAATGCTTTTAACATATCGTAAAAATCATCCAGCGTTTGCGGTTCGTCCAGCCCAAGCTTGGTCAGCCACTCCGAATTCACCCATGGCGTTCCGTACAGCACGGAACGGAATTCCGGATCATACAGCGTCGGCAGCCCATAAATATGGCCGTCCGGCATCGTGATGCCTTTCTCGATAACCGGATACTTCTCCATCAGCGCCTTGAAGTTCGGGGCATATTGATCGATCAGATCATTCAGCGGGATAAAAGCACCCTGCTTGCCGTATTTCAGCAAGTCAGCCCTTGGGAAGGCAGAGGCGTAGAACATTTCCGGGTAATCACCACCGGCAAGCAGCAGGTTGCGCTTCTCTGCCAAATTATCCTTTTGCACCGTGTCCCACTTTACCTGGATATTCGTCGTTTTCTCATATTCCTGCCAGAGCTTGATGCTGTTCCAGTCGGCGTTGGCAAAGAACTTTCCGGCAAAACCGGTCACCGTGATCTTGTCATTGACAATTGGAAATCCCGTCTGATTAACCTTCGCCCCACCTTCCGCCGAATCCGATTCTGACGCTCCCTCCGAACCCTTCGAGCTGCAGCCCACCACCAGCGATACCGACAACATGCAAGTTAACAGAAGACTTCCCCATTGCTTCATCCCTGATCCTCCCCTTTTCATGTTCCTTCCTCATTATCCATTCAAGGAATTATCCTTTGATGGCCCCAATCATAACGCCCTTAACAAAATACCGCTGCAGGAACGGATAAAGCGCCAGCACCGGAATATTGGCCACGACCAGCACCGCGTATTTAATCCCTTCCACCTCTCTTTGCTGCTTGATCGCGGATTCGGTTGACATTTTGACCATGTCATTCGTTTGCCCCTGAATCAAAATTTCGCGCAGAATGAGCTGCAGCGGAAATTTATCCTTGTCCGACAGATACAGCAGCGCATTGAAAAAAGCATTCCAGTGACCGACCGCATAGAACAGAATGGTTACTGCGATAATCGGCATGGACAGCGGCAGAATGATCCGGGTTAATATTTTGATGTTCGAGCATCCATCGATGGTCGCAGCCTCCTGCAGTTCGCCCGGTATGGACTGCTGGAAGAAGGTCCGCATAATGATAATGTTCCAGATGGACACCGCATTCGGGATAATCATGACCCACAGCGTATTCAGCATGTCAAGGTTCTTGATCAGCAAGTACGTCGGAATCAGACCACCGCTGAAAAACATGGTAAAGACAAGCAAGGCCATAATGGCATTCCGGCCTACAAAATCCTTCCGGGACAGCGGATAGGCCGCAAGAATGGTCATCGCAAGGTTAATGAACGTCCCGAGCGACGTGTACACCAGCGTGTTGGTAAAACCGCTGATAATATCCTTGTTCTGAAATATTTTTACATAAGAGTTCAGGTTGACTCCCTTGGGCCACAGCAGCATCTCGCCCCGGAGCACTGTCTGCGGATCGCTGAACGATGCGCTGAGCACAAACACCAGCGGGTACATGACGATGATGGTGACCAAGATCAGAACCGTATAGTTGATGATATTGAAAATTCGGTCTCCTCTGGATTCAATTTGCATGGTTCATTAAGCACCCCTCTTTACCAAAGACTTGTTTCACTCACACGCCTCGAAATAAAGTTCACAACAACCAGCAAGACAAAGTTGATGATGGAGTTGAACAAACCGATAGCTGCAGAGAAGCTGTACTCGGCATTCTGGATCCCCATTCGGTAAACATAGGTGGCAATAATGTCGGAGCTCTCCATATTCAGATTGTTTTGCATCAGGAGCACCTTCTCGAAACCGATGCCCATGATGCTGCCCATGTTCAGTATGAGAAGAATAATAATCGTCGGCATGATGCCGGGGATGTTAATATGCCATATGCGCTGCAGCCGCGTGGCGCCATCAACCCGCGCAGCTTCATGCAGCTGGTTGTCAATGCCGGCGAGGGCGGCCAAATAAATGATGGAGCTCCAGCCCATGGTCTGCCATACATCCGACAGAACGTATAGCGACTTGAACCAGGAAGGCTCGGTCATGAAATTGATCGGCTGGCCGCCAAACATTTCAATGAAATGATTGATGATACCGTAACGGGGCGACAGAAAAATCATCATCATTCCGACAACAACCACGGTAGACAGAAAATGGGGAGCGTACGTAATCGTCTGCACGAATTTCTTGAATCGTTCAGCCCGGACCTCATTCATGAGCAAAGCCAGAATGATAGGGATCGGGAAACCAAGGGCAAGACTGTATAAACCGATGCCAAGCGTATTTTTGATCAGTCGCCAGAAATAATAGCTGTTAAAGAACCGGTCAAAGTGCTCGAATCCAACCCATGGACTGCCCCAAATCCCTTGTGTTGCTATGAAATCCTTAAAGGCGATTTGGATACCGTACATCGGAACGTACTGGAACAGGATGTAATAGGCGATGACCGGGGAAATCAGAATATAAAGCTGCCAATTACGCAAGATGCGATTCCACTTGAAGGGGCTGCGTTTCGTTTCGGTTACCGCTTGTACTGCGGGCTGTACGGTCGTTTTAGCCAATTTAGCATCACCTCGGGTATGTATTAGTCGATTTCTTGTGCAGCGCCATATTCGTTGATGGATTCCCCCTTATTTTTCTGTGATCAGCCATGTTGTGAAGCTACCGCCTACGGCCACCGATGGATGGATGCGGTTATTCGGGCGAATATATGTCATATATATTAACGTGGGATAGATCTATAAATAAAATCCGAATAAACGGATGTTGCAACATATAACCTGTATAATTTTTGGATTAAAGAGCCTTTTATTTTGGATTTTATTTGGAGACGAATTGGTATATAGGAGACATATTCCCTTGCAATAAAGAACATGTAATATCAACGGAAGGAAATTGGATTAATTTTTATATATCCTTATATAAAAAGAAATGAAAACGCAATCAAAAATTCATTGTAGCGATACGAAGATTATTCCACTTCGATTCCAAATGGAGAAAACACTCCAAATATCTCAGCGATTTCACTCATAATAATATAGAGATTTTGTATTGTCAAACTTTTTTTTGGATTATTTTGGCGCAAACTTTTTCTCATTTTGGTGATAAAAAGCAAAAAAGCAGCAGCCAATTTCCCTACTGGCCGCTGCTTAATGAGTATATAACTATCCTATAACGTTAATAAATCTAACTTTTAATGTAAAAATTAATTTCTGGTGAAGTGAGAGGATTCTCGAACGACTAGAGAACCCGGCAGCAATATTTTGGTCGCCATCGGAAAATGTCCGTCTAAATAATCCACGATGGATTTGGCAGCTACTCTGCCGATTTCGTATTTGGGCACGGAAACGGAGGTTAACGGCGGTGTAGTATACTGGGCTACATCGATATTGTCCATCCCCACAATCGCAATATCCTCCGGTATGCTGCCATGATTCTCAACAACGGCACGCATCGCAGGTATAGCCAGCATGTCACTGGCACAAAAAACAGCAGTGGGCCATTCCGCCTTCGGAAGCCGTTCCAGAAGCTCGGACATCTTGCTGAAGCTTCGATCCACATTCCATCCTGTATTCATCAGCCACTCCCCCTGCAGCTGCAGGTTCGCTTCAAGCATGGCAAATTTATATCCAACAAACCGTTCTTCGCTCTCCATCTGTTTGGAATAGGCGGGCCCTCCGATATAAGCAATCCGCGTATGTCCTTGATCAATCAAGTGACGTACTGCGGCCCTTGCCGATAGAATGCGGTCACAGTCAACAACAGGCACGGTCAGCCTTTCATCGTTCAGGCTTACGCCCATGATCGCAACACCATTCTGCTGTATCAGTTCAAACAGTTCTTCGTCGTACCAGCTGATGGCAACAATCCCCTCGGCTCCTGTCTCCCTCAGCATCAGCCGTATTTTTTCCGCATCGCCCACTTCCTCGCATGTACGAACGATAGCTGGAGGCTGCCCGAGCTCCTCCATTTTTTTATGAAAACCGGCTAATACCGTTGAGAAATAAGGGTGATCATCCATCAGGTGCTGGGGAACGATACATGCAATCCGCTTGGCAACTGTGCCGTTGTTCTCATTAGCGTGTCTGGACGGTTCATGTAGTTTGTAACCAAGTTCAAGTGCTGCTTCCCGGATTTTCTGCTTGGTTTCTTCGCTGACCGGACGGCTGGCATCATTGCTGATTGCCCGCGATACCGTAGATATGGATACCCCGACCCGCTCGGCGATATCTTTAAGCTTAGCCAATCGCACTTCCTCCTCCGCAAAATTTGGAACCAAATTTTTCTCCATCCATGATCATAGCATAAACTTTGTCGGTTGGGGGCGTCAAATTGACACTGTTCCACTGATGACAAGCTAGACTCATGGTGCGTGGTCCGGGGCATGCTTGGATGGCTGTCGACCATCTCTGGAATGTTGACCCCACTCCATCATTGAACTGGCAAGAGGAGGAATGTTTGCGTTTGCGTCTCCCGGATTCCTGTATTCCGGAGCAGCGACAATGCCGCTGCTGTATATGTCAGGATCGGTAATCTGGAAGGGAAGCTGACAGGGATATCATTTAAGTCTCAAGCGCAGCATGATCAGGGCTTTTCTCCTTGCCTAACCGGAACAATACAAATGACGCTGCCATGGCAACAGCAACACCAACTGCCCCGATCCAGGTGATGGACGATAAGGAGATCTGCTCTACGGCAACTCCCCCGATTCCTGCACCGGCAGCCATGGACAGCTGCATCATCGATTGGTTCAACCCAAGCATGACACCGGAGGAGTTCGGCTCCAGCTGGACCAGGTTAAACTGCTGCGCCGGACCGCTGGACCAAGCGGCTAACGACCAAATAACAAGGATGACTAACACGGGAATGACTGATGAAGCTGCATGGGTAAAAGTAAGAGCGATTAACGCAAGAATATGCAGCATCATACCTCCGGTTAATGTGGAAGAAACTCCCCACCGGTCCGTGCTGAATCCCCCGAATTGGGAACCCATGAGGCTGGCTAAGCCAAAAGCGAATAGCGCTGCACTAATCCAGCTTTCATTCAAACCGCTGACCATAAGCAGATAGGGAGACAAGTACGTATAGGCAACGGAATATCCCCCCAGCCAAAAGAACGTGATCGCCAACCCGAGGGCCACTTTAGGCTTCTTGAGCAGCGCGAACTGCTTGAGTAACGGGACCGGTGCATCTCCTTTGGTTATTGGGATTGCCTTGTATAGAACAAACATCGAGATCACACCCAGGATGGCAATAAACCCGAACACCGACTTCCAACCAAAAGCGGCAGCCACCACACGTCCCAGAGGGACGCCGATGATGAGAGAAGCTGTGAACCCCATAATTACCGTCGCGATCGCACTAGCCTGTTTGCCAGGAGCCGCGATTTGGGCGGCAATTCCGAGCGCGGTGACAACGACCATGCCTGCACCCATCGCCATAAGAACGCGCGCAAAAACAAACGGAATATACCCCGGAAGTGCATAGGACAACACATTGGCAATCACAAAGATGCCTAATGAATAAACCAACAGCTTTCTTCTCTCCACCTTGGCTGTCAGTGCCATAAGAATAGGGGTCAGAATGGCGTAAACCATTGAAAATATCGTGATCAGCTGGCCTGCGGCGGTGATTGTAATCCCTAATGAATCCGCGATTTTATCCAAAATTCCAGATATAATATATTCCGACGTTCCTACTAAAAAGCTGACGATAGCCAAAAAATAAACTTTCCAAGCACCAGTCATGATTCCACCCCTTTAATATATTTATATATCGCAAATTATCGATGTTTTAACTAATAAAAATACATATCGTAATATGTAGATATGTAATGCAAAACAAGACTGAATATTCCTTATTTCTTAAGGAAGCATTCAGTTCTTGTGCTATATTTCCTGCTTCAAATACTCACCGATTTCACGAATGACTTCTTCGTCCCGCTTATAATACGTAAATTTCCCTAACCGCTCCGTCTTGATCAGGCCCGCCCGATGCAGAATGGATAAATATTGCGATGCGGTGGACTGCGTCATATTCAGCTTCTCAGTCACCTGGCTTACACATACCCCGATTTCTCTCATATCAATCCCTTCGTGGGGCGTAAAATATTGTTCCGGTTCCTTGAGCCACTGCAATATCTCGAGCCTCGATTCATTCGACAACGCTTTAAAAACTTCTATTGGTTTCATACGTATCATTATATCGAGAATCATCGATATGTCAAATGTTATTTCGGAACGACTTGATGCCATATCGTATTGAGTACAGCAGGATGGCCCCAACATGTTCCGGCCCTACAGCTTGCCATCAGCCGCAACGCCTGACTCCACGCCATCTCCGCCTTTGTCCCATTACAGCCGACCGCCGCAACGGCGATCAGCGCACTCCTCATTACCAAACCCCATTTTTTCTCATCGACATCGCTTCCTTCCCTATTTCTCGCAGAATACTTGCCATGATGCTCTTCTAAATGAATCCCTCGGATTTATGCTGCTTGCCCATCTCCTTCATAACAATCGAGTGCCCTAACCCCAGGGTCGGATCCACCGAATTTTTAAAGCGTTTTTATAACTCTCTATATCCCGTCCATTAACATGTACTTTCTTCTTCTGATCGCATGTGTTTTCCTAAGCTAGCGTTACATCACCTGAGCCAAAACGCAAAAAAAAACGGCATTTCTGCCGTTTGGGTTAAAAAAGCTTATTTTAAATGAATCTCTATCCAGTCCAGCAATGATTCCTCTGCGGGCTTCCAGCCGAGTAAATTCCGTGCGTGAACCGCACGCACACGACTGTTGGAAGCGATAGCGAACCGCGCCCAATCCCCTAGCTCAGCGATCGCATCCTCAGCGGACCAAGAGACCGTTTTTCCGCCGAACCCGAGCGCTTTACTGACAGCTATGGCGATATCCCCGTAGGATTCCTCTCCGTTTTCAGCGAAGAAATAAGACGCAGACGGAGCTTTCGTAAGCGCCAGCAGATATAGCTGCGCCAAATCCCGAATATGGACGTTGGACCAGCGGTTGACACCTTTTCCTACATGAACGCCTGCCCCTACCTCACGGGATTTCCGAATGATTTGAGGCAGCTGGTCACTGTCTGTCGGCAATCCAAGCGCCTCTCCATATATCATGGAAGGAACGATTACGACACTTCGGACCGCATCGTCTATTCCGGCTCTGCGCACCTGGTTGTTGATTGCTACGCGATCTTCCCGGGTATCCATCGGCGTGAAAGGTGTCTCTTCATCATAAATTTGCTCACTGACAGCATCTCCCCTGGCATCATCGCCGACCACACTGGACCCGGACGTATGCAAAAAGGGTTTACCGCTGCCGCGCAAAGCCGATATAAAGGTCTCCACAGCGAGACGATGGTCCGAATCCGCCGTATGAATGACCGCATCGCTCTGCTATGAACGCCTCCTACGAATAAGCCTTAACAAGTTATCCTCATTCTAATGGCAGTCCAATATATAAAACAAATTATGAAATAACGCATTATACATAAAAATATTTATATATGATCCCTTATTCGAGACATCGTTGCATGAAGCTGGGGCAGATGTTTATGTTTGGTTTGATATGCCAAGTACAGTTTGTTGGATATTAAACTTGTATATGCTGCAAAAGCTTCTATACCATTCAAAATCAATCACGATCATTGCCTCCTGTCATCCAATATTCCCCATTTATTCTTCCGTATCACGCTATTCTCCCCCTGAGCAGTCCCCGCACCCTATGTCTGAAATGTAATCACACGCCATCGAAACAGCAATGAACCTCGCCGCTGTAAGAAGTGACGAGGTTCATTTCGTTTCTTTCAACCCTTAATATTCCATGGACCTGCAAGCGTGCGCTTTAATTACAACAGTCCCGACTTCTTCACATTGGCCAGGAAATCATGGAACTCCGGAATATTCAGCTGCTGCGCCGCGTCGGACAATGCCGTAGCCGGATCGGGATGAACCTCAACCATGACTCCGTCTGCACCTGCTGCAAGCGCGGCTCTGGCACATGGAGCCAGGATGTCCTTACGGCCCGTGGAATGTGTCACATCCACCAGCACCGGAAGATGCGTCTCTTGTTTCAGGATCGGCACTGCCGAAATGTCCAGCGTGTTTCTGGTTGCCTTCTCATACGTCCGGATGCCGCGTTCAATCAGCATCACCTGCGTATTGCCGCGGGATACGATGTATTCCGCAGCATGCACGAACTCGTCGATCGTAGCTGCAAGACCGCGTTTTAGCAGAACCGGGGTTTGGACGTCTCCGGCTGCTTTTAACAGTTCAAAGTTCTGCATGTTCCGGGCGCCGATCTGAATGACATCAATATATTCGCAAGCAAGCTCGATGTGAGCAGGATCCACGATTTCACTGATCGTTTTCAACCCGAACTCAGAGGCTACTTCCTTCAGAATTTTCAAGCCTTCTACACCCAATCCCTGAAAATCGTAAGGCGATGTTCTCGGCTTGAACGCGCCCCCGCGCATCACGGTAATGCCCGCCTCCTTCAGGGCAGCCGCTACCTGGCGCACCTGCTCATAACTCTCGACCGAGCATGGCCCTGCAATCATCACTGGCGTGCCGCCGCCGATGATCGTGCTGCCCAGCTGAATGAGTGTATCTTCCTGTTTCTTCTTCCGGCTGACCAGCAGATGTTTCTTGTGATCGACCTGCTGCAGCTTTAATGATGCCTGGAATATCTGTTTGAACAAATGACGCACCGTCTCATTATCAAAAGGACCTTGGTTAAACTCAACCAGAGTATCCAACATTTTTTTCTCGCGTACCGGATCAAAATCGGGCACTCCCTGCTTCTCTTTCTCCTGACCGATCTCCTGGGCAATCCGCGCCCGTTCAGACAGCAGCTCCAGCAGTTGTAGGTTTACGGAATCGAGCTCCGATCTTAATTGTTCCAAACGTCCTTGACTCATACAGAATCTCTCCCTCTCATTTATCTGATATATAAAAAAACAAAAAGACCCCCCGCCCGGAAAGGGACGAGGAGTCGTGGTACCACCCTTATTAGATATGCTGAAAAAAAAGACAAACACATCTCACTTGAACCTCTTAACGCAAGGGTTACGGGTAATCCTACAGCCTGCACACACTGCATTGCAAACGATCAGAATACCAGCTCCGGAATGAACTTCAGCCAAAAACCTTCGCCCGGGCGCTCTCAGTCGGTGGCAGCCCTTTCCTGTCAGGAACGTTATTTCGCTTACTCTTTCCATCATCGCTTGTTTTAACATATCGTGTTAGTTAATTTAGATGCATTGTATTACAGTCAGTACGGATATGCAAGAGTTTTATTTAACGCTCAGTTGCTTTGATGCAGCAAAGATTTAAATGGCCGGTCCCTCCTGTCAGGAACGAACATTCACCTTCTGCGCTTGATACACAGGGTTTGCAAGCCGTAGCTTAATCAAGCCGCAAGGGATCCGATTGAAGCGAATAGTAGGTTATTGTCCAAGCATACGAACCTACATTCCAATAAATGCATTTCTGCTAGAGGGTCCCCAGTTAGCCCCCATATAACCTGCCATTCCCTCCAAATTAACAAAACAAGGAAGTACTACGTATAGGATACCTGGCACTGCATTCCCTCTAAATGTCATAACAAACCTCATACCTGTATGGTCAGCAGGTGTTATCATTCCCATTTCAGGGCGTATTGAATTTGCGGCTGTAAGTGCATCGCCCATTCCTACGCTTGCTATACCCGTTGGACTCTCCATATTACTTCTAATCCAGTAATTAGAAATAGTAGTCGCTGATGCTAAATCAGTCCGCTTATCATACATCATTACAATCTGATTAGGAGCGACTTGCCTGGCCTCTAGAAGAATGGGGTGTGGCATCGCTAGACGGTCGTTGTAATGCATCAATTTGTTCCCTCCGCAACATGTTCTCAATTAGTCAAATGACCATATACCATATGTTACTTGACTGAGTTGTGTTCACATTAATTGTTGAGTGCATTTACGACCAATCTGATGGCTCAGATTACTAGTGTTCTCCAGCCATCCTCATGCCTTCAAACGGTAAATTGCCTTATTGTCGAGTCCACGGATCATCGGTGTCCACGGCTCCGTCTCAACCGTTGTATCCAGGGCATCCTCTACCATCTGCAGCTTGGCGTCCAGCAGGTCGATGTGATGCAGCGCAACGGCTTCTGCCGTTTGCGGCTGAACCGGACTCCCCCACTCTCCCAGATTATGATGGGACAGCACCAGATGCTGCAAGCCCAAAACCACTTCGGATTCAAGCGGAATCTCGTTCTGAAGCGCAGCCTCCACAATCCAGTTGGAGGCGAGGGCGATATGTCCGATCAGCTTGCCCTGGTTGCTGTAATCCGTTACGATGCCCATCTGTGCAATCATCTCTTCCGGCTTTGCAATGTCGTGAAGGATGATGCCCGCCTTGATGAAGTCAGGCTTCAGAAATGGCCGCTGCTTGCAGATGAAATCGCCAATCTCCAGCATGCGCACAATATGATAGGCAAGTCCGGCAAAGTAGGCATGATGATAGGTTTTCGCAGCAGGATAATGCATCAGCTTCTCCTCCACCTTCGCCACGCAATACTGCACGATTGTTCTTATCTGCGGCTCCGTAATCTCATTCATCGTCAGTTTAATTGTATGTAACAGGTCAACGGGGCGTATCGGTGCAGCCCTCACAAAGTCAGTCAACGAAACACCATCCTCCTCGGATGCCTTCCGGATTCGGCTGATCTTGACTTGAGGCTGATCCCGGTAGCTCAGAACGGTTCCCTGAATCTTAACTAATTGCATGGGCAAGAACGTTTCTTTATCCTGAATGGTCACATCCCAGTACTTGGCGGATATTTGACCACTGGCATCCGAGAGCACAATATCAAAATAATCTTTTGGGGGCGTGCCGCTGGTCTGTCTCATATTCAATTCTTTTAACAAGTAAAAGCCGACAAAATCGTCTTGTATGCTAAGTTTATTAATAGGCTTCATCTGTTCCCTCCCCGAAAAAATCCCATTAGGTTAACTATAACAAAGTCCCGTGCAAGGCGTCCATCACACGGGATTCTTGTGCCTATCGGAATTAGGGTATCGACTCGCTAAGTTTAACGAGTTATATTCAAATTTCTTATCAACCAGGGCATTACTAATGGAAGAACCGTTTTAGGCTGCATCGCTTTGGTGTGATCCATATCATTTCCTTTTAAGATTTCTACATCCCATCCAAGGTGTTCTAACTCTTGTTTATTTTTTTGAAGGATTCCGATAATATCAACTGTAACACTGCCAAAGTTTTCTCCATAGACAATGGTGTCTTTTTCCCCAGCAAACGCCAATCTCGGAATAACCAATTTATGTTGAATTTCTCGATCATCAAATTCCATCAAATTTTCGTACATTGTAACAAACTGTTTCGTTTGATTGGGGTTGATCTTTACCTGGATGCGATCCCAATCAACCTTTTCTGGACTACGCTGGTCTTGTTCATCAATAACAGGAGAATGTTGATTATTCAAAGCTTGTTCGTATGTTTTATTTGTCACCACCATCATCTCTTTATAGGGACCGTCTATTGCCGGAAAACCACCCATGATTAAGCTTTCTAGTCTATCCGTCCGAATGGCTAATTGTAATCCAACTGAAGCTAACCAAGAGTAACCATAATAACTAAACTTCTTAACGTTCATTTCATCAGCAATTGTCAACAGATCTTCTACTATATTTTCAGGTGTGAGATTCTCTGGGATCGGATGCTGCATACGATGTCCTTCATAGTCAAAATATAAAATCTGAAACTTGTCCGCGAGTCCCTCGATAAAATGTTTTCCTAATTCAGGGTCTACTCCCCACAGCCTTAAGTTTTCGGCTTCTTGTCCATAAACGGATTCTTTAGCAGCCGGGAGCATGATTGTTGCAGAGTTGGGATTTCCAACGAAACCAACCTTCAATTCGGATTCATCTATCAGCTTTATGATCTTCTCCATTTCGATCACTCCTTAATTGTTATACGAATATCATATAACATTCATGCAATCTTTCAGTTTTTCACTTTTCCCCCCTCCTGTATTAGGACTTTATGAAAAATATGTTATTGTAGCACTTGAAGGTTCTACTTTAAAAAGGGAGTTAACAAATGGAATCATATACCCCCAAACAAATTGCAAATATCTTCAATGTTAGTACAACAACTCTGAGAAGATACGAAGAACAAGACCTCATTCCTGTTGTACCGAGAACAACAAGTAATCACCGTTACTATAAATCGATACACTTCCAAGCTTTTACTGCCATTAGAGCCTTGTTAAAAGGATATGACATCCCCATGATTTACGAAGTCATGAGAATGATTAAACACGGAAGGTTTGAAGAAGCACTTTGGTTAGTGAATGAACAGCAATTCCATATACAAGTGGAGAAACAGCGAGTGGAAGAAATACTAGGCATGATTCAAAACACTGATTTTACTAAATATAAAAATGTAAAATTAAATGAATGGATGAGTATTGGAGAGGCTGCAAAAATATCGGGAGTAAAAACATCAGCTATCCGTCATTGGGAATATGAAGGGTTAGTTCATTCAGAGAGAAACGAAGAAAACGGTTACAGAATGTTCTCCATCCCTGAACTGCGTAAAATACTGGTTATAAGCAGTTTGAGAAAAACCGTTTATTATATAGAAAATATGAAGAAGTTATTAAATGATTTAGACACACAAAACTATGGTAAAATCGAACGTTCCTTTCAGTTGGCTTTGGAAAATCTGAACAATCAACTATTATTGCAATTGAAAGGAATAGCAGAACTGATGAAATATATACATTTTTTCACAGGGGCTGTCCCATAAGTAAGCTCTAATTCACTTTGTACAACTCGATTCAGAAGAAATTCGTGCAAAGAGGGCATCTCACAAGATTTAAGATCTTTTGGGACACCCTCTAGTTATACTATTGTTAGACCTATAATCCACCCTGTTAAGGGTTTTTAGATTTGGGACAGGTCGGCGCGTGTTATAAGTTCACTCCAGGTCATGGGCTGTGGCTGTTTAGAACCGTGATAGACCGGGTTCGTAAACGCGAGAAGCTGTCCCGCTTCGTCACGGATATCGAACCGATACCAATGGTAACCTTCGGATTCCCACGGGATCGCCCATTCCATTATAATAGGCTGACCTTCCTCTTGAGCTGCCGCAGCTGCTTGGGAAGAATCAATCCTGCCGTTATGAACCAGCGCGACTTGAACATTCACCTCGCTTGTTATACGCAGCGTACAGTAAATCATACGGTTATCCTCTGCTGCATCCTTGCCTGCGAAGGCAGCGGACATGTCACTGCCAAACCGATATTCATCGCGGCCTGCCCGAATCGCAGCCTCAAGGATGGGCCCCCGTGAAACGTATACGCGACCGCGGCGCACCCCCTCCAGGACAGACTCCGCCGATAAGTGCTCACACCAGACATAGGTAGCCGGGTCACCGATCAAGGAAGGCATATCGCAGTCCTCATAACGTTCTGTAGGCAGCATATGAGAATCAGACCCGCCAATCCCCGTCAGCTTATGCCCTGCATTCCAGCAAACACTCCACAATTCCAACGCTTTCTCCGCTGCTGCCGGATTCGGCGAATAGGTTGGATCGTTCCATATTTCGATCGAGTGAATATCGCTTAATGAGGTTTCCCCGTATTGCCACGCCCATGGAACCAGCATGGGATGATTGATGGAGCATACAGCTCCCTGTTCCGCTGCTTCCTTCATCAGGCGGTCCATACCCTGCTGTGTAGTCAACCCGCCGTCCCCTGCGGAAGAACGCCAATCCATCCACTGCCGCAGACCAAGCGCGTTCCAGTGACCATCTCCTGCCGTGATTTCCACGCCTGGAATAACAAGCACGTCTCCAATCGGCCATGAAGTCGAGAGCACGTTATGATCCGTTGCCGTGAAGAAATCCAACCCTTGCTTGACTGCTTGTTCCCGGTTCATCCTCTGGGTCATCTTGCCGTCGGACAGCACCGTATGCGTATGGAAATCCCCCTTGTACCAACGGCTCCCTTCCTGCCATATCTTCTTCCAGTCGTAACGATCCAACACAAAGCCGGCATGCTCTCTTCCCGAACTCCAATATTCCCGGTCCCCTTGCAATTGTTCCGACTGATATGGCTCTGGCAGAGGACCGCTGCCTGTTTCCCACTCTGCCTCCACCTGTTTACCTGGGTTCGCACTGAGCTCCAGTCTCCATGTTCCCGGCATAATCGGTCCTGGTATGGCGATTGGACTAGTCAGTTCGTGGTGCCTATGTACTATAATCAGACGTTCGTTCCCGCCATCGAGAAAACAGAAGCGTAATGAATGCTCGGCATCCCACAAGTATCCCCTCGCCCAAGATTGCTCCACTTCAAAATGCAAACGCAATGCAATCCACTGCTGGCCCTCTTCTACTTCAATCGGAAAAAACTCCGTCAAACTCTCCATCGTAACAGACAAGCGTCCCCTGCTCATTTTTCATTCACCTTCCTGCCCCAAAATATCTATAACATAAAGATCTGATCATCGTAACCTCAAGTCTCTTCGTTAACCGAGTTACGACAGCATGCATCATCCTTCGCTGCAAGTCACTCGCGTTGTTAGGAAGGACGATCACTTTCGTACTATCCAAGCGTTCCAATCATAATAATGCCTGCCGTTATCGCAATCGACATGACAATCCGTACTCTGCCCTGCTGTTCCTTCAGAATCAGAATACCTAGCAATGTCCCGAACACGGTTCCGATTTCGCGAATGGGTGAAAGATGAGACAGCGGCCCCAGATTCATAGCATATAAGAACAACAGGTAGGACCCAGGTGACAAGATGGATCCCACCACCAGTGCCACGGCATTGCTTCTCCATTCTTCCCTGATCTTCTTCGAACGGAGTGCCGGGGCTGTCAGCACCAGCATGTAACCGATATTACACAACCCCAGCAGAGCAAGCGGCGAAATATATTCCAGAATGAGTTTGTCTGTAAGGGTGTAGCCTGTAATGCACAAGCCGACTCCAAAAGCGAACATAAGCCCTTTTACGTACTGGCTGTCCTTCAGCAGCGCTCGATTCAGCTTAAACCCGCCGATCCGGATCAAACCGAAAATGATAATTCCAAGTCCAGCCCAGCCGTAAACGGAGAGCTCTTCATTGTAGATCATGACACTGAGAAGAGGGACCAGGAGCGCTCCGGTACCGCGCATAATCGGATACACCTGTGAAATTTCTCCGTGCTGGTACGCTTTGGACAACAGCAGGAAATATCCGCTCTGAAGTAAAATCGATAGTAAGATGAGAATATAGCCCTGTAAAGGGATGGTATGGTTCATAAACCAATCCACAACGACGGGGGTCAGCAGAATGAAACAAGGGATGTTGATTAACCACAGAAACACGTCTTTATTGATGCTTCGCTTCGCAAACAAGTTCCATATGGAATGCGTGAAGCCCGACGCTATTACTAATAACAATGCTAATGTTGTCATGTTTACCTCATCATTTCGTTACATCCACCTATTCGTACCAGTATCCCTTGATGCCTCGAGCCATGCGCATCAAGACCTCCAGATAGAAATAGTCGCCCCATATCATGAAATCGTCCGGCGCTGTATTTCCTCTCACATAATAGGCTCCATGCTTCAGTAATCCTTCGGCGTCTTGTTCGCCAATCGTTGAATAATGGCACACAAGTGATTCCAGCGTCAGCCTCAGCTTCTTCTCGAACTCCGCACGGTCCGGATCTACAGCATCCAGATGACTGATCAGTTCGACCATTCCGGCCGCAAAGATGGCAGAAGCCGAGCTGTCACGGTACGTATTCGTATCTATTGGCACGTCAAAATCCCAATATGCCACATGATCCTCTGGAAGGTGCCGAATGAAATAAGTCGCCATGCGCTTTGCCGTATCCAGGTAGAGCGGGTTCCCCGTATAGCGGTATGCCAGTGCGAATCCGTATACACCCCACGCTTGACCGCGGGACCAGGTCGATCCGTTCGTATATCCCTGATGTGTCGCTCCGCCCATCGCTTCTCCCGTCTCTACATCGAACACAAATGTATGGTATGAGCTATCGTCTCCGCGCACCAGATAACGACGGCTCTGATCCGCCTGCTTGATGGCAGCCTCGCGGTAGCGTTCATCCCCTGTTTGTTGGGAAGCCCAGAACAATAGCGGCAGATTCATAAGGCAATCGATGATCATTCGTCCGCCGTGCTGAGTATCTTCAGGCAGTCCCCATGCCTGAAGATACTGTCCGTTAGGACGCCAGCGGCGCATGAGTACATCCGCCGCTTGCAGTGTCAATTCCCTGGCTTCTTCATCGCGTTCCACCATCCACTGTGCCTGTGAGGACAAGGTATACAGGAATCCGATATCATGGTGATCCAGAACGCGATGGGACTCCATTCGCCGCTTGAAGCTTTGAACGGTGCGGCGAGCCGCCTCACGGTAAGCTTCATCGCCGGAATACTCATAGCCAAGCCATAACATTCCACTCCAGAATCCGTTGGTCCAATCCTCATTCGGATTCAGACCGTATTTGCCATTGAAGCTGACGTGCGGAAAATGATCTCCGAATCGCTTCGTATTGTCTTTGATTTTAACCAAAGCGTCCTCAATTGCTGCTTTCCACATGATCCTTCCTCCTCTCCATAAGCTAGATCCTCCTTATATTCATTTAAGTCGGATCCAGCCTCAGCGTAATTGTATGACTCTTGCCTGCAGATCCCTGTGTATCAATAGCGAGCCGGATAGAGGGTGACATCTGCAGCACGGTCACGGTTGGGTCCTGTGCCAGCACTTGCAGTCCGCTCTTGTCCACATCAACAACCACCCTCGTTTGCTTCTGCGTCGGCTCAGCCACTGCAATCGTCAGCATATCGCCGTTCTCCTTCATGATGTACGAGATGGGTTGATCGGTCGTCACCTGCTGGAAAGAGCCTGCATCCCAGAAGTTGATGCCAGTTAAGCCGTGTTTGCGTTCCTTGACGGCATGAACTCGTCCCGTTGCAGCCAGTACCTGAATATCCGGGCTCGCTGCATACGCAGCAGTCTGTTGGGACGTTTTGCCCGGCAGCAATACATATTCATAACTCCCGGAACTCACTGCGGTTCCATGCTCAATAGCCAGACTCAAATAATTGCGGCTTATCGGATCCGCAGGACCGCTCTTATTGATCTCACTCCAGGAGCCCACACGGACTTCACGTTTACCAGCCACCTCTTGCCTGGAAGGAAATACGTATCCGATATCCGCCCCGGTGACATTGCCTTCCAGATGAGCCCAACTGACATTACTAACCTTTTCCTCCCAGCCGAGACTTGGCGGCAGCTCACGACCGTTTATGATGAGTTTGTTGTCACCTGCATGTGTCAGCTGCCGGTTCTCAACGATGGTCTCGGTCGGATTGCCGGATAGATTCTTGATATCCGAGCCTAAAGCAACCATCTCATCATCAAACAGGAACCAGGATTTTTTACCGGATAAAGAGCTGCCTGTGCTTTGATCCAGAGCAAACTCCATGCCGACAGCCCCGTATTCGCCATCGATTACCGATCCGCCGACCCAATCTCTGCTGTTCATGTAATAGCCCCACTCTGCCGGAGCCTTGGACGAACGATCTGTTGTTGTTCCCGGCAGCCTGTAACTGTCAACGGTTGGCCAGTACTGATCGCTGAATTGCTTCAGATCCTGATTGTAGAGACTGGTCATTCCCATGCCGGTATACCAGCCCTTCGCATTCTCTCCGTTGCCGTACTCGAATGCCGAAATCCGGTCAGAGAACATGCTGATGCCCAAGCCGAAATGCTCGCGGAGCTGAACGGCCCGGTCCATACCGGCAAACACCTGCGTATGAACAAGTTCGCCGCGCGGCATGACGCTGTCATCCTGCATCAGCTGTTTCAGCAGGTTCAGCTCATATAACGGCAAACCCGTATAATAGTTGTCAAATGTCGTGTCCTTCAGCGCCCACTCCTTGACCATGCTCTTCATTTGTGATGCTTGAGCAGGCGGAGCCGACTGGGCCAGACGCAGAATCGTCATCGAAACCGAGCGTCCTGCAAGATGATCCGAATCCGCAGCACGGGATATGCTGCGCCCTTTTACCGAATCCATCATTGCGCCTTTATATATAAGCGGTTCAAAGGAACGACCTACCCAGTCATAGACATGACGGGCATTCGGATCTGTGATCGCCCATGGCGAATCAGCGAACAATAAGAAGAGATCGGCCATGCGGCCAAGCAATACGCCGCCGTAACTTCCTGTGTAGGCAATATTTTTGTGCTGGACCAGGGAGCCGTCTTCATACACGCCGTCTCCTTGCTTGACGTATAGGAATTCATCCGTAATGGAGTCTCTGCCCATTTCGATTTTGGACGCTTGCTTGCCCACGATGCCTCGCAAAGTAACAACAAGCGCCTTATCCAGCAGGTTTGCTCCTGTTTCGACCGCTGCCGGGTTCGCTACACGCTTCTTCGGATCAGGAACGAACTTATCGATGGCAGCAAGGTATTGGTTAAGAAGCTCCGGAGGCATCACATCATGCATGAGCACCAGAATATTCATAACTTCCTGAGGAGTTCCGATCTCCCAATCCCACCAGTTCCCCGTGATCTTCTTGCTTGGATTGTATTGATATTCGTACATCCATTTCATGGCCCGTACAATATCGTTCTTCAACGCTTCATTCCCGTAGAGAGGCGAGCCCTCGATGGAATAAGCCAAGGCAAGGTCGCGGATAATCCCGTAGGCCCAGGAGATACGCCATGAATCATTCTGCGTCTTGCTGATCACCCCGTCCCATAAAGAATCAGGATGATCTCCTTTATTCAGCGTATCCCATCTTCCCGTCTTATCCCCGTTTGTCATCCGTTCAACAAGCGCAGACACGTTAGCAGCCGCATCCGGATCGTTCATCTGAACACCTTCGCCGCCGACCAGCTTCGAAGCCCAGCGCTGGCGGATCGTATCAAACGCCTGTGCGGGTAAATCCGAACCGGTCTCAGTCAGGGAAACATCGTCAATCCAGACGGTTCCCGTGCCCGTTTCAAGCAATATCTCTACCTTCAATCTTGTTATCCGGGGGTCCTTTGGAACCTCGATCTTCATTTCATGCAGCGTCCACTCGGTGCTTCCTTTCACGAAAGGAATCGCAGGACCGTCCATGAGTTTGCTCCCGTTCTCAGCACAGAATTGAGTACGGATGTATACTCCCTTGCCGGCATCGACAGGTTTTACATCCTGCGTCTTCAACCAAGCCTGTACGGTATAGGCCAAGCCAGGCAATACAGGTGTAATGGGCTGAGGGGCAACCGCCGTCCGGGCTGCGGCCTGATGTTTAATTTCTACTGAACGGCTGCCAAGATGACTCTGGTTGTTCACCACTGAAACCTGCTGTCCGTTTCTCGTTGGAAGCCACGCGCTCCAACCATCGGGTCTGCCTCCGACCCAGTCCTGGTGTTGAAGCAGTGTACCCTCCTCGAACCCGCCATTCGGAATCAGATTAGGGCCTTGATTCCCCTCCACAGCGCTGGCATGGACTTGATGATTCGATCCGAGCAATCCTGCAAAGATAACCTGAAATATCATACAGAAAACAACTGCCATCGATAACCGCCTTGATCCGAGATCCATATATAAGTGCTCCTTCCGCCTGAAGCCTTAGTCGTTCTACCTCTTTCCGCTGATCCACAAGCGCAAGCGCGTGATTTCTTCGTTCCGCCCTGTCGCAAAATGGTGTATATCGTGCACTCACTGCTCCCTATGTGTACTGCTCCCAGTTCGCACGGTGTAGGATCGAAGCATCCTTGGATGGTTGTGGGCCATCAAGACGCTGTTTCGCCCTATGCATTCTTCCGCTGATCTACGCTGCTGCTAATCAGACGGTTCACTTGTTCTCTCTTTCGAATGTACCACTCTTCTTCACGCGGATAGACCGTTAACGATATTTCTTCCTCCAGCCCGTCCTGCAGCATTGCCACTACTTGTTCACGCCCCACCTTCTGCTCCAGCAGCTCAAGTGCACGCAAATCTTGCAGCGCCTCTGTCAATACTTCCAGCCTGATCGATTCAACCGGTCCTTCTTCGCCAGGGTAAACCAGGAAGGCATCACCTGCTGGAAAGCCCCCTCCGGCATCCGTCACCTGATATGGATTGATCGCGTATTTGGAGAACTGTGCGTACCAAAAGTTATAGCCCCAGTGCAGGAAGCCCCTTAATTTCAATATATAGAGCTGAATCCCCAACACGCGATTGCGGGATGACGGCATATGAAAAAAGCGGTTGGACACTTGTTTGTACTGGGCGCAGCAGTAATACGTCCACAACCCTTCCAAACCGTGGTCGAGAAACGGCTGAATATCATTGCTGGCAGGAATCGGATGTTCAATCAGCCCGCTCTTGTAAAATTCATAATCCGATAAAGCATCGATGATCGGAAAGTCTTTCAGTATAGGTCGCACAAGCTCACTCGCGGCACGATACGTTTCCAGGTCGTCAAGCTTGGGCTCGTCGGACAGGTGAAAGTACACACGTTTCTCCAGCCCGTTCCACTTCACAAATTGAACAAGCTTGTTTAGAAACGCTGTGAGGAAAGCCGTATACTCCGAATCATTGGAGGCAGTCTCCCAGCCGAATAATAGCTTGTATTGTCCATCTACGGTAGCCATTACTTTCGGTGCAGACTTTGCCCCCCACTGCGTGAACAGATGAGAGAATTCAAAATATTTCACGCCGCTGGCGTTACACAGTTCCACCCAGCGCTGTAACAGATCGAAGGAAAAATGATAGCTGTCACCTGTCCGCTCCACCTTCACAAGTTGAACCGTCGGACGATCTCCCCCGATTTCCGTATCCAGCGGCGGTGTAAACAAAGGCGTCAGAATCATATTCATTCCATGTTTAACCGCAGTGCTCACATATTCACCGATCAGCCGCCAGTGCCGCTCACTGAATACCTCTGTCCGATAATGGGTAGCCAAGCAATCCACGTGAAACCACTCGGTGTGAATGAGCGTTTGGTCAGGCAGTGTCTCCGCGATGACCTCCAGCATAAATGACTCCTGACCCAGCTGTTGACCCTTCTCATCCTTAATCCTGAACCGGATATCGAACATTCCCGCTTCCGCATCCCGCGGTATTTCCACCGTAATCCACAGGGACCGCCATTGGTCGGGATACCCGGTCAGACCGAACTCATCGAGCGGAAGGAGGGCATCAGGATACAGTCCCGGTGTTGTCCTCAGAACATGGTCATCCGCATCATGATAATGAATAAAGTTAGCAGGCACCAGATCCACCTTACGTACAAATAGGTTGGATCGCAGTTCGGACTCCACTTCCACCTGCAGAGATCTCATATGAACTTTCGAGCGGTATGCAATCTGATAAGAGTAGGTTTCGCCGCGCAATGCGGAACCCCAAGGATGTACGGGAGCGTTAAGCTCTTCATCCGCAAACACCTTAACCAAGGAACTGACACACCGGGTTTCGAATGATTCCACCTTTAACAATGAATCCATCTTTTCCTCCCCCTTATGATGGGTGTAGACAATGAACCCGGCAAACTCGAGCGAAATTTTCGAATGTGCCGGGAACCATCCATCCCTTGTTTACTTCGATTTGTAACTGTCCGCCGTATCCTTCAAATGCTGCTGGAAGTTGGCATCGGCCTGCAGTCCGGCAATAAAGGCATCCCAATCCGCCAAACTCGATTTGCCGATAAGCACATTGGTATACATGTCAACGAACTTCTTCTGCCAATCGCCGCCTCTTTCCATCCAGGCTTCCGTCACTGGCAAACCGGCAGCCGGGTTAACCACCGAGGAGTTTGTAATGGCGTCGATTAGTTTGTAGTTATATTCCTTCACTTCGGCCGGCATGTCGGGCGCTTCTGCACGTTGATACTTGTTAAAATAACCGGAAATCCACTGTGCTGTCGTAGCGGTACCATACGCTTTCTTTTTGCCCTCATCGGTCTGAACGATGGAACCATCTTCCGAAACGGTATAATCTACATCCTTCAAGCCATACGTGATCAGATTGTAGCCTTCCTCGTCCGCTGTGGCGTTATAGACCTCTAGAATTTTCTTCAGCTTCGCCTCGTCTACCGTTAATTTATTCACAAGAAATACGCCGTAGGACCCGTAAGCTTGCTCATGGTATTTCTTGCCGTCTGGAGCAGCAGGGATCTCAAAGGCTTTCAGCTCTGCTTCCGGATGGATTTTCTTCAGTTCTTGCCCAAACATAAAGGCTTCATTAACGTTGGCAATAGCCACTCCGGCTTTGCCTTGGATGATCATTTCCTTCACCTGGCTTGACTTCATGACCGGCAAATCCGGTGTAATCAGACCATCGGCATAGGCCTTGCTCCAGAATTCCAGCGCTGTCTTGGCTTCATCTGTCATCCAATAAGGAAGGAGCGTCCCATCCGCCTGCTCTTTCCACGTTGTACCCGCGCCAAACATCGACATCAAATAACCGCTCACGCTGGCCTGTGCCATACCATAGGTATCGTTCTTGCCGTTCTGATCCGGATCGTTCTTGGTGAAAGCTTCTAAAACTTGATAGAGCTCGTCCATCGTGGCAGGAGCTTTAAGGCCAACCTGGTCCAGCCAATCCTGGCGGATCATTAGGGATTCATGGCCGTCCAGTGGACGAACGCGCGGGATGCCGAATGTCTTGCCCAGAAACTTCGTATTTTCATACGCGTTCTCCGGGTAGGCTGCAAGATTTGGATAATCCTTGATGTAAGGCGTCAAATCCCAGAATGCTCCTTGTTCGGTAGCCGTTGAGAATGCGGGATCCTGAATGTCCTCTATCAAAATAACATCAGGCAAACTCTTGGAGGCCAGCAGCGCATTGACTTTCTCTTTGTAGCTGTTGATTGGATAGAAGTCAATATCCAGCTTGACGTTCAATTCCTCGTTCAACTGGGTGATGCTGTCCAGATCACTGCTCGGAGATTCCCCGTACGTCATCGTACCAATACTGATCTCAACCGGTTTTTGCTCACCGTCCGCAGCTTCGCCTTCGGCAGATTTGCTCTCCCCTTTGGCGCATCCCACTAAGGATACGGCGAGTGTCAGAGCGAATAGCATGGTGACCCAATTTCTTTTTTTCATGTGTAAGACCCTCCCTTTGTATCATCATTAAGAATCAATATGTAATGGTGATGTCCGCGCTATTAACCTTTAATGGAACCCACCAGCATACCTTTGACAAAGTACTTCTGCAAGAAAGGATAGACCAGAATGATAGGCAGTGATGCAACAACCACAGCTGCCATCTTGATGGTCTCTGGAGGCAGCATCTGCTCGCTTTGCAGCATGGCGGCAACGGATGGATCTGCCACATTAGTCGATGCCTGTATCAGCATCATCTGCAGAACGACCTGCATCGGCCGCAGTTCTTCCGAATTAATGTACAACACTCCGTTAAAGTAGGTGTTCCAGAACCCTACGGCAAAAAATAATCCGAAAGCGGCTATGGCAGGCAGCGAGATGGGGAGCATGATTTTGAAGAACACGCCGATATCGTTGGAGCCGTCAATTTTGGCTGCTTCCTCCAGTTCCTCCGGTAATTCCTGATAAAAGTTTCTCATTAAGAACACGTACCAGGCACTCGTAACAGCCGGAAGAATCAACGACCATATCGTATCCATCAATCCCATGCTCTCCACCAGCAAGAAGTTTGGAATCATGCCGGGATTGAACAGCATCGTCATCAGAATCGCAAGCAAGAAGAATTTCTTGCCGAAGAATTGTCTCCGGGAAAGCGAATAGGACAGAGCGCTTGTGATCATGATGCTGATAATGGAACCCACTATAGCGAGAAAAGCGCTGACTCCCAAAGAACGGATGAACATCTCGGTAGACAGGATGTATCGGTAGGAGCTGAAGCTCCATTTTTCCGGAATCAGGATGAGAGACTTGCTCAGATATTCACTTGGATCTGTAAACGAGATGATGATTACGTACAGGAACGGCAGCAGGGTTACCAGTCCGATCAGGGACAGCACCGCATAAATCATTCCATTCGTGAATTTATAACCGAAGGAGTGCTTCATCAGTAAAGACCCTCCTCACCGAATTTTTTGGCCAAGCGATTGGCCATAACAACCAGAAGCAGACCGACAACCGATTTAAAGATCCCGACAACCGTCGCGTAACTGAATCGGCCGTTCTGAATGCCTGTCCGATAGACATACGTGTCGAATACATCGGCTACATGCGAAACCGGAGAACTCATCATCAGGTAGACTTGCTCGAATCCGACTTCCATTACCTGTCCGAGTCTCAGTATGAGCAGTACGATGATTGTGCTTTTAATGCCCGGCAGTGTCACGTTCAACATCTGCTTCCAGCGGTTTGCGCCATCAATCTGTGCCGCTTCGTACAAGTCTTGATTGATGCCGGCAAGTGCCGCCAGAAATATGATCGTTCCCCAACCCGCTTCCTTCCAGATGCTCTGTGCCGTGAGAAGCCCCCAGAAATAATTAGGCTCCGTTAAGAAGCCAATCGGTTGTCCGCCTAGCTCAACGATAATTTTATTGATAATGCCGTCGCTCTGGCCGAGAATAATGAAACAAATGCCTGCGATGATGACCCATGATAGAAAATGGGGCAAATAGATAATCGTCTGAATCGTCTTCTTGAACTTCAGGCTCCGTACTTCGTTAATAAGCAGTGACAGAACAATCGGTACCGGGAAGAAAAACATAATGTTGAGCAGACTGATTGCCATCGTATTTCGGAATAGCAGCAGAAAATCCGGGTTCGTAAAAAAATCATAGAAATACTTAAGACCAACCCATTCACTCCCCCAAAAGCCTAAATACGGAGAGTAATTCTGAAAGGCTAAAGCGAGACCCCAGATGGGGAAGTACTTAAATATGAGGAAAAACAACAGCCCCGGAAGCGCAAGCACATATAAATATTTCTCCCGGGCGATTATCACCTTCATTCGTTCCAGCCTGGATCTTTTTTTCCCGCCTCGTTCCCTTTCACTACCAGATGCCAAAATCGCGTGCTCCGTATTGGATTGCGACAAGGTAACCACCACCTCCTGCATGATCATGAAGTTCCACTTGCTTACCAAAGTGTTTCATGTCTGCATCTTACAAGCCGGCGATTCACTGGGCAATGACCAATTCTTCATCCGATGAGCCTGACGCTGCAAAAATTGCGAATCCCTTGGTACGACTGGATTCTCCCGTTGGGTATGACTCATAAATCAACAGCCTGACCGGGCCCGAGACTAAAAAATGAGACCCTCTTCGCGGCACAAAAAAACTTGCAAAAACGAGAAGTGTCCTTAACTTCTCGTCGATTGCAAGTCAGTCGAATAAGGAAGATTACGTTCTATGCGTTTCACGGTACTGCCCTGGCGGCAATCCGGTCTGTTTTTTGAACACCCTTATAAAATTCTTGGGGTTGTATCCTACCTGCTCGGCAATTTCATTCACCAGCAAATCCGTTGTAACCAACAAGTCAATCGCTCTGGTTACGCGAACCTGGGTCAAATATTCAATAAAAGAAATATCCTTCACTTTCTTGAAGAGTTTGCTCAGGTAAGGAGGGCTTATACCACAAATTTGCGCACATTGATCCAGCGAAATATCCAGATGATAATGCTCAGCAATATACAGCGTAACTTTATGAATAAGGTGCTCGTATTCTTGATTCTTTTTGTTGCTGAGCGACAGCAAAATCGGTTCTAACAATTCGCGCTTAAACCACTCATTCAAGTCCTGAATCGTCGCACACTCTCTCATTTCCGTATATAACTCGAAGGTAGAACGACCAAATAAATGGTCATAGTCGATATCCATCAGATACGCGGTTCGAAGTGTCGTAGATAACAGCTGATCATAGGACATCAGAATAAGCTCGGGATTATGTACGGCCGTCTGCACTTTATCAGAGAATGCATGCAGCATACGCTCAGCCTCCGCGAAGTTGCCTACTTGAAGCGACGCGGTGAAATGAGTTTCCAGCTCCGTCGGGTATCGATAATTCATGGAGTTGATGAGGCCTTTGCTCTCAATGATCTGGTTGCCGCCGTTAATCATGCGCGAATGAATGGCAAGCTGCGCTTCCCGGTACAAGTCGGGTAACAACTCCACCTGATCTGTCGTTCTGCTTAAACCAATTGTTACCGGCGAACATAAATAATGGGCAATCTGCTGACGGACCTGCTCCACAGCCGGCTTAAGCGTAAGCTCCCATACTCTGGCCTCTTCCTGCTCCGTCCAGAGCCACACGATCACTTGATCATTCAAGGCATTGATTACAATTCCCTGGAGACCGCTCTGCTCCAAGAGCTCCGACGCAATATTTTTCATAATAAACAGGATCAGGTCCTTATCAGACTCTTGAAACTTGGCCTCTTCCACAAATTGATCATATGCAATGATAAAAACGACTGCTGATTGCTGTTTCGGTATGCTGTACCTGCCTAGAAGAGCCGCCAGGTGCTCCTGGCGATCATGCGTGAACTGTCCCTCCATCAGCCGCAGGGCAAAAATCTCACGGATCAGCGGCAGCTGTTCATTCAATTGTCCTTCCAGTTCAAGCGCCTTGCTGTTCATTTCCGTCCAGCGCTTATTGACATAACTGATCTCATCCATTCCCATATCGCCCGTCTGACTGCCGCTGACTTGGAACATCAGCTTTTTGATCGGCCGATAGGCTCTTTTCGCGCCAACCCATGCCAATGTGAAGCCGGTAACAAGAACAATCACAACCATAAGCAAGGTCATGCCCGCTATCCACTGCGAGCTGCTGTATAACTCTTTTGTTGGAATCATGTCGATGTACAGCAGATTGTACATAGGCGAAAGCTTGGAGGTAACAAGGTATTCCTTGCCATCCCAATGGTATACGAATTCATGTCCGATTTTATTTGTAACCGTTATCATTTCATACAATTCCGGAGGAACCGAGGTGCCATTGAGATGGAATACCAATTGGCCTGTATCATCAAGGACATACATTCGTTCATTCTCATATTTGATGAAGGGCCTGGCTAACGATTCGAACATCCGATTGTCCATCGTGATCCCAATAAAGCCTATCGGGTCCTGGGCATGCAGGGGGAGTGCGCTTACGATAGAAATGCCGTTGACGTCCTCTTTGTCATTGAGAAAATAGCCTGCCTTCCAATAAAGCTGCTGTTTGTCGTTCAGCAATTGATGGGCTGCTCTGATTTCGTCTTCAGATTCAGCCTTGTGCCCGCCATATGTAGCCGATATGAAGTAATTCTCATCCAACGTATATAAGGAAATATCCTCGATCTGAGGATTTCCATTCTTAAAGGCTGCCAGATTCTGATACACATTGGAATAAAACCCGGCATAATTGTTACGTTTCTGCTCTGCAAAATCGGAGGTGAAAAATGACCCCATTAACATCTGAATCAAATTATTCTGTATTCGATCCATCCCTGTATCAATCGTCTGTGAGGCATAATTCAAAATCTGCGAGACGTCCTGACTTGCATCCTGCTTGATCATTTTGGTTGTCATGGCGTAGCTGGATATGCCCAAGATCATAATCGGAACAATCGACGATAATAAAGCGATCCACACCATTTTTCGGTAAAACGATGGCTTGTTCATAAACCATCTAGTCCAGGTCATTCGATTATGATCTCGTATCTTCATGTCCAAGGCTCCCCATACTATAGCTCTCGATGATTACTACTTTATACTATTCCATTACGATCTATTATGGCAATGAGTCACTGTTAATCGTTCAGAAGATTTAAGAGATTCACTTGGATAGCCATCATGAAAAAAGCATCTCAAGGATCTACGAAAGACCTTGAGATGCTTAAACATTCTACTATCTAACCCGCTCATCCCGTAACAGCCTGCGTCAGTTACGACCGCTGCTTGATTATTTCCAAGCACCCGGGTGTTCTTCGTTCACCAGATCCTGCTCCACGGCCTTTGCGTTCATCTCTACCTGATCCACGCTTTTGCAGCCCGGAATGACACAGCTGACCGCCGGATGCTTCAGACACCAGGCCAGCGCCCATTCCGCCATATTCACGCCTTCGGGCACTTCCTTTTGTCTGATCTCTTCCACAAGCTTCAGCTTGGCATTAATCTCGTCCTGGTCACGGTTCCTGCGCACTTTATCGCTGAACACCGTCCCCGGCTTGTATTTCCCGCTCAAGTACCCGCCTGCCAACGGAACCCGTGCCAATACACCAAGATCCTGCTTCAGACATGAAGGGAGAACCTCTTCCTCCGGTGCCTGATCCAGACGGTTATACACAACCTGAATCGCCTTGGCATTCAGCTCCGCAGCCTTGTCGGTTTGATAGATATTCCTGTTGCTTCCGATCGATATCCCGAGATTTCGGATCGTTCCCGCCTGAACCTGCTTGTCCAGCATCGTCCACATCTCATCATTATTGAACACTTCATCCGAGCCGGAATGGAATTGATACAGGTCGATATAATCCGTACGCAGCGCTTTAAGAGATTCCTCCAGCTGGATTCGAATCTGCTTCGCGTCCCAGGCATTCTCCCATTGCTCATGCCACTGATGACCAAACTTGGAGGCAATAACCCAATCCTCGCGGCGGTCACGTGACAAGAAATCCCCGATGAAATTCTCAGACATATGATGAGGCCCGTAACACTCGGCTGTATCTAACAAATTAATACCCAGTTC
>NZ_BIMC01000030.1 GCF_004000885.1 Paenibacillus glucanolyticus NBRC 15330
ATGCTCCATCACCCAACAAACCAAAGGCTTGTACATGATGATTTCGCAATGGATTTTACAAGTAAAATCCTTACTCACTCGTTGTTCAGTTTTCAAAGATCAATCGTTTTTTGTTTGTCATCCGCATCTCAGCGGCGACTTTTATAATATATCATACTAGCTTGCTGTTGGTCAAGAAGTTTTTTTGATTTTTTTCAATCAATCTTCTGCCTAACCGGTCAATCTTTTACACCCCAAATCAAACGGGCGAACATTAATGTATCATAGATTATAAGCATGCGTCAACTACCCTAATAAAGTTATTTTTAAACCGACCAAGAGAGCTACGCCAGGCAGACCCAATACCATTACAGTTCCAATGGTCATTGGATTCAGGGGAATGTAAGTCTCCGCCGCTAAACCAGTGAAATTCACAATATAAATCGCCACCGCAGAGAGAGCAAGATGAGCGCCAAATACAGTTAACCAACCCAGCCCGAGTTTCTTTCTGAAGATGATATAGATGAGCAATAATAGCGATATGCTTAGAACCCCTAGAACAACCAGTTTCATAGATACTCCTCCTTCATATGGTATAAGAACCGCAACAGCGGCCTCTTTTAGCCATTCTCTCTCTTCTGCTCGATATACTGCATCTGCGCCCCATCCAGGTTGAGCTGCTTGGCCTGTTTGAGATTCATCTGGTATTTACGTTCCGCTGCCTCCAGCATGTAGATGGCATAATCAATCTGATCCTGACCCGTAGCCTCTTGAAATAGCAGATGAGCACGTTCCCACTCCATCTGGGATCTCCGAACATCCATGAATACATGCCACATCCGCTCTTGATCCTCAATCGTGATGTAGGTTTCTTCCTCTCGCTTCTTCGACTGCTTCCACCATATCTTCATTCTGCTCACTCTCCTATGAATATGAATGTTTGGCACTGCCATTATGACCGTCTGTAACATTCATATCGAGAGGAGGACAAACTTAGAACCAAAACAAATCTTCCCTACTCTACTTTCTGCACAGCAAAAAGACAAAGAAAAAACGAGCCATCAGAATACCTTCTAATGCTCGTTCGTGTTCAGGGATTTAAGACCACCTATCCCTATACCATTATTCTTTTGAAAAAAACACTGCTGCAGCAACGCCTAATGTCCCTCCCTAATGTAAGCAAGGATTCATTTAAATTAAGCTGCGCAGGGATGGTGAGAACATATTAGTTCAATTCACGCCGTCCTTCGAGCGCCTTGGACAAGGTTACTTCATCCGCATACTCCAAGTCGCCGCCCACAGGAAGTCCATGAGCAATTCGGGTCACTTTAATATCAAATGGACGGACAAGCCGCGATATGTACATCGCCGTCGCCTCACCTTCAATATTCGCATTCGTGGCCAAAATCAATTCTTTCACTCTCTCGTCGCTAAGGCGCGTAAGCAGCTCCTTGAGACGAATTTCGTCCGGTCCAATACCCTCCATGGGAGATATCGCTCCATGAAGAACGTGATAGTAGCCGTCAAATTCCTTCGTACGCTCCATCGCCACGAGATCTTTTGCATCCTGTACTACGCAGATGGTGGAGGGATCCCGGGTCTTGTCCTGGCATACCCGGCACGGATCCGTATCGGTGATATTGCAGCAGACAGAGCAGTAATGCAGATTCCTTTTGACGCTGACTAACGCTTTGGCAAAATCAATAACATCATCTTCCTTCATGTTCAGAACATGAAAAGCCAGGCGGGCGGCCGTTTTCGGCCCCACACCCGGCAGTCGCGTAAAGGCGTCAATGAGCTTCGCGATCGGTTCAGGATAGTACAAATGTAACTACTCCTTCTAGGTTAGATTAGAACAAGCCCGGGATTTTCATGCCGCCTGTAAATTTGCCCATATCGGCATTTGCGATTTCTTCTGCCTTGGCAAGTGCGTCATTAACCGCTGTGAGCACCAAGTCCTGCAGCATTTCCACGTCATCCGGATCAACTGCCTCCGGCTTGATGTTGATGGACAGAATTTGCTTGTGCCCACTCACTTCTACGGTAACCACGCCTCCGCCGGAAGTGCCTTCAACGGTTTTGGTAGCCAGCTCTTCCTGAGCTTTCAGCATTTGCTCCTGCATCTTTTTCACTTGCTTCATCATTTGGTTCATATTATTCATGTTTCATCTCTCCTTATAATAGGGTGCACGCAGTCACGTGCTAGTCTTTTATGACAACGAGGTCTTCCCCAAATAACTGGATCGCCTCATCAATCCATGGTTTTTCTCCACCGGCTTCAGCATCAGCCACCTCGTGCTCCAGCTTAAGCTCTTCTGCCTGAGGCTTGCCTGCTCCTTCAACCGCGTCGCTCCAGTCACGAAGCATCATCGTCACCAGATGATACGGCTTGCCGAGCGTAGAATCAAGCACCCCTTCAATCACCTGCTTATTGGCAGGTTTCTCGGTCGTTTCGCGGTGGATGTTGTTTTTGAAAGCGACAAGCACCTTGTCCTCCCATACGGACACCGGCTCTCCATCCATCAGCCACGCGTGGACCGTAACCTTCTCCTCTTTTACATTCTGGAGTATTTGAGCCCACTGCCGCTGAACTGCGGTGTACTCTTCCCCGGTTCGGGAAGCTACATACTGATCCATATGCTGCGGAATCTTGGCTGATGATGCTGCTTTCGGCGCTGGTGTACGGGTAGACTTGGCAGCTTCCCGTTGGTTCGACGCTGGAACACCGTTCTGCATCAGGCGTTCCAGCTTCTTCTCGAGCGCGGCTACATGCTGCTTCAACTGAGCCAGCTCCCCGGCGTCGACTGTACCATGGGCACTTGTTGCCCCACCCGCGGATTGAGGAATACCGGAAAGCTTAAGCAGGGCTACCTCAAACAAGGTTTGCGGCTGCGAGGCGTACTTCATCTCACTCTGATAGCGGCTCAGCGTATCAATCATCTGAAATAATTCATCGCGGCTGAAGGCATTGGCCATTTCCTGAAATTCTGCCGGATTCAGAACCCGGTCGGTCAGTTTGTCGGCATCGGGCACCATCTTGATCATAAGCAAATCACGGAAATAATACAGGAGATTCTCCATGCACTTGTCGGCACTTTTTCCCTCCTGCATAAACTGCTCCACGATTTGCAGCACGAGCCCGGCATCCCCCTGTTTCACGGCGCTGGCAAGACGCCCAAACTGCTCCGAGGCAATACCACCCGTCATGTCCATGACCTGTTGATAAGACACCGTGCCACCGGTAAACGAAGCGATCTGATCCAGAATACTCAGTGCATCACGCATACCGCCATCCGATAGACGGGCAATATACTGCAGCGCTTCATGATCTGCCGTAATTCCCTCTTCCCCGCAAATCTGCTGCAATCGACCGGTTTGCTCATCAAGGGAGACCCTCCGAAAATCAAACCGCTGACAGCGTGAAATAATCGTTGCAGGAAGTCTATGGGGCTCTGTTGTCGCTAGTATAAACATCACGTGTGCCGGCGGCTCCTCCAGCGTTTTCAATAAGGCATTGAATGCTTCCGTCGTCAACATGTGCACTTCATCGATAATATAAACTTTACGCCGGACCTCGGTCGGTGCGTATTTGACCTTCTCCCGCAAATCACGGATCTCCTCGACACCGCGGTTGGATGCAGCGTCGATCTCCTGAACATCCATAACAGCTCCGGACGTTATCCGCCGGCAGGCTTCGCATTCGTTGCAGGGTTCCTCAGCCGGACCATGCTCGCAGTTCACGGCTTTGGCCAAAATTTTAGCGGCACTGGTCTTGCCCGTACCCCGTGGACCGCTGAACAGGTAGGCATGGGAAACCCGCTGCTCGCGAATGGCATTCTGCAGGGTCTGGATAATATGCTGCTGGCCCACCATGTCACCGAATGACTGCGGTCGCCAAGCACGATATAACGCGATATGTTCCACTGTGCTTTACCCTCTTTCAACTTCCACTTCACGAAGATTAATAACTAATCGGTATAGACTGCAGCCCCATCTCCGTGTGCGTTGCTCTTACTTTCATGGTCAATCTCAACCTGAAAAAGCGTGAGTTAACGGTTATATTATACTACATTCTATACTACTTTCCCCTGCCTTAGCAAAACGTTTACTTGGAAATCTTTATCCAAGTTAGCATGAAGGATTTCCCTCGATATCAGGCAGCCTCGACAAAAAACACCCTTGCCAATGGCAAAGGTGTTATGTGCAGTTATGTATACCGTGCACCTGTTATTGATAATTGCGATCCGAGCGGCAATCCTGAACAACAACTCGGGCTAGGCACCCCTCCGGCACAAAAGCGATCTTGCTTATGGCTGCTTCCTTCCGGACCTGACCAGGTTCACAAGTGCTCATTGCGGAGGACCCAACCGTCAACATTGAGTGCAGGGACCAGCCTCACATCGACAATACCTCTAACAGGAATTCAACCTCGCTACAGCGGATTGCGAGTTACAGGGCACCGCTACCTCCCCGTCTAGCACGGCGAACTTTAGTATATCGCATGGCTATCAAAAAAGCAACCGACGGAAGAAGTTACAAGGCATATCACGCCTATAGACAGACAAAAACCCTTCGGCCATAGGGGCGAAGGGTTTGTTTATTAGATACCGTATTTCTTTTTGAATCTATCAACACGACCGCCAGCATCCAGGAATTTCTGTTTACCTGTGAAGAACGGATGACAGTTCGAGCAAATCTCTACACGAAGATCTGGTTTTACAGAACCTGTTTCAAACGTATTACCGCAAGCACAAGTAACTGTAGTAACGTGATATTTCGGTTGAATATCTTGTTTCATTGTAGCTTTCACCTCTTTCCGCCCTGAGCCTCATGCGGACCCAGAGTTATATGGACACATAAACCGAGTATATCACGAGCATATTGATTGCGCAATAGCCCATACACAAAACATCAGACAAGTTCACAAATGGAATTTCACCCTGTTTTTAGCAGATAAACAACGGGCCATATACCGGTTAAATCAGAGACGTTCTCTTCTTCGGTCTTGCCTGTCCGGCAGGAGGTACATGAGTGTAGGATCCAATGACCACATCAGGTAATTCCTCTTGCATAATCTCAATGGCCTGCTTCATCCCGAGAATCTCGCCTTGTGCAGGCGGAATGAGCTGGAGATAGCTTTCAGGGTCGATATTAAGATTACGAAGCTGGATTAATTTAAGCCCAGTACGCCGGGCAAACTCAATCATGGCTTCCAGCTCTTCCTCGCGATCGGTTACGCCGGGGAAGATCAGATAGTTGATGGAAGTATACACGCCTTGGTCGGTTGCATAGCGAAGGGACTTCTCCACATTAGCGAGCGTATATCCTCTTGGTTTGTAGTATGCGTTATAATGGCCATCCAATGCACTGATGGTACTCACTCGCATCAAGTCAAGGCCCGCATCCACGATGCCGCGGATAAAATCGGTCAAACCCGCATTGGTATTAATATTGATATATCCCATATCCGTCTGTGACCGAACTTCTCTCATCGCTTCGATAATGATCTTCGCTTGTGTGGAAGGCTCACCCTCACAACCTTGGCCAAAGCTGATGATGGACTCCGGTGTTTTCAGATGTTCCAGCATCACCTGCACCAGCTCATCTACCCTCGGGCGGAAATTCATCCGGGTCTGAGGGGCGACAAAGCCGCTGTCATCCGGCTGTTCCGAGATACACCCGAAACAGCCTGCATTACAGGAATAGGATACGGGAACCGCACCCTCCCAGCGATTCAGGAACGTGTTCGATGCCGTGAGGCATTCGTATCCCAATGCACAGTTGGACAGATGCTCATAGAGCCGGTTCTCCGGATATTTCTCCTTCAGAGCCTTAACCCCAAGCTCAAGATCATTCAAATCGCAATTCATTGGATTCCACTTCTCAGGGTCATCGGACAAGCGCGCAGTTGTGTAGAATGCGCCATCCTTCCACACGACAGCCGAATAACCGAAGAGCGGCAGCTTGTATTCCTTGTCTGACTTCACATAGCCTGGCAAGCACAATCGGGTATAGCCTTGCGGCAAAAGCGCTCCGACAGCTGTATACCCGTCTTCAAGCGGCATCATTTCACCGGTCTCAGGATCCATCCCGATGGCTCGGGTACTCGGAAGGCCGACCAGCGTAGCCCCATCTGGCAGAGGTATCAATTCATCATCCAATATTTCAACGATCATATCCCCACTGCGGGCAAGCCCGTACAGCTCAGAATGGTCGTATACGTTCCCTTGTTCATCTGCATAAACCAAATACATGTTGATCTCCTATTCTCCGGTTGTTCAGGGCTTTACGTCTGAGGTGCCGTCGCTGCAGATGCACGCGATGGACGTCTGGCCGACTGGCCCTGAGTCCCGGTTCCGCTGCTGCTGTTGGCATTAACATCAAATGAAGCCAAGAATTCCGCATTGTTCTTGCTGTCGCGCATTTTTTTGAGGAACCCTTCCACAAAGTCAGCGGAATCGTTCATATTTTTACGGATTGCCCAAATGGTGTCCAGTTCATCCTTGTTCAGCAGCACCTCTTCACGCCGTGTACCCGAGCGACGAATGTCGATTGCCGGGAAAATACGACGTTCCGCGAAACGGCGGTCCAAATGCAGCTCCATATTGCCTGTTCCTTTAAATTCCTCATAAATGATATCATCCATCCGGGACCCGGTTTCAACCAAGGCAGTAGCGAGTATGGTCAGACTTCCGCCTTCTTCCACGTTACGCGCAGACCCGAAGAAACGCTTCGGACGATGGAATGCCGCAGGATCAATACCGCCGCTTAGCGTTCTGCCGGAAGGAGGAATGACCAGGTTGTATGCACGGGCAAGACGGGTAATGCTGTCCAGCAAAATAACAACGTCCTTCTTATGCTCCACCAGCCGCAATGCACGCGACAATACCAGTTCCGCAACCTTGATATGGTTCTCCGGAAGCTCGTCGAACGTTGAAGCAACCACCTCGCCCTTTACGGAACGCTGCATATCCGTTACTTCTTCTGGCCGTTCATCGATGAGTAAAACAAACAGTTCAATCTCTGGATTGTTGGTTGAGATGCTGTTGGCGATTTCTTTCAAGAGGAGCGTTTTCCCTGCTTTTGGCGGCGCCACGATCAAACCGCGTTGTCCTAAACCTACAGGTGCAAGCAAATCCATAATTCGGGTTGACAACTGATTAGGGGATGTTTCAAGAACAAGCTTTTCTTGCGGATAAAGAGGAGTCAAGGCTGGGAAGTGCAAGCGTTCCGCTGCAACGGCTGGATTCTCTCCATTTACGGCGTTAACCTGCAGCAGTCCGAAGTAACGTTCGTTCTCTTTAGGTGTTCGGCATTTGCCTGAGACCAAATCTCCGGTCCGTAAATCAAATTTGCGAATTTGGGATGCCGAGATGTATATGTCCTCCGTGCTTGGCAAATAGTTAATCGGTCTAAGGAAGCCGTATCCTTCCGGCAAAATCTCAAGTACGCCCTCCATAAACATCAAGCCGCTCTGTTCCGCCTGGGCTCGGAGAATCGCAAATATCAGTTCTTTTTTCTTCAACTGGCCATAATAAGGAATCTGATATTTCTTGGCCAGCTTATACAGATCCGTCAGCTTCATGCCTTCCAAATCGGATATTTGTAAATCCATTCAATAACCACCTATTCAATTATTTGTTTCTGTCGCAGCAGAACCTGCTGTCATGTAGTCTATTATTCTATGAGAGCTTTACTAGGAGCATTACCCAAATCAGAGGGAGATATGCAGTTCGGTCCACATATTTCCCTCATTTTGGAAAAAATCACTCTTCCTCGGTCTCACGCCATACGTCAGCACCCAGCATTCGCAGATTGGATACCAGATGATCATAACCGCGATCAATGAATTCCACGCCACTGACTTCGGTTACCCCTTCGGGTACGGTTAGACCCGCAATGACTAATGCGGCACCTGCGCGAAGGTCCGTCGCCTTGACTTTGGCTGCGTTCAGCGGCCCGCCTTCAATAATGGCTGAGCGTCCCTCCACACGGATTCTGGCCCCCATGCGAACTAACTCTGGTACATGTTTAAACCGGTTGCTATATACAAAATCACTGAGGACACTGACGCCTTCTGCTTGGGTGAGCAGGCTGGTCATCGGTGATTGCAAATCCGTTGCAAATCCAGGATATATAAGAGCCTTCACGTCGGCATGCTGATACCGGTCCTTACCGGTAACGCGAATGCTTTCGTCCAGTTCTTCGATGCCAACGCCCATCTCGATCAGCTTGGCCGTAAGGGCTTCAAGATGCTTCGGAATGACGTTGTCGATCAGAACATCACCGCGTGTAGCTGCAGCAGCAATCATATATGTACCGGCCTGAATCCGGTCTGGAATAATGGAATGACGGCAGCCATGCATCTCGGTTACGCCCTCAATCCGGATGGTCTCCGTCCCGGCGCCCTTGATGACAGCTCCCATGGAATTTAATAGTGTAGCAACATCTATAATTTCAGGCTCTTTCGCCGCATTTTCGATAATTGTGGAGCCTTTGGCCTTGGCAGCCGCCAGCATAATGTTAATGGTTGCACCAACACTGCTTACATCCAGATATATCTTAGCGCCCCGCAGCTCTTTGGCGTGCAGATGAATCGAACCGTGTTCATTGGTCACGGTCGCACCCAGGGCTTCAAAGCCCTTAATGTGCTGGTCAATGGGACGAGGTTCAAAATTACAGCCGCCCGGCAGTCCGATCACGGCTTCTTTAAATCTTCCAAGCATGGCGCCCATCATATAGTAGGACGCGCGCAGTTTCTTCACGGGTCCGTTAGGCATCGGAATAGATTTGATATCAGAAGGGTCAATTCTCATCTGATTGCCTTCCCATGAAACTTGACCGCCTAACTCTTCCAGTATCTCAGCATAAACAGCTACATCGCTGAGAAGCGGCAAATTATCAAGTACGACTTCCGATTCCGCCAGGATTGCGGCGGGAATTAACGCAATTGCACTGTTCTTGGCACCACTGATTGTTACAGTACCTCGCAGTGGGCGTCCACCGCTGATCATCAATTTTTCCATAAGCTTTCGGGTCCCCCTACATCACTTCGCAGCCGGAAATGGTTCTGATAGCCGTCATTATAGTAAATGAAATGGAAAAACACCGGCTATGCGGTGTGCTTTCCATTTCATTGTATGCAGCATAAGACAGCCTAAATATCTCAGGTGATTCCAATCGTCCTGTTATGGCCCCTAGGGCTACAAGCGACTCGAATAACTATGAATTAAGCTTGATTGTTGGAACCAAACTCACGGATTTTGCCAACAACGGTTTCTTTGATCGCTTCACGACCTGGTTTCAGGAATGTACGAGGATCGTAAGCTTCTGGTTTAGCAGCAAGCACTTCACGAACAACTTTGGAGAACGAGATTTGGTTCTCGGTGTTCACATTAATTTTGGAAGTACCCAGAGAGATGGCTTTCTTGATATCATGAGTCGGAATCCCCGTACCACCATGAAGCACCAATGGAAGCTTCACTGCATTACGGATTTCTTCCATCTCTTTGAAACCAAGGTTTGGCTCGCCTTTGTAAGGACCGTGAACAGAACCAAGCGCAGGTGCCAGTGTATCGATGCCTGTCTCATTCACGATGCGTACACAGTCGTCCAGCTTCGCGTACATTACGTCACCGATTACGTCATCTTCTTGTCCGCCGACCATGCCTACTTCAGCCTCAACGGAAACACCTTTGGAATGAGCGTATTCAACCACTTGCTTCGTTGTTTCGATATTCGTGTCAATCGGGCTGTGGGAATCATCGATCATAACCGAAGTGAATCCTGCGTCGATTGCTTCTTTACACTTCTCAACACTTGAACCGTGGTCAAGGTGAATGGCAACAGGAACTGTTACTTTCAGATCCTCCATCAGACCTTTTACCATGTGTACAACGGTGCTGAATCCACCCATATAACGAGCTGCGCCTTCAGAAACACCCAGAATGACTGGAGATTTCTCTTGCTCAGCTGCTTCAAGAATTGCATATGTCCACTCCAGGTTATTGATGTTGTATTGACCAACAGCATATTTACCTTCAAGTGCTTTGTTCAGCATGTCTGTCATTGATACTAATGGCATGGTTTCATCCTCCTAAAGATGCTTAGTTTGTCTATGGTTTTTAGCCGATATAACATACGGCCTTATTATACCACATCGCGTCATAAATACTAAACAAGCATTTCCTAAAATGCTGCGACGGACCTCACATTCTGGCAAAAAAAAGAATTCCGCCCTTTGAGCAGAATTCATAGTTCAACCGATATTGTTGGCGGTCCCTTTTAACTGCATATTGACGGCTTGCCGCATCTCATCAATATCAAAAGGTTTGGTGAAATGCATCAGTGCGCCAAGATCGGTTGCTTCCTTGATCATGTCGAGTTCCCCGTAAGCTGTCATCATGATCACCTTGATGTCCGGATTCATCTGTTTAATATGCTTCAAAATCTCAAGCCCGTCCATTCCAGGAATTTCCATATCCAGCAGCACCAGATCCGGCGTGTGCAGCTTTACAATTTCAAGCGCTGCCTTTCCGTTCGCCGCTTGAAACGTCTCGTACCCTTCACTGCTGAACACTTCCACAAGCAGGATGCGGATACCGTTCTGGTCATCCACAATCAACACTTTGTGTTTGCTTTGTTTGCTCATCCTTCCAACCTCCCGATACTTAAATCGTGCAATGAGTATATGCAAACTCGAAAGTTCCTAACTTTCCCATAAACCGACCATTATTTGTATTCGCCTGTAGATGTCGAATTCCTTCCTATCTCGAAAAAAGTACGAAAAAAAGATAAATGGATAGCTGTAAACAAAGTCGACAGCAAGGATGTTTACTTCGAACCCTGTCCAAAAACTTTACAAACGCGCCGAAAACATAAAATAAAGTCAAAAAAGAGCCTCTTCAAAAGAGGCTCTTCCCATATTATGCTTTGTGCTGAATCGAAGCTTTTACAAATTCACGGAACAGCGGCTGCGGACGGTTTGGACGGGAAGTGAACTCCGGATGGAATTGCACAGCAAGGAACCATGGATGTCCTGGCAGTTCTACAATTTCAACCAAGCGTCCATCCGGAGATGTACCGGAAATACGCAAGCCTGCTTTCTCGATATCTTCACGGTATTGGTTGTTGAATTCATACCGGTGGCGATGTCTTTCATAAACCAGCTCATCCTGATAGCAGGACTCCGCAAGTGATCCCGGAACCAGCTTGCATGGATACAATCCAAGACGCATCGTACCGCCGAGATCCTCAATGTCTTTCTGCTCCGGCAGAAGATCGATGACCGGATATTCAGTAGCCGGATCGATCTCAGAGCTGTTCGCACCACTCAGTCCCAGAATGGAGCGGGCATATTCGATAACCGACACCTGCATGCCAAGGCAGATACCGAAGAATGGAATATTGCGCTCGCGAGCATAACGAATTGCACTGATCTTACCCTCGATACCCCGGTCACCAAATCCGCCCGGTACGAGGATGCCGCCTATGCCATTCAGCATATCTTCGACGTTGTCTGCCGTAATTTCTTCGGCATTTACCCAGCGGACCTTCACTTCGGCATTCGCATCAAATCCGGCGTGGGATAATGACTCAACAACACTAAGGTACGCATCATGGAGCGCGACATATTTACCAACAATTGCGATCTCAACAGTCTTCTCCAGCTTGGATACGCGTTCTACGAGATCTTCCCACTCGCTCATATCCGGTGCCGGTGTCGTTAATTTCAAATGATTGACTACAATTTCATCAAGACCTTCATCACGCAAATTCAGCGGTACCTCATACAGTGAGGACGCATCGCGGCATTCTACGACCGCGTTAGGATCGATGTCGCAGAAGAGCGCGATTTTCGCTTTCATCTCGGTTGAAAGCTCATGTTCTGTACGGCAGACAATGACATTTGGCTGAATGCCGATACTGCGAAGTTCTTTTACACTGTGCTGGGTCGGCTTCGTTTTCACTTCACCAGCTGCCTTAATATATGGAATGAGGGTTACATGAATATACATGACGTTCTCACGGCCAACGTCGCTCTTGATTTGACGGATGGCCTCAAGGAAAGGAAGGCTTTCGATATCACCAACCGTGCCGCCGATTTCGGTAATGACTACATCCGAACCCGCTTCACGGCCTGCACGGAATACGCGCTCTTTAATTTCATTCGTAATATGAGGGATAACCTGCACGGTGCCGCCCAAATATTCTCCCCGACGCTCCTTGCTGATGACAGATGAGTATACTTTACCTGTTGTCACATTGCTGTTCTTCGATAGGTTAATATCGATGAAGCGCTCATAGTGTCCCAGGTCCAGGTCGGTTTCCGCACCATCGTCAGTAACGAACACTTCGCCATGCTGGTATGGACTCATGGTGCCCGGATCTATATTAATGTACGGATCGAATTTCTGAATCGTTACCTTGAGCCCTCTGTTCTTAAGCAATCTACCGAGCGAAGCGGCGGTAATTCCCTTACCAAGAGATGACACGACTCCGCCTGTTACAAAAATATACTTTGTCACTGTTAAAAACCCTCCTATATAATCTCCATAACTTCAGGCGACATATGATGTTTATCCTAACCCGTTTTCCCCTGATTCATCAGAGGGACCAACAAAAAGCATGGCTCGCTTCCAAAAATGGTGAGCGAGCTGACCTCCGACCTATTACAAACCGCATATACTTGACGCTTCAATGATCCTCGTATAGAGCTGCCTGCACGGCATCATACCGGCGCCGAGCGATTCCGAAATCTCATCACATCTCATCCAAGCACCTAAATCTTAATCGGCACGAAGCTTGGCAAGAGACATCCGCCAAGGCGGATTATTCACTGCAGAGATCAGTACTTCCCTACAATAGGATACTTTCTAGCCCACAAGAAAAACGCCTATCGACATACTCCATAGAAGACAGACCCAATTTTTTATGGTAAGTTTTCTTGCGATTTCAGGTCCAGAAGCTAGCGTCGTCTGCACTTTCTAATACCTTAAAAACAAAAAAAGTGACCCCGAATAAATAACGGGGCACTTTTATATTAAACATATTTAATCCACAATCATAAGCCCAAGCAATAGTTTACTCTGTGCCTTATCTGCTTGTCAAGAGAAGAACAAAGCTCAAAATTCCCCAATCACCTGACACTGTAAAACAAAGTCATAAACAAAGCAGACGGGCCCATAAGCCGCTGCTGTGAGACGGATTAATCCTTGTCCTTTTCCTCAAATTCTTCCTCTTCCAGATCCTCTTCTTCCTCGGATTCTGAATCTTCATCCTCCAATTCGTCATCATCCAGAACAACGTCTTCATCTACTTCATCTTCGGCATCGTCATCATCCGAGAAGAGATCATCGTGATCATCATCGTCATCGTCGATGCTGTCAAAATCATCCTCGGTTTCGTCGGCACTGTAAGTTTCCTCTTCATCCGTGAAGTCGTCATCATCGTCGTCTTCATCATTAATGATCCGCGGACGCTTCGCGTTCGCAATCGGATCTTCGGACTTCTCAAGCGGGTACCAACGCTTCAGTCCCCACAGATTCGTTCCTACACATGCGAAACGTCCGTCTATATTGATCTCGGTATATAACTGGGCAATCGTTTCGTTAATTTCCTTTTCCGTAAAGCCGCGAAGCTTGGCCACCTCATTCATAAGGTCACGGTAATAATACGGCGTGTTCGCCGCCTTCAGAACCATAAAAGCCAGGTCAACCATTGGGATTTCCTGAATCTTCTCCGGATCGATCTTTAAATTGAGCGGATTACTCACTAACGCACACTTCCTCTCACACAAATCTTCACGTTATACCCTCAACATATCCATTATCAAAACTAAGTAAAACCTATTTGGAAATAAAAATCAAGTTTTTATGCGCCACGGCCCGTCCGATACCAAAAAGGAAAAAGACGGAGACTCTTCCTCTCCGTCTTCTGACTGTACCCGCCCCAAGGATCGACTCCTTACGGGATAGATAAGAGAACCTTGATATTCTCTCCATGTATCTTATGTTCGCCCTTCTGCTTTGACACGCGAATCAGGGCCTATTTCCCGGAAAAAGGGCAACATCCCATTCGGGCTCTCACCCCGACTCATACAATACTGAAGCAACGGTTCATCGAGAAGGGAGATTGCCACACATGGATTACACCCGGATCATGCAATCACTACTGACAGAGACGAACCCTATGCGGAACGTCCGGGACAAGAACCGGCGGCTCCTCACGTTTCATGACCCTCAGCTGTACCAGGAATGCATCAGCGAATGGAATCGGCTCGCCGGGAAAGCGCGTTTCCCGGAATCGATCAGCTACTCGCCGCTTACCCACACCATCATCGCTCCGGCTCCCCAGACAGCGAAGTTTGAAGCGGAGTTTCGACATGAGCTGATGGTCGAGGAGGATGAACAGGTTCATATCCAGGCCATACAGGGAACAATTGGAACGTTAACCGGGATCCCATGGGGTATCAAGCAAATCAAAGCCCCTCATGCCTGGTCTATCTCGACAGGACACCGCATGAAGATTGCCGTTATTGACACAGGTGTGGATTTTTCTCATCCGGATCTGAAATACTCGCTGACCAGGGGGATCAATCTGGTTCATCGAAACATGCCGCCGTACGATGACAATGGGCACGGAACGCATATTTCGGGCACGATCGCTGCCGCGAACAGCACGCAAGGCATGATCGGCGTTGCCCCCCGATCTGTGGTATATCCTGTTAAGGCCTTTGATCATAACGGGTCCGCCTTCGTATCGGATATTATTCTGGCAATCGATTGGTGCGTACGCGCCGAGATCGATATCATCAATATGAGTTTCGGTATGCAGACCCGAAGCCGCGCACTGCTGGATATCGTAGGCAAGGCCAACCAAGCAGGCGTCATTATTGTTGCATCCTCCGGCAATGACGGCAAACGCCGTACAGCTGACTATCCCGCCCGCTATCCCCAAACCATATCTGTCGGAGCTACCGATCGCCACCGAAAAATTCCAGCCTTCAGCAATCGCGGGCAATTTGTAGATATTTATGCACCTGGAGACAAAATCGTGTCGGCCTGGCTGCAGGGAAAATACCACGAGATGAGCGGTACCTCCATGGCCACTTCTCATGTCAGCGGAACCATCGCCCTGCTGCTTGCGCAAAAGCCTGATCTGAAAACGGCAACCATCAAAGCCTTGCTGCGGCGTACCTCCTCTCCACTCAAACTCAAAAAAGGATACAGCGTCTCCGACGGAGAGGTTAATGCTTTCAAATTTTTGCGCGAGGGCATGAAATTATAATCTTGCACTTAAGAATGGACCACAAAAATGAAATTCGCTTACAAAAAAACAGCCGCCTTCCCCCACGGAAAGACGGCTGTTGTCACCTATATCAAGGAAAGGTGAACCAAAACTCCATTACATACGTTCTGGAGCCGATACGCCCATCAGGCGAAGCACGTTAGCGATTACGGTACGAACAGCTCCAAGGAGAGCAAGACGTGCCTGTGTCTGATCCGCATCCTCTGTAATAACACGCTCGGCTCTATAGTAGCTGTGGAACGAAGAAGCCAGCTCATATACATAACGGATGAGTCTGTGCGGAGCATAGTTATCCGCAGCAAGCGACACTTCCTGCGGGAGTTCCCCGATTTTGCGCAAAATGTCGTATTCATGCTCGGCGGTGAGCACGCTCAGGTTCACTTCAGCTAGCGGCAGCAGGTTGATCCCTTGCTCCTCGGCTTGGCGGAATACGCTGCAAATACGTGCGTGTGCGTATTGTACATAGAACACCGGGTTTTCGTTGGACGTAGAAACTGCCAAATCCATATCGAAATCCAGATGGGAATCCATGCTGCGCATCGTGAAGAAGTAACGAATCGCGTCCACACCTACTTCATCCATCAGGTCTTCCATCGTTACCGCTTTGCCGGTACGCTTGGACATCTTCACTTTCTCGCCATCCTGGAACAAGCTGACCATCTGGGCGATCAATACAATCAGTTTGTCCGGATCATTGCCAAGCGCCTCCATGGCAGCCTTCATACGCGGGACATAACCGTGGTGGTCCGCTCCCCAAATATTGAGGATCTTGTCGTATCCGCGCTCGTATTTGTTGCGGTGGTACGCAATATCCGGTGTCAGGTAAGTATAGGTTCCGTCATTCTTAACGAGGACGCGGTCCTTATCATCCCCATAGTCGGTTGTACGAAGCCAGGTTGCTCCATCCTTCTCGTAGGCCTCGCCTTTTGATCTCAGCTCTTCCAGAGACTTCTCGACAAGACCGTCCTCGTACAGGGACGTTTCGCTAAACCATTCGTCAAAATGAACGCGGAATCGATTCAAATCGCGTTTGATTTTGCCCAGTTCCTTCTCGAGCCCGAACTCACGGAAAAAGGCTGTTCTCTCTCCAGGGCTCATGGACAACAAGGAATCGCCTTTCTCAGCCACAAGCTCTTTGGCAAAACCTTTGATATCTTCGCCATGGTAGCCGTCTTCCGGCATTTCGGCATCCTGACCCAGCTCTTGCAAATACCGAGCTTCCAGGGATTTAATCAGGTTCACGACCTGATTGCCTGCATCATTAATGTAATACTCGCGCGTTACTTCGTATCCTGCATAGTCGAGCACATTGCAGAGCGCATCGCCTACGGCTGCGCCGCGGGCATGGCCCAGGTGCAGGCTTCCTGTCGGATTGGCACTGACAAACTCCATCTGAACCTTCTGTCCCTCGCCGATGGTAATCCGTCCGTAGTTGTCACCCTGCTCTTGAACCAAAGCTACGATGGGATAGAGGTAACCCTTGTCCAGGGTAAAATTAATAAAACCCGGTCCGGCAATCTCCGCTTTCTCAATGGAAGCTTTCGCCGTGTCCAAATGCTCCAGAATAGCCTCGGCAATTTGCCGGGGATTCTTCTTGGCGATACGCGTCAGCTGCATCGCAGCATTCGTTGCCAAATCACCGTGCGATTTATCCTTCGGCACTTCCAGCGTAATGGCCGGCAGCTCCTCACGGGAAACCAGCCCTGCAGCCACGGCAGCGTCCGCTACCGCTTCGGCAACCAGCCCGTTAATGTGATCTAATGGATTCATAGTCATGATTCTTGTGCCTCCTGAATAGTCAAACTAATAGAAAAGTGTCCCGAAAACTCGCCCGACACATATAAATCATACGCCCAAGCCGCGCGTCCGGACATGCCCTCAAGCGCCAGCTCCAGACGCTGGGTATGCGTAGACAGATTAAATGAAGTGAACGGAGAGCGGTAGTAACCCGGTAACCGCTGACCCAGCTGAAACGACTGCTCGGATTCCACCTCGCCGTGCCGAATCAGCTTAAGCCCGTCCTCCGTCAGCTTGAGCATCGCCCGGGTTTCCCCTTGATGCGGCCCGAGTGCGGGTTCTGTATAACGAACATACAGAGCACTCCCTTTGATAAAAGCCTCTGCGGGCAGCTCCTGTACCGTATTCTCCCCTTCGTGAAGGCTGTGAAGACGGATGCTCACTTGTTTTCGGTCGTTCATGTACGTTCCTCTTTTCCTTACCTATTGTATTACTATATCCAGTATGGCCTTGCAATTCAAATGAGGATTTTAGCAAAAGTCAAATATATGAGCCTCTATCTCCAATTTCCCTGCCCATCACTCGGGCCATTCACTGGAATTCAACACGTCAATTCCACTAGTGCTTCGATAACAGAATAGGCCTGATTCATGAAGAATCAGGCACTCCCTATCGACTTGGTTTACAGCGGCAGCAGCGCTACCCTCTCCTGTGCTTCCAGCTTGGCAATCATGTCGTTCCATGCCTGTGGTTTCTCAGGCAGGACGGCATAATATCGCTTCAGGAAGTTCACAATCAGATCTGCAGGCAGTTCATCCACAGTGTCATCACCCGGCATAAAGCAGAAATCGAGCCCGCTCACCGCTTCGCCATCGTTGTTCCAGGATGGATGGACATACGTGAGATCCGTACGTTTATAGCCAAGATGAGACAGCACCTCACGACGAACAAACGGATCCATCGGCTTCACCCCGCCAAATGCATAGTCCAGCACCTGGTAGGGATCGTAAATCTCGGCAAACATGCCGAACAGCTCTTTACCGTTCGCTGCTGCCAGTTGGTTCAGATCCTTCAGGCGATGCAGCGCCAGAAATCGGCCGATGCCAAGCCCTTCGCGTCCGATGATGGTGAAATCAGTCATCGCCACATTCCAGTCCTCGTAATAACGATACTCCGTCGTACCGACCACTTCTTCTTCATGCAGGGCAACAAATACCCGAATACCCGGATCTTCCAGCGGTTCCTTCCATAGACTGAACTCCAGCACTTCTTCCGGAGGAAAGACTTCCTTCATCAGATTGTGCATTTTGCGAAACAAGGGATCGTTAATACTCGTTATGCGAATATATTCCACTTCGTAAAACCTCCTTATATATGAAGTTGTTTATTTAACGTTCGGGAAAATGATGGTGCAATTGACACGTCATCATCCTCTAAACGGGTTCTTCCATTCCATCAGAGCACCGTAATTGCAGGACTCCGCATCCTCCAGATATTCGGCAGCCACTCCGATAGGCGTTCTGCCGCAGCGCAGCAGGAACGTAATCACCGGATCTTTCAGATCCCCCTGGACTACCGCGTCCAGATACTCCGCAGCTGACATCTCATCGGCATGACGATGATATCCCGGCATCCGTCCACCGCCAAGCAGCCGGTCCAGTCCCTGTTCGACCGTCACATGATACAGCGACTGGATCAGCCACTTGCCGAGGCCAAGCTTACGAAAGCGTGGCCTGACGCAAATATCGGCGATGTAAAGCGTATTTCCCTCCGGCTTATGCGTCCGAATATATCCGTTATCCGTTGTGTCCGCCCAAGAATGAGCGGGCTGCAGCGGATCGTAATCCACGATGAGCGAAGTGATCGACCCGGCGAGCACGCCGTCTACTTCAACACATAGTGCACCTTCTGGAAACAAAGTGACATGCTGCATTAGCTGTTCCTTGTTCCACCATTGCTCCGGCGGATACGGGGGCGGGAACGTCTCGGATTGGATGACGATCAGCTCGTCAAAGTCTGCTTCCGTGTAACTTCGAACGACAACCGGCACCGGCCGGTTGTCGTCAAATACATAAAACCATTGCTGAAACCGGGCCATTTCCTCTGCACCGCCTCTGTCCTATTTTTCAAGCTATGATAAACCGGGCTTCACTCCCAATCCGGATACAGATCGGTGCGGCGGTCACGCCAAGTCGTTACAGAGCCTTTCTCCCGCACTTGATACAGTAAATCCAGATCGAGATCCGCGGTAATGAGCATATCATGGTTCAGCTCGCCCTCAGCCAGCAGACCTTGGGGCGGGAACGGAATGTCGTTCGGCGTAATGATAGCCGCCTGTCCGAAGTTCGCGCGCATCAGATCCACGGTGGGCAGCGAGCCTACCGTACCAGTCAGCACCACGTAGACTTGATTCTCAATGGCGCGAGCATGGCTCGTGTACCGCACACGATGGAACCCATGTCGGTCATCCGTGCAGGATGGACAGAAAATGACGTCAGCCCCTTTGGCCTTGGCCATCCGTACAATCTCAGGGAATTCAATGTCATAACAGGTCAGCATCGCAATGGTGCCTTTGTCTGTCTCAAACACTTCAAGCCCCTCGCCTGCCCCCATATTCCATCCGGAGATCTCCGAAGGCGTAATATGGATCTTGGCCTGCTCCGCGATGCGGCCGTCCGGATAAAACAGATGCGCCACATTGTACAGTTTCCCTTCACGACGAATGACGTGGGTTCCCCCAATGATATGAATGTTATATTGCTTCGCAAAGCCTTGGAACAGCTCACGGTATCGGTCTGTGAAATCCGGAAGATCATGGATCGTTAATGCTTTGCCCTGATCGTCCCCGATGGACATCAGCTGTGTTGTAAAAAATTCCGGAAACAGCACAAAATCGGCTTCAAATTCCTCCGCCGTCCGAATGTAATGCTCCGACTGATGGGCAAAATCGTCAAAGGATTGAATGGTGTGCAGATGATATTGCACGGCAGAAACGCGAAATTTCATGCTTTTCCTCCTTATAAATGATTAGATGCCTTCATTATATCGGATTCCGGGCTCCGAGAACATGAGAACATCAAGTCGGCCCCTTCTGGAAACCCTAGTTATGACGGGAACGTCCGAAAACACGCCGAAACGGTTATCCAAGGCGTCACCTGTATCAAATAAAGTTCGATTTTATGAAAAAATACGCGTCATTCATACCCACACTTAACAATTGTCCTGTATACTGTCGTATGTAAGCCCTTGGTCACACTATGAATCTCAGCCCTTACAAGCATACACGGCAGTCATGAACTGGCCCTATGGCAAGCTGCCAGCTTACAAAATTATAATGTGAGGTGTTCTGTTCACAATGATTACTCGTTCGATGGATTGGCTTCAGCAACATGACCACCTTATCTTCCGCTGGTTAAACCGCAAGATCAGCAACAAAACGGTGGATTCGATGCTCGCGCTGGTCACCCATATGGGGGGTGCTATCTTTACCATTGTGCTAACACTTTCGATAGCGTTTTTTGCACCGGAGCCGTGGAATACGATGGGATGGCAGAGCTTTATTGCACTGTCCCTCAGCTTTCTGGTTACGGCCCTCATCAAAAGAAAGATGCGGCGCATCAGGCCTTACCTGGCTTTAGAGCAAGTACGGTTTGAGAAAAAACCGATGAAGGATCATTCGTTTCCTTCGGGACACTCCACGGCCATATTTTCTATTGTTACCCCTTTTCTATTCATAACACCGTGGCTGTCATTACTCTTGATCCTGCTGGCGCTTACGGTCAGCCTGTCACGCATTTATCTCGGCTTTCATTATCCTTCGGATTGCCTTGCCGGCTGTTTTGTCGGAACCACTTCGGCTCTGCTCATCGTACTCAGTTAAAAGAAACCATGCATTCCCAACTGGCCACTGCGGCGGCCCATGATGGGAGGCGTGGTTTTTTTGTGTTGTCCATAGGCAGTACCCGTTATCAAGTAAGCATTCCTCGTCCCCATCATTCTAAGACTCCAAGGCAGAACTTATCGCTCGCTTCCCATGCGCTTTCACTACAAATCCTTAGAAACTCTAAAATAAATCGAACCATTCCAGCTGGTAAATCGTACTAACTAATACATCATAATAAGGAGGTATTTATTCATTGAAGAAAAGACTATCACGGATGCTCGTTACCCTATTCGCCGTCACACTGGTTCTTCCAGCCGGGGTCATGGCAGCAGATAACAGCCAGGTTACCGCCGCTGTCCAGGGCCTGGAGAAAACCGCCGCAGAAAAAGCAAAGCTGCTCACAGAGACTTATGGAACCACAAGCGTCCAATATGCCCTTATCGATAACGGCAATATTACCGTGTCCGGGCAAGCAGGCGTGAACGATATCGAAGGAAAGATTCCGCTGACCCAGGATACGATGTATGGCATCGGCTCCACGAGTAAAATGTTTACCGCCGCTTCGGTGATAAAATTGGTGGATGACGGGAAAATCAATCTGGATACGCCTCTCGTTCAGTACATACCCGAATTCACAATGAAAGACGAGCGCTACAAAAAAATTACGCCGCGCATGCTGCTTAACCATTCCTCCGGACTGCAGGGCTCGAGCCTGAACAATGCATTTCTGTTCGAGGATAACGATGCTCATGCGCATGACACATTATTGAAGCAATTATCCACCCAAAACCTGAAAGCAGATCCGGGCGCATACTCCGTTTATTGTAATGACGGTTTTACGCTGGCTGAAATTCTGGTGGAAAAAATCAGCGGCAAAAGCTTTACCTCATTCATTCACGAAAATTTCACCGAGCCTTTGGATTTGGATCATACCAAGACATCCCAGGATGAATTGAATTTGAAGCAAATGGCTGGACTTTATTATCCTACTCATCAGGGACAGCTTCCTAACGAAACAATTAACGTCATCGGTACCGGCGGCATCTATTCCACGGCTGAGGATCTCGTTCAATTCGCACAGATCTTCACGGGCGAAGCGGAAGGCATTCTCACCGACAAGTCCATCAAGGCCATGGAACAAGAAGAGTATAAAAAAGGCCTGTGGCCGGCCGACGCCGACAATTCGTTTGATTACGGACTGGGCTGGGACAGCGTCAGACTGTTCCCGTTCAACCAATATGATATGAAAGCCGTGACCAAAGGTGGGGACACCATTCTGTATCACGCCTCTCTCGTTGTCCTTCCAGAGCAAAACATGGCTGCTGCTGTGTTATCCTCGGGCGGTTCCAGCTCCACAAACCAACTGATGGCGAGCGAAATGTTGCTGCACGCACTGAAGGAGAAGGGCACCATTAAGGAATTCAAGCCGGAAAAATCATTCGGCAAACCCGTCAAGGCGGATATGCCTGACGACATCACCAAATACGCCGGATACTATGGCGTGACTAATCAACAGATGAAAGCCGACATCAAGGATGGCGAACTGTCGATCTCCGTACCTATGGTTCCGGATTATCCGGCAGAGAAATATGTGTACACTGCGGATGGAACATTTGTGAGCGCGGATGGCAGTACGAAGGTCAGCTTCGTAACCGAGAAAAATGACGGGATCTACTTATGGGTAAGGCAATATGTATCCATTCCTGGACTCGGACAGCTTGCCATCTCGCAGTATTCCGCCGAGAAGATGAAAGCGAACCCGCTGTCCAAGGAAACCGCTGCCGCTTGGGCTAAGCGGGAAGGTCAAACCTTCTATCCGTTAAATGAGAAATTCACGTCGCTGATGTACTTCATTATGAAGCCGTCCGTAGAGATCAGCAGCAAGAGTGGCTTGGAAGGTTATATGATCGATAAGAAAATCATCGACCCGGATACCGCAGTAAGCGAGCATCGAGTTCCGGCTATTGGAAGCCGGGATACGTCTGAATTCCGTTTCTATAAGGAAAAAGGCGTGGAGTATCTCGAAGCTGCCGGATCGCTGTTTGTGAGCGAGAAAGACGTTAAGCCCCTTTACAAAGGAAAAAAATCAACCGTTACCCTGCAAGCCGATGGATATGCCAAATGGTACACCGTCTCTGATGCCGTTGCAGGCAAAACGATGACAGTGACGCTGCCGGCACAAGGCGCATTCGCCGTATATGACGAGCAAGGTGCCGTTGTGAACTACACCGTTGCCAGCGGTTCTAACGAAGTGAAGCTCCCTGCCAATGGAACCGTCGTATTTGCCGGTACCCCGGGCTCGGCGTTCGGTATCACCCTGAAATAAACACAAAAGCAAGCAACCCGATCAGCCGATAGGCTTACATAGGGTTGCTTGCTTTTTTACTGTCATGGGGCGCAGTGAACCTCACAGCCTGTCCATTATCTTTCAGTAAAGACAGCGAGATTGTGAAGCGAAGAATTTAAGCCCTCTTCGTGATCTTCCTGCCGTATGCCCTCAGGAACGTTCTCGCAAACAATCGTCACCTCCGTGCCTTCCGCGAGTGCGGTCAACGTCCATGTCATAGTCATCGAGCCCCCGTAAGCGGGGTCATCCGACTCGAATTCAAAACACTGCACGATTTTTTTATTGGGCACCAGCGCCAGGAAAGTACCTTGGACGATATCCGTGCCTTCCGATGATTTGCCAAGGTTCACGTGGTCCGATCCGATATAGTTGAGTACCATTCGATAACTCCCGCCTTCACGTGCATCAAAGCTGTCAATCTGACCTGACATCCCCTCCGGCGGAAGCCACGATACCCAAGCCCTGGGGTCCGTGAACGCCTGATAAATGGTTTCGGGCGATGCTTTAATCAACCTTGAAGCAGAATCCGTTCTCTTCTTGATAGACGAATCGGTCATGAGGTTAACCTCCTTATTAGCGTCTTCACATCTCATCTCCATTAAGTTTATAACATCTGACCCCGGTCCATTTCTTCTCATTTGCTCAAAGTGCGGCCTACGCCCACACGAAAAAGCAAGCCGAACCCCGATAGCCGCAGGCTTAGATAGGGGAGGCTTGCTTTTTCTGCTCCAGCCGAGGGGCGAAGCCTCGGCTGCTCACACACAGGGCTGGCCCACCAGGCGTCCCCGCAGGGGTGCCTTCCGAGGGGGCCACGCCCATACGAAAAAGCAAGCCGAACCCGATAGCCATAGGCTTAGATAGGGGAGGCTTGCTTTTTCTGCTCCAGCCGAGGGGCGAAGCCTCGGCCACCAACGGGCGCTGTTAAGGCCACGAGGGCGTCCCCGCTAGGGGAGCCCGAGATTGGCCGGGCCCAAGCTCGAGCCCCTCTCAGATCCTCACATCAGCACCGAACACCAAAGTTCCGGGTGTCCAGAGGGCAGCGCCCTTGGGGCCCTCCCTGGCAGGGAGGGTTTGGGTGGGTGGAATCCCCCCCTACTTAACAAACCCCAGCAGCATCTCACGGATCAGCTTCGCAGCTACGATCTGGGTCTGCTCGGACGGATCATAGATGGGTGCCACTTCCACGAGATCGCAGCCGACAACGTTCACGCCGGAGTTTGCAATCAGATGCACGGCTTCCAGCAGCTCTTTCGATGTGATGCCGCCCGCCTCTGCCGTTCCGGTGCCCGGTGCGGCCGATGGATCCAGCACATCGATATCGATGGTCACGTAGACCGGACGGTTGCCCATGGAAGGCAAAGCTTCCTTAAGGGGCGCAGCCACCTCGAACGGGTAGAAGTTGATGTTCTCGCGTCCGTATTGGAACTCCTCACGGGAGCCGGAACGGATGCCGAACTGATAGATGTTCTTGCCGCCCATGATGCCTGCCGCCTTGCGGACCGGTGTGGAGTGGGACAACGGCTCTCCCTCATAATGCTCACGAAGGTCGGCATGCGCATCGATATGAATCAGAATGAGATCAGGGTACTTCTCGTACACCTTCTGAATGATCGGCCAAGATACGAGATGCTCCCCGCCGAGTCCGATCGGGAACTTCCCGTCATCCAGCAGTTTGCCTACATAGTCGCCAATCACTTCAAGGCTGCGGCCTGCGTTGCCGAAAGGCAGCATCAGGTCGCCTGCATCGAAATAGGTCATATCTTCAATGCTTTTATCCAAGTAAGGGCTGTATTCCTCCAGACCAACGGACGCCTGGCGAATACGGGCAGGACCAAAACGGGAGCCGGGACGGTAGCTAACCGTAAAATCCATCGGCATACCGTAAATAACGGCCTTGGACCCTTCATAATCCTCGGAGCTCAGAATAAACACGTTGCCGGAGTAACCTTGATCCAGTTTCATCAGTTTATACGGCCTCCTTATTTCACCAAGTCTTCAACGAATTTCGGCAGCACGAATGCGGCTTTGTGCAGACGAGGGGAATAGTATTTCGTATCCATCTCATCAATGGTGGACTCGTCCACTTCAAGCGGATCGTACGTTTTGCTGCCCATCGTAAAGGTCCACAGACCGCTCGGATAGGTTGGAATGTTCGCTCCATACACGCGCACGATCGGGAAGATTTCCTTCACGTCTCGGTTAACCTGCTGAATCAGGTCCGCCTTGAACCAAGGGTTGTCCGTTTGCGCTACGAAAATACCGTCTTCCTTCAGCGCCTCGTAGATTCCTTGATAGAATCCGCGCTCAAACAACGGAGCAGCCGGGCCCACAGGCTCTGTGGAATCTACCATAATAACGTCATATTCGTTCTTATGCTCAATAATGTGCATATATCCATCGTTAACCAGCACTTCAACCTTCGGATCGTCCAGCTTGCCGGCAATCTCGGGGAGGTACTGCTTCGAGTATTCAATGACTTTTCCATCGATTTCAACAAGTACAGCTTTCTCTACGCCCGGGTGCTTGATCACTTCGCGAATGACACCGCCGTCTCCGCCGCCGACAACAAGAACCTTCTTCGGATTTGGATGCGTGTTCAGTGCGGGGTGAGCGACCATCTCATGATAGACGAATTCGTCCTTGATCGTAGTCATGACCATGCCGTCCAGGACGAGCATGCGTCCAAATTCCTCGGTATCGATCATATCCAGTTGTTGAAACTCCGTCTTCTCATGTACAAACGTTTCCCGTATTTTCGCCGTAATGCCGAAAGTCGGCGTTTGTTTCTCCGTGTACCATAATTCCATCGTCTCTACCTTCTTTCCGCTAGAATAATGTTCAGCCGTCCAGATCCAAGCCGTAAAACTTTATTCGGGGCAGATGCCTTTTGCTTACAGTTTCACACTCTTTCTATTGTACCAAACAAATTAGATTATATTAAATCAAGCCCAAATTGCAACCAAAAGTTCCTGCGCATTAAAATCAAGACCATATCCTGGTCGTGTCATATGAATATCCTGCCCTTTCCAGCCCCATACTGTATAGAAAAGGAAGACGGCCAAGGAGAATGTAAACTCATCTTTTCAACCTTGGCATCCTCTGCTCTCAAACCTTACAAAAAGGACTGGAAGGAGACCCCCCATGCCGGGACAAAAAAAATCACCCAAGCGCAAACGTCGTTTCGTCCGGCTTGCTACATTTCTGTTTGTGCTCCTTGGCCTATCCATCATCGCCGGCGGCATTCTGCTCGCCTATTTATTTATAACGCCGCTGCCCGTCGCGGAAACATCCCGCTACTCGCGTCTGCTCGACAGTCAGGGAGATTTGATCGCCACCTTCTCTACTACGGGACACACATCCGAGCAGGTAAACCTGGCTGATATATCTCCCCTTCTGGTCCAGGCAACTTTGGCGGTAGAGGACCGGAAGTTCTACGATCATCCGGGGTTTGATGTAAAAGGCATGGCCAGGGCCGTCCTGGTGAACCTGCAGCATATGGATCGCAAACAGGGAGCAAGCACATTAACCCAACAGCTCGCACGAAACTTATACCTATCTCATGAGAAAACATGGACACGCAAACTCAAGGAGGCCAAATTCACCGCCCAGCTTGAGATGAAATATACCAAAGATCAGATACTCGAAATGTACCTGAACGAGATTTATTACGGCCACGGTGCTTATGGCATCGAGTCGGCGTCACAACTGTACTTTGGCAAATCTGCAAAAAAACTGACCTTGGCCGAAAGCGCCCTGCTTGCCGGCATTCCAAAAGGGCCAACGTATTACTCACCCTACAATCATATGGACAATGCAGTCAAAAGACAGCATATCGTCCTGAACGCCATGGCGGAGACCGGATTTATTACGGAGACCGAAGCCGATAAAGCAGCCACAGCCAAGCTCGCCTTGCTGCCCCAGGACCGACAGGAGAACAAGGTGATTGCTTCCTACTTTCGCGACTACGTCCGCGGTCTTGTCACCAAGCAGCTCAACATGACGGAGAAGCAGCTCGAACAAGGCGGTCTTAACATTTATACGACCCTGGATCCTCAGGCACAAAAGGCTGCGGAAGAGGCCGTAGCGGAGGGCATGGACAGCAAGAGCGAGCTGGAGACGGCACTCGTATCCATCGACCCGCGGACCGGCCATATCAAAGCCATGGTTGGCGGCAAGAACTATCGCGAGAATCAATACAACCATGCGCTGGCTAAAACAAGGCAGCCTGGATCGGCTTTTAAGCCCATCATGTATTTAACCGCCATTGCATCCAAAGAGATGACAAGCACCAGCGTGTTTAACAGCCAGCCGACCCTATTTCATTATGATAACAATCGCAAAACCTACCAGCCCAGCAACTTTGGCGATAAGTATCTAGGGGAAATTCCGATGCGGGAAGCCATCGCCGCTTCGGACAATATATATGCTGTGAACACCATCATGCAGATTGGACCGGACAAAGTCGCTGACATGGCGAAAAAAATGGGCATCACAAGCCCGCTGGAGCCTGTCCCTTCCCTTGCTCTGGGCACCTCGCCTGTCAGCCCTTTGGAGATGGCCTCCGCCTACGCTGTCATGGCTAATAACGGTACTCGGGTCTCACCGGTCGCCGTACTGAGCATTACCGATGCGGCTGGCCGCAGCTTATATACAGCTCCGGAAGCTGCGGGGGAACAAATTGTTGAGCCCTCGGCAGCTTATGTGATGACACGCATGATGGAGGGCGTATTCGAGACCGGAGGAACGGGTAACCGCGTCTCTACTCTAATGAAGCGACCGGTCGCCGGGAAGACGGGTACAACCGACTCCGATGCCTGGCTTGTCGGGTATACCCCGGAGCTGTCTACCGCGGTATGGGTTGGATATGACAAGGGACGGGAAATCAGCAAAATTGACGGACGGCGGGCAGCCCCTATTTTTGCACAGTATACGGAGACCGCACTGGAGAACGTGCCGCCCAAGATTTTTCCGATCCCGGATGACGTCATCAGCGCGTATATCGATCCGACGACAGGCAAGCTTGCAGGCTCTGATTGTCCCGATAAAATTCTGGAGGTATTCGTGAAGGGTACGGAGCCTACCGAATATTGTGGCGAGCACGGCAGTGGAGAGGCCCCGAAGAAAGCCAACCCTGCAGATGCTGCCGAGAAACAGGAGGAACGTTCCTGGTGGCAGGATTTTAAACGATGGTGGGTTGAGTAACACCAGAAACAACGCCATGCCCCAAAAAAACAGCAGGCTCTATCCCGGTAATCCCGAGAGAAAAGCCTGCTGTTTTTCATTTATTGCATATGTAAATACAACCCGTTAAAAGCCCGTGATATATCCGATCATGGAGTTGCCCAGTATGACGATCACGAGCATCACTGCGACATAAACCAGCAGAATCGCGTACAGTGGATCCAAACCGCCAACCATTCTTCTCTTATAGCTAGTCATGACCAATAGCGGTACGGTCATCAGGGTGCTAATGAAGGAAAGAAGGATGATCACTTTCGATATATCTCCATTCAGGAACAGGAACAGTAGGCTGACAACATAGAGCATAAGGAATAGTGTCAGCAAAGTGCCGAACCTGGCCATCACTTCCTTGAGCTTCACGGCCGGGTTAAACGACAGCTTGACCGCAGCGTAAGTAAAAACATTCAACAGGAACATAAATAATGCGATCCAAATGACAGGCTTAACGACAAGCTCGGCAAAGGCCCCCGCAGGCAAACCCTGCAGTTCATGGTGAAGCGTTGCATATATCGTGAGCGGAAGCAGCAGAACATACAGCAGCATGGATACCATCGCGTTTAAGAACTGACTGCTGTCTGTGGCGACAGCCGCGCTGAACGGATGTTTGATCCCCTTAAGAAAGTATTCCCCATAGAGCTGTCCATACAATTTCAAGCTGGTCCAATAAGGATTCGGTTCCTCTTCTGCCTCTTCCCCATGCTGCCGACCTGCCGTTTGAAATGGAATGTCGGGCGGGGTATACACAGGCAGTGCGGGCTCTCCTTGGTTCGTCTGAGGTCTATCCCCTTTGCTGCTTACGCTTGTTCTATTGATGCTGTATACTTCCGATGCCGCCGCTTGCTCTTTCATGGCAGCAAAAACGGGTGACTCCTCGATAATCAGCCTTGCCCCACACTTCTTGCAATACTTCCCCTCTCCCGTTTCATATCGACATATTGGACAAGTCATACTCCTGCCTCCCCTGTTTATACACATCCGCAAATAGAAGGATAGGTATTCGATTATGTACACATTCGAGTCGAAACGATGGCCTAGCCCGCTTAAGATGTGATGAGTTTATGTAGCGCTGGGCCGCAGGTTAACTTCTTGTGTGAATTTACATCTTTTTGCTAATAGTATAAGTTGGCCTGTAATGAAATGGAAGGATTTTCTGAAAAAAGACGATGCACCTAACTGCTGCAGTTGTTCATACTATAGAGCTTGCAGATTTATTCTTAGACTGTGAAGCACTCGTGAACAATCAAACATTCGTTTGAATATAGTGTGGAAATCGGGTATATTATGATTAACAATCAAATAAACGTTTGAATATATAAAGTAAAGAGCACTTATTGCTCCTCATTCAAGGAGGTTGTTTTTTATGAATGCCCGAACCATGAACGAAGAAGTCTCTCTTGAGCTGTGCGAAATAGAATGTCCTTCCACTGAAAGGGTTGCCTTGTTAAAAGACACGATCTCTGACGATGACATGAGCGGCATGGCGGAGATCTTCAAGGCCTTGGCAGACCCCACACGAGTTAAAGTGGCCTATATGCTGGATCGAGGTGGCGAGCTATGTGTCTGCGATGTGGCTGAGGTGCTTGGAAGCTCTACGGCAACAGCCTCCCATCATCTGCGCACGCTGAAGAACAAAGATATCGCCAAGTCCCGCAAAGCCGGGAAAAATGTATACTATTCCCTTAAAGACGATCATATCCGGACATTGCTTCATATGACGCTGGAGCATCAGAAGGAGAAGATGTAGATGAGCGCGAACCATCCGCAGCTTTCCAAATCATCTCCTGGCGCAAGTAACAGCCCACTTATTGAATATCGGGTTCAAGGCCTCTCTTGTCCCAACTGCACACGTGAGATGCAGGAAGGGATCCAGAAGCTGGACCACGGGGACAACGCCCGCCTGAGTTACAACAGCGGGAAGCTGATCCTCTCCCCCCATGTGGATCTATACCAGGTAGAGACCATTCTGAAAAGTGACGGCGCCCGTATCGTTCATGCCCCCCTATCAGCCTCTTCGGATGCTGATGCGGACACTCATGACCCTTCATCCCATCAGCATCAACCGTCACATGGGCATGACCACGGTCATGCTCATGAGCAAAGTCATGGCGGCGATGGAAAAATGAAGTGGCTGCTAACCATCTCGGCTGTTTTTTATCTGCTGACCTTTATATTGGAAGGTAACGTTGCCGAGCCGGTTGTAATCGCATTGTATGCAGGTGCCATGATTCTGAGCGGATATACAACGTTCTTGCGCGGGCTGCGCAACCTGACCCGCTTCAAATTCAATATGGACACCCTGATGACCGTTGCACTCATTGGTGCTGTCATTATTGGGGAATGGCGGGAAGCCACGCTGGTTGCCATTCTGTTCGGCCTTAACGAGCTACTGGAAGGCTACGGCATGAATCGGGCCCGGCAATCGATGGAGGCGCTGCTGGCCGCGGCACCGAAGGAAGCCGAGCTGTGGAAAGACGGTCAGGCCAAGCTGGTACCGATCACAAGCCTCTCTCCCGGTGATGTGGTCCGGGTAAGACCAGGCGAGAAAATTCCTTCCGACGGTGCCATATCCCAAGGAACCGGCGCTGTCAACGAGGCTGCCATTACGGGAGAATCCGTGCCTGTAACGAAACGGGAAGGCGATGCTGTCTACGGTGGCAGTGTAAGCACCGATGGTGTGCTTTACATCGCGATTTCGAAGGCCTACGAGGATTCTTCCCTTGCCAAGATCATGCATCTGGTACAGGAAGCGCAGGACAGCAAGACACCAACGGAGCTTTTTATTGATAAATTCGCTAAATATTATACGCCCGCCATCATGTTGATTGCGTTGGCCGTGACGCTGATTCCACCCTTATTGCTGAATCAGCCCTGGATGACCTGGATCTACCAGGGTCTGTCCATTCTGATCGTGGGGTGTCCTTGTTCACTCGTGCTTTCCTCACCCATTGCACTTGTCAGCGGTATGACCCGTGCAGCACGCAACGGTATCCTGATCAAAGGCGGGGTCCATCTTGAGCAGCTTGGCCGGCTGGAAGCCATCGCTTTTGACAAGACAGGAACGCTGACCAAGGGTGAGCCGGCGGTCTATGCGGAAACGGTATACGATGAGAATAAATTCTATGGTGTTATCGGCGCACTGGAGCAGTCCTCTCTCCATCCGCTAGCCAAGGCCGTCATGAAACATCTGGAGATCAAGCAGCCGCAGTGCATGTTTAATGAACCTCAGCAGATTACAATTTTGCCGGGCGAAGGGATTCGGGCTGAAATCGGCGGCAACTTATTCTGGGTTGGCAGCGAGGACGTGCTGAGACATGTTCAGGGACAGCAAGAACATATCCGCGCCGTGGAGGAAGACATCCGCCGATTGAAGAGCCAAGGCTACACCATCGTTGCAGCCGTAAGCGAGGAGCGCGTATTAGGTCAATTCGGACTCGCCGATGAGATCAGGCCGGAGACTGCGACTGTCGTTCGCAAGCTTCACGAGGCCGGTATCACCGATACGGTCATGCTGACAGGCGACCATGAGCAGTCCGCACAAACCATTGCGAAGCAGTCCGGGGTTACCCGTGTATTCGCAAGCCTGCTGCCGGAACAAAAGGTTGCCAAGGTCAGGGAGCTTTCTTCCCGTAAAAAAACCGGCATGGTCGGTGATGGCATTAACGATGCCCCTGCGCTGGCGGCGGCCGATCTTGGCATCGCGATGGGCAAAGGAACCGACAGTGCCATTGAAACCGCCGACGTGGTGCTGATGCAGGATCACCTTGGGAAGCTGCCCGGGGCCATCAAAACGGCTAGACGGGTTAATCAGATTATTAAGTGGAATATCGGGCTCTCCCTGTCGCTGAAAGCCATCGCACTGCTGCTCACGATCCCGGGATGGCTGACACTTTGGATTGCGATTATCTCGGACATGGGAGCAACCATTATCGTTACCTTGCTGGGTCTCACCATCCTGCTGGGCAAGGATAAGGAGTTAAAGTCAGGATATTAATAATACCGGAGCTGTATCCCTTGTGGAGCAGCTCCGGTTTTTGTTTTTTCTATCTCTCATTTTTTACATGAACTCGTGATTTAGAGAAACATTTTCCATTAGCCAGACGTTTAAATAGATGGGAGTGATAACCACCAAGGAGGAATTTCATGAAAACCGTTCAATTCATTAAATTAGCAGGCACCGCATCCTTAGCACTTTCATTAATGTTCACGTCTTCATCCCTCATAACCGTACCTGCCCATGCAGCAGAAGCCTCAACATCACAGAGCAAAGCCTGGGGCGCTCTGGATGTGAAGCATAAACCATATACAAATAAGGGCGTATTGTTTATACCGCTGAAGGAAGTTTCTGAACAGTTGCATCTGCAGCTTACGATTCCAGGGAAAAACGAGCTGTATATCAACAGTCCGAAACAATCTGTTCGCATTACAGTTGGACAGTCACGCGCAGTCAATGCCAAGGGCACCGTTCTGAAGCTTGAAGCTGCACCAGTGGTAAAAAAAGGTGTGACCTACGTTCCAGCCAGTCTCATTACCAAGGGTTTCAGCATTCCCCTCAAGTATGACAGTAAATCCGGGCTAACGACGACCTTTGGCTCACAGGGAGGCTATGCCTATACTGCTGTTGGCAATGTCCTGTTCTGGGTCAACCGCGATTATGGGACACTGTTGATGGGTAAAGCCGGAACCACGCCTGTCCAAGTCGGCCGTTTACCGGTTGAGAATCTGGAACTTCTGAGCATAAGCGCACATCGAATCAACAGCAGCACCTACGTTGCCGATATTACGAACGATTACGGCGAGCCGCATATTCATCAAGAGAGATACCGTGTGCTTATTCAAGACAACAAAATTCTCAAGGATTCCAAAACCAGCCACTCCAATTTTGCCGGGATCAATTACAGCAGAGACCAACTCAGCTACAAAGGCAACATCGCGATGATGAATGGCAGTACGCTGGAGCTGGTACATCCAACGGGTAAAACGGTCAAGACCTACAATCTCGCTGAGCTTACAGGCGTGGATGACCAATTTATAATCGAGGCCATTGAGGGAGACTTCCTGCTCGTCCGTCCGTATAAACAAGCTACACTGTACGTCGTACATCCTGCCGGCAGCACAGCGAAGCTGATCTATCCTGAACTTCTGGATGCCGATAGCAAGGACATGATTGAAGAGTATCCATCCAATGAAGTCGGCTATTTCGGTGACGGGCTGACTTATAAAGGATATGCCAATGGTAAGCTGAGTTTCGATTTCAAAAACCCTTTCTTGGGGAAAACCGCGAAGCACACCTACACACTGCCTTTTTAAAAAAACAGAAAACCTGCAGGATTCGTTATGAATCCTGCAGGTTCTTTATTATGTCAGGCTTATCATATAACTTGCCGATTTCATGATTCCGTTGTCTGAAGAGCATCCTTGAACTCGTCCGGCGAAGCATTCCACCATTCTTCGTTGCGTGAGATCAACAGTTCACGCAGCGCCTTCTTCTCTACATCACCCAGGCCATCCAGATTGATTTTGCGTTTCATGGCCGCATCCATTTTATTGACATGATCCGCGAGGATCTTCCAGCCTCGGCGGGCCTCATGGTCTATCCACATCTCGCAGGCAGTCATGCCTGCATAATGCTGACCTTCCACAGTACGGTCTACAGCCACCCACACGATCCACACCTGGCGTCCATTGGGAACGTCATCGCGATTCATGCTGAAACGAATTCCCTTCTCCACCTTGCTCTTGGCATGCATCGCTCCAATATCCACTCGAGCCTCACCATTGTCGATGATGACAGGAGACAAACTATTCAGATCGATGGAGCCTGATCCAAACCCCTTATGCTTACTCTTGCTATTAATAATATTCAAAGCAATCTGCTTCTTGGCACCCTGCTTCTGATCTTCATTCTCCACTGCTGCCGACCTCCTATATTCAGAGCCGATCCTTACGTGACGGCTGCCAAATTTGATAACCATGTCCCAATAATTTTATTTTAACTAATAATCCCCCAAAAGCAAACATATACATGCACTAGATGCTTGTCAACGGGAGGTTGTTCGATATGGTCCCACCACGTGCCAAAGTCTTTCTATCATCCTTGCTCGCCCTTGGATTGCTTGCAGGATCGATGCCGATATTTCTGAATCCAGGGTCCTCAGCGTCCGCCCTTGCCCCAAATGCGGGCAAGCCCTCGGTCTCCGCCGTGGAGAAGTCCCCTCTCTCGCCGCCTAAGGTGCAGCCTGATGTTCCCGCTCCGGCGCTGAGCGACCGTTTAGTGGAATATCACATGGATGTTCGGTACGAGCCTGAAGAGAACAAGCTTAAGGGCAAACAGACACTCACTTGGACCCATCCAGGCAAAAAAAGCGTAACTGAGCTGTACTTTCATTTGTATCCCAATGCATTTTCATCCAACGAAACAACGTTCATGAAGGAATCGGGCGGCAGATTGCGTTCTGATCCTATGCCTGATGACGGATACGGCTCCATGGCCATTACCAGCGTGAAAACAACCGAAGGCCTGGCCTTGACGCATCGCCTTCAATTCGTTCAACCGGATGACGGCAATATCAAGGATCACAGCCTTGTCAAACTAAGATTGCCAAAACCCATAAAAAGTGGGGAAAGCATCACCATCCATATGGAGTTTGAAGTCGAGCTTCCCAAAATATTTGCGCGCATGGGCACCACCGAGAATTTTATTATGGCTGGCCAATGGTTCCCTAAAATTTCAGTCTATGAGCCGGCAGGTCTTCGTGGAAGAACGGATGAGGGATGGAACCTCCATCAATATCACGGCAACTCCGAGTTCTATTCCAACTTCGGCATCTACAGCGTTCGAATCCGGGTTCCCGAAAATTATATTGTTGCCGCTACCGGATTCCCGACGAAGCCCGCACAGAAGACGAATGGCGAGAAGGTTTATCAATTCTATGCAGACGATGTCCATGATTTTGCCTGGTCAGCATCACCGAACTTTGTCACGGCAGAAGAAGCCTTCTCTGCGCCAGGTGTACCGGGTGTCCGCATCAAGCTGTACCTCGATCCTGTGCATAAAGACTTAAAGGACCGATACTTCGATGCTGCCAAATCCGCACTTGCTTCGTTTGGTAAATGGTATGGATCCTATCCATACTCCACGTTGTCCATCGTGGTGCCGCCTGAATCGGGCAACGGTGCCGGCGGCATGGAGTATCCGACGCTGGTAACTGCCTTCGGTGCCAGAAATGATTCACCGGGGTATGAGCTGGAACGAACCGTCATCCATGAGATCGCCCATCAATATTTTTACGGGATTATTGCGAATAACGAGTTTGAGGAAGCCTGGCTGGACGAGGCCTTTGCGACCTATGCTGAAGAGAGAGTGATGGAGAAGGAATACGGCATTACCTCCAACACCGCAGCTCAAGGAGCGTCGATTACCTCACCTGCACCGCTGAAAATGGATTCCTGGAAATACAGCTCCCACGAAAACTATGCACTGAACGTTTACACGAGAGGCAAACTTGTACTGCAAGGCATAGAACGGCAGGTCGGTCCGCGGATGATGGAGAAGATTCTGAACACCTATGCCCAGAAATACCGTTTCAAGCACCCCACCACGTCCGACTTCCAGAAGGTCGTTGAACAAGTAAGCAAAACCTCCTGGCAGTCTTATTTTGACCAGTATGTATATGGAAACCAAATGGCGGACGTCGCAATCGATCTGATCAAAACCAAAAATAAAGGGACGCAGGACAATCCAGAGTATGAATCTACGGTCAAGATTACAAGCAAAGACGGAGATGTAACCGATGTCCCGATCATATTTGCGTTCGAGGACGGCAAGACCGTGGAGCGAACCTGGAGTGGCAAGGACGGTAAAGTCACTTACACTCTGGACTACACCTCGCCGCTATCCTGGGCGATGGTTGACCCGAAATACTCCATGGTTCTTGAGAACAAACACATCAATAATTATATGAAGGCAGGAATGGATCCGAAAGTGGTGACACGCTGGAATCTCAGCATTACCAAACTCGTGGAGACGCTGTTCGGCAGCCTGTCATGGTGAGGGGGGAGCACATGAAAACTTATGCAGGCCAAGGGTGGACCAGTGTTAAAGACCAATTATACGTCTCTATTCTGCTCTTCTTATACCGTTTGCTGTGGGGATATTGCCTGTACCGACTTGTAAAATCAGCCGTCGTTCCCCTTCTGATGCGGTATCCAGACTCTGCACCTAACGAACTGAGCCGGCTATTGTTCTTCTACGAGGGAGAGATGAGCCTGACGTTAAGCAATACGGTCCATACCTACGGATGGCTTCTGGCTGGATTGCTGCTCATCCGGATGGTGCTCACCCCGCTCATACGGGCAGGCATCTTCTATAACCTCCACCAGGAAGCCCAAGGTGAACGCGGCTTGTTCTTCTTCACGGGGATGCAGAAGCTGTGGAAACCCGTGACGATATTCTATCTGATCGAGTTGATCCTCACCTTTGCTCCCGGCTACTGGATTGTGCCCAAAATTCTCCCGATCCTGCTCAACGGCATCCAGGAGCCCGCTCTGCTGCTCCACGCGCTGCCCTATACGGCAGGCTGGTTCCTGTACGCCTATCTGATTCGGATATCCCTGCTCTATATGCAGTTTGGCCGTATCGGTGATTCCGGTATGATCAGCTCTATTCTAACTCTCTTCAACAATCTGGGCACGGCAGTCCTCCTGTCCATAACCGTGGGCGGTGCCGCCGTTGTTATACTTCTGCTCCTTAGCTCTGCCTCACTCATCTGGGCAGGACTGATCGGTTTAATTATTCAGCAAGCCTCCTATTTTCTAAATGGACTTTTCCAAATTTGGGTAATTTCCTCCCAGTATCATCTGTGGAAATCATCATCCTCACAGCACTCCTAGAAGTTACATTTCGTTACAATAGTATGATCGACAGGCTCGCGAATAAACTGTAACCGGAAGCGACATGGATCTTAATCCCTGCCATTTTTACAGAAAATAGGATTTCATTTATCCTCCATATTACAAATTTCAGAGCGCGAAATTACAAAAAAACCCGTTCCAGCATGACTGGGACAGGTTTTTTTGTTTAAATATACACTTTCCTCGTTTGCCAAAATGTTAATACTCTGCTAAAATAACGAATATGTTAGTAACAACTTTGTCATCTTTACTGTAACTTTTGCTGGAACTATGTTATTTCGTTAATCATGTTGGAACGTCAGACGTCAATGAATGGGTTCATCAACATTTTAAGGAGCCGAATTCCCATATCGATTGGGAAGCGGGGGATCCGTTTTGGGTGAATTGATCTCGCAAGAGAGGGATCATAGGGGACCTTCAACCGAACCCTTAAGCTAACCTCGCAGGCATTGGAAGGAGCATTTCGTTTTGAAAAAGAAGTTAACGGCCGTTTCTCTCGGCCTGGCCCTCGCGCTCACATTAGGGACCGGAAGCGCTTTCGCCGATTCCAAATTAAATACCGCAATCAAACCAGCCATTGGTGTATCTTATAAAACAGGTGGAACCACAACAAATGGTTTTGACTGCTCCGGCTTCACCACCTATGTTTACAAGAAGCTTGGTCTCAGCCTGCCACGAACATCTACCGCTCAATACAAGGTAGGTACGGCAGTATCCAAGAGCAATTTGAAAGCTGGCGATCTCGTGTTCTTTAACACATCCGGTAAAGGTGTATCTCATGTGGGTATTTATGTTGGGGGTGGAAAGTTCGCTCATTCCTCATCTTCTCGCGGTGTCATTGTCAGTCCGCTAAGCCAAAGCTATTACGCACAGCGCTATGTGGGCGCTAAGCGAGTGATGAGTCAAAGCACGTACAAATCTGTAGCTGTAAACTACAACTAATTGGAACTTTATTGATTTATCCTTATAAGAGAGCCCTGGAGTTTTGAGATTGTGCCGATCTCACCCAGCGGCTTTTTTCTTTTGTTCACTGTGTATACCTCTATAACGTTTGGGACAACGAAAAAGTTCCCTCTTTTCAAAAAAAATATAAATTTATTAATTCAGAAACAACTTCATCAGCATTATTGGCAGCCCTTCATAAAGATCCTTACCTTTTATATACCCTTCCCGGCCTTCATTAAACGCATATTGGAAAATAATTGATTATACCTGACACTTCGACAGCTGATGCTATTGAAAAATAGCGAAAGTCATCAAGAAATAATTGCCAAGCTTGTTTGCTGTCTGATAGAATGGGTACAGTAACAACTTTGTCATTAATGTAAGTGCTTTAATACATAGATTACGATTGCCGAATTCCCATGGATATGGGAAGCGGGGGAACCATTTACGGGTGAATTGATCTTGCTGTCAAGGGATCATAGGGGACCTTCAACCGAACCCTCAAGCTAACCTCGCAGGCAGCGGAAGGAGCTCTTCATGCTGAAGAAGACGTTATCAGCGGCAGCCCTGAGTATTACGTTACTGTTCACTTCAGGCATTGGCAGCGTGTTTGCCGATAGTGCGCTGGACCAGGAAATTGATAAGGTATTGGGTACAAGATATAGTTATGGAGGTACAACCACGAGCGGATTTGACTGCTCCGGTTTTACCATGTATGTGTATGCCAAACTCGGCCTGAAGCTCCCGCATCAATCCGGCTCTCAATTCGATATGGGGACAAGCATAACCCGCAAAGATCTGCGGGCTGGCGATTTGGTGTTCTTCAACACAACGGGGAGCGGTATATCCCATGTTGGCATTTATGTAGGCGATGGCAAGTTCGCCCATGCCTCGTCGAATCGCGGTGTCGTCATCAACCGACTTGCTGAGGATTACTATGATCAGCGTTACGTCGGTGCCAAACGAATCATGAGTGATGATAAGTATGAACAATCGGCCGATACATCATCCTAGATGATAGAGGCTGACGATCCAGTGCACAGACCTACTGCCCGTTAAAGGAGAGCCCGCCTCTCTTTGACGGGCTTTTTCATGCAGCTCGCTCCCTTATATAAAGGGTACATGGATAATATACGAATGGAGGAAACTACCAATGGATGTTACCCCTATTTCATTTCGCGCCATCATCATGCGTGAGGAACACGCTGAAGAAATATGCACCTGGTCCTATCCCCCTCCTTACGATATCTATGGCTTCCTTCCTTGGGAGCAGATGAAAGGGCTCGAGGTGGAATTTGGCGATCCGATCATACGCCAGCAGCAATATATCTCGATTCTGGATGACCAGGATTCTCTGTGGGGGTTTGCCCAGCTGTTTCCCATACACGAAGTGACACGGATCGGGCTTGGCATGCGGCCTGATTGGTGCGGGCGTGGAATGGGTAAACGATTTATGCAGACCATAACGCAGGAGGCCAGGCGCAGGAGGCCTACGGATGAGATTGATCTGGAAGTAATGACCTGGAATGAGCGTGCGATCCGTGCTTATGAAGGGGCGGGATTTCGCATCACCGATACGTATGAGCGGCTTACTCCGCAGGGAAAAGGCATTTTCCACTGTATGGTGTATGAGCCTCCAGCAAATGAGGAATAGTAAGCTTGTCTATATGAAAAAGCACAAATTTGTGTATTTTTTATGAAGCCTCTTTGGATCGTTGCTTTTTTTGTCACAACTGGCTATGCTGTCTAGGGATGTTGGTTTATAATGGAGACAAGTGCAAAAGTGCAGTATACATAGAAGGGACGATATGACGATGCAAAAATGGATCATGAGCGGATTGTTCTTCGTCGCATGTGCGTTGGCTATCGCGCTGATGTTTACGCTCCCAGGTAAGGAACAGGTAGCTCAGGAAGAGAAGCCAACCATGCCGGAAGTGACTCTCGATGCTGCCGCAGCGGAAGCCACACTGAAAGCAAGCTGCATTAGCTGTCACGGTGACCAGCTTCAAGGCGGCGCTGGACCAGCTCTGAATCAGGTAGGCGGACATATGGATGCGGATGCCATCTTCAACGTTGTAACCAAAGGTCGTAAAGGAATGCCTTCCTTTAAAGATCAGCTGAAGCCTGAAGAAATCGCAAACATCGCGCTGTACCTTGCTGAGAAAAAATAAAATCAGCTTACACGCAAAACACGCTTGATATCCGGAGAACCTACCGGTGCAAGCGTGTTTTTACATTAATTGGGGCCTATGGCGATTCTAACATCCTCATTGTCTCCCGCTTCTATTACTCCGCCTTGCTGTCCTTGGAACGACTCTTCTCGTAGGCCTCGTTAAATTGCTGCGCTTCCTTAATATCCACAGCCGTAATGCCGCCGTCATCCCATGAAGTAAGACGCAGCGTAACAACTTTATAATCTATGGTGATGTAGGGGTGATGTCCGAAAGCTTCCGAAATAGCTGCCACTTCATCAACAAAAGCGATTCCCTTCATGAAGGAGGAAAAGGTATACTTTCGTACAATCCATCTCCCTTGCTCAAACTCCCAACCCTCAAGCTTTTCCAGATGAGCCTCTACTTCTTGCTGCGTATAAAGCATCTTTTATCTTCCTCCCCGAAAAAAACCTATCGTAAAGCAGACTGACACATTGTATTGGCATTCTGTCATCTATTCTATTCTGCCCAGTATCTGTTCATAACTGACGTGATTATACAAGAGCTACAAAGGCCAGTTCTTCTTCACCAATCAAAATATGTATTCGATGGTTGGTCTGGTCATGCATGACAACGCCGCTGCCCACGCTAATAACCGGTTCGGTACCCAAAGCGTAGAACAGATCCTCTGCCAGCGCCTCATGAACCTCCGTTTTCTCGGCCTCGCCCAGATTGTTCCATTCCTCCGCTTCCATTTCAAAGAAGACATAGCTGTCGGAAATTCTCCCAACCGCTTCCGTTAATTCTGCCAGAATTTCGCCGTAATCTCTTCCGTGCTTAACGCCCATCTCGATCACTCCTTTCCTTGCCGTACTTAGCCTCGTTTCCCTTCCTTCCATTATACCGGAAATTACAACTAAAAAAAAAAGCCCGACCTGACGATAAATAGGATAACGCCCCACAAAAGGCGCCCGGTTCTCCATGAGAGCCGCTCTGACGAATGGATTCGTTATTTTATTTCTCACGGATGAGGTGTGGTATGGAAATTTCAACAATTATAGGCTTAATCATCGGTATCGTCGCGGTAGTGGTGGGCATGCTTCTGAAAGGCGCCTCCCTTCTCGCTCTGTATAATCCGGCAGCCTATCTAATCATTCTTGGCGGCACGGCAGCAACCTTATTCATCGGGTTTCCACTAGTCGAGCTGAAAAAGATTCCAAAGCTGGTCAAGATGACCTTTCTCAAACAGAATCTGATGGACAAAACGGACATGATCAAGCTGTTTATGGAATGGGCTTCGATCACACGCCGTGAAGGACTGCTCGCGCTGGAGACCAAGGTCGATGAGATTGATGACACCTTCCTGCGTAACGGTATGCGTATGATCATCGATGGAAATGATCAGGAATTCGTACGCGATGTATTAATGGAAGATATTAATGCCACCGAGGAACGCCATCGCTCTGGCGCCTTGATCTTCTCCCAGGCGGGTATGTATGCACCATCCCTTGGGGTACTTGGAGCCGTTATCGGCCTGATCGCTGCACTTTCCCATATGGAAGATATGGGAGAACTTGCCCATGCGATTGGAGCTGCATTTATTGCTACCCTGCTTGGTATCTTCACCGGTTATGTCATCTGTCATCCCATTGCGAACAAGCTGAAGCGTCTATCCAAACGCGAAGTTGAAATCCGCTTGATGATGGTAGAAGGCCTGCTGTCCATTCAATCCGGTGTGTCCACCATCGCAATTAATCAGAAGCTCTCCGTGTTCCTGACACCGTCCGAACGGGCTGAGCTCAGTGAGAGGGAGGCTGGTGCTAGTGAGCAAAAAGACTAGGCACGAGCCGCATGAGGAGCATGCCGATGAATCCTGGCTCCTTCCTTATGCAGACCTTTTGACATTGCTTCTGGCCTTGTTCCTGGTGCTTTACGCCATGAGCGCGACCGATGCACGCAAATTTCAAGAGATGAGCGAAGCCTTCAGCGTTGCTCTCACCGGGGGTACCGGCGTGCTGGATTACAGCAAAACGCTGCCCAGCGAAGATCCGCCGAACGTTAATGATCATAAGGCATCGTCCCCTAACGTTCCCGCTACAACCCCTGACCAAAGACGGGCTGAGTTAATGCGCCAAGAACAAGAGGACCTGGAGAAACTGAAGAAGCAGCTTGATAACTATATTAAAAATAACGGTTTAACTTCGGAGCTCAGCACGAAGCTGAATCACTCCCAGCTCGTCATTACGATACGGGACAACGCCTTGTTCCCTTCCGGCGAAGCCGTTGTGAAGCCTGAGGCCCGTAAGCTGGCCAAAGCCATCTCACAAATGCTGCACAAGTTCCCGGATTATGAAATCATCGTATCCGGCCATACGGATAATGTCCCGATCGCCAACAGCAGGTATCCTTCCAACTGGGACCTGAGCTCGGATCGAGCTTTGCAGTTTATGAAAATACTGCTGACCAACTCTGCGCTTGATCCGAAACGGTTCATGCCGATTGGCTACGGCGAATACCATCCGATCGCCGATAACAAAACCGAAGCCGGACGAGCCAAGAACCGCAGGGTTGAGGTATCCATTATACGTAAATACCAAGATAGTGCAACCTTTACCAACGTTGAAGATGTAACCGACGGAAATTAGTCACTACAGACTATAACACACAATAAACAACCGATGCACCTGGTCACCAGGGGCATCGGTTGTTCTGTGTAGATGCGGCATACCGCCAAACGGCTTCCGTCACACTACTCCAGCTTGTAGTTCAACAGCCGGCCGAGCTCCTCCCTCTCCTTCTCGTTGAGATCGCGCCACGAGCCGACGCGCTGGCTTCCAAGACGGATATTCATAATCCGGATTCGCTGCAGCTTTCGAACCTCATAACCAAAGGCGCTGCACATTCTGCGGATTTGGCGATTTTTCCCCTCTGTCAGAATAATTCGGAATACACGCTCGGACATTCTCGTGACCTCGCAAGGAAGTGTCATCTCACCTAAAATTTTTACGCCACTGGACATCCCTCTCAAGAATGTATCTGTAAGAGGGCGGTCTACCGTGACAATATATTCTTTCTCATGTTTCCCTTCGGAGCGAAGGATTTTATTGACGATATCCCCATCGTTCGTTAACAGAATCAATCCCTCGGAGTCCTTGTCCAAGCGTCCAATCGGAAAAATCCGTTCTTTGTGCCCCACAAAATCCACAATATTGCCCTTGATATGCAGTTCAGTTGTACTCGTTATCCCTACCGGCTTATAAAGTGCAATATATACATGCTTCTTCTTATCTTGAAGCGGCCGCCCCTGGATACGGACATCATCGCCTTCCTCAGCCTGGCTTCCCAAGACAGCAACCACACCATTAATGGTTACCTTCCCGCTCTCCACCAGCTTATCCGCTTCACGACGCGAGCAATATCCTGTTTCACTGATAAATTTATTAATTCTCAAGATGCCATCCCCTTATCTGTAACTGCTTTCCGCTCAGCCCTCAATTGCAGTCCGCTGCACTGCAGGCAGGACAATACTCACCTTTGTGCCTATGCCCACTTCACTCTCAATCTCCATCGTGCCACGATGACCCTGAATGATACGCTGGCTGACCATCAACCCAAGCCCGGTACCGGTCTCCTTATTGGTAATAAACGGTTCACCTAGATGTGGCATAAGTTCTTCCGGGATGCCTTGACCCTCATCCCGAATGTCGATCTGCACAAGCTCTGCGTTAGGTCGTTTAAGATCGATCCAGACATTGCCGCCTTCCGGCATCGCTTCAATCGCATTCTTGAGCAAATTGATAAATACCTGCTTAAGCTGGTTCTCCTCACAGTGGACAAAGGTCGGTTCTACAGCAAATGTCAATTTGAACTCGATCCCGTACAGATGGGCCTGGCTATCGAGAAAAGATATGACATCGCCCATGATAATTCTAACGTCTCTCTCCTGAAAATGAATTGCCTGCGGCTTGGCTAATATCAGGAATTCACTGACAATCAGGTTGATTCGATCCAGCTCCGACAGCATCAGATCAATATGATCCGGATTGGTTTTATGGGTCTGCTGCTGGAGCTGCAGAAATCCGCGAAGGGTCGTCAGAGGGTTCCGTATTTCATGTGCAACCCCTGCCGCCAGCTGTCCAACCGTATTCAACTTCTCCGAACGCCGCAGCAGCTCCTCAATCCGATTGCGTTCTGTTACATCCCGGGACACACTAATCATCGAGGTAACCTCACCATTCTCATCCCGCACCAGCGAGGTGCTGATGCTGACCTCAATCGTACTGCCATCCTTGCGCAGACGAACGGTCTCAACCGGGGAAAGCCGTTCCCCGGCCCGCAGCCGCCGGATGCGTTCCTTTTCTTCTTCCTCTTTGGCCGGAGGCACTAACGCAAGCTTCCGCCCGACCACCTCATGCGCCTTCCAACCATATAATTGTTCAAACGCTTTGTTCACGCTAATCACACGTTCATAGGTATCTGTGGTATGAATCGCATCCGCCGTTTGATTAATGACGGATTCCAAATATTCCTTAACGGACTGATTCTCATCAACCATCTGCTTCAATTGACTCGTATAGTTACCCAAATTGCGGGTCATCGCATTGATTCGGCCTGCAAGCTGGCCCAGCTCATCCCGACTGCTTACCTCCAGCCTTCTATTAAAGTGACCGTCGGATACGTCGTTGACCGTCCCCAATATGGCTTGAATCGGCTTTGTAAAATAACCCGCTACAATATAACTTCCAAAAATCACGATTTCCAGTAAAACCAGCGAGATGGCCACAAGACTGATCATCTGCTCCCTCATGACAGAGGAGATGGCCTCATAATCCATGACCACACTGATAATACTTGTCGGTTTATCCTCAGATACGATGGGGATAAAGCTTTTCAATACCTTTTTACCATGAATAGTGCTGACAAATACGACATTATCACGGGTAGCAACAGCCTGCTGTACGGCCTCCATATCCTGATCCAGGCTGCCGTAATCATAGGTACCGAACGTTATCGGTCGATTGCGAAGCTTATAATGTACGTCGTCCGTTCCATCCTCCCTCATATATTCATTGCCAAACGTTTCAGGGTTGATGCCTGTCACTTCCAATATTCGCGGATTGGATTTCAGCGTCTCTTCCACGACCGTATCCGGACTCGTAATTTTCACAAAATCCTTGATGTTCGAATTCCGTATGTAGGGATCAATGATATAATTGCGTTTGCCGTCGTAATAGTACCCCCATTTATCAATAAATTCCGGATTGGATGTGGAGAACTCAAACGGTCCCGACCAGAAATGTTCGGCGTGCTGCCCCTCCGTAACCGATACGACTTTACCATACTGAAACAGCTCCTGAAACGCGGTATACCAATAGCCCCATTTCTTAGTCGAAAGACCGATTTCCTCTTCCGCAGAGGAACGGGCAACCACGATATCATCTTGAGTGCGGACCAGCAATGAAATATGCGTGACGCCGATCTCCTTGCTGAGCTCTTCCAGCTGCCGATTGGTTATATTTTTAATATCCGGATCCAATGCTCTGGCCGCATTGACCGAGGCCACCTTCAGCATATCGCCGAATATGTCATCCACATATCCAGAACTAAACCCGGTTTGCTGGACCGTTATGGCAATCTGAGTAGCTGCCATTACCATCTTGGTTTCACTATCCTGCTGCGAATTTTCCTGGGTTGTGTAATAGTTCAGCGTAATGTTGAGCAGAAGAATAAATAATACCGATATGGACATGATCATCGATAATTTCGTCTTGATCGACAAGTGGCATCTTCACCTTTCTGCTATCACATAGACGACTTGCGAATCTATATCCTCATGATACCTTGATCACGAACGTTTGAAAAGACAGGCATAACAACGCTTTTTTACACAATCACATTGCTATTGAAATAGGGAATCCTTACAATAAAGAGGTCATTCCAGGCGAAAAAAATAACGTATCCACAGATTGCGCACAAATACACAACTCATCTGTGGATAATGTGCATAACTTTGTGCATAAAATTTAACTTATCCACAATTCTGTCCACATCATGTTAACAAACGAATAAATGTTCGTTGAACAATGGGTATAAATACAGGGTTTTGACTGGATGTGAAAGGAGACTTTCGTTTGATACCGAATTCAATAGACCCACTGACTGTGGATAATCATAATCATGAACACTGGATGAGAGAAGCCATTGCAGAAGCACGTAAAGCCGAGGAGCTCGGTGAAGTTCCTATTGGCGCCGTCATCGTTCGTGGTGATGAGATTATTGGTCGCGGATACAATTTGCGTGAAACAACTTATGATGGAACGGCTCATGCAGAGATGGTGGCCATCCGTGAGGCAAGTCAACATCTTGGAGCGTGGAGACTGCTGGACTGTCGTCTGTACGTCACGCTGGAGCCCTGTCCCATGTGCGCAGGTGCCATCGTGCAATCCCGGGTTCCGCAGCTCATCTATGGCACAGGTGACCCCAAAGCTGGTTGTGCAGGCACTCTGATGAATTTGCTCCAGGAGCCGCGCTTCAATCACCGCACAACTGTCATAGACGGTGTACTCCAGGAAGAGTGCGCTTCGCTGCTCACTCAGTTTTTCCGGCGTTTGCGTGGAAAATGAGCATATGTAAAGAAACAGAAAACCCGGCCATGACGGCCGGGTTCTGTTGTCTATGATGAACGATATTAATAAGTGCCCATTTGGCTCATCGATTCCTCAAATTGCTCCATCGTGATGACATCAGCGTCTTTTGGAATACCGATTTTGAACTCTTGTTTTCCGTTGATGTTGTTGTATTGGGTACTACCCTTCACAGCCAACTTCACGTTCTCATTGGTTTCTGGATCATTGAAATCTACGTTCAACACAACATCTTGATAAGCAGGGAAATCTTTTTTATCGATCGCTGTATTGATGTTAAAAGTATTGATCTTCAGGTATTTCTGGATTTCGTCCAAGCCCGCTTTGAATTCGTCTTGGTTCACAGCAGATACTTCCGCTTTAGCTGCGTCAATATCTTCTTGCGTCAGACCCAGCAATTCACGGTACTCGTCTTTAGCTGCAATATCAACTACCTTCGGAGCAACCTTGTTTACCAGGATGTCTAATGCTTCATTAAGCGTATCATTGGTTACAAAGAATTGAACGACTTGTTTCGCATCCACGCCCTCTGGAAGCGCAGCATCTTTTACATTGATATCTTTGAAGTATTTGGCTTGATCATATTCGCTAAGCAACGCTTCAAGGATTTCATTCACGAATTTCTGAGACTTCTCGGTATCCAGGCTCTCCGGACTAAATGTTTCGCCGGATTGCTCAGCAAGCTCTTTCATATCCATCACGAGGTACTTACCTACAACATCCTCTGGGAACGGAAGCATCGGAATGCTTGGAACCTTGACGTAGATCTTCTCATTGGTCATTACCATATCAATGTTGATGGACATGGCCATGTCGCCCTTCAGATTGATCCCCATGTTCATTTCGGTTTGCATAGGCTCCGCTTGATAGATGCCATCCAGGGTAACTTCAGCATTTTTCAACATTGTCATCGCCTGGGTTACACTTGGGTCGCCTTCAACTGCAGGTATGTTAACTTGAAGGTCTTCAATGACAAATTTACTCTTCATTTCGTACGACGTCATCTTCATGGCATTCGTAGCAGCATTGGTCATCGCCGCTTTAGGCTCTTCTTTTTTGGCGCAGCCGGATAGCACAACCGTCACTGTGAGCAGCAGTGTCAGCATGATAGCTGCAAACTTCTTGTTCATTAAAATTTTCTCTCCCCTCTAACATCAAAAAAAATAACAGACCTTCTAATCATAAACCATTTACCTAAAATGAGAAACACTTTCTGGAATATTTGCTGAAATTTATATTTCCTTTCTTTTTCCAGGAGTCTTAAATTTGAACTTCTTAACATGCGAATAAGGTGGGGCCCCAAAATATTACACTTGCACACTAATACGGAAGATTTATGAAAAGGTTTCATAACGAAAAAAAGAACCTCCTGTCGAATTACAGGAAGTTCTCACGATTCTTGCTTCTAGCGCTTCTATATTAGCGCCTGGGCCGTTTAGCCTTCCGGGTTGAAATGCCCGTCCTGCTTACGGATCTTCGCTCTGTGTGAGCCTGACAGCGGCTCCTGACCGCCACGGTCATGATCCTTGCGCTTTTTCGGCTGCTCTTGTGCTTCAGGTACTGGAATCGACTTTGGCTTGCTCATCTGGTAGCCCTCCATTTCGTGGATAACAACGATGGTTTCGGCAATCCTGTCCTGATTTCGTAAAGTGAAGGGACTGGGATATGTCATTTCATATAATCAGTGATGCGTGATTTGCTGCAGCGCTTGAGCACATTCATGAATATGGCGCGTATAGTCGCCTACCATACCCTGAATATTCTCGTTACGCTCATCTGTCGTTGCGCCATCTCGCTCCACATCGACCAGTTCTACCTTCACTTCCCTTGAATCTACATACGTGCATTGAAAATCAAACGAATACTCCTGGCGCCCTGCCGCACCGATGTGAATACGGATGGCATTCGCATCCCCTTCGTCCGCAGCCACTTCGGCGCGATCGCCCGGCTTTAGAATCGTTGATAGCCTTTCCTGCCAGGCATTGACCAGCATGGCCTGATCTACATTCAGTTCTGAGTTCATGTTCACACCTCCCCTTCTCTATAAATTGCGATAATGGGCCTTGTTTTATACAGCGTCCATCCACATAGCCGAACTTTACGGACAAGCCAAGTAACGGTGTGCCCTTGCTAAAAAAAGCATACAAAAAAACCGTTTCCCTAAGGAAACGGTTTGTATTTGTTATGTATGGCGGAGAGGATGGGATTCGAACCCATGTGGAGTTGCCCCCTAACGGTTTTCAAGACCGCCCCGTTATGACCGCTTCGGTACCTCTCCATGTGGCAGTGATTACACGTAAATTAATCACGTGCAAAAATCATTATACCACAAGACAAAATAATTTATCAACTATTTTTTCTGCTCAATGATACTGACGTTGCCCATATAAGGACGAAGCACTTCTGGAATGATCACCGAACCGTCTGCCTGTTGATAATTCTCCAGAATGGCAGCAACTGTACGGCCCACAGCGAGCCCGGAACCGTTCAAGGTGTGGACAAACTCCGGCTTGCTCTTCGGCTCCGGACGGAAGCGGATATTGGCACGACGAGCCTGGAAGTCCCCTATATTCGAACAGGAGGAAATTTCCCTGTATACGCCGCTCTCTGGGAGCCATACTTCCAAATCATATGTCTTCATGGAGCCAAAGCCCATGTCCCCTGTACAAAGGGCCATCACGCGATATGGAAGATTTAGCAGCTGAAGCACACGCTCTGCATCCGTTGTCATCTTCTCAAGCTCATCAAAGGATGTTTCCGGATTTACGATCTTCACCATCTCCACCTTATTGAACTGATGCTGACGAATGAGTCCGCGTGTGTCGCGCCCTGCCGCACCGGCTTCGGAACGGAAACAGGAACTGTAGGCCACATAGTATTTTGGCAGATCCTCGATGTTCAGGATTTCTTCACGATGGTAGTTCGTTACGGGAACCTCCGCCGTTGGGATCAAATAGTAATCCGTATCGCTGATCTTGAATAAATCCTCTTCAAATTTAGGAAGCTGTCCGGTTCCGTACAGGCTGTCCCGGTTGACGATATATGGAGGCAGCATTTCTTCATAGCCGTGTTTGTCGCTGTGCAGATCCATCATGAAACTGATTAAGGCACGCTCCAGGCGAGCACCCAGACCTTTATAGAACGTAAAGCGGGAACCTGTCACCTTCGCACCTGCTTCAAAATCCAGTATGCCCAGATTCTGAGCAAGCTCCCAGTGAGCCTTAGGCTCGAAATCGAAGGCATTAGGCTCCGCCCACCGGCGGATCTCCACGTTCTCCTCCTCCGAGGCGCCTACCGGCACACTCTCGTGAGGAATATTCGGAATCGCCAAGGTAAGCTCGGAAATACTCGCTTCCAGCTCACGCACTTCCTCATCCATCGCTTTAATCCGGTCTGACACTTCTCGCATCTCCAGAATCAGCTCATCTGCATTCTCACGATTCTTCTTCAGCCTGGCTACTTCAGCCGACACGGTGTTGCGGCGGTTCTTCAAACTTTCGCTTTCCTGCAGCAACTCCCGGCGCCGGGCGTCAAGCTTAGGAAAATCCGCAATTAAATCGAGCGATTTGCCACGATTCTTCAGCGCTTCTTCTACACGACTGTACTCGCTGCGCAATATTTTTACGTCTAACACGGGAAACCCTCCTAAAGTAAAACATCCATCAGTATATCGAAGCAGCTGCCCTCTATGTCTACAAAAAGCCTTGGGACAAGGCTGCATGACCTCTATTACATACGATACATCTTATTGCATTTCAGCGAAAAAGACAACTTGACTCCTGTATACTGCCTAAGAGTCAAGATGTCTTCTGCTGTAGCTATTACTTCTGTGCGGCTGCGGACTGCGAGCGGACCATCTCCACAAAATATTGATGGAGACGATAATCGTCCGTCAGCTCCGGATGATACGAGGCCGCAAGCAGATGCCTCTGTCTGGCTGTAACGATCTCATCCTTATACGTGGAGAGAACCTCAACGCCTGCGCCCACTTCCAGAATCAGCGGTGCTCGAATAAAAACAGCGCGAACCTTCTCATCGATTCCTTTGACATCCAGATCGGTCTCAAAGCTCTCGCGCTGACGTCCAAATGCGTTACGGGCTACCGTGATGTCCATGAGCTTCAAATGCGCCTCTTCATCCCCTTGAATTCGCTCAGCAAGCACAATCAGTCCGGCACAAGTACCGAATATCGGTTTGCCTTGGGTTGAGAATTGAGTAATTGCATCCATAAAGCCGTATTTACGCATAAGCTTGCCAATGGTGGTGCTCTCTCCGCCAGGAATGATTAAACCGTCAACGTCCTGAAGCTGCTCTCTCCGCTTGATCGGAACGCCCTCTGCACCGGCAAGGGATATGCTTCGAATATGCTCTGCAACGGCACCCTGAAGTGCCAGTACTCCGACCTTCATGTTACCCCTTCTCTCTTACCAGCCGCGATCCTGCATACGCTCGGCTGGACTAAGCTTGGATATCTCGATGCCTTTCATCGGAGTACCCAGATTCTTGGATACTTCGGCAATCAATTTATAATCATCATAATGTGTAGTCGCTTCTACGATCGCCCGTGCAAATTTCTCAGGGCTGTCCGATTTGAAAATACCGGATCCCACGAAGACCCCGTCAGCGCCCAAATGCATCATCAATGCGGCATCTGCAGGTGTTGCTATACCACCAGCTGCAAAGTTAACCACGGGAAGCTTGCCTGTCTCATGGATGCCTTTCAGGAGGTCATAGGAAACACCCAGGTTTTTCGCTTCTGCATACAGCTCGTCCTTCGACATGTTACGAACTTTACGGATTTGGCTGTTGATCAAACGCATATGGCGAACAGCTTCCACGATATTGCCTGTTCCCGGCTCACCCTTCGTACGAAGCATCGACGCGCCTTCACCAATACGACGCAGCGCTTCACCAAGATCCTTCGCTCCGCATACGAATGGTACCGTGAAATCCCATTTATCGATATGGAACACTTCATCTGCCGGTGTCAGAACTTCACTCTCATCAAGGTAATCCACACCAAGAGACTCCAGCACTTTCGCTTCGACATAATGACCGATACGAGCTTTGGCCATAACCGGAATGGATACAACCTTCATGACTTCCTCAACGATCGTTGGGTCAGCCATCCGTGCCACTCCCCCAGCAGCGCGAATATCGGAAGGAACACGCTCCAGCGCCATAACTGCCGTTGCACCGGCAGCTTCAGCGATTTTCGCTTGTTCCGCATTCATGACGTCCATAATGACGCCGCCTTTTTGCATTTCCGCCATACCTCTTTTTACCGTTGATGTTCCTGTTTCCATGCCCCTAGCCTCCCGATTATATGTTGTATCTCATCGCCATAACGCAATCCTGGCGATATGGTCTGTGCCTATATAGGTACATACTTGCAATGAATCTAACTCGATATTTTACCGCATCAAAATCAAATATACAACCCATTTACTCGGAATTTATAGCTGTTAAAAAAGATTTTTGATGGAATCAAACAAATCCGCAAAAAAATCGCCGATTGCCCGCAGGAACAAACTGAACCAGCCTGCCTTCTCAACCTCATCCGCCGTGATTAAGTTCACCGTTTCGGTCTGGGCATCCTTTATGCCTTCAATTTTATAGGTGTAGGTCACCGTGCCCACCTTCGTACCTTTAGCCACTGGAGCTGTCATGCTGGAGGAGTCCAGCTTGGCTTCGAACGTAATATTCTTGCCAGTCGATCCTTTGGGTACAACAAAAGTGACTGCTTTATCGGTTACGACTGCAGTTTGCTTGCCTTTACCCTTCTTCACCTCAATGCTATCAAAGCCTTCAACGGTTGCCCCAGCAGCTTGAACTTCCTTCACTTCGAAGTTGTCAAAGCCGTAATCCAGGACTTTTTTGGATTCTACAAAACGAGCTCCTTCGGATTTTGTGCCCATAACCACGCTAATCAGACGCATGCCATCACGCTCAGCGGTACCCGCGAAGCAATACTTAGCTGCATTGGTATGGCCTGTCTTTAATCCGTCCAGACCTTCGTAAGCATATTTCTTGAAGTTGGTGATATCTTTATTGGCTTCAAGCATCCAGTTATAGTTGATAATTGGATGCGTGTCGCGCGGTCGAAATTTGTGGGATTGAATGGCCGTGAATCTTGCAAAATCAGGATGATCCTCAACGATGAATTTGGCCAGTAACGCTGTATCCATTGCTGACATTACCGTTTCCTTGTCCTCTGCAGGACGATATTTCTCGGGCATATCCGCACGGCTGAGACCTGTAGAGTTAATGAAGAATGCCGTTTTCAGCCCCATCTTTTTTGCCGTGTCGTTCATCAGGGTAACAAACTCTTCCTCGGAACCAGCCACATGCTCAGCCAGTGCTACCGTAGCATCGTTAGCTGAACCTACAGCCATAGCTATGTAGAGCTCTTCGACTGTATGTTGGTCGCCCTCAGCCAAAAATATCCGTGAGCCCACCGTTTTTTCTGCATTCTCTTTTACCGAGACCATTTCATCCCAAGCTAGCTCACCTTGCTTAACTTTCTCCGCAACGATGTACTCCGTCATCATCTTGGTCATGCTGGCCGGCGGCAATGCTTCATCAGCATTAACCGATAACAGGACCTGCCCTGTAGAAGGCTCGATCAATACGGCAGAGCTGACGTCCAATCCAAGCTGATCTATGGATGGAACTTTATCCGGCTTGGCATTATCCTTTGCAGCCTTGTCGGTTGCTGCTTTATCATCTGTAGCATTGGTCGTATCCGCTGTTGCCAGCATATGAGGTGCTGCCAATGAAACCGCCGGTGCAGCGGAGAAACACAGTATATTAAACAGCATCAAGGATGCCAGCGTTCTTTGAATTCGTTGTCGTTTATTCTTCTTTACAGACTTGTCTATCAATGGAATAACTCCCCTCTAATTCTCAATAAGTCATTAACTTGTTCTATTCTATCATAGGGGGGGTATCAAAAAAAGACAAGCTAGATGAATTTCATCCAGCTTGTCCAGGAAATATATGACATATATTGTCTATCCTTGTTTCACTTCAGTGTATTACAAGGAATAGTTAGGTGCTTCTTTGGTGATTTGGATATCATGCGGATGACTCTCGCGAAGCCCTGCGCCTGAAATACGGATAAACTGAGTGTCATTACGCAGCTCATCCAGGTTTTGCGTGCCGCAATAGCCCATGCCGGAACGCAATCCACCAATCAACTGATGAATGGTATCGGCCAAAGGCCCTTTGTAAGCAACACGACCCTCGATGCCTTCCGGCACCAATTTCTTGTCGTCATCCTGGAAGTAACGATCTTTACTGCCTTGTTTCATAGCAGCAAGGGAACCCATCCCGCGATACGCCTTGAAACGACGTCCTTGGTAGATCTCAGCTTCGCCCGGGCTTTCCTCCGTACCGGCAAACATGCTGCCCAGCATGACGGCACTTGCTCCGGCTGCGATGGCTTTCGTGATTTCTCCGGAGTATTTAATACCGCCATCGGCAATAATTGGCACGCCGTACTCCTTAGCAACGGTCGCACAGTCATAAATTGCTGTGATTTGCGGTACGCCAATACCAGCAATGACGCGGGTCGTACAAATGGATCCCGGTCCGATACCGACTTTAACAACAGATGCTCCGGCTTCGATAAGATCTCTTGTAGCTTCACCTGTAGCTACATTACCCGCAATGATGGTTAGATCCGGATAAATTTCACGCAGCTTGCGAACGGAATCAATGATGTTGATGTGATGTCCGTGAGCGGAGTCAACAGTAATGACGTCTACACCGGCTTTTACAAGCGCTTCTGCTCTTTCGAATGTATCTTTGGAGATCCCGATTGCCGCACCCACCAGGAGACGTCCTTGTGCATCCTTCGCCGCTCTAGGGAACTGGATTGCTTTCTCAATGTCTTTAATTGTAATAAGCCCTTTAAGAACATTATCTTCATCTACTAGAGGCAGCTTCTCGATCTTATGCTTTTGCAGGATCATTTCGGCATCCTGAAGTGTCGTTCCTACCGGAGCCGTTACCAGGTTCTCACTGGTCATCACTTCACTGATTACCGTACTGTAGTCATGCACAAACCGCAAATCACGGTTGGTCAAAATCCCGATCAGTTTATTGCTCTCATCCACGATCGGCACTCCGGAAATCCGGAATTTGCCCATGAGTTTCTCTGCATCGGATACAAGATGATCAGCATGAAGCGAGAACGGATTCGTGATAACACCGCTTTCCGAACGTTTAACCCGATCTACCTCTTCTGCTTGTTGTTCAACGGTCATATTTTTATGAATAATGCCGATTCCGCCTTCTCTAGCAATGGCAATTGCCAAAGGAGCTTCCGTTACGGTATCCATTCCAGCACTGATGAGGGGAATGTTCAATCTCACATGCTCGCTCAATTTTGTGCTAACATCCACTTCTTTTGGAAGCACCTCGGATTTTCTAGGAACCAACAATACATCGTCAAAAGTGAAGCCTTCCTTGCTAAACTTATCTTCCCACACCTGGGTTATTCCTCCTTTTTGTCGTCTTCCTGCGGACTACAACTACTGTCAGAGCGGGACCGGACGGCATTTTCAATGTATTTTCAGAAATATATTATTGCCATCTTAGCAAAGGGTCCATAGGCTGTCAAGGATTGAATTGGCCCTTTTTATGGAGGTCACAAGTATCCATCCAGCGTGTTACCTTGTCTCTTCATAGTGGACAAAACCAATGAGTTTCTTCTATAAAATGGAGACTTATCCACGTTTACACCTTCTCTCCCATTCCCTGATCACTTCGGATCATCCATGGGATTACAGCAGCCTGTCGCATAGTATCACCCAAGCCAGCACGGGATAGTCTGTTATTTACAAATGTAAGAGCTGAACTATAGGAAAAGACCGCTATCGATAAC
>NZ_BIMC01000031.1 GCF_004000885.1 Paenibacillus glucanolyticus NBRC 15330
AGCTACGGGCACAATCGGGGCCACTGGTGCAACTGGAGCTACGGGCACAACCGGCGCCACGGGCGTTACCGGGGCTACTGGCGTAACCGGAGCCACGGGCGTAACGGGAGCTACGGGCACAACCGGCGCTACTGGCGTAACCGGAGCGACTGGCGTTACTGGCGCCACTGGTGCAACGGGAGCCATGGGCGTAACTGGAGCTACGGGCGTAACCGGGCCCACTGGTGCAACTGGAGTCACGGGTGTAACTGGAGCGACAGGCGCAACCGGCGCCACAGGCGTAACTGGAGCCACAGGTGCAACGGGAGCTACAGGAGTATTCCAGCAATTTCAAGTATCCGTGAATACTCCTAACACCTCTGGGAGCTCTGCAATTTTGCTAACTGCAGCACCGACAACGCTTAAAACAATTACCGTTACGTCCATTCCTGCAGGGAGCAGGGTATGGTTAACAGGAATAGTTGGTTGGGAGGCGACTGCAGGAACCTCTTCTATTCAGTTACAGATTCTTCGTGGAGCAACTGTTATCTTCAGTACGAATGCCCATGCTGCAGCCAATAGTGCGTTTGCAACAACAAACGTTAACCACGTAGATACAACACCAGGGACTGGAAGTGTCACGTATTCATTAATTGCTGTAATGTTAGTGGGAACCGGTACGGCAGTAGGCGGAATAACTTTTACAGGCTCTTTAATCAATCCTTAACAAAGTGAACAAGGAGATTGTTTTGGGCATTGAGTGATGGTTTATAAAATTGCGTGTGAAACAGCTTACGCTTCAGCGGTAACAGCAGCAGTGGCAACAGCTCTGCAAGAGATGAATGCAAATATAGATGCAAAGACAGATGTTAACCATTTTGAGTTTAATCGTTTTATCGTTCAAGAAGGTCGTCTGACAGAAGCATTCCGCTTCGAAACTCAGCCTGGCGGTACTGCCATCATGAAGTCCTGGGAAGTAAATCAGCAAGCTTTAATTCGGGCGGTGCATGCAGCCAATCCGAATACGGTAGTCGTCATCGTCGGCGGGTACCCGTTTGCCGTGAACTGGGAGCAGGAGCATGTGCCGTCCATCGTCTTTACGTCCCATGCCGGTCAGGAGCTGGGGCATGCGGTCGCCGACGTGCTGTACGGGGATTACAATCCGGGTGGACGCTTGAATATGACGTGGTACCAATCCAGCAAGCAGCTTCCGGATATAATGGATTACGACATCATCAAAGGAAAACGGACCTATCAATATTTCGAGGGGGATGTGTTGTACCCGTTCGGTCATGGTCTCAGCTACTCCCACTTCAGCTATAGCGGCCTGCGTTAAGCCAATCGAACATCCGAGCCGATGGCCAAGTGACCGTCACGCTGGTTGTGAAGAATGAAGGTCATCTGCCCGGCGATGAGGTCGTTCAGCTGTACGTAAAGGCTGATTCCTCTCGTGTCATCCGACCTCTCAAAACCCTGAAAGGCTTCCGCCGCATTCACCTCCAGCCAAACGCTTCGGAAACGGTAAGCTTTGAGCTTAAAGCGGGGGACCTGGCCTTCTGGGATGTCACCCGTGATCGCTACTGTGTGGAGAGCGGCAGCTACACCCTCATGGTCGGACCGTCCTCCGGTCAAGTGGCTGAGACGGCCGTTCTTCAAATCGCAGGTGAAACCATTCCACCACGTTCCCTGCTGGAGCCCGTTCGAGCCGTGAATTATGATGACTATCAAGATGTCTTCATAGACGAATGCCGTGAAGGCGGGGAAAGCATACGTATGGCTGGTGATTCGGGATGGATCGCTTTCCATGACGTGAGCTTCGATGAAGCCTTCACCGCATTTGAGGCCAGGGTGAGCGGACACATCAAGGGCGGCGAAGTCATCGTAAGAACAGGCAGCCCCGACGGTCCCGAGGCCGGAAGCTGCAAGGTCCCTCCTACCGGAGGACGCCAAGCCTGGACAACCGTCAAGGCTCCTCTGACAGGATTAGCGGGAAGGCACAACGTATTTCTTGCCTTCACCGGCGAAGTACAGATCAGTTGGTTCCGTATAACATAGTGCTAATGGTGCAGTCTATGACCGTGTTCCTCGTCTCCCTGTAAACAAAGTGCACCCCTTCATTCGAACATTGGACCCGTCAGGGTTACCTTCATGTTCATATGATGGGGTGCTTTTTTAAACATCTATAATCAATGACACCTATCTTAAACGTTCGTGCCTTCCAGACGCTTCAGAAGTGCTTTCTGTTCTTCCTCATACCCCGGCTTCCCAAGCAGAGCGAACATGTTCTTCTTATACGCCTCTACGCCAGGCTGATCGAATGGATTCACTCCGAGCAAAAGCCCGCTAATTGCCACTGCCTTCTCGAAGAAATACACCATCTCGCCATACGTATAGGGACTAAGCTCGTCCAGCGTGACCACCAGATTCGGAACACCCCCATCAACGTGAGCCAGAAGCGTGCCCTGGAAGGCACGGCGGTTTACTTCATTCATCGTCATCCCCGACAGGAAATTCAGACCATCGAGGTTGTTGGCATCCGACTCCACCGTGATCTCACGGCGGGGTTTCTTCACCTGCAGTACAGTTTCGATCAGATCGCGCCGACCTTCCTGTACATATTGCCCCATCGAATGCAAATCCGTTGTGAAGTCTACAGACGCCGGGAACAGCCCCTTCTGATGTTTGCCCTCACTCTCGCCGAAGAGCTGCTTCCACCATTCTGACACGGTATGCAGATTCGGCTCATAATTCACGAGCAGCTCAATCGATTTGCCCTTACGATACAAGGCATTACGTACAGCCGCATACTGATAGCTTGGATTGTCGGCAAGCTCCGGGCTGCTGAAACGCTCGGCCGCTGCCGCTGCTCCCGCCATCATCTGGTCAATATCGATACCGGATACCGCAATCGGTAACAGTCCTACCGCAGTCAATACGGAGAATCTCCCGCCCACGTCGTCCGGAATAACAAACGTTTCATACCCTTCTTCGTCAGCCAATGTACGCAAAGCCCCCTGCGCTTTGTCCGTCGTGGCGAAGATGCGCTTGCGAGCGCCATCCTTGCCGTACTTGCGCTCCATATAGTCACGGAACAGACGGAAGGCAACCGCAGGCTCTGTCGTCGTTCCTGACTTCGAGATCACATTAACCGATATATCCTTGCCTTCCAGCAGATCCAGCAGATCCGAAACATAATCAGAGCTCAGGTGGTGCCCTACATAATAGATACGGGTATTACCCGCCATCTCATTATGGAACGAGTGCGATAACGAATCGATCGCTGCACGCGCCCCCAGGTAAGAACCGCCGATACCAATAACAACAAGGGCGTCCGATTGCTCGCGAATCGATGCAGCCGCTTGTTTAATGCGTGCGAACTCCTCTCGATCATATTGATGTGGCAGGTCCATCCAGCCGAGGTAATCAGATCCAGGGCTCTTCTGCTGATGGAGCATTTCATGCGCTGTGCGCACGAACTCACTCATATAATCCACTTCGCTAGCCTCCATAAAAGGCAGCGCTTGTGTATAATCAAAGGTTATACTCACCGTAAATCCACTCCCTATCCCAGAATATGATGGATCAATAGACGCACAGATCCCTTGCTTACTTATTAGCCGGAACGGATGCCCAGTCTTTCAGGAAACGCTCCAGTCCGATATCGGTTAACGGGTGTTTCCACAACGATGGCAAGAGTGAGCCGGGAATCGTTGCAATATCGGCGCCTGCAAGAGCAGCCTGCTCGACATGATCAATACTGCGCACACTGGCTGTTATAATCTCTGTTGTAAAATGATACTGCTTCATTATGGCCTTCAGATCACGTACCAGCTTCATACCGTCTACTCCGATATCATCCAAACGGCCAACGAACGGACTAATGTAGGTTGCGCCTGCTTTAGCAGCCATCAAACCTTGGGCAGCAGAGAAAACCAACGTTACATTCGTCTTGATCCCTTCCTTCGCAAGCTGGTATGTCGCTTCCAAACCACTCTCGGTGAGCGGCAGCTTTACGACGATATTCGATGCCCAGGTAGCGATTTCGCGTCCCTCCTGTAGCATCTCTTCCGTTGTCATGCCAATCACTTCCGCACTGACCGGACCGGGAACGAGGCGGGTAATATCCTGAATGATATCCTTGAACGGACGACCTTCCTTCGCGATAATGGATGGATTCGTTGTGACTCCGTCCACAAGACCAAGACGACTGATACGAGTAATTTCTTCCATGTTACCTGTGTCCAAGAAAAATTTCATGATAAATGCCTCCCTGTTTATATGGTATAAAAGCGTATTCGTCAAAATAGCGCTGCCTGCGCACGATTCGATTGCTTCAGGCTAGAGTCAACTCAGGCCAACCGGATTATTGCTTCTCAACCGCATGACCGCCGAATTCATTGCGCAGTGCTGCCACAACTTTGCCGTTGAACGTATCCTGATCCAGCGAACGGTATCGCATCAGGAGCGACATGGCAATGACAGGCGTTGACGCTTGAAGATCAAGTGCTGTCTCGACGGTCCATTTGCCTTCGCCTGATGAGTGCATCACGCCCTTGATTTCATCCAGCTTCGCGTCCTTGGAGAAGGCGCGTTCCGTAAGCTCCATCAGCCACGAACGAATGACAGACCCATGGTTCCACACACGGGCTACCTGTTCGTAGTCAAAGTCGAAGTCACTTTTCTCCAACACCTCAAAGCCTTCCCCGATCGCGGCCATCATCCCGTACTCGATGCCATTGTGCACCATCTTCAGGAAGTGGCCGCTGCCTGCTTCTCCCCCGTATAAATAGCCGTTCTCAACAGCAGTATCTCGGAAGATCGGCTCTACGTGCTGCCAGGCTTCCTTGTCACCGCCAATCATGTAGCTGGCGCCGTTCCGGGCGCCTTCCATGCCGCCGGACGTGCCGACATCCATGAAGTGAATGCCTGCCCCTCTGAGTTGTTCGTATCGGCGAAGGGACTCCTTGTAATGAGAGTTACCCGCCTCAATGACAATATCTCCGGCGGACAACAACGGCTTCAATTGATCAATGACCGAATCAACAACGGCATGCGGGACCATGATCCACATCACTCTTGGCGTCTCCATGGCTTGTACCATCTGTTCAAGGGTATGAACGCCCTTGGCGCCATAAGATGACATCTCTTCTACTGCTTGCTTATTCAGATCGAATGCAACGACATCATGTTGATGGTCGAGCAGGTTCTGCCCGAGATTCAAACCCATTTTGCCTAATCCAACTAATCCTACTTTCATGCGGTTTCTCTCCACTCATTATATTTTTCTACTGATGATGATATTTTATTAAACGACACTCACTTCAGGCTCTTCTGCCTCTCCGGCCGGCTCATCCTGAGCTGCTGCCAGCAACGCTGCTTCCTTATCCAGCCACCACGTATTCCCGTCCTGTCTTACCAGCTCATCCGAAGCGGAAGGACCGTAAGATCCGGCGGTATATGGATGCAATGGAACTTGATTCTCCGCAAATGCTTCAAGAACAGGCTGCACCCATTGCCATGCCAGTTCCACCTCATCCCAATGAGCGAAGAAGGAAGCATCTCCGCGGAAGGCATCATGAATCAAATTCTCATAAGCCTCAGGTATCTCTTGGGTCGCGGTGTAATCAACATGAATCGGCTCGATCCCTCCGCCCTTCGCCACATCCTTGCTATTGAGCTGGAAGGTAATCCGCTCATTCGGACTGATCTCGATCACAAGCAGATTCGGGCGCTCTGATGCGGAAGGGCCGGAATTGTCATGCTGGCCCATCGGATCCTTGAACTCGATAACGATTCTTGTTGATTTCTCTTTCATCCGCTTCCCTGTCCGTATATAGAACGGGACCTCATTCCACAAGGTGTCGTCAATCCATAAGCGGGCTGCAATGAAGGTATCATTCCTAGAAGATACCGCGATGCCTGGCTCCTCGGTATAACTCACGACATTCCGGCCGTTAATCGTACCGGTCTCATACTGACCGCGGACAACGGAGGAAACAACCTCATCTGTCCGAAGCGGACGAAGTGCCTGGAGTACTTTCTTCTTCCGGTACCGAATGTCTTCCGCCGTGCTTCCCTCAGGCAGATGCATGGCCACCATCATCAGCAGCTGGAGCATATGGTTCTGGAACATGTCGCGGATGGCTCCGGCTTGATCGTAATAGCCTGCCCGTCCTTCCAGGCCCACAATCTCACTCGCGGTAATCTGCACGCTGTTGATGTAGCGGTTGCTCCAAAGAGCATGCAGCACAGGGTTTTTCATTTCCAGCACTTCGAGGTTCTGAACCATCGATTTGCCAAGGTAATGATCAATGCGGTAGATCTCATCCTCAGCAAACGACTTGCTTAGCTGTTCATTCAATTCACGGGCCGAGGCAAGATCATGACCAAAAGGCTTCTCGATAATCAGCCGCTTCCAGCCCTCCGTATCGCCTAAGCCGCTCTGCTGGATATTCTGAGCGATCATCTCAAAATATTCAGGTGCTACCGACAGATAGAACATACGGTTCTGAGGAATATCCAGCTCCTGCTCTCTCTTCGTCACCAGTTCAAGCAATCGCTTAAAGTCCTCAGGCCGGGTCACGTCTAACGCGTGATAACGGATCGACTCCAAAAAACGATCGATATGCTGAGATGGACCATTTCGACGAGAGAATGAATCCAGCGACTGCCTTACGGCTTGCTGGAACTGGGTATCCTCAGTCGGCTTTCTCCCCATACCGATAATGGAGAATGCGGACGGCATCTTCCCATCGATATAGAGGTTATACAGAGCCGGGAAGATTTTGCGTTTAGCAAGATCACCCGTAGCCCCGAACAAGACAAAAGTTGCTGCTTCCATCAGAGGTCCTCCTTGATATATGAACGATAGAGCTATAATTAGTTCACATAAATAGTTAAGGTTACTATTAATAACCTAATTACTTTTTATAACTTAATAATTTTTATACAGCTCATATTACTCTTCCGTATTCCACACGTCAACCTCTTTTTGTCTAAATTGTGAACGTTCGAACTTTCACTATCTTGTTTACGCTTTATATGATAATGTATCCTGAATTTGCAACTTGAAATAACGGGTAACCTGATTACTTATCGTAAACTCATCATCAATTACAGGAGGCTGTCTTTTATGAGTGAACAACATCTAGAACGGGATTCGTTCCGATTATGCGAAAAGGTTGGGAATTGCTATCACCTGATCGGGAAAAAGTGGATCGCACTCATTATTCACGCTTTGCTGGACAAACCGAAGAGATTCAGCGAAATCCATGCCTGTATTCCCGACTTAAGCAAGCGGGTGCTGAATGAACGCATCAAAGAACTTGAAGACTACGGCATCATTCATCGCAATGTCATACCGACCAGGCCCATCCGTACAGAGTACTCGTTGACTGTAAAAGGGACCGAATTAGGGGAGGCACTTGCCACGGTCGAAGCATGGGCCGAAAAATGGCTATAAGTGAATCTGCCGCCGTAATGGCAACCCCCTCCTCTCCATTCGCATCCTCCAACCGTACGTCAAAGGCGTTCCATCTGCAGGGAGCAGAATGGAGCGCCTTATTTGGATGGAGGAACGTGGACAGTTGATTGATTGCTGTCACCATCCGGACAAGTGACCTTATGATTGGCTTAATTATTCGCGAATCGTTCCTGATCATATGAAATGAACCATTTCGGACGGTCATTTGTTTATATAACATAACGCGAAGAAAGGAGTGCCTTGGATTGACGGAACGCGAGTTATTCGATGCTTATAACAAGGACGTGTACCGCACCTGCTACTACATGCTGCGGAACGCACAGGATGCGGAAGATCTCTGCCACGACGTGTTTGTCACCGTATTTCGTCAGGAATGGAGAAACGTTGAGCATACACGTGCCTGGATCATGCGTATCACGATGAACCACTGCCTGAATTTACTTAGAAGGAATCAGACACAGCGGGAAAAACAAAGCCAGGTTCAATGGCTTCACGAGCAGACCACCGCATCGGTTAAATCCGTAGACACCATCGTATTGGAAAAAGCGGCAACAGCCGAATGGGAGAAACTGCTGAATCAACTTCCGGACAAGCTGATGGCCGTCATTACGCTCCGCTACATCGGCGAGCTGTCGATGACGGAAATCGCCGAAACCCTGAAGATTCCTGTAGGAACAGTTAAATCAAGGCTTCACAAAGCACTGAAAATCATGCGTAAAAAACTCGAACAAAATCACAGCATTTGGTTGAAGGGAGAGAAACAATATGGAACGCATTGAGAACAATCTGAAAGAACAAATGAAGGCAGAGAAGACCACGCCCTACCCGGATTTTGACCGGATGTGGAGCAGTATTCAACAGGATGAGCTGCGGGTCGCAGCCCGTGATACGGCTGCACTTCGCCCTCGAAAGCGAAAGCAAATCGCCATCGTGGCAGGGATATCCGTTGCATTGATGGCTACGCCGGTATATGCAGCCCTGTCCTACGATTGGTCCAGCCTGCTCTCCTATCGAGCAGGTATCACAAACGCCCTGGAGCAGGGCCTTGGTCAGACGATTGAGCAATCCGTTACGAAGGATGGCGTAACCTTAACCGTGCACACGGCGTTTATCGATGACAACCGGACTTTCCTGCTCTACAGTCTGGACCCCGGATCATCACGGATGGGAGTGCAAGCAGGGTTTGATCATATCGGGATGAAGGATCACATGGGCAACCCCATTGAAGGTAATTATTCCCACCAGTGGAATGAGGAGCTTGGTGTATTCCAGGGTTATTTTGAGACCGATTGGGTTGCGGATGGGAAGACGGCTGACGTTGAATTTTCACTGGATAATATCCGCTTTACGGGTGACGGGATGCATTCCATCAGCTTCGACCCGAACAACCCCAATACGCAGGAGTTCCAGGTTCAGAAGGACGGTATTGGCAGTATGACCCTGCAGTCTTTCGATCAATCCGGTGGAAATATGCTCCTGAAATCAGCCATTACGTTCACGGATCCTGAGATGAGGCACCGAAGCTGGGTGCGGATTCAAGCCCTTAATGACAAGAACGAGCCTATTAAGGAAGCCGAGACCCCTGTCTTCGGGACACCTGGTGCTTCTGGAGAATACTTGAGTCAACAAATATTCAAGTCGAACTCCATACGTGCTCAGGGTGTCCAGTTCCAGCTGGCTTACGACCGCACGCTAGGAACCGCTGAAGGCACATGGAGCTTGAATTTGGCCCTGTCCAAAAAACAATTAGAAAACGGATCATTTAAGGAGACTCTGAATATCCCGCTGGATCAGGTGCCTGGCGGAACGAAGATTCATGAAATGATTGTCACGCCAACGCAAGTGCGATTGATCCTGACCCACAAAGAGAAGTACACCCGCGTTCCTTATATGGATTATCAGCTGGATGTTGGCGGGACACTGCTCAACGGAGGTATATGGTATAAGTCCGGTTCATCCAACCAAACGGAGCTGCGGTTTGAAATGACCGGACTGGATGCAGCCTCTCTTACTAAACAACCTGTGTCCTTGATCGCCAAGCACCGTGTCGACGAATTTGCCGGCGACAAGAATCCGATCAAACTGACCGGCATCTCAGCGGAACATCAAAGCTTGACCACCACTATCGCGGGGTATCCGATCACATGGACCTACTACATGAAGGAGAATCATCTCTATGTGGAATCCTTGAGCTCCGATCCGGCGTTTGGCGGTATCAATCAAACCTATTATTTGGATGGTAAAGACCGGAGCTATGGGATGCCGGCCATGATCGGTATGCTTGGCAATGAGAACAATAAACATATGGACGTGTATGAGAATTTCGATCAGACTGAGCTCGATATTTACATTTCGAACTACACAACCCACAATCGAAACGACGCGCTGCGCGTTCCACTTAAGGCTGGGCAATAACCTATATAGCACACGTTATCGATGAGAAAATAACAAGACAAAGAAACCCGCTTAGATGGACTTGAGCCGTGCCCCGCAACGGAAGGCGCTTCTGTGAAGAAGTGCTTTACCCACGGGGGCTCGTTCTCGACTCCAAAGGGGTTTCTTTTTTTTTCTTATAATCCACGTCACAATCCTGCCCGGTGAACTGTCATATGGTTGAACATCAAATTTATACCGTAAAGGGGAACTGAACATGGAACTGCGAATGAATTACCGAACGGCCAATCCCGATGCCTTCAAGACGCTGCTAGCCCTTGAACAAGCCGTGCAAAAGAACGGGCTGGATCACAAACTGTACGAGATCATTAAACTCCGCGCATCCCAGATCAACGGCTGCTCCTTCTGTGCAGATATGCATTCCAAGGATCTGCTGGCCATGGGTGAGAGCGTGGATCGGCTGCTTCTGCTGCCGATGTGGCGAGAGGTTCCGATTTACTCCGAAGCGGAGCGTGCGGTCATCGAATTGACGGAATATGTGACCAAGCTGTCTGAGGCAGGGGTTCCCGCCGAGGTGTACGAACGTGTGCGGAAGCATTTTGACGAGAAGCAATACGTCGATTTAATTATGGCGATCACAACGATTAATGCCTGGAACCGGATCGGCGTTGCTACGGGCCTGTTCCCGGGCTGTTTTGATTAAAAAGCCGCAATTTGTCGGGATTGACCACCAGAAAAATCTGGCGGATCCGGGATAGGTCGGGCTCCCAATCGACTGTAAGCACCATGGAAACCCTGCCATTCCGTCTCAGCAGCAAACCGGGCTCTCCGTTGACGGAAACGGGTTCAAACCCCTCCCGGAATGAGCCCTTGGCGTACAATCCTTCGAAAAAAGCACATACCCGTTTCACACCCAATATCGGATTGAGGGCTGCCCGAGTCTTGCCGCCTCCATCCGAGAGCAGGGTAACCTCTTCTTTCAGCAATGAAAGCAGCGGCTTAAATTGGCCCATATCGGACGCTCGCAGGAACGCTTCAACGAAGCGTTCCTGCATTTCTGTCCGGGGTCCAGCGCCGGCTGGATCCTCGCGGGCAGGCCCCATCTTCTGCCGCGCCCGGCTGAAGGTCTTGCGGCAGCTTACCTCCGTCTTTCCCAGCATTTCCGCTATGACCTCATATTCGAGGCCCAACGTTTCCTTGGCGATATAAATGGCTCGCTCCAGCGGCGTTAATCGCTGAAGCAGCACAAGGTACGCATACCCAATATTCTCGCGGCGTTCCGCAGGATCGGCGCGTGTCAGCATATCATAGTCAGGCATCGGCTCCGGCAGCCAGGGACCTGTATACGTTTCGCGCTGCCGTCTGGAGGATTTCAGCAGATTGATACAGCGGTTGGTTGTCATTTTAGCCAAATAGGCCTTCTCGTTCACAATGTCTCCCCGGTCCAGCCCCATAAAATGTGAAAAAACATCCTGCACGATGTCCTCCGCATCCGCTGCATTTCCCAGCATCCGGTAAGCAAGGCCAAACATCATCGGCTTGTACTGCGCATAGATCTGATCCAATAACATAAGGCACACCTTCTCACTCTGTATATTATGGCATGAACACCAATACCAACATGACAGATGAACGCCGCGATCTGTGACATCTTGACGTTCTTCATCGGAGTAGTTTGGCTCACATGTGGATGCAAACCTTATCTGTAATAATCCGCCGCGATCGAGTGAACACGAGATGATCTTCGGATAATATCGCAGTCAGTCCCCTCTTTTTGCATATAGCGTCACCTTTTCTATATAGTATACGAAAACTTAAACCCTACTCTATGCGTATTCCCTGATCCATGAAAGGGGCCATTTTGTCAGAGAATTTTAAGGTCAGTGGAGGCGAGAGACCATTATCCAATATGTAAATTGTGACAACCATCGATAAATCTATCGACATTTGGGTAATTTTTAAATAACATATGTGATGACTCATCACAGCGTACAGGTTTATGAGCTTAGAAAGTAGGTTAGATATGAAAAACTCCACTCCCTTACGCCGCGTTGAACTCGGATATTTCCTGCTGATTGCTCTTGCCATGGTCCAGCAACTGATGATTTACTGGAACATTTACGTAAACCAAACGTTTACTTTCACGGAATTCATGTTCAGCATTGGCACCCTTGCCGCCCTGTTGATCGGTTTTTTTCTTCCGGTAGGGGTTTCGACGGTTACGGTCTTTGTGTTTCTTGTCACTTATTTTGTATGGCTATCCACCTTGGCTCCCGTCAATGCACTCACGCTGTCCTGGATTCTGCTCCTGCCCGCCAATACCGCTGTTGCGATTCTCATCAAGCTGGCCCTTGTCCGAAGCCGGAGGTTTATTAAACGTCTGGAGCAATTAAGAAAAACCAACCCGGATATCGATATTGACACTTCCCTGGGAAGTAAAGATGCATTCGAGGACACACTAATGAAACAAGCCAATTTGGCCAATCGGTATTCGGATCAATACGGATTTTGCATCGTGATGTTCAAACTCGATTTTCTCCCCTTAACCAGGGAATCCGTCGGCTCACACCGCTTTGCCAAACTGATTATGGAGTTATCCCGCACCATTCAGAAGCAGATTCGCTACGAGGACTATAAATTCTCCATTGGTGAAGGGCGTTTTATCATCCTGTGCCCCCTCACCAAGCCAGAGTACCTCAAAAGCTTGATGGAACGCATCAAAATCGCCATGATGAACGTGCCCTTCCGCGATAAAAAAGGAATGTCGCTCAAGCTGGTGGTTCGCGCCGGTGGCCTCGTATTCCAGAAGGAACAATTCAGCAGGTACGAAAACATCGATGACATTATCTCCGCATTAGAACGAAATACGGAAACCGACTTGATCGGGGAGTATATTTAACCCGTTTACAACATGATTATAAGGAGGCCTACGATCCGATGGCGTACACCAGCTGGTTTATCCCTCTATGCATCGGGGTCAGTATCGTTTTCTTCATTTCCATCCTTCTTCTTACGGTGGCGACCTTAAGCTTCCGGTCAAAAATCAAACGAAAGTACGATCGGGGGAGGTTCAGTGACTGACTTTTTGCTGGTCATCTCGATCATCAGTATATGGGTTGCCGTTCTGGAATCCATCATTATTATGGCCGGCGCGATTCTGTTCATTCATAAACAAAGCCGTCAGAAGCTGGTCAACCCCAGCAATCTGGAGGATTTCCCAACCGTAACGGTTATGGTGCCCGCGCATAACGAGGAGCTGGTCATCCAAGCAACGGTCGAGCACATTCTGCAGATGAATTACCCTCATCACAAAATGCAGCTGATTGTCATTGCCGACAATTGCAAAGATCATACGGCCGAGCGCTTACGCGCATTAAAAGCCAATGAGCGCTACCCGGACCGCAACTTTATCATCTTGGAGAGAACCGGAACCGGCGGCAAGTCGGGGGCCTTGAACGATGCGCTCAAGCAGGCCACAGGCGAATGGATCTGTGTCTATGATGCGGATGCCGCGCCTGAGAAGAATGCGCTGCTGTTCCTGACGCAGAAGGCGATGGAGGAGCCTGAACGCTATGGTGCGGTCTTCGGACGCAACAAAGCCCGAAATCGCGGACAGAATTTTCTGTCCCGCTGCATCAATCTGGAGCTGGTTACCATTCAGCGCGTGCACCATACCGGTCTATGGCAGCTTTTTAAGCTGGGTACCATTCCGGGCACGAACTTTATCGTGAAGACTGGGCTGATCCGGGAAATCGGCGGATGGGACGAACATGCGATTACAGAGGATACCGCTATATCGTTCGAGATTCTGACACGAGGACAGCTGATTGCGCTGGCTCCGCAAGCTGAGGCTTATCAGCAGGAGCCCGAGGATCTGAAGGTCTACATGAAGCAGCGCGAACGCTGGGCCAAAGGAAACTACAGCGTGGTTACCGATAATATTCATCACCTGTTTGACCGGACAAGCTGGCGGATCAAGCTGCACGTGCTGTATTACGCGGCCAGCTACTTCTGGTTCATGATTGCCATCATCATCTCGGATATCATCTTCGTCGCAAACATCGTGTACCAGATCATCGCGCTGTTTAATCCGGCTGTGGTCTCTCCCTTCCGGTTTGAGGGGGACGTGTACATGTACCTGATCATTGCATGGGCGTTAATGTATTATATCTACGTCCTCCAGATCAACCTGGCGCTCGCCACGGACATTGGTCAGAGCAACACACGCAACTTCATTCTATCCTGCGTATCGTATTTCACCTACGCCCAGCTGTTTCTGGTTATATCCATCAAAGCCTTTGTCTCCATGATGAGGGACAAGATCAAGGGCAGAGAGTCCAAATGGTATAAAACCGAGCGGTTTGGATGATTAGGCGTATGCTGATCATGAAGAAAGAGCGAGTTAGTGGGGCATTCCCCTCCTGACTCGCTCTTTTTTTTCGTGCATTTTAACTCCGTATTAGACATGTTTATTCTTCAACAGGCAGGTGGAATTCCAGTTCAGGTATATATGTTTTTTTATGCTCTGAACTATACACATAAGGTCTGACCGTGATGGATTTCGGTTTGGTTGGGAACGGTTCGTACATGAACGTGAATGTAAGATGGCTGCCGGAGCCGCTGCCCATGGCACCAAGGGATTTGGCTATTTCCCCCTTCTCGTTCATCACCTCATAATCAATATTTATGAAATCTTCCACTTTATATTGATCAGGAACAGATTCAATGAACTCCTTAAGATCCTGGCCTGGCTTACCCGTGATGCTAACTATCATTTGCATTGTGGCAGGGGTAATTTTAAAGCTGCTGATCTCCATATGGATATTGTCATGTATTTTAGGCTCCTCCGATTTAAGGACCGCACGATCCGCAGCGCTATTTTTGACCGGAATGCTGAATCTAAACGGCTCCGATACGCTGATGTCTCGAATAACGACCTCTAATGTGAACTCGTCGGGCAGTCCCTCTGGCGACAAGGTCACGATATCCGAATTCGGCGCGCCATCCCCTACTCCTGTAATGCTGTAACCGTAATTCCCCAGTTCCTCCCCATCCACGTAAAATTGGACCCCATTCACGTCCCCTCGCTGACTGGCCTTACTTCCTAATTGACCAAACGATTCATTCTTGCCATCGATGGTCTGCCGGGTCAATACCATTGAAATACGACTTCCGTCATACATCAATTCTGATATGCTTATCGTAATCCCATCATGGGCAACACTCTGTTGAACTTCCGTTATCATGCCCTGTCGGCTAGCTGTTTTTAACCCTTCATCCCCGTCATTCAGAAAAATGCTACCTAAAACCGGTATGTTTTTTAGAGCTTCGGCCATGACCGGGGAGATGAAACCCGATCCGATAATCAGTAACCCCGACGCCGCCACAGCCACCAACAAACCAGTCCAATATCGCTTTTTTCGAACAGGAGGACTATTCTCTATAATCCGATAAGTATGGTCTAAACGCATACGGATCGTATCCGGTAACTGCTGAACTTCCCCTGCTTCATCCTTCGCCTGTTCAAGTTCGTGATTAAGGTCATGGTTCATACGTTAACCTCCCCTTCTTTATGATTGGTAAGCCATTCTGATAATGTAACCCGAGCCCGGTGAAGACGCGTCTTAACAGCACCTTCGTTCAAATCGAGCATTTCCGCAATCTGTCGTAAAGGTAAATCCCGAAAATAATGCAGGATAATGATGGTGCGAGACACCTCCTCCAGTCTGTACACGGCTTCGCGCAGATCGATCCTAACCTCCGGGTTCGGTGTATCATATTGGGCTTCATCCAGGTTTAACAAGGGAATCATGCTGCTTCTTCTTCGGATGATAGTGTTGCATTCATTGATCAGGATGCGAAACAGCCATGTTTTGAAGAAGGACGGTTGCCTTAAACTCGGGAGCGATTTATAAGCTTTCAATATGGCTTCCTGCATGGCATCTGCACAATCCTCATCGTGCGGAGAATGGCCTTCGCTATGCTGTACATTTGCAATTCTAACGGTTTAATCAGATTAATAAATGCCTCATGATTTCCATTCTTGGCGAGTTTAATCTCTGAATCTTGCTCCAATTCCAAAGCATAACCTCCCTTCAGAGCATCTTCGTTAACCAGATTTATGTTGGATGATTTCAATGATTAGATGTCCGGGGCTTTCAAAAGGTTACACCCATACTGTATGTATTATATCGGAGCCACACCAAAAGCTCCCGCAAGTTCAGTGAACCTGCGGGAGCTGTTATCTTAGGATATAAAAGTCTTTAAGGGGCTAAAAGTACGCAATAACACTTCGGATTGATAACTCACAGCCAGTAGTCCTTCTTTCAAAAAACCAGCTGCCGCAGTTCAATTATCTTTTAACTGCTTCTGCTTATCACGAAGCTTCTCGGGCGTTACATCGTTTCCGGCGGGATCCACGATGCTTAATCCCGAGAAGGTGCTGAGTACTTGTCCGCGAATTTCAAGCAAATATTCTTGGCGCAGGACCTGTTGCTCGTCTTTTTCCGCTGACGTGAGTGTGCCCTCCCGCTGTTTTTGGGCCAATTGATTAATCCGGGTTAAGCTTTGAATCATGAATATCGCCTCTTTTCCGTTGAATTCATTTCGTATTTTATCTTAATATAAAGATATAATATTTCAAGACATTTGTCAATACTCCCCTTTCCCACTTCCACCTCATAGTCGCCCAATTCCTTGATCGACAGCGCTGTCCTGGCTCAAACTTTATATTTCGGGTTTATTCATTTGCCATTCGTGGTTAATGTTAGTAGTGAAAACTTGGTTTTCACAGCATACTAACAAACAGGTCCTTTATCCCTTAGGAAAAATTACTTATTCCTTTCTGATGAACTTGCAATATAATAGAAGAACTTAACTCTAAACTACTGGGGGACCGTCTATGAAGTCTACGCAAAACATCCCGGCAACGGGGAAAAACGACCGTTTTTCTTCAGCTGGTTTTATTCTGGCCGCGATCGGGAGCTCTGTCGGTCTCGGTAACATGTGGAAGTTCCCTTATATTACGGGCGAAAATGGCGGGGCAGCTTTCTTCCTGCTCTTCATCATCTGTCTCATCGTCGTTGGTTTGCCTGTTCTGCTGGCAGAGCTCGCCATCGGACGAGCCGGACGGGGAAGTGCAGCCACTTCCTTCGTGAAAGCCGGCGGTCCCAAAGCTTTCGGGCGTCTGGGACTGCTCCAGGTTATTGCTCCGTTTCTCATTCTGACTTTCTACGTTATCGTGGCTGGCTGGACGCTTCATTACGCAGTGATGTCCTTTAGCGGCAGCCTGTACAGCAATACGGACTTCGGTGGTCAGTTCAGCACATTTACGGAGGGCTACATGCCGATTGTATGGCAGGTGGTTGCTATTGCAATCACAGCATGGGTCGTGGCAAAAGGCATCTCCGGAGGCATTGAGAAATTCAACAAGGTGCTGATCCCTGGCCTGATCATTCTGCTGGTTGTGTTGATGATTCGGGCGGTGACCTTGCCGGGAGCCGGGGAAGGCGTGTCCTTCTTCCTGAATCCTGACTTCTCGAAGCTGAGTCCGGAAGCGGCACTGGTCGCGTTAGGACATGCCTTCTTCTCGCTATCGCTGGGTATGGGGATTCTGCTGACGTATGGAGCTTACGTGGATAAGCGGCAATCGCTAGGTCCGGCAACCCTTGCCATCGGTGCAGGTGACCTGATCTATGCGTTTATTGCGGGTCTCATTATTTTCCCGACTACCGCTTCCTTCGGTATCGAGCCGGATTCCGGACCTTCGCTTGTCTTTATTGCACTGCCGGCTGCCTTCTCGGCCATGCCATTGGGTGCTTTTTTCGGAGGGTTATTCTTTGTCCTTCTAGCTATTGCCGCACTGACCTCCTCTGTATCCCTGCTGGAGGTGCCTACCTCTTACGTCATGGACCGCTGGGGTTGGGGACGGACCAAATCCGTCATGATCATCGGTGCGTTGGTTATGCTGGTTGGTCTTCCCTCCGCGCTATCATTCGGCATCTTACCAGGACTAACCAATATAGGCGGCAAAAGCTTCTTTGATTGGCTGGATTTCATCACAGCTAATATCCTGCTTCCTGTCGGGGGATTAATTACGACGATCTTCGCGGGTTATTTCTGGAAGAGGGCTGCCGATGCCGCTGGTCTGAAGGCTGGCTGGTTCCGGGTATGGCTGTTCATGCTCCGTTATATTGCGCCAGTGCTTGTACTTCTGGTGCTGCTCCATACAACGGGTCTTATCAAGTTTGAATAGGTTGGCCACAAGGCAATCTCTTAGCCTCTTGCGGGCGAACGAGGTTGCCTTTTTTATTCCCTTGCCCCAGGTTTACAAATTGAGAGTGTTCTGAAAACGACATTATCGATATCAACTTGATGGGGATCAGAAAATTCCAGTAAAAAAAAGGTGGAGCAAGTCATGAATTTTGAGTATATATTTGGTGTTGGATTAACCTTAATTCAGTACCTCCTGCTGTTCTTCTGGGCCTATTGGATGCTTATCAGTCTCTTTGGCTTTGGCAAACCGAAGAGACTGAAAGAACATGAGCCTGAGAAACGATTCCTTCTTATGGTTCCAGCGCACAACGAAGAAGCGGTAATTGGACACCTGGTAGAGAATCTTCACAACATGGATTACCCGAGGGATCTCTATGAAGTGTGTGTTATTGCTGATGGATGCAAGGATAGAACAAGTGAAATCGCTAGAAAACTCGGTGCAACCGTTATTGAACATACATACCTGCCAGGAGAGCGAAAGGGAAAACCATATGGAATCAAATATGCGATTGAGCAGTATGGAGATCGGTTAATCCATGAGTTTGACGGTATCGCTTTCTTTGATGCTGACAACCTCGTTTCGTTAAACTATTTAAGGGAAATGAATAACCACTTATTGAACGGGGATAAATTAATACAATGTTACCTGGATTCCAAGAATCCGAATGACAACTGGGTGACCATAGGCTACTCCGTAAGCTACATTTTCATGAACCGCTCCTGGCAGCTTGCCAAGTCCCGGTTAGGCTTAGGAAATGCCATCGGCGGAACGGGGTTCTGCGTAGATACGACCCTATTCCAAACGATCGGCTGGACTGCTCGTTCCTTAACGGAGGATCTTGAGTTTACGATGCAGTGCTTGCTTGAAGGCGTACCCGCTAGGTGGTGTCATTTTGCACGCGTGTACGATGAGAAGCCGGAGAGTTTCAGATCCTCCTGCATTCAACGTCTCCGTTGGGCAAGAGGGCACTGGGATGTCTGTTTCAAATACGCTCACAGATTAATGTGGCGATTCGTCACCAGACTGGACTTTAAAGCCTTTGATGGTTTGATGTACCTGATTAATCCTGGAAAAATTGTATTAAGTGCAACCACAAGTCTGCTTGTGTTCATATCTATGGCTACCGACTTATTAGATGCTCATCATTTGATTCCTTGGCAAGTATGGGTGATATGCTTGTTGTTCCAATTCATTTACGTAGGATACGCTCAGTTCCTCGATTCGAAGAATAAAGTCAGCATTTTCCGAAGCTATGTGTACCTGTACTTCTTCAATCTGACTTACGTACCGCTATTTCTTTGGTCACTCATCACCATGAAGAACGTCAACTGGAATCCAACAAAGCATACAAGAGCCCTTCAGTTGAGCGAGATTGAAGTGGATCAATAGCAATGTACATAGTGGATGAATATCACCAAAGCCGCAGGGAGCCTAGGCTCCCTGCGGCTTGCATTTCATCAGACCCATGACAAAGACTAGCAAACCAGGCTTTTAGCTCCAATACGCTAAGCGTGTGTTTCTCCTTTTTAAGCTGCTGAAACTACTATATATTTCGGACATTCCGCCAGCAATCGCTATTTCCCGAGAAATAATGACAAGCGCTCAGACCAATCTAAATTTATTATAAAATTAATTTTCATATTGAATGATAACTTACTAACATTTCCAGGATGAAGTAAAGAAACTATCGCCAAAAAAACCCGACACACTCTCAAATTGAAAGTCCATCGGGCTACCATTTACCATTATTCATCACCACTCGATTATTACAGCATCGCTTGCAGCCGGACGATCGCCTGTGCCCGATCCACCACTTCCAATTTGCTGTAGAGATTACTAATATAATTACGGGCAGTACCTTCGGCGATGTGCAGCATATCTGCGATTTCCCGGTTGTTCAGCCCCTGGACCATCAGTCTTGCCAATCCCTCTTCCCTATCGGTCAATCGGATTCGATCCAGCCGGTTTCTCCGCATCACAGGATGGCCCTCCGTCATTTTGCTCATCCTTGCCGCCAATTTGGCTGCAACCGGAGCAGGAAGGATAAATTGGCCCGCGACCGTATCACGGATCGAGGCAATCATTTTATCTGCATCCATATCCTTCAACATATAACCGTTCGCTCCATGCGCCATTCCTTCTACAATGTAATCCGTCTCAATAAACGTAGTCAGAATGAGAATATAAATATCCGGATGGCTCTGCTTAATGTGCTTCAGGGCTTGAATGCCGTCCATGACGGGCATTTGAATATCGAGCAGCACGAGCCTGGGACGGAGTGTCTCCACCATTTCGCAAGCTTCTTCTCCGTTCTTGGCTGCACCGACCACCTCCATGTCATCTTCCAGATCCAGAATCGTCCGAAGGCCTTCCCGTGTTAACAGCTGGTCATCAGCAACTACAATCGTGATTTTTTCCATTCCTTTTCCCCAATCCATTGCATTTGGTAAGGCAAATCAATCCACAGCATACAACCCTGTCCAGGTCTGGAATCGACCGACAAGCTGCCTCCCAGTTGTTCAACACGTTCTCTCATCGCTTTCAGTCCAAAACCCATCACAATCATGCGAGCTCCAATGCCATAATCCTGAAGCCTGAACTCCAGCCTATCTCCCACAGGCATCAGGCTAAAATGAAATTCCTTGCTTCCCCCATGACGGATTCCGTTAGTCAAGCCCTCCTGCAGCGCATGATAGATCGTCTTCTTGTAAGCCGTGGATAGCCACTCGGGCAGATCGTGGATAGCCGCATGAATGATGACGCCCGTATTTCGCTCCGTGTCCCGGATCAGCTCGTGGAGCATGTTGGCAAGGTCTGCATACTTGTCCTCCTTCAACATGTGCACGGAGCCCCGTATTTCATTCAGGCTGTGCCGAACCAGATCCTGTGCCTCATTCAGCCGCTGAACACCGCCCTGCATGTCCTTATAGAGCAGCCTCTTTCCGGCTTCAATCTGCAGAATCGTCGACGTAAGCGTGTGCCCAACAATATCATGAATTTCTTGAGCAATGCGATTCCGCTCCTCATAGACAGAGGCCTCTGCCAATGCAGCGGATGTTTCCCGCATCGAGCGCTCCAGGCTTCGCGTTCTCTCCTCCACTTGCTGCTCCAGATTCTCCTTCAAATATTGGATTCCGGTATATAACTTAGCATTAGCAATCGAGATGGCGCATTGCGAGCCCAGCAGCTTCAGTACATCCAGCCGCTGTGGTGTAAATACGCTTCGTGACAGCTTGCTCTCCAAGTAGAGCACGCTGATCGACTTGCTGCTCTATATCAGATGCAGCACTTCCCTGCACTATGAAATCAAAAGATTCATCCCGTAATGGACAAAACGAATGGTGAAAACAGACCTCCTGTCAGAAGGTCTGTTTTCATGGCCTTGCATATTACTGCCAAGCATACCTTCCATTAGTTCCCCCATCTTCCGAAACAAACACCTCTTTCTATGTATTAATGATGTTTTTCATCGTTGTACCGAACACATATCATTTAATATAATGGAAGGGTCGTTCGACAAATAGTGAGTGCTGTCATCAAATTGTCATGTGACATTGATCCGTTGTTGGCGTGATGTAAGGTGTTTACCAAGTATTCGTGCCGCATCGTGCAGATTACTCAGGGTCAGGGGAAGTGCTTTCGGGTTTCTTCTTCTCTTGAGGAGCTTCTTCCAGTTTGAATTTATGGATGTCAATTCCTAGCTGAATACAAACGTCTTCTATTTTCAGATTAATAGTCATACATCACCCCAATGTACTCGCTATGACCTTACTTGTTATCCATCGATTGAAATCATGTTTCGTATCCAAAGCTAGGCGCCTTATGTCTCCTAAATATAATGCAAGATCCGGTGACACCAATAGTGTGCGTTGTCATCAATATTGTCATATGACATCCACCTCGATTTGGTTAATAAGGGAATAAATGCAATAAAAGAACACTGATTATATTGCTCTTTTATTTATTTTCCACGCCATATTTTCAATACGGCACCCGCTTTAGTCAGCATCATGCCGCTCGTTGCCAGCAATGAGTGAATTCCAGTTCCTAGTCAATCCCTCCCTCACCCAGCCGGTTCATCCCGTCCCACACAAACCCCGAATCTGAGTGTTGTCCCGAACCATGTCTGTTAGTCTTTGAATCGCCTCTATAAGTTCTGTAGTTGGAAATAACGAGTTTATCACAGATTTCGGAGAGGACTTTCCATTTGAGGGGAACGAAAAAGATCCCTCATCCGTTTTACACGGTATAAGGGATCCCTTCTATAATGTGTATCTGCATCCATCCGGGCAAAACCGCCCATGGACGGACATTCTATGGTCACTTACGCCTGAACCTCTGCTGCTTCCACTGCCCAGTTGATAAATGTTTCTGTGCTCTCAAGGCGTTGACCGTCCAGCTCAACGACAATGTTCCAGCCCTGAGGATTGCGAACGGTCACGATCCGTCCAGCTCCCGCTTGCTGCGGTGCAATAGAGATATCCAGCTCGGCTTCACCTATCTTGAGATTGCTCAAGCTGCACTCACGATCCGACCACGAGGTTGGAAGCTGAGGCTTGATATGGACCGTCTTCGCATGCGCACTTGGCGTCACGCCGAAGAAGTGGCGGATAACCGGAACCGTGAGGGCATACAGCGTCCATGCCTGTACCACGCAGCCGTAATCCGGGGACATCTCGGAAAAAGAGCCCGGGAGCACTTTCGAGAAGGACCCCAGCATTCTGCGCAGCAGTGCCAGCGCCTCGTCCGGATGGCCGTTGGCCGCTTCCGCTACCGCATGAACACCCGTCGAGATCGTCATGGTGCCTTGCTTATAGATCCCTGCAAGATAGGTGCCGTACTCTCCAATGAAGATGTCGGAACGCATAGTTTCAAGCGCCCGCTCGGCCTTCTCCGGATCGGCGATTCGGGTCTCCATCGGCGTCACGATGACCCAGTTCTTGTTAAGCAGCCATCCACGGTCAGCCTTCGCATCTTTGGCTTCCGTTAACATCTTCTCCAGGTACTCGCGATATCCCTGAATCCCTTCCTTCTCCGCCAGGGAAACCATATAATCGACCTTCGGTTCTATATCGCTTCTCGAAGCAACCGCATCTGCGTACAAACCTTCCGACTCGCACCAGTACACTTCGTTAATGGCGCGTACTGCCCGGTCTGCAAGCTCATTATACTTCTTCGCGTTCTCTTCCTCGCCCAGATACCTGCTCATGTCCACCATGGCCTGCAGAGCCTGCGCGGTATACACCGCACTGTCGATCAGTTCCATGTTAAGGCCTGCAATCTCAATGATGCCATAACCCGAAGGGAACAGGTCCCCGTCCGGATCCATTTCTTGCAGAAGCCAATCGATACCCTTCACGCAATAGCGGTAATGGCGCTGCAGCAGCTCTTCATCTCCCGTCCAGCGGAACAGCTCCCATACAAAAGCGATATAATGAGCCGTCTCCTGGGTATTCCCCGGGTTCGATACGGCGCCCATGGTCGTGATCTCATGCACGATTCTGCCGTTGCCGTTGGCTTCCTCCGATTTTTGCAGCAGAAGATTCAGCGTATCATTCGCCAGCTGTGCATCCCCGATAGCAAGCACGCCTTGAAGGGAGTACGTATTGTCGCATCCAAACCACCACGGATAGGTAGGTCCCCCGGCAGTTAAGCCGCGTCCAATTCCATCCACCTTCTGCACCAGCCACTGATTGTTCCACTTGGCCCATTTAAAGGCTTCATTCAGCAGATCCTCACCGGCGATTTCCAGCTTCGCGCGGTTCTCCACTACTTCATACAGTGCCTTCTTCTTCTGAAGAAGCTCCTCATGCGAAGAGACAAGCTTGTTATATACCGCTGCACTCTCCTCCTGAGATTCGTAGGAACCGGCAACAAACAAACGGAATTGCAGTGTCTCCTTCTCCTGAAGCTCGATCACTCCGCTCCGGAAGACGACACCCGTCCCGTTTCCGGCCGTAAACTCCGGCCCGTACACGGAGGCTCCCGTCTCTACCTCGGTCCCCGGTAAATCCGTACCGATCTGGACATACCAGTCATGGGCGCTGTCCTTCACCGCAACGGTTCGTTCGGAAGACAGGATGACTTCATCCTGTTCGCCGTCTATAATGCCGATTTCATCGGAGAACCAAACGGGACGAAGATCGGTACGAGCCAGCAGCTCCAGCTTCAGCCGCGTGGTTCCTTTTCCATAGGACAGCAGCTGGTAATCGGCCACCATTCCTTTTTCCAGCTCAGGGGCGAACTGAACACGCTCCAGCCGGACCGGAATATGGCCAAGGCCATGATCGTATTGGAACCGGCTGCCCCAAGGCTCACTCGTGAAGCTGTCCGAGCGGGACCAAACCGAAATGTTGCGGTCGATGTCCGTGATTCTCAGCCAGAAGCCATCCAGCAGCTTGATCGGGTGAAGCCATACACCGCCCATCTCGTTAGCGACATGGTGTCCGAAATCCGGGAAATAGCCATCCTGGGTTCCGCAGATTTTCATATACTCACCGGCGTTATAGTATAGATTGAAGGGGTGTCTGCTATTTAATCCTGATGTACCCTGCATGTCAGCCTCCTATGGCATCCATCCGATCAACCTTTAATCGCTGAGGAGATGGATATGCCTTCGATGAAATATTTTTGTGCCAGGAAAAATACGATTAATGCCGGCAGCATAATCAGAATCGTAGCCGCCATCAGCATGTTCCATTCGACGTTATACAATCCCTTAAACATGGAAAGACCCAGTGCCAGCGTATATTTATCACTGGAGTTCAGATAGATGAGCGGTCCCTGAAAATCATTCCAGACGCCCATGAAGGTAAAGATCGATACAGCAATCAGCGGTGCCACCGACAGCGGCAGAACAATCCGGGTAAAGATCTGGAACCGGTTGGCTCCATCCACAAAGGCGGACTCGTCCAGGTCCCGGGGAATGCCGCGCATGAACTGGCGGATCAGAAATATATTAAAGGCTCCGCCACCAAAAAACGCAGGAATGATCAGCGGCAGGAAGGTATCCACCCAACCGATCTCCTTAAACATAATGAACATCGGAATCATCGTAACCTGGGAAGGCAGCATCATCGTTGCCAGCAGCACCAGGAACAGCGTTCGTTTGCCTTTGAAGTTAAATCTTGCGAATCCGTAAGCACAGATGGCCGAAGATAATACGGTTCCGATTAAGACCGGAATCAGAATCATGACGGTGTTGCCCAGGAACTTGAAGAATGGTACGGCCTGCACGGCATCCCGGTAGTTGGTCCAATGCCACACGGTCGGGAAGAAGTTATCTTTGAACACCTCGGCCGGTGATTTCAGTGAGGTGAAGAAGGTCCACAGTAACGGCACAATGACGATAAGAGCCCCGGTAATGAGCGCCAGCATGGACAGGATATGCGGCAGGCTGATACGCTTGGCAGATTGATTCATGAATGACGCCTCCTTTAATCCTTATCATCGTCGCCCTGGTAATACACCCACATGGACGAGCTTCGAATGACAATCAGAGTAAATACAAGAATGATGACAAACAAGATCCAGGATAATGCCGAGGCATAACCCATCTCATAATCCTGAAACGCCTTGTTATAAAGATACAGGTTATAGAACAATGTAGAATTGAGCGGACCTCCGTTGGTCATGACAAAAGCTTGGGTGAAGTATTGGAACCCGCCGATAATCCCCATGATCAGGTTGAAGAATACCGTTGGCGATATCATCGGCAGCGTGATGCTGAAGAACCTCCGGATACGTCCGGCACCGTCCAGTTCGGCTGCTTCATGCATATCCTCCGGTACGCTTTGCAAGCCGGACAGATAAATAATGATGGTATTGCCGACACCCCAGATTCCCATTACAATGAGTGCTCCGAGCGCATAGGACGGGTCTTGGAGCCAAGCCGGGCCCTGGATGCCGAACCATCCAAGCGCTTTGTTCAATATCCCGTATTCGGGATTGAAGATCATCACCCACATCATCGATACGGCAACGGCTGGAATGACGGACGGCATGAAATAAATCAAGCGGAATACGTTCATGCCGCGGCTGCGCATATTGAGCAGCACCGCTATCAACAAGGACACGATTTGGTAGAGCGGCACCGATATCAGTGCAAATATAAAGGTTACCTTGAGCGATTGATAGAACAATTCGTCATGGAAAATCGCCTTGAAGTTGTCCAGCCCAACCCACTCGATCGATTGCACGCCCGTGATGATGTCCCACTTGCTAAAGGCTAGCAGCAGTGAGAACAGCATCGGGCCAATCGTAAACAGCAGAAGTCCCAGAAGCCATGGCATGATGTACAAGTAGCCGGCCCAATCCGATTTTGACTTTCGCATAACAGCCTCCTTGATGAAGCAGGTGAAGCGCATGATTATGCGCTTCACCTGTCATTTTTACTTGATTTTGCTATCCACGTTTTTCGCGGCTTCATCCAAAGCGCCTTTCACATCCTGCTGCTTCAGCAAAATCTTCTCCATGGCTTTGGTGAATTCCTCAACAAAAATCGGGCCATGGGTAGAACGCAAGGTGACTGGCTTCTTCGCATAATCCATCATTTCAATAACCGGCTTGTCCGCAACTTCGTTAGCTTTCACTTCTTCCAGTTCCGTTACGGTTGCTGGAAGAACCTTGCCGTTCTCGGAGCGAAGCTTCTGGGCTTCGGTACCAGACAACCATTTCAACAGCTCATAAGCTTCCTGTTTGTGTTTGCCGTTCGCATTGATCGCCCAACCTGCACTAGCGATAATGCTGGTGCGTGTTCCGTCCTCGCCGGTCGGAATCAGGGCTGAGCCGTATTCCACGTCCGATTTGTCCAGGTCCGTCTTCACCCAGCGGCCTGTTACCATCATGGCTAATTTATCCGTCATGAACATAGAGGAGTCACCGCCAAGCGTCTCGGCATCCTGAGGCGTAGGCGATACGCGGTCTTCGCCTTGCGACAGCGCCACATATTTTTCAATAGCGGCTACCGTCTTCTCACCGTTCATGAACCCTTCGGCTTGCGTTCCATCTTCATTCGCTATATCTGTTCCATGATCCCAGAGGTACGTGTAAATCGGATATTCCCACTTGCCGGCATTGAAGCCGAATTCGGTATATTTATTGCCTTCCTTCTTGGTCAGTTTCTTGGAAGTTTCGATCAATTGGTCCCATGTCCAGTCATTGGACGGGTATTCCAGGCCAGCTTCATCAAACATGCGTTTGTTGTACCAGAGCGCCAGCGGATTGAAATCCTTCGGCAGATAGTACTGCTTGCCGTTGATGTTCATATTGTCGATCAGATCCTTCTGGAATATATCCAGACTGAAATCACTATCCTTGCTCAAGTAGTCATCGAGCGGTTCCACAACACCTTTTTCAACATATTTGAAGTAATCGCCTTCGCCGATCAGGAACACGTCGGGTGCTTGTCCGGCTGCAAGTGAAGTTGTCAATTTCGTGCCATAGCCTTCACTTGGAATCGGCTCGAATTTCACCTGAATATCCGGGTGAGCTTTATTGAATTCATCAGCAAGCTTCTGCTCATTCGCGCTGGCGTTCACATCCCCCCATACGGTAAAAGTCAGGTTGACCTTCTCGCCTGCAGCCTCGTTGCCAGAATCCCCGCTCTTACCGCCGCAAGCGGATAATGCCAAAGCCGCGATGATGACCATACTAAGCATTGTTGACCATTTCCAATTCTTTTTCATTGAATGACCCTCCTGAATGTTCAATATTGGATTTGAAGCTCTGTTGAGAACTTGATAGGGTTGCCGTGAATGACCAGCTGCACTTCCTGATCCGAATTTGCGGTCAGCGTCAAGGTCTCCCGGTTGATATGGACCTCCAAACGCTGCCCCTGCCAGTACAGCGGGAAGGAAAGCTCATCCCATGCCTTGGGCAGATTCGGATTCATATGCAGCTCTCCGCCAAGCATGCGGACCCCTGCGAACCCCAGCACGACGCATTCCCATATGCCGCCAAGTGAAGCGGAGTGAATACCGGCATCAGAAGAATACATGTACGGCCCCAGATCGATTTGCGAAGCCCGTTCAAACAGCTGATAGGCCAGATCCCGATCACCAAAGTCATTCGCCAGAATGCTGTGCGTTGACATGGAGAGGGAGGAATCATGAAGCGTTTTCGGCTCATAGTAGTCATAATTCGCTCGCTTCACTTCTGGCGTGAATTGATCCTCCAGCAGAAAGAACAGCATCATAATATCAGCCTGCTTGGATACCTGCATTTCCCCAACCTGATCCAGGTTATAGTCGTCGAAGATGCTGCCTACCTTGCTCTGCAACTTATATGGTGTTAAATCGATGAGTTTCTTCTGTAAGTACGTGTCATCCTGCGGGATAATCCCGTCCTGGTTTGGCTGTGGCAAATAGATTTGCTCAATCTTGCTCTGCCACTCATTCATAGCTTCCTCCAGTTCCAGCTTCCCGTTCAGCGATTGGAACAAGTCAGCATTCGAATCTTGGAGACTGTGATAGTATTCCATAGCCAGTCGAATATTAAAGGAAGCCATATAATTCGTGAATGCGTTATTGTCCACATGCTCCTTGTACTCATCCGGGCCCACTACCTCATTGATTTCATATACACCCTTGGCTTCGTTCCACTCCAGACGGCTGGCCCAGAATTTAGCGGTATCAAATATCATCTCGTAGCCGTATCGGTCCATAAAGTCCTGATCGCCTGTCGCTTTGTAATAGTGCCATACCGCATAAGCAATGTCGGATGTAATATGCTGTTCTATGAAACCGGACCAAATCTTAATCTGCTTGCCGGTTACGATATCCACCTGTCCCCACTCCGGCGTGACTTCGCCATCGCTTGGCCAAGCGGCCTCCCAAGGATACATCGCCCCTGTGAAGCCGTTCTCAACCGCTTTTGCTCTGGCGCCTTCCAGACCGAGATAGCGATACTCCAGCAAAGAGCGGGCGACCTCGGGATGGGTATAGATGTAGAATGGCAGGATGAAAATTTCCGTATCCCAGAAGGAATGACCCTTGTATCCCTCTCCGCTGAGCCCCTTGGCGCCGATGCCCATTCGCCGGTCATGTGCCGGTGTCATGATCACCAGATGATATATGGCAAACCGGACAGCCAGCTGATCGAAGGAGTTCGAAGATTGAATGGATACGTTGTATTGCTCCCAAACCTTGCTCCAGGCTAATTGATGTTCTGCAAAAAGCGGATCGTAACCAGCAGAATGGAACGCTTTCAATTCAGCCAGTGCATGCTGCCGAATATCGTCAAGGCTGGTTCCTTCAGCAAATTCACGGTCACGGCTTGTGAATACGGTTGCCATCTTCTCGAATTCGAGACAATCGCCCGCCGCTACATCAAATGCATAGGATACGGCCACTTTACGACGATCGATATCCATCTTGGGGGCTGTATCAATCTCTTGTTGATTTAACCGGAGTCGATGCGCCGCACCATGGACGAAATCCACCTTGGACTCGGTTGTCGTCTGAATCAGCTCAAGGAAGGTTTTATCGTAAATCCGCTTCTCACCCTCGTGGAAATGCTGACTGCCGCTGTTGCTGACCTGCCCGTCGATACCGGAGTTAATTACCAGTGTTATGCCCTCGTTCAGAGGAGTTATGCTAACCTTCAAACCGATCTGGTGCAGCTTGGCTAATGAGACAAAGCGCCTGAACTCAAATCGGATTTTCTTGCCCTCGTATTCCCAGATAAAACTTCGCACGAGCTCTGCATCGCGAATGTTCAGCATTCGCTCATACTCGGTCACCGTTCCCAGCTCCAGCGAGAACCTTGTACCGTCTATCCGGATGTCAAGTCGCGTAATATCCGCCGTATTCGGAAGCTCCGTCACCTCGAATTCATCGAATTTATTAAATGTGCCGTTAACGAACAGGTTTCTCTTCTCCCCGATATACGACTCTTCCGCAGCTGATCGGAGACCCATATATCCATTCCCAAGCGACATAATCGCTTCACACTTGCCTAAAGCCAGCGGATTGAATTGCACCTCGGCAAATGACCATTTCTTCAAATCTTCAGACTGTACCTCGTTGTAACTCAGCATGGTTGTCATCCTCTCCAACTGTTTTTTCTCTATTTTCTGTAAGCGATACCTAAATCGTTTTCGATACTGCTAAAAAAATACCGAAAACGATTTCGAAATGAGCCTAAAATAAAAGCTTTCTTCACACGAAAACGTTTTCGATAACATTATTGCACCATTATTGTCTCTCTGTCAACAATTTCGAAAGAAAGAATTTTGTGATATCCTGGCGTTTGATTTTCCAGCATCTTGATGACTTCCTCAAATGCCGAATAGCCGATTCTTGTGAAGTCCTGCCTGACCGTTGACAATCTGGGAGTCGTATAACTGGAGAGTACGATATCGTCAAAGCCCATGATGGAGATATCCTCCGGAATTCTAATGTTCAGCTCGCGGCAGCGCGTCATAAATCCGATGGCCATCAGATCACTGGATATAAAAACTGCGGTCAGATTCGGATGCCTCTCCAAGTACGGCTCGGTAGCCTCATACGCTACTTGTTCACTGAAATCCGCTTCGATTACCCGCTTCGGATCATATACGAGTCCCGCCTCTTCAAGTGCTTCCCGGTATCCCTGAAGACGCTGCACGCTAACCGCTGCAAAATTGTGCCCATTGATCATACCGATCTCACGGTGCCCTTTATCAATTAGATACTCCACGGCTTTTCTGGCGGCGCCTACGTTGTCCGTAATGACCGATCCGGTATGGGGACCGACAATGTCTGCATCCACTACCATGCATGGAAACTCACTGTTCACCAGCTCGTCAAAATATGGATCCGTTGTACGTAGTCCGGAAATCACAACGCCGGCAATTTTGTTTTCCTTACAGAACTGCCAGTACGATTTATCCTGCTGTTCAGACAAACTACGCGTATAGATCACCACTTCATATTGATAATGCTGTGCTGCCGCATAGACGCCGGTCATGATTTGGAACATAACGCCATCCTTGCCGTTTGCCTGTTCAAAGTTCGATATGATCAGCGCAATGGTCTTGGTGACCTTGTGCTTAAGGTTTTTGGCAAGGCGATTCGGGAAATAGTTCAGCTCCTGCGCAGCCTTCATAACCTTTTCTTTGGTGGTTTCGCTTACATCGGAATAGCCGTTCAGAGTCTTGGAAACGGCTGAAATCGATACATTCGCCAGCTTGGCCACATCTTTGATTGACACCATTTATATCACCACTACCATTCGTTAGATTCACATACTATTGTATCCGTTACCAGTAAAATAGCAACAAAACGGATAAATTAGGAAGGAAAAAACGGTTCAATATCATACAAAAAGTGTAAATGATTTCAGCCTTATCGGGGCTCTGTGGATGCATGATCGCATCTTCCATTGCAAATCCTATACCTGGATTTATTACTAGTATGGGAGGAATTCAATTGGAGCGTTTTGACCCGGAACTGGTCTTTTTCGAGCCGGCCGCTTTGGAGTATCCGCTTGGCAAAAAGCTTCATGCATGGTTTGAAGAGTTAGGCACTCCCATCAAAATGACCACTTCCCATAATCGGGTAACCGGCATTCCGGGGGAGACCGAAACTGAAAAATACCGCAACGCTAAGCGCACCCTCGTTGTCGGGATTCGAAAAACTCTGGAATTTGATACGTCCAAGCCATCTGCAGAGTATGCCATCCCGCTTACCACGGGATGTGCAGGACATTGTCATTACTGCTACCTCCAAACTACTATGAGCTCGAAGCCTTATGTTCGGATTTACGTCAATCTGGATGAAATTCTGGATCGGGCGAAGCAGTATATCACAGAACGTTCACCGGAAATTACCCGGTTCGAGGCGGCTTGTACCGGCGATCCCGTCTCCCTGGAGCATCTGACCGGAGCACTGGCATATTACATTGAATTCATGGCTAAGCAAGAACATGGACGGCTCCGATTCGTGACCAAATTCGCCAACATTGATTCCTTGCTGAACGTCGAGCACGGCGGACATACCCGGGTCCGATTCTCCATCAATTCCGATTATGTCATTCGGTATTTCGAGCCCGGAACCTCTTCCTTTGAAGAACGGATCGAAGCAGCGGGCAAAATTGCGGAAGCCGGATATCCGCTGGGTTTCATCATCGCTCCGATTGTCAAGTATGACGGATGGCAAGAGGGCTATTGGCATCTGCTAGAGAAGCTTCACGAGCGGTTAAGCCACGTAGAGGTAAAGGATCTAACATTTGAACTCATTCAACATCGGTTTACCAAAACAGCCAAAAACACCATTTTGAAGCGTTATCCGAAAACCAAGCTGGACATGGAAGAAGAAGACCGGCAGCTTAAATGGGGAAGATACGGAAAATTTAAATATGTCTATAAAGCAGAGACCGTTGAAGAATTCCAGCAGCTGTTCGAAAAGGGAATCAAGGAATATTTTCCAAAAGCGGAAATTGCGTATTTCGTGTAATCGGGTACACGCACCCAGCCCTGATCCGAAACTTTATTCTCCGCTCAACATGATAACGGACACCTCACGGTGCCCGTTATTTTCCGATATGTTTCTATTCATCTTTCGTTAATCTAAGACCTTCCTCTATCCCATAACCTCGATTGTTTCGGCCTTGTGATCTTGCTCGTACATCCAGACATCAATCTCATCAATATCCATCGGTTTGCCGTAATAATACCCCTGCATGACATGACAGCCGAGTCCGGTCAGAAAGTCGATATGCTCTTTATTTTCCACACCCTCGGCAATCACATCCAGATTCAAATTCTCTGCCATGAGAACGATGGCGTTGATAATCGCCCGTTTGCTGGGCGTATCTAAATCGTTGGTGAAGAGGCGGTCCAGCTTCAGTGCATCGATCGGAATCCGATCGAGCAGCCCGATCGAGGAATAACCGGTTCCGAAATCATCCATGGACACTTTAACCCCTAAAGCTCTGATGTTCTCAAGCTGTCGAATAATGTCGTTCACATCGTGCAGCACCATGGACTCTGTAATCTCAAGCTCTAACAGATGCGGGTCCAGCTCCGCCTTGTCCAGCACATTCCGAACAAGCTCCAGCAGATTATCGCCGTGAAACAGCCGAATGGACAAGTTCACCGAGACGGGCTGAACGATTCCTCTATCCTTCCATGCCCTGCACTGCTTGCAAGCCTCCTCAAGCGTCCATCGGGTCATCGGTATAATGAGCCCCGTCTCTTCGGCAATCGGAATAAATTCAAGCGGCGATATTACACCCAAGCGGGGATGATTCCAGCGAATCAACGCTTCAAACCCGACCAACCGGTTGCTTTTCACATTCCATTTCGGCTGATAGACGATGAAAAATTCCTTAAGCTCAAGCGCTCTCTGCAAATCCTTCTCCAATTCCATTTTGCGGACCTCTTGAACGCCCATCTCCTCGGTGTAGAGGCATTGCTGATTCTTGCCGAGTCCCTTCGCCTTATACATCGCCGTATCCGCATTCTTCAGCAGCGTGGACCTGTCCGAGCTATGGACAGAGCCGATGCTGATTCCGATGCTTCCCGTAACGTACAATTCATTGCCATCGATAAAGTATACGTTTTTAATTTTTTGCAGAATATCTTCAGCCAGCCGCTGGGCATACATCGGATCGCTTTGCTTCAAAATGATGAGAAATTCGTCTCCGCCGATTCGGAATACCTGCTGGTAGCCTTGAATGAATTGACGCAGTCGATTCCCCACCTCCTGAACGAGCATATCCCCAACATGATGACCGAGTGTATCGTTGATGGCTTTAAATTGATCCAGATCCAGAAATAAAACACTGATCTTCTCCGTTTCGGAATTACTTTCGAAGAAGCGGTTCATTTCATTGCGGTTAGGCAAACCCGTAATCGTATCCTGATAGGCCAGCTTTTCCAGCACATGCCGGTCAAAGAACATGGCCCCCCACGAAATCAACAGAATCGCAAAAATCGTAATCGTCACACAGTACAACAGAAAGAGATCCACAGACTGCGGCTCATGCTGAGTGATCATGCCGGAATGAGGCTCGAACCGCGCAGCCATCATTCCTGTATAGTGCATCCCGCATACGGCAAATCCCATAATGACCGCGGAGCCCCACTTCAGGAAGCTGGACTTGGAATGATTGCGAAAGCGGAGAAACAATATTAACGCTGCATAAGATGCAGCCAGTGCAATGATGGCAGACAATACCCAAATGCCCGGGTCATAGCTTATTTCCGCGTGCATAATCATGGCTTCCATCCCCATGTAATGCATGGTCACGATTCCGCTGCCCATAATCAAACCACCGATGGCGATTTTGAACCAGTTGATGTCTCTGGGCATGGTAATGTAAAAAGCGATGAAGGAGGAGACCACACTCGCCAGCATTGACATGATCGTCAGAACAACATCATACTTCACGTTCATATTCATATGCAGGGCCAGCATGCCAACAAAATGCATCGACCAAATTCCGCTCCCCATCACCATTGCGCCGCCAAAAAGCCAAAAGAACCTGGATTTGCCGTTCGCATCTGAAATCTTGGACGTAATATTTAAAGCGGAATATGAAGCAAGTATAGCAATCACGATTGAAAGCCCAACAATATAAAAATTATAGCTGCCGTCCATCTGAGCTGTGCACACTCCTTTTTCAACTAATTCTTAAGTCCTATGATGATCATACGTTTCCTGTCGGACAACGTTCCTGTTTCATTCCGTATCTCAAACCTGTTCGTACCGGGAAAACGCCAAACTCTGATTATTTATTACAGCCTCCCTGCCCCCGCATCCTATTCCATGATAACCAAGTGAACTATTCAATTTCTCGACAAGCTCGGTATCGTTCAAAAGCAGCAAAATATGAATTGAGTCTAAAGAACTAGTTATTCAACAAATCTCTGGGTATTCCCTCTATTACTTTAGAAATAATGGAAAATAAAGTGGTTACAGCTAAAAAATAAAAAAAACTGCGGAACGCCATAGTTCGGTCCGCAGCTTGCTCTTATATATTGCCCTCAAGGGTGCTTACCTTCGTTTTTTCATTCAAATACTTCTCGCCCCAGTCGCAGATTTGATCCAGGATCGGCTGCAGCGAGTCTCCTAATTCACTCAGCTCGTATACTACCTTCGGCGGCACTTGATTAAAGACCGTTCGAGTAATGATCCCATCTTCCTCCAGCTCCCGAAGAGTCTGGGTCAACATCTTCTGCGTAATGTCCGGCATCTGCTTTTTAATTTCGCTCGTTCGCTTGGGACCATAACTTAAGTGGCACAGCACAATGACCTTCCATTTGCCACCGATCACATCCATCGTCGCTTCAGACGGAATATTGTATTTCCGCTCCCCGTTCACCCGTATCCCCCTCCCCTCAAGCGTAGAGTTATATCGACTTCCTACAGGCACTTCCAGGTATTAATGATACTTTTGGGTACCTATAGAACTATTAAGTGCGTACTTCCTTCCTGTCATTATATGATACATAATCTCCTTAAGCCAGTGCTGCAGCAAATTATTGGAGGTGGAATCGCGATGACACTTATTTACATGCCGGTGGTTATGGTGTAATCGGCAGTGCGCTTAGCATTCTGCTCTCCATTGAGCGCATTCTGGGCTGGGACGGCTCACCGCCTGCCCCGGGAGGCTTTTACCTGTCCGAAACATTAGTGCATGCAGATGCCGCGATGTCGCGTATTGAACAATTTGGCATACAAATTTTCAGAGAAGAAAGAGAAGGTGAATTATCATGAAAGTACTAACGGTTGTCACACACCCACGGGAAAATTCCTTTACGTTTGCAGTTACCGCGAGATTTGTGCAGGGGCTTCGGGATGCCGGGCATGAAGCGGAAGTACTGGACCTTCATCGCATAGGTTTCAATCCGGTCCTATGGGAGGCCGACGAACCCGATTGGTCTGATCCTAAGAAGGTTTATTCTCCCGAGGTTGAGGCCGAAATATCACGAATGAAGGAGCACGATGCACTGGCTTACATCTTCCCGGTGTGGTGGTATGGGGTCCCCGCGATGCTGAAGGGGTATATCGACCGTGTCTGGAATCAAGGCTTTGCTTACGGCGGCGGCTCGAAGCTTCACCATAAACAGGTGTTATGGCTGGCCTTGGCAGGCGCTTCAGAAGACCATTTTGCCAAGCGCAGCTACGATCAAATGCTCTCCCATTCCCTCAATGTCGGGATCTCCAATTACTCCGGAATTGAGAATTCCCGAGTAGAGTTCTTCTACGACACCCTGGAAGCTATACCGGAGCACATGGAGGGCTTGCTGGAGCGCGCTTATCAGTTGGGACTGCATTATGCGGATCTCAAGGGATAAAGAAATTACTGCTTCATAAAATAGGGTCAAACGTTCGTACGACAAAAAAAGCGACCTCCCTCGGAGGCCGCTTTCTGATTGATAAAACCCATAACAGCTATCCGTAGAACTCTGGAGTTTCTATGGATCAACATGCAATCATGGTCCCAACACACGGGACAGTCTAACGAGCAGAACGGCTGCTTCCGACCGCGTCATCGGCTCGTTCGGAGCAAAACGGTTAGCACCTCTTCCTTGGAGCAGTCCATAATCTGCAGCCGCTTGTACGTACGGCTTAGCCCAGACTGGAATCCCGCTGTCATCAGCATAGGAGGTATTCCCGTCCATTTCACTGGACTCATTCATCACACGGCCCAGCACCGCGGCGATCTCGGCGCGCGTAATCGGCTGGCCAGGCCGGAAGGTGCCGTCGGCATAACCGATCATAACTCCTTCCGTAACCGCCATATGAACCCCATCATGAGCCCAGGCAGGTATCGAATTGCCATCGGTAAAGCTTATGGAAGAGCCGGTTAGATCGGCTTTCAGCAATCTTCCCATCATAACCGCCCATTCGGCGCGGCTGACAGAAGCATGGGGACGGAAAGTACCGGATACGTCTCCCTTAACAATCCCGAGCGTTAAAGCCTTCTGAATGTCGGGCTCGGCCCAATGCCCCTGTATGTCAATAAAAGAGTTCTGAATCTCTTGATTCGGCTGTTCCCCTGTCTCCTCCAATGGCTCCCGCTTCAAGGTAAGGCGATAGGTTGTCGCCGATCCATCCTCAGCCTGAACACGAATCGTCAAGACATTATCCCCGTCCTTTAGAGGAACCGTGTAACCGGAGGTTACCCGCTCACCGTTGATCTCGACTTTTGCAGCAGAATGCATGATACGAGGGCTCACTACAACTTGAGCTTCCTTGGTGGTTACCGTATAATCGTAAACCCCTGCCTGGAATGGTGGAGTCAATGTGATTGGTTGGTCCCCTGCCGTAAGGCTCAGCTGCTGCAGCCTGGATTCCGAAGATAGTACCGATGGAACGGAGCCCGAGGACGATGATCCTGATCCTGACCCTGACCCCGAGCCGGAACCCGGAGCTGATGCAGACTGAATGGTCCCTTCAAGCCCTGGGCTGGCATTTCGGGCCGCATCCACTGCTTTAATCGCAAAATTATAGGTCGTATTCGCGGCCAAGCCGTTTATTGTATAATTTCTAGTTGTTGCAGGAACAGATTGTACCATCGTACCGCCTTGATATATTTCATAAGCAGCAATTCCCCTGTCGTCACTTGCTGCTGGCCACTCCAGGGTAACGGCACTTGACGTAACACGGGAGAATATCAGCTCCGCGCCGGTTTGCCATGAAGGCGGGGACGTGTCCGGAGAATCCGGCGGCACATCCTTAACGAGTGTCATCGTGACAACGGCTGACGCCTCCTGAGCGGATTCATTACCAGCGGCATCCGTTGCGGTCACAACGAATGCGTAGGTACCCGGACTGAGGTCACCGATATCAGCAGGCAGTATTGAGCCGTCGGCTGCACTGAGGCCCAGCCCAATCGGTGCTCCCCATTCTCCTGCATTTACCGTGCCGTCCGCATCGGCATCTACCCAAGGGTACGCCTTCACCATCGCTCCAGCTTCGCTGACCGCACCTGCCTCACCGTACAATTGATCCGGCATTCCCTGATACTGATCGATGATACGAAACTTGGAGACATCAAGGACAGGGGGCGTTGTATCCGGAACAGCTACCGGTTCACGAATCGTCACTTCGGCTCTCGCAGATGCTCCAAGAACAGCACCGTTCGTCGGATTACCCAGTTCAACAAAAAATGTCCGATCCCCCTGATCCCCATTCCTGCCTATAATCGAAATGGGATAAGACTTGGTTGTCTCTCCTTCATTAAACACAAGCAGCTCATCAACGGAGTTATAATCCGTACCGGCAATTGCTGTTCCTTCTATTGTGCGAAGCGAAACCTTGGTTTGACCGTAGCTGCCTGCTGCCCGGTAGACCGAAACCGTCACGCTTGCCGAATTCTCGGCAGCCTCGTATCGATCCTGCGCCAGGGACACAACACCCTCAGCAGCACTGTTGAAGATTTTAATATAGCCATAACTGATATCGATTATATCCGCTTTGCCGTCCCCGTTAAAATCCCCCGAAGCCACCGCAGATGACGGCCGGTCGAAATATGTCCGGGCAGATTGAAAGGTGCCATCCCCGTTGCCCAGCAGTATCGGATTGGATGAATCCTGGACTCCTCCGAGGAGATCCAGATTACCATCCCCATCAAAATCAGCAACCTCAAGATCTAGAGGAGAATGCCCCAATGGAAGTGTAATAACAGGCCTGAACGTTCCGTCCCCGTTACCAAGAAACACGTTCGCCGTGTGATCTCCATTGGCGGCTAACGCCAGGTCCATGTACCCGTCTGAATTCAAATCGGCTGCTTGAAGACCAATAGGCGATCTTCCCGAACTGATGGCCAATACGGAAGTAAACCCGCCCTGGCCGTCACCAAGCAATATGTTTACGTTATTCGATCCTACATTAGCAACAGCTAAATCCACAATCCCGTCGCTATTCAAATCCTCAGAGGCTACACTGCGAGGTGACATCCCTACAGGTACTGTGATCGCTGTCCTAAATGTTCCATCACCCATGCCCCGCAAGATGGATACGGTGTTGGAGCTGTTGTTCGTTACGGCGAGATCCAAGATCCCATCCCCGTTAAAATCCTTAGCTGCCAATCCCACTGGCCAATTGCCTGTCGGGTACGCCACTTGTTGTTCGAATGTCCCATCCCCGCGTCCTATCAGAATGCCTACCGTATTATCCACGGCATTCGACACTGCCACATCTGCATGCCCATCGCCATTAAAGTCGGCAACAGTGACCGCGCGAGGAGACCTCCCGACAGAAGTATCCTGCTTCATCTGGAAGGTTCCATCCCCGTTACCCAGGAGAACAGATATTTTATTTTCCACCAAATCGAAAACAATGACATCCGCTCTTCCGTCCCCATTGACGTCATCTGCCACAGCGTCGTAAGGATTTGTTCCCGCGTGGTATAACACGCCATCCTGAACTAGCGGTTTGTCCGCGGCATGCCCCTGTAAGGGTGCAGCCAACAGAGACAGACCCAGAAGGATCGGTAGCAATCTGCGGGCTCTGACTACACTTTTCTCCAGCTTCAACTCTCATTCCCCCTTTTAAGCAAATCTATTATATCTCAACCTTTCCAACGAAAAATCCCCCTGCAGGGGGATGTGGGGCCATTACTTATTGCTTCAGTAGGATCGTCGGCAGACATATTTCAAAATTTGAAACATTTCAACCATGGGTACCGTACATATAAACAATGAAAATTACGGACAGAAGGAGGTACCGTCGATGATGCCCCAAGGAATGTCTTTTGGCGGAGGGTTTGATTTTATGTTTACACTGGTTCCCATTCTGATCGGGATTGTGTTTGTTATTGTGATTGTCGGCTTCATCTCCAATGGCGCCCGCTATGTCAAGAATGCCAAATCGCCACGCACTTCCGAATTTGCCCGGGTGGTCTCCAAACGGATGGACGTCCGCCATCATACCAATCACCACAACGACGACAACGGAATGATGCACGCGAACCACTCGTCCCGCACGTATTATTACATCACCCTCGAATTTGATAATGGAGAACGGAGAGAGTACCTCGACGTCAAAAATCTATACGGTCTTGTTGTGGAGGGAGATACCGGCTATGCTTCCATCCAGGGCGATTGGATCGTTGCGTTTGAGCGGAATCTGCAGCCGCAATCCTAATGGATATGAAGATCATACCATTCTAAATTGCAACCGTGCTCCTACTTAAAATATCGCCACAGAACGACAGCCTTAGCTCCGTGATCATCTCGGGACTAAGGCTGTTGTTCATAACATCGCAAGAAAGGCAGTGCCGTCGTAAGCCATTATTTTGGGATTGATATGGACACGGACAGCACTAATGACGCTGCCAGCAGCTCTCTCCGGGACACGCCGCCCTTCAAACCAAAGCCAATGCTTATTCAAATGTTGGGAAACTTCGCAGAATGGTTTCCTTACGCCCCTTCATGTACCACTGCCCCCACGGATGGAGGTTGTCGAACTTTCCCCCGCAGGCTTGGAACAGTTTGATATAACGGCCCATTTCCCGGAGCTTCATGAAGTATGGGATTTCCCGAAGCCACTTCTCCTCCAGCTGATGCTCTCTACGATATCCATCCAGGAACGGCATAAGGAATTTGCCCGGGTCCGGGTCGGCCCCTTCGGTTAAACTTGAGAAAAAAGCAGCCACCGCAATATCATCAATAAACCATGAATACCGACTCGCATCAAAATCAATCAAACACAGCGAATTCCCATGAACAAAAAAATTACCGTAATGAAAATCAGCATGAATCAATCCATAAGTCTCCGCTGACACCGGAAGGGCTGATATATAATGAAACAATGCCTGGTACCGAGAGATGATCTCCTGTTCGGATGGTGGTAAATCGATATGCAACACCTTTTGGGCTTCAAATGACCAGTCCGGCCGTTTCGTGACAGGATCCTGGTGAACGTACGCTTGGGTGATGCGGTGCATATGGCCCATGAATTGGCCCATTCCCCTGTATAGATGCTCATTGGCATCATTCTCTCCCACCGGACGCCCCTTGGCCTCCTCGTAACATACGGCCGTATATTCACGGCCTTCCGCCGGGATGCGCTCCGCCAACTTCCCATCTACCGAGTACAGCGGTCTCGAAACACAGACACCCTTGCTTGCCAGAAACTCGACCCACTGTACTTCGCCTGCAATCTTCGCATACGGCTTGTGGGACTCATCGGTTATACGCAGGAAAACCTTGCGCTCTCCATGCCGATAGGAGGAAATCAAGCTATGCTCGGAGTCATGCGTTTGCTCCAGATTCTTTTCCAGCAGTCCGAATTTGTCTGCAGCTTCTATGCTCCACTTCATCCGGTGTTCCAATCCACAGCACCCCCTAACAAACTAAAGAACATTCCATTCCATCAGCCTAACCAAAAAGCGACCCTGTCAGATCTACGGATCACACTCCTCCTCTGCTCCAAGGGTAACCCTCCCAATCCCTTTTTCAATTCCAATTGTTGTGGTCAAAATGTTGGAGGGATATAATACGGGAGATAGATAAAATCGTCATGCATGAAAGAGGACCCCTATTATGAATCCTGAAACTCGCCATACCCGAACCCAACTCATCATAGAAGCAGCCGAGCATGTGTTTGCACATAAAGGCATTGAAAAAGCCACCATGCAGGATGTGGCCACCGAGGCCAAAATAGGCGTAGCGACCGTTTTTCGCTTTTTTCCCCGCAAAGAGAAGCTTGTTGTTGCGGTTGCGACGAAGAAGCTGGAGGCCGTCCTTGAGACCTTTCACTCCATCGCTGACCTGCCGATTTCCTGCATCGAGAAGCTGGAGCTGTTCTTCGACAACTTCATTTCCCTGCTGGAGCAAAAAGCCAGTTCCAACGTCAAGCTGCTCGAGAATTTCGAGAGTTATGCCGCTCAATTCACGGAGCCTCTCGAAGATATCGAGCTGTTTAACGCCGTCTACCGGAACATCTCCAAGGTATTCTCGACCATTGTCGAGCAAGGCATCCAGGACGGGTCGATTCAAGCCGACCTTCCGATCTCCGAGACGCTCTCTACCATCATCAATACGTTTGGTATTTTTGCCAGAAAGCTGTCCCTCCAGAAGAACATTCTGGTGGTCGAGCCTGACCTCGCGCCCGAGAAACAGCTGGCTATTCTTAAGCACATCCTGCTCAATTATTTGAGAACATAAGGATGAAGTCCCCATAAAAAAGAGTGCGCAGCACCCTATCTGCTCACTCTTATTTCGTTATGTCCACATCTACAAACCCAGCTTATGTCCCCGCTCCAAGCGCTGAATCTGCTCTTCGCCCGTTACGGCCAGTTCGCTGAACTGCTGGATCGTCTCCCGCATCCGCGGAAGAGCCTCCTGCTTGTAGGTGCTGATGGAATCCAGAGCCGACAGCACATCCGTGAACGCTTGCTTCAACGTATCCACGGAAATACTCGTTTCGAGCGATTGCTTGTGAATGGCAGCACCCTGATCCTTCAGCATTTTGGAGGTTGCGCTGATCAGGTTATTCGTGGTTTCGTTCAACAGCTCGATTTTCTTCAGGACAATCTTCTGATTATAGAGGGCGCTGGCTACCGTCACCGAGATTTTGAGCGCCGATACCGTTACGTTCCTTGCCCGATCCACGCCGCGGATCAACTCCTTGTTGTTCCGGATGACGACTTCAATAGCCATGATCCCCTGCTGGTTCACGACCAGCATCTGCTGCAGGTCCATCACCCGCTGGCGCAGCGGGAACAGTACCTCCTCGGTAATGAACCGGATTTTGTCCTCCGACTCCTGGCGTATTTTGGCCGCCTCAATCTGGGATTCGATTTCGGTGTCCATCAGCATACCCAGCTGAATTTCCTTTTGCAGCCTTTTGGTGAGCTCGCGGAGGGCCTGCTGCTCGATCTCGAGCGTGGTATTGTCGTTCTTTAATACCGTCTTTCCTTTATCCAGGGAAATGATGATATCCGAAATCACGGCATCCGCTTTTTGAAACTTGGCAAAATATCGCCGGAGCGGGTTAAACACCATGCCCAGAATCCCGCTCTTCGCAAAATCGATGACGCTCGGGTCCAGATCCTTCAGCTGCAGCTGCAGCTCCGTGAGCCCTCTGGCAACCTGGCCGCCTTCGTCCCCGGTTTTGGATAATCTTCCTACCGATACTTGCAGCAGTCCATTCTTCTCCGAAGAGGATCTCATCGTGCCCATACCGAAGGTGTCAATGGATTGCAGTACCTGTCTTCTCTTCTCGAGTGATTCGATATCCAGCTCCATGATGGCCTGCACGTTGCTCGCTGCCAGCTCCTTGAGCTGCGTGACTTCCTCTGGCTCGGGCTTCATCTGCTCTTCAATCGCATGCTTAATCTCTTCGGGACGAATGACTTCCATCGTAAATGACAATATAACCCCTCCTACAAGTTTCTGTAAAAACTTCGATATCAGAATAATATAAGATGCCCTTTCCTTCCGAGATAAGGGGTATGCCTCTAGAGTTTATGCTTGCTTATCTCTTAAAATGAGCGAGTATCACTTGGGATGAAACTACATCTGCACGTTCAGCAGCTGACCGATTTTATACACGACATCATCCGTATCGGCATTGATGCTGGCCGCTTCGTTAATGCTGGAGATGCTTTGAAGCGCCTGGATGTTGGCGTTATATCCAATTGTGTATACCGGGATTTTGAAGGCTTTAATGAGCTCCCGGATATCATCAAGGGAATGCCCTACGTTGGTCTCCCCGTCACTCAGCACAAAAATCAAAGGCTTCACGTCCGGATTCACCGCCATCTCGTCATGAAGCATCTTCATCGCCACCACAATGCCGTCAAATGTTGCGGTATTCCCGCTGGCCTCAAGGCTGTTAATCGCTCCAACAAACATCGACTGCTGGTTCAGGTCGTATTTGCCGATCGGAAGATTGATCGCGACATCCGTGGAATACGATACGAAGCCGATGCTGTTGTCTCTACCCAAATATTTCTGCCCGGTCAGCAAGGATTCCTTAAGACGGTGCAGAGGCTCGCCGTCCATGCTGCCTGATACGTCCGCTACAAATACGGCCGCAACCGGCTTGTTGCCATCCTTCTTCTCCTTCCACAGCTTCTGTGCGGACGGCAGCAGACTGCTGTCCACGACATCCAGCTCGGATTGGTAATCGTTAAGGCCATTGAACCCTTTTTTATCGGCTAACTGCTGATATGGATCCTGTTCCACAAACGCTGCAAATTTCTTAATGATTTCTAACTTCTCCTTCGGCAAGTTCCCCAGTGCATACAAGGGACTGTCGTGCCTTACGCCAAACGGAGTAAACACGTAACCGCTCTTCATATCCGCCGCATTGACATAAGTCTGGTACTCCAGAACAAAAGCGTCCAGCATGCCCGACTTCGCCGCATCACGCATCTGGATCGTGGTTGAGGCCGTGAAAGGGACGTTCGCCTGGAATTTCTCGAAGCCCTGCACTGCTTTTTCGCTGAGCAGGTCTGAACTGTCAAACGTTTCAAGTGCCGTAATCAGGAAGTTAAGACCCGTGGAGCTGGCAAAAGGATCCGTGTAACCCATCGCCAGCTCATTATTGGATATCGCATCCGTCAGCGTCTTGACGTTCAAGGAGCCGTACTTCTCCACCAGCTCATCGTATTTGGCCTTTCTGGTCACAACACCGGTCACATTTCCGGTCAGACGCTTGGATACAAGCTCCGCCTTGACGCCATATTCCTTAACCATTTCCCCCCACAGCTCATTCGAGGGCGTAAACGCATCCGGTACGTACTTGCCTGATGTTATGTAATCGGTTGCGGTTCCTGAAGCGATGTTGCGGATCTTCACAGATACCGGCTTTCCATTCACCACCGGCTTCGACAGGTTGAACTCCGTTGCTACTTCATTCAACCATCCGTCAATGCCCGGTCCTGCCTTCTCCGGAGATGAGAAGATTTCGACGAAGAGCTCCGTTGTATTCTCAACCGAGATCGGGAATTTGGATATGTCGGGCAAAGAATCCGCTACGGCAACCGGATCCAGGTCAACCTGACCTTTGATCGGGTCCGCCGCCGTGACCACAATGTCCTTGTAGATTTTGTTTATTTTCTTAGCTGCATCTTCCGAGTTAACCTCAGCTTGGCTTTTTCCCAGATTGGAGGTTAACGTAATCCCCGCATACACCAGAACAAACACAACGACCGCAATGGCCACTAGGACAACAAAGGCACTCCCTTTGCTTCGCATACTCATCTCCCTCTCTTATTGCTTGTATAATTTGGTTTGCTTGATCAACGCATCGATTTCCTTCATGCACGGCATATCTTCAACATCCCGGTAATCGGAACTGCCCAGTAATGAGATTTCCAGCAGCAGCTTATCCAGCTTCAGCATAATTTCCTCGTTGGCATCCAGATAACCGGCAACGTATGCCAGGTACTCCTGGTACAGTTCCGTTTTCTTCTGTGCGACCTTGCTGGATAGCCGGGCTGATTTCTGCGGATTGGACATATTCGTGAAATCGGAAGCGGTGAAGGCACCAAGCTTGTTAAGAATCCCTCTGATATTGAGATAGAAGAGTTTCTCCACCTCGTCAATGACCGCCATGAATTTCTTGTAACTGAGCTCCGTCGGTTCAAAGCGTTCACCCAGAACGCTTAGCAGCGCGCTTCTCTTTTTCTCGATTCGTTCCAATTGGTCCAGGGCAAGGTCAATGTCGTTCTTCAGCACTTTCACATGGCGGTAATGGTGAAGGGAGTTTATGTAATCCTCGCGGGTTTGAATCGTTTTGATCGGCTTCACAGCCGGAGACTTGAATAACAAGGCATAACTGCCATAGAACAATAGAAGAGCGCTGACAACCCATACCGTAACAACCGATGCCGTCTCGAAGGCGCTGTCGCCGCCGATGTGGAATCCCAGCAAGCCGGGCGAAACAAGCACAACATTCACCATGGCGATAACCGCCATAAGCAGGAGCAGCTTCACAGGTTTCGAGCCATTCAAGAAATTAACACCTCCCCTACTCCTAAAGAGCGATAACTGGTTTTTCCTGGTTCTTCCCTATAACAGCCTCTCAAACATCCATAAATCCATAGACAACTGAAGGATATAACACATACTACGTCTTCATTCGAAGTTAGATGCATTTTCCTCACGCGATGGGCCTGGCGATTTACAATTCATGATTCATGGCATACTTATCGGATTTGCGCCTGACCCTGATGATACCCTTATTATCGTCCTTGCCTGGAAATTCGTGAGTGATCCTAAAAGAAACTGCCGTACTAACAGGGGATTCAAAGATGAGGTAAGTCAGATCATAGAGGTAGCGTAACTATATCAAAATTACATAAATAATCCAATGGTTCTGCGTCAAAAGACACAAAAAAAGTCTTCCAGGCCATCCCATCCCTGAAAGACTTTTGTTTCTTATAAATAGCTTAAGCTCCGATCAGCGGGCAGCAGCCTTATGCCTTCCCACGCGGGAGTTTATCCGCATACCTTGTCCGCAGCTTCCCCAAATCATCCAGCTTCTTGAGCACCTGCTCCTTGTTCAGCATGCCAATGCTCAAGATCAGCTGCTCCACGAGCAGCAGCGGCGTCACCATGGAATGAAATTCTCCCATATCCCCCCGACTGACAAAAAACGAGAGCTGAGCCGGTGTTCCATACCGGAAATCCTCCCGGTCGGTGATCATGATGGCTGCATTTCGAACACGACTCACACAGTCCAGGATGACCTCCGTTTCCGGCAGCATTCGGGTGAAGCTGAAGATGAGCACGACATCGTCCTGTTCCAAATGCGCGAGCGATTCCAGCAGCTCATGGCCGCTTCCGGCCATAAGCCGAATGGACATGCCGAACCGGGACAGGCGATACGATAACAGCTCCCCGAGCGATAAGGACGGTCCCGGCGCATACACATACACACGTCTGGCCGAAGCCATCAGCCTGGCCGCCTGCTCCAGATCATCCGGATCCGTCTTCTTCGATGTCTCTTGAAGATGGTGCACGGCCTGCTCCAGCATCTTTACCGGCAAGCTGGATGCATCCATCTCGGATATCGTTTTTTCCAGCTTTACAGCCGGTGTCTTGTCCGAGGTCTCCCGAAGCTTCAGCTTAAACGCCTTGGCATTCTCGTACCCGACAGCACGCCAGAACCGGGATACGGTTGCAATGCTGGTACCCAGCCGGTCCGCGATTTCCTGCTCCGTCATGAACAGCATCTCCTCGGGATAGCGTTCGATGAAATCGGCGATTTTGAGCTGACTCGGCGAGAATCCGGATTTATCGGAAAATAGGTTCTTCAATTGCGCTGCACTCCTTCTACAGTGGGAATCTTGGGCGTCTTCTTACCAGTCCATCATACGCCGTGATTATTATGTAAGTTTTATTTCATTATTATATTTATGTAAAAAATATTACACTGCGTTGACATACTACTCCGTTCATTTTAATAATCGCCTCCTATACTAATAGCAAATCCCATTTCCAAGGAGGCTTTTCTTAATGGCAAGCAATTCACGGGTGTACACCCTCACATCTTCTCAGAAAATGATGATCTTTGTTCTGTCCATGTCCCTGTACGGACTATCCAACATGTTCACGGAGCTCATCCCGTCATTCCGATTAGGTCCTGTCGAGCTTTCCGTTGAGTATTTCGCTTTTATCCCCCTCACCCTTTGCATGCTGTTCCATCCTTTTTATGCAGCTGTAGGAGCGGCGCTTGGCGAGGTCATCTTCGGTGAACTGATGCTGGGTCAATTCGGTGGATTGGGCGAGCTGGAGAAATTCCTTACCTTCTCCTTCGCCATGTACGTTGCCGGACGCATGGTGAAGGATCCTCTTAACCGGACGCAAGTAGGCGTTGCTGCCATGACCGGCGTTATCATCCATCAGTTGTGCAGCTCATTGGTGGATATCGGCAAGGTATGGATCGGCGTCGAAGAATTTGAAGCCGTTCCCGGCCTTGCGCAGAGCGTGGTTCTGGTTGAAGGCGTCGGCTTCCTGAATGATGTGCTGTTCTCCGGCATTCTGTTTGCCCTGCTGCCTACATTATATCTGGTTCCCCGATTGTATGGAAAAATCGAGCCGCTGCTTGGCATCAAGCCCCGGCAGAAGCTGACCCAGTATGAAGCGGCCGGCATCATCTCGCCGAAACTGGTTATCCTCGGGATCGTGCTTGCGCTCGTTGCCTTCGGAGCCGAATCCCTCTCCGAGACGGACTGGAACTTCGGGGAATGGGACAGCGGCTTTGCAGATCGGTTCGGTGTCGGCGCCATCTGGATCAGTATCGCAGCAGCTGCGATTATCGCCTTGGCCGTGCTGGTGTTCATGCGGGTCCGCAGAAACCGCAGTATGAAAGAAGAACATGCAGCGGAGAAACTGCCTTATGTCTAAACAAGTTCCCCATCCTAATGTCCCGGCTGTAAACATAACCGATGTAACGTTTGTCTATCCCGGCTCCGAGCAGCCGGTGCTGAATGGAGCTTCCCTTACGATTGGCCGGGGCAGCTTCACGGCGATCATCGGCGGGAATGGCTGCGGCAAATCAACGCTATGCAAGCTGTTCAACGGCCTGATCCCCCATTATTATTCAGGGGATTTCACGGGAACCGTTGAAATATGCGGGCTATCCGCCGAGAAGCATACCGTCTCGGAGCTGTCCCGTATGGTGGGTTATGTATATCAGGATTTTGATAACCAGCTGGTCCGACCGACCGTGCTGGATGAAGCGGTATTCGCTCCGCTGAATTATGGTCTGGCCGAATATCAGGAGATGGGTTCCCGCGCCCTTGAGCTGTGCGGACTGACACATCTGAAAGACCGCTACATATGGGAGCTGAGCGGCGGTCAGAAGCATCTGCTCGCCTTGGCGGGAGCGCTCTCGCTGGAGCCGGATATTCTTGTCGTTGATGAGCCGGTATCCCAGCTCGACCCCCAGCATGCCAGGCAAGTATATGATGTGCTGCGCCAGCTGAACCGCGTACACGGGAAGACCATCATTGTAATTGAACATCATACAGAGTTTATTGCCGACTACTGCGAGGAAGTCTGCCTGATGGAGCAGGGAACCGTAAGATGGCAGCGGCCCGTAGCAGAGGCGCTGAACAGCCTTGAGGACCTGGAGCGGCTGGGTATCCAGCCCCCAGAGGTTACCAAGGCGGCCGTCCAGCTGGCGGTCATGCTGAATCGTAGCGACATGGCTGCAGACCGTCCGCTTGGAGCACAGCCGATGCCGACCGGCTCCGAATCCGGATCCCGCGCTGCCGGATTCGCTGAATCTCCGATCAAGCAGCCTTATCCGATTACCGCGGAAGCCGCCGAGATCTACTTCCGCGATCTTCTAACTCGGCAGGATGGCCATTCACAGATGAATCGCAAACCACCCGCTCCGGGAGCGAATGATGATGCCC
>NZ_BIMC01000032.1 GCF_004000885.1 Paenibacillus glucanolyticus NBRC 15330
GGGGGGGGGGGGACCGAGGGACGCGACAGCAGACCGATGCATGAATATGGTGTTATCTGATGTTCTTGCCATCTTCGAAATTGCTGAGAGCACTTTAGTATTTAACAAATCAGATTCGTTTAATAAATCCACGCTTAGTGCCCTCATATCCAATTGATTCATAAAATCTATGGGCTTGTTCACGATTTTTACTAGAAGCTAAGATTATATAAGAGCATAGGTTTTCCATAGCAAAATCCTCGAGTGCATTCATGAGTTTCTTACCAATTCCACTTCCCTGGTACACAGATGAAACAACTACATTTTCTACAAGCAAGTATGGCTGACACTCTCCTACAATATCTGGACAAACAATGCCCATGGCTGTTCCAACTACCTTTTCCTCTAAACATGCTACTGCAACATAGTAGTTTGGTTGCTTATGTAATAAGTCTAACTGATATTGGATCTTTTCAATGTTAGATCTCGTTCCAATAAACTCAACGAACAATTCAGACAACTCAAATGCGTCATCTTTTTTTGCCATTCTGACTTTTATGTCCACGCCTTCAGCTCCTATGGTTTATAATCTTGCAAGAATTTCCGATAACGTTCTCGTATTCACGAAGCGACCCAGCCTTAGATAGCTCCTATCTTAGGCCGGGTCGTATGTCGTCTGAGTTTCTTCCATGAATATACATCTGACGACCAAGAGGCGAAAGCCCCGCAGCGTGAATGCGATGTTATTTGATGTTCATGCCTTTATCGAATTCCTCAGAAATGAGTATGTGATTCTTTATTATCCTCAACATTTCTCTTCTTATGATTCCACTGAAAAACCCAATTACAAACCAGTATATTTTAAACTTAATTCTCGCTCCCTTTGATGTAGATACAACTCTTGTTGTTGTACTTACATTCAATTTCTGCTTTATTCTGTCAAAATCTATTCGAAAGTTCCATCCGATTTTCACAAAATCTGCTTCATTAAAGTTGATGAATTCCAACCGTGATACTCTCTTCAGATTACCGGTAGGTTTCCATGGTTGCGCAATCAGACCAATGACGAGTTCATCTCTGCCTTCCTGCAGCAAATTGAATCCAACATCAATAAATTTCTTAATAGTAATCGTATTCGAAGGGAGACCTCTGATAAGAAAAAGAGTCTTTATTATCACTGATTTACTAAAATCAATCGAATATAAGATTGATATACTCGGAGAACTGGAGCAATTTAATGCAGCGGAATTCTCCTTGGTAACATCCCACAACGGCAAATAATGATCTAAAAGCATCTTGTTATCTTCCCAAATTTAATCATGCATGAATTTCCGATAACGTTCTTGTATTCACGAAACGCCCCAGCTTTAGATAGCTCTTATCTTATGCTGGCAATTGTTGACTGAGCTTCTTCCACGATTATACATCTGTCAACCAAGGGGTGATAGTCCTGTAGCAAGAACAGCTTCTAGATTTCCTTCAACTAAACAATATCATACGAATTAAAATAATGGACTCTTTATAATTCATATCCTATAATCCTTTTTCAAGTATCCTACACGCTTGGTTATTCGAAACAATTAGATAGCTTTAAATATTCATGTTTCAAAATACTCATCAATATACGATCGACATATTGACCATTTTTATAGACTTCGTCTCTTAGTATGCCATCCTTCTTGAAACCAGCCTTTTCATAACTCCGAATAGCACCAGGATTATCAGCGTCTACAGTCAAATACACTTTATGAAGGTTTAAACGCTCGAACGCAAAATCCAGAACAACACTTGTCACTTCTGTAGCATAACCTTGCCCCCATACCATTTTGTTCCCAATCCAAATACCAAATTCAGCATGCTTGGACCAAGGATGGATTTTAAACAATTGGGTACTACCAATCGCGATGCCGTCTTCTTTTATTATGGTAAAATAGACAGCTGATGGATCTGTTTGCGCGTAACTCCGGGTACGTTCTCTAACCACTTCCGGTGTTAGGGGCATACCACTTCCTGATGGTAACGTTCGGTTAACTACAGGATCGGACAGCCATTCGTATCGCAGTTCCCAATCTTCTTCAACAACAGGCCTTAATGTTACTCGTTGTCCGTATAGCATATTTCCCCTCCGTGTACTTAGATAAGTAATTATTTTAGCCCACAATTATAATAATAGATTTTATCTAGCAGTATGTCATATAACGTTTATGTGTTCCTGACATCGAAAGGCTTAAGCTGCCTCAATCCATATGCGAAGCATGTACTGAAGCCGGGTGGCTCCCCACTTAACCTTGCAGATGTATCCGCCTGCCCTACTTCTTCGCCGCTGAATTCCATCATTGTGAGTTAACTTCTATAACCTCGGGCGGACCGAGCGGTGATAACCGCGAAGCTGGAAAACGGTGTTATCTGCTGGATCTGCCCCACTTCTCCGAATCAAGACAGGACGTCGGCCACAGCCTTATTCTCTTTATAGACCTATTTGAATTTGATGTCTTTTCAGACTTTATAGCTTAAAAGCCATTGTCACATCGGTAAAATTATATAGTTTTTGACTGTTTATAGTCTTGTATTCTTCGTAATGGCTTTATCTAGTTTTTATATGTATTTAGGGCTTCATCTGTATTCTAAGCTTTGTTATTTAGATCATCCTAACATCTCGTTATTTAAATCATAATCAGTTTCGATCCCTTAAAATTTCTTTAATCTCTCGTAATTCTTCTATCATTTCTTTCATTTGTTGATTGTTCCTAGAGTTGTCCATTCCAATTTTCACACTAAAGATACCAATTACTAGATTCACTGCCAACATAATAATAACTTCCAATATATCCTTCCTTTCTCCAAGCAACGGGACGTTGCGAATGTATAGCTCTCAAAATGTCCCTTTGGGGCAATATCTTGCAGATAACGTTTCTGTATTCACGAACCCCAAAGGGGTTGTCTGTTGTAATGCCTCTTCGCAATCCATCCCGGCAGGCCCAGGCTCCGTAAGGAGCCTCAGCTTGAATAGGTTGTTAGGCGTAGTACCCTCCTTTCAAATCTCTATCCAAAATCTATTTAATATGTTTCCATCTTCTTCCATAAAAACTTCATCCCTTAATCCACCATTCTTAATAATTGTATTTTTTGATGCTTGATTAATTTCATCACATACTAAAAAAGCACCTTCAATATTCCCAGTCTTTTACTTTTCAATAAAGCAAGTCTTAAAAGCTCTTTAGCATATCCCTTCCACCTTTCCGACGGTCTGATCCCATAGCCAATATGTCCACCACTATGAAATAGTTTATCTGTCAATTCGTGTCTAATATTTACTGCCCCTACAACAATCTGATTTGCTACTAGCCAATAAGTTGAATTGGCAACAAAGCCATTTGTATTCATTCCTTGTTTGTTATTGTTAAGCCATGTAATCATGTCTTCAAAGTTTTCTGGGTCTTTCTCTATCACCCATGGAACCATATCTTCTCCACTTTGTTTCCATTCCTGATAAAAACTCAAATAGGAGTCTTTCAGTTCAATACTCGGATTAGATAAAACCAACTGATCATTCAACAGCATTGTCTCCTTTTCATTGCATTTAGGGTATTACGCCTAACGTTGTTGTATCTACGAACCCGAGAGGCTTAAGGGGCTTAAGCCCCGGGTTCAACGGAGTTAGCTAGTGCAGGGTTGTCTGCTGTATCCGCTTCCTCGAAAACCCTCTTGCAGACCAAGGGTCGAAAGTCCCGATGTGTGAATACTATGTTATAAGATGTCCCCGACTTCTTTGAAATGCCAAACTCTATTTATTATTCTTCTTGATACGGATTAGAATAAAGGTCACACTCAATTTCTGCATCGATTTTATTTGTGAATTCTATTATTTCTTTATTTATTATTAGTGCGGGAGTAAAGCCGTCGTTCATTCTTATCACAATCATGAACTTACACTCTAATTTATATTTGTTACTTAATTCAACTATTTTTTCTTCTTTACCTAAAAGCTGTTTTAGTATTTTATTTAGTTGCACAGTAACATCTAAGGATTCTTCGTATTCCGTACTAAGTTCCCATACAGTTTCTTTCCTTATGTGTTTTATAGTCTGGGCGATATTAAAGTTGTTTTTTCTTGAAATAAGTTCTCCCATGGTATGCGAATGCGTTGGTCGTAAATTCAATTCTTTTGAGATGTGATCAATTGGAAACTGATCACCATATAAACTGAAATATACTTTTACATTTGTCTTTTCCAAAGAAACCACCTTCAAATAGTTATTTAATATCTTGCGGGGATTTCTGATCCTTTTCGATATCAATAAACCTTGAACCAGTTGATAAATCAAGTGGTCAACATTCCAGCCAACTCCCCCTTCGAAAATGTCACATATCTCCTCGTACGTTCTGCTGAATGTTAGAAGTCTACTACCATATTCATGTAACCAGTCATGAAAGACTTAATATCTGTTTTCTTTTACAATAAAGCATAAAACCTTTTTGCATCATCATCATATTGAACGTAATGACTAATTCATTCGGATCAATACTAGTCAGTCTTTCTAAGAAGTATATCATCCATTCTGGATATATCTTTTTCATAAACTTTTGAATGTGTGTCCAAAATGATCTCAGTGCATCAAGGATGGACAGATTATCTGGTATTTGTGAATGATATAGTACTTTACCGATTTCCAACAACGCTTTTTTAGAGTGCCCACCCTGAGTTTAAGGAGTATTTTGTTTTATAAAAATCAATCATATGATCAAAAATCTCCAGCCCTTGTTTTTTTATGTTCGGTAGTGTCTTGCAACGCTCTACAATATGATGTATATTCTTTTATTGCTTCTCGCGGATCGCTAGGCGCTGAGCTCCGATGTATGAGTATGATGTTATAAGATGTTGACGACCTCTTTAGCTGCATACATTTTTCTTTATGCAAATCATTTTTTTGTAATTGCTATTTCATATTCTTTATGTCGTTTTTAAAAGATTCAATATATTTTTTTGATTAATTTCGAATAACCCCTCATATCCATAATAACTAATTAAAAAAATCCATCCTTTATCAAAATTTATTGCTTCTAGTATTTTACAATATACATCTTAATATATCCCAACTTGTTCCAGCTCCGAAAACAGAAATAGAGAAAAAACAGCCCCTGAACTGACCTTGTTGTTAGACTTCACTAACAAAGTAGGTACAGTTTAATGTCTGGGCTGTTCTTTTACATGTACTCCAATACCATCTATCCTGCAATCATAAGGCATCATTTCACTTTATTTAGTACATGATTCTTTAATTAAATTCTCACTGAACTTCTTCTCGTTCCTGTATTCACGAATCCCAAAAGGGTTGTCTGCATAAATGCCACTTCGAAATCCATCTTGCAGACTCATTTCATTTAGTGTATCTGAGGTGGCTCCGAGTTTCCAATTGGACCAGGGGCCTTTAAAGAAATCTATCTTTAATATGTTCTTTAGCTCTTAAACAAGCATTCTTATAATCTTCACTTCTCATATTGTCGGAAAGAATTTTTTTGAGGTTTGGCAAATAGATGCCCTATTTCATTTGCATTTGTTCATGCCTGCAAGTGTTACTGCGGCAAGTCCTACGCAAAATAGTAAACTAATGCAACTAAGCATGACCTGAAAAGTCGATGCTTCATAGTAGCCAGATATGGTAAATACAGCTGTAATAGGATATAAAGCTTTTAGGGTATTTGACGTACTTGTAAATAATCCAATAAAAGAATAAAATTCAGTGATAACTAACGCAATCCAATATCCCTTTTTCATGTATGATATCAAAGCAATAATAGGTGATATTGCTAGAAATATACATATACCATCCAAAAAATAAGCTTTCGAAAAATTCATGACCATCCCTATGGATAAATCAGAAAAATGTAAAGCTGCTTCAGTGAAAAATGTTATAGCAAAGAGCAATAAGTAAAAAAGAATACTATATACAAGGGTTATAATCATTTTTGCAATTGTCAACTTTGCTTCATTCACGGGGATAAGTCGAAGTGAATCGATTGTATTCTCCTGTTCTTCACGACAAATCATGTAACTACCTAAGAGAGCAATAACCGCTGGAAGAACGAAAAATGTTGCCAGTGGTTGAGCAACAGCCATATACCAACCTATAGTATCTATATCTCGAATACCGTCATTGTCTGTTAACCCGGATAAAAAAACAATAACTGCTACCATAACCGTCGCAAAAATTGCAATCCAAACAAAACTTAACCGGCGAATCTTTTGATGTTCCGCCCAAAGTAACGTTCGCATTATTAACACCTCACTTTCTTCTTGCTAATGCAACGTTTGCAAGAAGTACGGATACAATCCCCCAGATAAAAATGCTAAGAAAAGCCAAAGGTATGCTAATTACCTGTGTATTGTTCAGTCCTGGAATATCTCCGTTTCGAGCAACGATTACTGCCATGCTGGATAACGGATGTATATACATATTTATCGACACTATAATAGAACCAAGAAAAGCATAAATTAGTGTTATAGCAACTGGAAGAATATATCCGTTTTGCGTTGTAGCAATTGCCAAAATCGGCAGCATTGCAAAAGCTGTAATAACACCAATCTCCAAACACTTTCTTATCAAAAACAAAACGTTTTGCCAATCAAATGCGATATCTCCGAGAAGTATACTAAATATAACGGAACCTACAGCTGTGACTAACATGAAGCAAACAGAATAAATCAAAACCACAAAAAATTTACTAAAGAAATATCTCATTTTGCTGACAGGCACAATCCAAAGTTGTTTAAGCATATCGTATTGATTTTCATTGTACATTAGCATTGTGCTTAATATTCCTAAAACAACAGGTAAGACAATAAAAAGTGTAAGTCCGAACGCTGACCATTTATAAAACTGTACAGGGTCACCGCCTGTATCCCACGCATATTTAAATAATAAGTACGCTAGGAATGGCATGATGAGAGCTGAAAACATCATAATCCACACAAATGTTCTGCGTCGTAACTTAAGAAATTCTATTTGAATAAGTTTAAGCAATGCCATCTCCTCCCGTAATTTTCCTAAAATAGTCCTCTAAAGTATCATTACAAAGCTGAGAACTAATAACCGACACATCTCCCAATATAAGTGCCTTATTAACAGAAGCCATATCCAGAGAATTATTATAGATTTGCAACGTATGATCGTCTTTCACAGAATAACTTTTCAAACCGAATTGACGTTCCAAGATCAAGCTGGCTTTAGCAGCATCAGAAACTTGAAGTAGAATGTACTTACCATTTTTTCGTTTAAGTTCCTCCATACTATTTTCTTCTAACAGAATACCATTGTCGATTATTCCAATATCATCCGCAAGCAATGAAATTTCAGTAAGAATATGGCTGGAAATAAGAATTGTTTTCCCACGTTCAACGCTCAATTTCTTAATAAAATCCCTGACTTCTGCTATACCTATAGGGTCCAGACCGTTTGTAGGTTCATCTAAAATCAGGAGTTCTGGGTCATGCAAAATAGCATTAGCTATACCCAGACGTTGTTTCATACCGAGAGAATACTCACCAAACAACTTCTTATCCTTATACGGTAATCCTACAATTTCCAGTGCGTTCTTTACAGCGTTAGGAGCAGATGTACCACGCAGTTTTGCAAAAATGTTCAAGTTTTCTGTTCCAGTTAAGTTTGGATAGAATCCAGGCGTTTCAATAATCGCTCCAATTCTGGGATATACCTGCTTTTCTCTACCTTTAATGTTCTTACCAAATACGTCTACCTCACCGGAAGAGGTAGACGTTAACCCTAAGATCATTTTCATAATTGTGGTTTTACCGGCGCCATTACGACCGAGTAAACCGTAAATACGTCCTTTTTTCACATGGATATTTACATTATTTACAGCTTTCTGATCCTTATAGATTTTAGTAAGTTGTTTAGTTTCTATCGTATACTTTGTCATATGAATGCCTCCTTTATTTAAAGTTTAACAAACAAATCTTGCCATAATCTTGCCGAAATCTTGTTTGTTTCTTGCTAAAAAAAAAAGCTCTTAAAAATTAAAGAACTTTCGGAAGTTTTACTATGAATGCTGTACCACCATATAATGAATTTTGAGCATGGATTGTTCCTTTATGCAGATGAACAAGTTCTCTAGCAATAGCAAGCCCTAAACCATTTCCGTTAGTCGAACGTGATTCATCACTTTGATACAGTCTATCAAATATATGCGGCAGGTCATTAGGAGAAATCCCTTTTCCATTATCACTAACCTGAACCATAACGTTTTGTTCATTTTCACTTATTTGTAGATCAATTCTAGTTCCCTCACTATGTGCAATAACATTTTGAATTAAATTATTAACAATTCTTATATAAGCATTTGGATCTAATCGGATAAAGCATTCTTTGTCAGAAATATCAATTTTATATTCAAAATGCTCTTCCTCAAAGGTTGGTATCCAATTCACCAATATATCACGAGTAAATTCGTTTATATCCTGTTCTTCAAGTTTAAACACTTGCTCTTTTGCGTCAAGCTTGACCCAATCAAATAAAACTTCAACAAAACCCTTCAAGTGATGTGCTTTATTTAAAGCAATCTCAAGATATTCTTCTTTTTCTTTGCCTGTAACAAACTTCTTTTGAACTGCTTCTAAATAGCCAACTAAAGAAGTTAAAGGTGTTCTCACATCATGGGATAAACTCGTCATAAGTCGCTTATAAGCTTGTTCGGATTGCTTTAACTGTATGAGTTGAGTTTGACTTTTCATTGCTATATCATTTATGGAATAACAAATTGTTTTAGTGATATCATTTTCATTTACCAAAACACGACGATTCCAATTCCCTTTTTTTATATCCACTAAAGAATCTTCAATAATTGAAAGTTGTTCAGAAACCTTATACAGTTTTGTTACCAAATAAATGATAACCATAAGAGAAGAAGCTAGAGCCATAAGTAGAATATAGATCCATTCCATAATTAAGCCTCCTTATTAAAACGATAACCTACTCCGTGTACCGTTAAAATATAAAATGGCTGTTCTGAATTGGGTTCTATTTTCTTCCTCAACTTACTTATAAAGGACATAATATTATTGTCGTCAAAAGAATAATCATCGTTCCAAACTTGTGTATAGATTTGTTTCTTCGTAAACACACGCCCCTTATTCGAAGCTAAAAATACTAATAAATCAAATTCCTTTCCTGTTAAATCAATTAGCTTGTCCTCAACATGAACAGTTCTTATTTCTTTGTCGATAACAATTCCTTTAAAGGTAAGAATGCTTACAGAATCCCTGGAATTAAAAGTAGTATATCTTCTAATCAAAGATTGCACTCTAGCAATGAGTTCATTGATACTGAACGGCTTTGTTAAATAGTCATCTGCTCCAAGACTAAGACCTGTTACTTTATCAGGCTCACTTCCTTTAGCCGTCAGCATAAGTACGGGGACATTACTATATTTTCTTATTTCAGATAATACTTGAAAACCGTCCATATTAGGTAACATCACATCTAAAATAATTAGGGAATATGAGTCGTTTTCATTCATGACTTGAAGTAATCCTGTTTGCCCGTTATATGCCATATCGGTTTCTAGGTTTACTTGTGATACGCATTTTTTTACTAATGAGCACAATTCCACATCATCATCTATTATGAGTATTCTATTTGTCATGAGGTTTCTTCGCCCCTTTTTTTCTTTCAAAATAAGTGCAGCTGATTTAATATACTATTTCCCAGATGTTAGATTAATGATAATTCCAAAAAAATGTAAATCAACACGAAGTAATGTTATTATTTTATGGCAGCATTCTTTATTCGCTGCTGTTAGGGAGTGCAGATGTGTCCGGCACACTTCTTCGATTCATCTTACCCGGACCGAGAAGCGTTAGCGACAATGCGTAAATCTAGTGTTATGTGATGGTGCTCTGAAATATTCCAACTAAAACTAGTATTTATCCCAACCCTAGTTCCATAGAAATCACATTATCGTCATATATGGTTCTAATAACTTCCTCTCTATTGTTTATCAAAACCTTTAACCACTCATTGAAATTATCCATGATTCCATACAATTTGGGGTTGTGGCTATCGAAATAAGCAACTATGTATTCTTCATCTATCATCTGATTCACAATGAAACACCATGCATTTCCATTATGATCTAGAGAAAACGGGATTAAATGGTCTACGTTCACAGATCCACCCTCTCTAATATTAATCATTTCATGAGTCTCAACGCTAGTCATTCTTTGTAAAGAAAGTCTCTGCATCGGCAAGATTTGTTTGTTTCCATCTCCTACTGCACTTACTTCTTGAATCATGTATATAAATGCACCATTGCTAAACTGTGATACAAAATCGCAATATGATTTTGGTAGTTTGCAATTCAAATCATTTTCTGTTTTTTCTATATCTTCTTTCGATGCTACTTCATATGTTTCATGGATCTCTTTTTCTTTAACAAGGGATTTTATGAGGCTTTGTCCATTCATTCTAGAACTCTCCTTTTTCTCATTTTGACTTCGCACTTTCACATAACGTTCCTGTATTCATGAACCCCAGAGGGGTTGTCTGCTGATATGCCTCTTTGAGCTCCATCCCGCACGCAGACCCAAGCTCCAAAAGAGCCGCAGCGTGAATATTATGTTATGCGAGGTTATTGCCTTCTTGAGAGACTTTCAATTTGTCTTGTTCTTTTAGATATCCATATAACGCTGAAATATATGTTGAGATGGTTATTTGAGCACCTTTTCCATTCTGATTCATATGTACCCCTAAGTTTTCACTGATTTTATCCTTTATTTCTTTATTTGCAATTATTTCGTTCAACTCTTCAACCCTGTCTTCAAGTCCAAATTTTTTTATTTCCTTCATTACCTCGTCTCTAAAATTCTCATACCAATTTTGCTTTTCTGTCCATATTAAGAATGCTTCTACCGATCTAGTATTCGGAGCTTTATCATGACAATCCCTGCACATTAAAACAAATTTGAGGGTTCATCAGTACCGTCAAATTGCTTGGCAACAATATGGCATCTCTGTAACGGGACATTATCCCAATTCTTTATTATTTCTTCCCTAGTTGCATGAGGTTTCTTTATATCATATTTATCCTCCCAAAACCTGCCACATGCCCAACAACACGGCTCTCCCCAATCAATTCCCTTCTTATCTAACCAATTCATCCAATATTCAAATATCTTTGATTTCGAAGGCATTCCCATCTTCAACTATCATTCCTTTCATTTAATTGATTGCAATAATTTCGCCTAACGTTCTTGCATTCACGAACCCTAACCGGCTTAGATATCTCCTATCTTAGTTGGTGCAGGGTTGTACGCTGAATCCACTTCTCGATAATGCTCCTTGCGGACGAGGGACAGCATAGCTGGCCCAACGCGTTAATGTGGTGTTATACGCTGTTACTGGCTTCTTCGAACTACTTACTTAGTATCCCTTGATCTACTGACTTGTTAATAATTTGTTTGGCATATTCCCATAATGATTCTGAACCTTTAGAGATTTCACTATTTCGATTTATTACCTGCTCACTTGTTATTTTGTATTTCCTCCAAGTGTCTCCTTGATTTAAGTAGTTATGAATTAATGGCTGCAATCTGTCCAGCGAAGAAGCAAACTTTGCTTCATTGGTTTCCTTGTTTTCAAATTCAATCCATAATTCCATCAATTCATTTCCTTGTTCTTCTGGCAACAATCCAAACAGTCTCTTCGCAGCTAAAATTTCTCGATCATACTTAGCAACTTGTCCTTTTGTATCATAAGCAAAGGTGTCCCCTGCATCTATTTCTACTAAATCATGAACTAATAACATCTTAATGACTTTGAACAGGTCAATTTCATGATTAGCTTGTTTATGTAAAATGATTGCCATCATTGCTAAATGCCATGAATGCTCGGCATCATTTTCTAATCTCGAACCACTTATTATCTTAGTTTTCCTTTCGATGTTCTTTAACTTATCAATCTCTATCAAAAAGTTAATCTGATTTTCTAAATTCTCCATTGGATAGTCCCCCACTAGTTATTGCAGTAATTGCGTATAACGTTTCTGTATTCACGACGCGAGCCGGCCTTAGATAGCTCTTATCTTAGGCCGGCTCGTGTGTCGTCCGAGTTATCTTCCATGATTATACATCGGACGACCAAGGGGTGTAAGCCCCGTAGTGTGAATATTATGTTATGCGATGCCTCGGTCATCTTCGATTTACTTTCATATTAGTCCTTTTTTAAATGCAATTTATAAATCTTTAATATATATTCTTTATCTTCTGAGTCATCATTATGTCCTTCTATTGGTAACCCATTATGAAATGGGGACCCTAAAAAATCATCAAGTATTTCTCTTGGATTATTTAATATTCGTATTTCACAGCTAAATGGTAATTTCTTGTTTATGTCAGATATCAGATTGAATCTTAATTGACTTGCCATAATATCAAACCATAAATAAAAATACATACCTAGATTTGAACTAGAGCTTTCTATTTGATCTTTCCGATTCTGTATAACTTTATTTATAAATTCGTTGAAATCGTCAGTTGTAATTTGATTAATCAATTCAGGAGAAATCGAGATTCTCCACATATTTGTTTCAATTTCTTCTTGAAGATCAGCTTCAGAGGAACCGATATAAATTAAATCGTTTATTATATCTTGAAGATCTTCAAAATACTGTTCCTTATTCATTTGTTTTTCCTTCTTTCATACAATACCGAGGTTTCAGATAACGTTACTATATCCACGACGTCCCACCGACTTAAGGATCCGCCAGGAGCTGGCCACGATGTGATTAGTCGGTGCGGATGTGTCCGCTAACTCCACTTCGCTGCCGATGCTTCTCGCGGACCGAGGAGTCGTCAGGCTCCGATGCGTGGATATGATGTTATAAGATGTCCCCGCCTTCTTCGAGCAACTCTCACATTATTGCTTTCTCTTTTAAATTTATCTTTGTTTTTATTAATTCCTTACTAATTTTGATTTCTTGATACTTTTCATAGATGTGATAATAAATTTCTCCGTAATTTAATCCTTCAGGTAAATACTCACTCAATTGAATTTCAGCAATTTCAAAATCTGGAAGTTCTCCAAGTTCCTCAACGTCTGCTTCAAATACGACTCCATATTCGCCATTCATTTGATAGATTCCAATCTCAACTAAATCAAAAATTAATGCACCTGTCTCTTCAAATAATTCTCTACTTGCGGCTTCGATTAATTGCTCATTTTGTTCAATTTTTCCTCCCGGAAGTTCCCAAACAGTTCGGTTCTTATTTCTAATCAGAATAAACTGGCTCTTGCTCTTGGCAATCAACACAACATACTTTATTGTAAAACGATCTATTTCATAGAGTTCATGCCATGAATAATTCACTTTTTATCCCTTCTGTCCTTTTATATTGTCTTTAGATCATGCGGGGATTTCTTATAACGTTCACGTATTCACGACGCCTGGCGAATGCCAGGTGTGTCCGGCTGCTTCTGCTTCCCTGAAAATCCTTCCATGCCGGACCCAAGGCGTATGCCCGATGCGTGAATATATTGTTATAGGATGTCATCTGCTTTTAAATGTTTGTACTCTAATGCTTGTATAAAATCTAATTTTCAAAATACTACGGCTTTACAATAATTATTTCATTCGGATTCAATCCTTCTCTGACATAAAGCTCAGGAGTATCTTTTTCATCAATTCCCTCTAACATGAGCATGGCTTTTGCTTGTTGAAATGCCACTTTCAATGACTTCCCAAAACCAATTGCAGAGTAAAACTGTGCGGCAAAAATTCTTGCTGCATCGTCACCGATTGAAGTATTCATACCTATAGCTGCATCAACATGTTCTACTACTGCTTCAGCTTGCCCGAATGAAAAACAAGTATTGAAAAATACTAGTCGTATAGTATCAGATGAACTCATCATTACTTGAACAATCGCTTCTTTCGAAACAAGTTTAGCTCGACCTTGCGGATCTTGAAAAACAATCTCATCATTATCTGAACCATGCCCACTGAAGTGTATGACTGTAGGTCGTTCTTCATTTATAGATTGTAAAACGTCTTGTGTTCTGACTGCCCATTTGGTCACAAAAGATACAGAATCTCTATAATCTGATTTCCTTATCATTTCATTAATTTCTCTAGCCTCCTCACCTAATCTTAATTGCCCTTCATCAATTGGATTTGAAGCCATGAAAAGCACGGTTATTCTCTCTGGGATATCTTGCAATTGTGGATAGCTTCCTGAGTCTGGATATGCAATTCATTATGTGTTACCAAGGTTTGATCTATACGTTTCATTTGCTTTTCTGCCTCCTTCATTTTCGATTTTTCCTCACGTTCTCTTGCTTTGCTGAGCTTGCTTTCCTCATCCGCGATTTCCTTAGACTTTTTTGCAATCTTACTATCCAGTTCTACTATCTTCTTTTCAAATCCAGCTAATGCTTTCTCTACACGCCCTAATTCTGCTGCCTTGGATTTTAATGTTAATGAAGATTTTGTACGTGTCATAATTTGTTTTAAAGAAATTGTTTTTTTAGATTGATTGTTCATTTTCTTTAATTCATTCACTCTATCCGACTGTAATTTTGCTAATTCTCTTTTCTTACGTGAGATATTGTTCACATGCAAAGTAATATTTGTCATATTTAATTTCTCCGTTCCCTTTACTTAAAAGTGTTCTGGCTGATTTCTTATAACGTTCCCGTATTCACGACGCCCAGCGAATGCTGGGTGTGTCCGGCTCTGCTTCTGCTTTCCCGAAATCTCCCTGCTGGACCGAGGGCGTATGCCCGATGCGTGAATATAATGTTATGTGATGTCAGCATCATCTTCTAACTACTTAAGTCGGTTCTTTGATTTCTTTGCCATGGTTTTAAACTCTTCGTATTTCTCTCTCGATGCTTTAATTTTACTCTCAACAACATACGGGGCAGCAGCAGCTAAATTAGGTAACTTCTCATTTATGTAACTGTATAATGATCTTTTCTCACTATCGGTTGGAACTATAGGAGCAACAGGTATAGGTAATGGTTTATCATCGACTTCTACTCCTTCGAGTAAACTCGGCATTCCAAAAGCAAAGAAATTATGAAAAGCTCTTTTCCTATCTACTTCTGTTTCTTCATAATTGCCATTGGAATCTAATCGGAATCGGTCAAATTCGATGGTAAGCAATTGATGTGGCTTCCTGTCTTTATTTTTGTAAAATAAAATGACCTCAAGTACATTCTGATTTGCTAATTGAGGTACAGACTTATATTTGTGATTTTTGGGTTGGGAGATCTTTATAATCTTATCTCCATTAGAAGAAATGAATAAAAATCTGCATCCAGTCATTCATACCACTCTTTCAATTTTTTTATGTTGATTTCACATAACGTTCCTGTATTCATGACGTCCGACTTAGTCGGATGTGTCTGCTGAAATTCCTCCTCGAAATTCTTCCAGAAGACTTAGGCTTCAACGGAGCCGCTACTTGAATATTATGTTATCGGATGTTCTCATGTTTCTTCTTCATTCAATGTACGTAAGATAGGTATTTCAACTACTTCCCCTTTAGCAAGTTCTTCAGCAATCAATTTATAAAAGTCATTTAATAAAGTCACTGTACCATGTATCTTTTCATAACGGAAAGTAAAGTCATCAACAATTCCAACTATGGGATAATCTTTAATTACTCTATAAAACATTTCAACCTGTATAAGAACAAGGTTAACCAAACTTAGTAGTTGAAAATGAATGTCTCTATCTTCAGTTCTATCAAATATCCAAGAAACTCCTTGATAGTGTTCTTCACTCAATTCAAAATTTCCAAATGCACTTAAGATACTAGAATGCGCGAATTTACTATTAATCTGCTTTTTATACACATGAATTGTATCAGACATGTCTTTATAATTATTTTCAATCCATTTATTTGCTTTTGATTTTACTCCTGATTTCTCTACCATTGAACCTTGATCATTTTTGATAGCAAAACTATCAATTTTAGGATTATACAATGCATAACACGCCAATACTGCAGACTCAATTGATAAACGTAAATTAAAGCTTGTTTTGAACAGTATGCTTTCTAATTAATGATAAAATCGCTAAATACAATGAATTATTGGTTTGAGATAAAAAACCAGCAAATATCCAGGCACTGATCTGATAATTTTTAGTAAATGTCCAAGATAACTCTATTGCCTCTAAACATACTTCAAAGATTAATCCAAATTGATCGTTTGCTCTTATAATCATCTCATGTTCTTCCTGAGATATTTCATAAATGCTGAACATTCTTTACACCTCCTGTACAGTTTTTTTATTCAGTATATTTTATGAGAATTTCCGATAACGTTCGTGTGTTCCTGACATCGATTCCCCTTAGATAGCTCTTATCTTAGGGGGAATCGATGTGCCTGCCTGAATCCGCTTCCTCAAAATACCTCAGGTAAACCGAGCGGCGGCAGCCGCGGAGCTGGAACAATTTACGATTATTTATCGTTCTTTTTGAATAATGATGTAATAATAATTTCTGCACATTCTTCTGGTGAATTCAAACTTGTATCGACTGAGCAGCTATAGCGAATGTTTTGTGACATTATTTTATTTTGCTCATCTGATTGTTCTTCTCTTCTATCACCACGTTCTATATTTCGTTTACGACAAAGATCTAAAGGACAGTACACCTCAACTATTTCCAAAGGATACCCATTAAAAATATCTTTGACTTTATCATAATGTGGCTTTAACTCAGGCCTTTCAACAAGTATCCCATCGATTAAAACATTCTTTCCATTATCCGAAAATAATTTTGCAGTGTGATACATCATAATTATTACTTCACTTAGATATTTCCAGTAGTCTGTCTGCAGATGTTTATCACCAATCGTATTTTCAAAAAGATCATTGGCAACTACATAAAAAAATGGTTCAGAGTAAGATTGCATAGCTTCTACTATAGAAGTTTTACCTGAACTTGTTATACCATTCAAAAATATAATTCTCCCTTTATCCATGTTTCTCATCTTCCTTTGCATGGGTTTTATGTAGATATACTCTTTCTTATGTTTTATAAGATTTAGGGGGTTTCGGATAACGTTTCTGTATTCATGAACCCGAGAACCTTAAGGCAGCTTCAGCTGCCGGCCACGACCGTGGTTAGGTTCGCAGGGTTATCCGCCTGATTCTGCTTCCCTGTCAAAACCCTCTGGCGGATCAAGGATCGGCTACAGCCGATCCGCAGCGTGAATATAATGTTAGCTGATGTTCCTGCCTTCTAAGAAATACTAATAATCACAATTCTTAAAGAAACCACTCATACATTCTATCTTTCATTTTCTTAGCTGTATCTCGATCTCTTCGATAGATCCATTCAAAGAGTGGCTTATCAATAAAATCTTTCAAATCATATTTGGATTTCTCAAGACAAGATAAAATTTCTTCAAACTCAAAATCAATATGGAAAACGTCCGATCTATCATTAGAATCTGGATCATCAGACCAGACGATGGCCATGTTATCCTTATAAGTTATTCCCGGTGAAGGATCATGTCCAAGCCAGGGATTCTCTCTATTAAGAATAGAATTATAAATCTCCCTAAATTGTTCTAGACCACAGCAACAACTTGGCATAATAAATTTTTCTTTACTTTCATAAAAAGCAACACCACCCAAAATAGCTACAGAGTCATTCGCAAATAGTTCATTGAAAGTGTCTTCCATTGATTGATCTATATTTGTATTGCTATATCCAAATAAATGTATTAAAAAGAGCTCAACTTCAGAAGATGTGCACTTGCCCGAAAGCGTAAGTAACTCTGAACGATGCACATCATTGTCAAACCACTTTGGACAATCATAATATGGTTCTCTAATAACCGGTTTTGTATAAGACATCTCTGAATTTACACCTCTGAATAAATAATTGCTGGAATTTCCAAATAACGTTCCCGTATTCACGACGCCGAGTGGCTTAAGGTCACGAAGTGACCGGGTCCGACTGGACTTAGCCTCGCAGGTGTGTCCGCCTGATCCACTTCCTCGAAAACCATCTGGCGGACCGAGGGGCCGGCCCCGATGCGTGAATACATCGTTATAAGATGTCGGCGCTTCTCCGATTCACTTACAAATTTGTTTTAATGGAGTTCCATCCGCTTTTTTGGCTCCATTTTTTCGCCTTCTTCTTAATTTCCCATATGAAATCAGTTTTGGCTGAATACTCCGGAGCATATTGAGCCAGCGTTCCGGTGAGTGAGAGCCACGTCTCCGGCATTATGAGCCAGCTCTCCGGCAAAGAGAGCCACCCATTTTCTTGAGTGGCTCTCAGGTCTTATTATAGAACTATCGTATTCCGTTAACTTAATGAGTTGTGATACGATTCAGAGATTTTTTCTTTAGGCACAGGTTATTTCTGATTGATCGAACTGGAGTAATGGCTAATCTGAATGACATGTTATTTCTATTTCTTAAATGATAAACCAAACTTCTCTAATGCCATTCTTAGCTTTGGGATCGTACTGGGACCGACACCATGTAGCTTCAAGATATCCGACTCAGCATACTCTGACAGGCGTTGGAGTGAGGTAATATCGTTACGTTCAAGAGCCCTTCGGGCAGGTGCACCTATCTTGGAGAGAAAATCACTTTCGATCTCTCTTTCTGCCTCACATATAGGGCAAGTTGGGCAATCAGAGCTTTTATAGTAGTCGTGACCATTTTTACAAGTCCTCAAGGTTGTAATAGCCATCGTAATTGTCCTCCTTTTCATGCAAACCCTTTATTCCCAAGTATAACATTTTGGAGTTTATTAAGTTTCTCATAAATCGCTTAATTGTCCGTTTGGTTGGTTAGCGCTTACGAAGTAAAAGACACTAGGGACGCTTCATCAATATCATCAGGTTATTGAGCAATTCTGCTCTAAAGCTTAACGAGACTGCCTTTACAGATTCATGGCAGCCTAGTTAATTCCCTATATTTATATCGTTCCTTTTTAGGCCGCTGGGTCAACCATAAAACTAAGCTGGAACGTAGGTCAACCTGATCACCTGCTCGCCAATTCGATCGCTTGCTACAAGGCGCAGCGGCGGCCGCGGACCGGCGAAGAACGGCTTGCCGCGACCCAGCACGACTGGATGGAGATAGAGGCGATACTCATCAACGAGACCGAGCTCCGTTAGACTGTGCGCCAACTCCGGCCCGGCAACTTCAATCTCCCCTTCATGCAGAACCTTCAGCCGACGTATGGCCGCTACGAGGTCGCCCTGGATCAGAGAAGCGTTCGGACCGACAAGTCATCATTATCCAGACGATATCGGAAGCCTAATGATGCAAGGCCGGATGCGACACTCTCCATGAACACTAAATTCTTAACAGATATTTGAATATCAATGATGGGCTTTGCAGCTAATCCAGTTACTGCAGTTGGTGATCAATTCTTAGTATGTCAGAGCCAATCATTGTCGTGATCTTGGTTTGTAATTCATTGAATAGATTCGGCCAATTATAGCTGTATCGCTCAATAACGATTGGATCCTTCATTGAAATCACCAACTCAAATGATTTTAAATGCCCTTCGCCGATTTCTTATAACGTTCCTGTATTCACGACCCAGCGTATGCTGGGTGTCCGGCGAATGCCGGACCAAGGGCGTATGCCCGCAGCGTGAATATTATGTTATGCGACGTTTGATAGAACTTTTCTTTTTATACTGAACTACAACAAAAAATTAATAAACAATTGAGTTTACAATATAATTTCTTCGAACTTGCTATTCATGTAGTCATTAATTTCTCTATCCAACCCACTTTTTTTCAATTCAAGCAATTTTATTATATCTTGATCTACTATATAAATAATGTATTTATCATCTCTTAATGCATCCTTGAGTCTCTGTATTAAGAGTTTATCGTCTGTTATCTTTCTGGCAGCTAAAATGCCAAAATTCCCGATATGTTTATTTAATCTTCCAATTAGTTGATCCACTTCACTATTAGCAAGATCATCATTGTAATTTTTACATTCAATAACGATATTCGGACAAAAAATATTATAGTCATTTTTTAATCTATAAAAAAATCCATGTTTTGACTCATTGCTAAAGACCACATCTATTCGTTTTCTACCTTCATTTACTTTGACTTCGGAGCGTTTACGAAATAGTTGGTCAGAAAATATAACTTCAAAAGCATCTTGAAGCACATTCTGATATTCATATGCCTGTAACTTCCCCGCTTCTATTTCATTTAGCTTTTTAATCAACATATCTATATCATGCGAGTAATAATTTGAGTTATTTTTTGAATTTTGATTCAACATATTTATGACTAAATTAAGTTTTTCATAATTTATATTATTATCTTGATTTACAATAAATTTGATAAGCTCAATAAGTTCATAACTTGGGACATCAATTTCAACTAAATTCAAAAAATCAGTATAAAATTTCAATTCATCAAATGAATCATCATTCCCATATATAGCTTTTTTACATAAATTAATAACATATTCCATGACATCGTTTCTTATTCGTTTTGAGTATTCTGATAAGCCTCTTACATCTTCAGATATAAATAAATGCTCTAAAGGATAGTCTCGATTAAAACTCATATTGATATTCATTAAATTCTTAATTATAAAATGCCACTTTACCAAATATTTCACTTTCTGTTTCTACCCAATAATCTGTAAAGAGCGAATCATGTTCATAATGAGAATCAAATAAATTTATATTATCAATTTCTTCATAATTAAATTGAAACATTTTAGAATCAAGATAAGTATATAAACTTGAAAATGCTATAATTCCACTCTCAAACCAAAGTATTCGAGATCCTTTTGACCGATGTAATGTGATTTTCCAAATGCTGACGGATATGTACTATCATTAAAAATAAAACCACGAGGAACAAAATATTTGACATGATCATTTGCCTTTCTAACCAAACCTAGATTCTCGTTTGAGCCATCAATTGAACCATCTATTAAAATTTCTTCTTGCGTTTTGTTTGGTTCTTCATCGAAACGATAAATTATAGTCTCAGCTACTTGATCAAGTATAACCTCTGATTCAAAACCGAGTATTTCTTGGTGAATTTCTCTCATTTCGCTTATTGTTATATCGCTTTCTTTCTCAAGGTATAATCTTGATAATATTCTAGGTATAAGTTTCATGAAATTTTTCTCCTGTAATATATATTTTGAATATTGTTTTCTTTTAATGTCGCATAACGTTCCCGTATTCACGACATCCGACGAAGTCGGATGTGTCTGCTGAGTCCGCTTCCCTGTAATCCATCCAGTAGAACAAGGCTCCGTTAGGAGCCGCAGCTTGAATATTATGTTAGACGACGGAATCTCTTCATGAATCGACCTTCACTCTGTATCTTCTGCAGGTACATATTCAATCAGATCAGATAATTTGCAGTTAAATGTATCGCATAGCTTGAATAAGGTTTCTAATTTTGTTGTTTCTATATTGGTTTCCCTGTATAACTTGTTAATTGAATTCCGACTTAATCCTGATTTCGCCATCAATTCAGTTATATCATCTATTCGATGCTCTGCCATAAGTTCTCTTATATTACACTTTATAATGCTCATTTTTTCCCCTCCATAATTCCATCTTATCTCTCTTACCAGCAATCATCAACGAAAAGTAAAGTATTAACTCTATAAAGTTAAATATTCACCTTGTAATTAACCTTATAGAGTTATATAATAGCTCTATAGAGTTAAAAAGGAGGTCTAACATATGGTTAATACATTAGATTCATTAGCAGAACCACGCATAAGAATACGATTGGAATTACTCTACACTGAACTTTCAGAACATCATACCGAATACAGTCAACTTACTTTAGAAACAGATCAATATTTCAGAACGCTTCGTGAAGCTTTACCCGATCAACTTCAACATACAGCTTTTCTTTACGAAGACGCTCAAATTTCTCTCCAGTCCATCCTAGAAAGAAGTATCTACATACAAGGTTTCAAAGATGCTCTACAACTCTTTTGTGAGTTACAGAACTCTGGCATTTAGAGGGTCCACCGACCCTCTGTTCTATTATTATTGATTCTGCCGGCTAACGTTCCTGTATCTACGAACCCTAGAGGCTTAAGGCGACGTAGTCGCCGGGTCCAACGGACTTAGCCTCCCAGGATTGTCTGCTGAATCGCTCTCCAGGAAATGCCTCTTGCAGACCAAGGGCCGAACGGCCCGCAGCGTAGATACTTTGTTATGTGATGTCGATGACTTCCTTGAATATTCTAAGCTCTATATCCCCAATATTGAAATATATTCATTGTCTCCTAACTTTTCTTTAATCCATGTTTTAAAGTCCAATATCATTACTTTTAATTTTTCGAGATTTTCTTGATATTTATTTATAAAATCTTCTTCAGTACATTCATATAAAAATCCTACATATGTTCTTAGTAATTCAATGCTAGGTTGTTCTTTTATTAGAAGATTAAGCTCATCTAATCTTGTCAAAATCTTTATCCAAGTCTCTTTTGGAATCTCATTAAATGCATAATGATCATAAGTTTCAAATTCCTTCTCTATTGATTTTTCAAGTAGTGCAAAATCTTCTTCAATGAAAAAATAGAACTATCATTCCAGCACTTATTTAGGTATTTGCCTGGCAACACTTCTATGTAACAGCTTCCTTCAAGTTCTTTAATATCTTTTATAATCATTATGGTCTATTCCCTCTTTACATTTTCTCATCGATTTCACATAACGTTTCTGTATTCATGAACCCCAAAGGGGTTGTCTGCTGAAATTCCTCCTCGAAATTCACCTCGCAGACCCAGGTTCCAAAGGAGCCGCAGCTTGAATATTATGTTATATGAAGTACATTTACTCCTTAGAGATATCTATCAACATCATTAATAAAGAGCTTTAAAATATCTCCTCTCTTATGTTCCTTATTCTTGTGACCAGTGTCTTTCCTAATTGCAATTAATAATTGCTCCATCTGTAACATTGTCTTCATAGTATCTGGATTATCTTCATTTACAAACATGTTCCTATATTTTGACCACTGAAGTACAACATCATCAGAACCCCAAATTAACAGTTTTTGAGTAAAGCCACTCATAAACCTTAACATTTCCTGCTCAGTCATAGGATTTCCTTCAAGTTTTTCATTCATTAAGAGTTTAAATAAAAATTCAACAAACTCCTCATAAATAGGTATTTTTTTACTTCTATGTTCTAATTCGATTGCTCTCTTCTTTTCATAATACTTTGCTACAACTACTGATAAAACTGACACTACAATTGTCGCGGATGCTGCAATAAGAGCTGCAGCAACTTCTTTCTGTAGTCCATTAAACACCGATATAAGCCAAGTAATAAAAAGCCAAAATAGATATGATAACAATAACAAAACCAATAAAGAAAATATCATCTGGATCTTATTTTTACTTGAGTTGTTATTCATTTATTTCACCTTCACCTCAACTAATAGAATGTATTTCATATAACGTTTGTGTGTTCCCGACGCCTCACCGACTTAAGCCTGAAGGGCGGCCGCGATGCGGTTAGTTGGTGCAGGTGTGTCTGACAGAATCCTCTTCTTCGAAATTCCTCGGGCAGTCCAAGGTTCCGTAGGAACCGAAGTGGGAACATGGTGTTATGTGAAGTTCCTGACTTCCTGAATATACTTTCAAAATCATTCCTTATTCAATGTGCATTTAAATCGTTCTACTCCAGGATACTTCTCTCCTAAACTTGTAATGTTAAAACCGATCTTTCTGTAAAAGTTCACTGCATTCTTATCGGTTTCGGCTTCCATTCTTCTTATAAGATTCTCTTCCATAAATTCCATTATTAATTTCTTTCCTAATCCTTTTCTTCTATTGTTAGATTTTATTGCTATATGTTTTAATTCAATTTCATAATCTGTTTGATAAATAATTCCGATAAGTCCGACTAATTCATGATTTTCCATTCTTCCCAGTAATATTCTTGATTTATCATTATTATATCGTTCATATTCTTGAATTACTCGTTTATTATCTGGATACATACATTCAGCTAGCAAATTCATTATTTCCTTTCGATCTTTATAGTCCATTAGGTTAATCATGGATTTCACCTGATTTCTATGAGTTTAGTTCTTTCAGGAATTTCACATAACGTTTCGGTATTCACGACACGAGCCGGCCCTAGATAGCTCTTATCTTAGGCCGGCTCGTGTGTCGTCTGAAATCTCCAATGATTATACATCGGACGACCAAGGGGCGTAAGCCCCGTTAGAGTGAATATAATGTTAGGCGAAGTACCTTCTTCTTCGATTATCATTCAATATTTTCAATATTTGATTCTACTATAGAAAAAATTAGATCACTCACCAAATCATGCTTTACAATCAGGTAATTAGTAATATGACCTTCTTCCATAATTACTGCATAATAATTCTCTGGAAGGGCGTAACAGTCCAAAACAAACCAAGAACTTGCTCCCAATTGCTTTTCACTTTTAATTATAGAGTTTTGCTCCTTTTCAATTCTATTTACTATTTGCAGATCGGCTTTACCTAATGATTGATTAACTATTTTTTCCCATTCTTTTTCAATTGTATTATTGGAAATTATATGTAAAAAGTCCAAAATTCATCATCCTACTTTCAGTTGATTGATAACTTCTAATAATTTTTTAGAATAATAAATATTTTTCTTCCCAGTGTACACTTGAGATACGTCTAATAAATTTTCGTAGTGATATTTATTAATATACCATTCTACTAAATTATAATTAATAAGTGGATCCTCAAAACACTTTGAAATTTTTGAATTAGAGTAACTATAATCGAAATATTCTAACCAAAACCTGTACTGCATTTGGGAAATACCTAGAGAAATTCTCATCGCTCTCTCTTTCCTTAAATATAAGCAGATATAAAAATAAAAATATTCAAGTATTCGAATTAAGAAAGGACGAAAATTGCTTTCAACAATAATAATCGCTGCAGGCAGTGGGTTTCTTTTGATCTCTTTATCCAGAATCCACATTAGTGTATTCTTCTGTTTCAGTGTATTCTTCTGTTTCTTGCCATGATCTAAAATTTTCAAGGTTAGTTTGCCTCGCTTTTTTATCAAATGCTAAACTAATAATTATTGGTATAAAAATCCCTACTATAACTATGCTTATTATCACATCATTTATAATAAAATCACCTATTGTATTTACAATTTTCCAATAGGATTTGGATTCAATCAATGGAACAATCCAATAATGAGCTCTTAAAAGAATATAAAAGAAAACAAAAGTAACGCACGCATAGAAAAAGGATAGTAAGCCTCTCCTTGATACCATCGTATATCTAGAAAAATTAATTATGGACTGAGAAAATCTTACTATAACTGAAACTAAAACAGCTATTGTTGACAAGTGAAATTGTTCTCTAGTTAATATGAATGACCATACAAACGAAAGCATAAATGGTACAATAACCACATATAGAATTGAAGAGAAAACACTTTTTATTTTAATTATCTTCTTTTCTCTTTCTGCATAACTATCATCAATATAATCATCTATAAAACTCTGTCCTAGGTATCTTGATAACGGAACATTTAATTTTGCCAAGGGATAAACTGAAAAATATAAAGGTGTGTACACATCGCTTCTATATTTCCTCCAATATATTGGTACGAAATATAACAATAATGCAGTACAAATTGGAATTGGGGCGATCTCCCAATTCCATATACTCTGTAAAAACTCTAACATCTCATTGCCTCCTACATTATTATAATTTACCAAGGTATTTCGCCTAACGTTTCTGTATTCATGAATCCCGAAGGGGTTGTCTGCTGAAATTCCTTCTTCGAAATCCACCTTGCAGACCAAGGCTCCACAGGAGCCGTAGCTTGAATATTATGTTATGTGATGGGCCTGACATCTTCGAGTTACTTCCGATAAAGCATGTTTAATAATAAATTTCTATATTTACTACAATCTACAAACCCAGTTCATTTTTCATTTGCTCCAGTAGACTCTGTCTATAAATGTTGGCATCAATATATATATCATCTACTAGTTCCTGTATGTTTATTGTTACATTAGTTTTATTCATTTTTTTTAGGTAAGAATCTATAAATTCCTGGGGATCCTTGTTGACAATATTATGTAAATATTCTGCTATCGCTCTATCAGTACTATCACCAAAAGTAGTTTCAGCGATAAAGAATGAACTGTATAGTTTTATCAAATTTTCATCATACGCTATTAATCCATCATATTCATAGGGCAAATTCTCCTTCAATTCATCGTTGATTTTTCGCTTTTCCTCAATAGAAGTAAATGGCTTTCCATTAGTTCTTGAATGTAATTCAAATTTAATTTTCAATTTAGCAGAAAGTAGGGTTTGTTGCTCAGCTAAGTTGTCAGAAAGTTTCGTAAATATCTCAAACTTCCTATCCCATATTTTTTCTTCTGTAGTCTTATTAAATTGCCAGATCCATATTAAATAAGACAATGATGTAGATACTATGCTTGTGATAAAAACTGTAATCACTGTGTTAAACGCCAATTGTTTGAAAGTTACTTTTAATTCTTGACTTTGATTTGACATCAGTATCCTCCACTATCAAATTCTAAAATTTATGAACATAGTCAGTCCTATCACATAACGTTCTCGCATTTACGAACCCGAAAGACTTAAGGCGTAAATGCGCCGGGTGGCTCCGCCAATTAGCCTTGTAGGGTTGTTCGCCTGATTTCACCCACCGCCCAACCTCATCTGGCGAACCAAGGGACGCATGCCCTGTAGCGAAAATGTAATGTTATCCGATGAATCTAACCCCTTGAGTCATCTTCTAAGTTTGTCTACTGAATGCTGCCATGCTAACTGCGTCGAGTTACTTTCTAAACCGATCTGCTGTATGTTGCCAAACTAGCTGCTTCGAGTTACTTTCTAAACCGGTTTGCTGAATGTTGCCACGCTAGCTGCTTCGAAGTTGCTTTCAATATAAAACTTTTCTTAAATGATCTTTCTCCCTTATTGGAATTATAAGGTATATAACTCTTTTAGGCACGCTATTATGTAGCTCTCAATAAAAACGTGGTTACCAAAGGTAACTTCTTAATCCTGGATTAACCACGCCCTTTACAATATCAGTATTCAATAGTTTCAGATGTTTCGGATAACGTTTCTGTATTCACGAACCCCGAAGGGGTTGTCTGCTGAAATTCCTCTTCGAAATGCCACACTCAGACCAAGGCTCCAAAGGAGCCGCTGCTTGAATATTATGTTAAGCGATGTTAATTCCTCATGCTTCAAACTTCAGAAAATCTCTTAATTCATTGATAGTATTAATATTCCATAGTTTGTAATTCTTTGAACACTCTAATAATTTCTCTGTTTTAAATCTATAATTAAAGAAAACAATAACCATTGCATGTATTTTTTTGATTTACCAATTTTAGTCCTGATAATAATTTGTTCATAAAAACCTACATATTTTAGAAAATACAAAAGAGGAATATGCAAAATTATACCTATAATGTCGATAAACATCTTTATCCAAAAGTCTACTTCCAATGCATCATTTAGATGCAATATCAAGCCTCTCAATGCAGCACATATAAATATAAATCCGAAAATAATTAATATGTTATTTAATAACTTTCTAGTTTGTACATACTTTTCTTCTCTTTCAGTTACAGCTAATATCCCGGCAATTAAGGCTAGAATAGGTACCACTACTAGTTCTGCTACGAGTCTTAAACTATTTAATTCTTTTATGTCTCTTAGAAAATTATCAACTTTCTCTTTTTCAATCCAAATGTTTATCTCTCCAGAAAACAAATGATCCTTAATATGTACACGAAAAGAGATTGAGGGATACCTGGCCAACTCAATCTCTAAAAAAGTAAAAAGCATTGTTGATTTTCGATCAGTGGAGAATAAAATAAAATCATATTCTCCCAAAGGCTTGGATATAATCATTCACTTCGTCCTTTCGTATAACGTCTTTGTATTCACGAACCCTCACTGGCTTAAGGGGCGAATGCCCGGGTCCGACGGACTTAGCCAGTGCAGGGTTGTCCGGTTGATCCCGCTCCCCCGAAATCCCTCATTTTGGACCGAGAGCCGAATGGATCTATGCGTGAATATCGTGTTATCTGAAGGACATGTCCTCCTCGATTTACTTACAATTCCTTTAAACTTTTCCTTCATTAAAATACTTGATTTCAATCTCATTTTTTGCAATATTTTTTAATCCTTCTTGATAATAAGGCATAAATTCATCTGCTCTATCAATATCTACCCATTCAACATGACTAATTTCAGTTGGTCTAGTTATCTCTTGTTGTCCGCCTATTATTTCAGCTCTAAAGGTAATAAACACTACGTGTTCATCATGTTTTGTTAATATTGCTTCATTGATAGCCACTACACCGTGGACTTTAATATCAAATCCTGTTTCTTCTTTTGCTTCGCGGATTGCAGCCGCATCTAAGGTCTCGTTTTCTTCAACGCCTCCACCTGGTAATGACCAAGTACCGTTTTTATGATTCTTCACCATAAGGATTTTTGTTTTGTCTTTATCTGTAATCAAAGAATATGCGACGTCTATTCGTTTCATAGGATCTTCCTTTTTTATGTTTTTTAAGATTTACATGTCTTTCTTATAACGTTCAGGCATTCACGACGTCCACCAGGGGTGGATGTGTACCGCCCCCCCCCCGCTTCCTTGTTTATTCTTCCGAGACCAAGGGGTAGCAAAGCTGGCCCGATGCGTTGAATGTTTTCTTATCCGAAGGACTTGTCTCCTTGAATTTTCACCAAATTATTATTCTTCTTTAATATAATCCAGGACATCGTGTAAATAACTTTCAATGGACTGCGACGAATCAATAACTAAATACTTAATATCTAATGGTCGTTTACTACCATTTAAAGCAGATATGAATAATTCTTCAGTAGTCTCAGATATTTGACTTATCATTCTTTTTCGATTTTGAAGTCTGTTACAAATTTCCTTGTAGTCGCTGAGGAAACATTCTACATATTTGTATCGAGCGCGATATTTCTTTGCCAAGTGTAATCCATTATCAAGCATTTCGGAATATAAACAAGGGACATCAAATATAACATCATGACCTTGCGATAAATGAAATTCGACTAAATCCCAATCAACGGTGTATGAAATTTTGCCAAGACTTTTCATTCCAATGTCAAGTCCCTCTGTTGCCTTTAATATCGCAGTTTTTGATATATCATGATCGACAATTATAGCACCAGTTATTTTTGCTATTCGTCTAGCAAGAGTTGATTTACCCGAACCCGGAAATCCCGACATTTGAAGGAAATACACTTTAAGCACCTCGTTTTTATTGTATATATTCGCTTTACAAGTCTTTCGGAAACGTTACCTTATTCACGACGTGGCCCAGCCTTAGATAGCTTCTATCTTGGGCTGGGTCATGTGTTGTCTGAGCTTCTTCCATGATTATATATCTGACAACCAAGGGGCGAAAGCCCTGCGGCGTGAATACATTGCTATCTGATGCCGTTGCCTTCTTCGAACTCTCCCACAAAATGCTCATGAACATGATTATTTAAGGTGGTATTTCGAAAGTTCAGTCCATCCAACAAACCCTGTCTATAGATTATTTCGTTTGCAAACGCCACCTGATAATTTACTTTATCTTCGAAATCAAATAACAATTCTCGGCATGAATCCGGAATGCTCTTCAACATTTCCTCGAACGAACATCTTTTACCATTCACAAGCTTCCTGTAGTATAAATTTTTCATTAAAATCACTTGTCCAATTTCTTCAGTTCTTTTTCCAACAAAACAATCAAAATAACACTCTAATTCTTTAAGCATTAAATCCCCTCCAATTAGTGATGTCACTTCGAAATCACTCGACATTTCCATTCTATGGTGATTTCATAGTGATGTCAATATGGATGTATTCTTCGTGACTTCTAAGTGATAATATAGTGCTATCACCAATAAGGAGAGACAATTGTGGCAACTAATAAAAGAGTCTTCACTTTAAGATTAGAGGATACCAATTTTCAAAAAATAAAATATATTGCAGATAAAAATAAACGTTCTATCGCTATGCAAATTGAATATCTAATTGAGCAGCATATCCATGACTATGAGAAGAAAAATGGTCCCATTCCTACAGATAATTAGTTTAATCTTCTAGTATCATTCTGTGTGTTGCACCGGTTTTAGATAACGTCTTTTTCACGAACTTCGCAAAATTATCATCTTTTGAAATGTTTACGAACTTCGTGAACACACCTTCAACAACCAAGTTTACGACTCCTCTTCCATTTGATCTAACGGACTTTTAATCCTTCTTATGTCCTTCACACTCACATGTGTGTACCTTTCGGTGGTGCGTACACTTTGATGACCGAGCAACTCTTGAATGAAGCGAATGTCAATTCCACCTTCCAATAGATGTGTAGCGAATGAATGGCGTAAGGCGTGAATACTAACCTTTTTCTGGATTCCAGAGGCAGTACGTGCTTGTTCGAACACTTTTTGAACAGTTCGTTCAGTTATATGGCGCTCTGGGTGTTGCCCAGGGAACATCCACTTCTTAGGCTTTTCTTGTCGTAAATACGGTTGAACAATATCCATAGCTGTATCGGATAATAGCGTAAGACGATCCTTGCGGCCTTTGCCTTGAGAAACTCGAAGTGTTTTTCGCTCGAAATCAATGTCTTGAGTTTCAACCGGACCACTTCCCCTACCCGTAATCCTGAGGAATAGGTAAGGTATAGGATCGCACGATGTTTTAAATTATGGAGTGCTTTTAAGATTAACATCACTTCGTTCATCGATAACACATTCGGCAACTTCTTTTCTTTCTTAGGGCGAACATAAGAGACGGTTTCCTCATGCAATAATACTTTATGAGCGTAGAATTTGATCGCGCTGAGCGCTTGATTAACATAGGAATGCGAACATTTCCTGTGAAGTAAGTGTAAGGAATAACTCTGAATCATGTTCTCATGACCCATCCCATTATTTTTCTGCTGTTCAAAAGTATGAAATCGATGGACTTGACTACAATAAGCTTTTATCGTTTTTTTTACTATAACCTCGAAGCCGCAGTGCATGAACTAAGGACCTTTTTATCGACTCATTCCAAGAATAGATTGGAGTTGTATCCTGCATATTAACTTCATTGTTAAACAAGCTGCACTCTTTCATCAACATGCTATCAACATAAATCTTCGTTCCTTCAAAAAGTGTATATAACTGTTGAATGGATTCGGTTGTAAATGGAATCATCCAGATCTTTTTATCACTGACCCATTTCCTTCCTGAAATTTTTCGAATCTTCATCACCATTTGTTCATCATACTTAAATCGAACATACAAGGAACCTTCATCATTCCGAGACACCCATATACTCACGTTCCCACCCTCTCATTATAGCAGCAACCTAATTATTGGAAAGCAAAAAGAGCTCACAATCGCCGTAATCGACGTTGTAAGCTCCCGATACTTTCGGTGCTGTCCATCCTTTATGATCCAACCCCATTCAACTCAGTAATATTACATTTAGGGGTTTAAAATGCTTTTAGCCATTAAAAAAATTAAACCATAATTAAGGTAGCCAAGGCTACTTCATATCTCACCTTGCTTCAAGCACGAAGATGCAGTGCAAGCGAAATTGTAGTCCTGCACTCTCCGTGTAACATGATAACGAGTAGCGCAGCGAATCGGTTTTGATGTTACACGCCGTCTTCGAATAACTCACAACTAGATATATATCCATCTGCGTTCAGTGGCATTCTTACCTAAAGAATAGAGTATACGTGATTGTTACTGCAGCTCCTCGTTTCACGAGACCATCTTGTGGTGGATGTTGATGAGGGATCCTTACACTCCATGGGAAATGACGGCCATGGTATTACAATTGTCCATTAACGTACCCTACCAATTCTAGAAATCAGAAGGAATATTTGTCCATTTCATCGAAATACAATGTACTAATACGAAATCGATAGAAAGTGATGTGTATCTTATGAACGGAATTCTGGGCGTATCCGGACTATCATTCCTGCTGGTTACACTCTTTACGCCACTGCTCATTTGGGCATTACGCACCTTAAAGCTTACACAGCCGATACGGACCGAGCTGCCTCCGGATCATCAGGCCAAACGCGGGACGCCGTTAATGGCTGGGCTTATTCTGCTGGTTGGCGTGGCCATGTCACTGCAGTTTCATCCTGCGCCACTTACGGTTTTTTTGTGCTCATCCTTTCTCTTGTTCAGCTCCATCGGGTTTATGGATGATTTCAAAAAAGCAGCCTGGCAGGACCCCTCCGGTATTTCCGGACGTATGAAACTCGTGCTCCAGTTCCTGTTTACCGGTATACTGCTGTATGTGTTGTTCCAGTCCTTCTCGCTGACAAGTGAGATCACGCTATTCCATGGATTTCAGCTTCATCTGCCTGTCAGCGTATACATCATCGTCATGCTATTATTCATTGTAGGGTCGGCTAATGCCATCAACTTTACCGATGGTTTGGACGGGCTGTTAATCAATGTGGCGATACCTACCTACTTTTTCTTCTTTCTGATCTCCGATAAACCCGAGGTGCAGATGTTTTCGCTGGTCATGATTGGCTGTCTACTCGGCCTGCTGCTCTATAATATTTATCCTGCTCGAGCGTTCATGGGCGATACCGGATCACTGGCCATTGGCGGGTCCCTATCGTTTCTGGCCGTCATCGAGAAGGTCGAAATTCTGATTCCGCTTCTGTTCTTCATCTATTTGGCTGAACAGCTTTCCGTCATCCTGCAGGTATGGTATTACAAGCGCACCAAGCTGCGGCTGTTCCGGATGACGCCTATCCATTACCACTTTAGTCTCAAGTATGGCTGGAGCGAGAACAAAATCGTGATGGTATTCGGGTTTGTTTCTTGGTTTATGGCTCTGCTCTGTTGGGTGCTTGTAAAATATGTAATGTAGGGACTCTGAAATAGGCCAACCAGAAAACAAAAGCCTGCGCGGCAGGAAACATGCTGCCACGCAGGCTTTGTTGCATATGGACATCCATCTCAAACCTCTCGCGCAATCTCTTCCAGCTCTTTTCTCAAACTGTTGAGTGTTGACACTCGTTCATGTTCCTCTTGATCATCAAAGAGCAGCTGCTCCATGAACTCCCAGACGTCTTCCAATTTGCGCCTGCCCTGATAAAACTGCAGCGCTTCGGAGTTTATCTCATAATGAGGGTGCGTCTGCTGATAGATAGCCATGAATTGAGCAAAATACGACTCATCTACAAAGAACCTCATATCCGCTTCGACCGGTGCCAGCTTCAATCCCTCCCAATCAATCAGCTTCATCTGGTGATCGGCGGACATCAGATTCCAATGATGAACATCGGTATGGCATAACGCCATCCGCAGATCGCGATTCATCAGAGCCTCGGACAAAACTTCCACTTCAAACATTAATGTTCTTAAGCTCTCGATATGATCAGCCAACAAGTTCCCCGTGTAATCGGGCATCTCCGTGTCCAAGGCGCTCCTTAACTGTTGAATAAACGGTACCTCGAAGTTTTCCTTCATGGCGCTTGTCACGAGTGGCATCTCTTCTCCATATCGATGAAGCTCCGTGATCATCTCTGCCAGTTGTTTCACCTGATCCCCTGTCAGCTCATTATCGGCAATCGTGTCACCAACGATATACTCATACAGCAGATAAATCCCCTCATCGTCCTGGCATTGATAATGGCCATCTGTCGTGAGCACGGGAATCGGAATCTTGCCTTTTAAACGACTGTGCTCCTCAAGCCATAGCAATATAGGCACGTAATCATCAATAAGCGCAGTCCATTTGGGGGTGGAAGCCCGGCTTTTCTCGTATTCTTTCAGGAAATAGGTATGGCTATCACTTCGTACTCTATACGCGAGCGCGGCCCAACCGCCCTGCTGCGAGATAATGTCGGGATTCACCATACCGAAATGATTTTTCAACATGCCTTTTAAACGCTCCATTAGCCCTCCTATACCGCCGCTGATCATTGCACGATTGTTCTTTCACTTTATCATAACGGAACTGAAGACAAGACATAAAGCCCATGATTCATTTCATGATGCTTTTCTACTTGAACGTTAGCTTGAAGTGTGACTGTCGTTGGAAACTTGCCCGGTTTAATATTAACGGGAAACCAAGGACGGTACGTATCAATGCCTTGCTAACTTGGTTTTGAAGTAATTCACAAAACTAAAGGATCAGACCTCTAGGGCCTGATCCTTTAGTTTTCTTAAATTATTGAATCAAATCCGACTTCCTGAGTAATTTCTGAAGTAGTGTAGCAACTTCAGCACGAGTGATTTTGCTCTTTGGTTGAATGGTATTGGTTGTTCTACCATTTATAATATCCAGGTCTAAACCTGCGGCTATATGATCTCGAGCATAGCTTGAAATCGATGCTGCATCTTTATAACCATCTAGCAGTCTGTTTACTCGCTCAGGAGATAAGTCAGGATTGATGCCCGTGATATTCATTGCTTTGGCAATGATAGTCATAGCTTGTTCTCGAGTAATCGTGTCCATGGGTGCGAACCGAGAACCACTATAACCCTCAATTAACTGATAATCATGAGCAGTTTGGATATAATCAGCAAACCAATCGGACTTATTTACATCCACAAACGAAATTTCGCCATTTGCCGGCATCAAACCAAGTGCCCGTACAACCATAGCCACGAACTCTGCACGCGTAATATCCCTATTCGGTTCGAATAAATTCTGGCCCATCCCAGTAACAATCATTCGTGATCCCATATCATTGATTGCATGCTGTGCCCAATGATCTGTCACATCAGCAAACTCGACTGGATGCCAGACCAAGGTGTACATACTATTGGTCAAGCTGTTAACCACTGCATAATAACGATTGTCTTTTTTCTGTACATATGTCGGTACATGATGAGTGGAACCATCCAATCCTACAACAATCCCTGTCGTGATTTGATTCGGATCCACTGTCTCTGGAATAGGAATAACCCGTTCAACATAACGAGTGAAGCGATTTAATTCTATTTTTGCACCGTTAAACTCAGCCATTAAGGTAAAATGAACAGGCTCCACTAAAAGTGAAACTCCTTTTCGATTCAACACACTTTGGGCAAGGCTTGTTTCTGATGATAGGGCTTTAGACATCATGATTTCAATCGTCACTTCAGATAACGAAGCATCTGCCCCAAGTTGGTCCGCTATAGCTACAATTGGGAATTGATCCGCATGTATTCTGTAAGAAGCCATTGGGGTAACCAGCTCCAATACGGCTGATTGATCTGCCATCCTTTTAACAACATTAGCTGTCAGCAGTCCCACAATGGAGTCAGATGAAACATCAACTGGAATAGTAACTACGGCATTCTTACCTTCTCTCTCTAACCACTCTAGCAGTTTATCTGGGTCAGGAGTAATGGTTGTTATTTTTCGATGGTCAACGACCTTCGTTTCCAGCTTGCCGATATTCTCTGACTTGCCATTGATCATTACAGGCACACCACCTTGATCCGGTTGTGACGGATTCGGAGACGGTGTTCCGCTGCCTTGAGAACCACCAGCGCTACCGTTATTGCCTGAATTTCCTGGATTCTCCCCACCGCCTGAGCTGCTTGGAGGATTTACGGTCAACACCAGGTTAGCAGTTGCTATCTCTCCATTCCCATAAACAGCCGTTATTACTGAAGAATGGGTTCCTGCTGGTAAGCCTGTCACAGGACGTACCGTCCAACTGTCGATACTTTCACCTGCAGCTACAATTCCTCCATTCCCCTCAACGATAAATTTGCCGGGTTCACTGGATGTAAGACTGTTGATCGTAGTATCGACCATCCCTGTATTCCTGATGATCAATTTCTTTGCTGGAGGCTGTTCGTAACCAACTGTTACAGGCGTAAAGGAAGGTGCAACAATACTCAATACAGGCAAACTTTCTGATATATCCTCAAACTCAGCACTAATGGTTACATCCCCACTTGGCATGACGAAGCTTCCATCTGTGATGGGGAAGTCCGTGGAATTGAAAGTGTATTTCAGTGATCCAACTTTCAGTCTCTTACCAAAATCCGGTACAATGTTCAAGCTGATAACACTGCCTGCTGAAGCAACAGAAGGGGTAGCTGTTATATGGCCGCCATTCAAATGGCTTATCGTTACCGTATACACATCAATATCACTGACTACTGTAATCGTGGCACTGCCGGACTTCGTGCTGTCCACGGTCGAAGTTGCCGTAACGGTATAGGTGCCCGGGACGGCGTTAGAAGCCACACTCACCTTTCCG
>NZ_BIMC01000033.1 GCF_004000885.1 Paenibacillus glucanolyticus NBRC 15330
AGCGCCACCGCTGCGAGGACGGGCAGCGTCCTCGCGAGCAGCCCGCCGGCGTCAAGCCGTGCGCCGGCACTGCGTGAGAGCAGCGCGAGATTGAGCGCTGCGGCGGTCAGGTGCGCAGCCACGCCAGCGATGGCTGCGCCGGTAATGCCCAGCTGCGGCACCAGCAGCAGGTTGAGCAGCAGCTTCAGTCCAGCCGCTGCCAGCAGATGGAGCGCTGGCGCCTTCACGACGCCGATGCCCTGAAGCAGCGCGGCTGTAATCGTGCTCAGCGTCCCTCCGGCCGCCGTGAAGGCAATCACCCGCATCGTCCCCGTACCGGCTGCATCTTCGTACAGCATGATGTTAATCGGCTCGGCAAGCACGGCCAGTCCTACGGAGGCCGTCATCCCGATCAGCCAGAACCAGCGAAGGGCCATACGGGTTTGCCCTGCAACACGGTCTGACTCTCCTCTGAACTTGGCTTCCGCCAGTGCAGGAATAAACAGAACCGACAAGGAGGCAGCCAGCATCGTAACCAGCTGGACCAGCGGCAGACCCCGGTTATAGATCCCGAACTCCGCCATCGTCAGCGCTTCGCCAAGCCCGCTGGATTTCAACAGCCGTGGCACTGTGAAAGTGTCCACCAGTCCAATCAAAGGAACCGCAAGCAGACTGAGGCAAACCGGGATGCCGTAGGCAAGCAGGCGACGAATTAGAACACCTGCTCCCTCTTTAGTTACATCGGCATGCTGCCCCGAATCGTTCATATCCGGTATGCCGAATGTTGAACTTCCTTCTCCTCCATGTACCTTGCCTTGATACCCCTTGATGTGCTTCCGCCAGTACAGCCCCATCACCAAGAGCCCGGCTGCACCGCCGGCGGCAGACCCCAGGAGCGCCCCGGCCGCAATCATATCTGCACGGGCTCCGGCACGAATCATGTAGAGCAGCAGCGCAATCATAACCCCTACACGGACAATCTGCTCCGTAATCTGGGAAATCGCCGTTGGCACCATATTGTGCAGACCCTGAAAATAACCCCGCAGTACCGCCATCCAGGGAACGAACGCCAAAGCCAATGCACCTGCGCGAAGCGCAGGAACCACTTGGCTGCTTCCGATCCATAGGCCAATCCATGGAGCGCAAACATACATCAGGAAACCCAGGATTAGACCAAACAGCACCAAGGTGATGGAAGACAGCTTCAGCAGCCGGTGGCTGTCCTCGGTTCGTCCCATCGCCTCATACTCCGCCACATATTTGGAGACGGCAGCCGGGAAACCGACAGCCGCAAGGGTAATCATCATCATATAAAACGGATAAACCGTGTTGTAGATGCCGAATACGGCATCTCCGCCCATATTTTGCAGCGGTATTTTTTGCAATGTTCCAATCAGCTTGGACAGAATCGCGGCCGCACTGAGAATAAACGCTCCCCGCAGGAGCCTTACGCCTGTTTGATCTGGTTTCATAGCCTTCTTCCAATCCCCTACATGATCTTTACGGATCACCAATCAACCATAATACGGATGCCGTCATGTGTATCTCCATTATAACCAAGGGTAGGGGAGCGGTACAAAACTATATCAGACAACAAAAACTCCCAACTGTCGATTGATCCTAAGATCAACATTCAGCGGGAGTCTCCATCCAAGGCGTCATATCCTCGTCTTACTGTTCCATTTGCTTGCCGAGGAAGCCTGCGGCCGTTTCAGACATCTTCACTTCCATTTCACCCATGTTCACGGATTCATCCTTGTTCATCAGCACAACACTGCCAATCGGATCTCCTCCAGCTATGATAGGCGCAACCACAAAAGCGGACAAGGCTTCCGGGTTGTCTTTGCTGATCTCATAAGTACCGCTGTTGCTTTCCAGAACCGTCTTCCGATTCTCCATGCAGTTCTCCAGAAGGTTGCCAATCGGCTTGTCCAAATACTCCTTCTTGGAGCCGCCTGCTACAGCGATGAAGGTATCACGGTCAGAGATGATCGTGATGTGACCTGTGCTCTCATAAAGGGATTCCGCATATTCCTTCGCAAAATCGCCCAATTCACCGATAGGTGAATATTTCTTCAGAATGACTTCTCCATCCCGGTCAACGAAAATTTCGAGCGGGTCGCCTTCGCGAATCCGCAGTGTGCGTCTAATTTCTTTCGGAATGACCACGCGCCCGAGGTCATCAATACGGCGGACGATACCAGTAGCTTTCATGTCACTTGTTGCCCCACTTTCATTAAGAAGATTTTTCAACTACTGTTCCATTCGGGAAGAGGATGTCCCCAGGTATATAAGAGTTAATGTCTGACCATAGTATTCATCCATTCCCAATTCCTTATACATCATCTACCCTCTGTTGGTTGCGAAATCCAAAAATAAATTCATCAGGTCTTGGGGAAAAAAATCCATAACGCGCGATTTCGCACGTTATGGATTACAAATCCCGCCATTTCAGCCATTCGCTGTCTTACAATACTTGAATATTGGCAGCGCAGCACAAGATAATTAACGGGACGCTTGTCCGTCAAATTATTTGCCCGTGTCTTCCTTGCCAGCATCCGGCGTCTGGTCACCCTCAGCCGGTTTATCGGTTGTGCCGTCCTTCTGCTCGTCACCTGTGCCTTCAGCAGGCTTGTCCGTATTCTCGCTCTTCGGAAGATCCATGCTCTCAATCAGATCGTTAAGCTCATTCTGCATGAAGTTATCGATCTTCGCGGAAGCAAGCTCGTTCAGAATGCCTTCCTTCTGATCGGCAGGAAGCTTGTCATAAGCCACTTCCTCGCGCTTCTCCACCTTCATGACATGGTAGCCGTAATCCGTCTCAACAGGAGCACTGATTTTGTTCAGCTCAAGCGTCAGAGCTTTTTCCTTGAATTGCGGCACCCAAGAACCCGCAGGTTTGTTCTCAATCAGACCTCCCTTGTCCTTGGAGGCCGGATCCTGGGAATATTCCTTCGCTACTGCGGCAAAATCCTCGCCTTTGTTCAGCTTGGATTCCACTTCCTTGGCGATTTTAAGGGCTTCTCCCTCTGGTCGGTCCTTGCCTTCCGCATCTTTAAAGCTCACCAGGACATGGCGAACGCTGATGTTGGTATAATCCTTCTTGTTTGCCTCGAAATCCTTCTTGATATCCTCTTCGGAGACCTGATTCTTCTCGTGCTCCATTACAGTCAGAACACGAAGCATGTAGTTCTTCAGGTCCTGCTCGGTCAATTTCTGCGTTTCCAAAGCTGCTTTGAACTGATCTTCGCCCATACCGTTCTTCTGCTGCTTGAGCAGATCATCGGCTTGCTTCTCGGCAGCTTCTTTTGCTTTATCGTCAGCTTTGGCATACAGGTATTCATACGCTACGCCCTGCTTGGCCAAATACTCTTTAAATTCATCCATCTGCAGAAATTGGGCGTATTCCGGAGACATGAACTGGATCATGCGCTGCTCCAGATCGAATTCCTTCTCGGTAATTTCTCCGCCTTTATATTTCACAATGACTTTACTGTTATCTTCTTTGGCACCCTCGGTTTTGTCGTTTCCGCATGCAGCGATCATCGACATGGATAGTACGGCTGTGATGGATACAATGAATGTCTTCCATGCCTTTTTATTTCTTAACGGCATTTTGTAGTTCTCCCTTCAGGTTGAATGGCCCTTGTGCAGCCTCCAGGAATTGCTCCAGCAATTCTAACAATTGTTGATCGGAAAGTCCCTTGCCTTTAATGCGAATAGCCATCGCAGGTCCTTGTTCAAATTGTACACGTCTTTCAAACATATTTCCAATCTGCGCAAGACCTGCTGTATTAACCGCCTTGTCCTGTCCTTCATAGAACTGCAGCAGCACATCGTCCCCGCGCTGAATAATCGAGTCGATCCCGTACGTACGACCATATACCTTCAAGCGGGAAACAGCAAGCAGGTTACTTACCGCCAGCGGCAGCTCGCCAAAGCGGTCAAGCAGCTCATCTTCAAGCTCAGCCGATTCTTCAATGGACGAGACGACCGCCACTTTTTTATAAATTTCGATTTTCTGAATGCTGTCATAAATGTAATCCGATGGCAGGTATGCGTCAATGCCCAGATCGATGGATGTATTCCAATCTTTTGTCGGCAGCGCAGGCTCGCCCAGCATGCTGACTTTGCGCTTCTGAATTTCCTCAGCCAGCATCTGCGAGTAGAGATCGAACCCGACAGAAGCAATGAATCCATGCTGCTCCGCTCCAAGCAGATTGCCGGCACCGCGAATCGACAAGTCCCGCATCGCGATCTTGAATCCGGAGCCAAGCTCCGTGAACTCTTTGATCGATTGCAGCCGCTTCTCCGCCACTTCGGTCAATACTTTATCGCGCTGGTACGTGAAGTAAGCGTAAGCGATGCGATTGGAACGCCCTACACGTCCGCGCAGCTGGTACAGCTGGGAGAGACCCATTTTGTCCGCATCGTGCACGATCAATGTGTTTACATTCGGAATGTCGACACCCGTCTCGATAATGCTTGTACTGACCAATACGTCGTATTCGCCATCCAGGAAGTCGAGAATTGTCTTCTCCAGCTCTGTCTCCGACATTTGACCGTGGCCGACACCCACTCTGGCCTCCGGCACAAGCATGGATATCTGAGCGGCCATCTCCTGAATGCCTTGAACTCGATTGTAGAGGTAGTAGACCTGACCGCCGCGGGCCAGCTCACGCTCGATAGCTTCTCGAACCAGGGTCTGGCTGTGCTCCACGACATAAGTCTGCACCGGAAAACGATTCTCCGGCGGTGTCTCAATAACCGACAAATCCCGAACGCCGAGCATCGACATATGCAATGTGCGGGGAATCGGCGTTGCCGTCAGCGTCAACACGTCGACATTGGTCTTCAGCTTCTTTAATTTCTCCTTATGCGTAACGCCAAACCGCTGTTCTTCATCCACGATAAGCAGTCCCAGATCTTTAAACACAATATCCTGAGACAGCAAGCGGTGTGTACCGATCAGAATATCGACGGAACCCTGCTTCACCTTTTTGATCGTCTCATTCTGTTCCTTACGGCTGCGGAAACGGCTCAGCACCTGAATGTTGATCGGATAATTGGCAAAGCGCTCCCGGAACGTCTCGTAATGCTGCTGCGCCAAAATCGTTGTCGGTACAAGTACCGCAACCTGCTTGCCTTCGATGGCCGACTTGAATGCAGCACGAACCGCCACTTCGGTTTTTCCGTAACCAACATCGCCGCACAGCAGCCGATCCATCGGTCGGTTTTGCTCCATGTCTTTTTTGATCTCGGTAATGGCACGGAGTTGATCGGGTGTCTCGTCATAAGGGAACATGTCCTCGAATTCCTGCTGCTCTGACGTATCTTTCTCAAATCCGTATCCGGGAGCGGACTGACGCTCGGCGTACAGCTTAATCAGATCATCGGCAATATCCTGAACGGAGGAACGGACCTTGTTCTTGACCCGGGTCCATTCATTTCCGCCCAGCTTGTAAACCTTCGGCTCTTTATCTTCAGAACCGACATATTTCTGGATAAGATCGATCTGTTCAATCGGAACGGACAGCTTATCGCCACCAGCATACAAAATATGCATGTAATCCTTATGGATCCCGTTGATCTCCAGCGTCCCGATCCCCATATATTTCCCGATACCGTGGTTTTGATGCACCACATAATCGCCGACTTTGAGCTCTGTGTAACTCTTGATACGCTCGGCATTGTCCATATTCTTCGTGCTTTTGCGAGTTTTGCGCTGCTTCGAGGAGAACATTTCGCTCTCTGTAATGATGGCGGCATGGACAGAAGGCATCTCGAAGCCATTCTGCAGATGCCCTTCAAGCATCACCGGCTCGTCAATGCCATAGTCCTGCAGCACTCGCCGCATGCGGTCCATCCGCTCCGCATCGCCCGCCAGCATCATGACCTGAACGCCAGATTTCTTCCAGCGCTCCATCTCCGCCTTAAGCACGTTCATCTGACCATGGAAATCCTGCATGCCGCGCGTGATGACATTAATGATGTTCTGCGGCTGCATTCTTGGCACCTGACGCAGGAAGATCGAGATCAGCAGGCTTTGATATGGATGCTGATAGATCAGTTCCTCCGTATCCAGCGACAACGGCAGCTCCGGAAGGGATTTGCCATTCTGCATCAGATGCAAATTCCATTCGGCCTCATCCCGTTCCAACTGCTTCGCTGTTTCGAGCAGACGTGCCGGTTCATCCATAATCAGAATGGTATCCTTCGGCATGTAATCATACAGATTGGTCTTCTCCGGATATAACAAAGAAATATATTTATAGAGCTCAGGGAAATAAATCCGCTCGCGCAACATTTCAACTTCGCGGTGTATTTCATCCCGCAAACGGAGCTTGGCTTGGAGGTCACTCATACGTTCGAGCTGCGCCTCCAGCAGACGAACCACCGTATCAGCCGTACGGCTGAGCCGCTCCGAATCCGCAATAATCTCCTTGCACGGCGTGATGACCACTTCCCGAACCTTATCAATCGAGCGCTGATCGATGGGGTCGAATGTTCGAATCGAGTCGATATCCTCATCAAACAGCTCAATACGGTAGGCCATCGTCGTTGTCATCGGATAGAAATCGATGATGCCGCCGCGGACACTCATCTCACCGCGGCTCTCAACCCGTTCCACCCGCTCATATCCCATCTCAACCATCCGATTCAAGAAGGAATCCAGCACAAGCGTCCCGCCATCATGAAGCACGATCCGGGCATCCGACATCACTTCCGGTGCTGGAAGAAGCCGGCGCACGCCGGAAAATGGCGCAACGACAATACCCCGGAAGCCCCTGGCACAGCGGACGAGTACATCAATCCGTTGTGCCAGAGTCTCGGGGCTTGATACCGCCGACTCAGCCGCTACCAGTTCATTCGCTGGGTATAACAGCACTTGATCTGATGGTAGCGCTTCCTGCAGATCATCCGCGATTTTCTGGGCTGAAAACATATTATGAGTCACAACGAGCAGCGGGCGCTGCTGGTCTTGATGCAGTGCAGCCATTAAGATTTGCCTGGACGACCCGGAAAGACCAGAGATCAATTGCTCCCTCATACCGGCATTAACCCCGGCCGTAATGGATTTGAAATCCGAATCCTTCGAAAATACATCAATAAGTGCTTGTAACAAAAGGGGGCACCTCTCTTATGCAAAAGAAATGAATTTCCTAGAATCTATTTCTCATGGAATTTTAAACATTTGCCAAAAAATTATAACCGAAAAGAAGCCTTGAGCAAAACTGCCAAGGCTAGGGCAGCGGCAGACTATGCCACTGTATGTCTTCTACGAAAAAGCATCGTGTACCCCATTATACTCTCATTGCAGGGGATTTGCCAAAAGACTAAGCTCCGGATGGGCTTCGAGCGCTTCCCTGCAATGATCGCAGGTTACCCGAACCATAACTTCTCCGTTAAAATCATACGCTATTATATCCTTGCGTTCCTCAGGGGTCAAGGAATCAAAACCAAGACGTGCTTCGGATACATGATTGGAATCGATGCGGCCCTGAAACGCTCGACAGTGTCTACAAACATAGGTTATCGCCATCATATGCCTCCTGAAGGTCGTATATACCTTCAGTATGCCCGGACTTTCCTTGTTTAAGACGCTGTTCTTCTGCTTCGGGAGCCTCAATACATCTCTTGTATGTCTGCATCATATGATGCTCCTCTAGGATTTGTTAAACTTCGCCATCGTCTGTTCAAAGGTATGATCCAGGCTGAACTCCAGCGCATCGCAGGTTTCTTCCACCATGCTCTGCAGCTGCTCACGCTCCTTCTTCGGAAAGGTGCCCAGCACATAGTCTACGATGGCATAACCCGGCTCCGGCCTGGATATTCCCATGCGGACACGGTTAAAGCTTTGAGTGCCCGTATGCTGAATGATGGATTTGATGCCATTATGTCCTCCCGCACTGCCCTGATAGCGCAGACGGATCTTGCCAACGACGGTATCCAAATCATCATAAACTACAATCATATCTTCCAGATTTACTTTATAATAATCCATATAGGCGCGTACAGCCTCGCCTGAGAGATTCATAAAGGTCATCGGTTTGATCAAAACGGTCTTGGAACCGCCAATCATCCCTTCGGCGATGACCGATTTGCACTTGTTCTGATTGAACTTCATGCCATGACGCTCCGCCAGAGCATCCAGTGCCATGAACCCAACATTGTGGCGTGTCTTCTCATAAGCTGGACCAGGGTTGCCCAGTCCGACAATCCATTTCATCACTGGTTGATTCCTTTCACGATTTATACTTTCTTCTTTGCGCATTTCTGAGTACAATATGAACAAAACCTATTGGCGTAATGCCCTCATAAGAAGGTGAATCGGCATTGAAAGCTTTTGAACAGAAATTAACGCATCACAGCCATTTTCAATACCATATGAAGCATGGCATCCCCGTTCAAGTCTATGAACTCGGTTGTCACATAGACGTGGGTCTGATCACTGCAGTCGACGCCTATTTTGTTGAGCTTGAGGGAACGCTGTACAATCGGAGTACGTTCACTTTCATTTCCAGGCCCGGATACTGACATGGCCAACCGTGTATTAACAGGCCTCTATTATGAAAACGTTTACTTCACAGTTGTTCAACTGCGATGCCGGGGTAAGGCCGAGCCAAAGTCACCATAGCCGACAAGGGCTACATTTCCTAATAAGGAGATGTAACCCTGTCCGGCACGGTTTATTATTCTATTTCAAACAATTTACTAATCGATAATTCCTCGTGAACCCGAATGATGGCTTCTCCCATCAATGGAGCAACCGACAGCACGGTCAGCTTGCTGCTAGGATTAGGATTGGTGATCGGAATGGTGTCTGTTACAACAACTTCCTTCAGCGGAGAGTTCTCCAGACGCTCATGGGCAGGGCCCGAGAGAACCGGATGTGTACAGCACGCATACACTTCTTTTACGCCGCCTTCCATCAACGCGTTGGCACCCAGCACAATCGTTCCGGCTGTATCGATAATGTCATCGATCAGAATGGCTGTTTTGCCTTCGATATTCCCGATGATGTTCATGACTTCACTGACGTTCGGCTCCGGACGGCGCTTATCGATAATGGCCAGCGGAGCATTCAGGAAATCAGCCAGCTTTCTTGCACGAACCACACCGCCGTGATCCGGAGATACAACGACTGGGTTCTCAATCTGCTTCGAGCGGAAGTATTGTGCAAGAATCGGTACGCCGAGCAGATGATCCACCGGAATATCAAAGAAGCCTTGAATCTGCATCGCATGCAGGTCCATCGTTATGACGCGATGAGCTCCTGCCTTCTCGATTAGGTTCGCAACCAGCTTTGCAGTGATCGGATCCCGCGAACGCGCTTTACGGTCTTGACGGGCATATCCGTAATACGGAATTACCACGTTGATGCTCTTCGCGGATGCCCGCTTGAGCGCATCGACCATAACCAGCAGTTCCATCAGGTTATCATTCACCGGCAGGCAGGTAGACTGTACGATATATACGTGGCAGCCCCGTACGCTCTCGGAGAGCTTTACTTGAATCTCGCCGTCACTAAAGCTGGTTGTATGCGATTCCCCCATCGGAATGCCGATATAGTCAGCGATTTGATGAGCAAGTTTAGGATTGGAATTACACGTGAATATTTTTAATTTAGAATCAAGATAAGTCATAGAATAAAAACCCTCCGTGCTGGTTCGTTGAATTAGGCTATCCGATCACCGCTTCCCATCTTCGCGAGAGAAGCAGGCGTATTACGATTTACTTGTTCTTCTTAGCAATAGCGCGTGCCCGAATCTTCTCTGCATATCCAGGCTTGTTCTCTTGACGCTGTCTGGCAATGGCCAGATCATTGTCGGAAACCGAATGCGTAATGGTGGAGCCTGCAACAACGAATGCGCCCTTGCCTACCTTCACCGGTGCAATCAAATTCACATTACTGCCGATAAATGCATCATCTTCAATCTCGGTAATGGATTTATTATAACCATCATAGTTGACAGTAATCGCTCCACAGCCGATATTGACGTTCTTGCCGACCTTGGCATCGCCAACATAACTGAGATGGGATACTTTTGAGCCGTTGTCAATCGTGGCATTCTTCACTTCAACGAAGTCGCCAACCTTCACATCTTCACCCAACTTGGCGCCTGGGCGGAGATAAGCAAAAGGCCCCACCGATGTCCGCGAGCCGACTTCAGCACTGCTGAGCACCGAATGTTTGACGCTGGCACCATTCGCGATAACGGAGTCTTCAATATCCGTATCGGGTCCGATCACACAGTCTTCTCCGATCACCGTATTCCCCTTCAGGATGGTACCGGGATAGAGCACGGTGTCAGAACCAATAGTGACATCAGCACCGATATACGTCGAAGCAGGGTCAATGATAGTAACACCGTTCAACATGTGCGTGCGGTTGATGCGCTCTCTCATGAAGCCTTCGGCCTCTGATAGCGCAAGACGATCGTTGACGCCAATCGATTCCGCATAATCATTCGTCTGATAAGCAAGCACGGTCTCGCCGGCTTGTTTCAGGATACCGATGCAATCGGTCAGGTAATATTCTTGCTGCGCATTCTGATTGGTTACCTTATCCAGTGCAGCGAATAGCTTTTTATTGTCAAAACAATAGGTACCGGTATTAATTTCAGTAACTGCGTCCTCTTCCGGACTGCAGTCTTTCTGCTCGACAATCCGAAGTGCACTGCCATCCTCGCCACGGATGACCCGGCCGTAGCCTTTGGGGTTGTCCATATGCGCGGTAAGCACCGTAGCGGCCGCGTTGTTGCTCTCATGAAGCTTCAAAAGATTTTCCAGTGTCTCTGAAGTCACCAGTGGAGTATCCCCGCAAATGACAATCGTGGATCCTTCCTCAGCGCCAAGAAGTTCCTTGGCTTGCTTCACAGCGTGACCCGTACCGAGCTGCTGTTCCTGCAGAACATATTCGGCTGCGTCTTGCAGATATGTGCGGACGGCTTCCGCGCCGTGACCAACGACCACAACACTGCGTTCACAGTTCACCTGCTGTACCGTTTGCAATACATGTCCTACCATCGGCTTGCCACAAACAGGATGCAGCACTTTATATAGTTTGGATTTCATACGTTTGCCCTGCCCAGCGGCGAGCACAATAGCAAATCTTTTCAAGGGCCATGCCTCCTCCTCTTGAACTCACTACTGAATATATATCATTCTACAAAAAAAGAAAAGAGAGCCATAGGTATGGCTCTCTTTTCCTTGAACCCCAATTGTAGAACTTAAGCGCCTTCTTCAATCACTTCTTCTTCTGTAGCCGCGCGCTCATACTCGGCCAATACAGCCGATTGAATCTTCTCGCGGGTACCGGAAGAAATGGGATGGGCAATGTCGCGGAATTCTCCATCAGGAGTGCGTTTGCTCGGCATTGCAACAAACATTCCATTGTTTCCGTCGATGACGCGAATGTCGTGAACGACAAATTCATTATCGATGGTAATGGATGCGATTGCCTTCATTCTCCCCTCAGAGTTAACACGGCGGAGTCTGACATCCGTAATTTGCATATGTGTTCACCACCTTTTTCCATCAGAGACTTGGTGTATAATTCCACACAGCAAACCCGAAATCCTTCTTTTTTCTACTATAAAATGTCCTAAAAACAGGAATTTTTTTTAGAAAGTGATATTTTCGACAGACTTCGGGCAAATTCGAATGAAAACGCTATTATATCGACAAATATCGCGATCCTATTTTTCGAAGTAATTACCTGGGTTCACGGTAATCCTCTTCGTTTTGGAGTCCACATCGCTTAGGATGGCGAGTGAGATATAGTCCTCCAGAAGCCTTTCCTCGGTTTCAACCGCTCCCGACTCTACCAATACACCTACACCTGCGACTTCGGCATTAAATTCACCCAGCAGATCGACCATACCTTGTATGGTACCCCCCGCCTTCATAAAATCATCCACAATCAGTACACGGGAGCGTTCTTTGAGCGCCCGGCGGGACAATGACATGGTGTGAATGCTCTTGTGTGAGCCCGATACATAATTGATGCTTACGGCCGATCCTTCCGTCACTTGATGGTCCCGGCGAACTAGTACGACCGGCAGGTTCAGCTGGGCCGCTGTCGCATAAGCCAGCGGAATCCCCTTGGTTTCCACCGTCATGACTACATCAATATCCCGGTCCGAGAATGCGGTAGCAATGATCTTGCCCGCCTCGTTCATCAGCGAAGGCTGTCCAAGCAGATCCGACATGTACAGGTAACCCCCCGGCAAAATCCGGTCCGATTGCTGAAGCTGCTGACACAGCTCCTCGGCAAACCGCAGCGCATGATCCTTGCGCAGCTTCGGAATGTGCCGGACTCCGCCCGCTGCACCAGCCAGCGTCTGGAGCTCTCCGAGCCCCTCACTCTCAAATACGTCCTTAATGATCGCCAAATCCTCACTGATCGATGACTTGGCCGCTCCATATCGCTCGGCGAACGTCGTCAGCGGAATCAACGTATGCGGTTTGGATAGTAAATATTGGGTCATGTCGACCAATCGTTCGCTTCGTTTTAATTTTTTCACTAGGGTTCCTCGCTAAATCCGAATATTATATGTTAAATATAACACTTTTGTACGTATTTATACAACTTCAATTGAAATTCGCCCCCGAATTGTCAATAATAACCGTTTCTAGGTAAGCAGGCGAACAGCATACACTTCCTTGCAGAAACCCCGCAGACCATTATAAATCCGGGCCACCTTGGATTCCTTCGATACCAGACCGAAGACCGTAGGTCCGCTTCCGGACATCAACGCTCCATCGGCTCCCAGCTTCAGCATCCCTTCCTTCAGCTGCTGAACCTCGGGGTGCATCTTCAAGGTAACCTCCTCCAGCACGTTGCCAAGCGATTGGCACATCAACTGGAAGCTGCCCTGCGAAAGCGCCTCTACCATACGCTCAGCGGATGGATGGTGCTGGATCTGCTCGCTGCGCAGACGGCCGTAAACTTCCGCCGTCGATACGTTGATCGGCGGCTTCGCCACGATCACCCAGCACTGCGGCGGATTCGGGATCGGCGTCAACACCTCGCCGCGCCCTGTCGCCAGTGCTGTGCCGCCGGTTACGCAGAACGGCACATCCGAGCCGAGCTCCGCGCCAAGCGCAAGCAGCTCTTGCTGGGGGATGTTCAGCTCCCAGAGGCGGTTCAACCCACGCAGAGTTGCCGCTGCATCACTGCTGCCTCCTGCGAGTCCTGCCGCGACGGGAATTTTTTTGTCCAGGTGAATGTGCACACCCTTCTTCACGTCGTAGCGCTCTTTGATTAGTCTTGCTGCCTGAAAGGCCAAATTCTTCTCGTCCAGCGGTATGTATCCTGCCTGTGAGGTGATGATGATGGTGTCCCGCCTCTGTTCAGACATCTCGAGCCGGTCGGCGAGGTCGATCATCGTCATGACCATCTCTACCTCATGAAAGCCGTCAGGACGTTTATGGAGTACATCCAGCATCAAATTAATTTTGGCCGGTGCTTTTTCGTATATTTTCAAGAACGTTCACCTATCCTTAGCTTTTCCCATATGCTTGAACTTACCATATTCGGAGAAAAACATCTATTGCCTCTATCTTAACAAACTCCGGCGATGAAGTCATGGGACCGTCCGTTGCAGCGTACCCGTGTCGCTTGAGCCGCAATAAAATAACAGGGCCTCCCGCTTTACGGAAGGCCCTGCCCTGTTGTTTACAGATCTGATTTGCTAGCTGCCCGCTCTGCGAGCTCAATCGCCCGTTTTACCATGTTGCCGGCATCCTTGGCTTTAATGCCTCCCCAGCCTTCCTTCTGCACGGTGTCGTAAAATCCCAATTCCTTAGCCAATTCGGTCTTCAGTTGATCTGACATAATACTGCGCCTTCTCCGGCTCATCAAACCCGCCTCCTTGGAAAATGTATTGAGTATGGCATGAACGGCTTACAGCGCGTTGTAGAGGCCTTACGTAAAACTCCTCAAGGCTTAAGTCTCCACTGGCCGCATTCAGGCGGCTGAAGAGACCCGCGCAGCCTTAGTATGCGTTCCATCTCCCCTTGTCATTCCTCTGGAGAGCTGGCAACAACAAAAAACAGCCTCCCTGTGAGTGGAGACTGTTCTCGACATATCGTTATGACTTGATATAGGTGATTCGCATCTCGTTGTCATCACCGGTTACCATGATTTCCACGGTTTCGGTCAGAATATCGGCATAACTGTAAGACACACGTTTAAAAGTCTGCTGGTCTTGATCCAGCTTCACAATGAAAACAGAAGGGTACGTTTCTTCCAAAACACCAGTACGCTCGACGGTCTTCCGACGGCCACCGTTAGCCCGAAGCGTAATTTTTTGCCCTAAATGGGCATCGAGACTGCGTTTGATTTCCAACAGCGCATTTTTAGCCATTGTCGACGACCACCTCTTTCCTTGTCCATTATACCGAAGATTCAGTCATTTGTCAATTCAAAAACATTAATTATATCAGCATCAAAAATACCTTGTCAACGAATTTTTTTTGATCCCGTATTTCTCGTGTTCATTTGTTTTAATATGCGCTAAAATGACAAGCTTTATGTATTTTTTTTGACAAATTTCTTTGAGTTTCGAAAGAAAAAATAAAAAAACCCCAGCTTGTGGGGTTCTTCTTGGTTTGTCCTCAGCGGCTTGATTCAACCGCTAGCACTAGGATTTTAAAGGCTAGCTAACGGAAGGCGTAACCTTCAAAGTTGACAAATCCTGCAGTTTGGGCAGACCGATCCGGTAGCTGCCTCTTGTTTCGATTCCGCCCACGCCTTGGCTGCCGCTAATCGTATGATGGACGATATCATGAATATTCACGGTTTCCCTGACCGACGTATAAGCTGCCTTGGCAGCTACATACACGGGGTCCAGCGCATGGATGAGAATTCGCCCTGGCGAGCTGGCAAAATTGGCTCCTGCCTGCAGAAGTGCTTCGAAATGCGATTGGCACGCACCGGCCACAATGACCAGGGAATCCAGATTCCGCTCATACTGACGCGCTACCTGGATAGCCGTGACGAAGTTGTGTGAATTTTTATAGCTGTCCAAGCTATATAAGTCGTATGGCTGTCGTCTCTTGAGAACACCATCATGACCTGTAATCACAACGATATCGGGTCTTACCCGGGGAAGAAGACGATATAATGAATCGGCCATCGACGACTCATTGATATAATGGCCTTCCGCTGGTACCCGAAGCTGATTGTACAAGGCCATACTTTTCTTCAGGTACTGGGGATCTCCATCCAAATGCAGCACCTTGCCCGGCACGTCAAAGTATCCCTTATTCGCATGCTGGTCGCCTTCGATATTTCGCAGATTGGCCAGTTGACGCTCGCTCTGCTCCTGACGGTGCTTCTGAAGGCGGTCAAGCGACTCACTGGCTTTAATTTGTGCCTGCTTTGTTCGTTCGCTTACGGCGGGATGCGGGACCGTGACCAAATCATTAACGGGAGCGTCGGCCAATAACCGGAATTCCGTCCCTTTGATGACGATATTATTATTTTGCCGCATGCCTTCTACCCGGAACGTTACATCGCCGCCGTAGGATTTACGAACGACCAAGTCTCCCAAGTTCATCACAACATCACCCCTACCCTATGGTATGGGCCACTGTGACTATTGGTTCTTAGGAAGCTTCAATTTATCATGTTAAACCCCTTCCAGGGCCCCCTGCATGCGTCAATCCGCTGGTCTATCGAATATCGGCGTTGTACAGCACATTGCTAAGTTTGGCATACTCTTCGATGCTGAGTGTCTCTCCGCGCCGTGAAGGCACAATTCCTGCTTCCTGCAGCAGCTGTTCCAGCCGCTCACGTCCTTCACCCGCAAAGAACCGGCTCTTCAGGTTATTGGCGATGGTCTTCCGCCGCTGTGCAAAAGAAGCCTGTACCACTTCGAAGAAAAACCCTTCGTCTTCTACGCTAACAGGTGGCTCTTCCCGTACGGCTAGGCGAATAACAGCCGAAGCGACATTGGGCTGCGGAATAAATACCGTATGCGGCACGATACAGACCAGCTTAGGCTCACTGTAATATTGGACAGCGATGCTGAGACTCCCGTAATCCTTGCTTCCCGGTGCCGCAGCCATACGCTCTGCTACTTCCTTCTGGATCATCACGACGATATTCTCCAGCGGCAGCTTCTCCTCGAGCAGCTTCATCAGAATCGGCGTTGTCACGTAATACGGAAGATTCGCAACGACGCTGACTTTCGATACGCCCGCAAAGTCTTGTTGGAACAACTCATGAAGATCCACCTTCAATACGTCCTCATGATGAACCTTCACGTTCTCATAAGGCTCCAGCACTTCCCTCAGGATCGGAATCAAGCGCTGATCAATCTCTATCGCTGTAACCGTTCCTGCAGTCTGTGCAAGCTTCTCCGTCAATGCTCCGATGCCAGGACCGATCTCTAGCGCTCCTTTATCCTCATCTAATCCTGCGGCCTCCACGATTTTGTAGAGAATATTCTGATCGATGAGAAAGTTCTGACCCAAACTCTTCTTGAAGGAGAATCCATGACGTGAGATGATCTCCTTCGTCCGTCTTGGTGTTGATATATCCTCGAACCGGCTCATGATTTTACGCCCCCCTCTTCCAGCTGCGTCAGCGCGGCCAGAAATTCTTCACGTGATATTTGAAACGTGGCCAGTCGTTTATGAAACTGCTTGCTGTTGCAATATCCGATGCCCAGCAGGTTTCCCATCGCCATCCGTCTTGCCGCAGCCTCCGGATGGGCCGATAAACCGGCCTCCATCATGTCCTGCAGACTGATCAGGCTCTCTCTGCCCTCGAAGGAGGTGTGGACCCTCTCCAGCGCACGCAAAATGGCCTCAGGAGAGGCGTTCTCAACGCCGATATCCCCTTTTCGGGTAGCGTCCTCTTCCGGAATGAAGGCGTGTTTGCAGCCTGGCACGCCCTGCTCCACGATTTTCCGAATCCGCTCTCCTGCATGATCGGGGTCCGTTAATATAATAACGCCTCTGCGCTCCTGGGCAAGCGCGATGCGTTTAAGGATTTGCTTATTGATGGCAGAACCGCCCGTTTCGATCGTATCCGCGTCCACGGCCCGTTTAATGGCCACCGTGTCGTCCCTGCCCTCCACAACGATTACTTCTTTAATCATGCGATTGCTCTCTTCCTTTCCAAGCAAGGCCGGCTTGTACAGCGAATGGTCAGCTTCAAGCCCCATAGGCCTTATATTATTACTCGTTTTTTACAAAACAAAAGAAGAGGAAAGATTCCCTCTTCTTCATCATCATTTATTATAAGCTAAATAGTATAGCATTAGAATGGCATTGTAAATTGGAATTCATTCGTTTAGTTCAATTCAGGTTTAACCGGACCGATCACGTAAACAGTACGGCCGCTTTTACGTCCGAAATTCATGGCGGATTTCAACGAATCGTAATAAACATCAATTTTGTTTCCTTTGATGGCACCGCCCGTATCTTCCGCACGACGGAAGCCGATGCCTTCAATATACACCCACCATCCGATGGGGATGATATTAGGATCTACCGCAATCGTCCGACCTTCCGTCACACGTGTTCCGGATGCTGTCCGAGTGCCGATTCCTTGCTGCTCGGCAGAATACGCCGTCATCGACACGTTGTTCAATACCTTTTTGTATTTAAAATCAACGCCTGCCCGAGAAGCCACATTATTCTCCACCGCTTTGGCGGTTGTTACCTTTTTCGTGCCGGAGAGTTTAGCCGGTGTTGCTTTCACATCGGTGGCTGCCGCTTGAGCAATAGCGGGTTTCTCCACTTTTTTCGTGCCTACAGCAATAATTTTGTCCTTCGTTCTGCGCTCAATCTCCTGGGAAACCTTGGTCTTGGAAACCAGCTTGCCATCGTGATAGACCTTCTCATAGTGATTTACCATGATGCCGGACTCACCCCGCTGAATCACGCGGTTGTCACCCTTTTCGAGCGATGGATCGGCTGTCTTAATCACACGAAATTCCCGGTCTTCTGTTTCCTTAACGTTTTGTTTCGTAACGCGCACGACGTTGATACTCATATCGCTGGTAAGCTTCGTATGCTGTGCCGGTTGTACTATATCTTCACCCTGGATCGTAATGCCAGCTTCTTTCAGTACATGATCAACCGTATCCTGGGATGTAAATATGGTTTTGGTTTTGCTGCCAACTGTAACCTTGACTGGAACTGCCCGTTCAATGATGATCCGGTCGCCGTCCTGGATCGCACCGTTTAGAGGCATCGAAATCTGATCCTCTGGGCTCAACGTGATCGCTTGCTCATCCAGCAATTCCTGCAGCAATGATCCACGTGTTTCTACTGTGGTGACACGACCATCGACCACAAGCTGAACTTCCTTGCCTGTCTGATCATGTACAATCAACGAAACGAGAAGTGATACCGTAACGGCTCCCATCGTGCCGAGCAACATCAATTGACGCAAATTGTCATGCTTCCATCTCAATGCGTAAGACATGCTGGATGATTGTGATTCATGGGTTTCTTCAGGTTGAAAAATGCCCACTATTCCATCCTCCTTCATAGTCCCGCCGTCTTCAGTAACGCATGAATGCATTTGACGTGACTATAGCAATTATTCTCACAAGGCGCCCTGCTATCTATCTAACACCCTGCGTCAATTCCCGTCTTCCCGTCCATCTACCACCACCTCCTGATTACCAAGAGTATGATGATCCCTTCGCCATTATTCAAAAATAAAAGAAAGCCATTGAAAGAGTACTAGAGGCTCTAACGTGGCTTCCTGATGATTAGAATCATGGAAATGGTATGCACGAGATTTCCCCTCTTATTTCGCTTACGGAGTTAGCTGTCGGGTTCGGACGTAAGAGAGACGCCCTATATCCGGATACCCGCTCATGGCGAGATCCTTCAAATTCACCCCAAAGACCCGATAAAGAAATCAAATACGGCTTGGTGCATTCAGACCTGTATGCACGGCAGTATCGGTTCCCCCGTTCTCCAGAATTTCGGAGATTAAGCGAGACGGTTCATGAAATATTCGGCTGGCGATCTGCACATCGCAGCTTCTTATCACTGAAAAGATGATATCCTGTTTACATGCAGGTTGTAAAGCAACAATCAACCACATTTTCTGATGTAAATGGTTAAAATATTGTAATATCAACGCCTTTTCTGATTAAAAAACTTTAATTAATCGAAAATGCTCTCTTTTTCATCGCTTTTGCTCTCAATTTCGTTAAATGCCAAATCGTTCCAGTGCATTTTTGGTGGTAATTTGGGCCAATTCCTCTAAGGACATGCCCTTAATCTCGGCTGCGGTCTCCGCCACTAATTTTACATAAGCGGTCTCATTTCGCTTCCCGCGGAAGGGGTGGGGGGTCAGATAAGGCGAGTCCGTTTCGATCAATAATCGATCGAGTGGAACCTGCGCCAATACCTCTTTAGGCTGCTTCGCATTCTTGAAGGTAATCGGTCCTCCAAATGAAATATGGAATCCCATATCCAGACACATTTTGGCCGTTTCCCAGCTCCCGGAGAAGGAGTGCATTACACCGCCGACCTCAGCGGCTTTTTCCTCCCTCAGAATCTTTACGATATCTTCATGTGCATCCCGGTTATGGATGACAATGGGCATGTTCAGTTCCCGAGCCAGTCCGATTTGGCGGCGGAACACTTGATGCTGTACTTCTTTTGGGGATGTATCCCAATAATAGTCCAGACCAATCTCCCCGATAGCCACCACCTTCTCATGACTGCATAGGGAGGCGATCCAATCCAGATCCTGATCCTCCATGGTGATGGCATCTACAGGATGCCAGCCTACCGCTGCATATATAAAGTCATAGTTCTCTGCCAGCTTCATCGTGGTCGGTATGGTCTCCCGGTTAAATCCGATGTTAATCATCCGGCTCACGCCGGCTTCAAGCGCCCGCGCGATGGTTTCCTCCCGGTCCTCGTCGAATTGGGGAGCATCCAGATGAGTATGCGTGTCGAACAGCATGATATTACCCTCTCCTTTCCTGTCGTTTCCTTGTCGTATATTTTCCTGCAGCACTGCTTATACCCATCATGCTGCGGTTGTCCTGATCACCAAGTTAATTCTGCTGCTTAAAAATCTCACCTATCTTCTCCGGCATCTGCTCCAGTAGCGGATACACCTTCTCCTCCGGAAAATAAAGATGATATCGCCCTTTATGAATGCCGCTGATAGAGCGTACAATATCGGACACCTCGGAAATTTCCCGCAGCTCATCATGCCGATCCAGAAGCAGGATCTGCTTCTCGTTAAGCGGCATATCAGAATGAACCTTATCATAAGGAAGATCGGTTGGAAAATCAATCTCCAGGTCATATTCCGGATGCAGCCCCGCATCGCGGAACGCTTGGCGTATCCCGTCGATGGTCTCCAAATCGATATTGTCGATTTCTACATATTTATAGAGCTTCCGGTGCATGAAACGGCCGCATAATTCGCCAAGAAGCTTGTCTTCCTCCTCGGTCCATTGCAGAAATGCCGTCTGAATAAGTGCTTCATCCAGGCGCAGGTATTGATTTACACCGATATTGCCTTCAAACAGGGCCGGAAGCGGCTCGACCATAAACCGGAAAGCGTACCCGTTGTCATGCAACTCTTTTGCACGACGAAAAATTTGACGCAAGATGATCTCCGAACTTCGGGTGACAGGATGAAAATACACCTGCCAGTACATTTGGTACCGCGACATCAGATAATCCTCCACGGCGTGCATGCCGGATTCCTTGACCACCACGCGGTCACGGAACGGCCGCAGCATCCGCAATATCCGGTCGATGTCAATGGTCCCATAATTCACTCCCGTATAATACGCATCCCGCAGCAGGTAATCCATGCGGTCTGCATCAAGCGGACTGGTTACCAGGTTCATGACAATCGGCTTATCATACGTCTTGTTAATGACGGAAGCCACTTTCTCCGGAAAATCTGCCCCAAGCTCCTGCAGAACCTTGTTAACACAAGTATCACCAAGCAGTATCCGGCATGTCCAATCCTCGTGGTTCATATTGAAGGCTTCTTCTATAGAGTGGGAAAAAGGCCCGTGTCCCAAATCATGCAGCAGCGCCGCACAGAGAGCCACATGCCGTTCCTCGGCTGGCCAGTCAGAATACCCTCTCCGTTCGAATTGAGAGATGATTCTTCTCGTAATTTCATAGACACCCAGAGAATGAGAGAATCGGCTGTGCTCCGCTCCGTGGAAAGTCAGGTAAGAGGTCCCAAGCTGCCTGACCCGGCGGAGCCGCTGGAATTCCGGCGTATTGATTAACCTCCATATGATATCGTCCTGCACATGAACATAATTGTGGACTGGATCCTTGAACACTTTTTCTTCCGATATTGGGGAATGCATCCATCTCATCTCCTTATCATTTTGATGTGGATATGGCCGTTTAACACTTCTTTTGACAACTAATGTCGAACAATGTCGAATAAGGTAAAAACGCGCTTTCCAAATCGACAAATAGAAAATTGCAACAATAATTGGTTCGATTATGGTAATTCCTTTGTTATACAAGGGTTTTGTTCACTATACTTTCGTAAATAGGTTCCGATTTTTCAAAAATATAGGTTGACTGTTTTGGGAATCGTTGGTACTATAAATAACATAAAAACTAGAACTATGTCGAATTATGACTTTTTTAAATTATGGCGAGAGGGGCATTTATAAGTTATGATGAAATCAACAGGAATTGTAAGGAAAGTCGATGAGCTTGGACGGGTCGTCATTCCAATTGAGTTACGCCGTACGCTCGGAATTGGTGAGAAAGACGCATTGGAGATTTATGTAGACGGCGAACGCATCATGCTTAAGAAATATGAGCCTGCCTGCATCTTCTGTGGTAACGCTGAGAATGTCACTTACTTCAAGGGTAAAATTGTTTGCCATGAATGTATCTCGGAAATCCCTACACCTGTGACAAATTAAGATTTTTAGTATATAATAGCATTATTACACTTTGTTAATTCTAACCTTTTTCATATCTCCTTGGCACCTTCCTCGGCTTTGAACCCGGCCGCAGGAGGGTCTTTTTTTGAGATTAAAGAAAGTTTTCAGTGAAATGCAAGCCATTCTTCAATCCTTTACGGGTCCCAGCAAAGTTTTTAAAATAATCATCAAAGCATAGGCTCTACTTTGTGGGCTATTTGGCTATCCCCCTGCGCCAGGTATGGGTGGTCATGAATCTGCTAATAACGCGTTATATATATCCCGCTTCGATACACCGCGATCACCCGCGGTTTTTTTCATAGCATCCTTCCGGCTTAATCCTTCCCGCTCATAATGCTCTACATGCTCTTCCAGCGAAAGCTCCTGCCACCAGGCATTTTTCTCCCGAAGCTCTTCCTCTGCACTGCCCGCCTCTACCACCAAACAATATTCACCCAATGGAGGATGTTCCGTAAGCCACTCCAGGCACTCTGTCACGCTTCCGCGTAGAAATTCCTCATATCGTTTGGTCAACTCGCGTGCGAGGGTCACCTTCCGATTTCCCAGTACCTCTTGCAGGATCTCCAGCGTTTTCTTCACACGATGCGGGGATTCATAGAACAACAGCGTTCCCTGCGCCGATTGCAGTGCCTGCAGCTGCTCCACGATATCCTTGCGTTCCCGCGGCAAAAAGCCGATAAAGGTAAACCGTTCGGTTGGCAGACCCGAGACGATTAAGGCGGAAAGTGCAGCATTGGCCCCCGGGATTGGAATGACGGAAATTCCCGCTTCAATGGCCAGTGAAACCAGGTCCGTACCAGGGTCTGAAATGGCCGGCAGACCGGCATCGCTGACGAGTGCCACATTTTTTCCTTCTATTATATAGCGTATGATTTCAGGACCGCTCGCCGCCTTATTATGCTCGTGATAACTGAACATCGGCTTGGACGGAATTTCGAAATGCGTCAGCAGCTTACGCGATTGCCGCGTATCCTCCGCTGCGATAATGTCGCATTCCTGGAGAATCCGCACCGCACGGTACGTCATGTCCTCTAAATTACCGATCGGCGTCGCCACCAAATAAAGTGAACCCGGGCTTCCCTCGTCCCGAGTTGCATAACTCTGTTGCACGATATTTCTCATTCTTTAGTCTCATCCTCATGTGATCCGTAGTAAATTTCCATGAAATCCGGGCCGTAATTTCCTTGCTCGTCATACACAATCAGCGGAGGCTTCAACCGTACCTCCGGCTTCCCATCCCGAATGCCTTCTATGAGCACCATGTTGGCCTCCACATCTACACGCGGATGGACAAAACGGATGACTTTCGGTTCAATCCGGTATTTGCTCATCAGGGTAATAATCTCCGCCAAACGCAGCGGCTTGTGAACCATGCTCATCTTCCCGCCCTGGCGCAGCAGCTTCGCACAGGCTTCAATCACTTCCGCAAGCGTGCAGTGGATTTCATGCCTTGCAATCGCTTGATGCTCATTCAGCTTTAAGTCACTGCCATTCATCGGCATATAAGGCGGATTCACCGTAATCAGGTCATAGGCTCCATACCCTTTTTCCTTGTACAGCTCCCGCAGATCGCCTTCATGTATCGTGATCTGCTCCTGTAGACCATTCATCGTTACACTCCGTCTAGCCATATCGGCCAGTCTGGGTTGTATCTCGATGCCTTCAATCGGTGCACCCGTACGTGTCGACAGCAGAATGGGTACAACTCCGTTCCCCGTGCACATATCCAAAATGCGGCCCCGCCGTGGTACGCTGGCAAACCTGGCAAGCAGGACCGCGTCCATGGAGAAGCTGAAAACCTCCTCGCTCTGGATGATTCCAAGCTCATGGGTGAGCAGATCATCAATCCGCTCTGATGTCTGTAACAGCACTTCTTTCAATTTCATAGTTTCAACCCTTTATCTCCATAATAGATCCTTGCCTCGTATTGCCCTAACTAACCGCATGTCGGGCCTATAAAATACACAAAAGGCTGCTCTTCACATTGCATGACAAGCAGCCGTATGACGTTCTTATCGATCCTTACAGTATAACCTTTCCATTCTAGAAAAAAACCGTAGGCAGTTTCTCCTACGGCTTCTCATTTATTCAAAAAAGACAAGCAGAACAGGCAATCCCCTTCCGTGCGCAGATGTCCATAATAGACATTGCAAATGTGGAAGCCTTCATGATACAGCCGGGCCAGGTTATCATATCCCTCACCGACCACATCTTCTCCATGTTCCTCATCCTTCACATGAGGCTGAGGTTGTATAGCAACTGGGTTTTCAAATTCTGCCGGATTGACTTCCCTCTTTAATATTTTCCGGAGCTGTTCATTTTCAAGACTGAGGCGATGGTTCTCTTCCAGCAGTTCCTTGATGACCAGCTTAAGTCCACCCAGTTCACTGTGTATATGTCCCATCTGTGTTTCCAACTCTTGAATGAGCACAAAAATGTTTTTCTTCTCCAAGTCTACACCCCGAAAATAAACATTCTATTGGACTACTTGATGACAACGTCATCCATCGGAAGTTCCTTAACCTTTCCAATTTCAAACAGCTGAACATGAACCGTCCGCTTATCCGCATTAAGTCCGACTACTTTGCCTTCTCCCAGCGAAGTAACGACAAGCTTTCCAGCGGATGGAAGCTCTTCTTTCACGCTTTCATAATTATCATGCTCAAATTTCAGGCAGCACATCAATCTTCCGCATAGCCCGGAAATTTTAGTCGGATTGAGCGATAGGCTTTGATCCTTTGCCATCTTGATCGATACCGGCTCAAAATCACCAAGCCATGAGGAACAGCACAGTACGCGTCCACAGGGTCCAAGACCGCCGAGCATTTTGGCTTCGTCACGAACTCCGATTTGGCGAAGCTCAATTCGAGTTCGGAATATACTGGCCAGATCCTTAACCAGCTCACGGAAATCCACACGGCCTTCGGCGGTGAAGTAGAAAATGATTTTGTTGCGATCAAATGTGAATTCCACATCGACCAGCTTCATTTTCAGCTCGTGATCCCGAATTTTATTTAAACAGGTGGTGAATGCATCTTTCGCGGCTTGCTTGTTCTCTTCAACCACACGGGCATCGGAATCACCAGCGATGCGAATGACCTTCTTCAGTGGAAGAACAACGTCCGATTCACCAACCTCCTTCTTTCCTATCACAACTTGACCATACTCTATACCTCTCGCGGTTTCCACAATGACGGATTGTTCCTTCTCCACGGGCAGATCGAGCGGATCGAAGTAATATATTTTGCCCGCTTTCTTAAAGCGGACACCTACTACACTGTACAAAAATAAACCCCCTTGTGCCTGTACATATTGGCCATTCTTCGGGCCTGGGGGTGTGCTCACGCCGGAGTGTTACCGCCCAAACCCATCAACAACTGCTCTAAACTGAGCTGTCCATTGACATTATAGCGTAACTTCTTCTGACACTCTGCGGCCAAATCCATGTATGACACCCACTGTGCTGTGCTGCGGGCTGACGCATGACCAGAGATATACTCCGCCTGATCTATGAAAACGAGAGACTCTTTCCTTCCATACTGGACATGGATCATGTCCTTAAACCATAAATGAAACATGCTGAACAATAGGTCCAGATGATCAGAGAGTTCCGTTTTGAACACTTTTTGACTCGCTGTAATCATAGCTGAGCCACTTCGGTTCAAAGACTCCTTCCCTAATTGTAACACTACGTTTCTAATTTCTGCAAACCAATTCTCATTCAATATTTTCCTGCACTCATCAATTCCTGATGCAAGATGAACTGCGCAGCGCACAAGTGCAGCAGGATAACCTTCACCTACCAGGACCTTCTCCATCATCTGTGGATCCAGTGCCCGGAACGGCACTTGCTGGGATCTGGACTGAATGGTGGGCAAAAGTGCCTGTCCATTCTCGGCTATCAGGATAGCTACCGCCGGCGACTGCGGCTCCTCCAAAAATTTAAGCAGACTGTTGGCTGCCTGCGTTGTCATTTTCTCCGCCCGGTCAATAATATAGACCTTCGGATTGCGGTTCTCCGAGCGATAGGAAAATATGCGCTGCAGATCCCGAATCTGATCGATCTTGATGCTGGCCCCATCCGGCTCGACCATCGTAAGGTCAGGATGATTGCCATGGTCCACCTTGCGGCATTCCAAACAATGCCCGCAGGCGTCATCTTCAAGTTCCGTACAAAACAATGCCTTGGCGAACGTAAGCGCCGTCTGCATCTGCCCGGCACCGTTAGGACCGCTGAACAGATAAGCATGACTAACTGCATGGCGGCGCAAGGCATTTTGCAGCAATTGCTTCGCAGTCTCTTGACCTACGATATCATTAAAAGACATAAGTCCTCACTTTCTACCGATCCTCATGCACTTCATCGCTGTAACACCTCATGGATCGCTTTAAGCTTCCTTACAATTAAAATACAAGATTGATCAGCATGCCGCGAATTTCTCCAACCTTGTTCAGCAAATCAATTCTCCCCTGCTCCGTATCAAGCAGATCATCTGCCATAGCCAGCAGCGCAGAATCAACCTCATCTATGACATTATATCGCTTGCCGCGCCCCCGACGGTCCCAACCGCGCGTTTCCTTCATCTTCACACCGCGCCGAACCGTTTCCTCAAGGAAGCGCCGAACCATCATTTTATAAGCCTTCAGCTCCCGAACGGTCATGACTTTGGCCAATCGGTCCCCTTGGAGTGCAATTTCACGCATTTGACGATTCAGTTCCTCATGGGTTGCACGTTCCCCCTGCTGCTGCATCATATCGGAGAACGATCGCTGCTGAATCGGTCTGGCGTTGCCATCCGGCACCGTGATTTCACTTTTCATGGGCCGAAAGCCCGGATTAATCTTCACCCTGATCCACCGCCTCTTGCGTAATTCTAGCATCTTAATAAAACGGAGGCATCCGGTACGTTCATAAATCGAACAACCTATGCCTCACGTGAACGTACCTTGAAATGGTTTTCTTGTCAAGCGATTTACCGGCAATCATCCGATACATTCAACACTTTATTTGGAGTTCATCTACATCATTACCTATTTAAGATCATCTCCCGAGTGCGGCGATCTACGGTAACTATTTTTATTATGATACAGAAGAGGTTCAAAAGATAGTCGATACAGGAGAACACAGCCGTCAAATATCCCAATAAAAACATCCGTTACGTGCTATCGCAGATCCAGAAAATGAATTTAGAAATGCTCGAATCGTTCAACAGGGAGCACAAATACCGTAGCACCACCAACCTGTACTTCGACCGGAAGCGGTAAATAGGAATCTGTAGTACCACTCATTGGGGTTACCGGAGTGACCAGCTGCTCACGAACCTTACAGCTTGTGCGAATGACACTAAGCACGCTTTCAACCTGTGAATCGTCTACCCCAATCATAAAGGTGGTATTTCCCGCCTTCAGGAAGCCGCCTGTGCTGGCAAGTTTCGTTGCCCGAAAATTAGCTTTGACCAATGCGGCAGAGAGACGGTTGCTATCTTTATCCTGTACAATCGCAACAATCAATTTCATGGTAAACCCTCCTTGTTTAATTTGGACATCGTGTGCCCCTATCACTACTTATTTGACAAACAACCTCAAAAATCCTTTAATATCGCGTCTTCCAGGTGACGATTCATTTCCCGTTCGACCTGTGCCGGTGTCTTGGAAGCATCCACGATGCGAATTCGATCCGGATTACGCTCTGCTACCAGCAGATAGCCCTCCCTAACTTTCTCGTGAAATGTCAGGTTCTCCATATCCAGTCGATTCCATTCTCTTTCGGCATTCGCTGCAATCCGTGAAAGGCCAATCTTCGGCTCGATATCAAACAACAACGTCAAATCCGGCATCCGGGTATCGATGGCGAACTGATTGATGCTCCACACCTCTTCCATCCCCAATCCGCGTGCATATCCCTGGTAAACCAGGCTGCTGTCCACGAATCGGTCACAGAGCACGGTCAGTCCCTGCCTTAATGCCGGCTCCACCTTCTCCACAAGATGCTGTCGGCGGGCTGCCGCATATAATAATGCTTCGGTGCGTGCATCCATCGCGGTGTGCTCCGGATCCAGAATAATGGAGCGAATCTTCTCCGCAATCTCAATGCCCCCAGGCTCGCGGGTAATCAGATAAGGGATCGAATGATTCTGCATAAAGGCGGCGAGTCTGCCCATCATGGTCGTTTTACCGGATCCTTCTCCTCCTTCCAGGGTAATAAATAGTGGTCTGCGATTATTCATAAGTATCCTGCTTTCATCTTTTGTTGATCACGGATCTGGAAAGTTATATGTGTCGACTATCGGTATCAGTGTATACTTCGAGTTCCTTGCCTCATAATTCCTTAAAAACGACAATGCTTGCCAGTGTTGGATCCTTGATGCCCTGGCACTTGGCCCCTGCCTCCCTTAATGCCAGCATTCTCTGTGACATCTCCATGGCTATGACCTCGCCCGGATACAGAACCGGAATTCCTGGCGGATAGGGAATCACCATCTCCGCGACCGTTCGTCCGGCGCTGCTCTCTATTGGCACGGACTCCACCCTCTCCCTGTCGATCGGCTTCAGTGAAAAGGGAACCGGAGCTGAATAGGGAGTTTCCCCGGGCAAATTGTTCCACGTGGAAACATTGGGGGTTACATATTCTTCAGTTAACAAGCTAGCATCGACATCGAAATAATCAAGATTTTCTTCCGGACGAAACGCTGGCTGCTCATACCTCGTGAAATCCCCCTGATCCCGCAATTTCCGGATCAGCAATTCCGTACCCTCTGTTTGATCGCCTGGTTCAGTCCCGGTCTTCTCCAATGCCTCCTCCTGCTCTACAATATGCACAAGAGCCCATAAGACGTGATTCGCATCTTCCTGGGTCGACCCTAACGTAAACAATAAGACGACGTGCAACTCGTCGCTCATCTCCGGCACACAGCCGCGCGCCTCTAGTGCGCGCTGGAGTGCATACCCGCTCAGGGACCCGGTGCGGTCATATATGACCGCTTTGAACGGGTCCTGGCGGGTATACGCCGCAGCGGCTGTGCCCGCGGCGTGTTCCCCGGGCTGCGGCGGCTGCAGCAGCCCGAAGCGCGGCAGCTTCGCTAGGCCGCGCCGGAAGGCATCCACGGCGGCAAGGCCAGCCGTGAAGGCGCCTGCGCCCTGCGTGTGCAGCAGGCGCCGCGCCAGGTCCAGCGAAGCCATGAGCGGGTACGAGGGGCTGGAGCTCTGGACCATTGCCAGCCGCTGACGCAGCAGGCTGCGGTCGAGCAGCCCGCCCTGTACGTGCAGCATGGCTCCCATCGTCATCGCGGCTAACATCTTGTGCGTGGATTGAACCACGCCATCCGCGCCGCAGGACAGGGCATTCATCGGCAGCCGGGGATGCTGCCCGTAATGGGCTCCATGCGCCTCATCCACAAGCAGCGGAATTTCATGCCCATGGCATGCCTCTGCTAGCGGCCTCAAGTCGATGCCCATCCCGTAGTAGTTGGGCATCGTTACGACGGCCCCTCTTGCCTCCGGGTAAGCCTCAAGCGCTGCTGCCAGCGTTCCCGCAGAAGGAGCAACAGCCAGACCACTGGACTTGTCCATTTCCGGCTGAAGAAAGACCGCCCTTGCCCCTGCCAGCATTAATCCGTTTAAGACAGACTTATGTACATTCCGTTGTACAAGCACGATATCCCCAGGCTCCCGGCATACCGTTAGGATTAACGCCAGATTGCCGGCAGTACTTCCACCCACGAGGAAAAAGCTCTCCTCGGCTCCAAAACAATCTGCTGCCAGCTCCTGTGCGTCCTGAATGACCCCTTCAGGATGAAACAAATCATCCGTCCCGGTAATTTCCGTCACATCAATACGCATGGCTTCATGCAGCATGTCTGCGCCGTTCCTGTCTGCCTCGTATGCCCTGCCATTCTTGTGACCGGGTACATGAAAAGAGGAAGCCCCCCGATCCCGGTATAACGCCAATGCTTCTGCAAGTGGGGCAAGATCTCTATGTGTAGTCATCGACATATCCCTTCGGATTACATTCTCTAACCTATTTTAACGCAATTTGAAACCTACGCCTACGCCCCAATCCCACTAAACAGCCTGCACAAACAAAAAAAGGCCTTCAATTCAGGCCCATTACACGCGTTTCGCGTCTATGCATTTTTAGGCATGGCAATCTGTTTTAATTGACGGATGAAAAAATGATATTTGGCATCTTCCGCACTGGTATGAACGATTTCCGATTCACATTCCTCGCATACGAATTGCGATACAATGGTGATTCCGTCTGTCTTGGACTGATTGCATATGATACACACGTGTTCGGTCAATTCTTCCATAACCATCCCACCTTGATCCTTTTACTATTAGTATGACACAGTTTCTATTATTTTAAACCTTTTCATAGGATATCTTTCTACGCTTTATTTATATGTACCCCTTGCTGGCCTTGTGTCTGTACCTTTTTTTAACTTAATAAAAATATGATTTTGTCCGATAAAAACATAAAAGACTGTTACTTCTTGTCTATCGAAATTTATCTTATACCTAAGGAGGACGGCACAGCCCAATGGCAGATCCACACGGTCAAGCCACCTTTTATCACTACCGACTCATTAAAAAAATTCAGATTTCCAAAAGCTTGCTCATCCTTTACCTAAGTCTGCCTGTGCTCGCTGCAACTGCGGGGATATTTACGGTATCACCCTATATCCCGCTCTATATGCTAATCGCCTTTCCGCTTATGCTATGGATCCAGTATGTCATCGGGCATACGGTGCTCATTCTGCTCGGAGCAGGCTACCGGAAGCGCTGGCGCTTTCGTCTAAAGCTGCCGTGGCTTGGCTATATACCGGATCAACACGTCAGCTTGCGTGTATTCACTTTGGTACAGTTCTATACCTGCTGGGTAGGGATTGTCTTAAGCGCTATCATGGCTTTCTGGTTACCGATGCCTTTAGCGATTGCGCTAGCATTCTGGCATCTGTGGCTTCTTCTCCCCCGTGGCTATACGATGCTGCGCCTGACTGGTCAGCGTAAGGAAGGCATGTTAAAAATGAACGAACAAGACATCTCTTACTACATGCAATAACACAGTAAGCTGTCTTCCATCTACATGGGTACATATAGTAATCATCCAGTCCATCATTAAAAAACACCTCATTCCGAAGTGGTCAAGACCCCATTTTATAGACATTTTTAAAAAAACCTAGGCGGAAAACTGGCGTCGGTACTCTACCGGCGTCAGTTTTTTTAGTTTTCGTGGGTGGTCATTTCCGGTTATAAAAACAGAATGTATTTCTCAATTTTGTTTTGTGCTTCGGTGACCGTTCGGATATGAAAGGGTAGAGTCCTTCCGTTTTGAGATGCGAGAAGAAGCTCTCCATCGAGCATTGTCATAACAATTTCCTCGTCGAGACATGCTGATTCGGGCGCCAACCTTTGGCTGGCAGCATGTCGTGGTAAGCATGAGACGTGTACTGGAAACCCTGATCGCTATGAACGATCCATCCGGTCACGTCTTTTTGCTTAACAAATGCTTTGCTAATGTGCGGAGCCGAGTTCATTGTCGTCGCGTTCGCCCATGTCGTAAGCCACAATTTCGTTATTAAACAGATCCTTAATGGCTGAAAGGTACACCCAACGCTCTCCAACACGGTACTGAGTAATGTCAGTTACCCATTTCTGAATTTGGTTTTTCCGCAGTGAAATCCCTTTTCAGACGGTTCTCCGATACACGCTCAGCAGCTGCACACGTGCTTCCAAATCGTCTCTTACGGCGAATTCGAGATTGAATGCCGTGTGCTTGCATGAGACGAAGGACCTTCTTGTGGTTCATCCAAATCCCTTGATCTTGCCAAAGAAATAACTGAAGCAGCCGATAGCCATATTTTCCTTCATAACGCTGATAAACTTGAAACACCTGCTTCTTTGCCTTTGCATCACGATCGATTCGTTTGCGCTTTAAATAAGCGTAATAACCACTTCGGGACACACCAAAAACGCGGGAAAGTTTCTGGACATCTCCGTATGCTGCTACCTTTTCCATGATCTGATATCTCTCTTGTTTACTTCCTCCTTCCAGGCGACCAAGCACTTTTTTAGCAACTCATTCTCCCGTTTCAACTTTTGCACATACCGATCCTGACTCCTATATTGCTTCCGACGTCCCCGTCACTCCAGTAGACCGAACTCACCTAGCTCCCTATATATTTTCTCATTCACTTTTTCACACGATCCGAGTCCTGAATCTCCAGGTACTTCGTAATTCGGCGATACGTCCATTTCTCATCGATGTGCAGACGAATAGCTTCCTTTTTCATTGGCAAATTGAATAGGTCTTAAATTTTTGTCCCATAAAAATACACCCCCTAGAATTTCATCGGTTAAACCCCGGGGGTTTTTCCAATGTCTATTCTAAGGGGTGCACTTCAAAGCCGGAAAGGGGTCTTTATTCATTCGCTTTGTTGCTTTCCAATCCTTGTATGACTTGTTTCTTAAACTGAGCAGGAACCGTGATTATGAGAAAATCGTCATGCACCGACAGGTGGACGATATTTTTTCCTTTTTCAAAAACTAATGAAGAACCATTGTCTTCCGTTTCCTTCTGCTTCCATCCCCAGGACACGATTTCATCCAGGTAAGCTTCAGGTATACTATCGTCTTCCTTCAGCCCCGGAAGCGCATAACGTACGTAGTCCAAATCACTATTGCCTGTGGTTTGTTCGGTTTTATTCGCTTCCTTCGGAACCGGGAACGACTTTACATTCGCCGCACCGTCGAAGGACTTCCAGCTTGGTTCTGTGGATGCGCCGCATCCGGATCCGATTAACAAAATCGTACCCGCACATATGATCTCTGCTACACGCAGACTATTTTTACGCAACATGTAATTGTCCTCCTTCCCCCACAATAACCGGTCTCCAGATGAGTATTCGTAGTTGGTTGGTTAATGGAGAACCCTCCAATCAGGCCTTCATTCCTATAGCCTGCGTAAATCGGTAAGCACTTTCCCGATTATGCCTAATTCTATTATACTGATTTTCTGCGTGATATCGGTAACAAAATCTTCATCTGTTTATGTTAATTTTATGACCATGTTATATAACAGTTACGGTTATTGACGACTCAACACAATATCATTCATGAGTCGGACAACCTATTCTCCGTAAAAAGCAAAAATAAAAACCACCATCGATTACATCGACAGTGGTTTTT
>NZ_BIMC01000034.1 GCF_004000885.1 Paenibacillus glucanolyticus NBRC 15330
CCCGCCATCTGGGCGGTGGCCGTGCTGCTGGCCTTGGCGCTGGCGCTGCCGCTGCTGGTTGTTGCCCCGGGCAACAACGCACCGGAGCCGCTGCCGCCGGGGCCCGCCCCGCTGCCTTCCGCCGAGCCGGGGGCGGCGGAAGAGCCCACGGTGTCCGTCTATTTAACCAAGACGGACACCGTGGAGGAACTGCCGCTGGAACAATACCTCGTCGGCGTTCTGGCCGCCGAGATGCCGGCCGAGTTCCAGCTGGAGGCACTCAAGGCCCAGGCCATTGCGGCACGGACCTATATCGTGCAGCGGCTGGCGTCCGGCGACCGCAGCGGCGTGCCGGACGGCAAGGCCATGGTGACCGACACGGTCAGTCACCAGGCATACATCGCCCATGACGAGTTGACCGAGGAATGGCAGCGGCTGGGGAAGGGAGCCGAGCTGGGGAAGCTCCAGCAGGCGGTAAAGGAAACGGCGGGATTGGTAATGACATACAAGGGCAAGCCGATCACGGCTTCTTTTTTCTCTACCAGCAACGGCTATACCGAAAATTCAGAGGATTATTGGAAGAATGAAATTCCTTATCTGCGCAGTGTGGAAAGTCCATGGGATAAACAAATCTCGCCCAAGTATAAAACGACGGTCACGATGCCGCGCTCGGAATTCGTAGGGAAGCTCGGTCTGGCGGACGGTGCGGTACCGGTATCGGCGGGCGGGGACGGGAACGCCTCTTCTTTTTTGAAAGTACTCTCCTATACACAGGGGCATCGGATTGAGAGTGTGCGGGTGGGAGGCAAGACATTTACCGGTCGCGAGGTAAGAGAGAAGCTGGGCCTCCGATCAAGTCAGTTCAGCCTGGTGATGAAAAATGGCGAGATAGAGATTACCACCTATGGCAACGGCCATGGCGTTGGCATGAGCCAGTATGGAGCAGAGGGCATGGCCCGCGAGGGATATGAGGCGAAAGAGATTCTGAAGCACTACTATACGAATATTTCTTTTGACAAAACTTCAAATCTTCTCTCTTCAAAAAAATAATAGTGAGATTACGTATAAAAGAGTTGACCCCGGTAACAATGGTTACTGAGGTGATTGCAAATGAATGAACAAAACAAAAATAGTAAACCCCACGAAGAAGCTCCTAAAACTGTGCAAGGAGATTCGACGGTACCGTCATCTTCGTGGAAGAAAGCTTTATCCAAACGGTGGGTGTTCCCGGCAGCATACTTAGCAGCAGCGGCAATTATACTAACCCTCGTGTGGGTCTACCAGGACGCCAGCCAAAAAACGCTGAAGCCACAAGGGGAAGCCAATGTTTCGGAGTCTGTACAGAGTTCGGAGAAACCTGCAACAGAAGGTAAAGACGGAGAAGCAGTAGAAGTAACCGCCAATGCACAATCGATGATCTGGCCGGTAGCCGACGACGTAGCTGTGAGCATTGTCAAACCTTATTTTGACGAAACGAACCCGGAAACGCATCAGGAGGCGATGGTTCAATATAATGACACCTTCACGCCGAACCTGGGAATCGACCTGGCCACTGCAGATGACACGATGTTTGAAGTCAGAGCCGCGCTTACAGGAAAAGTGACTCGCGTTGAGAATCATCCGCTTAACGGAAACGTAGTGGAGATTACCTCCGGTGATACGAAGACGGTTTACCAAAGCTTGAACGAAGTGAGAGTTAAGGAAGGCGCTGAAGTGAAGCAGGGCGATTCCATCGCAACTGCCGGACGCAGTGAGTTTGAGAAGGATCTCGGCAACCACGTGCACTTCGAAGTGTATGAGGGCGGGAAACTGGTCAACCCTGTGAGTGTGCTTCCGCAAAAATAATTTCATTTCTTCGTACAATGCGCCCACCGCGCACTTGAAGAGGGCAGGATCTTGAGATCCTGTCTTTTTTTTGTTTAGGGTTTCGAAGGCAAGTCCAACCCTTGCCGCGCCTTGTATTATGGACGTTTCATACTTGTCCATGACCAGCATGTCCAGAAAATAAATGAGTCCAAGTAAGCTTGTCAGCCCGTGAAACCGCGAATATCCCGTCATGCCCCTCATATAATGTACCAAACTATCCACACAGTAGGGAGGCGGGAGCGTGCACGATTACATCAAGGAGCGGACCATTAAGATCGGACGCTGTATCGTGGAAACGAGGCATACGGTTCGAACCATAGCCAAAGAATTTGGCGTGTCGAAAAGCACGGTGCATAAGGACTTAACCGAACGTCTGCCGGAGATCAACCCGGACCTGGCGGATCAGGTGAAGCACATTCTCGAATATCACAAATCCATCCGCCATCTGAGAGGCGGGGAAGCTACCAAGATCAAGTACAAAAAAACCGGCAGCAATCGTGAACCGGTGGCCACGGCCAAATCCTGATATTTAGGGCTTAGGTCACTAGATTGGCGTTGAATCCCTCCCCTAAAGTATGATATGTTAAAAGCTGGTATAGGATCGAAATATGGGACCTGTTTTGCCGAAGATCATCATGAATTGCTGGATTTTGTCGATTGATGCATTGGCGCAGCGAACAGTGACCCTTACCATAAAATAACACTTTGGGGGCTTTTCATGATGTTGAGCAAGGATATTGGAATCGATCTCGGAACGGCGAACGTGCTCATTCACGTTAAGGGGAAGGGGGTAGTGTTAGACGAACCTTCCGTTGTCACTATTGAGACCGACACCAAGCGAGTCCTTGCCGTCGGTGAGGAAGCACGGCGCATGGTCGGGCGCACTCCCGGCAACATTACGGCGATCCGCCCGCTGAGGGACGGGGTCATCGCCGACTTCGAAATTACAGAAGCGATGCTGAAGTACTTTATTGATCGCGTGGGCGCGCGCAGTTGGCACAGCCGGCCCCGAATCCTCATCTGTGCTCCCACCAACATTACTTCGGTGGAGCAGAAGGCGATCCGGGAAGCGGCTGAGCGCAGCGGCGCAAGAGATGTGTTCCTGGAAGAAGAACCGAAGGCAGCGGCAATTGGCGCAGGGATGGATATTTTCCAGCCAAGCGGTAACATGGTTGTGGACATCGGGGGCGGCACCACGGATGTGGCCGTCCTGTCCATGGGCGATGTAGTCACCGCTTCTTCGATTAAGATGGCAGGGGACAAGTTCGACGAAGCGATCACGAAGTACGTGAAGCATAAATATAAATTGCTGATCGGTGAACGGACGGCAGAGGATCTGAAGGTGGCGATCGGCACGGTTCGTCCTGGGGGTAGACAAGCTGAGATGGATATTCGCGGACGCGATATGGTATCCGGTCTGCCGTTTACCGTAACGGTTTCTTCGGCCGAAGTACAAGAAGCCTTGTGGGACCCGGTTTCAGCGATTGTACTCGCGGCGAAATCCGTGTTGGAGCGGACACCGCCAGAGCTGTCGGCGGACATCATCGATCGGGGCGTTATTTTAACGGGCGGCGGTGCACTTCTTCATGGATTGGACGAGTTGTTGACGGACGAGCTTCGGGTTCCGGTACTCGTTGCAGAGGATCCGATGCACTGTGTGGTAAAAGGAACGGGAATTATGCTCGATAATTTGGACAAGGTCGTTAAGAAAAAGTTCTAACCTTCCGATATAGATGATAGGAACAACATGAGCATGGAATGAATCGGTATAATCACCACGATGAGATTAGCGATCTGCTTCGAAATACGCCCGCGTTGACAACAGCGGAGAGGGCGGAATTGTAATGGAGAAGCGAAGCGGTCGCCTTTGTTTTTGGATTTCAACCCTATCCAACATAGTTACAAGAAATCCAAAAACAACAGCGATTGGAAGTACAATCTGTCATCGTAGCGATCGTTATATCGACTAAGGTTGTTATGATTCGTTAATGGAAGGGAAGTGCCTTCATTGTTAAGAGGTCTATATACAGCAGCTTCGGGGATGATGACCCAGGAGCAGCGACATAATACGGTGACGCAGAACATCGCCAACGTCAACACAGCAGGCTACAAGGCAACAAACAGCGTGCAGCGTTCGTTTCCTGAAGTGCTTGTCTCCATGATTGGGGGCAACGATTCGTCGAACGCAGGCCGGAAGCTGGGTAAGTTTAATACCGGCGTGTATGCGGAGGAGAGCATCTCGCTTTATACCGAAGGCGCGCTTCGGGAAACCGGCAAGAACACAGACTTCGCGCTGGTATCCTCCTTTACCGTTCAGAATCCGGCAACGGGTCAGGATTATCCGTTCGATGCTTCCGGCAGATATGTCGATGAGAACGGCGAGGTTATCTATAGACCCGAAGGTTTTTTCACGGTTCAGGACGAGAATGGGGATACCCGGTATACCCGTAACGGGAGCTTTCGGGTGAGCCCGGAAGGTAACCTGCTCAGCGAGAGTGGCTATCAGGTTCTGGATAACAATAACAGACCGATTATATTGACAGGCTCGGCGTCTGACTTTACAGTGAATGAGCAAGGAGAAATCATGGACGCCGCTGGCAACGGGACAGGCATCATCCTGGGAGTCAGTATTGTAAGCCAGCCTCATGGGCTGATTCGCGAAGGGAATGGCGTGTTCCGCATGTCCGATCCGGACGGGGAAGTGCGGTTCATGACACCGGCCGATAACGGAGTGGTTCGTCAGGGATTTATTGAAGGGTCCAACGTGGATCCGACGCAATCGATGGTGGAATTGACCGCTGCGCTGCGCGCGTATGAAACGAATCAGAAAATCGTTCAATATTATGACAGGACGCTGGAGAAGGCGGTCAATGAGATTGGCCGAGTATAAGCAGTGTCTACAGGTTGGCAGGCAGCAGCGTGCTGCCGTATGAATATGTGAGCCCACGGGAGGTAAGTGATGAACAACTCGATGATTAGCGCTATGGTGTCGATGAATGCTCTCCAGCAGAGACTGGATGTCATTGCGGACAATATGGCAAACGTCAACACGGCTGGTTACAAAAAAAAGGAAGCCTCCTTTGATGATGTGCTGACTCAGGTTCAGGGTCATCATAAGGATTTTGACCGGACGGGCCGTTCGACACCGCTAGGCTATACTCTCGGGTATGGCATGAGACTATCTTCCGTTGTGCAGAACATGGAGCAGGGAGCTATGAAGGAAACGGGGAATCCCTTCGATCTGATGATTGATGGACAAGCCATGTTTGCGGTTCAGGGAGATGGCGCAATTGGATACACCCGCGAAGGCGGATTTCATGTAACCCCGGATGCCCGTAACCCTAACAACTTGCTGCTGGCCAATTCGCAGGGCTACCCTGTGCTCGACGTGAACAATAATCCCATTTCGTTCCCGTCCAAAGGGAAAGTTGCCGTGAATGAGAAAGGTCAGATTATATTGGAGACCTTCGCAGGCGTCCGCTCGATTGTGGCTACCTTGAAGGTGGTTGAGCTCGAGCGTCCGGAAGGCTTGGTTGCTGTGGGCGATAATTTGTTTGTCGTTGGGGAAGGCTTGACGGAAGGAGATGTGTTTGATTTAACACCTCCTGCTCCGGGCGAGCCTCCGAAATCTTCGGTGCTTTCCGGTTTTGTTGAGCAATCCAACGTCAATCTGACCGATGAAATGACCAAGATGATGGAAGTTCAGCGAGCCTACCAGCTCATGGCACGTGCGCTAAGTTCCAGCGATACCATGATGAACCTTGCCAACACAATGCGAGGGTAGGTGGGCATCATGAGTGAATCAAAAGCCAAGAAGCGCTCCAAAACTTCCGGATGGAAACTAGCCGTCCGCATCATGATTCCTGTATTGCTTATATTGGCATTATTCGGAGGAATGGTCTTCGGTTATGTTGTGCTTGGGCATCAGGAGTTCAGTGAAGTGTTTGAATGGAGCACGTGGAAGCATGTTTTTGATTTGATATTTGCGCCATGACGGAATGTCAGGGCGAGTTAACAATTGAATTGTACCGCGATGCCGAACTCCCTCTAGGGGAGTTTTCTTTTTTTGGGGTTAAACGGTATAATGGGATGGGACTTGCGTATTAACTTTGTCATTTCATGACGATGGACGGATGTATATCAAAAGGGCCCTCTCCTTGAACACGAATGTCCGAAAGGAGAAAGCCCCTTATCTGAAACCTTCACTTCTGCAGTGGTGAAGGATATCCATCATTTTTACCGCAGATCCTTCTTTTTATGCATATGATTTGAAATTCATGTAGCTAACCTCAAAGATGAAGCATGATAGAACATCAACAACACTGCCCGCAGCTATACGTATATGGCATAACGGAAGCATATGGAACAGACTGCCCTTTTCAAACACTATGCTTGGCGGGTACGTACATAAGGAGGATTTTAATACTATGTTGAACATCAAACAGATTCAAGAGATTATTCCGCATCGTCCCCCATTTTTGCTGGTCGATAAGATCGTGGAGATTGAGGATGGCAAACGTGCGGTCGGCATCAAGAACGTCACGATCAACGAGCCTTTTTTTGTCGGACATTTCCCTGAATATGCGGTTATGCCAGGCGTGCTGATTGTAGAGGCTTTGGCGCAAGTGGGCGCTGTAGCGATTCTCAACGTGGAGAGCAATCGGGGCAAGCTTGGCTTTTTGGCGGGTATTGACGGGTTCCGCTTTCGCGGACAAGTGGTGCCGGGCGATACGCTGCGACTGGAAGTCGAGATTACCCGCCTGAAGGGCATGATCGGTAAGGGGAAAGCGACCGCAACGGTTGATGGGCGTGTAGTTGCCGGGGGAGAGATTATGTTTGCTCTCGCGGATAAGGAGTAATCTTCAGACTATTCTTGTTTGGATGAGGAAGGGAGCCTTTTTTTCATGTCAGAGATGAGTCAGAGAACAATCGATACGGTACAGCGTTGGTTGAATGATCCTTATGTTGATGAGGAGACCAAGCAGGAGCTTCGTTCACTTGAGCACGATGCGAAGGAGCTGGAGGAACGGTTTTATCGTGATCTGGAATTTGGAACGGGCGGTTTGCGCGGTGTCATCGGCGCAGGCAGCAACCGGATTAATAAATATACGGTAGGTCGGGCTACACAAGGCTTTGCACGCTATATTCTGGAGGCGCACGGGGCTGCAGATGGGAAGCCGTCTGTTGTTATCGCCCATGATTCCCGCCATTTTTCGCCTGAGTTTGCATTGGAGGCGGCTTTGGTACTGGCCGGCAACGGAATTGTAGCGAAGCTGTATCCTTCCTTGCGCTCTACACCGCAATTATCCTTCAGTGTGCGCCATCTGGGTGCTACCGGAGGAATTGTCATTACGGCCAGCCATAATCCGCCGGAGTATAACGGTTATAAGGTATACAACCGCGAGGGCGGTCAGTTGGTACCAAGCGAAGCTGAGAACGTGATTACCCGAATTCAGGAAGTGGATTCTTTTTCGGCCGTGATGAGGCTGTCACAGGCTGATGCCGAGGCTCAGGGTCTGCTGGTATGGCTTGGCGAAGCGGAGGATCAGGCTTTTGCCGATACGGTGACAAATGTCAGTGTGAACCGGGAGCTTATCGCGTCCAAGCTTGGCGAGGATTTCAAGATTGTTTTTACCCCACTGCATGGAACGGGGCAAGCCCCCGTCGAACGCGTGCTTCGAAACATCGGCTTCAAGCATATCCATGTCGTTCCGGAGCAAGCTAAGCCGGATGCCAATTTCTCCACCGTAAAGTCACCGAACCCGGAGGAGCGGGAGGCGTTCACACTCGCAATGAAGCTTGGCGAGGAAGTGGGGGCTGACATTCTGATCGGGACAGACCCGGATGCAGATCGCATGGGGGCTGTTGTGAAGAACAGCCAGGGCGAATATGTTGTGCTGACTGGTAATCAATCCGGTGCCATTATGATTCATTATTTGCTGGGTCAATTGAAGGAAGCAGGGAAGCTGCCAAACAATGGAGCTGTTATCAAGACCATTGTTACCAGTGAGATGGGAGCGGCAATTGCCGAGCATTATGGTGCAGCCGTGCTGAATACATTGACGGGCTTTAAATACATTGGGGAGAAAATGACCCAATTCGAAGAGTCCGGGAGTCATACGTATTTGTTTGGTTATGAGGAGAGCTACGGATATCTGGCAGGCAATTATGCACGCGATAAGGATGCTGTACTCGCTTCGATGCTGATATGCGAAGCTGCGGCATACTACAAAGGTCAAGGCAAAACCTTATACGATGTGCTGCAGGGGCTGTATGAGCAGTTCGGTTATTTCCTCGAATCACTGGAGTCCCGTACGCTGAAAGGCAAAGACGGCGTTGCGCAGATTCAAGCGAAGATGTCCGATTGGCGCAATCATGCACCGGAGGAAGTCGGGGGCGTACTGGTCAAGCAAGTGCTTGATTATGCGGAGGGCCTGGACGGGCTGCCGAAGGAAAACGTGTTAAAATATTTGCTTGAGGACGGTTCTTGGTTCTGCTTGAGACCTTCAGGCACCGAGCCCAAGATCAAAGTGTATTTTGCCGTGCGAGGTGAATCCCTCGCCGATGCCAAGGCCAAAATTCAATCGCTCTCGGATCATGTCATGGCCCGGGTAGACGCTTAACCATAGATACATTTTAATGAGAGAAGAGAACGAAGGGGATTTACGATGGTTGCTGCAAGGCCTAAGGGCTGTTGCCCTCCATCGTAAATTCCTATAGGTTCGATGAGGAGGTACTTTCGTGGTTCAGAAATGGAAACGCTGGAACACGGCAGCCCGCAAGTGGCTGTGGATTCTGGTTGTTCTTGGCGTTGCAGCGGCCCTGCCTGTAGGTTATGACCGACTGCAAACAGAGTCGACATCAAACAACGTTGAGTTGGTGTTCGATTATCGGGATTTGTTGGATGTCGCGGCGTATCAGTCTAAGCCGCAGGATTTTGTCTCCGAGCAGCTGGATCGCCTGAAAGACGCCGGCGTGATCAGTATGGCACTGTATGAAAGCACGCTGGACGAGCTGGCAAAATCGCGGCGGATTTCGGTTTATGACGGGCAGCAGGTTGCTGATCTGACAGGCACGACGATTTCTCCGAACGAGAATTTTACGTATGTTGCTTTTCTGAACGAGGAGAGCGCAGCTTTAATTAAACCGATTATTGAGGAAACCTTTACGAGACTCGATATTCCGGTAAGACCGTGGCAGTTCGACCGTGCAGTGGATGGCCTAGTTCTGGAAACCCCACGCTCCAATGCGGTCATTAAGCCGTTGTCTCCAGATCCGATTACCATTGGCATGCTTCGGGACAAGGGCTTTAACATTGTGCCGCGTCTGTCTGACAGTCTTCCATATGATGAGGCCTATATGGAGAACCTGATGGCTTATTTCGCGGAAAACGGTGTGAAACGGATTCTGTTTGAAGGCGAATCCGCCAAAGGTTTCAATGATAATGCGGAAGAGAAGAGTCTGGATTCCTTTGCACAGCTATTGAACCAATATGATATCGGCCTGGTGACCATTGAGAACATTAAACGTCCGCAAAAAGGGTTCACGAAACTGGCTTATTTAACGGATTACAATGTAACCCGTATTTATTCCCTTAGTGAGCGGGATGCTAATCTCGAACCGGAGGTTATTGGGGACCGCTTTGCTTTAGCGTCCAAAGACCGTAACATCCGGATGTTTTATTTGAATGCCGAGCCGAGCCGGGATATGACCAAAGCATCCGTCACCCATCCGCTCGATAATCTGATTGACAGTTTGACCGGATCGGGTCAAGCCATCAAACAGATGGAGGACAATGGGTTCACGATGGGTCCTGCAGAGCCGTTCCAAGTGACCGACTCGTCCTTGCAGCGATACTTTAAGCTTGGAGCTGTTGTCGGAGCCGTGGCTTTGATCTCACTGATGGTGTCCTACTTCATTCCGTTCCTTACCATCGCAGCCTTCCTGATCGGCCTGGTGGGCAGTGCAGGATTGTATGTTCTTAATGCATCATTGCTAGAGCAGGCGCTTGCTTTATTTGCCGCCATCAGTGCTCCGACGGTAGCTGTTATTCTAGCTATTCGAAAAGTCAATGAAACGCAGCAAACCATACCGGACATGACTCCTGGCAGAAGAGTGACACATTCCATCGTATTGCTGGTGAAGACCTCTATTCTGTCGCTTGCAGCCGTACCGATCGTTGTAGCTCTATTAAACAATGTAACGTATATGCTTGTTCTGGAGCAGTTCCGTGGTGTCAATTTGCTTGCCGCGGCACCGATTGCGCTCATTGCCGTTTACGTGATTCTGTACCGCGGCGGATCTACGTACCACTCGATCTTGAAGCTGCTAAAGTCTCCGATTACGCTGACTTGGGTCATTGCAGCCGGCATTGTGGCGATCGTCGGTTGGTATTATCTCACCCGTACAGGTAATTCAGGCTCCGTTTCATCCATCGAGATGGCATTCCGATCTTTCCTGGAGAATATATTCGGCGTACGCCCTCGTAACAAGGAGTTCTTGCTGGCCCATCCAATGATGGTGCTTGGCGTATTCCTGTCATTTAAGTATCGCCATGCTGTCTATCTGCTCATTATCGGTGTGATGGGGCAGCTGTCGATGGTCGGAACATTCACGCATATTCACACGCCACTCTATATTTCAGCTATTCGGGTCCTGCTGGGTCTTGGACTTGGTCTGATTATCGGATTGATCGCAATATTGGTATGGCAAGTGGCAGAAAGGATCTGGAAACGATGGTCTCCACTTCTAAGACGATAGTCATTTCCGGATATTACGGATTTAAAAATAGCGGTGATGAAGCGGTGCTGAAATCGATTCTGACCGCTTTGGAACAGGAAGGACAGGCAGCGGGGGTTGAGATCAACCCCATTGTACTCTCCATCGACCCGGAATGGACATCCGCTGCCTACGGCGTAAAGTCCGTGCATCGGATGAAACTTGGAGAGGTTCGTCAAGCGATCAAGGCCAGTGACGGCTTGATCAGCGGTGGAGGAAGTCTGCTGCAGGATGCAACCAGTCCAAAGACGATTCCTTATTATCTGGGCGTTCTTAAGATTGCTCAATGGCTCGGCAAACCTACATTTATTTATGCTCAGGGCGTAGGCCCGGTGAATCGTAAACTCTTTTATCCCATGATCCGTTCCATCTTCCGCAAATGCACTTACATCTCCGTGCGTGACATCCAGTCGGGCGAGCTGCTTCAGTCCATGGGAATATCAGCTGAAGCGATTCACGTCGTACCGGATCCGGTTATGGGCTTGCCGCTGCCAGAAGGCGAAAATGCTTGCATCGACAATAATGCAGTACATCACAGGTCGTTGCGTGAGATGGATGCAGGCAAGCAAGAGCTGCATACAGATGAGGCTTTTGCTGAAGATCATCATGATAAGACAGAACCTAGAGTCCATGTTGACACTAATGATGGGATCAGACAGGGTATTGTTTCCTCAACTGAAGAGACTGCGAATACACCATTGTCGTCGGAAAGAGCTGACGTTGCTTCTGTTTCTTCTATTGAAATACACAAGGATTCTAGTGAAGGGGTATCAACGCAAGAAATACACCAGAGTACCGGTGAAGGAGTACGATCGCAACAAGTGCACGAGTACTCCGGTGAAGAAATGCCATCACAGTCATCATCAACAAGTCATGAAACGGGAGATGCTCTGCCGGTCATCGGCATTTCGGTTAGATACTGGAATCCGGAGCGAAAAGAACTGAAGGCTATTGGGGAAGGTTTAAAGGCATTAGCCGAACAGCGCCCCGTACACCTTCGTTTTCTTCCTTTTCATCAGCCGGATGACCTAGAGGCTTCGCAGTTTATTGTTAGCCAGATTGGTGATATCTCCCGGAATGGCTCTATGATCAGTTTCTACCATGATGAGAAGCAGCCGCAGGACATGCTGCGTGAGGTCAGTCATTGTGATTTGATATTGGGCATGCGACTGCACAGCCTGATCTATGCAGCGAATCAGAGTGTGCCGCTGCTCGGCATTTCCTACGATCCGAAGATTAATCACTTTTTGAAGCGGCTTGGCAGCGAGCCTGTCGGAACCAGTGAGTCGCTTGATGGAGATGTGTTGAAGGACCAGATGCTGCAGTTGTTGGACGGTGCACTGGCATGGAGAGCGGAGCACGGTGAGCAGATTGCTGTTTTGAAACAGGAGGCGGCTAAACCTGCGCGTCACATTGCCCAATATTTACGCCATAGAGGATGATAAACATGAAACAGACCTATCCATTTCCTACCGTATCGGTGTTCGAAGTACCTTTTTCTAAACTGAATATGAAGGATACGGTAAAATACTTGACCGAGGCTGTGCAATCGAGGCAGCCCCACCATGTCATTACGGCAAATCCGATTATGGTGATGACGGCCGTAAATAATCCGGATTACAAACAGATGATGCGCACTGCGGAAATGATCGTTCCGGACGGAACGGGTATCGTCTGGGCTGCTGGTGTGGGTGGCGAGCCGATTGAGGAACGCGTAACCGGCTTCGAACTTTTACATGAATTATTGAAGGTCGGGGAAACCTATAGATGGAAGTTCTATCTGCTGGGTACAACCGCCGAAGTGATTCAGGAAGCTGCCGAGCGGTTACAAATGCAATATCCGGCTGCGATTATATGCGGCCACCGGGACGGTTTTTTTGGACCTGATGAGGATTCTGCCGTGATCGAGGAAATTCGTGCAGCTTCTCCGGATGTTTTGTTTGTGGCTCGCGGTGCGGACAACCAGGAACCTTGGATTGCCCAGCATAAACAAGCGCTTCATGTCCCTGTGATTATGGGAGTCGGGGGATCCTTTGATATTATCTCCGGTAAACTGAAACGGGCACCAAAAGTGTTCCAAAAGCTGCGTCTCGAATGGTTTTATCGCCTTCTGAAGGAGCCTACCCGCTATAAAAGAATGCTTGCGCTGCCGAAATTCGTAGTGAAAGTGCTGCGCGAGAAAGAAAATGTAACGAAAACGGGCTAAATGGCTCATTTCTGTGGGGAAAATCCGGGATATCACCGGAAATTGGCATTGGTTTTCGGACCCGAAGGGAGTATAATTCAACCGGTAGACAATATTGGGGGTCGAATGATTACATGTTAATGATATACATCATCGGGTTTATCGTATCGCTCGCGCTCGCCCTGCTCTTAACGCCGCTTGTGAAGAAGTTTGCTGTTAAGGTTGGTGCAGTTGACGTTCCTAATGCCCGCAAGGTTCATACGCGGATCATGCCCCGACTCGGGGGACTCGGCATTTATCTGGCTTTTATTCTTGGACTGATTGCAGTTCTTCCTTTTTTGCCAGACAGCTTGTCGGCTCGTGATGCCAACTTTATGAAGGCATTTCTGATCGGCGGTTCCATGATCGTGTTGATCGGAGCCTTGGATGATCGATTTGAACTCTCTGCCAAGGTTAAACTTTTGGCTCAGATTGCAGCTGCTTGTGTAGTTGTATTCGGATTTAACATTACTGTGGACTTTGTAAATATACCATTTCAGGATCGGTACTCCATGCTGGAGAGCTGGGTGTCGATTCCATTGACCATCTTCTGGATTGTCGGTGTAACCAATGCGATTAATCTGATTGACGGTCTCGACGGTTTAGCTGCCGGCGTATCAGGTATTGCGATCAGCACAATCCTGGTCATGGCTATTCTGATGGGCAATACAACCGTAGCCTTGCTCTGCCTGCTGCTGCTTGGCAGCATTATCGGGTTCCTGTTCTTTAACTTCCATCCTGCCAAGATTTTTATGGGGGATACGGGCTCGCTGTTCCTCGGATTCAGTTTGGCCATGCTTTCTTTGCTCGGCTTTAAGCAGATTGCGATTGTGTCCTTCATTACACCGCTGATAATCATCGGCGTACCGTTGTCTGATACATTTTTTGCTATCATTCGCCGCAAGATTCAGAAGAAGCCGATCTTTGCGCCAGATAAGGGACATCTCCATCACTGCCTGCGCGAGCTTGGATTCAGTCACCGCCAGACGGTGCTGATCATTTATGTGATTGCTGCATTTTTCGGTGTGCTGGCTGTCATTCAATCCTCTGCCGCTATGTATGAAGCGAACTGGGTGACCTTTGTTGTCATCTGCGTCATGATGTGTTTCATGCAGATCGGTGCTGAGGTTATCGGCTTGGTCGGCAAAACCAAGCGGCCGATTCTTGGCCTGATTAACCGAATGCGGATGAAGGCTAATACCGAGAGTCGCACCAAGTAGAACTTATTCTTTTTCATATTGCGTCCGAATAAGACAAGTCTGCCTCACCTAAAAAGGTGAGGCTTTTTTGTATGTTTTGCTAAATAATAGGACCTGCGCTTCCGATATATGAACTATGCGCTAGAACCAATCTGTCAGTGAAAGTGAGGGGACCCAGTGAACGACGCAACAACCAAAACGGACTCCAACGTCCGAATGATCAAGGAGGCACGACCGTTGAAGAAAAATTTCCGTACTATAGCAAGCCTGTTACTGGCTGTAGCTATGTTCTTTTCCCTAATTCCGGCTTTACCGGCTTCAGCTGCTAATGGAGCTTTGTATTTTCACTTTTCTAATTTAAGCACAGATCCGAATTCACCAACGCCGGAGAACCGGAGCTCTATTTCGGTTTCAGGTACCTACAACGGCATTAATCCGAATACCATTCAGTATGAGATCAAACGTTTTGATGACACAACTACGGGCGGTACCGGCGTAAAGCCGATCCTGAACGAAGCAGCGAATACGTTCGAGTTTCTGAATGTGCAGTTGAATCAAGGCGTGAACAAAATCATCGTGTCCGGTATGAGCACGCAAGGCCAGCAGATGAGTGCCACGGCTTATGTGAAGTTCTCCGATGTACCTGCTGTGTATGAAGTAGCGCTCAGCGATGGACGCGTGTTGGAAGAGAACGCCTCCAAACCGGTTGTGGTGACCACGCAGACTGTTAGTATCTCGGTCAAAGCAACCAACGGTTCGAAGGGCGTGACCGTTAACGGTATGGCTATGTATGCCGGCGGCGGGGACACGTATTACTCCGCAGGGCTCCCATTGAAGAAGGGTGTTAACGATTTGGTGATCGTTGTGAACTCCGAATCGAAATCCCAGACCATCAACAGACAGATCGTTTATCATCCGACAGGCTCCTTGACGGTCAATCAACTGAAGATCGGCAGCACAAATATCGATGGGCAGGCGGTTGTAACCGGTAATGTCAACGGCGTTATCTCCGGTTATGTTATCGTGGATGCCCCTCCGGCTGGTACGCCTGTTGTTGCCCCAACTCTGGATGTCACCGTAGCTCCACTAGGATCCGCGGTGCCAATCATGAACTCGCCGGCACCTGTAGGTGCAGCGACCGTACTGGGTAGTACCTTGATGTACCCTTTTACAACCACTGGCTCGGTGAATATTACGCAGAGCGGGGAGTATATTGTTTACATTAAGGACACTAATTCAGGGTTTGACGTGCAGAATACCTTTACTTATCGGGATGTTAACGCACCTACAATCAAGCAGGTGTACCAGCTATATGGCGTAACGGAGAGTGGCGGTGCGGTATCAGCTACTTCCCAATCCATTTTCCCGAGTGGTAACGATACAGTCTTAAACGAACTGCCTATTTATTTAATGGTGGACCAAGTGAACGCAGGTAACGTTGAGATTGAATCCAGCAAGGGCGGCGGGACGATTGCCCAGAAATTCACCTACAACGGTAACACGGTCTTCAAGATCACAAACCTGCCTACAGGTCAGCAAAATCTGATCATCAAGGCCAGCAATGGATCGGGCGTCTCCGATACCAAGGTGATTCCGGTAACGTTCCTGTCTTCCACATATATCGATATTTTTAACTTGTATAACAATCAGGTGTTTAAGAACAGTTCAGATTTTAATCAAGTCACAGGACGTATTGTCAACTACACGGGTACAGCAGGACTTACCATTTCCTTGAATGGTAACACGCGCGATTTGCCGGTGAGCGGAAATGGTGAGTTCAGTTTCACGGATACGACATTCCTGCAGCTGATTCCAGGTCCGAATACGTTGGTTGTCGCTGACAAGAGCGGGAAAATTTCGACGAAGCTGACCCTGCTTTATTTTAGCGATACCCGTTCGGTAATCAAAAACATGATTCCATTCCCGGTTGGCTCCGCAACGGAATCCGATCCAGATGGATTGTTCAGAGAAACGGCTGAAAATGCTTATAACACATATGAGAAGGCCCTGGGTCTTCGCTTTGAAGTTGAATACACCGACGAAATTACGGTCAACCTCAGTCATCCAACACCAACCATTTTTGCAGTATTCACGAAAAATAATGTTGGCACATGGACTCTTTCAGGTGGGGCACTGAAGACTCAATTGGACGCTATCAACCAAGCGGATCACAGTCTGTACTATTCGATTGTCAACGGAGCTAACTCCAGCTCTGCCCGCGTTGTATTTAAAGAGCTTGCTCTTCCAGAGGTTGGACTGCAGGCGATTAGCATCGGTTCGCGTTATCAATCCGTCACGACTACGGATACCATCGAAATTACACGTGAGCGTGCTCCTTACCAAGTGCTGTCTCCTAAGCTTCCTAACGAAGGCGTGTTGAAACAGAACTTTGTAGAGGTGAGCATCAAGGCAGAGGGAGCCGACTCGATTCTGATCGGCAAGACGCCAATGGTGAAATCCGAGACCAGCGACATCTTCCGTCTTGAGGTCAAGAACCTGAAAAACGGCAAAAACACGATTAAGTTCACGATTGAACAAGGCACCAAAAAGACCAATGGACAGTTTGTTGTAACTTACACAGATGATGCAACAGAGGGTTCCCAGTTTAAAACGAATATTTCAAAATCGGGCAAAGTATCGGTATTTAAAGGCGGCGTATCGCTCTCTTTACCTAAAGGCACCGTGCTTCAGCAGGCAAAATCAAGTCCGAATGCAGAAGTACCGACCATCAACCTTCTTGGTGAACACGACATCCTGTTCGGTATCGCGAATCAGATTGATGGACGGACCATTAAGGCCTATAACCGAATCGGAGAAATCGAGAACGGTGTTGAAATGGACGGACGCCTGGCATTGATCCCAGGGGATAACAACAATGCATTCCGTTTCACGCCAGCTGCGCATTTCGGATATGCTTCCCCGCTTTACTGGCTGGATGCAGGTTCACTTAATGCTTACAGCAGCAACGTGGAAGACTTTAATGTAAAAGTGGCAACTCATCCATATGCGAAAGGGCACGAGTTCCATCAACGCCTGATTCCGCAGAACTGGATGGAGCTGTCCCAAAAAGGTACGATTACCTTGAAATACGATTCCGCGCTGGTAAACTCGGCATCCAGCAACCTGGGAATCTGGTGGTATAACCCTTCCCAGGGCACTTGGATTAACATTGGCGGAAAAGTAGATGCCAAGAAAAAAACAATCACGGCACCTTTCAAAGGCTTTGGTTATTATGCAGTTAAATCCTTGCGTTACAGCTATTCCGATGCGATCTCGCACAAAACGGCCCGCAACGATATTGAGTTGATGTTGGCCAGAGGATACATGAAGGCGTCCAAGCAAGATGCGTTTGGCGTGTATGATCCGATGACCCGCGGTGAGTTTGCTACCATTGTAGTGAAGCTGCTGGATATCCCGTTGGATTACGACACGGATAAGAACAAGTTAACCTTCGATGATATTTATCAGGAAAGTGTAGTTAACAGCATGCAGTGGGATTACCGTTATATCGAGACAGCGGCCAGAAAAGGAATCATTCGCGGCATCGCCCCACGAAGTTTTGCTCCGAATATGGAACTGACTCGGGAAGAGGCGGCGAACATCATCGCACGTGCATTGAACCTGAAGATGGGCGAAATCGAGAAAGATAAAGCGGCACTTCAGAAGGAGTTCGAAGATGTTGGCAATATCAAGTCGAATTACTCCTATCCAGCCATTCTTGCCGTGAACAAGGCCGGTATTCTGACGGGTATCGCCAACAGTTTGAAAGAGGGCGAGAAAAAGCCAACGTACAACTTTAACCCGGATGCTGTGCTGAATCGTGCAGATACGGCAACCGTCGTAAAACGCATGATGAGCAAGCTCAAAATGCTGTAAGTTATATTAATAAGTAGAACTGCATGACAAAAGGAACGAGAGCACCCGCCCAATTTCTGATGGCAGTGCTCTCGTTTATATTTGTGTAGCATCCGTGAGAAAAGGGTATTTATAACATAAATAACAAGATCTTATGGGTGCTGTTAGGGTACACGAAAACGTTTACCAATATCTATTGTTTTGTAATTTCATGTAGAATACGCTACAATAGCGGGAGCACATACTATTTTTAGAGGGTGAAGATGAATTTATGAAGCCGATATTATCAAAAGCGCAGCTCGACTACATGAAGGCGAAGACCAAGTTCGAGGAAAAAGCCAAAGTGATGGAGAAGAAAATTGAGCTGGCTCGTGCCGCTCATGATGAGATAACTCAGGAAGTCATGGAGGGACTCGTTGTTGAGACAGGCTTTCATGATTCATTTAACGAAATGACAGCGGCTGAGAATGCGTTGATCCAATGGTCACACACTACAATTAAACATGATAAGACATATCGTACGAATAAATCCGAAATTGACATGATGTACAGTACATTGCATAGTAACCCGGAAATGCGAGCACGAATCATCCAGCTTGCTATGAAGATTCGCTAGTATTCTACAAAGGCGCCCAGAGGGCGTCTTTTTTTGTTGTCGTTATATGTAAATGGACAATTGTTATATGAAGTGATGGAACTTCGAAAAATATTTTTAAAAAAACTTTGCAACAGCCGCAACTTTTTGGAAATTCAAACGTTTATAATGTAGAGCCCAACGAGGTAACCAAGATTATCCGAAACAAGAAACTTGTCTATTAATTAGAAAAATGTTCTTTACGGTGTTGGGGACTCGTTGTATAATACCTAGGTAGGATTAGGAATCTATTCTAGTATGTAGTGTTCATTCGTTAACAAGATTCTGTGATATCGTCACAGACATCATTTATGATTTATGCTCAACTCGAGAAAGGAGGTGCAGGACAAATGAGTGATAAGAGCTACCAAATTAAAGAAAATAATCAAGTGATGATTCAAGGAGGAGAAAAAAAGGTTATGAAGAAAATTTTATCCGTAGCACTGTCTACAGCAATGGCATTCTCCATGTTTGCTTCTGTTGCATTCGGTGACGATGCGCTTAACACACAACAGAAATTTGATGTACTGAAAGAAAAAGGGATCTTCACTGGTTACCCAGACGGAACTGCTGGTCTGGACAAAGACATGACTCGCGCTGAGTTTGCTAAAGTCTTGGTTGGTATCATGGGTCTTGAGCCAATCGAAGGTAAAGCATCTTTCAAAGACAAAAACTACAAAGCTGACAAATGGCCAGCTCCTTATGTAGAAGCAGTTTACGCTGCTGGTCTGATGGAAGGTAAAAACACAACGAAAATGATCTTCGACTTCAACGGTAAAATCACCGTTCAAGAAATGGCGAAAGTTCTCGTTCTTGCTCAAAAACTTGAAATCCCAACAGAAACTAACAACAACGCTTCTGACTGGGCTAAAGGTTATGTTCAAGCAGCAATCAACTCTGGTTTGGTAGATGCTAAAGCTAACCCTAAAGCTAACGCTTCCCGTTCCCAACTGGTTGACGTTGCTTACTCCATCTACTTGGCTCAACAAAAACCAGCTGTAGTTTCTTACAAAGTATCCGACAACGGACGCACTGTTGAGTTTACGCTCGCTAACAGTGAAGTTGTTAAAGTGAACCTTGAAAAAGCACTGGTTCCTAACACGGATACTACTGTAGAATTCAAGCACAACAACTACGATTACAAAGAAACTGTAAAATGGGTTGTTACTGATGCTTCTAAAGTTCAAAGCGTAGCAGCAAACAACCTGAAAGAAGTTGTAGTTACTTTTGATGGTGAGGTTGATAAAACAACTGCTGAAATCAAAGATAACTACAAACTTAGCGGCAGTGTTGATGTAGAATCTGCAGTTCTGAATGATGCTAAAAATGCAGTTACCTTGACTGTTAAAACTAAGCTGAACAACCAACAAAAATACAGCTTGAACGTTTCTGGTATTAAAGCTGGAACTAAAGTGATCTCTGTTTCCAACTTTGAATTTGCTCCGGTTGACGTAGCACTTCCAGAAGTGGTAAGTGTAACAGGTCTTGGAACTAAAGCGGTGAAAATTGTATTTAGTGAGCCAGTACAACAAACTTATACTGCTAGCTTCTTGCTGGATGGCAAAGGCTTCTACGGCAGCAGTCAGTATAACGGCCGTGAATTGATCATTAAATCCGACTTGCCAGTAGGTGAGCATACGCTGACTGTCGAGGGTGTTACAGATTTCAATAACTTCAAGTCTTTGAAATCCGAGCACAAATTCACAGTAGCAGAGGATAAAACAGCTCCAACAATTGCTGAAGCTGTTGGAACGCTTGAGAAATTGACGCTGACTTTCAGTGAAGATGTTGACAGCGATACTGTTGTTAAAGAAAACATTTATCACCTGCGTGGAGCTTCCAAAATTAAGCCGGACAGTGTTGTAAGAATTGCAGCGAACAAATATGAAGTATACTTCAGTGCCGCGAATGCACTTCCTACTTATGCTACCAACATTTTTGTTGAAGGTGTGAAGGATTACTCCGGTAACGTAATCACTGAAACTTCCAAGCAAATTACTGCGACTGTTGACACCGAGCGCCCACAAGTTGTTGATGCTCGTGTTAACCAAACTGATTCCAAACAATTGTTGATTACATTCAGCAAAGGTATTGCTGACAAGCAATCCTGGACGAAATTGATCACAGTTAAGGACAAAGATGGTAAAGTGCGTCCAGTTTCCGGTGCTAATCTTAAGTCCGGTACTAACAATGTTCTGGAAGTGAATTTCTTCTCGGCATTGCCACAAGGAACTAACTCTCTGGAAGTTAAAGGTATTAGAGATAACACTGTTCTTGGGAACGTGCTTCTCGATTACACAACTACATTCAATGTAGGTGACACAGGTGCACCTGAATTTGCAGGAGCTTCCTTCAAAATTGACAATGAAGCTCGTCGTGCAGTGATCTACTTTAACGAAGCAATGGATGTAGCTTCCTTGACTAACCCTGCTAACTATTCCATCACTTTCGATGGTAAGGCAATTGCGCTTCCTAGTAACGCAGTTATCTCTGTGATCGAAAATGGTAAAGGTGTAGTTATTGATTTGCCAGTACAAATCAATGGTCGTGATGTAACTTCTGCTCTTTGGACTGCAATTCGTGTTCAAGGTGTGAAAGATCTTGAAGGAAACTACCTGGAGAACTTTACGACTGGTGATATCCTTGTAGGTGACTACAACAAACTTAATGCTTCCAAAACTTATGGTGACGGACACACAGGTGCTCTCGTTTCCAATAAAAAAGTAGAAGTGAAGGTAGACCAAGCGGTTGAGCGTTTCGTAGGTCAAACTGGAGACGTTAAAGCTTATGTTGGTGGTACTGAAATTAGTGTTGCTAATGTAACTGCAAACAACTCTAACATCATCACTGTTGAATTGGTTAACCCAATTTACACAACTACAGGTCTGACAGTTGTATTTAACGAAGCAGACTTCCGCACGGTTGCACAAAGCACTATTAAGCTGGGTCAAGTAGGTTCTCCTGTAACAGTAGGTGACTCAACCTATACTCTGAATGACAAAGTTGCTCCAGAAGTGAAACTTGCAGATGGTCAAACTACATTCCCAGTAGGAACAGCTACAGGTTCTACTTACGAAGTAAACATTGACTTCACTGAAGCTTTGAAAGCTAACATCAATGAAGATCTGCTTGCTCAAGACTTTGTTGTAACACGTTTGACTGGTGCTACAGCTAACATTCCAGTTAAATCTGATACAGCTAACCAAAAAGCGTTCTTTGAAATCGTAAAAGTTGATGCTGATACTCTTAAAGTTGTAATTACTGACACTACTGTAACGGATGGTGCAGGACTTTACACAATCGGTATTCGCGAAGATGCTAAATACGTTCAAGACGTAGCTGGTAACACTGTTAAAGCATTTGAAGCTATTCGCACAGCGAAATAAGTAATACCTTAGATGGAGCAAGGGTGCTTTTATAGCCCCTTGCTTTTTTCTTTATAAAAATTGGTTTATGGAGGTACAATGAAAAAGTCTAAAATAATAGCTATAACTGCTGTTTTAGGTGTTGCTTTTTGTGTTAACTCCATCCTCAACACCCCCGCCGACGGCGCAGGCACAACCCCTGGCACCACTGACGACCCGGTCGTCACCAAAAGCTACGTAGACCAACAAATCCAACAAGCGCTGAATGGCGGTAGTGGAGGGAATACCAATCCCACAAATCCAACTCAACCATCGCAAGGTGCTGATGAAGTCAAGAACGTTGCTCTGAAACCTGGTAAGATCTTGATTGCCGATGCTGGAACAGAATTTATTGTGCGTTCAGGTAATGCTGTGATTTATACTGAAGTCTCCAGTGGCGTTGCAGACCTTACGGACGGTAAGGATCTGTTGAATGGACAAGCTGCGCCTAAGAATCATCTGCTCTCGTTTCCACGTGAAGGCCGAGGCATTCAGGTGAAAGAAGGACAGACCAGCAATCTGATTGTCATGGTACGTGGTGGTTACACCATTAAATAGTGATCCTAAAAGGGGCGCTTGACACATGATAATACAGCTTTATCTTACCAGTGGTATGAAGATGATCACCCGACTATCTACTCATAATTATTGCCATTAGTGACAACGTTTTATACGTGTGAAGGCTGTAATCTCGACAAATAATAACTTCTGTAAATACCATTACAGGAGGTGTTTGAACATGGCACGAAGTAGTAGAAATCGTCAAGTGGTACCCGAATGCCGTGAAATGCTGAAACAGATGAAATATGAGATCGCAGCTGAGTTTGGATTGCATGTTGGTTACGGCGGCGGCTCAAATGGAGCGGATACGGAATTTGGTTCAGAACTTGGAGCCATCGGAGGAGGATCCTCTAGTCGCCGTGCTGGATGGGGGCATTTGACATCCCGTGAGAACGGATCTGTTGGTGGGGAAATTACCAAGCGTTTGGTTCAGAACGCCGAGCAAAGCATTCTGGGAAGACTGTAGGTTTTTCATAATTTCGGTAAGAACTTATTCTTGAATAACTTCGATATGAAAAACCAAGAAAATCCTTGAGAATCAGCTCACTAACTGGATTGACACCTGGTAACAAATAAGTTAATATGCATGTTGAGGATTGTACATTTCAAACCTTTTCCGATAGGAAAAGGTTCATTTTTTGTGTAGGACCTCTTGATATATCATATACTATTCATATGGGAGGTTGATCTCATGTCTTTAACAGGGCGACGTTTATTTACATCTGAGTCCGTAACTGAAGGACATCCGGATAAAATCTGTGACCAGATTTCCGATGCGGTACTCGATGCTTTTTTGGCTAACGATCCCAACGCACGCGTAGCTTGTGAAGTCTCCGTGGCAACGGGTCTTGTTTTGGTCATTGGAGAAATTAGCACTAAATCAGAATACGTGGATATTCCATCCATCGTACGCAATACCGTGAAGGAAATCGGGTATACCCGTGCAAAATACGGTTTTGATTTCAATACATGCGCGGTGCTGACATCGCTGAATGAGCAATCTGCTGATATTGCACAGGGGGTAAACGCTGCACTGGAGAATCGTGATCCTTCCCAAGTGGACAAGGAGACCGAGAACATCGGTGCTGGCGACCAAGGCTTGATGTTTGGTTTTGCAACCAACGAAACGCCAGAACTGATGCCTCTTCCAATCGCATTGTCCCACCGTATTGCTCGTCGTTTGTCTGAGGTTCGTAAAGACGGTACGCTGGAATACCTGCGTCCAGATGGTAAAACCCAGGTGACGGTTGAGTATGATGGCAATAAACCAGTGCGTGTAGATACGATCGTTGTATCGACTCAGCATGCTGAAGAAGCAACTCTGGAACAAATCCAGAAGGACATCAAAGAACAAGTCATTCTTCCTGTGGTACCAGCTGAGCTGCTGGACGCAGAAACGAAATATTTTATTAATCCTACAGGTCGTTTTGTTATCGGTGGTCCTCAAGGGGATGCCGGTCTGACAGGACGTAAAATCATCGTCGACACCTACGGCGGCTACGCTCGTCATGGCGGCGGTGCATTCTCCGGCAAGGATCCTACAAAAGTAGACCGTTCCGCTGCTTACGCGGCTCGCTACGTGGCTAAGAACTTGGTTGCAGCGGGTCTGGCGGACAAGTGTGAAATTCAATTGGCTTACGCCATCGGTGTAGCAAATCCAGTTTCGATTAGTGTTGATACTTACGGTACGGGTAAAGTAAGTGAAGAGAAATTGGTGGAGCTTGTGCGGGGCAACTTCGATCTGCGTCCGGCTGGCATTATCCGTATGCTCGATCTTCGCCGTCCAATCTACAAGCAAACAGCTGCTTACGGCCATTTTGGACGAACCGATCTGGATCTTCCTTGGGAGCGCGTAGATAAAGTGGAAGCTTTGAAGGAACAAGCTGCAGCGAACTAAGTTTCGTATCTGGAAAAGTTTTAAACTGCTGAGTTACGAACCTTGGCATCTTTTCGAAGAGTAAATCATGGTCAGCGACTGTTTATATATCTGCTAATTCGTTTATTAATAGAGCATTACTCTATTAACCGACGCAGACTTATTACAAAAATGAAACAATTATAAAGCTGATGCCTATTATGGGTATCAGCTTTTTTTAATAATTTATTGGAAAAAGAGGAATATAATTTATGACAAACTAGTTACTTTTAGATGAAATTATAGTAACATAGGGTTGAATTACATACACTCTCAAAAAATGCTACTACATTTTTGCTAGAACTTGATGTAAGATACGCGAAAGTGTTTTTTTTATAACAAAATCGTAACTTTTTCTCAAAAATGAAGTCTATTAATTAGAGACTTTAAATGTTCGGCATCCGTGTTGAACGAGAGATGGGAGAGTTACGATTACATGGTTAGTCAGGGGAAAACACTGAAGACTGAGAAATCAGGCGTAGGCAAAAAATGGTTGATTATTACACTGGCAGGGGTTATCTGGGTAGGTCCTGTGCTTAGCAACGGAATACCGGTTATAGAGAATCTATCGTCTTCATTTGTAGCTCATGCGGCATCCGCGTCAGCTAAGAAACTAGGTGAAGAAATCATTACTTCCGGTGCGGTTCTGATGAAATATCAGTACATTAACAGCACTGGGGGAAAATCGCTAGCCAATGTCATCCGCGTGGATCTCAATAACAAATACGTGAAGCTGGATGTCATGACAGGGCAAGGAAATCAATTTACAACGAGACAAAGCACGGGCGGAATGGCGAAGGAGAACGGCGCAGTTGCTGCGATTAACGGTGATTTTTTTAATACCGGCAGCGAAGGGGCTCCGATGGGTGCTCAAATATCGAGTGGTTTGTTGATGTCAACGCCATCTGATCTGAAAGGTATGTACGCTTTTGGTGTAACGAACGATGGAACGCCGATTCTGGACGAGTTTGCATTTTCGGGGAGTGTTACGGCTGAGAATGGAGCTTCATTCCCGCTTGCGGGCATGAACAAGGTCTCCTATGCGCCTGAAGGCACCGGATCAACGTATAGCCATGCGAATACAGCTTATATCTACACTAGTGCATGGAAGGCGGTTGAGCGTCCTAAGAACAGCTCGACGACACCAACGGAGGTTATGGTAACGGACGGCGTCATTACGGATATTTCAGTGATGGCGGGATTGCCCACAGCGATACCGGAAGGTAGCTTTATTTTGCGAACCCATGGAGCTGCAGCAGAATTCGTGAAAAAAAATCTGGCTGTCGGCCAAAAGCTGGACGCGAATTATGCGCTGGTGTCCAAAAAATCAGGTAAGGAACTGGACCCAACTACACTTCAAATGATGATTGGCGGCCATACCATTCTGGTTGATAACGGCAAGGCGACGTCATTCTCAAGAAACGTGAATTCGATTGGAGGAAGCCGGGCACGTACAGCTGTAGGTTACTCCAAAGACGGACGTTACGCCTATCTGATTGCTACGGAGAGCAATGACAATAGCAAGGGGATGACCCTTCAGCAGCTGCAGGATTTCATGACCAAGATTGGCGTATGGAAGGGAATGAACCTTGACGGGGGCGGCTCGACGACGATGGTCAACCGTCCACTGGCCGAGACCAATACCGAGCTTACCTTCAACACGGAATATGGCACGACGCAGCGCAGCATTGTAAACTCGCTTGGGGTGTTCTCAACGGCACCCAAGGGCAGCTTGAAAGGTCTGACGGTAAGCGGAAGCAACACCCTGCTCATCGGGCAGATGGGTACGTATGAACTGAAAGGCTATGATACCTATTATAATCCTATAGAAGCCGGCTCCATTAAGCCGACCTGGAAAGCCAGCAACGGCAATCTGGCCGTCAACGGACAAAGCATCAAGGCAACCAAGCCGGGTACAACAACTCTGACGGCAGTAAGCGGCAGCACAAAAGCTACCATGCAAGTTAAGGTGTTAGGTGCGGACGATATCGCCGCATTGACCACAGGCGTGTCGAGTGCTCCGCTGCAGGCAGGAACGAGCGTTTCCGTGCCGGTCACGGCCGTAACGAACAATGGTCAGAGCCTGGAAGTGCCGAGCAGCGCACTGAAATGGGAGTTCATCGGATTTAAAGGAAGTGTAAAAGACGGACGTCTGACGGTATCCTCCGTCAACAGCAATACGAAGGTCGGTTATGCTATCGCACGATATGACGGCTTTAGCACAGTTGTTATTTTATCCGCTGCAGGAGAGAGCACATGGGAGAACTTCGAGAACGTGAGTTACCCTGTGAAGTTCACCACGAATGTGCCAGCAGTTACCGGTACTGCAGCAATTAAAAATGGCAGCGGAACAAAAGCAAACTCGAAGGTCTTGAATTTGTCCTATGATATGACAGGTGGATTAGGACAGAAAATGTACGCATACGCGGAATTGAACGGCACAGCCGGGAAATCCATTCCTGCACAAGCAACGTCCATGACGATTGATGTGGAAGGAGATAATAGTCTGAATTGGCTGCGCGCTGAACTGAAGGACAATAACGGAAAAACCGTATATGTGGATCTGGCGAAAGCAATCGATTGGAGCGGCTGGAAGACTCTGAGCATGGATCTGAGTGGATATAACATTGCATTCCCGGCGCAGATGAAGCGACTGTATGTGGTCAACGTGGAAGAAGGTCAGGATGAGCGCGCTTTGACGGGTTCAGTATCTTTTGACGATATAAGGTTCATGATGCCTTCCCAATCAGGGAATGAAGGACTTCCAACTGGAAAAGCAGTCATGACTATTGGGCAAAAATCACTCGTGCTGAATGGTTCCAAAGTGGCAATTGATTCGGCGCCAATCTTGAAAAATGGAACCACCTACGTTCCGATTAAGCATGTTCTAGATGCCTTCGGCGGGCAAGCAACATGGAACCAATCCGCTCAGCGGGTAGGTGTGTTGAGAGGCGGTATGCTCATGGAACTGACGGTAGGCAAGAAGGAATTCATCCTGAACGGTAAGCGCAGTTCGGCGGCTGTCGCACCGATGGTTCAAGGTGGTAGGACTTTGGTCCCTCTTCGTCTCGTTTCCGAGCAATTAGGCCTTAAAGTAAAATGGGACAAGAACACGAAGACCGTTACGATCGAATCATGATATGGTATGATATGTATATGAAACGTTAGAAATGGAGTAGAGTGCGTGGATTATCAAGCCGATGCCATCGACCGTGTCATAAAAAACGCCATCAAAGTGATGGAGGACAGCAAATACCAGATGTTCGAAATATTGGAGGCGTCGCGGCAGGAGCTCGCGTCTCTCAATCATGAACTGCAGCGGACATTAAAAGAAACGACGGAAACTTTAGAGAAGGTAGATCAGCTAGAGCTGAACTATCGCCGTTCCCGGATCCGGCTGACCGAGGTTAGCCGGGATTTTGTCCGGTACAAGGAAGAGGATATCAAGCAGGCGTATGAGAAAGCAACGCAGCTTCAGCTTGACCTCATGATCTACCGGGAGAAGGAAATGTATCTGAAGGCAAGACGAGACGAGCTGCAGAAGCGGGTTCGTAATGTAGAGAACTCGGTGGAGCGTGCAGAATCGATTGGATCTCAGATGGGCGTGGTGCTCGAATACTTGTCCGGAGAACTGGGCCAGGTTTCCCGAATCATTGAATCTGCGAAAAACAGACAGGTGATTGGCCTGAAGATTATTCTGGCACAAGAGGAAGAACGGAAACGCATATCCCGAGAGATTCATGATGGTCCTGCCCAACTGCTGGCTAATCTGGTTCTTAGGACGGAAATTGTAGAAAGAATGCTCGCGAAGCAGGAATTTAAGATGGTGCAGGACGAAATAGTAGATTTGAAGGGCCAGGTTCGCTCGAGCCTGGAGGAAATGCGAAAAGTCATTTTCAATCTGCGTCCAATGGCACTCGATGATCTAGGATTAATCCCCACACTGCGTAAATATGTGCATGATTATGAAGAGAAATCGAAAATCCGCACGATCTTCGAGACACGGGGGAAAGAGCATCGTCTCTCTTCTGCGATGGAGGCGGCCATCTACCGGTTGGTGCAGGAAGCACTTTCGAATGCTGCAAAACATGCTTACCCGACTTATGTGCTTGTTGAGATTACTTACCAGGCGCAATTGGTCAAAATCGTTGTACAGGACAATGGCCTGGGATTCAATGTCGAATTGCTGGAACAGAAAAGCAGGGACCACTTTGGGTTAATTGGCATGCGGGAGAGGGTTGAACTGCTCGAAGGGAGAATGGAGATCGATTCAGCCGAGAACCAGGGAACCAAGATCGTGATTCATATCCCGACGAACGTAGAAAAGAGAAAGGAGTAATCGGATGGAACATATGGAGAAAGAGAACGCGATTATTAAAGTATTATTAGCCGATGACCACCAGCTGTTTAGGGAGGGTCTGAAGCGGATACTGAATATGGAGGACGACATTGACGTCATCGGTGAATGCGGTGATGGAATTCAAGTGCTTGAATTCTGTAACGAAGTGAAACCGGACATCGTGCTGATGGATATCAACATGCCAACAGAGAACGGTGTTCAAGCGACCGAGAAACTACGTGAAATGTTTCCTGAGATCAAGGTTATCATACTGTCGATTCATGATGACGAAAGTTATGTGTTTGAAACGCTCCGCAAAGGAGCTAACGGTTACCTCCTGAAGGATATGGAAGCCGAGTCACTGATTAACGCGATCCGTTCGGTACATGAGGGATATGCATTTATCCATCCAAAAGTAACAGGCAAGCTGATTCAACAGCTTCGTCGGATGACTTATGTAAACGAAGCAGGCGCTATGGCGGAAAGCGGTACGCGCGAAGCGGGAGTCAAGTTTGTGGCAGGCGAGAATAACCCATTGACAAGGCGCGAAGCGGAAGTGCTCAGACTAATGGCCGAAGGCAAGAGCAACAAGATGATTGGAGAATACCTGTTCATTAGTGAAAAAACTGTAAAAAACCACGTCAGCAGCATTTTGCAGAAGATGGAAGTGGACGACCGTACGCAAGCGGTTATCAACTCGATCAAGTATGGCTGGGTGACGTTGTAATCGCCGATCCGAATGCACGGACGCGTCTTACATAGGGAGGGAACTGCCAAGGGCGGTTCCTTTTTGTTATATTATAGAGCATATAAGTTTTCAGCGAGCTCAATAATTGCAACAAGAACAACATTCTAACTGTGTATTGTGTTAGAGCCGTTCCCGTCAAGTTTAGTGTGGGCTCTGGTTACATAACTGTCACCGTCCCCTCCTGATCAGCATATATTGTTGATAAGAGAAGGAGGTGAGTCTCATGGTTGCCCAATTGCTGTGGATACTCGCGGTGTACGGGATCGCTGTTGCTCTGGTTCATATCGTGCATGCCCGTCATCTTAGAAGAGCCGGTGAAGGCACGGGGCGGCGCAGGCATTATGTGCTGATCACGTCCAACCATGAGCGGCAGGTGGAATGGTATTTAAGAGCCCTTTCATGGTATGCCCTGCTGAGCGGGACGCGTGTGCGTGTCACCGTCCTTGATGACCAGTCTTATGATGATACGCTGAAGATTGTCCAAAGACTGACTCATTTGTCCGGAATCGAACTGGTGTACGGGACATGGAGATCCGATGGTCAGGCATCACGGGAACCCGATGCAGATTCGAATGAAGATGAAGTGATACGGATCGATCTGAGGCATCCGATGGAGGCCGTTCAGATTCCTTATGTACAGGGTTAGACATCAAAAAGTTGTTGTTTCAGCTCCCAGGATCATATTCATATTGTTGAAGGCGTGAAGCACACTCCGACCGCGTAGGTAAGAGGTGTGCTTTTTGCGTTTTTTCAAAAAAGTTGTTAGAGGATAGGATTGTGCGTTGGTGTTTATAAAAAAACATATTGTGACAGGATTCGACAAAGGACATCGAAAAGGGGAGCTATTGATGATGTGACGATCCTGGCACGGAGGTGCAGCTGTAGATATGAAACGGCCGAGTGGTTCGAGTGAATATCGGCTGTCCATCTTCATGATCATGTTTCTCTCTAATGGAATTAGATATGTTGTCTAACTTAGTTCTCTACTGATAGCAATTGAAAGCAAATTGAAAGCAATGAAAAAAATGAATAGGTACATGGGCTTTCTTAAACTTACTAGTACAGTATCAGTCACATGACCTTTACCCACTTTATATCTCTTGATATTGGAGTTGATGTCCGTGCAGATTGCTATATATGCTATTCGCACATCCGAGAAATGGGAATGTCGTCTCTCCTTAGATCTGCGGGTGGATTTTCAGTGGTGGTATGGAAAGAAGCGATGGTTGGATGAGAGTGCAAATAATCCGATATTTGTATTGTTGTCCTCCCAGATGCCGCTAGGCTGGGCTGTTGAAATTCGCGAGAAATTTCGATCCATCAATGAAATGAATGAGTGGAGTGTACGAGAGTGGCAGAACTATGTATTCCTTGGATTAAGGGGGTTTTTACTTCAAGAGCCTGAAGTCAGCAGGCCTCAGTGGGGCGCTTTGTTCAAAGAGATACAGTTGTTGAATGGAGCTCGAATAAGGTCTCTGATGGAGATGGGAAGCACTGTTGAACATGGAGCTGTGTTGATGCAGCAGGCAGAGCTGCTGATTCAGTGTATGGAAGGACGAGCCTTGCTTGCAGGCGAGGTCGAGGCTCTGTTGGCGGAGGTCGCCGGGGAGGACACCGGCGACTGGCGCTCCGCGGCCCAGCTCGGCGTCCTGCTGGGCCGCCTGCGCTTGGAAGCGGGGCTGGCACAGCCCGCCCCGCGCCA
>NZ_BIMC01000035.1 GCF_004000885.1 Paenibacillus glucanolyticus NBRC 15330
GGCATCTTGGCGGCGGCCGGCTTCGCCCCAGGCCGCCTTACCTCCGCGGCCCGGAGCCTGAGCGGCGTCGCGGCCGGTGGCGGCGCCTTCCTCATCGGCGCCGCGCTCACGAAGCTCCTCACGGAGGAGGAGCTTCGGATGCTGCCGAAGGTCGGAAGACCGCTGGCAGCCTTCTTGCGGGCCTTGCGTGTGCTGCGCTAAAAGCACGGCAAACGTGAGATGTTTGATCTTCTGTGATATAGTAGTGTACGATAACGACGTCTACAAGGCGGACGAAGAGCGAAAGGAAGTATCGTATGAGTGCATCCATTACGGTGGTCGGCCTGGGTTCTGGCAATCCTGATCGATTGACTATAGGCATTATAAAAACCATGCAGCGGGCATCGAAGGTGTATGTGCGCACATTATCTCATCCCGTAATCGCTGCGTTAAATGAATTCCAGGTCAATCCGGAATCGTTTGACCATGTGTATGAAGCACATGACACCTTTCCTGAGGTGTACGAATCCATTGCATCCGCTCTGATCAACCTGGCCAGAGCTGCTGAGGATAATCGTGAGATTGTCTACGCGGTGCCGGGACATCCCATGGTAGCGGAAGCCACGGTTCGGTTGTTGCGGGAGCGCTGCCCGGGAGAGAATGTGACCCTGACGGTGCTCGGCGGTGAGAGCTTTCTGGACGAGGCCTTTGTTCGCCTTGGTTTCGATCCCATTGAGGGCTTCCAGCTTCTCGATGCAGCTGAGCTTCAAGCAAGCGTCCTTCAGCCGCAGCTGCATACCCTGATCGGCCAGGTGTATGACATGTTTACCGCTTCGGAAGTCAAGCTGGCGCTGATGGAACTGTATCCGGACGATTACCCAGTTATCGTGGGCCATGCGCTGGGCGTTGAAGGCGAGGAAGCGATTCAGCGTGTGCCGCTCTACGAACTGGATCGTATCGAAGGTTATGGGAACCTGTCGCTGGTCTATGTGCCTCGAAGTGATGACAGCCAGCTCCGGCAGAGGACGTTTGCCAGACTTCATGAAATTGTCGGCATTCTGCGCAGTCCTGAAGGCTGCCCATGGGACCGTGAGCAGACCCATGAGTCCATCCGCAAAAATCTGATCGAGGAAACCTACGAGGTGCTTGAGACGATTGATGAGGATGACCCTGAGCATATGCAGGAGGAGCTTGGTGATCTCTTGCTGCAGATTATGCTGCATTCACAGATGGAGGAGGAGCTCGGTACCTTTACGGTGTACGATGTCATTCAAGCCCTGAATGACAAGCTGATCTTCCGTCATCCGCATGTCTTTGGCGAGAGCAGCGCCAAAGACGCGGAATCGGCCTTGCAGAACTGGGAGCAGATGAAAGCCGAGGAGAAGCGCCTTAAAGGCCTCTCCCCGGAGAAAGCCTCTGTACTGGACGGCATACCGCGGGATCTTCCCGCATTGATGAAAGCGTACAAGCTTCAGAAGAAGGCATCCAAGGTCGGCTTTGATTGGGATAACATCGAAGGTGTGTTCCAGAAGATTGAGGAGGAGCTTGGTGAACTGCGGCAGGCCGTGGCCGAAGGTCAGTCAGCCGAGGATACGGCACTTGAGCTGGGCGATCTGCTGTTCGCGGTCTCCAATGCAGCAAGATTCATCGGAGCAGACCCGGAAGAGTCTCTTTCGAGAACGAATCGGAAATTTGTCAGTCGCTTCAGCTACATAGAGGAGCAACTTGCTTTGCAGGGAAAATCCGTTGAGGGAAGTACTTTGGACGAGATGGAAGCCCTATGGCAGGCTGCCAAATCGGGATCGTCACACAACGGCGGGATCCACGGGTGAAAAAAGGCAACTTTTCACGAAAAAATAAAAAAATAGGGATTTGCGGCAGGAATTCCGCAAGGCATCCAGAATAATCATTTATGGTGAAATCTTGCAGTGTGCAAGGCGGTTTAACCGAATAACCGTAAATCTTATATTTTTCTGATAATTGGGAGGATTTAACTCATGAACAAAACAGATCTGATCAACAACATTTCCGGTAAAAGTGGATTGACAAAAAAAGACGTTGAGAACGTCTTGAATGGCTTCCTTGGCGAAATCACGGATGCTTTGGCTAATGGTGATAAAGTTCAATTGATCGGCTTCGGTACTTTCGAAACTCGCAAACGCGCTGGACGCACAGGCCGTAACCCGCAAACAGGCAACACCATCGAAATTCCAGAATCGAACGTTCCTGCATTCAAAGCAGGCAACAAACTTAAAGAAGCTGTAAAATAATGCGAGTCGATAAATTCCTGAAAGTATCGAGGTTAATCAAGCGGCGTACCGTAGCGAAAGATGTATCGGATCAAGGCCGGGTGCTGATCAACGGCCGTGAGGCGAAGCCGAGCAGCACGGTTAAATTGGGCGATGAGATCACCGTCCAGTTTGGCCAGAAGCTCGTGACCGTCCGGGTCGAGCGTCTTACCGAGACAACCCGTAAAGATGAGGCAACCAGCCTCTATACCTTGGTCAAGGAAGAACCGATCGTTAAAGATCACGGTCTGGACTGGTAAGCAGCCTAAACCGTTACATGAAGCGTCCTTCTCACATGGGGTGAGGGGGACGCTTCTGTTTTTTATGCCATGATCTTCACTGAAGTGCGCTTCCGGGTTCTAAAGACAGGCACCTTTCCATAAGCTATTGTTAAAAGGAGGGGTACATGCCATGATCGACCAAGGGAAGGGCAAGTTTCATGACCTGAGGATGCAGAACCGGAAGCTGCTGGACATAACGGGTGTCCAAAATGTGGAGAGTTTTGACAGTGAAGAATTTCTGCTTCAGACCGAGCTGGGGCATCTCACCATTCGGGGGCAAAATTTACATATTAAAAATCTCAGCCTGGAAGAGGGGCTTTTGTCGATTGAAGGTCAGGTGCATTCACTTATTTACCTGAATCCCGGTTCTCAGGCCAAGAATAAGAGCCTGCTCGGCAAGCTGTTTAAATGAACCCAAGCGTACAATGGATCACGCTGCTCTGGATGCTCTTCTCCGGAGCAGCGATGGGAGTCGCCTTCGACAGCTACCGGGTGCTGGCCGGGCAGCTCCATTTCCCAAAATGGTCCAAGCATACCCTGGACTTCCTTTACTGGATTGCGGCAGCGTTCTTCATTTTTCGCATGTTGTACTTCACCAATAACGGCCAACTGCGTTTTTACGTGTTTGTAGGGCTATTTATAGGGGTTTGGATCTATTTTTTATTATGGAGTGTCATAACCCAGCGTTTTGTGGTAATGTTAATTCAAGTGACAAAAGGCATATTGTCCTTTTTGTACAAGTTGTTCCGCATGTTGCTTTGGAATCCGATTAAAGGAATCCTGATGTTATGCTTAGGGTTGTTAAGGTTTCTATGGAAGTTTCTCCTGTCGCTGTTGCGTTTGGTACTTAAATGCCTCATGCCTTTTTGGCGACTCTTGAAATGGATGCTGAGACCGATCACATCCAGAGTCAGGTTACCTGCATGGAGCAAGCAATTAGCGGACAAGGTTATTAAGGCGTGGAAGCGCTGGTTTTAGGAGGTATGGTCATGGGAAGATTTGCTGATCCGTCGAAGCAGGCTCCCCAACAAACCAAGACGAAGAACAAAGGCGCCCGCCGGCGTAAAAGAATGTTTGTGGCGATGATGGCGCTGTTTTTGATCTGGGCAGGTTCAACGCTCTGGTCCCAGAATGACCGCATCCGTAATCAGAACGAAGCGCTAGCTCAGAAGCAAGGGGATTATAAGTCCGTTGAACAATCGCTAAACCAGATTCATCATGAAGTGGAGCGATTGAAGGACCCTGAATATATCGGGCAGATTGCCCGTAAGAAATTTGGTTTATATCTGCCAAATGAAACACCGATCATTCAGCCCCAAAATTCGGGCGAAAAGCCGTAATTAGGCATGACAGACGTCTGTTGACCTTGTTTAGGTCATTATCGTATAATCAAATCACCGCAGCGCGATTTTTAAATCCGACTGTATATTTTTAAGGGAGGATCATTTTATTCTATGGCAATTGAAGTGGGCACCAAGTTAGAGGGCAAGGTGACAGGCATAACGCATTTTGGAGCATTTGTGGATCTGTCAGGAGGTGTCACGGGTCTCGTTCACATCTCGGAGATCGCCGACAACTACGTTAAGGATGTCAACGATCATTTGAAGATCAACGATGTCGTTACCGTGAAGGTGATTAATGTCGACAAGGACGGCAAGATCGGTCTATCGATCAAGCAGGCCGTCGACAAGCCGGCTTCCGAAAGTCGTCCACCCCGCGCACCGAGACCGGAACGCAGTGGAGGCGGCGGCGGAGAACGATTCGGAGGTGGCGGTGGTGGAGGATTCAACCGTGAACGCGGTGGACGCCCGTTTAAGCCTGCGGCCAACAAGCCTTCATTCGAGGATAAAATGTCACGCTTCCTAAAAGACAGTGAAGAACGAATCTCTTCGCTTAAGAAGAATACGGAAGGTAAACGCGGCGGACGCGGAGCCAAACGTATGTAATTCGATAAAATATAAACTGACCGCAGAGGGAAATCGCCTTCTGCGGTTTTTTTGTCGTTGTATCCAAGGGTACGACAGGTTCCTACGCAATTTACGGCGCTCCCGTGGAAATGCGCGCGGGATGTCCGCCTCAATTCGGGAAATGATCTGCCTGGATGTTTCAAGCTTGATCGGTGGAAACACCGCTGGGCGCGTAGGATGAACGCTCTTTTCCCGAACGTTCGCAAGGCACGGCGATTTTGTCGGAAATTTCTTTGGGGCTTGTCCGGTGTTCTGACAAACTTTCCTGAATGGGGGTTTTATAATGGGACCAACAAATTCGTGAAGAATGGGGTGCCAGCGTAATGGATAAAAGAAATCTGGTGATGTTTCCGGGTACTGAGGCAGTTAAAGGGGGAGCGGGTTCTATTCGTGCCCGTGTAACAGAACGTTTAGGGCAGCTGTCTTTCCTGCAGCGTCCCATCCACTTCCTGGCCGCAAAGAAGTGGATGATCTTGCTAACCTTCATGGGTTTCCTGCTTGGACGAGCGATGATTCTGGGAGAGCTGTCTCCGTTTGCAGTTGCTTATTTTGCAGTCATTGCCTTTATGCGCCGCGATTATCTTCTCCCGGTGGGCGTGGCTATCGTGGCAGGAAGTTTATTTGCGTCCTTTCCGGTGGCTTGGATGGTGCCGGCAGAGATCTTGATCTTTTATTTTATGATGCGGGGATTGGAGACCTATGAACGGGCGGAACTGTCTTATGCGCCGCTGATGGTGTTTGTCTCCACTTTCTTTGTGAACCTTTTCAGTGTCCTCATCGGACCGAGCATTACCTGGTACTCCATGATGATGCTTACCCTGAACGCCGTGCTCAGTTTTGTTCTGACGCTGGTATTTATCCAGGCCATCCCGGTGCTGACGCTTCGTAAAAAATCGTATGTCCTCCGAAACGAGGAAATTCTATGTATTATCATTCTGCTGGCGTCGGTCATGACAGGGGCCGTCGGCTGGACAGTCCAATCCCTGTCGGTGGAGCATGTATTATCCCGGTATCTGATTTTGCTGTTTGCTCTAGTGGGGGGAGCTCCGCTGGGTGCCTCCGTGGGCGTAGTGACAGGATTAATCCTCAGTCTTGCCAATATATCGGCATTCTCCCAAATGAGCCTGCTCGCATTTTCTGGGATGCTTGCCGGGATGCTGAAGGAAGGAAAGAAAGGCGGTGTTTCGCTGGGAATGCTGCTGGGAGCTACCATTCTCTCCATTTATTTCAGCAATCCTGGTGAAGTGATGATATCGACATGGGAAACCTGTGCTGCCATTGTGTTATTCCTGATCACACCGAAGAGTGTGATGCAGGCCATTGGCAAATACGTGCCGGGTACGCAGGACCATACTCGTTCTCAGCACGAATATGCGAAGCGGGTTCGAGATCTTACGGCGGATCGCGTGACGCAGTTCTCCAAGGTGTTCCGCCAGCTCTCGCAAAGTTTTGGACAAACCTCAGGGGTCATGCAGCCTCCAGGCAGACAAACGGAGGAGATGAACCATTTCATGAATGCCGTGGCTGAAGGCAGCTGTGCCACATGCTATAAACGGAATCAGTGCTGGGATATGAAGTTTTACCAGACTTATAAATATATGACCGATATGATGACCTCAATTGAGGAGAATCCGGAGTTGGAAGCCAAGGATCTGCCGCCGGAATGGAGCCGGATCTGCGCCAAGAAGGAGGAAGTGCTTGGCATACTGAAGCAGCAGTATCATCTCTACCAACATGATATGCAGTGGAAACGCCAAATATACGATAGCCGTCATCTGGTAGCGGAACAATTATCCGGGGTTTCGCAGGTGATGGAGGACTTGGCCCGGGAGATCAAGCGGGAGAGCCAAACGATGCACATACAGGAGGAGCAGATCAGAGAAGCGTTGCAGCAGCTCGGGTTATCGATTCAAGGCATCGACATCATCAGTTTGGATTCCGGACAGGTTGAGATTGAGATTATTCATGCATATACCCGAGGGTATGACGAATGCAGGAAGATTATTGGACCTCTGCTGTCTGACATTATCGGGGAGCACATCGCTGTGATGGAAGAGACCTTGACCCATCCGAGGGATGGTTTGGCGACTGTGCGTTTTGGTTCAGCCAAGACGTTTGAAATTATGACGGGGGTAGCGGCGGCAGCCAAGGGAGGAGATATTTTATCGGGTGATAGCTTCAGTACGGTCGAGTTGGGCAACGGTACGTTTGCGGTAGCGCTTAGCGATGGGATGGGTAACGGGGAAAGGGCGCGGCTCGAGAGCAGCTCGGCACTCAATATATTGGAGCAACTGCTTCAATCGGGGATGGATGAGAAACTTGCGATTAAATCGGTTAACTCGATTCTGATGCTGCGCTCGCCGGACGAAATTTATGCCACGGTTGATATGGCTCTAATCGATCAATATACCGCTCAGACCACGTTCATGAAGATCGGCTCAACCCCAAGCTTTATTAAACGGGGCAGCGATGTCATACCGGTATCGGCCAGCAATCTTCCGATTGGCATCATTCAGGATATCGAGGTGGATCTGGTATCATTACAGCTTCAGGCAGGCGATGTTCTGATTATGATGACGGATGGAATCTATGATGCTCCTGGTTACGCCGTTAACAAGGAGCTGTGGATGAAGCGCTTGATTCAGGAAGTGAGCAGCGAAGACCCGCAGGAAATTGCCGATTGTTTGTTAGAGAAAGTCATTCGTTATCAACAGAACCAGATTCATGATGATATGACGGTGGTGGTCGGACGCGTCGATCATTTTCATCCCGAGTGGTCCAATGTGCATGTGCCGGGATTTGCCCGGATGGAACGGCCCCGAACGGTTAGCTGACGGATTCAGGTAAAATATGTGATTACCCGGGAAATGGAGGAACCTAAGAAGACCTGAATCTTTTTCCGCCTATTCTTCCTATTGGTCTGTTTGAACTCTCTTGAATGTGGAAATGATAGAGATAGAAGTCAAATCGATAGGAATGGATGAGACGGAGGCGATTATTTAATTATGAAACAAATTCTACTGATTACAGATGGATGCTCAAATGTAGGGGCCAGTCCGGTACTGGCCGCAGCCCATGCGCTGCAGGACGGAATTGTCGTAAACGTGGTGGGGGTTCTTGATTACGGGACGATCGGTGAGCTTGGGGGACTGGAGATTAAGGAGATTGCCAAAGCGGGAGGAGGCATTCACCGGATCGTAGGCACACCGCAGCTGGCACAGACGATGCAGATGATGACTCGGAAAACGGTGGTTCAGACGATCCAACAAGCGGTAAATAAAGAGATACAGCATATTTTAGGGAGCGGGTCATTGGAGGAGCTTCCGCCAGACAAGCGTTCACAAGTCGTTGAAGTGGTGGATGAGCTGGCTGAGACGTCATCCCTTCAAGTAGCGCTGTTAATTGATGCAAGTGCCAGCATGAAGCCTAAACTGGCTGCTGTTGAAGAGGCAATACGTGACTTGATGCTGAGCCTGAAAGCGCGCTTAGGCTCAAGCAAGCTGTCCGTATTCCATTTTCCGGGCAAGCATAGCGGCGAAGATGTGGTCATGGACGTGGATTGGACCTCGGATCTGGATGGTGCGAGGGGGATGTTCAGCCGACTTCAGATGAAAGGGGCTACGCCGACAGGACCTGCCCTGTTAAAGGTGATTGAATTTTACCGATATGGTACACTAGAAGGTAATCAATCATGGCAGGGTGATTCCAGCCAAGAGGAAGGGATGCTCGGTGACTACGTTGTCTAACCCGGGTTACCCGCCAGGAACCGTAATTACCGGTAAATGGCGGAACAGCCGGTACATCGTGGAACGTATGCTCGGCAAAGGGGCTAACGGCAAGGTGTATCTGGTCCATCGGGCAGGAGTACGCGGGCGTTATGCTCTGAAAGTAGGTCATGACGCTCTGGATCTTCAATCCGAAATTAATGTGCTGAATGCGTTGAAAGAACAGATGCCGGACCCGTATCTTGTGGAGGCGGACGATCATCATGATGGCAGCCATGAAGTGTCCTTCTATGTCATGCGTTACATTGAGGGGAGCCCGCTGCATCGGTTTATTCGCAAACGCGGCACCGAGTGGGTAAGTCTGATTGGATTGAAGCTGCTTGAGAAGTTGTCTGTTCTGCATGCATCAGGCTATGCATTCGGGGATTTGAAGCCGGATAATGTAATGGTCTCGGCATACGGAAGAGTGGAGCTGATCGATTACGGAGGCGTCAGCTCCTTTGGGCGCAGCGTAAAACAGTTTACAGAATGGTATGATCGGGGATACTGGAATGCCGGAAGCCGAACCGGCGACGTATCCTATGATTTGTTCTCGTTTGCCGTGATGTGTATCGGCCTGCTGGATGAGAAATCCTTAAGGGAGGCATCTTGCCAGCTTCCCCAGACCCGCAGTGTTGCAGATCTGCAGCTGATACTGCGAAGAAACCCTGTGTTCAAGCCATACGCTGTCTGGCTGAATAAGGCGTTATGCGGAAATTTCGCGGATTCACGGGAAGCGTTGAACGAGTGGAAGAAACGGATGTATGAAGGCACAGTCAAGAGCGCGCGTCCTATTCCGGGGCGTACGCCTCGGTGGCTGAGGAACGCATTTGCCTTATCGTTAGTCATTATGGCCTGTGCCGTTTATTTCTTCTTCCGCTCATGAAGCATACGTCTTGTCACTGGGAGTTATAAAGGGGATCTGCAAGTGAAACAGGATTATTTACGGACATTTGTTCATAACGTGGAGCGAACCGCCGCAGAGTTTGAGCTGTGGTCGGAGGGTGATGGCATCGTGGTCGCTGTTTCCGGCGGCCCCGATTCCGTTGCGCTTCTGCACGTGCTGCACGAAATTTCGCTGAACCATACGCCGCTTAGGCTGATCTGCGCCCATGTGCATCATGGCTTTCGAACTGAATCGGATCAAGAGGCAGAGATGGTGCGTGAGTTGGCGGAGCGGCTGGGGCTCCCCTTAGAGACAGCGTTCATTGATATTCCTGCTTATATGGAAGAGAGCGGCAAGGGAGGACAGGAGGCAGCTAGAGAGAAGCGCTATGAATTTCTGCTGCAAACTGCACAGAAATACAATGCACGCTCAGTGGCTCTTGCTCATCATGCCGACGATCAGGCCGAGACGGTATTGATGAGGCTTCTGCGGGGAAGCGGTCTTCCCGGGCTTGCCGGAATTAAATTTAAGCGCACGGAAAAAAAAGTGGAACTTATCCGTCCGTTCCTTCGTATGTACAAAGCGGATATCGTGGAGCTGTGCCGGGTGTGCGGTTTCCAGTATGCGGTAGATGACAGCAATCTGCAGACGAAGTACCGCCGCAACGCGATTCGTCTGGAAGTATTGCCTTTCCTGGAACAATACAATGGGCAGTTCTCCTCCTCACTCAATCAGCTGGCCGAAATTGTCCAGCAGGAGGATGATTTTGTGGAGCGTGAAGCTGCGAAGCAATTTCGGAGTATGGTGCAGGAGAACGATGGGAGGCTCGCTTTCGACGCGCCTTCCTTTTTGGGCTTACATGTCGCTTTACAACGGCGTTTGATTAAACTAATATTAAATTACCTGCCCTCAGATCAGGAAAACACCGATTTTGTCAAGATTGAATCGGTTCGCCAAGGGATTCTTAACGATCAACGAAGCAATTGGCGTCTGGATCTGGGCGACGGCATTACCTGTGTTCGCGAGTATGGCCAAGTCCAGTTCTGGCCTAAGCCTCCGGAAGAACAGGGACAGTACATATACATTCTTGATTCTCCTGATGTTTCAGAGCTGTATGTTAAGGAAATCGGAAAAATGCTGAAATTGTCGTTAAAGACAGGAAGCGAAAGCCGGAGCGGCTCCAGACCATCGCCCTTTGTGGCGGATTTTGATGCGGATGAGCTGCAGTTTCCTTTAACCGTACGTAACAGACAGCCGGGAGACAAGATGAAGATCATGGGATTAAACGGAAGCAAAAAGGTGAAAGATATTCTCATTGATGAGAAAATTCCACCGTCTGTCCGTTCCCGGATTCCTATTCTTTGTGACAGTTCCGGCAGCATCGTGTGGATTCCAGGTGTACGACGTTCCGTTCATGCCGCTTGCGGGCGGCACACATCACGAATTCTCCGGATGGAGCTATCGGATGCTTAAGGCAAGTGTTAAACGAAGAATGGCCCGTTTCACGCTTTCATAGTATAAACGTAGGAGGTCCACTTAAGTTGCAGAATGACATTCAGGAAATACTCATCAGTGAAGAAGAGATTCACGCAAAAATTAAGGAACTCGGTTCCAAGCTAAGCGCCGAATATGCGGGACGCAATCCACTAGTAATTTGCGTTCTTAAAGGTGCGTTTATTTTTATGGCCGACTTGGTTAAATCCATATCAGTACCTCTGGAGCTGGATTTCATGGCTGTTTCCAGCTATGGGGCATCCACGAAATCCTCTGGCGTGGTCAAAATCATTAAAGATTTGGACGCGTCCGTTGAAGGAAGAGATGTTCTGATTGTGGAGGATATTATCGACAGCGGCCTTACGCTAAGTCATTTGATTGAGCTGCTTAAGAGCCGCAAGGCAAATTCGGTGTGCGTAGTTACCCTGTTTGACAAACCGGCACGCCGTACGGTGGATTTGCAGGCTGATTATACCGGGTTTGTACTGCCCGACGCTTTTGTTGTCGGATATGGACTCGATTATGCCGAGCATTACCGGAACCTCCCCTACATCGGGATTTTGAAGCCGGAAATCTACAGCAGTTAAACCGCGCCAATGGGCTGCTGCCACAGATTAGGGCCCTTTGTTGAGATGGCCAGACAGGCTGTGGTAAAATATCTTATGTGTCTTGAGAGGAGGTAGGGGATGAGTCGGTTCATCCGGAATTCTGGTTTTTATTTGATTCTATTTTTGGTCGTGGTGGGCATAGTTCAATTTGTCACCAATGGCGGCGAGCAAGCCGATGCCCCTAGTTATAACGAGCTGCGGCAGGAAGTCAAAGCTAACAACATAGAGGAAATGACGGTGCAATTTGACGGTTACGCTTATCTGGTGACCGGTAAGTATAGGGAGATTACCGAAGAGAAAAAATCGGAGAATTTCTCAACCTATATTCCTGCTACGGATGCAGCTATGCAAGAGCTGACTGCAGCCAGTGACAGCAACAAAGTCAAACTGACCGTGGTGCCAATGGAAGGCCAAAGCATTTGGCTGACATTACTTTCATCCTTTATTCCGCTCATCATTATGTTTGTTCTGTTCTTCTTCCTGTTTAATCAGGCTCAGGGCGGCGGCGGCAAAGTGATGAACTTTGGTAAGAGCAAAGCCCGCTTATATAATGAAGAGAAGAAACGGATTACATTTGAAGATGTAGCCGGAGCAGATGAAGAGAAGCAGGAACTTATTGAGGTTGTTGACTTCTTGAAAGATCCGCGCAAGTTTAACACGGTAGGCGCTCGCATTCCGAAGGGTGTTCTCCTTGTCGGTCCTCCGGGAACCGGTAAGACACTCCTGGCACGTGCTGTTGCCGGTGAAGCGGGAGTGCCATTCTTCAGCATTTCCGGTTCCGATTTTGTTGAGATGTTTGTCGGTGTTGGCGCATCTCGGGTGCGCGACTTGTTCGAGAATGCGAAGAAGAATGCTCCATGTATTATCTTTATTGATGAGATTGATGCTGTAGGTCGTCAGCGCGGTGCCGGTCTTGGCGGCGGACATGACGAGCGTGAGCAAACACTCAACCAATTGCTGGTCGAGATGGATGGTTTCGGAGCAAACGAAGGCATTATCATTGTTGCTGCAACGAACCGACCGGATATTTTGGACCCGGCGCTTCTTCGTCCGGGACGTTTTGACCGTCAGATTACAGTAGATCGTCCAGATGTGAAGGGCCGTGAAGCTGTGCTGAAAGTCCATGCACGCAACAAGCCGTTGACGAAGGATGTTAAATTGGACATCATCGCTAAACGTACGACAGGATTTACGGGTGCCGATCTGGAGAATCTCCTCAATGAGGCAGCCTTGCTTGCGGCACGCCGCAATCGTAAGGATATCTCCATGCGAGAAGTGGATGAAGCGATCGACCGTGTGATCGTGGGTACGGAGAAGCGCAGCCGCGTGATCAGTGACCGCGAGAAACGTATCGTAGCTTATCACGAGGCGGGTCACACCATTGTAGGTTACTTCCTCGAGCATGCGGATACCGTTCATAAGGTAACGATTATCCCTCGTGGTCGTGCTGGTGGATACGTCATTATGATGCCGAAGGAAGATCGGATGCTCGTGACGAAACAGGAATTGCTTGATCGTGTATCCGGTTTGCTTGGTGGTCGTGTAGCCGAGGAGTTGTTCATTGGCGAAATCGGTACCGGAGCATACAGTGACTTCCAGCAGGCAACCGGCATTATCCGCAGCATGGTTGTGGAGTACGGTATGAGTGAGAAGCTTGGACCGATGCAGTTCGGTACATCCCAAGGACAGGTGTTCCTGGGACGCGATATCGGACACGAGCAGAACTATAGTGATCAAATCGCTTATGAGATCGATCAAGAAATGCAGCGGTTCATCAACGATTGTTACGAGAAGTCTAAAGAGATTCTGACCAAGCATTCCAAAGAAGTTCACCTGATTGCGAATACGCTTCTTGAGATGGAAACACTGGAGCTTGAGCAAATCAAGAATCTCATTGAGACTGGATCAGCTGAAGGCAATGGCAATGGAGAAGGTGAAGGTTCTTCCGAGAGCGGCGAACCGATCATCGACAACATTGGTGACGTGAAAGTTCGCATCCAAGGGAAAGAAGACGGAGATCAGCCGATTTCCACGGAAGAAATTCCGAACAACCCGATGGATTCGAATGATCAACAGCCGGAGCCTAAAGATTCGGACCGTAAGGATCCTCCAGATGGATCGGACAACGGAAACAGCAGGTTAACGTAATATTCGCTGATAAAACATCGAATACCGAATAAAATCGAAGAACCGGAGAACGATAATTCGTTTTCCGGTTCTTTTTGTGCTTTCTATCACATTGACAGGGCACAGAACGAACGTGTACATTAGTTGTTAAATAAGGATGCGCATCCTTTCACAAAGGTATAAACCATCCTGGAAGTCACATGGTCATCAAGCGGTTTACAGCCGGACTACATAAAGGGAGAGGGTCGATCATGGAAGCTTTGGCACTGGAGCGTAAGGCAGAGCAAAACCGTGAACTGCGTGAGCGGTTAATGCAATTGAAGAAGGAACGTAACGCAATTATTTTGGCTCATTATTATCAACGGGATGAAATACAGGAGGTCGCTGATTTCCGCGGGGATTCCTTCTTGCTTGCGCAGAAAGCAGCACAAACCGATGCTGAGGTTATCGTATTCTGCGGTGTGCACTTTATGGGTGAGAGCGCTAAAATCCTGGCACCGGGCAAAACCGTTCTTATTCCTGATGAGCGTGCCGGTTGTCCGATGGCGGATATGGTGAACGTTGACGGCTTGCGGAAGTTGAAAGCGCAGCACCCGAATGCAAAAGTGGTAACTTATATCAATTCATCAGCTGAGATCAAAGCAGAAACAGATATCTGCTGTACTTCATCCAATGCGGTAAAGGTGATTCAATCCGTCGATTCAGATGAAATTATATGGGTGCCTGATAAAAATTTAGGGCACTACGTCCAGCAGCATACCGACAAGAAGCTGATCATCTGGGAAGGGTACTGCAACACGCATGATATGCTGACCGTTAAGGATGTTGTCGAGATGAGAGCCAAGCATCCTGGTGCCGAGTTTGTGGTGCATCCGGAATGCCGTCCGGAGGTCGTTGCGATGGGTGATTTTGTAGGCAGCACAACTGCGATTCTGGAATATTGCAAAAATTCGTCTGCCAAGGAGTTTATTGTAGGTACAGAGGATGGCACAGGATATCAGCTTCGATTGGATAGCCCGGATAAATCGTTCCATTTTGCCACGAAATTCCTGGTTTGTCCCAATATGAAGGTGAATAATCTCAAAAAGCTGGTCAAAGCACTGGAAACGATGAAGCCGCAAATTTATGTGCCTCCGGTCGTTGCAGAGAAAGCCAGAACTTCATTAGAGCGCATGTTACAGGTTAAGTAGCATGCGCTACTCTTTCGTGAAAAGACAGGTGAGGCATCGTGATACCGCAGTATTTGATTGATTTTGAACTGAACGATCTGCCGGTCGTCCAGACGGATGTCATCGTCATCGGTTCAGGCATTGCGGGTTTATATACGGCCATTATGGCAAGTGCCACTCAAAAGGTGCTGCTGATTACAAAGAAATCGCTGCTCGAGAGCAACACTCGTTATGCTCAAGGCGGCATTGCTGCCGTAACAGCTGAAGATGACTCTCCGGTCTACCATCGCCAGGATACCCTGATGGCAGGGGCGGGACTATGCTCATCTACTGCGGTGGATGTCCTCGTAAATGAGGGACCGGTTGGGGTTCAGGAGCTGATTCGTCTTGGGACGATGTTTGATGTCGAGAATGGCGAGCTTGCGCTAACCAAGGAAGGTGCGCACAGTCACCGTCGTATTCTTCATGCTAATGGGGACGCTACCGGATATGAAATTGTGCGTGCCCTTTCCATTCAGGTTGAAATGCTTCACAATATAGAAGTATGGGACGATCATTTTGTCATTGATCTGGTCACGGAGCAAGGGGAATGTCACGGTGCATTGGTACAGATGCCGGATGGCAGGCGGGTTTTTGTACGTGGGCGGGCGACCATTATGTGCTCAGGAGGCGCCGGCCAGTTGTACAGGTATACAACCAACCCGGAGGTTGCGACAGCCGACGGTGTTGCTATGGCTTACCGGGCAGGTGCGGACATCAGGGATATGGAATTCATTCAGTTCCATCCCACGGCACTTAGCTATCCGGGTGCACCACGGTTTCTGATCTCCGAGGCGGTTCGTGGCGAGGGCGCTGTTCTTCGTAATATCAAAGGGGAACGGTTCATGCCAAAGTACCATGACTTGCTGGAGCTGGCCCCCCGGGATATTGTTGCCCGGGCCATTGTCAGCGAGATGGAAGCGACGCGGTCTACCTTTGTGTATCTGGACATTACCCATGAGTCACCAGAGATGGTCAAACATCGGTTCCCGACGATTTATGAAACATGCATGCAGTATGGACTTGATTTATCGTCAGATTGGATTCCGGTCTCCCCGGCTGCGCATTATATGATGGGGGGCATCAAGACCAATTTGCACGGAGAGAGCAGCGTGAAGCGATTGTTCGCTTGCGGAGAGGTTTCGTCTACCGGTGTTCATGGAGCGAACCGGTTGGCAAGCAACTCGCTTTCGGAAGCGGTTGTATACGGCAGTCGCATTGTGGAACGTATTCAGAAGCTCCCTGAACCATCAGAAGGGCCCCTTCATGTATCATATCAGCTTGGACGTAAGGATGCCCCGTCACAAGCGATAGTTGAAAAACGCCTGAAACTTCAAAAAGTGATGGTACGATATGCAGGGCTTCGCCGCAATCGGGATACCCTATTAAGAGCTGCAGAAGAGCTTGGCCGTCAGCTGCCATTGTTCCAAGCGCTGCTCTCGAAACGTGAGGAATACGAGTTTGCCAACATGCTCACCGCATCCCTGCTCGTGGTTCAGGGAGCGCTGGGTCGCGAAGAAAGCCGGGGAGCCCACTACCGTGAGGATTTCCCGGATCGGAACGACAGCGTATGGCAGAAGCATATTGTGCATACTCGGGATCAAGAGATGACGGAGGAATTGAGCGATGATGTTTAACGGATACCATGATGGCCTTCTCCAGAGCATTCGGACATGGCTGCAAGAGGATATTGGATCAGGGGATATTACAACCCTTACCACGATTGAGCCGGGTCACGAATCCAAGGCTGTTATTCATGCCAAGGAGGCAGGAGTTGTTGCAGGCATGCCTGCCGCAGAACTCGTATTCGAAACGGTCGATCCTTCCCTGACGTTTACGGCATTTGTCCGTGACGGTGACATGGTGGAGAAGGGTACCATTCTCGCTGAAGTGGAGGGAAGCACGCATCGTATTTTGACAGGGGAGCGGCTCGCTTTGAATTTGCTTCAGCGGCTGTCCGGCATAGCAACCCGAACACGTTCTTTTGTTGACATGCTGGAGGGATTACCGACCCGACTGGTGGATACTCGCAAAACAACACCAGGGCACCGTATGCTGGAGAAATATGCGGTTCGGGTCGGTGGCGGTGCGAATCATCGATTCGGCTTGTACGATGCCGTCATGATCAAGGATAATCATATTAAGGGTGCAGGCGGAATCGCGCAAGCGGTGAGCCGGGCAAGGGCTAATATTCCACATACAATGACCATAGAAGTTGAGACTGAGAGTTTTGTGCAGGTGGATGAAGCTTTGGAGGCAGGCGCTGATATCATCATGCTCGATAACATGAGTCATGACATGATGGCGGAGTCTGTTCGGAGAATCAAGGCCAGGTCCCCTCATGTGCGTGTCGAGGCGTCGGGAAACGTGACGCTGGAGACCGTGCGCGGGATTGCCGAAACCGGAGTGGATGTGATCTCCGTTGGACGGCTGACTTATTCTTTTCACAGCCTGGATATCAGCCTGGATCTTAACGAGAAGAAAGGAGGAGCAGTGGATTGATTCTGGTTGTAGATGTAGGGAATACCAATATTGTGCTGGGGGTATACCAGGGCAAGAAGCTGCTGCATGATTTTCGGATCAGTACAGCGCGTCAATCTACCGTGGACGAATACGGCGTATTAATTCACAATTTGTTTCAAATGTCGAATATATTGGTAAGCCAAATAGAAGGGGTTATTGTGTCTTCCGTAGTTCCTCCGCTTGTAGGCGTGGTTGAGGAGATGTGTAATAAATACATTGGCAAAGCCCCTCTTATCGTGGGACCGGGCATAAAAACCGGGCTTAATCTGCGGTACGAAAATCCGCGTGAGGTGGGCGCTGACCGAATCGTCAACGCTGTGGCAGCCGTCGAGCAGTACGGAGGGCCGCTGATTGTAGTGGATTTCGGTACGGCGACGACGTTTGACTGCATTGATCGGGATGGGAATTACCTCGGCGGTGCTATAGTGCCCGGGATTGGGATTGCCACGGAGGCCCTTGTACAGCGTGCCTCCAAGCTTCCGCGCATCGAGCTCGAGAAGCCCAAAAAGGTAATCGGACGCAACACCGTCCATGCCATGCAGGCCGGCATCGTGTATGGATACGCAGGCCAGGTCGATGGTCTGGTCAAACGCATAAAAGCCGAGATGGGAACGGACAATGTTAAGGTTATTGCTACCGGCGGATTGGCCGAGCTGATCGCAAGCGAGACGGAATCCATTGAGGAGATTGCCCCGCTTTTAACGCTTGAAGGCTTGCGCATTATTTATGAACGGAATTAATCGTTATACTTCAGTTGGACATAACAACTAAGAAGGACAAGGAGGCCTCAAGATGGATAAACAAAAAGACCGTATGCTGCGGGGAACTGCACTAAACGGAAAAGTACGGACATTTGCCGTTCGGACAACCGAACTGGTAGAAGAGTTGCGCCGGAGACATGATACGTTCCCTGTCGTCACAGCCGCTTTGGGCCGTACCGTGTCAGCAGCAGCGATGATGGGAGCCATGCTGAAAGGAGACGAACGCCTTAGCATACAAGTACGCGGCGATGGACCGATCGGACTGATTGCAGCCGAGAGTAGTGCCAACGGAGAAGTTCGCGGGTATGTCAAAAATCCGCATGTCGAGCTGACGAACATTCGTCCGGGCAAGATGGACGTTGCAGCAGCGGTGGGTACCACCGGCCACATTGATGTGATTAAGGATTTCGGCCTAAAGGAACCTTATCGGGGCAGCGTTCCGATCATTTCAGGTGAGCTGGCCGAGGATTTTACGTATTATTTTGCCGTTTCGGAGCAAACCAATTCCGCGGTAAGTCTGGGTGTGCTGGTTTCACCGGATTACACCGTGGCGAATGCCGGAGGTTTCATCATTCAGCTCCTCCCTGGAGTGACCGACGAGGAGATTACGGAGCTGGAGCTTGCGTTAAGCAAGATCCCACCGATTACCGAGCTGCTGGAAGAAGGACTGGAGCTCGAGGATATCCTGAAGCGGGTTGTTCCGGATGTGACCATTCTGGAGGAAACGCCAGTGATCTTCAGCTGCGACTGCTCCCAGGAGCGGGTTGAGCGCGCTTTGATCAGCTTAGGACTTGAAGAGCTTGAGCAGATGATTGAAGAGGATGGCAAGGCGGAGGTTTCCTGTCATTTTTGCAATGAGAAATATACTTACGATGAAGAACAGCTAAGATCCGTGCTAGAGCGGGCCAAATCTTAACGTTGGGATGAGCGACCGTGATGACGAGACAAGAGAAGGGATTGTGGGCGACCGTCATTGTCTTGACAGCATGCGTAATAGGTATGGGCGGCTTGATGCTGTTTTCGGGGATTTTTTCGAAGGAGGCTTCGCCACCATTGAAAGATGGATCCCTGGCAGTCGCATCCATACAGGACAGGGCGATCACTGAAGACGAATGGGTTGACGAGCTAAAAAAGCGTTATGGCCGCGACATGCTGATGACCATGCTGAATCGGCAAGCGGTAGCTCTGGAGGCCAAGGCGAAGGGCATTGATATTACGACGGCGGAAGTAGATGCGGAGATCGACGTGATGAGCCGCAGCTACGGTTCAAAGGAACGGTTCTTATCGGAAATGGAAGACCAGTTAGGGATTACCGAAGCAGAATTAAGGACGGAAACGACCTATCGGCTGCTGCTTGAAAAAATCGCGACCTCTGATGTTCATATCGAACCGCAGCAGATTGATGCTTATCTGGATTTGTACCCTGATCAATTTCGCCCCAAGAAACAACTGAATTTGTCTATGATTGAAGTGGCTTCGGAGGATGAGGCGAACCAGGCCATGGACCGGCTGGAGAACGGTGAAGATTTTGCTGCTCTCGCGTCTGAGATATCCTTGGATGAATACACCCGTGAGGAGGGCGGACAGATAGGGCTGATCGAAGAGGATGATCCTTTTCTGCCGCCCGCACTGCTTGATGCAGCTTTAGAGCTTGAACCAGGGGATATTGCGGGACCTATCTCACTCACAGACACCTATGCGATCGTTTATCTGCACGATATTATTGAGCCTAAGGCTCCCAGCGAGGACAAGATTCGCGAAGCGGTTCGTAAGCAGCTAGCGCTGGAACAGTCGATATCCTTATCGGAACTGGAGCGGCAGCTTCGGGAGAAGTATGAGGCACGAATCAGCGCGGGCACAGTCACGCTGTAGATCAAAATGAGGAAAAGCTCGCTGTAGCGGAGTAAATCTGCTGCAGGAGCTTTTTTTCACTTAAGTTAGCCTTATTCGTCAAAGCAAGCACACAGCGGCATTTCAGATTCCGCAATGGTAAGGGACACGCCCTCTTCTCGTTCAAGAGACGCAGGAAAATCCGCCTAGAAATGTTGAATTTCGAGCAATGGGATATTGACAATGGCTTATAACGTTGATAAGATGAAAGAACGAAAACCTACCTTTTTACTCGGATATTAGGAAAGCCGAAATAATCGAAAGTTTCAGATTATGCTGGTTCCACTATCTTTTTAACACATCCCAGACACTACAAATTCAATGATTCGACATTAGAATGAATAACATCATTATGTATTGACTATGTTTGTACATTTTATATTTATGAGGAGGGCTTTATTCATGGCAAAAGTCGTCAATAATGTGACAGAATTAATCGGTGGAACTCCACTTGTCCGTTTAAACCGGATTGTACCCGAGGATAGCGCAGAGATTTATCTGAAGCTGGAATACCAGAACCCGGGAGCAAGCGTTAAAGACCGCATTGCAATCAGCATTGTGGAAGAGGCAGAGAAAGACGGCCGCTTGAAACCAGGTGATACTATAATTGAAGCAACAAGTGGAAATACGGGTATCGGATTGGCGATGGTGGCTGCTGCCAAAGGCTACAAAGCAGTTATCGTTATGCCTGAAACCATGAGCTTGGAGCGCCGCAACCTGCTGCGTGCCTACGGAGCGGAATTGGTCCTGACGCCAGGATCGGAAGGTATGAACGGCGCGGTTAAGAAGGCAGAAGAAATTCAGAAAGAAAATGCCGGATTTTTTATGGCTGAGCAATTCAAGAACCAAGCCAATGTGAAGATACACCGTGAGACGACAGGTCCTGAAATCGTGGAAGCCATCGAGTCCATCGGAGGTTCCCTGGATGCGTTCATCGCTGGTATCGGAACAGGCGGAACGATCACAGGAGCAGGTGAAGTGCTGAAAGGCCAGTTCCCTGACATCAAAATCATTGCGGTAGAGCCCGCTGCTTCACCGATCCTTGCCGGAGGCAAACCAGGTCCTCACAAGATTCAAGGCATCGGAGCAAACTTTATTCCTGAAATCCTGAATCAAGAAATCTACGATGAGATCGTGCACGTAGAGAATGATGATGCCTTTGAAACATCCCGTCGTGTGGCGAAGGAAGAAGGCGTTCTTGGCGGTATTTCTTCCGGTGCTGCTGTATATGCTGCATTGAAGGTGGCTAAAGAGCTGGGTAAAGGCAAACGGGTGGTAGCTGTGATTCCAAGTAACGGGGAACGTTACCTGAGCACGCCTCTCTATAACTTCGAATAAGACGACTTTAAGATAGAACTGCGAATTTTCCCGTTCCGTTAGGGTCTGGACATACGTAGTTATAAGGAAGCCTTCAATGTGTTTTATAGCATTGGGGGCTTTTTGTGTATACTACTCTCAAAGAGAACGCTTTAATGGAATCCAGGCTCATCCATGGACAAAAATTATTGTGGGACATGCCCTATTTAGGGTTTTCAAGAGAAGCGGGATACAGTATACTGACAGGCAACAGTAAGGCTTTTGAAGACTAAGGGAGGATCGGCATGGAGAGAAGAGTGAAGCTGGCCCAGTGGCAAGAATGGGCTAAAGAGGGCTGGTCCGTAGTTCCCTATCTGGTTCAATATAAAGGAACATCAAGAGGGTTGCCCTTGTCCTGGAGACATGCATGGAAAGCGGCGTCGCCGTATGCCTTCGTGCTGGAGAGCGGCAAGGGCGGACGCTATACGTATCTTGGATTGCAGCCGGTTTCCATTCTCCAGGGAAAAGGAAGCAGCGGCGAGGTCATAGAGCTGTCCAGCGGTAAAAGAACGAACGTAACAGGAGAGCCGCTGCATCTCCTGGAGCAGTGGATGGGAGCCTGGAAGGCCCCCCGTGTGCCGGGATGGCCCGATTTTCGTGGAGGCTGCGCCGGTTTCCTGAGCTATGATGTGGTCCGCTCGATTGAACAGCTCCCCACGATGGCCAAGGATGAGCCGGGCTTTCCGGATTACCTGTGGATGCGCATGGAAGAGATTTGGATATATGATCACGCCGATGATAGCATGTACTGCTCGGTTCACGTTCCGCTGCCATGGGCAAACAAATCAGCAGCCCTGGACATTCAGTCAGAAGAGCCGGTGTCAGTGTCGGGTGATCCTTCAGGCACGTCTGATGACTCGGTACTTGCGCCCGAGCAAGAGAAACTATTGGGCCAGTTATATGAAACTGCCGCTATTAGAGCTGAATCCATGCTGTCCCAGTGGAACGAGATGTTTGGAACAAATTCAGGAATCGGTGTTATGTCCGAAGATGAGCATGTGCGGCAGGAACGGCAGGCAAAAGCACAGGAGCTGTCCGGGCCCAACGTTGAGATCTGGGATCGGCTGCAGATTGATTTTTCACAAGAAGCATTCCAGCAAGCGGTGTTATCCATTCAAGAATACATCCGCCAAGGCGATGTGTTTCAGGTGAATTTATCCTTAAGGCGGCATTTGCAACTGCATGCGGACCCTGCTGATATTTATGAATGGCTGCGTATATTGAATCCGTCGCCTTACATGGGGTATTTGTCCTCACCTGGCTTTAGTCTGGCGAGCGGCTCACCGGAGCTGCTGGTGAAGCTTGATGGCGATGTTGTGTCTGCGCGGCCGATCGCAGGAACCCGCCGCCGCGGAAGCAACCCGGATGAGGACGCTGCTATGGAAGCTGAGCTTCTTGGCAGTGAGAAGGAACGGGCGGAGCATATCATGCTGGTTGATCTGGAGCGGAATGACATTGGACGGATTGCGGCATACGGATCGGTTCATGTTCCTGAGCTGATGACGGTGGAGAGATACTCCCACGTGATGCACTTGGTGTCACAGGTGGAGGGTCAAATTGCAGAGGGAAACAATGCATATGATGTCATCGCGGCAACATTCCCTGGCGGCACTATAACAGGCGCTCCCAAAATCAGGACCATGGAAATCATTGAAGAACTGGAGCCTGTTACCCGGGGGCCTTATACCGGCTCTATGGGCTGGATCGATTATAATGGGGATATGGAGCTAAACATTATTATCCGGACCCTTGCGGTACAGGATGGGATTGGCTACATTCAGACGGGAGCGGGCATCGTGATTGATTCCGATCCTTATCGAGAGTACAGGGAGTGCCATAACAAGGCAAAGGCTTTGATTGCGGCACTGATGTGCAGTGAAGAAGAAGCTGCAGCGGTGGCTGCGAATATAGGGGGGAAATAACATGATACTTGTCATCGATAACTATGATTCGTTTACGTATAACCTGGTTCAATACTTGGGAGAGCTCGGAGAGGAAGTCAAGGTATACCGGAATGATGAGATTGATATTGCCGGGATCGAGGCATTGGCACCGGATCATATTCTCATATCGCCTGGACCGGCCACACCGAATGAGGCGGGTATCAGCCTGGAGATTATTGAACACTTCAAGGGTGTCATTCCAATCTTCGGTGTTTGCCTCGGTCATCAGGCGATAGGCCAAGCTTTTGGTGGCAAAGTGATTCGCGCGGAGCGGCTGATGCACGGGAAAACCTCGCCCATTCACCATACAGGCGATTCGGTCTTTGAAGGTCTGCCGGTTCCTTTCACTGCAACGCGTTATCACTCGCTGATCGTGGAGAAGGAGAGCCTGCCGGATGATCTTGAGGTTACCGCCTGGACCGAAGAGGGCGAGATCATGGGCTTGCGCCATAAACAATATCCGGTTGAAGGTGTGCAATTCCATCCGGAATCGATTATTACCGATCACGGTCATCAGATGCTGCGCAACTTTTTGAAGCGCACGGCTGGCGCCAAGGCATGAGATTCATTGGCTTGAACGGCGGCATCGTGGATGCTGCCGGGGCTGTGGTGTCTGTAATGGATCACGGTCTTCTGTACGGAATGGGCGTATTCGAGACGTTTCGCACCTATCAGGGGAAGCCATTTCAATTAGAGCGGCACTTGGACCGACTTATGGATAGCTGCCGACAGCTTGGGATAGTCCACATGACAGACCATGACGGGATGAGTCGCTGGATATCGGAGCTGATGGAGGCTAATGGCCTTCAGGATGCTTATATCCGGTATACGGTTACGGCGGGCGAGGGTCTGCTGGGTCTGCCTCTCGGTGATTATGTGAAGCCCTTCGAGATCCTGTTTGCTAAAGAGCTGCCGGTCACGAAGGAAGATGTATACGAAAAAGGCAGAGTGATGCGCCTGCTGTCTCTTCCAAGGAATACACCGGAATCCCCTGTCCGGATGAAATCCCTGCATTATATGAACAATATACTCGCAAAGCGGGAATTGGAGGGGTATCCTGCCCATCCCGGCGGACCGGCAGAAGGCTTGATGCTAACCGCAGGAGGGGATGTGGCTGAGGGTATTGTCAGCAACGTCTTTTTTGTCAAAGAGGGGCATTTATATACGCCAGATATCAGTACGGGCATTTTACCGGGGATTACCCGGGCCGTTGTCCTGGAACTGGCTGCCGAGCTTGGAATCGAAGCCGAAGAAGGGCACTACAGCTGGGAAGTATTCAGCGGAGCGGATGAAATATTTACGACAGGCTCTGTTCAGGAAATCGTACCGGTCACGACACTGGTTGGATCGGGAGATCAGTCTATCGTCATTGGACAAGGTGCGGCCGGTCCAGTAACCCGGGCATTGCAGAGTGCGTATAGAAGGAAAGCAGGGTATTATGTATGAGAACAACCATTTACGAACGTGAATATCGTCTGAGCAAAGATGCTGCGCTTAAGCTGGGCCAGTCCACGCTCATTATGGGCATATTGAATGTAACGCCGGATTCGTTCTCGGACGGAGGCCGTTATAACGATACGGAGCGAGCGGTCGAGCACGCGCTGCAGCTTGTCGAAGAGGGAGCCGACATCATCGATATCGGCGGGGAATCAACACGTCCGGGACACGAGCCGGTCGGGATTCAAGAAGAGCTCGCCCGTGTTATTCCAGTTATAGAGGCTATTCACCGGCATGCTCCGCATATCCCATTGTCGATTGACACCTATAAAGCCGAGGTTGCCCGTCAGACTATTGAAGCGGGAGCCCATATCATCAATGATATTTGGGGTTTTAAACATGACCCCGATATGTCGAGAACTGCAGCGGAGCTGGGGTGTCCCGTTATTCTGATGCATAATCGTCTTGATCGGAACTATGTCAATCTTATAGAGGACGTAAAACGGGATTTGCTGGAAAGTGTCGAGATTGCACGATCTGCTGGCGTTAAAGAAAGTCAAATCCTGCTTGATCCGGGTATCGGCTTTGCCAAGGACTATGACGAGAACATGAAGGTAATGGCATCCCTCGATGAGCTTGTAAGTCTCGGATTTCCGGTGCTGCTGGCAACCTCCCGCAAAAGGTTTATCCAGACTGCGCTTGGTGCCCCTGCGCAGGATGTACTGGAAGGCACAGCGGCAACGGTGGCCTATGGTATTGCGCAGGGCTGCCAGATCGTTCGGGTGCATGACGTGAAACATATGAAACGTACAGCGAAGATGTGTGATGCTATGACTTACGCTTCGACGGAGCTTCGACGCATTTAATTTTTGGGGATACGGAAGGACGGAATCTGAGATGGATAAGATGATACTGAGCCGCATGGAATACTACGGATATCACGGAGTGTTTGAGGAAGAGCGCAAGCTGGGACAGCGCTTCTATGTGGATCTTGAGCTGGAGATGGATTTGAGTAAAGCCGCGAAAACGGATGATCTGACGCTGACGGTAAATTATGCCGAGATTCATGACCTCTTGCTGGACATTATGCGGACAGAATCATTCCGCCTGATCGAAGCTTTAGCGGAGCATATTGCATCTAAGGTATTGGACACTTATACTATTATCGATGCTTTAACGGTCCGATTGACGAAGCCGCACCCGCCTTTTGATATTCATTTTGAAGGTGTGACCATTGAGCTGCACCGGACCAGAAAGTGAGACGATCATGAATTCACACGCTACCTCTGAGAACTCAGAGGCTTATATTGCTTTAGGGGCTAATCTGGGAGACCGCGAGGGCAACCTGATGGAGGCTCTGGAACGGTTGGATGAAGTGCCCGGTATTACGGTAGAGCGCATTTCCAACATGTATGAGACCGATCCGGTCGGGTATGTTGATCAACCGATGTTTCTCAATATGGCGGCAGCCCTGTCAACCTCGCGGAGTCCTCATGAGCTTCTTGCCGAAATGCAGCGGATTGAGAAAGAGCTTGGCAGGGTCCGTCATATACACTGGGGACCACGGACGGTGGACCTGGACCTGCTATGGATGGAAGGACGCCGTTTGGATACGCCGGACCTTATTCTTCCCCATCCCCGTATGCAGGAGCGGGCCTTTGTTCTCAGACCGCTTTCCGATATCGTGTTTGAGCATGAACCTTCGGGTCTGTACCCCGTGGTGAAGACAGCGCTTGAGAACCTGGAAGGAAAGGAAGGAATACAGCTTTGGAAAACAAGCAATTGGCGCAGCGTATCCGCGCTTTCCGAAAATTGAAGGGTTTGACCCAGCAAGAGCTTGCAGAGCGAACCGGTATTTCTTTGGCTGTATTGGGTTCAATTGAGCGGGGGAACCGCCGTGCCGAGGAGCAGATGCTGGTGCAGATTGCGGATGCGCTGGAGATTACACTGCAGGAACTTAAGGAGCGCAGCTAGATAGACTGCATAACGACGCGAGGGCAGGTTTATTTTTCAGAAACCCCGGTATTAATATAGGAGAGATCTTTTTGGGTAGCTATCTGCCTGAAAATATGCAAATTTTTCGACTGGACTGCCCGACGATTAATGCGTATGATGGTTTGGTTTGAGACTAAGGATCCTGCCTGGCGGGGTATACAGGATCCTTCCACTATAAATATTTGAATAGGAGAGGAGTGATATAAGAAATGGATAAATTGAAAATCGCTAACATCGAGATGAAGAACCAGGTTGTTCTTGCTCCTATGGCAGGCGTATGCAACCCGGCCTTCCGATTGATTGCCAAGGAATTCGGCACAGGGCTGGTCTGTGCTGAGATGGTCAGCGGTAAAGCGATCGTTCACGGGAACAAGCGCACCCAGGAGATGCTGTTCGTGGACGAGCGGGAGAAGCCGCTGAGCCTTCAGATTTTTGGCGGTGACCGTGATTCCCTGGTGGAAGCGGCCAAAGTCGTGGATCAGCAGACTAACGCCGATATCATCGATATCAACATGGGCTGTCCTGCACCGAAAGTAACGAAGATGGATGCTGGCGCACGCTGGCTTCTGGATTCCAACAAAATCTATGAGATGGTTGCAGCAGTCGTTGATGCAGTGAACAAGCCGGTAACGGTCAAGATGCGAACGGGTTGGGATAGCGATCACATATATGCTGTCGAAAATGCACAAGCTGTCGAACGTGCAGGGGGACAGGCGGTGAGTGTTCATGGACGTACGCGTGAGCAGCTGTACACCGGGCATGCCGATTGGGATATCATCCGGCAAGTGAAGGAAGCCGTCTCTATTCCGGTGATCGGTAACGGCGATGTGGTTACGCCAGAGGATGCACGCCGGATGCTGGACATTACGGGCTGCGACGGAGTCATGATCGGCCGTGGTGCGCTCGGGAATCCTTGGATGCTGTATCGCACCATAGAATACCTGAAATCGGGCCAGCTGCTGCCGGATCCGGCTCCGCAGGAGAAAATCAGGATAGCTATCCTGCATATGGACCGCTTGATTGCCCTGCGTGGGGAAGAGGTCGCGGTACGGGAAATGCGCAAGCATCTGTCCTGGTATCTGAAAGGGCTGAAGGGTTCAGCCCGCATTAAAGATATCATTATGGAAGAAACGAAGCGCGATGAAATGGTGAGCCTCTTGGACAACTTTGTGAACAGTTTGGAGCACCAAGAAGAATCGACGAAAAGTGTATACCCTCAAGCCGCAGCGGCAATGGGGTAACCTTGCTTGCAGGCTGTTAATGGTGCGTGTATGCGACATCCGTAACAGCCTTTGCGCGCATTGACTTTTTGAAATGGTTCCCATATAATCTTTCAGTATAAATTCAAGAAATTGAGCAGGCATCAGAGGGAGTTCTGATCCCCAAGAATTCGCATATAGTAAGTTGATATCGTGGTTTAAATTATTTACATGACAGGAGAATCGGTTTATGAGCGATAAAGAGGTCATTCTTACACAGGACGGTCTGAAGAAACTGGAGGACGAACTTGAGAATCTGAAGTCTGTAAAACGCCGCGAAGTGGCGGAACGGATTAAAGTTGCCATCGGTTACGGTGATATTAGTGAAAACTCCGAATATGAAGACGCCAAGAACGAGCAAGCCTTTATCGAAGGCCGGATTATTACGCTGGAGAAGATGCTCCGTAATGCGCGTATCATCAACAATGATGATATCAATACCGATATAATCGGTGTGGGCAACACGGTGCTTGTTGAGGATTTGGAATTTGGCGACACGATGGAATATACCATTGTTGGTTCGGCTGAATCGGATCCGCTGAATAACAAGATCTCCAACGAGAGTCCTGTCGGCAAAGCGATCATTGGCAAGCAAAAAGGATCGGTAGTGGATGTTAACGTTCCTGCGGGCGTTATTCAATATAAAATTGTAGACATTAAGAAGTAAGTCGGAATGTGATGCAGAAAGCTTCCTTCGGGGGGCTTTTTTAAATAGGCAAGGTCGTGTGAAGGGCTTAAATGGTTGCTGGCAGTCTGATTGGGCTGCCCATACGTTTAAGTCCTTGGCGAATGTATGCAAGTAATTTGAGAGCTGTCCGGATGGTATGTAGGTGACGGCTTTTGTGCTGCTCTATGGGGATTCACGATGGAAGTGAAATGAAGGAGATGAATGACGATGACGGAAGAAATAAACAATCAGGAACAAGAGCAGGAGTTAAGTGAGCTTTTGCAAATCCGCCGCAACAAACTGGACGAGCTTCGCAAGCTGGGTATCGATCCGTTTGGTGGGAAGTATGAAAGAGAAAATCACGCAGGTGATATTCTAAAAGAGTATGACGGACTCTCCAAGGAAGAGCTGGAACAGAAGCAGGTGGAAGTGAACCTGGCTGGCCGGATTATGGCTAAACGCGGCATGGGCAAGGCTTCTTTTGCTCATATTCAGGACCTGAGTGGTCGCGTTCAGATTTATGTTCGTCAGGATTCCGTTGCAGAAGCACAATATGAAGCATTCAGCATCCTTGATCTTGGTGACATCATCGGAGTGAAGGGGGTCTTGTTCAAGACCAAAACCGGTGAGACAACCGTGAAAGTGAAGGAGCTGGAGGTTCTTTCGAAATCGCTGTATCCGCTCCCTGAGAAATTCCATGGCCTGAAGGACGTGGAACTTCGTTACCGTCAGCGTTATGTCGATCTTATCATCAATCCGGATGTTCAAAAGACGTTCATTACACGTTCCCGTATTATCCAGTCGATGCGCCGTTATCTGGATTCCCTGGGCTATCTTGAAGTGGAAACCCCAACTTTGCATTCGATCGCTGGCGGGGCTGCGGCACGCCCGTTCATTACGCATCACAATGCATTGGACATGGAGCTGTATATGCGAATCGCGATTGAGCTTCACCTGAAGCGTCTGATCGTGGGCGGCTTGGAGAAAGTGTACGAGATTGGCCGTGTATACCGTAATGAAGGCATCTCTACTCGTCACAATCCGGAGTTCACGATGATCGAGCTCTATGAAGCATATGCGGACTATAAGGATATTATGGCACTGACCGAAAACTTGATAGCCCATATTGCACAAGAAGTGCTCGGTACACAAGTGATTTCCTACCAAGGCCATGAAGTGGACCTGACTCCGCAGTGGCGCCGTGTATCCATGGTGGACGCTGTCAAAGAGATTGTGGGCGTAGACTTTGGTGTTGAAATGTCCAATGAGGAAGCTCATCGTCTAGCAAAAGAACATAAGGTTCCGGTTGAGCCACATATGACATTCGGGCATATCCTGAACGCATTCTTTGAGCAGTTCGTTGAAGAAACGCTGATTCAGCCGACCTTCGTGACCGGCCATCCGGTTGAGATTTCACCGCTTGCGAAGAAGAATGACGTGGATCCACGGTTCACGGATCGTTTTGAGCTGTTTATCGTGGCGCGTGAGCATGCGAACGCATTCTCTGAGCTCAATGATCCGATTGACCAGCGTCAACGTTTTGAAGCACAGATGAAGGAAAAAGAGCAAGGCAACGATGAAGCACATGAAATGGATGAAGATTTCTTGCGTGCGCTGGAGTATGGTATGCCGCCAACAGGCGGACTTGGTATCGGGATCGATCGCTTGATCATGCTGCTTACCAATGCCCCATCCATTCGCGATGTCTTGCTGTTCCCACACATGCGCAATAAAGAATAGAAGTGGCTTTGTTTTCATAAGTAGTACAAAAGGCAGCTGACTATAGTTATCTATAGTGGGCTGTTTTTTTATTTCACGAGGGTATCTTGTTTAGGGAACAAAGCTGTGTTAAATTTATTTAATACGATTGTATTAAATAAGGGGATGGCCAAATGATTGGTTTTTTTATAGTTGCCTGTGAAGTTTTGTTCTGGATATTTGTTCTTTCCGGGTTGAGTGCACGATATCTGTTGGGATGGAGAAGAACGGGAGGAATCCTGCTGTTGTGTACACCTATTATTGATCTACTATTAATTACTGTTACCATTATGGATCTGCGAGGTGGAACAGAGGCCGGATTTGTGCATGGGTTGGCGGCAGTGTATATCGGGGTTACGATTGCGTTTGGCCATCGAATGATTCAATGGGCAGACGTGCGGTTTGCGCACAGATTCGCGGGGGGTGAGAAGCCCGTACCAGCACCGAAATATGGGGCGGCCCGTGCGAAGCGCGAACGTCAGGGTTGGTATCGTCATGCTTTGGCATGGGTAATCGGAGTGATGTTGCTTGGAACTATGATCCTGATCGTGGGGGAACCCGACCGAACGGAGCAACTGATGGCAATGGCACTGCGCTGGGGATTGATTCTCGGAATTGATTTTATCTATAGTTTCAGTTATACCCTATGGCATAAGAAGCAGACGGATAGTTAGCTAAAATAGAAAGTATATAATGTAATACTTTACCTATAATAAAATTAGAATAAAAGGGTTGCATATTGCTGTCGCCCATGGTATATTATATTTCCGGCCAAGAAATACAGCCGAAACAAAAGCTTGAGAGAAACAAGCCAAATGAATTTGAAAAATAAATTCAAAAAAAGCTTGCAACGATCGAGCGGATGTGGTAAGATATAAAAGTTGCTAAAGAGATAAATTGTTGGCGACAAGCAAGAAAG
>NZ_BIMC01000036.1 GCF_004000885.1 Paenibacillus glucanolyticus NBRC 15330
CCGATGGCTCCCTTACTGGCACTCAGATTGCCGATGGTTCCATCGAGAGTCGTCATCTCGCTCCCGATGCCTTCGACAACTTCACCTTAAACGAATGCTCGATCACGGGCGATAAAATTGCAGAGGCCACTATTACAGGAGAGCATATCGCCGATGGCTCCCTATCCGGCATCCAAATTGCCGACGGCTCCCTTACCGGCACTCAAATCGCCGAGGGCTCTATCGAGAGCCGTCATCTCGCTCCCGATGCCTTCGACAACTTCACCTTAAACGAATGCTCGATCACGGGCGATAAAATTGCAGAGGCCACTATTACAGGAGAGCATATCGCCGCTGGCTCCCTATCCGGCATCCAAATTGCCGACGGCTCCCTTACTGGCACTCAAATCGCCGAGGGCTCTATCGACAGCCGCCATCTCAGCCCGGATGTTTGCAGCAACTTCACCATAGACGAAGGATCAATCACTGGGGACAAAATCGCAGAGGCTTCCATCACAGGAGCACATGTTGCCGATGGAACGATTACCGGACAACAGCTGGCTGAGGGTACTATCACGACAGAACACTTGGACTTTACTCCAATACGCGGCATAGCTGGACAGCCGAAGCTGCAGCAATTCGGAATGACTCCTTTCGTGTTTGGAGCTGATGCACTGACCGAGGTAACCGTCCAGTTCGATGAGCCCTTTGCCGGAATTAATTATGTCATAGTAGGGATGAGCAACAATCCGGGCTTCCAGATCTCCTTGAAGTCCCAGCGCGAGAACAGCGCCGTCTTGGAAGTGATCCGTCAGCAAAACTGCAATCTTGCCTACGGCTTCATGTCCTGGATTGCCATCGGTCCTTCCCTGTAACCTCCACACCAATCCAAGGAGGCTCTCCCGCAGCATCCAACGGGAGAGCCTCCTATTTCAATGACCAGATTGTTCAAGGATGCAAAAAAAGACGAGTTTTAAGCTCGTCTTTTTTCCATTAATTCAGAGATGAATCTGTGCGGAGCCCCTCACCTATTTCCGGTAATCTCGAACGTATCCGCAAGGCATAACAGCCCGAAATGAACATAATCGCAGCTGCAATGATATACGTAGCCCGCACACCGAATTGGTCGGTAATGAAGCCGAACAGCAGTGTGGACACGCCGAATACCAGCGATATCAGAGCACTTTGAGCCGCATACACTTTGGGCAGCAATCGAACGGACACACTTCGCTGCAGGGTGGTTTGTAGCGAAACAGCCTTCAATTGTTCGAACATACCAAAGCCGGCCGAGAACACGAGTGCCAACCAGGGCAACGAGGTAAGTCCGAAGCCGAACGTCATGAAGCTGATGCCAAAGGAAGAGATAATTACAAACTGACGGATGTTGCGGTCAATCACCTCCGCAGCTCTCATTCCAAACAGTCCGCCAAGCATGAGCCCGAGGAAGAAGCTTGCATTGATGTAACCCCACCACGCCTCTTCCCTATGCAGCACCTCCGCTACATATACATAGATGATAGCCGCAATCCAGATCACACCCGCAATCGTCTCCAGCACAAAAATCACATGGATCGCCCGGAGTGAGGGCTCCCTCCAAATAAGTATCCACCCTTCTTGGATCGAACTCCAATGCGATACTCCGGATTTTTCCTTCTGCCCTTGGGGTGTTTCATGCTGATCCTCGATCAGCCTCATGAAAATAGCGGCGGCTGCAGCCAGAACAAAGGTAACCCCTATCACATTGCTGCCCCCAAGGGCTGCCACCAGCAGTCCTCCTACGGCCCATCCGCCCAGTTGAATCATCTGATCGACAAGCGCTATGAAGCTGTTCGCTTTCGTTAACTCGCTGGTATCCACGAGACGCGGCAGCATGGCATGGCTTGCAGGCGCAGCCCAGCCATCAAGCAGTGAGATGAGGAATACGAATCCGAGAATGGCATAGACCGTCATCTCCTGCTCACCCAGCGCATAGTCGGTCATGATCAATAGAAATAACATGACCGTTTTTCCAATTTGAGACGAAGCAAGCAGCGACTTGAGATTGTATTTATCCATTAAAATGGGCGCAAAGCTCCCGCTTATAAACCGTGCCATCGTTGTGGCAAAAGGAATCAACGCCATAAACATGGCAGATCCTGTTATCCCATGAACGATAGCCATCAAACCGACAATATAAAATAAATCGCCGCTGTTGGCGAGTGCCTGACCCACCCAGAGATAACGAAAAGATTTCCTCTTCATCTTTCTACCCCAATTCTGTATTTAGTTGTGTTGGTTAGGGTAGAAAAACCTACATACTCTGGCCTCCAGACATTTTATATGCTTAATATAGTAACATCATTAAAGACTCCTGTTAAGGTAATGGCTTATTTTTCAGACCCTCCCTTTCCCTGCCGGTATCAGCTTTTGACGACCCTGATTTTACTGGTACATCTCCCCATTCGCCTATTTTTTGTCCCAAGCTAAAACTATTTGCCCGGCTCCAAGGTCTAATGATCAGTCAAGCGCACTCAAGTACTTGAGATGATCCAAGCCAGCCGATGAATAGATCAAACGAATTCGTGCAATGACATTAATACTAGTGCTAGTAGTTAGGGGTGAGTGAACTGAGAGCGAAAGAATCGCAGCAAAAACAGTTCAGCGAAAATATTGAGAAATGCAGAAACAAGTTATACCGGGTGGCCTATTGCTATGTCAAAAACGAGCAAGAGGCGCTGGATATCGTATCGGAGGCGACCTATAAGGGGTACCTCGCATATGAGCGGATGAATACGCCGCAGTACTTTGATTCCTGGATGACCCGAATTGTCATTAACGCTGCCATCGACCATCTCGGTCGTAAAAAACGGGTTACCTATATGGAAGACCACGCTCAAGACTATGCAGCTGCCGAGCATGCCGTGCCACTGGAAGAAAAACTGGATTTATATGATGCGCTGGACAGACTGATGCCAGAAGAAAAAACCTATATCATTCTGAAATTTTTTGAGGATCTGCGTTTTCGAGAAATGGCGGATGTGCTGTCATTATCCGAGAACACCGTCAAGACCAAGTTCTACCGCATTATCGGTAAATTAAAAACGTATCTAATCGAGGGAGAGGTCGATCGTCTATGACAGGAAAAGAACGCTATGAACACATTGAAATCCCAGCCCAGCTTGCCAGCGTTATGGAATCGGCTCAGAGAAAAGCAGCCGCACGTAAAAGATCCATGCGAATGATGAGGTACTCTTCCGTTGTTGCAGCAGCCGTTGCCCTGCTCTTCGTGATAAATATTCCGACGGTGGCTAATGCCCTATCCAAAGTACCCGTAGTGGGCAGCATCGTTCAGGTGCTCCAATTCGGAGGCGGAGGCGAAGTCACAGACGGTGTTACCGTGGGAACGGAAGCTTCCGAGGATGTGTTCAAGATTCAATTTGACCAGGAGGGCCAGTCCGTTTCCAGCGTACCTGCCTACACTGTGGATCACCGTGATGCGCCAAACCGTCTGATCTTTACGTTCAACGGGGTTCGAAACTTTGATTACGAAACCATCAAAAAAGATATGCTGGCGCTCCCGCTCGTGAAGGATGTCTATGAAAACGTCATTTTGGATGATTCGGCCATGCGATTTGTTGTTGAACTGAAGGATGGCGTGAAACATACCGTTTCCGAATATAAAGATCCTGGGTATATCGAGCTGAAGCTCACTTCTACCGGCGAGCCGGTAACACCGCAAGAGGTCTTCTACATTCGCAGTGAAGAGATGCCGCAAGGGGAATCCCTCGCTATCCTTGAAGAGATTTATATTGAAGACGATGTGACTTTCATCAAGACCGCCAGCAGCAACTTCATTGCGGTCATTGGCGGATTTGATACCCGTGAAGAAGCCGAGCAGAAGCTCAGCGAAATCTCGGCTCGTGAGAGCTACGGCGATGATCTCCGCATCGACAGCTGGATGAGCAATGAACGCCCGGACTAATCCGGATTATCAAAAAAGCACCGCTCCGACAAATGTTGGAGCGGTGCTTTTTATAGGATTCGACTTCGCTCTTTAGCGTTATGAACGCGTCAGACCCGGAAGCGACTCTCCGGCTGCAGGGGCAGAGCTTCCACACGCGCGGTGTTCGGATATGCCAGCCTCCCGTTCATGTCGTCTATTTATTATTTCAGGATATTCCGACTTTTTAACTGTTTACAACAGTATTCTTATGCATACAAAAAAGCAGGGCTCCTTCCCGGAGCCCTGCTCATTCTTTCGAAAAATTCAGCTGAATATTATGCGGTTGGATGAGGATAGATCATGACTTTTACACTGGTATCCTTCTGCGTTCTGGCTAGCTCGACGGCTTCCTCGATCTGATCCAACGAAAACCGATGGGTGATGATATCCCGTATGCGGCTGCCCTTGTTCTGCAGCATCTGAATGGCGGCCGGATAAGTATTCGCGTAGCGGAACACCCCGAATACATCCAGCTCGGCGTCAACCAAAGCGCCAATATTCACCGGAATGGCATCGCGTGTCGGCAGGCCTACAAATACAATTCGCCCCCCGCGATTCACATAACCGATCGAATCCGAGATGGCACCGGCATTACCGGATGTTTCAATGATAAGATCAATCCCTTGGCCGCCCGTAAGTTCGTGCAAGCGGTCGGTAACGTCCTCCTCCAGTGGATTGATCACGCCGGAAGCTCCCATCTGAAGGGCCAGATTACGACGGTATTCAACGACGTCGCTGCCATACACCTGAGAGGCCCCGGACATTTTGGCGGCTTCGATAGCCAGCAAGCCGATTGGTCCCAGCCCGAGCACAAACACCCGATCCTCCGGGCGGATACGCCCGCGGCGGACGGCATGGAGGCCTACGGACAGCGGCTCAAGCAAAGCGCCCTCTTCAAAGGACATCTCATCCGGCAGACGGAAGAGTAAGTCGCTGCGAACCGCCACGTATTCTGCCCAAGCCCCATCCACCGGAGGCGTGGCCATAAATACGACATCCGGACACAGGTTGTAGCGCCCGCTCTTACAATAGGAGCAGCGCCCGCATGTGACACCCGGCTCTACGGCCACGCGGTCGCCGACGGCCACGTTCGTCACCTTTTCTCCCGTTTTTACAACAACTCCTGCCAGCTCATGTCCCAGAATCAACGGTTCTTTGACCTCATACCTGCCTATTCGTCCGTGCTCATAGTAATGCACATCCGAACCGCAAATGCCGATGCAATAAACCTGAATCAAGGCCTCATCCGGCTTCGGCTCCGGAATAGGGACCTGCTTCACCCCAATGGATAAAGGGCGATCAAGAACCGCTGAAGACATCATGTTAAGTTGTGGCAAACTGCATTCACCTCTAATCTCAAGAAATCGCTTTCTTACTTAGTTTACACGATAAACTATCGCTTCATAAGGCTTTAGAGTGAATTGATTCAAACTTCGGTCAGAACGATCATAATTCGAGAGTACAACTTCCGGAAGAAGGTCACGCCATTCCGCTGGAAACTGAAAATCTGGCGTTCTGCCATAAAAGTTCAGCACGATTAGATAGCTTTCCTTCCCTAAGGTTCTGGAATAAGCGAATATTTCCGGATGCTCCTGAAGTAAAGCCTGATATTTACCATAGATCAGCACTTCACTGGATTTGCGCAGACGAATCAATGCTTTATAGTAATTCAAAATGGAATCAGGATCCGTTAGCTGCTGCTCCACATTGATCTCGTGATAATTCGGATTGGAGCGGATCCAGGGCACAACGGTTGAGAAGCCGCCATAGAGCGTGTCATCCCACTGCATCGGCGTCCTTGCATTGTCCCGAGCCCGGTAAGCTATTCTGCGCATCGTCTCGGATACGTCCTTCCCGTCAAGAAGCCGCTCTCGATAATAATTGTAAATCTCGACATCCCTGTAATCACTCAGCTCGGCAAACTCCACATTCGTCATCCCGATTTCCTGCCCCTGGTAAATAAACGGCGTTCCCTGCATTAACATAAAAAAGGTCGCCAGCATCTTGGACGATTCCTTGTGATAATGAACCGGATCGCCAAAGCGGGATACCGAGCGCGGTTGATCATGGTTTTCCAAATACAGGGCATTCCAGCCTACGCCCTCAAGACCGGTCTGCCATTTGTTCATGATGCGCTTCCATTCAGCCAAATCCCAGGTTGCATAATCCCAACGTCCTTCAGGACCAAAATCCAGATTGACGTGCTCAAACTGAAAAATCATGTTCAATGCTCCGCTCGTTTCCCCGATCCAGCGATCTGCTTCAGTTATCGGTATTCCGCTCGCTTCGCCAACCGTCATGATATCGTAGTCTGCAAAAGCTTCCCGTTTAAATTGCTGGAGAAACTCATGGATTCCCTCAATATTCCGGTGACCCGGGTTGGAGTCCACGTAACGGAGATTGTTCGGGTTTGGCATATCCGGTAATCCCGGAAGCTTCTTAATATGGGTAATCGCATCCACCCGAAAACCATCGATCCCTTTATCCAGCCACCAACGGATCATGCGAACCAGGTCATGCCTGACCATTGGATTCTCCATGTTTAAATCGGGCTGCTTTTTGGAATAGAGGTGGAGGTAATACTGCTCCGTATGTGCGTCATACTCCCAAGCGGAACCTGTAAACACCGACTCCCAGTTGTTTGGCTCCGCCCCGTTCCTGGCATCCCGCCAGATATAATAATCACGCTTCGGATTGCCACGGGAGGAACGGGACTCTATAAACCACGGATGCTCGTCCGAGGTATGGTTGATGACAAGATCCATAATAATACGCATGCCCCGCTTATGGATTTCTGTCATCAGCAGATCAAAGTCGGCCATCGACCCGAACTCCGTCATAATGTCCTGATAATCGCTGATATCATAACCGTTGTCGTCGTTAGAGGATCGATAGATGGGACAGATCCAGATGATATCAATCCCTAGATCCTTCAAGTAATCCAGACGGGACATAACCCCTTGCAAATCTCCGATGCCGTCTCCGTTTGAATCCATGAAACTGCGCGGATAAATTTCATAGGCAACGGCTTCCTTCCACCATACTTTATGCATTGTTGTATCCCCCGTTTAAATAAAGCTCATAGCGCTAATTCTATTTGGATAAGCTGCTTCGTGGACCCATAATCATGACCTGCCTGCGCGCATCTGGAAAAGACTAGCCCACCTGCCTTTTCCTGCAGGCTGATGCAACATACAGTATTGCCTTATAGGGTATCTTATAAGCCTAAGAACCATAGAATGGCTGGACCAAGGGGAAACGGGGTCCAGCCATTCTATGGTTTACACTGCGGCTTCCTCCAAGTCCCTATTAGGGACTTGCACCGCTATAACAACGCGCCACTTCCTTGACGCGACTTCGTCCAGTTATCCCTTCACATACTTTCCCGTCAAGGAATGTTCCGCTGTAATCAGCTCAGCAGGGGTTCCCTCAAACACCACCCGGCCTCCTCCGCTGCCGCCCTCCGGTCCAAGGTCTATGATCCAATCCGCCTGGCGGATTACATCCAGATTATGTTCAATGACGATCACCGAGCTGCCGTTAACGACCAGTCGGTTCATCATATCAAGCAAATGTCCGACATCTGACATATGCAGCCCGGTTGTCGGCTCGTCCATAACATAGATCTTCCCCTGCTTGTGCAGCTCGCTGGCCAACTTGATGCGCTGGCATTCGCCACCGGACAGGGTGCTCAGCGGCTGTCCCAGCGTCAGGTAATGCAGGCCCACATCGTCCAGAGTCGCCAGACGCTGCCTGATCTCTTTTTTCTCGAAAAAATCGAGCGCCTGCAGCACCGTCATGTCCAGCACGTCCGTAATCATTTTTCCATGGAGTTTATACTCCAGCACGTCATCCTTAAAGCGCCTGCCGTCACAGGTGTCGCACAGAGTCTTGATGCCTTCCATAAATGCCAGGTCGGTGTAAATGAAACCGAGTCCGCGGCAGTCGGGGCATGCCCCTTTTGAATTGAAGCTGAACAAGGACGGACTCTGATGGTTAACCTTGGCGAACAACCTTCGGATGTCATCCATAATACCCGTGTAGGTGGCAGGATTGGAACGAATCGAAGTGCTGACGGCGGACTGGTCGATGACAACAGCCTCAGGATGCTGGGACAGGAAGGCATGGTGAATCAGTGAACTTTTGCCGGATCCCGCTACCCCCGTTACCACTGTCAATACGCCTTCCGGAATATCCACGGTTACATTTTTCAAGTTATGCTGATTGGCATCGGTAATCCGCATCTGCCCGGTGGGCATCCGGAAATGTTCTTTCATCGGCATGCAGCGTCTCATATATTGCCCGGTTAACGTTGCCCCCTGACTATGCAGCTGCTCAACCGTACCCTCGAAGACAATTTCCCCTCCCCCGGTACCCGCATTCGGTCCCACGTCCACCACATGGTCGGCAATCCCGATCACATCACGGTCATGTTCCACCACCAGCACCGTATTGCCCTTGTCACGAAGTTTCATCAACATTCCGTTCAGACGGTGCACATCCCTTGGATGCAGACCGACACTCGGCTCATCAAAAATATACATCATATCCGTCAAACTGCTGCCCAGATGCCTGACCATCTTCACCCGCTGCGATTCTCCTCCGGACAGCGTGGTGGTCTCCCTGCTCAGCGTAAGATAGTCCAGTCCCATATCCACCAGGTGCTGCAGACGCTCCGATAAGCTTGCCACCATACCGGCGGCTACCGGGGCCGTAATCCCCATAATGACCTTTCTCAACTCTCCGATCTCCATGGCTGCACACTCGGCTATGTTATACCCATTAATTCTGCAGCTCAATGCTGCTTGGCTCAGCCGTGTTCCTTGGCATAACGGACATGTGCCGTGCGCAATAAAGTTCTTCACGTGATTCAAGGTTCTTTCGGACAACTCGCTGCTGTCGCGCTCGATATAGAGCCGATTGAATTTCAGCACAAGACCTTCAAAGTCAGACTCCACCGGTCCTCCCTTGGACGGAAACCTCACCTTACCCTCCTTGCCGTACAGGAGAAGATTCCACTCCGCTTCGGAATAGTCGGCCAGCTTCTTGTCATTATCAAAAAAACCGGACAGCGTGTAATTCTTCAAATACCAGCTATCCACCGAAAAAATGGGAAACCGCACCGCCCCCTCATTCAAGGATTTGGTCGTATCCAGCAGTTTATTGAGATCCAGTTCCACCTTCTTGCCAATTCCCTGACATTCCGGGCACATGCCCTGCGGGTCGTTAAAAGAAAAAACATTGGAGTACCCCACAAACGGCTGCCCCACCCTGGAAAACAACAGACGGAGTATGGCATACAGATCGGTAATCGTCCCCAGCGTTGAGCGCGAATTGCCACCCAGACGCTTCTGGTCAATGACAATGGCCGTAGACAGGTTCTCGATTGCATCAACATCAGGCTGGCTATGCCGCGGGAGACGATTGCGGACAAAAGCGGTAAAGGTCTCATTGAGCAGTCTCTGAGCCTCTGAACTGATGGTATCAAACACGATCGAAGATTTGCCTGAACCGGATACCCCGGTAAACACCGTAATCTTCCGTTTTGGGATTTGCAGCGAAACATTCTTCAGATTATTCTCCCGGGCTCCACGAATCCGGATATATTCTTGCGGCATGGCGTTTCCTCCCACATCCCTGTAATACGCTAATTATAGAAGGGGAATTATGACATGTACTGTCATAATGGATGAAAGAGTTTATGATTTATCGCGATATTCTCTGGTCAAGGAAATAACAGGAAGGTTGCAGGCTATATTAATGCTATACTTAAATAGTAATGTGTCAGGATTTTATAATTCCTATATTGTTCCATTTATGATTTCGATTTGCCAATTCCGAGCTTGTCCATTACAATTACGGAAAATCATTGATTCCAGATTTCATGATTACAGGAGAGTAGTAATGATATGAGCAAAAAAATAGTAGCCATTGATATGGATGATACGATCTGCCATCTGATACCCAAGGCCATTCAGTATCACAATCTGCAGTACAAAAATCCTCAGCTTACGCTGGATCAGATTACCGATTACAACCTGAACGAGATTTGGCATCCAGAATGCTCGGAAGAATTCTTCTTCGGAAAGCCGGGTTTATATGAAGAACTTGAACTTTTTGATGAATATACGATTGACGAAGTCCACAGAATGACACATGATTATGACGTCATTGTTGTAACCGCAGCCCGCCCCTCCTCGGTGCCGGAGAAGTGGAGATGGCTGCAAATGCACATGCCTTTTATTCCATTCGAGAATTTTTTCGTAGCCAAACGCAAGGATTTGGTGGAGTTCGACCTGCTTATTGATGATGGACCCCATAATGCGATTGCCGCGAGAAAAGCCGGAAAACAAACGATTCTGATTCCGCGTCCCTGGAACGCCCGCATTCAGCATGAATTTATTCTGAAGGATTCCTGGAAGGGAATGCATGAATTAGTAGACCAAATTTTATCAGATTCTAACCATCAAGGGGATATGAAATGAATACAGACCGCAATAGCCGGTACCTATCACAGGACGTCCACTTTTTTGCTGCCGCCTTATCGGAAACACTGGTTTCCGTATGGGAGGAAGATCCCGCAAGCGTTTACGTGGAGATTGAACGAGGGTATATTGAATGCTACACACCGGATGTCGTCCGCATCCGCAATGAAGAAACAGGATATCTCACTCACTACAGCCGTGACACCGCTATGTTTCAGCGGATGTAATACGATAAGAGCCGCCTCCCGGGAGGCGGCTCTTTTATTGCCCAGTTATCTTTTCGCTGACAGGACAAGAAACAGGGTGGCGAGCGGCCCCAGCAGCAAAGACAGCAGGAACCAGTTTAATCCCGTTCTGTTTTTTCCTTGGGCCAGCCCGGCATTGATTAATGCCAGTGTCCCCCATCCGACATAAAATTCGTTATTCATGGTATTCCCTCCGTCACCGTGTTCTGTTTATCCTGATTATTACGCACGGCAGCATAGATCGTTGCAGCAAATGGAAAGGACAGGGTATGCTCCCTGCCCAAGCGAGCCCTTACTTCTTCCTTGTCGCAATGGCCTCCGCCGTCTGTTTAACGGCCTGATGTCCGAATACGGCAAATGCTCCTGCGAGTATACCCTGAATGATATTTTCTACGCTCCAGCCAATCAGGCCGGCAGTAAACAGGATGGAGACCACAATAACTACGTATACAATGCTCCAGTTCGGAACCTTAGGCGTTTGCTTCAGCACATATCCGATCACCCAGCAGGCAGCAACAACCATGAACAGCCGCGGGTCAATCAATTGAAAAATGACACTCCATTCCATCGTAAACCCACCTTCCCTATTGATCTCCTACATCCTATTCCATCAGTCTATCGACCGGCTTGTATTTATATCCTTATTCTTGTGAGCAAAATAATAGAATCAGGGGATGGCGATTAACGGCAGCGTTACACACGGCCCATCATGTTGCATACTCCCAAGACATACAAAAATGGCAGCTCCCGACGGACGGAAGCTGCCATAATCGATGCTTGCTCAATTCAAAAGTCCCCAATTCCAAATCTGCATTCCTGTGCGGTTATATCTTGCTTACCTCGACTTCATCTCCTGCCGCGGCTTCCACCTCGACAGCGGATTGTTCACCTTGCCATAACAGCTGCATCTCTTCGCTTGTGGCAAGCAGATCCGCCAGGCTGCCTTCAGCCTCGATCCTGCCATCCTTCATGACGATGATATGATCTGCCTTCGAGAGAGCCGCCCTGCGGTGCGATACCGCAATACAAGTAACGTCACGCTCCTTGAACAGTCCATCCCACACCAGCTGCTCCGTCTCCACATCGAGCGCGCTGGACAGATCATCAAAGATAAACAGATCCGCACCCGTCATCAGCATACGCGCCGTAGCCGCGCGCTGAATCTGTCCGCCGGACAGCATGACGCCCCTCGGGCCGACAAACGTCTCCAGTCCCTTATCCAGGTTCTCGATGTCCTTCTCCATGACGGCAAGACGAATGGCCCGTTCGAGAGATTCCTCTGCCCGATCCTTTTTCCCCTGCACAATATTCTCTCTTAGAGGATCGCTGAACAGTCGTGGAACCTGTGGTGTATACGCTGCGCGAGGCGGCATGAGGAAGGTGGCCGGATCGACCTCTTCTCCGTTCCAGCGGATCGAGCCCTCCTCTTTTGGCAGCAATCCGAGCAATGTCCGAACCAGTGTCGATTTGCCAGCCCCGATTCGTCCGGTGACCACCAGAAATTTGCCGCGCTCCAGACGGAGATTAATATCCGATATTCCATTCTCCGAATTCGGATAATGATAGGATAGGTTCCTGACTTCAAGCTCTTTCAGCTTCTCCCCCGGTTCTCTGGTGATGACAGGCAGTTCCGGCGGATCTTCGTTCAGGTACGTTTCCCGAGCCTCAATAATCTGATCTTCCTCACCCGGGCGAAACAGTGACCGCATCCGGTCAAAGGAAACCTTAAGCCGCTTGTGCTGGAACACCATATAACCGAACAATGAAATACTGAAGCCGATATTCGCCAGATATGTCGTAAACAACGCAAAATCTCCGACGGTAAAATGTCCGGCCTGCATTTCAGCAGCGCACATCAACAGAATCAGACCCGTGCAGATGCTTAATACATGCTGGTTCAGGGATCTCATCCACTGTTTAAACAGATTATCCTTCAGCGCTGCCTGACGGCGGTCTTCATTCAGCTTCGTGAAGCGCTCATGAACATGATCTTCGGCCTGTCCCAGCTTCAAAGCTTGAACGGCACCAAAGGTTTCTGCGATGAAACTCGTAATCCGCCCCGTCGCTTCACGGTTCTTCAGCCCGTAGCGGCGGGCCCGGTTACCGGAGAGGTTGTTCAGCAGTGTCACCACCACGAGTGGCAGGACGGCTACCAGCATGATCTTCCAGTTGATGCTTGCCATGACTGCAACGGAGACAATCGCGAACACGAGTCGTCCCCAGAAGTCCACCCACGACTCCGCATACTCTACAACCTCATCCACGTCATCGCGGAAGCGGCTCATCGCCTCCCCCGGCGATGCCGGCAGATTTCGTCCCGGCCAGCGCATGATGCCTGCCAGCATATTGGTTCGCAGAATAGCCTGAATGTGATAGATATACGTTACCCAGGCGTAGAACGCGGCGAAGAATGTGCCTACGCGGGAGAACCTGACAACCGCAATGAAGATGAGCGGCATGGCAAGCCACACGTAATCCGTAGAGTTCGCCGTTGCCCGATCAAAGAACCACTGCATGCCAAGCCCAATTAACAAAGGCAGTGAATGAAAGATACACCATAGAATTCCGTTCACGATAAATAAAGATGGCCGGTAGCGAAACAAACGCCCGATAAATCCGGTAATCGTCATGCAAGCTCCTCCTCTCTGCCCGTAATCAGCAGTCTGGCATAATGTGAAGCCGGATCTTGTGCAAGTTCTTCCCTTGAGCCGAATTCCAGAATCCTTCCGTCACCCAGCACCATAATTTTATCCACCTGCTCCAGCGTGGCCAGCCGATGCGCAATAATGATGCCCGTACAACGGCTCATCAGCTGATCCACAGCTACCTGCAGCATTGTTTCCGTTGCGGCATCCAGGCGTGAAGAGGGTTCATCCAGAATCACTAGGCTCGGCTGCGTCAGGAATACCCGGGTTAAAGCGAACAGCTGTGCTTCCCCGGCAGACAGCGAGGATCCGCCTGTTGTCAGATGCGTTTCCAGGCCCTCCGGCTGCGCATCGATCCACTGACGAAGTCCAAGACGCTCCGTCGTTTCCAGAATGAACGCGTCGGATACACCCTTATCAAACAACGTCAGGTTGTCGCGCAGCGACCCATCAAACAGCTGCACGTCCTGCGTTACCATACCGACCCGGCGGTACAGCGCAGGCAGCTTCAGCTTCGTAATATCGGTACCTCCCACGCGGATTACCCCGCTGTCGATGTTGTACAGGCGCAGCAGAATTCGGCTTAGGCTTGACTTCCCGCTTCCGGTGCGCCCGATAATACCAAGACGTTCACCCGGCTTAACGGTAAAATTAATGTCTTGCAGCACCGGTTTATCTTCGTTGTAGCTGAAGTTAACTCCCTCAAACTCCAATCCGAGCGCACCCTCGGGAAGCTCTTCTTGCTCTCCGTCCACAATCTCGCTCTTGTTGGACAGGAGTTCCCTGGAGCGGAGCATGCCGGATTTTGCCTTTTGAAACTCTTGCACCTGATCGCCCAGCATCTCAATCGGGTCGTTCAGCATCTGTGTATATTGATAGATCAGGAACAGGGTTCCCAGCGTAATCTCGCCAATCAGATAATAACGGACCCCCAGTAACAGCACAGCGGTAACGGCAAGTGCAAACAGAACAACCGTGGTATTCCAGGGAATGACCCGCAGCATCCAGGCTTTTCTCCCTTTCAGGAATACACTGCGCATCAAGCGGTGAAACCGATTCATTACGTACGGTACATTGCCGTTCGCCTGAACGTCCTCAATGCCTGCGATACGCTCTTCAATCAAGCCGAACAGCGAAGCACTGGCTTCCCGTTCGCTTTTGGATGAATTAACGCCCATGTTCCGGATGAACACCATAAACAGAATCGACAGCAGCGTGAAGACCGACATGACGATGGCGATAGGCAGACTCACCGTGAACATGAACCCCAATATCCCGGCCAACAGCACAAAACTGCCGATGACCTGCACGATAAACATCGCAAAAAAATTCGAGATGCTGGTAACATCACCATCGACTCGCTCAATCATTTCGCCTGGCGTCTTGACGTTATGAAACCGCATATCCAGACGCAGGCAATGCTTCAAAAGATCGCCACGCAGCCGGTTCGTTGCACGCCACGAAATATCGTTACCCAGATAACTGACAGCCACCGTAATCAGCTGGTTAATGACAGCCACAACCAGGAATAATCCCGCCAGCTGAATCAGGCTGGCCAGAACACCGCCACCAGCTGCCGTATCGATAAACCGTTTAATAATCTGCGGATTCAGCAGCTGCAAGCCTGTCGACGTCAACAGCATAATAAGCAGAAGCAGCAGTCGTCCTTTGACCGGCTTCAAATATCGCAGCAGCCACGACATAGAAACCTTTTCTTTTTTGGGCACAGTGCCCACCCCCATATGCAAGCAAGTATGTACAAACCTCCATCACCCAAAAAAACAAGGCATGTTGGCAGTAAATCATTACCAGTCTACATGAAAACCACAGCCATTCCTAGGTAAAGAATAATTATAATGGGATGTGCGTTTATTCAGGAATGCATGATACATAAATGTCGCAGCCACGCGAAATTTCCCGGTTGGACATGACTATGAAGAAAGCTCATTTATTTTTTTATTCCTATATAAATCTTCCAAGTCAAGACCCGCTTCAAAAAAAATCGAATCCCATAATTCAGCATACTCGTATATGTATAATAGAGTGACGTGCAACTTTTTGGAGGTGGGCATAATGAATACTGGGATCAGTGGATTAGACGGACTGGATGAAGAGAAGCTATTGGAAATTCGAGAAAATGCCTCAAAGCTCTCAGATATGAAACAAGAGGTGCCCGTGGAAGAACTGTTCTCGGAATCATTTATTCAACGGCATACCAAGTTTTCTTCCATAGATCACTTGCTGAAAGCTGCTGGTTACGAGGGAAGCACGGATGAAGATTTTGACATATTCATACAAGGAAGTACGATTAACCCGTTTATCGTTGAACATACCCCATTTCGAAGCTGGAAGGATTTTCAGGAATTAGCCGTATCCGCCTATATCACGAAATGGCTGGGATTCTAAATAATGTTGGCAGAATATCAGGTCCACACTAAGGTCTAGTTGAGGATCGAAAGAGCAGAAGATCGAAAGAGCAGAAGACCAAAGAAGCCCCTCTAACCGAAGTTAGAGGGGCTTCTGATATATTTTTTAAGGGGTGCTTTTATTATATGCTGCGAATCTTAATGGGAGATTAAATTTTAATTAAGGGGAACTAAAATGTGGCTGGACGATTGGCTCATGGGTTATGGGTTATCGTTGCTGTCTTTGTTTTATTGTCCCATCCCACGGTTGCACCCAGTGCCTCGGCAGTCGCCCGAAGCGGTACATAGGTCACCCCGTTAATCAGCTTGCCATCCTGAATTGGTTTGCCGTTTACAATAACATTCACCTTATCACTCACCTCACCAGCCGCCTCCTTCTTTTGCAACCCGAGATATTTTGCAATGCCGGCAACATGACCATCGATGAGGGCACCCACGACATCCTCTCTCTTAAGCTTGGCTGCATCCGCGGCAACATCAACAAACAAATTTTCTGTCAGTACCGCAGGCATGTTCGATTCACGGACCATGTGCAGGTTCTTTGCCTTCTGCCCCCTGTCGATTACGTTAAAAGGCTTTAAGGCCGTCATGATCTCGGTATGAAGCACATTTTGCAAAGAGGCTGTTGCAGCCGACGTATGCGTATACTTATAGGATTCGAAGCCACCGGCTCCACCTCCCGCATTACAGTGGACGGAAACCAGGATATCTGCCCCAGCCTTGTTGGCCGCCTCGGTCCGCTCCATTAGCGTAGGAAAGACATCCGCAGATCTGGAGAGCAGCACCTGCACGCCATTGTACTCGGCCTCCAGCCGTTTTTTTACGCTCAGGGACACCGCTAGCACGATGTCCTTTTCCAACAGACCATGAGCAGTCGCTCCGGTATCTTTTCCACCGTGGCCTGGATCAATAAATACCTTCTTCATCTCCCTTCACCTCATCTTTCCGAGCCGCAGCCCGTTTCATCTTTTCGACAGCGAAGGCCACAAACAAACTCGAATAATATGAATCGCTTACTATGTAATATATGATATAAAATGCCGAATGATAGGGCGCTCTCTCCTTAACAAGAACAGCCCCCGGATCACCCAGGGGCACAAAAAGCACGCCTTGCGGCGCCATTTTTATATCATTCCAGCCAGAAATCAGGATATGATCTCCTTGCAATGAACATGCTGGTGAAGGGAATTGAACCCCCGACCTACGCATTACGAGTGCGTTGCTCTACCCCTGAGCTACACCAGCATATGTGGTTCGAAAACAAGCCTCCACGAACAGCAAAATTATTATAATACTTTAGCAGCAAAATACAAGTCCCAGCCTAGCCGGAACATCCCTTGCAATAAGCAAGATTATCCGCCTAATTTTTCCTGCACCGATTGAATCTTTTGCTTGCTGGAGGAGACTTGATCCCTGCGGTCATCAATCTTGACCGAAGTCGATACGCGCTGGGCTCCAGATAGAAATGGCGCCTCATGCAGAGCTTCAATCGCTCGCCAGATCATATTCAGCTCGCCCTCTATGATGGTGCTCATCGAAGTCAGCTCATATGTAATCCCGTCCTGTTGTTTCAATATACGCTGCATCTCGGCCACATAAGAGCTTAAGCTCGTTGTTGCTGTTCCAATCGGAATCACCGTCACTTCCGCTATAGCCAATACCAAAACCTCCCTCGCAACATCTCATATAAAGAACTCTTCAATCTCCAGACACAGATATCATATCAATTCTGATCACTCATATCAAAGCCCCTAACTCGCTATTCGCAATAAAAAATAGTCTGCTCTTTCCACCACAGATCCAGTACGCAACTATCGTATTTTGTCAAAACGATAATATACGTGGTATGTGTGCAGAAAAGGTCGCATTCGGTCACAATCCAGGAAATGTTATGGCCTTTTGACAGTTTCTTAGCTGGCACAATGACCGCTCGTTTGCTATAATTCTTTTTGCGTTCAATTTTAAGAACATGGTTTACAAACACAATATATTGGGTTAAATTAGATAAACAACAACCAAATATAGTGTGTATAGGTGCCGGAACAACCTATAAGGCGGTCCGGCTTAATAGGGAAGCATGGTGTAAATCCATCACGGTCCCGCCACTGTAAGGGCTCTCGGCTATTTATCCTATCTAGGCCGAACCAAATCATGGAATATTCTTCTGGAGGACCTCATCAAGGTCTTGGGGAAGGCTCCGATTTGTCAAAGTCCGAGTCAGGAGACCTGCCTGTACGCAGCCAACACCAACCTACGGGACATTAGGTAAGTGTTCGTTAAACTTGCGTCTGTACATAACATCATGCCCCTTCAAGGGCTTATGTCAAACGTCATTCACGAATCACAGCGCACGGACATTTTCAAGCCTGCGGGTTTTAGAAAATGTTTTTTTGATGTCCTTTTTCATATTTCCCCCTAAGAAAGCGAGGAATTATTCATGCCCCAGCTCGTAGTTAAACCGAACAACCGTCAGCTCGCCTTTGATGAAATACGCCTCTCTGTCTATGCCGACCGCAATCTGAAAGGATTGGACATGCTTGATAAAGAGCGCCTGCTTCGCGGCGTAAATGCTAAACTGCGCGGTGAGCAAGTCACCGGCGAAGAAATCAGCAGCGCCTTCACGATGTCCGCGCTTGAGCTTGTGACAAAAGAAGAGCCGAATTGGAAGTTTGCAGCTGCGCGTTCGTTTCTGACCTCTTTATATAAAAAAGCGGCCACCAACCGCCGATACAAAGCCTACCCGGAAGAGCCTTACGGTGCCTTCTACCCGCTCATCACAGAGCTTGTACAGAAGGGCATCTATCGCGAGGATCTTCTGACCAGCTACACCAAGGAGCAAATCGAAGAGCTCGGCGAATGCATCGATCCAAGCCGCGATCTGCTGTTTGATTACATTGGTCTTTTGACACTCGCTGAGCGTTATTTGGCAACCGACTTTGACGGTCGTGTCATGGAACTTCCGCAAGAACGCTACATGGTAATCGCAATGTTCCTCATGCACAACGAGCCAGCCGACAAACGTATTGACCTTGTAAAAGAAGCCTACTGGGCGATGAGCAACCTGTACATGACAGCTGCCACACCGACCATGTCCAATGCAGGCAAAAAAGTAGCAGGCCAGCTCTCCAGCTGCTTCATTGATACCGTTGACGACTCTCTGGAAGGCATCTTCGATTCCAACACCGATATTGCCCGTCTCAGCAAAATGGGCGGCGGCATTGGCGTGTACCTCGGTAAAGTCCGTGCACGCGGCTCGGATATCCGCGGTCACAAGAACACCAGCTCCGGCGTTATCCCTTGGATTCGCCAATTGAACAACACCGCCGTGAGTGTTGACCAATTGGGAACTCGTAAAGGAGCCATCGCGGTTTATCTGGATGTGTTCCACAAAGATATTCTGTCCTTCCTGGATCTGAAGCTGAACAACGGTGACGAGCGTATGAGAGCCCATGACGTGTTCCATGGCATCTGTCTGCCTGACCTGTTTATGGAGGCTGTAGAGGCCCGTGAGGAGTGGAGCCTGTTCTGTCCGCATGAAGTGAAGAAGATCATGGGCTGGAAAGACGAGAACGGCCGTCCGCTTGGCCTGGAAGACTTCTATGATCAAGCTCAAGGCGATGGCGAGTTCCGTCAAAAATATGCACAAGCCGTGGCGAACCCGCAGCTGCCGCGTATTACGGTACAAGCGATCGACATTATGAAACGCGTGATGAAATCCCAGCTTGAAACGGGTACACCGTACATGTTCTACCGCGACACGGTAAACCGTGCGAACCCGAACTCTGCACATGGCATGATTTACTCATCCAACCTGTGCACCGAGATCATGCAGAACCAATCTCCAACCGTTGTCGAGCAAGAAGAGCTGGTAACAAAGGATGGTCAAACCCGGATTGTTATTTCCAAAATCCCTGGCGATTTCGTTGTCTGCAACCTGAATTCCATCCACTTGGCTCGCGCTGTACCGGCCGGTGTGCTGGAGCGTCTCGTTCCTATCCAGGTTCGTATGCTGGATAACGTTATCGACATCAACAATATTGAAGTTCTGCAAGCCCAATATACCAACAGCCAATACCGTGCGGTCGGTCTTGGAACCTTCGGTCTGCATCACTTGCTGGCTCTGGAAGGTATCCGCTGGGAGTCCGACGAAGCCGTTGCCTATAATGACAACCTGTATGAACACATCAATTACCTGCTCGTGAAATCCAGCATGGAGCTGGCCAAGGAAAAAGGCCACTATCCGAAATTCAAAGGCTCCGATTGGGAGAGCGGCGAGTACTTCACGTTCCGCGGTTACACCGACGGCGAGCATGAAGGCAAATTCGTAACCACCGAACAGTGGCGTGAGCTGCAACAGGAAGTACAAGCCAATGGTGTCCGTAACGCATGGCTGTTTGCCATCGCACCGAACGGCTCCACATCGATTATCGCCGGTTCCACAGCGAGCATCGATCCATTGTACGAACTTCTGTCTTATGAAGAAAAAACCACCTACAAAGTGGCTAACCCGGCTCCGGATCTGTCTGAAAAAACAATCTGGTACTACAAGACCGCTTTCCTGATCGACCAGCATTGGTCCATCAAAATGGCGGCTGCGCGTCAACGTCACGTTGACCAGGCGCAAAGCTTTAACCTGTATGTTCGCCCTGATATCCGGGCTTCGGAATTCCTGGAGCTGCACCTGCATGCATGGAAAGCCGGCATCAAGTCCACGTATTATGTACGCAGCCGTGCGTTGACGATTGAAGAGTGTGAGTCGTGCGCAAGCTAAGAGTTTAATGTAAACTATTTCGAACCCGCCCAAACCCTCCCTTCCAAGGGAGGGCCCCAAGGGCTCTGCCCTCTGGACACCCGCAAGGTGTGCAGGGAATGAATGAGGCGCTTCTATGTTACTTTGGTGGCTAGGAGCGCTTTCTCCCTTCGGGAACGCTGGAATGTAGTGCGGGGACTATGGCGTTACTCGTGAGTTACATCCTGCTGGGACCGCTCTCCCTTTGGGAGTCGCTTCTCGTGCGGTGCAGGGACTAAGAGCTGCTTTGTGCGTTTATTGAGTTACTTCCTGCTGGGATCGCTCTCCCTTTCGGAATCGCTTCTCATGCGGTGTGT
>NZ_BIMC01000037.1 GCF_004000885.1 Paenibacillus glucanolyticus NBRC 15330
CTTCTTTGTCTTTCGCCGAAAACTCGTTTTCAGCGGCGACCTTTATAATATATCATGGTGCCCGTCGTTTCGTCAAGAACTTTTTTTTAAAAACTTTTTAATTCGACATTTTCTTAACCGAATTATCAAAGTCCCTTTCGAAAGGGGCGAGTTATAATTTATCACAGAAACAGGCGGCTCGTCAACATTATTCAACAATTTATTTTTCGACTTCTCCTAACAGATAAAGTGACACATTACTGCGTTATTTTCACTTTACATTCGAGGCCATTCTCGTTAAATACTGTTTCCCGATATAAGTGATTTCATAATCGCCCCTCAAAATAATTACGCAAAAAAAAGGAAGGACTCACGTCCTCCTTCATAAATCAGTGTAGTAACGGATAGCTTCAGATCCATACGATCTGGATTCTTTCCATACCGGAACTTCTTTCACAAGGGACCGATACACCAGTTTTCGCATGACGATCGGCAGCTCCTTGCATACAGGTGCCAATTCCGGATGCAGAATCAGCTCCTGAATCGTCCATGGATTCCGCCGGCTTCTTAGCACTCGGAGCAGAAGTGCTGAAGAACTCTCCAATTTCGATATCATGGAGAATTCATAGGCCAGCAGGGCAAGCTCAACCCGTTGTCCTAGCGTCTCCGTGCTGACTGTAAGCTCCTCATACAATTTGCGGACGGGCGTATTCAATCCTGTAATCTGCTCCCAGACGGCTGATTCCGGATGAATCCCCCGTTCGATGAGCTCCAGTTCCGCCCAATGATGGAGACCTTCTAATAATGTATGGTAAGCATCCAGTACCCGATCTTCCTTCAATTGCATCTTGGCGTCTACGTACTTTTGCAAGAAGTGCGCAAATCCAATAAACAGTTTCTGCTCACGAAACGGCTCAGCAAACCTTAGAAAATCACGGCGAAGAATGGATAGACGCTCTTGATTATCCTTTATGATATCTCCCTCAAGAAGGCATTTGATCAATACTTTGTGCGTACCACTCAAGAGCTCACGATGCAATCCGTCCAGTCCGATGCTCAGCACCTGGCAGCGTTCCCCGCCTACAATTGAATGCTGGATGGGAGGCTCATCAGGCGTTCCGTCATACACGACAACGATATTGACCTCAAAGTCATGAACAAGTGAGCCCTGCAGCGTTTTATCCGAATTACGGTATGCTATCGCCCCAACAGCTTCCTCATCAACCGTATTTCCATAGTAAAAAGAAAAGTTGGTTAATTCCACGTTTCCCTCCATACATTCCTTGGCGAATTTCAGCCATTTCAGTTATAATGTAATTCTACATGTCCATGTAAGTTCCTTCTTTTAGGAGATAAGAACTTCGAAGAGGACAATCTGCAGGCTGAATTCAATATCCATTTCTCGTTTCACGTTCTTTCATAAGCAAGTACTTGAATTGACAGGAGTTTTCGAGCCATGATCTTTAAGAACGCAAAAATCAACGCCTTCCGCACATGGGGGCTGCTGTTAACAATGCTCGGTATGGGCCTCATGGTGCTTGGTACAGCCGGTATTGTATTCTTTGGACAAGCAGGCAAAATATTTGCCGGAATCGGATTGGTATTTGGCCTGATTATGATGTTGGGCAGTCTCGGCATTTACTTCTGGGCTGGCATGCTGTCCACAAGCGCCGTTCAAATTCAATGTCCGGAGTGCAATAAATTGACGAAAATGCTGGGTAAAACAGACCGCTGCATGTTCTGCCACACGATTTTGACACTGGATCCAAGCCAGGCGAACATTACAGCAGAAGAGCTTGAAGCCCAGCAGACCAAATCCTAAGAGTCATCCTAAACTTCTGCATATCATTAGGATTGGCATTCAGTAACATGAATAAACACTAAAGAAGACCCGGTATCCTCGAGGATAGCCGGGTCTTCTTCATTTATCTGGATAAAGGATATATAAGTTCGCGCGATCTTCTAATCATGTATCGTCTTCAGAACCTGCCAGGTTCCCGGGATGGCAAAACTTCGATTCCAAGAGGCAATACCGCCAAGCTCCAGTTTCTTGGCCATATTCACACGGGACTGCAGAGATGTATCGTCCTCCATCCATATTTTCTTGATGGCCTCTCCCTCCGTGAATTGAACATAGTTCTGACCCGTGCTGGCATCCAGCGCCCCTTTAACCTTCTGCTCCTTAAGCAAAGTCTGGAGCTTCTCCATCCCAATCGCTTTGGAGGACACCTTCGCTTCTCCCTCTTCGCTGGTCTCCGTCCATACCCTGGTATATAAGGGAACACCCAATACTAGCTTGGATGAAGGCACACCGTCCTCTTCCATGATTCGTCTTACCGATTGCTCGGCCCATGGCAGCGAGGATACCGATCCCGCTTTTGGACTGGAAGCCCAGTGCTCATCATAGGCCATCACCATCATATAATCAACCGTCTCGCCAAGCCGTTTGCGGTCGAGAAAGAGCGACCACATCTCGCTATTCGATTTCGGAGTAACGTCAATGGAAACAATCAATCCTCGGGCTTTAGCCAGCGGCTTCATTTCTCTCACAAATTGAACCACATGGTCTTTGTCTTTGGTGTAGACATTTTCAAAATCGATATTAATTCCGTCCAGCTTATATTGCTTGGCATAGGTCAGCACTTGCTTGATAATATGAGATCTTCTCTCATAAGTAGACAGCGCCTCCGTTGTCAGGTCAGGATCAAAACTGTTGTCCATTAGGGCCCAAACTTCCATATTCCTGTTATGCGCCCAGCTCACATACTGCTTCACGGCTTTAGATTTGACCGTACCCTCGGCATCCACGATGCTGAACCAGGTGGGGCTCACCACATTGACACCAGGTAATTCCCCGATCTTATCCGTGCTTGGGTTTTTGGAATAGACAGCCTCCCACACCAGATTGACCGATTTGTCCTTCCACTCCAGCTCAACCCGCGAAGGAGTCTCTGCAAGGACCGGAATATCTTTAACGTTACCGAGTTTAGTCTGGTCTTTAAGAACATATCCGGTGTAGCCGTTATCGGCTTGAACAAATAACCATTCCTCTTCTTCGCGCCATACCCGGAGCCGCTCACCGGCAGGCATGTCCAGCACAATCGGTGACTTCTTCTCCCCGCTCTCGCGCAGAGCCACCGTGTCCTCAGGTTTACCCGGTGCTGCCTCCGCAAGCTGAATCGAATCACCTGCACGCATCAAGATAATTGCACCTGTTAACGAGTTCTCTTGAACGGCTATCCCGTAATGCTGCTCGAGCGGCTTAAGGGGCACGTAAGCCATACCGTCAACAAGCTCAGGAGCATAAGGGACGGTAACTGTTTTACCATTCAGATCCCCCTTGGTGCTGTCGATCTTCATACGGAGAACCGATTCCGAGGTTGTCATGATAATCGATTTGGTCTCTTCCTCATAACGAATATTGGCATCAACGCTCTCCTGAATAACCGTTATGGGCAGCATCATTTCTTCTCCGCTTTCCCGGGCAGGATACTCCTGCAGTTCACCCTGGACAAAAATCGGCTTGTCCATTCCTCGCCAGTCCGGCACCGTATAAGTCTGGTTCGGAAAAAGGGTGGTGACCACCCACCAGACTCCTGCCGCTATCAACATCAAGCCCAGATAAAAAGAGCTTCTCCTGGTACGCCGCCTCTTTCCACGATATCTTCTTCTTGCCAAACTACTCCCCCATTTCATTCTCGCCCTCTATATATCCCCTTGTGAGAAAACGCCCTTAAAAATAAAAACGTGTGGAATGGTTGATTCCGCACGTTCATTTATAAGTAACCGAAGTCTATTTGCAGGACTTGCAGAGCCCATACAGCTCCATCCTTAATCCCTTCACTTCAAACCCGGTGCATTTCTCAGCCTGTACTCCAACATCTTCAAGGGACGGATAGCTGAAATCTTCAATTTTTCCGCAACTCTGGCATATTACATGATGATGATCGGATACATTTGCATCAAAACGACTGGAATTATCTCCATAAGTCAGTTCACGCACCATGCCGGCCTCAATAAACATTTTTAAATTGTTATATACAGTGGCTACGCTCATACTAGGAAAATTAGGTTCCAGAGCCCGATAAATATCATCCGCTGTCGGATGACCCATAGATTCAACCAAATACGTTAAAATCGCATGACGTTGCGGCGTGATACGGACACCGGTCGTTTTCAGTTGTTCCAGCGCATGCTGTACGGACGTTCCCATGGTTGCCCACCGCCTTCAAGTTTAACTGGTTTTTACAAAACCTATACCGCTCTTAACCTTTATTGTAAGGCGTTTCTTTGATTCTTGTCAATCCGGCAGAGGCGTCAAGCCCCCGTTACTGCGGCTTTCCTCCTGCTCCGGATAGCTCCGATAGATATTCAAATTACTGTTGCCTTCAATCCGAATGGAGTGTTCGGATGTGCCCGATTCACCGGATATCGTTTTTTGATCGATCAGAAGATTGGGAAGCGTCGTAAGGATTCTACCGTAACTGATGGTCCCTTCCAGCTTGTAATCCCCTTCAAGCGGAATATGAAGATTCATCTCGCCAACCGCACTGTACACGTTCCAATCGCCTCCCACATGAGGTGAGCGTATAGCAACTCCGCCATTGAGGGATTCCGCGCTTAATTGCGACTCTGCACCACTGATCAGAATATTGCCATTCCTCGTCTGGACCCGGATTTCCTCCGTCGTTCGCTTGACGGTCATATTCCCCACCTGAGTGGTCATATCTGTTTCGCCTGTGATGTCTACGGCCATCATATTGCCGCGGTTAGTGGACATTTTGATATTCCCCACGACGCCGCGTGCCGTCATGTCGCCATTTAATGTTTTACCGGTAACATTCCCGTAAACACGATCCATCGTAATAGGTCCGTTGCCGCTCTCCAGCGAAATATTCTCTATAGCTTCAACGCCGTTTAAGGTGATCGCTCCGTTCATCGTCCGTATCTCAAAATTAAATCGACGATCATCCGGTACCGCGATATGGAGATTCATCCGGGGCTGACGCTTACCCGATTGTCCATAAGCCTTCCCCTTCGATCGAATCGTTATCGTCTTGCCTTCTCCCACTTCAATCGTGGATTGTTCTGCTATCGCTTCGGCCAGACCGGAAGGTTCGTGGTCGACCCAGACTTCCGCTTCGACCCTGATCTCATCCACATTCTGCCGCACGATGGTGATATCGCCGTTTAAGTGATCCACGATGATTTTCTCGGTGTCCAGTTCTACCGGAATATCCAGCACTGGCTTCTGAAACTGGGTACCCTCAGCTTCGCTGTAATCGACTCCCGCTGCCGTCAAATTCAGGCTCACCCGATTCCAGAGATGGAGAAAATGCTCCTGCTGAGAGATAACGAACACGGATGCCGTAATGGCTGCGGCAAGCAGAACGCCCTTGATATCCGGCCGGAACCGAAATTCCTTACGTCTGCCCAGAACACATGTCACGGTGTACCGTACTAAATATTCAACTCCGAGCAATATGAATAGCAGCGGCCACCACCGCTGGATCAAAAATATATAATCGGTGCCCCCGCGTTCATCCAGCAGCAATAACACCCCTGAACAGACAAGCAGTAAGGCAGCTGTAAATCGACCTACTCTGATTTTATGTTTCATCCGTCTCCTCCCCTCGTCAGTATTGGCAGCTATCGTGTTTTGTGCCCTGCAAAGATACGCTACAGGGATTTGCCCTTGCCTTTACCTTTACGGTGCCGGAGAACTTCTCGAACCGCCGCCCATATTCCGAGGATGATTAATACGACAGCAGAGAACTCCGCTCCATAATCACGGATGACCACCTGAAGCCAGGGAGGCTTCTGATGAAACAGAATGAGCAGGATCCCTATAGCAACCAGCATCAAGCCAAAAGGGATTCCCCGTTCACCTCGGAACGGATTGTTCGGCCCTCTTCCCTCATCAGAAGAAACAGCGGCTGCCTCGCCACGCCGTCTCCGCGAGATCATATATTCAGCTGCTTGCAGCACATCGTACACATTATAGAAATAGCCAATCGGAATCAGCAGCCCCAGTACAATAAGCAGCGGTACATTGATCTGCATGCCGATGGAAGAAAAGTATAAAAGCGCCGAGATATCCAGCAGCAATAACATAATAAACGTAATTCCCTTACGATACACACCCAGATACAGATGCCCCAAGCCCGGAATGAGAGCGGCTAACAAAAGCGCATATAATTTACGCCTTCTTCTCTGCAGGCCTGAATGACGCTTCATGCGGATACGTTCTCGTTTCTTCTTGCTTATCGCGGTTTGCGGTTCAGGTGTCGTGTTCATGACCCTCTCTCCTCCTTCTCAAACATCAGGGAGAACTGGCGTTGTTTAACGATGTTTTTCTTTGATAGTACCCCAACGAGAGGCCGAAGTAACTGGCAAAAAACTGGATGAGCCAGCCGCTGACTGCTGACAAGCCTATAAAAAAACGGCACTGCCGATGATCAGCAGTTGCCGTTTCTTCGTTGTACATCCTACTCGGCTGTTACCATTGTCACCTGGCCGATTCCCCGCAATTGCCGGGTTATCGTCATCGGCTCGAATTTACGATCTGTTAATACTTGCATTGTGATTTCGAGCCCCAATACCGCAGGCTGCAGCTCTCCATAAGCAGTATTGCTTCGTTCGTTAACAACCAACTTCCTAATCACGCATTCCTGTTCCTCCAGAACCGCCGAGATTTCCTCCAAAATATTCGGTGTATTCGCTGAATGGATGGTAATCAGATGCAGCTTGCTACCGCGTATATATCGCTGCTCCAGTTTATTAAAGACCACCAGATTCAGAAGGATAAGGATTGTCGACACAATCGAGGCAAAGTAAAACCCGGCTCCGACGGCCAATCCTACAGCGCCAACAACCCAAATGGAAGCAGCGGTGGTTAAACCGGTAATGGATTTACCCGTGAACAGAATGGTGCCTGCGCCTAAGAACCCGATTCCCGTAATAACGGCTGTAGCCAAACGCGCAGGGTCAATCCGGACATTAATCTCGTCTACGAAATCCGAAAATCCGTAGATGGATAAAAGCATAATCAGTGCAGAACCCAAGCAAACCAATATATGTGTACGCAGACCCGCTGCATGATTGGAACGCTCACGCTCAAATCCGATCAAGCCGCCAAGCAGCATAGCAAGCAGCAGCCTTAATAATATGGATCCATTATCTATTACCCAAGGATTATTCAAAAGAACGATACTCCCCTCACGTCTGCTTCTTGTTGCTTATGTTATATAATCATTGTATGCGAAGATGGAATTCGGTCAACTCGACTCCAGGAGCAACTTCAAAAACATGATCTTTTACAAACCCGAACTTCTCATACAAGGTAACCGCAGGCGTGTTGCGCGTTCCCGTCGAGACCGTGAACATCGGCGCCTTATGGTACGTCTCTAATACATGGCATATCAAAGTCCCGGCGATACCTTTACGAAAATGCCCCGGATGAACCATCATCCGCGATATGGTGACCTGCGCCTCCTCGGCTTCCACGGCAATCGCGCCGATCAGCTCCCCTTCATCATTTATATACCCAAAAAAGGTCTCTCCACTCGTACGAATGGTATCAAAGGTGTCCAGCAGCGGCGGAATATCCGTAAAACCGATGAGCTCAGCTTCCAGCGGGTACGCCATGTGCTGCAACCCCCATATTTGTTGGACGGTATCCCTATCTTCTAAAGATAACTCGTTAATCATACATTTCATCCCCTATCTAATTTCATTGTAAAAAGGAACTTGCCCCTAAACAGGACAAGCTCCGCTTCTTGAGAAATAATTCGAGGGTAATGGTTATCTGCTGTTGTGGCTAATTATCCGTTCAGTACCTCAACCAGCAGTTTATTCGCCAGAGCAGGATTGGCTTTACCCTTGCTCTCTTTCATTACTTGCCCAACCAGGAAGCCGATCGCTTTCTGTTTACCTGCCTTATAATCCTCAACGGATTGCGGATTGTTCGCGACAACCTGCTCGACAATGCTCTTGATGGCACCTTCATCGCTGATTTGGACGAGTCCCTTCTCCTCAACGATTACAGCAGGCAGCTTGCCGCTCTCCAGCATCTCTTTGAAGACGGTTTTGGCGATTTTGCTGCTGATGGTGCCCTTCTCGATCAATCCGATCATCTCGCCTAAGCCTTGACCCGAGATCTTCACATCGGACAGCTCCAGATTGCCCGAGTTCAAGTAACCCAGCAAATCACCCATGATCCAGTTGGATACGGATTTAGCATCCTTGGTATAGTTTAAGCTGTCCTCAAAAAAGTCTGCCAGCAGCTTGGACGATGTGATCACTGCAGCATCATAGTCCGGCAAACCATATTCCGAAGCATAACGTGCCTTACGAGCATCCGGGAGCTCCGGAATCGTTGCACGAACCGACTCCTTCCATTCTTCGCTAATATGCACCGTTACCAGATCCGGGTCCGGGAAATAGCGATAGTCATGCGCCTGTTCCTTGCCGCGCATCGAGAAGGTTTTGGCCTGCGCCTCATCCCAGCGGCGGGTTTCCTGAACGATCACGCCGCCTTCATCCAGCGTTTCAGCCTGCCGGAACTGCTCATATTCCAAGCCGCGCTGTACGCCGCGGAAGGAGTTCATGTTCTTCAGTTCCGCCTTGGTTCCCAGTTCCTTCTGTCCCCATGGACGAAGACTGATATTGGCGTCACAGCGAAGCGAGCCCTCTTCCATCTTCACGTCCGAGACATCACAATATTGCATAATCGCACGCATCTTCTCCAGATAAGCTTTGGCTTCCTCAGGCGTTGAGATCTCAGGCTCGGATACGATCTCAACAAGCGGTGTTCCTACCCGGTTAAAGTCAACCAGCGAGGCATATCCGCCGTCAACATGGGTCAGCTTACCCGCATCTTCTTCCAGATGAAGCCGGGTAATGCCAATCCGCTTCGTCTTCCCGTCTACCTCAATGTCAATCCAGCCGTTTAAACCGATCGGCTGATCGTATTGAGAAATTTGATACGCTTTGGGCGAATCCGGGTAGAAGTAGTTCTTGCGATCAAATTTGCTAACATCGCCGATGGTGCAATTCAGCGCCATGGCTGCTTTCATCGCATATTCCACCGCCTGGCGGTTTAATACAGGCAGTACGCCGGGATGGCCAAGGCAAATGGGACATGTATGTGTGTTCGGCGGTGCTCCGAACGCCGTGGAGCAACCGCAAAATATTTTGGAATTCGTATGCAGCTCTACGTGCACTTCCAATCCGATAACCGTTTCATATTTCGATGTAGACATCTATTGTTTCCCTCCTTCTCTGCCGCCGGTTTACAGTTCAGGGCGCCGTTTATGATGTTCTGTATTTTGCTCATAAGCATGCGCTACGCGCAGCACGGTCGACTCATCAAAGGCTTTGCCGATAATTTGCATGCCTACAGGAAGTCCGTCTGCGAATCCGCATGGAACACTCACGGCCGGCACACCCGCCAAGCTGACAGGAATCGTCAGGATATCATTCAAATACATCGTCAGCGGATCATCCACCTGAGTCCCCAGCTTGAAAGCTGTCGTAGGAGCCGTTGGTCCGATGATGACGTCATATTGTTCAAATACTTTATCAAAATCCTGCTTAATAAGGGTACGAGCTTTCTGTGCCTTCAAATAGTAGGCATCGTAATAACCCGAGCTGAGGGCATAGGTGCCCAGCATGATGCGTCGTTTCACTTCATCACCGAAGCCTTGGCTGCGGGACTCATGATACAGATCGATCAGGCTGCCTGCATTGTCCGATCGAACGCCGTAGCGTACGCCGTCGAAGCGGGCCAGGTTCGAGGAAGCCTCCGAAGAAGCAAGCAAATAATACGTAGCAACCGCATAATCCGTATGCGGCAGGGAAACTTCATCCCAAGTCGCTCCCAGCGCTTCAAGCGCCTTCAGTGCGTTCAGGATGGTCTCCCTCACCTCCGCGTCAACGCCCTCGCCCAAGTATTCCTTAGGCACAGCGATACGCAGTCCCGCAATGTCACCCGAAAGAGCACTAAGATAGTCCGGCACGTCCACTTTGGCAGATGTTGAATCCATCTGGTCATAACCTGCGATAGCTTGCAGGACATAAGCGGAGTCTTCGACATTTTTAGTCAGGGGTCCGATCTGATCCAGCGAAGAGGCAAAGGCAACGAGGCCAAACCGGGACACCAGTCCATAGGTTGGCTTCAATCCAACGACACCGCAATAGGAAGCGGGTTGACGAATCGATCCACCTGTATCCGATCCCAGCGCAAAATATGCCTCGCCCGCAGCAACGGCTGCTGCCGAGCCTCCGCTTGATCCGCCTGGAACCCGATCCAGATTCCATGGGTTGCGTACGGGGTAGAAGCTGGAGTTCTCGTTCGAGCCCCCCATTGCGAATTCATCCATATTCAGCTTCCCGATTGTTATGGTATCTGCTGCACGCAATTTACCGACAACCGTCGCATCGTATACTGGCGTAAAATTAGACAGAAACTGACTTGCGCATGTTGTGCGAAGTCCTTCCGTTACGATGTTATCCTTAATTCCGACAGGAAGACCGAACAACAGTCCACGCGTGTCTCCTGCAGCCAGCTTATCATCCAAAACCTTGGCAGATGAACGCGCACCTTCTTCATCCAGCGTAATAAATGCTTTCACCCGATCCTCCGTTTCCGAAATGCGGGTGAAGGCTTGGTCAACCAAATCGGTGACCGAAAGCTCTTTGTTCTGGAGCTTATTATGTATCTCCGTTAACTTGTAATCAAACAGGCTCAAGTGTGTATCCTCCCTTCAGGCTATTCCAATACAGCAGGTACTTTGATTTGGTCGTCTTCCTCATCCGGTGCATTCAGCAGCACTTTCTCGATAGGCAAGCTCTCGCGCACTTCGTCATCTCTCATGACATTGCTGAGGTGCAGCACATGCGTTGTCGGCTCAACACCCTCTGTATCCAGTTCGTTCAATTTCTCGGCATATTGTAAAATCGCATTCAGTTGGCCGGTAAACATCTGTTCTTCCTCAGGCGTCAAATTCAAACGGGCCAGCTTCGCTACATGCTGAACATCCTTATCGGTAATGCTCATGGCTGTGCGTCCTCCTTCATGCCCCTGTCCTATTAAAGGGGTAAAGTCTGTCTCGATAACTTTTCTCATTATATTGTAGAAGCATGGAAGATTCAATCCAATCGGCTGAAGCTTTCTGCTTCCTAGGATACGTCTGATCACTTCAAAAAAGAGCCGGCCTCAGCCGACTCTTCTAAATCCAGGCACGCAGATTCACTTGTTTGATGAAATCCGCCTGGGACATTGCTTCCTTGGTTTCTTCTTCCTCTTCAACACTTTCTTCTAACTCGCCGTTCATCACTTGACGAAACAGCTTCTCATTATATGTCGACAGGGCGAAATCGATGAGCGCTTCCCGCTCGACCCGCTCGGCTTCCTGTTTCAACACGATCGATTCCAGCTCTACATCATCTGCCGGAACAAAAAAATTACGGTTGAGGCTCGGAATCCGAATGACGTAATCGAACGCATTGTCCGGATTTCGGTCATAAGCGATTATATAACCGTATTGACCAACTGGAAGATTCTGCTCAAAGGCGTCCGCGACGATTGTAATCTTTTCCCCTAAACGCAGCATCGTCTACCTCCTGAGTTGTCCATCCTTTTTTTAGAGATAAGAAATAATAAACTTCAGAGGTTTATCCTCCTTGTCTCACAAGAAAAACTTCCGCTACAGCGGGCTGTCTTTCGAGAAACTACGTCGATAGACGCTTTTCTTATCTTCATAGTCTACTAAAAAAAGATAGAGATGTCCATGCGATTCAGAATAAACCTGAATCTCCCATGGAAACTAGGATTGCGGGGATAACGGACTTCTTCTGAGCAGCCCTGCAGCAGCGATAATGGACAGCAGCATGATAAGCAAAGCAGCGATGACAGGTGCCCAGGCACCGGCTCCCGCACCCAGCATCCACTCTGCAGCCATACTGCTTAACCGGCCCGGACTCCACTGAAAACGGGAAGGCAGCAAGCCGGACAACAGCGAGAGAGCAGCCGCCGTTCCCAAGCTAATGAACGCTGCGGCAGGACCTCGAAGGACCGCACCAAGCGGAAGAACTAGCGTTACGATCCAGGCAAGCCATACAGCATACAGCAATCCGCCGCTCGCCACGGCCCCCCATTCCAAGGGACCAATGAGCTGATGCGTATAATACGCTGCACCGGCAAGCCCAAGCGCGAAGGAAACCAACATTAAAGTCATCATGGCTGCCCATTTCGCGCCCATCATCGGCAGCGTGGATACCGTTCGGGTGAGTACAAGCTCAGCCGTACCGGTTGCCCGCTCCCCTGCTACGGTGTTCATCCCGGCCAGTACAAGCACCAGCAGTCCGATGGTACTAAACTGGCTTAACGTTGATGCCATGACACTATCAGCGGACGGAATCGTGAACAATGCCGCCGCTTCCGGAGGAACCTCCCCCGACATGGTTAAAATTTCCGGCAAATAATAAGTAGATACCGGCTGCATAATGCCAAGAAGCAGAAAAACCGCAGGAACCCAGATCCATTTGTAAGTACGGCTGGCTTCGAGCATCTCCTTTTGATAATAAATCCAGAACGGCTTCATGGGCCCACCACCTTCATAAACATATCCTCCAGCGAGGAAGTACCTGCTTCAAAACGGAGGAGTTCGATCCCGTTATCCGCAAGCTCCTTGATTAACGCTGCACGCGCTGCCCCCATATCCGTTACCGTCAGCTTCGCTCTGTGTTTGCCAACCTCTGCCTCTTGGACAAAGGATCGCTTGGAGAGACCGTGGAGCCATGCAAGTTCACGCTCTCCTGGTTCTACCTCAATGGAGAGGACCGGCTGCCGGTATTTGCTGCGGAGCTCGCTCAGCGCACCCTTCTCTGCAATTTCTCCGTCAACCATCAGCACCATGTCATCACAAATCTCTTCCGCATCATGAAGCACATGGGTGGAGAACAGAATCGTCACTTCTCCTCGCAGACGGTTCAGCAAATCCATGACCTCGCGGCGCCCGATCGGATCGAGTGCAGATACCGGCTCGTCCAGCATAATCAGCTCCGGCTCGTGCACAAGCGCTTGAGCAATGCCAAGCCGCTGCTTCATCCCGCCGGAATAACCGGAAATACGCCGTTTGGATGCTTGCTGGAGTCCAACCATCTCGATCACTTCCTGACTCCGCTGGAGCGCTTTTTGTCCGGACAATCCCGACAGCTTGGCGCTGAAAGACAAGTATTCCTTACCGCTCATCCAACTGTAGAACTTCGGGTATTGCGGCAAGTAGCCAATTCGATGTCGCCAGTCGTTCGTTTGCTTATCCGCTGACCCATGCTTGATCTCTCCCCGTGTTGGGGGAATCAATCCTGCCAGCATGCGCAGGGTCGTTGTTTTGCCTGCGCCGTTAGGGCCCAGCAGTGCCGTGCAGCCTCCACGCTTCAGATCAAACGATATGCCTTTGACCGGCGTGATGCTTCCAATGCTTTTGGTAAGTTCATGAATACTCAGAAGTTTCTCCGTCATGTCTCTCTCCTCCCCGCGGCAAAATAAGCAATGCTGCCCAGAATGTTGCCGAGCAGTATAATGAGCACCCACATCCATCTCGGTCCTCGTATGTTCGCCGGTTCTGCCTTGAACAGTGAGACAAGACCTGTTACAGCGAGAATCGCTTGCAGTGCAAGGATCGGCCAAATCAATCCCCAATTAATCTCCATAATGTTCCTCCTCTTTTCTATATAATGAACTCAAGGCTTGCGGCGGTTCTTGCGGATAACGAATATCCAGTAAAATATCAGCGGTGTCGGCGATGTGGTCGAGCCCCATATCCCCCAAAACCAAGCCATTTTGCCAAGCCCCCGCTTCCTCGCATCCAAGAACAGCCATGTCCCTTGTACCAGCACAAGTACAACGGCTGCAATAATGATCCAAATCGAGGACTCATTCATTTCATTCATGGAGTCCCCTTCTTTCCGGCAGATCTCAGTCTTTTGGAAAATAGGAGAGTGGCAATGCCCGCAATCATTCCGATCCCGTGAATGAACAGAAGAATAAGCGGCGCTGCCAGGGCGGCCAGCAATCCCCCTCCCACGATAAAAGATGCAACCAAGAGAAAGAGCATGAATTCATATCTCATCCGTCGCCGCTGACGCTCCAGCGTATGAACAGCCAGCATTTGCAGTCCTTCCATGGAAGGTGACGGCACATCGTCAAACAATTGATCTACCCGCTTCATCTCCGTGTTCAATCCTTCAATCCATAAATCGTCTTCATTCTCAGGTACTTTGGCCATCGTCACCCATCTCCTTTCGCAGCTGTTTAATGCCGTATGCTGTCCGTGATTTCGCTGTACCCTCGGGTATGCCCAGCATGCTTCCGATTTGATCATAGCTGTAGCCGTAATAATGCTTCAGCAATATCGCGATCCGGTGATCCTCGGATAAACGGGATAATCCGTCCAGCATATCCGTCCATTCTTCACCCCGCCGCTCCATCTGCCAGCGCATCCGCCTTGCCGCTTGAACCCCCTCCTGCTCCAGCCATTTCTTCTCCCGTTTCTTACGCCGGGCGTGATCGATAAACAGCCGCGTAGCAATCGTGATCATCCATGAGGAGAAGGACGAAGTTCCGTTATATCGGGCCATATTCTCCATGCATCGAACGATGGTGTCCTGTGTCGTATCCTCCGCGATCATCGGATCCATTGTCACTTTAAGCAAATATTTATAGAGAAAGGAGTAATGCTGCTTGAATAGTTGGGCCATCGCCGCAGCATCTCCCCGCTGCGCTTTCCGTATCAAATCCTCTTCATCAGGGAGCATGATGAACTCATCACCTTCTTTCGTCTTGCATACGTAATACGACGAACCCGATCCAATCGTTCAAATGGTTCATGCCTTTATCCTGTACCAAATGATGTAATTTATATAGGTCCCATTATAATGAGACTAAAATTCGTCAGGAAGTCTGTAAAACGCAAAAAAAATAGCAGCCGACCAAGTTCCGGCTGCCTTCGCGATTAGATTAAAATTAAAACTTCATGATGAGGGTGTCAGGTTTGCATTCTAATGTCATTTATTGAATCTTATACATTGCAGCCGATGAAACCATGGCTGCTGCGCTATTCCCTCGTCCTTCACGAGCCGGTCCCAGACAACCGAAGTTATTTCCGTCTGAGCTGGCCGCTTCGACTCGGGTTGTCGATCAACTTCGTCGCTTCTTGTAACATTCCCGTTCAACAGCGATAGATGATCCTTCCTCAAAGGCGCTTCCCCCTAATCACGTCCATGCCAAAAACTCCCCATAAAATAAAAGAACGCAAACCGGGATAAATTCCACAGTCTGCGTGCTTCGCAATGGGTAACATTTAATTAACCGTATTGTATCAATCTTGTCTTAACTTGTCCAGACAAATATTCCCGGTTTTTGTCGGATGTTATCCTCACCGACTCGCGGAGACGTAGGGGTTCCGCTGCTTTTCATAGCCGATGGTTGTCCTTGGTCCATGTCCTGGGTAAACAACGACCTCATCAGGGAATGTATACAGCGTATTTTGAATGGAGTCCACTAAATCGCGCTCACGGCCGCCCGGAAGATCCGTGCGTCCCACACCTAAACGGAACAGCACATCGCCCGAGAAGAGATCGTTTCCACTCCGAAAACTGACGGAACCCGGGGAATGACCCGGCGTATGATAGACCTTGAACGTATGTCCAACCAACTGCAGCTCCAGTCCGTCCGCCAAATCAAACTCCGCCGGTTCGGTTGACAACGGCGCACTCACCTGCGGCCACATCAATGAGCCGTTAAGCTTCGGATTGGTCAGCCAATCGCTCTCAATGGAATGCAGATAGACGGGACAGCCCTTTAGCTTGCGGATTTCCTCGACGCCGCCCATATGGTCGAAATGTGCATGCGTCAGCAGGATCGCTTCAATCTCCAAATCGGCAATCCGCTTAAGCAAGGGACCCGGGTTCATCCCCGGGTCGATAATAACCGCTTTGCCTTCCACGGGGCCTGTCAGCAGGTAGGCGTTTGTCTGAAGCGGTCCTAAATTGAAGGTTTCAATATGAAGTGTCATGATTAGAATCCCGAGATCAGTTCGCGCAATTCCTTAATAATAGCAGCGTGAACCTCGTACCCTTCTCCATAGGCTTGAATGATGCTTTGACGTGCTGCGGCAAGGTTATCCTGATAATCCGGTGCTTCACGATCCGGATTGTCCTGCTTGAACTGAATCATGAACTTCTGTACGTGTGCCGGACGCGGTCCCCATGTGCCGAGAACATGACCACCGGTATCGGAAATAATAACAACCGGCACCGAGCGCCCACCCATGGTTAGAAACTCATCCATGACATCCAGGTTTTCTTCCATAATAAGCACTTCGGTCTCGATTCCCGCCGTCTCCATCGCACGGAACACCACAGGAATATTACGCGCAACATCACCGCACCAATCCGCTGCCAGAATAAGGACCCGCAGATCATCGCGGAAATTCAGACTCTCGAAAAACTCCTTGTCCTCTTCATTCTCCCAGGCAAACTGTTCATACCCTGCCTTGAAGGTGTCCTGATTCTTCTGCATGCCATCCATAAACTGTTGAGGAGATATGCCTGTTCCCAAATGATTTGCCATATTCATACTCATTCGTTACGACCTCGCCTTCGCTGATTTTATCCATTTTATCAAAAAATAAAGAATCATGACGGCCAGTGCCCCCAGCAGAATTTCCTGCACGTATGGCCCTGCCTTCTCATCGATGTGCTCCCACTGGTCTCCCAGAAGCAAGCCAAGGTATAAAAATAATGCCGTCCACGGAATTACGGCTAATGTGGTCAGAAGCGTAAATCGGCCTACATTCATCTTGGATATGCCGGCCGGAATCGATATAGCGTGCCTAACAACAGGTACAAACCGGGCCGTAAAAATAACGCCCGTGCCGTACTTGCCAAACCACTCCTCGGCGTAATCAATATGCTTCTTCTTAATCAATATGTACTTCCCGTACTTCTCCAAGAAGGGTCTTCCGCCGTAACGGCCGATCCAATAAATAAACAACTGTGCCAATACGCCGCCAACGGTACCGAAGAGCATGGCCCCCAGAAAATGAACCTCGCCCAGGGAAACCAGATATCCGCCGTATGCCAATACGATCTCGCTCGGGATGACCTCTACCATCAAGCCGAGCATGATGCCGAAATAGCCCAGTTGCTGGATCCATGCAAACAATTGACCGACAGCCTCGTAAAAGAATTCCACGCCCGTCCCCCGCTTTCCTACTGCGTTGATTTCTTATACTAGCCTATTCTAACACAGCCCGGGACATGCCTTCTACTGCGCCCATTTATAGGCGGCACAGTGACTTCCGCCCGTTTCAGGACATATGGTGAAGCAAAGGAGTGAGTCACGTATGCATTCTCCCCATGCCAAACAACCCGGCAGCAAGCCCCCCTCCCCTCGCGGTATCAGGCGGGCCTGCAGCAAAGAATTATACCGAACGACCAAACGCCTCAAGCTGTACATTCCCCCGGAAAGCCTGAAGCAAGGAGAAGAATTGTATTACCGGAAGGTGATTGCCAACCTGATCTGGATCCACGATAACCATAGCAACAAAAAGCTGCTGTGCGAGTGGTGGGAAAAAGAGGTGTGCAGTGAGCTGGCAGAGTTATGGAAGGTCCCGGAACGCCAGTTGGCCTCCGCGTTCCGGGATGCTTTTGGCGGGTAGCCCCTGCTGCCTTCAGTTGACATGAAGCTCGAACCATGATGACAAGCGTCTGTCTGTTCAGAACCATGGCGTTTCCTTATTCGATTTCGCGGACAACGGACTGACTGAGATTGCGGAGCGGCATGTCCCATTTAATAGAGGGGAGGGATGTGCGATTGGAAGCGTCTCCGGGCCACGCGCGGGTATGCTCCTTGACCCAGCATATTCTCCAGTCGCCTAACCTGCCGGTCCGCGAGCACGGTCAGATAAAATTCCCGATCATTTCGAAGATAGGTTATGTCATGAAGTCCTCCGGCAAGAGAACGATAGCGCTGCAGGATGGCCAGAGCAGACCGAGCTGCTTGGATCGATTCGGCCTGCTCTCCTGCCGTATGGTGCCAGTCCGCGAGGGAGGCCAGCTTAAGCACAGCTCGGGTTTGCTTAACTGCATTGAAGCGGTCCAGGGTTAGGCTCCTGTCATACCAAGCCGCCGCTGCCTTTGATTCGCCTCGAAGGGAATACGCTTCTGCCAGCCTCCAGCTAAGCCCCGGGTGTTTGGGTGCATAGACCATACTCCTCTTCAGCAGCGGGATTCGCTGATTGGGCTGCAGCCGATCGGACAAGCTCATTGCTGCACTCGTGTTGGCAGGATTCCACTTTAATGCGGATTGGAGCAGCGCGATCTGCCCTCCGTCTGAAGCCGATGCAGCAGCACGGCGGTTGACTTCGCTGATGCCGAAGGAAGCTGCGAGAACTGTCCAGCCCAGCAGCATCAGGATGGCTGTCAGACTGAGCAGCCTCCAAGCCGGATGGGCCTGTTTTCCTTCCCGGACGACCGCTAGCAGTGGTACCGCCAGCTTGAATTGCCAGCGCCTTTGCGCTGCAGTATGTCCGTGCCGGGGCTCCTGGCCGGAGATGCCTTCAGCCAACCCGATGGCTGCGATCCACAGCAGCAGCAGCCAAACAAGTCCAAAGCTCCAGTCAAAATCGACTGCCGCATGCGCGATAAGTACGATGGCCGGGGGCATGGCTCGTGGGTTTGCCTGCATGAGCTTGGTCAGAACAAAGATCAGCAGAATAAGGACGAGCCCCAATCCAATGAAACCTGTGTCCAGCAGAATATCAATATATCCGCTGTGCATCTCGGCTCCGACATAAGGCTGGGACTGAATGGCAAGGTACGATTGCCGCCACGTCTCCCCTCCCCGTCCCAGCCACAGCGACGACCGGGCCAGCTGCCACGCGTCGCTGTACATGAGGCGGCGCGCGCTAAGCGTTGCCGCGCCGCCAAGTGCCCGATCCTGCACCTGCAGCAGGATCAGCACGCCTGCGGCGGCGACGAGCAGCGCCGCCGCCACCGATGCCCCGGACGCGGCATATC
>NZ_BIMC01000038.1 GCF_004000885.1 Paenibacillus glucanolyticus NBRC 15330
GCGGGCCATGGCCGGACTGGCCGAAGGCGTCCGGCCCTCTCGCCGGGCCGCGGAGCCCGCGCGGCCCGGGCTCCGATTCTTTTTTGTCCGATATCGAATCATGGGTATGTGCTTTGTCGAATTTGGATGTCTTCTCAAGTTCTCCGGGAAATTCCCATTTCAACACGGGAGCCGCCGACCCTTCCGCTGGAACTTGATAGGGTTGCCCAGTTGCCCCTTCCTCCGGGGTGGTCTTCGGATCCATTGCTCGTTCTTTCCCTGCAATGCCCACCTTCACCCGAACCTTAGAATCTTTCATTTGTTTTTCCCTCCTGTGCCTTCTCCCCTGGTATGTGCCGGATTACTCTCATTTCCGTCATGCTCTACTTATACTTATGAGATACCGGCATTTGATAGAACCCTTCTAAGAGAAAGGAGGAAAAGACATCGAAGGCTGCAAGCCAGTTAGCAAATAGATTCTGCCCTCTCATGGTTCTGTAATCTTTATATAAGAGAATTCACGTCAACCGTGTGCCCATACCAAAAGAAGTGGCTTCGCCGTTAACAGCGAAGCCACTTCTTATTCATTCTATCCTGTCCATCCTGTAAAGATGGATAACAATCGTACGTATTACACCCAAGTGGGTTGGACTTTAAACAGTTTCGCGTCTTCGGTTTCGCTTGCCACTTTCTTCGAAACCTTCTCCGTACTCTGATCTTCCGTCGAAATGCGCCAGATATCCGCACCCAGTCCAGACAGCTTTTCCGCTAAATGAACATAACCGCGATCAATATGCTGCACACCGCCAACTTCAGTCGTACCCTCAGATACAAGCCCTGCCAATATTAAAGCAGCTCCTGCACGCAGATCGGTTGCAGTTACCTTGGCTCCCTTAAGCTCGGCGCCACCAGTTACGATGGCAGAACGTCCTTCGACTTTAATCTCCGCATTCATCAGCTGGAATTCATCCACATGCATGAAGCGGTTCTCGAATACCGTTTCTGTAACCACACTTGTACCTTCCGACACCAGCAAAAGCGCCATCATCTGCGATTGCATGTCAGTTGGGAATCCAGGGTATGGCAATGTTTTAACATCAACCGACTTCAAAGGTTTGTCAGCGATAACGCGAATCCCATTCTCATCCGGTTCAATGGTAATCCCCATCTCTTCCATCTTGGAAATGACAGGTCCGAGATGATCGGCAATGGCACCTTCTACATAAACATCCCCGCCTGTGATCGCTGCAGCCGCCATAAAGGTACCTGCTTCAATCCGGTCTGGAATCACGTTATGCTCGACGCCATGCATCTTCTCAACGCCCTCAATGCGGATTACACCTGTGCCCGCACCGCGAACTTTGGCACCCATGGCATTCAGGTAATTCGCTAAATCGACAATTTCCGGCTCTTTTGCCGCATTTTCGATTACCGTAACCCCTTCAGCCAATGTAGCAGCCATCATAATATTTTCGGTAGCACCAACGCTTGCGACGTCCAAGTAGACCTTCGCTCCACGCAATCTGCCGTTGCTCTTCGCTTCAATATATCCTTGTCCGAGGCTAATCTCCGCCCCGAGAGCTTCAAATCCTTTTAGGTGTTGATCAATAGGTCTCGTGCCGATAGCACATCCCCCTGGAAGTGAAATCCGGGTTCGTCCACAACGTGCCAATAAAGGTCCCATGACCAGAAAAGACGCTCGCATCTTCCGCACCCATTCATAAGGCGCTTCACATGTCGTTATGTGCTCTGCATTCACACGTATCACTTCATCTTGATATGTAATGCCCGCACCAAGCGACTCCAATACTTTACTGATTGTAATTACATCGTCAAGAGGAGGTGCGTCAATGATAACACTTTCCCCAACTTCCCCTAGTAGAGAGGCAGCGATGATCGGAAGAACTGAATTTTTTGCTCCGCTGACTTTGACGCTTCCGGTCAGTCTTTTGCCACCGCGGACGATAAATTTGCTCATCATGGTTTCCCTCCGCGTCCATAATTTTCCTGATATGCTTGTGTTCGTTTTAGTTGTTGCTAATTCCCTAACTTTCATCTTAACATTAGTGATTTCCGCCAAACAAGCGATTTTTGAACTATTTATGACATCTGATATGGTGTCTACACCAGGAACCGGACATCCATAATGCCACCTTATGTGAAACATCTGTTATCCGCAGTATGGACCTACGAAAGGTACCATGACCGACCAGCTCTTGTCAATGCATAACAATTACCGGGTGAACATTATAGTCCGGAAGTCACCGTCCGCCCGATCAAGTCCTTAATCTCAGTGTTAACATAATAAAATGCGTTTATTCGACATCTTATTTCAAGCAACCTAACAGTGATATAACCAATCATACAATAATTAAAACAGACGAGTAAAATATCGCCAAACATACAGATCATGCAACAGCTTTCTTTAAAAGACGCCTTGCTGCATACCCCTTTGTGTAATGTACGAACTTACAGCCATACCCGTGCTAAAACATATATCGGATCATTTGACTCCATGTAATATAGTCAATTAGGAATTCAGCAACGAATCGTCCAAGCACCACAGCCAGCAGTAAATGCAACAGCTTACCCTGTGGTCCTTTGGGATGGCGGACAACCAAATCCAGCTTTACTTGCTGCAGTGCCCACCAAGCCAGTGCGATACAGATCAGTGAAATGACAATGGAGAGTAATCCATTGACACCTACTGCACTGATGGAATTAGATAAATCCTGGTTCATATTCCCTCCCCCTACATATATTTATCATGCCCTATTCAGGACCGACTCTTCTATAATACTTGGCTGGAGGCTAAGAATCCAGCACTTTCTAGCCACATTTCCTCGGAAATAATAAAGTCTTGTCCACATCTTCTATATTAGAGCGTTTACACACTATTATATGAAGCCAATATTTCCAACATTTTCTCTCCAAATTATTACAATTCCTTGCTCCAATCCCATATAATCTTCCTTAGACTTCTATTTATACCACTCCAATATCAAAAAAATACCCGGACTCCAAAATATAGTCCAGGCATAATAAACCTATCTCACTCCTACTTCAACTCCCCTTACACTATTCCGTCGTTGCCACAACAATCGTTCCGTAAGCAGCTGACGAGCCGGTTAACAGTGCGGCCATCTGCAATAACTCGATGCTAAACACTCGTCGGTCATGGGCTTCTATTACATAGGTTAATGCAGGAGCTCCGACCCGGGTGATGACCAAAGATATAGGTTCGTCCGAAAAATTGCTAATCGTAACAGAAGCATCGACACCAGCTTGATGTTCATAGAAAGATTTGCCGACACTGGGAGCCAAGGAGAAGATTTGTTCCGGAAGCAGTATAGCCATAGGGATGACCTCCCTTCTCTCTTTAATACTACATCATATGTAACGAATCTATTAAAAGCGATAGTTAACAGCGTATGATAAACGCCTGTTTCATAGATTTGCCTCCCCATTCCCGGTTATTCTTCATTTCATTGGGTTCTCTCAGGAATAAAAAAACAGCCCGCTGCTATTATAGCATCGAGCTGCCTTATGATTAATTGGAGATCTTGATCCGGTTCATGGCTCTTTGCAGGGCCAATTCCGCGCGACGATGATCAACTTCGTCCTGTCTTCCCTTCGCATTCAGGCGAGTTTCCGCTCTTTCCTTCGCGGCTTCCGCACGCTCCAGATCGATTTCTCCCGCTCTCTCTGCGCTTTCCGCCAGGATGACAATCTTATCTTTACGGACTTCGACGAAACCGCCTTGTACCGCAAACGGGGTTCTCTCGTTGCCGATCTTCACATAAACTGGCGCTATCTGAAGCGGTGTAACGAAGGAAATATGACCAGGCAAGATGCCCAGTTCTCCCTCGACCCCACGCACCGTAACACTGTTCACCTGCTCGGAGTAGACCAGGCGGTCCGGCGTTACGATTTCCAACAAAATGGTGCTCACTTCCATCCCTCCTCACCGTTTTCCGCAGAAAACTCGCGCAGCAGACCTCACAGTCCCGTTCTGGGCAATGTCTCGGTCTGCTGATCACGGAGCGTCAGCTTACAATGTTTTTGCTTTTTCAACTGCCTCTTCAATCGTACCTACGAACAGGAAAGCCGCTTCCGGAAGGTGGTCGTGCTTGCCTTCCAGGATCTCTTTAAAGCTGCGTACGGTTTCTTTAACCGGTACGTATTTACCCGGAATGCCGTTGAACTGCTCGGCAACGTGGAAAGCTTGGGACAAGAAACGTTGAACACGACGAGCACGTCCAACAATTGCTTTATCTTCCTCACTCAACTCGTCCATACCAAGGATTGCGATGATATCTTGAAGCTCGTTGTAACGAGCAAGAATTTTCTTAACGCCTTGAGCAACATTGTAATGCTCTTCACCCACAATTTCAGGAGCCAAAATCCGGGAGCTTGATGCAAGTGGATCTACCGCAGGATAGATACCCATCTCGGAAATTTTACGCTCCAGGTTGGTCGTTGCATCCAAGTGAGCAAACGTTGTAGCCGGAGCTGGATCCGTATAGTCATCCGCCGGTACATAGATAGCCTGGATGGATGTTACAGAACCTTTTTTGGTAGAGGTAATCCGCTCTTGCAGACGTCCCATTTCGGATGCCAGCGTTGGCTGGTAACCTACCGCGGAAGGCATACGGCCCAGAAGGGCAGATACTTCGGAACCCGCTTGAGTAAAGCGGAAGATGTTGTCGATAAAGAGAAGCACGTCTTTACCTTCCTGATCACGGAAATATTCCGCCATTGTCAAACCGGTCAACGCTACGCGAAGACGGGCACCCGGAGGCTCGTTCATTTGACCGAATACCATCGCGGTTTTATTAATAACGCCGGAATCGCTCATCTCGTGGTAAAGGTCATTACCCTCACGAGTACGCTCACCTACGCCTGCGAATACGGAGATACCGCCGTGCTCTTGTGCGATATTGTTGATCAATTCCTGGATCGCAACGGTTTTACCTACGCCCGCACCACCAAAGAGACCGATTTTCCCGCCTTTTTGGTATGGAGCAAGCAAGTCGATTACTTTAATACCCGTTTCAAGCATTTCTGCTTGCGTGGAAAGCTCATCGTATGGAGGAGCTTCACGGTGGATTGGGTTATTAATTTCGGATACAACGTCACCTGCATTATCGATCGGCTCACCCAATACGTTAAATACGCGGCCAAGTGTAGCGGAACCTACAGGAACCGTGATCGGTTTACCCAAATCCACAGCTTCGATACCGCGAATGAGACCGTCAGTGGATGACATCGCGATACAACGAACCAGATTATCACCCAAATGATTGGATACTTCCAAAGTCAAATCAACCGAGCGGCCGCCTTCCAGCGTTGCTTCAATCTTGACAGCATTAAAAATCTCGGGAAGATGACCGCGTTCAAATTCAATGTCAACTACAGCACCTGTAATGCTGACAACGCGTCCTTTTTTCATTGATTCGTTTTCCCTCCTACCCGCTCACCTCTAACGGTGAACGATGATCGTAAAAAGCGGCTGCTCATGACATTGCCGCATATCCGTTAAATACTAAGTTAAGAATTCCATCGTGCATTACTGCTGAGCGTTAGCTCCGCCCACAATCTCGGAAATTTCCTGCGTTATGGCAGCCTGACGAGCACGGTTGTATGTGAGGTTCAGCTCATTGATCATCTTGCTCGCATTCTTAGTTGCTGCTCCCATAGCCGTCATTTTCGCACCAAGCTCACTGGCCTTGGCATTCAGCATCGCACTGAAAATCAACGTTTCTGCATATTTCGGAAGAAGAACCTCAAGTACGCCTTCAGGAGACGGTTCATACTCATATCCTGTCAGATTCCCACTGCCGCCAATGTTCTCCATCGGGAGCAGCTTGGAGATCTCCTGAATCTGAGTCAAGGCATTCACGAATTGGTTGTAACACAGGTATAACTCATCAATCTGACCCAGCTCATATTGCTGAACCGCCGCGTTAGCGATGGTCTTAATATCTGCATAAGTCGGACTGTCGGATAGATCGGTGAGTTCCTCAACAACCGGAAGTCCACGACGACGGAAATAATCCCGTCCTTTCCGTCCGATTACAAACAGGCAATACTCGTCCTTGGACTGATGGCGTTCTGCGATAAAGTTCGATACTTTACGCAAAATGTTGGAGTTTGATGCACCAGCAAGACCACGGTCCGAAGTGATAACCAGATAACCGGTTTTCTTCACTTCACGCTTCTCCAGCATAGGATGGCTGATTCCCTTGGTTCCAGCTGCGATGCTGCCGACGACTTCTTTCAGCTTCTCAGAGTATGGAAGTGCAGAGGTTGCCTTCTCTTGAGCTCTTCTCAGCTTGGCAGCGGCAACCATTTCCATCGCCTTGGTGATCTGCCTGGTGTTCTGAACACTCTTGATCTGCCGCTTAATATCACGTAATCCTCTTGCCATGTTTTCACCACCTTAAACTTTGGCAAAGCCAAAGTTACTTCGTAAGCATAAGCCTAGCTCTGGCAAAACCAAAGCTGACTTCGTAAGCAACACATAACTTCGGGTACAGCCAAAGTTACTCCGTACGCGTAGACCAAGCTTTGGCTAGGACCAAAGCCACACCTTTAGTAATACCACTTTGGTCACAGCCAAAGCTACATTCCATATGATGAAAGAGGATGCCGGGCGTAACCCGGCTCCCCTCCTATTAACTTGCTTTAAGGAACTTAAACCGAAGCAGCAAAGCCCTTCTTAAATTGATCGATTGCTGCTTTCAATGCATTTTCGTTATCGGACGTCAGATCCTTCGTATCCGTAATGGATTGAAGAATTTCCGGCTTATTGCTTCCAATAAACGCAAGGAATTCGCTCTCGAAACGACGCACGTCTGCAACCTCGATATCATCAATATATCCTTTAACAGCTGCGTACAAGCTTACCACCTGTTGTTCAACCGACAACGGCTGGTTTACGCCCTGCTTCAGGATTTCCATCAATCTTGCACCACGGTTCAAACGAGCCAAGGTTGACTTATCCAGATCGGATCCGAACTGGGAGAACGCCTGGAGCTCACGATATTGCGCAAGATCCAGCTTCATGCCGCCCGCAACCTTTTTCATCGCTTTGATCTGCGCGGAACCACCGACACGGGATACCGAAATACCGACGTTAATCGCTGGACGCTGACCGGAGTAGAACAACTCGGACTCCAGGAAGATCTGTCCATCCGTAATCGAGATTACGTTGGTTGGAATGTAAGCAGATACGTCAGAAGCCTGTGTTTCAATAAATGGCAGTGCGGTTAATGAACCACCACCGAGCTCATCGTTGAGCTTCGCTGCACGTTCCAGCAAACGGGAATGCAGGTAGAATACGTCACCCGGATAAGCTTCCCGACCCGGAGGACGACGGAGGAGCAAGGACAACTCACGGTAAGCTGCCGCTTGTTTGGACAAGTCATCATAGATGATGAGTGCATGCTCGCCCTTGTACATGAAGTACTCACCCATTGCGCAGCCTGCGTATGGAGCGATGTACTGCAGTGGAGCCGGCTCAGAAGCCGAAGCCGTAACAATAATGGTGTACTCCAGTGCGCCATGACGGCGAAGAGTTTCAACAACCTGTGCTACAGTGGATTGCTTTTGTCCGATAGCTACATAAATACATTTAACGCCGCTGCCTTTTTGGTTCAGGATCGTATCGATCGCAACGGTGGTTTTACCTGTTTGGCGGTCACCAATGATCAGCTCGCGCTGTCCGCGGCCGATAGGTACCATCGCGTCGATCGCTTTAATACCGGTTTGCATCGGCTCATGAACGGATTTACGGTCGATAACGCCTGGTGCACTGCTCTCTACAGGGCGGTATGCCGCAGCCTCGATCGGCCCTTTACCGTCAAGCGGTTGACCGAGCGGATTAACAACACGTCCAAGCAGAGCTTCACCTACAGGAACCTCCATGATGCGTCCTGTACGTTTTACCTGATCGCCTTCCTTGATTTCGGAGTAAGGTCCCAGGATAACGACACCGACATTGCTCTCTTCAAGGTTCAGCGCCAGACCGAACACGCCGTTCTGGAACTCCAGAAGTTCCCCGGACATCGCGTTCTCCAAGCCGTACACGCGAGCAATACCGTCACTTACTTGAATTACCGTACCTACTTCAGAGACAGTGATATCGGATTTATATTCTTCAATTTGACTTTTGATTAAAGTACTAATTTCTTCAGGTCTGATACTCAACGTTTTCACCCCTATCTACTATGCTCGTCTATTAAAAGACTTTTCAAGACGTTCCAGCTTCCCGGCAAGGCTTCCGTCATACAGCTTGTCGCCAATGACTACTTTCAGGCCTCCGAGCAAGCTCTCGTCCACCACATTGGTAACCCGGATATTCTGATTCGCTAACTGTCCGAATTCCGAAGCCACCTGTTCTTTTTCCTGATCGCTAAGCGGGTAGGTAGAGAATACTGTGGCGTCCGCCATTCCTAAGCTCGCACCTTGTATCTTCACATAACTGTTCAGCAGTTCGGCGAACATTTCTGTACGCCCTCTGTCAAGAAGCAATTCAATCGTGTTCAATACAGGCTGCGATACTTTCCCTGCCAGCGCCTGGCTGATTACGTTCATCTTCACGGACTGGGGAATATTCGGTGTGGAGATGAATTTCTGAATGTCGGAATCGCCTTCAATGGCAGATACGACAGCCCGCAACTCCTCTTCCACTTCCAGACCCTTCTGCTGCTGAGCCGCCACTTCGAACAGCGCCCGCGCATATCGCTTGGCTGCTACTGTATTTTGGCTCATGGTCTGCCTCCTACCTCTTTAAGGTATTGATCCACCAGTTCTTCTTGGGCTTTGTCATTGTTTACTTCCCGCTCAATCAGCTTGGATGCAATCCTTACAGATACGCTTCCCAATTCGCTGCGAAGCTCGGCAACGGCTTTGTTCTTCTCGCTTTCGATGTCGCGCAGAGCATCAACTTTGATGCGATCCGCTTCCTCCTTGGCGAGCTCAACAATTTGCTCAGCTTGCTTGTTGCTGGTCTGTCTTGAACGCTCGATGATATCATGTGCCTCTTGTCGTGCCTGATTCAGCGCCTGTTTTTGCTCCTCAACATAGACATGTGCCTGTTCACGAGTCTTAGAAGCCTCGTCTATTTGATTAATAACCAATTCTCGACGCTGCTCCATGATTGCAAACAATTTGCCGAAAGCAAATTTATGAAGCAACACATACAGAACGCCAAATGCAAGAATTGAAATTACAATATTCTCCCAAAGTACAACCATTGAATGAAGTCACTCCTTTCCGTTAATGCGAAGTGCAGTTCTTAACAAAACGAAGGCGCGGATGGCATCGGCCCTCCCCGCCAAACCGTAGTATTCTTATTAAGAAAACATGATCAAGAAAGCAATAACGGTAGCAGCGAGTGGAACTACCTCGACGATACCAACACCGATAAACATCGTCGTTTGGAGCGGACCGCGAGCTTCCGGTTGACGAGCGATAGATTCTACTGTTCTACTTACGATCATACCGTTACCCAAACCTGCGCCAAGTGCACCCAAACCTACTGCAATAGCTGCTGCTAAAAATTCCATTGATAAATATCCTCCTTAAGATTGGTTCAATTTTTGGTTAATATAATATATCTCTTTCGAAATTGCCGAAATGTCGGCACGTTTCGGCCGAGTTTATTAATGTGCGTCTTCTTCGTGAATCGTTGTTTGTGCGATGTAAACCATAGTCAATATAGTAAAGATGAACGCCTGCAATGCACCAATAAAAATACTGAATCCTTGCCATACAGCCAGGAATGGAATACCGTAGTAACCCATTTTCAGGATTACCGTAATCAGTACCTCACCTGCAAAGATGTTGGCAAACAAACGAATCGCCAGTGCGACCGGCTTCGCCAAGTTCTCAATGATGTTCAGTGGTAAAAACACCGGGAACGGCTCAATATAGTGTTTTAGGTAATGCTTGCGGTTCAGCTTCAGACCGAGATAATTCATAAGGAAGAATACAACGATCGCCAAACCTGCAGTAACGGATATGTCCGCCGTCGGTGATTTCCACCAGAGAACATGAGCCATATGGCCATCATGAAGACCTCTCGTTGCTTCAATCGTTTGCCCGAACACTGTAAAGTCAGCAGGCAAATCTGTGATGATAGCAAACGGCAATCCGAGCACGTTAGCTACAAAGATGAATGTTATCAAAGTCAACCCTAATGAGATATAAGGCTTTCCTTTCTTCAAATCCATAGCACTTGCTACGATACCTTGCACAAATTCTACGACCCACTCCATGAAGTTTTGCAATTTGGAAGGGTTTTCTACAGATAGATTTCGAACGGCCAAGCGTGCCAGTACAAAGACAATAATCCCCGTGACAAGCAGCATAATGACGGCTGATAGGTCAAGTCGAAACCCACCTAAATCAATAATCGGTGAATCATGCATGAAATTGTTTTCACCCCTTTCCAATTAGCGCTAATCAATTCTTAGATTTCAAGCTAACAATAATGCTGACTGGAATGGTCAACAATTGGGGAATGAACAGACCGACGATGGTCGCTCCGAGCGACACTTGTTCAAGCTTGGCCGCCATCATTACAATCAAGAACGCGATGCAAAGTCTCGTGACATATCCAAAGCTGAACCGTCTGCTCTCTTGACTGACCGCCAAATCGGCAAGCTGCCTCACTTTAATGGAAAGGAAGCGTACGTTGAACAAGCCACCAACCATACCCAGTATCAGTCCTGATACCTCAGGTCGATAATCCGGATAAAATGCCCACCCCATAAATAGAACAGATAATAAGAGTATAGATACTCTGGTTACACCGTTCACAATGGATGTTGTCAAATCATTCACTTTGCGCCCCCAGAAATTTCTTAATGAGTAGAGCGATATTCAAAATCCCTAGAAAGAGCCCCGAAAGCGTACCAATGGCAAGCCACACTCTGGGCCCGTCCCACTGATTCATAAGCCAGCGCCCGGTAAAAAAACCGATGAGAATGTAAGCGGCAAGCAAACCGCCCGCCCCGCTAATGTATAGCGCTATCAACCAAGGGTTATCTTGACTTTTCGGATTTTTCATATGAACCTCTAATCCCAACTCATTTTACTGAATATTGCAAGAGTTTGTCAATGAATCGATTTTATTGAATTACCGTGTAGAAACGGCGTTTTGAGCAGTCTAAATTACCCAAAACGCCGCGGTAACCGTACAGTTCAACTGTATGCTGTACCCTTGCCAATCAGAATACGGTAAACTATGCCTTTGTGAACATTCTGTGAAATTCTTCGGGACGGTTTTTTCGGATGCCGAAATGGTGCAAAATCGCATTGACAATCCGCTGCGAAGCTTGTCCATCGCCATACGGATTAGCGGCTTTGCTCATCTTCTCATACAGTTCCTGATCCGTCAGAAGAACCTTGATCCGATCGTACACATTCTCTTCTTGGGTACCCACCAGCTCCAAAGTTCCCGCTTCAATGCCTTCCGGGCGTTCCGTTGTATCCCGAAGCACCAGCGTCGGCACGCCGAATGACGGAGCTTCCTCCTGCATGCCGCCGGAATCCGTAATGATGAGATGCGTATGAGTATACATATTGTTCATGTCCACGACATCCAGCGGGTCAATCAGCTTAATCCGCGGATGATTCCCCAAAATACGGTGAGCCGGTTCCTTCACGGCAGGGCTCGGATGCACAGGATAGACGATAGCGATATCCTCGAATTCGTCGGCTATGCGCTTGACTGCCTCAAAAATCTGGCGATGCGGCTCCCCTTGGGATTCGCGGCGATGCGCCGTCATCAGGATCAAGCGTTTGCCCTTCGCCCAGTCCAGAACCGGATGGGTATAACCTTCACGCACCGTGTACTGGAACACGTCCGTAGCCGTATTACCCGTAACATAAATGCGGGATTCCGGCTTGTTCTCCTTGCGGAGATTCTCGGCGGACCAGTTCGTCGGCGCAAAGTGAAGATCAGCAAGCACGCCGGTCAACTGACGGTTCATCTCCTCCGGATAAGGATTCAGCTTGTTCCAGGTTCGTAAACCTGCCTCTACGTGGCCTACCTGTATCTGCTGCAGGAAAGCGGCATAGCTAGCCAGGAACGTTGTCAGCGTGTCACCATGCACCAGCACGATATCCGGCTTGGCCTCACGCAGGACAGGCTCTAGCCCCTCCAGAACGCGAACTGTGATTTCGTTCAACGTCTGGCGGTCCTTCATCACATCCAAATCATAATCCGGGACAATCTTGAACACATCGAGCACCTGATCGAGCATTTGACGGTGCTGTGCAGTTACACAAACCACCGATTCTATATGCTCAGGGTGACGCTGAAGCTCCAGAATAAGCGGCGCCATCTTGATCGCTTCGGGGCGGACCCCAAAAATAGTCATCACTTTCACTTTTGACATGATTGAAAATACCCCTCTTTTTCATGCTTGTTATTCTCATTATTCAAGTTGCACAAATGGCTCAGGCTTGTCTCCTATTTCGTTCCGTACAAGCGATCCCCTGCATCGCCAAGGCCCGGTACGATATAACCATGGTCATTCAGCCCTTCGTCAAGAGCAGCGACGTAGATGTCCACGTCCGGATGAGCATCATGGACGGCCTTCACGCCTTCCGGTGCAGCCACAAGATTCATCATCTTGATCTGCGTGCAGCCGCGCTTCTTCAGCACGTCGATCGCAGCGATCGCAGAGCCGCCAGTCGCCAGCATCGGATCAATCACGATTAATTCGCGCTCCGTAACGTCTGTTGGAAGTTTCGTGTAATATTCGACAGGCTGGAGCGTTTCCGGGTCACGGAACAATCCGACATGGCCTACCTTTGCTGCGGGGAGCAGTTTTACAACCCCGTCCAGCATACCCAGGCCAGCACGCAGAATCGGCACCAGACCGAGCATTCTGCCGGAAATGACTTTCCCCTGCGTTTCCGCTACCGGCGTCTGCACGGATATCGACTCAAGAGGAACCTCCCGTGTAATCTCATAAGCCATCAAAGTCGCGACTTCGTCTACCAATTCGCGAAAATCTTTGGTGTTAGTCCGCATATCGCGGATAAATGTAAGTTTGTGTTGAATCAACGGGTGATCACAAATCACCAATTTTCCCATGTCAGGTCCCTCCGGTTTGAATGCAAATGTTATTTCAATATGGGCATAAATCGTTGTGAGCTCCATAAATCCTGTCTATTATATCATTCCCTCTAGTCAATTGACACCTGCACCGGTCATGTTTATTTCCCGCTTGTTTCGACCTTGTGACGGGACCGCCACCGGCTAGACCTAGGTTTTCCATTTTCGCCTATATTGATGCTATCCGCAGTCGCCTGACTGGAAAAATATGAGCAAAGCAATCTGGCCAGAATGTTTATAGCTCTGGAAAAGGACCCCACCTGCATCAGGCGGGGTCCTCTTATCATAAGCCTCTGGAACGGACTAAACTGTGATTAATATTTCATTTCGGCATAGAGAGGGTATTGATCTGTAAGCTCAGCCACCATACGGCCTGCTTGTTCAAGGGTCGCCTCGTCTTCAGGCTGCTTCAATGTCATGGCAATAACCTTCGCGATGGTAACCATCGCCTTCTCATCCATGCCGCGGGAAGTTACCGCAGGCGTACCGATGCGGATACCGCTCGTTACAAACGGACTCGTCGGATCGAACGGGATGGCATTCTTGTTCACGGTGATGCCGATAGAATCCAGCACCTTCTCCGCGTCTTTGCCCGTAATATCCAGATTGCGGGTATCGATCAGCATCAGATGGTTATCGGTTCCGCCGGAAACGATGTTCAGCCCTTCCTCGATCAGCGTATCGGCCAGAACTTTTGCGTTCTTCACCACATGCTCCGCATAGGTCTTGAAGGACGGATCCAATGCTTCACCAAGGGCCACAGCCTTGGAAGCAATGACATGCATCAGCGGTCCGCCCTGGGAACCCGGGAATACCGCTTTATCGATCGCTTGTGCCCAAGCTTTTTTGCACAGAATCATACCGCCGCGAGGCCCGCGAAGCGTCTTATGCGTTGTGGTGGTAACAAAATGAGCATGTGGAACCGGACTCGGATGAAGACCCGCCGCAACAAGACCTGCAATATGAGCCATATCGACCATGAATAACGCACCAACGTCGTTCGCGATGGCCGCAAGTTTTTCAAAATCAATGATACGTGGGTAGGCACTTGCTCCCGCCACGATCATGCGAGGACGATGCTTGAAGGCCGCTTTGCGAACTTCATCGTAATCGATCAGGAACGTGTCTTCTTGCACGCCGTAAGCAACGAAGTTGTACAGAAGGCCCGAAGCGTTAACAGGACTTCCGTGAGTCAAATGGCCGCCATGAGCGAGGTTCATGCCAAGAACGGTATCTCCAGGCTTGAGCGCAGCCAAATACACCGCCATGTTCGCTTGTGCACCGGAATGCGGCTGCACGTTCACATGCTCGGCACCGAACAATTCCTTGGCACGGTCACGGGCGATATCCTCCACGATATCCACACGCTCACAACCACCGTAGTAGCGTTTGCCAGGGTAGCCTTCCGCATATTTATTCGTCAGCACGGTCCCCATTGCTTCCATAACCGCTTCGCTGACAATATTCTCCGAGGCGATCAGCTCAATATTGCTGCGTTGACGCTTCAGTTCCAAATCCATTGCTTCCAGTACAGCCGGGTCATTCTTCCGCAAATGTTCCATCATGTTCATATCCTCCCATAATCCATCGTTATTTTGGTTGCCAAATTAAAACCACAGATATAACAAATAACAAAAAAGCGAGCTTTCATTCGAATCAATCGCACTGCGCCCCATCATCCTTCTGCTCGAACCGGTACACCGCACGCTCCCCGCCAATCAGCTTCGGCCGGGTATAGGCAGCCGTAACGCGAGCCTCACCAACATAACGCACGCTTGGCCGGAAAGGTACCGCCACTCGCCGCAAATGCATGCCGATCAGCGTCTCGCCAATATCGACTCCTGCATGAGCTTCAATGGATTCCGCAAGGCAAGGCTCCTTCATGCTGCGATAGGCCGCCGAAGCCATAGATCCGCCTGCTCCCGGTATGGGAACAGCCGCCACTTCCGTCAAGCGCAGCCGCTCAAGCAGATCGCGCTCCATGACAAGTGCACGGTTCAAATGCTCACAGCATTGATAGGCCACAGCAAAACCAAACTCCGCTTGAACTTCGGCGATGCCTTGGAGAAGCTGCTGCGCAGTCTCAAGTGCGCCGCCTGTACCGATCCGGCGGCCGACCACTTCGCTGGTGCTGGCCCCGATGACCAGAACTTTACCCGGGCCCAGAACAGCCGCTTCGGCCAGTTCGCGGACAATGCCCGCTGTCTGTTCATTCAAGGAAATCTTAGAGATGTCCGTCATGTCACAGTCCTCCCGATGTTTTTTTCACAGAAGCACTTCATTCCCTCATCACGATAAGCCACGATGAATAACATACTGATCGACACGAACTATCGCAATTCGTTCTTCAGGTAACGCTCCTCGATGGCTTTGATCTTGTTCACGCGGCCGACATGGCGTTCGCCTTGGCTGAAATCCGTTGTCAGCCATGCGTTTACGATCTCTGCTGCAAGTCCGGGACCGACTACGCGTTCACCCAGTGCAATCACATTGCTGTCATTATGTTCGCGCGTCGCTTTTGCCGAGAACACATCATGGGTCAGCGCGCAGCGGATACCGGGCACCTTGTTGGCCGCGATACTCATGCCAATCCCTGTACCGCAGATCAGAATGCCGCGATCCGCTTCACCCGAGACCACCTTCTCGCACACCGGAAGCGCATAATCGGGATAATCCACAGAATCGGAGCAGCCGCAGCCAAGATCCTCCACCTCATGTCCCAGACCCCGAATGACCTCCACGATCTCCTCTTTCAGACGAATGCCGGCATGATCCGTACCCAATGCGATTTTCATCTATGAAAAACCCCCTCGTATGTTCGCTTTTGCGTTTTAGCTTGTTCCATTATAACTCAAATTCCGCGCAAAAGACGAAAAAAGAGCAGTCGGCGCACGTGTTGTGCTCCAAATGCTCTTTGCCCAGGCGACCGGCCGTATATTCCGATGCTCCATCGTGGTTTCATCCACTTCGTCGCCAGTTACACCGGATCCTTTGTTTTTCACCTTCATCTTAAATCAATACGGGGTGAAAGGCAAGCGGCTTTTTAGCCCAATTATACGCTCGCTTCTAAACACAAAAGGGGCCGCCCTATTTATGCCGCTCGGACTCCAGCTTGTCCAGCAATCGGAATAACGCCGTCCGAATCTCGGCCGCTGTCGCTTCGTATTCTTCCCGCGAACCGCCGAACGGATCGGAAATATCAAAGCTCGGAATGCGCTGACGCAGCTCAATCAGGCGTTCCCGATCGCTGTCACTTACATCCCTTCCGAGAGATCGGGCCAGCTCCAGCGTTGCATACAGGCTATCCTGCTCCTGCAGATCTTCGAGCACCCTGCGGTCATCCTCAACGAATTCCTTCAGCGTGTGCATCTTGTCTGCCGCATGCGGAAACTGACGAATGGCATACTGCTTATGCGACTGGGTCAACGTAAGAATCAGATCTGCCCACGCTACCAGTTGCGCCGTCAGAGGTTTGGACACCAAGCGGTCCTGGATATCCTGATCACGAAGTATCGATTCCGCGTGATGGGACACCGGCATTCCATCCACGGCCGATACACCTGCCGAACGAATCTCCAGCGGAGTTCCTCGCTGCTTGGACAGCTTGCGCAGCATCCCTTCAGCCATTGGACTGCGGCAAGTATTTCCCGTGCAAACAAACAGTATATTTTTCACAGTCCCGTTCCTCCTGTTAGTAGGTTCTTTGGGGATATTGTATCAAATATTGCGTTAAATGATAAACATGATGCCGAAGATGACCAAAATGAGTCCTCCGAGCATCTCGCCATACTCCCCCAGCTTATCGCTTACCTGACGACCCAGCAGCAAGCCGAGAATCGACATCAAGCCGCCCACGATACCGAAAGAGACCACAATCAACCAAACATCATCCACGAACATGCCAAGCGAAACCCCCACCGAGAACGAATCGATGCTGACGCTGAGGGAAAACAGCAGCATGGCCAAAAAGGCGGTTGGATGAATTCGCTGGCCTTCTCCGCCACGCAAGGCATTATAAATCATATGTCCACCCAGCAGGAGCAGCAGCCCACCGGCTGCAAGCCCTGTAACGTGGCCCAATAATATTCCTACATAATGGCCGGCAAATAAACCCAGCAGGGGCATTAGCATATGAAACAGCGCAATCATGAAACTAATGCCCAGCATATAGCCAAGGCGCATGCCGCTTCTCATCCCGACTCCGATTCCAAGCGAAAATGCGTCTAGCCCGAGTGCAACCGCCATCAGCAGAATCGCCGCAAGCTGTCCCGATTGGACAGACGCCTCCAACATGCTCATTCCCCCAAGTCCCATGGTCTTGTACACCATATGCGGACAAGGGTTAAATGATTCCAAAACCGTTTATTCGACTGGGGAATCCCGGCAAAGCCTCCCCTTCCTCTTGCAGATTACGAGAAAGGATTGAGAGAATCACTCACAAACTGGTGCCAGGACTTGGAGTTCAATCCACATTGATGATGTGGTGTCCCGCGGCCTTCAGCAGCCGGTTCATGACGGCTGCGCCAACGCCCCGATCCGGGCACGCTTCGGCCAGGATGAAGGTCGCGCCTTCGTCATCGAAGTGACGAAGGCCGGCGTACAGCCGGCGGGCCGCTTCCTCCGGCGCGGCCAGGCTGCCGAGCGAGACGGCAACGTCCGCGCGGTAGTGGCCGATGTGCTCGTCGAACGACAGCACACCGGTCACTTCCCCGCGCCGGGCGGCCGCCTCAAGCTCGGCCGCAATGCGTGCCGACACGGCGTCGGCACGTGGGCCCTGCACCACGCACATCGCACCCTTCGGTGCGTAGTGCGTGTACTTCATGCCCGGCGAGCGCGGCGCCGGGCCTTCCGCCTCCCCGGCGGCGCGCTGCAGCGCCGGGTC
>NZ_BIMC01000039.1 GCF_004000885.1 Paenibacillus glucanolyticus NBRC 15330
TATTTGTATAGATTATCGGCTTTTTTTGCGTCAATTTTGCGTCAATAGATAAAATTACTAAGAAAAGAGGTGTTAGTGAAAAGAAAAAAGCCCTTACTAGTGTAAGGGCTCTCAGCTATGATCTGTAGTGGGCTCGAACCACTGACCCCTACCCTGTCAAGATAGTGCTCTCCCAGCTGAGCTAACAGATCATGAAATATTTAAAAAGGTAATTCATATATTACCAGCAGACATTATGGCTGTCAATGGTTTTCTCGTTATAAAAAATCATGTTCCGGTTCACACTACATAGAGCATGATTTTTCCATTAGAGGAGCGTGAATGGCATGAGAGGTCGGAAATCCCATCGTTTCAAACAAGCAGGGCTGCTTCTTTCATTCATCGTAATATCTACTCTCGGGAGCGGGTGCAGTATCCCGGAGAGAACGTCGGTGCAGCTTGAGCCGCTGCATGCTCCGGCAGCACCTGTGCTGCTTGATGTTTACAGCCGTTCTGTCGAGCAGGATGTATACTCCAAACCGGGAAGTGGGTCACTGGAGCCGGTATCCCCGATGGATTCGGAGGATACGTTACACGATCTGAATCCGTAACAAGCTGTAAGGACGACCTGTGCTGGATCGAATTCCGCGAACGGTCCGTACTCTTGCTCGATCAACGAGCAGAGCAAACCGCCGGCTGGCAGGCTGGCGGTTTGTCGTATAACGGCCGATGCTATTCCTCATCCCATTTGCGGGAATACCCTTTTTTAATCGCCCAAAAGACGGGGTAGATGATCAGGACGGCTATGATAATCGCCCAAAATATCGTAGCTCCCATGCCCATAGAGGCAACGCTCCTTTCAAGAAGACAGTAGCTTCTACTATACAGGAAAACGAATATTTTGTATAATATCTCGACCTGCAGAAATCACAAGAAATTGATTCTACATAAAAGAGGTGTTGAAATGGCAGCAGAAATCATAAATGTATCAACCGAAGAGCAATTGCAGCAGGCGCTGGATATTCGCAAGGACGTGTTCGTGCTGGAGCAGAAGGTGCCCATTGACTTGGAGATCGATGACTACGACAACCTGGAATCGGATGCGCATCATGTGCTGATCAAGTCCGAAGGGCAGTTTGCGGCAACGGGCCGCATCACGTATTACAATAAAGATTCCGCCAAAATGCAGCGCATAGCGGTTCGCAAGCCTTTTCGTTCCAAAGGGATTGGCCGGGTGCTGATGATGGCGCTGGAAACGCAGGCGCGTGAATTGAAGCTGCAGTATTCCATCCTGGATGCTCAAGTGCAGGCAGAGCCATTTTATCGCAAGCTGGGTTATGAGACGATATCGGACGAGCCGTTTGATGATGCCGGCATTCCCCATGTCCGTATGAAAAAGGAACTGTAGACGGTTTCGGTTTAATTATACGAAAATGCCGAACATCCAAATTGGTTATATAGAAAAAAAGACCCCGAGTTGAACTCGAGGTCTTTTTTTTGTTGATTAAAACGTCGGCAGATTGTCCAGGTTGTTGCTGGGATCGCCATCCGCATTGGAACGAAGGTGTTCGTCGCCGTCACGTCCACGGAAGACGTTCAGGTTCTTGATCTCTTTATTTTTGACCATGTATTGAGCTGTTTTGTAGTCAACGACAGTTCCGTTATCCAGCTTAAGTTCGATGATGTCGCCGTCGCCATTTTTGCGTACGCCTACGACTTCTTGTTGTCCATTGTCCATATCATATCGCCTCCCGGTTTAGTATTCCCGGGAAGCCTTACAATCTATGCATGATATATTGATCTACAATTCATATACCCGCTGCTGCTCTACAAATTCCATGGTGCCGGTCTTGCCAATGAACGCTTTAACGTCATCGCTGTAATGCATGAGATAGGTACGCTCCTGAATCTCTTCAGGAAGACTTAGCAGTTCGTCAAGCGTAGTATGAACCTCGCCGGGACCCTGCAGCTGGCATTCATGCAGAATAAATTCACAATCCCGCTCGTTCACCAGCTTGTGGAGCAATGCAGGATCAAACACCATATCCGCGCTGTAAAAAATCCGGTCATTCAAATAGAGGGAATAACTATCCTTCCCTGGAATATGCTGCGTATGAATCAGCTCTACCGAGATTCCCGAAGAGATATCGGCTTTCACCCCAGGTTTCAGGGGACGAACGTCAAATACATCCTCCAGGGAGGAGATATGTCCTTGCTGGTATAATCCGCCCTTGAGAGAATGCTCCCATATCGGTTCGACCAGCGCTTCAGCGATGTAGAGCGGGATTTTGCGATTGTATTTCATTTTCATAATAAATGCGAGCTCCTCCATACCGCCAACATGGTCAGCATGGATATGCGTGATGAGCAGAGCATCCAAATCATCGAACGTCAGATCTAATTGATGGAGTGCCATAGGAGCCGTAATACCGCAATCAATGAGCAGCGTGAAATCCCCGTCGTGGAACAGTGCATTGTTGTTGTAGTAGTTCTTGGCAAACGCACTGCCGGTGCCAAGCATTTGCAATTTCAGTGTCAATGGATGAAACCTCCTGATGAAATGATGTTAGTCCAGTAAGCTAATGTATATTTTAACGAATTATATGTAGATTTACACCGAGTTTATGATAGAAACACCCCGAAATTGCAGTGAAAATTAGGATAGGCACAGGCCGAAAGGCATGAGGAAAAAATTTTACCACAAAGTGCAAAATTGTCCGCAACTTGTTTTTTGACATGTAGTATACACATATAACAACATGATGAGCCAATGGAGGGAAATGATAAAATGAAGTGGAAAAAAGTGATGGCATGTATGCTCGTGCTTTCTTTAATGGGTAGCAGCACCCTTTTATTTGCAGATTCCGTCAATGAACGGGTTCGTGTATGGATGAACGGACGTGAATTAAAAGATGGCGGGTATTTAATTGATGGCAAAACCTATGTGCCGGTGAGGGAATTTGACGGTGCGGTGGATTGGAATTCTTCCAATGGACAAGTTCAAGTCATCAAGCCGAATGTGCATATTTTTCTGTTTAAAGGAGATACTGTATTCGGCAACGTGAACAAAGGCAAGTTGAAGTTCAATGTATTCAGTCAGGTAGACAGCTTGAACAATGACATCCATGCAGTGAAAGTCGCCATCGAGGATCCTTCGGGTAATATAAAAGATATCCAGTCCCAGGAAGTGAAGGACCGCAAGGATAACTTCTGGTTCAGAACCTATGATTTTACGTACGATTTTAAAACAACCGGCAAGTATTCCGTTGGCTTCTATGTAAAGGTCAAATCGGATACCGGATTTGTGAAAGTTGCGGAGAAAGTGATCACTGCACTTAACTAATGAGAGCGTCCCTTGGGGAAATTGACCTGAAGAAGCTATCCGTGATACGATACGAAAGTATGATAATTTAACCGAAGTGAGGTTTTTTCAATGAGTGAACACAAACATGAACACGGAGATGCTTGCGGTCATGACCACGACCATGAGCATGAAGAGTTTGTGCTGACGTTGACGGATGAAGAAGGAAAAGAAGTAGAGATGGTTCTTGTTGAGACATTTGATGTCGGCGAGAAGCTTTACGCGCTTTTGCTTGAACGCGAAAATCCGGAAGCGGACGGCGTCATTCTACGTATGGAAGAAGAGAACGAGGAAATGGTTCTTTACAATATTGAGGACGAAGAGGAATGGAATGAAGTAGAGGCGGTTTATAACGAACTGGTCGCTGCTGCAAACCAGGAATAGTACGCCTTAACTGAAAATCCCGGTGCGAACCTCTCGCATCGGGATTTTTTGTGTGTACAGGTATTTAGAAGATCGGATTGGTTTCCACGATGACCTTCACATTTTGGATGCTGCGGTCCTCAGGACCTTTAACCGGAAGTCCTACATCGACATGATCAATGATGTAATCAATGTTTTCCTGGGAAATAACTTCACCCGGAAGCAGAATCGGAATTCCTGGCGGATAGACATAAATAAATTCAGCAATAATGCGTCCTGCTGATTCCTTGAAAGGAACAACCTCGGTATCCCCGTAGAAAGCATCGCGAGGGATAAGCGACAATTGCGGAATTTCCGGCGTTTTTACAATCAGTTCGTTAATTTCATTCACATGCATGTATACGTCCGAAAGCTCACGGAGCGCCGTCAGCAAAATGTCGATCGTTTCCTGGTTGTCTCCTGGTGTAATGAGGCACAGAATATTGTACATATCACTGAGCTCTACTTCAATATTGTAGTGATCTCGAAGCCAGTTCTCGGTTTCATACCCCGTAATGCCGAGATGGCGGACATGGATCGTCAGCTTGGTTGGATCAAAGGAGTACGTTGCTTCACCGCCTAAAATTTCTTCACCAAAGCTGTACAAGCCATCGATCTTATTGACCTCATCACGTGCATATTGTGCCAGCTCAATCGTTTTTGCAGCCATCTCACGGCCATGAAGAGCCAGGCTCCGGCGCGAAGTATCCAGCGATGCCAGCAAAATATAGGAAGTTGACGTTGTTGTCAGCATACTGATGATGGTCTGTACGCGGTAAGGGTTAATGTAACCGTTCTTGGTATTCACGTTCAGCACGGAGCTTTGGGTCATCGAACCGCCGAGCTTGTGAACGCTGGTCGCTGCCATGTCCGCGCCTGCTTCCATAGCCGACATCGGAAGCTCCTCATGAAAGTGAATCAATACCCCATGCGCCTCATCCACCAGAACAGGCACGTTATAGCTGTGCGCCAAATCGACGATTTCTTTCAGATCTGCGCTTACGCCAAAATAGGTCGGGTTGATGACCAATACAGCTTTTACGTCAGGGTGACGTTTTAACGCTTTCCGAACCGAGCTGATGGTGATCCCGTGGTCAATCCCTACATTATGATCCTGGGCAGGCGATACGAATACGGGCTTGGCGCCGGTAAAAATGATGGCGGAAAGCACGGACTTATGAACATTCCGCGGTACGATGATTTTGTCCCCAGGCGAGCAGACCGACATGATCATGGTCATGATCGCTCCGCTTGTCCCTTGTACACTAAAATAGGTATGATCAGCACCAAATGCGTCAGCAGCCAGCTTCTGGGCTTCCTCGATTACGCCTGTAGGCTGATGCAAGTCGTCAAGCGGCGCAATATTGATCAAATCTATAGAAAAGGCATTATCCCCTATAAATTCCCTAAATTCGGCATCGGTGCCGAGGCCCTTCTTATGTCCCGGAATGTGAAATTGCACGGGGTTTTTGGCCGCGTGTTCCTTAAGTGCGGTGAAGAGCGGTGTACGACTGTGGTCCATGGACGTTGTCACAACCTTTCCTTGTCTGTATTTTCATATGATTTGTTGAATACGGTTATTATATAAACAAAATTGAGTATAGCAAAATAGGGGGGGAATGCAAGGAGAATGTACGGCTTTTCTTGCTTTGTACACGAACCCTTCAAACTTTAGACATATTAAGGAGGAAACTTGAGATCTTCATCTTTCCTTCATTAAAATATCACCCATAAAAAAAGAGCCGCTCAGGCAGCCCTTTCCCCTTTTGATTGCATTCTCGCTTAAAATGCCAATTTATAAAGCGGCAGCAGCGTCTCAAACGTCTCCTGCACCTTCTTAACCAGCTCGTCCCCGTCCAGCTTGACGGCTTCCTCGCGCGGAATCTGCAGACCGCATAAGACCTCGGATTTTTTCACCTGCTTCAGCTTATGAATCAGTGAGGCGAACTCCTGTTCATTCATATCCTGATGAGGCGTGCCAGCCGGGTTCATATGATCCGTGGACCAATAGAAGCTTTTAGGGAGTGCCTTCGCTGTTTTCTTCAGTTTGGCTTCCAAATTGCTTGCAAACAGGGTTTTGTTCGGGCTCTCGTATATGACCGCGAAGATAATAAACAGATGTGTGCCGAACATGCCCACCTGAAAATGGGGCAGAGCTTTGTAACCCCGCTTGCTGGCAGCCCAAGCGACCCAGGTGTCGATGGGAGGGTTGACGGTGCGTCTTGCATGCTTGGCCACGTGCACAAACATCTCTTCACCGGCCAAAGCGGATACATAAGGCGCTATCTCGGCACCCAGCGTCTCCAGCTTGGGTCTTACCCGTTCAATGAGAACCTCCATACGGGCTTCAAGCCCGGGAACGGAGAATACTTCGAAATCTTTATCTGTGAATCCGGTAACCGTCATGGATGTGATGGCCTCCCTGTTGTTGATTTAGATAGAACCTAAACTCGGCTTTTGAATAACTTATTATACCATAAGGCCAATGGACGTCACGCATCGCCCACGAAAGCTTCACCGGATTTTCATGTGGGTTAAAAATAGTCAATAAACCAAGTTACCGTTACATAAGATGGAGTATAAGATATAGATAAGACAACGTCAAAAGCAGCCATTGGGGAATCTTCACCGTCGTCTAGTGATCGGTAGTAAACCGGAGGAGGGAGTGCCGTGAATAAGAGCGAGGAAGTGGAGTATTGCAACCTGGAGCTCCGGTTTGATCGCCGGCATATCCAGGACCTAATCAAGGAATTGATCCAAGAAGGATATTCGCTTTATTGGAGCGAGAATGATACGCAGTTTGTCATTTCAATCCGGACAGGGCGCAAGCTGGTAAAGCTGCGGTTTCAACGCACGGGCAGCGGATTTAAGCTGGTAGGTGATTATATGATTCGCGATCCCAAGCTGGCTGAATGGATGGAAAAATTAATCGAGAATACCCGTGGCCACGCTGTCGTCAAACGTTTCAAGGACCGGCAAATATTGATTGAGAATATTTTGTTCGGTGAGGTCATAAGGCTCGTGGAAATATCCGGCTACCGCCAGCGGGTTTTATTCCAGAAGGGGACGCCGATGACGGAGCAGGAAATGCTGCGGTTGTTCGAGTCGGATGTGGGGGAACAGCGGCTGCTGTTGTCCAGACTGGAAACGGACGATGAGCTTGAAAAGCTTCATGAAGCGCTGCAAGAGGGGAACCGGGATAAAGTCGAGGCGTGCAAGCAAAGATTACTTGAGCTTTCCTTAGAGCTGATGAGGTTGGAGTGGTAAACCTGACTTCACCCGCAGATACAAGTTTAAAGCACGAACAACACTCCGAAACAAAATAGGGGTGTTTTCGCGCGTGTTCTGATTTTGTGACAGGGGTTCACTTGTCAAATGAAAAACGTTAATATAAGATTATTGCAAATCATCTCGGATAGGGATGGGTTGTTTAAAAATATATTGGAGCAAAGGATGGAGAACCAGATGTCAAAACAACAAATCGGTGTCATTGGCCTTGCTGTAATGGGTAAAAACCTGGCCCTGAACATCGAAAGCAAAGGCTTCACCGTTTCCGTATATAACCGCTCTCCGCAAAAAACGGAAGATATGCTGAAGGAAACCGAAGGCAAGCAAGTGAAGGGGACGTTTACGATTGAAGAATTCGTGGATTCCCTTGAAACTCCTCGTAAAATCCTGATCATGGTTCAAGCGGGACAAGCTACTGACGCTACCATTGAACAGCTGATTCCACATTTGGATCAAGGTGATATTATTATCGACGGTGGTAACGCTTATTTCCCTGATACCCAGCGCCGCAGCAAGGAACTGGCTGAACAAGGCTTCAACTTTATCGGTGCTGGCGTTTCCGGTGGTGAAGAGGGTGCGCTGAAAGGCCCTTCCATCATGCCGGGTGGACAAGAAAGTGCATACAAGCTGGTTGAACCTATTCTGACAGCCATCTCGGCTATAATTAACGAAGAACCATGCTGTACATATATCGGACCAGACGGTGCCGGCCATTATGTAAAAATGGTTCACAACGGTATCGAGTATGGCGATATGCAGCTGATCTGCGAAGCTTACCAACTGCTCAAAGACGTATTGGGTCTGGATGCGAAGGATCTCCATGGAATCTTCACGGAGTGGAACCAGGGCGAACTCGACAGCTATCTGATCGAGATTACAGCTGACATTTTCTCCAAATACGACGAAGAAACCGGCAAGCCGATGGTTGACGTTATTCTGGACACGGCTGGTCAAAAAGGAACAGGCAAATGGACAAGCCAAAGCTCGCTGGATCTGGGCGTGCCATTGTCCATGATTACGGAATCCGTATTCTCCCGCTTCCTGTCCGCCATGAAAGAAGAGCGCGTAGCAGCAAGCAAAATCCTGAACGGTCCTAAAACGTCTGCATTTGACGGCGACAAAGCCGAGTTCATTGAAAATGTGCGCAAAGCGCTGTTTGCAAGTAAGATCGTATCTTACGCCCAAGGCTTCGCACAGCTTCGTGTCGCTTCCGACGAGTACGGCTGGAACCTGCAGTACGGCAACCTCGCTAAAATTTGGCGCGGCGGCTGCATTATCCGTTCCCGTTTCCTGCAAAACATCACCGATGCATATGAGAACAATCCTGAGCTGAAGAACCTTCTGCTGGATCCGTTCTTTACCGATATTATCGAAACCTATCAAGATGCATGGCGTAAAGTTGTCGCTTCCGCGGTGTCCCTGGGTATTCCGGTTCCTGGTTTCTCCAGTGCGCTTGCCTACTACGACAGCTACCGCACAGCAAACCTGCCAGCAAACCTGCTGCAGGCACAGCGTGATTACTTTGGCGCTCACACCTTCAAACGTGTGGACAAAGAAGGAACGTTCCACTACAACTGGATGGACTAAAACCTCAGGTGTAGGACAGAGGTCAATCGGTGCGGGCTTGAGAAGGGGAGATTGCTTCCTGCAGCTCAGCAAGTCCGTGCATGGCTTCTAACAGACAGGTGCGAATGTCGTCGCTCTTTGTGTGGACGTGGTTTCCGCTTCCGAGCAAGAGCAGCGCAGCTTCGCTATAACTGTTGAAATTTTGCAGTAACCGTGGCTTTGAAAGATCCAGCAGCGCCGGATCCTTCAGAGCCACTTTTTTTTGCACAAAATGAAGCACCCAGATCACGTCTTCACGACATAAGGGATAGGATGGGTCGAGTATTCGGCGGATGCGTATGGACGAGGAGGTCAGACCGGTCGGATGGAAAGACATGGATGAGGTTCACTCCTTTCTTTGAGTCTGGTGAGTCTGGTATTCTTGTAATGATTATATGATCCAAGTGAACGAGATAGACTCGCTAAAATAGGAGTTTTGCCTGCTGCAGATGTAGGATTTAGAGAGTCAGGTCCATTGTCGAAAGATTTGGGGCTGTGGTATGATATGAACAACCTTTACAGTGAAGCAGCAAATGGGGTGTGATACTTGGATAAGATGGGTAAGAACATCATTCTGATCGGGATGATGGGCACGGGGAAGTCGACCGTAGGACGCCTCGTGGCAGATTCGCTTGGATATACGCTAATAGATTTGGATACCGAAATCGAGAAGCTGGATGGAAGAACCATCCCCGAGATGTTTGAGGCAGATGGAGAGTCTTATTTCCGTGAAGCGGAATCTGCTGCACTTCGCAGTGTTCTGCTCCGGAAGGGAATTGTTGTTGCATCCGGAGGCGGAGCTGTCCTGAGCACGGAGAATTGTGAAGCGATGAAACAAGGCGGCTGGGTTGTTGCGCTGACTGCAGATGCAGCCAGTATCGTGGAACGGGTTCGGGGCGATGACAATCGGCCGCTGCTTGCGGGAGATGTAGAGGAGAGGGTCGGGCGCATTCTGGATGAGCGGAAGGATAAATACCTGTTTGCGGACGTCATGCTCGATACTGTAGGCCGTTCCGCGGAAGAAGTGGCGACTGACATTTTAACGCATTACCGCGGCTAAGATGACAAGAGATCGGCTTGCTGCTTGCGTAATAAGGCATGACGTGGATAGTAATATGCAAAAAAAGGCGGGGATGATCTTCATCCCGCACCTTCAACTTGATGGAATTCCTATTCTTCATCGTCATGCCATTGCAGCATGCCGCCCTTCATGTTAGTTACATTGTCCAAACCCTGGTGACTCAAAAATTCGCACACATGCTGACTGCGTCCGCCGCTGCGACAGATAATGATTACTTCTTGATCGCGCGGGATATCATCCAGGCGATTCGGAATGTCGCCCATAGGAATATGCATGGCACCGCTGATCATGCCTGCCGCAACTTCCTCGTCCTCGCGGACATCAATCATGTACACATTTTCGCCGTTTTGAAGCCGGCTTCTAAGTTCCGAAGTTTCAATCTGAGGGATCGGTTTCATCATATAGACCTCTTTTCTAATCATAAAAATTTAAGATCATATCGATCTTTAGTTTCTGGTTTCATATGAACTATGATAACCAAGCGGTTCTTCCTCTGTCAATTTATCCTAATGGATGATTCAAGCGAGGATATCCGCATCATAATATATACAAGGAGAGATACATACCATGGATGTAATCGTCAGGCCGACACCGAAATTGAACGGAGAGATTGGAGCTCTGTCCTCCAAGAACTATACCACTCGCTACTTGCTTGTAGCTGCGCTTGCGGAAGGGACCAGCACGATCTATTACCCTGCTCACAGTGAAGATAGTGATGCTATGAGACGCTGCATTCAGGATCTCGGAGCCGTGATCGAGGAGGACGAGGAGAAAGCGGTCATTACAGGTTTTGGCAAATCTCCTCGCGATGTGAAGGAATTGAATGTGGGCAACGCTGGGGCCGTTCTGCGCTTCTTGATGGGCGTCACCGCATTGTCTAAAGAAGTAACTTTCGTAAATACCTATCCCGATTCCCTTGGCAAACGCCCCCATGATGATCTTATTGAGACGCTGGGCCAACTGGGTGTGGAAGTGGAGCATAATGAGGGCAGACTGCCCATCACGATACGCGGCGGACATCCGAAAGGCGGACAGCTCACCGTATCAGGGGAGGTCAGCTCGCAGTATTTAAGCGCACTGCTGTTCTTGACCCCACTGCTTGCCGAGGATAGCGAGATTACCGTAACCGGTGATCTGAAATCCAAGGTGGTTATCGGTCAGACTCTGGAAGTGCTGGAGCAGGCGGGCATCACCATAGACGCAGCAGAGGATTATACGTTCTTCCGCGTTCCTGGCGGACAATCATACGAAGCGAAGACCTACACGGTTCAAGGGGACTATCCGGGATCTGCGGCTGTCTTGGCGGCTGCAGCGGTAACGCAATCGGATGTTACGATCCGCAATCTGTCGGAGGACAGCAAGCAAGGCGAGCGTGCCATTATCGAAGTTCTCCGTAAGATGGAGGTTCCCCTTATGCATGAGAACGGGAACGTTCATGTGGAGGGGAACGGTACCCTGAAGGCGCTCGAATTCGATGGAGACGCAGCGACAGATGCGGTTCTTGCCATGGTGGCGGCAGCCGTATTTGCCGAAGGGACCTCCCGGTTCTACAATGTGGAGAATCTCCGCTACAAGGAATGTGACCGGATTACCGATTACTTAAACGAGCTGCGGAAAGCGGGAGCCAATGTGGAAGAACGTCAGGCTGAGATCATCGTGCATGGTCGGCCGGAAGGAGTCGAGGGCGGCGTGGAGATCAATGCCCATTATGATCATCGCGTCATCATGGCCCTGACGGTGGTTGGTCTTCGCGCGCAGCAGCCGATCCGCATTAAGGACGCGCATCACGTAGCGAAGTCGTACCCGCAGTATTTTGATCATGTGAGGGCGCTTGGCGCCGATGTGGAATGGGTAAAATAGAGGGGAACTCCGCTACGCATATCAAGGGAATGGAAAGGTGGTCATAAACCATGGCATTTGAAAATCCGACACGTGAAGAAATCGCGGATATTTTGCGTAATGCAGGCAATATCGCTGTCGTAGGTCTGTCTGACCGGCCGGATCGTACATCCCATATGGTATCCGCTGCAATGCAGATGCGCGGATACCGCATCATCCCGGTTAATCCTGGTGCAGCTGAAATTCTGGGGGAGAAGAGTTATCCGTCTCTGAAGGACATACCGGAGCCCGTCCATATCGTCAATGTGTTCAGACGCAGCGAATATTGCGCGGAGGTCGCACGGGAAGCTGCCGAGATCGGCGCCAAGGTGCTCTGGCTGCAGCAGGGCATTATCAGTGAAGAGGCTGCGGCCATCGCCAAGAGCAGTGGTATGATCGCGATCATGGACCGGTGCATTAAGGTGGAGGACTCTATTGCACTCGGCGGGCGTTAACATGAATCTGTAATCAGGGTATCGCGAGTTAGTAAAGCAAGTCTTACATTGAAGCAGCCGGTAACAGACTGGACACGGTCTGAACCTGCCGTTGTTCCTGCTTGTAGGACTTGCTTTTCTGTGTGACATGGCCCTTATTTCTTTTTGACAAAAACAGGCTTAACGCTTACCATCAAGGATAGAAAGGAGGGCTCGCCTTGAATTGGTTGGGATCATTACAGCAGCTGGGCAGAGCAGTCATGCTCCCTACAATGGCGCTTCCGGCTGCAGCTCTCCTGCTTAGCGTGGGGAGTCTGCCATGGTCGGCGTGGGGCTTCGGAATCTTGGGGGAAATTACCCAGGCAGCCGGACACGGTGTGTTTTATTATATGCCGTATTTATTTGCCATCGGTGTCGCGTGGGGGCTCTCGAATCAGGGAGGTCCTGCAGGGCTTGCGGCTCTCGCCGGTATGTTCATTTATGATCAGGTTATATCCCGTCTGGGTGACGGGAGTGTGCAGCCCTCAACCTTGATCGGTATTATTTTTGGAGTCATGTCCGGTTACGTTTATAACCGGTTCAAACATATCAAACTTCCCGAAGCCATACAGTTTTTTGGAGGCTCCCGGTTTGTCCTGTTGTTCATGGGACTGTTCTCCACCATATTTGCATGGATCATGCTGGGGATGGCACCGATTGTACAGCGAGGTTTTGATGCGTTCTATGAGCTTACCGTACATATGGGCGCTTTCGGTTTGTTTCTTTACGGTATTTTGTACCGGGTACTGACAGCGTTCGGCCTGCATCACCTGCTGAACAATGTGTACTGGTTTCAGCTGGGCTCCTATGAGACAGAAGACGGTACCATCGTTCAGGGGGATCTGCCTCGATTTTTTGCAGGTGATCCGACTGCGGGGGACTTCATGGCCGGGCTCTTCCCGATCATGATGTTTGCCCTGCCGGCAATTGCGTTTGCTATCATTCAAGAAGCGCGTGAAGATCTGAAGCCGAAAGTGAAAAAAACGTTTATGCGGTCCGCGCTTGTCTGTTTTTTAACCGGGGTTTCGGAGCAGATCGAATTTGCGTTCTTATTTGCGTCTCCTTATCTGTATGTGCTCCACGCCCTGATGGCCGGATTCGCCATGGTGCTTACCTATTCATTTGATATCCATCACGGGTTTTCGTACTCGGCCGGATTTATCGATTATGTGCTGAATTTTCACTTGTCTCAGAACGCCTGGATGATCATACCGATTGGGATCGTGTACGGCCTTGTCTATTATTTTCTGTTCCGATGGGCGATACGTACCTTCGAGATCCCGACACCAGGGCGTGAGGAAGGCTCGGCGCTGGAAGGCCGGGCGGGAGATATCCCATACCAGGCACCGCTCATACTGGAGGCGCTTGGCGGCAAAGACAATATCGTTCAGGTCCAGTCCTGCATGACGCGTCTGAGATTGACCGTATACAACGATCGCCAGATTGATTCCGATGCACTTAAACTGCTGGGTTCAGCTGGCATCATTAAGCTGGGCGGAGGGAATGTGCAAGTGGTGTTCGGGACCTATTCCGAGCTCATCCGCGAGGAAATCAACAAGCTGATGCAGCAGGATTTGCCGCGCGTTCTGTTCAGTGCACCTGTACAGGGGCGCATGCTTCCGATTGACGAGGTGCCCGATGACATATTTGCCGCCAAGCTTGTCGGCAACGGTGTTGCTTTTATACCGGAAAAAGGGGAGCTTGTATCTCCGGTCTACGGTACCGTGATGCATGTCTACCCGACGATGCACGCGATCGGGATATCAACACCTGAGGGGCTTGAGGTGCTGATTCATATTGGCATCGATACTTCCCAGCTGAAGGGGCCGTTTACGGCTGTAGTTGGGGAAGGGGATACCGTTGAACCGGGGCAGCTGTTGGTCAAATTTGATCTGGCTTATCTAAAGACACATGCCGCATCACTGGCCACGCCAATGGTCATCACCAATCCCGATAAAGTAAGATCTTGGAGCTATGCTCCATTCAAGTCCGTTAAGAGAGGACAGTCATCTGTCATGTCCGTCGTTTTAAATGAGAGTAATGCTGGGGGTAGAGAATCATGATACAAGGCATTGGCGCAGCAACAGGCGTAGCGATCGGTAAGGCTTTCGTACTGCCGCATTGGGAGCTGGATCTTCCCGATTCCGAAATGGACGCTGTCGATTTAGCCAAAGAGTTCGAGCGCTTATATGAAGGCATACGAACCTCCAAGAATGAAATTGAATATATCAAGAACGAGTTCAAGGAAATGGTGGGGCACGAAGAATCGCAGATCTTTGATGCGCATCTGGCCATACTGGAGGATCCTGTATTTATGAATGAAATTCAAGGGATCATCGAGCGCCAGTACAAGGCGGCCGAGGTGGCGGTCAAAGAGGCGATTGATCATTTCGTATCCATGTTCGATCTGCTGGATGACGAATATATGAAGGAGCGGGCGCTCGATATTAAGGATGTTGGCAACCGGCTGCTCAAGCATCTTCTCGGTGCTCCCGAAGTCAAGCTTCCGGCCGATACCCAGCCCTACATCCTGGTGGCGAAGGAGCTTTCTCCGTCACAGCTGGTGCATCTTAACCCTTCCCACGTTCTTGGTATAGTAACGATGACAGGTGGCAAGACCTCTCACTCGGCAATTATGGCTCGTGCGCTTGGCATACCGCTTGTATCAGGCATTGAGAACAAGCTGGAGAAGCCGATCCAGACCGGGGAGCATTTGGTTGTGGATGGGGACGAGGGCCTGCTGTATTTGGAGCCGGACACCCTGATTGTGGAACGTTATGAAGGAATACGCGATCAGCAGCGGAAAAAGAAAGAGCAGCTGCAGCTCCTAGCAACCGTTGACGCGGTGACGAAGGATGGCACGTATTTCAATCTGGCCGCGAATATGAACTCCGTCAAGGAGCTCGATATTGCGCTGAAGAACGGGGCTAAGGGAGTCGGACTGTTCCGGACTGAATTTTTATATATGGATCGTCACAATTTCCCGACCGAGGAAGAGCAGTTTGAAGTGTATAAGCTGGTGGCCGAGAACGCTGAGAAAGCCTCGGTCGTGATACGTACGCTGGATATCGGCGGTGATAAACAGCTGGATTACTTCGCGCTGCCGGAAGAAGAAAACCCATTCCTCGGTTACCGCGCGATACGTATCAGCTTGGATCGGACGGAGCTGTTTCAGACGCAGCTGTCAGCTATTTTGCAGGCGAGCGCTTATGGCAACGTCAAAATCATGTACCCGATGATATCCTCGGTTGAGGAAGTCAAGCAGGCTAATGTCGTGCTTCGGCGTGCGATGGCCGATTTGGACCGTCGTGGCATTGCATACAATCCTGACATTAAGGTCGGGATCATGATTGAGGTACCGGCAGCTGTCACCATCTCGGATTTGCTGGCGGAAGAAACGGATTTCTTCAGCATCGGCACCAACGACCTCGTTCAGTATGTGCTGGCGGTGGACCGGATGAATGAACAGATCGCGCATATGTACCATCCGTTTCATCCTGCGGTCTTGCGCATGCTTCGGACGACGGTAGAGGCGGCACACGAGGCTGGCATTCCGGTTAGTGTGTGCGGAGAATTGGCCGGGGATGAGAGAGCAATTCCGCTGTGGCTTGAGCTTGGCGTTCAGGATTTAAGCATGTCTCCGCAATCCCTGCTTCGCGTGAAGCATCGTATATTGAATACCAATGCGGCTGAAGCGAAGGGAGAGGCAGCAGCTTGCTTCAAATTGCGCACCAGCTCCGCTGTTGAAGAACGTCTCAGCGCCTTTGCGGAACGCAGCAGTTATTTGAACGGCACCAACGGTACGGACAGCACGGCCTCTTGAAGGTTCATAATAAGGGTTGAAATTTTTATTTCAGGTTTTCTTTTCTGGGAGGACAAGCTATATTTACGCCAAAACAGCCTCTGCATTCACGGTCCAGTGAATGCAGAGGCTGTTTGTGTATCGTTAGGTTAAGGGGAATCTAGTCACGCTGTGCCAGAGCATCGCAAAAAGCTTTGCCGTATGGCGGCAGGTCCGGTGGGCGGCGCGCCGAAATAATGTGGCCGTCGGTCACAACCGCCTCATCCACCCAGATGGAGCCGGCATTCTCCATATCGTCCCGAATCCCGGGCGTGGAGGTCACCGTGACGCCATCCAGAATTTTGGCGGAGATCAGTACCCATCCAGCATGGCAGATTTGTCCGATCGGCTTTTTGTCTTCGTTCATTTCTTTGACCAACTGGAGCACTTTATCATAACGGCGCAGTTTGTCCGGCGCCC
>NZ_BIMC01000040.1 GCF_004000885.1 Paenibacillus glucanolyticus NBRC 15330
TCAAGATTTCGTCAACTTCCCTTTGGTCGAAATCCTTCCCCCAATCACCGCCAAACTGCCATGTTCCCACACCGACTACAGATACCTTCAGATCGGTTTTGCCTAATCGTCTGTATTTCATACGCTCACCTCTTCCCGCAGATTTGTGCGCCTATATCTTATGTGATATTGCAACCGTTTGCAATAATCGAAATCAATTTGACAGCTTGATTATATACGGATGGCAGCTCGCATATTAGGGCATTCTCTTGTTCCATCCAAAAATTTTATTTTCACACATCCCCATATGTAGACTGTTTAATAACAAGTTGTTATGGTGAACCCTATAATAATGCATTCCGTTGTCCTATTATGAAATAAGAAAGGGGGATTTCAGCGTGAATTCTCGAACACTCGAGCAATTAATGCCGGACATTAAGGAGAGTCTGCAAGCGAAGAATTCGACAGACTTTCAGCACATCATCCATGAATTTCTGCCTTATGATCTGGCAAGAGTACATAGCCATCTAAGTAATACGGAGCAGACCCAGCTTCTGAAATTTCTGAATGAAGACCAGATTGCCGATATGATCCAGGAAATGGAGCATGCCAATCAAATTGAAGTATTGACCAGGCTGGGTAAAGAAAAAACCGCCATCATCCTGGACTTGATGGATAATGACGACTTGGCCATTCTGCTGGACGAGCTGTCTCCCGAACAGAAAGACGAGCTCATTAGAGGAATGCGGGATGAAGAATCCCAATTTGTACGGAACATCATGAAATATCCGCCGGAAACGGCCGGCCGGATCATGACCAACCGCTATGTCTGGATTCCTCAGCATTACACCGTGTCGGAGGTGGTGCAGAAGCTGAAAACCTATGTTTCCATTTCGGAAACGATCAACTATCTGTACGTTATCGATCATGACAAGAAACTCATGGGCGTGGTTTCCTACCGCGGGCTCATCTTGGCCGAGCCGGATGAATACATCGTGGATATCATGCACAGCCGAGTTCTGTCCGTGCCTGTGGATGCGGATCAGGAGGAGGTCGCGCTGCTTATCCAAAAGTATGATTTGGTCGCGATTCCGGTCGTTGAACAGGACAACCGGTTGGTGGGGATCATTACCGTTGACGATATTCTCGATGTGGTCATCAGTGAAGCAGATGAGGACATCCGGAAAATGAACGCCACTGGCGGAAAATCCATTGATTTTAACACCAAGGCCACGGTAGCGGCCTACCGAAGATTGCCTTGGCTGATTCTGCTCTTATTCATCGGTCTGATCTCGGGAACAATCATTTCCCGGTTTGAAGAAACGCTGGCACAGGTTGTGGCCCTCGCCTTCTTCATGCCCATGATTGCAGGTATGACCGGAAATACCGGTACACAGTCCCTTGCGGTCATTGTCCGTGGTCTGACAACAAAGGAAATGAGCAAATCGCTGGTATACCGGTTGTTAGCAAGAGAGCTGAAGGTCGGTTTGATGATCGGTGTGACATGCGGCTTTCTGATCTCCTTAATCGCCTATTTCTGGCAGGGCAATCTCTACCTGGGGTTTGTGGTTGGAAGCTCGCTGGTTGCAACCCTCATCGTCGGAACCATGGCGGGTACCATCATTCCTCTCATTCTATTTAAATTCAAGATTGATCCGGCTGTGGCTTCCGGGCCGTTAATTACAACCATCAATGATATTCTCTCGCTTGTCATTTACTTCGGCATCGCCACCTTGTTTCTTTCTTACATTTAGCCGAGCACGCGCTATCCGGGACGGATACATATCCTTTCAAAAAAAGACTTCCGGTTAATGAACCGGAAGTCTTTTGGGGCTCTGCCCGTGGAGGGATGTCAATCGCGGCCAATGGATGCAATCGACTGATGTTCCCAGAGACTGCAGCATGAAATGCCAACACGGTTCCCTCGATTCGATTACGTATCCATTCCAATAAGGGGATAATCTCCCCCTCAACAGCAAACTGCTCAATCTGTATCCAAGCCTGACAAGGATGCTGTCAGCAGTCCGTTAAATAGATGGCATTCACCATATTTTGTAACGTGATTGTATTTTCCCCATACTATGATTAGGCGGATTGGAACGTGTATCCTACCAAGCTAAATCTGTGAAGAAGCATGTTTGCTCGAGAACATCAATAAGCCGCCTTGATGAACCAGGGCAGCGAATTCCATCTATTTTCTTCTTCATAATCATGCAACGAGCAGTTGAGGCCAATCTCACCCTTCAGGATGATAATGACGTTTGAATTTTTTTACCCGGAACCTATCACGGAACCCTCCGTTCCATGATATAGTATTAACGCGAATGTCATGTAAATTTTTCCTTAATCATGGAGGGGTTGAATGGAATACATACGGGATTACGCCATGTACGCATCGATCTTCGGTATGTTCAGCATGAGCTGGTTTGGTTGGGCACAGGAAAATCCGCGGGCAAGCTGGCGCAAATACCTGGGCATCGCCTCGGGTGCTGCGCTCCTGGTGTGTTTGCTGGGGGTTTATTTAAGTATAACAAACTGGGATGCACCTTCTGCGCTAACGGATCAAACGAACTTCAAGAATTACCTCATCTCCGTTTATGTTGAATTTTTCCTGGCAGGGCTTGGAGCTTTTGTCCTCATCCGAAAAAAACGCAAAGATTATGTAGCGCCATGGATCGCCTTCATTGTCGGCATTCATTTCATCGGGCTTTCCCGTGTATTTGACGATCCAAGTCTTTACGTTCTGGCAGCTCTACTGGTGGCCGTTTCGATTATTTCCCTGTTTGTGTCCCCTAAACTGCGGGTAGCAAACAGCGCAATCACAGGGATAGGTTCCGGGGTGGTATTATTCGCTTTTGCTGTGCTGGGTCTGGTCCGATTCTTTCTGACGTGAATCGTCTGCATGTCCCCTTGAGGGGCTTGCAGACAGCACGTCTTTTTCTTCAGCGGAACCCTATCGGCCGATCAGCCTGCACTACACCATCCTTCCGTTCATCACCACCGGTTCCCCAGTTCTCGCTTCACTTCCTCCACAATCGTCTGAACCCCTGCCTCAATCTGCGCCTGGCTCACTCTGGAAATACTGATGCGTATGAATTTGTCGCGCTCCAGATACTGGGACAGGTAGAACGGCTTGCCTGATACCACTAAGATGCTCCGCTCCTCCAGCCGCTTGATCAAACGCTCCAAATTTACGTTATGCGGCAGCTTGAATATTTTATATATTCCACCGTTGCCGGGTACGACTTCAATAAGTCCAGTTCCTCCATATAACTGCACAGCGGAATCCAAAGCCACCATTCGGGTCTCATACTGCCTGTAGATTTTCTGTTTATGCCGTTCATACATGCCGTTGCTGATATAAATTTCGAGCGCAGCTTGGGACAGCAGTGAAGCATCCCCGTATTTTTTATAGGCGTAAAATTCCTCCAGCAGGCTTTCCGGCAGAACAACTGCCCCGAGACGCAAACCTGGAAAGATAATCTTCGAAAAGCTTTTTAAATAGATGATGTGTGAAGTTTGGTTATACGCATAAACCGGATCGAATCCTCGCTCATCCCCCAGATCGGCCATGTAATCATCTTCCACCACAAATACATCATATTGGCTCGCCAATGCGGCGATCGCTTTCCGCTCCTCGACTCGAAGCGAGGTTCCAAGCGGGTTGTGGTATCTTGGCATCGTATAAAAAAACTTAATATGTCCGGTCTTGAACTTCTCCTCCAACAACCCGATATCGATCCCCGCTGTAGAACGAGGAATGCCCACAACCGGAACATTCTCCGACTCCAGAAAATGCAAAAAGTTATTGTAGCTGGGCTGCTCCACCAGAATCACCGATTTTCCGTTAGGAAACGGCATCTTCGCCAGTATTTCCATCGCCTGCTGGGCACCGGACGTCACCATAATCCGCTCTGGGCGGGTAAACACCTGGCTGTCTGCAAAATGGGAAACCAGCGTATGGCGGAGTTTATCCATTCCTTTCCCGTCACCATACGTGAAGAGATGGTATTTGTAGGTATCGATGGCCTTGTTCAAACAGTGCTGAAAGTCCAGATAAGGGAACACGTTCACGTCGGGAGAAGCCGAGGCAAAATCAATCAGGCTTTCGTCCCTGTTATCGGGATCGCTCTCCTTCTGAACTACATAATAGCCGCTTTGCGAAACCGAATATATGGCATGCCGCTCCTCCAGCTCAGCATAGGCGCGAATGACCGTGCTGATGCTGCATCCGTATTGTTGTGCAGCGCTTCGGACGGAGGGCAGCTTTTGACCGGGACGGTATTGTCCTTCCTGAATCTTCGATTCCATATCAACCAGAATGGACATGTATTTTTTCATCCGCTGCGCCCCCTCTTATGCTTAGATTATAACCCACCACCCTGACGGTACCCAGGGCTTGGTTAAGTTTTGAGTTGAATGATCGCCGTATCCGTTTACTCCCTCTCCCATCATTTCAGCGTTATTTCATGTTAAAAAGACACAACAAAAGACTAAAAGGAGCAAAGATCTAAAATTTTTAGGTATAATACCTAATTTTATTAGGTTTAATGCGAGATGGACGTTTGATAGAATAAAAAATATAACGCTTACAAACGCAATAAACCAAGGAGGATATATCATGAGCAAACCGGCACAACCTAATGAACCCATCGTAACCCACATTTACACCGCAGACCCTTCTGCCCATGTATTTGAGGGTAAGATTTATATTTATCCATCCCATGACCTTGATCATGAGAACACGTCCAATGATAATGGCGATCAGTACGATATGGAAGACTACCACGTTTTATCGATGGAAGATGTGAACGCTCCGTGCGTTGACCATGGTCAAGCCCTGCATGTAAAGGATGTTCCGTGGGCCAAGAAACAGATGTGGGCACCGGATGCTGCTTATAAAAACGACACCTATTACTTGTACTTCCCTGCCCGAGATCATAACGACATATTCCGTCTTGGCGTAGCTACCAGTTCGTCCCCTTCCGGACCTTTCACGCCGGAGCCCGACTACATCCCGGGCAGCTACAGCATTGACCCTGCCGTATTCGTGGATGACGATAACCGGGCGTACATTTATTTCGGCGGCCTCTGGGGTGGACAGCTGGAGCAATGGCAGACCGGCACCCACATTCCGGATGGGGAGGGACCTGCCACAGATGCACCTGCCATCGGACCGCGGGTTGCCGAACTGAGTGACGACATGCTCACGTTCAAGGATACACCGCAAGAAATATCCATCATTGATGAGAATGGCAGTCCGATAACTGCCGGAGATGAAGAGAGAAGATATTTTGAAGGTCCGTGGGTTCATAAATACAACGGCACCTACTACCTCTCTTACTCCACCGGTTCGACACACCAAATCGTGTATGGCACCAGCCAGAGCCCGACAGGTCCATTTGAATTCAAGGGGACGATTCTCACGCCGGTTATCGGCTGGACAACCCACCACTCCATCGTGCAGTTCCAGGATAAGTGGTATCTCTTCTATCATGACAGCTCCCTCTCTGGAGGAGCGGATAACAAACGCAGCGTGAAATTCACCGAGTTGAAATACAATGCGGATGGCACCATTCAGACGATTGACCCTTACAGTAAATAAAGTAATCAGACCAGCTGGGTTCCATGGCATATGGAGCTCAGCTTTTTCATGTTTATCCATGCATTTCTGCCGCTGTTTAGTGATACCATTATAGTCGGTATTATTTGTTCGAGATTTTGAGGTAGCGGAGCTAGAAATATCATAAGAAAGAAGGAATGCGTGAATGGCAAAACAGCTTGTCCAACGATACATGATCCTGATTGCAGGTCTTTTATTGATGGGGGTCGGCACTGCTCTCGTAACCAAAGCCAATATCGGTACATCCCCTATCGCTAGTGTTCCCTATGTGCTTAGTTTAAAGTTCCCCATCTCCATGGGAGTGATGACTATAGGAATCTGTGTGCTATTTGTGGTGCTTCAGGCCCTTCTGCTCGGCAAGCAGTTTCCCAAGATTCAATATCTTCAAGTGTTGGTCGGGGTGCTGTTCGGCCTTTTTCTTGATTTGGGAGCGTATATGGTAAGTTCGATTAACTTTACGATGTATTTCATGAACATGCTGGCTTTGCTGACTGGCTGCATCATCCTGGCGGTGGGCATCTATCTTCAAATTATCGCCAATGCCATTCTGAACCCGGGTGAAGGCATCGTGAAGGTCATTTCCGAGAAGCTTGGTGCCGAATTCGGCAATATCAAAATCCTATTCGACTGGACACTGGTATCCATCGGGATTGTCATATCACTGTTTGCGTTCGGTTCGATTGAAGGCGTACGCGAGGGTACGGTCATTTCGGCTTTTCTGGTCGGTTATTTCATCAAGCTGCTGCGCCGGATCGCATTTCGTTTGAGCAGCAAAAGAACTGCCAAAGCAGTCATTGAGCAAGGCCAATAATTCTGGGGCGCGTCCAATCGGGTTATGGTCATAACTTATAAGAGTATATGGTTAATTGGCTTCATTTTGATTATAATGGGCTGGAAGAGACGAAGAACGTCCTGATTCACTCCTTTTCCTGGAGTATGTCGGGGCGTTCTTTTTTATTTTGATAGGCTGCGCGGCCATTTCCGCGATTTGCATCCGCAGTTCGAGGTGCTGGACTGGCGGGGAGTATCTTATTTCTGCAACTTCGCCTTCATCACGTCACACTTGAAACTCATCATAGAGATTAAAGGGCTGGATACTTATGCAAGCGGCATGGACAGGCAAACCTTTTGCAACGAGTTAAATCGGGAAACGTTTTTATCAGCTATGGGTTATCAGGTTATTTCTTTTGCTTACGAGGATGTGGCTAACCGTCCCGAGATCTGCATAATGCTCCTCAGGATAGTGATCAGCCGTTATCATGCCGCTACTTCCTCTGTGGGTGTGACCACGGGTTACGGAGCGTGAAATTATCCGTTTTGGGTGCATGCTTGCCCGTCCGCTTCGCCCGATTGATGTCAAGACACATCTGCGCTTAAACCATCGAACGGCTCTAACGCTTTCTTCATTCCCTCTGCGATAAGGGGTTGCTTTTGCCCGTCACCGGATCGCAAGGCAAACATGTAGTGAAATACGAGCTGCATCCTCATGCGGCACAGTGTTTATAACTGAAGGCTTGATCTTCACATCTTCTGTGGCGATCGGCAGCATGCTAACTGCTGATCGCCCGGGTTTTATGGATGAAATGTTCCTCCGCTATCTGCTCGTAGATAAATACAGCCAAAGCCTTTCGCGTTAATTGATAGTCCAGTGTTACCACGCAAGAGCCATACCGGGTGATAGCGAACCGACACCGACACCGACACGACAGCTGCGGTATGACCTTCTTATAATCTGAAAAAGTCTGCTGTCAACCCGCATCAGTACGGGTCTCAGCAGACTTCTTAAGTTGCTTCCTTATTGGAAAACCTTCTCAAATACAGGGAAACTTGCAACCCTGCCAGGGAAGTTCACTTCACCTCGCAGATCATAACCCAAACCTTGATACAACTTGAGCGCTGACGCATTCTTGGAGTAAGTATCCAGCCGGAGGCTGCTATAACCTCCGCGTATGCCGTATTCTTCGGAGAAGGCAACAAGCTTGCGTGCAATGCCCTTCCCCTGCGCTTTCGGATCGACGGCAAGGCGGTGCATCATTAAATGCGGACCCTCTGCCTGCTTCCAGTTAATCGTCTGATACTGCTCGTCCTGTGATTCATCAAGGACAACAATCCCTAAGATACGGCCTTCTCCCTCAGCTACAAAGAGCGTTCCGTTCCGCAAATCCTCCCCGATCACATCCCGGTTCGGATAGAACTCATCCCATTGATCGCTGCCTCCAGCCTGCATCACCTGAACGCAGCGGGCAATCAAACCCATGATTTCTTGAATATCCTCACTGCGTCCTGTCCGAATTTCAATATTCATCGCTGCACCTACTATTGTTTTTAGATCAGTTTACTATGATTGGACGGCTGCAACAACACCGGTAGCTGAAACTAGCCTTCGCTTGGAGCACTGTAGTTGAAACTCACCTCACTTAAAGCACCGTTGCGGAAACTCTTCTTTCTTAAAGCACCTTAGCTGAAACCTTTCTCGCTCGGAAGAACGATACTGAAACTTTCCTTGCTTGAGCTCCGTAGCTGAAACTCAACTCGGTTGGTATCCGCAGCTAAAACTCTTCTTGCTTAGAGCACCGTTACTGAAACTCAACTCGCAATGGAACACCAATTCCATCAACTCTGCCGTCTGCTTCATCACTCTTTATGGATAACTTAAACTGAACCTCCTTTGGTAATCCGCACTTAAGGCACATGCAATTTATCTTGAGATTTGCGTTTGGCTTCATTGTGACGCCAAGTGTTTTTGATGCTCTTGTGTATGACACGTACAGTTTGTCTTCGGAATAGTAGATTTCTCATAAAAATTAACCTCTCGCCCGTTCATCGTCCACAGTAAAGGAAAGGCATCATGCACTAACGTAAACCAAGTCCCTATAAGATCGCAAAAACATGCTTGCTGATATCTAACTTTCAAGATACACTTGTCTAGTAGATAAATTCGGTCGTGAAGTACACGCCGCTTCGATACGTTGTATCGGGGCGGCTTTTTGCATTTACCTTTTAACAGAGGAGAGAATCCGCGTGTCAAGATTTGTTCAAAAATATGAAGAGTGGATGCAGCTCAATATTGAGCAGGAGGAAAACCCCAGGCGGCGCGAATTGCTTGAGAAGGGACTAGGTCACGGCACCGTCGAATTTTTACGCACCATTTGGTTTCCAACGATACAGCATTTTGACCACCTGTATCCCGAGTGGGAAGTACGCGATTTCAACAATGGATTTCGTTACGTGGATTTGGCTTATATGCCTGGCGGTGTCAAAGGAGGAATTGAGATTCAAGGCTACGGCCCTCACGCCAGAGATCTTGATGTAAGACGATTCAAGGATTTATGCTGGCGGCATTGCTTATTAGCGCTGGATGATTGGATATTCCTCCCCATCCCTTACCTATCGATTCAAGATGAGCCTCGACGATGCCAGCAGCTTGTTCTATCCTTCATCGGCAAATTCACTTCTCTTGATACTCCGCATGCATTAACTTCTTTTGAAGCCGAGACGGTACGTTTTGCCAGGCGGCTGCTGAGACCATTCACGCCTTTAGAGTTGGCGGATCATCTGCGCATTACAGACAGGCATGCCCGTCGAATTCTGCATAAACTCGTGGATTTGGAGATCATGTCTGTGTCCAGCGGTAATATGAGGTACCGTAGGTATCGTTTACGGACCGAGTAGGCGTTATTCGAGGT
>NZ_BIMC01000041.1 GCF_004000885.1 Paenibacillus glucanolyticus NBRC 15330
TTAATTTTGCAATTATCTTTGTACTCATACTCCTACCATTCGTCGTTATAAATTCACTTGATGTCGAAGCACAAAAAAAATCCATGTATCTCGAAGCTCAGTACAACGCAATTATCGATACAGCAGCGCAAGATGCTGCTTCAGTGCTCCTAACCAATTCTGAACAAGATAATGAAGCTCGATATGAATCACCAAAGAATGTAAGAGTGAATAAGGAAGAGGCCGCAAGAGCCTTTTTTAATAATCTGTACATTAACTTTGGGGTTATTGATGATCCTTATGGACAAGGAACGATTCAAAGATATATCCCTGCGTTCGTTGTTATCGGTTATGATGGCTACTATATTTACTCTGAGCAGGAGTATCTGGATGCTAATGGTGATAAGGCACTGAAACATGTGTGGTCACAAAAAAAACCATACTCTTATAAAGATAAAGCAGGGAATATATTTTCATTTACACTTGATGATTACATTACTGTTTATCAAGCAAATTCCAAAGAACTCAAACAGGGATATCTATTCGAAATAGATCCACTCACTAGTCAAAAATTTGTCTCACCCATGTGGGTAGGTTCGTCAATTCCTCTAATCCACGATACTACGAATTTTGATAATATTCGTCGACAAACGATTGTGTCGTTAATACAGTCAGATTTAGAATACGAAATTAACAAACATAATAATCTGGTAAGGAGATATGGAGTTTCCTATACTTTTACTCTTCCTTCGATTGACCAAGAAGAGTGGGATAACACCATTGATGACGTAGGTGTTCTTGCTTTTGTTCAAGGAATTCCTGTCGGAACGAAGTATTATAATAACTTTGCACTTGGTGGAGCAAGAATTATTAAAAAGCAAGAAATAACCGGCATAACTGTAAATGGTACTAAATACTACTATGATCGCTCTGTCTGTAAATCGGGAGTGATGAATCATGAAACATTTATCAGCGGGAAAGAAGCAGCAGCTAATGGTTATCATCCATTATCGTGCCTTAACAAATAATCTTGTTTCAGTTGGACACAGATAATTGCACAGGTTACTATTAAATTAAGTTAAATTATTACAAATGAAATGGGGATATATAAAATGAAAAAAGCTCTAGTAGCATCTATAGCGGTTATCTCGATGCTTTCAACAACTACAACTGGTATTGGACCAGCAATAGCGGCTAGTACATCACCAATTGCGGACGTGCAAGACATGATTAAAAATGGTTTGGAAAGTGCAAATAAAGTTGTAGGGGATGTTACTGATTCTGTAAAAACAGTTGTCGATTCTTTTAAAGATATAGTTGGCCACTGGGCAGAATCCAGTATAGTTGCTGCAATCAAACAAGGCATTGTGAGTGGTTATCCTGATGGACTCTTTCATCCAGAAAACAAGGTAACACGTGCAGAGTTCATTAAGATGACTGTTGTTGCAATGGATCTTCCTGTTAATAACAATGGTCAATCTGATAAGTGGTTTGTTCCTTATATCGATTCAGCTAAATCTACTGGTCTTTATAAGGAAGGAGATTTTTCTTCTGGCGACATGACTAAACCGATGACCCGATTAGATATGGTACATATCGCAGTGAGAGCCATCGGTGAAACTGCGAAAGATGATAATGAGTTTATGTTAATTGCTGTGAAGAATGGACTCATTTCAGGAACGGGAAATGGCAAGCTTGATCCGGATGGTACAACGACAAGAGCTCAAGCTGTAACCGTAATACAACGAATTCAAAAAGTGAAAAGCGGAATAACGTTGCCAGTTGATGAAAAAGCCGTTGCAAATGCAGAATCCGCGATGAATGCAAAGAAAGATGCGTGGGGACGCACTATTAGAACTACTAATCTACCTAAAAACGCAAAAGATTATGTCTACATACTAGAACAGTATCCAAATGAGATGTACGAAATGGCGTATCCTAAAATTGTAGATACCAAGCCGTCAAAACTTGCACAAACTGATAATTATATTAAGCATGTCCCAACTATGGAAGCTTGGAAGAAGAATACTGAAGATTACTATAACTCACTACTAAATGTGAATTACAAAACAATAAACGATAAATGGGCTGAAGACCTTTTTAGTCATTTCAATCAATCGAATGTTTTTGTATTAAAAGATATGAAGAATTATGTTGCGTGGGTTAAGAAAAACAAGATTGTAACTGAAGGTGAACTTACAGCAGAACCAACGATGGTATTTTCTTCCGACCGACTAGGTCTCTACTATATTAGAACCAAGTTTTCATTTAAAATCACATCATATGATCAGTACAAGGATATTTTCTTTGACGAATTCTTTAAAAGTCGTACTAATTTCCAAAAGGGTGTTTGGTATGAAGGTTATGCGGACATCCCTTTGTCAACCAATGTTGGAGGTAGTCATTTAAGACAGATTGATGGGCAGGCATCACTATTTAGACTCACTAATATTATTCGCAAGATGAATTAGTAAGGCGTGATAACTATGAAAACTCTTCATAAAAAAAGAATTGCCTTGACTATGCTCATAGTATTAATTTTAAATTTATTTTTTTTAAACCTTTCATATACGGTTCATGCTGCTGATAGTGTAATGGTTGATAAATACGGAAGAATAAATTTTACAACAACCAGTACAAAGGCCACTACAGGGATTAAATACAAAACTGTTGGTTTTACAATTACTCGTTCAACTTCATGTTCCGGTTCCCAATGTGCTCCTCAAAACGGTACACATGGGGTGGTAAGAGTTCAGCAGATAGATGAGATTGATAATGGAGATGGGACTGTAACAACCTATTTCCAAGTGCCTGAAGCTTCGGTTTCCGCAGCATTGGAGTCTGCGGGCTTAAAAGATATTACTTATGGAGGAACCATTTACTTATCTTCAATTTTCCATGTAGTAAGAAATAATAATGAAGATCATACTGACCATGTAGACTTGCAAAGCATTAAAAATGCAGAAAATTGGGCTGATCCTAATGGATTCAGACAATATTACGATATACCAGTAAGTTATACTGCTAAATATGAAGTAACAAAGATCTACAGAACAAGCGATGGAACAGAAATCAAAAGAGGAAATGTAGATAATCCTAATGATCCTGATAAGCGTTGGCCAGTAGGCGAAGAAATTAATGCAAAACTTGACGAGACAGTAGTCTTCAACGGAAAAACCTACTCACTTATTAAATCTTACATTCAATCAAAGCATAAACCTAATGATCAGGATTATGTTCAAACAGGAACGCCATCTTCTAATCCTAAGTTAGCTCAGCGTAGCTTCACCACCTATCTTGGAGGAACAAATGTTATTGGCGTATATAGAGAGGGAGCAAATCCTGTTGAAGCCATATATGAATTGGAAGATGGCACGAGGATTAAATCGGTTGATATTGGTGAAAAGTCAATTGGAGATCCAGTAAGTCATACGTTTGAAGAAAAGGTCTCTTTCCAAGGTAAACAAAATGAAATTATAAGGTCTTACATCATCCAGAATGAATTTCCTAATGATAAGAAGTTTGTTCAGGAGAAGGGGGATCCTAATCTACTTACCAGAAACACAACCGTCGGAAAAGGTGGTACTAAATTTGTTGGTGTTTACAAACCACTAGATGGTAGTGGAGGTGGTGGAGGTGGCAGCTGTACCTATGAAATTGGAGCTCCTTCTAAAGGAAACATTCTCTCTGGTTCTGTTTTAGATCCTTCAGCTAACGGAGTGTTAAAAGCAGATGATCGCGGTTCAGAGAAGTTTGATGTTTCCAAAGGTATACCAACATCAGAGGACTTATATGCTAACGTTTTTGGTAAGAATTATTTATTCCAAAATAAATGGGCAAATATGCGCGGTCAGGTTACTTATACCGTTACGGTTAAAAAGGTCTACAATAAGACATGGACAATACCAGCAGTACCCGGAAATCCAGGAACACCAGCCAAACCAATGAGCAAAGAAGTGCCAGTTCAAAAAAATGTTACTGTGATCAGAGATTATAGTTACTGGCAAATCGATAATCTTGAAGTATACAAGTTAAAGAATGCTACTGTAAAAAATTATGCTCTTGGTGGTTACGGTGAAACTGTAACCTTGAATCCAAACGGATATATAGCGCCTACTTTGGTTTCTGATAACAAGACGGCTGTTGAAGATCATGTGCAACCACAACCATGTAACATGGTTGATCTTGGTACCGAAACAGTTTCTGGTGGTTCAAGCGAACCTCCAACACCTCAAGAGGATTTTCAGCCTGTAGCAGAGGCCGAAGTAAAAGAAGTAAAAGTAAAAAATGACCATGTTGTATTTAATGGCACTACTATCATGAATAATGCTCAAGTTGAGAAAGAAGCTCCAAGACCTGGCAGTATCCCTGAACCCCAGGAAATCGGACAAAATGTTCTGTACCAATCTGGTTATACGGTAAGTAAAACGCTTGTAAATAAAGCTAACCAGCCAACAACCGGTAAGATATATTACGACATTATTCCAGGTAATATTAATGGAGGAAGTAATAAAGAGTTTGCTATTAACGGGATGAACTCGGTGACTGTGCATACTCCGGTTGTCATCTATGCTGCTATTTCCGATGATAAGGCACATAATCAAAAAACGGTCCCTGCGCCAAATCGAGAAGCAACAATTCTCGATAGACCTTTCACGATTTACATGCCGACAAGTGGTCAACATCGAAACATATTGGGCTATGGTGATCGCGATTACGCTAAGTATGTTAGAGATAAACAAGTTTGGTTCCCATTTGATGTTTACAGTGAGGACAAATCGAATTTTTATCCTAAAAATACTTGGATATCAATTCCTGTAAATCAGGAAGCAACAACATTCTTTATGCCGGTATGGGTGGATGAAGGAATCCATGATGTTCTCTTCCGGACCATTGCCGAGAACGCTCCTCCAAACTTTACGACCCAACCGGAAGCCAACTTGGATTTAGCGCACCATGTAGCAACCGATGTTGTACCTGTTGATGTAATTGGTAGAGTATACGACTTTCACATAACCGATATCGCTGATTTTAATTGGGAATCTTTTTTCCGTAAAGCAAAAGGTAGCAGTGTACCTACAGGTAACAGCTTTTGGGTAGGTGATAAAGAAATTGACGGGGCTGCACGAATTGGAGCCAATAATTATATTTTACCTGTGCGGCAGGGGAGCAATCCTTTATCAGGATTGCAAAATATTGCAGTTAAAACAGGTTATC
>NZ_BIMC01000042.1 GCF_004000885.1 Paenibacillus glucanolyticus NBRC 15330
AATTATTGGAATAGGTAAGGGTTTGATATTATCTCCACCTTTTCCCCTCCTCCACACCGTGCATGCAATTTTCACCGCACACGGCGTTCCACCTTATATGCTAAAGTTATATGCTCACAAGTTTACATGCTTTGCGATAGAGATTGATTTTATCAATCATAGCGTCGGTAAGTTGTAGGATACTTTTGTAATGTTCAATCGTTTTATCTTCTGTGGCATGTACTAACCTGTGTACATCGCTGTGAATAATGCATAGGTTATTGTACTTATCTGTGCCACCCAGGGATAGAGGTTCGTAGTGATGACAATGAACCTCTTCTGCCTGTAAGAATAAACCCGTGACTTCGCATAATCCCTGAACTCCTGAGTACCTTGAAAGCCGATTGTCGGAATATTCAAGAGTCCTATCCCAGACGTCCGATCGAATTAGTTTCGATAACTCTACTTGGACGTGAAACTTGAGATTTACGTGAATGCTTTCTCTGGCTTCAGCATTATACGGGGTTGATTCCTGGCTGAAGTTTAGTGGTTTACTTTTAGAAATGTCCTGTAAAGGGAAGAGTAGCGTTCCTGCAACCTCCCAAGTTTTATTATTATTTTTATAAAACTTAGAGTATGTTGGAGGCGGCCGTTTTGGTCTTCCGTATCTACTGATGGATTTGAGACGATTGAACATAAATCGACTTTTGCGAAAGGCAATTTCCTGAAAGTCCATGCTTACATGTGATGCGAATTTGAAATAGTTATGTAGGCCAAGGACAAAGCTATTCCATTGTGAGATCGTTTTTGGAGTAGGAGATAGCTTAATTTCAGTGATCAATTTATTTATTCGTTTCTTGATCTGATCCTTCTTCTTATCAGAGATGAAACTATGAGCAACATGCTTTTTGCCTTTAGGAACGGCCTTAAACTTAAAGCCCAAGAAATTGGATGATTTCTTGCGCAGATTTATGACCATTGATTTCTCTGGAGAGACATCTAGTTTAAGTCGTTCTTTAAGGTATTGTTTTACTGCATGGTACCATTTATAGGCGTCTTGTGAGGTTCTGGCAAAGATCTTAAAGTCATCAGCATACCTTACGATAAAGCCCTCTTTGAGTTTTGTCCTCTTCAGGGCGGCATATTTATTTCTTTGTGTGTAAGGATGTTTGGTTTTAAAATTTTCCCATTGCCCTGCAACCCAGTGATCCAAGTCATTAAGTACTATGTTGGATAATAAGGGAGAGAGAATTCCACCTTGCGGTGTACCTTTACGAGGTATTCCTTCCTTTTCAATGGGTGCCTTCAACATTTTTCCTATAATGGCCAGTACTCTCCGGTCTTTAATCCCTATATTCCAAAGTTGTTTAAGAAGCAGTGTATGGTTTACGTTATCAAAGAAGCCTTTTATATCGATATCAACAACAAAGTGGAGTTGGGCGTTGTTAATTAATGTATCGCATCTTGACTTTGCATGATGCGTGCTTCTTAGAGGCCTGAATCCATAACTATGCTTATAAAACTTTGCTTCACAGATAGGTTCTAAAACTTGCTTGACCATTTGCTGTATTAATCTGTCCAGCATACTAGGAATACCTAATGGTCGTTTATCGCCATTGGGTTTCGGGATGAAGACACGTCTGACTAGTTTCGGTTTATAGTGATCAAGTGTTTTACGAATCGTATTGATGAATTCATCCTGACTGTAGCTATTGAAATCATCAATGCTAAATTGATCAGTGCCTTGAGTCTTTGATCCTTTGTTGCTTTTAATCATTCGATAGGCTAGAAGTATATTATTATCAGAAGTAATCAGTTCATATAGCCTGTTAAACGAGCAACCTTCTTTACTTTTAAGGTAAAGAGTATCAAAGATCGATTGCATCCCGTAGTATTCAGCGTATCGCAAATATGTGATGATTGTGGACAACTCCTTGAAAAGTTGTTTCCCACTTTCTTACCTGACCGATCATCTGCAACTTGAGTAATTTAACTTAAATTTATAAGGCTTGGGGCTATCCCTCCGGAATGTTTCCATTCTTTCATAGGTACTGTGCCCCTACTCTCACAAGAGTAAATCATGTTGCCATGAACCATTCCCTTGATAGAGGTTTAACAACGGAGTTGTATAAATGTCTCTTGCTTTCCACGTTCCGATTATTCTAGCTATCCATGCGCGTTTTAGGTGGCGACTATAAGCCTGTAAACCTTATACCCTCTTTGTTAGGTATCCCGAATTTCATAACTTCAAATCTTACTTTTCGGTAGTTTACGCTGCTAGTGCAGCACAATTCTTTCGAATTGTTATACCTCTAGACCCGTACATTCATCGCTTGGTCAGTTACTTGTGTAACATTCTCACCATGACGCGCTTTTCAGCACCCCGACCTATTTCAGACCATATTTCTCAAAGAGAAACTTAGGCCCGATTCAGCCGACTTCACCTAGCTTCAAACAGAGACAAGCTATCTCTTGTTTCTGCTTGTAGGAGTATTAGGTAGGAAGTTTAAGCTCAACATGAAGGCTTTCATTCCTTCCTTCGAATAATCAGTTGTTATTCTTTTTATTTGATAAGAACCCACTCTTTTCATACCATTAGGCACTTATAGAGTAACGTGTCGCACTGAAAT
>NZ_BIMC01000043.1 GCF_004000885.1 Paenibacillus glucanolyticus NBRC 15330
ACGAGTGACTTGTTCTGCTATAACCGGTTTATAAAGGGAAAGGCGGAGACTTAATGAATTAAGTCTAACTCTGTGACCGAGGATTGGAATGAGGGGACCAGGTTTCCTGAAACAATCCCATTAATCTCCTGCGTGCGTAACACGGGCAGCGTGTTGGGTTCGAAGCACAGGTAAAGTCGGCAGAAAGAAGGCTAGAGCCACTTATCTAAGAAGGTATGCCAACTGATATGCCGGATGGCTGAAAAGTTAGCTATGGTGAGAATGATCTTAGGATCTGACGAACCTCCGAATGTACGGGTCTATATTCATAACATATGGAAACATATGTCCTGACCAATGATCAGGGTGGATGGCGTAAAGTACGATTGTGATCTAGGAAATACGCTATATCGAACTAAGGCGATATCCAGTCCACAGGCTCAAAGGAGGCACCTAAGGCTCAGCACAAATAGCTAGGTCTCAGGGAACAAGGAAAGCAAGGAACGTCGTAATAGCGGACTGCCATCCCAGACGTCTACTATAAGGCAGAACACATGCCGAAGTGTACTAATCCTTGTGAGAGTAGAGGCACGACCGATGAAATACCTGTAATGGGTGTGGAGGAACAGCCTCAAGTCTTTTTAAATTAATATCAATTTTCCAAAAAGTGAATTGCACCGATCAGGTAGGAACGTGGGAAATCTCCTGAAAGAGGTGAGGCCACAGTGCAAACTCTACGTTACTGGGACTACTACGACATGACGAGTACCTTTACTGACCTATATGAGAACGCTCAAAAAAGGATAGCTTTTAACAATCTTTACGACCTAATAATAACAAAACAAAATATCCTTTTGGCATACCGCACCATAAAGTCAAATAAAGGCTCGGTTACACCCGGAACAGATGGCAAAACGATTGATAACCTAAAGACACTAACTGATGAAGAAATGGTACTCCTAATAAGGAGAAGGCTACTGAATTATCAACCAAAGAAAGTCAGACGAGTCCATATCCCCAAGCCTAACGGGAAAAAAAGGCCGCTGGGTATTCCCTGTATAACCGATAGAATCATTCAGCAATGCTTCAAACAAGTCATTGAACCCATTGCTGAAGCTTATTTCTACAAACATAGTTACGGCTTCAGACCAGTGCGGTCAGCACATAATGCCCTTGCCAGAGTGCAACATTTAATTAATATGGCGAACCTCCACTATGTTGTAGACGTAGACATACAAGGGTTTTTCGATAATGTTAATCACACATTACTCTTAAAACAGCTATGGAACATGGGAATAAGGGATAAAAGAGTACTGAGAATCATCAGCAAAATGCTAAAAGCTGAGATTGAAGGAGAAGGTACCCCATTAAAGGGCACTCCACAGGGTGGAATTTTATCACCACTATTATCCAATATCGTACTAAACGACTTGGACCAATGGGTAGCTGGGCAATGGGTAAACTTTGAAACACAATATGCGTATGCGGGGAACTTTCACAGAATTAGAGCACTCAAGAAAACCAACCTCAAAGAAGGTTACATTGTTCGATACGCAGATGATTTCAAAATACTCTGCCGCGATTGGAAGACAGCCCATAGGTGGTACCATGCAGTCAGACTCTATCTCAAGGATCGTCTTAAACTTGACATCTCACCCGAAAAATCACAAATCGTGAACCTTAGAAAACGAAAATCTGATTTCCTAGGGTTCACTATATGGGCTGAGAAAAAAGGAAAAAAGAGAGTAGCATACACGGGCATAAACAACAAAAAGAAAGAACAGCTCAAGAAGGAAGCAAAAGATCGAATCAAAACAATACACAAATCGCCCACTGCACAAAATGCACTCTTGTTCAATAGCTTTGTACTTGGAATCCACAGGTACTTCTCACGAGCAACACATGTTAGTGTTGAGTTCGCACGACTTGCCTATGATCTGAAAGCATTCACTTACAATCGTCTAAAAGCAATCGGGAAATATCAACATCCAGATATTCCACCACCAACCTACAAAAAGTTCTACAAGAATAACTACAGAACTTTTAAAGTTGCAGGAGTATTCCTATTCCCTTTAAGAGATGTGAAAACGATGAACAACTTATGTTTTCAACAAGATCTAAACCCATTCACATCTGAAGGTAGAACACTACTTCATAAGAAATTAAATCCGGACATAAATTCTGAGATTATTAAACTCATGAAGTCCAACATCCCGGATCGGAGCATCGAATATCTGGATAACAGGTTGAGTAGATACAGTATGAAGGCGGGGAAATGCGAAATTTCAGGCGTCTTCCTTACCGCTGATGAAATACATTGTCATCACCTTCAACCCCTTCACCTTGGAGGAACGGACATGTACAAAAATCTACGAATCCTACACAAAGATATCCATAAAATAATTCATGCATCAATACCGGAGACGATTGTTAAACTCATGTCTACCATTGAAATTTCTGAATCCATAATTCAGAAGATCAACCAGTACCGTAAAATGAGTAACTTGGAACCTATTGATATAAAAATCTAAAAAGATGGAGCGCCGTGTGCGATGAAAGTCGCACGCACGGTGCGGAGAAGGGGAAAAGGCGGTGATCGTATCAAACCCTTACCTATTTCTA
>NZ_BIMC01000044.1 GCF_004000885.1 Paenibacillus glucanolyticus NBRC 15330
TCGACTTCACTCCGCCTTCGAAGTGTGTTTATCCCCTGAGTGCATTTGGTCATCCTTGATTTCATCTCAAGCCTGACAAAAATGTTCATCTCAGTATTCACTACCTCAAAGAAGCAGTGAAGTCGATTCAAGCCATAGCTTCGGTGGTGTGTTTAGCCCCGTTACATTTTCGGCGCAGAGTCACTCGACCAGTGAGCTATTACGCACTCTTTAAATGGTGGCTGCTTCTAAGCCAACATCCTGGTTGTCTGTGCAACTCCACATCCTTTCCCACTTAACACACACTTGGGGACCTTAGCTGATGGTCTGGGCTGTTTCCCTTTTGACAATGGATCTTAGCACTCACTGTCTGACTCCCGGATATAAGTCTATGGCATTCGGAGTTTGACTGAGCTTGGTAACCCTTGCGGGCCCCGCACCCAATCAGTGCTCTACCTCCACGACTCTCAATTCCGAGGCTAGCCCTAAAGCTATTTCGGGGAGAACCAGCTATCTCCGAGTTCGATTGGAATTTCTCCGCTACCCCCACCTCATCCCCGCATTTTTCAACATACGTGGGTTCGGGCCTCCAGTGCGTGTTACCGCACCTTCACCCTGGACAGGGGTAGATCACACGGTTTCGGGTCTACGACCACATACTATATCGCCCTATTCAGACTCGCTTTCGCTGCGGCTACGGCTTCTCGCCTTAACCTTGCATGGGAACGTAACTCGCCGGTTCATTCTACAAAAGGCACGCCATCACCCATAGATCGGGCTCTGACTTCTTGTAAGCACACGGTTTCAGGTTCTATTTCACTCCCCTTCCGGGGTGCTTTTCACCTTTCCCTCACGGTACTGTTTCACTATCGGTCGCTAGGGAGTATTTAGCCTTAGCAGATGGTCCTGCTGGATTCATACGGGGTTTCACGTGCCCCGCACTACTCGGGATCCGTCTCGGAGGGAATATACTTTCGACTACAGGGCTTTTACCTCGTATCGCGGGCCTTTCCAGACCTCTTCGTCTAATATGTTCCTTTGTAACTCCATGTGAGACGTCCCACAACCCCAGAGAGCAAGCTCTCTGGTTTAGGCTGTTCCGCGTTCGCTCGCCGCTACTGACGGAATCACTCTTGTTTTCTCTTCCTCAGGGTACTTAGATGTTTCAGTTCCCCTGGTATGCCTCTTGCTATCCTATGTATTCAGATAGAAGTGACTGACTATTACATCAGCCGGGTTTCCCCATTCGGACACCCCCGGATCAAAGCTTGCTTACAGCTCCCCGAGGCAGTTTCGTTGTTCGCCACGTCCTTCATCGGCTCCTAGCGCCTAGGCATCCTCCGTGTGCTCTTAGTAGCTTAACCAACGCTTCAGTTTCGCGCCATTCGCTCTGTTGTCCGTTTGTTTCCTGATCTACTAAACGAGTTAATAGGTGGAAACGAAACTTCCAAAGGATCGACTGTCACGAATCTTCCGCTGCTACTTTTATAAAAACTTGTTTTGACACAAGTTCAGCTAAAAGGAATATTTCTAATTGCGCAAATTCGTTTCGTTATCTAGTTTTCAAGGATCAA
>NZ_BIMC01000046.1 GCF_004000885.1 Paenibacillus glucanolyticus NBRC 15330
GGTAAGGGAGCCATCAGCTATATGAGTGCCGGTAAGAGAACCATCGGCAATCTGGATGCCGTATAGGGAGCCATCGACAATATTTGCCCCAGTGATGGAAGCCGCCGCAATTTTGTCCCCAGTGATTGAACCATCGACTAATGTGAAGTTGTTGAAGGCATCGGGACCCAGATGTTGGCTGGCGATGGAGCCATCAGCGATATGCTCTCCAGTAATAGAAGCCTCCGCAATTTTGTCCCCAGTGATCGAACCATCGACTAAGGTGAAGTTGTCGAAGGCATCGGGACCCAGATGTTGGCTGGCGATGGAGCCATCAGCGATATGCTCTCCAGTAATAGAAGCCGCCGCAATTTTGTCCCCAGTGACCGAACCATCGACTAATGTGAAGTGGTCGAAGGCATCAGGGCCGAGATGGCGGCTTTCAATGGAACTATCGGCAATTTTATTACCTGTCAGGGAGCCCTCGGCAATATGCTCTCCAGTAATAGAAGCCTCTGCGATTTTGTCCCCAGTGATCGAACCATCGACTAAGGTGAAGTTGTCGAAGGCATCAGGGCCAAGATGGCGGCTTTCAATGGAACCATCAGCGATTTGAGTGCCGGTAAGGGAGCCATCAGCAATATGCTCTCCCGAAATCGAGCCCTCGTATAAGGTGAAGTTGTCGAAGGCATCGGGACCCAGATGTTGGCTGGCTATGGAGCCAACAGCGATATGCTCTCCAGTAATAGAAGCCTCTGCAATTTTGTCCCCAGTGACCGAACCGTCGACTAAGGTTAGGTTATCGAAGGCATCAGGGCCGAGATGGCGGCTTTCAATGGAGCCATCAGCAATTTGATAACCAGTCAAGGAACCGCCCGCGATTTGGCTGCCGGATAGGGAGCCCTCGGCAATATGCTCTCCAGTAATAGTAGCCGTTGCGATTTTGCCCCCAGTGACCGAACCATCGACTAAGGTGAGGTTATCGAAGGCATCGGGACT
>NZ_BIMC01000047.1 GCF_004000885.1 Paenibacillus glucanolyticus NBRC 15330
TTTGGGTACGATCTGTACAGGATAGGTGGGAGCCTTCGAAGCATGAGCGCCAGCTTGTGTGGAGGCGACGTTGGGATACCACCCTGATCGTATCTAGGTTCTAACTTGGTACCGTGATCCGGTGCGAGGACAGTGTCAGGCGGGCAGTTTGACTGGGGCGGTCGCCTCCTAAAGAGTAACGGAGGCGCCCCAAGGTTCCCTCAGAATGGTTGGAAATCATTCGAAGAGTGCAAAGGCATAAGGGAGCTTGACTGCGAGACCTACAAGTCGAGCAGGGACGAAAGTCGGGCTTAGTGATCCGGTGGTACCGCATGGAAGGGCCATCGCTCAACGGATAAAAGCTACCCTGGGGATAACAGGCTTATCTCCCCCAAGAGTCCACATCGACGGGGAGGTTTGGCACCTCGATGTCGGCTCATCGCATCCTGGGGCTGAAGTAGGTCCCAAGGGTTGGGCTGTTCGCCCATTAAAGCGGTACGCGAGCTGGGTTCAGAACGTCGTGAGACAGTTCGGTCCCTATCTGTCGTGGGCGTAGGAAATTTGAGAGGAGCTGTCCTTAGTACGAGAGGACCGGGATGGACGTACCGCTGGTGCACCAGTTGTTCCGCCAGGAGCATGGCTGGGTAGCTACGTACGGAAGGGATAAGCGCTGAAAGCATCTAAGCGTGAAGCCCCCCTCAAGATGAGATTTCCCAACTAGTAAGACCCCTTGAAGACGACGAGGTAGATAGGTTGGAGGTGGAAGTGCAGCAATGCATGGAGCTGACCAATACTAATCGGTCGAGGGCTTATCC
>NZ_BIMC01000048.1 GCF_004000885.1 Paenibacillus glucanolyticus NBRC 15330
ACCGGTTGTGCCCGTAGCGCCGGTAACGCCAGTCGCTCCAGTTACGCCAGTCACTCCAGTTGCACCTGTGGCTCCCGTTACGCCTGTAGCTCCCGCTGCACCAGTGACCCCGGTTACGCCCGTGGCTCCGGTTGCGCCCGTGGCTCCGGCTACGCCCGTGGCTCCGGTTATGCCCGTGGCTCCGGTTGTGCCCGTGGCTCCGGTTGTGCCCGTAGCTCCGGTTATGCCCGTGGCGCCGGTTGTGCCCGTAGCTCCGGCTACGCCAGTGGCTCCGGTTATGCCCGTGGCTCCGGTTATGCCCGTGGCTCCTGTAACGCCCGTGGCTCCGGTTGTGCCCGTAGCTCCGGTTATGCCCGTGGCTCCGGTTGTGCCCGTAGCTCCGGTTATGCCCGTGGCTCCGGTTGTGCCCGTAGCTCCAGTTACGCCAGTCACTCCAGTCACTCCAGTTGCACCAGTGACCCCGGTAACGCCCGTGGCGCCGGTTGCACCTGTGACTCCGGTTACGCCCGTGGCTCCAGTTACGCCAGTAGCCCCGGTAACGCCAGTCGCTCCAGTAGCACCTGTGGCTCCGGCTACGCCCGTGGCTCCCGTTACGCCAGTAGCTCCAGTGACGCCAGTCACTCCCGTTGCACCTGTGGCTCCCGTTACGCCTGTAGCTCCCGATGCACCAGTGA
>NZ_BIMC01000049.1 GCF_004000885.1 Paenibacillus glucanolyticus NBRC 15330
CAGAAAAAGACCAGTAGCAGTTTCTAGAAACAGTCTTGAGCAGTAGTTTTCAATAATAGTTTCCGGTAACAGTCTTCTGCAGCAGTTTTCAGTTCTTTAGCAGCATTTTCCAGTAACAGTTTCCAGCAGCATTTTCCAGTAACAGTTTCCAGTAGTAGTCTTCAGTAGCATTTCGTATAGGCAGCTGGCTCCAAAAGTAGATTATCAATGGCAGATTCTCTGGTATGCAAGTATTCCCCATCTAACGGACCGTAGGAGCGTTATACAGCAATAAACTAGATGATTTCAAATGTAACGGACCCACAGATGTTATATTAGGCTATGAGTCGGTTTGGGTCTCATTTTTGACGATATAAGCTCAATCTGGTCCGTTATAATTTCAATAGCTTCATTCTTCCGCAAATAGCGTCATCTAAGTCCGTTAGCGATCAAGAAGAACACCAGCAGCATTTTCCGGTAACGGTCCTTAGCAGCAGACTTCAGCAGCATTTTCCAGTAACAGTTTCGAGTAGTAGTCTTCGGCAGCATTTCCTATAGCCGGCTCCAAAAAGTAGATTATCAATGGCAGATTCCCTAGTATGCACGTATTCCCCATCTAACGGACCGTAGGAGCGTTATACAGCAATAAACTAGATGATTTCAAATGTAACG
>NZ_BIMC01000050.1 GCF_004000885.1 Paenibacillus glucanolyticus NBRC 15330
CGGAAGGGTTCCACGCGTACCCATACCGAACACGACCGTTAAGCCTTCCAGCGCCGATGGTACTTGGACCGCAGGGTCCCGGGAGAGTAGGACGTCGCCAAGCG